>OY763327.1:0-5757100 GCA_963667295.1 Phycisphaeraceae bacterium
CGCATCGTCGATGCCCATGGCGGGTCCGTCAGCGTCACCGACAACCACGAAGCTGGCCGCGGCGCAGCCTTCGATCTGTGCCTGCCCATATACAAAATTACCCCTGCTGATCCTTCCGATGACACCGTTTTTGCCGGAGTATGTGCATGAACAACAAGGTCCTTGTTGTCGACGATAAACAGATGATGCGCGACAGCGTTGGCTCAACGCTGCAACGTGCGGGTTATAGCGTAGTCGCCGCGTCGGATGGCGGCTCTGCGTTGAGCATGGTCGCCAAGCACCGGCCTGCCGCCGTCATCACCGACCTGAAGATGCCCGAGATGGATGGCCTGGAACTGCTTAGCCGCCTCCGTCAGGCCGATGACCAACTGCCCGTCGTGCTGATGACCGCCTATGGCAGCGTCAACGACGCCGTCGCCGCGATGAAAAAGGGCGCGTTCGACTTCATCCAGAAACCGTTCGAGGGCGATCAGCTCGTCATGGTCATGCGTCGCGCTGTCGAACACAGCCGGCTCCTGCGAGAAAACGCCGCGCTTCGCACCGTCACCGTCCCGCAGGGTGATACCCCCGTGCTCGTCGGCAAGAGCCCTGCCATGCGCCAACTCGCCCAGCAGATCCATCAGATCGCCAACTCCAACGGCACCGTCCTGATCTGCGGCGAATCCGGCACCGGTAAAGAAGTCGTCTCCCGCACGATCCACGCCCACAGCACGCGCCGCAGCAGCATCATGCTTGCCGTCAACTGTGCCGCACTCTCCAGCAGCCTGCTCGAAAGCGAGCTGTTCGGCCACGAGAAGGGGGCCTTCACCGGCGCCGATCAGATGCGCAAAGGCCGATTTGAGCTTGCCGACGGCGGAACACTCCTGCTCGATGAAATCAGCGAGATCGGCCCCGAGTTGCAGGCCAAACTCCTGCGCGTGTTGCAGGAACAGAGCTTCGAGCGAGTCGGTTCCAGCCTTACCATGAAAGTCGATGTGCGTGTTATCGCGACGACCAACCGCGACCTCACCGCAGCCGTCGCCGCCGGCGACTTCCGCCAGGACTTGTACTACCGCTTGAACGTCCTGCCCGTCGTCCTGCCGCCGCTTCGCATGCGTACCGATGACATCCCGCTTCTGGTCGACCACTTCCTCATGCAGCTTGCCATGCGTGACGGCCGTGATCCCAAGAAGTTCGACGCCGAATCAATGGTATTGATGCAGCAGTACACCTGGCCCGGCAACGTCCGCGAGTTGCAAAACATCTGCGAACGCGCGAGCGTGCTCAGCCGTAGCCAGGTCATCAAGGCCGGTCTCATCCAGCCATGGCTGACCAACCCCGAGCCGACCGTGTCCATCCAGCCAGCACCGGCCATCGGCGCCGTTGCCCTAGCAACCAAAGCGCCCATACAACACACCATGCAGACCGCGCCGCCGCCGCCCGGAACCATACGCAGCCTCGAAGAAATCGAACGCGAGCAGATCGTCCAGACACTCGGCTACTTCTCAGGCAACCGCATGCGGACCGCCAAGGCGCTTGGCATCGGCGTGCGGACCCTCGGTCTCAAACTCAAGAAGTGGAAGGAGATGAACCTCGTTGCTCAGTCGATCTGACAACATGATGTCGCGCAAAACAAAACCGCGATCGCGCAACGCCTGCGCTGTCGATGCGCAAACTTTGCGCAGCGGTTTCAGTGCATCCGCCATCCGCTATCCGCAATCCACCATCCACTACTGGAACATGGATTGCTATCGGAATCGCGTAGCGCCCGGTGTGCGGGTGTCCTGTGTCGTGGAGGACGGGCGATGATCAGCAAGCTCTTTACCAACGGTTCCATGCAGGCCGTCGAGAAGCTCGTTGACTTCACCAGCGCGCGGCACAAGGTCCTGACCAACAACATCGCCAACTTCGAGACGCCGTTCTATCGCAGCCGTGACCTCGATCCCGTCGCCTTCCAGGCAAACCTCCGCGACGCGATCGAAGACCGCCGCAAAGTACTCGGCGGCACGACCTACGGCCGGCTCGAACTCGATGACACCGATCAGGCCCGTTACCGCGATGACGGCACCGCGACGTTTAGCCCCGGCTTCGACGACCCCGGCATCATGTTCCACGACCGAACCAACGCCGACATCGAACGCACGATGCAGCACCTGGCTGAAAACACCATGGCCCACAACGCCGGCCTCGAAATGCTGAAAAACCAGTTTGAACTGTTGAAAACCGCGATAAGAGGCAGGGTGTAAGGCAAGCCTTTAGCTTTTAGCCGTTAGCCATTAGCACGGACATAAAAGACGACAGCAGATTGAACATTAGCGATTAAACATTAGAAATTAGAGATCAAAAACCCCCAAACCCTAGACCCCACCAACATGTTCGGATCACTCGACACCTCGGCATCAGCGCTCGTCGCACAACGCACGCGATTGGAGACCATCTCCGCAAACATCGCTAACGCGAACTCCATCGAGGGGCCCAACGGCGAGTATTCCCCCTTCAGGCGACGCATCGCCGTGTTCGCGCAGGGTGATCCAACCACCGGCAGCAACCAGGGCGTGCACGTCAAAGAAATCCTGCAACTGCCGAAGTTCACGCAGAAGTTCGAGCCCGACAACCCCTATGCCGATCCGGAAACCGGCATGGTTAACTACCCCGACATCAGCCCCGAAGTCGAAGTCATCAACGCGATGGCGGCATTCAGGGCTTATGAAGCAAACGTAACCGCCGCCGAGGCGACAAAGTCAATGGTCCAGGCAAGCTTGCGATTGCTCGCCTGATATATTGATCGATACGGACGAATACGATGGCCGACCCATTAGGTTTAATCCCGAGCTCGCAAGGCATCTCGTCGATCGGCAACGCCGCCAACGGCGCGCAGCGCGCAGGCTCCAAAGACCAGGCGAACGGCGCAAGTTTTAAAGATGCGCTCATGAAACAGATCGACCAGGTCAATCGCTTGCAGCAGGATGCTGAAACGGCGATTGAAGATGTCGTGTCCGGCAAGCGGGATGACCTGGACAATGTTATGATCGCAAAACAGAAAGCGGATATCGCTTTCCAGATGCTTTTGCAGGTCCGCAACCAGATGATGGATGCCTACGAGGAGATCAAACAAATCCGAGTATGATGCAAAATGCAACGCACAATTGACAGGATGTCGGTTGTCGTGGATGTGATAAAAAGCGCGGAGCGCTTCGGAGCAGAGCTAATGGCATAAAAGCTAATAGCGAAAAGCTCATTCGGCATGGAGGCCGATGATGGAGTTTGCGAAAAAATCCTGGGCCGAGATCGCGGCCTACTTCAACGGTGTGTCGGCACTCACCAAGGCGTTACTCGCCGCGTGTCTGCTGATCCTGATCCTTTTCGTCCTGCTGACGATGGCCTATGTCAGCGCCGAAGAAACCGCGCCGGTCGGGCTGGCCGGTGCAGACCCCGGCGCTGCCATCGCACGTCTTAACGCCGTCGGTATCGACGCCAAAGTTGTTGACGGCATGATTGAAGTCCCCAATGACAGCCAGTACCACGCGTTCCTGATCCTCACGCAAAACGACCTGCTCGGTGAGAGCCCCGCGGCCGCGATGGATCGCATGCTCAGCAACGCATCGCCCTGGGAAACAGACAAGAGCCGTACCGACCGCATGAATACCGCCCGCGCCCAGGTGCTCGGGATCATCCTTTCCAAGATCAACCGCATCAAGACCGCCGACGTCATGTTCGATCCAGGTCAGGACGGCATCGGTTCCCGACACGTCCCCGCCAGCGCGAGTGTGACCGTCCTGACGACCTCCGGCCAAGTGGATTCGGAAATGGCCGACGCTGTCGCCAGTGTCGTGACCGGCGCGATCGCACGTATTGAAATCGAGAACGTCAAGGTGATCGATGCCCGCACAGGCAGGCGTATCGCTGTTTCCGATCCGAATAACACACTGCCTTCTGATGCACTGGAGGTTAAACGCGATATCGAGGAACGCAAACGTCACGAGATCGAGAACATCCTTGACTACATCCCCGGCGTCCGCGTTGGGGTTAACGTCCTGATGGACTCCGTCGCCTCGCAACGCGAACACCGCCGTGAGTATGAGAAAGAACAGCTTCTAGAAAGCGAAAGCCGCGAAGAAACCAGCAGCCGCGACATGGCAGACGCCGGAGAACCCGGGCCGCGTTCAAACACCGGCCTATCCATCAATGGCGCCGGCGCCGCCGGCAAGGAACAGACTTCCAACAAGACCGAAAGCCGTTTCTACGAGAGTAAGCCGATCCTCCTTGAGAAGGACACGGTTCATACCGGGCACCAAGTCAAGCAGATCAACGTCGCGGTGAACATCCCGCGCAGCTACTTCGTGAGCCTCTACAAACAACAGAATCCCGAGGCGGAGAACGAACCCACGGCGGCGGACCTCACACCGCTAGTACAAGCCGAGTTGCCCACCATTGAAAAGAAGGTGCAGGTCCTGACGCTGGCCGATGTTCAGGGTCAGGTCACCGCCGATATGGTTCCCGATCCGCCGGTATTGGCGTTGGCTGCGGATACATCGAGCATCGTCCAGTTGTTTGACGGCGGTTGGGCAAGCAAGGGCGCATTGTCGGTGCTGGGGCTGATCAGCCTCGCGTTGATGCTCAAGGTCTACCGTAACGCCACGCGTCCCGAAACACTGCCCAGCATCGAAGAACTGGCCGGCGTTCCCCCGAGCCTGCCCTCTGATGAAGAATTGATCGGTGAGGCCGAGGAATCCGAAGCCACGATGCCGGGTGTCGAACTCAATGAAGAAGACCTGCAGGCCCGACGTATCGCCGAACAGATCGGCGACCTGGTCCGTGCCGATCCGGCTGAAGCCAGCAGGCTGTTAGGCAAGTGGGTCTCCGCTAACGACTGATCACGGAACTTTTGAATCATGCCACTAGCGCAAGATGCATCTGCAGATAAGACGGAGGAACTGTCCGGCGTACAGAAGGCAGCCGTTCTCCTGCTGGCGCTGGACCAGGAAGCCGCCTCATTGGTGTTGAGCCGGATGAATCCCAAGGCCGTCGAGGATATTACGCGCGAACTGGCAAGCACATCACGTGTGCCTGAAAACATCCGTGACAAGGTCCTTAACGAGTTCTATGAACTGGCCGTGGCTCAGAACTGGGCACGCGAGGGCGGGCTCGATTACGCTCGCGCCTTGCTCATGAAGAGCCTGGACCCGAAAGATGCCGAACGCATCATCGGGCAGATCAGCCAGCAGGTTCGCCGATCCCCGTTTGCCTTCCTTCAGAAAGCAGAATCCACCAACCTGTTGACCTTTATTCAGGACGAACACCCGCAAACGATCGCGCTGATCGTCAGCCACCTTGCGCATCACAAGGCTTCGGAAATCCTCGCCGGCCTGCCCGGGCCCAAGCAGATCGAGGTCGTCAAGCGTGTCGCCAACATGGAGCAGACCAACCCCGAAGTTATTGCCGAGGTCGAGCAGGGTCTGGAAGCACGCCTGGCGAACATGCTCAGTCAGAGTTTCGAGAAGATCGGCGGTGTCGAAACCGTCGCCGAGATGCTCAACCTTGTGGATCGCACAACCGAGAAGGGCATCATGGAAGGCCTCGAAGCCGAGGACCCCGACCTGGTCGAAGAAATCCGCCGCCTGATGTTCGTCTTCGAAGATATCAACCTTGTGGACGACAAGGGTATCCAGGCCGTGCTCAAGGAGGTCGAGAACGACGAACTGGCTGTGGCGCTCAAGGCCGCCAGCGACGAACTGAAGGACAAGATCTTCAAGAATATGTCCGAGCGTGCCGCGACCATGATCGCCGAAGACATGGAATACATGGGTCCGGTCCGCATGAGCGATGTCGAAGCGGCGCAGCAGCGGATCGTCGACATCGTGCGTCGGCTCGAGGATGCCGGCGAAATCATCATCTCCGGGCGCGGCGGCGCAGGAGAAATGGTCGTTTAACTATTGCATGCTAACGGCTAAAGGCTAACAGCTAAGGGCTCATTCAATGTCCGTCATCAAAGCAGATAAGAACATCGGCTTCACCAAGGACGCCATCGTCCTGGACCTGGGCGACCTGGGCCGGCAAGCCGCGCGGATCCGTATGGCCGCCGAAGACCAGGCCGGCAAGATCATCACCGAAGCCGAACGCAAGGCCAAGCAAATCATCGCCGCCGCGGAGAAAACCGGTTTTGAGGAAGGCCAGGCCGCCGGCTTCGAGCAGGGGGTCAAGGACGGTCTTGAACAGGGCCGCCAGGAAGCGCTTGCTGAATACCGTGAACAACTGGACCAACTCCAGGCCGCATGGTCCGACGTCGCCACGCAATGGGACGCCCAAACCAAAAGCATGACCATCGAAGCTCGGCAAGTCATCCTTGAGTTCGCATTGAATATGGCTGAACGGCTGGTGCATCGCGTGATCGAAGTCGATCCGTCGGTCGTCGTCGACCAGGTGGCCGGCGCTTTGGCGTTGGTCCTCAAGCCGATGGATGTTTCCGTCAGCGTGCATCCTTCCGAATTGCCTGTAATCTCCGAGGCATTACCCCAACTCATGGCCGAGTTCGATCACCTCGAACATATCCATCTCACCGAAGACAATCAGATCAGCCCCGGCGGATGCGTCGTGTCTTACGGCCAAGGCCAGATCGACGCCACCATCGAAAAGCAGATCCAACGCGTCGTCGACCTGATCCTCCCGCCGGATGAACAGCAAACCGAGCAACCGATGGATACGTTTGATAAGTACCCACCACAGCAGGCGCCTGGCGAACAGGATTCACCGCCCGACGCCGAACCATTCGACGCCGGCTAGCCCGTCCATCTCGTTTTTTTGTGGCACGTCTTTCGCTGGATGAGGTATCGAATGAGTGTTTTGACCGAACAGTTGCGGATTCTCGACTACGCGGCCCCGCTGGAATTGCGCGGTACCGTTTCAGAAGTGCGCGGTCTTGCGCTTCGCGTCAACGATCTGCCCGCACCGATCGGAGCCATGGTGAGTATTTGCGAAAAAAATTCGCGACACCACAAACTCGAAGGCGAAGTCGTCGGCTTCGACCGCGAGCAGGCGATCATCATGCCGCTCGGCGCTACAACAGGCGTGCGGCGAGGTGACCGTGTCATCGCAGACCACTTCTCACCCGTCGTGCGCGTCGGCGATACCTTATTAGGCCGCATCCTTGACGGCATGGGCAGGCCGATCGACGGCAGGGGGCCGCTGACCGATTCCGTCATCCGCCCGCTGACACCCAAACCTGTCGACCCGCTCGATCGTCCGCTTATCAACGAACCGCTTGCGACCGGTGTTCGCGCGATCGATTCACTGATATCGATCGGTCGAGGCCAACGTATCGGCGTCTTCGCCGCGCCGGGTGTCGGTAAGTCAACCTTATTAGGCACGATGGCACGACACACCGCCGCCGATGTCAGTGTTATCGCACTGGTCGGCGAACGTGGCCGTGAAGTCCGCGACTTCATCGATAACATCCTCGGCCCGGAAGGCCTCGCTCGCAGCGTCGTCGTCTGCGCCACAAGCGATCAACCTGCATTGCTGCGTATCCGCGCCGCCATCGTCGCCGCCGCCATCGCCGAGTACTTCCGCGACCAGAGCCTTGATGTCATGCTCATCATGGATTCGATCACGCGCTTCTGTCAGGCACAGCGACAGGTCGGTCTTGCTGCCGGCGAACCCCCTGCCACCAAGGGCTATCCGCCCAGCGTCTTCGCTATGCTCCCGACCTTACTCGAACGTTCCGGCCGAACCAGCAAGGGATCGATCACCGGTATCTATTCCGTGCTCGTTGAAGGCGACGACATCAACGAACCGATCTCCGACGCCTGCCGCGGTATCCTTGACGGCCACATCCAGCTCTCGCGCGACCTCGCGCAGCAAGGCCACTACCCCGCGATCGATGTGCTTGCGTCCGTCAGCCGTGTTGTTGATGACGTCACCGGCGCCGATCAGCAAAGCGCCCGCCGTGCCGTGCTCAAGCTCGTACACAGTTACCGTCAGGTGGAAGATTTGTTGAACATCGGCGCATACGCACCCGGGTCGAATCCGGACTACGACCTGGCCATCGCATGCAAGCCCGCGCTCGACCGGCTCATGCAGCAGGGCCGTGGCGAAGTGCGCGGCGCAGCCGACTTCAACATCGCGAAGAGTCAATTGCTGGCCATGATGCAGCAGATCCAGCAGGCACAACAGGAAGTCAGTAAGAGGACGCGTCAGCCCATGCAGGCGGCGCGATAAACCATTCCCGGCCCGGCGGAGCCAGGCCCAGTGAGAATCCGAGATGGCAAAGTTCCAATTCCGATTCCAAACGTTGCTAGCGCATCACCGCCGGGTGGAAGACCAGCGGCAGCGCGATCTCGCGCAGCACCTGCGCACACGCATGATCCTGCACGATCAGATCCGTGACATGCAGGACACCATCCGTGACTCCAAACGTTCCATGGCAGACGGCCTCATCGGCTCCGTCGACCTCACACGCGTCGGACAGTTTGCACGATACTCCGGCCACGCCGCACACCGCGCACGCCAGATCGTCGTCAAGCTCGCCGCGCTCGAAAAAGAAATCGAGGCCGCACGCCAGCTCCTGCTCGAAGCCACCAAGCAGCGCAAAGCCCTCGAACTGCTGCGCGACAAGCACGAGGCGCAGTGGCGCTACGAGCAGAACCGCCGCGAGACCAACGAACTCGACGAGCTGGCCACCTCACGCTACGCGCGTAGCATGATGATCGGGGGTGCCCAAGCATGAAGTTGATCTGGAACGTCATCGTCGGTTTCATCCTCATCAACCTGCTCGCCGCAGCGGTGTTTGTTGCATGGTTGTATTCCGACGGCCGGATCAGCAAAGAACGCATCGATCAAGTCGTTGACACCTTCCGCCTGACCATTGCTGAGGAACAGGCCCAGGCTGCCGAAGCGGATAAACTTGCAGAGCAGACGCAGAAACAGCTCGAACAGCAGGCCCGACTAGAGTCCACCGCCCAAGGCCCCGTCACCTTACGCCAGCGCCTCGACCGCGAACAGCAGACCGACGAAATGGCCCTGGCGAAACTGCAACTGCACAACGAGCAGAACAAAGCCCTCCGCGACGAGATGGCGCGCTTCCAGGCAGATTACAACAAACGCGCCGCAACACTCGAAGCCGAACGCGCAGCCTTCGAAAAATGGGTCCAGGACTACGCCGATCAGACCAGGGACGAAAACTTCCTCCAGGTCGTCGGCCTCTACGAAAAGCAACCGCCTAAGCTGACCAAACAGGCTTTCCAGACGCTGATACAGAACGGTCAGGAGGATCAGGTCGTCGAATACCTCGCCGCCATGTCTTCACGAAAAGCAAGCTCGGTGCTTAGCGAGTTCAAGACGCCTGCCGAAGTCATGCAGGCCGCATCGCTTCTCGAAAAACTCCGCACACGCGGCGAATACACGATGGACCAACAAAACACAACGACTGAGGACCAATCGTCATGAGCATGATGCCCGTACTCAACCAGAGCGTCACCGAATTGCTTCCGGCCCGCAAACCGGAGCAGGCTGTGGCGTCGAGTT
The DNA here is from genome assembly GCA_963667295.1 of Phycisphaeraceae bacterium. GTDB lineage: Bacteria > Planctomycetota > Phycisphaerae > Phycisphaerales > Phycisphaeraceae > JAJRRS01. The sequence continues at coordinate 9,499 of OY763327.1, forward strand.
CCGAGGGCTTCGATCGTGAACTGAAAGACGCAAGCACACGCCTCGATCGGCCCAAGCCAGTCGAAGAGCCGCAGCGCACCACCAACGAAACACAAAGGCCTGAGCAGAAGAAAGACAAACAGGTCGAGGCCGCCGACAAGCCTGAAAAGACCGGGTCCGACGAGTCAGTCAAGGATAAGGGCACGCAAGCCAAGACGGATGAAACATCCGAACCCACCGAGTCCACCGACACCACGCAGGACACGCAGGCTTCGACCGACCCCGAGCAGCAAACCACCGATACGCAAACAACCTCCGACACCGTCGCGACCGACACCACCGCGGTCGCCGTTGCCGATGCGCAGCTCGTGGAACAATTCGCCGCAACTTTAGCAGCCGATACCGCGACACAGCAGACGCAAACCACCGAGCAGGTGCAAACCGCCACAACGCAGCAGCAAACACAAACGACCGAACAGGCCGCGAACCAGGTCGTCACCGAAGCCGTCTCCGCACAATCAACTTCCGAGCAGGAGGCCAAGCAGGTCGTCACCGTCGCCCAGCCGCAACAGCAGCAGGCCAAGGCCGACAACACGCAGCAGAACCAGGCCACCGAGCAAACGCAAGCATCCGTCAGCGCCGAACGTATCGCGTTTGTCAGCCAGGCACGCCAGGAAAACGCACAGCAATCGTCCACCGACGACGCCGACCAGCAATTGCAAACCGCGCTCAAGGGTGACAACAAGTCGCAAACCGCGACCACCACAACGCAAACCTTCTCGACCACTGCCGCGGCATCCACTGTCGAAGCCGTGACTTCTGCCACGCGCGCCATCACCGGCGCGGAATCCACTTCCGCGCAGGCCAACGCCGCCAACGCACAAGCCGGCCCGGCCGCTAACCTGCAAGCCTCCGACAACACGGAAGTCAACACCGCACGTATCACGCGCGGCATCCAGAACGCCGTCCAGCAGAAGGGCGGGTCCGTCACGTTACGCTTGACGCCCCCTGAAATGGGAACCGTTCGCATCCAGTTGCAGATACAAAACGGCACCGTCAACGCACAGTTCCACGCCGAAACCGAATCTACACGCAACATGCTCCATCAACAGATGTCGCAACTGCGCAGTGCCCTTGAGAACCAGGGCCTCGGCGTCGAACGGCTCGGTGTCCATTCCATGCAGTCCTCTTCACATTCATCCTTGCAGCAAAACTTCTCTTCTGACCAGGACACACAAGCAGACGACGGTCGAAGCCGCGGCGGCTTCACCCACCAGGGCGGACGGCAAGATCAATCGTCCGACACCAACGAACAGCAACAAGCCTTTGAACAGGAATTATCCAGCGCGGCATAAACACCCGGCGTCTAACGCCGACCGCTTAAGGATGGAGTGACAAAAATGTCCAGCGTTAGTTCAACATCCAGCTCGACCTATACCGACGCCACGGCTTCGCAGGTTAACAATAACGCTTTTGCTGAAATGTCCAGCACGGAGTTCATCGGTATCCTCGTCACCGAACTCACCACGCAGGACCCGTTCGAGCCGAACGATTCCGCCGCCATCCTCGAACAGCTCTCCAGCCTCCGTAACATCGAAAGCCAGGCAAACCTCGCCGAGCAACTCGAGACCATGGTCAGCCAGAACACGGTCACCTCCGCGACCGGCATGATCGGCCAATACATCACTGGTACGGACGAGAACAGCTCTGAGGTGAAAGGTGTCGTGCAATCCGTTTTAATTGAAAACGGCGAACCCATCCTCAAGCTCGCCGACGGTAGCCGCGTCCCGGCGGACAACATCACCGATGTCCAGAGTCTCGGCGATTATGACACGCAGATCGTCCAGCAATTGTTGCGTAACCTGATCATCCTCAACTCCAGCGCACTGGTCGGCAAGATGGTCAGCGGCTTTGATGAGAACAATAAATACATCCAAGGCCTGGTCACCAGCGTTTCCACTGAGGACGACGACCTCATCCTCGAGCTGGATAACGGTAAGTCCCTCTCCGCCGGTTCGGTGACACGCTTCGCCGACAGCGATGCAGAGTTCGAGGAACCGGATACCACCGACGATACGGAAGATTCCGAATAATCCCTAACCAGGAGCGAAAGACACGTGTCCAACAGCGGCGACTTATTAAGGATGCTCATGCCGGCCGTCACACCGGTCCCGACATCCAATGCGCCGCGACCGGACAGCTCGCAACCGATCGAATCACGCAGCTTCGATTCACTGCTCGCTGAAGCGCAGCAAGCCGAATCCACCGAAGCCGCCGACGCGATCGAACAGACACAGCAGAATGAATCCACACCGCAAACACAACCCACCAACCCGCTGCCCGGCCTGACCGGCATCAGCTCGATTCATAACGCGTCGCTGCGACAGATCATCGCCGGCGATTCGCAAACATAAGTTTTGATTTATCAGTACCACGCCCGGTGACCGGGCGACAACCTGCAGGAGCATAACCATGGCGTTACAGACCGCTCTTTTTTCCAGCCTCACCGGCATCACGTCCAACTCGAAGTTGCTCGCGGTCAGCGGTAACAACATCGCCAACGTCAACACCACCGCCTACAAGAGAAGCCGCATCACCTTCGAGACCGAAATCTCACAACGCCTGACCACCGGCTCCGCGCCCACCGCCACCCTCGGCGGCACCAACCCCTCGCAGATGGGCCTCGGCACACGCCTCTCCTCCATCACACGCGACTTCTCCACCGGCTCACTGCAGACCACCGGCGTCAATACCGATATGGCGATCGACGGCAACGGCTTCTTCATCGTCGAACTCGAGGGCAACACACGCTACACTCGCACCGGTAACTTCGTCCTCGACCGCGACTACAACCTCGTCAACACCGACGGCGGACTCGTCCAGGGCTTCGGCGTCGATGAAAACTTCGACGTCGTCGACGGTGTGCTTCAGGACCTCACCATCCCCATCGGCGTACTCACCATCGCCGAAGCAACCGAGAACGTGAAGTTCGCTGGCAACTTCAACTCCAACGGCGACGTCGCTACCGTCGGCAGCATCAGCCAGAGCGAAGTACTCTACTCCGACGCCACCGCAACAACGCAGATACTCGGCACTGATTCGCTCGCTTCGATATACGACGCCGACGGCACACTGCTCTACAACGCCGGCGATGTCATCACCATCGCCGGTGTCTCAAAGGGCGGTGCGACGCTCGAAGACCGCACCTTCGAAATCAACGCCGCCAATACCACCGATAGCGACGACTTCGGCACCACCGTCGACGACTTCCTCGCTTTCCTCGATGATATCTTCGGCATTGATACCACACTCACCAGCGGGACCAGCACGCCGGGCGTCACGCTCGTTGGCGGGCAGATACTTGTTGAAGGCAACACCGGTGAGGCAAACAACATCGAATTCGCCGCTTCCAGCGTCAAGAACGATACCGTCGTGACCATCGGCTTCACCAACACACAGGACGCCGTCGGCGGATCGGCTCGAACCTCTTTCGTCGGCTTCGACAGCCTCGGCACCGAAGTCACCGTCGATCTGCGATTTGTCCTCGAAGAAAAAACCACCAACGGCGTGACATGGCGCTACTACGCCGACTCCGGCGACGACACCGATGTCGATGCGGCGGTCGGCACCGGAACACTGACTTTCGACACCGAAGGCAACCTCCTGTCCGTCACCAATCCCAGTATCTCGATCGACCGGGAAAACACCGGCGCCATCACCCCGCTGGGTATCACACTCGTTTTCGACGACCCGTTCGCCACCGTCACCTCGCTGACCGATACCACAAGCTTCATCGCCGCCCAGAGCCAGGACGGCTCGCAGATCGGCACGCTCGAAGACTTCAGCGTCGGTGAAGACGGCACGATCTCCGGCGTCTTTTCCAACGGCCTGCTGCGAAACCTCGGCCGCGTCGCGCTCGCCGTCTTCGCCAATAACAACGGCCTGGAAGAATTCGGCGGCAGCCTCTATCGCCCGACCATCAACTCCGGCATCGCCACCGTCGTCAACGCCGGGCAGGGCGGCTCCGGCCGAGTTATCGGACGCAACCTCGAACTCTCAAACGTCGAACTCGCCGAAGAGTTCATCAACCTCATCAGCGCCAGCACCGGCTTCAGCGCAAGCTCACGTGTCCTGACGACCAGTGACGAACTTATACAGGAACTGCTCGCTTCCGTCCGATAACTATTCAGGCTTGAGACTTAAGCTGTGAGGCTTGAGCAAAAACCGCTCAGCCCTCAAGCCCCAAAACTCAAGCCTCAAGCCTCAAGCCTCAAGCCTAAACCAATGATCACCGTCACGCGCCTCAACGGCAAACAATTCGTTGTCAATGCTGAACTCATCCGCACCGTGGAAGAGAACCCCGATACAACGATCATACTTGTGAACGGCGATCACTTCATCGTCAAGGAAAACATGAAGCAAGTCGTCGATCTCGCCGTCGAGTATGGCCGAAGCCTGCGCAAACTCCTGCCGCCCACATAAACCTCGCCGCAACACAACATATAGTAATCCACACTTTGTCCTGTTAGACAAAGTGTGTTGTGTTTTTGTGGTTAGTGACAAGTTGCTGAAGAGTGGTACGATGTGATCAGTGTGTTGTGTTTTGTTATTAACCTTCAGATATATTCGCTCCAACGCCGGTCCTAAGCGCAGCGAAGGTCCGGGTATCTTCATATCCAATCTTCAATCTTCAATCTTCAATCTTCAATGTTCAATGTTCAATGTTCAAACTGAATCTATATAAACAACAATCATCTACTCACCAGCCACCAGCCACCATCCACCAAACATCTTAAATATTCATCACCCGATGGACCGATAAGCAATGCATAGGCTTTCGACCAGCCCCGTTTTGAGGTGCGCTTATGGATCTTGGCATCTTATTTGGATTTCTCGGCGTGTGGGTTCTGATCCTCTGGGCGCTATTCGGTAGCGGCGATATCAGGATGTTCATCGATCAGAACAGTATCATCCTGGTCCTCGGTGCGTCCAGCATGATCATTTTCTACGCCTTCCCGGTGAAGAACGTGAAGTCCATGGCCCGTGTGATCAAGCGCGCCATATTCTATAGCTCGCCATCTATCCCTAAACTCATCGAAGATATGGTCTCCTATGCCGAGATCGCCCGACGCGACGGCATCCTCAGCCTCGAAAGCACCACCAAGGATATCGACGACCCGTTCATCGTCCGCGGCATCCAGATGGCGGTCGACGGCACGGACCCCGAACTCATCGAGCAGGTCCTGAACAACGACCTGGAAAACCTCGCCGAACGGCACGACAACGGCAAGGCGCTGCTGGAATGTATCGGTAAGTACGCCCCGGCGTTCGGCATGATCGGAACGCTCGTCGGTCTGGTCATCATGCTCAGTAACATGGACGACCCCGCAGCCATCGGCCCCGGTATGGCGGTCGCGCTGCTCACCACCATGTACGGCGCCATCATCGCCAACGCATTCGCGCTGCCATTAGCCGACCGGCTCGGCAGGCGATCCGCTGAAGAAGTGCTCTACCGCACCATTATCATCAAAGGCGTCATGGCCATCCAAAGCGGTGACAACCCGCGTATCGTCGAACAGAAGTTGCGTACGTACCTGCCGCCAAGCGAACGCCCGCAGGAAGAAGACGCCAAGGATGCAGCCTGATAAAGCCATTAGCCGTTAGCCTTTAGCCATTAGCACAGAATCTAACCACTAACCACTAACCACTAACCGTCACCCGCATGGCAATAAAGAAGAAATGTCCGCCGGAAGGTGCTCCCGAATGGGTCTTGACGTTCGGCGACATGATGTCTCTTCTGCTGACCTTCTTCATCCTTCTGGTGTCGCTTTCCGAGATCAAGAAGGAAGATGAATGGAAAGCCGTGGTCGAAGAGGTGAAGAAGTCGTTCGGCATGAAGGGCGGCGGCGGCCGGTTACCGACCGATAACGATCCCGCTCTGACGCTCGTACAGATCCTCGAGACCGTCCAGAACCAGCAACGTAAGGAAGAACATACCTCTAACACCGATGATCCGGGGATGACCGGCCGAGACCAACGCGTCACGACCGTCCGTGAAGGCGACTTTATCCCTGTCGGAGGCAAGATTACGTTCCAGCCCGGATCTGCCGATCTAAGCGATAGGGCTAAGTCCCTGATACGTGCGTTCATTGAGAACGAGGAGTTCGATATCCGTGGCACGAACTATATCGTCGAGCTGCGGGGACATGCCGCGACCGCTGAATCCGACCTGGTGCAGCAAGGGATCGATTTATGGGACCTGAGCTACCTGCGGGCCAAAGCCGTGATGCAGTACCTGATCAGCGATGAGATCGGGCTCAAACGCGAGCAGATCCGCCTGATCAGCAACGCCGACCGCGAGCCGCTTGAGAAGCAGGCGTATACCTCGGCCGAGCAACAGGTAAACCGGCGGGTGGAAATCATGGTCAGCGAGAACATCATCAAGGATTATGCGGTGACCCGCGGCAAGACAACCTGGTAGGAACCTGAGGAAGACCATGGCCGACGACAACAAACCAGCAAACGCCGATGCTCAGAATGAGCAGAAGAAGAAGCCGCCGCTCAAGACCGCGATCGTGCTGCTGGCTGCGCTATTGATCGAAGGCATCGCGATCTCCGCGGTGTTCATCTTCGCCAAGGGCCCCGAGCCGATCAAAGCCGATGCGACGATCTCCGAAGAGCTTGTCGACCAAGAGAAAGAAGTCGAAGTGCTTGTGATTCAGGATAAATTCCAGAACACGCGCACCGGCCGTAGCTATCTATATGACACAGAGATATACGTCATCGTGCGTAAGAAGCACATGGAACGGGTTGAGATTAACATCGAAAGTATGAAGGCCCAGCTCAACACGGAAGTCGCGACGATCTTCCGACGCGCCGAGCCTTCTTACCTGATGGAACCCGACCTGGCGACCCTTACCCGCCAGGTCAGCGCCGTGCTGACGGAGAAGCTCGGTGTGGATACGGAAGGTGAACCCTATGTATTGGGCACCCTGATCGAGAAGTGCCTGCGGATCCGCGCCGACATGTAAGCCGGCGTGGCCGAAGACTCAAGGATGAGCCATGGCAGACGAAACCAAAGACAATGAAGCCAAGAGCGCAGCCGAAGCCGAAGCGGAGGCTGCGATGCTGGCTGCGCTGAATGATGCTCAGTCATCACTGAACCAGATCAAAGACTCTGCCGACAGCGCGGACAGCGTGGACTTCAGCGAAGCGGCGTTCAGCGCAGCGCCGACCGGGTTGGAAATGCTCGGCGATGTCGATCTGCACGTTGCGGTCGAACTCGGCCGAACGGAAATGCTTGTTGAAGATGTTTTGAAGCTGTCATCCGGCAGCGTGGTCGAGTTGGACAAGCTCGCGGGCGATCCGGTTGATGTCTACGTGAACCAAAGACTGGTCGCGCGTGGTGAAGTGCTGGTGTTGAACGACAACTTCTGTATCCGCATCAGCGAGATCATTGCAAACCTTCAGGAAGAGGCGGAGCAGGCCACACAGGAACAGAGTTAAACGGTATGATGAGCGACCCGCAGAGGCGGGCATAGAAAATGAACCCGATGGGCAGGATGCCCTACCGTGGCGGAGCCGCGGACGCAAGGCCAGGAGGGCCGAGTGGTGTTCAGGAATGCGTTTTCCACCGTCGTTTGTGCGCTGGTTCTTGCCACGTTGGTGTCAAGTGCGCACGCAGACGACACAAAAACTCCCACTTCCGGGACACCTTCGAACGCATCCGAGACCGACGCGCGGCTGACACGTCTTGCGCACAAACTGGCCGACGAGCAGGCCGATCCAGACGCCCGAACATCCCTGGCAAACACCGCCGAGTCGGTCGAATCATCCGATGCTGCTGACACGGTCGATGAGCCGGCGACCAAAGGCACGCCGATCGTCAACGAGCGAACGAACCTCGCGCGGACGCCGCTGCTGCGTGGCGGCGCGGACAGTGAAACGCTGGCCGAGCGCGCGGATGGCAAGTCGTGGTTGATGCAGACGCTCATCGCGCTTGGCATCGTGGTTGGTTTGGCGCTGGGTGTGCGGTTCATCTATGCCAAGATGGGCGGGAAGGTTGCGGCCCATTCGAGTCCGGTGGTGGAAGTGTTGAGCCGAACGACAGTCGCGCCGCGCAGTCACGTGATGCTATTGCGTGTGGGTTCGCGTGTGCTGGTTGTCAGTGAATCGTCGGCGGGGATGCGGACGCTTGCAAACGTTGATGATGCCGAAGAGGTGGCGGACATCCTCGGCGCGGTCAGCGCGACCAAGAGCAACAGTATCTCGCGCGGCTTCAGCCAGCTATTACATCGTTACGGCGAAGAGCATGAAGACGATGAAGTTGCTGCGCTAACAGGTGAGCGACCGGCTTCGGTGAACAAGGTGCGAGACAGCATGTCGAGCCTGCTTTCGCGCGTGCGTTCGATGGGGCGCGAAGGGGGTGGGCCTGGATGACGCTGCACCTTCGACATCATTGGGTCTGGCTGATCGCGTTAGTTGCCGCGATCTTGTTGCTTTTAATTACCGCTACGCCTGTACACGGCCAGGGCGTGCCTAAGAACTTCAACGCGGAAAACGTCGGCTCGGTCGTCCGCGCTGCAAGCGAAGCGTTCCCGGATACGGACGGTGACGGCAACTACCACGTTACGATCTCGATCGTCCTGCTGCTGACGGTCCTGACACTCGCACCGGCGATCCTCGTGATGTGCACGAGCTTCACGCGGATCATCGTCGTGCTGGCGTTGTTGCGTCAGGCGCTGGGCACACAGGCGCTGCCGCCATCGCAGGTGCTGGTGGGTTTGTCGTTGTTCATGACGATGCTGGTGATGGCGCCGACGTTCGATCGGATCAACAACGAAGCGATCATCCCGCTGACCGAGCAGGAGATCAACGAGGTCCAGGCGTGGGAGATCGCGAAGGTTCCTATCAAGACGTTCATGTTCGATCAGATCCAGTACGCGGGCAATGAAGCGGACATCTTCATGATCCTGGAATACCGGGGCGTGGATACAAGCGAGCCGGAGAGTCTGACGCTTGAAGATGATGTTGACATGATCACGCTTGTGCCGGCATTTATTTTAAGCGAGTTGAAGGTCGCGTTTTTGATGGGATTCCAGTTGTATCTGCCGTTTCTGATCATCGACATGGTGATTTCGAGCGTGCTGATTTCGATGGGCATGATGATGTTGCCGCCGGTGCTGATCTCGCTGCCGTTCAAGCTGCTGCTGTTCGTGCTGGTGGATGGTTGGCTTCTGGTGGCGGGGAACCTGTTGTCGAGCTTTGCGGTTCCCGGCGTTACTACGTAGAAAAAATTTCGGCGCTACCGCTGCGCGCAGATGGATTGAGCGAAAGGGTAAGACGATGGCAATGACCGTAGAACAAGCGATTGATGTGGTGCGTGAGACGCTGACATTGATGTTGATGCTGTCGCTTCCGATCCTCGCGGCGGCGCTATTGATCGGCCTGGCGGTGAGTCTGCTCCAGGCGGTGACGCAGGTGCAGGAACAGACGCTTAGCTTCGTGCCGAAGATCATCGGGATGGGGCTTGCCGCGATCTTCGTGCTGCCCTGGATCACCGCACAGATCATGGACTTTGCCACGCGCATGTTCGGCGGCGCTTAACAGGAACGTTTTTGTATCAGCAGGCAAGCGGGTGGAACCCGTTTAACAGATAAGGGCAGGAGGCCCGAACTTTGATCGGCGATTTTGGACCATTACTCGATCACCTACCGGCATGGCTGATGGTCATGTTCCGGTTGACGGGTATCTTCCTGCTCGCGCCGATCTTCGGCAGCGCGACGATCCCGCGCACCGTCAAGGTCATGCTTGTCTTTTCCCTGACGTGCTGCATCTACCCGATGCTGCTGAATCCGGGTAATTCGTCAGCGATGATGCTTGCGCCGGTGATCGATCACGATCTGAACCTGTGGCTATTGCTTCCTTACATCGCGATGGAATTGATGATCGGGCTGGTGATCGGCTACTGCGCCAGCCTGCCGATGATCGGCATGCAGCTTGGCGGAGATGTCATTGATAAGCAGATCGGCATCGGCTTTGCCGACATCGTGAACCCGGAAACGGGCGAGCAGTCGGGCGTGATGGCGAACTCGCTGTTCATGTTGGGGCTTGCGATCTTTGCGATCCTCGGCGGGCACCGGATCATGCTGCGTATCCTCGTCGGCAGCTTTGACATGATTCCGATCGGCGGATTCGCGGACTTCGCGAATGTCGAAGGGCTGGTCAACCTGGTTTTGGGTTTGCTGACCGTGATCTTCCAGATGGGGTTCCGGATCGCGGCGCCGTTGTTGTGTCTGATCTTCTTGCAGACGGTTGCGTTGGGTTTTATCGCGCGGACCGTGCCGCAGTTGAACATCATGAGCGTGGGTTTCACGATCCGTATTTTGAACGGCACGACGATGATGATCGCGTTCATTGCGATCGCCGCGTGGCTGTATGCGGATCAGATGATGGGGATCCTGACGGAGATCGCAAAGTTTTTCGATTTGGAGTTGCTGTTTTAAGCCATGGCTGAGAATCAATTTGAAAAAACCGAAGCCCCAACGCCACGGCGCAAGCAGGAAGCACGTGCCGACGGCAACGTGGCGCGCAGCACCGACCTGACAGCGGCGATCATGCTGCTGGCGGCCATCGTGGCACTGAACGTGCTGGGCACACGGATGATTCAGACGCTGGGGCATGCGACACGTGTGCTGCTGACTTCAGAGCATCACCCGAACCCGACGCGCATCGACGGGCTTGGTGAGAGCGCTTACTACAGCGTCTACATGTTTGCGATAGCGCTCGGTCCGATCGTGCTGGCGATCATGGCGGTGGGGCTGCTGGCATCGTTGGGGCAGGTCGGTTTCTTATTAACGCTCAAGCCGCTTCAGCCTAACTTCGGCAAGCTGTCGCCGATCAAGGGCGTATCAAACCTGTTCAGCGCCCGTGCGGGGATGCGGCTGGTGATGAGCGTTTTGAAAGTGATCCTGATCGCGACGGTGGCGATCTGGTTCGTGATGGGCGACATGCCGCGCATCCTGCATATCGCGGAGATGGAGGCGTTGCAGGCGTTCGCCGCGGCGGGCACGATCGTTTACGGGCTTGCGCTGAAGCTTGCTCTGCTTCTGCTGGTGATGGCGATCCTGGATTATGCGTTCCAGCGCTATCAGCACGAGCAGGATTTGAAGATGAGCAAGCAGGATGTGAAGGAAGAGATGAAGCGGATGGAAGGCGATCCGATGGTCAAGCAGCGGCGAACGCGTGTTGCGCGTCAGATCGCGATGCAGCGGATCGCGCAGGCGGTGCCGAAGGCAGACGTCGTGGTGACGAACCCGACGCATTACGCGATCGCACTGCAATACGATTCGGAAACGATGCGGGCGCCGAAGGTGATCGCCAAAGGCGCGGACTTCATGGCGATGCGCATCCGCCAGATCGCGATTGCCAACGGCATCCCGCTGGTAGAACGCAAGCCGCTGGCGCAGGCGCTGTACAAGCACGTAGAGATCGGCGATGAAGTGCCGCCGGAACATTACACGGCGGTGGCGGAGATTCTTGCTTACGTTTACAGGTTGAGTGGCCGTAAATCAGCGTAGGAGTATTTAGCCGCAAATGAACGCTAATGGACGCGAATATATTGAAGAATTGGCGCATGCGTGTATCGGTGCGGCTTCTGATGTGAGTAATGAGTTGGGATCAGGATTTTTAGAGAAGGTTTATGAGAATGCGTTGGCTCATGAATTGCGGCTACGAGGGTATTCGGTCAGGCAGCAAGAGCCAATTAAGGTGAGATATAAGGATTTGATCGTCGGGGATTATGTTCCTGACCTGATTATTGAGGATTGTCTTCTAGTGGAACTGAAGTGTGTTAATGCGTTTGCCCCTGAGCATATGGCACAGTGCTTGAATTACCTGAAAGGAACGGGACTGACACTGTGTTTATTGTTTAACTTCCAAAAACCGAAAGTCGAATTTAAAAGGATCGTTCACGAACACTAATCCAAATTTGCGTTGATTAGCGTTCATTTGCGGCTAAATCATCATGGCTAAAGGCTTAAACACCACCCCCGCATGGCTTCTACGGCTGTACAAGTACCGGCCGTTGTTGGTGCCTATTGCTTTTATCGGGATGTTGGCGATGGTGGTGGTGCCGATGCCGCCGATGTTGATGGACTTGATGATCTCCATGAACATCGCTCTGGCGGCGATCATTCTGCTGACAACGATCTTTGTCGAAAGCCCGCTGGACTTTTCCGTGTTCCCGTCGCTTTTGTTGGGTACGACTCTGTTCCGGCTTGTGTTGAATATCGCAACGACGAAGATGATCCTTTCGGCCGACCCGACAAGCCCGCAGGCGGCGACGGCGGCGGCGGGGAAGGTGATCCAGGCGTTTGCCGAGTTCGTGACGGGTTCGTCGATTGTGGTCGGCGTGGTCATGTTCTCGATCCTGATCATCATTCAGTTCGTCGTGATTACCAAAGGTGCGACACGTATTTCGGAAGTGGCGGCGCGTTTCACGTTGGACGGGATGCCGGGCAAGCAGATGGCGATCGACGCTGATCTGAACGCCGGGCTCATTGATGAACAGACGGCCCGCATGCGTCGTGAAGCGATCGCACAGGAAGCCGATTTTTATGGAGCGATGGACGGTGCTGCGAAGTTCGTTCGCGGCGACGCAATCGCGGGCATCATCATTACGATCGTGAACATCCTCGGCGGGTTTGCGATCGGTGTGTTTATGAACGGCTGGACGATCGCGGAATCGGTCGATGTGTTTACCAAGCTGACGGTGGGTGATGGTCTTGTGTCGCAGTTACCGGCGTTTGTGATTTCGGTGGCGGCGGGTTTGATCGTGACGCGATCCAGCAGCCGACAGGACCTGGGGACGGAACTGACGGGGCAGTTGACCAGCCGAAAAGCGGCGCTGGGGATCACATCAGGATTTCTGATCTTGCTGGGGCTATTGACGCCCTTGCCGACGGCGCCGATGTTGTTGCTGGGTCTAGCGTTAGGTGGGTTTGTGTTTATGACGCAGCGGTCGGCGGCGCAGGTGGCGCAGGTTGAAGCGCAGAAGGCTGCGAAGCCGTCGCGTGCGGATGAGTCGCCGGTCGAAGAGGTGATGAAGGTCGACATGCTCGAGCTTGAAGTGGGGTATGGCTTGGTACGTCTGGTGGATCAATCGCAGGGCGGTGATCTGTTGAACCGGATCACGATGATCCGCAGGCAGTTGGCGACGGAGATGGGGCTGGTGATGCCGCCGGTGCGTATCCGCGACAACATGCAGCTTCAGCCTAATGATTACCAGATCAAGATCCGCGGCAACGTGATGGCACGCGGGCAGGTGCATCCCGGCAAGTACCTGGCGATGGATTCGGGGCTTGCCAGTGAACCCTTGAAGGGTGTTAAGACGGTCGAGCCTGCGTTCGGATTGGAAGCGGTGTGGATCAGCCCGGGCCAGAAGGAACGTGCCGAGGCGCTCAACTACACGGTCGTCGGCGCGACGGATGTGTTGGCGACGCATATCACCGAGGTTGTGCGTAACCATGCACGTGAACTGTTGACACGCGAAGAGACAAACAACCTTATCATTCAGTTGAAGGAACGTGCACCGAAGCTGTGCGAAGAGGTGTTGCAGCCGACGGGCGACAAGCCGCCGCTGGTCAAGCCGGGCGAGTTGCAGCGTGTTTTGCAGAACCTTTTATCCGAGCGTGTGCCTGTGCGTGACCTTGAAGTGATTGTGGAAACGTTAGGCGATTGGGCGACGCGGACAAGAGATTTAGATGTTTTGACAGAATATGTACGAAATTCACTTAGTAGGACGATCTGTAATCTGTACACTGTGTCAGAACCATCGGGTGATGGCACGAATCCAGGCATGACGTCGAACAAGTTATATTGTGTAAGCCTGGACCCGGCGATAGAGGATCAAATCAACGGCTATGTCGAAAGGTCGAACGAGGGGACAAGTATGACAATGCCGCCGGCGGTTGCGAACAAGATAACAGGGGCGATCCTTGAAGAGTTGAATCGTCTGACTCAGATGGGTCATCACCCGGTGCTGTTGGCGTCGCCGCAAGTCCGTGGGCCGGTCAGGCAATTGATAGAACCACACCTGCCGACGGCGGCGGTGTTGGGTTACAACGAAGTCAGTAAGGGGGTCGAGGTCGAGGCGCTGGGTATGGTGCAGATGCCGCATCCACAGCAAGCCGGCGGCCGCAGGGTTGAAGAATTACAAGGGGCAGTTAATTGAATCTGAAGACTTTTTCCGCCGAATCGATGGCACAGGCGTTGGCGCTGGTCAAGCGTGACCTGGGTTCGGACGCAGTGGTGCTTCACACACGCAGCTATAAGCGAGGCGGTGTGCTGGGGATAGGTGCGCGAACGATCGTGGAGGTGACGGCCGGGAAGGGCTCGGAGGTGGCGCGAAGTCGCAGGCGTGCGGCGAGTACAACACGTGCTACGGCATTGCCGAAACGCCGGCCGGTGATCGCGCAGGCTGATCCGAAACAACACGCAGCGGCGGGGGACCTGATCCGTCGGACCTATGCCGCAGCGAAAGCGGAGATCGAACAGTCCCGTCAACAGGAGTTGCAGCAAGCAGCGACAGCGACCGCGACGTTGGAGCCGCCGGTCATGGTGACTTCGCCTGCGATGCCCGATCCATATCAGTTGGCTAAAGAGATGAGTGCGGTGAAGCATCTTGTTTCGCGCATGATGCACCAGCAGCAATGCAAGGGCGAGCCGACGAGCCTGCCCAAGGGTTTGAGCCAGCAGTATGCGACGCTGCTGCAACAGGAAGTGGCGTGCGAACTGGCGGATGAGATTGTGAGCAAGGTTCGCCGTGAGCTAAGCGACGAGCAGTTGGCTGATGAAACAGCGTGCCGGGACGCGGTGCGCAAGCATTTGGCCGGTTATTTGCCTACCGAAGCGGGGGTAGAGGTTGTGGACGTGGCCAAAACCAAAGACGGCCGGCCCAGGACGATCGCGCTGGTCGGACCGACGGGTGTGGGTAAGACGACGACGATCGCCAAGCTCGCGGCGACGTTCAAGATCAAGCAGAAGAAGAATGTAGCGCTGATCACGCTGGACACGTACCGTATTGCGGCGGTGGATCAGTTGAAGACCTATGCAGGGATCATCGGCGTGCCGCTGCATGTTGTGCTCAAGCCGGAGGAGATCGAATCGACGCTCGCCAAGTGCTCGCGCTACGATGTTGTGCTGATCGATACAGCCGGTCGCAGTCAACGCGACGATGAGCGGCTGACACAATTGTCACAGTTTTTGGCTGAGGCGAGGCCGCACGAGACGCACCTGGTGCTGTCCTCGACGTGCTCGCAGCAAGTGTTGATGGAGACGGTGGATCGGTTCAGTTGCGTGAAGACAGACCGGATCATCTTTACCAAACTGGATGAAGCCGTTACCTTTGGGGTGTTGTTGAATGTTCTGGGCAAGGCGGACAAGCGCCTCAGCTACGTGACGACGGGGCAGGAAGTGCCACATCAGATCGAGCGGGGGTGCCCGAACCGGTTGGCCGACCTGGTTTTGGGCAGTGTCCCGGGAGGGAGAAGTGATCGCTGATCAAGCAGAAGCACTGAGGGAACTGGTGGCTGAAGACCATGCCCGGGGTCCGATCGCTCAGACGATATCGCTGGCGCCGGCCCCCCCGCGCGCGATAACTATCGCCGTGACAAGCGGTAAGGGTGGCGTGGGCAAGACAAGCGTGTCGGTGAACCTGGCGGTTCAACTGGCGAAGATGGGCAGGCGGGTGATCCTGATGGATGCCGACCTGGGCACCGCCAATGCCGACGTGATATGCAATCTCAATGCCCCGCGGAACCTTTCGCACGTGGTCGCTGGACGATGTTCACTGCATGAGGCGCTGGTCGACGCGCCGGGCGGTTTCAAGCTGATCGCGGGGGCGTCGGGGCTGAGCCAGATGGCGGCGCTGGGCGAGTTCGAGCGTGCCCGGTTGATGGACCAGATGCGGTACCTGGAGGATGAGGCGGACCTGATCCTGATCGACACCGGCGCCGGGGTGGGCCCCAATGTCTTGGGATTTCTTGTGGCGGTGGACCAGATCCTTGTGGTCACGACACCCGAGCCGACGGCGATCACGGACGCCTATGCGGTGATCAAGACGGCCAGCCGACAGGCGGATGACCTGGACATGCGCTTGCTGGTGAACCAGGTTCGCGACGAGCGCGAAGCGCGCGCCGTTTACGATCGGGTGGGTGGTGTGTGCCGTCGTTTTCTGGATGTGACGCCGCGCTACGCCGGGCATGTTTTGAGCGATCCGCGCGTGCCGTATGCGGTGCGTCGTCGTCAACCTTTCGTGCTTGAACATCCAGCGAGTCCGGCGAGCATGTGCATGCACCGCTTAGCGCACCGCATCGATCGTCACGCATCGACGCCGCGCGACCAGGGTTTGTTGCGGCGCATGGCGGCGTGGCTTGTCGGCTGAACAACCGCGCATTTATTGCCGATTAACCTGTTCAAAAAAAATTTTTTATTGACTCTAACTTTCCCCTTCACAGGCGCGCGCGATCGGCTATACTCGCAGAACAACGGATTGGATTGTCTGAGCAAAGGAGTGCTCCACCATCCCCGCAAGAGTAATCGCATCCTGTTTCGCGCTCATCAGCTTCGCCGCTGCATTGGTTGTCGGTTTGCACGTGGGTAACAGCACGTCGACCGTCATCTTCCGCGCGTCGTGCGTGATGCTCGTGTGTTGGGTCGTGGGGTACATGGTTGGTTCACTCGCGCAGTGGGCGGTACTCGAACACGTGAAGAAGTACAAGCAGGAGAACCCTATCCCGGATGACAGTGTGCCGGACGCGTAATCGGCACGCCGGTGAGTAACGCCGGATGTTTGTGGCGGATGTGTGCTGATCAATGCACCATTGAACGAAACAAGATTTGAATACTTAACACAACACGCCGTGCACGGATAGCACAACAAGGCGTTGAGCCGGTCAAGGAGTAGACGATGGCGAAGTCCAGGCAGTCGGTCAAAACAGCTTCTCAAAGCGAGACCCCCATCCTCGATGTATGGAACGAATACAAGAAGCTCGGCACCGAGCCCTTGCGCAACCAGCTCATGGAGCATTACCTGCCGCTGGTGAAGTACAACGCCGAACGCATCTACGCCAAGCTGCCTGATGAAGTCGACATCGACGACCTGATGAGCGCCGGCATCTTCGGCCTGATGGACGCCATCGACGCGTTCGACATGGAGCGCGGCGTGAAGTTTGAAA
Source organism: Phycisphaeraceae bacterium (assembly GCA_963667295.1). Lineage (GTDB taxonomy): Bacteria > Planctomycetota > Phycisphaerae > Phycisphaerales > Phycisphaeraceae > JAJRRS01. Next base: position 26,715 of record OY763327.1, read on the forward strand.
CCTACTGTGCCCCGCGTATCCGCGGCGCGATCCTCGACGAGCTCCGTTCGATGGACTGGGTCCCGCGCCTGGTGCGCAGCCGATCCAGCCAGGTCGAGCAGGCGCGTCGTTCGCTTCAGATGGAACTCGGCCGCAAGCCAACCGATGACGAACTGTGCAAGAAGATGGGCGTCGACGATGAGGAGTTCGCCAAGATCCGCAAGGATGCCGGCGCGGTCGGCGTGGTTTCGCTTTCACGTAAATGGTTCGAGACGGATTCCAACAAGGACGTGCGCGAGATCGACGTCCTGAAAGATGCCAAGCAAGTCAACCCGTTCAAGGCTGTGCAGAAGCGCGACCTCAAGGACCTGATCACCAAGGGCCTGAGCCGGGCCGAGCGCTTGATCGTCATCCTCTATTACTACGAAGAGATGACGATGAAAGAGATCGGCGTGACGCTTGATCTGTCCGAATCGCGCGTCAGCCAGATGCACAGCTCCATCCTCGCCCGCCTCAAGGCGCAGCTCCAACATCGTGGCGCGGACCTGCAGCAAGAGGCAGTGTGAGTTTAGGGTGTCGGGTTTTGGGTGTTGGGTGTAGGGTAAGAACAAAGCATTGATCGTGGATAATGCACGAACGCTCGAAACGACTTCGACATTCGTGCATTCTTCATTCGTGCATTTTGGAGTTTGAGCCAGTCAACTTGACTTAAGCGTACGATTGCCCGACCCTGTCCGCCTTATGTCAGATATTCAACAGACACTTGAGTCGCTATTAAGTAGCGCTGTGACCGACGCGTTTGGCCCGGAGTATGCCGATGCGGACCCGATCCTGCGCCTGGCCGGGAACCCGAAGTTCGGGGATTACCAGGCCAATTTAGCGATGGGTTTAGCCAAGAAGCTGGGTAAGAAGCCGCGCGACATCGCCGAGGCGATCCGTGAGAAGTTGCCGATCGGTGACGTCGTCGAAAAGGCGGAGGTTGCCGGGCCGGGGTTTATTAATCTGACGCTGTCAGCGAATTTGCTCAACGATCAACTCGCCGCGGTTGCAGGCAACGATCGGCTGTGTATCGATAAAGCCACGCCGCCCGCGACTGTGGTGATCGACTATGCCAGCCCGAACCTTGCCAAGGAAATGCACATCGGGCATCTGCGGTCGACGATCATCGGTGACGCCATCGCGCGCGTGCTCGACTTCCAAGGTCAGAACGTTATCCGACACAACCACCTCGGCGATTGGGGCACGCAGTTCGGCATGCTGCTCGAACACCTGATCGATACCGGCTGGGTGAAAAGCGAAGATCACACGATCGGCGACCTGAATACGCTTTACCAGGAAGCGAAGAAACGCGACGATGATGATGCCGACTTTGCTGAGCGAGCGCGCAAGCGCGTGGTTGCTCTGCAGGGTGGTGATGAGCAGTCGCTTGCGATCTGGAAGATGCTCATCGGTGAATCCGTCCGGCACATGAACGACATCTTCACGCGCTTAAACGTCGGCCTGACCGATGGCGACCTGAAGGGCGAAAGCTTTTACAACGATCGGCTTGGTCCCGTTACCGAATCGCTCAAGGAAGCGGGCGTTGCGCGGGAAAGTGACGGCGCGCTTTGTATCTTTGGGGAAAACGAAGATGAAGCGCCGCTGATCATACGCAAGAGCGATGGCGGTTTCGGTTATGCCACGACCGACCTTGCTGCGCTACAGCACCGCATCGGTGACCTCGGCGCATCGCGTTTGATTTATGTCGTGGATTCAAGGCAGCGCGATCACTTCAACAAGTTCTTCGCCGCCGCCGAAAAAGCCGGGTGGGTCGGCGACGCCAAGCTCGATTATGTCCCGTTCGGCACGATCATGGGTCAGGACCGAAAACCCTTCAAAACCAGGGAGGGCGGCACGGTTCGGCTCGTTGATGTGTTGGATGAAGCGATCGAACGAGCCGGCAAGGTGATTGCCGAGAAAGCACCGGATTTGTCCAGCGATGAACGCGATGCGATCTCGCGCGTCGTCGGCGTCGGAGCGGTCAAGTACTTCGATCTGTCCAACGACCGGATCAAGGATTACATCTTCGACTGGGACCGGATGCTCGCGCTGGAAGGCAACACCGCGCCATATCTGATCAACGCTTACGTGCGGATCAAGTCGATCTTCCGCAAGGGTGAAGTTGACCCGGCAACAATCACCGGCGACATGATCCATCTCGAAGAGGACACCGAGCGAGCGCTTGCGTTGCATCTGCTGCAACTGCCGCGGATTGTCGCATCCGTCGCGGACAGTTTAGAGCCGCACCGGCTGTGTACATATTTGTATGAATTGGCGGCCGGCTTCCATAAGTTCTATGAAAAGTGTCCAGTACTCGTCGCAGACACCGAAGCCCAACGCAACAACCGACTGGCCCTGTGCGACCTCGTTGCGCGAACATTGAAGCTGGGGTTAGGGTTGCTCGGGATCGAGACGGTGGAGCGGATGTAGGCGAATAGCTGATTGGTAATCGTTAATCGTTAATGTCCGGCGTTTCGGCAATTCACATTAACGATTAGCGATTAAACATCAGCAATCAATCCCCAATGCTTTCCTCAACTCACTTGCGATCCAAGCGAGTTCGTTATTCGATAGCTGGTTAAGCAGGGTGATCTTTTTGCCTTGCTTGCAATTGATCTGCAGATTCAGGATAGGCACATCGTCGCTTTCTTTACCGCAATGTTCCAGGCGGATGGATTCGATGTTGTCACGATGGGCCTCTTGCTGTTTTATCTTGAAGATGCTTTGGTGCGAGATCAGTAGTGTCTCGCCGACGACGTCGATGATGGCTCGGCGCTTGCCGATATTGATTGCCGCGATCAATGTTGCGATACCGAGCCCCCAGAGCGTAGTGAGACACATTAGCACAATGTAACTATTCCAGCCTTGTGTGCTTCTGTGGCCGGCAAACCATAAGCCGGTAAATAGTGCCATGAACAGGTTCCACGACAATGAGAAGGCTAATATGCCTTTGGATCCTTTGCGTATGCCAACCGATGGGATGGTGAATGTCAGACCGTTTTTGTGAAGTTCCAGCCTTACATCTGTATATGTAGGCTTCGGTGCGTTTACATCCGGTCCTTGCGGGATGTTTGGAACGTCAAGCGGTTTTATTTTCTTGTGTGTTAACTTCCCCAATCCTTCGATCAGACTCTCGGGGTCGGACGACTGTTCTTCGATCGGGATCGATGCGTGTCTGGGATCGAGTAGTGTGATGTCAACATGTAGTTGAAAACGTTCTGTGAGATGCTGGGCGAGAGCTTGAAGCGTGTCTCTGTGATATCCCCATGCAATGATTCGTCGTTGACCACCGACAAGGTCGGCTTTGAGTGTCCCGATCATCGGGTGGATCCCGCTCAGTTTGTTTCCGGGATTACCTGTCTTAATCTGGAACGTGCGAATATTGTTGATCAGCATCTTTCGCCACAGCCGAAGCGGGCCGCTATGGTGGGCGGCAATCAGCCATTCGTTACGTACTTCGATTGTGTTGTGTCCGCCAATCATGAAGCAGCCGAGTATGACGGGAAGAAGCATGATGAGGAACCAGACGATCCCGAAGAACAAAATTAGGGAGTCTGTGTTGCTGCTCCCGTTTTTAGAAGTAGTTAAAAACCCGCTGCCGATCAGTGAGACGTAAAGCCCGAACACTGCGTTGAAAGCAGCAAATATGATGATAGGCCAAGCCGCGACACGCAGGCACCCGACATGCCGTTGCGGCAACTCATAGCGCTCACCTGTCGGTGTCGGGATAACCTTGATCTCCGGAGGCAGGTTGGCGGGCATGGCTGTATTTATAGCAGCCTCGTATTCGGCATGCTTTGGAAGCGGGGCGGATGGGGGGAATCGCTGAACTGTAATCGTTAATCGCTGATGTCCGCGCTTCCGCAACTCACATTAACAATCAGCAATCTATCCCCATGGCCTTCCTTAACTCACTTGCGATCCAGGCGAGTTCTTCGTTTTTCAACTGGCTGAGCATGGCGATCTTCTTGCCTTGCTTCTGGTGGATTTGCAGGTTGAGGATGGGGATGTCGTTGACGCGGGTGCCGGATTCGTCGCGGCGGATGGAGGCGATGTTGTCGCGGTGTACTTCGTCCTGTCGGGTTTTGAAGATGTTCTTGCGTGTGATGAGCAGTGTGTCGCCAACGACGTCGAGGATGGCGCGGCGTCGGCCAGCGTTGATGGCGCCCAGCAGCATGCCGATGCCGATCAGCAGGAAGATACCGAGGAAGGGGATGATGAAAAGCAGGTCGGTCCATTGTTTGAACGCGCCGACGAAGATCATCACCGTGATGGTGATGGCGATGATGAGGTTCCATACGATCGCGAAACCGAACAGGCCTTTGCTGGCTTTGAGGATGCCAACCGGTGGGACGGTGATGGTGATGCCGTCGCGGCTTTTTTCGAGCGTGGCGACGGCGTTTGCCGGGCGGGGCAGCTCGTTGGATTGATTGGCTTCGAGGTCCTGGCTTGCATCGCGTGGCTTAGCCATAGCGCCGCGCAGTTCGCCGGCGATCCATGCCAGTTCATCGTTGGACAGTTGGCTTAGCAGTGCGATCTTCTTGCCTTGTTTGCGGTGGATCTGGAGGTTGAGGATGGGCACATCATTGACCTCGGTGCCGCTTGCATCGCGGCGGATCGATTCGATCTCGTCGCGGTGGACTTCTTCCTGCCTGGTTTTGAAAATGCTTTTACGTGTGATGAGCAGTGTGTCGCCGACGACATCGAGGATAGCGCGGCGTTTGCCGGCGTTGATCGCGGCGAGCGCCATCCAGATGCCGACAGTCCAGAAAAGCGGGACTATCAGCCAGACCACCCAAGCGTCGGGGTCTGTCATCGCACCGCCTGCAATCGTGCCGATAGTGAACACAGACATGAACAGGTTCCATATGATCGAGAAGCCGAATATACCTTTGGAACCTTTGCGCAAGCCCACGGGCGGGACGGTGATGGTCAGGCCGTCGCTGTTGTATTCGAGGATGGAGACGGCATCGTCGGGGCGTGGCGGTGTGTTATAAGGGTCGGATGGCTGGGGTTCGTTATTGCGGTATTGGCTTGCTGACCTGACGAGATTATCACCGAGCGTGCGCTCCTCGACGGCAATGGAGGTTTGGTCGCTGTCGAAGAGGGTAGCGCCGGCCTGCTGTTCGACTTGCGCCGAGATGTCGGTGGCGAGGGCGAGTAATACATCCTGCTTATAGCCCCAGGTAAGGTTGCGCGTTTTGCCGTCGGTAAGTGTGATGTTAAGGGCAGCGGAGATGTTTGAAAGAAAGTCAGGCGCTTCGCCGGGGCGGGCGGTTTTAACCTGGAGTTTTTTGATTTTGCTGATGTTGTATTTTCTGCGTCGACGCAGCGGGCCCGAGCCTTGGGTTGTGATGAGTTGATCGCCGCGCAGTTCGATGCTGGTTTTTCCGCCTGAGAGGAATCGACCGAATTTGAGCAGGGGGATGCCGAAGAACAGGCAGGGCAGTGCGAAGAAAGCGCTGAACAGATTGGTGAAGTCGAAGCTGCCAGCTTGTCCACCGCTTGACCATTGGTCCATCAGCCACGTGTACAGGCCGGTGGGGAAGAGGATCAGGTAGAGCGCAACGCCGATCAGAATCAACCCGATGAGCGTGAGCAGGTTTGCGATTATTTTAAGCCAGCCGGTTTCACGTTTCGGCAGCAGGTACATCACGCCGGTAGGCGTGGACTGCACGGTGATTTCGGGGGGCAGGGGAGTTGGCATGATGCTTTTATATCGGCCGTTGTGGACGAATGCTGGAATAGATGGATAGCCACGAAAAGGCACAGAAGACACAAAAAGGGCTGCGAGAAGAAGACTTCTGCATGCTTTTGAATTCTGTGAATATTGTGCCTTTTGTGGATTACTCTGTGTATTTAGTTTACGCGGTTTGTGGCTGTGGCCTGCGGTGTATCAGAGTTGATCGCAGGTGTGTCCAGAGGCTTGTCGTGCCGACGTAGAAGTAGCCGGTGGCGAAGAGGCAGAGGAAGGGGAGGCTGACGGCGCGGTGGCCGGTGTGCAGGGATAGCCAGAGGCACAGCAGCATGTACGCTCCCATCGCCAGTTCGAGCAGGCAGACGGGGCGTTTGAGTTGTGGGGTGGGGATGATGCGGTTTTGGTTTGTGTTGTTGTATTTGGGTGTGCGGATGAAGGGCGTGTCGTGATGCAGCAAGGCTTCGATGCAGGCGATGGCGTTGTTGAGCGCGATGCCGATGGAGATCGCCATGAGGAAGGGGATCTGCGCGATGGTTGCAAGGGCGCTGCGTTTAAGGACTTTCTGGCTTGCCATGTAGAAGACACTGGCGGAGACGGTGCCGAGACAGAACAGGCTCATGCCGAGGATCAAACCGAGCCAGGCGCTGTTGCCCGCAGCTTTCACGTTGAGCGATATCACGGGGAAGAACAGTAGTGCGAGCAGCGTGACATATAGATGTACCATCGGCCCGGTGAGGTGGAAGAAGGCTTCGAGCTTGATCTTCTTTGAGACGTTGGCGCGGAACAACGTGGGCAGGAGCTTGAGCGCGGTCTGGATCGAGCCCTTGGTCCATCGGTGTTGCTGGCTTTTGAAGGCGTTGATTTCGGGCGGCAGCTCGGCGGGGCACTGGACCCATGGCAGGAACAGGAAGTTCCAGCCGGCGAGCTGCGCGCGATAGGACAGATCGACATCTTCGGTGAGTGTGTCGTGCTGCCAGCCGCCTGCGGATTCGATGGCCTCGCGGCGCCAGAGCCCGGCCGTGCCGTTGAAGTTGAACCATGCACCGTTGCGGTTGCGTGCGGTGTGTTCGATGACGAAGTGGCCGTCGAGGAAGATGGCCTGGCCGCGCGTGAGCAGGGAATCATTGCGGTTGAGGTGTGCCCAGCGTGTCTGGACCATGCCGAGGGTCGGGTCGGTGAAGTAGTGGACGGTGCGTTTGAGGAAGGAAGGGGGTGGGACGAAGTCTGCATCGAAGATAGCGATCAGTTCGCCCGTAGCGGATTGCGTCGCGGCCTGAAGCGCCCCGGCTTTGAAGCCCGTGCGGTCGGTGCGGTGCAGGTATTGGATGTCGATACCTTGTTGGGCCCAGTACTCGACGCGTTGTTTGGCGGTCTTGGCAGAGGCGTTTGTCGAATCGTCGACGACCTGGATTTGGAGCCGATCATGTGGATACTCGAGCCGGCAGGCGGCGTCGATGATGCGCTCGACGACAGCGCCTTCATTATAGATAGGCAGTTGTACGGTCACGCGTGGCAGGTCGGCGTAGCGATCGGCCGGGCGGGGGATGGTGCGGCGGTATTTATTGAAAAGGTAGACCAGCCAGTAGCGGTGCAGGCCGTAGATCGCGATCAAGGTCATGGTAGCGAGGTACAGTCCCGTGACGAACCAGCGCAGGACGGGAGAATTCAGCCAGCCGGTGAGGTCGTTTGTTGTGGATAAGAGCAACTGGATCATCGGCTGATATTCATGGTGTATTTATCGGACCGGGGCACTTCATGGGCTTCAGACAGCCTTGTTTTGTGTATATCAGTGGTCAAAGCGTGGATTCTGCCCCCTGTGGCGTGTCCGGATAGTTGTTGAGCTAAGTGTCATCCCTTCAAGTGCTTTCGTGTAGCGGTCCGATAAAGCATCTATGGGCTTCGCTTAAGCCCAGAGGACCTGCTGCCCCGATAACGGCATAGCGGTGTTCACGACTTTCCAGTTTGGAACCAAGGTGGGCCATGACGTTTCGTAACCTCACGCTAATAACTGCCTTGGCCCTGTTTTTATTCGCGACGGGTGGCTGTCATCAGATGTACACCGGCGGATATGGGCTCAAGAGCGGTGACCGGGAAGCTGTCTTGGCATACGAAAAGGCCAAGCAGGAGCGTGCGGAGAAGATGCAGCAGGCCCAGCTTGAGGCCAAGCGGACCGGCCCGATCGACTTCCAATCCGGCGGCAAGAACATCGAAACCGGCCCCGTTCCACGTCCGGGTTACTCAGTGCAGAACACGGCCAACAGTGTGCCGATCAACCAGCGAGCGACCGGAAATCTCGGACTTTACGGCCACATCCCCAACGCCAAACAGCCCCGCACCAGCGCTCTGGACGGGCTGAACAACCTTAAACAGGTCACTTTCACGATCGAGGGCGCGGATTTTGATCCCGCTATCGATCCGACCGGCAACTGGCTGGTCCATGCCTCAACCCGCCACCGCGTGACCTCGGACCTCTACATCAAGAGCGTGAACGGTCAGACGCTACGGCAACTGACGGATGATCCGGGCAACGAAGTGATGCCCGCGTTCAGCCCGGACGGCACACGGGTCGCTTTTGCCTCCGACCGCTCGGGTAACTGGGATATCTACATCGTGGACATCAATGGCGGCCGGCCGGTGCAGATCACCAACAGCCCGACCGACGACATCCACCCAAGCTTCTCCCGCGACGGTCAGAAACTGGTCTACAGCACCTACGGCTCGCAGAGCGGGCAGTGGGAGATGGTGCTGGTGGACCTGAACAACACTGCAGACAAGCGTTTCATCAGCAACGGCCTGTTCCCGAGTTGGTCGCCGACGGAAGACAAGATCGTCTTCCAGCGGGCGCGACAGCGCGGGACACGGTGGTTCAGCATCTGGACGATCGACCTGGTCAACGGTGAAGCGATGGCCCCGACGGAGATCGCGGCGAGCACAAACGCGGCGGCGATCACCCCGGACTGGAGCCCGGACGGCAAGCAGATCGTGTTCTGCACCGTGATCGATCCGGATGCCGCGGAGCAGCAGGGCCCGCCGCAGGCAGACATCTGGTTGGTGAATACGGATGGATCGAACCGTGTTCGCCTGACGATGGGTCGATTCTCGAATATCCAGCCGACGTGGGCGAACTCGGGTCAGATCTACTTCACCTCCGACCGTGCGGGTGAAGGGATTGAGAATGTCTGGTCGATCCGGCCTGACCACGCTCAGCGCATGGCGATGAATCCCGTGAATCCCATGACGATGCAGGCTCATAACGAGGCTGCGGATACAGAGAGTCAAGGAACAGAGGCCATGGTGCCGACCCCATAAGGACCGATTCGTAGCTTGGCCCCGGACGTTTGTGGATGTACCGGCGAGAACCGAGCTGAACTGAATAGAACCCCGGCAGCGGAGGCTGTTGGAAAACTCACGGCAGGACGCCATGAAAAGTGAACAGGCCATGTGGATGGTAGTGGCGCTAGCCGTGTTAGCGGTTGGCTGTCAGTACCGAGGCGTCAAGAAGACCCAAGGCTTAAGCGCCCCTTACGAGGAGCGGCAGGTCTGGGCGGTGGCTCCGTTACGCAACGAATCCGGCAGCTTGTATGCCGACGGCTTGCGTACCGCGGACAAACTCGCCCAGCGGCTGGAGACGGTCGTCGGCGTGGACACGATCCCGGTGAATCGCGTGCTTGCAGCGATGCAGGCCCGGCAGATGTCGGCAGTGACCAGTGCGGATGACGTGTTTCAATTGCGCGAGCTATTGGGCGTTGACGCGATCGTGATCGGGTCGATCACGGATTACGATCCGTACGATCCGCCAAAACTCGGGCTGACCATCGAGCTGTACTTCAATCCGAAACGGGTTCAGGCGAACGCAACTAACCTGCGTAAGCTGGTCACCGCCCCGACGGGCGATTCGACCGTGCCCGCCGAACCCGTCCGCCCGTCTCCGCCGGTCAGCGTCGTATCCGGTTTCTACGATGCATCCGATCCGGGCATACACGAGCAACTTGTTGAATACGCCGAAGCCAGGGACGACGCGGTGCGTGACGATCCGGCTCGCGGCTGGCGCCTCTACCAACTGGACATGGACCTGTACACCGAGTTTGTGACTTACTTGGTGAGCCGGCAATTATTGCGGGTCGAAGAACAACGACTCGCACCACCGCCGCTCGCCGCAGAACCCGCGACCTGACGGGTCGGCACGTAGCCGATCCCGAAGCGGGATCGAGAGCGTGCCGTATGTCAGAACCTATTCAAGACAACCAGATGGGCCCGGGCCCGAGCCTGCACGAGCAGGTCGCCGCGGACGGCGGTCGTGAGCTTCTATTAATGAAGCACGGCCAGCGTTACGTGTTTCGTTGCGCGCACGGTCAGGAACCTCAACTGCTCGATCAGATCATCGAAATGGCGCGTGATCCGGAGTCGGACATCCAATGGTTCGACGCGGCGATGCTGTCGCATCAACTCGGCTCACGCATCGCGGATCAACTCAACCGTGTGAAGCAGACCCACGACCCATTAGGGCTTAACGAATAATCCCAAACCATGACGCGGACCTGATGTCCGCAAACTGTCCGAGAAAACGTGCGGTGTGACAGCCGCAACGGCCGATGAATAAAGAGGAAACGACCATGGCAGCACAAAATCAAACTATCGAACAGTTCGTCAACTACCTGCGGTATGAAAGGCACTTCAGCCCCTATACCGCCCGCTGCTACGGCGCGGACCTCCGACAGTATGCTGAGTTCCTCAACGGCGACGCCCCGGGACAGCAGCCTGACCCGAACATGCAGCCGGGTGAGAACACCATCGAACGGCTCGAACAGCGTTTGAAGAACGCCGACGCCATGATCATCCGCAGCTTCCTGACACACCTGGACGGCTTCGGTTATTCGCCGGCAACCACCGCACGCAAGATCGCGACGCTCCGCAGCTTCTACAAATGGCTGCTGAAGCGCGGCGAGTGCACGACCAACCCGATGCTGCTGATCCGCACGCCCAAGCAGACCAAGCGCCTGCCCAAGGCCATCACCGTCGATCAGGTCGAGAAGCTGCTCAGCGCTCCGGACAACCGCGACACGCTCGGCGCCCGTGACCGTGCGATCCTCGAAACGCTTTACTCGACCGGCGTCCGCGTCAGCGAACTGGTCGACCTCAACCGTAACGACCTGGACCAGACAGGCCAGACACTGAACATCCGTGGCAAGGGCAAAAAAGAACGCATCGTGCCGCTCGGTTCGCACGCCATCGCCGCCATCCGTCACTACCTGACGCTGCTCGAACCCGATCAGCGGTTCACCGCGCTGCGTCAGCAGTCGATGTCGGACCCGGCGATCCCGCTGTTCGTCAATAAGAACGGTGGCCGGCTGTCGACCCGTTCGGTGCGACGTAAGCTCGATAAGTATCTCAAGACCTGCGGCCTCGACGCGACGATCAGCCCGCATACCTTGCGTCACAGCTTTGCGACCCACTTGTTGGACAATGGCGCCGACCTGCGCAGTGTCCAGGAACTACTCGGCCACCAGTCGCTCTCGACCACGCAGATCTACACCCACCTGTCGAGCATGCGACTCCGCACAGCCTACGATGAGGCACACCCCCGCGCTGTGTGATGAGGGCACGAGCTCCATGGAATCCCCGGGGAAACAGGTCGGACAATCACAACGCCCACGCACGGAGGTGTGGGCGTTTTTTTTTGAGCCATTAGCCGTTAGCCGTTAGCTTTTAGCTGGGGAAAGCAGAAAAGCAGAAAAGCAGAAAAGCAGAAAAGCAGAAAATTAAGGCAATTGCATTGTACGATTTTCCGATACCCGATACCCGATACCCGATACCCGATACCCGAGAAGATACCCGGACCTTCGCTTCGCTCAGGACCAGCGTTGGGAGGGGAAGAGAGCAATTGGCCATTAGCACGGATTTGAATTGCGGCTTTTAGATTGAACATTGAAGATCGAACATTGAACATAAAGATACCCGGACCTTCGCTGCGCTCAGGACCGGCGTTAGGGGGGCATTAGCGATTAACGATCAGAGATTAGCGATTGCATCGCTACACCCCACACCCCCCTCCACACCCGATAACCCATCCACCTGAAACTCATACACGTAACCTGATACCCTATTACCCATGGCCGCATCCGTGGAACATCCGACAACTGTGGCCCTGCCCCGGACCGGGATCCGGTCTGTTTCGGTCCACCTGATACTCACGGCGATCAGCATGTTGTTGCTGATGTTTTCCTTTGCGCCGTGGGGGTGGTGGTGGCTGGCGTACTTTGCACTGGTTCCGGCGGGGATGCTGGCGGCGCGGGCGTCGAGCGCCAAGCGGCTGCTTTGGACGAGTTTCGCGGTGTTCTGGGTGGGCTGGCTGGTGATGATCCAGTGGATCATCCCGATCTCGTACTTCGCGTATGCCGCGTTATCCGCGTTGATGGCGTTTTACTGGGCGCTTGCGCTGGTGCTGACGCATCAACTGCATCATCGGTATCGCTGCGCGATGGTGGTGCTGTTGCCGATGGCGTGGGTGGCAAGCGAATGGGTGCGGGGGCGGTTCCTGGCGGGGGGGTTCAGTTGGTTCATGCTCGGGCATTCGCAGGCGGATTACGAGATAGGCCAGCCGGCCGGGCGGTTGATCCAGTTTGCGGATGTATTTGGGGTATTGGGTGTGAGCCTGGTGGTGGCGATGACAAGCGGGTTGGTGATCGATCTTTTGACCCGGCCGATCATGAAGCCGACCGGCAAGGGCAAACACAAGATGCATCCGACGGCGCGCGGGTCGATCGTGCTTTGGCTGATCGTCACGGTCGGCGCTCATTTTTACGGCGAATACCGCATCGGGCAGTGGTCTGATACATCCAGCCCCGGGCCGCGTATCGCGGTGATCCAGACCAATGTCCCGCAGGACAACAAGATTTTCCGCACCCCCGAGCAGGACCTGCAGGACTGGCGCGATCTGGTTGCATTGACGCGTGAAGCGGCCGCCACGGAGCCGACGCCCGACATCATTGTCTGGCCCGAGACGATGGTGCCTACGGCCATCAATCCCGAGGCGGTTGAATACTTCATCAAGCAGGACACCGGCGGGGATGTCTATCACGAATCGATCCGACAGTTGGCGCTTCAGACGGGGTGCAACCTGCTGGTCGGCGCGGCTGCGTATGAGGGATTTGTCAGCGAAACATTGGATAGCGGCGAGGCCGTTGACATCCCGAAGCCGAGATACAACTCGGCGTATCACTACTACAGCGACGGCGAACAGGCGCCTTTGCGTTATGACAAGACACACCGCGTGCCGTTCGGGGAATACATCCCCTGGGTGGGCGCGATACCGCCGTTGAAGTCGCTGTTCATCAAGCTGTTTACGCCTTACACGCAGGATTATTCGTTAGGTCAGGGTGAGGCGAGGACGGTGTTTGAACTGCCGGTGATGGTCAATGCGGAAGCGGAAGGTGAGTCAGACGAAGCGCCGCCGACGGTCGTGCGCGTGGTCACGCCGATCTGTTACGAGGATGCGGTCGGGCGGGATGTACGCCGGCTGGTGTATGAATCGGACGGCAGCAAGCGTGCGGACCTGATCGTGAACCTGACCAATAGTGCGTGGTATTGCGGCTACAGCCAGCAGCCGCAGCACCTGCAGATCGCGACGATCCGCAGCATCGAGAACCGTGTGCCGATGGCCCGGAGCGTGAACGGCGGGATCAGCGGGTTTATTGATTCACTGGGGCGGGTGAGTAAGCAGGTGGAAGTGGGGGGACAGCGACAGTGGGTGTCGGGCTTTGCGGTGGATGCGCCGCGGCTGGATGACCGGAGCACCGTGTATGGCCGATTGGGAGACCTGCCGGCGGGCTGCCTGGCACTGGTGGCCGGTTTTCTATTTGTCTGGGGTAAGATTGTGCCGCGGAAACACAGGGATTGACCCAACCCGGGGCGTGTTGTCAACGTATGGCTAGCAACGTTATTTAGATTTAAAAAACCCAGCGACTCAGCAAGGAGCGATGGACTGATGCGAAACGACGACCTCCGATCAAACAAACGTCTTCTGTTACGAACGGTTCTGGCGGTACTGGTGAGTGTCTGTTGTGTGTTGAGCGTATCCCGTGCGGCGGACAAGGAAGATTCCGAGGCGATCCCCACGCTCGTGGAGTTGAAGGCTGAAGCGATCCGTCAAGTGCAGATTGCGACGCGTGACAAGGACCCGTTCCTGCGTGCCAACGCGATCGAAGCGATGCAGAGTGTGCCTGACCGTGCGTTACCCGTGGCGCAGCTTGGTATTGATGATGAACACCCGGCGGTGCGGTTCACGGCGTTGGTAACCATCGGCAAGATGCGGTTGCGTGAGCTTGGGCCGGCGTCGCTTCGGTTTCTGAATGACCCGGACCCGTCGGTGCGTGCCTCGGCGATGTTCGCGGCACGGCGCTGTGGCGAAGAAGCGGACATCAGTGAGATGGCGGAAATGCTCGCTTCGCCGAACCCGTCGGTGCGTGGCAATGTGGTGATGCTGCTTGGGATGATGGGTGATCCCAGTGCGCTGCCGATGATCGAAGCTCAGGCGAAGGTGCCGATGTCGGACCAGCGTGTGAATAAGGTTCGCCGGGCGCTGGTGCACGTTCAATTTGCCGAGGCCCAGGCCATGCTGGGCGACCCGGAGGCGATCAGCCCGTTGCGTGCGGCGATGTATTCGGAGTTCGGCGAGGTGCGTGTGATGGCGGTGACGATGCTGGGCCGGCTTCGGGACGTGTCGGTCGAGGGGGGCCTGATGGCGATGGTGGAGCGGCCGAACCAGCCGATCGAGCTGAAACTGGCGGCGGCGGAGGCGGTATCACACTTCGGCGGCCGGGCGACGATCAAGGTGCTTTTGGAGAAGTCGGGCTTCGTGATGGAGTCCTGTCGGTCTGAAAACCCGGTTTTACGCAGCCAGGCGGTGATTACGCTGGGGTCGCTGGATAGTGCCCGGCGTCGGATCTACCGTGAATTGCTGCCTTCGGACCCGCCGACGATCTGGCGATTGTTTGAAAATCGGGCTATGGTGGGGGAGATGGCCCGGCTCCTGGAGGACCCGCATCCGCAGGTGCGTCTGGCGGCTGCAGCGGCGATTTTACGGGACCTTCACGCCAACCCGCAGGCCTCAGCCCGGGCGGTGGCGGCCGAGTAGCCGCAAGGTTGACAAGCCCAGTCCCATCAGTAGATAATGACGTTCCGAGTGAGGCGTCCTGCACACCTCATTCCCGTGCCTAATGTGTGTTCCCAATTCTCGCTTTGAGAGGATGTACCCTTGAGTCCGCTGACCAAAGCCTTCGTCGTGCTGGTAACCGTCCTGTCTGTTCTTTTGGTCGCACTGGTGGTGCCTTTTGTCGCTAAGACGGAAAACTCCTCCGCTACCATCAAACAGCTTCAAACCGACCTGAATGTGGCAAAAGGCCAGGCCTCTGCCCTCCAGGCTGAGATTGATGCAGTCCGCCAAGGCATCTCCGAGGAATCGGCGCTGCTGAATCAGCGGGTGGTTACGATGACCAAGGAAATGAGCGACCTGCGGACACAGGCCGCCGAAGCCAAGGCCCAGGTGCTTACCGCCAAGCGTGAGAACGAAACGCTTCAGGCCGAGCTTTCCCGCTTCTCCGCCGCCGCGGAACAGGGTTCGAACCTGCTGACAATCACCACCAGCGACCTGAAGCAGACACGTCAGAACCTGGTCGATTCCCAGACCAAGCTCGTGCAGTTGGGCGACCGTAACAACGAACTGGAAAGCCAGCGTGACAGCCTGACCCGTCAGGTGCGTCGTCTGGGTGAGAAGATGGTCAGCCTCGAACAGGACAACGTTGAACTGCGTGGCCTGCTGGCGAAGGTGCCCGAACAGTACCGCCAGGAAGTCAGCGCAGATGCAGCGACTCCGCCGTTCGTGCCGGACGTTGCGATCGCCGGCAAGATCACCGATGTGCAGTCCGCCGCCGGCACGACACTGGTGCAGGTGGATGTGGGCGCCAAGGACCGTGTTGAACCCAACATGAAGTTCCTGGTCCACCGTAATGATCAGTACGTCGGCACGTTCGTGGTTGACCGCGTTGAGACGGCAGTTGCAGCAGGCCGTATCACCCTGTCCAGCGGCTCCGTGCAGGTCGGCGACCAGATCTACGCCGGCCCCTATTGATCGAACCCATGCGGGTCGAAACCGGCCCATGCCCCTGTTAACCCTTGCCGTGACGAAGCGGTTGAAGTTTACGGAGTGAGTCCACGATGGCAGAAACCTCCTCTAGTGGAAACGGCGAAAGTATCTACACCGTGTTGGTGTTTGTCACGCTCCTGGCGCTGCTGGCAGGCGTTGGTTACGTCTGGTATCGGGGCAGTCAGGTGTTCGGCGAGGCCATGTGGTTCCTGCCCAAGTAATTATCTTTGGCCGGCGACCGGACGATCGACACGGATATTCCGATAAAACTGATACCTTTCGACCCGGATTTCCGATGTAATCACAAGAGAAGTGGGCGTTTAGCCCAATTCGGCCACCGCCGCACAAACCGGCGGCGATTGGTACAATTATGCCCGGACCGGATTAGACACCGTTACGTCGGGCCGACAGGGGTCGCTTCGTTTGAATCTTGACAGCCTATTAAGCTGGTTTTCCGTCGATATGGGGATCGATCTGGGCACATGCAACACCTTGGTGTGCGTGCGCGGCGAAGGGATCGTGCTGAACGAGCCCAGCGTGGTGGCGGTCCGCAAAGGGACGAACCAGGTTCTGCAAAACGGTAACGCTGTCGGCTGGGTCGCCAAGGAAATGCTCGGTAAGACACCCGGCAGCATCACCGCGATCCGCCCGCTCAAGGACGGCGTCATCAGCGACTTCCAGATCACCGAAGCCATGCTCGGGTACTTCATCCGCAAGGTCAACGGCAAACGGCCATTCGTTAAGCCGCGCGTCGTCATTGCTGTGCCTTCGGGCATCACCGCGGTTGAGAAGCGGGCCGTGCTGGATTCTGCCGAGCGTGCCGGGGCACGTCGTGTATATCTTGTTGAAGAGCCCATGGCGGCGGGTATCGGGGCGAACCTGCCGATCGTCGAAGCGACGGCGAGCATGATCGTAGACATCGGCGGCGGCACGACCGAGGTCGCCATCATGTCGTTAGCAGATATCGCGCAGTGCGAATCGGTGCGTGTTGCCGGCGACGACATGGACGAAGCGATCATCAACCACATGAAAAAAGCGTACAACCTCATGATCGGCGAGCAGACCGCCGAGCGGATCAAGATCGAGATCGGCTCAGCGGCGTCTGATGGTGACGAGCGGTCGATGGAAGTGCGCGGCCGGGACATGATCTCGGGCCTGCCCCGCAAGACCGTTATCACGAGCGAAGAAATCCGTGAGGCATTGCAGGAACCGCTCAGTGCGATCATCGAGACGGTGACACGTACGCTGGAGCGGACGGAGCCGGAACTCGCCGCCGACCTGGTGGACAACGGCGTCGTGCTGGCCGGCGGTGGCTCGCTGCTAAGGGGGATCGATACCGTCATCAGCAACGCGACCGGGCTGGATTGCCGCGTCGCCGACGACCCGCTGACCTGCGTCGCTCGCGGGACTGCGATCTACCTCGAACACCTCGAGGAGTGGAAGCAGACCATGGAAAGCGACATGGATGAGGGATAGCATGTCCGTCCGCTTGTCAGACCCCAACACGCGAAGACCAACAGCCGAGGCGATGTGGGTATGAACAGGCCGCCGATTACTGCCAAGCGCGTACTCATCGGATTGACGCTGGCGTTGGTGATTTTAAGCCAGCTGCCGGTGCGGGCTGCGACGTGGATTTCATATCTGCCACATTCATTCGTATCACTGATATCCCAGCCCGCGGTCCTGCTGACGCGCGCATCGACGACGCTACGGCCGCCGCGTGATGATACGGACGAGGTCATCGATGATAAGGACCTGAAGCACAAGTATGCCGAGGCGCTTGCCTACATCGACAACCTCGAACAGCAGATTATCGAGCTGCGCAACCTCAGCGAGAGCCTGACAAAGATCGATCAGTTACTGCAGCTTGAAGATATCCAGATGGCCGGGGCGAGCGTGATCGGGTTCAACGGCGATAAGGAAAATCCCATCCTCACGATCAACATCGGCTCGGATGATGAGGTGCGTGACGGATTGGCGGTTGTCTGGGGCGCGAACCTGGTGGGGGAGGTGGTTAGCACCTCGGCAAAGACGTCTGATGTAAAACTCATCACCGCGGCGGATACGGGCTTCCAGGTTCGTTTTGCAGGTCAGTCACCCGATGGTTCTACAAACACATTGACCGGTTATCTGGAAGTCGGCAAGGACGGTCGGTCGTTCTACACCGAAGCGTTTTCTGTAGACGATCCGGTGAATGTGGGCGATCTGGTATTCCTGGCCGATGACACCTGGCAGTCTCGTGCCAAGGGGTTTATCGTCGGTGCGGTGGAAGTGGCGGAGCCGCACCCGGACAGGCCTTACTTGAACAAACTCGTCGTAGTGCGACCGATGATGGATTTAGCACACCTGCCGCGCGTGGTGGTACTGGTGCCGAGGAACTGAATGAACTGGCTGCTGTTTGCCATCCTGACGTATGGTTTCCTGCTGATGCAGGTCGGCCTGAAGCCGCTGTTGGGGATACCCAACGCGCAGGGTGTGTCGCCGGACTTCCTGCTGATCTTCGCGGTATTCATCGGGATTCACGCACATGGTCGGACGGTGGCATGGGCGATGCTGACGATCGGGCTCATCGCGAACCTGCTGCCCGGACCGATCGCGGAAGGGCCGATCCTTGGGCCGGAGGCGCTAGGTTACCTGATGGGCGCGTTTGCAGTGTTGCAGTTCAGAACACTGGTGTTTAGAGAATCAGTTATCTCGCTGGTGATCATGGTGGTGGTCGTCGGGATTTTCATCCAACTGGTGACGATCCTGCTGTACACCGGTCGGGGGATGCCGTTATTTCTCGGTACGCCCGTGCCCAACTGGGATGTGTGGGACGAAATGTTCTACCGCTTCCTGATGCTGTTGTATTCAGCCGTGATGGCGATCCCGGTCGGGTTGGTGTTGTTGAAGCTGTCACCCGCATTGATCTCGCCACCGAGTCAGCGGGGGTAGGGGCTGGGGTGTAGCGATGCAATCGCTAATCTCTGATCGTTAATCGCTAATGCCTCCCAACGCCGGTCCTGAGCGAAGCGAAGGGGCAGGTGTCTTTATGTTCAATGTTCGATGTGGAATGTTCAATCTGTGCGGATTATCGATTGAATACATCGACTTCGAGCGTTTCACCCTGTCAGAATGATTATCAATCCACCGATGACGGCGGCGCTGATCAGGCCGATGATCGCCCAGACGACAAACTGGAAGAAGCGTCCCCTTTTGGGTGTCCATGTTGTCGGGGTTTCGTCCTCAGCCATCACTTGTCACCATAGCCATCCGGGTGGTTCTTGAACCAGCCCCAGGCGGATTCGATTGCCTGGCGGATGTCGGTTTGCTTCGCGCTCCAGCCCAGTTCGTTCTTGATTTTGTCGGCGTTGGCGTAAAGCATCGGCGGGTCACCGGCTCGACGCGGACCCGTCTCGACGGGGATTTCGCAGCCGGTCACTTCACGTGCCGAGTCGATCAGTTGTTTCACGCTCGTGCCCTGACCGATGCCGAGGTTGTAGAAGCGTTGGTCGCTGGGTTTCAGTGCATCCATCACCACGGCGTGGGCGTCGACCAGGTCTTCAACATGGATATAGTCACGCACGCATGTGCCGTCCGGCGTGTCGTAATCTTCACCGAACACAGTCACCTTCGGCACCTTACCCAGCGCGACATTTAAGAGCACGGGGATAATGTGTGTTTCAGGTTCGTGATCTTCACCGATGCTGCCATCGCTTGCGCTGCCGGCGACATTGAAGTAACGCAGGGCGGCGAAGGCGAAGTCTTTATTCGCATGGGCGTAATCCTTGAGTACACGCTCGACGAAAAGCTTCGACCAGCCGTACGGATTGATCGGGCTCTGCGGCATGGTTTCGACGATGGGCATTGATTCGGGTTCGCCGTAGGTCGCGCAGGTAGAGCTGAAAACGAGGCGGTTGACGCCGGCTTCGTTCATCGCCTGCAGGAGGCTGACGGTGCCGGCGGTGTTGTTGTCGTAGTAGGTCAACGGCTCGGTCACGGATTCACCGACGTATGCCAGCGCGGCGAAGTGCATGACGCAATCGATCTGGTTGCCCTTGAGTGCGGCTTTGACCTTGTCGGTTTCGCGCAGGTCGGCGTGGATGAAACTGACATTGTCAGGCACGGCCGCACGGTGTCCGCGGTACAGGTTGTCCAGCACGGCCACCTTGTGCCCGCCGGCCAGAAGCCGACGCACCGCGTGCGAACCAATGTAACCTGCACCACCTGTCACCAGAACGTTCATCTACTACTCCTTCCGAAGCAAATTACTCCGGTTATATAGCCCGATTGTCCTCATCGGGTTCGGTATTTTTCTCGGTTTTCTTCGACGAAGATTTGCCTCCGCCGACCTTGTCTACGAGCAGGGTAACGAAAAACCCCACAACTATCAGGCCGACCGATGAACCGGCCTGTACAACGGTCGGTGTGAAGACCTCGGTCGGGTAATCGTCCGGCTCAACGGGTTTGCCGGACTGCTCGAACGTCAGTTCACCTTCCGCGCTCATGAGCACGGTCTGGCCCTTCAACGTTGAGCCGACCTCAGGTGCAACACCTTGCTGGAAAGGCCAGAGCCCGACAACCGCGCCGAGTAAAAGACCCAGCAGAACACCTAGCGTGGGTTTTTCACACTTCTTTAATAGCAACCGAAGCACGTTACTCACCGCAACCACGCCGACAACTACACCGATCCCGACGGGCAACACGACATGCAGGGTCGGGTCCATCAATGCACCGACGTCACCTGCTTTGGCTGCGTCTTTAGCCATCGAGATACCGCCGAGGATCGGGACATAAACGCCCAAGACCAGCAGCAGGTAACCCCCGCTGACGCCCGGCAGGATCATGGCGCTGGCGCCGGCGATGCCCGCGATGAACATCATGACGAAACCGGCGTTTACATCGCCGCCCCCGCCGCGCATCTGGAAGTAGGCGAGGACCGCCATGGCGATGAAGCCGAACGCCGCTGCGGTCCACACATTCGCTCCGGCTTCTTTACGTGAACCGATCAGGCGCATGACCACAGGCACGCCACCGAGTGTCAGCCCGATGAACAGGCTGTACATAATCCAACGGTGGTGCACGACCAGGTCCTTGACCGGTCCGGCCAGCAGCACGATCGCCAGCAGTGCCGAGCCGACGACGGAGGTCAGCAAGAGCAGCGATGATTTACGGAATTTAAATGTTGTGATCTCACCGATGGCGTTGATGAATTTTGGGTACACCCCTGCGGCCAGCAGCATCGTTCCGCCACTGATACCGGGTACGAGGTTGGCAAGCCCCATCAGGATGCCCCCGATCCCGCCGCGCACAGCCAGCAGGGGTAGGGCGGTGGTATCCGCATCGGTGGGCGGTTGTTGATCGGGTGTGTTCATATAAGCTCTAAATGGACGGCTCAGATGTCGGACCGGCCTTGTTTAGCCGTCGATGATCCGCACTTGGGGTTCATACGGCTTCATTTCCCCGGTGTTCAGCCGTTTTACGTAATCCTTGGCAAGTTTCGCGACCTTACCTGAGAGGAAGATCATACCGAGGATGTTTGGATATGCCATCGACAAGATCAGCAGGTCGGTGAAGTCGATCACGTTGCTGAGGCTGACCATGGGCCCAAGGAAGACGAACATCAGGAAGACTGTCCGGAAGGGCCAGATGCCCCAGTGCCCGAAGAGGTACTCGCTGGCCCGTTCGCCGTAATAGCTCCATGAGATCATGGTGGAGTAGGCGAAGATGAAGACGGCTGCCATGAGCAGGTAGGTAAGCCAGGGGGCGAGGGAACTGAACGCGGCGGCGGTAATCCCGACGCCTTCATTCGCGAACTCGACGCCGACTTCCTTGGTGTGGGCGTTGGTGATAAGGATCGCCAGGGCTGTCATGGTGCAGACGACGATGGTGTCGATGAAGGGGCCGATCATGGCGACGACGCCTTCGCGGATGGGCTCCTTGGTCTTTGCAGCCGAGTGCGCGATTGCGGCCGAACCGAGACCCGCTTCATTGGAGAACGCGCCGCGCTTTACGCCGACGACGAGCACACCCATGATGCCGCCCCAACTGATCGCTTCCTTGGAGAATGCGCCGGCGAAGATGTCGGTGAGTAATTGTGGCACAGCCGGCAAATTGGCGAGCACGATAATCATGCAGACCCCGACATAGAACAGACACATCGCGGGGACGAGTTTACTGGTGACCTCACCGATACGTTTGATACCACCGACGATGACGATGCCGACGAGGATGGTCATGATAAGCCCGCCGACCCATGCGTAGGCATCTTTCTGCTCGGCCTTCAACTCACGAGCAGCCTGTCGGGCTTGCTTCAACTCAGTTGCCGCAGCGGCATCGCCGACCTCGACACGATCCAGTAATTGTTCTTCGTTTTCAATCCGTTGCTCGAAGATGATGTCGCCGACGATGGCGAAGGTCTGGTTACCCTGGAACATGTTGCCGCCGCCCAGTGAACCCATGATGGCGAAGAAGGCAAACGAGATGGCGAGCACCTTGCCGAAGATGCCGCCGAAGAACTTGCCGAAGATCTCCTTCATGCCTTCGGTCAGGTAGACCATGGGCCCGCCGAGTACGTGTTCACTTTTACCGGGCAAGGCGGCGTGTGAATCGTCGGCCGAGCCGTGGTCTTTAGCTTCCGGGGTGATCCGTCGATAGAGCTGCGCGAGCGTGCAGGAACTGAATTTACTGCTCATGCCGAAGAAAGCGACAACCCACATCCAGAAGACGGCGCCCGCGCCGCCCTGGCTGATCGCGATGGCGACACCGGCGATGTTACCCAGCCCGACGGTCGCGGATAGCGCGCTGGTCAGTGCCTGGAAGTGACTGATTTCACCGTGGTCGTCGGGATTATCGTATTTGCCGCGGATGACCTGGATCGAGTGAGCGAACAGTCGGAGGTTCACAAAGCCGTAGCGGAATGTGAAAAAGATGCCGCCGGTAAGCAGGAAGACGATGATAAGCGGGACCTGGTAAACACGTGCGGAAGCTTTTTCGTGAATCGAGCCGTATGCCGCATCGAGTTTGTCTCGCAGCACTGTATCACGTTGTTTTTCTGGCAGGGCTTTGTAGCTCTTGATTACAGCTTTAGCGCGTGGCAGATCGGTTTCGATCGCCTGTTGCTTGTCTGCGAGCAACTTAACCTGGGCGGTCAGGTTAGTGACGGCCTTGGTTTTTAAGCGGAGCTCTCTTTTGTCGCGCCGGTCTTCCGGTTCAGAATCGAGTTTGACGAGGTCGGCCTGGGCTTTGGCAAGGTCTGCTTTTGCATCGGCGAGAGTCGGGTCAAAGATGCCGAACGCGGTGTCATAGAAAAGCACGGGCACCATGTAGGCATTGGCGGCGCCAAAGATCGCGTCGATCTTTTTCTGGATGCGTTCACCGAAGGGCAGATCGGAATCATCCTCGGGCTGGGGTTCTCCGGGCGTCAGTCCATACAGCCAGTACACTTCGGTTCGTAGAGTTGGGTCCTCAATCTTGAGGATCGCAGGGATCTCGGTTTCCTCGATGGCTACGTAGACTGTGTCATTGGTCGTGGTAGTGGTATCAGGCACCGCCACGTCGGATTCGGATTGAGCAAGTGCGAATTGGCTAAGCGGGCCGCACAGCAGTAGAAGTGCGAGAAGAGAGATCAGGTCATGACGCCGAATGCTCAAGGTCCGTCTCCTGCCAGAATGGATGTATCACAAGCCCGCCAGCCCCGGTTAGGCACATGCCTTAAACGATTTATACAACAAGCCTTGCTAATATGCTCGAACGAACCGCGGCACCCCGAGGCTCTCACTGACCGCGATGTTCACCAGCCGGACCGCGTTGACGATGCCCTCTTCATCCCGGGTCGCGGTAAATTTGCCACGCAGGATCGACGAGCCCAGCGTGTCCTCAAAGCCCTCGCTCTTATCTGATAGGTTCAATGTGGCCTGCCAGAGATTGGCCTGCAGCGTCTGGCTGCCGAGGTCGTTCTCGGGATAGAGGAAGCCGCCGCCGGAGTAGATACCGACCGGTGGCGTGTTAGTACCGCGATTAAACACGATGTATTGAACGGTCGCGTTGGTCGCGGTTTCATCCAGCGGCGTGGCGGCCGCTTTGGGTTTCCAGAACATCCGCACGATCAGGGCGCGGTTGGGCGCTTCGACCGGGCCATCGGTCAGCAGGATGGTGAGTCGGCTTGGGCCGTCCATGCTGTAGATACCACGATCGAAACCGCCGACGGCGATGTCCTCGGGATTGGTTCGGCTCTGGATGGTCAGGGCCTTGTCCGATGCGCCGCCCGTACCGGCACAGCCCAAGATGAGGGCGGTGAATACGACCAGTAGTACGAGTCCACCCAACCTGTTAAGCGATATGGCTGGCATCATGCCGAGTCTGCGTCCTTGAGAGAATGGGCTGAGGGGATCTGCAGCGTTTCATGGGTTGATGATGATTCATCCTCGGCCGTGATGTCCGGTTGTGAGATGCCCAGGCATTGTAGGGCGTCCCGTTCGACGATCGACCGTAACTGTTCACGCGGGATACTCGGCAGGGGGGTGCCTTGTGTGAACGTGTTGATCGAGTAGATCGAAACGATCGCTTTTTCAGGCCCACAGAACGGGAAGTTGCTGCCGAAGAGGATACGGCTGGTCGCGCTTTGTTGATGCGCGAGGATCAATGCGTTGTATAGCTGCCACGGCCTTACCGCGAGGTCGCTTAAATCTGCGTAGACGGTCGGGTGTTTTTCGATCAACGCCAGGCACTGATGGACCCACGGATCACCCAGCGAGGAAACAACGATCTTCAAGTCCGGGAACGAACGAGCGACCTCGTCGAGCAGGTAAGGCTGAGCGAATTCGAGCTTGGCATCACGAGCCAGCAGCGTGGCGGACTCGAAGAGGATGGGCATGCCGGTCGCCTGGCACGCTTCGTAGAGTTCCATCGCGTTGGTGTTGCAGGGGTGGAACGCCTGAGCCGCGGGGCTGACAGTCACGCCGACCAGGCCCAGTTCGCGGGCACGTTCGAGGCTGCGGACAGCATCGCCGCGCATCGGATCGATCCCGGCAACACCGAGATACTTGGCCGGGTCTTTACAGACGTAGCCTGCGACCTGTTCGTGGGTGATTTGGGCGTCGAGGTACTTGCTGTCGAAGCCGAGGATCAGGGCGTGGCGGACGGGGCTCATCGCCTCGTGGTGGGCATCCGGGCAGGCGTCGGGCCTCTGCCAGGGTTCGACCGGCTTGCGGCGCAACGTCTCCTCGGCCCGGCCGAGTTGGTTGGCACTTTCCCAAACCCGGGTATGCACATCAACGATCATAGGGTCTGCCTCCGGCAGGTATAGACAAGGCGCGTTCCCTCGGTGCCTTGTATGGGGTTCAAATCCATGCCATATCCTAACCGTTTGGCGGATTGAGCGCCAAGCGGGGGGAGGAAAGCTGGACGGCCTCAACAGCGGGACGCTAAAGCTGGAAAATAAGAAAGCTGGAAATAAAGGCGGAGTGTGGCGGTATAAGCCTTTAAAGGTCAGGTGTTAGCCGCTAATTATCAATTCGACATTGAACATTGAACATTGAAACCACTTACGCCCCGATTTTCTGCTCGTAGTCAGCAGCAGACAGCAGTTCATCGAACTGGGCCGGGTCCGACGGACGGATCTTCACGATCCAGCCGGCCTGGTAGCAGTCGCGGTTGATGATCGAGGGATCGTCCAGCACTGCCTGGTTGACCTCCACGACCTCGCCAGCGATGCCGGTGTACATCTCGCTGGTGGCTTTGACGGATTCGACCTCGCCGAGTGTGTCACCCTTGCCGACCTCGCCCTCAGCGGTGATCTCGATGAACGTCAGGTCCGTCAGTTCATCGACCGCAAACCGGCTGATCCCAATAGCCACGAGGTCGCCCTCGAGCTTGTGCCATTCGTGGCTTTCCAAATAACGACGATCATCGGGTGCGGACATCAGGCGTGTCTCCATACACGTGGTGGGGGGGACTAATGCCCGCATCATAGAGCGAGGTCCATCGTGGTTCAAAATCCCCCAATTCCGTTTAGCGGGCGATCGCGGATCGCCGAGTCGTACCGTCAACGCATATTCCAACGCGCGGATCTGCGATCGGCCACTAAACAGGTATGCTACGGACTATGGACCTAATTGCTGAGATTCGTGCCGCATGGCCAGTAACGCCTTATCCTGGCGATCATATCCTCAGTGACTGCTGGTGCGAAGAATGTGAAGCTGATTATCGTAAATTGCGTGGGAAGTCTTGGAAGCAAGTCAAGTTGGCAAACTTCTGCGGAGAGAATGGCCGAATAGGTTTAGGCCCGGAGGCATTCGCTTATTACTTGCCAGGGATTCTGATCCTATCCGTTCAGGAATCAGACGATTTTGACCCATGTAATGTAATCGGACGGTTTGTTTTTTCTGATCACCAAGCCGAAGGCCCGGAAAGACAACAAGATATCAGGCAACTGGTTGGTTCGTTTTCCAAACGTCAACGCCAAGTTCTTTTGTTTTATTTCGACTGGTTGTCTCGTCAGGGATGGCAAGCCCCAATGTTAATTACTGCAGCAAAGCGAGCAATCAGCGATAATCTTGTTGAACCCTATAGCTACAACGAGCTTCTTAGTTGGTGCCAACAACGTGAGCGTGATCTTAAGAACTCAAGTAATTCGGATAACAAATGATACCGCCGACCCTTTCGGATCGGCGGTTGTTGTTTGATCTGATTGTCTATCGCTCGAAGTTTACTTCGCGCTGGTGGCCCACTTGATGAGGACGTCGGCGATTTCGGGGC
Organism: Phycisphaeraceae bacterium; assembly: GCA_963667295.1. Taxonomy (GTDB): domain Bacteria; phylum Planctomycetota; class Phycisphaerae; order Phycisphaerales; family Phycisphaeraceae; genus JAJRRS01. The sequence continues at coordinate 53,309 of OY763327.1, forward strand.
GGCTGAACTCGGCGGGGGGGCGTTCGCCGTTGCCGAGCATTTCGCGGACCTTGGTGCCGGAGAGGAAGACCTGGTCGCCCTGGATCTTGGGGAAGGTCTTGCCGGAGACCATGCCCTGGGCCTTGTGGCTCCATGCGGCGTGCTCGAACTTCAGCAGCTCGATCTTGATCTCGCCATCCTTGAATTCATCAAAGATGTTCTGGGCATCGTACGTGCCGTAGTAATCGCCGACGCCTGCATGGTCGCGGCCGACGATGAAGTGGCTGATGCCGTAGTTCTGGCGGGTCAGGGCGTGCTGCACGGCTTCACGCGGGCCGGCGTAACGCATCGCGGCAGGCATGACGGTGAGCATCGTGCGTTCGGGCACGAAGTAGTGCTTGATGATCGTTTCGTAGCATTCCATGCGGACATCGGCGGGGATGTCACCGGGCTTGGTCTCGCCAACCAGCGGGTGGATCAGGATACCGTCGGTGATTTCCTGGGCGCACTTGCACAGGTATTCGTGGGCACGGTGGATGGGGTTACGTGTCTGGAACGCGCTGACGGTCTTCCAGCCGCGCTTCGCGAATTCTTCGCGAGTCTGCGCGGGGGGCAGGCGGTATTCGGTGAACTGTTCGCCGGGCTCTTTTTCGGGGGTCACGGTGATGACGTGGATGTCGCCGCCGACGCACCAGTCGCCTTCATCCATCACAGCCTTGACGCCGGGGTGTGCCGGGTCTTCGGTGCGGAAGACGTTGGGGATTTCCAGCTTCTTGTCGTGAGCGTAGATTTCTTCGACATCGATGACGGCCAGCAGCGTGCCGTCGCTGTGATAGAGCGCGGCCTGGCCGCCTTCCTTAAGCGTGGCCTTGACATCGTCGGAGACGGCCAGCGTGATCGGGATGGGCCAGACGGTGCCGTCGGCCATGTGCATGTTCTTGCAGATGCCTTCAAAGTCGGCCTTCTTGACGAAGCCGGTCAACGGGCTGAACGCACCGATGGCGATCATTTCCAGGTCGCAGGCCTGTTTGGCGCTGAGGGTGATTTTCGGCAGGCTGGCTGCGGCAGCTTTCAACTGCTGGGCTTTGTCTGCGTCTACTATACGGTTGACGAGTGTGCCGCCGTGCGGCTGAATCAGGTGACTGGACATCTTGGCTGAATCCTTGTCGAAACGGGGGTTAATAGGGAAACGGATAGTAGTGACCCCAGCCCATGACTGCAAACGCCGGCAAAGGCGTGGACATAAACTGCGTATGATGGATAAGATAGGGACAACAAATCCGGAGTAATCTCATGACTTCATTGCGTTTATCTACGTGCCTGTCGGCCATTTGGTTCGTATTACTTGGTCTGGTCTGTCAATCCGCGTTTGCCGCGCCGCCCCCTCCGGGCGGGCAGTTGATCGATCGTGTGCTCGATGCCTACCGCAAGACACAGCAGTATGACGCGACGCTCAAGCTCTCGATCGATCAGACGCTCGGGCGATGGACCAACAGCCAGCGGGGTGAGTTCTACATCGCGCTGGATCGACCGAGCAATCGGCTGAGCATCGATGCGCCGGATTACCTGCTGGTCACCGATGGAGATAAGTTCTACTACCGCACAAACCGTATCCCCGGCAAGCACCTGGAGATCGACCTTGCAAAACCGCTGACCTGTGAATGGATCGTCCAGCAGGCGCAGGACATGGTATACCCGGCGACGCCGACGGACTTCGCGTTCCTGCTGGCGACCGATCCGCTGAAGTTTGTCAGCCAGGGGGCGGCGGGCGACCCGGCGATGCTGCCCGCCGATCCGGATGATCCACTCAAACGGCCTCGCATCGAGTGTGCGCTGCAGGCCGGGACCATGACGCTGACCATCAACCCGAAGACGTTCCTGATCGACAAGGTCGTGGTGGATGTCGATACGGTTCAGTTGAATCTCGCGATCGGCACGAAGATGAGCTACACGTACGACATCGAAGTACACAGCACAGATGTGCCTGTCGCGGACGATCGGTTTGCGTTCGACACGACCAATTCGGTGCCTTCCCAAACGATGCAGCACATGATGGCAAGCGGTGCGAATATGCCGCACCGTTTGCAGGATAAGCCTGCGCCGCCGCTGAATCTGCCGACGATTGACGGGATCGATCACGACATCGCGGTGGATGACAAGGACGCGAAGGTGATCGTGCTGGACTTCTGGGCGACGTGGTGCCCGCCTTGCCGCGCGGCACTGCCCGGGCTGCAAGAGCTGTACGACTGGGTGCAGACCGACGGCAAACCAGTCGCGATCTATGCGGTAAACCAGGGCGAAACGGTGGAGGAGGTCAAGCAGTTCTGGGCGGACAACAAGCTGTCCATACCCGTATTGATGGATGAGAACTTCATCGCGGCCGAATCCTACGGCGTCAACGGCATCCCGCAAACCGTCATCATCGCCAACGGCAAGGTCCAGCACGTTCACGAGGGCTATTACGACGGGCTGGAAGATCAGATCAAGGCGGAAGTCGAAGCGCTGCTGGCTGAGTAGGGTGAAGCGTGAGGGCAGATCCTCCGCTCCACCGATATTCGCTTTGGTTCTTGGCTGAACCCGGGAGACCTTCGGTCGGGCAAAGCGGCGGGGTCGGGAGACCCGCGCCGAGCGCTACTGGCTGAGTAGGGTGCTCAAGTGTATTAATTGACGTTTTAGAGCGTTCTCAATCCAAGCGTAGCGAGCCCCCCCCCTTACCGTCATCCCCGCGAAGGCGGGGATCCACGTCTTTGGATTCATTATGCGCGTGGATTCCCGCGTGCGCGGGAATGACGAGATCTATTACTTCGCGTTGCCACGAGATGAAACTGGCCATTAAACGCTACAGATGGATTGAGAACGCTATAGCCGCGTGTGGAAGCGCGGGGCAAGAGTGTATTTGTGCACGCCGCAGCTTACTCACGATCCGGGATCTCTTTACGATCCGGGATTCCTTTACTACCCGGGATTTCTTTGCTATCCGGGGTTTATTTACTATTCGGGATTTCTTTACCCAAGGTCGCACATGAGCGGGGAGGGGACATCTAATATAACTTATATTAGATGTCTTTTGCCGGGCATTACCGTGTGCGGGCTGCATCAAATGTGGGGCGTGGTGATTTGGGCTGTGCGGTGCAAAGCGTGCTTTGTTCAGCACATCTTGCTGTGTGGAATGAAGTGTGGCCTTGATTTGGGGCGATACAAATGCCTTAATAAAAAACGGCTGCCCGCGTGATTCACGGGCAGCCGAGGAATGAACAAGACATTTTGTCAGGTGTCTACGCGGATCAGCGACGACGGATCAGCGCCAGGCCGCCGAGGCCCAGCAGCGCGAGGCTGGCGGGTTCGGGGACGTATGTGGCACGCCAGCGGCCGTTGGACAGGTCGATTTCGAATCGCCAGATATCGTTCTCGTTGGCGACATCGATGCTGTTGTTGGCGGCGGAGTTGCCGGAGTCGTCACCGAGGGAGAAGTCCCACGAGCCGACCGCGTGGAACTTGAATTCCTGCGTGCCGGCGGGCATGGCGAATTCGCCGACGTGCAGGCCGTTACCCATGTCGGTGAGGATCAGCGAACCGGCGGTGGGCCAGCCGTTCATGGAGCCTGCCAGTTCCCAGTCGAAGTCGCCTGGGTCTTCCCAGCCAAGGCGTGGCTTGGCGTCGGGCATCCAGCCGTCCGACCAACTGGAGTTGTCGAAGAAGTTGAGGTTGATTTCGCCATTGGCGTCGGCGGGGATCTTGGCGTTGCTGCCCGGGGCGGCATACGACCAGTCGTCCGTGGTGGCCTTGAGTTCATAGGCCTGGCCGGGGGTCAGCCCGGTGACGGTGTAGGTGTACATCCCGCCGCCGGCGTCGATCATCGGATCGGTCGAGTTGGACCAGCCATTAAAGTCGCCGCGGACGTAGTACGTCGGCGCCATCACAGCCATGGCCGACGAAGCCGTCAGGACCACGGCAGCAATCGCTAACAAGCTTTTCATTTGCATATGTCTTCCTTCCTCTCCAAAGTGGTAAATCGAACAGGGCACCCAGAGGCCCTCTGAGTCTAAATATAGCAGTGTAAGTGCCGAATACAAGACAAAACCGGCACTTGGTGAAGCGTTTTAACAAATTTTCTGACGCTTCCCGGGCCAATAGGCAGACAAATCATGCTAAACCGTGGGGATGCAAGGGTTAAACGGTTATACGAGGGGAAGATGAATAAATTACCCAGTTTAACATTTCGGTTTTATTGACTATTGGCCACCCTTGGACTGCTTGGTTGTCTTTGCCTTTGCTTTGGGGGTCGAGGTGTCAGATTTGGTGGATTTACCCTCGCCGCCGGCTTTTTTCTCGCTCTTGGTTTCCTTCTTTGGCTTGGCTGATTCCTTCTCAGCCTTGGCGGCTTCTTGATAGCCTTCGGAGCGGTAGTCGGTTTCGTAGAAGCCGGAGCCCTTGAAGATGATGCCCGCGCCGGTGCCGATCAGGCGCGTGAGTTTGTTCTTGCCGCATTCGGGGCACTTCTTGAGCGGTTTGGCGGTGATGGACTGGAACTCTTCCATCTCGTGGCCGCAGGCTTCACAACGGTATTCGTAGGTGGGCATGGTGGTCGGGTATCGTACTTCGGGTATCGGGTGTCGGTTTTATTACGCCGGTCCTGAGCGAAGCGAAGGGCCGGGTGGTTTTAATCACTAATCTGTAATTTCTAATCTCGAATGTTCGATCTTCAATGTTCCATCTGCCGCTTGCTGTCCGTGCTAAAAGCTAACGGCTAAAGGCTAATGGCTAAAGGCTAACGGCTTCTCACTCCGCGATACTCACCTTTGCCGGCCGAATGGTTTTGTCTTCGATCACGTAGCCGGGCTGGAGCTGGGCGGTGATGTGGTCGGATTCGATCTCGTCACTGGGTTGGCGCATCAGTGCTTCATGGCGGTTGGGATCGAACGGTTCGCCGGGCTCGACGTCGAGGCGCTGGATGCCGAAGTTACCCAGGACGCGCAGCAGTTCTTCGTGCACGATGCCGACACCTTTGAGCAGGTCTGCTGAAGAAGTTTTTTCCGCATCGGCGGCGAGCGCGTGGTCGAAGTGGTCCAGCACGGTGACAAGCTGCTTGGCAACCTCGATCAACTGCTGCTGACGTGCGACGACGATGTTCTGCTCGGCGCGGCGGGCGAAGTTCTGGTAGTCGGCCATGGTGCGGCGGAGCTTGTCTTCCATCGCATCGCGCTCGGCCTGCATCTCTAAAACGGGGTCAGACCCCGTTTCGTCGGCATCGCCGACGTCGGGGAACTCAAGCGCTTCGTCGGCCTCATCCAGATCGAACTCGCTGGGCTCGGTCACATCTTCAGGTTTTTCTTCGTACTCGCTCATCATCAATCTCTTCAGCAGGTTTTAACAGGGATGGACACAGATAAACACGGATTTGTAAAGGATGTTAGGTTCTAACACACTTCATGTGTTTGTATCTGTGTTAATCCGTGTTCATCCCTGTTCCTGTATTTCTGTCTAACTGATATACGACTTAATCTTGTCCCAGAAACCGCTTGTGTGCGGCATGACTTCACGATCTTCGGTTTCGGCGTATTCACGCAGCAATTCTTCCTGCTTGTCGGTCAGTTTGGTCGGGACTTCGATCATGAGGATGATCGCCATGTCACCGGATCGACCGTTACGCAGGTTTGGCAATCCCTTTCCGGGGGCGCGGATGAGGTCGCCGTGCTGCGAGCCGGGCTTGATGGTGATCTCGTGTGTGCCATCGATGATCGGTACTTCAAGCGTCGCGCCGAGGGCGGCTTGCGTGAAGCTGATCGGCAGTTTGAGGATCAGGTGGTCGTCCTCGCGGGTGAACAGCTCGTGTTCCTGGACACGGACGACGACGTGCAGATCTCCGTGCGGTCCGCCGAGGTGACCGGGTTCGCCTTCGCCGGGAACGCGGACGGCTTGGCCATCATGGATGCCTTTGGGGATCTTGACGTTCAGCACACGGCGTTTGGGTTGGCGACCGTCACCGCCGCAGGTTGTGCATTTTTCTTTAACGACTTTGCCGCTGCCGCCGCAGTTGGGGCAGGTGGTGACCATGCGGAACATCCCGCCGAGGCCGCTCTGTGCGACCTGGCCCGCGCCGCCGCAGCTTACGCAGGTAATCGGTTGAGCGCCGGGGGCCGCGCCGCTGCCTTTGCAGCTTTCGCACAGGTCCTGGCGGGTGAACTCGATTTCCCGTTCGACACCGGACGCCACCTCTTCGAGCGTTATCTCAGTTTGCGTCTGCAGGTCGTAGCCGCGTTGTGGGCCTTGGCGTCCGCGACGACGCCGTGAACCGCCGAACGGTCCGCCGCCACCGCCGAAGATCTCCTCGAACATCGAGAAGATGTCGCCGGCATCCATGTGGTTGAAGTCGTGTCCCGCCTGGCCTTTGAGTCCGGCGTGGCCGAACTGGTCGTATCGTTTGCGTTTGTCGGCATTCGATAATACTTCGTACGCCTCGGCCGCCTCTTTAAACTTGACTTCAGCTTCTGCATCACCCGGATTACGATCGGGGTGGTGCTTCATCGCGAGCTTGCGGTAAGCGCGCTTAATGTCATCCTCGCCCGCTTGGCGCTCGATCCCCAGGACTTCGTAATAATCGCGTTGCGTGGGCATAGGCACTTACCGAACAGGCACAAGAAAAACAGTAACAGGGATGGACACAGATGAACACAGATAAGAAGTGGGTTTTGGAAACGGTTTTTACTTCCAATCCTTTTTCATCATCTGTGTTTATCTGTGTCCATCCCTGTTACATGGTTAGTGGATCAATTACGCCACAGCGCCGGGGACCGGCTCTTGGTCGTCCTTGAGCTCGGTGACGAGGACGTTGGTCGTCAGCATGAGGCCGGCGACGCTGGCGCCGTTGAGCAGGGCGGTGCGTGGGACGAGTGCCGGGTCGATGATGCCGGCCTTGACCATGTCCACGTATTCACCGGTTGCGGCGTTGTAGCCCTTGTTGCCCTTGGCGTTCTTCACTTCTTCGACGACGACGTGGCCATCTTCGCCGGCGTTGGCGACGATCTGCTGAAGCGGGGCTTCGCAGGCAAGCGCTACGGCATCGAAGCCGAGTTTCTCGTCGCCCTTGGCCTTGCTCTTTGCTTTTTCGATCGCTTCGATCGCACGGATCAGGGCGACACCGCCGCCGGGGACGTAGCCTTCCTGGGCTGCTGCTTTGGTGGCGTGCAGCGCGTCGTCGACACGGTCCTTGCGTTCCTTCATGGCAGTCTCGGTCGCAGCGCCCACGTTGATGATCGCGACACCGCCGGTCAGCTTGGCAAGACGTTCCTGCAGCTTCTCACGGTCGTAGTCGCTGGTGGTCTTCTCGATCTGCATCTTGATCTGTTCGATGCGCGCGTTGATGTCCTTCTTCTTGCCCGCGCCTTCGATGATCGTGGTGCTGTCCTTGTCGATGACGATCTTCTTGGCGGTGCCGAGGGCATCGAGTTCGAGTGTTTCGAGCTGGACACCGAGGTCTTCGCTGATGAACTGAGCACCGGTGAGGGCGGCGATGTCACCGAGCATAGCTTTACGACGATCGCCGAAGCCCGGAGCCTTGACGGCAGCGATCTTCAGCACGCCACGCAGACGGTTGACGACCAGCGCGGCCAGCGCTTCGTTCTCAACATCTTCCGCGATAATCAGAAGCGGCTTCTGCGCCATCGCGACCTTGTTCAGCAGCGGCAGCAGGTCCGGCAGGCTGCTGATTTTCTTCTCGTGCACGAGGATCAGGCAGTCTTCGAGGATGCACTCGGTCGTGGCCGGGTCGGTCATGAAGTAGGGGGAGAGATAACCCTTGTCGAACTGCATGCCTTCGACGTAGTCGAGGGTGGTTTCGGCAGCCTTGCCTTCTTCGACTTCCACGACGCCGTCCGCGCCGACCTTGTTGATTGCTTCGGCAATCAGTTCGCCGATTTCAGCATCATGGTTCGCGGAAACGGTGGCGACCTTTTGCAGATCGTCCTTGCCTTTGCACTTCTGGGCGGACGCCTTGATTGCTTCGCCGGCCGCATCGGCAGCGGCGAGGATGCCGCGCTGGATGGCGATCGGGTTCGCACCGGCGGTCACGTGACGCAGGCCTTCGTTGAAGATGGCTTCGGCTAGGATGGTCGCGGTGGTGGTGCCGTCGCCGGCCTTGTCGGAGGTCTTCTTGGCGACCTCGACGACCATCTTCGCGCCCATGTTCTGGAAGGGTGCTTCGATTTCGATTTCCTTGGCGACCGAGACGCCGTCCTTGGTGACGGCCGGGCCGCCGTAGGACTTCTGCAGCACGACGTTGCGGCCGGTGGGGCCGAGTGTGACTTTCACCGCCGCCGCGAGCTGCTCAAGCCCTTTTTTTAGTTCGACCGCCGCTTCGGCGCCGAAGATCATTTGTTTATGTGCCATCGGATGAACTCCGTTTATTTATCTGGTGTTGGGCCGGCCGCTGAAGCGACCTCGCCGCTGGTGTTTATTTAATGTACTTACAAAACTTCCGGGGGCGGGGGTTACTTTTCGATGATGCCGAGCAGTTCGCTTTCGCGGACGATCATGTGTTCGACGCCGTCGATGTCGACTTCAGTACCGGCGTACTTGCCGTAGATCACGGTGTCACCCTTCTTGACGGCCAGGGCGGTACGGCTGCCGTCGTCGTTGAGTTTGCCGGGCCCGACCGCCACGACCTTGCCGGTCATGGGCTTTTCGGCGGCACTCTCCGGCAGGTAGATACCGCTCTTGGTCTTGGTTTCAGCCTCGGTGGGCTTCAACAGCACGCGGTCTTCCATCGGGCGAACAGTCGTCTTGCTCTTGGTTGCGGTTGCCATCTCTATTTATCTCCAGGTTTATTGTTTAGGATTGTTTTATTCTTTTTATGTGATGAATCACAGGGGAAACACTTCCGGGGGGGGACTACATCATCCCGCCCATACCACCCATGCCCATGCCGCCCATGCCACCCATACCGCCCATGCCGTCCATGCCGCCGTGGGCGTGAGCGGGTTCTTCATCCTTGGGCGCTTCGGTGACGATGCAGTCGGTGGTCAGCAATAGCGAGGCGACGCTGGCCGCGTTCTGAAGCGCGGTGCGGTCGACCTTCGCGGGGGTGATCACACCGCGTTCGACGAGGTCGCAGTATTCGAGCTTGAGTGCGTCGAAACCGTTGGAACCCTTGGCGGCCGCAACCTTGTTGACGACGACCGAGCCGCGTTCGCCGGCGTTGTCAGCGATGGTACGCAACGGCACTTCCAGGGCCTTGGCGACGAGCGCGACGCCTGCGGCTTCGTCTTGGTTCTTGGTTTCAACCTTCTTGAGCTTGTCAATCGCACGGATGAAGCTGACGCCGCCGCCGGGGACGATGCCTTCTTCGACGGCTGCGCGGGTCGCGTGCAGTGCGTCTTCAACGCGGGCCTTCTTTTCCTTGAGTTCGGCTTCGGAAGCGGCGCCGACGTTGATCTGGGCGACACCGCCGGTCAGCTTGGCGAGACGTTCCTGCAGCTTCTCGCGGTCGTAGTCGCTGGTGGTGGTTTCGATTTCCTTGCGGATCTGTGCGATGCGTGCTTGGATATCCTTGGTCGAGCCGGCACCTTCGATGATCGTGGTGTTGTCGGCGTCGACGGTGATCTTCTTGGCAAGACCAAGCTGACTGAGTTCGACCTTGTCCAGATCGACGCCCAGGTCCTTCATGATCGGCTCGGCGCCGGTCAGAACCGCGATGTCCTGGAGCATGGCCTTGCGGCGGTCGCCGTAGCCGGGGGCCTTGACGGCACAGATATTCAGAACGCCTCGCAGCTTGTTCATCACGAGCGTCGCCAGGGCTTCGCCCTCGACGTCTTCAGCGATGATCAACAGCGGCTTCTTGGCCTGCTGGACTTTTTCCAGAAGCGGAACAAGTTTCTGGATCGAATCTATCTTGTCTTCGTGGACCAGCACCAGCGCCTTTTCGAGAACCGCTTCCATCTGGTCGGCGTCGGTGATGAAGTTGGGAGAGAGGTAGCCCCGGTCGAACTGCATGCCTTCGACGACGTCGAAGTACGTATCGAGGCTCTTGCCTTCCTCGACGGTGATCACGCCGTCCTTGCCTACGCGGTCGAAGGCATCGGCCATGATCTTGCCGATCGTCGGGTCGTTGTTGGCGCTGATGGCGGCGACGTTGGCGATGTCCTTCTTGTCCTTAACGGGTTTGGACAGCTTGGCGATCTCGTCGCAGACGGTGTCGACAGCCTTGCGCATCCCGCGGACCAGGGCGTTGGCTTCGGCACCGGCGGTGATCTGACGCAGGCCTTCCTTGAAGAGCGCCTCGGCCAGCACGGTCGAGGTCGTCGTGCCGTCACCGGCCTTATCCGACGTCTTGCTCGCGGCTTCCTTCACGAGCTGAGCGCCCATGTTTTCGTTCTTGTCTCTGAGTTCGATTTCCTCAGCGACGGTCACGCCGTCCTTGGTGACGGTCGGCCCGCCCCAGGATTTGTCCAGCACCGCGTTGCGGCCACGGGGGCCCAGGGTGCTCTTGACTGCTGCTGCCAGTTTCTCAACGCCCAGCAACAGGCTCTTGCGGGCGTCGGTCTCAAACGCCAGATCTTTAGCGGCCATATCTTCTAATCTCCAAAGTATTAAAGGTTGCCTCTGGTTGTCTCAATCAACTTTCCCCGAGCCGCGAGAGCCCGTTCGCTATCACGGCTGAACCGCAACACAGGCCTGAACCCATCGCGCGGTTGGCCTTTCTATACGCAAGCTACGTACCGATCTGCCAGAATGTGCCATTTGAGGATATTCATGTATAAAATGTTTTTTTACAAATAATTGTATTCATTCAGACGTATTTGGCTTTCAGCAGGATCTCTCACGCACGCTGTCAACGTGACAGTCCGCAACCCGCACGCATGACAGTTTCGCCGGGCTGTGGGTGGTCGATGAGCTTAAGGAATCCGAAAAAAGAGTAGATGGTTTTATGTAAGTTGTTGTAATTGCAATGATTTAGGGGTTGGATGTCACCGTTTTGGTTGGTATATTGTCCAAAAGTGACCAAGTGATGCTTGGTCGCATGGGTGGATTTCACAAACATACTTGGAGGTGGGGAAGAATGAACTTTTTGGGTAAGCAGTATGTTGGTGCGGTTGCAACCGCATTGGTGATTGGCTGGTCGGCAGTCGCATCGGCTGGGGTTATTACCATCATCGAGCGAGAAAGCCGGGGCAATCTCAGTCTGTTTGCGGGTTCCGGTGGCGCGGTCGATCAATATGCAAACGATGATGAGAAAGCCGATTTAACCGGGGCTTTTGGCTTCGGCGATTCCTGGGATGTTGCGATTGATGAAAGCCAGCCGTATTCGTTAGGCACTGCCGGCGCTATTGGTTCGATCAGCGTCAGTGACAACGTTACTCAAGTTTCACCTGGTACGCTCGTGCTGACAGCGACGCGTTCAGCCAGTGGGGCGGCGTCCGTCATTAGCGGCGCCAGCAACGCCAGTTCCACACAGGGCCAGACCTTCCGCGTGCGATTTACCACCGGCGCCGATCCTGTTAACTACACACTAACAGGCGACTTCGATCCGGGAGCGATCACCGGCGTCATCGGTGATGCTCGCACGATCAGTCTGCGCCGGCCGTTCACCGCCAACCAACCTGTCCTGATTGAAACCGCGGTGTCCGGTATTTACGAAACCGGCACACTGCCTGCAAACCAGACCTGGGAGCTATTCGTCAAGATGACGGATATGACGATCGCTAACGCCGGCAGCCCTTATGCCGCCGACACCAGCAGTCTGAATATCACACTCACACTCACATCGGTGCCCGAGCCGGCGTCGGCGTGCCTTCTGGCAGGCGCTTCATGGGTACTGTTAACCCGTAAGCCACGACGGCCCGTGAAGTGATGGATTTGTTGATGTAGGATTCGATTGTGTGTGATGGGTTTCATCAGCCGGTCTCGGCCATCCGATCACCATGTAGTAGCCAATGAATCGCCTCTTGCTCATCTGTAAACATCTTTAAGTTGTAGGCTGAGTTCTGCATGACGGTTTCGAAGAAGTTGAACGAGGTATCGCCGGGATCCCGGAGCATTGCGATACGCCAGTCACGTGTCAGGCCTAGTGCTGCGGCTTTGGTATAGGCAAACTCGTACTTCTCGGTGACACTCACATTGCTCGTTGTGCCGCGGAAGTCGATCAGGCAGGCTTTGATGTTGTGCTCTGTACCTAACGCCACGCATGCTTTGGTGATATGGGCGGCGACCTCCGGCGTTGTCTTGACGCTCAGGTTGCGGACGTAGACATATTTGCCATCGGGCGATGTGCCTTTTTCAAAGGGCTCGAACATCTTACGGCTCCTTCCTGAAGTTGAGCCTCTGTGTAAGCACACTAGAGGTGTCAAACAACTGCGTTTGCAGCATGTCTGACTGTTCTACGCCACGCCTGCACCATAATAGTAAAGCCAACTGGCGTGGTGTGTATAGGGATTAATCGCATGCACCAGCCAACGGCACAGCCTTCGTCGTGAAGGTTAGGGGACTACATGGCTGATGTTCTATCGCAGGCCGCACTGAAACTAAATGGCCTGGATATCACGATGCCCTTGTTAAAAAATGCATTGCGCATTTTAGACATCGTTTTGCCGTCGGGGCCCGATCATACATGCTGAGCAACAAGCGGCGTGGGCGACTCACGCGGGGTACAGATATTGCTTGTTTGGATTGCACGAATGTACGGTCGCAGCCGTTCGGAGTCGCGTAGTATAGTTATAAACCTTTAGCAGGCAAGCGGGTATTTTAAATGGTCGTCTCGGCTGCAGAGCAAGATTGTATGTAAGTTATTGACATATCAAACACTTACCTTGCATGCAATCAGCTTCAAAATTAACAAATCATTTGCCACAAAGTTGTCCTCATGGGCACATTTTTCACCATGACATGCAGATTCTGGGCATAATGGGTGTGACCGGGAGGCCTTATGCCCATCGGCTATGACTACAAGTGCAAGAAGTGCGGCAGCGAAAGCAAGGTGGAGTGTAATTACCTCTCATTGCAATATGCTGGACGCGATGTCATTTTGCCACACACCGGTGAATCAGAAGCATTAGCGGAGCACTGCTACACCGAACTGAAAGCTGCAATGGAAGGGCGGATGCGACACAATGAGGCTTATGCATGCGATGCATGCAAACAGCTTTTCTACAAACCAAGCCTGAAGTTGCCGGATTGGATGCCACTCAGTCGAAAGCCGAACATCATTTTTGGCATTTTTATATGTCCACTAATCGGCTACTTACTTTTTAGTAACTATGGCATGTTGCTAACGCTGGGGATATGCATGCCGATCGGTATTGCCTATGTGATGATTGTTTCAAAGCTCGAAAAGCGGCGGCTTCATCGGCAACTCATCGCTGAGCACAGCCCACCAGATATCAATCATTGTCCACATTGCGGATCAGAAAAGATCGCAAGGCTATCAAGTTTGTATCTGGGTGAAGGGGACTCTTTCCCTGATACGTGTTCGGAGTGCGGCGGTCATGAACTTGTGATTACCGGCTCATGGCTTTCGTGATGCAGCAAATACAGCAAAAACCGCGGCGAATTACCGCGGTTTGTGTTTAACTGGTTTGGCTTGTGGGATGCTTATTCACCGGGGATGTAGCTGATCACACCACTCCACGGACTGCTTGCGGTGGCGTAGAGTTTTTTGGGGATGCGGCCGGACAGGTATGAGAGTCGACCGGCTTCCAGGGCGTGGCGCATCGCGTGGGCCATGCGGACGGCGTCCTTGGCGTGGGCGATGCCTGTATTCAACAGCACCGCATCGGCGCCGAGTTCCATCGCCTGCGTGACATCGCTGGCAGCGCCGACGCCGGCGTCCAGAATCACGGGGTAGTCCGGGTCACCATCCTTGAGTAGTTCGAGGATGATGCGGATCGCATTGGGGTTGAGCACACCTTGACCCGAGCCGATCGGCGAGCCGGCGGGCATCACGCTGGATGCGCCTGCTTCCTTGATCTTCACCGCCATGACCGGATCATCCGAGGTGTAGCAGAGCACCTTGAAGCCATCCTTGACCAGTTCCTTGCAGGCTTCGAGCGTGCCGACGGGGTCAGGCAGCAGCGTCTTCTTGTCCGCCAGGACTTCGAGTTTGACCCAGTCTTTGCCGGGATTATCGAGTTGATCGAGGATCTCCCGGCCGAGCCGTGCCACACGCACCGCGTCCTCAGCGGTGAAGCAGCCGGCGGTGTTGGGCAGGATCGTGTATCGGGACGTGTCGATGAAGTCCAGCAGCGACTCGCCTTTCTCGTTGACGAGCCGTTCACGACGGACAGCTACGGTGACCGCCTGGGTGCCGCTGGCGTCAAGCGCCTGCTGCATCGTGGGGTAGTCAGCATACTTGCCGGTGCCGACGATCAAGCGTGAACTGAGCGTTCGGCCGGCAACCTGGAAGGGGGAGTCAAGTGCTTCAACGGTATCGGTGGGAGGATTCATTTTTGGTGGTGTATTCAAGTTAGTGGTTGGTTACTTAGCCCCACGTCGACGACGTGGGGCCGGCCCCGAGTCGTCGACTCGGGGCTAAATACAATAATATTTCATCCACCCCCAACCAGCGTCACCAGTTCGATGGTGTCGCCGTCTTTGAGGGGGGTGTCGCCGTGCAGCCGTTTGGGGATCACCTCGCGGTTGACCTCCACGGCCACAGCCTGCTTCTCCAGGCCCATGATTACCAGCAACTCAAGGACGGTCGCCGCCTCGGTTTGCTTCAATTCGCCGTTAATTGTGAGATTCCGGGTCATAACTGCAATAAAGTGTACTGTAGTTGGGTGTTTTCATAAAAGAGAACCACAACCGATCTGGTGTACACGATCCTAGGCAGGGCGGACAAGATGATGCAAAAATGGATGTTATTGTTTTTGATGATTTTTGGTTTGGGGCTGGTGGGTTGCGATCAGCAGACTGCCGCGACCAATACGAATGAATCTGTTGTAACTGAGCAAAAGCCGGCTCCGGATGGTGGCGACTCTATGGCAGAACCGGTCGATCATCTGCAAATTGTTGATGCAGAAGGCATTAAATCAATTGTTGCTGAGACGGCTGCCCAGGATAAGGTCTTGGTGATCGACTTCTGGGCGACCTGGTGTGTGCCTTGCGTGCAGATGTTCCCGGGGATTCACGAGGGTTTGGTCGCTCGGGGTGACAAAGTCCGGGCGGTGTCCGTCACGCTGGACGACCCCAGCCGGGAGGCCGCGGCCATCAAATTCCTGGCAAAACACGACGCCTTGCATGATGCCTACATCATCAAGAACGATTCGGACGCCCAGCAGGAGCTGGTCGAAAAGATCGGAAAGAAGTGGGACTCACTGGTCGTCCCGGCGATCTTGGTTTACGATGCTAAGGGTAATCTGGTCGGAGAATTCCTGGAAGGAGGAATGACCGACGCGATACTCGAACAGGTAGATGACCTGCTCGCATCAGGCCAGGAACCGCAATCATGAAAATGACTGAAGAGGTCACAAGCCCGCTCTACGACTTGTGGTCGAAGTTTTATGACTACACGTTCGGTGCGTTAGTGCATCAACGCCAGATCAAAGCCGTGCAACAGCTCAAGCCTAAGCCCGGAGAAACGATCCTCGATCTCGGTGTCGGTACCGGCATGACACTGAAGTATTACCCGCGCGATATCAATGTCGTCGGGATGGACCTCTCCGAGGGGATGCTTTCCAAGGCGGCCAAAAAAATCGAATCAGATGGCTTGAAAAACTGCTTCCTGATCCAGGGCGACGCAATGAACCCGCCTTTTGAGGAGAACAGTTTTGACCACGTGATGATTACGCACGTCGTGACGGTCGTCAGCGATCCGGCCAAGCTCATGGCCTGGGCGAGGCGGATGGTCAAGCCCGGCGGGCGGATCGTCGTGCTGAATCACTTCTTGAGCACCAATCCCTTCATCGCATGGTGGGAGCGTGTGACCAACCCGATCTTTGTGAAAATCGGCTGGCGCAGCGACCTGGCCCTGGAGGATTGCCTCAAAGACAGCGGTCTGACGGTCCAATACAACTTCAAACTCGCCCGACTGGACCTCTGGCAGATTGTTGTACTCAGCGAGGAAGGCAGCCAACCGAGCAAGCCGTATCAACCCAGAAGTGAAGAGTCTGTCGCCGACGACGGGCCTGCCGGTAAGAGTCATACGGCTCTGGCGATGGACTGATTGCTGCCGCGTTTCAACTGCTTGTGAATCCAGATGATCCAGTGGTTTCTTGCCGCTGTCAGCACGTCGACGTATATTCGCGGCAACCTCGATTGGGGAGTGTGACCTTATGGATCAACGCACGGATCGCGTCTTGGGTGACTACGCCCCGCGAGTAAGAAAAACACATCGTTACTTACAAGCCCTATGCGCTTGTGTCTGCATGCTGTTGGTAGGCGGCATGTTCATGCAATCGACGGTTTACGCAGCCGACGGGGATGTATCTGCCGCTATCAGTAATCCTATTCCTGACCCGATCGTTCATGGGGAGGCTGTATTCTTTGCCCGCAAGGTTTCGGCCTGGAAACAAGGCGATGAACAGTGGCTGTTACTTGAAGGTGATGCCGGTTTCTCGATCGGCGTGTATGGTTTCCGGGCGGACAACGCTGTGGTCCGCGTCGTGACCGATCCACAGCCCGGGCGGATGATCCGCCACCTGTCGGTCTATCTGGATAACGCCAAACACCTGCGCGGCACAGGCCCCGTTTCCGCGGAGGCCAAGCGTCTGCTGGTTACCGCTTCGACCACAGGCAAACTTCAGATTCAAAACGACCTGTTCGTCGAGTTGGATCAGCAACCCCGATCCGAACTGATCACGGATGCCCTCGCGCGGATGCAACGCTACGAGCAGGCACTGGCCCGTGTCTCGATCGAGCCGCCGTCCGAGCCGCTATACGATCCGCGGATGTTCGGCCCACGTTACGCGGCCAAGTACACCCCCAGCGAAGACCGTCCCGTCGAACGCAAACCCGTCGAAGTCCATCCTGTAGATACCGCAGTGACCGGAACGGCTGTCGCGACCGAACCCAGCAACCTCCCGCAACCGGTCGCATCCCGCGCGCCTGAACCGGATAAGGGCACCGTTCTGCCGACGCAAGGCACGGTTCTGTTGAATGCGGACCGTGTGGTATACGATCCGGGCGATGGTGACGAATCGAGCATCATGCTCATCGGCAACGTACGTGTGTTCTACGACGACTTCAAAAACGACCGACAGGTGTCCTTGCGATCCGAACGTGTTGTTGTTTTCGTCGACAAAAAACAAGACGGCGCAGCCATCGCACCCGCTTCGGTTCAAGCAGATACGGTTCGAGGTATCTACCTCGAAGATAACGTCATCGTGGCCGATCGGGACTTTACGGTCAGGGCCCCGCGTGTGTATTACGACGTGCGTGAGAACAAGGCGATCCTGCTCGATGCTGTGATCTACAGCTACGACGCCTTGCGACAACTGCCGCTATACATGCGTGCCGAGACCATCCGTCAGACCTCGGCCACCAGCTTCAACGCTCAGAACGTGCAACTGACGACCAGCGAATTCGCCGAGCCACACTTCGCCATCGGCGCCGCTCGATTGACGCTCGACAAGGAAGATGTCGAGTCCGCTAATGATACGTACAAGTTCACCGCGTCTGATACGACCTTGCGTGTCCGGGATACGCCGTTCTTCTACTGGCCGTACTTGGAAGGCAAGCCGACAGAGGTGCCGATCAAGCGTGTCAAGACCGGCTACGACAGCGATACAGGCTTCGAACTGGAAACGGTCTGGGATGTCTTCGCCCTGGCGGGTCGTGAAGCGCCGGACGGTGTGAGGCTATTGGGTAAAGCGGACTGGCGGGGGGATCACGGCCCGGCCGTCGGGGCCGATCTTGAGTACGGCCTGGAAAACATGTTCGGCCATGCCGAGACTTACCTGCTGCTTAACGACAACGGCACCGATACCGTCGGCGGACGGCGTGACATCGAACAAGACTCCGAAACTCGCGGCTACTACCTGTGGCAACACCGCCATTACCTGCCCAACGGCTCCGAACTGTCGCTGGAAAGCGCGTATGTCTCTGATGAAACCTTCCTCGAAGAGTTTTTCCGGGACGAGGCCTACCAGTCCAAGCCATACGAGACCTCGCTCTACTGGAAGAAGCAGAGCGAAGACCAGGCGCTGACATTCCTCACCCGTTACGACCTGACGGACTTCACGCCGCAACTGGCCCCGCTTCAAACGCCCGGCTACACGGTCGACAAGGCCCCGGAAGTCAGCTACTTCCGCACGGGAACGAGCCTCTGGGATGACAAGCTGACCTGGCTCAGCGAGAACCGCGCAGGATTCGTCCGGATCAGGCCGGGTGAAGACACGCCATTTGATCGCGGTTTCAGTAATCGGGCTTCGATGACTTTGTTCGGCATCCCCAACACAACCGCGTTTGATGATGCGGTGTTCGCAACGGGTGTACCGGACGAGTGGGTTTTCCGCGTGGATTCACGGCAGGAAGTCAACATGCCGATCGAGGCTGGCGACTTCACGATCGTGCCTTACGCGGTCGGCCGGGTCACTGCTTACGACGAAGACTTCTCCGCCTATGCCGGTGAGGCCGACCAGTACCGCCTCTGGGGTTCGCTGGGCACACGCGTTTCTACGCAACTCAGCAGGACGTTTGATACCCAAAACGAAATGCTTGATGTCGACGGCATCCGCCACATTGTTGAGCCCAGCGTCGATGTATTCGTCTCCGGCTCAAGCCTCGATTCTGAAGATATCCCGGTGTATGACTACGATGTCGAATCGCTCCAGGAAGGGGAGGGCATCCGGCTGGGCCTGACCAACACGTTCCAGACCCACCGCGGCAGCGGCGCCCAACGGCGTGCGGTCGACTGGATCGTCTGGCGGACAGACCTGGTCTTCAATAATTCCGATGCCGATGTGGATGATGAAATCGCTCGTTTCTTCGATTACCGCCCCGAGTACAGCACCGGTGGCGATCACCTGTACACCGAACTGCTCTGGATGGTCACAGATACATTTGGCATCACCGGTGAGTTAACCCACAGCATGGAACACGACCGCATCGTGCAGTGGCGTGTCGGCGGGTCCCTGCAACACACGCCGCGTTTTACCTCATTCGTCCGCTATGACGAGATCGATCTGCTGGACAGCAGGCTGCTGTCCTTCGGCTTCACATACGTCCTGACAGTCAAGTACCAGATGGGCTTCCGGCAGAGGCTCGATTTTGAACGGGATGAGTCCCAGTCGGTCGACGTCTGGCTCGAACGCCGAGTACCCAAGTGGCGTATCCGCCTGACCGCCAGCGTCGACGAGATCGACAATGCCCAGGCCATCGGCATCGTCCTGATCCCCGAAGGCTTCGGTGGCGGGATCAACCCCCTGATGCAGTAAAAAAGCAGGAAAAATTGAAAAGCAGGAAAGCTGGAAAGCAGAAAAGCAGCAGATTAAGAACTTTTGGTTCTATGGCCGGCCCAATGGGCAGCCAAACCCGGGATCATCCATGTTTTCTGCTTTTCTGCTTTCCTGTTTTTCTGCTTTCCTCTCCCCCTGTATACTGATCGGCTTGCAATTGTTCCCCGGATTCCCGTATCGAATCCAACACGGAGACCCTCACGGTGCTCAAGTTCTTTAGAAAGTACAACAAGTGGATCCTCGCGGTCGGTGGCGGTCTGCTGATGATCGTGTTCCTGATCCAGCCGGTCATGCAGATGTTCCAAAAAGACCCGAACACGGTCGTGATCGGTACCTTTGATGGCGGCGAGGTCACGCGCGGCGACATCATGGCCGCCGACGGCCAGATCAGGATCGTTCGCCAGTTCGGCCTCTACCTCGACGGCGGACGCGGCAACGAAAGCGAAGACAACATCCGCTGGGCTCTGATCCTCAAGGATGCTGAGCGACTCGGGCTCAGCGCCAGCCTCGCGGAGGTGGAGCAGATCAAGCTCAACGCGGGCCGGTCCGCGGCGGATGTCGAAATGATGGCGTCCCAGATGAACGCGACCACCGGCTATATCAATATGGCTATCCGCAACTGGTTGATCATCCAGCGATACAAGGAACTGACCGCCGGCCAGGCGCACTTGGCGGGGGTTCAACGCGCTGCGCTCGCGCAACAGAGTTTCGCCAACAAGGATGCCGCCGTGCTCCTGCAGGCGATGGCCTACGGTAACTCGCGGATGAGTAAGCCCCTGATCGAGCACTTCATCCAGGACCAGGGCGCCAAGGTTATGGGTAAGGCCGTGCTGATCGACGCTGAATCACTGATGGATCAAACCCCCAAACCCAGTGAAGAAGACGTCAAGACGCTGTTTGATGAATACAAAGATGCACTGCCGGGGCAGGGTGAACCCTATGGCTTCGGCTATCGTGTGCCCAACCGTGTCAAAGTCGAATACCTCGTCATCGCGTCTGACGAAGCGAAGCAACACGTCAAGATCAACGAGGCCGACGCTCTGGCTTACCACAGAAAGCATCCGGAGCTTTACAGCGCTGCCGGCTCACAAAATCAACTGAAGCCTTACGAACAGGTACGCGATCAGGTTATCGAAGACCTGACTACCGAAAAAGCCTACGCCCTGGTCGAGAAAATGACCAAAACAGCGTTCGGCCTGCTCTACGAAGACACACGCGGGATGGATAAGGTCGACGATTACCGCGTGATCGGCGATATCACCAAACTACGGTCGATGCGTGAGGTCGCCGACAAGCTGGAGGATGAATACGGCTTTCGTCCCGAGGTGGTCAAAGGCAACAGCGGTGGCTGGGTGACGGAACAGGAACTGTGGATGTTGCCCGGCATTGGACAGACCGTCCTGGCGGATAACTACAACGTCACATTCGCCGAGTATGTTCTTAGCGCACGTGAGTTGAAGCCCGGTCCGGACAACCGGCTGTTGCCGCGCCGGCTACAGGTCGGCCTGGCGGCTGCGCCCATGATGGATATCAGCCGCACGCAGTACATCTTCCGCCTGACCGACGCCGAACCGACACGCGTCCCGGATTCTCTGGATGAGGTTCGCACTCAGGTCATGCAGGATGCCTGGCGTCTGGCGGCTTATAAGAAATTACTAAGCGCTTCTGATACCTGGCTCCAGGAAGCGGTTGATGGCGGCTTGGAAGCAGTGGCGAACACTGCCGACTCCACGGTACTCGAGTTACCCGCCACGTCACGACGCATCCAAGTGACTAACGGCAAATTGGTGATCCCGCCTTTGCCGGGTATTGGCCAGAGTGCCAAGTTCATCGATGCTTTCTTCGCCACCGCGAACAGCGTCAAAGCTACCGGTGATCTCAGCAACGCACCGGCTGAAGATGTCACCGGCGTCGTCGGCGTTGATAAAGAACTGGCCTTGGCGGTCTACCGCGTTGAAGACTACGAGCCGATCACCCAGCAGGCGTATCAGGCATTGTCCGCTGACATCCGTTTACCGGTCCTGATCGAGATGTCGATGCTTAGCTCGGTAAGCGTCCCGAGCCCGATTTCGTACGATGCGTTGGTCGAACGACTGAACTACGACAACGGTTCTACAGATCAGCAGCAGGAGGCCGAAGCCGCAGCGGGCGCTGCCGCGAGTCCTGCGGATGAGCAAAATGGCGCAGCAGAAACCGAGACCGGCGAAAGCACCGACGGCGCATCCTGAGTACCTGGAAGTCCGGAATGGGTGAGTTAACCGACGGTCGAGCCCGGCGGGACCGGTTTGGACGGGTTGATCACCACGACATCGGTCAGTTCGTCGCCATCTTTCGCGCTGGCGGCCAGCAGCATGCCGTTGGATATCTCGCCGCGGATCTTGCGCGGTTCGAGATTCGCCACGACCACAACCTGTTTGCCGATTAGCGTTTCCGGCTCATAGTATTGCTTGATCCCCGCACAGATCTGCCGTTGCTCAAAACCCAGGTCGATCTGCAGTTTTACCAGGCGGTCGGCGTTGGGGTGGGGTTCCGCGGCGATGATGGTCGCGACCCGCAGGTC
This sequence comes from Phycisphaeraceae bacterium, assembly GCA_963667295.1. GTDB lineage: Bacteria > Planctomycetota > Phycisphaerae > Phycisphaerales > Phycisphaeraceae > JAJRRS01. The sequence goes on from OY763327.1 coordinate 75,230, forward strand.
CAGTTTCAGGAAGTCGTCGATTTGGATGGTCGGCTTCGGGTCCATATGATCCTCATACTTACTAGTTCGGTTGGCGTTGGGCCGAACGAAGAAGATAACGGATATGCCACGCCTTTGCCTGCGGATATACCCGGGCCGGGGCCCCGAGACACCGGATTGTCGGCCGAGAACGGGAGCACAACAGGACGGCTGTGCGAAACAACACCCAGACAAACCGAAGCTCATACAAACCCAAAGCCCCTCCCATGAAGCGCTGGCTGCGGCGTTTTCTTTTCCTGTTTGGGTGCTTCCTGCTCCTGGTCGGCGTCGTGTCTTACTTCACACGGCCGGCCAGGCTCAACCGCGTCCTGGTCGACATGATCGAGCAGTCGGTCGGCTGTGAGGCGACGGTCGGCAGGGCTCACCTGACATGGGACGGCCTGTTGACCGTGGATGGTATCGAGCTGACCGTGCCTAACACCGAGGGCGACTTCTCCAAACTCCTGCACACCGACCGCGTCGCCGTCCAACTGCGCCTTTTACCGCTATTAATAGGCCAGGTGCGCGCCGCCTCAGTGGCATTGAATCAGCCCAAGCTCTATCTCACCGAGGACCTGGACAATAACAGGTCCAACTTTGAGATGCTGCTGGCACTTTCTTCCGACGACAAGGCGAAGAACAAGCTCCCGGACGCATTGCCTGAACTGCGACTCAATGGCGGTCAACTGTGTTTCGGCCAACAATCCAACGGGACTTACCGTGTCATTGAGTCGCTGCAATTCGATGGCAAACTCAATGCCGATCTCGATGACTGGGGCGTTTACGATTTTGAACTCCGTCAGCGAGAACCGGCCGCAGGCTCGAAACAGCTTGCCGGGCCGACCGTGCAGGGGCAGATCGATCTGAACCAGCCGATGGTTCACTTTGAGGTTCAGCGGTTTTCATTTGATGGGCCTTACAGCTACCTGTTACCCGAGCAGACGCGCCGCTGGTGGAAGCAGCTCTCGCCACGAGGTGATTTGCAGCGGGTTGAATTTCGCGCCCATCGGGACGAGAACCAGCAGGTTCTACTCGCTGTTGAGATGCAACTGGACCAGTTCGGACTATCTCTGCCGCTTGGTGCGGAGCGACCCTTGGAACTGACAGATGTCGACGGCACGGTTATCGTTACGGATAACGGCGTCAGCTTCAAACAGATCACCGGGCAAGTCGAAGGCATCAACTTCCAGGCGCACGGCGAGCTTCTCGGTTTCGTTCAAGACGCCCCGTTCCTGATCGGTCTAAGCACGGACCCGTTCGACGTGCCTGTCGAAGGTGGCATATGGGACAGCCTGCCGCAAGCCGTCAGTAAGTATCGTGAACGCTTCAATCCACAAGGTACCTATCAGACAAAGATCGAGCTTGAACGAGCGGTTGCCGACAGCGAGATCAAACTGCGCGGCCACCTCGACCTGATCGACACGAAGTTCATGTATTACCGCTTCAAGTATCCCGCCAATCAACTGACCGGCAGGATCTCATTTGAAGATGACAAGATCGTTCTTAATGATCTTGTCGGTGTTGCTCCATCCGGCGCTAAGGCCATTGTCAGTGGGACAATCGGTCCGCCGATCAAGGACGGCACCGTTGCGATCAAGATCCAGGGCGATGACATGCCTCTGGATGAACACCTCGTCAACGCACTGAAACCGAAACGCCGTGAAGTGTTGGATATGTTCTTCAGCCGGGAAGGCTACGAACAACTGCTCGCTGATGGCGTGATCCGTGCTCCGGGTGAAACCGTGAGGATCCTGGGCCAGGATGTCGTCGCCAAGGCCAATGACGCGGTATCGGTGCAAGACCCAGCCGATGTGCCCGTCTTCGAGCCCGGCGGCTCCGCCAGCATGACCGTGCACATCAACCGCCCGGCGGGTCAAGACCAGAAGTACCAGGTGACGACCGACCTGCAGGCAAAGGGGCTCAGCAGCCTTTTCAAGTTCTGGCATTACCCATTGGTTGCTGAAAGCGGACGAATCGTGATATCGCCCGACAATGTCGTGGTCGATCAGTTAACACTACGAGCACTCAACGGCGGGGGGGGCACGATCAATGGCAGACTCATCCTGCCGGACGGCGACGAACCGCTCAAACCCAATCTGCAATTGACCAGCATCTACCTGCCGGTCGATTCGATCCTCATCGCTTCAATCCCCAAGCCCAAGGATCAGTGGGTCCGCTCGTTGAACCTGATCGGTGAGTTGTTCGGCACCGGCGAGGTATTCGCTGATGCGACAGGCGAGGTGCTGTTCAGCATCGATGCCCGCATGCGTGACGGCCGCGCTGTACCCAATGGTGGCCGATACGTGCTGGACGATATCACCGGCTCGGTCACGATCGAACGCACACGCATCCAGTTCGAGGACTTCACCGGGCAGCACACCCACGGCGGCAAGATATCACTTAACGGCGAGGCGAATTACGGCGAGTCCGATGTGGGCGTCGACCTGACGTTCATTGCCGACCAATTAACACTCGAACCGGAGTTGATCGATCTTTTGCCGATCGAGAACGAGGGGCGGCCGCTGCTTGAGCGGATGTTCAAGCAGTATAAACCCGAGGGGCACACGGACGCGGTCCTTGTCTATGAAGGCGGACGCAATGCACCCGAGCATTTTTCATTACAGGTCCAGCCCAAAGACCTGGACTTCGACTACCACAAACAGCGCATCGAGCTGACTGGCCTGTCCGGCATGGTCGAACTGACGCCGGAGCTGGCAACGTTCCACGACCTGGCGGGTGACTTTGCCGACGGCACTTTCAAAGTCAATGGTCAGGCGCGGCTGGCCGAGAACCCGGGTTTATCATTGACATTCAAAGTTAATGCCGATCGCATCGACGCCCCGGTCCGTGCGGTGATGCCCATCGCAGTGAGAAACCTGGTCGACCGTTTGGATGTTCAAGGCCCGTTCATCCTCGAAGATGCGAGGCTGCTGACCTGGCCCGAGGCCGTGCAGGGCCCGACAGGCATCTTCGAAGGCCGAGTCGAATTGCATGACGCTTCCGCCTCATTGGGTGTGCCTGTGACTGGGATGAACGCCCTGATGGATATGCGCGTCGTCAACTTCGTCGATCAGCCCTGGCCCCATACGGATATCCGGTTCACCGCCGACAGCCTGCGTGCCCAGGACCGGCTCGTACAACGCGTTTCCATGCACGCCGAGACAGGTGACCAGCCTTGGCTGATCAACTTCAATGACCTCAAAGGCACGGTGTACAACGGCGCGATGGTCGGCCGCGGTCAGGTGGACATGTCGGACACACCCGTGTTCGCTTTCGACCTTTCGCTCCAGGAGGTTGAACTTGAACCTTTCCTGAAACCCCTTGGTGAAAGGGCAGAAACCTATTCGACCGAACTCGAAGTTGATTCTGGTGCATTACCGTTGCGTGACATGTCTTCAGGTCTGTTGTCTGCAGGTTTATCCGTGCGTGTTCCCTCTGATAAGAAAGAGCCAATCCAGGGTAGAGGCATCGTCACGGTTCGGGATGCCAAACTTTATGACAGACCGCTGACGCTTGCGTTATTGCAGGCCGTGAGTCTGAACCTGCCCAGCGAATCCTCCTTCGACCGTGCATCTGCGCGGTACCTGATCTACGGCAACAACGTTCTCTTCGACGACATACGCCTGGAAGCCCCAGCGTTCATCATCTCGGGGACGGGAACCATGAGTTACCCCTCGCTCGATCTGAATCTCAGGATGGTGACGCAGAACCCCGGCGCTTTGAATCTCGGTCCGGTCTCCGATCTCGTTCGTACATTCAAAGATGAACTACTGGCTATCGAAGTCCACGGCACACTCGACAATCCCCAGGCCAGCGTCGTTCCCCTCGAAACAGTCTTCCGCTCATGGGGCAGGATCTTCGGCAACACCCGAGCCCCCGGCGCTACCGTACACACCGAAGAACCGGTTTCAGAACAATAAGATCGGGTGTGGGTGTGCAGATTTTTAATTGCTAATCGTTAATCGCTGATGTTCCGATCCCAACGCCGGTCCTGAGCGAAGCGAAGGTCCGGGCTGTATCGATGTGAAATGTTCAATGTTCAATGTGCAATCGGTTCTAGCACCGAACGATCACTCCGCTCCCACCAGCCGCTTCATCACATCTGAAATGCCGATCCGGTCCACTTCCGTCTGGGCTTGCTCGGTGATCGGTTCGTAGTCGCGCACATCCGGGCTGCTTGATAAATCCACAGGATCGTTACCCATTGAGCGTGCAAGCCCCAGCGAGCCGTCGCCCGTGACGGAGACAACCCATCGGCCCTCGCTCAGTTGGCGGTAAACAGCCTTGCCATGCGTCGCGCCTTGGCTTTCCCAGTCGACTTCCGCCAGCTTCGGATCGATCACCACGCCCTGGCTCGGTGGCGTCTTGGCATCGAAGACGCGCCGCATCCACAGCCGGCCATCCAATACCACGTAGTCGACATAGATTTCTCCCGACGGATCAAACGGCGTCGGGATCGACTTCACTTCACCTTCCGTGTTGCGGATCGAAACACACAATTTGCCTTCATCGACAACCAGTTCCGTCACCGCGGTCCGGCGGACGGCCTTGTTGTAGGTGTCCCGCAACTGATCGAAGTCGCTTTCCAGCGCGATCAGTCGGTCGCGATAGATATCCGCCTTCAGGTTGGCTTCCAACAGCCGATACCCGACGAATCCCGCCACGAGTATGAACACAACCGACGCGATCCCGGTGATGCGATTCAGCATGTAAAAACTCCCAAACCTCAGTATCTGCCCCCGTTATAAACCGGCACACTTACTTGTTATCGGCTATCGGACCCTCCCCGATCCAGTAGCCGCCAAGTTCCGTCAGGGCATGAGATTGTAGGCGGTCCCTTCCTGCGGTAGAACAATGTCATGCAAACCAAACACCTTTCTATCCGGCGTTCTTATTTTCACTCGTCCATGATCCTGGGCATGCTGTTATTCGCGTTGGGTATCCTGATGGGATCGGTCGCTCTGGCCGAGGTCAGCGTTCCCAGCATCTTCTCCGACCACATGGTGCTTCAGCGCAACGAGCCGCTACCGATCTGGGGCTTTGCCGATCCGGGTGAAAAGGTCAGCGTCGCGATCGCCGGTCAGCAGATCGCAACCATTGCTGATGATGCAGGCAACTGGCGTGTCGAACTTGATGCACTCAAGGCCGGCGGACCGCACCGGTTGAAGATCAAAGGCAACAACACCATCAGTATCGACGATGTCTACGTCGGCGAGGTCTGGCTGTGCTCGGGTCAATCAAACATGGAATGGCAGGTTGCGTCTTCCAATGATGCCGAGGCGGAGATGGCGGCCGCCGACTTGCCCATGATCCGGATGTACACCGCGACGCACACATTGTCCGCGACGCCGCAGCCTGATGTGGAAGGGCAGTGGCAGGTCTGCACCCCCGACAACGTAGGCCGCTTCAGCGCGGTGGGCTACTTCTTTGGCAGGTCTCTACACAAAGAGCTTGATGTACCGATCGGCCTGATCCACAGCAGTTGGGGCGGCAGCCGCGCTGAACCCTGGACCCCGCGCGAAGCATTACTCACCAATCCTCGCTACACCGAGCAGATCAAGGAAGTTGATCGTCAGGTCGCCGCGATGCTCGAAAACAAAGATCAGGCTATCGCTGATTACGAAGAAGCGATGAAGGTTTACCGCAAGGCCTTGATCTTATGGGTGCACGACATCAATAACGGCGGCACCGGGCTGAATGAGAATTGGGCGTCGGCTGAGGGCGATGATAATGATTGGCATCCCGCCAAAGTCCCCGGGGCTTGGGAAGCCTGGTCCGATGGTGAGTTGACAAGTTTTGATGGCGTCGTCTGGTTTACACGCACGGTTGATATTCCCGAAGCTTGGGCAGGTAAAAATCTTGCACTGCACCTCGGCGCGATCGACGATCTGGATAAGACGTTCTTCAACGGCGAAAAAGTCGGATCAACAGGATTGGATGTGCCTTGGCATTGGGCAACTGAACGTAAGTATGCCGTGCCCGGCGAATTGGTCCGCGCTGGTAAAGCAACGCTTACTGTTCGTGTCATCGATACAGGCGGTGCCGGTGGTTTCACCGGCCCGGCTGAGCAAATGACGCTGGCCCCGCTTGATGATGAAAACGCACAACCGATTAAGCTGGATGGTGAAGGTTGGCGATATCGCGTTGACTTCTCAATGGCGAAGTCACCACGACCGACTGAGCCCGCCGATCCCAGCCAAGCTGGCGCAACATTCACAACACCCGCCGCCATGTACAACGCCATGCTGCATCCGCTGGTTCCTTACGGCCTGCGCGGCGCGATCTGGTACCAGGGCGAATCCAACGCCGGGGAAGCCGAAGCGTACCGTGAGTTGTTGCCGTTGATGATCCAAGGCTGGAGAGATGTCTGGCATAAACCGGATATGCCGTTCGGCATTGTGCAACTGGCTAACTACATGCATGCAACCGACAATCCGAATGAGGGCGGCTGGGCTTTCCTGCGCGACGCACAGTTGCATACGTTCAAGACGGTTGACAACACCGGCCTCGCCGTAATCATCGACATCGGGCAAGCGGATGACATACACCCACGCAACAAACAAGACGTCGGCGATCGCCTCGCCCGCTGGGCGTTGTCGCAGGTCTACGGCAAGTCACTCGTCTGGTCCGGGCCGATCTACAAAACCATGCAGATCAAGGATGGCAAAATCTATCTTGACTTCGACCACGTCGGCAGCGGTTTAAAAACCAGCGACGGCAAGCCGGTAGGGGGCTTCGCGATTGCGGGCGAGGACGGTCAATATGTATGGGCCGATGCCAGAATCGAAGGCGATCAAGTCGTCGTCTGGTCCGACAGTATCAAAGAACCTGTTTCGGTCCGATATGGCTGGGCGAATAATCCAGACCGGGTGAACCTGATCAACGCCGAAGGCCTGCCCGCCTCACCATTCCGTACAGATGAGTAAATGGTTAAAAACCAGCTGCCGACCTGGATATGTCCCGAAACTGGGCAAGGTCCTTCAACATCAGATCGCATTTTCACCATTGATTCGGCTTATTCGTTTGGCCTGATCGCTGGTGGGTTTGTATCATGTGATTGCTTGTGGGGTCCGCGGGGGCCATATTAATGATCATCATTCTGGTGAAAAGGGCATTGACATGAAAGCATTTCTTTGGGTCGTTTTGATTTCTTTCCTCGGTTTATGTGGGTACTACTACTTCAAAGCATTCATCATCCCGGATGAGACGCAGATGCTGTCCATCGCCTTCGGCAACACAACGGATGATGAAGTTGAACTGCACGTCGAAGTGACATTGGTCATGGCGCAATTGGATGTCTTCCCCTATATGTCGATGAACGGCGGGACGGACTGGAAAGCCTGGGCGAACGACCATTACATCGTGAAGGATGATGGCGGTAACCAGGTCGAGTTTACCAAGCGGATGAAAAGCAATGTCATCAGCGAACGTGATTCTCGCGTCGTGGCGGACGGCTACCTCATCGCGAAGCTTAAGCCGGGCGCCGAATACACTTTTGAGTATATCCCCATCATCAGCGAACCTGAAAAGTTCCTCTATGAATTCAGCGCGCCGACCGAAGACGCCAGCCGAGTCTTTGTTACATTCCAACCGAACTTTTAAGTAACGCGACTTGATTTTTAACAGAGGCAAACCATGGCCATCGAATTTTCATGCCAGTGTGGTAAGCAGATCAAGGTGTCTGAGAAGTTCGCCGGCCGACGCGCCAAGTGCCCCGGCTGTGGTCAACCCATCACGATCCCTGAAGTTGATGCGCCTCTGGATGATATCGACGGCAACCTGCTCTACGAAGCGATCGGCACGTCCAGCAACGAACCGGAGCAGGTTGCCTGCGCCAACTGCCATCGATCCATCCCGGCCACCGCTTCGGTCTGTCCGCACTGCGGCTACAACCGTGCCCAGCAATCACACTACCAGATGGCGCAAGCCATGGCCGAGCCTGAAAAACGCGAGGGCAGCCGGCCGCTGTTCTCGATCCTCGGCATCGACATGTCCGTGCTCAAGCTCCTGGTTGTGCTTGTGCCGCTGATTGGACTTCCCGGCTGGTATTACATGTTTCCCGGCAAATCGATGCACGTGCGCCAGATGCAGGTCGTCAGCCTCGTCGAAGCGGTGAAAAGTGGACAGGTGCAGAAGCCGGTCAGCACCAGCGGTACCCTTTTGAGCACGATGCTCGAGCACGTCAACAAGGATAGTAAACCCCCGACGTTTGAAGAAGCCCATGAGGCTTCATACACGCTGGGTTCCAGCGATTCGCTTGTAGTCAGCAAACCAGACGACGACGGCGATCACATCCTTCTGAAAGTCGGCCTGCGCCAGCAAACCATCAACGATAAAGGCAGCACCGCCCTCTATGACACCATCATCCGCGGCGACGACTTCAAACTCGTACCCGTTGCCGGCGGCCCCGATGTCGACGGCGCTCGAATTCTCTATTATCAATTTGAAGGCAACAGCAAAGAGATCGACCTGTTCAATTCCGATACTTCCAGCTTCAAATCGCTGTTCCCCTGCGAACCTACGCAGATCGATACCGAAAAAGCGGATGGCGTGATTGACGGCACAGCCGTCTGGAATCAACCCACCGCCAAGGGGCAGATCAAGTTCCGCTCCTATTATTCTACAGGTGACTACCCCTCGCCGACCGGCCTCAATGCAGAAGGCAAACTCGAAGTCTTCAATGAACAGGGCGCGACCGTCGATATGTTTTACACCGGTGGTTCGCTGGATGTGAAGTGGGATTCGGATTCGACCGGCTGGTGGACTCGCAAGCGTTACGATGAGACGTCCCACGACTGGCCCTGGTATCGCTATGAGTTCGGCCTGATCTTCGAGCGACCGCAGGCAGGCGGCAAATACAACATCACCTACCGCGATTCGAAAGTTGGCACGATCTACCTGGAAGATAAGCCCGTGCCCAAGCCGCCGCCGGTCTCACCGATCAAGCGCGTTAAGAATCCGGGCTCGAACAATATCGATCCGAATAATCCCCTGGCATACTTCGAGATCCTCGCCGATGCGCGTAAGTCGGCGCAAGGGATCGTTTCTGCCAACAACCTGCGCCAGATCGGGTTCGGCCTGCAACTGTATCTCGATCAGAACGCCCAGCAGTGGCCCGACAATATCGAACAACTCAAGGGCGTGATCAACGACTATGACCAGATCATGGTCAACCCGCGCACCAAAACACGCCCCGGCTTCATCTACATCAAACCCGAACGCGGCGCCGACCCCGCGACCACCGCCGTCGTCTACGAAAACTGGCAGGGCCAACCCGACCCCAACGGCGCCGTCCTCTACGCCGACGGACATATCGAGTAAACATAGTCTACCGCGTTTTGGGCGGCTTCAGCCGCCGGCCCCAACCGCTTCGTCCGTATCCTGCTTCTCTTGATACAACATAATCACCGACTCTCGCAACAGCACGATGATGGTGAACACGCCCAGGATCGTGCCGAACGGCATCCACAAGCAGTTGATCCCCGCGATGACAAGGCTGAATGTTCGTCTGCGTTTGCGTTGGATCATCCGGCCCGACACGATTGTCAGGATGCCAAGCGTCCAGCCGAAAATCATCGGGCAGGTCCCCATGATGGCAAACAGCAAGCCGATCGCCTTGGGTGGCATATCACCGTCCGGCGATTCAAAGGCTTGGGGATTGATCAGCATGACCAATCCAATCACCGCATGGAAGATGAAAATCAAACTGAAAAGCATCATCATCCCTGCGCAAACGTAGTGGAAGATGCCCAGCAGTTTCAGATGTTCTTCATCACGATTGTAGGCAGGCCGATTGTTTTCCATCCGTTCCCCCTTGACATGTTCAATAGATCATAAACGAGACTTCAATCCCGCGATCAAGCGATCGAACACCACATCCGCTTCATCTCGTGCGTCGATCACCAGGTAGTGTTCAGGATCATCCTTCGCCTGGTCAAGATACCCCTGGCGGACTTTCTTATGGAAAGCCGCGCCTTTGATCTCCATGCGGTCATGCCCGGCGTCGAATTCCTTTTCGCGCAGCAAGGGGTTCATCCGCTGTTGCGCCGTCGCCAGATCGACATCGAAGACGACGACCAGGTCGGGCCAGGTCTCGCGCAGCGCGATACGGCCGACGCTCAGGATATGCTCGATCGGCACGCCCCCGGCCGCGCCCTGGTAGGCCAGCGTCGAGCTGATGAAGCGGTCGGCCAGCACCAGCTTGTCCTCACGTATCGCCGGGTTGATCCGCTCGGAGACGAGTTGGGCACGGCTTGCCATAAAAAGCATCATCTCGCAATAGACGTCGACCTCGTCGGTGTTCGAGGGGTCCAGCAGCACCTGTCGCACCTGCTCGCCGATATACGTCCCGCCGGGCTCCCGGACCTCGCAGACCTCGATCCCCGCGCTCTTGACCAACTCATCCAGGCGGACGAACTGCGTGCTCTTGCCGCTGCCGTCAGGCCCATCAAAGACGATGAACTTCCCACGCAACTTATCCAACCACTTCATATCACCTGATCTCATGACTGCGAAGATACAACATTCTTTTGCATCGCACACCTTACGCTTGAGTTGCCTAAGATATCCCCATGTCCGACGAATACCTCGAACCCTACCGCGATGCTCATGACGACTTCGGCAACGACTTCCGCGTGACCCTCTGGGCCAACACACGCAGCCAGGAACAGCGCTTCAAGGTCTTCACCCAGATGTGCTATCTGGCGGGTAAACGCCTGCTTGATGCCGGTTGCAGCAGGGGGGACCTGGCCGACTATCTTGTCCGCCACAAGATCGAATACAGCTACTACGTGGGCATCGACGGCCTGCCGGAGGTGATCGACTTCGCCCAGCGCCGGGGCCTGCCCGATTCCGAGTTCCACGCAGGCGACTTCGTGGCCGATCCCAAGCTGCTGAAGATCGGCAAGCCCCAGATCATCCTGATCTCCGGCACGCTCAACACCATGGATGACCAGATTGCCATGGGCTTGCTGGAGTCAGCCTGGAAAGCCTGTTCCGAGACGCTGATATTCAACTTCCTGTCCAGCCGCAGCACGACCGAACGCCGAGAGGAGCTGGGCCCGGCCCGCCGGCTTGATCCGCTGAAGTACCTGGATTGGGCCATGCAACACACCACCGCGGTCCAGTTCCGTCAGGATTACTTCAGGAAAGGGCACGATGCGACCATCAAAATGGAGAAGCTGGCATAGCAATTGGCCTGCTTCACCACGATTTATCTTTTTTATTTCGTTTTGGGGGCTGACTTCGGTGGGGTGTTTAGGATATTATTAAGTTTGAATGGTTATAAACACCGCTGTGGGAATTCCCACTCGGTGTTTTTGTAACCGGGCGGGCAGTGGTACCAAGCGGCGGATTATCCACAAATAGCGAACCACGCACGTCAAAATACGGCCTGAGAGCCTGCAAGCAACCTTGGAGGGCGAGTTGTTGCGAACCAATCTCAATATGTTTGACGGGTGCTACACAGACACTAAGCTGTTAACACTCCAATTGAGACTGGGTATCAGCGTCGGTGCCCAGACGAAACTACGCAACTGTTGGTCAATTTTGATGAATTAGGAGCCAACGGTCATTAAACTTTACTGCTACACGTGATTGTTACCGGTAATTATTTGTCCCTGCTACCCGCCGGTTCTGACACGATCACCTGCCGCAGTTTTATTTGTTAAACATCACCGAGTTTTCGGAGGTGTTCAGGGCATGGGGACGAAAGGAGAGGTGAAATGGTATTTGGGAAGGTTATGAACTCAATGTTAGCTGTGACTGCGTCGCTTGTGGCGGTATCTGCTGTGCATGCTGCCACGGTCCCCTTTACCGAGGACTTCGTTGCGACCAACGAAAACTGGAAAGACAACGCCAGCGCCGACCTGACCTACGTATCCTCCGGCGGCCCGGACGGCAGCAGCTATGTTGCCACCGGCTTCAACTTCGCTTCAGCAGCAAGCGGTGACACGCCGGTCCTGTTCCGTGGCTACGACAACTTCGATTCCAGTTCCGACGCGTTCGTCGGCAACTACCTCAGCGAAGGTGTGAACCAGTTCAGCGCTTACGTCTACCACGAAGCTGCCATGCCGCTGACCTTCTTCGCGCGTTTCAGCAGTTCGGTCAATTATCCCGGCGCGACCGCGCTTCAGTTTGTCCCCGTGATGCCCTACACCTGGACGCAAATCGTTATCGATATCAGCCCGACGAGCCCTCAGTTTATCTCCTTTGAAGGCACGGACTTCAACGCCGTCTTCAGCGGTATCGGCAACATCCAGATCGGTGTCTCGGTCCCGGATCAGTTGGCCGGCGTTGATTCTTCGATCGAGTTCGCATTAGACAAGCCGACGATCACGCCCGAGCCGGCGTCCTTGTCGCTGCTGGCGATGGGTGGCCTGGCGCTGCTGCGTCGTCGCTGAGTTATTGTTACGGGCGGGGCCGTTAGAATTGTGTTTTTGTTTTAGTGAAAAGGACTCACTCGCATGAAGCCTGACAGCCTGAAGTTGGTAGCCGCGATCGCCTCGGTAGGTTTGTTGTGTATTGCTGTGCCGGTACACGCCGCGTTTGTCGAGCCGGATTCGACACCCAGTGGTGCGGCCGCGTTCAGCAACTGGACGCGGGGTGATGCCGGTTCCACGTACCAGGAGTGGCGCGGTACTGCCAATGGCGGTTCGCCCTCCCTGGCCGGCGGCGGTGAAAACTTCACCACGCTCTACGGCCTCAACCAGCCCGACAATAACTACATCAACCCCAACGGGATCGCCACCGCCCAGTACCTGGACGGAACGCGTAATTCCACAGGCAGGACCTACGGCTTCCTCATCAGTGGTTCGCAGAACATCTACAGCTTTTTTGCTTCCGCTGACTGGGAAATGTTCGTGCCGGATTACAACCTCGGCAGTGGGGCGACCACCACGGTCATCCTCCAGCTCGACGTCTCCGGCAACGAGATCCTCGTCGGTGACAGCACGTTCGGTCATCCGACCGCGCCCAACACCGTCAAGATCGATGGTTACGACTGGGTCGATCACGTCGAACTCGCACGCGCGCCAAACTCCGTCGGCGGATTCGATCTTTACGACGTGACGCACTGGTTCCGTTTCGAGTTGCCGGCCAATATCGATACTCACCTTATCGAGTTCGACTCCTACGATCCGTCGCTGGGTGAATTCGATCCGGAGGGGATCAATTTTGGTCACGTGAGTATGATTGGGATCTCCGTTGACACGATCGTTGGTGCTTCCAGTATCCCGGGTGATCTGGACAACGACGGTTTCGTCGGCCTGGATGACCTGGATATCGTCCTCAGTAACTGGAACCAGAACGTTCCCCCGGCTGATGCTGAGGCCGATCCTTCCGGCGACGGATTCGTCGGCCTGGACGATCTGGACATCGTGCTTGCCAACTGGAATGCAGGCACGCCCCCAGCTCAGGCGCTGGTTCCCGAGCCGAGCGCTGTGCTGATCTTTGGATTAGCCTGTGGCGCTGCCGGTATGTCACGGCGTCGATGATGCGATAAAATTCCCGGCTGCCCGTTTGACGACGGGCGGCCGGTTTTGCCGAAGTTCATGAAAAGTTGGCGCGGTAAAATGGATTCGGATGAAGCACAACGGACTCAATCATCGCCAAGCCTTCACGCTCATCGAGCTGCTGGTTGTGATCAGCATCATCGCGCTATTGATCGGCATCCTGCTGCCGGCCTTGAGCCATGCACGTAAAACCGCCAAGGCCGTCAAGTCCAAGAGCGACCTTCGGCAGTTGATGATTGGGTACACCGCCTATCAGAACGACTACAACGGCCACTTAATGTTCGGTTACCCGCCGGAGTCGCTGTTCGGCGAGCAGTTGACCGTTGAATTTGCCGGCCACGTATTCGTCCCACCGACTAGCCAACGCTACCCATGGCGCCTGGTCCCGTACGTCACGGGCGTTTGGGAAATGATGCATAATCATCAAGACACACCGGAGCTCCCCCTGCCGACGGATTCAGAATCGGATGCCGCTATAAAGGCCTATTATTTAAGTGTATATCCAAGCTACGGCCTGAATGACATCTACTACGGTGGTGACAAAGACTTCGGTGCATTCCAAAAGAATCAATCAAATCAGTATGTACCCATTTATAACGAACATGTCGTTTTTTACATCGACGAAGCACGCCGTCCATCCAGTTCGATCATCATGGGTGAGAGCCAGTTCAATTACGCCACCGAGCCGCAGCAAGGCGAGTTCCGTCTGACCGCACCGATGGCAAGCGGCCAGAAGTGGGCAATAGTCAACGGCGAAATTGAAGCACAAGTCCAAACAGCGGTTGGTATGCCCAAAGGCCGATACAGTTCCAATACTCAGATCGCCTTCCTCGACGGCCACGTTGCCGACATGTCCCCCGAAGACCTGCTGGACATGCGCTACTGGGCGAACAAAGCGACGAGCGAAGACTACGACTTTGTCCTCAAGCCTTAGTCTTTCCCGTATCCAACATTCGATATTGACGGTTAATGATGCCGAATCATCGCGCCCGCTGTATGTCCGGCAAAACCTGCGGCAAACACAGCGTGTGTGCTGGTAGGCTTGAGGCTTGAGGCTTGAGGCTTGAGGGGCAGGGGGGTGTCGATCGGGTTTTCAAGCCAGGGCATTGGCGGCCGTTGCCGTGTTTTGGCGCATAAGCATGCAAGCACCAGTGCCGACAATCCCGCCGCGCCAAGGCCGTGGCCGATCGCACCTTTGCAGGCGTACACATCCGGCATTGGTGCGCCGGTTTGTTTGATCGCATCGGCGTAAACACGCAACTCCGCTGGATCGTGATCCAACGTCCCCGGTGCGTGAGGGTGGATTACGTCGACTTCTCTGTCATTGAGCAATTGTCCTGTGATCCTGCGTAGCGCGGGCATATCGCTGCTGGGGCGGATCAGGTCGTACGCTTCGGCAGCGGTCGCGGTATCCAGCAGTTCGCATTCACCGGGCATCGGTTCGTTTTCAATCGGCACGCGCTTCAGCACAACCGCAGCGCCACATTCACTTAACACGAAACCTTGCCGCGATTCATCCATTGGCAATTCGCCGTAACCGTCGGGTGTCTGCGTCGCGAGCACACCGAGGCGTCGGTAGCTGTGGATGAATAACGGCAGCAGGGAGGCTTCGCTGGTGGCCACGACGATGTAGTTGTTACTTCGGGTATCGGGTATCGGGTGTCGGGTATCGGAAGAACTACAAGGCCGAGTAAGTAATTCAGTAAAGCCATAGTGCAGCGCGATCAGGCTGGAAGCGCAGGCGGCGACGTGGTGATGCACCCGATTCAATCCCAAACGTTTTGTTAGATGATGGTTCAGATAGCCGTGCGGGCCCAGTGCGACGGCGAGGTGTGCATCGATCGGCGGTGGGGGGCTGAGCGTCGGATGCCTCGCCTCCGGGTGCTGCGATTCATACGCGGCGCTCATCGCATGCACCGCCCCCTTGCTCGTTCCCACATAAGCATCCAGCCCGGCCGACTCGATCCCCGCCATCATCAACGCCTCACGCGCTGCCCGTTCCGCCAGATCGATGGCCGGGTCCGTCGCGGTGTGTTGAGCGTTGATCACCGCACCGGTCGCCCTCAGCAGATCGGTCACCGCGATATCGCTGGGCAATTTTCGGGCTCGTTCGGCAAGTGTTCGGCCCTTCAAAAGTGACGTAAATGTTTGCCAGGCCGAGCCTCCCAGGGGTGTAACGAGGCCAAAACCCGCGATCAGGACACGGAAACGCCGTTTTTTCGGATTGGGTTTTTTGTCGCTCTTCATCTGGGTAGGAAGTTATAGCCAATCCGGCCGGGTTACGCGGCCTCAGCCCCCGGCTTGGGGGGTGGAAAATCTTTGCCCGATACCCCTGCTACGGCCTATAATGCCCGCCAATACGACCATGACCCAGAGGGCGGCGTTGGCACTTGAGATGCGTAACGCGGTACGGGCCCGGCTCGGTGTCAGTTACGGTCGAGCCCAGGATGGGCGATTCGAGCTAGGAGGCTATATGTTCGACCACCGCGACCCGTTTCAAGAAGTCAACCCGTACCGGAAGCTGATGCTTTCATGAGACCCATTGATCCACGCTTCACGCAGAAGGCAGGCCCCGCCGTCTTCAGCGGGAATGAACTGCTGGTTAAAGGCGCGCTAGAAACCGAGGGCGGCGTACACTTATTGACCGGCTATCCGGGCTCCCCCATCGCGCCGTTCTTCGATACGTTGCAGGCGCTGGGGCCGCTGTTGCATGAACACGGCATCGTCGCCAAGCAGTCCAGCAACGAGGCGTTATCCGTTGCGATGGTCAACGGCGCCCAGATGGTCGGGTGCCGTGCGATCACCGCTTTCAAGAGCGTGGGCCTGCACGTCGCTTCCGATGCGCTCGCGCTCGGCGTCCTCGCCGGGACACGCGGCGACTCCGGCGGCCTGATCGTCATGGGCGATGACCCGTGGTCCGATTCCACGCAGGTCCCCGCCGACTCACGCTTCCTCGCTGAACACGTACGTCTACCCGTGATCGAGCCGTCCACGCCCCAGCAGGTTAAGGACTGGATCAATCTCGGATTCAAACTCGGCCACGCCGGCGGGATCTACATCGGCTACATGCTCACGGTCGCCAACGCCGACGGCGGCGGCACCGTCGAGTGCTACCCGAATCACTTCCCCAAGGTTAACGAACATCAGAAGGCGGCCCTGAGCTACGAGAAAGATATCGAGCCCATGCTCGAGCAATCCGTGCTCCTGCCCCCACGAACCTGGCAACGCGAAATTGCACTGCCCACGCAGTTCGAAAAGCTCAAGACCGAAGCTCGCAAGCTCGGGATCAACCGCATCCAGGACAAGCCGCAGAAGGGCCTGGTTGCGCCGCTCGGTTTCGTCGCCGCAGGCACAGCCGCGTCTTATCTCGACCATGCGCTTGAAGAGATCGGCCTGACCGGACGCTTCCCGATCCTCAAGCTCGGGATGACCTACCCGGTCGATCAGGTGATCGTCACCGAGTTTGCCCAGCAGTGCCAGCAGATCGTCATCGTCGAGGAACGCCGCAGTTTCGTCGAACGACAGATCGTCGAAATCCTCAACCCGATGCGCCAGTCCGGCGAACTGAAAACCGAGATCTTCGGCAAGAAGTTCCCGCGCGAATTGCCCGGCATCCCCGAATCGCGCGGCCTGAATCCATCGGTCCTGATTCAGCGATTGATCCCGCTGATCAAGGAGCACGCCACCCTCCCGATCGAGCTGACCAACGGCCACCTGACCGAACACCTGGAACTGATCCAGGGCACCGGCGACTACCAGATCGATATCCCGCTGCGAACGCCGACGTTCTGCCCCGGCTGTCCGCACCGCGATTCGTCGAACGTCCTGCTTGAAATCCGCCGTGACCTGCTCGACGCCAACTACATGCTCGAGCATCACAAGCGCAAGCCCGTCGACATGATCGCGCACGGCGACACCGGCTGCTACACCATGCTCATGTTCGAGCCCAACAAGCCGCTCATGCACAACTACTCCGGCATGGGTCTCGGTGGCGGGACCGGCGCGGGTGTCGACCCGTTTGTCGAAAACAAGCAGATCGTCTTCATGGGTGACGGCACCTTCCACCACTCCGGGCAGGTCGCCATCAGCCAGTCGATCTACAACGGCCAGGACATCACCTACATCATTCTGGACAACAAGACCACCGCGATGACCGGCCACCAGGGCCACTCCGGCGTCGACTTCGACCTCACCGGCAACCCGATGAACGCGCTGGATATCGAACGCATCGTCATCGGCCTCGTGCCCAAGAAGATCAAGAAAGATGTACGCATCGTGCGGATCAACCCCGCCGATCGCGACCGCTACCGCAAGCTCATGGAGCAGACGATCCTCGCCGACGGCGTGAAGATCGTCATCGCCGACAAGGAATGCGGTATCACCTACAACCGCCGCGTCAAGGCCGGCGATCGCGCCCAGCTCAAACAGCACGGCTACCTGCCCAAGAAGTCGCACATGAACGTCGCGACCGAGGTCTGCGAGTTCTGTCTTGAATGCACCAATCAGACAGGCTGCCCGGGCCTGAAGATGGTCGGTTCGGACTACGGCCCCAAGGTCCAGACCGATATGTCATGGTGCGTCAACGACGGCGCATGCGAACGTATCCACGCCTGCCCGAGTTTTGAAGAAGTCACCATCACACGCAAGCAGCCCAAGCGCATGGGGGATGAATACGTCGAACTCGGTGACCTGCCCGAACCCGAGCGACCGATCCATGCTGACCAGCCGACGTGGCGCGTCCACCTTGGCGGCGTTGGTGGTATGGGAATCGGCGTCGCGACCGCGATCCTCGTTAAGGCCGGACACGAGATGGGCTACCACGTCCGCTACCTCGACAAGAAGGGCCTTGCCATCCGTAACGGCGGTGTCTTCTCGCAGCTTATCTACTCCCGACCGCAAGCCAACGGCGAGCCCATGCCGATCACGCCGCAGATCCCCTACGGCACAGCCGACCTGCTCGTCGGTATCGACATGCTCGAAGCCGCACGCTCGATCGATCCGCGTCTGCCTTACCGCGTCGCATCACCCAAGCGCACCGCCGCCGTGGTCAACACCGCAAAGACGCCGACCATCCTTTCCTTGATGGGTCGGGACGACTTCGACATCAACGACGTGCAGAACGCGATCAAGAAGTACACCGATGAAGAAAAGTTCTTCGGGTTCAACGTCGGCGATCTGTGCGAACGCATCCTCGACACCAAGCTGTACGCCAACATCATGATGCTCGGCATCGCCTTCCAGAAGGGGTACCTGCCCCTGACCCGCGAAGCTATCGAGCACGCGATCATCGAAGTTACCCGCGGCGAAAAAGAACGCAACCTCCGTGCGTTCACCATCGGCAGAAAGATCGCCGTCCGCCCCGACCTCTTCGTCGTCGAGGCGCAGCACGAATACGAAACCGCACGCCAGGCGCTCCGCCGCAAGACCAACACGCTCGAAGCGTGGTACGGCAGCGAATGGGTCGGCCGGATCATCGACCGCAACAAGGGCGAGCGCGTCGCCAAGCAGTTCCGCGTCCTCATGCGACAGACCTTCCGCGCAACCCGCGGCATTCATGTCGACGATGAGCTGATGCGCGACGTCATCATCCGCGCGTTCGACTGCTTCCTTTGGGGCGGTATCGAATACGCACGCACCTATTGCAACAAACTCGTCGATGTCTTCCAGAAGGACGATCCCGAGAAGGGCTTTAAGGTCACGCGGGCCGTCGTCTGGAATCTGGCCAAGGTCATGCTCATTAAGGATGAGGTCTACGTCGCTTCGCTGTTAACCAGCCCGGAAAAATACCGCCGCGATCGTAAGCGTTACAACGTCATTCCCGAACGTGGCGACAAGATCACCTACCGTCACCACAACCGCCCCGAGTTTGATATCTTCGGCCGACGCGTCCGCTTCGAGTGGAAGAGCACCGACTGGCAGCTTCGCATCATGTCCAGTTGCGCTTTCCTGCGTAAGGTCCTGCCCGGCTGGCACGAGCGCGAACGCAACTTCCGCGACTGGTACATGCAACTCGTCGATCAAATCGACTTCCAGGGCGACAACGACTACGCACGCTGGGCCGCGATCCTCTCGACCCCGCAAAACGTCACCGGCTACCGCGAAGTCCGCTACCCCAAACAGGACGCCGCCCGCAAACTCTCCGAACGCCTGCTCGCCATGGACCCGGATGAATTCAAAGCCGCTGCCCCCATCGTGCCGGACCTGGAACCGGTGATCGTAAAACTACCGGTCGTGCAACACACGAGCGTTTGATGTGCAATGTTCGATGTTCAATGTATAAATTTCTTTCACATTGAACATCGAACATCGAAGATTAAACATCCCCCTTACGCCGCTTTGCTTCCGCCCGCGCACACATGCGCCAGCTTATTCAATCCGTTATACGCCGCGACCTTGTACGCCTCGGCAAGCGTTGGGAAGTTGAAGACCGTATCAACAAAGAACTCGGCCGTTCCGTCCAATGCCATCACCGTCTGGCCGATGTGGATCAGCTCCGTCGCGCCCGTGCCGATCGCGTGAACGCCGAGGATTTTCTTCGTGTCCTGGTGGATCAGCAGCTTAAGCATGCCGGTATCGTCGCCGAGCAAACGCCCGCGTGCGATTTCCTTGTAATGCGCGATACCAGCTTCGTAGGGGATCGCTTCTTCCGTGAGTTGTTCTTCGGTCTTGCCGACCATCGAGATCTCCGGCACCGAGTAGATGCCGAAAGGAAATAGCTGGTTGAACCCTTCAATATTCACACCGAACGCGTGACACATCGCCCGCCGTCCCTGTTCCATGCTCGTGCTGGCAAGCGAGGGGAAACCGATCACATCACCCGCCGCGTACACATGCTCCGCCGATGTCTGGTAGTTTTCGTTGACATGCAGCCGGCCGCGATCATCGTATTCGACGCCGACATTTTCTAACGACAGCTCGCCACACACACCCTGTCGGCCAACCGAGTAGAGCAGCGTCTGGGCGCGTAGCCGTTTGCCGGACTCGAGCGTCGCCTGCACCTGCGAGCCGTCAGCTTCATCGCCGTTCAGTGTTTCGATGCCTTCGACCTTCTCGCCCATGCGCAGCGTGATCCCGTTGTTGCGCATGAAGTACTGGAACGCCTCCGCGATTTCCTGGTCCAGGAAACCCAGCACACTGTGCCGGCCCTCCACCAGCGTCACACGCACACCCAGCGTCGCCATGATGCACGCATACTCACAGCCGATCACACCGCCGCCCACCACGATCATCGACTTCGGCAGCTTCTCAAGCTTCAACAACTGGTCCGAACACAACACCGTCGAACCATTAAAAGGCACATGCTCCGGCCGCGCCGGCTGCGTCCCCACGCCCAACATGAACTTGTCGGCCGTGAGCATCTCCGTCTCATCTTCACGCTCAACCTGCAAAAGGTTAGGCCCTTCAAAGTGCGCCGCACCCCAGATAAGATCGATCCCGTTGCGGTCAAACTGATCGCGTATCGTCTCCCATTCATGCCTGATCACCTGCTGGCTGATCGACACAAGGTCCGCGATCGTGATGTCTTTCTTTACCCGGTACGACTGGCCTAACAGCCCGCGCTTCGAAGCGCCTGTCAGGTGCAGCGCCGCTTCACGCAGCGCTTTAGAAGGGATGGTCCCGGTATTGATCTGCGCGCCGCCGAGCACCTGGTTGCGTTCGATGATCGCCACGCGTTTACCGAGCTTCGCCGCCTGGATCGCCGCCTTCTGCCCGGCAGGCCCCGTCCCGATCACAACACAATCGTAATGCTTCATGCCGCCCTCGATTCATCCCTGGATTAACCCGCCCTGCAAGATGGCGCAACAACTTCCACAACACTTGCAGTCTCATGTGCTGTATCGGTAAGTGGGACAGGACGGCTTAGTCCGTCATCGGCCGATAACAACCGATGGCCTAATCAAAGCAGAGAGAGCCATACGTGAAAACCAAGAGTTACTTTTTTCGTTGAATTCCTGCCTGGTAAATGGTAGTCTGACGCTATCAACCGGGCGGATAAAAGGAGCCGGGAAATGAAGGGGATCACACATCAAATCATGAAACGCCACACAAAACTTTGGGGATTGCTGGTCGCGATCGTTGTCGGCCTGGTCGTTGGCCAACCGCCACTTTCGGCAGGGACTCTGGATGTCGATGTGTATTCACCGGCTTTGCCGGCTACCGAGACAGACATCATTACAATCAGGGCAGTGACTAGTGATGACGTATTACCTGATACAGGTTGGCAAACCTTTACAGCCAATCTGACGATCAACGGGAACGACATCGAATGGGAACTCATCAGTTACGATACACACCCGATCGGAGTCGTATTGCCTGTCGTGACACGTGCCGGGAAACTGGAAGACATCGGGCCGCTACCGGTCGGCACCTACAACGTGACCGCAACCTGGACGTTGTATTCAGGCGATCCGAATAGTGTGCCACCCGTTTTCCCGCCGACAATACTGGACGGGCCACGCACCGGGACATTCCAGTTCACCGTCGTGCCCGAACCCGCCACTTTCGCATTATTCGCCGCGGGCCTGGGTTTATGCGGCATCCGTCGACGCTGATAACTCACCATGATCAAACAAAAAAACCGGCACACCTATGCGTGCCGGTTTTTTTATTTGTTTTTTGGATCAATCTTCTTACTTCGCCGCAGCAAAGTTCTTCGATACTTGTTCCCAGTTGACCACATCCCAGAAAGCCTTGATGTAATCGGGTCGACGGTTCTGGTAGTTCAGGTAGTAGGCGTGTTCCCACACGTCCAGGCCGAGGATCGGCGTGCAGCCGCAGCCGACATACTTCTCACCCATCAGCGGGTTGTCCTGGTTCGGCGTCGAGCAAACGCAGAGCTTGCCGTTCTTGACGCCTAACCACGCCCAGCCGGAGCCGAACCGTGTCGCCGCTGCGCTTGCGAACGCTTCCTTGAACTTGTCCATTCCGCCCAGGTCCGAGTCGATCGCCGCCGCCAGCTCAGCCGACGGGGCGCCACCCTTGCCGACCGGTGCCAGCACCTGCCAGAACAGGCTGTGGTTCGCGTGCCCGCCGCCGTTATTCCGCACCGCGGTCCGCTTGGCTTCGGGGATCGCGTCCAGGTTCTGGATCAGCTCGTTCACGTCGGCCGGGGCGTCGACGCCTTCCAAGGCATTATTGACGTTGGTCACGTACGCGTTGTGGTGCTTGCCGTGGTGGATTTCCATGGTCTTGGCATCGATCGCGGGTTCCAAGGCATTGGTGGCGTAAGGTAAATCAGGTAGTGTGTAGGCCATTGTTTTATCTCCAATCTGGATCAAATGGTTAGCTGAACTCAATAAAGAGAACGTTAACTCTTATGCATCAAAGAGTTGTGTAATTTTGGAAGTGTAGGCAGGGGGGTAAGGCTGGTCAATCTCACCCGGATCCGCCCGGCATGGGTGTGCATAAAGCACGTAAATATCTTTCATTAATTCATTTACGTTTAATGTCTGAGAAGAATTGTAGGCATTTATTGTCAGCAAAGCCATTAATCCGCACAAAAAAAGTACGGAATTTGTTGGAAATGTTCTAAATAGTTGAACCAAAATCGGACCTTCGTGCGTATATATGGGTAAGAACCACGACCACCGCTGTATACCAAACCAAGCAGCGGCAGCATCAGGGCCCATCACAGGAAGACGGAGCCCGGTCGATCCAGGGGTTTGAAAAGTGAGGCGCACCATGATGGAACTGACGCGTCCGGATTCACCATTAGCACGAGCCAATGGCCGGCAGCGGGTCAAACTGACCCCCTCCACAAGAGCACTCAGTAAGGAAGACCAGGCACGGGTCCACCGTGTACTCCATGAGAAGTACGAGTACGTGGACAACGAGCTGTTTGAACTGCCAGACGCTGAAGCGATCGAGCAGATCATGATCCAGCCCGAGCCCACGCCGCGCCCGGATACAAGCTGGTATCAGCCGGTAATGAGTAGCTCCATCAGCACGGACTACAACCGTAACGTCGGCTCCGTCCTGCTAACCGCCGCTCAGGAACGTGTGATCTTCCTGCAGTACAACTACTGCCGGTTCCGCGTCTGTCGTCTGCGCGACGACCTGCTTTCCGAGCCCACGATCGATCCCGATCAGGCCCGTGAGATGCTCGAATGGGACGCCAAGGCCGGCGAGCTGCGCGACCAGATCGCACAGATCAACCTCGCGCTCGTACTGGCCATGGCTAAGCGCACCCGCATGAGCGAGATGGACTTCGGCGACATGGTCAGCGAAGGGAACATGGCCCTGCTCCGCGCCATCGACAAGTTCGATGCCGGTCGAGGCTTCAAGTTCTCGACCTACGCCTGCCGCGCCATCCTCAAAGCGTTCAGCCGCGCCGGCGTGAAGCTCAGCAAGTATCGGGGCCTGTTCCCGACGGACTTCGACACGGACATGGAACGCTCGGATTTCTACGAAACCAAGCGTTCAGAGCACGAACTGGACTGTGCCGACGAGGTCAAGATCATCGTGACCAACAACATCGCTGACCTGACCGATATCGAGCGCGAAGTGATCGAGCACCGGTTCAACATCAGCAAGCCGCGCCCGGAAGGCACGCAGCCCGAGCACAAACCGCTGACGCTCGAACAGGTCGGCAAAGTCATCGGCGTCACCAAGGAACGCGTCCGCCAGATCCAGAACAAGGCTCTGGAAAAGATCCGCTTAACCTTGGAAGAAGGCTATTTAGCTTAGAAGCCATTAGCTGTTAGCCATTAGCTCAAACAATAGCCCTCGGCTCAATGCCGAGGGTTTTTTTCATACACCTGCAATGCTCTTTTCGTCTTCTCTTTATTAGCCGCATTGCGACGCAATGCGGGCCTCTTCAGCGAACAGCCTATCACTAAAGGCTCGGAGCCAATTAAACCCATAAATATCCTTTTTGCTGGCGTAATTCTGCTGATAATTATGAACATGATTTACTTCTCTTCATCTTGAACTCATGTTCGGTCTGTATCGTATTGCGGGTAATTGCATTATTACTGTCCCAACAACAAACACGCGCAGCAGACGTAAGCTGCATAACCGGAGATAACTCCGTAATGACACGCTTCCCAAGGTTGTCGCGGCGCTTTGTCGCTTGCTTTGCGATCCTCTTGCTGATTGGCCTATCGCCCGGCCGTGGTGTTGCATCAGCGACAGACAACAATCCCACTACCGAACCATCCGCCATCTGGCTGACATGGGCGGGTGACCCCTGCACCACGATGGTGATTGCCTGGCTGACGGACCGGGATTCGCTCGATGCACACGATCTGGCCTACCACGCTTCAGACGCTCCGAATCAGTCCTGGACCGTCGTGAACGCGACAACGCACCCGATGCCCGGCAATGCATACACCATTCATACCGCCAGACTTTCCGACCTGACGCCCGACACAGACTATACGTTCAGATTGAAAGAATCCGGCGAGGCACACCGTTTCCGCACGATGCCGATACATCTGGATCGGCCTGTGAAAATGGTGGATGAGGGCGACCTTGAAAACGATATGCATTTGCTCCTTCCGTTATGCGAGCAGGTGGGGCGGGCAGACCCGGACTTCATCGTCCTGGGCGGCGACATCGCGTATGCCAGCGGTCACCCGGAAAACGCTCAACGTTGGGTTGACCTTCTCACGCTCTTTACTCAGAAGTTTGTCAGTCCGGATGGACGTCTGATCCCGATCGTCCCGGTCATTGGGAACCACGAAGTAGCGAACGGCGGATACAACCGCACGAATGACGATGCGCCATTCTTCTACAGCCTGTTCACTTACCCCGGCGACCGTGGTTATTGCGTGCTGGACTTCGGGGATTACCTGTCTCTGGTAACGCTCGATTCCGGGCACACCCATCCGGTTGGCGGCGAACAGTCGGCCTGGCTGGAACGGATTCTGGCAAGCCGACAAGACATCCCCAACCTGGTTGTGTCTTACCACGTTCCCGCTTGGCCTTCCGCCCGGCCGTTCAACCTCTCGGTCAGCGAACAGATCCGAAGCTCATGGGTCCCGCTTTTCGATACATTCCATGTCGACGCCTGCTACGAGCATCACGACCACGCATACAAACGAACGTACCCCATCCGCAACGGCAAGGCTGACCCGCATGGCGTGCTTTACTTCGGGGACGGTGGCTGCTCCGAGCCGAAGGGCCGTATCCCCAAGCCCCCCGGCTCAATCCTCACCGGCGGCCGATGGTATCTCGCAGAGTCCGGCAGTGTGAATCACTTCCACTTACTTACCATCGATGGCCACACCCGGCTGCATCAGGCGATCGACATGAACGGCCAGATGTTTGACCAGATCATGGTCACCGACGGCGCACCTATCATGATGTTGAACGTCCCCTATGCCGTGACATGGTGGCAACTGACAACATTGCTGCTCATCGTGCTCTTGATCGCAATCGTTACCCCCAAGCTGATCAAACGCATCCGACATGCAGTCCTAAGAAAGCCACCTGCCCCGGTCAGCGCATAACGCACATATAAAAAACCCTCGGCTCCACACCGAGGGTTTTTTATGCGTATTTTGTATTCTTTTCGTCTTCTCTTTACTAGCCGCATTGCAACGCAATGCGGGAGTAAACCATAAGCCATTAGCTTCGCTTAAAGCCTGCTGAACCGCGACAGCAGGTCCGTGATCTTCGGCTGCTGCGGATTAAGCCGGATACTCTTGCGCCACGCGTTCAGCGCCTCATCGCGGATTTCTGTATTTGTTCGTCCGCCCTGGATGTATTGTGTCATCTGACACGCTCCCAGGCCATTCAGTGTTGCGGTGTCTTCCGGATCAAGTGCGATCGCCTGGCGGTACTGGAATAGCGCCTCATCAAACTGCCGCATCTTGAACTTCACGTAACCCAGCCGTTCGTACGCCGTCACCGACGGGCTGCGGCGGATCAGTGCTTCCAGCACGTTCATCGCCTGCTGGAGATTCCCAAGGTGGATATGTGCGTCCGCCAGACCCAGCAGCACCGGGTCGGCCAGGTCGCCAAGCTCCGCCGCCTGACGATACGTGTCCACCGCTTCCTCATACCGGCCGAGCAGGTTGTACGTCGCTGCAAGGTTGCACCACGCCGCCTGGCTTTCCGGGTCGAGCTTGGTCGCGATCTGCACGAACGTCAGCGCCTCGCCGGGCCTGCCCATCTGAAGGTATGTCGAGCCCAGCTCGCGGTTGACCTTGAAGTCGTCCGGGTTCAAACGCCACGCCGTCTTATATGCCTGTAGTGCCTCGCGGAGCCGACCGAGCATCTGCTTCATCAGGCCCAGGCTGTAATGCGCCTCGAACTTGTTCGGCTCGACGATCGTCGCCCGCTCGTAGGCCCGGCTGGCAAGCTCGTAGTCCCCGCGCTGCTGGTAGATGCTGCCCATCCCCATGTGGGCGTCAGCGATGTTCGGGTTCACTTCCAGCGCCAGCCCGAACTCCGCCAGCGCCGAGTCCAGCAGCCCCATCTGCTCGTAGGAGGCAGCGCTGTCCATGTGGGCCGTGGCGCGTTCGTTCGTGGAACGCGTACGGTCAACCGCACAGCCGACGATCATGACGGCCACAGCCGCCCCAGCAATCAGGTGTGTAAATCGCATGATGAAATATGATATCGGCTCTACACGCTCCGTGTTGAGAATTACAGACTTCTATAGGACGCGAACCCGCCTTCGCCTTACAATCACCGTTTTATCCCGGATAATCCCCACCCATTTTGGAACCTCCCATGCGCGTCGCCCTGGCTCAGATCAACCCAACCGTCGGTGATATCGAGGGCAACAGCCGGCTGGCTGTCGATGCCATACGCCGCAGCCGCGAGCAGGGGGTCGAGCTGGTCATCTTTCCTGAGCTGTCGATCATCGGGTATCCGCCGAAGGACCTGCTTCTAAAGCCAGTCGTCATAGAGGCTTGTCGGAAAGCATTGGAAGCGATCGCCCTGGAGTGCAAGGGTATCGCCGCTGTGGTCGGCCATCCGTGTCCGTCCGATAATCCGCGTGGTAGGCTGCTCTACAATGCCGCCACACTCTGCTTCGACGGCAAGCCGCAATACCGACGTGTTAAAAGCCTGTTGCCGACCTACGACGTCTTCGACGAGCACCGATACTTCGAGCCCGGCCCGGATGTGCAGATCACCGCGTTCGGCAACCTCAAACTCGGTATCAGCATCTGTGAAGACCTCTGGAACGACCGCCAAGTCGTCACACGACAGCTCTACCACGACAACCCGATCAACGAACTGGCTAAACGCGGGGCGGACCTGTTCATCAACTGCTCCGCTTCGCCGTTCACCATCGGCAAGCAGGCGTTCCGCATGGACCTGATCCGTAGCGCCGCTAAACGCCACAAGCTGCCCGTCCTCTATTGCAACCAGGTCGGTGGCAACGATGAACTGGTATTCGATGGCGGTTCCTGTGTCGTCGACGCCAAAGGCGATGTCATCGGCCAAGCCAAGGATTTTGAAGAAGACTTGTTGATCGTTGATGTCCCGGTAAGGCAGGGGGGCGGTAGCGGCAAAGCGCCCGCTCAACCGGCCCGTATGGAAAGCCTGCAAACCGGGATCGCCTCAGCTTACTACGCACTCGTGCTTGGCCTGCGCGACTATTGCCGAAAGTGTGGATTCAAATCCGTCGTGCTCGGACTCAGCGGCGGGATCGATTCGGCCGTGTCCTGCGCCCTGGCCGTCGCGGCACTCGGCAAGGAAAACGTGCGCGGCGTCACGATGCCCAGCCGATACTCCTCGACCGGCTCCGAATCCGATGCCGAAAAACTCGCGAAGAACCTCGAAATACAGTTCGACACGATCGCGATCGAACCGGCCCACAAAGCGTTCGAGCAGATGCTCTCGCAGGCGTTTGAAGGCACGAACCCCGGCGTCGCTGAGGAAAACATCCAGGCACGCTCGCGCGGCGTCCTGCTCATGGCGATCAGCAACAAGTTCGGCTCCATGCTCGTCACGACCGGCAACAAGAGCGAACTGGCCGTCGGCTACTGCACGCTCTACGGCGACATGGCCGGCGGCCTCGCCGTCCTCTCCGATGTGCCCAAAACCATGGTCTATGAACTCGCCAAGTGGATCAACGATGGTCCCGAATCCCCCCTGCGCAAGCAATTCAACAAGCCCGTCATCCCGATCGACTCGATCACCAAACCCCCCAGCGCCGAGCTGCGCGAAAACCAGACCGACCAGGATTCGCTGCCCGATTACGAAGTACTCGACGATATCATCGAACGCTTCGTTGAGGATGAACAATCCGCTCAACAGATCATCGACCAGACCGGCTACGACCGCGACCTCGTCTTGAAAATGGTCCGCTTGATCGACCTGAACGAATACAAACGCAAACAAGCCGCCCCAGGCCTGAAAATCACCGGCCGCGCCTTCGGCTTCGGCAGACGCATGCCCATCGCACAACGGTATCGCTGGGATACCGGTGTCTCTGGCAAATAGTGGATGGAAAGCAGAATTTCTAATTGTTAATCGCTGATCGTTAATACTTCTATCCCAACGCTGGTTCTGAGCGAAGCGAAGGTCCGGGTTGTATCGACGAAACATCGACTGATTCCCCAAGCATCACAGATTCAGATTACGTTCATCCCTTCTCCTCTTGGGAGAAGGCAAGGATGAGGGCCGGGTTGATTGAGTGAACAATACAACACAGATTACACAGGGAACCAAGCCCTCACCCCTGCCCTCTCCCGCGGGGAGAGGGGGGTGGAGCACTTTTCATCTACACTCAAAATCTGAAATTCTGAAAGCAGTTTTGCAGATTGAAGATCGAAGATTGAACATGAAGATACCCGGCCCTTCGCTTCGCTCAGAACCGGCGTTGGGGGGGATTAAGCCATTAGCCATTAGCAATACAATTTCTACACCCTACACCCTACACCCTACACCCCACTCATCATCCAATCACATCCGCCAGCGACTGCCCCTGTGCTTCGCGCATCTGGGCGGTGTGCAGTTGTGCGACGACGCTCGTGCCTGTCAGTGTTGCGCGGTTGCGTTCGCGCATAGCGGCTTTTTCGGATAGGTCTAACAGTTCATCGATGCCGATGCTTTCAGGCGGTCTGGCAAGTGTGTAGGCGGGCACGCCCGGTTCGCCGTGCTCGACATGGTGGATGATTTTAGCCTGGGTCAGCATGTCGATGATGTTGGCGATCGCGCGGTTGGGCAAACCCGATGCGGTTTGCAGTTCATTCATGCGGATCGGTTCGCCCTTCTGGAAGCTGCGCCCGATCATTGCCACCAGGGGTATCATCCAACGCGGATCGAACAGGATGTCCCGATCCTCCATATTTCGCAGGCTCTTGAAACGCCTGCCTTTCATGGATTGGATCGTGTAGGTGACTTCGACACCGAACAGGACGATCAACCATGTGAAGTACAACCACAACAGGAACAACGGCAGCAGCGCCAGAGCGCCATACAACTTGGATGTCCCCAGGCCGCGCACGTAAATCTTGAAGACTTCGATCAACGCGATCCAGCCCACCGCCGCGACAAATGAGCCAATCGCCGAAGCCTTTGAACTGACTTTGGTGTTAGGCAGGAACCGGTAGAGCAATAGCAGCACCAACCACGTTGTTGCGAACGGCGTAAGCAGGGCGGTCAACTCACCCAGCCAGCCCACGCTCTGACCTGTTACGGTTGCGGCCTGCTCGATCCACCCGATGATCAAAGTCTGCGCATACTGTCCCGCCAACACTAAAAGCGGCGCGAAGGTAATCGCTGTGTAATACAAAGGCAGCCTGACATACAACGGCCTGCCGTAAGGCGCATCGTAAATCCGGTTGAAGCTGTGTTCGATGGTTGATAACAGTTTTGTGGCGGCAAACAGGAAAAGGATCACACCCACAATACCGATGCTGCCGAAGCTGATATCTTCAAGTTTTGCGATCAGGTCCTGAATGTTCTGCGTTAATGCCAGGCGAGCGTTTTCAAATTCGGATTGTGCATCACCATCCGCGGGGCTGTATTCGCCAGGTGGCAACGGCCCCTGCCAATCTTCGGGCAGCTTGGCCTTGTCGCCTTCATCCGGTTGAATCCATTGAAGCGCAAAGTCGACAGCGTTCTGTTTCAGGTCTTCTCGCTGTACCTCGCCGACAAACATCTTCATGACAACCAGCATCAGTACGATCGTCGGAAGCAGGCTGAACAGTGTGTGATACGTCAGCGCCGCCGCCATTTCCCCCGCCCGGTCGACACGCAACTCACGCGCACAATACTTACCCAGGTCCAGCATGTACCGCACCGAGCGCTGGGCGCGCGTCAGCTCCTCCATCGGCTGGGTCAGAAGCCGATGCGTCTTGTCTTGAATGTTATCGAGGAGTTTCATGCCCAAATACTCAAGCAGTCACGCAGGATTGTCAATAGACGCAGCCAATTATCCAACCGATTTATCGGTCATGCCGGGTCATACCCTGAGCCGCCGAACGGGTTACACCTTGCGATACGCTTGATGCCGCGCCACGTGCCCCTGATCGGCCCATACTTGCGGATCGCGTCGATCATGTACTGGCTGCACGTCGGCTGGAACCGGCAGTGCCCGCCCATGAAGTAACCCAGCGTGCCTCGGTAAACATATACCAGGGCGATCAGCAGACCGCTCAGGATGTGGCTGATCCATCGGATCATGATTCGCTTTTATCCTTTTCCGAACGTCCGGCACCCGAACGTTCAGCGCGGCGCTGCGCCAGCTCGTGAATCTGATCGAGCGCCTGGTATAGCTTAGCCCGGTAATCCGCCACGCTCAGCCTTTCATGCGGCCGAACCACGACTACCAGGTCGTAACCGACCGGCCCATCGTGCTGCCCTAACCGAAACGCCTCGCGCAGCCGCCGCTTGATCCCCGCACGCACAACCGCCGTACCGACGCGCCTTGGCACGCTCAATCCCAACCGGTTGTAATCCAGGCCGTTCGCACGACCACACACCGCGATCTGCCCCATCGACTTACGCATCTTCGCATCAAAGACCGCCGCAAACGCGCGGTTGCCATGCAGTTTCTGGCGGTGTCGAAACAGAAATCGTTGTTGGTTTTCGCCCATCGAACTGACTCGCGCGGGGCTACTTCTTCTCTTCCAGAAGCCGTGCGTTGTATGTGGCCAGTAAATCCTGACGCCGCAGCAGCCCAAGCACCTTGCCCGGCTCGTTCTCATCCACCACCGGTAACTCTTCATACGATTCAAACACAAACCGGCTGATCGCGCTCGACAGATCCATCTGCAGCGTCAACGGCTCAACACCCGGCATCGCTAAATCCTGCGCAACCGCCAGGCTCCCCGCATCGGATTCATACAAAAACTGCCGGATATCGTGCAGGCCGAACAAACCGTAATACGAGCCGTCATCATTGACCACCGGGAACGACGCCTGCCGCGTCTGCGGGATAAGATGCGCCATATCATCCAGCGGCATATTCAAAGGCACGTTCACAAAATCACGCGCCGCATCATGCAACGCATCCCGCACGCTCAAGCCTTGCAGGATGTCGACGATAAAGTCCCCACGGTGGGCCGGCGATTCCAGACGGTTGGCGACCTGCTCCCGGTAGATCGTGTAGTTACGGTTTAATAGATACGCCAACGCACAGACCCACATCGAAGGCAGCAGCAGCGTGTAGCTGGCCGTCATCTCCGACACCATGATGAGCGTACTTACGGGCGTGCACGCCGCCGCGGCAAAGAAGCTCGCCATCCCCAGCATCGCAAACACCGGCACCTGCTCCTGCGCAACAATACCGGGCATCCACTGATGAAACAATAGCCCGACCACCGCGCCCATCGATCCGCCGATCACCATGCTCGGCCCGAACACGCCGCCCGATCCGCCTGACCCGATCGTCAACGACGTCGTCAGAATCTTGCCGAGTCCCACAGCGATCAGGATCACCACCGTCAGGTTGTCCGGGTTCTCCAGAACATGCTGCAGGAAACCGTAACCCGCAGACAAAACACTCAGGCTGTTATGCGCTTCAGCGTCTCGTCCATACGCTAAGAAAACGTAATACAGGCACATCGCAAACAAACCCGTCGCTCCCGCGCCGATCGCCGGCTTGAGCATGTTGGGGATCTTCAGCTTATGGAATAAGGCTGTGATCCCATAAAAGCACTTGATATACGCCCACGCCAAAACCACCATCACCCCGGCTAACACCGTTAACGGCAACAGCAGCGACGGCTGATTGAACGGGATCGCCTCCACCGCGAACAACGGCTTGAATCCAAAAGCCAAACAGAACACGCAATACGCAATCGCAGTCGAGATAAACGAAGGGATCAACGCCTCCGCCTCAAAGTCCGGATCACGGTATAACACTTCAACGGCAAAGATCGCCCCAGCCAGCGGCGCATGGAAGATCGCGCCGATGCCCGCCCCTAATCCCGCCGCCATCAGGACGCGTCGCTCCGAGTCCGTCAGCTTCATCTTCGTTGCCAGGAACGAACCGAAGCCTGCGCCGATCTGCGCGATCGGCCCTTCTCGGCCGCCCGACCCGCCCGTGCCCATCGTGATCGCCGACGCAACCATCTTCACGATCGGCACACGCCCACGCACCACCCCGCCCTTGTTGTGATACGCATCGATCGCCGCATCCGTCCCGTGCCCCTCAGCCTCCGGGGCGTACTTATAAACAATAAACCCACTTATAAGTCCGCCAACGGTCGGCACGATCAGCAGCATCCACGGCACGAGGTCGCGATGACTCAACCCGCTGCCAAACACATCCAGGAACTCCATCTCGTTCCCGGCCCCGCCCTGGTGATACCCCGCGCCCCATTCCAGACTCACATGCGTGATCAACAGGCACAGCAGGTGAAATCCGATCGCTCCCAATCCCGCGACGACACCGATCAACGGCGCAAGCATGATGCTGCGGTTGGTCCTCGGGATGAAGTTTCGCAATCGTTGAATCAGGGTCACCATGATAAGCCATGTATCATAACGGATTTAGCTTGACCTACGTAAAATCCCAAGTGGCCGGTTATACGTACAACCTTCTTGACAACTTCCCCCCGCTTAACAGGCTGGGCTGTCCTACCGACTTTTTGGCCAATCTGACGACAATCTTCGGTGAATAGAAGCTTGTCCCATTGAAGTTTGGACTTCATTGTCGGATACTGGGATTAGCACAAATTCACAACAATCCCGGAGGACTTCACATGTCAAAGCTCGCATTGGCTTCTTGCCTGGCCGCTTCTTTTACCTGTATTGCGACCGCACACGCCGACCTCGCCGTCAACTTCCCTTTAGTCAACAACTCATCTGCACCCGAACTCGCCGGATACGTCACGCAGGATATCCAAATTTACTCCACCCAGGACTGGACCGCCGCCGGCATGATCCTCGAACTTTCCAGCGGATCCATCTATCAGGACACCACCGAGTGGGCCGGTGATCAACCGCCAAACCCGCTTTTTTATTCGCAATGCCCTTCTTTGGAATTTGATACTTATCTCGGAACCATGGACGGGCATCCCAACGGTATCGCCGGGCCTGCGGGCGACCTCGGCAGCACTTTGACCGGGTGGGGCTACCAACTCGATACCACCGGAGTCGATGCCACATGGTTCAACCTCGGCACAGACAACAGAATCCTCACTTCCATCGGCCGACTCAGCCTCTCTGATGATGCACAAGGCTCGCTAAGGCTTGCGGTGTCCTTAGCCAAAAAGCAAATGATCCAGTACGAATTCAACATCGTCGATGGCAAAGTCATCCCCATCCATGTCTGCGACATCATCGGTGACGACGGCTGCGGCTACGGCTACATCGGACTCGACGCCTTAGACCTCGTTCTCAACCACTGGAATCAGAACGTCACTCCCGGTGACCAGCTTCAAGGCGACTACATACCCGACGGTTACGTCGGTCTCGCCGACCTCGATCTCATCCTCTCTTTCTGGAACAACAACACCTTCGCTCAACCTGGGGAGTTGAGCTACGTCATCCAGGATGACGACGGATTCATTGGTTTGGCTGACTTGGACATCGTTCTCGTAGACTGGAACAGGACAGTGCCCCCTGCAAGTTCCCTGGCAGACCCATCCCAAGACGGCTACGTCGGCCAGGACGACTTAAACGCGATCCTCAGTGAATGGAACATCGGCACACCCCCGTACCCGCTCCCCGAACCCGCAACCCTCCTCGCTATCACACTTACAGCCCCGCTGCTGCTGCATAGAAAACGAACAGAATAAAATGTAGGGTGTAGCGATTTTAATCGCTAATTGTTAATCGTTAATTGCAAATGTATCTATCCCAACGCCGGTCCTGAGCGCAGCGAAGGTCCGGGTCTCTTCATCTTCAATCTTCAATCTGAAACCCGCATCTTCAATTTCCAGATTTTGAAAGAGGATGGCAAGTATGCTTACCCCCTCTCCCCTCGGGAGAAGGCCGGGGTGAGGGCCGGATAGATTAAATCTACGAATGTCCAAAGAATGCTTCAATGCCAAATTCCAATTGACACACTTAAAACACTTCGTTATTCGATATTCGACATTCTTTCGACATTCGTCCACCGTGCATTCGACATTCACCTAAGTCCGTATTTATCCGTGGCAAAACACCCCGCCACTAACTCACTCCGCCCGCACCGTCCCCGTCGCTGTCGGGCTGCCGAACAGCGTCCTGCGGATCAGTTTAGGTATGTCCGTGTTGTCCATCGTGCCTTGGACGTACTCGGCGTTGAAGCCTTCGGCACGCACGACCACGCCGCCGGATAAATCGTCCGTCGCCGCCCACACGATCTTGAACGGCAGACGCCGGCCGTACTGATCCGGCATCGCAAGGAACGGCCGACCGCCCGTGCCCTCAACGCCGTCAATCATCGAACCGCTGCGATCACGCTCCGGCAAGGTTTCCGGATATACACCGTTCGTCCCGATACGGATACCCATCATCCTTGCGCCCCCGGCATCCGAATCCGCACACGTCATCAACAGCGTATTGGGATTCTCCGCAATAAACTTCCTCGCCACCCCGAACGCTTCATCCGCACGACGCAAACCCTCGAGCATCCCCGATGCGTTGTTATGGTTGCCGAAGTTGTCCGGCCCTTCCTCTTCCACCACCAGCAGGAATTGGCGATCGCCGTGCGACAATAGCTTCAACGCCTTGTCCGTCATCTCCGCCAGCGTCGGCGCGTCCGGCTCGTACATCGGCAGACCGTTCGCCGCCAGCTCTTCTTCGGTCAGGTCGTGGAACGTATGGAAGTCCGCAAACAAGCCAAGCACCTTCCGCGTGTCATCCGACAGCGACATCAACTCATCACGCGTATAAACCACCGTGTATCCGTTCGCCTTCGCTTCTTCGACAAGATTCTTGTTGTCCTTGCGCGTGCCTTTGCAGTGAACACCCTGCACGCCTTCAGGCAGGAAGTGCCGTTCACCGCCGCCGAGGATCACATGCGTGCCGGACTTCATGATGCCTTCGGTAATCTCGTCGTAATTGTTGCGCTGCGTCGCATCCGTCAGGAAGATGGCTGTGCCCGGCTCGATCGCTGTGCCAGACTGCACCACGCCGACACGCAGTCCCGCGTTTAATGCCTCGATCGCCACCGAGCGATACCGTCCGTTCGCATCGAGAATCCGCGGCGCATCTGCGCCCTGATCCATACGACCGAACGCGTGGTAACGAGGCCGAACGCCCGTCGCATGGGCCGTCGCGCCGCCATTGCTGGACGCGGTCAGGTTGTCACTCATGTGCCCGCGGTACACCGCCACGTGGGGTAGCTTGTCCCATTCCAGTTCGCCATCCGGACCAACCCATAGCGCCCGCGCCGCGGTCCACGAACCGGCCGATGCGCCGTCGGGGTGGATAAAGATCGCATTGCCGACAGTCTGGGCGCTACTGTGTGCGGCGATCGACAAGACCAGCCCGAGGCCGGCCACGGCTAGAAAGAATCTGTTGATCATGCGAACTTTGTACATGATCTGTGTGAGTATTTTGTTATGAACTATTTGCCCGGACTCAGGTACCGGCCGGGTGTGCCATGTGACGCACCTGGTCCATCGTCTCGGCCAGTCCCACACCCAACGCACAACCCACCACGCCCGATGATGCGTACTGGATCGGTAGCGCCATCGCCAGCTTGAGCAAGCCGCCGGTGTACAGATCATCCAGGAAGGCATCGGCATTGGAGTAGCTGCCCAGCATAAACAGGTACGCCCCCAACGCGACCAGCAGCGGACTGACCAGGATCACGATCGGATTGTTCTGAGCCACGGACATCTGCGCGATCATCGCGGCAACGCCAAAGCCAAGCAGCAGCGAGCAATTGACCTGTCCGCCGTCCGTCGTCTTGATCAAAAAGCTGCACAGCACACCACCTACGACTGCCGTGACCAGACCGGCAAGTAAGGCTTTGACGTCAGGCACCCACATCCGGGTACGTTCACCAAGATGATGCTTCACAGCGAGTTTGCTCAGGTTGGGCCGAACCTTCCGCTGCGCCATATCAATGAACATAAACGCGGCCGCCAGTAGCACGAGCCAGATCACCGCTTCCACCGCTAGCGCCTTGTAACCGCCCGGCAACTCCACACGCCGCAGGTAGCCATCGATCGATCCACCCAATGCCGCCAAGGGCAGCAACGCAAAACTTATCGTAAACGCACCACTGAGCGGGTTACCTGTCGAGGCCGCGATCAACCCGGCAATCAACGCCGGGATACCCGCCACGATCACAATCATCAGGGCCGCAAACATCCCCGCACGCGCATCCATCAGGCTCAAACCCGTCGATCCGTCCACCGCAGTCAACGGCCCACGCGCAAACAGCCAGCACAACGCCCCGATTACCAGGACGATCCCAATCACCAATCGATGTTTCAGCGGTGGCAGCATAATGTTTTAGATTCTAACGGACCCAGTTAATCATTTCCCAAACAGTAACCGCTTGCGGTTTAGCCTTCTTGCATGCCGCTTGCGGCTTAGCGCCTAATCATCCCCCTCGCTCCCGTCCTCAGCCGTCTTACGGTACGACACGCCCATCACCAATAGGCCCAGCTCATACAGACCCCAAAGCGGTAGCGCCAGCGCCACCATACTTATCGGATCGGCCGGCGTCAGGAACGCGCCCAGCACGAAACAGGCAAAAACGCAGTACCGCCGGTACTTACTTAACATCTTCGGCTCAATCAGCCCCGTCCATCCCAGGATCATCATCAAGACCGGTAACTGGAACGACACGATCACCGCAACCCCCATCATCGTCACGAAACTGATGTACTGGCCGATCTCGATCATCGGCGCGACCATCGACTGGTTTTTCGGCCTTGTGACTTGTTTCTCCTGGGGCACAAACGTTAGCGTCCGGCCACCCGTGTGGTAGCGTATCACGCCATCGGTTTGATTGAACCATATCTGCCCCTCGACCGGCTCTGTGGGATCGGTTTGGGTCGCAGGTATCTGAGATAGAGTCAGCGGTACTTTATCCAGCCCTGTGTCGAGAGGATGCTCTTCGACCGGGTTTTCCGCTTCTTGACCCGGGGGTGCGTAAGGGCTCAGGATGATCCCCATAAAACCTTTGGGCTGCGTGTCCTGCATATCCAAAGCGGGGTAACTCACCGTGAAATAGATCAGGAAAGCCAAAGAAATCGGCAGCAGGATGTAGTACATGAACAGCACGCCCAGCAGTGACATGACGCCGCTGAACGGCGCGACCAGGTACGCCGCCTTCTTCTCATGATCGTACAGCCCGCTCTCAACGAACTTCCATATCTGGTACACCACCCACGGCGCAGCGATCACCAATCCGGTGATCAGACCGACCTTCATGTAAACGCCGAAGCCCGTCGTTACCGCAAGGTTGTAAGTCTGAGGCGGCAAGCCAAAGTAAAGCTGCACCTCCGCTAACGGCTTAACCAGCCAGCCGATGATCTGTCGGCCGTAAACCAGACCGAGAATACTCGTGATCAAAGGCCCCGCTAACGCAAGGATCAGCCGCCGACGCAGGTCTTCCAAATGATCGCCGAAGCTCATCCGCACCTCTTCGACGCGGGTCTTGCTGGGCTTCGGTTCGTAATCAATCTGGTCGAGCGGCATGTTCGAGATTCTACGATTTTTGGTTAATCAACGTTCTTTATTCGTTAGGTCAGACGATCAGCATGGCGTCGCCGTAGGAATAGAATCGGTAGCCTTCCTTGATCGCCTCGCGGTACCAGCCAAGCAGCCTGTCGATCCCGACGCCCGGCAGCGCCGCCACCAACGCCAGCAGCGTCGAACGCGGCAGATGGAAGTTCGTCATCAACCGATCCGTGAACCGGAATTCAAAACCGTTGTCCGGCGTGATGTAAAGGTCCGTCGACGTCTGGTAGCCCGATGCCAAAACCGCGCCCAGGTCGGCCGGCAGGCTCTCGATCGCCCGCACCGTGGTCGTGCCGACGGCAGTGATTGCGTTGCCCAAGCTCCGCGCCCGCTTGATCGCATCGACCGCGCTTAACGGGATCGAGATCGATTCACTGTGGATCGGATGCGCGTTGACATCATCACAACGGATCGGCATGAACGTGCCGAGCCCGACGTGCAGCGTGACCTCCGCGCGCTGAATACCCATGTTTTGCAGTGTTTTCAGGAGCTGCGGCGTGAAGTGAAGCCCCGCGGTTGGTGCCGCAACCGATCCGGCATCTTGTGCGTACACCGTGTTGTACCGGCTCATATCCGTGTCGTTGACTTCACTTTGCTGTAGGGCTTTACGCGCCCTGCGGATGTAGGGCGGCAACGGCACCTTGCCGATCCGCTCAAGCAAACTCAGCGTGTCATCATCACCGCAAAATTCTGCTAACCATTCGCCGCCGCCAAGATGCTCGATCAGCTTCAGTTGGTTGTGTTGATCCAGGTCGATCAACTCGCCCGGCTCCAGCTTGCCACGCGATTCGAGCATCGTCCGCCATCTGCACGATGCATCGATTCCTATAAATAGTCCCTTGATTTTGCCGCCCGTGCCGCTACGCACGCATTCGTAATAGGCTGGTAATACCTTGCTACGGTTCACCAGCATCAGATCGCCCGCCCGGAAGATGCCAAGATTGGGCAGGTCGGCGACACGGCGGTGGCTGACCTTGCCCGTTTCGCGGTCTACGACCATAAGTCTAGCATTATCACGAGGTTCTGCCGCTGTGGTAGCGATCAGGTCGGGCGGCAGGTCATAATCCAAGTCCTTGGCGAGCATCGCGACATGGTAGGGCGTTGACATTCCCGGGCAACAGGGCTGGGGGATTCGGGCAACATTTGATACAGATCGGCGAGTCGTTCGCAGGATCTACGCGATGTAAGTATCTGTTAAAAAATGAAATACGCGCCATCGTGCGATCTCCGCCGTGCTGGATCGGCTTTCGCATCTCCCAAGGTATGAGGTGCGAGCCCCATGAGAATCTGACGATCTGGTCGATCCGATACGAGCACTTCGGCCCGGGTCGGTACGACCATCACAACCACCGCTGTGATGTCCCAGAAGTGAGACATTGTGAGCCGCGGCCGTGCGCACTTGACGCGCATCGGCGGCCTGATGCGCCCAAACGTGTCGTCGAGCAGACGCACGGTCTGTCGCAGGTGGATTGCTACGCCCTGAGAGGGGGCGAAGCGACCGGGTCTCAGCCGGCGGTGCGCATGAACTGGCCGTGGGGCGTTGATGCGCTACCGATCGTCGACTACATCACCGTACCGGCTGACATCGCACCTCCCTCCGAGCCCGGCGCGATCCAGGGCTACATCTACGGCCAGGCCGTGCCCACCCACGGCAACCTGCTGGACATCCTGGCTTGAATCTGCATATCTAAACCGCTCCAGATTGATCCGACCGCGTCGGCCGCTACCCTTACGGGATGGTTTACGCGATTTTCTTCCTGTTGATGCGTTGGATCCACGTCGGCTCAGCCACGCTGATCATCGGCGGTCTCGCGCTGATTGTCCTAAGTAGCGGCCCCATCAAGGCATTGACTCTTAACGACGAACTTGACCAAACGATCAAGCGTATCGAGTCGCGATACCGTTGGGTCCTGCTGGCCGCGGTCATTGGGCTTGTCATCAGTGGCGTGTACCAATGGGTGATATTCGGCCAGCTTTACCAGGAAAACGGCCCGTTGATATTGATTGTGCTGTCCGTCAAGGTGCTGATCGCCACCACGTTCTTCGCACTTGTCTGGGCTTTCCAGGTCGATTCAATGGTCAGTGCCGAAGCACGTACGTGGCGCATCGTGAACCTGATGCTTGTTGTGCTCGTGTTGATGCTCGCGGGTGTTGTCAGGTATTTGAGGATTGAAGCGATGGAAGTAGTTAGCCATTAGTCGTTAGCTCTTAGCACGGATTTGAGATTGAACATTGACGATCGAAGATTGAATATGAAGAAGCCCGGACCTTCGCTGCGCTCAGGACCGGCGTTGGAGAGGGAGAGCCATTAGCCTTTAGCTGTTAGCCATTAGCAATAGAATTCCTACACCCATGCCCAAACGCTCATCTAACTCTGCGATACCCGTTGATACTTACCTGCGTGGTCGAGGTAAACGGCGTTGGGTTTACTTGGTGTTTACTTTGCTGATCGCGCTGCTGCTGGTGATCGCGGATCGGTCGGGGTTGTTGTTGGAAACGTCGGATGATGAGGCGAAGTACAACGGGCAGTGGGTGACGGTGGTGCGGGTCGTGGATGGGGATACGTTGGATATTGATATGCCGGACGGCAAAGAGCCGACGACGCGGATTCGGTTGTGGGGCATCGACACGCCGGAGATGGCTCACCGTGATCCACCACGCCCGGCTGAGCCGTTTGCGGAGGCGGCAACACAGCGGGCCCGGGAGCTGGTGGAAGGGCGAAAAGTACACCTGACGCTCGAGCCCAGTCGGACCCGCGGTAACTACGGGCGACTGCTGGCGTTCGTGGAGTTACCGGACGGCGTGATGTTGAATGAAACATTGATTATAGAAGGACTTGCACTCGCCGATGACCGATGGAATCATAGACATCTTGAAGACTTCAGCCTGCTCGAACGTGAAGCGAAAAAAGCGGGCAACGGTCTTTGGGGCGAGTCGGCCGATAAGCAGTAAGCAGGTCCATGCAACCACGGCTTACAGATGTTGTATAATCAGGTGATTAATTGACAACCACTTATGGAGGATTATGTCTTGTTCTCAAGGAGGACGGACAAATCATTGAGAGACTTGCGATTCGATCGGGATCAGATGATCGCCGAGACGAATGCGTTTTTGAATTGGGCGCTTGCCGAAGGGTATGGCCTGCCGCGTATCCCGCGCCGACGTGTGGATGAAGGTGGCTTCACGGAGTTGATGCGTCGGCCGTTGGCACGCGTGATAACGACACACTGGTGGCGACGGGCCTTGGAGCGTGTAAACCTCTAGCGGACGTATCCGTTTAACAGATCAGGACAAGACCTAGGAACCGGGCTAAACATTCATGGCGGTACGAGCAAATATCAGCAAGGGGTACATCTGGCGTCCCGGATTAATCGGACTGGCGGCGCTGATCTTCAGCGGTTGGTTTCTCTACGACGGGATGGTGAAGTACCCGTTGCAGAAGGAGCAGTTTGAAGCGCACCAGAAGGTCTACCAGGAGCACCCCGACCCGACCGAGGCCGGCCGCATCTGGGAAGAACTGGCACGCGAAAAAGGCTGGCCGACCACCAATCCCACGCAGAAGACCGACAAAGACATCTTCACGCAGAAACTGCTCGCGGGTATCTGCGCGCCGATCGGCCTGGGCTTCCTGTTCGTGTTCCTGACCTCGCTGGGCAAGTGGGTGGAAGCCGACGAGCAAGGCCTAAAAGCCAAGGGCGGCAAGGAAACGGATTACGAATCGATCACCTCGGTCGACAAGTCCCGCTGGCAGAGCAAGGGCATCGCGGTTGTCTATTATCAATCCAACGGCAAGTCGGACCAGATCACGCTCGACGACTGGAAGTTCGAGCGCGAACCGACCAAACGCATCATGCAGGCAATCGAAGA
The DNA here is from genome assembly GCA_963667295.1 of Phycisphaeraceae bacterium. GTDB lineage: Bacteria > Planctomycetota > Phycisphaerae > Phycisphaerales > Phycisphaeraceae > JAJRRS01. The sequence goes on from OY763327.1 coordinate 117,667, forward strand.
ACGCACGGGCTTCGGGATGGACGACGCGCCGGCCGATACTGATGATGAAGAAGATGACGGCGAAACACCGCGCGATGTGACGCCGGAATAAGGGGATCAACAGATTTAATTTGTGGTTTTGTTTGGGGGCGGTTGTTGCGCGCGGGTGTTGTGGATGTTGGTGTATAGCCGCGACTAGTGGTCGCGCTTTGTCTGGGGTGAGGGAGCAGGAGTGCTAAGCCGCAAGCGGCTTGGGGGCCGGTGGGCATTACAGATTGGACATTGAAGATCGAAGATTGAACATGCAGATACCCGGCCCTTCGCTTCGCTCAGGACCGGCGTTGGGGTCAGTCTCGGACGCCGGAGGTTTTTTGGAAGCTTGGGGCGGGTTGGGTGCCGCCGACGGAGGATTGTCGGCCGGGGATGGTGTTGGGTTGGTAGGGTTTGCTTTCGGGCATGCCTATCTGACGGTGGACGTACATGGGGGCGTTGACGATCAGCCTGCCGTCGTAGTATCGGGCGGAGGCATAGAGGCCGCCGTTTTCCTGCCAGATATCAGGCTCGATGGTTTCGCGGATGAGTCTTGCGAGATTTTCGCCGCGCTCGTTCTTGGTCAGTTCTTTATCTTCGCTGTTGTTTTCGTTGTCGTTGCCGAAGATGCCGGTGGACGAACCGCCGCCTCCACCGCCTCCTCCGCCACCGCTGGAACCTGATGAGTTGAGTGCTTCACCGAGGTCCATGCGCGGCGCGTTGGTGAAGTTGGGGACCTGCATCACCATGTCGGCCACATCGTAGACACGCACGACGGTGTTGCGGTTGGCCTGACGTTTGGTCATGACCTGCAAGTACCAGGGCGTGGTTTCATAGATCAGTGTTTCGTTCGGCGAAGCCTGCTGCATGATGATCATGAGCAGGTTTTTAGCGGGGATGGATTTGAGGCTGATCGTGATGAGCTGATCGGGATCGATGCCGTCCAGCTCCATGCCGTTCCAGTCGATGACCAGCGGGATGTTGGTGTTGCTTGACCACCACTCAAAGACATCACGAGCGGGCATCGCATCGAAAGTCGCTTCATCAAAGATCTTCCGCAGCTTCAGCGGGATCTGTTGCGATTCGGGTTCCTGCACGGCAGGCTGCTGCGCTGCGGTCTGCTGACGCTGTTCACGGACGATCCGGATGCGCTCCTGCAGGCTCTGGGCTTGGAGATCAGAGACGAGGATCGAGGCAGCCAGGCACGCTAGAACGATCGGCAGGCGCTGCATGATGTGTTCCTTTCGGAATGGGATGGCGAGTTTCCCCGGGTGGTTGTTGGTTTATTGTATGGGGTTGGGGGTGGGGGTGGCAAGGAAATTTTTGGGCGGAACCATTGGCTGTTAGCACGGATTTTGATTGGACATTGAAGATTGAACACGAACAAGCCCGGCCCTTCGCTTCGCTCAGAACCGGCGTTGGGGGGGAGGAAGCCGTTAGCCATTAGCCATTAGCAATACAATTCCCACACCCCACACCCCACACCCCACACCCCACACCCCACACCCCACACCCCACACCTAAGCCCCATCCGCATTCTCCCCGGCGGCTAGTTTGTGGAGTCTTGGGAGTATGACCTCTTTTGAGAGGATTTTGATGCAGGCGGCGGTGGGGATGGCGATGAGCATGCCGAGCAGGCCGGCCAAGGCTCCGCCGATCATGACGGCGACGAGGACGGAGACGGGGTCGAGGTCGGTGGCTTTGCCTTGGACGATCGGTTCGACGACCCAGCCGTCGAGCGACTGAGCGAGGACGTAGACGGCGGTTGGCCAGATGAGGACCCAGATGCTGAAGGTGCCGCCGGCGAAGGAATCGATGACCGCGAGCAGTAAAGCGATGGCGAATCCGATCACGGCGGCGAAGGGGATGAGGTTCAGTGCGCCGGAGAGGATGCCTAATAGCAGCCAGGACGGGACGCCGGCGAGCCACCAGCCGACGCTGAGGACGAATGCCATGACGGCCGCCTGAATGAGTCTGCCACGGATGAACGCGGCGATGGATTTATCCATCTGAACCATGACGCCGAGCACTTCACTGCGGTATTTGGCGGGGATCAGCGGTATGAACCAGGCGATAATTTTGTCGAGCTTCCAACTGAAGAAGAAGAAGCAGAAGGCGATGATGACCGCGGACAGGGCGATGTAGCTGGTGAGGCTGATAGCGGAGCCGACGACGCCGACGCCTACGTCGAGTGAAGACAAGACAACGGATGTGGTCTTGCCCCAGTCGAGGGTGGCGAACCAGTCTGCGGCCTGGGCGAGCAGTTCAGCGGCGCGCTCGGGGCCGAGCGCTTCGTCGATCATAATTCGAAGGTCGTCGATCAGACCTTCCTCGGTTTTGGTGGTAGCGACTTCGGGTTCATCTGAGTCGATTGCGTTGGCGTCTGCAACTTGGTTGTCGGTGGAAGTTTCTTGATCGGTGGTTGTGTCGGCGGCCTTGTCGGTTGCGTCTGTGTCGGCTTGAACTGTTTCAGACGAGTTGTCTTTGTTGGATTCGGTGCCCGGAGATTGTGGGAGTGTTGCGTTTTGTCGGGCGCTTTGTTCCTGGACGATCCGGCTGATTTTCTCGGGATATTGTTTAGCCTGATCGATGAGGCCGATGCCTTGGCTTATCAGTGGCGGCAGGATCAAAAGGGAAAGGATCAGCACGATCCAGCAGGCGGCGATGAAGACGACGCCGGTGCCGGCCCAGCGTGGCAGCTTCAGGCGGCGGTGCATCCAGGTGACGATCGGGTTGAAGATGTAGGCCAGGCCCAGGGCGATGACCAGCGGCAGCAGCACGGAACGGATGGCGTAGATCAGGCCCAGCAGCCAGGGGACGGCCAGCGAGGCGACGGTGAGCAGGACCAGCGATCCAAGCAGTATCTGGAACCAACGCTCCATCCAGAGAGGTTTTTCCCGGTGTTGTTCGGCCATCCTTGACCCTTTCGTGTGTATGCACGATATCCCGGCCGGCGCGCAAAGCGAGCGGCTATTGGTTTGTCGGTTGGTTGGGGGGTGGGGAGTGAGAAAACGCAGGAAAGCAGGAAATATGGAAAGCAGAAAAGCAGAAAAGCAGAAAATAAGACCCGATACCCGATACCCGTCTCCTGTTCTCCTGTTCAACCTTCTACTGCTCTAACCTGCCTGGACCTTCGCTGCGCTCAGGACCGGCGTTGGGTGGAGAAAAACAGAAAACGCAGAAAACTCAGAAAAGCAGAAAATAAATTCCGGATACCCTACACCCTACACCCTGCTACGCATTTTCGCCAAGGAGCAGGTGGTTGGAGAAGGCTTCGTCGAAGCTGAAGACGTTGATGAAGTCGTCGAGAGTATCGTCGGGGGTTTTGTGCATGAGGCCGGCGTCGACCATGGCGAAGACGATGCGGCCGAAGTCCTCGCTGCGTGTGATGCGCCAGCGTGCCAGGACGCTGCGGGCGAGCAGGCCGTATTCTTTTTTGGCAAAGTCGCGCAGGCCGAAGCAGAGCTGTTGGCCGCTGACGTGTCGCGTGGCGTGATGGGGTTCATCGAGGTCGGCGGTGACGCGAGCGGGCTCTTCGCCGTGGATGCGTTTGACGGTGAAGTCCAACCCGCGCTGCACGAACAGGAACGCGTCGACGGTGTAGCCGGCGTTACGTGCGATCTCTTTGATGCTCAGGGTAGACACGGCAATTCACTCACATTTCTCTCATCCGGGGGGCACGTCCGGGTGGGGCATCCGGGGCAACAAGCCTGTGACGGATCCATTATAAGCTTATGCTCGCTACTTCGGTAAGGCCAGCCCGATTTAAGCAGTAAAGTTGCAGAAAAAACTACCTGGATTGCCTAATTATTGAGAGTTAATTGCAGAAGTGGGACGGTCCACATGCAATGAAAAACCCGGCAAAGTCGCCGGGCCAATCGGTTCGTTGGTATTGCGCCTGCCGGTTATTCTAGAAGCCGCCCATCCGCATCTGGTCGAGAGATGGGGGGAAGGGGTAGCGGGCGTAGACGCCGGTGGGCGCCGATTCCCACATCCAGGGGGCGGGGTAGACGTCGCCGGCGAAGCCTGCTTCGTGCATGGTCCGCAGGACGGTCTCGAAGCTGGGCTCCTTACCGTGCTCATCGACCAAAGCATTGGCTTGGGCGCCGAGGAAGCTGACGGAGGCGGCGGGGTTTCGCAGGTTAGGCTTGCGGCGGATCATCTCGGTGGCGACGGACATGCCGTGGGCCAGGTCCTTGAGGGTCAGGTGGTTTTGCTTGGTCGGGCGGAGCAGGCCGAGGACCTCGACGGTGTCCATATCGAACTTGATGACGGTGACGGTTTCGCGGTTGGCGAACATCTTGGTATGGCTGGTGATGGTCTCGGGTGACCACTGGCTGGTCTTCACGAGGGACGCCAATTCGCTGATGATGCCGTGGCTGTTGTCGTCGGCGTTGACGGCACAGACGAGTGAACGGTATCGGCCGGCGACGACGTCGTCGAGCATGTGCTGGCCCCACATGACGCGGATATGCGGCGAGGAGTCGACCTGCTTGCTGGGCGAGCCGTCGGGCAGGACGATCAGGCGGTCCTGTATCTGGTGGTCGATCATGAGCTGATCGCCTTCGCCGTCATAGATGCGTGAGGTGTGTGTGCGGGTGTGCATGGTGTAAATCCTCCATGGGGTAGTCAATCATTCCCTAACAGGATTATACAACCTCTTTAATCAGCCGTGTGCCTTGTTCATTGCGGGGGTGGCGATTAGGATGCGGCGACCTTTGGGACCGGCAGAAGCCGGGGCGGATGATTAGATGATAAGAGCGAACAGCCTGCCGATGATCGACCCGGCCGTGTTACACCAGCGGCGGGAACGCGTGTTTCTGGTGATGGCGGGGCTGTTTCTTGGCACGCTGGCGATGCTGAACATCCTGGGGATCAGCCGATTTATCGTGCTGGCGAGTTGGGGGGAGGTGGACGGGCAGACGGTGTTTCAATGGGGGACGCCGAACTTCCATCCCGATGCGTGGATATTCGCGGTGGCGGTGGGCGTTTTGCCGTACCCGATGACCTTTTTATGCACGGACCTGATCAGTGAGTTCTACGGGCGCAAGCGTGCGAACTTCGTGGTGCTGGTCGGGTTGCTGTTGAATATATGGGTGATTTTTATTTTGTGGATCGGCGGCGCGATGCCGGGGTTCGTGCCTAATGATGGGCCGGGCGGGTTCCCGGTTCAGCCGGTTTACGATGCGGTCAAGGATGCATATCCGGAGACGGGCTGGACGTTCTACCAGATCCGATACCTGGCGTTCGGGGCGGTGACGGCGTCGATGATCGCGTACCTGGCGGCCCAGTTCTGCGATGTCTATGTCTTCCACTTCTGGAAACGGCTGTGCAACGGCAAGCACCTGTGGCTGCGGAACAACGGCAGCACGATGGTCAGCCAGATGATCGATACGTTTGCGGTGATCACGATCACGCATTTTTATGCACACGCGCTGCCGGTCAATGAGGATCAGCCGATCTGGCCTCAGTTGTGGTTGTTTATCGCGACCGGGTATGCTTTCAAGTTCGCGGCGGCATTATTGGATACACCGATCATTTACGCGGCGGTGTATCTGTTAAAGGGTTATTTGCAGATTGATCCAACGGCCGAGCACGTGGCGGATGAGGAAGAGGTCACAATGTTCTCGAGAAGCAGGACCTGATCCGGCTACGACTCACAGGGTGGGGACTACACGATGTCAATCAACAAGGTTGACCTGCGGCGTGAGATGAAAGCGAACCGTGCGAAGATGTCGGCCGACGAGGTCGGCAAGGCGTCGGACAAGATCCGCGCGCGGCTGCACGGCCTTCGGCAACTGCGCGAGGCGGGCGTGATCTTCAGCTATGTCTCGATGTTCAATGAGCCGGACACGTACAACGTCATCCACGACCTGCTTGATGTAGGCAAACACATCTGCGTCCCGAGGCTGGACGATCACAACCAGATGCAAGCGCACCGAATCCGTCGGCTGGATGAACTCAAAGAGGGGGACGGCAAACAACTGCACATCCCCGTCCCCGCGGCCAATGCACCGATCCAGCAGCGCATCGATGTCGCGCTCGTGCCGGGATTGGCCTTTACCGAGTCAGGCGAAAGGCTCGGGCAGGGCGGCGGGCATTACGATAAGTTCCTCGCCGACCACCCGGATGTCATTGCGATCGGTCTGTGCTACAGTTGGCAGATCGTCAAAGCACTACCAACCGAACCGCACGATCAGTTCCTGGACATGGTGGTCACCGAACGGCAGATCTACACCTGCACTGACTGATCGTCAAACTCGCCCGGGAGGATTCACTGCATCGTCTATTTATTATCGCGCTCGCGTTTGTGGTTTTACATGTCCTGTCGGTTGTTCCGATCCAAGCAGAGGTCGAACTGGAGATCGGCCCGGACACGACGGTGATTGATGGGCCGTTGAACGAGGATGGGACGATCAATTACCTGGCGTATCTGAATGAGAAACTCAGCGAGGGGGTGACGGCGGAGAATAACTTTGCGGTGGATGTGGCGAAGTCGATGCCGGCGAATGCGTGGCCGGGTGAAGCTTTTAGGCTGAAGGTCTTTGAGAAACTTGGGATTGATCCAACCGAGCAGGTGGTGCAATTCATATCTTACCCCGATTATCTGGCATCATTGGGGATTGAGCAGGATGCGCAGGAAGTCTGGGACGTCAAGACAGAAACGATACAAAGGCCTTGGAATGGCGAATACGATCTGGTGAAGCAATGGCTTGACAGCCAGGTGGAGGCGATAGATTTACTTACGGCTCAGATGCATAAAGGAGAATTCTACTTCCCGCTGATCTCGGAAGAGGGGAAGCCGGAGGCACTTCTTTCATGCCCGTTTCCTTGGATGAGGTATGAACGTGGGATTGCTTGGGCGTTGGCGGCCAGGGCGCAGTGGCATATCGGGGAGGGTGATCTTGATGCGGCGTGGCGGGATGTGATGCAGCTTAACCATTTTTCACGGGTGGTTATGGAGCAGGGATTGGTGATTGACCTGCTGGTTGGGTTCTCAGTCGATCAGTTAGCCATGAATGTTGTTCCCCAAGTAGCTTCATCCGAAAAACTCACGCCGGATTCGGCTCGTCGGATGATTAAGGATTTATTGGATACCGAACCGGCGCTTCGGATTATTGATCTCTTCGAGGTCGACTATCGTTTGGGATCGCTCTCAGCAGTTCAAGACGTCTGGAAGGGGCGTTTTGTCAATCCTTTAGAAATTGAATACTTCGATCCACGTTTGTACGAGCTTGTTGCGTCGAAGGATTACGATCCGAATGTAAGTCTAAAAGTTGTGAATCGGTACATGGATGACTTGTATAAGGCCCTTCGTATTCCTGATTTCCTGCAACGAAGACAGGCGATGATCAAATATGATGAAAAGATTGAAGCATTGGGAGTGGAGGCGGGGAAGATACTTGATATGGATGAAGACCTGACTGTAGCAACCGAGCAACTGATCGCAGAGAGTAATGTCGTGACCGCCGCTGCGACGTTTTTCATGCTGAGCCCCAAGTTCAACTTCGCGACAGCAAAAGGTGTGAACGATGTGGAGGCGCGTGTTCAGATGCGTCGGGATCTTGCGCCGGTTGCCTTAGCCCTCGGCGGTTACCACGCGGAGCATGGGAAGTATCCGGCCGACTTGAATGCGTTGGTGCCGGGGTATCTTGAGAAGTTGCCGGTGGATTTTGCGACGGGGCGGTTGCCGGTGTATCGCGTGGAGGACGGGGTGGCGGTTGTGTATAGCCTCGGAGCCGATCTTGATGATGATGGTGGGGTGGAGGGGAATACCGAGGATGGGGATATTGTGGTGCGGGTGGATCGAAGGTGAGGGGGGATGGGGCGCCCGCGTGCTGAAGCACGCTCGCCTGTGGGGGGATGATGTTTGTTGTCTACCCAACGCCGGTCCTGAGCGCAGCGAAGGGGCGGGTATTTGGGGGTGTGGTTTGAATATATGTACTGGGCGTGTGATTGATTTTCTTTATCTACAGGGCCCGCGCAGGTGATTTGGGGTAATGGCTTGTTTTTTCTTGTCGCGCCAGAGCAGGATGGCGAAGATGAGGGCGGTGAGGCCCAGGATCAGGCTGATGAAGCTGCAGATGCTGCCCAGCAGGTATTGTGTGAAGATGTCTTCATCAGTGCGCGGCATTGGTTTTTCGGTGGGCCAGCCATTGTTTTTAGCAAGTGATTCCCATTGACGACCGGCGACGACAGGATCGGCGTTGTTTTGCTGGATCCGTTCGTATTCCTGCCACATTTTCTGCTTTTCGGGGTAGGTCACTGCACCATCGTAGAAGAACCATGCAGAGCAGGAGAGGAACGGGCAACTGAGCACGGCCGCGACGATCAAGAGGACGATAAAAGTCATTTTTGAAGATGAAGACATACGGGTCCCGGTTATTGGTTGATTGGTCGGACGGTGGCGTGGATGAGGCCCAGGCGGGAGGGGATGTTGAACCAGCCTTCGGGGTGGTCGTATTTGATCGTGTAACCTTCGACCTGGGGCAGGAGGACGGGCCGGTAGGTGGTGTCGTAGACGGGCAGGTAGATGCGGCCGGCGGCGTCGGTGACCTGGTTGGGGTAGACGAGAACGAGCCGCTGGTCGAGTTTGGTTTTTTCTTCGATAACGCGGTCGCAGCCGATCTCGACGGTGCCGACGTTGAGATTGAGCAGGGTCTGGCCCTTGGGGTTTTTGTATTCGATGATGAGGAGCTTGGGGGCGAGGTCGGTGGCTTGCTGGTAGTGGTCTTTGGCGGCGGCGGGATCGTTGTTCAGTTGGTGCCAGAGGGCGAGGAGGTAGAGGGGGTAGAAGTAATCGGATTTTGGATCGGAGGTGGTTGTGGATTCTGATCCCGCGTGCTGAAGCACGCTTCGCCGTGTCTCTTCACTGAGGAAGTTGTTGCTGTTAGCTAAAGCGGCGCAGGTGAGGATGGCGGATTCTTCTTCTTCGGGGATGACGAATTTAGGGTCGCGGTAGCGGGGTTTGTTGTAGGTGTACTGGGCATTGGCGGCGTTGGGTTTGACCAGCGTTGTCTCGATGACGGATGAAGCGGTCCAGTCGGCGCGGTCGGCCCAGAACAGGTGTGTGCGGTCGAAGTGCACACGTTTTTCGACGCTGCGCAGCGAGACCCACGTGAGAAAGAACAGGACGACGCAACCGATCGCGGTGCCGAGCAGGATCATTTTGCCGGACACGACGGGGTGCGTGGGGTGGCTATTGGTTGGTGTCTGGTGGCTGGTCATTTAGATGAGGTTATGCATCTTGAGGTGGGAAGTCATCTGTGAAGCGGGATCGTTTTGATCGGTGACTTGCATGGCGTGCCAGCCGCGTGCTTTGGCGGCTTCGATATTTTCGGTTGCATCGTCGAAGAAGAGGATCGCCTCGGGCGGTTGGCCGGTGGCTTGTTCGACGTGCTGGTAGATGCTTGGATTCGGCTTACGATCGCGGACGAGGTGGCTGGCGAAGCGGTGGTGCAGCTTATCCAGGGGCAGGTTATTGGGATGATCCGGCGTGGTCATGGCCTGCCAGTGATTGGCGTTGGTGTTGGAAAGGCAGGCGGTCTGGAAGCCGGCGTTGTGGAGGGTGTTGATGAGGTCGTCGATGCCGGGGTACGCGCCGCAGAGCCAGGCGTCGGACATGGCCTTGGCTTCTTCGGGGGTCAGGCCCAGGTGCGGGGCGGATCGCTCAAAGAACTCATCTTTACTCAGTGCGCCGACTTCTTCGAGGTGGACGAGTTTGATGACTTCGTCTTTGACATCATCCGTAAGCGATTTGCTGGGCGTAACGCCGGCGAGTTCGCATGCATGATCCCAGCCGTCGCAGAGCCGGATGAGTACGCCGCCGAGGTCGAAGATGATGAGTTGGATGGTGTTGGTGGGCATGGGTAATCATTTAATAACGCGACAAGTCGCGTCGCGTCGTAGGGTGTTAGCCGCGGGTTTGGCCGTTGCCGTAGGCGATCCATTTGTAGGTGGTCAGGTCGTCTGCGCCCATGGGGCCGCGAGCGTGGAGTTTGTCGGTGCTGATGCCGATCTCTGCGCCCAGGCCGTACTCCCCGCCGTCGGAGAAGCGGGTGGAGCAGTTGACGAAGGCGTTGGCGGTGTCGACACGTTTGACGAATTCGTCAGCGGCGTCGAGGCGTGTGGTGACGATGGCGTCCGTGTGTTGTGAGCCGTAGGTGTTGATGTGGTCGATGGCGGCATCGAGTGAATCGACGACGCGCATGGCTACGATCATGTCCAGGTATTCTTCGTACCAGTCATCTTCTGTGGCGGGTTTGGTATCGGGAAGGATTTTACATGTCGCTTCGCAGCCGCGGATTTCGGTGCCTTTGTCGATCAGCGCCTGGCCGATTGTTTTGAGCAGGCCGCGGTCGGCGGCGGCTTTGTGGATGAGGATGGTCTCGGTCGCGTTGCAGACGCCGGTGCGTTGCGTCTTGGCGTTGATGCAGATATCCAGCGCCATCTTTTCGTCGCAGTCGGCATCGACATAGACGTGGCAGTTGCCGGCGTAGTGCTTGATGACGGGGATGTGCGACTGTTCGACGACGGCCTTGATCAGGGAGGTGCCGCCACGCGGGATGCAGATATCGATCTTGCCGACCATCTTGAGCAGTTCGCCGACGACAGCGCGGTCGGTGGTGGGGACGAGCTGTACGGCATTCGGATCGATGCCGACCGCTTTGAGCCCGGCCTGCACGCATTCGGCGATCGCCTTGTTGGAATGCACCGCTTCCTTGCCGCCACGCAATATCACGGCATTGCCACTCTTGAGGCACAGCGCGGCAGCGTCGGAAGTGACGTTCGGGCGTGACTCGAAGATGATCAGCACGACGCCGATGGGCACGCGGACTTTTTGCAGGTTCAGCCCGTTGGGCAGGACGCGCCCTTCCTGGACCTTGCCGACGGGGTCGGTCTGCTCGGCGACCTGGCGTACGGCTTCGGCCATGGAGGCGATACGCTTGTCATCGATCTTGAGTCGATCGAGCATGGCGCTGCTCAGGCCGTTCTTTTCGCCGTCGGCGAGGTCGAGGGCGTTGGCCTGCTTGAGCTTGTCGGCCGAGGCGAGAAGTTGATCGGCGATTTTTCGCAAAGCTTCATCGCGGACGCGGCCCGGGACGGTGCAGAGGCTGCGGCCGGCCTTGACGGCCTGGTTGGCGAGGGTATTGCAGAGCGTGGTGATGTCGGTGGTGGTACTTGTCGTCATAGTGGCGACATTGTAGCACGTGGATTTGGCTTGGAAGGCGCTACGGCGTGGTTTCCAGCTTGGTCGCGGAGTAGGTAATCGTCGTGATATCAGCGGGCACGGTGGCGATGGTTTCGACACCCGCGGGCACGTTGATTCTCAGCGTGGCGGTGTGCAGTTCGTCTGTGCCCAGGTCCGACAGCTTGATATTGATCCAGGCGTTGACGAGGCTTTCATCCTGCTTGATGCTATTGATGACATCGGCCGACCCGCTGAGTGTGAGTTCGAAGAACTGCTGACTTTTCGGATCGATACGGATATCGTATTTGCCGGTCAGTTCGTCGGAGATCAGCAACTTCACCTGTACGCTCTTGAGCTGTATCGTTTCGGTTTGCTTGCGGATGATGAACTTCACCCGAACGCTATCCATGTTCAGTGAGACGAAGGGCTTGTTCTGCAGCTCGGGGGGCAGGTCCAGGTCTACCAAGTAGTTCAGCGGGACGCCCGGGGTCAACGTGCTTGGATCGATCTGATCCAGATTCGCGATGAGTCTGAGTTTCTGAGTTTTCACGAGATCGGCGAGTTCGACGGGCATCTTGACGCTGATCACGCTGATCGGTTCGTCGCCGCTTTCATTAAAGATAGTCGGCATTTCGTTGGGTTGATCAGATAGTTCCAGCGAGCCCCGTTCGATCCGGATGCCCATCTGAACATCTTCCAGTGACTGGACACGGACTTTCACAGTGTCCTTTTCGACTTCCTTCACGAAAGCGTTGAGATGATCGAGCTGAGATAGGTTGAGCGCGTCTTTGAGATTGATTGTCTGTTCTTCTGATAATGCCGAGCCGGGATCGGCGACCTCGATATCGACGGTGTTCTGACGCAGCCAGTCGTTGATCCTGGCCCAATCACCACGCGAGGCCTGGATGGTCGCATCGATCTTAATCTGGTTGGTCGCGTTTTCTACCGGCGAGAAGTCGAGGGTGGAAACCACGAGGTTCTGAACGGGTGCGACGAACCTGACGGTGATCTTTTTGCTCTGCGTACTGATCGTTTCGCCCTCGGCGTAGAGCCAGATCAGGCAGCTGATCACGGTCACCACCACAATCGTTTCCAGGATTTCGAGCAGTCGGCCTTGCTTCATGGTTGGTCGGGTGCGGCTACTTGCCGAAGTTTCCGTTCATTTCAGATTCGCCGTTAGGTTCTGTGGACGAACCGTTTTCTTTGCTGGTCATGGAGACGGTGCCGAAGCCCTTGCTGAGGATCGGCCTCAGGTCGTCGGGGGTCAAACCCCGCTTGAGTTCACCGCGTTCGGCGACGCTGATCGTGCCGGTCTCTTCGCTGACGATCAGGACCAGGGCGTCGGCTTCCTGGCTGAGTCCGATGGCGGAGCGGTGGCGTGAGCCCAGCTCTTGAGGGAGGTTTTCGCTGTCGGCTAAGGGGAACTGTACGCCTGCGGCTGCGATACGGTCGCCGCGGATGACCACGCCCATGTCGTGCAGGGCGGAGCCGGGCCAGAAGATCGTCTCGAGCAACTGCTTGGTGATTTCGGAATCAAGGCGTGTGCCCAACTCGACGATGCCGCGCAGGCCGACCCGGCGTTCGATGGCGATCAGGGCCCCGATCTTGTTCTTGGACAGGTATTCAATCGCGGCGACCAGTTCCTCGATGACGCGGGCACGTCGCAGGCCACTTTGACGGAAGAAGCGTGCCTCGCCCAAGCGGACCAGGGCCCGTCGCAGTTCGGGCTGGAACACGATAATCAGCGTCAGCGAGATGATCGGCAGGGTCTTGGCGTAGAGCAGGTTCAGGCGCTCGAAGGCGCCTTCACGGCCGAAGAGGATGATGGTGATCACGCCGAGCACGAGGATCAGGGCTACACCCTTGATGACACGTGCTCCGCGGGTGCCCCGCAGGAAGCGGTAGATGATCAGCACGACGATCCAGATGACCGCTACTTCAACAGCGACCTCCCAGGGGCTTTCCTCGACCTGGCCCTGGACGCGTTCGAAAAGTTCGGTGAGCCGATCAAACTGCAAAACGGGTTCCTGTCGGGTACGGGGGCATGGGCCCAGGCGCGGAACGACCGGTTGATCGCTCTATTGACGCGCATTGGAAAATATCGGCCGGTTCCGCCTGTGGCGGCGAAAAGTCCTGATGCTACTATTCGGTCCTTGGTATAGACCGATAATGCCTAGACCCGGCTAAGGCAATCATAGCCTCCTACTGTTATACTCGCACACAGATACTAGAGTTCTCGGAACCGATGAGATGCAGGCGTTAGAAAGATTACGCAGCAACATCCAGAAGTGTTACCTGGGCAACCAGGCGGCGATCGATAAGCTGATCGTCTGCCTGTTGGCCGGCGGGCATATGTTGATCGAGGACGTGCCGGGCGTCGGCAAGACGATGCTGGCCTCGGCGCTGGCGCGCAGCCTGGATTGTTCGATGTCGCGATTGCAGTTGACGCCGGACATGCTGCCGTCGGACGTGCTGGGTGTGACGGTGTGGGACCAGCAGAAGAGCGAATTTGTCTTCAAGCCCGGGCCCGTATTCTCGAACATCCTGCTGGCCGACGAGGTCAACCGCACGACACCGCGGACGCAGTCGGCTCTGCTGGAGGCGATGAACGAGGCGCAGGTCTCGATCGACGGGCAGACCCGCAAGCTGCTGCAGCCTTTCATCGTGATCGCGACGCAGAACCCCTTTGAATTTGAAGGCACGTACTTCCTGCCGGAGAGCCAGCTCGACCGTTTCCTGATGCGGATCAGTCTCGGGTATCCGAGCCCGGATGATGAATCACGCATCCTGACGCTGGACCCCTCGCGAAACGAGCTGGGATCGCTTCGGCCGGTATTGACCGCCAACGAGCTGGTGAAGCTGCAGGAACAGGTGCAGGACGCGAAGATCGATCCGGTGCTGGTCGATTACGTCGTTCAGATCGCCGGTACGACACGCCGGGATGAGCAGTTGCAGACAGGCGTATCGACACGCGGAGCGCTGGCCCTGATGCACGCAGCCAAGGCGACGGCCATGCTCAATGAGCGGGATTATGTCATTCCGGAAGACATCACCAGCAACGTTGTTTCGGTGTTCTCTCACCGCGTGATTCCCAAGAGCTACACGCACGACGGCGACAACGTTACGGCCTCACGCATCATGCAGCGCATCCTCGAGACGATCCCGTCGCCGGTTTGACCGTGACTTCGATTTAACATTTTGCTGCACTGCGATCGGCGAGGGTCTCTCTTGCCCCCGCTGAGCGCGAGGTGGTGCTTTACATATAGCCCGACCATCCTGGTCGGGTCGGTGTTTTGGGATCAATTGTTTTATGAATCGTGACCGTCTTCGCAGAACAGGTCACAGGACACTGGAATTACCCGACCAGGATGGTCGGGCTATGTGGGGGCGACGTGTGGATAAAAAACAACCCACGGCACTGGCCGTGGGTTGTCGTAGTGAAGTTGAAGGCTTATTAACCGATCAGACGAGGTGGCGGCGACGCAGCGCCAGGCCACCGAGGCCCATGGCCAACAGGGTCGGCGTGATGGGTTCGGGGATCGGGTTTTCGATCGGCTCAACGCCCTGGTTCTGGGCAACACCGGCGGTGATGATACGGATCTGGTCGGTGATGCCACCGACGTAGAACGAGAAGTCAAGCCGCGTACGGTTGTTGCTGATGCGGAAGTAGTCACCATTGGACTCTTCGAGGTCCAGGCCGTGGCCTGCGGCGGTTTCATAAGCGGTTCCGGGAGCGCCGAGCAGGGCGTCGCTCAGATCGAAGTCGCCAAAGATCACGCCGAGGATTGTATCGTTGAAGGTAATGCTACCGGTCATCACGGTAGGGACGTGGTTTTCGTCGACATCGGCGTGCAGCATGAAGCTGGTCACGGTGCGGCCGGCGGCGAGGGTACGTCCAGTGGCGTTAGCGGCATTGTCGTAGGTTCCGGGCAGGAACGCTTCTACGTACAGGTCGCTGGCCAGTGTTACGTTGCTCTGTTCGGTGAACAGCAGCGCCTTGTTGTTGTTGATTCGGTCGCCATTCTGAATGGAAGCCGGAGCGTAAACCATGTTTACGTCGCCGCTAGCGGACATAGCCGAGGCCTGAGTCGTAAAAGCGAACACGGTGCCGGCAACTGCGAGAGATGTGATGATCGACTTCATAGTTTTTATCCTTCCTTCACTGCTTGCTGGAACGCTCCAGCCTGTTCCACCTGATTCTCCAGCCACCCAACAGACGTCAGGGTCTGGAGCAGCTACGCTAAGGGTCTCTAATACAACCCGCGTGCCATAACCTCAGTATGTGAGTGTCGCAAAGTTCACTTTGCAGACGAATTGCTTTTAACCCCGTCTTTGATTGACTTTACACACACAGCCGAGTCAGATGAATTTGGTGACTATTATACCGATAATACCACCTGTTGTCCAAGGTGCACATACGGATGCTTTAAAAAAACAACATTTTTCTTACGCAACACCCATTTCTTGGTCCGATAAGCGGTTACGGGTGTTTCACTTGGCCCCGAAAGGGCATGAAATCGGCCATTTCAATCCCAACCGGGCCTTTGTACGTACCCTTAACCGGGAGAGGTGTCCTAGGGTAATCACCTGTGGATCTCGTTGGAAACACTCTTATCAGATTTAATTGTGGGAAGATTGGGCAATCGCTTCTCAAGACAGGCACTGCGACAACGCATATGCTGTAGCTGATAGAGCC
Source organism: Phycisphaeraceae bacterium (assembly GCA_963667295.1). Lineage (GTDB taxonomy): Bacteria > Planctomycetota > Phycisphaerae > Phycisphaerales > Phycisphaeraceae > JAJRRS01. Next base: position 133,563 of record OY763327.1, read on the forward strand.
GTGTGTTTGTGTCGCATCAGATTTAAACCGCCCGGGAGTTGATTATGGCTAATTCACGTAACGGACTAGGACTGGCCCTGCTTGGAGCACTTCTCATTGGCCTGGTGATCGGCCCGGCTTACGCCCAGGCGGTCGAAGATGCCAAAGAGGCAACTGAAGCTGTCGAAACGACGGCCGACGCTGCCGAAACGACGGCGGATCAGCAAGTCGCGATGACACCGGTTGTCGGCTGGCTGACGCTTACCGAATCGCTGCGAGACGGGCCTGTGCCTTATGCCTGGATCACCACGGAAGAAGCCGGGCCGTCGCTCGGGGATGTCCTCAATCAACTGGATTACGTCGCGGAGCATGATGAGTATCTCGGCGTCGTGATCTATATGGATCAGCCGGCGCTTCGGCTGTCACAGGTGCTGGCGCTGTCGGACAAGATCGCGGAGGTGCGGGCGGCCGGGAAACTGGTCATGACCTATGCCGAGGCGTACGACATGATGGACTACATGCTGGCCAGCAGCGCGGACATGGTGCTTTTGCAGCACAAGGGCGAGGTGCAGCTCAACGGCCTCGCGGTCGAGGAAATGTACCTGGCGGGCCTGCTTGAGAAGATCGGCGCCAAGGCGGACATGGTGCAGATCGGCAAGTACAAAGGTGCGGACGAACAGATGACACGCACCGGCCCAAGCGAAGCATGGAGCCAGAACTTCGATGCACTGCTGGATGACCTTTACGGGCAGATCCTCGGCCGGATCGCGCAGAACCGCGACATGACTACGTCCGAGGTCGAAAAGCTCATCGAGGATAGCTGGATCATGACCGACACGGACTTTATGCGTAACCGTGTCGTGGATCGTTTGACCGACCGTGACCTGATCGACGTGACCGAGGTGGAGTTCGGCGACAACTTCATCTGGGACGACTCGATGGGCCTCGGCGGCGGGGCGGTGCAGATCAACAACCCGATGATGCTGTTTGGCCTGCTGTTCCAGGAGCAGAACCTGCGGACGACCGGCCCGACGATCGCTGTGATCCATGCAACCGGTCCGATCCATTCCGGCAAGTCTTCACGCGGAGCCGGGATGTTCGATTCCGAGTCGATCGGCAGCACAACGATGGTCGAGGCGCTGGGCCACGTGCGCGACGATGACAACATCAAGGGCGCGATCCTGCGGATCGACTCGCCGGGCGGTTCGGCGCTTGCCAGCGAGATCATCTGGCAGGCGGTTCGCGACCTGGGCGAGACCAAACCCGTGTACGTCAGCGTAGGCTCGATGGCGGCCAGCGGCGGGTATTACATCGCCTGCGCCGGTGACGAGATATACATCAATCCGGGCTCGATCGTCGGCTCGATCGGCGTGGTCGGCGGGAAGATCGTGCTGGGCGGGCTGTATGAGTGGGCGGGGATCAGCATCCACCGCCGGGCCCGCGGACCGATGGGCGATATGTTCAACAGTGTCGATCCATTTACTGACGAACAGCGGGCAACGATCCGTAAGTCGATGCAGTTGGTTTACGATCAATTCATTGACCGTGTGGAGATTGGCCGAGGCACGCGCTTGCCGAATGTCGGGAAGGTTGCGGAAGGTCGGCTGTTCACCGGTCGGCAGGCGGTGGAGAACGGCCTGGCGGACAAGCTCGGTGGCGTGGAAGTCGCGATGGCGGACATGGCGACGGAGCTTGGCCTGAAAGAAGGTGAATACGAAGTGCTTCACCTGCCGCCGGCGATGTCTCTGCAGTCGTTTATCAACAGTGTGTTCGGCGCCAGCGCGCCGCAGGTGCAATCAAGCGAAGCCCCGGCGATCCTGCTGACTGTCAAGCAAGTCCTGGGCCCGCGCGCGTGGGAATCGGTGAGTACGACGATGCAGGGACTTTTGCTTCTGCGGGATGAGTCGGTGCTGACATTGATGCCCAACGCGATTGTCATCAGGTAAGGGATGTTCAATATTCGATGTTCAATGTTCAATCTGTTAAAAACAGATGGGATATCGAACGTCGAACGGTGCGATCAACATTGAACATTACACATTGAACATTGAACATGAATCAACAGCTAAATATTTCCGTGATTCTTCCCGCAGCCGGGGCCGGTTCGCGGTTTACGCGTGGCCAGGCCGGGATGGGGCCGAGCAAGGTCGAAATGGTGCTGGCGAACAAGCCGGTGTTTCTGCACGCGGTGGACCTGTTCGTGAAGCGCAGTGATGTGGGGCGGGTGATCGTCGCGGTGTCGCCGCAGCAGTTGGATGATTTCCGCTTTCGCTGGGGGGATAAGCTGGGTTTCCTTGGTGTGAAGGTCGTGGCGGGCGGCGAGAAGGAACGCTGGGAAACGGTAGCCAACGCACTGGAAGCGGTCGACGAAGATGCGACGCACATCGCGGTCCACGATGCGGCCAGACCTTTAGTGACGGACAAACTGATCGACCGCGTGTTTGAAGCGGCGGCGAAGTACCCTGCGGTGATCCCGGGCTGCGATGTCGGCGCGACACTCAAGCGGGCGGCAGAAGACGATGCGGCTGGCGATGAAGTTGATCCGCTGGATGCGATCCTTGGATCGCCTGTTGACAGTGGTGCTGCGGTGCGGAAGGTCGTCGAGACGGTGGATCGGCGCGGCCTGGTCGCCGTGCAGACGCCACAGGTTTTTGAAGCGGGGCTATTGCGGCGGGCGTATCAGCAGATCGCGGATGGGAAGCTGGCTACCGAAGGAATCACGGATGATGCGCAGTTGATCGAAGCGCTTGGCGAGACGGTGCGTATCGTTGAGGGGGAATCGACGAACATCAAGATCACGTACCCGGAGGATGCGGAGCTGGCCGAAGCGTTACTTGGCAAGCGTGGCGAATCCCAGGCCGCGGAGCTTGCCAAGAAGCGGCTGTTTGGGGATGAAGACGATTAAGTGGTGACGGTCTTTGGTGTAACGGGTGCCACATCTTGATCGCGCAGCGACAAGGTGTGCTGGTCCTTTGCACACTTTGCTCCTGCGGAGTCAAAGTGTGGTATCTATAAACGTTACGTTTGGCTTGAACACGTTTTGATTTATTGCAGTTAAGCGAAGTGTTTTGACTTCGCCCCATCGGGGCGTCGGGTTGTAGCCACGGGTGAAGCGAAGCGTAACTCGTGGATGAAGTGTTATATATTCCTAATCGCCCCAAAGGGGTGAAGGCAAGTTCCCGCCGTCCCTGCCGGGGCGGATGAGGTCTAAAACCTTCGGGCTTCTACGCGTTGCGCTTCGCTCCACGCATGGCCACAAACCTTACCCCCTTCGGAGTAACTGTACTTCAGATAGCTGGTGTGTGTACGCACTTGCACGGGAATGACAGCAAACGGGGCGTATCCAAGCAATGCAAATCACGATGATGCCAGGGGTGAATGGCTCGCCGCAAGACATCTAATATAAGTTATATTAGATGTCTTTATCAGGTCGTTAATCTTGGTGGTGGTGGGATTATTGGTGGTGCGATCCTTCACCGTATCCAGCATCCTTCACCCCATTCGGGGTGATTAGGAATATGCGATACGGTTTCAACGGTTTCACCCATGGCTACAAACCTTAACCCCTGCGGGGTAAGAGTATTTCGGATAGGTGGTGTATTAACGCACTTGCGTGGGGATGACGGCAAACAGAGCGGGTACAAGCAATGCATTTAACACTAATCCAAGGGGAAGTAGCTCGTTGTAAGACATCAAATATAACTTATATTAGATGTCTTCGTCTGGTCACACTATACGGTCGTATTGCAGAAGGAGCACGCCTTCACCCTTTCCGGGGTGCGTGTGGATATGCGACAAGTCCTCAACGCGTTGCGCTTTGCCCACACGCGGCTACAATCCTGCGCCCTTACGGGGCGCCTTTTAGAAAACGTTTGGCTGGGGAGTCGGGGTCGATCTCCAATGCGCGGCGGGCGGCGGCGTCGGCCTTGTCGGGTTCATCCATACGCGTGTAGAGCGCCGCTAAGCGGAGCTGGTGCTGGGCTCGATCGGGTTCGATAAGGCTTGCGGCGTAGACTTGTTGCAGTGCCTGCTCGTTGTTTTGTTTTTGAAGGGCGATGGTGGCGGCGAGTTCGCGATAGCCGGCGTGGTAGGGTTCGCGGTGCAGGGCACGTTCGATCGCGTTGAGTGCTTTGGTGTAGTCGCCTTGCCGGCGGTAGGCCTTGGCCAGTTCAAACGCCCACCGGCCTGAGGCGTCTTCGATGTTGTCCAGGTATTCAAGTGAATCGAGGGCTTTACTTGTGTCACCTTCATCAAGCGCTATCTGAACCAGTGCACGGTGCGGCCAGGGATCGACCGGCCTGCTTTCGGCGTAGCGGATGACAGCGATGCGTGCATTTTCAAGATCGTCACCTTGCATCGCGCGTTCGGCGATCAGGCGCAGCAGGTCCGGGTGGCCCGGGTGTTCGGCGGTCAGGTCGATCAGTTCGGTATCGGTCACGTCGGTCGAGTCTTTGAGGACTTCGGCGAGGCGCTTGCTGGTCGGTTGTTGATCCAGGCCCCATTCGGCGACCTGTTGCGTTGCCCATGCTTTGAAGCCGGTCATGAATTCGTCGGTGGTTGCGCCGGTCGCTTGCGTGAGCGCATCGATATTGGATACGCCGTCGTGGTAGAGGGTCAGCATGTCGATGACGGCCTTGTGGCCGAAGTTCGCGTCGATGTACTTGATCATCCAGTCGGATTGAGCGTACGCCAGCGGGCGATCGGTCGGCGTTTTCGGGCGGATGAAACCCCAGTTGATCTGATCGAGCGGGAAGAGTTTATCGTTCTGCAGAGCGCCGGCGAGTAGCTGGCAGGTATCGTAGCTGCGCGGCACGGTTTCGGAAGATACGGCACAGGCTTCGGTGAACCAGTGGGGTATGCGGTTGCGTGTCTGATCGAGCGTGACGGTGTGAACGAACTCGTGGCGGATGACGTTAGGCCAATCGTATCCGCCGGACTGTTTGCCGCCTTCACGCGGGGGCGTGAGGGCGATGCCGTCACCGGTTGCGGCGGCGATGGTCCAGATGTCAGGCAAGCCTGTGATGCGAACCGCGAAGTATTGCTCGTCCGGCATCAGGTCGATGCGCGTGATGCGTGCCGGTTCATGTGAGAATCTGCCGGTGATGTCGCGGTAGATCGTTTCGAGTTGCTCGGGCATGTCACGGGCGAGGGCTTCGTCGATGCCGGGCTTGTAGCGGATGACGAAGTGGTCGGTCTCGATGCGGTCGTAGGTAAGCAATTCCTTGAGCATGGCAAGCTGGTTGGCGGCACGCTTGTTGAACGGGTCCAGCCGTGTGGCGGCGGCGAGTTCTTCGAGGGCTTGCTCATCGTGCGATGCCTGCAGCAGCAGCAGACCCAATTCGATGCGTGGCGACGGCCAGTTCGGGGCCTTCTCGACGGCTTTACGCAGCATCGCCTCTGCCCAGTCGTACTGGCGTGCGGCGGAGAGGTGCACGCCGACGGTATACGCTGCGAGCGGGTTGCCGGGCGAGACGGCGTCGAAGCGAGCGAGGGCTTTGTCGGTGGCTTGCTGGTCGTAGTTCAGCGCCTTAGCGGAAGCGTTGAGTGCGAGCAGTTCACGATGCTGCGGGAAGCGTGATAGGCCTGCGTCGATGATGGCTTGGGCGCTGGTGACGTCACGCTGCTGCAGCAGGCTGCGCGCCTCGATCAGGTCGGCGGCGGGGTGCGTTGGGTTGATCTCATGCAACCGGTCGATGACGGCAGATGCACGATCGAAGGCGTAGCCTCGCACGGATAGCCTGCCAAGCCGGTCCCACGCTTCGCTGCAATTGGGATTCAGGCCGAGCGCTGCGGTGAGTGCATCGACGCCTTCGCGCGAGTTGTCTTTCTCGATCAGCAGGTCGGCCTCGGCGATGAGCGCGGGCCAGTAGGCGGGATTCAGGTCCTGGCGGACTTTGCCGAGCAGGTTAAGCGTGAGTTGGTAGTCCTGAGCGGGTCGGCCTTCCAATCGGGCGAGAGCTGCCAACGCCTGTGCGGCGGCGGTGAGTTCGGCGGGGTCTTCTATGGAATCGCCTCGCAATTTGTCGCGCCAGGGGCGGAGCGTTTGCACGGCCTGCGTGACCTGGCCGAGGTCTTCGTAGGCTTGAGCGAGGAGTAACGATGCCTGTGCCGAATCCTGGCCGGTCAGCAGATCGATCGCGGCAGCGGGTTCACCTCGTTCGATGTTTGCCTTGGCTCGCAACAGCACATCGACTTCGGCATCGTCGAAGATCGCGTTATCCCAGTCGGCTTTCTGCAGGGCCAGGCGGGCACGCTGATTGGTGGTGAGTTCGGTCTCGGCGGACAGGAGTTCCCACTGGCCGAGGAAGATCTGCAGGTCCGTGCGGGCAGCGTCATCGTTGAGTTCATCGTCAATCAGGGCACGGATCAGCGGGGAGGGCTCGATCTCGGGCAGCAGGTTCTGCTGGGCCTCGTGCGGATAGGCTGGGGCGGCAGCGAAGAGCAGGGCCAGGAGCGTCAGGCAGGTCTTTAGCGATCGATTTATCATGTGCTTTTCCGCTGGTTTCTAATTCAATGATCGGTTTATGTTATGCAAGACATTCAACTGGACCTGGACGCGACCTTCCCGAACCTCCATGAGATGGTATTCCTGAATCATGCCGCAGTCTCGCCGATCAGCGGCCCGGCGGCTGAGGCGATCCGGGAATACTGCCGGCAGGCCACGACGATGGCGTTCACGGATACCGGCTGGTACAGGCGTGCCATCGAGGTCAAGCGTGCGGCTGCGAAGCTATTGGGGGCCTCAGGCGGCCACGAGATCGCGTTTATCCCTAATACGTCAACAGGCTTGTCTTTGGTAGCCAACGGCCTGGACTGGCGGCCTGGCGATAATGTGGTCATTACGAACGTGGAGTACCCCGCCAACCGCTATCCGTGGGAGAACCTTCAGCGATTAGGCGTTGAGCTGATCGAGGTGAAGCAGGCTCCAGACGGGCGGGTGTATGTGGACGATGTCTGCGATGCGATCACGGACCGGACGCGTGTGGTGTCGATCTCGCACGTGCAGTATGCCTCGGGATACCGGATCGACCTGAAGCCGATCAGCGAGATGGTGCACCGGGTGGGGGGGTATCTGTGTGTTGATGTGATCCAGAGCCTGGGCGTGGTGCCGGTGGACGTGCAGGCGATGGGAATCGATTTTTGCGCAGCGGACAGTCACAAGTGGATGCTTGGGCCTGAGGGTGCGGGGGTGTTTTACTGTAAAGAGGAGTTGTGCCCGTTATTGCGGCCTTCAATCGTTGGCTGGATGAACATGGTGGATGCGGAGAACTACAGCGATTATCGGTTCGAGTTTCAGCCCGATGCGAGGCGGTTTGAGCCGGGCAGTTGGAACATCGCGGGGATATGCGGGATGGGGGCGAGTATTGATTTGCTGCTGGAGGTGGGTGCGGACACGGTGTGGCAGCGGGTGCAGGCGTTGACGACGCATGCGTGTGAAGGATTGGCTAAGAAGGGGTATGAGCTGTTCACACCAAGGGATTATGAGCACGAGTGCAGCGGGATTGTGATCTTTAATGCACCGAAGCGTGCAGGCGGCCGGGATGCGCATGCGAAGATCGTGAACGATATGGATAAGCAGGGGATCAAGATCGCGCTGCGCGACGGCCGGATGCGTGTGAGCCCGCATTTTTATAATTCGGTGGATCAGGTGGAGAGGTTTTTGGAGGCGCTGCCGTAAGTGGGGGGATGTGATGTGCAAGAAGATGCCCACGTTCGACGAACGTGGGCTTCGGGGGTGGCGATGAGTGTTCTTTATTCTTCCGGCGCGAGTCGGTTTTCGTCGAGTTGCCAGCCGGGTTCCTGGGGCAGGTTTGTATCGAACTTTTCTTCGAGCAGTTCTTCGTTGATCGTGATTTTTGTCAGCTTCACGATCGTCTGCGTCTGCGACTCGTCGATGCTCGAGACAAGCACGGGCAAAACCGTTTCCTTGTCGAACCAGAGGTCGATCTGCGTCAGGTCGGTCTCGTAATCTTCGTGGGGCGTGAGTTTCAGGTGGATGCTGTCTTGCGGATCGTCCTCGGCCGGGTCTAGAAGTTCAACATCGAACTTCGCGAGCACCTTGTCTTTTTTCAGGTTCAGCGGGATCGGGAAAGGCCCTTCGCCAAGCTCCATCTGGGCCTGTGCTTCTTCATCCTCCGGCACGAGCTGGTAGCGCACCGCAGACTTGTTTTCTTCATCGCGTTTCAACAGCCAGTGCCCATCGTAGATGTAGTACAGGTTCGGACGGGACTGGAAGCCATCCACCATTTTCATATTGAAGTGGATGATGAACTTGGGTGGTGGGCCTGCCTGGTAATGCAGCGTGCCGAAACGGCGCTGTTCGTCACCGAGTAATAGTTGATTGTTGTCGTAGCGCAGGGTGGCGGTGAGTGTTTCGATGTCGGCCGCCTTGTGCTCGACTTTTTCGAGCCAGTCGTGCGCGGGGTTGGTTGCCGCTTCAGCTTCGGTTTCTGCCGGCGCAGGCTGATCGGCCGGCGGTACTTGCTCTTCGGCAGTGCAAGCGGTCGTCAGGCAGGTCAGTAACAGTAAGGCCAATAGATATCGCATCAGCGTATTCTACTGCTGAACAGGCAATGGGGTTCCGGGGGGATCAACTTAGTGTCTGGGGGTGCCACACTTTGACTCCGCAGGAGCAAAGTGTGTGGGTGGCAGCACACCTTGTCGCTTCGCGATCAAGATGTGGCACCCGTTACACCGACCGTTGATCCTCACTGGTAGGTTAGTCGCACAAAATGCTGAAAAGTTTCAGCAGGCCCGTGGCTCGGGGAATCGGTGGAAAATCGTGTGTGTCGGGTCGAGTGACTTGATACGCTCGATCACCGCGTCACGCGCATCGCCAAGATGCCCGACGAACCAGCCGGCTAGGCACGGGTGGGCCGCGAGACGGTCGACCTCATCAGCGACTTCGATGCTAGGTTTGCCCACCGCGCTGATCGGCACGGACTGGATAAGCAGCACGCCCGCTCGGTCCGCCGCTTCATAGAGCAGTTCCGGACCGTAGTGGTCGCGGATCAGCAGCAGCGAATCACCTGTCGCGGGCAAGAGCGTCTTTTCATCGATCCTGTCGACCATGACGATGGACTGGACCTGGAAGTGCTGGCCGTTGACGAGGAAGACGGGGTGGTTTTCATCGTGTGATTCGCTGTCGCGTCGCACGCTGGTTAATCCGAGCGTGATGGTGCGTTGATCGAGGATGCTGTCGCCGTCGATGAGCCGCAGCGTCAGTTCGTAGAGCGGTTGCTCGCCCATGCCGGCAGGCCACCAGCGTTGGGGGTGTATGACTTCGAAGCGGAGCGACCCTTCGCCGTCGTGCACAGGTATCCTGGCTTCGCCTTCATCGAGGAATCCGTCGAAGCCCTGAATCGTGATGTGCACATCGGTTTCGCCGGTGAAACCGGCCGAGGCCCTCGGGATTGGACCGACCGCGTGGAAGTGGGTTTCGATGACCGCTTGTTCTTCGTCTACGTAGCGGATCAGCGGTCTTACAGAGTCGAGGCGCAAGTCACTGGACATGGCACTACTCCAATCCGGGCGGAACAAGCCGAGCCGCCCTATTAACTGTATTATCGCACAAGCCAATAGAAAAGCGCCATGAAAAAACAGATTATGAACGCAATGAGAGGCTGGGTGGGTTAGGCGGATTACGCGGATTAGATTAGCCCATCGCGGCGGTCAGGTTTAATATCTATCGTCTTTTGAAGTAATTAAATCATGATTCAAACCGTGGAGCGGAACAGCATGGTAAGCGTCCTGGGATTGAGTGTGCATGGGATCGGATTGATTTTGATGGTGTTATTCGTGGCCGGCTTGATGGCCGCGGAGGTCAGCGGGGCATCGAACGCCGAGCCGAACGAGCGTGCGGACGAGATACGCCGGGGTATGCCGGTCCGCCCGGACGGCAAGAGCCGAACGCAGGTGTTTTTAGAAGACATCGCGTTGACGGTGCAGCCGGACCTTAAGGGATCGCCGGACAAACTGGATTTGTATGTCAAACACTTCCGTGAAGTGGCGCTGAACGATCAGCGGTTGATCCCGTTTGATGCTCATGCACAGTGGGACGCGGCGCGGAGTGTGGTGGTGTTGAACGGGCATGTTGAATTTCAAGAGCATTGCGACACGCTGGAAAAGTATCTGAACGTGTTAGGCTTTGAATCGATCGAGAACACGATTGCGTTGATGCCGACCAAAGCACTGGGGGATAAGCCCTTTGCGGTGGTAACGGCTGACAGCGCCTTTTTGTTTGCTTCGCCGACTGAGAAAAGCGAGAAAGTGACCCAGGCGCACAAGGGCGATGCGGTGTTCCTGCTTAAAGAAGCTTTTGACGGTTTCTATTATTGCCACGGTTGGGACGGCTACGTCGGGTACATCGAAGGCTCGAAGATAGAGCGCGTCGATGCGGCCGGTTTGGCCAAGGCGATCCCCGCCCCGACACATCGCAAAACCGACCCTGCAATTGAAGCCGGTTCCAAGCTCAAGGGTACGCCTTATAAGTGGGGCGGTACGACCTCGGAAGGGATCGACTGCTCGGGTCTGACACGGTACAGCTACCGGCATATCGGCGTTGTCCTGCCAAGGGATGCCGATCAGCAGGCGCTGACGGGCAAACTCACCGCGACACGCTACCACCGTGACAACATGGCACGCGGCGACCTGATGTTCTTCATCAACTCACGCGGCCGCATCAACCACACCGCCATCTATCTCGGCGAGCATCTGTTCCTCGAATCCGGCGGCCCCGGTGTACGCATCGCCAGCCTCGATCCCAACTCACCCGACTACAACAAACAGCGCGACGAATCGTTTGTGTACGCCAAGCGTGTGCTTGAGTGAGTGTGTTGATGCTTGAGCTCCGGCGTTGCTTTTCTGTGAAGATCACCAACATTTTCAGTCGGTATCCATTTATCTCTTTAATTACAGGAATTCTTCTGTAGAATGATGTTGTAGCAATTGACCCGGCAGGCGCCGGGCCTTGTGCTATGCAACTATCATGAAGAATACTCACCACAGGGTCGCTATCATTGCGCTTGCGTTGACCGTATGTACAGTGGTCAACAAGGCAGAAGCCTACATGGCAATGCGTGTCGCTATAACCAGCAATCTGCTTGTTTATCACGACCGTGTTTACTTTACGCAAACAGATCACGGGATGACCGTGCTTGATCTGGCGACGGGCAAAATTATCATGCGCAAGCACGACAAGCAATACCACGGGCACATGTGGCTACACCCGCGGGGTATTGTCATCAACGGCTGGCAGGGGACATCACTGCTTGATGCCGACACACTCGAAAGCATCTGGACTGTTCAAGGCGGATACCCCGAGTATGTGAGTGAAACCTGTTTCCTATCATGTGATGATGACAATCAGATCAAGCGGTTGGACCTGGATACGGGCGATTTTTTGTGACACTGAGATTGACGGCTGATCCACACCTGATTGTGGCCGGGGAACGCGCCCTTATTGTCTGCCGGTCTTATTCAAATCACTACACAAAACTTTTACTTGTAGATCTGAAAAGAGGCAAGGTGTTATACGAACGATTGCCGAAAGAAGATGAAAGCTTTGAGGAGGTCTACTTCGACGGTGAAAGGACGTATGTTCTGGCATGTACGGATAGTGTCCGGGATGATGAACAAGCAAACTCGAATCAGCACAGGTCAGGGATGAACCGGGCGGTGCCTGATGCTCTTTTGATCATTGATACGACGGGTTCCGTCATCGAAACCGTGACAGAAGTACCCATTGATGTAGGGAACAATGGCTATTACAGCAGAGTGTTTTCCTATGCGGGAATGGTTTTTCAGGAGGATGGTCATGTCGTGCCGTTTGAGCAATATGTAGACACGACAGGGCCCGGGACTGTATTCAGCTTGCCCGATGGTATGTTGACTATCGAACAAGTGGCGGATTCAAAGTCATCCAGCCTGGCGGTAGCTGCCTGGCAGTCTGATACGGCACAATGGCGCGCTTATCTACCGCACATGGATGGGCGTTGGTCGGTAACAGATGCCGTAAGCGATCGCGGTTTTGTGGTTTTGGGAACCGACCGGGGGGTGGTGGAATGTATCGATTCGACGAGTGGGCGTAGCCAATGGCTGTATACATTCCCGACCCATCTCGGGACGGTGTCGTACACCTCGCCAAACGGTATGCCCCCTCATGCGACCAGCCTGCAAGCCGGGTTTGAGCGCGATAACCGGTTAGCTTTGAAGACAAGGCCGGCGGTCCTGCTGCCGGCTGAATGGGATATGAATCAGCTAAGCCCAGACAAGCTGCGATCTTTACCCGGCAATACGAGCAGCCTGATTGTGCTTGACCCGGACCCGTTTGATCCGTTCGACTGGCTGCCGCCGTACGTCCGAGCGGTTTGGGGGGCGGTCGTGTTGACGGTTTTATTATCTTTGGGTTTATGCCTATTGCTTTATCGCGGCCGCAGGCGTTTCATGACGTTTGCATTGAGTTCGATCGTGCTGGCCTGGTTGCCAATCGCGGCGTTGTATTATTTAGGGCGTGTCAGTTGGCCTGCGACGTTATGTTTGAAGTTATTTGTATTGATCTTGCTCGTGCTGTCAGTGGTCCATATCGTCCGCGCGCTCATCGAAAGACGTGGTGTTGGCCGTGTGTTCATGGGGGGCTTGACGTTCGTGATTGTGATGGTTGCCGGGTACTACGCACTGCCTGTCCTGCGATATGCATGACATAAAACGGCAACATTGTTGGTGTCCATTTATGTGTCATGATGAGTGAGCGCAGAAATTTATTGATACGCGAACTTCATGCAGATAGAACGTGCGGACATGGCACGTTGTCGCATAAAACAATGTTACTACATCACTTGCCGGATACATGTCTTCTCATGGTGAGCAAATTGTCCCGCGGTCCGATAGGCTGTCTTTGTTCTAAATCCTTGATTTTCCTTAATCAACACATCTCTGTGACCGATAGTCGAATCGCCTGTATTGATTAGGCAAAAGACTCCGGAGCACGCCGCGTCGGCGAACGCTCAATAGTTCATAGTTGAGAGGCTTCCTCAGATGGCAAGCACCACAAGCAAGAGCAAGCGTAGTTCGGCCAAGTCAGCCCCGAAGCGCACCGCTCGCAAGACCACGGCCAAGGCCAAGACCCGCAAGGCGACCACGAGCAAGGCTAAGACCCGTAAGCCCGCGACCAAGGCCAAAGCCAAGACCGCCAGCAAGGCGAAGGCTAAGCCCAAGACCTCGGCCAAGAGCAAAGCTCGTAAGACGACCGCCAAGGCCAAGACACGTAAGCCGGCGACCAAGAGCAAGGCCAAGTCAGCCAGCAAGGCCAAGAGCCGCAAGACCACCGCGACCAAGGCCAAGACCCGCAAGTCAACAGCCGCCAAGAGCAAGACTCGCAAGACGACCGCCAAGGCCAAGACGCGTAAGCCGGCCACCAAGGCCAAGAGCCGTAAGACCACCGCGAGCAAGGCGAAGGCCAAGACCCGCAAGCCCGCGACCAAGAGCCGTAAGTCGACCGCCGCGAAGGCCAAGACCCGCAAGAGCAGCTCGGTCAAGAGCCGCGTACGTCGCACGACCCGTGCCAAGAGCACCGGCGCCAAGACCTACAAGTTCAAGCGTCCCAGCGGCGGCGCCCGCCGTAAGGCCGCGTAAGCAGAACGCCACGGAAGGGAAACCAAGCAGCGCTGGCCGAAAGGCCGGCGCTGTTTTTTTATGAGAAATAGCAAGTAAATACCCCGGTTTTTTAACAGGTAAACTCATAATCACAGGTTGTTGTTCTACAGTCAGTTGTGTATCACCAGTCTATTAGGTTCCATGTACTATCACCGACATCCGTCTCGGTAGAGTACAATGTTAATCCCATGAAAATTGTCGATTCACTTCTCAATCGGTCTGAAGAAGCCGTTTTCCACGAGCTCCATAAAATTGCTTCGGATAATGGATTCCGCGTATTTTCCAAACCTCGTCTGTCGGATGTAATTAAGAAAGATAATACCCACCTTACAAGTCGCGAATTTGACTTTTATACCCGTAGCCACTGCGATTTCGTACTTACAGATACGCAATCACGTCCGTTGATGATTGTTGAATATGATGGACCGCTTCACCAATTAAGTATGAAGCAGCGAGAGCGAGATGAAATAAAAAATGAGCTTTGTCGGCGAGCTGAAATCGGACTTCTCCGGATCAATGATCGCTATGTCACAAGACTCTATCGTGGCATGAGTGTTCTTCGTTGGATTGTCGAGGTTTGTGAATTGGAGAAGGCCTTTTGTGATGCCCAAGTGAATGGAGATATACCTTGGGATGAGCCGTTTGACCCCGCTTTTCTGTCGCCGACAGGCTCAAAACGGTGTTTTCCATATTGGCTATCTGCTTCAGCAATCCAATCATTTCAAATCTTTTTCAAAACACTTGATCGCGACGTGCTGAAAGGGCAGAGTACGATTGTCGGTCAAGACAGCAATGGAGCAATTTTAAGTCTCGCGTGTCTGTATTTTGGAGATCAGATTCTATTTGCCAAGACCGGTGTGAGAAAACAGGACATGCAATTTCCGGATTACGATCTACTCGACGAGATCGTAACATGTGAACTCGGTGTTCTCCTCAAGAGGTATCTTGATGGAGAAATCTCGCCACTAACGCCAGCAGAATTTCGGCCCAAATTCGAAGACTTCTGTGAGCGGTATAACGCCAATCCATCACATTCCATGGGTGCGTTTCCTTTCCACCATCACTGGAATCTATCGGTTGGTAATAAAGATGTGTGATTAGGTTTAGTAGTCAGACGACCTGGGCTTGCCTGGACACTGATTTCGGTTGGCCTTCATAATAGGTACTGAATCAGTAGGTCTGGGACTGCCCGGCCACAGTTCACAACCAGCCAACATGTCCGGGCGGGCTCGGACCTCCCAGTCGGGTTGGGAAGTGGCTTGTCCGCAAGTCCTCATGATACAAGTCAGTTATGCACTTTCTTGCCCCAGTGGCTAACCGGATTGGCTCTGTGCGCGGAACTTTCTATCATGGCACCGCTTGATCGGAAATTAGGGCGGACTCGACGAATGCACCGAGAATAAGCCTGGGAACCCGACGCAACCCTATAAAAGCAGGGATTGGTCTTTTTGTTATCATGCCCCGCTTATGACGGACAGATTAATGATGGAGTGTAACCCATGAGCCAGACCCCCTTATCTCTGCCGCAGAAACGCGGTATGGGCCAAACCTCCCGGAAGGACGCCTGGTGGCTTCAGCCGCTGGTCGTGTTCCTGGGGTTGAGTGCGTTCGTGGTCTACTCGACTTGGGCGGCTTTCCAGGGGGCCCACTACGAGTTCGGCCCGTACCTCTCGCCGATGTACTCACCGCTACTGTTTAACGCAGGCACAGCCTTCGGCGAAGCCAGCCTCGGACATCACACCTGGTTTGGCGATTGGCCGGGCTGGATCCCGTCGATCATCCCGGCTTCCCCAGCGCTGATCATCCTGACGATTCCCGCCGGCTTCCGCTTCACCTGCTACTACTACCGCGGTGCATACTACAAAGCCTTCTGGGCCGACCCGCTGAACTGTGCGGTCGGCGAGCCGCGTAACGGCTACCGTGGCGAGCAGTTCTGGCCCTTGCTGATGCAGAACATCCACCGCTACCTGTTCTACTTAGCCGCGCTTTATATCGTCATCCTGGGCTACGACGCCTGGGTAGGCATGTGGTACCACCCTGACTGGGCCGAGAAGGGCGGCAAGATGTTGTTCGGCCAGGAGTTCCGCGAGGGCTTCGGCATCGGTGTCGGCACGCTGGTGCTGATCCTGAACGTCATCCTGCTGGGCGGTTATACCTTCGGCTGCCACTGTGCCAGGCACTTCTCGGGTGGATTCAAGGACCGTATCACCGAGGTCGCCTGGGGCAAGAAGCCGTATCACTGCATTAGTTGTTTGAACCGTAATCACATGAAGTGGGCGTGGTGCAGCCTGATTTGGGTGGGCTTTACCGACTTCTACATCCGCATGGTATCGATGGGCTTTTGGACCGACTGGAGATTATTCTAAAGATGCGCGAATTCACGACACACGAACACGACGTGCTGGTGATCGGCGCCGGGGGAGCGGGCCTGCGAGCCGCCATCGAGGCGTCCGCGCAGGGTGCGAGTTGCGGCCTGGTCTGCAAGTCGCTGCTGGGTAAGGCCCACACCGTGATGGCTGAAGGCGGCATGGCCGCTGCACTGGCGAACGTCGATGAACGCGATAGCTGGACGACCCACTTCGCCGACACGATGCGTGGCGGGCAATACCTGAACAACTGGCGTATGGCCGAGCTGCACGCCAAGGAAGCGCCCGACCGCGTCAAGGAACTGGAAGCCTGGGGAGCCGTCATGGACCGCACGAAGGATGGCAAGATCCTTCAGCGTAACTTCGGCGGGCACAAGTACCCACGCCTGGCACACGTCGGCGACCGCACGGGGCTGGAAATGATCCGAACCCTGCAAGATCACAGCATCCATCAGGGCATCGACGTCCACATGGAAGTGACTGTGATCGACCTCTTAAAGGACGGCGATCGCGTCGTCGGCGCGTTCGCTTACGAGCGTGAGCACGGTCGATTCATCGTCTTCAAGGCCAAGGCCGTGGTGCTCGCAACCGGCGGGATCGGCCGGGCCTTCAAGGTCACCAGCAACAGTTGGGAATATACCGGCGACGGCCACGCGCTGGCATATCACGCCGGCGCAGACCTCATGGATATGGAGTTCATCCAATTCCACCCGACCGGCATGGTCTGGCCCCCGAGCGTGCGTGGCATCCTCGTGACCGAGGGCGTCCGCGGCGAAGGCGGCATCCTCAAGAACAGCGAAGGTCGTCGGTTCATGTTCGACGACATCCCCGATGCATACAAGAGCTCGACTTCGGACAACGAAGAGGAAGGCTGGCGTTACGTCACGGGTGATAAGAGTGCCCGCCGTCCACCGGAACTGCTGACGCGCGACCACGTCGCCCGCTGCATTGTCCGTGAAGTCAAAGCGGGGCGAGGCTCACCGCACGGCGGCGTGTTCCTGGACATCGCGTGGATCAAGGAGCACATCAAGGACTCCGAAAACCACATCAAGAAGAAGCTGCCGAGCATGTACCACCAGTTCAAGGAGCTGGCGGGCTTGGACATCACCAAGGAGCCGATGGAAATAGGCCCGACGACGCACTACGTCATGGGCGGGATCAAGGTCGATAGCGACACGCAGATGTCGACCGTGCCGGGCCTGTTCGCCGCGGGCGAATGTGCTGTCGGTCTGCACGGCGCCAACCGTCTTGGTGGCAACTCGCTTTCCGACCTGGTCGTCTTCGGCAAGCGTGCCGGTGAATACGCCGCGAAGTATGCCAAGGAGAACTCGGCCGGCACGATCAGCCAGGATCAGGTCGAGCAGATCGCCAACTGGGCGGAAGCCCCGTTCGATCGCGGTGCCGATGCTGAGAATCCGTTCACGATCCAGAGCGATCTTCAGGTCATGATGCAGGACAAGGTCGGCATCGTGCGTGAAGAGAAGGAGCTGCTTGAGGCGTTGGATGGTCTTGAGAAGTTCAAGGCCCGCGCCGAGCATGCCGCCGCCGATGTCAACCGCGATTACAACCCCGGCTGGCACACGGCGATGGACCTGCGTTGTCTGCTGACCGTGTCCGAAGCGTCGGCACGGTGTGCACTGGAACGCAAGGAGTCCCGCGGCGCCCACACCCGCCTCGACCATCCGGATAAGAGCGAGGAAGAGGCGAAGGTCAACAACGTGGTACGTAAAGGTCCGGACGGGCGGATGCAGATCGAGCGTGTTCCGCTAACGCCGATCCGTGAGGACCTTCAGCAGATCATCGAGGAGAACAAGTAATGGCCAAGGTCACCTTCAAGATATGGCGGGGGACCAAGGATGAGGGGAAGTTCCAGGACTTCCAGACCGAGGTCACCGAAGGCATGGTGGTTCTCGATGCGGTGCACCAGATCCAGGCCGAGAGCGCCCCGGACCTTGCATGCCGATGGAACTGCAAGGCCGGCAAGTGCGGTTCGTGTTCTGCTGAAGTCAACGGCATGCCCAAGCTCATGTGCATGACCCGGATGGATACGATCGACACCTCGCAGCCCGTGACCATCGAGCCGATGCAGACATTCCCGCTGATCCGCGACCTGGTTACGGATGTGAGTTGGAACTTCGAGGTCAAAAAGAAGATCAAGCCGTTCAAGCCGCGTAAGCCGGACAATGAAGACGGCACGTGGAACATGCAGCAGGATGATGTCGACCGCGTGCAGGAATTCCGCAAGTGCATCGAGTGCTTCCTGTGCCAGAACGTCTGTCACGTGACGCGCGACCACCACAAGCACGCAGAATTCATCGGCCCGCGCTTCTTCATCTACAACGCCCAGCTCGAAATGCACCCGCTGGATGTTGAAGACCGCCTGCTCGAACTAAAAGATGAAAACGGCATCGGCTACTGCAACATCACCAAGTGCTGCACGAAGGTCTGCCCCGAACACATCGCCATCACCGACAACGCCATCATCCCGCTGAAGGAACGCGTCGTGGATGAGTACTACGACCCGATCCGCAAGCTGTTCAAGATCTTCAAGCCGAAGAAGCCGGACAAGGAAGCAGGGAAGTAAATTTATTGTTTCCAAGATACGAATCACAATTAGCCCCACCCCGAAGGGTGGGGTTTTTATTTGCATATTTGACTTTTCATTCGTGATATTTTTCTTCTTTGCTTGATGTTTCTGTGCGCCGGAATACGGCGAACGTGAGTTATGATTGTGTTCTGATGTCCGGTGAGACCGGCGTGGGGACACGCCGGTTCGCGGTGGTGCGTGGTGGTTAACGGTTGTTTGTCGTGGTTCACGGTAGATACTTCCGGGGGTGGCCGTGTCCGCCCTCCCCCTCTGTCCGGGATGCGGAATCGGGGTTATTTATTTGTCAAAGAACAGGTTGCGTGATGTACGCTCTCAGGGGGTAGGACGTCCGCCCCCGTCTGTTTGTGCGCCAACGGGTGGGGCGGACATCATGCGGACACGGGGCGGTAATCGGTGGTTTTGTTTGTTGTTGATCATTAAGCGCATCCCCTAATGGAAGATGCGATGTAATTGTGCGCGCATTTGTGGTTGTGGGTTGGTGGGTGTGATCGCGAAGGGCGCTGAGACGCTAAGACGCAGAGGTGATGTGGGGGGGGTGTTGCGGGTGGTATTGGGAGACCTTCGGTCGGGTGGATCAACGGGGTCGGGAGGCCCGCGCCGAGCGCGGTAAATTTGCTGTGATCTGCAAGTTGAAGTAGATAATAGCCCCACCCGGGAAGGTGGGGTTTTCCTGTTTGTTATTAAATCGTGCAGTGATACCTCAAGGGGCGCTACATTTTGACCTGCAGGGCAAGGTGTGCGATGTTGTGGGTGATAATGTGGTCACATTTCACTTTGCAGCATACGCTGTCAAAGTGTAGTACCCGCCCGAACCCGATGGGGGATTGTCATGGTCGACAGAGAATCCAGAGATAAACTTTGTGAAGCGATAACCGCGTTTCAGGATGATGCGATAGGTGCGTTCGATTTTGATAGCCAGATATTTGACATCTGTGACAACACGAAAGATCAGACTGTTCGAGAAGTAGTCTTTATGTTGTGGTACTTCTACGACGACTGTAAAGACCACAAGATAAATGTTGGCAAACAGGGGTGGGATGTGATTGAACGGCTTCGCCTACTGCTTGTATCCAATTCTGAATTCAGGAAAAAGAGAAAGTGGATGTGGTCAATGCGTCAACCAGCAGCGGTTCTGGCATTGGTGGGATTTGTGGCGATCGCCTGGTTGATGGGGTTGGGGATTCATCTACTGATTGTGGCGATCCCGTTTGGGCTTATTTCGTTTGCGATTTCAAAGATCTGGCGAGAAGACGATGCGGACGTATGGCCTGACATGACACTCACGCCATTCGGCTCTTATGCGGAACTATCCCAAGTGCGACGTCGTATACCCGGATTTACAAAGAACCGCTATCGGAACTCGATTCGTGGGCGGAGGATACGTAGCCCTTTCATGCACAACGCCCTCATGACCGAGTGGCTGGTCATGTGGATGTTGTTTTCTCCCGTCGTCCTCTTTGTTCAATCACTACCAAGCAATAAAGTTACAGCGCACATCATCACGCCGTCGGTTGCTGCGGCATCGTGAGTTGGATTTAGCGGGATTCGGTGTTTGAAGACATTCGTTCAGGCGGGGTGGCGGGGTCGGGAGACCCGCACCGAGCGCAGCGCAGGCATGAGGTATCTACCAACGGACATCTAATATAACTTATATTAGATGTTTTTCGAGGCTCGGTGAGGTTCTGGGTTGCTGGGTAAGTGGCTGAACTGTAGAGATCCTCGGTCGGCAGGTCGGCAGGTCGACAGGTCGGCGAGGTCGGGTGACCTGCGCCGAGCGCAGTGAATGGCAAAAGGGAAACCCCACTCTTCCGAGTGGGGCTATTTGAGATTGTTGACCAGTTATCTTGGGCTTAATCACGCTGTCGGGCGCTGCGACATTGTCAGTTGAACGTAGCGGTTGCGCAGTTCGTACAAAGTCGTCGCGAGCAGGTCGGATTCTTCTTTGCTCAGGTTGCCCTTGGTTTTTTCTTCGATGACGGAGAGCATGTCGATGTGGTGGCGAGCGAGGTCGAGGTGGGCGATGCGTTGGCCGGTCTGGGGATCGGGGATCGCGCCCATGGCGAAGAGGGCCTGCGTGGTCATCGTGCTGACGAGCGACTCGAAGTTAGCAGGCGGTAACTGGTAGCCGCCTACGCCTGCGCTGGAGTCGTCAGCGGAACCGGCGGCGGTGCTTCCGGGGGCGCTTTGCTGCTTGGCTTTGGCTTGCTGTGCGAGCTTTTCCTTCTCGGCCTGGGCCTGGGCTTTCCAGTCGTCATCCACAATAATCTTCGGGGCTTCGTCTGACATTACTCACTCCTGTTGGTTGAATCTTGGGGTATTTTAGCAGAATAACCGCGAAGGCGCGAAGAGCGCGAAGATGCGGCGTAATAGCCGCAAATAAACGCGAATATACGCTAATACGAATTAAGAAGCTGTTCTTCTATTTGCGTCTATTAGCGTTCATTCGCGGCTAAGTAGTTGTGTTTCCTGCCAACACACGCAAACTCACCGGTAGATTGAAGCTCATGTTTTCTTCGATGATGGTGGCGTTTTCGATGGTGCCGCCGTGGTTGTGGATGAGGGTTTGGACGATCTGCTGGACGAGGTGCTCAGGGGCGCTGGCGCCGGCGGTGACCAGGACGGTGTTGACACCTTCAAACCACTCGGCGTTCAGTTCGCCGGCATCGTCGAGCAGGCGGGCGGGGGTGCCTACGTTCTTGGCGATCTCGGTCAGGCGGACGGAGTTGGAGCTGTTCTGTGAACCAACGACAAGGACGAGGTCGGCATCGGGGGATAGTTCGCGCACCGCGCGTTGCCGGTTGGTCGTCGCATAACAGATATCTTCGCTCGGTGGTTCCTTGACCTGCGGGTAGTGCTTGCGGATCGCGGCGATGATGCGCTGGGCATCGTCGACGCTGAGCGTGGTCTGTGTCAGGTATGCGATTGGATCATCCTGCGTGAAGGGAAGCGCGGCGACGTCTTCGGGGCTTTCGACGATGGTGATCGCGCCGGGTGCTTCGCCGACCGTGCCGACGACTTCATCGTGGCCGGCGTGGCCGATCAGGAGGATGTTGTAGCCTTGCCTGGCGTAGCGCAGCGCTTCCATGTGGACCTTGGTGACCAGCGGGCAGGTCGCGTCGATCATGGTGCAGCCGCGGGCCTTGGCGTCGTTACGGATCTGCGGGCTCACGCCATGAGCGCTGAAGACGACGGTGGCGTTTTCAGGCACGTCCGCGATGGAGTCGATGAAAATGACGCCTTGCTCGACGAAGTGTTCGACGACGTGGCGGTTGTGGACGATCTCGTGGTAGACGTACAACGGCGTACCGACGATCTTGACCGCCTGCTCGACAGTCTGGATCGCCATTTCAACACCGGCACAGAAGCCGCGCGGGTTTGCAAGGATGACCTTCATCGGTGCATGGTAGGGGGGATGGCTTGAGTGAATCAAGCGGCGTGATTACCCCCTCTCCCCTCGCAACAAATTCGATCTACGCCCAAAAGTCTTGCCAAATAAACAGTTCGCCCTCATGCTGGCGGTTTTGATCACGTTCCTTTGGCAAGGAGGCCAGCGATGGAAGGCGAACTGCGGGAACAACTGTATCACTGGGTGAAGACGGTGGCCAGCCGGTGGCCGCGCAGGCGGCGGGTATGGTTCAGCGACGCGTGGATATTGCTCGTGTATCTCTGGTCGGTGCTGCACGATCGGCCTCAAGGCTGGGCCTGTCAGGCGCGGCACTGGCCGGCGTCGTTGTTGCGGGCCCGGCCGCTGCCCAGCGTCTCGCGTTTGAGTGAACGGCTGCGTCAGCCGTCACTGCGTCTGTTGTTTGAAGCGGTGATGCGTGAAGCGCGCGTGCATCTGCCGACGCGGTTGATCAAGTGCATCGACGCCAAGCCGCTGCCGGTCGGCGGTTACAGCAAAGACCGCGACGCGAAGTGGGGCCAGGCCGCACGCACGAAAGCCCGAGGATACAAGCTGTTTGCGATCTACGAAGGCGCAGCGGTCGACAGCTGGCGGATCGGACCGATGAACGCATCGGAAACCTTGGTCGGCCGACAACTGCTACGCGAAGCGGCGCGTGACGGCGGCGGTTACCTGTTGGGCGACGGCTTGTATGACGCTAACCCTTTGCACGCTGTTTGTCATCAACACGAATTACAACTGGTTGCGCCCCGCAAACGACCGGGCACCGGGTTAGGTCATCAACCGCATGAGCCGCCGCGTCTGCGTTCGATCGAACTGCTGGAAGGTGGCGGTGTGTTTGGCCAAGCGTTGTTCGCTTGTCGCATCGGTATCGAACAACGCCTGGCCCAGGCCGGCAACCTCGGCTGCGGCTTAAGCCCGTTACCCAACTGGGTCCGCCGCCCCCACCGCGTCGCCGCATGGGTCGCAGCTAAGCTGCTGATCCTTACCGGTTGGAACTATAAGAAACAGACACTTACAGCGTAGATCGAATTTGTTGCCTCGGGAGAGGGTCGGGGGTGAGGGCCGGTGTCTTTGTGTGAACAATCTAAAACTGGGCGATCAATCACCCGGCCCTCATCCTAATCTTCTCCCAAGGGGAGAAGGGACCGGAGAAGATATGGTCAGGGGCAGGCATCTGTGACAGTCTGGACATCCAGCCAGTTCATTTCGGCCGGGGCTGGTGGGGCGAGGATGGTGACGGCGGGGCCGACGGGGGCCCACATGGTGGGGTTAGTCGGGCCGAAGAACGCGACGGTCGGCAGGCCCATCTGTGCGGCGAGATGTGTCGGGCCTGAGTCATTACCGATGAATGCGGAGGCGTCGAGTAATGTGGCGTGCAGTTGGTCAATGGATTCGAGGATGCGTGCGCCGAGCTGATCCCGCCAGCGTTCAAGTCGGTCGGCGGGCCAATGCTCGACTTCGGTTTCACCAAGTAATGGTAAAACGGCGCGGCCGTTTTTCATGAGCTTATCAATCAGCTCTTCAAACCTTTTAGCCGGCCAACACTTGGTGGGGCTGCCGCTGCCGGGATGGATCACGATCGGGCCGTCGGGATTGGCGTAGGTATCGGGCTGCTTCGGTGGGGCGAGGTCGAGGCCTTGCTGCTGGGCTTGCTGAGCGTGCCAGTTAGTGATGTGGTTCGTGAAGTCTTCGGCGGGGCGGGGATCGATGTAGATGCACTTTGCTTGCGGGGATAGTCGAGCGACGTTGATTGCCCAGTCGTCCTTGCCTGAACTGACGAGGCTGATGATGTTATCTGCGGTTTCGAATAGTTCGCCGACCGCGGGGCTGACGGAGGTGGGCCCGCCCTCTGAGTGCAGACGCATGAACTCCCACATCTGGATGTCCATGGGCGTGATGCCATCGATCATTCTGCCGGCAACGGCCCCGCGCTGCCAGGTCGTTAGCAGCGTGATCGGGCCGGTTAGCCGGCGGATCAGCGGGAGCGTGAGGATGAAGTCTCCCAGGGCGCCGTAATGGAATAGCAGGTTCATCGTGTTTGCTTCGGTTTGGCGTTGTCTTTGAGTCATCATAGCCGCTGCAAATCCGGGCGGCTGCTTCCGATAATAACGCGATTCCGGCTGCTGGGTGGAGCCTTCCTTAAGCGGCGAGCCGATCGGGCCGACCTCTATCCCGGAGCGGCGTGGAAGGCCCCGTTACGTTTGGGGCAGCGTCCGCCATAACCCTGATCCACGGCGAAATGGCTATGGCGAGTAAACGTGTCAAGAGTGGCTTGGAGATCTACCTTAAACAGATCGATGAGTCCCCTCTGTTGACGGCGGACGAGGAGAAAGAACTCTGCCGCAATATTATCGAAAGAAACTGCATGGCCTCGCGCGAGCGGATGGTCCGGTCGAACCTGCGCCTCGTGGTTTCCATCGCCAAGCGTTACATGAATCGCGGCCTGCCGTTGACTGACCTGATCGAGGAGGGCAACATCGGCCTGATGAAGGCGGTCGAAGGCTTCAATCCCGACATGGGCGCGCGTTTCTCGACCTATGGTACGTGGTGGATCAAGCAAGGCATCAAACGCGCACTGATCAACGCCGTGCAACCGATCCATATCCCGGCGTACATGGTGGAACTGATCGCCCGGTGGAAGAAGACTTCTTCGGAACTGGAAGAAGAACTTGGCCGCCAGCCCAACATCCATGAACTGGCGGAACGTATGGAACTGCCTGTGAAGAAGGTGCGCATCATCCACAAGGCTGTGCGTGCGTTCCAACGTCCTCCGCAGACCGGCGGCAGCGGGGCGGAGGGTGATGGCCCGACGTTGTCGGAAATGCTCAGTGATGAACGCGGCCTGACGCCCGACGAGCAGGTGCTGCTGGATGATGATCTGGAAACGATCGCCATTTTGCTCAGCGCGATCGACGATCGTGAAGCAACAATCCTGCGTCTTCGTTACGGCCTCGACGGCAACGAACCTTTGACGCTCAAGGAGATCGGCAAACACGTCGGGCTGACGCGAGAGCGCGTGCGACAGATCGAAGCCGAGGCGCTGCGCAAACTCAACGCCAAACTCAACAGCGATCGCCCGCTGGCTTCGGTGAGGCCGGAAGGCAAGCCGGAGAACCGTCGCACGGCGTGATCAGGCTTGCGTGTTTCCGCGTTTACTTACCAGTAATCCCAAAGCGCCAAGTATCCACGCAACACAAGTGGGTTCGGGGATGAGCGAGGCCTGTGGCGGTGTGCCTTCGTTCCAATGTGCCAGCAACATGTCCAGGTCGTCGAGGCCGACATAGCTATCACCGGTGATATCGCCAATTTGTGGGTTGTTGATGCCTGCGTATTCATTCCAGTGGTTGAGGATGATGTCCAGGTCATCCAGGCCGACGAAGCCGTCATCGTTCAGATCACCAACCAGTGGAGGTATTGGCACGGCTATCTGATCGATGTCGACAGAGAAAATCCCACTGCTGCTGTCATTGGTGAAGGTGAGTGCGAACGTGATCAGGCCGGTATCGCTAAGCGAGGTTCCTCGGCCGCCTTCACCGCCGGTTTTTGTCAGGAGGAAGTCGATCGCGCGCACTGTCCGCAGGTCTTCAATGACTGGATCGTCATTTACATCGATCACATCCCCTTCACGGACGACGAGCACCATCTCACCATCTGAATTGGTCGCCCAGATACCTTGATTCGTAGCGCTCGTGACGCTGCCAATACCGGATTGCAGTTGTGCTTTGAAAGCGATCTGGCCTTGGCTGTTGAGGATTGGGTAGCCCAGGAAGCTCTGGAAAATACCGTCTGTGCCCGGGGCGAGGTAGCCTTCGCGTGCGATCAGTTCCAAAGAATCAGCGTCTCCCATCCATATGCCGTCGTCGTTGTTGTAGGTTGTATTGCCGACACCGTTGACCAGCCTGCCGGTAAAGGAAATCTGGCCCGAGGCATTGATTGCGGGAGCATGACTAAAACTTCTGAAGATACCATTCGTCCCTGCCGCGGGCGCGCCTTTTCGGGCAACCAGATCGATGGTTCCCTCTTGGCCGATCCATAGCCCGGCATCATTGTCTGCGGTGGTGTCGCCAACTCCGATCTGTAAGAACGATTTAAATGCGATCTGGTTCGCATTATTCAAGGCGACTCCATCGGAGAAGCCGCCGAATACCGCGTTATTCGTGCCGGCAGCGACCGAGCCTTTACGTGCCATCAGATCGAGCGAGCCGTTGGCATCGATCCAGATTCCCTGGTTGTTAGTGGAATCGACACCGGCTGATGTTTCATCCAAAAAACCAACGAATGCGGTATTGCCGTTGTCATTGAATGCCGTGGCGTCAAAAACACTTCCGTACTCAGAGGGCCCGAAGACTGCACCGTTCGTGCCTGGAGCTGTTGCGCCTTGGCGTGTGATCAGGCGAAGCGGGAGGGCGGAGCCGCTCGTGTTTGAGCTGAATAGTGCATAACCACTGCTTGTCTTTGGTCCCAAGGAGATCTGACCGGTGCTGTTAAAGTGTGGCGTGCCGAATTCAACTAATGTGCTGCCGGGCATATCCGGAGCGGGATCGCTTTTGCGCACGAGTAAATCAAGGTTAGTCGGTGTTCCGGCCCAGATCCCCAAGTTGTTTGAAGCCGTCGCATCGCCCGTGCCTGCAGCTACGGTCGTGGCGAATGCAATCTGGCCGTTGTCGTTGTAGGTGAATGTATCAATAAAAGAATAGGTCGCACCGGCTGTTCCCGGTGCCACTTGGTACTGAAGTGCGGCGAGTTCGAGTGTGCCGGTTGAATCGGACCAGAGCCCCAGGTCGCCGGCTGAGGTTCTGGCGCGGAAGGCGACATGCCCATTATTGTCAATCAAGGGGATACCGAGTTGTGAGAATGTCCTGTTTGTACCCGGAGCCGATTGACCGCTTAAGGCATGGGTTTGTGAGGGGATGATCGCCGCCGAAGTAGGGTAAGTACTTAACATCGCAGCCGCGATCAAAGTGACGCTGCACAATGAATGAGTGGTGCCAATCATGTTTTATTCCTTCAAACGGGATGTGCCGGAAAGCGGATGACAAACTCATTCATTATCGGCACAATGCAATCGATGACTACAACCTGCCTCCGCCGGATAGCCCAATCATGTTTGTCAGATGTTTGTTAATCCAGGAGGGGAGAAAGACATGTAAATGATTGCTATGCAAGACCATTAGGAATGATCTTCGCATCCATCAGGCCTTCGATAACATTGCTTTAAATAATCGATACGGAATGCCGGAGAATTCGACGGCTTTCCACTCAATGCTCTGTTCAAATCCGACATACCAACCGGTCGACTCGTTATCAATCATGTGGTACATCATCAGCGCGGCACGCTTGCTGATGGTCGATTCACCGCTGTACCAGGCCGTGATATTTGGCAAGATGGCATCCATTTTCAGGCGAGTGTTTGACTCACTTGTTCGACGGGTGTGAATCGGCGCAAGATCGGAAGTGGGCGTAAAGACTCCTGTTTCGTCACGTTTCAGGACCCTTTCATCCAGCACGCGGTTGGGGTGGAATGGTGGGATCGTAACTTCAGGCAGATGCAGCCCGATGGCACCTGAGCGTTTGCCTGAAAAGTTCAGCCACTTCTTGTCGAACCAGTTGTCGATATGAACGACGCGGACCGCATCGGCATCTGCATCACGCACAACAGTCGCTAAGCAACGCTGCACGACAGCGATGAATTGGCCGTCATCCTGATCGTTCTTATCGAGTTCAAACACGTACGGCTTGCACATCAATTGCCCCCTGAAAAAAAGACAAGTTGTCAACGCTTATAGAACGGCAGCTTCACAACTTCCCCGTCGATCCGGCTGGAACCAACTGCAACGATCACGTTTGTGCCGATGTCGCATGAGCCGGTTTGCACATATGCCATGGCGATGGGGTAGCCGAGGGTTGGCGAGAGGCAGCCGGAGGTGACGGCTCCGATTTGTGAGCCGTCGAGGTGGACGGCGTTGCCTTGGCGTGGTGTGCGACGGCCGGAGAGTTTGATGCCGATGAGGGCACGCTGCGTGCCTTCGGCTTTTATCATCTTGAGCGCATCGATGCCGATGAATGGTTCGCCGTTTTCGTCTTCATCTTTATCGAGGTTGATGGCGAAGTTCAGGCCGGCGGTGATGGGATCGATTTCCTCGTCGAGTTCGTGGCCGTACAGAGGCATGGCGGCTTCGATGCGCAGTGAATCACGAGCGCCCAGGCCGGCGGGCTTGATAGTTTCGTTTTTATCTTTCAGCAGCAGCTTGACCGCCATGTTGGCGACCTTGGCGGGGAAGATAACTTCCACGCCGTCTTCGCCGGTGTAGCCGGTTCGGCTGATGAGCGCCTTGATGAGCACCATGTTTTTTTCGCAGAAGGTGTACCGCTTGAGCGCGGGCACTTCCTTGGAGAATTCACTGATCAGCGGGATCACCTTCGGGCCCTGCAGCGCGACCATCGCGGTAGATTCAGTTTTGTCATTGATCTTGACTTTCAGGTCACCCTTGATGGCTTCGAAGTGGTCCAGCAGCTTGAGCCGGTTGGATGCGTTAACAACAAGCATCCACTTTTCAGGAAAGCGGTAGACAAGCACATCGTCCTTGACACCGCCTTGATCGTTACAGACGAGGCTGTACCGGCAGGTGTAATCCTTCATATCACTGACGCGACGGGTCAGCAGGCGTTCGAGGAATCGGCGTGCGCCCTTACCGGAGAACTCGACCCGGCCCATGTGCGAGACGTCGAATAGCCCGCCGGATTCGCGCACCTGCTTGTGCTCTTCGATGATTGAGCCGTAGCGGATGGGCATTTCCCAGCCGGCGAAGTCGACGAGGTTGGCGTCGTGTTCCTTGTGGAATCCATGGAAAGGGGTCTGCAGCAGAGTCGGGGATTCATTTTCCATGAAGGTATACAAGCCTTTTAGTGAGTCTGTGAATTCATTTACCTGACTAGCAGGCTAGCCGGTACGCAGTTGGTTGACAAATGGGAGGTATCTACTGGTGCAGGACGAGGTTGTGCTTGGAAAGGTCGGCATCAGATTTTGGAGGCACGCCAAGGTACATCAGGCTCTGCTCCATGACCTTCATGACGGTGGGTGCGGAGACGGTGCCGCCGTAGTGGCCGATGGATTTGTCCGGCTTGGTGATGAAGCATCCGATGACCAGGCGGGGGGCGTCAGCCGGTGCACCTGCGATGAAGGAGGAGACGTACTGATCCTGGTAGTAGCCGCCTTGTTTGAAGTTCGGGAGTTGCGCGGTGCCGGTCTTGCCGAACAGGTCGTAGAGATCGGAGTCGGCTTTCTGGCCGCCGCCTTCGAGAACCTGTCGGCGGAGGACGGAGCGCGTGTAATCAGCGACTTCTTTTTGGAGAACGCGAGGGCCTTGGGGGTACTGCGTGCCATCGTCATATTCGACGGGAACAATCGTCGGCGTCGGCAGGATACCGCCATTTGCGATCGCGCCGTAGGCCCGGATCATCTGCAGGGGCGTCACGCTGACTTCCTGGCCCATCGGCACGCTGGTGACAGAGTAGTGCGTCCACTTTTTGAGCGGATGAACCACGCCGCCGATCTCGCCGGGCAACCCGGAGCCGGTTGGTTTGCCGAAGCCGAAGCGTGTCATGATGTCATAGAGGTCTTTAGGTTCCACCCGTTCAGCGACGATGGCCATGCCGATGTTGCTGGAGTACATGAGCACTTCGTCCCAGGTGATCAGGCCGTGGGCGTGTGCGTCACGAAGGCGTCTACCTTTGCTGGTGCGGTAGACACCGCTGGTGGTCGTATCGATCTTTTCATTCGAGCGTGCGGCTTTAAGTTGCGTGAGTCCGGCCCAGATGATCGGTTTATAGATCGAGCCGGGCTCGAAGACGTCGGTGACAACGCGGTTGCGCCGCGTTTCGGGTTTGGCGTTGTTGAAGGTCGTGGGATCGAAGGGCGGGTAGTTGGCTATCGCCAGCAGTTCGCCGGTTACGGGGTCCATGACAACGAGCTGGCCCGAGTCGGCGTTGAAGTGTTCAACCGCTTCGGCGAGCCCTTTTTCTGCAAAGGACTGGATCACCGCGTCGATCGTGAGCCGGATGTTTTCGCCATCGGTTTGTTTCGTGTAACTCTGTTGCTCGACCCACAGCGCCCGGCCCTGCCGATCGCGCAGGTAGCGGACTTTGCCCGCAGTAGCGGCCAGGCGTTTGTCGAAGACCTGCTCAAGACCGGCTAAACCGTTGCCATCCATCCCGACAAAGCCGATCACCTGGCCGGCCAGTTGCCCTTGCGGATAGTCACGCACCACTACGGGATCGGTTGCCAGCCCGGGTAGCGTCAGGTCTTTCAGAGCATCCACACGCTGGTCGCTCAAACGCTTATCCAGCACGATGTATCGGCTCTTGGGTTTGGCGGCAATCGCCATGTCGATCGTGACCGGGTCGTAGTCCAGCCCGTAGCCGACTTTCTCAGCGAAGGTCGAGTAATCTTCGATGAGTTCGGGATCGATAAAGAGCTTCCTTGCAACGCGTGTGGTGGCGAGCGGCCTGCCCCGGCGGTCCAGGATCATGCCGCGTCTTCCCGGAAGCGGTTGAGTGCTCCGCTGGGAATCGATCAACTCGGCGATCTTCGGCGACGGGGTGGCCTGTAGCATGACCACACGGCCCAGCAGGATCACCAGCACACATGTGATCATGATGATCATCACGCGACCGACCAGCAGTACACGTGCCGGGCTTCGGTCGACCTCGATCACCTCGCCGCAAGGGCGCAGCGTGGGGTGTGGATCGGATTCGGTATAGAGGCGATCACCTTCGCTCATAGTTCGCCTCTGTCATGTACGGATTCTGAGCGTTTTCGTGTGGGATGGATTGGGCGACGGCCGGTTCCATGGTCATGCCCGCACGCACCAAAGCATCTTCCAGCACATCCGGCTGGGTACGCTGGGCGATACGGACCTGGGTGTCCCAGGTTTGCTGGCGGTCCTGGTTCATCTGTCGTTGCAGGTCCGTCACTTCGTGCATCAGTTCCAGCCGCTGCTGGCGTAGGTTGAAGATGCCGGCCCCGATCACGACCGAGATCACCAGGGCCGTCAGCAGCTTGGTGAACATGGCGGGGTACCGGTGAAGTTACGGGAAACAATCTCGGTCACGAACAAAAAAGCACGGCATCAAGCCGCAGGCGAAAGTGCATCAACTGGGTATGCGGAGTGTCTGTCCGACTTTGACCTGGTCAGGGCTGTTGAGCTTGTCCCGGTTGGCTTCGAAGATTTCGCGCCAACGGTCGCCGTTACGCAGGGTTTTCTGGGCGATCACGGTGAGGTTGTCGCCGGCCTTGACGGTGTAGGTCTTGCTTGAGCTGTTGCTTGCCGGAGGACGTGTGTTCGACGGTGCAGGATTGTTGGTCCGTGCCACGCGAGCATCATCAGGCATCTTCAGCTTCATACCGACCTTCAGGTCTTCGGGCGAATCCAGTAGGTCTCGGTTTGCTTCGAGGATCTCATCCCAGCGTCCGGCACTTCCCAGATACTTGGAAGCCAGTTCGGAGAGGGTGTCGCCCGATTTGACTTCAACCGTTTTTTGCCGATTTATCTGAGCCGAGGGTGTGTCGACCCTGAGTATCGATTCGCGAGCGGCCGAATCGATGCTCATGCCCACGATGGCATCTTCGCGTTTGGGGATATCCAGGACTGCGCCGCTGCGGACGCTGCCGTCCGGCCCGACCGTGCCTGGGTTCGCCCGCATGATTTCCCGCCAATAGTCGCCGTTGCCGTAGTATCGGCGAGCGATCTCGGTGAGGTTTTCGTTGGGCATAACCGTGTGCTTGATGACGGATTGTCCCGGCGACGGAGTGGCGTGCGCTTCACGGATCGCGTTGCGGACATTCTGGAGCATTTGCTGAGCCTCATCGATCCGCTGCTGCTCAAAGGCAGGAGTCGCCACATCGGTGTCACCGAAGGTCAGCGTCGGGACATCATCGATCGGCGCGTTCTGCCGGGGCTGATCGGCATTGGAAGCCAGCACGGGCAGGTTGATGATGGCCGGGCCGGTGTTTTCAGTATTCGCTGCCTGCTGCATGCCCATTTCTTCACGGACATCATTGGGGACCAGGAAGTCCTCGGGCTGATTGGCAGTGGTGTTGTTTTCCGCCGGGGTGCCGGTGGGGCGGCCGGGCGTATAGACCTGGCCATAGCCGGGGGCGGGGGTGGCGTCGGCAGGCTTGATGGCGCGTTGTGCATCGCCTGCGAATTCGGTGAAGTCTGCGGGTTGGCCTTGCTGACGCTGAGAGATCTGATCACTGAGGATGATCCCGATCAGAAGGATAACGCCCAGTCCCAGCAGCAGCCCGATCTTGGTTTCACGTGTCATGACCTGTGTCCGTCCTTGTGTCAGGTCCAAGCCGTCATCCATAACGGCCGGAGGTGTAGTCTAACGCATACTTTACGGGCCGTCACCCGCTCATGTTTCCGGTTTCTCGATCACCCGCATCTTGGCACTTCGGCTTCGGGGGTTGGCTTGGCATTCATCGTCACTGGCGGTTACCGGTTTGCGCGTCAGCAATTCGTAATCCGCGTCCTGCTTCAGTGCCAGGTACGCCCGTTTGACCCGCCGATCTTCCAGCGAATGGAAACTGATGATCGCCGCTCGTCCACCGGGGGTCAGCAGCCTTGGCAGGTCGGCCAACAGGCCGTCCAACGCCCCCAACTCATCGTTCACCGCGATCCGCAGCGCCATGAAAGTGCGTGTCGCCGGGTCGATGCGGTGACCCCGTCCCGATGCCCGTCGCTTACCACCCTTGTTACGAGAGGTACTGCGAGAAAACTTTCCGGGGGACTTCCGGGGGGGGTACGCTTTGCGGACCAGCTCCGCCAATCCGCTTGTGGTTTTTATCGGCTCAATTTCGCGTTGTTCGACAATTTTGCGTGCGATCCGTCTGCTCAACCGCTCCTCGCCGAATTCGTAGATCAGATCGGCCAGTTCTTTCTCTGGTAGCGTGTTGATAAGAGCCTCCGCCGTCAGGTCCTGCGTGGTATCCAGACGCATATCCAGAGGCCCATCTTCATTGAAAGAAAGTCCACGCGCCGGGTCGTCCATCTGGTTGGAAGCGAAGCCAAGGTCGGCAAGCAGGCCGTGGACCTCACGGATCTCGAGCTCATTCAAAACCGCTGGTGCGTCGAGGAAGTTGGCGTAGACAATGTTCAGTTTCACGCCATGTTTTTCAGCGATCGGCGTCAGGCGGGCCAGGCTGAACGCGACGTTTTCCGGGTCCTTATCCAAGCCGATATAGCACCCGCCAGGGCCTAGCCTGGGGATCATCATCGCCGCATGCCCGCCACGCCCTGTGGTGCAATCCAGCACGGTCTGCCCCGGCTTGGGTGCCAGGTACTGCATCACCTCGCCTGGCAGGACAGGCAGGTGGCCGATCGGCTGGTCCTGTTCGAGATGACTGGACGGTTCTGACATGCGGATGTTATACCGCAGTCAGCGTTTTTGGGCTTGAATCAATGACTACAGATAAACATCGCGCCTGGTGAGTTCCGATTCCTGTCAGCACGCTTTTCGGCGGTTCAGCATCGCCATCCCACCCAATCCCAACAGCAACAATGAGGTTGGCTCCGGAACGGCTGCAATGACATCCGAAACCTTCACAGCACTGACAATTGTTACAGGTAACGGTTCATCAGGATCCGTTTCTGGATCGAAGTCGTAAGAAAGGTTAAAGCCCATATTGGTCGTGTTCACCGTGTAGTTATCTGCAGAGCCGGCCGGTTTAGTGTTCGGATCCGTCACAGACAGGTTGCCGTTGGCATCCAGGGAAGTCACCGTCAGCCAATGAGTGACGTCGTTACCGTCGCCATCCTTGCCTTTAACAAGAATATTGAGCTTTTCGCCATCTTCCCATTCTTTCTTGAGCCAATCCCATGTCAGTGATTCGCCTGCATACATGGGGCAGTACGCTACGGTGCCGGTGAAACCATGGGCCTTGAGGTAGGCCTTGATTGCTTCAGTCATCTTTTCATCGGTGAGATTATTTTCTGTTCCGACTTGTGGTTTGCATAAGTTTTCCACCGCTGTCTTCAAGGCATCGATGTTAGCAGGGTTTTTAACTACGCCATTTACTGAGTGATTCCACTGCAGTAATAAACTGCTCATGGCAATGGTTCCGCAATTCTCGTTATCACGTTTGTTCCCTTTGCTGTCATCCCATTTCAGATCGTTGATAAGGCTGGCGCCGCAAGGCGAGGTGATTGAGCCGATCAGTAGAAACAGAAACGTCGAAGCAAGAAGCTGGTAAAGGTGACTCCTTTTCATGGTTTTCTCCTTTGCTGATTACCCGAAGTGTGGGTGAAACGAAGTGAGACCATATTGTCACAATCGGTTGCAGTCGGGTCAAGGCAATAGCAGATAATTATGTCCGCAAATCATGTCGCGGTGGATTAGGGGGTGGCGGAGACCTTCGGTCGTGCGTTTCGGCGAGGTCGGGAGACCCGCGTCGAGCGCGGTCGCGCTTTCGGCGATGTTTTAAGCTCAGCGCTTGTGATCGAGTCTTGTGTAGAATGCAGAAATGAACCAGACATTCCACGCTACAACGATTTTGTCGATCCGCCGGGGTGATTCGGTTGCCATTGCTGGGGACGGGCAGGTGACGCTCGGGGACGTCGTCGCGAAGGCGGACGCGGTGAAGGTGCGCAAGCTGGAGAAGGTCGGTGCCGATGGCGCGGGGGTGCTGGTCGGGTTTGCGGGGGCGGCGGCGGATGCGTTTGCACTTTTAGAACGGTTCGAGACGCACCTGAAGGATTCGCCGGAGAACATCAAGAAGGCGGCGGTGGAGTTGGCCAAACAGTGGCGGATGGACCGGGCGCTGCGTCGGCTGGAGAGCCTCTTAATTGTGGCGGACAAGTCCTGCAGCCTGCTGGTCTCGGGGACGGGGGATGTAATTGAGCCGACGGACGGCGTCCTGGCGATCGGGTCGGGTGGTTCGTATGCCACGGCGGCCGGTCGATCGCTGGTCAGGCACACCGAAATGCCTGCCGCGAAGGTCTGCCGGGCAGCGATGGAGGTGGCGGGGGAGCTTTGCATCTACAGCAACACCCACATCACGGTGCTGGAAATCTAGATTAACATACGAATTCACCGCAGAGATCGCAGAGAACGCAGAGAATATCTATTCAGCCCCGCCCGGGTTAAGGCTCCTGCCTCTGCGCTCTTGGCGTCCTCTGCGGTGGGATTGAAATCGGGTTTTTGATTCAGTGAACCATCCGGCTTGATCGTTACGGCGAACCGGCTACACTGTCCGGTCTCGACACACAGCCCGTGTGGCGGAATTGGCAGACGCGCTGTCTTCAGGTGGCAGTTCCGGCAACGGAGTACAGGTTCGAATCCTGTCACGGGCATTAGCTCCCTTCTACGGGGAGCTTTTTTTATGGCATAATGTCATCTCAACTGGTCTTGCAGCCCTGATGATCTCGTAACATGGCAGATACCAGCCTACTTTCCAGGATTCCGCTTCGTATCAGCGTTCCGTTGATGCTGGTTACCCCTGTCCTGTTGGTGGCGGTGGTCCTGACCCTTATTGCTTACGTCCAAGGCAGCGCGACCGCACGCGAACTGACACGCGGGAACCTGGACCAGATTCACAAGCGGATCGAAGCCCATGTTGATGGGTTGCTGGATACGCCCGCAACCGCCGTCGCGATGAACAAGGCGTTGATCGAGCAGGGACGTCTGCCGATAGACGACCTGCCAGCCTGGCGCGACACGATCATTTCCCAATTCCACGCCCAGCCTATCCTCAGCTCGATCGTTTTCGGCTCAGCAGACGGCCGGGCAACCTGGGTATGCAGATATGAGGGGGATGACCTACACACTTACTACGCGGTGAATCCGCCGGGGGACAACACGCAACTTGCGGAATACCGCATAAACGCCAAGGCAGAATCCTCCACGCAGCCCACGAACACTTTTCCGTACGACCCGCGTATCCGTCCCTGGTACAAGGCTCCGACCGAGGCGGGTAAAGCGACATGGTGCGAGCCATTTGTCTTCGTCGGTGGGGCTGACGCGGAATCGGTGACACTCGGCATCAGTTATGCAGAGCCCCTGTTTGATTCGCAGGGCAAGCAACTTGGCGTGGTCGACGCCGACTTGAGCTTGAACGATATATCGCATTACCTGGCACGCCTGAAGATCGGTGAATGGGGGCAGGTCTATATCACCGATCGCGATGGGTTGATCATCGGGTCCTCTATGGGGGCAAAGCTGGCGGATGATTCAGGGGAACGGATATCTGCGACTAAATCGGAGCACGCCTGGGTGCGTGTATCAGCGGACCATATCGGCCACGCGTTCAAGTCATTGCATAGCATTCAATCGCGTTACGAAAAAACAATTGATATCGAAGGGCATCGCTTCCTGCTGGTGTGTTCGCCTTATGAACATCCGACCGGCATCAGTTGGATGATCGTGACACTGGTCCCGGAATCCGACTTCCTTGCGGGCGTGCAGGCAGCCAGGCAAAGAGGTCTGATTATTGCTGTGGTCGCCTCATTATTAACGCTGCTGCTCGGGATAGCCGCTGCGATGTGGATGGTTCGGCCGATGATGCAATTGAACCAGCATGTCAGGCGGATCGGCGAGGGTGATCTCGACCAGGAGATCCATCTCAACCAATCGCCCGAATTGATCAAGCTTTCCAACGAGATCAACGAGATGACGGCCGGGCTCAGGGACAGGATGCGGATGCGGCATTCACTGGCGGTCGCGATGGATGTACAGCAGGCATTGTTGCCGGATGGTTCGCCCAAGGTCAAGGGCGTGGACATCGCGGGGCACAGCACGTATTGCGATGAAACCGGCGGCGACTACTACGACTTCCTCGATATCACGGGCTTGGAAGAATCCTCTGTGTGCGTAGCGCTCGGTGACGTGATGGGCCACGGCGTGGCGGCGGCGATGCTTATGGCTACCGCACGAGGCATCCTACGCAGTCATAGCAGCGAGCCCCGCTCGCTTGCGGACCTGCTTTGTCATCTCAACGAGTTACTTGTTCCGGACACCGGCGGCAAGCGTTTCATGACCATGCTGCTGGCGACACTGGATGCTAAAAACCGCGTATTACGCTGGGCTTCTGCGGGACATGAACCGCCTTTCTATTACGATCCGCAATCCGGGACCTATCACGAGTTGGATGGTTCGGGTCTGCCGCTTGGCATCATGCAGGAGGAGGTGTACGAGGAGTACACCTTTGACGATGTGCGCGAGGGGCAGGTGTTCTTTATGGCGACGGACGGCGTTTGGGAAATGCAGAACCCGGATGGCGAGCAGTTCGGCAAACAACGCGTGCGTGAATTGATTGAAAGCCATCACACTGAATCTGCTGAGCAGATCAGCCGTCACATTCGGGATGCACTGATTGCTTTCCGTGGAGACGATTCACGTGATGACGATGTGACATTCGTTATCCTGCGCGTGATGTCGGTCGGGTAGGGGGGCACATTCATCATCATGAACAAAATGAAAAGCCGGCGAACCCATGTCCGCCGGCTTGGTATGAATACACAACCTTACTTAATGGTTGTGGCTAGCGCGAAGCGTGACGACGTCGCAGTAAAGCCAGTCCGCCGAGACCAAGTAGTGCGACCCCGGTAGGTTCGGGCACAGCTACCTGCGGCGGTGTGCCGGTGTTCCAATACGCCAGAACGACGTCCAGATCGTCCAGTCCCACAAAGCCATCACCGCTTGCATCACCCTGTGTCCAGGAACCGGCGTTGACGCTCATATTCCACTGGTTCAGGACGATATCCAGGTCGCCCAGCCCGACAAAGCCGTCGTGATCCAGATCGCCTAGCAATCCTGCAGCGATGGTGACGTTATCTACGCCGTATTGCACATCCAGACCGAGGCCGGTTAACGTCGGCAAAGTCACCTCGTCAAAACCACCAACCACGCTTGCAGCACTGATGATCTGGAAGCTATCGCCGGCAGAAAGAACCAACGCATCATCAACCGTCAACGCAAGCGTGCCGCCGAGATTCGCGGCGCCGGTTGCTGTGACTGCCGGGTCTGCTGTGACCGGGATCGTGTCGAACTTGACCGCTAACGTGCCGTCGGTCTGGTTGTAGCTACCCGCTGCCAGTCCCGCGGTTGATCCCGAGCCGACCAAAGCCGCGCCGCCCGTGACGTTGAACTTGCCGACGGTTCCCATCTCGAGCCTGTCGACGACGACGATGCCGTCGGTATCGACGACCACGATGCCGTCACCCAGGCCGAATGAAAGCTCATCGACATCGAGCACGCCATCCGCACTGACATTTAATCGGCCGACAGATCCAGCAGTGGACGCGATACGAGCGCTTGGGCCTGCGAGCGTACCATTGATGATGGTCAGGTCGGCGTTGTCCGTTGCGTCCTGGCCGACGACGATCGCGGTTGTCGCGTTTTGTGCGGCGTTGGTATAGGTGAAGCCACCGAGGTCGTATGTCACGGTATCGATCTTGATGACCGCGCTATCCGTCGCCACGTTCGTGCCGAACTGCACGGTGTAGCCCACCGCGCTGCCGAGGTTCCAGATCGCCGAGTCCGAACCTAATGGAACGAAGCCATCACTCCAGTTGGAACTGACGTTAAAGTCGCCACCCAGGTTGTTCGACCACTGGAAGTCCAACGGCACCAGTTGCAGGTAACCATCGTCATACGCGATACGCAGATCGCCGGGCCCGAATAAGCTGTTCAGGTGCACCATCGAGCTGGTCAAGGCATCGTAAGCGTAGACATTGATACCGTTGAGGATCAGTGCCGAATCGTTGAGGATGCGCAGCCCATGGGGGCCGCCCAGACCGTAGAGATACAGTGATTCGGTTCCTGTTCCGCCACGGTTGCCGTTATCGATGGCATCGATCAGGTCCACACTCGTGCGCTGTGCGGTCTGCCCGATCACGAGTTGGCCGATACCGAAGTTCCCAGCGGAAGAACCGTTTACGCCCAGGTCTTCACCGCCGACTTCAAGAAGCTGGCCGCCCGCGCCATCCATCCGTACGACACCGGCGTCGAGATTTACAATCGATTCCACTGTCTGCTCGAAACAGAAGTCCTCACCGATGTGCAGTTCGGCACCATTGGACACAGACAGGGTTGAGTTGGGGCCAAGCTTCAATGAGCCGGCGACATCGAGCGTGCTGTCCAGATCGGTCGCGGACAGGTTGGCATCAATATTCACCAACGAACCGAACTTGATCGTGCCGCCTGTATTCGCCACGAAACGTGTACTATCCGTTTCGGTGGTCAGGCTGGACAGGTCAAGTGTGCCATAGGTCTGTGCGGTGAACTCGACAAAATCACCACCACGAGCGCCTGCAACTGAGACCAGTCCAGACAAATCAAGCTCGCCATAATCACGGGCGGCGATGGTGTACACAGGTGAACCGCCAAGGTCCTGGTAGAAGTCCATGCTCTGGATACTCGATAGGTCCAACCGCGTACCGGTACCGGTAGCACTGAAGAAGTCTCCGGTACTGAAGTAGCTCATCGCATCGTAGCTGCCGGCGGTCACGCTCAACGACTGGCCGCCGCTGATATTGATCCAGGAGCCGTCAATGTCGGCCAGCGTTCCCAGGTTCAGTGTCTGGTTAGCCCCAAGCGAAATCTGTGTCCGCTTGATCGTATCGAGATTGGGCGCGTTGATCGACCCTCCATCCGGCGCGACAAGCGTTGAAGTAAACGAACTGCCATAGCCATCCGCACTGACTAATGAAGGCAGGTCAAGTGTCTGGTCCGCTGCCAACTCGAAGACAAAGCCGCCTTCGATGGTCGTGAGTTTCGGCAGGTTCAACGCAGTGCCGTCAGAAGTGAAACGCACATTTCGATTACCCGTGACGGTTTCGAGATTGGATATAGCCAGTGTGCCACCGGTTGACACCTCGAAGCGGACGGAATCACCACCGCGCCCACCGATCACCGTTACCAGGCCCGACAAGTCCAGCGTGCCACCGTCTCGTGCGGCAAAGGTGTAGATTGGCGAGCCACCTATGTCCTGATCGAAGTCGACGCTGATGATGCTTGACATATCCAGCGAAGTGCCTGTCCCGGTTGCGCTGAACACATCGCCGTCACCGAAGTAATCCAGAGAGTCATAGCTTGTCGCGGTGACCGAGGTAAATGTTTCACCGCCGCTGATGTGGAAACGTGAACCATCGATCGTGGCCAGTGACCCGGTGTTAAGTGTCTGCCCGCCTTCGATCGTAACGGTTGTACGTGTTACCGAAACAAGGTTGGGGGCGTTGATGACACCGCTATCCGGTGGCGCCAGTGTCCCACTCATGTTGCTGCCCTGGCCGTTGATCGTTGTCAGTGCAGGCAGATCCAATGTCTGGCCCGCCACCAGTTCGAACAACACCGCGGAGTCGATCGTCTGGAGCTGAGGCAGATTCAGGTCGGTCCCGTCGGAGGTGAACCGCACATTGCGATTGCCTGTAATGGACTGCAGGTTGGATAGGTCCAGTGTTCCGCCGGTCATGACCTCCAGGCGGAGTGAATCACCAACGCGGCCACCTATGATGTTCGTCACGCCCGAGAGGTCAACTTTCCCGTTGTCCCGCGCAGCGATGACAAAAATCGGGCTGCCACCAAAGTCCTGGTCGAAGTTGAGGCTGGTCAAGGTCGACAGGTTGAGTTCTGATCCGGTGCCGGTCGCGGTGAAGTAGTCGCTGCCGCCGTAGTAGTCCAGTGTGTCGTAGCTGGTTGCTGTGACTGCGTTGAATACCTGGCCGCCGCTGACATAAATACGCGAGGCGTCGATGTTGGCGAGGTTGCCCACATTCAGCGTCTGGCCCGCGCCCAACGCCAGTGTACCCCTTGTGAAGCTGTTTAAAGCAGGGAGGTTCACCGTGCCCCCAACCCCGATGGAGATATCAACATCATCCATTTGCGTCAGGTTGTTGGCCGAGATGCTGCCGCTCGCAGGTGCGTTGAAGGTCGCGCTGTAGGTACTGCCTGTACCGTCGAAGTTGATCAAGGACGGCAGGTCCAGTGACTGACCCGTAGCCAGCTCAAACGTAACCGCCGATTCAATATTCGCGAGATTGGGTAGTGTAAATGCTGTTCCGTCCGAGGTGAACCGCACGTTACGCGTTCCCGTGATCGAAGCCAGATTCGTCAGGGTGATCGATCCACCATTACTGACACTGAACTGAAGCTGGTCGCCCGTCCTGCCGCCGACAACGTTGGTCAGGCCGGAAAGGTCCACAACACCGCCGTCGCGTGCCGCGATCGTATAGGTCGGTGAGCCACCCATATCCTGATCGAAGTCAAGACTTGTCAGGCTCGATAAGTTCAGTACCGAACCGGCCCCTTCAGCGGTGAAAAAGTCACTGCCGCTAAAGTAATCCCGTGAATTGTACGTCGTGGCGGTGACGCCATTGAAAACCTGCCCGCCGCTGATATAGATACGTGAACCGTCGATATCACTCATCGAGCCGGTTGTCAGTGTCTGCCCCGCGCCCACCGAAAGCGTGGTCCGCTCCATCGTCGTCAGCGAAGGCATATTCAACGATCCGCTGTCCGGCGGGGCAAGCGAAGTGGTGTAGCTGCTGCCCGCGCCATCGATGCTCGTCAGCGACGGCAGATCAATCGTCATGCCGTTGGCATAGTTGAATTCCACATATCCGGCAATCGTTGCAAGTGCAGGCAAATTCAATGCGGAACCGTCTGTCGAGAAACATACATTTCTCGAATTCGTGATCGATTGCAGGCTCGATAAATCCATCGAACCGCCACCGGATACCTCGAAGCACAGGACGTCGCCGACGCGTGCCCCGACGACACTGTTCAGTCCTGACAGATCGATAAAAGCATTATTTCGGGCCACGATATAGGTCAGAGGAGATCCACCTGAGTCTTTATCGTTGTAAATCGAAAGGATGCCGGACAAGTCTATCGATGTGCCGGGATCAGTCGCCGAGATCAGGTCGCCGCTGCCCAGGCTTGTGTTGGTGTAAGACGCCGCATTAACCGCGACGGTCGCACCGCCTGATGCAATGATGCGTGACGCTGTACCTGACAACTGCGACGCGGCGGAACTGGCGGTGAATGTCCCGTTGCTGGTGGTCAGGTATCCCGCGATATCCGCCGCATCGGTTACCGCAAGGTCACGCCCCGGATTAACCGTCAGCGTCGCCCCCGAGCCGAGTGTCAACTGATACACCGTGTTCCCAACCGTCGGCACATCGAATGTCACCGACTTACTTGCCGGGATGTTGACAACGTATGTGTCAACCAGCGTGTCGATCGGCACGACACCGATGTCCCAGTTCAGGGGATCGTTGTAACTCACCCCATCCCCGCCACCCGTCCAGTTGGCGTTGAATACCGCCGCCGAAGCCTGTGAACAGATCAGGCTGGCACCCAATAGAAGACAAGCGCACGAACCGCTGCGTAACGTCCTTGATCGGCCGTTCATCGTTGTAATCCTCCTTCTCCAAGCGATGAGTTGTAAATAGCACGTTGAATGTCAACCGCCCCGATAGGTGGCGGCCAGATGATGCTCTATGGTCAGAAAGGCTGATATTCAATCCGGCTGATTTGCCTCCCCCCACTGACGACATAAAAAGACTCAAATGGTGCGATACGTCTATCAATGTACTCAATGCACGGATAGAAGCCAAGCGCATCGAGCAAACTGTCCGATAATAAATGGTTTATACGTCGAGTAAGCCTGCTTTTCGAGCAGATTATCACTTTGATCTTGTGATTGAGCAGCCGTGTTCGCTAAAAGCGTTTCTGAGTGTCGACAATGCCTGCGTGACTTCATAACACCCTTGTTGAACAATAATAACGATCGGTGATGAGGCTTATATAGCCCTCGCCCGGCAAGCGTTTTATCAAAAAACACCGTCTGGCCGCCTCGTGATAGCATCATATAGGTACATCGTATGGGTCTGCGGTTAGAAATCTGTCAGATTCGCCCAGACGCCTAAGCCCTTCGTGCGTCTACATTCACGGACAAGGACAGCACGGCTCAAGACATGACAGACACCCAGCCGCAATACGCTGATGATGGTGACGCCGTTATGCGGGTCGGTGCTGTCAGCGCTTCCGGAGGTCCGGCGGTACCCTCCGGGGATTTGCACTTAACCGGCAGCGATAAGGCTGCTGAAAAAATAACGGAGTTTGACACGATCGTCGCCGACCACGAGTCGGCCCTGCTGCGCTACGCGCGGCACCAGTTAGGCAAAGGCTTTGAAGGCAGGCACCACGATGCACAAGACATTGTCCAGGAAGCATTGCTGCGTCTGCACAGGCAATGGAAGCAGGACGGCCTGGCGAGCCTGCAGAACATCCGCGCCTGGTTGATGCGCGTCACACACAACCTCGTCGTGGATGCGATCCGAAAACGCAGCCGGCAACGCGAAGCCAGGCTCCGGCTGCACCAGGACGCTGTCGAAACGAACGCTGATTTGAACAGCACCGCCAACAGCCTGGAAACGATGGAAACCCACGAGGCGAAAGACCACGCGCTTCGGCTGATGCACGACCTGCCCGACACCCAGCAACGCGTCCTGATGCTAAGGCTAAACGACCTGACGGTACGTGAAATCGCAGAGGTACTGAACATGAGCCCGGGGAACGTCGGCTACCACATGAACCAGGCGATGATGACCCTCACCCGGCAGATGAAACAGGCCGGGCTCGTATGAATGAAATGCCCCGCAAACGAGGCGGGAGAACCAAACCATGAACCGCGAACAAGCCGAATCACTGCTGGCCCAACTGCTCTTCGACGACCTCGAAGAACCCGCGCGGTCGCAGTTGCTCGAATACCTCAAGACCGATCCCGAGCTGAACGAACAACTCGGCGACATGCGCCTGACCGCCAAAGTCCTGCGCGATGCGATGCAGGCAGAAGCCCAACCTAAACTGGATGAACAACACAAAGCCGACCTTCAGAAGCAGATCGAAAATGACCGGAATCGCACAAAGATCAAGGCGATCCTGACACATCATGTGGGCAATCGTTGGGTTGCGTATGCCGCGATGATCGTCATCAGTGCTTTGCTGGTTGGCGTGTTTTTGCCGGCTTTAGGGGTTGCCAGGCGGCCCACCAGTCGAGGGACTAGCGCGTCGGGCGATTACGCCCTTTCAGAA
This sequence comes from Phycisphaeraceae bacterium, assembly GCA_963667295.1. Lineage (GTDB taxonomy): Bacteria > Planctomycetota > Phycisphaerae > Phycisphaerales > Phycisphaeraceae > JAJRRS01. Next base: position 177,670 of record OY763327.1, read on the forward strand.
TATACCGCCGAACCGCACGAACCGATGCAAGCATTTTCCATGCCCTACAAGTCAGAATCAGACATCGCCTATGCTGAAGACCAGTCACGTGTTCAGACGGCACGCAAGAAGCTGGCTAGCCAGAATGATGAGCTTTCATTCGTGCAACAAATAGAGCGGGAACATGCCTCGGGCCGGGGACGTGTTAATCTGGGATCGGTGAATGTCGAAGACTTGGAGCGTTACGCCGGCCGGGGCTACACCTATGCCCGTGGCGCAGAGACCGTGCCCGAATCTTCCGATGAATTTTTCTACCGTAGTTCGGCCAGCCGCGGTGATCTTGCGGCCGAGACAGAAGAGGTTCGTCGCAGGCGCGATGCGCGTCTGAGTCGAAGTAGCACTGTGAATCAAACGGAAGAAGATGGCAGAGGAAGTCTGGTAGGGGGGTATGTCCTGGGCCGTGAAACAACAGGACTGGGAACGCGTAGTGAACTCGACATGCTTTCCAATAGCGATTACACCGAATCCACGGGCAAACCGATGGGCGGTGTCGCCGGGGGTTATGGTGGAGCTTTCGGTGGATACGATATCAAGGCGGGAACAGAGGTCCGTGCGCTGAATGAAGCTCCAAAATCCAACGCAACTCCTGCTACCGCCGGGGAACCAATTACGGACTACTTCGGCGATAAATGGTATGCCGACGAATCAAGCACAAGCCGTTTCGGTACGGTGAACAGCCGTAACTTTGTAAGCGATCTGGAACCGGCCGCTGAACAAAGCGGTGCGGATCAAGGCGGCCTCGTTGCGAGTGACTTGTCCGCACCGACTTATGACCGCTGGCTTGCATCTAATTACGGCCTGCCCGGTTCACAAGTTGACACGCTCGAGAGGCTCCCTCAACAACGTGTCGAACTGCTTGGCGAAACACCGGCTTCTATGGATGCATTCGTAACCGGCCCCAGCCCTTCGACGGTCGCGGCCGCAAGAACACCGGCGCCCGCGCAGGACAACCTGTGGGCCGCCGGTCGTTTGGGTGTTGCACCTGCGGCCAGTGCGACAAGCACGACCGAGTTGTCAGGCGAAGCCGTCTCCCTCAACGAGGCGGACCGTGAAACCATGGTCCAAGAGAAGCTCCGCATGGCTTTGGATCTACAAAGAGAGCAGAATTATGACCAGGCTCTTGATGTCTTGAAAGAGGCGGAGTTCCTCAAGCCAAACGATGTGGCGGCCAACGCCATCACCGAGATGGTTGAGGAAGCTCGTATTGCTACGAATGCCCGCGATGTCTATCGACGCCGTGATCAGGGGATTGCCCGGCAGAAAGACACAGAAGATGCATCGATACCCGAGGGAGAAGTACAAGTACTCAACTACCCCGCGGATTGGCCGCAAATCACCATGGGTAGACTGCAAGCGGATGTGCCTGACGCGGCAGGTTTTGACGCGCGTGTTGTAGAAGCAGTTCCTGAACTCGTCAACAAAGGCGTTGAAAAAGTACCTGTAAACAAGCAGAAGGTTGAGGTTGACATTGAGCCATTGGATGCAATGGAAGGCGTCACCGTTCTCGGCGACCAACCCATGCCCGCCGAAGAAGCGCCGCTGGCGCGCAAGCCGCGTTTGATGCCGGTTAATCCCTGGGTGATGACCGCGGATGATCGGCTTTCCACCTTCGCGCTCGATGTCGATACCGCGTCCTACAGCATCGCACGACGATACATCCACGATGGGTTCCTCCCACCGAAGTACACCGTGCGGATGGAGGAGTTTGTTAATAACTTCGATTACAACTACCCGGCCGGGCAGGGTGACAGCGAAGCTTTTACCGTGCATGCCGAAGCAGGCCCGTCGCCGTTCGGCCAAGGCACCGTGCTCGTAAAGATCGGCGTGCGTGGCAAAGTCGTCGGCCGGGATCAGGCGAAGCCCGCGAACCTCGTCTTTGTTGTTGATACCTCCGGCTCGATGGATCGTGACGACCGTTTGCCGTTGGTCCGAAAGAGCCTGGTGATGGTGCTCGATCAGCTTTCACCGCAGGACCGCGTCTCCATCGTCAGCTACGGCACGAAAGCGAACCTGCTTATCGAAGCGGCACCCGCCAGCGACAAGCAGCGCATCCTCGATTCTCTGGAAAACCTTCAAACCGGAGGCTCGACCAACCTGCTCAGTGGTGTCGAACTCGGCTACGAAGTCGCGCAGCGCCAGTTCATGACCAACGGCGTCAACCGCGTGATCCTTAATTCCGACGGCGTCGCCAACGTCGGGCCCAGTGAATCGGATGAGTTGATCGATCAGGTTCAGACACTGCGCCGTCAGGGTGTATCGTTCACCAGTGTCGGCTTCGGCGCAGGCAACTATGACGACAAAATCCTCGAACAACTAGCAAATAAGGGCGATGGCGATTACCTGTTCGTCGGTTCGATCGACGAAGCCAAACGCCTGTTTGTTGATGACCTTGCCGCCACACGGCCCATCATCGCCTACGACGCCAAGATTCAGGTCGACTTCGATCCCGCGCGTGTGCGTCGCTACCGCTTGATCGGCTATGAAAACCGTGACATCGCAGACAAGGACTTCCGTAACGATACGGTCGATGCCGGCGAAGTCGGCTCCGGCCAGTCCGCGACCGCGCTCTACGAAGTGGAACTGCTCGGCCCGATGTATGCAACACAAAATGAACCCGATCTCGGCACGGTGTATGTTCGTTACCGCGATCCTGATACGCAGCAGGTCCGCGAGATCGAATCACGCCTGACCAACGATCTTGTTACCAACCGCATCCCAAGCGAGGATGAACGCTTCTATCTCGCCGCCTGTGCGGCTCGTTTTGCGGAAGTATTGCGCGGCAGCGAACACGTGCAGGAGCCGGAAGCGATTCGGAACCTGGCACAACTTGAAATCGTCTTAGATGTTGTGGCCTCGCGTCTGCCAATGGATCAATCTGTGCAGGACTTCAGCGACCTGGTCCATCGCGCGATCGGCCTGCCACAGGCTCAATAACGTATGACTTTCCAAACCCACTGCGGGGTATCTCCGATGAAACAAGCATTTTCGTTGACCGTCCTGACCGTCCTGATGTGTATATTGGGTCTTGCGTTACCCGCCCGCGCTGACGTTGAGGTAGACAACGCCGCTGTGCTTGCCGACATTGACGGATCGAACCTCACGTTCACCGTGCGTTTCGACGTCACGACCAAGCAGCGAGATCAGTGGGTCGATGTGGCGGTGGGGGAGCTGGTGCTAGACGAGGTGCATTCACCCGAGGGTGGATACACCTTGGAATACGACGCTGAACGAAAGGCTTACCGCATGGGCTTCGGGTCAGCCGGGTCGCGATCTGTCGAGCTAACGCTTGCCGCGAAGCCCGTGCCGGTCGCAGAAACAGGCTGGCGTGAAGCGAGTTTCGAGATGCCCGCATCGCGCGTGCGCGAATTGGAACTGACATCCGATCGCACGGACCTTGAAGTAGAACTCGTCGGTGCGGTACGCGTAGATCGTAAAGTCGACGATGGCAAACTTCACATTACAGGCGTACAAGGTGCGGACAAGCGATTTATCGTTCGCTGGAAGCCGACCGTGCGCGACCTGGATGCGGAACTGGTCTTCGCTACCGAACTGAACACCATCGCCAGCGTGCAACCGGGCGCGATCCGTCTGGATACGCTTGTTATCTATGATGTCGCTCAAGGCAAGATGCGCGAGCTTTCGCTGCATACACCCAAGGGATTGTCGATCACACAGGTGCTGGGCAACAACATCCGCGACTGGCATATCGAATCGACGCCTGTCGATGAGCCCGACATCCTGCGTGTCGTCTTGAGTCAACCTCAAACAGGTCGGTATGGTTTGCAGATTGTCGGCGAGTCGATGGTTTCTACATTCCCCACACAAACCAGGCTGCCCGTGATCGAGCCGATCGGCGGGACGCGCGCCGGCGGACGGCTGGCGATCGGCACGGATAGCGCGATCTCGCTACTGATCAAGCAGGCCGGCGGCCTGTCACAGATCGATGCCGCGGCCATGCCGCAGATCATCCTGGATAATCAGCACCCCAGGCACACACCGATAAGCAAAGTGTTTTTCTACAGCTTCGCCTCACCAAACTATGAACTGTTGCTTGGCCTGGACCATGTCGAGCCGACGTTTGATGCGCTTGTCCGTGTGCTTGCGAACATCGGACAGGATGAGATGCGGATCAACACCCAAGTCGAACTCGATATCCGTGACGCGCCGTTGCGACAGGTGGACATCTCGATCCCGGCAGGGTTAACGCTGGTGAACGTCACCGGCGCACAGGTGGATGACTACCGGCTCATTGAGGGTGACAACGAAGCCGATGAATCAGTACGTGTCAGCTTCGCCCAGCCTGTGTCAGGGCACGTCATGCTTGACCTGCGTCTGGAACTTGGCAGGCCGCCGCTTGATCAGACGCTGAAGCTGTATGGCTTTACTGTCAACGATGCGAGGAGTATGCGCGGTTTCCTTGTGTTGTCATCCGATCAAGGGGTTGAACTCGGGCAGATCACTCACGACCCGCAACAACTGCGAGAAGTCAACGTCGCTTCGGTACCGATCCGTGTTGCCTCGGCACGTTACGCATTTCGTTTCAGTGACTCGGACTGGGAGGCTGCGTTCACACCAAAGCAAACACCGCCCAGCGTTCGAGCTGAAGCATTCCACCTGATCTCACTCGGTGAAGGTGTTGCCTACGGCAACGTCGTGCTGTCGTACTACATCACCGGTTCGCCGATCGATACGTTGAACTTCCATGTTGATCCGAACCTGAAAAACATCGAGTTTGTCGGCCGAGATGTTCGCAACGCCAAGCAGGATGATACCGATCCGAGTTTGTGGACGGTCACACTCCAGCGGCGTGTTATCGGCGATTACAACCTTGCGGTCACGTATTCACAACCCGCGCCGCGCGACGGCGACATCCTCGCAGGCGGCGTGCAGTGTGTTGAAGTCGAATCACAATCGGGCTACCTCGCTGTCGCCAGCCACCTCGACTTAAGACTGTCTCCGCAGAATCCTGCCGAATCGGGTTTGATCGAACTGGATCGCGAAGAATTGCCGGCCAACTACCGCCTGCTTGTCTCAGCGCCGCTGATTGCATGCTACAGCTATGCAGGCGAAGTAACACCGATGACGATCAAGATCGACGCTTACGATCTCGGCTCGCTCTTGCCGGCCGTCGTCGAACTGACGGAACTGGATACGCGTATCTCAACACAAGATAGCGGAGAAGCACAATCGTCCACCACGATGACCTTCAAGGTTAAGAACTCGTCCGGCCAATTCTTGTCGCTTCGTCTTCCTGAAAATGCAGAAGTCTGGAGCACCCGCCTGGCTGATGGGTATCAGACCGATCAACAAGGCAATCCAATCCTGGATGAGAAGGGCGTGGCGATCGGTAACTTTAAACGCATCGTCGCTTCACATGACAAAAAGACCGGCGAACTGTTGATCCCGCTGCCCCGGCCACGCGATCCGAACACACCCATGACCATCGAGCTGATCTACGGCCAGGTCCATCCCGACCTTGGTTATGCCGGCGATCTGACATTGCAGGGGCCGGTCGGTTCGGTAGCGTCAACGTACGACAATTGGAAGGTGACGGTGCCCCCGAATTGGGCGGTTCACTATAAATCAGGTGATCTGCGTCCCGAACCACGCGCTGAACATCACGGCAGCGTCTCGCATGTCTTGCGTTACGTGTTTGATAGCTGGGGGTGGGTGGTTAATCGGGTTACGGTTCTACTTACGATCCTGGGCGCATTGGCTGTGGCATCTATTGTTGTATTAATTGTCTGGCTAACCGCGCGTGGCTACTTTTCGCAAGCCGTTGTGGGCTTGTGCCTGATCCTTCTTTTGCTGCTTGGCATCAGCGCATCAACGGCTCCGAGTATTACCGAATATCTGTCGCAGCCTGACGACCTGACTACGTTGCAATTCAACCAGGTGATGTCCACAACACAAGGCGAAGCGGTCACCATGACGTTGCGCGTCACTCCTGCATGGCGGCAATATGCGTCGGTATTCTCGACCATCATCGTGCCTGTTGCGGGTTTGCTGGCTATCGTCGCATCGGCCTTTGTATCACGATTCCGCAAGCTGCTTATTGCTGCGGGTCTGGCTGCAATCCTGTGTGCTGCTTGCCGGCTGCCTGTCCTGAGTCAGGCTTTGGGTCATCTGTTGACGTGGGGTGTCCCCGCGATACTGCTTGCAGTGTTTGTCTGGCGCGTCTTTATCCCCAAGCTGCGAAGTGTTAAGCAACTCAAACAGGCTGCGGCCGTCGCGACTGTTTTAGCATTATCGCTACTACTTTTAACCGGCTGTGCTTCGACAGCCAAACCGCCCATCACGTCGGATGGTTCGATGCTCAACCGTGTCGAACTCGACCTGTCCGTCGAAGACGACGCGATGGCGGGTGAACTGCGCGTCGATATCAGTACATCGCAGCCCACCCGGATAAACATGCTGCAACCCGGCGCGATCCTCCTGTCTGCTGAACCCGATACGGACGCGATCTCGCTTGAATCGGTCGATGGCAGGTATGACCTGGTTGTTAAGCACCCAGGCAGTTATCACGCAACGATCCGCTTCCTCATGCCCTTGCCGGAGGCTGATCCACAACTTGCCCATACTTTCCAGATGTCTTTACCACCGTCTTTGACGAACCATGTCGCGTTGACGATCCCGGGCACCGCTTACGATGTGCGTTGTCCCTCGGCTGTGCGCCTGAATAAGACTGAGGCCGACGAGCAAACCTTGGTGCAGGCGATCATAGGCCATTCGGAACCACTCGTATTTAACTGGCGGCCTCGTGCTCGTGAACGCTCGTTAGAAAAGACCGTGCTGTATGCCGGCACAACCGAACTGGTACGCTTCGACACCGGTATCATCGAGCAGGTCTCACGCGTTCGGCTTGACATTGCACAGGGTCAGGTCGAAACACTGTCACTGCTAGCCCCCGAAGGCATGACCGTCACCAGCGTGCAGGGCGCAAATATCGGTACATGGCGTTTTGATCCGAAATCAAGACAGGTCGAAGCGAAACTCACACAACCCGCCACCGGCTCGTATACCTTCCTTGTTGTGATGCAGCGGGCCGTGACCGATCTACCGGCTCAAGTGAAGTTGTCCCGCCTGCAGGTGATCGGAGCGGAAAACCAACGCAGCATGATCGGTCTGGCACAGACCGCCAACGTTTATACCGTGGTTGAAGAACATCCCCAGCCAATCAACGTGGATGACTTTACGCGCGAAGCGTCCGTGCTTATCGCGCCCGTAGCCCAGCAGTTATCCGGCGGCGTAAAGTCGGCTTACCGCGCCGGTGAAAAAGATGAAGTGGATGTCACGGTTCATCGCGTTCGTTCCGAACTGCGCACAGCCGAGAACGCCACGTTCGCGATCATGGATGAACGCCTCGTCTACAACGGCACATTCACATTATTAATCAGCAAGGCCGGTCAATTCAGCGTCGATCTGATGATCCCTCAGGGCTACGACATCGACGCGTTGACCGCGAACCAGGTAAGCCATTGGGATGAAGCGGAAACCGATAACGGCCGGATTGTTACCGTCCACTTCCGCACGCGTACGATCGGCCAGGTTGATCTCGCCCTTGCCTTGTCACGATCAATAGGCTCGCTGCCGGACTCGCTGGAAGCGCCGCGTGTCAGCGCGGTCGATGCGATGAAGCACACCGGGCAACTTGTCGTGTCTTCCGATCAAAGTGTGCGTATTGAAGTAGATAGCCGTACGGGCGTCAGTGAAGTCGATCCCGTGGAGATCGGCGTCAGGACGCCGGGCACGCTGGCGTTCAGGCTATTGCGCCCCGAGTGGTCGTTGAAGCTGAACACGGAAGTGATCGACCCCGTCATTGATGCTGAGCTGCTTCACACCGCGCGGGTCATGGAAGGTGTTGTACGCCACCGTTGTTATATCCGCCACCAGATCCGTCATGCCGGTGCGAAGGTGTTCCGCGTACGGTTGCCCGAAGATGCGACAGCGGTGGTCATCACCGGTTCAGAGATCGCACGCATCAGCCAGCCTGATAGCGGTGATCCGTCGCTATATCAGATCGAATTGACGCGCAAACAGTTCACGCGTCCGTACCAGTTAACCGTGCAATACGAGACGCCTATCCCCGATGAGGCGCAAACGGTCGTCGTCGAGCCGGTGATCGTCCCAGGTGCAGAGCGTCAACGCGGTTTTGTCACCATAACGGCCGGGCCCCGGATGGAGCTTGCCGAGGTCGGCACGGACAAGACCATGCAGCCCGCAGAAGCACGCACGATCCCGCGTGAATTCGGCGCGGGCGATTTATCTGAAGCTGCGCTTTGTTACATCACATCCAGTAGCGATTACCACCTGGACCTTTCGATAACACGCCACGAAGCAGCCGAACTCTTGGATGCCAATATCCGGCGAGTGAATATCGAATCCGTCATCAATCAGGCCGGGGCATCGATCAATCGAGTGAAGGTCGAATTGACGGTAGGGGGGAAACGACATTTGCAGGCGCACCTGCCCGAAGGTGCTGAGGTGTGGTCGTTGATGGTGGGCGCGAAGTCGGTTGTGCCTTCCGTATTGCCTTCCGGCCCACGCACATCATCTGCCCCGGTCTACTTGATTCCCTTGAGCCCCGACGCGGCGGGAGATATGCCGGTCGAGATCGATCTGGTGTATGCCAATAAAGAAAAGCCGGGCGCTCATAATAATTGGACGAGTCTGCAAGGACCGAGATTCGACCTGCCTCTGCACAACATCACCTGGACGCTCTACGCGCCGCCCGGCTTCGTCTACGACAACTTTGAAGGCACACTTGGCTATGAGGAAGCTCATGCCGTTGAGCCGGACGTCGTGCACTTCACGGCAGGGGCGTATCAGAAGCAGGTCCAGCGCACGAATGTCTACAACCTAAGTAAAGCGTTAGACCTTCAAGAGATGGGCGATGCCTTGGCCGCCAAGGGCGATCAACGCGCCGCACGTCAGGCGCTGGAGTCTGCCTGGTACTACTCATTGTCTGATCCGGCGCTGAATGAAGATGCACGTGTGCAGCTTCACCGGCTTGCCGAGGAGCAGGCCATGGTCGGTCTGGTCGGCAACCGTGGCAGGATCCGCCAGCAATCAGGTGTCCAGCAGGAACAGAGCCAATCGGAATTGATAGGCGAACGTTTCGATCGAGATCAGGCCCGCCGGCTTCGGAACACCCTAAGCAAGGCCGACAGCGAAAATCTTCAAGCCATCATCAACCGGATGATCGAATCTCAGGAAGCCGCCACGGTCGCCGGCGTACCCTTATTGGTCAACCTGCCGATCCGCGGCGTCCCGCTTCAGTTCTCACGTTCGATCCAGGTTAATCCCGATGCCCCGATGTGGGTCGCGTTTGACGCCAAACCACCGATGACTTCGCGATTGAATAACGACCTGACCTGGTCGATCGCGACCTTCCTGGGGCTGCTTTTCATCATTTCCATCAGCGTGGCGATAGGGCAGATGGTGCGATCAAACGGATCGGCATTCAAGACAACTGATGCATGACGATGTGGATGACGTTCATCGGTATGTATAAATGGTGAAACTGGTTAAGATGGGCAATCGGTTCAGATATAAAAAAATTCATAACAAGCCATGCGGAATCAGACCCGGATCGGTTATAATAACCAGTCTGGCTATTATTTATTCACCACTATAGTTTTTGGGGGCGGAGAGATACCGCATGGCATTTTCTAAGTTCTGGTCTGTATGCGCGTTAGCTGTTTTGTTCACGGTATCGTCGGCTTCGGCTGATGCGTATGACCCCCCGGCAAGCTACTACAGCTCCGCAACCGGCACGGGCGCGACGCTCAAAAACCAGCTCACGACCATCTTGTCCACCGGGCATATCCAGCGGACCTATGGCGACTACAGGTATGCAGCCGCCCTGTTTGAAGCCGATCCGAATCATTCCGGCAAAATCCTGCTGGTTTACAACCGCGCCTCAGTCAACGCCGCCTGGGATGGCGGTACTACCTGGAACCGCGAACACGTCTGGCCACAGTCGCTACAACCCGGGTCGGTCAGCAACAGTTCCAGGGGCAACCTCGGTGATCATCACGCGCTACGTGCCTGTAACCCGAGTATTAACAGCTCCCGCGGTAACGATCCCTATGGCAACATCAACTCCTCCGGTTCTTACGGTGCGGTGAGTGGCGGCTATTATTACCCCGGTGATGCGGATGCCGGCGATATCGCACGGGCATTGTTCTATTCCGATACACGGTGGACCAGTCTGGGTTTGTCTTTGGTTAATACCTATCCCGCGGGTTACCAGATGGGTAATCTCGCTTCGCTCATCGAATGGAACTACGCCGATCCGCCGGATGAATTCGAACGTCGTCGCAACCAGACGATCTACAGCTCAGCCCTTAACCCGAGCTACTATCAGAACAACCGAAACGCTTACATCGACCATCCCGAATATGTCTGGTCGATCTATGGCGGTGGTAATAACAACAGCCAGATTTCCGTCGGTGGCGCCGCTAACGCCGATGGCAGTTCCGCCGTGACGGTAGACCTCGGTCGTGTCATCACCGGCTCCCCCGTACCCGCCGCTCAATCCGTTAGCGTCATTAAGTTCAATGACAACCCAACCTATTACGAGGTTACGACCTCGGGGAACGCGACATCCAGCATTACCGGCAGGTACAACGCGTTCGCATCCGGTTTAGGTTATACCAGTCTTGACGCAGGGCTTAACACCTCCACCACGACAGCCGGGCTCAAATCAGGCACCATTACCGTCGACAACATCGATATCACATCCGGCGGCACCGGCATGGGTTCCGCTGATGCCGACGACATCATCACTGTGAACCTGGATGTCGTTGATCACGCCCAGGCATCCTTTGCCTCCGGCCTGGATCAGAACCTACTCACGATCGACTTCGGCAACGTCAATCTCGGCGGCACGCTGGATACGAGCTTCGATATTTTCAACCTCGAACAAACCTTCGGTTACACCGCCGATCTCGACCTGGATTCGATCCTCGGCTCAGGCGACACTTCGGTCCTGACGACCGACCTTTCAGCCTTTAGCGGTTTGACCGCCGGTTCTTCCAATGACTTCCTGGCCTGCTTTGATACGAGCACGATGGGTTCGTTCAGCGCAACGTATACCTTGACACTTTCCGATGAAGATATCACCGGTGCAACCTCGCAGATCTTAACCCTGCAACTGCTCGGCGAAGTCACAGGGCTTGAAGGCGATCTGGATGGCGACGGCTTCGTCGGCCTCGATGACTTGGACATCGTCCTGGGCAACTGGAACCAGAGCGTGCCCCCGGCTGCCGGCAATGCAGATCCTTCGGGTGATGGTTTTGTCGGACTGGACGATCTGGATATCGTCTTGAACAACTGGAACGAAGGCACTCCGCCCAACACCAATGTCGTGCCCGAGCCGATGATGGCCTGGCTGCTGGGTCTTGGTGTTTCAGGCCTGATCGCTCGCCGAAGTGCCGCCTGATCGACAGAATCACGCATCCAGAAATCAAAAAAGTATTGCTAATTCACGTTTTGTCACTATCGTGAGATGCGGCTGGTGTCATTCAGGAGCATCTTATGAATCGGTTTTCGCATGGTTCTGTTGCGTCTGCTTGCCTGTGTGGTTTAGTCATTGCGATCTGCAGCGGCGCTGCTGAGGCAACCGTCAGCCTCGACATCGACTTCGACAGTGGTTCACTCGACATCGCTGCGACCACTATTTCATCCAGCGGGAATACCATCAATCTCGTTGGCAGGGATAACTATTATGGCGGCGGCCAGTGGCGCTGGTTCTACTTCCGCGCTTCGGGGATCGATGGCAAGACGCCTTTATTTAACATCAGTGATGACTTCGCCGGCGGCGCATACACCTTGCCTTACCACTCGATGTGCTACAGCTATGACAACGAAACCTGGTACGAATTCGACAACAACTACCTGACATCTTCTTCCTGGCGTTTTCAGAACGATTCACCTTTCACACAGGACCAGGTCTACGTCGCCTACAGCTTCCCGTATCCCTATTCGCGCACGGCAGACAAGGTGGCGCAATGGAAGCTCAATCCCTGCGTCAGCCCCACCATCAGCTCGAACGCCGATCTCGTGATCGGCCAATCCCCCGGCGGGGTGGATGACCTCGGCCGAACCATCGCTCCGCGTGACATGTGGGCGTTCAAGATCACTGATGATTCGTTACCCAGTTCCGGCAAGACAAAGATCGTGTTCGGGGCCTCCATGCACGCCGGCGAAGTGCTGTCCAACTGGGCGCTACAAGGCACGATCGACTTCCTGGTCAGCGACGACCCGCGCGCCGTCGAATTGCGTAAACATGCCGAGTTTTATGTCTACCCGCAGCTTAATCCGGATGGTCGATTTGCCGGCAACAACCGCTCCACGATCAACAATCCTAATGTCGATCCAAACGGATACTGGAAACCATATAAATGGACCGACAAGCCCGATCTGCAACTTACTGGCGAAGCCATGCTCGCCGATTTACAGATCGATTCAGGCGGTAGCGCCGATTACTTCATCGATTACCATTCTTCGATCTGGGACCCGGTCGGCGACGACTGGATGTACATCCACGAACAACTCGGCCACGTCGACAACCCGTTCTGGCAACGATTAACAGGCTTGGCCCCCGAGCTTGAATGGGCACAGTCCGGCGGGATCAACAGCTCCACACTCGCCGCCTTTGGCCGCGACTATCTCGGCGCTCACTTCGATGCTACCTTCGAAACCATGTTCCTGTCAGGTCGTAACATCGATCATTACACATCGCTTGGCGAGAATGTCGGGATCGCTTTCTACGAAGCGCTCGCAAGACTCGAAGGCGATGTCAACGCCGATGGCTTCGTGGGCTTGGCGGACCTCGACATCCTGTTGAACAACTGGAACCAGGCGGTCCCGCTAGGCAGCATCGATCACGGAGACCTCGCCGGCACCGGTGACGGCTACATCGGCCTGTCCGACCTCGATGTCATCCTGAACAACTGGAATGCAGGCTCCCCGCCAATTGCGATTGCCATACCGGAACCCGCTGCATTAAGTGTGTTCATAATCGGTACTGGTTTACTCACCAAACGCCGTTGATTAGCACATAATCCACCAACACATAGCCCGACCATCCTGGTCGGGTCTTGATCCTATTTGGCATCCATCACCGTCAAATAAAAACCGCCCTTCTCCCGTTTGGGATTCGAGAGAAGGGCGGCGGGGTATATGCAACGTGGAATCGGCGTCAGGCCAGTTTATCTTTCTCCCATGTGCTCCTTGATCCGTATCCCACGTTCAAATAAGTCTGCCTGTCGGTTCAGCGACGCTTGATGATCGCCACGCCACCGAGGCCCAGCAGTGCGAGGCTGGCGGGTTCGGGGGTGTTGCTGGCGGCGGCTGCGGGTGTGCCGTTGTTCCAGTTGTTCAGCACGATGTCAAGGTCATCCAGGCCGACGAAACCGTCTCCCGAAGGATCGGAAGGATCGCCTGCGGTCACAGTCTGGTTCCATGCGGTGAGGATGATGTCAAGGTCATCCAGGCCGACGAAGCCGTCGCCGTTCAGGTCGCCGGGGATGCTGATGAATGCCTGGTCGAGTGCGTCGGTCACACCGTCACCGTTGAAGTCGCCGCCGGCCCAACCCAGGCCAGCCAGACCGAAGTTGGTGGACACGATGTCGCTGTCAAGCGTATCAACCACACCGTCGAGGTTCGCGTCGCCGTAGGCGGTTTCCAGAACCGTCTCGACAACCCAGTCAACATCACTCTGACCGACGACCAGGTCGCCGTTCATGTCCGCGCTCAGGTCCATGTACACAGCCTGATCGAGGATCGAGAAGTCACCGAAGTTGGCGTAGACATAGTCGATGTCCAACGCGTCCACGATGCCGTCGCTGCCGGTCGGCTTGCCGCCCATGCTCGGGCCGTCAGCACTACCCGCGATGTCAGCAGCGCTGTCGCCGGCGTCATAGGTGCCGTTAGCCAGCGTGGTGCCGAAGAAGTTGGCACCGTAAGCGGTGTCGACGGCTTCGAAAGCAGCGCCGCGGTTGAGCTTGCCGCCGTCGATGTACAAACCGTCAGCGAAGTAGCGGACGTCGTCTTCATTGAAGTTACCGTCACCATTGAAGTCACCGATGATTTCGACAACCAGTCCTGTGCCGGATTCGGGCTTAGCCACCGAGCTCGGTGAAGCGCCGAGGCCGCGATAGTTTGCCCAAGCCATCATCTGGGCGACGTCAGCGGTCGAACGGGCGCCGTCATTGTTGAAGTCACCGGCGATGTGGTTGCGGGCCGACAGGCCGCTGGCGCCATAGGCGACCGCGTTGCCGTCGACGTCAAGATATTCATCGTTGACGTTGCCGTCGGTATAGGTGATGCCGCTGGTGCGCGTGGGCACACGGCCTGCACCGACGCTGCCGGTCGCATCAACACTGCCGAGCGTGGAACTCAGGGCGCTGAGGCTGGCCGAGTTTACGTTCGCGTTGTACACGGGGTTGGTCTGGCTGAAGTCGATACCGTCGACAGCGATACGCTCGATGGCGGCTGTCAGGGTGTAGTTGCTGACCAGCAGTTCGCCGGGCGAACCCTGGTTGTTCGGATCACCGGGCAGGCTGACGAAGTTAGCGATCGAATCCACGATGTTGTTGATGTAACTGGCGGCGGTTTCGTTGGCCATCTTAGGATTGGTGGTGTACAGCGGGTCGCTGGGGTCGCGGCTGGCGTTTGGATCGCCCACGGTCGCGAAAGTTTCCGAACCACCGACCTGCCAGCCATCATTTACATCAGCGTTGTTGATGATGTTGGCGGCACTGGGGCGGACGTAGGTGTTGCCGTCCGGATTGCCGTCACCGTCGCCATCGATGTCCTTCATGACGTTCAGCAGTTCATACTTGCCGCCTTCCATATCGGCGATGGCGCGGCTGCCACCGAGTAGACCCGTGTACCCCACAGCCAGGCGGCCGTTCTGGACGGTACCTTCCATACGGGATGAGCCGCCAAGCGCGTCGGTGGTGTAATCCGGGCCGAGGATGTCATTAACATCCGAGTCGGTCTTGGCGCTCTGGTTGTCGCCGCGGCCGAAGGAGGGGTCCACACCGATGGAGTTCATGGCACCGTTACGCGTGCCGGAGCCCGAGTCACGCGATGAAGCCTGTAGATTTTCGCCTGTTGGCATGCGGCCGGTGACGAACAGGTGCTGAAGCTCGGTCATCTTGACATCTTCCAGGCCGGTGCCGGGATTGGCGATGAAACCGATGGGCACCCATGCGATAGTTGTGTCGTAGACGGTGTGGTCGTCCGGTGAAGCCGTGTTGGTGTTCAGCGGTGTGGCGGTGATGCCATCATTCAGGCTCTTGAGCGTGTTGCCCTGGCCGGTCGTGGTTTTCAGAGAGTTGGTGCCATAGGAGGCATCACCCGGGCGGGCACTCCAGGAGGCAGCAGTAGCCGTCGGGTTGGCTACGAACCAACTGGTCGGGACGTCCATGACGCCGATGTCGATGGAGGTCTGGACGACGGGCGAACCGCCGGGGTTCGAGGCGTTGCCGACACCGGGGACAATCGCGCCGGTCTGGTCAACGTAAGCAACCTGGTTGATGATGCCGCCTTCAGCCGCGAGGCTGGTGGGCAGACCACCGCTGCGACCATCGAGACGAGCCAATTGGTAGTTACGCATTTCAGCCAGGCCGTTACCCGAGCCGACACCGCGGTAATTGAAGGTGTAGAACGTGCTGGAGAATGCGGCGGTGCCGTATTCTGCTGCGAGTTGCGGTGGGGGGAAGGTACCGAGTGAGCCGGCCAACCCATCACCGTCGACATCGATGTAATCGTTGGTGGAAGCGGCGTAGGTGAAGAAGTCATAGAACAGGGTGGCGCCTGAGACGTTGACCTGGCCGGAGGTGTACTGGGCGTTCGCCTGACCCGTCAGTGCCAAGGCCGCCGTGCATGTCAGCGCCGTAGCGAGAAGATGCCGAGTGGAAAACATTATGAATCTCTCCTTTTCCTCGTTGAGTGGACCCGCACGTGCGAGTCCTGAAGTTAAGACGATGCTTGAAACGCTGGGCGCACATACCGCGCGGTACGATCAACGCCCGTAATCCTTCTCTCATTTGTGGGCGGTTAAAAACACCGCCGGTACTGATTGGTGGTTAATGGTTATTCGTTGTAGTCATACACACCGGTATCGCCACCGGTCACGGAATACATCCGGTCTCCCCACTGACGATTCTGCATGGTCTCCAGGATCGACTCACGCTCGACGTGGCCGTCGGCGAAGAGGAA
Source organism: Phycisphaeraceae bacterium (assembly GCA_963667295.1). Lineage (GTDB taxonomy): Bacteria > Planctomycetota > Phycisphaerae > Phycisphaerales > Phycisphaeraceae > JAJRRS01. The sequence goes on from OY763327.1 coordinate 193,945, forward strand.
GTTGCCACTGCCTTCAGCACCCTTGCCGCCGCCACCGCCACCGCTGTGGTGCCGGCCGACCGCGTTGATATTGGGACCGCCACTGGAGATCTGAGAAAGCGCACCGGTAGTTTGAGCGAGCAGTGTGTCGTAATCCTGCAAACCGAATTCTTCACTGCCGATATTCGCCGGGTCGTAGAACCAGCGGCCACGTCCATAATTGCTGTCCGGTTCCGTATGAGCGGCCAGACCGGACAAACCACGTAACGCCACGATCGGGCGGTGACTCTTCGAAACTGATTGATCGCGAACCAGGTGCGTGTTCTCACTGTATTCCGCGGCGAGGATCGTTTTGCTGACGTTGGTCACATTGCCGACGTTCACCAGTTGGTTCTTACGAGCGGTCTGCGAGTTGAATTTGTTACGTGGGATCAGCGCCGAGTTGCCCGCATAGGCCATACGTGACGCCTGCAGGTCCACCGGGCTGTTGGGCGCGTTTTGCCAGTCGTCTCGGTCCTCGCCGGGGTAGGTCCGTGGCATCCCGCCGTTTTCCATCGCCGGGCACTTGAATGCGTCGTCGCCACCATTCTGTCGGCTGTACACCATGAACGACCAGTGCATGTAGCGGTTGTATGGATTGGTGTTGATCTGGTCGCTCCACCGCCATTCACCTTTATCGTTGTATGGATAAACATAACTCGGAGGCAGTAGGTCCTTGCCATCGGCGGTGTAACTCATCATCGCCTGTCCGACGCTGCGCTGGTTGCCGCCGCAGACGATCGCCTGCGCCGACCGCCGTGCCGCACCCAGTGCCGGCAGCAGGATGCCGACCAGCAGGGCGATGATCGAAATCACCACCAGCAGTTCGATGAGCGTGAAGCCTTTTTTCCGGACATCCGTTTCCAAGGTGAAGCGTCTCCGTCGCATCGTCATGGCCATATACCCCTAACTGGTTGTTGCGTGACAATGGCAGCCGCGCTGCCGTATGAATGGCGCGTAGTAGAAGGGGTGCGTGTTAAGTGGGGATGTCTGGTGTGTTTGAGTTGAGTAAGAAATGCGTGAATAGCACTTATTACACCTGTTATACTATATAAATTATAAACATATAATTATCAATATATTAGATGTGTTTATATTATTCTGTCTTTCGGATTTTCAATTCAATAAAGCTATTACCAGCAAACTTATGCATGGATATTAACAATGATGTGGATAACTCAATGCGGACCCTCGGAAGCAAGCCCTGAAGCGAACTAAAAAGTCAGATCGATGTGGTGGATAAAGCAAGCTACCGGCAGACAGGCACACTCAGGCCCATCTCAAAGCATGTGAATAAACACGCCCGAGAACCAAGTTTTGTGAACATAATTCTTGACCAATTCGAGGTATCAGGGTTAACATACATTAGATGGATTGGCCATTCGTGACACTCGTCAGATGTGTAGCGTCTGGCCGCCCGGGTAGTGGGGGATTCCCGCTTTGCCCCGGAAGCTGTCGATTCATCCCATTATTAACGACAGGTCCATCCGAACGGTCAACATGCAAGTAGACCACACGTCGCAGGGTTTGCAGAGATCGTGCTCCGACCCCCGGTTGTTATGCCATGGTCGGTGTTCCCAACCCACGTCGGCGATGTGCGTTAAGATGTTCGGCGTATCTAACTGTGGAGGTCCGTGATGGGACGAAAAAATGACAGTTGGGGCATCGAAGTCGGTGCCAATGCCATCAAAGCGGTACACCTGACAAGTACCGGTGGGTCAAAGGGTAAGGTTCAACTGGTGAGCCATGAGGTCATCCCCTTCAAGAGGGTCCTCACCACGCCCGACCTGAATGTTGATGAGGCAATCCAAGTCAATCTCGATCAGCTCCTGGCAGGACACGACCTGAGTAAGAGCACGGTCGTCATCTCCGTGCCGGGGCACATGGCCTTCGCACGCTTCGCCAAGATGCCGCCGGTCGAGCCCAAGAAAATCCCCGGCATGGTCATGTATGAGGCCAAGCAACAGATCCCGTTCCCGATCGAGCAGGTCGAGTGGGATTACCAGATCTTCCAGCAGGAAGATTTGCCCGACGTTGAGGTCGGCATCTTCGCGATCACCAAAGAAAAGATCATGAATTACCTGAGCAACTACAACGCGGTCAATCTGCGTGTAGATGCGGTAACGCTCTCGCCTTTGGCGGTCTACAACGCTTTCGTCTACGACACCGCGGATGATCCGCCGGATGAAGGCGTGATCTATATGGACATCGGCACGACCAGCACCGACGTCATCATCGTTGAGGACGGCGGCATCTGGCTGCGAACCCTGCCTATCGGCGGCAACACCTTCACCGACGCCTTGGTCAAGGCCTTCAAGCTCAGCTACCACAAGGCTGAAAAACTCAAGAAGGAAGCCGCGACCAGCAAATACGCACGGCAAATCTTCCAGGCGATGCGGCCGGTCTTCGCCGACCTGGTACAGGAATTGCAACGCTCGCTCGGTTACTACCAGAGCCTGAACCGTGATGCGAACCTGTCCAAACTCGTCTGCGTCGGCTCGACCTTCAAGCTGCCCGGCCTGCAGAAGTTCCTTAAGCAGCAACTGTCGATGGATGTGGAACGCCCCGACGGGTTCAAACGCATCTCCGTCGATGATAAGCATGCTTCGGAATTCGCAGACCAGGCGGTCAATCTTGCCACGGCTTACGGCTTGGCGTTGCAAGGCCTCGGGCTCGAAACAGTCTCGGCCAACGTCATGCCCTCGCACATCCTCAAGCAGCGGATGTGGAAGGCCAAGCAGCCTTGGATCGGTACCGCGGCCGCTTGCTTTGTATTGATGGCCGGTATCGCCGGGGGCGTGGCCTACAAGACGGGCGGCGAGTACAAAGCAGGCATCGAAGGCGCTCAACAGGTGTTCAACCGTGTAGATAGAGAAGCAAACGCTCTGAAACAGAAGTTCATGGAGATTGACACCAACTCCGATCCAAGACAGCGCATCGAAAACCTGCGCAGCATCCTGCACGGCCGTGACATCTGGCCGATGCTGATCGAAGACATTACCTTGGCCACGCAAGCGCTTGATCCACAGGGTGAACAAGCCGTTACGCTGACCAACAATTACGATGCTATCGCCAAGATCCCGCGTAACAATCGTAAACGTATCTACATCAACTCAATCACCAACGAGTACAAGCCCGGTGGTGAATCAGCCACCGAAACCGAAGAGGGGCTCATGCAGGACCCGTCCATGATGGGGGGTTACGGCATGGGCGGTGAGATGGGTGGCTACGGCATGGGTGGTGAGATGGGCGGTTATGGCGGCGAGATGGGCGGCTACGGCATGGGTGGTGAGATGGGCGGTTACGGTATGGGCGCCTATGGCATGGGCATGAATACCGGCGAAGTCGGTCAGACTTACACCATCGATGACTTCTTCGGGGCGGATAAAACGCGGCCCACGTTTGTCATTACCATCCGCGGCACCACGCCCAACAGCCAGGGCTCCCAGTTCCTCGAAGAGAACTTTGTCGGCTGGCTGAAAAAGAACGCTGACGATAAAGATCGGCCCTACAAATTCCTGCCCGAATCAATCGTGGTAACCAAGTTTGGCCAGGTACAGGTAGCGACTCAGGACGGCGCTGCGGGTGGTTACGGCGGCGAGATGGGGGGCGGCATGGCCGGGGCTTACGGCGGTGAAGCCGGCAACTATGCAGGTCCCAGACCCGGTGGCTACGGGATGGGCGGTGAGATGGGCGGCTACGGCATGGGTGGCGAGATGGGTGGCTACGGCGGCGCTTACGCAGGTGCTGCTGGCGCGACCGACCTCGCGATGCTGCTGCCCCGAAGGCCCCTTGCCGAAGAAGACATCTCAAAAGACTATCAGTTTGAAGTCCAATTTGAGGTCGAACTGCGTAATCCCGAAGGTGAAAAGGCCGTGGAAGAAGTTCCGGCCGAGGGCGACATGCCCGGCGAAGAACCGATGCCTGATGATGGGCAACCCGGTCCCACCGCTGTCCTGCCTCGCTCTGATGAAAACGAAAGGGGCGCATCATGAAAAACGTCATTGGATGGATCAAATCGAATCTTGTGATCGTTGTGAGTATCGCCTTGATGCTCGCCTCCGTCGGTGTGATCGTCTACTCAATGATGCTCGGTGGAGCCGCTGCTGATGAAGCGTCCAAAGATATCAACAAGATGGTCAACAAGCTGCGCGGTTACGAGTCCAACACCGTGCCGTTCCCGCCCGCCGAGGTGGATGCGCCGCCGGAAGACATCACGAACGTTGTGATCAACCCGGCGACGCTGGAGCGTCTTGATGATGTCTACGGCAAGATGGACCGCGAATACAAAAAGGTCTATCAGCCGATCATCGAACGCAACAAGAAGGGCCACGACCTGCTGGTCCCCGGCGTGCTGCCCTCGACCGACTCCAACTACCTGCGTCACGAAACGCGCACCAAGTACCGTCAAGCGTTCATCGACATGCTTGAGCCGTACGACGAAGCGCAGCCGTACGCACCTCGGCTTAACGCGATCACGCCTTTGAATCCCGCTGAGTTGGAATTTGAATTGCAGCGCGTTGCTGAAGGTTTCCGCCCCAGCGGCTACGGCACCGCGGCAGCAGGCGGCGGTATGACCGAGACCGATCGTAAAACCCTTGAGGGCCAGAAAGCCGAACGTGCTCAGGAAATGCTCGTCGATCGTGCCCGCTCGGCACATATCTATACCGATATTTATATGCAGAGCCCCGGCTTCCCGTTCCAGGTCCAGCCATGGAGCCTGGCCACCGGCCTGCCGACCTACAAGCAGATATGGGATGCCCATACGGACCTTTGGGTTCAGCAGGATATCGTCCGTGCAATCGGTCTGGCCAACGATATCAGTGATGCTGATAAGAGCGTCATCGATTCACCGGTCAAACGGTTGATCTCGATCACCGTGATCCCCGGCAACGTCGGCACCAGCACGATGGGCGGCATGGGCGTTGCCAGTATGGACAAGAGCAATAACGCCGGCGGGGGCATGGGGGGCTACGGCGGCTACGGCATGGGCGGTATGGATGGCATGGGGATGGGAATGGGCATGGGGGGCGGCGCTGCTGCTGCTGCCGAAGCGCCCGTTGCATCTTCAGGCAGCGCCGACGAAGAACTCGGGGTTGACTTCCACACCGGACCAAGCGGCCGAATCTCCAACAACATCTACGACGTGCGCCACGCTCGCGTGCTCATGATTGTTGACTATCAGCAGTTGCCGAAGCTTTTTGACGCGATCAACTCCGTCAACTTCATGACCGTGCTCGACTGCAAGATTCAAGATGTTGATGAATACCAGGCGATGCTCGAAGGCTATGTCTACGGCAGCGGTGACGCGGTACGCGTTGATATGCTCGTCGAATCTATCTGGCTCCGCGAGTGGACCGTCCCGTGGATGCCCAGCTCCGTCAAGCAGGAACTCGGCATCGCCGATGCGACCGGCACGACGGACTCAATGGATTCCGCTGACAGTATGGACGGCAATGGTAATTTTTAACTTGTGTGATCGGTCGCATGGCCAAGCCATGTGTATTTGTTTGACTGGCTTATCCGCCGCGTTTGAAAGGGATGAATCATGAACCCTAAAGACTCAGGCTTTATTCAGAAGTATGTCGAAAAGCTCGTGCTAGGCATCGCTGTTCTTTGCTTGCTCGGGACCGCTTATATCTTCGTCGTACAGGACCCGTTCCCTGTCAAGGTCGGCAACAAGAAAGTCGGGCCGGATCAGATCACCAAAACGATCACGGACGCCGCTAATCGTCTGGAAACCAAGATCAATTCCGACGAAACCGCCTTGCCCGACCGTGGGATCCCCTCGTATTCCGAAGCGTTTGTCGCTGATTTGCAGGAAAAACCCACGACACTTGCTCAACTCACGCCGCTTGCGGAACCCGGCCTGGAAGAGCTTGATGGCCCGATCGTCAAAGAATACAACCTGCCGCATCCGCCCATCGCACAAGACATCCTCGTGCGTAAGGGGCACGCCGTGCTCGGCGACAACATCCCCACGCGGGAGATGGAAGGCCTGATCAGGCTCGTCGGCAACCATCAGCCTCGCGACTTTGCTTACGTCAGCGTGGCCGGCACCTTCGATATGGATGAATGGATCGAACGCCTGCAGTCCGGCGATAAGGAAACTCGCGTCCCGGACCGCTGGTGGAACAGCATGATCGGCATCGCCGGTGTCATGCTCCAACGTCAGGAACTCAACGAAGAAACAGGCGAGTGGGGCAACACCACCATCATCGATCCGTTGCCCGGTCAGTTGGCGTCTCAGCCCGGCGTGAAGTTCACCGCCACGACGCAGCAGGCCAAGCAGATGATCCAGTTGATCCGCAGCAGCCAGGAAACCATCGCCCGGCCCGACTTCCCGCAGACCGCGGGCAACGTCCTCTGGAGCCCGCCTAACGAAGACCAGCAGGAACTCGATGCCGAAGGCCAACGCAAACTGGCTCGTGTCAACTCCCGTATCCTTAAACTCCAGGAGCAGATAGAAAACCTTCAGGAGCAGATCATCCGGGCTCGTGAGGCGGAAGCGGAACGAGCCGAACGCGAACGCGCAACCGGTGGCCGGGATCGGACAACGGCAGGGGTGCGCCGTCCAGCAGCTCGCCCCGGTGCCGCCATGGGTGGCGGGGAGTTTGGCGGCGGTGGCTATGATGACGGCGGGGGGGGCGCACGTACAGGACGTGCGACGCGTCGCCCGGCAGGCCGTGACGCCGGCAGGCAACCGGATGCCGAAACCCCTGAGCAGCGTATGCAACTACTTCAAGAAGACCTGGTGACCGCCAAGATTGAACGCAGCGAACTTCTCGGCATCGAACCCGACGTGCTCAATCAGCAGCGTTACAGCGGAGCTGCTAGAGGTATGGGCGGCTACGGTGGCGAGATGGGCGGATACGGCATGGGCGGCGAGATGGGTGGCTACGGCATGGGCGGTGAGATGGGTGGCTACGGCGGTGAGATGGGTGGCTACGGTATGGGTGGCGGATACGGAATGGACCCATACGGTGGCGGCTACGGCGGGGGCGGCATGGGCGGCTATGGCGCGGGCATGGACGGTGCGAATCCTCAAAACACCGAGCCCGAATCCCGCAAACTCAAAGTCTGGGCTCATGACCTGAGCATCGAACCAGGAAAAACCTACCGCTACCGCATCGTCGTGACCGTGTTGAATCCGCTTTACCGTCAGAAACGTGTTGCCGAAGAACAGCGTGAAGCTAACTATGACCTGATCGCTCTGGGACCCGATGAGAACGAACTGACCGCATCGCCCTGGTCCAAGCCGGTCACCGTCGATCAGCAACACTACTTCTTCATGGTCAAAGGCTCCACGCAGACAGCCCGTGTGGAAGTCTGGCACGTTTACAACGGACAGTGGTACAACAAGGAGTTCGAGGTGCGCCCGGGCGACCCGATCGGCCAGAAGGTCATGATGACCGTCGCCGGTAACCAGGAAGTTGAGCTGGACATGAATGTCGGCCGCATCGTCGTCGACCTCGTCCAGTCAGCGGGGACCGGCACCTTTGGCGCTGCTGATGTTCGGATGCTCTACCTGAATCCCCAAGAGAACAAGATCGCCGACAGAAGTATCGAGGAGGACCGTGACAACCCGGACCTGATCAGGCTACGCAACGAAAAAGCCCTCCAGGCCGAGCTTGCTCTGACCTCTACAGGCACCACCGGCGCCCCTCGGGACTTCTAACCGGTTTTCAAATCATCATCAATCCATCAGCGGATCGGTTGCGTGCCGATCCGCTTTTTTTGTTGCATGACCCGAGCACCCCGGCCATGAATGCATGAGCAACCTGATGCCACGAACCATCCCGGATTACGAAAAGCTTGCCTGGAAAGTTGACGATTGTTAGTCTTACGCTGTGCCGCTTCTTGATGTGGGATCTACCTGTTGATCAATCTGGCGAGATATAAGGGCGTCGTGCTTGTAGGCTTAGGGCTGCTGTGCGCGTTCTTTCTTGTTAACGCATCCTTGTTCGCGTTGTTTGGCTCAGACCCCGAAGTATTCAATGACCCCGAGCATCAACTCGTTTGGGATCATCTGGAACGCACGGGCCAGCAGATCGCGCGTGCCGAACTTATATTAAAAGACGAATCACCGGACAAAGATCGGCCGCTCGGTGTGGTGCTCGGGCAATCCACCACGTTACGAGGCATCGATCGCAAAATTCTCAATGCGCAGGTAAAGCCCCGGCACCGCTGGTTCGTGGTGACCGGGTACGGCAGCAGCTTCGTCAAATTACGTTACTACGCACAAACACTGATCGCCAGCAATCTGCACCCGAATACCATCGTGCTCGGTTTGCATGAGACCATGCTTGTAGGGCTGGATAGAGCAGATGATGAAGCGGTAGAGAACGCCATGATCGCTCAATCGGCCCCCCAGGCCGATCCCGAAACGTTCACCGGCATGTTGTCGCGGATGATGTGGGTCACATCGCAAAGAAGCAATGTCAGTTACTACGTCAACATGACTTTCTATGAAACACGTCTTGCATTGCACTCCGAATTAGGCACCGGTGCTGCCGGGATTTTTAAGCCCGCGGATAATGCATGGGTGACATTACAACGCAACCGTTTGTCGAAGCGCAGGCCGGACCGGTTTATTGAAAGCAAGAAAAAACTCTGGCAGTCATTCGGTTGGTTCGATCCCGAGAACTATACAACGACAAACCGTCACGCGGATGCACTGCGTGATTTGGTCAAGGACCTCAACACACTTGAGCCCCGGCAGATTGTCGTTGTGATTATGCCGGTCTCGTCCGATCTCAGGCAGTGGGTAGGGCAGGAGCCGGTGCAGGTCCTCAAAACGTTAATCGATGATTTGGATTCAAACGCACCTATCCTTACCCTCGACCTGCGCGACGCTATGCCGGACGAGTATTTTACGGATAACGCGCACCTCAACTTCGAGGGTCAGAAACTGTTCAGCGAGATACTGGCTGAAAAGTTGACCGCGATGAAGCTGAAAAAGTAGGGGGGCGAATACTCCTAGAGCGTTCTCAATCCAAGCGTAGTGTTTAATGGCCAGTTTCATCCCGTGGCAACGCAAGTAATAGATCTTGTCATTCCCGCGCACGCGGGAATCCACGCGCACAATGAATCCAAAGACGTGGATTCCCGCCTGCGCGGGGATGACGGTAAGGGGTGGCCCTCGCTACGCTTGGATTGAGAACGCTCTAGCTGACAGCTTGCCGCATCGTCGAATTTATCCCACCAAGCGGGCGATGTCGTTGTACGTCACGAAGATGAAAACGCACAGCAGCAGCACGAGCCCGACAACCGTCGCGGCCGTCTGGAACCCGACGCTGACCGGCGAGCCCTTGACCTTCTCGATCGCCAGGAACACCGCCTGCCCGCCGTCCGTGATCGGGATCGGCAGGAAGTTGATCACCGCCAGGTTGATGCTGATCAACCCGAGGAAGTAAAGCAGGTATTGCCAGCCGCCCCGGGCGAAGATCGTTCCCTGGTGTACGATCCCGAGCGGTCCGGACAACTGATCCGCCGGTACGGTCATCTGGAACAGACGCACCAGCGTCATGTAGGTATTCGTGATCCATTGATGCGTTTTCTTGAATCCCAACGCCGCCGCCTGCATCGGATTGTCTCGTACCACCGGCTCACGCAACAGGTCTACACCGATACCGTCCGGTAGCAGTGCAGCCCATCTCGCCTTGGCAAGCTGTTCACGCACCTGCGGCGTCAATGCAACCTTCACCGTCTCTTGCGGATGCTCCGGCAGATTCAACGCATAGGTCAACTCGACTTCGGCTTGGTCATCTTGCGCAGCCAGGTTGGTCAGCTCCCGCTGGAAGCCTACCCATGATTCGACGGGTTCACCGTTCAGCGAAACCAGCTTCGATCCGCTTACCAGTTTGCCGTGTGTATTGACCGGGGAATCCGGCAATGTATCAGCAATAATCACATTGTCAGAAGACGGGCTCATAGCGATGCCCAGCTTGCCTTTACGGTTCAACTTGATCGGTCCGGTCTCGATGCGCTCTTGATCGCGTAATAAGATGAGGCTAACTATGTTGTCGTCTTCATGTGCTGTTTTGGTTGTTTCTACAACCGTCTTCGGGTCAGGCCATGAATGACCGTTGATACTTTCGATAATGTCATACTGCTTAAACCCTGCTTCTTCAGCAACACTGCCCTCCACGACATCCGATATCATCGTCGGTGGAACCAGCCCCAGAAGATTGGCCGGTGTGTCTTTGTCTGCACCTGCTACCAACAATGGCCATGCCTCAATCTCCATTTCGATCTGCTTGTCGGACTCCGGATCACTGATCGTGACAGTCACAGGTTTGCCTTGGGCTGCGGAGACGAGCTTGGAATACTGCGAGTAACGCTCGACCGGCTGGCCGTCTACCGCTGTCATGACCATGTTTTTCATCACACCCGCCGCTTCGGCGTCACTGCCTCCGACCACCCAATTCACTTTCAGGTCCAGCGGTGAGTCGATCCCGATGTAATACAAACCAGAAGTCTCGTTAACCACCGGCTGAATCACATAGTGCAGCGTCTGTTCAGCGCCCGGCCGTTCGACCGTCATATCCAGCTTGGTTTCATCGTTGGACAGGATGATGGCGTACTTGACGTCCATCATGTCGTCGATCTCTTTACCATTGATGTGCGTGATATGGTCTTCAGGTTGAAGGCCAAGGTACGCCGGATCGTTCTCATGCCCCTGGGCATAAACCACAGCAGCGGGGGAGTCTATAGCCACTTCTCCAACCACCGCCGGCGGGAACTTCACACCCGACATGAACGCGATGATGAAAAAGATCATCCCGAATATGACGTTCATGATCACGCCCGCGGAGATCACCGCGAAACGCGCCGACACACTCTTGTTGTTAAATGCACGCGGGTCTTCGCTGCGGGCCGACGGGTCCATGTCTTCCTGGCCGAGCATCTTCACGTACCCGCCCAGCGGGATGTAGTTCAAGCGGTATTCGGTTTCGCCCAATCCTAATTCAGCCGCAATCTGGTCCGTCTGCTGGACGGTTGGTGGGGCGGGGTCCGTCTTGCCATCTGCTTCGCACTTGGCTTTGTACGCATCCTTGATCCGCTGTTCATACTCCGGCTCGGTTGTCCCGACGCGGAAGCCCAGACCCTTACGCCAGGTCAACAGCGAATGCCCGAACCCGATCGCGAACTGCGTGGTCTTGATCCCGACCAGCTTCGCTACCACGAAGTGTCCCAACTCGTGGACGAAGATCAGGAAGCCAAATCCCAGAACGATCAGGGCAAAAGCGAAGAGGCTGTTTTCCATTAGGGTTTGCATGTTGGCGTCCGTCTTCTTCTTATTTGATGCGTTGGTTCGTTTATTTAGCGTGTGGTGGGTAACGGTTCTTCCGCCAGCCGATCCGCAACAAACTCTCGTGCCTGCCGATCCGCCTCCAACACGGATTCCAGGCTGTCCAGATCACTGATCGGGACCTTGTTCAGGGCTTCCTCGGCTAACTCTACGATACGTCCAAAAGCGATCCGCCGTTCGAGAAACGCCTTGACCGCCGCCTCGTTCGCCGCGTTGAACACCGCCCCGGCCGTGCCCCCGGTCTCGATCACGTCATAACCCAGGCGAGGAGCCTTAAACCGCTCAAAATCCACGGGTTCAAAGCTCAATCCCCTTAACATTGACCAGTCCATCGCGTCGCTGCAGCCCCCGGCCCGGTCCGGATACGTCAGCGCATACTGGATCGGCGTCCGCATGTCCGGCGGGCCCAACTGAGCCAGCACCGAGTTGTCCGTGAATTCCACGAAACTATGCACCACCGATTCCGGATGCACCAGCAGGTCGATCTTCTCGCCGGGCAACTTGAACAGCCAATGGGCCTCGATCACCTCCAGCGTCTTGTTCATCATCGTCGCCGAATCGATCGTGATCTTCGGCCCCATGTTCCATGTCGGATGCTTCAGCGCCTGGTCGGCCGTCGCCTGGTCCATCTGCTCCTTCGGCGTCGTGCGGAACGGTCCACCCGAAGCGGTCAGCACGATCCGTTTCACGCGCTGCTTCGCACCGTCGTGCGTATTCAGACATTGGAAGATCGCCGAGTGTTCGGAATCAACAGGCAACAGTTCCGCCCCGTGCTCTTTGAGCATCGGTTGCACCAGTTCGCCCGCCGCGACAAGTGTTTCTTTGTTCGACAGGCTGATCTTCAAACCCTTGCGGATCGCTTCGAGCGTCGGCGCAAGCCCCGCCGCGCCGACGATCGCCGCCGCACAATCCGTAGCCGGCACTTCGCGCACGAGTTGTGTCGCCGCATCATCTCCCGCAAACACCGTGCAGTCAGGCAGCGCATCGCGCAACGTCTTTTCCTGCGCGCGGTCCTGAATCGCAACGTATTTAACCTTGAACCAGCGTGCCTGCTCGATCAGCGTGTTTGCGCTACCGCCTGCGGACAACCCGACGACTTCAATCCCTGCGCCGGCCGTGCGGTTCAGGTGATCGACCACCGCCAGCGTGTTCGTGCCGATCGATCCGGTCGAACCCAGCACGATCAGCTTTCGGGTTGTCGGCTTCGTAGAACTCATGCGGACTCCGCGTCGGGATTCGTAACAGCAATGACCTTGTTGCTGTACCCCTTCGAGGGTTGATTCACGGTGGTGACCACTTCTGACTTAGCCTTGGTACTACGACGCTTACGCTTTTTGGTTTGCTTTGTCTTACCGGAAGCCGATTCGGTCGGTTCTTCCTTGGCTTTGTCTGCGGGCTCTTCCGCTTTCTTGTTTTCTTCGGCGGTTTCTTCCTTGGCCGTGTCCGTAGCCTGCTTCTTCTTGCGGCCCCGTCCACGCCGGCTCTTCTTCTTCGCCGTCGTAGCGGCTTCGTCTACCGCCGGCTCCGCCATCGCGGCTTCTTCCGGTTTAGCCTGCTCAACCGGTTTTTCTTCAACCGGTGCCTGTTCGGTTTCTGAAGCTGTTTGCTCGGAGGCCTCGCCTTCCGCCTTCTTCTTGTTCTTGCCCCGTCCACCGCGACGACGTCGGCGTGACTTCTTCTTCACGCCCTCACCTTCCGCTTCGCCCTCGGTTGGCTCGGCCGCTTCCGGCTCTGCCGCGGCTGCTTCGCTGCTTTCCGCCTCCTCGCTCTTGACTTCTTCGATCACCTCCGCAACCGCTTCAACACCGGTGGCCGGCTCTTCGACCTTCTCAGAAGTACCACCCTTGCCACGACGCCGACGACGACGCTTGCGCCTCCGGTTCTTCTCTTCCTGCTCCGGTTGATCGCTCGCGATCAGGCTCGGTTCGTCCTCGCCATACACTTCATGACTGACGCCCTGATCTTCACCCTCATCAATGTCCAGATCATCGAGTTGATCCAACGCATCGCCCTCGACTTCCACAAACGTCAAGTCCGTCGGCTCGGCAATCCCCTTCAAGTCGCTTAACGAATCGAACTCCATCTGCCCGCCACGCTCATCGAACAGCCGGATGTCGACGTAATCTACGCTCGACCCGCCGACCCGCACCGTGACGGGCTTGGTGTAACGGTTCTCCAGTTCGACCAGTTGTGCACGCTTGCGGTTCAGCAGGTGGAACGCCGCATCCGGGCTGATCACCAGCTCCGCCCGCACGACTTCCGACCGGTGCAGCACCAGCGCCAGCCGACGCATCACATCCAGCACAACCGATTCCGGGCTGCGCACGTGTCCGCGCCCTTCGCACGCCACGCAGGCCGACGACAAGCTCGACGCCAGCGACGGCCGCATGCGTTGACGCGTCATTTCAAGCAGCCCGAACTGGCTGATCGAACCGACGCGCGTCCGTGCACGGTCTTTCTTCAAGTTATTGCGGAACCGCGTTTCGACCTGCCGGCGTTTCTTGGTCTCACGCATATCGATCAGGTCGTTCACGATCACCCCGCCGAGGTCGCGCAGCCTTAGCTGACGGCAGATCTCGTCCACGGCTTCCATGTTCGTGTTAAACGCATTGGATTCCGCGTCGCGCGCGCTTCGGCTCTTGCCGGAGTTCACATCGATCGCCACCAACGCTTCCGCCTGGTCGAACACCAGCGAACCGCCGCTCTTCAATGGCACCTCACGCGCATTGATGCTTTCGATCTGCCGTTCGATATCAAAGCGGTGGAACAGCGGCACCGGATCGTTGTAATACACAACCTTCGGCCGGGACCGCGGGCTAGCGATCACCAAGAAGTCGTTCGCTCGCTTGGCCGCATGCGGGTTATCAATCACCACGCGCGAGATGTCATTGGTAAACACGTCACGGATCGTGCGGATGATCAGGTCCTGCTCGGTGTAAAGTTCGCCGACGTTTTTAAGCTCTTTTTTCCGGCGTTCGATGCTCTTCCACAGACGCACCAGGTACGCCAGGTCGCGTTTCAGGTCAGTCTTTGTCTGACCGATACCGGCCGTCCGCACGATGAAGCCGAACCCGTCCGGCGGATTCAACTCCGCCAGGATCTTCTTCATCTCACGACGCGCATCATCATCATCCACTTTCCGCGACACACCCAACCGTTGCATCTGCGGCATCATCACCAGGAACCGGCCCGGGATCGACAGGTAACTTGTCAGCGTCGGGCCCTTCGTTCCGATGCCTTCCTTGAGCACCTGCACGAGGATGTCCTGGCCACGCTTCAAACACTTCTGGATCGGCGGCCGCTCATGGCGCGGCGTCTTGCTGCCGACTTGTTCGGTTTCTTCGTGGTGTTTGCCCGAAAAGTAGCTGGGGTGCAGGTCCGTGATGTGCAAGAAGCCGTTACGCCCCTCGCCGAAGTCGATAAACGCCGCCTGGATCGACGGCTCGACGTTCGTCACTTTACCCTTGTAGATGTTTCCAACCAGGGAGCCGGCGCTTGCGCGTTCCTGGTAAAACTCTTCCAGGCTCCCGTTCTCGACGATGGCAATCCTGCACTCCTCGCCGGGAACATAGTTGATCAGCATTTCTGTTTTTGGCATCGGTATCCCGGTCGCACGTCACACATCAGCCGACGGCTTGCCCATCCCGACGCACCGACACCCGGCGGCTGATTGCCGCGCGGTATCGATAGCAGAATCAGGATGGGTTTACGTCCTGTCACGAATGACTAACGACCACTTTCCATTCTGTTGCCGCCTTCACGCTCCAGCAGGGGTGTTCTTGAATCTGCGAGCGATCCGGCAGCGGTTTCGTTTTACCTGGCGTCAGTAACCGATGGAACGTCCATCGAACACGCCCGGCATGATTTTGCTTATCTGGTCACGCAAATAATTGGCGACCTCTCGGTCCGAATCGAACGATATCGCTTTGCGGGCGACACGCCGACATTGGTCTATGGATACGGCCCGGATGATCTGCTTGACCTCCGGTACGGCAGGGGGGGTGATCGATAACGACCGCAGCCCCAAGCCCAACAACAGCATTGTATACTCAGACCCGCTGGCCATCTCGCCACACAGGCTGATATCCACCTTCGATTTATCCGCCTCCCGGACAACCGACTGAATCAGCGTCAAAACAGCCGGGTGGGCCCCCGAATACAGGCTGGCGATCCGCTCGTTGCTGCGGTCCACCGCCACCGTGTACTGGATCAGGTCGTTGGTCCCGATCGACAAGAAATCGACCTCCCGGCAGAACGTCCGGGCCTGAAGCGCCACCGATGGCACCTCGACCATGATCCCCACCGGGATATTCTCGCTATACGGAATGTCCTGCTCGTCCAGGTCCTCCATCACGTCCCCAAGGATCATCCTCGCCTGCCTCAGCTCCATGATGTTGCTGATCAGCGGGAACATGATCCGCACAGGCCCTTCCGTCGACGCCCTCAGGATCGCTCTTAGTTGCGTCTTGAACAACGGCAGATTCTGCAGACACAGCCGGATGCTGCGACAACCCAGGAACGGATTCCGCTCCGTCGCCTCGATCCCGGCCGTGATGTTGTTGTCCATCTTGTCCGCACCAAGGTCGAGCGTGCGGATGGTCAGCATCTTCCCGCCGAGGTTGCGGATCGCTTCGACGTACGTCTGGTACTGTTCTTCTTCCGTCGGCACCGTGCTGGAGGCCAGGAAGAGAAACTCCGTGCGGTACAGGCCGATCCCGTTCGCACCGTTATTGAGCGCCTGCGCGATCTCATGCGGGAACTCGATATTCGCCTGCAGGTTGATCGCCGTGCCGTCTTTCGTCTCGGCCGGCAACTCGCGGATCTCACCAAGCTGATCCTCGAAGGCGACCATTCGGTCCGCCTCTTTACGCGAGAGCATCAACTGCTCAGCGTCCGGATCGATCGTGACGATGCCGCTCTGGCCGTCGATGACGACGGTGTCGCCCGTGTTCACCACGCTGGTGATGTCTTCCAGGCCGACGATCGCCGGGATACCCAGCGCGTGTGCGAGGATGGCCGTGTGGCTGGTCATGCCGCCGGCGTCGGTCGCGATACCTTTGATCTTGCTGCGGTCCAGTGACGCCGTCTGGCTCGGTGTCAGGTCATGCGCGATGATCACCGCGCTGTGTTGAAGCTGGCTCAACTCATTGCGTGTCTTGCCGATCAGATGCCGAAGCACGCGCCGTTCAAGGTCCCACACGTCCGAGACACGCTCGCGCATGTACCGGGAGTCGGCTTGAAGCAACTTCTTGCCCAGCGCCTTGAACACCACGTACACCGCAAACTCCGCGGTGACGCGCTGCGTCTGGATCGTGGACCGCACCTCATTGATCAGCGCTTGATCGGCCAGCATCCCCAGGTGGAAACCGAAGATCGCAGCCAGTTCCTGACCGACGCTTTCCGCGGTCTTATCCTTGAGTAACTGGACTTCCTCCATCGAGGCATTGATCGCATCATTCAGCCGTGCCAGTTCCTGATCGATCTGGTCCGCTGTTACGGTGCGACGCGGTATCGCCTGGTCCTCGCCATCGAGCACCATCGCCGGCGCGATCGCAACGCCTGGAGATACCGGGATGCCTTTTTTGGTCTGCATAGGTCCGCACGAGATAGGAACGCCGTATTCTACGCTACAACCGTCCCTGCGGGTCTCCTAAGTTGTCGGTCCGCCTGATCGGTGGGGCGGGTTGCCTTTGTTAGTTTCCGGACAATCGACTACTTCGCGGCCTTGGCGAGTCGATCGGCACGGTCGGTCTTCTCCCACGAGAAGCTGCCGTCCTTGCCGGGCTGGCGACCGAAGTGGCCGTGTGCCGCGGACTTCTTATAGATCGGCTTACGCAGACCCAGGTGTTTGATGATACCCGAGGGTGTCAGCGGGAAGTGTTCTCGGACGAGTTGGCAGATCTTGCTGTCGCTGATCTTACCGGTCTCAAAGGTTTCAACGTGGACGCTCGTTGGTTCCGCGACGCCGATCGCGTACGATAACTGCACTTCGCAGATGTCCGCCAGCTTCGCCGCGACGATGTTCTTGGCGATATATCGGGCCATGTACGCCGCAGAGCGGTCGACCTTCGACGGGTCCTTACCCGAGAATGCACCGCCGCCGTGACGACCACGTCCGCCGTACGTATCCACAATAATCTTCCGCCCGGTCAGGCCCACGTCACCGTGCGGCCCGCCGATTTCAAACTGGCCCGTCGGGTTGACGTGGATCGTCACCTTTTTCGGGTCATACATCTTCTTAGGCATGCAAGGCTCGATAATGTGCTTGATGACAGCCTTTTTCAGCTCGGCCTGCATTTTCTTGCCGTTCCAGATCGCCGAGTGCTGCGTCGAAAGCACGACCGTGTCGATGCGCACGGCCTTGTGATTGGCATCGTATTCGACTGTGACCTGGCTCTTGGCGTCAGGCCGTAAACCCTTGATTTTGTTGGCTTCACGGACCTTCGCGTGCTGCTCCACCAGCCGGTGGGATAGGTCGATCGGAAGCGGCATCAAGCGAGGCGTCTCTCGGCAGGCATAGCCGAACATCAGCCCCTGGTCGCCGGCACCCTGTTCCTTGTGCAGCCCCGTGCCTTCGGTCACGCCCTGGCTGATATCCGCAGACTGCGAGTGAATCGTCCGTACCACGCCGCAGGTGTCGGCATCAAAACGCATGCCGATGTCGCCGGTGTACCCGATCTCGCGGATGGTGTCGCGGACCGTAATTTCGGCGTTATTTAATACCTCGATGGCCTTTGCGTTATGCACGGTGATCTCGCCGCCGACGATTACAAGTCCTGTTGTACACATGGTTTCACACGCCACGCGAGCGTTGGGATCGACCTCCAGCAGAGAGTCCAGGATCGCATCCGAGATCTGATCCGCGACCTTGTCGGGGTGGCCCATCGAGACCGATTCGCTGGTGAACAGGTAGTGATCGCTGCCTTTCATTGTTGCCATCTGCTTAATTCCTAATGATTTAAATCAATTGTAGTTTGAAGCTGTCCAGAAGCTCGTGCGGTGACGGTCACCGCATTGGGCAAGTGAAAAAATAAGCACTTACAAGCTTCCAACCTCCGTTCGAACGAGTCTTTTTAGCGGCATATTAGGTAATAAGCAAACGCAGGCATGAGTCGGGTAGCCGGGTTAGCCAGTCCCTCATATATACTTAAATTCTTATAAAATATACGAATATAATGTTTTATGTGCCGAAAGAAGATTGTCGACTTTAGCCCATTTTCCGCATGCCGATAATCCGCGCGGCCAACTACATTAGATACATCCTCACCTGCTCGCCGATGTACGACAGGCCGGACCCGACGTCCGACATGCTAAAGCCCGTCCCAGGAGCATGAAAGTGAGTGACCAATACACCCAGGATCAACCGTTTAACGCCGGCCCCCAGTTTGGACTCAAAGGCTCGGCCGCCGAGATCGAATCGGTACTCGAACGGGTCAAGGACGAACGCCTGCGACTGATCAGGCTTCTGAAAGACTGCGAGACACGCTTCGGCACGACCGGCGTTGTCCCGCCCGCCGAGGAGATCGCTCGCCTGACCGGCAAGGTCCGCGCGATCGATGAGGCCGTCCGCAACCGCTACACGCAATTACGCCACGACGAATCACTCGTCCAGAAGCGGGCCCAGCAGATCGACCAGATCCGCGAATGCGTGCAGGACCTGACCAACCAGGTCGAGAGGCAGATCGCACAGGCCAAGAACATCAAGCCCGACCTGGCTATCGCCCGCCAGTCGGTCCAGGAGGAAACCGAACGTGTGCTCGACCAGGCACGTTTGCAGGCGGCGCAGATCAAGCAATCCCTCACGGACCGGCTTGAAGAATACCGCAACGCCCAGAGCATCGGCCAGGAACAACTGCGCGAAGTGCGCCGCGAAATCGAACAGTCCTTCAAGGACATCGACAACCGGCTCGCCGCCGCCGCAGGCATGGCACGCGACGAGGCGCAGAAGCTCATCGATCCGATCTTCAGCCAACTGGAAAACCACGCCACCGAGTGCGGCAGGCGCATCCAGGAGATGGCCGGCGCTGTTGACGATGTGCTGCGCGACAAGCTCGAAGAACTGCCCGCCAAGGCGCAACAGGTGCTTGCGCCTACACGCGAATCACTTGAAAGCGTCATCGAAGACGCCCGTGATGAAATGACTTCGATCAACGACGCGCTGCGCTCACTCGACCAGAGCGTGCAGGAGCTGTCTGGCAAGGCTCAAGTCGTCATCAATCAGAACATCGAAGAGATGGCCGGCCGCATCGATCAGGCGATCGACGCCCGGTTAGCCGAAAAAATCGAACAGCAGCAGGAAGCGATCGACCGCCAGCAGGCGGCGTTCAACGATCATCTGCGCAAGCAGGATGAGCAGTTCACGCAGTACATGCTCAGCCGCGAGAAGATGCTGCATCAGGGCGAACAGGAAGTCACCGACAAGATCGCCGGCATCATGATGGACAAGCAGGCCGAGATCATCGTCATGCTTGATGACCAGATGTCCTCACAGGCCGACCGCCTCCTGGCACAACAACAAGACAAGATCGATAAGATCCTCAATGACCGTGTCGATGCCGCCTGTGCCAAGCTGACCCGACGCCTCGAAGAATCGATCGACGGCGCTGAAGAAAAAGCCGAGCAGACCGCCCAGCAGATCAAGGAGCGCCTCGTTGCTTCCATCGATCAGAGCCGCGCCGAAGCCGAAGCAGCGATCAGTCAACTTATCGAACAGGTCACGCAAGAGAAGGACCGCGTCAATCATTCCATGACATCGCACCGCGACACCGTCACCGCTGCGATCAACGAGATCGAACAGAAGGCGCGCGAGGTCAGCGAGAAATCGCAGCGCCAGGCCGAGGACGTCGGCCACATGATCGAAAGCAAGCTGCGCGAGCAGGTCATCGGCGCGATGAGCCGGGCCGATGCGCTCAGCGATCCGCTCAAGGCCCGGCTCGATGAATCGCTCGATGAAGTCCGCAGCAAAGCGGATGAATATATACAACAAGCCGAAGCCGAACAGAGCGAAAAAGCCAAAGCCCACTGGGATGCTTTCCGCCAGACCACCAAGGCCGCGCTCGAAAAACAGAAGAACGACCTGGACGTCCAGGCCCAGGCCACCGTCGATCAGTCGCAAGAGAAGATGCGCCAGCGCGTACAGGAACTCTGTTCCTCCAGCCAGAGCATGGTCGACATGGTCGAGCAGCAACTCGTGCGTCGCCTCAAGGGTATCGAACCGCAGAGCACGCAGATCCTCGAAACCATCGAGAAGCAGATCCACGGCCGACTCAGTCAGCTTCGCCAGAACGCCGAGGCCATGGTCCAGCTCGTCGAGGATCAGCTTTCCAAGCGCGTTTCTGAACTGCAGCCCAGCGCCATCAACGCCGCACGCGACGCCGAACGCGAACTCAACGAACACATGGACCGCATCCGTCAGGAGGTCGAGGCAGTCGTCGGCCCGTTGCGTCGGCAGGTCATCGAAGAACTCAGCCAGATCGCCGACGTCGGCAAGACCATCCGCGGTGTGATCAAACACGATGGGGCGCACCACACGACCAATGCCGGCACCACCGAGCCGCCGATCGTGGATGCTCGCCGTCTGATGACCCCGTTGCAGGAGATGGCCGCCCGCATGAACAAGAAGGCCGCCCAACTCGTGAACACTAATGTCGAGTCCTCGGACACCGCCGAAGCCGACGACAGCGATGACGAAGCTGATCGTAAGGCCGCGTAATATCCTTGTGAACAACAACCTAAAGCCCGGTCATGGCCGAAAGCCCTGGCCGGGTTTTCTTTTAATTTTCTGAGTACTTACTCTCGCAGATCGTCTCCCCAACCCCCAATCCCCAATCCCCAACCCCCCAAGCCCACGTTGCACTCCGCCCCGAATTCGGTAGATTCGCACCGTCACAAGACACCCCCATAACCTCCCCCCTTGGAAGATCAATACCCATGACCTCTAACACCCGTATCGAAAAAGACTCCATGGGCGAAATGCCCGTCCCCGCCGACGCCTTGTATGGCGCTTCGACCGCCCGGGCCGTCGCCAACTTCCCAATAGCCAATAGGCCGCTACCGCCGGCTGTTCTCCATGCGTTCGGCCACCTTAAGGCCGCCTGTGCCCAGGCCAACCTCGAACTCGGCAAGCTCGATAAGAAGCTCGCCGATGCCATCATCGCCGCAGCGAACGAAGTCGCCGAGGGTAAGCATGATGCCCACTTCCCCGTCGACATCTACCAGACAGGCTCCGGCACCAGCACCAACATGAACGCCAACGAGGTCATCGCCGCTGTCGCCAACGACAAACTCGGCCTCGGTGCGACGACCAAAGCCGAAGGCGGCGTACACCCCAACGACCACGTCAACATGGGCCAGTCATCCAACGATACTTTCCCGACCGCGATGCACATCGCCGGCGCACTGGCGATCGAGAAGTCGCTGCGTCCCGCGCTGACAAACCTGCAAACCGAACTCGACAACAAAGCCAAGGCCCTGGACAAGATCATCAAGACCGGCCGAACCCACCTGATGGACGCCACGCCCATCCGCATGGGCCAGGTCTTCTCCGGCTACGCACAACAGGTCAAGCTCGCCAGCGATCGCGCAAGCTGGGCCGCGAAGGAAATGCTTGTCAATATGCCAATCGGCGGTACCGCCGTCGGCACGGGCATCAACACCTTCACCGGATTCGCTGAAAAGGTCTGCCAGGTCCTGTCCAAGAAACTCGGCGTAATTTTCAATGAAGCGGACAATCATCCCGAAGCACAGGCCGCGAAGGATTCGTTCGTCTCCGCTCATGGTCACCTCAAAACGATCGCTACCAGCCTCACCAAGATCGCCAACGACATCCGCCACCTCGGCTCAGGCCCACGCTGCGCGATCGGCGAACTCAATCTGCCCGCCATCCAGCCCGGCTCATCCATCATGCCCGGCAAGGTCAACCCCGTCATCTGCGAGTCCGTCATGCAGGTCGCCTGCCGCGTCATCGGTAACGACGCAACCGTCACCATGGCCGGCCTCGGCGGCGTCGGCTCCCTCTTCGAACTCAACGTCGCCATGCCCGTCATGATCGACGCCTTCCTCGAATCCACCTCGCTGCTGGCCAACGTCAGCAACGTCTTCGTCGACAAACTCCTCAAAGACCTGGAAGTCAACGAAACCCGCTGCACCGAACTGCTCGAAGCCTCGCTGATGACGATCACCGCGCTGGCCCCCGAAGTCGGCTACGACAAGTGCGCCGCACTCGCCAAACAAGCCCACAAGGAAGGCAAGACCATCAAGCAGCTCGTCGGCGAACTCAAGCTGATGCCGGATGAACGCCTCGCCGAGTTGATGGACTACGAAAGCATGACCCACCCCGGGTGATCAAGGTCGAACGACATGTAATACATCAATCTGAACGGGGTCACGTATGAAGCGTGGCTCCGTTCGCTTTTAGATACAGGTTTTGTCATACTGTGATATACCATGGCAAACCGGGATCAACCACTACCAGCGCCTGAAAACGTTCCCGATCAATGGGAATTCTACTTGGCAAAAGTCGATCATCGTCCGGCTTCAATCTTATTTAATGACTGGTACAAGAATCATCTCCCGATTGCTGAGTTGCCGGTTTTATATTGGTGTCGCATCCAGATGCGCGATGCCGCTGAACATGGTATGGGCGTCGGTGAGGATGCTGAAGCACTGACTCAGTTGGAAGATACCCTGAATGACGAGGCCTCAGCCCACGGTTTATATCCAGTTGGCCGTTTGCGAAACGATGGTGTCTGGCAAATTGCCTACTACGGCCCTAAAGGTAAGGATATCAAGCTGATCGCTTCCCTCTGGCTGGATCCGGTAGAGCGCGAATACGAAGTTGGTTCATCCGACGACCCTGAATGGTCATACTACATAGACTTCCTGCTCCCTGACGAGGAACGCTCGCAGTGGATCGCCGATTGTCGAGTGATTGAAAACCTTCGTAAGCACGGCGATCCACTCTCTAGCCCAAGGCGTGTGGATCATTGGGTTTTCTGCAATGATGAGGCTTCAAGAAGTCGGTTCCGCGATGACGCGGTGAACATGGGTTTTTCAGTTGAAAATGAATGGATAGATAAAGAGAATTCTCCCAGCCAGCCATTTATTATTCAGATATATCGAACTGATGTCGTTGAGTTAGAAGAAATTCATGCTGTCATCATGCAGCTTGTGAACCTCGCAAAGAGTGTTGATGTGACTTATGACGGTTGGGAAACCTTTGTAATCAAGCCTGATCAAAAGTGAACACCGCATTCTGCACAACTAAGACGTAATCAAATAATCAAATGCTTTGCAGGCATACAAAAGGGAGACCGATATGTATCGATATGCATTAACAGCGCTATTCCTGTGCATGGTTACAACTCTTTCCCACGCCGAACTCACCGTTCAACCCATCGCGCTCACTGTTGGCTCGCCTTCCATCGCTGACATGGACTTCCACTTTAAACCCAGCGGCGTCAACGCGGGTACGAGCGTGCAATTGCTGATCGGCGGCTTTGAAAAAACGGTCGTCGACATCGACAAGGAAAACAGCACACTCGATAACGTCACCGACTCGACCCACAAAGACTTGCTCGAAAAACCACCCGCTAAAAACAGGGGACTCACTTTCACCCAAAGCCCGATCGGTCCGTTCCCCAAGATCAGCAAAGATGGCAGCAAACTCATCGTTGAACTGATCACACCGCAAACCCCCTCCATCGGCGCAAGCAGCATCAAGTATCAGGGAACGCTCGCCGTCATCGTTGCCGAAGGCACGAAAACCATCAGCGCAAATGATGTCGCGACCGAACCGGGCCAGGTGCAGATCGGCGATCAATCCTTTGAGATTACCGGCTTCGGCCCAAGCGACTGGCAGAAAGGAAAGTTCCAACTCTCCATCAAGATGACCAGACAACTGCTCGACCAGATCGCAGCATGGAAAATCACCGCAGCCGACGGCACAGTGCTCTGCGACCACCCAAGCTCTACCATGTCAGGTATGAACGCCGTCAATCTCGAACTGATGTTTGCCCAGGAAGTCGACAAGATCAACATCGAACTCGAACTCTACGACGGCATGCAGAAAATCGAAGTCCCCATCGACACCAAAGTCACCCTGGGCATCGAATAACGCATACTCCCTCTCCCCTCGGGAGAGCGACTGTCTTGATTGTCAAGCATTGTTTGTTTCCGTCAGGAGGGTATTGAGGTAGATCAACAGCTTCCGCATGCACGCAACCAGGGCGACCTTTTTGGGTTTGCCTTGGCTTTGCAGGTGCTGGTAGTGCTCGCGGATGACTTGGTTGTGTCGGGTGGCGACGAGGGTGGCCATGTACAGGGCTTTTCGGACGGTGGGTCGGCCGCCTCGGATGCGTCGGGCGCCGCGGCGGTTGCCCGAGTCGTCGTTGTAAGGCGCGACCCCGACCAGCGCGGCGATCTGCCGACGGCTGGCGTTGCCCAGCTCCGGCAGTTCGGTGACCAGCACGCGTGCGGTCGCCGGGCCGACGCCGGGGACGCTGCGCAGCGTGGTGTCGCGTTGCTTAAGTTGTTCATCCTCATCGATCAGTTGTTGGATCATCGACTCGATCGCGGCCAGTTCGGTCTGCAGGTGGCAGACGGTACGCAGGATCGATTCGCAGACCACGGGCAGGTCGGCGTGTTCGAGGTGGTTGCGTTGCACGACAACCTGTTCGGCGAGCTGCCGCCTGCGTGTGACCAGTTGTTTGAGCGCTTTTTGCCTTTGATCGGGCAGGACGCTGACGCGCGTGGGCACGTGCCGCGCAAACATCGCCAGGACGCGAGCATCGATGCGGTCGGTCTTGGCGAGCAGGCCCATGGCCTTGGCGAAGTCGCGGACGGGCCTGGGGTTGACCAGCGCGACAGGCAGCTCGGCGGCGAGCAGGCCGTAGAGCGCGGGCCGTTCGTAGCCGCCGGTGGACTCGACGATGACACGTTGCGGTTTGAGTTCGGCGAGCTGCTGTGTGAGTTGCTCGACGCCTTGAGCGTTGTTGTCGACACGCCATGATCGGTCGTCGGGTTGCAGATGGACATCGAGATGTTGCTTGCAGACATCGATGCCGACGGTGCGTACATGATCGGGCATGGGTAAGGTCCCTTCCTTGTAGATGCGAGCTTGTCGGCACGGCCGACGACTCTGGCGACTGTTCGGGCACAACCCTTCGCCGGGCCGGTTCAGGCTCTCCGCGGGCAGGGTTGCCCCAGGGCCGGTCGAACTCGCACCCAGCCGTTCAACCCGCCGCGCGCGGCGGCCTGAACGGGGCCGTCTCTTGTACACCAAGAGATGTGTATTAAGATACAAGGGCCGGGGTGAGGGCCGTTGCACGATTGGCGTATGAATCACATCTCCGGTTTTCACACCGGACCGGATGCGTATATTGTCATGCCAATCACCCATGCCCGGGCTATAATGCCCCGCTTATGCCGACCGGCAACGACTACAACGTGATCGTCATCGGCGGGGGCCACGCCGGCGCGGAAGCCGCCTGGGCCGCCGCCAATCGCCTGCGCGCCGAGTTCGACGATTCTCGGGGTAAATTGGGTAAAGTCGCCCTGATCACGATGGATCCGGCCAAGATCGGCACGATGAGCTGCAACCCGGCCATCGGCGGGCTCGCCAAGGGCCAGATGGTCCGGGAGATCGACGCGATGGGGGGGCTCATGGGCCTGGCAGCAGACGCCACCGGCATCCAGTTCCGCATCCTCAACGCCAGCAAAGGTCCGGCCGTCCGAGGCCCGCGCTGCCAGTCCGACAAATACGCCTACGCCCTGGAAGTCCAGCGCCTGCTCAAAACCCGCCCCAACCTCGACATCCTCGCCGGCGCAGTCGAAGACCTGATTGTAGAAGACGGCCGATGCGTCGGGGTTGTCTTCTCGCCCCAATCCCCAACCCCCAATCCCCAATCCCTACGCGCCAGCGCCACCATCCTCACCACCGGCACCTTCATGCGCGGCCTGCTGCACACCGGCGATACTCAAACCCCCGGCGGCCGCATCGGTGAAGCACCCGCCGTCGGCATCAGCGCATCACTGAATAAACTCGGCTTCGAACTAGGCCGACTCAAAACCGGTACGCCCCCGCGCCTCGCCGCCGAGTCCATCAACTTCGACAAACTCGAACTGCAACCGGGCGACGACACTCCCATCCCCTTCAGCGAAATGACCGGTATCGCGCTAAAGCCCGGGGATAGCCATCCCCGGGCGTTAACCGACGCCTACTTACATGTGTCCAAGCGCTTCCCCGTCCTCGAACAGCGACCATGCTGGATCACGTCAACCACGCACGAAGCACACGAACTGATCCGAAACAACCTCGACCGCGCACCACTATTCAACGGCCAGATCGCGCGCGACAGCACCGGCCCTCGCTACTGCCCGTCCATCGAAGACAAGGTCATGCGTTTCGCTGATCGTCAATCGCATCACGTATTCCTCGAACCCGAATCGCTTTCGACCAACGAAATCTACTGCAACGGCATCAGCACCTCCCTGCCGAAGGATGTGCAGGAATTTGTTGTCCATCACCTGCCCGGCTGCGAGAACGCAAAGATCCTCCGCTACGGCTACGCAGTCGAATACGACATGGTCTGGCCTCACCAGATCGATGCGACCTGCATGACCAAGCGCCTGCCGGGCCTGTTCCTCGCCGGTCAGATCAACGGCACGAGCGGCTACGAAGAAGCGGCGGGCCAGGGGCTCATGGCCGCGATCAATGCGGTGCAATACAGCCGTGGCGAAGACATGATCCGTCTGCGTCGTGACGAAGCCTACATCGGCGTCATGCTTGACGATTTGGTCACCAAGATCCCGCGCGAGCCGTACCGCATGTTCACCAGCCGTGCCGAGTTCCGCCTGATGCTCCGCGCTGACAACGCCGACCAGCGCCTCACACCACTGGCGCGCAAACTCAATCTTGTTGATGATGCACGTTGGCAGCACTACCAGGCCAAGCGCGACGCACACGCCGCGCTCAACGACTACATCGACAACCACACACTGGATGGCCAACCCATGTCGCGCTGGATCGCACGCCAGGAAGTCGATGCCGACGCCGTTCTCGAAAATCTCAACGGCGACCCATTGCCCGATCTGGCGCGCGACCGCCGACTCATCAACGCTTACCTGGCCGACCTGCGTTACACCGGATACATCCAACGCCAGCAGAAACAGATCGACCAACTTGCTTCGCAGGAAGCCACGCCGTTGCCTAACGAACTCGACTATACCGGCATCAAGGGCCTGCGTAACGAAGCCGCACAAACGCTCAACCGTTTCCGCCCCGCAACACTCGGCCAGGCCGGTCGCCTCGCCGGCGTCAATCCCGCCGACATCATGGTTATCAGCGTCGCGCTATCGAGCAGAGGTCAATAAACGATGCCGCTACTTTCCGGGAATCCTGACAAGCCGCGTATCAAGCTACGCATCCGTAATTACAAGGCACTGAAAAAGTATGCCGAGCACCCCAAGTGCCTCAACTGCGGCTACGACCTGCGCGGCCAATACATGGCAGGCCTCTCACACTGCTCCGAGTGCGGCCAATCCTGCACCTATGAAGACCTCGCCGACCTCATCGCAGGCCAGCGAGCCGGTTTCATACCCGTTATTACCGAGATGCGCGGAGGTGTAAAAATTGCGCTTTGTTATCCGCTGATCGTGTTTGGTCAACTGATGTGTATTTCACCTGTTCAGTGGTACTTGGAATCCAATCTTGTCATCGTCGTGACAATCATGTTGGTCATCAACGCATTGATCTACCTCGCCTGGCTTGGGTTTACACTGTTCCGTGCGTATCAGGTCTTCGGGAACTGGAGAGGCATACTGCACTGGATGCTTTCATTTATCTATGCATCAGTATTCCTCGTCGGCCTGATCCCGTTGATGATCACCGCCGGCTTCTTGATCGTCTATGTCGTCAGCTTCTTTGATCGACACGGCAGCCGTGAAGAAATGAACGCGGTCTTCACCTGGGGTTGGCCCTACCTGATGATCGTCGGCGCGGTGTTGCTGATCGTCATCAATGAGTGGTGGTCAACCAAGTGGGTCGTCAAGCCCTGTCGCAAGCGCTGCCGCGAACTGGTGCTGGAATTGCTGTCGCCACTTCCCGAAGTGAAGCAAGACACCTCTCCCATATAGCCCGACCATCCTGGTCGGGTGAATCCAGTGCTAGAGCGATTCGCATCACTTATGACCGTCATTCCCACGCACGCGGGGATCCACGCGCCCAATGAATCCAAAGACGTGGATCCCCTCCTGCGCGGGGATGACCTCTAAATGTAGTACCCGCTACAATTCGATTGAGTACGCTCTAATTCCACGGGTAACGCTGCGCTCCACCCATGGCTACAACCCGACGCCCCTGCAGGGCGATCTTCTGACACTTCGCATATATAATGACATGGATGAACAGACAGTACACTACGGTTAGTTTGAAAGTGCTATAGCTTCTCACATATACTCACCTGTTCACGATGCGTCGCAATACCTCCAAACCCGGGCCCAAACTCAGACTGGTTCGCCACAAAGACCTGGTAGCGTATTGCAACCAGCCGTGCTGTTTGACGTGTGGTTATGACTTGCGAGGCCAGTTTTTGGCAGGACATCATCACTGTCCGGAGTGCGGGACGTCGTGCCGGATTGAGGATATGGCTGAAACGATTGCGAACCGTCATTGGATGAAGCTGCCGGTGTACACGGATTTGTTTGCCGCTTCTTTCATGTTCTGGGCGCTGCCGCTGTTGAGTTGGGTTGTGATTAACGTAGTGAATGCCGCCCTTGCCAATTATGAATTGAACTCGAATATCCTCTATTGGATTCTGATATGCATCGCCGCGGTCGTTTGGTTACTCGCAAATACAGGTGCAAGAGCCACTGCCCGTGACATGTTCGAGTCTGCAAAAGGGGCGAGGCTCTGGTTAATCGCGCAGATACTGGCGCTGCCTTATGCTGCATCAATGTTAATGCTTATGATCGGGGTTTGGATGCTTATCTGGTATTCGATCGCTGTGGTGTTTGATAAGCCTCACTTCGACGATGCTTTTCCTTCCTGGAGTTGCTTCTACATACCGGTGGGTTTGGTTGTGTTCGCCAATACCGTGTACTCGATGAAGAAGTTCGTCATTGTACATTGCCGTGTTCGCTGCCGGGAACTGGCTTGGCGGGGGCTCTATCGGTACATCGAATCGTTGAATGATCGGGCTGAGTGATCGGTCATACAGCAACACAAGAGTTATACACGTCTTTTTATGCGCGTTTGATTCTGCCTCGTCTTTAGGCTTTGATATGAACATGTCACAAGCCCTCCCCGCAACCGATTGTCTGATCATCATCTTCGGCGCCTCCGGCGACCTGACCAAGCGCAAGCTCATCCCCGCGCTGTATCACCTGTGGGATACCAAGCAGGCCCCGGAAAAGTTCGCCATCCTCGGCATCGCGCGCTCAAAGTTCACGGATGATGAATTCCGTGACGCGATGTATGAGTTCTCCTCCAAGAGTTATCCGGATCAGGATAAGTGGCAAAAGTTTGCCAAGCGCATGCACTACCACGCGGCCGACTCAACCAACCGCGAGGACTGGCAAGGTATCCGTGCACGCATCGGCTCGCTCGCTGAAGACCACGGCACGGGACGCAACCTGCTGTTCTACCTGTCCATGGCCCCGCAGTTCTTCGAGCCCATCATCAAAAACATCGGCGTCAGCGACCTTGTCACCGAAGGACGCCTCTTCTGCAGCATCGGCGAGAACAAACCCTGGCAGCGTATCGTGATCGAAAAGCCTTTCGGTGCAGACCCCGAATCCGCGGTGCACCTGAACAACGTCGTGGCGGAAGTCTTTGATGAAGAGGCGACGTACCGCATCGACCACTACCTCGGCAAGGAACTCGTGCAGAACATGATGGTGCTGCGCTTCGCCAACAGCATCTTCGAGCCTTTGTGGAACCGCCAATACATCGACCACGTGCAGATCACAGCCAGCGAAACCGTCGGCGTCGAAGGACGCGGCAGCTACTACGACAGCGAGAACGGCGGGGCGATGCGCGATATGGTGCAAAGCCACCTGCTTCAAGTGCTTTCCGTCGTTGCAATGGAGCCGCCGGTCTCCATGGATGCCGAAGATATCCGCACGGAAAAGATCAAGGTCTTCAAAGCCCTGCGTGTCCCCAGTGAAGGAGAAGTACCTCATATCGCGGTACGAGGCCAGTACGGCGCGGGCTCGATCAACGGCGAAACCGTTCCTGCTTATCGTAATAACGACGGCGTCGCGCCCGACAGTCAGACCGATACGTATGCAGCGATGCAGTTCAACGTCGACACCTGGCGGTGGGGCGGTGTGCCGTTCTACCTGCGCTCGGGTAAGGCGATGGCCGCCAAGCGAACGGAGATCGTGATCTACTTCAAGCCGACGCCGCACTGTCTGTTCCGCGAGCAGGCGAAGAAGTACAAGGCCAACCAGATCGTCATCGGCATCCACCCCGATGAAGGCGTCCGCATACGATTCGAAGGCAAGGTGCCCGGCCTCGGTATGAACATCAAAGATGTCGTCATGGACTTCAACTACATCCAGCAATGGAAAGTCGAACCGCCCGACGGCTACGCAACCCTCCTGCACGATACAATGCGCGGCGATCAGACGCTCTTTAAACACCGCGACGAAATCGAATCCGCCTGGAACGCCGTCCAACCCGTCCTCGACTACTGGCAGCAAAACCCGCAAGACGACCTGCCCAACTATAATGCCGGCACATGGGGCCCCAGCGCCGCCGACATCATGATGGCCCGCGACGGCAGGTATTGGCATAATGATTAGTCAGGTATCGGGTATCGTGATTCGGGTGTCGGATCTCATACGTAACCAGATTGTCGTTGGTTATATTGGTGTGTAATGATGAATAAAGAAGTGTCTTCCGAATCCCGATACCCGATACCCGATACCCGACTATACCTCCCCGGCTCCGTCCACATTGCTAAAGACGCCGACACACTCTTCGATGATCTCGGCTACGCATTTACCGCCGCGGCGATCGAAGCGGTGAATCATCGTGGTGTGTTTCATGTTGCGTTATCCGGCGGTTCAACGCCTTGGCCTTTCTATCATCGATTGTTGATCGATCCGCGTTTTCGTAAGGTTGATTGGCGACGCACGCATATCTGGATCGTCGATGAACGCCGTGTATCCGAGGATGATGAGTTAAGTAACTTCAGGAGCCTGCGCGAATCGTTGCTTGAGGATATCGATACGCCTGCAAGCCAGGTGCATCCGATGCCGGTGATGCACGTCGATCCGGTCGGTGTTTACGAAACAAAGCTCCGCCAGGTGTTCGGCCTGAATGTTTCGGTGCCGCGTTTGGATTTTGTCTTACTCGGTATGGGCGCCGATTGTCATACCGCAAGCCTGTTCCCAAACTCTGACGCCATCCATGTCACCGACCACTGGATCGCCATCAACGAAGGCCCAAACGTCACCCCACCCGACCGCGTCACGATGACGTATCCGCTACTGAACGCTGCAAGAAAACTCGCTGTATTATGTGTCGGTTCCAAGAAAACCGAAGCGTTGCAGCGAGTCGAGAACCAGATGAAAATCGGCCCCGATCCCGTAAACGTACCGATCACCGGCATTCAACCAACCGATGGTGAACTGGTTTGGTATCTGGATAAAGAAGCAGCAGGGGAAGAGAATTTATGATTTAGGAATGATGATTTATGATTTGTTTAGCCATTAGCCATTAGCCATTCACATTGTTTTCACATCATAAATCATCAATCCCAAATCATAAATCTACATACAACTTCCCACCAAGACATTCGTTTCGCGCATTGACTTCATCTAATCCGTGCTGCACCGAATCCTCAAACGCCGCGGTCAGTTCGCGGATCGCTTGTTTGCTACGCTTGTCTTTGCTGATGTAATCATCGAGCAGGATCGGCTGGTTGAAGTGGACCATCGCGCGGCGCAAACCGATCGGTTCGATCATCTCGCCGTGGACATCCTCGGCCAGTTTTTCGACCGTTTCGCTGACCCGATCGAGCGTCGGGCTCTCGACGACATAATCCGGCAGGTAGCTGGCGATGCGGAAAGCGAGCATTACCATATCCGCCCATGTTCGTGCAACCACGTGGTCGACTTTTCTACCATCATCGGTGCGCACATCATGGACCAATCGGCGCGCTGTGCGCACGCGGTCGACCAGACTTGTCCCATCTTTGGGACGGATTTCGAGCTTCGCCTCCAAGTCGTCCAGGACCGCGCCGGCGGAGTAGTTGATCAGCTCGGAAAGGTCGTCCGAATCCGGCGGCGTCAGCCCACGCTGTTGGAGATTGCGACGGATCGCCGCCCGGCCGATCTGCACGATCGCTTCGCGCGGCGGCTGACCCGGCGCGTGCTGCACATCCGGAACGGCCATCGACTTGGCGAGGTCCACAAGCAGTTGATCGAGTGTCGATCGGCAATCCGTCAGGTGCGTGAGCTTGATCGAAACCGGAACCGCAACGACACGCACATCATGCTTGGCAAGTTCCTTGGCGGCGCGGATCGCGATGAATGCTGCGCCGTCGTTGAACGGCGTTACGCGATCGTTGCGTAGATAAACGTTGCCTTCGGGGAAGATCGTCAGCGCGTGTTTGCCTTTGGCGAGTACGGCCGATGCGTCTTTCATCGCTTGCTGATCGCCGCCTTCACGGTCGACGGAGAACGCGCCCATCTTCTGCATCACCCACGCATCGAGCTTGCCACGCAGGAATACGTCGTACGCGGCCATCATCTGTGTTGTGAATCCTGCCTGTCGCAGCGCTTCGAGGAAGACGGCTGCATCGGCGTGGGTCGGATGATTGGGCAGGAACAGGATGCGGTCGCGCCGCCGGCCGCTGCGGTTGATGTTTGAGATCAGCGTGTCGTTACCCGAGACTTCGACGCTATCCACTTTGAGCTTGTTGGGCAGGCGGCGTGTGCGGTTGAACACGCCGATGATCCAGGCGATCAGCGCGTTTCGCTTTGACGGGAAGTACTGGTAAGGCTCATCGGAGAAGTCGAGCATAGGTGTAGATATCGGCTACGTGGAAGTGTTCTGATGATTGCTGGATTACAGTTTTACTTGTGTTTAGGCGGACGTGCGACCAGCCAGATGAGCAAGCCGATCGGCCAGAAGAATGCGACGAGGATGAAGACCAGGCAGCCGGATTTACCTCGTTTGCGGGCATCCAGCGTGCACCAGATCACGCTGAGCACGTAGATCAGAAATACACCAAGCACACACAACACTGAAATACCAAGCATAATCAGTCCTACCAGGTCCTCGCCGCCGCTTGAATTCATGATGCGTGTCTCCTTGATGTGATTGACGTATGATAACGCCTCGAACCGATTGCGCAACGTCCGATGTCGATCATTGGCTAAGTGTGTTTGATTATCAGTTGATTGGAGAACTCGATGAAACGTATCGCTTTGTGGGCCGGTTTGTGTGTATTGATGCTGGTGGTTGCGGGTTGCGGGCCGACGCCTTTGGAAAAAGCGATGAGCCGGCTTGACGATCGGCCGGACTGGGAAGAGTTCCCGAAGATCGATGTGCCGCATCATCCCGCGGAGAAGTACCTGAAGGATATGGAGATCGTGCTTGATCCGGGTCACGGCGGGCAGGCACACAAGAAGGGCTACAAGCGCGGCCCGACGGGCGTGCGTGAGGCCGAGATGAACTGGCGCGTCGCGAAGCTGTTGGAAAAACTGCTGGTCGATGCCGGGGCGCATGTCACGCTGACAAGAGACGGCGATGTCTTTGTTGATCTGAAAGATCGTGCCCAGATCGCGAACAATCTCAAACGGCAGGACGGCGGGATCGGCGCGGACCTCTTTATCAGCCTGCACCATAACGCTTCGTCGCGCGAATCGGCGAACTTCTCAAGTGTCTGGTATCACGGCGAGTGCGACTGGTCCGAGGTCTCGCTGGATGTTGCCAAGTATGTCGGACATCAGTTAGGCATGCAGATGCGGACGCAGGTGGCGGTTACCTCGCCCTTGATGAGCGATCAGTTGATGTACAGCAGCGGATTCGGCGTGTTGAACAAGTGCAACGTGCCGGCGTTCTTGTGTGAGTCGTCGTTCTTTACGAACCTCGAAGAAGAACAGCGGCTGCGTGACGCGGACTACAACCTGCGCGAGGCGTACGGGATCTATGTCGGCTTGTGCGAGTATGCGTATGGCGGCCGGCCGACGCAGAGTTTGCCGACGGTCGAGCGCGAGGGCAACACGCTGAAGATCAGCACGATCCTTGATGACGGGCTGGACAAGGGTTGGTGGGGCCACGACCGGGACAGGTCGCTGAGTTCGACGATCAGTGTGTACCTGGATGGTCAGCGGATCGATGCGGCGTATGACTCGGCGAGCAAGGTTGTGACGGCCGAGGTCGAGGTGGACCCAGCCAAGCTGAGCGATGGGCAGGGTATAATAATGAGCATCCACCACGCGAATATGTTCAAGCACCATAATTATCCGCAGCGGTACAGCCTGAGCGGGGGAGATGATATTGTGGTCAAACCGCTTGGTCCGAAGCGTGCGGAATAGGTGGGTGTAATTTCTTTAATAAGTACCGGCAACATCTAAGACCTGTATTGCAAGGCATTAACAGGATGCTTATGGTGATTATATAATCTTAAAATGCTTGCATTTCTGTCAATCTGGCGTGATAATTACAGTTGTTAGGGCGAGCGCGACGGCGTTTCATATTTATACGCTGCGAGCCCAACTTGAAACGTTCATCTAAGGGCTCGATGGGGCGCAGCGTAAGGCTCCAGGATGGCCGAGGCACACGCGGGGGCTGATTATTCAGCACTACCTATGGCAACTAAGCACAAAGAAATCGGTCCTGTGGTCGCCCAGCCCGGCCAACCCCTTTACGAATCCGTCAAGCAGGCGCTGACCGAAGCGATCGACAGCGGGCACTACCAGCCCGGCAAGCGGATGCCCAGCACAAAGGAGCTGAGCCGGCAGATGTCGGTCTCGCTGGTCACCGCACACCGGGCACTGCAGGAGCTGGTTTCGATCGGCCTGCTGGAACGCACACGCGGCCGCGGCACCTACGTTGTTGAAAACCACCGCGATGTGAAGCCCAAGCTGCGCATCGGCGTCTTGATCCATCGCGATGTGGTGATGTCGGATGTCTACCACAGCGGCATCCTCGAAGGCATGCACCGGGCGAGTGTCGAATTCGGCTGCGACCTGCTGCTACTGGGTGATGAGGTCGATGCCCGGCAGGATGTACATGCTTACGTGCTGGTGAACCCGGCTGTGAATCAACTGGAAGTGTTGCTGGACCAGTCGTTTGGCAAGACGCCGATCGTCGTGGTCGGGGCGAGGTCGGGCGATAAGTCGATCCCCTCGGTGGATACGGACAATCGCGACCTGGCGACGCAGGCTGTGAACCACCTGTATCAGCTCGGGCA
This sequence comes from Phycisphaeraceae bacterium, assembly GCA_963667295.1. Lineage (GTDB taxonomy): Bacteria > Planctomycetota > Phycisphaerae > Phycisphaerales > Phycisphaeraceae > JAJRRS01. Next base: position 229,705 of record OY763327.1, read on the forward strand.
CAGGCGGATCGGCTGCTTCATCGGCGGGTGCAACTTCGTACACAACCGTGACCTGTGCGACGGCTTTATCCAGGCCTGCAAGGTGCTTGGGATCGCTGACAAGGATCGGCCGATCGTCGAGGTGCAGGGCACGAGCATGCGTTCGGACGACAAGCTTAAGCTCAACCGGATGCTCAATGAGGACGGGCTGACCGCGGTCTTTGCCGGGGCGTATGACCTGGCGCTGGAGGTGTACCAGGCGGTGTCGACGATCGGGCTGCGGATCCCGCAGGACCTGTCGGTCGTGGGCGTAGACGATCCAGCCAGCGCATCGCACCTGAGCCCGGCGTTGACCACGCTGCGTCAGCCCTTAGCCCACCTTGGACATGCCGCGATTTCCGGCCTGGTCGCCCACCTGAGCGACGATGAGCCGCCGCTGAAGCGTGAAGTGCTGCGGGCGGAACTGGTGATCCGCCGATCCAGCGGTGCACCGGTGCGGTAATCCTGGATTTATGATTTTTGATTTATGAGTTATGATTTTGCAAGCCGTTAGCTCATTTGCTGGCGGCTTTTTTTATTGAGATATGTTTGATCAAATCCTAAATCATAAATCCCAAATCATAAATTCCCCCCTGATCCGCCGATTCACTTAACTGGTGTAATTTGGGGTGTTAAGGCGATTGCTGCGGGCTGAGCTTTCGTTAGCGTGGCGATTGTTATATAAATATCCCTTCCCGGCCGGGTATTGTTCGCTATCCGCGTGGCGTCGGCCCGTCCTGTCCTGGTGCTCGGAGATTCTCATATGCATTGGATGACCTTGGCGGCGGTGGATACTGCCCAGAACAACGGGACTTTGGCTGGGCACTTTACGCTGATCGACTGGGCCGTGATGATCGGTTACCTGGTGCTGGTGAGTATCCTGGGGGTGCTTCTGGCGGGTAAGCAGAAGGGGATGGAGGACTTTTTCCGGGGCGGTGACAAGCTGCCCTGGTACGCGGTGTCGGCCTCGATGATCGCGACGACGATCTCGGCGGTGACGTTCGTGGGCGTGCCGGCGATCGCGTTTGCGGGGAACATGACCTATCTGCAACTGGGCATCATCGCGGGGCTTCTGTCGCGTGCGTTCGTGGCGTGGGTGTTGATCCCGGCGTATTACCAGAAGCGCATCTACAGCCCATACGACTACATGGGCAACCAGCTCGGGTCCAGCGCGCGGAGCGTGACGACGGGCCTGTTCACGCTGGGCGGATTGCTCGCGCAGTCGGCGCGTGTGTATCTGACCGCACTGGTGTTGACGCTGGTGATGTCCGATCAGCTTGCCTGGATTCAAGAACACACTCAGTTTGCCTTTGATTTGTCGGCGAAATATGAGATTGCTTATGCAGGGCTTTCACCTTTAGCCTCATCGATCATCATCATCGGGATCATTGCGGTCTTGTGGACGATGCTCGGCGGTATCGCGACGGTGGTGTGGACGGACGCGATGCTGTTCCTGGTGTTTGTCGTCGGCGGTATCGCGGCGATCTGGGTGATCATCAGTGCGCTGCCGAACGGCTTCTCGGAATTTATGGAAGTGGGGCAGGCGGCCGAGAAGTTCAAGATATTCAACATCGATAAGTTGGCAGACTTCAGGGAGCCTTACACATTGACGGCGGCGGGTTTCGCAGTCGTGCTGGGTAACATCGGCGCGTACGGGACGGACCAATTGCTGGCCCAGCGTTTATTTACCTGTAAAGGCAAGGGCAGTGCGCAGGTCGCGATCCTGACAAGTTACGTGGCGGAAGCGGTGACGGCGCTGATGCTGCTGGTGGGGGTGGGCTTGTTCGTGTTCTACACGGCGTTCCCCGAGAAGCTGGCGGGTGAAGCGGCGGTGCTTGCAGCGAAGGAGAACGACAAGATCTTCCCGATCTTTATCCTTCAGCAGATGCCGGTCGGCGTGACGGGTCTTGTGATCGCGGGTATTTTCGCGGCGGCGATTTCGAGCCTGACCTCGATCCTTGCGGCGCTAGCGCAGACATCCGTGTCGGCGGTGTACCTGCCGATGCGTGCCAAGACGCTGGGTTTGAGTAAGGGCGAAGAACAGGAAGCGATCGAGAAGAATCCGGAGGAAGGCAAGCGCGTGTTGTTGGTATCGCGCTGGCTGATTGTTTTCTGGGGGATCGCGTTATGCCTGGCGGCATTTGTGGTGGATGGGTTTAAGGATGCGACGGGCGTGCCAATCCTGGACCTGGCGCTTGGTTTGGCGAGTTACATCATCGGCGGATTGTTCGCGGCGTTTATGCTGGCGTGGCTGCCGATGAAGATCACGGGGCGCGGCCTGGTGTGGAGTGCGCCGCTGGGCGTGATGAGTGTGTTCGCGCTTCGGTTCCATGAGCCCTGGTCGATGTGGTTCTGCGGGGCGATCATGGTTGTGTTGCTGGTGACGTGGCTCGCCTGTGCGTTCAGTACAGTGGACGGGGCATTGCGGACCAGGCGGATACTCAAGACGGCGTGGCTAGTCATTGGTATCGCGGTGGTGATGTCGATCATGTGGCGTGGTTACTTCCATGAGTATGAACCGGTAACCGGCAAAGTCGTGATGGCTTACCCGGCGGTGATTGATGAAGCGACGGGCAAGCCGAAGCTGGATATGGAAGCGGACCCTGTTTACCTGGTGCATCCGATCACGAAGGAGCCCTTGGTGGATGCCGAGGGCAACAAGATCGAGAATGAAAAGGCCCGGCCGGTGGTGCGTGATATGAGCAAGGGTGCGCCGAAGGTGGTGCCGATCGCGTGGCCGTGGTATGCACCGATCGGTGCGGCGATCGCGTTTATCTTTGGTTATCTGTTGGCGGAGCCGAAGCGGGATTAGGGGGGCGCCCGGTTGCTGAAGCAACCTCGCCAAGATTGTGATTATGATGTGGGTGGTGAACCCCAAGCATTTTGTGCGGGACAGGTGATAGGTCTATGGGTGTGAAAGACGAAACAACGCGAAGTGGTGGCTGGGCGCTTGGGATTGATATTGGGGGATCGAGCGTGAAGCTGGCGCTTGTTTGTGATGGTAATCAGCCGCACACCTTGCGTGGTGATCCTTACGAGATGCCGACGCTTGAGGTGTTGACGTCGCGGATACGGCAGACGTTTGATGCGTTGTTGGAAAAGTCGGGGGTTGGGCGCGGGGCGGTGGTGCGTGTGGGTGTGTCGGTGGCGGGGCCGATGAATAAGGCGGGTGTGCTGGAGGGGGCTGCGAATCTGCCGGACCTGGTGGGCGTGTCGATTCCGGAATGGACAGAAGAAACGTTGGGATTGGGCGTGCGGGTGAAGCCTGCGACGGATGCGAATTCGGCGGCGGCGTGCGAGCATCGACGTAACCCGATGCCGGGGCGGACGCTTTATTTGTCGATGGGGACGGGTGTGGGCGGGGCGGTACTCGATGATGGGCGGCCTGTGATTATCACGCGCGGCACGAGCGGGCACTTCGGGCATATGGATGTATCGGGCGGCGAAGCGGATGCGCCTGCGACGCCGGGCGCGGGACGCGGTGCGCTGGAAGCGTATGTCGGATTCAGGACGCTGGAAGCGGACGGCGTGCCGGTTGCATCGGATGAACGGTTTGAACACCCGACGATGAAACGTGCGCTGGCGGCGCTGGCGCGGGGGATCAGGATATTGTTGGCGCTGTATCGGCCTGACCATATCGTGCTGATGGGCGGGACGGTGGCGATCTACGAGCCTGCGCTCGATCAAGTGAGAGCGATGGCGAATGAGCGTGTGACGAAAGCGGCGCCGGAAAACTGGACGCTGACCGTAGGCGGCGCGGACAACTTTGCGGCCGCGATCGGTACCGCGACGCTGGCGATGATTGATTGAATCAAGGCTATTTCACCGCAGAGAGCGCGGAGGGCGCGGAGAAAGACAGGAAGAAGTAACAGGGATGGACACGGATAAACACGGATGTTTATGCTGTTGGCATCTGCAACTTGTATTGAATCTGTGTTGATCCGTGTTAATCACTTTTTTGTGGTTGTATCTTGTTGGTTCCAAGATTGAAGAGATTCACCACAGAGATCGCAGAGGGCGCTGAGAAAGACTATTAAGAACAGAAAAGGATGAACACATCTAACCGTGTTCATCCTTATTCATTTTTTCTTCTCTTCTCTGTGCCCTCTGCGATCTCTGCGGTGAAACGCTTTCAGATCAACCGCCGTTGTCGGCATTATCTAGAGGCTGGGTTGCCTTGGCGTCGGCGGGGATGCTTAGGGGGGCGGTGCGGTTGTTGTCGTGGTATTGGATGGCTTGCTGTTGCAGACGCATGCGTTCGGCGAAGTCGTCCATCAGGTACCAGTCGCGCCAATCGGTGATGCCGGCGGCCTTGGCGGAGGCGGGGTCGATGACGCGGCCTTCCTTGACCTTGCCGGTTGCGGGATCGATACCGCCGCCACCGAGCGTGATGGGCTTGCCGGTCTTGAAGGCGAGGCGGTAGGCGTGTTCGACGTCGGTCAGGCCGTCCTTCTTGACGCTGACATCGACCTGCGGCTGCGTATCTTCCGCGGCCAGCGCGTGGATGTTGGTGTTCACGGGTTCTTCGTAGAGCGGCTGTGGCTCGTCGGCGATCGGCTTGGCAGCGATCACGGGCTCGGGGCCGGAGGTGGCGCCACCGGCCAGGCGCGTGTCGGTCAGGCCGGCCTGGATTTCACGGCGGATGGTGGAACGCATCTCGTCCATGCCGGTGATCGACTTGGATCGGATCTCACGCAGAACCTGACGCATGGCGTCGCTGTCTTCGCCGAGGTCTGCCTTGGCGAGCATGTCGTAGATCTGATCGAGGCGTGTGTCCGCGGCTTCCTGTGCAAGCAGGGCGAGACGCAGTTGTTCGATCAATTCCTGGCTGGTATCGGATTGTTGTGTTGCGTTATCAAGCGAGCTTGCGATCTGCTCGAGAAGTGGACGCGTGGTGTTCAGTTCTTCGGTGACAGCCTTGACGACCGAGTCGGCCAGCTCTTGAGAGGACGGCGCGGTCTGGAGCTTGAGGGCAAGATCGTTGAGCAGCTTGACCGATTCGGGGCTTTGCCCGCCGGTTTCGATCTGCTTAACTGCGGCGAGGACTTCGTTGATATCGTCCTGCGTGGTCAGCTTGCCGAGGACGGCGTCGACGGCGGCGGCGGTTTCGCTCGGCTGAGCGCGGATGAGTGTACTGAGTTGCTCAAGCTGCTCATCCGTCTTGTCCTGACGGGCGAAGGCCTGGCTGATCATCTGTTCGGTGGCGTCGCTTTGTTCGGCGAGCGCTTCACGCAGCGGGGTGATCAGGGCTTGCGTGTCGGGGTTGCCGGATAGTTGGCTTTCGATGCGCACCAGCAGTTCGTTGGTCTTTTCCTGTTCTTGAGCGAGCGCGGTGCGGACCTGGCTTGCGACCTGGTCGGCTGTCGGGCGGGCCTGCAGTTCGGTGACGATCGCTTCGAGTTGATCGAGGATGTCAGCGTCGAGGTCAGGACGGGCCTGTGCGAGTTCGATCTGCTGGCGCAGGGCGTTGAGCGCTTTTTCGTTGGCCTGCGCGGTGGAAGCAACGGCTTGGAGTTCCGGCAAGAGCAGGGCGGCCTGGTCCTGCTGGTTCTGCATGGTGTCCTCGACCTTGGCAAGCGCTTGCCACTGATCGGATTGCGATTCCATACTGGCGAGGATGGTATCAAGCGTGGTCATGCTCGAGTTGTGCATTTCCGCAAGGGCGGTCTGGATATCATTGAGCAGGACGCCGTTGCCTTTTTGCGACTGGACCGATGCAAGGATTTCTTTGAGCACGGGTGTGCTGCTTGAGTTCAGCGATGCTACTTCGTTATAGATTTCATCGGTGCGGTCAGCTAACGCGAGCTGCGATTCGGTAGCCTTGGTCTGCGCGTCGACGGCGGCGAGCTGCGCTTCGGTCGCGCTTTGCTGAGCGGCGCTGGCAGAGCGGACGTCGTCACGGATCGTCGTGCTGACGTTGCTGAGGTTCATGTAGAGGTAGGCGCTGCAACCGATGGCGAACGCGGCGGCGGCGAAGCCGGCAGCGGTCGATGCGCGGGGGATGTACCAGCGCGTCTTGGGCATGTCACGCCAGACTTCGCCACGGCTGGGCTGATCGCCGAGCAGTGCGGCGCGTTCGGCCTGCTCAGCGGGCATGCGTGCGACGACCAGTTCGGTCCGGCCGAGGCGTACACGATCGCCATCGCGCAGCGGGGTTTTGCCCTGCGTGCGGATGCCGTTGACGAGCGTTCCATGGCGGGACGCGAGGTCGCGAACGGACCATGTGCCGCCTTCGCACTTGAATCGTGCGTGCTGGCGCGAGGATTTGCCGTCGCTGAGGCGCAGGTCTTTGCTTTCACGGCCGACGATGATGGTCTGGTCGTCGGACCATTCGTATATCCGGCCCTTATCCGGGCCCTCGGAAACAATGAGGATCAGCACAGTTATGCTCCTGGACTAATGAGCGTTGAGTCCAATAATTAGCGGTCCAATAATGTATGTCGGAGAGGGGATTTACGCAAGAATTGCGCGGTAAATGAACCTGTTTCAGCCGGTATTTTTCAGACAATACCGACGACGTAGGCGACCCAATCCTCCCGGGCGGGCAGCTTTTCGACGGGCTTGTACTTGCCGTCGCTGGTGCCGGTGTCGGGATCGAACGTGTCGCACCACACGCCGACGCTTCTAAACCCTGATTTTGACATAATTTCGACCAATTCGGGCAGGGTCCAGAGCCGCCAGTTGTAGCGGAAGGCGTTCTCGAAGTAATGGCCGTCGGGCAGGGTGAAGTGGATACGGCAGTCCGTGCGGTGGGTCAGGGCGTCGAAGCTGCGCTGCTCCCAGTGATACTCGAAGCCCCGGTCGGTCTTGTCGTATTCGTTCTCAGGGGGGACGTGGCGGGACTGGGTGCCGACACGCATCGCGCCGGGGCCGCCGTAGGCATCCATGACGAAGATGCCACGCTTTTTCAGGCCACGGTAGGCGTTGACGAAGTATTCGGCCAGTTCGTCCCGATCGTGGTAGATGAAGGTGCTGAAGTTCAGGGCACAGGTGATGTCGACGCGAGGCTCGTAGAGGTCCATGACGTCGGCCTCGACGATGTGCAGGTAGATGTTGTCGGTGCCCAGTTCCTTGAGGGCGGTGCGCTGAGCCCAGCGGACGGTCGGGCCGTGCTTCTCGATGGCCATGGCTTCGTAGTTGTCGCGCAGGTTGACCCACATGCTCGACAGCGCACAGGTGCCGGCAAAGTCCTCACGCAAGAGCTTTGCGCCGTAGATCGAGTAGTGCTCGTACACGCGCTGCAGAAAGGTAACTTCAGCGAGCGGGTGCTGGACAGCCCGGCGATAAAGTTCGAGCTTGTGCGGGCGACGTTTGCGTGGGGCTTTCTTCTTCGTCACTTGCCGGCCTCCGTTTCTTCTTCTGCCGGATTAGCCGGGTGTGTTTGTGCCTGGACCATTTCGCGGTACTTGCCGCTGCGTGACATAAGCTCTTCATGACGGCCGTGCTCGATGATCTGGCCGTGATCCATGACGAGGATCTGGTCGGCGTGTGTGATCGTGCTGAGTCGGTGTGCGATGACGAAACTCGTGCGGTCTTTCATGAGGTTTCGCAGGCTGGATTGGATAAGCCGTTCGCTTTCAGTGTCGAGGTTGCTGGTAGCTTCATCGAGGATGAGGATGCGCGGCTTGGCGAGCAGGGCACGAGCGATGGCGAGGCGTTGACGTTGCCCGCCGGAGAGTTTAACGCCGCGTTCGCCGATCCATGTCTCGTAGGTTTTAGGCAGTGAATCGATGAAGGCGTCGGCGTTGGAGAGGCTTGCCGCTTCGGCGATTTCTTCTTGTGTTGCGCCGCGCCGGCCGTAGGAAATGTTGTCCGCGACCGTGCCGTCGAAGAGGAAGATGTCCTGCTCGACGATGGCGAGTAAAGCGCGATAGCTTTCAACATGGACGTCGCGCAGGTCGTGGCCGTCGACACTGACGCTTCCGTTAACCGGATCGTAGAAGCGGGCGATGAGGTTGCAGAGCGTGGTCTTGCCTGCGCCGCTTGGTCCGACGAGTGCGACGATCTGCCCGGGCTCAGCGGTGAAGCTGACATCGGTCAGTGCGGGGACCGGCGCCTTGGGGTAGGTGAACGAGACGTGGTTCATCTCGACGCGGCCGTGCACGGATTCAGGTTGCAGCACGACCATGTCTGGTTTGGTCGGGCTTTCAAGCGGTTCTTCCATCAGATCGAGTACGCGGTCGAGCCCGGCCAGGGATGTCTGGAAACCGGCGGCGCTGGATGCGAGCATGGCCAGCGGTTGCAACAGGCTCGCGAGGTACCAGATGAACATGAACAGGTCGCCGACGGTCAGCGCTTTGTTTGCTGCGAGTGTGCCGGCAGCGACGGCGGCGCGGTCGTTGATGATGCGGACACCCGCGTAATACAGCACGGCCGCGAGCGCGATGGGGATCAGCATCCGCCAGACGATGTCGATCGCACGGTTCCACCACCAGCCGAGCAGTTCCTGGCGCGTCATGAAGTGTGTATCGGTGGCGAAGTTGGTGACCTCGGTGCGTTCTCTGCCGAAGGTGCGCACGACGCGCACGCCGCCGAACGCTTCGGTAACGCGTGAATCGATGTGCGATCGTGTCGCACGGATGTCACGCCACAGCGGACGGATGCGGCCGATCCACGTGCGATGTGTCAGGAAAACAACCGGCAACAATACAATTGCACCAAGCAGCAATCTCCACTCGGTGACGGCGAGGATAACGAGGATGCCGATGAGCTGGATGATCGCACCGGCGGGGTTGTAGATCATGGAGAAGACAAGATCGCCCACGCCGCCGGCATCTTCACGGATGATGCTCGATGCGCCGCCTGACTTGAGTGAGAACACACGGTGCAACGGCAGCCTGACAGCGTGATCGAACACGCGCCGGCGCACATCGACACGCACGCGGTGTGTGATGCGCGTCGCTTGCCAGCGCCCCCAGACACGGATGAGGATTGAGCCGACATTTAATAAGACGACTGCGAGGAAGAGGAACAGCAATAGTGTTTTGGGATGCTCCTGCGAGGGGAACCATCTTGCAACTTTGCCGATGACGCCATCGCCGAAAGGCTGGCCGTCGATGACGTTATCGATCGCGATCTTGGAGGCGACAGGCGGAATGAGATCGAGAAGTGTGGAGATGCTGAGCGTGATGACCGCGAGGAACAGTGCGAAGCGGTGACCGCGCAGCAGGGCGAAGAACTTTTTGAAAAGTGTGAGGAAGCCGCGTGTGCGTTTACCGGTCAGTTGTCGGCCGCGCGGCACGCCATCGTGGCCGTGGGCTTTTTTCTCCGCGGCTTCGCCGTGTTTACGTCTGCGAGCGAAGTCTTCGCGGTAGGCGTGGTATTTTCGGTTGCTCGAACGTGGGGGACTCATACGGTTAGATGATAGCGGGGGAGAGGCGGGGTGTGGGGGATGGGGTGTGGGGTGAAGAGCGTGGATCGCTGAAGCGACCACGCCGGAAGAAAACTGTAAGTATGGAGGATTAGATGGATCAGCCTACGGCACTGTCGGCGGCGGCGGGTTTGGGTTCGCCTTTGGATTCGCCGCCGGGGTAGGCGATGCGGCCGTGGTAGACGGCGCAGAGGGTCTTGACGATGGATTTTTCGATGCGGTGCAGCTCGCTGAGCGTGAGGTTGCACTCGTCGAACTGGCCGTCCATCAAGCGCTTGCGTGCCATGTTGTTGACGACCTGCTCAAGGCGGACGGGCGTCGGTTCGGGCAGCGCGCGGGCGGCGCCTTCGATGCCGTCGCACAGCAGCATGATGGCCGCTTCCTTGGTCTGCGGTTTAGGACCGGGGTAGCGGAACTCGAACTCGCTGGGTTCGGGCTTGTCCTGCTCGGAGGTCTGCTTCTTGGCTGCGTGGTAGAAGTACTCGACCAGCGTCGTGCCGTGGTGCGACTCGATGAAGTGTCGCAGCGTCGGGGGCAGGCCGTACTCGCGTGCCATTTCGATGCCGTCCTTGACGTGGCCGACGATGATCAGCAGCGACATGGCGGGTGTGAGTTTGTCGTGCCGGTTGGGGCCGCCGCCCTGGTTTTCGATGAAGTACATCGGTTTGTTGATCTTCCCGATGTCGTGGTACATCGCACCGACGCGGCAGAACAGGCCGTCCGCGCCGATGGTGTCGGCAGCGGCTTCCGCCATATCAGCGATTCGCAGCGAGTGCTGGTACGTGCCGGGCGCTTCCTGGGCGAGCCGTTGCAGCAGCGGGTGCGATGCGTCGTTGAGTTCCTTGAGCGTCATGGCGGTAGTGACGCGGAAGGCTTTTTCGATCGCGGGCAGCGCCCACTGGACGAAGCCGACGGCGAGCAGGCCGGTGATGACCATCATGGCTGCATCCGTCGCGATGCGCCACAGTTCATTGGGGACGTTCAACGGGCGGATGGTGACGGCGACAAGGAACGAGGTGATCGCCATGGCAAGCCCCGCCCACAAGCCGACGGTGACCAGCTTGGATCGGCTGCGTACCTCGTGAAGCAGGCCGACGGCGACGCCGACACCGGTCATCATGACCATGATGTATTCAACGCCGAGGTCGAGGCTGAGGAGGATGAGCAGGCCGACGAATCCACCCATCGCAAGCGCGAATCGCTGGTCGTAGACAATGACCAGAACGGTAGCGGCCATCAGCACCGGGAGGGTGGAAATCGCGAGCATGAGTTGGGGGTAGCCCCGGCCGAAGAAGACCGCCAGGCACTGGCAAAGCAGCATCAGCGTCGTCAACGCGAGGCCGCGCATCGGGTTGCGTACGATCCGTTCGTTGCAGAAAAAGATGTACGACCAGATTGCGATACCGATAAGCAGGAAGATGCCGATCCGCCCGACATAGAAAAGAGCGAGCTTGTTGTTGCCAAGGCTGGTGCGGTAAGCGAAGTGCTCCGCATTGATCAGTGCGATATCGTCGCGTGTCAGTTCGGTGCCGGTCGGCAAGAGGACGGTATTGGGCTGGTATGTAATGATCTGCTGTTCAACAGCCGCCTCGGCCTCATCGCCGCGGAGGCTGGTGATTTGAGCGTCATAGTGATACGTCGCCTGCGGGTGCTGCATGATAAGTGCGACGATCGATTGCCGCAGGTTCTCCCCCTTGAAGAAGCGGGTGGCGAACTCAACTTCTCTTTCCAGCCGTACGGTATCGTTCAAAGGCATGATGCGCCGAGCGAACAAGCGCTGCTCCTTGGTTTTACCGGCTACGGGCGAGGGGTGGACGATCGTGATCTGTGTGGCCCCCCCGATAAGGTCATCTGAAGGATGGTCATCGGCGGGATCGAGTATGGCCAGGTCGAACAACTCCTGAAGGAAACGGTGCGTGTCGGCTTTCCACTGTGGGGTGGGCTCGCCGTTGTCGACGTATCGTTTGAGTTCGTTGAGGACTTGCTGACTGAGATTGATCTGCTCGCGGTAATCCTCCGGCGTGTTATCGATGGAATCCGTCTCGGCGAGCGTAAGTAGGTCGTTGAGCCTGGTTTGCAGCGATTCAAAATAGACCTGGTCGGGCATGTAGGTCGGGGGCAGGTTCTTGCGGGCTTCATCGCGCATTTCCTGGGTGCGCTGGAAGTCTTCACGTTTGAACTCGACCCGCGAGATGATGGGTTTGGTCAGGACCTGCCCGGGGTAGTAGTGGATGTGCCCGCCGAGCCAGAGGGAGATCGGGCCGGCAATCACGGTGAGTAAGGCGATAAACGCGCAGGCCCAGAGGACCTCGCGGCGGCGCAGCGTCTGTATCCACCACGGACCCGGCCGAGGGACGTTCTTACGGACCTCACGCCGACGCGCTGTGGTTGAGGATTTGCTTTTACCGTTTGCCATGCACACTCGCTGGGGTGTTGGTTGATAACCGGGGTACGTCCGCAGTCCCCTGCACGGTCATCGACCAGTCATACGGGCCACTTCGCTATGGATACGGCCTCGTGTGCAAGACGTTATGGGGCCTTCCCATCCGCCTCGGTGTCCAAGATTTTATCAGACGAGCCAGCCTCTGTGGCAAATCTTTTTTCAGAGGGCCCCGGAAGGCGGTTTTTACCCTCGCCGTAGGCCTCGACAATCCGCTGTACAAGGCTGTGACGCACGATATCAGCCCCATCCAGTGTCACCATGCCGACACCGCGGACATGGCGTAATCGGCGTACGGCGTCGATCAGACCCGATTCCCTGGGGTCTTCCAGGTCGATCTGAGAGGCGTCGCCGGTGACGATCATTTTGCCGCCCATGCCCAGGCGGGTGAGGAACATGAGCATCTGGCCCTTTGTCGTGTTCTGCGCCTCGTCGAGGATGATCAGCGCATCATTCAGAGTCCGGCCTCGCATGAACGCCAGCGGGACGATCTCGATCAGGTCGCATGCCATGAAGCGTTGGATCTGATCGAACTCCATCATGTCGTGCAGCGCATCGAGCAGTGGGCGCAGGTAGGGGTTGACTTTCTCTTGAAGATCGCCGGGCAGGAAACCGAGTTTTTCACCGGCTTCGACAGCGGGGCGGACGAGTACGAGTTTGCGCATCTGTCCTCGCTTGAGCATCGCGACCGCGGCGGCAACGGCGAGGTAAGTCTTACCCGTGCCGGCCGGGCCGGAGCAGAAGGTGAGGTCGTTTTCAAAGATGGCTTGCAGGTAAGCGCGCTGGCCGCCGGTCAGCGCTTTGACACGTTTGCCGGTCAGGTAGACATCCATGCCAAGCGCCACATCTTCAACAGCGGGTGTGATCCCGCCGGAACCCGGCGCGATTGCGGAAGTCGTTTGCGGCAGGCTGGTGACGGTGGCAATAACGTCGATGACCTGCTTACGGCTCAACGGTTCGTCACGACGTGCGGCGTCCATGAGTCGTTCGATGACGCGCGTCGCGGTGCTGACCATGTTGTCGTCGCCACTGATGCGCAGGTGCCCGTTGCGCGCGGTAAGACGCACACCAAGGGCCTCCCGGATAATCTTAAGATTACGCTCCGCCGGCCCGGTGACAGAGATGGCCTGTTCGCCTTGTGGTAGTTCGAGTGTGATGTCCATTGGGTTCTATGATACCCGGCTAAACCGCAAGCGGGGTAGGGGGGGCGTAAGATTATATTTGTTCGTTATTATTCTCCCAAGCCTGTAGCAACGCTTGCGGTTTAGCACCAATACAGTATTTTCAACAAATGGTCATCTCCCATCACCTGATGTGGACACTTTACGGATGGTGGTTGCCCAATGATCCTCGTGGTTCGACATCACGATCAATTCGATCCGATCTACTCAAAGAGTTGGGCGAACTGCATTACGGGCGGAAGCGCGTGCAACCAACCGGTCGAGATATCCGTGCGTTTTACGAGCAAGCACGACAATGTTTAAAGCATGAATTGTTATCGTTTAAACCCAATGAGTTCTCGCTCGTTGCGCAAGTTTTTGACAAAGCTATCAGAAGTTGTGGTTATACCTGTTACGCACTTGCGATCATGCCGGATCACGTACACATGGTCATCAGAAAACACAAAGATCGTGCAGAGACGATGATCGAGCGGTTGCAGGATATGACCCGTGAGGATGTTGTAAGGTTAGGTCTGCGCCCAGCCGATCATCCTGGGTGGACCGAAGGCGGGTATAAAGTCTTTCTTGATACACCTGATGATGTTTGGCGGACAATTCGATATGTGGATAATAATCCGGTCAAACAGAGGTTGCCCGGTCAGACTTGGGATTTTGTAACACCGTATGATAATTGGCCTCATCACAAGGATTGCTAAACCGCAAGCGTTGATGAAGGCGTGTGGTGATTGTTTACAGCCCGCCCCAGATGCGTCTTAGTTCCTGGGGGGTGGTAGCTAGGTAGACGCGGCCGTCGGTCATTCGGCGTTCGATGAGTCGGCCGGTGGGGCTGAAGGTGGCGACCTGTTCGGTGCGGTCGGGGGTGGGGCGGTCGAAGACGCGGTAGGAGCCGCCGGGCAGGGGTTCGATGCGCAGGGTTCGCAGGGACAGTTTGTGCGAGGTCTGGTGGAAGCTGTAGAACGCCAGCTCGGTGGGTTTATCGCGCGGCAGCAGGGCGGGGAGGATGTACATGTTGACCTGCGACATGTACGGGTAAGGCGGGATTTTCCACGGCAGCTTCTTGATGCTGGTGGGTGTTTCCTGCTGGACTTCCATGCCGTCGGCATTGCGCAGGCCGGTTTGCCGCCAGTTCTCGGTGATCGTTTCGGGTGCGGTATTCGTGCCGTGGATGACGCGTTGCGGGATGCGCATGGTGGTGGTGATGGTCCAGAACTCAACGACACGGTCGTTGGACTCGAAGAACGAGGCTTCGGTGTCGTAGGTGTTGGGGCCCTCGACGATGTGTGAACGGACGGCAACGCTCGTGCCGGGCGGGACGTGTTCGGTTTCATCGTGCTGACGGATGCGCATGTAGCCGACGTCTTTGCCGTTCTGTGTGATACGAAGCCACTGCTCGGCGATCAGGGTGCCTTTGATCTTGTCCTGGTTGATCGAATCCAGCCAGGTTTTGGCGTTGTTGATCCGTTCGGTCCGTTCGCGATCGAGTTCGGCGGGGTCGGCGAACGTGACGGTCTTGAGCATAGTCTGGAAAGTCTGGAAAGCCGACTCGAACACATCGGCGTTGCATTCGAGTTGATAGACGGCGATGGTTTTGGGGTCGATCTGCACGTAGACCTGGCCGAAGACCCAGTCGCCTTGCTTCTCGTCGGGCACGAGCAGGAACAGGCCGAGGCTCTTTCGTTCGGCGACGGAGATCGGCTGCTGGTCCTGGACCATGGTTACAGCGGAAGGGTAGGCAAAACTGAATTCATTGATGGCCTTGGTCTTGACAGCGTCCAGTATCAGTTCGTTTTCAGATTGACGAATGAAGACACTGATAGTGGCGCGTTCTTGTGTGATGAACTTGATGCTTGCGCCGTCATCGACCTGCTCGATCCATGTCGCGTTGGGAGGGGCGATGAGTGACATGCCGTAGGCATGTTCCTGCCAGCGTGTGCGGCCTTGTTCTCCGCTATCGATCTGCGCAAATGCGGGTTGCGCGATGAAGATGCAGGCGATGAGCCAACAGACAGTCCAGGAACACAATGACTTTGGCATGAATGACTCCCGCCGAATGAAAATTACTCTTCGACAATTTTGGCAGACATATACATGTACTGCAGGTGATTGATGTTCACGCTCAGCAGTTCGTCCTGGTTTTCACCGGGCTCAACGGTATCGGTGAGGTAGACCCACCAGAAAAGCTTACCGTCGAGTGTGAGGCACGCGAGCATGTGCAGGCGTTGTGCGTTTTCCACTCCGGTGGTGGTGCCGATGAACTGGATACCTTTTAAGCCGGTGTCGGCGATGGTGATGCTCATCGGATCGCTGATCAGCTTAAAGGTTTTCAATTCAGCTTCATCAATGTGCTTAGCCAGGAATTGCTTGGCGGCCTGGACCGGGTCGTTCTGCTCGCCGGCTTTGAGGGTGGCGAGTGTGACCTGCCTATCGGGTTTTGACGGATCGGCGGTGACCAGGAGGCCGGGCTCATTGTGGATGGTCTGCCAGTCGCTGGGCGTCTCGATGGTGATAGCCGGGTTATGCTCGGTGCGGTCCGGCTCGGGCATGGTTTGCCGCTGGTTAATCGGGGTTTTCAGATAAGCATGACGGTCACCGGCCTGGAGTTTTGCCAAGCCCGTGACGCCCAGCAAGAGCGTGCCGGCGATCACCGCTACCGCGGCAAACTGAACACGTTCCGATTTAAACAGGGGTTGCGGAGGCATACATCGATAGTAGAGCGGTCAGGCCGCCTTCGCAATTGTGAGTTTGAGAATCGCTGATTGTCAGGCCGCGTGTCTGAGTGTGGTGGGTTTGACATGCAGGACGGTGGGGGTGGGGGCTTCCACGGGTATTTGAGCGCCCGCGAAGAGCAATGACCATGCCTTGGACACGGTCTCATCCGGCAGGATGAATACCTTGCCGCCGGCGCCGATCAGCGCTTTTGCTTGTTCAGTTGTGGCGACCAACGCCCGATCGCACGCTGCGATGATCTGCGATCTCCTGGCGGCAGTCAGTTCGACCTGTTTGCGCGGCCACAGGCGCTGATACAAGCCGGCAATGGTTGGTTTTGAATCGGTTTTGTCAAAGGTGAAGTCGCAGATCGCGGTGCTGATCCTTCCCGGGAAGACGGCCGGCCACGCGCTGGGGTTGGTGGCGAGCAGTGCATCAAAGTTCTGGGTGTTGGTCCATGTGATGACGTCGCCGGAGAACGGCGAGGCCTCTTTCCACGGCCGCTTCGGTGCGGCGATCTGTACCCTGTCAACCCGTTTGGCGACGCGGCGCCAGAGGCTGAGGTTGACGGGTTTGTCAGCAACGGCCGACAGGTAGACCCGGTGAGTTACCGATGCACAGCAAAGCAGACGCCAGGCCCGTGTAGCGCGCTGGTCGCCATCCGGGTCGGGGAATCGATCGCTAAGCATCAGCAGCGTCGGTTTTTGTTGTGTGGTTTCAAGACGCATTGTTCTGATTCCACCGGGTCATCCTGCCGGTCTTCTCTCCCGTCCGCCCCGTCTCGCGTTCACATCCTGCAAATCATCCGTGATGTCCATCCTTGTTGCTTTCTCCCGCTCCGCCCCGTCGTCGCAACTATGACGCTGTCCGGCATAGTGCAAATCTTCATGGGTCGATCCTTACTCAAGAGCGTGTGTTACGTATTCCTCTTTATGCGGCACGTTTAGCGTAGTATCGGTACCGGTATCGGTAGCCGTATCGGTAGTAGTGGTAGCGATTGCGACCACGGTCCTGGTCGGTGGCGATGACGCCTGCGACAGGCGCGTTGTAGCTGCGTAAAGCACGCAGGGCCTGTTCGATGAGCGGCTTGGGTGTTCTGCTGATGCGTGCGATAAGCATGACCTCATCGCTGAGCCCGCCGAGGATGCCGGCGTCTGCCAGCTCGATGACCGGCGGCGTGTCGATGATGATGTGGTCATACTTGGTGCGCAATTTTTCGAGCAACTTTGTCATACGGTTGTTGCTGAGCAATTGCACGGCGTCGTTGCTGGCGCGGCTGCCTGCCTTGATGATGTGCAGGGCCGTGCCTTCAAGCTTGGTGATCACCTCGTTGAGGGAGACCTGGCCCCGCAGGTACTCGATCATCCCCTTGGATTCATTGAGGTGCAGCAGCTTGTTGAAAGTAGGCAGTCGTAGGTCCGCCTCGATCACGATGGTTTTACGGTTGCGCAGCTCTGCCAGGCTCAGGCCCAGGTTCAGGCTGGTGATGGTTTTGCCTTCTTGGGGTGTGGCGCTGGTGATGGTGTGCACCAGGTGCCGCCGGTGTTCCCAGCGTGCGAGCAGGGTGGTGCGGATACCGCGGTATTCTTCGGCCAACTGTGAGGACGGCTCGGTCAGTGAGACGAGTCGATCGTCGATGCTCTGCAGCCATTCCGAAGACAGGCGCAGTCGCGGTCGGAGGGTGGCATTGGCAGTCGTGTTTTCCTGATGCTCGGTGGAGTAGATGTCAGCAGACGAGATCGTGGATTCCTGTTCGGCGCGTGCTGCGCTGAAGTTATAGACCGGCGCGTCTTCTTCCTCGGCTTCGGGTTGCCATGATGTATCCGACGCCTGGACTTGCGGCGTCTGCTCGACGGGCTCGGTGGGTGGGGCAGCGTCTTCGGCGCGCGGTCCCACTTCCGGCACCTCGACCGGTTCGTTGGGGGTCTGCGATTCGTTCGATGCCACATCCTTTTCGGGATGCGGATCGTCATCGCTTCGGTTCATGGCGTCAAATACATATCCCATCTCTAGTTCCCTTAGGCCGCGAGACTCAGCCTCAGTTGGTTGGTTCGCGCATCGGTGTCCTCACCGAAGCTTGGCACCATGTCATCCAGGACTTGCCGCACCATCAGCGGCGTAACACGACGGACTTCCTTGACGAATCCGAGCAGCAGGCAGTTGTCACAGACAACATTGACGAGGCGCGGGATGCCCCGGGTTGCTTCGTACATTGCCGAGATCGAATCACCGCTGAAACTGACTGCCACATTGCGAGGGTCTTTGCTTGCCGCTTTGAGGCGGTGGGCGATGTACCCGGCTGTGTCGTGCAGGCTCAATGGTTTGAGCTGTTTGGCCATGACGATCCGCTGACGCAGTGCGCTGAGCCGGGGCGACGCGATGTGATCGCGTAGCTCGGGTTGCCCGACGAGCACGAGTTGCAGCAGCTTGGTCGTGTTGGTGTCGAAGTTGCTGATCAGACGAAGTTCTTCCAGGGCCTCGGTTGAGAGCGTCTGTGCTTCATCGATGAACAGCACGACCGGGCGGTTGGCGTCGGCCTGGGTGTTCAGGTAGAGTTCGAGCCTTTCCAGCAGGCGAGCGTGGTCGTCACGGTCACGGGTGCGCACATTCAGCGCCCGCAGTACATGGCGGATCAGCTCGCTGGATTCACGGTGGCCGTGCACGAGTCGGACGATCGTCGCGTCCTGGCCGCAGCGTTGGAGCATGGTGCGGCCGACGGTCGTTTTACCTGAGCCGATGTTGCCGGTGACAAGGACGATACCTTTGCGCATGCGGATCGTGTACTCGATCGCTGCCAGCGCTTCGCGGTGTTGTTCACTGGCGTAGAAGAAGCGCGGATCGGGCGTGTTCTCGAACGGCATCGTGCTGAAGTTGTAGTACTTGTCGTACATGTTGGCTCATCCGTGTCCGTAAAAGCGGTTATTCCATGGGTTCAATCGCTTGTTGATCGGGCGTTTCCGACGCTTCGGCGGCAGGCAACTGGAAAACCCAGGTGGCCTTGGACTTGAGGTTGTCCAGGACGTCCGGTTTTTCCAGGTCCAGGTAAAGGATCGTGACCATCCCGATGAGCGCGGCGGCCATCACGGTCGCGTTGGTCGGGTACAGGATCAGGTTCCGCATGCGTCGGACCTTGCGCTGCTGACGGCTGATCAGCTCGCTGACCGAGCCGAGCAGGGGCATATCGAAGGCACGTGCCAGCTCATCACCGGAGCCGAATGTTTCATCGGTACGGTGAGCAAAGAAGACGCTGAGTGAACCGGCCATCAAGCCCAGGCCGATCGCAGCCATCAGGACCTGTGCCAGATTCGGTGAAACGGGCTTGGCGTTGATCGTGCCGGGGCGGACGAAGTCCAGTTCGATGCCACGGTTACCCGATTCGGCGGCGAGTGTCATCTCGACCCGGCGGAGGTTCTCTTCCCAGAACGTCAGTTGACGCTGAGCCTGGTCCACCTGGCGGGACAGCTTCCGGTATTCACTGCGAACCGGGAACATGTCGTCGGTCTGTGCCGTCATCTTTTCGACCTGGCCCGTGACGACTTCGATCTGGCTGGTCAAGGCTTCTTCTTCCGTGATCGCCTGGGTGTATTGCAACTCAAGCTCTGCGAGTTTCGGATTGGCCTTGTGCTGCTCCTGGGCAACGATGATCTTGTCTGTGTTGTCGATCGTGGTTTGCAGGTCCGCGATGCGCTGCTTGAGGGTGATGACGTCGGGGTGAGCCGGCTTCATCTTCAAGACCTCGGTGTAGTTCGTGAGTTGTTCTCTGAGGTCACGCCTCTTATCTTCGAGTCGCGTCAACTCCGGATTGGGGGCGGTGATCTGTTCGGGGATGGTTGCAGGCGTTTCCTGGATGGCGGCTTTCAGGTTGCGTGCCCGCACGACGGCGGCGTCGCGTTCCGCGATCATGTTCTGCAAGGTGACTTCACGATCACCGAGCCGGTCCTGCATGCCGTTGGCGCTTTCAGGCAGCAGGTCGCCGTTGTTGATTTCAAATTGAAGCAACCGGGTTTCCAGTTCTTCAATATGATTGCGGCTGTTCGTGACTTCCTGTTTGAAGAATTCGGCTGATTCGTTGAGCCGCTGCTCCATCGCTTCCTTGGTGCGACGGATGTAGTTCTTTACCAGGCCGTTGACGACCAGTTTCGAGACTTCAGGATCGGGACACGTGTATCCGACGCGCACGCGGTCCAGGGAGCCTGAGGAGACGTCCCAGTGAACGATGGTGCCGCGCAGGATATTGTTGCGCAGGACCTGACGATCGAGCGAGGTGCGGATGGTTCCCATCTCGATCAGTTGAGGTTCGATCTGTTCCAGCAGTTCATCGACGGCGCGATGGCCTGTGATTTCTTCGACCAGTGAGTTTCGGGGTTCCTGGAAGTTACGCGTTGCACCCTTTGCGGTCATCTCGGTGAGGACCATGTCGGTGCGTCGTTCAAACATCGCTTCGGAGCTGTACTTGCGGGGGAGCATCATGCTCATGCCGAGCACACCCAGCGTGATCGCGAACGCCGGGAGGATGAACCGCCACCGGTAACGAAGCAGCAGCTCCCAGAGTTCAAGAACGGCATTTTGTTGAGTGTTTTTCTGACTCATATCACGCTGCTTTCAACACGACGGACTACTCAGCCTTTTCGTTGGGACCATAGCTGGAATAGCCCTTGGCTTCGTTCTCGATGGAGGCGGGGCCTGCGATAGTTGAGGCGATCGGCTGGAAGGGCAGCAACAGCTGCTGGAAACCCAGCGCGACGGACGCCAAAGGTGTCGGGGGGACGTAGATGATGTCACCTTCCTCCATCACCGCATTCAGGAGTGTGTCACCTTCTTTGACCATCTTGTCCAGGTCGACCGTCATCTTGCGGATCAATTCACCGTCCGCGTTCGGTCGCATCACCTGGATCTTCGTGGGGTCGGCCAGGCGCGTTGGCTGGGCTTTAGCCATCGTGCCAAGGACGGTGTTCGCGCCGTTGTATGCATAAGGACCGGGGCGTGAGACTTCACCAAAGACGAAGATCTTCTTACTCGCATAATCGCGAACGCGCACGGAAACATCGGCGTCCTCGTAGTATTCCTGTGCCAGGAGTTGGAGTTCGGCCTCAACTTCCTCGGTCGTCTTACCCGCTACGTAGACTCGGCCCAGCAAAGGCAAGTTGATCTTGCCGTCCGGGCTGATCACTTCGGTGTGTCGGTGGATCTCCCGCACACGCTTGGAATAGATCTGTACCGTGTCGGGCGGCGCCATGCGGTATTCGGTGGCCGTCACTACGGGGCGTGGCTCATTGATGAATGAGCTGTAGTCCGTGTAGGTTTTGGCACAACCACTGAGCATGAACGCGCAGACCAACAGCAGCAAACCGGTAATCGGGCCATGATTTTGGGCCATGCTATTTCGCATCGGCAGGCTCCTAACGGTCTGTCGGGACACCGGTGTCAACACGCCGTGGGGTCCCAGACCCTCGGTAACGTTTCGAGGATCAGCTTTACGTCTCTTACCAGGCTCCGGTTGCGCAGGTAGCGCAAGTCGTAAGCCAGTTTTCGTCTCATTCCTTCAACATCGTTGCTGTAGCCATTGCGGACCTGTGCCAGGCCGGTTAGCCCCGGGGCGGCGGCGAGGCGTCGCTCGATGCCCGGCAGGTCCTGGCGCAGTTCTTCGATGATCTCCGGGCGTTCCGGTCGCGGGCCCACCAGGCTCATGTGACCGAGCAGGATGTTGACCAGTTGCGGCAACTCATCGACATGGCTCTTGCGGATCCACTGGCATCCGGGCAGGACCCTTGGGTCGCCGCTGGTCGCACACTGAGCGCCGTTGACTTCTGCGTTCAGGGACATCGTGCGGAACTTATAAAGCCTGAACAGCCAGCCGTTACGACCGACACGCCATTGCCGGTACAGCACGGGGCCGCCATCGACGAGTTTGATCCACAATCCGCAGGCGACCATGATCGGCAACAGGGCAACCAACCCGATCGAGGATGCAACGATATCCAGGACCCGTTTGCCGGCCTCGAATCGCCATCCCGGATCGCGCAGCGAGAATGCCTTGGGGGCGTTCCCGTTGGTTTGGCTGGTTCTAAACTCGTGACTATCCATACGCATTCACAATCTTCCGTAAACAGACTAAGAGAGCCTGTCCTGAACGCTATCGGTGTGTCGGTGGCGCTACTTAATCAAGCTGGGCGATTGGTGAGGGATATAACGCCGGTACGGACCGGAACGCGTGGAACGGGCGAGCCTATCGGACGGACAATACCGGTCAAAACAGATAAAACCAGTTAAACGTTCAGTTAAACCAGGTACCTGCACGTTTGGTCGATGAATAGGCAGCGGGTAGACTTATCTTTTCGACAATGGTCGAACCGATTCGGGGCTGAAGGGTGCGATGTATTCAACCATCCGGATCT
Source organism: Phycisphaeraceae bacterium (assembly GCA_963667295.1). GTDB lineage: Bacteria > Planctomycetota > Phycisphaerae > Phycisphaerales > Phycisphaeraceae > JAJRRS01. The sequence goes on from OY763327.1 coordinate 251,815, forward strand.
AGAGGGCAATAAATGACTTGGGAAGCTTGGGTGACGCTGGGGACCGTGCTCCTGATTGCGCTGGCGATGCTGCGTGGTTTGGCTGGGCCCGACACGGTTCTGCTGGCAGGACTGGCGCTGCTCATGGTTTTCGGCCTATTCTCGGACGCGTTTGCCAGCGAGGCCCAGGCCGTGGCGGGTTTCGGCAATGAAGCGGTGATTACAATCGCTGTTCTTTTTGTCATCGCAGAGGGATTGAACCAGACCGGCGCGATGGGGCTGGTGGTGCATCCTTTATTAGGTCGCCCCAAATCCATCACGCCCACGATTATGCGTCTGACGATTCCCGTAGCCGGGCTCAGCGCGTTCATGAATAACACACCGATCGTCGCGATGTATCTGCCGGTGATTAATGACTGGTCCAAGAAAATCGGACTCTCCCCGTCGAAGTTGTTTATCCCCCTCAGCTATGCGGCGATCCTCGGTGGCTCATGCACGCTGATCGGCACGGCAACCAACCTCTTTGTCGCCGGCCAGGTCGAGAACGCTCAGCAGCAGCGCGGTGAATTGATGGGCATCACGATCAATATGTTCACAAACACCAAGCTGGGTTTGCCTTGCGCCCTGGTGGGCTTGGTTTATCTGTTTTTTATCGCCCCGCGTTTGTTGCCTGACCGCCGCACACCCGTGCAGGCAGGCGTGGATAGCCGTCGATACACCGTGGAAATGCTGGTCGAATCGAAGAGCCCGATTGCCGGCAAAACCATTGAGCAGGCGGGCCTGCGCTCGCTGCCAGGCGCGTACATCGTCGAGATCGATCGTAACGGCGAACGTATCGCCGCGGTCGGGCCGGAGCAGGTTTTACATGCAGGCGACCGTTTGATCTTCGCCGGCATCGTTGATTCTGTCGTGGACCTGCAGCGCACCCGAGGCCTGGTGCCTGCGACGGACCAGGTCTTCAAGCTATCGGACCCGCGGCCGGACAGGCGTCTGGTCGAAGCGGTGGTCAGCGATACGTGCCCGTTGGTGCGTAAGTCGATTCGTGAGGGGCAATTTCGTACCGTCTATAGCGCCGCCGTCATCGCGGTGCACCGTGCCGGGCAGCACCTGGGTAATCAGAAGATCGGTGACATCGTCCTTCAGCCCGGCGACACCCTTTTGCTGGAGACTCATCCACGTTTTGTAGACACGCAGCGCAACCGCCGGGACTTCTTTCTTGTCTCCGCGGTGGAAGGGTCCAAGCCCATCCGATATGAACGGGCATGGGTCGCGCTGCTGTTACTGCTTTCGATGGTGATGGTGGCCACACTCACGCCGATGAGTCTGGTCGCTGCCGCGTTGGTCGCTTCGGGCCTGATGGTTGTGACCGGCTGTTGCACCCCGGGTGAAGCAAGGCAAAGCATCAACTGGCGCGTCATCTTGACGATGGGTGCGGCGATCGGTGTAGGCGAGTCGCTGGATTCCACCGGCGCCGCCCGACATGTCGCCGAGTGGATTGTCAGTATCTGCCAGTCGCTGGGACCGCGTGGCATCCTCCTGGGGATCTACATTATCGGCATGTGCCTGACCTCCCTGATCGGGCCGATCGGCACGGTCGGGCTCCTGTTCCCCATTGCCAAGGCGACTGCTTTGGCGCAAGACCTCAGCTTCATGCCCTTTGCCATGTCGCTCATGGCGACCGCCACCGCAAGTTTCGCTTCACCGACCGCCTACCAGACCAACCTGATGGTTTACTCCGCCGGCGGGTACAAGTTCACCGATTACGTCCGCGTCGGCCTGCCGTTGAACCTGATCATTATGGTCATCACCATTATCCTCGCACCGATAATCTGGCCGTTTTAACGACTTTTTCGGCAATTGATACTGATCACCGGTGTGTGTGCCATACGCCGATCATCACGCTTTGATTCAACCGTAGCGAACGAGTCTCTCTCTCGCTTGGGGAAGTGAGGCTGTTTGTGTGTAAAATGTGCGACCTTATAAGGAAGTATGGCAAGCCGTCCGAGATATGAGTGGTGAATAGCTGACGTAAGAGGTTCAAAGGATAACGGATGACGTGGGAAGCCTGGTTCACAATAGTCGTCGTGGTGTTGTTGCTTGTTGCGCTTGCGCGGAACTGGTCGGGACCCGACATCATTCTGTTAGGCGGTCTGAGCCTGCTGGTGACGGCGGGACTGTTTTCTGCCGATGGCAAGCTGCCTACTGCGGGCAAAGCGTTTTTGGGCTTTGGTAACAGTGGGCCGATTACGGTTGGTGTTTTATATGTCGTTGTAGCCGGGCTGGTAAAAACCGGTGCGATGACGCTTATTACCCAGCCGCTGCTTGGGATGCCAAAGACCGCGCTAGGCGCCCAACTCCGGCTGCTGTTGCCGGTGGGGACACTCAGCGCTTTCCTTAATAACACGCCGGTGGTGGCGATGTTTATCCCGGTGGTGCAAGACTGGTGTAAGAAGACGGGGATCAGCCCGTCCAAGTTGCTTTTGCCGTTGAGTTACGTCTCGATCTGCGGGGGGATGTGCACCCTTGTTGGCACGAGCACGAACCTGGTTGTCAACGGCCTGCTGGTCTCGGACGCAGACATGAAGATGCCGCAGGGGCTCGGTATGTTTCAGATCGCCTTACTGGGTTTGCCGGTAGGTGCGGTATGCGTGACGTATCTGTTGTTAGTGTCCAGCAAGTTGTTGCCCAGCAGGCAGGCTGCGCTCAGTGCATCGGACGATCCCAGGCAATACACGGTAGAGATGACGGTCGCGGCTAACGGACCGCTGGTTGGCAAGACGATTCAGGAAGGTGGATTGAGACATCTGCCCGGCCTGTTTTTGGCGGAAATCGATCGCCAGGGGCATGCGTTACCGGCGGTGGGGCCTAACGAAAAGCTTCAGGCCGACGACCGTTTGATCTTTGTGGGGATCATTGACTCCGTCGTCGATCTGCGAAAAATCCGGGGTCTGGTGCCGGCCGAAGACCATGTTTTCAAACTCAACGAATCGCAAACTTACCGCACGATGATCGAAGCGGTGGTATCTGATAGTTGCCCGCTGGTAGGTAAGACGATCCGCGAAGGGCGATTCCGATCGGTCTACAGCGCAGCCGTGTTGGCGGTTGCGCGTAACGGCAGCCGGATCCGTAACCAGAAGATCGGCGACATCGTGCTGCGTGCCGGTGATACGCTGCTGCTTGAGGCCGGGCCGGGCTTTATCGACCAGCAGCGCAACAGCCGGGACTTTTACCTGGTCAGCCGCATCGAGGATTCTGCACCGATCCGTCACAACCGTGCATGGATCGCGCTGGGAACGCTTGCCGCGATGATCGTAACGGTCGCGTTTGGTTGGCTGAGCATGTTGCACGCGGCGATGCTGGCGGCCGGCGTCATGATCATCTCACGTTGTTGCACGGGCACCGAGGCTCGTAAGAGCGTGGACTGGCAGGTGCTGCTGGTGATCGGCGCGGCGCTGGGCGTTGGAAGTGCCATTGAATCCAGCGGCGCCGCATCGTATATCGCTGGAAAGCTTATTGGGTTTGCCGGTGGGCACCCGTGGTTTGTCCTGTTGATGGTGTACCTGGTGACGACGCTGTTCACCGAGGTCATCACGAACAACGCCGCCGCGGTGATGGTGTATCCGATCGCCAAGGCCAGTGCGATTGGGATGGATGTCAGTTTCCTGCCCTTTATTTTCATCATCATGATTGGTGCATCCGCGAGCTTCGCCACACCTCTGGGTTACCAGACGAACACCATGGTTTACGGCGTCGGTGGCTATCGCTTCGGGGACTACATCAAAGTCGGTCTGCCTATGAACCTGCTGGTGATGACGGTGGCGGTGATCATCGCACCGATGATCTGGCCTTTCTGACGCAGATTCTTGGCCTGAAGAATTAAGCTGCTACCATTATCCGACCGTCAATACGGGCGTTGGTTTCTTTTTTACCCATACAAGGCAGCACCATGCTTCCCAAAATCGATACACGTTACCTGGCGCGTTACCGCGATATCGCCCGGCTTTTAATGCGGCACGGCGGGCGGGAGCTTCTGCGTCTGACCGGCTTGGACTCACTGCTGAAACCGGAAGACGAGGAGGCTTTAAAGGCTGACGCGGCTGAACTGGCGACTGATCTCGAGCAGATGGGGCCCACGTTCGTGAAACTCGGGCAACTGCTTGCGGGGCGTTCGGATGTTCTGCCCGAGGCGCACCTCGAGGCGCTGCGCCGTTTGCACGGCCGGGTTAAGCCGTTCTCTTTTGAAGAAGTGCAGAAGATCATCCGCGAGGAACTGGGTCGCGACATCGACGATGTGTACGCCAGTTTCGACTCCGAGCCATTAGCAGCGGCGTCGATCGGGCAGGTGCATGCCGCCACGCTCAAGAGCGGCGAGAAGGTGGTCGTGAAGGTGCAGCGACCCAAGGCTCGTGAAACGATCGAGCTGGACCTGCGTGCGATGGATCAGATCGCATCGCTACTGGATGAACACACCGACCTTGGGCGTAGGTATCACTTCCAGGCAGTGCTTCGGAACCTGGAGCGTTCGCTTAGAAGTGAATTGGATTACACCAACGAAGCCGACAATCTGAGGGTGATGCGGGAGAATCTGGAAAGTTATGACAAACTGCTCGTGCCCAAGGCGTATGATGAGTTAACCACCCCGCGCGTGTTGACGATGCAGTTTATTCACGGGCAGACACTGGATTCACTCAGAGATCAACCGAGTGGGTCACATGATCGAGATGAACTGGCGGATCAGTTCCTCAGCGCTTACCTGCAGCAAATCATCGAAGATGGTGTCTTCCACGCGGACCCGCATCCGGGCAACCTGATTCTTGCAGAAGATGGCAAACTCGCGCTGATCGACCTGGGGCTGGTCGGGCGGGTATCCACCGGCATGCAGGAGCACATCCTTCAGTTACTGGTTGCGCTGTCAGAAGGGCGGACCGAGGATGCGGCCTCGGCCTGCGAAGCCTTGGGCGATCGTTTGGAAGATTTTGACGGTTCGGCGTATCGCAGCAGCGTGCGTGAAGTCATCACGCAGGAGTACGGCCGAAGCGTCAGCCGAATGCAGTTAGGCCAACTCGTGTTGCGTATGACACGGATCGCGGGCGAATCAGGCTTGCGTATCGCACCGGAAGTCATGGTGCTGGGCAAGATGCTCGTGTTGCTGGATGAGTCTGGCCACCTGCTCGCGCCGGACTTTGATACGAATGCCGCAATGCGCCGCCAGGTTTCCAAGCTGCTGAAGCGCAAATTAGCGGGTAGCGTTAGCCTGGGGCAGATGATGGTGACGGCTCTACAGACCAAGCAGTTCATGAGCGCATTGCCGAACCGTATCAGCAAGGCGTTGGACATCATCGCGGACAACGCGTTTCGTGTGCGAGTCGATGCACTGGATGAAAACCGGTTGATCGCGGTGATCGAGAAGATCGCCAACCGTGTGACGATCGGGCTGGTTGTCTCGGCGATGATCCTGGCGGGGGCGCTGCTGATGAACGGCGATGCGCCACACACGATCTGGGGCTATCCGGCGTTTGGAATGATCCTGCTCATGGTCGGGCTGGTGATCGGCGCGTTTGTATTGGTGCGTGTGATATGGAACGACTTTATCAAGGGGAGCTGAGCGGGGTCGCGTGGATCATCGCTTTTCATCTGATGTGCTGATTTTCAAATCGACACGACGCAGTGCTTTACCTTTGTGTTGCGTGATGAGTTGATCAAACACGCCGCTGCGCAATAGTCGGTCCAGTTCGTAGAGTCTGCCGCTGGAGTCGACCGAGACATGCAGGACGCCGCGGTTCAGGCTTTCCAGTCGGGTGTGCGCTGCCAGCTCTTGCGGGATCAGCTCCATCCAGATGGCGGATAGATCACCGAGCTGCTCGAACGGTTTTTGCACCTCGCGTTTGAACTGATTACGCATAAACCCCAGCGACAGGTCCGGGTCCTTACGGTTGCGGTGCTCTCGCAAATTATCGAGGTGTGTCTGGTAGGGATCTTTGGCCATATCTGCATATGATACACACTCCACACCCAACACCCGATTCCCGTTACAATCCCGCCCATGAATCTAATCCTCTTCGGTTATCGTGGCTGCGGCAAGACGACCCTCGGCAAGAAACTGGCTAACCAGCTCTGGAAAGAGTTTGTGGATGGCGACGACGCCGTGCGTAAGCGTTTTGACGGCCGGACCATCGCGGATGTCTGGGCCAACGAAGGCGAAGCCGAGTTCCGCCGGGTCGAGGCGGAGGTGACGCAGGGATTCTGCAAGCTGGAAAACCACGTCATCGCGCTGGGCGGCGGGGCGATCGTCAACGATCAGACAAGAGAGGTGATCAAGGCCGCGCCCGACACCGTCCGGTTGTACCTGTCCTGCGAACCGGAAGAACTGTGCCGACGCATCCACGGCGACGCAACCACCACCACCGAACGTCCCAGCCTGACCAACCTCGGCGGGGGCGTGGAAGAAATCAAAAAAGTGTTAGCCGAGCGCGACCCGATCTATCGCGACGGCGCCGACCACGTTTTTGATGTGACCCACACCGGCATCGACGAAGCGGTACGGCATATCGTGGCGAAGTTTTTGTGATTGGGAAGTAGCCGCGAATGAACGCGGATGCACGCAAATATGAGTTGCTGTTTGATTCGCGTTGACAGGCGTTTATTTGAATTGTTGGCAGCATGTGTATGGGGGACATGTTATGAATGACATTGATACGAATCGCGACTTCATGTCGCTGAACCAGCGGCTGAAAAAGCAAGCTCGCAATACGGGCATGGCGCTGCTTGTCGTGCCCATCATCCTGGGCGCTCTTTTGTCGCTAACGGTGTTTATTCATGGAAGTGCCGCCCCAGTCCTGTTGTATGTCCAACTGGGCGGGATATGTGCTGCTTATCTGCTTCTGGCATTAATCGCCTATATTGGTTGGCCCGTACAAAGCGCAACATCTGGCTTAGCCCTGATGGCGATATTACTTTTCATTCAATGGTGGTTCGACCCCGTAAACTTTTACAAGGGATGGCACGTCAAGCTGCTCGTGGTGCTGACCCTGGTTGTGAGCTTTGTTCAAGCCGTTCGTGCTGAGGTTACGTTACGGAAGTTGAAAGGCTGTACATAGACCTGTGGGTTAGTAGGCGATAGTTTTAATTTGCCGGCAACTCGACGTATGGGGGATACGCAGCGATGATTAAAGTGCGGGAAGCGTCTGCAACCGAACAATCCGTCGCTGCCTCGGTTTCGTACCAGGCTTTTGCGACCAACCGTAACATCTACAAGATCAAGCCAGATGTTGTTGCTGCCACTAATGCAAAACATGATGCGTTGACACGGCTGGTTGCTGTGGATGACGCCAACATCGTCGGGACGGTTAAGTACCGCATACATCAGGGACGGCTGCACATTATTGGATTGGGTGTATTGCCTGATAAGCGGCGGCAAGGCGTCGCCAGATGTCTGATTGACGAGTTATATCGCTTAGCCGCGTCACACGATTGCTCTGTCATGTCTTTGTACACCATCAAGCAGACCGGGAATGTGGCTGTGTTCGAGCGGTTGGGCTTTCGTGCGGTACGAGAGCAGCCCGACACCCTTGCTGTCAGTTGGAATGGTGACACATTGATTGATGTGTATATGGAGCGAAAAGTGGAATGACGGACAGGGTCCCACACCTTATCTGGGCGCATAAAAAAAGCCGAGTGAGCTGAGATAATGGATGAAAATAACGATAAGTACTGATCGATCGGTTTGCCTCACTCGGCGTCTCGAATTCCAAGATGTGCTATCACGTGGCTGACGGCCTCCTTTCGTTTCTCTGTCCATCTATATTGTCGCCTGATTCGGGGTGAAGTCAAGAAAAATCCTCGTTATTTAGCCCCGGGCTTGCCCGGGATGGCCGTACATTGCTCTAAAGCCGCACGTTTTTCTGCAACTGCGTAATCACCCCCGGCAAGCCGAGATTAACGGGGCAGGGCGTACAGCGTTGCGGTTTGGCCGATGGTTTCGACGGGTTTCCAGCCGGTGGCTATGAGTTGGTTGAGGATGGTGCGGGTGACGTCGGGGTCGTGGCCGTAGGTGTTGTGCAGTCGGTCGAGTTCTGCCCAGTGGACCCAGATGTGGGTGATGCCTTGGCCGCGCAGCAGTTTGTTGACTTCTTTTGGATCGCCGTTGGCTTCACGGATGAATTTGCCCAAGGGGGCTTCGTCGAATGCTGAAGCGTAGACGATGGCGGGTTTGAGATAGAGCAGGCCGGAGTTGTCGGCGACCAGCAGGACTTTGCTGTTTTCGGGCAGGCGGTTGATCGGGTGGTCGGCTGAATCCAGCGGCGCATCGACCGCCATCCATATCGGTGTTTGCAGCGGTTCGCCGGTGGCGGGATCGGGGATGGTGCGCGTTTGAGCGGCGAATGTGGTGTAGCTGACCGCGAGCAGTAACACCAGCACGGCCGAACTGATCACCGGGGCGATGGTGGGGGCCTTGGTTTTTGTCAGCGTGCTGAGTCGGTCGTAACCGAGTCCTGCGAACAGGCAGGCGGGCAGAAGCGTGGGGATGAGGAATCGGCTTTGCATGTGCGTGGCGAAGAGCCAGAAGCCGACCTGGATAGTAAGCATTAGCAGCAGTGCCGCGGCTAATCGGCGTGTGCTTTTATTGATAAGCAAAAGTACGACGGCGGCAGCTACCACGAGCCAGAGGATAGGGACGCCGCCTTCGCGATCAAAGCGTGCGATATTTTGCGTTTCGCGTGGTGTTATCCGCCCGCCGACCGCGCCGTAGCCGGTATTAAGAAGCCACTGACGGGTAAGGGCGGTGGGTTTGCCTTCGTGTTTGGGCGATAGGCCGTGCGCGGTGTCCCAGCGCTGGACAAGCTGTTCATCCCAGTGCCCGGCCCCGAGCGTTTCAGCAGCGAAGGGGAAGACGGGGTTGCCGGTCTGCGAGTAGTTGCGGATGAAGTATGGGGTAAGCGTAAGTGAGCCGACGATCGCGGCGATGAGGGCGAGTTGGATGGGATGTATTCGTTTAGCGTCTTGCTGTTCTGCCGTGGTTGCTTCGGATCGGTTGAGGTTTAACAGCAGTATCAGACCGATCGGGACCGCGAACATGACGCCTGCGGTGAGTTTGCATAGGGTGGCAGCGCCGACGAGCAAGCCGATGAGCACGGCGACGCTGCGTGTGTTGCCAAGATCATTGAAGAGGATCAGCATGGCAGTAGCTGCGAAAGCGAGCACGCCCACTTCGTTGTAGGCCATCGCGCCGGTGATGAGGATCCACGGCACGGCAAGAAACATCGCGGCCGCACCGACTCCGGCTGCCGTGTTGCTGCGATTAGCGACCGTTTTCCCGATCGCGGCTGCGGTGAGTAAGCCAAGCGTGACGTGGAACAACTGGCATGTGTATACAGCGCTGACGACGCTGCCGCTGAGCACGCCGATCAGCAGGTAACCGCCTTCAATCAGGCTCGGCAGGAAGCTGTAGACGTTGTGTTCGAGGCCGACCATTTTGCCTGTAGCGAGCCATTCGCGCGGCAGTTGCAGGTGGTAGCTGGTGACGTCATACCCAAACGCTTCGACACGCCAGAGCGTCCCCGGCGGACAACACGCGGCGACAAGCAGCATGGCCAAGCCCGGCATCAGAAGTACCACGCTCCACGGGATATTGAACGGCCGTCTTTCGACGTTTCGCCCGGCTTTACTCGGCAGGAACTTCAGCAGGTTCAGTAACGCACCGGCCCCGAACACCGCAACCGCACCCGTTTGCGACAACCAACCGGCCCAGGCTACGACCCAGTTGATCAGCAGCAGGCAAGCCATCCCGAGAGCCAGTTCTTCGATGAAGTACTTTCCGGGTTTGCGTATACACAGAAGACGCAAGGCGTAGCCGTAGCCCGCGGCACCGATCCACAACGCTGCAAGGACCGGCATCGCGCCCGCGATCACCTTAAAGACCGACATGAAAGATTCCGGATGTTCAGGTGGTAAGCCGTTCTGTGTCGTGAACCACAACACGAGCAGGAACGTGATCGCGGACGCGATGATGCGCTGTAACACGGTCGATCCAGATTTATGCTCCGGGCTACTCACGCGAAGAGTTTACATCAGTCGCATGATTTTGGCTGGCTGCCGTGCTTGATAGGTGACTTGATGAGCCATCGGCATCCTGATGCTCGACGAGGTCGAACAATCGCCTGATGGCGGCGGCGTAGAAGCCCAGCGGGGCATCCGGCTTGTGGCGGTCAAGCTGTTCCAGCGGCAGGTGCAGGAATTTGTTGATCAGTCGGCGGGTGTGCTCGTTGAGTGCATCTTCTAATTCATCAGGATCGATGTTTTGAGCGAGTTTACGCAGCGTACGTTGGCTTTCGATGTCACCCATATCGTGGAGCTTGGTTCGCAGCCTGCGGATGAGCTGGCCAAGGTCGGCGTGGCGGACCTGGTTCATGCAGACAGCGGCCGCGTGGGTGATCAGTTGCTCACATGCTTCGGCTTCACGATTGCGTTGGCCAAAGCCGTGTTCGATCTGTTCCTTCAGATCGTCGAGGTTGTACAGGTAAACATTGGACATAGACCCCAGAGCCGGATCGATATCACGCGGCAGCGCCAGATCGATAAACACAATCGGCCGACCGCGACGGTGTTTGTGGATCTCCTTGAAACGATCCGTTGTGAGGATCGGTTCGGTAGCGCCCGTGCTGCAGATCACGACGTCGGCTTCTGCGAGCAAAGCATCAAGTTGATCCCAAGGCCGAACGCCGCCGACCGATTCATGCAGGTTGATGCGTTGCGACAATTCGCCGGCCTTCTCCTCCGTCCGGTTAACGAGCCAGAGGCGGTGTGGTTTGAGGGCAAGGATGTGCTGTAGCGTCAGCTCAGCGATCTCACCGGCGCCGATACCGACGACGGTATTGCTGTTCAAATCAGGGATGACTTGTTTGGTAAGGTCCGCAGCGACGGAACCGATGGAGACCCGGCCGGCATCGATGCCGGTAGTCGTTCGTGCCTGCTTGGCGGTAGCGATCGCTTGTTGGAAGATACGATGCAGAACGGGGCCGACGTAGCCTTGGCTTACCGCTGATTCATAGGCACGTTTGACCTGCCCGAGGACCTGCGCCTCACCGAGCACCATCGAATCCAGGCCACAGCAGACGCGGAACAGATGTGCCACCGCCTGCTCCTGTTCCCTGATAATGCAGGCCGAGGCGAGTTTATCGAACGGCAAGTCGAAGTATTCAGCGATGAATGCTCTTAATGATTCAGGTTTGGGTGGGCTGTAGATCGGGCGTGCGATGTAGAGTTCGTAGCGGTTACACGTAGATATTGCGGCGGCTTCAATCCCGGGATAGCGATCCCTTGCAGCTTGCAGAAAAAGGCTTGTGTCGCCGGCTTCAGCGAACCGTTCGCGCAATTCAAGCGGGGCGTGGTGGTGGTTTATACTGATGAGTATCACACGCATCGCTGAGGCTTTCCGCGGTCGACTTCCCGAATACTATCGTTGTGTTACTGAGAAACTGCCCGTTTTGTCCGTAATCGCTTTACGCTAGAGCGTTTCATAATAGGCGCGTAACGCGTCCTCGCCCGAACCTTTCAGGATAGCCAGGGCTTTATCATCAGACAAACATCTGAGCTTATTTTGCCTGAGATCGGTGTCCTGTACCTGCTGCTGGATTTTAGCGCGGTACGGTCGGGCGCATGCCAGCAGGCGCAACCAGTCCTCGTCCAGATGCGATAGCAGGTGGTCCCGGATTGCGGCGGATGCGGCGGCGGAGATGCCGTCGGTACTGACAGCCAGTGTGATCGGGCCGCGGTAGGTGTGGGCCGGGATGGTGAAGTCGCCTGATTGGGGGGCGTCGACACGGTTGACCAACGCGCTATCTGCACGGGCATCATTTGCGACGGCTTCATTTACTTGCGGATCGTCTGTGGCGGCGATGACAAGGAATGCGCTTTTAGTGTCACCGTGTTTGTAAGCGCGTTGATGTAGTTCAATGGGTAAGCCTTGGAAGTCGGGATCGCAATCCTGTGCGACCACAACCACCTTAGCGCCTGCTTCAAGCAATGTCCGCGCACGACGCAGGGCGACCGGTCCGCCGCCGACGATCAGGCAGCGTTTATTCTGGATGTTCAGTGAAAGCGGCAGGTTCGGCATCGTCAGACAGTCTAGCGACTGTTCGCGGATGCAGGTTGGGTGTCTTCGTTAGCCGGCAGGCAGATCAAAAGCCCCCTTGATGTTGATCCGGCGATCGGAACTTGAACTTCTCGACCATGCCTTTCAACTGCTCAGCCTTGACCGACAGCATGGTGGACGCCTCCGAGGCTTGTTTGGTCGCCTCGTCTACCTGCCCGGCCATCGCGGAGACGGATTGGACGCCCTCGCTGACTTCACTCGACGCTGCGGACTGCTGCTCTGCAGCCGAGGCGATCGCCATGATCATCTGGGAGACATCCTGTGCCCCGGAGACGATCAGTTCGAGGCTCTTGCCTGCTTCCTGCGTCTTGTCCACACCGACACGGACCTGTTCGGTGCCGGAGTTCATGCGTTTGACGGCTTCCTGGGTTTCGCGCTGGATTGCCTTGATAGACTCACCGACTTCCTCGGTGGCAACAGTCGTGCGATCGGCGAGTTTGCGGACCTCATCTGCGACGACAGCGAAGCCTCGGCCGTGCTCGCCGGCGCGGGCGGCTTCGATCGCGGCGTTGAGTGCCAGCAGGTTCGTCTGGTCCGCGATATCGTTGATGACATCGATGATCTGACCGATCTGTTCGCCTCGCTTGCCGAGTTCAGACACACTGGCTGCGCTGGCGTCAACCGCCTCGGCGATTGATTGCATGCCGAGGATCGTGTCTTTAATCACCTCGCCACCTTCCGAGGCAACACGCCCGGAGTCCTCAGCAGACCTGGCCGCCTCGGTGCTTTTGCCCGCAACTTCCACGACACTGGCAGACATCTGTTCCACCGCGGCACTGATCTGCGACATCTGTGTCGCCTGCTCGGACATGCTGACGGACATCTGTTCACTTGAGGCTGCGATCTGTGTCGAGGCGCTGGCGACATCGTTGGCCGCGTCGGCTACGGAGCTGACCAGGCCCTGGATGCGTTCGATAAATTTATTGAACCATTGGCCCAGTTGGCCCAGTTCATCTTCGCCCTTGATCTCGACCCGTTTGGTCAGGTCGGCTTCGCCCTCAGCGATGTCTTTTACGCGTTCGATAAGTTGCCGAACGGGTCTGCCGAACACTAACCGCAGCACGATCGTGAAAAGTAAAACGACGACCAGGACCAAGGGGACCGTCCATATCAAGCCGTTTGCCAGGAATCCGGCAACCTGTTCATCGACGGGTTCCAAGGGCATGACGACGTGGTAAGCGCCGTGCATTTCACCGATCTGCCAGTTCTCCATGGGGAAGCCGACGATATCCTTGCCGTCACCGGTTGGGCTGGTAGCCGGGTCGCCGTGACAGAGCATGCAGTCTTTGGTGAGCCTGATGGCTCGCATATAGTGCAGGGTGTTTGTCGCCTTATCGATGCGGTGAATAACGCCGTTATCCCCGGTCTGAAGTTGCGTTTTCAGGTCTTGAAGTAACGATTCCTCGAAAGACTCGGATTCGGGTTCGTTTTCCTTGTTACGAGCCTCGAAAGCCGTGATATGGAAGTCGATGTTTTCACGCTGGGCGGCTGTTTGGGCGGCGGTCCATCCTGAGACGACGGGTATGGTGCCGAACGCTTTGGACTGTTCGTAAGACTTGCCGGCGGCAAGTGTCTGCTTCAAGTCCGCCAATAGTGCCTGAGTATCGAAAGCGCCTTCATTATTCAGCCGTGATGTGTGGTTTTTCGCTTCATCGGCGACGGCGGTGAACGACGCGGCTTTCTCGACCAGGCCGGCCTCCGCGGTGTGATAGTACTTACTCGCTATGACCGCGTAGTTCACCGCAACGACGGACATGATCGCAAGCACGACGATCGCAATGATTCTGGTCCGTAGTGTGATTGAATGAAGGAAGTGACTCATACTCAAATTCACCTTTGCTGTTAAAGGCTTACCACGCCCAGGAGTACTTCGCATCTGCAACGCTAACGCGCGAACAGGTGATCCCGCAGACAGAGATTGGATCGGGTCTGGATATGAAAGACTTAATGCTATATTTGTTGATGTGGCGTGAGGTTATCTCGGGTATTGAGATCGGCAAATCTGTACTAACCTGCGGGTTACTCAGGTGAATCCGCCTGCACTTCACGCTTGCAAATACAGTGCTATCATGATCTTCATGCCCGACCTGTGGGAGCAAACCCGTCAAAAGCATCTTGTCGCCGCCCAGCCGTTGGCGGTCAGGATGCGTCCGCGCACATTAAAAGAATTTTCCGGCCAGCAACATTTTCTGGGTGAAGGCAAATTGTTGCGACGCATGCTTCAGGCCGACAGGCTAACCAGTGTCATCTTTTACGGCCCGCCGGGCACGGGCAAAACCACGCTCGCGGAATTGATCGCCGCCTACACCAAACGCCACTTCGATCGTGCGAACGCGGCCGCGATCGGCGTCAAGGACGTGCGCGAGGTGCTGAATCACGCCAGACGCCGGCTGGAAGCGGACGGCAAACGCACGATCTTTTTCCTGGATGAAATCCACCGATTTAACCGTGCACAACAGGATGTTCTTCTGGGGGATGTCGAACGCGGCATCATTACCTTGATCGGAGCGACGACGGAGAACCCGTTCTTCGCGATCAACTCGCCGCTGGTAAGCCGGTCCCAGGTTTTTCAGTTTAAGCCGCTGGATGAGGAGGCGGTAGGGGAGTTGATTCGTAACGCGCTGAATGATGAAGAGCGAGGTTACGGCAAGTTGAACATCACGATCGACGACGACGCCATCGCGCATTGGGCGATCGCCTGCGATGGTGATGCACGTCGTGCGCTGACAGCGCTGGAGATCGCGGTGTTGTCATCTGCCCCTCAAACTGATGGGCCCGATCAGCAAGCGACCATCCACATCGACCTGGAGGCGGCCGAGCAATCGATCCAGCAGAAGGCCCCGGTCTATGATGGCACGGGGGACGAGCATTACGACGCGATCTCGGCGTTCATCAAGTCGATGCGAGGCAGCGACCCGGATGCGGCGTTGTACTGGCTGGCGAAGATGCTGCATGCGGGGGAAGACCCGATGTTCATCGCCCGGCGGATCGCGATCCTGGCAAGCGAAGATGTTGGCAATGCCGATCCGCAAGCGATTCAGGTTGCGGCGGCGGCGTACGAGATCACCCACCGGGTGGGGCTGCCTGAGTGCCAACTTACACTGGCGCAGGCGGTTACCTATCTGGCGACCGCCCCGAAGAGCAACGCCGCGACCCTGGCGATCGGGGCGGCGATGAAGGATGTGCGCGACAACCGCACCGTCCCCGTGCCCATGGCCCTGCGCGACGGGCATTACAAAGGCGCCAAGCAACTTGGACATGGCCAAGACTACCAGTATGCCCACAACAGCGAGACAGGCTTTGTGGACCAGGACTACCTCGGCGTTGAGAAGTCCTACTACCAGCCGCGGGAGCGGGGGTATGAGCGGACGATCCTCAAGTACATGCAGTGGATCGACTCACAGCGAGTCAAGCCACGGATGACTAGCAAGAACGACCCGCAGCCGCAGGATGATTAACACCCATACTTCCTGCTCGCCTGCTCTACCAACGTATACCTGCCAGTTTGGCGTGACAAAGCCTATCCTGCCGATGAAGATAGTGGGGGATTGCGCCCTCAAAGCTGTATGCTGGCCTGAAACAGGCCTATAGTCGACAAGGAGGTCACTCTTATGGTGCTCAGTTCACAAACACCCCGCGCAGGCATGTCCAGGATGTACATGTCCTCCAGGCGGAAGTCCGGTGCAAAGTGGGGCTGGTTGTTTTTGATCGGTGTGGCATTGGTGTCATTGTGGATGTTTGGCGTCTTCTCGGGCGGTGATTCCGGGGCAGGTACGGAACAAGGGATAGCCCCGGCCAGTGCCAACGCCGATCCGGGCACATCGGGAGGGATGGCGATAGACCCAGCCGGAACCGACACGCGCCGTCCCCAATCCGTAAATGAACTACCGCCTGCCAGCAGCAATCCGACGCAAGCCTCAGAGCCGGTCACGTTGACTATCGGTGTGGGAGAAACTCGCAACGCCACGACCACAACATCTCAACCGCCAAGACAGTCGGTTGCTTCCTCAAACACGTCGGATCAGTCCAACCGGTCGACGACACGCACTTCAAGCAACGCCGGCACCGAACTGAATCGCGGCATGAACCTGATCCGTGAAGGCCGGCTCGTTCAAGGCCGGCGCGTTCTAAGCCAACTGCTGACCGCTGATAGCGGGAGCCTCTCGGCGCTCGATGCCCAGACGGTTCGCGACACGTTAGCCAGCGTCAACAAGCAACTGGTCTTTTCCGATGAAGTGCTGCCCGGCGATCCGCTGGCCGAGTCCTACGTCGTGCAACGCGGTGACTACCTTTCGCGGATCGCGCCGAAGTATGGCGTTCCTTATCAGTTCATCGAGTTGATCAATAACACCCCGGCCGAACGGCTTCAGGCCGGCAAGGCGATCAAGCTGATCAATGGGCCTTTTAATTTACGTATCAGTAAACGTGACTTCCGGATGGATGTTTATGTCAATGATAAAGACGGCACGCCGTTGTATATCCGAAGCTTCACTGTAGGTCTTGGTGAAGCGGATTCCACACCGATGGGATCATTCGTTATTGCACCCGGTTCGAAGGTGGAAAATCCTTCTTGGCGCAACCCACGCACGGGTGAATTTTTCGGGCGTGACGATCCGAAGAATCCGATCGGTGAATACTGGCTTGCATTAAAAGGAACCGACCCGCAGTCTGAATCGCTTAGTGGTTACGGCATTCATGGGACGGTCGATCCGGACTCCATCGGACGCGAAGCCTCGATGGGTTGTGTCCGTATGAGCGACAAGGATATTAAACTTATTTACAATATGCTTGAGCCCGGCAAGAGTACCGTACAGATCACCTGGTGATGTGGTTGTCGCCGACATTAGACCATGAGCCGGGGTGATTATAAAAATGTCAGGCTGGTTAAACTGGGTTATTTGAGGCCGTTAATCCTGATTACTCAGTAGTTTCCGGTCGGCGAAAAGAGGCTAAAAACAGCAAGAAATTGCCCGCAAACGGTTGCTTTACGGCACCGCAGGTTATATAGTAATAATGCAGATCGCGGAGGGTGAACGGAGGAGGAGAAACCACCGCCCACCTTAGCCGAGAGTGTCGTGTCTGAAAAGACACATTTATTGTCGTGCTATCGCTGACTGCTGCACCACTGCTTGGAGGGGAATCCGTATGGTAGTGGTGTATTCACACGGCCTAAACACCGTGTGCAACAGGATTCCGTGATACAAGAGCCTGGGTATCTATGCCCGTTGCTCGTATCCCGAAATAAGCTTTCTCCCCTCCGTGGTGACCGGGCGCGATGCATCGCCCCGGCCGCCTTTTTTTATGCGCGGACCACGCTCTGATTCACGAAGCGTTTTGTTGATGCAGGTAGATACCCTTGGCCATATTATTTGCATACGTCCCGGGGGCCAGTACCCATATAAACTGAAAGCTTAATCGCCCATCAGCACAAGTTCGTTTCGGATCGCCCGCAGCACCTGCAGTTGCTCAGACGACCACGCGGTTGGGGATGGCGTTGGGGATGACTCATCATCATACCTGTCGTCACCTAAGCCGGCGGATTTAGTCGCTTTGAGTTTGACCATGATCCGGTCACGCAGCGCCCATGCGTCGGCGACACCCTCGACACGTCCCTGATTGAGCGCGGCTTGCGACTGGTCCTGGCCGCCACCTGAGCCGGCGGTTTCGACGATCAGGTCGGCGATGCCGAAGTAACGCTGGAGCGGGCCTTGGACGACCTTGACATTCTGGACGTTTTCAAACGTGAAGGTCATTTCGTGAATGATCCAGATGCCACGGCGGATACGCAGGCTGCGGTCGCTCATCACGTACCACGTCGTGTCGTACTTCAGATGGACCGCGACGTATGCGACGATGTCCGGCAAGACAGCCAAGGCCAATGCCGGTATCGCCAGCAGTATGCCCGCCACCGGCACCGCTATGGTTAACACCAGCCAACCGATCAGGATTGCAATGTCAATGATGAACAGCCCGATCCAGAACCAGAGCTTCAGATACTTCAAAAAACCTATTGCGGGTTTGAACGCATCCGGCTCTTCCCCCGGCTCGGTCGGCAGGGTGGGGGGCGTTTGAGGCACACGGAACCAGTTGGACAGAATCTGCCAGGTCCCGGTGTACAAAAACTCCGCCGCACGTTCGGTCTGTTTTTCAAGCGCTGCCATCGGTCACCTCCCCACTTTGACGTTGTGACCGCATGGCTTTGACCTGCACCAGGATTTCACGCAACAGTTCAAGTGCTTCATCCCGGCCGGATTCGGCATGTTGTTCGGTTGTGGTTTCAGATTCAGCGGCTTGTTCTTGGGTGCTTACGCCTCGGCTCCCTCGCATTTTCGCATAGAGGTAATCCCGCAGGCCCTGCGGGTCGCCGATGCCTTCGATCGCCATCTGTGCGCCGGATGAACCCGATGCGGTCTGCACCGAAACCGTCGCCAGGCCAAGCTGGCGTTGAATAATGCCGCGGGAAACATGGATGTCCTGGATACGCCGATATGTCAGGAATATCTCCCGTCTGAACAGCACGCCCCACGACATGGTGATGCCATCATCATCGAACTTGTATCGCAGTGTGTGGTATCTGAAGACCAGCGGCAGGATGAAAAAGGGGAAACCAACGACCGTTAGCAGCGAGACGATGATGTAGTAATTCAACAATGCCCGGACCGGTCGGGTGGTTGTCTTTGGATCGAATGGTTGGGTGGGTGTATCCCTGGACATGATGGTAGACCTCCAGCGGGATGAGCCTGTCAAAAGGGCCCATTGTATGGATAGTCGCCCCATGCGGGAAAAGATCGCACGTGGGATCATTATTTTCGAGCAATCAAGAGCTGATCCGACTGAATCGGCGCCTTATTCGATCGCCCTTTTGCGGTTCTGTGTCGGTAGCATCTTGGGGATGCCAAGGACGTCGGGCCAATAGGTCAGTTCGACCGCTTCGAGGACTTCTGGATCGAGTCGGCCTCTCTGCGGCTGAGCACCGATCTCGGCGACTTTCGGCACAACGGCAAGCGACCGGACGCCGGTGAGTTTTTCAAGCCAGATGCGGTTGCCTGCGATCGAAGGGTCGTCCGCCTTGGCAGGATCGGGGATATACCCATTAATCACCAGGCCCGCCACTTTGCAGCCGGCCTGTTTGAGCAGTGCTACCGTCATTGCGGTGTGGCTGAGTGTGCCCAATCCCGCACGGGTAACCACTACCACCGGGTAACCGATCGCCACGATCAGGTTCAGTACCGTAACTCTCGGGCGTGCAGGATCAAGCGGGACCATCAGTCCGCCGACGCCTTCCATCAGCACGGCATCGGAAGTCTGTTCCAGGAGATTGATGCTGCGAGACAGTGTCTGCCAATCGATTGCTTCACCCGCTTCCTCGGCCGCCATCGACGGGGCAAGGGGCGCTGTGAAGCGGATCGGATTGATAACGTTTAACGGTTGCTTGCAGTTAGCGAAGTGTGCCAGTGCTTCGGCATCCTCACTGACCAAACCTTCCCGGTCTTTGCGGCAGCCCGAGGCGAAGGGTTTACTGATACCCAGGTTGATCCCGGGCAGTTGCCGGCGCAATGCCGCGGCAATCGCGCAACTGACCACTGTTTTGCCGACTTCCGTGTCGGTACCTGTGATGAACAGCCCCGGTGTCGATCTGTTTTCTGCTAATGCGAGCATCCAAGCATGATAGCTCAGAGCCGGTAGATAATCTCAGTTGATACGTTCACAGTTCGCCAAGCTGTTCTTTCAAGAGGCCCAGTTTGCCTTGCTGGCGACGGTTTGACCAAAGCGATTCGACCAGCGTGTAGATGACATCGAGTGTCTTCTCGTAGGAGGTGTTTTCCGCCCGCTCCATCAGTTCGGCGGTCCTGCGTACCAGTCGCCAGGCGATGTCCTCGCTGAGACGATCCGCCAGGAAAAGAGTGCGTGCGCGTTCCAGGCGGGTTTGCAGTGCCAGTATGTCGGATTCATGTATCACTGGTTACCCTGATATCGATTGGCAATGTTGATGACTATATCCGTCCTGTAATTGGACGATCCACATTGTCCGTCCGCCATGATAAACCCAAATGCTGAATGATGTGATTGAGGTTTGTGTGGATCAGGATGAATAAACGGATCGTAACGTTTGTAGCGGTTGTAACGATTAGTGATTCGTAAGCCCGATAACGCTCGGGCTTATCGCACCGTGTTTCAAGCTTGTCTTTTGATAGGGCATATCGCCGATCATCTTGAGGATGCACGAACCCTCACGGGAGTCCCTTAAACAAGGAACCGCAAGATGATTGAACAACGCGATGTCGATGAACTGCTGGCTGAACTGGAAGCAATGCGGGTCTCCCTGATCCGTGACCGTGAAGCGATCAAGCCGAAACTTGAAGAGTTAGTCAACAAGGCCGGCATGATGCGTGAGAGGGCCGCTGGCGGCAAATACGAGGCCTCGGTCAACAGCGTGCACGGCCTGCTCGAATCGCTGAGCGCCGGCGTCCGCGCCCAGGAGAAGCTCAACCGGGCCGCTGCCTGATTACCGATTGATCCAAACGCGGGTAAACACCCCGTAGATCCCACAAGTGAAACCACGCGGCGTCGAGGGATCGCTGCGTGGTTTTTCCATGCGCCGGACGGGTTTTGTTGAGAGCGACTGCTCTTGAGAGTAGCAATAGATTGGTCATAGCGGAGTGATGCGCTAGTATTAGGTCTTATGACTGACACTGTTACCCATGCTGTGCATCCTCATGCGGATGAACTGATTAATCCTGACGGCTCCTGGAAGTATACGAACAGCCTGTCGGATCAGACCAGCCCGTACCTGTTGCAGCATGCGCATAATCCCGTGGATTGGCATGCATGGGGGCCGAGGGCTTTTGAGTTGGCAAGAGAGCGTGACGTGCCGATCTTTCTGAGCATCGGTTACTCGACCTGTTACTGGTGCCACGTCATGGAACGGCAGGTCTTTGAGAACCCGCAGATCGCACAGCAGATGAATCAACAGTTTGTCTGTATCAAAGTCGATCGCGAGGAGCGGCCGGATGTTGATGATATCTACATGACGGCAACTCAGATCATGACGCGCTCGGGCGGCTGGCCGATGAGTGTGTTCCTGACGCCACCCGGTGTTCATGGCAAAGATGATCCGGGGCTCAAACCTTTCTGGGCGGGGACGTATCTCCCACCGACGCCGCAACTCGGTCGGCCCAGTTTCCCGCAGGTATTGCAGGCATTATCCGATGCATGGAAAGATCAACGGCCTGACGTGATCCAGCAGGCGGAGCAACTGGTTGCCGCGGTCGCACAGGCGCTATCGCAGAAAAGCGAGCCGGCAACGGTCAATCCCGAATCGATCCGCGAAAGCACCGATCAACTGCTGCGCATGTACGATCATGAGCACGGCGGATTCGGCTCGGCGCCGAAGTTCCCACAGCCGACTTATCTCGACTTCCTGTTGCGTGTGTATCATAACAACCGCAGCGATTCACTCTGGCAACTCATCGGCCACACGCTTCAGCAGATGGCCTACGGCGGGATGTACGATCAGATCGGCGGCGGATTCCACCGTTACTCCACCGATGAACGCTGGCTTGTTCCGCACTTTGAGAAAATGCTCTACGACAACGGACAATTGGTTGAGGTGTATGCTCGTGCACTTGTATTGAGGCCTGACGATGAAGGTGCGGCGCTCTATGAGCGGATCATCCGCGAGACGTGCGACTATGTGCAGCGCGAGATGACCGACCCGACCGGTGCGTTCTGGTCGGCCCAGGATGCGGAAGTGAACGCACGCGAGGGCGGCAGCTACATCTGGACCGAACAGCAGGTGCGCGAAGCGATCGGTGATCCTGAACTGGCGGAGCTTGCACTGCATATGTACGGCCTGACACTTGGTGCCAACTTCCAGGACCCGCACGATCCATCCGCTGAGCAGGCGAATGTGCTTTATTTGCCAAAGCCGCTCGCCGCTTTGGCTGCCGAGACCGGGATTGATGTCGAGTCGCTCCTGGCCAAACGACTCGAGATCAATCAGGCGTTGAAAGCGGCGCGTGATAAGCGGGAGCAACCCGGCACGGACGATAAGGTGCTGGTCAGTTGGAACGGCATGATGATCGCGGCGTTTGCCGAGGCGGGACGGGTGCTGGGGGAGTCTGCGTATGTCGATGCGGCAGGCAAGGCTGCTGATGCGATTCATAAACATATGGTCGATGATGACGGGGGGCTTTACCGAACCATGCGTAATAAGGATGCCAGGATCCCAGCCTATCTAGAAGATTACGCTTGGTACGTCCACGGCCTGCTTGCACTGCACCGCGCTCAATCAAACGAGCCGAAGTGGTTAGAGCTGGCGAGGCACTTCACCGATATCGCGATTGATCGGTTTACCGCCGAGCACGGTGGATACTACGACACGCTGGCGGACCAGCAAGACCTGTTCGTGCGAGTTCGCGGCACATACGATGGCGCTGTACCTAGTGCGAATGGTCGGATGATCCACAATCTTATCACGCTCTACGAACTCACCGACGATTCAGCCTGGCTTGATCGGGCCCATCGCGATCTTGAAAGTTTCGCCGAAGCACTCAGCCGTAACGGCGCTGCGATGGTGCAGATGCAAGGGGCACTGTTGCGTGCGATCAACGTCGACTCCGATCGCTTTACCAATGCGTTGAAGGATCCGCAACCACAGACAACAGACAAACCGGTTGTTGCGTCAGTTAGCCCTGAGATCTGCATCAATGATGGCATCGCCGAGTTTGCCGTAACGCTTCGGATACAGGACGGTTACCACATCAATTCGCATGAGCCGAGTGAACCGGACCTGATACCAACATCAATTGAGTTAAAGGGCGCAGCGGATTATTCACTTAGCGTGACTTTTCCTCTGCCGCAGATGCAGCGATTCGATTATGCCGACCAGCCGCTTTCGGTGTTCACCGGCAGTGTTACGATCAACGCCAGGCTGGAGCGACTTACGGGTCACGAGGCAGACTTGCCGACCGATGCGGTGCTTGAATTGAGCTATCAGACATGTACCGATCAAGCGTGTATGGTATCGGTCACGGAAAGGCTGCCTCTGGTTATCAAAGATGAGGCAAGCTAAGCAAGCCGCTATGATCGTGGGATGATTGATACACACTGCCACCTGACGTACGACGGACTGCACGAGCGGGTCGACACCGTGATCGCCGACGCGGTCGCGGCCGGCGTCGACCGGATGATCACCGTCGGCACGTCACCCGCCGACGCCCGTAAAGCCATCGCACTGACTAAGCGCTACAACAACATCTACGCCACCGCCGGCCTGCACCCGCACTACGCCGGCGACTGGCCCAGCCCGACCATGCTCAAAGATGCCTTGTGTGATTTGATAAACGAGCCGAAGGTTGTCGCCCTGGGCGAGATGGGACTGGATCGGCACTATCCCGACCCGCCTATGGATACCCAACGCGCCGCCTTCGCCGCCCAACTTGAATTGGTGTATGAACTCTCAAGCCTCTCCCCTCAAGCCTCAAGCCTCCCCATCATCATCCACAACCGCGAAGCAACGGACGACACGCTTACTATGATCGCCGACAGCGGGATTGCAGGTCAGCGTTTTGTTTTCCATTGCTTCACCGGCACACCCGAAGAGGTCGAGAAGATCCTCGCCATCGGCGCGATGGTCAGCTTCACCGGCATTGTCACCTTCAAGAACGCCAAAGCGATCGCGGAAGCCAGCGACCTGGTGCCGTTGGATAAATTGATGGTCGAGACGGATTCACCATACCTCGCGCCCGAGCCGCACAGGAAAGTAAGACCCAACGAGCCGAAGTACGTGGTGCACGTCGCTGAGTTCCTGGCCAAGCGACGGCAGATGATCTTCAGCGACTTCACCGCCGCGATGGATGCAAACGCGGAGCGGTTCTTTGGATTAAATCACTGAACGAACAGTCGGCGATTCACGCGAGTGCTACTGCGAATGCTCTTTAATAGCTGCAGTGCAACGCACTGCAGGCCTGCGAAGCGTCGCTTCGCAGCTAGTAAAGGGTTGCAAGTTTGATGTGAACGCGGAGCGGTTTTTCGGGCTTAGTCTTTTTTGAGTCCAGCGGTCACATTGTCAATGATGTTCACCATGTTATCCGGCAGCGGTATATCGATGGTGCTTTCATCACCTGCATTTACTTTAAATGTAACTTGCCGGTTTTCGTCTGTGGGGTATTTGCCAAAAATCCTGGAATAAGGACTTTGCGTATCAGCGCCGGCATCTTGATACCTGACGCGCGCCTCAATCATTCTGTATACACCAACCGGTAGAAGCAGGATGTTCCCGGTTGGGACATCGATACTGCTATACATATCTGTTATTGGATCTCTTAACTCGACTGAAGTAATCGCGCCATCTTCGACTGCTATGATGCATTCCGACTGATACCACTCCGTTTCGGACTTGTCGGGCTGCATGGATTGAAAGCGATACATGATTCGCAGTGTTTGGTCGGGCGGGATATCCGGCCATATGAAGTCAAATACGGCAGGAACTGTATCCGGTTTGACGGGATTGTTAACAGTGAGAACTTTGGATTCACCCGGTTCAAGAAAGATATCGTTAGCGAAGTAGTTCCACCCGTATTTGCCATCGGTAAAGATGTCATAGGCTGTGCCGGTTCGGATGGGATCGATGTTTAGTTGGCCGTTTTCATCGGCGCGCAGATCGCGCTTGATCCTGGCGTCAGTGCTGTACATATTGCCGGCCACGGTGACCGGCCAGTCAGCCATTGGCTTGCCGTTCTCATCCAGCAGGTCGATGGTCAACGAGCCCCACTCCAAGTCGACCGGACTAGCTGGAGGCACCAGGTTGGCCTGCGAAGCTTGAACCTCACGCAGCGTACGGACGATTTCGAACATCGAAAACAACGTGAACGCACAGAACAGGATCACCATGACAGAAGCTGTAATACCTAAACCCCACATCAAGCGTTTTTTCATGATTTGCTCCTTCATCGCGTCCCACCAGAGTTGACAGGCGATGGTTTTCAAGTCCCCGAAACGTTCGAGAGCGGTATATTGCGCTTCGTCCTCATCCTTGCCGCTGAGCATTTCCTGCCTCGCAGCACATTCCAAGTGGTCGTTCAGCTCATCGATGATGTCCCGACGCAGGTCGGGCGGTTCGTCGTCACGCTGCGGCGGCAGGCTGTCGGCAATCCCGGCGTCGTCACTCATGACTCTACCCCCAGCACGCTGTTCACGCTCTTGGAGAATCGCGACCACTCATCTCGCTTCTGTTCGAGCGTGCGTTCACCGGCCGGTGTGAGTTTGTAGTACTTGCGACGTCGACCCTCGTCCGACTCGCTCCATGTTGCCTTGAGCAGCTTCTGCCGTTCCATGCGGTGCAGCGCGGGATACAGGCTGCCTTCCTTAAGCTCGAAGTACCCATCCGATCGGGTCAATACAGCCTGGGCGATCAGGTAGCCGTACGTCGGTCCTTCCGATACGACGTCGAGGATCAGCATTTCCACCGTCCCCCAAAGCAATCTTGAATCCATGGCCAGACTCCATACCTTGTGCGTCTAGGTATAAGGATAGAGCGTCTAGGTATGTGTGTCAAGAGAAAAAAACCGGTTGGGCGCATTCTCTCCATATTGCGTGAATGATCTGTATTTGGCTGCAGTGCGACACGCTACAGGCCTGCGAAGCGTCGCTTCGCAGCTAGTAAAGAGGTGCAAGCTTGATTTGCGTTGTGCATAACGAATAATCCCACCGCGATGGGTGATTGTTCTTTGATAGCTGCAGTGCAACGCACTGCAGGCCTGTGGCACGGTGGAACGCGGGCCCGCGAGGCGTAATCAGGGGGAACAGCGAGCTTCGATCGCCCGCTAAACGATGCGGTAAGATTGGGTGGCGCAACAAAAAACCCCACCGCGATGGGGTGGGGCCTTTTCCAAGTGTCTTGATTATTGTTCCGCTTACGCTGCCCGCATCCCGCTGTGGTTGAGGTAGATGTTCAGGCGTTGGCGGTCGATGTCGTGGTTGAAGCGGGTGAAGGTCATGCCCATCCGGCAGGGGCCCATTTCTTCTTCGTCGTGCATGCGGACGATCCGGCCGGCGGCGTGGAAGGTTACCTGGTGGCTGCCGGGCAGCATGCCACGGACCTCGACCTCCGTGCCTGCGGGCAGGGGGGCGTCCAGTTCGAATCGCATACCGCTTTGGCTGATGTCGTAGATGTGTCCCGTCCACCGGTAGCGTTGATCGCCGGTCTGTCTGACCCGTAAGAGCGTGTACATCGCCGGAAGTTTGAGTCGCGGATTGGATCGGGCTTCGGCGTTGGATTCGACGGGCTCGGGCATTACTGCCTCCTGGGTCTTAAGATGTCCGGTTGTAGGGATGACATCGGCCGGTCGGAGGGGGTGGTTTAGGTCGGATAGGCCGAGAAAGCGATCCTTTTTGCATTGTTTGCAGCGCATTGTCCGCACTGGCCGATAACACAGTTCATGCCACCGGTTAGACCTGCTGCGCCCGTTTCGATTGACCTTTCTCACCAGAGCCCGGCTGCGTCGCATGAGCGTGGGCCGTTGGAAGGGCCGGTCCTGTTGATCGGGACCCGACGCAGTGTCGCGCAGATCGAACAGGCGCTTCAGGGGCTCTCGCTTCGACCGAATCTGATCGGTTGTGTCCTGCTTGATCCGGATGCAAATGCACGGCCTACCCAGAGTCCGGTATTGGGTGGCTTTGACCAATTGGCCACGATATGCCAGACGCGCAAGGTGGGATTGGCCTTGGTTAGCCTGCCACAGTCCATGCCCAAGCGAACGGCGGTCATCGTCGATGTGCTGGAGCAGATGGGGATTGCGTGGCGTTTCATGCCGACGCTGGCGGATCAGTTGGCGGGTCTGACGCCACCTGCCGGGGTTGCCGCCCAGGCAGAGCCGGTTGCGAGCGGTGACCACGCCTGCCACATCGACCTGGCCCGACTCATCGATCGCCAGCCACATCCATTGGATGAGGGGCCGATCCGCAATTACCTGCATAACAAGATCGTCCTGATCACAGGCGCGGGCGGATCGATCGGCTCGGAACTGGCGCAGATCGTCTGCCGGTTCCACCCTGAGAAGCTGATTATGGTCGAGCGGTCCGAGAATGCGCTCTTCCAGATAGACCGCGAGATCGCACGACGTTATCCCGATCAACCGCGCCATGCAGAATTGCATGATGTGACCAACGCGCCGCGTACGCTGGACCTGGTTGACAGACATCAGCCGGATGTGATCTTCCACGCCGCGGCGCACAAGCACGTGCCGATGATGGAGGATCATCCGTCCGCTGCCTTGGAGAACAACTTCTACGGCACACGCTCGATCGCCGATGCGGCACACACCTGCGGCGTCAGCCGATTCGTGATGATCTCGACGGATAAGGCGGTCAATCCCTCGTCCGTGATGGGGGCAAGCAAACGGCTGGCGGAACTGTACATCCAGCATCAGAACCGGCTGAGCCCGACGATCTACTCGATGGTGCGATTCGGGAACGTGCTTGGTTCGGCATGCAGTGTGCTGCCGATCTGGAGCAGGCAGATCGCCCAGGGTGGCCCGGTTACAGTGACGCACCCGGATATGACGCGGTACTTCATGACGATCCCCGAGGCGGCGTCGCTGGTGCTGCAGGCCGGTGCGTATGCACGCGGCGGCGAGGTGTTCCTGCTGGATATGGGTGAGCCTGTCAACATCCTGCAACTGGCCAAGCGCTATATCCGCCAGCATGGCCTTGAACCGAACGAAGATATCCAGGTCGCCATCACAGGCGTTCGCCCGGGCGAGAAACTCTTTGAGGTGCTTGCCTACGACGGCGAAGACATGACGCCGACGCCACATCAGTCCATCCGCATCTGGGAATCGCAGCCCATCGACAGCGCCAGGTTGCAGCAGATCGTGCTCATGTTCGACCGCATGCGCGACGGCGGGGATGGCGATCAACACGCATGGCGGGGTGTGGGTCGAGATTCGATCATGAACGCATTGCGCAACGCATTGCCGGAGATGATCGAATCGGCGGCGGGGTGAGGGGGTGTTTGATGTTCGATGTTGGATGTTCAATGTGGGGTGTTTCTGTGCGCCGATGTTGTGGGCTGATTGATTTTCGGTGGGCGGTTTTGGGGTTGAGTTGAGTTGTTGTGCGGATCGGGCGGGTGGCCATGTCCGCCCGGGGAGGGGCGTGTTTGCTCGAAAATCCTTGTAAAGTGTTTGATTGCAATGGAATGTGCTCGTGTCCGGGCAAAGGGGGTAGGACGTCCGTCCCTTGTTTTTATGCGCCAGGGGCGGTTGTGCGGACAGACCCGGACAACGGGCGGACAGGCATGAAGCGTTGGTGGTCATGATCTGGTTGGTGGTGGACAGGATTTGGACGTGGGTGGACATGGTGTCTGTAAAGGTCTTCCGTATGTAGCGCAGGGATGGGGCGAGCTCCTGTATATGTGTGGAGCGACAGGCATGTGCGCGCATCACAAGTGTGCGTCGTGATTCGATCAATAAGGCTTTGTGCAATGTACTGGTGGAGATGATCGATTCTGTGGCTGAATCAATCATGTGATACTTGTTCAACGTGTCAAATGCATCATATCTCGTTAGTATTGCTGCTTAAATGGTATCCCGTCCTAAAGCATTTCTGATATGCGCGACCACAGTTCTGACAAGCATTGTTGTTGCTGTCATTACGCCTTTTCTATTCGCGTTTGGTTGCTTGTTTGTACGATCGGCGCTTGGTTCTAGGGAAACGGATTCTCTTGCAGATGCTTTCTTTTTCTTGGTGGGGATACTTGCAGGTATATGTATTTTCGGCGCTGGTATTGGCCTGAGTTATCGTATCTGGTTACGGTTGCGGAGTGCTGCCGTTGGATGTTGCACTGTCTGTGGGTATGACCTTCGCGGCAATCCGGCTGCTCCGATCTGCCCGGAGTGTGGTGCGAAGCACAATCCCGGCGAAGCCGGAGCAGCGGATGAATAGGCATCTGTATGTATGTCGAATAGATTCTGGGACATCTTGAAGATCACATTATCCATACCGCTTGGGTGTGCTGGCATTCTCATTACATTCATCATTACCTTCGGGGTATGCGGTGTGTTGTTTGATGCTATCGGGCTGGGAAGTCTGAGTGGGATTTTTGCATTGTTACTTGCGATCGTTGTCTGCTCCGGGATGGGGTTTCTGGAATATCATGTTCTGTTCAAGCAGTGGGTCCAGGATTCGAGACCTGAACCGGGCCAAGGATACTGCATCCGTTGCGGCTACGACCTGCGGGGCTGCCGAGATGCGCATGCGTGTCCGGAGTGCGGGAAGTGGCAATACATTCCTCGCGAGCCTGAGGTAGGGCAGGGGCGTAAGGAGTGAGTTGTGATTCGATCATGAGCGTATTGTGCAATGTACTGACGGAGATGATCGAATATGCGGTGGGGTGTGCTTCATCTTCAATTAATTACTATTGACATTGTGGTCTGATATTTTTACGATTGCCCCGGAGTCGTATTAATAGCTCAGGTTATCTGGGGCATATCGCAGAATGAACAAGTGAGAGGGAGAAAGATGTACAAATCTGTATGCGCGTGCTTTGTGTCTATACGACACACGGCCCTATTGTTTGCAGTGTTAGTGGCCGTTCTATTCGTCATGTCTGATGAAGAAACCTTCGCAGAAGCCATCTGGCAATCCCGTGAAGGGAACTCACAGAATACGTCTTATTCGTCATTGGCGGGCCCGACTAGCCCGGTCGTTCGCTGGGTCAGAACGGATGGCATCATGGTGGGGGTTGAACATAATTATTTCAGTTCACCAGTTGTTGCTTCAGATGGGACTGTTTACATCCCTGATTACGATATGTTGGCAATTAATCCCGATTCAACGACCAAGTGGCGATACACAGTATCAGGTATATTAATTGCACTAACCGTTGATTTTGAGGATGGTGTCATCGGTCAGTTTTCAGGCACGTCGCCAGCCAGGCAGCGTCATCTGGACGCCAATGGTGTCATTTTGCCTAACCTTCCGGTTGGCGGGCCCGTAGCGATTGGTTCTAATGGTTTGTTCTTTGGAGCGAGTAGTGACTATTTTCGGGGCGTCGATGCCGACGGTAATATCATCTGGTCGATCCCGACAGAGAGTGGGAATTCCGGATCCGTTGGTGTTGGGCCGGACGGTACGGTTTACCTTGCCGACCGATCGAGTCTACATGCGGTAGATCCGGACACGGGATCGATCTTGTGGACCTATGACCGAGGCACTTACCACGAGCATAGACCTAAGCCGACGATTGGATCTGACGGCACCATTTTCACGAATAACCACAGCACTTTTCAAGCGGTTGCACTTTCACCTGATGGTTCCGTCAAGTGGACAAATGATGATGTATACAGTTCACAGCTCTGGCGATCGAACGTTTTAGTCGACGAATCAGGAGAATCCTATTGGGTCAACCATGAAGGGGGGATATATGCGCTTGATGCTGATGGAAACACCATGTGGAGTCGAAGCATGAATCCACGGCGTAATGCAGCGCTAACGGGTAACGGCATCATTTACGTGACGGATGGTACTGACGCGGCCCATGCGGTATTGAGAGCGATATCAACATCGACCGGAGAAGACTTGTGGGTTTTTGATGCCGGTGCAAATATACAATTACTAGATGTTGCCATCGGCGGAGACGGCCTCTTGTATGTAACAGGTCGAGATTGGGATAATGATGGTGATGGACTCATCTATGCGATCGTTCCGGAACCTGCAAGCGTTGTTGTGCTGACTCTACTATTAGCCACACAGTGTTCGAGAGTACATCGCCGCATCAATTGCTGAGCGTTGGGTACGTACTGAGCCAGGCAGATGAAGTTCATTACGAATGGACAAACACTGCCGCGGCCATGTATCGTATTTATAACCCGCCGTAGTCATGCGGAATCCGATTGTTACAACGGGGGTTGTGGAAAGTCAGAAAGTAATAAGTCTATTTAATCCGATTATATCTGCTGCCGATGATTGTGATAAGTTTGTTATAAGATTTGTCGCGCACGGCTGAGGTTGTATGCTGGCGTGACGATCGGCCGCATAAGCAGCTTGTGTCGCGTGCGGCGGGCGGATCACAGAAAGGAAGTAATCATCGACAGCGTCTTTCCCAAGCCGTTTTACCGTTGGCGTCCACACCCCTGGCACGGGCTCGAGCCCGGGTTGGAGCCGCCGTTGCGGATGCAGGTGTATATCGAGATCACGCCGTTCAGCTCCGTGAAGTATGAGATCTGCAAGACGACGGGCTATCTGCGTGTGGATAGGCCGCAGCGCAGCAGTGCCCAACCGCCTGCGCTGTATGGGTTCATGCCACGGACCTATTGCGGCGATCGGGTGGGGGCGCTATCTCCCAAGGCCAAGTGTGGCGACCACGACCCGTTGGATGCCTGCGTGATCAGCGAGCGGCCGATCAATCGCGGTGATGTATTGCTGCATACCCGCGTGATTGGTGGCTTGCAGTGCATCGATGGCGACGAAGCGGACGACAAGATCATCGCTGTACTCGAAAGCGACAACATGTACGGGGATGTGCACGAGCTGGAAGACCTGCCGGATATCCTTGTCGAGCGTTTACGCCACTACTTCAGCACGTACAAGATGGAGCCCGGCGGGAAGTCCGCGATGTCCGTCGAAGAAATCTACGGCCGGGATAAGGCTGCGAAGGTCATCGAGGCGTCGATGCAGGATTACGCGGAGTTCTTCGGCGGGCATTGACCTGCTTCTACCCCCAGCCACCGGCGGAGCCGGGGATTGAGGGTAGAGGTTGTGGTGGTTGCCATTTTGCTATGAACCTGTTACCAACTGGGTTATGCCAACAACAACCAAGACACGAAAACGTAACGAACTGCGGCCGACGACGATCAAGAAGTATCCGACGGCGGCGGCGGGGTCGGTGATTATCGAGGTGGGTGGGACGCGGGTGCTTTGTACGGCCAGCATCTCGCAGGACCCGCCTAAGTGGCTGCCTAAGGATGATGAGGGGAACTACAAGAGCGGGTGGGTGACGGCGGAATACAGCATGCTGCCGGGTTCGACGCCTGACCGTAAGCGGCGTGGGCCTGATTCGCGCGGGACGGAGATTCAGCGGTTGATCGGGCGTGTGCTGCGGGCGTCGGTTGACCTGGACAAGATGCCGGGTGTGGCGATCACGTGCGACTGCGATGTGCTGGTCGCAGACGGCGGGACGCGGACAGCGTCGATCACCGGGGCGTGGGTAGCGTTATACCAGGCGATCGGGGAAGCGAAGAAGCAGGGGGCGATCAGGGATGAGCCGAGGCTTGGGCCTGTCGCGGCGGTGAGTGTGGGGATCGTGGATGGCAAGCCGGCGCTTGATCTGGATTACGAGCTGGATGTGCGGGCTGAGGTCGACATGAATGTCGCGATGAATCACAAGGGGGACTTCATCGAGGTGCAGGGCACGGGCGAGAAGGGGACGTTCAAGCGTGAGGAGCTGGATGAGCTTTTGGACCTTGCGTGCAAGGGGATACGTAAGCTGATCCGGATCCAGCGTGGGGCGGTGAAGTGAGGGAGCGGTTACGGCTGCTGGTTGGGGACGGGGTCGGCCTGGTTGGGTTTGGGGGCACCTGAACCGAGCAGCAGCAGGATAGCGCCGGGGGTTGAAGAGATTACAAGACACACACCGGCGAGCAGAGACATCGCCAGGACGGATTCTTTCGGTGCGCCGTAGAGCGCGAGCAGGCTGACAAACATGGTTTCGCGAACGCCCCACCCTGAGACGGAGATCGGGATGAGCATGACGAAGATGACGGTGGGGACGACCACGAACAGGGCGCTGACTGGCAGTTCGAGCCCGATAGCCCGGGAAGCGGCCCAATAAACCGAAATCCTCAGCACATTGAATAACAGCGACTGGAGCATGCCCCATGCGAGCAGGCCCGGGCGGCCGCGGTAAGCGTCAAGGCTCTGGTAGACCTTGTTCTGTTTGTCGCGGATCATGCTGAAGATCTTCAGCAAGGTATTTGAGAATAGATGCCATACTTTGGTA
The DNA here is from genome assembly GCA_963667295.1 of Phycisphaeraceae bacterium. Taxonomy (GTDB): domain Bacteria; phylum Planctomycetota; class Phycisphaerae; order Phycisphaerales; family Phycisphaeraceae; genus JAJRRS01. The sequence continues at coordinate 284,946 of OY763327.1, forward strand.
GGGATAGTTTTGCCTGCATTGGAATCTGATGTGTCGTTCTGTCCTGCGCCAGAAATTGATGCGGCGTATGCTTCGAGTTTGGCGAGGATCCAATCCGTCAGCGATCGGAACTTTGGGTTCATGATCGCGAACCACATAGCGAGCATGAAAATCAGCGCGCCACCGGCAACTATTTCGATACCGGGCAATATGCCGCGCGTTTCCATGAGCAGACCCAGGAGGATCATCAACGCGAGGCCTGTGAGTCCAAGCAACCTGTCCATGAGGATGGAGGTGAAGGACATGGCCAGGTCACTGGTGTAGCGCGCCAGGCCGTACATACGGACGAGTTCGATGCCGACGGCGCCGAGGCCTACGTTACCGATGAAGGCGCTGAGGTATCGGATGCGGAGCAGGGCGAGGAAGGGGGTTTTGCTGTTGGTGTGGTTGAGCAGGATCATCCACTTGTACGTGCCATGCAGGTGCTCCAGGAACATGATGCCGAAGATGGCGAGGACCATGAGGGGGTCGGCGTGGACGATCGCTTTGAAGATGTTGGCCGGCCCGACCTTGTAGAGCAGGAATGCGAGCAGACCGACACTGACCACGATGCGGATGATGGTGGCGAGGGGGCTGCTTTTCTTTTTCGGATCGGTACTGATTTGTGCCAAGCGAGGTTGTCCTGTGGGCGGGTGGCGTTGTTAACATCCGCCCAGGGTATATCGGGTCGGTAATAATACTAGATCGACTCGGCGGGGGGGTGGGCTTTCATGGAAACAGGTCTGATAATGTGAGATGCCGGTAAACGCCGCTCAGACGGGGCCTTTGGGTCTGCCATAGCGTTTGGCGATGACCTGTCTGAGGGTGATACGGCCGTTGCCGGGCAGTCTGCGGACGAACTCGCCGCTGGTGCGGACGATCATGTCGGGAAAGGTGGAAGGGCTGTTGATCGGCTGATGTGGGAGGACGCCCCACCAGAAGCCGCGGTAGCCGAGTTGCTTGGCGGTTTGGATGGCCAGGGGGGTGCCGTAGTATTGCGGGAACGCGAGGTGCTGGGTGTTTTTGGATAGCGCTTGATCGAGCGCGGCTTTGGCTTGTTTAAGATCTTCATTCAGCGGGACGGGATCGGGCCTGCGCTCGTTTGCGATGTTGCCATCCACGCCGGCAAGCGGCAGGGGCTTGGGCCAGTCGGGCACATAGCGGTGGCTGTTGGTGTGGGGCTGGAAGTCGACGCGGCCGCTGTCGTGCATCCGGCGGATCTGCTGCCAGTCGCACAGGCCGCCGTGCGTTGCTTGGCCGCCGGCATTGTTGTTTTCATCCGGCTCGCGGTGCAGCGCGGGGCAGATGAACGCGACGGCTTTGTGGTTGTATTCTTCCAGTAAAGGGAACGCCACGTCGTATAAGGATCGCTGCCCGTCATCAAAACTCAGGACGACGCTGCGCGGTGGGGCGGTAGCGACGTCGCGCTTTGGGCCGGGCGTGTTTTGTGTCAGGTGGTTGAGCAGTTGGTCCGCTGTCAGCGTTGTGTAACCGTTGTCCGAGAGGAACGCGAGGTCTGCCCGGAAGGTGGGTTCATCGATGACGTGGTAGCAGAAGACGGGCACTTCACTGGTCAGTGGTGCAGGGGTACGTTTGAAAATAAAGTCCGGCAATCCGCCTGTAAGTCCACAGTGGATCTCGGGCCAGTTTTTACGCCAACTGTTTCGTATCGCTGTAAGCGGATGACTCAAAGCTTATGACCAGAAAGATAGTGGATTTGACCAGCCGGCTTAAACGCGTTCCAGAGAGCTTTTATCCGTCTGAAGCGTTTGACTGATCAATTGTCGGCTTTTATCCGACTCATCAGAATTCAAGGCTTCAACCGGCATAACGGCTTCGCCTGCGGCCAATGCACGGTAGATCGAAGCAATCCGGTCGATGTGTCGTTCGATGTCGTAATGGCTGACGGTTTCGTGAGCCCCGTGCGTGATGGTTTGAGTCAGTAGCGGGTCGGACAGCACCGAGATCAAGGCTTCCGACAGGGCCTGGGCATCGTTCGGCCTGAACAGGACACCGTTCTCGCAGTGATTGATCGTTTCCGCCAGACCACCTACCGCGGAGGCGACCACGGGCTTGTCCATCGCCATCGCTTCCAGCAGCGAATAAGGCAAGCCCTCACGCAACGAGGGCATCGCGACCACATCGATCGCACGTAAGTAGGGGCAGACATCCTGGACCTGGCCGGTGAATGTGACGTAGCCGTACAGCCCCAGTTCATGGACACGTTGATTTAAGCGTCCGTGCTCTTCGCCTTCACCGACGATCATGAGCCTTGCGCTGCGGAACTTGGCCAGTACGCCCGGCATGGCACGCAGCAACGTGTCGTGGCCTTTCACAGCGGCCAGTCTGCCGACGATACCAATGACCTTGTTATCCGGTAACAGGCCCAGTGACTCACGGCATCGTTTGCCCGCTTCTTGGGGGGTGCTTTGCAGTTCATCCAGCACGATGCCGTTGTGCAAGATTTCGGAGCGGGTAGGATTAATGCCGAGTTTGAACGTGCCGTGCTCAGCGACATCTTTCGAGACGGACAGGTTCCATGAACTGAATCGGCTGGTCCACCGCAGCATTTTTTCGAATGCTATTGATAAAGGCTCGCAGTCGTGCAGGTGTGAGACAACCGGGACACCGGCGAGTCGACCCGCGATGCGTGATGCCAGGATACCTTTCATCCCCGCGCAGTGGATGACTTGGATCCGTTCACGTCGAATCAGTCGGTACACATCCAGTACAGACATGGGGTTCTTTTTAGACCGGCCGAAGAACACCGGCTGGATACCCTTGCGTTTGATCTGTTCGGAGGCGGGGTGTTCACCACGCAGGAACGCGACATGCAGATCGATATCACGTTGAAGCAGGCGAGGCAACACGGTCAGAAAATACCGTGTGGCGCCGTGGATCACACCGCCGGCATGGCCGAAGTGGTCGCTAACGAACAGCACGCGCAGCTTATGGTCGGTATCAGTTTCCACCGTTGGTCCCCCACCTCCAAATGGGTGAGTTATTGATGCATGCATACCACATGGTGTGCCTTCCTGGCGTGGCCAATAACTCCAGAGTGAGTGTAGCACGTACCGCATACTCTGCAATGGGCGTGGAGATCATTTTTTTCGTTTTTACGTCCTATTCATATAATTATATGATTCGGCATATGAAAACACTGATATCACTACCGGTTTATCTTTTACTTGGTTTTACACTTCAGGGTTGCATGGCTCAGGCAAAATCGACTGATCCGAGAACTGCGCAACTAACCGGCGTCGATGCCGTGGTCGATGCGGCGATTGAGCGTGGCGAGGTGCCCGGGGCCGTGCTGCTGGTCGGAGATGCCGACGGGGTGTTTTACCGTAAAGCCTATGGCAGCCGGGCGATTAAGCCCAAAGTCATCCCCATGACCCCCGACACGGTTTTTGACATGGCCAGTCTCACCAAGCCCACCGCTACCGCCACCAGCATCATGCTTCTGATCGAGCGGGGGCAGTTGAATCTCGGTGACAAGATCGCCGACTACATCCCCGAATTCGGGCAGAACGGGAAGGATAAGATCACCGTCGAGATGTTACTGCTGCACCGTGGCGGGCTTACGCCGGATAACTCGCTGAAGGATTATGTCGGCACCCGCGAAGAGATGATCGATCGGATCAACGCGTTACCAACCTTGTGGGAACCGGGGACGACTTATAAATACACGGATGTCGGCTTCATCGTGCTCGCAGAACTGATAGAGAAAATCACCGGCCGGAACGTCGACCAGTTCTCCCGGGAAGAGATTTTCGTTCCGCTGGGTATGAACGAAACCACATACAAACCGACCGGCGACCTGGCAGCCCGTTGTGCGCCGACCGAGTTCATCGATGGCGAATGGCGGCTGGCCGAGGTGCACGACCCCCGGGCCTACCGTCTTGGCGGCATCGCGGGACACGCCGGCCTGTTCTCCACCGTGGACGACCTGTCACGCTACTGCCGGATGCTCATGAACGGCGGCGAACTCGACGGCGTACGCATCCTCAAACAAGAAACCGTCGACGAGATGACAACACCGCGCCCGCTGGAAGGTGATGACAACGGCTGGCGTACCTATGGCTTCAGCACCCACACCTCCGACCAATCCGCCCGCGGCGCGGTCTTCGACTACGAAACCTCCTTCGGCCACACCGGCTGGACCGGCACCTGCTACTGGATCGACCCGACCAACAACCTCTTCTACATCCTGCTGACCAGCCGCTGCCACCCCAACGGCGACGAAGGCTCCGCCGGCCCCATCCGCCGCGAAGTCGCGACGTATATCGGGCAGGTGTTGATTGAAGGCAAGAGCCAGGGTGAGTGAGGCGCATTAGCTGATCGCATATGCGCGCTCGGCGCGGGTCTCCCGACCCCGCCGTCATGCGGACCGAAGGTTTCCCGCTTTGAGACCTGCGGTCAAAAAATCGGCGAGGTCGGGAGACCTGCGCCGAGCGCAGTGGTTGCCCTGACCCGTGAATTATGCCGCTTGCCACGAGTGCGGCTACAACCTGACTGGCAACACGACAGGTAAGTGCCCTGAGTGTGGCGAGGATGTGTTGTGTGTTGAGGCATCATCGCATCGATCCCCTCTCCCCCCGGGAGAGGGTTAGGGTGAGGGCCGGAGTCGGGCATACGTCATTACTCACCCAATAAGTCAACAAGACAATAAGCACACAATGGCTTGTGTCTGTTGAACACGAAGTGATCCAACCGCGCCAGAATACATTCAGTGGAGAGGGGCATCGGATTGATTTTGTCAACGAAAGCAATCAGTACCTATAAGGCAGCCGGCCCTCACCCCGGCCCTCTCTCGGGGGGAGAGGAGGTAAGTGAATGCCGATTCAACGCGATGGATTCAAGCCGCGCCTGTCAACGTCTGCGGCGGATGGTTGTTGCGGTCAAAGCGCCGGTCATTAAAAGCAAACTTGCCGGTTCAGGCACAACGGTTAAAACGCCGGTGTTCATCAGGTTTGCCGTATCCCATTGCATTCCGTCGGCAAGCGTCGGCAGCACGAATGTATCAAACCCGCCCGTTGGCGTGACGCCGGCAAAGTCGAACAAGCGCCACTGATCGCCGGCGATGGGCGTGAACCCGTTACGGAGTTCAACTTCCAGTGTTCCATCGAAAATGACAGAGATGCCCGCATCGAAAGCGATCGTCGAACCCCAAACATCATCTTCAAGCCCTACGATCAGCAGGCCGGCGTCGTCGATGTTGAATTCATCTAAAACGGTAATGCCCAGCAGCGTATCCGGTACATCATCGTCGTCCGTATCCAGACCTTCATAGTCCCAGACGCGGAACTGTTCACCGGCCGTGACGTTCAGGCCATTGGCCATTTGACCATCCGGCGCTACGAAGTTGCGCTTATACAAATCAAAGGTGGAAATAATAGACTTCGCACCTCGCGCATCAGCGCCGGTAATATTCACATACCGCAGCGTGTAAGGACCGAGAACGGTATTGGTAAGGTTGGCTCCCGTAAAATCCACATACGATAGTGAGGCACTCATGAAGTTGGCACCGGCGAGGTTTTTGCCGGCGAAGTTCCACGACGAAAGGTCTATACCGCTCAAATTGATTCCGGCCAGTTCTCCGGAAGCATAACTGGCGGTCGATTCGAACTGCCCGCGAGAAAGCCCGCTTCCTGAGAAATCGGCTCCGAAAATCGTCGCCCCCGTGAAATCGGCATTGGTCAATATGGATGAGTAGAAATCCGCATCGGTCAGGTTCTTGCCTGCAAAGTTCCAGGACGACAGATCGTTGGAGCCCAAATTCATTCCGGCGAGATCGCCGGAAGCATAATTAACGGTCGATTCAAACTGCGCGCGGGTAAAGCCACCGTCCGTGGTGTCCATAAAACGCGCTCCGGTAATCGTCGCTCCCGTGATGTCCGCATTCGCCAGCGTGGCATAGCTGAAGCTGGCTGCAGTGAGGTTCTTACCCGCGAAGTTCCACGACGACAGATCGTTATAACTCAAGTCCACCCCGGGCAGATCGCCGGAAGCATAACTGGCGGTCGACTCGAACTGCGCCCGGGTAAAACCCTTGGACGATGTATTATGGAAATCAGCCCCGGCGATCATCGCCCCCGTAAAATTCGTCCCGGTCAGCGTGGTCACACCGAAGTCGGTATCAGTGAGGTTTTTGCCCGCGAAGTCCCACGATGACAGATCGTTTTCGCTCAGGTCCAGTCCGGCAAGTTCACCGGAAGCATAGCTGGCTGTCGATTCAAACTGTGTGCGGGTAAATCCTTTGCTGGTCGTCTTTGTAAAGTTGGCCCCGACAATGGTCGCTCCCGTGAAGTCCGCCCCCGTCAGCGTGGCGCGGCCGAAATTCGCATCGGCGAGGTCCATGTTCGCAAAGTTCCACGACGAAAGATCGTTAGAGCCTAAGTTTACCCCTGCCAGATCGCCGGAAGCATAACTGGCGGTCGACTCGAACTGCGCGCGGGTAAGACCGTATGACGTCGTGTAACTGAAGTTGGCCCCGACAATCGTTGCATCTTTCAAATCCGCATCCGTCAGCGTGGCTCCCGCGAAATTGGCATCGGCAAGGTTGGCCTGCGTCAAATCCGCACCCGTCAGTGTGGCACGATTGAAGTTCGCATCGGCAAGATTGGCCCGCGTCAAGTCCGCATCCATCAGCCTGGCAGACTCGAAGTTGGCCCCGGCAATCGTCGCATCTGTAAAATCTGCACCCGTCAGCGTAGCAGACTCGAAGTTAGCATCGGTAAGGTTCTTGCCTGCAAAATTCCATGCCGACAGGTTGTTAGAACCCAACATCATCCCGGCCAGATCGCCGGAAGCATAACTTGCGGTTGACTCGAATTGTGCGCGGGTAAAACCGTTAGACGTCGTGTAAGTGAAGTCGGCCCCGACAATCGTCGCTCCAGTTAAATCCGCCCCCGTCAGCGTGGCGCGATTGAAGTTGGCATCGGTGAGGTTGGCCCGCGTCAAGTCCGCATCCGTCAGCGTGGCGAGATAGAAGGAGGCATCTGTGAGGTTGGCCTCCGCCAAACCCGCCCCCGTCAGTGTGGCACGATAGAAGTCGGCATCGGTGAGGTCCATGTTCGCAAAGTTCCATGACGACAGATCGTTAGAACGTAACCCCATCCCGGCCAGTTCACCGGAAGCATAACTGGCGGTCGATTCGAACTGCGCCCGGGTAAAACCACTGTCCGTCATGCCCCGGAAGTCGGCCCCGACTATCGTCGCCCCTGTCAAATCCGCACCCGTTAGTGTGGCAGATTCGAAGTAGGCATCGGTGAGGTTGGCCTGCGCCAAATCCGCATCCGTCAGCGTGGCAGACTCGAAATCGGCACCGGTGAGGTTGGCCTGCGCCAAATCAGCCCCCGTCAGCGTGGCAGAATTAAAATCGGCCTCGGTGAGATTCTTGCCCCCAAAGTTCCACGATGACAGATCGTTATAGCTCAAATGCATCCCGGCCAGATTGCCGGAGGCATAACTAGCGGTTGACTCGAACTGCGCCCGGGTAAAACCGCTATCCGTCGTGAAGGAGAAATTGGCCCCGGCAATCGTCGCATCTGTATAATCCGCCCCCGTAAGCGTGGCACGGTCGAATCTGGCCTCGGTGAGATTCTTGCCCGCGAAGTTCCACGATGACAAATCGTTACTGCCCAAGACTATCCCAGCCAGATTGCCGGAGGTATAACTGGCGGTCGACTCGAACTGCGCGCGGGTAAAACCGCTGTCTGTCGTGTTGGAGAAACCAGCCTCGACAATCACCGCTCCTGTGAAATCCGCCCCCGTCAGCGTGGCAGATACGAACTCGGCACGGGTGAGGTTGGCCTGCGTAAAATCCGCGTCCCTTAGCGAAGCTCCCGCGAAGTTGGCATCGGTGAGGTTGGCCTGCGTCAAGTCCGCCCGTCTCAGCGTGGCATTACTGAAACGAGCATCGACAAGGTCGGCTTGCGTCATGTCCGCATCCGTCAGCGTGGCACTATAGAAGTTGGCACGGGTGAGGTTGGCCTGCGTCAAGTCCGCGCCCGTCAGCGTGGCATCCTCGAAGCTGGCATCGGTAAGGTTCTTGCCCGCGAAGTTCCACGACGACAGATTGTTATAGCCCAAGTTCAACCCGGCCAGATTGCCGGAGGCATAACTGGCGGTTGACTCGAACTGCACCCGGGTAAAACCGCTGCCCGTCGTGCTGTCGAAACGGGCCCCGGTAATCGTCGCCCCTGTCAAATCTACATCCGACAGAGTGGCATCTCTTAGTCTGGCATTGGTGAGATTAGTCCCCGCCAAATACGCCCCCGTCAGTGTGGCAGACGAAAGATTGATATTGGTGAGAGTAGCGCCTGTCAGATCCGCATTTGTCAGCGTGGCCATATCGAAATATGCGCCTCTGAGGTCCGTACCTAGCAGCCATGCTTGGGTCAAGTCTTTGTATCTAGCATTGAGCCCGGGTGCTGGAATAAGTCCCGTGCCGTCGGGGCAGAGTGTGGCAGAAGCTTGTCTGCCTTGCGAGGGGTCGGCCGGGTCCACCCATTCCCACTGATAAATTTTGCCGAGCGCTGCGGGTGAAACGATCAGGGCACTCAATAAGGCGGGAAAAACTGTGTGCAACGATTTGCGGTTCAACATGTCTAAGCGTCCCTTTCTCGGAATATAAACAGACGGCACACAATCACGCTCAGTCTGATGACGAGCATAGCTCGAAACACGCCGTATAAATGGTCTTAAGAGATCATCCCGGCGGAATCACGCGTTACCGGCATAAACATGAAGTGGGGCAGGTAAAAAGCGCAAAATATCTCTTTCTCCCGCACGTAATTGTACGGCATGGCTTGGATGCGTCAACGATTTTCTTACCCGTTTGTGCTGCAGCAGCCGCGATTAATACAGTTTGCCTAAATTATCAGTATCTGTCTGCGTGGGGCTTTCCCGGGGCGATCTGAGATCGCCCGCTAAACTTTTCAGGCCAGGACGGGTTCGAGTAGGGATTGTGGCGTATCGCAGATCGGTGTGTTGCCGCCTTTGATGCGGTTCGGGTCCAGGGCGAGTTTTACTTCACCGCCCACGATGGTGGTGATCGCACGGCCGATGACGTTCCAGCCGTCGAAGGGGCAGTTGCGGCTCTTGGATGCGAACTTGTCTGCTTCGATGGTCCAGGCTTGCTTCGGATCGATCACGGTGACATCCGCATCGGCGCCGATGCTCAGCGATCCCTTGCCTGTCAGGCCGCAGAGGTTGGCGCCGTTGATGGTCATCATCTCGATCAGTTTGGACCAGCCGATGGCTTCGGATTCGATCAGGGCTTTGATATAAAGCGGCAGGGCGCATTCGAGACCGAGGATGCCGTAGGCGGCGGCGGTGAATTCGACTTGCTTATCTTCGAGGGTATGCGGGGCGTGATCGGTGGCGAGGATGGTGATTGTGCCGTCCTTGATGCCTTCGATGATTGCTTCGATATCCCGTTTGGCACGCAGTGGCGGATTCATCTTGAAGTTGGGCTCGTAGGTAGCGCAATCTTCTTCGGTCAGCAGCAGGTGGTGCGGGGAGGCTTCTGCGGTGATGGTCGCTTGGCCGATCAGGTCGGCTCTTGCCCGGCGGACGAGTTCGACGCTGCCGCCGCTGGAGATGTGCTGGACGTGGTAGCGTGTCTTTGAGCCTTGGGCCTGGTTGAGCATGATGTCGCGTTGGATCATGAGTTCTTCAGCGACACGTGGCCAGCCGGAGAGGCCGAGCTTCGTTGCCAGCGCCCCGGCGTTCATCGCGCCGCCGCCGAGTTGCGGGTCCTCGCAGTGCTGCATCAACACTTTGCCGGTCATGGCGATGTAGGACAGTGCTTTGGCCATGACACCTGCGGAAGCGACGCCGACGCCGTCATCGCTGAACCCGACCGCACCGCTGGCGGCCATCTGGGCGATCTCGGCCAGTTCCTCGCCGGCTCTGGCCTTGGTGATGGCGCCGATCGGGAAGACGTTGGCGAGGTTTGCCCGTTGGGCTTGGCGGTAGACGAACTCGATTCGGGAGTCGTCATCCAGGGTCGGCTGTGTGTTGGGCATACAGCAGACGCTGGTGAATCCGCCCGCCACCGCTGCGGCGGAGCCAGTCGCGATGGTTTCCTTTTCTTCCTGTCCCGGCTCCCGGAAGTGGACGTGTACATCGATCAGGCCCGGGCTGACGATGCAATCCGAGGCGTCGATGACGATATTGTCCGCTGAAGCGTCGGGATTGGCTGTTTTGCCGATGGCGGCGATTTTGCCGTCGGCCAGCACGATATGGGTGATTTCGTCGATCCCGTTACCCGGGTCGATCACCCGGCCGTTGATGAGTGTGACGGTTGGCATGGCCGGTAGTTTATACAGATTCCTAACTAAAATCTGGCTAAAACCTCAAAATTGTCTGATGAAAGACATCTTGCAATTTGAACGGGGGACATGGTACAATACAGTCACTGCGCTGCTCGGCAGTCGAGCGGCAGACCTTGAATTGTGATGCCCGTCTCGGCCTCCAGCCTTGATTGTGCCTCACCGACTGGAGACCGATTGATGAAGATTTACGTAGGTAACCTCAGCTTCCGCACGACTCAGCAGGAGTTGGAAGACTTGTTCACGAACTACGGCAGCGTTCAGGAAGCCGCCGTCGTGACCGACCGCGAGACCGGCCGCAGCCGTGGCTTCGGTTTCGTGACCATGCCCGAAGACAATGAAGCCAACGCCGCCATCGAAGCCCTCAACGGGACCGAGATTGAAGGCCGCACCCTCACCGTCAACGAAGCCCGTCCCAAGGCCGACCGTCCGCGTAGTGGCGGCTACGGTGGTGGCCGTGGCGGCGGCGGTGGTCGCGACCGCTGGTAAATAGCTCGTCGGCTCCGGCCGACTTATAGCTGATAATCAATTAGCACCCCGTCGATAATCCGACGGGGTGTTTTTTTACGCCTGAACACATCTCGCGCGGCGGTCTGGTATCTTTTATACGATGCAAGTTGTCCTTTGCCAGTTCGACATCGCGTGGGAAGACCGTGAACAGAACCACGATCGGATTACTTCGCTGCTGGCACGTCAGTCGATCCGACCGGGTTCATTGATCGTCTTGCCCGAGATGTTTGATAGCGGCTTCACAAATCATGTGGATAAAGCGATTGATGCTGAGGGCAGGACTCGTCGATTCGTACGCGACCTCGCCCAGAAGTATTTGAGCACTGTAGTAGCGGGGGTAGTCAGTAAACATACGGATGGAAAAGGATTGAACCAGGCGTTGGTGGTCGGGCCGAAGGGCAATGAACTGCTCCGGTACACCAAGATGCACCCGTTCAGCCCGGCAGGTGAGTCTGAGCACTATCTTCCCGGCGAAAAGGTCGACACGTTTCAGCATGCAGGATTTACGATCGCACCGTTTGTGTGTTACGACCTGAGGTTCCCCGAACGCTTCCGTGAAGCCGTTCGTCTCGGCGCCGAGGTCATGATTGTGATCGCCAACTGGCCCGGCACACGAGCGTCGCACTGGACCGCGCTGCTTGTTGCACGCGCCATCGAGAATCAGGCATACGTCATCGGTGTTAACCGCGTCGGGCAAGACCCGAAGTTACATTACCCGGGGCTTAGCATCGTGGTCGATCCCAAGGGCCGTGTCATTGCTCAGGCCGACGATCGACCCGTTGCGCTGCAGGCAGAGTTGGATCGTGTCGCATTGATGGAATATCGAAGACAATTCCCGTTCCTGAAAGACATGCGGGAGTAATCCCGTTTGGCTTTTTTTAATTAATCGATGCAAGTGATCAGCTTTCGGGCAGATCAAATGTCTTTGCCGCATCGTTGATCAGGCCGGGCGGCGGTGTTTGCCCAGTAATAGATTGTGCGATCTTTGCGACGTGGGGGTGGCAGTTTTCTATAAACAGGCGGAAGTTCTTCTGTGTTCCCGCCGCAGCAGTACCTGCGATGTAGAGCCCCGGCACGTTGGTCATCATGGTTTGCGGATCGTACTTCGGTCCGCGGTTCTCACCTACAAGTTCCACACCGGCTTCTTCCAGCAGTGTTGTATCCATGCGGTAGCCGGTCATCAGCAATACGAAGTCTGCTTCGACATCAAACGGTTCGCCCTTGGAAGAGTCCGGTTCGCCGGCGGTGTCGGTCGGCATCAGTTGAACATGATGTTCAGTAATACGTTTTGGAATCGTATTCGGATAAAACTTGATCTGTTCGGACTTGATTGATGACAACAACTCGGGCAGCAGCCAGTACTTGACGTGTTTGTCATCGAATTGCTCTTTGCGATAAGAGAGTGTGACGTGAGCCCCTGCCCGCGCGCAACGGATTGCCGCTTCGACCGCGGAATTTCGGCCGCCAACGATCAGCAGTTTCTGGTTGAAGTACCTGTGCGGTTCGTCGAAGTAATGGCTGACATGACTGAGGTCTTCGCCGGGGATCTTCAGCATCTGCGGATGGTGCATGTCGCCGATAGCCATGACAACGTGGCGAACCTGGTAGGTATGCTCATCCTTCCCACGTCGTGTTTTGACAATATATTTACGATTGTTTGGGCTGATCTTGGTAACGCGCTCGAAGGTTCTAATGGATAACCCGAACTGCTGGACGATTCCACGCAGGTAGGCCAGGTATTCCTCGCGCGTCGCCTTTTCCTGGTTACTGGTTGCCAGTGGCACGCCCGCGATGGCGATGCGTTCCGGGCCTGAGAAGAATTTGACCTGTTTGGGGTACCAGAAAATCGTCTGGCCGACCTGCCCCGCATCAACCTGGATGTAGTCCACACCCATTTGTTTTAGAACAACCGCCAATTCCAGCCCGATCGGGCCGGCCCCGACGATCAGCACGTCTGCCTGTGCTTCCTGATTCATACAATCCATGCTACCGGCTGTTGAGGTTGGTGGACAAATCTAATGTTAAATTTGGTAAGTCGGTGCTTGCATTATCGGCCCGTGGCGCTCATACTAGGACGTAATCCGGTATTATCATTCTCACATGGGGGTCTATATGACATCTTTCCTGCGACGTGCTGCTCTCTCGGCATTGGCTGTCACTATTTTGACTTCTAATTATGGCATAGAGGCTGAGGCCGCTATTGTCGATGGAGTCATAATGGAAATTCCGCTGAATTATTCCATCAATCGTGTGACCAGCAATAACGTCTCGGATCGAAACTACTATCTCGATGGCACCACGATCTATTGGGAGCGGTTCGGTGGTGATGAGGGCGACTCCGAGGTATTCAGCTATGACGTTGTGACCGGTGAAAAAAAGATGCTGACCCGGAACAACATGGAAGACACGCTCTATGGCCCGGGCTTGTGGATCAGCTCAACCATCCGGTCGAAATACTCAGATTCACTTCAGAGCAAGCTCAGGATATTCCCCAAGCTCAAAAAACGATACCAGAAGAAGACGATACGCGAATATCGGAATCGAGAGGTTTATTGGAACGGCCAACAGATCACAGACGACGCCCGCTTTGAGACATCGGCATGTGTGGGTGATACGCCAGGTGACGGTATTGTCTGGCTAAGCAAGCGAATGCCGCTTGACAGCAATTCCGTTCCTTCCATGACCGAATACTTCGACGTCATGTGGTACAACCCGCAGACCGGTGAGACAAACCGTCTGACAAAGCGTCGCTACAACGGTAAGCAATCAAAGATCCGCTTTTTCAGTACAGAGAATGCCAACACGCTTGTTTTTGACGGTGATTGGGCAGTCTGGACGAGTGGGCAGATTGTGATGAATAATGTCAAGACCGGCGAATACCAGACGCTGGATACCAATTCTGCCGCCAGGCGGATCGAGGTCTCCGACGGTTATGTCAAGTACGAAGAACCGCAACGGTGGGACTTCAGTTCTCCCATTCTTGAGCCTATAGATGGGGTATTCACCCCTGGCGATAGTGGGCCAATAGTATTGGGGGACACACAGAGTAACAGTGCATTTATTAGTGTCCTTCCAACGGCGTCAGAGAACATCGGCGCTCGTGTGAAAGTGTACGACACCGCAACGCAAACGCTGATGACGATGGGTGAAGGCGCGGGATTGGACTACTACTCGGATTCCAATGCCGTGTTAGATGGCCACTATGTTGCGTATGAGCGATCGTTCGTCTACCCAAGACTCGGCGGCGTTTGGTTGCCGTTCACAGATGATTATGAACCGCCGGTCTATGATCCAAACCAATTACGTCTGTTCGACATCGAAACACAAGAAGATATCCTGATTACCGATGCGGGCTCATTTGGCGGTCTTTACATCGACGGTTATAAGCTTGTCTTCCACATGAAGGACCCCGCTGTGGGCGAGGGCACGGACGGGGATTACGAAATTTTTGAATACAATATCCTGACAGAAGAATTGCGTCAGGTAACCGACAACGATGTCAACGACATGTTGCCAAAGATCAGCGGCAATACGATTGTCTGGAGTTCATTCTCGGATGACTTCGAGAGCGATATCTTCTGCGAAACCAACGCCCTCAGTATGTTCACACATATACCTCCTACGGGTGTAACAAATGGTCCCGCCGCAACTGTCGTTATGGTTCCGGAGCCAGCCTCAGCGATGTTGCTGAGTCTATCAGGTCTGATGGTGACCTGTCGAGGTCGGAAGCACTAATAGACGAAGCGATAACACAACAAACACATCCACGATTAGCGGTGTCATTACGCTGCTAATCGTGGTTTTAATAGTGGCGCTTTGTGAGGTGCTTGCAGTTGCTCGATCTGAACGGCGAGTGTTCGATCGATTCGCAGAAGCTTCTTTCTAAATGCCTTGTACTTCAGGTAGGGGATGAACCCCATCTTTCTGCAGATGATGACGTAGGTCTGCATTTCGCGGATCGTGCCGCGTATGCCTGTCAGGGTTTGGCAGACCTTGTCAGCGTCATCGACGCCATCGGCCTCGGCGATCTTGGCGGGGATGCCGGTCACCGTGCGACGCAGCGTCGCAGCGAGCCCCGACTTTTCATCTGCGGGAAAGTCGCGCGTCTGTTGGTAGACGAACTGCACCAGCTCCACCGAGCGCTGCCAGACGACGAGTTTTTCGAAGTGTTCAGCCATCGTCAACCTTGATATCGGCTGAATGAACGCTGTGAATATTGACTGTTGACGAAGGCCGTGATTACCGGCAACTGGCTCGGTTACCGGACGTGATTACGCCAATCCTGTGTGGGAGGAGCATCAGTAATCCAGTGTGTTCTTATTCTTCTTCCTCAGCCATCCCGGGCAACCACTCAGCCCAGATAAGCTGGCGCTGGGGGTCCATCGTCAGGCGGAAGTTCTTCAGGAATGCGCCACCGATACGGCCGACCGGCCGTGCCTGGCGGTCGAACGCCTCGGGGGCTTGCTCGAACTGGACGGGCATATCATTGAGCGTCAGGCCGAATACTTCGAGTGTGTTCAGCCAAGTGTATGTGCTGGCTACCGCGCCGCCGACACCGGCGCTGTGGCCTGAGCCCGTGCCGGGTGTTGAGACGATGCTAGGCCAAAGTGTCAGGCACTTGCGCGGTAACGTCAGCTCATTATCCGCGCCACTGTCCAGGATCAGCCATATCTTCCGCCCCTGTCCCAGTTCCGCACTAACCACCGGCAAGCCCGCAAAATCGAATCGGCCACGCACAGGCTTGACATCCTTCGGGGGCGTGAAGTCTTGCCTGCGGTAGACGGTCAGCGTGTCGTTGCTGTAATCCAATGTAAACGGCAGACCACCTAACTCACGCACGCCGATCAAACCACTCACGCTCGTGCCGATTCCCCGGCTCATCGGGTGCATACTGATCGCCGCGGCCCGTTGTCCTTTCACCTCTAATCCGCCAAATTCCAGCGAATCGTAAGTGCGGTATTTGAATGCTTGTGTTCCGCCGACGCCTACAGCTTTACTCGATCCTTCCGAGTTCAATTCCAGCCTGCCCGCCAGACCGGTCGAGATCACCGTCAGGTTACTTCCGGTATCGAACATAAACATGCCGGCCGGTTGTCCATTGATTCTGGCAGGCGCAAGCAGGTAGCCGTGGTGGTTACGCAGTTTAATCGTTAATGATGCCGGCAGGTTCGATGGGTCATTTACCGAGAATGTCCGTGTTGGCGTGGTAACAGTAGCCGCTACGACAGGTTCACGAGCGGCCTGTTGCCCGGCACAACCCGCGGCTACAACAACCAGTAAAACAAGGCTAATCCGACATAACCACCGGGATATACGTTGTGGGAGTGCTTGATAATCCATGGATAAGCGTTTCAAGTTCTGACTCACGAAATATTAATATTACTATGCGACATCTTAGCCTTGGATCGATGCTGTGTCCCTTTTACCTGTTCTTCTCGGACCCGGTCGGTTCGGGATGCCCCGCAGATCAAAGTGTAATAATCCAGTTGCTGAATTATGTCGAAAACAGTGGTGATAATAAACCCTCTATTCCGGTGAGACAGATTTATGACCAGCGAAGGCCCCAAAGAAGTGATCGATACATTGCACCTCACGGAGGCGCAGTGGAAGGCCTTGGCTGATCTTATCGATGAATCGGGCCCATATCAGATGGGTCGGCGCAGATACGAACGCGTCAGTTACCGCAAGCTTTTTCAACTCGCCGTTGCCATCCAACAGCCGAACGGCCAATGGGTCGCCTATGCGGTCCGATCACGCAATATCTGTGCTGGGGGAATCGGCTTTATTCACGGGATGTATGTACATACAGGCACCGCTTGCAGGATCATCCTCAAGACCAGCGATGGCGAAGCGGTTTGCGTCGAAGGCATCGTTAAATGCTGTACACTGTTGACCGGAAACGCACATCATGTTGGCGTGCAATTCAACCAGGAAATCGATGTCGATCGATTCCTGGATGAAGTTGAAAAGACCAACACGCAACGGCATGCGGGTTGAGTCAGGGTTAAGCCTATTCCCACTCGATCGTTGCCGGCGGTTTCGAACTGATATCGTAGACCACCCGATTCACGCCGCGGACCTCGTTGATGATCCGGTTGCTGATCTTCGCTAGTACATCGAATGGTAGGCGCGCCCAGTCGGCTGTCATGAAGTCCTGGCTTTCCACTGCACGAACCGCAATGACCTGCTCGTGCGTGCGCCCGTCGCCCATCACGCCGACGGCTTTGACGGGCAGAAGCACTGCGAAGACCTGGGCGGTCTTGCGGTAAAGGTTGTTGGCGACGATCTCTTCGAGCAGGATTTCGTCGGCCTCACGTACCAGGTCAAGTTGCTCCTTAGTGACTTCACCCAGTACACGCACCGCTAATCCCGGACCTGGGAACGGATGACGCCAGACCATCTGATCAGGCAGGCCCAATACAGAACCGAGTTTACGCACCTCGTCTTTGAAGAGATTACGCAGTGGTTCGATCAGGTCGAATCCCAGGTCTTCCGGCAGGCCGCCGACGTTGTGGTGCAGTTTGATATTGGCCGCGGCGCCGGAATAGCCGTGTCCGGATTCGATGACGTCCGGGTATAGCGTGCCCTGTGCCAGGAAGCAGACACCCTCTATATCCGCCGACGCTTGCTTGAATACTTCAATAAAGCGGTGACCGATGCGTGTGCGTTTTTCTTGTGGCTCCTCGATACCCTTCAGGTCATCGAGGAAGTCCTTTTCAGCATCGACGACGCGCAGGTCTACATCGAAGTGGCCTTTGAAGGTTTGTTCGACAAGCTCACGTTCGCCTTTTCGCAGAAGGCCGTTGTCGACGAAGATACAGGTCAGTTGTTTGCCGATCGCCCTGGAAAGCATCGCAGCGACGACGGAGGAATCGACACCGCCGGAGAGCCCGCAGATCACGCGTTTATCACCGACGACTTTGCGGATGCGGTCGACTTCGCTATCGAGGAAGTTGCTCATCCGCCAGGAGCCGTCGCACTTACAGGCATCGAAGAGGAAGTTGGTGAGGATGTCCGTGCCGTGGGGCGTGTGTGTGACTTCCGGGTGGAATTGCACGCCGTAGAAGGGTTTTTCCTTATGGCGGACCGCTGCGTATGGGCATGTGTTTGTTTCCGCCAGCGATTCAAAGCTGTCGGGCAGGCTCTGGACCTGGTCGCCGTGGCTCATCCAAGCTGTCATGCTGGTGGGGATACCTTTGAGCAAATCGGCGTTATCCGTGATTTTGACACGTACGCCGCCGTACTCACGTGCCTGAGCGTTGCGGACCTCGGCCCCGAGCAGCATGCAGCCGATCTGCATGCCGTAGCAGATACCCAGCACGGGGACGCCCAGTTCGAACAGGTGTGGATCGCATGTCGGGGCGCCTTCTTCGTAGACACTGTTGGGGCCGCCGGAGAGGATAATCCCGCGTGGTTTCAAGGCAGCGAGTGCTTCAAGGCTGATATCCGGGGAAACCAGCAGACTATATACCCCAGCCTCACGGACGCGGCGAGCGATCAATTGAACGTATTGCGAGCCGAAGTCCACGATCGGGATGACCTGCCCGGCCACGCCTGCGGGCAATTCGATCGGTTCCGGGCCGGTTTTGGATTGGGTCGCACTGGTCATGGTTTTCCGTCCGTGTCAAAGCTTGGCAAAACGGGATGATAGCGAAAATATGCTTGGCAGGTAGATCGGACGGCTCTGGCGATACTGGAATAACCGAGCTGGATTTGGTCTATGATTCAACCTTTTCGCCGAACCTATGCCAGCTAAACACTTACAATGCACGGCATGATCACGCGTCTACTGATTCTGCTTTCTTTGGCTGCCGTGCCTCCCTTGACACCGCAGCAGCAGGCACAATTGGACGCGGTCCAAGACGACACAACGGAATTGCTTGAGCCGGGTCTGGATGCACTTCTCACGAACATCCTGCAATGGGAGTCGGCAGATGAGGCCGGTGCTCGCATCCCCGATTATGACGGGCTTCTGAACAATCCAGCCGGCGCCAGGGGTGATCTTTTTCTGATTGAAGGCCGATTTGCCGGCAGGTCCAGGCGATACAAGCTACGTGAGGCCAATCCCTGGATGGGGGACGCACTGACCGAGTGGGTGATCCTCGTCCGCGAAGAGCCCGAAGAGGTGGCGGTGGTGTACTTCCTCGACCCGGAGGGGCTCATGGAAGCTCCAGGCACGGGGGCGGATGTGCGACTGGTAGGGCGGTTTTACAAAGTCTGGGCGGATACCGACCAGCAAGGGCAGTCGACACGTTACCTGACATTTGTCGCCCGATCAGCCACCGTGGCGGGGCAACGCGTTTCCGGCGATGGATCGATCCTGCCACCCATATGGCTCATTGTGGTGGTCTTAGGTATGACGTTTTTTTTCTTGCGACAACAAATCAAGCGTCGGACGCCAAATGTACCAAGACGCGTTATGCTGTCCGGTCTGACCGGTCAGGATCAAGCCGATCAAGACCCGGCCGAGGCCCTGAAGCAGATGACCGAGCAACATAAAGACATAGATAGAACAGGCGAGAATCATGGCGACCGTTGAACTCATCCTTCCGCATCACCGCTACGACGTCCGCATCGAGCCGGGCTTGTTATCTGAGCTTGGTAGGCTTGTCCATGACCTGGCTCCGCATCATCGGGCAGCGTTGATTGTGGACGACAAGATCACGGATACGCATGGCAAGAAGGCAAAGACGTCATTGATCGTTGCCGGCTACAACCCGCTTGTCACGACCATGCACGCAGGAGAGGATCACAAGAATCTTGCTACGGTCGAGAAGCTGTATCACGAGCTTCTAAATGAAAGGCTCGAACGCAAGAGCCCGGTGATTACCGTTGGTGGTGGGATCGTCGGTGATACCGGCGGATTCGTCGCCGCCACTTATCTGCGTGGTGTTCCGTTCGTGCAATGCCCGACCACACTGCTTGCCATGGTCGATGCGTCCGTCGGCGGAAAAGTTGGTGTGAATATGCCGCAGGGTAAGAACCTCATCGGCGCGTTCCACCAGCCGGTGCTTGTCATCATCGACACGGACACACTGAAAACGCTCAATAAACGCGACTTCATCTGTGGCCTTGCTGAGTGCGTGAAACACGGCGTAATCCGTGACCCAGTCCTCTTTGATTGGATCGATCAGAATGCGGAATTGATCCTTTCACTGGATTCCGATTGCCTGGTTGAGCTGGTCGAGCGTAACGTACGGATCAAGGCGGCTGTCGTGATGGAAGATGAAAAGGAAGCGGGTGTACGCGCTCACCTGAACTTCGGCCACACCTTTGCCCATGCGATTGAAGCCGGGACGGAATACGGTAAATACCTGCACGGTGAGGCTGTATCTCTAGGCATGGTCGCGGCCGCGAAGCTTGCCGCGGATACCGGTCGATGCGATATCGTAGAACCGCTGGTTACGCTGCTGGACAAACTCGGCCTGCCGACCAAAGCATCCGACCTGCCCGCAACAGACAAACTCATGTCCATCATGCGTAGCGACAAGAAGGTGGCGGACGGGAAGGTACGGCTGGTCCTGCCGAATTCACTCGGTACGGTATCGATCGTTACTGATACACCCGATGAAGTGGTCACCGCAGCTTGGGACACGTTGAGGTAGTTGCAAGCGACAGACTACTACAAATGGCCTGTCAACCGCGCAGCATTCATCCCAATCTACGAACCCACCTTCTGATCTCGATTACTTAATCAGCCGGAGTGTAATCGGGTAACGGTATGCTTCACCTTCGTTGGCTTTCAGGCCAGCGATGATGCAGAACACGAGGGCGGCGATACCCGCACCCAGCATAATCGGCACAGCTATGATGGCGGCGAAGCCAAAGGTGATGCAGGATAACGCAACCATGGCTGCGTAAATGATGGCAACTGTGATCTGGAAGTTCAACGCTTCTTTACCTTGATCGTTCACGAACGGCTCGTCATCCTTCTTGATCAGCCAGATGATTAGTGGCCCGATGAAGCCGGTCACGATCCCAAGCAGGTGGGCCAGCATCGCCATCGTCTTAGCGTCTTTGGAGATAGAACTACTGTCGAGTGATTCGGTCTGTTCGTTAGTTTCTTGTTCGTCATTCATCGGTAGTCCCTTCGAGTCTGATAGTCTACAAGGCCGTATTATCGGGCAGCCTATTAACTTAACTTCAGTATTGGTAAGTGACAAACGACAAATGGGTCGGCATGCCCCGCAAATCTTCAGCCCATAAGCCCTATAATCAGCATATGCGAGCTGCCCGTAGACATGACCTGTCGCCACGAGTCGAGATCATGCCCCTGATCGACGTGGTGTTTGTGCTGCTGACGTTTTACATCTATGCCATGGTCCTGATGGTGCACGCCGAGATCCTGCCGGTGCAGTTACAGACGCTCTCGACCGGCCGATCCGCGGAGCCCGCCTCGATCCTGGCGATTACGATCGATGCACGCGGCGGGTTGTATCTCAACCGGGCGCCGGTGACGACGGATCAACTGGATGAGCGGTTAAACGAGATCGCGGAGCTTGAAAATCCGCCCAAGCTGTTCCTGGCTCTGGAAGACAATCCGCCGGTTGTGGACACATCATCTGAATCGGAGTCGGTTGCAGGTTCGCCGACAGTCGATCGCGGGCCGTTACTGATTTCGCTCATTGAACGTGTCAGACGTGCAGGGCTGGAAGACTTCAACATCGTCGGGGAGAAAGCAGGGCGGTAGGGGGGAAAGCAGAAAATGCAGAAAACGCAGAAAAGCAGAAAATAAAATTCCTACACCCTACACCCTACACCCTACACCCTTTCCCATGCTCGACCGTGAAACCATCCCGCCGCTGATTCTCGGGGCTGTGGTAGCCTTTTGTTTGCACATAGCGATGGTGCCGGTGTTGGGATGGGGTATCACCAGCATCCCGAACCTGCCGGATTGGACGCCGCCACTGGAAGAGAAGAACGTGGCTGAGCCGCAGGAGGCGGACGTCGGCAAGGCGAATGCATCGATAACCAACATTGCCTGGATTTCTTACGACGATTACCAGGAGTTGTTAGCCAAGCACTCGATCGTTGAGCAGCCTGCGCTTCAGCGTCAGCAGGACCCTGTGCCGGATGCACCGATCGAACTGGACCCGACGCCGCCTGCACCGGTCAGCCCTACGCCTTCGCAACCCGATCAACCCGGTGAAGATGAAACGCGGCCTGATGCGGTGACGGTTCCCGTCAGTCCGGTGGGGCCGGTGCCATTGCCTTCACCTGAAGAAGAGGGGCAGATCCCTCACGCGCCCGACGGGCCGATGCCACGCGATGCCGAGGTCGTCATGCCGGACTCGGCGGAGCCGCAACAAGCCGAGGACAGGCCCAAGGAAAACAAGACCGAACAACCAGGCCAACCCGGCAAGCCCGCCAGGCCGACGTCTGCGCCGCGTGATGCGGGTGAATCCCCGCCGGTCACCATCATCCCAGGCATCGTGGAGGTCAAACCCGGTACGGTGCTTACCGCTGACGGTATCGAGATCAAAACAGTCATTCCACGCCCCTCGGTAATCGCCATATACAGCACCGTACCCAAGAATCCCGAGGCGGAGCTATGGTTCAACAAGGAGGGGCGTATCACGAAGGTTGAACTCACCCGCTCCACCGGGGCCGACAACTGGGACGACCCCGTCCGCTCCGCGCTGGAGCAGTGGACCGCGACGGGTGAGCGGATCGAAGAACTCGAAGGCGAACTCAAACTTACCGTGAAGCTGTTACTCACATCACACGAATGAATCGTTTGTTTTTGTACGTGTATGACACCCATCCAACGCAAACGAACAAAGCTCATAATAACCGGGGGGATTCTGTATACGGCGACGTTAACAGTATCAGGATTCCTGGCCATCCTGCCGCCATTTGTAGCGGGTGTGTATCCTTACATTTTTATGAACGGGATGAATGAGACAGGCATCTTCCTGTACATGGGGTTTGGCGTGCTGATCGGTTTGGGCTCGCTTCTGATCGGCGTGCTATGGGTTTCAAAGTACATTGCTTCACATTGGAAGCTGGCCGAATACGATTGCCGGGCATGCGGCTATGATTTACGGGGAAGCCTCGGCTCTAACAGCAAGGCCTGCCCCGAATGTGGTGCAACATTCAATCAGACGAGAGTAAAGGCAAAGTAAATGCAGCGACAAGAAGACGGCGGGATCGTGATCTCTTGCGACTTTTGCGGGACCGACTGGGATGAAGTGGTCCCCATGATCGAAGGGCACCGGGGCTCGGTGCTGTGCTTATCCTGCCTTAAGGCCGCGCTCGATCATACTCAGCCTGCCAGTGAGGCATTCGAATGCACGTTGTGTCTCAGCCACAAACCTGCTGAGAAAAAACGTTGGATTCACCCGCAGCCTCAGCCATCACCGGGGTTGAATCCCGACGCCGTGCTCTGCTGGGACTGCATACGTCTAGCGGCTAAGGGATTCCACAAGGACGCGGAAGTTGACTTCCGCTGGGATTCCTCGAAGTACCCGCCCGACTAAAATTGTGACTTTCACACGCTGAATAACGGTGATGCGATCCTGTTGGCGATGATACGCAACATCAATCGTACAGTCGTTCTTCGATCTGCTCCGCTAAACGCAGTGCCGCTTCATAGCGTGGGTTCAACGCAAGCGCCTGGTCGTTATGGACATTAGCCTCAGTCGGGTCGTTCAGCAGGAAGTGACAGACTGCCAGGTGGTGCTGAGCATCGGCGCGTTGCGGATAATCGCGTGTGACTGCATCGAGGGTGTTAACCGCTTGCTTGAGCAGCTTCTGCATCGTGCTCTGGCCGGGATAATCCGGCAGTGCTTCACTGAGCCCTTCCTCCGTCGCCAGCGCCGCCGCGGCATGCTGCCAACACATCGCCAACATCTGCTGACGCTGCCGGCTGCCGGTGATGCTGTTCAATTTGTCCAGCGCGCGATCCGCCAGTTTGGTCCGTGCACAAGCACGTGAGAATACAGCCAGTGCCGCCCAGGCTTTGACCGATTGCCTGGAGACACGGATCGACTTCCATGCACTCAACGCAGCGGTATCAAAGCGACCGGCATGGGCGTGCGCAAACGCCAGAGCTTCATAAGCTGCGCCGCGGTATTCACTATCAATCGAAGCAGCCTTTTCC
Source organism: Phycisphaeraceae bacterium (assembly GCA_963667295.1). Classification (GTDB taxonomy): domain Bacteria; phylum Planctomycetota; class Phycisphaerae; order Phycisphaerales; family Phycisphaeraceae; genus JAJRRS01. The sequence continues at coordinate 308,916 of OY763327.1, forward strand.
AGCCGTTCGATGGCGACTTCATCTGCCCCCATCTCGTCTGCGAGTCGACCCGCTTCAAGCAACAGCCCCGGATCGTCCGGGCAACTTTTCAGGATCGTACGGTACAACTCATCGGCATCAGCCAGTCGATCCAGTTCCCTGCATTGCCGGGCCGCACGCAGCAGCACATTCGGTTCCTGCGTGTCGGGTTTGCTGGTAAGCAGCAGGTCCAGGCCTTCTTGTGGATCACGCTGCTGTAGTAACTCAGAGAGCAGTCGCCCGGCCGCTTGATCCGAAGGGGACAGCCTTACGACGTTGCGCAAGGTGTTGATCGCCTCGTTGAATTCCTTGAGCTTGACGTGCAGACCAGACAGCATCCGGTAGGGGCGCACATCATCCGGCAATTGCTCTGCGAGTTTGCGCAGTTGTGTCTCAGCAATTCGGTCAAAGCCGCTTGCGCTAAGTGCCTCAGCTCGCAGCATCGCCACTTCGGGCGTTTCAGCATGCTGGGGCGCAATCTTCTCGTGCGCACGCAGGGCCGACATCGCCAGATTCGGACGGTTCTGTTTCAGATAGATACCTGCCTGCAACACGCGCGCAGCGACATTTTGCGGATCTAGCTCGATTGCACGGCGGATATGACTTAACGCCTGGTCATACTGCTTGCCGTGATACGCGGCCTTGGCCAGGTCCAGCCGATCCATCGCTTGCTGTTGTTTGTGGATGTTGATACTCATGCCGCGATCTCCTTTCGCAGCGCCAGCGCGTGTGGCGAATAAGGCTCACGCTCCAGCCAATCACGCAGCCGTTCACGCGCTTCGTCCAGCCGACCTTCAGCGGTTTCTCTGCGGATCAGTGCCGACTGCACATCGGGATAGTCCGGGTACTGAGTCGCGACGCACAGCAAGACCGTTCGCGGCGGCAGTGTGGTTCGGCCGTCGTCACGCAGGCGGTCGATCAGTAGAGCGAGTGATGCACAGTACGGGTCTTCTTCCAGACCGCGGTGTGCCCAACGTTGAGCCTGGGCATGATCGCCGGCCAGAACGGCTAACTCCGCCATGGCTTGGCAGACCATCGTCATCTGGTGCGGATCATTCTCGAAAAGCGGGATGATCTTTCGGATCGCCTGACGCAGCAGGTTCACCGTCGTCAGGTCGCGTTTGTGCTTCTGAGCATAAACCAGCGTCTGGATGGCCTTGGGCTCTTGAGCCAGTTCATTGGCTAATTCATCGACGGGGGCGTGGCGCTGGCCGCTAAGGTTCTGTGAGCCCGGTGCACTCATCTCGTAGAGCCAGTTGGAAGCATCGCGGCCGAACACTTCCTGATACGCCTTGCCCAACGCCTCGGCTTCACTGATGCTCCCCAGCGAAACAAGCACACTGATTGTCAGCTTGATCTGGCTCGGGCTGCATTGCCCGATCGACTTGGGTGTTACATGTTTAAGCACAACTTTCGCATCGTTGTGCCGAGCACGGCGCGCAAGTAAGGCCGCGAGCACGACCTTGATGTAGGGCGGGCAGCCCGCACGACGGTACACGCTGTGCAGCTCAAGTTCCGCGCCCGCGCACTGGCCGGTAAGGCACATCTCGCGTACACGTTTGAGCAGATTCACATAGTCTTCGTTAACACTCATCCCTCGTTCCCTATCGCTGCCTGGTTTTTCCGTGCTGGCATAGCAAAGCGGACCGGCAATAACTCGGTCTAGCGATCGGATCGGCTGTTATGTCTGGGAGGTTTAGATGAGATAGTGGATTGGTGCGGATTACCGGGCTGGTTGGTGCAGGTTATCTGGACCTTAAGTTTCAAGTGGTTTGAGAAAAGGTTAACCTCACCACCACTTCTCCGTCTCTGATCTCACCGGTAGGCACAAAGCCATGCTTCCTGTAGAACGATCCGGCGGAATCGTTGTCAGGTTTATACATCAGGTATATGTCCCGGCTATCAGGTAGCTTTTGAATATGATCGATGACAAGTTTTATGGCTTCGCTGCCATAGCCTTTGCTTTGGTATTTGCCATCGATCATCAAGTGCCAAAGATAGTATGTCACCCGGCCATCGATCGCGTAGATATGTTCCGGCTCAGCGATGAACAACATCACGAGTCCGACCATGTCATGCCCGGCACAGATCGCACGCACCCACGCATTCTTTCGATGAACATAGGCTTCTGATAACGCATAAGCATTGTCGTCGATAAGTTGAGTTTGATCCGGAAGCACCTTCAATGCCACAACGTCGGCGACATTGTCCTGGGTGAGTTCACACAACCTGACCTTCTGCGGTTCCATATTGATGAATGAAACGGATCGCTCAACCCAAAACAACAAGGTTGTCCTTATGGATCACCTCATCGTAGGCGGCGTTACCGAGCAGTTTCTCGAACTGGCTGGAGCGTTTACCCATGATCAGTCGCAGCTCTTCAGCGCTGTAGTTGGTCAGGCCGCGCGCCAGTTCTTTGCCGGTTTCTGATCGGACCAGCAGCACATCGCCGCGTTCGAATCGGCCGGTGATCTGGGTGATGCCGGTCGCCAGCAGGCTCTTGTGGCGTTCGCAAATGGCTTTGGTGGCGCCGTCATCGATCTGGATCGTGCCCGACGGACGGGCGGTCAGGGCGATCCAGCGTTGTCGGCTGTCCATCTTACGTACCGCAGGCATGCAGACAGTGCCTAACCGTTCACCGGAAAGAATACGTGTGATCACATCCGGTTCCCTGCCCGATGCGATCACCGTCACTTCACCGGCATCCATGACCAATTTGGCGGATTCAAGTTTAGTGCTCATCCCGCCCCGGCCCCATTTGCTCTTGCCGGATCGGCTCAGCCCTTGGAACGCAGCCATATCGTCGATCAGATCGATGACTTTGCCGTCTTCATCGAGCAAACCATCCACAGCCGTCAGCAACAGCAGGGCGTCGGCTCGCAAGGCGTTGGTCGTCATCGCGGCCAGCAGGTCGTTATCACCAAACCGCAACTCCTCAACCGCGACCGTGTCGTTCTCATTCAAGATCGGGATGCAGTCCAGCTCGTGCAGCTTGTTTACGCAGTTGCGGATATTTAGAAACCGCACGCGGTCGTCGAAGTCGGTCCGTGTCAGGACCACCTGTCCGACAGACATCTTGTATTTAATAAAAGCTTTGTGCCATTCGGTCATCAACTGGCGCTGGCCGACAGCCGCGACCGCCTGCAGTTCCGCCAGGTCCGTCGGGCGTTTATCAATACCCAGGCTGACGCAGCCCGCACCCACCGCACCGCTGGAAACCAGCGTGACCTGCCGGCCTTCCTTGCGCAAACCAACGATCTGCTTGGTAATCTGACGGATAAAAGCCGCGTCCAGGCTCGGTTTGTCGCCGTCCTCGACGGTCAATAACTGCGTGCCGATTTTTACGACCACGTTGCGGGCTTCTGTCAACACGGTTTGTCGTAGTTCAGTGGAAGGCATACGGATTAGTGGTTAGTGGTTAGTGGTTGGTGGTTGGTTATTCTAGCTAACGTCTAATGGCTAACGGTTTTCTCCACCCAACGCCGGTCGTGAGCGAAGCGAAGGTTCGGGTATCTTAGGTCTCCTTCTACCCGTTATCGCTCAATCCGCGAACAACTCAGCCCCGGGCTCCACAGGAACTTATTCAACACGGACGCGTGCCGTTTTGTTGAGCCTTGGCGTGACAGGATAACCTCGCGACCGCACTTAGCCAGTTCCTCACGTTTCTGGTTGTTATTCAACAGATCACTGATCGTTTCACCGGGTTTGTCCGTGACGATGATCCCGCCGCCTTGCTTAAGGGCAGCGACCGCATCGGCAAAGTTATGATGGTCCGGGCCGATCAGGGTGGGCTTACCCAGGGCGACCGGCTCGATCGGGTCCGACCCGCCCCAGCCGTTGAAACTTCGTCCAACGATCACGACATCCGCCAGGCTGTAAGCCTTACCGAGTTCGCCCATCGTATCCAGCAGGAAAAGCCGTTTGCCGGGCCCGGCGGTTTCCGGTTTTGTGCGTCTTACAAAGACGTTTGACAGGGCGGCAACCTCCTCGAAACGTTCCGGTTTACGCGGCACGAGCATGAGTTGCACATCCTGCGGACAGTTCTCTATCAGCAGCTTTTCTTCATCCGTGCCGGTTGAGCCGGCGACGACCAGCGGTCGGCTTCGGTCAATCCCCATCTCCCGGGCCAGGTCTTCCGCGCCCTCTACATGGTCGAGAATCCGGGCGGTGTCCCACTTCATCGTATCCAGCACGTGAACACGACCGGCAGGCACCCCCATGTGCTTGAACCGCTTGGCATAGTCCTCGGTCTGCACGCAAGCAGCGGAAAGCGACGCGAACATACCTCGCAGCAGCGGCCTAAACCGTTTGTAGCCCTTGAAACTATTTTCGCTGAGCCGGCCGTTGATGACCGTTACAGGAATTCCCCGCTTAACGCACGCTTTCGTGAAGTTCGGCCAGACTTCCAGCTCCGTCAACGCGACCGCGTTCGGCTTTATCGCATCAAGGAAACGATTAACCATCCAACTGAAGTCGAACGGGAATCGGACGACCGCGTGCTTCTCGGCATAAAGCTGCGTCGCCCGGGCGAACCCGGTATTGGTTGTGGTGCTGATGACCACGTTGATGTCCGGCTCGTTCTGCTCGAAGTGTTCAACGAGGTTCCGGATCAGGTTGACTTCCCCGACGCTGACCGCGTGGATCAGCAGCGTCCGATTTTCTGCTTTCCTGCTTTCCTGCTTTCCTTCTTTTAAGTCAACATGCCCGAACCGACCCCGCCAGTCAGTCCGCCACTTGCCGGTGCGCAGTAGCGAGTATCCCCAGAACGGACTGCTAAGCACTGCCACGACGAGATACACTACGTCCAACACTTTACCCATGCCAGATATTCTAATTCAAATCACACGCCATGATGCCATCCACCTCCGTTCAGCGCCGCAGCTAGCTGCGGCATGGGGCAGCAAGCTGCCCCGCTAAACTGCGGATTGTGCGTATTCCGCCTCGAACCCGTACAATCCCTGCATGGCAAACAAGTTCTACGTCAGCACGCCGATCTACTACGTCAACGATCGGCCCCACATCGGCCACGTGTATACGACATGTGTCGCCGACGTCGTCGCACGCTATCACCGCCTGCTCGGGGATGACACCTTCTTCCTGACCGGTACGGACGAGCACGCCGCCAAGGTGGTGGACTCCGCCGCCGCTAACGACGTTACGCCCATCGAATGGGCCGACCGCAACGCCAAGGCTTTCCAGGATACTTTCACCCGGCTTGGTTTTTCACACAACGACTTCATCCGCACCACCCAGGACCGCCACAAGAGCCGGGTCGAAACCTACGTCAAGCAACTGATGGACTGCGGCGACGTCTACCTCGGTGAATACGAGGGCTGGTACGACGCCGGGCAGGAAGAATACGTCCCGGAGAACAAGGCCAAGGATTACGACTACAAGTCCCCGATCAACGGCAAACCCCTGGTCCGCAAGGCCGAGAAGAACTACTTCTTCCGACTCAGTGCTTACGGCGATGCGCTACTGCAACTGCTCGGTTCCGGCGAAGTTTTTGATGTCAAGCCGGCCGCACGCAAGAACGAAGTCATCGCCCGAATCCGTGAGGGGCTCAACGATGTGCCGATCTCCCGTACAGGTAGCGGCGACTGGGGAATCAAAGTACCCGGCGATGATGAGCACAGCATCTACGTCTGGATTGACGCGCTGATCAACTACCTGAGCACGGTCGATACGGATGAACGTCGCAAGTACTGGCCGGCTGATGTCCACTTCATCGCCAAGGACATCCTCTGGTTCCACGCCGTCATCTGGCCGGCGATGCTGACATCACTAGCCAAACAATCTGAGTATTCGTGGGTCAAGCTGCCGCGGCTGGTTTACGCTCACAGCTTCTGGATTTCTGAAGGCCAGAAGATGAGTAAATCCCTCGGCAACTTCATCGACCTCGAAAAGATCGACCACTACGTCGAGACTTTTGGCCTGGATGCCCTGCGCTACTTCCTGGCGACGCAGGGCCCGATGGGAACGACCGATTCCGACTTCGCCGAGTCGAAGTTCATCGAGACCTACAACACCGACCTCGCCAACACACTCGGCAACTGCTTCAGCCGTGTGTCCAACATGACCAGCCGATACTTTGAGGGCAAACTGCCCGAACCGGGCGAAGAGCCTGAGTCGGCCGCCAAGGTCGAGCATGACCGTGTTGCTGAGAAGGGTGTCCGCGAATACCGCAAGGCGATGGAAGACCTGGACCTTGCCAAAGCGGCGGAAGCCGCGATGAGTATCGTCCGTGCGGTAGACAGTTACATCGAGGCGACCCAGCCGTTCAAGATGGCCAAGCAGGAAGGCGAACTGCCCAAGGTCGGCACGGTGCTTTACAACTGCGCCGAAGCGCTGCGTGTCGCATCGGTCTTGCTCTGGCCCTTCCTGCCGGAGAAGTGCGAGCAGCTTTGGCAACGAACCGGCTGCGGCCAGTACGCCGAAGCACTGGCTGAAAAAGGAACCGGCGACCTGGAGGCCTGGGCTCAATGGGGTCAATCCAAACCCGGTTCAGCGCTGCAGAAGAGCGACCCACTCTTCCCACGCTACCAGCCTCCGAAGGCATAGAGTTAGCCGCAAATAAACGCCAATCAACGCGAATAAAACCATCCTATTCGCGTCTATTTGCGTTCATTCGCGGCTAATTTGTATTCACTCCACCCCAACCTGCGGACATGACTTCAGCAACGCACAATCCACGCACTTGGGATTGCGTGCTTTGCAGGGGCCGCGGCCGTGGTGGATCAGCAGGTGGCTCAGCATCGTCCAGTTTTTTTGCGGGATGAGTGCCATCAGGTCCTGCTCGACCTTTTTCGGGTCTTTTTGTTTGGTCCATCCGAGTCTGACGCTGAGCCTGCCGACGTGGGTATCGACAACGACGCCGATGTTTTTGTCGAACGCGTTACCGAGTACGACGTTGGCGGTCTTGCGTGCGACGCCCGGCAGTTCGAGCAATTCTTCCATCGTGTCGGGCACTTTACCGCCATGATCCTGCACGATCGCCATGGCTGCGCCTTTGATGTTCTTGGCCTTGTTCCGGAAGAAACCGGTGGTTTTGACGAGTTCTTCCAGGTGCTCGATCTTCGCCTCGGCCATCTTTGCCGGGGTGGGGTAGGCCTTGAACAACGCGGGGGTGACGATGTTCACCCGTACGTCCGTACACTGTGCCGAGAGGATCGTCGCGACCAGTAGCTGGAACGGACTTCTATGATCCAGCGCGCAATGGGCTTGCGGATACAGTTCTTCCAGCTTCTTATAAACCCGCGCCGCCTGTCGCTTCAAAGCCGGGTCCAACTTTGTTTTTTTCGTTGTTTTCTTCGCCATGATGAACAATCATAGCGAGTGAAAAGCCAAATCGCCGGAGCGGAGAAGTAGCCACGAAAAGGCACAGAAGACACAAAAAGGGCTCATTCACGAAGCGCCGGTTGTGCAGGTGCGATCAGGTCTGCAAAGAGACAGCGATTTTGTGTATTTTGTGCCTTTTCGTGGCAAAAATGATTTACCGTTCAGCCAGCTTCAGTGCCGCGAGGTAGTCGATCCGCTCGATCCGGTTCAGTAATGAAGGCAGGTCGTCCGCCGCGAGGAACAGGCCGCGACCCATCAGCACCGCTTCGGTGGATTTACCAAGCACATCACGCATCGCGTTATTGTCTTGTCCGTTGATGACCGGGATCGACTCGCCGCAAAGCTCCAGCCGATCGCAGCCCGCTTGCATTTTCAGCAGCGTCGCGATCTTGACTGACTCGATCTCAGCCGATGCTTTCAGTGATGTTCCATCCTCATTGATATGTGTCTGGTAGACATCCCGGTGCGGTTGCCAGAGATCGGTAGGCAGGTTTTCGCCGCCGTGCACATCCTCGCCGCCGATGTCAACGCAGGTCAGGTCGTCGGGCTTCAGGTCGATTCGGCGCTTGCCGACCGGCGCCACCAGATAGCGTCTGCGGTGCAGTTCGCTGCAAAGCATCCCGTCGGCGCCGATGATCCAGCCCCGGGTCCATAACTGATTGATCGCCTGACAGAACTGCTCGCGTATTGCTTGTTCATCCATTGTTTATGCATCCGTTCGCATGATTCACCCCACTCATCTGCCCGGGTCGGTCCGCGCAGCACCCATCAACAAATGTTTCCCCATCTCGCCAAACCTCTCGCTTCCAGATCGGCAGCTTCTGTTTCAGCGCATCGATCAGGAAACGGCAGGCTTCAAACGCTTCACCACGGTGGGGTGTTGCCACCTGGATCACAACACTGGCTTGACCCGGTTCGACGGCTCCCTTGGCGTGGACGATACGCACGGCACGGCAACCATATCGCTGTACCGCCTCTTGAGCCAGTTGCAGGAGCAGCTTCTGAGCCATCGGCTCATATACTTCGTATTCCAGTCTCAGCAGGGGACCGAATTCGGCGTGTGTCTCCTCCCGCGTCCTGCCCAGAAAAACACATTCACCTCCGCAATCCTCCGGCCAACCCATCTCAATCACCGATACCGGCCCATTCTGAACCGCTACGGTGATCTGTGGGTCTGTGATTTCGGGGGCACCTGCCATAAGCCCCTTATTGTATACCAATACAGCCCTTAACACAGTTTTGGGGGATTTCGGCCCGCAGCGCAGGATAAAACCGGCCCGCCGGCGTAGGGGACACGCCGAACGGGCCGTGAGGGGGGTTAGGAGGATGATGATTGTGTTAGTAATACGTTCAAATGGGCTGTTTGGTTCGCTATCTTGAATCCAGCAATACAACTATTCAGATACTGTTGCTAAACGCAGTACTTACACTACACAACAACACTTATCCCGGCTTCTCCGCTTTGTCATGCATTTCACGCAGCAATTCAAACGCCTGCATCGGGCTGATGGTGTTGATGTCCAGGCTCTTGATCTCGTCAATAAGCGGGTGCTGTACGTATTCGGTAAACAGGCCCATCTGTTGGCTCGCAGCCGGCTTGACCGCTGCTTCCGTAACAGGGCGTGCGGCCGTGCCTTCGTGGCTGACGGATAACTCGCCAAGCAGCGCATTGGCGCGCTTGACCACTTCCGGGGGAAGGCCCGCGAGCTTGGCGACGTGGATGCCGTAGCTTCGGTCGGTTGCGCCGGGGATGATCCGGTGCAGGAAAACGATCTGGTCCTGCCATTCGCGCACGCTGACGTTCAGGTTGGTCACGTTCGGATACGTCTGCGGCAGCGTTGTCAGTTCGTGGTAGTGCGTCGCGAACAGCGTACGCGGGCCAAGCGCCGCGAGGTGTTCCGCGATCGCCCAGGCCAGGCTCAGGCCGTCCAATGTGCTCGTGCCCCGGCCGATCTCGTCGAGGATGACCAGGCTGCGCTCGGTCGCGTGATGGCAGATGTTTGCAGTCTCCGTCATCTCGACCATGAACGTTGAATGCCCGGCATGCAGTTCATCGCTTGCCCCGATACGCGTAAAGACCCGGTCGCACAGCCCGATCGTCGCGCTCTCGGCGGGGATGAACGAGCCGGCGTGGGCCATGAGCGTGAGTAGCGCCGCCTGGCGGATGTAAGTCGATTTACCCGCCATGTTCGGGCCGGTGAGTAGCGCTAGTGTGGGGCGGGTATCGGGTATCGTGCTTCGGGTATCGGCAGGATCGGTTTCTGTTTCTTCCCGAGACCCGACACCCGAAACCCGACACCCGAGTTCCACGTTATTTGCCACAAACCGATCGCCCAATAATTCGTCCAGTACCGGATGCTTGCCCGCCTGGATCGAAAGCACCGGCTCATCGACGATCTCAGGTTTAACGTAGCCGCGCTTCACCGCACGACGTGCAAAGCAGGCCAGCACATCCAACTCGGCTACCGTTTCTGCGAAGCTGTGCAGCGCATCGAGCTGCGCCTGTGCTTTAGCGCAAAGGTCGGCGAAAAGCGATTGCTCGCGTGAGATCGCTTTGCTCTGCGCGGAAAGTGCCTTGTCCTCGTAATCTTTGAGTTCAGCCGTAACATAACGCTCAGCGTTTTTGAGTGTCTGCCGACGGGTCCAGGCTTGCGGGGCTTTGTCCTTGTGTGCCGCGGTGGTTTCGATGTAGTAGCCGAAGACTTTGTTGTAACCGATCTTCAATGATGGAATATGCGTCTCATCAATCAGTTTCTTCTGATATTCAGCTAACCAGCTCCTGCTGTCTCGCTGCAACGAGCGATACTCGTCGAGTTGCTTGTCGAAACCGTTCTTGATCAATCCGCCATCTCTTAGATGTGTTGGCGGACCGTCAACACACGCTTCGGTGATCTTCCTGCCAAGTTCATCAACGACCGGCAACAGCTGCGCAACTTTCTCGTGATAGGTCTTGACAGTGGGGCGGTCCAGCAGTTGTTTTTCGATACCGCCGATCGCTGCGGCACTATTGCCTAACCCGACCAGGTCGCGAGGCGAAGCCCTGCCGACCGATAGCCGAGCGGTGATCCGCTGAATGTCCTGGACATCATCTAGCGCTTCACTCAAGCCCCGTTCAAACCGCTGATCATCCACCATCGCCTGCACGACGCGCTGCCGTTGCTCGATCTGCTCCCTATTGCAGAGCGGGTAACACAGCCAATGCCTTAGCATGCGTTTGCCCATCGCGGTCCGGCAGTTCTGCAACACACCTAGCAGAGAGCCGACTGTCGATTCGCTGCGCATCGTTCGTTCGATTTCCAGGCTGCGCAGTGATGTCTGATCGATGACAAGGTGTGCTTCACGTGCAAATCGTTGGGGTGGACGCAGGTGTGCAATCCGGCCATCTTCATCTGCACGCTGAGTCTCCAGCAGGTAATGCACGACCGCCGACGCAGCGCCTAAGGCCGGGTCGTTTTCATCCAGCCCGAATCCCCCCAGCCCGGCTACGCGGTATTGCCGCTTGAGCGCTTCCACCGCCTCGTTATGTCTGAACTGCCAGGCAGGCCTGCCGACCGGTTCCTGGCCTAGCGCACGCCCTGCGATCGCGACACGTTCCGGCACATCGCCTGTTGCGGTTTCGCAGTACAGCAACTCACGCGGATTGATCCTGGCAAGCTCATCGCCAACCGAAGTTTCTTCAAGCGTGGTGATCGTAAAGGAACCGGTACTCAACTCCGCCCACGCCAGCGACGCTTTACCATCACTATGAAACTGAACAGCAGCCAGCGGATTTTCGATGCCATCTTCAAGCAGCGATTCATCCGTCACCGTCCCGGGTGTGACGACACGCGTGACATCTCGCTTCACCACGCCCTTGGCCTCGGCCGGGTTTTCGACCTGGTCACAGACCGCGACGCGGTACCCCGCCTGGATCATTCGGCTCAGGTACCCGTCCACCGCGTGGAACGGCACCCCGGCCATGGGTATGCCCTTAGTCCGCTGCGTCAGCGTGACGCCCAGCACCTTATGCGCCAGTTCGGCGTCCTCGTAGAACATCTCATAGAAGTCGCCCATCCGGAAGAAGAGGACGGTCCCCGGGTACTGCTGCTTGAAGGCGTGAAACTGCTTCATCGCCGGTGTCTGGTGTGGATCGTTCGCCTTGGCCATAGACCAGACAGTTTAACCGATCGGCGAAGAAATTTATGATTTGGGATTGATGATTGAGGATTTCAGCCAAGTGGATATGTGGTGGGATAATCCTGACGTTAGATTAAGTCTTCACATCATAAATCCCAAATCTCAAATCCCAAATCATCAATCCACTCCTCTTATCCACCCGATGCAGCCAACATTCCTATACTTTCCCTATGCCCGATCTGTTCCAATCCGAGCCTGCAACCAGCGGTGCGTTTGCCGTGGTGGCGGTCGAACGTGGTGTGGACGCCACCGGTGCGGGGTTGACGTATGCCGTGCCGCAGTCGCTGGCGGACCTGGCGGTGGGGGACCGGGTGGTTGTGCCGCTTGGGCGCAACAACAAAAGAGTTCACGGCTTTATCGTCGAACTTTCAGATACCAGTACCTACTCAAAGGGGCAGGTCAAAGCCATCCTGGAACGATCGCAGGGCGGCGCATCGTTGCCAGCCGACCTGATCGAATTAGCACGCTGGATCAGCGCCTACTACTGCTGTCCGTTGGGGATGGTGTTCGGTTCCATGATGCCCGCCGCTGTAAAGCGGGGGACCGGTTCGGTCAGCAGGCAGGTCGTGCGCTTTGCCAAAGAGCCTGATGAAGAACAGAAACTCTCAAATCTCCAACGCACGATTCTTGAAACCGCCAGACAAAAACACGAAGCCTCGGCCGGCTCGGATTGGATCGATACCAAGATTCTTGCCGACCTCGCAGGCGCTAAGACCGTCGGCCCGGTCAAACAACTCATCGATAAGGGCCTGCTCGAAGCCGACGTGCAAAATCATGTCGAGTCGGACCTTGATCTTCGCGCGCAAGAGGAAACGGGCCCACCTGGCAAACTCAACCTCAATCAATGCCAGTCCGATGCACTCGACCATTTAACGAAGCACCTCGATGAAGGTTTCGGCGTCCACCTGCTGCACGGTGTCACGGGTAGTGGGAAGACGGAGGTGTATCTCAGGTTGATTGAAGCAGCGGTATTGGGTCTGGGGTCTGGGGTCTCGGGTCTGGCAAAACATCAAGCGTCGAGTTCTGAACTCCGACCACACCCCACACCCCACACCCCACACCCGGCCCGTCCCGGCGCCATCGTCCTCGTCCCTGAAATCGCGCTTACCCCCCAAACCGTTGGGCGATTCATCGGTCGGTTTAACGACGTTGCTGTGCTGCATTCCGGCTTAACCCCCGCTCAGCGCCACGCCCAATGGCGTCGTATCCGTGACGGGCAGGCAAACATCGTCGTCGGCGCGCGCTCGGCCGTCTTCGCACCACTGGCTGGTCCACGCCTGATCATCGTCGATGAAGAGCACGAATCCAGCTACAAGCAGGACCAACTACCACGCTACCACGCACGCGATGTTGCAATCAAAAGGGCGCAGATGCTGGGGATTCCTGTTGTGTTAGGGTCGGCGACGCCGAGTCTGGAGAGTTATTACAACGCGGTTGGGTCTGGGGTCTCGGGTCTGGGGTCTAGTCAGAAAAAGCCCGAGATAACAACTCCGGCCAGTCCCCAAACCCCAGACCCTAGACCCAACTGGCATCTCCTCCGCCTGCCCGACCGTGTGCCCGGGATGCGGCTGCCGGATGTTACCGTCGTCGACATGCAGGAAGAACGACGCCATCGGCGAGGTGTTCATCTATTAAGCCGACGATTGGAACAGGAACTTGAACGCGTTCTGCTAGGCGAACCCGGCACAACACCCGAGCGCAGGGGACAGGCCATGCTGCTGCTTAACCGCAGAGGCTATGCCAACTACATCGCCTGCCCGGACCATACCTGCGGCTGGATGATGCGCTGCGATCATTGTGATGCGACCGTTGTTTATCATAAAGATCAACACTTACCTACTGGTGGATACGTGCGTTGCCATCATTGCGATGCAGAACAATTACTCGTCACGCAATGCCCCAACTCCGGCCACAAGGTCACTGTCTTCGGCTTAGGCACGCAGAAAGTGGAAGAAGAACTCATACAGAAGTTTCCGGGGGTCCGTGCCGCACGCATGGATTCGGACACCATGCGTCACGCCAGCGACTACCAGAAAACGCTCGACCGATTCCGCGCCGGCGAAATCGATGTTTTACTCGGTACGCAAATGATCGCGAAGGGTTTGGACTTCCCGGGCGTACGTCTGGTCGGCGTGATTAGTGCGGATACATCACTGCATCTGCCCGACTTCCGTGCATCAGAAAGAACTTTCCAGCTAATCTCGCAAGTAGCGGGACGATCGGGCCGCAGCGAACAACTTGGCCGAGTCGTTGTCCAGACCTTCAGCCCGAACGATCCCGCGATCACGCTTGCCGCGGCACACGATTACGAAACCTTTGCCTACCGTGAGATCGCATTGCGTGCAGAAGTCGGCCTGCCCCCGATCTCTCGCATGGCCAGGATTGTCGTGCGGGATAAGGATCATCTTGTCGGCTATGAAAACGCGAAGAAGCTTGCACACCATCTTGAAGCCGCGAACCGTGAATTGAAAACCGAGGTCCGTTTGCGGGGCCCGATGCCGTGCCCGATCGCACGTATCGCAGACTTCCACCGTCAGCAGATCGAACTGATCGCCACCCCGCCCAACGCCGCCGGCAAACTGCAGAAGTTGATGACCGCGCTGCGCAACAGCCAGCTACTCATCTCCGACGCAAGGACCGCGGTGGATGTCGATCCTGTCGCACTGCTTTAGCCTCTACAGCAACCCGGATTCGCTCCTTAGCATCTTTCACTGACAATCTTCGCGAAACATGTATCCCCACGAACCTATTGAGGTCGATCATTTTATTTGATTCAAGCGTAACTAAGGTATAATGTTCACCGACCGGCGAAGCGCCGCCAACGCGCATAGCGGCGTTTCGCCGATCAGCTCCTTTGGAGCAGGTGCATACTAATTGCGCGTGAGCGGGCCGATGGGCCCAGGGTCAATTGAACCGATGTCTTCTGATCACTTGACCAATAAACCTGCACCTGTCGTGTTGGACCTGCCGATCCTGCCCCAGCCGGATGATGCCACTTGTGGTCCGACCTCCCTGCACGCGGTCTACCGATACTACGGCGACAAGATATCCCTCAACCAGGTCATCAAAGAAACCGGCAAACTCACCGGTGGTGGGACTTTAGCCGTCATGCTCGGTTGCCACGCGCTACAGCGCGGCTACCGTGCCGAGCTATTTACGTTCAACTTGAACATTTTCGATCCGACATGGTTCATCCCAAAGCCGATCACTGATCTGCCCCAGCGACTACGACTTCAGGCAGACGCCAAAGCGACCTATGATCCCAAACTCGGCGCCGCCACGCAGGCGTATCTGAACTTCCTGGAGATGGGTGGACATATCCGCTATGAGGACCTGTCCAGCCGATTACTGGTCAAACAACTCAGGCGAGGCAGGCCCGTCCTTGTCGGACTGAGTTCGACGTATCTTTACCAAACCATGCGGGAGTTCGGCCCGAAGGATGATTCAGACGATATCCGTGGCGTCCCGATGGGGCACTTCGTCGTGATCTGCGGATACGACCCGGCTCATCGTATGGCTCGTGTAGCCGACCCGCTCATTGATGAGACGGGCAAACGTGAACAGATCTACGAGGTGCCGATGGCGAGGCTCGTCGCCGCCATCATGCTCGGTGTACTGACCTACGACGCAAACCTGCTGATTGTCTGGCCTAAAGAGGCCGAATCAGCCTAAGAACCAGCCGTGAACCACATACTCATCGTTGACAATCCTGACCGTTGGCCGCTGAACATCCCCGGCGTAGAGGTCGTCGCTGCCAAGACATACCTCACCGAGCCTCGCTTCGCCACGATGGATCATGCAAAAGCGTACAACCTCTGCCGCAGCTTCAAGTATCAGACGGCCGGCTACTACGTCTCGTTGCTTGCGACAGCGCGTGGTCATCAACCACTGCCTTCCATCGAAACCATTCAGGACCTGAAACTGGAGCCGGTGATCCGCGTCGCGGGCCAGGAACTGGACGACCTGATCCAGAAGGCGCTTAAGCCGCTGAAGTCTGATCAGTTTGAGTTGAGCATCTACTTCGGTCGCAACACCGCCGCTAGATACGACAAGCTTGCCACCGCCTTGTTCGGCCAGTTCCCCGCGCCGCTTTTGCGTGTGACCTTTGAATACACCGACCGCTGGGCAATCGACAGCATCCGTGTGATCGGCAGCCGAGATATCCCAGACGCCCACCGTGACTTCTGCATCGAGCAGGCCGAGGCATACTTCAATAAACCCGCCCGTGCACGACGGAAAAAAGCGTTCCGTTATGACCTGGCGATCCTGCGCGATCCCGAGGAGCAAACACCGCCATCCAGCGAAAAAACAATCGGTTTGTTCGCCTCGACCGCGGAGAGCCTGGGATTACGCACAGAATTGATTACAAAGTCTGACTACGGCAGAGTGGCCGAGTTCGATGCGTTGTTTATCCGGGAAACCACCGCTGTCAATCACCACACGTTCCGCTTTGCCCGTCGTGCTTCAGCGCAAGGTGTGATTGTCATCGACGATCCGGAATCCATCCTCCGCTGCACCAATAAAGTCTTTCTTGCAGAATTACTGACCCGCCATGATATCCCCACACCAAGTACGGTCATCTTCTCAAAAGATAATTGGGAGCAGGTCATCGACAGGATCGGCTTCCCCTGCGTGCTGAAGCTGCCTGACAGTTCCTTCTCGGCCGGTGTTGTCAAGGTTGACGATGAGAAAGCCTATCAAGAGATTCTGCCGCAGATGCTTGATGCATCGGAGTTGATTCTTGCGCAGGAGTTCGTACCGACCGCGTTCGACTGGCGCATCGGTGTGCTGGACGGCCAGCCTCTATACGCCTGCCGATACCACATGGCCCGGAAGCACTGGCAAATTATTAAGCGTGACGACGGCGGGAAAGTCCGCTACGGTCAGTCCGACACGCTGCCCGTTCACCAGGCGCCGGCTAAGGTCGTCCGCACCGCGGTCAAGGCCGCGCGACTCGTCGGCGACGGGCTCTACGGCATCGACTGTAAAGAGATCGACGGCAAACCCATGATCATTGAAGTGAACGATAATCCGAATATCGACGTCGGCGTCGAAGACAAAGTCCTCGGCCCGATGCTCTACGAAACGCTGATGCGCACATTCATCGCGCGGATCGAGAGCCGGCGGCGATGAGTGATGCACAACCCCTTTCACAATACCAATACCCGCTTGGTCTGTTTGATCGCTTCGGCGTCGAGCTCGAATACATGATCGTCGATCGGGATACGCTGAACGTGCGCCCGATCTGCGATGAACTGCTCAAGGCAGTCTGCGGTTCGTATGAATCCGAGATACAGCCGGATGGTGAAGATTCGCCTATCGCCTGGTCCAATGAGCTGGCTCTGCACGTGGTTGAGTTCAAGACCAACGACCCGGCCGAGTCGTTGAATGGGCTGGATGGGCAATTCCATCAGCACATCAAGCGCGCCAACACGCTGCTTGAAGCAATGAATGCCGTGCTGATGCCGACCGCGATGCACCCGTGGATGGACCCGTTCGCCGAACTGAAACTCTGGCCGCACGAGGCCAGCCCGATCTATGAAGCGTTTGACCGAATCTTCTCCTGTAAGGGCCATGGCTGGGCGAACCTACAGAGCACACATATCAATCTCCCGTTCGCTAATGATGAAGAGTTCGGCCGGCTCCATGCCGCCATCCGCGCTGTTCTGCCGTTGATCCCCGCGTTGGCTGCCGCATCGCCCATTGTCGATGGTAAAGTGACCGGCCATTCAGATACACGGATCGATGTTTACCGAACCAACGCACGCAAATTACCTTCGGTCAGCGGCAAGGTCATCCCCGAGCCCGTCTACACGCGCGATACTTACGAAAACAAACTCCTCACAGGGTTGTACCGCGACATCGCTCCCTTCGATCCGCAAGGCATACTCCAATACGAATGGCTGAATGCACGCGGCTGTATCGCCCGTTTCGATCGTGGATCGATTGAAATACGCCTTCTTGACATTCAGGAATGCCCAAAGGCAGACCTTGCGATCACCGCGTTGATCGTTGAAGCCGTACGGGCTTTGTCTGAGGACCGCTGGATCGATCAACACTCGCTTAGAGCATTGGATATGCAAACCTTATCCGATGTCCTCACGGATACGACACGTGATGCTGAACGTGCTGTGATTCAATGCAAACCCTTGCTCAATGCACTTGGCTGTCATCAGGACAAGATCACCGCCGGCGAGTTGTGGCAGCACCTGCTTAATGAACTTATCCCACTCGACTCACCCTGGCTCGAAGCGTTAGGAGCGATATCTACTCATGGCACGCTATCCACACGTATCCTCAAAGCAACGGGCACGCAACCGCAGCAGGGAATGATCGCTCAGACATATCGCAATCTGAACGATTGTCTGAGGAACAACAGACTCTTCCTGCCCTGATTACGGCTGCCTTTTATTTGCGGCGTCGACACGCGGATAAACCCATGCCCGTCAGCAACACAAACGTTGCGGGTTCAGGCACCACGCTCGATCCTGTCGGCGGTGTGCCCGCGTTCCAGTTATTCAGCACGATGTCCAGATCATCCAGCCCGACAAAGCCATCTCCGGATGGATCGGCTCGCGAATCAGCGGGCGGGACGTTCTGATTCCAATTGCCAAGCACGATATCCAAGTCGTCCAGGCCTACGAAACCATCGCTGTTAAGATCACCTGTCAATCCGCCACCGATCAGGTACTGCTCGATCCATGCCTCAGCCAACGCCTGGCTTTCTTCATTCACAACGGGTTGATCGCCTTCATAAATAATCTGGTTTTGCGTGTTGCGCTCGTAATCAGCGTTAAACAGCAGGTAAACCGGCTCGCTATCGGTCAGGCCGGACATCTGGAGTGTAATGGCGACCAGGTAAAATCCGTCCGCCGGATCGGTGCCGTTCTCACCCCGTGCCGAGTAGCTGATGTGCTTATGTAGAATCCCTTCTGAACTTGTGCCGTCAAGCGTGAAGCCCTCGACATCAACAGGCGAGCCGTCTACTGAGATGTTTGTTGCGCTGGACAACCTGAACATGAACGTATCGCCTGGCTCCGGTGCACCGAAGTCGACATCGTTTTCACCATCCCAATAAAGCAGGTTGTATTGGATATGTGTATCGGGGTGGGCAATTGCCATCGCGTCGAAGCTAAGGATACTGGACCCGAGCAGAGGGTACTCGCTGTTACTATAAAAGCCCGGTGCGGTTGCGCCATAGAGACCGGTATAGACCAGGTTGAGTGTTTCGGAGAATAACCGAACACCCGTTATCGTGGTGCCGCTATCTACATCCACATAACCGGTCTTGATGGTGCCGTTGTTGTTGTATGTCAAAATATCTATATGAGCTGCGTGTGTACTCACCGTCGCAATTAAACCAAACAGGGCTGCGTAGGTCGTATGTCGAATATTCATGGTAGGTCTCCCTTTCGTTGTACGAGATCAGTAAGTGGCACACCGGCGTGTTAGCCGATGTGCCATATATGTGGAAGTAATTAACGGCGGCTGCGGCGAATCGGCAGGCAGCCCATCGCACCCAGCAGCATTAGTGACAACGCACCCGGCTCGGGGACCAGGTTTGATTCAACCCATTCTTCCGCCGCTTCGATTGCTTCATCCAGTGCCGGTTCTTCCAGGCCATAGCCGAAGACGAAGTAGATCGGATCGGTGGATTCCACACCGGAGGCGCTCAGCGTCAGTGAAGCTAGGTACACGCCCGTTGAGGCATCTGCATCCAGCGCGTTCAACAGGAAGTCCATATGGCCATGACCTAAGCCATCGGTATCGGATGTCCAGGGACTTACCGAGCCACTCACCACGCCGCTGCCGCCGCTGACGGTGATGCTGTTGAACCCGTCATCGATGCTCAGCGATTCGATCGCTGCCGTGAAGTCGACGGCACCGTTGCCGTCCCAATAAGCGAGGCTGCAGTTCAGGTCGGGCAACAGGTTAGCGGTGACAACAAGAGCGGTGTTGGCAGGGAATAGATAGTTTTGTCCATCCGGGTCATCGGCGGATTCACCATCGGTGACGATGCCGGGGTGGTTAGCTCCGGGCATGCCGCTGCTTTCCCAGTTGGCTTCCATTTCACCGATGTAGACGTAGGTCGGCCCTGTATCGGTGACCAGGCCGGTGCCGCTGTGGGCATCATAATGGCCGGTTACGAGTTTGCCGTTGTCAACGTAAGGCATAAGTCCACCAAGACCGCCGTGTGCGAGAACCGAACTGTTAAACGCACCACAGACGAGTGCTGCGGCTGAAACAATAAGAGCTTGTTTGAACATCATGAGTCTTTCCTTTTGCCCCTCCGGGCATGATTGTTAATGAAAAAAGAATGAATGAAACTACTGAAGCCCCGGATTAAAAAGGTTTTCAGATTCACTGCGGAACACATCACCAAAGGTGTTTGTTTCCGCGTGGCCGTCCAGATAACCGTAGTTTGAGCGAGCTTCGAAAGTCCCGGCTTTACCGCCGTGGGCATCGATCTGAACCTGTTGGTTGGCGATCTCCGCGACGCTGTCACCGCCGATACCGAACGCATCCCAGTTTTCAGGATGCGGATGGTCTGCCGTGGCGAATTCGCCTTCAAACGCCATGATCAGGAAGTGCACGCTCTTGGTTGGAGCTTGTACACGATCGAGCCGGTTGTAAGCTTCGCCACCGAGCGGATTCAAGCCGCTCTGATTGACATCCGCCAGAAACGTGTTGATGCCATAACTGGTCAGGCGATACGTGTTACCGCCGGGCACGTAGGGTGATGGCTCATCCCAGTAGGGGCTTTCATCTACCGGTGAATGCAGGATCATATCTTCGCTGTAGTAAGACTCCAGCGTGTTGATCCATGCAACACCCTGATTCGGCGCGACGCTGCCATGAGGCAATCCCGCATTGATCAGCCAGCCGTCGTTGCTGGTGAGGTACGCATAATGCGCGATCTCCAACTGACGGACCTGGCTCAAACACTTGAGCGTCTGGGCTGACCGCCTCGCCGCACCGAGTGCCGGCAAGAGAATCCCCACCAACAAGGCGATGATCGAGATCACCACCAGCAACTCGATGAGCGTAAACGCCCGTCGGTTCTTCATGACAAGCCTCCACGGGCACACGGGCCCGATTGGAACACGTTCCGATTCAATATCTGTCCGGGTGCAGCATCGCGGTACCGCGCAGCTACAGAGAACTATCGCCCCACATGGGTAGCGACAACAAGTGAATGTTTGAACTACGGCTGGTATTAAAGAAGAATCGGCGGGCCGCGCGGGGATGCCTCGGACGGCAAGAAGTGGGGGATGAGTAAATCAACAAAGACCGCTGCACTACCGGTCTCATCCAGACTCATCAACGGTTCGGCATCAACCAGCACCGCAGTCGGCTTGTTCACGCCGGTAAGCATGTCGCACAACCGGCAGTCGTGCTTCTTCGGCGTGCCCGGTTCCGGCGTGTCTTGCTTATCACTGCAGTCGGATGAACAAGCATTCGATGCCTGCGTGGTCGGTGAATGCTCTAGTTGTAAGTGGATACCTAACGCCAGACCACTGACGTAGAACAACATCGACGCGATCAGCAGCACGCTGACCATCAAGTGGCGAGTTGCTTTAGCACGTGTCCACATCAGTTCGCGCATGCCTCGCATCTGCCGTACAGGACTAACTCGTGACTTTCCATCACGAAGCCCGTCGGCAATAGTTCCTTCAGGTGACCCGGACAGCCCTCCACGTCGAAAACCTTACCGCAGCTTCGGCATTCAAAATGGTGGTGATGCGCTTTGCCGGCCAGTTCGTACGCGGTCGATCGTTCGCCGGGCAGGTGCACTTCGGTTAACCAACCCGACTCAACACCTGCTTTCAAAGCGCGGTATACGGTAGCCGCTCCGAGCCCCGGGGTTGTTCGCCGAGCCCCGGCCAGGATCTCGTCTGCGCGCACGGGGCGGTCGACTTCTTCCACAAATCTGCGAATCGCTGCTTTTTGGTCTGTGCGTCGTTTTACCATGATAATGAGAATATGTTATCAATATGAAGGAGGCTGGTCAACACAAGCCAAAGAAATCGTACCAACTTTTTCAGAGATAAAAAGAATAACCTGCCATCAAAATAACTTGATGGATATTGCAGGACCTGTGCGTATTATTAATCTTTTAATATCCGCCGTTTACAGTCAGGGCACTCAGCAGTTCAGACATGCTGGTGGTCGCGAACGTGGTGGCCGAATCACTGACCGCATACGGGATCATCAGCAGGTCCCCGTTAAGCAGCGCCCCACATGTATACACGACATTGGGGACGTACCCCTCGCGCTCGTTAGCTTCGGGCACGATCAGCGGGTCCCGCAGGTGGCCAATCACCTTGGATGGGTCATTCAGATCCAATAGCGACGCCCCGACGCAGTACTGCCGCATCGGGCCCACGCCGTGGGTCAGCAGCAGCCAGCCGGCTTCTGTCTCGATCGGCGGGCCGCAGTTGCCGATCTGCACGAATTCCCACGGATAACGCGGCGACTGAAGTTTGACCGCCTCGTTCCAGAAGTGGGGGTTATCGCTTTTCATCAGGTACATGTTCTCGCCGTCCAGACGTGAGACCATGTTGTAGAGCCCATCAACACGGCGGGGGAATAGGGCCATCCCCTTGTTCTGGACGTATTTGCCGTTAAGCGTATGGACCTTGATGTCGGTAAAGTCGTCCGTCTCCAAAAGCTGTGGCAGGATACGGAAGCCGTTGTAGGCAGTGTACGTGCCGAAGTACGTCACCCTGCCGTCATCCTCGACGAAACGGGTCATCCGCAGGTCTTCGATGCCTTTGGACTCGTTTTCCGAGGTCGGGAAGATCACGATCTCGTTGGGGTCTGCGTCGGGCGGGACCAGCAGATGGTAGTTACTGCGCGCCAGCCAGAGCATGTTCTCCGCGGTCTCATTAAATGTGCCGTTGTTGTTCGGCCTGTCCCTGAGTTGAGCGACCGTGTGATCGAGGTCTCGGTATGTGAAGTAATCGGGCAGTGCATCGAGGATATTCCTGGCGGTTTCGTTATATGCCGCCATCTCGATGAGCTTGTAGAAGAACAGGTTCTTCTCGTATTCCTGATCGGTACGCATCCGCAATCGAGCCGCGTATCGGCTCTGTGGATCGAAGATGATTTCGCCCTTGGTGTCGAACTTGCCGGTGCGGAACACGATCGATGATACGTGTCCCTCGCCGGTCGCGCGCAGGCTCATGATGAACCGCAGTTCGCCTTTTTTCAATCCGTCCTGGTTTGGGTGTGGAACGATAGAGGGGTTGAACAACGCCGCCGCCTCGATCGAGTACTCCATCGTGAAGTAGGAGCCGATCAGCAGTCGACGTTCTCTGGATAACTCGTCCGGTTTTTCCAGCAGGGGACGGATGTAATCGAAGTGGTGTTCCAGGATATCTTCGATCCGGCGGTGCCTGTCGCCAAAGTCCTGTAACACGCGCTGCAGAAGCGAAGTCACTTCCGTATGATCCAAGGCGGCAATACGGCGTATGACCGTCATGACGCGGTTCTCATCGCCGAAGCGGAAAAACCGTGTGATGACCCGACGATCATCGGAGATGAAGCGGTCCGGGTGCCGCGTGACTTTTATCTGTGGGGTGGCTCGGGCAGGCATGGGTACATCGCTTATCGTCAGCCTGTGCAGCCGGCTTGATCAGGGTGACGGCCGGGGCAGGATGAGTGGTCCGTTGAAGTCATCTGGTTTCAACTCGGGCCGTCCCGGTAAACTGATCCGCCCGTGTTAATTATTCCTGTTCTCGCCGAACAACGCCCGGCCGATCCTCAGCACATTCGCACCTTCTTCGATGGCCACTTCCATGTCGTCGCTCATCCCCATCGAGAGGATGTTGCATTCGCCGCCACCGATCTTTTCTCGTCGTATATCGGCAAGAATGTCCGCGGTACGTGCAAAAGCAGGGCGGGCGTCTTCCGGGTTACCCGTATTCGGGCCCATCGTCATCAAGCCTCGCAAACGCAGGTGCATCATCGTGTCGATCTGCTCAGCAAGGTGGATCACCGCCGGGCCGGCGACGCCGGTCTTGGTCGTCTCGCCCGTCACATTCACCTGGATCAGGATGTCGGCCACCACGTCCATCCGCGCCGCGTAGTTATGGATCTCTTCGGCTAACCGAAGACTGTCCACGCTGTGGATCAATCCCACCAGTGGGATGGTTTGCTTAACCTTGTTCCGCTGCAGGTGACCGACCATGTGCCAGCGTACTTTTTCCGGCAGGCCGTCGATCGATGCCTTGGGCGCGGCGCCCGCCAGCGTCTTCTTGCGGCCGAGGAATTCTTCCATCATCGCCACACGCTGGGTCAACTGCTGGACCTTGGATTCACCGAGCTCAGCGTGTCCCATTTCCACAAGCGTGCGGATCTGGTCCGGGCTGGCGTACTTGGTTACCGCTACCATCTGCACGTCACGACCACGACGCCCGGCCCGTTCAGCCGCTTCGTGGATACGGTCCTGCACTCGCCGGTAGGCGTCCTTCAACTGTGTCGGGCTCATCAATCCTTCCATGGTTTATCAAGGTTAGGGCGTTTGACCGGCATATGCAAGGGCGTTTGTATCCTGTTCGTAAGACTTAAGGCTAATTTATTTCGCCTCCAAACGCTTATTTAAGAATCTCTTGCCGAAAATGATGCCCAGGATGATCAGGCAGATCGCAACGATGACGCCTTTTTCGCCGTTGGCGACCCAGACACGCACTTGTTCCAGGTGCTCAGCGAAGTAATACGCCAGCCCGAGGATGACAGGCACGCTGATCAGCGCAGCCCCGCCGTCGTAGGCCAGAAACTTCCAGTAAGGGACCTTGAAGTTACCCGCGGTGAAGATCGCCGGGGCACGCAGCCCGGGCAGGAAACGTACAGCAAACATGAACTTACCACCATGCCGGTGCAGCATCGCCTCGGTCTTGGCCAGCCTTTTTTCGGTCAGGAACCGCCTCATCAACGGCAACTTAGGCACGTGATGTCCATACCGCCTGCCCAGCCAGAACACCATCAGGTCTGCCCCGATCACCGCCAAAAATGTCAGCGGGAACAGCACCCATGGGTCGGCGTAACCGAAATATGCCAGATATCCCGCCAGGATCAGCGGAACATCCTCGGGAATCGGAAGACCAAACCCACTTAACAGAAGCAAACCCAGCACCACCACGTAGGGCATATAGGGCGTGGAAGATCCGAGTTGCGTCAGTGGTTCAAACAGTTCGTTCATAAAATCGCAACGATCCTACCGGGATACCGCACGTCTGTCTTGGCGGCCGTATATGCAGATTGTCATGGGGGGGATGGCAAATCATGGTTTGCTTGGGGGGTTATACAGGCGGGTGAAGATGCTCAGCCGCAAGTCTCAGAGTTCGTAAGTCTGCTTGATCCAATTCAGCGCCTCGTCACGATCCCGGACACGTTTTTCTAACTGGGCATCATATACCGCATCCAGCATGTCGCCGATCTTAGGCCCGGCCGGGAATCCCATCCCTATCAGGTCATCACCGCTGACAAAGGGATTGGGGCAAACACCTTCCTCCCACAAAGGTTTAGAGTCCTGCTCAATCTGCCTGACGACCTGTTCGGGTCCAAGAACCTGGATCAGTTTCCAGGCATCCGCCCATGCGGGTCGCGACAGCAGACGCTTACGCTTGGCCACGCTCAGTGTCGACCAGATCGACGCCTCAGGTAATACATCCAGGATCTGGCTCAGCAGGTCCCGTACATTGTTGCTCAGGCACAGGGCTTTGCGCCACTGGCCAGCTTTTTCCTTGCCGTGTTGCTCAACGTACTTCGCAGCGTCGGCCAGCGTTGCACTGGCGCTGCCACGATCCAGCATCCATGCCGATAACACCAGGCTGTAGGAGTGATCGATGCATGATTGTGTTGTTTGGTTATTCGCGCTGGCAGACACGGGCAAATCGTTGAACCGGGTTTGGAACAAACCGCCAAGTGCATGAAGTTCAGCATCAATGTGAGGTTCTTCCAGCGTTGGGGCGTCGAGTTCCAACCTCTGGATCAAGCCCGCGGCCTGGACGGGTTGATTGCTGGTCAGCATCAGCATCAATTCCTGGCCGATCCTTTCGCGACTGATTTTTGTCAGTTTCGGTGCTGACTCGCGGATCGCTGATTCCGTCGCCGGATCAATGGTAAAACCCAGCCTGGATGCGAACCGCGCCGCTCGCAGCATGCGCAGGTAATCTTCTCGGAAACGCTCGTTCGGATCGCCGATCGCACGCAATATCTGATTTTCCAGATCAGCCCGGCCTCCAACGAAGTCGATCACACGCTCTTGGCCGGGCTCGACCGGCTCCAGTTTTTCATCCAGTGGATCGGCAAATAATCCATTGGCGGTGAAGTCGCGCCGCTGCGCATCGTGCTCGGCATCCGTGAAGTTGACCCCGGTCGGTCGGCGTCCGTCCTCATAGCCCCATTCGGTTCGGAAAGTCGCGACCTCAATGCCCGGCGCGAACCGCCCGCCTATGTAAACGAGCACGACACCGAATGCTTCACCGACGTACTGGCTGCGGCGGAAAAGCTTCCGCACCTTTTCCGGCCGGGCTTCCGTGGCGATGTCATAATCCTTGGGTTCCAGCCCGAGCAGAACGTCGCGCACACACCCCCCAGCCAGATACGCTTCGTACCCGGCCTGCCGTAGGGTACGCACGATCTTGATCGCCCGGTCCCGTTGTTCTTGTCTTCGTCGCTTGGTCATTGCCAAAAGTGTAACCGAGACTCAGCCAAACATAACGCTGAGTCTCGGTTCACTCTGGTAGACGTAACCGTAATGTGATTTTGGTCCGTGAAATCAGGTAGTTGCCGGCCGCCGTTTCAGCCAGCCATACATGACGGGAGGGATCATCACGAACAGGCTGCCGGGCTCGGGTAACGCCGCCAGATTGGAGGGTGCGGTGCCTTGATTCCAGTTTGCGAGGATGACATCCAGATCATCCAGGCCGATGAAGCCATCTCCATCGGCATCACCTGAGAAAAAATCGCCGGGCGTGACGTCTGTGTTCCAATGGGTCAGGATCAGGTCCAGGTCGTCCATGCCCACGTAGCCGTCACCGTTCAGGTCACCGGCGATGTAGTCCGCGAAGATGACCGAATAAATCCATTCCAGGTAGTCGCTGACACGTGTGGCGCCCATGATGTCGCCGTAGTCTGAATCAATATTCCCATCGGTGGCATAGCCGAAGGAAGTGACGCCGGCCAGATAACTCACGCCGTCTTCTTCAATGAACCACCCACCGCCGCTGTCACCCGGTGCAGCGAGATATTCCAGGTCCAGACAGACCGCTTTCCCGGTGGCATTAGGATCAGGATAATCAAAGTCCGCCATCAGGCTGTGTTCGGAATACCCGATCACATCGCCGAGTCCGCCGATGAGATTGTTGCCGGCCCGCTTTGTACCCGCATCGTAGATATAGCCAGTTATCCCCGTACCTGTTGCACCATAGCCAACGATCGTCGCCTCGCTGCCGACTTCGTCATCGCCTGTGTACAGTAGGGCGGGGGTGACCGAATCAACCACTTCTTCAAGCCGCACCAAAGCCAGGTCGCCCGCGATCGAGACGTCGCCCGTCCAGCCGTCGTATGCGATCATTTCCGTGACGTTGTACGTGGTGCCGTCAAGCGTGAAGGTCATGCTGTCGACGGTTGCATCATCGATCACGTGCCCGGCCGTCAAGACCCAATCGCCCGAGATGAGCGTGCCCGATGCTAATCCGCTGCTGCCACCATCGAGCGACCACAGGAACATCCCGACCGCGTCGTAGACTTCCTCTTCTGCCAACGCGGTGTAGAGCGAATCGGATACGTCATGGCGGATCGTTCCCGCTTGGGCGTTTTCTGCTGCGAGTAGTGCGAATGTTGTAACGACTGCCAATAAAATGCGATTACGTAAAGACATACGATAACCTCTCTAATACGGGCGGACCCGTTGTTAGCAATCAGCGTTTTAGGTTGTGTCTTGTGCTTACTAACAGGTAGTCGCCACCCACCCGCCAATCACAAGTCGGGGGCCACGACATAGCCAAGAAATGTCGGATTACACCGATTGCCCACACTAGAGAAGGATAGAGCAGCCTAAACCGGCTTAACGAGCCCGTAAACCCAAGCCAACCAGGCCCAGCAGGATCAATGTGGACGGTTCAGGAACCATCTCGGCCGCTGGCGTGCCTTGGTTCCAATGATTCAGCACCCAGTCCAGATCATCCAGACCCACGAAGCCATCTCCGTTGCTGTCGCCTGCAGGCGAGTTAAGAGGACCGGTGTCAGCATTCCAGTTATTGAGCACGATATCCAGGTCGTCCAGCCCGACGAAGCCGTCGAGTGACAGGTCGCCTGCCTGTTGCGTGATTCTGAACGTGACGTTCAATTCATCCACAGCAAGCGGATCGCCGGAAGCATCCGTGAGCACGGTATCAGTACCGAGGTCGAATGTGTGTTCACCAACAGGCGCATCGGTGTTGATTGTGAATTTGAAGTATTGAAGATCACCCACTTTGTTTATGACCATATTCGCAGGATTCACAAGCCTGCCCGACGCTTCACCGGGCGCAAGCAGTGTCTCGAATACCATCAAATTGCCTTCAAAAAAGTCACGGCCCGAATCGGGTTTGTCATACGCCGCACCGAGACCGCCGGGAATCAACTGCATCCAGTCCGGCAGATACAATGAATACTGAGCGCCCCATGTAGCCTTGCCATTTAACGGCCGATTGTCAGCGAACACCCACACGGTGTACACCGTCGTTCCGTCGGCAACCATCACGCTGTTTTGCGCATACGTGCCGACGATCGCGCTGCCGTGAGCTTGCGGTATCAACAACCATGACATCGCACAGACACACAGACAGCAGACAAAAACAACACGCCGGGTCAGAACGGAAGTTGATTGGCCTTGCATTTTTCTCCCTCCAGCTAACCAGATATGTGAGCACCGCAGTCAACGGGCTTGTTACTGCGATGTGATTTGTGCCCCTTATTATCCAGAGCTCAGCATCGTCGCTCAAGAAAAAAATGACCGATCTGTCTCTTTAATAACAGATAGAGTGTAGAAACAGCGATTTTTTTTGCTTCTCAGGTAACAAAGTTTCAAATGGCGGCTGTTACAGGTCTCGTGGTAAAACCTGGCAGAATCCGGCTGCATACGCAGCATCGTTTGCCGGTTAACAAGTTACTGTTTCAGTGAAGTTCTCCATGTTGCCTAAAACTCATAACTGTCTTTGCGGTCTGGCCTTGCTTATAGAAATCATGCGGTTGAAATAGGGCAATATCGTGGTATGACATACTTATCCGTGCTAAACTTATGGCGTGAGTGCTATGGAGGGACTGCGTGCAATTTAAGAAGTTATCTGTTGTAAGTGCTGTGGTCGTTTCCGCTGTCCTGCTGGCGTCGCCCGCCTCGTCGGTTGCCCAGCAGACGCTGCTCTGGAGCGACGAGTTCGACGGCACGTCGTTGGATACCACCAAGTGGGACGTCGTCGACCAGGAAGACTGGTACGACGCCTGGTACGCGCCGCATAACGTGGAAGTCTCCGACGGCACACTCAAACTGCACTCGCAGGAAGAACTCTACAACGGCAAACACTGGACCGGCGCTAAACTCGAAGGCACGTACCACCCTGAGTATGCATACCTTGAAGCCCGTGTCAGACACTCGGCCGCCGATGCACATATCTGGTCCGCCTGGTGGACCATCGGCTGGGAAAACAATACCTGGAAGTGGCCCCCGGAATTCGACATCTTCGAGTTCGGCACACAATTCGGTGACAGCCCCTTGCAGACCTACCACTGGGATGTCGGCTACGGCCACGATCAGGACGGTAACTTCACTTACCTCGACGAAACCGAATGGCACACTTACGGCGTTTACTGGACCGAGTCTCAGTCCGCCGTGTTCTATGTGGACGGCCTGATTTCATACGTCGTCAATGGCCCGGCTGAAGGCGCGCAGATGCCCGCGTTCATGCTGCTCAGTTCATCGCCCAACCGCGACGATCACTACAAAGGCAACCTGCTGGCCGACCTCGAAGTCGACTACGTCCGCGTCTACGACCAGCCGCCCGTTCAGCCCGAGCCCGAAGATCACCTTGCACTCAATAAACCTGCGGTCGCTTCGTCTTCTCAAGCAGGCGACTTCAATGTATCCAACGTCTTTGATGGCGATACCTCTTCTCGCTGGGCAAGCAACTGGAGCGATCCGCAATGGATCCGCGTCGACCTGCAAGACACATACGAAATCGACAAAGTCCGCCTGTTGTGGGAAACAGCGCTCGGTAAGGAATACAAGATCCAGGTTGCAGATGATCCGAACGGGCCTTGGACCGACGGTATCCACGTGACCAACAACGGCATCGCCGGCTGGGTCACACACGAGTTTGCACCCGTCACCGGCAGATACGTCAGGTTCTACGGCATGCAACGCGGCACCGAATGGGGCTACTCGCTCTACGAATTTGAAGTCTACGGCGACCTGGCCTCGCAACTACTCGGCGATATCAACGGCGACGGATTCGTCGGCCTCGACGACCTGGACATGATCCTCAATGCGTGGAATACCACTGTTCCTGCAGGTGATGCGGCTGATCCCTCAGGCGACGGTTACGTCGGGCTTGATGACCTGGATATCGTGTTGAGCAATTGGAATGCCGGTTCGCCGCCTGCGGACAATGTCCCCGAACCTGCTGGATTGATGCTGCTTAGTATTCCGGCTCTGCTTCTCAAGCGTCGCCGTTAAGCCAAGACAACCGTAAATCAGAACACGCGTATCAACGAGCTTCTTTGTTCGCCGATCACTTGGCCATTTTGTTTCTGGATGAGCGTGACACCGTTGCCGAGGTTATAGGGAAACTTCTCCTGCAACTCGCGGATGCACGGCGCGTACGTGTCGTGCGTTCCGGCGGAGACGAACGCCTGCTCGTAGCTGTAGACACCGATCGCGATGATCGAGCGGAACGGCCCGTGATAGTAGTACGCTTCGTATCCTTCCTCACGTAACGTTCGGACCGCTTCCTCGGCCGCAGCGCGGAAGTCGCCGTCGTAGTTCTTGTCATAGAAACCGATCTGAAGTGAGTAGTAGCCTACAAACTGCGCCAGGTCGAGCGGATCGGAAATCACACGCCCGGTCCCGGCCAGCGGCACGAGCTGAGCATCCTTAAAGGGCTTCTTGTCATTGATCTGCACCGACTGGATCCGCGACAGTGTCGGCCGGATCAGCGGGTCTGAAGCGCTGTTGAACCTGCCTTGGAACACACTGGCCACCTCGCCCGTATCCTCGATCCACAACTCCGCAACAGCCGCGCTGCTCCTGATCTGCTCGATTGATTCGCGTGCATTTTCGATGCGATCCCGACCGGTGAATTCGGCAACCTGGATGGACCAGGTATCGTTCTGTTGCCCGCCATTGCCTTGGGCGTTTTGCCTGGGTTTCGGGTCGGCGGGGAAGTCGTCCCAACTGCTGCGGACCACCCGGATCTCCGGCTCGCAGCCTGTCAGCACAAGCAGGATCGCCAGACACATCAAAATCAGGGGGCGGTTTTGGAGCATATTGCGTTTTGCCGGCTTGCGGCCACGGGGTGGGTTACCCGGATTCTAACACTGTTCCATCCATATGTCCGCACCGGCCGAAAAAGCTGGACTTGACCTGACCGCCAGTCGATCTATTATTTAATCCGGATTAACTGATGGATGCCCAGATCGCACAACCTGACTCCCTCCTCGGATGGATGGCCAGCCTCGCGGACGCTACCCGCCTCCGCCTGCTGAGGCTCGTCGAACGCCATGAATTGGCCGTTTCTGACCTCTGTGACGTCCTGCAACTGCCTCAATCCACCGTCAGCAGGCACCTGAAGCTGCTCGGTGATGAGGGCTGGACCGTCAACCGCCGCAGGGGCACGACCAACCTCTACCGCATGGTGCTGGACGAGTTAGAACCCGCCCAACGCCAGATGTGGCTGCTCACGCGAGAACAGACCGAAGGCTGGGCCGCCATCGAGCAGGACAAGCTGCGCGTCACCGAAAGACTGCGCCAGCGCAAGGGCTCCGCCCAGGACTTCTTCGCCGACGCCGCAAATCAATGGGACAAGCTCCGCGAGCAAGTTTACGGCCCGACGTTCGGCATGCATGCCTTGCTGGCGCTTTTACCCAACGATTGGATTATTGCCGACCTCGGCTGCGGCACCGGCACGTTGACCCTTGAACTGGCGCGTCACGTCAAGCAGGTCATCGGCGTCGACAACACGCCCGCCATGCTCGAAGCGGCACACGCTCGCATCGCTGATACAAACAATATCGATCTGCGCGAAGGTGCCATCGAATCGTTGCCGATAGACGATCAGGCATGTGATGCAGCGCTGATGGTGCTGGTGCTTTCTTATCTGCACGAGGTTAGCCCGGCGTTGAACGAGATGTGGCGGATCATCAAACCCGGCGGCAAAGCAGTGATCGTGGATGTCATGCGGCACGACCGCGATGACTTCCGCCGTGAGATGGGACAACACTCGATGGGCTTCGACCATGATGAAGTGTGCACATTGCTGGAAGAAGCGGGTTTCACTTCACCGCAATGCACACCCATCCCACCACACCCGGATGCGAAAGGCCCCGCACTCTTGTTAGCAAAAGCGATGAAACCAAAGTAATAACAACGCTGGCGCGCCGGCTGGCAGCCGGCGGCTATTGAAAAAGAAAATCAGATTCTTACACCCTACACCCTACACCCAAAACCCAACACCCTAACCAAGGATTGACCAATGACAGCGACCGCGACACAGCCCTGTTCGATTACGAAGACGGGCAACCTGGAATACAAAGTGAAGGACCTTGGCCTCGCCGATGCAGGCCGAAAGCAACTCGACCTCGCCGAAGCCGAAATGCCCGGACTGATGGCCGTGCGTGAAGAGTTTGGTTCGAGCAAGCCGCTGACCGGTCAACGCATTATGGGTTCGCTGCACATGACCGTGCAGACAGCCGTACTCATCGAAACACTTGTTGAACTCGGCGCGGACGTACGCTGGGCTTCATGCAATATCTTTTCCACTCAGGATGAAGCCGCCGCTGCAATCGTCGTCGGCAAGAACGGTACGCCGGAAGACCCCAAGGGCATCCCCGTCTTCGCGTGGAAGGGCGAAACCCTCGAAGAGTACTGGTGGTGCACCGACCAGGCGATGCGCTTCCCAGGCGGCAACGGTCCGACCCAGATCGTCGATGACGGCGGCGACGCCACGCTACTGATCCACAAGGGTGTTGAGTTTGAAAATGCCGGCAAAGTTCCCGGCCCCGAAACCACCGACAATGAAGAGTTCAAGGAAGTACTCAAGCTCCTCGGCCGATGCTTCGAGGAAGACCCCAAACGCTGGCACAACGTCGCCGCCGCTTGCAAGGGCGTCAGCGAAGAAACCACCACCGGCGTCCACCGGCTCTACGAAATGCAGCGTAACGGCACGCTCCTGTTCCCCGCCGTCAACGTCAACGACTCCGTCACCAAGAGCAAGTTCGACAACCTTTACGGCTGCCGCCACTCGCTCATCGACGGCCTGAACCGCGCCACCGACGTCATGATGTCCGGCAAGGTCGCCGTCGTCTGCGGTTACGGCGACGTCGGCAAGGGTTGCTGCCAGTCATTGAAGGGCCAGGGCGCTCGCGTCATCGTCAACGAGATCGATCCGATCTGCGCCCTGCAAGCCGCGATGGAAGGTTATGAAGTCAAGCCGCTTGAAGATTGTCTTGACTTCGCCGACATCTACATCACGACCACCGGCAACTTCAACATCATCACCGCCGATCATATGTCCAAGATGAAGGACGGCGCGATCGTCGGGAACATCGGCCACTTCGATAACGAAATCGACATGGCCGGCCTCAAGAAGACCCCCGGTATCCAGAAGAAGAACATCAAGCCGCAGTACGATCAATGGACATTCAAGGATGGTCACAGCGTGCTCATCCTCGCCGAAGGCCGCTTGCTGAACCTCGGCTGCGCCACCGGCCACCCCAGCTTCGTCATGAGCGCCAGTTTCACCAACCAGACGATCGCCCAGATCGACCTCGCCCTGTACAGCAACGGCAAGGAAACGCTCTCCGGCGTCAAGTACGACAGCAACGCCGTCTACGTTTTGTCGAAAGTTCTCGACGAAAAAGTCGCCCGCCTGCACCTGGACAAGCTCGGCGTCAAACTCACCAAGCTGACCCAGCAACAAGCCGACTACATCGGCGTCCCGATCGAAGGCCCCTACAAGGCGGACCACTACCGCTATTGATTCGGCTATTGATCAACGACACGAAAGTTAATTCACAAGCCCGAGAGCAATTTCGGGCTTTTTTTGTGTCTTAAGATATGCGATACTGGATGTGTCATTGATTCTTCTTGAATAGGGGGTTTGGTGTGTCGAATTCTGCTGTCCGGCAATTCACGGTTATCGAGATCATCGGTGCGGTCATCGTTGTGCTGGTTTTCGGTCTTCTTCTGCTTTCTGCAATATCTCATGGTCATGGTGGCGATTCTCGCCCGCTACGTGATTTAGTCAATGTTAAACAAATCAACATCGGTATATTTGCATATGCAACGGATAACAATGGGTATAGGCCCGGTATCGATTCGGATGGTAACCTGATTGATCCGGATGTGGAGAACAGGTACAGCCTGATCGTGGACTACATTGGGTCTGATTATCTAATCAGCCCATATGAGTCAAAAAAGAAAAACCTTTGGACTTCCGGACCGGTCACGAGAGACCATTACTCTTACGCCATGCTCCAACTGCCCGAATCAGGCGGGCGTCTATCACAATGGAATGATCAAGCCGATGCAATTGCAGCATGGGTATCCGGCCGTAACACCGGCACAGACGCCGACACACAAATCAACAGCCTGCAAACCAACAAGCCCGGTGAATGGCACGGCCCCGTCGGTTGGGCAGACGGGCATGTAACACAAGAAGAAGATCAATACGTCGACACGAGATACACGGTCGGAAGCAATACCCCGCTAAACAAAGACGACAACCTCTTCGAAGCCGTCAGCGAAGACGACGCCTACATGATCTACACCGGCAACTGAGCTTCAACACATCGCTACACAATCACGCGCCATTAGCCGCCGGCTGCCAGCCGGCGCGCACCTCTTAACCTGCACGCTCCTCTCAACACAACCAACAACACCGCAGCATTAGCACACAAACATAACTTAAGATATCCTGTCGTCTTTCATGCCCGGAGGATCGCATGTCAGAGCAGTTAGACTTCAAATTTTACTTTATCGGCAGCAACGGCAACAAAGAGGGGTTCCTTGCCAAGAAGGGTTCATTCGACGGAGCGGTGCTCAAAGTTGACGGCAACGACATCCCGATTGCTGCGATCGGAAAAGCTTTGCGTCGGTTCGATCGTATCGCGGTGACCATCGCGGCGGGCGGAGGCAAGACTCAAACATTCCTGATGGCTGTGTCCGGCTCGCCCGGCAAAAAGCTGCATACGTTGATTAACAAGGCCGCCTCTCAACGGCACGCCGAGGCACGAAAAGAGGAGTTGATCAAGGCCGGCAAAGTGGATCGGTTCCGCACAGAAGTCTGCCCGCACTGTCAAGCCACTGTGGACCTCTCCGGCTTTGAAGTGACGCCGCAGTTTTATTGCGACTACTGCGACACCATCATCACACGCGACGGCTCGGGCCCGAAGGATGCACATACCTTCCAGCTCTGCGATCGGTGCGGCTACTACAGCCAGCCCAAGGTGTTTACGGTTCTCTACTTTTACTTTCTGCTGGTCGTGTATGGCTGGCAATCCCGGCAGGTCCACTTCTGTAATGCTTGTATGCGTTCCGAAGCATGGAAGATGCTGTTTGGGAACCTGATTTTCATCATCGGCGTCCCGGTCGCGATCACGCAGTTATGCAGAGCGTACTTCGGCGGGTCGGCGCGCAGTGAATCGTTCAAGGGACTCGACGGCGCAAACGCGCTGGCGGTGAAAGGCAAGGCCGACAAAGCCGGCGCGATCTACGACCAGATCGCCCAGCGTGTCGGGCCCGCTGCTGGCATCCATTACAGCCGAGGCCTGGCGCTGCTTCATGCCGGACGAGTCGAGGAAGCCATCGATCCGTTCGAAAGGTCTCTGGCGGATTGCGGCAACTATCACGCCGGCGCGGAGAAACTTTATGTCTGCTACAAGAAGTGCAATAAGCCCGAACAGGCAGAACTCATCAAGGCGCTATGGACCGGTGATGATGAAGCGATCGACGCCGCGCTGGATAAGATCGCCGCGGCTTCGTCGTGATCAGCAGAGTCAGTTCAGCTTGTCTCACTCAGGTAATGGGCTGGGGGATACGTTCGTGTAAGGCGTTTCACCCCGCAGTCGTTTCGCCAGGTCCGCGATGATGCGTGGGTCGTGATACGCGCCGCCGTGCGAGCGTGTGAACAGTTCCGCTGCGAGCCAGTAGGGCGTTTGGGCCGGCGGGGCGGTGTAGCTGTCGCCGACGGTTTTGTCGTTGAGTCTTGTGTAGGCGATGATGGGATAAGTCTCTTCAGCCCGGCCTTCATTTAAAATCCGTAGGAATTCGCTATCCGGCACCAGGTCACGACTCAGCGGATCAATCGGCTTGCTGTCTTCAGCCAGCTTAGCGCCCTGGTGTGGCGTGCTGATCGTATACAGATGCGCGATCTGCAAGCGGGGAATCGAAGGCTCGGTAAACGCATCCGACGCGGCGTACCTTGCCGTGATGCCGCCCATCGAAAAACCGATCACATCCTCTTCGATCGTCTGCGACGGATCATCACTGGGATAAGTATCCTCGAGTTTTTCGATCACAAGTTGACGGCAATCCTCGAATGTCACACCCACACCGCCCGGCACGCTGATGATGCGATCATCCCCCGTCGCTTTGCGTAGTTGTTCCGCCAGGTACGCCGATGCAATCCCCATCACATCGCCCCAGCCGCTGATCACGACGACGGGCCGCTTTAGCGTCACCGGCTCCTGACGCATCTGCTTCAGTTCTTTGCGGGCCTGGCTTGAACTTACATCGAACGAGGGATTGACGGTCTTATCCATCGTGCAGGCAGGCACCGTCAGGCTAAGCAGCACGACTCCCACGGCCAGGTTCTGTCTGATCGTCAACTTGGTTGGATTGAGCATAGCCGGACCCTGTCTTATTGGTTGTTGACCGTCGTTAATGCTTCTTCGCTCGCATCTGTTTCGCCCGGCAGTGGGGCGGCGGGCTCCGTGGTGTACGGCGATTCCCCGCGCAAGCGCTGCGCGATGTCCGCCACGATGCGCGGGTCGCGGTACGCATCCATGTGCGAGCGTGTAAGCGGCTCTGCTTCCACCCACCATGGATTGCGATCGAACGGCGAGGCATACGTATCACCAACAATCGCATCATATCGGCGCGTGTACGGGAAGACCGGATAATCGGCAGCGCTCAGTTCTTCATCGAGCTTCTGCATAAACGCCGAGCCCGGCCGCATGTCCCATGCCAACGGCCCCGGTGCGATGATCGACGCGACCAGCGCGCCGCGGTGCGGCGTACAGATCGTGTACAGGTTCGCGATCCGCAGCCTCTGAGTGTCAACATCTTCACCCTCTGCATCCGGATGCATTGTTCTCTGCGAGGCTGCCGAGTAACGGGCGACGATCCCGCCCATGGAAAAGCCGATCACATCGACCTCTCTCGTCCAGTCATCGCTGTCCGAGGGGAACGCTTCATTGACATGTTTGAGGACTCGATCCCGGCAGCCCTCGAAAGTGACGCGCCCGCCAAAGCCGATCGCGATGATCCGATCGTCCCCGGTAACCTCCCGCAACTGCTTGGCCAAGTGAGACGGCGGGTATCCGATCACATCCCCCCAGCCGCCCAGCACGACAACCGGTCGCTTAAGCGTTACCGGCTCCTGCTGCATCTGCTTCAGGTCGTGCTTCGCCTGCTTAACCGATAGCGGGAATGAAGGATTAGCTGGTTCTTGCGTGCTGCAACCGTTGAGCAGGGCGACCAACGGCAGCAGCCCGATCGCCAGCCACTCGGCCGTTGCCTGCATGCGTCGGGGTGTTCTACGTGTATTTCGGGCCATGTTCATGGTAAAGTCGTCCCGGTTGGATAAACATGACAAGGCACAGCTTGGGGTTGCAGCATGTGCAGGATATGCGAGGATAAGCATTCAGGATAGTCAGGACCACAAGACCACGGCCGGCACGAAGACTTATGGATGAGCAAGTACATATAGGCCAACCCCTGACAAACCCAAACGATACACAGACCTCGTCGGCTGCGAAGGTGCAAAGTAACCTCGCGGGCAGCATCTTGGCCTTGCTGCTGGTGCTGTTCATTTCTGCTGTGCCGATGCTCGTCGCCGTCGGGCAATCGGACTCCAAACGGACGATGGAGAATATCGCCGTCCTCAGCGCCCAGGAAACCTGGCTGCGTCAGCACGGATGGCAAGATATCCAGCCGGACCCGGAAGCCTGGCTGATGCCCTCGCGCAACGGCAACCCCCGCATCGTCAAACCCCCATTGGTCATCTGGCTGGACATGCTGGCGTGGACCGGCCTGACGCCTGCCGACTCGACCGCCCAGCAGCTCATTACCCGCTCTCGCTATGTCTCAGTTGCCATGGGTTTGATGGTCGTCGCCGGGGTTTACTGGATGGGTTGCGTGTTGTGGGACCGCAAGATGGCGGTGATCGCCGCGCTATCCGCCGGGACCATGCTCTTCCTGACACGGCAGGCCCGTATCGCATCCTACGACATGCACATGACCGGCTGGGCGACGCTCGCCGTGGCGTCGGCGATCTGGGCGATGAGGCCGTTCGGCCCACCGCAAACCGTCCTCAAGGCCGCACTCGGCTGGGCCTTCGCCGGGATCGCGCTTGCAGGCGCGTTTATGAGTAAGGGACCGTTGGCGATACTGGTCGGCGCTGCGCCCGTGCTCTGTACGATGCTGATAATTAAAAGCAACTGGCGTCGCAATGTGATCGGCCTGATCGGCATGCTCATCGTCGCCGCGGTGCTGACCGCGCCGTGGTACTTGTACATCATGTTCGAGATCCGCAACGCCGAGGGAACCCTCCTGCATGAGTACAAGGCCGAGCGGATGGAGTTCCAGACGCCGTTCTATTACCTGGGGCTGCTTGGACTCGTCCTGCCCTGGTCGATGTGGCTTGTTGCGGGGCTCATTCAGCCGTTCATGCGCGCCGAGGGAGAGCAGCGGCGGCGGCTGATGATCGCCTGGTCGTGGTTCGTCCTGATCTTCGTCGCCTTCTCGATCCCCGGCGCCAAGCAGCAGCGCTACATCCTGCCGATCGTCCCAGCGGTAGCATTACTCGTAGGCCAACTCTGGCGCTATCACGAACAGCTTGCCGAGCAGGGGGAGGTCGATCCCGGCGTGAACCTTTTGCGCGTGCCGCATTGGGTGTGCCTGATCGCGGTGTCCTTACTCATCTGGCCGTTTTTCACTTCACAAAACTGGATGCTTACGCATGGCTGGGTGAAAGAGATGCCGATCGGTACGCTCTCACAGTGGGTGCTCATACCCGCCGCCCTGATCTTAATCGCGCTGTCAATCATCGGGACGATCTGGCACTTCCAATGGAAACCGTTGCGGGCCGGGATCGCTACCGCGCTATGGTCGGCCGTGTTGCTCACAATCACCTGGTACGCATGGGCCACCGGTGAACGCACGATTCACCCGGTTCGTGCAGATGCCGAAAAGGTCGGCCAGATCGTCGATGGCGGGATCTTTGGCATCCTCAAGCACAATAAATACAACACCGCGCCCAACGAGGAGTTCCTGCTCTATTCACGACGCATCATGCCGCCGGTCCGCCCGCGCGAGTTGGCAACCTTCGGGCAGGATTACAGCTCCGTGTACATTGCCGCCCCCCAGCAGCGCGAAGCTCAGCGTGCACTTCGACGTAACGGCTACGAACTTGTCATGCCGTTCCAACACGATTACGACGAGGTGCTCGATCTCTGGAAACGTAAAGACAAACCAGCCGAAGCGCAAACCGAGCAATCCGATGCTGCATCCGATTCTGATGAATCATCACGTTCTAAAGAAGATCAACAATAAGCGTA
Source organism: Phycisphaeraceae bacterium (assembly GCA_963667295.1). GTDB lineage: Bacteria > Planctomycetota > Phycisphaerae > Phycisphaerales > Phycisphaeraceae > JAJRRS01. Next base: position 348,489 of record OY763327.1, read on the forward strand.
ATATGATGGGTGCCACACTTTGACTCCGCAGGAGCAAAGTGTGCTTTGCCACTGCGCGATCAAAACATGATGTCATCCTCCCCGCGCACGCGGGGATCCACGTACAGGGATTTACTGTTCGTGTGGATTCCCGCCTGCGCGGGAATGACGGCGCTTGTTCACGCGAGTATCAAACGGTGCGATCAAACACGACAGTTGGATTGAGAACGCTCTAATATCAAGCCGATCTTCGGCGATGCATCAGCCAACCCATCGATCCGATCAGCAAACACGCACTCGTAGGTTCGGGGATGAACGCCAGCACTTCAGCCGGTGGCGTGCCCGCGTTCCAATTGTTCAGCACGATGTCCAGATCGTCCAGCCCGACAAAACCATCACCGGACGGATCGCCCAACGTCCACACACCGGCCGTGACGTTTGAGTTCCATCCGCTCAGCACGATGTCCAGATCATCCAATCCGACAAAGCCGTCACCATTCAGATCGCCCATCAATCCGGCGTTCAGCGTCACCGTGTTGCTGGCATAGCTGATCCCCAGCCCGACATTCGGCACGACCGGGAACAGAATATTGCTGAACGTGCCCAGTATGCCTGATCCCGCGGTGAATATCTGGTAGCTGTCGCCGATGCTCGGTGTGTATCCACCAAGCAGCAACACTTCCAGCAGGCCGTCCAGCTCAGCGTTGTCCGCGACTTTCATCCAGTCAAACGTCACGCCTTGCGTCAGCCCCGCCAGCTCAAACTCGATCTGCCCGCTTCCGGTCTGGATGTAATCCTCCGTAACCAGCGTGCCCGGGGATGAGCCCAGCACGACCGCGCCGTCATTGAACACTTCCACACCGATCTGCACGCCGTCAAGCGCAGTCATTGTCGTGCCGTTTGAAATCTTCAAAGAAGCCGAACCGTTGATACCGGCTGTCGGACGCACGAGCAGATCGCCCAGCATCGTCAGGTCCGCGTGGATGGTCGTGCTGCTGCCGTTCTCGAACGTGGTCGCCGCTTTGATCTGTGCCGCATCGGTGCTGACATTCAGCAAGGCGAACTGATTCAGCGCCGGGGCTATAAACGATCCGCCGCTGAAGTCGATCGCGCCATGGTTCGCCAGTCCGCCGAAGTCCATGCTGAACTGCTGGCCCGTGCCGATGTTCAACGTGCCGCTGAAACTTGCGATGCCGATGTTCTTGCTGACACGCACATCACCGCTGATCGCATTGATCTCACCCGTTCCGCCCGCGCCGTCCAGGTCCAGGCCGCCGGTCGGATTCAACACCAGCACGCCGCCGTCGCCGGTCAGTGTCCCGCTGTTGCTGAATCCCCCGGCCGTGGCGATCGTCCCGAAACCGGTCGTTAATCCCGCGTTTGTGATCGCCGCTCCCGTCACTGAGCCGCCGTGTAATTCCAGCGCTTGGAACGTGCCGGTATTCCACGCATTCGTAACATTCAGCACGCCATCCGTATCGTTCGTCCCGATCCGGCCAAGCGTGGAACTTAGCAAAGTACTGGACACATTCAGCGTGCCGTTATCCGCAAACAACCGACCGCCCAGACCGATCGATAAATCATCGGTCGAAATCGTGCCGTAACCCACCAGACGTTTGTTTGTCCCGACCGCCAATCGCCCCGTGCCGGTGATCGTGCCGCCTGCCAGCAGGTTGTTATCCACCGCATCGCCGCCGCGGATAGATAACACGTTCCCCGCACCGTTCACGTTCACCGTCCCGCTGATCGTGGCTCGAGCGTCCCACCCGGTCCAGCCATTGATATTGGTCGTGCCGGACATCGTGAAGTCCTGCCCGGCGATTGACGTGTTCGCGCTGGCAACCGCGTGCGTGATATTCAGCGCACCTGCCATGGTCCACGGATTAGGCGTATTCACGGTCAACTGCGCAAAACCGCTGTTGATGTTGATCGTACCGTTGTAAATATCATTGGTTGTATCGATATTGTTCGCGTTGATTGTCAGATCATCATTGAGTGTTGTGCTCGTTCCCCCGGATGTGCCGTCCATATCGAAGATCGCGACATTGATCGTCGTCGCCGCATCGATCGTAGCGTTGCCGTCCTGTTGGATTGTGCCGTCGCCGCTGTAGTTGCCGCCCGCGTACGTTGTCGCACCGTTCAGTTCAAGCTCTGAGCCGGCATCAACACTCACCGTCGCGCTAGAACTGAAACGCGTCGGTGCATTGATATAAGACTGCCCACCGGTTACGACGATATCCCCGTCGACATCCATCTGCTGGCCGCTGACCGTCGGATTACTTCCGCCCGTGTTCGTCAGGTTCATCGTGCCTTGCATGCCCCAGGCTGCCGTGGTGTTGACCGCCAGTGTGCCACCGTTGACATTGACCGTGCCGTCGAATCCATCCGTGCCGTTGTCGATAATGCTCGCGTTGATCGTGAACGTCACGCCGTCATTGATATTCGTGACTTCCGTACCGCTTGTGCCGTCCCAGTCGTACGTGCCGATCGCGAGTGTTGTGTCGCTGATAACTGTCGCGGTGGCGTTCTGCTCCAGTTCGCCGAAGCCGACAAAGTCGCCGCCGTTGAACGTGATCGTGCCGTTGAGCACCAGCCGATCTGTTGCGCTCGTGATCTCCGTATACGCGCTGGGATGGAACTCCACCGCCGCGTCGATCTCGCCTGATCCTGTCGTAGAGACAGACACCGAACCGGTGATGTTTACCTTCGAGCCGGTCAGTACCGGGTTGGTCCCGCTGTCAACAAACACCAGGCTCCCCGCCATCTCCCAGGGATTAGGCAGGATGAGAGGCAAGCCAGTCCCAATGTCGATGATCGTTCCGGTCTCGACATTCACCGTCCCGGAATTAATCGTGATTATGCCGTTGTGCGCATCATTGATCGCCGCTCCCGTGATGTTCATCGTTGCCCCGGGCTCGACCGTCGTATCACTGATCGGCCCGCCATCCCAGTCAAAGGTATTCACATCAATATTGACCGTGCTTCCGGCCGTCACCGTCGCGTCGCCGTCCTGCACGAGCGTCCCGCTACCCGTAAACGTCCCGCCGTTGTAGGTGATCGAGTCGCTGATCGTAACGCCTAACGATAACTCGTCGTCCACATCGTTGATCGTGACGTTTGCCGTTGAGTAGATCGTGATCTGTCCGTCCAGTTCACCGAGTTTATCGACATCGATATCGCCACGGATGATCGCATCCCCCTGGACCTCCGCTCGATCGGCGGTCAGCGTTCCGCCGTCCAACGTCAGTTGACCGCTTGAACCCAGTTCCCAACCTTGCGCGAAGTTGATGTACTGGCCCGCACCGACATTCATCTGGCCGTCAAACGCATCGCTCAATGTACCGCTGGCAAAATTCATGCTGCCGTTGATCGCATTGATGATGCCGCCGCCGCTGCCGCCGTCCAGGTTCCAGACAGCCCCGCCCGTTGTGGTGAACGTCAACAAGGCATCGCCGGTCGCGGTGATCGTCCCGTCATTGCTCAAATTCGACGCAACATCCACCGTGCCCGCACCAATAAGCAAACCCGGATCGTTGATGTCAAGCGTGTTGACATCGATCAACCCGCCCGTCTCCGGCCGAACCTCGCCCTGGTTCTCGATCCGCAGCGTCGCCGCCTCCAACTCACCACCGCTGCGGATAAACAGGTCCGTATCGACATCGGTCACTAACACCGTGTCGGTGACATCGAGCTTGAAACTCTCGGTATCGACATTCCCGCCTTCAGCGACGGTCAGGTTGTTCGCATAACCCGCCGCGGTCAGGTTAGCCGTCACCACCGAGCCGGGATCGCGCACGAATACATCATCGTTGAAGTGCGGCACCGCGTTGCCGGACCAGTTGGCATCGTTGTTCCAGTTGGTTCCGCCGTAAAACTCTCTGCGCGGCACGTCGAGATTGGTGTAGTTATTGCTCGCCGCCATTGAGAACAGGTCCGTATGGCTGGGCATCCGCCGTAAACTCACAGCCGCGCCACCCCCGAGCATCATGGCAAAATCGTCATCAAGGTGTGCGATATCACCCGTCATCGTCTCGGCCGCGATCGTTTCACCGTAGACCCACGCCGTGTCAAAATCGTAATCCGAGTCGACACCCGCTTCATTGGTTGAGGCGGTTGCCGAGGTAGATAAACCCAGCGAATGCCCGACCTCGTGCAACACCGTCGACAGCAGGTCCGCGATGCCGTTGGCGGGGCTTCCCGTCGGCGCCGTACCACGGAAGCCGACCTCAAACGTCTCCGGGATGTCCGCAGCAGTGTAGTTGTTGTAAAAATCAGCCTGCTGCACGGCTGTCAGGTCACGCCACAGCACCTGGGCCATATCAAACTCGGAGCTGTCCTCCGGCGTCGGATCGATAAACCACGTGCGGTCGTTATCCAACCGGATATTCGCTTCCACCTCACGCCAGTTTCCACTGCTGTTGTTCTCATCCACCAGTGAGTGCATGCCCCACGTGCTTGCGCTGCGCCAGTCCAGGTCTTCGTACCAGAAGTTGATCGTGATCGTCGTGTTGGAATCAATATCCTGGAAGATGTCCTCGTAATAGGCTTCCGCAAACTCGAACATGTCCTGCAGACCGGTCGCGCTTGAGTCTTGCGTCGGATTGACTGATTGCACGTTGTCGTAATTCAAGACGATATTGATCGCCGAAGCGGGGCCGGCCGCGATCAGGCCCGCCAGCATGCCTCCGATCAAGCCAGTGGTTGCAGCCTTGCGTTCGGATCCCATGACAGCCTCCTTACCAGTTAAGGTGACGAACTGATAGATACAGACTTGTTCCTGCGAAGATATACGCAGACTGTTGTAGTGAATGAAAGGTAATGGACTCTTCCACCCCTCCTATTCGCCAAGACGAGATTCTATAATCTACTTGCGACAGATTAGAAATAAACCAGCGCCCTGGGCCTGTCAAGATTTATTAAAAGTAAGACATTTACGGTTTATTGTTTTGCAGGGATACAAATACCTCGTATCACGTCAGCCGTTCCGTATATAACCTCCGCGTGGTTGCTTCAGTAACCCACGCATCCGCTTTCTAATCAATCGTGATTCACACATCGAGCACCTTGATAAAAAACAACCGGACGCCGTGGGAGGGCGTCCGGTTTCAGTGTTTGTCGGTTTACAAAAACCTAAAACGATTCGTTCGCATGACGCCGGGCCGTTACCTCCGGGATCACACGTTTAACTTTTGATTAGCGACGACGCAGCATGGCAAACGTACCCAGGCCGAGTAGTGCCAGAGTCGCCGGTTCGGGCACGACCGAAGCCGGAGGCGTGCCGTTGTTCCAGTTGTTGAGCACGATGTCCAGATCGTCCAGACCGACGTAGCCGTCACCTGACGGATCAGCCGCTGCATCAGCCGGGGGCACGGTCTGATTCCACGCGCCGAGGACGATATCCAAATCGTCCAGCCCGACAAAGCCATCACCGTTCAGATCGCCTTCAAGACCCTGGCTGATCGTGACGAACTGGTCGCCGGCGATCGCGGACAGGTCAACACCAGAAAGATCACCCGTAAATCCTGCCACTCCATCACCGCCCAGATTATTGCTCAACACGCCAACGCCCGAGAATTGGTTGGAGGCATAGTGATGTCCATCGCCATTGATGAAGGCTGTGATTTTGATGTCACCGGTGGGGTTGCCGATGGCAGAAAGCGGGATGGCGAACTCGAAGCCGGTCGTGACCTGTGCGGCCAGATCGACATAGGTTTGTTCGGCTACAAAATTACCATCGACACCCCCGATCACGCCACCAGCGATCGGCACTGCTGGTTCTTCACCATCATCCGCGTAAGCGTTGGAATTATTAACGCCCATCAGCAGGCCGATGGTGTTTTCCATATCACGGTGATTAAGGTCATTGTTCGGATCAGAAATCGCATCCCACGGCTCAAAGAACTCATGCAGCGGCGTGCCGATGGGATCGTTATTGTTCTGGTCAACCAGTTCACCCTGGCTCAGACCGGGCTCCAGACCACCGGCGTTGAGTTGGCCGCCCAGAGCAGCTACCAGACCACTTGATCCGTTGTTTAACTCGGCCCAATGCGCGGTCACCATCCAGCCTGTATCACCCAACAAACCGCCTGCGCTCTCCCCGCCGTTTGAAATGGTCAGGAAGTAATCTGCTGCAAAGTCAGCATCGAAAGTTAAGCCGTTCATACGCTGCAAGGCGCCGTCTGTCGTGCCAAAGCCGCCGCAGCAAAAAGCGTCTACAGCAACAGGAAGGTTCGCACCGTCAATGGTGTTTTGACCGACGCCGGATTCCGAATCGATAAAAATCTCCAGCTTGTTGAATTTATCTTCGAGGTTACCTGCGATGAAGATATTGAGATAGCCGTTGTCGACGACGCCATAGACCGCATCGATCTCGGAACCCCCATCATACAAACTACCACCGTTAACAGTGTCTTCCCAGGGACCACCCGCCGTCTGTGGGTCCGGGTCGTTGGTATCACCAAAGCCTGTGCTCGTGTTCTGAACCGACAGGGCGGTGCCATATGTCGCGTCGACTGTGCCGTCAATGACGACCTGGCCCTGCGCGACACCCGCCGCGAGAAGCGAGATGGAAAGGGCTGATGCTAGGTGTTTCACGTTCTATCCTCCTGAGTGAAGTAAAAGGGCGAATTCAACTTTATGGCAAGCCCCTCGGAATCGGTCATGAATCTGCTTGCAATCAGGTACGAATAACTCTCCGATTGATCTAGTCGACTGTGTTACTTTAACAACGCTTAACCGATTTAGCAATACTTAATTCCATGACGGTGCCATGAAATGGGGCCCGCCATAGTTCATTTATGCCTCAATATTGTGGAAAAACCAGTCTTGGCAAGGAATTATCCGTAAAGATCAAGGCCATATTCCACTTCATCAATCGTAGCCGCCGATTTGACAAAATCACCGCCCATTAATTCACCGGGAGTCGAGATATGTATTAAAAACTTGTGATTTAATAATTTATAACCAAATAGAGTGTCCGCGTAATAAAAAAGGTTGACCTTATGGTTTCTGCCGATATTATAAATAGGGTATCTATGGCGGCATGGAACCCTGTTTTTTGCCCCATGAGAGAACTATCCGGCGGGGCCTGGATCGTTTTTGCTCCCGTCCTGCCCCGTCCTTGGAAGTGCCGGCTTGCCGGTTTTTTTTCAAAGGAATCGTTAAACCGGTTTAATAATCTCGCTGATTAGACACGCAACGCTTGGAGGCTCGCATGGACCGCATCAACCAGAACTCACGCCCCCCGCAATCAAACCCACCACAAACCACCGCACATGCCGGCTTCACACTCATCGAGTTGCTGGTCGTCATCTCCATCATCGCGCTGCTGGTCGGCATCCTCCTGCCCGCACTCGGCGCCGCACGACGCACCGCCCAGAATTCTCAGTGCCTGTCGAACGTCCGGCAGATGGATACCGCCGCGATGTCCTTCGCCGCGGACCATCAGTTCCACGTCCAGATTTCCAGCACGGATACGGTATGGCAGGCCACCGGACGTATCCCGTCTGAGCTTCGGGGCAAAGTGGCTCAGTACCAGGACAGCACCAGGCAGATCAAAGACTATGCCAGTGCCGTTGTTCCATACATGGGTGGAGATCCCAATTCTGACTTTACAAAAGCGGAGACCAAGGTCTCTACCGCTTTTATCTGCCCAAGCGATGCAAACCAGGATGCGGACCCACCCGGTTACACTATTTTCAACAACATTGAAGAAGCCAATAAGACTGAACTGCCAATTTCCTACGGCGTCAATGCCGACGCAACCACCTACTATGATGGGCGTCCGTCCGCGAATAAGCGAGGAACCTGGGGCGGCGGTTTAACCATCACGCCCTTTAAAGGCGCACCAACTGATGGCAGTTTGGATCAGGTACGCACTACATCCAGCACCATGCTCTTCGCTGATTGCGGCACCAGGGTTGACAATTCTGTGAATAACGTGATCAAAGAAGGTGACCAGCTTTTCTACACCGCTTCAACCGTTGTATTTTCTTCCACGGATGATACGGCAGGAACTTTAGCGATCGTCGAAAAAACACCTAAGGCAAGGTCCAGAATCCCGCTGTCAGACAATGAAGGTATCTCTGACGCAACGGGGCCGGCTGATCGGCATGGTGACAAGATCAACATCGCCTTCATGGACGGCCACGCCGCCAGCTTCGGCCCCGGCGACTTCAACGAGGTCTACCTCTCACCCTACAAATAAACCATGCACCGCAGGCATTGCGGCCATCAACCAACAAGCCCCGGTTCGCACGCCGGGGCTTTTTTACATCCATCTTGTGTTTGTTCTGGATCGAAGACACGAATGACATCGATCAAATGCCTCCCGAAGGACTCGAACCTTCAACCCGCTGATTAAGAGTCAGCTGCTCTGCCAGTTGAGCTAGGGAGGCGGCAAAATACTGTCGAGTCACGGATTCTAAACACACTGCGTGGGGTGTCAAGCGGCCTCGGGTATCGTCGTTCGGGTCTCGGGCTTCGGGTATCGGGTGTGGTGACTAAAAATCGCTAATTGCTAATCGTTAATCGCGAATGCTTCATCAACGCCGGTCCTGAGCAAAGCGAAGGTCCGGGCAGTGGTGGTGGGGAAAAAGCCATTAGCCATTAGCGATTAGCCATTAGCAATACAATTCCGACACCCGACACCCGACACCCGACACCCGACACCCGACACCCGACACCCGACATCCCACATCCCACATCCCACATCCCACATCCCACATCCCACATCCCACATCCGACACCCCACACCCCACACCCCAAAACCACCCGGACCTTCGCTTCGCTCAGGACCGGCGTTGGCTGAACAATGAAATACCATCCCCAAATCCCAAATCCCAAATCCCAAATCCCAAATCCCAAATCCCAAATCCCAAATCCCCCAACCATCCACCACTTTGCCGCCATTTGCCCACTGACTTATGATCTGACCGACCGACACTTACATGTGACAGGTCTGGAGCAACGGATGCGACAGGATGCAAAGACAGATCAGGGAAGGCCGTGCCATTGGCTCGGCGGGGTGGTACTGCTGGTGATGCTGGTGATTACGCTGCCGGCCGCCGCGCAGCAGCGATATGAGCTGGAAGATGATAGCTGGGTGCGTCAGCAGCCACCGCCGGCCGGTTCCGCCGAGGCCGAGCTGGAGGCGATCCGCAAGCTCATCGCTGAGGGCAAAGGCAAGGAAGCCAAGCACCAGGCTGATGAATGGATCGATGCCAATCCGGACCACCAACTGATGCCCGAGGCCTTGCTCATCCGAGGCGACGCCAACGTCGCACGCGAGCACTTCTTCAAGTCGCTGTTCGATTACGAAAAACTCATCCGCGAGTACCCCGGCTCGGAGCAGTTCCACACCGCGTTACAGCGGGAATTTGAGCTGGCCAAGCTTTTCATGGCCGGGACCAAACGTCGGCTGTGGGGCATGCGGATACTGCCCGCCAAGGATGAAGCCGAGGAAATCCTCGTCCGCATCCAGGAACGCCTGCCCGGCAGCGAGTTGGGTGAAGATGCAAGCATCACCCTCGCGGACTACTACTTCGACAAGCCGCAGATGGATAGCGCCGCCGACGCCTACGACCTGTTCCTGGTCAACTATCCCAACAGCTCGCGTAAAGAGTGGGCGATGCTCCGGCTGATCCAGGCCAACCTCGCCCGCTTCAAAGGCCCACGTTTCGACGCCACCGGGCTCATCGAAGCCGGCCAACGCCTCAAGTCTTACCGCGTCGAGTATCCCGCCGCCGCCGAACGCATCGGTGTCGATGCATTGCTGATCCGCATCGATGAATCCCTGGCGATGCGTGACATGGTTGCCGCCGACTGGCACGTCAAACGCAAGCAACCGCTCAGCGCGATCTATCTCTATCGCCGGGTCATCCAGGACTACCCGCAGACCGCCGCCGCCCAGGACGCCATCAAGAAGCTGGCCGACCTCGGCGCTGAGCCCATGCCCGTGTCCGCGCCTTCCGATACAAGCAAGGTCACCATCGAGCTTGAGCCGCAAGTCGATCCCAGGCAGAGGCAAGAGCCCCAGCCGATCACCAATCCTGAAACCTTCCCCGGACCGACACCCGCCGGGGTGCCCCGTTCGACCGAGTCCCTGCCGGAGTAGACCTAATGGATCGTTTTCTGAAGTGCATGACAATCGGTCGGCTCTCCTGCCTGCTGCTCATCCTCATGGTCGGCTGCGTCTCGGGCTGTGGCTACAGCAGTAAGGAACTGTTCCCCGAGCAGTACAACACCGTCGCGGTGCCCATATTTGAGAACCGCACGTTCTACCGCGGGATGGAATTTGAGCTGGCCGAGGCCATGGTCAAGCAGATCGAATCACGCACGCCATACAAGGTTGTCTCCCCCGGCACCGCCCAGACGATCCTCGAAGGCACGATCACCGACGTTCAGCAGGTACAACTGAGCCGGCGTCGGCCCGGTGGCGTGCCCCAAGAAGTCGAGTTGACCGTCACCATCGACTTTGTCTGGAAAGACCTGACTACAGGTGAACTTATCACGGATCGGCGGGGATTCGCCGCGGTCGGCCGACACATACCGACAGCCGGCATCAACGAGCCGTTTGAGGTCGCTCAGCACGCCGCTCTGCAACGCATGGCCGAGGACGTCGTCTCTACCATGCGATCGGACTGGTAGATCAGCGGATAATCCGATCCCTGGCAGGGGTGAATAAGCCAACGGCCGGTAAACAGGCCCGTCCTGTATTTTTTATACTTTTCGGATGGTTATCCGGGCCTAAATCGGTGTCGACGAGCCGAATAGCCGATACAAAACAGGCACTGGGCGGATACCCGGCCTACAATAACACCGCCCAGACGCGACCGGTTCGTGCGGACCGGCGGCTTCCCGGAATATGTGAGAGACGTATGCCCGATCCCAAGAACTCCGATCCTAATGGACCCAAACGCGATAACGGCCCCGGCGGCAACGGCCAGCCTCCGCAGGGCCCGCGCAATCCCGGCCCGTTCTCACGCAGCATGATCAGTTGGATGCTCATTGCGGGTGTGGCGATCGCGTTGTTCCTCGTGTTCAGCTCTCAGCAGAACCGCCCGACGATGAAAACCTGGCATGAGTTCAAGGACTACATCGAGCAGGATGCGTTCGAAGGCGCCGTCACCATAGAGACCACGCAGATCGTCGGTGAGTTAAAAGAAGAGTTCGCCGGCACACTCGCCGAAGGCGTACCCAACCACCGCGTCGCCTTCGCGATCGACCGAACCAGCCAAGACATCTTTGTCGTCGAACTCGACCAGCTCGGTCAGAAGTTTGTAATCAATACCGACAGCGGCCTGTTCGTTCAGTTCCTCATGAGCTGGGGCCCGTTCTTCCTGATCGCGTTCCTGATCTACTTCTTCGTCTTCCGCTCCCTGCGTAACGCCGGCGGCGGTCCCGGCATGCTCGGCAGCTTCGGCCGATCCAAGCACAAACTCGTCAACAAGGAACACTCCACCGTCACGCTCCAGGACGTCGCGGGTATCGAAGAAGCCAAGGACGAGATCGGTGAGATCATCGAATTCCTCAAGAACCCCAAGAAGTTCCAACGCCTCGGCGGGCGCGTCCCGCGCGGCGTGCTGCTGATCGGTTCACCCGGCTGTGGCAAGACGCTGCTCGCTAAGGCTGTCGCCGGCGAAGCGGACGTGCCGTTCTTCTCCATCAGTGGTTCGGACTTCGTCGAGATGTTCGTCGGCGTTGGTGCGTCGCGCGTCCGTGACCTGTTCAAGCAGGCCAAGGACTCCTCACCATGCATCATCTTCCTGGATGAAATCGACGCCGTCGGCCGCCGACGTGGTAACGGCTACTCCTCCGGCGGACACGATGAACGCGAACAAACCCTCAACGCCATCCTCGTCGAGATGGACGGCTTCGAGTCGAACGACCAGGTCATCGTCATGGCGGCAACCAACCGCTCCGACGTGCTGGACCCGGCACTGACGCGCCCCGGCCGGTTCGACCGCCAGATCACCGTCCCGCTGCCCGACGTTAAGGGCCGTGTCGAGATCCTCAAGGTCCACAGCCGCAAGATCAAGATGAGCCCGGATGTCGACCTCGAGAAGCTCGCCCGTGGCACGCCGATGTTCTCCGGTGCAGACCTTGCCGCGATTATCAACGAAGCCGCCATCGCAGCGACGCTGCTCAACAAGGACTTCGTCGAGCAGGACGATCTGGAAGAAGCACGCGACAAGGTCAAGTGGGGCCGGGCCCGCAAGAGCCACCGTGTCGAGGAAGAAGAAAAGGTTGCGACCGCCTGGCACGAAGCGGGCCATGCCGTGGTGCAGTACCTGCTGCCGCACGCCGATCCGCTGCACAAGGTAACCATCATCCCGCGCGGCCAGTCCATGGGCGCGACCATCGGCCTGCCCGAAAAAGATCGACACAACTACACACGCAAGTACATCCACGACACCATGCGTGTGCTCTGTGCAGGACGCATCGCCGAAGAACGCAAGACCGACGACGTCTCCAGCGGCGCAGCGATGGATATCCGTATGGCCACCAGTATGGCCCGCCACATGATCCTGCAGTGGGGCATGAGCGAACGCCTCGGCTTCATCGACTTCAGCCCGCAGGATGATGGCAGTTCATACTTCCCCGAGAAGTCCTACTCCCCTGATACCGCACGCATCATCGATGAGGAAATCAAATCGCTTACCGACGATGCCTACAAAGACACCGAACGCATCATCGCCGAAAACTGGCAGAAGGTATGCGACCTCGGCGAGGCGCTATTGAAGTATGAAACGCTGAACAAGGACGAGGTCGGCAAGATTATGAGCGGTGAAAAACTCACCAAGGCCACCGTAAGCGAACTGCTCCAGGCGGAAAAAGAAAAATCTGAATCCGCCGGAGAAAAACCGAAAAAAGAGCCCAAGCCCGACCTCGATGAGGGCCCCTCCGGCATCATGCCTAGCCCGGCATAAATTCCGCCATACACTTTCAACAACCCCAAGCCCATGCAAACGCATGGGCTTTTTTCTTTGGCATAATCTGCCTGATACAACATGTGTTTTCACTGACCTCAGCATTCTCCGTCATCCTCGCGCAGGCGGGGATCCATGTCTTTGGAATCATTAATCGCGTAGATTCCCGTTTGCACGGGAATGACGGCCACAAAGAACGCAAAACGCGCAGCCATCCGCTATATTGCAGCCGGAAAGGTTACGTATGGAAGATGAAACCTACGACCTGATTGATGAGCCGCAGGAAGAGTTGCTTCCTGCGCCCCAAGCCGACGAAGGTCCGATCGATCACGACCTGCCGTGTCGGCATTGTGGCTACAACCTCCGGGGCATGACTGCAGACAAGCAATGCCCGGAGTGCGGCACGAACGTGGGCCTGTCGCTGCTCGGCGATCAACTACGCTACAGCGACCCGGCCTGGGTGCGCTCACTTGCCCGTGGCATGACCTGGATACTCTGGAGCATGGTGATCAGCCTCACGTTTGCCGTAATGAGTTTGGCTGTCCCCTTCGTGTTTTTTACACATCAGCCCGGCCCGCCGGCGTATCTTGAACCGTTGCTTCAGGTCATCGGGCTGATACCCCAAGCCTTGTTTCTTGTGGGGATCTGGTTCTTGACCATGCCCGAGCCCGGCGTGATCGAAAAATCGGACTGGTCCTTACGCAACGTTGTCCGATGGACGGTGATCTTTTCCGCAGTATTCGCGATGATCAACGCCGGTTTCTCGATGACATCAGAAATAGGCGCTGCTATCGCCGGCCTGTGTGGCGGGATACTGGGGCTTGTGGCTTACATCACACTGTTTGTCTTCGCCCGACGTCTGGCGTTACGCGTTCCCGACTATGACCTCGCCAAGCAAACCCGCATTGTCATGTGGGGCTTCATCGCCTGTCTTATCGGCTTCGTCCTTGCCGGCATACTCGCCGTCGCATTGGCAATCGCAAGTGCGGGAGCGGGATTCGCCGTGGCGCTGATCCCGGTCTGCCTGGTGTTTGTCGCATACCTCGTCTTTGTCGTCTGGACCCTGATCCTCGTCATCCGCTACCGGCGCGTCTTCTACGACGCCACCGACGACGCTGAAAGCATTTGGTTTAACAGCACAACCATAAACGCGACCACTCCCACCTGATCCATCGCTCAGCACGCCTCCGCAAGACGCGACGGTAGGTATCTATTTTTATTGTGTCCTCGTCGCACATATACCGCAGCTCAGCGCTCGGCGCGGGTCTCCCGACCCAGCCGCAAGTCTGTCCGAAGGTCTCCACGAATAGCACACCCCGCATTCAAATAAACAGCCCCACCCGGAAGCGTGGGGTTACCAACCACCCCCTCGGGCGACACCCACCAACCACCCACGCCCGGTCTGCGCCCGGCCTGTTTTCAAGAATAGAGTGCTTGTTCGGGACATCTAATATAAGTTATATTATATGTCCATTACTCGGTGTGGGTCTCCCGATCCCGCCGCAGGATACGACCGAAGGTCGCCATGTCTCAAAGCATGCAGACCAACCCACAGAGTTCAGCGGCCGCGACAAACCAACCCCAATCGTGCATAATCCACACATGGACAACCCCCCGGCGGACACCCCAGCACCCGACGATGGCGTAAACGATGCTGCCGTGGCCCGATCACAACCGATCGACCACGACCTGCTATGCCGACAGTGCGGCTACAACCTGCGGGGTATGACAGAAGATGACGACTGCCCCGAATGTGGCGCATTAGTCTGGCGTTCAACGCTGAAAGATGAACTGAGCCACTGCCATCCCGACTGGGTCAAGATGCTGGCCCGGGGTTCAAACTTGCTACTCGATGGGTATATCGTTCTGGCCGTGATGTATGTCGTGCAAACGTTCATGGCTGCGATGGACCTACCCATGACCTACGCGCGCCTGTTGTTTGTTCTCTCATGCCTGCCGATCGTGATGGGAGTCTGGTGGATTACAACCAGGGCGACGACGGACGGCATGCAAGGGATGCCAACCCGTCTGATCACACGGTGGATATTCGTCGCTTGGTTCTTGTTGATCGCAACAAAGGCGGTTCTCGGTGAGTCTTCGCTATTGCTTACTAATGTTTTGTTTTACACATGCCCGGCCACCTTCGCACTCAGCATGGCTGCTCTGCTTTGGTATATCAGTACGCTAATCAATCGGATGAATCAGCCACAACTGGCATCCGGCTCCAGGAAGTTGATGGCTGGGTTCTTGCTTTTATTTCTCATCATCACGACCGCCGGCGTCACCCGCTATCTTGACAACTTCTCAATTGTCGACAACATCGCAATGGGCCTGGCCGCATTTGTATTTGGCATTTTCGGGCTGGCACTATTTCTAAACCTGATGATTGTACTGGCGAAGTTTTGTCGTCTGGCGGCTAAAACACTGAAGCAGGCCAGGTATTTGTGGCAAGGCGATCTTTTACCGTGGAAGGTCTACCAGGCCGGGCAAAACGAACGCCGCATATAATAAGCTGAAACAACAGAGAATCTCCAGTGTTTAGCGTACATGAGTTCAAGCAGAGGTAATGTTGTCAGATAAGACCGACGAGTTTGTCCCCAACACGCAGCAGCCTGATGAATTGGCCGACACCGATTTTGAGAATGTCGATACGACTTCCAAACAGATCAACCACGACCTGCCGTGTCTTCATTGCGGCTACAATCTGCGGGGCATGGCCGCTGACAAACGCTGCCCGGAGTGCGGCATGGAAGTAGGGCGGTCGCTGCGAGGCGATCAGTTGCGCTACAGCGATCCTCGCTGGGTACGCACCATCGCCCGCGGCGCTAATTTAATCATGTGGAGTGTGATTGCCTTTGTTGCAATGATCCTGCTGGGTATCGTTGTGTCGCTTGTGCTTGCTGAAAATCATGCGTACGTGCCGGATATACTACCTATCATTTTCCAGTTGCTGCTGCTATTGCCTGCCGTGTTGTTCGCGGCGGGCGTCTGGATCGTGACAATCCCAGAGTTCGGTGTGTTGGAATCCTCAGGTTGGTCCTTGCGAAACGTCCTTCGGTGGGCAATGGTCTTTTTTGTGCCGATCAGCATCTTGGACATCAGCCTGCATAACGTTTGGACTATGGATGCAACCGTACTTGACCTTGCAGCAGCACTTGTCGGACTGGTGGTTATTGTCACGTTGTTCCTCTACGCTCATCGCTTAACAATACGCATCCCTGATTACGAACTGGCGATACAAATTCGGATCGTGACGTGGGGAGATGGCATCTGCCTGGCGGGATATATTTTGTTGATTGTTTTCGTACACGCCTCAGGCATAAACCGAACCATCAACGGCTTCAGAGATATAGCAGTTCTGGCGCTCGCTTTGCTGATTGGTTTGCTGGTTTTCATCATATGGTCGTTTATCCTGACCATTCGATGCCGCTCCGCTTCTTACGCCGCCGCCAAGGATGCTGAACAAACATGTGCAACCGGATCACCCCAGCCTCAAGAAGCCGCCTGACCAGTGCCCGGCTGCGCTCGGCGCGGGTCTCCCCCGCCATAACAAGCTTGGCTGTAGGACATCTAATATAAGTTATATTAGATGTCTCTAGCTTGGCGTCAGCCCCGCTTTCGCGCAGCGCTCGCTTCGAGTCTCGCGAAACGACATAAAACCTGCTTGAAGATCACACCGTTTGATGCCCATCGCACATGCATCAAAAGCCCGGGTAGAAGCTTGGGATTGCCATCTATCGTGCCAAGCTTCTGAGCTCGCTTCGGGGCTCCCGAAACGGCGTAAAACCTGCTTGAAGGTCGTCACCATTTGTTGTCCCATTGCACATGCATCAACGAGCCCACGCGGAAGCGCGGAATTACCATCTATCGTGCCGTCGCGCTCGGCGCGGGTCTCCCGACCCCGCCGCACAACCGACCGAAGGTCTCCATGGTGTTGTGCCCGCGTCATATGCATTCACAAACCCCAGCAGCCCAACGCGGAAGCGTGGGGTTAACATCCGTGGTGCCGAGTAACATGAATCATGCCATAATCCCCCCATGGACCCTCATGCGGCGGACACAACAACGCGTAACAACGAAAGGCCGAAGCCCACACGCCGCATCGACATCGACCTGCCTTGCCGCGAGTGCGGATACAACCTGCGTGGATTGCAATCGGCCGGCCAATGCCCCGAGTGCGGCGCGGCGATCAGCCGATCGTTGACGGATGACCAGATCGCTAACAGTTCAAAAAAATGGTTACGCGTTATCCGCCTGGGATTCATGCTGATGGCCGTTTCGTTGATCCTGCGCTTGCAGCAGGTCGCGATCTGGTTCCTCGGGTATTGGGGCTTCACATACTGGCCCGGCCGAGACTGGTACCTGCACCTGCAATGGATCGCATTCGGCCTGGGCGCCTGGCTCGTCACCACAAGCGAACCCGGCCGCCAAGCCATACAACGTAAAACACGGCGCATCACACGCATCTGCATCATCGTCGTGGCTATCACGGGTGTTGTCGAAGAATCCCGGCTGTTGAACGTCGACTTTTGGCGGGCGGTTGCCTTCTTCCCCTTCAAGCACAGCTTTCTGCTCGCTGGTATCGTTGCCTTGTTATACCATCTCCATAAACTGACGCTCCGCCTCGGCCAATCAACCTTACCCAAACAGACCAAATGCCTGGGCATTGTCGGCAGCTTCTTGCTGGCGATGCTCTTGCTTAGCACGCTCTTGAACGCGGTAGATTTAGGCATTCATCAGTTCCTCGGATCGCACGACATCTCAACAACCATGTACCAGCTCCATCGAACCATCTTCTTTCTGTTCTACAAACTCTACACGCTCTTTCAGTTGTACCTGAGCGTATACTTCATCCTGATATTGTTAGCGATCCGCCGCGAAACCGCATCACGTGTATAACGAGTTGTATTCTCACAATCGGTCATTTTCTTCATTTAATTCCCCCATAACCGTCATTGCCACGCAGGCGGGGATCCACGTATCGGGATTCATTGTGCGCGTGGATCCCCACTTGCGGCCATTATGGATCCGGCTGTTGTTTTTGCGTGGTGGCGGCGGCGATGATTAAGAACTTGGCGTGGACCCATTGGCTGAGACGTCTGAGGCCACGCACCCAGGCGGGCAGGCCTTTGAATCCCAAGGCGTGGCTGCTCCAGCGGCCCAAGGTCGTTTCGATACGACGGCGTTGACGCAGCCGCTCGTGGCCGAAGGTGTCCTTGCCCGGCCCCGCGGCGACCCGTGCGGTCTCCAGCGTGCCGATCGCTTGAAGCCGGTCGGGGTGGAACGGTTTAGGCGTCTTGCCTAAGCCCGTGAAAGGCCGGCGGCGTGGCGCGACGAAGCGCAAGCCTTGTTCGGCGCGGGCTTCGTACAGACGGTTGTCGTCGTAGTTCGCATCCCCCAGAAAGTAGCCCGTCCCATCCAGTTGCGGGATCAACTGCAGCGCGACTTTGCTTTCGTGAAGGTTCATCGCTGTGACGATCCACGCTTCAGGCAAAGCGTTTCCGGCGTCGACCAGGTGCAGTTTGTAGCCGTGCTGCAGCTTGCCGGCGCCGTAACCGGTGCCCGCTTCTCGGTCACGTGAATGCTTGGCGATGGGCAACGGCTTGCCCTCCACGCGATGCACGACGATCTTGCTTGTGTCCACCCGGCCTCGCAACCGACGCGTCAACGCATTCATGCATTCGTCAAACGCCGGCGTCCGCAACCGCCGACTCATCGTGGATTGACTGGGCAGTGTCTTGGGCCGGGTGCGCTGATCCCGGGCCTGTTTGCGGCACGCCCAACTGGTTGGCCGATCGTGCAAGACGGCCCAGAGATAGATGCGCACGACCAGGCTCGTAGAGTGAGTATGATGGCTGCAGTCCTTTCGCGACCGACTCAGTTCGTGCAAAGCGGACATCAAGATCAACCAAAACTCGCGTTCCATGCTGCTGCTTGAAAAGGGATCGTTTGCAACAGTAGTATGGGCGCGAAGTGCGCCTGGCGCAAGTAGTTACGACGCGGGCGCATAAAGACCGTGCGCGGAGATGACGGCAAGGACAAGGATAGCGCGCTCGGCGCGGGTCTCCCGACCCCAACGTGAGTCAGACCGAAGGTCTCTATCGGTATTTGTTCCTGTCGCACTTATACCAACAGCCACACGGGGCGGTGTACGGTTACCACACTACGTCAAAAGGCGTCGATTTATAGCCGTAGGTGTTACACAGCGTAATCTGTGGTAACAGTGTTGCTCATCCGCATTCAACACGTCAGGCAAAGCTGTCTTCTTCAATACCCCTCAGAAGTGACAAGCATTAAATCGAACCGGTCTGATCCTCCTCGGCCCAAAGTGGGCCCCTCACAAGATATTAAATATAAGTTATATTAGATGTCCTGCGCCCTGTAAGAGACGCGCTTCCGCCCGTGATGTTTTCGGTGCTGGTCTGCTGACCACGTCGCAAGACGCGACCGAATGTCTACACGAATACACACCCCACGCCCATATACACAACCTGTTACTCCTTCGGCGTATCACCCGCCAGCCACCTGTGCCCGGTCTATCTTAGTGATTGGATCGCTCGCATAAGACATCAAATATAAGTTATATAAGATGTCTTGTGCCAGGTGATACCCGCGCTTCCGCTCGTGATGCGCTCGGAGTGGGGCTGCCGAACCCGCCGTGTCAGTCGACCGAAGGTCTTCATCTTTTCGTGCCCGCGTTTGGTGCGGGGCTCGCTCAGCCATGACAGGCCTTGCATAAGACATTAAATAAAAGTTATATTTGATGTCCGTTGCCCGGCCCGGGTACGGCTATCGCAGAACGCTCGGTGCGAGATTAGCGTCCAGGCCGTTGAATATGTCCGAGGGATTCATCGTTTGCTTGCTTCATCACTCATACACCAACAGACCCACACGTAAACGAGTGTATGCCGGCCTTTATGTTGCGCCCGGTGCTGGTCTGCTGGCCTCGCCGCATGGCATGATCGACGGTCTGCACGGATGAACACGTCGGCGTGCATACATAACAGTCCCACACGGGAGCACGGGGTTACGCAAGAGATATACATAGCGATTGCATGTATAGTGTTGCCCGAGCGAAGTAATGACCACTATCCAAACCAATCACGAATCAGCCGGGGGCGGGATCGTCGACAGGAACTTGCCCTGTTGGGGTTGCGGCTACAACCTCCGAAGCATTGCACACGATAAAGCCTGTCCCGAATGCGGCGCATCAGTCTCACGATCTTTGCAAGGCGACCGCTTGGTGTTCAGCGACCGCAGATGGCTGCGGCGACTTGTCTTTGGCATTAACTGGATCCTCGCTGCTACTGTCATCAGTCTTTCCTTTATGACGGCTTGGCTTGCCAGATCGCTGATCGGTCTGGATCTATCGAACTTCGTGCAGGTTGCCAGCCTGATCAATTGGGGCCTCTTGCTTGTCGGCGTTTTTCTGGTGACATGGTCCGAATTCGGCCGAGGCTCAAAACAAGGCATGTTCAGGCACCTGGCGCGGTGGCTGTCTCTTACCGCCGCGGTTTGCAGCATAACCCTGTATCTGGTTAACTTCGGGCCTATTGGCGTCAGAATCCCCCTGTATACACTGCGTCACATCATCACCACGCTGGGCAGTATCGCGCTGTTTATGTACCTGGGCTTGTTGGCCGGCAGGGCGGGGCGAAGTGGTCTGCTGATGCAAACGTATCTTCTGTCTGCGGGGTATGTCGTCAGCCTGCTCATCTCAATGCTCATCAACACGGTTCATATGCTGGCAAACCTGGACATCATCTCCTATCAAAGCATGACGCTTGATCTTCTCCATTACATGTCTTTCGTTAATATGGCGATCTACCTGGGATTGCTCTTGTGGTTATCCATCATCTTAATCATGCTGCGCCGCTGCTTGAAAAAGATTATCAAACTCGCGAGAAACAACGACGACATGCAACGCGCTTAGCGCAAACGTACATCGGTCACGCTTTGAGTTCCATTAAACAAGCAAACGCACCTTTCGATGCGCTTGTCGTGTGATTCAAGTTGTAGCGAAACGTTGCGGATTACGCGGCGCGCGATTCGGCAAGTGTTTCTGCGGTGCGAGGAGAAACAGGTTGTTCGGTTTCGACGGATTGGTTTGTAGTTATCGGTCGCAGCGCGCGTCTTCGACTGCTCTCGCCTCGCATGATTCGCCTCATCCGCCGGCCGGTGTACAGACGTACCGCCATGTACACGCCCCACAACCAGCAGCAACCAAGGTAAACACCTAACGCGTAAATCAGCAGCGTCATCATGCGAAGCACTCCCACAACAGGCGAACGGCCGACTGGCTCTTACTGATTACTCTTCGGCCGACTCACGTTGGTTTTAATAGTTTTCGCGCTTCTACTCAGGCGGCGCTGATCGCGCCTTCTTGTTGTAAGTCGTCGAAACATAGCAGGTTGCCTGCCTTGACGGGGCGGGTGAGAAATTTTCCTGTAAGACTTTTTAGCTCGCTTGCGGGGATCCCCGTGCCCGGTCGCATTACCGTCAGGTCCTGTTCGCTCAACCGATGCCCGGCCGGCAGGTCGCGCGCGGCCGCCACACTCTGCCGGGACACCGTTCTGACATCCGCTTCCACATCCAGCACCTGCTTGGCGGTGGGTCCCAGCATTGCCTGCGTACGACGAACTTGCCGGACGTACTCGCTGAACTGATCCGGATCGGCGCTGGCCGCGTGGTCAGGTCCGTCGGCCTCGCGGTCATAAGTCAAGTGTTTTTCCAGCACAACAGCGCCCGCCGCTATCGCCAACGCGCCGGTTGTTACCTCCTGTGTGTGGTCGGAATACCCGACCGCCACGTCGAATCGTTCGTTGATGGCCTTGATTCCTCCAAGCGCCGCATCGCCGGCCGGTGTGGGGTAGCTCGACACGCATTGCAGCATGCATCCGCCGGCCTGGTGCCGCTTGAGCAGGTCGGCTGCGGGAGCGAGTTCATCCAGCGTGCAGGTGCCCGTAGAGATCAGCATGGGCTTGCCAAGTCCAGCTACCGCTTCGAGTAACGGCAGATTCACCGCATCCGGCGAAGCAATCTTCACCTCATCCACACCAAGATCCGCAAGCTCGGCCACGTTCCCCGGGCTGAAGGGTGTCACAATCAGCTTCAATCCCAGCAGCCGCGCCCGCTCCGCTAATTGCCTGATCTCGTCCGGCTTCAGCATGAGTCCGCGCAGTAATGCCTTGGCATCACATGCTTTACCGACTTGATACGACGCCAGCATCGACTGGCCTGACAGCAACTGATCCGGATCAAAAAGCTGCAGCTTCACCGCATCCGCCCCGGCCGCCTTCGCCACCTCGATCAGCATCCGCCCACGGTCCACCTGGCCGTCGTGGTTCACCCCGATCTCCGCGATCACGCCCACCCAAGATGCCCGAGCCGTATCCGCTTGCCAGTACCAGCTTTTTCGTGCTTCCATGCACTTTCTTATCGGCGATGTTTGACCTCAACCCACACTGACGATACCGTTTCTCGCTCAACACTCGTTTGTTCGGCTAGGGAGGGCCCCCGGAAGCGTGTTAAACCTCTAACCCGCTCCCGCCCGCCACCTACCGCAACAACCGGGTCTGAACACCCTTGGTCGGGTAGCTCAGTTGGTAGAGCATCGGCCTTTTAAGCCGCTGGTCCTGGGTTCGAGTCCCAGCCCGATCATTCGTGTGAAACCGTCCTTGCTTACGAGCAGGACGGTTTTTTGTTGATTTGATAGGGATTTATGACTCGTTGAGTCGAGAAACGCGCCCAAGTCAATGCCCGATTGATTGCATTGTGTTGCATGCGTTTGTGTGCTTATTGCCGGGGCTACTACCGGGGCTGTGACCGGGGCGAATCTGAATCTAAAGCGGGCTCTTGTTGTCCGTGCCGGTCGCTGCTAACACGGGCAGGGATTCAACAGCTCTCCGCGTTTGGTTAAGATTCATGCGGTGGTAGTGCTTCTGCAAGATGTCGGTACTACGGTGGCCTGTGATGCGGGTGGCCAAACTCGCTGACACGCCTGCTTGATCCAGCCAGGTCGAACAAGTTGTCCGTAGTGCGTGAAAGTCAATAACTCGGCCATCGCCATCCACATCAGCTAGAAAGTCCGACTCAGCACGCTTCGCACGAATCTCCGAAGTTTCCCCTTCAGCTATCCAAGCCTTCCTTGCTGCGGCCAAGTCTGTTCGGAGCATCCTTGCTGTTTCATACTCCTTCGGCATATTGAAAGCTGATGCGGCAGGGAGTTTTCCCATGAATAGAGTGGTGAGTAGTTTTGCCGTCTCAGCCCTTATGGGTATGACAAGTTTCCGAGAGTTCTTGGTGTTGGCTTTTGGTTTGACCGTCACCGTGGGCAACTCAGACAGATCGAAGTCATTCACCTTAAGCCGCTCGATCGCACCACGCCGCAGTGCTGTTTCCAATGTCAACCGATAGAGAACGGCACGTTCGAAACCTGACATCTCCCATCGGATGTGCTCTGATGGTAGGTCCTGGCCACGAGTTACGAGCCCTCTCCCAGTATTCGTCAATCCCCGTTGTGCTGGGCCGGCTTCGGCAGCCTCAATAAGGCGGGCTGCTTCTTCTGGGATCAATGCTCTCCGATATTCAGTTTCGACTACTGCAAGACGTTCGATATAGGTGATTGGATTATGCGGAATGCGGCGCATCTTAGTGAGCCAGTTGGCAAAAGCCTTAATCGCGGTGAGATAATCATTTCGTGTCTGAGGGCTCAGATTGTACTTACCTTTGATTTCGCCCAAAGCCCGCTCAATAGTTGGAGGTCGTAAGTCAGCGATGGTCGCGAGTTTGCCCACCTTGATGATTCGCTCTATGCGAACGACAACGGTTTCAGCATGGCCAACGCTGCATCTACTTCGTAAGTGTTTGGCATATTCATTGAAGTGATCTTTAATCGGGCGTTTCCCCTCGACCGCAAAGGCATCAAGTTCGGGATCAATCACACCTTCGCGGCGAAGTGCTTCATCGGCTACGAATTTGGCCAGAATTCGCTCCGCGGTACGTTTGTCAGTTGTCCGCGTTGACTTCTCTCGTCGCTTGCCTTGATGGTCGTGCCATTGTGCAATCCACGAACCTTTGCCGTTTCTCAGATAGACGCTGCCATGTCCGTTGCCACGAATCCGCTTGCGTGCCATGTTGACCTCCTTCATAAGTTAGGGTATTGTACGGTATATATTAGTGACAACTGTGTGGCACTCAACCGATAAGTTGAAATGTTTGAGGGGATTAGTAAATGATTTTCGGTTACTATTATCTCATCTGTTCACACTGTAATCACATCTGATTTCTGGGAGTACCTCATGGCTTTTGGTGTTCGCGTCTACCGGTTGAGAATCAAACCTGCGCATCAGCGTCAAAAAGACAAAACACCATTTATGCGGAATGGTGACCTTGATGCTTGGGCACTCTTAGGTCAGTACTTTGATGCTCGTAAGAAGAAGTTAATCAAACTCTCGTCGTTAGAAGTAAGCAAAGCTAAGCAGCAACGGGAACGCCGTGCACTTTGGATACGTGAAGTTCATCGCGATGAAAAGACACGATCATATTGGGGTATCTGCGAAGTTGGAGAATACGGCTCAGCCAATCCGATTCGTAACGTCGATAGTGGCGGGGTCGCTTATCCAAAGAAGGTTCGAGACTCAGATATGCCACCCTACTATTTTAGGGTTGAAGTGCCTGACGGCATGACTAGTGGATTATTGCTTTGTGGGACACGAGGTGTCCATAGTCCAAAGGGACCTTTAGAGCGTGACATGAAACGCGTATTTGCGCGTAATGATCTCACACTTAAAATCACAGCACTAATGGATGCCGAGGCAATCAAAGAATACATTGCTGGTGGAGCCATACCCAAAGAGTTAGAAGTCATCGGGCGAAAACAAACTCGTGACTCTCGGAAAATCATGAAGACCAAAGTCAACGGCGCTGCTCTTGAGGTTGGCTCAGTCCTCCGCGTGTCTGTCCGAGAATCCGATCGGCTCAAGAGTATGTTAAAGGCTATTTCCGGTGCCCTAGGCAGTAGTACAAAAGTTCGGAAGTTATTGGAAGTTCCGGGTTTCGAAGATTTTGACGTGGCTCGAGTGCTTATCCGTAATGCCGACGGCAAATCTCGCTGGTTTAACATTGTCAAACCAGGTGAATCTGGCCTAAGCTATGATGTAACAGAAGAGATTCGTTACGGTGACGATGGGTATCCAACACTTAGGTCTATGGACAAGCGAGCCAAGGCCATAAGGGATGAAATTGAGTCAATAGCATTCTTACCTGCATAATGCAGGGGGCACACGATGTTTGATCGCGTAAACCCGTATCAGATTTTTAAGGATCAGTTTTGTCCGTTTCGACACGGAGAGGGCCGTAGGTTCCATTTCGGCTATCTATTCTTCTTCCTTGTGGTTCCTATCGGGGTGGGGTGCCCTGTTGCATACATCACTGGTCCACTCAGTGACCCCACTACTATTGGTTTATTCTTGGCTGTATTTTCTCTCGTGGCAGCAGTCTTAACTGCAATGATCTCGATCATTCACGCTGTGCTTGGTGGAACACGGTTTGAGAAAGAATATGATCCTGGTCAATTCCAAATAGTTAGAGCCGAACAGAATCGATTAGATGTGCTACGTGAGTTGCATACTAATATCGCATTTGCCGTGATTCTACTGATATTTAGTCTGGTTCCACTAATAGTATTACTATTCTCTATCAATGATTACTGGGCCATGGGCATTACCATGGTTGTATTCAGCGTTGCTGTGGTGGTTGCCATAACAGTACTATCTATTATGGTTGGTGTTTACGACATTATTGAGAATGAAGCAATCCGTCTCAATGACGAACTCACTCGTGCGTCGGTGAAGCCTCGACAACTCATAACAGATGATGAACCAAAAGATGATTCTGAAAAGCAGCATTTTGAGGGTTACGCCGACACAGAGTTTGCGAATGACTAATCATTACCAGTAGCCAGGACAACTACTGATTGGATCATCCTTGTTTTGAGTTGACAGGAGGATACAGGCAGATGGTACAAATGCTCCGGCAACACTCCCGGCAGTAAATGGATTCAACGTCGCTTCTTCTTCATCTGTACCCGAGGCAACAGATCTTCCGGCTGTGCATCAAGAGCCCGGCAGAGGTCCTCTAGGGTGTTCAATCGAACAACCCGTCCCGCACGCTCAATCAGACTGATATGTGTCCGGTGCAATCCTGCCGCATCCGCTAAATCTTCTTGAGACATACCCTTGGCCTCTCGGGCCTTACGGACATTCTCACCAAACTCTCTGACAAACCGGGTGCTCATTGGTTAAAGAGCATCCGGGTTTGTAGACGATACGGCTACAGACAATGCGCAAAGTCTGTCAAGGAATCGTCAAATGGAACCACAAGAATCTACCCAGCTTGCTATCTACCGCAGGCAGCCGGTCGAACCATCCGATTTCGTAAAGTTCTGGGCGGCTCAATACCACGATCCACGGGAGGATTTGTATGAAAACAACCTTGGCCGACCACTTACTCCCGAGAAGGTGAGACAGTTGTTCTTATGGAAGGCGGGTGGGGCGTACAGGTCGAAGCAGCAGAAAGAAACTGTGGAAACTAATTTCGTTGGCAGAATGAATGAACTTGATCGCTTGCCAGACTCCATGACGCCTGGAGAATTCCTGTCCCGGTTCGACGGGGGCGGGGCGATCTGGCGAATCTTCTGGTTGCATTGCTGGAAGCCAGACGTGTATCCAATTTTCGATCAGCATGTTTGGCGGGCTCGTTGGTTCTTTGAGCATGGGTCGGTTGATGAACTCGGGACCTACTCGGATAAGAAGAAGATGTTGCTGTATTTGGAAGATTACTTGGCGTGGTTCGGTAGGTTTGAAGGGATTGATCCTCGCTCGACAGATCGAGCCCTTTGGGTCAGTGGCAAATTCTTAAAAGCATGGTCATTTAGTGAGTAGATTTGATGAGCATTGACGATATACATATCTTAGTGGACAATTGGATAGAAGAAGTTGTTGTGACCTTACAGGTGTACCACGTAATGTCGGGGCATCGAACTAAATGAATGCGGGGTGCTATGCGTGTCCTCAACATATCTGAATTCAAAGATTCTATTGTTTTACACTTTCAGACAGATGGCGAACGCATAAATGCGTATACTCTAGCATCAACACTTGTTGCCGTAGCAGATTCTGCCAAAGCGGCCAATCAATCTATTAATCCCGGATATGATGTAGAGATTGTCGTAGAGGCATTAGGCTCAGGCAGTTTCCGGGCGAAAATAAAGAGTATATATACAACCGCCAATAATCTATTTTCAGGTCGAACACTTCAAGTCATAGCTCTTGCAATAATCGCAAACTACGTTTACGAAAGAACCTTGTCATTAGATGACAGTGTTCGTGTAGAAGTTCGTACTGACGAGGTGATTATAGAACGAGGCGAAGAAAGACTTATAGTTCCGAGAACTGTATACGACGCAACGCGGAATGTCGAAAAAGACCCACAGTTTACCAAAGCGATCTCACGTACTTTAGAAGCAATGCGTGATGATGATAAGATACAGTCATTCGGTATTGTAAAAGATATGCGGTCACCTAAGCCTGACATTGTGGTGCCACGATCTGTAATGCAAAGTATAGTATCTACTCCCAGTGATGAGACTTCGGTAAGAGTGATTGAAGAGCAATGTTCGCTTCAGATTCTTAAGGCAATTCTTGAAAAAAGTAGGCGTAAATGGGAGTTTGTGTGGAGAGGTGTCAAGATATCTGCGCCTATAGTAGACGATAAATTCTATTCTGACTTTTCAAGTCACAAGATTACTATTGCACCCGGCGATGAGTTGAAGGTGAAATTGGCAATAAAACAAGAGCGAGACGAGGCGACCGGCATATTCACTAATGTTGGTTATCAAGTCACTGAGGTGTATGAACATATTCCAGGTATCAAACAAGATCCATTAGAATACGAATAGGATATTCTTGTAGCACATCGATCATCAAAGACTATTCACTTGTCAAAGAACTTCTGACTCAACCACGGTGGATCATGATTCTGCTGGCGTTCAAACTAAATACAAGTACGATCTAGGTTTAAGCCAATGACTGCCTCTCCCCCGGTTACACTCCCGGCAGTAACCGCAGTTCGATACCTCTCCTCTAACGAGGGGGATTCGTCTGTGGGTGTGCAGGTACTGAGACTGAATCTGTGACTTTGCCTACGAGTATCAAGGCGAGAACTTGGTTTGCTGCACCGGGAATGTCTTCATCCGAGAGGTTGATTGTGTAGGTGGTTCTGAATTCGCCTGCTCTGCTCGTGTCGAAGCTAGCTACGTAGTTCTTTGATGTGCCGGGTGAAATACCTTTGAAGGTTGTTAAATCCGCAGACAGTACGGCGCTATCGCCCGAGCTAGTAATTGAATCGAGATCAAGATTGGAAGTGAATCCCTGTGTCTGTACGAGATTACAGATGTCAAACACGATATTGATTGCATCGCCGGATGGCACCGCGCCGAAGTCAATGGTCAAGGTGTCCTTCCTGAACTGGGGCGAGAAAGATGCAACAGCATGGTCTAGAACCGAGAGACTAACCGTTATGACATCATTGGCATCTTCCGCACCATTGCCTTCTCCGCTTGAAGTCGGATCAATATTGTCGATCGTGATCGTCCCGCTTCTTGCTCCCGCCTTCGTAGTTTCGGTGCTGAGTCCAGCAAGTAGCAGGTATTCTTGTGGACCCTCAGTGAAAGCATTGAATCGACCTGTGATGTTTGAATTCGCGTCCCCGTCCGTAATGATGGCGAAATAGGTTGGATTGTTACCCGTCTTCGTGATCTCGATTGGCTGTGATGGGGGGACCGCCGCACCTGTGATGATTCTTCCAAGATCAACCTGTATCATTGAACCGCCATCAGGTTTGGTTGGATCAGCAACGGCGATCTGACTGTCGTTGTTACCTCCACCGTAGACCGCCCAAACATATTCAGGATGATCGATGTAAGCATTCCGGTTATTTTGATAGTACGATGGATTCAGTTTTGAGCTGTAGATCGTGTGATTGCGGCGTCGTTCAAAACAGTCTGGCGGGTCTTCATAATTCCACCGGATAAGTGTGTGTATGTCTCCCACCACACCCCGTGAGATATCCTCAAGTGTAGGATCGTACCGGGTATCTGAGTAAAAGAGTGATCTTGCGATATCGCCAATACGGGCATCGCCCGGATACCATGTCCCACCAGATTGGATGCCAAATTCCCCCGATGATCCTAGATTCCCGAAACGTTTGCTGCCTCGTTCTTTGTTGGTAGCGGTATCTGAGGGGAAAAGAGAAAATGCATCGCCAAGATTACCAATCGAATCATTGAAAGCACTGCCTGGTTGCAATATCTCAGGCCATACATGCTCACGGTTCCATGTATGGCCATTGTCCCAGCCATATTTAATAGAGGTCCGACTGTAAAGTAGGAGGATGTTACCGGGATTACTGGGATCAGCATCAGATAAAGCACAGGAGAATCGGAAATCACCATATTCCCTTTGGATATGGTCATCGCTCCCGCCAGGCACTCCATCTGGACCATAGGCCATTATCGAACTGAGATGCTTTTTAAGCGTTGCACCTTGGCCGGTAGCCATATCGTAATATCCCGCCGGGGCATCATAATTGTCCGCTTGGATCGCTACTGATGTGAAATGATTCAACAGCATCGATGTCATAAGGTAAAGCAAGAATCGATTGCGACGCTGAATTACACTGACGTTCATCTTCAATTTCTCCACTTAGGTATGTTCCTGATCAATGATGTCGAGGTAGGGGGGTTCGTTTTGCAGATCCGGGTATTTGTGAAGGATGGCAAGCCCGATGTTGATGGCGACGTCTATGCGGCGGTCTTGCCGTGACTGTCGCAACTGTGATGTCAGAGCAGAAAGTTGCCGAACAAGTCGCCCATGATGGCGGTCTGCCTTCTCTAAAGCTTGAATGTCTGGCAGATAGGCTCGTTCTTCCCAATACTCAGGACGAGCATCCATCTCGCCACGCTCCATCTCACGGAACGCACGCCGGTTGGCTGCTTCATGGGCTTGCTTGGTGGTGTTACGGCGGTATGCACTAACACGCTTCATCAGCCACAAGATCTCTCCAATCTCCTCGACGATTTGTTGCTCAAAACCGTCCTGTGGATTGAAGTGTTCGACCACACCAGCAAGGTGCGTATTCCAGGCTTCGGGTGTCTCACCGAGGTGTGACAGGATGATCTCCTTACTATCCAAGCCATGGCGGACCGCGTTCTTGGAACTGATCGCCTTACCTTCGGGGGTAATGGGGCCGGTAGGTAGCTGGGGGCCTTCGTCTTCCTCTAGGTCAATACTGGCCGCGATTTCTGGATTGATTTTGACTCGTTTCATGATGCGTCTCCTAAACCCACGCCAGTCTGTTAAAACCGGCACGGGGACTAGTGTGACTTGCGAGCTTGGACGCTGTGAGGTTTGCAGATCAGACGGGGTTGATGCCGTGCTGGTCCAACAAACCGTCTCAGACGCTAAGCTCGCTGGTTCAAGCCAGTGGTGCAGGCGATGCGAGGCCATGCAGCGTCAGAGCCGTCTTCAGATCGGGAGCATTTGGGGGAAGCTCGCCGATAAGTTCGTTTAGCTCGCTGATAGCGCTGACAACAGCGGGTTCACCCTGTTCATCTTCTGCCCACCGGGTGCTGATATGCATTTGGCGGGCTGCGATAATCAGGTTGAATTTCACCGTGTCGAGATAGTCAGCCGCACTTCGTAGGTTCTTAAAGACCTCAGGTTGCTGAGATTCTCGCCACAATGCTGTAGCATTCCTAATGTCTTCGGCGCTGAACATCGACTCTTGAACAACCAGTGGCATATTGTGGTAGGCCCTGATTATCGAAGGATCACCGCTACCAGCAGCAGCAAGCAGAAGATCACGGCGAATGCGGTATGCAGTTTCGGCATCCTTGTCATGGGTGGCCTGATCCAATAATCCAGCAATTGCGGAGTGCTGGAAGTAGCGATTCATGACAGCGGGAACTTCAAGCGACACCGGGGGCAGGGGGGCGGTTGCTTTCGACACACCATCCTTTGTGTGATGCTTGACGAACCGTACCTCGGACTGGCTAAGGTCGAGGAATTGCGGATAGGCCTTGTCCTCAATCGCCTGCCGAGCCTCTGCTTGTGCAGCGGGCCTGAACCGAGAGTTAACGTGATCTCTCTCGGCTACCACGCGGCTGACCATCGCTTCAAGTGAGTTGTTTAGGTCGTCGATTCGCCGGTCGTACTGGGGAGAAGCGTCGCCTTGAATGAAGCCCAGACGATGAGCTTCGACTAAATTTGGTAGTGCGGACATAGTTTTCCTTTCATATGGGCATTGCATGGTTATTAGCCGCTCTTCAAGATGCCCAATTCGTTCTTGAAACGGCATACTTGTTCTTGGGTTAAGCATTCGACGACATCGTTATAGATCGCTTGGCCTGCTGCATCGGGATTGTCGTAACAGGGCTGACCGTTGATGAACTCATCGACTTCTTCAACGAGATCTTCTGGGCATACAGATCGGAGTGTGGCCAAGAATTTATCGAAATCGGTAATACCGTCATCATGTGGTGTGGTCAGCGATTCCAAGCCCTCGTCAAGTTCCTGACGGAAGTAATTAATTTCGCCATTGAGCTTTGCGATGGCGGTGGCTTCGACACCTTTTTTGGCTACGGTCTTTAGCAAGGAAGTGGCGTATCCCGATGGGTTGCGAAGCTCTCCAGCCAACGCCTTACCTCTTGTCAGCGTAAGCGCACCGATCACCGAGCCGGGGCAAGCCGATTCGGCGGCATCGATTACGCTTTTGCTGATCCCACTTTCTTTGGCAAGACGAGATACTTCCTTGCACTCAAAGTCTGAAAGACTCAAATCAATGCCTTGCCCTTTGATTTGATCTTTCAGATCATTAATCTTTCCCTTATATATTTCCACGGCCCCATTTTGGGGAGTGTTTCTGCCCCGCTTTGGGGGGTGTTTGGCACCCTGATTTGGGGGGTGTTTGCCCCTAATTTGGGGAGTGTTTGACCCCCTGATTTGGGGGGTGTTTGCCGGTTCTTGATTCGACTTCTTTTGGGGTGGGTTCGCCCTTTGAGTGCCACGACGACGAACTTGATCTGATGTCGGGCCCGAGTAGAAAACCTTATCGTCGACACGATAGTCGTTGCGACGGCCTCTTCCTCCGCCACGACATTTCTTAATGATTCCAAGGTCAATTAGCCTGTTGTTAGCTTTGCTAGCTTTATCGGGACGGGTTTCAGCTTCCTCTGCAAGCGTCTTCACTGATGGGAAATGTGTGCCCTTTGCATTTGTATATACAAAATGCGAGCATAGCATGGCGAATTCAGTATAGGTGAGGGCCGGCTTCCACCTTAGGGCCGCTCGCCATCTATTTTCTCTGGGATTGAAATCATGATGTTTCTTATTTGCCATTGGTCGCCCCACCTTTCTCTCGCCTTATGCGACCAAGGAGGTCAAACAAGTCCATGAGGTCGTTTCGTAACTGTCTGTGTCGCTCTACGTCACGGTAATATGCGGCCGCATGCATGGCATCACGGGTACTTTGAATCAGACGACGTATAAACAAATCACGGGGGCGCTTTCGATATTGATACTTTGTCTTACTCATAACATTCTCCTCGCCCGGCCAGGGTTGCAGCCCAATTTGGCCGGGCATTTTCTTTTTCCTATCCGACCTGCTTGCCTACCGAGTTGGCAAGCCATTCCTGTAAAGCATTCTTCGGAACAACCAATCTGCGTCCGAGCCGCACAACCGGGATGCCTGCATCCTTGTTCAATAGCAGTTCCCGAAATTTCCTTGGACTCACACCAATCGCCCGAGCCGCCTGTTCTACGGTCAATGCGAGTCGTTCGACATGATCAGGATCAGAGGGCGCAGTGGTCATGCCGCACCTCCTTTTGCAGCAATCTCATGGCCGAATTCGATAATCCACACACGACGAGTGAATCTGCGTCTACCAATGCACAGCGACTTTAAAACCACGTGGTCGCCGCTTGACGTGCGAAATCCACATTTCATCCATCGACTAATTGTGTCGCGGTGAGGTCTGCTCGGGATGAGCGAAGATGCTTGTGATAGCGAAACTAGGTCTTCAATCCCGCTGGCGGATGAGCTTGGATTCTTAGACATGAAGTCTCCCAACATAACAATCGTGGTTAGTTCACGATTGTCAGTTGGGGCGGCGGCTGGACAATCTTACTGGGGCATTAAAGTGCGTTGGAAACACGTCCAACGCGTCCGACTTGACTGATCCCCGGCAAGTCTACATCGGAGACCCAATGCTCATGCATGATTATGGCACTCAACTTGACCATGTCAACTTGAATATGGCAGCATATTGTAACTGTGGAGAATTATTGTTCTACATTATTAGCACTTTGCGACGAAACTGCCACTACATGTTTAAACGAAACCGAAAAATGGTCTAGCCCCTATCTTTGTAGAAAACAAAGTTAAGCAACACACTTACTGCCGGGGCTACTGCCGGCGCTGACATCATTACTCACATAACCGAACGTGTTATATGTGGTTGTCTAAGCAGGTCGTGGACTTTTAAGCCGCTGGTCCTGGGTTCGAGTCCCAGCCCGATCATTTACATATCTCAGCTTCTGGCCGGACCGAATCTACTTTTATATCTATCGTTGCGTTTGAGTTGTCTTTGAATGCACCAATGTCCAGCCGAGGTGTCTTGCTTGGGTTCGTTTGAACAAATGACCGGATAGCATGATCGAGTAGATGCTGTACGGCTAGTGGCCGGTGACGATCTTGATCGTGTGCTTGAAACGAAAAGTTTGTGATTCTAAGTAGCTATCTACAGCACGGCCAACAGTGATTGCTCCACTTTGTTTGTGTTGCAGGGGTTTATACCTATGTCCGCAACAGCTAACATCATGTCCTGGGAAATCATTTCGTCACATCATGTGCCAGCCACTTCATGGTTGATCGAATACACTTGATTGTCTGATGCTCAGCAGTCGCCATACTACTCGCCTGAACTAAACTCGATTGGATCAAGTATGAAGACTTGAATCATACGCCTACCCACCATCGGTTCGGACTATTGTGGTATAGCGCCGGGTGTCTGTGTCTATTCAATGCGATGACTCCGACAGATGCCTCTTCTTTCGGCACTAAGGAGTTGGTAATGCAACATCAAATCAGGTAGTTATAGATGATCCAAGCAGGTGCATATCTGTGATGCTACCAGTTGTCAGAATAATCGTACACACATGGTCCGCAATTATGTGGTCTCAAAATAAAATCATGTTGAATCGACAGATATAATATTTAGCCATGTGTTGTGTAATCCGAATCAACCCAATTCCAAGGCAATAGTATCTACAAGACGGGTTGCAGTAACGGTTGCAAAGGTGAACGCCGAACTCACAGTCGATGAAGTCATCTGGCTAGTGCGTGAAACCACTTCTCGATGTTGTATGTATGACTTGAAGTGTATGCAACATTACCAATTCAATTGGTGCTATCTCAACAAACGGGACTTGAGCCAACGTATCCATATCGATTCTGCATGAAACATGGACAGTATCTGCTTGATGCTAAGTACAGTGATTAAACCACAACACGTTTGTACTTGACCGAATGCCTGCGCACAAAAAGTTGTGGATATCTCACAAAAAGCTTGACTAATGCTGTCCTTTATCGGACACTCATGCATCAACGATCATTGTGGGGGCCTTTCGGTGGCCGAGGGACTTCTTCAATTTAACACACATAAACCCGGAGGTTGCTATGCCTCGTTGGCAGAAGCTATTACGTCATGATGCGCTCATTCATCGTTACAAGGAAGCAGTTCGGAATGCGATGGCTTATGCCTGCCCGCGGATAACAGGTGCAGGCGCGCACAGAGATGATGATACGCCGGCCTGTCTGGAGCAGCTTGAACCCAGGCTCCTGCTGTCATCTGCCACATACACGGTGACCACCGATGTTGATGAGTTAGATAGCGGAACAACGCTAGCCGAACTCTCGGGCGGTGAAGGCCTGAGTCTGCGCGAAGCATTGGTTGTGGCATACAACAACATAGGCGACGACATCATCGAGTTTTCGCCTGATGCTTATAGCGAAGATGGCGTACTGTCTCTCGTTGGCTCAGGCCTAACGATTGACAGCAACGTGGAAATCAGGGGCCCGGGCGCTGATCAATTGGAGATCAACGCGGGCGGTAATAGTGGTGTATTTACAGTTGTCTCAGGAGTATCCGTAACCATCGACGGCGTGACAATTGCTGGGGGTAACGTTGGGCTGGGCTATGGTGGTGGGATTAACACCCTGGGAACACTTGATCTGACCAATAGTGTCATCACGGGTAATACCACTCTTTCAAGTGGAGGAGGTATTTCAAATCAAGGCACATTAACGCTGCTCAACACGGAAGTAACCGGGAATACTGCATCGGTATATGGCGGAGGGATATTCAACTTTGGCAGTGGCAACGTTGTGTTTATCACTGATAGCACTATTGATGGAAACCAAGGCGGGTCTATAGGCGGCATCTATCAGAATGGTGGCAGCCTGGAAGTCACCGGGAGCACGATATCGAACAACACATCCACCAGCGGCGGGGCCGGTGGGATGTTTGTGACCACAAGCGCCGACGTCGCGATCACCAACAGCACCGTGTCAGGGAATGTCGGACGTTATGGGGCGGGAGGTATCTCCCTATCGAGCGGCACCCTGGAAATGACAAACGTCACAATCACCGACAACACACAAGCGATTTCCTATGTGGATGCCGGCGGTATATCTATTGCGCAAGGAACCAGCCTGATTGCCAACAACTGCATCATCTACGGGAACTTCAAGGCGGGCACAGCACTCGATACCACGGGCTCATTCAATTGGGACAGTGCAAATAATCTTGTAGGTGTCACTTCTGGGACACCTAACCTCGATCCCAATAAGGACAACCTGGTGGGCACCGCGGACCCCATGCTCGCCCCCTTGGGTTACTACGGCGGTCTGACCCAGACCCATGCGCTGCTAACGGGTAGCGATGCCATTGATGCCGGTGATAGCAGCCTGATCTCTGAGACGACCGACCAACGCGGCACCGGCTATATACGAGAAATAAATGGCATAGTTGACATCGGTGCCTTTGAAGCTGACAACGACTTGACGCTGCTTGTCACCACAGCTGTCGATGAAAACAATGTAGGCGATGAATTTGCCGGCACAGGTTTGAGCCTGCGAGAAGCCCTCAGCTTATCCAGCCAGATCGATGGCACCGAAACTATAAGCTTCGATCCATCAATCACCAGCATTGTTCTTGGTGGGACCGAACTTTCAATCGTCGATGACGTCAATATCCTCGGCACTGGAGCTGATCAGCTTACGATCAGTGCCAGTACGACCTCGGGTGAAGAGAGCCGCGTGTTCTCGGTGTTGACCGGAGCTACCGCGTCTATTGACGGGCTGACCATTACCAATGGTAACGTAGCGTCTGGATTTGGTGGCGGTATTGACAACGCGGGTGATCTGACGTTAAGCAATATTGTGGTTGATGCTAACAATGCTATTGCCGGTGCTGGAATCAACAATACCGGTACATTGAGTCTGGTTAACAGTGAGATTACGAATAATTCAGGTTCCGCCGGCGCTGGTGGTATTTATAACTATAACGGAACCCTGCAGATCACTGATTCGCTGTTTTCGGGTAACGTTGTCCCGGGTAACGGCGGGGCGGTGATGAATAACGGCGCCTCAGGTACGATCGATATTACTGATAGCGTGTTCTATGGCAATACCGCCGCGAACGGTTCCGCCGTCTACAGCTACAACAGCGGAGCCATCACGGTCACCAACAGCACGGCAGAAGCCAACACCGGGACTGCCTTCTATCTGTATGGCACAGGCGATCTAACCATCTCCGGTACCGCCATCATCAACAATAACAGTGGCGGTATAGATACGGCCTACGGTAGCGCCGTCAACATTGATATCGTCAACACCACGATCTCGAATAACGATGGCATAGCATTCCAATGGGGGGGTGACGGTGCCTCGTCGACAATCACGATCGTCAATACCACCATCACACAGAATGGCGGCGGTATATACAGCGAGTTCGGCAACCCCCCGATGCTGTACAACACGATTGTCGTTGGCAATGACAAAAACAATACCGGTGCCTATGACATTTACCGCATGGTAGGGGGAACCTACAACCTCGTTGGCACTACGGAGCAATCCAACAGCAGCTTCGATACAGATCCAACCAATCAGGTTGGCGTCACTGAAGCACAAGTCGCCCTCTCTCCTTTGGGTGACTACGGCGGCCCGACCAAGACGCATGCACTGCTCCCCGGTTCGCTTGCGATCGATGCGGGTGATGATACGCAAGCAGCCGGCCTTACGTATGATCAACGCGGTGAAAATCACCCACGCAAACTCGGCGACACGGTGGATATCGGTGCCTACGAAGCCAGGACGCAAATCGTTTTGCTTGGTGACGATACGGTTGCGTTGGGTGACACATATGATTTGACCATCCGTCTTGCTGGAGCTTATGAGAATTACACCGGATACCTTGATCTTACAATAGATTGGGGAGACGACCCGCCAGCGCTTGCCACCATAGAGTTTCTCGATGGACAGAGTGTTGCTGGAATCCTGACGCAACACGACTACTCCCCCGGTTTAGCCAATTACACGATCACCGTAGAGCTGACTGATAATAGTGTAACCACGCAATCCATGCCCCTGGTGGTTAATGTCACAGATGACTATTGGTTCGAGCAGACGGGCGGTTCTGAATCGGATGCTGGTTCTGCCACAATCAATGGCTCCTATGTTACGCTTCAAGAAGGAGATTCCTTCCGCGTTAGCCTATCGAAAACTTATGATTTGGATGGCAGCTTCGATTGGTTGCTCCTAGCATTTGATTATCCCGACTTCGTCACGGATGGCAATACACCGATCAATGACGCATTCGAGATTGCCCTGCTGGATGCCGACGGCAATTCGCTGGTTCCGACAATCGATCCGGGTCGTGATGCGTTCTTCAATCTCACCGCAGGTGAATCCCCGCTCTTTGCGCAGGGTGTGAGTTTCGTCGCGGGCCGATTGACGCTGGACGTGAGTCAAATCGCAGACAACACACAAGCCACACTCGTCTACCGCTTGGTTAATAACGACGATGTGATGTCTGGTACGTCCGTAAACATCAATATGGATCCCACTCAGAAGATGCCGGTATGGGTATTCGATGACGGGGTAATTGACGGCGACACATCGAATACATTCCGAGGGACTCCCATTCCCGATTCGCAAGGCGATGGCAAACTTCTCTTGATAGATCTTGATGAGAACGGATCACTCGAAACCGTTACGAACTACGGTCAGATTTATTACCGTCGTGAGCTTAGTGGTGGTACATACAGTACCAAGGCGATACCACACCAAAATGGATCACTTTTAGAAGCGGTGGCGATCGGGCCCAATGGGATCGCTTATTTTACTACGAATCAGGTGAAATCTACTGGTTATGATCCTGAAAATGTCGGCGCCCCGAGTGTCGATGACTTCTTCAGGGCTTCGCCACATCTATTTAAACTTGATCTGAACGAGGTTTGGCGTGCTGAGGCGCTAGGTGAAAGCTGGTACGCCGAGCATGTGGGTGCCATATCTATTACCGATTACGGAGCAACAGACGGCGGAGATGGTGCGCTGATGACAGGTCTGTCAATCGACCCGTCCACAGGCAAGCTCTATATGTTGGGACAAGTCAGGAACGGTACCGATTCCAGCCCAACCGACGTCATTTACGAATTGCCCGCCCCAGTGTCCAACACTGTCAGTGCTGTGAAAATATTTGAACTGCAAACCGCTCAATACGATATTAAGCACGGCGAAGATATGCGGTTTGCCGATATCGGAAGCGGTTCACTCTTATATATTGTTGATAGTACAGAAGGCGTAACCAATACAATTTACTCAGTAAATTTATCGGAGGAATCGAATCAATCCAACTTATCGATTGCTCAAGTATATACAAGTATCAGTAGCGGGGTTCTCAACCCCGACGGTTCTGATGCGCCCGATCCTGTAAAAGCTAATGTCGAAGGTATTGGTTTTGATCCGATTACCGGCGACTTTATTATTAGTGATACAAAGTACGGGGATACTAATGCACATTCAGTCCTTTATCGACTGGATAACTCCAATGGAACTAAAACACTACTTGATTTGGTTACAAGCCAATACTTCGATCCTACTCCTTCCGGTGGTGGGGCGGCAAGTAGTTCTCTTATCGCCGATGTGGAGGGCATGGCGATCGTTACCTTGCCTTCAAGCCTGCCAGGCAACGTCCCCGTCAACCCGGTCGGTGGACAGTCCGATGTTACTGACTTTGATAACCTCACCGACGCCACCGACGCGTTTATGTTTGATTATGGCGTCACAACGCTGAATCAAAGCGACGCTGTTCTCTTTGCTGCATTAACACCCACGCTAATAGCCAACGCCGGTGTCAGTCTGCGCGGTCCGTTACTTATCGGGGTTACCAACATCAGCGACCCCACCGTGTCGTTGTATGACACCGACGGGATCACGCCTGAAGGCATCCAGTTTTATGACATCACCAGCCTGGCCGGCCCGGATGCCAATGGGTTCTACAGCACCCCTGGCGAGCTACCGACATTCTTCCTCAAGTTCCTCAATCCCGCCGGTGATACGTTCACGTACGATCTTGTTGTGCTGTCGCAGTTGAACCAGGCACCGGTGTTTACCAAGGAGCCTGAATTCACGGATGTTGCCGAACGAGTCATCGAGATTGGCGTGGGTAATCCGTTCGACTTCACTGCCTTGGCGACCGACGATGATGGTGATCCCTTAACCTACTCTTTCGTCACCAAGCCTTCGGGTTTGAATCTAGTCAACGCCGATGCGTATGGTCGATCCCCTGACGGCGAAGTCTACTGGGACACGACCGGTCTGAGCGTGGATTCGCATCTGGTCACGATGAAGGTCGAAGACGGCTTCGGCGGTCAGGACCTGATGAGCTTCACCATCAAGATCACCGATGCCAACCACCCGCCATACTTCGTCAAGCCACCCCAGCCCGTGACCGAGGCGTATGTCAATACATATGGTGATAGCAACTTGCTGGACCCGACGACAGGCTGGAACTCCATCGCCATCGATACAACTACCGCTGCAGCTATACCTACATGGGTTTCAGGTACGCTTTTACCAATTGCATCTCCGGCAAATCCTGTTTCGACTATTTACCTCAGCGGTGATTCATTTGATTCAACCCATCTCCGCGTATTAATGTCCGGCAGCCCTTGGGGAAACCCGGGCAGTGCTGATTCAATGGGCATGGTATTTGGTTATCAGGATGGCGGACACTTTTACCTGATCGATTGGCAGGCAGCAGGCTCGGTGAACGAAGGGCTTTCTATCAAACGGATTGATAGTGATACACCCATCTCTGAAAATGACCTGACCGCTGTTGGCGGTAACGGTTCCACCGTCACGGAACTGTTCCATAGTGATTTAGTCTGGTCAGATACGGTGTTCTATGTCATAGATGTTATCCACCTTGAAGGTGAGTTCACGGTTGCTGTCTCGCAAGGTTCTCAGGTCCTCGAGTCGGTGACGGTATTTGATGATGCCTACCAGTCAGGTCAAATTGGCTTTTATGCGAATGATGTAGCATCAAGTCAGTTCTCCGTGATAGCGCAGGATATCGGCGACAATCCTTACATCTACACGCCCGATGCGTTCGATCAGGATCAGGATGAATTACGGTTCAGCCTGGATGCCGCGCCCGCAGGTATGTTTATCGACCAATACACCGGCCGGATCGTATGGAACGCCACCCCTGACCTGCTGACCGATACCGATGGCGTAGACGTGACCATCCGTGTCGAAGACCTCGACTCCAACGGCAACGTCCGCAGCGCCTACAGCTACGGCCTGCAGGACTTCAATGTGCTCGTGTATAAGGATCCGGATAACAGTCCGCCTGTATTTATTGAGTTCCCGCAAGAAGACCACACAATTTCTGGCATCCCAAGCCTGCCTACCACGAATATTGAGATTGTTTCAGGCGAAACAGATCTTGAACTGGCACCAGGCCTAACATCTGATATTATAGTTAAATACACACGTCCGGGGAATCCGCCGGCTGCGCTGAATCCCGATATGCCATCCGCTGTGGCAAATGAACTTGCGGTATTTACACGAGGGCGCGGCCTTCAAACTCTTTCTGATTCCGCTTTTAGTCAACTGCTCACAGATGCTTTGCTTGGTGCTGGCGCGTCGGGTATCGACGTTACCAGCAATGTCACGTCTTATCATCCGGTGGATTCTTCGGGTGCGGAACACAGTACATTTGCAATGGCTACATATTACGGGAATCCCGCCTCCAGCACTGCGGATAGTTTAGCGGGGAATGTGGGGGTCTTTAGGAATCCTAATAACATTTTTGATTTAGGCGAATTCGGTATCGTCATGAGTACAGGCGACGCAGCCTATTACGCCACAAATTACGACACATTAAGTCTACCAAGTAACTTCACTACGGATATCGAGGATAGTGTTTGGTATGATTATGCAGTTGAAGATAATGGTACACCTGCATCGACCGCCAAACCATACCAAACAGCATTGCTTCAGGCTGCATCTGGAGATTCCGGAGAATCGTATTATGATGTCGTTGAATTAAGAATTTCTTTTGACGTAGATGATCTGTCAACATTTACTGGATTATCTTTTGATGTGGCATTTGGATCAGAGGAGTTCGATGGGTATGTCAATGACTATAATGACACATTTGGCATCTATCTGAACCCAGATATAAATGATACTAGTAATGAATTGATAACACCTGTTAATGAATTGGTGAACGTAGCATTTAAGACGGCAGTAGCCCCAGAATTTGGACATGAAACACGAATCGAAGGTGTTTATGGATTGAATAATATTGAGGATTCTGCAGATCCAAGTTACATCGCACCAGGTACAGTACTTGGTGCGCAGTACAATCCTGCA
Organism: Phycisphaeraceae bacterium; assembly: GCA_963667295.1. Taxonomy (GTDB): domain Bacteria; phylum Planctomycetota; class Phycisphaerae; order Phycisphaerales; family Phycisphaeraceae; genus JAJRRS01. Next base: position 390,458 of record OY763327.1, read on the forward strand.
TCGATCAATATCAACCACCCGCAAATGCAATTGGTCTCTCTTGCGAATCAAGATACACCTCAGAACTCATTTTTATATCCAGATACCGATACATCAAACAGCATTCTTGAACATGCCAGCAATCCAAAGATGAGGTTTACGATTGAGGGTGGAGTTGGTTCATCACTTCAAGAAGGAACCAATACAATCGTATTCATTTTAGGTGACACCAATGATGCACAGTTGGACACCACTGTCTTTATTTCACGGTTTGGAGGCGCGGATCCTGATCCTATTGACGTTGAAGTTGTAACAAGTAATCCATTGACTGATCCTGCTACGATTACTCCCGCTTCAGTAGAGAATGTGTTGCCTGGTGGAGATGCTACGTTCACAACAACCGTGACCGGGGATGGTGGTGCGCATGTCTTCGATCTGATATTTAAGGACGATAACGGTGATGAACTTGGGCGGTATCCGGTTACTGTTAATAACGGCTATATTGCATTTCCCAAGGCGATTGATCCTGACGGTGATACCATCACATATGCTCTGACACAGGAACCGGGCGATGCCGAGCTTATCCAAGATGGTGACAGGGTGCAGATTAAATGGGATCCGCCGGATATAGGTAATTATAATTTTGAAATCAGTGCTGATGATGGTCATGGTAATGTAACAAAGCACTCGTGGACTGTTGCGGTGACTCAGGTAGGTGCAGGCAATACTGCACCAACACTCGAAGCGATCACTGCTCCTAATGCAACAGTAGGTGAACCATATGAATTGCAGTTAGTGGGTGATGATGTTGATGCCGGTGATCAACTTCGCTACTACCTGATTGATGAGGCAGGATACGAAGTGCAATTGGGCATGGACCTTAACGCCAATACAGGTCTCTTGGAGTGGACACCACAGAATACGGGTACATTTAACTTAAAAGCAAGAGTTTATGATAGTCAACCCGGTGGGTACGCGGAACGTACGTTTAGTATTACCGTTGATGATATTGCAATAGAGGATGCACCTCCAAACCTTTTTATGTCAGATTCTTTCTCGCTGACTGCGGGCGAAACATTTGAGCCTGATGTATTAGGTGTAGATCCTAATGGTTCTCCAGTCACATTTACGCTGATTGGCAAACCTGATGCAATGGCCTTCGATACCGATTCGGGTGCTATGATATGGATACCAACAAATAATGATGTTGGTATTCATGAACTTACGCTAATTGCAACTGATGGAACACTTTCAACGGTTAGGCCGTTTACGATTACAGTACTTGCCGCTAATGTGAATCCAGTCTTTGTCACACAAATATTGGACAACTCACAGCGTGACTTGCCTTATAAATTCCCGGTAATCGCATTTGATCCTGATGGGCCGGGAGTTACCTACAGCATGTCGGTGACTCCGCCAACGGCGGGGGCGGGCCATACCTTTGAAATAGATGAATATACCGGCGTTATCACCGGGCAGGCTGATACAAACGGCAAGTACCAGTTGAATATAATTATCGAAGATGAAGACGGCGCAACAACGCCGAAGACGTACGACCTAGTGGTTACCGATCCTCAGCCGAACAGTGCGCCCACGATCAATTCCGGGCCTCGTAACGAGGTCGCGGTCGGGCAGACGCTTGAGTATGAGATTGATGTCAGCGACGATGACAACGATCCGCTCAGCATCACGATCAGCTACCCATCCGGCGCCAAATTTGATCAGGAAACCGGAATACTTACATGGACGCCGGATGTGGACGACGTGTTGCCGCCCGGCCAGACGCATTCGATTACAGTGACGGTGGATGACGGACGTAACGAAGCGAACAGCGTCGTATCCGAAACGTTCTATGTTACGGTAACCGGCCAGATGCGTAACCGGGCGCCCGTTGTTAATCCGTTCACGTATTACTCAGCGGTGGTTGGCCAAGCCTACAAAATCGATCCGTTCACCGCGACCGATCTGGATGGCGACGGCTACAGATGGGAAGTGCTAGAAAAATCCAACCCGCTGATGTTCATTGATCCTCAAAGTGGTCTTTTGACGTGGACACCCGATGAAAGTGATCTGGGTGTGGCGACGATCGTGTTCCGGGCTGTTGATGATCTTGAAGAACCAAGTGAACCGGTGACGTTGACTATCCCGGTAAACGCACTGAACGGTGCGCCTTCATTAGAGAACTTCAGCCCGCCATTGATCACGGGTACGGAGGCGATCGATTACAGCTATCAAGTTATTGCCAAAGATCTGGACAATGGTCCTGACGCGTTGATCTATACCCTGACGCTAAGCGACGGAAACCCTGTAGATTGGCTGCAGATCGACAGCACGGGTTACATCTCTGTGGCATCAGGAGAAACAGCGCCAGCGACGGAGCAGGATGTGAACCTGTTACTAACGGTTTCTGATGGTGCTGGTTCTGTAGAAGCGCCGTTTACGATAAGCGTGGTTGATGATCCAACTGCTGTCAACGAACCGCCGAAGTTCAGGCCTGTGCCTGTATACGACGCCTATTTGGGGCAAACTGACTGGACCTATACTGCGGATGTGTACGACGAAGAGGGTGACACCCCATCAGTGTCTATCCTTCCAGGAACTGACTTCGATAGCTTCACGGTTACACAGAACGGTAATACCTTTACATGGGATACATCAGGTTTGGATCCCAGCTATGCCGACCATACATATGAGTTGGTCCTCGAGGCTAAAGAGGATCCGGACAGCGGTCTGTCTCGTGAATGGCGGGTTTCGGTATATCTCAGAAGTGTCACCTCAAATAGTGCGCCTATATTCAGCGGTACGATTGACCCGGTTACCAAATCGCCTGGTGAGTTGTTGACACAGCCTGTGCGAGCTACAGATCCTGATACATCAAACAAGTATCTAATTTATGAGCTAGTAAACACCGCCTCACTACCAGAAGGCTTGGATATCGACCCTTATTGGGGTGTCATATCCTGGCAGGTGCCCATGGACTATCTAGACAATCCGTCTAATCCGACAAGTTTTAATGTACAGATTCAAGTCCGTGACGACTTTGGCGTACCCGCAGCGGTAGCACAAGAATTCACCGTGAATATCCAGGCAGACACTGAACTGCCTGTTGGCAAACTGTCAGCGAGTAACAACTTTATAGAGATCGGACAGGATGTACGGTTCTTCGTGATTGCGACAGACAACGTCGGTGTGGCTGATACACAGTTGTACGTCACCAATCTGACGACCGGGCATAAGCAACTTGTGCTACTACAGGATGATCCTTCACAGCCGGGCCGACTCATTGGTGATCTGACACTCGAAACCGCCGGTGTTTATGAAGCCCAATTGACCGTGTTCGATGTCAATGGTCTTTCTGTTAATGATACGGTTCAAGTCACGGCCTACGACCCGGATTCAGTTGATTTGCCAACCGTCACCTTGACCGCCGATGACACTTTATTCCAAGACGGCAACGTCATAACGACCGGGGCATCCTTCTCGTATGAGGTCAATGCCAACGATGGTTCTCCGAGCACCCTGACATATCAATTGCTGTTGCTCGACAGTACAGGATTTGTCATGGAACTGGATGCCGGTGTTGGTGAGACTGCCGCACCAGTAAGTGTTGATATCCCGGTGACGGCGGTTCCCAACGGCAGCTACACCTTGCTATTGACTGCCACTAACGGCAACCTCAATCCGGTCACCGATTCTCATTACTTCACAATCGATACCGGAAGCCTCAAAATCGGTAACTTCAGTATCAGCTTTACTGATATGACCGTGTCCACAGGTGGTATCCCCATCACCATTCAGCGAACCTACGATACAAACCTTGTTGATCGCAACCAGGATGACTTTGGAATCGGCTGGTCGTTGGCGCTAAGTGACACAGGGATGACAACCACAAACACGATACCCCCGGTCGGGATTCAGAATGACACCGATGTCTCTGATTTTGGTAAATACGACTACTTTGTTCCAAGGACCAGTGGGCAGACCGGGACGATTATCGCTTTTACCTTACCCAACGGTGATCGAGAGATATTCGAATTCGTCCCATATGAATACGATCAGAACTTTGTTGACACCCTCTACTACCCCGAATTCGAGGCACGCAATGGCACAACAAGCCGGTTGACCGTCACCGACGACCCGATCTTGGTCATGCGAAGTGGCTTCCTGGTCGGCAGCAGCAATTACAGGCGCTATAGCCCCGCCAACTTTAACGATAACTACATCCTCACAACCACTGACGGCACGAGGTATGAAATCAACTCGGTTACCGGCGATATCACAAAAATCATGGATCGTCTCGGTAACACCATCGAATATAAGAATGAAGGCGTGACTTCTAAGAATGCTGATGGCGACACGACCGCTCAAATCACCTTCGAACGCAATGGTCTGCACGGTGAAATCACTAAAATTATTGATCAGAACGGTGGAAGCGTATCTTACGAATACACTACCGACGGCCGTCTGATCTCCTTCACAGACCGGACCGGCAAAAAGACAATCTATAAATATGGCGAAGACGGCGAGGGGGTAGGTGCCTTCGACGTACCCGATAAATACCTCACCTCTGTCCATAGCGAATACATCGACAACAACGAGGTGAAACACGAAGTCCTACTCCTTAAGGCTAAATTCGAAGAGAATTCTGACGGTATCATCGAATTCGTCGGCCTTGAGGACGCGGGCGGCAACGCCGCTGACTTCGTCTATATCCGCGATAACATGTCAAGCTACGGCTTGCCTACTTCGTACACCATCGAGGTGGTCAATGATGCTAACGGCGTCCCGACAGAGATCGTCCGCGATGCCAACGGTAATATGGTCCGTCAAATTACCCGCCTCGAAGATCGTTCGAGCGACAATCAAGAAAGTGTCTACCAGGTAACCATCTACACCTACGACGGCTCATTCAACCTGACCGGACAGACCAAACCATTCAACGTCGATGAAGAAGTGGCCGGACAATATTCCCGCTACACTTCGCTGCCTGACGGCGTCAGTGTCATCGATGCAGACCCCGACAGTGTCGACTTCGACGCCTCTATCTGGCAAAGCGTCTCCACGTATGATCTTCTCGGAAATGTCACCCTCCGCATCGACGGCGAAGGCAACGAAACGATCTACGGGGAATACGACCAATTCGGCAATCCCAAGACGGTAACAAGACCGGACGGTTCAACAACTAACAGTGACTATGATTCGAAAACCGGACAACTTAGAACTTCCACAGTCAAAGGCCTCAACGCCGATGGCAAATTCGTCACTCTCAGCATCACCACATACAACTACGACGGTAACGGCAACCTCAAGAATGTCATCCAGAAAGATGAGCACGGAAACGAGATCGAAGGCGCCAGCTTCACCTACGTGAAGGGGCAGCTTACCAAGACCACCGACACCAACGGCAACGAACGTCACTTCCGCTACGACGATAACGGTAATCAGATCCTCTCCTTCTATAACACGCAAGGCAAGCTCAGCGTCTCCTGGACAATCTATGATGCCGAAGGCCGCGTTACCGGCACAAAACAGTACATCAGGCAGGCAACCACGCCGACACTCGACCTGAACACGATCCTGCAATCAGACGTTGCGACAGAAATCGAATACGAACTCCTCACGACACTCGGTGCCGATTTATTGTCGTCCTCCACGACGACGTACGACTACGCCGGCCGCGTTGACTCAAGCACAAGTGCATACGGCCTGACCAGCACCAATCGTTATGATGCCCGTGGGAACTTGGTCGAGTCACGCACACCCATCCTGCTCAGCAACGGCACGACCGTTGTCTCGATGGTGTCTCGATCTTTCTATGATGACAACGGCCGACTGGTCGCCAGTATGGCCCCGTTCCTGTTCGATGATAACGATAACTTCATCGATCCCAGTGATGAGACAATTGCCGGAACCACGCCTCCGAGTTTCCTCCGTGTGACACACACGCTCTATGATGACCTCGGACGTGTCGTCGAAACACGACAACTCAAGGGTGTCCAGATCAGTATTTTACCCGACGCCGAGCTCCCGCAATATGAAGCGACCTTCGGGTTGGATTACGCAGGTTCAGCAATCATCTCGGCCTCGTTAACCACATACAACGATCAGGGCCAGGTTGATGCGACCTATCAGCTTTCCGACATCGATGGAAATGGTTCGTTTGCCGCCGCTGTTGATGACAGTGACCCAACAACCGATCCAGGCGAAGTCTTCATCAATCCCGATGATGTGACGAGCAACTTCTCCGTCAACGAAGTCGTCAAGACTACATACCTGTACGACAATGCCGGCAGGCAGGAGTCGTCCACCGTCCACATTGATCTGAACCAGGACGACACAATCGATGCCAGCGAGCAGCTAACCTCTACCAGCACGTTCGATGCGGTTGGACACCAGAAGACCTCGTCTGGTCCCGTTGGACCTACAACGTATTACAAGTACGACGGCCTCGGCAGAGTCGTGCAGACCACGATCGATGATGGCGTCGCTGGCACAACCAATCCATCGGTAAAAACAATCTACGATAACTTCGACCGGCGCATTGCCGAAATCGACGCGCTCGGCCGCAGGACCGACTATGAATACGATGATCAGGGGCGACTCGCCGCCGTCACCCTACCCGAGATCGATCCGGACGGTCTTTTAGGTACAGCCGATCATACCCGCCCACGTTATGAGTATCACTACGACGAATACGGCAACCAGACCGCCATCGTCAACAACATCCTCCTCTCTGCAGACGGCAAGACGGTCACCTACTACGGCAAGGATGCGAACGACGACAATCAGGTAATCACCAGCCGTAATATCACCCAACTCGCCGTCACCCCGGATATCCTTCTCGCAGCCTCCTACACAACCCTGGTGACCACCTTCACCTACGATCAATTCGGTCGCCAGATCACCCGCACCCTCCCCGAGGGACAAATCGAGCGGATGTTCTACGACGATACAGCCATCGCCACCGTGCAGCTGGGTTCAACGCCCGAATTAAGCGTCGGCGCCGGCCAACTCGCCTTCTCGGTTGACTTCGAAGGGCGTGTAACAGAATACCTCTACAACAACACCACCCATGGCGGTGGCAGGCTCGTTAAGGAAAATTACTACGGCGTTATCAACGGCGCTGCCGCGATGGACCTCGCCACATTGAGCAGCACCCTGAATTCGCTGACACCAACTGAACATGTAACTTACACCTACGACGCCCTCGGCAGGCAGAAGCAGATCGATGACTGGTTCGACAGCGCCAATCACATAACCATCTATCATTACGATACTGACGGCCAACTCACCGCGATTGATCGGACAAACGCCACCGATCAGATGACGGTCAACTATGAGTACGATTCCCTCGGCCGACTCACCCGCACCTACACGGCTCAAACAGTCGGTGGTACCGCGATCACCGATACCTCATACGAATACGACGCCCTTGGCCGGATGATCAAGGTCACCGCTGAAAAACGCGGCGGGGTAGACCTGGGCGTTGCCGGACCCGGCGGAGAAGAGACCCGATACTTCTACGACGAACTCGGTCGCATCGATTATCAGGTGTTCGCCAACGGTCTCACCGAAGACATGATCTACGACGCCTTCGGCCGACTCGATAAGATCGTCCACTTCAAGGACACTATCGACGGTGATGGCGAACACGATATCGGCGAAGACCTTATCGCCGACTTCGACTACTCCTACGACGACGCAGGCAACCGCGACTCCGCCACCGAACGGTTCGACAGCAATGGTGACGGCGAACTCGACGACCAAACCGCTCAGACCTTTAACTGGACCTACGACGGCCTGAACCGCTTGATCAAGGAGGTATTCACAGACGGGACCAACGGCTACACCGACAAGTTCACCTTCGACTTGGCCTCCAACCGGGCGACCTATGTCCGTGAAACCGTCACCGGAAGCTTCATTGAGTTCACCACCACCTACACCTACGACGCCAATGACCGCTTGATCACCGAGAACCAGGATGTCGGCAGTGACTCGGTAGCAAATGATACGAACGACCGGATCACAGAATATACGTACAACGGTACCGAACAGGAAACAAAATCGGTGACCGATGGTGCCGGTACGGATATCAGCGGCGCCACGTACACCTTCAATGTCCGCGGCCGTATGAGCAAGGTCGATCTGGACACCGATGGTGACGATACAACGATCGAAACTACGATCACCTACAAGTACGATGCCAACGGCATCCGCGTCGAGCAGGAGGTGACAACTGATCCGGGCGAGGCGACCGAATCGACCAAGACAACCACCTATACTATCGACCCAAATAACCCAACGGGTTACGCTCAGGTGCTGGAAGAACGTGAATCACTGAACAGCGCGACCGCAACCTTAGCCACCGCATACACACTCGGTTTGGATGTGATCGCACAAACGACCGACTTTAGCGGTACACCGAAGCACCTGCAGTTCCTCTACGACGCACACGGCAGCACCCGCGCACTAATGGAGGGCGGTACATTCGCGGCAAATGACGTATTGAATACCCCGGCCAATCCAAACGATGACGTCATCCAAGCCTTCACATACGACGCCTATGGCAACATGCTCAACACCGTCTTCGGTGCCGACACCCAAGCCCACGCCCTAACAATCCTACTCTATTCGGGTGAATTCACAAATCGTGTGACTGGTCTGCAGTATCTGAGAACAAGGTATTATGATCCAACAAGCGGTCGTTTCAATAGTGCAGATACTTTTTTTGGTATTCAACAGTATCCATTGTCATTACATAAGTATCTGTATGTGTCCGGCAATCCACAAAATCAAGTAGACCCGTCGGGCGAGTCTGACATTCTTAATCGCATACGAACTTTCTTCTTAAGTCATGGGTACAAAAGTGCCAGCACTATATCTCCAGAAGCTATACTTGCAAGTGCCTCAATATCGTATCTTACTCCAGATTTGATAATGGGGGTATTGGTTGATCAGGTATTAAACTTTTTCATGTCTGGTTCCGCATTCCGGTATAACTTCCCACTTCCATTCCCACCAGTTGGCCCAATGACTTGGTCGCTTAGTGTGGGTGTTGAAGTAGTGGGTAGATATGGTATCCAGACGGATAGTTTTGATGGTCGCGTGAGGATATTTGGAGATTTAGGGCTACATGTAGGCGGAAGCAAAGGTATAATAAAAGGCCAAGCTCCTCCGTTGAAAAATTTCCTTCGCCCAATATCAATCAAAAGACTCAAAAAAGCCCTCCAAACTTTAGACTTGAGAAAAGTGAGCGAGTCATTTAGAGTGCCTTGGATCAAAGGCCCTAGTGGTGGTCCTGATCAGAGGGGGGTTACATTTGAAGGTTGCGTAACAAGCAGTATAGGGCTTGCAACTTGGGCTGTTGGAGGGCGGGCTTGTTGGAACTTTGTGACCGGTGAATCACACTTCGAAGCTGGAACCGGTATCGGCCAAGGAACTGGCATAGCTGCGGGAGTTGCAGCGGTAATCGTATTTCCATAATTGTCGATAAGTACATTACCCAATATGAATGACAGCACAGCCACTATTGGCGATCAAATTGGCACTATCGTCATGTTGTTTTCCATATTATGCGCTTTTCTATTTTTAATAATTGGAAGTTTCACTTTGTTTATCACTAATTTGTTATTGAAGAATAACAAACCTATTTGGTTGCGTAATGGAACGCAAAACATAATAATATACACAGGATTATTTTTGACAATTGCACTGATCGGTGTTCTAATACGCGCCATATTCTAAAAGCCGGCACCGGATCGGAAAAGGGGGCTGACCGGCTCTGTAGAAAACCTCCACATTGATGCCTGGGGATCATGGCGTGGTGAGTGATAATGTTGAGTAGGATGTCTCGGTTGTAACCGTGATACTACCGAGTCCGGAAAAGGTGTCAGAAACGAACGCCATCAACTTAAGCGGCAAGTGATTCGTCGTCAATGACTTCGCTGTGGTATTCACTTCGCGGTTTGGTCATCAGGCGATGGCGGTCTTTTCTTCGTTTGATCACGCGCGGCTGATCGCGGTCCGGCCTTCGGGGATTGATCAATAGCTGGTAGTGTCCGTCAAGTTGCGCACTTTCGATCAGGCAGTCTCCGGGGGATGGAAGGTTGGCGGGGCCGGAGCGAGCGCAGCGAGCGGAGGGCCGGCCAACCTTCGCGCGGCTACACCGCCACGCTTGTCATTGAATCTTGCTCCTGTTGTTCTCGCTCGCGTTCCAATTCATGCAGCCGATCCATGTCCAGGTACTTGCGCGTGCTCCAACGCGTCCCGGCGACGTGACGCAGTCTTGCGGCGCTGAGCATCAGCGCCGAGTTCCCATCCGGGAACGCGCCGACCACCTTCGTCCGGCGTTTGATCTCACGCATCAGACGCTCCAGCGGGTTGTTCGTACGTAATCGGGTCCAGTGTTCACGTGGGAAGCTCATGTACGTCAGCGTCTGCTCGACCGACTCACGCACGAACCCGGCGGCCCGCTTGAGCTTCAACCCCGCCAGCTTCACCGCGACATCCTCCGCCTTCTTCAACGCCGCCTCACGGTCCTCCTGGGCGTGGATGGCTTTGAGCATCGCCGACACTTCCTTCACCTTGCTCTTGGGCACGTGGCTCCAGGCGTTGCGGTACCAATGCACCACGCAGCGTTGCCACTGCGACGCCGGGAAGACTTCACTTAGCGCCTCGACCAGACCCAGGCACGCATCACTGACGAACAGCCGTGTGCCGTTGAGACCACGTTGCTTGAGATGACGCAGGAACTGTAACCACGACGCCTTGTCCTCCTTGGCGCCCTCGGCGATCCCCAACACCTCGCGGTAGCCGTCCGCCGCCACACCAATCGCTACCAGGATCGCCACGTTCTTCACCTCCCCACCCCAGCTGCGCTTAAGGTACGTCCCGTCGAGGTACACATAAGGGTGCTCTCCTTCGATCGGCTTGTTCCGCCAGGCGTCGATCTGCTTATACACCTTCTGGTTCAACTCGCTCACCGTCGAAGGCGACACCTTCGTACCCCACAACGCCTCGGTGATGTCCTCCACACGACGCACACTCACTCCCGCCAGATACATCTCGATCAACGCCTCCTCTACCGAGGACTCGCGACGCTTGTAACGCTCGATGATCTGCGTCTCGAACGGCAAACTCCGAAGCCGCGGCACCTTCAGCGTCACCTCGCCCGCCTTCGTCTGCAACTTCCGGGGGTAGCTGCCCGCACGCGTGTCCTTCCGGGCATCCGTCCGCTCATACTTGCCGGCCCCGCACAACGCCTTGGCCTCTTCCTCCAGCAGCCCGTTGAGCGTCTGCTCGACCGATTCGACCACGATCCGGTCCACGTGTCCACGCACCTGGGCCTCATTGATCTTGAACGCGTCTTTCATCCCGAGGCCCGTCGCTGTAATATCATCCGTCATGGCAGTTCTCCTGTGAATGGGGTTGTCTAACACACCAACACCATCCGCTCGGAGGACTGCCTTTTCAAATCTGCGCATAATTCAGGACGTTATCCAATAGCTTCGGTATCGGTTCGCTCGGCGCTCGGTAACGCAGCACATCCAATGCATCGATAAAACTCACACGCTCCGGCTCGACGCCTTGACTGCGCGCCGCTTCGAGCATCAACAGCCTCACCAGGTTGTACACGATCATGTACGACCACAGCTCCTTGATCACGCCGTCACGGCTCCTGCAACGCAGCACATCCATCTTCATCGTCGTCTTCAGGTAACCCAGATTCGTCTCGATCTGCCAACGCGCTTGATAAAGATCGGCCAGTGCTTGCTTGCCATACTTCCGGGGGTCGGTCAACGTCGTCACGAGCGTGACCTGTTGCGTGCGATAACCTCTGCGCTTCAACGTGTAGCGCAACTCACGCACGACCAGCGCCCCCGGAAGTTCGGCGTACTGCTTAGCGCTCATCCATGTCGGGCGTTTGTTGGGCTTGGTGTATTCGACGAGCTGGTCATGCCTGCCGAACCGTTTGAGGTAACGCGATGTCGGCGAACCCCTGCGTTGGTCCTTGCGCTTCTGTTTTTTGTGCTTGCGTCTGGGTGTGAAGCTGACGATCGTGCGCTGATGCACGCGGAACACGCCGTGCAATTGAGACTGATATAGCAGCGCCAGGTGCGCGTACGAGCCGAACGCGCGGTCGCCGACCAGCACATCTCCTTCGTGCATCGATGCGTGCAATCGGTGGGCGTCGGCCAGGTCGTAGCGGTTCCACTTCGCCTCGATGAAGTCGACGATCAGACCCGTCGCCACGTCGAACACCCACAACACGTGCATCACCGGGAAGCCGCAGCCGGCCCTGACGTTGCCCGGCTGGCCGAACGCGCGTTGTAGCGCAGGTGTGTCGGGCATCGACACGCCCGTGCCGTCGATCAACAACACACGGTGCCCCAGCCACAGACCGAACTGTTGCGTGTGTTCACGCGCGCGGTGCGTAAGCATCGCCGCGATGTAACCCAGCACATCCACCGGCAGCCGCGCGCGGGCCTTGCAGTAAGCCGTGACGCTGAATCGCATCCCCGCGATGCGCGACAGACGCCGACACGACACGTTGGCGAACAACACCTGCAGCAACATCAGCCGAACTGTGACGATCGGGTCCAGCAGCCGCCGACGCCAGACGTGCCCCGCCGCCGCGCAGGCTTCGAGCACCAGCCGGTGATCCAGATGTTCTAAAGGATTATCCTTGAAACGCGTGACGGCCCATGCGATACTGGTCATCCGTGACCTCCTGTGATGTTGTTGTTAGAACACCACCATCATCGCAGGAGGTTCTTTATCGCGCCAGCGCGTCCTAACGCGCGCTACAGAAATAACTTACAGCTTAAGTTCGCGGCGTTCGGGTCTGAAACCTTATATTTTAGATTATACATCGCTATGGTCATTTAACACAATGGGGCATTGACCTCGTGTCGATCTTGGCGGTTATGTGTACCACATCATCAATCGTGCGAATACGAGGATGATGATCTTTGAATCAATGTGATAAAGAGGTGTATGACACGACTGTTTGTAACACAGCTTGTTTACATGAATGGTAAGAGTCTTGGGTGCGTTGAATAGATCACATTCGGATCATCAACGGGCTTTTGCCTGTGATTGTTGTGAATTTCACTCTGATATTGTTGGCCGCGCTGCGTTCGTGCGCATGACGGATTGAGTGGGGGGTGTTTGGGCCATGTTTGTGCGCATGGGGGCCAATCAGGACAGGTCTGTGCGCCCGTTTGGCGGTGGAAAACTGCATCCCCGGAATCCCCCGATTTGCATGCCGGTGAGGGTTAGTTTAGGTCGCGCTCTCGCTTCTGCGATGTTCGTGTCCCGAACCGGGGCAGCCCCCCGTTATGTTGCGCTGTCACCCTTTTAACGCCCCTTACCGTTCCAGAATCAATGCGTGGATGGTTAGTACTCCGGCGCCCTGGTTGCCGTCCCAGGTCAGGCCGAGGGCGTGGAGGGATTGCATGTCGATGCGGTAGTTGCCTTGCTGGTTGCCCCATGAGCCGCGCGGCAAGAGTTGGGTCAGGTCGATGGTGTAACGGTGTTTTATTCCCGTGCCGCGCAGTGGGACGGAGTGGTAAGCTTCGCCGTCGTCGGACGTGTTAATGTGCGTGTAATCGTCGGCGGGGGATGCGACGGCGGCTTCGTCGACGATCAGATTAAAACGGAAGTCCTTGGGCATCGTGGCGACGAGTGTGACTTTGCTGTAGCCGGCGAGGTCGGTGCTTTGGGGTGTTCCGCCTTCGATTGCCATGCGTTTGGGGCCGAAGATGGCGCAGCCGCCACCCCAGCCGGCGCCGCTGTCGTAGGTGATATGCAAAGCTTTACCACGGCGCGTTAAAGTCACACTGGCGTCGGTATCGTTAAACACCGCGGGTTCGGCGGTCGGCGTTTCAGCGAGGATGCCGATGCGGGGCGGTCGGTCGGGATACTGTCCTGTGAATAGCGTAACCGGCGCACTTGTAGGCAGGTCGGTGGGGATGGCGGTTGAACTGTTTGCGTGGATTGCGTCGGCTTGTTTGTTAGTTTTAGCCATCGCATCGAGCAGGACGTCGTAGGGTTTGTGTTGGATGTCGACGATGCCGTAGTTTGAGTCTTCGCCGTCGAATCTGCCTTGGGGCGGTTCATCAGCAAATTCAAACCAGTGTGCGCCGATGATGATCGGCTCTGCTAAAAGCGCTTCGACGTATCGCTGATAGTTATTCGCTCTATCCTGCTGGGTCGGCACCACGGCGCCTGCGCCGCGCGTGTTCGGGTTGCCGCTGTTGTTTTCGGCTCCCCGCCAGGAGAACTCCGTCCGCATGATGGGCTTGCCACCCAGTAACCAGAAGCGTGCGAGTTTTGACTTGTCCACCTCCGGCCGATGCGGGTAGTGGTTCACGGACATGACATCGCAATACTTGCCGCAGACCTCGATCACCGCGTCCGGCGCATCGTTGGCGAATCGTACGCCGAGTATGAGCGAGTCGGGGGCCAGCTCGTGTATCACCGTGGTCGTCGTCTGGAAGTACAACTCGGCCGTGTGGCGGATGAATGCTTCACGGTCCTTGGTCGCTGTTTCCGTGTTAACGCTCTCAAGCATGGCATCGGTGATCTGATCCCATGAAGTGATCGGATCAAGTTGCCAGGCATGGGAGAACGAAGTGACATCATCGTCGTAACGCTCTTTAAGGAAGTCGATGGCTGCATGACGGGCAGTATCTTCTGTGGGTCGAGACAAAGCAGATTCGAGCAGGGTGTAGGTCGGCTCATAGACCCAGGGCAGGCGGCCGAACCATGCGGCTTCGTTGTCGATGAAGTACCCAAGTACCTTGCTGCGGTCGGGCCAGCGCGAGAGTTCTTCACTGACCCGCTTATTTACACGTTGCTCAAACCCCGGGCGCAGGCTGTCGAGTATGCGGTCCTGCCCCCAGCCTGCGGCGTAGAGTATGACCGTCTCGTAGGCTCCGCATCCGTTCAGCGTCGGATCGCTCCACGCGCCAATTGTGTTGAACCCGCCACGCTGAAGGATCTGTTTAACTGACGCTGTCCAGGCCTCGGTATCGCCGGCGAACTGATGTTTCAGCCCGTCATAGAAGGGAGTGCCTTCGATTGCACCGACGTGCCCGGCGATGTGGTTCACACCGAGCGACAGAAAACGCTGGCCTTGCGCATCAGCGAACCAGAACTTTCCGGCTTCGTCCTGAATCACGCGGTAATTGCCCGGCCCTGCGATGGCGATTGATGATGTAAACAGAAGCCCGATGAAAGTCCCAAGCAAACACCCCGATCGGACCGCTGCTGTCGACATGGCCAATAGACCGAGCAGGAATCTTGAGCTTTGGATGAGATGTGGTCCGATCATAGATAATGGCTCCGGTACAGGTTCTATGATAATAAGCAGCCCCGGTCTTCATTGGTAATGCGTGGTCAGCCTGATACGCCACGGCGTGTAACATCCGTTACAATCTGAAGACAAGCAATCCCGGGGCCCGGGGAAGTGATCCTGGGGAATCCGGGGGATAATCCGGGGGAGATCCGGGGGCGGGGGCTGATCGACGCATTGCATGGAGGTTCGCGTTTGTCGGATATGCAGCAGGACAACTTGGAGCTACTCGCCGAGCTGGCGTCGGACCCGACGGAGCAGCTTGGTGCGCTGACGTCTACGGATCAGGAAGCTACGGTAACGCGGCTGATGCCCTGGGGGTTTTCGCTTTTATTGCATACGGGGCTGGTGCTATTGGCGCTATTCGTGGTGTGGTCGACAGTGATCCTGACCAGCGACGAGCAGATCATCATCCCGACGGCCAGGCTCAGCGCGACGCCCGGCGCGCCGTTGCAACTCAAACAGACCGAACGGCTGAAGACCGACCCGCTGGCGAGAAGGACCGTTTCACCGATCCGTAAACAAGCGCCGATCCAGATGCAGACGAATCCGATCAGCGACGCGTCGCTGGTTGGCGTGCTGGGTGCGAGCGGTGAGGCGAACCCGTTCGAAGCGGCGCTGGCGGGCGGGGGCGAGTTGCGTGCACAGTTTCTGGGATCAGGCGGCAACGCGAGGCGGATCGCGTTTGTGATCGATGCGTCAGGGTCTATTGTTGGCGAGTTTCCTTTTGTAATACGCGAGCTGCAGCGATCGGTTAATCAACTGAGCAGCCGGCAGTACTTCACGGTGATCTTTTATCAGGGCAATGATGTGAAGGAGGTCCCGCCGATGGGGATCGACGCCAAGCGTGCGACGATCACGATGAAGGAAGCGGTCAATCGCTGGTTGTCGCCCGACCAGAACAACATCGAGCTTGGCGGTTCTTCAAATCCGGTGCGTGCGTTGAGGCGCGCGTTTTCGTATGAGCCGCAACTGATCTTTTTGCTTTCGGATGCGATCACGGGTCAGGGGCAATACGAGATCGATCAACGCAAGCTGCTTGATGAGATCGATCGGATCAACCGCGCGGGGACGAAGATCAATACGCTGCAATTTCTGCAGGAAGACCCGCTTGTGAAGGCGGGATTAAAGAGCACGATGGAGCAGATCGCCACGCGCAGCGGCGGGGTGTACACCTTTGTGTCGGAGAAAGATCTGAATATCGATTAAGAGGACAAGAACGCAACCGACCGGCGCAGGCGGTAACGATCCATGAGTAGAGGATGATGAAACACAGCCGAATGACAATTTGCGTGATGTTAGCTGTGCTGACTCTGCTGCCGACGGCGGTTTTGGCGCAGGAAGACGCGGTGAAGCTGTCGGGCATGTGGATCGAGCCGGTGACGGTGGTATCGATCGATCACGGGCTTATTGTGTATGAGACCGAGCAGGGCGTGCGTATTTCACGATCGCTTGACCTGCTGGAAGGCATGAAGCTGGGACGCTATCCATCGATGAACGATGCCCAGGAGGCGATCGAACAAGGTGACGATCAGACCGCGGCGATCATGCTGAAGCAGACGATCGACCAGGCCCACGAGCGGTGGTTGCAACATTACGCCGGCGCGCAACGGTTCCATGCGCTGGAGCGGATCGATAAAGCGGAAGAGGCGGTGCAGGTTTATATCGACCTGATGATGGATGATGCGGACCTGGCATACCTGCTCGATCCCCCGGTTGATGGGCTGGCCCGTGCGGATGCGGCGGATCGGTTGCGCGCGATCGAGTTGATCAACGCGGTGAAGGGTTCGCTGGATGAGCAGCGGGTTGAACTGTTGCAGAAGCTGTTGGATGCGGCGGGGAAGCCCGAGGCGGTCGTGGGGGCAGATGCAACCGGCACGCAAGCGCCTGTGGATACCACGAGTCAGCAGACAGGCATACCGATCTCGACCAGCGCGCCGCCCGGCTCGATCGTGAACTTCTATCGCAGGGGGCAACTCGATCGCGCGATGATCGCGGTGAAGGAGGCGCTTGGCCAACCGGGGCGCACCCCTTCGGAGCTCTATCTGAAAGGCATGATCCAATTGGCGATCGCGGATCAGAGCGCTGATATGGACGGTTATAAGTCGGCGGGGCTGAGTTTCATGCGTGTGGTGACGTACTTTCCGCGCAGCGCGGTGGCGGGGCCGGCGTGGCTGGAGGCGGGGTACGTGCATGAGAAGATCGGCAGGGATGACATCGCGTTGAAGTTGTATCGCCGGGCGAAGCCGTTGATCGATGAGAAGGAAGACCCCGCCTGTTACAGGCGTTTAACCGAGTTATTAGCTGGTTTGGATGCGCAAACGGATGATGAAGAATAAGCAGCCGACCAAGGGAGTGTTGATGAAACATAAAAGCAGCGTGGCCGTGTTCCTGTTGGTGTGGCTCGGGTTACCGAGTCTTGCCTTTGCGCAGGAGCAGGCACAGACGGTGAGTTTATTCCGGATGTTCCTCTTGCCGGACGACCCGGTGGGGGTGCTGATTACGTGGATGCTGGTGATGCTGTCAGCGCTGAGTATCGGGTACACGGGCAGCCTGGTGCTGCGGTATCAGCGTAAGAAGTTGTTGCCGGAGGATACGCACAAGCAGGTCGTGCGGATGCTGGACGGTCGGCGTTTCCGCGAAGCGATCGACTTTGTCGCCAAGGATACGAGCTACTTAGGCAAGGTGATCCACGCGGCGCTGAAGGAAGCGGGGCACGGCTTCGGCGCGATGGAGCGCGGCATCGAAGAGGCGGGTGACAGCGAGACGACCAAGGCGCTGCGGCCGATCGAATACCTGAACGTGCTGGGCAACATTGCCCCGATGATCGGTTTATTCGGCACGGTCTACGGCATGATCCGTGCGTTCGATCAGTTGCAGGCAAGCGGCGGCAAGCCCGACCCGGCGCAACTGGCCGGCGGCATCTCGACCGCGATGATCACGACGTTCTGGGGTCTGATCGTCGCTATTCCCGCGCTGGCAAGTTACGCACTGATCCGCAACAAGATCGACGCGCTGACCAGCGAAGGCATGCTGATCGCCGAACAGATCATCGCCCCCTTCAAACCCGTTCCCGCCCAGGTAAGACAGCAGCAACAACAAGCAAACCAACAACAAGCAAATAACCAACAAACACAACAAAACGATCAACAACAAAACAAACAACCACCCAAACCTGATTCCGACTCCGAGCCTTCGGCCTCGGACCCTAAACCCTAAACCCTACACCCTACACCCTACACCCTAACCCATGCCCTCCCGTATCTTCCAGCGCGGCCCGACGAAGCCTCAGATGAACATCACGCCGTTGATCGACGTGGTGTTCCTGCTGATCATCTTTTTCATGCTCGTGAATAACATCATCACCGAGCAGAGTGTCGAGATGATCGTGCCGCAACTGGACGAGCCGACGACACGCGAGATGGATGAGGCGGGGCGGTTGATCGTGAATATCGCGCCGGCCGAGTATGCGTTCAAGGAACGCAAGGACGATCCGCTGATGTTCGAAGGCGAGGCGCGATTTATCCGCGTCGGTCTGCAGACGTTTGCGGCGGACGACCTGGAGGGTGTGACGGCGGCGCTGACGCAGGCCAAGAGTGAGAACCCGGATATCCAGGTGGTATTACGCAGCGATGGTGCGTTGTACTACGGCGTGGTTCAGCCGGTGATGGGCGCGATCACGCGGGCGGGGATCGATAAGGTAAACCTGGTTGCGTACATGCCCGAGCGAGGCGTGGCCGTGGAACAACCGACACAGTGATTAACGTGAGTACGCAGAACACGCCACAATCTGATGCGACGCGTAACGAAGTGCCCAACGGCAACGGGCAGACGATCCATCATCGTTCGTCAAGCAAGCGGCACGGCCGACCTGTATCGAGCATGCAGCCGAACCTGTCGTCGATGATTGATGTGATCTTTCTGCTGCTGATTTATTTTGTCTCGACGGTGAACTTTACACCTGACGAGGGTGTGCTGACCGCGAAGCTGCCGCAGGGGACGGGCCAGCCGACGACGGACATGGCGCCGCCGCAGCGGCCGTTGAATATCCTGTTGCTTGCGGCGGGTGAGACGGATTGCCGTATACGGATCGAAGGCTATCCGCAGGCGCCGACAAACTTCACGGAGCTGGCGGCGTTCCTGGTGCAGTTGCAATACGACCCGGCACATGGGCTGAACAGCGGAGCGTTTAAGCCGGACAATCCGGTGGTGATCCGACCAGATGCGGGCGTGCGATGGCAGCATGTGGCCAATGCGTTCAACGCCGCGGTGCGGGCGCGGTACACGAATATCAACTTCGCACAGGTCAGGCAGTGATGATGAGGATGAATCTAAAGCTGGTGAACCGCGAAGGCGCTAAGAGCGCGAAGAAGATGAGCAAGCGTTTGAGCATCAAGGCGCTGCTGGCGGCTTCGTGTTTGAGTCTTGTCGTTGGTTTGCCTTGTGTCGCGGCGGATGAAGAATCGGATCTTGATAAGGGGATGCTCATTGATTCGCTTGCCCAAGAAGGGATGAGCGAACTGCTTCTGCACCTGGTCGATACGGAAAAGTCCGACGATCCGGTATTGAATAAGCAGGTCGAGATCGCGGGGTTGCGGATCGATTATCAGCGGTTGCTGGTTGAATCCGGCCAATTGGCGCGGACGAACCCGGTGCGTGCAGAAGAAGTGCGAGACCAGGCGACACGTGCGTATCACCGCATGGTCGAAGCGATGCGCGAGCTGATCAAGACTTATTACGATCACGACCAGCGCCCCATCTGGCAGACGGACCTTGCTCAGAGCTTGATACTGGATGAACTGTACAACCTGAACCAGTCAGCGCCGTTGTTCGCGGATTTTGGTGTGACGACGCGCGAGCAGCGCGAGGCTTTGGCGAAGGTAGCGCCGGAGGCGCTGGCGTTACTGGTTGATGCGCAGTTGCGGTTGTTTAATCTGCGTGGTGAGGTGGGGCGCGACCCGCAGCGGTCGCAGCAGATGCAATCCAGCGGGTTATTCTTCCGCTTGTTTGATGAATACGACCAGCGTCGCACGCCTTACTTCCTGGCGAACGCGGCGTACCTGGTCGCTCAATTGCCCGATGATGCGTCTTACTACACCGATCCCGACGCGACGCCGATCCCGAATCGGGAAACAGATGCTCATGAGGAAAAGGAGCGTCTGCTGACGCTTGCTGATAGCGAACTGAAGAAGGTTACGAGCAAGCTGACCAACTACCTGAATATCCGCGACGCTTCGGCGGTGTTGCAGGGGCGGGTGTATCTGGCGCGCGGCCGATACACCGATGCGCTTGAGGCGGTGGAGGAAATCGCGCAGAGCAGTCAGCGTAATCTGCATTGGCTGACCGCACGTTTGATCCAGGCGGCGACGACGCAGCAGCAGGGTAAGCCGGACCAGGCGCTATTGATGCTCGATGAGTTGATGAAAGAACCTGCGGTCGTTGCGGACTTACGTTACAGCCTGCTGGTGACAGACCTGACGCATCGTGTATTGCGTGATGAAGCGGACCTGTTGCCGCCGACGCATCGGGACGAGGCGATCACGCGAAGCTATCAGCCTTACCTTGATTTGCTTTCCGGGCCGTTGACCGGGGCGCAATCGCAGGGGCTGCGCGATTTTATCTATCGCCGATGGGAAGCGTCGATCGCTGAAGATGAGCACATGTCGGACACACTGCCGGCGATCGTGCGGCTGGCGATCAGCCAGGTGATCCGCCAGCAGGCGCAGGCGACGATCGATCGGCTTGAAAGCGGGGATATAGAGCCCGGCACGGACACGGTCGCGCTGCGCAGCGAAGCGAGGGCGAAGTTTAATGAAGCGATACGGCTGGCGAAGTCGCTTGTCGGCGAAGAGGTGCCATCCGAGATCCGCTCCGAGGCGATGTTCAACCTTGCGCTGGCGATGCACGGCAAGGACCCGAACAACACGTCCAATCGTCTGGACCTGACGGCAATACTTACCGACCTGGCGGACGACATGCCCAGCGAGCCTGTTGCGGAGGATGCGATCAGCGGTGCAGTGGGGCTGTTGCGCGAGTTGCACCAGGTTATCCCGACGCCGCCCGGTGTGGAGAAGGCCTACGAACGCGCAGCGCAGGTGCTGTTCAGCAAGTTCCCCACCAGCGAAGCGGCGGACAACGAACGGCTGTACTACGGCTACGCGGTGCTGGCACAATCGGGCAACTACCGTGAAGCGATCGACATGTACAAGCGCGTCCCGTTCGATCATGACGATTATTACCGCGCGCAGCGGCAGGCGATGTTGAGTCTGCTGGCTTTCGAGCGCGAAGCCGATGCGACCGCGAAGCCGCGCATTCTGCGGGAGCTTGATGCGCTGATGTCGCGCGTTCAGACCGAAGCGGCGCGCGACCGTGAGAGCAGGATCAATCCGGATCGCGCGACGACCGCACGTCGGGCTGAAGCGACCGTGAG
Source organism: Phycisphaeraceae bacterium (assembly GCA_963667295.1). Lineage (GTDB taxonomy): Bacteria > Planctomycetota > Phycisphaerae > Phycisphaerales > Phycisphaeraceae > JAJRRS01. The sequence continues at coordinate 412,225 of OY763327.1, forward strand.
GCTGGTGCATGCGGATTTAGCGATGGATAGCGGGGATTACGACAAGGCGATTATTGAGTTGGATGGATTTGAAGCGGACTATCCTGATCAGCCTGACCTGATCGCCGAATCGCTTGAGCATCGTGTGATTGCGCTCGGTGATTCGGGCCGACATGAAGACCTTGCCAAGACAGCCCGGTTAATGGTGCAGGACTTCCCGGACCAGGCAGCGCCGGTGATCGACCAGGTCTTGACCAAGGTTGAAAAGCGTATCGAACGATTGCAGATCGAATCCGCGGAAGCAAGCGCGACCAAGCAAGCGGCGCTCAAGAAGCAGGCGGATGAACAGGCGAAGGCCGCGGCGGTGCTTTCGCGTTACCTGCTTGAATGGGCAGGAAAACAGGACTACGACACCGAGACGATGATGCCCTTCGAGGTCATCCGCGCCAAGACGCTTAGGCTGTCCGGCAAGGCAGACGAAGCGTATCCGATCCTCGCGCGCTTGATCCAGGCATTTCCCAACGATGCGGAAGTGATGCTGCAATACGCGGAGGTGCTGTACGCCAAGGGCGATGATGATTCGCTCGTTGAATCGGTGCGGTACTACGATCGGCTGATCACCGGGCTGGGCGCGCCGTACCCGGAAGAATGGTGGATCGCATGGATGCGTCGCTTGCAGGTCAACGACAAACTCGGCGAAGGCACGGGAGAAATCCCGCTGCGCGTCAGGCAATTACGCATGACCAACCCTGATCTGGGCGGGCCGATTACGAAGATGGAGTTGGAAAGGTTGGAAGGGAAGTATGGGAGGTAGGGGGGGGAGGAAAGCAGGAAACGCAGGAAATTGGGAAAGCAGGAAATCGGAAAAGCAGAAAACGCAGACAATATAATGCTATCAATCCTGACCTTCCCCACGAATGGTGGACACGGGCGGGGGACAGCATAATGGCTGTCGAAGGAGTCCACTATGGCACGCAGGAAGTTCACACGAGAGTTCAAGATCTCGGCGGTACGGTTGGTCAATGAGCAGGGTTACAGCCCGAGCCAGGCGGCGAAGCAACTGGGGGTGGACCCGGCTTCGTTGCGGGCGTGGGTCAAGAAGTACTCTGCTGAGCAAGGGATGTCGCCGACGGGTGAGGGAGCGGTGCAGGCGGAGCTGCGTCGATTGCGCAAGGAGAACGCGGAGCTCCGGATGGAGCGAGAGATTTTAAAAAAAGCGGCGGCGTTCTTCGCGAAGGAGCAGCCGTGAGGTACGCGTTCATTGACAAGCATCGGGCGTGTTGGCCGGTGAAGGTCACCTGCCGGGTGCTGCGTGTGTCGCGTAGCGGGTTCTACGCGTGGCGTCGCCGTGAGCCGAGCGAACCGGCGCGTCGTCGGGAGGCATTGGGCCATCGCATCGGCAAGGTTTACGAACAGAGCCGGGGGACCTACGGCAGCCCGCGTGTGCACCGCGCGTTGATCGCGCGGGGTGAATCGGTGTGTCTGAACACGGTGGCGAAGGTGATGAAAAGCCTGCAAATCAAGGCGAAAACCGCCGGATCGTTCGTGCCGCGCACGACCGACAGCGTTCACGATGCGCCGGTGGCGCCCAACACGCTGGGCCGTGACTTCACCGCTTGCTCGCCGGATCAGAAGTGGGTGGCGGACATCACGTACGTCAGCACCGATGAAGGCTGGTTGTACCTGGCGGTGGTGCTGGACCTCTACAGCCGACGCGTGGTGGGCTGGTCGATGGCGGATCACCTGCGCAGCGAACTGATCGGCGACGCGTTAACGATGGCGCTGATGCGTCGTCGTCCCGGGCGTGGCCTGCTGCATCATTCGGACCGGGGCGTGCAGTACGCGTCCGACGCGTACCAGGCGTTGCTCGCCGAGCACGGGATCGCGTGCAGCATGAGCCGGCGGGGCAACTGCTACGACAACGCGGTGATGGAAAGCTTCTTCGGCACACTCAAGACGGAACTGGTGCATCATGAACATTACGCGACAAGGCCCGAGGCGCAGGCATCAATCTTCGAGTACATCGAGGTGTTTTATAATCGCCAAAGGCTGCACAGCACGTTAGGCTATCAGAGCCCCGAAGCGTTCGAGGCCGGCCTGAATTAACACCACCCCGTGTCCACCATTCGTGGGGAAGGTCATCCCCAATCCCCAATCCCCAATCCCCAATCCCCAATCCCCAATCCCCAATCCCCAATCCCCAATCCCCAATCCCCAATCCCCAATCCCCAATCCCCAATCCCCAATCCCCAATCCCCAATCCCCAATCCCCAATCCCCAATCCCCAATCCCCAATCCCCAATCCCCAATCCCCAATCCCCAATCCCCAATCCCGAACCCCTAATCACGCCTGACGTACTACCAACTGATGAATGATTCACGATCAACAACCGACAAACCGCTCCTCTATGAAGGCGTGCGATTCAAGATTCATGGAGTTGAGGTCGCGAAGCACAGCGGCGGGACGAAGAGGCGTGAGATCGTTGTGCCGGCCAATGCGGTGGTGATCCTGCCGATGCTGGATGAGCAGACGGTGGTGCTGATCCGCAACGAGCGGTTCGCGGTAGGCCAGACACTGTGGGAATTGCCGGCCGGGACGCTGGAAGCAGGGGAGGACCCGGCGCTATGTGCGGGGCGTGAACTGATCGAGGAGACCGGCTACGCCGCGGCGGAATTGACCCGTCTGATCGAATTTTTCCCCACGCCCGGCTTCTGCACGGAGATGCTGACCGCGTTTTTAGCCCGTGATTTGTCATTTGAGGGCCAAAACCTCGACGAAACAGAAAGGATCACAACTGAAGCGGTCCCCCTGGATCGGTCGATTCAGATGATACAGGACAACACCATCCGCGACGCCAAGACGATCGCGACTTTGTTGTATTATCAGACGTTCCTGAGGACGAAACCGAAATGAGCTGGCGAGAGCGCGCATACAACAAGGAAGAGCCTGGCATAGGCGGCCATGACGGCGGGCGCAGCGGTATGCGTTTCGGCGGCGGGATGGGCGGCTATTCGATGGTGATGTGGCTGCTGATCATCAACTGTGTTGTATTCTTGTGGGACATGATCTTCGGAGGGAGCCTGCGTGGCAGCGCGTTAGCGATCGGGCCATACGGTTACTTCAGTGTTGAAAAAGCGATCTTTGGCGGGCAGGTCTGGCGTTTTTTCACGTACCAGTTTCTGCATGCCGGCTTCTTCCACATTTTCTTCAACATGCTCATCCTGTACATATTCGGCCCACGGATTGAGCAATGGTGGGGCAGTAAGCGGTTCCTTGCCTTCTATTTATTCTGTGGTGTGAGCGGTGCCCTGGTGGCGTCTGTGCTGGGCGCGATCCCCGGGATGCACATTTTTCCAACGCAAGCCAGGCTGGTTGGCGCATCGGGTTCGATCTTTGGATTGCTGATCGCATCGGCGCTGTTATTCCCGAACATGCGGGTGATGTTGATGATCCCACCGATCCCCATGACCATGCGGACGATGGCGCTGGTGTTCCTGGGCATCGCTGTGTTGAGTGTTCTGGCTGGTTCCGGCAATGCCGGCGGCGAAGCGGCGCATCTTGGCGGTGCACTGCTTGGTTTTATCCTTGTCAAAGCACCACGTACACTCGACTGGGCGGACCGCATGTCGCCATCGGCGATTCAGAATGGTGTGAACAAAGGCCGATACGAGCGCAAGCGCAAGCAGGAACTGGCCAACCGGGCCGAGGTCGACCGCATCCTCGACAAGGTCCGGGAGAAGGGCCTTGCAAGCCTCACGCGCAAGGAAAAGAAGGTCCTCAGCGAGGAAACCGAGCGCCAGAAACGGGCGGGGTAGGCATTGGATTTATGATTTGGGATTTATGATTGATGATGTAGAGATGTGGCGGTGTATGGCATGCTGATTACATCATAAATCATCAATCATAAATTATAAATTTCCCCTACAATACCCCGCTTATGCCCGCTTTAACCTACGAACTGAAAAAACAGGACAGTGAGTCCAACGCACGCCTGGGCGTGGTGAATACTCCGCACGGCTCGTTTGATACGCCCGCGTTCATGCCGGTCGGCACGCTTGCTTCCGTTAAAGGATTGCAACCCGATCAGGTCGCATCACTGAACGCGCAGATCATTCTTTCCAATACGTATCACCTGATGCTTCGGCCGGGCTCCGACCTGGTGCAGCGCATGGGCGGATTGCATAAGTGGATGCGCTGGGACAAGCCCATCCTTACAGACTCCGGCGGCTTCCAGGTCTTCAGCCTGACCGACATCAACAAGATCAACGAAGACGGCGTCACCTTCCGCAGCCACATAGATGGCCGCAAGATCGAACTGACGCCCGAACGTTCGATGCAGGTGCAGAACGAGCTTGGGGCGGACATTATTATGGCGTTTGATGACTGTCCTCCGGGGGAAGATGTCGGGGCTCGGGTATCGGGTATCGGGGATCGGGAAGAAGACAATTCCGAAACTCCGGCCGACACCCGAAACCCGATACCCGATACCCGAACCACCACGGCTCGTCATCAAGTACCACAGGCCGAATACGCCGACCGCATCAAACTCGCTAACGAAAGAACCGTCCGCTGGCTGGAGCGTTGTGTGAAGGCGCATGGCCGGAAGAACGATCAGGCGCTGTTTGGGATCGTGCAGGGCGGGACGGACCTGGAAGCGAGGAACTGGTGTGCGGAGCATGTGACCCAGCACGACCTGCCGGGCTATGCGATCGGCGGGGTCGCGGTGGGGGAGGGATTCGAGCAGATCAAGCTCGTGGTCGAGCATACAGCCCCCTTGCTGCCGAACGATCGGCCGCGGTACCTGATGGGGGTGGGGTATGAGCGGGATATATTGATGGCGGTCCGTGCGGGGGTGGATATGTTCGATTGTGTGCTGCCGACGCGGAACGGCCGAAATGCCTGTGCATTTACGCCAAATGGGCAGATTCGGCTGAAAAACGCCCGGTTTGCGGAGGATGAACAGGTGATTGACGGGGAATGCGACTGCCCGGCCTGTGGCGGGGGGTTCAGCCGAAGCTATTTAAGGCACCTGTTCGTGGCCGGGGAGATGCTGGGGCCGATCCTGGTCAGTGCCCACAACATCCGGCACTTCCAGCGGTACCTATTGGACATACGCCGGGCTATCGCTCAAAATGACTGGTCTTTGATCCGCCGACGCTGGCCCGTTGCCGATAAGCGTTGATGATGGCAGAAATTGCGTGCGATTGACTAGAGAGGATGCACTTTGCAGATGACTTTTGAAAACTTCACACTCGTCCTGGCCCAGGAAGGCGAAAGCGCCGCCCCTGGTGCGCCGGACACTAGTTCGCAGACCGGCAACGTCGAAACCACCGGCGCCAATGGCGGCCCAACCCCGGTAGACCCGAACGCGGCCGGTGGCGCTAACGGCACGGGAGGTGGGGGCAACCAAGGCTTAGGCAACATCTGGCTATGGATGCTGCCGCTGCTGCTGGTTTTCTTCATGCTCTCCATGGGCGGGCGAAAAGAAAAGAAGAAACACGCCCAGATGATGGCGACGCTTGGCAAGGGCGACCGCATCCGCACCACCGGCGGTATCCTCGGTACCGTGCTGGAAGTCCGCGATGATGAAGTCGTCGTCAAGGTCGATGAAAGCAACAACACCAAGATGCGCTTCGCCCGCGCATCGATCGCGGCCATCGTCGAATCCAAGAACGCGGAATAGCACCGATACCCACCGGCCTTCCGGGAACCTTCCCTACGAATAACGTCTGACTAGCCCCTAGTCCCCAGACCGCAGACCCTACTCATGACAGCCATCACCCTCATTATCCTTATCTACTTTGCCGTCCTGGTCGGCTTGACCCTCTTCTTCTCGGTCAAGGAAAGCCAGCTTTGGAAGTCCACGCTCATCGTGCTGGTGCTTTCGCTGTTCGGCATGGCGCTGTGGTTTCCCGGCGCGGACGGTTACACCCCGAAGGACCGCCTGATCCCGGGCCTTGACCTCAAGGGCGGCACGACGCTGGTCTACGACGTCAAGGTCCCTGTGGACAGTGACGCGGAGCGTGTGATCGATGAAACGATCGCGATCCTTTCCAAGCGTGTGGACCCGACCGGTACACGCAACCTTGTCTGGCGACAGGTCGCGGGCAGTCGGCTTGAGGTGCAGATGCCCTTGCCGGACCCGGAAACGATACGCCGACGCGAGGTGTATCAGGAAGCCAAGACGGCGGTGCTGACCGGCAACATCTCCGAGCAGGAACTGGACGCGAAGCTGCGATCCAGCGGGGATCAGCGGGAAGCGGACCTGCGAGCGATGGCTGGGGATGACGCGGCGTTGGCGTCGGCGATCGAAAAGCTAACGGAGGCCCACGACGTGTTGTCGGCCGCCGCCGATGCCAACCAGGCGGCCCAGGAAGCCTACGACAACGCCGAAGCGGCGATCAAAGCGTTGCCCGCGACCGCCAGTGAATCGGAGATCGCCAAGGCCCGTGCGACTGCCGACGATTTGCGTAAGGAACTGCAGGACAAGGCCCTGACCTACCTGGATGCCAAAGACATCTATGACGCAGCGAAGAAGGCGGTGCTGGCTCAGAACATCACTGAGTTCGAGCTGGATCGTATCGAGGAGTTGCCGTTGCCGGACGATCCGAAAGCCGAAGGGGTTGAAAACCTGCGTCGGCAGGCGACGGATAGGTTGATCGCTGAACGCCCGAACAAGAAGGACGCGATTAATGCCTGGTACGATGCGTATGCGGCGTACGAATCGAAGAAGGGCCAACTCGACGATTCGGAAGACCTGATCAAGCTGCTACAAGGCTCGGGTGTGCTGGAATTCCGTATCGTGCCACGGACGGATGACCCGGGGCTTGATGTCGAATCTTACGTAGAGCAATTAGAAGAATTGGGTCCACGTGCCGGCCGCGATCGTGCCTGGGTCTGGTGCGAGATCGACGATCTGAGCAAGTACGTTGATGGTGCTGAACAACTCGCGAAAGCGAAGGCAAATCCAGAAACTTACTTTGCCAACCTGAGCTACCCGCAGATCGTACGACAATATGCGGACAAGTATTACATCCTGCTGGCCAACGTACCCAGCATGGCGATGACGCAGGATCAGGACTGGGCACTGAAGGGCGCGAACCCGTCGCGTGACCAGTTCGGCTATCCGTCGGTGGCGTTCTCACTCAATGCGTTAGGCGCCGAGCGGATGAGCCAGATCACCGGGCCGAACGTCGGCAAACCCATGTCGATCCTGCTGGACGGCAAGGTTATCTCCAGCCCTGTATTACGGAGCAAGATCTCCGCCGGCGGTGAAATCAGCGGCGGCAGCGGCGGTTTCTCGCCGGATGAATTGAGTTACCTTGTCCGCACGCTCAAGGCCGGTTCGCTGGAAGGCGAGCTGAGCAAACGCCCGATCAGTATCAAGCAGATCGGTGCCAAGTTCGGGCAGGACAACATCAACAAGGGTTATGAATCGGCACGCGATGCGCTGATCATCGTGGCGCTGTTCATGCTGGTGTATTACCTGTTTGCCGGGCTTGTCGCAGACTTCGCGCTGATCGCGAACATGGTCTTGATCCTGGGCGTGATGGCGGCACTGCGGTCGACGTTCACGCTGCCCGGTATCGCCGGCATCGTGTTGACGATCGGTATGGCGGTGGACGCGAACGTGCTGATCTTCGAACGCATCCGTGAAGAATCCGAACGCGGCGCCGACCTGGCGACCAGCGTCCGACTCGGCTTCGAAAAGGCGCTCTCGACCATCCTCGACGCCAACATCACGACGCTGATCACGTGTCTTGTGCTTGGCTACACGGCGACGGTGGAAATCAAGGGTTTCGCGGTGACGCTGGGTATCGGCATCCTTGCGACACTGTTTACAGCCCTGTTCTGCTCGCGTGTGCTGATCGAGCTTTACCTGATCTTCGGCAAGGCCAAGAAGCTGCACATGCTGCCGACGATTGTGCCGGCGATCGGGAAACTGCTGTCGCCGAATATTAACTGGATCGGCCTGCGGTATATCTTCTTTATCTTCAGCGCAACGCTGATCATTCTGGGCATGGTGGCTGTCTACGAGCGTGGCGAGGACATGCTCGATATCGAGTTCCGTGCCGGCACGAAGGTCAGCTTCGAGCTGGCGGAGGGCGATCAGTTGGCACTGCCGGAAGCCCGTACGCGATTGCGGGCCTACGGCGAAGCCGGCCGTCTGATCCAGGAAGGCAAGCCGGCGACGCCTGAGCTGCAGGACGTCTACCAGACGCTTGAGCCGATCGTGGAAGCTGCTAACCGCAGGTATGAAGAGCAGATGCAGCGATACGAAGAGGCACACAACGACCCGACCATCCGCAACATCGCGCTGCCGACGAAGGTCGACTTCACGCTGTTTATCAATGCGGCGGACGGCGGGATCATCACCGAAGGTAAAACCGAGATGAAGGAAGGCACCGTGATGGCGTCGGGCTTCGATGTCTCCACGCTGATTGAGGATTCACAGGTGGTCAGTGCGGTGATCAAGGCGGCGTACTCGGATGTGCTGGATACGACCCGGCCGATCGAGTTTGCCTCTATCGCGGTCGATGAGGTCAACCTGGCGCCGGTCTACCCGATCCGCACGGCGGTACTGGGTGAGAATATCAGCCGGCCCGGCGATGTGCGGACGAATGTATCGGAGTACATCGGCGGTGTCGCGGTCGTGATGGACGATTTGAGCCCGCGTGTTACACAGAAAGACCTGGAGGGACGCATCACGCGCATGCGTTCGCTGCCGGCCTACGAAGAATACGGCGGCCGCGAGTGGCGCGTCATCGGTATCGACGCCGATGGCACCGACGACAAGGACGAAACGCTCTATCGTTCGGCTGTGATGGTCAGCCACGACAAGCAGACCAACTATGTCGAATCGCCCGAAGATTTTGGTGAAGCCAAGGGCTTGGCGAATACAGAATGGCAACTCGCCCGTGACGCCTGCCAGCGTGATACGAGCCTCGGCAGTGTGTCCAACTTCTCCAGCCAGGTCTCCGGCACGATGAAGCAGCAGGCGATCGTCGCGATGGGGCTGTCCCTGCTGGCGGTCGTGGTCTACATCTGGTTCCGGTTCGGCAGCTTCACTTACGGCATCGCCGCGATCATCGCGCTGGTCCACGATGTGACGATCTCGATGGGCCTGGTCGCGGTCAGCGGCTGGGTCTACCAGGCCATGCCGGGCGCTCTGATGATCGAGCCGTTTAAGATCGACCTGGCGATGGTCGCCGCTTTCCTGACGATCGTCGGTTATTCGCTGAACGACACGATCGTGGTGTTCGACCGTATCCGTGAAAACCGTGGCCGGCTGTCCTACGCGACGCCTTCGGTGATCAACGACTCGATCAACCAGACGATCAGCCGAACGGTGCTGACCTCCGGCACGACGTTGCTGGCGGTCTGGATGCTCTACGTCTTTGGCGGTGCGGGCGTGCACGGCTTCGCCTTCGCGATGCTCGTGGGTGTGTTGATCGGTACCTACAGCTCGATCGCGATCGCCAGTCCGATCCTGATGTTCGGCGGATCAAGGCACGTGCAGAAAGACACCCCCGGCACGAAAGCACCGGCCACCACCGGGAAGTAATCCTGATTGACGCAATACAAAAAACAACAGCCCCGCCCGCAAGGGTGGGGTTTTTTGTTGGATTGGTTGATTGGATCACGCTGCTCTTTGATCGCCCCGAAGGGGCGGTGGGTTGTAGCCACGGGTGAAGCGCAGCGCAACCCGTGGGAGCAGGGCGTATATCACACTTCGCCCCGGCAGGGGTGACGGGAATGCTTCGCTTACACATGCCGGGGTATTTGCCTTGATGGTTCCCAACAGCGGATATCAATGCTTGGAGACCTTCGGTCCACAAACACGGCGGGGTCGGGAGACCCGCGCCGAGCGCCGCGTGTGAGTTGCTTTGCCTGCTTTGCCGCTGCGCGGTCAAAACAGGGCACCCGTGCGTATCCTGCCAACGGCTAATGGCTAACGGCTTGCCCCGTCACATACACATCAAACCGTAGACTCTTGCCTTTATGGACAACCGTGGGCTGCGGGCCGGCTAATGTGGGGGCTCTAAGCGGGCGTTTGACGACGACACGTTTGTTTGCGGATGTCAATGCATCTGCCAGCAGGTCGTCCGCATCGGTGTCATCACCGCTGTACATCCGCAGCACGCGCATCGCTTTGCGTTCGGCTGTCTTGCGCCCCAAAGGGAACATCGGGTCCAGGTAGACGACGTCCGCCGGATTGTGGTGCGTTTCGTTAGCGGGTTCACGAAGGATATCCAAGGCGTTACCCGGTAATACTGTTATGCGGTTGGCGATATCCGGCCGTGTTTGTCGGGCACGGCGTAAGCCGTCCTGCAATAGGTACAACGTCAACGGTTGGCGTTCGTAGCCGGTGACCTGACAGCCCAGCGATGCGAGGATCCAAGCGTCTTCTCCCAATCCGACAGTGGCATCCAGTACAGTCGGCCTGTACGGATTCCCCTTTTTGATCCCGACGGCTTTGATCAGCGGCTGCTTGAAGCTTCGGCCGGGGCCTGATTCGGTGTCGATCGCGGTCAGGTCACAATAGATGGGACGTCCCCCGGTTATCGACTTGTCGCCGCTTAGGACGTGCAGTTCCGCGCGTTCGTTCGTCTGGACAAGGGCGAGGCTGAATTCGTCTGATTCCGGGATGTGATCGAAAACAGGAGCGGCATAGTCAGACGCCAGCGACCGGGCGCGCATGACATGATCCGGATCATCGGCCTGGATGACGACACACAACCCGGAGATCGGATCTGGCAAATGAGGATTGCGCTCAGCCATACCAGAGCTTACCGCAATCACCTGCGGTCGGCATCAGTCATTTTTGGCGGCTTCGATCTCGCCGACCTGCTGCTCGTAACGTGTGCGGTTGGTTCGGCTATCCATCAGGACCATCACACGCTCATGATGCTTCTTGGGGATCCCCTCGTAGATCATCCTGCGGGCTTCGACGATGTGGGTCCGGCGGGACAGGTGCGTGAGGATGACGGCCTCGGCCTTGGACACTTCGAGCAATTGGATGATGTGCTCGAGGTGCAGGTGCTTGCCGACGTCCGCACGGTCGCGGTGGCCCGGATCGAGGAAGGTGCATTCGGTAATGAGGATCTTGGCGTTCAGGAGGTCGGGCCGATCGAAGTGCTCGCCCCACATGGTGTCGCCGGTGAAGCAGACCAGCGGGATCTCGTTGATCTTCGTGATCTCGACGCCTTGTTCTTTGAGTTCGACGAGTTTTGATTGTTCCAGGCCGACGTATTCTTCGCGGAGCTTGCTGCGTTTTTCGATCGCGACGTAGCCGAGGGAGGGCACGGTATGCCGGGTGGCGAAACCGCGCAGCACGATGTTGTTCTTGATTTCGTGTTCCTGGTCCGGCTCAAGGGGGACGATGTTGTAGGGGGTGCGCTGCGCTTCGAGGTCGACCCAGGCGTTCATGACGTTGCGGATCGGCTGTTCCAGCGAGGGGTGGCAGATCACGGTACCCGTGCCGACGCCTTGGAAGTGGCGTTGCGAGAAGTAGTAGGCCAGGCCGGCCGAGTGGTCCATATGCCCGTGGGTGAGCGCGACATAGTCGCTGCTGAGCACCGCGCGGGGCGAACGCCCGATGTCAAAGCAGACACCGAGTTCGGGTATCTGGACGAAGGTTTCTTCGCCGGCGATGGAGATGCCCTGGATGCGGTAGGGGTGGACGTAAAGGAAACCCAGTTGAGGCCTGCGTGGTGGGGGATTGGGGATCATGCTTCGGCTCCGCCAGTGCGTGAATGAGGATACAGCATCAGCACACGACGGCGTAAAGCAATAATGCCGAAAGCCGCCCAGAAAACCGGTCGGATGGGTTTTCACCCACCTCTGTTGCCAGGGATTACAATGCCCTAAAGCACGCCTACCACGAGTGTGTGCAGACCCGTGACGACCCGTTACCCGACGATGACGCCGGGTTAGCGTATCGTTAGTATGTCCATCGATGACGCTCAGGTCAAACAGCACCTGCAGCAACCGATTCGAGCCCTTACTTTCACAAGTTATTTATATCACTTATGACTAAAGCCATTTGCCCCGCATTAGCTGATATCTCAAAACCGGTCATCGGGATGCTCCACCTGCCCGCCTTGCCCGGCAGCCCCGGATACGCAGGAGACATGCAGGCAGTTCGAGAGCACGTCCTGCGTGATGCCCAAACGTTGCAGGCCGGTGGGGTCCACGCACTGATGCTCGAGAACTTCGGCGACGCCCCGTTCTTTCCCGACAGCGTCCCGACGCACACCGTCACGCACATGACCGCGTTGGCATTGGCTGTCCGCCAGCGGTTCGATCTGCCGCTGGGCATCAACGTGCTGCGTAACGATGCGATGTCCGCGATGGCGGTTGCACAGGCCGTGGGGGCCGACTACATCCGCGTCAATGTCCTGTCCGGCTCGTACGTAACAGACCAGGGCGTCATCACCGGCCAGGCGGCGAAGCTGTCTCGCTACCGCAAGGAAGTGGCTGCGGATGATGTGAAAATCTTGGCGGATGTGCGGGTCAAGCACGCTGCGCCCCTGGCTGAGCGACCGATCGAGCAGGAGGCTGAGGAGTTGATCGAGCGTGCCGGCGCTGATGCTTTGATCGTCTCGGGCACGGGCACGGGTAAGCCAACTGACCCGCAGCAGATCGCGAGGATTCGTAAGGCTTGCCCGGATGCTCCGATTCTCATCGGAAGCGGCGCCACACCTCAAACTTTGGCGACATTGGCGGCCGATGCCGACGGCTTTATCGTGGGCAGCTACTTCAAGCCCAAAGGTGCGATCAATCAGCCTGTGGATAAAGCATTGATCGCAGAATTGATGGGTGCATGGCAGGACCTTTAGTGCGACAATGTGCCGTTAGCGGTGCTGTCACTCTTATATAGGTTAAATCCTGATCGTGGCGATGTTAGCGTCGAGAATTGCCCGATGATGGCGATGCCCATTTTACCTAAATTACCATAATTAAAAGCGAATTTTTTAAAGAATATTCTATGAAAATAGATTTGACATTTAAAAAACCCTTGACAGTGAAGCAGTAGTCAACTACAAAAGAGGCCATATTGGGCAATTTGTTCTGGGTGATGTTCTTTCCCTGGGCCCAAAAAAGCCTTGTTTTGCAGGCAAAAAACGGAGTCTGGAGAAAGTTCAATAGGGAAACCTAGGATCCATACATCAAATTCTTGATGACGGTCCAGGAAAATGGAGAGGAGAAAGGACCATGGGAGTAGTTAAGGACTTCATGCGAGCGACACGGACGGCCGGGCTCGCCCTGGGTATCGCATGTGCCCTGTCAGCCGCTGGTTCGGCACAGGCGGGTGTGCTCAACGGTCACGCCAATGCCTTCGATGACGGCACTGATGTCTGGACCGGCACCAGCTCGTTCAGCAACGGTTCGGGACTGTCCGGCACCGTTGACTGGGTCGTTTTCGACCGCGACGACTTCCCCTATTCGGGCTACTCGCCGACAGCCGGTGAATTCGTCTACGCCTTCCAGATCTATTCAACGGGCTCGGCAGCGATTCACTCGCTGACGCTCGACGATCCGAATGCGGCCGCGGACAACATCGGTTCATTCGCCGACCTGGCCGGTGAAGCGCCGACCTCGGCGGTGATCGGCTCCCAGATCGAATGGAACTTTGCCGGTCTTGATGCCGGTGAGAACTCGATCGGTTTGGCGTTCTCGTCGAACAACCTGCCGACCAATCTTTTCGGTGTTGTGGTCAATGGCGGCAGCTTCGCCGTGGCGGTCCCGTTACCGGTTCCCAGCCCGATCGTTCCCGAGCCCGCCTCGCTGGCTTTGCTCGGTCTCGGTGCTGTGACGATGCTCCGTCGATCCTGATAGGCGTGTCGCCTTTCAGGTGCAGTACATAGCCATCGGTTTACTTCTGTGTTGCCGATGCGCAGCAGGCGACAGGATGACCTGGACGCTGAGGGAATTTTTTGCCAAGGCGCAGTGTAGTCATTTATCTCTGCAAGCGTGTGTGATGCGAACACTATGAGTCGGAAAACTCATTGAATCAGGGAGAACTAGGATGTTTATTCGAGCGTCAAGGATAGGCGTTGCAGGACTGGCCGTCGCTGCTTTCATGGCTTCTGGGCACGACGCTCAAGCAGGCCTTCTTTCCAGCAACAGCGGCGGGGCGATGCCCGGCTACACCGGTACAACTGCCTTCAGCGGGGACTCACTGATTGACATCGGGATCGGCGGTTATACCGTTTCCGCGATCGTCGATTACGCAGTCTTCGCCCCCGGCACCTTCGATGCCGCTTTCCCGGGCCAAGACCCCAGCGGCGGCACGGAATACGTCTACGCTTATCAGATCGAGAATCTCGATACCGATGTCAGCAAATTTACCGTAGGTCTTGACGGCGATGAGCCCTTGGGCACCATTGGGTATGTGACCGCAATCGGCCTGGTCGATCCAACCGCTTCCAGCTTCGTGGGCGCGGGGCCGACCTCTGCCGCTTGGGACTATACCTCGCCCGGTGCATTGACCAGCGGCAACAGCAGCGCGGTCCTGATCTTCACCAGCGCGGCTGCCCCGGAAAGGGATGAAGCCACAGTTGCTGCGGCCTGGTCCAATACCCAATACCTGCCCAGCCCGGTTCCCGAGCCGACCTCCCTGGCGCTGTTGGCATTAGGTCTGGGTGTGATCGGTGTGCGTCGCGTACATTAATCGAGCGTGAATTCTTTCCAAAGCTCTCCCCTCGCTCGAACGGATTGGTAATATAGCCATCCGTCAACCGGCTCCTTGTGGGTCTGTTCGGGTCTTCTTGTTTGCCGAACAAGTCGATCCCTTTGTGTGGGAGAAGAGGATTGGTCCGCAATCTGTTGTGTCTGCTCGCCTGTCGGTTCCGGCAGGTTGGTGATGTCTTGCTAGTTATCCCATTGGTAGTGCTCTTCAGCATCCAAGCCGCTTCTGGCATGGATGCTTCTAATGTTATGGTGCTTTACAACAGTGAAAGCGCTGACGGTCTTCAGATCGCACAGTACTACGCTCAATTGCACCCGGGTGTGAAGCTGCAGGCCATTGACGATGTTGAGGTTTCTGAAGAAGTATCTCAAGAGGATTACCTGAAGGTTATCCGACCCCAGGTGCTTGCCTCGCTTACCGATGAAATCCAGGTGATTGTCACGACCAAGGGTATGCCGCTGCGCATCTGCAACGAAGTCGAAAACCCGGGCACATACGATGGCTGGCGCGGTGAAGACTATAACGTGCCGATCTTCAATGATTGGTGGAAAAAGTATTCAAGCCTGGAAAGCGAGTTGACCCGTATCACGCTGATTGATTCAGCCGAGATGATGGGCGATCAAGCGTCGTTTTTATCTCCGCCGGCTTTCCCATTCGAGTCGATTCATCATGCGGCGAATCCCTATTACAACGCCGATCAGGCGTTCGACACCAGCACGCCCGGGTACGACGGCATGCGGCTGACATCCCGGCTCGACGGTTTTACCGTGGAGGATGTGCTGGCAAGCCTGGACCGGGCTCAGAACGCATGCATCGTCTCGCATGAGTATGTCGTCGTCGTCGATGACGATCCTGATGTGCCGGCAACCAACTCGGACATGATGCCCGAACTGGCTTTAGAGGTGCTGCCGTTTTATGACCAGGATGTGATCTACGATTCCACCGAGCGGGATATCTTTGACGCCGATGAACCGGTGATCGGTTATGTCAGCCACGGTTCGCATGCCGCCGGTTCCAAATACATATCTAAGTTTGAATTCGAGTTGGCTGACGGCGCTATCTTCCAGACGTGGGAAAGCTTCAATGCTTACAGTTTCATCGAAGGCAATAACCTTCATGGCCAAGCGCTGATCGGGGAATGGTTGCAGGCCGGTGGTACTGCCGCTCTCGGTCATGTGCAGGAGCCGGGCGGTATCGGTACACGCGGTGTCGCTCGCGAAGATGTCTTCTGGAACATGCTGCTTCAAGGCTACACCTTTGCCGAAGCCGCTTGGGCGGCCATACCGCAGCTTTCCTATGTGAACACCGTTGTGGGTGATCCGCTTATGCGGTTGGAGCATTACTGTGTAGGTGATCTGAATCGTGACGGCATCGTTGGCTTAGATGACCTGCATCTGGTATTGGTCAATTGGAATACATGGGTGGTTGATGGGTCCAGCCAAGGCGATGCCAACGGCAACGGATTTGTCGGCATGGATGATCTTGATTTAATCCTCACCCACTGGAGCGCCGGTACAGAGCCACCAACGCTGGTCATCCCCGAACCTTGCACACTTCTATTGACGACTATGATCTGCAGTATCGCAATGACGCGCCGTCACTGATCGGCCAGCATCATAAACCCGCTATACCACCGCAGCGCCCACGTTGTTGCGACGTTCCTGCGCCAGGTCCATCTGCTCCCCGGTCGGGCTCTTGCCCGTGGTCATCATGTCGATGAAGCAGTCGAACAGGTAGCGTGCGTCATGCGGGCCGGGACTCGCTTCGGGGTGGTACTGCACCGCGAAGATCGGCTCCGTGCCGTGGCGGAAGCCCTCGAGCGTCCGGTCGTTGAGGTTGATGTGTGTCGGCTCACCGCCGGCTTTTTTCAGGCTGTCGATATCGACCGCGAAGCCGTGGTTCTGGCTGGTGATCTCGACCTTCTTGGTATGCAGGTTCTGCACCGGCTGGTTACCGCCGCGGTGCCCGAACTTCAGCTTGAACGTCTGTGCGCCCATGGCCAAACTTAATAGTTGATGCCCCAGGCAGATCCCGAAGATCGGCAGCTTGCCGCGCAGTTGTTTGAGGTTCTCGATGGTCTGGATCACCGCCGCCGGATCGCCCGGGCCGTTGGAAACGAACAAGCCGTCCGGCTTGTGCTCCATGACCTGTGACGCATCGGCATCAAACGGCAGGACCGAAACGTCGCAGCCGGAGTCGACCAGGTTTCGCAGAATGTTCATCTTCGCGCCGCAGTCCAGCGCCACGACCTTGAACTGCTTGCTGGGGGCGGGAACGGCACCCTGGATCGGCGCCCAGTCGCCAAGGTTGTCGCTCCACTGAATCGCCTGGCAGAGACTCACTTCTTTGGCGAGGTTAGCGCCGACCAGGCCGGGGGCCGCTTTGGCCTTGGCAACAAGCTCTTCATCGCTCAGCTTCGGATCGGTTGCCAGCACGCCGTTGAGAGCGCCCTTGGTCCGCAGCTTGCGGGTCAGGGCACGCGTGTCGATCCCGGTGATCCCCGTCACGCCCTGGGTGGCCAGCCAGTCGCTCAGCTCGCTGGTCGAGCGGTAGTTGCTGGCGATGTTGGATAATTCACGCACCACGAAGCCGCTGACCTGTGCCCGAGCGGACTCAAGGTCGGCCTCGTTGACGCCGTAGTTGCCGATCAACGGGCAGGTCATGGTGACGATCTGTCCGGAGTAGGACGGGTCTGTCAGGACCTCCTGGTAGCCGCTGAGGGACGTGTTGAAGCACACCTCGGCATCGATGGCCTTGGGTGTGGTATCACCAAACGCCTCGCCGACGAAGACGCTGCCGTCCTCCAGG
Source organism: Phycisphaeraceae bacterium (assembly GCA_963667295.1). Lineage (GTDB taxonomy): Bacteria > Planctomycetota > Phycisphaerae > Phycisphaerales > Phycisphaeraceae > JAJRRS01. The sequence continues at coordinate 429,708 of OY763327.1, forward strand.
GCGAGCCTTGCTTGTAGGGGGGGATTCTTGCTCAAGGTCGTTTTTTTCGCTAGAAATCGGTGTGGGTTTGTGGGAGTTTAGCGAGCAAACCCAACACTGACCACCCGGCATCCTGACAAAAACACGATTCCCCAGTCCTAAGCCGCTTGCGGCTTAGCGCTCTTGTTATTGCTCTTCAATCAACCGAGGCCGTGGCGGCGGTTCACTCGGTAAAAGTAGCGATCGGCCGATTCGTTTATCCCGGTCACCATACGACGGGTCCAGTTCCAGTTTCTCGCTGGGCGGGGGCAGCGGTTCACCCTTCAAACACCGATCCGCACGCTCGGCGGTGTCCTCAAGCAGCAGTTGAGCCTGCGAACGCATCCTCTCGAATTCTTCACTGTCGCTTGCCTCTTTGTTTCTAAGGATCGGCCCCTCGAGCACCATCACGATCTTGCCGAACGGCAGGGGGACGCGCGTCCGGTCCCAGCTAGGCAGATGCAATGCCGGCTTGCACGAGATATGCACCGCGAAGATCGGCATGTCTGTTTCCATCGCCAGGCCGATGATCCCGGGTTTCATTATGCGTGCCGGACCGTGTGAGCCGTCAACGGTCAGGGCGAGTACGACCTCTACGCGTTTTTTCAGATAGCCCACAAGCTGCTGGAGGATCGGTGTGCGGCGTTTCTTGCCACGCGAGGAGCCGCCCCTGAATACGTGATACTTCTGCAGCTTCAATACAGCCGTGATGACTTCACCGATGTCGCTTCGGCTTGCGAGGGTTGTGGGGCTGAACACACGGCAGCATCTGCCGGCGAGGATCGCGTTGTCGTGCCAGACGGCGATGACGATGTTGCCGTGGGTATTCACCGCCTTGACGCCCCGGCCCATGCCGTAGCTCTCGACCCGGCTCGTGTGCCAGACCAGGCCCATATACAGGTAATACAACACGCCGATCACGCGAGCCGTCGCCCACACCACGGGCTTGCTCAGCTTCTTTCGCGTCTGCCGCGAGTGATACTTGATGTGCCAGAAGATTCTTGGAGCCATGAGTGTGTGGGTAAGATTTACTCCCTCTCCCCCTGGGAGAGGGCCGGGGTGAGGGCCTCTGTTCATTGTTCACCGGGCGAGAAAACGATCGCGTAATCCACCCGGCCCTCACCCTAACCCTCTCCCGGGGGGAGAGGGGATGAGACAAATAATACAAAAAAACAACCCGGCCTTTCGGCCGGGTTGCGTGGTGTGCTTGATCGGGGGTTCCGATTAGACCAGGCTGTCAGCCTTGGCCATGTGCATCATCAGGTCGATAACGCGGTTGGAGTAGCCCCATTCGTTGTCGTACCAACTGACGACCTTGACGAAGTTTTCGCTGAGGCCGATGCCGGCGCCGGCGTCGAAGATCGAGCTGCGCGGGTCGGTGATGAAGTCGCTGGAGACGACCGGCTCATCGGTGTAGCCGAGGATACCCTTGAGCGGGCCGGCTTCGCTGGCTTCCTTCATCTTGGCGCAGATGGCGTCATAGCTGCCGGGCTTTTCGGTGCGGACGGTCAGGTCGACGACCGAGACGTCAGCGGTCGGGATACGGAAAGCCATACCGGTCAGCTTGCCCTTGAGCTGGGGCAGTGCCAGGCCGACAGCCTTGGCGGCGCCGGTGCTGGACGGGATGATGTTGAAACCGGCGGAACGGCCGCCACGCAGGTCCTTCTTGCTCGGGCCGTCCTGAGTCGGCTGAGTCGCGGTCACAGCGTGGACCGTGGTCATGAGGCCTTCGAGGATGCCGAAGTTGTCATCAATCACCTTGGCGACGGGGGCCAGGCAGTTGGTGGTGCAGGAAGCGTTGGAGACGACCTTGTGCTTGCCGGCATCGAAGACGTCCTGGTTGACGCCCATGACGATGGTCGGGACTTCATCCGGGGTCTTGGTGGGGGCCGAGATCACGACGCGCTTGGCGCCGGCGGTGACGTGCTTGGCCGCGTCGGGATAAGCGGTGAACAGGCCGGTCGATTCGACGACGTAGTCGGCGCCGAGCTTGCCCCAGGGCAGGTTGGCCGGGTCGCGTTCTGCGCTGACCGGAACTTTCTTGCCGTTGACGACCAGGCAGTCGCCGTCGGCTTCGACCGTGCCGTCAAACTTGCCGTGGATCGTATCGTACTTCAGCAGATACGCCAGGCTTTCCGGCGGGAACAGGTCGTTGATCCCGACAAATTCGATGTTGGGGTTAGCAGCCGCGGCCCGGAAAACCAGGCGTCCGATGCGGCCGAATCCGTTAATACCGACTTTGATAGCCATCCGTCGAATCTCCAAAAAAAGAGGCTTAATTGTGGGGGTAAACACGCTTGTTGCGGCCACCATGTACGTACGATGACCGTCTTTCAGGCGGGACCGAGACTTTAGTGATAACCTGCCCCGCGGTCAAATCTTCGGACACCAGACACCCTTGGAAATCCACAATTTCAGAGCGCCAGGGGGCTTGTCAAGACGTGCTGGAACGCTAGACTCAGCCGTCCATAATTCTATAAGAGGCGCGTAGTATGCCACGACGATTAGTGCTATTAACCGAAGGTTCCGCCCGGACGCTGCGAGCGAAAACGGCTGTAAGTCTTTTGCGGTACAGACTTGAGCAGGTCGTTGCCGTCCTTGACGCCGAGGAGGCAGGCCAAACCGCTCAGCAGCTTTTCGATGTCGGCGGGGACATCCCCGTGGTCGGGTCGCTGGACGAGGTGCAAGGCGCTGACACACTTTTAATAGGAATTGCCACGCCCGGCGGATTCCTGCCCGAACCGATGCGGGCCTCGATCCTCGATGCCATCAGCCGGGGCATGAACGTCGAGGCCGGGCTGCACGCCTTCCTGTGTGACGATCCGGAGATATCCCAGGCCGCCTATGCCGCGGGTGTCACGCTCAAGGATGTCCGCAAGAACGAGGCGCGGCGCGTCACCTCCCGCACGGAGCTGAACGATACCTGCCTCCGCCTGCACACCGTCGGCCACGACTGCTCCGTTGGCAAGATGATCGTCTCGATCGAGTTGACCAACGCCCTCAAGAAGGCCGACCACGATGCCAAGTTCGTTGCCACCGGGCAGACGGGCATCATGATCGAGGGGGATGGCATCCCGATCGACTGTGTCGTCGCCGACTTCATCAACGGTGCGGCCGAGAAACTTGTGCTCGATAACCAGCACCACGAGATGATCCTCATCGAGGGCCAGGGCAGCCTCGTCCAGCCACGTTACAGTTCCGTCACAATGGGCCTGCTGCACGGTTCTGCGCCGCACGGGCTTATCATGTGCTACGAGATGGGCCGAGAGAAAGTCTACGGCATGGACCACCTGACCATCCCGCCGCTGGCGGAGATCATGAAGCGGTTTGAGTGTGCTGCGGACTATGACTACCCGACCAAGTTCATTGGCATCGCGATGAATACCAAGAATGTCAAGGACCTCGACGCGATTGAAGATGAACGCAAACGCCTGCGGGATCAGTTCGGCTTACCGGTCTGTGATGTGATCCGCCACGGCTGCGATGAACTGGTCGAGGCATCACAAAAACTACAGAAAGAACTGCGCGATAACGGGGTACTCAAGTGAAACTGACGCTGCACGAAGCCAACATCCCGATCCGCCACCCATGGACCACGAGCCACGGCACACGGACCCATCAACGCAACCTGATCGTCGAGCTTTCCGACGATGGCCTAAGCGGCTTCGGCGAAGGCGCATCTATCCCGTACTACGGCGTGACGTACGACACCATGAGCGCTGCGCTTGAAGCTGTTCGCTCAAAGATCGAAAACGCGACGATCGATGACCCCGCCAAGTTCTGGGACGTGTTCCACCCGCTATTGAAAGACCAGATGTTCGCGCTGTGTGCCCTGGATGAAGCGGCGACTGACCTGTGGGGCAAGAAGCAGGGCAAGCGTGTCTACGAGCTTTGGGGCCTGGATATGAGCCTGGCGCCCTTAAGCGACTACACGATCGGCATCGACACGATCGAGAAAATGGTCGCGAAGATGCAGGAATTCGCGGGTTGGCCGATCTACAAGATCAAACTCGGTACCGATGAAGATATCGAGATCGTCCGCGCACTGCGCGAGCAGACTGATGCGGTCTTTCGCATTGATGCCAACTGTGGCTGGAATGCGCAGCAGACGATTGATAATTCCAAGGCTCTGAAGGAGCTGGGCGTGGAGTTTCTCGAGCAGCCGCTGCCGGCAGATGACTGGGACGGGATGAAAAAGGTCTACGCTGAGTCGGTCCTGCCGATCATCGCGGATGAAAGCTGCATCCTCGAAGCCGACGTCGCCAGGTGCAAGGGATACTTCCACGGCGTCAACGTCAAACTCACCAAGTGCGGCGGGCAAACCCCCGCCAAACGCATGCTCGCACAGGCCCGCGAACTGGGAATGAAAACCATGGTCGGCTGCATGACCGAAACCAGCGTCGGCATGGGTGCAATCGCACAGTTGCTGCCCATGCTGGATTACGTCGATATGGACGGCGCTTTGCTGCTTGCCGGCGATGTGGCGGATGGCGTGACGATCGACAAGGGTAAAGTCAGTTTGCCCAATACGCCCGGTAACGGCATCACCTGGCGCGGCGTACTCGAAGCGTGAATATATTCCGGTCCGTTCTCCCCTCGGGAGAAGGTTAGGATGAGGGCCGGGTGGATGATGCGATCAATCAGGTAAAGATCGCATAAATGACTAGCCCTCACCCCTGCACTCTCCCAAGAGGAGAGGGGGTTAGTGTTGCGATCAGTTGTAGAAGTAATCACACCTGGTCGAAACGCAATACCAGGTCAAACATCTCTGCGTCGATTTCGTGGCCGACGCCGACGTCTTTGATCATCGCCAATTTCAGACTGTCGCAGGTGAACCTGGCATCGTAATTGGTCTCGATTGCCCGGCCCATGCCTTCCAGCACGCACAGGTCCACCTTGCGTCGTGTCACCGCATCTGCAAGGTCCGGGTTGATCTGCATCAGGTCAATCAGCGGGGCCTTGTTGCCGCTGGTGACCAGCTCCAACTGCTGCGACTTCAGTGCGTCTGCGATGATGGTGTCATACTTTGCGATCTTGTCGATCAGTTCAACCAACTCCTCATGCGTGACGTCGTTGAGTGTGGGCGTCTGGTTAGCGGTCAGCACGACGCCGATGTCGGTACGCAATAACTCACGCACAAACGGGACCATCCCCAGCAGCACATCCGGCCCGGCATTGTCAACGAACACTACGGCACAGTTGTACTTCGGCCCGTACAGCCAGCGGTCGGTCCATTCATCCAGATTGTCATAGAACCACGGCCGATCCTTGAGTTTCTTCAAGGTGACATGGAAGTCGACGCTGTCTTCCTTGAACATTTCGTTGGTCTTGACCGCACCCAGGTCGAAAAGGTTACCGGCAAAGATGCCGCGCATAATCCGCTCGATGCGGGCATTGCCTTCAAGGGAATCGATCTCTTGAAGCACCTTGGGCAGTAGCGCCAGCGCGATTTCGTTTTCCTGCTCCTTGGCCAGGCGGTAGGGGTCCGGGATACGGGCGTTTCGCAGGCTGCGTTCGCGGGCGTTGCAGATCGCCAGCACCGTGAGTCGGCCGAACACATCCGGCTCCGCTTCAATCTGCTTGAGATACGCACCGAACGAGGCATGGGCCTGGGCGCATTGCGTGTCCGCTTCTTCCCGGTTCAAGCCACGGTCCAACGCATCGACCACCGCACGGTCCAGCAGGTCTTTGTAGTGATCGCGGAACAGCTCTAACCAGTATTCTCTGCCCTCATCTGTGTCGCACAGGTTCAGACTGCAGCAGACATAGTTTTCCGGGTCCGCCAGCAGGGGGAACGCCACGGTCTTATCTTCGGCCTCGCTAGGTACTAATGTGTCAGGCATATTGAATCAGTGGTTAGTGGTTAGGAATTCTTGCTAATAGCTAACGGCTAATGGCTAATGGCTTTTTCTGCCCCCAACGCCGGTTCTGAGCGAAGCGAAGGGCCGGGCTTCTGCCATGTTCAATCTTCGATGTTCAATGTTTAATCTTATTCACATGCTGTTAGCAAACAGCTAGTGGTCGGTCGGTGCTATTCCACGTATCCAACTCAAGCTCGGGCGTGTCACTTCAGCCCCACAAAGTTCGACAGAATCTTCATCCCCACACGTTGGGACTTTTCCGGGTGGAACTGTGTGGCGAAGATCATATCGCGGTGGACCGAAGCGCAGAAGTCGCCGCCGTAATCGGCCCGGGCCGAGATGTCGGACGTTTCTGCGGGCTGCGCGTAATAGCTGTGGACGAAGTAGACGGCCGAGTTCTGTTCGAGCCCTTCGAGGATCGGGTCAGGCCGGTCCCACTTCAGGCCGTTCCAGCCCATGTGCGGAACTTTTACACGCATTCCGCCTCGTTCATTATCAAACAGCACAACCTTGCCCGGCAAGATCCCCAAGCCCGGCACAAGCCCGTCCGGCGGGGCGTCTTCTTCCGAACCCTCGAAAAACAGTTGCATCCCCAGGCAGATCCCGAGTAGCGGCCTGCCACTCTTGGCATACGCTCGGATCGGATCGGACAGTCCCAACTCATCCAGGAACCTGATCCCATCGCCGAACGCACCGACACCCGGCAGGATCAGCTTTTCAGCCTGTTCGATCTGCTCGGGAGTATTGATGATCTTCGCAGCGCCGCCGACCTGTTCGATCGCCTTCTGGACACTGCGAAGGTTGCCCATGCGGTAATCAATAATGGCGATGGGCGATGTGGCAGGCATGGTCTACAGTCTACTTCTTCTTACCCCCTCTCCCCTTGGGAGAGGGCGGTGCTATCAATTCTTACTCCCTCTCCCCTTGGGAGAGGGTCGGGGTGAGGGCCAGAGTCCTCACGTGCTTGGTGTTATTGGGATTACACAATCCACCCGGCCCTCATCCTAACCAACTCCGGGGGCTCCCGAGGGGAGAAGGGACCGGAGCTAAAACCTAGTGCAAATTACTTCCGGGGGCCGGGGGTCGTCCTACTCATTCAGCACGACGACGATCTCAACGCGTCGGCTCTTGTCTTTGGACCCGCGCTGGCGTGCTTCGCCGAAGCCGGCGGCGTACATATTGTCTGCTGCGATCCCCTGGCTCTGCAATTGCCTGTGCACCGCGGCGGCGCGTTGCAGGCTCAGTTCGAGGTTGTCTTTCCACTTGCTCTTGCGGATCGGGTCCGTATCGGTGTAACCCTCAACGCGGACGGTGTTGCCCGAGTATTCGCTACGGATGACGCCGGCGATCTGGTTGAGTGTGCTCTTGGCCGAGCTTTTCAGATCAACCTTGCCCGAATCGAAGAGGATGTCGCCGGGTACACGTACGGTGACGGTCCCGCCGGTGTTGTAGGCCTCGACGCCGGGGATATTGTCGAACGCGGTGCCGATACCGGGCTGTGGCTGGGCGGCCATCTGGTTACGCAGGCTTTCCAGCTCCGCGAGCAGGGCGGAGTTGTCGCTGCCGGCACTAAGCGCGGCACGGGCACGATCCAGTTCCGCCTGCAGTTCCTGGTTCTGAGCCCAGAGCGCATCGCGCTCGGCTTTAAGTCGATTTGTACAGCCGGTGAGGGTGGTGAACCCTAAGACAGCCAGCAGGCACAGCTTGAGCATCCGTGTCCATTTGCCGTTCATGACGTCCCTTTCGATTGCATTGGACCTGATCGTCCGCCCGGATCATCCGGCGCGGGTAGTTACGATGAAGAAGATATCAAAAATCACTAATAAAGGTTTAGTGAACTCAATGATAGGCTCGCGCCAGATCATCACCACGACCGCCGCTCCCGCCAGGTAGGGCCCGTAGGGGATCGGCTGGAAGCGTTTTTTGAAGATGGCGGAGACGCCGTACATCATCATCGCCGCCACCAGGCCGAAGAACGGAGCGATGAAAAACACCGGCACCGCCTCGCCCGGGCCCAGAACCGCCCCGATCGCCGCCAGCAGGTGCACATCCCCCAGTCCCATCGCCTCTTTACCAAACAGCAGCGAGCCGAAAATACGCGTCACCCACACCAGCCCCGCCCCGACCAGGTATCCCAGAACCACGCCACCCAGAATCAGCAGCCACCAGGGCCAATCAACCTGCCCCCGCGGCCCCAGATATCCGCCCACAATCATGCCCACCGCCGGGAATATCACGAAAAGACACTCCTTGAGCACTTCCCGCCGGGCGTGTGGATAGTGGAACCAGGGTTCTTCTTCCTCTTTTTCGTGTTCTTTGGCGTGTACTTCGTAAAGCTTCTCGTAATCCGCAAAACTCAGCGGGATGATCTTGAGCCTCAGCAGGGCCATGGCAATCGCCAGTCCAACCAACCCGCCTCCGGCCGCCGTCGTGCCGCGCGGCGGAGCGATCGGTGTCAAACCGATAGCCAGGGGCGTCCAGGGTGTCTGCATCCGCATGTGCATGTACATCCCCAAAGGCAACACAATCAACGCAACCACCGTCACCACCCACGGGATGACCGGCGGGATGATCGATAACTTCGCATCGATCACCGTCGACGCAAGCAGCGCCGCCAGCAGGACCGCATGCACGACGTAGACCGGCCAAGTCGCGACGAAACCCAGTTGGCTGAACTCCGGCCGGAGCATCGTGTGGTAATAAATGAGGTACAGCCCGCCGAACATCAATGCCGTGATCGCTTCGATCAGCGGGTACTGGTAGCTGATCGGCTCCTTGCAGTACCGGCACTTGCCCCGAAGCCATAGCCAGCCGAACACCGGCACGTTGTCGTGCCACGCCAGACCGTGCCCGCACTTCGGGCAGCGTGACCGGGGTTTGATGACGCTTTTCCCCTCGGGCAACCGATAGATCACGACGTTTAAGAAGCTGCCGACGCAGCCGCCGTAAGCCGCCAGAAAGATGAACCAGAACCAATTGGGCACAATTAAACCGGGATTGAAGGATCAGGAGTCGGGGACTGCCGCTTGCGGCTCAGCGTTCAGCAAGACCAATGAATAACATCACGGCACGCCGCCGATTTATTCATCGGCATCTTCGTCCACTTCACCTTGGTTTTCACCATCCACCGACAAGCCCCCGTCTGCATCGGCGGTCAATTCCGCGATCTTCGCCTGCGCCCCGTCCAGAATGGCTCGGCAACGCTTGATCAGGGCCGATCCTTGCTCGTACCGCTTCAGCGATTCCTCCAGCCCAATTTCGCCGGATTCGATCTGTTCGATAAGCTCCTCAAGCTGCTCAATCGCATCCTCAAAGCCCAGTTTGTCAGTTTTTGCTGTACGTTTGGTCATAGTGGCTGGTGGTAGGTGGTTAGTGGTTAGTGGTTGGTGATTCTAGCTAACGGCTAATGGCTAACGGCTAATGGCTTTTCTCCCCTCCAACGCCGGTCCTGAGCGAAGCGAAGGGCCGGACCAGTTTAGAGCAGGTGAACGTAGAACAGGAGAGCAGTAGATCAGAAGGATCGAATTTCCAGCTTTCCTAATTTCCAGCTTTCTATCCCTACCCTCCCCCAAAGAGCCCCGGCCCATCCTCCGGCTTCTTCCGCTTCCCACGTTTCACAGCAGGGGGGCTGGGTTTGGCAGGTGGTGGATTATCCCCATCCACCACCGACTCCACCCGTCCGTCAGCCAGTACCGTTGTCAGCCGATCGCCTGACTTCGCATCGTCCGCATGCCGCAGCAGCTTGCCGGCCGGCCCGAGCGTGTAGGAATACCCACGTTCGAGCACGTTCTGCGGGCCCACCGCGTTGAGCTGGCGGGCCAAGGCGTCCAGCCGGTTTTTTTCACTGACAAGTCGCCGTGGCATCGCCGCATTCACTCTGCGTGAAGTCTCGGTCAATCGCTGAGAAGCGGCGTCCACGAGCCTGCCCGGCTGGCGGAACAGCGTATGCCTCGACGCGGCCGACAGCCGGTGCTCTGCATGCTCCACACGCCTGCGCAGCGTCAACGCCAGACGATGCCCGATCTGATGCACCTGGTGCTCCAGCGATTCCCGGTCCGGCACCAGCGTCATCGCGGCCTGCGTCGGCGTCGCACAACGCAGGTCAGCCACCAGCTCCGCGACCGTCGTATCCGTCTCGTGCCCGATCGCCGCCACGATCGGCAGCCGACACTTGTACACCGCATCCGCGACGATCCGCTCGTTGAATGCCCACAAATCTTCGATCGAACCGCCGCCGCGCGTGAGGATGATGGCGTCGATCCCGAGTTTCTTGCCGTGTTTGGATAGCTGATTGAGAGCCTTGGCGATTTCCGGTGCTGCTAGTTCGCCCTGCACCCGTACATCGTAAAGATAGAGCTGGCAGCCGCACCAGCGTTGATGGGTTGTGTTGATCACATCCTGTAACGCTGCGGCCGAGCGCGATGTTACCACCGCGATCCGCGTGGGCATCGTCGGGATCGTGAGTTTATGTTCAAGCTCGAAGTAGCCGAGTTCACGCAGCTCTTCGATCATCTGCCGAAGCCGCAACTCCAACGCCCCCTGGCCGACCGGCTCGATCTTCTCGACGTAAAGCTGCACGCTGCCCTGCGCATCATAGAAGTCGATCCGGCCCGTACAGACGACCTGCATCCCGTCACGCATCGCAAAGCCGACCCGCCTCGCGTTCGTGGCAAAACACACACAACGCATCGCCGCGCCGTCATCCTTCAGGCTGAAAAACCAGTGCGTCCGGTCCGAAAGGTTGCTGACCTCCCCAACCACCCGCACCTTCCCCGGCAAACCATCCGCCAGCGCCCGCTTGATCCGCCCAGCCAACTCTCCAACCGTCATAGGACGATCGCTGGGGGGCGTGGATTCGGTCTGGAAAGGGAGTCTGGACATGTATGCATACTATCCGGTTGGGACGGTCTAGGGGCAATGTCGAATGACGAATGCGCGAATGACGAAAGAATGACAAATGTACAAATACCAAATGACCAAACTCGTCATTCGTCATTTAAACATTGATTCGTCATTCGTGGATTCGTCATTCGTGCATTGCGCACTCTTTCTCGATCAGTTCCAGCAATTCACCCCGTAGCCGCTTTGTCAGTTCCCCTGCAGCGCCGCTGCCCACCGTTGACTTCTCCACCTTCGTCACCGGCAGCACCTGCCAGCTTGAATTGGTCAGGAAGACTTCATCCGCATCGAGCAGGTCGTCGATACCGAGCATCTGCTTCTTGATGGTTACGCCCAGTCCCTCAGCGATCTCGATCACGGCTGCGCGGGTGATGCCCGGCAGGACCGGGGCGGGCAGGGAATTCTCCACTTCTTCGTCCCGTGCGATCGGCGTCAGCAATTGGCCGTCCTTGACCAGGAAGATGTTACTGATGCACCCGCTGGCAAGGTGGTTGGACACGTTCAGCCAGATCGCCTCACCGGCCCCGGCCGTCGCTGCCTGACGCAGTGTCCGCAGCCGCGCCCAGTAGGCCAGCGTCTTGTGACCGGCTAATGCGTCAAACGGATTGGCACCCGGTTGAGCGACCAGCACCGTGATCCCTTCCTCGAAGTAGCGGGGGTCGTACACCGTCGCCTCGGTCGGCTGGATCAGCACCGTGCCGGGCGCGTCGTCGGGTTTGCCCGATGTGGCCAATAGCGACAGGCTGCCGGGGGTGATGGTCAGGCGGATGCGTGCCCGGTCGATCCGGTTGTGCTCGATCGTCAGGCGGACCGCCTCAGCGAGGGCGGTGGCGTTCAGATCGCGGGTCAGGCCTAGCGAGCGGGCGGAGATGCACAGCCGTTCCAGGTGCTGCTGGAGGCGGAAAACCTGCCCGTTCTGGGCGTGCATCGTCTCGAAAAGCCCCACAGCGTGCTGGAAACCGGCATCGTCAGCCGCGATCCGGGCTTGCTCTGGGGGGAGGAATTGGCCGTTGAGGAAGATATCCATGGGGTATGGGGTCTAGGGTCTGGGGTCTAGTCAAAATTTGTCGTCAAGGAGGTTACTATAGTCATCCTTGGCCACCTTGCCCGATAGGGGGGCGAATCGTATACTACTTGGCTCGATTAGTGGCCGACTACAGGATGTTCGGCCAGACCCAGGACCCCAGACCCTAGACCCCAGCCATGAAAAAAGATATCCACCCCGAATACCGACCGGTTGTCTTTCAGGACGTCTCGGCTGACTTCGCTTTCCTGACCCGTTCCACGGCCAAGGGCCACGGCACGATCAAGTGGGAAGACGGCAAAGAGTATCCCTTAATCAAGGTCGATATCTCCAGCCACAGCCACCCGTTCTTCACCGGCAAGCAGAAGTTCGTCGATACCGCCGGCCGCGTCGAGAAGTTCCAGAAGAAGTTCGCCGGCTCGTACTTCGGCAAGAAGAAGAGCTAGATACCGTACAAACGAAAACCGCAGTGTTTTTCCGCACTGCGGTTTTTCGTGCGCGGAAAGAGGGGAGAAAAGCAGAAAACGCAGAAAAGCAGGAAATTCGATCATGCTGATCCTTGGTCCCGTCTCCTGTTCTACTGTTCTACATTCTCCTGCTCAAACCGGCCCGGACCTTCGCTTCGCTCAGGACCGGCGTTGGGGGAAGCGAAAGCCGTTAGCCATCAGCCTTTAGCCATTAGCAATAAAATTCCCACACCCCACACCCCACACCCCACACCCCACACCCCAACTCCCATGTCCAACCTGACCGTGAAACTCGATGAGCTTGCCACCCAGTTCGATGAGCTGGAAGCTCAATTGCAGGACCCGGCGGTCATCTCGAACCACGAGAAAGTGCGCACGCTCAGCGTCAAACGCTCTGCAATTGCCGGCATCGTCGAACGCTATCGGCAGTGGCAGTCGCTTACGCAGCAGGCGGTCGAGCATCAGCAGATCATTTCTGAAAACGAAGATGCCGAACTGGTCGAACTCGCCAAGGCGGAACTGCCCGAGCTGCAATCTCAAGCTGAAAAGCTATTGGAAGAGGTCTCCAACGAACTGGTCACCGCGGACGATCAGGCGGTGGGTTCGGTCATCATGGAAGTGCGTGCCGGGACCGGCGGCGATGAAGCGGCGCTCTGGGCGGGCGATCTGATCGAGATGTACCAGGCGTTTGCCCGCCAGCGACGCTGGAAGTTCGAGCCCTTGGAAATCACGCCGGGCGATCAGGGCGGCGTGCGTAGCGCGGTCATTGCATTAAAGGGCGATGCGGTCTGGCAGGGCTTGGGTTACGAGGGCGGCGTCCACTGCGTGAAGCGCGTGCCCGCCACCGAAACGCAAGGGCGTGTGCACACCAGCACCGCTACGGTAGCGGTCCTGCCTGAGCCCGAAGAGGTCGAGGTCAACATCCCCGACAGCGATATCGACATCCACGTCACCACCGCGCAGGGTCCCGGCGGCCAGAACGTGAACAAGGTCGCCACCGCGGTTCATATGGTTCACAAGCCCACCGGCATCGAGGTGCGGATGCAGGAATCCAAGAGCCAGCACCAGAACCGCGAGAAGGCGATGCAATTGCTGCGTGCCCGCGTGTATGAACGCATGCAGGCTGAGAAAGATGCCGAGTATGCCGAGACACGCAGCAAGATGATCGGCACCGGCGGGCGTAGCGAGCGCGTCCGTACCTACCGCTGGAAAGACAACATCGTGGTCGATCACCGCCTGGGCCGATCCTTCAACCTCCAGACGGTCCTGGCCGGCGAAATGTCCGAACTCATCGACGCCCTGATCGCCGAAGACCGCGCACAGCGGCTGGCGGCGCTCTGAATCTCGTTTCCTGGTCTCTAAACAGCCCCCCCAATGCTCACCTGATCTACCCCCAACAGCCGATAACTCACAATGTGAGTAGTCACCGGTTGTATCTCCACGCGCGTTTCGGGCTGATCCTGGCCCTGGTATTGCTATGCGCCACCGAAACCGTCTGGGCCCAGTCCTCCATCATCCGCCCGCGCCGGCTGGTCAAGCTCTTCGACTTCGAGGAGCCGGACAACTACGAATCCCTGCCCAAGAACTGGTTCATCATCGGCAGGCCCGCCGAGACGACCGACAACACCTTCTTCCGTGAGCCGCTGCACCATGAACTGATGGAGCGGCCCGGCTACCCGTCATTCACCGAGGTGCGTTTTGACCAGACCCACGCCACCTCGGGCCAGCGCTGTCTCTACCTCGGGCTCAACGGCGGCAGCGCCGGGGCGTTCCTGGAAGTAGGCACCATCCCCTCCGTCCCGCAGAGCGATTACTTGGTCACCGCCGCGGTGCGCACCGAAGATTTGAAGCATGCCTCGGCCTACCTCACGGTGTACTTCGTCGACCGACAGGGCCAGCGCGTCGAAGCCAGCGTCACCCGGAGCCAGCCGATCCGCACGTGGGGACAATGGACACAGGTCGCCCTGAAGCTGCGCGGCGATATCGAAGGGGCTGTCTGGATCGGCATGGAAGCCGAACTGCGCCAACCCAAGCGAGATCCGGATGATCCGCTGGGCGATCAGCGCATCGTGCTCAAGGATATCGAAGGCAAAGCCTGGTTCGACGACATCTCTATCTGGCAGCTTCCCCGCATCGAAGTTGCTACGCAGAGCAAGGTCAACCTGATCCGCGATCCGCAAAAACCCGAACTTGCCATCAGCGTCCGTGACCTGACCGGGCAGAACCTCTACGTTCAGGTCGTGGCATACGACTACGAACTCAAACCCGCCGCGGTCGATCGCCGCAAACTCGGTGTCGGTGCGCCGCGGTTCTGGACCTGGCAGCCGGACCTGCCCGGCTACGGCTGGTACCTCGTGGATATGCAGGTGCGCGATGAGAACGCCGCGGCATCTGCCATGCAAACGCCGATCGCCCGCACGTTCGGCGCTTTTGTCTGGCTGCCACCCAACGATGCGCTGAACCCGGTGGACGCCCAGCGATTCAAGCTGATCGCTTCGGACCTATCTGACGAGCAGATGAACTTCCTCCCGCAATTGCTGGAAGGCTCCGGCATACGCTCGACAGTACTAAGTGTCTGGGAACGATCCACAACATTATCCGGCGTGGAAAAGCGAAAAGACCGCCTCGATGAGATGATGCAGTGGCTGTATCTGAGCGGGCGCAGCGCCTCGCTATCGCTTGATCCCGTTCCAAGGTCGCTTGCCGATGCGGTCAACATGCCGTCGGTCGATCCGCTTACCCTGCTTGGCACAGACCGGTCGCAGTGGCTTGCTTACCTCACACCCACCTTGCTCAGCCATGGGCAGCGCATCCATCGCTGGTGTCTCGGTTCGCCCGATCAGGCCTATGCCTTTTACGATCAGGACCTGCCTGAGATGCTCGATGAAGTTTACGTTCAGTTCTCGACGCTCGCGCCCTCGCCGGAACTGGTCATCCCCTGGCGTGCGGACCAGGCCCGACGAAGTGACATGCCCGAATCGACGTACTACCTGATGGACGTCCCCCCGAGCATCGTCGCCGAAGAACTGCCCGCCCACTTAGAGCAGTGGAGCGACATCAAGGAACGCTTGACGCTGCACCTGCGTGAGCCACCGGCCAATCAGGTCTCCCACGCTCGCCGCGTCACCGACCTTGCCATCCGGATGATGATGGCCTGGGAATATCAACCCGAAACCCTCGCGGTATCCAGACTCTGGACGCAAGCCGCCCAACGCGAAACCGCCATTGTGCCGGACCCGCTGCTGGGTGTCTTTGCGAATATGGCCCACGAACTATCCGGCCGACGCGTCATCGGCAAGCTCGAACTGGGCGGCGGCGTGGAAGTGCGGATCCTCGACGGCCCGGCAGGCCCCGCGCTCGTCACCTGGGCGCAGCAGCCCGGTTCGCTCGAAAGCATGTTGAATCTTTACATGGGGCAAAATCCGGTCGCCAAGGATGTCTGGGGCAACCAGACGCCGATCCCTTTGATCAATGGCAAGCACCAGTATCAGGTCACGCAAACGCCGGTCTTCATCACCGGCATCGATGCCGATCTTGCCATGTTCCGCGCCGGCTTCACGATCGACGAGCCGTTCATCGATTCAACCCGAAGCCTGCACGATCGTGTATTCACACTCACCAACCCCTGGTCGAAAACGATCAGCGGATACATGCGCATCACCGGCCCGCAAGGCTGGGAGTCGCGGCCGACCCGTCATTACTTCTCGATCCCCGCCGGGCGGAGCATGACCCTGCCCGCCGCTTTGACGTTCCCAGTATCCGAAGTTGCCGGGCATCATACGATCACCGCGCGTTTCGAATTCAACGCCGACGAACCGATGGTGATCGACATGTCTTTGCCGGTCGAGGTCGGCCTGAAGGATGTGCGCTTCAACGGCACGGTTGCGCTCAACCCCGGCGAGGACCCGGGCACCGAAGACGCGACCGCCTCGGCTGTCGTGACCAACACCGGAAGCCAGAAGCTGTCGCTCTATGTCTTCGCCAACCTGCCCGGCCACCCGATCCAGGAACGCATCGTCGCCGAACTCGATCCGGGCGAATCCGCCGTGCGCCACTTCCGATTCCCCGGCGCAGGCCAGGCCCTGCGCGATAACGCCATGCGCTTAGGCGTCCGCGAAGTCGACGGCCCGAGGATGCTCAACCAGCGCTTCAGTATCAGCAATGACTGAGTCGCTAATCTTTACTCCCTCTCCCCCCGGGAGAGGGCCGGGGTGATGGCCGGATTGATTATGCGTTATGTTTGCAATTGATTGCACAATCAACCTGGCCCTCATCCTAGCCTTCTCCCGAGGGGAGAAGGGACCGATCCAGTTACTTGCGCATACATATTCACACAAAAAACAACGCCGAACCCTGACTGCGGTGCGGGTCCGGCGTTGGCCGTGTTGTTTAAAATGTGCAAGTTTCTTTCGAATACGGTTTATGTCCGACGTTTACGCATGATCAGTAGTGCGAGGCCTTGCGGCGCCCCCAGTAGTAACGCCGTGGGTTCGGGGATGGATTGCATCACGTTATCCTCGCCATTTTCTTCACTATTCAGGACGGTGCCGTCATCGATGCCGGGCTCGGTTGCGGTCGCTTCCGCTTGAGCCGTTGCTGTATTAACCATACTAAGCAGTCCCGCCAGACCGATCGCGCCAACTGATTGATACAGCTTTCTCATCTTCACATCTCCCACGGCATCGTGGGTTATTTAAAGTGGGCTTGCGTGGCTCGCAACGACACGGCCACGCAAGGGCCCGTTCCGGGGTCGCCCCAGTGGGGGTAAAGGGCTTGTCCGGTTACCTGTTAGTCGTTCTGGAGGGGGGGACAACAAGGCGGGTTGTGAAAAAAGAAATAAACACCTTGATCGGTTCGTTATATTGGCACACAATTGGGAGTGGAATCACACGGGGCCCAATGACTGACGAACAAGCCCTACGAGCTTTGGTGGAAGAGAACTGCTGCAAGGCCTTTGCTGCGCTTGTAGACAGGTACTATCGCCAGGTCTTCTCGATCTGCTATCGGCGGCTGAATAACCGTGCGGACGCCGAGGACGCCACGCAGGACGTCTTCCGCAAGCTGATCGAATCCTCCGACGAAATCGAACGCGACCTGGGCGGCTGGCTGCGGAGCTGTGCCGTCAATACCAGCATCAGTATAATCCGCTCGTCCTCGGCCCGCCGGCGTCGTGAGAATGCTTGTGACAATAACGAGTGCTGTCCGGAACCTACCGAACATATCGACCGGGTTGAGTTGGTAAACCGCATGCTCAGCGAACTCGATGATCAGCAACGCGAGTTGTTGATACGGCACGTGGTCGGCGGGGTATCCCAATCCGCATTGGCTCAGGAACTGGGCGTCACCCAGCAGGCGGTGGCTTCACGTATCACGACCATCCGCAACCGGCTGCGGGGCTGGCTTGACCTGCGCCAGATCACACTCGGCCTGGGCTTCCTGGTTACGGGTTGGTGGTCTGCCGCCAAAGCCGCTCTTATCCGCACCGCGACATCACTGGGCCTGCCCACGACCGGCGGGGGGGTCGGCGTCGTCGGCGCTTCAGCAGGTAAAGGCACGGTCGCGACCGCAGTCGCTGTCAGTGTGATCTGCTTATTACCCGGTGACGATCCGCACGTCCTTACTCAACAGCACAACCGGCCCGATCGCAATGCCCAGGCCCGCGCGACAACATACAGCCCGGCAGATTCCCAAACGCGGAACGCGGCTAATAGCTCAGCAACGATCGATCCCAACTTGTTGCTTGTCAATGACAGCACATCAAGCTCTGCCGGCCGTTCACTCAGCAGTTTGATGGCAAACGCGGCGGACGTCTCGTTGTATCCACGTACCGTGACAGACCCGCTCCAGTACAACAACACGCAAGTCAGCGAGCCACTGGTAAACGCCGCTTCGACCTCGCCGGTAGCAGCAGCAACGCCCGTAATGATGGTGCCTGCCGCTCAACCCTTTACTTCGAATAACAGCACGTCACTTGCGATCGCAACACCAAACCGGGTCGCGCGGGATTCGGATCTATCAGCCGATACGACCGAGACGCGTGAACTCTCGAGCGTCGCGATCGCACCAACAACGCCGCCAACGACCCAGCAGCCGGAAGCCGATATGCCCGTCGAGGTAGCAGATGTTGAAGAAGACATCCCCGCTGCCGGCGGCACTCATAAAGTGGTTGTTGTTGCAAAGGTCAACCCACATATTGGCAGCGGTCATGCCATGTTCTGGCGGATGAATCCCGACCACGCGTTTGTGATCGACAAGATACAGCAATGGGCTGATGCGCGATGGGACCGAACTCAGGCGACCCAGCAGTGGCAGCCGACGATCCCAACTGAACACGTCGATGATGTATCGGCGCTTGCGGGAACCGTCGACTTCAACGAACCGAACGAGCCGGCAGAACACGCCGAACCGTCAGACGATGCCGAATACACCGACGCCGACGCCGATGCGCCGTTTGACTTCAAACCCTTCAAGCGACCGCCCCGCGACATGCGTTTTGATGAAGACCGGCCGATCTTCGCGAATGGCTCCCATGAGCCCAGGCCGTTTGATGATTTTGATCCGCAACACGCAATGACGCCGCCGGACTTCGAGCCGTTGACACAATTTGATGGCGAGTATCATCCGTTCGAGCAATCCACCACCTTTGCGGCCATCCTCCCCAGCGGTGATAAGCCTGCTAAGCCCGATGCCGTAATCGGTGAAGTGTGGGTGCCGATCATACCTGTCCCCCATGTCGTTGCCATCATCAACGCTACCGAACACGACAACGTGCCGGATGTATCGACAGGTGATGTGTCGGATGAATGGGTAGATTCAGAGGACTTAACTGATATTGATCTCACGGCCGTCATCGTGCCCATTGCGACGACCTTCTCCTTTACCTATCAGCCGATGATCGTCCCGATGAGCTTCGCCACCGATTCCGAGCGGTTGGCGTTGAACCAGACGCCGTCGACCCCACTACCCGAACCGGCCGGTATCCTGCTGCTGGGCCTCGGCTCGACGCTGCTGCTTCGCCGGTCCTGAACAGAACATCCAATACTCAAGCAGATCAAACCACCGGGGCACTACGTAAGTTTGCTGTCAATCCACCGTCCGCGTAGATGATGGCCGCGCTGGCTGTTGGTACACTCTTGGCATGGTTAACCAGGGGTGAACTACGTACAGGAAATCCAATATGCATGCATCGATCCGTCGCAGCCTTTATGTCCTGCTCCTTTTTGTCGCACTGATCCCGGCTAAAACATTCGCACAGGCCACCGCGCCCCTGACCAACCACCGACACGAACATCATCACAATGACAAGCATCCGGTCGTCACCGACCAGAAGCTGATCTATACCAATCGTGAAGGCGCCGAACTCGACCTGCCGACAGATGAGCCGATGTTCACGTTCGTCGTCTTCGGCGACCGCACCGGTGGGCCCAAGGAAGGGATAGATGTCCTCGCCGATGCGGTAGCGGACGCCAACCTGCTCGAGCCGGACCTTGTCATGACCGTCGGCGACATGGTCAATGGCTACAACACCACGCCCGACTGGTTGGAACAGATGACTCAGTACAAGCAGGTCATGAACGAGCTGCGCTGCCCATGGATGCCCGTGGCCGGCAACCACGACATCTACTGGCGCGGCGAAGGAAAGAAGCCGGAGGGCGAGCATGAAGCCGATTACGAAGCACACTTCGGCCCGCTCTGGTACGCCTTCGAACACAAGAACTGTTTCTTCATCGTCCTCTACTCCGACGAAGGCAATCCCAAGACCGGCAGAAAAACCTTCACGAAGCCCGAAGCACAAAAGATGAGCCCCGAGCAGTTCGAATGGCTCAAGAGTATGCTCGAGAAAGCCAAGGACGCCGACCACGTCTTCCTGTTCATGCACCACCCGCGCTGGCATGGCAGGCAATACGGCGACGACTGGGAAAAGGTCCACAAAGAACTCGTCAAGGCCGGCAACGTCAGCGCCGTCTTCGCCGGGCACATCCACTTCATGACTTACGATCAACGCGACGGCATCGAGTATGTCGCGCTGGCGACGGTGGGGGGCAGTCAATCAGGCTTCGCCCCCGAAGCTGGCGCACTGCATCAATTCCACCACGTCACCGTACGAAAGAACCAGATCGCGCTGGCGTCGATACCGGTGGGGGAGGCGATGGATGTGCGATTGATCACGACAGATGTTGTCAAAATGGCCAGAGACCTCGCAGCCGTCCATCCCAGCTTCGATAATGTGATTGAGGTCGGCGACGACGGATCGGCTATGACGCAGTTCACCGTCACGGTCGACAATCCCGTGCAGTCCGACATACAGATCGAAGTGATGCCTTTCAGTGCCGACAGTCGTTGGGTCGTTACACCGGACCACGCCCACGCACAGGTGCCCGGCAACGGTCAAATGAAGCTGCGCTTCCAGGCCTTCCGCCCGGATGATTCGCTCGATGAATACACACGTCCGTTGGATGTCACCTTATCGATGGACTTGCTGACAGACACAGCTCGTTACGCCATCCCCGACAAAACGGATGTGCTGCCCGGTTCGGTTGCGCTGCCTTACCCACCACAAATGAAAGGTGAAGCGGTTCTGTATCTTGACGGCAACCGCGGCGCAGCCGTCGTCAATCCACGACTGGTCAAACTCGGCGGCGGCCCGTTCACCTTCGAGTGCTGGGTGAAACCAGAATCCTTCGCCGAACGCTCCGGCGTCATGGGCGCACCCGGCTTCGGCATCTGGTTCGACAACGGCCGGCCCGTCTGTTTCGTCTACAACGGCAAAGAGTGGTTCAACGTCTCCACCGACGACGGCAAAAAACTCGAACCCGGTAAAGTCTACCACCTTGCAGGCGTCTACAACGGCCAGCAACTACGCTTCTACATCGACGGCATGCTTATCGGCCAGAAGAACGTCGATGGCAAGATCAAACTCGCCGGCGATCCGCTAACCTTCGGCGCCGAAACCACGCCCGGCGGCGAAACCTACACCCTCAACGGCTGGATCGACGATGTACGTCTCTCCAACTTCGCCCGTTACCAAGGCGAAAGCTTCAAACCCATCCGCCGACCCCAGACCGACGACCACACCGTCCTGCTGCTGCACATGGACGCCGACCAGCACGGCTACATCTACGATGAGTCCGGCCACAAAGCCCACGCCGAACTCCGCAAACCCGCGAAGATCGATAGCGAATAGTTTTACTCCCTCTCCCCCCGGGTGAGGGCCGGGGTGAGGGCCGGATTCATTACGTGATTGACAGACACCATATAGCTCGACCATCCTGGTCGAGTTATTGCTTGATGCACGGGATTACCGCCACGCTTTGATGCGCATCATCTTCCCGTCTTCCTTCGCCGAGCGCTCGCACGCATCGAGATATGCCTGGATCTGTGCGCCGCGGACAAGGTCCGGCTGATCGTTCTTGCCCGTGCGGATCGATCTGATAAACCGCTGATAAATCGTCGGCGTTGCCTTGATCGCACGCGTCTTCCACTGCACCTTCTTCACATCGCGCCCAAGACACACGCGCAGGTGGTTGTAGTCCGTATCCAGATCGATCGCCAGCGCGCCGTCCGTACCGTGCACCTCAAGCGCCACGCTGTTGGCATACCCCGTCGCCCAGCGTGTCGTGTTCGCCTGGCCGACCGCGCCATTGACGAAAGACATCTCGATCATCGCTGTATCGTTGGCGTCGAGCTTTTTGCCCCGGTACTTCGCGATGTATGCTTTTTCATTCGGGTCAAACTTCAGGAACGTGTGCAACCGGCAACCGAGTTTATCGACATCGCCCGCCACGCCCGTGATAAAGTCCAGCAGGTGGCAGCCGATATCACCGAGCACGCCGCCCGATCCCGCCGCGGTCTGCAACCGCCACAGCCACGCCTCGCCCGTCCAGTGCCCCCAATTACCCGATGAAAGCCACGACTGAAGGTATCGCCCGCGCACGTGCCTGATTTCGCCCAGCTTCCCGCTCGCCACCAGCTTCGCCGCCGCATGGAACGCCGCCGAATTGCGGTAGCTGAAGTTGATCATGTGGATGATGCCTTGATCGCTTGCTTTGGCAGCAGCCTTCGCCGCCTTCTTCGCATCCGCCAGCGTCAGCGCCAAAGGCTTCTCGCACAGGATGTGCTTGCCCGCCTTCATCGCACGGGTCGCCTGCTCCACATGGAACTTATCCGGCGTCACGATCGACAGCGCATCCACCGCATCCAGCAGATCGTCCGGATCGCTGAACACGTGCTTGAATCCGTGCGTCTGCGCATAGGTCTTCGCTCGCTCGTGGTTCACATCCATGCAGCCGACGAACTCGACGCCCCGGATCTTCTTGAATTCCATCGCGTGCAGGTTCGCCATGCCCCCGGTCCCGAGGACGCCCAGCCTGATCTTGTTTGATTTTGCCATAGGCAACTATCGTAGCGAGTTCTTTGGCCCCGTCATATTTGGGCCTATACTGCTGCAATGGATAAGCGGGAACTTACAAGTCGGTTTCTTGCCTGCAAGCTTGTCTTGGTGTTGCTTGCCGGCTTGTCACTCCCCGGTTGTACGGACACCGACAGCAAACCTACCAATCTCCCCGTACCCAAACCAACCGTTATCAAACTCGACATGACACGCCCCGCAGATGCCGAAGATTCCGCGGGCGGTCTGATCGTCGCTGATGTCAATGATGATGGATTGATGGACTACCTTGTCACCATGCCCGGCCGACTTGTCGTGCACGATAACAACGGCAGCAAGCTCTGGGCGATCGATGCCGACATCGTCGTCAGCGGGCAGAGCGAAACCTACGGCCTGCCCGGGCATCACGGGCCCGGCGTCGCCGCGGGCGATGTCGATGGCGACGGGGCATGCGAAGTCATCTTCCTTTCGCGCGACGGTTTGCTCCTTATCTGTAACGGCGCAACGGGTAAAACCGAAGCCACAGCCAAACCGCCCGTCCCCGAAGGCGCCGAACGCTGGGAACTGGCGATGATCGCCGACCTGCGCGGCAAAGGCGACGACCGCGACATCATCCTCCAGGCTACCAACACCGGCGACTACCGCATCGGCAAGTTCATGGCCGCGTACGCATACGAAGACCTGATCGCCGGCAAACAACCGCTCTGGCAAACCGATACCTTCGATCCCTGTTATCACAACGGCGCTCGTCCCGCCGACATCGACGGCGACGGCCGGGATGAAGTGATCGGCCGCGTCATCCTCAATGAAGACGGCAGCGTCCTGACGCATGCATTACATTCAAGGAGCCACGGCGACGCCATCGCCATCGCGGATGTTCGCCCTGATCTGCCCGGGCTCGAAGTCGTCATGCCCGAGGAAGGCGTCAACCACATCCAACTCATCAGCGTCGCCGGCCCTGTCTGGCGTGTGCACTACAAGCACGAGGAGCCGCAAAACATCGCGGTCGGCCGATTCAATCCCGAATCCGATGCGCTCTACATCTGGTGCCGATCACGCTTCAAGACACATCAAAAACCTTTCGTCTTCGATGCCTACGGCGCACTGGTTAACGAGTACGAGATGGATGATGTCAAACCTCGCGGCTGGACCGACAGCGGAGTCGAGGTCATCCATACAATCGATTGGACGGGGCAGTCCACACAACTCGCCTGTGCCAAGGAGCGACACGAGGCCGGCGACGTCGCTCTGTTCCAGCCATTAACAGGCCGCTTCGTGTTGCACATCCCCGAACAGGCAGACCGTCTGTACGTCGCGGATGTAAGTGGCGACTGGCGCGAGGAGATCATCGTATTGTCGCATAAGTCGACCGGAAGCGAACTGCACATCTACACCAATCCCGCCGAGAATCCGCAACCGGATCGCCCTTCACTCTGGCAGGATCGAAACTATCGAAGACTCAAGCAATGTCACAACTACTATTCGCCCTGATGCGTGCGAATCTGCATATGACACTGTGAAACAAGTTACTTTTCATGAAAATGCGTAAGCAGACTTGCGTTAGCGCGTCGCATCCGAGATAACAGGCAGCACGTTCTTGAATCTCATGTCAGGGAGGTTGCTATGCGTTTCCTTTCCGCTGTTCTCTTCGTCGTGTTCTGTTTCTGCTCGCTTTCAACACAAGCACAAACCGAACAATCACCTTCGGTCAGTATCCATGTGTCTGTTCTGCAAGGCAACCTTGATGCGGTTAAGCAACACATCGAAGCAGGCACCGACCTGAACCAGAAAGATGCGTTCGGCTCATGCCCGCTCGTCCTCGCGGCCGTCTTCGATAAGACCGATATCGCTAAAGCGCTTATCGATGCAGGCGCTGATCTTAGCATCCGTAACAGCAACGGCGGCACGCCCCTGCACGTCGCAGCGTTTCTATGCAGAACCGATATCGTCCAGGCCTTGCTCGATCACGGCGCCGACCGACACCTGCGTGATAACTTCGCGAACACGCCCGCCGATTCCGTCGCTGCGCCTTTTGAAGAAGTCAAACCCGTCTACGACAGCATGGCCCGGTCGCTTGCGCCGCTTGGACTGCAACTCGATTACGAATACATCCAGCAGACCCGACCGAAGATTATCCAGATGCTCCGGCCAAGCGCGGACGAACTGGCAAAGATCGATTACGCGCCACAAACCGCAGACGGTTGGGACATCTCTACGCCTGAAGAGCAAGGGCTCGATCCGAAGCTTGTTGCAGAGCTTTACGATGATGCCGCCGCGATGCCCAAGCTCTACAGCCTCATCATCATCAAGAACGACAAAATCGTCGCCGAACAATACTACAACGGCGCAACGATCGACCGAAAGACACGCCTCGCTTCGGTAACTAAAAGCTTCACCTCCGCGCTGACCGCCATCGCGCTTGAAAAGGGTATTCTTCAAAACATCGATCAGAAAATGATCGATTCGTTCCCTGAAGTCGCGGATAGCATTACCGACCCGCACAAAAAGCAGATCACGATCAGGCATCTATTACAGATGCGAGCCGGCTACCCATGGGAAGAGATGAAGCAAGAATACTGGGACGGCATCCTGTCCGGCGATTACGTCCCGCTCATTGAAAAGACGCCGCTGCTCGGTGACCCCGGCTCGCAGTTCAACTACAGCAACCTCTCCTCCAACTGGTTAGGGATTATCATCGCCCGCGCCGCCGACACTAATCTCAAAACCTTCGCGCAAGACAATCTCTTTAACCAGATCGACATCGAGTGCGGCGAATGGAGCACCGACGCCCACGGCAACAACAACGGCTGCGGCAACCTCCACCTCACCGCACGCGACGCCGCCAAACTCGGCCTGATATATCTCAACAACGGCCAATACAAGGGCAAACAGATCATCCCCGCCGATTGGGTCGAAGCCTCTTTAGAAAACTATTCCACCGACGCGTGGATCACCAAGGACAAGGTCAACCACATCGGCCCATACTTCCGCGACCTCGGCTACGGCTACCAGTGGTGGTCCGCACAAGTCGGCGACCACGACATCGACTTCGCCTGGGGCCACGGCGGCCAACTCGTCATCCTCCTGCACGATAAGAACATGATCGTCGCCACCACCACCGACGCCTTCTTCCTCCAACACGACGACGAAGCCTGGTGGCACGAAAAGTCCACGATCAACATGGTCGGCAAGTTTATAAAGGCTTTGCCGGCTAATTAGCCCACTTTTCCAGCGGATAATTGCCAATAACACCAATCCTGATTCCACACGCGCTGTTGATTAACCGATCTTACTCCAGGTCAACTTAATTCTGGAGGTATCCGTCGTGAAACAGATTATGGTTATCGGAGCCGTGGTTCTCGTGCTGTGTCTTTCGGCATCAACGTCGCCTGATGCTGTGCAGGCGAATCAGGCGGCCAAGCCAACGCCCAGCCAGAGGCTGATCTCGCTTGAACGCAAGATGGCCAATCTTGAAAAACTTGTCGGCGTCCCGCTCGATGATGAGAGAGCCATCGCCAAGATCGTTCAGGAGCGAGAAGAGGCCATGGCCACCGTGCAAGCGAGTTCGTTAATCGCGATGCTTCAAACCATCCGCTCGCAACTTGAACTCTATCAGGTCCAACACAACGGCAACTACCCGGACCTGACCTACGGCTGGATTCAACTTATCAGTAAAACCGATGAGCACGGCCGAACCGTCCCGCTGGGCATGCGTGGGTTTGGACCATACCTGCAGCTCCCTCCGGTCAATCCTTTCACGAATAACAGCAACATCATCAACACGGTGAAAGATGCCGGGCCGGAAAGCGGTTGGATCTACAATCCATCGAACGGCCTGATCAAAGCGGTCGTCCCCGCGTCTGAAGCACGAAAGTTTGACCTGAACGGCAGTGATGTGTTGACGTATGTTGATACAAACTAACCGACCGGATTCCCCCGGAATATCCCCGGATTCCCCCGGAAACTCGCGGAATACTGAAGATGCGATACAACAAAAATAGACGTGGCGTATTGGCAAAGTTCGCCTTGCGAGTCTGTGCCGCGTTTATCCTGCTTGCCGCTGCGGCGCCGGTCCTCGCAGGATTCAAACCAGCTTTCAGTTTAGGCTACTCACTTCAACACGCCACACACATCGTGCTCGTGACCGAAGGCGATGTGGTGGATGGGAACCTGGAAGTTATCGAGTCTTGGCGTGGTGACCTCAAGCCGAATGCGATGATCAACATTCCTGATCTGGCGCAAATGGCTGATGAGAAACTGAACGAAGTCCAATGGTTTAGAGAAGACCTGGTTCATGCGCCTTATGTCCGCAAGGTCCCGGGGCAAAGGATCGTGCTTTTCTGATAGACAAGGATAAAGCGCAGAACGTGCCTGATTCGGTAAAGCCGGCCGGCGATTGGCTGCCCGCCAGTTATCACGGCTACGATGGTTTCAAGACGTCCGCCCTCTGGCTGGAAAACGGCGAAGCTTATGGCTTCTTGCAGGTATTCAATCCGGGCCCCAGCGAGCTACGCCACACATATACCGAAGTTGAAGTCAAAGCCCGCATCTTCGGAAGTAATGTCATCAAGGATGAGTATGTCAAAGCTGTTGAGCAAAGCGATCCTATCCGCCTCGTCCAGGCAATGACCGCGATAAACACTCCCGGGACCATGAAGGCATGTTTGCATGCATCGAATCGCTCGGGCAGATGGGTGAAGTTGCTTTACCCTCCCTTCGAAAGTTATTAATGGACCACACGTACAGTCCATCGCATCCTAAGATCATCCATGCGCTTGCAGAAGCGGGGGGGATTGATGCTGCGCCGGACGTGACATCGCTTATTAATGAAGAAGTATCATTCTGGAAAGCGCATCCTCCGGATAAGGAAGTTGGCTGGTGGAACAGCACCGCGGAGAAACAGGAACAGCAGATTCAGTGGTACAAGTACCAGCAAGGGATTCAACCTGAAGCGCTGCGCGCCCTGAGGCCACTACGCTATGAACCAGCACGCGAAGTCGTGGTCACTTGCAGAGACCTGTGGCAAAACAACGAAGTACTAAGCGAAATGGGCGGCGACCAGATAGTCGATGCCTGCAACAGCGTGCTGAAAAACCTGAAAACGATCGCAGCCGCCGAATGATAAAGCATCGGTTCAACATACAATCCTACTCCCTCTCCCCTTGGGAGAGGGCCGGGGTGAGGGCCGGATTGATTACGTGAACAACACAAACCATATAGCCCGACCATCCTGGTCGGGTGTATTGTGTATCAATTCTCAGATTCCGCCTTGCTGTGAACTTTCAACTGCGAATCGGAAAATGGCTGCCGCGGTGATTCGATCAGCTTATCAACAATCGCTTGTTCGTCCGTGTCTAATAGAATGCTCTTTAGCATATCAAGCGCATTGTTAGCCGTCTCGCGGTCGTCTTCTTTCATCGCCCACAGCAGATGTGTGAGTGCTTCCTGGCAATCGTTTAAGATATTTGAACGCAAGTCCGGGTGGCTCCAACCCGGGTTGATTGTTACATAGATCATCGCGTTGGAAGTGGGGCCTGATACAGTCAATAACTTGACGTAATTAGTTAATTGCTCGTCCGTCCACGTGCTTGGATCTTTCTTGATGATGTCATCCAGTAATAAACGAACCGCTTTGATATGCATCCCCTGGTTGTTAATAACCAGGGGTAAGAGCGTTAATACTTCACGCCCGTACATGAGGTTGTATCGGTTTTTCTCGACACCATAGGCCCCAAAAATCGGCATAAGGACTTCGTTGTTAAACGCTACACGTCCCTCTGCATCTTCCATGTAAGTCTGTTGCCAGTCCGGCTGATCGGTGATGTCCGCGTTATCTGTAATGCGCTTGAGGTTCTTGACGACAGATTTGAATCGGCCGTCTTCGTCATCGATCTTTGGGAGATTGTTCCGGTCAGTCTTGGATAGATACGTTAAGTATAAAGCTGCCGCCTTATAGTCTTTCGCGGCCCACTGCTCAGCCGTCGGGAACGTAGGCGGTTCTGTCTGAGTATCCTCTGCATGTACAGAAGTACAAGACAGGCAAAGAAACAGTAACACAAGCAGAAGCGTATTAACCCGGGCCGGAACGTTATGAATGGTAAACATGACAACAAGTATAGGAACCTGAAGCATAAGTTGGAAGTGCAAGGTTGAAATTATTGGCTGCTGCTTTAACCAATATCGTGATGTGTACGATCAAACATACGAATGCCGAAAACATCAATCGCTTGATTGTTCGGATTCGCGTTTAGGTTTACGGCTTCGACGCGCTTCAAGTTCAGCGACGCGCTGCTCGGGCGGGACAGCAAAGCGCAGGTTCTTAGGCAACACGCAGCCCTTGCGTCCGGGCACGCAATCCGTCTTGAGCCGACGGCAGTACTCTGCTTGTTCATCAAAATGCGGACACGACCAGGAACTCATGGGTTAATCCTTTCAACCATGCCCATTATAGCCAGGCTGAAACACCACGCATCGGCTGTCTGGATCTTATCAAAATTAACATCAAAAACCGCCTAAACCGATATGCGCTTCGATGCAAATCGACAACAAGTTCGTTGCCGGTTTTCCACCACTCGATCGGCGCACAACCCTGTCGTGAAATGTACCCGTGCGCATGAACCCGGTATTTGCCGGCTGTCATCTCAGGCCTGATGAGCCTTGTGCGCATCAACACGACTATGGCATCACTTTTTCTTTCGGTGCCACCCCTCGAACGCCGCGCCGTCGCCCGGGCCGGGCAGCTTCGGCCAACCGTCGGCGTCCCATTGAAGTTCGCGGATGGCGAGCATGGCTTTGCCGTCCTGCGATCCATCATAGAAGTGAACGCTGACGTACTGGTTACCATCGTCGTCGTTCAGTACACCGACGTGTCCGGGGCCGATGAAGTTCGGCTCTTCGGTGCCGAGGAAAGGCGAACCATTGCCGTCGATCAGCTTCTTGCCGTCCTTGTCGATGTAAGGCCCGGTGATGTCGCGGCTGCGGCCGACGCGGATGTTGTACGTGCTTTCCATCCCGCTGCAGCATCGGCCCCAGTTGACGAACAGGTAGTAGTAACCATTGTGGAAAGTCATCGCTACGGCTTCGATGGATTGATACCACGCCAGTGCGTGCATGGGCGAATCTTCCGCGATACGTTTGCCGGTTTTCGGATCGAGTTCGATGAGTTTGATGCCGGACCAGAACGAGCCGAACACCATCCACATGCGTCCTTCCTGGTCGAAGAGGATCGCCGGGTCGATCGCGTTGTAGTCGTTATCTTCAGTGGTTTGAATGACGATGCCTTCATCGGTCCAACCGAAGTTATCTGCTTCGGTGTCGAGCGTAGGCGAGGTAGCCAGCGCGATGGCGGAGGTGCGCTTGCCCATCGCGGAGACGGAGTAGTACACCATGTACTTGCCATCATGGTAGATCACATCCGGCGCCCAGAAGAAGCCTTTCTGACTCGGCACGACATCGGTAATCCACTTGGGGTATTCACCTTTCTTGAAGATCGAGCCGGCGCGATGCCAATGAATAAGATCATCGGAATAAGCGACGATCACGCCGGGCCCCGTGCCGAAGACCCAGTAGCGATCACCTTGTTTGATGATGGTGGACGGGTCGTGGATGCCGAGGTCGACCTTGCCCGCCTTGGCGAGTTGTTCGCCGGCGTCGTCCGCATTGGATGGCTCGGCCGCGCTAGCCAGGCTCATGATGCAGAAGACGATTGAAAAGATCAAAGCAAGCTGGGTCATGATGGTCATCGTGTTGTCCTGTGTGAACTGCTTCGCGTGATTGGTTAGATTTCGCCGACACAAAGTTAACGGTTCAGCCGCCGATGCTATTTCTGATCGCCACACTTTACAACGTGTCGAAATATTGCGTCGGCCGAGTGTATCGGCCTTACTTCATAGCGGAGTGCGGATCATGTAACAAGATTTACACGGGCCTTATGTTTCTGGGGCCGATGCAAAACACTGACTATCCTGCGACAAACAAGCAATCGCATGTAACAAGCCTCCGCACGACTCGATGAATCCAGTGATTGCAACGTTCACGGCCTGAAGAAACAAACCCGTGAAACGCGACGTATTATGTTTATTCACAGGCATTTACCCTTGACGATAACTGGCGCTCGCGGTAACTTTTTCATAGGCCAAGTTGGACGTTGAAGCCGAAGCGCATCAAGGCGTTGTTCGGTTCATCGTGCAACTGTGATGCGGTCAATCTGCAGATGCAGATCGGCATCGGCCGCGTGTTGTACCGATGGCTGTGAGCGAGTACTTACAACAGCCGACACCGGATGGGAGATTGAATCCACACTTAAATCTGACGTTTCATTCTTAATTGAATGGTTGTTTAGCGTCCGGCACTTGTTGTGTCCGGATGCTCGAACGCGGCATAACTTTCCTTGTTTGTTCTTATATTAACTGGAGGAATTAAACGTGAAACAAATCCATCAAGCGCTTGTTGCCTGCGGCGCCGCTGCGCTGTTGGCCGGATCGGCTTCGGGCAATATGGTTCTGAACCCGGGTTTTGAATTGGGCAGCGGCGTGGATGCGGCCGACTGGGCGGAACTGACCGGCCCCACCGGCAGCGTCGAACGCAGCACCGTCTCGCCACACAGCGGCGACTACCACATGTACCTGTCGTTCGATCATATCAACAATCCCCCGGCCGGCTCCGCTTACTTCATCGAGCAGAACCTCGGCGCGAATACGATTGATAACGCAGACAACTACGACCTGTCGTTCTACGCCAAGACCGACACCACCGACTACACCGGCCTGGACCTCTTCTTCCAGGTGCTCTGGCTCGACCAGGACGGCAGCGACGGCGGCGGCGTCAAGGGCGAATCCCTGACGCATCTGATCCCCCTTGGCATCAACACAACCTACCAGCAGTTCGGCTTAAGCGATATGGATGCACCCGATGGTGCGGACTCGTACCTGCTGCGCATCCAGCTTTCCGCCGGCGCGGTTCCTGATATCGCGCAGGGTCTGTATGTCGACGATGTCGTCTTCGAGAAAGTCATCCCCGAACCGGCCACCCTCGGCCTGCTCGCGATGGGCGCACTGGCGATGACGACACGCCGTCGTGCATAAGCAAATGAACTTTATCAACCGATGGCCTGACAGCCGTCGGTTGAATTCAGATTGATGTTTTCCGGGCGTTCGGTTCTGTATCAACCGCCTTTGCCCTTCGGGTCAAAGACGGGCACCGCTGCAATGCGGCTGTTATCAGCAACACATTCTTTCGACGGTAATCGTCTTTACACAAAGTTCTGTACGATCGCGAAGATTAACAGTATCACGACGAGGATGAGCATGCTGCTGCCGATGATCAGAGGCCATCGGCCGGGCTTTTCTTTGTGGAAGCAGCAGTGCTTGTACTTCTTGCCGCTGCCGCACGGGCAGGGTTGGCCCATCGGGTATCTTGGGCGATGAATCTCCGGCTGGTGGCTCGGGCCGGTGTAGGGCGAAGGATCATGATGGGGTCCGATGTCCATGAGTTAGTATCCGGAAGCGAATTTCATTTAGCCGGTGTGGGAAGTCGTGTTACTTACGCTATCGTCAAACAACCGGGGGGCGGTCGAGGTCGGAGTAGGGGTAGTGGCCGGCCTCTTTGAGCAGGGCGATCAGTTCGCGGCCGCCGCTTGCACGGGCGTATTCCATTTCACTGCGGTGTATCTCGATGATAAGCATCAGCCCCAGGTCGATCGCAACGGCGGGCTGCTTCGGCTCATAGTCACAGAAAATCAGGCACTTGCCGCCGACATCTTCCATTTCTTCGGGGAACTCACACGTCTCGAAGGGGTTGAGCGTCGCATCCGAGCTGTAGCGTGCGATGAGGTTCAGGATCGCGTTGGCGTTTGACATGGCTCGGCCGAAGGGCGCGGCATCATCTTTAGCGTTTTCCATGTCAACCGCGTGGCGGGTGAACATGACAAGTTCGTAGTTGTTGTATAGACGGTTGCTCGGACCCTCGCCGTGCGGGTCGTCCAGCTCCTTGGTGGCGATGCCCGTGCCGGGGATGCCGTTCGGGTAGAAGTAGAGGTCCAGCCCGCCGCCGACCACGTAGGGGATGATCGCGTGCATGACATGGGTGTGTTCCTCGCCCAGCAGGTCGCAGAGGAACAGTGACTTGGCCTCATACCACGCTTCGGATTCCGCCTCGTCGATGTCGGCTTGCGTGTTGGTATTCGTTGCTTTGTTTTTCTTGCCGAACAACCATCGAAACATGGCATCGCCCCCTTGGTTGCGTGTCATATGTGGTACATTGCTTATCGTACGCGGAAGTGGTGGCGTTTGCGAGATGTTTATTGAGGATTAAGACGGGTTCCCGCATCTTTGATAGCTGCGTTGCGTCGCAACGCAGTGCCCGCATTGCGTCGCCTTGCGGCTAGTATTTGCTGCGAGATAGCTGGGGCACACAAAAACGGCACGCGAAAACGGGGTCCACGCGAAAACGGGGTCTGACCCCGTTTCAAACGCTCTGGTGTACAACCTGGACCGTTACGCGAGGCTGGTCGCGGGCTGACAAACACGTGCCCACCGGGACAGCTAAGACCTGAAGCGGCCGCGGGCCGCGACGTTACCGATGCAAAATAACACTTGAGTCTATGCGTAGCACACGCAAGACTCACGGCGTGACGAAGAGGGGATTATTAGAGGTGGCCATATATTTTTGTGCTTATTACCTCCATCATTTAGCATGCAGTGTTGTTATGGTGCAATGCCAACGGACAAGCATGCAACACGCAAAGGTAATTAGATCCAACTAACCATATTGATATCAATCAATTAACATACGAATTCTTAATCAGTGGGTAAGCCTAGAACTAATGGCAATATAATATCAATAAATAGAATTATGGCGAATGTTACTGGAAAATAAGCAAGTATAATTATTAATGTCCACCACCAGTGGTGTTTTTGGTACATTGCACCGATACACCACAGTAAAAGTGACATTAATATGTACGCTAATAAAATTATATTGGCTACATTGAATGGCAATACTAATTCGGAGGCTACTAGGATACAGTGGCTTATCATCGTAAGTATTATGCTTGCTGCTATGAATATCCAACCAAACTGCCTGCGCTTGGCGACGTATCGGGCTTCGGTTGTATAAGTAGTGGGATCGGATATGTTGAATGATGTTCCACATTCTGGACATGAGGAAGTTATGCCTTTGAGATCATAAAAACACTGTTTGCATAGGGGCGTTATTGTATCATTAGACTTTTGCATCAGATAAATATAGCACAATATTCGTACGGTTTATCATCTACGATGTAATTCAAATTGGCAGCCGTTTTCTGCTTGAATGATAGCTATCACACAAAGCGACTTGTGATGTGTTCAGTATTGGTTTACCCCCAGTTGTCTATATTAATCGATTGTTGCTGTGATGTGTTAGCTAAGATAGTCGGGTCGTAACGAAGACTGACCTAACCAATAGACACGACTCCTGTGTCGAACGGAAAACAGGGTCTGACCCCGTTTCAAACGCTGACGCTGAATCGCATCCCCGCGATGCGCGACAGACGCCGACACGACACGTTGGCGAACAACACCTGCAGCAACATCAGACGAACTGTGACGATCGGGTCCAGCAGACGCCGACGCCAGACGTGCCCCGCCGCCGCGCAGGCTTCGAGCACCAGCCGGTGATCCAGATGTTCTAAAGGATTATCCTTGAAACGCGTGACGGCCCATGCGATACTGGTCATCCGTGACCTCCTGTGATGTTGTTGTTAGAACACCACCATCATCGCAGGAGGTTCTTTATCGCGCCAGCGCATCCTAACGCGCGCTACAGAAGTAACTTACAGCTTAAGTTCGCGGCGTTCGTACTTATCCCCTTTTACGAGCTCCCTTTTAGGAGCCCCGGTTGAGTGATGCGGCGGGATCGGGAGACCCGCGCCGAGCGCGGAGTCATTGGACCCAACCATCTCCATCTTTAAAACGGTATTTTGTGCCGTCAGTTGATGTAAACTCGCGCTCTTTGGGATTCAATGAGCCAGGCACCCATTTACCATCAATATTAACCTCACGTATTTGCTTATCGTTTACTCTTCTGATGTGCATGTCTATCTGGCCGTCGATATCATAGTCTTGCCAAATATTCAATGTTGCAATTCCATCCTGATCTTGTTGAACAAAGTATGTGAACACACTACCCCAGTTCTCATCTTTAAAATCCATATCCGCCGTAACCATCCCATCCCCATTGGGAATCCCGTGAAGCAAAAATGAGTTTAGTGAGTGATCTGTTTGATCCAACTCTACTTCAATACGAGCGGCTGTGAAGTCAGGATCATCTACATCGTACTCCAGATTCTGGATCGTTTGGAATCCATGTCTTTTGTGTGTCTCGTGAGAATTCGCCCTGAGATAGAATCCATATGCGAACACAGATATGACACCCGCAAGATACGCAAGCACAAACTTATTGAATCTTTTTATTTTATGCATAAAAAACTCGATTGATTAGTGCAAGGTATGTATCAAAATGAATCCAGCTCAAGATTGTCAAGAACAATGACATAGTCAATTGAATGCAAACAAGTATATCAATCATGCATCCTGCATGGTGCACGATATGCACGCCACGCGAAAAAGGTTCCAGGAACCTATTCGCTGATGCTTCTTCCCCGGCGGCGACCGAAGAGGCGCAGGCCTCCCAGCCCGAGCAGGACGACAGATGTCGGTTCCGGGATGACTTCAAACAAATGGGCCTGGCCTGCATACTCGAAATATGTACTGTCCGTCGTTGCTCCAATCAGGATCCTGCGGCCATCCATTTCAAGCACGTCGCCGAACATGCCCCAGCTCGTTGGGGTCGGGTCGTTGAATGTGTATAACAGATCACCATCCACATCGAATAGATACGCCTGCCCGATATTGTCACCCATGGTGTCATCGCGCACCGCACCGATCAGGATGTAGTTTCCTTCTACATCGACCGAGGTCCCGAAAAAATCACCGTATTCTTCATCAGTCGACGGGTTGGGATCATCGAAAGTGCGGATGAACGTGCCATCAAGATCGAACAAGTAAGCCTGTCCGACTTCTCTGCCAAGCGAGCTGTCCCGTTGCGCGCCGATCAGGACATGATTGCCGTCGATCGAAACGGAGCATCCGAATTCATCGTTACCATAGCCGGGGATGTACACGCGATTGGGGTCTTTGAAAGTATGCAGCAGTTCGCCGTCGGTATTGTACAGATACGCATAACCCGTGCCGCCCGAGCCCGGGGCGCCGACGAGGATGTGGTCGCCCTGGATATCAACCGACCAGCCAAAATGCCTGGTATATGGGGAGGTCGGCACTTCGATGGTGTGTAGCAAGCTGCCGTCAATCGCACTGAAGATGTGTGCCTGCCCGAATCCGCTGCCTGCGGTGTCATCGGAAGGCGCGCCGATCACGATATAGTCGCCGTCGATCGCGCTGGCGAATCCAAACCAATCCTGATAAGGCGACGGCGTCGGATCATCCAGGGTGTGGATCAGGTTGCCTCCGATGTCGAACAGGTGTGCCTGGCCGTGCGAGCTGCCATGGGACTCATCGCCGAAAGCGCCGATCAGAACACGATCCCCATCCAGGCTGACGGACATGCCGAAGTTATCGCCGTGGGATGGCGTGGGGTCATCAAAGGTTCTGATTAATTGCCCGCTCACGGCGTTGTACAAATGCACACGACCCACGCAAGAGCCAAACGTATCATCGCCCGGGAAACTGACCAGCACGTGGTTGCCGTCGATGGCGACATCCATCCCCAGCCCATCGTACTCTGCCGGTTCGCTGTCGTTGAAGGTGTGTATCAGCGGATAGGTTGTTGCGACGCTGGCGGTTGTGATCGTAGAAGCAGCAAGCACACTGATGCACAGTGAGAACGAATGGATCGGTGTCAGCATGTATTTTCCCCACTTAGAAAAATAAAAGACCAAGTCATATTATTATATCGAAAGGCAGGGGAAATACAATGTTATTTTAAGGCGGCCGTAACGAAACCCCCTTTTACCACGAAGGCGTGAAGTGAAGATGGGCAGGGGCGGTCAGACGCGAAAAAGTACAAATCGGGCGGGGCCCGCATGGTGTGGCAATGCGGCTATGACTTCGGTAGGTGTGGCTAACTGAGCAGAAGATGGGCTACTTGTTTTCGCACAGGAGGCGGTTATGATACGGCGTCCCGGCCTGAGCTGGGATAAGAACCGAGACGCTCGCGAAGCTCCATTGTCTGGCAGCCGACACGTCCGACTCTCACCAGGAGTTTCATTGTGAAAATTTATGTAGGAAACCTCAGCTTTAACACCACGCAGGAAACCCTCGAAGACCTGTTCAGCCAGTTCGGCGAGGTCAGCGAAGTGGCGGTCGTGACAGACCGCGAGACCGGCCGGCCGCGCGGCTTCGCGTTCGTCACCATGGATGACGAAGGCGCCAAGAAGGCGATCGAAGAACTCAACGGCAACGAGTTCGAGGGCCGCAGCCTCAACGTCAACGAAGCCAAGCCCCGCGAGCCCCGCTCCGGTGGCGGTGGCGGCGGCGGGCGAGGCGGCTACGGCGGCGGTCGCGGCGGCGGCAACCGCGGCGGCGGTCGTTATTAATCCGCGATAATTATTGCACAACATGTTGCCCGTCACTTGTTAGAGTGGCGGGCTTTTTCATGCGCGTTGAGCCATCTTCTGTCATAGCTGCGTTGCGACGCAACGCAGGGCCCGCATTGCGTCGCAATGCGGCTGGTATTTTACGACAAGGCAGTGCATCAATGTAGGTCCGGGCCTGCCCGGACGTGGTGTCATCGTGATGATGCCAAACATCCGATTGCATCGGATCGATGGGTATAAAGCAAGCGTTGTTGAGGCCGTCGCTTCGCTCCACCCGACGTACAGTCACGTATGGATCGCATCCCACATTTACGGCGGTATCATACGCTGGGAGCGATCGTATGTCTGAATATATTCGCTATCGTGTTCCGGGCGGGAGTTACTTTTTTACGGTGAATCTGCTGAACCGCAGGACCCGACTGCTGACGGATTATATTGAAGCATTACGTGATAGCTTCCGGAAGGTTCGCGAGGTTCATCCGTATCATGTTGATGCCGTCGTTGTGTTGCCGGAGCATTTGCATGTCGTGTGGACGTTGCCGGTGGGGGATGATGATTATTCGGTGCGCTGGCAGCAGATCAAATCGTTGTTCAGCCGATCGCTCCCGGTGGGTGAAGGTCGATCACGCAGTAGGCAATCAAAGAAGGAACGCGGCGTCTGGCAGCGACGGTTTTGGGAACACGCGATCCGCGACGATGAGGATTACGCCCGGCATATCGATTACATCCATTACAATCCCGTCAAGCACGGCCACGTGAAACGCGTGAAGGATTGGCCGTATTCATCGTTCCATGATTATGTAAAGCGAGGCATCTTGCCGGAAGATTGGGGCGGCGGTGGTGTTGATTTCGACGCCGATTGGGGGTGACGGTCACCCACACAGAAACGCGGCCGATTGCGTGGTGCATATCGTGGTTTTGTAGGGTGGCGTTAAGCGAAGCGCAACCCACCACAGTGAAGGTGTTGTGAACGTATGCAGATCGACCGGTATGATGCGGGGCGTGTGCCGCAGAGGAATAGAAGCGATGAGGTTGAACAATGACGAGTATTGGTGGCGATACGCGCGGTTATCGGTGAATGACGGTGTGGCGCGTCAATGTGTGGCCGTGGTGGGTTGCGCTGAGAAGTATGCATTTCGTAGGGTGGGTTAAGCGAAGCGCAACCCACCAGAGTGAAGCAGTGGCGAACGTACGTAGATCCGTCGGGATGATACGGGGCGGGTGCCGCAGAGGAATAGAAGCGATGAGGTTGAACAATGACGAGTATTGGTAGCGAATCGCGCGGTTATCGGTGAATGACGGTGTGGCGCGTCAGTGTGTGGCCGTGGTGGGTTGCGCTGAGAAGTATGCATTTCGTAGGGTGGGTTAAGCGAAGCGCAACCCACCAGCGTGAAGCAGTGGCGAACGTACGTAGATGTTTCGAGATAATGCGAGGCGGGTGCCGCAGAGGAATAATGC
This sequence comes from Phycisphaeraceae bacterium, assembly GCA_963667295.1. Classification (GTDB taxonomy): domain Bacteria; phylum Planctomycetota; class Phycisphaerae; order Phycisphaerales; family Phycisphaeraceae; genus JAJRRS01. Next base: position 468,415 of record OY763327.1, read on the forward strand.
GATGTTGTTGAACAAGGATGAGGTTTGGTTGCGAATCGCGCGGTTATCGGTGAATGACGGTGTGGCGAGTCAATGTGTGGCCGTGGTGGGTTGCGCTGCGCTTAACCCACCCTACAGTCGAATGAAACCCACGCTACTTGCTTGCTTTTTCATGCGCGTTGAGCAGAGGGTGGGTCAGACTCCGTTTCACTCATGATTTAAGGTTCCTGACACCATTTCTTCCTCAGCTTCCGCCGGATTGTTGACATGGGGTGAATCTCGCACACTTTGCCCTTCGGGTCAAAGTGTGGCACCCGACAGGGTGGTCCGGGAGTATGGATGGTCTTGCGTCAACCCCCTTTGCCGTGCGGGTCAAAGGGGGGCACCCGGCTACTCGTTGACCAAATCAAAAAAGAAACCATACACATCAGTTTTCAGTTTTACATCATAGATCTTAGGTTTGTCATCTAGTTCTGATGCGGCCGAAATAACAGCACTACGATCTTCGGGAGTAATACGAGGACCAAGGCAAACTTCAAGAATGCTATTTCTAGGAACTTCAAATGGTCCATGACCTCCATCATTAGGCATTCTTACGTATCGCCACTCCTCCTCGTATGACCAATGTAGTGATTTGGTGAATAACACATCTAGCCAGTTACTGCCAAGAAAAGGTGAGAGTTTTGGACGTTCTGGAACATATGCAACAGGAATTGCTGGGATTGCCTCAAAACCGTCCTCGTCTTGTGCTCTATAACCAACAGCAAATCCCGAAAAGTTTCCTCCATAGTGAGCCCAAAGTAATGGATGATCGCGACATGCTGATAGCGATGCTACACCCAGTGAACCAAGATCATTCTTGTAAAATTCATCAAGAAAACTCTGACGATGAATAGGCGAGGAAAATAAAAGCTTGCATCTTTTAATAACTTCGTCATGTTCATCAGGAGGACACTCTTTAAGCATCAAATCAACGATACGCTGATATTCTGAAGGGGGTGGAATTTCAATCGATGGATAGCAATCGAAGGGGTCGTTGAGCGTATGAGGAGGTGGCAAGTAAAGTTGGCGATCAATAAGAAGGTGCTTGATGTCACGAGTAAATTCGCTACGAAATTTGTATAGTATCTTGGGCGGATCAGAAACAAGTTGTGACATATTTCTTCTCCGAAATAGATGAAATTAAAATTCAGTTCCTTAAATGAACCAAGTTAAATTGGGACTTCCTGCCCGTTTCACGTCCACTTTACGCATCTAGCTAATCATCCTTCGAAGATACATGGGCACAATAGCCGCACATATCTTTGTTGTCCCAACTCAATTCTTCTACAGGGATCTGTGAGCCACACCGTACACATATGTATGGGCCACTTGTACCGCAAATAGCACACTTTTGATCAAAATCATCGTATCCCCGGCGGCCACATTCAGGGCATTCACCGGTGTAAGGGCCTTCACCGTCTTTCCTTGATTGAAATGTGTCGTGTGGCGATCCAGTCCTTTCAAGGAGATCTTCGATATCCCATTCCATGCCACAAATAGAGCATTCAAAATACTGTGTACTATCACGGTCTGATTTTTCTTTTGGACGTATTAGATCAGAGCCACACTCGTTACAAAGAGCTTCGTGAAGCCAAGAAAGGGCAGTTGAACTGAGCCATTCTAGTGATTCAATCTGTTCAAGACACATCTTTCGTTCTGCCGCATGAACTTCATGTTCATTTAACAGGCAATTCCATGTGGCATCACCCAATTCCACGCGAGGGTCAGATTCGAGGTGTTCTACAATAAAGTCGCGTATAATAAGAAAGCAATCAGATATGTACTGCCTAACGGTTTCGGATTTGACACTAGCATAGTAATGTTCGATGTTATTACGGTGCTTTTGGATTACTTCAAGCCTAGCCCAGTCTACTGATATGCCTAGGCTGTGAAATCGTTCTCTGATTTGTTGGAAGTCAACTGTTTTCTTGCCTTTTCCTTTCCAGACGGTTTTACCATCTTCAAGAACAGGCAGAACTTTCTGTTTTAATAATGCTTCATCGGCATCTGCGCTTAAAATGGCGAGTTTGTGTTTGAACAACAACAATATGCCCGCATAGATATTCCGGACAGACGAAAGTAGTCTTTTTGAATCTTTACTTTCGTAGTCTTCTACGCCAAGTACAATTGAATCAATAGCATTTTGCAAGATGCTCATTACACTATTTACCTATGTTTATCTATTTCCAACAACCTCATCGCCTCATCCAGATCCTTATCACCACGCCCTGACAGATTGATGACAATCGTTTGATTTTCCGGCATTTCGCTTGCAAACTTCAATGCATAGGCGACGGCGTGGGAAGACTCCAGCGCCGGGATGATGCCTTCGGTTCTTGTAAGAGTCGTGAAGGCTTTTAGGGCTTGGGCGTCGTTGGATTCGGTGTAGTTGACGCGGTGGGTGTCGTGCCAGTAGGCGTGTTCGGGGCCGACGCCGGGGTAGTCGAGGCCGGCGGAGATAGAGTGGACGGGGGCGGTTTGGCCGTCTTCGTCTTGCATGACGTAGGAGAGTGAGCCGTGGAGGACGCCGGGGGAGCCGTAGTTGATGGGGGCGGCGTGCTGGCCGTAGGCGGTGCCGCGGCCGCCGGCTTCGACGCCGGTCATTTTGACGGATTCGTCGGCGATGAAGGGGTAGAACATGCCGGCCGCGTTGGAGCCGCCGCCGACGCAGGCGACGAGGTGGTCGGGGAGTTTGCCCATCTGATCGAGACACTGCGCGCGGCATTCGGTGCCGATGACGGACTGGAAGTCGCGGACGATCATGGGGAAGGGGTGCGGGCCGACGACGGAGCCGATGATGTAGTGCGTGGTTTCGCTGGTGGCCATCCAGTCGCGCATGGCGGCGTTGGTGGCGTCCTTGAGTGTGCATGAACCTGACGTGACGGGGACGACGCGCGTGCCGAGCAGTTCCATGCGTTTGACGTTCGGCTGTTGTCGGCGGATGTCTTCGGTGCCCATGAAGACGTCGCACTCGAGGCCGAGGAACGCGGCGGCGGTGGCGCTGGCGACGCCGTGCTGGCCCGCGCCGGTCTCGGCGATGATGCGTTTCTTGCCCATGCGCAGGGTAAGCAGGGCCTGGCCTAGCGAGTTGTTGATCTTGTGAGCGCCGGTGTGAGCGAGGTCTTCACGTTTGAGCCAGATATTGGCCCCCTTACCTGCGGGGCAGTCGGATGAGTTGCGGACGTACTCGGTGAGGCGCTTGGCGTGTTGCAGCGGGGTCGCGCGGCCGACGTAATCGCGCAGCAGCAGGTCGAACTCTTTCTGGAAGGAAGGATCGGCCTTGGCGTCGGCGTAGGCATGGGAAAGCTGCTCGATGGCGTGTTGGAGCGTTTCGGGGGTAAAGACGCCGCCGTAGTCGCCGAAGTAGCCCTGGGCGTTGGGGACGGATTGTAGGGGGGATGCTGTGGTCATGGGGGAATGATATAGGGTTTAGGGTTTAGGGTGTAGGGTGTAGGGTTAAAAAGCGGGAAATCAGAAAAGCAGGAAAGCAGAAAAGCAGAAAAGCAGAAAATAGAATCCCGATACCCGATACCCGATACCCGATACCCGGGAAGATACCCGGACCTTCGCTTTGCTCAGGACCGGCGTTGGGGGAGAGAAAGCCATTAGCCATTAGCGATTAGCCATTAGCAATAACATTCCTACACCCTACACCCTACACCCTACACCCTACACCCTACACCCTACACCCTACACCCTACACCTAAATCCACCCGGACCTTCGCTTCGCTCAGGACCGGCGTTGGGGGGAGAGAAAGGAATTAGCGATTAACGATTAAAAATTAGCGATTTTCATCGCTACACCCGAACTACCTTCTGCGTTCGAGCGCCTGGCGGGCGGCGGCTTCGCGTTTGAGGGCGTCTTTGAAGACGGGGCTTTCGGGGGCGGGGTAGAAGTCGCGGAGGTCTTTGAAGGCTTCGTCGGCGGCTTTGTATTGGCGGCTCTTGAACAGGACGATGGCGTCTTCGTATTTTTCGGTGACACCTTCGGCGAGGCGTTTCTGGAGGATGAAGTATTGGCGTTGATCGGTGGCGTCGGGCAGGGCGTCGGCGGCGGTGTAGGTCAGGGCGTTGCGGTAGGCTTCGTAAGCGCGGTAGAGCGCATCGGTGCGGCGGTCGATTAAGGCGTAAGACTCGCGTGCCTGGGCGACGGCGGTGTCGGCTTTGCGTTGATCGGGCGGCTGCTTATCGATGGGGCGGTGGATGTAGCCTTCGATCTGTTCGGCGGTGATCGGCGCGGGGAGGTTGTCGCCGGGGCTGGTGGTTGTGGGGTTGGATTGATTGAGCAGGCTGAAGGCGATGAGGCCGAGCGCGACAGCCCAGAAGACGGCGATGCCGATCCATAGCTTGGTGCGGCCGCCGGCGCTTGAGTGGACGGCTGGTTCGGGTGTTGCGGTAGCGGTTGTGTCTGTTATTGGTTGTTCGGCAGCAGCGTGGAGGTCGGCTTCATCAACGATGGGGCTGACGCGGAAGACATCGGTGTCGCCGATGGTGACGGTGGCATTGGCTTTGATGGGTCGCGGCTTCTTGGTGATGCGCTTACCGTTGAGGATGGTGCCGTTGGGGGAGTGATTGATGAGTTGCCATTGGCCTTGATCGAAAGCGAATTCACCATGCTCGCGCGAGATGAAGGGCTGGTCGACAGGCAGGACGCGGTCGGTGCTGCGTCCGAAGCTGATGCGCGTCTGGCGTATCAGCAGTTTACGCCCGGCGTTGGGCCCGATGAGATATTCGACCTGAAGCGCGATCAAAACAGACTCCCCTGCATGCCACGGATAATCATGGGTGCGAAAACGATGATAACGACGGCGACGAGGATCAGCATAGACGGCACGAGGATGCGGAGGCTGGCGGAGGCGGAGAGTTTCTCGGCCTGCACGCCGCGGTGCATCCGGAGCATGTCGGATTGCAGTTTGAGGATGGTCGACAAAGGTGTGCCGAGGGTTTCAGCTTGATTGACAGCGCCGACGATGGAGCGGAGCGATTCGAGCGGGATGCGGTCTGCCATGTGTGCGAGGGCGGCGGCGCGGGGCGTGCCGAGTTCGACTTCGCTTAAGACGAGGGCGAGTTCCTGGTTGAGGTCGTCTTCGGGATCGTCGCGGATCAGCGTCTGGACGGCTTCGGTGAAGGTGGAGCCGGCGGCCATGGTCAGCGCGACGAGGTCGAGCGTGTAGGGCAGTTGCTTGCCGATCTTTCGGCAGCGTCGCATGCCGGCATCCTGCAATGCGTAGATGGGGACAAGGAAGCCGACGACGGTCATGACGGGTCCGACGAACAGCGCGAGCGCACTATCTGCGGCGAAGACGAGCATGACGGAAACGAGCCCGAGTATGGCGGCGCTGACGATGCAGATGGCGAGGTATTCCTGGACGCTGTAGCCGGAGGGGTTGCCGGTGGCGTCGAGGTATTGTCGGATCTTGGCGCGCGTGCCGGGCATGTTCAGGCGGGCGGTGATTGCGAGGCCGAGGTTCATGATCGGTGCGAGCAGTTGGTTTTCGAAGATGGTTTCGCGATCGACGCCCAGCGCCTTGGCGAAGCGTCGGTGGACCGGGGGCTCTGCGGGCACGGGATAAAGGAACAGCGCGTAGATCGGCAGGGCCACACCGATGAAGATGAACAGACTCACCAGGATTTGAAGGAGTATGTCCATGAGAAACCTTAGATATCCACCGCCATGATCTTGCGAATCCAGAAGAAAGCAACCGTGATGAGTACGGCGACGGTCAAAAGCAGCATGCGACCGGCCGGTTCTGCAAACAAGAGCGAGACGCCCTGCGAATCGATGGTCCATAGCAGGGCGAGGAAGACGAAGGGCATCAACGCCATGAACAGCGCCTGGTAGCGTGCCTGGCTGGTGAGCGCATCGAGTTTGCCTTCGAGGCGGCTGATATCGCGGATGGATTCGGCGATGCGGTCGAGGCTTTGTGCGGTGTCGCCGCCGCGCAGGCGGTGCATCTGGATGGCGGTGAAGGTGAGGCGGTAGAGCTGCGAGCCGATGCGGTTGCTGGCGTTTTGCATGGCCTGGTTAAGGTCCATGCCGAGGCGGTATTCGCGGAGCAGTTGGCCGATTTCCTGTTTGATCGGGCCGACGCTGTTTTGTTCGAGCAGTTCCATGGACTGGACGAGGTTGAGTCCGGCGCGGGCGGCGGCGGCGAGTGTGGTCAGGCCGTCGACGAGCTGGCTTTCGAGTTTGCGTAAGCGCTGCGACTCGAGGTGGCGGATGTACATGTTGGGCAAAAGCATCGCGATCGCGCCGCAGGCGAGTGCAGCGATGACGGACATCGTGATGAGGAAAACGAAGAGGGCGACACCTATGACAAGTCCGGCCGAACCGAGCAGGGCGGTGCGCGGTTCGATGTCCATTAATAGTTGTTGGCGCAGCACGCGGTCGTAGGCTTGCTCCTGTCTTGCGATCATTGCGAGCGACCATGCGTAGCCGTAGCGCACAAACATGTAGACCGAGGTGAAGGTCAGGACGCAGGCGATGATGAGCAGGAGGGTGGGGGGCATGTGGGGTGTGAGTGAAGGTTAGTTAGTAGGTAGTAGGACGCCCACGTTCGGCGAACGTGGGCTTCGGGGGGGCGCTTTTATAAGAAGACGCCGACGTCGAGGATTTTCCTTTCGATGAGTTCTTCGGCGAAGGTTGGGATGTAGCCTGTGTGTCGCAGGCGCGGTTGTTTGGGGTTACGCAGGGTGTAGATGTCTTCCAGACATAGCTGGTGTGTTTCGGGATCGATCTCGGTGGCTTCACAGATGCGCGTGACGCGACGGCGGCCGTCGGCGAAACGCGCGACCTGTACGACGATGTCGACGGCGGTGTGGATCTGTTCGCGGATCGCGCGGACGGGCATGTCGACAGCCATGAGCACGAGGGTTTCCAGGCGTTTCATCGCGTCGGAGGGTGTGTTGGCGTGGAGCGTGGAGAGCGAACCGTCGTGTCCGGTGTTCATAGCCTGGAGCATGTCGAGCGCTTCGGGGCCGCGCACTTCGCCGACGATGATGCGGTCGGGCCGCATACGCAGGGCGTTGCGTACCAGTTCACGGATGGTATACGCGCCACGTCCTTCGATATTCGCTGGGCGCCCTTCAAGGCTGACGACGTGCGGCTGCGGCAGCTTCAGTTCGGCGGATTCCTCGACCGTGATGATACGTTCATCCGGGCGGGCGTAAGCGCCGAGCACGTTCAGGAGCGTTGTCTTACCTGAACCGGTGCCGCCGGAGATGATGATGTTCTGGCGGCCGATGACGCAGCCCTGCAGGAATGCGGCGCATGTTTCGCTTAGGGAGCCGCGTTCTATCAGGTCGTCCATCGTGAACGGGATCCAGCCGAACTTGCGGATCGTCATGCATGGGCCGACCAGTGACAGCGGACTGATGACGACGTTGACGCGGCTTCCGTCGGGCAAACGTGCATCGACAAGCGGTGTGGATGTATCGACGCGTCGGCCGACCGGCGAGAGGATGCGCTCAATGATCGACATCAACACTTCATCGGAGAAGAACGTGCGCGAGGTGGGTTGGATGACGCCGTTCTTTTCGATGTAGATGCGGTCCTTGCCGACGACCATGATCTCGCTGACGCTGGGCATTTCCAGCAGGTCCTGAAGCGGACCGAGCCCAAGGAGGATGTCCTGGATATCTTTGGACACGCTGCGGCGGACGATGTAGCGGGCGAGTTCTTTGGGGATCGACTCGGATTGCTGTTTGAATAAACCGTCGAAAGCTTCTTCAGCCACCGCGAGGTCTTCGCCGACACTGGTCGGGTCGAAGAGCAGCGGCATCATGTCGACCATCGTCGTGACGAGTTCGGTGATCTGCTGCTGACGTCGTGGATCGAGCAGGGCGTCTTCGGCTTCTTTGTAGTCGGTCTGGACTTTACCCTGGCATTGCCGAACGACTTCCGCGTTGATCAGGCGCGACAGGTGCTGACGTACGGCGTGGTCGAGGACTTTTTCATCCAGCGTCTCGACGCGCTTGGTGAGGACCTGGTCCAGATGATGGAGCATCTGCGAGACGAATGCCTGGTCGGACTTATTGATCCTGCCGGTGACGCGCAGGTTCATGCGGTCGAGCAGTTCGGCGTGGACCTGCTGCTCAAGCTCCATGAGCTTGGCTTGGAGTTCTTCAGACTCAACACCGATGACGCCGGTGCGGTCTTTGCCGACAGGCGCGAGTGAGAACTGGCCGATCTGCACTTCATCACCGAAGTCGAGGCGTGCTGATTTACCCATCGCGACTTCACGATTGGCAACGCGTGTGCCTGCACGGCTAAGCGCCTCGACGAACATCTGGTTACCCTTGAGGACGATGCGCGCGTGGCGGCGGGCGACGAACGGGCTCTTGAGTACGATCGCGCAGGAATCATCGCGGCCGATCGTGATGGATGAACCCTCGGCCTGGAGGGTTGAACGCTCGTTCGTGCTGTGATCGTAAAGCCAGAATTCCATGCGGGGCTTATCTCTCGGGTGCGACGACGCCGCGGTCGATCAGTCGAAGGACCTGCGGGTTGATGCCGCCTTCAGGGATCTTGGGCGTGGTGTTATCGTTGGGATTACGCAGTTGAATTTCGAAGTCGCCGATGACCATCTTCTTGATCTTGGCGAGCAGCGTGGCTTCTTCGGGCGTGACCTGGATGCTGATGTTGTCGAACCGGTCGCGGCCGCGCCGGGTTTCTTCATCGGCGATGCTGCGTGTGCCGACGGCGAAGACCTCAACGTTTTCCAGGATCGGCAGGATGTTGACGACGCCGCCGGGGAACTGGGCTTCGATATCAACGCTCATGCCGGGTACGAGGCTGCCGGGCAGCGTGCGTGCGTTGACAGGCAGGGCGATCAGCCGCATGTTGGGATCGATGCGTGTGTCGAGTTCGGTATCGTTCGGGTTATTGAACATATCGAAGACGAGGAACTGGTTGCGCTTGGCGATCTTTTCGATGGGCGTGCCGATGTAGGCGGTCAGCGAGGCATTGCCTCTGCCGGATTCTTCGACGACGAAACCCTCGAAGGATTTGCTGTAGTTCTTGGGCATGGGGACGGCTTCGACGTCTTTTTCGGAAAGCTTGTCGCCGGGCTGGAGCGTGGTGGTGAGGCGGTAGACCGTGAAGCGATCTTCGGCGATGTTGCGCTTGATCATGGCCACGTAGAGGTTGACCACGATGACGGCGGCAACGGCGACCACCGCGGCGATGATGATCAGACGGTTGCTCCCGGGCGGGGCTTGTGTGTTGGGCGTTGCGGCCATGGTGTTGTCACTCGCTTACCGGGGTGTAACGGCCGGGCGGTGCGTGTAAGCCCGTGCCTGGGTTGATTATAAGGTACTGCATCTATCGGCAAAGCGTCGGACCGGGGGGTTAAAACCTGAGGTCGGGTTGCATGCGGAGGGACCGGGTCAGGGGGTGGAGCCGTTTTCCGCGGCCTGTACCTGTTCGAGCAGCTCGCGCACTTCGTCGGTGGTCCGTATTTCGGCGGCGATACTTAATTGCGCTCGGGCGCTGGCGTATTCCCCGGCGGCGATGTAGTTGCGGGCCTGGGCGAGCAGGTGATCGAACTCGGCTTCATCCAGGCGTGAACGGACCTGCGGGGTATCCATCGCTTCCTTGGCGCGGAGGTAGTGGCGTTTGGCTTCGCCGAAGGCGCTGCGGTTGCGGGCCGCGTCGCCGGCGTTTAGGTGGCGTATGTATTCACCGCGGACTTCGACCTCGTTGCGTACGGCCGCGACGTCGGTGTTGTTCGGTTCGAGTTGACTTGCCTGGATGACCAGCTCGTTCGCCTTGTCGATATCCCCGGTTTCCAACGAGGCGCGGGCCTGCTTGAGAAGGATCTGCACGCGGATGCCGGTGACTTTATCGCTGAGCGGATTGTCGGTGCCGAGTTGAAGAGCGTTTTCGTATTGACGCAGCGCGGTATCGTAGTCGCCGTTGGCTGCGGCGGTGTCGCCTGCTTCGATGAAGGCATCACGACGGTTGGACGAGGCGATGCGTGCCAGGGCGTCGCGTGCCTGCTTGTTGTCAGGATCGTAGCCGAGCGCCTCGGTAAACATCTGGTCTGCGCCGAAGGTGTTGCCTTGGGCGAGCATACGCAGGCCTTCCTCGACAAGCCAACTGCTGCGCAGCTTGGTGAGTTTGTCTTTTAGTGATTGGTCGTTGGGTAGCGCCTCGATCGCTTCTTCGTAATGTTGGATAGCCGACTCGGGATCCCCGCGATCGAGCGCGGCCTGCGCCAGAGCGAGCGCCTTGTCGGCGGTGTGCTCGGATTCCAGGCGGTTGAGGAACTCGGTGACTTCGAGTTTTTGCGGGCCGGACTGCAAAAGCTTGATCGCTTCGTCGCGGTTACCCGTACGCAATAGATCGTTGGCTTCTCGGATCAGTTCCTGAACGCGCCAGCGAGCAAGTTGATCTTCAAGCCTCGCGCCTAAGGAGCGCAACGCCTGGTGTTCTTCATCCGATGCCGCGAGGTCGCGCCACTCATCCAGTTCTCTGCGGGCCTGGCCGAACGAATGCTCATCGATCAAGGTTTCGATCTGTTCGACGGTTTGCGCGAAGGCTTTGGCTTGCTGGGTTTCGTCGATAAGGGTACGTGCGTTGTTGCGGTAGTCGTCGCCCAAGTCTGCGGCTTCTGTGTAGGCGCGGATCGCATCGTCGTACTGCTTCTGGTCGAATTTGATGTGTCCGCGGGCGAACAGAGCGCCGGCCTGGGCCCGTTTGCCGAACGCCGCCTGGACTTGCTGGTTCTGATCGTTAGCTATCTGATCGAACATGTTCATCGCGACTTCGTATTTTTCATCGCGATAGGCCTGCATGGCGTCATCCAATGTCTGTCGTGCGGCATTGAGAACACGCTGGCGCTCTGCACGGCTCTGATTCATCATGAACAGGCCAACACCCGCTGCGGCGAGGATGACGACGACCGCTGTGATGATGCCGATCTTCATCGCTTTGCCTTTGGTCGGCAGGGCGGTGGTGTCGCCGGGCGTGGTAGCCTGCGCGGGGACTTCTTCGGGGGGGCCGAAGTCATCGGCGGCGGGGCCTGTGTCTTTACCGTCGAAGTGACGCTTGATCGCGCTGATCAGGTCCTTGGCTGAGCCGACGCGCTGATTGGGGTCTTTTTCCATCAAGCGCTGAACGAGATCGGAGATCGGTTGTGGGATATCGGGTAGCAGGTCGGTTAACGGCGGGGCCTTGGTCTTGGGATTGGTGTGCCACTTCACCCAGCGCACCGCCTGATTGCGTTGATCGCGGAGGATGAGTTTGAACGCTTCGTCAAACTTCTCCCTGCCGGCGATCATTTCGTAAGCCATCATGCCCAGTGCGTAGAGGTCTGCCCGGCCGTCGACCTTTTTGTTTTCCAGCAGCTCCGGCGACATATAGCGGACCGTGCCGGAGGTCGGGCTGGTTTGGTTGTCGATGTCGGTGGCGAGACCGAAGTCGCTGATCTTCAGGCCGCCGGTGCGTGGCATGAGGATGTTGGCGGGTTTGAGGTCAAGGTGGATGATGCCCTGTTTATGGATCGAGTTCAGCGCCTGTGCGGTGGCGGCGATGATGCCCAACGCCTGCTTGAGGTTCATCGGCAAGGTGTTCTGGGCAAGGATCTGCTCCAGAGACGGCCCACTGATGTATTCGTTGATCAGCAGCAGGCCATTGGGTGAATCCACGACATCCAGCACCTGCACGAGCCTGGCCGGGTCTGCCTCGGCCGCCTTCTGGTGCAGCCGCGCCTCGGTCATGATTCTTTCACGCAGCTGCGCTTCATTCTGCTCTGCGTTAAATAGAAACTGCTTGATCGCGACCTTCTTGCCCAGCAGGTCGTCGACAGCCTTGTAGACGACGGATTGACCGCCCGAACCGATCTGCTGCTTGATGACGTAAGGCTCGACGTGATCGCCCGGCCGCAGGGCTGCGCCGTGGTTTGAAGACGGGTTGGAAGTCGGATCGGTCATGCGTTTGGGGGTTTCGTGGTAGCGGGGGTGTATTTTAGCCTATTTAGGAGGGGGGAGTTGGAGCCGTTAGCCATTAGCCTTTAGCCATTAGCTATGGAAAAATGGTCCTTTACGATTCAACATTGCACATTGAACATTGAACATCCCCCTTATGTCCATGGCAATTGCAGGCCCAGCAGGTGTTCTGCGGCGGCGAGGATACCGCCGAGGGCGACGGCGGTGCCGAAGGGGACGGTGTGTTTTTCGTTTTCCAGATCGGGTTTGACCCTTGCGGCGGCGGAGAGGATCGCGCCGAAGATTCGGCTGAAGGTCTGCTTGATCAGGCCGTGATGGATCATGAGGTAGATGGCCATGAGCATTGCGACGATCAGGCCGTAGAACGCGGTACCGAGCACGACCTGCCAGCTTGCACTGATCGCGCCGACGGCTCCCATGAGTTTTGCATCGCCACCACCGAGCCAGCCTCGCAATGCCATGAGACTGAACGGGACAAGTCCGCAGAGCAATGTGAGGAAGGAGGTGCCGATGCCTTTGTCGCTGCCGATAAAGCCGGCGAGGAACCAAAAAAGAAGCCCGCAAAGCATCGCGGGCAGGGTAAGCCAGTTGTAGATTTTGCCATGCTTGAAGTCGGTCACCGCTGCAACAAGCAGGACGAGAACAAGCATGCTAAAGGCGATGATTGCAAGCACATTTACCCATCTTCAGCGTAATCCGGAATGACCCCAAACCCATAAGGAAACGAAAGACCGCCAACCACGTTCTAATTAATCGAAGGGGCTGGTGTCGTTATTTTCCGCGTCGCTGCTGACATCACTCCACGCGCCCCGGACCCATTCATTGAGCCTGTCACGGAAGACGATGAGCACGGCCAGCAGGGGGATGACGATTGCGCCGATGATCAGCAGTTTTTCCAGGCCTTCAGCGCCCTTTTCGCAGTGGTACAGACGCTTGAGCGCGTCGGCGGTTTTGGTCAGGCGTGATTTGAGCTGTGTCATGGTTAGGTCCTCGTTTCAGTGACGGTGGCTAAAGCCACCTCCGCCGAGGCGGTACAAATTTGTGGGTACGGGCTGGTTTACTTTTTATGGAAACGGCAGGGCGTTGAGGGTGGTGATCATCTGGTAGTGCGCCATCAACGTATTCAGCGCCATCAGGATGATAAAGTAGCTGGGGATGGCAATGGCTCCCAGAAGCAGGGCCCATTCGATGGTGGTCGCCCCGTTTTGGTCGCTCAGCAGCTTCCTCAGGTGCTTCCCATATCGGGTTGCCGGCCGGCTACGTTTCATATCGTCCTATTCTACGCTCGGTTAACTGTCTATTCCATCCCCAATATTGGCCTGATCAGGTCTGTAATCAGGCGTTTATGGTCCGAGCCGAGTCGGCTGCTGAGGGAAGAACGTTCACCGGTCCAGGCTAATTGCATCTGCTTGTCCTTGTTGTCGTCTTCGGTCTGCTTGAGGACGAATATATCTCGCAGTTGGTATCGGCCTGCGTCGTCGACCTGCTCGACCTCGCTGATCTGGGTGACCAGCCGACGGCCGCCGATGTGTCGGCTCATATGTACGACCAGGTCCACCGCGGAGGCGATCTGGCTCCGCAGGGCGAACAGGGGCAACTCGACCTTGCTCATCAGGGCCATGGTCTCGAGGCGGTTGAGCGTATCGGCGGGGCTGTTGGCATGGAGGGTGCCCATGGACCCGCCGTGGCCGCTGGTCATGGCCTGGATCATGTCCAGGGCCTCACCACCGCGGACCTCACCGATGATGATCCGGTCGGGTCTTAGACGCAGGCTGGAGCGGAACAGTTCCCGGATCGAGACCGCGCCTCGGCCGTATCGGTCGGGCTGCTGGGCCTCGAGCGAGATCATGTGGGTTTTTTGAAGCTGAAGCTCGGCTGAGTCCTCGATCACGACGATCCGCTGCTCATCCGGGATGAAACTGGACAGGGCGTTGAGCAGGCTGGTTTTCCCGGAGCTGGTGCCGCCTGCCACGAGCAGGTTCTGCTCCGCGTTAACCGCGAGCTTGAGGTAGTCCCGGGCCTGGGCGGTGATCGTGCCCAACTCGATCAGCCAGTCGATGTCGAGCACCATCTGGCTGAACTTGCGGATGGCCATGGTCGTGCCGAAACGGGCGCAGGGGGCCTTGGCGACGTGGACACGCGAGCCGTCAGGCAGGCGGGAATCAACCAGCGGGGTGTTATCGCTGAGCGATCGGCCGGTGAATTGCAGGATGTTGTTGATCGCCGCCTCGTAGGCTTCCTGGTCGTCGAACCGGGCATCGGTGTGGATGACTTTGCCGTCTTTTTCGATGTAGATTTCGTCGCAGCGGTTGATCATCACCTCGGTGACACCGGGATCGTCCAGGTACGCCTTGATCGGCGACAGGTAGTGCTCGACGGTGCGGACGAATAGTTCCTGTGAAGGCATGGGGGTATTTTAGCAGTGATCGCGAAAGGGTGATCCCGGGGGATAGAAAAAGACGGAATTGCTGATGTGTAATCGTTAATCGTTAATTTAATCACGATTAGCGATTAGAGATTCGAGATTAGCGATTATTCAGACCGCTTCGGCGAAGCTCTGGGGGCGGGCGTAGCGGACGGCGACGTGCTGGGTATCGCCGTGGCCGAGGCTGCGGACGATGGTGGCTTCGACGAAGTCTTCGGTGGTGAGCATGCCACGGGTGGGATTGGAGACGATGCCGATCTGTACCTTCTGGCCGGTGCAGAGCAATCGTGGGTAATCGAGCATGAGCATGGCCCCGCCGTCGGAGACATTGTCGGTGGTCCCGGCGATGTACCGGCCAGCGGACTGGTCACACTTGATCTTGACCGGGTGCTGAGCAGGGATGCGTGGGTCTCGGCGTCGTTCAGGCGTGGTCATAACGGAATCACCCTCATGGTTAAAGCTGTAGTGTCTGTATCGGTTACACCGGTGATCAGGCTTCAGCGTTCAGGGCGGGATCAGCGATACGTTGAGAATGGGTCCGATATTAAGTGCGTTCTGATGGCAACAGCGATGGATTGATCTGCGCAAATAAAAAACCGCGGCCGGGTGACCGCGGTTTTAGGCTGCTGAAGTGGGCTTTGGGTATCAAGCCGCGGCGGTGCGTTTGACGTTGCGGCGTTTGCGGCCGACGGTGCGCTGGTCGCTGGTCATGCGGCGTTCGGGGTTCGCCTGCATCTGTTCGACCAGTTCCGTCGGGTCGTTTGCCCAGAGGTCTGCGCCGATTTCTTCGGCCAGGCCTTCGGCCCGGTTGAAGATGCCGCCGCCCACGATCACCTGCACTTGTTCGTTCGCGCCAATCTCGTGCATGCGGTCGATCAGCAGTCGTGTTTCGGGCACGGTGCTGGGCACGGCGCCGAAGATCACGAGCTTGTCAGCCTTGAGTTCGGTGAGTTGTTCGACGACTTCATCGTTGGCGATGCCGCCGCCGGCGTAGAAGACGGTGTAGCCGTCGGCTTCGAGCAGGTCGGCTGCCATCTGGGCGGCCAGTTCTTCAGACTGCTCAGCGCCACTGACCAGCAGCACCTTGATACCCCGGCGGGACGACTGCTCGAGGCGAAGCTGCATCTGATCGACGAGCTGGCGGAGCAGGCGGGTGGCGTAGTTGTAAGCCAGGGGGGTGAGTTGGTCGTTGCGGTGCAGGTTCTGGAAGTGTTCGAGTGTGGGCCAGAAGAGGTGGCTGAGGATGCGGGTTGCCGGGGCATCGGCTTGCAGGGCCTCGTCGACGATGGACCGAGCGGTGATGCGGTCGCCACTGATCAGACTGGTGAAAAAGCGTTCTTGCAGGACGTTACGTCGACTCGCCATGAGGGATACTCCAACGTCGTTCATGGTCATGGCCCGAAGGCCGGTTCGTCGGCAGCACGTCCTTGTGTCTGCGCTGGTCAGTTCACGGTTCGTCAGGGCCTCAAGGCCGAAGTCCGCTCCGATGGGCTTCCCGGGAGACTTCGCTGTTTGCGAGGTTCCTGGCGGCGACCTGTAATTCATCGGTATTGCGGTCAAAATCCTGTATCCGTAGGTACCCTTAGCAGTGATCGGACCGTAGTTGTTAATGTGTTATTTTGAATGGATTTACGATTTGCTACTTGTCTGATAATCGCTTGGGGTGTTTTGGGATCGGGTTTTGGATGCGGATTTTTAAATTATGGGACAGCCTCAAGCCAACGATATAAATCACCGAGGGGCAAATTTTGATTTGAAAAAGACGGTTTCCGGACTCACAAAAGAACAAACCACATTCCAATTCGTCTATGCTTATTGCAGACAGGATGTCTAATAAGCAAAGAGGCGAAAGATGAATCTATATAGAGAACTAGTCCATCACCGGTTCTGTGGGGTGGTTTTGCTGCTGTTGCTCGGCCTGTTCGTGGCGACAGGCTGCACAACCAACCCGGCGACAGGCAAGAAACAACTGAACTGGTTGAGCGCGGATCAGGAGAAGGCGCTTGGTGCGGAAGCTGCGCCGGAGTTTGTCCAGCAGTACGGCGGGGATATCCCATCGGACAAGGTCCAACAATATGTCAGAGACCTCGGGCATCGCCTGGCGGAGGTCAGCGAGCGGCCGGACCTGGATTGGGAGTTCCACGCGGTGAACTCGCCGGTGATCAATGCGTTTGCACTACCCGGCGGGAAAGTCTTTATCACACGCGGCCTGATGGAGAAGCTCAACAGCGAGGCGCAACTGGCGGGTGTTCTCGGACACGAGGTCGGCCACGTTACCGCGCAACACATCGGCCAGCAGATGACACGCGCGATGATCATCACCGGCGTCGGCGTTGGGATCGGCGTGGTGGGTGAGTATCAAGATGAAGATTGGATGAAAGTATTGGGTGTAGGCACGGCCGTCGGCGGGGGCGTCTACATGCTCAGCTTCGGACGCGATCAGGAAACGCAGGCCGATGAACTGGGCGTCCGATACATGACGCGCCTGGGTTATAACCCGATCGGGCAGGTGCAGGTGATGCAGGTGCTCAAACGCGCCAGCGGCGGGGGCGGCAAGGGGATGGAGTTCCTCTCGACACACCCTTATCCGGACACACGCATCAATAACCTCAACAAGCTCATCAAAGAGAAGTATCCTGACTATGACGATCCGCAGAAGTACCGCATCTATAGAGACAAGTACAAGCGGAACGTGCTGGATGAATTGGAGAAGCTGCCGCCGGCGGAGCAGGAGTGAGTAGGATGTTCAGTGTTCGAGGTTCAATGTTCAATGTAAAACGGGGGCAAAACCAGACACATTGAACATTACACATTGAACATCGAACATCAATCATCACTACAATCTCCCACATGTCATCCGAATCCCCTACACCCGCCTGGAGCGATGACGACCTTCGGGCAGATGCGAATCCGCATGCTGAGGCTGACAAGGCCAGGCGTGTGGAGCAGATGTTTTCTGCGATCGCGCATGCGTATGACCTGAACAATCGGCTGCACTCGATGTGGCGCGACCAGGCCTGGCGTCGCGAGGCGGTGCGGATGGCGGAACTGAAGCCGGACGATGTGGTGCTGGATGTGGCGTGCGGGACGGGCGATCTTGCGTTGGCGTTCGCCGGCCGTCGGCCTCAGAAGGTGATCGGCCTGGACTTCACCGTTGCGATGCTGCAAATCGCTGAACGTAAACGCTCAAGCCTCAAGTCTCAAGCCTCAAGCCCGTCTTACTCCGCCGCCGATGCGATGCGTTTACCGATCGCGGACAAGAGCGTGGACGTCGTCAGTATCGCGTTCGGCATCCGTAACGTCGCCGACCCACTGGCCGCGATGAGTGAGTTCTATCGTGTGCTTCGGCCGGGCGGGCGTGTGATTATTCTGGAATTCAGCACGCCGACGAATCCGGTGATCCGTTTCTTTGATCGGATCTATCGTGAGAAGGTGATGCCGATCACCGCCAGCCTGATCGCACGCGACAAGAGCGGGGCGTATAAGTACCTGCCTAAGAGTGTGAGTACGTTCATCGATCGTGCCGGAATGGTGGAGATGATGCAGACGGTCGGCTTCAAGGACCCGACGATCAAGCCGTTGACGTTCGGGGTGGCGGTGTGTTACCGGGGCGTGAAAACATAAACCGAGCCGCGTCGCCCTCGACGCGGTCCGCCGTGAGCACGCGGCGGCTCGGACGAGTTATGTGTGTTGGGTGTGGGGTGTAGACGAAAAAACATCAATCCGTTTAGCGGACGATCGCAGATCGCCGTGGGGGGGGCGTATCAAGACATTTGCCGCTCGCAACTGTCCCGGCTAAACTACCCCGTTCAACGCCATCGGGGCGTAGCTCAGCTTGGTAGAGCGTTCGTCTGGGGGGCGAAAGGCCGCAGGTTCAAATCCTGTCGCCCCGACTTCATGCGAAGGACCCGCCTCTACGGCGGGTTTTTTCATGGCTTTATGGACTCCGAGGTTAACACATGATCGAAAGACCCGCCGTACGTGCAGTGATGTTGACACCGACGGGGCGGATGCTCTTGATGCAGGCGCAGGAGCCGGCCAGTGGGTTTCGGGTGTGGTTTGCGCCGGGCGGGGGGTTGGAAGCGGGGGAGTCGGCGGAGGCTAGTCTGCGCCGGGAGATACTTGAAGAGACGGGGGTCGAGCTTAAGGCGGTTGGGCCGTTGATCTGGCGGCGTCGGCATACCTTTCAATGGAACAGCAAGATGTTGAGTCAGCGGGAGGACTTT
Source organism: Phycisphaeraceae bacterium (assembly GCA_963667295.1). Taxonomy (GTDB): domain Bacteria; phylum Planctomycetota; class Phycisphaerae; order Phycisphaerales; family Phycisphaeraceae; genus JAJRRS01. The sequence goes on from OY763327.1 coordinate 487,036, forward strand.
TATCTTGTGCCGATCGATGCGTTTGAGCCGGACTTTACGACGAATCCATCGGAGACGGAACTGATGGATTTTCGTCAGTTCAAGTGGTGGTCAGTAGATGAGATCAGGGCGTCGGGGGATGTGTTCGCGCCGCGGTTGCTTGCGGAGCATCTTGAATCATTAATCGAGCAGGGGCCACCAAGCGAGCCGGTGGATGTGGGGGTGTGAGTGGGGCGAAAACATGGAGGAATTAGCCACAGATGAACACGGATGAACACAGATGAAAAACAAGAGAGGATCAGGTACAACAGATTCATCGCGGTTCATGAAGTTATCAACAAGCAACTTCTGCCGATTTGTTCGTAACTCACTCTTGTCCAAAACAGCGATCCATAGTTTATCAATGAAAAAGTCTCCGTTGCGGCTACGATGGCGTTGTCTAATCGTCCTCGAAGCCCAACGGAGACACGCCCATGGTACGCGTCGCAAGCCTGTTTGCACAAGTGTTGAGTCTGATCGATCGGCCGGGGTTTGATCGGCGGGTGCGTGAGTTTGATGCCGAGCGTGGGGCGAAGGGGTTTACCTGCTGGGACCAACTGGTGGCGATGCTCTTTGCGCAGTTGGGCGGGGCGCACTCGCTGCGGGAGGTCTGCGGCGGCCTGGCGTGCGCGATGGGCAGGCTGCGTCACCTGGGCGTGTCGGCGGCGCCGGCGCGGTCGACGCTCAGCTACGCCAACGCCCATCGGCCGTGGGAGCTTTACGAGGCGGTGTTCTACCAGGTGCTCGATCAGGCGCGGGTGTTGGCGGGTCGGCAGGCCATCCGGGGGCGTCGGTTCCGCTTCAAGAACCCGCTGGTGAGTCTGGACGCGACGGTGATCGACTTGTGTGCCCAGGTGTTCGACTGGGCGCGGTTCCGGCGGACCAAGGGCGCGGTGAAGCTGCACCTTCAGTTGGATCATCAAGGCTGCTTACCGAGCTGGGCGCTGGTGACCGAGGGCAAGGTGCACGATGTGAACCCCGCTAAAACACTGCGTTTTGAGCCGGGCACGGTCGTGGCGGTGGACCGCGGTTACACCGACTTTGGCCTGTTTGGCACGTGGTGCGAGCAAGGCGTGTGGTTCGTCACGCGGTGCAAGTCGAACCTGGACTACAACGTGATCCAAGAGCGTGCCGTGCCGATGAATCGTAACATCCTCTCCGACCAGGTCATCGAGCTGGCGGGCACAAGAAGCCACGCCGCCTGCCCGCATCGGCTGCGCCGGGTGGTGGTGTGGGACGAAGCGAACCGCCGAACGATCGAGCTGCTGAGCAACCACCTGACGTTCGGCGCGACGACGCTGGCGGCGATCTACAAAGAACGCTGGCAGATCGAGCTGTTCTTCAAAGCGTTGAAGCAGAACCTGCACGTCAAGACGTTCCTGGGCACCAGCGCCAACGCGGTGCGGGTCCAGCTTTGGACAGCACTGATCGCGATGCTGATCCTCAAGCTGCTGAAGCTGCGATCAAGCTTCGGCTGGAGCCTGTCCAACCTCGCGGCCATGCTGCGGATGAACCTGCTGGTGTACCGGGACCTGTGGCGTTGGCTGGACGAACCGTACACCAAACCGCCCGATCCGCCGCCGACGCAGTTGGCATTGTTCGCTTGAAAACACTTGGACAGCAGATCGACCAACCTCAACCCGCCGCCGGCCCCACACGCCGCGAAAACACGCCTCAACGGCTACAATCGCCGCCCGGAAGGACATTCATGAATTGTTTTGGACAGCAGTGTTCGTAACTATATCTTTTCTGATCTGTGTTTATCTGTGTTCATCTGTGGCTAAATACAGGCTGTGTATGTAAGGGCGTGAGTGGAGTGGATTGATTCTTGAAAGTCTGTATCTCGAAAGGGATTCGGCCCTCACCCCGGCCCTCTCCCGGGGGGAGAGGGGGTAAGAATTACATGCCACGGAATGCGGTGAGGCTTGTGACAAAATCGTCGGGGATGCCGAAGTCGTAGCGCTGGGCGTCGGTGACTTCGAGGGCTAAGTAGCCTTCGCGTTGGCGTTGGAGTTCCTGGGCTCGGGTGAGTTGGAATTCGCCGTTGTCGCGGGTGTTGTTGCGGATCATTTCTTCGAGGATGTCGTAGATGCTTGGGGCGAGCAGGTGCATGCCGAACCAGCCTAACCAGGTGTTGTCGGGGAGGTTGTCGACGCGCAGTTTTTGTTTGGCATCTTCGATGGATGGCTTTTCGATGATGAGTGAGATGTCGATGAGTTGGGGATTGTCGGGGAGGCGGGTGCCGGCGATGGTGCCGTAGCCTTTGAGTTCATCGGCGGTGATGCGGTTGACGGCGGAGACGCTTCGGCCGTTGGAGACGGCGGCCATACTCGCGAGTTGGGCGTAGGGGCTGGTGGTGTTACCGCGGAACAGATGATCGCCGAGGCAGAGCAGGACGGGATCACCATCGGCGAAGCTGTGTGTCTGGTAGACGGCGTGGCCGTAGCCTTCCTGGGTGGTTTGTTCGACGAAGCAGATCATGTCGGCGAACCGGCGCATCTGTTTGGCTTCTTCAGCAAGCTCGGGGTACTTGGCTAAGCGTTTGAGGTAATCGTCGCCGGGGCCGTTGAGATAATTGTTGACGAGTTTGTCTTCGCCGGGCTGGACGATGATGCAGATCTTCTCGATGCCTGCGGCTTCCATTTCGATCAGGTGGTAATGGAACAGCGCGCGTGCGATGCCGTCCTTACTCACGACGGGGAAGAGTTCTTTCTTGACCGCGTGTGATGCGGGGAAGTGTCGCGTTCCGAGGCCCGCGATGGGGATGACGGCTTTTCGGATGATGGATTGTGCTGGCATGGACGGTTGGGTCTTGCTGAACGTGATTGTGTGATGAAAGGCGTGACGCTTCTTAGCTCATGCAGCGCCATCCGCTGGCGCCGAACGTGTAGCGCAATGCACCGAACTCCATCGCGCCGGTGGAGGTGCCTTCGAAGATGTCGGGCATGACGCCGACACGGCGTGAGTACTCGATGGCGATCTTGGGGATCTCTGCCTTGAGTGCATCGAGTTTGCCGAACACCGCGACGGTGCCGCCTGTGCCGCCGCCGGTAATCTTTGCGCCGTAGAGCCCGCTTTGTGGAACACGTTTGCGGACGGCTTCGACGAGGAAGTCGACGGCTTCGGTCGACAGGCCGCAGTTGTCGCGGTAGCTGGCGTGGGCGTCGAACATACATTGTCCGGCGGTGATCAGCGCCTGTTCGTCGCCTGTGTTTGCAGCGGTGATGGCGTCCATGAATCTGATTACACGGTCATTTTCTTCAACCGGGTGACGCGTCGGGCCAACAACGCGGTAAGTTGCGTCGGGCTGGATGTGTGTGACGGGGTCGTCATGTGTCTTGTATTGATCGAGGAACTCTGAACCGACGATTTTTTCGGGCAGGTTCTTTTCGTATTCATCCTTGAAGCGTTTGGGCGTCAGCTCGGTGAGATAATCGAGTGCACCTCGGCCGGTCTGTGATCGCATGTCGTTGATCATGCGTTTGCCGATGAACGCACCGATGCGTGTGTCGGTGTAGGGGCTTCCTCCGACGCTGTGTCGGACCATGGAGTTGATACCGACGAAACCCGTACCGGGCGGGATCTGCACTTCGCCTTTAACTTCACCGGGCCGACAGAGGATGTGCGTAAGGCAACCCTCACGCCCGCTGGTAATGGCGATCTGGTCCATGATGCCGCAGGGCGCGCCGACGACATGGTTTTCCGCCATCTGTCCGAGACGTGCGATGCGTGACGGATTAAGGTTCAAGCCGAGGTAAGCGTTGAGGCAGGTAAGCGTGCCGATCTCGACGGCGGCCGAACTGCCGATACCGACGTTCATCGGGACGGCGCTTAGCAGCAGTAGGTTGAAGCCGTAGGGCAGTTGTATGGATTCTTCCTTGAGCAGCGTGAAGATGCTGCCGCCGATGTAGGACGTCCAGGCGGCGAGAGGATTGGCGCTACATATTTCGCGGATGTCGCTGTAGCTTGCCAGTCCGTCGCCTGAGTAGAAGTAGTCCAAGGCGATGCGAGTTTCGACGGGTAGGGAGCGCGTCCCGGCCTGCATGGTTCGGATACGCATGGTCCGGTCGGTGCGAGGTTGCAGTGCCAGTAGCACCCCGCGGCCGAGTACGGCTTCACAGACATTCGCACCGGAGTAGTCGGCGATACCGCCCATGACGTCGAGCCTGGCGGGCACGCGGGTGACCCATATTTCACCGCTGGCAAACAGGCTGGCGAAGCCGGTGGGGTCGCTGTTGGATTTATTGAGCAGGCGCTCAAATTCCTGAGTTTCGTAGGGTAGTCCTGGGCGGTTCATGGCAACAGTATAAGCAGATACGGGGATTACCCAAGTATGCGGTTACCGGCGGCAATCCTTCTTTCTTTTCCGGTAGAAAATCGGTGTGCGGACAGATATTCGGGGCTGTGGGTCAACTGCCCCAGTGCGTGATTTGCTCGCTGCTGCTGCCTGAGGGCTGCACCGCGGCGGCGAGGGGCAGCAGTTCACGAACACGCTGGGCCTGTTCGGCGGTGAGGTCTACAAACTCCAGCCCCATCCCGTAGCCGCTTTCGTTTGGTTGTATCCAGGCGACGCGTGCGGTGATGTTCAGTCGATGCTCGAGACAGGTCAGTTCGATGCCGACCCGATCGTCAACGGCATGCTTGGGTTCACCTTTACCTTGCACCTTGGCGCCGGAGGCGGACAAGTTCATCACCTCGCCGAGTTGGCACGAGAGCATTTCACAGGAGACCCGGCCGTGACGTCGGCGTTGCGGTTGGCCGCTGTTGACCGCCTTGCCGTGCTTGATATCCACCTCGTCGGGATTGAACATGAACTGGTCGTCGATGCGAACCCATGGGCTGTCGCTGTCGTCGGCTGAGCGCTTGAGATATAAGTCCAGGACTGCGTTTCGAGTCCTTTGCGGGATACGGCTGCGCAAGCCGGACCAGAACTGAAACCGTTCGACTTCCTCAGCGATCTGGTGAGAACTGAGCCAACCACTGGGCCACTGCGGGCTCTGAACCAGGTCTTCCATATCCTGTATGAAGCTGCTGTGACGGTCCAGGAATTCCAGAATCTCTTTGATGGCGTCCATAGTGTGACTTTCTGCTGGTGGCCCCGCTTAGCTAATCAGTCTGTATGGAATATCGACATAAAAGCGGGGGTGATTGACAGGCAGATGTCAGGATGGCTGCGGATGTGCGGCACAAAGACCGGGAGAGAGGCTTTTTATCGGATCGGGGTGCAAAAAGATGTGATGTGGCTGGAGATATGGTGCAGTGACAGATTGTTGCAGATCGCGTGGTTTATAGCCGGATTGGTGCTTGCAGGCACAATCGGTGTGTGAGTCTTATCGAGATGTAATCGGCTCGAATCAGGCGGCTTTCGCGCGTTCCTCGAGCGTGACGATCCACTGATCGACGATCAACACCAGGCTGGGCAGTTCCGGCTTGGCGATCTGCTGATCCGCGCCGACGGCTTCACCCTTATGGCGTGTGTCCTTGGTAATCAGTGAACTGAACAGCAAGACAGGCATCGTCTTGATGCTTGCGGTTTCGCGCACCTTGCGTGTCAGGTGCAGCCCGTCCATGCGAGGCATTTCGATATCCGTAATGAGGACGTCGGGCTTGGTGCCTTTCCCCTGAGCGCCGGCCTGGATGGCGTCCCAGCAGTCTTGGCCGTTACTGAATGCGGTAACGTTCGTATATCCGCTGCTGGTCAGCACGTTGTACATGATTGTGCGGATGAACTTCGAGTCTTCAGCGATGAAGACATTGACCGAGGAGCGGTCGACGCCGAGTTCGTTATCAACGCTGGTGATGTGCAGTGCGTTCTGCATCGAGACGCTGTCGAAGATCGATTCAAAGTCGAGCATGAGGATCAGGCGGTCGCCGATTTCGGTGATACCTGTGACGGCCATGTGATCGCTGCCGGTCTCATCGGGAACGGTTCGCATCGCCTGCCAGCTCATGCGGTGGATGTGTTCAACACGTTCGACCATGAACGCGGCCTGCTCGCCGTTGAATTCCGTCACGATGATTCTGTGGCTGGCAGGATCAGTATTGACGGGTTTGATTTTGAAGTAGCTGTGCAGGTTGACCAGGGGCAGGACGACGCCGCGCAGGTTGAACATACCCATGACGTCTGCGGGTTGGCCGGGACTTGCCGCAACGGAGACGGGGAGGATGACCTCACGGACCTTGGCGACGTTAACGCCGTAGGACTGGTCGCCTAATCCGAAGATAAGGACTTCCAGCTCATTGGTGCCGGATTCCAGCAGGATTTCGTCGCGTGATTTGGGTGTCGGGTTGTTGGCGGCCATAGCGTCTCTCCATGGATTGTCGTATGTAGAATCGTCCAACTAGGGATTACGCTTAAGGGGGTAAAATGTGGTATCTTGTGTTATCGGCCGCGTTTGACAGTACCGAAGGTGCTGCATAACCTGCTGCCGCAGGGCGAGCCGGCCCTGATTGTTGGTGACCATAGCTCAATTGGTAGAGCACCGCGTTGTGGTCGCGGGGGTTGCGGGTTCGAGTCCCGTTGGTCACCCTTTTTCTTTCTGATCGATCGGCCGGGAGTGGGGGTGTCCCGGGAACAGGCAGCCGGATGCCGCCGCCACGAATACGGATATTCGATGATGCTGGCACAACAGATCACAACGATCAACCAACGCTTACTCAGTGACTTACAGGGATTCGGGCAGTTCACCCGATTCTGCCTATCTACGATCGGCTGGTTTCTGCGCGGGGCAGGGGGCTACGGCCGGTTACAGTTGTTGATCCCCCAACTCTACCAGGTCGGTACCAAGAGCATCCCGGTGGTTGGGCTGGTCGGTGCGTTTGTCGGTGCGGTGCTGGGGGTGGAGATGTTCGCCCAATTTCAGGCGTTCGGCCAGGAGAGTCGGCTCGGTGGGGTGATCCATATATCCGTGGTCAAGCAGATCGGGCCGGTACTGGCGGCGGTTATGATCGCGGGTCGGGTCGGTGGAGCGGTCAGTGCCGAGCTGGGGTCTATGAAGGTGACCGAGCAGCTCGATGCCCTGCGAGTCATGGGAAGTGATCCGATCCGGCACCTGGTTGTGCCGCGCGTCCTGGCGTGCCTGATCATGGTGCCGATCCTGACGGTGTTCAGCGACCTGCTGGGCATCTTCGGAAGCTGGCTGGTGGTCGTAAAAGGTTTCGGCGTCGGGTCCAATGAGTATTGGGCCTTCTCCAGTCAGTTTGTCGGTAACTGGGATATCTTCACCGGCCTGGTCAAGAGCGTTGTCTTCGGCGTCAGTATCGGGTTGATCAGTTGCTACAAGGGTTTCAACTGCGGCACGGGCGCGACCGGCGTCGGCCGGGCAGCTACCGATTCGTTTGTCGTCAGCTTCATCGTCATCATCATCACCAACTTCTTCCTCGCCAAGTTCATGAACGACCTGTACGGCCTGATCTACGGCGCGGGCGCACTGACGTCGATTGGATGAGGTTGATGTTCAATGTTGGATGTGGAATGTTCAATCTGTCTGCTGCGAACACTTTCTGATACATTGAACATTGCACATTTTGATTACATCTCCGGCGACCAGAGATAATAAATCCCGACAGGGGTGTTGAAGCCGGGCAGGGTCTCGGTGAGGTTCAACTGCATCAGGTTGATCTGTGTCGCGGCGGGAGCGGATGGTGAATAGGCGTAGGGGGATGCGACATAATCGAGCTTGCGGTGGTAGATGATCAGGTCGGAATGGTCGATGCCTGCCAGTTTTTCTGCTAGTTGATGCGCGACGCGGATGTCGCCGATCATGTCAGCAAGCCCCAAGGCTGCTGCCTGTTTGCCTCCGAGCACGCGGCCGTCGGTCAGGTCGGCAAACTTGTCTTCGGGTATGTTCGGCCGAGCTTCGCGCACCACATCTACAAAACGCGCGTAGAAGTCATCAACCAGGCTTTGCAGGACCTGGCGGTGATCGTCGGTCAACGTGCTTAAAGGGGAACCGGCCTCTTTGTTTTTGCCGCTGGTTAATGCTTCGGCGTGGATACCGATCTTGGAAAGCGCAGGTTTGACGCTGATGGTCTGGACGATGACGCCGATGCTGCCGACGACGGAGGTCGGGTAGGCAACGATTCTGTCCGTAGCGCAGGCGATGTAATACCCACCACTGGCGGTGACATCCATGGTCAGGGCGATGACGGGTTTTCCGGACTCTTCACGGAACTGTTTGATCTCGCGGTACATCATGTCGCTGGCGGTCACACCACCGCCGGGTGTGTTGAGGCGCAGGATGACAGCCTTGACATGTGGGTCGGCGGCAGCGGCTTCGAGCTTTTCATGCAATGCACCGACCGGATTCTCGCCCACCTGGAGCAGCCCGGGCTTCTCGCCATTCATGATCAGCCCGGAGACGTCGATGATCGCGACACGGTCACTGAACCACCGGCCGTCTCTTGTCACGACCGTTTGGGTCAGGGCCTGATCCCCCGGGGACGTGCCGACGGTAAAGTGCATCGGGCCACAGCCGGTGACGGCTAGCGCCAGGAAAAACAACACAAACCAGCCTCGATTACAGCGTAGTTGCCCAGTCATGACGGCTCCTGATCTTATCGGTGACTGTGATTCAGAGCATATCCTAACATCGAGATAACCATTTTTGGATAAAAGCATGGAAAGCATGTGGATATATGGGTTATAATCCGCTGATTCATGGCATCGATCACACTGGCAGCGGGGTAATCTCATATGTGCAAGTCGTACATTTTCGTTCTGATGTTCATTCTGGGGATCGGAAACTGGACTTCATGCGCGGTTGCGCAAGACACATCAGGCAGCGATGCTGATGCCGCCCGGGCTGCGCGTCTTGCCGAGCATGAGAAGCAGGTTGCCGAAGAAAAGGAACAGGCGCAGGCAGCGTACCAGCAGCTTGCGGATGCATATCTGAACAACCAGTGGGACGAGTTGGACGAATTGCTCCGCACGACGCGGCGGTACCAGCGCTACTTCGACCGCGACCAGCGCATGGATCTGGCTTACATCACGAAGAACCGCAATGACTTTCATCCGAAGTGGTGGGAGAAGTGTTCCAGCCCGTCCAACATCAGCTTCAACGCCGAGATCTGGAATCGGCCGGTGATGGCAAACTATATGCCCACACGCCACCTCGGTTTTCAGGCGGTGCAGGCGCAGGTGAAGCGGGGATTTGATCGGCGGGGGCAATACCAGGAAGAAGTGGTCGGTCTGACGGTCATCTGCTCCTGGCAGCCGGGTATGGTCAATAGCGATGTGCCTGGTACGGGCAAGCTGGCGGAGATACACAGCCTGACGGAGGGCGATCTTGGCGAGGTGATTGTCTGGCACGAGTTGGGCCATTGTTACATCACCAACAACTTGCCCATGGACCACGTTCTGATCCTTTACCGGGACCATCAATTGCTGTTCGAGCATCTGCAGGAGTTCTATGCAGACCTGACGGCACTGTATCATGCAAGCCCGCGATCTCGCCGTGTCGCGCTGATGCTTCGGCTTGAAGGGTTGGACCACTACGATGACTCGGAAGCACACTCGCGCGCCTCGCATGCGATCGGTTCCTTGTTGTTGCATGAAGTGCTGGCGAATCCGGATGATTGGCCGAGCATGCACTTTCCGCCGGCCGTGCCGAAGCAGCAGGTGGAACTGAACACAATCATCTACCTGTACGAGCACATGGACCCGAAGTGGTCGGTCAAGGAAGCCCGGGCGTTGCGTGAGATGGCGGGCGACTTCATCAATAAGTCGGGCGAGAAAACGCTTCGCGCACGCGGTGTATTGCCCCTGCCCGGCAGGCTCGAGTTCAGCCTGATGCTGGGCCAGGACCATGAACTGCAGGATAAGCGGGATGCCTATGTCAGCAAGCGTCTGGAAGAACTGATCGCCTCCGGCCGCGCCGACAAGCTTGAAGAGGGCGAAACGTATGAACCACGTCTGCGCATCCCATTGCGCGATGGTGAAGTCTACAAACGCGACCCTGAAGCGCTGCGGATGGATATCCCGAATTGATCCGATTCATACGTAATCTTGCTTTTCATTTTCAGCGACGGTCCCACAAACGCAGGCAAGCTGGGATCTGGCCGAAGGTAATTGAGACGCTCCAAACTCAGCGATACGACCCTCAAGCTACAAGAAACTTTGAGTTATTGTCGGGGGCGTTCTTCTGGTCGGACGAAGTGCCTTCGATTGATCGTATTTCGAAAGAACTATATGGCGCAACGCTATTTCATTTGAAGCCGATATTCTGTTACCGGGCTTCATTAATTCGTGGGGAGCCAGACAAACGATTCAGGGGGAAATGGGAGTTTTTACAGCAGGAATGCCCATCCTAGCCCGGTTTTCGGCCGGAACGGCAGTCGCAAGACTTGCGTGCGGAACTAAAAGAGAGCTGTGAGAGAAGCGCTCGAGAAGTTGAGCGACTATTCAGAGCTTGCGACAAGGCTAAGGGGATCGCAGAAGCACGTCAGAAACGTGAAAGCCTGAAAAGCTAAGGCACCCTCTACAGTTGGATTGAGAACGATCTAATTAAACGTCCCGCTCTGCGCCAGCAGGATGGTCAGCGTTACCGTGATCGGCGAGAGCAGCGTTGAGTAGAACACACTTCGGGCGACGTAGGAGGGGTGGTTGTCGAATTCCATGCAGAGCAGCATGCAGTTCACGGCGGTGGGCATCGCGGTGCTTATCAGCAACACCTGGGCGATCGGGCCGGTCCAGCCGAGTAGTTTGAGCAAGGTGAAACCTACGACGGGGCCGGCAACAAGACGCAGGAGCACGCTTGTCGAGACCGGGCCCTTGCCTTCGCCGCGAACAACGGTCGCCAGTTGAGCGCCGAGTGTGACCAGGGCGATCACCACGAAGCCGTTTTTTGCGTATGTGATGGCGTCCCAGATTGGTTGGATTGCGTTGGCGACGGTTTGTGCTTGTTCGCCTAACGCGCGGTGGGTGATGACCGTGATCAAACCGATCGTGAGCGCATAGATCGGCGGGAAGCGCACGATGTGCATCAGGTTTTTCTTCCATCGGCCGTCATGCAGATCGCCGGCCGCCAGCAAGACGCCCAGCGAGAAGGTGGAGATGTTCTGGATGATCAGGACGAAGACCTGCAAGCCGGTCGCGCCGGCGCTGCCGAAGGGTGTGTGACGGAAGGCGAGTTCCTGGACGGGCAGGCCGTAGTTGCCGGAGTTGTAGAACAGGCTGGTCATGAGCATGGCCCGGCGTTGATCGCGCGGGATGCCACGCAGTCTGGCAACCGTATAGGTAAGCACCGCCCAGACGCACATCGCAGTAAGCGTAAAGCCCACCACCTGCCCGACATCGGAAGCCGACAGGTTGGACCCGATGATCGCATGCAACACGATCCCCGGCACGGCTACGTAAAAGTTCAGCTTCACCATCGTCGGCATGTGCAGGCCGAACTTCTTCTGGATCGCGAATCCCAACCCAACCAGGATCATCACCGGCGCGACGATGTACCAGGCAATGTGCAGGATGTTCGTGATGATCGAGAGCATGGTCATTAGTGTAGCGTGAGATTTAAAGGTAAACAGGCGTGATCATGGATGGGCGAAAATCCCATAGAATATGCCTTTGATTATAGATGTTGTGCCATCATTAGAAGACTACATGATACGTCGCAGCTTGTGTATTTTGAGTTTACTTTTGGCTATCGTCTGCACAGTGATGTGGATTGACGGCTACCGTGTGGTTGGGAGTGCCACGCTTAACCTGCCAACCAGGGTAAGTGGCAGTGATGTGACGAACAGGTCCATTCACTTGTTTTACGGGGATGGCGAGTTCGGCTTGTCTATTGAGAGTTATGCCCGTGTAGTTAATGATCCTGCTAAGCTTCAATATTATGTCCATCCGTTATCGCTGGAAGGTAAACGCTGGGCGATTGAACATCTCGCGCCGGATCCTCATTCGGATTACTTCCGCAATGGCTTGTTTAGCTGGCGCGTATTTGGATTCGGTACCTACAACGCCGGGCGGCAAGGCACATCGGTTCGTGTCGTTCAGATACCACAATGGTTTGCCGTCGCCGTCTTCTTACTCTGGCCTGTCATAACAGTCATTAAGTATCTCAGACGCCCACAGCGGCAGCAGCTTTGTCGGGCCTGCGGATACGATATGAGAGGATCGCCATCTGGCATCTGCCCTGAGTGTGGAGAAAACAATATTAATGCGACTACTTGCGAAGAGTCTTTGTCTGAAGCGTAGAATATTCACATGCCCGCCGCACGTTCCATCCTGCACGTCGATATGGATGCGTTTTTTGCGTCGGTGGTGCAGTTGGATCGGCCGGAGTTGCGAGGCAAGCCTGTGTTGACGGGGTATGACGGGCCGCGGGGGGTGGTGTCGGCGGCGTCGTATGAGGCGAGGGCGTTTGGTTGCCGGTCTGCGATGCCGATGTCGCAGGCCAAGCGGTTGTGTCCGCATGCGGTGATCGTCAAAGCGCCGGGCGAGCGGATACGCCACTTCAGTTCGGCGGTGTTTGCGATCTTTGATGATTTTACGCCTTTGGTTGAGCCGCTGAGTGTGGATGAGGCTTTTCTGGATGTGACCGGTTCGGACAGGTTGCTGGGTGATGCGGTTTCTATTGCGAAGCAGATCCGCAAACGTATCAAGAATGAACTGGGCTTGACCGCATCGGTCGGCGTTTCGTTCAACAAGTTTTTAGCCAAGCTCGCATCGGATATGGACAAGCCTGATGGATTGACTGTGATCATGCCGGAGGATGTGATGCGAATCCTGCCGCCGCTGCCGATCGAGCGGATGTGGGGCGTCGGGCCTGCGACAGCGAAGCGGCTAAGAACATGGGGTGTCAGAACGTTTGCCGACCTTCAGGCGATGAGCCGGGCTGAACTGGATAAACGGTTTGGCAAGCATGGCGAGCGATTTTACCGGCTATCGCGCGGCGAAGATGATCGATCTGTCACGCCCGACCATTCCGCAAAGTCGATCGGTCAGGAGCAAACGTTCGGGCAAGACGTGGCGGAACGCGATTACGTGAAGAACATCCTGTTCGGCCAGGTCCAACAGGTGGGACGCCGACTGCGCAAGCATGGGTTAAAAGCGCGGGGCGTCAACATCAAGATCCGTTTCGGCGAGTTTGAAACCATTTCCCGGTCTACCACGCTTGCTGATCCGACGGATGTCACTGATGAGTTATGGGGCGCAGCCAAAGCATTGTTTGATCAATGGGCGGATCACGGTTTTGTACCTGTGCGTCTGGTAGGGATGAATGCGGACCGTATCGAATCGGACGGCGATCAACTGGGGCTATTTATTGATCCGCAACGTGAGAAAAGCCGAAGGCTTGATCAGGCGATGGATGCGATCCAATCGCGCTTCGGCGTCAACAGTGTCAGGCGTGGTCCGAGAACAAGCTAATCCTAGACGCTTGCACGAGTTAGAAGGTAGAATCATCAACAATGACAGGCCGCATCACACGACGGACCCTGCTGGTTTCAGCGCTGTTGCTGGGGCAGTTAGCGTGTCTGCTGTTTGCGCTGTTGTGGTTCGGCGCCTGGCTGGAGCGGGGTCTGGGTAATCTCGTTGCCGAGCGTATCCTCATCTCCTCACAGATGACTGCATCTCAGATCGTCAAGACTACTCAACTGATGGGGATCGAAGATACGACCCCGGGATCGCCGGATTGGGAGCGTCTGCAAAAGTTAGTAGAAGACTCCAGGCTTTCGTTCGGCGGGTATCTGTGTTTGATTGATGCGGATGATGGTGAACTGCTTTGTCATCCGCTGTTGCGAACAAAACCGGCAGATGCGACAAGTGAGTATGACGCGATTCTCGCGGAGATCGATCGGGAGAACCACTTAGCAACCAGCAAGCTGCCGCCCGGCTGGAGCCGGATGCATGATGGCTCATACATGCTTGACCCGATTGCCTTGCCCTGGCTGAATGCTCGGCTTTATGTCATTCAGCCGGAGGAACCCGTGCGTACGGCTATCCTCGCATTCATCATACGTGTGCGTGCGATCGGCACGGTGGTTATCGTCGTCGTCGTGATTATCAGCGCGTTGGTGACGCTTGTGATTGCTCAGCGATATGAAAGCCGTATGACGCAGATCAACCGCGGTCTTGAATCCCAGGTGGCGCATCGAAGTGCGGAGTTGTTGCGCAGTAGAGATGCTGTTATTTTTGGTCTGGCCAAACTCGCGGAATCGCGCGATGGTGAGACCGGCGAGCATCTTGAACGCATCGCACGCTATACCGAGGTGCTGGCGCGGCAGATCTCCCTGGCGCAAACGCCCGGCGGTGATGAGAAGTGGGTGCAGACTTTAGCTTCCACCGCGGTGCTGCATGACATCGGTAAGGTCGGTATCCCCGATGCGGTTCTACGTAAGCCTTCGGCATTAACGGATGAGGAGCGGCAGACGATCGAGAAGCATCCCCTGATCGGCGGGGAGACATTGAAAGAGATCAAGCGGCGGTGGGGGGAGGACCCGTTCCTCGTCACGGCCGGGCAGGTGTGTTACGGACACCACGAACGGTGGGACGGGACGGGCTATCCGGCCGGGCTCAAGGGCGAGGCGATCCCCATGGCGGCCAGGATTGTCGCGTTAGCGGATGTGTACGACGCCCTGACCAGCGAACGGGCTTACAAGGACGCTGTACCCCATGAGAAGGCCCGACAGATGATCACGGAGGCCTCGGGCACGCAGTTCGATCCCATGGTGGTGCAAGCGTTTATCGCAGTGGAAGGGCGGTTCCGGGAGATTGCCCAGGCATTTCAAGTCGAAGCCGGGCCTGATGGCTCAAATGAGAAGCGGCCGTCTCGCTGAATATCAGTAGTGTCTGTTGGGTGATTTGGGCGCTATAATAGTCAGCCAGATTCTTCTAAATTGCTTGTAAACAGGCAATTGTGTGGTAAATTGGAGTTGTGGGGGAGTTTTTCCCGGGCGTGTGACAGACAGATACTTCCATCCACCTTCGCAAGGAGGGACCATGTTCGATCATAAACACCAACCTGTTACAGCCGTGCGTCTACACGCTTGTGGTCTGCTGGCCGCGATGCTGAGTGTGTCGGTTCTGGCTTCTGACGTTTCCGCTCAGATCTGGACCGACCTGACGGGCGGATTGTCGGTTAACAACATTCAGCTCAATCTTCAGGTCAATACGATTTCGAACATCCCGATCGGCGGGTATCAGCCGTTGGTCGTGACCAGCCTGACGAACGAAGATACTGCAGATGATCTGGACTTTTTCGCCTACAACACGGACACGTATCTGAGCAACGGCATCAGTGGAGCGCATGCACTGGCGTCCAACGGTTCGCCGTATTACCAGGTTGCATTACTGGATACCGGGGCACAAGTACACCTGCTGACCCAGGAAGCGATCACCGGTTTTGACTTTGCTGGTAACAACCTGCTTGGTTCGACGCAATTTGCTGTCGGCGGGGCCGGCGGTTCCGAACTTGTGACGATCCATGATCCGCTAGGCCTTTATGTGACCAGTTTGGGGAATGCAACAGGTGGCGCGAGTCTTTCCGTTAATACAAATACGTTAGTTGGTCAGTACAACGTAACCGTGGTCGGAGCGGAGGAGCCGGGGTCTATTTTGCCGGATGTTGTTGGATTGCCGCTTGCCAGTCAATACACCACGGTGATTCGTGCTGATCAACGTTATGAGGTTGTTGTTGGTTCAGAGACGTATGAGTCGCCCAGTGTTGAGTTGTATTCGTTTGGTGATTCGAGCATCCCTGATTACACGATGTATGCTCCGTTATCGTTGCTGCCCGGCTCGGCGTTTGCCAGTTCGCCGGCGTTCTTCCCGGGTTTTGATAACCTTGAAGACTTCCACGATAACCCGTCATTACCCAGTAATATCGCGGGTGCTCTATTCCTGACCGGTAATCTTTCCAATGCTGGAACGGACATGAACGGTATCGACATGTTCCTTGATACCGGTGCGCAGGTGACGGTGATTTCCGAGTTGACCGCAGCGACGCTGGGGATTGATGTGGTGCAGGATGAACCGGAGTTTACCGTTGAGATCCAAGGCGCCGGCGGTGTGGTGCAGGATGTGCCGGGCTTCTATCTCGATTCTTTCGAACTTGTCACGATCGGCGGTGACTTCATTCTGAATGATGTGCCGGTTATTGTGCTTAACGTGCTTGATCCGCGTGACGGTATCAATTCCGTGCCGGCTATTGTCGGGACCAACCTGTTCAGTGACCGCAATATCGTTATCAATCCCGAAGCGGGGAATGCGTACCTGGCGATCAGCGATATCGTGACGCTTGTCGGAGACCTTAATTCGGATGGTTTCGTGGGATTGGATGATTTGGACATCATCCTCAACCACTGGAACCAGGATGTGACAGAAGGCTATCTGTTATCCGGCGACCCCAGCGGTGATGGTTTTGTCGGCCTGGATGACCTGGACATCGTGCTGAGCAATTGGAACGCGGGCACACCACCGACCGTCGCCGTCCCTGAGCCCGGGACGTGTTTGATCCTGGTGGGTACAAGCTTACTTACGTTACGGCGTCGCGCGGTGTAAACCGGCTCTCGTTACTTCAATTCACCGATTTCTACGCCACGTGCATGCTTGTGCGTGTATCATGCTGCGCATTGGGTACTTGAACTTTCTGCGGAGTGTGGGCATATGCATTCATATCAACGTGTTCGATCGAGCTGGTTGTTTTGTTTATTCCTGCTGCTGTCAGGATTGCAGGTAAGCGCGGATGTCTGGTCCGGTTTTGAGCAGAGCCCGTTCTTTAATGAGCAGACTTACGAGATGCACTTCGATTCCGGTGTCCGGTTGTTGATGATCGCGCCGGCTCCGGATCGGATCGATCCGGATAAACCGAACCGTGTTGTGTTCTTTGCTACACCCAACGGGAACACGATCGAGCAGACGCTCGGCGCAAGGATGACCGACGGCCTGGATTGGCATTACGACATCCAACACATCGCGGCGCAGCATCGGCTTTACCAGGAAGCGAATAAGCGTGAAAACCTCGTGCTGGTTTGTCTGCAATCGGATATCAAAAGTTGGCCGAGTTGGCGAAGTCAAAACGCGAACAATGCGGAACTGATCCGGGGCATCGTGTTGAATGTTCTCGTGGCGATTCCTCTGAAAGATCCGACTGTCACGCTTGCATCTCACTCCGGCGGTGGCAGCTTTATGTTCGGCTTTATCAACGGCTCAGAAACGATCCCCGGTTGGGTCGATCGTTTTATCTATCTCGATTCCAACTACGGCTTCTGCGATGAAGACGGGCACGGCGAGAAGTTTAAACAGTGGTTAGCGGGTGATCCCGATCGTCGCTTGCTCGTGGTTGCCTATGACGATCGTGAGATCACGTACCAGGGGAAGAAGGTTGTCAGCCCGACCGGCGGGACCTATCGCGCGACGCACCGCATGCTTGATAGTTTTAAGAAGTATGGCGACATCGTTGAACACGAGGTGGGCAAATTCAAGGCATATGATGCGCTTAATGGGCAGGCACGATTGCTTATCCATCCGAACCCGGAAAATATCATCCTGCACACGCGCCTGGTGGGGGAGATGAACGGGCATCTGTATGGCATGGCGCTGGACACGCCGGAAGATGAAGCATTTAGTGATATCGGCGGGCCGAGAGCGTATATGCAGTGGGTGCAACCGTATCCTTACGATCAGGTTGAAGTACAGTCGACGAATGATGTCGGGCTTTCGATCCCGCCTCGCCCGGCCGATGCGATGGCAGGCAGAGCGTTTATGAAAAGCATAGAAGGCCTGCCTGCGGACGAACGCGATGAAGCGATCCGCAAAGAGTTGTTGCGTGGGAACATGCCTGACTTCATGCGCCGCTTTGTAGCGATCCACACACGCTCCAAGATCGCTGATGATTCGGAGTTGTCAGCGACGTATGAGGTGAGTCCGGATTACCTGTCGGTTGGGAGTAATGATGATTATGTTCGTGTGCCTGTTACGCCGATGACTGCCCATGCGGTTGCAGATGCGTTTGGTTGTGTGCTGCCGACACGGAAGATGGTGGACGATATCTACGACCAGGCTCCGATCAAGCTTGCTCCGCTGCCGTTAACAGAAGAACGTGAGTCTGTCACCTCGTTCTTACAGCACAACGGCTTGATCGAATGGCAACGTGAGGAGATTCGGGCGCCTTCAGGAGAGCTGATAGCCGGGATCAAGAAAGACGTCGTCATCACCAATCGCATTCAGGAGCGGCCTAACCGTGTCGCGATCTACGGCTGGCACAGACTCAACGGCAAAGCGATTCAACCTCTGACCATCGTGCATGTCAATACCTACGTGGATTACAGCCACGGCATCCGGCTCGTCAAGAAAACCATGCGCGTGGGTGAAGCCCCCAAGCCGATCGATGAAGTGCTGGCTGATCCGAGCCTGGCGCCGTTGTTGAGTGATGAGGGGACGATAGAGATACCTCACTATTGATCAGATAACTGCTCTGCCACCTGTTGTGCTTCTCGCATCACGCGTAACAGGTTCCCGCCCGTGATCTTTTTGATATCTTCCTCGCTGTAGCCGCGATTGAGCAGGGCCTGGGTGATGTAGGGGTAGCCGGAGACATCTTCGAGTTGTGTTGGGAGTTTGCTGACGCCGTCGTAGTCTGAACCGAGGCCGACATGGTCGATGCCGGCGACTTCGACGATGTGATCGATGTGGTCGATCAGGTCGTAGACGGTACCCGAGGGGTAGGGATTTGCTTCACGCCACGCTTGCCGGGCTTTCTTGTAATCTTCTTCATCCGGGTATTGTTCGTGCAGTTTGCGATTAACCTCGAACATGTCTGCCATCATTTTTGCGGCGGTCGGTTCGACGTAGCCTGAGAAGAACACGACCATCACGACGCCGTTATTTTCCTTGACCATTTTGAGGACATCGTCGGGGACGTTGCGGTCATGCTGGGCGATGGCGTATGCGCCGGAGTGCGACGCGATGATCGGGGCTTTGCTTACCCGTAAAACATCGCGCATGGCGTCGGCGGAGATGTGCGAGATGTCCACGAGCATCCCGAGCTGGTTCATTTCCAGAACGACTTGTTCGCCGAATGGCGACAGGCCGCCGCTGATCGGCTTGTCGGTCGCGGAGTCGCACCACGACAGGCTGTCGGAGTGTGTGAGTGTCATGTATCGTGCGCCGAGTTCGTAGAGCATACGGAGTGTGCCGAGTGATTCTTCTATCGCCTGGCCGCCTTCCACACCGATCATGGATGCGATCTTGCCTTCACCATGGATGCGTTCGATGTCATCCGCAGAAAATGCCAGTTCGAATGTTTCGGGATAGCGCTGCGTCATCCGGCGGATCAGGTCGATCTGTTCAAGGCAGTACCGAGTAGAACCGCCGGACTTTGCATACTCAGATGGTACGTAAGCTGCCCAGAACTGAGCGCCGACGCCGCCGGCACGCAGACGCGGGATGTCGGTCTGCATTTCCGGCTGTGGTTGAGAGATGTCACGTTCGTCGAACGATGAATGGGCTTTGTTGCGCATCTCGTACGGCAGGTCGTTATGACCGTCGATCACGATACACGCAGCGTGAATCCGGCGGCCTTCATCGGTGAGAGTGACATGTTCATCCACTTCTTTCATATCCATCTCCGCGTTTGCCACGGTTGCAGCAAGTAACAAGATTAATAGTGAAACACGAGTCGATAGCAAGTTCAAGCCGCCCATGCTTTCACTCCTATACAAAACCTGGTCGATACGTTACGCGGTATGATAGCTGGTTTGCACATTATCTGGTGTCAGTAAAAAAAGAGGTGGGCGATTATACGCCACACCTCATGTGATTGGGACTATTGGTCGAGTCTGTGATGCCGACATTCGAGCGGACATCTGATAGTCGGCTGTTTATTCTTCTTTGAGAATATCGCCGTAGTGTTCTTTGAGTTTCTCAACCTTCGGTATGGCTACCGAGCGGACGTACGGTTGGGATGGATTATTCTCAACGTAATCCTGGTGATACTTTTCAGCCGGGTAGAACGCGTCCAACGGCTCCAGGGTCGTGGCGATAGGATTGCTGAAGCGACCACCTTCATTCAAGAGCTTGATGTAGGCTTCGGTCGCGGCTTTCTGCGCTTCGTCGGCGTAGAACACCGCCGACCGGTATTGCGTGCCGACATCGTTACCCTGACGGTTGACCTGTGTCGGGTCGTGTGCAATGAAGAAGAACAACTCCATCAGTTTTACGTAACTGACCTTGATCGGGTCGTAAGTGATCTTGATTACCTCGGCGTGACCGGTTGAGCCGGTGCTGACCTGGTTGTAGTCGGCAGTTTCGGCGATACCGCCTGCATAACCGCTTTCAACACTGCTAACACCATCCAGCGGTTGGAAGACCGCTTCGGTACACCAGAAACATCCGCCTGCAAACACGGCTGTCGCAATGCCGTTCTCATCCGTTTTAGGCTGATAGGCAAACGGGTCCGCCATTTTGCTGAGTTCTTCGCTGGGGGTGAAGTTCAATGATTCGCTGTTGAGGCAGTGACGTTTGCCGGTGGGCGGTGGGCCGTCATCGAAAACGTGGCCGAGGTGACCGTCGCAGCGGGCGCAGCGGATTTCGGTGCGCACCATGCCGTAACTTTCATCTTGGTACTCCGCGATGTTTTCATCGGCGACAGGTGCATAGAAGCTGGGCCAGCCGGTGCCGGATTTGAACTTGGCATCTGAGGAATACAGAGGCAAGCCACAACCGGCGCAGGTGTAAACACCAGCTTCCTTGTTATCCAGCAGCAGGCCGCAGAAAGGCTGCTCGGTGCCTGCGCGGCGAAGGATTTTGTACTGTTCCGCGGTCAGTTGAGCTTGCCATGCCTCGTCGGTCTTGACGACCTTCGGAGAGTCGATCGGGCCGACCAGCTCGCCTTCGGCGTTAATCATTTTGACCTTGATGGTCGCGTCTTCTTCGTAGGGTTGGGCCATTTCGTTACTTCCAGCAAAAGCCAATCCATTTATCCAGCCGTGACGGATACCCGTCATCAGTACATACAAAGCCACAGCCAGGACTACCAGCATGATAAGGGGGCGTAGGGTGTTCATACCTTGAATAATCGACGAGTAAGGCTGTTTATTCCCTGTCGATTATATGCCCCATGTGCAGGGTTTTACGTGCTTTGTAATACGCGACTTCTTCGGCTTTACAAATAAAGCACCTGCAGGTCCGTCTTGGGGTAGTAATGAGCACAGATTTCATCGACGCTCTTGCCGGTCAGGGCCATGCCCAGGGCTCCGATCTGGCACAAACCCGCGCCGTGTCCCCAGCCCGCGCCGCGCAATGTGATGGAGTTGATTGCACCCGCATTGTCACGATCGATGCCGACACGGAAAGCGCTGCTATACAGGAAACCGCGGTGCATGACCTCGCGGATATCGTATTCGGATGTCAGTTCGTGTGATTGGCTGTTACCAGATTCGTCCAGCCAATCCAGACGTAAGCGACTGGCTCGGCCGCTTAAGCCGCGCGACAGCACAACAATGTCGCACAGTTCTTTAAGCGATGATGCGGCCGGCAGCTTGTCACGCAGGACGGATTCCAATTCTGAACGGGTGTATTGAACTGTCCAGCGGAAGTAGTCGTCCACTTCATCGACGCGGCCAAGGTATTTGCGGATGATGTCCAGCGAGACGACGTGCGTGCTGCAATAGGCCTTGGTGTTCTTGAGCCAGTCGCCGTCGAGGTACGCGTCGAGGTTCTCTTCGGTGACGGGCATGAATTCATGCACCGGATCACCTTCGGGCGCATCGACGATACAGTCGATCCCGGGCTTTGGATCGCCCCAGACGTGCTCGGCCAGTTCGGTGACGCCGCCACAGCTCTTGTAATAATTGGCATCCAGCACCTTGCCGTCGGGCGCCATCAATACCTGGCCTCTTGTTCCGCTGACAGCATCGATCGCTGCCTGGCTCAAATCATCCGTCCCTTGGTAGCGTTGGCAGCAGTCGTCGTTGCAACGGTCGAACGGATCGTCATCGTGCTTGGCTTCGGTCATCGCCAGCAGCCAGGATCGCGCGACGACGCACTGGGCCTTGAGGAATTCGACCGGGCATGCACCGCTCATCTCGGCGGTGATCACACCGACCAGGTAGTCTTCAAGGGGTAATTCATTGACCACGACGATCCCCCCCGGCGCTGCGGTCAGGATGAGCGAGCCGGCGTAAGTCTGGTCGACATGTTTTTGCCAGTGAAATCCACGGCCGGCGACGACGCCTCGCACGGTGATGCCGGCACCCGGTTTCATCGGCACTGCTTCTACCGGGTCCAGGCGGATCAGCTTGTAGCCGCCGAGCGCCTTACCGGCCCATTTGATCGAGACTTCCTCGCCTTGATGATCGACACGCATCGAGGCATTGCAGACGTTCTCGACGACGACGCCCGTCTCGCCGCTGATGGTGTACTTGATGTCAGCAGGCAACTGGACCTCAACCGGGTCGGCTTTATCCTCCGCGACCACCACCCCGATTTTCACGACCGGTTCGGTATTCGATTCGGGGGTCCACTGGCGGATACTCGGGCTTTGAGTCTGGGGCATTGGGCTCTCTTGTACAAGGGATTTCACGCATGAGTCGCATCACATGCGACAGGAAGGGATTATGGGAAGTTATCCCACCGGCTGTCAAACAAGGATATTTGGTGGGTGTCGCGTAAGTATCTGTTAATAAATAGATTGCGGATCGTGTGTGGGCGGGAAAATGCTTGAGTCTATGGATATGTGAGGTATACTTGATGAACGTGTTCGGGGTGCGTATGCCCAGAAGCAAAGTGTGGGGATTAAGTTCCGCCTAAGGAAGATACTGTGAATCGAATAAGCCGTTATCGTCTGCTCAGGATATGCCTGATGAGCATGTTGACTGTTTCGTTGTTTTCCGGATCAGCTCATGGCTTTGAGGTTGATCCCCACAACACGATTCCTGGTGTTGTAGCTAACAAACTGATTGCCAATGGTAATGGTGCTGACTGGTTGAGTGCGGCGTTGTTACTCGAACTGGATTCGGGTTACGTTTACAACGACCCGACACTGAATTCAAACCAGCCGCAACAGAATGTCTGGAGCATCTTTCCTGATCTGGAGTTTGATTCATGGGTGGGAATACCCGGTGACGGCACCTCTTCAATCCTGGGCGCTGCAACCGATTTAGGCGATCCGGTCGGGCCGGCGGTGATCTCCGGCCAAAAAGTCAGCGTAGCCTGGTATAACTCAAGCTCTTCGGACACGGGGCCGACGCGTATCGCAAACATATCGCTCAGCGAAGATGCGCAAGGCACATTCACCATACGCGCAAGTTTCTCAGGGCCGGAGCCGATCGTGTTGTTTGATACCGGTTGGATTGTAGACGGCGTTGCCTACTTTAACTTGCCCGGGGATGTGGATGGCGATGGGTTTGTTGGCCTGAGCGATCTGGACATCATCCTCGCTTCCTGGAACCAGACCGTCCCGCCGGGCAATAACCGGGCGGATCTTACGAATGATGATTATGTGGGGCTGGATGACCTGGACATCGTGCTCAACCATTGGAATATCGGCACGCCGCCGACGGTTGCGGTGCCCGAGCCGGTGTCTGCTTCGATCCTGGGTTTGGGGGTAGTCTGGATGACGGTCGGCCGACGCCGTTAAGGATGAGCAACCAAAGGTAATGGGAGTGGCAGGATTCGAACCCGCGACCGAGCGATTATGAGTCGCCTGCTCTAACCACTGAGCTACACTCCCGGTCAGGGGATACAGTATAGCGAACACGCGGGGACGTTGGGACGGTGATGGTTCAGCGATAGAATCAGTACATCGAGATCGCAGGAATAATATTGTTCCGATACCCGATACCCGATACCCGATACCCGATACCCGATACCCGAAAACCA
Organism: Phycisphaeraceae bacterium; assembly: GCA_963667295.1. Classification (GTDB taxonomy): domain Bacteria; phylum Planctomycetota; class Phycisphaerae; order Phycisphaerales; family Phycisphaeraceae; genus JAJRRS01. The sequence continues at coordinate 510,875 of OY763327.1, forward strand.
CCCGGACCTTCGCTTTGCTCAGGACCGGCGTTGGTGATCGACTAGACCCCAGACCCTAGACCCCGTACCCTCTAAATATGAGCCAGAAAAAGATTATCGAACGCTACTACGAGCACCACGACACGATCCAGAGTGACAAGCTGTCGCAGATCGTTTCGGACCTGTGGTTAGCAGAGGAAAGCACCAATACCACCAAGCTTTGGGGCAAAGCCCAGATCGCGCTGATGCGGATGGGGGTGGATGCTAATCGCGTCGCCAAGATCGTGGGCAAGCGAGACGTAGAGGGATTGGCGGAGCTGGTGAAGGAAGTGGATAAAGAGGGGGCTAAGCCGCAAGCCGCTGAACCGGAGGTGCCGAAGAAGGCGGCGGGTGCGATCCCGGTCAATGACAAGCGCACGATCAAGCAGATGCAGGCGGATGTCGCGGCACGTGACGGGCACGACTCGCTGGACCGAGATAATCTCAAGCGAGCGATGAAGGCGTTCCGTAAGAAGCTCAAGAGCATGCGACGTGACGATGAATCCAAGTTAGGCAACCGCTACACGACCTACGGCAAACAGTCGCACATCACCGCCATCACCCCGCCGAACATGTACCCGACAGCGGTGTGGGAGAAACTGGTAGAAGAGGGACGGCTCAAGAAGGGCGGTCAGGGGACGTATGAGTTGCCGGAGCAATAGGTGTTAGTTCGTTTTAGAAAACCATGTAGTGTAGAACGCATATCAACACGAGCAGGCCTGAGAAGACGAAAGAGATGATCAACGAGATCAGCAGCACCACCCAGAAGATCGGATTGATCATCAGGCTGAGCAGCGCGAACGAACCGATTGCATCTGATGTGCTGCCGCTTAGCTGGTAGATCTTCCAGAGCACCTTTCCGAAGAAGATGTATGACTTCCAACGCTTGAAGAGCGTGAGTCTGCCTTCATTGAGTTGGCTTAATTCCTGCTTATAACCCGAGACCGATTGGATTGCGTCGTCGGCTGTATTCAGGATCACGGACGGTATCTCGCCAACCGCGCTGAGGATCCGGTAATACACCCACAACACGCCAATCGGGACGGCCAGGATAATCAGCGGCAATGGTGTCCACAGCCAGGAGTGGCCTTTGATGACAACAAAGTACCACTGGAACAAAGCGATTGAGGTGATGTTCATCAACGCGACAAGGTAAACAACCACCAGGCTGCGTCGGGACGTTGCTGCTAAACGCTCGCTATACCTCACGAGCAGGTCGCGTACCTCGGCGATCTGTTTCGTATCGAGGGATACAAACTCGGTAGCCGGCTTGGCCAGATCAGGATTGATCCCCGGAACAGTTGTTGGCTGCGTGGGTGTGGTATCTGTCATGGTTCACCGGAAGAATGTGTAAAGTGTAACCCCGTTTATCAAAAGGAAGATGAGCAACACAGGCATGCAGCCCGATTCTTTGCCCTTTTTCTTAGCGTCCCGATTGTAAGACCAGATCATGGCAACCACGTAAGCGATCCCGAAGATCACCGCGGACGAGATGATCGCGAAGTACAGCAGGGGATCGTGAAGCAGGTCTTTCATGGGGGTAATGTAGTGTGAATGTGGGTACAAGCAAGAAACCCACGTTCGACGAACGTGGGCTTCGGGTAGATTGATGATTGTGACCTGTTTTACGCTGCGTCAGAAGTCGAGCTGCCTTCGAGGTCGACATCAGCGTCGCCGTTATCTGAGGGCTGGTCGGCGACGTTGGGGACGTAACCTTCCTCGATGAGTTTCCCGTCCTTGGTCTTGATTTGCGGAACAGGATTTTCCTTATCGTGCTGAGCCCAGGCTTTTTCGAGTTCCTTCTGCTTGTCTTCTTCGACGGCTGACCATGCCAGGCGTCCGCGGCACTTCGGGAAGGCGGAGCAGCTCAACCAGAGCCCGCGTTTGGAGTCACGCATGTTTAATGGGCTCTCACACTTCGGGCATGGGATGTCCGTCAGGTAGGGCGGCGTCTTCGGCAGCTTCACGCCACCTTTTTTCGGATCGAGATTGACGATGCCTTTACAGGTCGGGTAATCGACACAGCCGAGGAACGGGCCGAAGCGGCCGGTGCGTTTGGTCATGCCTTTGCCGCAGAGCGGGCAGAGGATGTCTGTCATCGCCGGTTCGACGGGATTGCCTTCACGGTCGATCGGTGCGGCGTAGTCGCAGCCTTCACCTTTCTTGATGAACGTTGAGCAGGAGAGGAACCGTCCGTTCTTGCCGAAGCGATAGACCGTGCCGGCTCCACACTTCGGACACTTGTGCGGCGCAGGTTCGGTGACGGCCTTGGCGTGGTCGAGTTCTTCGTGTGCCTTGGCCAGACGATCTTTGAACGGGCCATAGAAGTCGGCGAGCATCTGACGCCAGTCGTGGTGCTCGTCCTCGATCTTGTCGAGTTCGTCTTCCATGTAGCGTGTGTATGCCACATCCATGACCTTGGGGAACGCTTCGGTCAGCATGTCGGATACAACCATACCCAGGTCGGTTGCGGCCAACCGTTTGTCGCGTGGGAATAGCGGCTCGACGTACTTGCGGTCCTGAATCGTTTGGATGATTGCGGCATAAGTCGAAGGCCGACCGATGCCTTCTTCTTCCAGCTTCTTCTGCAGCGACGCTTCGGTGTAGCGCGGCGGCGGGCTGGTGAAGTGCTGGGTCGGGTCGACCTTCATCGGCCCAAGATCCTGCTGTTCCTGCAGGGGTGGAAGGATCACGTCGTCCCCGCCATTGGGCAGGCCCATCGCCTTGTAGAAGCCGTCGAACGCCAGCGTTCGGCCGGTCGCACGGAAGGTGGCGTCGGGCTTGAGCTGCGAGGCCTTGGCCTTGATCGTGATGGATGTTGAATCCCACTGGGCCGGTGTCATCTGGCAAGCAACGAAGCGTCGCCAGATCAGGTCATACAAGCGGAACTGCTGGTCGTTGAGCTTGTTGCGAACCGAGTCGGGTGTGATGGAGACGTCGGTGGGGCGGATCGCCTCGTGGGCTTCCTGTGCGTCCTTATTGCTGGATGAGTAGAAGTTGGGTTTGTCTGGCAAGTAGTCCTTGCCGTAGCGCTTCTCGATGTAGTCACGCGCCATGTTCAGGGCTTCACCCGAGATGTGCGTGGAGTCGGTACGCATGTAGGTGATCAGGCCGGTCTGGCCGCGTGCGCCGCCGAGGTCAACACCTTCGTAGAGGCTTTGAGCGGTACGCATTGTGCGCTGCAGCGGGAAGCCGAGGCGGTTGGCAGCGGCCTGCTGCATCGTGCTGGTGATGAACGGGGCGCTGGGTTTGGTGCTTGTGCGTTTGGTCTGGATCGACTCGATCTTAAATTCGGGTCGATCGTCAGCCATGTGACCTTGATAGATGCAAAGGTTCTTGGCCGGGCCTTTGCCTTTGGGGTCTTCAATCTCGACTTTGTTGTCGAGAGCCAGGCCCAGACGCTGTGCGGCCTTTAGCGCAACATCACGGTTGTCCGGCTTGAAGGCTTCGCCATCGATATCAATCAACTCTGCTTTGAGGCAGGCGTGGTCGCTGAGCCAGGCATTTTGTTGCTTGATCGTCGCGGGCTTGGACTCGGGTTGCTCAGCAAGCCATTTGTCCCAGGCTTCGCCCAACTCAACCGCCTTGGCGACCTCGGTGGCGAACAGGCCGGTGATGCGCCAGTATTCATCCGGGACGAATGCGTCGATCTCACGTTCACGTTCGACGACCAGGCGGACCGCCACGGATTGCACGCGGCCGGCACTCAGGCCACCCGCCACTTTCTTCCATAGCAAGGGGGAGACCTGGTAGCCCACGATGCGGTCCAGAATGCGACGGGCCTGTTGAGCGTCGACCTTGCAGCCATCGATGCTGCGCGGGCTCTCGAAGGCTCGAGCGATCTCTGACTTGGTGATCGCGTTGAAGACCACGCGCTTGGCGTCGAAAATCGGCACGCCCAGCGTATCCGCGAGGTGCCAGGCGATGGCCTCTCCCTCGCGGTCAAGGTCGGTCGCGAACCAGACGTCTACCGCCTGCTTGGCGGCTTTCTTCAGAGCGCTGACCGTGATCTTCTTATCCTTGAGAACTTCGTAGGTCGGCTCGAAGTGGTTTTCGAGGTCCACGCCGGGGACAGGGTTTTTTACACCCTTGGGATTACGCGGAGGCAGGTCACGGACATGGCCGACGCTAGCCATCACGACGTAATCGGGGCCGAGGTACTTATTGATAGTCTTGGCCTTGGTGGGGCTTTCGACGATAACCAAGTGCTTACCGGTGGCATCGACGTTCTCCACGCCACGACGTCCACCTTTTCGGGCCGATGCCGTTTTCCTGGCTGGGGCCTTCTTGGTGGTCTTCTTCTTGGTCGTCTTACTGGCTTTGGAAGTCTTTTTCGCCATGGGTGTTTCGGGTACTGATTACGTCGTTTCGGCCCAATTCCAGGCCTCTATTCACACGGATAAATCCGGCGTTAGTCTAGGTCTCATCGGTCCGAATGTGGCCCGACACTTGAACAGCGAAACGCCCTGTTGTCAAGTATCGTCTCTAAGTGAAGTAAAGATAGGATAATATGAATTTGGTTCAAACACCTCGGAATTAGCCCTAATTCCTGATTAGCCCGTTTTTAAGGGCTATTACCGGACATAGGCCAGGGATCGCTCAGCCATCTCAGCCGGGCTCATCGCCTGGGCCGGCAGCCAACTGACCTGCTGGAAGCGTCGCAGCCAGGTTCGCTGCTGCTTGGCGAACCGGCGGGTCAGGATTTTGGTCCGCTCAAAGGCCTCTTCCAGCGTCCATCGGCCCTCCAGATGCTCCAGCACCTGCTTATACCCCAAGGCCTCACGGGCCTGCTCGCCCAGCAGACCGGCCTCATGGAGACGTTTGGTCTCGTCGGGCAGGCTCTCACCATTCGGACAGACGGCGGCCGCCAGTGCCGGGTCTACCTTCTCCGGGTGGAACATCACCTTTACCCGCAGGTTGATCCGGGTGTTGATCTCCTCGACAGGCCAGTGCATCCCCAGCATCACAGGGTTGTAACGATATTCCCGGTTCGGATCGTCCGCCCACTGCTGTTGCCTGCTGCTGATCGTCTGGCCGGTCATATGGTGGACTTCAAGGGCACGGACCAGGCGTTTGCGGTCGTTCGGGGCGATACGCCCGGCTGCTTCGGGGTCAATTTTGGCGACCCGCTCGTGCAATTCCGGGCCTTCGATACCTACCAGTGAGGCTCGGAATGCTTCATCCTGCCCCGGGCCTTCGAACATGCCTTCGAGCAGGGCTTTGAGGTAGAGGTTGGTTCCACCGACGATGATCGGCGTTTTGCCTTGGGATTGCAGGTCGGAGATGAGTCTTTCGACCTGCTCCAGCCAGTCGGCGACGGTGAAACGCTGCGTCGGTTCGACGATATCGACCATGTGGTGGGGGACCCGATCACGCAGGTCCTGGGGTGGCTTGGCGGTGCCGGCATCCATTTGACGGTAGACCTGCATCGAATCCGCCCCGATCACCTCACCCTTGCCGGGCAAGCGCTCAGCCAATTCCACAGCCAGGTCGCTCTTGCCCCCGGCGGTGGGCCCGAGGATCACGATCGGTCGACATGTGCCATTCTCACTCATGCGGGCATTGTAATCCGTGAAGCAAATCCGGGATTCAGCCATGAAAAGGCACAATAAGCACATGTCGTCGTTACCGTGTGCGCGGTGATAGCTGTGAAGTGCGGCTCTCGATACGTTTGGGTCGAGATCACTCTGCCGTGGGGTGGCCATGTCCGCCCCCTCCCTCTATCTTGGGGCTGAATTATCACTATCTACTTGTCAAAGAACGGATTGCGCGATGTCCGCTTTTCGGGGTAGGACGTCCGGGCCTGCGTTTACTGTCCGTTGATGCGTCAGGCGGACACCGAGCGGACACAGGTGGACACCGGGTCAACACCGGGCGGACACGGGGCGGACACCGCTGCGGCCACACGTGACGCGAGCAAAACAATGGCGTCGCCCCTTGTAGGGTGCGACGACGGATTGGTGCGCGCAAAGGGGGATGACCGTGAAGTGAAGCACTCGCTACGTTTGGATTGAGAACGCTCAAAATTCATTCTTCGCTTCATTCACCAGCCTTTTTGTGTATTTTGTGACTTTTCGTGGCTATCTACTAATCACCCGTCCGGATTAGAATCCTCTTATGCCTGAGGCTACTTCCGATTCCAAACCGATCCGTCTCGGTTCGAAGGTACAGGAGATCCCTGGTGTGGGTAAGAACCGGGCGCGGCTGTTTGGTCGGCTGGATATCCATACCGTCAGCGACCTGATCCGGCATCTACCGATGCGGTATGAGCATGAGGCGGAGGAGGGGGGGATCGGTCAGCTCCAAGCCGGCACGATTGGTTCAGCTCGTGGAATCGTGCAAGGCGCACAGTGGGTCAGCGGGGGATACGGGTCGGGCCGTAAGGGGCGTTTTACCGCGACGCTGGCCGACGATTCAGGCACACTGAGTCTGACGTGGTTCAATGCGGGTTACCTGCGCGACAAGTTGCATCCGGGTATGACCATCCGCGTGCAGGGGAAGGTCAAGCTATTCAACAACTACCCGCAGATGGTAAATCCAAAGTGGGAGGTGTTGGAGGATGAATCTGCGACGCCTGCCAGGCAGCAGCGCATCCGGCCGGTCTACCCCGCGACGGAAGACCTGCCTTCGGCTATCATCGAGAAGGTGATCGCAGAGGCGCTGCCACAGGTGTTGCCAGATTTGGCGGACCCGTTGCCGGGCGAGTTGCTACAGCATCACGAGATGCCGCCGCTGGCTCATGCGTTTGAATGGGCGCATAAGCCGGACAACATGGACCAGGCGGGCGCGGCACGTCGCCGGCTTGCGTTCAATGAGTTACTTCTATTGCAACTAGGGATCGCAATGAAGCGTGCGTACGTGCACGAACGTCTGGCGGCGCCGAGCCTGCGATTTTCCAAGGCGATCGATAAGCACATCCGTGAGCGTTTTCCCTTTACGTTGACCGAGCAACAGGACGAAGCGGTTAACGAAATCGCCAAGGACATGAAGCAGCCGATCCCGATGAATCGGCTCTTGCAGGGCGATGTCGGAGCGGGCAAGACGGTGGTGGCGCTCTATGCCTTGCTGCTTGCGGTGGCGGACCGGATGCAAGGCGTTTTGCTTGCGCCGACGGAACTGCTGGCAGAGCAACACTTCGGCTCGATCTGCCGGATGCTTGAAGGCTCGGATGTATCCGTTGCCTTGCTGACCAGTACAACACCGCCCAAGGCAGGGGGAGAACGTGAGAAGTTGCTTTCAGACATCGCGGAAGGCAAGACCGATCTTGTCGTGGGGACGCATGCATTACTGGCAGATCACGTGAAGTTCCACAACCTCGCAGTGGCGGTGATCGATGAGCAGCACCGGTTCGGCGTGATGCAGCGAGCAGCCTTCCGTGATGCGAATCGGCATACCAAGATGGGTAAGGACGGCAAGAAGCATATCCCGCATCACCTGGTGATGACCGCGACGCCGATCCCACGCACGTTGAGCCTGACGCTCTTCGGCGATCTGGATGTCTCGACCATCCGGGGTCTGCCGCCTGGGCGCACGCCGATCACGAACCGTGTGGTGACTCGCCAGCAGTCTGATGAGGTTTATCGCTATCTGGCTGCACGACTTGAGCGAGGCGAGCAGGCCTATGTCGTCGTGCCTGCGATTGACACGGCCGGCAAAGAGACGGACAAGCAACTGACGAACGTGCGTGACCATGCGAAGCTTTTGCAGGATAAGTATTGCGAAGGCTTCAAAGTTGCGACCGTTCATGGCCGGCTCAAGACCGAGACGCGCGAAAGAATCATGAGCCAGTTCCGGCAAGGCAAGATCGATGTGCTGGTCGCCACGACCGTGATCGAGGTCGGCGTCGATGTGCCGAACGCAACGGTGATGATCATCGAACATGCGGAGCGGTTCGGGTTGGCGCAACTGCATCAATTGAGGGGTCGAGTCGGCAGGGGGGATCATGGCCGGCGAAGTCTGTGCGTGTTTATTTCTGAACCCACAACGGAAGAAGCAGAAAAACGTCTGAAAGCGATTGCCGCGACGAATGACGGCTTCAAGATCGCTGAGCAGGACCTTGAAATCCGAGGTATGGGCGACTTCTTCGGCACACGCCAATCCGGCTTGCCGCCACTGCGTGTCGCTCGCATCCCCGAGGATATGGAACTCTTGCAGCTAGCAAAACGTGATGCCAAGGAAGTTATCGATGCGGACCCCTTCCTGCATGAAGAAAAGCATCAGACGCTACGCAAGATCCTCATGCATACCTACGGCGAAGCGATGGGGCTGATCGATGTGGGGTAGGTATGAATCACAGAGACACAGAGGCACAGAGAAAACAATAATTCATTAACAGGGATGAACACGGATGCACACAGATAAAAAGTGATTGTGCAGAAGTAATCTTATACCAATCCCATTTAAAATTCGTGCGTAAGCCAGTCGGTGGCGGCGATGGTTTTGAGTCGATCCGGCGTCAGCTTGTTCCAACTGTCGTGGCAGGCGCGATCGATGTCGGCCCCGTCCTCGAACACGCGGTTGCTCAGGTCGTGCTGCCGCATCCACAGCCACACACGCTCCATCGGCATCAACTCCGGCGAGTACGGCGGCAACAGCAGCAGCGTCATCGACGCCGGCACCGCCAGGTCTGCGGCCTTGTGCCAACCGGCGCCGTCGAGCACCAGCACCACGTGTACACCGGGTCCGGCTTCCTCGGCGATCATCCGCAAGTGCGTACTCATCAATCCGGCGTTAACGGTGGGCGCGATCAACGCCGAAGATTGACCGGTGAGCGGGTTGACCGCGCCGAAGATATAGCCCCACTGGTATTCGGTCTGTCGCACCGCACGCGGTCGGCTGCCCCGCTCGCCCCACACGCGTGTCAACGTGCCTTGCTGACCGACCCGTGCTTCGTCCTGGAACCAGACAGCGACGGTTTGCTGCGGGTGTTGCTCGCGGACGCTCTGGACAAAAAGGGGGCGCGTTCGACCCACTGTTGCATCGCCTGTTCATTGTGGTGGCGATGCCGGGGCCGCGGCGTGAGCACCGACAGGTTCAGCCGATGCAACAGGTCGTACACCCCCGACAGTTCGTAACGCACACCGAACTCTCGATCGAGGATGTCGATAAAGTCCCGGCCTCGCAGCGTGCATACGCCGTCTTCATCTCTGGGCCCGGCCAGTACACGCTCTTTGAACGCCTCGTGTTGCTCGACCGCCAGCTTGGTGGGTCGGCCCGGTGGCGACTGCGCCCGGACCGCGCTCAGGCCGAGGTCGCGATACGTGTAGCACCAGCGTTGCACGAAGCCGCGTGAGCGGCCGAGCATCCGCATGATCGTGGGGGTGGATTCGCCCGTGATCGCCAACTCGACCGCCCGCAGTCGGTCCCGTTGCTTAGCGTCACGTGTTTGTCGGATCAGACGTGCCAGTTCAACCGCGTCGTCGGGCTGGTGCAGTGAGATGTCGATGGTGGACTCCTTTCCAAAGCAGCCAGTGTCCCAGACTGGTCGAGGGAGCGCAACCTAACATGCGCCTAACGCGCACGAGTTTTTTGCGGGATTGGTATTAAATCCAAACTATCCGTGTTCATCTGTGTCCATCCCTGTTCCTCCTAAATCTGGCTTAGGTTTCGGCGGTTTGTTTTCACCGCGTCTTGCCTGGAAGAAGGCTTGTAGCACAGCGGCGCATTCATCTTTCAAGACATCGGCTTCGACCTCCAATCGATGGTTGAAACGTGTGTCGGTGCAGATTTCGTAGAGTGTGTGGACGCAGCCCATTTTGGGGTCTGGTGCGCCGTACACCAGTCGATCGATCCGGCTGTTCACAAGAGCCCCGGCGCACATCGGGCAAGGTTCGAGCGTGACCGCGATCGTGCAGCCGTCCAACCGCCACGTGCCGATTTTCTTTGCCGCTTCTTTGAGGGCGAGTATCTCCGCGTGGGCGGTCGGGTCGGCGGTGCTCTCGCGCAGGTTGTGGGCTTTGGCCAAGACCTCTGCGTCACGATAAATCACCGCGCCGATCGGCACCTCACCTATCGCGGCCGCACGCTCCGCCTCTTCAAGCGCCAGCCGCATCATCGCTATATCCTGCTCGCTGCACATATCGATCAGTGTAGCGGGATATGGGCTGACGATGAATTGCGATACACTTTTACGATGAAGATCATTTGTTCGCCTGATAGTTTCAAGGGGTCACTTACTGCCCGGCAAGCGGCGCGGGCGATGGCGGACGGTGTACGGCAGGCGGTAGCTGGTGCAGAGATCGAACAATGCCCGATTTCCGATGGTGGAGAGGGATTTACGGAGTGCATCGCGCTGGCAAACGAGCACCAGATGGTTGAGTCGGTGTGTACCGATCCGCTTGGCCGACAGATGACTGCGAGATGGTGTTTACTTGGCACTCATAGCCAGGCAGATACCGCGATCATCGAAATGGCCAGTGCGTCCGGGCTGATCCTGCTTTCGCAAAATGAACGCGATGCAACGCAAACCTCCACCTTCGGCACGGGGCAACTGATTGATAGCGCGATCCAAGCCGGTGCAAAACAAATCATCCTCGGGATCGGCGGTAGCGCCACGAACGACGCCGGTTGCGGGATGGCCCAGGCGCTTGGCGCTAAGTTCTTCGATCAGCAAGACCGGTTGATAACTGAGCCGATCACCGGCGGTCTGCTTAATCAGATCGCGCGCATAGATGTATCCGTTCTGTGCGAAAAACTACAAGGTATCGACATCGTCGTGGCTTGTGATGTCACCAATCCATTGACCGGCCCGAACGGCGCTGCTCATGTTTATGCACCACAAAAAGGTGCAACACCTGAGCAAGTCGAACAGCTTGATACCGGCCTGCGGCATATTGCGGAACTCTGGCGCAACCAATTCGATGCGGAGGTTGAACAAACACCCGGCTCAGGCGCGGCCGGTGGGTTGGGTGGCGGTTTGCTGGCTTTCTGCGGAGCGGAGTTGCGTTCGGGGCTGGATATTGTGCTCGAATATGTTCGCTTCGATCAACGCGTCAAGGATTGCGATCTCTGCCTGAGCGGTGAAGGCCAACTCGACGGCCAGTCCTTATCCGGCAAAGCGGTGCTTGGCCTGGCTAAAGCAGCAGCCAAACACAACGTCCCGACCGTTGCCTTCGTCGGCAAACTCGGCAAGGATTACGAAAAAGCGATCGCCGCCGGCCTAAAGGACGCAATCGAAGTCGGCCCGGGCCTACCCCCGGCGCAATCCATGTCACGTGCCGCTGAATTATTGAAAGAAGCAGTATTTCGGTTGTTACGTTGACTTATGTGCCGGGCGTTTCCTTGCCACGGTGGAGAATCCAGAGCAAACCCATCAGCAAAGCGCCTAGCAACGCCCACGGCAGCATTGCGCTGAACCAGACAGAACCATTGATATGCGTAAGAGGCTCACCTGATTCATTCAGCATTTGGTTCCCTACAGTGTCTAGCACCGGCATACTGTATCTGTCCAGCAACTTACCCAGGCCGAAGCCAGCTAGCATCGCTCCAAAGTACTGGAATGAATCGATGACGCCTGCCGCGAAGCCGGCCATCTTACGACCACCAAGGTCCATCGCGGCCGCGGTGCCAAGAATCGAGTGCGATGAGTTACAGGTGATATTGATGCCAACGAGCATGATCGACAAGATCGCGGCGGTTCCGCCCGGAAGTATGCCGACTGAAAACAGGATGGCGATAAGGATCACAGTAGATTCCAAAAGGTAGATTGACATCGCCACAGGAGCACGACGTCCCTTAAATACTTTGTCTGAAATCAGACCTGAAGCGAAAGAGCCAACAAACGCCGTTGCAGGCAGGAGGATTGCAAGTGACCCAAAGGTTACGCTTTTTTTGCCGATTCCCCATTCGTCCAGCAGGTAGATGACCCACCAGGAATTGATTGATGTACGCACGAATCCTGTGCAGAAGTAAGCGCCCGCGATTACCCACACGATGTAGTTGGATGTGATCTTGCGGAACACCTCGAACATGGGGATTTTATCATGTGGATTATCTTCATCATTCTCGTCATCGTGCACGATGCGATAGCCCGCATCTTCGGGGTGGTTCGCCACAGTTAGATTCATGAGAATGATGATGATGAACGTGATGACAGGCGGTACAAAGAACATGTATCGCCAGTTCAATTCAGGCACCGTAATGGTGTAGAAGATCAGTGGGATAGCAAAGCCCGTAGCCAGCATTTTGCCGAGCATGCCGACACTGATCGCGCCTAACTGAATCATCCCGCCAAAGATCCCTGCGAATGTTCCCCGTTCTTGTTTGCGGAACCAGGCGGTATTGATCTTGACCATGCCCGGCGCGCCGAATGCTTGCACGTAACCGTCCGCACCGCGTACGAGCAGCAGAGCGAAAAACAGCCAGCCGATATTCGACCAGGTTGTAAGGCCGAATGCGAAGTTGAGCAGGATGGTGCCTATCGCACCGACCGTCATGGCGAGTTTCCCACCCAAGCGGTCGGTGAACAAGCCGTTGATGAATTGGCCTACAGCATAGGCGCCGTTTCTGGCTGAATCGATCGCGCCATATTGCGTGTTATTGAATCCAAGCGCTTCTTTAAACTCGGGCGCGACGATACTCAGGTTGTACCGACACAGATAGTAAGAGGCGTATGTAAGGCCCAAGAAAAACCAGTTACGGCCACGACGCAAGCGATAGCCTTTGGGATGTCGCATCACGATTTTTTTGTCAGACATGCTCACCTGTCGAGAAGTTGGTTTGAACTCTGGCCCCTGAACGATCCATGGGCCGAATTGTTAATGATACGTTAATTTTCCGTTAGCCCAAACTAAAATCCAATGACTTGCCAATTGACAGGGAAACCGGATAGGACTGCAGTCTTTGATTGGGTTTAACGTTTTCTATGAAACGTGTTTAAGTCGCTGTGGCTGGATCGGGGGAGGGGGAGGATTTTTCTGGCTCAGCATCAACATTTGCATCATCATCAGATGAATTGTGCTCTGTTCCAGTCGAATCCGCAGGCTCTGACTGACTAACCGGCTGATCTTTGCTCGATACTGACGCCAACACAGTTAGGCCCGCATACACCTTTTGGCCCTGCCCGATGGCGACCTGGGGCTGTTGTTCGGCCGGCAGATACAGTTCTGTGGTAGAACCGAGTTTGATCATGCCGATGCGTTGGCCTCGTTGCACGACGTCACCTTCGTGGACACCGCAGGCGATGGTGCGGGCGAACAGGCCTGAAACCTGCCGCACGGCCGCGAGGGGGTGACCCTTGATCGGGTGGTTCAGCACGATCAGGTTGGATTCGTTTGTCTCGGCTGATTCAGGATTCAGCGCGTTTTTATGGTCGCCGGGTTTGTGCGTGATGCTGGAGACCTGGCCGTGGCATGGGCTGCGGTTGATATGCACATCCAACACGCTCAGGAAAATCCGGATGCAGGTTGCGGGACCACCGAACGGCTCAAAGTGTTCGACTTCGTGTATGGAACTGATCCGGCCGTCCGCTGGTGCGATGACCGCCCCGCGTTGAGAGGGGGTACGTCGATTAGGATCACGGAAGAACGCCAGCAGGGCGGCTGTGACTGGCAGGATCAGCAGCAGTGCCCACCACCAGCCAAGCATGGCACAGGTGACGGTCAGCATCAGGCCGACCGCGGTGATCGTGAGCCATTCGTATTTGCCGTAGGAGCTGAGCATCGTGTTCCGTCACGAGAAGCGTGGATTAAGAATCCGCCGCGGTCAATACCGGCGGATGGCCGTCATAGTCATGGCACACACACCCGGCTCAGGGTCGGCCAACATGATCCTGGAGAACAAAAGCACGTTCAACTGCTGGCTTTGCCAATCATCATCCCGATAGCGCCCAGGATAATGCTCAGTACGAGCAGTCCGCCGCACCAGATGCCGAACATCATCATGGATTCGGTCATCATGCCGGTGATCACGCTGGGAACGCCTGCCAATGCCGAGATCGCAACGATCAGAGCGACGACGAGCGAAATCGTCGCGCCCATCAGCATCCCGGCGCCGAAGCCACTGCCTGCACCGTCTATGCCGGTGTCGTATGTTGCCATGGCAACACTGGCAGCGGCGCCACCACCCATCGCAGGCACCGGAGCACCCTGCAGGTCGGTCATGCCGCCGGCCGCGGACGCACCGGTGCCGGTCTCCATCGAGATCGCGCTTTCAAATACACCGCTGGAGCCGATACCAGAAGCCGCCATCGAACCTTCGCCGGCGTTTGTGCCGCCCGGATAAATCTCGTCCAGTAACTCCGCGCCGAGGCTGGTGTCGTCGCTTTCACGTGTCAGGTCAAGCAGGCCTGAGCCAGAACCGACACTTTCCAGCGACAGTTCTTCCTGGGCCGTGTCAGCCATGGGATTGGTCACAGCAGTCTGCGCCAGGGGGTCGACCGGTTCAACTTCATCCGGCCCGAAGACGCTCATGCCGGAGCCCGTGCCTGTGCCCGTCTTGCCGGGATCAGTGCCGGTACTTGTGAGGCCGGCTTTGCTGGTCATGTTAGTGTCAGCGAGGCTGATCGCGTCGGTATCATCGCTGGGTACCAGCGGGATGGGGCTGCCAGAATCGCTGTCGCCGTTACCACCGGCGAGTGTGTCGATCTGGTCGCGTTTGAACATCAGCCGATCCTTGTCGCGGAACTGCTGAAGCTCACCGTTGGCGGCCATCTCTTTGATCTTCTCGATATTAACACCGAGTTTCTCTGCCGCTTCGTCCAGGGTGTAAAACATCTTGGCCATGATCGACTCCTATGTCCCTAGAGCGTAAGTTATGCCGCCGGCTGACAGTGAATCAGGGGCCGGCCGACACCTTCGCTTGAACATATTAGGATATGGCGTAACTGCTTGCCTGACAAGGCGGCTGAATCCGTCCGGTATTATCCGAAGCGTGGTTGGATGGGTGGCTTTTATCCCGCGAACGATTCGTAATAATGAGATAAGCCACCAATCACGGTGAATGAGTCTGCAAATCCAGGAATCGCTTGCCCTATGCCGCTGAATTACGGGCTGATCCATCATGTTGATCTGGTACTGCAGGAACTGCCATCTTCGCTGCAAGGTGTTAAAATAGCGCATCTTACAGATTTGCATATCACCCAGCACACCCATCGCCACGACAGGCTGATGAACCAACTGACCAGCCTGCGGATCGATATGGCGCTTTTCACGGGCGATTACATGCGTCGTGAAGATGACCACGTCGAGGCGGCCGCGGTCCTTCGGCGGATCGTCGATGCTGCCAATCCCCGATTCGGCAGTTTCGGTGTATTCGGCAACCATGATTCCCGGCCACTGGTAGACCTCGTCCAAGATGTCGGCATCCACTGGCTGAGCACCGGCAGCCGTGTGCTGGAGAATTGTCCGATCCATCTATTTGGTCTGGACCCATTACACGAAGACCGTGAAGACAGCACGGCCATGCTTTTAAATGGCGGGCCGATTTCTGGGCGTGACTGTGCCGGTTACTTAAGGTTGATGCTTGCGCACTATCCGAGTTGGCTATCGACCGCAGCAGACCTCGGCATGCACGTGCTTTTCTCCGGCCACACGCACGGCGGACAGATGCGCTTGCCGACCGGCCGAGCGATAATCAATGCGTGTGACCTGCCATTGGATCTAAGCTGTGGCGTGCTGCGTCACCGCGACACCCTTATCGCCATCTCGAGAGGCCTCGGTGAAGTCGGCCCCCCCGGCGCACGCTTCCGGCTGTTCTGTCCGCCACATGTCCCCGTCTACACGTTGCGGCAAGGACCAACACTCGGGCAGAATACACAGAAGGTTATGAAGGTCGTCAGTTGGTAATAATCGTCTTGTAGTGATCAGGCGATTGTTTGTTGAGCCCAAAACTCAAACCATTGCGGATCAAGATTATGAAGATTCGGTGGGAATCCAATACGGGCCATACGCATCAATCCGATCTGAACTGCAATGATTACGGCATCGCGGACCTGTAAACATTTGAGAGCTTTATCACATTATTTCAGTTCGTGTTCGCCCAAGATGGCAGCCCATGGATCAGTGTGGCACATTGGCGCACCATGGTGATGGCATTCGCTGGAGCACTGCTGCTTGAAAAAGAAGTTCTGCCCTACAAATACGCATTGGATGGTGATTATGGTGGTGGTGAAACAGCTTACATCGACAAGGCTCCCTGGAGCATTGATTGTGGTGTGGGGGAGTGCTGCCTCAAGCAATACAAGCTGGTGGCGGATGAGGATATGTCAGACGCGAGTTACCGACTGATCAAGTGGATTGATTTGCGTGGACAGCCGGTTTTGAAAACAGACGATAGGACAATCAAGATATCCAGAAGAAAAGTTGTGTTTAAGTGGTATAGCGCAGTTCCTGAAATTCAACGTTATTTAGAGTCGTTGAGTCTTCAAGATACGGTGAGAGTCCTGGCCAGAGATTCTGTATGATCTGCGTGAGGTTATTTAAATAAAAAGTCCGCTCATCCCGGAGGGAGCGGACGGTGGTGGCAGATACGACGTGTCTACTTCAGTCTGCTGTCGTAGGCGCTGCATACCCAAGCCACCAGCCCCAGAAAGGCTGGCATCATGCGGTCTGGGTCACTCGGACAACAACTCAACCAAGTGGTCCCGCGTAATCATCCCCGGTCACGGGGTATAACTTTAGGACCTGCACCGTCTTGCGATAAACGTTTACAGATGCACGTCTTGACGTTTAATATAAGTGATTATGGTCGGGAAACGCATCCCTAGATTTAGGGAATTTGACAACAATTTACTCATCCTTGATCGGCGCCATCACCGGCTGTGAAGTGACGGATCAGCTCAAGTTGGGAGTTTACATCAAAATGTCGGTAGATCACCTTGATGTGATCGTTGACGGTGTGCTCCGAGATCACGAGTGTTTTGGCGATTTCACCTCGTTTATAGCCTTGGACAAGATATGACAGCACGTGCCGCTGTTTGGGGGTGAGGTCGGGTACGGTTTTACCCTCGTGGCCGGGGATGCCGGCTCGGTGCAGCCAATCGATATTCGAGAGGATGATGTGGCAGATACGGCTCTGCCTCTCGGTGAAGTAGTCGTTACCTTTTTTACGGATCAGACCGATCCCGCTGAATATCCCTTCGGATAACGGGTAGAAAGAATACAGGAAGTCATCCAGCCCCCGATCCAACCGGTAGTCTCGCACGGTAGGGTGACCGTACCAGATTTTATCGTCGACCAGTTGACGCCGCATGCGAGTGAAGTGCTTGCCGTCCAAAATAGTATTGGCGAGCAGTTCATCTTCGGGGGGTTTGTCGCCGGCAATCAACGAACCCTCGATGATGCCGTTGAGTTGGTGGTCGCTTAGACCATCGTGGATCAGATTGATTGTCGATGGCCTTGAGTCTCTGGGTGTATTGACCGAGATTGTCCAGAGCCAACCATCGGCTTGTGTGAGTGCCGCCAGACCTTCCATCAGTGCCCGACGTCTTACCGGGACCGATGCATCCATACCGGCAACATTGCCAATCAGTCGTACCATCGCGACCGTATCTTCCTCACGGATCAGTTGCTCAATCCGGGTGGCTGAAGACAATCGCTCAGAATCAGGTTGTCCCTGCAGTTGGCCCATGTGATGCACTCAAGATCGTATAGCACCCCCAATATCCTTGTGGTGCATATTGATGAAACAGCTTTATCTTGCCAGACAAGATGTCGTTGGTAGCTGAAAAGCGGTATTCCACAAGTCAATCTGCAATGCCGGTAGAAGCATCTTTTTATATAGATTATCTTCTCATAATCTACCAAGAGGCTTCGGGTGGCAAGCTATGGGCAATATTATACTGAATAAGAACTTTTTGGGAAATGTATTATCACATCCCCGACGTCTGCCACTGCTTGATCGCTTCGACGGGCCAGAAAAGCATCAGGACGTTCAGAGTCAGGTTGTCGCGGATCGCGATCAGCATGCCGACCTCCGTTACCACGAACACGGTCACCGACCAGTACCAGCGGACACCGGTGGCGAAGATGAATCCCAAGGCACAACACACGATGTCGCCCATGCTGTTGCCGATGCTGTCGCCGGCATAACCGAGGGCCATGGTGGCTTCGCGATATCGGTTGATCGTGAAGGGGGTGTTTTCAAAAATCTCCCAAGCCGCTTCAATGAGTACCGCCGCACTCAATTGCCAGCCGAACGCCTGCCTGCGTAGCGGGGCGATCCAGTAAAAGACCCATGCGAAAATCAGGCCGTGCAGCACATGAGAGAAACTGTAAGGATCAACGAGGTGTTGTGAGTTGTGGTTGCTCCACACATCACCTGACCAGAGAAAAGCTTCGCCACACTCGCACCACCATACCCGGCCCATAAGTTTTAACGTGATGAGTGATGCAATAATCACCATCAATAATGCGATCCATGGTAAAAAACGGCTTGAGTTGGAATGCTTCGGATCAGAAAGATCAACACTGTTTGTCATGGTGTGTCTACTTCTCAAAGGCAATTGAAAGAATCAATAAACAGTGGGGAGATTATTCCCATGAATCATCGATCCCCTTGGACAATTCATCTTCCAATTCCGACATCACGCTGGAGATGGTGTCGGGATTAAAACCACGCCGAGCCAGCAGGCCGTAGACTCTGCGACGTCGTGTCTCGGCATCAAGTCGTTGCATCGACTGCAGTTTCTTGCGTGCCAACTCAACCGCGCCCGGCGCCAGGTCCTGGGCGTCGGTTGCTTCACCGACGAGTTTTTCGATCAGAGATCGATCAAGGCCTTTCTGGTAGAGCTTCTGTCTGAGCAGTTGAGGGCCCGCCGGTTTTCGGCGGAGGGTCGATTCGACCAATGCCCGGCCGTAGGCCTCGTCATCGAGGTAATTCAGTTCGGTGAGTCGGTCAAGCACCTGTTCGCGGACCGGAGCATCGTACTCAAGCTCTTTGAGTTTCTTGTCCAGGTCACGCCGGCTCATCGCCCGACGGTTCAGCCGGTTCATCGCCTGCCGCAGGGCCTTGTCATAGACAGCGGCCTGGGCCACCTTCGCGGCCAAGGCATCGTTCCATATCTGGCCGACCTGTAGCCCGAGGGTCTCGATTTTGCCAAGCGGCAGTGTCGCGACGACCTTCCTGCCGACCCGCACGGTCAGCCTGCCCGGGTTCCGCTGCGTCGGCTTGATGGCGGTGATATGCTGCATGTTGTTATCTTACCGGCTGGTGCCGTGCTCGCGTTATCAGCCGGCTATTTGTTTCAATGCTCAAAACAACCAGAATCCCCGATATCCGACATGGCTCTTATCACCTGTGAATTCTTCTCCGACGCGCTCGAACTCAATGTAACCATGCGGGTCATTCTGCCTCAACCCACGGCCACGCATGCCCATCATTACCCGGGCATCGAGATGAATCCGCCGCATCCAACGCTCTATCTGCTGCATGGGCTGGGCGATAACAGCTCCGCCTGGACGCGACAGTCCAATATCGAACGCTATGCCTGGAAGCGGAATCTGGCCGTAGTCATGCCGGAGGTTCACCGCAGCTTTTATGCGGATATGCTGCGTGGCAATAAATACTGGACCTTTGTGAGTGAGGAATTACCCAAGGTCTGTCGGCGTTTCTTCCCATTATCTGACAAGCGTGAGGACAACTTCGTGGCCGGATTGTCGATGGGGGGGTATGGCGCGTTCAAGCTGGCGTTGAGCCATCCCGATAAGTTCTGTGCCGCGGCCAGCCTGTCTGGGGCCTTGGATCGGACTCAGCGGATGAAAACCACCGAAAAGCTGGAAGAAGAGTTTATGAACACCTTCGGAGGGCTTGAGGGGTACAGTGGCTCCGGCAACGATCTGCTGCACCTGGCGACGGAACTGGCAAAAAAATCCGGACCCCGGCCGGCCCTGTTCCAATGTTGCGGTACCGAAGACTTCGTGTACCCTGAAAACCAGACTTTCAGAGACCACTTGAATGATTTGGGGATTGATCTAACCTACGTGGAATCCCCCGGCGAAGACCACGAATGGGGCTATTGGGACCGGATGATTCAAGATGTGATAGAATGGTTACCATTACGTGCGGAGGATGGCGGGACCACGGCCCCTCGCGTGTGATGAATGGAGACGCTCGGATGTCTGATATCCATGAGGAACTAGGCAGGGCGGTACTGGAAAGTGCGGAGGAGATGTTCCGGGCGCAGAAGCGTATGGCTGACAGTGCCATACGTCAGATCACCTTCGAGCAGATGCAGTACGAACCGGACCCCGAGAGCAACAGCGTCGCGGTCATCATGAAACACCTTTCCTGTGCCATGCGTTCGCGCTGGGCGGACTTCATGACAACGGACGGCGAGAAGCCTTGGCGCGATCGTGATGACGAGTTCACGGACAACTACACGAGCCGGGACGAGGTGGAACGCGATTGGGAGGCGGGGTGGAACACGTTATTCAAGGCTATCAGTGAGCTTCGGCCGGTCGACCTCACCGCAACGGTCACCATTCGTGATGAACCTGAAGTCGTAATCGGCGCAATCCACCGCCAGTTGTCACACTACAACTACCACATCGGCCAGATCGTCGTGGCCTGCAGGACCTTGGCCGGGGACAAGTGGTCCACCCTGACCGTTCCTCGCAGCAAGCACAAGAAGTAACGGTGCATTCATCATTACTACCCGTCGCTGCCCCAAGCCGCTTACGGCTTAGCGATATTTCTATCTGTTGATTGTGGTTGGGAGCACCCCGGCCCTTCGCTGCGCTCAGAACCGGCGTTGGGGGGAGGAAAAAGCTGGAAAACAGGAAATTTAGAAAGCAGAAAATCAGATTCTTCCGATACCCCATACCCGCCCGGCCCTTCGCTGCGCTCAGGATCGGCGTTGGGATGTAATCATTAGCGATTATCGATTAGCCATTAGCAATTCCATTCCCACACCCGATCCACCCTTGCCCGCAACCATCCCAGCGCGTATCCTCTAGTACGTTCGCTAGGGGTGTCCTGACAGACAGCGGGACTGAGAAAAACCCTCGGAACCTGATCAGCCAACCGTTGCGGCGATATGCGACGGGTAACTGCGTAGGGAAGCGACGCATGCACCTGCTTGCGCGAGCGCTTCCCCGAACTTCAAGGAAGGCTCGCCATGATTAAACAAAACGACTCCCATCAACACGACGACAAGCTCGATACCGAAGCGATTGGTTATATCCTGCCACCGGTCGGCGATGATCCCGGAACCGAACCCACCGCCACCACGCCCGGTTCATTCGCCAATCGCCCGAAGATCGCACCCGGGATTGCCGGTGCTCTGACCTACAGCTCCCCCGACACACCCGGTATGCCCAAGCCCTCCGACAAAACCGCCTGGGACTTCATGCCCGAGGGCTGGCAAACATGGACTGATGGTTCAAGCCCGCAGATTGAATCCGCAGGCACGACCGTGATCACGTTCGCCCAATCTGATGGCAGCGAACGTTCGGTCGCCTATCCCGAGGGATTCACACCCATCACCCAACTGGAATCCGCACGCCTGGGCATCATCACACCCCAGATGAAACGCGTTGCTGAGCGCGAGGTCCACCTGACCGCTGAGCAGGTCCGTGATGAGGTCGCTGCAGGGCGGATGGTCATCCCCGCCAACAAGACACACCTTGGTTACAAACTCGAGCCGATGTGTATCGGCCGTGCCTCAAAGACCAAGATCAACGCCAACATGGGCGCCTCACCGATCTCCTCCGGCACAGAAGAAGAGATCGAAAAACTCGAGTGGGCCCTGCGCTGGGGAGCCGACACCGTCATGGACCTGTCGACCGGAGGCGATCTGGATGCCACGCGCGATGCGATCATCCGCAACTCCACCGCACCGATCGGCACCGTCCCGATCTACTCTATGATCATCGGCAAGAAGATTGAAGACCTCGACAAGCAGGCCATCCTCGACACCGTCGAGCATCAGGCCAAGCAGGGCGTGGACTACTTCACCATCCATGCCGGCATCCTCAAGAGCCACATCAAACTCGCAAAGAACCGTCTGATCGGCCTGGTCTCGCGCGGCGGCTCATTGCTTGCCAAATGGATGCTCACGCACAACGCAGAGAACCCCATGAATACTGCCTGGGAAGATATCTGCGACATCATGCGTGAGTACGACGTCACCTTTTCCATCGGCGACGGCTGTCGGCCGGGCGGCCTCGCAGATGCTTCCGACAAAATTCAGTTTGCTGAACTTATCGAGATCGGCAAACTCACCGAACGTGCCTGGCGCAAGGGCGTGCAGGTTATGGTCGAAGGACCGGGCCATGTCCCGCTCGACCAGATCGAATACAACATGAAGCTTGAGCGCACCGTCTGCCACGGCGCGCCTTTCTACGTGCTCGGTCCATTGGTGACCGACGTCTTCCCCGGCTACGACCACATCACAAGCTGCATCGGCGCGACAAACGCCGCGTATCATGGCGCATCCATGCTCTGCTATGTGACACCCAAGGAACACGTGGGCTTGCCGAAGAAAGACGATGTGAAGCAGGGCTGCATCGCTTACAAGATCGCCGCCCACTCGGCTGACATCGCGCTGGGTATCCCGGATACCCGTACGTGGGACGATCAACTGACCAAAGCACGTGCTGCGCTGAACTGGGAAAAACACTTCGACCTTGCGTTCGATTCAGACACCGCACGCGCCTATCACGATGAAGATATGGACGTCGACACCGACTTCTGCGCCATGTGCGGCCACGACTGGTGCAGCGTGCGGATCAGTAAGGAAATCCAGGAATGGTCATCCGGCAAGGCTGAAGGATTTGATCGTGGGAAACCGAAGATCTCTGCCGCTCTGACTGAAGAACAGCAACGCATCCTCAAAGAACGCGGCGTCCTCAGCCCCGAAGAAATCCACAAGCTCGCTCACAAAGGCAAGAAGGCTGTCTGCCACAGTGACAACGTCGCCGACGCCGAAGAAGCGAAGAAAGCCCAGGAGCAGGAACTTGTGCAACTTGATACACGGCCGGCGCATGGATTGAGTAAAGAGGAATCTGTAATCTAGCTATGTGATAGGGGGATCATGAAGTCAATTGATGACTACAGACCAGATCGTATTGAGAAGGTGGTCTTTAAACCCGCCATCGGCAATACATTGTTCCTCTTTGTTGCTTCGGTCGGATTTGTTGCAGTTGGTATATGGATGATTGTATCGGGTGAACCATTAGGCTGGCTGGCCATGTTTTTTGCATTCGGCATCCCTATGTCGATCCTGCGGCTTCTGCCAGGCGCGTCCTATCTCAAATTCGATCAAGAAGGTTTTACGTGGCGCGAATGTTATCGTGGCGGTACGTATTGCTGGTCTGACGTCACATATATCGCCACCGTGCGTGTGGCGGGACAGGAGATGGTAGGTTTTAACCTGTCTGAGAACGCAAGCGTAGGCAAGGTTGGAGTCCGGCGTTTGAATGTGGCGATCTGTGGTGCGGAGTTCGGCTTCATAGCCTGTTACGGTATGACAGCGGATCAGATGGGTGAACTGATGAGCCTGTGGCGGGCACGGTACGCGTGAGGTAGATAATTGATACCCGCCACCTGCCGAAAAAGTCACCTGGGCGGGAGTCGCCAGACAATGCAGGTGTAACACTGGTTCAAGTCGGGCTACGGCCAGTGCTTGGAAGAGGTTAAGAGAATCAGTTTTATTGGGGGCTGCTGTGGGAACAATCCAACCGGATACAAGTTTTGCTCGTGACGGTCGCACGCTAGGTGACTGGTTACCTGAACTGGTGTCGGACGATCGAGAAACTCGTCTTCAGGCCGCCGAAGCACTTGGTGGGATGTGGTGGGGGAAGCCCTATTACAGCACCAGTCTGACCGACATGGATGGTATTGCTGACATTGCACACCAGCAGAAGTCATTTGCTCAGGCGGTACAGAAAGCAGTTGACAGTCCAGGTTTTCCACGCGAGGTTTTTGTACGGCGGCTTATTCTATTCAGAGTTGGGATGAATGCTGATTGGCTGGATCGTGTCAATAGGATGTCTTCGAGCGATGAGATATACGACAAACGCGAAAGTGAGTTGCTAGAAATATCACTTACCCATGATGATCCTGAAGTGAGAGAGCTTGCTGCTAAAAGATATGCCAGATTGTTCTGTGCGGGCTGTGCGCGGGATCAGAAGTTGATCAACGAATCCGAATCATCCCAACCGCCGGGTATGGTGACGCATCTCGTTTTCGATGCTTTGGATACACAGCTGCTTGAAGCGAGTGATTTGTTACATCAGATGCTGGATATCAATCAATTAAGACGCCATGCACTTGAGGCGCTATGTCGTTGTGGCAAAACAGCCCGCCACTTTGCTAACCGGCTGCTATCTGAAATCGATCGGGGTAAAAGGGTTGATCCACACGATGTTGCGAAGCCTCTTGCTAGTATTGGAAGAGACGACCCGGCCATCGTTGATCAACTGCTGGAGCGACTGCGTTGTGGAACAAAAACCGCACGCATGACTTCAGCGAAGACCTTGGAACACATGGCACCATATCTGGCGGGCTATACAGATGAAGCACTCGAGCACTTGTTGGGCTTGAGCCATGATCCGGAATACACATACCTGGTCTTGGAGCCTCTGGCTTCGGTCGGCAGGGAACATGAACGGGCATTAGATCGTGTCCTGGAAGTCTTGCTTGAAACAAAATCAAGATGGGTCACCTATGAAGCATATCCAGATCATCCGTTCGATCAGTCGGCATGTGAACGTGCCTCCGCGATCGATGCACTGGGCTACTTCACCGGTTTTCCCGAACGAGCCGTGCCGGCGCTTATTAAGGCTTTCGATCTTTTTGAGGAATATGACCCTGATATGACGTATAAGGGGGATCACGAGCGAGTCTGTTATGCGCTGATGGAGTTCGGTTCCGATGCGGCTCCTGCGGTTCCTTGGCTGAAACGCTATCTGGAAGACTGGCTGAAGAAGTTGGAGTCTGATCAGCCGGACATTATTGATGTATGCGAGTTGCTGGAATCCATCGGCAAAGAAGCGGTTGAAGTATTGCCTGTTTTGGAGCGGATTCGATCGCGGTATGATGATGAAGATGATGCACTGGATCCAGTTGATTATCCGGACAGGCTCATCCTTAAACTCCGGGATGCGTAAGTCTTCCAGTAGTCCACGCGAAGATATAGAAAGAGCACGATGTCAGAAATCCATCCGATTAATCAGACGCTTCTGCATCTGCTTGACAACCAGATCAGCAGGTCGCGCTATGCCATAGACGGCCTTAACGAGGAAGTGTTCAACCGCAATCCGGGCAACGGGTGCAACAGTATCCGGCTTATCGGCGAACACCTGATTGCGCTGCGAGCATTCCAATTGTTGTTGCTTCAAAGCGATCTAGCCAAGCAGTTGCCGTCAACTGATGTTGAATCGGTGGATGAGTTGGTGAAAAAGCTGGATCAAGCCACGGCTCTTGTTAAACAAGCGATCGAGTCGCATGATCCTGATGATTGGCACGCGGCGCCGACTGAGCAACGTGAAGGCCCATGGGCTGACCTGCCGACGCTGCTGCGCCTTGTTCGGCCCATCAATGACTTTACCAATCACCTGGGCTCGATCCGCACGCTCCGGCGTATGTTTGGGGACCCCGTAGAGCAGACGCAATAATCCAGACGAGATTCACATGACGACAACGAAAAATCATACCGTTACGTCATATACATGGCTCAACAGCCCCGTGGGGCGCATTCTTTTGTCGGGTGATGAATGCGGATTGGCACGTCTGAATGTCAGTACCGAATCTCGACCCGTCTTGCCCGAAGATGATGCTTGCGAAGATGCCGACCTGTTCCGTGATGCCATTGAACAACTCGAAGCCTACTTCGCCGGTGAACTGACACAATTTCACCTCAAGTTGAATCTGCATGGCACACCCTTCCAGCAACGAGCCTGGAAAGAGCTTCAGCGCATTCCCTATGGCCAAACGATCACCTACGGCCAGCAGGCACGTCGGATGGGCGACATCAAAGCCAGCCGGGCGGTGGGGCGGGCGAACGGGGCGAATCCGATCGGGATCATTATCCCCTGTCACCGTGTCATCGGCGGCAACGGTAGTCTCACCGGCTTCGCGGCAGGGATCGAAGTCAAAGCGTGGCTACTACAGCATGAAGCGGGGTTGTTTGAGCCCGGGCGTTGAGGTGGTAGGCTATCAGTTATGAAACAGCAAAGACTCTGGGCTCCCTGGCGCATGGCGTACATCAGTAAGCTGGATGACAACGCCCCCGGGCCGGGATCGAAGACCGGTTGCTTCCTCTGCGATGCCGCGGCGGATGATCTTGATCAAGCAGGCATAGAGCAGATGCTCATTCTTAAACGCGATGAGCGTGGCATCCTCATGCTTAATCGGTATCCGTACACGAATGGCCATCTGCTTGTTGCGCCTCACGCACATGTCGGCGATATCAGCGACCTGAGCACCGCGCAGCGTTCCGGTTTGATGGAACTCAGCGAACTCGGCGCACGTTTGCTCCGCATGACCATGAACCCGCAAGGCATCAACATCGGTATGAACCTCGGCCGATGCGCCGGTGCGGGGCTGCCCGGCCACGCCCACATGCACGTCGTGCCCCGATGGAACGGCGACGTCAACTTCATGCACACTATAGGCCATATCCGCGTCATCCCCCAGGCATTAGAAGAAAGCTACAAGCTTCTCAAAACCGCGATCGACAGCCTGTAACCCTCTTGAGCATACGCTTGGCATGGGTATCAGACATATACATGCTTTAATACTCGCGTAACAGTCATCTCATTTGCGTTGATTTGCGTTAATTTGCGGCTACATCTTTGCCGAACGGCTATCATGTCACCATGCGGATACACGACTTTGCGGACAACCAGCGGCTGCCGATCCTGCTTCGGCTCGTGTCAGACCTGAGCAAGGCGGATGATCCAACCGATGTGCTGCGCGCATTTGGTCAGGGCTGGACCGAGTTGAACGGGGAGATGGGCTATATCTCCTTGTCTTGCCGGGGCCTCGAGCCGGGCGAGTACCGCATCACGCAAGCGCTTCTGCATGATGAACTGGCCAAGAACGGGCGGGAAATCGAATGGCAGCCTTCACATGACTTGCCGATCCATACCGGTGGTTTGCTGGGGCAAATCGTCGAAGACGGCAAGCCCGTGATCATTCGTGATATTCAAGAATATCACGACCCCATCCTTGGTGATGCACTTCAACAATACGAAACAATCGCCGCGGTGCCGCTCTATGACGATGGCAAGATCCTGAACTGGTCGATCAATCTCAGTCACGACAAAGACCGCCACACCGAGAAAGTGCTCGAAGACATCATCCTGCGATCTAATCTTGTTGGCGGCACGGTCAAGCATGTACAGACAGCCAAGCGATTGCGTGAAGTGCATCAGCGTGTGAAGGATGAGGTGCAGAAAATCGCTCATATACAGCAGGCATTGCTGCCGGATAAATTGCCTGATATTCCAGGCGTCAGCCTGTCGGTCAAGTATCAAACCTACGATCAGGCCGGCGGCGACCTGTATTCATTTCACCCGTTAGGCACAGGTGTCCGTCATGCGATAAAAGAACCGGATGGACGCTGGGCGATCATCATCGGTGATGTTTCCGGGCACGGCCCGTCCGCCGCAGTCGTCATGGCGATGGTCGAATCGATCCTTGCTTCTTATCCGGATACGCCTTCTACGACAGGCCAAGTGTTAGATTACATCAATAAACATCTTTGCGCGAAACGTATTGATGACACGTTCGTCACCGCTTTCCACGCACTGTACGACACGAACACACGCACGCTCACGTACTCCCGCGCCGGCCATCCACCACCGATCTGGCGTAAGCCCACCGCCAACGGGCACGTCGACATCGCCGAACTTGACACCGTCGGCGGCTTGCCTCTTGGCATCATGGCTGATGAAACATACGAAGACGCCACCATCCAGCTTGAGCCCGGCCAGACGCTGACGCTCTACACCGACGGCATCCCCGAAACGCGCAGTCCTGATGGTACATTTTTCGGCACCCCCGGCATCATTAACGCCATGCGCGAATGCTCCGGCGAAGCCTACTGCGCCGTCGACACCATCATGCGACACGTGCGCTGCCACGAAGCCGGGCTACGCCCACAGGACGACCAGACGCTGGTTGTTATGAGCATTTTGGATACTTGATCGTTTACGGTTATTACCCGTAGATTATCGAGCAACTCGTTTCGGCAATAACCACGTCATGACACTCATGGCTAAACCAAGCATCGACAGTGGTAAGAAGAATCCGAGCATCGCAAGGCTGAATCCCTCCAAGGCCGGATGCCGTGTCGCCGAGAGCAATAAGAAGATCAGATACGCGGCGTAGTACGATAAAAACAGCACACCTTCCGCGCGCGATACCCGGCCACCGGTCAGGAAAATCGGCAGGCACGCGAATGCGGCGGCGATAGCTATGGGGATATCGAATTGTATCGCTGAGTCAGCAACGTCCAGACCCGACGGCGCGACAATCGATGACACACCCAGCACGCACAATACATTAAAGATGTTACTGCCCACTACATTGCCGATGGCGATATCACGTTGCCCTCGGATACTGGCAACGATGGAAGTGGCCAGTTCGGGCATCGAGGTGCCCGCGGCGATGATCGTAAGCGAGATTAAAAGATCACTGACACCGAGTGACTGGGCAACTAAGACGGCACCCTGCACAAGCCACCGAGCACCTATTACCAGAAGTGCAAGCCCCATAATGATCATTAAGGATGCAAGTCCCAACCGCGGTTTGGTGGGTGATTCAGATTGCAACTTCGGATGCTCGATCGGAACATCAGATTTGTCTTCTCGACGCCCCAGTACAATCAGAACACCCGTGTAAACAACCAGGCCTGACACCAGCACGAATCCGTTCACTCGTTCTAGAATGCCGTCGCTGGCCAATGCCCACAGGATCACCGATACGCCGATCATAATAGGAACATCCAGGCGGACCAGTTGCCTGGATGCTGTCAGGGGAGCGATCGCCGCGGCAAGACCAAGGATAAGCAATATGTTGAAAATGTTGCTGCCGACCGCATTGCCCAGCGCGATCTCAGCTTGACCTGCATAACAGGCTTTGACGCTGACAGCGAGTTCCGGTGCACTTGTCCCATACGCCACCACGGTCAGACCGATGATAAGCGGTGATAGCTTGAACGCTTGTGCCAGACCGACCGCACCCCGAACTAAAACCTCGGCCCCCGCCGTCAATACAACAAGACCCAGAATCAAAAGGACAAACGCCATACTTGCCATCCTAAGAGACACATAACGTTTTATGTCTGATTCTGACCAGTCAATATTATATCACGCGCTTCACTCAACCCATCCGCGCATGCACTTCGATCAGGTGGTAGCCGAACTGTGTCTTGACCGGGTCTGACACCTGGCCGATCGGCAGGTCGGAGAAGATGACCGCGTCAAACTCGGGGACCATATCGCCCTTGCCGAATTCGCCGAGTGAACCGCCGCCCTGGCCCGACGGGCAGGAAGAGTGTTTCTTGGCTAGCTCTGCAAATGACGCACCGTCGGCGATCTGCTGCTTCAGTTCGAGGGCTTTGGCTTCGGATTCAACGAGGATGTGGCTTGCGCTGGCTCGGGGCATCGGGTCTCTCCTGATATTCGATTCGTTTTTATGGACTGTTGCTGATTCTGTAAGGGGCATACTGTAACGGACATCCGGATTTGATGCGATTACAGCAAAATCAAGGCAAAAAGTCTTCCTGATTAACGCCTCCTTATCTACACTGGTTGTCCATGATCTACCTCAGAGCCTTGGTCGGGATTGTCGCACTGTTGGGACTTGCCTGGCTGTTATCCAGCAATCGAAAGCGTTTCCCCTG
Source organism: Phycisphaeraceae bacterium (assembly GCA_963667295.1). GTDB lineage: Bacteria > Planctomycetota > Phycisphaerae > Phycisphaerales > Phycisphaeraceae > JAJRRS01. The sequence continues at coordinate 540,681 of OY763327.1, forward strand.
GCGCGTCGTGTTCTGGGGGATGGCTTTACAGATAGGCTTGGCGTTCATGATCCTCGGCACGGGCGTCGGTGTCGGGGCGCTGGAAGCAGCGAAGAACCTTGTCGTGGGTTTGATCGATGTCAATACCCGTGGCGTTGAAACGGTGTTTGGTTCGGACCTTCCCGCAAGAACCGGACCGGAATATATCTTTGCATTCGCCACGCACGGCCTGACGGTCATGATCTTCTTTTCCGCATTGATGGCGGTGCTCTATCACATCGGCATCATGCAAGTCGTGATCTGGGTGTTGGCACGCGTCATGTCGTTCTTCATGGGTGTCAGTGGCGCCGAGGCCATGGCGATGGCTGCTAACATTTTCGCTGGACAAACCGAAGCACCGCTGGTCGTTAAGCCTTATCTCGCAAAGATGACGATGTCGGAAATGAACGCCCTGATGACGGGCGGCTTTGCGACTGTCGCGGGGTCTGTCTTGGCTGTATACATCGGGGTGGTCGGCCCTGAAATCGGCGTACACCTGCTGACCGCATCCCTGCTCAGCGCGCCGGCAGCGTTCGTGATTGCCAAGATCATCCGTCCGGAAGTCGACGAACCTGTTACCGGCCGACACTTGAAACTCAAAATTGAACGTACCGCTCATAACCTCATCGAAGCCGCAGCCAACGGCACGCAAGACGGCCTGAAACTCTGGCTTAACGTCATCGCCATGTTGATCGCGTTCACCGCGCTGGTCGAACTCGTCAACTGGCCATTAGGCGCGATGGGACATTCGTGGTTCGGGATGGGAGAAGGAGAATTATCCGTATCTACGATCTTCGGCTGGTTCCTGTCCCCGATCGCCTGGTGTATCGGCGTTGAGAACTGGCATGATTGCAAGATTGTCGGCGGACTGATCGGCACCAAACTCGCTATCAACGAACTGATCGCCTTCTTCGACTTGGGCGCCATGCTGGGCGAGATCGACCCGGAAACAGGTATGCACCCCCAATCCATTTTCCACGACCCACGTTCCGCCAAGCTGGTGACATACGCCATGTGCGGCTTCGCCAACTTTGCATCGATCGGTGTACAGATCGGCGGCATCTCCCCACTGGTCCCTGAACGCAAAACAGACCTCTCACGTCTGGCACTACGCGCCATGTTTGGCGGCGCACTTGCATCAAGCTGTACCGCGGCGGTAGCAGGGATGTTTATCTGAAGTGTGTTGTTTGAACGCCGCAGAGGGGACGATGAACAGTTCTTAAGGCGAATTCTTTTTCAGATTTACCGGTAGCTCCAGTTGCTGTTCATCTCTAATCAGACTGATGCTGACCGTATCACCGATCTGTTTTTCTCTGACAGCCGTGATTAACTGCTCCATCGAATCTACGGGCTTGCCTTCGATCTGTGTGATGATGTCGCCAGACATGATACCCGCATCCTCGGCTCCGCTGCTGGGCGCAACACTGAGGACCCGGATGCCCTCGGTATCGTTATCAATTGAAACCCCAAGATAGGGCGTGTTGGCGATATTGATCATCAGGATGATTGCCGCGATCGAAGGCACAAGGTTCAGCCAGAAGTGCGCCAAGATCGGCGAAAGCAGCGTCTTTCGCCAGGCATATAGAAGCGAAAACGCGATCCCGTACACAAAAATAATGACAACATAGGAAGGACTGTACAAATGCGTGAAAGCAAATACTGTTGACTGGAGTATGCAGGCTATGATCAGGCCGAACCTGATGCGCAGGGTTCGGAAGAGGAAGCCTCGATAGAAACGCTCTTCAGCAATCGGGCTCATGAACATGGCCATGAGCGCGAACGTGATCGTGATCGCGGGCTGCCCGTATCCTGCAATGTCGTTGATTCGATCGGCATTGTTTCGCGATTCGGGCCAGATGGCGTTGATGACTGCGATAAAAATAATCAACAGGATCGCCGTTGCTAAAGCGAGTGAACCCTCTATGACAACGCTTCGCAGGCTGATTGATTTGAACATCGAAGATAATCTTCGGTTTCTTTGCATCCATAAAGAAAAAACGATCATCCAGACTAACGTGATAAAGATGATGAAATTAGATAACCATGCATAGTTCAAATAGGTCGGAACCAGAAAGTGCAAAATGGAGTAGGTCGAAAGGGGTAGAATGAAAATGAATGCATATACCACAACGACGCCAATAACCGCGTCGCTTAGCCTCGGTAATGCTTTCTGCTCACTGATCCCCTCGGGAGATTGTTCCAAACGAATATCCTTTGTTTGTACGTATTATGAAAACCCTGTCAAAGGAAGCGACGTCGGTTAATCTGAATACTGATACAAACCTACATACTTCTATCCAGAAGCCGGTACTGGATCGCTTCCGCGACGTGTTGGTGCTGGATGGCTTCAACGCCTTCAAGGTCGGCGATCGTTCTCGCGACACGACGGATCTTGTCGTAAGCACGGGCGCTCAGGCCCAGGTTGGTCATAGCCTCTTTGAGCATCGCCTGGCATATTTCGTCCAGCGGCGCCAACTTGTCGAGTTCCCGGCCGGTCAGTGTCCGGTTGGGTCTTAGCGATCCGCCATTTCGGTCGCATTGCAGCTTACGGCAGGCCACGACTTTTTTACGCAATTCCGCACTGCTTGTCCCGTTCGCCTTGGCTGTCAACTGCTGATAGGGAACCGCCGGCACCTCGACATGGATGTCGACCCGGTCGATCAATGGCCCGGAGATGCGAGACAGATACCGTTCCATCTGGCGCTGGCTGGTCTCATCGTCCGGCGTCTTGCCCTTCGGCGTGGGATTCATCGCCGCGACAAGCATGAACCTTGCAGGGAAACGGATCGAACTGTGTGCCCGAGCGATCGTGACGCATGAATCCTCTAAGGGCTGCCTTAATGTCTCCAGAACCGTGCGTGAAAATTCGGGCATCTCATCGAGAAAGAGCACCCCATGATGCGCCAGGCTGACCTCGCCGGGCCTTGGGATCATCCCGCCGCCGACGACTGCAACTCCGCTGGCTGTGTGATGTGGCGAACGCACCGGCCTTGCTGTAATCAGCGGCTGGCCCTTGGGTACTTGGCCGATCGAAGAATAAATCCGCGTGACTTCCAACGCCTCGTCACGCGATAACGGCGGTAAGATCCCCGGCAGCGCCTTGGCCATCATAGTCTTGCCCGTGCCCGCTGGGCCGATCATGATGACGTTGTGCGAACCCGCCGCCGCGATCAGCATCGCACGCTTGACCGCTTCCTGACCCCGTACATCCGCAAAGTCCATCTGGGCGTGACCATTGCAAAGGATCGTCTCCGCATCCACCTCCGGAAGCGGTTCGATCTCGTGTTGCTCGTTCAGAAAACCGACAACGCTTGCAAGCGTATCAACCGGGTACACATCGATCCCACCGACCGCCGACGCTTCGCTCGCATTTTCAACCGGCACAATGACACCATCAAGCTCCAGTTGCTTACAAAGCATCGCAAGATTGATCACGCCATTCACCGCACGCACACGTCCATCCAACGCAAGCTCCCCGGCAAACAAAAGACGCCTATGACGTTGTGTCTGGATCACACGCTCCGCCAGCAGCAAACCCACCGCGATCGGCAGATCAAAGATCGGCCCCTCCTTGCGGATGTCCGCCGGCGCGAGGTTCACCAGCAGTCGGGCCATCGGGAAGGGGTAGCCAGTATTGACGATTGCCGATCGCACCCGTTCGATAGACTCTTTCACCGCCGCATCAGGCAAACCGACAATCGTGGTTTTAGGCATCCCCGCTTCTGCAATATCGACCTCCACTTCACAAGCAAGTGGATCGATGCCGGAAAGAACGAAACTATGGACTTGAGCGAGCATTCACGAAGTGTAGCGACCCATACAAGAACCGTACAGCGATATCCGATACCAGATTCTCCTTAAGTATGTAACTGCGGTCGGTTTGTGCGGATTAGGGATTTGGCGGAAGGGTTCTAATTCAATATTTATACTATGCTTAGCACTTTCTGTTTGACCTGCGGGGTTAATCGGTCTATTCTTATCGGGCACCCAAGATATATGACCGCTTTGGGTTGCCATACGGTGAAGCCGTGTTATTAGTTAGGTAACGCGACGTACATTCCGGTGGTCAAAACAAAGTGGGGTAACCGTAGTCCTCGGCCGGCTAGCCGGATCGAGTTTACCCATCCGCCCAACCTCTAGATAAGGGAGGCGATCAGGTCGATGCTTAACAACACGCTTCAACGTATCAAGTCTATTTGGAACGACGGCGAGCCGCAGCAAGATCACACCCCGCAGCAGATGCAGGAACTTGAGCCGCGCATGCTCCTCAGCGCGACAACGCTCGGCGCTATACCTGATGCCTATATCAGCGCTTCGGGTGGTACCACCTCCGTCAACCTGAACGACTACTTCGACGACGATGAGATTTCCGGAACACTCGTCCGTTTTACAACCGTTTACTACGATGCTAACAATGATCCGGTATACGGCACGATCGACCTGGAGCTGTTCGACGACGATGCGCCTGTCACGGTAGAGAACTTCCTCAGTTATCTGGACAGCGGTGCATATGACGACACGTTCTTCCACCGTTCGGTACGCATCGGACAGACCGAGCCGGGTAACAGTTCTGCCAGTGGTATCGATATCCTGCAGGGGGGCGGTTTCCGCTATGAATCTCCTGCGACTTACGAATACATTGCTACCGGTGCAACACCGATATTAAATGAATCTGGGATTTCCAACACACGGGGCACCATCGCGATGGCAAGGGGAGATCACCCGGATTCCGCTACAAGCCAATGGTTCTTTAATTTAGATGACGCCAATACCTCGTTGGATGGTGATTCGTCTTCAGGCTACGCGGTCTTCGGCCGCGTCCTCGGTGACGGTATGGATGTCATCGATGACCTTGCCTCAATCCCCATCTGGAATGCCCAGACAATTAACTCCGCCTTTGGCAGCTTGCCTCTGAGCAATTTTGCAAACGAGTATTATCCCGACGAACAAGACCTGGTTACCGTCGAATCGGTCGAGCGTCTCGAAACAGAACTCACCTACAGCATCGCCAGCAGGTCTGATCCGACTAGCATCGCCGCAACGATTGACGATGCCGGCGTCGTGACGATCTTCACGATCGGCACCAGCATCCCCGAAACGGTCACTATCACGATTGAAGCGACTGACCATGACGGAAACACCGTTCAATCGACCATTACCGTCAACATCGGCGCCGCCCAGAACAGCCTCGACAGCGACGGCGTGGCGGACATCATGTGGCGTAACTTCTCTTCGGGTAAAAACACGCTGTATGACATGCAGGGTATCAATATTGATACGATTGTCAGTCTTGACGATGTGGCAAGCAACACCTTCTACATCGCGGCTATCGGTGATATGAACCAGGACGGTGAAAACGACATCGTCTGGCACAATGCTTACGATGGTCGTAACGTTGTCTGGCTGATGGATGGTACGACCGTCTCAGATGTGGTGGAACTGCAAACCGTCGCGAACCGGAAGTGGATCATCGCCGGTGTCGGCGACTTCAATAACGACGGCCATACTGACCTGCTCTGGCGCAATACGAATAGCGGTAAGAATGTTGTCTGGTTGATGGATCAGACTGCTAATGTCGATTCGATGTCACTGGATAAAGTAGCTGATACAAATTGGTACATCGGCGGTGTCGGTGACTTCGATCGCGACGGTGCGACGGATATTGTTTGGCGTAACGACGCAACGGGTCAGAACAAGATCTGGTTGTTGAATGCCGAAGACGGCTCCCTGAAAGAATCCGTCGCCGTGGTTACCGAATCCAACACGGGCTGGGTTATGTCAGGTGTCGGTGACTATAATTCCGACAACCAGCCGGATATCCTTTGGCGTAATGTGAACAATGGCAACGTGATGATCTGGGTGATGGACGGCACCTCTTACAGAGTCGCCCGAAAGGGTATCGCAAGGGTGCGTAACCAAGCCTGGCAATTACCAGGAAGGACTTCACAACTAAAGGCCGAAGCACAGGCCGAAGCTAAGATTCAGCGCATCAATCGCCGCCTGGCACGATCGGCCGCCGCTGCCTCGGCAACGTTGGCTGCGGTGCAAATGTCACAGAAGACCGAGTCGGTCCTCAGCATGGTCGAACCGATCGTCACATTGAATGACGGCGAAGACGCTGACCTGCTGTAATTAAGTCGACAATTAAACCAACTACGAGCCGGGTGGCATATAGCCGCTCGGTTTTTATTTGATATCTGCACCAAGCGAAGTAGAACGGCGGTATCGACGTCGAATCGTCGGGGTTTCCAGGAGTAGCGCTGAGCCCAGTGTCCACAGCGCAACGATTCCGAGTATCACTGCCATGCGCTTCCAAGACGCGCCGTCTTCCAGCCGCTGTATAGCTGTAGTGACCAGCGTGCGAATCCACTCCAGCATCCCGATTACAAGCGCAACTTGCACCAGTCGGACCGCCCATACCCTGTGGATGAACAAAAAGCACGGCAGTAACAGCGAGGCCACCACCAATATCAATATGCCATGACGCAGGAAGTGCGCCGCCAGCAACAGGCTACTGAGTACCGTCGGGATAAGCAGAGCAATCCACATGGTCTGGATGAGACGTGTCAGCCGTTAAAGCACAAACTTGCTCAGGTCCTTATCCTCAGCAATCGCCTGGACCTGCTCGAGCACGTACGCCTCGTTGATTGTGACGGTTTTCTCGCCTCGCGCCGCCATTTCGGGAGCGTCGAAGTTCACTTGCTCGAACACTTTTTCAACGATCGTCATCAGTCGCCGTGCGCCGATGTTTTCAAGCGTGGCATTTGCCTTGGCGGCAAGTCGCGCCATGGCCCGGATGCCGGCCTCTTCAAACACGACCGCCAAACCTTCCACCTCCAGCAACGCTTGCTGCTGCTTGGTCAACGCGTTGCCAGGTTCCGTGAGGATGCGGACAAAGTCTTCCTCACCCAATGCATTCAACTCAACGCGGATCGGAAATCGTCCTTGAAGCTCAGGCATCAGATCGCTGACATCCGCAGCATGGAAAGCGCCGGCCGCGATGAAGAGGATGTGGTCCGTCTTCACCACGCCGTAGCGTGTCGTCACGCTCGTTCCTTCCACGATCGGCAGCAGGTCGCGCTGCACGCCCTGGCGTGAAACATCCGGTGAGCCGCCGCCACCCGCCCCGGACTTCCCGCCGGATACCGCGATCTTGTCGATCTCATCGAGGAAGATGATCCCGCCATCCTGCGTGCGCTGGATCGCTTCGGTAGTGACTTTATCTTCATCCAGCAGCTTGTCGGTTTCCTGATCGATCAGTACTTGACGTGCCTGCGCGACCGACATTTTCTTTCGGCTGTCCTTATTCGGGATCATCCGCTCGAGCATGTCCGACATCTGCGGGTCCATCTGGTCGATGCCCATGTTGGCGAACATGACTGATGTATGAGGCTTCTGAGAAATCGTTAACTCGACTTCTTTATCATCGAGCTGACCTGTCTCAAGTTGCTCGCGCAACTTCTTTCGGACATGTTCACGCCGCTCAGTAGAGCCTTCAGTGCTGACATAACCACCCGTCCCGCCGGCGGGGGGGGATGGTTCGCTGGAGCCGGGGTATAAAAGGTCCACCAGCCGGTTGTTGGCTGCTTCCTTGGCTTTCTCCGCCACATGCACAGCCTGCTCGTTACGCACCATCGATATGGCCTGGTCTAACAGGTCGCGGATCATGGATTCCACGTCCCGGCCGTGATAGCCCACTTCCGTGAACTTACTCGCTTCCACCTTGACGAACGGAGCGTCTGCAAGCTTGGCAAGTCGGCGGGCAATCTCCGTCTTACCCACACCGGTGGGCCCGCTCATAATAATGTTCTTGGGGTAGACCTCGGAAGCCATATCACCGGTTAATTGCCGGCGACGCCAGCGGTTGCGGATGGCGACCGCCACGGCCCGCTTCGCCTGGTCCTGGCCGATAACGTACTGATCGAGCTGTTCAACAACTTGTCGGGGGGTAAGGTTATCCATGAACCGCATATCCTAACCGCTGACAAAATCAGTGCTAGCGAGCCCATCCGATAAACCGTTCGGTTTGTCCTGTCTGGGCGGGCTGCGAGGCCCGGATAACTCGGGTAAGAGCTAAACAAGGCCCCTCTTTCAGACGATTTACAGCTTAGTTGATGTACCGAGCCCGGCGCTGCGGGTGTGTCCGTTCAGATGTATGACGGCGACCGCAGACGGGATTCCGCTGTGGCCCCTTAACACCGGGCCTGGAGGCGAGTTGGACGCATGGCACTGGGCTTTACCAAACCGAAGTACTCACCGATTGCGATTGACTTTGGCGCTGACACGCTGAAGCTCTTGCAGGTATCACTGGGCGATCCACCCCAACTGGTCGCAAGCGCCAGCCGCGTGATCCCCGAGCTCTATCGCGACGAGTCGGCAGGGCGTATGACCTATCTCGCCGATGCACTGCGCGACCTGATCAAGTCACAGCCCTTCAAAGGCCGCCGCGCCATCTGCTCGATCCCTGCCTATCAAACGCTGATCCAGCAACTCGAACTCGACAAGACCGACGACAGCGAATTCGAGCAGCAGGTCGGCCTGCACCTGGTTCAGCGTTTCGATGTCGATCCCTCCCGCATGGTCGTGCGCAGCCATAAGGTCGGCAAGATCATCCGCGACGGTCTGACCAAGCACCAGGTCGTCTGCATCGCCGCCCGCCGTGACGCGGTCATGAAAATTATCGAGATGGCGAACCGCTGCAAGCTCGAAGTCGTGGGTATGCACAGCGAACCCATGGCCATCGTCAAAGCTCACAAATATCTATCCAGCAATCAAAACAACCATTCGGCGATCTGCTACATCGATATCGGTGCTGGTTTGACGAAAGTAATTGTCGCACACGGCAATGACCTGGCGTTTGCCAAAGTCATTCACGCGGCCGGCAATCAACTCACACGCGAGTTGGCACAGATGCGAGGGATCGGATTCGATGATGCCCGGAAACTGCGTGCCCGCACAACTGTCCACCAATCTTCGGGTGAGTCACACGCCGCGATCGGTGCGCTTGGCAGCATTGGTCAATTGGCCTCTGCCGCAACCGAACCGATCTCGGACGACGAATCCCCCGAATCCAGTGAAACCATTGAATCCCTGATCGACGACCTGCGTCTGTCGCTGCGTTACTACCACAGCACATTCCCGGATAAGCCCATCAACCAACTGGTTTTCCTGGGCGGGGAATCACAGGACGTGCGGATGTGTCAGTCGGTTGCCAGATCGGTTTCCATCGCCGCGAAGCTGGGCGACCCCTTCGCCGGCGTAGACACGCTTGAAAATCAGGATGCCGCCGGTGGCATCGAACCGTACAAACCAATGCCCGGTTGGGCCGTACCGCTGGGACTGTGCTTTAGCGACGCGAACCTGTAAGCATCAATGTGCCGTCGTGAATGCGGCGGATCACACGACGTGTGGAGAATACCATGGCAAGAAATCAGAGCTTCCTCCCCGAGGATTACTTACAGCGAAAGGTCGCGATACGGACGAATGCTATCTGCATCACACTCTTCATGCTTGAGTTGTTCTGCTTGCTCGGGGTGCTCGTAGTGATGAGCCGGCAGCGTGATGAGGTCCGTCAACAACAGGTAATGGTCGACGAGAAGTACCGCGAAGCCGCCCTGCGTATCGATCAGCTCGAACAGCTTCAGAAAGACAAGAAGCTGATGATGCAACGGCGCCAGGTCGCCGAGGTTCTCGTTGAGAAGGTCCCACGCAGCGTCATTTTGGCCGAATTGACCAACCAGATGCCTTCCACGCTGAGCCTGCTCGAATTCGACATGGAGACGGAGGTGCTCAAGACAGCGCCGCGCCCCCTGACCGCAATCCAGCGTGAAGCGAAGAAGAACCAGAAGAACCGTGAAAAACTGGAAGAATCTGATGCCCCCAAGGTACAGCCGACCAAGGTGTCTCTGAACCTGATCGGTGTTGCGCCAACCGACCTGGAAGTGTCGCAGTTCCTGGCAAACCTCAATCAGCATGCCCTGTTCGAGAACATCTTCCTCCGTTACAGCGAAGGGGCCATGATCCAGGACCGCGAGATGCGTAAGTTCGAAGTCGAACTGACGCTGAATCAGAATGTCTCACCGAACCGTCTGCACGCCCAGGTGGACCTGCCGATGGACCCGATGGGCGACACGATCCAAATCAACGAACAAGGCGAACGTGTACTGAACGACCCGAAGGTGTCGCCGGTATCGAACCTGCCCAAGGACAAGGAGTAAACCACGATGCGATTCGGACCACGAGAGGCCGTGTTCATTCTGCTGCTGCTGGCCCTGCCCGTAGCGATGTACTTCTTCGTCATCAAAACCGGCGCGCTCGAGATCGCCGAGGCCCGCAAGGAGATCGCCTCCAAGGAGGCGAAGCTTGAAGAACTGGAAACAGCGCTCAAGAACATCGACGACCTTGGCAGCGAGATCGACAGGTTGCGTGAAGCGATCACACTGGTTGAACAGAAACTGCCTGCACAGCGTGAGGTCGAGACCGTCCTGCGTGATGTCTGGCGTCTGGCAGCCGAAAACAAGTTGACACCCAAGAGCGTCCGTACGGACAAGATCGTCGACTCGGGCCACTACGCCGAGTTACCGATCAAGATGACGATTATCGGGGATTTTGCAGGTTTCTACACCTTCCTTCAGGAGCTGGAGAAACTGCCGCGAATCACCCGTACACCACAGATGAAACTCGAAAAAGACCAGAAGGGCGAAGGTGTGATGGAAGCCGAGATGATCCTGAGCATCTACTTCGAGGGTAATAAGAGCCAAGCCAGCGCCAAAGCAGGCTAAACGACAGGGAGATATCGCATGAGCGATTTTCAGGAAGAACAGAACGCGCTGATCCCCAACGAGATCGACGACGATGAAGCGGTGTCCATGACGCTTAGCAGCATCGGGCGCGGCGACGCTGATTTAGAAAACCTGGATGCCGGGGCAAGTTCCGGGGGCGGTGGCTTGCTGTCCAACACCACGCTGATCATCGTGGTTGTAGCGGTGGTCGCGGCCGGCAGTCTGTATCTGATGCGCGCCACGCAAACCAGCCTCACCGGGGGCCAGGAAGTCAGTGACATCGAAACCAAGATCGCGACGACCTTGGCAAGACTCAATTCTCCAACGCTGCTGGCAGAGGGCGACCCGCTCAAGGCCGAGAACCTTAGCGCGCTGCTGACGCCTACCGAAGACGTCGCCGCGATCTTCGAGCATGATGTACGCGATCAGCAGGTCCCGATCGAGCAGGTCAAGAAAGACCCGTTCTCACTGGCGCTAGGCGACAACACGCTCGAGGCCACCCAGGTCAATAACGCCGCCGAAAAACTGGACAAGCAGTTGGAGAAGTTCCGCAGCGAACTCAGCCGGCTTCACCTGCAATCGATCATGGTCGGCTCGAAGAACATCGCCGTCATCGACGGTGAGTTCTACAAGCAGGGTGACCATGTCGGTAGCTTCAGAATCACCGGCATCGATAAGTTCACAGTCTACCTCGAAGCAGGCGGCACCCCGTTCGAGCTGAAGCTTGACCAGACGGGACGTTAAAGGCAACGGATTAATCGATCGCAAGGACCTCTACACGGCTACTCATAAGGGCACGCGATGATGTACGACAACGCTAATGGCCAGAACGAAAACTGGTCCGCGATCCCACAGTCCGTGGCGTCGACTAATCTCTATACGCCCGACGGTCAGGAAGATCAGACCGCGCTTTCCCAGGACCTCGGCCATGTTCTGCTTAATGAGAAAGCGATCGACGGCGAACAACTGACCAGCGCACGATCGGTACTCGAAAAATCCCCCGGCAAACGTCTCGCCGATGTCTTCCTTGAAATGGGTGTCAACGAGGCCGCCGTGCAGAAGGCCCGTGCGAAACTCACCGGCGTCAAATTCATGCACCTCGAAGAAGGCGAAGTCGTCGCCGATCGCCAGATCAGCCGACTCGGCTATGACTTCTGCCAGGCTCATGGCGTCCTGCCTATCCGCAAGGACGGGCCGCGATTGATTCTGGGTGTTGTCGATCCCGACAACCTGCCCATCGTCGATGAGATCCGCCACAAGCTGAACATGCCTATCCGGACGGTGATTATCTGCCCCGGCGAACTTGGACAATACATCGAGATGTCCAAGCAGATCGCAAACGAGGCCGAGGAAGAAAACACCGTCGATGAAATCATCGCCGGTATCGAGGAAGACGATGTAGAGGTCGTTCAGTCCAAAGACGAGGAGATGGACCTCGAAAAGATGGCCGGTGAAAGCCCGGTCATCCGCTTCGTAAACTACCTGATCTTCAACGCAGTCAAAGAAGGCGCGTCCGACATCCACATCGAGCCGATGGAGAAAAAGCTCCAGATCCGCTACCGCATCGACGGTGTGATGTTCGACTCCATGAGCCCGCCCAACCATATGAAGGCGGCCATCGTCTCGCGTATCAAGATCATGGCCAACCTTGACATCTCCGAGCGGCGTCTGCCACAGGACGGCCGTATCCGCGCGATGGTCCACGGACGCAAACTCGACCTGCGTGTCTCCACCCTCCCCATGGTGCAGGGCGAGAAGGTCGTTATGCGTATCCTCGATACCCGTTCGATCCAGGTCGACCTGAACGATCTGGGTATGGATGATGATACGCTCCTGATGTGGCGGCACCAGATCGACCAGCCGCACGGCATCGTGCTTGTCACCGGCCCGACCGGGTCAGGTAAAACGACCACGCTGTACGCATCGCTCGGCAAGATGGATCGCAGCAAGCTGAATATCTCGACCGCTGAAGACCCTGTTGAATACCACCTTAACGGGATCAACCAGACACAGATCCACGAGAAGATCGGCATGACCTTCGCGTCGGCCCTTCGCGCACTGTTGCGTCAGGACCCGGACGTGATCATGGTCGGTGAAATCCGCGACACGGAAACGGCCAGGATCGCCATCCAGGCATCGCTGACAGGCCACCTCGTGCTGTCCACCTTGCATACCAACGACGCACCCAGCAGCGTGACACGTCTGATCAATATCGGTGTCGAGCCGTACCTGATCGGTAGCGCCGTGAACGCTACGTTGGCCCAGCGTCTTGTCCGTAAGATCTGTGAACACTGCAAAACCATGGTCAAACCCGCAGGCGACCTCGCTGACCACCTTGCGATGCACGGCATCAACTCGACAGAAGTTGCCAAGGGCGAGGGCTGCGACAGGTGCCGCAACTCCGGCTACTCGGGACGACTCGGTCTCTATGAGTTGCTCGTGCTGGACGACAACCTACGCGACAAGATCGCCGCCAACCCGAACGTCACCGAGTTCCGCCGCATGTGCGTCGAACGCGGCATGGTCACCCTGCGTGAGGACGGCTTCAAAAAGGTCGCCGCCGGCCAGACAACCGTCGACGAAATCCTCCGTGTGACCGAAAGCACGATCTGACCAAACGGTTGGATGAATACTGATTTACCTGTTTAACGCCGCAGCTTGCTGCGGCATAGGGCCACAAGTGGCCCCGCTAAACGGCGTAAGATTCACCTAACATACAAACTCCTGTTAACATGCTGCAACTGTTCGCACCATGATGACACGGAGTACAACGATGCTAACCAGTCGCTTTGCCCGTTTTGGCGCATTTTTTATCGTCTTATTAACTACTGCACTTCCATCTTTCGCCCTCGAACCGGTTGACACCAACGGCCTGACAGCCGCCCTTGACACGCTCATCGAGAACCATCCGGCGTACAAACGTACCACCATCTACCTCAAGGTAGTCGACCTCGAAACAGGCGAAGTCCTCTACGGCCGCGGCGGCGACAAGCTCCTGGTCCCGGCGTCCAACCTGAAGATTTACACCGCTTCAACCGCGTTTGATCTGCTAGGGGCGGACTATCAGTGGTCGACCAGCGTCTCATCGACGAAACCTATCAAGCGGGGCGTGTGCCAGGGTGATCTGATTATCCATGGCACGGGCGATCCCATGCTCGACACCGAGCAACTCGCCTCGCTGGCTGATGACCTGATCAAACAGAACAAGCTCAAGCGTGTGCAGGGTAATGTCTATGTCGCAATCAGCCCGCGTTGGGAACACGTGCCATTAAAAGGCACCGGCTGGATGTGGGACGACGATCCGGACTATTACAACATGTCAATACGTTCGGTCATGCTCAACTACAACACGCTTGAAGTCGTCGTCAAGCACGGCAAAGATAAGCCGATTGTTACATTAGTGCCTGCCACCGATTGGCCCAAGATCGAGATCGATGAAGCAGCGCAGGATGATCCGACCAAAGTACGCATCACACGCAAGCCATTTGACGAGACGATCCACATCTCGGGCAATCCGCCCGCAGATGCTGAACCTGTGCAAGAAACCATCACGATGCACGACCCGGCGCTCTGGATCGCTGCGGTTTTTAAACAGATGCTCATCGAACGAGGCGTGAAGGTCAACGGTGACGTGGTGTCTACTCAATCCATTCCCACTGACGCCGTTGAACTTGTCTCACATAAAGGCCAAACACTCACCGAGGCCATGCGGCACTTCCTGCGTGTCAGTGAGAATGCGGTAGGGGAGATGACGCTTCTCAAACTCGCCGAGACCCAGACTGAGGATGACGTCTCCTGGCCCGCCGGTGCAAAAGTCATCACCGACTGGTTAGTCAATACCGCCGGCCTCGAGCCCGACTCGTTCTACATCGTGGACGGCTCCGGCCTGTCCCGCTATAACCGCATCTCCGCCGACTCTTCCGTCAAGCTGCTCACTTTTATGAAGAAGCACAAGCACTTCGAGCCGTTCTTCGACGGCCTGAACGAGTACGAAGTACCTTTCCCCGAAGGCGAAAAATGGGACGGCGTCCCGCTTGCAGAATTCGACAACGAGCGCGTCTTCGCCAAGTCCGGCGGCATGCGCAGCGTCGCCACCCTCTCCGGCTACGTAAAAACCCTCGACGGCCGCTGGCTTGCCTTCTCCTTCCTCACCAACGGCTACTACGGCAGCAATAAACCCGTTTTCGACCTGCGCAGCAAGGTCTGGACGGAGCTGATCCGATATCGCCCGGCAGAAGTCGCGGCCGAGATGAACTAGCCCGTTTCCTCTTGAAATACAGGCCTCTCCCAGCCATACTATCTGCCAATACTGTTGGAACAGTAAGGCAACCATCCTCCCTTGGAACGCACGGATGCTCCGCGAATTACACATCCAGAACCTCGCTGTTATCGAAGACGCACAGGTCGACTTCGCGCCCGGGCTCAACGTTTTCACCGGCCAGACTGGCGCAGGCAAGAGCCTGGTCATCGGCGCTTTCGAGATACTGCTGGGCTTGCGGACTGCGGGTGATATGCTCCGGCCCGGTGCTGAACAGGCGCAGGTCACCGGTCTGTTTGAGGTGGCCGATCCACAGATCGCATCACAACTCGCCGCGGTGCTGGATCAATCCGACGAAGATTGCGAGCAACTGCTGATTAAACGCAAGCTCTTTTCCTCCGGCCGATCCAGCGTCTCCATCAACGGCCTGCCCGTGACCAACCCCATGGTCAAACAGGTCGGACAACTGCTGGTCGACATCCACGGCCAGCACGACCATCAACACCTGCTCAAGCCCTCCAATCAACTGCACATCCTCGACGCCTTCGCCAAGTGCACCGAAGAACGCCAACGCTTCGCTGAAGGGCTCGCGGAACTTCGGCAATTGACCCAGACCCGTGAAGAGCTTTCCGCCGGTGCGGACCTGCGCCGCCAGCAGTTGGAGCTATACGAATTCCAGGCAGACGAGATCGATGCCGCCGAACCCGGGGAAGGGGAGTTCCCGGAATTGCAGGCTCGTCACCGCGTGTTGGCCAGCCTTCAGAAGATCAAGCAGGATGCCGGCAGCGCTCACGCCGCGCTATACGAAGCTGAGGGATCGGTCGCCGAACGTTTGCAGATCATCACGCACCTTCTGATTGATCTGGCTGAACTCGATCCGCAACTTGATGACATCACCGAACAGGTCCGTACCTCCACGCTCGCTTTACAGGAGGCCGCCTTTGAGTTGGGACGCTACGTCGACCGGCTCGAGCACGATCCTTCCGAAGTCGCGGAAGTCGACGAACGCTTGAATGTATTGAACCGCCTCGTCAGTAAGTATGGCGACGGCAGCAAGAGCGATGATCCGATCCTTCCGGTACTGGCATACCGTCTGCAGATCGGCGAGAAGATCGAAGATCTACGTTCGCAGGACAGCGATCAGTCCGGCATCGATCAGCGTATCGAAGCCTGCCACGCTGACTTAGTCACGATCGCCGAGAAGCTATCGGTAGCGCGTAAGGCCGCGGCCGTCAAGGTTGTTCCGCTCGTGCAAGATCAACTCAAAGAACTCGGCATGGCCGAGGCCGTATTCGACATTGCTTTCGAGTCACTTTCGCTCGATGACAATCCCAGCTCTTCGGGGCTGGATGCGGTTGAGATGCTCGTACAGACCAACCCGGGCCAGCCGATGCAGCCATTGCGGAAGATCGCCTCGGGTGGCGAGATGTCCCGCATCATGCTCGCGCTCAAATCAGTCCTCGCCAGCAGCGACCGGATCAGCGTGCTCGTCTTCGACGAGATCGATGCCAACATAGGCGGGCGTCTCGGCACGGTCATCGGTAAGAAGCTACAAAAACTCGCCGGGCACAACGGCCGAATGCGATCCCGGAAAACCAATACAAGTCAATCGACATCAGGCCAGCAGGTGCTGTGCATCACGCACCTGCCGCAGATCGCCGCATTTGCCGACAATCACCTGCGCATCAGTAAATCCGTCACCGGTAAAGGCAAGTCACGTCAGACACATACCACGGTATCACCCGTCACCGGCAAGACGCGCGTCGAAGAACTCGCCGAAATGATGGCCGGTAAGGATGTCACCGATACCACACGCAAGCAGGCCCGTGAATTGATTTCCGCGGCAGATCAATAGACTGATTCAGTATTTACGATTTAAGCCGCGAATGGTATGCCTGAGTTGTTCTGACGGATATACTTCTCCGCAACATCAGCAGCCAATGGCTTGGCAAACAGGTAGCCCTGACCCCACGTGCAATTGATGGATTGCAGAGCGCCTACCACATATTGCGACTCAATACCTTCCGCTACCGTTTCGATATTCAAATTATCCGCCAGACTGGTGATCGATGTCACCACCGCCAGCAATGAGCGGTCACGATCCAGCACGCGGATAAATGCCTGGTCGATCTTCAGGATATCGATCGGATACTCGTGCAACGCGCTCAGTGACGACACGCCGGTGCCGAAGTCATCCATCGCGATCTTGAAGCCGTTCTCACGCAACTGATGAAGCAGCGGGATCACTTCTTCACGGTTATTCGCGATCGTACTCTCGGTGATCTCGAGGTGCAATACGTCATCGCCAAGCTGATGCCTCTCTTTGCAACCCAGAAGGTCTGAAATGAAAGATTGGCTGAGCAACTGCTGTTTCGTGATGTTGATGTTTATCGATACCGGCAGGATCAGGCTCAGTTCCTTATTCCACTTGGCGATTTGTGCCGCCGCCGTCTCCATCACCCAGCGCCCGATATCCACGATCATGCCCGTGTCTTCCGCAACGGGGATAAAGTCGGCCGGGCTTACCAGTCCCTGGCCCGGACGTTCCCATCGCAATAGCGCCTCGAATCCATGCAGGTGCCCGCTCTCCAGGTCAACAATCGGCTGATACACAAGGAAGAACTGGTTGCCCGCCGCCAATGCCATCTGCAGGTCCGCTTCCAGGCGCATGCGATCCATCGCTGAAACATGCATGTTTCGGTCGAAGATCGTGACCCGAGCCTTGCCCGCCCCCTTCGCCTGGTACATCGCCACATCTGCATCGCGGATCATCGCATCGGGGTCATCGTACGGATGCTCGCTGGTCACCAGGCCGATACTCGCCGTCGACACGATCAGATAATCATCCAATCGGTGCGGCGCTGAAAGGATGTCCAGCAGCGCCCTCGCGGTTAACTCCGCCTCGAACCAACTGGCCAGGTTCTTTAGCAGCACCACAAACTCATCACCGCCGAAACGCGCTACGACGTCCTCCTCGCTCAGACTCTGCCGCAGACGCTTGGCGATGTCGCATAGCAACGCATCACCCACACGATGGCCCAGGCTGTCGTTGACCACCTTGAACCGGTCAAAGTCCAGGAACAGCACCGCATACCGGCTGCCGTCCTTGTCGGACTTCTGCATCTGCTCACACAAGATGTCCATGAACATCGCACGGTTCGGTAGACTGGTCAGTTCATCGGTTGTCGCCGCGACTTCAAGGCGACTCATCACCGCTTCAAGTTCGATGCGGATGGCCTGCTCCCGGCTCAAGGATGCAGCCAGGTTCTGATTCTTGCTGCGCAATTCGTTTTCTCGCAGCACGATTGACTGATCGACTTTGCAAAGTGCGGAGTATAGGAACCCGATCAGCAGGATTAAGCAGGCCAGGCCGCCCCCCGTGCCGATGATGGCGACTTTCTTTACCCTTGCCATCACCGCGGTAACATTATTAAATACAAATAACTCCCCGACGATTCTGCCTGATGCGTCAGAGATGGGTTCCGACATGGTATGCCACCATTGGCCGTTAAGATATTCCAGGCTTGATGGATGCACGTGTAGGGCAGTGTGGTCATGCGGGAATGATCGGTCACCTGACTTCAACGAGTTGTGTGCATCATCCAACGTAATCTGGTGCAGTAAATTGCTCCAGTCAGGAGCACTTTCCATGGAATCAAAGATCAGGACCTCGTCCTGGTATTGCTCCCAATCCGCGGCGCGATGCAGCATCTGCATCCCGCGTTCCCAGCCCTCTCGGTTCAGGTTTTCCTTGTGGATCGAGATGGCCATCTCAAGATTTCGACCCTCGCATGTCGCCATAAGAACATCTTCGATTTCCTGGCCGAGTTCCAGGTAACCGATGATCTGGTTTTCTGAGTCACGCACCGGCATGACCACACGCAATGTGAAAGTCCCGAGGGGTCCCAACTCGATGCCGGAAGCAATCTCGCCGCTAACCATGGCCTGACGCATCGTCTCTCGACTGATGGTGTCGCCAAACCGCTGCGGCTGGTGCACACGCAGGATGTTCACACCCGTGGTATTGTGATAATAGAAGTGTGTGATGTTGTGGAGTCGGTGGACCTGTTGGAAGATAGGGCCGCCGATCTCCAACAACTTCTGTCGATCCTGCGCTTCAAGGGCGTGCTGCATAGCCGGATCGGTTACATAGACTTCCTGCAAGGTGGTGATCAGCCTAGTCCGATCCGCCAGCCCATGCTCCAGGTCATAGACCGCCATCTCAAGGTTACGCTCGCCGGCATGTCTCAGATTGGATTGGAAGATCGTATAGAACGCTGCGGCAAAACCACTCATAATGAGCACGAGAACAACAATTAACGGGATTAACAACCGCCGCCGTGTCGGCTTGGTGGTGTCAGAGGAAGTGAGTGTTTCTGTCTCATCTGAAACAACCACATCGGTGTCTGCTTGTGTAAGTTGTTCTGTTCGTTGTTCCGCCATCTTGGACCTGAATCTACCCCTGCTAATCACCCACATTTCACCGTCGATAATCCGGCGTGCCGTTTTCAGTACGAATCGCTCAGGATCAACGCTTCCCGTGATCGCCTCATGCCCTGATTTGAAGGATCACCCTCAAGCGAATAAACCAATCCGCCATGCGTGTAAGTACTATTACTAATCGGCAATAATGTGCTAATAATTGATGTCGATGGCCGGCGGATTCGTTCGGAAGTCCCGAGATTCACCAAGACTAAAGCCGGAGTTTATGAGTTTTGGATTGAGTCCGCGAAAAACGAGCGTGCGGGCCCCTTGCCCAATGTTGCCGCAGATTAACCTGTTTATTGTGGACCTCGATCAAAGCCCAATAAGTCCTGACAGCAATGTCTTGCGGTTCCGCAGGATACACGGTGATGAGATCGGCGACGTCTGCTGGCGCAAAATAAAAACCCCGACAGAAGGCCGGGGTTCGTAGTGGGATTGAAGTCTTTGTTAATTAGCGACGACGGAGCATCGCGATGCAGCCCATGCTCAACAGCACCAGGCTAGCCGGTTCGGGGATCAGCACGGTGAAGTTGCTCGTGCCCGAAGCCGAGTCTAGGCTCGAGAGGGTGAACGAGTAGTTGGACTGGATGCTGCTGACCGCGGCGGGGATCACGACGAACGGTGGGTTGCCGTTGTCAGCCGATGTCGAGCCGCCGCCGATGCTGATGTTGCCGATCTCTTCTGTGAAGATAACGCTGCCGTTGTACATCGCGCGGTACATACCGTTGACGTTTGGAGCCTTGACGGTCAATGCCGCACCGTTCAGGTTGTTATCCGTCAGGGTCATCGCGGTTGTTGCTTTACCCAGCGGGTTGTTCAGCGTCGGGAAAGAGACCACCGCCGAACTGATCGTGAAGTTCGTGTCCGAAGCGCCGGCGGTCACCGCGAAGTTCAGTATCACCTGCGGATCGCCGTCAAGCGTGATCTCCAGATCATCGATCGTAGCGATCACATCATTGTTCGGCCCGCCACGCAGTTCCATGGTGTTGCCTAAAGCCCACTGTGCTTTCAACGCCGCGGCGGTCGGTAACGGCGCACTGTAGCTGGCGGTACCATTAGAGTTGGTCGCTTCGATGGTGATGTAGGAACCAATGAAGTCAGCGCTCGCGCTGCCGACAAACGAAGCAACCGCGACGGCAAACGCCGCGCTGGCTACGAATAATCGACTCATCCGGATTGGCATCATGGCCTTTCTCCCAAAGGTTGGTAACTGCACATAAGAGATCGAGTGCTGCGTTTACTCAACAGCCATGTCTTTACTTGTACGCCTATCTTACCCAATCCAAACTACCTACTCAATAGTTTTTGCCCCGTTTAACCGAAATTTTCCGGGAAAACCCGGGTAAGGGCCGATCCCAACGAGGCTTTGTTTGTGCCGTCCTAAGTCCTGATGGAGCAATAAATAAGCAGAGATTATGATAGATATCAACCCCTGATTGCACTCCGGTCTCTTATGAAAGATCATGTTTTTTATGAAACTTCTAACCATCCTCCTGGTCCTGGGCCTGGGTCTGAGCGGCTGCCAAAGCGAGTCTGTCAGCCGACCCGAAACCGACAAATCCACTTCCCCGATCACCCTCCGCGTCCTGACCTACAACATCCACCACGGCGTCGGAGTGGATGGCGTACTCGATCTTCAGCGCATCGCCGACGTTATCAATGCCGTCAAGCCCGACCTCGTCGCGCTTCAGGAAGTCGACAAGGGAGTCGAACGCTCTCAACGCATCGACGAACCGGCCGTCCTCGCCAAACTCACCGGCATGCACCCCGTCTTTGAAAAGAACATCAACTTCCAAGGCGGTGAATACGGCAACACCATCCTCTCTCGCTCGCCCGTGATGCGACACATCAACTACAAACTCCCACAATCCCTCCCCGACGAACAGCGCGGCCTGCTCGAAGTCCATATCGAACACCAAGGCCGACCCCTCATCTTCTACGCGACTCACTTCGATTATCACGGCGACGACGGCGAACGCCTCGCCTCCACAGCCATGCTTCATGACCTGATCAAGGAGCAACCAATCCAGACCATCATTGTCGCCGGCGACCTGAACACACGCCCCGATACCGCAGTCATGCAGAAACTCCAAGCGTTTCTCGTTGATACACATATTGACGATACCGATCCCGGCTACACCTTCCCCGCCGACAAACCCGACCGCCGTATCGACTACATCATGCACACCCCCGACGCCGGCCTGAAAATCATCGAGTCCCGCGTCATCGACGAACCCGTCGCATCGGACCATCGACCGCTGCTGGTTGTCTATGAGTTGACCGACTAAATTAAGTACTTTTGCTTAGCATCAATCGTAGAGATGAAACCAAATTATTCCCCTCTCCCCACGGGAGCCCCCGGATATTGGGCAAAGGCGAGGGCCGACTCACCGGCTTTATACATCTGCAAGAAGTACCAGTCACCTTAGCCAACCGCCGGTACCGCACAGATGGTTTACCGCAGAATAAAAACCGGACGGCCTGAGATACAAGCCGTCCGGGAATCATTCTTTTATTACGAGATGGATCTCGACAATTAGCGCCGGCTGAGCATGGCCAGGGTACCGACAATCAGCAGTGTGACACCTGCGGGAGCCGGTACGCCGGAAGCGCGTTCGATGTTGTAATCGGCCTGGTACTCTGGCGCCAGTTCGATCTGCGTGAAACCGGTGTTCCAGAAGTCCACGGTGATGTCGACACCCCGTGAGGGGTACAAGTAGTAGTCAGCGGTATCGGCGGCGAGGTCGAGTTCGCTTTCGAGGTCCAGCGCGTGTCCGCTGACCATTGTGACCGGGATTTCAAACGTCGCGTGGATGTTGACCGTGTTACCACTGATGCTGTAATCCTGACCTTCGACTAAAGCGGACGCTATTGGCGTGTGGCGATCAAGATCGTAGGTGTCGTCGTCCCAGTCGTCATAGTAGTACAGGTCATTCGAGAGTATCTCGATGGTGTTGTTGTGGTATTGGATGAACATGCCGGCATCGATCCAGTTGGGGATGATCGCCGGGTCGCCATAGGTACCGTGTATCCCCATTCTGAAGCTGGCGGTGCCGTAGCTGTTTGGGTCGGTGTCGGTGAGCGGTTGTATGGTCATCGATCCGCTGATTGAGCAGGTGAAGATCGCTTCGACCTCATCGCCGGGTGTCCCGCCGATGACGGTGTAGGTGTCGGCGTTGTAGTCATTGATCCATGCGTCGATGCTCTGGACGGTCGGCGCAGCGACATAGTTGCTGAGGGCAATGGAGCCTTGCATCGTATCAGTATCAAGCACCGCCTGGGCCTTGAGCGAATAGGCCGGATCAAGCCCGCCGTTATCGTGGATGAGTTCACCATACATCCCGTCCACGCCGGGCAGTTCCTCACTCTCCAGGCTCTTGTCGATGTACTTCACGGTTCCGGATGGTCGTCCCCACCCGTAGACGCCACCATACACTGATGCGGCTTGCACGGAACCGGCTGAGAAGACAGCAACACACGCCAGTGCACAGGACAGGCTTCCCGAACAGGTCATTACTCTCAACATTGCTTTCACCCTCCTTCAGATATGTCAGTATGCAACGTGATATGTCACAGCAGGATATTAGACAGGGAAAACAAGACCTGGATATCCGCTGAATATAGTAACGCGCGCCGCTCAGACATCAAGTCTTTTTCAGGACCAGTGAAGAACCGGGTGAAGTATCTTAACCAGTTAGCTGGCAAGCAAATAGGTGGCCATAAGCACTTGAGCTACCACGATCCCCCAATAAACCAACTGAAACGATCGCTTCACCGTCTTGTGTCGAAACAGTTGCTGTGCTACCAGTGCCCCCGGTGACCCACCGATCAACGCCAGCATATGCAGCGTCGACTCACGCACGCGCCACTTCTTTTTGCGCGCGGCATGCTTGTCGTAGCCGTAGACAAGAAACGTGATTGTGTTGATGAGAAGCAGGTAGATGAGGAGGTAGGACATTGCTGATCTTTGATTGTTAATCGCTAATGTGTCAATTCCAGATGACAGGTCAAACAGATCAGCGATTAGAGATCAGCGATCAGCAATTTTCTAGCTAAGCCCGATCGTCACCGGCACGGGCTGCGGCTTCACTTCGTGGGTCGGCTGCACGGCAATATTCAGCGGGATGCGCTTGCCGTCCGGGCCCTTCGGCGGGATGCCGTCGTTATCGATGATGCGCTGGATCGCCATGACACCTTCGATCAGCGTCTCCGGGCGCGGCGGGCAGCCCGGCACGTACACATCCACCGGTACGAACTGATCGATCCCCTGGACCACGGCATAGGTATCGAATACGCCGCCTGTGCTCGCACACGCACCCATTGAGATCACCCACTTCGGCTCGGTGATCTGCTGGTAAATCCGCTGCAGAACGGGCAGCATCTTTACACTCACGCGGCCGGCCACGATCATCAGGTCTGCCTGACGTGGGCTGAAACGCATGACCTCTGCGCCGAACCGGGCCAGGTCGTACCGGCTGGACGCCGTCGCCATCAACTCGATCCCGCAGCAAGCGGTCGCAAACGGCATAGGCCAGACGGACGAGCGCCGCGACCAGTTGATCAGCTTCTTGATTTGCGTCGTGTAGATCGCGTCTGTGGGGAGTGCTGCTTCGATGCCCATAGGGTCGGGGTCCGGGATTCGGGGTTCACGTTGGATCAGGGCCAAAACCAATACTACCGCCCGAAAGTTATCGGCCCAATCTCGGCGTCGTATAAACCGCCCGCCAATCGCCAAAATAGTAGGCGATCACAGCCTTTAAGTAAAAGGCCAAGGTTCTGGGACCAATCCATCCGCCAATCCAGCCATTGACCGCACTTGGTCGATATTCAGACTATGCGCCTGCCTTCCCAGGACAATACGGACAAACTGCCCCTGACGATCCCAACCCGGCTCGCGGTCTTCAGCGACGATTGGGGACGCCATCCCTCCAGCAGCCAGCACCTGATCCGCGAACTGCTCTGGTACAACAAGATCTGCTGCCGGCAGGGCTGTCCGGGATGTCGGGAGTACCAGGTCGTCTGGGTGAACACCCTCGGCACCCGAACACCCGAACTCTCCCGAGCCGATCTGATCCGGGCCGCAGGCAAGATCCGATCCTGGGTTAATCCCCCAATCGCTCAACCTCAGCAGGACAGCGAATTCGGCAGCGACCTGAAAATCGTCAGCCCCAAAATGTGGCCCGGCTTCCGCCGTCCTTGGCAACGCAGGCTCAACGCCGCTGCGATGCAATGGCACGTCGAGGATGCCCTCGGACGCCGCAGCGATGAAGAGCGTATCGCCATCACGACATTGCCGATCACTGCAGACCTCGTCGGTCGGCTCGATGTCGACCGCTGGATCTACTACTGCGTCGACGACTTCTCGCAATGGCCCGGCCTCGACAGCCAGGTCATGCAAGACATGGAAGCGGAACTGGTCGCGAAGGTGGACGACATCATCGTTGTGTCCCAGACGCTTCAGGACCGCATCACCCAGCTTGGCCGTGAGTCCACCCTCATCACGCACGGCATCGACACCGGCCACTGGAAAAAAACACCTGCCCCCGCCAACCGGCCCGTCGAATTCCCCGCTGCAAACAAACCGGTCGCACTGTTCTGGGGCCTGATCGATCAGCGTCTGGATGTGGCCTGGTGCAAGGAACTCGCACAAGCTATGGCCGTGCATGGCGGTTCGCTCATCCTCGCAGGCCCGCAGCAATCGCCCGATCCGGAACTCGCCAACCTCCCGGCCACCATCTTCCCCGGCAGGATCGCCTACGAAGACCTGCCGAACTGGGCTGCACATGCTGATGTACTCGTCATGCCTTATGCCGACGCCCCGGTCACCCGTGCGATGCAGCCGTTGAAGCTCAAGGAATACCTCGCGACGATGAAACCCGTCGTTGTCCGCGATCTGCCTGCTACCCGCCTATGGTGCGACGCCGCAGATGTCGTCTCGGATAGCGCTACCTTCACGCAGCGCATCATCGACCGGCTCGAAACAGGCCTGCCCGACCAGCAAGCCCACGCTCGCCAACGCCTGACGCAGGAAAAATGGTCGCTCAAAGCCGATCAGCTCAAAGCCGTCCTCAATAACAGGCTATTACCTAAACAAACAAAGCTCGCAGCATGACAGTACAAGCATCATCCAACCCGGCTTCCATCGCCAAAACAGTCGGCCGCACAGCCGGGCTGATCCTGGCGATCCCGACGATGCTCGGTTATGCCGTAGCGTCACGGTTGCTGGGTAAGCAGCGTGCTTTCGCCTTGGCGAGTGAACGTCTCGCCGTTCACAGTGGGCAGCTCGGCATCTACATCCGCCAGGCTTTCTATCGTCACACCACCGCTGGCATCGGCCGGGACGTCTGCTTCGGATTCATGAGTGTGTTCAGCAAACCCGCTATTCGTGTCGGGCAGCGCGTCTACATCGGCAGGTTCTGCTCCATCGGCTGGGCCGACATCCACGACGATGTCATGCTCGCCGACGGCGTGCAGGTCCTGTCAGGCAGACACCAGCACGGTTCAACTGCCGAACAAGGCCAACTGCTCCGCGACAACGAACAGCAATACCAGAAAATCACCATCGACCGGGGCGCATGGATCGGCGCCGGCGCGATCATCATGGCCGATGTGGGGGAGGGGGCCGTCGTCGCCGCAGGAGCGGTCGTCGTCAAGCCCGTCCCGGCCTATGTCAAGGTCGCCGGCGTGCCCGCCAAGCCGATCGAATCGCAGGCTGATTCGCATATCCACCTCGCCGCCTGATCGGCTCACAAACGTCCGATAGCCTTTGCGTTATCTGACCCAAACCAAACGCTTACTTTTTAGCCCCGACTCCGCCGATACCAATAGGACGCGGTGTTGCGCTATCGCCGCGCAGCGGATTGAGAGACAGCAGTTTATGAACCAGACCCGGGTCATCCATCACGTTGACGAATCCCTCGCTCAGGAGGTCCGGCGGTTCCTCGATGATGCCCCCGCACATACAGGCGCCTGCCACGAGCACGACCCCGGCTGGTTGACCGTTCTGCAAGAGGCGATGGGCCACCGCACGTTTGTCATCATCGCCCGATCGCAAAAGGATCAGGCTATCACCGGTTACCTGCCGCTGGCACTGGTCAGCAGCCGCCTGTTCGGCCGGTTCCTTGTCAGTCTGCCTTACCTCAACCGGGCCGGCATCGTCGCGACCGATCCGCAGGCCTGCGGTGAGCTTCTCAATGAAGCCAGGCAACTCGCGGACAAGTTCAAGGTGCAATACCTCGAGCTGCGCAACCACGAATGCACGCTAAACAGCCAGATCATTTCGCATAACCGTGATGAGAAGCACCGCATGGTCCTGAAGCTCCCGGCCGACGCCGAGCAGCTCTGGGCCGGTTTCAACGCCAAGGTCCGTAACCAGGTCCGCAAGGGCGACAAGGCAAACCTCGCCATCCGCTTTGGCGGTTGCGACCTGCTCGACGACTTCTACAGCGTCTTTTCTACGAATATGCGCGACCTCGGCACGCCGGTTTATCCACGCAGCCTGTTCGAGTCGGTATTGCAAACCTTCGCCGATACCGCCGAACTCGCCGTAGTGCATCACCAAGACGAACCCGTCGCCGGGGCGCTGCTGATCCACAGCAATCAGTGCCACTTGCGTGAATCGCAAGTCCCCTCAGCCAGCAGCCTCCGCAGCGCCAAAAGCACCAACGCCAACATGTGGATGTACCACAAGCTGCTGGAACGAGCGATCGAGCGCGGCGCAACGTCTTTCGACTTCGGTAGATCCAGCCCGGACTCCGGCACGTACCGGTTCAAAAAGCAGTGGGGGGCCGAGCCTTTACCCACCGTCTGGCAATACTATTTGAGGTTCGGCGATGTCGGTGCGGTCCGCCCGGACAACCCGAAGTATCAACGCCGCATCGCGGCCTGGCAACGCCTGCCCGTATGGGTGACCCGGTTGGTCGGTCCCAGAATCGTTAGAGGTATCCCTTGAGCGAACTCGACAACAACCAGCCCGAACTGAACGCCCTGAGCGAACGCACACCGCTGACGCCTGCTGCGATACTCGGCCTGCTCATCACGATGCTGCTGCTCGCAGGCGCGTGGTACGGCACGTTCACACGCATCTGGTCGCAATGGTTCCCCGGCTGGTGGATGCGCGACCTGCCGTTGCTCGACCGACTCACCACCGGCGATTCCTACTACACTCACGGCCCGCTGGTCCCGATCGTCTCGCTTGCCGTCGCTTACTACATCTATACCCGTGTCGGCATGCCGACCAAACGCACACGTGCTTCAGCTTTCGTTGGCTGGGCGGTCTTCCTCTTCTTCCTGCTTACGCACCTGCTGTTCACCTTCGCCAGCGTGACCTTTGCCTCAGGCTTTGCGCTATTGGGCACCATCACCGGCCTGGTCATCATCTGGGGCGGCAAGCCGCTGCTCAAAGCCTACGCGCTGCCTATCGCGCTGCTGTTTTTCATGATCCCGCTACCGTTGGCGTGGATCGATGGGATCAACTTTGAACTCAAGGTATTCGCCACAAAGAGCGCGCTGTGGCTGGCGATCCATGTCTTCCGCATCCCCGCCGTCGTTGATGGCAGCTATGTGCTCTTAGCCCCGGATGCCGACGGTCTGCCCAAGACGCTCGTAGTTGAAAATGTCTGCGGTGGCCTGCGCAGTATCATCGCGCTGACCTACTTCGCGGCCCTCTTCGCGGCGCTGTGTCGCGTAACCGGCCTCTGGCGATGGGTCTTGCTGATCTTCGCGTTCCCCGTCGCCATCGCCTGCAACATCACGCGCATCACTTCGCTCGTCGTCGCAGCACATCATCTTGGCACCGATGCGGCGGGTGAGCACGGCTGGTTCCACGATATCTCCGGCATCCTCGTGTTCGCCTTGGCGCTGGCCTTCATGTTTGCGCTGGAGTCGGCGATCCTCTACACCGGCAAATTCCTCAAGCGTGACTGGTCCGATGCCCGCCTGCTCGGTTACCTGAACAATATCCATGGCGTCAAAGGCTTTACGCCCAGCACGCGCAATCCGGTGGTACTCGGTGTACTCGCGTTGTCCGTGGTGCTGTGCATGTACTGGGTCAACCGTCCAGAGCCGGCGCCGATGGGCGGCGTCGCCAAGCAGGTTCTGCCCGCCTCGATCGATCTGGGGGATGCGACCTACACCAGCAGCGAGCTAGTCCTGGAAGATCAGGTCCTGGCGATCCTCGAAACCGATGACTACTTCTACCGACGGTTCACCCCCGAGTACCAGGCCGATAAGCTTAACTTCGACCTGCTTATCGTCTTCAGCAAGAACAACCGCCGCGGCACGCACTCGCCTGAACTGTGCATCCAGGGCAGCGGTGAACGCATCCTCGACAAGGGCCCCGTCACCGTCGAGCTCGCCGACGGCAAAATGCTGGATATGCGCGAAGTCGTCAGCCAGGACAACCGGCGGATGGTCTATTACCTCTACGTCTTCAAGTCCGGTGACAGCTACACCACCAATTACACCATGCAGCAGGCGATGATCCTTCTGCACGGCCTGCTTAACCGCGAAACCTCAGGTGCGCTGATACGACTCACCGTCCCGGTGCGCAACGACGACCTCGACGCCGCACGACAACTGGCATTGCAGGCGGCCTCGCAGATGATGCCTATCATTGACAAGAACCTGCCTTAAACAAAACCGCCGACCCGGATATCCCGGTCAGGAGTGATTCATGACGACGTTTGATCTGACAAAGCTGAAGCAACTTGTACGCACACTCGTGCCCGGTGTCGTGCTCATGTTCTGCTTCCTCGCGCTTGCCGGTTGCGGTGAGAACGACGATCTCAAACTCGAACAGGCAAGAATCGCCCTGGCTAACGACAAGCCCGACCGCGCTATCCTGCTCGTTGACCAGGTGCTGGTCAACGATCCTGCCAACTTTGATGCACGGCTCATCCAGGCAAAATCTCAGATCGCGCTGGATAGACTCGGCCCCGCCAAACTCACGCTCGACCGCCTTCAACGCGAAAAGGCCGACGATCCGCAACTCGCCGAAGCACTGCTCGATTGGTCAACCAAGACACTTGATTCAGTACTTAATAATCCCGCCTTTGCGATCACCCAAGCCGATCGTGAGGCTTACGAGCAGGCGATGCAGACTGCGGCAGCCCAGCTACCTATCCTCAAACAGCTCGATGGTTCGGCAGCGGATGTCCTGTTCATCAAGGCCCAACTGACCAACGGCGAATTGCGCCACGCCCGGATCATGGCCAGCTATACCCAGCGCATGATCGAGCAGTTCGGCCCCGATGCGGAATCCAAAGATGCCTCGGCTGATGGCCAAGGCAATCCTGATCAAGAGCCCGTCACCTATGCCGATCAGCTTAAGCAGTATCAACAAGTGCAGGATGCCTTGCTCGATCGGATGCTGAACGAACTGGAAGAACTTCTGAAGGTCAGCCCCGGTAATCTACAGGCTACGGACCTCTTCCTCCGCACCGCTTCACGCGAATCTCGCTGGGACAGGGTGATTGCCCAGGTCAAGATTTTCAGTGAACAGACCGACCTGCCTGTCCCGATTGCAGAGCGATCGGTTACCGTTCTGCTTGCGGTACCTGAAAACGTGATCACGCTCGACGAACGGATCGCGCTGGGTGAAGCGGTATTGCGTGCGACACCCGCCGACCAGAGCCAGGCCCGGGGCAGACTCATCTCCAGTGCCCGGCTCTTGCTTGCTTCCGGACAAACGGAAAAAGCGCTGCCCATCCTCGCCAAGGTCATTGAAGAGAACCCGGAGAATCTGGCGTCCACGTATCTGCTCTACGCACATGCGCTCTACGAAACCGGTGACTACGAAACCTGCCGGGATATCGTTGAAAAACTGATGCCGAAGCTGGCCGATGTCTCCGAGGTCCAGACGGTTTACGGCCTGACGCTCTGGCGGCTCGGTGAAATCACAAAGGCAAAAACCGCCCTGCGCGAAGCCTGCAGGCTCGATCCGGATAATACTTCCGCCGTCGACGCCTTCACCAGTCTCATGGCGCAGCAGGGCATGCTCAGCGTAAGCGGTGAAGATGTCGAAGCCCTGTACAAGCTCGATCCGGATAACCCACGCGCCATCCTCTTCAAATTGCAACACGCAGCGACCAGCGGCGATCCGCAGCAGGCCGTTGGCATGATCGATGCGCTGGAGAATAAACCCGACCACACGGATGAAGAACTGTCCCTGCTCTACACCGCCAACACGATGCTCTCCAGATACCACGCCGCCGAGCAGTGGGCCAAGCGATACATCGAGCGTCATCCGGACGACCAGGAAGCATGGATGCGCCTCGCCGCCGCACAACTGCGTCAGAACAACGAACTGAGACTCAACCAGACCCTCCAGGCGATCGTCGAGCGATTCCCCGAGGTATCCTCAAAAGCGCAACTGACCGGCGAACTCTACCTGCAGACACAGCAGTACGAACGAGCCGCCGCCTCGCTCGGCATGGCCTTGGAAGACGACAGCGACAACATCAGACTGCGGATCGAACTGGCGCGAGCCTTTGCGGCGATGGCGCGGTTCAACTCCGCGATGGATGAAGTCAATAAGGTTCTCAAGGTCGAGCCCGACAACATCCAGGCACTGGCGCTGGGCGCTCGCATCACCGAGACGCGCGGCGATAAAACCAAGGCCGACGAATTTCTCAGCAAGATCGATCCGGATAACCCGGAGGTTCAAAATGACCCGGCGCTGTTGGCTCAGGTTTACGTCAGCCGCGACCAACTCGATGACGCGGAGGCCGTCTGCACCAAGGCCCTTGCCTCCGGCAACGCCTCGCCCGTGTTGCGTCTTGTCCTTGCTGATATTTATCAACGTAAGAACGAACCCGAGCGCGCCGAAGAACACCTTGTCGCCCTGGTTCGCCACTACCCCAACAGCGCCGAAGTCTACGCCTGGCTCGGTCAGTTCTACGCCTCTGCCGGTCAATTCGATCAAGGCATCGAGAAGCTCAAGGGTGTTGAGGTCTACAACGAATCGCTCGCGGTACTCGCGCAGGCCGGCCTGTTGCGCGCCGCCGACCGGCTCGACGATGCGATCCAGGCATTGGACGCGCTGCTCGATCGGCTGATCAGCCGGCGCGACCCGATGGCCCAGACCGTCGCCGATGCCATGGCCCAGCTTTATGAACAGAAGGGCGATGAACTGGCCGCCGAATCCGTCTACGACCGGCTCTATCGCCAGCAGGCCGCCGCTACATCCGAATTGCTCGGTGATGTCATCACCTCATGGGACACCGATTCCCCGGCTCAGCGCCTGACCAAGCTTGACGCCGCCGCAACACGTGTGCCTTCCGACGACACCGCCGCGATGATCGAACTCAGCCGGCGCTACACCCTTCTTGGCCGGACCGAAACAGCCCTGTCCATCGTGCAGCGTGCCTTGATCCAGGCGCCCAACAATATCGAACTGCTCGCCGCCAAGGCAGGCATCCTCGTGATGACCGGTAAACCCGATGAAGCGCTTAACACCTATCAATTAGCGATCAAACAAGCGCCAAGCGACAAGACACTTCGCATCCGTTACGCACGTGCTTTATCCGCCAGCGGCAAGCGCCCCGAAGCCGAGGACGAACTGTCGCTGCTGATCCGCGAGGGTGGTGACGCATCGCTCAAAGCACGCACCGCTTTGATCGAGTTGTACACGCAGCTTGGTCTGCACGAACGAGCCTTGAGTGCCGTCATGGCGGTCATCGATAAGCTGCCCGCCGGTCAGGATGCCGCACTGGACCTTGCCATCGGTAATGTCCTCATGCGTAGCGACCGTCACTTGGAAGCGCAAGGCCGACTCGCCGCCATTAATGATGATTCGCCTTACTACCCGCTGGCTCGTATCGCATATGCACAGAGCCAGGCAGCCAGCGGTGACATGGACGCCGCCAAGGCCGAAGTCGCCGCCATGGTGTCCGATCCCGGCTACAGCCGAAGGGCGATCCCCGTACTGCTTGCGATGGACCCCGCTGATGCAACCGATCGCACATTGCTGATCGCTGCCGATGATGCGGCCGACACACAGCAGTTGCCTTACGACCTGACGCAACGCTGGCTTTCGATGCGATTGCGATTGGCGGACCTGACCGCGGACTGGCAACGCGCTGATGGTGCGCTCGAGCAGATCGCCCGGATAACACGAGACGATCAGGTCACCGCCTTGCGCATCGTGCTTAAGTACCAGTTAGGTGACAACGCCGACGCCTCGAAGCTATTGCGTCAAACGCCCATGCTCGAAAGCTCGGCGACCGGCTCGCTGCTCAAGATCACGCTGGCAACCAGGGACCCGGGGGCGGGCCGCGTTCATCCGATGGCCGAAGTCCTGACCGCGCTGAACCGTGGCGAACCCGACAGGCTTAAGCAGGTCATGGCTGAATACTACGGCATCCGTACGCTCTTCCTCGACGACCTGCTGACCGCATGCAAGCAGGGCGAGCAGGCCGACGAAGCACACATCCTGACGTATCGTGACCTCGCCGCCGCGACCGTCGCCATGGAAAGCAATTTGCCCGGCCTCGCCGCCGCTTTGTGCGACACGGCTCTGAAGCGCACACCCGACAGCCTGCCCGCTTTCGCCATCCTCGTCGGTGCGAATATCGAGAACGATGCCGATGCCACGCAATACATCGACCTCGCCAAGCAGCTTTCGCCCGATGGTTCGTTGCTGTTGATGATCAACCTGGTTGCCGGCACCGCGAAAAAAGATCACGAAAGCGCAATCGTCGCGTTGAAGCAGTTGACAACGCGCAACCCGAATGATCCATACCTGACTTATCAACTGGCCCAGGAACTCGGCGCTGCGGGTCATTATGAAGAAGCGGCAGCGATCTACCAGCCCATCACAGAGACGGCCGGGCCGTACCAGATGGCTGCGAAAAACGATCTTGCATACCTGCGCGCAAAGCAGGGCGGCCAGCTCGACAGCGCGATCACGTTGGCGCGTGAAGTGTATGCCGCGTTGCCCGACGTCCCGCCCGTGCTGGATACGACCGGCTGGATCGAACACCTGCGCGGCAGCAACCAACTTGCGATCGAGCTGCTGGCACAAGCGATCCCCAACCTTTCCGACATCCCCGAAGCGCATTATCACATCGGTGCTGTCTACCACGCCCTCGGCCAAGAACGCTGGGCCGGCTACCACCTCCAGCAAGCCGCCGCCGCACCCGAAGACGAACCCGGCGTCAAAGAAGCAAGAAAACTGCTCGAAGAAGTCAACCAGAACATTGCACTGCCGTAGCAGTGTTCACAATTAGAGCGTTCTCAATCCAAGCGTAGCCAGTAGCCACCCTTTACCGTCATCCCCGCGAAGGCGGGGATCCACGTCCTTGGATTCATTGGGCGCGTGGATTCCCGCCTGCGCGGGAATGACGACATCTATTTTTTTTTGCACTCTTTCTTGACGAAATACAATTCCCCATCCCCCATCCCCCATCCCCCATCCCCCAGCTACCTCGGATTACGCGGATTCCCCGACATGACCTCCGGCATCAACGGCGTCGACGTGCTCTCGCTTAATTCAAGCGGGATGATCAGGCTGAACGTTGCGCCTTTGCCCGGCACGCTGTCCAGATCGATCTGCCCCTGAAGCAGTTGCGCCAGTTCCATGCTGATCGTTAATCCTAATCCTGTGCCGCCGTGCTCCTTGGTCACGCCCGGATCGAGCTGCACAAACTTATCAAACACGCGGTCCTGATCCTCGAGCGGGATGCCCGGGCCGGTATCTTTTACGCTGATCCGCACATGCGTCGGTTTCTTACCATTCTTTGGCTCAACCAACGCCGCTTCGACGTTTACCTCACCGGTCGGTGGTGTGAACTTCACCGCATTGGCCAGGAAGTTAAACAGGATCTGCTGCAACTTGCCCGCATCGGTCACCACCTTCGGCAAGTCCGGCTGCACCTTATGGCGTATCGTGATCTCTCGCTGTTCAGCAAGCGGCCGCATCAGGTTCAGTAATCCCTCAAGCGTATCGCTGATACTCACCGGACCGGGGCGCAACTCCATCTTGCCCGCTTCGATCTTCGCCAGATCGAGCAGGTCGTTGATCAGATCAAGCAGGCGCCTGCTGGAGGTGATGATGTTCGCCGCGTAACGCCGACGCTTCTCATCCTTCGGATCGTCCCTGCCCGATAGCGCTTCGCCAAGCACTTCCGCAAAACCGATGATCGAATTCAACGGTGTCCGCAATTCATGCGACACGTTCGCCAGGAATTCGCCCTTGATCTTGTTCGCTTCGTAAAGCGCGACGTTCGACTCCGCCAACTCACCCAGCTTCAGGTCCAGGCTCTTGTTGATCGATCGCAACTGGTCCTGGTTGTTCTTGAGGTTCTCGAGCATGGTGTTGAACATGTCCGAGAGGTTTTGGAACTCGTCGCCGGTGTTGATATCCGAGCGGATATTCATGTCGCCCTCGGAAACCTTCGCTGCATAACCATGCAACAAACGAACGGGCGAAAGGATGATCCGCGTCGTGATGAACCAGAACGCGCCGATCGCCAGTAGGCCCGAGACAAGTCCGGCCGTCACGAGGTAGATCACGTTCAACGCACGCTCTTTTGGCGCATCGTCATCACGCAGGTGGATCAGCAGCACCATCTCAAGCGGGTCCGACAACGCCGATGATCCCACCGTCGGGCTGAAGCCGGCTTCCGTGCCGCCGCGTATGCTGTCAAGGTCCGACTTTCTGATCGCCCTCGCGTAACGGTAATACGTCTGGCCTTGTGCATCGATCGCCGGCTCGAACAATTCCAAAGTCTTAGGCCGCGTCTGGAAAAGCTGGACCGCCTTGCTGAAGAATTCGTCCGATTCCGACTGGCGTTCCAATTGATCGTGATAGATGATCGAGACCGCCTTATCCACATCCGGCGGCAACCCGCCGGCATCCTGCTGGATCTCGTTCAACTCCCCGCCGAACCGGATCTCATCGGCCAGCCACCACTCCGCTAAATCCTGCGCGCGTTGGAACGGCCCACGCTCCACCAGCGCCTGCATACGCAACGCCACCACCGTCAGCGCAGCGCTAAGGATCAGCACCACCGCTGCGCCAAACATCATTTGGCATTTGCTGGCAAGGCTGATCCGTAGGCGTAGCTGCATTACGTTAGTTTAACCGCAGTTGACGAGCGACCGCTGTGAACTTTAACCCGGGGGCAGATCGCCCGGATCAATGTCCGGCTGACGGCCCGTGTCGCTGCGCGTCGTCGCCGCCTTGTTCAGGCCCGGCTTGCGCGTCCCGCCGGCGCCACGCGGCATCGCGATCACACCCGTCCTCGCCAGTTCCACGATCCCGTAGGGCCTCACCAGATCGACGAATGCTTCCAGTTTGCCTTCCGTGCCGGACAGTTCGATCATCACCTGCTCTTCACTGACATCCACAACCTTCGCGCGGAAGACGTTGGCCAGCTCGATCAGCTCATTGCGGTGATGGCGCTGCCCGGGTTCTTTCCCGCTCGTGGATACCTGCACCAGCATCAGGTCCCGCTCGACGAAGTCGACCGTCGAGTAGTCCACGACCTTGACCACCGGCACGAGCTTCGCCAACTGCTTGCGGACCTGTTCGAGCATGGCCGAGTCGCCGTTGACGACGATCGTCATGCGAGACAGTTCGGGGTTTTCGGTTCGGCCGACCACAAGTGAGTCGATATTGAATCCGCGTGCCGCGAACATGCCCGCGACTTGGGCGAGCACGCCGGGTTCATTGGTCACGAGGGCGGCGATCACGTTACGCATAATGGGGGTATCTTCACTCATAACCGGGCATCATATGTTCGAGCGGCCCGGACCCCAAATCGGACAGCCTAGGTTGATATTTTCTTGCTCGCCAATGTCGTAACAATCGGCTGACAAAAGCGTTGTCTCTCTGATGTCAGGCCGTGCGATCCGCCCTCAGCGGGTTGTGGAAAACGTGTGGGAAAGCCCGCAACGAGTGGGGGGGCAGATTACTCACAGGTGCTTAAAAGACATGGATTCAAAGCGATTGAGTAAAATCGGCCCGAATCCCGTTTATCGTTGTTTTAGATGCAGTAACGACTTGCATAAAACAGATGGCAATATCCGAATAGTTAATAGCGTTAAGGCTCTATTTCTTGGCCCATGCACAGGCAGCGCCTTTCCACGTTGTGGAAAAGGTGCGGGCTGATCATTAAACCATTGTTAAATATGAGCGTTAAGTTAGTGAATGAACCGCATGTCGCCGAAGTTCGGGATCACGCGGTAACCGTCTGTCTTCCACGCATACGGGGCTGGGAAGTACACGAAAAACGCTCGGCCCATCATCAATTCACCCGGCACAACGCCATCTCGACTCGTGTCATTGAGGGCCTTACCGAAGTAACGCTGACGCACCCATAAGGCATCCGGATCACCCGGTGGATTCGGAAACCAATATCGGCCGTCGCTACTGAGCGGGTTGTTGTCGCCGATGCAGAAGTACTCCTTGTCATACAGCCGCATCGGGATGAAGTCTCGCAGATCGATCTCACCCACAGCGTTACGATTGATACCACCGCGTGCCTCAGCCCCACCTTTTTCAAGCTCCATTTCACTGGCGTAGTAAAGGTCCCGGTCCAATTCGACCTGGTGAAGCATCGCCGCGCCACCACTCAGGTCTATCTGAATACGTGGACGCTTCTGTGGCATCGGCCGATCGATCAACTGCTCAAACGTCAAATCAGAGTCGTACACATAGCGAAGCTCACGCCGGCCGTTGATCCAGACACTCAGTTCCTGATCCACAGACCAGAACTCGATTGTCGTCGCACCCGAACCGTCCAGCGGACGTGTTTTCTGGGGTTCCATCAGCTTGACCAGGGTGTTGGTCAGCGGATCGATCGTGCTCAGCGTGATGGTCCCGTCCGGATCAACCTTCGCGATGACGGTTTGTGTGGGGCCGGTCAGCCGGGTCTCCGTGGTGAATTGGATGGATGTGTCACCGTTTTCCGAATCCAGCGCCGCGGCGATACGGATGTCCTCGATCTGGTCCGAGTACATCGAGCTGTCCAGTTGGTTATACGCGTAAATACTGGCAAGACTCGCGTTCCCGCCGCGGTCAAAGTCGAACGCGATTGTCCCCTCGCCGCCGGCAAAGGCATAACTGCGTCGGTTCTCAAGCTCCCACTGCCCATTGGTCGCGACCCACGGCACCTCCCAGCGGTGGTTGGCGTTTCGCTCACCCGGACCCTGCAATTCCCCGTGATCCCGCGGGATGTACTGGCTGTGATAGATCGGCTGCCACACCGCTCGCTGGACCTTCGGCGAATCGCCTTTACGCGCGATGTGCCAAAGCTCTTCGCCTTCCTTCTGGTAATAAACGTTCCCGTCCAGCAGGCGGATGGATTCATTCGGCAAACCGATCAATCGTTTGATGTAGTTGGTGTTCGGGTCTTGCGGGGCCTTGAACACCACCACATCCCACCGCCTGGGTTCGGAAACCTGGTAGATATACTTGTGCACCAGAATCCGGTCGCCGGGCCCGTAACGGTAGAAGTTCGTTTTCGGGTTCGTCATGTCGATGTTGTAATTGCACATCGGACAGGCTACGCCGTGTTCCCAACGTGCTTTACGAACGATCTGTCCGCTGGTGTTTCGTTGAGGCGGGTGACTGTCAGCACTGAAGTTGACCTTGAATTCGTACCCGCACTGCTCGCACTCGACCGTGTAATGCGCTCCCAGCAGGGTGGGGGCCATCGATCCGGTCGGGATCACGAATGCTTCGACCACGTAGGCCCGGAACACGAACGCCAGGATGAACGCGATGATGATCGACTCGAAGGTTTCTTTGATCGTCTCATCAGCCGGTGGGGGGGGCTTCGGTTGGGATACGCTCGGTTCCGGCGAGGCCGGGGCTTCTGAGGATTCCGAAGGGTCCGGAGAGGCTGCGGAGTCGGGGTTGGTTTGCTTCACGAGTGTGCTGGCCCTAATCTTTGTTGCATGATGCCGGTCAACCATCGTCCCGTAAGGGTTTACGACAGTGAATCGGCGGATTGTAACGGCATCCGGGCGATGATGCCGACGTTTGCCCCCGGGAGCTTCGCGGATATCCTCGGATATCCCGGAAGGCATCAAGCGATATCGGTATCATCGGCCGAGGCGGGTTCCTGAAAACACTACGAGCGGACAGTTAAACATGTTCCCCCTACCAGCACAGTTCTTCGTCAGCGTCGTCCTGATCCTTGTGGTGATACACATGATCCTGGGGGCATGTGCGTACCTGATCTTCCTCGAGCGCAAGGTCGCCGCCTGGACGCAGGACCGTATCGGCCCTAACCGGACCAACTTCTCCTTCGGCCAGGACAACATCTGGAAGGCTCTCAAGCTCGACTTCATGAACAAATGGTTCTTCTTCGGCCTCGGCCAGGCACTCGCCGACGGTTTGAAGCTGATCTTCAAGGAAGACTACACCCCGCCACACGTCGACAGGCTGCTGTTCTGCCTCGCCCCCGTGCTGGTGGTGATCCCCGCGATGATCGGCTGGGCCGTCGTCCCGTGGGGCGGTACGTATGACTTCCCGGGATTCTCGCCGTTCGGCTGGGAAGTCGCCCAGGCGGGCCAGGTCATCGTCACCGTCGCTCCGATCTCCATCGGTGTCATCTTCATGCTCGCCGTCTCCTCACTGGCTGTCTACGGCGTCGTCCTCGGTGCGTACGCCTCCAACAACAAGTACTCCTTCCTCGGCGGGCTGCGTGCGACCGCACAGATGCTCAGCTACGAAATCCCGATGGGCGTCTGCGTCCTCGTCGCGATCCTCTGCTTCCGCTCCAGCGACGCGTCGATCATCGTCAACCAGCAGGCAGGCGGCGCGTGGGGCATCTTCATGCACCCGCTGCTGGCCGTGATCTTCTTCACCTGCGTGCTTGCTGAATGCAACCGCGCCCCGTTCGACCTCGCAGAGGCTGAGCAGGAACTGGTCGGCGGCTTCCACACCGAGTACGCCTCCATGAAGTGGGCGCTGTTCTTCCTCGCCGAATACATGCACATGATCACCGGCTCGGCGTTCTTCACCATCCTCTTCCTGGGTGGATGGGATATCGCACCGTTCGCCGGCTACAGCGGATACGAACTGCTCCCGACGCTTGCCGGCGGCGATCAACCCTGGCTGTTCTTCGGCGAAGGCGGCCAACCCTGGTGGATGGCGCTGTTGATCGTCTTCATCAAGTTCAACGTCTTCGTCGGCAAGATCACGACGCTGCTGTTCATCATGATGTGGATACGCTGGACGCTGCCTCGCTTCCGCTTCGACCAGCTCATGAAACTCGCATGGCGCGGCCTGATCCCCATCACCATCGCGGTCATGCTCGCCACAGGCATCATGATTTTCGTCAAGATCGACCCGATCAAGTACTGGTGGGCCTACACGCTGGCCAACATCGGCATCGGCATCGCCGCCGCCATGATCGGCCCATACCTGCCGGGACCGAACATCAACCGCCGCATCCCCCTGGAAGGCTCCCGCTTCAACCCACCGGTCGAAGCACAAGCGAGCAGTTGAGTACTTACATGCAACACCACATAGCCCGACCATCCTGGTCGGGTTATTTATTTGGCGAGTAGGCAGATCTCTATATTTTAATCGCTAATCGCTAATCTTTAATCGCTGATGTGCCGGCAATGAAAACGATCGCCGAATGTGAAGTATCCACATTAACGATTAGCGATTAACGATCAACGATTTAAAATCAGCAATCAATCACTTCCCCTCATCACCCTTATCCTGGCGATAAAGGTCGAGGTAGAACTCCAGCAGGTCTTTGCCGTGCATGCTCTTGGTGCGCGTGTGCTGGAAGCCGACGTGATCGAACAGCCCGACCGCCGCGTCTTTCTCGAAGCGTGTGTCAAGCCGGATCTTCAGGTAGCCGTGATGTTTGCAGTGTGCTAAGGCCACTTCGAGCAATCTCGCCGCGATCGGTGAATCATGATGCCCCGGCTCGACGCGCAACCGGCGCACCTCCGCCGTGTGCGCCTCGTCACTGGCAACCCCGATCATTCCCAGAACCTTACCGTCCACCTCCGCGATCCAGAAGTGGTGACGATCGCTGTCGAAGTACGCTTCACGCAGGTTGTCGATGTCGGCCCCTGAATCATTGGGTGCGACCTGACCGGCAAGACGGCCGTGGTCATACAGGTGAAACACAGCTTGGTGATCCCGGTCTTCAAACGTCCTGACAATCAGGTTCGAGTATGCGTTGTCTGATCGCGGATCGGTCATAGAAAGACATCCCTGTGGCGATCGACTTCCAACAGTCGAACGCCTCTTTTCTGCGCACCCTATTGTAACACTACTGGCGGTTTAGCGAGCCCCGACGTTGAGAAAGGTTAATTCATCTTTGTCAGTGTCGAGAACCGCGACCGTATATCGATGGGCCCTGCACAGCGCCCCCGGGTTAATCACCCGTGTGTCCCCGGACTTCGTATCCGATGCCTGATGTGTGTGCCCGTGGCACAGATAACGCACCGGTTTGGCCAGCGCCTCTTTCATCACGCTCGCCTGGTGCCCATGGCAGAACGCCAGTTCGCCGCCGTCCAGGTCCAGATGCCCTACAGGATGATCGATGACCATCCCCAGGTGCTTCGCATAATCGCCTAATGCCTTGGCATCCCAGTCTGTATTGCCGAAAACCAGGTGCGTCGGGATCGCCTCACCGGCCCCGGGGCGCTGCACAGCTAACTCGTCGATCACCTCTACGGTGCCGACATCTCCCAGATGAATGAGCACATCGATCCCCTCGTCCAGCAGGGCTTGAACGCCCAGACGGGTGGTCACGGCTCGACCGTGCGAATCAGACAGCAGACCGATCCTTGGCAAGTCGGAAATCCCCATACAACGATCACAAGCCGTTATTCTAGAAGTGTACCGTACAATCCGTCCAGGGAAAACCCCTGTCCCGAGTTTTTCCCACACCTCCGCCGTCAAACCGCTATGCTTTTGGCCTGTAGAGACTTCGTACCAACGCAGGATGGACCCATGAGTGACGTGCTGGCCCGGATTATCGCAGATAAACGCATCGAAGTGGACCAGGCCCAACAGACCCGACCGCTGGAGCAGGTCAAGCAGCAGGCCCTCGAAACTGATCCACCACGCAATTTTTTCTCAGCCGTGACCCGTCCCAAGGGCGAACTGCGTGTCATCGCCGAGGTTAAAAAAGCCAGCCCCTCAGCGGGTCTGATCCGCGAGGACTTCGACCCCGTCGCCATCGCCCGGGCATACCACGACAACGGCGCAGCCGCGATCAGTTGCCTGACGGATGCCAAATACTTCCAAGGCGACCTCGCTTACATCGCTCAGATCAAGCAGGCCGTCCCGCTGCCCGTCTTGCGCAAAGACTTCATCGTCGATCCCTACCAGGTCTACGAAGCCCGTGCCGCCGGTGCTGACGCCATCCTGCTCATCGCTGAATGCCTCGGCGAACCGCAGATGATCGACCTGCTCATCCTCGCGACCGAACTGAAGATGACCGTCCTGCTCGAGGTCCACGACTTTGAAAGCCTCATCCAGGTCAAGAGCCACGTCGGTTTTCCACATCCGGGCTATCAACTGCTCGGCATCAACAACCGCAACCTCAAGACCATGACCACCGACCTGAGCCACACACTCGACCTGCTTGGCGAAGTCCCCGACAAGGACATCCTCGTCAGCGAGTCCGGCATCCGCACGAACGATGACATCCAACGTCTCAGCAAGGCCGGCATCCACCGCGTCCTCGTCGGCGAACACCTGATGAAACAACCGGACGTCGGCCAGGCATTACGCAAACTGATGGGCGCCGAGTAATCCCGCCCGTTTAGCGGGGCAGCTCGCTGCCCCATTCGCCGCAACGCGGCGATGCCAATCAACCGAATACCACACACTTCGAGCAATCCCATGCCCACCTCACCAACCCGTCGTGACTTCCTCCAGACCACCGCCGCTCTAGGCCTCGGCGCATTCGCCACCACCATCCCCGCCTTCGCTCAATCAAGCACCAGACCCGCCACCAACGACACGCGACTGCGCGTCATCTCCATCGGTGTCACCGGCACCATTGGCGGCACCGATCGCATGAAGGTCCACGAACACCCCAAAGCCGACATCGTCGGCCTGTGCGATGTCGATTCCCAGGCCATCGCCGAAGCCGCCAAAGCACATCCTTCCGCCTTCACCTGCGCCGACTACCGCGAAGCCTTCGATAAACACGCTAACCAATTCGACGCCGTCATCGTCGCCACACCCGACCACTCGCACTGCGCGATCATGACCCTCGCGCTCGCCAAGGGTAAACACGTCTACGGCCAAAAACCCCTCGTCCACCAGCTCGAAGAACTGCACACCCTCAGCCGCGCCGTCAAAGCACGACCTCAACTCGTCACACAAACCGGCAACCAGCGCATCGAATCCCCTTGCCGACGCGCTGCCGTTGACATCCTCAAGAGCGGCACGCTCGGGAAAGTCATCGAAGTCCACATCTCTTTCGGCGCAAGCGCCATCTCAGGCGGGCATTACTTCACCGACGGCGTTCTCCGCGACCCGATCGATCCACCAGCCAACATTAACTACGACCTCTGGCTCAACGGTGCGCAGTACGAACCCTGCCGACCTCAGATGGTCCAGCGTCAATGGCGTAGCTGGTGGAACTACGGCGGCGGCATGATCGCCGACTGGATCGTCCACCTCGTCGACGTCATGTTCTACGCATTCCCCGAACTGCAAAGCCCGACACAGGTCTGCTCCCGCACCCGTTCACGCGACCTGACCCACTTCCACGCCGACCGCGTCTCTTCAACGCTTTGCTACCCCGTCAACTCCGACAACTTCGCTAACTCCAACTGCAACTTCTACCTCTACGACAGCGGCATCCGTCCCGACCGCAAACAACTCGGCATCGGCGATGGCGACTGGCCCGCGAATAACTTCACCGCCATCGTCTGCGAAGCAGGCACAATCGTGCTCGGCCCAAGCGAACCCATCGAAGTCTGGCGCGAAGGCCAACTCACCAACGGCCTGGAAGTGCCCGGCCTGCCCGACTACGAATCATTCAACCACTGGCACGCCTGGGTCGACAAAGCCC
Organism: Phycisphaeraceae bacterium; assembly: GCA_963667295.1. Taxonomy (GTDB): domain Bacteria; phylum Planctomycetota; class Phycisphaerae; order Phycisphaerales; family Phycisphaeraceae; genus JAJRRS01. The sequence goes on from OY763327.1 coordinate 584,237, forward strand.
TCGGCATCGACACCCCGCACCACTGGACACCGTTCGACATAGGCCTGCGCTGCACCGAAGTCGGCCTGCTCGCCATCAAAGCCGCCAAATACCCCGGCCAAATCCTCGAATGGAACGCCGACAAACGCACCTTCACCAACCATAAAGAAGCCACAAAAACAATCGTCCGCCGCAACTACCGCAAAGGCTTCGAACCCATAAAGTTTTAACGAAATAACCCGACCACCCCGGTCGGTGGCGTGCGCCCATATAGCCCGACCATCTTGGTCGGGTGGCTGTGCCCATATAGCCCGACCATTTTGGTCGGGTTGTTCTTCTTCAATGCTCTAACGCGCCGATATTCTAACCCCGTGCAATACCAATCAGCGATCACGTCGCCTGACTAATACGAACAGCGCCCCGGCTGCTGACAGCTCGAACGTCGCCGGCTCCGTGATGATAATGTCATGGGCGGTGAACCTGGCAACCACGCCGTTGTTCTGTGACATCCACCCCTGGCCGGCGGCTCCACCTGTGCCGATCTGAGATTGAACTGCTCCGATGATTACACTTCGACCACCAACCCGTCGTACGGCAACCTCACGCCCTCCGGCAACCGCGGCTCCAACTCCGCATGAGACACATCATGAGCCAGGTGTGTCAGGTATGCGCTCCTGGGTTTGATCTGCTCGATCTCACTTAGCGCCTGGTCGATCGTGAAGTGTGTCGGGTGATGGCGGTAACGCAGGCCGTCGAGCACCAGAACATCCAGGTCTTCAAGCAGCGCGTAACTCTCCGGCGGGATCGACGACACATCCGTGCAATACCCAAGCGACCTGCCCGCGATATCGATCCGGAAGCCAAGGATCGGCAACCGCCCGTGCATCAGCCTGATCGGCGTCCATATCGCGCCGAACAGGTCCAGCTTTTTGTCCGGTTCCAACAAGTTCGGGATCAGCATCGGGATGAACGATTTATTGACGTTGTGCTCCGAGGCAAAGATGTACGGGAACATATGCCTTAACGTTTCAAGCACACGCTCTTCTGCGTAGATATCGAGCGGCTGCTTCATCACCGCGTTAAACCGACGCAGATCATCAAGCCCGAAGACGTGGTCCGCATGGGCGTGGGTGTACAAGACGCCGTCGATCCGCTTGAGGTCTTCACGCAATGCCTGCTGCCGCAGATCAGGCGACGTATCGATCAGGTACGATCGGCAGTTGCCGTCCGGATCGTCATACCGGATCAATACGCTCGTGCGGTCACGTTTGTCTCGCGGATCATCCGACCGGCAGACCGCGCAATCGCAACCGATCATCGGCACGCCGGCGCTGGTACCGGTCCCTAAAAATAGAACTTCAAACTTCATGGCTCCGATTCTAGGGCAATGGGATGCTTCTGTCCTGATTGACGCAGCACGGGCAAGTCGGTTAGGCTACGCGCCATGAGTCACTTCGCCACCCCGGCTAACGGTAACGCCTTCAACCGCTTCTATGCGGCAAGGTATCCGCACGCGAGGTAGGCGAACCAGACTTCTAGTGACAAAAGTCGAATCGGCCCGTCTCGCGTGAGACGGGCTTTTTTTATTGGGACTTTTTGGATTACTTTGCAGGAGACATGACATGGACGCGCGTTGGGAATCAGCCATTCCCTACTACAGCCGATCTGGACTGCACATCGAGGTGTACGACACGCTGACCGAATTCTGGGCCAACCAGGATATCGGCTTCATGATCGAACAGGCACAAGAAACCGGCGGCCCGGTATTGGAACTGGCAAGCGGCACCGGCCGTGTTGCCTGGCCCATCGCGGACGCTGGCTTTGATGTGGTCGGGCTGGATATCAATCCCGGCATGATCGCCGCCGCGGAAGCAAAACGCCCGAATTACCCGAGTAAAACCGCAGATCAGGTGCGCTATGTACTCGGCGACATGACAAGCTTCGATCTCAAACAGCAGTTCCGCCTGGTGTATATCACGTACCGTTCTTTTATGGCATTGATGACGCCTGAAGCACAGCAGAAGTGTCTACGCTGTATCCATCAACACCTCGAACCCGGCGGCAGGTTGGTGATCAACATCTTCGATCCACGCTTGTCGCGCTGCGATGAAGTGATCGATGACCCGGCGGAGGAGGCGACGGTAACAAACCCGGCGACCGGCTTGCAGGTCGAGCAACGCGCAGTCGATCGCATCAACGACCCGTTGAGCCAGACATTCAAGATGCTTTGGGTAATCTCTGAACACGATGCGCAAGGCAACATCACACGCGAGGAACACGAACGCCTCGACCTCCGCTGGACCTACCGTTTCGAGATGCGATACCTCCTGGAACTATGCGGCTTTGAAGTGTTGGCCGAGTTCTCAGACTTCAAGAAATCCGCACCCGCCTACGGCAAAGAACAGGTGTGGGTCGCACAAAAACGTTGAATAATCCACCATCGCAACCGCAATAACACAGACATAAACCCATATAGCCCGACCATCCTGGTCGGGCTATATGAATCAGATCGAACCGGATGCGACCGCGGGCAGGTCCAGTTCGTCGAATTCGCCGGCCTCGTACTTCGTGTACGCAAGCCCGGCGATCATCGCGGCGTTGTCTAAACAGTAAGCAAACGCGGGGATGCGTACCTGCAGGCCGAGTTTGTCACCGAGTTCTGTGATGCGCTTGCGCAGCAGTGAATTCGCGCTGACGCCGCCACCGATAACAATGGAATGCGGTGCTTTCTCTTTAGCTGTCATCTGCTTGACGGCGCGCTTCAGCTTCATAACGACCGCATCAACCGCAGCAGCTTGAAAACTCGCGGCGATGTCGGCGATCTGTTTCTCGCTTAAGTCTTCAACGCTGCGCTCAAACTTCGCGTTCGGCCCGCGGCCGACAGGATGACCACGCACGGTGTACAACACCGCGGTCTTCAACCCGCTGAACGAGAAGTCCAAACTGTCGCGCTTCAGCATCGAGCGCGGCAGGTCGTGTGCGGTCGGGTCGCCTGTCTGCGCGAGCTTGTCGAGCTTCGGTCCGCCGGGGTACCCGACCTGGAGGATGACCGCAACCTTGTCGTAGGCTTCGCCGACCGCATCGTCGATGGTCGAGCCGATGAGTTTGAGGTCGGTCGAGTTGGTCATCTGGTAGATGCTGGAGTGACCCCCGGAGACGACCAGCCCGAGCGCCGGGAAGTCGATCGCGGGTGGGGGGCTGACCTTGCCGGAATCGTGCGCACTACGGCCAATCACGACAGAACTGTGCGCAGGTAGAGTGGTGGATAACGTGGGGGGCTGTTTGACAACGTCGCTCAAACATGCTGCATGCAAGTGGGCCCGGACGTGGTCGACGCCGATCAGTGGTTTGCCCGCCGCCCAGGCGAGTGTCTTGGCGGCGCTGACCCCGACCAGCAGCGAACCGATGAGCCCCGGCCGATGCCCGACCGCGATCGCGTCGACCTCGTTCAATGTCACGCCCGCCTGCACCAGCGCCTCATGCACGACCGGGTTGAGGTTCTGCAAATGCGCCCGGCTTGCGATCTCGGGAACCACGCCACGGTAACGCTCGTGCAGATCATGCTGCGCTGCAACGACATTCGATAACACCAGCCGGCCGTCTTCAACGACAGCGGCGGCGGTTTCATCACAACTTGATTCGAGGCCGAGGATCCGTGTCACTTCTTCTCCGCGGGCTCGGGCGTCTTCTCGGGTTCTGGAGCAGCTTCCGCTTGCGCTTCGGGTTTCGGCTGCGGCTTCGCTTCTTCGTTCACTTCCGGCTTTGCTTCGGCTTCAGGTTTCGGTTCTTCTTTTACTTCCGGTTTCGGTTCGGGTTGTGCGGTGGTTTCCTCTGTCTCTGTTTCGGCTTCTTCCGCCGCCTTGTCCGCTACGTTTCCATCGGCGAGTTCGGTTTCGACGCGATCGAGTTCTTCCAGCAGCAGCGATCGACGGCGTTGCAATAGCTCGCGTTCGTGCTGGCGTACAAGCTCTTCGGCGTCCGACAAACCAACAACCGGCCAGTCGTCGGTTTCGATCTTCCCACGCACGGCACGCAGCGCCGCGGCAAGTTGCGGGTCTTTCATTTCGTCCTTAATGTATTCCGGCGTGATCGTGACCATGTCTTCGTGGCCGTTCTCTTCACGGATGACATCTGCCTCGCGGCGCGTCAAGATCATTTCTTCGTATTCATCGTACGTCATCGGCACATACGCACCCTCGTCAGGATCAACGCCCCAGACTTCGGAATTCGGTCGGCGGTGGATGTTTCGGCCGTTGGGCAGGTAGTAGTAGGCGTTGGTCATCTTCAATACACCCAGCCCGTCCTCAAGCTCACGCACCTGTTGCACGCTGCCTTTACCGAGCGTGCGTGTGCCGACGAACAAGGCGCGGTTGTTGTCGGTCAGCGCGCCGGTTACGACTTCCGAAGCAGAGGCGCTGCCTTCATTGGCGAGGATAACCAGCGGTGTACTCGGCAGGATCGTATCTGCGGATGCGTTGTAAACCTGTTCGGGCGCCCTTCGGCCTTTCGTCGAAACGATCCGCTTGCCTTCGGTCAGGAACATATCGCTGACCGCCACGGCCGAACTGAGCAGCCCGCCCGGATCGAAGCGCAGGTCGATGATCAAACCCTTCACGTCCTGCGCTTTGAGCACTTGAAGCGCGCCGCGCAGTTCGTCGGCTGTCGGCTCGGTGAACTGCGAGATACGGATGTAGCCGATCTTGTTGATCGGATCGAGCATGTAGTCGAAGCTCTGGTCGGCCTGGCGGCGGAAACCGCGGACGGTCTGGACGTTGATGTGGTCGCGGGTGACGGTGATGTCCAGCTCTTCGCCGGTCTTGCGGCGGACGGTCAGGACGACGTCGGTGCCGGGTTCGCCCTTGATGTTCTGGATGACGTCGTTCTGGCTCTTGCCTTGGGTCGATTGACCATCGACATCGAGGATGATGTCGCCGGCCATGATGCCGGCTTTCCAGGCGGGGGAGTCTTCCAACGGGGTCACGATGCGCGGCCGACCTTCGTACATGTCGATCTCCGCGCCGATGCCGGAGAACGAACCGGTGAGTCGGTCGGTGAACTGCGTGGCCTCTTCAGCGGGGACGAACACGGTGTACGGGTCGTCAAGCGACGCGATCATGCCCGCCACAGCCGACTCGACCAACTCCATCTGGTCCGGTTCTTCGACGTAGCTTTCCACCAGCTCGTGGCGGATATCGACCAGCACGTTGAGCTGCTTGTAGGCATCTGCCTGTTTGGCGGCGAAGGCGTCGGTCAGGACCAAGAGGGCGGCGGTCATGGCCACGATCGGTACCAGGCGCCAGGCGTAGGATTTTGTCATCGGAGATTACTCGCGTTTGATGCTGTCGTTATGGATCGAACTGATGATTGTAGGCTGGGTGGGGAGGGGGTTCAAAAAGGGGAGGGGGGGAAGCAGGAAACGCAGGAAATAGAAAAGCCATTAGCCATTAGCCATTATGACCTTCCCCACGAATGGTGGACACGGGGTGGTGTTAATTCAGGCCGGCCTCGAACGCTTCGGGGCTCTGATAGCCTAACGTGCTGTGCAGCCTTTGGCGATTATAAAACACCTCGATGTACTCGAAGATTGATGCCTGCGCCTCGGGCCTTGTCGCGTAATGTTCATGATGCACCAGTTCCGTCTTGAGTGTGCCGAAGAAGCTTTCCATCACCGCGTTGTCGTAGCAGTTGCCCCGCCGGCTCATGCTGCACGCGATCCCGTGCTCGGCGAGCAACGCCTGGTACGCGTCGGACGCGTACTGCACGCCCCGGTCCGAATGATGCAGCAGGCCACGCCCGGGACGACGACGCATCAGCGCCATCGTTAACGCGTCGCCGATCAGTTCGCTGCGCAGGTGATCCGCCATCGACCAGCCCACCACGCGTCGGCTGTAGAGGTCCAGCACCACCGCCAGGTACAACCAGCCTTCATCGGTGCTGACGTACGTGATGTCCGCCACCCACTTCTGATCCGGCGAGCAAGCGGTGAAGTCACGGCCCAGCGTGTTGGGCGCCACCGGCGCATCGTGAACGCTGTCGGTCGTGCGCGGCACGAACGATCCGGCGGTTTTCGCCTTGATTTGCAGGCTTTTCATCACCTTCGCCACCGTGTTCAGACACACCGATTCACCCCGCGCGATCAACGCGCGGTGCACACGCGGGCTGCCGTAGGTCCCCCGGCTCTGTTCGTAAACCTTGCCGATGCGATGGCCCAATGCCTCCCGACGACGCGCCGGTTCGCTCGGCTCACGGCGACGCCACGCGTAGAACCCGCTACGCGACACACGCAGCACCCGGCAGGTGACCTTCACCGGCCAACACGCCCGATGCTTGTCAATGAACGCGTACCTCACGGCTGCTCCTTCGCGAAGAACGCCGCCGCTTTTTTTAAAATCTCTCGCTCCATCCGGAGCTCCGCGTTCTCCTTGCGCAATCGACGCAGCTCCGCCTGCACCGCTCCCTCACCCGTCGGCGACATCCCTTGCTCAGCAGAGTACTTCTTGACCCACGCCCGCAACGAAGCCGGGTCCACCCCCAGTTGCTTCGCCGCCTGGCTCGGGCTGTAACCCTGCTCATTGACCAACCGTACCGCCGAGATCTTGAACTCTCGTGTGAACTTCCTGCGTGCCATAGTGGACTCCTTCGACAGCCATTATGCTGTCCCCCGCCCGTGTCCACCATTCGTGGGGAAGGTCAAGTCGTTAGCACAAATCCTAAATCATCAATCCTAAATCATAAATGCAATTCCCCACACCCCACACCCGTCTCCTGCTCTCCTGTTCAACCTTCACCTGCTCAACCCGACCCGGACCTTCGCTGCGCTCAGGACCGGCGTTGGGGTAGGGGGAGTGTGTGGGTCGCACACTGGACCGGCGTTGAGGGGAGCGGGCGAGTTGGGTTTGGAGCACTGCTCTGAACTACTTATCCTGCTGGGATGGCTAAGACGCATGTGAGTTTTATTTGCAATAGTTGTGGGGCGGTGCAGGCGCGGTGGATGGGGAAGTGCCCGGACTGCGGGTCGTGGGATACGCTGGAAGAACACCGTGAGTCGGCGGGGGCGAAGTCGGCCAGTGAATTGCCGGAGTCGGGCGCGATGGCGGCGGTGCCGATCGGGCAGGTGGATACGCAAGGCTCAGGCGTCAAGCGGATGGGAACGGGGATCGGCGAACTGGATCGCGTGCTTGGGGGAACCAGTAACGGACAAGTTACACAGGAGCAAACTTCCGGGGGGGCAACTTCCGGGGGGACAACCTCCGGGGGCGGGGGATTGGTGCCGGGGAGTGTGGTGCTGATCGGGGGGGACCCGGGGATTGGGAAGTCGACGTTGATGTTGCAGGCGGCGGATGCGCTAGCGCTAAACCGCAAGCGTGTTCTTTATGTGAGTAGTGAGGAGTCGGCGCAGCAGTTGCGATTGCGGGCGCGGCGGTTGGGTGCGGATGGGGCGGATGATCTGTTTGTGCTGGCGGATACGAATCTGGCCCGGATCATGGAGCAGGTGCGTAAGGTTCAGCCGAACGTGGTGGTGATCGACTCGGTTCAGATGATCTACAAAGGCGATCTTGCGGCGGCCCCCGGAAGTGTGACGCAGTTACGCGCCTGTTGTCAGGAGCTTGTTTACCTGGCCAAGGCGACGGGTGTGGCGATGGTGCTGGTCGGGCATGTGACGAAGCAGGGGCAGCTTGCCGGGCCGAGGCTGCTTGAGCACATGGTCGATGCGGTGTTGTACTTCGAGGGCGATCGGTATCACAGCCATCGTGTGATCCGTGCGATCAAGAACCGTTTCGGGACGACGCTTGAGGTCGGTTTGTTTGAGATGACGGACAAGGGATTGAACCCCGTCTTGGATGGTTCGGGGTTGCTGGCGGCGGAGTACCAGAATCGGCCGGGCAGTGTGGTGTGTCCGGTGTTGCAGGGGTCGCGATGCTTGCTGGTCGAGTTGCAGGCGTTGACGGCGACGGGTTTTCTCGGCGCAGCGAAGCGCAAGGTCAGCGGGGTGGATTCAAATCGACTTGCGATGCTGATCGCGGTTTTGGAAAAGCGTGGCGGGTTACGGCTTGCGGATCAGGATGTATTCGTCAGCGGCGTGGGCGGCGTGAAGGTCGCGGAGCCTGCGGCCGACCTTGCCTTGGCGATCGCGATTGCCGGGGCGCACTACGATAAACAGACTGAAACCGGCACGTGTGCGGTCGGCGAGATCGGCTTGGGCGGCGAGGTGCGGCATGTGCAGCAGCTAGGGCAGCGCATCATCGAAGCATCACGGCTGGGGTTTAACAAGATCATCTGCCCGAAGACGGATACGAAAGCTCCGAACGGGGCGCAGTTGCTGGCGGTGAAGACGTTGGATGAGGCGATGGGGTTGTTGAATTAGCGGGGTAATTGGCTCGATTGGGCACGGACTTGGTGTAATGTCGAATGCACGAAGTTCGAATGACGAAAGAATGTATAAATGACGAATGATGGTTTACTGTATTTGTCATTGGGGATTGGTCATTGATTCGTCATTCGTGGATTCGACATTCGTGCATTAATATGACGCCGGCCCTCACCCCGGCCCTCTCCCGAGGGGAGAGGGGGATAGGCGAAAGGTTCAGGTTGCGGATGGTCCAGGGATGGATGAGGCAGGTTGTGGTTGGGGTGGTGATGTTTGCGTGTTGCGCGAGTTTGCATGCGCAGATGTTGGCTGGGCCTTGGGTGGTGGAGTCGGAGCAGCGGATTGATGAAGCGCGCAAGACGGATTTGCGTGTGATTGTGTTCGGGGCGAACGGCAAACCTGCGGCGGGGGTTGAGGTCAAGATCGAGCAGACGCGGTCGTTTTTCCCGTTGGGGGTGGTTTTGCCGGGCGCGGATTCACAGGCGGATTGGCCTGAGAAGATCGGGACGGACGAGGAGCTGTGGCGATGCGTGAATGCGATTTCGCTGGAGCGGATCACGGATTGGCCCGACCTTCAACCGGCGACGGGCGAGTCGTTGAATTACGACTTTGCCACGCGGATCGACAAGGTGTTGGAAAAAGCCGATGCGCATCGGTTGTTTGTGCGTTGGGGTTCGCTGGTGTCGGCCGATGCGGGGCGGGTTCCGCCTTGGGTTGCGCCGCTTGAGGGTAAGGCGCTGGCAGATAGCGTTGAGAACTATGTTGAGCAGGTCTGGGATCGTTACAGCGGACGCGTGGATCAGTACGACGCTTATACCGAGACGCTCGGACACAACATGCTGGACAGCCGAACGGGGATGACGGCGGTGCGGCGTTTGTATGAGGCGCTGCCGGCCAAGAGCGACGGGGCGGTGGCGGTCGCGGCGTTTGATGATGGATTGTCATTCGAACGCGTGCAGTTGATGCAGAAACAATTGACGAAACTGCAGCAGGCATTTGTGCCTGTCGGTGCGGTGGCGGTGTCGCAGCGATTCAGCGGGACGATCGAACGGGGGGCGCTTGAACGGATGTTGTCCCGGCTGGACCCGATCAAGCATCCGATCGTGATCAGTTCGCTTGCGGTCGGAGGCGACAGCGACCTGAACGCGGCGATCAACCTGGAAACTGTGCTGCGGACGCTGATGGAAAGGCCGAACATCTCGGGCATCTGGTTCAGCGAAGTGTCTCCGAGCGAAGCGATCGATCGGACGACGGTGCTGTTGGATGAAGAAGGCCAACTCACGCCGGCCGGTCGCGTGGTGGATAGTTTGTTTTACGAGCTTTGGCAGACGCATGTGCAGACGAAGACGGATGAGTTAGGTAATGTCAGGCTGCGAGCATTTCCGGGTGATTATGTGATTACTGCGACGCTCCGGGACGGGACGGTGTTGCAGAGCGTGTTAAGGTTAGAGAAGTCGGTTGATCCGCGGGTGGTGTTGATGGAGCCGGGGAAGAAGTGAAAAGCAGGAATCGCAGGAAAACAGAAAAGCAGAAAATTAAAGCGTCTGCTTTGTACGATTTTCTACACACTACATACTACACACTACATACTACACACTACACACTACACACTACACACTACACACTACACACTACACACTACACACTACACACTACACACTACACACTACACACGAAAAGATACCCGGACCTTCGCTTCGCTCAGGACCGGCGTTGGGGGGTATGTAGATATTGTGATCAGTTCTTACTTTTCAATAACTCAACAATATGTCTGGACTGTTCGTTGACGCCGTCTTTGATCTGGTGGCGGCAACTGAAGCCGCAGGCGACGACGGTGGTGTCGTTTGATTTTTCGCGGATGGCGGGGAAGAGGCGTTGTTCGCCGATCTTCATGGACAGGTCGTGGTGTTCGTAGCCGAAGGAGCCGGCCATACCGCAGCAGCCGGAGTCGACTTCGTTGACGTTGACGTTGAGCTGTTTGAGCAGTTGCTTGATGCCATCGGTGCCGAAGAGTGATTTTTGATGGCAGTGGCCGTGCAGGAGGACATCTTTAGCCTCGCAGCAGAGTTTGCTTGCATCGAGGTTGCCTGCTGCGATTTCTTCGGCGAGGAACGTGTCGATCATCTTGATCTGCTTGGCGACGCGCTTGCCCATTTCGGTATCGTCTACAAGATCGGGCAGGTCGTCGGCCAGCGATGAAGCGCAACTCGGTTCGAGCGCGATGATGGGCAGGCCTTGCTTGGCGAAGACGTCGAGGTTCTGCATCGTTTGCGTGCCGAGGCGCTTGGCTTCCTTGACCAGTCCCTTGGAGATGCGAGGTCGTTGGCAACAGCCTGCCTTGGCGATAGTGACCTTATAACCGAGGCCTTCGAGCAGTTCGACGGCGGACAGGCCGACGTTGGGTTCGTAGTAGTTGGCGTACGTATCGTCGAATAGGACGACGTGCTTGTTCGGTTCGGGCTCGTACTTCTTACGGCTTTTCAGTAGCGTCGCGAGCTTCTTGCTGGCGAGTTTGGGATAAGGCCGACGTCGGTCGATGCCGGTGAGTTTTTCAAAGAGGACTTTGAAAGGCGGCAAGGACTGGACGAAGTTGGCGATCGGTGCGAGCGGGCCCGAGGCGAGTTTGGCGGAGTCGGGTGAACCGCCGATGAGTTTTGCGCCAAGCGGTGTGCCGTGCTTGTCGTAGCGCATCTGCATGACGTCGCTCTTGAGCTTGGCCATGTCGACGGCGTTGGGGCATTCGCTTTTGCAGGCTTTGCAGGAAAGACAGAGCGAAAGGACATCCTTGACGCGGTCGCTGGTCAGTGCGTCTTCGCCGAACTGTCCGCTCATGGCAAGGCGCAGCGCGTTAGCTCGGCCGCGCGTGACAGATTCTTCATCTCGGGTCGCCATGTAGCTTGGGCACATCGTGCCTGTGCCGTTCTTTCGACATGCGCCTATGCCGTTGCATTGTTCGACCGCGAGCGGGAAGCTGCCATGTTCGTTGTACTTGAAGTTTGATTTGACTTCGTGAACGTGCTGCTCGTAGCCGGGCACGCCGTGACGCAGGTATTCGTGCATCTTCGGTGTGTCGATGATCTTGCCGGGATTGAGCAGGTTTTCCGGGTCGAACAGGTGTTTGACCTGTTTGAATGCGTTGTAGAGCTGCGAGCCGAAGAAGCGTTCGAGGAATTCACCGCGGACCAGGCCGTCACCGTGCTCGCCGCACCATGAGCCTTTGTATTCGATGGTCATGGCGAAGGAAGCTTCGGCGATCTTGCGCATTTTTTCGACGTGGTCTGGCTTGTGCAGGTCAAGTAATGGTTTGGGGTGTAGCACGCCGACGGAAGCGTGGGCGCAGAGCGAGACGGGGACTTCAAGATCGTTACAGACTTTCAGCAGCCGGTCGATGTACTCAGCGAGATGCTCGACGGGGATGGCTGCATCGTCGATGAAGTCCAGCGGTTTGGCGGAGCCTTTGACGTTGGAGGCGAGTCCCACGCCGAGGCGGCGCAGCTCCCAGATGTTGGCTTTGCCTTGCGGTTCAGTGCGAAGCACGTGGGCGTAGCCGACGTTGTGCTCTCGCATGGCGGCGATGAAAGCGTCGGCGCGCTGGTTGGCCTGCTCCTGCGTATCGCCCATGAATTCGATGATCTGCACGGCTTCGGGGTTGCCCTCGAAGAAGTCGGCCATATGCGCGGTCGATGAGTTATGCCGACCTTCATCGATGATCTGTTTATCAAGCAGTTCGACGGTGGACGGGCTGTGCTCGAGCATCAGCGGGACATGACGCAGCGATTCGATGATGTCATCGAAGTGGACGACGCAGACGGCTGTTGCCTTGGGATTGTCGACGAGTTTGACGGTGGCTTCGAGCAGGATACCGAGCGTGCCTTCGCTGCCGACGATGAGGTTGCTTAGGTTCCAAGGGTTGCCGTCGTGGTCCGGTCCGCTCCGTGAATTCGATTTGAACTCATCAAGGTTGTACCCGCTGACGCGGCGCATCATCTTGGGGAAGCGTGCTTCGATCTCATCGTAGTTGGCGCGGACGACTTCGCCGACGGTGCGGTAGAGTTCGGCCTCACGTGATGAGCCGGCACTGCGGTCGGACCATGTGTCGGCATCGCAATCATCGAAGGTGAGGATTGTGCCGTCGATTAGCATGACCTTGGTGGCGATGACGTTTTCGATGGTTTTGCCGTAGATCAGAGAGCGTGTGCCGGATGAGTTGTTGCCGATCATCCCGCCGATGGTTGCGCGGCTGCTGGTAGCGGGGTCGGGCGCGAAGTGCAGGCCGAGCGGCGCGAGTTGTTTGTTGAGTTGGTCGCGGACGACGCCGGGCTGGACGCGTGCCCATTTTTGTTCGGCGTTGACTTCCAGGACATTGTTCATGTACTTGGAGCAGTCGAGGATCATGCCGTGGCCAAACGTCTGGCCCGCGAGGCTGGTGCCGCCGCCGCGCATGGTGATGGGCATCTTGTATTGCGAGGCGATGCGAACCGCTGCGGCGACGTCGGCTTCGTCTTTAGGCACGACGACACAGGCGGGCATCATCTGGTAGTGGCTGCCGTCGGTGGCGTGGATGCCGCGGCTGACGATGTCGGTGTAGACCTCGCCTTGAACCCCGGCGTTGAGGGCGTCAGCCAGTGCGTCCATGTCTATGTTCGTTTGCGTTTCCGGGCTGGGCATACCAGGTGTTTCCATCGACAGTGCGACCCAAACACTGACTGCACTGACAGCGTCGGGTCGCCATTTTTGAATCGCGCATTTTAACGGCTATGCCCGAGACCTGCCGGGGGGGGCATTTGCTGATGTGAGACGCGGAGTCAGGCAGAGTTCAGCGGACGATCTGGCGGTACTCGGCCCGATACGTCGTCGAGGAGACGTTGTCGTACACCCGGCCATTGGAGAAGTACTGGCGATCGCGGGTGTAGGTGACGCTGGACTGCACGGTGGGCAGTTCGTAGCCGCTGGTGGCGGCGAGCGTCTGGTCGTTTCGTGCGTCGTACCAGGCTTGGCCACGGTCGATGCCGCGGGTTTCACGCAGGTGCTGAAGCAGGGGGGTATCCAGAGCGAGTGAGCGCGGCACACCTTCGGTATCCAGTTGCGGCCCGAAGTCGGTCATGGGCTGAGGCTGTTCGCAGCCAATCAGCGCCAGGCAACCGCCGAGGCAGAGTACCAGGATCAGGGGGCGAATAGCACGCATCACCAAACTGTAGTGCGAAGTGCGTGCCGGGGTGGATGATTGTGTCAGTTATGGGACGTTGTCTTGTAATTGGTTTATGGGTAGATGTTTATGAATTCGTAATTTGCGCATAAAAAGCCTCTGCCACGGCCGGTTGTGTCGGCTGTAGCTTTGAGGCAACGTGTGTGTTGTATGGCGGTGACCGGGGGGCTGGGGGCGGGGGGCCGCTTAGCCGACGGTCACGTGGTCCTGGCCCGGGCTCCAGTCGCAGGCACACAGCTCGCCGGACTGCACGGCATCAATGACGCGCAGGGCTTCGGCGACGCTTCGGCCGACGTTGAGGTTGTTGGCGCAGGCCCACTGGATGATGCCGTCCGGATCGACGAGGAAGGTCGCACGCAGGCAAACGTTTTCGACGGGGTCGAGAATGCCCAGGTCCATCGCGAGCTTCTGCGCGGCGATCAGCGGGTAAGGTAAGTTCTTCAGGCCGCCGTGCGCCTGACGCCAGGCGAGGTGGGAGAACTCGTTATCCGTGCTGCCGCCGATGATGACGACGTTCTTCTCGTCGAACTGAGCCGCCGCCTTGCCGAACTCGATCAATTCGGTCGGGCAGACGAAGGTGAAGTCCTTGGGGTAGAAGATGAACAGCTTCCAGCGTCCTTCATAGTCGCCGGTCTGGATAGTGGTCAGGTCATCGATGGTGAGGCCCGAGCAGGCGTTGCATTTGAAGGCAGGAAAAGCTTGGCCGACAGTCAGCATCGTAGGAAACTCCGTACTGGTGGTGTGGATAAGGATTTTGGTTGGTTAAGCACAAGCCAAGGGGTCAATTTGCCCCAAGTCACAGGAGCGTAGGCGTTGAAAACACGGCAGTCAAACGGGTCTGATGATTGTAACTTCTTGCTAACAGTTAATTTTCCTTGTATTCGGGGCCGTTGGTCGATAGATTAAATGACTAGAAGCCCGGATCCTCGCCGGGCGATATATCCCGGATGCCGCATCCATTATCCAAGGCATCCACAACCACAACTTGCAAGGGGGCAAGATCATGAAGAACGCTGCGTGTTTCGCGATTGCTGTGTCTGTAGCTGTAGGTCTGAATACGTATCCGGGAGAAGCTCAAACAACGCTGAACGTCAATGCCGGCCAGACACTGACCGGCGCGGATTTGATTGCCGGAGAATTCGACGGCCAAACCTTCACGCTCGGGTCAGACCTGACGATCGAGATCAATGATGAAGGTGAGGTGCAGTTGATGGTGGGCAGCCCGGACGTTGCGTTTGCTGGAACGACGGTCAACATCAATGAAGGTGGATTATTCAGCCAAATTTTGTCGGTTGACTTTACCGATACCACGCTCAACATCTTTGAAGGCGGATATGCATACATTCATAGCCTTGAAAATGATGTCGCTGTCAATGTGCAAGGCGGGTTACTCATCTCACTTAGCGATATCAATGGCGGTTCCACCGTCAGCATGTCTTCAGGCAGAATGCAGTTTTCCTCTTTGTCTGGTGATTCAACCGGCATGGTGAACATGACCGGGGGCACGCTGTTGCGATGTTCGAGAGTACGTGACGGCGCATCGACGACAATCTCCGGAGGCTTGATCGCAGAGAACTTCAAAACCTCGACAGGCGGGCAGGTGATCTTTGTCGGTAATGAATTTCAGTTGAACGGTGTTGATGTGACGGACCTGGATGCGGGTTTGCCAGAGAACGGTGTGTTTACAGGCACGCTGGCTGACGGCTCGGTTTTCATCTTCAACAAACAGGCGGGTGACGATGATTTATATGGTTCAGGGACGGCCATTTCGGGGGATTCTGTATTTGTTATAAGTAACGACATCAGTGACAAGATCGAGGCGGGCACAGTTACACTTCAACAAACCGCGATTACACCTGCCGACACGACACCGATGACAATCAGCACCGCTTCCGATTTACATGGCCTGCGTCGCGGACAGGATTTGATGCTGGCCAGTGGTGGTGCATTGGGCGAACACTTTGCGGTGGTCGGCGCGACCTTGAATATCAGCGGGGGAACGGTCGGTAATGACCTGCAAGTCGCGTACAGCGATGTCACTATTTCAGGCGGTCAGGTTGGCGACTCCAACAGCATGGTCGGTGACTTTTTTGCTGTGTATGACGGCAGCAATGTGACCATCAGTGGCGGACACTTCGGCGATAGGTTGCAGGCTTTTACGGGCAGCTCGATCGACATCTCGGGCGGCGGGTTTGATGACGGTTTATGCACCTGGTCGGGCAGTTCCGTCACGCTGCATGGCGATGATTTTCAGCTTAACGGCAGCTCCGTTACGGATGTGGATGCGGGTGTCACAGCTAATGATTTGTTCACCGCCACCTTGTCAGACGGGTCGGTGGTTATCCTCAGTGGTCGTGAGTATAGAACAACCATCTCCGATGGCGTGACCTCAATATCGACAGTTGTTAAGGCGTATGACCCGATCGCTGCCGGCACCACGACGCTATCGACCGGATCACTCGGCGCAATCGATACGACGCCACAGTATGTATCCAGTGGTGTTGGGCCACAGGGATTGAGGCCGGGGCAGACGTTGACGCTTAGCGGGACGGGGCAGCTTCAAGACAACTTCGGGCTTGTGGACTCTACGCTCAACATCGAAGGAGGCACTGTGGGTGATTACCTGCGCGTGGCTCTCGGCGACATCCAGATGTCAGACGGCCTGGTTGACGGGCGCGTGTTTGTGTATGACGGGGGCACGTTCACTATGACCGGCGGTGAGGTTGCACGACAAATCAACGCCAACTACGGCGGCCGGGTTGTGATTTCAGATGGTATTGTTGAAAAGATTTTTGCTTACGAAGGCGGTGATGTGCAGGTCAACGGCGGCATGATTGATTACATCACGATTGATGAGGGCGGGTCGCTTGAGATGACTGGGGGCGAGACGACCTACGGTGTTGATGTAAACAGTGGAAACGTCTCATTCAGCGGGGGCACGATAGGATCCATATTGAGCGTCAGTGGCAGCATACAGTCGCCTAGCCACGCGGTTATTACGGGTGGAGAAGCGGCATCTGTTCATATTGGAAACTTCGCGTATGCAGAAATTTCAGACGGTGTGGTTACGTCGGTAGCCACGGCAATGGGAGGTGCCCAGCTTGATATTACTGGCGGGCAGATAGCCAATTTACGGGCGGAATCAGGTGGCACAATCAATCTCTATAATGCTCAGATACTGGGAGACCTCAGGCCGCAATTTGGGGGAATCATCAACATCTGGGGTGGAGATATCACCGGAGAGATCCATGGCATTATCGGTGGTCATTTTAATCTCTACGTTCAGCAATTGATGCTGGACGGTGAGTTGGTTGATCTGACACTCGATGAGCCGTACATCATTACCGAACGGGACGGCATCCTGCTGAACGCGATACTGTCGGACGGCTCGTTGCTTGATATCACACTCAACGCCATGCCAATATCGGGTGAAGATTACTTCTTGCCGCAATCGACCCTCACGGTAACGCTGGTACCTGAGCCGGCTTCGTTGGTGCTGCTTTCAACGGGCATCGGGGTGTTGTGTTTGAAGCGGCGAAGTGTTTGTTGAGCCGTGTGATGTCGTGAAGTATGAGGATTTGAGCGCTTCAGGGGGCGTTTGGCGTACAATAGGGGGATGACGTTATCTGATGGGATAAAAACCGAGGCTTCGGCACTGCTTGCGCGGCTGGAAGCTGTCGTGCGCAAGCGGGGGCGGATGATTACGGCGTATTCCGGCGGGGTGGATTCGACGCTCGTGGCGGCTGTCGCGCGGCGGGTGCTGGGCAAGGAAAATGCGCCGGCGGTGATCGGGGATTCGCCTTCGTTGCCGCGGTATGAGTTAGAACAAGCACGGAAGATCGCCAAGGACCTGGACCTTGAACTGATCGAAGTTAAGCCCGGCGAGCAGGATGATGAGGGGTACAAGGCCAACGCGGGGAATCGCTGCTACTACTGCAAGACACATCTCTACGATGCGCTGAAACACTTGTCGAGTGAGTTACAGATCAAGTACATCGCCAACGGGACGAATAAGGACGACCTGGGCGACCATCGGCCGGGGCTGACGGCGGCTGAGGAAGCGCAAGTGATTTCGCCTTTGATCGATGCCGGGTTCGGCAAGGAAGAAGTGCGTATCGTCGCGCAGCAGCTCGGTCTTGAGAACTGGGACAAGCCTGCAGCGGCGTGCCTGGCGAGCCGGGTGCCTTACGGTAGCGAGGTGACGCCGGAGTTGCTTAAGCAGATTGAGCGTGCGGAGGATGTGCTGCGAGCGATGGGGTTCGTCGGATTCCGTGTAAGGCATCACGACCAGGTCGCGCGGATCGAGTTGCCTTTGGATCAGATTGATCGGCTGATGGATGACGAAGTAAGACAGGCGGTGGCGGACGGGATACGCGGCGCGGGGTACCTGTATGTCGCGCTGGACCTGGAAGGTTTTAGAAGCGGCAGCGGAAACCTGGCGCTGACGATCAGCGCCAATAATCGACGGGGTAAATAAGAACAACAAGCATCATGGAGGATGATGATGCGATACGTGCTGGGTTGGTTGATCTGCTGTGTTGCGTTGTTGAGTGGTGCAACGGTTTCACTTGCCGACATGCATGGCCTTGATGCGAGGGACTATCAGCTCTGGGAAAGGCACTGGCGTTTCTTCGCTCAGCGTTGCGCCATCTTCGAGGATGAGTTCATCTGCTGCCCGCAGTATCAGCAGCGCTACCCGAGTTCAGCGGGGATCACGCTTCGCGAAGCGCAGGCGAAGCTGACCGAGAAGGTGGATGTCGGCGGTCCTGGGGTGGTGATCACGAAGACGATCAATATGCCAAAGGCTGAGGCGCAGGCGATGGCGCTACCGCTGCCGCGGATGGCGGTGGGGGAGTACGGCTACCTGGAGTCGGTCGAGGTGGAGGAGGTGCTCGGCACGACGTCGTTGTTTGTGACCGAGCCGACGCTGATCGATAAGACTGCGGTGGGTAAGGAATACAAGGCGGACCGCGCCAAGGCCAGGCAGGCGGATGACCCGGACGCGGCCGAAGCGCTTCTTGAATACATGTACAGCCAGCGTGAAGCCTTGGCGGAGCGGCAGAAACACAGTTCATTTAAGAAGGGTGAGATTCGGATTGAAGGATTTTCGACCAAGGGGTTGAGCGATGGGGTACGTTGGGATGGGCCGCGGGGCGGGGGATTGCAGGTGCTGATGGTTCGGCAGGAGGTGTACGGCCCGGAGCGAAGGCCGAAGCTGCGGTTTGTCGCGGTTGCGCTGGACAAGGTTGAATGGGGATTAGATGAAGAGCAGTTCGTGGCGTTACTCAAGGAACGGGGGATGGATCCGAAGGGGTTTGTTGACCTGGTGATGGCGGAGATGGCCAAGGCGGACCCGGAGCCGGCACAGTTGGAGGTGTTCCAGCATCTGCTGCCGCCCGTGCCCGATCCATCGGAAGAAAAAGACTCGAAGGAGGCAGCCAAAGATGAAACCTGATTTTCGCGTCCTGAGGGCGGTTTCGCCGGTGGGGTATTTACCCGGTTAAACAACCCTATTGAAGTGAGAGGCGCGCCGCCCTAGAATCGAGCGCGTTCGCGAAGCGAAAGGGTTTTAGTTTGAAACGTAAGTGCGACAAATGCTCACGGCCTGCTACCCACCACTCGGTGGAGATCATCCAGGGCCAGAAGATCGTGAAGCATCTGTGCGAGCAGCACGCGGCCGAGGAAGGGTTGGCGATCAAGTCGATCCACACGCCGATCAATGAACTACTGACGAATTTTGTGAAGGTCCACAGTGCCGCGTCTCCAACGGCCGCGGATATGCCGCTTCAGGGCCAGGTATGCGAGGAATGCGGGTTGACGTTCAGCCAGTTCCGCAAGGATTCGCTGCTTGGCTGCCCGGATTGCTACAAGGCATTTGAAGATGCGCTATCGACGATCATCGAGCGTGCTCATGAAGGCGGGACGCACCATATCGGCAAGGTGCCGCGTCGTGCGGGGGCCGGCGAGCAACGCCAGGCGCTACTGATGCGGATGCGCAAGCAGCTTGATGATGCGGTGCTGGGCGAGGACTACGAACGAGCGGCACAACTGCGTGACGATATCCGTAAGTTCGAGGGGGAACTGACTTGAACCTGAACAGCTACACCGACCACGCCGGTGAATGGCTGCGAGGGACCGGGCCCCACAGCGACATTGTGATTTCAAGCCGGGTGAGGTTGGCACGCAACCTCGCGGGCTTTCCTTTCGTGAATCGTGCTACGACCCGACAGCGGTACGAGATGCTCGCTATCTGCAAGGAGCGGATCGTCAGCGATCGACTGGCGCCGAATATCCTCTGGATCGAACTGGGTGACAGCCCGAAGATCGATCGCCAGTTGCTGGTTGAACGGCATCTGATCAGCAGGCAGCACGCCAACGCGCCGGACGATCAACCCCGGGCCGTGGCGGTGGGCGCGGACGAGACGTTTGCGATCATGGTCAACGAAGAGGACCACCTGCGGATGCAAGTGCTCCGCAGCGGGATGCAACTGAGCGAAGCATTTGATCAGATCAATCGGATCGACGACATCCTCGAAGACCGCATCGACTATGCCTACGGCAAACGCTACGGCTACCTGACCGCGTGCCCGACGAATATCGGCACGGGTCTGCGCGTCAGCGTGATGCTGCACCTGCCTGCGCTGAAGATGACGGGCGAGATCGACAAGGTCCGCCGGGCTGCACGGGATATGCATTTAGCGGTGCGCGGGCTTTTTGGCGAAGGCTCCGAAGCTTTGGGCGATCTGTACCAGGTTTCCAACCAGACGACGCTCGGGCGCAGCGAGGAAGAAATCCTGGCGGACTTCCAGAACACGATCGTGCCGCAGATCATCGCGTATGAGCATCAGGCGCGGCAGGCGCTGATGAAGCACCGCGAAGCCCAGTTCGATGACAAGCTGTGGCGGGCGTGGGCGATCCTGACGCATGCAAGGGTGATGGGCGGCGAAGAGGTGTTGTCGCTGCTGTCGCAGCTTCGGCTGGCGGTGAACCTTGGCCGCATCAACCGCACGGATATCCGGACGATCAACGAGCTGTTCCTGCTGACGCAGGCGGCGCATTTGCAGAAGATATCCGGCACGGAGATGGATGCCCCGACACGCCGGGCCGCCCGGGCGCGGCTGCTGCGGCAGCGGCTTGGCGGGGATGCGGAGCATTCCTGAGTCCTGCGGCCGTGTTTTTTCGTGTTGATTTACCGTAAAAACAGCAGGGGAAAGCTTTTCCACAATACGCCTGTCTCCTTTTTCCCTTGCTAACATGCTTAAAGTCCCTAGACTGTTTTGCGATGGTAGCTCTTGTCGGGGTCATTCAGGGTAAGGGGATGCTGGAGGTCCCCGGGGCGGAAAAGGAACTTGCCTATGGGTCTGCGCGAATTCATCAGCTATGAAACTGTTGCCGATCTTCACCTGAGGCCGGCGTTGACCGCTGTGCCGGAGGTGAGCCTGCGTCAGGCGATCGAGTTGATGCGGGATAATAAGCTGGGCTGCATCTTCGTCGTCGACAGAGACGGAAAACCACTGGGTAAATTCAATGAACGGCAGGTGCTTCGTGTGACGCGCGACAAGGTTTCGCTGGACGAGCCGGTAGGCAATCACACCGTGCCGCTGCCGAAAGGCGGCATCGTGCGGTTGGACACGCCCGTGGAAGAGGCGCTGTTTGGCATGCGTGAAAACCGTATGCGGTTCATGTGCGTCGTCGATCACGACGGCAAGGTCATCGCATTGACCGGCCAACGCGGGTTGATGGAGTATGTCGTCGATCACTTCCCCAGACAGATCAAGGTCCAGATGATGAGTTCGAAGCTGCACCTGAATTCACGAGAGGGGGCATAAGCATGGCACGTAAGCGAAACCCTGTTACGCCCGGTGAATTTGAAGACCCGCTGCACAACTACGACCCGCCGATGTACGAGGACGAGTTGGAACGGCTTTTGTGCGAGACGGAAGTCAAGTCGATGCGCATCACGCCGGTGCATTGCGTCAGCAAAGAAATGACCGTCACCGATGTGCTGGACCTGATGTGGACGAAAGAGACATCGTGCGTCGTCGTGACCGATGAAGCGAACAAGCCGTTGGGTGTGTTCTCGTCGAAGGATGTACTGTACAAGGTTGCCGGCAACGATGAGCTTCGCGATCAGCCGGTCGAAGCCGTGATGTCGCCGAACCCGCGGACGGTGTACGCGACGGACTGCCCGGCCAAAGCACTGAACCTGATGGCGATCGGCGGCTTCCGACATATCCCCGTGGTCGATGTCGACGGCAAAGTCGTCGGCATGCTCGCGCCGAGACGGACGACTGAGTTCCTGGAAGCGCATATGCATTAGGGCGAAGATTGTTATTAATTAAGTGATTAATAAATAGCCCCACGCGGAAGCGTGGGGTTTGTTTTTGTATGTTGTAAAGCCGCGACCATTGGTCGCGCCTCTGCACGGTGATCGTTTAACCCAAAGAGCGCGACCACTGGTCGCGGCTATACCGTTGGTCGTTCAGCAGTTCGACGGTTTTGTATTGGGGGTTGGGTAAGCAAGTAGCATGGGTTTCCATCTGACGTAGGAGGCGTTTCGCTTAACGTCACTCTGCAATCAGCCCCCCCACGCTACTTGCTGATGACTGTAGCAACCGCCTTTGCCCTGCGGGCCAAAGACGGGCACCCGGATCAAAACTTCCGACACCAAGCTCTACCCGCTTGACCCGTGGATAAACGGCTTCGAGGTCATGCCGTACTTTTGCGATTACCGCCTTGCGGACATGTTCATCAGATAGGCAAAGCGAGCCGTCCTTATGTGTCGCAGGGTTTTCGAGTGCTTTGACTGCATTAGCTACATACAGCGCCCCGCCAAGTGTCTGTTCTCTGCCGAAACTCGGGTCTTTTAACGCCCACGCGGCAGGCCACATCGATGCGCCTTTAAATGCTGGGCCGCCGATCAGTTGATAGGTTTCCTCCCCCTCGCCCCCAAGCCCGGTCATGGCCTGCAAGGCACTTCCGGGGGCGGCCGGGATTGCTCCGTGGCTTGTGTTACCCGGATATACATGTGTTCCATCCGGCCACCATCGACAGCCCACCTGATCTTCAAGGAATCTTACGGCGGCGTGCACCGTGCCCCGCCCACCGGAAGCTCGCCCTCCCGCAATAACGATGTCGCCATTGTCTGCTTTAAAGATAGCGATGCCGTCCTCCCCCAAGGCTGCCCAATCCACACCGCCTGGGATACTCCGTCCCAGTGTCATCGATGCAAGCGACACCCCCACGTGGATCGTGCGTCGGCCCTCTTGCTTGCCGATACCCGACTCCGCCAGCAACACCCCCGCGCGTCGTTCCAACGGCGTCGCCGAGTCACTCACCGCAACAGTGTAGTTCTTACTCAGGTCGGCCTCGGCATGGGTGGAAAGCAAGCCGAGCACAGACAAACAAGCGAGCAGGCATAGAATCCGTTTATTAATCATCACTGTGCGTCCTGTAGCCCGTTCCATTCTGATCGACTACCAATCCCGTCTCCGGCACCTTAAAACGGGGTCTGACCCCGTTTATTCTCCGTTTCTTCCCAAATCAACTCGATTGAGTACACTCACAAGATAATCCCCTTCATTGGGTGTAAGACCACGGAATAACAAGTGCCTTTTAATACCGCCCGAAAACCGAATACAGTCTAATCTGCCGAGATATCTTGGGTAATATCTTGGTGTATATTCTATATTTTTGATAGTACTTCTCTCGAATCTATGCTTGAATATAACTTTTATTTCGAGATACCGCTCATTTACCATGAATTCTGTTCTCGACCGGTAAATCCAAACGCCAACAACAAACAGTGGTATTATCGGGATGATTAATCCTAGAGTCGCCAACAGCCATTCCAAATTTAAGCGATGCAATTCTAGCCACTCGTATAAGTAATCCTGAATTATTTCAGATTTATTGAATGTCATCAGAAGCCATCCTAAAACAAATGCAATCAATACCATAATGGATATAACAAATATATATTCAAGGCAAAATGATGCACGTGATACTGTGATTTTCAAGTCATTTCCACTTCTAGTGATAACAATGCAAGAAGGTGGGTGCAGGTCATCGCTTTGGATCGAATCATACATACTGGTTTCCAATATCAGAATGTGATCTGTGGGTTATATTCTTTTTTGCCCCCACATTGGTAACTGATTAGTCCCTCGTATCTATGTATGTTATGTTATCTTCAAATGGATTCACAGCTAGGGCTGTAGTTTCGTATGTAATTTTCTCATCAATTATAGTATCCCATCCATTATTATTATTTCTAACTAAATTTTGCACACGCAGTTCATATCTACCTTCAATATCTGATTGTTTGACAACGTCATACCGTACAAGTACATTTCCGGGTTTCGGATTTAACGATGGCATATTACTATTATATGGCACTGTGATGGCGTTCTTAACATTATCATCAGTAACTATTATGTTATTGTCGTTTTCGAATATCATATATCCAGAACGTGATGCTCTGACATTATCATTTAACTGAGCGCCATCAAATAATTCTCCCAGCAAATCAGATGTGACTTTACGGGTTTGTACTCCATTTGCTTTTTCATTTATTGGGGGCAGAAAAGGGGATAAGTACATTTATTGAGGTGTATTTTTGGGGGGTCTGCCTCTTGGACGCAGGGTTGATTCAAGTCCCAGTCGCAAGGCGGTACGTCGTTGCCAAGATTCGTCGCCCCAAGGTCGGCCACGTCGGATACATTCACGGATGGCTTTGAGTTCCTTATTGTTTTGTGGCAGATTCACCAGACGACGCCAGTGTTTCGGGCGACCCACCGGCCAATCCGCCAGTTCCGGCACGCCGTTGGCGGCCTGCGGATGATCGCGACGCCACATGCCGCCGAAACGCCAATCCTCCGCCCGTTCCACGAGGTTGGCACGCAAC
Source organism: Phycisphaeraceae bacterium (assembly GCA_963667295.1). GTDB lineage: Bacteria > Planctomycetota > Phycisphaerae > Phycisphaerales > Phycisphaeraceae > JAJRRS01. Next base: position 608,696 of record OY763327.1, read on the forward strand.
GCGTTCCGCTCCACATAACGGCAGACCGAAAGCAAATGCCGGTCATGTTGGATCAGGAATGACTTGTACGTCCCCTGATACAGATGGCCGTAACCCGCGGTGTGCCGATGCTCGTGCCAGCGGCGGACGTGGGTCGTCGTGACGCGGTGCATATAACGGGCAAGGTCGCCGGTGGATCGGGGATAAAGCACCAGGTGCCAGTGGTTGGGCATCAGGCAGTAGGTCAGCAGGCGCATCTGCACATGCCCGGCCGCCTCAGCCAACACGCGCTCAAACGCCTCATAATCCGCAGCCTTGCCGAAAAGCTCCATGCGTGCGTTGCCCCTGTTGATCACATGGTAAGCGTATCCACCGGGTTGGACGCGTGGGGTTCTCGGCATGCATCAACCCTATCGGCCCCTGACCGCCCCGTCAATAATGTACTTATCCCCTTTTTCCTCCTCCCCTTTTTCCTCCCCATCGTATGGCCGTTCACTTGCTAAAGAGCGGTCGCTGCTCATCATAAGTGGAACGGAATTTCCGAACAGGACGGGCTAGTCTGACAGTCGTACATTCAGATCGGCAGCAAGCGTGTTTTGTTTACCTCTATGAAAACCCGGCCATGCGCCGTTTTCTGTGTCTCCGGAGAAGTCAAACAAGATATCTTCAAAGACATCTGGGGGACCAAAATAGTAATAGCTCAGACCAGTATTATTGGCTGAAAGGGCAAAGCATTTTTCATACACCACGCCCTCATCAGCAGGGCATTCGTAGACCTTGCTCTGAGCCGGAATATACGGGTCAAGATAGTCGTAAAGAAATCGAGTATATGGTGGGTGGCCGGCTGCATTAATGGTAAATGGCGGAGGCATACTGCTATGAGGTGGGAAAGCATCATTTTCAGCATCGTTCTGATATGTAAATATGGCACGGCCAATTTGCTTCATATTACTCTGGCAAACAACTATCTTTGCTGAAGATTTGCTGCTGGATAACACCGGCAGCAGGATGCCCACCAATAACCCAATAATCATAATGACCACTAACAATTCGATCATTGTGAAGGCACATCGAGATGTATGGTGGTGATATTTCTTATCCATACTTGTAAGACGGAATTGGGCAAGAAGCGTTTCAGGCTAATTTACCGTCCTGTTCGAAAAATCCGTTCCGCATAAACCGGCGAGGAAAGGGCGAGGAAAGGGGACATTCTGCTTTATTGGCGATTCCCTCTGCCTTCCCCGCGGTCAAAACAGGGCACCCACCAGCAGTTTTTGAAGATGGAGTTATTCGTAAAAAGCCCAACTCGGAAGCGTGGGGTTTGTTTTTCATGATGTAAAGCCGTGACCATCGGTCGCGCCGCTGCACGGTGTTTGTGTGATGTGAAGATCGCGACTACTGGTCGCGGCTATACAGGGGATGGTTACTCGTTCAGCAATTCGATGGCTTTGCGTTGGGGGTTGGGCAGGGGCAGGTCGTCTAGTTGGATGAGTTTGCGCCATTGGCCGGCGCCCCGTTTGAGGCGGCCGGTGGCGGCGGTTGCGCGTAAGAGGTGGAAGTGGATGGTGCGGTGGGTGGTCTGGTGTTTGAAGTGGGTGGTGTTGGTGAGGTCGGCGACGGCCAGGCCCAGTTCGTTTTTGATGTAGCGTCTGATGGCGGCGGCGTCGGGTTTGGCGGGTTGATCTTCGAGGGTGGGCAGTTGCCACATGTTGGACCACAGCCCGGTCTCGGGGCGCTGCTGGAAGAGGAATTGGTCTCTGCGCTGAATGGCGAGGATGTGGTGGTGGACCGCGACGGGGGCTTTGCGCTTAGGTGGGACGGGGATGTCATCGGTTCGGCCTTGGTCGAACGCATTGCAACACTTTGCTAACGGACATCTCAGGCAGGTGGGATTGGCTTTCGTGCAGACCAGCGCGCCCAGTTCCATCAGTGACTGGTTGAAGTCGCCGGGGCGCGACTTGGGGACAAGCTGCTCGGCCAATTGCCAGAGTTGGTCGCGGGTGTTGGGTTCGTCGATTGGTTTATCGATCAGAAAGATGCGTGCCAGGACACGGGCGACATTGCCGTCGAGGATCGGGGCTGGGCGGTTGTGGGCGATGGAAGCGATCGCGCCGGCGGTGTATCGGCCGACCCCCGGTAGTTTTAGCAGAGCTTCCACGCTGTCGGGCACCTGGCCGTTGTGGTCACGCATGATCTGCTTCGCGGCGGCGTGCAGGTTCTGCGCCCGGCGGTAGTAGCCCAGGCCCTGCCAGAGCCGCAGCACCTGCTGCTCGTTTGCCTGAGCCAAGTCCCGGAGCGTCGGCAGCTCTTGCATGAAGCGGTTGAAGTAGGGGATGACCGTGGCGACCTGCGTCTGCTGGAGCATTGCCTCACTGACCAGCACGTGGTACGGATTCGGCGTCCGGCCCTTACGGGCACGCCAAGGCATCACACGCTGGTGCTTGTCGTACCACGCAAGCAGACGCCTGCGGATGGTCGCCGCGCGCGAGCCGGCGTCAATCGAGCATTCTGAGGTGGTGAACTTTGTTCGTTTGCGTGGCATACAGCGTGTGTTTGTTAGTCCTGGGTACGGATTGGAGGCGAGTACAGCGAACGTCCGATCATCATAAGGCCCCCGCGTGTTGGGGGGAGATAAGCAGTATAGGTCCACCCGTTCACATAAGGCCGATACGTATGGTAGCCAACCGTCAAGCTTTGCCGCCTGTCCGTAATTCAGTGACGCACAAGTTCCAGATTATGGGTGCCGAGGGGTACCTGACGGTGGGGCTGTTTGAGAACGGCGACCCGGGCGAGGTGTTCATCAAGATGGCGAAGGAAGGCTCGACGCTCTCCGGGCTGATCCAGGCGTTCTGCCGGGCGTTCTCGCTGGCGATCCAGTACGGATTGACGCTGGAAGAGGCCTGCCGACGGTTCAAGGGCATGCGTTTTGAGCCGATGGGGCCGACATCCAATCCCGACATCCCCGAGGCGCTTAGCATCATCGATTACGTCGCCCGCTACCTGGAAATGAACTTCGGGCAGCAGTCTGAGCGACGTATGGGGCAGCGCGATCGGATGCTATGAGTCGCAAATCTCGGGGGGAATTCATATTTCTGTACGTGTTCAGTGCTATTAGTCGGCAGCAAGCTGCCTCGCTATACGTGCGAAAGTGCGCTGTTGCGTTGCAGTTTCAGACGGGTAAATCAACGCGCCTTGACCGGGCGGGGCGTGGCCTGTAACTTTCGGTTTTAGTCCACAGGCCCAGTCCTTCAATGGATGACCAAACCAAACATAAGTGTGGCGTCTTCGGCATCTGGGACGACCCTGACAGTGCGCATAAGTGTTACACCGCGCTCTACGCCCAGCAGCACCGCGGGCAGGAGTCGGCGGGTATCGCTGTAGTCGAGGACGGGGTCCTCAACGCTCACACCGGCATGGGGCTCGTTGCCGAAGTCTTTGATGATCAGACACTGGCCAAGCTGACCGGCAGGGCGGGGATCGGGCACAACCGATACTCGACGACCGGGTCCAGCCGAAGCTGCAACGCACAGCCGCTGTTGCGTGAATACGTCGGCGGGCAGGTGGCGCTGGCGCATAACGGCAACCTGATCAACGCCGACCTGCTGCGGCGGGAGTACGAATCACGCGGGCACATGTTCCAGACCTCGACCGATACCGAGGTGATTCTGGTATTGCTCGCATCGCATCATCTGGCGAAGGAAGACCCGCTTGCTGAGGTGCTGCCGCACCTTCAGGGGGCGTACTCGCTGGTATTTTTGTTCCATGATCGGATCGAGGCGGCGCGCGATCCGTGGGGCTGGCGTCCGCTGGTGCTGGGGAAGACCGAAGCGGGAGCGCCGTGTGTAGCGAGCGAGACGGTCGCGCTGGATGCGATCGGCGCGGAGTTCGTCAGAGAGATCGAGCCGGGTGAGATCGTGACGCTTTCGGATAAAGGCGTTGAGAGTCGGCGCTTTGCCGAACCGCAGCCACCCGCTCACTGCATCTTCGAGCACGTTTACTTTGCCAACCCGTCGTCGATGTTGTTCGGCGATACGGTGCAGGTCGTGCGGGAACGCCTGGGCGAGAAGCTGGCGGAGGAAGCGCCGGTGGAAGCCGACTGCGTCATCCCGATGCCGGACTCCGGTCGCAGCGCGTCGCTGGGTTATGCCCGCAAGAGCGGTCTGCCTTACAAGGAAGGCATTGTCCCGAACCGTTATGTCGGCAGAACATTTATCAAACCGAGCCAGGCGCAGCGCGAGGTTGCGGTACGGCTGAAGCTGAACGTGGTCTCCGACATCGTCAAGGGGCATCGGTTGATTGTCGTCGATGACTCGATCGTTCGCGGCACGACAACACGCTTCAAGATGGCGCAGCTTCGACGAGCGGGCGCAAAAGAAATCCATCTGCGGATCAGTTGCCCGCCGATCCGGCACGGCTGCTACTTCGGCGTAGACTTCCCCGACCCGCAACACCTGATCGCCAACGGCAAGAGCGTGGAACAGATCGCACAGTTTCTTGGTGTTGATTCGCTGCACTTCCTGTCGTTGGAAGGCATGCTCTCCTGCGTGAGTTTGCCGGCGGACAAATACTGCACCGCCTGCTGGACCGGCAAGTACCCGATCGATGTGGATCACCCGGTCAACAAGCTCGACCTGGAACGACATCAGTTGCGCATGTTCACGCCGGGCAAGGGGTAGGGGTTTACAGTTTATTGAAGCAAATTCATCAGCCCCATGCGGAAGCGTGGGGTTGTGTTTTGTGATGGGTTACGTAATGAATACGGCCCTCACCCCGGCCCTCTCCCGGGGGGAGAGGGGGGTAGTCACTTGATCGGATTCTCGGCGGCGGTCAGGGGGCCGCGCAGGCGGGCGATGGTTTCGCGGGACAGTTGGAACCAACCCTTGTAATTCGCATCCTGTGAGTTTTGCATGGAGACGGTGACCAGGTCCGAGGCCATGCGGACGAATTTCAGTGTGATCGTTTGGCCGTCGGTGGTGGTCAGTTCGATGGAGTAGTCGATGTCCTGCGGCAGCAGGCTCATCGGTTGCGTGTAGCGGTCGGCTTGCAGGCCCGAGAGCGTGTCGAACACGGCGGCGGCTTGCGGCTGGTCGACTTCGCCGTTGTCAATGGTGTATTGCCTGCCGGTGCGCGTGAGGGTGACGGCTGTGATGTCGCTGGCGAGTTTGACGGAACTGATCTGGTCGATGTTGAGGTTGATGACGGTGCGGCCGCGGAACTCTGCTTTGAGTTTTTCGAGTACGTCCTGCGGGAGGACGAACGCGGTATCGATGCCGGTCATCAAGGCTCTGCCGGAATTGGGCGAGGCTTTGAGTGTGATCGGTGCGCCGCCGACCGGTTCGATCGTCCATTCGATCCAATCGCCCATGGGTTCGACCGGTTCGCTGAGCCAGGTTGAAGCCTTGAGCGGATTGAGCAACTCGGGCAGGGCGTCGATCGCGTCCTGTTCGACGTTGTCGAAGCCCATAAGTTTCCATGTGATGGATTGATCGTCGTTGGTGGTTGGCTCAAAGGTGAAGACCTGGCCGTCATCGCGTTTGAGCGTCATCTTCGTGATGGATGAAGGTTCGATATCGAAGATGGTCCGGTCTCGCAGGGCGAGGGTTGAACCGAGTAGTGTGTTCAGTTCGCCGGCGGGGACGAGGTAGGCGATCGCTTCGCCTTGATTGACGATAGCACGTTTATCGCCTTGATCGTAAACTTTGAACACGACGTCGCTGTCTTGCTCGGCGAGTTTGATGCGGACGGTTGCGGTGGGCGTGCCGAGTGTGCTGAGGTCGGTTACGTATTCGGTGGATTGCAGCTCGCAGAGATTTTGAACCATGTCTTGCGAAGCGATGTAGTCGGCGTTGTAACCGGGTGCGGGGTCGCCGAAGACGTAGCCGGCTTGCAGGTCGCGGATCAGGTGCAGCGTGGTTCGGCCGTTCTTCTCGACGGTGAGTTCACGCACGTCGTAGGTTTCAGCCGGGACGGCTTGCGGATCACAGAAGTCCATCTGCGTTTTCATCAGGCTGTCGATGGTGGCAGCGTTGACCGTGAAGATGACACCGATGGGATCATCCGTCGTAGAGATCGCGGCGTATCGATTTTTGCCTTCCAGGTCATCACCACCGATGTAGAGCGTGTGTTTGATTTCGGTGTCATTTGCACCCGGCTCAACGATCTGCAGCCGCATGTAATCCGCATCGAGGCCGTACAGCGCGAGGTTTTGAGGATTATCTTCAACGAAGTCATTGATCCAGATACCACCGAGTGATGAGAACCACTGCTGGATAGCGGCTTGGCTTACGCGGTGCGATATCTTTGAATCGATCTGCCATTTGCCGTCTTTCTTTTGCAGATGGATATTGTCAGCACTGGTCAGGAACAGGTCGGCGGACGTTGCTTCGGCGGCATCAGGCAGGTCCAACGAGCGCGAGCGCCAGTCTTCAACGTTCTGGTCGAGCGCGGCCCCGTGCAGGTTGTTCTCGACGATGTAGGCGTCGGGCTTGCCATCAATCTGGATGTAGGCGTGGCCGCCGAGTGTGTGTTTACCGAGTTTGAGCGTGGTGTCGTTGTCACCGTGGTGGAAGCTGAGCGTGGCGCGTGGGGTGTCCAGGCCCATCTGTTCGGGCGTCGGCGCATCTTCATCATCGGGTGAGACTCGTTCGACATAACGCAGGTTCGCCAGGTTGTATGTGATGTTGTTAGGCGCATGCGAATCGAGCGGGAAGCGAACGGGCTCGGTCTGGAACCAGTTGTCGGCTTCCTTGGTCAACGTGACGCTGTTTTGCCCTCGTTCGATTGTGATGCGGTCGATCGTGTCGGCATCGAGGTCTGTGAATACCAGTTCACCCTCGGGCTGGTCGTTGGTTTGTTTCTGCTTTTGTTGGTGTACTTCGTAGCTGCTGACCTTGCCGAACTCTGCGAAGTAGAAGTACCCGCCGACTACCGCGAGCAGGATCAGGAGTATGAGCGTGGTCTTGTAGTTCATGATTCAGTGCCTTTATGCTCTGCGTCGGACGCTCCAGACGATCACGCCGAGGATTACTGCTGACATGGGCATGCCTACGAGCAGGCTGGACTGGTACCAGGCGAGTTTGCTGTCGGACATCGGTTGAATACGCGGCACGTCTTGGGATCGCGGGCTGGCTGCGATCATGTCTTCCATCCCGGCCAGCCAGAACACGCTGTTGACGAACAGTTCGCTGTTGCCGGGGACGACGGCGCCGGTTAATTCGGCGGTTCCTTGACCGAGCAGGCCCCAGCCGGTGATGTCGTCCGTCGCCCAGACCTGCTCCGCGATCGTGACCAACCGTGCGCCGTCTTTTTCGGAGGCATAAGCAATGGTGTAAGACGGTGCGCTGTTTTCTTCATCGAACTTGGCGTTGCGTACCGCGTCGGGTGTGGACAGGTCGGTGGTGGTCCAGAGTTTGTCGCCTTTGATTTCGACAAGCGGGTAGTGCGTTGCGCCTTTGTCATCCTCGATCAGTATCGGGCTGGGGCTGTAGAACATCGCCTGCATACCGTCGAGCGCGGTGGTGATCGGCAAGGCGTTTGGCCAGGTATCGACAGGCATCTGCAGGGACGTCATCGATCGACGGTTCGCCAGTTGTACTTCCTCGAGGATGAGACGGTCGGTCTGTGGTTTGATGCCCCAGGTGTTGAGTTCGTCGATGATGGGGTTGGGCATGCCGTAGAGGGATGTCGGATCGGCTGGGACCATGACAAGCGCGGCATCACCTGCGGCGAGTCGTTCTTTAAGCAGGTCGCCGATGTGTTGGCGTGGGTTCATGCCCATCATCATGGGGGTGCCCATCGGTTGGCCGTAGGCGGGCGGGACGATCCAGATGGTTTTCTGCCCGGGCTTGGGTTCTGGGCGAGGCAACGGTGGGGTGGGTTGACCCATCGAACTGATCTGGCCGGTGGGATTCCACTGCCTGACATCGAAGTCGGCGTTTTGCAGGCGCTGGGCGACGTTGTTGTAGTTGCCCTGTGCGCCGAGCGCTGCGCCGGAATTGGAAAGGACGAACACGACCAGCGGCGGCTGATCGATAGTCATGCTCAAAAGCGCACCGGTTAGTTTTTCTTCGATCAGGTATTGCGGCTGGGTTTGGCCGGTCTGCTCGATGTTCCGCAGGTCCTGACGCCACATCTCGCTGATCGGGACTACCTTGACCTTGTTCGGCCCAAGCGCGACGACAGACGCGCCACGGTTTAACGTCAGGAACACCTGGTTGTACCGCGGCGAATCCTTTGCCTCATCCATCTTCTGCATGGGTTCAGCCAGCAGGGTCTTTGCCTGCTTGCACAACTCGACCGCCTCAAGCAGGCGTTCTTTTTCTTCGTTAGTTGTGCTGACGTTTCGGATAAGCGGGTTGGCGCTTTGCGTGATGACGTCCAGCAGCGTGTTGTACTCGGTGATCACACCCTGGAGTTGCTCTTTAACGCCGGCGTAATTAACCAGGACCTGATCCATCAGTTCCTCGGCCTGCTCGTCGACTTGATCGACTCTCTCATCGAATTCCTTGGAGCGTGTGGCAGCGGCGCGGAAGAATTTTTGTGTGCCTGTTTCGGGTGTGTTGGGGTCGTTGTTGACGCCGGCGGTGAGCGCCTGGGTTAGCTGGGTATTGATCGGGCGTACCTGGTGCATAGCATCGAGGCCGAGCGCAATCGCTTCCTTGACGGGCGTTAGTTCGTCGGCGAAGGCGTCGACGATCGCGTTGTTCAGAGCCTCAGCCTTCTTGATGCTGCTGCGCGGGTCCATGTGATCGACCGCCAGGTTTTTACTGAATCGGCCGTACACATCGGTCAGGTCTTTCACGTCTTCATAGACGCGGGCGGTATCTTCATCCGGGGCGCTATCGGGGATAAGCGTGATAAGTTTGTATTCGCCGTCGAGCTTGTTCAGGACGGTTTCGGTCTGCTGCGATAGGCTGTACCGTCCGCCCTGGGTTGTGTCGAAGCGGATGTACTGCCGCGCAGCGATCCAGTTGATCAGGATGGTGATCCCGACGGATGCGAGGATCGCGATAACGACGTTTGTGCCGTATTTGATCCTGCGGATCGTGTGGGTGTTAACGGATTTGTGTGGTTTATCTGTCATATCAATCCCGTGTCGGTCGATCGTTCATTCAGCTTAGCGCCAGCGTTTGCTGTGCAGGATTTGCGTAGCGAGGAAGAGGAAGAGGAATATCCCGCTGACGAAGAAGACGATGCGGCTGAGGTCGATGACGCCCATCGCAAAGTCCTCGTATTGCTGGTAGATGTTGATGTAGTAGAGCGGTTGCTTCGCCCACAGCGGGAGCCAGTCAGTGTCTCGCAGGAAACGTGAAGGCAGGACCATCGCGAGGATGATGGAGACGGTCACGATGAAGGCGATGATCTGGTTCTGCGTGGTCGCCGAGGCGAACGCGCCGATCGCGAGGTAAAGCCCGCCGACCAGCAGCAGGCCGAGGTAACCGGTGAGGACCGGGCCGGGGTCGGGGTTGGCGTTGAGGGTGAGGATGAAGGTGAGGATCAATAGCGGCACCATGAGCGTAAGCAGGAAGCCCATCGCGCCGAGCCATTTGCCTGTGACGACCTGCGTATCGCTGACCGGCAAAGTCATGAGCGATTCGATCGTGCCGGCCCGGTATTCTTCGCTTAATAGTCGCATGCTGATCGCGGGGACGAGGAACATCATGAGGATCGATACGGTGCCCATGAGGTTGCGCATCTCTGCGGGTGTGCCGGGCTTGAATTCGATCAGGAAGAACGCAACCGTGCCGAACCCGAACACACCCAGCACGACATAAGCGATCGGGCTGAAGAACAGGCTGGACAGTTCACGTTTCGCGATGGTGAGGGTTTGGTTCATGCGAGGGTGTAGGGTGTAGGGTTTAGGGTGTAGGGGATTTTATTTTCTGCTTTTCTGTTTTTCTGCGTTTTCTGCGTTTTCTCCCCCCCCAACGCAGGTCCTGAGCGAAGCGAAGGTCCGGGCGGTTTTAAGCAGGTGAACAGTAGATCACACTCACCTGCTCTCCTGTTCTACTGCTCTATCACCTCCGGTTCGCGGAACAGTTGCAGGTAGTAGTCTTCGAGGTTGGGTTTGCGTGTGGTGACTTCGCGGACGGTCCAACTGTGTTCGTTGGCTTTGTGTTGCAGTGTTGTAGCTAAATCATCGTTGTTTGTCGGGGCGACTTCGGCGCGGCACCAGCCGGCGTGGGGGGTGACGTCGACATAGCGCACACCGGGCACGGCCCGCAGCGTCGAGCCCACCGCTTCCGGATCGGCTTCGATATCCATGATGATTCGGTCGCCGCCTTCAACTTTGACGCACAGTTCGTCCGTCGTGCCATCCGCGACAAGCTCGCCTTCCTTGAGGATCAGCACGCGGTCGACGGTCTTTTCGATTTCATGCAGGATGTGGCTCGACAGCAGGATCGTGTGTTTGCTGCGCAGTTCGGCGAGCAACTCCCGGAAGTGCTTGATCTGGTTCGGGTCGAGCCCGGCAGTCGGTTCGTCGAGGAAGAGCACTTCCGGTTCGTGCAATAGCGCCTGGGCGAGGCCGACACGTTGGCGGTTGCCTTTGGAGAGTTGGCCGATCAGGCGACGTCGGATTTTCGTCAGGCCGCAGCGGTCGCAGACATCACCGATGCGACGGGTGCGGTCGGTCTTGGTCATCTTCAAAAGCTTGCCGCGGTAGTTCAGGAATTCCTCGACGCGCATCTCTGGATAAAGCGGCGTCGACTCGGGCAAGTACCCGATGCTGGAGCGTGCGGCATCCGACTGCTTAAGGATGTCATGCCCGGCCACCGTTGCCGAACCGGACGTCGGCGGCAGGTACCCTGTGAGCATCCGCAGCGTCGTGCTCTTGCCCGCACCGTTAGGCCCGAGGAAGCCGACGACCTGACCCTTCTCGATGGAGAAAGTCAGTTCACTGACGGCACGGGTAGGCCCGAACCACTTGACCAACTGATCAGCTTGAATCATTTACATACCCCTGCCCCCGGAATCATATTCCGGAGCCTATCCCCGGCTGGTGTCTTTGTTTACTCATTGCGAGCCATATAGTCTCCCCTACGCAGGCAGATGGGTCAAGGTTCGGCAGGATCAGGGGTTAGTGGGGGTTTATATCGGAGATAGGTGTGCGTTTTGGCGACGAGCAGGCTCCGAAGGAGCCAAGGGTTGTAGCCACGGGTGAAGCGAAGCGCAACCCGTGGTAAGTGAATCATAAAACATACACTCGCTCCGGCAGGAGCGACGGGTGCATTGCCTCCGCCCCTGCCGGGGCGGGATATTCTGTGCGTCCTGTTTTCCACGGGTTGCGCTGCGCTTCACCCGTGGCTACAGTCCGTCGCCCCGATGGGGCGTAGGAGGACCTACTGCTACACGCGTTCAATCAAATACGTATTGCTCATCGAACTCGATCCCGTGTGCTTGTAGCATCCGGATCAGTTCAGATTTGAAGTCTTCCTTAGCGTGATGCTGTGCTTGATTCGCGATGTATTTTTTGACTGCAGGTTCTTGTGATTTACTGACCGAAAAGGCGCTGTAACCTTCCTGCCACGCGAAGGTACCGAGCGTGGGAAATGTCTCGTGCACCCATCGTGAAGATCGTGACTTCACGGTTCGCATCAGGTCAGAAATCGATGCGTCAGGTCGCCAGCGGAGAAAGAGATGTACGTGATCGGCTACGCCGCCGATGTCGTACAGTGCGCCCTTTTCGGCGCGGATAATACCGCCAAGGTAGGGGTACAAACGTTCTGCGAGGTCGGTTGTTATCCATGGTTCGCGGTGTTTGGTTGAAAATACGACGTGTAAGAGAATCTGAGTATAAGTCCCCGGCATACGGCTACCCTTTGTAGATTGTGAGTATATGGATAGATAGGTCACGATACTTCTTCTGTGAATGTAGCGTAAACAGTGGTCGATGCTGTTGCAAAACACCCCGAAGGGGGTGATGGACTGTAGCCACGGGTGAAGCGAAGCGCAACCCGTGGAAGATGGGGCATGTTGGTAATTTCAATTCGCCCCGGCAGGGGTGAAGGAAACACTCCTCCGCCCCTTGCGGGGCGGGATATTCTGTGCATCATATTTCCCACGGGTTACGCTGCGCTTCACCCGTGGCTACAACCCGACGCCCCGATGGGGCGATGACTGTTGACATTTAGTTTCATGCTGAGGTTACTGAACTGAAGTGTGTGATACAAAATCTACTTGGAACAGATATGATGCTAAAAGCATATGAAGTCACAACAGGCTAAAAGCAGATCCGCTTCGTTCACGTTATGGGTCAGTGTATCTATCGTTGTAATGCTTGGTCTTATTGCTGCTGACATATTCTGCCTTTACTGTGCGTACGACAACATTTCAACTGCAAGGAATACAGATGATCTGTTTGCCCTTACGCTCTATACGACTGGTATTAAATGGTTAATAGCTACTGGAGTATTGGGGGCATGTACTTTAGCAGCGATATTAATTGGATTTACGTATTTCTATTACGGCCGGTCAAGCATGCAAAAATGAAGTAAAGTCTGGCCAGTATGGCCTCACTCGACTAATCCGTTGTTCTGACGACATCCATAAACACCTCCCCGTACCGCTTCAACTTCGTCTGCCCAACGCCGGGGATCTGCAAAAACTCTGCGTCGGTGGTCGGGCGGTTGCGGGCCATGGCTCGTAGGGACTGGTCGCCGAAGACGACGTAGGGGGGGACGTTCTGGTCGGTGGCGAGTTTTCGGCGCAAGGTGCGCAGGGATTCGAAGAGTTCCTGGTCGGCGTCGGTTAGTGGGGTGTCGTCGGATGAAGCTGCTTTTGTGCTTGATCGCGACTTCAACGGTTCGGCGGCGGCGCGGGATTGGGCGATTTCGACTTTGGTTTCGCCTTTCAGGATGGCGAGGCTTCCGGGGGTGAGGTGGGCGGTGCGGTATTCGTCGGCGGTGAGGGCGAGTTGGTTGTGTTTGATGAGGGTGTGGGCGATGAGGTTCCAGTAGGCTTTGGGTTTGTCTTTGCCTATGCCGTGGACGGAAAGCTGGTCGTGGCGGTTTTCGAGGATGCGCTGGGCGCGTGAGCCGCGCAGGACATCGGTGACGTAGGTCAGGCCGAAGCGTTGTTCGGTGCGGGCGATGGTGGAAAGCAGTTTTTGTGCGTCTTCGGTTGCATCTGACAGGACGGGCGGTTTTCGGCAGTTGTCGCAGTGGCCGCAATCGCCGGGATGCTGCTCACCGAAGTGGCCTAGCAGAGGGATGCAGCGGCATCGGGTGGTGTGGGCGAACTTGGCGACTTTTTCGAGCTGTTCGTAGGCGTGTTCGCGTTCGCGCTTGTCCTGTTTCTGTTCGATGAAGTATTCGATCTTGGCGCGGTCGGCGTGCGAGTAGAACAGGATGCAGTCGGCTTCGAGCCCGTCACGACCAGCGCGGCCGGTCTCCTGGTAGTAGCCTTCAAGGTGGCGAGGCATGTCGGCGTGGATGACGAAGCGCACGTCCGGTTTATCAATGCCCATGCCGAAGGCGATGGTGGCGACGATGACGCGCGTGTCGCCGTAGATGAAGTCGTGCTGGTTGCGTTCGCGCTCTTCTGATTCGAGCCCGGCATGGTAGGGCAGTGCGGCAATGCCTTGGTCACGCAGTTTTTCAGCCATGCGATCGACGCGTGCACGGCTCTGGCAGTAGATGATGCCTTCATCGTCGGGATGCATCAGCAGGTAATCGACGATCTGCCTGAAGGAGTGTTGTTTGGCGCGGACTTCGTAGTAGAGATTGGTGCGTTCAAATCCGCCGTGATGCTCGGCCGGCTTGCGCAGGTGCAGCATGTTCTTGATGTCATCGGCGACACGCGGTGTGGCGGTGGCGGTCAGCGCGATCAGGGGTGTATCTTTGAAGCGTCCGCCGAAGTTGGTGCGGAGCGTACCGAGTTGGCGGTATTCAGGGCGGAAGTCGTGGCCCCACTCGCTGATGCAGTGTGCTTCGTCGATGGCGAAACGTGCAACGTCGAGCCTGGCGAGCAGGCGACGGCCGGCAGCGCTCATCAAACGTTCGGGAGCCATGTAGATGAGGTCGTATTCACCGGCCAGCGCCTGCTTCTCGCGGTTGGCGGCTTCATGTGGATCGAGCGTGGAGTTGAGCAGCGTGGCCCGTATGCCGTTAGCGCAGAGCAGTTCGACCTGGTTCTGCATCAGGGCGATGAGCGGGCAGACGACGATGGTGGTGCCCTCAGTCAGCAGGGCGGGAAGCTGGTAGCAGAGGCTTTTGCCGCCGCCGGTGGGCATGACGACGAAGACGTCCCGACCGGCGATGACGTCGGCGATGGCCTGATCCTGGATGGGACGGAGCCTTTCGTGCCCGAAGAATTGCTTCAACGGGCCGGCGAGGCTAGCCGGATCGAGGCTATGGCGGGCATCCTGCACTGTGCCATGGGTTTGCGTCATAAGCTAGAGCGTACCCGATTGCGGACGGGTGCACAGATGGGGGTAAAAAAACGCCGATGATTTGAATATATACCCCCCGCCTTGCCGCGAGGCGTAAGCACGGGTATTCTTCCCAATTCGTTTGTACTCAGGAGTATGTGAGGATTGACCGTGCGGCTGACTGATATTCTGCAACCAGATTGCGTGAAAGTGCCGTTAGAGGGAGACTCCAAGCAGTCGTGCATCTACGAGCTGATCGATCTGTTGGTCGATCACACGGAGGTGCAGGACTCGGATGCCCTGAAAGAGGCGGTTTGGCAGCGTGAGTTGACCCGGACGACCGGGATCGGCCACGGTATCGGTATCCCTCACGGTAAAGCCGCTTGCTGCGATGAGTTACGCATGGCGATCGGTCGGCCGAAGGAGCCGCTGGAGTTCGGGGCGATCGACGGCAAACCGGTCAATCTCATCATCCTGCTGGCCTCCCCGCTGGATAAGACCGGCCCGCATATCCAGGCCCTTGCCAAGATCAGCCGGCTGCTGGTCAGCGAGGACCTGCGCGATGCCCTGCAGGAAGCGCCCACCTCGCAGGACCTGTACGACCTGCTGCTGCGGCATGAGAACCAGGCGGCTGTTTAGGGTTCTGGTATCAGCGGCTTCATCAATAATTGGTAAGTGGCACAATCGCTGTCCGGCAGCGATCACTGTTCATATTTACTTGCTACGCGATAGCTTACGGCTTTGAATCCGGTGGGTAGATACGGATGGGGCCACGGATATCACGGAGCATCTGGGCGGCGGATGAGGCGTAGCTTTCGTAGTCTTGCGGGGGGTGAATGCCGGGGATGTTGCTGACCTGCGTGTCGATGAGTAAACGATGTTGCTCGGTTTTTTCAGTGAAGCGGTGGGTGAAGTAAGGCGAGTCTTGCGATTGCTCGGGGCGTGCTGCCTCGAAGCGCCAGCCGTCGGGGGGTGTGATCGATGTACGGCTGTCCATGGTGAGGCCTTCTTCAAAAGTGAAGGGGGTGGTGCGTGTAGCCATGGCTACGGGCTCGAAGTAATAACGTTCCCAAAGGGCGGGGAGTCGGCCGATCAGGTGGCCGTCGACAAGATCGAACATGCGATCGATCTGGTACTTCATTTTTATGACGAGCGGTTTGTCGGGCTCATGCAGGTGCTCCACATCCAGAGAAGTCAAGCGTAATGGAGCGTAGGACTGCAAGAGCGATTGCAGGTAGCGCAGCCGTTCTTCCGGGCGATCCGGCTCGAAGTATGCCCGCATGTAGCCGGCTTTCCAGCCCCGCATCGTGAGCGTTTGCTGGACATGTACATCACCGTGTGCGTTGACCTGTAAAACGCTGTCGGATTGGATGTGATTGTCAGCGGCCTTTGCTTTGTCTGTTTTGACCAGGCGTGGGTTGTCCGGATCGAGGACAAAGACCCACATATTGGCAAGGCCGGGCGGGATGGTGCCGACCATGGGGCAGTATTTACTGGTGCAGTCGAGGAATTGGCCGCCGTTGATATCGGGGACGTAGACCACCATGTGATTGAACTGATCGAGTGATGGCAATTCAGGCACCATTTCGTTGTCGGTGTCTACCAGCGCCAGGTGCGCCTTGATGCCCGCGGCTGTCAGCAGTTGCCAGAGAAGCAGGGCGTGGTCTTTGCAGTCGCCGTACTTGTTGCTGAGGGTTTGGTCGGTTGCATTTGGCATCCGTCCGCGCGAGCCGAACTCGATGGCTGTGTAGATGATGTTGTCGCGGACGTACGCGGCGAGGCGGTCGGTTTTTTCTTCGTTATCCGCGATGGCTTGGAAAGATTCGGAAACGAGCCTGTTGACATCGTCGGTGATGGGAAGACGATCTTCGATCGTTTCCAGGTATTCTCGACCGAGTTCGGGCCAACTGGCTGACGCTTCGTTAAGCGTGAGGGTTTCGATCCAGCGGCTTAGCGGTGGCTGCAGGACTTCCCATACATACAGCGGGGCATCGTGAATGGCCCATGCTTTGGCTTGGGGGGTGTTCGTGATGTACTCGTAGGCCCCTGTGTCGTGATAAGTGATCGTATCCACATCACCGCTGACGTAGAGCAGCCAGTATCGGCGGGATTGAGTTGCGACCGCGTAGGAACGTTTGTAGGGGAAGCTGTCGTAGTCGGCCAGCGTTTCGGTTGTCACCTGGAAACTTAACTCACAATCCGGGACAAGGCCCGGAACAGGGACGACGAGTTTTTTGTCATCGGTGCCCATCTCGTCCTGATGTGTGTCGACGGTGTAGTATGCTTCGAGGTCGCCTGTCGCGAGGAGTTTGCCGTCGGCATCCCGGACCTGGACATTGTTGACGTATAGTTTTTCCGCTTGCGCATCGAATTCGAACTCCAGCGTGCTGTAGCTTTCGATGCCTGCGCGGTTATTGATCTTGATGACGCGTTCGGTGGTTATCCGCAGAGGCTCGTTTTTCTCGTAGTGGTATCCGATGATGTATGACAGGTCGTAGGCGTCTGCATCCTGCGGCGGTTGCCAGTCGCGAGACTCCAGATCGGCGATCGCTATTTTGACTTCAGCCGGGGGTGTGACGGGATCGATCGGGCTGCGAACGAGCGTGTTGTCGCCCTCGCCCAAAATGCTTGAGACGTAGTCCAGGTATTCTTTGGTGCTGTCGTCTTTTTGCAGTTCGTAGGACTTGGCGAATGAGCTTTTCGCGCGGCGATACCAGCTTAAACCGAGTTCCGCCTCTCCCTTTAAGTAGTAGACGCGGGCGGTGTTATAGCCTCTTTCGATAAGGTCCTCGATGACAGCAATCGCCTGACGGTCCTGGTCGGCGTCGATGTGGATCGAAGCCAGTTCCATGTGCAGGGTTTCATCGAACGGGCCTTGCCCGGCGGCGTCCTGGATAAGAGCGATGGCTTCGTCGTATTTTCCCTGATCGCTGAGCAGCCATGAGCGCAGCAATGTGAAGTGTTGATTTTCGTGCTTCGCTTCGTATTGTTCGAGAGCGGTGACGGCCTCATCGGTCCTGCCCAGTGCCCTGAAGGTCTGGATGTAATCCTCGAAGTAGTCTTTATCTAGGTATTCTGTATCGAAGACTTCTTTGTATAGTCCGATGGCCTGCTCATAGCTGTCTTCTATCTGGCCTAACTGAAAAGCGTAGTTGGCCTTGAAAGCGGGCTCGTCCGGGTAGTCATCGAGATGCTGTTCAGTGAAAAGGCGTGCCGCTTCGTCACGGCCCTGTTTTTCAAGCGCGTGGATGGTGTTCTCTGCGTATAAATAGGATGACGGATCGGTCTTCATCGCGGAGCGGAAGGCGGCCTCCGCTAATTCGTATCGGCCGTCGTTGTAGGCGCGGACACCGACCTCGTTCAACAGGTACGATTCGGATTCAACAAGCCGCTGCATTGTTGCGCGATCTTGTGTGGGTTCGGTGAATTGGAAGCGATCCATCGCGGCGCGGATTTTCGGTAGATACTTCTCATCTTCGGATGTTACCCAGCCGACCAGCATGTACGCCCGGTATTGATTGCGAAGAACCCGGATGTGATAAAGGTACTCGGTATCTTCATTGACTCTTCTGGCATCGAGGGCGAAGCCTTTTGTGCCGTCGGTTTCAATCTGTCCGGCGTCTGTGAGTTCCTTGCTGGGGTAGTCAAAGCCATAGGTATCAGTTAAGACTGTGATCAGGTCGCGGTCGGTGGGGTTGATACCCTTCAGCGGGAACGTGATAACGGATATCGCACCATACTCACCGTAGAACGCGGAAGCGGAGGAGTTGGGATCGTCTTCGGCGACTGATTCCCACGTGTGCCAGGGGCCACTGGGCAGATTGACCGAGACGCCAATCTCCGGTGCGTCGATACGGCTGATTTTATGAACGATCCCGGAATCCAGCTCTTGCAGCTTATTGACGGCCGCAGTCAAGGCCCCGCCTATGAATATCAGCAGCATCAGGCTTGATAGCGAGATCCCCCAGATAGCTTGTCCACGGCCCTGGACCCAACGCCCTTTTTTAACGGCATACTGAATCAGTCCAACGATGCCCAGGATTAAGGAAGTCAGGAATAAACCACAGATCAGGAAAAGAAGTATTCCGATGATAACCTTTGCAGAGATGTTGTCTATATCTCTAAGAGCGTTGCAGACGGCCGACAGTAACCAGCCGATCAGAACGAACATCAGCGAGAGCACGCAAAGCGTGTTCGTTTCCTGGCGTCGCAAGATCATCACACATTTAAAGATGCCTGCGAATATCAACAGCCCGAGCACGAGGGCGACGATATTGCTGAATAAAGCCCCTGTGTCGGCGGTCGCGGCGAGGGACCCGGAAGTACTGCCGGAGTAGAGCATATTTTTTCTGCCCAATAATTGAGAAATACACGGAGCGAACCTCCGGCGATTCCACCGGAGACGACGGGTCAAGTGTAACGGCCAGCGGTCAAGTATCCAAGCTGTTAAGAGGTAAATCAGGCTTGAGAATTGTCGGCGTTGTAGAGGCTCATGGTTTTGCCGATGCCGTGTTTGAGCCAGGATTCGATGGCGTCGCAGGCTTTGTCGAGAGCGGGGTCGAGGTCGGCGAGTTGTTCTTCGGTGAATCGACCGAGTACGAAGTCCTTGCGTGAGGCGCGGGTGGGGGATTCGACGCCGATGCGCAGGCGTGGGTAATCTTGCGAACCGAGTTTGGCTTCGATGTCTTTGAGGCCGTTGTGCCCGCCGGGGCTGCCGGAGGCTCGCATGCGGATCGAGCCAAGGGGCAGGGCCGCTTCATCGACGACGACCATGATGTCTTTGAGTTCGAGCTTGTAGAAGTTGACAGCTTCGGCGACGGTGGTGCCGGAGCGGTTCATGTAGGTCATCGGCTGGGCGAGCAGGCAACGGTGTCCAGCGACCAGGCCGTCGAGCACGCCGGCGCTGAAGCGTGTTTTGACGCCCGTGATGCCGTGTCGATTCGCCAAGCGTTCCAACACCATGAACCCGGCGTTGTGGCGGGTCTTGGCGTATTCGGGCCCGGGATTGCCTAAGCCGACGATCAGGTGCATGGTAATAACTGTCTGTTCGTATCTGAGGGCTTGCTAAAGCAGACAATGGCAGATGGATTACCGGGTGGTATCCATCTGCCATCATCCAATAACTATTCATTATCCACTGACTTACTCGTCGCCATTTTCGCCTTCGGGCTTGCCGATGACTTCCGGTTCGTCTGCACCGGCTTCGGCTTCCTCTTCCTCGGCGGCCTTGGTCACGGACAGGTGGGCGATCAGGGTGTCCGGATCACTCACGGCAGTAACACCGGCGGGCAGCGTCAGGTCGGAGACCAGCAGCGAATCGCCGACGGTCATCTCGGAGACATCGAGCGTGAGTTTCTCGGGGATCGCATCGGCGCGGCACTTGACCTCGATCTTGCTGGCGCTCTGGTCGAGCAGGGCGCCTGCTTCCTTGAGGCCGGCCGCCTCGCCGATCAGTTCGACCTCGACTTCGACTTCCACTTCTTCGCTCAGGTCGACGCGCGTCAGGTCCAGATGAATGATTTGGCGGCCGAGGTGGTCCCACTGCACATCTTTGACCAGGCAGGGTTCAGCTTTGCCTGCGATGTCGATCTCGATCAGGTGCGCGTTGTGATGCAGGATTTCGATCAGTTCCTTGGCGTCGACGGCGACATGGACGGGGTCCTTCTTATGGCCGTAGATCACGCCGGGGATTTTGCCTTCGGCCCGGGCGCGAGCGGCGTAACGTTTGCCGGTCTTGTCGCGGACCTCTGCTTTGATGTTGGGTTGTGTTGCGGTGCTCATTGATTTTACTCTCCGTATTTAAAGTGTTCCGTTGTGTTTAAAAAAGGTTTATCGTTTGGTTCCGCCGCCTACCCGGAACAGGCACGAGACGGACTGATTGTGGTGGATGCGGCTGATGGCCTGTCCGAGCAGTTCGGCCACGGACAATTCGACGAGTTTGTCCTGGATCGGGCTGCAGCGCGAGCCGCAGGGGATGGTGTCGGTGACGATGACCTGGCTGATCGGCGCTTCTTCCAGCCGTTCCATCGCCAGGCCGACCAGTACGGGGTGCGTACATGCTGCGATGACGTCGCGTGCGCCCTTGCTGGTGACGAGTTTTGCAGCTTCGCAGATCGTGCCGGCGGTGGAGATCATGTCGTCGACCATCAGGACGGTCTTTCCGTTGACATCACCGATGATGTTGGCCGAGACGACTTCCGTACCGCTGACACGGCGTTTGTCGATGATGGCGATCTCGTCGCCCAGCGCGGTGGCGAACTGGCTGGCGGTCTTGACGTTGCCGACATCCGGGCTGACCAGGCACATGGGCCCGACCTTCTCGCGGAGCTTGCGTACGTAGTCGAGGATGACCGGCGCGGCCGAAAGATGGTCCACGGGGATGTCGAAGAATCCCTGGATCTGTGCGGCGTGCAGGTCGAGCGTCAGTACACGGTCGGCGCCGGCGGCGGTAATGAGATTGGCCACCAGCTTTGCGGTGATCGGTGTGCGGCCGGCGTCCTTGCGATCCTGCCGGGCGTAGCCGAAGTAGGGGATGACCGCGGTGATCTGCCGGGCGCTGGCGCGTTTAAGGCAGTCGATGTAGATCAACAACTCCATCAGGTGGGCGTTGACCGGGTGGCAGGTGGACTGGACGATGAAGCAGTCCCTGCCGCGCACATCTTCCTCGATCTTGACCAGCACCTCGCCGTCCGGGAACAGTTCGGTGTGTCCCTGGCCCATCGGCAGATCGAGCGATCGACAAATGGATTCGCAGAGCGTGCGGCTGGCTCGGCCGCAGAATATCTTCAGTTGGTCTTTGTCAACGTTGCTCATGCTGAGGGGGCTCCCAACGTTTCGCGTGACAGTCTGCGTCGGAGGATCTCGTCGACCTCCTTGAGTTGCTGCGGTGTGTTGATACTGAGCACATCTTCCGGCGGTACGGCCTCGACTACCTCTACACCCCGCCCCTGGTGTTTAAGGATCGTCGGCACGTCCGTGACGTAATACTCGCCTTGCTGGTTGTGCGGCTGCACCTGGTGTAAAGCTCCGAACAGCGCGGTGCTCTCGAAGCAGTAATAGCTGGGGTTGACTTCTCTGATCTGAAGTTGCTCTTCGTTGGCGTCCTTCTGTTCGACGATCGCTTCCAATGCACCGTCGCTGGAGCGGATGATCCGGCCGTAGCCTGTAGGGTCTTCGATCACGCTGGTGGCGAGGGTGGCAGCGGCCTTGCGTCGTCGATGGACTTCCAGAAGCCTGCCGAGTGTGCGGGCACGGATCAACGGGCCGTCGCCTGCAAGGACGAACAGGTCCGTCGCGGGCTGGTCATGGAACAGGTGTTCGGTGACCTGCACAGCGTGTGCGGTGCCCTTAGGTTCGGTCTGCTCGGCGAATTCGATGCCGTCAAAGCCGTCCATCGCTCGCTTGACGTCGTCGCCTTTGTAGCCCACGACGACGATGCAGCGGGAGACGCCGGCTTCCTGGCAGGCCCGGATGACCCACCAGAGCATGGGCTGGTCGGCAACGGGGACCAGCACCTTGGGCAGGTCGGCCTCACCCATACGTGTGCCTTTGCCGGCGGCCATGATGACGGCCTGGGGGGCCGGGCGTCCGCTGAGGTCGAAGTTGTTCGGGTTTTGAGTCACGTACTTCTCCACCGGTCAGAACCGGGTTGGGGGCTGGCTGTGGAACAGGCCCGCAAGGATTCGAACCTTGAATACCAGTACCAAAAACTGGGGTGTTACCATTACACTACGGGCCTAGCGGTCTGCGAAAAAAGCCGTATTTATTGGCTCTGAGACCCACAGGCGAGCCGTATCTGACGGCTGCTCGGGAGGGGTCCGGCCTTTATACGACGAACTCGAAGGGGCGTACCGCCGGTCGGTTACGATCAAACCCTTCTATTGTCCGTGCCTGGGCGGTTAGGCCTCGTCACGGTCGGCTCTGCCGTTAAAGTCAGCTGAAAGTGTAGGCCCAAGACCGAAGCTGTCAAATGAACGCCCATCATCAAGCATTTTGTAGGCCCGGGCCGGTGAGAATCGGCTACACTGAGCTCTACCCCTTCCGGAGATTCGCCTCATGGGTCTATTAACTCATATCTTCAAGCCGTCGCCTGATAAGTTCGTCCGGATGACGATCAGGCAGCTAAGGCGCGTCGGCATTACGGGTGAGATTCAGTACGACGCCGGTGCGTTCGCGCTGCGGTTTGAGAAGGACGGGGAGCCTGCGTGGCTGAACCTGCAGAACATCTATGCCGAGATTTGTGCCGCCCCGGCCACCAAGCGGGCAGCGATGCTTGAGCTGTTTGTTCGCAGTTTCACAACAGGGCCATCGACCAAGCAGGCGACGCTCGATGAGATCAAGGGCCGATTCCTGCCCCGCATCCGGCCGAACGCTTACTACGGGCTGATGGATATCCAGACCAACCTCCAGAAAATGGACCCCCTTAAGTATCTGGCATTGGATTTTGCTGAAGGGGTCAAAGCCGAACTGGTCATCGATTTTGACGACTCGATTCAAACGCTCGGCCAGGAACGGCTGGATGAGTGGGGGGTCGACTTTGAGACCTGCATGACCTGGGCAAGGGAGAACCTCTGGCGGATCAGCAATGATGACTTTATTGAGATGACGCCGGGGCTGTACCGGTCTCCGTGGCAGGATAACCACGATACCGCGCGCGTATTTCTGGAAGACCTGATCTGGCAGCTTAAGGTGCAGGGCCGACACGTCGTGACGATGCCCAACCGTGACCTGTTGTTAGTTGGTGGGGATGGTGATGCCCAAACACTATCGTTCATGTTGGATGCGACGCTCAAAGCATACGAACATGAACGCCCGATGGTGGCGGTACCCTACGTGCTTGACGGCCGGTCGTGGAGCCCGTTGACTTTGCCTGATGATCATCCAGCCGCGATCACGCTCAAGAAACTGTGTCTGACCCAACATAGCCAAGATTGTCAGCAGCAGAAAGACTTGTTGGATCGGCTGTTTAAGCAGCAGCAAACCGACCTCTTTGTCGGCACTTGTCTGACGCAGGAAGACGAAACAACCGGCGCGTGGCGCAGCATGGCTGTCTGGGGCGAGGGCGTGGATATGCTCATGCCGGTGGTGGACGATATCGCGTTTGTCCGCGAAGGCGCAAGCGGCGCTGATCTGATTGGACTCGCAGCGTGGGATCGCGTCTTAGAAGTGGCCGGGGACTTGTTTGAAAAGACAGAATACGAACCGACACGCTACCGCCTTCGACACTGGCCGAGCGAGTCACAGTTGGCGGAGATTGGGCCGAAGAAGCCGGAGAAGTAGCAAAAGTAGGTCCGGGCTTGACTGACTATCTATACAAAGGTCGAATCACATGAAATCTACTTTACACTTCGTGTTTGTCATACTTACGTGGTGTTCTATCATCATTATTCTTAGTGGTACATTTTGGTTTTGCTCTTTATTGTCTTCACTCATAGCGCCAAATGGGATAATGTATTACGTAGCTATGGTAATTTTACTTGCGGTTGTGGGAACAATCGTGCCTTTTACATCTTTAGCGGCACGTGAACAGAAAGAGAAGATCATTAGAAAATATCAATTAAAGCTGTTGCGTGAAGCAGATCGGCGTATTACTGATCTGAAATATTACTCAGTCTTCGCAACACCAGCATTCGATCGTATTGATATTGACGTGTATCACAACATGTTGTCAAAGCTAGTGAAACACGGAGCAGAAGTTGAGCGTCCGATCTTGCCTGGATTTGCTGCAGACTGATTACTTTAAGCGCACTCGTAGCGAAGTTTTACCTGCTCATATGCAGGATCTTCCCCGGGCTTTCGGGTTGGCCGGTGCGGATACTTAGTAAGCAGGCGAGGCAGCAGGCCATGGCGTTGGTGCGGGTCTGGGGGGTGGCGACGGGGCGAGCGAGGGCGGGGCTGTCGAGCAGGCGTCGCCACTGGTGGGCGAGCATGTCGGTGAAGCCGGCGGGGATGTTGTCGGTCGTTGATTGATCGAGTGCTTCGCCGTCAGGGTTGTGCAGTGAGTAAGCGGTGTCGGTGACGCGCAGGGAAGCGATGTCGCCTTGCACGCGCAGGATGCGGCGGGTGATGGCGGCGTTGTCGCTGACCTGGAGCAGGGCGGCTTGCGAATCGGGCATGCGGGCGTGGATGGCCATGCCACCGGTAAGTTTGTTGAGCGATTCAGGTGCCTTTTCGAGCGGGCCGACGAGTGAGGCGTCGATCACCTCGGGCATGAGCGTGTAGCCGAGGACGGTAAGCCATGCGTCGTAGAGGCGGGCGAACAGGGAGCCGTGCTCGGGCCTGCCTTCGCTGATGAAGTTGACGAGGCGTTTGTCACCGAGCAGTTCGCTGGGATCGGCAGTCGCGAGGTAGCCGGGCGAATGGCTGAAGACGGGCACCTGGACGATGGGGCCGTTGGCTTCGCTGCTACCGAGTGAATCCGCGGCGTAGAGGCCCTGCAGATCGGTCGCGATGGGTTCGAGCGTGAGGACGACCGTGTGCTGGTCTGCCAGTACGTGCAGGTCTTCGGGGGTAACGCCCTGATGACTGGTTAAAAGCAGGTACGCGGCGGGGCGGTCGATGCACATCTTGCGCAGGTCGTCGAAGCTGTCGCAGTTCAGGTTCCTGGCAAGATCGCTGACCTCGGCGACGGGCGGCCCGCCGACGCCGATGGGTTTGACGGCCGAGCCCATGAGGTTCATCACATCTGCGACCAGCGGCGCATGAAGTGCGTCGGTCCAGGTGGTGACTTCCGGTGCCAGGCGTTTGCTTGCCATGCGTAGAAGATACCAAGATAGGGCGATCGTGTTTGCGTGGATGGGCGTATAATCGTGATGTTGGTGTGCGTGCGCGGCCGCGGCGGGCTACAGGCCCGACGAGGAAAGTCCGAGCACGGCAGGACACGGTGGTGGGTAACACCCACCCGCTTAAGGCGCGAGCCTTGAGTGCGGGCCAGTGCAACAGAAAGTAAACCGCTGGGGGAGGCTTGAGGCTTGAGTGATGAGGCTTGAGGAAGAAAAGAACCGGCTAGCCTGCGTTTCCGGTTCTTTGCGGTCCCTCAAGTCTCAAGACTCACCCCTCAAGCCTTCCCCAGTAAGGGTGAAACGGTGCGGTAAGAGCGCACCGCCGGTCTGGTGACAGGCCGGGCACGGTAAACCCCACCGCGTGCAAGACCAAGCAGTGTCGTAATGGGCTTGTCCGGCCCTAACCTTCGGGTTGCGACACGGGTAGGTTGCTTGAGCCCGTCGGCAACGGCGGGCCTAGAGAAATGGCCGCACCCACTTAGTGGGAACATAACTCGGCTTACAGCCACACCAACAACAAAGCCCACGGCTATTAAACCGTGGGCTTTGCTTTATTTCAGATTGCGATTGATGCGTTACTTGGTCAGCAACTGCACCGCGTTGGAGGTCGGCAGCGACAGGGCGCCGTGGGCACGGGCCGCTGCGATCGCCAGTTCGCCATCGCTGTTCTCTACCAGATCGAGGATGCGGTCGGTCGTGCCGACTTCGAGCATGTTGCCGAAGTAGGTGGCGGTTTCGGCGAGGTGATCGAGCATGGCAAGCTGAAGCTCGCCATCGGTGCTGAGAGCCGAGTCGGCCAAGGCGGCCTGGGCATCGGCATCGTCGATCAGAGCCAGCACGCCGGCGGCGGCGACCTTCACTTCGTCTCGCTCGTCCTTCAAGGCCTGGATCAGGGCGGGCTCGGCTTCCATGACGTTGAAGACATCACTGTCGACCGCGACCTCGCGCAGAAGTCGCAGGGCGGTCAGGGCAAACTGCGTGCTTTCTTCAGCACTAAGAGCGCTACCCATATAGGCGTTGGTAGCGGCTTGCACAGCGGACTTCAGTTCGTCCGCGTTGTCGCTCATCAGTGCGGAGCTGACGCGGGTGTCATCCGGGCCCAAGGCGGTCCCGAGCCGGTACTGTTCTTCCTGGGTCTGCAGGGCAAGGATCGGTACGGAGCCGGTCTTGTAATCGCTGACGGTGTCATTGCGGATCTGGATAACCATGTCCGGCTTGACGGCGGTGACGATCAGGTCGACGCCGGGGACGAGGTTCAGGTCGGCGGAGACGTCTGCCATGCTCAGGCCGCCGAAGGCTTCAAAGCCAAGGTCACCGAGGATGGCCAGCAGGTTGTTGACCGTGTCCTGATCGTCCGCGAGGACGAGGGCATAACGGGCATCGCTTTGACGCACGGCTTCGGAGAGCACGGCGGTAACGCGGTGGGCGCCCGGGAAGGTCTCGGACGGGCGGACCTTCGCCAGTGCTTCGGCCGCACGGAAACGCACGCGGCGGTCGGGATACGACAGGGCGGCGAGCAGCGGCTGTTTGGCTGCGCCACGGTTGATCAAGGCATCGGTGCCTGCCGTGTTGGCCAGGGCTTCGATCGCGTCGAGCGCCAGTTCGGCGTCGGTGTCGGCGATCGCACGGGCCAGCACATCGTGCAGACGCTCGGGGCCTGCAAGCATGGCGTAGAAGCCGGCGGGCTGAAGGTCGCTGGAGTAGCTCGGATCGACCTTGCCTTCGGGCAGGCGGTTTTCACGACGCAGGTTGGCCATGAGGTAGAGGCTCAGGGCCGGATCGAGCGAGTTGTTCAGTTCCAAGGCTTTCTTGGATGAACGCATCGCCAGTACGTCACCGTAGATCTCGCCCGGGACGATGATCGGGATCAGGCCAATCTTCGGGCCGTAGGTCCAAACCAGACCGGATTCGATCGAGGCGTCGTAACCGGGAATGTCTTTGTTGGCGGAGGTCGCGGTGGTGTACTGAGATTCACCGAGTTGCAGCAGCCATTCGGCGGCGCTGAGGTCGGTTGGCTGACGGGTGGAATCCATCAACGCGTTGTAAGCGACCTGAACCACCTGGCGTGCTTCGGGGTCAACGGTTGGTGATTCAAGCACCTGCTTCATCGCGGGTAGTGCCTGTGGGTAGCCGATCTCGGCGAGGACCTGCGCGATGTGGCTCATGGTGATGGGGTCCAGATCGGGCAGTGCTGCGGACAGCGGCGCCACCAGAGGCTGGCCGATCGTTACCATGGACGAAAGGATGTAGGGATGCAGACGCGACTGGTCTTTATCCAGAAGCACAGCGAGCATCTGCGGCGCCGCGTACTGGCCTGCGGAGGCAAGACGCTGCGTCGCGTTGCGGTAAGCACGCTGGCCCTGCGAGAGCAGTTCGATGTCCTGCTGGATGCGCTCGGCGTCGCGGCTCAGCTCGATGCGTGCAGCCTGGATGCGATCGTCAAGCGTCTTGGCGACGGTGACGAGGTTCGCATACTCGCTGTTGGCTTCACCCATCTTCGATGCGCGAGCGAGTGTGTTGACCCAGTCTTCCCGTTCGCTGGATTCGACGGTGGCGAGCAGTGTCGCGTTGTCCGCCTGATCCAGCAGTGCCTGGCCGGTCGCTAACGCGAGGTCCGGTTTGGCGATCAGGACATAATGGTTAAAGTCCTCCCAGAGCGCTTCAGGTGTCTGCGACTGGGCCAATAACGTACTGGGCATACAGGCTAGAACGGACAGCCAAAGACCCAACAACATACGTTGCGTTCCCGACATGGATAAACTCCAGTGTGATTGCAAGTCAGGTAATCACATCAATCTATCGCTGATCCGCGGGAGCGTCAAACGCTGGGAAGGCTGAACGGATGGGGGAAGTGGGCTGGCGGCAATGAGTTGGGGCCGAGCAAGTGCTGAGGGGGGAGGGCTGAGCGCTGAGCTAGTATTGTCTTAGTAAATAATCTTGCAGTTATTGGCTTGTATCATCCTTAAAATTATTGATTTATGATCCTATGTGGATGTGCGGTCAGTGTTGGTCACACATAATGCTTCACCCAGTCGAACTCACCGGGGTCCCATTCCTGGGTGACGCTTTTGGCTTCATTGAACAGGGCTTCGACCTCTGCATTAGGCAGGGCGGGGGGCTGGGCTTTGATGATGCGGACGAGCTGTTCGAGTTGGGTAAGTGAATCGCAGCCGATCACGGCCGAGTCGATGTCCTGATTGATGGAGAACCGCAGGTAGGGCGTGATGTCGGCGGTGTGTTTGGCGCGGCCGGCGCCCATGACCTTCATCCCCAGGACGGCCAGGTTTTTCTTACGTGCGGCGGGGATGATCTGCTTGTGGTAGCTGTAGCCATAAGCCTCGTTGAAGATGCCGACAGGGATGAGGATCGCCTCGAAGGGGTAGGCGTCCATGGCCTTGATGTGGTTGTGCTTGAAGCAGTGGCCTGAGACGCCGACGTGTTTGATGTGCCCGGCGTCGCGGAATTCCTCGATTGCTTTGAGCACGCCGTCGGGCTTCAGGGCGTTAGCGGTGTCCTGGTCGTCTTCGATGCCGTGGATGTAGAACAGGTCGATGCGGTCGGTCTGGAGGGACTTCAGCGACTGCTCGATGTCTTTGCGAGCACCGTCGTAATCACGTTTATATGACTTGGTGCAGATGAAGACGTTGTCGCGATGTCCTTTTAGCGCCAGGCCCAATCGTCGTTCGCTTTGCCCGCCGCCGTAGCCTGCAGCGGTGTCGAACGTATTCACGCCGAGTTCGATTGCACGGTGGACCAGTTCGACTGCCTCGGTTTCGGGAATCTGCGTGTCCCACTTCACGCCGCCGAGTGTCAATAGCGATGCGTTCCAGTCGAGGCCGCGCAACTCGCGTTTGGGCATGGTGGCGTGGAGCGTGTCTTGTTCGCCGATGGTTTGAGTGGTCATGTCATTTATGATACCGGGCATCGACCAGCAATCACGCATGAATCAACAAAACCATGTTAAATACATGACGAGCCTATGATGGTGAGGCGTGTAACTTGTTACTTGAGAATGTGGAGGTCCTCCATGATCAATATTTTTGCTGCGGTTCTGGTGATCGGGTTTGTGTCGGTGAGTTTTGCAATGGCGGAGTCATCACCAGAGCAGTCCTATCCGGGCTATGAACTGATCTGGCAGGATGAGTTTGATGTGGATGGCCCACCGAATCCCGAGAACTGGATTTATGAGGAGGGTTTTGTCCGCAACGAAGAGTTGCAGTGGTATCAACCGGAGAACGCGCAATGTGTGGATGGGAAACTCGTGATCGAAGCGAAGCGTGTTGATTTGCCGAATCCGAATTACGAAGCGGGCAGCGACGACTGGCGCTTGAATCGGCCGAGGATCGAATACACCTCGGCGTGCGTAAGGACGATGGGCCTGCAGCAGTGGTTGTACGGCCGATTCGAGATACGAGCCAAGATCGACATCGGTGATGGGCTCTGGCCCGCGATCTGGATGCTGGGATCGGCGCGCGGTTGGCCCGGCTGCGGCGAGATCGACATCATGGAGTATTACCGAGGCAATATCCTCGCCAACGCCGCGTGGGCAGCACCGGGAAAGTGGCGTGGGCGTTGGGATTCATCCGCGACACCGGTCGAAGAACTGACGGACAAGACGCCTGCCGAGTGGGCGTCTGAATACCACATCTGGCGGATGGACTGGGACGAGCAGGCGATCAAGCTGTACATGGACGATCGTTTGCTGAACACGATCGAGCTAAACAAGACGATCAACGAAACGGAGGACCACGCCAACCCGTTCCACGAGCCGCAATACATGCTGTTGAACTTCGCGATCGGTGGCAACAACGGAGGCGACCCCAGCGGCACCGAATTCCCCCGGCGGTTCGTCATCGATTACGTGCGGGTTTATCAGAAGACCGACATGCGCGGGCAGAACCGTTGAGATCTAACACTTCATAGGGGTTGAAAAACCGCGCCGGCTGTTGGGCCGACGCGGGTACGGGTGGATGGAAAATAGGAGTCTCATGTTGCGTCGTCCGCAGTGCTCAGTGACGGCGACCGCTTGTGATGGCTAATGCGCCCAGGCCCAGCAGCACGAGGGTTGCCGGTTCGGGGACGAGTGTGATGGTCACGCCACCGTTTTCTTCGACCACACTGAAAGCCGCGGCATCGTTTGCGCCGTTGTACTGGATCGTGTTGTTACTCAGGAACAGGTCAGCATCGAGTTCTGCGATCGAGTAGTTTTCGAAGCGCAGCGTGCCGGTTGAGCCGGGCAGGAAGTTGAGCGACTTATCCAAGGCGTCGCCGCCGTAGAACCCGGAGAAGACGCCGGAGCCGTCGAGGACGATCGTGCCACCGGTGAGCAGGACACTGCCCGGGCCGTCGGCGAAGGAGATCAGGTTGCTGACAACCATCGTGCCGGCGGACATGGTGAAGTCTTCGATGGGCTTGAATTCGTTGCCGACGTTCAGCGTGCCGCCGAGGACGTTCAGTGCGCCGGTGTTGGCCGGGTCAAAGATCACGTTGTCGTTGAGGCTGAGCGTGCCGGCCGAGACTTGAATGACGGACGTAGCATCACGGATAATGTTGCCGGCGGTCCCCTGGTTGAAGGTGCCACCCGCGACATCGATCACGCCGCCGGTCATCTGTATCCATGCGACGCCATCGACCTGCGTCCAGCTACCGCCGGTGATCTGGAGCGTGCCGCCGTTGTGCAGGGCAAGGTCACCGCCGGGGGTGTAGGTGACGTCGCCTGCGGTGATCTGTGCGGTATCACCATTGGCGGTATCGGGCAGGGCTCCGCCGCCCCAGTTTGATGCGACGGTGTACTCGCCGTCGGTGCCGTTCCAGACGATCACGTCGGCTGTTGCGCAGGTCGAGCCCAGGCCGATTGCCAGGGTCATTGCCAAAAGTTTGATTGGGGTCTTCATTTTCTCCTCCTGGTAAGAATTGTGCGTAAAAAGAATTGTGTGCGTTCTCTTGATGCTGAAGGGTGTACGTTGGTTTTATGCGTCTCCTGAATATTTTGTGGTGGATTCCAAGGGTTCGAACCAGCAATCGAGTTTGATCTGCCGGGCTTTGTCTTGCTGGTTGATCAGTTCAAGCAGGTGCTGCAGCGCCTTGCGACCCAGCAGTTCCGCATCCTGGCAGACCGAGGAAAGCTGCGGGAATGAGCCGAAGCGATCGTGCGTGTCGTCGAAGCCGATGACGGACAGGTCTCGAGGGATACGCACGCCCATGCGTAGCGCTTCGTTACAGAGCCCGAGGCCGAGGGCCGGGTCTGACATAAAGATGGCGGTGGGGCGGTCGGACAGGGCCATAAGTTGACGGAGGATCGCGCCGCCGCCGGAGGGTTGGGCGGGGTTGCGCACGATCCAGCGTTCATCGGTAGGTAGCTCGGAACGCGAGAGAAAACGCTGGTAAGCGTTGAGTCGTTGGGCGTGGTCGAAGTCATCCACGACGTTCAATGCGATCGCGATCTTGCGGTGGCCCAGGTCGACAAGGTGCTCCAGTGCACGCTCGATCGCGCTGTCCGCATCGCTATACACACAACCGACACGGTCGTTGTCGATGCGGTCGGCAATGGCGACGGTGGGGAAGCCTTCTTCGGCCAGCTCATCGCACATGGTGTGTGTCGCGGTGGTCGTGCGGAGTAACGCTCCGGCCACGCCCCGGCGCAGCATCATCTGGCCCAACGACTCACCCGGGCCGCGCCCCCGAGCGGCGTTAATAACCATCAGGTCGTGATCGGTCTGGTTCAGTTCTTCAGCGATACCGTGCAGGACGGCAGAGTCGAAGGACGAGTTCAGTGAGGATTGGCCGCGGTAGACCAGAGCGATGGAAGTCGTGGCCTTACGCGAACCGATCGCGGAGGAGGCCCGCATGCTGTTGGCTGCCTGCAGCACCTTCGCTCGTGCCTTGGGGCTGACGTGCGGCTGGTTGTTCAATACACGTGATACCGTGCCGACCGACACGTTGGCGGTTTTCGCGATTTCTCGAACGCTGGGCAAAGCTCCTCTCCTGGTGATGCAATTAATTGGAACAAGTTCCAATTATGTACCAATATTCTACAATGTCTATCTCCCTGTTCAATGAGGTTTTGGACGATTTCATGAGTTTTCAGGTTTTTCATCCCAGAAACACACGTCTGGAGGGGCTGCACGGGCAATCCGAGCCGCCGTGCCATCACGGCGGACCGCGTCGAGGGTGACGCGGCTTTGTTACAGCAATCGAACAGCACATTCTGTCGTGGTGTGGCCGTGTCCGCCTCCTCCCTCTGATTTGGGGCTGAATTGTTGTTATCTACTTGTCAAAGAATGGATTGCGCGATGTCCGCTTTCCGGGGTAGGTCGTCCGGGCCCGCGTTTAATGTCCGTTGATGCATAAGGCGGACTCCGGGCGGACACAGGGGCGGCCATACGTGACACGATCAAAAAAAGGCGTCGTCCCTTAAAGGGTGCGACGACGGCTTGGTGCGCACGATGGGGGATGAGCGTGAAGTGCGGCACTGGCTATGTTTGGATTGAGAACGCTCTACATGAACGAATCACGGCATCAAGTGGGGGAGGATGGCTTTAAATGAGGGGCTTGCGTCAGCAGTATTCGACCTGGACGCGTTTGTGCAGGCGTTCCAGAAGCTCGACGTAGCGGTCGATCAGGCCTTTGCGGAGCGAGACCTCGCGGGGCAGCAGGGGGTTCTGGTAGTACTCGTTGATCTGCTGGCCGACGATCATGTGGATGTGGTCGGTTTCGAGGATGGCCCGGGCGAGCATGGCAGCGCCGTTGTGTTCGTTGGGCAGACGGGAGATGACCGCGTTGCACTGCTCGATCATTTCGAGCGCTTTATTCATCGTGAGGATGCCTTCGGTGACCAGGTCGATGCCGGGCAGTGTTGCGATGGGGGGGATGTCCGGGGTCATGCTTTCGATATCGACTTCGGCGAGTTGGCCGAGGTATCGACCGACGATGTTGCCGGTGGTGCCGCCGCAGACGACTTTTTTGCCATCGAAGTTCAGGACGCGCTCGGCGATCTTTGCATCGTCGTCTTCATTTAAAGGTGGGCCGGTGAAGAGGATCATGGCGCTCTTATGCCGAACGAGCATCCCTGCGAAGCTGGCGTCGTCTCCGACGTTAGCGCGGTAATGATTCGCGACTTCGTGCATGAGCCCTTCGACGATCCCGCGTGCGACCGGTCCGGCGAGCATGGCCTGTTTTTCCGTGCTCTTGGCGACGTTATCCCAGCCCCAGCCGAAGTCCATCGAAGCGCCGAGACCTGCATGTGGGACGCCGTCGCTTAATAGTGCGATGAAGTCACCGAGTACGAGCTTGCCCTCGTAGACTTCGATGGTTTTGCCGCTGATCTCCTGCCTGCGGTAGCCGGGCTGGTTAAGCCTTCCCTGCTTGAGGTGGATCGGGGCGGGGTTGTCGAAGTTGGCGATCATGTAGTTGAGCGTGCTGTTGTCGACGACGATGACGGAAAACGTCGCGTAGGCCAGCAGCCTTTCCTGGCAGACCGGCAGCGTGCTGATGACGGTATCCAGGACATCCTCCAGCGAGATGTTTTCACTGAGCATGGTGACGAGGATTTCCGCGGTCATGGTGGAGAGGATGTTGGCTTTGACGCCGCTACCCAGCCCGTCGGAGAGGACGAGGACGGTTCTTTCGTTCGTTCGCCTTACGCGCACGCCATCCCCGCAGAGCTCTTCGCCAGTCTTGGTCAGTTGCTTGCTGTGGATGTCGAGGAAGAAGGGCACGTCAGTCAATCTCGCGTCGGAGGGTTTCCATCAACTTGATCAGACTCACCTTGGTTTCAGCGGTGGTTTCACCGAGCAGGCTCGCGATTTCCTGGGCGACCTTCATGTGCTTGTCGACCACGGCCCCGACCTGCGAAACGGCCTCGTCCCGGACGTTACGCAATTCTTCAGCGCTGCGGCGTCTTTCCGTCATGTCGATGAAGATGCAGGCGACAACTGTGGGCGAATCCATCTTGAATAGCCGAAGTTCAAACACACGCGGGGGGTTACCTGCGCGCAGTTCCTTGGACCAGGTGGTATCCACGCCTCGCTTGAGGCGATCGAACGTCTGCTCGAACATCGAGGCGTCATCGAGGACCTCGGTGATATGTTTTCCCAAGACTTCACCGCGTGTTACGCTGAATAACTCACAGAACGCGCGATTAACCAGCAGGACCCGTCGGTCGGCATCCACGGCCAGGACGCCGTTGGGATCGTAATCCCAGAGTTTTTCCCAGATCGATTTGTTGGTTTCGATGCCGCTCATTCTGTCCCTTTGGCTTCGATCAGCACGAGTAGTTCTCGCTCGAATATTTCGTCGATGGTTTCGGTGGTGACGCCGGTGGCGAGGTAGCCGTCATAGTACATGACGATGCCGTCGGTACAGGGGCCCAGGCAGAACGATCCCTTGAGTTTGACCTTGTCGTCGACGCAGTATTTTGCCATGAGCTGCCGCAGGCGTTGCAGGACGGCGTGAGCGCCCTTGTGGTGGCAGGCCGAACCCACGCAGAGGTATAGCGCATCGCGTTCGAGCATGCCTTCCAGTGGCGTTTTCTGGTTACAGACTGGCGGGTCTTCACTCATGGTGATTGGTGGTCGTGCGGCGTTGCGGTCAAGTTAATGATTATATCGGCAAGATGACAGGTCAGTGTGATTGTGGGCGATTGGCCCTTAGCTGTGTTATGCTTGTGAATCGATGCAGGCCATATTTGAGATAGCCAGGGACTTGATGGTGCGCGGCGGCGTAGTGATGTGGCCGTTGCTGGCGCTGAGTCTGTTGTCAGTCACGCTGGTTTTCGAGCGGTGCTGGTTTTTCATGTTCTCGAACCACCCGGGGCGGATGGCAAGAGTGCGTTACATGGCCCGGTGCCTGCGCGAGGGCAATCACAACGAGGCCCAGGCGATTGCCAAGACGGACGGGGGCATCTACGGCAAGGTGGTTCAACGGATTTTATTCGAGAAGCCTACGCAAGCCTCGGCGATCGAGGTGGTGGAGTTCTACCGGCCCAAGCTGGAGCGTTTCATGCCGACGCTCTCGACGATCATCACGGTCGCACCGATGCTGGGTATCCTCGGGACGGTGCTTGGGATCATCAGCAGCTTCCAGTTGTTGTCTGATCCGGGGGCGGTGTCTGACCCGCGATCGGTCAGCCTTGGGATTGCTGAAGCACTGTTCACGACGGCGGCGGGGTTGGTGGTCGCGATCCTGACCTTGTTTCCCTACAACGCTTTACGCGTACAGGTGGAACGTTCACTTTCTGCAATTGAGACGCTCGCCTGGGCGGCAGTGGATGATGAAAAATCCAAAAAGTCTCAAGATTCCGCAGGTTAAATCCTAACAAGATGTATACAATCACGCCGTAAACTGCTACCGATAACGTATCGGACAGCATGCGGACGGGGTACCCGGTCAGTGGGCGCGAATGTAATCTTGGGATTGCACGAGTAATTACTGCTTATCGGGTCTGTATGGCTTGTGTGTGTTGCCGATATATATGAAACCCTCAGGAAGGTGCGTGGGCTGAACCCGCGATAAGAGGGCGGACCGATAACCACAAGGATTGAACATGCTCCACCCAAGCCAGGCACGGATTCGTAGTTTTGAAGTTGTCCCGTCACTACCTGAGCCGTTGCGCCCGCTGATGCGCATCGCTAACAACCTGTGGTGGACATGGCATCCCGAGGCGGTTGAACTGTTTGTTCGACTTGATCGCGATCTCTGGAAGGAAAGCCATCACAACCCGGTGAAGATGTTGGGCATGGTCTCACAGGCCACGCTCGATGAAGCAGCGGCTGATGAAGGTTTTCTGACATCGCTATCGATCGCGGTTGAGAACCTCGAACGACATGAAGGACGCACTCCCTGGCTGGAATCGGTCAAGAAGGAGTCCAAGGGCTACACGGTTGCGTACTTCTGTGCAGAGTTCGGTATGACCGAATCGTTGCAGATCTATTCCGGTGGCTTGGGGTGCCTGGCGGGCGATCACCTGAAGTCCGCAAGCGAGTTGGGGCTGCCGCTGATCGCGGTCGGCCTGCTCTATCGCAACGGCTACTTCCAGCAATACCTCAACAGCGACGGTTGGCAGCAGGAATACACACCCGATCTGGACTTCTCCACGTTGCCGGTGGACCCGGTGAAGGACAAGTCGGGCGAGCAGGTGAAGGTGTCCGTGCGACTGCCGGGCCGCGATGTTTCCATCGGCCTGTGGAAAGCGGTCGTCGGGAAGATCCCGCTGTACCTATTAGACACAAACCTGCCTGAAAACCAGGAAGCGGACCGCCACATCACCAGCCAGCTGTACGGCGGTGACATGGAGATGCGTATCAAGCAGGAAATCGTTCTGGGTATCGGCGGCGTGCGTGCGCTGGAAGCGATCAACATCACGCCGGACGTCTGCCACATGAACGAAGGTCACTCCGCGTTCATGGCGTTAGAGCGGATTACGAGGATCATCGAGCAGCGTGGCGTCAGCTTCGACGAGGCCCGCCAGCTTGCCGCAGCCAGCCACGTCTTTACGACGCACACCCCGGTGCCGGCCGGTATCGACCGGTTCCCACCCGACATGATTCAGCGCTACTTCAAGAGCTATCACAGCTCGCTGGGGCTGGATATGGAAGGTCTGCTCGCGCTCGGCCGTGAGAATGTCTTTGACAAGAACGAGTTCTTCTCGATGGCGGTGCTGGCGATCCGTACCAGCCGCTGGGCGAACGGCGTGAGTCGGTTGCACGGCGAAGTCAGCCGGGGCATGTGGAACAACATCTGGCAGAACGTACCGCAGGATGAAGTACCGATCATGCACGTGACCAACGGCGTTCACGCACGTAGCTGGCTCTCCGGTGATCTGATCTTCCTGTTCGACCGTTACCTCGGTTCGCGCTGGCAGAACAACCCGGCCGACCACGCGGTCTGGCAGGCGGTTGAGAACGTGCCGGATGAGGAGCTGTGGCGTGTGCACGAACAGCGTCGCCGCCACCTGATCAATTGGACGCGCGAGAAGCTGGAACAGCAGCTTCATGCCCGTGGTGCAAGCCCGGACCAGATCAAGGCGAGTTGCGAGGCGCTGGACCCAACCGCGTTGACGATCGGGTTCGCCCGCCGGTTTGCCACGTATAAGCGCGGCACGCTGCTGCTCCGTGATTGGAAGCGTATTGAAAGGATCCTGACCGATACCAAACGTCCGGTGCAGATTCTTGTTGCGGGTAAGGCCCACCCGGCCGACGGCGGCGGTAAGGACCTGATCCGTCAGATCGTCCAGATCGCTTCGCAGTCGGATGCGGGACATAAGATCGTGTTCCTTGAGAATTACGATATCAATGTCGCGCGCAACCTGGTGCAAGGCTGCGACGTCTGGCTGAACACGCCACGCCGTGGCATGGAAGCGTCGGGCACCAGCGGCATGAAAGCAGCGCTCAATGGCGTATTGAACTGCTCGATCATGGACGGCTGGTGGGACGAGGCGTACGAATCCGACCTTGGCTGGGCGATCGGCCGGGGCGAGGAATACGCCAACCCCGCGACGGCGGACGACCTGGAAAGCCAGGCCTTGTACGACCTGCTTGAGAACAACATCATCCCGACCTTCTACAGCCGGGATAAGAACGACCTGCCCGTGAAGTGGGTCGCGATGATGAAGGCGTGTATCTCCAAGCTTGCTCCGCAGTTCAACACCAACCGCATGGTGCAGGAATACACCGAGAAGCTCTATCTGCCGGCCCTGGATAAGAGCCGTAAACTTGCGGCAAACAACATCGCCGGTGCGATCGAGCAGGCCAAATCGATGGAACACCTGCGTGCGAACTGGGGCGCACTGAAGATCGAAACGGTCGAGGCGGATACCACCGAGCCGCTGGGTGTTCGCCAGTCGCTTAGCGTCAGCACCGTGGTCAACCTTGGTGGGCTTCAGCCTGACGAGGTGCGTGTGCAGCTCTATAGCGGCCGGTTGGATAACGAATCCCGATTGGTCAACGCCAAGTACAGCGACATGACCCACGTCCAGGACCTGGGTGACGGTCGGCATCAGTACACCGGTAGCGTTCTGACCACCACCAGCGGTCGCCACGGCTTCGCGGTGCGAATCCTGCCGGGTGGCACATTGTTCGACGGACTGGTGGTCCCGGGCCTGATCCTGTGGGATGTGGCTGAGGCGCCGGTGCCGAAACAGAAAGTCAAGGCCGAGAAGGTTGCTTGACGGACCTGTTAGCCCAATATTGGATAGACTAAAATAATAGCAGCGACGCTCCCGGATCCAATCGGTCCGGGAGCGTTGTTATTTGTGCATGAGGTGACTTGCGGCCATGTCTGGTCGTGGTAGCCTCATGGCAATGGCTGAGGATACCCTGTTCGAGACTTCGGGCGACGAACTGTTGATCAGCGTCTATACCCGTCAGGGCAGGACGCTGGATGACTTGCCGTACACTCCCGAGTTTGAAGCGATCTACGAAGCAATCACAGGCGGCGGCGAACCACCTGTGACACGACAGTCGCTGTTCCATCGGCTGCACAACCTGCGGAAAGCAGGCAAGCTGCCACGGCTCGGTAAGGCACAGGGCTCGCGTCCACGCCTGACGCCGGAAGACGAAGCATTGATTGCGGAACTTGTTTGCGATCAGGTGGGTGAGTTATCCAAGCGGGATCAGCTTCTGTACACACGAGCGTTTGACAGTATCGTTACCAACTTCAACGCCCGCGCCGGGCTGAGCCTGACGGCCCACGATGTCTGGCGCATCATTGCAAAGTTAGCCAAATGATTAGAGCCTGGGATGTAAACGAATCGACTATTACTGCTCAGTTCCTGGAACAGCAGCGCATTGATATGCGCGAGTGCCTGGAGAAGATCGAGCACTGTTTCTCACAATTAAGCGATGAAGATGTCTGGTGGCGGCCCTACGAAGAGCACAACGCGCTGGGCAATATCATCCTGCACCTGTGCGGGAACCTGGGGCAGTGGATTATCAACGGCGTGACAGAGAATCCTGATACTCGAAACCGGCCGTTGGAATTCTCGACACGCGAACCGGTGCCCAAAGAGCAATTGCTGGACTGGCTCCGTCAGACGATCGAGCAGGCGGACAAGGTGATCGCGGCGCAGAACGAGCAGACGCTGCTTCAACCGCGGACCGTGCAAGGCTTCAGCGTATTGGTGCAGTCAGCGATCCATCATTCGGTTTCACATCTGTGCGGACACACACAGGAGATCATCTGGATCACACGTCTTCGCAAAGGGCCTGAGTACCGTTTCCGCTGGTCGCCCAGCACACCGGAAGAGGGCGCACCCGCCTGATCGCCTACAATAGTGCGTATGCGAGAGCTGGAACTACTAGCCCATGTGTATAAAGCCAATCCCGATCTGCCGGGCTCGGTATCGATCCCGCCGGGTGATGATATGGGCGCGATCGAGGTCGGTGGGACGATGTTGCTGGTGACTGTCGATCAGGTTGCGGACGGTGTGCATTTTGATCTGACCGACACGCCTCGGGAGAAGATCGGCCGCAAGTCGATCACACGGAACCTGTCTGATGTTGCGGCGATGGCGGCCAAACCTGTCGGAGCGGTGGCGGCGGCGTGCTTGCCCAAAGGCTATGGGGAGGGGCGAGCCAAGGCGCTGTTTGATGCGATGCGACGCACGGCCGAAGCGTATGGATGCCCGTTGATCGGCGGGGATATTGCTACATGGGATCAGCGCATGATCCTGACTGTGACCGTTTTTGCCGAGCCGGCCGGTATCGAGCCGGTTTTACGCAACGGGGCCAAGGTTGGCGATACCGTATATGTCACCGGCACGTTGGGCGGCAGCATCGAAAAGCTGTCGGAGCGGGATGGATACGTGCATCATCTGGACTTTGAACCACGTATCGATCTTGCCCGGAAACTGGCGGGTGATCCTGTGACTCGGCCCACCGCAATGCTCGATCTGAGTGACGGACTAGCACAGGACCTGACGCGTATTTGCGAGCGGTCGAATGTTGGCGCGCGTATCGAAGTTGATCGTTTGCCGATCAGCCAGGCGGCACTTACCGCCGCGAAGAAGTCAGGCAAGCCCGCCTGGCATCATGCGCTTGGTGATGGTGAGGACTATGAGTTGTGTTTTACCGCATCAACGCTGAACATACCCAGCCGGATCGATGGCGTGCCAATCAGCGAGGTGGGGAAGATCGTCAAGAAGGAATCAGGACCGGCTATCGAAGCTGTTTTGGCAAACGGTGAGCAGGTCGATATTCAGGATTTGGGCTGGGAGCACAGGGATTGACGGACGGACAAACCATTATCGAGATCGAATCGCACAGCGTTGAGCAGACGATGGCGATCGGGAAAGCGGTTGCCGAGCAGGCACAGCCGGGCGATCTTGTTGCGCTGATCGGGGAATTGGGAGCCGGTAAAACGCAGTTTGTCCGTGGCATGGCTATTGGGCTGAACATCGACCCCGCGCGCGTTTCCAGTCCGACGTTCGTCTTCCTACAGGAGTACGATACGACTGATACGGACGCACCCGTGCTGGCCCATGTCGATGCGTATCGTTTATCCGGCAGCGATGATCTTGCTTCGATCGGTTGGGAAGGGGATGGCGAGGAACTTAGAAGTGGGGCGATACTGGTTGTCGAATGGGCGGACAGGATTCCAGATGCCTTGGGCAACGATTATCTCGAGGTTCGTATCACACACGACGGTGACGGTAGAACCTTAACGTTCAGGCCGTTCGGCAAGTGGGATACGCGCATGCAAGCAATGCATCAAGATTTAACAGCCGCGATACAGGCGTGTACGGAGTAACAAGGATCAAGATGGCTGAAGCGGATAAGAAAAAGCTTAAATGCCCGATCTGTAAAGACCCGGTCAAAGAAGATAGCCCGACGTTCCCGTTTTGTAGCGACCGCTGCAAGAAGGTTGATCTTGGCCGATGGTTTGACGGTAAATATTTGATAAGCCGCGCGGTTGAAGAGAGTGACCTGGATGAG
The DNA here is from genome assembly GCA_963667295.1 of Phycisphaeraceae bacterium. Classification (GTDB taxonomy): domain Bacteria; phylum Planctomycetota; class Phycisphaerae; order Phycisphaerales; family Phycisphaeraceae; genus JAJRRS01. Next base: position 649,753 of record OY763327.1, read on the forward strand.
GGGGAGTGAGAGGATTTATGATTTTGGATTTGTGATTTAGGATGTCTGTGTTGAGCGGTGACTTGAAGTGATGCCCATTTATCAAATCCTATATTATAAATCCTCTTCCGCCTGTTCCGCTTGCTGGGCTTCGGGGCTGATGCCGTAGATGACGAAGCGGTGGCTGACGGGCTCAAAGCCGTGCTGTTTGCAGAGCTGGTCGCGCAGCTTGGTTAATTCGTTAGCAGAGAATTCGATGATCTGGTTGGTCTCGACGCAGACAAGGTGGCCCATCGGTTCTTTGCCGAAGGAAAGCCGGTAGTGGGCCTGGCGTGAGTCGATCAGGACCTCGGCGATGATATTGGCTTCAAGCAGGTGCTTGAGCGTGCGGTAGATGGTGGCTTTGCTGACGCGGTGATCGGCTTCGCGCATCTCCTGGAGCAGTTCGTCGGCCTCGAATACGCCGGATTTGGAGAGCACGGCGTCCAGGATCAGGGCACGTTCGGTGGTGAATTTGAGACCTTGCCGTTTGAGGAAACGGCGGAAGATCGCACACATCGGCATGATCATCTGATCTTCTTGCGGAGCGTTCTTGGCTTTGCTCATAGTCGTATTGTAGCCGAGGCGAACCGGCCCGCACAGCCGGGCTGGCTGAAGTGTTAACTCGCTGGTATCTTGCCCTGTCCTGAAGCTCTAGGACTCATTTTTAAGGGAGACTTGCCGTGGCAGATTCGGCAATCATCGTAGGTTTGATCGGCTGTGGCACGGTGGGTGGGGGCGTCGCCAAGCTCATCAAAGGCCAAGCGGACCTGTACGCCAAACGTATCGGTAAACCGATTGTGCTGGGCCGTTTACTCGATAAAGAGAAAGACCGTGTCATCGCCTCCGGCCTGGTCGATGCGGATATCGTCACCGATGATGTTGATGCATTCTTCAATACACCTGGCATGTCGATCGTGATCGAACTGGCAGGTGGGACCGGCGCAGCAAGCACATTCGTCCGCCGGGCACTGGAATCCGGCAAGCACGTGGTGACGGCCAACAAGGCGCTGCTGGCTGAGCAGGGGCCCGAGCTATTCGCGCTGGCGCGAAAGAACAATGTGAGTATCGCGTTTGAAGCGTCCTGCGGCGGGGGGATCCCCTGTGTGACGGCGCTGCAGTTCGGGTTGATGGCCAACCAGATCAATGCGCTTTACGGCATTCTGAACGGGACGTGCAACTACATCCTTACGGAGATGACCGGTAAGGGCAAGACGTACGACTCAGCACTCGCCGATGCCCAGAAGCTTGGTTATGCCGAGGCCGATCCGACGCTGGACGTCACCGGCGGGGACACCGCCCACAAGATCGCGATCCTCGCGTCGTTGGGTTTTGGTGTGAAGATGACATGCGACCAGGTGCCTAACCGTGGGATAGATACACTCGACCTGAACGATCTGCGTTTCGGAGCCGAGTTGGGTTACGACATCAAGCTGCTGGCGATTGCCGAGCGTGAACCGGGGCAGGACGCGGTGAGGGTAGGTGTTGAGCCTTGCTTTATTCACAAGAGCGAGTTGCTGGCGCAGGTCGGTGGTGCGTTTAACGCGTTATCGGTGTACGGCCACGCGGTGGGGCATACGCTTTACTACGGTCAGGGCGCCGGCCAGATGCCGACCGCCAGCGCAGTGGTTGCCGATGTGATGAACATCGCGGCAGGCTGGTACGGCCAGGCGTTTAACAGCATGAAACTTACGCCCGACACCCAGGAGCCCGTCAAGCTGGCTAATCCGGATGACCTGGTCAGCCGTTTCTATCTGCGTATCAACGGTCAGGATAAACCCGGTGTGATCGCGAAAGCGACCTCGGCTTTAGGGGATAAAGGCATCAGCCTTTCGGCGGTGTTGCAGCACGAAGCCGAAGACGGCAGCGAGACGGTTCCGATTGTTATCGTGACCCATGATGCAAAACGCGGCGATTTGCTTGAAGCTGTAGACCGTATCGCGTCGATGGATGTTATAGAAGATGATCCGGTCATTATTCGGATCGTAGATATGCCCGGTTAAGACGAACACCGACTTGCCGGGGTAGAGCCATCGTGTGGCTTATACGGCTTTTGTGCCAGTGCGCACAGGAGGTCGGGAAGTTGACTGGAAAACGCGCCACGCGGCATGACACGGTCGGCTCCCACGCCAGCAGCGTCTTCCATACGCTGCACCTCGACATGTGGGGCGAACGCCAACACGCTTGGCGCTGCCTCATGTTGTCTGGCCAATTCAATCAAACTAATCGCAGCATTACCGATCGTCAGGTCCACGATGACGGCGGTGACGGGTTCGTTGGCTTTACCATCATCCACCTGGTCCAGGCGCTTTTGAAGTGCCTCGGCGTCGCGCGCCGGTCGGCAGATCAGTCCGAGCGATTCGGCGGTCGAGTGGATCTTGGTCGCGAATATCAGGTCGTGGCAGCAGTAGACAATCATGAAAGCATCATAGCAGTCGTGTTTATGTGAGCGAGTGATTTGCACAACTAAAGTGAGTTCCGTGTTATGAATCGAGCACCCGAAATGACCGCATACACAAGTGAATCCGTCCAGGCAGAGTTGGGTTTCCGATACGACCCGTCAGACCTGTATCAGCAGGTGATCGGGCTTGTGCTTAAGTCGGCAGAGATACTCGACCTGCCAAGGCACCTCCGTTTGATCATGGCACAGCCTAAGAATGAATTAATCGTTCACTTCCCGGTAAAGATGGACGACGGCAGATTCCATCTGTTCAAGGGTTACCGCGTTCAACACAACAACATCCTCGGGCCATACAAGGGTGGTATTCGCTACCACGAGAGTGTGAGTCTGGATCACGTCAAGTCGTTGGCGGTGCTGATGACGATGAAGTCTGCGCTGGTGCATCTGCCGTTTGGGGGAGCGAAGGGCGGGGTGCAGGTCAATCCCCGTGAACTGTCGCAGGATGAATTAATGCGTCTGACCCGACGGTTTACCAGTACGATCGGTGACAACATCGGGCCCGACCATGATATCCCCGCGCCGGATGTGGGCACCAACGCACAAATCATGGCATGGATGGCGGATACGTTCATCAACTTCGTCCCCGGCACGCAACGCTGGACAGGCCAGGCGGTTGTCACGGGTAAACCGCTGGAGTTTGGCGGCTCGCAAGGCCGTGAAAAGGCGACCGGCCAGGGCTTGGTGTTCGTGCTTGAAGAACTGCTGCCCGAGATGGGGATGCGCTTTGACCAGGTTAGCTACAGTCTGATCGGCTACGGCAACGTCGGTTCCTGGACCGCCCGACTGATGCAGGACCACAACGCCAAGCTTAAGGCTGTCATGGACCATACCGGTTCGATACGTAATGACAAAGGCATCGATGCGCTCGCGCTGGCGCAGTATGTCCTGGTTGCAGGTGGTGTTGCGGGGTATCCGGAGGCCGAAGCGATCAGCGAAGAAGAATTTTACAAGACTCGGGTTGACCTTTTTATCCCCGCAGCCTTGGAGCAGATGCTCGATGTTGAAAACGCGCAGATGGTGGACTGCAAGGCCGTTGTGGAAGGTGCAAATGCACCGACGACCCCGATGGGGCAGCAGGTCCTGGCCGACCGTGGTATCGAGGTGCTCCCGGCGGTATTGTGTAACTGTGGTGGTGTGACCGTCAGTTACATGGAATGGAAACAGAACCGTGCGGCGGAATCGTGGAGCGAGGAAAAGGTAGATCGTCACTTACGTGAACATATGGTTGCGGCAGCCAACCGTGTGAAACTTGCTGCACATCGTTACAGTTGCGACATGCGGACCGCAACATATTGCGCGGCGCTTGAATACATCGGCAAGGTGTATCAGATCAGGGGTATTTTCCCGTAAAATGCCGCTTGCGGCTTATCGATACAGTTCGTGTTCATGGATGTACTGTTCGACCTTGGGATGTACCAATCCCGCGATGGATTCACCTCGCGCGATGCGCTGCCGCACCTCGGTCGAACTGATATCCATGGCCGGCACATCCACCAGCCTTGAAGCCCACTCGATTCGCGCTTGTTCATCGGGTAACGATGCCAGCAGTGATTCCCGTGTGTCGGGAGGGCGGACCATAACGATCGGTTGCGCCAATTCGATGATGCGCTGCGGTTCGCGCCATTGATCGAAGATCCTTACTTGATCTGCACCGATCAAAAGGTTTAGCTTGACTTCATCTCCCAATCGAGTCCGCAGGGCTGCGAGTGTGTCTACCGTGTAACTCGGGTCGCCCGTTGCTCCGCGATCTAATTCATCTGTGAATACTTCCGCATGCTCCACGTCTTCGAGCGCCAGCCTGAGCATCGCTAAGCGGTGGACTGGATCGGTCTGGGCTTTATCGAGTTTATGCGGAGCTTTTGCGGCCGGGATGTAGGCGACGATATCCGCTCCCACTGCTTCTCGCGCGCCCATCGGTAACGCGACATGCGCCACGTGAGGTGGATCGAAGCTGCCGCCGAAGAGGATGATATGCCTGGGGTGCAAGGGATATAGGCTCAAGGTTCGGGGTTCAAGGGAACATCGTTCTTGCTGCTATCGAGAAACAGTTCGTCGAGTATATCCCATTCTTCGGGCTGCATCTCCCATTCACTGTAGATCGCGATTCCCCGGTAATTATTCGGCAAGGTATCGAACTTCATTAGTCCGGCGTGTATTCCGGATAATCCATTACGCAGATTTTCTACAGCGGGGTCGTGATATTCGACATCAGCATCGTCGTAGGCAGGCAGGCCCAGGAGCACATCCGTATTGCCCGACCACTCAAGGACCTCTCGCGTCCATGCACTCATCAGGGATCGATAAAACTTGGCATTTGTCAGTGAGGTGTCATACATCATCACGACGAGTTGATCCGCGTGCGATGCGACTTCATTGAAGTAGGCTTCATCCCAATGCACCTCCGGGTAAGGGTGCCAGCGGGTAGGTGGGGGATAGGCAGCGATTGACAGAATTTCATCTGGCTTGAGTTGTGCGCGTACTTCTTCCAGCAGCGTGATAAAGTCCCGGTTCCCACCTGGGCAAGGTTCGATGTTGATGTGGATCCCGGCAAATTCAGGGTAATTATCCAGTAATTCGCGGATAGTAATGCAGAAGTTTTGACGCCACGCTTCTTTTTCGGGGAATGCCTGGACGCCCCATGCGCCGCCAATCCAAGGCATTACGCGAAAGCCTTCAAACTCGTTTAGAAACAATACCGTCTGGTCATGATCGATCGGTGGCAGATGACCATCAGTGTTTGTGGGTGCGACATGAGGGTAGACATCTGTGATGTGCTTGTCACGCAGTTGCTTGGTCAGTATCCGGATATTCGTTTTGTCGCGGAACTCGGGGATGCGGTCGGTTTTGTTGTACTTCTCAAACCAGCCGTCATCGCCTAACCAGCCGTGTTGTAGCCAGATACCATTTTGGTTTTTGTCGTGTCGGCCGTCGGTTACGGTCGCTCCGGGTGACCAGAGCAGATAGCTCAAGCCCACAATCACAAGAAGCAAACAAGCCGGCACAAGCGTCCGCCAAGGCGGCTTTCTTAGCCTGTGGAAGATCGTGCTTGATGCAGGTTTATCACTCATGGATTGACTTGGTTCACCGGCTTATCTTCGATAAATGCTTTTAGATTGTCCGCCGCGATCTGCATCAGCCGGTGTCGCGGTTCGACGGCGGCCCAGGCGTTGTGGGGGGTGATGATGCAGTGGGGCGCGCTGAGCAGGGGATTTCCCGTTGCGGGGGGCTCGGTGCTCAAGACATCAACCGCTGCCCCGGCGATCTGGTTGTTTCTCAAGGCATCAGCTACCGCTTGTTCATCAAGCAATGGGCCCCGGCCGGTGTTGATCAGGTAAGCCGATGGTTTCATCTGTTTGAGTCGATCGGTGTTGACCATGTGTTTGGTTTGCTCGGTCAACGGGGCATGGAGCGTGATGACATCGGATTGCTTGAATAGATCGTTGAGGTCGGCCCATTCAACGGGCACATCAAGCTCTCGCTTAGTTCGGCTGTGGACCAGCAGCTTCATGCCCAAGGCGTGGCCGATCTTCGCAACACGTTGCCCGATATCACCGGCCCCAACGATCCCCAGCGTCTTGCCGGCCAGCTCGTAGATCGGTCCAAGCGTGAAGCTGAAGTCCGGACAGTGGGCCCAACCGTCTGAGCTAATGCCATGCACCGCCCGGTCGTGCTCAGCCACGCGGTTTGTCAGTTCGAGCAGGAGAGCGAAGACATGCTGGGCCACGGCCTCGCCGCTATAGCCGGGCACGTTTGTCACTACGACACCGGCCTTACTCGCCGCATCAAGGTCCACCACGTTCACCCCCGTCGCCAGCACACCGATGTATCTCAACTCGGGCAATTGAGCGATCGTTTCGGCAGTCAGCGGCGTCTTGTTCGTTAGCAGGATCGGAACGCCTGCTGACCTATCCAGAATCTTGTCGTTGGACGTGCGATCGTAGACCGTTAACTCACCCAGTGCTGCCACCGGCTTCCAGTCAGGCTCATCCTTTGGGCGTGGTTTGCCGGGCTCGGCGCGGGTAAGTGTGTAGCCATCGAGAACGACTATTTTTTGTGGCATTTCCGTCTCCAAAACGCTCATATTACTTAAAGCATGCCGATTTCACGCTTAATCTGCGACCAACGCGGTTCCTGGCTCTCGTCGAGGATAACGGGTTTGAAGCCTAATCGCAGGTAGGTCTTGATCGCAGCCAGGCGAAAATCTTCAGTGTTCAGGAACATGTAGCAATGTCCAGCATTTCGGGCATACTGCATAACCGCAAGGCTGACCACGTATGCCAGGCCGTGGCCGCGATGTTCCGGAGCGGCGCAAACCCAGCCTAGCTTTGAAAACGTTCCTGTTGCATCTTTGTAAGCGTATGCGTTGGCTGCTGCGATCGGCTGATCATCCAATGTCGCGAACCAGATACTTTCACGAGGCAATGGATCATTTTCATCCTGAAGCATGCGGTCGAGCCGGGCTCGGTTCCAATCCCCGAAGTCCGACGCACCTAGCAGGGACAGCCACGCCTGTTCGTCCCCTTCACGGTAGGGTCGTAAGCCATATCCATCTAACGCCCTTTGCTCGGGCAGACCTGATAGCCCGTCCCGGCGCATCCGTAGCTTGCTGACGCCAGATTCGAGCCATTGTTCCCATGTGAGTTGATAAGGCTGCATCAATACCTCGCCGGTATGACAAAAACAGTCGTGATCGTCTTCTATTCGGGATAATACTGTACCCGTCCGTGTTCGGGCTATCCGGAGCGTCTGTTCTGGAAGCAATCGATGGTTGGCCATATCATGCACGTATGGCGATTTACCTGGATGACCAACCTGCGGACCTGACCGGCGAAAGCTTGGCGGACATTCTGGCCTCGGCAACGGAGGGTCTGGCTGTGGACGGCCGGGTTGTGGTCGAGGTCAAAATCGACGGCCGGCTCATCGGCGGAGACGACCTTGGCGACCATGAGAACGACAATATCACCGACTCCGAGGTTCGCCTGACATCTGCCAACCCGAAAGAACTGGCTGTCTCGACCCTGACCCAGATCCGTGAGCAGTTGCCACAGGTCGGGACGTTACACGAGCAGGCGGCGGAGGAACTACAGGCGGATAATCCTTCCGAGGCAATGCAACACATCGCCCAGACCATCGAGATGTGGATGCAGACGCAGGAGGCGGTGCTTGGTTCGGCCGGTGTCGTCGGGCTTGGGCTGGATGATGTGAAAGTCAACGGCGAACCGATGTCCGGATTTACCGAAGAATTGATCCAGCAACTGCAAGGCCTCAAGGAATTGATCATCAGCAAAGACACCGTCGCGCTGGCGGACGCCATGGCGTATGAGTGGCCGGCCATCGTCCAGCGATGGGATGAACTGATTGAAGTATTGATTGATGAGATTGAAGGAAAGTAGAAGCTGATAGAGCAGGAAGTAGAATCCCGATACGCGAAAAACACCCGGCCCTTCGCTTCGCTCAGAACCGGCGTTGGCACCCCGGAAGCACCAGACCCTAGACCCCAGACTCAACACCCATGCCAAAACTAGATCATCCGACACTGCCGATCGTGAAAGAAAAGTTTGCTGACCGCAAGTTGTTTGCCACAGAGTTTCGTGGCCAGACGACACTGATCGTGGACAAGGCCGACCTTCTGCATGTCATGGCGTTTCTGCGTCACGATGAGCGTTGCCAGTATGACTTCCTCTCGGATGTGACCTGTGTCGACTACATGGATTATCCGGGCAACGTGGAGGCAACGGAAGGCGCTCCGAGTGGGCGGTTCGGCGTGGTCTACAACCTGGTCAGCTACCCGAATAACACACGGCTGTTCGTAAAGGTCATGATTGATCCGACGCTGGATACCAAGGGGATCGAGGATGATCCGGGTCTGCATATCCCGAGCATGTGCGGGATCTGGCCCGGCGCGGAGTGGACCGAGCGCGAGGTGTTCGACATGTTCGGTATCCGCTTCGATGAACACCCGGACCTGCGTCGCATCCTGCTCTGGGAAAGCTATCCGGCCCACCCGCTTCGCAAGGATTACCCGGTCAAGGGCCGACAGGAACGCGAAGAATACGTGGTAATCGACCGCGATAGCGCGTAGTTTAGAGCAGTTGAGAAGTAGAACAGGAGATCAGTAGATTCTTTCACCTGTTCACCTGTTCACCTGTTCACCTGCTCACCTATCTTCATCCCGCACTCCGGGCATTCGGTTCTTCCCGCTGCGACCGTGCCGCGCAGGTCGTAGCCGCAGTTTTCACATGAGGGTAATAGCCTCGTGCGACGGTATTTTTCGCGCCAGTAGAGCAGGATGATCCCCGGGCCGAACGCCCATAGTAATACCGTGCCTGCAAGTACGAGCGTGGTGTACGTTCCCCGGCAGCAGTAGCATTCACGCTGTCTCGCTGCCCAGACGTGGATGGGCACTGCGATGAATACCTCCAGAATACTGCCAACGATCAGGGCACGGATCATCTTCCCGAGTTGCGTGTAGCGGTCACCTTGTCGCCAGTAGATGAAAAAGATGACCGCCCAGAAAATCCAGATAATGAGCATGCCCGCCCAGATGTAGAAGACGCCTTTGCCATCATGTGCTTCCATAACCGGTTGCCAGAGGTTGGGTAGCTCCATCAGCAGGGCGATCCCTCCGGTCGACAGCAGCATCGCCATAATGGCCGCGGTGATAATGGCCGTTTTCAGAGGTCGGCCTTCTTGTGTCAGTCGAACGGTGAAACCTTTGCCCGGACGAAGGAACGCCCATTGTGCCAGCATAAGCAAGCCCATGAACAGAACCACATTCACGGCGTATTGCCAATCTTCCAGTTCCCATAGGGCCCCGGGGGTCAGGGGCGTTCCCATCAGGCCGGCAAAGATCGATTCGTGACCAAATGGAGAATCGCCGAACACATGCTCGCCCCAGTAAGGCGAGGTGATCCAGCCCAATCCCAGGATCACATAGAGCAGCCCGGCTATCAGGATCAGCCGACGCATGCGGTATGCTTTGTGTTGGCAGTGCGTCATCGGCCTCTCCGCGGTAGTGGGGGGCGAGTTGCTATTAAGAAGACGGATTGCCCCTCGTTAAGAATCGGATAAATCAGGATTCCCGGTTGACAATACCCCATTCTGTGCGATACTTTGGGGTTATGAACGAGCGGTACTTCTTTTTTGGCTACTTTTGGTTTGACCGGACGCACGCCGCGTTGGGCAAGATGTAGTCAACCGCCTGGACTTGACGAATCACCACCCCGACGCGGAAGCGTTGGGGTTTTTTAATTGGGTACGAGGCAAGCCGATGACGTGGTATTGGCATAACACGAACTTTACACGGGCGGGGGCGTATTACGCGCCCCTCGCCCGACAGGAACTCAAAGGAGCGTAGCGATGATTGTTGTCATGAGGCCGGATGCGACGGAACAGGAGGTGGACCACGTGGTCCAGCTAGTAAAAGAAATGGGATTGACGGATCACGTGATCCACGGCACGGACCTGACCGTCGTGGCGGTGATCGGCGACGACCGCAAGAAAGACGGCTCGGTGCTCGAACGGGCGGCGGGTGTCGATAAGGTCATGAAGGTGCTCGCTCCTTACAAGATGGCAGCACGCGAGACGCGAGTCGGCGAAAAGACCAAGGTGGACATCGGAGCCGGTTGCGTTTTCGGCGGCAAACACATCCCCGTGATCGCCGGGCCATGCAGCGTCGAAGATGAAGAGAAGATCATGGTCGCAGCTCGTGCGGTGAAAGCGGCGGGGGCGCATGCACTTCGTGGTGGGGCGTTCAAACCCAGGACCAATCCCTATGCTTTCCAGGGCCACGGCGAAGACGGCCTGAAGATGCTCGCAGCCGCCCGTGCGGAGACCGGCTTGCCGATCGTCACCGAAGTGTTAACGCCCAATGATGTGGATCTGGTCTCCGAATACGCCGACTGCCTACAGATCGGTACACGTAACGCCCAGAACTACAAGCTGCTGGAGGCCTGTGGCAGGCAGCCCAAACCTGTTCTATACAAGCGCGGCATGGCGATGACGCTTGATGAATGGCTTCAGGCCGCCGAGTACATCCTCGCTGAAGGAAATCCCAATGTCATCCTCTGTGAGCGTGGCATCCGCACCTTCGAAGACCACACCCGAAACACGCTGAGTCTGTCGGTCGTTCCCGAGCTGCAGTTCCGTACGCACCTGCCGATCGTCATCGATCCGTCGCACGGCACGGGGCATGCACGTCTGGTCCCCGCAATGGCGAGGGCCGCGGTTGCTGCGGAGTGCGATGGCTTGGCGATCGAGATGCACCAGGACCCCGAGCACGCATTGACCGATGGCGCTCAGTCGATCACGCCAGAGGTGTTGACGGAGTTGATGGCCAGTCTGCAGCGCGTGGCCGCGGCGGTTGACCGTGAGTGCACCCCGGCAACGTCACGTGCTGCCGAGGTCGCAGCGCGATAGTATGGTGGCATGAGTAACAACATTATCCGTCTTGGGGCCGGCGATTTTGACGAGGCCATGGACTTCCTGAACCTGGTCTTCAGCGAACATTCGCCGCATGATTTTGCCAGGATGCTGCCGAGCATCTATCAGCCGACCGATGAACTGATGCGCTGTAATTATGCTGTGCGCGACGGCAGCAGGCTGGGGGCGATCGTGGGCGTGTTCCCGATCAACTGGCGGGTCGGCGATATTACGCTGCGCGTCGCGGGGATCGGAGGCGTGTCGGTTCATCCTGAAAGCCGTGGCAAAGGTTTCATGAAGGTTCTGATGAATCACGCGGTGCAGGAGATGCGTCGCGAGGGATTTGATATTTCGTACCTCGGCGGCCGACGTCAGCGCTATGCTTACTTTGGTTATGAGGTGGCTGGCGCAGCGGTACGGATCAACTGCCTAAATGATAATGTCAGGCATGCATTAACTGATAGTGGCCAACGTGTGTCGTTTGAACCGTTGGGCGATTCATCAGATTGCAATGAACAGCTCAAAGCCATGCATGACGCACGATCCGCTTACTGCGTGCGGCCCGTTGCGACGTTCGATCATTACCTGCGTAGCTGGAGTTGTGTGCCAACACTCATCAAAGATGGAGCAGGAGATATTGTCGGCTACTTCTGCGCCCAGCATACCGACCCTGTCATCAATGAATTTATCGTCAAGGATACCCACGTAGCCACGGAAGCCGTCCGCACCTGGATCGAGAGCGGCCGGGATAGACTGACCATCATCATGCAGAAGCCTGCTGATGCGGTCATGCGTCAATTGCACAGCTTCGCTGAGACGGTCCACCTTTATCACGAAGGAAACTACCAGGTTTTTGATTGGGTTAAAGTGGTGGATGCGTTGTTGAAGCTGAAGCACGCAACCGAGCCGTTGATCGTTGGAACGGTTGTGATCCGTATCGAAGATGCAGGCGTTGTTTTAAAGTTAAGCGTTGATGGTGATACCGCAGTATGTGAAGCGAGCGACCAAACGCCGGACATCAGTTTTGATGCATTGACAGCGGTGCGCGTGCTATTCAACCTGGCTGGGCCGACATCTGTACTGGATATATCGAAAAAAGCATCCGCGTTGACGGCCTGGTGTCCGCTGCCGATGGGATTCTCGCTACAGGACCACGTGTAGGATCAGCCTCAAAAAGTCACAAAAGGGCCGTTCAATTGACAGCCGGGAGTCATTTTGTGTCTTTTGCGCCTTGTCGTGGCTAAAGAATGATTTCTAGTGGAAACAAATCAAACCGCAAGAACGATATCCATTATCCCCGCCGCGCCAAGCAGCAGGCTGATGATGCCGTTGACCGTCAGGAAGGCGATGTGGATGTGGTGGGTGGACGACCGCCAGACAATCGTCTGTTCGAGCACGAGTAGAGCTGCGGACAGGAACGCTGCAATTTGGAAGCCGATGCCGAGTAGTGGGTTGTGGTAGCTGAGTGTGATCAGCAGCGTTGCAGAGATCACGTGCAAGAATCGGCTGATCCACAACGCTCGATTAACACCAAGCCGGGACGGTATTGAGAACAGTCCCATCGATTCGTCGTGCTCGATATCCTGCAGAGCATAGATCACATCAAATCCGCCGACCCAGCAAGTGACCATACCCGCCAGCAGCCAGGGAGATGCTTGACCGAGATACCCCGGCTCGATCGCAATTGTTGCGGCAATCGGGCTTAGAGCAAGTGCTGAACCCAGGTAAACATGGCACAGCCAGGTAAAGCGTTTCGTGTAGCTGTATCCTGCAAGATATGTCAGCACGACTGGTGACAGCAGGATCGGCCAGAAGTTGTCACGCCACAGCCAGAACCCGCCTGCACACACGATCAACAGCAAGGCGCTGACGCCGGCGGTCATTTTGACAAATCGTGCATCAAGTCGGCCGCTTGGTATCGCACGCCCGACAGTACGCGGGTTGGTTGCATCTAAACTGGCATCCGCAAGACGGTTGATGGTCATCGCAAACGTGCGTGCGAAACCCATGCATAACACGATGAGCACAAACTCGTCGATGCCCGGCAGCCTGCCGGCCCAACCGGCGGATAAGAAAGTCGCCAATAGCGCAAACGGCATCGCAAAAACCGTATGGCTAAGCTTGATGTCCCTTGCAACATGCGCAAGCTTGCTGGGAACACCTTGAACGGCCTGATCTGTCATCGCGCTACTCACGATGTCTTGGCCCTTCGCTTCGTCTCGGCAACTGTCAGTTTCTTCTGCGCCCAACGTACATCCAAATCATGCTTGACATCCAGCAGGTCCAGGCATCGGCCAACGACGAAGTCGACCAACGCTTCAACCGTTTGCGGCAGCATGTAAAAGCCCGGGCAGGCCGGTGCGATAATGCCGCCCGCTTCGGTCACCGCCTGCATGTTCTTGATGTCAATCAATGATAGAGGCATCTCCCGATGCACGAGCACGAGACGACGCCGCTCTTTGAGGGTGACATGAGCTGCACGGTGCAGCAGGTTTTGTGCTGAGCCGTTGGCGACGCAACTGAGGGTATTGGATGAACAGGGGACCACAATCATCCCATCATGTTGAAAAGAGCCCGATGCAATGGTCGCTCCGACATCACGGTAATTGTGCAGGATCAGATGCTCGGGCAGATCGGCTTTGGAGGTCAGGCCGGCTAGCTCAGGCAGGTCTACGCCTTCCATCCCGAGTTCATCGTGTAATAACCGCTGGCCCAATGGTGACACGACCAGGTGCGTCTCGATGTTGGCGGCTATGAGCTGCTGGATAAGCCTCTGTGCATAGATCGCACCGCTGGCACCGCTGATCCCGACGATGATTCTTCTGTGCTGGTGGCTCAAGTTACCGCTCCTCTTTAGTCAAGCATGGTAGGCAGCAGAGTCGATTAAGTCATCTTTAGCCTGACCTTTCATTCGGTAGGCTCTGCTTGGATGATCAGCGATACGCTGTCGTCGTCGACCTGCATCCCGATGATCCTGGCCTGACGTGCGCCATCGATCGGCAGGATCGGATCGAATGCCTCTTGGCCCAGCAGCACTGCGATCGTGTGTGATGGCTTTGCATCATTATCGCTTCCACCCGGCAATTGCACGATGACGGTCTCGGTTGGCAAAGGCAAACGCCCGCCACGGATACCGTCTACGTGCAGCTTCGCCTGGCCGTTCTCAAGGAATTCAAGCGACAGTAACACGCTGAAGACCTGATCGATCTCGTTGTGCTTGTAACGGAACACGGCCACAAGTGAGTCACCACTGGAGGTTAACATCGGTCCGCTGACACCCGGCGGCAACTCCCTTTTCTGATTGATCAACCAGTCGTTCAGCCGCGTCGCCAACCAGGCGTTTGCCTCCTGGAAGTCCACATGGATAGTACGAACGCCAAGTGTTTTATCGCTCCCGCTGTTGCGTTGGTACCCGCTCGAATTCGACAGTTCACTCATGACGCGGTTAAACGCGCGATCCGCCATATTGGTTAGTTGCGCTTGACTCGTCTGAGTGGTGAAAGATTGGTTTTTCGTCCAGTATGTCGGCTCGCTTCGCCAAAGATGCCTGCCGTACAGGAATAAACCGCGTGCCAACAGAACAATGATTAATAGCACAACAGCCGCGCAGCCGAGTCGCTTTTTCCAGCGGCCCTTGGGTCTGGTATGCAAAACAGGACGCATCATGGATTCATTCATGGAACAACAGACCCTGTCATTAACGTATGGAGCGTGCGGCTTCCGCCAGTCGTTGATGCAGTTTCTCGTGGTCGGTAAACACCGCAAGTCTCGATTCCAAGGCTTCGAATAGCTCGTTGCCTGTCAAGGTTTCGTCAATCTGCGCCATAGCCGCGTCACCCAGTTGTTCCGTTGCGTCGATAAACCACTGGGCCGAGTCCTGGTCGGCAGCGGGGGGGCTGATCATGCAACTCACATCCGGGCCTACGAAAGATTTAAGCGTCCAGGTTGATTCATCTTGCTTGTTATCAACAAACAGGACCTCAATGAACTTTTTCGCCAGCCGGGCATGTTCTTGTATGGACCGAGCATCGACCGCGGTATGCGGGTGCGAAAGTACAAGGCAGCCGGCTTGTTGTTCGTCTAACCAGTTGTAAGGATCGAAACCGGCATCACCGCTGCCAATCTGGATATCACCCGCCGTCGCAGTGATCCGACGTTGTCGACGCGCTTCCTGAAGCGGCAACAGAATCCGCGCGTAGTATCCGAATTGCCCGGCCTCCCTCGCCAAAGCTAACGCCTTAAGGCACTGCGACTCGCACTCCAGGTAATCCATTTTCGCCAGCGCCTGGCTGGCCTGTTCCATGATCGTATTCAGTTGTTCAAGCATGGCCGTCATATCAGGATTGTAACCGTTAGGCAGTCGTGCGGAATCAACTCAGCCACCAGATAATCACCGGTAGCGGCAAAAGTGCAAACAGTACGGTATTTACAAGCCAGAGCGTACTGGCCATCCGGCCGTCCAGGTGGAACAGGTTCGCGATCATCACACTCTGGATCGCCATCGGCATGAAAGCCTCGACCAGCACAACACGCTGCCCAAGATCCGCCAATGGGAACGGCGTCAGGTTCACCATCGCCAGGATACCCAGCGAGAGAATGGGGATGCCCATGAACTTAACCACCGCCAGTAGCGCATGTTCTTTGAGGTATCGCCGAATATCGCCCAGCCGCAGCCGCAGGCCGATCCCGAAGTAGCCGCCGAATCCACCCAGGTAGAACAGGAGCGTGATGATGTAGTACTTGTCGATGACTTCCGGGAAGGGCACATTCATGTAAGCCAGGATGCATCCGACGATCGCACAGTGGACCATTAGCGCACGCATGTCGAAGAAGCTGGTGACGATCAACCTGGTGACGGATTGGTCGCCTGTGTGCTGTTCGCCAAAGTGACGTGCAAGGGGATAGAGCGCAAGCACGCCGAACATTGCCATCAGATTCACCTGCGCAACCGCATAAGCCAAGGCTGCTTCGCTCTGGCCATCAGGACCGCCCAACAGCGTGTAGCAGAGATACGCACCAAGCGTGAAACCGAGATTGCCCAGCCCCGCGCTCGTAGCCACCACACCAGTCTGTTTATCATCGCAGCCCATCCAGCGTGCGATCGGGATCACCGCGAACGCAGGGATGATTACCAGTAAAGGCTCGATCGCGATCAGCCAGAGATTGGCACGTTCCGGCGGCAGACGCCAGATACTGAATAAAGCGACCCCGCCCCAGATGATGCTGACCGTGACAAAGTGCAACGGCTTGGCAAGATGCTCCCCGACGAGGTTCTTGCGTCGTGCGCCGTATCCTGCTGCCAGGCATAGGGCGTTGAACACGCAGAAAACAATAAAACGAACGGTTTGTGGGTCCATGGCCGTGATATACCTTGAGTAGTCGCGGTCAATTGGACCGACTGTTTTAATCCTTAGGATTGCCGTAAACCAATCCCGCGAATACCAAGCTCATCTTGAAAAGATCCAGTAGGTAGCGGACTTTCATGTGAAAGTCGCACTCGGCCTCGAATCTGTCATAGGTCTGATCGATTAACTGCTTCACGGACTTCGTGGTAATCTCGCCCCATTCGATTTGACTGTCTATCGCACTTTTGATGATGGAATAATCATCGCATACACGAATGAACGTGTCGACATTCGCAAACAGAATGCCGAAGTTACCCTCAACATCCCATTGATCATAGCTGTCAATGTCGATGGTTTTAATCTCGTAACAGAAGTCAACGAGTATGCTGATTAGGCCTAACAACTCCTCTAAGCCTTCGCCTTCCTCGAAGTACCCGGACTGCGCAAGTTGCCGCATCTGTTCTTGCTGCTGCTTTGTTCGAGCAACCCAATCACACATGGCGACCCTTTCTGCGTAGATTTATAGCGGTCAGCCTACGAACGCCTTGTAAATCGCACGCATTGCTTTCTCGAAGTCGTCAGCATGCACGCCCACGATGATGTTCAGTTCGCTGGAGCCCTGGTCGATCATGCGGATGTTGATCCCCGCGCCCGCCAGCGCACCGAATAGCTTGGCCGCCATACCCGGGATATACGACATACCCCGGCCGACCGTTGCGATCAACGCCATCTCAGGCATGACATCCAACGAATCCGGCTTAACCTCGACCTTTAAGCCTTCCAATAAGTCGTCCAGCTTGTCGCCCAGTTGACTATCTGAAATCACCAGTGACATCGTGTCGATGCCCGAGGGCAGGTGCTCGAAACTCACCTGGTTATCTTCCAATACGCTCAAGACACGTCGGCCGAAGCCGATCTCTGCATTCATCATCGTCTTTTCGATAGCGATGACGGTGAAGTCCTTGCGGCCGGCGATGCCTGTGATTTTTCCGGAGACGTCGGCCGACCCATCTCCCGGAACGATCATCGTGCCGGCATCATCGGGACGATTTGTATTGCGGATATTCACCGGGATGCCCGCGTGGCGTACGGGGAAGACCGCCTCGTCATGCAGGACTGTTGCCCCCATGTACGCAAGCTCGCGGAGCTCACGGTAGGTCAGCGTATCGATCGTATTGGGATTATCGATAATCCGGGGGTCCGCCATCAGCAGGCCGGAAACATCGGTCCAATTTTCATAAAGGTCCGCACCGACACCACGGGCTATGATCGCGCCGGTGATATCCGAACCACCCCTGCTGAATGTCTTGACATTGCCCTCCGGCGTGCTGCCATAGAATCCTGGAACCACTGCCCGTTCAACGCCTTTGAGCTTTTCTGCGATTGCCGCGTAGGTTTTTTCTTCATCGAGCCGGCCACGCGGGTTGAAAAAGATCAACTCCGCGGCATCGAAAAACTTGGCGTCGAAGTATTCCGCCAGGATCAGGCCGTTCAGGTATTCCCCTCGGCTGGCGGCATAATCAGGACTACCGCCCTCGACCGCGATCCTGGCAATGTCATTCTTTACCTGTTCCAGATGGGGTGGCAGCCCCGGGTCCACACCCAGGTCCGAGGCGATCTGGTTATACCGATCCGCGATCAGCTTGAAGACCTCGTCGAACTTCAACCCCTGCTTGGCGTGCTCGTGGCAGAGATACAGCAGGTCGGTGATCTTCTGGTCCTCTTTTGAGCGTTTGCCGGGGGCCGAGGGCACGATAAAACGCCGGCCCGGGTCGGCCTGGATGATCGACTGGACTTTCCGGATCTGGTCGGCGTCTGCCACCGATGATCCACCGAATTTACTGGCTTTAATCTGCATGATGAGTCCTAACCGAGGGCTTGCCCATAAGAGCGGGGGATTGTACCGGTTCCGGGCGTCTTGGGCACATCAGTACGGCTACGATCGACCGCTTGCGACGTCTCAAAGAGCGGCACTCGACAAGGGCGCATTCCTCTCTATACTGTCTGACTCACCCAGCCCGGGTGGCGGAACTGGCAGACGCGCCGCGTTGAGGTCGCGGTGGAGGTAAAACTCCTTGGAGGTTCGAATCCTCTCCCGGGCATTTGGCCGCATTTTTTATGCGGCTTTTTTGATGCGCATAAATCATTAAAATGCAGATATTATAGTGTTATAGGTCATCTGGGGCGCTCAAAAGAACCTTGCACTACTGCACCTATACTGCTACATTTCCGCTCAGAAAGTGGTTGCTATTTAGGTATCCTTAAGGGCATCATCATGGCCAAGATTAAAGCCTCTGACATCACCCTTAGCTTCAAGAAGGACAACAGGGGTAAGGGGGGAACGTGGTGCAAGAAGTACAAAGATCCGTCTGATGGTAAGTGGAAAGTTAAGTACTTTTGTAAGGGAAAAGGTAGGTCTGACAGGGCTTCTGAACGCAAAGCCAAAGCTATGTATATCGTGTGGAAAGAAGAGCTAGACCTTGTGACTACCATGGCACATGTTATTAACCGTGTGAAGGCTGCCACAGCCAATGGCGGTGGGGGAGTTGATGCCTTTGGGGATACCCTAGCCGAGCAGATGGTGAAGGCCATGCTGGGTACGCCAGAAGTAGCAGAGCCTACACCAGTACACCAGCTGCCTGTTGATGAATTTGATGCCCACTTTGAAGAGCCAGATAGCCTGGCGGACTTGGCTGCAAAGCAGCTGCTCTACTCCCGTGCCTCAGCCAATCGCAAGGCAGCCGGCAAGAAAGGCAAGCCCACTGTAGCTCAATTGGCTGAGCAGTGGTTGCAGTCTGAAGAGCTGAAGGTGAAAACCAAGCAATTGACGGCCACAGCCCACCGTGACAAGACGAACGGCATCAAACAATTCAGTGACCACGCTAACGGTGACTACTTCAACGGTAATGTTGAAGATATGCTGATGAGCTACAGGGCCAAACTGTTAACCAAAATGGCTGCAGGTGAGTACTCAGGTAACACCATCAATGACAAGCTGAAGTTTACCCGCCAATTCATTAACTGGTGTTTTGAAAATCGCAAACTGGATGAACAGCCCAGATGTATGTCCAGCTTCAGCAAGCGTGTAGAGGTTAAGAAGGGCGGTGAACCGGTAGATCTGCCCGACGTGCACAAGTTGTGGGCTGCCGCCAATGACAGGCAGAAGTGTTTTATCGCCATTGCGCTTAATACAGGTATGAAGACGGGTGATATTACTGCCCTAAAAGGTAAACAGCTCAAGGGCAATCGGCTAAGTGGCTACAGACCCAAGACCGCTGTTCCCTTTAATGTCAAGCTCTGGCCGCTTACAGTAGAGCTGATCGAAAAATGTCGTGATACCCACGGTGATGATGAGTACATCTTTACCAACAACGACGGTGGCCGGATAACTACCGACTCTTTCGGACAGGTTTACAAAAAGCTTGCAAGCAAGGCTGGGGTCAACCAAAAAAAGAATAAGAGCAAGAAGGGTGAGTCGTTACCGTCCGTGTTTAGCCAGCTCCGTGATACCAGTGTTGATTTGATTGATAAGAAGCTGTTGAACATTGGATATGATATGGCGCTCAAGCAGGTATTTGAGCAGCACGGTGACCACACAACCTCACAGTACTATAACAACCGTGTACCCGAAAACATGCAGATCGACAAGCTGGATGAACTGACCGACTACTTGGGTGAGGTGTACGGGCTGAAGCTTTGATCTCTTCTCAGCGATCTCCCGCCGTCAATCGACGTTTATCCCCAGCGCCTGCCAGAAAGCCATCTCCTGCATGATGCGGATACCGTAGCTTCTAGCTTTCTCCGCCTTGCTGGACTGTGTGTACGCATCTGCCACCACCAGCAAATCCAGTTTCTTCGTAACCGATTTTGCGGGAACTAAGCCATGCTTCTCCGCGAGCGTTTCGGCCTGTTTCCGATCGATACGAACCCCATCGATAGAAGCCTGTAGCTCGCCAGTGAAACATACGCTTAGCCCTTCCAGCGATTGCTTATCTGGAACCTGGGGTGGAGCTACGTGTAATTTCTTCTGATTCAACAGCGACTCAACTTCATCAGGACCAATCCCCAGCATGTGGCCCACCTTATCTAATCTCGTCGTTCAGAGTTAGTTACGACGCCATCAGCCCAAGCCAAACGGACCAGCCGTTGCAGATATTCGTGATGCAGTTTTTGAATCATCCCAGAGCTGATTTGCCAGTGATCGGCAAGTTCAACCAATGCATCAACCTCATCTGGATCTACACGTCGATCTTCCAACACCCGGTCTAATAGACCGATGTAAGCAACTGCAGCACTATCCTTGATCTGCTCATTTTGGGTGCGAGGTCGATGAATTAATCTCTGTAGATATTCTGGCGGCGCCTTTTGTACAGCTTGCGTATTTGAGCGAGTGACCGCCTGGGTTGAAGTTGCGGTTATTGGTGGCCAGCAAATCGGTGTCAGAGCGCTCAGCGTATCCAACGCCTTGCGGTTGTTCCTCAGTTTAGCGGCTAGCAAGTGGGCGGTGGCCCTTGCATCGTGTAATGCCGAGTGGGCGTTGTTTCCTAATGGGATGTGTTGTTCCTGGCAGCACGCTTCGAGCGTACCGCCGCCGGCAAGTGCCATGGTGCAGATAGAAGGCTTCTGGGGGAACGCTACATCCAGCCGTTTAAACTCTTCCACCATAAACGCGTGATCAAATCGGAAGTTGTGGCCCGCCATGGCGACACAATCTGCCATCGCTTCAATCAGGGAGCCGGCAATCATCCCAAACGTAGGGGCATCAATGATGTCGGCGGAAGTTAGACCGTGAATGCTGGTGGGTCCGATATCACGTTCGGGATTCACCAGGGTTGCATATTCACGCACAATCTCATCATCTGGAGTGACGACTACTACTGCCACCTCAACCACACGGTCGTGTCCAAAAGGTCTTAATCCAGTTGTTTCAACATCAATGACAGCGACTGATGACATGTCGATCCCCAGATTTCAGGTGAGATATAAGTTTACATAGTGATATTGTGTATACCGAGAAAGATGTGTCAATACATTTACAGACTGAGTTTTGCGAAAACAAGTTATCAATTTTCGCGCATCAGCAAATATTCAGCAGATCACAGCAGCTCCAGTTGCCGCTGAGCTTCTCTTACACCCAGCTTTCGGACAGCCGCAAGAGCGGGTAACTGACTCTTCCGGGGCACGGTTTGCTCGCGTTCCCAGAGGTAGATTGTTTGAGCTGAAACGCCCACCAGTTTGGCGTAATCGGCGGCGGATAGACCAAGTTTCTCACGATGACTACGCAGCCACTTGGGGCTAAATCGGATTTTCTCGCCGTGATCAGTCTGCAGGTTGGGTTTCTTCACCCGCCGGGTTTCCTGTTTCTCCAGATAATCGATCCGGCGTTGCTGTTCCTTAAGCTGTCGCTTTAGCTCTGCGATATCTCTCCTGTGCTGGGTGGCGGCTTTTCTAAGAGCGGTGGTCTCCTGGCGGACCTCTTTGCGGGCTAAGCGTGAGATTTCAGATTTCAAGGTCTGGGCGAGGGTAGACATCGGATGCTCCAAATGTGAATGTGAAACTTGCTGCTTTGACACCCAATGATTGTAGCTATTCAACAAATCCTCATAATATCGACTTCTACAGTCCGACCCTGCCAAGTAATATCGCAAAATCAATCTGAAATAGTGCTAGTAACAACACTTAAATGCCGTTAATATATGCCCCAGTGACTGAGGCATTCCTTGGGGCGACATATCAATGGCTGGAAAGAGTTGGAAACTATTTAAACGGACTGAAGGGGCATCTTTTGATGAGGATCTTGCCAGGTATGTACTTGTCATTGGATTAGGGGTAATCGGTGCTCTGGTGCTCCTGGTTATTCTTGTCGCAACCTTTGGGAAGTGGGGCACACTCACTTTATTACTCGCATCCATTGGCCTGACCGGATACATCTATTACCTGAAGCACAGGCCACCTCAACCAGCGATAAAGCCCAAGCCAGCAAGCAAGCCTTCGGTTACTACCGCCCGTCGGGTGTCAACGCGATCCCAAACCAAGTCAGTTTCGAGCAATCACCAGCAATTTTACGGCCACGGCACGATGTTGCAGCTATCTGCCGGCGACCTGATTGATCCCTTGGTGTATTACGTTGGGGGTCGTTTGGATGAAGCCAACGAACCTTCAGCTATTGAAGCCGCATTACCTGTTGATATGAATGCAGGTGGCACCCCTGCAGAACTTCCATACTGGCCGAATTACCGTGATATGTCGCCGGCTCAACGGGGTACCTACCAACGCTGGCTAGCCACAGGACGGCGTAATCCGGATGTCCCGATCGGGTATGTCTTTGTCTTTTTCTACGGGCTCGAGCGGCGGATCCTGATCGACCAACAGGATCATGCACGGATACTCAACGAGATTGCACGCCTCCTTGGTATCTATGGCTCAAACCGATCGTTCCGTCGATACGCGCTTACCTTGTTCTGGTTGGGTATCAATCTGATGCTGCGACGTGGTAAACCAGAAGATGTTCCGATCAGCGAAGTGCTGAAGCTAGATGGCCGTTGGGATGATCAGATTCTCAGATTATGCATGGTCGTGTTTTATGAGTTGGGCCTGCCCATTCCGAGTACGCTTGCGTACAGATTGGCAGAAAATGATGGCCGTTCGGTTCGCGGAGTAGTGCAGAAACGACACCCTGAGATGTTCCGCAAGTTATTCCGACAACAGTACAAAAAGAAGTATCCGGACCGGATGACGATTACCAGAGTAGGCAAACGCCCGTTTGTTCATCAGCATCAAGCAGCAAGCTCTGCGTTAAGCTGGCGAGACGACCTTAGTAGTGTTATTCCCGAACTGCCGGATGTTATGGCTATCGGATCACAATTCAAACCACTTACTGAGATATGGAACCATTGTGTAGACGAACTTCGACAGTACGACAAGGCGCAGCAGAAGGTTGATTCGTCTGGTGAGGTGACAGCTGATGCATATGAAGCCATGCCACAGGAACTACGGCAGGGCGACCATCCCGAGTTTAATCAGTGGTGGGAAGTCAAAGAAGCCAACGCTGATGATGAAGGCTGGACTTTTGTTCCAATATCGGCTCTAGCAACTGTCAAGGGCATTACTCAACGCAATAAGCTGACCTTGGCTCAGTGTCGACAAATGCTACAGACCGCGGACACGATGGGCTTCGGTGTTGAACCGGATGCTCGGATTACACGAAGAGCATATCGCTGGGACGAGAAAGTCGCACTATTTGTGTTAGATGAAGAGGCCGGCTCCGAACGATCCAAGGGATATCTTGCTGCTGCAACCTTATTACGGCTTGGTCTTGTCGTAGCTGAGGCTGATGGAAGTATCGATTCGGAAGAACTGGAGCAGATTACACATCGCCTTGAAGATCAGTTTGAACTCAGTGAAACCGAAACGGTCCGACTTGAACATCTTCAACGATTACTTACCACTGAAGGCGCTGGGTTCCAGATGTTAACCCGCCGGTTGGTCGAATCACTCGATTCCAAACAGTTACGGATGGTGGGTGGTTACCTGATCGGGATTGCCGCCGCTGATGGCGTCATTACGGATGCTGAGCAAACCGCATTAAAACAGCTATACAAAAAACTGGGCTTACCCGATGATGAACTCAATAATCTGCTCCAATCCTCTGAGGCTTATGGGCCTACAGAGATAGCGCCGGCAAAACCCGGTACTCGAGCAGGGGAGCCAATACCGGGCAGGCCGACCAAGAAGAAAGGCTTTATCCTGGACAAATCTCGCGTTCAGGAGATCATGGGCCAGACGGCCCAGGTTGCTGCAATCCTATCAGAAGCGATGAGTGTTGAAGAAGACGAAGATAACACCGATGTAGCACAAGAAGTACAACAGTTAGCTGCTGAAACAGTGCCGCCGGATCATACCGAAGTGCCGATTAAACCAAGTCCACCGCCAGTAGCGGGTGCAACCGTTTCCACAGACCCAACCGCATATGACGGGCTCGATCCACGGTACCACAGTTTCCTTGAGTCTGTTAAGCAGCGGGATACGTGGTCAGGTGGAGAATTACGGGGTTTGGCAGATCAGTGTGGCGTGATGCCTAACGGTGCGATCGACAAGGTAAACGAATGGGCGATGGAAAACCTTGGGGACCTGCTCATAGATGGAGATACCAACAGCGATACGGTATATGTGGAAACAGACTTGTTAGGGAGTGACTGATGGCGCGGAAGATCAATCGTCGGGAACGTAATGCGATTATCCAATCATTGGCGGCCGGTGTGGTTCCCCGGGTAGGGCTCCAGCATATCCAGGTGGGGCGTAGCAACGAAGTTGCCGCCTTGGTTAATGATCTTAAGCAGGTAGAAGAAGGGGCTGCATCAATACGATTCGTGGTGGGGCGTTTTGGCAGCGGCAAGACCTTCTTCATGAATCTGATCCGAACAGTTGCCTTAGAACGAAAGTTCGTTGTAGTTCAGGCGGACATCACAACAGATCGCCGGCTCCACGGTACGGGTGGTAAAGCAAGATCCCTCTATAGCGAGCTGATGCGGAATCTGGCGACCCGTGCCAAACCGGAAGGCGGTGCATTACCGAGCCTGGTGGAACGCTGGGTGGGTGATGTGGTTAACGACGTACAGCAGGCGGGTGGTTCCGACGATGACATCAAGAGCGAAATGGACCGTCGCATCAAACCCATCCAGGAGCTAGTGAGTGGGTATGACTTTGCACGTGTTCTGCAGCGGTATTACCAGGGATACATGGAACACAACGAGGAACTGCAGGAATGTGCCCTGCGCTGGTTACGGGCTGAATACACAACCAGGACCGAAGCGAACCGTGACCTTGGTGTTAGGTCGATTATCGAAGATGCCAGCGTGTACGATTATCTGAAACTGATGGCGGGTTTTGTGAGAATTGCAGGATTCAATGGGCTACTGATCAATATTGACGAATTGGTAGTGCTCTCCCACCGACTGAACAGCACCCAGGCCCGAAACAACAACTACGAAGCTATCCTTCGCATTTTAAATGACTGCCTTCAGGGTCAATGCGAAGGGCTCGCCTTCCTTTTCGCCGGCACCGATGAATGTATTGAAGACCGGCGACGCGGTCTCTACAGCTATGAAGCCTTGTCAACCCGTCTGGCGCCCAACCGATTCGCATCAGAGGGTCTGGTTGACATGAGTTCACCCGTCATCAAACTGGAAAGTCTGACGGCAGAGGATTGCTATGTATTGCTTAACAATATCAGAAGCGTATTTGCATTCCACGATCCGGAACAACACCTGCTAGCCGACGATGCGATCGTAGCCTATCTACAGGACTGCCACGAACGATTAGGGGCCCAGCACTTCCAGACCCCTCGCGAGATTACTCGGGATTTTGTCCGGATGCTGAATATATTGGAACAGAATCCGGGTGCAGATTGGCAGCAGCTTCTGGGACAGGTTCAAGCGAAGGTCAAGCAGGAAGAACAAGCCAAAGATGACGGGGTACCGGACGATGATCTTGCAGGATTCACACTGTGAGTAAACCGCCGGCCTTTGAGTTATTGGCAGAGCCGATCCAGCGTGTTCTGTGGGACATGAGATGGACAGAGCTTAGGCCTATCCAAACCGATGCCATACACCAGATTCTTAACGGCGACAGTGATCTGATCATCTCAGCCAGTACCGCCAGCGGTAAAACAGAAGCGGCTTTCCTGCCCATACTGTCGCGTATCGTAGAGGAGCCGGGAAGTTCCGTACGCGCGGTCTATGTGGGTCCCCTCAAGGCCCTGATCAATGACCAGTTCCGCCGCCTTGAAGACCTCTGCAACCATACCGAGATCCCGGTCCATCGTTGGCACGGAGATGTGTCAGCCAGCGCAAAATCCAAACTCGTTAAATCACCCTCAGGGGTGCTGCTGATTACGCCCGAGTCCATAGAGTCTTTGTTAGTCAACCGATCGGCTCATCTCGTTAATCTGTTTCGTGACCTGGAGTTCATTGTCATTGATGAGATCCACGCTTTCGTGGGAGCCGAGCGGGGTACTCACTTGCGGAGCTTGCTTTACCGACTTGAAAAGTTAACGCATAAAGCAGTTCGACTAGTAGGATTGTCCGCAACACTGGGCGATCCTATGGACACCGCGGCGTGGTATGGAACCAAGCGTGCTACAGCGACAACTATCATCCGTGATGATGCCGAAAAGTCGATCCGCTACAAGATATACGCTTTTGAGTCCTTACTGGAGGGTAAGACGGACGAAGAGCCTGAGCAAGACAACTCATCACCCATCTCGACCGCGGGTGAATTGATGTTCGAACACTTCAGGCAGAACACCAACCTTATCTTCGCCAATAGCAAAGCCACGGTAGAAGAAACTGCTGACCATTTAAACCAGATTGATCATCGGCGTGGCTTACCCGAACAGTTCCTGGTGCACCACGGTTCACTCTCAAAAGAAATCCGTGAATTCACCGAATCTGAGATGCGGTCCCAGCGACCAACCACGGGTGTCTGTTCGTCCACCCTCGAATTAGGGATCGATATCGGTGATGTTCAAGCCGTTGGCCAGATCGGGCCATGCTGGTCCGTCAGTTCACTTGTGCAGCGTCTAGGCCGAAGCGGTAGGCGTGACGACAAACCTTCGGTAATGCGCGTCTATATCCCGGTCCGCCTGCGTAAAGACGATACGGACCTGGTAAGACAGCTATGCCCGGACCTGCTCCGTGCTGTAGCACTGACTGAATTGATGCTGCAGAAGTGGGTAGAGCCACCTACAGTGCAACCATATGATCTGAGCACCTTGCTTCAGCAGATTCTCAGCGTCCTTGCTCAAACCGGTGGGATCAGGATGGATCGACTTTATGATCGGCTTGTACGAAATGGTGCTTTTGCCTGGATAGATCGTGATGTGATGCTGAACCTTGTAAGGGATATGGCGGCAGCAGATCTGGTTGAGCAGATGCCGGAAGGGGACCTGGTGCTGGGTCTTGAAGGTCAGAAACTGGTTAAGAATTTCGACTTCTACAGCGCTTTTCAGACACCGGTGGAGTTTTCGGTAGTAAGCGAGCGTAAAGCCATCGGCAGTCTGCCGGCCATGTTTGCTCCCCAGCCTGAAGATCACCTCCTGCTTGGGGGACGACGTTGGGTGGTGCTGGATATTGATCCCAAACGCCTGCAAATACTGGTTAAGCCGGCAAAAGGGTACAAGCCACCGGCATTCCTTGGGGCAGCGGGTGAGATCCACACCAAAGTCAGACAAGCCATGCGCGATACGCTGATGTCGGATAAGTCTTACACCTACCTTGATCCGGATGCGAGCGATATTCTGAAAGATGCAAGACGTTGCGCACAGGAAGCCGGGCTTCAACGAAGCAATGTGTTTGCCCCCTCACCGACTTCTACCCTCTGGTTTACCTGGACCGGAACACGGACTCAACGGACGCTGCAATTAATGGCTACTATGGCTGGGTTGCATGCCAATGATCGCGACATAGCATTGCAGTTCAATGCCGACACTAACACTGTTAAGCAATCATTTGCGGATCTTTTACAGAGTGAGTTTACGGCTGAGCAACTCGCAGAGCGTATCCCGCTTAAAGCCCGCAGGAAGTACGATGAGTACATCTCTGAACCGCTTCTGATACCTTCACTGGTGGCTGATGTTCTTGATCTGGACTCCGCAAAAGAGACCGTCTGTTCTCAGTTATTACAAGTGTGACCACACTGTGATCGTTAACTTAGTATACAAAGCTTCAACATATTCGAGCAAGATTACAGGAGATGCCGATGGCGTCCAGCATACGGCAAACAGTCAAACAGATCGTTGAAACCTCAGATACCTGGGCCGGCAAAACATTCGATATATTCATACAGTTATTGATCTTCGCTTCGTTGGCTGACTTCTGCACCCGCACATTGCCCAACCTTGATCCATCTTTAAGAAGTGGGCTTCAGGTCTTCGAAGTGGTAGCTGTCACGATCTTCACCATAGAGTACAGCCTCCGTGTTGCAGTAGCCGATCGTCCGCATCGTTATATGTTTAGCTTCTACGGCCTGATCGATCTTGTTGCGATCCTGCCGTTTTATGTCTCACTGGGTATTGACCTACGAGCCCTACGGGCTGTTCGATTTTTCCGCCTGTTCCAGATGTTCAAGCTCATGAGGTACTCGAATGCCGTGAAACGGTACATGCGTGCTTTGAGGGACATTAGAGAAGAGTTGATTGTGTTTACGTTCTGGGCTTTTATGGTACTTTTCTTCGCTTCAGTCGGCATCTATTACTTCGAGGGGGATAGCCAGCCGGAAGCGTTTGGCTCCATCTTCCACTGCATGTGGTGGGCGATCGTGACATTAACTACGGTGGGTTACGGAGATGTTTACCCGGTGACGGTAGGGGGTAAACTCTTTACCGCGGTGATCTTGCTGGTGGGATTGGGATTCGTCGCCGTACCAACGGGATTATTTGCATCTGCGCTGACTAAGGAGAGTTCGTAGCTAATTAGAATGCCAAATTGGCTGAACTCATGTTAAACACTCCAGGCTTTCGCTGGACAAAAATGCCGTAATACTGGATCTGATCGAAGTGTGCTGGACACGAGTGACGCTAGTTGGACCACCATGCGTCTACTTCACCGTTTTCCACCCAACGCCTATAATGCTTACGGATCATAGCCTTCACCCGTCTCCAAGCCGTTGCCGGTTGAACTCTCGTTCCAACTCTAGCTTTAACTACAGTTGCCACCTGTAAAAACTCAGATTCGAGATCCTCAATTGATAGCTGTATCGCCATGGCTGCCTCAGCCATACAATCTGCACATCCTGGAGCAATAAATGCTTCTCGGGTATTGAATTTGCCGTGATTGGTCGGCCCGGCAGCATCAAGGTAGCCTACCTCTGATTGTAACTCCACTACCGCCCGCCAGTCCTTATCAAACCTGGCAAGATCGGCCTGTTGGTATATGCAATTGCGGTAATGTCCCCATTCACCTTTCAAGTAATGCTCCTGTTTGTCGTGCTCCAAAAGTGAATTCTTGATCTGTCGATCTGTGGGTTCCTGGCCAAGTTGATCTTTAAGACGTTCAGATTCGGCCTCGTAACGTAGTCGCTCTTGAAGCCATTCATCGTGGCGCCCTCTTGCTATGGCATGTTGCTCCTCGCAACGGAGGGCATCGTAATCTGTCAGCATGACATAGGCACCATCATAAGGCCGGCGCATAGCATGGATCGTTTGACCACAGTGTGGACAATCACGATATCCTTTAATTGTAACTACGTCCTTGTTGCAATAAGGGCAGTTTGGACTAGATTGGCCAAGTGGTGTGAGTTTAGAGTAGCCGCTTGCCGCCATAACAGTTGACCTCACCGAATTGATATTGACAATATTATCATATCTTCTCCCCGCATTCGGGACACTCAAGCTTAGTCAGACCGTTCAGGATATAGCCACATCGCCGGCAACGGCACTCTGTATCATGCTTTGGCTTTGTCAGAATCCCATAAGTAAAACCACCAACGAACGCGGCCAGCATGGTTACGGGCAGCAGGTAAATGAGCAGTGTCCGTACAAAGAATCCCAGCGTCATATGCGAGTGATTAAACCCACCAAAAGCAGCTACAACAACCAAATGTGTAGCGGTAGCGACTATTGATCCTATTGCCGCAGAAATGCTCAGTTGTAAAGCTGCCCGTTTAGTGCTCGCCATGCTATCCATCCTTCATATCGATACCCACAGAAATGGCCAGCTCGCTAATAGCTTGATGTTCATCCTGGGCTTTAGCCACATGAAACTGGTTATCCCGGTCATTCTTCGCTGTGGCTATCCAGACACCCTCATGTTCACCCAGGCCGACGCGGTAGCCCTCCAGCTCAATGAGCTTCATAATCGCCTTAGTTGAGGGTTGGGCATCACGTGGCATGAGTGTATTCTATATGGGTGTTATTAAGGTACATATTGGGGGCACAGTCCGTGAAATCGAATCCTTATATCCGGTGCTTACTACTTACTCTGGTCATGTGTTCACCCGCCTTTGGCTGGGGCACGTTAGGGCATCAGTTGATCGGTGACGTCGCCGAACAATATCTGACGCCCAAGACCAAGGAAGCCATCACCGAGCTTCTAGGCGACCGCACCCTCGCGGATGTGGCGAATTGGGCTGACACCATTAAAGGTCAACGACCAGAAACCAGGCCCTGGCATTATGCTAATCCGGAGCCGGGCGCTGAGAATTTCGACTTGGCAAGGGACAATCCCGAAGAAAGCTGTGTTGTCGAGCAGATCATCTTGGATTTGCAGGTCCTGAAAGATCCAGAAGCAACCCATGTGGCCAAAGTAGAAGCCTTGATGTTCTTGGTTCACTTCGTGGGTGATGTGCATCAACCATTACATCTTGGCTGGGAAGCAGACAGGGGCGGTAACAGTATCGAGATCTATTTTGATGGCCATAAAACAAATCTCCACAGCTTGTGGGATTCAGGCCTGATCAATCACACGGAATTGGATCGTGAAACATATTTGGCTGGGCTGCTTCGCCAGATCAATCTAAATGCAAACAATAAGGTGGAGTGGGGGAGGGAACTAGATCCGGTTCAATGGGCCAATGAGTCCATAAAGCTTGCCCAATCCAATGCGTATGTGGTACCCAAGAACGATAGATTGGGTGATGCGTACTATGGACGGAATATCAGGGTGGTTAATGAACGCCTCGCAATGGCCGGCATACGACTGGCTGCGGTGTTAAATGATCTGTATGACGCCGCTGATTCATTGTTCGTACCACCGGCTGAAGGGGTAGAGCGAATTGTGTATGCCTTTGCTGTGCCTAGCACTAACGTGAACATTGTCCGGTTCCGTAATAAAGAGCTATTCCAAGCTATAGATGCACTCAACGAGGATCAACACTTTACGGTTGTCTTCTATCAGGACGGAAAACTACTTGAACCGCCACCGCCTGGGGTGACCCGGAAACCGGCAACAGACAAAGTGAAGAAGCGCGTTCAAGATTGGATCGACCCCGATTCGGGACATTTGGAACCTTATACAAGCAAAGGCGATCCAATGGCTGTGTTGCGCCAAGCGTTCCGTTACAAACCCGATCTCATTTACCTGTGGTTGGGAGATACCAAAGGAATGCTCGGATCAAAAGAAACCTTGGCAGACCTACTTAATAACATAGATGAACTCAACAAGTCTGAGGCAGTGATTAATACGCTTGAGTGGTCGCTATATCCGCCTAGCGGGAAGAGTAGGCAGCCAACTGTTGCCGAGAGCATCGCAGAACACACGGGTGGCCGGCATCGATTCTATGTGAATGGCGATGTGATGAGTGACTAATTGCGATGCAGTGTTATGCCAAGAATTGGTTCAAAGCCAGAGATGTGTAGGCTCTGATCGAATGTACCGTAACGATTGTTTCTG
Source organism: Phycisphaeraceae bacterium (assembly GCA_963667295.1). GTDB lineage: Bacteria > Planctomycetota > Phycisphaerae > Phycisphaerales > Phycisphaeraceae > JAJRRS01. Next base: position 681,384 of record OY763327.1, read on the forward strand.
TAACCTTCATGTGGCATTACAACAAGGTTCTAGCGATCAATTATGTACTAGGCTCCGTCTCAAAACTGTCCTGCCCGGCTGATTCTACCCGATGTGAAGCATACACCCTAAGATGAAAGGATTCATCATGCTTCGGCATCGGCTCACGGATGGGCAATGGGATCGGATCGAGGATTTATTCGACGTGCCGGCGGCGACGGGGCGGCCGCCTCGTGATCGGCGTCAGGTGATCGACGGCATCCTCTGGGTCTTGCGCACGGGCTCGCCCTGGCGTGACCTGCCGGGTGACTTCGGTCCGTGGCAGACGGTCTGGCGTCTGTTCGATCAATGGAACGGCGACGGTACGCTGGACGCGATCCTCGGCGAACTGATCGGCGAGGTCCAGATCAACGAAGACTTATGGTGCATCGACGGCACGACGGTGCGTGCCCACAAGTGCGCCGCAGGCGGCGGTAAAAAGGGGATCAAGACGAACCCGCCGGCCACGCATTGGGCCGAAGCCGCGGCGGTTTGAGTACGAAGATCCACCTGCTGTGTGACGGCGAAGGTCACCCGCTGACGTTCCGCCTGACCGCCGGGCAGGTGCACGAATCCTCGGTGTTGGACGGCGTGTTGATCGGCGCGGATGGGCAACTGTTCGACGACGATGACGAGCCGATCGCCTGGCCGGTGGCGTTGGCCGGGGACAAGGGATATCGCGCCGACTGGATCGACGACTACCTGCTGGACCTGGGCATCACGCCGGTGATCCCGTCGAAAGTCAACGAAGACCGCGACGCCCGAGCGGTGAAGTTCGACAAGGCCGCTTACCATGACCGCAACATCATCGAGCGTCTGATCGGCTGGCTGAAGGAGTGCCGGCGCGTGTTCAGCCGGTTCGAGAAGACCGCCAAGAACTTCGCCGGCATGATCAAGATGGCGTTCATCCAACGCTACCTGAAACTGGCCGTACAATAGGTTTTGAGACGGAGCCTAGAACTCCGTGGGTAGTCATACAGATGGTACTTTAAGACTCAGCATCGTCAGCAGTGGCCACCCTACAGATGAGAATATATGTATATTATATATCAGCGACTTAAGTAGATCACGGTGTTGAATGATTGGTTTCGCTGAATGTATATATTCAGATCAAAAAGATGTCTAGCGGTAAGTCAAACAGCCGATAACGTAGCTGTAATCTGGCAGCATATTGGAATGAAGAATCAATTCATTTAAAATTACATATATAAAAAAGTTCATTTTAAATGTAATTATCCCAATACGATGAGACAAATGTCTAAAAGCACTTCCGGCTTCCCTTAAGATCCGGTAAAATGATTATCGGTGCTGAAAAGGGAAATGAACCAAGATTTGAGCAACTTTGGATAATGGGCGATTATCGTGGATCAAGAGCTAAATAGTGCCGCAAGCATCCTAGCGTTGGCTTCAAAAATGGCGATTCAGCATGCGAACGATATCGGTCTAGTCATAGTCTGCAATACCAAGACCGAAACAGCCACCCATGTGGGCGCTCATGAATCTGTTATGACCGAGTTTTACAGCGATCATGAGCTATCAGAAGTACTCCGTCCATTACGGCGTAATCATTTTAACGTTCTCGGCATTTATGATGAGGATGAATTTGCACAAGCCATTTTGTCGCGTGCATTAGTAAATCAACAAGCAACGATCGTTGTGATTAATTTCGCATCCGCTCGACTTGGACCTTGGGGCAAAACGCTTGTACCGGCATTGGCTACCTCTGCGGGCTTATTAACCACAAATTCTGATCCTTACGCCATTGCCCTAACTCGTCATAAAGCACATACTTCATACATCCTTAGTAGTCTCGGACTCACACCGCAGTTCTGTTGGTGTTATGAACCTCATATTGGCTGGTATGCTGGATCCCGTCCGCCAATAGGTACGTCTCTCCTATTGCAACCCGCCTATGAATCTGCAAGCATTGGCGTAACAAATACATCACGATGTGTGGCTGATGACTCCCTCGATTCACTAGTAATTGAAATAGCACGCGAGTACAGGCAGGCTGTCGTGGCTCGAACATTTATAGAAGGCTATGAAGTAGAATGTCCAGTAGTCACCGGACTCGATGCTGTCGCTATGGATCCTGTAGGTATTAGCATTCAGGGATCGCACAGAGTTGGTGATCAATACTTGACATATGAGCGCGTCTACTCTGATAACTACCAGTTCTTCTCATACCGTGATATTGCCCCGCCACACATTGCTGAACTTTTACAAGTACGCGCAATCCACGCAAGCCAAGTACTTGGGCTACGAGGCTTCAGCAGAATAGATTTTCGTATCACGGACTCCGGTAGTATGTACATTACCGATGTATCGGCAAGTCCACACTTTGTTTCACATAGCTCGTTCGCATTTGCTGCCGCCCAAGCTGGACTAGAGCCTGACATACTCATATTAAGTCTACTAGGCCTGGCCTTGATGCGAAGCAACTACCCATCTGACCAATACTGAATATCTGTTAGAAGAAATGAGCGTGCGAGCAAAGTCCAAGGGCCTCGCTCAGGAACCGGCCGTATGTCGTGCAATGCCTTGTCCAGTTGTTCTACAGAGCGCTCAACGCCAGTTTTTAGTAATTCAGCTATGATCGCATGGCGTTCGGCATACTGTTCGTATATGCCATATGGCATGTCGCGAAGCTCGCAACCTAATGATTCCCAGAGATTCGAGATATCTATTGCCGTACCGAGAATATACTGCAACAGAAGGGCATTGTTGTCCACATAGTATGTGTAATATCCATCTACGTCATATGACTTGTTGATTCGCTCTCGACAGGCGGTTAGGATATCTGCTGCACGTTCCATATGCCCATCGTAGATCAGAATGGTTGCTAAGTTGACTTTCAGTAAGAGCAGATCCTGAGACCGTTCAGCATTGTTAATAAGCGATTCGAAGCCGCTAATGACTTCGTCCGAAGAATGTGGTGTTGATAAATACTGTGCTAATAGCATATTGTTTGCTAGATGTACTGAGCGGATGGCTTCCTCACGCTCATTGCTCAGGTATGCCACGGCTTCTCGGCCCACCTTCAGCGCCTCAGAGTATGCTCCTATAACGGTTAGTGTGCCAACCAGATTGCTTGCACTTCTGATGTATTCAATAAACGATGGAGAGACACCATCACGTGGCGCATAGTATACTAATGCTTCGCGCTGACGTCGTATCGCAACCTCGGGATCATGCAGCGCATCAGCGCGACGATACAAGTAATATTTGTACGATTCAGCATTTCTATCATGTGCGGATCGGCGCGCAATTAATGAGGCGATTTCGAGTTCTAGTTGCTTTGCGTCTGGATCGCGACGCGTGAGTATATATCCGACCAATCGCAATGTACTAAGTCGAATCCATATCTCAAATTCATCTGTGACTTTATCGCACCACTCCTCAAGAATATCTACAGCCCGAAGCCGCTCCGCAACTGCTAGTGTTTTCATCCAACAATCTGCCAGCAAATAGGACTTCTCTGCAACTAATGACGGCGGTCCGTTAGCGGGTAGCCCGTCAAGTATCTGTAGCGAATCTATGTAATTACATTGTAACCAGTGTAATGTGGCATCACGTAACGGGGTATACCAGATACTACTCAGTGAACTATTTCCGACTGCCAAGACCATTGAATCAGCGCGATCAATGGCGGAGTGGCCGCTATTCCTGATCAGCTGAATGGCGGCCTGTATTAAAACTATTGCTGCACGATCATGGGAATCTCCACGTATGAGATGAAAAGCACGCGTTGCGTAGTCGGCTGGATGAAGCTCCCTCAAACATTCGGCGAATTGTGTGTGATACCTTTGTCTAGCATTCCCAGTCTTACCGTAAAACGCATCCCGAACTGTAGCATGTTGAAATTCCAATGACTGGCCGACCCGATTGAGTAGAGCTAGGGATAGCAAAGTATCTAGTTCGTCACGCGAATTGTGCGAATGTACGGCGTCCAACAAACACATCGCTTCTTGCCGCGTAAATTGGACGCCAATCGTTGAAATCACAGATAGACTATCTGTGAGATAAGACCATTCATGCACCTCACTGGTTAGCCGGCGTTTTACAATGTCGTAAATGTTAACATCTCCAGACGCGCCGGGAAATGGTGGTGTCAGATTAGATATCTTATAGTACTCAGCCAGATCCTTAAGTATCTGTAGATGCCCTCCGCTAAGTTTCGCCAATACTAATGGATCAATTGATAGCGACGTGGCTCCAAAGTGTTCCAGTGCAGTTGTAACGTGAGCAGATGGCATAGACGGAATATTAATGATAAAGGGATCGCACTCATTAATAAACTGGCGTAATACCTCTGTATGACTATCAGTGTGACATGACTCCGTAGCAGTAGCAATTACAGTGCAACGCTTGATTACCGACATGCGATTTCGCAATTCCGGTACGAGCATTATCTGCAGCATGTGGACAGATTCTGAGTCCCACAGATGTATGTCATCTGCAATCAGAAACCACCGACCACGCGGTACAATGTCACGAATATCGGCGAGTAACGCACGCTGCGTATCCGTCAATAGCCTTGATGTAGGGTCTGATCTCGCGGGAATCGAAATAAGGATCCGCACTAATTCTGTGATGCCCAAGGTCGGCTTGCTCGTCGCAGATAACGCATCAGCTGCTGCAGCGGTCGCGGTCCTCTTACGCAATTTATGGCCAGATGTCGCTACTGCATAGCGCAGTGGTGCGTTAGCCGTATGTTGCCAGGACTCTTGGCCGCGTGCTAGAAGAACATGGTTCTGTGTCTCAGCATGTCGTTTGGCACATATATCTGCCATCCATGTCTTGCCGACTCCTGATGCCCCCATGAGCAATACTAAAGGCATATCCTCCGAAGCCAGAGCACGATCTAGGTCATGGAGTGAGCCAAGTTGATGATCGAGAGCCTCTTGATCCACGATAATCGCCCATTATCCAAAGTTGACTGGGGGTGGTCGCACGCAAGTAATGCAATCTCAGGCACTTGGTTAATTAGGAGCTATTCTTTACCGATCAGATACGCATGGAATTGAGGGAATGTGGCGTACTGGATGTAGACAATGTCAAACCATTTGCCATTATCGGTCTCTAAAGCTGTGAAACTATTCTGTGATGAGTGGTTGAGAATAAACAACCACAGTGCTAAGACAATTGCAGCGTATCGCATCGATTTGAGGCAATTCGTTGAAACGATCGACGGTGACATGCCATTGATTGAAATGGACGTGGCAACGATTAAGCAGTGGGTGTTGCATCTGCAAGACAGCAACTATCGTCCGGCTACTATCCATAGAAAGATTGCTAGTCTGCGTGCGTTCTGCACCTATGCCACAGTGTCCGACCTGTTACAAAATTCGCCATTTGTGAAATTTAAATTGCGCATTGGCGAGAACCGTAGATTAACTCGAGTAGTACCTGAGAACGGCGTCATGCGCATGCTCGAAGACATTAATTGTCGAATATTATTGAGCAGAGGTAGCTTTAAGACAAATGCTCTTGCATGTCGCGACTATGCGATCGTCAGAATATTGGGTGCCACGGGGATTCGTGTAGGTGAGTTATGCGGTATTAAATGTGAAGATATTGTTGAAGGCCATGCATGTCTACGAATTATAGGTAAAGGCGATCGCGAACGGCTCGCGCTGTTAGTGCATGATGAGGATCGTAGTTGCTTGGCGAGATATATCAGTGTTCGTGAAGTATTGCGTCCAAGTACGCATGTATTATTTGTAAATTCGCATGGCTACCCGTTAACGACCGAGGGCGTTCGGCGTATAGTCCGACTTTCTGCTGAATCATCTGGCATTAGAAAACGTGTTACACCTCATATGTTGAGGCATACTGCAGCTACGAAGCTGCTTGAGCGCGGCGCGGATATCCGAATAATTCAAAAATATTTGGGACATCGTTCGATACGATCCACAGAAAGATACACACACGTTTCGACTGAATTGCTGCGTTCAGCGGTTAGTAGATATCATCCGTTACAAGCAACATCTTAGTGGTTGAAATGGAATACAAGGGGGAACATTTAGGTAATGAGAGGGCCGTTAACAAGATCGTCATTAGTTAGTAGCTGCGCAGATTACGTTCAATAAATCTATTCTAATACGAATCAAAACTAGGGAGATAAGTCAAGTCTGTTTGACGAGTTTAGAGGAAGGTAAGCAGTTCTATCGGGTATCCTAGGACGCTCCTGCACACCTCGGACTGTATATCAGGGGGCAGGCCACATGGAGCGAATTTTGCCTTTACATCGGCCTACGCGCCACGAGTGCTGCCTCGACCTTGAGTATTTCATCGTAGCTCGACTGCAGGATGGCAACGTCTAGCGAGGTATAGAAGGTGCTCGCGTCATCGTGTTCTTGCGGACTCATCCTGCCAAATACGTCCTTGAGTGCGATCGCTTCACTCTCCGTGAGTGCGACAAGTTTGGTACAGGCACTGAAATCTGAAACCTTCAGACCGCTTTGCTTGTACTGCTGTCGTTGGCCGTTGAAAGCTCTGGTGTTCACCACGGTTTCCGCGAGAATCCTGACCCACTTCGCCACGCTCTCCTTTTTATGACGCGAGAGCGTCTTTACTGCGAGTGCATCTTGGATGTCCTGCTTGAGTTCGTCGATCTTCTCCTTGTACCGCTGGATCGTGGAGCACTCTTCGACGATCTGTATCTCGTAGCTGTTATTGAGTCCTGAGCTGTTGAGCACGTTCTGGATTCGGCAGAAGAACTCCCAACTGTGTGTGAAGATTATGGTCTGTCGGCCGGGTGTCGCCCGAATCAAATCACGCAATCGCTCACAGAACGTACGGGTGTAGTTGTAGTCGAAGCTGTTAACTGGGTCGTCGAGGATGATCACGTCAGTTGGGTTGACACTTGCTTCAGCAAGGAACAGTGACAGAGCGTGTACCTTCAGTTCACCTTCACTCAATACTCGTTTTATCTCTGCGCCGCCGATCTTCGGATCGATGGTTACGTCCTGATCTGATGCACGTCTGACTAGCTTAATCCCAAAGCCTGACATTCTCTTCCCAGTGAGTGCCTGGTATTCAGTGTCTAGTCGCTGGCGGAATTGGTCGATCACCAAGTCATCGTGCACCTCTTTACCGAGGTTTGACATCTTTCGCAGGACAGTCGGGAAGTCGGTGATCTTGACAAGCTGGTTGATACTATCGGCTACGACGAGATGACTGACGATCTTCTTCAGTGACTCTAGAGAATCCTCAAATTTACGCCGGTACTTATACGCACAGACCACCGCCTCTCCGGCGGCGATCTGCTTATCTCGCGCCTCCTTGCCCTCTTCCGAGGTGGTAATGCTTTCCTCTCGGGATTCGATAGCGGCCGTTACTGCCGCCTTGGGGTCATGGACGTTGCGGGCTTTCTCAAATGCGTCCGCAAGCTGTTGAGACGCATTCTCTCGCTTGGCTGGGATTGCGGCGATCAGGGCGTCATATTGCTGTCTGATTGTTTTGCGGATGTCATCGGCCAGCAATCTCTCGTAGACGGTGAGGTCGGGCAACTTGAGATCGCTCGCCGTGACGAGGCGTTTCCATGCCTCGCCCAACTCTATTTCAACAGATGTGATGCTTGTTGCTAGTTTGCTCGCGACAAGCTTTCGGTACTGCGCAAACATGGCCCTCGCATCTGAGTCCAGTGCCCGCCTACAGAGTGGGCAGTCAGCACGGTCTTCGCCTATACTCGCGGCTTCGTGGGCAACCCGCAAGAACTGGATGAAAGAGTCTGCGCTAAGATCAGATGGTGTGATAGCCTTCACCAAGGCAGATCGCTGCTCTTGGAGTTCCGTCAACATGCCCATCTTCTTGATGATGTCGTGAACGGATGTTGTGCTGGTCGCCTTGATATAGCCTTCAAGCCATGTTGCGAGTTGCTTGAGGATTTGGACCTCTGCCTTGAGAGCACGCAGGCCTTCCTCGCTTCCCGCCTGCTCAAGACGTGTGATTTTCTCCTCTGCTTCGTTAGCCTTTGTTAAGTCTTCGTCTGTCAGTGGTTGGTGTGCCGCAATTGCGACCTTCAATGGTTTCCAATCGCCGTTTGCGAGCGAGATGATTGCTGTCTCGCCCTCTGGGAGTTCATCTTGGAATCCCTTAACGACTGGATCGATGAGCACTTGCGCGGCATCTCGGTATTGCTCAGTTTTCTTGTCGGCCACGGCTTTGAGTTGACGCACGAACCCCCTACAGTAGTCAAATACCTCCAATCGGAACGGCGACAGTTCAACCACTCTCCCCGCGTCGAGTGAAGATTCAACGTGGCGTATTGCAATTGTGGTGTCGAAGTAACGCAATGTACCTACATGGAGGCCAAATCCGTCACCACTGTTCCATCGGCTAAGAGGCTGATCGCGAAACTTGTAATCGAAGCTGTAGGGCTGGTCGCGCGATTGGATGTTGGCATACTCGGCGGGAGGCGGAGACACGTTAGCCAGAATCCTCACCGCGTCGCATATACTAGATTTACCGCTACCATTCGTTCCAAAAATCACAGTCAGTGGTTTACTAAATGATACTCCTAGGTCATCAGTCAGACGTCGGAAATTGTGGAAGCCACTGATCGCCTCAATGTATGAAAATGTGGTCGGTGATGCGGACGATGACGACGAGCTAGAGCTGATTGACCGTGGTGAGTACGGAGACTTGCTAGTGAACTGCTCCCAAAGTAGCTTCCTGTCTTCGTCGGATAATGAACCATCTTCTGATGCTAGAGCGAGATCGCAAGCAAGGCTGAACCAATCGAAGCCGATGTCATCGCGGAGATCAAGAAGGTAGCCTGTGGCGTCTGAGTGCTTTGGCATGGGGCCTCCCCGGCGCGTATCATGCGCCTGAACTATCAATATAACCGGATCGTGTCGACAGCTACATCGTTTGGTCACACCAATGGAGTGATCGGCCGACGATGTTAACCATATATGCAGTCGGACTCATCACCGAATAACATCTTACCAAGAAGCCAGTTTAGAGCACGGCTGGTTGCTAACGAAACACGAATATCAGTGCTTCCGCTGCCACTCCTGCGGTCTCGGACACCGCTTCAGTGCCAATTTAGTTTTTTTAGAAGTCCTTCTTCGAATCTAGAGGCCACCTCAAGAAATCGTTGGTGTGACCCGTAGAACATGCCAGCTGCCAAAGGGGGCCATGCGTCACCCTCTTGTCTAGCTTCTTCTAGCATATCAGTGAATGGGTTGCTGCCGAATGGACCACAGTACTTCCACGCGAAGCGGCCAGGGGGCCCCCACGAGCTCTCCGAATGATCAACATAATTCAAGGCATACAGCATCTCGAAACGATCAAAATAATCTTCATAACGTACACCTAACGCTAGCGTGTCCTCAACTATGGGCTGTATTCGTTTGAATAGGTAATCACTTTGTGGGGCATATCTATTCTTGAACTCAGGGATATGCTTGAAAGCTTCGGTACGATTTACATCAAGCATCGCTTCGACCGTGGCCTGTAAAACTGTTGCTGGCTCATCTCGACGATGGTTTCGTACCCGTGTTGCGAATAGAGATTTTAGGCTTTCATAATTATCCCCATCTATGGCGGCAATACCTCCAGAATACATCGCAAGTAACATCGGATAAGATCGTAACGCGAGCCAAAGTACGAGGCCACCGGTGGATTCAATTTCTCCAGCAAGGACATGCACAATCTGCTGAATTGCTTTTTGTTGGTCGTGGTCAGCCCAACGACCAAGTAGAATCGGAACTTGAAGGAAGTCACTTACAGCTTCTTCGTAATTATTCAGACGTATGGCAAAATCATCTCCGGATATACTCCCGCTCTGAACAGAAAAGTTTGCATCACTAAGGCGGCGCTGAACAATGCGCAGTTCAGATTTTACAAGGTTGTGCAATGATATACGGTGCTTGTGATCAGAAAGGTACTCCTCGATTTGTCTATGTAACGGCTGAGCCATATCAACATCCTCTGGTGTTACTAGCCCTACCGGGATCTCAACCAAAACATCTTCCGCATCTTTCGGCTGGTCTGGATCAACAGCAATCTCTGGGACTGAAAAGAAAAAATCTCCGTCTCCGGCGAGAAATCCATAGTGCGGTGCCTGTTGTGAGTGTGGATCGCGAGCAACTCTGTCATATACGTGCGCCATCAACGCATTTGCTGAAATAATCCCATCCTCCGTAGGCATCACTCCATCTAAAGCGTCGAGTAGGTGTCCCGTGAATACAGAGTGGCCGCTTCGAGGGCCACCAGAATCTGCTACAGCTTCATCAGCTTTGCCAGCGGTAAGAAACTGCCGTGAATATCGCGACATCATGTCATCAACAAATCTAGCACTGCCAGGCGATAATGCACGCATCCCAATTAGACCGCCATAACAGGCATCCATTATGAAAAGAACGTGTTTTGCGCGAATGATTCGTGAAGTGCTAGCTAAATCATCCCAAGGTAGCAGTGTTGATGTATCTGAGCTATCCCCATCAACCGGGAAAAGAAAGCCTGCGTCCTTCCCGTGGGCTGGAATTGTATATCCATGTCCGGCGTAAAAAACAACAACGCGATCATCATCGCCGGTGGTATGTATTAGCGAATGCATCGCAGCTTGAATGTTTTTTAGTGTTGCTTTCTCATTGAGAAGTGTAGTGACATTAGCGGATGGAAAATCAAATGTTTCAATTAGTTGCTCTGCAAAAACGGCTGCATCGTTACAAGCGTAGGTGAGTGGCGGAGCACACATGTAGTTATTGATTCCGACAACGAGAGCCCAGCTATTAGTGTAGTTTGGTTTATATTTGGTACGTTCTTGCATCTTGTATTCCTACAAAGCCCTCGCAGATAAGACTCTTCTATCATCTTGTCTGGGAAAGCACGTTATGACGGCCTGCATTGGGCGTCAATATCATAAAAAAAACGGCTTGAAGAGGTTAATTGAGTACGGCGACCCGTAGAAATCACGAGAAGCCGTGTGAGGTAAAACAGTTCCATACTAATTTACTGTCATGTACGTGCCACCCTAACATACTTACTCGCCTGAAATCATGGGTCGGTCAATGGGTCGAATTCTGGGCCGATGAGGTGCGTATCACTACGAGTGTGTACGGGCTTTGACGGGTTGTTAGCCTCCCGAGCCAGCCACCACAAGACACTTGCAGTCAGTCGGTTGCCATTGGCAAACACTGGTAGGGGCTGTATTTACGGGGACGCTTGGCCCCGCTGAAAAACGCTCCGCTGGGCTCTTTTATGTCGCTGGTCTTGGATCCGAGCAATACTTTTCTAATGACCCGGATCTTCCTGATTAGACTTCACCAGTATGCGGGATAACAGGTTTAATACGCGCATGGTGAATAAAAGCAGGTATTGTGTCATTATTAGTACCACCTCTTAAGCATTGACCAAGTCTAAGAATCGTTTCCCTAGCCCCATCTGTTCTTGAGGTGAGGCTGTATATATTTGCTTCGGATCATCCCCCGGTCTGCCAGACCACCATCCATCACAACTAAGCCACTAACCCCTTCACCCCACAGGAGACCCCTTCATGCAGATTCTCTACATCAATAATTTAGGCTCAGGCTTTGCTGATCACATCCAGATCGAACCGAACACCACTGTATCCAAGCTCTTCTCTGACCGTATGCCCGGCTGCAAACCCGAAGACTACCTGATCCGTGTTAATCGCCAGCACGTCAGCGGTAATCAGATTCTTCAAGAGGGTGACCGGGTTTCGATCACCCCGACCAAGATCGAAGGTGCTGTGTCAACAGCATTGGCGGCGTAACTCAGCCACACCCACACCAATCCAATAACCAAGCCCCGGCGCTCAACTCAAATGGGTGCCGGGGTTATTTCTTTATGGAGACAGCCGTTGAACAGAAAGGAATCCAAACGAATCCGAGATTCATGCAGGGTTGCCAACCTTGTGCGTGACAAACTCAAAACCGCAGCTCGAGATCGACTCTATCGAAAAGCAACACAATATCGTGACCTGAACCAGTCCATATCCAACTTCAGTAAAACCAGCATGATGTTGAACCGCGCCTGTCGACATGGGTACCAGGGAGCTGCGGATCGTCTAATAGTGAAGCTGAACCGACTGACCGAGGGACTAAGCCGTGAACTCGAAACCATCATATCTCAACGACAACCGGATCTCCGAATACCCACGATTACCGAACTGGCCGGCGAACTACAGCAAATCGATGATGAATTCGGTGAGTGGTGGTACAAATCAGATTCACACGTATTGTCAGTTAAGACCAGTTCTATAGTGCTGGAAGAGGTCTACCTGGGACCTTTTAGTATCGAACTGGAACTGGGCGAGCTGTCCCACTTTGCCGGCATCCAGGCCGGCACTGGGCAACCCCCTTTTCGGGTAGTTGCGTTGGATCCGCACCATGCCGTGGGTAATCAACATGTCACACATCCCCATGTCAGCGATGAACGGCTTTGTTCCGGGGAGTCAGCATATCTGATCAGTGCTGCCTTGATGGAAGGTCGCCTTGCCGACTTCTTCCTCATCATCAGAAGCCTGCTCCAAACCTACAACCCGGATTCACCCTATGTACCCCTGGACGTTTGGTCCGGAAGCACTTGTAGCGAGTGTGGGGAACGGATCCACGAAGACGACCTGTACTACTGTGAGAACTGTGGCAGTGATGTCTGCGACGGCTGTACGGGTCGCTGCAATAACTGTGATGAGAGTGCGTGCCTGGGTTGTCTTATTAACTGTCCCCAGTGTGAAGAGTACAGCTGCAAACTGTGCATGAAGAAGTGTGCCGAATGCGGTGAAAGCTGCTGTGTCGGCTGTCTTGAAGATGAACTATGCCCCGCGTGCTTTGACGCGAAGGAGAATAACCGTGACCAAGATGAATCTATTGAAGAAGAAACCCAAATCATCGTCGAAGAAAATACCCGTGAAGTTGTCGCGGGATCCGTATCGACGAGTTGAGAGCCCGGTATTGAAGTTTACCCCGTATGCGTGGGCCAAGCTGCTCTACTTCTGTCACGCCGGCGATACAGAAATAGGGGGCTTTGGTGTTGCCAGCGATCCCAAGCAGCTACTTATTGTTGATGACTTTATCACAGTGAAGCAGACCAACACTTGTGTAAGTGTCGCTTTTGATGACCAATCGGTGGCGGACTACTTCGAGCAGCAGGTGGATAACGGGCACAAACCAGAACAGTTTGCCAGGATCTGGCTGCATACCCACCCGGGGGATTGTCCTTATCCCAGCGGTACCGATGAAGAAACCTTCAAGCGGGTATTCGGCAACTGCGACTGGGCGGTGATGTTCATTTTAGCCCGTGGTGGTCAAACCTATTGCCGCCTCCGTTTCAATACCGGCCCGGGGGGCCATATGGAACTGCCTGTAGAGGTGGACTACAGCGAACGCTTTGTCGGATCAGATCACGAAGGCTGGCGTGACGAGTACGAACTGAATGTGCAGCCCGAACCTGACAATCTGAATTATGGCTTCTTCGGCGCCGGCCATCCCTTGGATAATATCGGGGACTTCGGGCATCCCAACGAAGACTTCGACATGGAATGTAGTGATCTGCTTCTGGATATCGCAGATGAGAGGGGGCAGATCGAGCTGCTGATGGATGAGTACGGTGTGGATGATGAAGCCGACCTGTTAGCCATCATCGGTAATTCCGAAACTGCTTCCGTGACCGAGAGTAGGGGGGAGGTGTCTGTTTGATTATGTCCAACAACAACCCTTTTGAGGGTATACTGCTTATCTACAGCTACACCAGGAAGCAAGCGATAGAAGATGGCGTGTTGGTCGATCTGACAGCTTGGGCACAAGAAACCGGCTTCACCGTACCAGTTGCATGTACCGCATCGGTGTGGAATCAATACATTGTGCCACCCGGGAATACCCAAACTCAAGGTCAATCTGAACGCGGCAGGGCCCACGATCTGCTTTGGATGTTGTATGTCAGTATCAGGCAACAACCTAACGCTGCAGACCTGTTGATGTTTGAAGTGATCTTTATGAATGCTCAATGCAGGCAACAGAAAATTCAGCTAAAAGCGATCTGTGGTCCTGGAGATCAGAATGAGCCTGTATTAACGGTCATGTTGCCACACGAGAATTGACTTTGCTCATTCCGAGGTTATGCTTCAAGTAACAACTAAGCCCCCGGAAAACCTCGGCTGCGCCTTCGGGCGTGCCGGGGTTTATTGCTTTTAACAGATGAGGAGATCGGAATGACAATGACCTTAGATTCGTTCCAGTCTGATCGCGATTTGCGGCAACGAGATCTGATACCACCGGAAGCATTGGCGAGATCGGATTGCACCGTAATTGGTGTCGGTGCTATCGGAAGGCAGATCGCACTACAGCTTACCGCTATTGGCGTGCCCAAAATCCAGTTGATCGATTTTGATATGGTCGAGAACGTGAACCTGGCGTCACAAGGATTTTTCCAAAGTGATCTGGGATGTTCCAAGGTTCAGGTGACCGCTGATCTCTGTCAGCAGATCAACCCGGTGGTAGATATTGTCAAAGTGAACGATAAGTTCCGAAGATCACAGTCACAACTAGGTAACGTTGTGTTCTGCTGCGTTGATTCGATCGATGCCAGGCGGTTTATCTGGCAGTCAGTTAACGAAAGTGCGGCATTCTTCTGTGACGGCAGGATGTCCGGCGAAGTGATCCGCATATTATCGTCTTCTAACGAGGCGGGCCGAAGTTACTACCCGACCACACTATTTAGTAGTGGAGAAGCTTTCCAAGGTGTCTGTACTTCAAGGAGCACCATCTATACCGCCAATATCGCGGCGGGACTGATGATCCAGCAGTTTACACGCTGGCTACGTCATCTTCCGGTGGATCTGGATCTGCAATTCAATCTGCTTAGCAGCGAATTGTCCGTCACAGGCTAAGCGAATCATCACTTAATTCAGAGTTTTCAATATCCGGCGTTGCTATCGCTGCGCCCAAACCCAATAAGGAATATCGCTATGACAATCGTACCCGCTCACGAACTGGATATGCATGATCTTCAGATACTCGGAAACAACACCGCGGAAGCAATCCGATTGGATCACGAAGAATTGCAGGCCGGCAACCGCGATCTGAGGTTGTTTGGGCCATACGGATTGGAAGAGCCAGATACCAACTCAAAAGATGTGACGTCACATAAATGTCCAGCGAGTTAACTGCCCGTGTATTCAACAACCCGGAGAACAAGATGGTATTAGGTGTGACCCGCAGAAAACAGACTACAAGACGGACCCGGGCAAGAGCCCGGCCAATCCCAAATGGTAGCTGCAGCTTCAAGATAAATACACGGATTGCCAGAGCCACAGGCGATGATAAACGTTACAAGCTTGGCGCTGTTCGGGTATTACCGACACGACAGAAGAACACGGTTCTGTTGCAGGCTACCGATGGCCAGCAAGCGGTCTGTGTATTAACAGTGGGGGATGTCAGCTCCCCCAAACTGGTTCCCTCCAAAGTACTACCGGTTCGTCAACAGCAATCAGGGGCCATTGTAGAGCTTGTAGGGGACCAGTGGCGGTCCAGTGATGGTAAATGCGAACCGGATCAGTACGTTGGCGAGCAAGACTACCCATCAATATTGGATGTGCTACCTGATATAAGGGGTAAGTCCTTTACGGTGAAAGCAGATCCATTGTCTAAGGAATTACCACACCTGCTATTGGGTGTTGATCTGTCATTACTGACCAAGGTATCCCAAGGTCTGGGTACATCCAAGCTATCGCTTCTTGTTCCCGTGCCAGTTCATACAACTAACGGCAAAGCCGGCACCGATTACGTCAATAAGCCCGTGCTGGTCTGTCCGGCTACGGATGAAGATAAGATCAGGGGAATTGGAGTGCTAATGCCTCTAAAGCCAACGAATGGTAGTGACTATTACATGAAGACCAAGCAAGCGGTTGTGGATGCTGAAAAGTGTCTAAAGCCGAAATCGCCTAGTCAAAGATAGCTTGCCAGTTCCATATCTGAATCGAATTCAATCTTAATAGAAAGGAATACTTCCATGACTCAGTTGTTCTATCCGTTTGTGAACTTCCTGGTGGGCCTCGCCCTGGCGATTTACGGACTTATACACAGCGCAACCCATGTACCAGGTTCGGATCAACTACACGTGTTCTACTCCGCATTACCGAGCGTTGGGGCAGTGATAGTCTTCCTTTTAGGTGTTGTTGCCGTAGCAGGGGGCTTATCCATGCTGGCCAACGGTGTACACGGCCTGCGCAAAAGACGGCGTCAGCTCAACCGAATCTACCGTACCGCCCCAGAACCCTATGACGACGATGACCAGGACTACTACCGGTAGTTTTGATCGGTTAGGGCGGGTCTATTAACTCATAACTAAAGAAAGGCACTCACACCATGTTGAACTTGATATTGCATTGTGGCGGTCAGGCTGTAGGCCGCTCGGTGGTTGTTCATTGCCGAACGCCGGCTGATACCAATAGCTGGCAGCCCATTCCCCACGGCCGTTTGCTGGACTTGGTGGAAGATTCGCTTGAAGCCACTGGTATGAAGGTGGTCAACCAGGCACATGCACTGGCAAGAGATGAGAACCGATACTTCGGCCTATTGGAGGTACAGAACGGCAAGCAATCTAGTGGTCTCCGCCTAACAGTCTATAACTTATTCAGCACGCGTCGAGCCCGTTTGACCTTGGCGAGGATGTCTTTGGCCGAGGCGGTCCAGATGAAGGGTTTGGGGTTTTCGTTGTGCGCGTTGATGTACTCGGTGATCGCACCGATCAGGTCATTGACGTTGTAAAAGCTGCCGCGCTTCAGGGCCTTCTCGCTCAGGTCGCGGAAAAACCGTTCGACCATGTTCAGCCACGATGCGCCGGTCGGCGTGAAGTGGAAGTGGAACCGCGGATTCTTCTTCGCCCACGCCTGAACCTTCGGGTGCTTGTGCGTCGCATAGTTGTCACAGATCAGATGCACGTCTTGGTCGCCGAGCATCTGGGACTTGATCAACTTCAGGAACTTGAGCCACTCCTGATGGCGGTGCCGCGGCTGGCACTGACTGATGACCGTGCCATCGAGCACGTTCAGCGCCGCGAACAGCGACGTCGTGCCGTTACGTTTGTAGTCGTGCGTCATCGTGCCGCAGCGGCCGGGCTTCATCGGCAGGCCCGGCTGCGTGCGGTCCAACGCCTGGACCTGGCTCTTCTCATCACACGAAAGAACGATCGCGTGCTCCGGCGGCGAGAGGTACAAACCGATGATGTCTTCGAGCTTTTCCACGAACCGCGGGTCGTTGGACAGCTTGAACGTCTCGACCAGATGCGGCTTGAGCCCGTGCTCACGCCAGATCCGGCCGACCGTCGAGTCGCTCAGCCCCGTCGCCGCCGCCATCGTCGATCGGCTCCAGTGTGTCTGACCTTCGGGTGTCTCACGCAACGTCTTGCGGACCACCGCCGCGCGACGCCGATCGTCGATACGCCGCTTGCGCCCCGGCCGCGGCGCGTCCTTCTCGATGCCCGACAACCCATGCGCGGCGTAACGGTCACGCCAGCGGCCGGCCTTTTGGCGGGAGATGCCCATCGCTTCGGCGATCTGTTGGTTCTCCAACCCGTCGGCCGCGTGCAACACGATCGCCGCGCGTTCGGCCAGACGAACGGGCACACGACGGCCGCGTTTGATGCGTTCAAGTTGTTGACGTTGCGCTTCGTCCAACACGATGGGGGTGGCTCTTCTCATGCATGATCAACGCGCGAACGATCATTATGTTGCATTAAATCGGACGGGGACCACTAGCGATTATGGTCTTGTTGTTGGCCTTCGTAACTCGCATGATATGACGTTCCCCGTGGGGTTGGTTGTAGGTAACGGTGTGTTTGTATGCGACAACCTCTCGTTTTCAGGGGAGGTAAATCTGTCGCGCAGGCATACCCGGTTTATTGATCGGGATCTGCCAGAGCTTGTTAATCGCGCTGTGGGACAGTTAGGTGATCTTCGGATACAGCAGGACCAGCGTATTGAGGCGTACAAGAACACCCAACTCGAAAAGCGGGACGCTCATCATCTTCTAGTGGAAGCGATGCGGATGCGGGTATTGCCTGCTACGCGATTACCGGTGGCAGTGAAGGAGTACGAGGAGCCAAGTCATCCCGAGTTTGTGGAATCCGGTAACAGCTGCTGGCGTCTCTTTAATGCTGTAACGGAGTCGATCAAAGGTCGAAGCCTGGATACCTTGCCCAAACGCACCCAGGCCTTGCACGGTCTCTTGGACGGCGCGGTTGGACTCGCAGCCTGACTATTTAACATACACATAAGGAACAATAGATGAACTCAACCATGGTTGTAGTGGTTGTTGTGGCAGTAATTGTTGTGGCTCTGGCTTACTGCGATATGCAGTTGGCTTTGGGCTAGGCGGGGATGGAACCGTACCTAAAGATCAAGAAAGGAATTGCATGACCCAGATCATCTGGACAGTACTGGTATTGATCGTGGGCGCCCTGCTAGGAATCGGCTTAGCGGGGCGTTTCAGCAATAAGGAGGTGGCGGAATCTGCACCGATTGTACTTGGCAATATTGAGACACTGGCCGATCTGGTAACACTGAGAATTCCGGTCTCAAAAGTTCAAAGCACGCATATCGGTGGATATGTGGGTGGTGTCGACTGCATCCTGCTGATCAATGGTGATGTGGAGATATCAACCGACATAAAACAGGCTCGTTGGGAGAATGTTAATACAGAAGCCCGCACCGCTACTCTGATACTGAACGAGCCAGACGTACGACGAGTCCGATTGGATCATGAACAAACCTCCGTATACACAATTAATCGCAAAGGACTTTGGCTGCTGTTGCCTTCGGCTGAACCAGCTCGTCAGATAGTAAACAGGGCAATGACTGAAGCGCAGAGATGTATGGAATCTGTTGGTGAGGATAAGGAGTTAACCGTACAGAGTAAACAACAGACTGAGAAAGTACTGGGGCAGTTCTTTAATGCCATAGATTGGCATGTAGAAGTAAGTTGGATTGTAGAACCGGCGGGATTAGATTCTAGCTAATGGCATTCGTTTGTTTCTGCATGTTTGCCTTCTTTTCACTTAATATCCAAATCAGGGATATAGCAAATAGAAGCATGACATCTCGCAAGATAGGCCAGAGGTAGTCGCCTGTCTCGGTGGTTCCGCTGAAACAGCCGCAATTGATATCGAGGCCTCGCAGCCAAGCGGACATAAGAGCACCAATGAATATCAGCAATAAGAATGTAAGATTGATCGAAGCGCCTTTGATCCAGTAGCCTGAGATGAGTGCCATGCCGCAGAAGATCTCAAGCCAGGGGAGGTAGAGGGCTACAGCCACCGACAGGGTGTAAGACACAAGCTGATAGGCTTCGATATCCTCGGCAAAACCTGCGGGATCGAGGGCCTTGACGACGCCGGCCCAGATGAAGACGCCGCCAATGACAAGACGAAGCAGCAGTAGGGTGGTCCGCTTCACTTCATCGACTCCGACAGGACTTGCCAGCCGCCGTGCAGGACGTAGATATGGTCCCACTGCATCTCATCACGCAGGCGCTCAGCCACCTCCCTGCTGGCATCGCATGTCCGGCTGTCGCAGTACACCACAACTTTCATACCCGGTTCCCAAGTCATCATGACTGGTTCGATGAAACCTTCCCAGTCGTCTTCGTTTAGAAGTAGTGCCTCGGGGCGGTGTGACTTGTTGTACACCTCTGACGTACGGGCATCTAGCCAAAGGACGGATTCTGTCCAGGATTGGACGGTTTGAAGTGTGACTTCACCTTCGCGAAGTTGATCGGCCCGCCATGTTGGGCGGTTAGGATGCCATATGCCTGCCATGACTGTTGGAACAACGGCAAGGCAAAACAAAAATATACATTGCCATATACAGTTACGCATAGCTTAGCATGACATAATAGGAAAGATCAGCAGGTTGACCATTTACACAGATTTCTTCATAAGCCAGTTGATTATTCTTCTCAAGATCCATACGCTTTCTGCGCATTATTCTTTGTCTTCGGATTAGCCATAATGCGAGCGATGATCTTATAACTGCGGGTTTGTTTTTCTCCAAACTTCGCTTCCAAGATAATTACTGACCGTGTTTCACGCGAAGGGGCTTTTGGGGGTGTCGGTCCATCTTGTTTTGCAGACTCGTGTTTAACTTCAGGCTGATGATTGTGGATATTTTCGGCAAGTACTGACTTTGCTAGGTTATTAGAATTTTTGGCAGGTTCGCCTCCAGCAACAGATTCTGCCTGTTGTTCTAATTGATCCGGCGCGAGTATCAATTCATAATTCTTGCCATCTTCCAACGCATTTAACTGGGCCGTAATAGAACCACCTGTGACCTTTACAATTTTGACCTCAACTGGATTTTCATAGTCTATTAGGACCTGAACTTTCTTAGGTGCTAATATTTCGCCAGGCCGCCAGTACACTAATCGCGGCTTAAATATCACAGGCTGGGGGATCGTGACCCGTATCTCTAAAGCGGTTGATTTCACGATTGGTTTACCTTCAGCTCCATCCTCTTTGGTATGTACTGTAATGCGTTTGAGTTGCTTACCGGCCCTGTCCCCAAAAACGAATGTGGCTTTTATCTTGCCGGATTCTCCTGGCTCAAAAGTCTTCTTGTCGAGTCTTGCTGTAGTACATCCACAAGATCCCCGGGTACTCGTGATCGTGACAGATGTTGTACCGGTATTGGTAAAATTAAACTCAAATTCGGCTTTTTCATCTACTACAGATGCAGTTTGACTTATACGCTGTGACTCCCACTCCAAGGCAGCTAATGTCGATGATTGAAGCACCAATATACCTAACACAGCAAGCCATCTAAATAATGCGTAAGGCTTCTGCAACATTTTCCAACTCCTTAAGTAATCATGATTACATACACCACGGAATCCTCAGAATCTGTCACTGATATTGTTCAGTAGGGGGATGCCATGTCGAAGTGGCATGCCCCAGTTGAGGTATTGAGCACACTCAGCCTGGCACAGTACACTCAAGTGTTATCATATCTTACACGAGAGTCAACAGGTATGAACATACATTACCCAGATTCGAATTGCGCTTACCACCAACCCGTACAAAACCGGGATCGGATGTTGGTGTTTAATCGCATACCACTCATCATACGGGCTCCGTCGAAACAGATGCACGATTCGCCGTTGAGGAAGACCACCTCGAACTTGACCACTTGGGGATTGAATTGGGTGAGACTGTCGGTATCAGGGGTATACCATAACGGGCAACGAGGCGTTGAATAGCAGTTTTATAACCGGATTGGATCTCGTCCACCAAAACTAGCGGCGCAATATAAAATCTGTGAATTGTCGGATTTAAACTAGCACTTTCATGTACTGCACACGAATACCAATGACCTAGCCCCTAAAACCCAACGTAATATTAACACCTTTTTCCCTTCATATCTTGACAGGGCCATTAGATACGCTAACTTGTCACTTGTGCATTTATACCATGCCATATACCGGGTATTCGTAGGAAGTTCTTGTGTGACTCCACACAAACATAGCGAAACACATAACACCTTAAAAATAGCAATATTACTGCACTATCACATTGTCTGGATTAGCGAGATCTCACAGAGATCAGTTTGTGTATTCAGGCTTTTGCCATGGAAGGTAGGAGATAAGTATTCGTAACCTGTGTGTGGTTGCGAGGTGAGTTATTAGATCGGGGCATCCAATCGTGTTGTGATGCCGGGACAATCCATTTTGGCGCGATTGTTATTCGCAGATACGGAGGCCGCGATGGCTCATACTCGTCGGCACTGGTTGTTGTCTGTTGTGTACGTTTTGGCCCTCGTTGGTGGTCTAGCCATCACACTGACGCCGACACTCTTCCCAGGCAAGATCATCCAACAGGCTGTTGCTCAAGCCGAGGATGTGTCTGCTACCGGGTCCCAAACTATCGACCCAAATGTGTACACACGCGTGCAACAAATTCGCCAAGAGTTGTCGTTGGCCAACCGCGATCTTGCAGCGATGGGCTGTGACGAAGAAACGGCGACCCAGATTTTGCAGTCTCTCAAGTCTTGGTGTACGACCAACCAAGCCGTATTAGACCGGCACCATCAGGATACCATCCAAGCAAAGGCCAAGCTGCGCGACGCTGTCCGTCGGATTAATGAGGGTACAGACGATCCTAGAGTCTCACGTTCCTTGCCGGAGCTACGAGCCGACCTCGTCCACTTGGCTGAACAGCGACAAATCATGATGGATGGCCTGATTGCGAACTTGGAATCCCAGTTGAGTAGTACTCAACGTCTGGTCTGGCAGACCGCCCGAGAGAACAATGGCTTGCCTGCTTCACTGCGTTATGTCCCCGGCCTTTCGAGCGAACCAATCGTTTCCGTATCAATCAACACGATTCGTGTGTTGCCAGAAAGTACTACGCTTGTACGTAATATCTCAGTAGATGATCTGACTTGGAGTCAGAAGCAGGCGGCCGAGGCGGCGAGGATCAACATGATCGCCAAAGCGACTGAGATCCATAACGCTGAGAAGGCCGTGCTGCCAATGCCAAAATTATTGAATTTTGATCAGTCCGCAGAACAAGTAATATCTCTTCATGATGACTGATTTTGAAGGCAGTTAAATTCGAAAGTATATGTTATTGATGGAGCAACCGGGATATTGATATGACCGCACAGAATGATAAGCACACGACCGGAACTAATAAGACATCGGCGCATTTGACAAAGGCAAAGAGACTGCTGTCCTCAGCCAGCCACGGTGCTAAGAGCGTAGCTAAGACGCAAGTCTTACGTAAAGACCGGGCTAGTGAAGCGGTTTATAGTCAGCGCCTGGAGGTCTGCAAAAGCTGCCCCGGCGGGCACGCAACCTTTAAAGACAACGGATCACTGCATACCTGTGGCCCGATGATCAAGTCCATGGTTGATAGTGGCCAGAAAACCTGTGGCTGCGTCTTAAGCCGCAAAGCTCGTGATATCAAAGAAGATTGCCCTTTCGGTTATTGGCCAGCCCCCGATACACAGCCCAAACCAATAATCGTCAGCGATGTTCGTGAGGCGGTAGAGACTGCTGCGGCTGTGATCGGCGACTTCGAACAGCAACAGCAGCGGCTAAAACAACAGCCGTCGAGTGCTCAAAGGTGCCCGAACTGTGGCGGATATCTGTCTCGACGCGAATTCCTCGGGCATTCCTTGGTCGCAGCTACCGCAATGGGCCTCGCCGCACCGCGCATCTTTGCGCAATCAAGCGAGAACACGCAATACGTTAAGGTTAAACCGTGCGTTGTCGGCGAAGGGACGCATATCAAGTGTTCTTACGCCAATGGACGTATGGAAGGTGAGGTATTCTATGCGAAGGAAGACGGCAACACTTACCGATTGGAAAACTACATTGAAAAAGACGAAGAAAATGTTCGTAAATTGATTACTCCTAACGGAGACTGGGTGTGTTGTTGCGATGAGTGTGGACTTGGATACCCTCACAAGGTACCTTGGAAATTCCACAGAGGGGATTGGGAAAGTGGAATTGACTATGTTCAGTACGACATGGTCAAAGGTTCGAACGGAAGGTTTTACGTCTGCGATGTCGCCCACACCTCAGACATCCAGACTGAACCAGGGATTCCCCCGGACAGCAATTGGGATAACATCTGGACGCTCGGTGAGTCACAGATGCAGTGTGTGTGGTATACCGCGCAAGGCATTGAATGGGGTGAGTGTTTGCCATATCTGGGTTTAGAGGCAGATCAGAAACTGGAAGAAACATATGGCTTACGAATAATGTCTGTAGATGGTGTCTCTATGCCCAGTTTAGGCCTCGCGATAAACGGAGCGACATTACATGTTGGAGGATTTGTCAACTCCAGCTTATATATCAGTCGCTGGCCCATCGAAGATAATTGTTTTAGGTTGTATAATTCACGCTGTGAATGCGACTATATATATTCGTATGAAACTCCGGGTTGTACTACAACAACCACAGATGGATCTATTGTACAATCTCCCAGACATGTGATAGATCGTTACAACATAAACCGCGCATACACCACGATTAGAGTCCGCGACGATGTGGTTGAAGTGGTTATGTGGGCATATGGTGGTGGGCGGTCTTCCGTGCCGTGTGGAGGTTACGACCCAGAAACTCATGATCCTTGTAGTGATAATTGCGACTGGACTACATATAATACATTGCCAGGTTATTGGTACAGATGGTTACATCAAGGTTATTATCAAACTTACCTTCTATTCAGTGGTTCTGCCACAATACCTTCCAATTGGATTGGTGACGATGGACTTCCTACGAGTTCGGTAACTGTTCCCAACGGCCTCGGTACGGGTAACATCGGTTATAACTTTACCTTTTCATTCGCAAATGCTACATCGTCTATGGTTGTTGGAGCTGGAGGAGGGACTGTTACCATCAATTCCTCGCAGCACGCTGCGAATTGGGAATCGAATCCGGGTATTGGGATATCTTCAGGCTCCGTTCTGGGTCAGCCTGATCCACCTTCGGAGGAACTACCGCCGTGTGAGGATTGTGGTAGTGGCGGCGGCGGGCATAGCACCGAAGGACTTCCTTGGCCCTTCCCGTTACCGGCGGATACGTATTGCACGGTGACGCCATGCGACAACGCGCCCGGTTACTGCAACGGCGGAACTATCTCACGCAACTTGTTATGTGCGTCTATCGGTATCGTGCCATGCGACCCCACAGGCGAGGTGGTTGTGGATGAGTTGGGGTGTTGCTACGAGATCGGCACGTGCTCGGATTCGGGCGGCGGTTCAATGTCTGTTGCCGGCATGAGAGCCACCACCGGTTGCAATGACGCTATCTGCGGGCAATGCTGTACCTGTGGTGATTGCGAGTTCAATAATCTGAGTAAGTTAACTGTTGATCATACAATAACCACCGTGACAACAGGCGATGGTGGCACAACTACGGAAGAATACCATACTACGACAACGGATACGCTTGAATATGATTCTTGTGATGCAAGTTCGGTCGAATATTCAGGCGAGTTAAAAACGGTATTTACAAAGAATGGTAGTCACCAAGCACCAGACACCGTGGCAGAAGGGATCGTGACTTACAATTGTGCTACAAACAAGTGGAGTATTGGACTTCAAGTCACAGATCCTACATTAGTAACTCATTCATGTGAAAGCGCTTCCTATAGTTACTCTAGCACTACACCAAATAATGATAATGGCACAACCACATTAACTGAGAGCTTTACCCTAACGTTAACCAATAACGGTGAGTGTAATTTATGATTTGTCACTCTTTGGGTGTAGAGTTTGAATTTGCATCATTGGTGACTTCTGAACAGTTGGCATATACATACGCTAACTCAGGACTGAAAGTTACATCATCGATCGGCTATGGCAGCTCAACACCCCCGGGATATGACGCGCTCATTGAATATGATCGGGCATTCAGGCAGCCGCCGAAAGACTGCCCTGCCCACAGAAACATGCTTGAGGCCAAAACTCGGGTGTTGTCTGAAGATGAATGGAAACCGATTGTCCGCGTACTTTTAGACGGGATAGTGCGTAGCGGCGCTAAACTCGACACACGGGCAGTGTTCCATCTGACTCTAGGTTTGCCTGGAGCAGCGTATGAACCGAGGATAATTCGTAACCTGATGGAGATTGTCTATCAGTATGAAGAGGTAATTTATGCCTTGGTTGAACCCATCTCTGCCATGTACAACATGTCCAGTGTACCCATCCTTGGTCGTGCCATGACGGCGCTAAGATTAGCGGATGATCAAAGTATCCCGGGTGCAGTGGCGTCATGGGGGAGAGTTAGAGGCCTCAATATCACCAATGCTTGTGATAGTACCAATCCCCGAATCGAGATCCGGTACCACCACGGCACACTGGATTACGAGCGGATTACCGCTTGGAAGTCGATGTGGTGCGGGATTCTTGACGTGGCCTATTCCGATATAGAAGTGACGGTCAAGCGTCCACGGATACCCAACTTAAGCGCGCTTGACGACCTGCTCGAAATCGCAGGCGTATCGAATCACGAGGCTATTCTTTTTAGGCAGGACTATAGACCGAACGAAAAATACAGATTGTCAGGGAATGTGATTGCAGAGCGATTTCTGCGCGGTAACGGGATTCGGTTGCCAGTGACGGAGCAGACGGGTGTATAGCCACAGGCAAATGAGCAGAATATTACGTATTGGATGAATGCATAATGAGTAGTATTATAATTCCGAAATATGCTGCTAGCCAACACGCTACACGACAAGCGTGCATCATTATAGTCGTTGTGGTGCTGGTGGCGATTCGGTTATGTTACGGCACAGGTATTTCATTATGTAGAGCAGAACATGCGAACCATTCGCCTCTTGAGGTTAACTGGTCTGATATATCACTGACTGAACTCCTTGTCCTCAATCATAAATTGCAGGATTGCACCGAATGCAAAAAAATACGGCATAAGATTTTCAGACAGATTTATGAACTTATTGAAGCAGACCGAGAACGGCTCAATGAGGTCGATACGAAGACACTGCTGGACAGCTACAAAAGTGTTTGGCGTGCGTTGCACAGTGACCATCATAAGGCATATGTACAGTTGATCCATGAAAGGCTTAATCGGGATGATGAGATAAAAGCGTACACTCAGGGCGAATTGGAACAGATTTTTAGCCACAGTATCCCGGGCCTATTCAATGACCAAAGCCGTTCTCAGGTATATGTCAGATGGGTATCATCCACCGAGCAGTGGAAGCAAGCACCCCCGCAAGAAGTATTGCAGCTTATCAATAACTTAGAACAAGAGATCGAGGCGCAGGATGTACTGAAACGGTATGTGATCGAGCGAATGGCAGAAGATGTGGTGTGGCTTGTCGGCGTGTCATCTTTATCGAGTTTCCACTCGATGCTAGATGAACTTGATGATGAGCAACTAAAATATGTCCGACGTGCGTTCCTGAATGCACAATCAGAAAACGGTAGCGAGTGGATCGATATTTCGCTGCACGAATTTGAGAACGTCAGGCAAGTTGTTGACAGACTGCGACTAAACAAGCAGATCATGACTAAACATTTTCATGATTGGATCGTTCATAGTAAACACTGGCAAGATTCAAGCCCATATACCTTGGTGTTGATTATGGAGGGACATGAGGAAGCTAAGTGTCCTCCGGATGATTGTATTGCTAAGACATTGCTACTTGACCACATATTGAGTCGTATCGAATACGATTCGTATGCACATGACGCAAAAACCACACACAACTATGCCCGCTTTGTCGTGTATTTAGCTTTAGCCATGCAGCAGGATGCTCGGTTCTCCGAATCAAGAATGTTGGAAGATTCGCTTGCAAGCATTCTCAATGCCTCGGATTTATTTCCACGGAACACAAGCATAGATTTCGAATCAAGAAACTCACTTAATAATGCTTGGTACAAGAGTTATCAATTGCACGCCTGCGGTGGCGGTCCATCTTGGGGCGAAGGAACCTCAGAAAAGACAGGCTGGATTGCCCAGATGATCCACCGAGGATTGATTAGCGGAGAGATTGAGCCACGACCGACGACGTTGTATCTCATGGGCTGGCACTTCCAAGGGCAGGGCCAACTAGATACATGGAAAGCCTATCTAAACCAGCAGATCACAAGCACATCGGCCGCTTCCGGAAAGAGCATCCCCGAAGCCACAACTAGTTCTCTCGAAATCGATACCGACAGTCTGCCTGAGACTTCGATACACACGTCGTGGTTATTGGGCCGGGCGTACGCGGAGGAGATCACGCCGGTGGATCCGGACCCGCTAGCGGGCAAGCGTTGGTTGCTGCAGGCCTTGGATAGCGCGGGATCGGACGCTGAGATTGTGATGTTACTCAAGTTATTGGCTCTTAAGTATACCGTGGCCGGGGAGACAGGATCGGCGGAAGCATTATTGGATGAATGGGCCACCAAGTCAGGATGCGGTGTTCCACAAGCTGAAATTGATTGTATACGAGAATTAGTGTCGGGCATAGATCAGAATGGGCCCCTGAGTCGCTTTCAGATTGTACCAGGAATGGATTGAATCGAGTATTTGCATACTGTTGCCAGGAGCAGTGTGTAGATCCTAGATAGGAGCCGGGTATGAACGAGATTTGTAGTGTTACACAGAGATGGATTGATCGAGTGATGGTGGATAGCTCAGGCGCACGTCTTTGGCTGTACCCGGTGTGCTTGGTGTTGGCGCTATTGTTAGCAGCACTACCCAGCTATGCGGTTCAAATCATTTGTGGCGTCGACCTGCAGATCTACACCGATCAAGGCGGCAACGAACCCGTCACCGAGAATATGGAAGACGAACATGGCATAGGTGTCCTTGTTAGTTCGGATGATGCACCAAAGCTTTATCGAATAGATGCTGTCGTACCTGAAGGCTTAGACGCCGGTACGATGGCCGTTCTGGAAGGTGATATACCCGAAGATTTCGGATTGGAGCTATACAGCGACGCGAGCGGCAACACACCAGTATACCTTCCTCAGGAATGGGACGCGTCCACTACCCCCGTCAAGACCTTCTATCTTCGGGCGTTTTGGGCTACCGCAAAGCCGACCTTGACTTTCGGCTTGAAAGAGCCTGGCGAAAGTGACGCAAAGATCTACGACATAGCCAAAGTCTATGGAACTTGTGTTATTTGCGAAGTTGATCCCGAAGGTAACTGTGTGAACTCAGAGGCAAAACTCAATAGTCTCTCCTACAAGCTGGGGCTGGGCACCACTAATACAGGCAACAGTGCGGGGTATCTGCACATTTACAGCAAGTACCCTGATGTGTCGTTATGTACGCCCGCGGCATTGACGGTTGATGCGCAATGCGGAGTCAAAGTCTACAGAAGTAACGGTGTTATTACGTCGGTTGTAACCCCCAAGTATCTGGTCGAGGTGACGGATGAGACCGCCACCTCATATAAGCTGAAGGTCTACAACGGGAAAACCACATCTTATCCCGTGTTGAAAACGGTTACTATTAGTAGCACCGACGTCAATCAGCTGGACATCACTGAGTCCGATGGGGGTTCCAAGGCGTGGCAGTTTGAGTGGTCAGATGAGTCTCAGAGCTGGACGTTGAAGGAAGGATTCAATGATGGGCAAACGGTCTCTATGATGCAGAAGACCGAACGGCAGGAGATCACGGTCAACACCTTGGAGTACATCGAGAAGGTCACGATCTGGCAGATAGTCTCTGGTGGTGATGACGTGATGCTCAGTCAACACTCAGAGACTTATCATCTCTATCCCTGGGGCAAGGAACTGATCAAACGTGAGTCCGGTTCTGTTGGAAACATGTCAATCGAAGTATGGTTCTATTACGATGACGAATCGGATGGTAACGACTACGGACGACTGAAGAGCTATCAGACGAATTCGGGGTATTGGCAATGGTACGACTATAACGACAGCGGTGAGTTGGTCAAGAAGATAGAACAGTACGGAGACAGCGATTACGTAGATCCCCCAGTGGAAGCCAGTAATTTGGTGACCACGTACGCGACAACGACCTTACCATTGATACATCCTGAACGGGGTACGGTCGCCGATTGTGAACTTAAAACCGAGACCATGATCGATCGAGGTACGAACGAGAACATACAATACCGCATCAAGTGGGGTGGCACCGTCACCAAGGGGGGGGTAACGTGTAAAGAGACTTGGAGTGTGTCCGCGGGGACATCCAGTTCTGCCTGGCATGATTACACGAACAATCATTTTTATAGGACTTGGCGCATTGCAGGTGATCAGGCCTATGCTCATAAGACAAAGCAGACACTATCCCAGGACGGGCAGATGTCGATCTACGATTACACCTCCCCAACCGTGACGACAGTATCCAGCGGCTTCCCGGATAGTCCGACATCAGCAATACCTCAGATCATCTACGGCAGCAGGACAACTACCGTACTGGACAATAACGGCCGGGCTATCAAGATTTACTCCGAGCAGATCGATAACACGACGGACGGCTGGTTTGGCGTCTCGTTGGTGACGAACAAAGATGACACCACCGATGCTGGCACCCGTATTACGTCCTACTACTACGGGCAAGATGCCGAGGATGAATATGCCCTCGAAGATTCAGGTGACATCGCCTATACCACGAAGGTTAACCGAGACTGCTGCAACGTACAGTGGGAGACTGACAAGTATGGGATCACGACACACTATGTGTACGACGGTCTGGGCCGGACCATTGAAACGACGCGATCTTTTGTGGTAAATGAAGCGTTGGAAACGAGCTATACTTTCGAGGGTAGTAAAACCGAATACGGTGTGGATGCAACGGACGGTGGCCATGTTGTTACAACTTTTCGACTTGTTACTGCATCTAACCAAGCCAGTTCTGACGACTATTGGGAAGAGACGCAGACGACAATGTACGACTTGGCGGGGCGTGTCCGCGAGGTTATCGACGCGGCGGGGCGGTCGACCTACTACACCTACTCAACGGTCACTGATAATAATGTGACATATAACGAAACTCGCGTCTACCCGCACGACACCACCTTGGGGCCGATTCAGGTGACATGGACCGACAGCCATGGCCGTATCTACCGGTCCTTCACCGCGAGCACAGACGAAATTTGGAGCGATGCACCCCAAGGTGATGAAACATTGACCAAGGAATCCCTGACCGAGTTTGCCTACGATGGCTTGGGACGGCAGACAAGTGTGCGCACATATCACGATATCGCAGCTGAGTCTTACTATGAATCTTTCACCGAGTACGACTTCCTTGGTAGAGCCTTCCGGAAGACAGATGAGATCGGGAACGTTACTGAGATTAGGTACGACTCACAAGGCCGACCTACAGAGTATCTACAAGGTAACTCACCGTATGACCTATATGTGATCTCTCGGATTTGGTACGATCTGGATTACGATCGGTCCGGGAACGACTTCAGGCCTTATTCCACACGTAAAAGCAGGCTTGTGCTGGACGCATCGTCTTACACCTACACTGAACTTACTCGGGATCGTTCAAAGAGTGGCGTTATCAGTTGGGCAAAGCCAGATATTGGTGTTTGGACCAAGCAGGAGACTGACGAGCAGGGACGAGTGATTTCGAGTTCGACCTACATTAACGGTAGCACAGCCGAGTCGATGAAGCAAACGCATTTGGCAAATATCTACGATCCTGACGTGGGTCGGCTGATCGAAGAGCGGAGCTACGCGGTGCAGAACGACGGAAGCCTCGGTAATTATATCGTGTCGACCTACGATTATGATCGTGCGGGTAGAAGGATTAAAACCAAGAGTTCGGGGAAGGCGTTTACTAAGACAGCTTACGACCGTCGTGGGCGTGTTGCGCGCACTGCCACTGGCAGCGAAGAAGGAGTAACCGGGCCGATAGCCGAGGCGGGCGACACCATAGGGCTTACCGAGTTCGATGGAGACATCCTGCTTACCGAGACCGTATACACCTACGATGACGACACAGACCAGGTAATCCGTACGACCAAGTACGAACGCCGCCATAAGGCCGCCAGCTCTGGTTTGTTGTCGGATATCTCCGCAGAGACGCGTGTAACCTACATCGCCACTTGGTACGACGGGGCGGGACGTGTGGAATATATCGCCAGCTACGGTGACGGTGGTGGATCTGCGCCCACGTATACCTACCCACCGATTTCCAGTACAGACGTACTCGTTACCCATATGGAGTACGATAATGCGGGTCGACTGGATAAAGTCACCGACATCGACGGTAAGATAACCAAGACCTTCTGCGACGATCTTGGCCGAAGCATCTATGTAGTCGAGAACTACAGCAGTTGGACCAATGAGCCAGACGCCGTACCGCCGTCCAATATAAAATCCGACGTCAACCGTGTGACCCACTACGAATACAACGCTGCGTCACAGATCATCAAGCAAACCGCGGTTGATCCTAATCATGATGGCAATGACACCGACAAACAGACCACAGAATACACATACGGTCCTAATTCTGCGTACCGCAACGATCTTCTGACCAAGATTACATATCCCGACAACGAGAGTTCAAGCGATGTTGTAGAGATGACATACTACGCTGATGGCTCACTTAATACTCGAAAAGACCAGCGTGGTACTGAGTTAACTTATACCTACTATGACAACGGGCACCGTAAGAGCCAATATATCTCCACGCAGGGTAACGACACTGACATCACCGTGCAATCAATCACCTATGCCTATGATGACAATGAACGTCTATACAAGGTCACCAGCCAT
Source organism: Phycisphaeraceae bacterium (assembly GCA_963667295.1). Lineage (GTDB taxonomy): Bacteria > Planctomycetota > Phycisphaerae > Phycisphaerales > Phycisphaeraceae > JAJRRS01. Next base: position 713,590 of record OY763327.1, read on the forward strand.
GGCAACCCAACCACTGATCCAGCAGACACAAGCAGTGTCGTAAACCAAGTTGTCTATCTATACAACAATTTTGGGCAACTGGAGTACGAGTTCCAGCAACACGGTGCGGCTGCGGAAACCGACCTTCAGAACCCCGATGTGTCTCCCTATATCCAATACACCTACGGCAACCTTTTGACAACAGGTGGGCGCCTCATATCGATCACCTACCCCAACGGTCGGGTGATCCATCGGCTCTACGACGGCCATGACGGCGACGGCAATCACTCGAGCATCGATAACGCCATCGGCCGTGCCAACCGACTTTCCGAGGACGCTGCCGGCACGAGCCCGATTGTCGAATACACTTACCTCGGCTCAGACCGTATGGTCCGTAAGGATTACCCGGGGCCCTATATGCGCCTAGACTACATCAACGAATCGGGAGAAGGCGGCACCGTGAATGATTACGATGCCAGTATCGATCGCTTCTGGCGCGTGGTCCGCCACCAATGGGAAACCTACGATGGTAATGGCGCCCATGACATCAACAAATTCCAAGTCCTCTATGGATACGACCTCGCCGGCAACCGCCGATATGCCGACAGGCAGGTCTACAAGTCGCATTCACAGTATTACACCTATGACGAGTTGCACCGCCTGACAGACTATCAGGCCGGTAAGATGAGCTACGATGAAAACTCGGATCCCAGCGGGATTGAAAGCTACTGGATGCTGGACAGACGTGGCTATTCTCTAGACCAGGTTGGCAATCAACGAGGCGTAACCACTCCGGAAGCGACTGACTACTACAAACACGCCATAGATGATGGCGGCGCTAACGAATACACAACCCACGAAGTTAAATCGTCTCTCACCGCAGCCACCCAATTGGACAACTTCACCGATGAAACCACGGTTGAGGGTCCTAATCCAGACTGGGTGCAAGTGGGCGATGACGATGAATACGATGTGGACACGAGCACGAATGTTCTTAGGGTAACCTCTATTGCAGACGACGGTGACGACGATCCCGGAGCATGTGCTGTGCTGCTGAAAGGTGAAGCCGTCGGGCCTTTCCGTGCCAAGTTCAGCGTAGCTTTCCCTACTGGTGCCACCACCGGACAGGCTGGTCTGGTGATCGGCTACGATGAGGATAATCCGGGTGACTATTGGATCTATGTTGCCGATATTGGCGCCCAACAGATCCAACTCATCAAGATCAAAGATGGTGTAAAGCAGTCACCTGCTCTTGCCACCTACAACAAAACCATTACAGCAGGTACTTCCAATCCGAATACAATCTTCCTCGGCTCCAAGCGAAATACTACCAACACGACCTACGGAACCGACTTTGAGTTTGAAGATGGCTTCCCATCGGGCAAGATCGGTTTATGGACTGACAAGCAATATGTCGAATTCGGTTATGTTGAATTCTACAAAGATGCTCCTGCGACAGAACTTGCCGGCCACTGGCTAAATCCAGGTTTCGGCAAAGTCTACGATGCCGGAAGTGGTGACGGCCGTTTGCGCATTCAGTCAACCGTACCTAGTACGCTCGATCCTATCCTGCTTGATGGAATACGTGCTCAGAAGTTCCAAGCAACATTCTGTATGCGAAGAGTATCTGATCCGGTAAGTCATACTAATGCCTGGTTCGTGTTCAATGCTTCCAGTACCGATGAATACTTCGCTGTTCACTTATCGCACAACAATACAAAAACTTTACCGGTTGTCTGTGAAGTTACCGACGGTGGAACTCGTTCATTAGTTAGTAGTACCTATACCGATGCAACGAGTATGCCAACTCTCTCGCAATATGATGAACTCTGGGTTCGCGTAAAAAGCGATGGTACAACACTGTCGATTAAATGTAATACCAGCAATAACTTCACCGGTGTTGGCGATTGCTATCGCACCACAGGTACCATCGATCTCACCCGTCCGGGGGGTCTCTTCGGATTTATGTCCGCTTCTTATTCCGTAGATATCGACGATCTTACGATCGAAACCGATCATGATGGAGACACCACCTACACAACAGAATACGTCGATCACTTTGATATTGACACGGGTTACACCGTGCAGGAACTGGATTACGATGACGCAGGCAACCTGGTCTACGACGGCCGCCATAAGTTCACCTACGATGCCTGGAACCGTTTGGTTACCATTGAAAACGCATATCCCGATAGCAGCCAGAACGAGGGCTATAACACAGGATCTACCGTCGGCGAAATGTCCTACGACGGGACTGGACGCCGCACCATTAAAGCCGTCAGCCACAGTGCCGATCTTAATGGTACATACCACTACTACTACAAAGTCCGATCCATTGTGCAGATCGACAACGGCTCCGGACAGATGCTCAAGCAGTATGTCTGGGGTTTGAAGTATATCGATGAGTTATGCCAGATCGGCATGAACATCGATCCCGCAAATGCAGACACTGTTCAGTACTCCGAGAACATTGCCGAGCGATTCTTCTACGCCCTACAGGACGCCAACTACAACGTCTTGGGTGTTATCGGTGCAAGCGGCTATCTTGCCGAACGCTACGAGTACACCCCCTACGGTCAGCGCACCGTATATAGTCACGCTGTGCTGTTGGCCGACATCGACGGAAACGGGTTCAATGGGATCACAGATCTCGATCAAATACTCGGTAACTGGAACCAGGGAACTGAATCTGCTCAAGTCGGCGACTTGGATGGAGATGGATATGTTGGTTTGGATGATCTCGAAGTACGTAATGCCGATGCCAACGTGGGTGTGCCAGCTAACGATCCGATGGTATCATATCCGAGGTGGCACAGCTTAAGAAATCTTAAGTCGAGTTCTGCGATCGGTTCCAACCCCGGTATTCCTCTCTGCGAGGTCGGGCACCAAGGCCTGTTCCACGACGAAGAGTTCGGCGCCAAAGGCGGCCTCATCCATAACCGAGCCCGGGTACTCGACCCGCGCTTCGGCCGGTTCATGCAACGCGATCCGTTGGGGTATATAGATGGCATGTCTGTCTACACGTACTATGCAGGGATGCATGGAGGAGTCGACCCAACTGGTTTGCTGGATGCGGGATGGGCAGAGGACCTTGGAAGTCATAACAATGACTGGGATGCTATGCAGAAAGCATGGGCAAAGACTCGAATTGCCAAAGATCCGCACAAATTTGTTCGAAAAGGCAGAGAACTGATTCTAGCTATAGATGAGGATACTGGTTTTGTACAAGTCGGCGTGGCCGCATGGGGAATGCACCGTACATGGAATGGGCCAGATCACAGTAAGAATTGGTTAAGTGATAAGGCCCAGGATGCTGGATACATCTTCTATCCTTCCCTATTCGATCCGTGCTATTTAACACCAGATAAGTTGGAACGAATTGCAAATGTAACTATCCCCGGCATTAATATTGCAATGCATGATGCAGCAGCAATCCGACAGTTGGAAAATCTGGTTATGGCCGGAGAATTTGCGGGCGGTTTTATACCCGGTTTTTCGATTGCTAATGAGGCATATCAGGGCAACTGGTCTGGAGCAGGTAAAGAAGCAGCGATTGAAGTCCTTGTGACTCTGGGTACGCTTGGCACCGGTAAGTTAGCGACTGGAACGGGGAAAGCGATTCTAAGGACAGCCAGCCGTCACGCGGATGAGTGTGGATTGGTTGGCAGGCTTTCTCGACAAACACTCCGTATGGCAAATAAGACTGACGACGCGCTTTTGATAGGGCTACGAAAAGGTCATTGTTTCACAGCCGGTACAGAGATACTGACAGAGCGTGGGTATGTACCCATCGAACAGGTCCGGGTCGGGCAAAAGGTACTCACCCCACGCACACATCAGCAACAGAATCATGATCAGGGCGACGGTGAGTCAGATGACGATGATCCTGACCCGGATGGATGGCGTCTGGTTTCCTTCCAAATCCAAGACCGCCTGGTCGATGGCACGCCGAACGACGTCCGAATCCAGGCACTGGTTCCCCAACGGACCGTTGCTTCCTGGGAAGCTGGCCCGGGCGATCTGGTCACCTTACCGGCTGACTTGGCAGAGCTTGGGATCAGCGGGTTTGCTGAAGTGGTCAGCATCGAGCCGTGTCCCGTATTCGATCGGGGCAACGGTCAACTGGTTCTCGCGACGATCAACCGGCTCAGCGACGATGTATACGCACTGATCCTCGCCGATACCTCCGGCGAAACCGAAACGATCGAAGTCACCGGCAGCCACCCGTTTATGTCGCAATCGCGGGGCTGGGTCCGGGCTGACGCCTTACAGGTTGACGAGCAGGTCCGCACCGCGGACGGCCAGGCCCTGGTGATCAGCCGGATACCGTTGCCGGGCTTGCACCGCGTGTTCAACATCACAGTAGATCGTGAGCACGTATACTATGCTGGCCAAACAAGTGTACTTGTCCACAACGATTGCCAGTTTGAGAAAGTATATCATGGTACAGATTCCAATTCTGCAAGAAGCATCGAAACAAAGGGATTGAATAAGAAGGATTGGAATGAAGCAGCTGGTGGTTCTGGTGTAGATAGTAAAGGTTTTTCTGTAACAACAGATAAGGATACTGCACAAGCTTGGGCAGAAGTCAGAGCTCGTGAACGAGGAGGTGAGCCAGTCGTCTTAGAAGCTAATGCTAACGATCTTCCTCTAAAGGAGGGAGAATCAGGAATGTGGACAGATCCTAGCGAAAAATATATATCTCCGGAAGATTTTGATAATGTTCCCCCAGGCACATTCAAACCTACGGATTAATGATTATGTCGAGCATGATACTACTCAAAATAAACAATAATATTGATCGTTTCGACAATGAATGCATAATTGCACAAATGTCTAACAATTTTAAAAATATTTGTGTGCATGAGGGCGATCAACTACAAATTTCTATAGAGAAGGCAAGAGAGACTTTGGCAGGAGCAGATCCAAAAATAAGAGAGACAATTATTAATTCGCTTAAACGTAAGGCTGATCAATATGGCCCGGCTACGGCATTCAAAATACAAACAGTTACGGGTGTTGAGATTGCTGGACGTGTTAGGCCGGGAGATTTAGCGTTTTTTGTGGATTCGTCTCCGCCGGAACCAGAATGGGAGGATATTATCAACTTTTGTAAAAGTCTAGGTATTGGAGATTTAACGGTATCTAATTAGTTTGAATCTGGAAAATGAAACGGAGGCAGGCCCCGCGTTGATATAGGAGGTTATACCTGCCACGTTCTGAATCGCACGGCCGGCCGCTGGCGGATGTTTAATAAGGACGGCGATTTTGAGGCATTCGAACGGGTGCTGGAAGAAGCGGTAGAACGCAACAGGAGTGACGTTCGTCTGCTGACATACTGCTCATGGGCAACCACTAGCACCTGGTTCTGAAGACGCAGGCCGATGGTGTGTTCGGATCGCGTATGCAGTGGCTGGCGACGACGCTCGTCAGCCGATACAGGGTTGTGCATAAGCGCGTTGGTGGTGGCTCGCTTTATCAGGGGCGCTTCAAATCATTTCTAATCGAAAACGACGCCCACCTTTTGACAAAATGCCGGTACGTAGAACGAAACGCGTTACGGGCCGGATTGGTTCGGAAGCGTGCGGGGAATTGGCGTTGGTCCCGGTTGTGGCGGTGGAAGTTCGGCGATGGGGAACTACGAGGCGTTCTAATCGCCTGGCCGGTACGGGGAATCGAGGCTGGCAACCGTGACCGACCACGGAACGGTCTCCGGACGGTGAACACGCCTCTAAGCGAAACCGAGTTGGAAGGATTACGGACCTGCGCCAATCGCTGCTCTCCATTTGGCAAAGATCGGTGGCACCAGCGCGTCATCCAGGCATATGGCCTGGAATCAACTGTGCGAAGTCCGGGCCGACCACGAACAGGTATGTCAACCACAGCCCGGGGTGGGCTGCATTACAGTTATGTTACTCACATTATCCCGGCATAGAATTATGATTATTTCAACTCCGGAAGTTGTTGACCACGCAGCATCTTTCAGGGATAATTAACAGATTAGAATTAGCCATAGTCAGCCACGATACGCTGAAAATCTCGGGGTTTTGATGTATTCGCAATACGAGCCAACATATTGTAGCCGGCGTGTAAAGTACATTCTTCTGGGTGCCGGCAGTAGTTATCTGATTGTGTTACTTCTAATAGGGCTAATCTATGCAGTATTTCCCAATGGATTGTTAGCTGCTGAGGCACCCGAACCAGAGGTAACCGAGCCTACCACGCAACTGAATCTACCCGAAAAGGTGGAATTGCGCGTATTGATCACGCTTGTCAGTGATCAGTTGGGTTTACAGATCATCTTCAGTGATGATGTTGGCAATCAGCATGTTACGATCAAGACGCCCAATGAAGTACCAAATAGTTCGCTGCGAGGTATTCTTGAAACCGTTCTGCAATTCAACGGCTTTGCTTTAATCGAAGGTGATCAGCCCGGATGGTTGCAGATTGTTAACGCCAAGAAGTTAACCCAGATATCTGAGCCGTTGGATGCGGAAAGTGACATGCCTGTTAAACCAAGCACGGCTATCACGCAAGTATTTGTAATGCAGCATGCGGACCCCTCAGTCGTCGAAGGTGTTGTCGAACCATTTTTAACCGAGGGACGTGGAAGCAGCTTTGCCCTGAAAGAGCATGGTTTGCTGGTCATTACTGATTTTGCGTCTAACTTCGATCGTATCCAATCGATGATTGAGTTGATGGATCGACCCGGACGTGAAGTCGATATACGATTCCTGTCTGTAAGGCATATGAGTGTGGTTGAGGCGGCAGATGAAATAACAACTATACATACCGCGCAGAAGAAGGCTCAAGGCATATCTGCTCCTCGCGATTTATTCCAAATCGTACCACAAGAACGCACCAATGAACTTGTCCTAATCGGTCCACCCGACATACTCATAGAACTCGAAGCCTTACTGGATTCAATCGATGTCCCACTTGGATTGGAAACACGCAGTTACCGCCTAACAACTGCATCGGCAAGCCGAGTCGACAATTTATCTAAAAACCTACTCGGCGAGACCGGTAAAAGTTCGCGGTATCGATCAATCATTGATGAAGAATTAGGCCTGTTGATTGTGACCACAACTGTCGAAGCCCATGGCCAGATTAAAGCAATCGTGACAGAACTGGATTCTCAATTAACCGAATCAGAGCCAGTGATGCGGTTTTACAAACTGTCCAACGCTACAGCGGAAGAAGTGTTGGCGACTATCAGTGAGATTGAAGGCGTGGGCGGTATCCGTGTTAGTAATCAAATTGATACAGGCGTGGAAACCGCAGCATCGAACAATGATGCGGATCAGATACGACCTGGCACGCCTAATTCCCAAGGTGAAGAGGATAAGCGCCTATTCGCCCCTCAGCCGATGGGCCTTCAGACAGATCGTTCGAATGTAGTTGTTGATCCCAACACCAATACCCTGATCGTCATGGCAGCGCCTGCAGTGCAGGCGATTTACCAGGACCTTATCGAAAAGCTTGATAAGCGTCGACCACAAGTCTTGATTGAGATCACTTTAGTCACACTCGATACAAGTGGCGGCTTCTCGCTGGGCGTAGAGTATTCGCGCAGTGATCAAGGCAACGATGAGCGTTCGTTGACCTTCAGTTCATTCGGTTTAAGTGAGGTAGACACTTCCACCGGTAGCTTGGACATCATACCCGGGCTGGGCTTTAACGGCACAGTCGTTAGTGCAGATATAGCTGATGTGGTGGTGAGGGCGTTGTCAACCAGCGGTCGAGCAACAGTTATGTCAGCACCGCGCATCCTTGTTAACGATAACGCCACCGGCAATCTGACCAGTGCTGCCGATGCGCCCTACGTGAGTGTGAATGCATCCAATACGGTTTCGACAACAAGCTTTGGTGGATTCGAGAGTGCGGGTACGACAATTGATGTGACACCACATATCAGTGAAGGGGACCATCTGAGTCTTGAATACTCCGTCACGCTGAGTAACTTTGGTGAAGGTGGTTCAGAAGGTGTCCCACCACCGCGTCAACGTAGCGAGCTCAGCAGTGAAGTCACTGTACCTGACGGTAATACGGTAATTGTCGGCGGACTGAATTCGAACAATATCTCCGAGACTATCCAGAAGGTCCCACTGCTGGGTGACATCCCGGGGCTGGAATATCTGTTCAGCAGCCGCAGCAGTAGTACTTCGGATTCAACCCTGTTTGTCTTCATCCGGCCTGTCATCCTTCGGGACGATCAATTCAAGGACCTGAAGTACTTGTCCGATTCAGCGTTGCGAAAGGCAGAGTTGCCAAGCAATGACCCCGTATCACTCCCAATGATGGTCTACTAAGTTGTGTCTAGTTTCAGCCCACGATCGTCGCCCACGGAAGTTGCCTCGGATGCTGATCGCCAGCATGACGAGATTGAAACGGTAGTCAATGATTCTGTAATCGCTCAGATCGGGACGAAAGGCACATACTCTCACATACAAGCAGGGCAATTGACTGCGGATTCGCTTTTCATTGAGCGGATACCTATCCAGTACGCACGTTTTCACAGGATACTGGGATTGCAAGGCGATGGGGTAGTCATGCCTGTTGCGGTCACCGATACAACTTCCAGGGACGCCAGCGATAATTTAGGACGCTACCTGTCAAGACGTGTTGAGTCCATCATCGTATCGAATAATGATATCTTAACGGCGATCAATCGTGCATACGAAGACAAGGATGATCAGGCAGAACAATTCCTTGAAGCAATTGGAAACGAATCAGTCGATGTGCTGATCGATCAAGCGGTTGAGCGTGACGATCTGCTGGAGACCGATGGGCTTGCGCCGGTTATCAAGCTGGTCAATCTCTTGCTGTTTGATGCAGTCAAAGCTAAAGCATCAGACTTACACATCCAGCCTTACGAAAACGAGGTCGTGGTCCGCCAGCGGATTGATGGTGTGCTCTTTGATGTCAATCCCATCCCTAAACATCTTCAGGATGAGGTGGCAAGTCGATTTAAAGTCATCGGTGGTATGAACATCGCAGAACGACGGCTTCCCCAAGATGGGCGATCTACGGTCCAATTGGGTGATCGGATCATCGATTTGCGTATGTCGAGTGTACCGACGAGCCACGGCGAACGAATCGTAGTACGTTTGCTGGATAAAAGTGCTGAGCTCTACAGCCTTGAAGAAGTCGGCATGGATCAGCACACGTTGGAACAATTTCGTGGATTAATCGGGATCGAGCACGGTCTGATTTTGCTGACTGGACCGACCGGTAGTGGTAAGACCACCACGCTTTATGCCGCTCTGGCTGAGATCGATACCAAGCAACGGAATGTGATGACGCTGGAGGATCCGATCGAATACCAACTTCCAGGTGTCAGCCAGATGCAGGTCAATCCTAGGAAGGGGATGACATTCGCCAGTGGTTTGCGGAGTGTACTTCGGCAAGATCCCGACATCATCATGGTGGGGGAAATCCGAGACCATGAGACTGCGGTGATGGCAATCCAGTCGGCACTGACGGGTCACCTAGTGTTCTCGACGTTACATACCAATGATTCGGCGAGTGCGGTAACACGCTTGATGGATCTTGGCATAGAGCCATATCTGGTAGCGAGTTCGGTAGCAGGAGTCATGGCCCAACGCCTGGTCAGACGTGTTTGCCGTCACTGCGGCAAGCATGACGATAAATCGGCAACAGACCTATCAGAACTTGGTTTAGATGATGCTAGTTCGGTAGATTCATCTGCGATCCGCTTTGGCGTCGGATGCGACCAATGTCGACAGACAGGCTACCGCGGACGTGTCGGTTTGTTTGAACTGTTACGCGTGGACGACAAGATACGAGACTTGATCCAAAAGCGTGAGCCTGCCGGACCGATCAAAGCGGCCGCGATCGATGCCGGCATGCGTACTTTACGCGGTGATGGTCTGCAAAAGGTGCTGCGGGGCCAGACTACAGCTGAGGAAGTTATCCGAGTTACTTCCAGGTAATTGTGAATAGATATGGCAGTGTTTAACTACAAAGCGATTAGCCCGGCTTCTAGCTCCGGGGGATCGGGCAACCTTGAGTTGTCAGGTACGATTACCGCTGACACGCCCAGTCAGGCACGGCAACAGTTACGCGAACAGGGACTAGCGATCTATGAGTTGGTTGCCTGCCGTAGATCCCAAGGGGCAACCTTAAGACGGCTACTGCCTGTCTCGCGGTACACTTCTCGTACTGTCGAGTTTATCCGTGAGTTATCTACACTTCTGACCGTAGGCACGCCAATGGTGACCGCTCTGGACACCATCATCAAACAGCAACAGCCCCAAGTGACTACCTGGCAGCAATGGTGGACCAGACCTACTGATGGATTTTATGGGATCCTTATTGCATTGCGCGAACAGGTTGCGGCCGGTGCGACTTTATCCGACGCGATGCGTGATGTACCGGAAGTCTTCGATGATCTTGCCGTCAATCTGGTGGAAGTAGGGGAGCAATCCGGCAACCTGGATGTCGTGTTGGATCGCCTTGCGGAATTTAAAGAACGCAGCCAGCAGCTAAAAGGCCGAATCGGCGGCGCCCTGATATACCCTTGTATTGTGCTGGCAATGGCAGTGCTGATCACACTGTTGCTGATGACGTTTGTCGTGCCGAACATCCTGGAACCGTTGACGCAGGCGGGGCGTCCTCTGCCGTGGATTACTACAATTGTTAAAGCTGTCAGCGACGGTCTGATTCAGGGCTGGTGGCTGTTGTTGATTGTCTTGTTGGCCATTATTGGCAGTGTTGTGGCAATTCTGCATACTCAGCGAGGGCGCTACACGTGGCACCGTTGGCAGTTGAACTTGCCTTTAGTAGGCACACTGATCCGCAAGCAGGCGATGGTGAGAATTGCGATGATCATTTCTACGATGATGCGCAGCGGTCTTGTGTTCCTCAAGGCGATTGAAGTGGCGAAGCGATCCAACCGCAACATGGTGATCCAAAAGGCACTGGATGATTGTAAAAACGCGGTTCACGGTGGTAGCGATATCGCCGAGGCTTTGGACGAGTCAGGAGTCTTCCCCCCGACCGTGGTTCAAGTATTTGCTTTAGGCCAACAATCGGGACGCCTGGAGGACATGCTGGACCGTTTGTCGCAGGGTTATGACAAGCAGGTCACTACCGCCGCACAGCGGCTCACCGCTGTGCTCGAACCTGTGATGATACTGATTCTGGCAGTACTTGTAGGTCTGATAGCTTTTGCCACTGTTTTGCCAATCCTGGAGGCGGGTAATGTATTGTGAAAGGCATATAGGAAAACTGGAAGTGATAATAGCGGATACTTCAAACAGCCCGTCGGATATGATCTTTGTTTCACGTAAGAGCACTCCTGATCGTAAGCGAAACCTCCACAGTAGAGGACAACACCTCCGAGGGCGGGTAAGTATCTTCCGGGGGGGCTTTTCACTGATCGAGATCATGGTGGTGATCGTGATTATCGCTTTGCTGGCAAGCATTGTCGGGATCAATGTCAAATCTTACCGCGATAAGGCCAGCCAGAAGAAGGCTCGAGCCGATATCGCTGTATATGTCACAGCAATGAAGTCGTTCTATGCCGACAAGGGGCGATACCCGACCATGAGTGAGGGGCTGGAGATATTAGCGCCAGAATACATCGATCAGATTTCGTTGGATCCTTGGGGTAACGCGTATCAGCTTGAGGTGCCAGGCGCAGAGGGTGCGTTCGACATTATCTGCTTTGGGGCCGATGGCGGCGAAGGGGGGGATGGGGTCGACCAGGACCTGACGAATTGGAACGCCGGCTCGGAGGACCAGCAGTGATGAAACGCCATGGTTTCTCACTGATCGAACTGACCGTGGTGCTGATCATACTGGCGATGCTATCAGCAGTAGTCAGTGTGTCATTAGCCAACCTGGGACACCATGTATTGATTGAAGATGCAGTAAACAGCATCACTGACATGGACCGGTCCATGCGAATTGAATGTTCAGATTACAGTCGTATTGGTCGGCTGAAGCTCGATTTCGACGATGGTCAAGTAAGTGTAGATATTGAACGAGATAATGCGTGGGTAAAAGTTCAGACATACCCGATTCCGGTTGGTATGCGGATGGGACAGGTGCAGGTCTCGGGTGAAGCCAATCAGATCCATAGTTCAGGTGTTGTCGTTATTGATTGCGATGCCTTGGGAAGGTCCCCCACGTATTGCTTCGGTTTGGAATCCATTAATACCGATCCACCGGACAAGAAGTTCTACGTCGTTGCCGGCCTATCAGGTCAGTTGCGGGAGGTACAGGATGAAGACCAGATTGAAGGGTTGTTCGCAGCATTATCAAGCGGCAACACTGATTGAAGTATTAACGGGTCTCGCTATTCTTGGCTCTGTCACCGTGGCGTTACTACTCGCTCGTGGCAACCTCTTGGAGCAGTACGCCAACGCCCAACTCAAGCTTGAAGCGGTGACTATTGCAGATCAACTGATCGCCGGTTGGTATGCTCAGGACGGGATTCCTATTGATGAACAAGGCGAGATCGAGGCATACCCGGATTGGTCGTGGCAAACCCGTACAAAGATCAATACGGGCTCTTCTACTGATGATGATTTGCCGGGTTCGGTTGTCAGCGTAGTGCTATACCATCATTCCATCTCGACACCAGATAACGCTGTCATAACGATTGAATTGCTGGTTTCGGATACACAAGGCCACAATGTGAGTGATAGGGGGGCGTTGTGACCAAACGCACCACCACATGGCTAGCCTTTACTTTGGTGGAGATGCTGTTGGCACTCGCACTTACAGCGATACTGCTTTCGATCGTATCGGTCACGATCGGAAGTGTTTTGAAGGACAGCCAACGTCTTGAATCGATGCGATCAGAGCCACGCTGGTTGGAATCCGCAATCCACGTAATTCGACAAGATATTGTACAAGCCGAGTCCTATCAGATAACCAGTAATGGTTTCGTACTGCAAAGTCACACGACGATTCCTGCCCCTAATGATAATGAGCAAGATGATGGGTATGTGAATCACGATTTAATGACCATCGAATACCGTATCGTCAATCGAGAAGAAGATACCTGGCTCGTTCGACGGGTGAGTCCGCTCAAGCCAGCATTAAACAACAAACCTCATCCATTCAAACTGGTGTGTGGTGGTATTCAAGATATACAACTTGCTGAATGGCAGACTGATGAAGATTCATATCGGATGTCGGAGCAAGATGAAGAGCACGATGCCGTAAATCCGGATACTGATATGCAACCCATGCCCGATCAGATGCTGTTATCTATCACGATGAATCCATCAAACGATAGTATAAAGAAGAACACAACCGATTATTTCATTGGCCAGCAGTCCGAACAGGCAGAGACTTTAGAACGACTAATCGTGATTCATTAAAATGAAGTCAACCCAGAACAGACAACACGGCTACGTGCTGCTCCTCACCCTGGTGATGGTGACGCTGGTTGCGGCCGGCACGATGGGTCTGACACGCACAAGTCTTGCGGCTGCCACCGAGGCTAAGCGTGCCGAACTGGACCTTCAACGACGCTGGGCAGTGGTTAGCTGCAAACGTGTTTTGCTGGAGCATGCCCCGCAAATGTTCGAGCAGAAGTGGGAGTCTTTAATTGGACCTGGTGAGTCTGATGCTGAGTCTTCAAAATACACGCCACTGGAACGCGAGCAAGTACGTGTACTGGCTTGGCAAATTGTGCTGGGTGATTTGAATATCAATCTGCGACTATCCGACGAGCAGGCGAAGCTTAACGTCAATGCTATGCTGGCTGATCATGATCCAAATCAAGCGTCCATGTTGATAGATACATTGACCAGCACATCTACGGGTATTCCCCTAGATGTTGATTTACGCCCTATGGACGATTCCGATGAATCCCTGGAGCAGGTGCCGACGCTAGAGCGTGTGTTTCGTAACTTCGACCCGAGTTTGATGTTTGATGACATTAGCACCGACAAGATGACGTTGCCTGTAGATGCGGTGACATGTTGGGGGGATCAGCGTCTTCGCTTGTCATTGGCATCAGATGAAGTACTTCGACTGCTGTTAGAACCACATCTGGACGCCACACGCCTGGAGCACTTGATTCAAATACGAGCTGAACGACCCGACATTACTGTTGACCGGGCTATACGAGCCCTATCCTTGAGCCCGTCTCAGTCAAGACCTGTACGTAATCTATTAGCGGATCAATCGAATTGTTATGCCTTATGGATCACGGTAAGTTCTGAACAGAGATCCTGGTATTCATTGGATGTTCATCAGATGGCTGGGAATCCAGGAACCCGTAATTTGACGTATCTTTGGTGATTTATGCGGACCAGAAGCCTCAAGAAGTTGCTAGTAGGGACGACCGTGCTGCTCTTAGCCGGCACAATAGCTGTTGTGGCACTTGGTCTGTTACAACCCATTGATTTACCTGAGATTGGTGAGCAAACCCACGTGGAATCTGTAGCAACTTCTCCTGTACAGTCAGGGCAACAAATGCCCGACCTGGGTACTCTGCAACGGCTTGCTAATCATGACATTCGGCAGCGGCTCTTTGATCCACCTCCAAAGCCCAAGCCGGTTGCTCCTCCAAAGCCACCACCCAACATTAAACTGCTGGGAACTATAATTAACGCCACCAAATCTCAGGCGATGATCGTGGGACAGGGTGGTCAAGTGGAGCTAAAACGTGTTGGTGACATCGTAGGAGAAGCCAATAACACAGCCAAGATTCTTCATATCCACGCCGATCACATTACAGTCGAACATGAAGGTGAGGAGATCGACATCCCCATCGTCGAGAACACGGGGAGGTCTCGATGAAACAGCGATCTGTATTAGTATCGACTGATGGTGAACACTGGCTTCTTGGAAGCGTGTGTGAGGATATGTCGGTCCAGGTCCAGAATATTGACCTGCCTAGTGACGCGACAGCCGGGCAAATTGCAGATGCAGTTGCAGCCTGCATTACTCAACCCGAAGTATCCAGGGAGTTACAAGAATCTGATAACACTTCCGATGTGGATGAGTTATCTGCGATAGATAATCCTGAATCCCATGATGACAGCGTGCAGCCTAACGTTGCTAATCATCCAAAGATGAATATTGGGGTGGTTCTTGGGATACCCTCTAGCTGGTGTTTGTGCGGAACGGTGGATGTTTCTGATCTGCCACCACGCCAGCGGCGCAATGCGATGTTGTTTGCCTTAGAGGAAAAACTGCCAGTCACAGCAGAGTCGGTGGTGGCAGATTTTGTGGTTGCTGGAAAGACGGCGCTCGGTATAGCAACCGACGTTCAGCGCCTGCGAGAGTTAGTCGATGCATTTGAACACTGTGGTATCTACATCGACGCTATCTGCCCGACAGCCTTGTTGGCATTACAGCATCTATTAAAAAAAGAGTCTATACAAGCTACTCGTATAGTCTGGCGTGATGCAGAGGGGTTGAACCTTTTTGAATTTGATTCCGGAGGCTGGCTTGCACATTGGCGTTGGTTAAAAAGCACCTGTGCATCATCCGGTCCGGAGCACGAACTCAGCGACTCGGAAACTCAGTGGCTGAACCAGCAGTCTGTAGACCAAAATACACCTGAAGTCATACGTGATAATCTCATAGAAACAGCTACCCTAACCGCGAAAGAAATCCAAGCAGGCCATGTTGAACCCTTAATCAACTTCAGGCGAGATGCTCTGGATGTCACGGACCGGTTGCGACGGCTAAGAGGCTACTTGCTCTCGGCCTTAACCGCCGCAGCGATACTGTTGCTGACGATTTCAGGAACATGTTGGTGGCGAGCACAACAATACCGGCAGACCGAGTTACAGTATCAATCCGCTCTTACCTCACTCTACCAGGAGAACTTTGGGGATCAGCCTCTTCCTACAAGTATTAAGAGGCGTTTTAGTACCCGGCTTCGAGAATTAAAGGGACTGCGCGGCGACCAGATCGACGACAACCATGAAATGGAAACTACATCCGCCCTCTGGCTGCTGCATGACATATTGGAACAGTTGCCCAGCGATATGCGGATATGCATACTGGACATCACTATTGAGCAGGACCATATTACGCTTGTTGGGCAGGCAAGAACACATGGTGACGCAGATCGAATCGCATCGGCACTGCGTGAGGGTAATCGGTTCGATGTGGAGCCGCCTGATACGCGTAATCTTAAAGATGGCGGTGTGACCTTTACGCTGAATTTAGTCCCGATTGACAAAGCGGTACCTGATCTACGTAAATCAACAACACTGGCGGAGATGGCCGGCACAGCCAATAAAGACCAGACGGGACGATCTGGGGAGGTGTTGCCGTGAAACAAGAGCCCAACACTACACGCCTCATATTACCTATGCTGTTGTTATTAGTTCTACTCGCCGGTTGGAGCTACTACCACATGGTAAATATAAAACGCTCCACAATCCATACCTCAATAGAATTGTCAGATTGTCTGCGATTGGCCGCTGAAATTAAAACGATGGAGCGTGATCCACAGCGGGCCCAATCGGATATTCTAGCCCATACAGATTTAACCCGCCGGATCGAAGGTGCCGCAGGTTCTGTCAATATCAGTTCAGATTCCCTGAACCGGATCGATGCCTTGCCCCCCCGACCGGTATCGAAGCTGCCTTATGAGGAGCATGCCACACGGATCAGCATGGACCAGGTCACGTTGCCCCAGATCGTGGGTTTTTTGCATCGATTAAGTGATCAAACCCAGGATCTAACGGTCAAAGAATTGAAGCTAACTGCTCCTCGCGGCGAAGAAGTCGGAAACGATTGGCAGGTCGATGCAACATTGAGTTACTTTATCTACAAACCAGTTGAAACGGATTAGAGTGAGTGATGCCATGAAGTGTATTTTGAGAATTCGTGTCGTAATTATCATGCTTATGTGCGTGGAATTGCTCTTCGCTGCCGGCTGCGGTTCTACGGAGAAAACAGCCACCAAGAACCGCTATGAAACGGTGGCTCCAGGTGTTGAGGGAGACACCGACAAGGCACGAGAACTGAACACGCAGGCCACACAGCTCATACTACATGGGCAATTCGATGAGGCTAAAGAACTACTCAAGGATGCCTTGACTGCGGATGTAACCTTTGGTCCGGCGCATAACAATCTGGGGCGTATCTACTATGAGCAAAAGCAGTTCTACAAAGCAGCTTGGGAATTTGAGTATGCCGCCAAGTTGCTGCCACATCACGCCGAACCCAGAAACAACCTGGGACTGGTCTTTGAAGCTGTTGGGGACTACGACAAGGCGGTCGACCACTACGAAAATGCACTCCTGATGGAGCCGAATAATCCAGAGTTGATCGGAAACCTGGTACGCACGAGATTAAACAGGGGGGATAGAGGGGCTGAAGTTCGACAGTTGCTCAATGATCTGATCCTTCGTGACTCGCAATCGAAATGGTCCGAATGGGCACGAGATAAGTTGAGGATGTTGGGGCCAGAGGGGCAAGATGGTTAACAGATCTGCGTACATCATTATGATGTGTGTAAACAGAGGTTGGATGTATACAATAATGATGTTACCGGTGTAAATCTTGCAGGACCAAGTCCGTAATCATGACTGGGGGGACCTTCCTACCCGAGCATATTATCGTGTACGTTGAGCCGACAAGCGAGTCTTTTTCTTGATCTGCTGCATAACTTCTATTGGATCCACCTTACAGGCCAGGCACCACCTAATCATCTCTACGGGATCGACTCTACGGTCCCTTCGCTCGCACTTACCTACATAGCTATCTGGGACATCCAGCAACTTAGCTAATTCGCGCTGGGATAGTCCTGCATCTTCTCTGCAGACACGTAGCATCTCAGGCAACTGATGTAGACCGGATCGTGTAAAGGCCAGGGGCGACTGGGAGGGGGCCGGCTGGCAACCCAATCATCTTCTACGTCGGCGCACCTTAAGATCAAGTTCTGGTATTAGTTCTTCCGGCTGAACCCCTAACGCACGCGCCAGTTTCTCTACCGTTTCAAGGGTGGAAGATCGGGTAGCCCGCTCGATATGGGTGATGGCTGTTCTATGGAGATGGGCCAGATCAGCCAACTTCTCCTGGGATATACCCCGGGCCTCGCGGAGTTCTCGTATTCGGAGGCCAAATTCAATGATAAATCGGCTTTTCTTCACCATATTAACGGTGAAGATCGGGCTTACGTTACAGATCGTCTACAGACTACTAGTAACCATACTAATCGTCACATATACTATCGGTAAATGATCATGGATACGTAATTGCTTAATAATCTGGAGGAATTCATGAATCCATACGCACTAGCGGCTTTCGCCATCTGGAAGACCTGTGAGTTCGGGGGAAAGCTCATACATGGCGAACTCAGCCGTGATTCAAACGCCAATACCGAGGACACATCGAAACCAAGTCAAGATGAAGCAACAGAGCATTCGCCATTCACATGCGAAAAGTGCGGCCACCAGAATCCCGATAACTCTCGTTTTTGCTCTGAATGCGGAAGTCCATTGGCTAGCCAACAGCAAAGCCAAGAATAAACATCACCAACAACTAATACATAACCTAAGCCGGAGGCCATTTCTATGTACTGTAACCATTGCGGAAAACAAGTTGTAGCGGGTTCTCGTTTCTGTTCGGAATGCGGCACCCCCTTAGGGGAAACAAAGACAGCCCAGAGCTCACAAACAATAACTGACACAGCAGCTGGCACCAGTAGTATTTCCGATACCACCATCGGTACAAGGGACGAATTCAAAACCAGCAAGCTTGTTTACCCACGTAATCCGCCCCTCAGTCCACATCTGTGCTGGGTCAACTTCTTTCTAGTTGGTTTGGCTCAGATGATCCACGGCCAGGTAGCCAAGGGTTTCACCATTATTGGCGTCACCATTCTGGTGGGACTCATTTTCTTCCCCGCCACATTGGTGTTGTCTTTAATCACAATTCTGGACGCCTTCCTGGTCGGTTGGAAACTGAAGCGTGGCAAGCCAGTGGGTAAATGGCAGTTCTTCCCCCTTTAATTACGGAGTCTTCATATGAGTACAGCGGTAGCGATACCCGATCTGCACCCTCTCGAATACGAGCATCCATTTGACGCCAAAGCACTGGATTCACTTCAGAATACGCCTGGACTTGGTCTGCTTGTAAGACAATTCAATAAGCATATGGTGGAGCGCCAGATCAATATCCAATACACAGGCAGTAATATCCGGGTCACCTCCAAGAATTACCCCGAGATCTACCGTTTGTTTGACAGGGCATGTGACATCATTAATTTGCCGGCGCGGCCGGAGTTCTACCTGGAGTGGAATTATGCGATAAACGGATTCACGATTGGTGTAGACCATCCCATCATTGTTTTACATTCAGGGGCCATTGATCTGCTTTCTGAAGACGAGCTTATGTACCTGATCGGCCATGAACTTGGTCATATTAAGAGCCGTCATACCTTGTATCACGCGATTGGAGAAGCTTTTCCCATCCTGGCGGATATTGTGGGCCAGGCAACACTGGGTGCCAGTAAGCTGATCTCCACACCGGTTAGGTTGGCCCTGTTGCGATGGATTCGTATGTCAGAGTTCACTGCGGATAGGGCGGGTATGCTTACCTGCCAGAACCTTGAAGTAGCAGCTGGTGTAATGATGAAATCGGCAGGAATGCCTGTGAACTATTACCCGGGTATGAATCTAGATTCATTTCTAGATCAGGCACGCGAGTTTGATCAATTGGATTATGACAAGCTGAACAAGATTATGAAGTACATGTTAATTATGGGTAGTACCCATCCCTGGACAGTGATGCGAGCCGCAGAATTGCTGAAGTGGATTGAAGGTGGCGAGTATCAGCAGGTATTAGACAGGAAGACACGTGACCGTATCCGGATCAAGTTTGAGGGTGATCAGAAGAGCTGCCGGCAATGCAATTACCGGCTGGAAGGGGATCCAAAGTTTTGTCCTTCATGTGGAGCGGGTCTAGGAAGAGAATAGGTCAGGAGTTGGCCCATAGTGATTGGATCAATGGACACTAATCCTTCAATATCGAATGTGATTCGGATTAGTGTGATGAATGAGTTGTGTATTGTGAGCAATGTGATGCGTTCGTATTTATGGTAAGTGGGATGGACGTATTGCCACTTGGGTATAAATTCTGCATACTGTGGAGTTGGTTACAACAATGCTTAGGCGTGAAAATGGCTGAATCTCAGATATCCAGACCGCGTATTCTAATCGCAGACGACCAACCCGACGTCTTAACGGCCTTACGCCTCCTACTCAAGCAGAACAGCTACGATATCGTCGAGGCTACTTCTCCGACAGAATCATGGGGAGTTGCCAATTCTCAAAAGCTTGATGCTGTACTCATGGATCTTAACTACACCCGGGGTAGCACATCCGGAGCCGAAGGATTAGATCTACTCACACAGCTTGGGCAGTTAGATGAGTCGCCACCAGTGATCGTGATGACGGCGTGGGGGAGTGTCGAATTAGCTGTTGAAGCAATGCGCCGAGGAGCTCGAGATTTTGTTGAAAAGCCTTGGAGTAATGAAAGGCTTCTCAGCATTCTTCAAACGCAAATTGCCCTGGTGCAGGCCCTGCGTGAAGGGAAGCGGCTTAAGCAAGAAAACCGTTTGTTGCGATCACAAAGCGAAGTAACTTTGCTTGCAGAGTCAAAAGCTATGCAACCTGTGCTGGAGGTGATAGCCCGTGTCGGTCCTTCTGAAGCCAATGTGCTGATAACCGGCGAGAATGGATCTGGTAAAAGCGTTATTGCTCAAGCCTTACATGCTGCTTCACATCGTTGCCAAGAACACATGGTCACGGTCAACATTGGAGGTCTTTCAGAAAGCCTTTTCGAAAGCGAGTTGTTTGGTCACGTTAAGGGTGCATTCACAGATGCGGGGTCTGATCGTGCCGGCAGATTTGAGATAGCCAGCGGCGGCACTTTGTTCCTTGACGAAGTTACCAATATTCCCGTTAACATGCAGGCTCGAATGCTACGGGTGATTGAGACTGGCCAGTATGAGAAGGTCGGGTCTTCCAAGACTTTACAAGCAGATGTTCGCATCATTTCGGCCACCAATGCTGATATAGACACAGAGCTTGTGGAAGGACGCTTCAGGGAGGATTTGCTCTACAGGCTCAACACGGTGCAGCTTCATATTCCGCCTTTGCGGGAACGAAGGGAAGATATCCCTTTACTGGCGGATCACTTTCTCGACAAGCATAACCATAAGTACAGGAAGGATATTTGTGGTTTCAGCAACGAGGCAAGAAACCTGCTGCTCCAGTATCTCTGGCCGGGAAACGTACGTGAACTGGATCACGCTATTGAACGAGCAGTATTGATGACTTCAAGTAATCAGATACGCGCCAAAGATCTTGGCTTGCAATCGAATCGCATAGACTCGGACAGGATAGAGGAGATGGATCTCGATGAAGTTGAGCGTTTACTCATTCAGAAGGCTTTAGAACGCTTTGATGGTAATGTCAGCCAAGCAGCGAATGCCCTTGGTCTCAGTCGAAGCGCTCTTTATCGACGTTTAAGCAAGCATGGTTTCTAATACCGTAGATTTGTTCGTGGAATTTGGGATATGAACGGCAGTCAGCGATTGACGACAAGCAAACGTTTACATACCAAACGAGCCTCCTACGAAGGGCGTATACAGCTAGCATCATTAGCAGGAGGGACGGCGGCGGTTATTGTGGCGCTGACGTTGTTGTGGATTGAGGACTATTCAACTCAGCTTCAAATCACGCTTACTCTGGTCATAGTTGCGGTATGGTTGGGTTCTGCAATAAGTTTGCGCTCGTTGGTTGTATTCCCGCTCAGAACATTGTCTAACCTGTTGGAAGCAATACGGGAAGGAGATTATACATTACGGGCCAGCGGCGCCAGAACAGGCGACGCCATGGGTGAGGTCATGCACGAAGTTAATATGCTCAGCGAATCGCTGCAGAGGAGCCGATCTGGTCAATTAGAAGCATCCGTTCTCTTACAGAAGATATTGGCCGAGGTGGATATCGCCATACTGGTTTTCGACGAAGATAAGAGAATATGTTTCTCTAACACAAAAGGCGAGCAGCTCCTGGGCGAACAGCACGGTCAGCTTTTGGGTAGAACCGTTGGGGATCTCTGCATATCAGAGTTGCTGACAGGCAAGACGCCCCGGATCATGGACCTGAATCTACCAGGCGGGATTGGTCGATGGGAGTTACGGCGTACTACATTCCGCGAGGGTGGCATACCTCGGCAATTAGTCATGCTTTCGGATCTAACACGCACACTTCACGAGGAAGAAAAACAAGCGTGGGAGCGGCTGATTCAGATACTTCGGCACGAGATAAACAATTCTCTTGCACCGGTTCACTCTCTTGCGATCAGTCTTGCAGACATGCTCGACAGGGAGCCCAGGCCAAGCAACTGGGAAAGTGATCTACGCGAAGGATTGGACACAATAGCGAATCGAAGTGAAGCACTGAATCGTATCATGGTTGCATATGCCAAGCTGACTAAACTTCCCGAGCCACAGTATGAGGCAGTCGACGTGGCTGAGTGGGTCGGCCGTGTGGTAAAGCTTGAAACCCGAATGGCAATAACTATCCTGCCCGGCCCGGATATCAAAGTGCAAGCAGATGGTGGGCAGCTTGATCAGCTTCTGATAAACCTCGTCAAGAACGCGGTGGATGCTGCGCTTATAACTTCCGGCGGAGTCACCATTCGCTGGCAAACCGTTGGCGCTTCTTTGGAGATGTGTGTAGAGGATGAAGGTCCGGGTTTAGCAAACACGAATAATCTCTTTGTGCCGTTTTTTACGACAAAACCGGAGGGGGCGGGTATCGGCTTGATTCTTAGCAGGCAGATCGCGGAAACTCATGGCGGCGCCCTGGCGATAGTCAATCGCACAGATGGCTCAGGATGCCGGGCAAGCGTAAGGCTACCATTGATGTAGTTCAGCACCATTTCTCTAGGGTTGCACGAAATACCAAAGGTGTTCGCTATTGGGACGAGACGATCCCACTTCCGAACACAGTTTGTTTGGATATGTGTTGTCACCTTGCTCAAACGCTCCAATTGCACCCATTTCTCCATGGCATAAATGTTGCTACAACGCTACATCGAGGACAGGAATTGGAGTACGCATGGACGTTCCACGACCATCACGCAGACGGCAGAAGCTTGTTATCAAAGGCGCGATCATTATTCTTGCTGTTGTTGCCGTATCAGCAGCTATTGCAGGCCTGGCCAGGCTCGAACCAGCCGCGCCAACTGTAGACAGAGCAACCGTCTGGACAGATACCGTCAAACAAGGATCGATGGTCCGCGAAGTACGCGGTACCGGTCGTCTTGTGCCTCTACGTATTCGCTGGATTACAGCACCAGTGGAAGGCAGGATTGAGCAGATTCTTCTACTACCGGGGATGACTGTAGACGCTGACACGGTATTGCTAGAACTGACCAATCCCGATTTGGAAAAAGAGGTTTCCGATGCCCAGTGGCAACTCAAATCAGCCGAGGCTGAACTTGAGTGTAGTCAGGTGCGTCTTCAAAACGAATCGCTTGATATGGATGCAAGCTTGGCCAGACTCAAAGCGCAGTACGACGGGGCCAAGCTCCAGGCTGAGGTTGATGACAAACTTTTCAAGGATGACTTGCTTTCCGAACGCGAATGGAAGCTGTCTCTGGCTAAGGCTAGCCAACTTGCCAATCTCATTGAGATTGAAGAGAAACGTGCCGCGATCAAACGTGCCTCCCAGCCAGCGGAGTTAGCGATGGTTAAAGCTCGAGTCGAGCAGGCCAAGGCTAACTACGAGCGCAAGAAAAGCCAGCTTGCTTCACTTAGCGTCAAAGCCGGGGCGCTGGGCGTTCTCGATCAATGGAATGATGACGTAGAAGTTGGTCGGCAGGTCAACACCGGTATGGCACTGGCCAGAGTAAGCGATACAAAAACGCTTAAAGCAACTATCGAGGTACCGGAGGTTCAAGCCAGAGACGTGCAGATAGGCCAGCCGGCGAAAGTAGACATAGGCAGGACAATCATAAACGGAAGGGTCCTCCGCATTGATCCTGTTGCCAATGAAGGAACCGTTACCGTGGACATATCGCTTGAAGACCCATTGCCGAACGGCGCACGGCCGGATCTGACTGTGGTGGGGACGATCGAGATAGAGCGCCTTGAGGATGTGTTCTGGGTGAAAAGACCGGTTAACGGGCAGTCCGACAGCACGGCTAATTTGTTCAAGATCGATACTGATGGGAACCATGCCCTTCGTGTACCGGTACGGTTCGGCAGTTCCTCGGTGAGTACCATCCAGGTACTTGAGGGACTTGACATCGGAGATGAGGTAATTCTTTCAGATATGTCGCAATGGGATGATTTTGATCGCGTAAATCTCAAGTGATCGGCAGTGTCAATATATGAAGGCTGACTACTAAGCATGTTTGTCCATAGGAAAAGTAAGAATGACTGAGATAGATAACTCGAGCGACTATCTAATCCGCCTCAGGGAAGTAACCAAGGTTTTTTTTTCCGACGAGGTGGAAACGCACGCCCTCTCGGGTGTTCATCTGGATATAAAGGAAGGCGAATACATTTCCATCGCTGGTCCGTCGGGCTGTGGGAAAAGCACGCTGCTTTCGATTCTCGGTATGCTGGATACACCCACCCATGGCAGTTATTTATTCAAAAGTGATAACGTCGAAAGCTTGTCACGCGCCAGACGTGCAGGTATCCGTAACCGAGAGGTAGGTTTTATCTTCCAGAACTTTAATCTTATAGGCGATCTGACAGTCTATGAGAATGTCGAGTTGCCGTTGACCTTTCGACGTGGGGTCAACCTGGATGTCAAGAAGTCTGTCAAAGAATCTCTCGAGAAAGTCGGTATGTCGCACCGTATGAAGCATTACCCGGCTCAGCTTTCTGGTGGCCAGCAGCAGCGGGTTGCAGTCGCACGGGCTCTGGCAGGTAAACCTTCCGTTCTCTTGGCTGACGAGCCGACCGGCAACCTGGACTCCAGTAATGGTGATGCAGTTATGCAATTGCTCAACCAGCTTCATCGCGATGGCGCCACCATATGTATTGTGACACACGATTCGCGCTACGCCCACCATGCGCAACGTACCGTACATCTGTTTGATGGCCAAATTGTTGACGATGCTCGCGCAGAGATGGAACACATCGCATGAATAACTTGTGGCAAGACCACAAGGCAATCTGCACTAACATGGGATTATCCATAATGACTTTCATCCGTAACATTAAGTACAGCGTACGGCAACTCTGCAAGTTTCCCGTATTCACAATCGTGGCGGTTTTGTCCTTGGGGTTGGCTATTGGAGCCAATACTGCGGTCTTCAGTGTGGTCAACGGTTGTTTGCTGAAGAGACTTCCGGTACGAAATGCTCATGAGTTGCGGGAAGTTAATTGGACTGGAAGTGGATTCAGGAATATCCAGACCAATGGTCGTTCCAGCGGAGAAGGAACTGATGTCCTGATCTCAGATGCCTTCTCATATGATACGTACCTCCAATTTCGGGACAATTGCCAGGAGTCGGTGGAGATCCTGGCATTAGCAAGACTCAGGAGTACATCGGTAGTCTCGGATAACGAAGCGTGGATGGCAAATGGGTTAATGGTCTCAGGCAACTTCTTTAGCGACCTGGGCGTATCATCGGTTCTGGGGCGAACACTATCTGAAACGGATGACAAACCGGGTGCCGAACCTGTGGCTGTTCTTTCTTATGCCTTTTGGCAGAAACGCTTTGATTCTAACCCTCAGGTCCAGGGGAAAACGATCACATTGAACGGTGAGAGTTATGTGATCGCTGGTGTGCTGCCTCGTGACTTTCACGGTGTCATGTCGCTGGATAACACCGAGTTTTATGTTCCCATTGCGTCCTATTCATGTTTACTTAAGGGTTGGGAACAATCATCCAAATGGGGAACACACATGTTGGCTCGGGTGCCACCGAGCGTAGAGGAGACGCAGATCTGTGCCGGCCTGTCTGTTCTGTTCAACCAGAGTATTCAACCTGAGGCGCTCCTCGATCCTGATTCTTCTACACACAAGATTATCATGAAGGACGCGAGCCGAGGTTATGGCGGTGCCCAGAACAGCTACATCAAGCCGCTTTCCATCCTAATGGCAATCGTCGCCATCATACTGGTTGCGGCCTGCACGAACGTAGCGGGTCTCAGCCTGGCGCGGGATGCTTCACGCCGACATGAACGGGCCGTACGAACTGCATTGGGTGCTCGACGCTGGCATTTGATCCAACAGTCACTGGTTGAAACCTTTGTTATTGCACTACTAGGTGCTTTAGTGGGATGGGTGTTAGCGAGCTGGAGCAAGGCCACTTTGTCACGCTTGCTTTTAACCGAGGACATCTTTGTTGATTTAAGAATCGATAGCATGGTGTGGTTGTTTTCTTTCGCAGTTATATTAAGTATTACGTTGCTATCGGGTTTGTTGCCGGCGCTCCAGGCAGCGCGTACGAATCCTATGAATAGCCTGAAAGATCGTAGTATGCTGGGGTCGCCGAGATCGCGTCTCGGACGAGTACTGGTTTCGATACAGGCTGGACTCTGTTTGCTCATCCTGGTTGGTGCGGGATTATTCGTCCGCACTTTACTTATCTTGGAACGAATCGATACCGGCTTTAATGCAAACAACCTACTTGTATTTCAACTCGATGCCTATCAGGCTGGATACAGAGGAGAAACATTACAGGACTACTATGAGCAGGTGTGCCAAGAAATCCAGACACTCCCTGGCGTACATAGTGCCGCGTGTTCGGATATCCAACTGTTGGGTGGCTGGGCGAACAGCCAAGGCAACGTCAAAATCCCCAACAGCTCCCGGACAATGAATATTCTATGGTTGACCGTGGGAGGGGATTATCTATCTACGCTTTCAATCCCCCTCAAATCAGGTCGAACCTTTTCACCTACGGATACTGAATCCTCCGACAAGGTCATCCTGGTAAATGAAGCTCTTGCCAGGACGGCTTTCCCCACAACCGATCCCATTGGTCAAACACTCCAATTGGGCTTCTATAGCAATCAATACCGGATCGTAGGGGTTATCGGGGACTTCAAATATCGCAACATTAAATCTGATACCGAGCCGCTCGCCATCTTTCTTAACAAACAAAATCAGCAGCTATATCGAACATATTACTTTGTTCGCACTCAGTCTAGGCCCTTCTCCCTCGTGCCGGCCATACGTCAGACTATCGCGAGCATCGATTCACGTATTCCCATGGCTCAGGTAAAAACACAGGAAATCCAAATCGCGGAATCCATTGCTTCTGAACGTCTCTTTGCTTTGTTAGGAGCCGGTCTGGCAGTCATGGCTGTGATACTCGTGTGCATCGGCCTTTATGGGCTCATGTCACATCATGTCACAAGCAGAACCAATGAGATCGGTATACGCATGGCATTAGGCGCCAGTCCTAAAGATGTTGGCTGGCCGGTCTTGCGTGAAGCTCTTTTGTTGGCAGTCTCGGGTATTGTGTTCGGCATCCCTGTTGCCTTGGGCGTAGTACGTCTCATTCAAAGCCTCCTATTCGGAATCAGCCCCTACGATCCAGTAACCCTTATCTCAGCCGTGATCTTACTGGTCGCTGTCACCATGGTGG
This sequence comes from Phycisphaeraceae bacterium, assembly GCA_963667295.1. Classification (GTDB taxonomy): domain Bacteria; phylum Planctomycetota; class Phycisphaerae; order Phycisphaerales; family Phycisphaeraceae; genus JAJRRS01. The sequence goes on from OY763327.1 coordinate 741,151, forward strand.
CCGCTTGGGTTCCCGCTCGACGTGCAGCCAAGGTCGATCCTCTGACGGCATTGAGATACGAATAGCTTCGGAATACTTGCTTGAGTTAACGACAAATGTGCGAAGCGATGGATAAGCGTGACAGTATTCTGTATCAAGTCGGGAGACCTGGTATCTACCTGTTATTAGTGCTTGGTGGCTGTCAGGGGCCATATGATTATGATTCCACCAACATAAAGAAGTTCCAGCAGGATCTGCAGCAGATTGATCCGGTTGATCTGGTGGAGTTGTCACGATCCAAACCTATGAGTCTGGAAGAGGGCACTGAAGATCTGATCGAGCAAGTTGTAGCTACCGGACAGATATCGCAAAAGCAGCAACTTAGCTTGGTCGATGTTCGTGCGGCGGCTCTGGCGAACAACCTTGGGCTGAAAGTACAGTTAGTCGATCCGGCCATGGCGAAGGAATATCTAACGGCTGAGGAAGCCAAGTTCGAATCACTGTTTGTACCCTCTGTCAGTCACAACAGAACTGATTTGGATGGTGCAGTGGACGTGACCTCGGCTAACGCCGGCTTGGAGATTCCACTTGTCACAGGAGGACAATTCGATATTGATATGCCGCTTCTACTGACACAGGCCGACAGCGAGGACGACACGTACGATGTGGCGATGGAGTTTTCTATCAGCCATCCACTACTACGAAATGCGGGAACGCAAGTCAATACAGCGTCAATCCGCATTGCGGGTTTGGATAGGAGGTGGGTAGACGCCCGAACACGGCTGGAGGTTATTCAAACTCTAGCTCAAGCTGATCAAGCATACTGGCGGCTGTATGCATCGCAGGAGTTGGTCCAAGTGGCTCGGCAGCAATATGACCTAGCGGTGCGCCTGGTTGAGGAGGCCAAGAAGAAGGTTGAAGCCGGCGCTATTCCCAAGATCGAGATCACGCGAGCGGAGGCTGGTCTGGCAAGCCGTCTTGAGAGCATCATCGTTAACGAAACCGTGCTTCGGGCTCGCCGACGGGAATTGAAGCGGGTCATGAACCGTAAAGACCTGTCGATGGCATTGGAAGTACCCATTGATATTGTGACGCAGCCAAAACCCGAAGGTTTGGATCTGAACCCGCAATCTTTAATTCAACAGGCACTCAACGGCAGGATGGAGTTGTTCGAATTGGAGCTTGAGCTTGCCATCGACGATGAGACGTTGCTTCTCAAACGCAATGCGGTGTTGCCTCAGCTTGATCTCGGTCTTTCCTACATGCAAGCCGGACAGAACGGCAACCTCGGGAGTGCTATTGATGGAATGGCTACCGATTCTTCCACAGAATATCTTTTGAGGCTGAATGCTGAAATACCGATCGGGAATCAGGCGGCCAAAGCTGAACTTCGTCGAGCAAGACTTCAACGGTTAAAAGACACAATATCGCTAAGTGATAAGGAGCAATCAATCCGGCAAGAAGTCTACGATGCGCTTGACGTACTGAAGCAAAACTGGCAAGTCATATTAGTGGCTCGACAAGGTACGATAGTGGCCGGCCTGAACTACGAAGCAGAACGGAGTCAATTCGAGCTTGGCATTCGTACGAGTACTGAAGTGCTTGACGCCGCTGCAGGATTAGCCACAGCCCAGGCCCGAGAGATACAGGCACTAGCAGCATACGAAATAGCGAAGATCAATCTGGCGGTTGTGACTGGCACACTTATTGGCTGTGACCACGTGCGTTGGGAGTGATGTGAATCAAAGGAGTAGATGATGAAGAAGAAGTTGCCCCGACGCCGTGTGGCATGTGAAGCATGAGGTATTACCGATGGTTCTGAAGAACCAGTGCCGGTCGATGGACTTCGTGTCGGAAAGACGACCTGCCAAGCCCGTTTACATGCAAATTATCTTCATCCCACATGCATAATCCGAATGGATTAGGGGGTGTATACATGTAGAGAACGTTGGCACGGCCGAGGGAGGCAACGGATCGGTGAGAGATTCGTTGGAAGGGATATACAGAAAGCATCGGCCAGACTTATACAGCCAGGCGCTATCGATCACGTGCCAACATTCAGTACACCATCGAATGCACGCGCTGGATTGATCCTGAAAACAACCGCGATATCCGGCTGATCCGACCCGTGCGTGAAGTCACATTTACCAGACAGAATTCCTGTTTAACCAAACGTCTTAACATATAAGGAAACAAGTCATGTATCGATTTTCACTGCCCGTTGCTTTGTTGATGCTAGGTCTTGCCGCAGTTCCCGTGAGTGCAGAGGAAAAGCAACCGATGCCCGAGCCGGGTATGTCAATGCATGTAGTATCAGAAGTGCCCCGGCACAAGATGGTCAACACCACATACCTGGGCATCACCGCCGAACGTGTTTCACCTGCCTTAAACAGCCAACTCAAGCTCCCCAAAGGTTTAGGATTGGTTGTCACACATGTCGCTGATGACAGTCCCTCGCAAGCGGCCGGGATTCAGAAACATGATGTATTGCACAAGCTGGACGACCAGTTGCTTGTTAACTTTGAGCAGCTCGCGATACTGATTCGTCTGCACGAGCCCGGCGATACCGTCACACTGAATCTGATCCGTAGCGGAGAAAATCAGAAGATCACCGCGACCCTTGCAGAGCACGAGGTGCCTGAGATTTCAATAACGCCTGGTATGTTCTTCCCCAATATAACCGCGCCCATCAACACAGCAGTCTTCACGACACCAAAATATGAATCGGAAAAGCTGAAGACTGAACATGATCGTGTCATCCCCGATCATTACACCATGCCGGACAATATTGTACCTAACGAGCGATTCAAATTAAGCATGAAGGATGGTGACCACACCATCGAGTTGGACACGGCGACCGACGACGGCCCATACCTGAAAGTGACCGATGCCGAGGGGAATGTGCTTTATGACGGGATTTGGGACGAGAAATCCAGCCAACAGCCGGAACTGTCCGAGGAAGTAATTGAGAAGTTACATCAGATGATTAATTCGCCGTGGTTCGGCGAGCATTCAGGCGGATGAGATCGAACTGATCCAGCCAATGCCCTCTCCTGCACCGGAACCAAGTGAATAGAGAAGAGAGGCACACATACTGGCCGGGTGTCTGAGAAGGTACCCGGCTTTTCATTTCGCTCAGGTTTAGCATTGGCGAGAAGAGCAATTAAATATTACCAGTATGCCACGAGTAAACTATTCTCAATACCCATTCATCTCTCATTTATTCCTGACATCTGCGTCCGTAATACAGGCTGGAAGGGTCCCCCAATACTGCCCGTCGTGTGGGGTGGATCTGAGAGCCGATAGCTCGCCAGCGTAGGAGTACCAATCCATGGGTTAATGTATGTCGGAACGGTATTAGGTGGCCATTCTGGAAAAGTAAAGGAGCGGTACTAATGAGACGCGGTCAACCAGTCCGCTATGAACAGCTGAATAGGGCGGTCAAGGATGTACAGGATGAATTAGAACGTGTGGGCCTATGGTACGAGGGTTCACTCCTAACCCAAACAGACGTCTTCTGGTGCTGGTTTCCACAGATACAATTTTCCGGCGCCCTTGGGTTCTTTATCGAGCAGGTTGACGGCCTTTGGGCCCATATATGTAGTCTTTGGGGCTATGAAGCCGGCCATATCTATATACCGTCATGGGTGCTTCTACAGGGTCCATGGCAGGACAGGGGATCGCTTCGTGACATTATCCGACACGAGTACGGACATGCGCTAATGTGGCATCATCCAGAGTTGGGTAGATCAAGTGACTTTAAGGATGTGTTTCATGGCCGCTACGATTCAGGTGATGGCTACCTGATGTTTCCAAACTGCTATGTATCCGATTATGCGATGACAAAGCCGGCGGAGGATTTTGCGGAAACATTTATGTGCTATTTGCGCAATCCGGAGAAGAAGTGGGGCGGCCCTAAGCTTCTACGGAAGAAGTTTGAGTTCGTGAAGCGGTTATGTGAGAAGGTGGGCTGATGGCTAGTCGGGAATTGGTTCTAGAGCCGGTAACACACAGTTGTCACCGGGCAGATAAAAAGTGGCACCTCCACCATTGACCAAACGGCAATATTGTCTTATACCTTGTGCTTAAGGAGAGGGGAGAGGCCGGGCACCTCCATTCGTTTCGGGGCACTTCGAATCTCCTCTGGTGATGTCAGTTTATCTTTCGAAGGAGGAAAGAGATGCAATCGAATTGCATAGCGGTACTCACCGTGTTGTTGTTGGCATCGGCTGATGCCCACGGGATGTCCATCACCGTGAATTCGTATGATCCCAACAGTGTATTCAGTACAAACACAGCAAGTATGGACGTGTCTTTGGGCATAGATGGCTTAGTGATTGAGGACTTCGAAGACTCCACTCTCATGCCCGGCCTAAGTATGATCTATGACGGTAATTCACCGTCGAGTAGCAGCAGCTTCCTTCCGGTTATTGATTCGACTCGTGCCTGGGATGGCATCACTTCCGCCATCAATTATCATCCCAATGATCCATTACACCCTAGGGCTCAACAAGTCACATTCGTTCTTGCTCAGGGGGCTACGATATTTGGTGTTGGCCTGTCAAACCTCGAGATCGACTTTAACCCCAATGTGCAAATTCTAGTTAATGGTTACGTGGTAGTCAGTAGTATCGCGGACCTATCCGGCTATCAAGACACGGACACAGGTGCACCTGTAGACGGCAATAAGAACATCTACGTACGACTTGATGCAATCGGTGGCATAATCAATACCGTCTCATTTGACATAGGTACGCCAGTGGACGATGACGTAGAGTTTGATCATGTGGCTTTCAATATCGTCCCCGAACCCTCCGCACTCTTTATTGTAGCTGCATGCGGGCTTGGATTGGTGATAAGGAAGGGATGATTAAATGATTACTTGAGCCCGGGGATGCGGGAGAAGACAGATGCTTCAGAATGCAACGTCGAACTAGGTAGCTTGTTGCATCGCTACGATGTGCATAGTGTGTTGCAGCTCAAACACCGTAGCCTATGTCCAGGTGATCGATCTCGGGGACTTGGGTGGGGTGAAGAGTGAAGCGTATGACGTAAACGATAGTGGTGTTGTGGTGGGTAATTACAAGCCAACCGAAACCACTGCAAGAGCTTTCCGGTGGAATCAGGGCGTTATGGAGGATCTGGGCGATCTCCTGGGATTCACCGGGAACTCTGATGCCAAAGCAATCAATAATGTGGGCCAGATAGCGGGTACTTACTCGCCGGATAGTGGCTTGGGCGGTGAACGAGCCTTCTTCTGGGATGAAACAGCAGGTATGCAGGACATCGTCGGAGAAAACACCCGGGGACGCGGTATCAACGTTTCGGGGGATGTTGTTGGTTGGGGTGAAACAGGCAGCTTCATCTGGAGTGCAGGAGCCGTTACGTCTGTTCTTGGTGATCGAGCTAACGACATAAGTAATTCAGGTCAGGTTGTCGGGGAACAAACAAGTGTAGGTACATTCGTATGGGAGGGCGGTACACCCACGGTACTGCCGGTTACGGCCGACGATCATGACATCAACAATTATAATGAGATCGTAGCAGGATCATTCATTTACCGTAAGCAGCTTGACCAATGGGAGCCGACTCAGATCGTGCCGCCGTCCGGTTCTACCAGTGAGGTAATCGCCTTTGGGATCAACGATCTGTCACAGGTGGTGGGTCGGCTGGGTCACACTTCAAATACTGAAAGCCGAGCCTTCTTCTGGGAAGAGGGTATAGGGGTGGTTGATCTGAATGACCTCATAGATCCGAACAGTGGTTGGATTCTGACTGACGCAAGAGCAATAAATGTGCATGGTGATATAGTCGGTTGGGGGGTAAGCACCAATGGAGAAACACATGCATACATGATGCGGGTGCCTGAACCAGGTGTGCTAACTGTGGCGATGTGTATGGCCGCCGGCGGGACGTGGTTGGTGAGGAGACGAGTAGGCTAGACCGTTTGCAGCTCGGTGGTATGGCTGTAAGGAGGTCATATGGGAAATGTCAGATATGATTGAATGTGAAATTGCAGTCGATTCGATACAATTCTAAGTCTGTCAAAGCCCATCAATCAATGGTAATAGTCTCATATCTACCCCCAATATTCATGCATATTAGATAACTATATTTGTAATCATTAAATATTCGGTGGCCGAGGAAGGCCAGAACGGGCATATTGTGCCACAATTAAGGGTTGGTGTTCAGGATATAAGTTTTTGCCGGCCATCTAGTACATCTTGTGTACCGGAATTACTCTGATATGAGAATAGTTGTGACTCACAAGAATTGGCCATTGCGTATTAGGCGGGTGGGGATTAGATCAACAGGACAAGAAACACCATATAGGATTAATTGTGAGCGCCATGAGGCGCGCCTGCCGGCTTCCATTGCTTTAACCGAGCCTAAGGGCGCCCGTAGCTACTCGAATTATCACGGGCTTCTACGGGCGCTCAGGGAGAGTCCTATTTCTTATTGCGTTTGGGTGGTAGCCAATGCGGAAAGTCGATTATTCAGCTCGGTATCATCCAAAGCACTTTTATCATAAATAGGTGCATTTCGCAGCAGTCGTCGGACATATTCAGCCAGGGATACATTGTGGCCTTCGATGATGGTCCGTCTGCCGGCTAACATGCGAAGTGTCTTATGGGTACCACGATCAACCGTGGTACATATTCTTATCTGGTCATCAGGGATTCTTTTACTCGGCATGGTTATACTTCCATATATGTGATTAAACAGGTTATTGATGCTTATAAAATAAGGCCTAGGCGGCAGCTTGCGGTTGATTCCGATCTATATCCTTGCGTAAGCTGTGCAGCAGCTCTTCAGCTAGCATTTCCAGAGTATCTTGAGGGTCTACCCACAAATCCTCCAGGTTACCTAGCTCTCCGAAGGCCGCATTAACCGCCAGCGATATTACAAACTCATATGCTACGGCGGTCAGGAAACTGCTGTTGGTAATACCGGCCATATCCAGTGCAAATTGGTACGCATCGGCCAATTCATACGAGATTTCAGTTTCGTATGGTTCGATATCAGAATTGCCGGACTCGACCATTTCGATAATGGGCTTCAGCGCATCATGGACGGCACCATAGAGATAGAGTTCATTATCCTTCATGGGAGAACTCATCTGTAGATGTCTGGTTGGCATCTGAATCATCGGTATCTGCGGCAGCGTTGTAGCCGGCTTCACGATCAAGAAGATCACGCACATACTCGGACAGGGTGATGGTACGATGTTCTTTTAGGCTTCTGATCGCCGTGAGGCGAATTAGAGCCCGGTGTGTCTCGTTTTCAACGGTTACCAGGAACCGTCTTGGCTTTTTGATTGTTCTTGGTCTTGGCATTGTTATCTCCTGTATATGGGTAAGAAGTAGCCGCATTAAAGGGCGGCTACCTCAAGGTGTTTCTGGGTAAAGCGTGTCGAGCTGAATCCTTCAATTTCTCGGGTCCAGTACTCGGTCTGTAGCTGTACCAGGGCATCGTGAATCGGCCTGGGCAGCAACACAAAGCCGCTGGGGCAATGCTCACGCCATGCATTAAAGATTTCGTGAATCATGGAGCACTGAGTATCAGCAAGGCCCGGTATAATCCGTTCAACGATGGTGGTGGGTTCATCCCAGTGGTTATGGGTGGCGCTGAACTGTTCTAATACATGTAGGGTGAGGGCACCTAGGTACGGAACCAGTTCCGGCTGTTGCAAATCATCGACACGGCTATGCAAGTGAATTAGTGTCTGAATACGGCTAAGAGGGCCATCCGGAGTTGCATAATCTGCGCCACGCATAAATAATGTATTGGCGTAGCAGGGTACAAGTTCATCGATTGTCATGGTTGGAATCTTTCATTTGCCGGGCGTTGTGTGCGCATCAAGGTACCGGCCCGGCTTTGAAGAACCTGTCACGCTGCGCTTGATTATTAGGGATGGAACTCGGCGCGAATTGCGGCTTACTGAGTTCCAATATCATGATTATATCAGATATGTTTACACATGTTAATAAGTTAGGCCTGATATAAACTTTATCTTAGACATCGGTTATTTACGCTATAAGAATGTGAGCATCTAGCCGGTTAATGAATTCTTGCAGGGGCGCAAGAATTGGCCGGCGTGTGAAGTCACGCCGGAAATGGACTGTATTTATAGTTAATACTTTCCAGCACCTCCTTATTTGGGTTGGGGAATGAATAAGACGGCGCCCCGATACTCCCAATCCGAAATAGATAGGCTAATTTATAAATATAATCACCGACTAGGATCACTCTGCGCTCATATCTGAATCAGATTTAGATATAATCAAATATATAGATATGGTCACGCAGGTTTGACAGGGCATCAGGGTCTTGTTATGATGATTTAATCTTGAACCCCGAGCTGCCACCTCTTGACAGCGGAGACGGGCCAAACTGAACAATCAAATAAATGGCGCCCAGCGAAGTGTTGCTGCGCGCCTGGAGATAAGGCATCCAACAGAAGGAGAACAGTATGCCAAGGAGAACCGAGAACGATTACCCCGTAAAACTAAGAGTGCATGTCGGCAATGAGATGCATCAGCAGCTGATTCAGCTGTGCGGACTCCATACCTTAGAAGAGGGTCGCATGGTAAGCATGTCAGAGCTGCTGCGTGAACTGCTGGAAAGGGGGGTAAAGCAAGAGCTGTGTCAAGCAGCCGGTGAGTAATGGATCACGCCCCATCAGGAATAAGAACTATGAAACGCTTAAGAACACCCAAACAAACGAATGATCGTTTACGGCGTCAGCCAGAGATACCCGTCAGGATGTGGTATCCAGTGGCGATGCCGGTGATATTTGAAGGAAGTACAAAATGGAGAATCAACCCTATGATGAAATAAACAGTAATGGACACAATTTAGACGAAGTAGAGCGGTTTATTAGGATGATGCATCCGGATGGCGAGAGATTCGAGGTACGGTATATCAAAGACAAGTATGCCTGCCCGAAAGTATTTGAGGATCCCAAAGAAGCAGCCGCCTATATTGGCCAGATAAAGGACGCCACGGGTGTCTATATCACGTTGAATCCCGTCGTTGAGAATATCAGTGGTAGCGGTGCGAAGGACGAGGAAATTGTCAGACGACGCTGGCTGCTGATCGATTGCGATTATAAGCGTGATGAAGCCTGCACCAATGCTACCCAGAAAGAGCTGGATGCGGCTCTGCAGGTACGAGGTCAGGTAGAAGCATATCTAGCCGAACAAGGCTTCCCTGAGCCGGTGAAGTTGATGAGCGGTAATGGGGGGCATCTTTTATTTAGAATTGACCTAGAGCCGGAGAGTGACCTTGTAAGGCGGGTATTAGTCACGCTCAATAAAAAGTATGGCAAAGGTAAGGTAGAGATTGACTGCAGGGTAGCCAATGCCAGTCGCATAACCAAGGTAGCTGGCACGCTAACCAAGAAGGGAGAGAATACTGAAGAGAGACCATGTCGCCGGGCACGTCTGGAGAATCCTGATATTAAACCGGAAGTGGTGCCTGAGGAGCTGCTGGAGAAGGTAGCATCAGAGGTTCCCGAAAAAAGACCGAAGGCAGCCACTAGGGCTGCCAACGGTCATGGTTCAGAGCGTAATGTGCCGCTTCCAGTAATTGAACCGATCAAAGAGCAATGCGCGTTTATCAGGCATTGTCAAGAAGATGCTCCAATTCTGTCAGAGCTAGAGTGGTTTGCAATGATGAGCATCTTGAGTCTGTGTCTCGATGGTGAACGGTTAGCTCATGAATGGTCATCTCTCTACCATGAGTATAACTATATTGAAACACAGCGCAAGTATGAGAGAGCAGTCGAAAATAATATGCCGCAGACCTGTGAGCGCATCAGGGATGAGCTGGGCTTTGCAGGTTGCCGCGGTTGTAGGTACGAAGACAATATCCACTCCCCCATCGCTCTGGGAAGACACGAATTACGCAGTAGGTTTTATGTTCGCGATGGCGGTATCTGGCTTAATGGCGGTGAAGGTAAGAATGATGTCCAGTTGACCAACTTTACGGCAGTAATCAGCCGTAATCTCAGATTCGATGACGACACCGAGGTTCAACACCGATATGAGATCAAAGCCATCGTGGGTGATACGGAACATGTGATCCAGGTACCCGCTGAGAAATTCGAAAAGCTTGGATGGGTAGCGGGACAGCTAGGTGCCAAAGCGGTATTAGCTGATGGTAACAGTAACAAGGAAAAGGCTCGACTGGCAATACAGGCTATGGGGCTTGAATCCTGTACCAATGAAACCTTCTATAGCCACACGGGCTGGAGAAATACCGAGCACGGTTATGTGTTCCTTCATAGCGGCGGTGCGATCGCTGCCAACGGACAGGTGGAGCAGCTCGATATTCAGCTACACGGTTCGATGAACAAGTATCAGTTGGAACTGCCCGTCGATGAAGAATCTGAGCGTAGGGCGATCCGTGCAAGCCTGGGCATGTTGGATTTAGGGCCTACCACGATCTGCTATCCGTTACTGGCCGGCGTTTACCGATCAGCATTGGGTAAAGTAGGATTGTGTCTGCATCTTGTCGGCGGCACAGGGGTATTCAAAACCCAGCTTGCAGCGCTAGCCCAGCAGCATTACGGGGCCGAGTTTAGCGGTGAATGCCTTCCGGGGTCCTGGACCAGTACTGTTAATGCGATTGAGCAGGAAACTTTTCTTGCCAAGGACACCTTATTTGTAATTGATGACTTTAAGCCGGTGGGCACCAGGTATGATGTGGACAGACTTCATGCCTTCGCGGACAGGTTGATCCGAAGCGCGGTCGATGGGCATTACCGGGCGCGATTAAATCAGAATTCTGAATTAAAACCGGAGAAACCACCTCGCACCATGTTGCTGAGTACCGGTGAGGATACCCCGCGCGGTGAGTCGCTCAGGGCAAGGATGCTGATTATTAAGTTTGCCAAAGGTGATATTGATAAAGCCGTGCTGACCAGGTGCCAGCAGGAGGCCGCAGACGGGCTCTACGTCCAAGCGATGACTGGTTGCATCCGATGGGTTGCCGGCCAGTACGAGGCGATCCAGGCGCGTCTCAAGGCCCGACAATTAGAGCTACGAGATCAGCTTCAAGTTGGACGACATCAAAGGACCGCATCCAATATTGCCCGACTAATCGCCGGCTGGGAGTTGCTCCTTGAATATGCGGCTGAGAAAGGCGCCCTGACGCAAGCAGAAGCGGATCAACATCGTGAACAATGCATGCAGGCGTTACTGCAGTTGGCCGATGATCAGGATCAACAGCAAGAGCAATATAGTATCGAGTATCGCTTCTGTGAACTGTTAAGGTCCGCCATCAGCAGTGGTCAGGCTCATCTGAAAAACCGACATGGAGGCGCACCCGAAGAACCCTTGAGCTGGGGCTGGTATGAGGATGTGAATACCACCCAAGGTACGCTTCGTACCTGTTCGTCATGCGTGGGTTGGCTTGACCGCGGTAATTTATATCTTGATCTGGAACCGTCTATCTCGGTGGTAAGGAAAGTTGCGGCTGATACGGAAGGGATCGGTTTTACCGCCGATAGGATAACCGGCGCTCTATATGAAGCCGGGTTACTGGCATCAACGGATATAAAGACGAAGCGAAGAACCCATCTGGTTCGGAGGGTAGTTAGCGGTCGTCGTACCCAGGTTCTGCATCTAAATGCGGACGCTTTGGGGGTGGTGCCTGGAGCAATTCGTGTAACCCGACCGCCGGAAGAAGGTGATCAGCCAGTGATAGGGCGCATCACGCCGCGTGAGCAAGGAGCATAAGTTGTAATGGTCGGAATGGATCCGACCATTGGTCGGCGTTTCCGGGGGCGCCCGACCACGTTAATGCATTTCCACATCTATACTTAGGGTCTATTGGTCGGAATGGTCGGCTTGCTGTGAATGAGTTTGAGATATATTCATGTGGATGCTTATATGTATTCGGCCGTTGTGCTCTTCTCTTTATCTTATCTCTCTACTTACTACATCCGGCCAATCCGACCATATTGAAGAAAAATCACCCTTTATGAAGCGTGAGCGTCGAACTTTGTGGTCGGATTATGCCTATTTGATCCGACCAATGGTCGGGTGAATCCGACCATTCCTGCAATCTGATAATCTGTTCACTAAAACATTAATCCGCGAATCGGGAAAACAATTATCCTGACATGAACACATAAGTATTGCACGTTTGTTAATCTAGGCAATCATTTTTTCCTTGCACGGATCATCATGATCTGGTATTTACTTATGCACGGAGCGGAGATTCACGGTCACCAAGACCGAGGTGAATATGCTGCTCCGAATCATTTTCTTGGCTTCATGTAGACCTCATTCTATCGATGTTATTTCCTTTGCTTGCTACGTGCCCTGTGGTGCGTTTCGCAATTTCAAGTCTATTGCCAGTTGTCACACACAGTATGCTCTCGTTAAGTAGACCGCAGCAACAACTTATAATAGGGGATTATGGTGGGTACAAAACAAGCATCAAGCGCACGTAACCCGGTCTATCGGCGTATCCCACGAGTCTTTAAATTCACGGCAATAGCATTCGGTACGCTTATATTTTCCGAGGCCCGGTGCGATCTCATTGCTAACTACACATTTGATGATCCATATGGGTCATCCATAGCCTTGGATGCGACGGGGCATTACAACGGTACCATCAACGGTGCTACTGCGGGAGAGCCAGGGATGAATGGTACTGGTGGTTCATATTGGTTCAATGGTATTGATAGTGTGGTTAATACCCTTCCAGCTGCCGCCGTGCCCAAAACCGGAACATTCAGTGTATGGATTAAACCAGAGGTGGGGGGCCACTTTAACGATGCCAATGGTCAGCTATTTGGAACCGTCAGCGATATCGACTCGGGGCGACACGGTCTTGTCATGAATTATTACTCTGAAGACAATCCGGGCTATTCAAGTCGTCAGTCTCCTACCGCGATTTATTACCATGACCAAGGCAGAGTCATAGGGGCCCGTGACTCAGCACCGATTGGTCAGTGGTCACACCTTGTGTATACATACGATTCATCGATAAATCAGGCTAAGATCTACATCAACGGGCAACTATCCGGTCAAGGATCCTTCACCACACCACTGACAACACATGAACACGCACTGATGTTTGGCAGAGCGATAAATACCCAGCCTGAATACGGTTTCACCGGTTGGATGGACGAGGTCAGGGTGTACGACCAGGTACTAAACGATAGTCAAGTTGAGGTGGCATACTTGGCCCAAAAGACACCAGCCGGCCAGCCACGACCATCTCGAATAGAGCCGATTGCAGATGTTGGTTCAGGACGTAAGCTCGTACTTGTTACACACGGATGGCGGACGACTGAAGAGGATTTTCAGGATTTCGAAAACCTGGCAAATGCGATACGAAATCAAATAAGTAGTTGACCAGATGCATCTGACTGGTATGTGATGGCTTATGACTGGACGGAGAACTCAGGGAGTCTGAAAACAGGGCCTGACATCGCTGCGTTCAATGCATCTATACATGGCATTAACTGAGCTATAACCGAATGTTGTGGATGACGCAATGAAAAAGGCGGCGTACTTTGGGTGTGTTCAACCACGCCCGTTCCCCTACACAGAGGAGTACGCCACCATGAATCAGACTACACACGAACCGTTCACTTTTCCATCGTCCCGCCCCGCTGACGGTGTATCCGGGGGCGGGGGCGACCCTCTAACGGAGCTGATCCGCCGTGGTGCCCGGGAGTTGCTGGCCCAGGCGATCGAGGCCGAGGTCGCCGAGTACATCGACGCCCGTGCCCACCTGACCGATGAACGCGGCCGGCGTCAGGTGGTGCGCAACGGGCACCTGCCTACGCGTGAGATCGTCACCGGCGTCGGGGCCGTGGCGGTCACCCAGCCGCGCGTGCACGACCGCCGGCCCACGGAAGAACGCGAACGATTCACCAGCAAGATCCTCCCGCCGTACCTGCGCAAGGCCAGGAGCGTCGAGGAATTGATCCCCTGGCTGTACCTCAAGGGCATCAGCACCAACGACTTCACCGAAGCGTTGCAGGCGTTGTTGGGCCCGGACTGCCCGGGGCTTAGCGCCTCCACGGTGGTGCGGCTCAAGCAGGCGTGGGAGCAGGACTTTAGGCGGTGGAACCAACGCGACCTGTCGGGCACACGTTACGTCTACCTCTGGGCGGATGGTATCCACTTCAACGTGCGTCTGGAAGAGGATCGTACGTGTATCCTTGTGTTAATGGGCGCGACCGAGGATGGCAGGAAGGAGCTGATCGCCATCCAGGACGGCTACCGAGAGAGCGAACAATCCTGGAAGTCGTTGCTGTTGGACGTCAAGCAACGCGGCCTGACGATCGATCCGCAACTGGCCACCGGCGACGGCGCGTTGGGCTTCTGGAAAGCTTTGCCGCAGGTGTATCCCAGGACGCGCACGCAACGCTGCTGGGTGCATAAGACCTGCAACGTGCTGGACAAACTGCCGAAGCGTTTGCGCAGCGAAGCCAAGGACAAGCTGCACCAGATCTGGATGGCCCCGACGAAGCAGCAGGCCCACGAGGCGTTCGACCACTTCATCCAGACGTACGAGGCCAAGTACCCCAAAGCGACCCACTGCCTGGCCAAGGACCGCGATGTGCTGCTGACATTCTACGACTTCCCCGCCGAGCACTGGATACACCTGCGGACAACCAACCCGATCGAATCGACCTTCGCCACGGTGCGATTGCGCACCTGCAAGACCAAAGGCTGCGGCAGCCGTATCGCCACGCTGACGATGGTGTTCAAGCTTGCCGAGAGTGCATCCAAACGCTGGCGGAAACTCAACCGTCACGAACTGATTCAAGACGTGATCGCCGGCATCACCTTTATCGACGGAGTTAAATCACACGCCGCCTGATCAGAACCGCATCCACGACTTTTGACAATATCTCGCATTAACTTGGCCGATGAGATCCTTGGTATGGCCAATCCATATGAGGAAGTACACATGATTGCGCACAGCGCAGGATCATGGCTTATTGACTCTGCCGCGCGATTCATTGAACTAGCAAGGCCCGAAACTGTAACTCACCTAACATTCTTGGATCCCTTTGTTGGTACCAAATATTCTGGCATTTCTTACGTGGGAGATTATTTGGGTGATAATGATTGGGCTGATAATTATTACGCCGTTGATTGGACATTATTCACCGATAGTGATCTTGACCATGCGCATAACGTTGATATAACGCGGCTTGATGAATTCAAACAAGTACAAGACATATCTGGTGCTATCGTGTCATCAAGACACGAATTCCCTGTTGAATGGTACCTCGACACAGTTCTAGGGCGATCTCCCTCAGGCAGCCTTAACTATGGGTACCCTTTAAGTCGTGAAGCGGGCGGGTGGAGCCCAAGTTCATATTCTAGTGGTAATAATGCAGAGATTCTTGGCGGCACGCCTGGGGCACATCCATACACGGAAATAGTAACTTATCATGACACATTGAATTGGGATTCTGGTGATACATCGTATATCACTAGCCCATCAGGCTCCGTAATCACTAGTGGCACGACGATAACAATGCAGACTGGTTCACCAGTTTGGGTAACCGTGGGCATTGAGTTAATAGAAGAAGCCAACTTTATTGAATTCGATGCTGATTTTGTAGATGATATGGGTTCAGAAGGCTTATTGGCAGTCTACTGGGAATCAGTATTGCTAGGAACAATTGATGAACGTTATGTTCTTGATGGAATGCATACCTATGTGATGGCCCTGCCCGAAACTTACTATCCCGGTTTATACGCGCTCAGTTTCCGCCTGGATCCTTTCACAGAAGTAACATCAGAAATTCTGATTGATAACGTCGTTACTGGCCATGTAGTTCCAGAACCCGTAACGCTCGCATTCTATACTCTCGCCACACTAGGTCTACTCTATAGACGTCTATAAATGACGTATTATATACAATTCGACCTCTATATCGGTATTGACTACTCGGGTGCCCAGACCCCCACAAGCCGAATGTCTGGCTTGCAGCTTTATGCTACGGATCGGGATGATGTAACCCGAGCCCGTTATGTCGCCGGCGGTCCCTGTCGGTAAGAAGTGGAACTGGACACGAAGAGAGATCGCTGAATGGCTGATCGACCAAGTGCAGGATGGACAGGGCGTGGGTTTCGTAAATGTCGGCCAAGAATGTGTTGAACAGCACACACGCTGTCTACGTTCGATAAGCTCGCCGAATCGCTCAGAGAATATCAGTGATCGCCGCAGCAAATCGCGGCCACCTCAGTCGGTATCGGAGACGCTTTGTTCGGGTTGGTCACCTAGCTCTGCGAACTTGGCTGCCATCGTCGGATTCTTACGCGTCAATTTTTTGATCGTTACATCTTGTGCTTTATTGTTGGCGAGGCGGAGGTTGCGGTCCGTTCCCAGCAGCGCATCCTTGGTCTTCTGCAGATGGTCAATCGACTTGTCGATCTCGTCGATGGCCGTTTGAAACTTGCGGGAAGCCAGTTCGTAGTTTCTTGCGAACCCAGTCTTGAAATTCTCAAGGTCCGATTCGAAGTTGGTTATGTCAACATTCTGCGCTTTAACGAGCGCCAGCTCTGCCTTGTACTCAAGTGATTTCATTGCGGCGTTGCGCAGCAACGTAATAATCGGGATAAAGAACTGGGGGCGGACGACGTACATCTTGGGGTAGCGGTGAAACACGTCGACGATCCCGGAGTTGTAGAACTCGCTGTCGGGTTCCAGCAGGGACACCAGCACTGCGTACTCACAGCCCTTTTCATTTCGATCCTTGTCCAGCTCCTTGAAGAAGTCCTCGTTCTTCTTTTTGGATGCGGTGGTATCGTTCTCATTCTTCATCTCGAACATGATCGAGATGATCTCCGTACCGCCTTCATTCGAATCTCGAAAAATATAGTCACCCTTGCTCCCCGTTGAAGCGTCGTTGTCCTTCTCGAAATAGGCATACGGGAAAGCAGTTGCACGAATCCGGTTGAACTCCGTCTCGCAGTGCTGCTCCAGGGTTTCCCCAACCATCTTGGTCGATAAACGAGCCTTCATGTCCCGGAGGCGCTCGATCATATCATCGCGGTCTTTGATCTGTGTCTCGTACTTCTCTTTGAGCGATTGCTCGCCGAGTCGTTTCTCAAGTTCGGCCTTCTCAAGGTTGCCTTTCAGTTCGTCGCGTTCCTTCTCCACAACGCTGACGGCTTGGTTGATCGCCAGTTTTTGACCAGCGTCACTGGCTTCGAGTTCGGACTTGAGTTTCTGAATCTCGGCGTCTTTTGTCGCGGCGATTTCTTGCAGTTCTTTTGTTCGATTGGCCTCGGCAAGTTTTGATGCTGCTTCGTTATTATGTTTGGTCTGCTCCAGCTCGTTGGCGAGTGAATCGCGTTGTTTTTCCACTGCTTTTAGGGCTTCGGTTACGGCAAGTTGCTTAGCCACATCGCCGGCGTCTATCTTTGCCTTCAGCTCTTGAATCTCGGCGTCTTTGGCTGAGGTAACCTTCTGCATCTCGCTGGTGACCTTGTTTGTAGCGATCTCAACGGCATTTTGCTTATCCTTTTCAGCCAATTCGAGCCGGTCATTCAACTGCTGCTCAAACTCGTGGTCACGTACCTGCTTCAAAATGTCGGCATACCCAGCCTCATCCACCTTGAATGCTTTTTTGCAGTGTGGACAGATGATTTCGTTCATGTTTGTTCTTCCTCAGATATCAGTGGTCAGAACAGTTTAAATATCCTGATGTAGGTGTCACTCGTCACTATTATCAAAATCAATATCGAGTTTTACTAGTCCGAGCTGGATATCACATACATGTAAATCGAACTGGTATCCAGAGTCCGTTATATGATAAAAGGGCCATTGGAAAACAAAATTGTTTCAACATATTTAGTCGTGATTACACACCATACCTATTCCTATACAATGATAGGATCGATACGCCACTCAACATATATAAAAAAGTAGCCAGCTCTGGCATGTTGACATTACTAGCGGCCGGTATACTAGCATTCCAGTTTTGCAGGACCGCATCGAGATCGTTGAGGCCGACGTAACCATCGCACGAGTAGTCGCCGGACGTGAGGTCGGCGACGGGAACAGTCTGGTTCCAGTGGGCGAGGATGATATCGAGATCATCGAGGCCGACGAAGCCGTCGGCGTTGAGGTCGCCGGGGACGAAGTCACGGTTCAGCGTAATCGTGACCGAGTGCGGGTTGTATTGCACATCAACCAGGTCGTCGTATAAACCGATGCCAGTGACGCGTTCAAATGACCCGGACACGATACCGCTCGTCGACTCAATGATCGTGTATGACCCGGCTGCCATCGCGCCCAAGGATGAAAGATCGAGCGTCGTGCCGATGATGGAGATATCGATATCACCCGTCGCAGTAAGCAGGTCGTACGGGTTATCAATGCCACCGAGTTCGATCTCTACGGTTCCGGCGACGAGGCTGTAATCGCCAAGAATATTGGTCTGGCCGATCGATCCACCGGGAGCGAGTGTGCCGCCTTGTTGCATCAATGTATTTTTAAGATCGATTGATGATGCATTTCTTATGGTTCCACCACGGAATTCGAATTCGTGCTCAAGTCCACTGCCGGACCGGATACTGTTACCTTGCATATCCAGAGTGCCACCGTTGAGGTGGTAGAAGCCCCGGCCGGTATTATCATCCGCAAGGATTAAGTCGCCGTTATAAATGCTCAGCATCCCTCCGTTCTGATTTAGCGTACCGGTGCCCTCGCCCCCAAGGATCAGTTGCTTGGTTTCCAGCAGACCGCCCTCATCGATATTCACTTCACCGATCCCGTAGAGGCCGATGTACGTGGTAAGACTATTACTCCAACGTGAGTCTTTTCCGACAATAGTTGCCTTGCCGTAGGATCCGGATGCAAATCCAACGTAGCTGTTGTTGTTTACAACCACTCCCCCGTCCTTAACAACTAATTCACCCTCACCGTGGTAACCGATGTACAAGCTTGTACTGCTCTCTATCAGAGAGCCTGGCCCCATGACGGTGAGTGATCCGTTGGAGCCTGATTTATACGCGACGTTCACCCAGTGAGTGCTGGCTATGCCACCATCTCGGATGAGTAGATCCCCCGCACCATAATTGCCTATGTACAGGTAATCCCGTGCTTCCCACCTCGTCCCGGCACCGGACACTGTCGCAGTACCGTGAGACCCGCTATGTTGACCGAGGATGCCATCACCGGACGTAACATAAAGACCGTCTGCAATAGTCAGTGAACCTTGCCCTCGATACCCCGCTCCCAACTGTGGGGCGTAATAGTAACGGTTCTCCATGTCGATGTTGATGGTGATGTTCTGCCCCGGCAATTCATTGAGGATGTATTGCTGCTGCAAGCCAGTGGTACTATCGAATATCAGGTCTATGTCACTGACGATTGCTGTCGTATTGATCGTTCCCGAACCCAGAAGATCCCCAGAAGAAGCAAGCAGACTAGCGGTATTCAGAATGCCGCCGTTGAAGTTGATCACACCCGTTGAGGATGGATATTGACCGACCCAGGTAACGCTGATGAGATCAACTATAGCTCCGTCACTAATGCTCAAGGAACCGTGACCTAAATAGCCGACTTTCACCCCGTCGCCAATCCACCGTGATTCCGTGCCAGTCACCGTGACCGAGCCAGTTGAGCCGGAATAGCGCCCGATTTCGACGTAGTTATTCTCAACAGAACCGCCGTCCTGAATGACCAGCGTGCCGCTGCCATAGTTGCCGACATACAGGGAATTAGTATTGCCCCAATGCGAACCACTACCGGCGACTGTCACCGTGCCATTGGTCCCGTCTGCGTAACCGATATAACCATTGTGATTGTGGACCGTACCGCCGTCGAGGATGGATAACTCACCGTCACCGTTTCTTCCTACCATCATGTCGTTGATATCTGTGTCCCATTGCGAACCGGATCCTGCAACAGTTACAGCCCCGGTGGACCCGGCCATATAGCCTAGGTGACCATGATTAGTGGTAACCATGGCCCCGTTCTGGATTCTCAACTCACCTACCCCGTACCAGCCCACGTACATGTCAGAACTTTCCCAGATTGTCCCAGCGCCGGATACGGTCGCGGTACCGTTGGAACCACTGTGATACCCCAGAATGCCACTGCCGGTCTTTAATTGCTGGTCCTCGGTGATGGTCAGGGTGCCGGTCCCGCGATAACCTGCGCCAAGGTATCCGTTCTGCCTGAAGTCAGTTGCATCTATATTGACAGTGATGTCCTGATCCGACTGGCTGTTAAGTGTGAATTGCTGCTGCAGGCCCGTCGTCTGATTGAATACCAGATCGATATCACTGACTAGTGTGCTTGTATTGATCGTGCCCGTACCGAGTAGTTCATGGGGGGAGGCAAGCAGGCCGTGTGTATTGAGTGTCCCCACATTAAAGTTAATGACGCCACCCGCCGTGGATGATCGCCCCACCCAAGTACTTCGGCTATTAACGACACCATCGTTTTCGATATTCAGCGTACCGGTCCCCTGATCGCTTATGTACAGATTCCCACAGTTCAATTGCGATCCGACACCTGTCACGGTAACGGTTCCGAGTGAAGACGCATTGTTTCCAATAACGCATGAGCTATTACTTTCAAACAATCCACCGTCCTGAATGATCAGTTCGCCGGTGCCAGATTCACCAACATTAAGTGATCGTTCGATATACCACCTTGACCCGGGACCTGTGATGGTGACAACACCGTGCGAATAACCACTATCTCCGATCAGGATAGCATCATAATTTTTTGTAACGACATTCCCGCCATTTTCAATAACTACTTCACCTCGGCCTCTGGACCCAATATGGAGCAGGTGAGTGGTGTATAACGTCGAACCCGCCCCCGATACAGTGATCAGCCCGTTGGACCCGGAATTCTTCCCGACGTAACACCAATCATTCCTGACATTGCCGCCGTCGAGGATATTCAACGTCCCGGTGCCGCGGTCGCCGACAAACAGGCCCGAGTGCATCCTCCATTGTGAGTCAGTTCCGGTGACCGTAGCCGTGCCGATGGAGCCGGACTGCTTGCCTAGGTACCCGTATTGGGAGTAGAGATAACCACCTTCCCGGATGTTCAGTGTGCCCACACCGTAATTACCGACATTCAAGTCCCCATTGTCACTGATCCATTTTGTTCCTGCCCCTATGATACTGGCCGTGCCGTGAGATCCCGATTGGTTGCCGAGATAAACATCATGTGTATCGACGACACCACCATCCTGAACACTCAGTGTGCCAGTGCCGTATTCACCAATAATCATGTCACCACTGCATGTCCACTGAGAACCTGCGCCGGTGACACTGGCTGTCCCGTTGGCGCTTGAGTGATAACCGATCAGCCCCTGCCTCGATGACACGGACAGGCCCTCGGCTATATTCAGCAATCCTGTTCCACGGTAACCCGTCCCCAGTATTCCATTGTCGGAAGGATTGGCGGCGTTGATGTTGAGCGTGATGTTCTGCCCCGCCAGATTGTTAATAGTTACTTGCTGCTGTAGAGGATGCGTCAAGTCAAACAGCAAATCGATATCACTGACCACCGTTGTGGTATTGATCGTGCCGGTACCGAGTATTTCGCCAGGTGATGTAAGCAGGCTGACAGTGTTTAGATTGCCATTCAAGAAGTTGATAAAACCGCCGGATAGCGGGTATCGCCCGATCCATGTATCTCTGCCAACATTAACTGTCGCGTCGGCATTGATGTGCAGTACGCCGGTGCCATAATTAGCGACATACAGATCGTAATCGTTATTCCACTGCGACCCGGAACCTGTGACGGTAACCGATCCAATGGAACCGTTTAGCTTACCGATGTATCCGTCTGCGCTGCTGGCTATGCTGCCGTCATCGATGTGGAGCGATCCGTTGCTGCTGTCTGCAACGATCAAACTACCCTCAACTTCCCAAGGTTCGGTTCCGCTGTAAACTGGGCTGGTATCTCCGGAAGAATAAATTACAGCGAAGCAAGATTCTGTCGGCCCGCTTAGCAGAAGTATGCATGCGATAATGGCTGCGGCAACGACCTGTCCAAATGGCATGACGTGATATTGTCTAGCTGTAAATCCACCTGTACGGTGTGCGGTAAAGTCACACGACATGATCCTGTTTCCCCATGACATAACAAGTCTTCACAGTATTAGAGGACTTGACTTGCCGGAATCTGTGATTGATAGGCATTTCCCGAATGGCCTTGGCCTGACTACATCGCCGGGCTCTATATGAGCAAGTGTAACGCTATACCCCAATAACACAAGACTTTAATTGCTTTTTACTAGCTGGCGAAGACAGACTTGAACGATCGCGGGTAGTGGGTCAGTCGATGAGCCTTTAGGGATCAGTTTTGTCTATATTAACAATCCTTGATGCTGGTCGTTAGCAGGGCGGCCAGCCTGAACAGTTATAAAGATGAGTGGGTTAGTTCGCCGTCGCAACATGTCACGACATGCACATGTAGACTAGCACGAAGCGAAGCGGGTGGGCTCAGTGGGCACATAAATAATGGGACAACCAGTTCAGACCTGTTGGCTAATACGGGTTTTATAGCATGGGGCATCGCACTCTACTTTAGTAGCTCATCAACCTTGTCAAAAGCAAGATACCTTTCATCGAAATCACGGATCCAAGGTGCATCTGTACATGCCAGGATTGCCTCGACAACGGATTCCAGCGGCCAGTGCTGGAAAGTGTCTTGGTTCGATAGGCACTCCCGGTATTTGGCAATTGCTTCATTACACGCCGTATTACCTGCTGGGCTGAGAAATACAAACAGTCCATCCGTAAAACCGTCAACCAACCGGTATGCGCCAGCTAATAAATGATCCCGCCAGATCTGCTGTAATGGTTTACACTGAAGCTGATCACGCGCATCGGCATCAAAACAGCCTATAGCGTCGGCAATCTCGTCATATCGCTGACGGTGTTGATCGGTCTTGTCATTCAGGTTCTCGTGATATTTGACTTCGATACCAACGAATCCCGGCTTACCCTCCGGGGTATCAAACCAAACACATACATCAAATGCCGATCCATCGTTGGTGTAACGCGGATCACCACGTCCAGGCGAATATTCGAACTCAATTCTGGTTACACGCCGTCAGCGGGGGGGCAGTAGCCTCGAAAATACACTTGTAGCTAGGTTCAAATCCAGTTGTAGCGGCACAAACAGATTAAATGCCATCGGCTGGCTGGAAAGCAAATTGCTATACATCCTGTTCGGCTGAATCAAGCTGCCTTTCTGCCGGCGATCGCCTTCCAATGTTTCACGGACAACCTGCCTGATATCATCGGTAAGGAAGTTGGCGAGAGTTTGTTTAGCCCAGGGCATTTCAAGAAGTGCACCGCGTGACTTACCCCTCAACTCACCAACCGGGAAATCATGTTCGGTACGCCAGATCGCCTGCAGTATACGGGCCCGCCGCTGGAAGTCGTTCTTGTCGACCGACTCCAGGCAGTGCATCGACTTGGCTAAAATACGGAGTTTGTCCATTGGGTAGATGGTACCGTATGGGGACACACAGTTCCCCGTACAAAACATAGATCGAATTCTGTAAAAGCCGTGATACAACAATTTCAAATCGGCGAGTTACCTCTGTGGGCGACATCTGGAGCAGGTGACTCCGATGTGCGTTTAGACCATCAATATCCCTTCAGGAGCAATGATGGAGGCCTGGTGGTGAGTACATAAAATAAGGGCCAGTGTATTATCACTGGCCCCTTAACTTTATATCAATAGTCTATGAGTACACTGGGTATCTAACATTATTGTCCAAGGCTTCCTTGGCCGAGACCATGAGAAGAAAATCTGTCTCGCGGTCGACCACCAGTAAATCGCGGTGAGTCGCGAGCCGGCATGCATTCGGGTAACGCCTGTCGTCAAAGTCATTCCACACGCGGATCTTTCTAATGGTGTAATTGAAACTTTCGTCTAGCAATTCCCCCGTTTCGGGGTCGATAAGTCGTACATAGTTGAACTTTACCATCTTCATATTCGACTCTTTAGTGGGAGCGACATTATCTACACCGTTTGATAACGGAGCCGGCACGATTGCCGCCTGAGCGATTTCTTCAATCAGCTCAAGGTAATCGTAACCCTGTACATTTACATCATATTTGCACATCATCTGTGCCCTCCTTGGGCACTTTCAAGCCGATAAGACACACGGTACGCACACCCACGTTTTTACAGGCGGCAACCGCCGCTATGGCACGGTGCCTAGCGGTGTATCGAGTCACAAGCTTTAATAAGAACTTTAAGAGGAGGGTCCACCAGAACGGCGGATGTAAGACGAGGCTTTTATAAGTGTCCCAAGCGGGACGGTAATGCTTAAGTGATCTATCGGGGCTGTCGACTATGTTCGTGTTTCATGCTCCTTTCGCGGTGGACTGTTTCAATATGGAGAACCATTCGCCACATACCGATAATTGTTACCACTGTATCGACTGAAGTCAAGCTACAATCCCAACACATCAACGCTTTGTAGACTTCGTTCACAGCGATGCCGTCCATTTCGAACAAGAAGAGACGGGCCACCTGCACGGTGGCCCGCCCGAAAACCTTCATTCTATTTACGCCACGAGTTCGTCATCCGGCAGGGGCAGGTACACGCCCTCGTGCTCTACGATCAAGCCGCAGGCCACCATATCGGCGATAAACTCCTCCAGGGACTCGTCCTCGAGATCGACAATCTCACCAATCTCGTTTTCGGTCATGCCCATACCCTTGGCCTCATCGATCAATTCAGCAACATTGAACTCGCCGCCCTCGTGCGAGGGCGGAGCCTGCCAGATCGGGTATTCGAATGTAGACATAACTCGATCCACTCGGTACTGCCAAAGTTCGTCGCCTGTGACACCCATCTGTGCGCACTCGACAATCATTTTTCGCCTTGTGGGCCTATCGGCGACCTTGGGCGCCACTGCTTCGGCTTGATACTGTCCAACGACGTCCGCAATGATCTGCAGAACATCCCGGCCCGATTCCAACTCACTCCAGATGGCGTCGGTATCTTCATCCGATAGTACGCCGGAGCTGCAGAGCTCCTCGGAGTCGCCATGATGCTGCTCCTCCAGAGAAATCATGACGGGGTGCAGGGGGTTGAACTTGCCTTGATTTTCTACAAGCTGCTTACGCAGGCTGAACACCTGCGCGACCAACAGGATGTGTCGCAAAAGCGTGTCCAGGGGGATGACTTTAAGCGTTACTGTGTCAAAATTCACGAGAATTCTCCGTGTTAAATCCATATGGTGGCCACGGCAATATGCCGGTCCACCGTCTTCCGCGCGCTCCAACGAGGAACACACGCACACCAACCAAGGCGTCATATCCTTGGCAGCGATTTCGAGAACCCTTATGTGTAATCTTTAAACGGTTGTCCGCCAGGTCGGCGGATGTATGAGATGGTGTCTGGGAGCGCTCCAGACTGTACTGCGCTCTAGGGTGGCCACTATAGGTTGTTGGGGCCGTGGTCCCTCTTGTCAGGAGTCGGAATCCGTCACGGCGAACGCTCGCCGCTACTTCTGGCATTTTTGCCTGCGAAGTGGCATAAGTCAAGTAATCATCCAAGACTCATCATATCCAATGGTGCCAACCGGTCCAGGTCAGGTCTTAACGGCTGTGCCATATCGACCAGACATAAAAAAAGACGAGCCGCCCTCCGTGGCGACCCGCCCATCAACAATCTTGTGACCATCACAAGTTTCTAACCTTAGACTACCGGGAACTCCCGAAGACGAAGCCGATCATAGGGCCATTTATCCCAGTCTCCACCATGTCGCCCTCGAATATCGATCGGCTCACTGTTCTCATACGGATCGTTGCCTACCTGCTTCATAAAGTATGCGACACCGGCGGTCTGGCACTGTTCTCGCATCAGGTCGGCCCACTCCAAGTCGAACCGTCGAGCTTCGGAACCGGATTCTCCACCTTGGATCACCCAGTCGATTCCATCGAGCTGATCCTCAAGGTCAATCTCTTCGAGCTGGGGCTCCACTGACAAGAACCTGACCTTGGCCGGCACCTTCACGAGCGAGCGAATTCTCGATCGCGACTTCGCCGTTGTTATCGAAGTCCCAGCCCAAAGATTCTCCGGCCACGTCACACCCAGATCATCCAGCCAGCGAGCGAACTTCGCCATCCGTTCGGGTCGCTTTGTCAGCCACATCCACACATGGCGACGCCCTGCAACAGATCCGACGTTATCGATCACCTCGGTCCACAGATACTCGAAGGGCACAGCTTTCGAGAGCGAGTCCGACATATCCGAAACAAAGATCGTTCGCGGCATTCCGTTCAGCCATGGCTTGTTCGGTCTGTCACTGCCACGAAGGTCCGACCACTTAGCCGACTTGGCTACGCGACCACGATGATAGGTCAAGATCTCGAATCGAGATGAGAATCCGATATTGAACGGCCCCTTGTCTTCATGGAGCTTGCCCGCGTAGCAGGTTTTGTTGCCATCCATCCACAACTCACAGCCGTCGCAACCCATCGTCGGATTCACTGTATCGTCGCACCATTGAATCGCCGTATTCTTACCCATTACCTTCACCCCCTTTCTCGTCGTCATCATCAAGAGCATGCTCGGGGGTCAGATTCAATAGATCATCGACCTGGGTACGATACGCTTCAACTTTACCAATAACTTCATCGCACACATCGCGAATACTAACAAGCTCATCTCTGGTGGGCTTACCGAAGTGACCGGGGTTCTCGCTGAGGGGACGGATCACTCGTTCCCGCCACTCCTCTTCAACAACCACAACATTACGCAAGGTGCCGCGCGTCCTGATGATCGCTTGTCTTACTGTTAACGGCGTGTCGTCGTCGTCTTGGTCGACCGGCAACTCTTCTAACTCGATTAGATCCGCATCATCCTCTGCCATAGGCTCTGCAGCCGGCTCTACTTCAACTCTAGGTTTCATCTTTTCACGGAGCGTCGCGACAATCCAACCATGGCGCAGGGTCTTCTCAACCCATCCATTTCGCTCAGCTTCATCCTTTTCGCTGGCGAGTTCGATCAAATGCGAGAAGGATAGGGTTCCAGGCTTCGTCTCAAAACGTCGTTCCATCAGCTCTTTGAACTGCTCGGGTGGCCAGGCCTTCGCAACATGTCCATAGTCATCGAGCGTCGTCCTATTACAGTCCAGCGCCTTTGCAAGCAGCTCGGCATCACCATTGCCATACACGGCATGTTGATCCAATATTTCCGCATACACCTCACCGACCCGATACATATACTCGGCTTCAGATTTCAGGTGACGCGTCTTCAGCGGCAGGATCTCATTCGTCAGGATCCTGAACAGTCGATTCGACATTCTCTCCCAACCAGCAGGGCGTCCCTGATCGCCACTGTCAGTCTCTTTCTTATCGTTCTTGTCTTCGTTCTTATCTTCTGGATCCGGGATCGATCCCGTATTTACTTTCTTCGACATACCCAAACACTTTCTTCATCATTAGCCGCACATCTTTCTTCGCGGCAACCTTGTTCTTCGTATTCATCATTCAGCATTCCTTATCAAAGTTCAGTTCTTCTTATCATCCCCGGTGATCGCATCACCAAGTATCTCTCGCACAAGTTCGGCCAACGGTTTAACGCGGCCATCCTTAACAGTCTGCGCGCCGCATCGTTCAACAAGCCGTCGATGCAGCGTTCGTTCGATCTCGATCTTCAGCTTGACCGGATCACGGATTCGTCTAGGTCTTCCCATTTCATAACCTTTCGAGTGCCTGGCTCATTCCTAACACACAGCAACAGGCACGACCGCTGAATGTTTTTGTTTTTTTCAAGGATCCTGTCGCGGCCGCCGAGAACTGGCGACTCAAGGATAATCAGATATGAGTATATTAACATAACCCGAACAGGTTGTCAACCCCTAAAACCCCGCAAACAAAGAAAATCTCAGAATTCGATCCTGATGACCAAATTGTTGCTCAATTCTCGATGCAAAAGGCGAGGCACTAATTAAAGATTAGTTCTTTTTCATTGGGTGCAGTTACTACACCCAAAACGCTTCAGAAGCTGTAAAAAATGGGATCGACGGAGCCAGATTGGGTGCAGTACATAATCAAGAAAAATGCCTTGTTTTATAGTGAATACTCCAATATATCCTGTTTGGGGGGATGCCTCTCCCGGGCATTGGCACTTTCTTTGGCAGCATTCCGGACTTACCCGCCGAATCTTAGTTCTTGATCGAGACCGCTCCACGTGTGCCGGGTGTCTGTGGCTGCTCGCTCCAGACCGTGACGGATGCGTCGGCTACTTCGACCTCCAGCAGATAGGCCGGGCCGATGAATTCACAGCGTTGGATGGTGGCGTCGGAATCTCCGCACGGGGTGAAACTCAACTGCTCGGGCCGCACGATTTTGCCTTGGAATGTACTTGCCAAACCGGTCACTTCAGCCACCGCGGCGTTGGCCGGCTGCCGGTAGACCTCAGCGGCCGGGCCATGCTGTGCGATCTGTCCATCTACCAGCACGGCGGTCTGATCTGCCAGCCGCAGTGCTTCACCGGCGTGATGAGTCGCAATTAATACCCCGGCGTTCGTGTCTTTCAGGGCATCTCGGAGCAAACCGAACAGGTCCAGGCGGGTTGGGCCGTCCAGATGGGCCATCGGTTCATCCAATAGCAGCCAGGTTGGTTCGATGACCAGCGCCCGAGCGATTGATAACCGCTGTCGTTCACCGCCGGACATTTTCCCGGGCCGACGTTTTCGTAAGTTGGCCAGGTTCATCTGCTTCAGCACACGCTTTCGTTGTGTGCGATCCGCGCCGACGAGTTTTAGATGCTGTTCAACAGTCAGGTGATCCCACAGCCCCGGCTGCTGGAAGACCATGCCGAGTTTTCCACCATCGCGTTTAATCCGGCCGCTGCTTGGTTCCCATAAGCCTGCCAACAACCAAAGCAGCGTGGTTTTGCCGCAGCCGCTCGGGCCGAGCAGTGCGCAGACCTGTCCGGTTTGCACTGACAGATTGACATCTTTCAGTATCGAACCGTAGCACAGGGATTCACAGGCCAGTTCGCTCACGTTCGCCTCCGGGATATCAGCCAACCGGTCATGATAATGAACGGCAGCAGCAGCGTAAGCATCGCAAGCGCCGCGGCGCTGACCTGCTGATCGGGTGCGGTATGGATCAGGGTATACAGACGGACGCCGACTGTACTGGACCCGGCAGGTGTTAGCATCAGCGACGATTCAAGCTCGGTTGCGATCAGCAAACCAGAAAGCAGTAAGGCGGTAATCAGGGTGCCACGCCACCGGGGCCAATGGATTCGTAAGAGTCGTGATCCGATCGGCACATCATAGACCTGAGCAGCAATCACGGGCAGAGTCGGCCGCTGTAAACCCGCGATGTACAACATCAACACTACCAGAGGCACAAACCGCACCGCATATGCCGCGTACAACAAAACATCCGAATCCCGCACCAGCACGATCGGCCAGCGTGAAGACAGATCAATCAATCCAAGTGCAAGCATGGATGGTGGCGCTGCCAGGTTGACGAGTATCCACGGTATGACTGAACGTTTGCCTGCCTGTTTCCGTTCCAGCCAGAGTAACGCCATGGGCCAGGCGATCAGGGTGCTGATCAACGATCCAATAGCGACCAGCCAAATCGTGTGCACTAACTCGGATCGCATCATGCCGAAACTTTCGACGTAGGCCGACCACGAACCCGTCCGCCAGAGGACAGCGCCGAGCGGCACACCAATCGCTACCAGAAGCACAGCCAGGCCGGGTAGTCGTGCCGCGCGTGGTGGGGCGTTTTCATCCTGCTGCTGACGCGGACGAATCAAGCCTGCAAGCAACAGCATGCCGATCACCGCAGGCGCCAGCATGGGTACAGCTAGTGCGGCCGCGCCGTTTAGATTCTGTAACGCGTTGTATTCGATCAAAACCTGCGTGCCGTAGGTATGGATCAGGAACATGGACGGCATGATGTGGTCGGCACTACAGAGGATAAACAACACAACGAAACACGCGGACGCCGGTGTGGTCAGCGACATCACGCCCAGCCACCACCACGCATTGCGCAATTTGAAAACACGTGCGGCAGGCCCCCAGCCGACGCGGTGTGTTGCGAAGATCAACGCGGCCAGGCCCGTATACCGCAATCCGACCGCCCCGGCAGCGATCGGCCAATCAAAGACAGTCAGCCAGTCACCTAATGGCCCGGTCCGACCAAGCGCGACGATCCATGCCGAACCCATCAGTGAACTTGGCAACATCATCGGCACACATGCCACGATCGACCAGCCGACACCTATACGCCCGATGAGTAAACCAGCCAGCACGCCGATGATCGATGCAAGGCCGGCGAACCAGACCGTATCGAGCAACAGCGACAAGATGCGCGCATCAAAGCCTTCAGATATGACATTCACGGCCGCCACCAACGCCGTGATCAACGGCAGCAGCAGGGCGATCGTCAATACCCAACCCGCGATCTGCTTCCATTCACTGGTCAAAGCCTACCCGCTTCAACAGGTCCACCGTTGCCTGACGATCACCCGCGGCAACTTCCGGATCGAACGGCATCGCATCACGGCTGACCATCTCGTCCCAAGGCGTTTCATAAGTCGCCAGGTCCTTACCAAGAGGGATCTGGGCACTGCGTGCCTCGGCTAACAGTTTTTCTACCTCGGCAGACAGCAGGAAATCAATCAGTTTTTTGGCCTGCTCAGGATGCTTGCAGCCGGCGATCATTGCGACCGTATTCGGTATCAGCACGACACCCTGACCCGCATCGGGCACGACCACTGCGACAGGCTTGCCATCCAGGATAGCGCCGTAAGCATCATCAGTATCAGTCAGGCCAAAGGCTCGTTCACCGTCAGCGACAAGGTCGCGCACCGGGCCGTTGCCTGCAGTAATGGCGGTGCCATTAGCCTTGATCGTATTGAGCCATTGCTCCAGCTTCTGGTCCCCCCAACTCTGGCGGAGGATGCTCATATGTGTGAACGTGGTGCCGAAGAATGGCATCCCGATCGCTGCCTTGTCACGCCACTTCGGATCGGCCATGTCCTGCATCGAAGAGGGCAGATCATCCGGCTTGACCAGGTTCGTGTTGTAGATATACACACGCGCTCTTGCAGCAAAACCTGTCCACAGGTGTTCAGGATGTTTGAATTGATCGTCAAACCGTGAAGCTTCCGGGCTTTCGTAAGGTTGCAGTAAGCCGGTTTGTGCCAGGTGCTGTGTTTGCACCAGTTCGTTGTTCCAGAGTACATCACATTCCGGATCGTCTTTGCGGGCGATGATCTGGTTGATCAGCCCGGTCGTCTTGGCGGCCTCCGCATCGTACTTGGCTTTGACCTTGATCCCGGTTTGTTCTTCGAACAGTTTGAGTATCGGTTCGGAATAAACCCTGTCCAGGGCGGTGAAAACCACCACTTCCTCGGCCGGCGCCTCACTTTTACTGCACCCGGAAACACATGCCATGACCGTGCAGCAGAGCACGGCCAATATGCTAATAACGGTTCGATCTTGCATAACGCTCCACAATGGTTCTTACATCCCGCTCGAAGCGGGTCCCGAAAATAGAAACAACCAGGTCTTCCCAGAACGCGTCCTGGTTGGATAACAGCGTCGCACTGCCTTGGCCTTCTTTTGCGATCTCGCTTAAGTCACTCAATACTTGATTACGATCTTTGCCAACATCTATGACGTTGATCGTGCCTTTATACTTAGAAACAAATTGCCTGGCCGATTTTTTTACGTCCGTACGACCGCTGAATTGCACGGGCGCATCACTGATTAACACGATTATATTCTTTGCTTGTATACGCCAACCCATGCGCTGATTGATTGCCGCGGCAAGCGCTTCATGGGTCGGCTCCGGATCATCACCACCACCGGCGGCATACAGATCGTCGATAAAGCTGCTGACCGCCACATAGTCGTTGGTCAAGTTCAGCTTTTTGACGGTGTCCAAGCCGTAGTCGTCGCCATAGTCTTTGAATGCGACCACACCAAAACGGATATTACGCGGCGGTTGTCCATCCTTGGTAAGAACACCTGTGATGACACCGATCACATCATGCATGCGTTCTTTGGCTTGTTGCATGATATCTTTCATGCTGTTTGTCGCGTCGATCACGAACACGACATCCAGGCCCCGGCCTTGAATCCCGCCGATCATTTCCTGGAAGCCTTCACTTGTTCCGTCGATTAATGGATTGTCGCCTTGTCCGGAATGCTGGGCCGATATCTCGGTGTTGAGTTCGGAAAGTAGTGCAAGCGCCGGGTCTGTTGCAGATGGCTCGGAAAGCTCAGCAAATGATTCGGGTGTAGGTTGTGCCCCGACGTTGGATGCAAGGTCCGGCGCGGGCAGTGGGGCTGTTGTCGGGCTGGACGTGGTTTGGATGGTTTTTTGTGCGTTCGGCGCGGAGCCGCCGGTGGATTCGGATGCCGGATCATCGAGCCGACCCACCGGCTCCAGTTGCACCACCGCCTCGATTACGGGCTCCTGTACCGCAGCCAGAACAAAATAACCAAGCAGCAACATGATCAGCCCGTGGACCACGAACGATACGATCCATGAGCCGACCTGCTGACCATGATGTGATTTGGCTGTATCACTCATGGCTGGGCCTCTCGGTTCGTGAATTCAATGATAACTGCTTCATCGGGCTCGCCAGAACAGCGTCCATCCCCGACGCTACCTGCTGTACCGTCAACGTATCGTCTGCATCAATCACGACAGGCACTTTGGGCAAGTTGATCTGCTTCAGTAGCGCGGTCAACTGTTCGTAGCTGTTATTTTGTATCGCCGTATCGCCGACACGCAAGACAACCGAGCCGTCATTGCCCGGTGACATGCGGACCAGTATCGACGCCGGCATGTCTTCGGCCGCAGCGCCTGTCGATTCAGATACATCACGATAGCCCAGAGGCAGGTCTCGCTCGCCGCCATGAAACCGCACGCTCAGCACAAAGAACGTCAGCAGGATGAACACCACATCCACCATCGCAGAGATCTGGAACAGTTCGTCGGATTCTTCTTCGGTGTGGCGGTCGAACTTCATCGTCTTCGGCCCTCCGTCGCGCGGATCGTTACGATACCCAAGCCGGCCTCCCGGCAAGCATTCAGTGCCTGATCCATCACGCCGAATTGCTGGCGCCCGTCTGCACGGACAACCGCGTTGATCGCCTGGCCTGCTTCAGCGGCTCGTAGTCGTTCAGTTGCCAGCACGTTCGGCAGGTCGTCAATATTCACTGCACGACCGTTCAACGTTACATTGCCATCAACATTGATATTGATCACCAATTCCGCCGGCTGCAGTTCCGATGTCTGGTTGTTCACCATCTCTGGCAGCAGGATATTGTCGTCTGTTCTCGCCTGCATCGACTGCATTACCAGCAGGTAGAAGCAGATCAACAGCAGTACGATATCCACAAGCGGCGCCATGCCGATCTGTGGCCGACCTTCATCGGCATCACTGGTTGTAAAGCTCAACGCTTTACTCACTTCTGCTGCTCCATCTTCCGTGTTTCCAGCACCACACTCATGAGCCTGAGCATCTTCTCGCCTGCCGCGGCGGCTTCATTGCCCAGGCGTGTGATCCGGTTGCGGAAAAAGGCGTAGAAGAACATCAAAGGCACCGCAACGACGAGTCCCATACATGTCGTCACCAGCGCCTGGCTGATTCCCAATGCCAATTCGTCCGGCCGGGCTGCACCTTGTGCTTCACCCAGCAGCCTGAACGAAGCGATCATGCCCGTCACCGTTCCAAGCAATCCCAACATCGGCGCGACCGATGCGATTAATCCGATATACCCGATCCGCTCACGCATTCGAGTCACTTCCATTACGCCTTGCTGTTCCAGGCCTTCTCGCACCGCGTCGAGACCGAGTCGGCCGTCGGATAAACCCGCAGAGATAATGCGTCCCAGCATGCTGTCGTGCGTTTTACAGATGGTTAATACCTCTTCGAAACGCCCCTTACCGGTTAATTCGTGCACCTGGCTGACCAGATTGGCGGGGATAAGTTGCTGCTCTTTGAGGCGAAGGAACGCATCAACGACCAATGCAAGGCCGCATAAGCTAAGCAGAATGATCGCGTAACCGACCGGCCCGCCAGCACGTACCAGGTCAAGCAGCGACCTTTGTGCCGGCTCGGAGTCAGCGCCCTGGGCATAGAGCCCGGATGCACAAATCAACACGACCAAAGTCGCCACGATAAGGCCGGCTCGTTTCATCCATTCAACTCCTTCTCAAGTGTATTCAACGCGTCACTCAACCAGACCCGGCCGTTCACCGGGTATAGCGCTTTGGAAACACGCAGCACATCGCTCGCGGCATCGTTTTGCCCCAATGCGATATAGGTTCGGGTCAGTAACAGTGTCGCATGCCACCAGGTGTCACTGCCAACGGTGGAACCGCTGCGGGCTTTTCGTGCTTCGATAAGCGTTTGCTCATTACGGCTCAGTTTAAAAAGACAACGCCCGCGTTCAAGCGCCGCCTCGGGTGAATCAATATCCGCCAGTAGTTCCAAGGCTTCATTAACCTGTTCTAACTCACGCAGAATGCCTGCCCGCAAGATAATGGCTCGTGCTTGCTTTAAGGATTCTAATATACGGGACGCATCTCGTCTGGCATCCACACGCAGCATTAACTCTGCTGCTTCAAGGGCGATCACTTCATCATCCGGCGATTGGTTAATCGCAGCCGATGCAAGAGTCATCACCTGTGATTGCGTATCGTCACCGACGTTGTCTGCATACCGATCAGCCAAGGCAGATGCGACGAGCAATAGTGATCCGGATGTATTGTTTTCTGGTGAAGCCAGTACCTGTCCGGTCGCCCGGTCGATCATACCTAACGCAATCCATCGCCTGGTACGCAGCAGGTTTGCCGCGTCCTGCGTATTGTCCTCTGTACTGAGGATGTCCCAATACTTTTCAAGCACCGCTAATGAGTCGCGAGGTTCCTCAATTTGTTCTGCCAGCATTAATGTTGCCGAGGCTTTGAGCGCGGGATCATCCACTTCATCCACAACAGAGGATAATTCGGATACGACTTCATTTTTATCAAGAGAGTTTGATAACACACGGACACGTGCAAAACGCAGGTACGGATCACTTTGGATAAGTTCTTGCTGGTCTGAGATAACACGTACGTCGGCATTCATGCCGGATAGATAGAACCAGCGGCGCAGCGCATCACGGCGCAGGTTTTCATCAGCGTCCGATTGCACGATGCTTAAGTATGTCTTGATCGCCTCATCTCGATAGATTGCTTGATCGGACGGACCTGACTGCTCAGCGACTGCTTCCAGGTTGACGGCATAAGCCAGCCGCGTATCTAACGTGGGATCGGCTTCTAACGCCTGACGCCAGAGCGCCAGTGATTGGTCGATTCTGCCGGTCTGTTGAAGCAATGATGCGTGCAAAGCTGTGGATCCCGGCGGGGGGTCTTGTTCCAGTGTTTGTAATGCCGCGTCATATTTTTTCACCGCCGCCAGTTCGCGTGCCCAGTTGAGTCTCTCGTCCGGGGTCAGCACACCAAGTGAGTCAAGCAGTTGCAGCCGGTCGTAGGCTGAAACACTTTTTACAACACCCTCACGCCGGGCAAAATCTGCGGCCTTTTCATTTTCGCCCATCGCGGCAAATGCTCTTGCACGCAGCCAATCGGCAGCATCACCGAACCCGCCCGCTTCCGCCAGTGCACGTTTTGGGTCAATCAGCAGATACGCTTCGGTTGCCTCCAGTTGCGCCAACCTGCGAATGCCGTTGTCTGTTCGACCGGAAAGCAGTGGTTCAAGCGCCGCCAGGGCTTCTTCGGGGTTACCGAGTTGTCGATACACACGCGATTCGCCGATATAGCCCAGTTGGCCGGCCGGCAGTTGCAGGTAATCCACCCGCATCGCCCGAAAAACATCCAGCGCCTGTTGTGCGTAGTCTTTCTCTGGATCGAGCAATGCCGCTTTGCGAAGCAGTTCGCCTTTCAAAAAAGCGTTAGCGCATTGTTCATTCGGTGTTTGTGCATTTTCCAGTTCAGCTATCACCGACGAAACGACAGCCTGCACGTATAGTGGATCGGCGTCACCCGCACGCTGTAACATGTCCAGTTCCGCTGCGGGATTCGCAATCACGGAAGCCAGCACCAACACCAGTGTTTTAAGGCCTAATACCATATTTCGCCGAACTGAGGGATCAGGTATTCATACATAAACGGATTGCTTATCCGTTTGTAGGGTTCAAATAGCCCGTTCTTCATCGTGAAGTTGCTGTCGATTAAAAACCGTGATAGCGGTGGCGGTTTTTCCTGTGCAAGCAGGCGCCCGACGACCTCGGACATGTAAGCCCGCTCATAAGGATTGTCGCTTTCACGCAGAACAGGCAGTACATGCGTCGTTACACCTTCGGTGCTGCATAACGATAACGCTAAAATAATATCACGATTCACATAATGAGGTTCATCGTAGAACCTTACGAGATTCGGAATAGCTTCACCCGAGTCTGTCACACCCATCGCCAGTACGGCCGCACGCCTGGCAAGCAGCATTGTCAACTCGTCGCGATGCGGTTTACGCAGCAGTGCCTTGCGGGCATCGGTCAACAGGCTCTGATCACCCAATAAGGCTCGGCTAAGCAGCACATACCCACCGAGCATCGGATTCACTTCATCCAGCGTTTCATATTGGCTGATCAATACCTTTAAGGTGGCGGTTCTGCCGCTGATTCCCAGTGCCATCGCGCAGGCGCATCTGACTTCAAGTTTTTCTCTTTTATCCAACAGGCGCTGGCCGAGCATTTCAAGAGCGGCGTCATACCGTGGTCGGTTACTTGTACCCTGCGCCGATTCGTAAGGCCGTGCGTACAACCCCAAACCGATCGCAGCGAATCCCCGCATCGGTGATTCCAGGTCTTTTTGGGGTTTGATCCTGCCCGAAGCCTGGTTATCCAGCACATCCAACAGCGTGGGCAAGCCTTCCTTTGCGCCGATCTGTCCGAGGCTGATCAATGCGAAGCACTTGGGCTGGATGTGATAATCCCTATAGTCATCGCGCTCAATGTTGATCAATGTCTGTAACGCTTGAACAACACCGGGTTGATCCCCGACCTTCCCAAGCCCGATCGCTGCGGAAGATCGCAAACGCTCGTGATAGATTTCCTCGATACCACTGACCTGCCTGATGCGTGCACTGCGGGTATCGTCCTTGATATCCATATCGCCCGGCGCACGATCAGCATCCAAGGGCCTGGGGCGGGCTGCCCGTTCATGTTCGGACAGGTCGCCAACGGGCAGCGGGTTCTGTGCGTGTAGCCTTAGGTGAGCCTCCATCCATACTTTGGGCGGTACCTGGATCGTATTGCCGATCTGCACCATTCTTGTTTTTTGTATCCGCACCTGTTTAAGCAGATGCCAGGCAGACCAGTTTTCAATATTTTCATTGCCAACCACGATCGCACATAGCACATCAGTGCCCAGCTCTTCTGCAACAAGCCCAATCGCTTGCTCAGCATCCGCAACGATCCACGGGCTTGCATCGGCTCGTACTTTTGCGACCAGACGCGGCTCGTCCAGAGCTTGTCTGTGTTGAGCCAATGCCCACAGCGCAGAAGCACGGATCGTAGGAGATGAGTCGCCTGTCAGTACCCAGAGCCGACCAAGAAGTTCATCGGAAGGTTTATCCAGGAATCCTGTGGCAATGATGGAGCCTGCGAGCAGGTGATGTGTCGCTGCTTTGTATTCAGACAAAACCCTTTCACACTCATCATCACCGATCATGCCGATCGCCAGCAAACACCGCAGCCGAACTTCTTCGCTGGGGTCCAACTCGGCGTTCTTCTTTAACTGGCGCACCGTGCCCTCGGCCGGCGGACCGCCGATGCGTCCAAGTGCCAACGCTGCCGCTAAGCGAGCAACCTTGTCGGTTGATTCCATTTCCTTGATCAACACGGTCGAGGCTTCGATGCGTAACCGATCAAGTTCTTCCCGGCCTAGTGACTGTACATCGCGACTCTGATTAGGCGCTTGCAGGTAGCGTTCGCGGTTAGCTTCCCACCAGTGCACCCAGGACCAGCGCAATGGGAAAATCTGTACCGGCTTTTTCAAGACCGGTGGTGGGGGTGGGGGTTGGGGTTCGGGCGGTACGTATGGCTCACTATGTGCTAATAGCGGGCCTGCGATCAAAAGGATGGCAAGCATCCAGACCAGCGGCGACCTGATCGACCCCGGGATTTGTACTATTGTGTTCAATGTTACTGTAGTATAAACCGATGGCCGGTCGGCACACAAGCCAAAAACGCAAAAAGTCCCACCCTATTTGGTGGATCATCCAGGCAGTGGTTGTGCTGTTACTTGGCTCGATCGTGCTCTGGCTAATCAGACCCGGAGCCGATCAGGTTCACCAGGCGACCGACTCGTCAACCGATCAAGCGGTCCTGGACCGAATCGAAGCCTGTAAAGGCGCGCCGCTTGAGTACCTGGTGACGCACACATCCGATACCGATTGGCGCGTCAGGGCCGCTGCGTACGAAGCGTTATCGGAGATAGCCCCGTTCAGAGAATTGCCTCTGCGGGATACGCCGTTGGAAAAACGTGAAGCGTTGCTGCTGGAATGGCTGGGTCAAAACGCGGCGCATCTTGCTACAGATCTTTGCGAGTTATACGTATCTCCGCAGCAGCTGCGCCTAGGAAAGACGTTGACTCAGCGTTGCATGATCTGCCACCTGGGTCCTGAGCCATCAACTGAATATGAGCCCACGCGGTGTGCCCCATGCCACGAGCAAATTCATCAGCAATGGTCCGGCACCGCACATGCCAATAGCCAGACGCACCTGCGTTATATCACGATCGATCCGACTACCCGCCAGCAGGTCCCGCTTGAATTTGAAGGTCAAATGGGAATGTCCTGTATTGCATGTCATGAGGCCGCACAGCTGACCCCCCAGACCGATTGTGTTGCGTCTTTCAAGACCCATGCTTGTGGTACGTGCCACAGCCAGGCCCAATCGCAGTGGGAAGTCTGGCGGACATCTGATCGCTATCAGCACGCCAACTGGCCACCGGGTTCGCTGGAAAAGCTGGAAGGGCCGCCGCTGGGATGTACTGACTGCCACATGAAAGAACACGAGCATCTATGGGCCGCCCGCCGCGATCTGGCGTTCCTGAAGTCTGGGATCAAGCTGAATATCAAGCGAATACCTCGGCAACCCACTGTGATCGAACTCTACAACCTGACCGGCCACGCCTTCCCGACCGAGACGACTCGCCGCTCGCTGCAACTCTTCATCCAGACCGACGACGGCGAAGAACGCTTGCTCGCCGAATTGGCGGATCAGATACCGGGCTATGAAACAGGCTCCCGGGCCGAAACCCCGATGGCTCCCGGCGAAGTCCGTCAGTATCCGCTTGAGGACGGCGTCGGCATCGTCCGGGCTCGGCTAGTCTTCGTCCGTAACCGCTTCCAGGAAGGCGCCTACACGATCCAGATCGCGGAAACCGATCGATAGTCAACATCTGGCCCGATTGGCTGTTCAACACGCCCCCGTTTATGCTTTAAGCATGAACGCCGCTGTGTTCCTCGATCGTGATAACACGCTGATCCACAACGACGGCGACCTGGGCGACCCGGAAAAGGTCCGCCTGATCCAGGGCGTCGCCAGTGCTGTCGCCTCGCTCAGTGGGCTAGGTTACAAGGTTATCGTCGTGACCAACCAGGGCGGTGTTGCCCGAGGCAAGTACTCCGAGCAGGATGTCGACCTGGTCCATCGGCGGATCAGCGAACTGCTCGAAGCCAGCACCAGCGGGGCGAAGGTCGACCGTTACTACTACTGTCCGTACCACCCCCAGGGCACCGTCTCGCGGTATCGCAAGGAGCATCCAAACCGCAAACCCGCCCCCGGGATGCTGCTGGAAGCGGCGCAGGAGATGGGACTGGACCTGTCGCAGAGTTGGATGATCGGCGACCAGATCCGTGACATCCAGGCAGGCAAGGCGGCGGGAACCCGGACGGTCCTTCTGCGTCTCGATGCCGACCGACTCAAGCCCTTCGATCCTCGCGAATATCCTGGGGTCATTGATGAGTCTGTCGATGATGGCCAGGAAAAGGCCTCGCCCGACTTTTATGCACGCAACCTCGTTGAGGCTGT
Organism: Phycisphaeraceae bacterium; assembly: GCA_963667295.1. Lineage (GTDB taxonomy): Bacteria > Planctomycetota > Phycisphaerae > Phycisphaerales > Phycisphaeraceae > JAJRRS01. Next base: position 781,218 of record OY763327.1, read on the forward strand.
CCGTATCGTTGCCCAGCAGCGTAAGCCGGAGACCAGCGAGACGATTAACCGCTCAGGACGAAGCCAGCGAAAGTGGGATGCCGCCGCCGTAGCCAAGCTGCAGCAGGAAAGACGAACCACTCAAACCAGTGCATCGACCGACGCCGAAGATTCTGAGCCTCAAGCAGAATCCCAATCGGATTCGCTTGCAGGTGCACAGGCAGCACAAACACAAACCAAGCCCAAGCCTTTCCGCCCGTGGAACGTGCCGCTGGCTGAGTTGGATGATACTGAGCAGGAAGAAACGGCTGCTGAGCCCCAGGTTACGGTGAAGCAGGTTACGCCTGTTGCTAAGCCCGAGGCCGCTGCCCAGCCTAAGCCCGCACCCGCCGCTCCACCGCCGGTGCAAGAAGATCATTCACAAGTCGAAAAAACGCTGCGTCTGATCCTTCAGGAACTGCGAAGCCAACGCGGTATGGGTGAGGAATTTTCCTACGCCAAGATATTTGCGATCGTGCTGCAGACGATTGCCGGCGCCTGTCTGCTTGGCGCCTTCTACCTGGGGTCTTCCGACCCCACGACGTTTTCACGTCTGATAGAGTCGGCCATATTTGCCCAACTGGCGGTTGTCACCGCCTTGCTTTGGGATCGCTAATCAGCCGTTGCTATACTTGCCCGGATGCACGTAGACGCACATGAATTGAAACCCGGTCGCCTCCTGGTCGTCATGCCGACCTGGTTGGGGGATTGCGTGATGGCGATGCCCACGCTGCGTGCTCTGCGCGAACTCTATCCCGATGCGCATATCACGGCACTGGTCGGCAAGAATGTTAAACCGATCATCGATCCCAATCCGTGGGTGAATCGGACGCTGACCGCCAGGGTCCGGCGCGGCGGTAAGACCGAGCAGAAAGAGGGTGGGCCGTTCCGACTCGCAGCGAAACTCGCCAACGGCAAATTTGATCTGGCGGTCATCCTGCCCAACAGCTTCCGCAGCGCTCTGATCACAGCTTTGGCGAAAATCCCGCGGCGGCTTGGATACGACCGGGACGGCAGGGGGGTGCTGCTGACCGACCGCCTCATCGCCCGCCGCACGCTCGAAGGTTACGTCCCCGTCCCAACGCGAGACTATTACCTGAGCCTGGCCAACTATCTCGGCGCGATGAGCCCCGATCCACAAATGCAGCTTTTTACGCGCAAAGAAGACGATGAATCCGCGGACAAGCTGTTACGCAAGGGAGGATTCGATCCGCAATCCGGTCAACACCTTGTACTGCTCAATCCCGGCGCCAACTACGGCGACGCCAAGATGTGGTTTCCCGAACGTTACGCAGAGGTTGCAGACAAGTGCGTTGAAAAACTCGGTGCCTTCATCGCTGTCAGCGGAGCCCCGAAAGAGCGGCCGATCCTTGACAAAGTTATCCAATCCGCGAAAAAGCCGATCCTCGATCTCCAGGATGCGGGCATGACGCTCAATCAACTCAAGAGCATCGTCCGACATGCATCGGTAATGATTACGAACGACACCGGCCCGCGCCACATCGCCGCCGCGATGAATACCCCCGTCGTTACGATCTTCGGCCCGACCGATCCGGCTTGGACCGTTATCAGCTTCAAACACGAGCGCCAGGTTATGGAAAAAGTTTTCTGTGGACCGTGCCAGAAGAAGAAGTGCCCCTTAGACCACCGTTGCATGACACGCATCGATGCAGATCGTGTTACCGGCGAAGTGGTCGATCTGCTCAAGACCGTGGAGGCAGGTGCTTGAACATGGCAAACACCGCAGCCATGAAGATCGCGATCATCATCGAGCGATTCGATCCGCACGCCGGCGGCCTCGAACGATCCACGGCGCAGATCGCTACCGAACTTACGAAGCGCGGCCACGATGTCACGCTCATCGCAGGCGGATGTCGAGATACAAACAGCCTGCCCGGCATCACCATTCGTGCGTTCGCCAGACGAAAGGCATCATCTGCCTTACGGCTCTATCGCTTCGTCAAATGGGCGAAAGAACAGATTGATACTGGCCAATTCGATACCACGCTTTCGATGACTACGGCCGTGCCCGCGCGTGTGATGCAGCCCCGTGGCGGGACTGTACGGGAAACACTCGAACGTAACATCGCCATGCGATCCACACCGGCAGCGCGACTCAACAAGCGACTGGCAGTCTTTTTCAATCCCAAGCAGCGTCTGCTGCAATCGCTCGAAAAAAACGCGTTTGAAAACCTGCAGCTTTTCAAAGTCGCCGCAGTCAGCCAATACGTGACACGCCAGCTTGAATCGCACTATAAACTTCCGAGTGACCGCGTTGAGTTGATCCCCAATGCCGCGGTCATGCCCGAGGTCGATGCGGATACACGTCTAGCCTGGCGTCAACGGATCCGTGAAAGCTTCAAGATCCCCGACTCTGCGACGGTATTTCTCTTTGCCGCTATCAATCCCCGGCTCAAAGGCTTCGATCCACTCATGCGGGCGCTGGCGATCCTCAAGGACCGGCGTGTCGATGCACGGGTTCTGTTGGCTGGCGAGTTCTGGCATCAGCACAATAGAGCGGCCGAGAAACTTCGCGTCAGGGACCGCGTCTGCTTCATCCGCCACACACGCAAGATCGAGGCCCTCTACGCCGCCGCCGACGTCACCGTCCACCCGACGTTTTACGACCCGGCCAGCAAGGTTGTCATCGAATCCCTGATGATGGGGGTCCCCGCCATCAGCACCGCCTACAACGGGGCCAGCGACCTGATCGAGCCCGAGAATTCGCCGGCTCGCGGCCGAGTCATCCCGGACCCCTCCGACGCCCTTGCCCTGGCAAACGCCATGCAATCACTGACTGCCCCCCAGGCTCTCCGAGCCTGTCAGGACGCCTGCAAGGGCCTGGAAGCCGGTTTATCCATGAAAGCCCATGTGGATCAACTGGAAGACCTGCTGCGTCGATCCCTGCCTGTGGAAGACGCATAAATGGTTGTTATCGAGTAAGATAAGTTGAAGGCAGGGCGGTTGTGGTGGCCATGAAAAGGCAGCGATAACCTTGACCTAATTTGCATATTTTGATGCTCTAACCCTATACTACGCGGCTCGTAACATACGGATATACCAACCAACCCCTGCCCGGAACGGACAGACATGCCAACGATCAACCAACTCGTCCGCAAGCCCCGTCGCACCCCCAAGGCCAAGTCCAAGGTCAAGGACCTTGATGCGTGCCCACAGCGTCGTGGCGTGTGTCTTCAGGTGAAGACCGTCACCCCCAAGAAACCCAACTCCGCGCTGCGTAAGGTTTGCCGTGTACGGCTCTCCAACGGCAAGGAAGTCTCGGCCTACATCGGTGGCGAAGGCCACAACCTTCAGGAACACAGCATCGTGCTCGTGCGTGGCGGCCGTGTCCGCGACCTCCCCGGTGTGCGGTACCACGTCGTCCGAGGTTCGCTGGACAGCCTCGGTGTCGAAGGCCGTAAGCGTGGCCGTTCGAAGTACGGCGTCAAGAAGTCCAAGTAAGTTTGAGCCGTTAGCCTTCAGCCATTAGCCGTTAGCTAAAGGCTTGATGTGCAAGCAGGCGGTTGGTTACGAGATAGTCTGATTACTCATTGTTTTCGGAAAGTAATCGCTGAGCCGTGTTGGCAAAGCGGTGAACGATGAGGGAAAGCTGGTAGCTGAAGCTATCGACTCTCACCCCTCGACGATCCGACGAAAGGAAAAGCCACATGGCAGGCAGAATCACCAAAGCTGAAGAACAACTGAAACCCGATCCTCGCTACGGCGACAAGGTCCTCTCACGTTTCATCAACTGCGTGATGAAGGACGGCAAGAAGTCCGTCGCACAGCGCGTTGTCTACGATGCCCTCGACGAGATCGAAAAGCGAACCAAGGGCGACCCCAAGGCGATCGACGTCTTCCACGACGCCATCAACAACGTCAAGCCGGAAGTCGAAGTCCGCTCCAAGCGTGTCGGCGGCACCAACTACCAGGTGCCCATGCAGGTCAACAAGCGTCGCCAGCAGTCGCTGACCTTCCGCTGGATCATCGGCGCCGCCCGTGCCGAATCGGGTAAGCCCATGTACCTGCGTCTTGCCAAGGAACTCATGGACGCCTCCCGTAAGGAAGGCAAGGCCATGAACACCCGCGACCAGGTCCACCGTATGGCCGACGCCAACAAAGCCTTTGCTCACTTCGCCTGGTAAGCGAAACCCAGCCATCCAATCCAACGACAACGCCCCGCCAATTGGTGGGGTGTTTTTTTATGAGAAGTTTGTCTTGAGATAAATAGCTGGATCTCCGTGATATCGGATTTTTAGCACTTGCTTATGTCAATTGCAATTGAATTGACTAGAATAAGCCGGGCGGTATCTGAATCATTGTGAAAGATCTCGTTGCTTTGTCTTCGCGCGTTGTAAAACGCCTGGCGATCAAGGCTTTTCATGCCAATAAATCCCGTGTTTCCAATCGATGAGTGTCAATCCAATGTCGCAGCAAACAAACGATGCAATGAACCAACAATGGAACTGGCAGCGCCAGCCGCAGGCCGATGCACTGATCCGAGAACTGGTAGACGAATTCCTGTCTCGCACTCCCGAAGCGGCATCACTCGCCCGTCGGATGCTGAATGAAACCTCCACACGTTTCGTCGACTGGGTCGACTTCATCCGCATCCCCACAACTCACAAAGCTGCCGCGAAACTCACCGATACCGGTTACGAGCTCCAGCCTGTGTCCGGTGCTCCCACGCGTTACATCCACGAAGGGGCCGTCCTCCCCGCCGTGCTGATCGAAGATGGCCCGATGCGTGTGGGCATCAAAGTCGATTGGGTGGCCGACTTTCTTGCGACATGGAACATCACACCCGAGACGCCGATCTATGGTGAACCCTTCAGCCAACTGCGCATGGCAACCGCTTTCAAAAGCGACGGCACAGAGATGCTCAGCGTCGAACGACACGGTTACCGCGGCTTCGATCAACCGAAGTATTCTCCGCAACTGGCCGTAACCGCGCAGCGTGTGCTCGAATCATTCCGCCGCCGCCGACGGGATTTCGCCACGAATGATGAAGGCATCACTCACACGTTGACATTCGTGAATAACGCGATCGCTCAACTCGCCGAACACACGGATCAAGACGCCGCACGCAACTACGCTTGTGACCTGTTCTTTCATGCGGAACGCGACTTCTGGCAGCGGCGCAATACCGCGGCCCGCTGGCAAAAGGCGCGGCAGGACAGCCTCGGCATCGGCTGGGCAAATCACGATCACCACACCTTCCGCTGCTCTCGTAAACTCTTCAAGCGAACGATCGAAGTCTTAGAGACACTGGGTTTCTATTGCCGTGAACGATTCTATGCAGGCGGCGAAGCCGGCTGGGGCGCACAGGTGCTCGAACAACCGGTCGCCGGCTTTGTCATCTTCGCCGATGTCGATATGGCCCCCGAAGAAGTCACGCACGACTTCGACCACCGAACCATCGAATCACCAACCGAACTAGGTACCGTCGGCCTGTGGACCGCACTGCACGGCGACTCCATCCTCAAGGCAGGCATGCACCACCTTGAATGCCAGTTCGACCACGAGCGCTTGACCGCAGACCTCGAAGCGTCAGGCCACAAGGTCATGGACAAATTCACCAACTTCGAGTTTCTCTACCAGGCCTTCACCGCCGGTGAAGTCTGGCAGATTGATAGCGCTCGCATCGACGACCTGCTTAACAGAAGTCTGATTACAAAAGAACAGGCGCAGCGTTTCCGCGAACAAGGTGCTGTCGGCTCGCACCTGGAGAATCTGGAAAGAAACGATGGCTACAAGGGTTTCAATCAAACCGGCGTCAGTGATATCATTCGCCGCACAGATGCCCGAACCGTCGCAACCGCATAAAACAAGGCAGCATTATTGACGCACAACAACAAGGCCCCGCCAAATGGTGGGGCGTTGTCGTTTACCCATATTCACAGCAGGTGAAGCCCGCTTTCCTTTTTCCGTAAGGAAAACAGGAAAAGCACTTTATTACTCGCACGGAATATTATAGAATTATCAGGTGCCGTGATTCTCCCCACAGCATGCCGTGTCTCATAAATTGTTTTTCTTCTTGTCCTTGGAGGTTGTGTTCATGCTTCCGACAACGCGATCGGTTCTCGTCGGCTTCTCCCACTGGCGAGCCTTAGTTGCCTGCCTGGTTTTCCTTACAACTACGTTCACCAACGCGGCGGTCATCAACACCGCACAGCCCTTTATCGGGGTGACGTACTATCAGATTATCGAGGCTGAGGATGGCTCCACCCTCAACGCCGGTCTATTCAATCTATCCCGGCCGGTCGCCATACACATCATGGAGATCGATCCGAAGGCCGAAGGTGTCAGCTTCCTCATGCAGCCGGACAACGGCTCCAAACCCGGCGAGGTGACACGCACCACCACCAGCGACTTTGTCGACAGCGTCAACGCACAGATCGGCATCAACGCAGACTTCTACAGCAGTGCGGGGTCCGGCTCGGGTGAGTATTACGCAAACGTAACACACACCGGCGTCTCCAACGGTGTCGGCTATTCATCAAGCAATTACAACGGCCAATCCATTTTCAATGTTTCCCAAGACAATATCCCGTACATCCTGACAGCGGCCGGACGTGGCACCTTCGAAACACAACAAGGCATCCCGCTCTACAACGCGCTCGGCGGCAACCAGCGCATCGTCACCAACGGCGTCGAGACCGCGCCAAACGACAGCTATACCAATGCGCTCAATCCGCATACCGCATTGGGCGTGACCTATGACGGTAAAGTGATTCTGATGACCGTCGACGGCCGACAACCCCAATTCAGTGAGGGGATGCGCACCGATGAAATGGCAGATTTGCTGATTGATTACTTCAACGTCAAGGATGCGATCAATGTCGACGGCGGCGGCTCGACCACGATGGTCATGGATGACCGCGATGATGGCTTTGCCAGAGCACGTGTGCTAAACAGCCCGAGTGACGGGTCATCCACTTACGAGCCCGGTTACGAGAGGCTTGTCGCCAATAACTTCGCTGTATTCGCAACGCCTAATCCTGACTATGTTCCACTGGCACAACCCGCAAGGCCGAAGCCTCCGGGCGCTCAACCATTTATTACCGATCTGGCCATCTTCGATGACTTCGAGGCTAACAAGGGCCACTTCACCAACACGCCGAGTTTTTCCGCCAGTTCCCACAACGTGGCAGCCAGTTCAACCGCTACGCTGGATAGCGAGTACGCTCAGGACGGCCAGATGTCGCTGCGCCTTGATATCGATAACACAAACCAAACGCCTGAAAGCATGCAACTGCGTCTCGTTTCAGGCACGTCACACCCGCTGACAAACCTGTACGATGAAGACAAAGCCATGAGCAGCGAGGGATATGTCGGCCTGTTCCTGAGATTAGAACCGGGTAACGATCCACTTTATATCAGCATGCTTCTGGACGATGGCATCGTCACCAATCACCGCCAGGAACGCGCGGCGTTTCAGAAAGTCATCGCTGATGGCAAGTGGCATCTCTATCAATGGGACTTGTCAGACAGTTCGCAGTGGGAAAACTACAACGGGGGTAATCATGTGATCGATGGGCCCAACGCTTTTATCGATTCGCTCTACTTCAGCTCCGCGCCCGCGACGACAGGCGGCAGCAACTGGTCCGGAACCGTCTGGATCGACACGATCGCGTACAACCCGGATGGTGATTTAAGCAGTCTGATTCCGGAACCGTCAAGCATGATCCTGATGCTAACGGGAATAGTCGGTCTTAATATCAGGCGAAAACTTTCATAAATAAAGCTTGACCGCAAGCGTGGAAAAGACTAACGTACCACGCACAAAATTCAGCGTCTTATCCAGAGTGGCAGAGGGAATGGGCCCGATGAAGCCACCGCAACCGTCACCGGCAAAGCCGGAAAGTTTGGTGCGAACTCCCGCCCGGCCGTTTGGCTGGGGAAGATAAGAGGCGGCCAGGACCTTTACCCAAACGTAAAGCCATGCCCCTTCTTATCTTTGATGAGAAGGGGTTTTTTTATGCACGCGAGCCGACGTGTCCTCATGTCGGTGTGATAAGGATTGCGACACGCATCCGTATTCAAGGCGAAAAACCATGAGCTACGTTAAATCATTGCAATGCAAAGAATGTCACGCCGAGTACGGCCTCAAGCCATTAACCGTCTGTGACCACGACTTCGGTCCGTTGGAAGTCGCCTACGACTACGAAGCCATGAAAGGCAAGGTCACGCGAGAATCCATCGAAGCTGGACCGCGTTCGCTTTGGCGCTACAAAGACCTTTTGCCGATCGAAGGCGAACCCAAGGCCGGCTTTAACTCAGGTTTTACACCGCTGATTAAAGCTGACCGCCTCGCCGTAGAACTTGGCGTAAAAGAAATCTACATCAAGGACGACAGTGCGAATTATCCTTCCTTTTCTTACAAGGACCGCGTTGTTTCCGTTGCATTGACCAAGGCAATCGAATTCGACTTCGATACCGTTGGTTGTGCATCAACCGGCAACCTTGCTCACAGTGTTGCTGCACACGCCGCTGCGGCAGGTCTGCGTGCCTGCGTGATGATCCCGCACGATCTGGAAGAAGGAAAGATCGTTGCGACGCTTTCCTTTGGCCCGCGTATGTTCAAAATCAAGGGAAACTACGACGACGTCAACCGCCTCTGTTCGCAGATCGCGGATAAGTACAACTGGGCGATCGTTAATGTCAACCTCCGTCCGTACTACACCGAAGGCGCGAAAACACACGGCTTCGAAATCGCAGAGCAGCTTGGCTGGAAACTGCCAAAGCACACCGTCTCGCCCGTTGCAGGTGGAACGATCCTGCCCAAGATCTGGAAGGGCTACCATGAATTCATCAAACTCGGTCTGGTCGAAGACAACAGTCCGAAGATTTACGCCGCCCAGGCCGACGGCTGTAACCCGATTGTCACCGCGTTGCGTGAGCAGCAGGAACTATTCCACCCGCAGAAGCCCGACACCATCGCCAAGAGCATCGCGATCGGCAACCCGGCCGACGGCTATTACGTACTGAAGATCATCCGTGATTGCGGGGGGTGGGGTGAATCGGCAAGCGATCAGGAAATACTCGATGCAATCAAACTGCTCGGTCGCACCGAAGGCATCTTCACCGAACCGGCCGGCGGCACCACGCTCGCTTGTACGATCAAACTTATTCAATCGGGTCGTATCCCTCGCGATGAATCGATCTGCGTCTGCATCACCGGCAACGGCCTGAAGACCGTCGAAGTCATGCAAGGCCAGTTCGCCACCAGCCCCGTCATCAACGCGAAGATGAACGAGTTCGATGAGTTGGCCAAAGAACTGGAAGAAACGCATCCACACGTTACGCCCGCACAAACCGTCTGATTATTACACGGCAACATATACGGAGAAATAACAATGTCCGAATCAATCACCGTCCTAATCCCCACCGCGCTACGCCCGCAGGTCGGCGACCAGGAATCCCTGCAAGTTGCCGGCGAAACCGTCGGTGCCGTCCTCGGCTCGCTCAACAGCGACTATCCCGACTTCGGCAAGCGCCTTTACAAGAGCGAAACCGAAATCAACCGCTTCATCAATGTTTATGTCAACGATGAAGACATCCGCTTCCTCGAAAACCTGCAAACCCCGTTGAAAGCCGGAGACGAAGTCTCAATCGTCCCCGCCATCGCGGGAGGCTGATGGGGATGGAACGGATATAATCTACGGATTGCGCGGATTACGCTGATCAGAGCGGTTGGCTAATTTGATAATCTGTGTCATCTGCGAAATCTACCGTTCATTCGGTACCTGTTTATTCAGCGAATTTTAAAATGTCTAAGACCACTAGAAAAACCTGGCTGACCTTCGAAGGCGGCAGGCAAAACGAACCTTGCCTGTGGAAGATGGCGACCCGTTTCCCCGGCGTGATGTTCGATATCCGCCAAGCCAGCGTGCAGAAAGACATCGGCATCATGGCCGTGCTGTTTGAAGGCGATGAAGACGAGGTCCAGGCCGCGCTGGATTATCTGGTTGAACAGGGCGTGCGTGTCGATCCGGTTGAGGGAGGCAGCAACGTTGCCCCTTAAGCTGTATTGGGAGTCTTGCTATGCCTTTTCAAATCCGCCCTTATGAAGAACCGGACATCACCGCCGTCGTTAACCTGTGGGAGCAGTGCGGGCTCATTGTGCCTGAAAACGATCCTTACCTGGATATTCAGCGTAAAATCAAGTTCCAACCGGAACTCTTTCTGATTGCACAGGTGGACTGGCAGTTGATCGGCACCGTGATGGCTGGATACGAGGGGCACCGAGGCTGGCTGAACAGGCTTGCGGTTGATCCGGATCATCGACGCAAAGGCTATGGCCGTCTGCTCGTTGAAGCAGCGGAGAGCCGACTCACTGAGCTGGGCTGTCCTAAAGTGAATCTTCAACTGCGTGGCATGAACAAACCCGCCCTGGCCTTCTACCGGGCCATCGGTTACGTCACCGAAGACAGAGTTGCCATGGGGAAACGAGTACTAACGCCATGATATGCGCTATTCGGACTATTTGAATTATGAGTCAAGACCTTGAACGATATCACCGCCAAATGCTCCTGCCCGGGTTCGGAGAAGAGGGTCAACGCAAACTGCTTGACGCCAAGGTTCTGGTCGTCGGATGCGGCGCGCTGGGCACGGTGATCGCTAACATGCTCGCACGCGCCGGCGTCGGGCACCTCGTCATTGTTGACCGCGACTTCATCGAAATCACCAACCTGCAGCGGCAGATCCTCTTTGATGAGAACGATGTCAAGGAAGCGATCCCCAAGGCCGAGGCGGCAAAACGCAAGATCGCGCAGATCAATTCGCAGGTCAAAGTGGATGCGGTTGTTGACGATGTGAACCACACCAACATCGAAAAACTCGCAACCGGGCTTCCCGGCGTCGGCAAAGTCGATCTCATCATGGACGGCGTCGACAACTTCGAGACGCGCTACCTCGCCAATGATGTCGCCGTGAAGCATGGTATCCCCTACGTCTACGGCGGGGCGGTCGGCACGGTCGGAGCATCTTATGCCGTCCTGCCTCATACAGAAGCTGGCGACACGCCATGGGAGCAAGCAGGCCTCGCGACGCCTTGCCTGCGCTGCATCTTCGAGCAAGCCCCGCCGCCCGGTGTGAATCCGACCTGCGACACCGCCGGCGTCATCGGCCCGGCCGTCTCTATCGTCGCCAACTACCAGGTCGCCGAGGCACTCAAGATCCTCACCGGCAACCTCGACAAGGTCTGCCCGACCATGCTCAACCTCGACCTCTGGTCCAACATGATCAAGCAGTTCAAGGTCGCTCGCGCTTACGACGTCGGCGAATGCCTTTGCTGCAAGCAACACAAGTACGAATACCTCGACGGCTTGTTCGGAAGTTCAACGACAACTCTCTGCGGCCGCAACGCCGTCCAACTCAATATGAAGACAGGCGAGGGCGATTCATCGCCCGGCTCCAACAGTTCAAAACTCGACTTCACCGACATCGCCAAACGCCTCGAATCCCACGGCAAAGTCACCGCCAACAAATTCATGCTCCGTGCCGACATCACCGACAACGGCGAACCCTACGAACTGACCCTCTTCAGCGACGGCCGCGCCATTGTCAAAGGCACCAAGCACGCCAACGTCGCCAAGAGCATCTACGCCAAATACGTGGGCGCATAAATTAGCCAACCATTAGATCGATCCAGGAGTCAATACATGCCAGTCAATAGCACCGTAAAACACAACTTCCACTTCAGCGTGGGCTATCTCAAATTGTTGCTGGAGGGCATCGACGCCGGCAAGCTGGCAGCACAGCCGCTGCTCGGCATGAATCATCCGCTCTGGATTGTTGGGCATGTCGCTTGCGCAATTGAATTGTGCTCTAACCTGTCGGGTGCGAATTACAAGGCCCCCGAAGGCTGGGATGCGCTGTTCGGCATGAAGTCCGAGCCGGTCGGTGATGCATCAAAGTATCCGGACATCCAGACGCTGCTTGCTGAACTGGATAAGGGTGTCGAATCCATCAGCCCTGCGCTTGATAGCATCACGGATGCACAGCTTGCCGCCCAGATGCCCGATGAGGGTTTCCGTAGCAAGATGCCGACAATCGGTGACGGTTTGACCTTCATGCTCAACGGTCACGTCACCTTCCATGTCGGTCAGCTTTCCGCCTGGCGCCGCGCGATCGGCTTGCCGCCGTTGTTCTGATACCATAGGTTTTTAAATTCAGTCGATAAGCACGCCATAATCCGAGGAAACTCATAATGTCTGAAGTCATCAAAGGCCTGCTCCTTGTTTGGAACAAGAACAAAGACTACGGCCAGAAACTCGTCGCCGACCTGTCCGAGCAGCAGATGGTCGTCCAGCCCGGTCCCGGTGCGAATCACCCCGCCTGGGTGCTCAGCCACCTGAACGCTTACCATCCCGTGATCGAGTGCATCATCAAGGGTGAAGCCTTCGAAGACCCGAAAGATCATCCGTTCGGTATGAAGAGCAAGCCCGAGGCGGATCGATCGATCTATGCATCCAAGGATGAACTTGTTGCCGATTACATCAAGGGCCATGATGCTGTTGCAGCCGCGCTAAGCAGCGCTGGTGATGCTGTATTCAACAACACGATCAATCTTGAACGCTGGCTCAAGGTCCTGCCGACCGCAGGTGTTGCGCTGCCGTACCTGATGGCTTTGCACGAAAACATCCACCTCGGCCAACTCAGCGCCTGGCGCCGTGTGCAGGGATTCCCGAGCGTATGAGGCATTCGATGATTTACTTCGACAACGCATCAACCAGTTTCCCCAAGGCCCCAGGTGTGAACGAGGCGATGGCCAAGTTCCTTGCTGAGGACGCAGCCAACCCCGGCCGCGCCGGGCACCGCATGGCGATCGCTGCCGACCAGATGATGGACGCTGTCCGGCTTAAGCTCGCCCGCCTCTTCGAAGCCGACGCCCCGCATCGCTTTGTCTTCGCGCTTAACGGCACCGATGCGCTGAACATCGCCATCAAGGGCGTACTCGCCCCCGCCAGTAACGGCAATGATACCCATGTCATTACGACCGATCTCGAGCACAACTCCGTCAGTCGGCCGCTGCAGGCGATGGCCGACCGCGGCGCGATCGAGCTGACGCGCATCACCTTTGATGATGACGGCTTCGTTGACCCCGGGGACATCCGCAAGGCTATCAAACCCAGCACGCGCTTGATCGTCATGACGCACGCATCGAACGTGCTGGGCACGATCCAGGACGCCGAAGCAGTGGGGCGGATCGCACGCGAGCACGATGTGCTGTTCTGTCTTGATGCGGCGCAGACCGCCGGCGTACTGCCGATCTCGGTCAAGCAGATGAATATCGACCTGCTTGCCATGCCGGGCCACAAGTCTTTGCTTGGTCCGACGGGTACCGGTGCGCTCTACGTCGGCGAGCGGTGTCCCGTGACGTCGGTGGATGTGGCGGACGCTTCCCGCTTCAATCCCTGGCGGGAAGGCGGCACAGGCGGCGACAGCGCCACGCCCACACAGCCCGCGGACTTCCCACACTACCTGGAAGGCGGAACCCCCAACACCGTCGGCATCGTCGGCCTGGGAGCCGGCATCGACTACATCAACCAAAAAGGTATCAGTTCCATCCTCAAGCACGAGCAGGCCATGGTGCAGCAACTGATCGATCGTTTCGATAACGACGATCGCTTCACGGTCTACGGCACACGTGATACCGCACGACGCGTCGGTACGCTCTCGCTGAACATCCAGGGTTATGACGTACCCGATGTCGGCTCGATCCTGGATGACAGTTTCAATATCGCCATCCGTCCCGGCCTGCACTGTGCGCCTTATACGCACCGCAGGCTTGGCACCTTCCCCGATGGCACCGTCCGCCTCAGCCCCGGTGCATTTAATACGGATGATGACCTGAACCAGCTCATCGATGCGCTCGACCAGATCGCCGGCTGATTGGTGAGTGTTTCTTGTACCTAACGCCGGTCCTGAGCGTAGCGAAGGTCCGGGTGGTTTTCATGTTCAATCTTCGATGTTCAATGTGCAATCTGACTAACGGTTAGAGCGTTCTCGATCCAATCGTGCTTTGCCGCTGCGCGGTCAAAACAGGGTACCCGTTACGTTTGGTTTGATAATGTGCTAACGCCCATGAAAAAACCCACGCCCGGTTAAAGGCGTGGGTTTGAGATTTCTTTTACGAAACGGCTTAGCCGAATCAGTATTCCATCTTCAGCCCGAAGGTGCCGTAGATGCTGTAATCGTCGCTGCCGGTACCGAAGGCTTCGCTGATATCCTGGGCGGTGTCACCGAGGAAGATCACGTGGACGCCGGCGCTGGCGGTCCAGTTGCCGTAGTCGGCGGGGATCAGGTCAGCCAGCGGGGTGCTGAACACGGCGCCGATGTCAAGGTAGCCGAAGGTGTCGTCGTCACCTGCGCCGTTTTCATAGTAATCGTCGAGGCTCAGGCCGAGCTTTACGGGGATCGCCATATCAACCTTGACGCTGTCGCTGCCGCAGACGTCAGCGAAGACCGGCTCGATACCGAGTTGAAGGTAGGTGCCCTTGTTGTTGCCGGCATCCGAACCGCCATCGGTTTCAATCGCCAGCAACGCGGTCGGGTTCAGAGCAAAACCGTCCTGGCCCCACAGGTTGGAGTCATCGTATCCAAAGCTGACGTTGACTTCTTCAGCGAAGATATCGCCGCCGGAGGGGTTGTACAGAACGACGTACTGGGTGCCGATTTCGATATCACCGGTCTTCGCGGTGAAACCTGCATAGAAGTCGGATTCGTACCAGGCGTCGCCCGGGGTGCTGTCCTGCACGCTGTTCCACAGGCCAACCGTGCCGGTCAGCGTGTAGTTATCGGTTTGGATCAGGGTGGCGGTCATGTCAACCCAAGGCTGAAGGATCAGGCCTTCATTTTCCTGGCCGATACCGCGGAACCAGTATTCGGTCACCACATCGAAGCCGGTGGTCCAGGCAACCTTACCGGTGTTGACCGGGGGGGCGTCCTGAGCCTGAGCGGTGGAGGTACCCATGAGCGTCATCGCGGAAACAGCCGCGAGCAGCGCAAAGGTGCGAGGTCGTGCAATGGGAGAGAGGGTTGGTGTCATGGCAGATAGTTCCTTCTAACTGTGACTGTTTTTAACGATGCATCATTATGCCTACCCTGGTAGGCAGTGCGTTGCATATTGTACACGCAACTGACGTGCCATTCACATCAGCCGCAACATCATACCGATTACGGTCACCCCTTGCGTCGGCAAGTGGTTAGCTTAAACTTTTTATTTTCTTTTAGGGGCAGGCCTTACCCGATCCGGTGCCCAAATACTAGGCAAGGGAAGCCCTGTTCTAGTGCCATTGCTTAAACAGTAATCGCCGCAGATAGGCGTAAAAAGGCATACAAATATCCGCTATGCCGGTGCAATACCCCGTTGCAGATCCTGGACTCGTTGCGACTGCGCTCGGCGGACGTTGTCCAGCGTGATCCGTGCGATCTTGTAGTTCGGATCGTCCTCCGGGCTCAGCCGGCAGTGTTCCTGGATCAGGCTGTAGAGGAACTTGAACGCATCCCGTGGCTGCTGCATCTGATCCAGCGCGTCGATCACCGCGTCACGTGTCACGTCCGGCTGGAACAGGTCCATCAACTGAATGGGCCTGTCGCTTTCATTCTCAGACACCCGACACGCACGAAGCCGACTCGTGCAGATGTCGTATAGCGTCGCGCCCGACCAGGTCAAACGATCAACGACATGCTGCTTATCCAGACGCGCCTCTTCAAAGAACGCGGGTGACTCACGATGAACAAGATGCCTCAACTCGATCGGCAGCAGCAGCTTGATCCCCACACCCTTCTGTTGAAGGAACTTGTTATCAAGCATCGGCCAGATGATCGCACGCATGCGCTCGGTCTTGCCCTGGATCACTGTCGGCTCATCCACGCGATCGACAAGTACAACGATCCCCGCATAACCGATCCCCGTTAACACCTCGATAAAACGCCGCGTTAACTGATACCGACTGTCTTTGCCGTCACCGCCTTTACTGGTCGGGATCGGTTGCCATATGAGCTTCGAACGCCCAAGCGCTATCAGCATGGACTGCAATTCAGAAGGCTGCCGTTTTATTACGGGCATATGTGTGATAATGTCTTTGCAATAAAGCTTCCATCGAAAGTAATTGGTAATTAATCCGCATATTGACGACAGCAAGGATGCTAAGCCTATTCCGAGAATGGCCAGATCGAATCCCTTTTGCACATTGGTTCGATCTCCTTCATTTGTCATCAGATACCAAACGGCAAATCCAGCTAAGAATAAGATCGACACACACACACTAATCCATGCCCAAGGTAGCGGCTTAAACCAACCGAGTCCCAATCGGCGGTATAGCTGATTCCAGCGATTTACGACGGATACACTCTTCGGCTGATCGTACAACGCAGACAACACCGCGTGATTCACACGAGTCGATCGTGGCAGCTTTCGCAGTTTCTTTTTCAACTCACGCCAGTTGTGGGCAGGCTTCGTCCCCTCGATCGGGTCTGCTGACTGCTCGCCAAGAAGGGCGTCATTCAACTGTGTCACCGCGATTGACAGGATCGCGTCCTGGTGATCCTCCAGCCGCAGCTCTTTGAGCATCGACTCGACGTCTCCACCGCAGGCTGACAAAAGCTGATCCAGCACCGGGTTCAGGTCGTCGTACGGCACGGTGAGTACCAACCGGTCCGGATGCTCCGCGTTGTGCCTCGCGATCTGGTTGGCGAGCATGATCCGGATCGCCGTCTTGCCGCTGCCTTTTTCACCGAACACGATGCTCGTGCCGGGCTGATCGACCTTGCCCATCACCTTACCGAACTCCGGATGCGACAGGTCTTTTTCGATCAGGCGCTCAAACACCGGGTCCAGCCGGGCCTCCTCGGCACCGTACGGGTTCTCTGTGATCTGGTAATGTGCAAGGAATGAGTCGATATTCATCCGTGGTTTCCCGTCGACGGATTCAAGGGATGCGGTCCGGGGCCGACCCCTATAGACTATCGGCCAAAGACCGGCCCCCCAAATCGGGCCATGTGCAAAAGTTCCAACGGATCACGGGTAGACCGTCGTATCCGGCCGATGAAACCAGTTATGACGCTTAACCAGCCCGATCTCAATACGTTTAAGCAACTGGCCCAGACCACGCCCACCGAGGGCAGACGCCTGCTCGTGCCCATGTTCCGCCGGCTGTTCAGCGACTCTCTGACGCCCGTGCTGGCATATCGCCGCCTTGTCCGCCCGGACGATCGACTCGCCCCCAGCTTCCTGCTCGAGTCCGTCGTCGGTGGAGACCAGATCGGCCGATACAGCTACCTCGGCGCTCAGCCGATCGCCGAAGTCATCGCCCGCGACCACGATGTCGAATATCGCGATCACCGCGATTCCTACCACAGCAAAAAGTACCGCAGCGAAGACCCGCTTCTGGAGATGGACCGGATCACCTCCACTTGGCAGCCAGTGAGTATCCCGGGGTTGCCGGAGTTTTCCGGCGGCTGGGTCGGCTACGCCGGCTACGACACCGTCCGCTACCTGGAAGGGGAGGTCCTGCCCTCACCGCCCCCGGACGACCGCCACCTGCCCGATCTGCACATGCAGCTCTACAACGATGTGGTGGCCTTCGACAATGCGCAGAAAGCCGTGCTCGTGGTCACGCATGTGCTGCTGGATGAATACCCCACAGCCGAAGATGCGTATAACGCGGGCCAGACCCAACTCGATAAGATCTGCAAACGCCTGCTCGCGCCCCACGCCGATGAGCACGGCATGGAACTGCCTGCTGGGCATGTCGATCTTTCTACGCCGCCGCGCAAGCTGCCGACCAGCTCGCTGGGAGAGGGCGGGTATCAGAAAGCCGTCGAAGCCTGTAAGGAATACATCAAAGCGGGCGACGCCTTCCAGATCGTGCCCAGCCAACGCTTCAGCCTGAAAACTAAGGTCGATCCGTTCGATATCTATCGTTCGCTGCGCGTCGTCAACCCGTCGCCCTACATGTTCTACATGCAGATCGATGGCGGCATGCTCGTCGGCTCCAGCCCTGAAATCCTCTGCAAGGTCGAGGACGGGCTGATCACCAACCGGCCGCTTGCCGGCACACGCCACCGCGGCAAGACGCAGGAAGAAGACCTCGCACTTGAGCAGGAACTGATCAACGATCCCAAGGACCGCGCCGAACACATCATGCTCGTCGACCTCGGCCGCAACGATGTCGGCCGCGTCGCTCAGCCCGGCACGATTGAACTGCCCGAGATATTGACCATCGAACGCTACAGCCACGTCATGCACATCTCGTCCATGGTCACCGGACGTCTGCGTGAAGGCTTGACCGCGTGGGATGCACTGCGTGTGACGTTACCCGTCGGCACGGTCAGCGGGGCCCCCAAGGTCCGGGCGATGCAGATCATCGACGAGTTGGAAAAGACCCGCCGCGGCCCCTATGCCGGCGCGGTTGGTTGTGCCGACTTCCGTGGCAACATGGATATGGCCATCGCCCTGCGGACCATGGTCATCATGCCCGCCGAAGCAGATCAGTGGCACGTCCACCTGCAGGCCGGTGGCGGTATCGTCGCCGACTCTGATCCGGACGCCGAGCACCAGGAAACGGTCAACAAGGCCGCTGCTCTTGCCAAGGCCGTCGACCTCGCCGAATCGGCCTTTGGATGATGTTCAATCTTCAATGTTCGATGTTCAATCTGGCAAGGAACTTACGTCAACAGATAGATTCAATATTCCACATCGAACATTGAACATCCTGCATCTATATCGCCGATAATCCCTTCATGCATACAGACGTCGACACGATCCTCAAGCTCGAAGTACCGCTACTGGTGATGGTCGGCGAATGCCGCATGCCCGTTGAAGATGTCCTCTCGCTGGGGCCCGGCGCCATTATGGAACTGGAACGTCCGGCCGACAGTGACCTGATCCTCATGGTCAACAACAAGACCATTGGCGCCGGACAGGCGGTTAAGGTCGGCGAGAACTTCGGCGTCAAGATCACCAAGATCGACTCCGCCGCTGAACGCATCAACGCCTTAGGCGGCGACGATGACGCCGCAGGCGAAGCCGCCTGATCCCTCAACTATCATTCCCCCTTGGCGAGGCTGCTTCAGCAGCCGTGCGTATTTACTTGGATATGAACCAAGCGTAGGGCGATTAAACCCGCTTCACCTTGATCTGCATCCCGTCCGCGTTCACGAC
The DNA here is from genome assembly GCA_963667295.1 of Phycisphaeraceae bacterium. GTDB lineage: Bacteria > Planctomycetota > Phycisphaerae > Phycisphaerales > Phycisphaeraceae > JAJRRS01. Next base: position 800,410 of record OY763327.1, read on the forward strand.
CTTCACACGCTCGCCGACTTCAATCAGCCCAGATACAGACAAACACTCCTGCCGCTTGCCATCCAGCAGGCACGTGCCGACCGGCCGAAGCTCCGTCAGTGATTTACCTTCCACGCCGACCGCGATCTGTGATTCGTGCGTGGGGATATCCCGCACTGCTTGGCCGTCTGTCTCTAATTCATCTTCATCATCTTCACTGCCCAGCATCATCGCCTTGGCGATCGGCGTGCTGGGCCAGATCCACAGCCCCAACGCAAACGCGAAAGGCAACGCCAGCATCGTGACCACAATCCCGATGATCCCGTAAGTCGTGTCGATCCAGAACAGGCAAATGATCCCGCCGATCAGACAAAGCGCCGCGGCAACACCAAGGACCCCGCCGGTCGGCACGAACAATTCTGCGAAAAATAAAACAACCGCCATCCCGAGCAGGATCAACGCCCACAACACGTGGTCGAACCCTATCCCGGACGCACCCCCCGCGCCGCCTGCCTGTGCAAGCATCGCCGAACCCAGAATCGCGTAACCAACTTGTGCCATAAAAATTCTAAATGTCGCTGCAGAATGTCTGGACGAAAAGGATCATGCCGCGTCCGGCTCCACATATTCCGGCACGCTGGTCGGCTGTGGAATCTCCTGGCCGGTGCGGCGCATATCTTCAAGATGGGCGGTCAATGCCTCGCGGATCAATTGCTTGGCCTCCTCCCGTGATGTACCAACCGCCACACAGCCCGGCAGATCGGGAACATATGCGCCAAAGCTCGTTGGGCCTTCCTCTATGATGACCAGGTATTTGCTCATGGCTGTTGATCCTCGAGACCTGCCTGTCGAACTATGCTGCGTAACGTCTTCGGGGGGACCTCAATCCCGGGGGCTCCCGCAATCGTTACGGTGCCGGGCTTATCAGGATGATGGAACTGGCGATGACTGCCTCTTTGGCGAACCTGCACCCAGCCGTTGCGTTCGACCATCCGGATCAGCTCTCTGACTCGGACACCCATAGCATTATACCCCCTGATAAACGCTACCGATCGAACTGTGCATCAAACGCCAGTTCCGAGGGCTTGAAGTCGATCGCGTTCACGAAGTCGCACGCCTCGGCCGCGCCGTGTTCGCGGTCCATCCGGCTGTCTTCCCATTCCACGCTCAGCGGGCCCGCGTAGCCCGCATCGTTCAGCGCAACGATGATCTCTTCAAAGTTCACATCGCCGTGGCCCAGCGAGCGGAAGTCCCAGTATCGCCGCGGATCCGCAAAATCCGTGTGCCCGCCGAAAACGCCGACCGTCCCGTCGCCGTGGCCCCACCAGACATCCTTCATATGTACGTGGTACAACCGATTCGCGAACCGGCGGATGAACTTGATGTAGTCCACACCCTGGTAAGCCAGGTGTGATGGATCGTAATTGAAGCCGAACCGTTTATGGTTCTTCACCGCAGCAAGCGCCCGCTCGGCACTGACGATGTCAAACGCGATCTCCGTCGGATGCACCTCCAGCGCGAAGTTCACATTCACCTTGTCAAACGCATTCAGGATCGGCGCCCACCGCTTGGCAAAATCCTTGAATCCCTTCTCCCAGTAAGCCTGATCGGTAGGGGGGAAGGCGTAAATCGAATGCCACACGCTCGAACCCGTAAACCCGTTGACCACCGCGGGGAAGTCGTCCTTCTTCTTTCGGCCGGGCTTGCAGTCGATGAAGTTCCGACACGCCTTGGCCGTGGTGATCATCTTCTTGGCTGCACGCTTGCGCACGCCCTCCGGCTTGCCGTCGCCCCAGACATCCTTGGGCAGAATCGACTTATGCCGTTCATCGATCAGATCGCACACCGCCTGCCCGACAAGGTGATTGGAAATGCCGAACGCGGTCAGTCCGTGGTCGGTCAGCACTTCCCAGCGCTGCTTGCAGTACGTCTTGCTTCTCGCCGCCTGATCGACATCAAAGTGATCGCCCCAGCAGGCAAGCTCCAGGCCGTCGTACCCAAACCCCGCCGCCTTGGCGCAGATCGTCTCGAAAGGCAGGTCAGCCCACTGGCCGGTGAACAAAGTTACGGGTCGTGACATCGTCGTCTCCCAAGTATGTAGCAGTAATAAACAATCCAGTCTGAGCCTACAGTGTCAGGCGCATCAATCTTCTTGGCAAGCCCGCTCGGATAACGCGAGCATGCGCTGCCGCAGATCGTCCGTGATCTGCCTTGCATCCCAAGCCGGATCAGGCGTGTAAGGCTCGCCGAAGATCACCACCGATCGGCTGGGTTTGAAGATGTGTACGAACATGCTGTTACTTAGCGCCGGGCCCGCGATCCAGACCGGCACAATCGTCGCGCCGCTGCGTTTGGCGATCATCCCGATCCCCGGCTCCATCGGCTGTAGCTGCCGCACCTTCCGCTGCAGCCCGCCCTCCGGGTAGATCCCCACGATCTCGCCTTGCTTTAAGACATCCACCACCTTGCGGATCTTCCCGATATCCCCGTTATCACGGTCCAGCGCGATCGGCTCGATCGCACGCCAGATCGGCGTCAGAAGCGCATGCTTGTATTGCGTCAGCATCAGCCAACGCACCATCCGGATCGATCCGCTCTGCATCAGGAGCGGGTCCGCCGCCGAGGTATGATTCGCCGCGAGGATCACAGGCCCTGCATGGGGGATCCTGTCTCGCCCGATGATCCGCACGCGGTGCCACACCAGGCAAAACAGCCGATTCAACCGCCACGCCGCATTCGCGATCCGGTTCGGCATCGGGCCGTGTGACAGGTAGCGGATCAACCCGACAAGCCCGACCAGCGCCAGGATCACGCCTAACCCATACAACGCGTGCATGATGTTGTTATCCGAATCGGGCAACTGCCAGATCATGAAGTAAATCAGCACGCTGAAGATCGTGTTGACCATCGAGTTGATGCCCATCACGCGACCGCGCATATAGTTCGGCGTGATCACCTGCAGCATCGTTTGCACATTAATAATCACCACACCACCGAACAATCCGATCAGGAATGCCGACGCGTAGGTGATCGGAAGCCACGGCACGCTGACAAACAGCAGCAAACATAATCCCACGCAGAACAACCCGCCCAGCGACACAAGTGAGGATTCCTTGCGTGTATTGATCGCAATAATCGCGGCCGACCCGGCAAGCATCCCAACGCCGAGCGTCGCATTGATCTGCGTGTACTGCCGCATCAGGATGTTTTCTTCTAACGCGTAATGGCTCTTGACCACACCGATGATCGCGCTGGACACCGCCGCGGCCGATGCCCAGACCAATACGCCCAGCATGATCAGGGTGATCACGCGCATGTGCTTGGAAACATACTTGCCTGCCTGCCAGAAACTGCGCGGCTCCGCGTCCGCCACGATCGGGTCACGTGTCGGCCTCAGGAACGCAAAGAACGTCCCCGACACCAGGTAGAACAACGCCCCCATCATCAAACCCATCCGAACACTCGACGCTTCATCTACCTTGATGATCCGTCCGCCGACCACGATCCCGATCATCGATGCGATGATGTTGATCACAAGGATCACCGCGTTGCCCGCCTGTAACTGCTTAAGCGGCACGATCTGCGGGATGATGGCATTGCGCGTCGGGTTGAAGATGGATGCGAACGTTCCGATCGCAAACAGCGCCGCACACACCTTCCAATGGTGATCCGCCGGAATATCCGCCGGCCCCGTCGCCTGCGCGACCGCAAAGAACGACAGCAAAAGGATCAACCCACGGAATTCATCACAGCAAAGCAGCAGCCACTTACGCGGCAGATGATCCGCTAGCCATCCCGCCGGGATGCTGAACAGGATGTAAGGCAGGAAAAAATAAACCTGCGTCGACGCCTGGATCGCCGTGGAATCAGATGTCCCCTTGACCATCCCCCCCAGTAGCGCAAGCGCCGCCAGCATGATCATCCGATCCCCGAACCCGCTCGCCGCGGTGCTCGTCCACATCAGCGTAAAGCTGAGGTTACGCCAAAGCGGCCCGGGCCGAGAAGCAGCAGTAGTTGTCGGGGTCGTGCTCATGCATCCAGTCCGTTAGCGACACCAGAACGCCGGGTAGTGTACCGGATGATGGCCATTCGCAAGGGATGGGTGGATATCGCGACGGATAAAGCGAAATAAGACGATATGATCGCGAGGCATTAGCACAGATTGAGCATTCCACATCGAACATTGAACAGCCAACCCACCCGCCCCTTCGCTGCGCTCAGGACCGGCGTTGAGGATCGAGATATTAGCGATTAACGATCAGCAATTAGCGATTAACATCGCTACACCCTACACCCTACACCCCGACCACACTACCGCTTATCACGCTCAATGAACGCGTATGCGTTGTGATTGTGAATAGACTCATAGTTCGTGCTGTTCAACTGATACCAGCAGATGCGGTCCTCAGCGTTCAGCGCCAAGGCCAGGTCGCGCACGATGTCTTCGACGAACTTCGGATTATCGAATGCCGCTTCGGTCACGTACTTCTCATCCGGCCGTTTGAGCACCGCGAAGACCTGCGTGCTCGCTGCTTGCTCGCAGATATCGAATAACTCCTCGATCCACATCATCTTGCCCGGCACGAAACGGACGTTGACCTCGATCTCGCACCGCTGGTTATGAGCCCCGTATTTGGAGATTTCCTTTGAGCAGGGGCACAGACTCGTGGCCGGGACCTTGATGCCCAGTACCAGGTCGTCTTTCGAGTTGCTCGAACAGGCAAGCGACACCTCGATGTCGATCTTGCCGACCTGCCCGCTGACCGGGGCCTTCTTATCGATGAAGTAGGGGAAGCTCAGCTCAAGGTGGGCTTCTTCCGCCTCGAGTTTGTCCTTCATGTCGTGGCAGATCGACAGCACCTTGTTGGACTGGATCGATTCGTGGTGGCTGTTGAGCACCTCCAGGAACCGGCTCATGTGCGTGCCCTTCTGGTGGTGGGGCAAACCCACATACATGTTCACCTGGGCGACGGTGCTCTGCGTCCCGCCCGTGGCCGGGCAGTGGAGCGTGATCGGGTAACGGATATCCTTCACGCCGACCTTGTCGATGGCGATATTCCGGGAATCCTGGCTGCCTTGTACGTCGGGCATGCCTCTGCTAACGGGGTTTTCTACGGGCATGATCTATCCTGAGGGAAGGTGTGTAACACCCTTATTTGGCCAATACTAGGCACACGATCCCCAACTGGCAATCCGATGCCCCTCACGATCTTAAAAACGCCTTTTTCACCAATCGCCCCCTGACTTCCACAACCCACCAGATACGATACACTTGGATCAACCAGACCCCGGACCCGGAACCCAGACCCCAACCATGGCCAGCCGAAAACCTCCCAGCCAGCCCAGCGGACTCGTCGGCGTCGTCGTCGACCACGCGGTCTACCGCAGCTTCAGCCAGTTCGCCCAGACGCAGGCGTGGAATCCCGCGGTCAATATCTACCAGGTCGGCCGCGTCCTGCACGTCTGCGTCGATCTGGCCGGCGTCGACCGTGACAAGATCAATGTCCGCGTCGAGCAGGGCAGGCTTACCGTCAGCGGCGTCCGACACGCCCCCGAACCCCGTCAGCCCGACGGGTCGCAGCACATTGAAATGAAAATCCACAGTATGGAAATCGACTACGGCTCGTTCAGCCGCATCGTCCAGATCCCTACACACGTCGATCTGGACGGCGTCAAAAGCGAATACCGCCAGGGCATCCTCTGGATTACCCTCCCGCTGAATTAGCCGCCGCAACGTTACAACGAATCCAAATAATACAAGCGCACACCAGGCGAAGACCTTGAGCAAGAAGACAACGAAAAAGAAGTCCGTAGCAAAACGTTCACGTAAGAAGTCTCCAGCAGTAGGGGATACCGGGGATTCCGGAGGTCCCAAGCAAATCGGGGCAACTGTTACGCTAGATTCATCGAACCTGATCCCGGATAACAGCCGCGCCGCCATCCCTGAAGTCCTGCCGGTCCTGCCCGTGCGCGGCAGCGTCATGTTCCCCGGCACGATCGTGCCGCTGGGTGTCGGCCGCCCGTCCAGCAGAAAAATGCTCGATGAGTCGCTGCCCAAGTCCAAGATCATCGCGCTGTTTAGTCAGAAGGATGAAGAGGTCGAAAACCCGACCATCGACGACCTGCATCACGTCGGCACCGCCGCGATGGTCCTCAAACTAATCCGCCAGACCGACGATACCGTTTCCGTCATCGTCCACGGCATCGGGCGCATCACACTCGATGAAGTCGTGCAGTCCAAGCCTTACTTCAAAGCCCGTGTCAGCGGGCCGACCGAAAAGCCCGGTTCGGGTAAGAAGTTTGAGGCAGAAGTCAGCCAACTGCGCGACCAGGCACACAACCTGATCGAGCTGTCTCCCAACGCTCCCGAGCAGGCGTTGACGGTCATGATGAATATCGAAGACCCCGGAGCGCTTGCCGACTTCCTCGGCGCGAACCTGGCGCTCGATGTCGAACAGAAGCAGGACCTGCTCGAAGAATACAACGTCGCCAAGCGCGTCCGCATGGTCCACGTACACCTGTCAAGCCAACTGGAAATCCTCAAGCTCCAGGAAAAGATCCAGCAGGATGTGCAGTCTTCCATCGGCGACACGCAACGCAGGTTCTACCTCCGCGAGCAGATCAAGGCGATCCAGAAGGAACTCGGCGAAGACGACTCCGGCATCGACCAGACCGTCGAGAAACTCGCCGAACGTCTGGAAGACGCCGACCCGCCCGAAAAGGTGATGGCCGAAGCGCAGCGCGAACTCGACCGCCTGCGTTCCATCCCGCCTGCCAGCCCCGAGTATTCGGTCATCATGACCTACCTCGAGCTGATCGCCGACCTGCCATGGGTTAAAGCCAGCGAGGACAACCTCGACCTCGACCGCGCACGAAAGATCCTCGACCGCGACCACTTCGACCTCGACAAGGTCAAGCGGCGCCTGATCGAGTATCTCGCGGTTCGCAAACTCAATCCGGAGGGGCGGGGGCCCATCCTCTGCCTCGTCGGCCCGCCCGGCGTCGGCAAGACAAGCCTCGGCCAGTCCATCGCCGACAGCCTCGGCAGAGAGTTCTCACGCATCAGCCTCGGCGGTATACGCGATGAAGCGGAAGTGCGCGGCCACCGGCGAACCTACATCGGCGCCATGCCGGGACGCATCATCCAGGAACTGCGCCGCGCAGGTACGAACAATCCTGTCATGATGCTCGACGAGGTCGACAAACTCGGCGCAGATGTACGCGGCGATCCATCCAGCGCACTACTGGAAGTACTCGACCCACGACAGAACCACGCTTTTGTCGATCGGTATCTCGATGTGCCTTTCGATCTGTCGCAGGTCATCTTCATTGCGACCGCGAACTACATCGGCAACGTCCCGCCGGCGCTACGCGACCGCATGGAAATCATCGAGATCCCCGGCTACACCGACAACGATAAACTCATCATCGCACGCAAATACCTCGTGCCCCGCCAGCTTGAAGAGAACGGCCTGACACGCACGAAGTGCAAATGGCTCGCCTCGGGTATCAAGAAGGTGATCGAAAGCTACACACGTGAAGCAGGTGTTCGCGAACTGGAGCGGCAGATCGGTTCTGTCTGTCGCGGTGTGGCCGCACAGGTCGCCGGCGCTGACAACGGCCGCAAACGCCGCAAAGCCGCGACTGTCGATGACAAGTTTGTGCGCGAGATACTCGGCGCTGAAAAATACGTGCGCGACCTCGATACACGCACGACCACGCCCGGCGTCGCGCTCGGCCTGGCATATACCCCCGTCGGTGGCGAGGTCCTTTTTATCGAAGCCACCCAATACCCCGGCAAAGGCAACGTCACCCTCACCGGCCAGATCGGCGACGTCATGAAAGAATCCGCCAGCGCTGCGCTGTCGCTATTCAAGAGCCGTGCCGAATCGCTGGGCTACGACGTCAAGAAACTCGCAGAACACGACCTGCACATACACGTCCCCGCCGGCGCCGTTCCCAAGGACGGCCCAAGTGCGGGCACCGCGATGTTCACCGCCATCAGTTCGCTGTTGCTCAACCGCCCGGTGACGAAGAACCTTGCCATGACAGGTGAAATCACCCTCCGCGGCAAGGTCCTACCCATCGGCGGCGTCAAGGAAAAAACCCTCGCCGCCGCACGTGCCGGCGTCAAGACCATCCTCCTGCCCAAGCAAAACGAGCCGGACATGGAAGAGGTAGATGCGCAGGTCAAGAAAAAATGCAAATTCCACTTCGTCGAAACCGTCGACGATGTCCTTAAACACGCGCTGACGAAGAAAATGAAGAAGTAACCACAGAGATCACAGAGAGAACAAAGAAGATTAACAGGGATGAACACGGATAAACACAGATGAGAATTTAGGGTATTGCCATCATAAAATTCTGATCTTTTTCCATCCGTGTTCATCTGTGTCCATCCCTGTTCCAACCTCTTCTCTTTGATCTCTGTGTCCTCTGTGGTTCATCAAGCAAGGATGTGAAATGAAACTCTACACCCGACGCGGCGACAACGGCGAAACCGACTTACTCACCGGCGACCGCACGCCCAAGGCCGACCCGCGCGTCCACGCCATGGGTGAAGTCGACGAAACCAACGCTGTCATCGGCCTCGCGCTGTGCGCGTGTGAATCGGGTGAACTCAAAGACATTCTCACCGAAGCCCAGTCGCGCTTGTTCGACCTCGGCGCCGACCTCGCTTCCGCCAATTCCGGCATGTCTCACCGCATCACGCAAACCCAGATCGATGCCATCGAAAAACACATCGACAACATCTGCGCCCGCCTGCCCGAGATGAAACACTTCATCCTTCCCGGCGGCACCGAACTCGCCGCCCGTCTGCACCTGGCCCGCACCACGTGTCGACGAGCCGAACGCGCCTGCGTCGCCATCAACGAGCCTGATCCCAACACGCACGACGCCATCGTCTACTTAAACCGCCTAAGCGATCTGCTCTTCGCCCTCGCAAGACTCGCCAACCAGCAAGCCAACGTCAAAGACATCCCCTGGACCGGCGCACAATAACTTAACTGCAAACCTGAACCCCTCCCGGCGTGCACGCTTCACCACGCGGGCCAACCCCCCATCCCCCGGCGAGCGTGCTTCAGCATGCGGCCCACCCACACACCGCAACAAGCCGTGCTTCACCAATGTGAAACGTAGTACCAGTTTGTGTCGTACTTGACCAGTTCAGTACTGTCCGACTCATTCAAATCGTAGAACAACTTTGGATCACCATTCTCTGGGACATAGAGAAAACCCGCATAATTGTCGAGGATACCCCGGAAGGTAAAAAAGAGAATGTAAGTATCCCCCTCATGTTTCTCGACAATGACTTCGTTCCCTCCCATGGAGACTGCCGGAGTATCCAGCCCGAGTTTGACAAGGCTGTGTGAACTTGACTTATCCGGTTGAAGTGTACCGGTGAGGATATCCTGCACGATCTGTTCTCTTACCGTTCTATGGCTCGAGAAGTTATACATCAGCCATAGCGATGTAAATGGAAGGGTTGTCACCGCAACAATAGCGGTCACACATATCAGTAGTGGGATCACATCTCGCCACTTTGCATTACGTCTGAATACGACGTAAAGAATCGACCACACCATCGCAGACAGAAATACAAGCCCCACCAGGGCCTGAAGCAATAAAAGAGGATATAAGCCAATAAGGTCTACTAGAGTCCAACGAAGTGCGGTCAATAGCAACACCGCCACGGACGACAGGGTAGCGGTCCACAAAACATCGGGTCTTAATTTGCCAGCGTCTTCTTTACTCATGTTGCCTGTCTGCTTGATCGGCAGAAAGGCGGTCTAAACTCAAACGCAACCCGTTTAAGAATGAGCCGACGCCGTTGAGATGTCATGTACAAGTAGGGGATAATACCGGGGGATTTACGAAAGCAACTCCATCAGCTTATCCTGAGAATGCGCCAGTATTCCCAGCGATTTAATCATCGTCTTCTGCAGAATCGTTTCACGATTAAGCTTGGTCAGTTCGCTCGCAAAATCCGTATCCGCGATCTCCGAACGAGCCGCTGCAAGATTCTCGATCGCGATGCTACCTGCATTTTTCAGTGAATCGATCGAGTTTGATTCAAACGCCCCGATCTTGCCACGCAGCGTCGAGATATCGTTGATGGCTTTATCCAGGATTTGGGTGGACGATAACGGGATATCCGCCGCCGCACCCTTGGACGCGGTGTCATCCAGGTAGTACGTCGTCCCGTCGATATCCGTTGCCCCCAAACTGCTGGAAGATAAGTCCGGCAGGTCGAGCGTTTCCCCGCCGGCAGAAAGCGTGATCGAACCATCGAATAACGCCTGCCCGTTGAACCGGGCGTTGGCGGTGATCCGGTCGATCGACTGGATATTCGCATCGATCTGCTGCTGGATCGCCGCCCGCTCATCCGAACTGATAGCCCCGGTGTTGGCTAACTGAGTCTCAAGCCCCTGGTTATCACGCAATAGTGTCGACACTTCATCCAGCGAAGCTTCGGCCGTGGCGGCGATGTAATGATTACGCTGATACGCCCGGCTTTCCGCATCAAGCGCCGCCAGCGCCGCATCGAGCTGGGTCGAAATGATCAGCCCAGCAGGATCGTCCACACCGCGGTTAATAGCCTGACCGGTCGACAACCGGGTCAACGATTGACTCAACCGGGCCTGGTTCGCCTGGAACCGATGCAGGGTCTGCATCATCCCGCTGTTGATGTTGTTGGTCATTCCCGCCACAAGGCATCCCTTTTTTAGAGACACGTTCGTCACGGCAATTGACCGATACACCCACCCGCCGGGCCAATTCAGCCCGAGAATATCCCCGCTTTTGATCCCAGAAACCCCCCGACCCGGCATAATCCGACCAGATTAACAACCAGCCCCAATATCCCCCCAGCGGCGAGGCACGCTTCAGCACGCCGGCCCAACCCCCAGCGGCGAGGCGTGCTTCAGCACGCCGGCCCAAACGGCCCACGCTTGTTCAATGCTTAATCTACTTCCGCCGCATCACCCAAGGCATCACCCCCAACATCACCAACCCCACCCCAGGCTCCGGGATCACATCCGCCAATACAGGCGGCGTCCCCGTGTTCCAATTCCCTAACACGATATCCAGATCGTCCAGCCCGACGAATCCGTCCCCGCTCGCGTCGCCTGACAGAGCGTCACCCGGAGATACATTCAGGTTCCAATTGCTCAGAACCAGATCCAGGTCGTCCAGCCCGACGAAGCCGTCGCTGTTCAGGTCGCCGGGTAGGCCTATTGTCGCGACGAATAGGCCGTAGGTCCCGTCGGTAAATTCAAGTAAGTAGGATATCTGACCACTATCGCTGAATGACGAACGCCGTCCATCTTCATTATTGGTTTCAGAGTGAAACCGGAAGTATTGGACCGTTCGTAGGTCTTCGATAAGTGGATCGTCATTAACATCCACCTGGTCACCCGTGCGAACGATCAGGTGTAAATCGCCATTGAGGTCAGTTGCCCACAAGCCCATGTCATTCGAGTCGTCTACACTGTCGTTGTGCATCAAATTAGCTTGAAACACAACCTGGTTGGCACTGTTCAGGGCAAATTCCTTGTAATGAACACTGGAAAACAAGATGTCATCCGCAAGGCCGGGCGCATGATCGCCGGACTTGACCAGTAGCTGTACATCACTGCCGTCCGAGATACACAGGGCACCCGTAGAGTTATTGCCGGTAACAGGGTTGTAACCGCTTAAAAGAGAGTAGAACACGGCCTTCCCGTCATTACTTACCAGCGGGTATTGAAAACTGCTAAATGTCGTCGCGTCCATCCCCGGAACAGGATCACCTGCCTGCGCGGCCGAAGTAAGCGTTGATCCATCATAGAGCCAGACCCCGCCTTGATACTGCGTAGATGTTGATGGATCGTTAAAGCTGGCAAGAAACGCGAGTTGCCCCGCGTTGTTGATACTGGACCGCCAGGCGAGGCTATTAAACTCAACCCCGGGGTCCATCCCCGGCACCTGATCGCTTTGCCGAACGATTAACTCGATATTGTCCTCTGTGCCTGTCCACACGCCTCGGTTATTAGAAGTATCGATATCCGTCCCATAAATCCAGGGCACAAAGGCAATCTCGCCTGCATCGTTCAGGTACTGGGTGTAACCGTCGGCCGCGTCTTCAAATAAGCTGCCGAGGTAGACCCCGGGGGGTGTACCCGGTGCCTTATCGCCAACCATCACAAACGGTTTCGAGTCGCTCGGCGTTGCCAGGAAGTAGCCACCTTTAAGTGGGCCTTGTGTGACCGAATCCTGCGCGTGGAATCCGAACACTATCTGGCCTGAGTCATTGAAGGTTGGGTCTGAAAAGGTGGCGCTGCTGTGGGATGCAGCGTAATACACCATACCTTCGGACAATCCGGGGACCTGATCGCCTGTCCTCGCGACCAAGTGCAGTGATCCTGTGTTGTCAGACCAGATCCCGTAGTTGTTGCTGCTGTCGACATTGGGACCTGATAGCAAAGCTCTGAAAACAACCTGCCCGGATGCGTTTATCCCAGGATAAGTGATGTTGCCGAATACGGTCCCGTCTTCCGTGCCCGGTGCGGCATCACCCTCTTGAATGTACTTGTGAAGATTGCCCGGTTTGCCGGTCCAGAGCCCTAAGTTATTCGTGCTGTCAATACCGGTGCCTTCCAGTATTGCCAAAAAAGCGAGTTGGCCTGACGCATTAATACTTGGTGTGCCGATGTTGTCCACGACTACCCCCGGCTCCATCCCCGGCAGCGTCCCACCGTTGTACGCCACGCTCTGAATAGTGACCGCCGCATCGGATTGACCCGTACACGCCAAAGCCAACATCAGAAACCACGCAATTTTTACAGTGATTTGGCACCTGCCCTTTGACCCGCTTGGCATGTCTGATCCTCCGAAAAATGATGAAGTACGTTTAAAGCTACAGATGCTTGATTATCGCGAAGACAAGCCCGCATCCTATTTGCAACGCAGACAAAAAACCAGCACATAATTGCAGAAAGGCTGCAATGTGTCGGACGGCTGGATAGCCATCAGAATCCCGGCGCAGCCTTCGCTAAATCCAGGTAAACCCCATCTTTCACCACCTCGCCATCGTCCGGATGCTTGCGCAGCTCCTTGATCAAATCACCCATCCTCCCATGCACCGGCGCGGTGAACGTCATCGGCTCATTCGTCTCCGGGTGCTTCATGCGCAGCATCGCCGCGTGCAGTGCAGGCGTATCCATCAGCATGTCTTCGCGCTGCGCCGCCTCGGCTTCCATGCGCTGACCATCTTCTTTCGATCTTGCAAAAGTCAGATGAGGTCTTGCGGCAGCGGGGTGGGGCGGGGTTTCTAATTCCGGGTATCCCACCGGCTCGCCGCCGTAGATGATGTCGCCGACCAATGGATGTCCGATGTATGACATGTGCACACGGATCTGGTGCGTGCGTCCGGTTTTTAATTCCAACTCAACCAGCGAATAACCCTTATACCTTTCACGCACACGATACAGCGTCACCGAATCACGGCTCGTTGAATCATGCCGCACCGCCATCGCCTCGCGGATCGTCGGGTGTTTGCCGATCGGTTCATTGATCACACCGCCCGGCGGCTGCGGGCAGCCGTGCACGACCGCCAGATACACTTTTAAATTCGTGCGATCTTCAAACTGCTTCGCCAGCTTCCAGTGCTGTTCATCCTGCTTGGCGACGATGATGACGCCGGTCGTGTTCTTATCTAAACGATGGATCACGCCCGGCCGAGCATCTTCTTTGCCGACCGCGCTCAGCGCTGCACGCTCTTGTTCATTCTGCTGAAAGTGATATGCCAGCGCATTGAGCAGCGTCCCATTCAGATGGCTGCGCGCAGGGTGTACGATCAATCCCGCCTGCTTGTTTACGACGACAAACCCCGGCTCCTCGTGCAGGATCTCAAGCGGGATCGGCTCCGGCTCAAGGTTCACCGCCGGCCTGGGCGGGATCAATACATCAACACAATCGCCTTGCTTCAGCTTCGTGCTTGCCTTTGGCTGCTTGCCGTTGACACTCACCCCGCCAAGCGTGATCAAGCGTTGGATCTGGTGGCGGCTGAATCCCTTGATCCGGTTCTGCAGAAACTTATCCAGCCGATGCTGCGAATCTTTACTCAGCGTATAGCTGACGCGCTCGACAGCGTCGTCCTGGAGTTCTTCCGGCAGGTCTTGGGATAACGGATCATCCGGCGCAGCGGGATCGACATTCGGATCCTGCGGCCCGTCTGGTTCGTTGTGTCCGGCTTTACGTTTGGACATCAGCCTGGGTCGGCCGGGGCAAGTGGATCAAGGCCCGGTAGTTCAACCGGTGCGGTTTCAGGGACCAGCACATCATCAACAGGCGCCGCCGGCATGCTTGGACTGCTGCCTTTAGCGAACACGATCGGCCGGGCTAACTCACCCAGCATACCTAGACGCACCTTCGCCTGTGAAGCGATGGCTTGCAGTTTCGCATCGGTAGCGATCTTTTCCGCCTGTTCCCAGTATGTCTTGGCCGCGTCGAAGTCGCCGCGTGTTTCCGCAACGTTCGCCAGGCCAAGCGCCGCGTTCGCCTTGTAGACCGCCGAGGCGTCGGATTCAAGCACCTGCTTGTACATCGACTCGGCGGCGTCCAGCGATTCTTCCGGCTTCATCATGCCTGAATCGGCGGTGGCGTTCTCAGCTTCGTATTCGATCGCCTGCTTGTGATAAGCCTCGGCGCCGTACAGCCGCGCCAGGTAGGGGATCGCCGGGTGGCCCGGGTTGTCCTGGGCTCGTTCGCGGTAGCTCTGAGGCGTCGTCGTCGAAGCAAGGTCCGACCAGGTGATCTCATGCTTGCTCACGGTATAGTTCTTGTAATACCGGTAGCCGAACATCCCCGCGACAACCACCAGGATTACGACCGAAACGCTGTTGCCGTGCTTGTTCCAGAACGCCCCGAAGTTCTGTAGAAAATCATACAGGTCGTTGTCTTTAAGTTCGTGTCTCTCTTTAGCGTCCATAACTAAGCAGGTCCGTCGTTCTTATTTGGTGTGATTGATAATAGCAGGGGGGATCAACGCGGCGTCATGTAGATCTCGATCGTCGCTTTGCCGTGACGTTCACTGAGCCGGATGCCCAGCGCCTCGTTGCCCTTGGTGTAATGCAAGCTTGTTGAGCCGTCCTCAAAAGTCTGTCTCTCGACCTTCTCCCAATCAAACAGCGGCAACTGCTGCTGGTAGAACAGCACCGTCTCCGCCGCGGCAGCCCGGCCCTGGTAGACATGGGTCACCGTCCGCGACACGCCGTCAAACGAGCTGCTGCACTGGCTTTTCACCGCCTTGAAACCGATGGGCATCGGCACATCCGGAATAGGCGACGGGCTCTGCGCCACCAAACCCGGCCCGGCCCGGTGCGGCAGATATTCGCCGTCGTCCGACCACGACACCACCGGCACCTGGAACGGCACCTTCTCAATAGGGTCTTGGCGACAGCCGGCTAAAATCATCGGAGCCAGCACAGCCACGAAAGCTAACACTTTTGTTGTCATGTCCATAGGGCTTTTCCGTGGGAGTCCGATACTAAGTGTAAGACCCCACCCGCCCGCGGGCAAACTCACCCCATTTTCACACGCCAAATAGAAAGCCCGCGATGGCATCGCGGGGCTTCCGTATACCGCAGGAAGTAGGTCCGGGCCTGCCCGGACGTTGCGGAATTGATATTTGATTTTGTCCGGGCAGGCCCGGACCTACGAATCTAAATGCACACCATCCAGAAACAGTCCGGCGATGCCATCGCCGGCTTATATGGAGAATATCATTCACCATCCGGCGCCGTGATCCCCGGCCAATCATCCGTACGGAACGGCGACGCCGGCAGACCTTCCTTATTAATCAGGTTTGTCCAGTCCGGGTTGTCCGCCCAGCCGTACCTTACCGATACCGGCTTCTTGTACCGGTCCGACACCACGATCAGCTTGTCGCCATCAATCTCCGCTGTCGCCCAGCGGAAACTCTTGGATTCATCCGTAATCACCAGACCGCGCACGGGCCCGCCGTCGCTGGTCGCAAGCCCCGACCCGGCATGATCGAAGTGGATGATGACCTTCTCGCCATCGAATTCCGCCTCGCGATACATCGGACCCATCGGCACCACATCCTTGCCGTAGGCCGTCCCCAACGCCCATTGTGCCAGGCGGTTGCCCACCGTCAGCTTGTCCGTCGGGTGGATGTCCGTGGGGTTGCCCACATCCGTAGTCACCACGAGACCCGTATTCGGCACGGTCTGGATCGTCATCAATTGCGCCTCGCGCAACTCAGGCCAACTCCATTCAGCCGGCGGGAAACGCGGATCAAAGTAATTCGCCAATTGCACGATCCCGAACGGGAAGTCACCCTGGCCCCAACGCGAACGCCAGTCCTCGATCATCACAGGCAGCAGCTTGCGGTATTGGTACGACCGCCAGACATTCGATTCACCCTGGTACCAGATCGCGCCGCGGATGCCGTAGGGGATCAGCGGATTGATCATCCCATCAAATAACCCCGTCGGCTTGTGCCGGTTGTATGCAGAGAAGGGCAGCGCCGGCTCCTTCGGCGGCTCATTCCCCGCAGCCTTTGCCTCGGCAGCATCCATACGCCATTGCTCCATCGCCTCATCGTACGCCGCCTGCTTCTCCGCCTTTTCACGCAGGATCGATCGCAATTCGGGCTCTGCTTCGAGCGCTTCGGTGCTGGTCCACGCCTGTGCTGGCGTCCCGCCGTAAGCCGTATGGATTAGGCCGATCGGCACGTTCAGTTCATCATTTAGCTTGATGCCGAAGAAGTAGCCGACCGCGGAGATATCCTTCGCGTTCTCCGGCGAATTGGTCCGCCACTTACCTTCACAATCATCCTCGGGCTTGTCCGCCACGTGACGCTCGACCTTGAACAGCCGAACCTTCGGATACTTCACAGTATCGGCAAGCGCTTCTTCCGCGTTATGCGCTTTGTCCAGTCGGAAGTCCATGTTCGACTGCCCCGTGCACAGCCAGACCTCGCCGATCAGCACATCCTCAAATGTGACCGACGATGCCTTGCCTTTGACCGTCAACTCGAACGGCCCGCCGGCGTCCATCGCTTTCAGATCGACGCGCCACTTGCCGGCATCGTTGGCCATGGCTTTGGCACTCTTGCCATCCAGGGTAACAGTCACCGATTCACCCGGGTCGGCCCAGCCCCAGACCGGGATAGCGATATTACGCTGAAGCACCATGTGATCCCCGAAGATCACGGGCATCCGGACTTCAGCAAGCGTGGTGGTGCAGATAAGTGTCCAAACCGCGAGCGCGGCCACGATAGAGAGGGTCTGTCGTTTCATACCCCAGACTATAACGTGGCAATTCAGCTAACCCCATGACCTTTTTGGACATGGTCTTTGCAAACATGGATGTACATCCGGTTTGGCATCCCAAAACCGTAGGCCCGGCCCCGCCCGGCCCCCGGACATGGGTGCATCCCACGTTATCTGAGTCCGGGCAGGTGAGGACCTGAAGTCATGACAAAGCGATCCTCCAGGGGTACGTTGTTGCAGGTGGTCTGCATTCTCGTACCGACGGCGTTATTTCGCGCCAAGTTTAAATACAAGGAGGATCGCAGATGATTAACGTAGGCATTGACGTGTATGTACGCAACTGTTTTGTTCACGGCCGGGACGGATCGGGCCGCACGATGGTGAATACTCATGCGACTTGCTATCAAAAGATGGAAGGTTGATATCGCAAGGACCAACAGTTATAAGTGGCGTTATTGCAATACTTTGAATGCACGCAAAACCAAATAAAGGTGTCGGATACCATTTTGCCCCCGAACGAATTGAGTCAAATCGAAACATTCCCCCGCTAGGTTGTAACCACATTAGATATTACAATATTGATCATCGAGGGTATAGAGCTTGTGCTTGTTCTAAACTTAATATTCGACCGGCATTGAGCATCTCAGATTTAACTTCTCCTATTCTATTTATCGGTATGTCCCATCGCCAGCGATCTGATGACAATGAGTACAATTCACCCCACAAACCATGTTCCTTATCAATCCGATTTCGTAACGTATCTTCGCCAAATTGTGCGTTAAGCAAAGGTTCTGTTAGATAGTTTCTTGAATAGGTATCACGAAAAATACCATCCTTCCAAAGAGCCTGAGGTTGTATATAACGATCCCACACATCAGACCGTTCGCTCAATTCAGCTTGCCACGGTTCTTCACAACCCGGAGTGCCTCCACCTACATAATGCCCTGATACAAACAACGTTGGTAGGCGATTTATAGGTAATCCGCACCCTAAACCGTATGCAAAAGGCAATAATCCCAATAAGGGTTCCACCGCCTCTTCGCAAGCCACTTTGCAAGCATCAGGCGCTTCTTGATCGACAACCACAACCACAATGGACTGCTTCTCGGGTTCAACATCGATCGATGCCTTGCTTCCCTTTATCCAATTATCTCTTGCACCAGGCGGCATTGTGTAGAGCGATATACCAGTAACAGAATCCCATTGGTCAGCAATCATATCTACCTGTTTTGCAGTATATTTTTTTATTTTGCTTATTCGGTCCCCTTGACTCATCTCGAAGTGTGTAGGTGCATAGCCAATTCGGGTAAGATTCTCAGCTATCTGCAACCAGCCCGACCTCCATGAAGCGGCGGGGGCACAGATCCCATGCCAGGCGATGACATATGAATCTCCTGCAATATCTGTTTCTGGAAACATTCTATGCTTCACCTTCTACTATTGTGGTAAATTAGCAATTTCTTCTGGTGTAAGTATTTCGTCTATAGCGAACACATCATAATCACCGCCATCTCGATTTGTTCGCCTGAGGAACGCCTTCCCCATATCAAGCCTTGCTTGCAATTCCCTTCGATTATCTGATGCGGACATTACTTCAGATGCACTGACATTGCCATCTGTATGTACAGCAATAATATCTGGTCTTAGCAAGTAGCATGGGTCGTCTTTTAGTAGGGTGGCGTTAAGCGAAGCGCAACCCACCGCAGTGAAGTTTTGGCGGACGGACACTGTTTTATTGCGATGATGCGGGGCGTGTGCCGACGCTCTTGCAGGCCCGGACCTGCAAGCAAGTAGCGTGGGTCGTCTTTTGTAGGGTGGTGTTAAGCGAAGCGCAACCCACCACAGTGAAGTTGTAGCGGACAGATACAAGTCCACCGCGTTGATACGGGGCGTACTCTACAACAATCCTACGTAGGCCCGGCCCCGCCCGGTCCCCGGACATGGGTGCATCCCCTGTTATCTGAGTCCGGGCAGGCCCGAACCTGCAAGCGTCCTCAAGGCAGTTTGATAACGGCACACTTGACTTACGATGAATGGCGGTGTGTGATTCAATAGATATCCGTGGTGGGTTGCGCTTCGCTTAACCGCACCCTACACCGGATTGGGGAACCCATGCTACTTGCCACCCGGATCGGCCCAACCCCAGACCGGGATCGCGATATCGCGTTGAAGCACCATGTGATCCCCGAAGATCGCGGGCATCCGGACTTCAGCAAGCGTGGTTGCACATCACTCTTGTCCAAAACAGCGATCCATAGTTTATCAATGAAAAAGTCTCCGTTGCGGCTACGATGGCGTTGTCTAATCGTCCTCGAAGCCCAACGGAGACACGCCCATGGTACGCGTCGCAAGCCTGTTTGCACAAGTGTTGAGTCTGATCGATCGGCCGGGGTTTGATCGGCGGGTGCGTGAGTTTGATGCCGAGCGTGGGGCGAAGGGGTTTACCTGCTGGGACCAACTGGTGGCGATGCTCTTTGCGCAGTTGGGCGGGGCGCACTCGCTGCGGGAGGTCTGCGGCGGCCTGGCGTGCGCGATGGGCAGGCTGCGTCACCTGGGCGTGTCGGCGGCGCCGGCGCGGTCGACGCTCAGCTACGCCAACGCCCATCGGCCGTGGGAGCTTTACGAGGCGGTGTTCTACCAGGTGCTCGATCAGGCGCAGGTGTTGGCGGGTCGGCAGGCCATCCGGGGGCGTCGGTTCCGCTTCAAGAACCCGCTGGTGAGTCTGGACGCGACGGTGATCGACTTGTGTGCCCAGGTGTTCGACTGGGCGCGGTTCCGGCGGACCAAGGGCGCGGTGAAGCTGCACCTTCAGTTGGATCATCAAGGCTGCTTACCGAGCTGGGCGCTGGTGACCGAGGGCAAGGTGCACGATGTGAACCCCGCTAAAACACTGCGTTTTGAGCCGGGCACGGTCGTGGCGGTGGACCGCGGTTACACCGACTTTGGCCTGTTTGGCACGTGGTGCGAGCAAGGCGTGTGGTTCGTCACGCGGTGCAAGTCGAACCTGGACTACAACGTGATCCAAGAGCGTGCCGTGCCGATGAATCGTAACATCCTCTCCGACCAGGTCATCGAGCTGGCGGGCACAAGAAGCCACGCCGCCTGCCCGCATCGGCTGCGCCGGGTGGTGGTGTGGGACGAAGCGAACCGCCGAACGATCGAGCTGCTGAGCAACCACCTGACGTTCGGCGCGACGACGCTGGCGGCGATCTACAAAGAACGCTGGCAGATCGAGCTGTTCTTCAAAGCGTTGAAGCAGAACCTGCACGTCAAGACGTTCCTGGGCACCAGCGCCAACGCGGTGCGGGTCCAGCTTTGGACAGCACTGATCGCGATGCTGATCCTCAAGCTGCTGAAGCTGCGATCAAGCTTCGGCTGGAGCCTGTCCAACCTCGCGGCCATGCTGCGGATGAACCTGCTGGTGTACCGGGACCTGTGGCGTTGGCTGGACGAACCGTACACCAAACCGCCCGATCCGCCGCCGACGCAGTTGGCATTGTTCGCTTGAAAACACTTGGACAGCAGATCGACCAACCTCAACCCGCCGCCGGCCCCACACGCCGCGAAAACACGCCTCAACGGCTACAATCGCCGCCCGGAAGGACATTCATGAATTGTTTTGGACAGCAGTGGTGGTGCAGATAAGTGTCCAAACCGCGAGCGCGGCCACGATAGAGAGGAACTGTCGTTTCATACCCAAGACTATAACCTGATATTTACAAAAACCCCATGACCATTTTGGACATGGGCTTTGCAAACATGGATGTACATCCGGTTTGGCATCCCATATACCCCGTGCATTCACAAAACCTTAATTATAAGATAGTTAAGCCTATAAGCAATATGCCGCATTTCTGGGCTTCTAGGGGCGGTTTTGACCGCCCTTGGGCACGGGTGCTCCGAGATAATGAATCGCACGATTCCTTTTCAGTCTGATATCATGTCGGATCATATAAGGGGTAAGCAATGTCAATACTAATCAACGCATTCTATCACGGTATGCCTTGGCTTAATATCTCAACTGCATTGTCTGCGTTCATAGTCGCATTTACTGCATACCGAGCATTGTCCGCTTGGAAACAAGAATTACGAACCAGACGACTTGTGCAATACTTAGATGAGGTAAATAATACATTTCATGTATGCTATAGCGCCGCAAAAGATCTTTGTGGCGTCGATTATGTTTACCAACTCAAACTCCGAAGTCTATATGAGGATGCAGAGAACAAGTCTACATGCGATTGGGCTTATAAACTGTTTGATGATATGGATGAGGGGTACACTAAGTCTCTCTCTAACGCTTTAAGCGATGCCTTGCTGATAAATAATAAGTTTGAAGCATTAACCTCTAAAGGGCATGTATTAAATCTAAATGATTACCAACAGTTTGAATCTAATTGCCATGAGTTATTATCGCTTTTGCGGGACGCACGATACCGTATCAGCTTATTTCTGGATCGCAATGATCCCCATGTAATCCTCCCCATCCTTAGCGCATCTAAAAGTAGAGGGATTCATGCTCCGTGGGGGTTAGGGGAGATGAGATGCTGAGGCCGCAGGGAGGGGCGCAGCCCCGACCGGAGGGCTCGGCATCTCGAACGGTTTGTTCATAGCGGGCAAGGTAACCCGCCGGCGTCTGGCGGTCTAGTGCCAGGTGCGGCCGGTCGTGGTTGTAACTGTGCAGCCAACGCGTCGATTCGTCACGCACTTCATCTAGGTCGCTGAATGCATACACGTCCAACACCTCCCCCCGGAAGGTCCGATTGAACCGTTCGATGTATGCATTCTGCGTCGGCTTGCCCGGCTGGATCGGCGCCAGCTCGACCTCGTGCCGTTCGGCCCAGGTTGCCAACACCTGCGCCACGAACTCGGGCCCGTTGTCCGATCGCAACTTCCGGGGGTAGCCGCGCTCTTGGGCCACCTGGTCCAGCACACGTGTCACACGTTCTGATGGCAGCGAATGATCCACCTCGATCGCCAGGCCTTCACGGTTGAAGTCGTCCAACACGTTCAGCGTGCGGTACGAGCGCCCGTCCGTCAGGCTGTCGCTCATGAAGTCCAGCGACCAGCAGTCGTTGGGCTTTGATGCTTCGTCCAAAGGTGCTGGACTTCTCGAGGGAAAACGACGTTTAGGCTTGACCCGCAGGTTCAATGCAAGCTCCTTGTACACGCGGTACACCCGCTTGTGGTTCCATGTGTGCTGCTGGAGCCGTGTCCAGTCGAACATCAACCCGAAGCCCCAACGCGGGTGTGACTCGGCCAAGCGCATCAACACATCCACGATCTCGTCGTCGGGATTGCGCCGGGATACATACCGGTAGCAGCCGCAGCTGATCGAACACAATCCGCAGGCCCGGCGCTGGGACAGGTCTCGCTCGGCCGTCGCCCACCGAGCCACCTCACGCCGTTCACCGGGCCTCACCATTTTTTTGCCAACGCCTCCTTGAGGATCTGCTGATCCATCTGCGACTCGGCATACATCTTCTTCAGCCGTGCGTTCTCCTGCTCCAGCTCCTTTACACGCCGAAGCATCGACGCGTCCATCCCGCCGTACTTGCTACGCCACTTGTAAAACGTCGCCTGGCTGATCCCGTGCTCGCGGCAGATGTCCGCCACCTTCACGCCGGCTTCCTGCTGCTTGAGGATCGAAACGATCTGCGTCTCGCTGAATTTACTTCGCTTCATCAAAGGCTCCTTGAAAAAGGGATTCTAATCCGGAGCCTCTACTTTTGTTTGAGTCAGATTTGGGGGAGGATTACACCCACATGAGATATCTGTTTCCTATATTGATTGAGTCTATAACTTCTAAGAGTCAAGACGAAATTGAGAATAGAAAAGACAAGATTGCTGAACTGCAACAGAGTATCCGCAAATACATCGCCATGCAGTATGGGAATCTATTTAAATAATCACAACCATACCCCTTCGGAATGTTGAACGTTATCGGTAAGGATACCTACGGCCGGGTGCCCGTCTTTGACCCGCAGGGCAAAGGCGGTTGACGTGCGATCCTTCCGGTCCCTTCCGCGCCGAGCGCAGATCATGTTAATCGTCTTGACTACCCGAGGTTTTTCGTGAGAATGGCTAGCGAGGCTTGGAGCCCATCGTTTCGGGCGGCCTGTGGTTGATTTATCTCGTTTAGTGCGTCGCATGACGACGTTTGGTAGATGAATGATTTTCGACTATTTGCTCACGGCAAATCTTTTGATGTAGATGCCTATCTGTCTTCGTGTACCCTCAGGCCTGACGGTGTTTGGCGCAGGGGAGAAAAGCGGGATTCACCCGCGGATCGAATATTCCCTGAAACAAGCGGTGTTGAGTATAGGCTAAGTGACGGAGTGGCGGTCCCGTTCCTGGAGCAGCGGGGGATCGCGATCGCGTACCTGAAGGCGCATCGTGAAGAGCTACGCGCGTTGGCCCAGACACCGGGTGTTGATACTTTTATCCTTGGTTTTCAATACGATATCGATTTTGATGACAATATCGCCGGGTTCTGCCTGGGCCCTTCACCGCGTCTGATGTGGCATTGCCTTGATGTCGGGTGTGTGCCGACGTACTACGTTAATATTGTTCGCGAGGGCGATCCGGCTTTGGATGATTAGTAAGTAACGAGGGTCGTCTTTTCGTAGGGTGGCGTTAAGCGAAGCGCAACCCACCGTAGTCAAGTCGTGGCGGACGAATACAGGTTCTTCGCGTTGATACAGGACGTGGTCAACTGTGTCATTCGTGCTTGGTCATTCATTTGGCATTCGCGCATGCTTCATTCATGCATTCACAGGTATCCCGCCCTTACCTCGGCTATACCCGGGGGGTATCGAGGATTCCCGGGGAGAGGGAGGGAGTGCAGACGGCTGTGCCAGGCTCGGCGCGGGGGCGTCTTCTTGATTGGTCCGGGGATCCGGGGGCCCGGGATATTACTCATAATTGCATAATATTGAGTCATTTAGACGATTATCAGCAGGTATGGCAGTGGTTTGCGATCCGGCGCATTTTGCATTTGCGACGCTTTGCTTGACCGTTTGCGACGGCCGTAAATAACGTGCTTGCAGGTGTTTGAGCGGCCTGTTCCTGCTAAGATAGTCACCCAAAGATGAGTACCCCATGACTCAGCAGTCCAACCAATCAGTACAGGAGCAGCCGCAGGTTCAGGGGGGCTCGGCCCTGACGCGATTGGGTGAATTGCTCGGACCTCATAAGTACATGCTCGGCCTCGCGGTACTGATGCTCATCGGGCTGACCGTGGTTAACATCGTCATACCCCAACTCATTGCCATTGTCTTTGATGAGGTCTTCGAGACCGGCAACTGGATGCTGCTGTTCACCGTGCTTGCCACCATGCTCGGGCTCTACCTCCTGCGCAACCTGCTGTACTTCGGTGGCAAGACCATCTCCGTGAGCATCGGTGAGAACCTGTGCTTCGGTTTGCGTAAGCAACTGTTCGAGCGGCTCCAGCACATGAGCCTGCGATACTACCAGCACCACAAGCCCGGCCAGCTTTCCAGCCGGGTCATGAACGACAGCTACGTCATCCAGCAGTTCATCCAGAACGAATTCCCGACGCTGATCCAGGCGCTGTTGCTGTTTCTCGGGATCGTGGCGACGACGTACGCGATGAACTGGCAACTCGCCTTGGCGTCGACGATCCTGCTGCCGTTGCACATGGCGGCGTTCTACTACATGCGTCGGCCTATCAAGAAGGCGAGCCGGGCCGCGCAGAGCCACCTCGCGGATGCGACCGGCAACTTGATCGAAAAGTTCCTAGGCATCGAAGTCGTCAAAGGCTTCGTCGGCGAGGAAAGAGAGAACGCCGCATTTGAAGAAGCGATCGACCTGTCGCGCAAGAGCGAGAAGCGAGGCCAGCAGTTCCACGTGTTGCAGAAGGTGTTGGCCGACCTGTTGGTGGGGCTTGGTTTTGCTTTACTGATCGGTTTCGGCGCTTACCAGGTATTCGGCGTGCCGGCGAACAGGGCGCTGGCGCCGGGTGAATTTATCGCGTTCTTCTGGTACGTCCGCATGCTCTACCCGACCGTCATCGAAATGATGAGCGGTTCAGCCAAGCTGGCTAAGACAAGCGCGAGCATCGACCGCGTCTACGAAGTGCTCGACCTGACGCCCGATGAGATTCTCGAAGAAGCACAGCGCGTCGAAGCGATCAAAGGCGGGTTGGAATTCAAGAACGTGTTCTTCAAGTTTGGCGATGGTGCGGATGTGCTTGAGGATATCAACTTCAAGGTTGAACCCGGGCAGGTCTGTGCGGTGGTCGGCCCGTCCGGCGCGGGTAAGAGCACGCTGATGAGCCTGGTCCCACGCATGAACGTGCCCACGCAGGGTGAATTGCTGATGGACGGCGAAAACACCGCCGAGATGCCGTTGCACCACATCCGCACGACGGTCGGCATGGCGTTCCAGGAGGCGTTCCTCTTCAGCAGTTCCATCTTGGAAAACCTGCGCTACGCCCGGCCTGATGCGACACGCGAGGAAGTCGAGAGCGTGCTCAAACGCATCGGCCTGCACAAATTTGTTGAAGAACTGCCGCAAGGCTATGACACGATGGTTGGCGACGAGGGGCTGAGCCTGTCACGCGGGCAAAAGCAGATGATCACCCTCGCACGCGCTATCCTCAAAGATCCTAAGGTGCTGATCCTCGACGAGGCCACCGCCTCGATCGATATCGCGCAGGAAGCCGCGATCATCCCCGTGATCCTGGACTTCATGAAAGGCAAGACGACGCTGATGGTTACCCACCGCCCCGAACTGCTCAAGCACGTTGACAAGGTTGTACATCTGGAAGGCGGAAGAGTCGTGTACGACGGCCCACCGGAAGGATTCGACGCCGAAGCATTCACGACGTCCAAGCCCCTTGTCCTGCCACAGGATGAACGTGTCGAAAATCGCGGCCCGGAGCACCGGTCTCTGCGTCCGGGTAGTAGTTCGCTGAACCTGTTAGCGATCGGCCTGCTCAGCGCGTTGACCATGTTAGGTGGTACGCAACCGATCTGTGCCGCCGAGGGCGGCGCCGCTGCTGCGCCCGCTGAAACCAAACAAGCTGAGCCCGCACCCGAAGCGAAAAAAGAAGAGCCCAAGAAAGAAGAAGCCAAACCGCAGCCTGCCGCAGAAAAGCCCGCAGAAACCCCTGCCCCCAAACCCGCCGCCGCGCCCGCGCCAAAGCCGCCCGTTGGCCAGATGATCTCGATGCCCAACACGAGCCGTAACGAGCTGCGCGAACTCATCGACGTCGTCGCGTCTCGCATCCGCGCCGAGATGGGTTACGAAACTGCCTCCGGCGAGCAGGTCGCCCTCATCAAACAAACCCCCGATAATCTCAGCTCTCCTGTCACGCTTGCAAAACAGGAGGGCGACAACACCCGGCTCATACAACTCGGCTCCAAGAGCTACCTCAGCCAACCCGGCCAGGTCTGGCTGTTCGGCCAGATGATGACCAGCAACAGCGTCATCGAAAACACGGACATCGCCAAAGTCGTTCCCATGATCCAGGCAGCCGGCAAAGCTCAGGAAGAACAAGCCAAAAACATCAGCCTGGCTGACCTGAAGTCAGCCCGCATCGAGCTGAGCTACATCGAGGCCGACCGTTGCCTCGGCGTGCTTAAAGGCCTCGGCATCCAGACCATCCAATACAAGAAGACCGGTGACGGCATCGGTCAGGCAAAACTCATCGAACCCACCGCGCAACTGGATATCAACAACCTGCCCGCCGTCATGCTCATGCCCGGCCCCGACGGCGTCGGACTCGTCGGCGGTTCCACGGAAATGAAGTCCAAGACGCTTACCGTCGCGCAGAGCCTCAACGACATGACCAGCGCCGCGCCCATGATGAACCTCATGGTCTTTTATAACCCAAGCCATCCCGAACAATTCGCGCGTGTACACGACCTCGTCCGTCGCACGATCGACGTCGCCTCCGGCCAGATCGTCATCGAGGCCATGGTCCTGGAGATCTCCGAGTCCGGCCTCAGACAACTCGGGGTTGAGTGGGAACTCGAAACGCCCTTCGGTTCCGATTCATCATTACGCAAAGTCGATTCCGTCCAGTTGGGCCGTTTACCTAGCTTCACCGGCAACCCAGCCCTCGACGCTACTTTTGTTGGCCTGAACAATCACTGGAAAGCACAAATCCAGGCCATGGTCACGTCAGGCCAGGCCGAAATCCTCTCTCGCCCCAGCGTACTCACGCTCGACAACCGACAGGCTTCGATCCGCGTCGGCGAGGAAATCCCCATCGCCACCAGCGTCACAGGCACCAGCGGCGGCGACAAGGTCAGCTTCAGCTTCGAATACATCCCCGTCGGCATCATCCTCAACGTCAGGCCGCGCGTCAGTGCCGACGGCGAAGATGTCAGCATGCAGATCGACGCCATCGTCTCTTCGCAAGTCCCCGGCGAAGACCTGGTCCTGCTTGATAACAACGGTGACGAGCTTGCCAGCGCGCCGCGCATCGCTTCACGCCGCGTTCAGACGCACACACGCATCTCCAACAACACGCCTTTCATCATCGGCGGTCTGGTCAGCAAGGATATGATCAATACCGAAGAGAAAGTCCCGTTGCTCGGTGATATCCCGATCGTCGGCAACCTCTTTAAGAGTTCCACCAACGACAAACTCAAACGCGAAGTCATCATCGTCATCACGCCCTATGTCCTGCCGAAGAATCAGATCGTCGGCCGCAATACCCCCGAAGACGAGGACGCCTTCGACAGCTTCGACAACGAGCTGTTCCGCGATGCCTACCGCATCCGCGCCGAAGACGTCTTCGACCTGCGCTTCCTCTTCGAGAACCTTCAGGTCCACAAGATGCTGTGGATGGCGAATCAGATACTCAACCGTCGGCCCGACTGGGCTTACAAGTATCCCTTCTCCCAGTTCGCGGATAACCGCATCCCAGGCGAGCGCATCCTCGTCTACCGCCAGATCTACGAGGTCATCAAACGCCGCGGCATCGACCAGAAAACCAACCCCAGCCGATTGATCTACTTCAAAGATGCGCCGGAGGTGCCCGCAGGTTTCGAGGTCAAGTTCCTCGAGCAATCCCTCGCCAAGATGCTCGGTGTATCCAAGCCCGCGATTCCGATCGGCGATGACTGGCTCTTCGGCAACCTCAAAGATCAGGCTGTCGCCATCACGTTCACCGAGCAGTCTTTCGATGGCGCAATCGACGCGCCTACGCAGCCCGTACCCGATGTCAGTCTTGTGGAATGCCACGACCGCGACGAGTGGGGGGCCTTGCTCTGGGAGCTCAACCAGCCCAACAGCCAGGGCCAGCGCCGCTTCACCATCCTGCTCAAGGACGGCCGCGACATCTCTCGCCTCCGTCGTGCCGTTGTCGTCAAGCAGACCGTCCAGCTCAACGCAACGCACCAATCCCTGCGTCTTCGCAACTTTACACAAGGACGCCTGCTGCTGGTACCGACAATTAAAGACGATCAGGTCTTTTTGATTGACGAGGACGTCGCTCAGTACTTCTTCTACACCGAACACTACTACCCCGCCCTGCAGAGTGAACTTCAGCGTGACATGGAAGCGCTGCACAATATCCTCCAAGACCCGGAATACAGCAGCTATCTCGACGATCCGGACCTGGTCAATAAACCCATCCCATGGCGTCCGACCGGCAGGTAACTCACGGCTAGCATGTTTAGAATAAAAACTATCCTTGTCCGTTGAGTGCTGTTTTACAGGATAATTCTGTCTACTCACGGGTTGATTAAACCCGCAATCATCCTATATTACCCGCGTGTACACCATCCGATTGCAGGGGTAGGGCGGACCAACTCCATGATCGATGCGTGAGAAATCAGACATCCGCTAATCAACTATCACGAACACTTGAAAGGAATCCCAATGTTCAACGCCACACGTTTAGGATTGCTCGCGGCTGCCTGCGTAGCAGTCCCCGTTCTTTCCCAATCGCCCGCTTCCGCTCAGCACGCAAACTTCGTGCTCTTCGGTGATCCGAATCCCGATGCAGCGAATGTTTCCGATTCGCAGAAGCACGTACACCCGCTGACAACCCCGTACTATCACGAGGATTCCTTCGTTACCTCTGACGTCCGTCTCTGGTACGTCTATCACGACTTCCCCAAGTCCAGCGTCATCAATGGCGGTAACGCCAAGGTCTACGCCGCACAGGTCCGTCTCGCCCTCACCGATCAACTCCAGTTCGTCGCCTACAAAGACGGCTACATCGACTGGGACTCGGGCCTCATCAAGGACGACGGCTGGAACGACATCGCCGCCGGCATCAAGTGGAACTTCATTCAGGACTGGGAAAACCAGTTCCATATGGCTGCCGGTATCGGCTACGAAATACCCACCGGCGGCTCCGATGTCCTCCAGGACGACGACGAATGGCGCTTCTGGGTCTCCGCCAACAAGGGCTTTGAAGAATTGCACCTCGGCGGCACACTCAACTACATCGTCACCGATCAGCCCAACCAACGGCTCGGTAACTGCGACCAGATCATCTGGAACGTCCACCTCGACTACTACGTCAGCGAGTTCTTCAGCCCCGTCGTCGAACTCAACGGCTTCCATGTCCTCGATGACGGCGGCGTTGTCGTCCCGTTCTCCGGCCTCGACGTGGTTAACCTCGGCGGCTCCGAAGATGAAGACGTCATCACCATCGGTCTCGGCACCGAATTGCGGCCCAGCGATCTGATGTCCATCCGCGTCGCTTACGAGACCCCGCTGACCGACAACGACGACCTCTACGGCTACCGCTGGACCTTCTCCCTCGTTTGGCCGTTCTGATGATTCAAAAACAAACATCCCGGGCGGGAACGGTTTGTTGTTAATAACTTACCAGCCGCCCCGCGCACCCACGCGGGGCGGCTGTCTTAGGTGACAGTGGTCTGATAAAAAGATAGACTCCCTATTGCTTTATTGCCGACTTATGTCTCAGGTCGGGCGGACATGCTCAGGGCGGATGGACCAAGTTCAGGAGAGATGCGCCGGTGACAGCCTCACAGACATTGGATGCAACCCCGGATTCACCGGGAAAGCTCGAAAAATTTACCTATGACGACAAGATCGTGAGGGCATTCCTCCTCGCGACCATTGTCTGGGCGCTGGTCGCGTTCCTCGTCGGCATCATCGCCGCGATCGAGTTGGCCTTCCCCGAAGCCAGCATGGGCATCCCGTACATCACGTTCGGACGCCTGCGACCGCTGCACACCAACGCCGCCATCTTCGCCTTCGCCGGCAACACCATCTTCGCAGGCATCTACTACTCCACACAGCGCCTCTGTAAGACGCGGATGGCCAGCGACCTGCTCAGTTGGCTTCACTTCTGGGGCTGGCAACTCATCATCGTCTCCGCCGCGCTCACGTTGCCCCTTGGCATCACACAGAGCAAGGAATACGCCGAACTCGAATGGCCCATCGACATCGCCATCGCCGTCGTCTGGCTCGTCTTCTTCGGCGGCAACTTTTTCTGGACGCTCGCCAAACGCCGTGAACGACACCTTTACGTCGCGCTGTGGTTCTACATCGCAACGATCGTCACCGTCACGATCCTGCACGTATTCAATAACCTCTGGTTCCCGCTGGTTGCTACAGGCCAGCCCGGCACGTTCTTCGGCTACCTCAAGAGCTACCCCGTTTACGCAGGCGTCCAGGACGCGTTCATGCAGTGGTGGTACGGCCACAACGCCGTTGCTTTCTTCCTCACCACCCCGTTCCTCGGCCTCATGTACTACTTCATGCCCAAGGCCGCCGACCGCCCCGTCTTCAGCTACAAGCTCTCCATCCTGCACTTCTGGTCGCTGGTCTTCATCTACATCTGGGCCGGCCCGCACCACCTGCACTACACCGCATTACCCGAATGGGCCTCCACACTCGGCATGATCTTCAGCCTCATGCTATGGATGCCAAGCTGGGGCGGCATGATCAACGGCCTGCTTACCCTCCGCGGCGCTTGGCACAAGGTCGCCACCGATCCGATCCTCAAGTTCTTCGTCGTCGCCGTCACGTTCTACGGCATGAGCACCTTCGAAGGGCCCATGCTCTCCATCAAGAGCGTTAATGCACTGAGCCACTACACCGACTGGACCATCGCACACGTCCACTCCGGCGCGCTGGGCTGGAACGGGTTCATGGCCTTCGGCATGATGTACTTCCTGCTGCCTCGCCTCTTCCAGACCAAGCTCTTCAGCAAGCAACTCGCCGAACTCCACTTCTGGCTCGCGACCGTCGGCATCCTCCTCTACATCATCCCGATCTACGTCGCCGGCATCACGCAAGGCCTCATGTGGCGCGGCATGACCGACCAGGGCCAACTGCTTTACCCCGACTTCGTCGAGACCGTCACACGCATCGTCCCGATGTACTACCTGCGAATCCTCGGCGGCCTCTGCTACTTCGCAGGCGGCGCGATCGGCTTCTACAACTTCATCATGACCTGGAAGGCCCGTCCCGAGAAGTACGAAGAGCCCGTCCATCAGGCGCCGGCGCTCAGCGCGACTTACGACGACGGCCCGCCGCCGCATTCCCGGCTCAAGGGCGTCACCGACCTCGGCCACAAGATCGACGTCTTCATGCAGATGCGCTGGCACCGCCGGTGGGAACGGCTCATGGTCACCTTCACCATCTGGGTCATCATCTCCGTCTCCGTCGCCTCGCTGTTTGAAATCATCCCCACGTTCCTGATCCGCTCGAACGTGCCGACGATCGCTACCGTCACGCCTTACACGCCGCTGGAACTGGCCGGCCGCGATATCTACGTCTCCGAGGGCTGCTACAACTGCCACTCGCAGATGATCCGACCGATGTTCCACGAGACCAAACGCTACGGTGAATACTCCAAGCCCGGCGAATCCGTCTACGACCACCCGTTCCAGTGGGGCTCACGCCGTATCGGCCCGGACCTGGCGCGTGAAGGTGGCAAGCAATCGCCTTACTGGCACGTCATCCACTTCCGCAATCCGCGCGACCTGGTAGAGCAGTCCATCATGCCGGAATACTCATGGCTCGAGACGAAGAAGGTCGACCTCAAGTCGATCCCGCTCCGCGTCAAAGCCAACCGTATGATCGGCGCCGATTACACCATCGAGGATGAGCAGAACGCGATTGAACACGCCATGGCGCAGGCCGAACTCATCATGGGCAAGATCCGCGAAGGCGCGGGCGGCGACACGACCATCGAAGGCCTCGTTATCAATGACGGCAGTAAACAGGAAATAAAGGAAGTCGTCGCCGTGATCGCCTACCTGGAGCGGCTCGGTGTCGATTTGTTTAAGACGCCGGATGAACCCGCCACCGAAGAAGCGGAAACCGAAACCGCAGATCAGGATCAGGATGTGTCCCAGCCCGTCGGTGAACCCACCGCGATGAGGGCCGACGGATGATCAAGGATGTCCTGCAAAGCGGAAACTACGGCCTGTTCACGCAGATCGCGCTGGTGCTGTTCTTCCTCGCCTTCGTGGTCCTGCTCGTCATCAACTTCCTGCGCCCGCGAAGCCAGACCGACAAGATCGCTCGCCTGCCGCTTGAAGACGACGACAACATCACACCCATCACCCCAAGGACCGCCGAATCGATCGGCAACGGGCAGGGAGACCATAATCAATGAGTGATGCCCCAACCAATCCCGAAGTTTATGAAGACCCGTTGACCGATCACGAGTACGACGGCATACGTGAGTTCGACAACCCCACGCCGGGTTGGTGGAACTGGCTGTTCATCGGCTCGATCATCTTCTCTATCTTCTACTTCGTCGCGTATCAGGTCGGTACCGCGGGGACCAGTGTCGAACAGGCCTACGAGAACCAGAAGAGCGAGGTCAGCAAACGCATGCTCGCGCTGCTCGGGGACCTGCCGGTGAATGAAGAAACGATCATCGCTAACCAGAAAAACCAGGACCTTCTAGCGGTCGGCGCGGGTATCTTCCAGACGAATTGCGTTTCTTGCCATGGCAAGGAAGCCCAGGGTTTAGTCGGGCCGAATCTGACCGATGACAAATACAAGAACGTGAAAACCATCGGCGATATCGGCGAGGTCTTGGTTAACGGTGCGAACAACGGCGCCATGCCTGCGTGGGGGAACAGGTTACCCTCCACCGAAATCGTTGCCGTGTCAGTGTATGTGGCATCACTGCGCGGCCAGAACCTGACGGGGGTGACACTGGATGGTGAAGTGCAAATCGCCCCGTGGCCCGCTCCGCCCGCGCAGCCGGTGGAAAACGCCGAATAACCCGGCCTAGAATCGGGCCCGAAACCACGAACACGGAACGCAACGGTGAGTAACCTGATCGAGCCCGAAGAACGCGTCCTCTCGACGCTGGAGAAAGACGGTTCCAGAAGATGGCTTTATCCGAAGTTATCCCAAGGTAACTTCCTGCTTAAGCGCCGCATCGTTGCCTACGCGCTGATCCTGATCTTCACGCTCATCCCGTACATCAAGCTCAACGGTAAGCCGCTGATCCTGCTGGATGTACTCAACCGTGAGTTCACGATCTTCGGCTACACCTTCCTGCCGACCGACACGATCCTGCTCGCGTTGTTCATCGTTGCAGTGATTGTCGGCATCTTCCTGATGACGGCGCTGTTCGGCCGTGTATGGTGCGGTTGGGCCTGCCCGCAGACCGTCTACATGGAATTCGTCTACCGCCCGATCGAACGTTTCTTTGAAGGCACGAAAGGCAAGGGCGGCAAACCACGCGGACAGGTCGAAGGCTGGCGCAAGATCGCCAAGTTCGTCGTCTACTTCCTCGTCTCCACCTTCCTCGCGCATACGTTCATCGCTTACTTCGTCGGCGTAGACAACCTGATCAGATGGATGACCGGTTCGCCTTTCAATCATCCCGTCGCGTTCCTCGTCATGGCGGCCGTCACCGCGCTGATGATGTTCGACTTCGGCTACTTCCGCGAGCAGACCTGCATCATCGCTTGTCCCTACGGCCGATTCCAGTCCGTCATGCTCGACAGACAATCGCTCATCGTCACCTACGACAAGAACCGCGGCGAACCACGCGGCAAAGCACGTAAAGATGAAGCAGACGACAAGGGTGACTGTGTTGATTGCCATCTATGCGTCGACACCTGCCCGACCGGCATCGACATCCGCGACGGCCTGCAACTCGAATGCATCGGCTGCGCCCAGTGCATCGACGCATGTGCTCCCGTCATGGCAAAGCTCGGACGCGACCCCGGCCTCATCCGCTACAGCACGCAAGCAACCATGGAAGGGCAGAAGCAACGCTTCATCCGCCCGCGCGTCATCTTCTATCCCGCGATCATGCTGATCGTTATCACTTTGTTCAGTGTGTTGTTCTTCAACAAAGGAACAGCAGATGTATTGATGCTGCGCAACTTCGGCAATCCATACACCGTGCTGGAAGATGGTCAGATCGCAAACTCGATGCGCTTAAAGATCACAAACCGTACTGCTGATACTGCAAGCTACACCATTGCGCCGGCCGACGAACGCATTACGCGTATCGACCTTGCGGAGAACCCGGTGCAAGTTGAGTCAGGCGAATCGGTTACCGAAGGCGTACTGGTTGTCGTACCACGTTCCGTGTTCACCACCGGCGCGATCGATGTGAACCTGCATGTTACGGATGGCAACGACTACGATGAGATGATCCACTGCCGTTTGTTGGGCCCTGTAGGTTCAGCGCCGGCAACGGTTTCGGTTGAGACGGAAGAAGAAGCGGAGATGCAGCCGTGAGTGAGCAAGGCGCGACAGATCCGAAGCCGCAACAGCCCGGCAAACCGCCTAAGTACTGGATCTGGCCAGCGATTATCGTCGGTCTGCTGGCGGTTCATACGCTTGCCATGCTGATCGTCATCATGATCGCGACGAACAACCCGTCCGAAGCGGTTGTCAGTGACTACCACGCCAAGGCGGTCGCCTGGGATGAGCATCAAGCGCAAGTCCGTGCCAGTGAAGCACTTGGCTGGACTGTTGCGGTCGAAGCCTCCCCGCAGCCGGACCTGTTGAACCAGCGGACTGTGCGAATCAGTCTCAAAGATGCAGATGCAAATCCGTTGACCGATGCCAAAGTGCATCTCAAAGCGTATCATCATGCACGGGCTGCGGACATCAAGGAAGCGGATGTCGAAGAACGCGCACCCGGTGAGTACATCGTGATGATCGACATGCGGCGTAACGGCATGTGGGCGTTCGAGATAGAAGCGCACAAAGATGAAGACACCTTCATCACGCGCATCGATCAACAGGTCGGCCCGACCAAGTACGGCACGCCATGACCCTTTCCATCTTCGCCATCCTGATCGCCAGCCTCGTAGGCAGCCTGCATTGTGTAGGCATGTGCGGCGCGTTCGTCGCCTTCGCGGTCGGCACGGATGATAAGCCCGGTTGGCGCAACAAGTTCCTGTTATCCGCTGCCTACAACGGCGGACGCCTGGTCACCTACAGCATCCTCGGCGCGATCGCCGGCACACTCGGCCACGTCCTGGACCTCGGCGGGAAGTACGTCGGCATCCAGCAAGCCGCCGCGATCATGGCGGGCGTCGTGATGATCGTGTTCGGAGTCGTTGCCTTACTTAAAGTTAAAGGCGTTCGGCTTCCCAAAACGCCGCTGCCGAAGTTCTTGGTAAAGATTGTTGCGCTAGGACAAGGCCTGGCCATGGCGATGCGACCGCTGCCCCGGGCGCTATCGATCGGCTTGCTGACGACGCTTCTACCCTGTGGCTGGCTCTATGCTTATGCGTTTGTGGCGGCGGGCACGGGCAGCCCGGTGTATGGTGCGTTGACCATGGCGATCTTCTGGTTGGGTACGTTGCCGTACCTGGTC
Source organism: Phycisphaeraceae bacterium (assembly GCA_963667295.1). GTDB lineage: Bacteria > Planctomycetota > Phycisphaerae > Phycisphaerales > Phycisphaeraceae > JAJRRS01. Next base: position 836,440 of record OY763327.1, read on the forward strand.
GCGGTTGGTGTCGGGGTTCAGAGTCTGGCCGGTGTGTTAGGCAGGCATCTGCCGGCGGCGACCGCCATATTGATTGTGCTGGTCGGGATTTACACCGTCTTCTATCGGCTGGATCTATCCAACGCGGTCTACGCCCAGACCGACCAGGTGGATTATGAATCGCTGACGCCTGAAGAAGCCGCCGAATTAAATCAGCGGATGATCAGTGAATTGCCACCCTGTTGTGTCACCGATGACGAATCCAAACAAGACTGATCCCCGGGAAGCTTCGCAACCGCCGCTTGACGCTGCGCCGGATAGTGCCGTTGTGTCAAACGACGCGCAAGATATCCACCACTCAACGGGCGCACAGTCCTGTCGTGTTTATACCCCGTGCGCACACTGCGGGCTGCCGGTTCCCAAGGGTCGGATCGATCCCGAGGCCGAGGATGGATTGCAATTCTGTTGCGGCGGGTGTGAAGCGGTCTACGCGGTCATCAACAAGCTCGGATTAAGTTCTTACTACAAGCTGCGACAGAAGCAGGAAGTCGAACAGCAACCTGCCAAGACAACCGGCGCGGGTTACCAGGCGTTCGATCATCCGGAATTTATCGAGCGCTGCTGCGAAGATCGCGCGGATGGATCAAGGACAACGAGTTTCTATCTTGAAGGTGTGCACTGCGCTGCGTGTTTGTGGTTGGTTGAGAAGTTGCCGACGGTTGTGCCGGGCGTGATCGAGTCGCGGCTGAACATGGGTAAGTCGCTTGTGCGATTGACGTGGGACCCGAAGCAGGTCGAGTTATCGAAGATCGCTGCGGCGCTTGATTCACTGGGTTATCCGCCGCATCCGGCGCGCGATGTGCAGGCGGATGCGGTGGTTACGCGCGAGAATCGGCGTGAGCTGATACGCATCGCCGTGGCAGGGTCAGCGATGGGCAACGCGATGATCCTGGCGATCTGCCTTTATCAAGGCTACTTCACGGGGATCGAAGATCAGTATGCAACACTATTCCGTTGGGTCGGGATGGGTTTAGCGCTTGTTGCATTAGTATGGCCCGGTGCGGTTTTCTTCCGGGGCGCGTGGTCTGCGATACGCACGCGCACCGCACACATGGACCTGCCGATCGCGATGGGTTTACTCGCAGGCGGCGCAGCGGGTACGGTTAATACGATCACCGGTCGCGGCGAGGTGTACTTCGATACGCTGGCGGTGCTGGTATTTCTGCTATTAGTCGGCCGCGCGATTCAACGCAGGCAACAACGACGTGCTGCGGATGCGGTCGAACAACTGTTTCGGTTAACGCCCGTTGCGGCAAGGCGTGTTGAAGAAGATGGCAAGTTGACCGAGGTGCCGATCGAAGCATTACGCGCCGATGATGTGGTGGAACTGCACGCCGGCGAATCCGTGCCGGTCGATGGAAGAATCGTTGAAGGGGTAAGCGAAGTCGATGAATCGCTACTGACCGGTGAATCCCGGCCGGTGAAGGTGAATCAGGATGCATCCGTGCATGCGGGCAGCGTGAACCTGACATCGACGCTGCGCATCCGCGTCGAAGCAACAGGCGAACGCACGCGCGTCGGCGCGCTGATGAGTCTGATCGAACAAAGCGCGCAGAGTAAAGCGCCTGCGGTGCAGACAGCGGACAAGATCGCCGGATGGTTTGTCGCAGTGGTGGTGACGCTGGCGTTTGTGACGTTCGGCTACTGGCTGATGCGCGACCCGGTGCATGCGGCGGACCACGCGGTGGCGCTGCTGATCGTGGCGTGCCCGTGTGCGTTGGGATTAGCGACGCCGTTGACGCTTGCGGTGACGATCGGCCGGGCTGCGGGGCGGGGCGTATTGATCAAAGGCGGCGCAGCGCTTGAACGCATGGCAGAAGCCGGGACGATCCTGCTGGATAAGACGGGCACGGTAACGCTGGGCAAAACAACGTTAGTTGAATGGCATGGCGACGAAACGATTCAGCCGATGGTCGCGGCGGTCGAAGCGCATTCTTCGCACCGGATCGCCAAGGCGCTGGTCGAAGGCATCGAAAAAAGGTGTCAGATCGAAAAAAGGTGTCAGACACCATTAAATTTGAGAAAACAGGGTCAGACCCCGTTTCCACCGTTTCCAGGACCGAACCAGGACTTGATTGCGACGGATGTCAACCAGACCTACGAAGGCGGGATTACCGGCCTGGTGGGAGGGCATACGCTGGCGATCGGGTCGGCCGATTTCTTAAGAAAAAGGTGTCGGATACCATTAAATTTGGGACAAAATTCGGCGCAGAATCGGCTGTCAGAGCCTGGGAATGGGGATTCGTGTGAATCGGCGAAAAAGATGGGGGGTGAGACGGCTGCTTATGGCAATAGGGTGTCGGATAACAAAAAGGTGTCGGATACCATTTATTTTGGGGCAAGAAACAACCAAGAGCAGAACCAGAAACAGGGTCAGACCCCGTTTTCGGAGCATATTCATGCGTACACCGAAGCGAGTCTGACGCCGGTGTTGATTGCGGTGGATGGTGAGATCAAAGCGGTGGCGGGGTTGGGCGATGCGATTCGGCCGGACGCCAACGTTGCGGTTGCGTCGCTGCGTGATCTTGGCTGGAAGGTCGGGATGGTGTCGGGCGATCATGTGGATGTCGTTAAGCACGTCGGCGAGACGCTTGGTATCGAGCCGGACATGATCCACGGCAACGTGATGCCCGAGCAGAAGGTCGAACTTGTCAGACGCTACAGCGAAAAGGAGCCGGTTGTGATGGTCGGTGACGGCGTGAATGACGCGGCGGCGCTGGCGAGCGCGACGGTTGGGATTGCGGTGCACGGCGGCGCGGAAGCGAGCCTGGCGGCGGCGGATATCTATCTTGCCAAGCCCGGATTGAGCCAGATCGTAGGTCTGACGTTTGCGGCGGCGCGGGTGAAACGCAGTATCCGCCGTGGCCTGGGCGTGTCGCTGGCGTACAATGCTATCGGCGTGAGCCTGGCCGCGACGGGGATTATTAACCCGCTGATCGCGGCGGTGCTGATGCCGATCAGCTCGCTGACGGTCCTATCGCTGGCGGTGAGCACCCGCGCATTTGCGAGGAAGGAGGCACAAGCATGAACGTTGTCTACGTAGTTCTACCTGTTGCGATCGTGCTCGCCATCGGTTTCGTCGCCGCGTTCATCTGGGCGACGCGCAACGGCCAGTACGATGACATGGACAGCCCCTCGGTGCGTATGCTGCATGATGAGGAGGATGAGTAGGGGGGGGGAAGCACGAATCACGAAGTTCGAATGACGAATTAATGTCGAATGATGTAATGACGAATGGCGGATCGTTGGTTTTGAACATTTGACATTTGAAAATTCATTCGTCATTCGTAGATTCGATATTCGTCATTTTGCCGTGTGGGAAGCGAATCATCTTGAGACAAACGAAAGCAGACCCGACCAGGATGGTCGGGCTATATAGGCATATACTGGGGTGGTTACAATATTTGTCTTGAAGCAAGCTACTCAACATGCCAGTTAAGAGGTTGCTCTTCATCAGGTCCGATATAGACTTCAAAGTCGATGTTATGCATTCGTAACTGAACTTCCAGTCTTGAAGTGTCGGGTATATCTCGCGGGGAGGTATATACTGGCAATAAAGCATAAATACGATCGGTTTCCCAATGTACTCCTTATATTCGGATATCTGGTCGCTGAATATAAATGCCAGGTATTGATTGATTTTATTGTGTAAATCAGCGATCATTTCTGAGCAGTCATACCAATCTCGCTCCTCATACATCCGCATACAAACACAACCCCTGTTTATATTGGTGCCGATTGCATCGATGACATTTGGATCACTGACAGGCATTGTTTGTTCATTTCGATCGTGCATGTATTCAGACTAAGCGATAAGATAGACCATAATTTTAGTCTGATGCAACCAGCGAGTTGTAAGATGAACTTCTATCTGTAATGTCCATACCCGACCGGGATGGTCGGGCTATATGAGGACGACCCGCGATGGCATCGCGGGCTTTGTGTTGGCAACATGTGTGCTATGTATACGGCAATGGCATATGGGTGATTACCCCGGGCAAACCCGGGGCTAAGGGGATGTATGGGGTGGTTACATTTCCGGATTGAAGCGGGAGCGGGACGTTGGGAGGGGGATTCCCCAGCTTTGAAACAGGTTTAACACTAAAATAGTCATTTATCCGGATCGGTTTGTCATATCCGGTCATGTGCTCCGTCTTTGTTGTTGAGGTCTAACCACTTAGAGGCACCGATCATGAAAGAAAGACCCACATCCGTCACCGTGTTCGCGATCATAAATCTTGTCATGGCTGGAATGGGCCTGTTGCTTTGGATTGCCGGCCTGATTTTCATGCTCGGGTTGATCAAGCTGCCAGAGCAGGCCGGGCCTAATCCTACGATGGAGATGATGGAGACCAGCACGGGGTTTCAGATATACAGTTACGTAACATCCGGATTTCATCTGCTGGCAACGATCCTGATCATTTCCGCATCGATAGGGATGTTTACCTTGCAGCCGTGGGCGAGGAAGGGCACGATTGTCTGGGCGGTCTACTCGATCGTGTCCAAGGTGGTGACGACCACCGTGCAGCACGTGTTGTTTACGATTCCGATGCTGAATGACGCGACGGATGATATGCAGCGCACCGGCATGATAGTGGGGGCGGTGGTTGGGGGTGTCTTCATCCTCATGCTGATTGGTTATCATCTGCTGCTGATTTACATGTTGACCCGGCCGCATGTGGTGGATGCGTTTACGCCTGAGCCGGAGGATGAGACCTTAGCGGGTTGGGATCAAGAAGATTTGCCGGAAGGAAATGAAGCGTGAAGATCATAATCGGCGTAGTCATAGGCGTCGTCGTGCTTATCGTGGGGGTTGTCGGCATCGTCGCGATGGTCGGTGGCGGTGCGGCCGGCGACGGTGAGGGCGGCGGCTTTGGCACGAAAGTGCGTCTTGAGAAGGTGCATCAGGGGCAACTGATCGAGACGGTGGTGGCGCCGGGGCAGGTGAAGCCTGCGACGAACGTGGCGATCAGTGCGCGCGTGTCGGCCCGCATCAAAGAGATCCCGCATGATGAAGGTGAGCAGGTCACGAAGGGTGATCCGAACGCGAACCCGCCGATCCCGGCAAGTGTGTTGATCCGGCTGGATTCGGAGGACCTCGAGGCCAGGCTGCGATCCGCCAAGGCCCGGCGCGACGGGCAGGAAGCGCAGATCGAGGTGGACAAGAAGCGGATCGAGGCGCAGGAAGCGGCGCTGCGGGGGACGCTGGCGACGCTCGACGAGGCACAGCGGAATCTGGATCGGCACCGCGAGATGGTGTCGGCGGGTGATGTGAGTCAGACTGCATACGAGCAGGCACAGGAACATTATGACGGACTAAAAGCCCAGTACGAATCTTCGGCAGCGAACATTGATGCAGCGAAGCGGGCGATCAAGGTGTCGGAATACAACCTGATCGCGGCAGATGCGGATATCGAGCAGGCGGAAGATAACCTGAGTTACACGACGATCGTTTCGCCGATCGATGGGGTGGTGACGAAGGTGAACGTTGAGCCGGGCGAGTTGGCGGTGACGGGGACGATGAATAATCCGGGGACGGTGCTGCTTGAGGTGGCGGATTTATCGAAGATGCTGGTTGTTGCGGAGCTTGACGAGGCGGATGTCGGGCGAGTGCTGGAGGGGCAGCCGGCGAAGGTGCGGATGCTGGCGTATCCGGATCGTGTGTTTGACGGCAAGGTATTGTCGGTCGCGCTATCGGCAACGCGCGGGGGGACGAACTACTTTGATACCGAGATATTGCTGGATACCGAAGGGGACCAGATCTATACGGGCCTGACCGCGGATGCGGAGATCGAGGTGGCGCGTCATGACACGATCATGATCGTACCGAGCCAGGCGGTGTTGGGCAGGCCGATCGAGGAGTTGCCGTTTGATATCCGGGACAACAACGAGTATGTCGATCAGAACAAGACGATCGTGACGGTGGTGTACCGTTTTGTGGATGGCAAGGCGGTGATCACGCCGGTGAAGATCGGGCCTTCAGATGTGACGCACACGATCATTCTGGGCGGGCTCGATGAAGGTGAGCAGGTCGTGGTCGGGCCATACAAGGCATTGGAATCGATGAAGCACGATCAGACTTTGAAGGATGAGCGCGAGGAACAGAAGAAGGAAGATGAGGCTTCTGAGGACGAGGATAAAGCGAAGGCGGATGATGCGGAAGAAGCCGACGAGCCTGCGGATGACGATGTGAGCAATGATGCTGAGCCTGTCGAAGCAGAAGAGCCTGTGGGCGCGGGGTCCTGAAACTGATGCTGATCCAATTACACAAACTGACCAAGGTGTACAAGGTCGGCGTGGAGCGCGTTCACGCTTTGGCCGGGGTTGATCTTGATGTGGGTAAGAACGAGTTCGTCGCGATCATGGGGGCATCCGGCTCAGGCAAGAGCACGCTGATGAACGTGCTTGGGTGTCTGGATCGGCCGACATCCGGCGGGTACAAGCTGGCGGGCAAGCGGACGGACCGGATGAGCGCCTCGGAGCTTGCCAAGACTCGGAACGAGCGGATCGGGTTTGTGTTTCAGTCGTTTGAACTGATGCCAAGGCTCAGCGCGTTGTGGAACGTGGCGATGCCTTTGACGTATTCGCAGACGCGTTGGCGCGAGCGCAAGGCGAGGTCGATGGATGTGCTGAAGCGCGTGGGGCTGGAGGATCGCGCGACACACAGGCCGAACCAATTATCCGGCGGGCAGAAGCAGCGTGTGGCGATCGCGCGGGCGCTGATTAATAACCCAAGTATCGTGCTGGCGGATGAGCCGACGGGGAACCTGGACAGCAAGACGAGCGGCGAGATCCTGGATCTGTTCGTGCGGCTGCATGAAGAGGGGCAGACGATCATCATGGTGACGCACGAGACGGATGTTGCGTCGCATGCGAGCCGGATCGTGCGGATGAGCGACGGGTTGATCGTTTCGGATCTGCCTGCTGATGAAGATGAGCAGACGCGCGAGCTGCATAAGAAGATCATGGCGGAGCGTGAACGCAAGTATGCCGGTGTGGAAGGGGGCGAGTCATGAGTGTGATCCGCGCCCCGTTTGCATTGATGACGTTCTTTACACAGAGCGTGCTGCTTGCGCTGGGTCAGATCTGGTCGAACAAGGTGCGGTCGTTGCTGACGACGATGGGGATCATCATCGGTGTGGCGTCGGTGACGGCGGTGATCGCGGCGTTATCGGGGATGAAGGCCAACATCCTCGCGGACTTCGAGGTGATCGGGAACAACAAGATATTTGTGCAGGCATGGCGTCCTCAGACGGGGCGGTTCCGGCACGCATCGTGGCGCAGCATCCAGTTCGTACCCAGTGATTTTGACGGGCTATTGGAGCATTGCCCGTCGGTCGAGACGTTTACGCGCATCACGGGGTACAACGCCGCAGTGACTTTCGGTGAACGTTCGATCGAATCGGCGCGGGTGTCGGGGATCGAGCCGGCGTGGCATGAGATGGAGAATCGGTTTGTCATGATGGGCCGGCCTTTCAATCTTGTGGATGAAGAGGGGGCGCGTAATGTCTGTCTGATCAGCGAGAAGACGCGCGATGAATTACGGCTGAATCGGGATTGTGTAGGCCAGTCGATTTATCTTGATAATGTGCGTTTCCTGATCGTGGGTGTGGTGGACCCGCCGCGTGAGTTTTCGATGATCGGCGGGGGGGGGCCTGACCATGAGATATATATCCCGTTTACCACGTGCTGGAAGCGGTACCAGGGATGGATGGTGGTGTTGCTGGACGCGGTGAAGCCGGAGATGTCGGATGATGCGCGAGCGGAGATCCGGTTTTTCCTGAGGCGATCACGCGAGCTTAGGCCGGATGATGAAGACACGTTCCGGATCGAAGCGGTGGAAGCGTTCGTGCAGATCTTCAGCAAGGTCGCCAGCGGGATCACGATGGTGGCGGGCGGGATCGTAAGCATCTCGCTGCTGGTCGGCGGGGTGGGGATCATGAACATCATGCTGGTGTCTGTTTCTGAAAGGACGCGCGAGATCGGTCTGCGCAAAGCTGTCGGTGCGACGCCGACGGCGATCCTTTTACAGTTCTTGATCGAAGCGATCACGCTGTGTTCGGTCGGTGGTTTGCTCGGGCTGGCGGGCGGACAGATCTTGACTGTGATCATGGGGATGATCCCGGCGGCGAACCTGGAGCGTGCGTACATCCCGATCTGGGCGATGGTCATATCGATCGGATTCTCGGCGTTAGTCGGCGTGTTCTTCGGCATGTTCCCCGCGGTGAAGGCGGCGAGGTTGGACCCCATCGAGGCATTGCGACATGAATAGAAAGCGTTACCTGGGACAATTTACGATGCTTGCCGTAACTTCGGCGCTTGTGTGCACCGCGGGCTGCAAGGGGCCGTTTGATGACGACCCGGGGCTGGCGGTCAACATCCCGCCGGAGCGGTTCCGCACGATCGAGCCGATGCAGTTCGAGCCGTCCGAGGACCAGAGCGCGAATTATGAAGATCGCTACGGCAATCCGCCTGCGGAGATGCAGTTAACGATCGACGATTGCCGGGCGCTGGTGATGGAAAACAACCTTGAGTTAAGGGTGCAGCTACTGAGCCCGGCGATCGCCCGCCAGAGCATCACGCAAGAGCAGGCGCGGTTCGAGTCGTTGTTTTATGCCAACATGAGCCATTCGAAAACGGACACGCCGACGGACACACAGCTCAGCGGTTCGAGCGTGGAATCGACGAGTACTGACTTCGGCGTGAATGTTCCGCTACGGACCGGCGGCACGTTGACATTTAATGTGCCTACCAACCGGACAGAGACTGACAACGTCTTTTCCACACTGAATCCTTCGTACCGGGCCGACATGGTGGTTTCGCTTAGCCACAACCTGCTGCGAAACGCGGGGCATCGCACGAACAGCCACGGCATCCGTGTCGCGCACTACCAGTCACAACAGGTCGAAGCGCAGACAAAGCTGGAGGTCATCCGCGTGGTTGCGGTTGCGGACCGGATGTACTGGCGGCTATACGCGGCGCGCAAGGAGCTTGAAGTACGCAAGCAGCAGCACGAGCTGGCTCTTGCGCAGCTTGAACGAGCGAAGCGGCGCGTCGAACAGGGCGCTGATGCGCAGATCGAGGTCACGCGGGCAGAGGCCGGCGTAGCGGAAGGGCTTGAATCGATCATCATCGCGGAGAATTCGCTGCGCGACTGGGAGCGGACGATTAAAAGGATGTTGAACAAGCCGGGCCTGCCGATGAACAGCCAAACGGTGATGGTGCCCGCGACCGAACCGGACCCGGTGCATTTTATTGTTGACCCGAAGCAGTTGGTTGAAGCGTCGATGGCCGAACGGATGGAACTGCTGGAGCTGGAGCTACAGCTCGCCGCCGACGCCAGCGCGGTGGATTACCGACGGAACCAGAAGCTGCCGTTGGCGGCGCTGGACTACAGCTACATCTCCAACGGTCTGGGTGAAAATTACAAGGATGCGTTTGATTTAGCGAACGAATACGATTTTGAAGATCACCGTGTCGGTTTACGTGTGGAGATCCCGTTAGGCAATGAAGCTGCGGAGAGCGCGCTACGCCGTGCACTGCTGACCCGCCTGCAACGTTTAGCGACACGCGAGCAGCGCCGCGCTGCGATCGAGCAGGAAGTGCTCAATGCGGCGGATCAACTGGAAGCCAACTGGCTGCGCATCCTGGCTGCAAGACAACGCGCGATCCTTGCAGGCCGCACGCTCGAGGCGGAGCTGCGCCAGTTTGACCTGGGCCTGAACACTTCAACGGATGTGCTGGATGCACAAGCGCGCTTTTCCAATGCACAATCCGCGGAGGTGCAGAGCCTGGCCGACTACCAGATCGCGCAGATCGACCTTGCGTATGCGACGGGTACGGTGTTGGGCGCGGCGAATATCCGCTGGGAAGAGACCGAGCCGGAGTTGGATGAGTAGTATGTCTTACGGCCTATCGGGTGCCACGTTTTGACCGCGCAGCGGCAAAGCGTGTTGGTCAGCGCACACTTTGCTCCTGCGGAGTCAAAGTGTGGCACCCTTCGGATATACGCAACGTTATCTATGACCACCTCCGATTGATGTCATCCCCGCGCAGGCGGGGACCCTTGTCTTTGGATTTATTGGGCGCGTGGCTTCCCGCGTGCGCGGGAATGACGATCATTAATAATGTGAATAGCTCTAAGTCGTGCGTCGGTGGTTGAGCAAGCTGAATACTGCGGTGGTCAGCAGCAAGGTTGTGGTGGGTTCCGGGATTGAAGCATCTGTTGGTGAGGCTCCGGCGTTCCAGCCGCTGAGGACGATGTCCAGATCGTCGAGGCCGATGAAGCCGTCGTTTGAGGCGTCGCCGGTGAGGCGGTCGCCGAGGATGACATCCTGGTTCCAGTTGTTGAGCACGATGTCGAGGTCGTCGATCCCGACGAACCCGTCGCCGTTGAGGTCGGCGTTGTGGATGCGCGTGAGTGAGGTGATCTCAGTTCGATAGCTACCTGAGATCGTGAAAATCCATTTGTACTCAAACTCGGAAAGTGGGGGCAGTTCATCCGGGATTTGAGTTGAGTTAAATACTGAATAGTCGAGGTCACGCAAATGGATGTTTACTGAGATAGCCGGTGGTATCGAGAGGGTCGGCGAATAAAGGCGATATGCATACAGCTCAAAAAGATCGAAGTCGGGATCGGCATCCGGAGCGGGGGTATTGGTGTCAAGTGAATAATTATCGTAGATGGCGATCCGTGTCTGATTCGTGCTGTAGAGTGTGTGGGCCTGGAAGTATAGTTGGCTATAGACGCCCGGGGCATTGTCGTAGTAATCACGGTAGCCATAGGACGTGGCGGAAATGAGGTTCAGATAAACGGGCAGGTCGTCTCTGTAACTGAAGTATCCGACCATCGGCGTGCCGACGGTACCCCATGGCGCATCATCTACGACGGTTCCTTCGATTTTGTAGGTGAACACCTCGGCAGGTAATTGCTTTGTGTTTACTAAGCAGGTGATACTGGCGGCGAGTAAACTGAGTATGGTAGAACGAAGCATGTGACCCCCATTATTTATTGAGTGTGCTGATTGTATCATGCGGGACTGATATTTCGATGTGTTGCTTTGCACCGCTCGGGTCAATCAATCATTTTGGATCACGGCTGTTGGCTTTATAGCCGGGAGACCTGCGGTCAGACACCACGGCGGGGTCGGGAGACCCGCGCCGAGCGCAGCTGGAGTGAACCCCATAAAGCCCGGTCATGGCATGGCCGGGGTGCCCACAGATGGAATCTGTGGGCTTCGGGGGGATGTGTGGTTTCATATAGATTCGCTAAGCCGCGAGCGGCTTTTTTGAAGAGGGGCGGATCGAAAAGTTTGTTTTGGGTGGGTATGCTTTAGGTATGGATTTTAATGATGGGGCTGCGTTGGCGGAGAGGTTGATGGCGAAGCATGGGCTGCTTCGCAAGGGGTGGCGATTTCGGTTTAACCGGGGCAAGCGGACATTGGGGATCTGTGATTACACGCGCAAGCGGGTGGAGCTGTCGTGTTATTTTGTAGCACATAATGATGAGCCGGCGGTGCGTGATACGGTGCTGCATGAGATCGCACATGCGATCGCGGGAGAGAGGGCGGGGCATGGCCCGAAGTGGCGGGCGGTGTGCAAACGGATCGGTGCCAAGCCGGAGCGGCTGGATCGGGAGGCGGTGATGCCACAGGGGCATTGGGCGGCGAAGTGCCCGGGCTGCGGGGCGGTGCATCGGCGGTTCAGGCGGCCGCTTCTGGGCAGAACCTATATATGTAAGAGTTGCGGTCCCAAGCGGGGGGTGCTGCAGTTCGGGATTCCGCGAGAGGCCTCTTGATCGCTAACATAGGTCGTTTTGCTCGCGTTAGTTAAGATAGGCAAAATCGATCATAAAAATTCGGTAAGCGCTTGCAGAATCCGGGGCTAAAATAGGCTATAACTGTCTGAGAGAATTGGGTTTTACCTTGCCTGTGCAATAGGCGTGGTATACTTGACCAAAGGTATCCGGTCATGCGCGCGGGGTGTATCGCGGGCTTGAACGGGTATCCGTCAACCAGGTTTTAGCGGCTGTGGGGGACCACGGACGGGGTGGGCTGGGTGTAATCGCAGCCCGTCTATTCTTATCAGTGCAAATGGTTTTTATTCCAAGCCGTCAGGAGAATGAAAGATGACCAAGTCGACAGGCTCGCAGGGTACGAAGCAGCGTTTTAGCAGCCGACGTGCATACCGCAGATGGCTGAAGCGTCAGCGTAATGGCGTGGATGCGAAGCTTTATAGTCCTGACACACGACAGGGCCTGGAAGCGCTTGAGCAACGTCTGCTGCTTTCGGCTTCGCCGGTTTTCGAGCTGTCGGACCTGTTAGCCGCCAACGGCGGTGACGGTTCGGAAGGCGTCGTGATCAACGGTGTATCGCTCAGCGACCGCGCGGGCATTTCAGTCAGTTCGGCGGGGGATGTGAACGGCGACGGTTATGAAGATCTCATCATCGGTGCGTTCCGTGATGCGCCAAACGGTCTGGATTCGGGTTCGAGCTATGTCATCTTCGGCAAGGCCGGCGGGTTCAATGCGACGTTGCAGTTGTCCTCTTTGAACGGGACCACCGGATTCAAGATCAATGGCATCGCTGCGGGCGACCTCTCCGGACGGTCCGTTTCCAGCGCGGGGGATGTGAATAATGACGGTTACGACGACCTGCTGATCGGCGCGTTTTATGCCGACGGCGGTGCGGTTGATTCCGGTCAGGCATACGTTGTGTACGGCGGGGCAAGCTTCTCTTCAACGCTTGAGCTGTCGGCGCTGAACGGGACGAACGGCTTTACGATCGACGGCGTGTCGGCTGACGACCATCTTGGCTTCGTCGTGCGTGGCGCAGGTGATGTGAACGGGGACGGGATTGATGACTTTATCCTGGGTGCTTCCGATTCGTCGCCGAACGGTGCGGCTTCCGGCACAGCGTATGTGATCTACGGGCAGGACGGCGGGTTCGGCAGCAGCTTCGACCTGACCACGCTCAATGGCAGCAACGGATTTGCGATCGAAGGCGTTGCTGCGGGCGATCAACTGGGTATCTCGGTAGGCGGCGCCGGTGATGTGAATGGCGACGGGCTGGCGGACCTGATCGTCGGTGCACACCTGAACAATACAAACGGTGACGACGCCGGTGCGGCGTATGTGATCTTCGGCGCAAGCAGTGGATTCGGCGCGACGCTTGATCCTTCGACGCTCAACGGCAGCAATGGATTTGCGATTCTCGGCGCGGTTGCGGGAGATAACGCCGGGCGTGGCGTGAGCATATCAGGCGACTTCAACGGCGACGGCTTTGCGGACATCCTGATCGGCGCATCTGCTGCCGATGGTTCCTCCGCCGAATCCGGCAACGCGTATGTCGTCTTCGGTAAGGGCACGGCTTTCAGCAGTTCGATCGACCTGGGGGCACTTAACGGCAGTAATGGATTCAAGCTCAACGGTATCGATGCGGGCGACCAGGTGGGCGTGTCGGTCAGCTTTGCGGGCGATGTGAACGGCGACGGGCTGGATGACTTATTGATCAGTGCGGATAACGCGGACCCGAACGGCAACCGGTCGGGTGAGACGTATGTCGTGTTCGGTCGCACGTCGGCGATGTCGGCGTCGATCAACCTCTCTGCGCTGAGCGGCTCCGATGGTTTTGTGATCAACGGCATCAATAACGCGGATCGGTCCGGCTTGTCTGTCCGGTCGGCGGGCGATGTGAACGGCGACGGTTATGACGACATGATCATCGGCGCGTTCCTGGCAGACCCCAACGGCGCGGAATCCGGGCAGAGCTACCTGATCTTCGGCGGCGACTTCTCCGATGCCGTGACGCAAGAAGGTTCGAGCAGTGATGACGCGATCACCGGCACGAGCGGCGCGGACGTGGTCGTCGCAGGCAGTGATGGCGACATCGTGGACGGCCGGGGCGGCGCGGATGTGATCAACACCGGCCAGGGCGATGATGAAGTGATCGTCAGCGACCTGAACTTTGTCCAGATCGACGGCGGGCGCGGCACGGACACGCTGACGATCGACGGTACAGGGATTTCGCTGGACCTGTCCGCCTTCTCGCGTACGCAATTGAAGAACATCGAGGCGATCGACATCTCGGGTGGCGTGAATTCGATCACGTTGAGCGTTGAGGATGTTCTGACCCTCTCCAACAGCAGCAATACACTGACGATTACCTATGACCTGTACGGTTCAGTTGACTACGGCACGGGCTGGTCGGAACAGAGTAATGAGACCGTTGGTGACGAACAGCATATTACCTACACGCAAGGCAACGCGACGCTGATCCTCATCAGGAAGGGCGATGTGGTCGATCCGGCCGTCACGATCGATCCGTTGACGACCGAATCACGCTCGCCGGAACTGACCGGTACGGTGTTCGACCTTGACCCGGATGTCACGATTCAGGTGCAGGTTAACGGGACGACGTATGAAGCGGTCAACAACGGCGACGGGACATGGACGCTGGCGGCCGGCGTGATTTCACCCGACCTGGCTGACGGCGTCTACAACGTGGTCGTGACGGGGACCGATTCGGCCGGGAACGTAGGCTATGACCAGACTTCATCCGAGCTGATCATCGACAATGAAGCCCCGGTGGTCACGGTTGATACGATTGAGACGAACGAAGTGTCGCCGGTGTTGACGGGTACGATCAGTGATTTGGACCCGGATACGACGATCAGCGTCACCGTCAACAGTGAAACGCATGAAGCAACCAACAACGGTGACGGCACATGGTCGTTGGACCTGTCTGATGCAAGTATCGCCATGGAACTGGATGATGGCATCTACAATGTTACGGCGACGGCGACCGATACGCTTGGGCATTCGACGACGGACAGTACGAGCAGTGAACTGATCATCGACGCCAGCGCGCCCGATGTCACATTTACCAATCCCGGGTTCGTTTCGGTTACCTCACCGGTATTGACCGGGACGGTGAGTGATCAGGATTACGATGATACGATCGTCCGGGTTGCCATTGACGGCACGTACTACGTAGCGACAAACAATGGTGACGGCACGTGGACGCTGGACCTGAGCGATGAAAGCATCGCCTTGGAACTGAGTAATGGTGATCATACGATCAATGTCGTTGCGACCGATACCGCAGGCAACACGGGGCAACTGGGCGCAGCGGTGACGCTGACGGTTGACCTGGCGCCTATCTTAACGGTCGATACATTGACCACCAGCGATCAGCGGCCTCAGATTACCGGCACGATCACGGATATTGACACCGGGTTGGACGTTCTTGTAACCATAAACGGGATTCAATACACGGCGGTCAATAACGGCGACGGTACGTGGACGCTTGCAGACGATACGATTTCACCGGCTTTGGCTGATGGTGTTTATGATATCACCGTGCAGGCGACCGATAGCCGGGGTAGCGTCGGCTACGATACGACCACCGATGAGCTGACGATTGATACCACCGCGCCTGTTATCACGATCGACCCCATCGCCACGCGCGACCGGACACCGGAACTGACCGGGACGGTATCAGACGCCGCGGCCACCATCAAGATCATTATCGAAGGCACTACGTACGACGCGATCAACAACGGTGATGGGACATGGACTCTGCCTGACAACACCATCTCGCCTGAACTGTGGCAGGGCCTGTATGAAGTGGTTGCCATGGCGACCAATCAAGCGGATGTCCCGGTCACCGGCTTTGATGATACGACCAATGAAATCCGGATCGATACCGTCAGGCCGGCTATCACGATTGATACCAAGACCACTTCCGACAGCACCCCCGAAATTACCGGCACGGTTGTTGACGTTGATCCCGGGACGACCGTTACGGTGACGATCGACGGGACCACATATGATGCGGTCAAGGCCGGTTCCACTGTCACCACCACGTGGTCGCTGCCGGACAATACGATTACCACCGAGTTGGCGGTCGGGACGTATGACATCATTGTCACAGCGGTCGATACCACCGGCAACATCCGCGTGGAAGTCGCCGAAGGTGGATTGGTCATCACCGAGTCTCCGTTCAACCTGACCGTTGATACGTTGGTGACAAATGATACAACACCGCAGATCACGGGCACGATCACAGGCGACACGACCGGTGTAACGATCACCGTCACGATTGACGGTACGGAATACACCGGGGTGACGATTGATGGTAATACCTGGACGCTGGCCGATGGTTCGATCACCACGGCGCTGGCCGATGGTGTGTATGAAGTTATCGCGACAGGTACAAACAGCGATCCGTTCACGATCGACGACAGTACGACGAATGAGTTGACGATCGACACAACGCCGCCGACCGTGACGGTTGATGCGTTAACGACCGACGACTCGACGCCTGAACTGACCGGCACCATCGACGATGCCGATGCGATAGTCATGGTGACCGTCAACGGCACCGAATATCAAGCCACGAACAACGGCAACGGCACGTGGACGTTGGCAGACGACACGATCAGCCCGGCGCTGACGGTCGGCACGTACGATGTGTCCGTCAGTACCGAAGATACGCTTGGCAACGTCGGTTCGGACGCGACGGTGGACGAACTGATTATCATCGAGCCTACGATTGACGTGATCAATCTGGCGGACCTACTCGCTGCGAACGGCGGCGACGGCAGTGATGGCTTTGTGCTTAATGGCGAAGATGGCAACGACTGGGCCGGTGTCTCCGCCAGCCTGGCAGGGGATATCAACGGTGACGGATACGATGATATCGTCATCGGTGCGAACATCACCAGCCCGATCAGTTACCAGGACGGCACGGTTTATGTGATCTTTGGTTCAGCCAGCGGGTTCCCGGCGGAAATCGAACTGTCGTCCCTGAACGGGACCAATGGTTTCCGCATCGACGGTATCCTGGCCGGTGAAAATCTGGGCGTGTCTGTCGCGACAGCCGGCGACTTCAATGGCGACGGGATCGATGACCTGATCATCGGCGCCAGCCACGCGTCACGCAACGGCAGCCAGTCCGGTTCGGCGTATGTGGTCTACGGCCAGTCAACCTTCTCCGCGAGTTTCGATCTCTCGACGCTCGACGGGACCAACGGCTTCCGCTTCGACGGCGCAGCGATTGGTGACCGCACCGGCTTCTCCGTCAACACCGCCGGCGACATCAACGGCGACGGGCTGGCGGATGTACTGATCGGCACGACCAAGGCCGACGACGGTGTCTTGATCGACGCCGGCAGAACCTACGTGATATACGGCTCAGCTTCGGCAATGCAGCCTGTATTGGCGGTTGGTAATCTCGACGGAACGAACGGGTTCATCCTCACAGGCGCAGCTGCCGGCGAGCGTGCGGGCTTCAGCGTAAGCTCCGCCGGCGATGTCAACGGTGACGGTTATGATGATATCCGTATCGGCTCGCCGGGCCTGGATTCCAGCGACGCGGGACAGACGTACATCGTCTTCGGCCAAAGCGGAAGCTACGGCACGGAGCTGAACCTTGGCGATCTCGACGGTACGAACGGGTTTGTGATCGTGGGCGATCTTGCCCAGAGTTTCCTGGGATACTCCGGCTCGGGCATCGGCGACTTTAACGGCGACGGCTTCGACGACATCCTCATCGGCGCCCCGGCAAACAACCTCGGTTCGGAAGCCGGCGCAGCGTATGTCATCTACGGCCACGGCGGCAGCTTCGCCGCTTCGATTTCAATCGCTGATCTTGATGGCAGCAACGGATTCGCGATCCTCGGTGATGCCGCCGGTGACCTGGCTGGCTTCAACGTCTCTGGGGTTGGCGATGTCAACGGTGACGGGCTTGATGATCTACTGATCGGTGTGCCGCAAGCCTCCGGCGGTGGTTCTGAGCAGGGCGAGTCGTTCCTGCTGTTCGGTGCGGCTACGGGCATCGGCGCCAGCATCGATCTTGCGACGCTGCCGGGTAACGGCGGGATCGTTTTCAACGGTGTTGGGGCCTTAGACCATGCCGGGCGTTATGTCAGCATGGCAGGCGATGTGAACGGCGACGGCTTTGCCGACTTCATCATCGCGGCACGTGACGCCGACTTATCCGCCGGCAACGACGCCGGGCAGATCTACGTTGTCTTCGGCCAGGATTACCTCGGCACGGCGACGCAGATCGGCGACGACACCAGTGAATCATTCACCGGAACCACCGGCCGCGACGCGGTCATCGCCGGTGAGGGTGATGATGATGTAGCCAGCGAAGGCGGGCCCGACGTGGTCTACACCGGCGCGGGTGATGATTCGATCACCGTGACGGATACCAACTTCGTCCGCATCGACGGTGGCAGCGGCTTCGATACGCTCAACCTCGACGGCAGCGGCCTTACGCTGGACCTCACAGCCATCGCCGATTCGGCGCTGACTGAGATCGAACAGATCGACATCCGCGGCACGGGCGACAACACCCTGACGCTCGACGTCATGGAAGTCTTGAACATGTCCGGCGCCAGCAACACGCTGCTCGTGCTCGCCGACAGCGGCGACACCGTCAACATGGGTAGTGGCTGGACCTCCGCCGGCACGGAAAGCATCGACGGCAAGACCTTCGATGTCTACACCCAAGGCAACGCGACCCTCAAGGTCTACACCGAGTCCGGCACCGCCATCGATGGCGACCTAAACGGCGACGGCTTCGTCGGTCTGGACGACCTGGACCTCGTCCTGGGCAACTGGAACCAGAACGTCACCCCGGGCGATAAGCTCAGCGGTGATCCGTCAGGCGACGGCTTCGTCGGCCTGGACGACCTGGACATCGTGCTGGGCAACTGGAATGCCGGCACGCCTGCCGCTGTTCAAGCGACCGCGACCAGCGTCAGCGAAGAAACCGCTGCAAGCACGCAGGCTCAGCCCGAAACGGTCTCGCTCGTGGATGAAGTCGAAACTTCCACCAGCACCGCTGCCACGGCTGATGACAGCGAAGACGCGGCAGGCTGGAGCTGGATGCTCGACAGCGACGCATCACGCTCAGCCTTCGGTGACGCCGATGACGACGCCTCCGACAGCGTCCTGGACATGATGAGTGAAGATTCAGCCTTGTCCCGCCTCCTGTAAGGCGGATTCGATTCACGCACTTGGATGGTTTTACCCAACCCCCTTTCCTGCGCGGAGAGGGGGTTGTTTTATGGCGGTTTTTGCTTGCATTTACTCCCTCTCCCCTCGGGAGAGCGACTGTCTTGATTGTCAAGCATTGTTTGTTTCCGTCAGGAGGGTATTGAGGTAGATCAACAGCTTCCGCATGCACGCAACCAGTGCGACCTTTTTGGGTTTGCCTTGGCTTTGCAGGTGCTGGTAGTGCTCGCGGATGACTTGGTTGTGTCGGGTGGCGACGAGGGTGGCCATGTACAGGGCTTTTCGGACGGTAGCGCGGCCGCCTCGGATGCGTCGGGTGCCGCGGCGGTTGCCCGAGTCGTCGTTGTAAGGCGCGACCCCGACCAGCGCGGCGATCTGCCGACGGCTGGCGTTGCCCAGCTCCGGCAGTTCGGTGACCAGCACGCGTGCGGTCGCCGGGCCGACGCCCGGGACGCTGCGCAGCGTGTTGTCGCGTTGCTTAAGTTGTTCATCCTCATCGATCAGTTGTTGGATCATCGACTCGATCGCGGCCAGTTCGGTCTGCAGGTGGCAGACGGTACGCAGGATCGACTCGCAGACCACGGGCAGGTCGGCGTGTTCGAGCTGGTTGCGTTGCACGACGATCTGTTCGGCGAGCTGCCGCCTGCGTGTGACCAGTTGTTTGAGCGCTTTTTGCCTTTGATCGGGCAGGACGCTGACGCGCGTGGGCACGTGCCGCGCAAACATCGCCAGGACGCGAGCATCGATGCGGTCGGTCTTGGCGAGCAGGCCCATGGCCTTGGCGAAGTCGCGGACGGGCCTGGGGTTGACCAGCGCGACAGGCAGCTCGGCGGCGAGCAGGCCGTAGAGCGCGGGCCGTTCGTAGCCGCCGGTGGATTCGACGATGACACGTTGCGGTTTGAGTTCGGCGAGCTGCTGTGTGAGTTGCTCGACGCCTTGAGCGTTGTTGTCGACACGCCATGATCGGTCGTCGGGTTGAAGATGGACATCGAGATGTTGCTTGCAGACATCGATGCCGACGGTGCGTACGTGATCGGGCATGGGTAAGGTCCCTTCCTTGTAGATGCGAGCTTGTCGGCACGGCCGACGACTCTTGCGACTGTTCGGGCACAACCCTTCGCCGGGCCGGTTCAGGCTCTCCGCGGGCAGGGTTGCCCCAGGGCCGGTCGAACTCGCACCCAGCCGTTCAACCCGCCGCGCGCGGCGGCCTGAACGGGGCCGTCTCTTGTACACCAAGAGATGTGTATTAAGATACAAGGGCCGGGGTGAGGGCCGTCAACGCATAAACCGACGGCCTGAATACGCGTTCACAATGACACCTGGCCCTCACCCTAACCCTCTCCCGAGGGGAGAGGGGACCAGAACAATACGTCTTCAAGACAATGCCTGACGATCCCGCCCGGTCTGCTATCATGGGGGCCTTGGCGGGCGATGGTCGCCCGGGTTTTGATGGTGTACAGGGGTTTTCGATCGTGGGATATACGGTACTAGCCAGACGCTACCGCTCGACGAGCTTCGCCGGCGTGATCGGTCAGGAGCCGATCGCCGGGACGCTGCGTAACGCCATCGAGCAGGGACGCGTCGCCCACGCCTACCTCTTCACCGGCACACGCGGCGTCGGCAAGACGTCCATGGCCCGGATCTTCGCCCGTGCCCTCAACGCCCCGGCCACCGTCGAGGATGCGCCGCTGCCGCCTGACGCCGATGCCGACGGCGGGTTCCCCCCGGTCGATGTCCAGGAACGTATGGCCGCCGCCATCATGCGCGGCGAGGACCTGAACGTCATCGAGATCGACGGCGCAAGTAACCGCGGCGTCGACGAAGCACGACAGCTCATCGCCAACGCCGGCCTCTCCCCGACGGGCAATGCCCGGTACAAGGTCTACATCATCGACGAGGTCCACATGCTCACACGCGAGGCGTTCAACGCCTTGCTCAAGACCATGGAGGAGCCGCCGTCGCACGTGAAGTTCATCCTGTGCACGACCGAACCGCACAAGGTCCCGCCGACGATCCACTCGCGCTGCCAGGCGTTCGACTTCCGCAATATCCCCACGCCCAAGATCGCCGACCATCTGGCGAACGTCTTGAAGAGTGAAAATGTCGAGGCCGACCATGATGTCGTCTGGCAGATCGCACGGCTCGCCAACGGCTCGATGCGCGACGGCCTGTCGCTGCTCGATCGCTTGATCGCAACGGGTCAATCCCCGTTGACAGGTGAAGTGCTCGAACAGATGTTCGGCCTGCCCGACGCCCAACTCATCAACGGCCTCATCGACGCGATCGCAAGCGGGGATGTCAAAGCCTCGCTCGAATCGGCCGCGAACCTGATAACCAACGGCGTGGGCCAGGACCAGATATTCGAAGTCCTGATCGAACGCTTCCGCCAGTTGATGCTCATCAGCGCCTGTGGCGCAGACAGCGACCTTGTCGAACTGTCGGATGAAGCCAAAGCCGAGGCCGCTGAGCAAGCCAAGCAATTCGATGCGTCCGGCCTGACATACATGATCGCGCTGTGTGAAAGCGTTCAAAGAAACGGCAAAGCCAGCGCCACCCCAAGAGCGCTGTTAGACGCCACCATCGTAAGATTGGCCCTGGCTGAGAAGATGGCCGACGTCACCGCTGTGTTGAGTGGAAGTAGTGGGGCGATGACTTCCGGGGGGCAAAAAAAAAAGCTAACTACTAATCCCACGCCGCAGGCGAGCGTGCTTCAGCACGCGGCCCCAACCCAATCCCCCACGTCCCCGACAACTAACCCCACACCCCACACCCCACACCCCACACCCGTTTCCAACCAATCCCCAACCGAAGTCATGGACGCGCTACTCACCCGCGTCGCCACCAAACCCGCGCTCTCCTGGCTGCGCTTCGTCCAGATCGTCAAGATCGACGAGCAATCCGTCATCATGACCCCCACGCCCGGCCACCGCGAAGTTATGGCCTTCGCCAAAGGCCAACGCCTCCAGGACCTCGCCAACGACCTGCAACCCATCCTCGGCCGCCGCGTCCGCGTCTCCATGCAACCCCCAGCCAACCCGAACGGCGACCTCACCTCCGAAAGCATCCCCGGCGATGCTTCTTCCGGCTCCCCAACCCCCAATCCCCAATCCCAAACCCCCAACACCCAAGCCGCCCGCCGCGCCGCGATGGACCTGCCATTGGTCAAACAAGTAATGGACGTCTTCCCGGATGCGGTTTTGTTTGAGGTGCGGGATGAAGAAGAACATTCCTAAGTGTATTTATTGATTAGCAACAAGGAGTTGCTACGATAACGAGTATAACTGCAGGTATGATATTCCGGACACATTTTGCATGAGAGGCATTTCTAAAGGTACAGATATTGTAGATAAATATCTATCTGGAAAGAATTAAATTGAATAGCCAAGGTGAAAATAACACTGAAAGTAGTATACCTCGTGGCGAAGTCTTTTCATTGATAGCGAGTGAGGCGGGGGCGGTTTATAAGCTTGTTGTTGCTGTTGCAAGTTCATTTTTAGGGGGGACGCTGGTATTTTTGGAGAAAATTGCACAAAATCCATTGCCTTGGACAAAATGGCTTCTTGGATTTGGTTGGTTATTTCTTATTGTATCAATCATATTGATTGTTTATGTTCGCACTTACAATATTCGCTCGGGCCAATATTACTTAGAAGGCAAATTTGAAGAAGCTCGCAACTTGGATGTGTATAAATGGCGTTACACAACATGGTCAACGGGCTTACTAGCGGCAGGACTTTGTTTAATCATGTTATTTGGCCTCGTTAATCTCAAATGAAAGGAATCGGAAATGCCGGAGCAACCCAAGGGAACTAATTCTAACATTGGCAACGGGCAAGTAGACGGAACAAGGTCAATACCATTTGGCAGTATTCAACCAATACAACCATCTGGACAGCCTGCTTCCGGATCATCAAATAATGGAGGTAATAGTTCTGCGGGAAGTGGTTCGGCTGATAGCAAGTAGCCGGGTGCCGCACTTTGATCACGTAGCGACAAAGCAAGTAGCGTGGGTTCCACTCTTTTGTAGCAAGTAGCATGGGTTCCCACTTCGTAGTAGGGTGCGGTTAAGCGCAGCGCAACCCACCACAGCCACACATTGACTCTATTGGTTTATCAAACCGACCACTTCAAACGATGGTCAACAATAAAACATCGATAGGATGCGGGCGCCCCGCGCATTTTGTCGATCGCTATACATCCAGTGGCGTACAGTTAACTATGGTGGGTTGCGCTTCGCTTAACCGCACCCTACGATACTAAGTGATCCGGTGTTGGACGTGGCGGGGGGTATAGCCGCGACCAGTGGTCGCGCTGTATTGTGTGGGGGATGCGAGGGCGCGACCGATGGTCGCGGCTATACAGGGGGAGTGATTGAATACGTAATCAACCCGGCCCTCACCCCGGCCCCCCCGGAAGTCTCCCGCGGGGAGAGGGGGAGATTTATGATTTGGGATTTATGATTTATGAATGGTGGGTTTGCGGCGGAGGGTTAGTAACACTGCCGGGGATAGCATGATAAATGTGGTGGGTTCGGGGATGGTTGTGGAGCTTGCGGGGGTGATACTTCCGGGGGTGGCGTTCCAGTTGTTTAAGATAACGTCGAGGTCGGTCAGGCCGACGTAGCCGTCGGCGGTGGGGTCGCCTTGGAGGATGTTGCCGGGGGTGACGGTGGTGTTCCAGTTGGCTAGGACGATGTCGAGGTCGTCGAGGCCGACGAAGCCGTCGAGATTGAGATCGCCGGGGAGGGTGTAGAGGGTGTCGAAGAGTGTGGCGGCGGCTTGCTTGGCGAGCATTTCGTGGGCGGCGGTGGTGGGGTGGACTTGGTCCCAGAAGAGGTATGTATCGGGGTCGATGCCGGTGAGGTTCATCGCGGGGGTTGTGACGTTGGTGAAGCCGTAGGCGGCGGGGTTGCTGATGGCGCTGCTGATGAGGTTGGCGGCATCGATGCGAAAGAAGGTGGCTGATGCAAGCTGCGTTTCGAGTGAATCGAGCGAGCTGGACAGTATGTTATTGAACTGGGTGCTGCGTGCATCGAAGGTAGCTTCACTGGAGGTGTTGTTGTAGCGCGGGGTTTGGCCCAGCAGCGGGAGGTTGACGACCATGAAGTTGCGAGCGCCGGCGTTGTAGAGCGAATTGATGTCGGAGACGAGGTCGCCGACGATCGACGCGTAGTCGGTTTGGCCGTCGAAGAGGTTGTTCGCGCCGCCCCAGAGGATGAAAAGCTCATCGCCGACAGGGCCGCCGTCGTTATTGAGGTAGTCGTCTACCTGTTCGTCGATGTCGTTGATGACCCAATGAGTAATATTGAGGGCACTGGCATGCGTGAACGCGCCGCCGAAGGCGTAGTCGCGGCCGGAGCTGGTGTTGATGGTGTTTGCGGCGGGGGTGGGCAGTTGAAGTTCGTTTGCGAGGTATTCGACCCAGACCGGGCCGTTGGAGAATCGGCCGTCGTAGTAGTCGTCCGGGTCCATCGCGAGCGTGCCGAGCTGGTTGTAGGCATTGCCCATGTCCGAGAGGCTGTCGCCGAAGATGACGAGTTGGCTGAAGGGTTGTGCTGTGGCGGATTGTGTAGCGAGCGCGGCGAGTAAAACGAATGTGATAAAACGAAGCAGCACACTTTGTCGCGTTGCGATCCAAGTGTGGCACCCATCGTGAGTGTGGTATCCATCACACCCATCGTGCGTGTAGAGATCATCGGAAGTAGATTGCGTTGCCGGCTGTGTTGTCATCCCATCCTCCTGACTTGCTGTTATGTACAGCTTAGCGTCGGCGGCGGGCGATTCCCAGCATAATCATGCAGACCGCGACAGAAGCGGAAGCGGGCTCGGGGACGAGGCTTTCGAGCGTGGGGGGCGTGCCCTGGTTCCAGTTAGACAGTACGAGATCGAGGTCGTCGAGGCCGACGAACATGTCGCCGGTCGGGTCGGCCCGCGAGTCGACGATCGGGATTTGATAGTTCCAGTTGGCCAGGACGATGTCGAGGTCGTCGAGACCGACGAAGCCGTCGCCGGTGATGTCGCCGACGGAAGTGTCGCCCGGGAAGACGTACTGGTTCCAGTTGGCGAGGATGATGTCGAGATCGTCGAGGCCTACGAAGCCGTCGCTGGTGATGTCGCCGATGTCGACGGGGTCGCCGGTGAAGATGGTTTTGTTCCAGTCGCCGAGGACGATATCGAGATCGCCCAGGCCGACGAAGCCGTCTGAGTCGAGGTCGCCAACGATGGGTTCGCCGCCGCCAGTTTCGCGGAGGTCGAATTCACCTGCGACGATGCTGCCCTGGTAGGTGCGGTATCCGCTGGTGGAGGTGACGTAGATAGCCCAAGTGCCGTAAGCATCGTTACTGAGCGTGAAGCGGCCGATGGAGAACGTGCCGATATTGTTCTGCCCGGCACCGAGCCAAGTGATGTCGATGTGGTTTTCAGAAAATTCCTGCACATCGCCGCCGAGGTTGACGGCCTGGCCTGCGATCATGGGCTGCTGACCGTTGCCGTCGAGATAGCTGTCGTATTCGAGTTCGGGATACGTATCGAAGAGCAAGGGATTTGGCGAGAAGAAGCTGCCGTTGGGGTCCTGGTAGATGCTGCCGCTGGTGAGTGTGGCGAGTATCTGCGCGGTGCCCCATGTATCCCCTGCGGTGGTGTTGATGTAGAGGTCCTGTGTGGTGTGGTTTTGAGCGAGCGTAAGTTCGCTATTGATTTCAACGTTTTCGAAGTAAGCCTGGAGCACAGCCAGCGCATTGGAAGCCGAGAGAGCCATCGCGAGTATAAAACAGAGCGTCCGCGTCATGGTTGCGTCCTTCGGTGAAGCTTCGGTTGTGTCGTGTGTCGTTTAATAATATTCCGACACGGTTGGTTACATCATTGTCATCGCACATGGATGACGGCGTATTGTCAGCGGCGTTTGCGTTGGTTCATGAGGGCGAGACCTGCAAGACTCAGCAGCGTCGCGGCCGCGGGTTCGGGCACGTTAGCCGAAGGCGGCGTGCCGTTGTTCCAGTTATTGAGGACGATGTCCAGGTCGTCGAGTCCGACAAAGCCGTCGCCGGAGGGGTCCCCGTCAGCGTCGCCGGGCGTGACGTTCTGGTTCCAGTTGTTAAGGACGATATCCAGGTCGTCCAGACCGACGTAACCATCGCCGTTCAGATCGCCTTCGATCGCACCACTGAGCACGGTGCCGATCAGTTGCAGGGAAAGTTGCTGGCTTGCTTCACCGAGGAGGTCTTCATCGGAGAGTGTGATCAAGTAGGTCGCGCTGTAGGAACCGGCTGTGCTGGTGTCGAAGCTGGCCATGAAGCTGTTGGCAGAACCGGCGGCAAGACCAGCGAAGCTGCCGAGGTTTGTTGACAGGACAGCGGTGTCATCACTGCCGACGACGGCATCGAGGTCCAGGTCGGCGGTGTAGCCGAGTGTTTGTTGAAGATTGAAAATATCGAAGCCGACTTCAGCCAGGTCGCCGATGTTTACGCTGCCGAAGTCAATCGTGAGCAGGTCCTGGTCGGTGCCCAAGGCGAAAGAGGCTTCGGCGTGGTCGAGGACATCGACATTAACCGTTTGGCCAAGGATACCGTCGGCAACGGATTGACTTGTACTAAGCGCCGCGAGGCCGCCGCTCGCGCTGCCGGCAGTACTGGTATCAAACGAAACGGTATGCACATTTCCGGCCTGCAGCGCATAAGCGGTGCCCGCCCCGGCGCCAGTAATGTCACCACTTGTATAGACTGTATAGTCCAGTTCATCCGCGCCGTTGGTGGTCTGTACCGGTGCGACATTGGAGACGGTGATATCGATGTCGAGTGTTGAGTTGACGATGACCGCAGACGGAATCGAGGACACTTCGATGCCCATCTTGGCGGGCAGTTGATAGTCAGCGACGACTGGCAGGTGGTCGCTGACATGTGCCAGCGCGTCCAGCACGCTTTGCGAAACCGGGTAGGTATTAGCCCAGTAATTGACCGGCTGGTTGTAGGTCGTGCCGTTGTTGCCGAAGGCATGGTAGGAGCCTGCGATATAGCTCATGCCTTCGTTGTCGAGCAATTCACCGGTGACGAGTTGGAAGTCGAAGCGGTCGTCCATGCCGCCGGTGACCAGGCCGTCGCTGCCGTCGTGCGGGCTTTGCGTGTGTACCGCACGGTAGGTGTAGTTGTTGTTCCAGCTTCCGGGTGTGTTGATAGGGTCGAATGCCTGGCCGTTGCCTGAGCTAAGCAGCGTCTGGTAGGCCGGCTCATAGCTGGAGTACATGTTGAAGTCGCCGGCGTAGATGACGTGTGCGCCTTGACCGAGTGCATCGGCGTCTGCACGGACGAAGGTCGCTTCGTAATCGCGGCGATCTTCGTTGTCGGTGCCGGTGCTTGATTTGTAGTGGTCGTTATAGATGTAGAAGTCGGCGGAAGAATCGTATCCGACCGGTCGAAGCTGGAAGCGGGCGCTTTGGCGTGCGGCGTAGTTGCTGCCGGTGGTGCCGAATGCTTTTTCGTGGATAAGCTCAACGGTGTTGGTGTTGTAGATCAGGGTTTGGCGGATGTTGTCGCTGTAGGTCGGCAGGGTGATGACGGTGCTGTGAGCGTAGGTGCCTTCGCCATAGAGATCATCAAGCAGTTCGACGAATGCCTGGGTGGTGGTGCTGGGGTCGTCCTGTTCCTGGAGGATGAGGACGTCAATAGGGCGAGAGATTCCGTTGGTGACTTCGTCGCCTATCGCCTGGAGGACAAGGTCCATGCCTTCGCGTGGCAGGTAGTCGTTTCCGCTGGGGAAAGTGCCATTGGCGGTGTTGTAGTTGACGATGCGTAGTTGCGCAAAGCCTGCGTCTGCCATCGCTAAGACGGACAGCACCGCCATGAACAACGAAATATATCGCTTCATGGTATAGTCCTTCTCCCGGAAGCCTGTGTGGGTACGGCAATTATAGCCTATGCCCGGGTAAATCGGGCGATCAGGTTGCCAATTTCGTAGCATAAAATGAGTATGGTCTGTATCGATCAGGAGATACGGGCAGTCTGGAGGTATGAATGTTCGATCAATTGAAGCAATTCAAAAACCTGGCGAGTCTGATGGGCAATTCGGGGGAATTGCGTGAGAAGATGGAGAAGATGCAGGAGGAAATCGCCCGCCTGACCGCCGAGGCCGATGCGGGTGCCGGGGCGGTGCGCGTGGTGGTCAATGGCAAACTTCAGGTACTGAACGTAAGTCTTGATCCTGTCATGATATCCGCCCTGACGGGAGAAGGAACGGACGCGGATCGGGAGATGATCGAGGAACTGATCGTCTCAGCGACCAACGAGGCCATGCGACGTGTGCAGGAGCTGGTGAGGGAAGAATTCTCGAAGATGTCAGGCCTGAACCTGCCGGGAATGGAAGGTCTGCTTGGCGGGTAAGAGATTTATGATTTGGGATTTATGATTTAGGATTTAAATGCTTAATCCAACTGCAACCGTGCGTGTATTTTTTGCAGATCACGTGCTTGGATTGATTCACATCACCAATCATAAATCCCAAATCATAAATTGAATAAACACCGAGCCGCGGAGGTCGTCTGGCCACCAGTTCAGTGTTTGAGTCATCTGACTTCACGTCAGTGAGGGCCGACTCGGTCCGCGGCTCGCAAGCGGGAGGGCGTGGATCATTTTTACATTGAAACAGGGACGGCTTGTTCCTCGTGTTGAATCATGACATCGGGATGCGGCGAGTCCGGCTCGGTGATGGACAGGCCGTAGGTTCCGCCATTGATGAAGGTGTCACCTTCCGCGGTGAAGTAGGAGAACTGGTAGCTGCCGGGAATCAGTGGCAGGTCCAGCTCCCATTCATCGGACCCTACAGGTGACATCGGCACCCATGCGGTACTGGCACTGTGGCACTTTTTAACCAGATACACACGGTCCGCGTGTGGGCAACACACACGGAAGTGCCAGTTCTGCTCGATGTTGTGATTCATGGCGTTCACCTTCCTTGGTAGCAAGACTTCATTGCTTAAGTCTTGTACGTCAAGCCGTGACGTTTGTTCTACTATACCCGTTCATATTTAAATAACAATAGGAATAATAGGGGTTTTAGGGTAAACCCGGTTATCGATATGCATTTGTTTTTCTGTGCAACACAGTTCAGATGAGAGGCCAAGCGGGTGAACGGTATTCATAGTCGGTCCGGTGCAGCGCACAACTCCTGTCAGGATGCAGACTTCTCAGGGTGAATGCGAGCGATCACCGATCCGTCGGTTTCCAACTCATCAGTATCTGGTAAAGAAGGCGGTTTCCCGGCCTGTTTCTGCTGCATTTGACGGTCATATGCGTTTGGTGAGTACGGATGGCTTCGGGGCAACCTTCCGTGACGGCAGCTCATTCGAGCGTGCCAGAGGAAACCGAGCATGCAGAGGTTGTAGAGGCCGATGATCATGGCCAGACCGAGCAGGGCAAATTCCTTGGGCTGGGCGTCGAGCGATTGGTGGAAGAAGAACAGATCACCGATCGAGTGCAGCCAGTTCTCAAAGTCCTTCGAGCCGAGCGTGGCGGCGAAGGGCAGGCTCGTAAAATCTTCCCGCCAGATGCGAGGCATATCGGGGATCAGTGCCCACAGGCCGCCCAGTGTCATGCCGACCGGGATAAAGCGCCAGCCGCGTCGCAGGATCAAACAGGGGGCGATTGTCAGTGCGGCCCCGCCACACATGCCCATCGCAAAATGCATTGAAGTCCAGGCCATGGAAAAAACTCTTTCTCTCGATCTCCAATAGGAATCAGGCGCTCTGTTTTGCGTCAAGCGGAACATGTGGAATCCCGCCGGCAATGTGGTGGGTTACATCGTCCGTCACTTCAATGGATGACAACTGCAGGCAAGCGTCCAACTTGTGCGCAGCTTCAGACCAACTGTGATGCTGTACGATCCATTCGTGAGCATCTTCACGTAGCTGTCTATTCAGCAGGCCGTCGTACCAGGTGCGTTCGATCTGGTGAACCCATTCATCGGGAGTTCGGCAAACGAATAACGGCTTCATGTGCTCGGGCCAACTCAAGCCTTGTACGGCTCGTGGTGAGGCGATGATCGGCAAGCCCATCGCGGCGGCTTCCAGCAGCTTGTTCTTAATCCCCGCTCCACAGCGCATAGGCAGAATGGTAGCCGCGGCGGTGTGCGCATAGGGGCGGATGTCGTCGACCTCGCCGACGAACTGAATCTGCGGGTGCTTACCGAGCTGACGTACTTTTTCACAGGCGTTCTTGCCGACAATCTGCCAGCGCGTTTGTGGCTGACGGTCGATCAGTTTCGGGAATACCTTCTTCGCAAACCAGCGTACAGCATCGATGTTGGGTTCAAAATCGAGCCTGCCCCAGAAGACGAGTGTACAAGGCGCAAAGGGTGTGTCACTTGGTTTGTAGAAGGCGGTATCTACGCCGTTGGGGATGTTGATGGCTTGCTTGGCGCAGGTCATCCGTTTGAGCAGTCTGGTATCGGTCGGGCTGACGCCGATGACAACGTCGAGCTTACGGGCGAAAAGTCGTTGCAGCATGGCGTAGAGAGCTGCGAGGTACAGGCGGTGTTTGAGCGAGAAGATGCCTTCACGCCGCAGGCACGACAACTGGAAGTTGACTGGTTCGTCTGCTGCGTACCAGACGGTTTTCATCTCAGGCAGTTCGGGCCGCAGGGCTTCCAATCCTTGCAGCATGATCGGGCCATGCTGCCCGAGCGCGATGATCGCTTTGGGGTTGTATTGTTTAACTAACGGGATCAGGCCCGCCAATTCACGTGTGTCCAGTGCCTGGTGTCGCGCCAGACGTTTACGCATGCCGGTAAACCAGCCCTTCCAGCTTTGCATGAATAGCTCGTGATCGCTGTCGTCGGCCTCGGGCCAGTCAACGAGCATGTTTTTGAGCCAGATGTCGCAATTCTGGGTGGTCGGGCGGAGGCTGGCCATGCGAACGGTCAAGCCTTGATCGACCAGCGCTCTTGCCATCTGGCAACCGTGCACGCGGAAACCCTGGTCGGGAGGCCACAGTGACTGCTCGCTGATAAACAGGACATCGGTCTGTGGCTTGTCTTGTGGCATGATCGTTCACTCAAGCGGCCTGCTTCAAGCGGCGGCTCGGGTGCTCCTGGTTGACGGCATATTCGATTGCCCGGGCAAACTGCTCAGCGGTGTTAAGCCAGGTGAATTCGTTGAGCCTGTTCTTGCCACGAGCGACCAGCTCCCGGCGATAGACCGGATCGGTCAGCAGTTTACTCATGGCTTTGGTGATGGTGTTGAAGTCTTTCGGGTCGACGATCAGTGCGGCGTCGCCTGCGACCTCTGGCAGGCTTGTGCGGTTGCTGGTGATGACCGTTGTGCCGGCGGCGAAGGCTTCGAGGATCGGCAAGCCAAAACCTTCGGATAAGCTCGGGTATACCAGCACGTCCGCCAGACGCAGCAGCTTGGGGATGTCATCTTCATCCGCAAAGCCGTGCAGGATCACGCTATCTTCGGTACCGAGCCGTGCGCTGCAGGTGGAAAGCTCGGCCTGTGCTCTGGCGTCGAGCCCGACAACGAGCAGTCGAGCGTGGTTCTTGATGAGCTTGCGTTGGCCCGCCCATGCTTCGATGACCCGGCGGGTGTTCTTGCGTGGATCGGCAGCGCCGAAGTGCAGGACGAAAGGCGGCTCGATGCGATACTTTTCGAATAATCGGATACGGTCTTTGAGGCCGACCGGTCCGGGCTTGCCGAAGTCCGCCCAGGGCGTGACAAAGACGTGGTCCGCCCCGGCGTTCATGTCATTGATGAGCCGGTTGCGTGTGTACTGGCTTGGGCAGTTGATCGCGGAGGCTTTGGCGCATGCGGTGCGGATGGATCGCTCGAAGCGCTGGGTATGCTTTTGCGGTAACTCGCCGGGCATATCCAGCGGGATCAGGTCGTGGATGGTCACGACGGTGGGGATGGGCATCCATTCCGGGCAGTGGTTTGCTGGGTTATGCAGGACATCGACCCGATCACGTCGACATGCCAGGGGCAGTCGGAGGCGGTCCCATGCGTTGAAGCGGTCCCCTCGCATTTCGATGAATCGCGGTTGGAAGTAGTCGCCGGGAAGCAGGGTTTCGAGCCGGCCCTTTGTGCGGTGGTACGCAATCACCTGCCAGTCAGGACGCACGAACGGCAGGTGCTGATAGAGCGCCAGCAGGCTCTTGCCGATCCCGCGGCGTTCGGGGGCGTAGATGGTGCGTGCGTCCAGGGCGATGCGCATACAGGTAAACCCAGTGAATAACCAGCCAGTTACGCTGGTTACATCGGGTGCTGGACGGGGCTTGTTAAGCCCGAACCCCGCCTAATTGACATAATCGGCACAGTCTGACATGCCTTGATTCAGGCGGCCGCCTGGCAGAGTACAATCGCCGTGTTTATCGGCCTAAAGTTAGCTTGAATGATGCAACTGTTGAACCACGATATCCCGATGCCGAGGCAGGACCCGCCGACGTGGGCGGGGATGGTCGAAGATTGTCTTCAATGCGTTCGCCAGGTCCGCAAAGAGTTATATGACGGGGAAGATCCAAGCATCGCGTTCGCGGTCGATCAGGTGTTCGCCGCGGATCTGATCTCGCAGCTCTGGCAGGACATGCGTGTGCAGGTGATGGAACACGATCGGCTGTATGTTCCCGCTGATATCGCCAAACGAAACGAGCTGGACCTGGGGCTGATGCGTAAAGCGTTGAGCGTTGATACGGACCGTGGCTGTGATGGTACGGCTCGTGATGGATCGTGCGATTGTGCGAACATGCCCGGCGCTGCGATGCGGCTTGTGGTGCCGGCGTATCAGCAGACGATGCGGGAACTGGTCAAACGGACGGAATTGCTGCTGCTCGAGGGTTGGGAGGGGGCGCGGAAGTTGCCGGGGGATAAACGGCAGATGTTACGCAGGGTAGTCGTCGAGACGCGTGCGAGGTTGGGGCTGATCGCGCAGCGCGGATATGACACGATGTCACGCCGGCCTGAGATGGGGGGGCTGATGCGTGGGTGGTGGCGGTTGCGGGGGAGGTTTATGTAGGGTTGGGGGGCTAGAGCGCTAAGCCGCAAGCGGCTTTGGGGGTTGGGGAATCATTCAACTTTTTATGCGCATGAAAAACCCGCGACTAGTAGCCGCGGGTCGGGAGGGTTTGTGACTACAGTTGTGAAGTAGTCCGGGTCGATTCTTGTATTACTTGCTGACGCGCTTGATGCCGCAGCCCTTGGAGGTTGTCTTGGTGTAGGGCAGTTCTTCGCCGGCCAGGACCGCGTTGATTACGGGTTCAAGATAGTTCTCTTCCATCTCGCCGCACTTTTCGGGGCTGGTGGGGACCTGTTCAACGCCGCCCATGTAAAGAAGCGTCTGCGCTTCATCATCGTCGATCACGTAGATGTGCGGGGTGGTCTTGGCGTTGTACGCATCGGCGATCACGTTGTTGGTGTCTTTGAGGATCGGGTAGGGGATGTTGTGCTGCTGGTGGTATGAGCCGACCTCTTCGGTGGTTTCGTTCTTGTTAGCGTTGATGGCGAGGAAGGCAACGTTCTTGTCAGCGTACTGCTGGCTCAGTGGGGAGAGGTAACGCTGGTAGCCTCCTGAATCACGCATGCGGTCCCATGGGCAGTTGATGCTCTGGAACGCGATGACGACGACCTTGCCCTTGTAGTCGGCGAGGCTGACATCCTGTCCGGTGACGACATCCTTGAGCATGAACTGCGGCGCGGCTTCACCGAGGGTTGGGTCGACACGGTCGCCGGCCAACGCTGGCGCAGCAGTAATCGCTAGTGCAAGCAGCAAAGAAAATACTTTGGCAATGTGAATCATGGTGTTCTCCTTATGCGGTTGAATGAGGGTTCTGGCTTTTACAACGGGTGACCTTGGCGCATCACCAGCGTTATTTACGTAACTACAAATGCATGGTTCGCCGACTCACGAATAAGCGTGTTATCCCCAACAAGAGAATTTACTGTCGCTTTTAATGCTAACGCCCGATCCAGCCTTTACTGCGGAAGTACCAGAGCAGTCCGCCGACGACAGAGATACAAACGAGCCAGAAGGCCGGATAGCCGAACTTCCAGCTTAGCTCAGGAATGAACTCAAAGTTCATCCCATATATTCCAGCAAGAAATGTGATTGGGATAAAAAGTGTTGCCATGATGGTCAAAACCTTCATGGTCTCGTTCATGCGGTTGGACACAGCGGACATGT
This sequence comes from Phycisphaeraceae bacterium, assembly GCA_963667295.1. Lineage (GTDB taxonomy): Bacteria > Planctomycetota > Phycisphaerae > Phycisphaerales > Phycisphaeraceae > JAJRRS01. The sequence goes on from OY763327.1 coordinate 870,657, forward strand.
GAAGATCGGTTAGTCCGTTGGCGTTTTCGCGGAAGGTTTCGATGATTTCCACGATCTGGACGGTGTGTTCGTAAACATCACGCAGGTAAGTGCGTGTGACCTTGGAGACGGCCGGGTGTTCCGTGTCGCGCATCGTCGCGACGACCTCGCGCATAGGCCAGATCACGCGGCGCAGGACAGAAAGCTCTCTTTTAATTGCGTGGACTTGCGCCAGCGACCGGTCGTCGGGTTCTTCCAGCACTTTCGCTTCCAGCTCTTCCAGCACATCGCTGTAGCGTTCGAGGATCGGGAAGCAGTGGTCGACCAACGCGTCGAGCAGGGCGTAAATCAGGAAGCTTGGGCCGTGTTGCCGCAGGCGGGAGTTGTCCCGGTTGATGCGTTCGCGGATCGGATCCCAGACGTCGCCGTGCATCTCCTGGAAAGTAATGACCAGTTTGCCCGACATGAACATGCTTATCTGCTCGGCAAGTAATCGGTCATCGATCAGGCGCATCATGCGCGAGATGATGAACAGGTCGTTTTCGTAAGGCTCAAGGCGTGGGCGCTGCGGTACGTGCAAAACATCTTCGGCCGCCAGCGTGTGCATGCCGACCGCTTCGCGCACCTTGTTGATGACCCACGGGTGCAGGCCATCGATATTGATCCATCGGACCCGTGTCCAGTCTTCGATCGGTTTTGCGAGTAGTGCTTCAAGATCATCGATGTCAGCGACTTCGACTTTGTCTTGGCCGTAGTTGATGCATTGAATGCGAACGGTGTCCGGCGGCGGCGGCGTATTAACGTCCGGCTCATGCTCGATGCCGGCGACTGAACCCGGCTTGTAGCTCTGAGCGTGTCGACTACCCTTACGCCCAAGCCCCGGCAGGTGCATCGCGGAACTGACATACTTCCCGACGGACCCGACCGAGCCGACGGCGTGGTCGATCGCGCCACCGATCAAGCTGCCGATCACGTGCCCGGGCGTGCGGTGGTTCCTGCGTCGGGATGGTTCGTTCTCAGCCATCAGGTGCCTGCATTGTCCTTGTTAATCATCCTGACCTCAAGCGGCCGGAGCGTATCGAGGTGAACATCACGCTGCGGGAAGGCGATCACGATGCCCGCTTCGCGCGTCAGTTCATCGAAGCGGAAACGCACATCACTCTGGATTTTCTTAAGGTCCATCGGCCGGCTCAAACGCGACCAGAAGTAGCCCTCGAAGATCAGCGCGTTGTCGCCGAACTCTTCAAAGAGGATGATCGGCTCGGGCGTTTTGTGGATCAGCTGCTGTTCATCCAGTGCCTGCCGGAACAGTTTTGCCACCTGATCGGTGGGCGAACCGTACGCCACACCCACGACGACTTTCCCACGCACATCCCGATCAGTAAGCGTCCAGTTGACGACGGGCTGTTCGAGGAAGTGGCTGTTAGGTATCAGCACATCGATCCCGTCGGATCGGCGTATCGTGGTGCAGCGGTTGTTGATCGCCTCGATGATGCCCTCATGGTCGCCAACCTCGACGATGTCGCCGAGGCGGATCGGCCTTTCGAGCATGATGATGAGGCTGGAGATCAGGTTGTTGAACAGGTTCTGCGCCCCGAAGCCGATACCGATGGCGACCGCACCGCCGATGACGGTAAAGATCGTGATCGGGATGCCGGCGATGGGCATCGCGGCCAGGACAAGGACGATTGCCAGCACGTTGAAGACGATGTTCTGCACGACCGCGGCGGCGTGGGAGTCGATCCGGTGGATGCGTGAGATTCGCTTGCGGACAAGGACTGAAATGCGTTTGCTGACCCAGAGCCCCACAAGGATGATAAAGATGGCCAGAACGATCTGGTTGAGCTTGATCGGGCTCCCGCTTGCGCTGAACAGCTCCGCCCGCCAGATCGTCAGCAATACACCAACGATGGTCCATTCCTTGGGCTGCTTCTCAGCACTGCCGGGTTGTTCTTGAGTTGGTTGTGGGTTGGCAGATGGCGTCGCCTCACCGGAGGCATGATCGCTCATCTCCAGCACGGGCGGGACTTCGGAACTGACAGAAGTGCTGTCGGGGTTCTGATTAACCTGGGATGTGGGAGCTGTCTCGGTCTGCTGTGCGAGTGTGAGTGAGTTTGCAGCAAGCAGCAACAAAATGCCCAGCAGGACTGGCAGGGCAAAAACGGGCTGTCGGCAGATCGGCTTTATTTGCTGACGCATGTTGGATGTTTATAGCTCAGGTTGACTCGGTAAGAAAGATGGCGGATAGACCTGCCCATGGTGAAAGATGCATTTTATACGAATGTTATAATGCAGGTATGCAATTTGTCTATTAACCATGCGGTGGCATAGTATTCACATATGAAACGTTTGCGCGTCGCCTCACTCCAGTACTATATGCGTCCTGTCGAGCGATTCGAGCAGTTCGCGGACCAGGTTGAATCCCTCGTCTGGACTGCCAGGGACTACAAGGCCAAGCTCCTGGTGTTTCCCGAATACTTCGCGGCGCAGCTCCTGACGCTCAATGATGTCAAACGCCCAATCCAAGAGCAGATTCGACACCTGGCCAAGCACGAAGAACGCATCGTTGAGATGATGCAAAAGCTGGCCAGGGACAGCGGCTTATATATCGTCGGAGGAACGCTGCCGGCGGTAGACCCCCCCGACGAGGTCACCGTCTTCAACGAGTGTTACATTTACTCGCCCAACGGCGAGTGGGACGTCCAGGGGAAGCTGCACATGACCCGCTTCGAAAAAGAAGAGTGGATCATCAGCCCCCACAAGAAGTTCAAGGTGTTCGACACCGAGGTCGGGAAGATGGCCGTCACCATCTGCTACGATGTGGAGTTCCCCGAACTGGCACGGGCGGCGGCAAGGCAGGGCGCCTACCTGCTGATTGTCCCAAGCTGCACGGATGACCGGCAGGGGTTCCTGCGTGTTCGTTATTGTGCTCAGGCGCGGGCTATCGAAAACCAGATGTACGTGATCCATTCCGGGACGGTCGGTTCATTGCCCATGGTCCCGGCGGTCTCGCTGAACTACGGACAGGCTTCGATCCTGACGCCCAGTGACTTTGCCTTCTCTCGCGATGGCATCCTGGCCGAAGGTATCCCCAATCAGGAAAGCATGGTGATTGGCGACCTGGACATGGATAGAATAGTTGAAACACGTGAATCAGGGACCGTGCTCCCCCTGAACGACAGCCAGAGCACAACCGAGGTGACTTCCAATCTTGAAGTCGTCAAACTATGACCCCCCCTGAAAATCCGACCGCAGGCATTATTGTCCGCAACACCCGTCCGGAAGACTTCGACGGGATCATCGAACTGTCTCGGCTTGTTTATCGAGGTTCAACACCTTGGCGTTTCGAGCAGTTGCAGTCCCACCTGGATATTTTTCCGGAGGGTCAGCTGGTGGCTGTTGAAGTAGCGACCGGGCGCCTGGTCGGGTCATCGTCCAGCCTGATCGTATTGTGGGACGACTACGACCTGCGGGACTCCTGGCACGACTTTACCGACCACGGGATGTTCACCAATCATGATCCGACCGGCAAGACGCTCTACGGCGCCGAGGTCATGGTGAGTCCGCTATTGCAAGGCCGGGGCATCGGCAAACTTATCTACAAGGCGAGGCGCGAATTAACCCGGCGGTTTGAGCTTCGCCGTATCCGCGCCGGTGCAAGGCTTCGCAACTACGGCAAGTATCAAAGCCAGATGTCACCGGAGGATTACGTGCTACGGGTGATCTGCGGCGAGTTGAGCGATCCGACCCTGTCGTTTCAGATCAAGCAGGGATTCCGCGTACTCGGTGTGGCCCGCGACTACCTGCACGGGGATGATGAAAGCTGCGGGCACGCCGCGGTGATCGAGTGGGTCAATCATCAGGTCGCTTCACGTAAGGATACCTACGGCCGTGATCGCCGATTTGGCAAGCCGCGTAAACGCACCATGAAACCGAAGCGGAGTGCGTCTGTAGAAGCCTCCGAGCCTGATTCCGAGCAGGCCTCTCAACACGGATGATGGACAATGGTATCATCCCTCCCATGCCGGCCGTATCTGTTGAACATTTAAGCAAGACCTTTGAAGTCGCGGACAAACTCCCCGGGCTCATGGGTACCCTGCGCCACTTCGTGCACCGTAAGTACCGGCAGATCGAGGCTGTCAAGGATGTCAGCTTCCAGATCGAGCCCGGCGAGGTGGTCGGCTTCCTCGGGCCAAACGGCGCCGGCAAGACCACCACACTCAAGATGCTGACCGGCCTGATCCATCCGAGCTCGGGCAAGGTCGATGTACTCGGTCAGGAGCCGTTCAAACGTCGACCCGATCTGCTCAAAGAGTTCACACTCGTGATGGGCCAGAAGCAGCAGATGATCTGGGACCTGCCGCCGAGCGAATCCCTGCGGATCAACGCCGCGATCTATGGCATCCCGGAGAAAGAAGCACAGCGACGCATCGATGAACTGGCGGGCATGCTGTCATTGAGCGATGAACTGACCCGTCCCGTTCGTAAGCTATCGCTCGGTGAGCGTATGAAAAGCGAACTGATGGCGGCGCTCATTCATTACCCGAAGATCCTGTTCCTGGATGAGCCGACGCTCGGGCTGGATGTGAACGCCCAGACCGCGGTGCGTGCTTTCCTGCGTGAATACAACAAAAAGCACGGCGCATCGATCCTGCTGACCAGCCACTACATGGCAGACATCACCGCACTGTGCGATCGTGTCATCATGATCCACCACGGCGGCCTGCTCTACGACGGCAGTCTTGCGGGTGTGATCGAGCGCTTCGCCCCGTTCCGTGAGGTGAAACTGGAACTCGGTTCGGAAGCGGACGAGAACCTGATGACGCGGTTTGGTGAAGTTGAAAGCGTCGAGGGCAGGGCGGTCAGGTTGTTGGTCCGCCGAGAGGAACTGACAGCGACGGTTGATCGGTTGCTGGATGAGTTGGAAGTGACCGACCTGACGGTAACCGACCCGCCGATCGAGGAAGTGATCGGCCGGGCGTTTAATACAGACAAGGACGAGATGGCGGCCGTTGATGCTCGCGGGGGGGCGGACCAATGACCGCGGCGACTAGCGAAAGCGTCGGCTTGATTTCTAAGTTCCGTGTGATGTTCAGCGTGCATTACGCGGAGATGCTCACGTACCGCGCAGAGATCGCACTGTGGGCGGTCGCCACGATGCAGCCTTTGATCATGATGGGCATCTGGTCGGGGGCCGGGGCGTCGGGGCATTTCGACTTTGACCAGATTGGTGTCCAACGCTACTTCATCGTCGTCTACATCATCCGCCAGATCACCGTCGTCTGGACGATCTTTCACTTCGAGTGGCTGGTTGTCACCGGGCGGCTCAGCCCGATGCTGCTGCACCCGGTCGACCCGAGTATCCGGTTCATCCTCATGCATCTCGGCGAGCAATGGACACGCCTTCCATTCGCTCTGTTGTTCGCGGGGCTGTTCCTCGCGGCGTATCCCCAGACCGTTACCGGCGGACCCGGCGGTGAACTCTGGTGGCCCGGCGTGGGGAACATCGCACTTGCGATCTTCTTCAGCTACTTCGCCTTCATCCTGCTTTTCTATATGCAGTACACGCTGTGCATGGCCGCCTTCTGGTACGAGCGGGTCGCCGCGATGGATTCGCTGATCTTTCTGCCGTACATGTTCCTCTCGGGCATGATCTTCCCCTTCGAGGTACTGCCTGATACGGCACGTGAGGTGTTGCTCTGGACGCCGTACCCCTACATGGTCTGGTTCCCCGCGTCGCTGGTCGTGCACGGCGAGGCCCCCGTTATCAAAGGCCTGCTCATCATGACCTGCTGGCTGGTCGTGTTCTATGGCTTATCCAGATGGCTCTGGCACAAAGGACTCAAACATTACTCGGCGATGGGAGCTTAATGGAATTTATGATTTATGAATTAGGATGTAATCGTTTCGATCACGTTACGAATCAAAACAAATCATAAATCATAAATCCCAAATCATAAATGAAACGCTACTTCAACATCCTGCGCATCTTCTGGTCGGCTTCGATTTCCGCCGAAATGGAATACCGCGCCAACTTCATCATGGCGGCGCTGTCCAGTGTCATGATGCTGATCGGGACGGTGATGATGCTTTTCCTCTTTTATCGCACGGGCTACCAGATGGGCGGCTGGCACTGGCGCGACGCACTGGCGGTTGTCGGGGCATTTACGTTTCTGGACGGCGTACAGGCGACCTTCATGGCCCCCAACCGTATCCGTGTCACCGAATACATCCGCGAGGGAACACTCGACTTCGTCCTGATCAAACCCATCGACAGCCAGTTCTGGCTCTCCGTGCGGTCACTGTCGCTGTGGGGTGTGCCGAACATTTTTCTGGGCCTTGTGATCCTTGGGTATGTCATATTCACACGTGAACCTTCACCCGGCCTGGTAAACGTCGTGCTGGCGATTACGACACTGCTCTTGGGTGTGCTCGTGCTCTACAGCCTCGGTTACCTGCTGAGCACACTCAGCATCTGGTACGTCAAGCTCTACAACATCACGATGGCGATGCAGGCACTGGTCGAGACCGGCCGCTACCCGATCCCCGCATACAAACCCGCCTACCAGGCGTTCTTCACATTCGTGTTGCCCGTCGCTTTCATGACCACCGTCCCCGCTCAGTTTTTAACCGGCCGCGGCACCGCCCCCTGGCTCATCGCCGCGGCGCTCGTGACGGCAGCGCTGTTATTAGCATCGATCTGGTTCTGGCGATTCGCACTGCGGTATTACACGAGCGCGTCGAGTTGAACAGGGATGTTAGTTAGCCGCGAATGAACGCGAATAAACGCAAATGAAGATGTATATTCGCGTGGATTTGCGTTTATTTGCGGCTAAATAATTTGCATGTTTGGCTGGATTCTTGTGGCCGTAGATGATGTGAGCCTATGATATTCGGGCTGATCGGTATATTGGCTGGAAGTTGAATGTGGGACAATGGCTAGCAGCTATTTTATGATTGAGCCGCTATTGGTGTTGGTCGTTATAGGGGCCAGCGCTTTTGGCCTGATCTATCTGTGGTACCGGGTATTTAAACAACGATCGGGTTCTGGATTGTCGACATGCGGTCATTGCGGGTACGCCGTGCGTGGGCTTGAGAGCATGACATGTCCGGAATGTGGCGAGGACTTGCGTGAAGTCGGCATCGTAACACCAGGTCGAAAGAATAAGGTGTCGCCGATTTTATTTGTTATCTCATGGACACTGCTGCTGCCCGGGCCGGCATGTTTGATTACAGCACCCATTGTGGCACTCGTACCGCATCAACAGCAGTACGTGAGTTCCAGTGAGACATTTCTGCCTCATGTCAGTGGCGAGTATTCGTCTGTTGTACTTTCCGCAAATGGACAGATTCCTTTTCAAGAAGTCGAAGTAATATTTGTTGGCAATCACGGCGTAACTGATTCAATCGAAGTTGATACCGTGAATCTTGAGTATCAACTGACAGGGAGCAAGAGATCGACTTGGAAGACCTTTGATTCCAATGCGGTACTGGTTTGTTTAAATGGGATTGGTGCCGACACGACAAAACAACATGTGCAGGATGAGGCACTTGAGCTATTTGCTGTTATTCAGGCTTGGCAAGGCATCAACGGCCCTAGCACAAGTTCACTTACGAGACGCCTGTATAGCACCGGGGGAACTTCCAGCTCGATGGCAAGCCCACCGCCCGTAATTGGCTTGCTGATGGTTCTCGTATGGATTTGTATCTGGATCGGTGGATTCTTCCTGTTCTTCAGGATCAATCCATGGATATTGGTTCAAGCGATTGCCAGGATGTTCGGCTGATCACCCCACCTAAGATCGCAGCCGAAATACCACACTTCGCAATCCCCAAGCCGCTTGCGGCTTAGCGCGGCCAGCTATGGGATTTACACCCCATGGCCTGGCCAGCCACCAGTCACCAGCTACTTTTCAGTACCCAAACACTTCCCGAATAAATTTTTGAAATTTCCTCAAGTACTACCTTGACAGAACCCGAACATTATCTAACATGGCCCATACCGGACATCAACCGAACATTGACCCGAACAAGGAGCAGGACTATGGTAACAACCGCTACAATGACCCCGAAAGGTTCCACGGCCGCCGCGAAAGGCAACGGGGCCGCAAAGCGAGGATTGACCATGGCCAAATCACAGACAACCACCGATAAAACCGACGCCGGCCGCAAGCAGGCCCTCGACCGGGCCGTCGCCCAGATCGAGAAGAACTTCGGCAAGGGCTCCATCATGCGGCTGGACGACGATCCGGCCAACCTGCCCCCGGGCATCTCCACCGGTTCGATCAGCCTGGATCTGGCGCTGGGCGGCCGGGGCGTCCCCGCAGGGCGTGTCATTGAGGTATTCGGGCCCGAATCTTCGGGTAAAACGACGCTGAACCTGCACATCATTGCCAGCGTGCAGAAGGCCGGCGGTGTTGCGGCGTTCATCGATGCTGAGCACGCGTTGGACCCGTCCTGGGCTAAGCGTCTGGGCGTGAATATCGACGACCTGCTGGTCAGTCAGCCGGACACGGGCGAACAGGCCCTGGAAATCTGCGAGTTGCTGGTCCGCTCCAACGCGGTCGACCTGATCGTGATCGACTCGGTCGCAGCCCTGATCCCCCGTGCGGAAATCGAAGGCGAGATGGGCGACAGCCACGTCGGCCTCCAGGCCCGGCTGATGAGTCAGGCGCTGCGTAAACTCACCGGCGCGATCAACCAGAGCAAGTGCACCGTCGTCTTCATTAACCAGATCCGCGAGAAGATCGGCGTGATGTTCGGCAACCCCGAAACCACCCCCGGCGGCCGGGCCCTGAAGTTCTATTCCTCCATCCGTCTGGATATCCGCCGCACCGGCAGCATCAAGGAAGGCGACACCGCCGTAGGCAACCGCGTCCGCGTGAAGGTCGTGAAGAACAAGGTCGCTCCGCCGTTCCGTCAGGCTGAGTTCGACATCATGTTCGACGAAGGCATCAGCGCCACCGGCGACCTGCTGGACCTGGCTGTCGATACGAATGTGGTGCAGAAGTCCGGCGCATGGTTCAGTTTCAACGAAGTCCGCCTCGGTCAGGGCCGGGAAAACAGCAAGCAGTTCCTCAAGGATAATCCGGACCTCTTCGAGGAGATCAAGAAGCTGGTCCTGGCGGCGAAGGGCGTGATCGATCCGAAAGACCCGGCCGCAGGCCTCAGTGATGACGATGAACTGGTCCCCGCCGAGGTCGATGACGAATAATCGCCGCAACGGGATTCAGTAAAAGGCGTTCGCTTGATACAATCGCCGGAATGAGCGATCGGACAATTCTGGTGCCTGCACGCGCCGAAAGGCGGTGCAGATGAATCTCGTTGTATCAGTCTCGCAGATGCGGCTTTGTTTGACTCGCTATCGTTGGCCTGTGGGCGATGGATCGTCCGTCAATCAGGTTATGGCCCGCAAGTGTTTCAAGCATCTGTTGTTTTGTGTTTCGTTGATCGGTTTGATGCTGGCGTGCGTGGGATGCGCAGCATCAGGTTCATCGACAGGGAAATCAACGGCGCTGATATCTGCCCCGGTCCGTTTTGTGACATCAGATATCGACTGGGAGCCGTACCTGCACGAGGTGGGGATGGTCAGCCATCCGCCGTTAAGTGAGATCAGCGGGATCGAACGCAGCCAAGCGTATCCGGACCTCTGGTGGGTGCAGAATGATAGCGGCGATGAGCCACGCATCTTTGGCATCGACCAATCGGGTAAGGTCATCATGCCCGTCTGGCAGGGCGGCAAGTATTTTGTGGACGTGTCGCCGGCTGATGCGCAAACAAGCGATAACTCAGGAAAGGATCAAGCCGAGCCGGCCAAACTGCCGTGGTTTGGCGTACACATCCTGAATGCGGCGAACCAGGACTGGGAAGACCTTACGCTCGACGGCGACAAGTTGTACATCGCTGACACCGGGAACAACGGCAACGCCAAGCGCGACCTCGGCATCTACATCGTCAACGAACCCAATCCCGCCGAGATGGACCAGGGGACTCGGCCGATCACCTTCCTCATGATCGCCTACCCCGATCAGCACGCCTTCCCGCCAGCACCGCCTGATGATTGGCGGTTTGATTGCGAGTCGGTCTTCATCAGCGATGGCAAGCTCTACTTCCTGACCAAGTACCGGGCCGACTGCCGATTCGACCGGATCACCACCGGCACGAGCCTGTACCGCCTTGACACGATGCAGTCTGACAAGGTCAACACGTTGACGCTGGTCCATCGCGCCGATGATCTGCCGATTACCCCGACATCAGCGGATGTCTCGCCGGATGGTAGCCGCCTGGCGGTGCTCAGCCACGAGGGTATCTGGTTATTCAACAAGCCAGAAAACGGCGATGACTGGTTAAGCAGCCAGGCGATCCAGATCAAACTCTCGCAGCGGATCAAACAGGCTGAAGGCGTGTGCTGGGACGACGACGAAACGTTACGGATCGTCAACGAGCAGCGCGGCGTACTGACACTCGACTTATCGGCATTGAATCCCTAAGCTTCAAAGCACAACCTTACATCGGGGAGCAACCGTGATTGTAAAGATCGCAAGAGCCTATCCAAGTATGTGCAGGTGGTTACGCGGTGTTCGTAAAGAACATGCTGCTGCAGCAAAACCGGTTGATACCTTTGGCCATCAGCGTTTGCGGTTGTTCTATCCTGATTCGCTTTTAGCAGCGAGTAAGGTTGTTGTGACCGATCATCTACCCACCCCGCCGCTGGAGCAGTGGGGGCTTGGCAGCCTGGGGATGCTATCCTCAGATCAGGCGGCCGCGATCACGTTTCTGGATACGTTCTTCGTCCGCTCGGGTCACGTGAATGATGAAGCCTTATTCTTTCACGAACTGGTGCATGTTGTGCAGTGGCGTCTGCTGGGTATGACGCGGTTTTTGCTCCTGTATGCGATCGGTCTGGCTGAGCGGGGTTACATGGACAGTCCACTGGAAGCGACCGCATTCCGCTTAGGCGATACATTCGAGGCCGGCGGTGACAGGTTTGATGCCTATGACCAGGTCGCACACGACACCCGCCAACTGGTAAAGAACTACCGTAGCGCCAGTCTTGCCAACCGCTTCATATGGGCCGTGACAGCCATTGCGCCCAGGCAGTAAGCCGTGTGACAGGGGCGTATTTCAGGAATCAGGCATTTTCAGCCGATCTGAATTCTGTAATGAACGGACCTGATTACATCGTGGATATCGACGGGATAAGCAGCTCGGGCCCGGCTTCCCCACAGGATCAAGCCTCCAGCCTGCGCGGCAGGCCGTGGCTGGCGATCCAGTGGAAGTGCTGCGGCGTCTACAGCCGTATCTACCGCAACAAGACCGGCACGCTCTACGAAGGCCGCTGCCCAAAGTGCTCGCGCCCCGTGTCCGTCCGCGTCGGCCCGGGGGGGACGAACCACCGCTTCTTCGAGGCGATGTGACCCACACACATCTGGTTGTACCTGCTTAGCAGGCGATCGAAGATCACCGTGTCTGTTTGTTATGCGCTGATCCGGAAACGTGCGGATCTGCGATCCACCGCTAAACAAATTTGCATGAAACCCATAAAGTCACACTGCGCTGCGCTCGGTGCGGGTCTCCCGACCCCGCTGATTTTCGACCGCAGGTCTCAAACCATGGAGGTCTGCGATCAACCGCAACGGCGGGGGTCAGCAGACCCACGCCGAGCGTAGTTGGCTTTGCGGACCATACGCTCCTGGCTGGATAGGCTCGCGTGTACTGCACAGCGATAACCCCGCCACAAAAAACGCAACTAAAGAATTATGTCTGAGCCCACGCACGCACAGGGCATATCGCTCAGTAGCGATCAGAATCCCCAAGAGCGTTTACAAACCAGGTGTATCGTTCCAGGAACCGCGTATCTTCTCCTTGCTATGCCAAGCACTGCTATTGATCCTTTGCACAATCAAGAACCGTCATTCCCGCGGAGGCGGGAAATCACGCGCCCGGTGAATCCCAAGATGTGGAACCCCGTCTGCGAGGGGATGACATCAAGTAGGGCAGGCAAACGCTACAGTTGGATTGAAAACGCTATAGCCGCATCAATTCCGACAAAGGACATCTAATATAACTTATATTAGATGTCCTATTGCCGATGTGTTCGGCGCGGGGCTTGCGGTTGCGCGGTGGTGGTGCACAAGACGCAGCGTCACTGCACGCTCTGATACTGTTCGCGAATTCTCGTGATGCTTTCGGGCAGGCCGACGATGGTGAGTCGATCCGCTTGCTCGAGGCGTGTGTCACCTCTTGGGATGATGACCTCATCACCACGGTTGACGACCGCGACGAGGCAGCCCTCGGGCAGTTGCATTTCGCGGACAGGTCGGCCGATCAGTGCGGCGCTGGGTGTTTCTCTTTCAAGTAACAAGGACATGAACCGCTCTTCATGCAGCAGGATGTGCTTGAGCGCCTGTTCGTTTTCGGTTTCAAGCCACTGCGGCATAAAGTTCGGATCATCAACGTGCTGGGCGACCTGTGCAAGGATGCGCAGGTGCTGGGCCGCGTCTTCTTCCGGGCTGACAAGGAAGATCACAGCGAAGATGGACTGGTCGTGGCCGTGATCGGTGAGATTGTGATCAACGACAACGTGCACGCCGTTGGGCACACGAGCCAACACCATCAACGCGTATTCCAAACCGGGGATACGTACGTGCGGCAGGGCGGCGCCTTTGGAGACGGGCGTTGCGCCGACACGTGTGCCTTCAAGGATATTGTCAGCCAGTTGATCCGCGCTGACAGGCAGATGGATCGACAACTTCTGTGCTGCTTTGTGTACAAGGTCTTCAAACGTGATGTCGCCGTTCTCATTGATCACTGCCGCGCGGGCGACGATCTGATCGTAGGGATCATCAACGCGCAGCCCCTTTTCCTTCAGGATGCCGCGCAGTTCGCGATCGAGCCCGGCGTATTGCCGCTGACCCAAACGAGCGAACAGGTGATAGATCGCGCCGCCACGGACTACCCGGTGGCGTGCGTAGTAGAAGTACCACAGGCAACCAATCACCATCAAACCCACGGAAAACTCGACCGGCAACGGCCCCATCTGCGCGATGTACCACATCGGCGCCGCAATCCCCAACAGGTGCAGCCACGGGTACCACGGCGAGCGGAAACCCGGATCGTACGATTCCAGGTGGCTCTCCCGCATGACCAGCACGGCCAGGCAATTGAACGCAAACAGCAGCAGGATAAATGCGCTGGCGAGTTTCGCGATCTTCGTAGGATTGAAGACAAGCAGGCACAACAAAACCGCCAGCGTGGTGAAGATGATCGCGTTGCGTGGTGTCTTGCTGTGATTCAGCTTGCCAAGCGAATCGGGTAAAAGATGGTCACGGCTCATCGCTAATGGATAACGTGAAGCGCTGAGGATGCCTGCATTGCCGACGGATAAAAACGCAAGCACAGCCGCAAACGTCATGATAATAGCGCCGGTGTTGCCGGCCATGACGTTCGCCGCGTCGGCAACCGGCGTAAGGCTCGGGTATTCGCCGGCGTATAACTCAACCGGCGGGAGCAATCCGACTATCACATAAGTTCCCAGCCCGTAGACGATCACGGCTGTGAATGTGGCAAGTAATATCCCAAGTGGCAGATTACGCTCCGGGTTCGCCACTTCTTCCGCCACACTGGCGACTTTCGTGATCCCCATATAACTGATACACACCATGCCCGATGCGGAAATAATCGGCGTAAATCCACTGGCGAAAAAGTCGGCAAAGTGCTGCTGTTCATTGGTATGAATGTGCATCACACCGGCAATGGAAAACCAGACCAACAGGATCAACAGCGCGATAACCAGGAAAGTCTGAAGGATGCCGGATGTGCGTGCTCCGAAAAGATTGATTACACCAAACAGCACCGCAAGCACAACCGCGAGCGGTGTCAATGGTAGATTGGGAAAAAATACTTCGATGTAAGCACCGATGCCGATCAGTGCGAACGCGGTCTTGAGCACCAGCGAACTCCACGTGCCCATCCCGGTGATCGTTCCCGCTAATGGACCGAGGCTGCGATCCAGGAAGTAATACTCGCCGCCGGCTCGCGGCATCGCGGTCGCCAGTTCGATCTTCGCCAGTATCCCCGGCAGCAAAGGCACGAGTGCGAGCATGTAACTGAGCACCACGGCCGGACCCGCTTCCTTCGCGGCCAGCCCCGGCAAGAGGAAAAAGCCCGAACTGAGTGTCGCCCCCGTGGCGAGCGTGTAGACATTGAATAACGACAGGGACTTCTTGAGCTTCTTGGATTCGCTGAGAACAGCCATGTGCTGAACATTCTAGCGATGTTTGTGAGGTAAAGTCACAATGCAGCGATGTTTGGGGAAAAGTTTATCTATGGCGAGTCAGGGGCTTGATCGGTCTTGGAAGTATCCGAATCGGCCCATGCGTGGGCGTCGATCAGCACAAGCTGATCATCGGCCTGCACAACCGCATTGTCCGTCATGATCTGCTCCAAGACAAGACCCGGCGTGACTTGCCGATCCAGCAAAATCCACTTCACATCGTACGCCTTGATGATCGCTATCCGGTTAGCCTTGTTGGTTGCAGGCGAGAAGAAACGCTCAGTGTCTTGCATGCGCTCGAATTGCTTGAGATCGTCAAAATCGAATTCCAAATGCAACGCTGAGACGATCCGCCCGTCGAACGATGGCACGGGCCAGCCCACCAGGGGCTCCGCCAGCACGACATCATCAGGTCCGATGTTCGGCGTGAGAATCGCGTCATATCGCTGCCAGTTGTGCGGCTGTTTATCTTCCTTGCCAAGTGCCGAGGCTATCCACTTTCGGGCCAGATGGGGTTCACTCAGCGTCAGCCAGAGGTTCGGGATCGCAAACGCAACGACCAGGCCCGCAACCACGCATTCAACTAATGCGGTATTCATCACCCCCCGGTCCCGGCTGAATAATTGCTTGATCCGATGCCACCATGTCGCCGGCGAGATCACGCCGATCTTGTAAAGAAAAACGCCGACCGCTGCTTGTGGGAAGATCAAACCCGCAAGCGGGATGCGTGCAAGCGTTGGTGAACCCGCCACCGACCCTGCACCCGCGATGCACAACAAGCCCAGCGTAGCAAGCAGCGCGGTACGGAAAAACGGTTGACCGCGATAGGGAAGCGTCGCCAGCACCGCCAACATCGCCGGCAGACACCAGATCAGCAGCATCATCTTGAAGATCGCCGGGTTGAACCAGTACCACTTATCAGGCGAATGCGTTACCGCAAACAGGAAGTCATACCATGGCCAGGTCAGTGCTAAACCGAAAGCGATCAGTCCCGCGATGATCGCAGCGACTGCCCGCTTGATGCGATCGCTATCCGAACCGATCGCGGTAATAAATAAGCCGAACGCGCCCATGACACCGCTCATGCCGTGTGAAAGCACCGACAGGTAGATCAACACAGCCGCAACGATCGTGAACGGGATCAGTCCGACACCGTGCACACGCACCAACCAACCCCAGGCAAAGATCATCAACGACATGGCCATCGCAGATGGGTTGACCTGATGCCACGGCAGATCGCTTAACGCAAAGCTATTGGCATAGCCGGGTGGATAACCATAAAGAAAGATCAATGAAAGCAAAACCAGTGGCGCCGCAGCCTCAAGTTTGTATCCACGCAGCCACCACCAAAGTGCTATGACCAGCAGCAGCGTGTTAAAAACCGCTGCCATACTCAACGCGTCGTACGCATCAACGCTGAACGTTCGGCTGATCCACGCCAACCCGATCGTGTACGGCGAGTATCGGATCGTTGGCGCATCCGATGCATAGGTCGGATTGCCGGGCTCCCACATATCCTGGCTCATCGCAAGGACCGCCCGGTGGTGTTCCCAAGCGTCGGCGTCCAGCTTCTCCGCGCGGTTGCCTGTCAACAATCCGACATAGCAAAGCAGCCCGATCGACATCAATACATACACCGCAAGGGCCAACCGACTATGACCGGTAGTCTTTTCTTGATCGGTGCTGGTTTTGTCTGGGTCCGGCCTACTTGTCATGGCGTGAGTGTATCACAACGAGTCTTTAGACACGCTAGTGTTCAGATGATGCCAGGTTGAGTTCAGCCCTGAACTCGGTGGGTGTCTCGGCTGTCAGGACCCGGCTGCGCATGGCGGCATCCTGGAATGTCCGTGCAAACATGGCTAGCAATTCAATCTGTGCTTCGTGATCTTTTTCAGGCGTCAATAGCAGCCCGATCAGATGCGCGGGGCTGCCGTCCTGCGCGTCGAAGTCGACGCCGGCCGTGCTCTTGCCGATCACCATGCAAGGCCTGTTGAGGCTCTCAAGCCGGGCGTGTGGCACCGCCAGGCCGTTGGGCAGGCCCGTATGCATGATGCGTTCCCGGTTGATCGCGGCCTGAGAGATCTTACCCGCCGACAGGCCGGTGATTTCAGCACCGCGTGCAGCCAGTTCCGTGATTGCTTCGTGGGCTGTGTTGGCCTTGAGGTTGATCAGGATGTTGCGTTCAGATACGACGTCGGCAAGACGCCTCTGCGTCTTCATCTTCAACACGGCCTGCATCGCCGGGCCGGCAAACAGGCTGGTCGTTAGCGCCATGATCACGACCGCGACAAGCAATTCTTCACTAATCAAGCCGGCCTGATACGCAAGCTGGCCCAGGATGATGCCGACCGCGCCTTGGCAGGTCATACCGAAGGCGGTCGCCATACTCTCCCGTTTGCTCATCCCCGCAAACTTCGCTCCCAGGTAGCAGCCGCCCGACTTGCCGATAAACGCTACCAGCAACACGATCACGATTGCAACCGGATCGAAGCTGCTGATGAAGTTGATGCGCAGGCCGATGCTCGCGAAAAAAATCGGTGCAAAGAAGTTGGTGACAAACTGGTGGATCGTCTCGCGCGTGCGTTCACGGAGCCGGGGCGAGTCCCCGATCGCGACACCCGCCACGAACGCCCCGAAGATGGAGTGGATCCCCAGGTGCTCGGTGAATGCCGCACAAACGATTGCGACCACCGAGACAAAGCCCAGCACCCCGCCGGGCCAGCTCCATCGCGACTGAATGTAAGGCAATGCCCGATGACACAGCCATCGCCCGATCGTCAGCATCAGCGCAAGGAAGATCAGCGTGAGTGTGATCGTCAGGCCGACAGACATCGACGGGCCTGCTGTTGCGTCGACGGGCAGCAGAGCCAGCACGACCGCGAAACCGATCCAGCCGACCAGGTCGTTAAGCATGGCCGAGGAGATGATCAGCATGCCCAGGTCGCTCTTGGCTAGATTCAAATCCATCAGCACCTTGGCGATGACAGGCAGGGCGGTGATGGATAGTGCGATCCCGACAAAGATCGCAAAAGCAAGCGGCGCCTCAATACCCTTGTCTCCCGCTCCGAGTGTCGTGGGCACCATGTAGGCCAGAGCAAAACCCAGGAGGAACGGGAACGCCACCCCCAGCATGCTGACGAAAGCGGTCGCTTTTCCCTGCCTTCTCACCGTCGACAGGTCGACCTCCAACCCGACGACAAGCAATAGCAGGATCGCCGATATTTCCACGATCCCGTCAAATGCGATGCGTGTGGGATTATCCGCCGCGGCCGGGAATAACCAGTCGTAAAAGTGGAAACCTATTGTGGGTTCCAGCACCGGGCTGAGCATACCCAGCACGGTTGGGCCCAGAACAACCCCCGCAAGGATTTCCCCCAGCACCATCGGCTGCTTGAGCATCCTGGCGTATTCACCCAGCAGGCGTGCCAGCCCTAACAGGACGGCCAATGACAGAAGCAGTACGACAGGGTTACTGCCTTCCGCGCCCCCCGCAGCTAATGTAGACATCATCAAAATAGTTCACTCAACTGTGTTCGGACCTGGCTGACGTCGCTAAAGCAGCCTTGAATTCTGTCAGGTTAGCAGCAGCCAGGCAATCACGTCTACTTTGCTCCGTATGGAACGCCTCGGCCACCGCGGCAAGCATCTCCAGTTGTGATTCGGGCATCGACTCAGGCGATAGAATCATGCAGATTATCTCCGCCAGCGTGCCGTCTGGCGAATCGAAGTCGATACCGCTATTGGATTGGCCGATGACTATGACCGGTTGCTTGAGGTTGGCGAGTCTTGCGTGTGGTACCGCCAGCGCGTTAGGCAAGCCGGTGGATTCAATTTGCTCTCGCTGCCAGACCGCCTCACCGATCTGTGAATGGTGAATCCCCGTGATCTTAGCGGCCGTCAGGGCGAGTTGCTCGATCGCCTGCTTGCGGTCGTTGCCTTGAATCTGTCCGGCAAACGACTTGTCGGGCAAGTAGTCGTTGAGCCGACGTTTCTGGCGCCTGCCCAATACGCCCTGCATCGCGGGCCCGGCAAGCATACTCGTGCCGATAGCCATGATCACGATCGCCACAAACAGCTTCTGTGATATAAGCCCGTGAGACATCGCCAGCTGCCCCAGGATGATTTCCATCGCGCCGCGTGCGGACATCCCGAACCCGATCGCCCACGATTCTCGTTTGCTCAGTTTCGCCCAGACCGCGCCGAAGTAGCAGCCGATCACCTTGCCGAGGATCGCCACCGCCATCACCAAGACGACCGCCAGCAGATCGAAGTGCTCCAGGAAGTTGACACGCAATCCGATGCCCGCGAAGAAGATCGGCGCGAATATGTTCGTGATGAACTGCGAGATTGTTTCGCGGGTTTTTTCCCTAAGGTGTTTACTGTCACCGATCGCCACACCGACGATAAACGCGCCGAAGATCGAATGGATACCGATCGCCTCGGTGATCGCTGCACACAACAGCGACATCACCATCACAAACGACAACACCCCGCCCGGCCATGTGCTGTGCGCCTGAATAAACGGCAGCGTCTTATGGACCAGCCACCTGCCAAGCGTAAGCATCACGCCGACGAATAACAGCGTCAGCCCGATCGTGACAAGCAGATCTCCCGTCCCGCCCGTCGCTTCGCCGCTGCTGATCAGCGCCAAAACGATTGCAAATCCGATCCAGCCCACCAGGTCGTTGACCATGGCAGACGACAGGATCAGCATCCCCATGTCCGATCGGAACATGTTCAGGTCCATCAGGATCTTGGCGATGACCGGCAGGGCGGTGATCGACATCGCGATCCCGACGAACAACGCGAACGGCATCAGCATGTCCGACTCGCCGCCGAAACCGATCACGTTCGGCAGCCCGTACGCCAGCCCAAAGCCCAGTGCGAACGGGATCACCATCCCAGTTGTGCTGACCAGTAGTGCGGCCTTGCCTTGCTTCCAGACCACCGACAGGTCCACCTCAAGACCGGCTACCAGCAGCAGCATTATGGCCGAAACCGTCACGAAACTGTCCAGCGCGATCCGTCCCTCCTCGTATCCCGAGGCGGGGAACAGCCATTCCATGCCGACCGGGCTGATATACCCAAGCACGGTCGGGCCCAGCAGCACCCCGGCCAGGATCTCACCCAGGACCATTGGCTGATTAAATCGTCTGGCCAATTCCCCCAATACACGGGCAAGCCCCAGCAGCACGGCCAAGGCTATCATCAGCCGGGTAATGTCCGAGGGATCGAGCGTAGCGGCAGCTAACAGGTGTATCATGAGGGATTACCGTGAGGAACGTGGCTAACATTCAATAAAATGCGTGTGACAAGATAGCGAATTCAGGAAGACTTGGCGCACTTTAAATAAAGCCTGATTGAGATATTGCTGTGAATGGCGTTCATATAATTCGTTATCCTTTTCCGCAGGTTATGTTCCTGTCGTGTGTTAGAATATAGGCATGGTGGAGAGACCAGACCAACAACAGACAGATATGTCGGCAGGTACACGCTGCGTCGTGCTGCTGGGTAGCGGTGGGGCTGCGCCGGCGGACCTGCTCAGTGGTCTGTCCAAACGCGGGGTGAGTGTGACCGTTGTGACCGGTCCAGCCGCGGCGATGGTTGAGTTGGCTCGTGAACCGGCAGGCGCGTTGATCGTCGTTGAACCGCAACGCCAAACCTGGCTTCATGAATTCATCGAAGCCCTCAAGCACTATCACCCACGCACCGTCAGGTGGGGATACTGTAAGTCGGGCCCATCCTGTATCGCGCAACTGCAGCCACTTGAACCACGATCCAACAACCATCACTCAAGCAAAGACCAACGCTCCAATGCCAACGGCAAAGACAAGCCCCGGTACATCGTGCCGGACCCTAAGTCACCGTTAGGCCGGGCTCAATCGCAAATCCCGCGAGAGCGCGTCCGTTCGCTGGTCGTGAAAGTGCAGAACTCATCCGAAGTCGATGAGCCGTTGATCAGTGAAGAAGAACTGGCCATGCTGCTCGGGCCGGGCCCGGATGAAGCGGGGGAACCGGCATGAGCGCCTCACCCGGCTTCAACTCCGATCTGTCCGCAAACTCGCAAAGCGACCTGATCACTTCCAAGCATGTGATCCTTGTCAATCATGATGTATATCAGGACCGCCTGATCGACTTGATCGAAACATTAGGCATGGCATGCACGGTACTCCCGTCCTATCTGTCTGCCCTGGGCGAGTTATCCAAGCATCCTGCCAAAGTAGTGATCGGCCCGGCAAACGTGTGGCGTGGTTCACTGCATACCATTGTCGACGGCGCACATGCGATCTGTCCCGGAGTAAAACTGTTAGCGATCGCTGATTCGAGCGACGATGAGCATGTCCGTGAAGCGATGGCCGCCGGCTTCGACGCGGTACTGAATCCGCCGTTCGAGCTTGAATCACTTCAACGTTTACTGCTGGATGCAAGTGAACGAGCCAGCGTACCGCAACCGGCTGCCGAATCGCATACGCATACCGAACAAACCGTCCAGAGCGAGGATGAAGTTCCCGGCGATGTGGACCTGATCGATGCCATCCTGTCCCCCGACAAGGATATGCGGGATGTGGCGATCCGTATGATCGAATCGATTTCGGGACTGCGTGGCGTAGGTGTCCGTCCTGCCGACGGTCAGCCACCTGAGGGCGACGCTTGCGTCGATGTGTTGTATCGGGGTAAGTCACTGGGCCGGTTGCACGCCGCGCCGCCCGCGACTGAAGACCAGCTTTACGCCTGGGCTGATTGGCTCGCACGCTGGTTGGCGATGGATAATCAGTTCGCAGAATTATCCACGATGGCGCTTAAGGATGAATTGACCGGCGTCTGGAACCGCCGGTACTTCAACCGCTTCCTCGAACGCATCATTCAGCGCGCTGCGGTCGACCGATCTCACATCACGCTGCTGGTTTTCGATATCGACGACTTCAAGCTCTACAACGATAAGTACGGCCACGGCACGGGCGACGATGTTCTTCGCGAAGCCGCCAGGTTGATGCAATCCGTCGTCCGTGAGCACGATGTCGTGGCTCGCATCGGCGGCGATGAATTTGCAGTCATCTTCTGGGATAACGAGAAACCGCGCAAGCCAAACAGCGAGCACCCGCAGGACGTCGTCACCGCCGCCCGTCGATTTCAGGAAGCGATCTGTGCCCACCGATTCCCCAAGCTGCTGGATAAAGCAGTGGGGCGGCTGACCGTTTCAGGTGGGTTGGCAAGCTTCCCATGGGACGGCCGGACGCCCAAGGAACTGCTCGCCCGTGCCGACGCCATGGCCCTGCAATCCAAGCGTCAGGGCAAGAACGCAATCACCTTCGGGACCGGGGCCAAGCGTTCAAAAGGCTGAAGTACCCACAAACTTCCGGAATTTCCTACCCACCCACTTAATTAAACGCACAGGCCGATCGCGCCCCGTTACATTTCGGCCGCTTTTCTTATACTCTCACAGTGACTACAGTAATACATCCGGACGTTGCTAAGACCAGCAAGCTGTCGGATAATCACACTCATACGGTATAAAACGCAACCTAGTGCCAAGGAAGGGCCTATCTATGTCTTTTGACTCCACAATCCATACCAAGGCCGTCGAACTGACACGCCTGGCTTATGAAATGACCGCCGCCGCCGGGTCGGGCCACCCGACCAGCTGTGCGAGCTTGGCGCATATCGTTTCAGTCCTGATGTGTCAGCACATGCGCTATGAGCCGGTCAATCCCGGCCACCCCAGCAGCGACCGCCTCGTGCTCTCGGAAGGGCACGCCGTCCCGATCGTCTACGCCGCCTGTGTCGATCAGGGGGTACACATCGGCAAGGATAAATCCGAACTGCGGGCGATGACCCGGGACGACGCGATGACCCTGCGAGCGATCGATTCTGTCGTCGATGGTCATCCCAATCCCGCTGAAGGTTTCCCGTTCTTCGATACCGCGACCGGTTCACTGGGCCAGGGCCTGTCACACGCCGCAGGCATCGCCGCCGCCGCGAGGATCGACGGCCTGGATAAACGCGTTTACTGCATCATCGGTGACGGTGAAGCAAGAGAAGGTCAGATATGGGAAGCCGTTGACTTCATCATCGAACAAGACCTCAAGGCAGTCTGCCCGATCTTCAACTGCAACGTCTTCGGTCAGTCTGATGAGGTCAGCGACCAGCAATCTCCCGCAACGATCGCCCGTAAGCTGGAAGCCTACGGCTATGAAGTCCTGACCATTGACGGGCATGTGCCATCGCAGATTCACAATGCGCTATCTCGCCATGTGGAAGTGCAGTCCGATGCCGATGCGGCGCCGGTTGCGATCGTTGCCAGGACACAAAAAGGCTGGGGTTCGCCTTCCCAGCAGGGCGACGGCCATCACGGCAAACCCGCTACAGGTGATGAACTGGCCAAGGCGATCGAAGAATTGCAGGCGACCGGCCGATCACTCGGCGCGATCGCGGACACGCCTCTGAAGCGCGGCATGATGTCGCCTAAGAAACCCGAGCCTGCGCATCCGCAAAAGGTCGTACGTTTCAACGAAGCCTTGGAACAGTACGGCTTAAGTGACGCACTTGAAAAGGGCCGCTTCGCCACGCGGCGAGCCTATGGCGTCGCGCTGCGGGCGCTTGGTCATGCTCATCAAGGTGTTGTCGCGCTCGATGCTGATGTCAGCAATTCGACTTTCTCCGAAATGTTCATGAAGGATGAAAAGCTGGCAAACCGGTACATCGAATGCCGGATCGCGGAGCAGAATATGTTCTCCGTGGCCGCAGGTATGAGCGCTGCGGGCAAGGTGCCGTACTGCTCGACGTTCGCCAAGTTCGTGGAACGTGGTTACGACCAGATCGAGATGGCAGTTAACAGTGGGGCGAACTTCAAAGTCGTCGGGTCACACGCCGGCATCAGCCTCGCCGCCGACGGGCCCAGCCAGATGTCGCTGCCCGATATCGCATGGTTCCGCGCTTTTTCGACCATGAAACGCCAGAACGGCAAGCCCGGTTTCTACATCCTGCAACCCAGCGACGCCTACCAGGCCTACGCCCTCACGATCGCCATGGCGGAATACGACGGCCCGTGCTACATGCGCACGCTAAGGCCCGATACCGAGTTCCTCTACGGCGAACACGACAACTTCACACTCGGTGGCCACGAGGTACTGACCGAGGGCCGCGACCTGCTCATCATCGCTTCCGGCTACATGGTGCACGAAGCCAACAAGGCGCTCGATGACCTGGATGCACAAGGTATCGATGCAACACTCGTCGATCTCTATTCACTGCCGTTCGATGGTGAAGCGATCCTCGATCTTGCCAACGACAACAACGGCATGGTCCTGACGCTGGAAGACAACTACGGCGGCGGGATCGGTTCCGCTGTGGCAGACGTCGCGGCGGAAGACGGCGGCGGCTTCACTGTCCAGCAGATGTTCGTCCGTAAGCTACCGAAGTCGGGCCGAACCGCGGACGATGTGATGGCCTACTGCGGCCTGAGCGCAAGCGATATCGTTGCCAAAGCGATGTCAATGCTTGAGCTGTCCGAAGCGTAATTAGTAAGCGGTATCGTCAGCATCATCGTTACCCGTCATTCCCGCCTGCGTGGGCATGACAACTCGAGTATTCTTAATCCACCTGTAGCAGTTGGTTTGATTTGGCTGAGCAGCAACCATCTGCAGTGATCGCCTTTCGCCCCATCGGGGCGTGGGTATGTAGCCACGGGTGAAACGCAGCGCAACCCGTGGAAGTAGGAAGGCATATTGATACTCGCCCCGGTAGGGGTGACGGTTGCATTTGCGCCGCCCTTGCCGGGGCGGGTTGGAGTCAATATAACGACTCGATATCCACGGGTTGCGCTGCGCTTCACCCGCGGCTACATTCTTATACCCCTTCGGGGCATGAGCACTTCACAATGACTTCGTACGGTACAGGCCTGCCAATACCATAGATATTCGTGGCGGCCAACACGCTTTACCGCTGCGCGGTCAAAATGTGGCACCCATACATTCCGAATCAGGGGAATCAACTGATTGCTGTAGGGAAACAGCGTCAGGCTGCCAGCCGCCTCGGTGTCGGATGCGCTGGTATGGCGCTGGCAGATTTGCTGCTGCGCCCCAGCACTTCGTCATACACGGACATGACAGCATCCATACGCTTCTTGAAGCTGAATGAATCATGTACGCGCTTCTGGGAGCGTAGTACGTATTCGCTGTGAAGCTGTGGATTGGATATCAACGGGCTGATCTGCTCCGGCCAACGGCTTACGTCGTCACCCAGAATGATGCCGCAACGCCCGTGATCCAATAGATCGCTGACACCGCCGACATTTGTCGCTGCAACCGGAACGCCCATCGCCATCGCTTCCAGAACCACATTCGGTAAACCTTCGGTACGGCTGGGGAGTACCAAAGCGTCAAGCGCTTCATAGATCTCGCGAGCGTCGGATTGCCAGCCCCACCATTGGATCGAATCGACCACGCCCAGCGACATCGCTTGTGCTTCCAGCTTCTTCCGTTCCGGGCCGTCACCGACCAGGTGCAGCTCTGCCATCGGATGATCACGCAGCAATCCGGGCATCATCTGGATCGCGCGATCTACCGCCTTTTCCGGGCTGAATCGGCCTATCACACCGATCGCAAAGCGGTAACCCGATATCCCAAGACGTGCTTTGGCGTCTGTCGTGTTGTGTGACCTGGCATACTCGCTGGTATCGATCGCGTTCGGGATGTACTGCAAGCGTTCGGGAT
This sequence comes from Phycisphaeraceae bacterium, assembly GCA_963667295.1. Lineage (GTDB taxonomy): Bacteria > Planctomycetota > Phycisphaerae > Phycisphaerales > Phycisphaeraceae > JAJRRS01. The sequence continues at coordinate 895,623 of OY763327.1, forward strand.
TCACACCGTGATTTGCACAATGCTTGATTAACTTCGGGCTGACCGTGATAACGCGGTCATACCCCAGCATCGCCAGGTTATCGATGTGGTAATACAAGCGAGTCCGCCATGTTTCGCGCGTAAAACCGTGCGCGGTCGTCACCAGCTTCATCGGATGATATCGCTTAAGCAGCAGGCCGATCAGGTTTGACTTGTAATCGTGGCCGTGCCAGATATCGACTTTCAACTCACGGCAAAGTTCGAGCAGGGCACGTAAGCTGTGATGATCGAGTGCATGCGTTTCAGCAACTTCGTATAACGGGCAATTAAACTGCTGAGCGCTTTGCCGGATGATGCACATGCCCGGATCACCTTCCGGGTAGATGTACGCGGCAGACATCTTGTACCGCGCCGGATCCGCATAACGAGGGCTACGCAGGATGGTTTTTTCAGGCCCGCCGCCACAACCCGCCACCACGCGCACATGCAGCACGTTCGCCGCACTCGGCTTGCGCGATAGCTTCTTCGGCAATACCACCGTGGGCCTTGCCTTCCTCTTCTTAGGCAAAGGGCGATCAACCTGGCCCGACCCGTCGGGGAAGAGGTCGGCCGCCGTGAGCTTCAGATTCTTAACTTTGAAGTCCCACATCTACTCGTGCCTTACAGCATGAACCCCGGGCAGGATGCGCATGCGTTGTTGTTCGCTTCTTCTTCGGTTAAGCGTTTCTTGAAGCTGCGTCGCGACAGTCGGTATTGCTTACCGTTCCAGATCTTGCCGAAACCATGCTCGAAGACATCGCCCATGTCTTCGCCCGGATCGAATGAACCGCAGCAGGTGACGACCTGCCCATCCCAGTTGATCACACTCTGACGCCAGGGCCATGGGCAGTTGAACGGCTTGCTGCCGTTGTAATCGCCTTGCTCGATCTCACCGGTCTTGCGGATCTCGTTGTAAGGACTCAGCACGAATTCCTGATCGCTTGGCAACCAGTTCTCCACATGCTGCTTCACCTTCTTTTTCAGGATGTCGTCAGCCAGTCCAAGGGGTTGCAACTTCTGGTCCTGATCCTGGAAACGCACATTCAACGAGGCGGTCGAAAAGACAGCCTTGCATCCCAGTTCATCCGCGAGCTTCTGGAAAGCGACGCGCTCATGCTCGTTGTACTTTGTCACCACAAAGTTCAACTGGATCGCAGGCGTGCTGCTGCCCATGCGGTCGCGCGTCTCGATGATCTGCCTGATCTTTACGATCGACTCGTCCAGACGCTTGCCCGGCTGATAAATCTCATACGTTTCCTGGCTCGCACCGTGCAACGAACAGGTCAGCATATCCAGGCCCGATTCGACCAGTTGCTCAGCCTGGCTCTTCTGTCCCGGCTTGGGATTGAGCTTGAACGCATGCAGGTTAGAGCTGATATACGTCCAGATCCGTCTGTCGTGCGCATGGCGGATCATCTTGTAGATATCCGGCACGATCAGCGGGTCGCCCCACATCGACAGGTCAAGATCGCGCAGGTGCCACTTGAGCGAGTCGATCAGCGACTGCATTTTGGCAAGGTCCATCTTGCCTTTGGGCCGACCCTCCAGCCCGATGCCGGTGGGGCAGAGCTGGCACTTGGTGTTGCAGATATTGGTTGGTTCGATCTTCATCGAGTATGGCCGACCAATCACACGCTCGGTTTTCAATGCAAACTGGATGTTAACCAGCGCCATGTTTCCGAGCTTGACGAACGTCAGGTACCTGTGATTACGCCAGACGTGGAAAACACCACGTGCGATAAAGTCCACCAGGCCGATCAACTTGGCGATCACCGCGGGATACGTGCGCGATGCCTTCCAGCGACCGGTTACGGCGACGGTTTGGGCCAGCGATCGCTCGACTTGTGTACTGATGGCGGTCATGGCTTGCTCGGATCATCCTTCTCAGGTTGCACTCGTTCTGGCGCTGGCGCCTGGCAGAGCAGGGCGGCACCAATCGAATCCTTTCCCTGACGACTCTTCTTCTGTTTCCTCACTGGATTGCTCGCGGCGTACGCTCATATTAGTGAGGTATTGCCGCATAACACCGGGCACAACACCGGCGATAACCAGCAGCAGCCAGGGCGTTTCAAACATCTCCAGCGACAGGAATATGCCGTCAAAGATGAAGATCAACAGGCTTGCCTGTGCCGCCAGGCAGATGCGCGAGGCGTGGTTGATCGCCGGTTTATCATCCTCATCGGCAGTATTCAACGCATCGCGACACATCAACCGGGCGCGGCGGAAGTTCCACATCCCATAACAGAGCATGAACAGATAGACCGAGGCGGCAGGGATCCCCGTGTCCGCAGCGATCTGCAGATACTGGTTATGAATCGTGCGGCCGAACTTGTCGGCACCGTAGTTTTGCGAGTACTGATTGGAGTTACGGATGCCCTTGCCGAGCACCGGGTTTTCCCATGCGATCTGCCAGGCGGCAGACCATGAATCAAACCGCGACTGGGCAGAAGCGTCTGATTTGTATCTGGTCGTTGAAATGAAGCGTTCGCGGATCTGCGGACCAGCCATGATGGACAGCACCATCACCAGGCAAATCGCCGCGCCGGCCGATTGCCAGCGGGGACGGTGATGCACCAACACCCAGGTGATCCCCACCGCCGAGGCGAGCATCGCGCCACGGGAATACGTCATCATCACGGCGTGCATGAGTACCAGTCCCAGCATGCCATAAACAATCACCGGCCACCAGCGCCAGATCGTCTTGGTCGGCGTCAACGCGAAGCAATAGGCAAACGGGATACCCATCGCCAGCATCAGCCCCGCGCCGTTGTTGTCCAGGCCGCCGTAGCCGTAGTGGAAGATGTTCAGTCGGCCGCCACGGAAGAAGTAGAGGAAGTTGATTTCCCACGCGATGTAACCAAGCATCAGCAGGATCATCAACGCCAGCAGCTTGATCTGCCAGAAGTGCTCGATGACGATACTCGCCACGATAGCGATCACCAGCACCTTGGCGTATTCAATCGCCCAGCCCTGCGCGATCTGCGGATCAAAAGCGGTGATGGTGCTGAATAACACCAGCAAGCCGTACATCAGGATCAAGCACATCATGACGTTCAGCACGCTGCGCGAGATCAGCTTGCTCAGATGCAGCCAGAAACTGATCAGCGTGATGAGTGCCGCCATCAATGACCAGCGAATGCTCCCGTCCAATGCCCATTCCCACAAATGCTGTGGCCTCAGCACCGCGAGCGTGTAATACAGCAAAACACCCCAGAAGGGCGTTTGCAGCGCGCCTACGGCCCCGAGAATGGTCATAATGGTTAACAGAAGTAACTGCTTCATGCCATTTCCCTCAACATCACTCGAGTATTTTGCGATGTCACCGAGGGTAATAAACGGTAAGAGACCCGGGATCTTCATTTGGGTCACACTCTTCGACTGGGCCGTACTCGTTACCGTAACGAGTAGGCTGCTTTCATTTCTCCACTCCAAGGATGAATCCCTTCATCCCCTCACGATAAATATTGCTTTATGCTGCTTTATTGATTGGCTCTGTCTCTTTCAGTTGAGCCTTCGTTTCAGATTGTCGCCAGATCGGAATCGGTCCCTGTTCAGCAGACAATACTGTGCGGGCCACCGGCTCCTTCTGGGCTTTCTCTGTCAGGTTGTATTTAAGAATACAACGCAGCGCGGATACCCCGTCGCGCCACGTTATCTTCTTGCCTTCTTCATACGTTCGACCCGCATAACTCACGGGCACTTCGTACAATCGCGCACCCATCTTCGCGACCTTCGCGGTGATCTCCGGCTCCAGGCCGAACCGCGGTTCCGTAATCGTCAGTTGCTGCGCGACCTCACGGGTGAACACCTTGTAACAACATTCCATATCCGTCAGGTTCAGGTTCGAGAGCATGTTACTCATCAACGTCAGGACCTTGTTGGCAACGGAATGCCAGAAGTACAACACGCGTCGACTATCCCCGATAAAACGCGAGCCGAAGACAGCGTCTGCCTTGTTTTCAAGGATCGGCGTCAGCAGTTGCGGGTAATCACGCGGGTCGTATTCGAGGTCGGCATCCTGGACAAGCACGATGTCGCCGGTCGCCATCTTCAAGCCGGTGCGGACACCGCCGCCCTTGCCCTGGTTTTCTTCATGGAAGTGGATGATGTAATCCGGCCGCTGGCGTATCAGGCCGCGGAGGATGTCGCGCGTGCCGTCGGTCGATCCATCATCCACAATAATGACCTGCTTCGTCAGTCCGCCCGGAAGCGAAATAGCATCAACACGCTCCAGCAGCTGCGGCAGCAGCACGCGCTCGTTGTATACCGGGATGATGATGCTCAATACACCGGGCATGTTTGCCTCCAATCGGTCCGCCCCATCGGGAAGTTCAACACAACCTTTACAGTCGGCATAATCCGCACAGCTCTTAACGAACATAAGACCGGTACTTCGGGCCGATAACCGCTTTATCTAAATAGCCGCGTCCTGCTAATCGTTGTAATCGATCCAGCCGATACGTTTGGAAGTCTTATTGGCTTTACGGGCTGAGGTGCAAACCCATCCGGCCCGCTCAGGAACAGGTGTTATGACTCAAGCCGAAACCCCCAGTTTGCGACTCGCCCCGGATTCAATCGCCGCGGATGTCTACGAAACAGACTCTTCAACCGAAGTGATCGAGGATTCGCTGGACCTCATCGAAGACCTGGACGCCTACAACAAATGGGTCTTCGAGCTGCTGAGCCCATACATTACTGGACGCGTTCTTGAAGTCGGCTGCGGCACCGGCAATATCACACAGTTTCTGGCAAGCAAAGCCGACGAGGTCGTGGGGATCGATCCTGTAGCCCGCTTCATCGATAAGTTCAGGCTCCGCTTCCACGGCAACAACGCCGTCACATCACACCGCTGCACGTTAGCGGACCTTACACCCGCAACATCTGACGAAGGTCGCTTCGATGCCGCGGTCAGTTGTAATGTCTTTGAACATATAGAAGATCATGTTGAAGCTTTACAACAAGTGGCTCAACACCTGAAGCCCGGCGGCAAAGCCGTCATCTTCGTCCCCGCCGGCCCGATCGCGTTCGGCAAACTCGATAGCGAACTCGGGCACTACCGCCGATACACCATCAACTCGCTGCGCCAGGCGATGGAAGATGCCGGTCTTGAATGGGTCGAGGGCCGCTACAGCAACATGATCGGCCTGTTCGGTTGGTGGTTCAACAGTGTCGTCTTGCGAAAGACAACCGTCCCCGGCGACCAGGCGATCTGGTTCAACAAACTCGTCCCGGTCTTGCGAACCATCGAGCGTCTGCTGCCGATCCCGTTCGGCCAGAGCGTTGTCGGTGTCGCACGCAGGCCGCTGTCCATGGCAAACCTGGCAAGCAAGCCGCTCGAATATCGACGCGCTGCTTGATCCGGTATATCAGCAATGAAAAACTTAAGCACCAGACAATTCATCATTGGGCTTGTGCTTGTCTTTGTCGTTGCCCTGACGGCACGCTTGGCGATGACCTATCAATTTGTAGGCTTTAGAGCGCCGCCCGATGCCAACGCCAATTCCGATCAGCTTGATTACGAGGTGCTAGCTTTTCATCTGGTGACCGGCCAAGGCTACGCCATCACCCCCGGCAAGCCAACCGCCAGCCGAACGCCCGGTACATCCATGACGCTCGCTCCGGTCTACGCCGTCTTTGGTCGATCCTTTGCGATGGGGCGCATCTGGTTCTGTTTATTGTCAGCAGGCACATGCCTATTGGCAGTGTGTTTTGGTTCGCTGTGTTTTAACCGTCTGGCAGGTTTAATGGCTGGATTCGGTTTGGCGATCTATCCCGGGCATGCCTACAACGCGATGCACTTTCTCAGTGAGACGCCGTTCGGCTTCTGGATGCTGCTCGCCTTGGTATTGACAGCCTGTGCGATACGTAAGCAGCGGGGCGGATGGTGGATGAACAGCCTGGCCGGGTTATGTTGGGCATTGGCGATTTACACGCGCCCGCAATTGCTGTTAGCCGTGCCGATAGCGGGGGGGCTGGCGGTAATCGCCTTACTCTTCAAACACCCGATCCACTTCAAACGCTGGGCCATCCAAACCGCTGTCATCGTCCTCACGCTTAGCCCGTGGATCGTCCGCAACGATGTCGTGCTCGGCAAACCTACGCTCTCCACCATCACGGGCTACGGGCTGTGGGGCTCGCATAACGAACTGACCTTCAATGATCCCGCCTGCCGCGGCGACTGGATACGCGCCAGCATCCTTGAAGATGCAGACCATCCCTTAACCGGCAACGAAGTGCAGCGTAACGATCAGGCAACGCAATACGGCATCGACGCCATCAAGGCGAACGCCGACAAAATGCCTGCTTTATTAGCTGCAAAACTCTGGCGCTTAGCAACGCCGTTTACACAAACAGACAATCAGATCGCCCGCCTCGCTTTTGCCGTTAGTTGGATAGTTGTTGCGCCAATGTTCCTTGTCGGGCTGATCGTCGCATTCAAGCGAGCGCAAACAACTGCCTGGATGCTCTTGCTCCCGATCCTTGCCACGATCGCCAGCACCCTCATCTACTACGGCAGCGTACGCTTCCGTGATTCGGTGTCGCCTGTGTTTGTGATATTTGCAGGTGTGTGTGTCGCGCAGTTCATCAGCCTGCTGGCCACACAGCGCAAATCAAAACCGCTTGGTAAGATTGAACCAACTCAAACGGCCGCTCGCGCCGCGTGATGCTTGCAGACTTCAATCAAGCTGTCGCACATCACATGGATATCCTCAGCCGTTGTGAACGGCCCGTAACTCATGCGCGTCGTCCCGCCAAGGTCGGTCGTGCCCATTGTCTGATGCGCCAGCGGGGCGCAGTGAATACCCGACCGCGTCAGCAAGCCATACTCCTGCTCCAGCAGATTTGATAACGCCTGCGGGTCATCAAACCCGTCGACTCGCACACTGAACACGCCGATACGATCTTCCACACCTTGCGGGCCAATGATGCGCAAACCTTGTACATCATCATTCTGCAATCGATCGATCGTGATGCGGATCAGTTCCTGCTGATGTTGCCAGAGTTTGTCGACGCCTTGTTCGAGGATCCACTTCACGCCTTGCGACAGGCCGACGATCCCCGGCGCGTTGTGGCTGCCCGGTTCAAATCGGTCGGGCATGAAGTCAGGTTGCGTATCCTGGTCGCTGACCGAACCGGTGCCGCCTTCGCGGCTGGTTGCCATCTGTTTTTCCAAGCCCGGCCTAATATAAAGCGCACCTGTTCCCAACGGCCCGAGCAACCCCTTATGCCCGGGGAACGCCAGCAGGTCGATGCCGATCGCCTGCACATCGATCGGCACATGCCCGATCGTCTGCGCCGCATCCACCAGGTAAGGAATCTCATGTGCCTTGGCGAGATGTCCGATCGCTTTAATCGGCTGTTTCGTCCCCGTCACGTTCGACCCATGCACGACCGCGATCAGTGCCGTGTTCGGCTGAATCGCCTGCTTGATATCGTCCGGATCGACCAATCCCGAAACAGGATCGCACTTGACGCGCGTCTGTTCCGCCTCGCCGCGTCTGATCAATTCATTGACCGGCCGAAGGATCGAGTTGTGCTCCATCCAGGTCGTGATAATGTGAGGTTTCTTCCCGCTTACCTTTGCGCCATGCACGATACCCCGGATCGCCATGTTCAGCGCGTCGCTGGCGTTGAGCGTGAAGATGACGTGGTTCGTGTCCTCGCCGTTGATCAGTTGGTTGATCCGCTGCCGGCACTCGTCAAACAGCCGACCCGTTTCCTTCACCTCGTAATACGCGCCACGCCCCGGGCTTGCGCCGAGCTGCGTCGCATACCGCGTCATCGCCTCCAGCACAGCAGGGGGCTTCGGGAAACTGGTCGCCGAATTGTCTAAATAGATACGTCGCATTTCCTCCGATTTTAGACCATCTACCCCCTCCAGACCAATCAGCCGCTTGCGGCTTAGCGCTCCTGTCTCATCCTCATCAATTGACACTCTCCCCGCTCAGCCGTAGCGTGCTCACATGAAGCACCTTCTCCCCATCCTGCTGCTGCCGGCCATGCTGCTGATCGGCTGTGAAATGCCTTCCACAACCGGCAACGCATCCGTTTCCCAACCGCCCAAGACACAACAAATCGCCTCCGCGAACTCCGCCCAGCGCCCCGTCGCCTACATCAACGGCCAGGCACTGACGCAGGCCGACCTGATCAATCCATTGATTGAGGCCGCCGGTGGCACCGTCCTCTCCGAAGTCGTGCTCGACCGGATGATCCACGAGAAACTCGCCGCCGCCGGCCTCACCCTCACGCCCGAACTCATCGAGCAGGAAAAGACACTCATACTTGCCACCTTGTCGGACGACCCCAACGAAGCGGCACGCCTGCTGCAAACCATGCGCTCCTCGCGCGGCATGGGTGAGCAACGTTTCCAGGCCATGCTCTTCCGCAACGCCGGCCTGCGGCTGCTCGTTAAAGACGAGGTCGAACTCGTCCCGACCCTGCTCCGCCAGGCTTATCAACTCCAGCACGGCGAGCGCTACCGCGTCCGCATCATCGTCGCCGGCACTTTAGCGCAAGCCAACGCATTACTCGTGCGAGCTAAAGCGGGCGAATCCTTCAGCGACCTCGCCGCCATGAACTCCATCGACCCCAGCGCCGCGCAAGGCGGCCTGCTCTCTCCCATCAGCCCGCTCGACCCGACCTACCCCAGCGCCTTGCGTCAGGCTTTAGGCAAGCTTGAAACAGGGGGTATAAGTGACCTGATCGCGACCGACGATCATTTCATAATAATGAAACTCGAAGAAAAACTGCCCGCCGATACGATCAGTTATGAAGCAGCGTTACCCGACCTCGCACGCGCCCTGCGCCTGGAATTGGAAGGCCAGCGCATCCAGCAGGCCGCGCGTACTATGCTCGCAGAAGCTAAAGTAGTAGTGCTGGACCCCGCCCTGAACAACAGTTGGCAAGCCCAGCAACAGCGGACCCAAAGTGAGTAACGCTGCAACCGTAACTGATCCGTACCCACCCCGAAGAAGTAGCCGCAAATGAACGCCAATAAACGCGAATAGCATTAAGAATGTTTCACTCCCTCTCCCCCTGGGAGAGGGCCGGGGTGAGGGCCGTCTGAAACTTAAACCAACAACTGCAATCAAACGCCCTTACCTCCACCCAATCCTAATCATTCGCGTCCATCAGCGTTTATTAGCGGCTAACCAAGAGCATCAAAATGGATATCCAACCCGCCACCCGTATCGAACGCCTCCCACCTTACGTCCTCGGCAAACTCAAGCAGATGATTTACGAACGCCGTAAAGCCGGCGCCGATGTCATCGACATGAACATGGGTAACCCCTCCGACCCCGCGCCCGATCCGGTCGTCGACAAGATCCGTGAGGCCGTGCTCGATCCGCGCAACAGCCGATACTCCGTCTCCGCCGGCGTCTACAACCTGCGCCGCGATATGGCGCTGAAGTACGAACGCAAGTGGGGCGTCGACCTCGATCCGGATAAGGAAGTCATCGCGACCATCGGCTCCAAGGAAGGCTTCAGCCACATGTGTCTGGGCCTGTTGGGCCCCGGCGACATCGCCGTCGTCGCTGACCCCGCGTTCCAGATACACACCTACGCCGTCGTCCTCGCCGGCGCGAGTACCGTCTCCGTCCCGCTTGGTAACGATGATGCATTTCTTAAGCGCATCAGCGATGTGCTCACGCACCTGACCCCAAAACCCAAAGTCGTCATCCTCAACTACCCGCACAACCCCACGACCATGACCGTCGAGCCTGCTTTCTTCGATCGCGTTGTCGAGATGGCTGCTGAACACCAGGTCATGATCATGCACGACTTCGCCTACGGCGAAACCTGCTTCGACAACTACAAAGCCCCAAGCTATTTGCAGGCCAACGGCGCGAAAGAGTACGGCGTCGAATTTTCAACGTTAAGTAAACCCTACAACATGGCCGGCTGGCGCATCGGCTTCTGCTGCGGCCACAGCCAGATGATCGACGCGCTCAAGACGGTCAAAGGTTACTACGACTACGGCATCTTCCAGGCCGTCCAGATCGCCGCCATTATCGCCATGCGCGAAGGTGACGCACACGTCCAGAAACAAGCCGAAATCTACCAGGCCCGCCGCGACCTGCTCGTCAAGGGATTACAAAAATTCGGCTGGCAAGTAGACTCCCCGCGCGCCACCATGTTCGTCTGGGCCAAAGTCAATCCCGAAGTCTTAGCCAGATACAACAACTCCACCAACGACTTCTGCCTCGCGATGGTCGACCAGGCCGAAGTAGCCATGACCCCCGGTGCAGCGTTCGGCGACCTGGGCGAAGGCTACGTAAGAATGGCGCTAGTCGAAAACGAACACCGCATCCGCCAGGCACTAAGACAACTAGGCCGCGTGCTCGGGCCAGCGCCAGCGACAGCCTGAACGTAACATGATGTAACTTGGATTCGCTCCCATTCCCCGCGGGAGACTTCCGGGGGGCCAGGGTGAGGGCCGGATTCCTTAATCCTCTCGCAGCAGTGGAAAGCTGTTAGCTTGGGCATGACGAAGCATTAATTCCCATATATGTGCTTCAAAATTGCATGTGCCCCGGTTATCATGTGCCTGACGCCCCTCCCATCCGGGGGCCCGGGGTCCGGTATCAGCATGATCATGTTGCAGACATACACATCCAGTGCGACTTAGCGTGAGTCTTCCCAAGAGGAGGCAGTATGAATCCGGCGATGACTGATCCCAACGAGCAGCGCATGATGAGCCTGTCTTTTCTGAAACCGCTCGGCATGCTGTTGATTGCCCCGGCGTTGTTGTCCTATTGCGCCAGCCAGGTCGAGGCTGCTATCACGCCCACGGGTGATGTCACTCCGGTCTATACCGGCGCCGATCCTTGGGAAGTTGGTGGCTCGCTCGTTGTCGGCTACAACGCTGACGGAACATTTTATATGGACGAAGCCAGTGTTGTGGATACCGGCAGTGGTGCTGCAGTTCTCGGTTTAGTGTCGAATGTTACGGGGACCGCCACCGTCAGTGGTCAAGCCACGTTCCTGGATGCTTACGTCTTGAGGGTTGGCGAAAGCGGCACAGGCATACTTAACATCGAACATGCCGGCGAAGTCAACAGTTCATTTGCCTATATCGGCATGTCATCCGGATCAAACGGGACGGTCAACATCACGGGTCCAGATTCCTATTGGTGGAACCGTTACACCGTCGAGGTCGGCGTCTGGGGCACGGGTACGTTGAATATCGAAAACGGTGGTCGGCAATCGCAAACCAACATACGCTTTGGTCTACGCGCCGGGTCACAAGGTAGTGCCACAATCACAGGCACCGATTCGTTTGGTGGTTTTTACAACCTCATCGTAGGAGATCACGGTGAGGGCTCGATCAATATCCTTGACGGCGGTCAGGTAAACAGCACATCCGTCCACCTCGGTTTTATGACGATTCGTCCGGTGTTGTCACCGTATCCGGACTCGCATCAACATGGAATGTAAGTGGGAATCTCAGGATCGGCGAATATGGCCTGGGTGAGATGACGATCGCAGACGGCGGGGTGGTGACTAGCGCACAGAATTATATCGGTGCTCTTACAGGATCACACGGAGAGGTCACCATCACAGGCGCCGGATCAACGTGGAACACGACCTCATGGTTGTATGTAGGCTTCTACGGTGAGGGATCGCTAACCGTTGAGGACGGGGGTGTGGTTAATACCTACACCAGCTCTATTGTACGCAATTCGGGTATCGTAACGATCGATGGTGTCGGTTCAGTCTGGAAAATCGATAATGCACTGGCGATCGGCTCAAGCGGAACAGGAACACTGAATATCAGCAATGGCGGGTTGGTCAATGTCTCGGGGCAGGCAGATATCGGTCCCGGCGGGGTCATCAACTTCGACAACGGCACACTCGATACAGGCCGGTTGATGGTCCCGGATAGTGTGCTGCTCGGGACAGGCACAGTCAACACAAAAAGCCTGATTGCCGACTTCGATCTGGTCTTTGATGCTTCTACCGGTCTGCAGGCTCAGACCGTTCTAAACAACTATCCGAACCAGCACATCACATTTAATGTTGACGCTTCCAACGCCGCGAACACCGGTCCGATGGGTGCCGGCTTTACCGGCACGGGCTCGTTGACCATTGCAGACGGTTTGTCTTTAACTTACGACGAAGGATTCCTTGGACATGATGCCGCAGCGGTGGGTTCGGCTTTAGTTACCGGTTCAGGATCGGCATGGAATAGCATGAACGAGCTGTACGTGGGCCGCTCTGGATCGGGGGCGCTGCGCGTCGATAATGGTGGATTGGTCAGCAATACAACCGGCTATATAGGCTACGATTCCGGCTCGGTCGGGACAGCCATTGTTGATGGGGCCGGTTCTACATGGCTGAATAACGGTGACCTGACTGTTGGGCAAAGCGGCTCGGGAACGCTGAGGGTCCAAAATGGCGCGGTGGTGACTAACAACAATGGCTATCTCGGAACTGATACCGAAGCCAACGGCTCTGTTGTCGTGTCGGGTGCCGGTTCGACTTGGAACAACTCAGGTCAAATCCATATTGAGAATACAAGTACCCTGCAAATTGAAAGCGGCGGATCGGTTATCAGTAGCGGTGGATCAATTAGCAACAACCTTGGTTCTGATTCAACGGCCAGTGTTGGAGGGGGTAACTCACACTGGGATATTGCGGGAACGCTTCTGGTCGGCGGCCAAGGTACAGGTACTTTCACGGTCCATAGTGGTGGTAGTGTCAACAGCACTAATGCGTATCTCGGTAAGGACACCGGTAGCTCGGGGCATGCAACCATCAGCGGCGCTTACTCAACTTGGAACAATAGTAATAATTTATTCGTCGGCTTTGAAGGATCAGGCTCGCTTGAGATCGACAGCGGGGGCCTCGTCTCCGTAGGAGGGCGCACCGTTGTTGGTGTAGGCGGTGTCATCAACTTTAATGATGGCACACTGGACACGGGGGCATTAGAAGCGTTGAACGATGCCTTGTTAGGTCAAGGGACTATTAACACAAGGGCCATGATCGCGGATGCCGATCTGGTTTTCAACCAAACAACAGGATTGCAGACGCAGTTCGTGATCAACAGCATGCCCGGCCAAAATATCACGGTCCATCTTGATGCTACGGCGCCCGTGAGTAATAGCAGAATCGGCGTAGGCAATACCGGCACGGGCACACTATCGGTCAGTGATGGATTGACCTTATCTTATTACGAGGGGTTCCTGGGATACGAGCCCGGCTCATCAGGTTCTGCAACTGTCACCGGTACGGGCACAACCTGGAACAATAGCGGCGATCTGCGCGTGGGATATTACGGGCAAGGCAGCCTGACCATTGAAGATGGTGGGACAGTTAATAATGCCACTGGTTCTATTGGTTATTACCCCGGTTCGAGTGGCACGGTTATCGTCTCAGGCGCGGGCTCCAGTTGGTACAACAGTGGCCGTTTGATTGTCGGGAATTATGGCGATGGCATGTTACGTATCGAAGAGGGGGGAAGTGTTGAGGTCATCTATAATCTTACGATGGGCTACCCTCACCCCCTGGCCGGCAGTGGTACAGTAGATCTGATGGGTGGCACGCTCGACCTGCACGGCAGTGACATCATCCAAAGGTCAGATGCCTCTGTGTTTAACTTTACCGGTGGAACTTTAAGAGGTGTTAGACGGCTGTCTTTAAATCATGCGTTTACCCAAAGCGGTGGTGTCCTCGCTCCGGGTGATTCAATCGGCACGACCATTATTTACCAAGACTACATACTATCGGCTGGATCCATTGAACTGGAATGGGGCGGCATCGGTTATACCTATGATCAAGTAATCGCCACCGGCAACATCCACATCGCCTTAGCGGGGACAACGCTCGATCTGTTGCCATTTGGACCTATGGCTGCCGGTACCTACACGGTATTGGAATCGACAGGCGGCTCACTCACCGGCACATTCGAAAACCTCACCGGCATCGCCGAATACGCGGGACTCGTCGATGTAACCTACACCGCTAACGCCGTACAGATCACCCTCAACCACGACTTCGTCCCCGGCGACCTCAACACCGACGGTTTCGTGGGCCTCGACGATCTTGACATCGTTCTCAATCACTGGAACCAGACCGTCCCCGTCGCCGACCTCACATCGGGCGACTACTCTCGCGATGGCTTCGTCGGCCTCGACGATCTTGATGCGATTCTGCAGAACTGGAACCAGGGCACGCCGCCGGTCGGCATCACACAAAACATCCCCGAGCCGAGTATGTTTGTTTTGCTTGCTTTCGGCGCGATAGGTGGTACATATAGATTATCCAGTCGATGTGCTGCTCGTGGTTGAATTGTATGTGCAATAAGAAGTCTATTATCCCCGGGCTTGTGTTGGCATCGCTTGCGACAGGTATCAATACCACGCTGGCCGCCATCACAGCCACGGGTGATATCACCCCTGCCTATGATGAAACTGATCCGTGGGAACTAGGCGAAGGCGATCTGTACATCGGCGACACCGCCGCGGGCATGCTCCAGATTGATTCAGCAAGCATCGTGAATAATGCCCTTGCAAGCATCGGGCACAACACCGGCTCGAGCGGGACCGTCATCGTGACCGATCCCGGTTCTGAATGGAACAACGCCGGCGATCTGAACGTCGGCCAGCAAGGCACCGCAACACTTACAATCCAAAACGGCGCTACCGTCCGCAACGCGATAGCAAACCTCGGCATCACGAACAATACAACCGCCACCGCGACGATCACCGATCCCGGCTCTACCTGGTATTGCTCCGGCCGAATGAACGTCGGCCTGTCCGGCGACTGCATCGTTACACTCAACATTCAAAACGGCGCAAGAGTTGAAAGCCCATCAGGGCTCGTGGGCGCAAGTTCCATTTCAACAGGCATCGCCAACATCGCCGGCCCGGGTTCAGCCTGGATCAACTCCACCGTCATGACGATCGGCCTCTCCGGCACCGGCACGTTGAATATCACCAACGGCGGCTACGTACTCAACACCAATGCTGTTTTCGCAAACAGCGTCTCCGCAACAGGCACCGCCAACGTCTCCGGCAGCGGATCACACTGGGAAAACACCGGCACCATGTCCGTCGGCCAGTTTGGTCAAGGCACGCTCAATATCGAAGATGCAGGCAAAGTCACAACCAATATCGCCTACATCGGCTATTACAATTCAACCGGCACCGTCACCGTCTCCGACGCCGACTCACTTTGGGACAACGCAGATACCTTGCACGTCGGCTACGGCGCTGTCGGCACGCTGAATCTCTACACCGGCGCAACCGTTAGCGCAGGCAACGATCTAAGCATCGGCACGTATTCCTTCGGCACAGGCATCCTCAACCTCGCCGGTGGAACGCTCGACTTGAAAGGCTCAAACCTCATCGCAGGCGAAGGCGCTGCCACCTTCAACTTCACCGCCGGCACACTCAAACATGCCGCAACAATCGATCTCAAACAACCCTTCATCCAAAACGGCGGCACCCTCGCCCCCGGCGGCTCCATCGGCCAATCAAACATTCTAGGCGACTACCAACTCAACGCCGGCACGCTGGAAATCGAACTAGGCGGCATCGGCAACCCCCACGACCTGCTCACCGTCACAGGCAACATCGACATTACTCAACTCGATACCACGCTCAACCTCTCGATCTTCGGTTCGGTAGTGCCCGGCACGTACACACTCATCGAATCAACCGCCGGCACACTTACCGGCCAGTTCGAGAACATCATCGGCCTGGATAGCTATCCCGGCACGTTCGATGTGCAGTACACAACAACGTCAGTCATTCTCTCACTCAACGCACTCTCAGGCGACCTCAACGCCGATGGCTACATCGGCCTCGACGATCTCGACATCGTCCTCTTGAACTGGAACCAATCCGTCACCCCCTGGGACCTGTCCTCAGGCGACACCACCGGCGACGGCTACGTCGGCCTCGACGACCTCGACCTCATCCTGTCCCACTGGAACCAAGGCACACCACCAAGCAACATAAGCACAAACATCCCCGAACCCGGATCGTCTGCGGTGCTATTGCTGACACTGATCGGTTGCTCAGGCAGGGCGTTCCGGTGCAGGATGGTATGAGCGATCCGGCGGTCCCCGACGGCTGTCGCATTCCGAACGGCCGGTCTGCTAATCCCTGAAATAGTCTCCAATTACAGCAACATAACCGCAACAAATAATTGCTCTGACAGGGGATTAGGTTATACTTTGATACTGCGTATCGAAGATTCCGCTGGGGGCCTACCCCTGCAGTGCTTTTGTTAATTTGAAGGGGAAGGCAAGCATGCTTCTGTACCGATCTGTCGGCCGTCGTCCGGGTAACTTGGGTAAATCCTGTGTCACAACCAGCGGTTGGTTGTCCGCCACAGCGCTGGCTTGCCTCGGCGTTGTTTGCATCTCTAGTTACACAACGCCCGCTTACGCGGAGATTGTCTTCAACGGCCAACTGAGCAATCCTCAGTATACGGGCGACGATCCCTGGTTCATTAATGGAGATCTGGAAGTTCGCCAGCACTCGATATTCGGTGATTATCCCGATGCGCTGGTGATCAACGATGGCAGCAGTATCTACAACAACGATGGATACATAGGCGGGTTCTTCTCGTTCCAGGAAGTTCGAGTCACCGTAACAGGCAACGACTCGCTCTGGCGCAACAGCGGCAGCCTGTACATCGGTAATAGGTATGACCCCGGCGTGCTTAACATCGAAGACCAGGCACTGGTCCGTGTTGACGGCGACACATGTGTAGGATCGCCTGCTTACGATAGTGGTACTATCCACTTCGACAACGGCACACTCGAAACCTCCGGCCTCTACGCCGCCGCGACGGACCTGCTCGGCACGGGCACGATCAATACAAACACTATCGTCGGTGATATCGACCTGGTTTTCAATCAGGCAAGCGGGTTACAGCTTCAACACATTCTGAATACTGAACCCGACCAGAACGTCACCATTAATATTGACGCTTCTGATCCAGCCGCCAACCGGGCCATGGGCGCGGGGTACGACGGCGTCGGCTCGTTAACAATCTCAGATGGCATTTCGCTTACCTCAAACGAAGGCTTCCTGGGATACCTCTATCAATCGCAAGGCACAGCCAACGTCAACGGCGCGAACTCACACTGGCAGATTAACGAGTCGCTATATGTAGGCCGCATCGGCACAGGCACACTCAATATCGAAGATGGCGGCGTCGTCACCGTCGGACTGGATACCTTTGTCGGCTTCGACGAAAATGCTTCGGGTACCATCCACCTGGATAACGGCACGCTCAACACGTCAGGCCTATGCGCCGCCACCGATGATCTGACCGGCACCGGTACAATCAATACCCACGGCCTCGTCAGCGACATCGATCTCATCATCAGCAATCCGTCCAATCTGCAAGTGCAGAAAATCCTCAATAGCAGTCCCGACCAGAGCATCACGCTCAACCTCGACGTCTCAGACCCCGCGCAAAACCGTGCGTTGGGCGCGGGCTTCAAAGGCAACGGTTCACTGACGATCGCGGAAGGCGTTTCTGTTTCTTCAACAGAGGCGATGCTCGGCTACCACGAAGGCTCTAACGGAACAGTTACTATCGCCGGTGCAAACACCGAATGGCTCATCGCCGGTCCGCTTCAGGTAGGCTACGAAGGCAACGGAACCTTGAGCATCGGACTTGGCGCTTACGTTCAGACGGCGGATGCATGGATCGCAAACAGGTCCGATTCTGTCGGCACATTGGCCGTCAGAGGGGTTGATTCACAATTAATCACCAGCGAAAACCTCTACGTCGGCGAACGCGGCAACGCAACGATGTCGGTCGAGGCTGGCGGATTCGTTCATAACGACAATGCCTACGTCGGTAACAGCGCCAGCGGCACAGGCACCGTCACGGTCAGCGATGCCGATTCGCTCTGGCAGGTCGACTATCAGTTTTCCATCGGCCACGAAGGCGCCGGCGAACTCACGATTCATAACGGCGGCCAAGTCTTAATCAATGAATACCATCCCCGCAACAATACCGCCGACATCGGTTTCGCCGAAGGCGCGAGTGGTAGCGTCCTTGTCACCGGCATCGGCTCGACGCTCCAGGCGGACTGCCAGCTTAACATCGGTAGCGCCGGCACGGGCGTCCTCGACATTCAAGACGGCGCAACCTTAACCACGACGTCCGTACGCCTCGGTAGCGAAACCACCGGCGCCGGCACGGTCAACGTCACTGGCACGCAGTCCACATGGACAATCGAAGATGAAATCGTCGTCGGTAAACTCGGCTTAGGCGAACTTAACATCACCAACGGCGGATCGGTAACCGGCGGGGTCTATTACCATGCGATCTTCGCAACGATCGGCGGTGAACCCGACGCAACAGGTACAGTTCTGGTTGATGGCGCTGGCTCGCACTGGGACATGCTCGGCACACTATCCGTTGGCATGCAAGGGACGGGCACTCTTTCGATCGCGAACGATGCCGTCGTCAATGTCAGCCGGACTACTACCGTTGCCGAAGAATCATCCGCAACAGGTACCATTAACTTCGTTAATGGAACGCTCAACACCGCCGGACTGCTCGCTTCCACCGACGACCTGCTCGGCACCGGTACGATCGAGACCAAAGGCATCGTCAGTGACATCAGCCTGCAATTCGATCAAACCACCGGCCCCTACCAGCAACTGACGCTCAACACCCAGCCGAACCAGAATATTTCCATCAACATCGATGCGACCGACAGTACCGCCTATGGCACGCTCGGCGCCGGTTACCGCGGGTTCGGCAGCCTCACGGTTTCGCAAGGCGTCACGGTCAATTCCAGTTTCGGCATACTCGGCGATAAGCACGGCTCATACGGAACCGCAGCTATTCAAGGCCAGGATTCTCGCTGGTATTCGGGCTACGAACTGACCGTCGGTAATCGCGGCATCGGGGCTATGGGCATTACAGACGGCGCTTCGGCAGGCGGCGACTCACTCTACGTCGGTAGAGAGGCTGGAAGTTACGGCAGCATAGACGTCTCGGATAGCGGTTCAACCTTATATGCCAACGAAGCATACATCGGTTACAACGGCACCGCTTCCCTCGATATACGTAACGGCGCGCTGCTCTCGACCGAGGATTTGTATGTCGGCTATTACGCAGATTCGCATGGAACCCTACACCTTGCTGGCTCAGCAACCTCATGGAATACCGATAGCTTCTCCATCGGCTCCGGTGGTTCCGGCATACTTACAATCCAGGATGGGGCGCAGCTTGAATTCGATGAAGACTCGTATGTTGGACAATTCCCCGGCGGGCACGGCGAGCTTACAGTGACCGGCGCCGGCTCATCTATAGGCGCAACATCATACAACGACCTGAACGTCGGCTACCGCGGCACCGGAATACTCAATATCGAAAACGAAGCCTATGTACGAACCAGTCAGACAATGATCGGCGGCTGCGATGACGCGGTCGGCATCGCCAATGTCTCCGGCCCCGGCACCGTCTGGGATATCAACCACAGAACCATCGTCGCCTGCGAAAACACCGGCGTCCTGAATATCAGCGATGGCGCTGTCGTTAATAACAACAGAACCAACGGCAGTGCCTACATAGGCTATGAAGCAGAATCTGCCGGCACGGTCACGGTCTCCGACACAGGATCGCAGTGGAACATCGCCGCCAATCTATATGTCGGCTACTACGGCAACGGCATGCTTAATATCGAACAAGACGCCTCCGTCAGCTTGGGAGCGAAACTATATGTCTCCACGTACGAGTCCAGCACCGGCACCGTCAATCTCAACGGCGGCACTCTCGACCTTAACGGCAACGAGATATATGCAACCGGCCAAGGCGCTTTCAACTTCACCGACGGCACACTCAAACATGCCGCGACAATCGATCTCAAACAACCCTTCATCCAAAACGGCGGCACACTCGCCCCCGGCGGATCAATAGGTCAAACAAACATCATCGGCGACTACCAACTCACCGCCGGCAATATCGAAATCCAACTCGACGGCATCACCCATGACTACCTCTCCGCCACCGGCGACATCGACATCGCATCACTCGACACCACGCTCAACCTCTCGATCGTCGGTTCGGTAGTGCCCGGCACGTACACACTCATCGAATCAACCGCCGGCACACTTACCGGCCAGTTCGAGAACATCATCGGCCTGGATAGCTATCCCGGCACGTTCGATGTGCAGTACACAACAACGTCAGTCATTCTCTCACTCAACGCACTCTTAGGCGACCTCAACGCCGATGGCTTCATCGGCCTCGACGATCTCGACATCGTCCTCTTGAACTGGAACCAATCCGTCACCCCCTGGGACCTGTCCTCCGGCGACACCACCGGCGACGGCTACGTCGGCCTCGACGACCTCGACCTCATCCTGTCCCACTGGAACCAAGGCACACCACCCAGTGACTCAACCACAATCATCCCCGAACCGAATACATTGTCACTGCTTTTTGCAGTAATGATTAGCGCAAGTACAAAACGTCGAAGAATCCTGTAACACTCAACAAGAACGATTCATTCACGAAATGCAAAAACCACCATCAAAATGAGATGGCGATTTATCATTGAGTTTGTTTGCTCGTGTAGATAATACCTACGCCGCGTCCGCGCGGTTCTGATCTTCCTCAGCCGAATCGTCTTCATCCAGTTCGGCTTGCGTTTCTTCGATCGCATGGTTGTGCGACTCGGCGCCCGGGTTCTCATCGATCAGGCGCTGCAACAGTTTCGAGTAAATCTTCTCTTCACCAGCCGACATCGGCGGCGTCTCGATCACCGTATCCGTATCGAACTCGATCGGGATATCTGCGTTCTTCTTCGGCGGAGCTGGCGGGATTGGCGGCAACGGCTTGGATGTGTTCGGCTTCTCCTGCACAACTTCGCTGACCGTTTCCTGCTTTACGTTTGTTTTCGTTGCCGATGCGGGTGGATACTTCAAGCTGTTTTGTTCAATCAATGTTCGACTCTGATCCAGCATCGCTTCAGCGCGCTCGAGCATCTGCTGCATGCGTGCTTCACTGCTTTCAAGGTTGGATTGCACCGCATCGATCTTCTCTTCAAGCTTACGGATAGCAGTCGTGAAGCTTTCATCGATCTGGCCGATCCATTGATCGTACTGATGCAACGTCTGCGCGACGTCCTCGTTGACTTCGTCCTTGAGTTGCTTCTGCAAAGACTTGATCTGTTGAAGCACATCCGTCTGATTCGACAGCCGAGCTTCCGCTGCTTTGAACAGTTGCATCCCTAGCTTGACACGCTGTTCGGCTTGAGCTTGTACGCGCTTCAGTGCTTGCATCTGCTGTTCGGGAGTCAACGGCTGACGGTTGAAGCTCGATAGGCTGGATAGTCCTGTCAGACCGGAGTCGCTGGTTGTCGTTGATGCGCGGCTCATCTCTTTTCCTGTTACGGGTTTACGAATCATTCTTTTTATCGGTTAAATGCCTGTCTGACTGCACAATACGAGCGACTGCGTTATGCTCATAGCCATGAAACTAAGCCGAATCATCGAAGCATTGGAGTCGTTAGCGCCGCAACACTTAGCCGAGTCGTGGGACCAGGTGGGTTTGCATGTGGGTAATCCCGAGCAACGGGTTAGCCGTGCGATGTTGTGCATCGACCTGACTGAATCAGTGCTCGATGAAGCGATCACGCAGCGGATACAACTGATCGTGGCCTACCATCCGCCGATCTTCAAACCGCTTGCTCGCCTGACGACGACGGATCTCAAGCAGCGGATCATCCACACCGCCGTCCGCAAAGGCATCGCCATCTACAGCCCGCACACCGCGTTAGATGCAGCTAAAGGCGGTGTTAACGACTGGTTAGCCGAGGGTTTAGGCGCCGGCAGCGTCTGTGTCATCAAGCCGTGCGACTCGACTTCCAAGCGGTTCAAGCTCGTGACATTCGTGCCGTTCGACGCGCTGGATAGCGTCCGAAACGCGATCTGCAATGCTGGAGCGGGGCGGATCGGTGATTATGAACTGTGTTCGTATACCTCCGAGGGCACGGGAACCTTCAAGGGCGGGGACTCAACCTCGCCTGCGATCGGCCAGGCAGGGCGGTTTGAGCGGGTCGAGGAGGCCCGATTGGAAGTGCCCGTCCAAGCAAACCGGCTGGCGGACGTACTTTCAGCCCTGCGGACCGCGCATCCTTATGAAGAGCCGGCCTTCGATGTCTACCCGCTTGCCACTGTTGCAGACACGCAAACCGGGCAGGGGCGCGTCGTCACGTTGGATAAGCCTGTTTCTCTAAATACGCTTGCCAAAAGGATTAAAGTCCGACTCGGCGTCAAGCATCTGGAAGTGACCGCGGGGATGGGCCAGTCGAGCATCCAGCGGATCGGCCTGTGTGCGGGGGCTGGGGGTTCGCTGATGTCGGATGCAGGGCCGATCGACGCCTTCTTCACGGGCGAAATGCGGCATCACGATGCTCTGGAAGCCGCCGGCCGCGGCGTTGCGGTCCTCCTGGCCGGGCATACCCAGACCGAACGGCCATACCTGCCCACCTTCCGCGGCAACCTCAAGAAGCTGACGGGCAGCGCGGTCACCTGGCAGATCAGCCGACAAGATAAGCCCCCGACAGAAGTTATATGATTTACTTCCCGGCATCCCCCCGGAAGTACAGCCGGGGATCATCGGGAGCAGACCACTGGCCCGCCGCCAAACCCATCGTTTGGCACGGCTCAGACTGCCTGTTACAATGCTGTGCTAACTATTAACCGTCGCCCCGGACCGGCCGGGGCTGCCAAACCGAGACGGAGATTACTCTCATGGCTGAATTCCAATCGTTCGGCGCAACCCGCGTCAAAGTCGTCGTTAAGAGCAGCAACGGCACGGATTACGTCGATTACAAGCGTTCCGACGACCTGCGTCGCCTGCTGACCCCCAACGGCAAGATCCAGGGCCGAAAGCGCACCGGCCTCAGCGCCCGCGAACAGCGCCTCGCCGCCCAAGCCATCAAGCGCGGCCGCTACATGGGCCTGCTCCCCTACACCAGCGCGACCCTCTAAGCGATCCACCCGCTTAGATAAGCAACAACCAAAACCATGCGCACATCCAGCCGAGCATCACCGGTTGGATGTGTTTTTTCATTTCGCTCCGGCATCAACGATTGACCCGGCTACGGCCTAACACTTCTATTCGCCTTAAGCAAATCCGTCACACACGACCCTCCACTTATCCACCACCCTATGTGCGCACGGTCCTGTCGTGATTGAGGGGCGCGCGCACGTCTGCGAATGGCGTTGAAGCCCGTGTTTACCCGGCTTGTCTATGCGCGAAAAAAAGTCTTGAAGTTATGCGATGGTTATGGTAACGAAGGATGAAGACAAAAGCGTTCACGTTCTTAGCCATGTCGGGTGAAGAAGAGCAATGGTTTATGGATGGTGGCATAAAGCGAAGCGCAACCCATCACGATGATAGTTTGATGCATGAAAGTCGTAGGGTGTTATGCAATGGAAAGTGTGTCGGATACGATAATGATGTTTGGATACAACACGATGGTGGATTGGTAACAAAATGTTTGGCTATCAGTGCGCGTGTTGTGATAGGTGAAGGTGTGGCTGTGGTGGGTTACGCTACGCTAACCCACCCTACAGGACGAACCCATGCTACTTGCTGAAAATCAAAAAAGCCTGCCTGCGACATCGCTGAGTCCTTTCATTCATGCTGCATGACATCCACCGACCGACATGTTGTAACACGAATGTCAAGGGGATTATTAGAGGTGGCCATAACCTTTATCTATTATGTGGCTGGTTAACCTATACCGCTATTCATCTTTGTAACGCAGCTCAGGAAGAACAGGTAACAACACACGCGCACCATTCCCTTGCTGTTCTACGCTTACCAATTCGCTAAGATAACAAAGATGAATATCATACTATTATAAATTTATGTGATATTCGGATGAGGAATTCTCGGGGCAGTGTCACATTCTCAGGCGAGGAACCTGCTTAATTTGTTAAGCACTATTATATTATGCCTTGTGTGTAATTTGCTCTTATCAAACCGAGCATATATCCCGAAGATACCTCTGGCTCATCGGATGCACCATGCCCGGGGCATTCATAGTCAAACCCATTCAGCCTACCCGTAGCCTGTTGGGTGTGTATCGTTTTACGTATTGATTATGAAAACATGGGGGCTTGTTATGGCCGAAGCATCCGCTGGCAGTATCGACAACGATTACAGCAGCAGACTCACACGCCGGCTTGTGGCCCGAGCTGAGGGCGTCCTGGCCGCAGAAGAATTCCGCGGGGATCGATTGGATAAACAGTTCATCGAATTGGTGGATGCATTCTCTTTGTCCGGCGAACGAGACCCAAAGCTGGAAAACGAACTGATCCGGCTGGCGTCATTAACCAACAACGAAGATGCCCTGTACCCGGTCAACGGCAAGTTTAAAATCACCGTCAGCGAAAACAACATGATGGCGAGACTTTCCGTTACCGCACACATCGGCAAAGGTAAACCTGTCACTCTCAACGATGTAATCGGTGAACTGACCAGGCAAAACATCCGCCACGGTTTGCTTAAAAAAGAAGTCGCAAGAGCCATCAATGATGCGGGCCAGGGCAAAGACACCAACGACCTGATTATCGCCAGGGGCACCGCGCCGATTGCCGGGTCAGACCCTTGGATCGCGTTCTTTTGCCGATCACTAGACGACGAGCTGATGGAGATAGATGAGCAGGCGCTACGCGGCAGCTACGAAGACCCGATCCTCTGCAAGCAAGGCGACGCCGTCGCGTTTATCCGCCAGGGTTCTACAGGACGCTCCGGATACACCGTCACGGGCGAACCTTTAAAACCTCCGCCACAGCCAAACGATGTGAAGCTCGTCGCCGGCAAAAACCTCGCAAAAGCCGGCGACTGCTTTATCGCCCAGGTCGATGGCGCCGTCTTCCTCAAAGAGGATGTGCTCTCGGTACAAAAAGCGATCGTCTTCGACCGCGATGTCTCTACTGACGACAGCCCGCTGTTCGTTGACGGTTCAATCTACATACACGGGGGTGTGAAAAATAATGTTGTTATCGAGGCGACCGATGATATCGTCGTCGATCGTGTCGTCGAAGGCGCCCGGATCACCTCAAAGTCCGCCAACGTGATTCTTCGCGTCGGCATCGCCGGCCGACACAAAGGACAAATCATCGCCGCCAAAGATGTCGACTGCGGCTACATCGAAAACGCCACCGTCACGTCCGGCCACGATATCATCCTCCACGTCGGCGCGCTAAACAGCCACCTGACCGCGAACCATGACATCCTCGTCAAAACCGGCAAAGGCAGCATCGCCGGAGGTACCCTCCTCGCCGGGCACTGCATACAGGCCAAACGCCTCGGAAGCTACGGCACCGAAACTGATATCATCACAGGCGTCAGCGTCCAGGCGATCCCCGTGCTCGAGCAAATAAGCAAAAAATTTAAGCTGCTACATACCCGCCTCGTCGAGGCAACCGTCCTCATCAGTAAATTCGATCGCGCCGTCTCTGAACCTCGCAAACTCACGCCTCACGAACTGCAGACCTATACCAACCTGCAAAAACTTCGCATCGTCACCGAGCACGAGTTAAGGCAATTAGACAAACAACGACATGAAATCCTGGCAAATATCGAAACCGCACCGGACGCCGGCGTTTTCATCTACCAGCAACTCGAGCCGGGCGTACACTTCCACATCGGCGACAGCGACTACGAGGCCAGCCCAACCAAAGGCCCATTAGCATTAACCTACGAACCCTCACGCCACCAAATCATCTGCAAAAAAGCCGCTTGAATTGGCAATGTATCCAGTCAATAGGTCTTCAAATTCTATTTGGGATAGGTGTATTTACTGGCGGATTCAATTCTGAAGCGCAACGCCGGGGCAGATAACTGAGGCATCGGGGTCGGCGGTAGATTGAGCAAGTAGCGTGGGTTGCCTGATTGTAGGGTGTGGTTAAGCGAAGCGCAACCCACCGCAGTGAAGGTGTTGTGAACGTATGTAGATGTGCGGGAAGTTAGGGGGCCTGTGCCGCAGTCGATTGAAGCGATATGAATAAACAATGGCGAGGATTGACAGCGGTGTGCGCGATTATCGGTGAATGGCGGTGTGGTGAATCAATGCGTAATCGTGGTGGGTTGCGCTTCGCTTAACGCCACCCTACTTCGGATTTAAAACCATGCAGCGGACTAAGTGGCAACTGTGCTACTTGCTGTGTATTGAATCCGCGACGGCCCTCACCCCGGCCCTCTCCCGGGGGGAGAGGGGGATGTGGCGTCAACCAGTCAGATGCATTAGTTCAACCGAATCTATTTCTGCTTTTAAATCTTGATTCAACTTGTTTGGCGTTTGCGTGTGAAGCAGCAGAGGCAGCCCATGATGGATAGCGAGACAAGGCTCATCGGTTCGGGTATCTGGGTGGCGTAGATGCTAAGCAGGTCAGTGCCTTCTTCGTGGGCGGACCAGACGATGTAGCCGTCGTCGATCACCGGGCTGCGTTCGTCGGCGAGGGTTGTGCTGACGGGGAATATGCTGCCGGTGATGATATCCATGCCGTAGATATCGTAGTCGCCACGGATGGTTTGTTCGGCCCATACCATGAATCGGCCATCGATGTCGGGCATGGTTCGTCTGATACCGATGGCGGGCAGGTTGGTGAGGTATTCGAGTGTGTTGACGTTTCTGCCGTAGATGCTGTAATCGCCATTGCCGCCGTTGATATCGTCGTACCAGACGACGGTTTGGCCATCGAATCTTGCCCATGTACTGATGATGCCCCCGATTTCCACAACTTGACCAGTGGCGATGTCTTTGACGCTTATGCCGTAGCCGTCGGTGTACATCACTTTGCCCTCGGCCGTTTCGCCGTGATATTCATAGCCTGTCGTTTGGACGACCGGAACGGAAACGCCGGTGGTCAGGTCCATGGCGTAGATGTCGGACCGCAATTGGTTGCTGTTATTACGGCCATCCTCATACACCAGTAGGTTGCCATCAAGATCGGGTCGGATCTCGGGCCAGTCTGTATTCGTGACATTGGTAAGTGAGTCAGATTGGATGTCGTATAAGAAGAGATCTTGAGCAGGGGACATGTCTGTGTAGACGCTGAAGACGATGCGTGATTCTTCAATGACCGGCGGGTAAACCCTGTGTGGGGTGGATGTGGCGAGGCCTTGATTACCAGATGCCAGGTCACGCCACATTACTTCGTTGTTGTTCCCGTTTCTCTGAACCCATGTGACAATGCCCCCATCCAAACCCCATCTTTCATCGGGGCTTGCCAGGTCCGGAACGGACTGATAGGCAATGGTGATGATGTCGGATGCGGAAGCGGGCTGCTGGCAGAGCGTTGCGGTAAATACGCAGGGCATGACGATTGCGTAAAACAAGCGCGCCGGATTAGTCAGATATTGCATGGTCTTTCTCTCCTCCCAGATTGTTGTTACTACAAGACGATCAAGTATATAAATCTGTGGAGGATAGGGCAACAGAAAAAATGAAGATGGATCGGGAGGTGTCAGATATGAATCGGCCAGGTCGGGCGGCAAGAAGTGTGGATGCGTGATACGAAGTTTCTGCGTGCTGAAAGGTCCGCACCCACTACTGGCCTACGGCGGATGCTCGGTGTATTTTGATGAACATATCTGACGCATTTGATTGGGTGGGCGAAACGGCGTCTGACCCGTTTCGGTCTTTGACCCCGTTTCGGTCTTTGTGGCAAGATACATTAATGCGGGGGGGCACACTTTGTCACCGCATGATCAAAATATGGCACAGCGAGTAGAGGTTTCCGGGTGAGACTAAATTCGAGAGATAATGTTCTTGAATGTATCGTCACCTTTGCCGGGTCATAGCGATACCCAAGCCGCCAAGGCCCATCAAAACAAATACCGTCGGTTCAGGCACATCGGCGGCGAAGTAGTAGGTCAGCGGGCCGCGTGAGACCGTGCCGATGGCGTGCACGTTGTAGTCATCATCGATCACGACCGAGTTGTAGAGTGCGCCGGCGGCAAGCGGTGTCTGTTGTACCCAGTTGCCATCGGAAGTCCACAGGAAGTCCAGCGCGTCGTCATCGGATTTGCTGAGTTGCGCAATCACGGGGCGGTCGGATGGGTCTAAGCCGATGGCGTTATCTCGGCCGTTACCTGTCAGGTCCGTGATATCCCAGTCCGTGCCGTTGAAGGCCGCATAGTGAAAGCCGTCCGGCTCAGCGTGGAACGTGATATGCGGATAACCGTTGCTATCGAGTTCCATATCCAAGTCATAGAAGCTGCCGAAGAAGTCCGCTTCGTCATACACGGTTTGGATATCCCAGCCGGTCTCGGTTTCCATCGCGACCTTGACATCCTTGCGGTCGGCATAGGCGATGGTGATGCGGCCATTCCCATCGACACAGACTTTCAAGTGATCCGCATAGATGCCGGTGTCTTCGATCGACCATGACCCGCCAATGCGACGCGCTACCTGGATACTGCGGTTGCGGTTCTGGTAGCCGCTGTAGCGTGTAGCAACCAGGACCGGTTCATCGTTGGGTCCGATGTCGGCCGCCGCCCAGCCGACCGACGAGTCTGCGGTGTGGGGGATGACCGTCTCGGTATGCCACAGTCCCGCTTCCCGGTAGCTATATTCCAGGCCGACGCCGCTGATGAAACCGATACTTGGCTGGTCATCGTTTGACATCAGAAGGTCCATGCTCAGGGAGTTTCCGCCGGTCAGGCTGCTTTGGCCGAAAACTTCTGTCTGCCAGCCGCTGGTTGTCCTTACCGCATAGATCTGGTTGCTCCCGAAGCTCGTGGCTTCAGAGAAGGCTACGCTTGGCCGACCCGTTGATGACAGCGCGAGTGAAGCGTTACTCAGCATCCAGCCGGGATTGCTGTAGATCTGCTCGGTCTGCCAGTCTAAAGAGTCTACGGCATTGGCGCTCGGTGTCAGCGTAGCGATAGGTAAAGCGATAGCGAGACCCGCAAGCAGATGACGTAAGAACATGCGTTTTCTCCCTGGCAGTATTGCTTCTGCAGCCATTTCCTGGTCAGGCGACCAGAATCTCCTTTGAACAGTATATCGGATGGTGCCCGGGCAACCAAGGAGTTATCCGGGCAGTAAATGACATGGATTCAACGCCATCCTGCAAGACGATAACTTTATGCTGGTTTTGTGGTGAATGGATGTGGGGGGGGGTATGACGTCCGTTGAGCGTGCTAAGAATTCTCGCTAATTAGTTACCGCAGGGTAAGGACGATGATGCCGGCGATGGTGAGTAGTGCGCCGATGATGATGCGTGGGGTGAGTGGTTCGCTGCCGGCGATGGTTGCGGCGAGGATGCCGAACATGGGGGAGGTGAAGGCGATGGGCATGATGGTGCCGATGTCGCCGCCTTTGAGTGCGGCATAGAAACAGAGCATGCCGAGCGAGCCTGCGACGATGCCGCCGCCGATGATCATGTGCAGGAGTGCGGGAGTGCCTGCGCTGGTGATGGTTTTGATTTGCGGCGCGGCGATGATGCTGAGGATGATCAGGGCAACTGCGGTGCGGATGGTGATGCCGAGTTGCGGAGAGAGGTTGCCCATGTGCAGGCCCTTCTTCTCGAAGTAGCCGCCGATACCCCATGCGGCGGCGGTGAGTAGGGCGAAGAGTTGTGGTTTCATGTTGGGCTCCGGGTTGGTGATGCGGGGTAGTGTAGTGGGTTGGGGGTGTTTGGTATATGGAGGGTAGGCCCGACTGCTGAAGCAGTCTCGCCGAGGTGGATAGGGATTGTGTGGGGTATTAATAAGAAAGACCCACGCACGTGAAGTGCGTGGGCCTGTGGGTTTTGAATGAGGGGGACTGGTGAATTACTTGATGAACAGCATTTCCTGATAGGTCGGCAACGGCCAGAGGTCGTCGGGGACCATCAGTTCGAGCTTGTCGGCTGCCACACGGACGGCAAGCATGGCCGGGAGGACCGTGTCGCACATGTAGCGAGCTTCTGCCTTGACGCCCTTGGCTTCATGCTCGCGTGCCTTTTCGAGGGCTTCGATGGCGTCCTGCAGTTCCTTGACCAGGGCGGTCATCTTATCGAGCGTGTTGGTGTCGAACTCGTAGCCGTTGGCCTTGAGGTTCGCACAGGTCTGCGCCAACTCGTTCTGATAGCGGATGGCTGCCGGGAAGATACGCGTCTTGGCGATGCGTTCGGTGAGGATCGCTTCGACTCTGACGGTACCGACATACTGCTCGAAGTAGATTTCTTCGCGGGAGGCCATTTCACGCTTGGAAAGGACCTTGTACTTGGCGAAGATCTTGGTGACTTCGGCGTCGGTGATAGCCGACAGGGCGTCCGGGGTGGTCTTGTTGTTAGGCAGGCCGCGCTTTTCGGCTTCCTTGTGCCAGGCTTCGGAGTAGCCGTCGCCGTTGAAGATCACGCGGCCGTGTTCCTTGATGATGCCTTGAACGAGCTTCTGGACAGCGGCGTTGAGCTTCTTGGGATCGCCCTTGGTGGCGGCTTCCAGCTCGGTGGCGGCGTAGTCGAGGCTTTCGGCGATGATCGTATTAAGCGCGACCAGCGGGCCGGCGATCGACTGGGCACTACCCAGGGCGCGGAACTCGAACTTGTTACCGGTGAAGGCGAACGGGCTGGTGCGGTTACGGTCGCCGGCATCCTTGGGCAGCGGCGGGAGGGTGTCGACGCCGACGGTCATGACGCCGGCCTTCTTGCTGCTCTTGGCGGAACCGGTCTTGCCGATCTTCTCGAAGATGTCAGCGAGCTGTTCGCCGAGGAAGATCGAGATGATGGCCGGCGGGGCTTCGTTCGCGCCGAGGCGGTGGTCGTTACCGGCATGGGCGACGACGGCACGCAGCAGCGGGGCGAACTTATCAACCGCACGGATGACAGCGGAGCAGAACACGAGGAACTGAGCGTTGTCGTGCGGGGTTTCACCGGGCTCGAGCAGGTTGCCGACGGCGGCGTTACCCAGCGACCAGTTCAGGTGCTTGCCTGAGCCGTTGACGCCGGCGAAGGGCTTTTCGTGCAGCAGGCATTCCATGCCGTACTTCTGAGCCACACGACGCAGCGTGATCATGATCAACTGCTGGTGGTCGGTGGCGACGTTGGCGTCTTCGTAGACCGGGGCGATTTCGTACTGGCCCGGGGCCACTTCGTTGTGACGTGTCTTGACCGGGACACCGAGCTTATAGAGCTCGCGTTCGCAGTCCATCATGAAAGCGAGGACGCGTTCGGGGATAGCACCGAAGTAGTGGTCATCAAACTCCTGGCCCTTCGGCGGAGCTGCGCCGAAGAGGGTGCGGCCGGCGTTCAGCAGGTCCGGACGGGAGAAGAAGAAGTTACGGTCGATCAGGAAGTATTCCTGTTCCGGGCCGCCGCTGGCTTTGATGAAGCCGGAGTCGCTGTGGCCGAACAGGGCGAGGATACGTTGTGCCTGTGCGTTCAGGGCCTGCATCGAGCGCAGGACGGGGGTCTTCTTGTCCAGCGCCTCGCCGGTCCATGAGACGAACGCGGTGGGGATGCAGAGGGTTGTGCCGTTCGGATTTTCGAGGATGTATGCGGGGCTGGTGACGTCCCATGCGGTGTAGCCGCGAGCTTCGAAGGTGGCGCGGATACCGCCGGAGGGGAAGCTGGAGGCGTCGGGTTCACCCTGAATAAGTTGCTTGCCGGAGAACTCGGAGATGGTTGCGCCGGGTCCGTCGGGCGAGAGGAACGAGTCGTGCTTCTCAGCGGTCAGGCCGGTGAGGGGATAGAAGACGTGTGCGTAGTGGGTGGCACCCTTTTGGATGGCCCAGTCACGCATCGCAGCGGCGACGACGTCTGCGACGGTATCGTCGAGCTTCTCGCCGTTCTCGATGGTCTTCATGAGTTTCTTGTAGACATCCTTTGGCAGCCGATCGCGCATCACCGCGGGGCCGAACACGTTGACGCCGTAGATTTCACTAGCAGGCGTGTCCGCGAAGTTCAGTGGCGGAGAGATGGGCTTGTAGTTGGTGACTGCCGAAATCGCTTCTCGTCGTGAATTACTGCCGCTCATGGGCCATGCGCTCCTCTAAAAGTGCATTTGTGAAGGTTCAGGATGTACGACCATTGCCTTACGAATGAGATGCCGCTGTTTCACTGCGAATAACCGTCAATAAACGGCCTGGGCGGGGATTGAGTGACACTCATTCAGGCCGATACTCTAACGAATGTCTAGTTGTAATGCAACCCCTGCCTCATTATGCACAATAATAAGGCAGTCTTCGGATTTTCGCGTATAGATGTTGCATAATGTGGCACTGTTATACGTAAATCATTGTATATTAATGATATATGATTATATTTGGGCGTATTCCTGGTCGTGAGATTGGTTGTTTGCCACGAAAAGACACAAGATTCACAAAAGGAGCGGATGCTTGGAATCTGTAAAAGCTGGATGATGCGGGCGGATTTTCAGTGTTGCAGGGTTTGCGAGGCAAGGCTCATTTTGTGTCCTCTGTGCCTTTTCGTGGCTGAACTTCTGCTCTGATTTTTGCCACGCAGTGATTCGCTGCAACTATAGATTGCTTCGCGGCTTCGGAGCTTGGTCGTTGATCGATGGGCGGGGTGTTGATGGTGGGCGCAAGATATTGGCAACTATTTTTATTGTCTGTCTGGTTGCTGGTTCAATGGTATTTTTACGGTCGGCCGTGCCGTGTTTGGCCGGCGACAGCGAGGTGATGATGAGTCGTGTTGTAAGTTATAAAACAGCCGAAGCGCCGATGGGATTGGCTGTGCAGATGGTGGTGTTGAGTCAGCGTATCTGGCCACGCGGGGATTCGCCGGAAGATGAAGCGCGTGCGGAAGCAGAGAAAGCGCGTAGCTTCGCCGGGCCGGCGGACCGAGCGCCGATGTGTTACGCGATTGTTGAAAACGATGAGCCGATCGCGATCACATACACGTTTGCACGCCAGATTCAAACCACGAGCGGGCGCATGACGATCATGGCGCTGGCGGGGGTGGCGGTTGGTGAAGCGCATCGTGGTAAGGGGCACGGCAAGCAGATCGTCAAGGCTGCGTTTGAGCGGGTGGACAAAGGTGTATTCCCCTTCACGATCTTTCAAACCGAGCCGCATAATAAAAGTTTTTATGAAAGACTTGGATGTGTGTCAGTAGACAACAAGGTCGTTAATTCGCTGTCTGAGACGGATAAGGACGCTTCGCCGTTCTGGGACGAAATCATCCTGCGTTATCCGGCCGCGGGTGATTGGCCCGGCGGGGTGATCGACCTGCTGGGGCCGGGGTATTGACCGATACGATGCGCAATCATTTCGTGTTAGAATGCGTGGCTCAAAACAAGGAAGCGAAAATATGAGCACTACCGCAAACGACAAATTCAAAGCACGCAAGACCATCGACACCCCGCTGGGCGAGCGGGCGATCTACGAGCTGAACGCCCTGCGGGGGATAGGCGAGATCGATAAGCTGCCTTACTCGATCAAGGTGCTTCTCGAAGCCTGCCTGCGTCACCATGATGATTACGTCATCACGGACGAGCACATCAAGGCGCTGGTGAATTATGACGCGAAAAATGTCGGCGAGCAGGAGATCCCGTTCAAGCCCGGGCGTGTGGTGCTGCAGGACTTCACGGGCGTGCCGGCCGTTGTCGACCTGGCTGCGATGCGAAGCGGCATCGTGCGGATGACGCAAGAAGATGCGAACGCGACGAAGGTCAACCCGCTTGTGCCTTGCGACCTTGTCGTTGACCACTCCGTGCAGGTGGATGCATTCGCATCGGGTGTGGCGCTTTCGATCAACAGTGAAAAGGAATTTGAGCGCAACAATGAACGCTATCAGTTTTTGAAGTGGGGTCAGCAGGCGTTTGATAACTTCCGCGTGGTCCCGCCGGCGACGGGCATCGTGCACCAGGTGAATCTTGAGTATCTGGCGAAAGTCGTTTGGGAAGAAGATACTCAAGCCTCAAGCCTCAAGTCTCAAGTCCCCGCTTTGTATCCGGATTCGCTCGTCGGCACGGACAGCCACACGACGATGATCAACGGGTTAGGCGTAGTCGGCTGGGGCGTCGGCGGCATTGAGGCCGAGGCGGTCATGCTGGGCCAGCCTATTTATATGCTCATCCCCGAAGTGGTCGGGTTCAAACTCACGGGCAAACTCGCTGAGGGTTGCACCGCGACGGACCTCGTCTTGCGCGTCACTGAAATGCTGCGTGCTCACGGCGTGGTCGGGCGCTTTGTCGAGTTCTTCGGCGATGGTCTTGCGACGATGCCATTAGCGAACCGCGCGACGATCGCGAACATGGCCCCCGAATACGGCGCGACGATGGGCTTCTTCCCCGTCGATGAGCAGACGCTTGAATACATGCGGCTGACCGGACGCGATGAGAAGCTGATCCAGACGGTTGAGCAGTACTGCAAAACCCAAGGATTGTGGCGGGATGAGTCGAACCCGATCGAGTACAGCAGCGAGCTTGAGTTGGATATGTCGACGGTTGAACCTTCACTGGCTGGGCCGAAGCGGCCTCAGGACCGGATCGCGCTGTCGGCGATGCGGGAGCAGTGGCACCAGGATTTGTCGGTGACATTCGGCAAACCTGTTTCAGGTGCGACGTCCGACACGGCAAGTTTTGCGGATGAAGGCGGACAGTCGGCGATGGTTGCGGCGAATGAAGCGACAACCGCGGTTGCAACCGATCCGGGCTACGACGGTGTTGATGTTGAATACGACGGCCAAAGCTTCAAGCTCAAGCACGGCGCGGTCGTCATCGCGGCGATCACAAGCTGTACGAATACAAGCAATCCTGACGTGATGATAGCGGCGGGTCTGCTTGCACGTAAAGCGCATGCGCTTGGTCTGACGCGCAAGCCGTGGGTGAAGACATCGCTCGCACCGGGCTCGAAGGTGGTGACCGAGTACTACAACAAGGCCAATCTCACCGAAGACCTCGAAGCGCTCGGCTTCCATACCGTCGGCTACGGCTGCACGACCTGCATCGGCAACTCCGGCCCCGTGCCCGATCCGATCAGTGCAGCGATCAATGCTAATGACCTGGTCGCAACGAGCGTTTTGTCGGGCAATCGTAACTTTGAAGGGCGCATCAGCCCGGATGTGAAGGCGAATTATCTTGCGAGCCCGCCGTTGGTGGTTGCGTACGCGATCGCGGGGACGGTGGATATCGACCTGCAGAACGATGTGATCGGCAAGTCGGCGGATGGCAAGGATGTTTACCTGAAAGATATCTGGCCCACGCAGCAGGAAGTGAACGATGTGGTCGCTTCATGCGTGACGCGCGAGCAGTTCGAGACGCAGTACGCGGATGTGTTCAAGGGTTCGCAGGAATGGCAGGATGTGAAGTCGTCGACCGGCGCGCTGTATGAATGGGATGCGAAGTCAACGTACGTGCAGGAGCCGCCGTTCTTTGTTGGGCTTACCAGTGATGTGAAGCCGATCGCGCCGATCACGGGTGCGCGTTGCCTTGCGAAGCTCGCTGACTCGGTGACGACCGACCACATCAGCCCGGCCGGCTCGATCAAGACCGACAGCCCCGCGGGCAAGTACCTGACCGACAACGGCGTGCCGAAGAGTCTCTTCAATAGCTACGGCTCGCGCCGCGGCAACGACCGCGTCATGACCCGCGGCACGTTCGCCAATATCCGCGTGAAGAACCAACTCGCCCCCGGAACCGAAGGCGGCTTCACCACCGACTTCACGACCGGCAAGGTCAGCACGATCTACGATGCAAGCCTTAACTATAAGAAGGCGGGCACGCCGCTGGTTGTGCTTGCCGGCATCGACTACGGCATGGGCTCGAGCCGTGACTGGGCCGCAAAGGGTACGTTCCTGCTGGGCGTCAAGGCGGTGATCGCATCAAGCTACGAACGCATCCACCGCTCTAACCTGGTCGGCATGGGCGTCCTCCCGCTGCAATTCAAGGCCGGCGACACACATCAGTCCCTCGGCTTAAGCGGTGAAGAAACCTTCGACATTCAGGTGGATGACAAGGTTCAACCGCGACAGACGATCAAAGTCACCGCAACGAAAGGCGATGGCTCAAAGGTCGAATTCGACACGGTCTGCCGGATTGATACGCCGGTTGAGGTGGATTACTACCGCAACGGCGGGATTCTGCATACGGTGTTGCGGAACATGGCGAAGGGGTGATTCGGTTCATGAAGCGACTGCCCGCACTGCGTCGCAGTGCGGCTATTAAAGAGGTCGTGTGATTCTGCGCAACTTCTTTATTAGCTGCAATGCAACGCATTGCAGGCAGACGGTCATTAACGCGATTGAGCTTAGAATACGCATTCTTTCATAGCTGCAATGCGACGCATTGCAGGCAGTGTTATCATGCGCACATGGCTGTCTACCTCTTCACGTTACACAGCTACGGCTCATGGCTTCCGGATCGTTCGCGGGGGTATGTGCGACGCGGTGAGGGTATCTTGCCTAAAGATGACAAGATGGCGGGTTACTATCGCGAAGACATGAACGATGATGTGGTTCAATTCCGTCACGTAATTCAACAGCAGATCATCAAAGCGATCATCGAGCACTGCGAGGCCAAGTCATACATCTTGTATTACATCGCGACCGATCCGACACACATACATGTGTTGCTCGGATGGCGCGGATTTATGAAGTGGGAAGCGGTACGCAGGGCGTTGAAGCATTCGATCAGCAAACGATTGAATGAGAAGTTCGGTAAACGCCAATGGCTTGCACGTGGCGGCAGCCGTAAAGAGGTCAAGCAGAAACCGCACTTCACGTATTTGATACAGACATATCTGCCCTCGCATCGCGGTTTGAAGTGGGCGAAGAGATCAGGGAGCGTACAGTAAACCGCCCGCACTGCGTCGCAGTGCGGCTAATAAAGAGTGCGTGTGATTCTGCGCAGCTTCTTTACTAGCTGCACTGCGACGCATTGCAGGCAGACGGTCAAAAATCTGAAAGATGGAAGTGAGGACGGCCCTCACCCCGGACCTCTCCCGGGGAGAGAGGGGGGAAGACGAGAATGCATCGCTACTACACGATAAGACAAAAACAACCCCGAGGTGAGTCGGGGTTGCGGGGGGGTATTCGTGTTGTGTTTTATCACTACGACTTCGAGGCTTGCGCCGGATTCGGATCGGGCCAGGTTTCCTGGAGGATCAAACCGATCACGGCGGGGACGAAGACCAGCAGGGGGACGACGAGCTGGCTGGCGGTGATGCCTGATTTGATGGAGTCGGACCAGGGATCGAAGCTCAGCAGTAGTGCAAGTCCGCCTAGGACGGCGATGGTTGCGCCGCTGACGGAAGTGAACAGGACGATGGACAGTTTGAATAGGATGAAGGCGAGCATGCCGCAGAGCATGAGGCCGACCAGTGCGCCGATCCAGTAGGCGTCGACGGGGATCTGCGTGTCGGCGGCTTTGTTGACGGCGGCGGCGATACCGGCCCAGAGGTTTGCACCGATGAATGCGCCGGTGATCCCGCCGAAGATGGCGATGGCGAACTTCATGAGCGGGAACGCGACGGCCGCGAGCAGCAGGCCCATGCAGCCGGCGACGATGAACGGCGCCTGGATCTGCTCACCGATCCAATAGCCTGCGAACATGCCGATGAGCAGGGCGATGATGACGGTGGAAGTCTTGTAGAAGCGGTAGCCGTTGAGCATGCAAAGCAGGCCGACGATCAGGAAGACGACCGCCCAGATCGCGCTAAGTGCCTGGAGGTTCTCGACCAGCGCTTCGGGTTGAGCGAGCGCGTCAGGTCGGGAGAACATCGCGGTGACGGTGTCGAAAAGGTTTTGCAGCGGGCCTTGGGCTGATTTTGCGAGGATAAGCATCGAACGACTCCTTTGCACGTCCGTACGTCTTGCGCAGCGGTAATCAGGCGCACCGGTTACCAGGCTGGCTTCGACCTATTTATCGGTTTTACGCTTGAAGATCGTCCACTGGACGGCGAGTCCGGCCACGGTTATCAGACCCAGGCAGATCAAAACCCCGCGTGGCGTGGCAGGAAGCCAGGTGAGATGTTCCGGCATGAGTTGAGCGAGAAGCGAGAACAAGCTGAAGAGGATGAGCACCGCACCCGCGACGGTGGACTGGATGGAGGCGGCTTTGTAGGGGGCGATTAACCCAAGCAGCAGGCCGATGACTGCGGAGATTAACCCGATGAGCATCATGCCGCCACGAGCGCCCGCACCGGCTTCAGACCACCATTGGGCGAATTGTCCACGATAGTAAGCGGCGAGGCTGCGCAGTGCTTCCAGGATAACGGAGCCGACTTTGCGCGCGGTTTCATTATCCAGTGTGAGTTCAGCGATGGTTTTGCCGTCCTCGTCGGTTTCGATGGCGGTGTTCATCCCTTCGCGGAATTGATCGGTGATGTCGCCCAGCGGGATATCGATGCTGATGCTGTCGTCTTGGTCGGCTGAATCGGTGAGTTGATGGGATTCGGTCGCGGCGTCGGGGGATTCGGATTCGGCAGACTCCGGGGGCGCGCCTTGCAGGAGCATGACGACGCCGGCGGCGGCGAGGCCGAAGATGAGGGCCCCGCTTATCGCCATCCAGACACGGAACAGCAGAGCGGAGAGCAGGGCCCCGGCGATGGCGGAGCCGATGACCAGCGCGAGGATGATGCCACCCTGTTCGACGAGGGCTTCGCCGAGCAGCAGTCCGCCGATCCCGCCGAGGATGAGTCCACTGAAGAAGCACATGGACTTGGCGAGTTTGCTGCCGAGTATCAAAAGCAAGACCCCGACAAGCAGACAGACGGCCGGCATGATGACGCCGACGGAGCCGAGTTTCTCGAGTACTTCCTGAAGCTGCTGCTGACCCATGAATCCGATCCTGGGGAGCCCGGCCCGGCGTGGGGTTGGCCGATTCTGATGCGGCTTGCCGGGGCGTGCGAATCTTACACCATCATATCGCCATAAGGCCAGCGTCGCCGGTACAATGCCGGGGCTATGAATTCCAACAATCCCGACGAACTACTGGCGCCTTTACGCAAACGCATCGACGAACTGGATCAGCAGATCATTGAGCTGCTGAACGAAAGGGCGAAGGTGGTCGTTGAGGTGGGGCATGTCAAGAAGACCGGTGACAATCCGATCTACGTGCCTGAGCGTGAGCGTGTGGTGCTGGACCAGGTGCGCAAATACAACATGGGGCCGCTACCTGATGCGTGTCTTGAGGCGATCTGGCGTGAGTTGATGTCGGGCAGTTTCGCGCTCGAGAGGCCGCTACGTGTGGGTTACCTGGGCCCGCCCGGATCGTTCAGCCACCTGGCGGCGCGGCGGAAGTTCGGTGCTTCTATTGAATATGACGACCTTGACAACATCGGCTCGGTCTTTGAAGCGATCCACCGCGAGCACATCGACCTGGGGCTGGTCCCGATCGAGAACTCAGCGATCGGCGGTATCGGCGAGACGCTGGATGGTTTCCTTGAATCGGATGTCAAGGTTTGTGCGGAGGTGTTGATTAATATCCACCACAACCTGCTGGCGAACGATCCGCCGGAGAAGATCACGAAGATCTACTCGAAGCCTGAGGCATTGGGCCAATGCCGAAAGTGGCTGAGCGTGCAGATGCTTCATACGGACAAGGTGCCGGCGGCGTCGACCTCGCGTGCAGCGGAGCAGGCGTCGCAGGAGCCGGGCGCTGCGGCGATCGGATCAACGCTTGCGGCTGAAGTGTACGGCCTGAAAGTGCAGTTCCAGAACATCGAGGACAACCCGCGCAACACGACACGGTTCTTCGTCATCGGCAAACACGCCCCGAAACCCAGCGGCGACGACAAGACCAGCATCATGTTCACGACCGAACACAAGGCCGGCTCGCTGACAGATGTGCTGGATATCTTCCGCGATTACGGCTTAAACCTGACGCACATCGACAAACGCCCCAGCCAGCGGACGAACTGGGAGTACATCTTCTTCGTCGACCTGATCGGCCACATCAACGAATCGAACGTGCAGGAAGCGATCGCCAAAGCGAAGAGCCATTGCCTGCAGATGACGGTGCTGGGTTCATATCCCCGCGCGGCGGAGGTGTTGTAGCAGGACATTGTGTGCTGGTCTTTTTTCGGGGTGTTGGGTGCCACAACTTGATCGCGAAGCGACAAGGTGTGCTGGTCGTAAGCATACTTTGCTGCTGCGCAGTCAAAGTGTGGCACCCATCCCTCTACGTTCAAGGCTCATATGCTATGTTTATTGCGGAATTCCGCGTGTTTATTCCCATATCTGAAAATGCCGATAAGATAGAATTGAAGCAGTGATACGACTACTCAACGGGAGGTTCTGTCATGGTCAATACCACCATCTTCGGTTACGGCGGCAACGGTGTTGGTTCTAGCGTTTCAGCGTCCGAATCGGCACGGGCCGCGGCTGCGGCGGGTAATGCCCAGCGTGAAGTGACATACCTGGAAGATCGGCTCGAACGGTTGAGCCTGGTGTGCATGGCCATGTGGTCATTGATCCAGGACAAGACCAACCTTTCGGAAGAAGACCTGATGGAGCGGGTCAAGATGATCGATCTGATGGACGGCGTAGAAGATGGCAAAGCGTCGAAGGGGGTCCAGAAGTGTCATGCGTGTAATCGCACGATGTCACCTAAGCATCAGAAGTGTTTGTACTGCGGCGCGGAGAAGCTGGCGCAGAGCGCGTTTGATCGGATTTAAGGGCTAGCCATGTTGAAGATCCGACAAACTGTTACATCGGATGAACAGGCTATTCACCAAGTGCATGAAGCTGCG
This sequence comes from Phycisphaeraceae bacterium, assembly GCA_963667295.1. GTDB lineage: Bacteria > Planctomycetota > Phycisphaerae > Phycisphaerales > Phycisphaeraceae > JAJRRS01. The sequence continues at coordinate 936,289 of OY763327.1, forward strand.
TTTGGTGGAGAGGCCGGGTATGTAATTGCGGGCCTGACGCTTGAGTTGCTTCATGACCCGACAGCGGCGCCGTTGCTTTCGTTGTTGGCGTGGGATGGGGCGGATGCGGTTGGTCATGTGATTTTCACATGCGTGCGGATCGATGGCGCTGCGTGCTCGCCGGTTGCTCATATTCTTGCGCCGCTTGCGGTGTTGCCGGGCAGGCAGCGGGAGGGTATTGGTACCCAAATCGTGCAAAGCGGATTGGACATGCTTAAGGATATGGGATCGGAGCTTGTTTTTGTTTTGGGGCATCCCGAGTATTACCCGCGTTTTGGATTCAGGCCGGCGGGTGTGCTTGGGCTTTCGGCACCGTACCCGATTCTTGAGAAGAACGCGGATGCGTGGATGGTGCTTGCGCTGCGCGAGGGGGTGATCGGGAACGTCAGGGGGACAGTGCGGTGTGCGCATTCGCTGGATAAAGAAGAATACTGGGTTGAATGAGTGTGGATTGAACGGCTCCTATTCACACACAAAAAGCCCACGTTCGGCGAACGTGGGCTTCGGGTGGTGTTGATTGTGTGTTAGTGTTTGTGGTGGGCGGTTTACTCGCTCTTGTCGAGGTGGACGTCCATCTGCGGGAAGGGGATGCCGATGCCGGCTTCGTCGAGGTGCATCTTGACGGCGCGGGTGGTTTTTTCCTTGATCCCCCAGTAATCGGCGGCGGGGCACCAGACACGGACGGTCCAGTTCACGGAAGAATCACCGAGGTCGCCGAGGACGATCGCGTGGGCGGGATCGCTGAGGATGCCTTCGACACTCTGTGCTGCCTTGTCGAGTACTTCACGTGTCTTGTCGATGTCGGCGGAGTATTCGACACCCACATTGACATCAACGCGGCGGGTACCATGGTGCGTGATGTTCTCGATGGTAGCGCCGTAGATCGAGCCGTTGGGGACGATGATGCGGCGGTTGTCCGGGGTGTCGAGTGCGGTGGTGAACAGTTCGATTTCATAGACCTTACCGATGACACCCGCGGCGTTGATGACGTCACCGACCTTGAACGGGCGGAAGACCAGGAGCATGACGCCGGAGGCGAAGTGGCCGAGTGTGCCGGACAGGGCCATACCGATAGCGAAGCCGGCGGCGGCGATGATGGCGGCAAACGCGGTGACTTCCACACCCAACCGGCCCAGTGCGATGATCACGCCCAGTGTCAGGACCGAGTACTTGGCCATCTTGCCGAAGAAACGGGCAAGGGTTTCATCGATCTTGGCCTTGGTCAGCGAGCCGCGCACGCTGCGGTTGGCGATGCCGGCGATGAAGTAGGCCACGATCAGGATAATCAGGGCCCAGATCAGCGGCAGGCCGTAATTCTGGAACAGCTCGGACATTTTTTCAGGTGTGAAGTAGGTGCCGACGTCCTGCATGGTCATATTTTCGATACCGCTTTTGGCACCTTCCGCGGTTTGTGCCACTTCTTCGGTAGTTTCGGCAGCAGCATCAGCAGCTTGTGCGAGAATAATCATCAACATGAATAGGTCTCCGTGGTAAACTACGGCGTAAGTCGTTCAAAAAAGAATTTTAACCGCCTGGGGAATATACTAATCCGGGTAGCATTGTAATCAGGTGTTATGTTTGGTGTAAAGCAGATCAATTTGTGCCTGTCGACCATCGTGATATTAATCACGATGGCTTTGTATGCAGGCACTGCATCCGCACAGCAGCCGAAAGTAGCCGAAGCAAGGTTTACGGCGAAGGATACGGTCCGTGAGTGGGCCGATAATAAATCTGAAACCGACACATTTCTAAAGAATATCCAATGGGAACCGGGTGAGTTTGAGGTGCGTTGCACCGCGACGCCGGGGCTGAGGTATGACGCGCTGGTGCGGTTTGAATCGCCGGTGAAGACGGGGGATCGCTGGCTCGATGAGGTCGTGCTCGTGTGGTATGCGGCACGGGGCGAGGATGGAAAAGCCATCGAAGCGCCGGCGGTGCTGATGGTGCATTCGCTACATCCTCAGATGATCGTGGCGGACCAACTGGCACAGCAGTTCGCCAAGCAGGGGTTGCACACGTTTGTCATCCAGATGCCGGGGTACGGCCACCGTTGGGACAGACTACGGCGATATCCGGGGACGACAACGCTGATCAACGGCCGACAAACCATTGCAGATTGTCTGCGTGCCAAGGATGCGATTTCCGTGTTGCCGAACATCAAGCAAGGCCCGATCGCATTACAGGGAACGAGCCTGGGTGGATTCGTCGCGGCAACGGTCGGTGGGATCGATCCGTCATTCAAGCCGGTCGTGCTGCTGATCAGCGGTGCGGATGGTTACAGCACGCTGACGAACGGACAGCATGATGCGATGTATCTGCGGAACGCATTAGCGCGGCTTGGATATCAGGGTGAATCCTTGCGTGATCTGCTCGATCCGGTTGAACCATTGCATGTAGCTCAACGGCTCGACCCGGCTCAGACGTGGATGATCAACGCCAGGGACGACCAGACGATCCCGCGAGCAAATAGCGACGCGCTGGCTGAAGCGGTCGGACTGGAAGATGAACACCGATTATGGGTCAACGCCAACCACTACACCGCGGCGCTATTGTTGAAGCCGGTGACGGAGAAGATGGTTCAGATCATCAAGGGCGAGGAAGTTATGCCGGAGATCGAGCCCGGGGTGCCGACTTCCGATTGACCACGATTTAAGAACTCGGTTCGACGGCCGTCGCGCTTTGCATGCGGGTGCGCAGGTGGTCCAGCACGTTCATGTAGTTGATGTAGCTGTCGTAGGGCGATTCGTACGGGTTGAAGTACTTATGCACCGCGCCGTCGGCGAAGTATTTGGTGCACATGTAATAGAAGTGGTCGCTGGTGGTGAGGGTGCGCCAGTCGGAGAGCAGTTTGGGGTCGCCTTTTTTCTTGATCTGTTCTTCGAGGCGGTACAGCTCGTGCAGGGCGCTGGACTGCATGGCGTTGCCCAGCCAGGCGCTGAGGTCGCGTTCGGTGTCGGCCCAACTGGTCATCTGCTTGACGTCGTAGACGCCGACGGGCTCGTAGTTTTCGATGGTTTCGCTGGGGGTATGGATGTGGACGCCGCGTTCGAGGATCTGGCCGGGCAGGGCGGACATGAACTCGAAGATGCCGGTCTCCTGCCACTGGTGTTCGCCGAGGGTTTCATAGTCGATGAAGAGGTTGATGGTTTCGCCATCTTCCTGAAGCGCGGTGGCGAGCCAGTCGGCGTACTTCTCGGCGGTCAACGGCCATTCGCTCCACTCGTGATTGCTGAAGCGGAACGCGATGTCATCAGACAGGCGGTAGTTCTTCAACAGGACCGGCAGCTGCGGGCAGTCCGGCGGGGTGTAGAGGTGGTTCGCCGATCGGCCGTCGAGGGATTGCTCCACGCCTTCCGCGAGGACGCCCGTGAACCGGCCCATCCACGCGATGTGGGCGGCCAGTTCGTTGTTGTAGATCAGTTCGGTATTGCGGAAGACGGAAGGCGTCTGGCCGAACTGGTCTTCGATCAGGCGTGTGTGCAGATCGACCTGCTGGTTGAACTCGTCCTTGCTGTAGAGGAAGGCGAGGCTGTGATGGTACGTCTCGGCGAGGAACTCGCAGCAGCCGGTGTCGACCAGCTCGCGGAACTGATCCAGCACCTCGGGGGCGTACATTTTCAATTGTTCGATCACGCTGCCGGTCAGTGAGAATCCGACGCGGAAGTTGCCCTCGTGGCGTTGAACGAGGCTGAGCATCAGCTTGGTGGCGGGCAGGTAGCACTTGTTGGCAACCTTGCGGATGATGTGGCTGTTGCGTGGGGCGTCGAAGTACTGGGCATCGGCATCAAAGACGCTGTATCGGCGCAGGCGACGAGGCTGGTGCAATTGGAAGTAAAAACATACAGACGCCATACCGGTGTGCTCCGGTGTTGTTGCTGGTGCTACGGGTTCAACCGGCTTAAAAACCGGTACTGCCCGACGCCATTGTCTACACAAGTGGAGCTAATGCAACTATTGCATTTTTTCAAACGTTTTGGAGCCGGGTAATTACGGATAACGGGTGTTGGCGAAGGTAATCCGTGTGGGGTTGGCGTCAGTCAGGTAGCTGTCACCTCAGCCGTACAGGGCCGTCAGCCGATTTCGGGAGCAGATGCGTAAAAAACAGGTGGATTGTCAGTAAGGCGATCCAGCGGGGGCCCCGCCTTGGTCTGCCCGTGAGGCATCGGCTATACTCCCAAACCCGTTTCAGGACGCTACCTATTGAACCCTGAGAGGGTAAACGGAACGTTTAACCATGCTTACAGCCAGTGAAATCCGACAGCAGTACCTGGACTACTTCTCCGACAAGTGCGGCCACACCGTCGTGCCTTCGAGCCCGGTCGTGCCCCACGACGACCCGACGCTGCTATTCGCTAACGCCGGGATGAATCAGTTCAAGCCTTACTTCCTCGGCACCGAACAGCCGCCGTACCACCGGGCCGTGGATACGCAGAAGTGCATCAGGGCCGGCGGCAAGCACAATGACCTGGAAGATGTGGGCAAGGATACGTACCACCACACGTTCTTCGAGATGCTCGGCAACTGGTCGTTCGGGGACTACTTCAAGAAGGAAGCCATCGACTGGGCGTGGGACCTGCTGGTTAATGTCTGGGGGATCGATCCCGAGCGTCTGCACGCGACCTACTTCGAGGGTGATAAGTCTGAGGGGCTGGAGCCGGACATAGAGGCCAAGGAGTTATGGCTGCGCTACCTCCCGGCTGAGCGTGTGCATCCGGGCAACAAAAAAGACAACTTCTGGGAAATGGGCGACACCGGCCCGTGCGGTCCATGCTCGGAAGTCCATTACGACCGTACGCCCGGCAAGAGCGGCGCGAAACTCGTCAACGCCGATGGACAGGACAGCGTCGTCGAGATCTGGAACCTGGTGTTTATCCAGTTCAACCGTGGGACGGATGGCAAACTCACGCCGCTGCCTGCTAAGCATGTCGATACCGGCATGGGCTTCGAGCGCATCGTGCGCGTGTTGCAAGGCAAAGACTCGAACTACGACACGGATGTATTTACTCCGTTGTTTACTGCGATCCAGAAGGTGACGGGTGCGAAGCCGTACGGCGGCAAGATGGAAGACCATACGGATATCGCGTATCGCATCCTGGCAGACCATATCCGTTGTCTGACGTTCGCCCTGACGGACGGGGCGGTACCGAGTAATGAAGGGCGCGGGTATGTGTTGCGTCGCATCCTCCGACGCGCGGTACGTCACGGCCGACAGACGTTCGGGATGAACGAGCCGTTCTTCTACAAGCTCGTAGATGCCGTCGTCGACCTGATGGGCGATGCATTCCCCGAACTGAAGAAGAACCCAGCCGATGTTAAAGAGCTGATTAAAGAGGAAGAGGTCAGCTTCGGAAAGACGATCGATCGCGGGATCGCGCTGTTTGAGCAGGCCGCTAATAAAGTAAGTAATGCTGCGTTACAAATAGAAATGGATAGATTGGCACATGACGGAAGTAAAAAGCAAAAGCTACTTTCGTGGTGCCATAAAGAGCAAGAACGGCTTGGGTATCCTTCTGGTTCATATTGGAACGCAGATGGATTTGATTGGACTTCATACCCAATATCCATGCCTGAACAACCTGTAGTCGCGGCTGAAGACGCTTTCATGCTCTACGACACCTACGGCTTCCCGCTGGACCTGACGCAGGTGATGGCGGAGGAGCGGGGGATGAGTGTGGATGTGGCGGGGTTTGAGAAGCTGATGGACGAGGCGCGTGAGAAGTCGCGTGCCGGTGGGGGCGGCGGCGATGCGCGGCAGTCGTTGGTGGAGATCGTGCAGAAGGGCGGTTTGCCGACGACGGAGTTTGTCGGGTACGAAAAGACGGAGTTGCCGGCGTACTCGACGGCGCTGCATGTGTATCGCGTGGGCACGAACTGCGGGATGTACAAGCAGGCGGAGCAGGTCGAGGCGGGTAAGCCATGTGCGGTGGTGGTCGAGAAGACGCCGTTCTATGCTGAGGCCGGCGGACAGGTCGGCGATGTCGGCGTGATGCAAGTGGATGGCGGCGCTCGTGTGAAGATCACAGACACGATCAAGGTCGGCGATGTGACGTTCCATCTTGGCGAAGTTGTAGCGGGTACGTTGAAGCCGGCTTCCACAGCGAAGGTTGCGCTGGCGGTCGACAAGGTTCGGCGGATGAAGATCATGGCCAACCACACGACGACGCACGTGATGAACCGCGCGTTGCGTAACCATGTCAATAAGGAGGCCGATCAGAAGGGGTCACTCGTTGACGATCAGAAGCTGCGTTTCGACTTCTCGCATAAAGCGGCGCTGACCGAGGAAGAGCTTGCGAAGGTTGAGCAGCAGGTCAACGACGATATCGCGAAGGATTTGCCCGTTTATACCGATCACGTGCCGCAGAAGAAGGCGCTGAAGATCAACGGCTTGCGTGCGGTGTTCGGCGAGAAGTATCCCGACATCGTGCGGGTGGTGAGTATTGGCGTGCCAGTGGATGATCTGGTGAGTAAGCCGAGCAACAAGGAGTGGGCGGGTTACAGCATCGAATTTTGCGGGGGGACGCACCTGCCGAAGACCGGTGATGCGGAAGGTTTCTGCATCGTGAGTCAGGAGGCGGTGAGTAAGGGCGTGCGTCGTGTGACAGCGTTGACCGGTTCCGAAGCGCACAAAGCGACGGCCGAAGCGGACATGCTCGTGCATCGAGCCGAATCGCTTGTATCGGCTCCGCCGGAAACGCTTGCGGAACAGATCGAAGCGATCACGAAGGCGGCGGATGGTTCGACGTTGCCGGTGGTGTCGCGAAATCGGTTGCGTGCGTTGATGACGGAGCTATCGCAGAAACTCAAGCAGTTCCAGAAGGAGCAAGGCAGCCAGGCGGAGGAGGCAGTGGTTGATTCCGCCCGTAAGATTGCGGATGAGGCGGTCGGCCCGGTCATCGTGGCGCAGGTTCCGAATGCGGATGGCAAGACGCTGCGTAACGCGATGGATGTCATTCGTAAGAAGCATCCTGAGTCTGCGATCTTCCTGGCGGCAGACAGCGAAGGCAAAGTCGCGTTGATGGCGACGGTTGCGAAGGATCTGATCGGCAAGGGCCTGAAGGCGGGAGACTGGATCAAGCAGGTCGCGCCGGTTGTAGGCGGCGGCGGCGGTGGTCGGCCGGACAGCGCGCAGGCCGGCGGGAAACTGCCGGAGAAGTTGCCGGAGGCGCTGGAGGCGGCGAAGGCGTTTGCGGCGGAGGCGCTGAAGTAGGGGCGCTTAGCCGCAAGCGGCTTAGAAGAGTTATATTAAACATCTGACATCATCGGATTGGTTGGTTGCTTGATGCATACAGATGCAGTTTATTTGCTGCGCGCACCTGTGGCTTCATCTGGCTTTCATGTTCGGCGTGTCATACTGACGCCGGTTTGATTGGTTGTATGCCTCTAAACCGATGACCGCAGGAACACGCCATGAATGAACTGAATAAAGTCGCGCAGATTACCTTGTCCTTCTGGATCATGAAGGTGCTTGCCACCACATTGGGGGAAACAGCCGGGGATATGCTTTCGATGACGCTTGATCTGGGCTACATCGTTGGGCTGATGATTACCGGCGGTTTTTTGCTTCTGATGCTTGTGATTCAATTACGTGTCAGGCGATTCCACCCGTTGATTTACTGGACAGTCATTATCGGCACGACCACGGCCGGGACGGAAGTATCCGACATGATGGACCGTACTTTCGGACTTGGTTATACAGCCGGGTCGATACTGCTCGTTTGCGGATTATTTGCCACTTTAGGGGTCTGGCACCTGATCGAGGGCAGGATCGAGGTGTACCCGATTCAGACCACACGCACCGAGTTGCTTTACTGGATCGCGATCCTATTCTCGAACAGTTTAGGCACGGCTTTTGGCGACTATCTCAGCGATGATCTTGGTTTGAGTTATATCAATGGCGCGTTTGTGACGGCCGGTGTCATCGCGATTGTCCTGGCTGTGCATTACCTGCCGCGTGTTAACCAGATCGCGCTGTTCTGGATCGCTTTCATCTTTACCCGCCCGTTTGGTGCTACGTTCGGAGACTTCCTGACGAAACCGCTTGATAAAGGCGGGATGGACCTGGGCACGATCCCCGCATCAGCGGTGACATTAGTGTTGTTGGGGGTGCTGATGGTTTACAGCCAGATGCGTATGACTCAGTCATTGGTGCCTGTCGTCGGTGTTGATGTTGCAGATGCGGGGACAAACGAACTGGTTGCCCGGGATTCGTTGGAGTAATTGCGCTAAGCCGCAAGCGGCTTAGAAAAGTTACGGGCTGGGCAGGACGATGGTTTGGCCGTTGGTGAATGCTTGTTCACCGGTGATGCAGTCGCAGATGACTTCGGCGACGGCTTCGGGGGTGAGTGTCTTGTCTTCGGGGATCATCGATTCATCGAACATCGAGCGGAGCATCGGCGTTTCGACTGCGCCGGGTGCGACGGCTACGGCTTTGACGTTGATCGGTTCACCTTCGCTTGCGGTGCATTGGGTGAACATGTTCAGGCCGATCTTGGCGGCGGCGTACGTCGCGAAGCCGGGGAACGGATCGATGCTGGCCATGGACGAGACGTTGACGATCATGCCGGCGTTCTGCTCTTTAAACGTCGGCCAGACGGCGTTAGTCAGCATGACGGCGGCGCTGAGGTTGATATCGATCGTCTTACGCCAGTGCTCGAGTGTAACCTCCTCGATCGGCAACACCTCGGCATAACCGGCGGCATGCACCAGCACGTCGATTCTACCGAAGCTGGCGATCACATCTTCGATCAACATCGTTACCGCATCGGGATCGGCGACGTCGGCGGGGTAGACGAAGGTATCACCATCGACGGACTCGGCGGTCTGCTCCAGCATCTCGCGACGGCGTGAAACGAGTACGACACAGTAACCATCGAAACCAAGCCGCTGCGCGACCGCACGCCCGATGCCGCTGCCTGCCCCGGTCACGATTGCGATCTTGTTTTCAGACATGGTGAGTCGCCTGTTCTTTTCATCTGATTAACCGGTCACGATAAGGCACAAAATACACAATGGGGCCTTGTCTTGCGATTATCGTATGCATAGAGCGGGCTGCATTCACTTCTTTTGGGCTGAAAAATGAGAAACCTGCAATCTTGCTGCCTACGATCCGAGCATGATTCAACAAGGCCCAGGCTCGTTTCCGTTGTTTAAACTGCGTGGCATCCAGGTCAGTGTGCATTGGACCTGGTTCATTGCGGCACTGGTTCTGTACAGAATGTCCGGGCAGGTCAATCCCGCGTGGTTCATGTTGAGTTATCTCACGCTGTTCGGGATCGTGTTGATGCACGAATTCGGCCATGCGTTTGCGTGCCGATCGGTGGGAGGCAAGGCCGGTGACATCGTGCTCTGGCCGCTGGGAGGTGTGGCATTCGTGCAGCCGCCACCACGTCCCGGGGCGCTGCTCTGGTCGATCGCGGCGGGGCCGCTGGTCAACGTCGTGCTTGTGCCGATCACGATCGGATTGTTTGTTGGGTTCATGTATCTTGTCCCGGATGGTCAGTACCAAGGCCTGGAGATGTACCTCTACATCGTTGCCTGGACGAACATTGTTTTGCTGGTTTTTAACATCATGCCAGTCTACCCGCTTGACGGCGGGCAGATGCTTCAGGCGATCCTGTGGTACTTCATGGGCCGATCCAGGAGCCTGCGCGTGGCGGCAACGGTGGGCATCATTATGGCCGTTGTTGTCGGCGGGCTGGCGCTGATGATACAAGACTACTGGATGGTCCTGATCGCGATCTTCGTAGGCATGCAGGCGTGGCGAGGCTTAACGATCGCACGCATGCTGGCGATGCATGGACAGTGAGAAAAAGCAGGAAAGCAGGAAATTGGGAAAGCATGAAATAAAATCCGGCTAATGGCTAATGGCTAATGGCTAATGGCTAATGGCTAATGGCTAATGGCTAATGGCTAAATCTTCCGCCACATGCCAATCTGCGCCGCTGCGTTCGATGGGGCGATACAACGTGTCGCGTTCGACGGGTTCGTAACCGGCTTCGATAATCGCCCGACGCAGATCATTGACACTCACTTCCTGGTGGGTGCCGCCGGATTCGTTGTCTGCGCCGTTGAGTTTGGTGATGTCGTACCAGACGACGGTGCCGTCTATGTCGTTGACGCCGAAGTCGAGCGAGACCTGGGCCATGGGCAGCGTCTGCATGATCCAGAAGGCTTTGATGTGGTCGAAGTTGTCGAGCATGAGCCTGCTGACGGCGAGCATGCGCAGATTATCCAGGCCGCTTGGCCCGGGCAGGTGTTCGAGTTCGGAGCCGTCGGGGAAGAACGGCAGGGGGATCAGTGTCTGAAACCTGCCCCCCCCGGAAGTGCCGTTTTGAATGGCTTCGTCCTGAGCTTCGCGGAGCATGCAGAAGTGGTGGGCGCGGTCTTCGATGGATTCGATGTGGCCGTAGAGCATGGTGGCGTTGGTCATCAGGCCAAGCTTGTGGGCTTCGCGATGCACATCGAGCCACTTGTCGCTGCGGATCTTGCCTTTGAACGCTTCATCATGGACGCGATCGTCGAATACTTCCGCGCCGCCGCCGGGCAGTGAACCGAGGCCGGCCTCTTTGAGGTCCATTAGTACCTGGGCCAAATCCCGGGGGCGTTTGCTGATCTTGGCGAGGTGGACGATCTCTACGGCGGTGAACGCCTTGATGTGGATCTTCGGCGCTGCTTTGCGGATCGCTTGCAGCATGTCCGTGTAGTACTCAAATGGTAAGTACGGGTGCAGCCCGCCGACGATGTGCAGTTCGGTCGCCCCCCCGGAAGCGGCGTCGGCGGCTTGTTTAGCCACATCCTCGACCGACATTTCGTACGCGCCGTCTTCGCCCTTCTTGCGGTAGAACTCGCAGAACTTGCAGGAAAGCGCGCAGATGTTGGAGTAGTTGATGTGGCGGTTGACGTTGTAGTAGGTGGTTTTGCCGTGCTTCTGGTGGCGGACACGGTTCGCAAGCTCGCCGAGCGTCCAGATATCGCGGGAGCGCAGCATGGTCAGGGCGTCTTCATAGCTGAGCCGCTCACCAGCGTCGACCTTCGCGGCAATGGGTTTTAGTAGCTGATCCATAGGCAGGATCATAGACCTGAGATCGATGGCGGGCAATCCCCACACTATGGGCTCTTCTGTTGCTTGGATTCTTGAATCGCCTGCTGGATTTCTTCGGACAACGGAGCGAGGTCGGTGACGATATCGGTTTCGTCGAGGACTTTGAGTAAGGTTTGGCTGGTGAGGATGGCTTTGAGGATGTCGGCGGTCTCGCCGTTTTCGAGTGTGTCGCAGAGTGCTTCGTCTTCACGGAGCATTTTCAGCGCTTCCTGCACGGAGGGACGGTCTTCGACACGTTTCATGGCAGGATGCTTGAGGAATTTATCGCGCGTCACCGGATCGTTCACGACGGTCATGCTGTCGGAAAGCATCGCCAGGAATTCGGTTTGGCTAAGCGGATTGGTCGAGTCGACCAGGTCGCCGATCGCGCTGTCGTGGGTTTTCTGGGCGGACGAGACGATCCATGTGGAGACGGGATTGGCCTTTGCTTCGCCGGTTTGCGCTAAACTAATAGCAGCCAGCGGCTCGAGTGCCAGCAGCGCCCAGACTGCCAGGCAGACGAGGAATACGCCTTCGACAAGGCCAAGCCCCGCTCCGACCAGGCGGTCATAGGATTTCCATCGCTCAGCCTTCTTGAATTTGCGCTTGATCAGGACCTGCAGGGCGGTGGTGACAAGAAGGAAAACGAGAAGCGAACAGATGCCGATGCTGATCGCACGGTTGAGCAAGCCGCCGCTGCCCAACAGGTCGGCAAAGATGCCTTCCATCGCTTTGCCCGCGGGGATGCCGACGAGTGTGCCTGCGATCAGGCCGCCGAGCAGAGCACCGATTTTCGCTGCGCCGATGAGGTAGCCGTTGATGATGCCCAGCGCGATGAAGAGGGCGAAGATGAACAGGATGCCGTCACCGAACAGGTATGAGCCGATCAGCGCGAGGCCGAGGAAAGCGAGTCCGATGCGCGGGGATAGCAGGAAACCGAGCGGCAGTCGGCGTTTCGTTTTTTCTTTTGTGGCAGGTTCTACTGGCGCTGGAGCCTGCACGGCCTGCAGCTTCTGTCGCTGCTGTTCGTAGCAGGCCATGCAGTAATAGCGACCCCGCGCGTCCTTGGTTCGTGGACGATTAGAGCAATCCTCGCCGCAGATAACACAGATTTTTGGCATATTTAAAGCCATGAAAATAAATTGCTTCGGGCCGGAAAGTTCAGATAAAGATCATAGAGAGTAAGGCAATCCTTATAAATGTTGTTTGCCATTGACATGAGGATACCATTTGATGACTCGCTTCGGTATCATTTGTTTGAACACGCGCTGATAAGGTGGCACATTATGGCCAAATATATCATCTACATTATCTTGATTGTCATCGGATTTGTCCTTATCGCATTTGCTTCGATATCAAACTGGGATGACTACATTAAGATAATTGCCACAACTCCGGGCTTAGCAGCTGTCTCAGGAGTACTATTCCAGTTGCTTCGTGATACTATGACCCACGAACGACAACTTATCGTACGTTATAGAGAGGAGTTATTCGAAACGGGATGCGCTTCACATATGGCAAAAGTAACGTTCGACAAGCACGTAACATTCTGCGAAGAATATACAAATAAAGCCAGCGAAATTCTTCGTGCATTATGGGCAGAAGGACCAAGTAGTATGTGCCTTGGTTATTCCCAAGAATTAAATGATATCCGAGTAAAGCATGTACTTTGGATTACTCCGGATACTGCAAAACAACTTAGACAGTTTGAATCCGTGTTAGCTAAAATTGGCGCTGATTCGTTTATTCTTACAGATATACCAGTCGGTGATAAACGATCAGCAGTTACCCAAAAGATGTACGAAAATTGGGCGGACTTGATAGGTGAGAAGAAGTTTGGCGCAGAGCGAGTGATAGATGAGCAGTCTGTTCTAGATATGATTGCGTGGCTTCAAGGGGTATTGGGAATTATGGAGTTGACAACCCTCCGTAAGAGTATCCTTACGGGTACCTTTGATAGAATAAAGTCTTAAATGCTGCTAGACCCCGAACCCCGGACCCCATACCCTATTCCCTATGCAGATCATCGGACACGGCATCGACATCGTGGAAACGGCCCGGGTGGCGAAGATGGTGGAAGACCATCAGGACCGCTTTTTGAAGCGCTGCTTCACGCAGGGGGAACTGGATTACGTTGCGGCCAACCCGATGCGGCAGGCGGAGCACCTGGCGGGGCGGTTCGCGGCCAAGGAGGCGATCCTCAAGGTGCTGGGCACGGGTTGGAGCAACGGGATCGCCTGGACCGATGCTGAAGTGTTAAGGGAACCATCCGGCAAGCCGGGCGTCCTATTGCACGGCCGATGTGCCGAGATCGCGGCTGAACTGGGGATCACCCAGTGGCACCTGAGCATCAGCCACTCCGGCGGGTACGCGACAGCCAGTGCGATCGGCGTTGGTTAATTTACATCACCGTTTGCTGTAACCTGACCCTAGACCCCAGACCCCATATAATCCCCACATGAGCAGACGCCGGGACAACACGCCGCCATTTGAGATCATGGGCAGCCGGAGCAAGCCCAGTCAGGCTTCTGGCGGTGGCTCGCGGCCGACATCAGCCTTCGGGGCGGGGATTGGCGGGGTGATCAAGTCGATCACGGATGCCTGGCACAGGTCTGCCAGCGAGCCGTTGACGCTGCGGGTGCCGCGTGGGATGGCCTTGGCGCTGATCGGGGGGCTGCTGGGGCTGCTGATCCTGTCCTACTGGGTGGGCTACGGCCGGGGGCATTCGGCGATGAAGAAGGAATTCGAGCAGATTTACCCGTCTGATTATGCTGAAGGCGGATATGCGCCGCCGGATCGGGGCTCGGAAGGGGGCGTGGGGACTCAGAATCAGGGATCGGGGGACCAGAGCATCAATTCCAAGCTCCAGGATCCCAGGCGGTTGGATTTTAATTACCTGTGCGTGGCCCGGTATCCGCAGAGGGAGGCAGAGCGGCTCAAACGCTTCCTGGAGGGGCGTGGAGTTGAAGTATTTGTCACTCCTAGTAATAATGAGGGGCTCTGCCAGGTGATTGTCCTGAAAGGCTTCAAAGCCGAAGAGGCGGACGCCAGGGAGCGATTCCGGGCAGAGTGCTTGGCCCTTGGCCGTGAATGGAAGGCGTTCAACAACGGCCGGGGGGATGACCTGAGCACGATGTACTTCGATAAATTCGAAGAAGATGATGTCCCGCATTGAATAGCAAACTGAACAGAAGATACCCCAGCCCCTGAGACTACCATGAGCATCGACCGCAGCCTCAAGACAGCCGGCAACCTGAACCGCCACCGTAACGTCCTGACCCGTGACGAGCGTATCGCCAAGCTCGCGGCCAAGGGACAGTTCGATAAGGATCAAAGCGATCCCCTGGGCCTGCCCAAGGTCGGCAACCGCAAGGTTGTTGCCGGCGGTAAGAGCAAGAAGAAGAAGACCGACGAAGCGGAATAACAAGTAATCTGGTCGGCCGGTGAGGTCGGTGGATTGCTGTAGATATCGCGCGGTCCTGTCGGTGTATTTTTGTTTAATGACTTTGTTCATTCACGCCTTACAAAGGGCGTTCATCTACCATGTTTGACCCCAGCCGCTTTGTCGCCGACCGCACCCGCGCGGTGGACGCTTCGGGTATCCGCAAAGTCTTCGACCTTGCCGCGACGCTCGAAGACCCGATCGATCTGTCCATCGGCCAGCCCGACTTCGATGTCCCTGACCAGATCAAGAAAGCTGCGATCAACGCGATCGAGCAGGGTTTCAACAAGTACACCCAGACGCAAGGCATCGCTCCGCTGGTCGCTCAGATCAAGGACAGGCTGGCGTATCGCTATCCCAATGTCGGCGATGATTACGGCCTGCTGGTGACCTCGGGTGTGTCCGGGGCGCTGGCGCTACTGATGGCTTCGTGTGTCCAGCCGGGCGATGAGGTGCTGATCCCCGATCCGTACTTCATGATGTACAAACACCTCGTGAAGCTGGCCGGCGGCAAGCCGGTGTTCGTCGATACATATCCCGACTTCCAACTGCGTCCCGAGCGGATCGAGCCGTTGATCAACGAGCGGACGAAGATGCTGTTCTTCAATTCGCCGTCGAACCCGACAGGCGTGGTGGCGACGCCCGAAGTCTGCAAACAAGTCGCAGACCTGGCGGATAAGCACGGCATCCTGCTGGTGACCGACGAGATCTACGACGAGTTCTGCTACGAGAAGGTGGAGGACCCGAACCACCCGGGCGAAATGATCGTGCCTTCGCCGTTGGATTATAACCGCAATGCGCTGTTGATGAAGGGTTATTCCAAGAGCTACGCGATGACGGGCTGGCGGCTGGGGTATGTCGCCGGGCCGAAAGAAGTCGTGGCAGCGATGGCGAAGCTCCAGCAGTATTCGTTCGTCTGCGCGCCGTCGGTGACGCAGGCGGCGGGGGCGATCGCGTTCGGCGTGGATGTGTCCGACCTGGTCGAGCAGTACCGTAAGAAGCGTGATTACGTCGTCGAACGGCTAAGCGGCCATTATGAACTGACCACGCCGGGCGGCGCGTTCTACGCCTTCCCGAAGGTGCCGGATAAACTCGGCCTCAGCGGCACCGACTTCGTCAAACGAGCGATCGAAAAGAGCCTGCTGGTCATCCCCGGCGGCGTCTTCAGCGAACGCGACACCCACTTCCGACTCAGCTACGCCTGCGATGACAAACGGCTGGAGCGCGGGTTGGATGTGTTGGTGGAGTTGGCGAAGTAAGTGATAACGACAATGGTGGTCTGGTAGTATCTTATCGCAACCATACCTCATATCTCACGTTAGTATTCTGGCATGTAACATATGGCTGATGAAACGGGAGATGCCCATCATTCCTTCTGTGGTCAAAGCGAACGAGCAGAGTATCGCAGCATGGCGAGCTGAGGTGCTTCGTTGTACCACACCAACCGTAGATGAAGAAGGGCTACGAAAGCTCATAGTGACTGCAGATAGATATCGTTACCAGATTGGCGAGTTCTTCAAGAAGGTAGAGAAAGAGCGCGAAGTCAACAGCTTGCTATTTATGCAGGAAGTCATCTCTGTGAGGAATGCGGTATTTGATGCTTTGCTCAAAGGATCGTTAGAGATTGTCTACACGGGTTACACTAGTGAGTGGGCTGATTCTGTTACACGGGCACTATGGGAACGATGTCCAGAGAAAGAAGATATCTTACGATTCTCCAGCATTGAGCTTCACCTATGCATGTGCGAAGAATTGATCATGCATGACGTCAAATCAATCCGGCCCTCATCCTAACCTTCTCCCAAGGGGAGAAGGGACTGGAGCAAGCTTGTCTCGTTTATGCATTGCTAACTCTTCCTATCAGAGCAGCACTGTCGTTGTCGCCGCAGGCAGGTGGACCATTGAGCCGTTTGTCGTGCGTAGGATGAGGCCGAGGTTGGGGTCGAGGTCGGCGACTTCGCCGGTGTATTCGCGGCCGTCGGATTGCAGACGTACGTGCTGGCCGATGAGGGTGCTGCGCTGTCGCCATTGATCGAGCAATGTATCGGGGGGTACCGCGTCGAGGGCGTAATCCATCTCTTTCATCAATCGGCCGAGTACTGCGAGGCGGTCGGCGTGGATGTTCTGAATCGCGAGGCTGGTGATACGCGAGGGCAGTGCCGGATCGGTCGGGTCATCGGGCAGGTGCTTGGCAAGCAGGTTGATGTTCAGGCCGACGCCGATGATGGCAAAATGCTCCCGGAGGTTTCCGAGACCATTGCTCTGGACAACTTCGACGAGTATACCCGCGATCTTCTTGCCATCGACCTGGATATCGTTGGGCCACTTGATCTGCGAGCGTAAGCCACGAGTTGAAAGCCAGTGATCGATCGTTTGTGCGATGGCGATGCTGGTCGCGAAGGTCAGGCGGTTGATGGCCTGTTCATCGTTGGGCGAGGTGGTTTTGGCGATCCGGCTGAAGGTCAGGCACGTGCCGGCGGGGGCGTGCCAGCGTCTACCGAGTCGGCCTCGACCTGCGGTTTGCTTATCCGCGATGATCAGGGCTTTGTCGGCTGAAGTCGGGTGATGCGAGATCAAACGCCGGGCGGCGTCCTGCGTGCTGGCGGTCTGTTGGTAGACCTCGATGGTTCGTGTTTGCCGGGAGCAGGATTGCAGGTAGTCCGCCCAGCATCCGAGCCCTGCTTGAATAAGGCGTATGCCGTGCTGGGGATTGATGTCCAGCTTGCAGCCGGCTTGTCTTAAACGCTGCAATTCAGCCGGTAAATTTGCTGTATCACTAAGGCCTGCAATATCTGCCAGTGTATGCGCGGACAAATGCGTTTCGGTTGCGAGTAACGCATGAAGCAGATCGGTGTTGATGATGGGAGCGGATGGGCCTGGCATGGTATTGGGTTTAACTGATGTCCAGTCCCAGGTCCAGTGCGGGGGCGGAGTGGGTGAGTGCACCGACGGAGATGCGGTCGACGCCCGTCTGCGCGATACCGCGAATGGTTTGCAGGTTGATGCCGCCGCTGGCTTCTAGTTCGACTTTGGGCGCGTGCTTATCACGCATCGCGACAGCCTCGGTCAATTGCTCGTTTGTCATGTTATCCAGCAGGACCAGGTCGACGCCGGTTGGCAGGACCTGTTCGAGTTGAACAAGTGTGTCGACTTCGATCATGATGAACTTCAGGTCGGGGTATTTATCCCGGCAACGCTTGCACGCTTCGGTAACCTTTGGGCCCAAGCCATCAGCGTCGATGTGTGCCAGGTGATTGTCTTTAAGTAGCACCGCGTCGTAGAGACCCATACGGTGTGTCGTGCCGCCGCCACAAGCTACAGCGTATTTTTGCAGGCCGCGCAGGCCGGGCAGGGTTTTGCGGGTGTCGTAGACTTTGGCGCGCGTACCTTTGACCTGTTCGACGTATTGCCAGGTCAGTGAGGCGATGCCGGACAGATGGGTGATCAGGTTTAGCGCGACACGCTCGACGGTCAGGATGCTTTGCAATGGGCCGGAAAGCGTGGCGACAGCTTGGCCGGGCTGGATCGGTTGTCCATCCTGGGTGTGGACTTTTACTTTGACCGTGTCGCCGTAGATTTGCACGACGGCCGGCAGCAGGACGACGCCGGCGAGTCGGCCGGGCTTACGCGTGACGATCCGGGCCTTACCCATCTGGTCCGCGGGGACGAACATTGTGCTGGTGACATCGATGTGCTGCGGGCCGAGGTCTTCTCCACGGGCGCGGCGGATCAGGTCGGCCACATCGTCTGCCGTGACGAAGTCATTCAGGTTGGGTGGTTTCGTTTTGGGCAAGGTTTTGGCTGGGGTTTATCACGTGGTTGGTTTGTGGAACGAGACACGATATCGGCTTGAGCCTAATGCGACAATCCTTACAACATCGCCGGCCTGCATGTCGTTTGCCTGATAGTAGGCGCCCCAGCCACGCCAACGCAACATGGGCTTGCCCTTCGCGAAGTCGGTTTTGACTTCTTGGCCGTCCGGCATCAGCAGCGTCAGTGATTTGTTACGTATTTTCTCGGAAGCAGCGGGCAGGCTCAGGTAACGATTGCGGATCGCCCCGGCTGTCAGCGTCACTTCCATCAATGGGCTCAGCCAATCCTCCAGCACATGCCATGCTCGCAGAGACTTGGGGTACACCGGCCCGACATCAATCGGTTCGACATCCTTCAGGTGAACAAAGGTGGTGTATCGGCAATCCAGTTTCTGCTGTAAGTATTCACTGTTACCACAGATCGCATGATTGAGACGCGCGTAAATCTGTTTGATTTTGTCAGGCGTCAGGTCCGCGTGTTGTTCGACCTTGCCGGCTAATGCGGTGGCGATGAACGGGCCTGAAGAGATTTTGATGAACAGACGCTCGCCTGTCTCGATCGCGTTGTAAGGCGGCTGCGGCGTCTTCGTCAGCCGGCTCTCCACGGTCTTGCGCCCGGAAAGGATCAACTCGGCGTACTGCTTCTTAAGAATCGCGACATGGATCGCCATGGCGTCATCGTATCAGGGAACGAATAGTAATACGAATGAACCACATAGACACAGAGGCGCAGAGACAAGGCATTTGTAACAGGGATAAACACAGATGAACACAGATTAGGAAATTAATTCAAACAAATTCTTCCCATCTGTGTTTATCTGTGTCCATCCCTGTTTCTATTCCTCTCTGTAACTCTGTGTCTCTGTGGTTCAAAAATGATCAGACAAAAGCCTTGTACAGCATTCTCGCGCCTGCGACAGCGGCACCGAGGTACATGATGAGGGTGAAGGGTTTTTCCGCCAGTCGTTTGTGCATCCACAGGCCTGCCATGATGCCGACGGGGACGAAGGTGGCGAACAAGGCGGATTCGACAAGTGTCCTGCTGTTGATCAGTCCCAGGCCGATGTAGGTCGGGAGCTTTGAGCAATTGACGACGAGGAAGAACAGCACCATCGTTGCGACGAGGCGCGTCTTTTCCATACGTTGTTCGAGCAGGTAGATCGTAATGACGGGGCCGGCGGAGTGAGCGACGGTCGAGACGATGCCGGCAAAGCCGCCGCTAGCGATGCCGCCACCGGGGCCGGGCGGGATGCGCGGCACGTACCCGCCGAGCAGGCGATACAGTTGCAGTGCGACGAACGCCAAGCAGATCGTGCCGACGCACAGGTTCAGCGCAAAGGTTAGTTTGCCGGTTTCCCGGAAGGTCCAGAGCACCCAAGTGCCGAGCAGGATGCCGCAGATCGCCCCGGTCAATAGTGAACGCAGGTGTGGCCAGGAGACGCCTTTGCGATGGCTCCAGACGCTGAATATATCAGCGAGGATCAGGATCGGGAGCATCACGCCGATGGCCCGTTCGGCCGGTAAGGCGTTGGCGACCAGTGGCACGGCGATCACGCCGACCCCGCCGCCGAAACCTGCCTTAGCGATACCAATAGTCAGTACGCCCAGACCGAGCGCCGTGATGTACCACCAGAGCGGGGTGCTGGCAGGCAACTCCGGTAGCAGGTCGGATAGCGTGGCGAGTGTGTAGATCAAGCTAGGCATGCAGGTAGGGGGAAGTACGAAGTATCAAGGCTGATCAGGCCATCGTTACCAGGATCGCTTGACTTCATACTTTATCATCACGTCAGGTAGGTATATCCGCTGAGGCCTTGCTCGAAGAATCGGCGGAGTTGTGTTGCTTCTTCGACGGTCAGGCGATCCGAGCGTACCGCGGCTTCGATGGATTTGCGGAAGTTGCGTTTCAGGTGTTCTGTATCGTATTGCACGTACTGGAGCACCTCGGAAACCGAATCACCTTCAACGACCTCGTCGATCGACATGCGGCCTTGCTCATCGAGACTCACATGCACGGCGTTGGCGTCACCCAGCAGGTTGTGCAGGTCGCCGAGCACCTCCTGATAAGCGCCGACCATGAAAGCCCCGATGTAGTATTCCTCGCCTGTATACGGATGTAATGGCAGGACATTACCTGTCTGTAGTTTATTGATGAAGCAATCGATCTTGCCATCGGAATCGCAGGTGATGTCCGCCAGGATGCCGCGGTTGACGGGTTTCTCCTTAAGCCGATGGATCGGCATGATCGGGAAGACCTGGTCGATCGCCCAACTGTCGGGCATGGACTGGAAGATCGAGAAGTTGCAGAAGTACGTCCGGCAAAGCTGCGACTCAAGCCGCTGCAAATCCTGCGGAGGTTCGGGCATCTCACGGACATACTGAAGTGTCTTGAAACAGATCGCAAAGTACAAACGCTCAACCAGTGCACGCAACTCAAGCGAGCAGTAACCTAGATTGAACAGGTGCATCGCTTCTACACGAGCAACCTGGGCGTCGTGATAGGACTGTGAAAAAGTTTTCTCATCCAGTTCGATGTACGCATCATACAACGAGCGGATCGGGTGTGGCAGTTCATCAACCTCGCTGCGGGGCATCACGGTCGGCGGCACGAAACCATCAAACCCGGTGGAGCCCAGCACGTTGAAGATCAGCAGACTGTGATAGGCGACCATCGCCCGGCCGGATTCGCTGATGATCGTCGGGTGGGGGACCTCCGCCTCGTCGCATATCTCCAGGACGTGGTAGATCACGTCGCTGGCGTATTCCTGTAATGAGTAGTTGATGCTCGAGCCGGTGTCGGTCTTGCTGCCGTCATAATCGACGCCCAGGCCGCCGCCCACGTCGATGTACTTCAGGCCCGCGCCGGCTTTGTAAAGCTCGGCGTAGATCCGGACCATCTCGATAATCGCCCGCTTGATCGGTGCGATTGTCGTGATCTGGCTGCCGAGGTGGAAGTGCAGCAGGTTCAGACAATCGAGCATGCCCTCTTTGCGCAGGTACGCCATCGCGTCGAGGACCTCACCGATGAACAGACCGAACTTCGAATGCACGCCGCCGGACTGTTCCCATCGACCAGACCCTTTGGTTGATAGCTTGATGCGCATCCCGATCTGCGGACGCACGCCATGGGTCTTGGCGTGCGTAACGATCAGCTTGAGTTCTGAGAACTTCTCTACAACCGGGATGATGTTCTTGCCGAGTTTGGTCGCGAGGATGACGGACTCGATGAACTGATCGTCCTTGAAGCCGTTGCAGATGATGGGTGTCGTTTCGTCCTCGACCATAGCCAGCACGGCCAGCAATTCGGGCTTGCTGCCGGCCTCGAGCCCGAAGCCGTGCTCCTGCCCGAACGCCAGGATTTCTTCGACGACGTGCCGCTGCTGATTGACCTTGATCGGGTAGACACAGCGATAACCCCCGCGGAACTCCATCTCCTCGATCGCGTTTTCAAAGGCCTTGGCCAGTTCGGACAGCCGGTGGCGGAGGATATCGGTCAGGCGGATCAGCAGGGGGGGTTGCAGGTCGCGCTGCTTGAGTTGATCTGTCAGTTCCATGAGGTCGATGCCGACACTGGGATCGTGCGTGGGATGGGCGACGACGTGCCCGGCCTCATTGATCGAGAAGTAGCCTCGCCCCCAGCGGTCGACGCCGTAGAGCTTCATGGCGTCATCAATGGTCCAAGGGGCCTCGGGGGCTGGCTTGGACTCTGCGTATGGCTTACTCGGGCTGGTGGCTTGGGTTGGATTCATAGTTGAAGACCAGGCAGCGAGGGATTGTCCGGGGGATCAGTTCAGAGTGCAGATGATATAGAGCAAGTCCCGTGACGTAAAAGAAAACCCCGCCTGTGGAGGCGGGGCGGTTGGTTATGATGTTAACGATATACGTTTTACGGACGGCGGGTGATCGTCAGCAGGCCCAGGCCCAGCAGGGCGAGTGTGGCCGGCTCGGGGATGCGGGTGAAGTCGACATCGATGGTCATGGCCTTCTTATCGATGACGGCTGCATCGTTGGGAGCATTGGAGGAGGCGATCAGGATGTTGTCCAGATCGATCCGGATCATGGTGGCCTGGTAGTTAGACAGATCGAGTTCCGCCATGCCAGACCACACCCCGGAGCCTGTCCCTGTCAGCGGCACGGTCGGATCAATAACGATCGGGTCGCTGACAAAGCCCCCCGTCAGGGGGTCAAGAATCGTCGCCACTAAAGTCCCTCCCGCGGTGACCTCAGCGGTACTGCCCAGCATTAGGTAGTCGCCGATTTCGTCGAGGCTGATCGATTCTATGAACAGGCCCGGGTCGGCCTGGATGATGAACGAAAGCTGCCCCGCGGTGATGTCCGATCCGGTCCCCGCCTGAGCGGCGGCAAACGGCCCGGTTGAGAAACTCAAGGAATCATCCACAACGATCGGTGTCCCGAACAGGGGCAACGGATCGGTTGCTGATGACTCGATTAGGTCTGTGACGGTGCCACCGTCCAGATAATAAATGGCCCCGGCATCCGCGGTTTGGCTTGAAAGAATTAAGGCCCCGATCGCTACGCTGAGAAGTTCCTTACGTATCCGCATCCTTGTCTCTCCTAAATAAGAAAAGCTGCTTTCTAGCAACGGAGCGCATCAAAAAAAGAGGGCGGACCTAAGTCCACTCTCTCCTCTCCGATGCGTGCTATTCAGCGGTGGCTGAAATAAGAGCAGCTACCTATGTTCTATCGACAGAATATAGGATAGCCTATCATCGCTGGAATGCAATGGTTTTAGACAAGTTTAACGCGGTTTTTATAAGTCTTTCTCGCTCTCCTTTCTCCCAAATTGCCAGATTTGGCAATAACTCCTTTATCCGCCAGGGTATCAGTACGCGAACCGGCCTGGCGGATACTCCGGTTTGGCCAGAACAGCCATCCCGAATACGCGTAAACTAAAGTGTCTGGATTTATATGTCAAGATTCATTTTTATCTTTTTATGACCGAAAGACTTGCCTAAATTAACATAACTCAAGCCAACTCCAGGCCTGAGGATGGATACCCGTAAATCTAAACAGTCTAGACCTGTTGCTAGATCGCTTCGTCTTCCGCCCACACCGGGCTATTGACCTGGTGGACCCGCTTGGGATCGAGAATGCTAAGAAGCAGCACGGTCATGGTCAGGTATTGGCCCATGTCGACCCGGTGTTCCGAGCCATGTTTGGGCAATCGTGATCCTTTAGCGAGTCGAATATCACGTTCACCTTGTATCCCGAGTACAACCTGCCCATCGTGATACAGCCATGTGCCTGATTCTTCACCATAGCAATCCAGTTGAAGCTCCTGGCCGTTGATCCGCCCCAGCAATGAGAACCAGCCTTCTTGAGCCTTGTGCACAAAGAACCCATCGTGCGGAGCCCCATCTTCAAATGACTTGCGGCTGCCGAAGAAGCTGGGCTTCTTGATGTAGGGACCGCCGTACTCAGGGCAGAACGTGTCGCAGTTGCCGCACTGGTTGCAGTAGTCCGCGAAGTTGGCGATCTGCTCGGTTTTCTCGACCTTGAAGGTTTTCTCATCGCCGACTTCCGTGACCTTTCCATTTGATGAAACGGATACGTCCCGATACTTGACTTCGTACTCCGGCGTCTCATAGAGAAAGTTCGCATCATTCGGGCAGACGGGGATGCACTTGTTGCAGGTGATGCAGTCGAAGACGACCAGGTGCGAGTTGATCCGCTTGGGAACCAGTTGGTTGTTCTTCTGATGGTAGCGTTCGTCCACCTGCGTCTGCTTGACGATGTCGGCCATGTTCAGGAAGCCTGCGAGGACCGGGTCGCCGTTGGCTTCATCGGCGTGACTATAGGCTTTGAGGATGTAGTCGTCGATCGTAGCAGTACCTGCTTTGGTCATGGTCGCGACAAGATCGCCGAGATATCCGGGCAGTCGACCGTAGCCGCCTGGCTTGAGCAGGTCCGTACAGGTTGTGATGGGTTTGAACCCGCAGGCGACCATGTTCGGGAAGTTCTTGCGATCAACACCGGCCGAGAACGTGATCGGCATCTCGTGTCCCATCGCCATCCTGAACTCATGCGCCAGCGTCAGCGTGATCACATGCAGCGGCGGGCCCGACAGGTACATCACCTTGTTGTCGGGTGTGAAAAAGTCCCGGTGATTAACGACTTCCAGCGTATTCGAGAACTTCGCCCCGAACGATCGGCCACGTTGTTTAGCAAGCGTTTCCAGGCGTTTGCAGATATGGATAGACTCATCAAAGAGCAGCCCGCTGGTATAGGCCCCCGGATTGACCTGCACCTCGTGATACCCCATCACATCGTGCAGCAGGTATTCCAGTTTCTCTTTGCCCAGCATCGGCGGATTCATCTTGACGATGACATCGACGCCAATTTCGGTCAACAGGAACTCGCAGATGCGTTCGATTTCGTCGGCCGGGCAGCCGTGGAACGTCGAGAGCGTGATGCTGCTGCTGAGCTTGGTCGGATAATCCAGGTCGCGCAGGTGTTTGAGCCGGTCAGGCAGTTGATCGAGCAGGCGTGCGATGTGTTCGCTGGCGTCGAGCATCCCGTTCATGAATCGGCGGATCGGCTCGGACTGGATGCCCTTCAGGTCGTATCCGACGGACATATCAAAGATCGTGTCGCCCAGCGGTCCGGCCATCGTCAGATCGCCGAAGGGATTGCCGAACGTCTCGGGGCTGCTGCGGAGCATGTGGATGAGCATCGCGCCTTGGACGTATTGATCCAATGAATCCTCCAGGCACAGCTCCTGCGACCATTCCACGTTGTAGCCGACGTTGGCCGCGTCGATGCATGGCCGGGGTATCTCCAGCCGGTCGTTGATCTGCACGGTCTTCAGCTCGAAGATCCGCGCCCCCGCCAGCCAGGCGAGGATCAGGTTCTGAGCCATCTGCGTCTGGGGCCCGGCCGCGGGTCCGACAGGGTTGGCAGCCCGCTGGCCGTGAAAGGTGACCGACAAGTCCGGGCCATCAGCACTTCCGGGGAAACTTCCGGGGAAACTTCCGGGGGCGGGGCGGTACCACTTTTTATCCGGCAGATCGAACATACTCGACCGGGTCTTGTGTTCAAGACGCATCCGGTCAATCAGGTCCACAAACGGTGTGCAATACAGGTCTACCATATTCTTGCCTATTCATACCCCCTCTCCCCTCGGGAGAGGGCTGGGGTGAGGGCCGAAGTTCGTTGACGGTCCGTCAAACTCAGATTGTTGCCATGCCGATGGACACCAATAGTTACGTCATATGTCGTCGTGTAGTCGATTACCTAAAACCACCGGCCCTCACCCTAACCCTCTCCCGGGGGCAGAGGGGACCGAGCAGCGAGCCAATGTTACAAGCCCCTTAGCCTAATCGAGACTTTGGCAATCACCAACCTCTTTTTTTATGAAAGGTTAAGCTAGGTGTATAAAGGCTTGTAAGGTACAATCTTCCTTTTGGGATTTATTGAGCATGAGCAGCACAATTACAGGGTTAACATGTGTGTCCTGCGGCCGAAACTTCGGGCCGGAGGGGCCTTGGATGGCATGCCCTGATTGCGGGCCGGATGAGGGTATCGTCGACATCCAATTCGATTTGGACAAGGTCCGCCACGCCTGGAACGAGAAGCCGTTGGCGGATCGGCCTTTGAATCATTGGCGATACCGGGAACTGCTGCCGCTGGATGAGTCCGCCATCCGCAACGACTGGTCTGTCGGCTGGACACCGGTGATCGACAGCAAACGGCTGGCTGGCGAACTCGGCTTCAAGCAACTTTTATTCAAAGATGAAGGGCGGAATCCGACTGCCTCGTTCAAGGACCGGGCCAGCTCGGTCGGCGTCGCCCATGCTTTGCAGCATCAGGCCAAGACGATCGCCTGTGCTTCGACGGGTAACGCCGCGACGAGTCTGGCCGGACATGCAGCACTGGCGGGATTACCTTGTGTAATCTTCGTGCCACATACCGCGCCGGAGCCGAAGCTGGCACAGTTGCTGGTTTACGGTGCTCATGTCGTGGCCGTCCAGGGCAGTTATGACGAGGCCTACCGCCTCTGCTCCGAAGCCTGCATGAAGTTCGGCTGGTACAACCGTAACTGCGCGATCAATCCTGTACTCGTCGAAGGCAAGAAGACCGGCGGGCTTGAAGTGGCGGAGCAATCCCTTAGCTTCGGCGGCGTGCCGGACTGGGTCGCGGTCAGCATCGGTGACGGCTGCACGGTCGCGGGCATCTGGAAGGGGCTCAAGCAGATGCACGAACTGGGCCAGATCGATCGACTGCCCCGGCTGCTTGGCGTGCAGGCGTATGGCGTCGCGCCGATCGCGTATGTGCTTGAAAACGGCAAGCTGCCGCAGACGCCTGAGAATGACGGGACGATTGCGGACAGCATCAATGTGCCCGTTCCGCGCAACTGGCGCAAGGCAGTCAACGCATTGAAAGATTCTGACGGGATCGTGGTCTGCGTGGATGATGCTGACATCCTCGATGCAATGAAGTTGGGCGGGATGCACGGCATCTATGCAGAGCCCGCTGCCGCAGCCGCATTGGCGGGAATCGTAGCAGCGCGTGAAGCCAATGTATTTGATGAACAGAGCCGTGTCCTGAGCATGGTCACGGGTAGTGGGTTGAAAGACACCAAAGCCGCGATCCGTGCCGGGGGCGAGCCGATCCGCATCAAACCCGATATTGATAAACTCGCTTCGGTCCTTCACGACCGAGGCGTTTTATGTGGAGATTATTAATGCAGGTGAATCAGCAAGTCCTTGACCGAACTATTCAACGTTGCCGGGAACGTAAAGTCCTTTTGCCGACCTTTGCGCAGATGAAGGACCCGTCCCTGGTGCCGGAGAAGGTCAAGGGCCGGCTGAAACAGGTCGGGCTCTGGGATATCGACCCGATCAACCTGTTCCGCATTACCTGGAAGAACGAGCCGAAGGAAACCGGTGGGCTGTTCGGCAACGGCAACATCATCGAATTCCCCCCGGAATTTACCGGTGTCGAAGCGACCATCATCGGGATCGTCGGCAAGTACTTCCCAACAGGAGCGCATAAAGTCGGCGCCGCTTACGGCTGCCTTGCCCCGCGTTTGGTGACGGGCGAGTTCGACCCGACCGAACACAAAGCCGTCTGGCCCAGTACGGGTAATTATTGCCGGGGCGGCGCGTTCGATTCGGCGCTGCTAGGTTGCGACGCGGTCGCCATATTGCCAGAGGAGATGAGCCAGGAGCGTTTTGACTGGCTTAGCGGGATATGCTCGGAAGTCATCGCGACGCCCGGCTGCGAATCCAACGTCAAGGAAATCTACGACAAGTGCTGGGAGATCCGCAAGACCCGGCCCGAGTGCGTGATCTTCAATCAGTTCGAGGAATTCGGCAACCCGATCTGGCACTATCACGTGACAGGTGGTTTCATCGAAGAGGTGTTCCAATCGCTTGGTGCGGGTAAACGTCTGGCAGGTTATGTCTCCGCGACAGGTAGCGCCGGCACGATCGCAGCGGGGGATTACCTGCGCACCGTGCATCCGCATCTGCGCGTCATCGCGTCCGAAGCCCTGCAGTGTCCGACGCTGTACCAGTTTGGCTTCGGCGGCCATCGCATCGAAGGCATCGGCGACAAGCACGTGCCTTGGGTCCACAACGTCCGCAACACTGACATGATCACCGCGATCGACGATGAACAGTGCATGTCATTGTTCCGCTTGTTCAACGAGCAAGCCGGTAAGGATTACCTCTGCGAAAAGCTTCCGGGGACGTTTGTCGAGCAGTTACCGCTGCTGGGTATTTCTTCGATCTGCAACCTAATCAGCGCGATCAAGGCGGCCCGGTATTACGACATGAACAGCAAGGATGTGATCTTTACCTGCCTAACCGATTCATCTGATCTTTACTCAAGCCGGATCACTGAACTGCAAGAAGGGCGCGGGACGTACACACGCGATAACGCCATCGCCGACAAAGCACGTTACGTGGATGGCATCGTCACGGACAACCTGCGTGAATTGAATTACCACGACCAGAAAGCCCTGCACAATTTCAAGTACTTTACGTGGATCGAGCAGCAAGGGCGCACGATTGATGAGTTGAACGAACTGTGGGACCCGGACTTCTGGGTGAAGACGTTCGATCAGGTGGGTGAATGGGACAAGCAGATTGAAGCGTTTAATGAGAAAACTGGTGTATTGGATTTACTCTAAGTGAATGTATGTACCCAGGAAGCCCATGTTCGTCGAACATGGGCTTTGAGATACATGTAATGCCCACAACATTTACCAACGCGATCCTCGTTCAACTCGACCCGCCCATGGTCGAGCGAGGTGATTTGCGTGTTGCAGATGGCAAAATCACGGGCGTTGGTACTGATGTATCACAAGAACCCAGTGACGAAGTCGTCGATTGCAGTGGGGCGGTCCTGATGCCGGGGCTGGTCAACGGGCACACACACCTGTACTCCGCACTCGCGGCCGGGATGCCCGCACCGCCGAAGACACCGAGCAACTTTCACGAGATACTCAAATACATCTGGTGGCGGCTGGACCGGGCGCATGATCGGGACAGCATCCGCATGAGTGGGTTGGTCGGCTCGCTTGCTGCTTTACGTTGCGGCACGACGACGCTCATCGATCACCACGCATCACCGAATGCGATCGAAAACAGCCTATCCGTGCTTGAAGAAGGCATCGCCGAAGCCGGCTGTCGGGCGGTGTTGTGTTACGAAGTCACCGACCGCAACTACAAAGATGAAGCGAAACGCGGTCTGGAAGAAAACGCACGCTACATCAGGCATTGCCGAGATCGAAACGACGGCCGATTCGCTGGCCTCGTCGGCGCCCACGCCAGCTTTACCCTTTCTAACAAATCACTTGCCGATTGTGTCGAACTGGCAAAGGAACTGAAAGCCGGAATCCACATCCACGTCGCGGAAGACCCGTGCGATCAAGCGATCACACGTGAGAAGGTCGGCGTAGGATTGTTCGAGCGTTTTAAGAACCTGGGTGTGTTTGATGTGCCCGACACGATCTTCGCCCACGGCACCCACCTGTCCGAGAACGACATCCGCTGTGTCAATCAAAACGGCACGATCACCATGGCGCACAACACGAACTCGAACATGAACAACGCGGTGGGCTACGCCCCCGTGGCAAAGTTCGACCGCTCACCGATGCTAGGGACCGACGGCATCGGAGCTGACATGTGGCGTGAAGCCCGTACCGCTCAATTCAAGAGTCACGATGGTCAATTGCCGCTGCCTTTTGGCCGGCCCCTTGCCATGATCGGAGAATCCGCACGTTTTGTCTCCAAGTGCCTAGGCGTGAAACTCGGTGTCCTCGAAGCAGGCGCCGAAGCCGACCTGGTTTTGACGCAGTATGTGCCCGCCACGCCACTGACTGCCGACAATCTCGCCGGCCACTTCATCTATGCCATGGGCCCGGAGTTCGTTTCTGATGTCATGGTCGCAGGCGAATGGAAGCTGCGCAATGGCATGATTCTAAGTTGTGATGAAGCCGCGGCCCGTACTCTGAGTGTGCAGTTTGCGCATGCGTTGCATCAACGCATGGCTGCAGTACCTTGTGAATAACCACAGCAATAAACATTACTGCATCTGCTCAGGCTGATCGGTCGGGGCCTCATCCAATTTGATCGTGAACGACTGGTCGGGTTCGAGCATGAAACGGTCGTGCAATGGGCTGTACGCGACCATGTAGACGGTGTTGCCATCCGGCTGGAACTCGACGAGACGCAGGTACGCTTCGCCGCCTAGTTCGCGCATCTGATAGTTGGCGAGGACTTGGTGTACGAGTTTGCCGTTATCGTTGGGGTCGGCGCGGTAGCCCGTGCCGTCGTTCAGGACGTGGCCGTTGAAGGTGAAGACGAAGTTGTGTTTGCGGACGAGTTTGTCCCACAGTTCCTGGCCGTCGTTGACTTGCGGTGTGCGGTAGTTGTGCGGGTTCCACGAATTGGGGTGTGATTTATCGGTGTGGTCGTATCGGCGGGAGTTGGAGAAGAGGAATGCGTGCGTTATCAGGATGCCCTTGCGGTCGGGGTATTTATCCATGATGCTGTTCGCCCACTCGACGACTTCATCACGCGGCCCCCATTCAAGCGCGATGACGATCCACTTGTCGCCGCCGGCTTCAAACAGGTGATAGGTGTTATCCAGTTCGCCTTCTTTGTATGCGCCGCCGAAGGTCGGGATACTCGCAGTCGTTTTGAATGAGATGTAATCGTTCAGATAGGTGTCGCGTGTGGAGGCATCACCGGAGGGCCCGTAGTCGTGGTTGCCGGGTACGAGCGCATAAGGCACGACACCATCCAGTAAACGCATGGAAGCAGACGCACGCTGCCATTCCGTGATCGCGTTGTTGTCGGTGATATCGCCAAGGTGCAGGACATACTTGATGTTGCGGTCCTTGACATGTTCACGGATCCAGGCGGTCTGTGCGCTGAACAGGCCGGGGTAGCGCACGGAATACACCTGTGTATCCGGCAACAGCACCAGCGTCCACGCACCGTCCACAAATTCATGTTTGTCTCTGGGTGCCGGCGTGACGTTAATCGCCGCGGCTTTTCTCGCATCGACATCACGGACGTGTTTTAAAAGGTTAGAGGCAAACCGTTTTGCGAGTTCGTCTCTCTCAGCAGACACTGATCGTTTGCCATCTTCATCCAGCAGTTTATCAATGCTCATCGCTGCCAACACGATGCGTCCCTGGCCGTATGCGCCTTCCATCAGGGCGGGGTATTGCGCGGACGTATCGGCACTGAGGATGACCTCGAAGCCGCCTTGCTTGTCGAACAATTCCCAGCCAAGGTGCGGGTCGGAGGCTGTCAGTTTTCCGTCGGCAACCGCCATGCCTTGTACCAGCGTGTGCTCAGGTGACAGGACATGCAATGTTGCCGAATCGGTATCGCATCGATGCGCCGCCTGCGTGGTCGGCAGGAACGGCGGCTCCGGTTCTGCCTGGTCGGCCTGCGTCATCTGCACAAGCACGTTGCCATCATCCACGAACTTGTACAGGTCCTCTTTGAACTTTTTTATGTAGGCTTTGTATTCCGGGCTGTCGCTCGCGAAGCTGCCGATGAATACAAGACCGGATAGTCCCCAGGGAGAGCTATCCATCGACAAGGGTTTAACATCAAAACCCGCTTCGGACAGCATCGCCGCTGCGCCGTTTTTCTTCGTCCACTGATCGCGATAATCCCAGACATAAGCGGTGACGGGTTTGGACATGGCTGTCTCTATAGTTTCTTGTGCGTGTGTAAGGTCGGGAGTTACGGATAGGCAGGAGACCGCTATCAATAGCGATAAAGCAGATGTGAGTGCAAAGCTGTTTTTAAACATGAGCAGCGGACCTTATGTTTGACCGGATTTGATGCCGAACGATGCTATTGAAGATCATAAACCGCGCATGTTAGCGATACGTGAGGTGGGGTCAATCAGAGATGTCCGGCCGGGCGGTGCGCGGTGGAAATCGATAAGGCGTGAATCGATCAGCGTCGGGTAATCCGCGTTCCGCTTTGTCCATCCAGCGCATCCATCAGGCGCGGCAATTCTGCGATAATCGCTTCGGCATCCATGTCCTTTGAGCTTTCAACAAAATCGATTGCAGCCTCGATCTTGGGGCGCATCGAGCCATCCGCAAAGTGACCCGTAGTAAGATAACGCTTGGCTTCATCAACCGTCATTTTGTTAAGTGGTTTCTGATCGGGCTTGCCATAATTCAAACAGACACGGTCGACCGCGGTAAGGATGATCAAGGTTTTTGCGTTCAGCTCTTTAGCAAGCAAGGCAGAAGTCCGGTCCTTGTCGATCACGGCCGCCGCTCCTCGGTAGTTGCCCTGTTCATCCTCAATCACGGGCACGCCGCCACCGCCACAACAGACAACTAATTCACCATCCTCAACCAGCCGGCGGATCGTGTTGACTTCGAGAATCGACTTGGGATGTGGTGAAGGTACCACGCGCCGATACATCCCGCCGCTGACAGGCACGATCGACCAGCCGTCGTTATCGCGGTGATTGAACGCAAGCGCCTCATCCATCGGCAGGCCGATCGGCTTGCTTGGTTTCTTGAAGTTAGGGTCCTTCTTGTCAATCAGGACGTTCGTGACAAGCGTCGTAACATCACGATCGATACCACGCTTGTGCATCGCGTTCTTCATGCACTGCGCGATCATGTAGCCCATGCCCGCCTGCGTATCGGCCACGCAGATCTCCAGCGGCAGGGGGTACATTTCATGAGATGCGATTTCGACACGCCGCAACACATTGCCGACCTGCGGCCCGTTGCCGTGGGTCAGGACAATGTGTAAACCTCGTTCGATCGCACGGACAAGGTGGCGAGCAGTATCCGACATATGCGCGAACTGCTGCGGGATGTTCCCTTGTTCTCCCGGCGCACTGATCGCGTTGCCCCCCAAAGCGATGACTGTTGGACGGGGATTAGTCATATCGTGCATCCGGAACAGAAGAATTAACAGGGATGAACACAGATAAACACGGATGATGAACAGTCATAATCAGCAAACAAAATCTGTGTTCATCTGTGTTCATCCCTATTTCATTCATTAGTTATCAGAACGGTCTTTCGCGCATGGTGCAGGCCATGATCGACTTGGCGGTGTGCAGGCGGTTTTCCGCTTCCTGGAAGACGATGCTCTGCGGGCCGTCGATCACGGCGTCGGTCACTTCACTGCCACGGTCGGCGGGCAGGCAATGCATATACACAGCCGAATCCTTCGCACGACTCATCCGCTTCTCATCGCAGATCCAGTCCTTGTGCTTGTGATTCATTTCAAGACACACTTTTTCGTTTTCGTTGATTTCGGCCTGTGATTTTGCGGTGAGGCGTTCGAGCATCAGGTCGTATACGCCCCAACTTTTGGGGTAGACGATGTCCGCATCTTCGAACGCGGCATCCATATCTTCGACAATCTGGAACGAACCGCCTGACTTCGCGGCGTTGGCCTTGGCCGATTCGACTGTCCGGTCGATCAGGTTGTAACCCTTCGGATGTGCCAGTGAGACATGCATCCCGAACCGCGTCATCAGAGTGATCAGACCCTGCGGCACACTCAGCGGTTTGGCATACGACGGCGCATACGCCCATGTCACTGCGATCTTCAGGCCTTTGACGTTGTCCGTGCCGAAGTGTTCGCGGATGGTCATGATGTCTGCCAGCGTCTGCGTCGGGTGGTCAACATCGCACTGCATGTTGATAACCGGCACGTTCGCGGCTTCTGCCATCTCTCGCATGTACTTGTTGCCTGCACCGAGGATCAGGTCGTGCCGGCAGCAGATGCCGTGGCCCATCGCGGCGAGGATCTTGCCCGTGTCGGCAGCGGTTTCGCCGTGGCTGATCTGCGTGGCGCTGGAATCCAGGAAGTGCGCGTGTCCACCGAGCTGGGTCATGCCTGCTTCAAAAGCGTTGCGTGTACGGGTGGATTTATCGAAAAACAGAAGGAAGGCTGTCTGGTGCGGTAGCAATTGCGTCGGTTCGCCCCGGTGGAACTTGGCTTTTAACTCATCTGCGGTTTGCAGAAGCAGATCGATCTCAGCGTCGCTGAGGTCCTGCGTTTCGATATAGTCTTTACCTTTGAGGCTGTTCGTCATCTATTCTGAATCCTTTTTCAATCCTTAATTATGTCGATTAACGTAAAGCCCGGGGATAGCCATCCCCGGGCGTTAGATTTGATTATGACTTTCTTCGTTTCACGTTCATTTTTGTTGTGTTGGGACGTTTATGAGCCAGATCACAATACGCCTGTCCGAAGCCGGCGTAGAACGCAGCGCACTTGATCAGGTGATCGATCGGCACCGAGTCGTTGACGGTATGGGCGACGTTTTCCGGCGCCGGGCCGAAGCCGACGCAGGGGATGCCGTACATCCCGGCGATGGATACCGCGTTTGTGCTGAACGTCCAGCGATGCAATGTCGGGGCGGTCCCGAGCACATCCCGATGTGCTTTGATTGCGGCCTGCACCTGAAGTGCATCCTCCGGCTCGCACCACGTCGGGAAGTATTTTTCCGTCTCGTAGGTCAGACCAGTGTAGCTGGGTCTTTCGTAGCGGAGCACCTCGACCTTCGCTTTGACACCCGCACGCTTGATCGCATCTTTCACCTCACGCACGGCTGATGTCTTCGTATCCCCAACCGTCAGCCGACGGTCCAGGTGGATAAACGCCTCGCCCGGTACGGCACACATGCTCGGTGTCTTGCAATCGACATAACTGACGGTGATTGTCCCTTTGCCGAGGAACTCATCCGCCTTCAGACGCTTGTTGAGTTTCTCGATCTCGTTGGCGATCTTGGCAATCTTGTAGATGGCGTTGTCGCCCTTGTGGGGCATGGAGCCGTGGCAGCTCTTACCCTTAGCGGTGACGCCGATCTCCATCCGTCCGCGGTGGCCCCGCAGGATCCAGCAGTTGGTCGAGTCGGTCACGACCACCGCATCCGGCCTGATCTTGTCTTCATTAACGATGTACTGCCAGCAGAGCCCGTCACAGTCTTCTTCCATGACGGTGAAGGTCAGCAGCAGGCAATACTCACTCAAATCGACTTTCAGGTCCCGCATTATCTTTGCGGCATAAACCATCGCTGGGATCGCGCCTTCCTGGTCGCCGGCACCCCGGCCCCAGACCTTGCCATCCGCGATCTTGCCTTTGTATGGGTCATGTTTCCACTCAGACCGGTCACCGACACCGACGGTGTCCACGTGGGCGTCGATAGCAAGTAACTTCTTGCCTTTGCCGGGCTTACCGATCATTCCGAGCAGGTTGCCCATCTTGTCGACCCAGATCTTGTCAAAGGCCTTGGTCGACTGCATTTCTTTGCGGATCCGGGCTATGACTTTGCCTTCCTCGGCGGATTCCGAAGGGATAGCGATCATGTCCCGCAAGAAGCGGATCATTTTGGGCTTATATTTTTCGGCTTGTTTTACGAACGGGGACGTTCCGGGGCTGGTTGTAGGCATAGACCTGTCTTTATACCCGAGAACCTCAATGTCACAAAGCGAAATTTTCACAAGTTTCGCTTGGTGATTCAGGCCAAAGAGGCGACAATGTCGATTGGTGGAAGGATAGTCCGCCCACGGAAGCTTTCGGATACCGTCATCCACTTCCAAAGGCGGGCACGAGTTGGCCACCGGTCAATGAGTAACCGGACCCGGGGATATCCGGGGGGGGACCCCAAGCGAGGCCAACGACTATGAGTACTTCTACGCCTATGTCCACCACACCCCAAAGCACACTTACCTGCACCGTCAACGGCAAGCCCGTCACGGTCGATCTCTCTGACGACGGCCTGACATTGCTGGACGTCCTGCGCGACCAACTCGGTATCACCTCGCCCAAGAACGGCTGCCAGCCACAGGCCCAGTGCGGCTGCTGCACGGTCCTCGTCGATGGCAAGCCCATGCTCAGTTGCACCATGAAGCCCAGCCGGGTCGAGGGCAAATCCGTTACGACGCTGGAAGGGTTAGAAGATGAGCACCGCAAACAGATCGCCGATAGCTTCGTGCAATCCGGCGGCGTGCAGTGCGGATTCTGCATCCCGGGCTTTGCGATGCGT
The DNA here is from genome assembly GCA_963667295.1 of Phycisphaeraceae bacterium. Lineage (GTDB taxonomy): Bacteria > Planctomycetota > Phycisphaerae > Phycisphaerales > Phycisphaeraceae > JAJRRS01. The sequence continues at coordinate 972,188 of OY763327.1, forward strand.
GGCGTGGGTCTGTGCAATGAGAATCCGACACCGTCTCGTGAAGAGATCACCAAAGCCATCCGTCCGCACCTCTGTCGATGCACCGGCTACAAGCAGATCGTCGACAGTATCGAACTCTACAGCAAAGTACATAACGGCCAACCGATGCCAGAATCGCCTGAAGCCGATCGGTCAGGCAAAGTCGGTACCAGCCTGCCGCGTTACACCGGCCACGATGCTGTGCTGGGCGATCGACAATACGTCGATGACATGACCGTCCCCGGCATGCTCTACGGCGCTTTGCGTCTGGCGGACCATCCCCGTGCAACGTTCGTCAAGCTCGATGCCAGTAAGGCGCTTGCGCTTGAGGGCGTGCATCATGTTTTTACCGCCAAGGATGTGCCGGGCGAGATCTACGTCGGGCTGATCGAAAGAGACTGGCCGGTTTTCGTCGCCCCCGGAACAGATACACGTTGCACGGGTGACGTCATCGCTGCCGTGGTCGCGGACAACCAGAAACTGGCTCGCAAAGCTGCGGAGCTGCTTGAGATTGAATACATCGTCAAGGAGCCGGTGACGGACCCGGTCGAAGCCTTGAAACCCGATGCGCCGCTGGTTCACCCGCAGCGTGGTACCAACCTGCTAAGCGAATCACGTCTCGTTAAGGGTGATGTCGAGGCCGCTTTCGCCAAGTGCGCCCACATCATCGAAGACACGTATCGTACGCAGCACATCGAGCATATGTTCCTCGAACCCGAGGCCTGTATCGCCGTGCCCCGATGGCGGATGGCGGATGGCGAATGGCGGATGGATGATCCGGCATGTGAATCAAGCGACAATCCATCCACCATCCCCAATCCTAAATCCCCCATTGATTCTTTACTGGTCTACAGCCAGGGACAGGGCGTGTTTGATGACCGTCGGCAGATCGCATCGGTACTCGGGATCGATGAGAGCCGTATTGAAGTTCAACTTGTAAGCAACGGCGGGGCGTTCGGTGGCAAGGAAGATATGTCTGTCCAGGGGCAGACTGCCTTGCTTGCATATCTCACCGGCAAGCCGATCAAGATCACGCTGACAAGGCCGGAGAGTTTCCGTGTCCACGTGAAGCGCCACCCGATCACACTCACCTATAAAATCGGCTGCGATGCAGAGGGGCATATCCTGGCCGTGAAGTCAAGCATCATCGGGGACAAGGGCGCCTACGCCTCCGTCGGTGCCAAAGTGCTGGAAAGAGCGGGCGGACACTGCACGGGTCCGTACCGCGTGCCGAACATCGACATGAAGTCGCTTGCGGTTTACACGAACAATCCTGCTTGTGGTGCGATGCGAGGCTTTGGCGCAAACCAGGCGGCGTTTGCGGTGGAAGGTTTGCTCGACCGGCTTGCCGAGAAGTGCGGGATCGATGGCTACGACATCCGTGACCGTAATATCCTCGAGCCGGGCGAAGCTTTCGCGACCGGACAGGTGTTGGATAAACCGTTCGGCCTGCGTCGCACTCTCGAAGCTGTCAAAGATCAATACAAGAGCGCGAAGTACGCCGGGATCGCTTGCGGGATCAAGAATGTCGGTATCGGCAACGGCATGCCGGACATCGGCCGCGCCGCGATCACCATCGAAGCGCCCGATCGCTTGCGCATCCGTACCGGCTTCACCGAGATGGGGCAAGGATTGTTTACGCTCTGCATCCAGTTCGCCCATGAAGCGACGGGATTGGCGCCTGAACTGTTCCAATGCCAGACCGATACCACGCTCATGCTCGACTGCGGCCAGACCACGGCCAGCCGTGCGACTGTACTCGCAGGCAACGCGATCGCAGAAGCTGGCAAAGCACTTAAGGCCGCGCTCGATCGGGGTAAGACCCTTGAAGACCTCGTGAACCAGACCTTCAAAGGTGAATGGCGCTGCGACTACACCAGCAAACTCGGCAAGGATATGGACAAACCCGGCGGGCCCAAGACGCACATCACCTACGGCTTCGCCACTCAGGTCGCGATCCTAGACGACAACGGCGCGCTGAAGAAAATGATCGCCTGCCACGATGTCGGCAAAGTCATCAATCCCACCCAGCTCAAGGGCCAGATGTATGGCTCGCTTCACATGGGGATCGGCTACGCACTTTCCGAGGACTTCCCGGTCGAGGATGCGATCATCCAGGCGAAGAAGATCAACGACTGTGGCGTCCTGCGGGCGCACCAGATGCCTGAGATGGAGTTGATCTTCGTCGAAGAGCCAGACCCCGAATGCCCGCACGGCGCACGCGGCGTCGGCGAGATCGGCCTGGTCCCGACCGCCCCGGCTATCGCGGGCGCGATGTACCAATTTGATCATGTTGTCCGGCGTCAATTGCCGATGACCGATTCGCCGGCAGGTAAGGCGCTCAAAAAACCGAAACGGTCTGTTTGATGTTCAATGTGATAAAGGGTCTAGGGGCTGGGGACTAGGGTCTAGCCGGAGTTAAGAGTCTGACTAATCACCAGCCATCAGCCACTAAGAACCAGCCACTAAAACCATGTCCACCATCCACGCCATCATCCCCGCCGCGGGTCGATCCAATCGTATGGGCCAGCCCAAGCAGCTTATGCTCGTTGATGGCCAACCGATGTTGTTGAGCGTGATCGATCCCGTTGTCAGTTGCGATCGAATAAACCACACGTTCGTTGTGACGAACAGCCTGGTGGCGGCAGAGATAGATATTGGTCAAACCGGCGCGATGGTCGTTTTAAATGACGAGCCCGATGCTGAGATGATCGACTCGTTACGGCTCGGGGTCGATGAACTGCAGAAAATGTGTGAATTGCAGGTTGATGATGGCATCCTGATCTGCCCCGGCGACCAGCCCGGACTTGCCTCCGCAGAAGTCGCGGAATGCTGCTCAGTATTTCAATGCCGGCCCGGCAGGATCATCGTCGCAGCCCACGATGGCAAACGCGGGCACCCGATCATCTTCCCCGCGTCACGCATCCCATTCCTGATGTCGCCCGCATGCGATACCGGTTTACGCGAACTGGTATCAGCACATGAAGAAAATGTGGTTATGGTGGAAATCGCAAACTCGGCGGTATTGAGGAATATCAACACACCGGATGACTATAAGCGTATTTCAACCCTATGAGCCTGTCTGTCTTTGGTGGCAACAAATGAAATTGAATTTTAGCCACTGATGAACACCGATAAACACGGATTCAGAGCCAATGCATTACCTGCTTTACCGCTGCGCGGTCAAAACAGGGCACCCGCTACAGGTGAATTGAGAATTCTCGATTATCTTATCTGTGTTTATCCGTGTTCATCTGTGGCTAATCCGCTTTCTGCACAAGATTCACAAACACAGAAGCAGGCATCAGAGTGTCATTAACGACATCAACGCTTCCACATCCGATTGGTTTTCGATATCCATGATGTGTTCGCCGATCTTCTTACATCGCTCTTCGCCGACCACGTCCTTGCCGAGAGCAGTAAGTTTGACGCTGATTTCCTCGGCGGTCATTGGATCGCGCGGGTCACCCTTCGGCACATCCACGCGTGTGGCGAAGCTCTTGCCGTCCTTAAGCGTCAGTGTCACCCGGCTTGGTTGATACTCGGGGAACAGCGCTTCAAACTCCTCATTCGGCACGACCTTCACCATATCCATCACAGGGATCAATGACTTGTCATCGATACGTTCCTGGTGGAATTGGAGCGGAGTGACCATCCCGTCTACCAGACCGACAGCCATGCAGTAGGGCAACGAGTGGTCGGCGGTTTCCTTGCCAGTGGGGCGATACTTGTGCGGATCACCCAGGATGTCCGCGGCACGGGCGATCACCTCAACCTTGATCTCAGCAACGTCATCCGGGCTGATGTTGTTTTCCTTCACACACTTCATCATCGCTGTCAGTGGTGCGTGGCTAAGCGCTTCGATCGGGAAGGACTTGAAGCCGCAATCAAGGATGCGGTAATGATCGCTCGGCGACTTCGGCAGGTCCTTGATCATGCCGTCCGCATCGAACGTGCAAGGCTCTCCACCACTGACTGAATGACCGAACACATGGAACAGGCCTTCCTTGCCGTCATAGATGTGCTCCGGCCCGGTGTAACCGAGCTTAGCCAGGAAGGCGGACTCAAGACCGACACGCGTCGCCCAGGGGTCGACCGTGTTCTTCATGTTCGTAAGTTTGCCGGCTGTGACAGCGCCCAGCGAGCCAGTTCGGCTCGCACTGATTCCAACCGCGTTCACCATTTCATCGACCGTCAGGTTCAGCAGACGCCCGGGGCCATACGGCGCAGCGAAGCCGGTCAGCGTCGCGTGATGCCAGCCGTATTCGCGAATTCCCGGCCGACCGATTTCTACCAGTCGCATCTCGACTTCATAGGCGATGACGGACGCGAGGATCAGGTCTTTGCCTGAAAGCCGATTCGCCTGACAGACCGCGAGCGGCCCTGAGAGCAGGTCGCTCGGGTGGGATGGGTCCGCCTTCCAGTAGATGTCGTTGTAATCCATCGACCGGATCATGTGGCCGTTCAGGAACGCGGCATCGACGGGATTGGTTCTGAATCCGCTGACAAAGCAGCTACAACCGCCGCCGATCTCACGCACCATGATCTGGTGATGCATCAGCAGGATCTTCGCATCTTCCTGCTGACTGCCGCCGAGTGCACAACCCAAAGAATCAAACCAGAACAGCTTCGCCCGCTCAATCGCTTCGGGGCTCAGGTCTTCATACTTCAGATTGCACGCCCACTCGGCCAGGTCGTAGCTGATAAAGTCTTTCGTCTTGAATGAACCCATCGATCCGCTCCTTCTTCGCGCTCTTCGCGCCTTCGCGGTTAATCCCGATTACACGTGCTTCGCCACTTCCTGCGCCACTTCAAGCGTCGTGTTATTCAGCCCGACGTCATACGTGCCGACCTTGTTTTCCTTGATGACTTTTGCGATCGCGGCTTCGAGACGCTCTGCCATATCATCTTCATTCAGCCAGTCGAACATCAGCTTGCAGGTCAGCAGCATCGCCATCGGGTTGACCTTATACATGCCGTCGTACTTCGGCGCAGAGCCGTGCGTCGGCTCGAAAACGGCATAGTCGTCGCCGATGTTGGCAGCCGAGGCAAAACCAAGCCCGCCGACAAGCCCGGCACAGAGGTCGGAGATGATGTCACCGAACATGTTTTCTGCCACCAACACGTCATATGTGTGAGGATTCTTGATCATCCACATGCAGATCGCGTCGATGTTGGCTTCCCATAGCGGGATGTCGTAGTTCTTGGCAACTTCACGGGCGACGCGCGTCATCAAGCCGCCGGTCTCACGCAATACGTTCGGCTTCTCGACCAGCGTGACACTCTTACGCCCATGCGTCTTGGCATATTCATACGCTTGAGTGACGATGCTCTCGCAACCCTGCTTACTCATGATGCGGGTCGATAGCGCGACATTCTCAAGTCCCTTTTCTTTCCACTTCACCATCTTGGGGTTCACGCACATGGCATCGTAAACCTTCTCCGGCAGTGGGAACCACTCGACACCGCCGTACATGCCTTCGGTGTTCTCACGGAAAACAACCAGGTCGATATCGTCACGGTAGTTCAGCGGGTTGCCGGGATAGGCCTTGCATGGGCGGAGGTTCGTGTGCAGGTTGAATAGCTGGCGGAGCTTGACGATCGGACTGAAGTAGACCAGGCCTTTATCCTTCAATTCCGGTGCCAGTTCATCATTCGCTTCGTCGCGCGGCTTGCTGGTGATCGCGCCGAACAAAGCACAATCGGTCTGCTTGAGGATGTCGATCGTACGGTCGGGCAGGGGGTTGCCTTCCTTGCACCAGAACTCCCAGCCGATGTCAGCGGGGATGTACTCGGCGTCGAACTTCATCGCGTCCAGCACGATGCGTGCCGCTTCCATGACGTCCTTGCCCACGCCGTCGCCCGGCATCCATGCGATCTTGTACTTCGCCATCATTGTTTCCTTGAATTGCAGGTTCCAAGTGTGTGAATCAGTTAGAAATCTGTGATCGCGCCACGGCCTCGGCGCCGCCTGCGACAACAAGCTTTTGTGCCGTCGGGCTCAGTGCCGGGAACGGGAATGTCTTTTTGTCTACTCGCACAACCGATCCCTGGAAGTCGACCACGATCTTCGGCCCGACTATGGTTGGTTTTCCGTTGTTAGAAAGTGTTTCCGTAAGGTAATCGACCAGCTCCGGACATTCGATACAAAGGAAGCCGTTGTTGAATGCATTGCGTCGGTATGTCTCGCTGTAGCTTGCAGCGATCACGCAAGGCACGCCTTTGTACTTCAAGCACGTCGCTGCCTGCTCTCGGCTCGATCCTGTACCGAAGTTGCGTCCGCTGACGACGATGTCGCCGTCCTGGTAGATGCTGTTGAATTCGGGATCGTAATTCTCGAACGCGACGTCTTTCATCTGCTCCGGCGCCATGTCGTCTTTGTATGTCCACTTGCCGGCGTAGATGCCGTCGGTGTTCATATTGTCCTTCGGCATGAAAAGTGCGCGTCCGCTGACTTCTGCTGGGAAGCCTTCAATGATCTTCGCACTTTTCAAGGCCGATGCAGCCGGTGTGTTGCGTTTGATATTACGTTTAGGTTCGGTCAGTTCATAACCGGTCGGCGCACAGATATAGCCGGCCAACGCAGAAGCAGCGACGACAGCAGGCGATCCAAGATACACCTGGGAATCCGCGCTACCCATGCGTCCCTTGAAGTTCCGATTGGTCGCACTGATCGCGACCTCGCCCGGTTCAGTCGTGCCTTCGCCAAGTCCGATGCAAGGCCCGCAGCCCGGCGGCAGGGGGGTCGCTCCCGCGTTGAGCAGAGCCTGCCAGATGCCGGCCACTTCAGCTTTATCCTGAATGTCTGACGATGCGGCGGCAACGTAGAACGAAACACCTTTTGCGATGCGTTTACCCTTAACGATCTCGGCCGCATCCCGCAGATCTTCCAGCCTCGCGTTGACACACGACAGCAGATACGCCTTCTGGATCGCTATTCTTTCCTGCTCGATCACAGGCAGTGCATGCATCGTCTTGACTTCGTTCGGCCCACACACGTGCGGGATCACCGTGCCCAGATCCAGCTCGATCTCGACCGCGTACTCTGCATCTTCATCTGCGACAAGTTTACCTTTCCACCAAGACTCGATCTCGGTGAAGTTATATCCGCCCAGGCTACCGTCACGCCGAATGCCCGGCCGCGTTACCGAACCGAAGTATTGAACGCGGTCTTCAAGATAAAGCCGCAATGCTTCATCGAACGGGAACACGCCCGCTAATGCGCCCCATTCCGTGGTCATATTCGCGATCGACATGCGCTGGTCCATCGACAGGCATTCCACGCCCGGCCCGACGAACTCCACCGCATGATTCAATACTTCATCATGATTGAACAGACCGCAAAGCGCGATGATGACATCTTTACCCACCACGCCGGGCTTGAGCCTGCCTTTCAATACACACTTGGCGACCTTCGGCACCTGCCACCACGTCTGCCCCGTCGCCCAGATACAAGCGGCATCTGTCCGCACGACCGGCGTCCCCAGCGCACTGATAGCGCCGTAAAGGTTCGAGTGCGAATCGCTGCCCACGATCATGCTGCCCGGAACAGCATAACCCTGTTCCACCATCACCTGATGGCTGATCCCGGTCCCCGCGGGATAAAAGTCAATCTCGTGCTGATCTGCGTGCTTATGAATCTTGGCGTACTTGCCGAGATTTTCTGGTGAATGGTTCTGAATGTCGTGGTCGATCGCGAACACCGGCTGATGTGGATCGGCGACCTTGGGCTCAACGCCTTCCGGAAATATGCTCTTAAACTTCGGGATCACCGCGCCGGTATTGTCATGCGTCATCACGTGCTTGGGTCTGATCGTAACGATCGATCCCTGCGTCGCGGATTCACCAGGCTCTATGCCTACGGCATAGCGTGTCGCTATTTTTTCAACCAGTGTCAGACCCATAGGGTTCCCGTCCTAAATGAAGTGTGTGACTCCAGCCCTCGATTTATTTAATCGGATGCTTACCCAGGTACTTTGCGATATCAAAGTCGACGAAGTCCGCGTGATGGAAGATGATCGATTCGATGGTGCGTTCGACCTTGTCGCCCTCGTGGCTATGGGTCGCGACGATATGCATGACCTCAGCCGGGACGTCGTGCTTATAGCACATCGCTACACCGCTGAACGGATGCCGCAACATGTCACCGAAGTGGCCCTTGATAAGATTGCCATCTTTATCGCGATCGAACTCCAGGGGCTTGCCCACGTCCGCGAGCATCGCGCCGGCGATCAGAATATCCTTGTTTACGGGGATCTTACCCTTGTAGATCGTCATCAGCGTGTCTGCGATCACGATGCACTGGCGGATGCACGAGTTCAGATGCTCAATGAAACGCAAGTCGATATCGCCGGCAAGCAAAGTGAAGGGGATCGACCTGAGTTCTGAGAGCGTCCAACCCTTACCGCCGGCACCGGTTTCGATCGCCTCGGACCATACGGCCGCGACTTTCTCCCGCAAATCGCGGTCTGTGATCTGATGAATATCCGGGAACAAGTCTGCGATCTCGTCGACTGTATATGGCATCGATTGTCTCCTTACAACGTCCGCGCCTCGGGACCATCATAACCATGATCGACAGGATCGATCTTTCGCATCCGTTTTTCGCGCGTCTGCTCCTCGACCACATGGGCGACCAGGCCCGGCGTCCGTGCAATCATGAATAGACCATTCATCACGGCCGGATCGAACCCGAGTTGCGCCAGGACCGCCCCAATCGCACCATCCACATTGATCGGCAGTTTCTTGCCCGAGTCGGCAAAAACCTGCTCGATCGCCTTGGCCGCGTCGATGTACAGCCCGTTCACGCCTGCCTGCTCGGTCAGCTCGAACAAGCGGGCGGTGCGTGGGTCTGCCGTGTGGTAGCGGTGCCCGAAGCCGCTCATCCGCTCGCCGCGGTTTTTCATGTCTGCAAGCTCGCTGCGAGCCGCATCTGCCAGGGATTGTTTATCGTTCAAGGACCGCTCGATGATCTTTTTCAATTGCAGGGCACAGTCCTGGATCGCACCGCCGTGTGACTTGTTGATCGACATCACGCCCGCTGCGACGGACTGACTCAAAGCAGCGCCTGAACTTGCTACGGTCCGTGCCGCCAGAACGCTCGGGGGCGTTGCGCCGTGGTCGATGCTTGATACCAGGATCGCGTCCATCAGCTTGCCGACTTCAGCGCTGGGTAATTCACCACGCAGGATCAAATAGACAGCCTGACCAAACGTCACATTGCCCATCAGTTCGGCGATGTTGTAGCCGCGGACCGCGACGCGGTTCGGCTTGATCTCAGTGACGGCTGTCTTCCACGCATTGGGATTCGATTCACTCATCACAAGCCTTTCTCAGTTGGAGCCGATCGCTTTGAGTGCGGCCTCGGGCAGGTCGCCGAAACTGGTTACCACGGTCGCGCCGGCTTCGGTCAACGCCTTGACCTTGCCGTCGTGCGTGCCTTTACCGCCCTCAATAATCGCCCCGGCGTGGCTGAATCGCGTGCCTTCCTTAGCAGCCTTCCCGCCTATGTATGCAACGACAGGCTTAGTCACACGGCCTTCTTTCATCAGTGCCGCCAGGTCTTCCTCCTGTGACCCACCAATTTCGCCGAAGATCACGATCGCTTCGGTGTCCGGGTCGTGCTCAAACATCAACGCGACATCGGGGAATCGCAAACCAAGCACCGAGTCACCACCGACGTGGCAGATCGTGCTCAATCCGATCCCGACCTTGCCTAGGTAATACGCTGTTGATGAACTCATGCCACCCGATCGGCTGATCACGCCGACCTTGCCCGGTTTGAACCATGCCTTGGCGCTTTCCGCGCGTCCGCCGATCATACCGAGTACCGCTTTGCCCGGGCTGATGATGCCCAGCGTGTTCGGTCCGACAAAATGCGCATCATGAGACTTGGCAACATCTGCGATCTGGATCGCATCCCAGACCGGTACACGGTCCGGCACGAGTACGACGAGTTTGACGCCGGCTTCAAACGCTTCGATCGCCGCTGCTTTAACGAGCTTGGCTGGAACGAACACGACCGACACATCCGCCTGCCCGCCGTGTTTTTCCCTGCAAAATGTGTCTGCTTCCTTAACCGTATCAAAGACCGGCAAGCCTTCGACTTCCTGCCCGCCTTTCTTAGGCGTGCAACCGCCGACAACATTCGTGCCGTAACCGAGCATCAGTTTGGTACGTGCCTGGCCCTCTCGGCCGGTAATGCCCTGAACGATGACACGCTTCTTTTCGTCGATGAGTACTGCCATGATTCAGTTCCCTCCCCCGATTGTTGCAACCGCGCCGATAAGCTCATCCAGCCCCGGCACATCCAGTTCAACATAAACCACCGGCTTACCCGCACGACGCAACTCAATCTCGCAGGCAATAAATTCCGAATCCTTCCCGACCGCGTCCTCCTCACTGACAGCGAGAACAGGAACGCCGCCTTCATCCTTGAGCAGGCCTGATGATTGTTCGATTACCAATTGCGTGGTCTTGGTATCGCATGAAGCGGAATCGATCCAGACTTTCCCGCCGTTGATGGGAATCGAAGTGCCTGTACCGACAAACGCGGGTAACTTCGGGTCGCGCGGCTGCCACAGCGCCGCATCAGATTCGGCGATCAACTCAGCAAAACGCTGCGAGATCATGCGAGGCGAATCATCCTTGCGATAGCCTTCGACCTTGGCGGGCAGGTCCTTGCAGGCATCTTCCAATACTTCAACCGCCCGGTCTTCGCTGTTGCCACCGAGTCGAATCACTGCGGGGATATTCAGTTCCAGTTCGAGAAACGCCTTAGCTAATCCATATGCCGACCAGAACTGCTCCTGGCTGGCAACACCCGACCCGGAGCCGAAGTATCCGACCAGCCCGGGTTGGCTCAGGATAATACGCGCCGCACGGTAGACCTTCGCAGCCGAGGGATTGCCTGATGTATCCGTGAAGTTGGCGATCGTGAATCCTTCGCTCATGATCGCATCCATCGACATCATCGAACCGCCGCCGCCCGCGCCATGGAAACCGACCAGGCCTTTTGAGCCTTCCGCCGCTTTGGTATTGAGCTGCGCGAAGTAGAACGTTCCGCGGTGGTCCGCTTGCTCGATCTCGTAAGCGATCCGCTCCAAGGCGGTGGGGGGGTGGTCCAGTTCACGCGCGATTTCGATCCCCAGTTCCGGATGCCTGAACACCGCATAGTCGTCGATCGTCATCCGGCAGTCCGCCGCGATCACGCGACCATCCGTCGTCGTAACCAGCGGGTTGACTTCAAGCGAGCGTGCTTCGTATGTCTTTGCGACTTCGAACACGCCTTGCACTGATTTGGCGACTTGGTCATGCAGCTTCGCATTGATTTCGGATGCTGCGATTAATGCTTTCAGCTTCGCCTCATCCGGTCCGGCCTTCGGATCGCACGCTAACCGATGCACCTGCCCGGCGCGCTGCTCGATCCCCGATCCGCCGACCAGCGAAAGCAGGATCATTGGCGCCCTTGCCGCATCATCCAGCGCCAGTGAGACGAACAGCTCCTGATCGATCGGCACCAGTTCCTCGACCAGCACCTCCGTCACCGGGAAGTTGCCGACCGTCATCGCCAGAAGTCGTTTGGCTTCGTCCTCGACCTGCTGGGGTGTGTCCGCAAAGACAACCCCCCCCATCGCCTTTCGGCCGGTGGTCCAGGCCTGGATTTTGATCACGACCGATCCGCCTAGCGACTCGGCGATCCGGGCGGCCTCTTCGGGTGTTGAAGCGGGGCCTCCGCGTGGTATTTGAAAGCCGTGCTTGGCCAGCAAGGCTTTGGCCTGATACTCGTGAATACGTGCCATCAATCATTCCCCAATAACTAGATTTTCGCGGCGGTCCATTCCGTCTCAGGACATATAATAACCATAATAACTCTCTTTACTAGGGCCCCAGAGCGACTTTTGTTATGAAATTGATGTGACTTAGTCCTTGCATGGGCTGACCAGTGGAACATTGGGCAAGTTTCCTTGTCTCGGGGAATTACCGGCCTTCAAATATGTGTATATTGGCGTCCCACCCGGCCTGCCGATGGATCGGTGCTCGCCGCGTGTATCTATACCTTACATCTACATAAGAGATCAGCCATGACGACGTTCCGCCCGCCAAGTGACAAGATCGAACAGAAAGCCATCAACACCATCCGTACCCTGAGTATGGACGCCATCCAGGCCGCCAACTCGGGCCACCCCGGCACGGCCATGTCCATGGCTCCCCTGGCTTACCTGCTCTGGAACAAGCACCTGAACTACAACCCCGCCGATCCCATGTGGGCGAACCGCGATCGATTCGTTCTCTCGGCCGGGCACGCCTCCATGTTGCTCTACTCCATGCTGCACCTGACCGGCGTCAAGCAGCTCGATGAAAATGAGGACCCGACCGACGCCCCGGCCGTCAGCCTCGACCAGATCAAGAAGTTCCGCCAGCTTGGTAGCAAATGCCCGGGCCATCCCGAGTACCGCTGGACCTCAGGCGTCGAAACCACCACCGGCCCCCTCGGCCAAGGCCTGGCTAACAGCGTCGGTATGGCGATCGCCGGCAAATGGCTGGCTGCTCGTTATAACAAGCCCGATTTCGAAATCTACAACTACGACACCTTCGCGCTCTGCGGCGACGGCTGCATGATGGAAGGTATCTCCAACGAGGCCGCTTCAATCGCAGGCCACCTTAAACTCAGCAACCTCTGCTGGATCTACGACAGCAACCGCATCACCATCGAAGGCGACACCGACCTCGCATTCACCGAAGACGTCGCCGGCCGCTTCTCCGCGCTGGGCTGGCGGGTCATCAAGGTCGGCGACGCCAACAACCTCGAAATGCTCGATGTCGCGATCAAGCACTTCCGCGAGGAAACCGACAAGCCCACGCTGATCATCGTCAAGAGCCACATCGCCTTCGGCGCGCCCAACCTACAGGACACAGCCGACGCACATGGCGCTCCGCTCGGTGAAGAAGAAGTCAAACTCACCAAGAAGGGATACGGCTGGCCCGAAGATGCACAGTTCCTCGTGCCGGATGAAGTGCTCGAACACTTCGCACAAGGCATCGGCAAACGTGGCGCGGAAGCTCAAAACACATGGTCTGAAAAGTTCAATGCATACAAAGCCAAGCATGCCGACCTTGCATCTCAGATCGAATTGATGCAGAAGGGGCAGTTGCCCGAGGATTGGGACAGTAAACTGCCTAAGTTCGATGCGGATGCCAAGGGTGTTGCCAGCCGCGCCAGCTCCGGCAAGGTGCTCAACGGCCTGGCACAGTGTTACCCCTGGCTCATCGGTGGCGCTGCCGACCTCGCGCCGTCTACCAAGACATTCCTTAACTTTGACGATGCCGGCACGTTCACCGCTTTGACACCCCAAGGGCGCAACTTCCACTTCGGTGTCCGCGAACACGCCATGGCATCGATCTGTAACGGCATGGCGACCTGCAAAGTCAGGCCGTACAACTCCGGCTTCTTCATCTTCAGTGACTACGCCCGCCCGGCGATCCGCCTCGCCGCCTTGATGGAGATCCCCGTCATCTATGTCTTCACACACGATTCGATCGGCGTCGGCGAAGACGGACCGACCCACCAGCCGGTCGAACACCTCGCTTCGCTCCGCGCGATGCCCGGCTTGATCACACTCCGACCGGCCGATGCCAACGAGGTCGTCGAAGCCTGGAAGGTCGTTGCTCAACTCAAGCACGAGCCGGCCGCACTGGTCATGTCACGGCAGAACCTGCCGACGCTCGACCGCACGGAGTTTGCCTCGGCCGAAGGCGTCAGCAAAGGCGCGTACATCCTCACCGATGCCGACCTCGGCGACCCCGAAGTCATCCTGATCGGCTCGGGCAGTGAATTGCAACTCTGCGTCGAAGCCTATCGCCAACTCACCGAAGACGGCGTGCAGGCGCGCGTGGTCAGCATGCCTAGTTGGGAACTGTTCGAGGCTCAGCCTGAAGCATACAAGCAGCAGGTACTACCCCGTGAATGCAAAGCACGCGTCGCTGTCGAAATGGGTTCGACCTTCGGCTGGGAACGCTACGTCGGCTGCACCGGCGCGATTGTCGGCATGAATTCCTTCGGCGCGTCCGCTCCGCTCAAGGACCTGCTCAAGAAGTTCAACTTCACCGCCGAAGCCGTCGTCGAAGCCGCACGTGAGCAATTGGAATGTAACGAGAACACACCGGTGGTATAACACGGTGATGTGTAATGTTGGTGTGACAGTCTCACACTGATAAGACAATCCGTTTGGAGGTAAAAATGGCGGTTATCAGCCGGCTGGGTGCTGTTAGTATTGCGTGTCTTTGTTTGATGGTTGTTATCACTTCAATCGCACAGGCTGAACCGCCTTTCGAATCGCAGGTCCTCTTCGAAAAAGTGCGCATCCCCAGGCTGATCGTCGCGCAGGACGGCAGCGTGCTTGCGTTTGCCGACAGTTGCCGTGTGTTGCGTCGCAGTGAAGATCAAGGCAAGACATGGAGCGAGTCTGTCAAAGTCGGCAATGACGCGACCGGTAACGTCGTCCTCGATGAAACCACCGGTGACCTGCTCATCGTCAACGGCAAAGGGTATCTCTACCGTAGCCAGGACCACGGCAAAACATGGGAACGTGAAGAGATCTCTTTCAACCCCAACGCCGAAGGTTATGGCGTGCCCGACAACGTTCCCGTCAACCTGAATTGTTCCGAGTCAGGCATCACACTCCAGTACGGCGAACACAAGGGCCGGCTTCTCATGCCTGTCCGCCTGCAACCGCCGCACGGCGATAACGCTCAGGAATACTGGGTCTACGACTACAACTCCGCGATCTACAGCGACGATCACGGCAAAACCTGGCAGGTCAGCGACCCCGTTCAAAGCGGGACCGGCGAAGGCACGCTCGCTGAACTCTCCGACAGCAGGCTCTACTTCAATTCACGCAGCCACCTGTCCATCGATCACCGCAGACAGATCGCATGGAGCCGTGACGGCGGGCACCGCTGGACAGATTGGTACGTCACCGAAGAACTGCGCGAAGTCGGCCAGCCTTTCTACTTCAAGTACGGCAGCAAACCCAGCTACGGCTGCAACGCCGGCCTCGTACGCATGCCGCTGGAAGCAACCGACGGCAAGGATGTACTGCTCTACAGCACACCCGACAACCCCGGCAGCGAACGGCTCAAAATGACCGTCTGGGCCAGCTTCGATCAAACCCAAACCTGGCCCGTCAAACGCATGGTCTACGAAGGCCCCAGCGCCTACTCCACTCTCGCCGCCGACAAGGACGGCTGGATATACCTGATGTACGAGAACGGCGACAAGAAACTCTACGAACGCCTGACCTTCGTACGTTTTAACCTTGATTGGTTAGCCGAAGGCAAAGACTGGCACGCCATGCTTATGCCGGATCCTACGGACGCAACAGCCGATCCACAATAAAGCCAATCATCCCGCCGCCCCGGCCGAGAACCTGCTTCCACATAGCCCGACCATCCGGTCGGGTTTTTCTTTCATACATTCCGTGTCAACAACAAACCGCCGCTTGCTCTTTGGCCATCCCCGTAAACAGTTCCGTCGAGAAGTACCGTTCCATCCGGTCGCAGAACACGGTGACAACCTTCGCATTCGGCCCAAGTTCTTTCGCTGCTTCAACCGCCGCCGCGTAATTCAAACCCGAGCTCGGCCCGACCGGGAAGCCTCGCTTGATCAGCTTGCGTGTCGTATCAATCGCCAGCCGGTCGTCGACCTCCACCTCGACAAGCCCCGGCATATCGTCCGGGTTATAAATCTTTGACATGTTGTCCAGCACGCCCGGGATGCAACTTGAATAGCTGCAATGCTCCGTATCACGGAAACATCCCGCACACGCCGCAGGCGTCCCACCATGACTGACAGGCCTCGCCGCATAAGGCTTCGCACAGCAGCCGTGATCATTCAACCCGTTGTACAGACCAACCAGCGTCCCGCCCGTGCCGACACCGCTCACGACTGCGTCCACGCACTCACCCGGTATCTGTGTCACGATCTCGCGAGCTGTGTACAGACGATGTGCCTGGGCGTTGTCAGTGTTTTCAAACTGGCGGGGCAAATAAGCGCCTTCCTTGATCGCCAACTCACGAGACACGCGCACCGAACCCATCACGCCTTCTTCACGCGGGCTCAGCACGACCTCGCCGCCGTAAGCTTTGATCATCATCGATCGCTCATTACTCACGCCCTCCGGCATCACCGCGATAAACCGCAAACCCAACTGCGAAGACACCATCGCCATCGCGATGCTCGTTGATCCGCTGGACGCCTCGACCACGACCGATCCCTTGCGGAGTTCACCCGCTCGCCAGGCCTTGGTCAGGATATACGTCGCGATCCGGTCCTTTGTCGACCCGCTGGGATTGAAGAACTCCAGCTTGCACCAGATCGCCGGCCCACCCGCCTCCAGCGTTAACGGCACCAACGGCGTATAAGGCGTCGCCCCCAAATAAAACCCATCCTCCGGCAAATGCTGCGACTCCATCATGCTGATCTCCCATGGTTAGTTGCCCGTAGTATAAGCGCAGGAGCTGGAGAAGGGTGTGGGGTTTGGTAGTAGGGTTTAGGGTGTTGGGTGTAGGGTGTAGGGGCAAGGCGGGAACACTTGATTTAGTCGCCGAATGCTCCCTATCGAGATATGAGCATCAACAAAAGTTCCGACATCCCCATTCATGCATTCTTCCGTACCCCACACCCGACACCCCACCCCCCACACCCCGCACAACTGGCCACCACGCCCACATCCCGATACAATCCCATTCCCCCAGCGGGCGTAGCTCAATGGATAGAGCATCGGTCTTCGGAACCGAGGGTTGGGGGTTCGAGTCCTCCCGCCCGCGTTTTTCAACTCTGTGTATCTCTAACGATCGCCTCGCCACATTCCGGGCAAGTACTGGAATCCTGACTGCCGCGAAGGTCGTAGCCGCAACCGGTACATTGACCGTGCTCAATTCTGCGTGGCCACTTCTTCATGATATGCAGGACAGGCCAGGCTATTAGCACAATAAACGGGAACCACATCGGAATAACGACAACCCATCCATTGATCACAGGCAATGTTTTGTACTCAAAACTCCAAATATCAAGAATGAAGGCTAATCTGGGCAGCTCTGGTCCGTGATATGCAATTACAAGCTTCCATGAAAGTGTTCTGTCATACGTAATGATGGCATCACCATTCAATAAATCGATCATCAGCGTGGTTGTAGAATTGACCGGCCACCAAGACTGTACATTGTAAGTCAATGAGATCCCCCAAAGCACCCCCATCAATACACCCAATACCGTGACAACAAACAACACGCCCCGATATACCCAACCGTGTTGCTTATGCACCCGGCTCATATCACTTCCCCGCACTCCGGACACTCAGGCTTGGATATCCCCTTGAGGATGTATCCGCACTTTCGGCAGCGGCATTCAGAGTCGGATTTGGGTTTAAGAACCAACATATATGAAATGATAGCCGCCGCGCAGCCGATCGAAAATAGTGGGAAGAGGGTTGTAAGCAAGTAGATGAGGTGGCGACTCCAAGCGATATGCCCTCCATGCGGAACGGGAGGGCGTGTCACTTCACCGATATAAACGTAGATAATGTTAATCAACGCCAGTGTTATGGATCCAATCAAAACAGCAACCAGGAATCTCGCCGCTGCTCGTTTAGTTATCTTCACGGCCAACCCCCTTAAGACTGATGCCTCGCATTGACGGCTTCTGCTGGAAAAATGTGCAGCAAATACGTACAACAATAATTCTATCAAGACCACACACTATACGAGGCGGTCGGACTGTACTGCTTACTTCGGCAAATCATACGCATCACCCAATGACCCAATCCGCCCGCCTTCCCAGTAGAACGGATCACCATCGGTCGACAGGCTCTTGGAAATCAATTCCAGAAATTCCGTAAAAGATCCGGCAATGATTGGGCATGAACCCTTGACGGCATGCCTGTCCCAGAAGCTGTCATAACACCTGCCCAGGGTGTCTGGATTCAAGTCAATGGTGATGTATTCACCGGTATATTCTGCCAACACAAACCAATTGTGTGACCGGTCATCTGTAATCGTCTGCCCGACCAGGACAGGATTTGCCCGGACAAACCTTGAAGCAGGTAAGACCGTCAAGCTGTTGCATTCTTCCGGTTCAATAACAATTTGGCCATACCTGCCATAATAATCCATGAGATCGGGCGGCAGATTCAACCCTTCACTCAATGCCGGTTGGCCTTGCGACTTGTCGATACGGCAAGGTGCAAGTGATTGTATCGTTTCAATATGCTCGTAGATCAAAGGCATTGGAAGAGCCTGATGGTTGAGTTAATACATGCAAAGCCTATGCGGTCTTCATGCTTTGTCCTACGAGACAAAGTGAGTAATAGGTATTGTGCATGTATTCAATTTGGGACGCCGTCACTTATAATATGTATAGTCCCAACAATAGCTTCGATAGTAGATATTTCTTCTTTCCATTTATACGCACGCCCATCAAGAATGACCTCTTGGCTATCATTATCTCCAAGAGCACTAGTCATATCCAATTCAATTGAAATAAGACCATTCTTATCTACCAAGTAATTTGCACTGCCATTAAGGGCGACGATTGAAGGATTCTGGCGTTTCTGTTCCGATGTATATTTGAAGAATTGAACATACGGATTCTCTTCAGCCATAACATCCAGTGAATAACGATAGATCCAAGCGCGTGTAAAGATCGAATCATTTACGTCATGAGATTCCTTAAATTCGGGAATCTTGGAGAGTTCTATAATTAAGCAATACCCGTGACGTGAATCCTCGCCATAAAAGTAATGGTGCTGATTGATGTGGCAGATACATGCATCTTTCTTGAATATCAAGATATCTTTTGGCTGCCACCCAGGCATGACATTGATGGCTTTGCCACTAAATTGTGCACCACTGTATTTTGTTGTGCATCCTGACGCAGATAGAACGATACAGGCAAAGCATGCTAGGCCGATGAAAAAGAAACTAGGCTCCGTCTCAAAACTGTGCTGCGTGACGGATTCTACCCGATGATGAAGCATACCATCTCAGATGAAAGGATTCATCATGCTTCGACATCGGCTCAAGGACGAGCAGTGGGAACGGATCGAGGACTTCTTCGGCAGCCCGGCAGCGACGGGGCGGCCACCGCGGGACCGGCGTCAGGTGGTGGACGGGATCCTCTGGGTCCTGCGCACGGGTTCGCCCTGGCGCGACCTGCCGGAGGACTTCGGGCCGTGGCAGACGGTCTGGCGTTTGTTCGACCAATGGAACGGCGACGGCACGCTGGACGCGATCCTCGGGGAGTTGATCGGCGAGATCGAGATCAACGAAGATTTGTGGTGTATCGACGGCACGACGGTGCGTGCGGCCAAGTGTGCCGCGGGCGGGGGTAAAAAGGGGATGACGACGAGCCGGCGGACCACGCGTTGGGCCGAAGCCGTGGCGGGTTGAGTACGAAGATTCATCTGCTGTGCGATCGTCAAGGCCACCCACTGACGTTCCGGTTGACCGCCGGTCAGGTGCACGAAGCCTCGGTGCTGGACGGCGTGTTGATGGGCGCCGATGCGCAATTGTTCGACGACGACGGCGAGCCGATCGCATGGCCGGTGGCGTTGGCCGGCGACAAGGGCTACCGCGCCGACTGGATCGACGACTACCTGCTGGAGCTGGGCATCGTACCGGTGATCCCGTCGAAGATCAACGAAGACCGCGACGCCCGGCCGGTCGCGTTCGACAAGCACGCCTATCGGGACCGCAACATCGTCGAGCGTCTGATCGGTTGGCTGAAGGAGTGCCGGCGTGTGTTCAGCCGGTTCGAGAAGACCGCCAAGAACTTCGCCGGCATGATCAAGATGGCGTTTATCCAACGCTACCTGAGGCTGGCGGCAGAATAGGTTTTGAGACGGAGCCTAGTGTATCTGCCGTAATCTTGATGTTGAGGCATGATGTAATCCCTCGGAAAATGTGACTGCATAAAGCGTGAGTACTCTTTGATGGTTTCTACTACAAAGTTTGATGTTTGAATACACAAATACCATACTACGAATATCACACGAATGATATTGGTGCATTTGGTCTTCGGCCCTCACCCCGGCCCTCTCCCACGGGGAGAGGGGGTAAAATATCGAGACAATCAAGACATTTACAACGGCCAGAGGTAATCCGGCGTGTAGTTATCTTCGCCCGGCAGCGGCAGGGGTTTGCCGCCTTCGGCGTGGGATTTTTCGGCTAGTTCAAAAATACCGATGGTGCGTCTGGCCTGGTCGGCGGTGACGATCAGGGGTTCGTCCATGATCAGGTGGTTGGCGACGTTCTGGTAGTAGCTGTGCCAGTTGGATTGCCAGGGGTCGAGTTTGGCTTCGCGTTTCGAGCCGTCTTTTTGCTGTACGAGTGTGACCGGGCCGCCGGGGCCGTCGTTGCGCAGGCCGCCGGTTGTGCCGAGTATGCGCCAACCTGCACGCGGGATCGCGGCGAGCGTGCCTTGTTCGATTGTCGCGGTGATGCCGCCCTCGAAGCGAATGTTGACCAGCGCGTAATCTTCGTTGCTCGTATTGTGCCAGACGTGTTTATGCAAACAGCCCGAAACGCTTTCGATGCGGCGGGGGATGAAGTTGAGCAGCCAGTCGACGTAGTGCGCGCCCCAGTCGTAGAGCACGCCGCCGGAGATCGGTTTGCTGGCTCGCCACCAGTTGATCGGTTGATGCCAGCCCGCGCTTGCTGCATCGGCGTGATAGATATCACCGATTTCGCCGGCCCGCACGAGTTTGAGCATCTGCTGGAAGTCGCCATCCCATCGCCGATTGTGGAAGCACGACAGCATCGTCCCCGCTTCATCCGCCGCGGCGATCATCGCGTCCGCTTCTTCAAGCGTGATGCAGAACGGTTTCTCAGTCACCACATGCTTGCCCGCCTTGCTCGCTGCGATGCACACCTCGGCATGGATATTGTGCGGCAGAATAATAATGACCAGGTCAACCTTGTCGTCCTTCAACAGGTCCTGATACTTCGTATATGTGCTGATGTGATCGCCAAGCTCGGTCTTGGCATGCTTGATGCGTTCATGGTCAACATCGCAAACGGCGACGGTCTTGCAGCCGGGCTGTTTGTTGAGCGCTTCGCCGTGGATTTTACCCATGCCAAACGCGCCGCCGTAGCCGATGATGCCGACACCGATGGTTTTGTCGAACGTTTCGCCGCTGACGATGCGCAGGCAGCGTTCTGTCATGCGCAGGATGTGCGGGCTGTTCAGTGCTTCTGCCGAACCGCCACAGGCGATGTAAGCGAACTTGCCTTTACCGGCATCCTGAGTCGTTCCAACAGGCGTATCCCGGCCGTCGATATGGCTGACCGCAAACACCGTCGCGCCTTCACTAGGCTCGATCGCCAGCAAGGTGTCCGCCACATTAAAATCATCGCAGCGCAGCGCCGCGGCATGCCCCGCATTTTTCGCTGCTTCTATAAAGCGCACCTTAAAATCAAACACCATCGGCGAACGGCCCTTCACCGTCACACCCATCAACTCCTTCAGCGACTTCTGCCGGGCAAGCAGATCGAGCGAGTCATGCATGACAACCAGCCCGCCGCCGCTTTGAACATACTTCACCAATCCCTCGGCATGAGCATCAGGCAGCGCCTCGCCCTGGCCGGTCATGACGAGCACTGCATCGAAGTCGCTCTCCGCAAGATTCGCAAGCGCCGGTGCGCCGTTGTTTGTGATGCTGACGACACTGACTGAAAACCGTCCGGTCGCTTCGAGTTTCTCCGCCCAGGACGCGGCAGCCTGCGCGGCGGAGGCGGTGCGTTCGGTTCCGGTCAGCAGCAGGATATGGCGGGTAGCGCGTTCGGAAACTGGCATATGCGGATCACTCCATAGGTGAAAGTCGTGTGTGATGGCCGACACGCAGCGCGGGCTGGTGTAAGCGGTTACAGATTGTCGCAGGTATCTGCCAGCTTTCAACTCGACCTGATGTCAGGCACTTTTCGAAGTTGAATTGAAGGTGGGTGAGAGCTGATGGATGGCCAGGCGGATGCCTTCCGGGTCGAGGCTGCCTGCCGACAATCCCGCCTCGTCGCAAGAACGAGGCATGCCGTAGACCGCGCATGTTTCCTTGGTTTGCGTGTAGATGATCCCGCCGGATTGCACGATACGTGTCGCCCCTTTTGTGCCATCCTTGCCGATCCCGGTCATGACGAAGCCCAGGACGCGGCCGGGGAAAGCCGCGTCGCAAGAATCGAACAGTTCATCCACGGACGGTTTGTACGGAAGGTTGGCAGGCTGATCGCTGATACGGATGCTCAGACGTCCGCCGGGAGACTTGACGATCCGCATGTGCATCCGGCCCTTGCCGAGATACACCGTGCCCGGGAACACAGGCTGGCCATCCTCCGCCTCGACCACGGTCAGGGCGGAAATCTGGTCCATCGTGATGGCCAGGTCGTGTGTGAATCTGGGGGGAAGATGCTGTGCGATGAGGATGGGGACCGGCAGGTCGGCGGGCAGGCCGGCGATGATATTCTGCACAAGATTGGGCGCCCCCGTGCTGGAGCCAATGGCCACGACACCGAAGCGGTTCGGCTCGAATTTCAGGGGTTTGTCAGGCATCTCGCTGGATCATCATCGGGTTGCTCTATCCTCCTTAAGATCGGCCCGAAGTTCCTGTCAGTCCTGTGTATAACGGGATTTGTGACAAAACCGGCTGTCAATCGCGGTTTTTACTTGGCGCGACCCCTCATTTGGCGTTATAGTTATCGGAGTGTCGTGAGTCATTTTTCGCGTCACCTCTTAGTTGCTGTTTCAGGTAAGGTCTAGTCTGACCGGCCACACAATAAGGAATGATGAACAGATAGCGTTGTATTAAGATGCGGGGCGGATCGGAGGAAGTAGCCGCCGGGGCATTTGTGGAGCCATACCGAAGGGAACACCACCAACCAACCCGATAAAACACCACCGAACACACCACTTGGATGGTCCAAGGCCGCCGCTTCCTGCTGGATACGGTGGCCTTTGGTTTTTAAGAGGTAACTTCACTCGATTGGTTGTTCCAACCAGCGAGAGTTTCTTTCACTGAAGCCGCGGACTAACCGCCATATCATGCTCGATATGCTGCAGCAGGGGTATCAACTCACATGGGACCTTGATCCATTGGAAGCGCTACGCCGTTGGCCCGAAGACCGACGGCTGCTCATGCTGCATTCCGGCAGAGATAACTCAGCCTGGTCTCGCTACTCGATCCTCACATCGGATGCCGGTGCGTTTCGTTTCGGATTGGATGAAAAGGGCTGCGGCGTCAGCGAATGGTTGATAGGCACAAGCGATGATTACAAGCCCCGCTGCACCTGGTCGCACAAACCGCTGCGCGACCTGAACCGTGTATTAGCCGACCGCGAACCGTTGTGGATCGGTTATCTGAGTTATGACATCGGCAGGTTTATAGAACGGCTGCCCAGTAATGCGGTGATTGACCGTGATTGGCCGATCGTGCAGATGCATCGCTGCCCTGGCTGGCTGGTGTATGACAACCTGACGCAGCAATGGTCGGCCTGTGGCACGTGGCGACAAGGCGCAGCAGGGGGGATGCCCAACTTGTCCGCCATGCAGGCACATGATTCACGTTTCATTGCCGATGAAGCAGTACCTTTCGTAGAGCGCCACGCCTTTGAGCGTGCAATAGCTCAGGCGCTCGACTACATCGCTGCCGGCGACATCTTTCAGGTCAATCTTACGCAACGCTTCACCGCCCAATGTCAGGGAGATCCCCGCAAGCTGTTTGATGTGCTCGCAACAAGATCGCCTGCGTGGTACGGGGCGTACCTGGAACTGGCCGATGCGGTTGACTTTTCTACGCATGACCAAACCAGACGCACGATCGTCTGTAATTCGCCGGAGTTGTTTTTCTCATTAGATGATGAAGGGCAAGTCATCACCCGCCCGATCAAAGGCACGCGGCCCGCTTCGGTCGACCCGCAGGTACTACTCGATAGCGAAAAAGACGCTGCTGAACTGACCATGATCGTGGACCTCTTGCGTAACGATCTTGGTCGGGTGTGTGATTATGGCTCGGTGCGCGTCACCGAACCCCGCGTGATCGAATCACACCCCACGGTCCATCACACCGCCGCCACCATCGCCGGCAAACTGCACCCGAGCATGAACCTCACGGACCTGCTGCGTGCCGTCATGCCGGGCGGTTCGATCACCGGCGCACCGAAAGTCCGGGCGATGCAGATCATCGATGAACTCGAACCGGTCCGGCGCGGCCCGTACACCGGGGCGATCGGTTACGTGCACAATGGCACAGCCTGCTTCAATATCGCGATCCGCACGATGCTTGTGCAGCAGGATGCGACCGGCCATGGCCAGGTCGACTACAACGTAGGCGGCGGGATCGTCGCCGACTCGGTCCCGGCAGATGAATATCAGGAAACACTGGACAAAGCCGCCGCCATGAACGCGGCGCTCTTAGCCTGCAAAAAACCTCAAACGGCAAAAACTATCTGAGCCGTTTGAGGTTTGCTTTGTATACCAAACGGTCTTACGCAGCAGCACGTTCCTGTATCGCTTCATCACCGAAGTGCGTTCCCACACCACGTGCCGCACGCAGCAGCGGGTGGTCCGGCGGGATGGTACGCTGCTTGTTCGCAGCGGCGAGGATATCGGCATCCGTCACTTTGCCGTTCTGCATGACAATCAGGCGGTTGGGCCTGCCTTCAACCAAAGTCTTAAGCGCCGCGTAACCGAACTGCGTCGCAAGGACGCGGTCATCCGCCACGGGGGTGCCGCCGCGCTGCACGTGACCGAGCACGGTGTAACGGGTATCGATCCCCGTACGCTCTTCGATCTTATCTGCCACGTATTTTCCGACACCGCCGAGTTTGATCGGATCGGGGCTGTTCGGATCGACCTTGGCGACAATCTTTTCACCATCGGACGGGGTCGCGCCTTCCGAGACCGCGATGATCGTAAAGCTCTTGCCGTACCCCGAACGTTCTTCGACATAAGCACAGACCGAGTCGACGCTGAACGGGATCTCCGGCACGAGGATCACATCCGCGCCGGTAGCGACGCCCGAATGCAGTGCGATCCAGCCGGCGTTTCGGCCCATCAGTTCGACCACCATCGCCCGGTGATGGCTCGCGGCCGTCGTGCGGATGCGGTCCAGCGCATCGGTTGCGACGTGACATGCCGTGGCGAATCCGAACGTCAGGTCCGTGCCGTAAAGATCGTTGTCGATCGTCTTAGGCACGCCGACACAGTTGATGCCGTGCTGCACAAAGTTGGCGGCACCGCTCATCGTGCCGTCACCGCCGATCACGACCAGCGCGTCGATGTTGTGATGTTCGATGTGATCCAGGCAACGGTTGGTCACGTTGCGTTTCTCGACAACACCCTCACGGTTGCGCGTCGCATATTGCGAAGGATCGCACCTGTTGCACGAGCCCAGGATCGTCCCACCGGTTGATAGGATACCGCTGACCGAGTCCAACCCGAGAGGCCGGATACGGTTCTGCACCAGGCCGAGGAAACCGTCCTCGATACCGTAGACTTCCAACCCGTGCTCGATGATCGCACTCTTGGTCACAGCACGGATAACCGCATTCAATCCCGCACAGTCCCCACCGCCCGTCAATACGCCGATTCGTCTGATCGCCTTTGTCATGGCATGCCTCACATGGAAAGTTAGTACAAGTACTTACACAATCGGCATGTCATAGGTACAAAATAAGAGTTAGCCCTCTAATTGATTTTCTCCGGCACCGATAACCACCGGATGTGTCTATTGAAGCGCAACCGACGTATGCTGTTGGCATGATAACTGCCCTCTACATCCTGTTGATTACTGCTGCTTCACTCTTGCTTGGCGCCGGCGCACTGCATCTGTTGCCCAGACTCGGTAAGCCCGGCCGCACCCTCAGCGAGTTCTTCTGCCGAGGTATCGGACTCGACTTGCTGATAACCTACTTCACCGTCCTGCCCCCGATCGTGGGCCTGATCCTCTACATGTGGATCGGCCTGCTCGCGGCAATCGCCGGGCAGGTACTAGGCCTGCTGATCTGGATCCAGTTGCACGAACTGGCGCATCCCGCCGCGAGAAAGGGGCCGCGGATCGTCAAAGTCCTCAACAAATCCGCCGGCCGGTTCAACAACCATCTCGCACTGTGGATCACCGCGCTGGCCGTGCCCGTGTTCTGGCTGGTCCGTCTTGCCGAGTGGATCGTCTACCCGCCGTTAACCTGGACCGTGCGTCTCCCGGCTTACAAACACAGCGAATGGGTCAACGTCTCCCGCCAGAAGTTCGATGGACTCGTCGGTCACGACCGGATCTGGTGTCTCTACTGCGACTGGATGACCGGCATCTGGTCGCTCGGCACCGAAATGCTCCGCAACGTCGAAAGCTTCTGGTGCCCGATCCGTTTCTACGACGGCAATAAATGCGAGAACTGCAAGACCGACTTCCCCGACATCGATGGCGGCTGGGTTGATGCCGATGGCAACATGAAACAGGTCGCCGACGTACTCACTGAGAAGCACGCCCAAGGTGATCACTCATGGTTCGGCCATCCCGGCAGAGTGACTGTAGAAGGTCAACCGCAAAAAGATATCCCGGTATCCGACGATCAAGACACTGAAAAAACCAACGGCGAGTAACGTCTCGATCCGATTCAGTTCTCTTCATGTCTTTCGCCGACCAACTGCGCTCCGGTCATATGCAGGAACACATCCTCCAGCGTCGGCCTGCCCACCGTCAGGCTGCGCACCTTGCCGGGGAACGCACTATGAACCTCGCCCGCAATCTTCGCGCCTTCTGACTTTTCAAACCGGATATGCCCATCCATCAACTCGGGCTTCATCCCTTCTTCCCAAGGCCCGAAACGCTCGGTGATCTCTTCTAATAACGCCCGGCAAGCTGCCTCATCCAGCTCCGGCTCGGGGGTGATCGTCACAACATCCCCGCCGATCTGCGATTGCAGATTCGTCGGCGTATCGACCGCAACAATCCTGCCCTCGGACATGATCGCCAAACGATCGCAGCGCTCCGCCTCATCCATCAGGTGTGTTGTGAACACCACCGTCATGCCCGTGTCCTTACGGATCTGTCCAACTTGCTGCCAAAGCGTCCGACGTGCCCCGGGGTCGAGACCTGTTGCCGGCTCATCCATCAACAGCAGGGCGGGTTCGTGTAATAGCGCCTTGGCAAGTTCAAGCTTTCGCCGCATACCCCCGCTGAACCGGTCGACGTAGTCATCGCGCCTCGCTTGCAGATCGAAGAACGTCAGCCAGCGGTCGATGCGGTCGGTGAGAGTCTTGCCGCTCAGGCCGTAGAGTTGGCCGTGGTATAGCAGGTTTTCGTTGGCGGTCAGTTGCCCGTCGAGGCTCGGGCTTTGAAAGAGCACGCCTAACCTTTGACGCACGCGGGCCGGCTCATCCAGCACGTCGTGGCCCATCACCTGGATCGTGCCCACGGATCGCTCGCCACCGCTATGGATGTTCGGTGTCAACATCGTCGAGAGGATACGAAATAGCGTGCTCTTACCGCCACCGTTCGGCCCGAGAATGCCGAACAACTCCCCACGCTCGATATGCAGTGAAACCTCATCCACCGCAAACTCCCGAGGCCTGGCCTTCGGGTCCGCCGACCGCTTACGTTTGGGGACAGGGTATTGATGAGAAAGCAGTTCGATGTGAATCGCCGCTTGTGCCGCTGTATCGGGTAGTTGATCCGCCATGCACAAACTATATCACCAAGGCCGCGTCGTTTCTCCGTATGCGTAGAAAGTGCTTGTATTTACCCCTTCTCCCCCTGGGAGAAGGCCGGGATGAGGGCCGGATTGATTACGTAATCTGTAACAGAGTCGAATACACAAGGAACTCGGCCCTCACCCCAGCCCTCTCCCGTGGGGAGAGGGGGATAACGGCCAGAGGTCTTCTGCTTTGTTTGTAATACTTGATACGTGAAGATCGGCTAAGACAACAAATTCAACTCACTGCACCAACCCGCGCGTCAACCGCATGAAGGCGGTTTCCAGGTTCACCTTCTCTTCTTCCAGGCGGGTCAGTGCAAAGCCCTGCGTCACCAACCGCTGGGCAATCCGTGACGGGTCCGCATGCTCGGTTTCCAGCGCAACGCGGATGTGATTGTTCGTCACCGTCGCTTCGGTCACGCCTTCGAGTTGGCGGATCAACTGGGCGGCACGCTCCACACCTTGCGCCACCCCCACGTGCAGCACCGCACCGGTCTTTGCACGATCGATGATGTCCTGCATCGTGCCGGTATACTTAAGCTCACCCTGTTCTACGATGCCCACGTGGTTACAAAGATCGGCCAGCTCAAGCAGGATGTGCGAGCTGATGAGGATCGTCTTGCCCATCCGGTGAAGCTCTTTAAGCAGCTCGCGCATCTCGATACGAGCACGCGGGTCCAGCCCCGATGCCGGCTCATCAAGCAGCAGCACCTTCGGGTCGTGCAGCAACACACGAGCAACGCTGAGCCGCTGTTGCATGCCGCGCGATAGCGAGTTCACTTCCGCATCGATCTTGTAAGCAAGGTCCGTCAAGTCCAGCACGTCACCGATAACCTGCTTGCGCTTGTCGCCGTGGATGTTGTAGCTGGCCGCGAAGAATTCCAGATACTCCTGCACGACCATGTCTTCATACGAACCGAAGTAGTCCGGCACGTAGCCGATCACCGACCGCACCTGCCTCGCGTTCACCGGCCCGACGCTCAGACCGTCGATCCTCGCCTCGCCCCACGTCGGCTTCAGCAACGTCGCCAACACCTTGATCGTCGTCGTCTTGCCCGCACCGTTGGGCCCGATGAAACCAAAGCAATCGCCTTGCTCGATCTCAAGGTTCAGGTTCGACAACGCCATCAGGTTCCCGTAGCGCTTCGTCAGGTTGATGGTTTGGATCATCGGCATAAAGTCGATCCGTCACGTCGGCGGCACACGCCGCGGTTATTCAAAATCATACACCCATCGGACCACAGTCCAACCGTTGCTGGGTATTTCTTCGCCGCCCACGGTCAGCGGCAGCGGCAGTGGTGAGTCTTCCAGGTGGCCCATCACGATCACACGCCGCCCGGCGAACAACGGCGTCAGGTCGAACTGCCGACCCAGGCTCCGCTGATAGACCCGCGTGTAGGGGATACCCGTCTTGACAAAGTCCGGTGCCGGCAGGGCGTCGAAGAAACTCAACAACTCGATATACCGGATGAAGTCGGTCGGCAGGATGATCGATTCCTGGCTGGCCGCATCAATCAGATTCTGCCCCGGCAGGTTACTGATCAGCTTACCCAGATAACCTTCATCCTTGAAAGAGCGCTTCTCGAAAGTTCTATCTTTCGGCTGTATGACCAGTTCGGGCTGATCGGGATACTTCAATTCCGAAAGATCGATCACCTGCTTGGGTTCCCATTGTTCTGGAACCTGCATGACTCTCGGCACCTGTCCGTTGCCCGGGCAGTACAACACGCGCACATCACGAAGCGCCCCGGGTAGTGCATGCGACAATTTGCCGCTAGGCCAGTTGTTCACGATCTTCAACTTGCCTTGCGGCAGGATCAAAGGCTCAGCCATACCCTGCTGCGCGATGTCCACCCGTCCCAGGTAATCTACTTCGATCTGCTTGGCTGTTGAACGGAACGGGATATCCGCCGAGCGCGGCGCCGCGGCATCCAGCGAATACGTCTGCGGATCGAGGAACGCGGTTTCATCCAGACCTGCAACCATCCCCGGACTCGACATCACCTGCTTGGCAGATGGATGCTCCGGATCGATCTCAACCAGTTGTTTGGAAAACGTCGGCGTGTAGATCGACATCCAGCTATGCGTATGAACGGTAGGGGAGTCCGCCGAGGCGGTCAGCACACTGAAGTGCGTCACCTGAGCAGACTTCGGCGCCATCAGCCACGCGCCTGCCCAACTGAACGCCGAAAATACCAGCACGATCGCAACGAAGATCAACCAGCTTTGCCGCGTCGCGTTCCGTTTTTTAAGAACGATCACGCTCAAAGGCCCGGCAGCAAACCAGTACAACCCGAACACCAGGATCGCCAGCAATAACGCCGGCGCTGCCGCTCCACGCATCGACACACGCCCGGGGATGAACCGACCCAACGGGATCGCCGAACGCTGGTCCACCCGCGACATCTCGTTCGCCTGGACCTTCGCTTCGTAAGTATCTTTTTCGTAGATCGGCGCTTGCCACATGAAGATGTCATTCCACACCGGGTTGCGACCGTTCGGCAAACCCATCGACGCAAGCGATCTGTCTGACAAATCCAGCCCCGACACCGTCACCCGTCCGAAGCCGAAACGTTTGGACACGATGATCGGCCGATTGTTATGTGTTTTAATGACATCAACATCATCATGACCGTTGACATAAAACACACTCATCGCGACATTCACAACTTCCGCGCTACGGCGAGCACCCGCCCAACTCGGCGGCGGCCCTTCGATCCGCTCGATGTCGTCGGCCTTGATCGGCAACAGGTCGCTCATCGCCGATCCCGTCCACGTCTCACCATACGCCGGCAGCATGATGATCAGGTGACCACCACGGCGCACCCATTCACGCAACGCCTGTTGTGACGCACTGGACACCAGCGGATCGTTCGGATCGCCGCCGTAGTGCGTCCAGACCAGCGAGTCGATCATGGATAAGCCGTACCACCGATCAGGCAGCGTTGTCAGTGACATACCCGTCACAAGTGTGATCGCTTCATGGCTGGTGTATGGATTGATATGCCGGTCCAGCCCCAGGCTGTAGCTTCCGGTGATGCCGATCAGTCGGCGAGAAGGGATCATCAACTCCGGCGGAGCGATTTTATCATTGCTTGCCAGCACCTCGTCCGCCGTCTCATTGAGTATCTGGACGTTCCACGGTTCTGAGACGTTCCAGCGGATCGGCAGCGGCCCGTACAGCCAGGCGTCCTGCTTGCTCAAGGCATCCAGCGTGATCCGCCGCTCTGCATGGACGCGGTCGCCGTCCGCATCTTTCAGAAGCCATCTGCATACGACCTGCCTCGGTTCTGCCCCCCGGTTCTCCAGGCTCAGCCGGATCGGTGTCCATGCCCCCAGCCGGGCAAAACCCTCCAGGCCTAACTGCTCCTTCGGCACACTTAACTGCACCCCGGACACCTGCCCCATCGCGGTGCAAGACAGGATCAATGACAGCAGGAACAAAAAAGCTGTGAACGGATTTTGAAGGGCCCGGTTCATCTGCTCGAATTGTAGCCTAGAGCACGCCAATGAGCGAAACGGGCAAGGTTTATGTTGCCCGCTTCAGTTATCGGCCATACCGCCGGCCCGATAATGCCCGTTCTGACTGCTCATGCAGTTACCACCTTCCCAGGCCCGATACGCAGGATGTGATCAATCCCGACAACATGCTGTTCTACGCCATCATCGCCTCCCTGCTCTACACGCTGGCGACCTGCTTCTTCTCCATTCTCGGAGCACGCATCCACTTCGAGACACGCAGGCACGACCTGATCGTCCGTTCAAAACAGATGCGTCTGGAATACCTCAGATCACTGGATGAAAGGATGGCCGGTGTCATCGATGAAGAGGAAGGGGCCCAAGCCACCCTCGTCAAGGAAGAGCCCCAAGCCAACAAAAGAGCCGCCTGATCTTACCCATCTTCCCCAAAGCCGCTTGCGGCCTAGCGCTCTTGCCATCCCCCAATATCCCTGAAAACCATGGTTTTCACACCCTCGTCGTGCTATCCTGTTGGGTAGGTAATTAGGCTCCGTCTCAAAACTGTGCTGCGTGACGGATTCTACCCGATGATGAAGCATACCATCTCAGATGAAAGGATTCATCATGCTTCGACATCGGCTCAAGGACGAGCAGTGGGAACGGATCGAGGACTTCTTCGGCAGCCCGGCAGCGACGGGGCGGCCACCGCGGGACCGGCGTCAGGTGGTGGACGGGATCCTCTGGGTCCTGCGCACGGGTTCGCCCTGGCGCGACCTGCCGGAGGACTTCGGGCCGTGGCAGACGGTCTGGCGTTTGTTCGACCAATGGAACGGCGACGGCACGCTGGACGCGATCCTCGGGGAGTTGATCGGCGAGATCGAGATCAACGAAGATTTGTGGTGTATCGACGGCACGACGGTGCGTGCGGCCAAGTGTGCCGCGGGCGGGGGTAAAAAGGGGATGACGACGAGCCGGCGGACCACGCGTTGGGCCGAAGCCGTGGCGGGTTGAGTACGAAGATTCATCTGCTGTGCGATCGTCAAGGCCACCCACTGACGTTCCGGTTGACCGCCGGTCAGGTGCACGAAGCCTCGGTGCTGGACGGCGTGTTGATGGGCGCCGATGCGCAATTGTTCGACGACGACGGCGAGCCGATCGCATGGCCGGTGGCGTTGGCCGGCGACAAGGGCTACCGCGCCGACTGGATCGACGACTACCTGCTGGAGCTGGGCATCGTACCGGTGATCCCGTCGAAGATCAACGAAGACCGCGACGCCCGGCCGGTCGCGTTCGACAAGCACGCCTATCGGGACCGCAACATCGTCGAGCGTCTGATCGGTTGGCTGAAGGAGTGCCGGCGTGTGTTCAGCCGGTTCGAGAAGACCGCCAAGAACTTCGCCGGCATGATCAAGATGGCGTTTATCCAACGCTACCTGAGGCTGGCGGCAGAATAGGTTTTGAGACGGAGCCTAGTACTCATCCCTACCCATGCAACGACATATTTTCACAACACTAATCACCACACTCACCGTCCTTCTCGCGGCCGGCTCGCTCTACGCACAGACCATCCCCACCGTCACCGGCAGGACCTTCACGCTCTCCACCAGCGCCAACCACAAGCTGTTCATCCCCGACTCATTGAACCTCACGGATGACAACGTCGACGTCCTCGTCCACTTCCACGGCGACCCCGCCACCGTCAACAACAACGCCGGATACGCCGACCTCAACGCCGTCATCATCAACGTCACCTACTCCGGCCTGTCCGCCGCGTATACCACACCCTTCAGCAACGACACGACCCTCTTCGGCGATATCCTCGACGATGCGCTTTCAACCCTGCGTGCTCAACCGGACATCGCCTCTACCGTCGCGTGGGACCAGCTTTCCATCTCTTCGTTCAGTGCCGGCTACGGCGCGGTCCGACAGATCCTCAAGCAGCCGACCTATTACAACCAGATCGACGGTCTGCTCTTAGCCGATTCGCTCTACGCTTCGTTCACAAGTTCGACAGACCACACGCCGCTCGATTCGCAGATGGTCGACTTCCGGTCGTTCGCTCAGGACGCCGCGGCCGGCAACAAGACGATGATCGTCTCGCATTCTCAAGTACCGACCTACTCATATTCCAACACCGCCGAGACCGCTGACGATCTGATGGATTACGTCGGCATCACACCGACCAGTATCAATCAGTCCGGCCTCGGTACGCTCCAGTTCTACCGCACCGCTGAACTCGGCAACTTCCAGGTCTGGGGCGCGACAGGCTCGACCGCTTCTGCGCACACGCAACATCTGCAATACATGGCAGAGTGGCTCGACGATCTTCCCTTCGATGATGGCCCGCCCGGTCCCGTCGATCCCGTAGTCAGTCTCGCTGACTTCGAAATCAACGAGGGGACGTTCAACTACTCCCCGCTCTACTCCGGCAGCAACATCGGTATCCAGAACGCTACCGCCGATCGTGTTACCACAGATGCCCACACAGGCGTCGGCTCGCAACGCATCGCGGTCAGCAAAGACCCAGCCGAGGATTCATGGCTGCTCCGCCACACCTCAGGTGGCGGCTTCCCAAGCAATAACATCACCATCGACGCGGGGGGCTACATCGGCTTCTGGCTCAAAACGTCCTCGCCCGGCGTCAGCGTCTACCTCGGCCTCGACGACCCCGCCAGCGCAGACCTCGCCTCGCCCATGAACGTCATCGCCGACGGCCAGTGGCATCTCTATCAGTGGAACCTCGATGACCCCGATCAATGGCACGGCTGGGTCGACGGCGACGGCACCATCAACGGCCCGACCTTCACCATCGACGCCATCTTCTTCGAGGGCAACGCCAATGCCATCATCTACCTCGACGACGTCGCCTACAACAACTCAGGCAGCATCCTCTTGGGCGATCTCAACAACGACGGCTTCATCGGCCTCGACGATCTCGACATCGTCCTGAGCAACTGGAACCAAACCACCACCACCGGCGACCTAAACGGCGACGGCTACATCGGCCTCGACGATCTGGACATCATCCTCAACAACTGGAACACCGGCACGCCGTCAACCGCTTCACAACTCACCATCCCTGAACCCGCTTCGGCTGCTTTGCTGTTTACCGGCAGTCTTTTCTTTCATCGCAGGCAGCGCCGCTTTTTTTAATCTCGGTGATCACAACGAAGCCGCGGCCAACGCAAGTTTGATCTGGCTATCGTTTTGCAATGTTCTATTGCATTGATCCATCGTTTCGTGGATAGTGTTCTTATTGCTATTTTTAACAATACAAACACTTTCACCACGCGCGGGATACGGTTAAAATAAGCAAACGCTTTTCCAAATCAGCACTCGCTCATTTTCCGAATCTTTGGGGCACACCGCCGGAGGAATACAACATGTCATCTCAAGCCAGGCACCTGTGCGGATTCACGGCTGCTTTACTTCTCGCCATCGCCACACCCGACTTACATGCCGCGATTTCGTCTACCGGTGACGTCTCACCCACCTATAACGGTACAGACGATCCATGGGATATCGACACCGAGCTGCTCGTTGGCAATACCGCTGACGGTTCAGTACTTGTCGATAACGGCAGCATAATCTATGCCGACGGGATCACCCTCGGCATGGACACCGGCACAACCGGCTCGGTCAATCTTTTAGGCCGTGCTGGTGCGATTCATTCAAGTGAAGATGTGAACCTCGGGGTCAACGGCCGGGGCACGTTAACAGTTGAAAACCTGTCACACTTATATATACCGTTTGACGCACTGAACATCGGCTACGGCGTTTCCGGACAGGGCGATGTAAATCTCGAACGCGCCAAGCTTGAAGTCGAGACCCTCAATGTGGGTTTTGCTGGTTACGGCGTACTAAATATTGATAGAGGCGCACACCTGAACAGCTCTGATACGTATCTCGCAAAATCCGCCGGCAGCGTCGGGCAGCTTATCATCACGGGTGAGTATCCTAGCTGGGCTCAACTTGGCAGAACGGCGATCGGCGAACAAGGCATAGGCAATCTGATCGTCAACAATGACAGCAAGATCGAAAGCGACTTCGTCTTTATAGGTGTAGAGACCAGCAGCTTCGGGTCTGCAACGCTCAGTAACGATACGACTTGGGCCATCAGCGATTACCTGTTTGTCGGCTTCAGGGGACATGGCGCATTGTCGATCGGAAATGGTGCAAGTGTCACTGTAGATCGCTATACCCAACTGGGACACGAAGCTTCAGGCTCCGGCATCCTCCAGATGAATCAAGGCCGGCTCGAAACCAATGGCCTGCTCGCCGGCATCAACGAACTCCGGGGGACCGGTTCAATCTATACAACATCATTAGTCACGGATATCGATCTCGTATTCGACCAGACGCATGGCTATACGCAGGATATCCATCTAAGTTCATATCCGATTCAGCAGTTCGCTATACATCTTGACGCTACTGATGCCGCCAACAATGGCCCCGCAGGCGCGGGGTATCGCAGCAATGGCTCGTTGGCGATCGCCGATGGTATGCAGATTACTTCCGCCAATGGGTACCTCGGGTATCACGAAGGGGCCAAGGGAATCGCTGTGATTGATGGGCCCGGCTCCAGGTGGGATACCGGCGAACTGCTGTACATCGGTTATCACGGCGCTGGTGAGTTGCGCGTCAGTCATGGAGCACAACTTAAGAATAATTCCTCCACACATATCGGCCGGTACCAGGATTCGACAGGCAGCCTCACGGTGACAGATCCCGGCTCGCGATTCGATGCGGTCGTGATCTACGTCGGGGCACTGGGAAGTGAAGGTTACGAGGGGCACTGCGATGTCAATGTTGAAAACGGCGGCATGATCGAGAGCGCGACCGTGCAGATAAGTGGTAATAGCCATACGGATGCGACCATCACGATCACGGATCCCGGCTCCACATGGCAAATCACGGGCGGTTTACTCATGGCTGCTTCTGAGAACCAGAACAACTGCACGATTAACATCCGCAATCAGGGCTTGCTTGATGTCCGGGGCAACATCCAGATGCGCAGGCCGGAAGCCACAATCAATCTCGAAGGCGGCACGCTTTCTCTCTCGCATTATTACCAGCCGCCCCCGCCAAGGTTGACCTCCTCGGATGATACCGCCGAAACCATCTCCGCAAGAATCACCGGCGGCACGCTCAACTTCACCGGCGGCAGGCTCCAAGGCGCTAACGTCATCCAACTCGACAATCCCTTCAACCAGCAGGGCGGCACGCTCGCGCCAGGCCAGGATATCGGCCAAACACTCATCATCGGCGACGCCACACTCACCGCAGGCGTCCTCGAAATCGAACTCGGCGGCGAAGACAACACTCACGATTCGCTTGTCTCCACCGGCGACATGAAAATCTACTTCGACGGCATGACGCTAGACCTCAAACCCGTCGGCTACATCCCCGCCGGTGACTACACCATCATGCACATCGACGACGAAGCCGACGGCTCCATCTTCGGCTCCTTCGGCAACATCACCGGCCTCGGCATGATCGAAGACCTCGTCGATATCACCTACACACCCGACGCCGTCACACTCACATTCAACCGCGACTACACCTTCGGCGACTTCGACCACAACGGCCTCATCGGCCTGGCCGACCTCGATGTCATCCTCGACAACTGGAACCAATACAACCCCACCATCGACCTAACCGGCGACAACTACATCGGCCTCGCCGACCTCGACATTGTCCTGAGCAACTGGAATCAAACCGGCGGCGGCGCGGGCCCAAGAATCACCATCCCCGAGCCGGCAACGTTACTTACAATCACTTGTGCCACGTTGCTACTGATGTCTACACGTCGAGCAGAATGCAGGAATGCTTAATACACTTCTTTATAAGGATATGCCCGCCTGATATGATCTATCCTCGTCAGTCATATCACTATTGACAAGAGGAGTACAAGTATGTGTGCAACCGAACCGGCGGAGGCGCATGTGACCGGGACCAGATGCTCCAGTGCTTTTGTCCCTTGGAACCTGTCTTCTTTTTGTTTCGTGTCATTATTGTGTTGTTGTCTTTCCGTGGTGCAGGCGGCGATTGTCGTCGAGGGTGATCTGAATCCTGCTTACAACGAGGTGGACGATCCATGGGTATTGCCCGGTGAGTTGGTGGTGGGCGATACCGCCTACGGCAAGATGGTGATCAACGGCGGTTCGTTAGTGACTGACCGCGATGGTTATATCGCTGGTCGCGTCACCGCTGCCGGGCATGTCACGGTTCGAGGGACAGGTTCGCAATGGATCAATGAGAACTGGTTAGTCGTTGGCGAAGATTGGAACGCCTGGTTGACCATTGAAAATGGCGGGTATGTTTCGAGTCGATTCGGATATGTGGGTATGGGCTATGGGGGCGCGGGATACGTCACGGTCCGGGGCGTCGGTTCGCTTTGGGAGAGTTCAGGCCACATCACACACAACGCCGGTCGGCTCTTGATCGAACAGGGCGGTGTGGTTTCTGCCGGAGGTCTGAGCATCGATCACGGTTCATCTACAACTGGAGATGTGATCGTAACGGGTCCGGGTTCGCGGATGGATCTGCATGGCCTGACCATCGGGTACTACACACAGGCCACTTTGGCGATACAAAGACAAGCCGTGGTCAATGTAACCGGAGATACTTCTTTGGTGTCATCGCTGTGGGATTCAAGTCACGGGCAGGTCTTACTTCAAAACGGCACGTTAAACACCGGTGGCCTGCTCCTGTCGCCGGACGGATTGCTGGGCGTCGGCACCGTCAATGCCAAGGGACTCGTCAGCGACTTCGACCTTGTCTTCGATGCAAACACGGGCCTGCAGCAACAGATCCTGATCAACGATTTGCCCGGCCAGGCGATCACGCTCAACCTCGATGTCTCGGACCCGAACAACACCGCCATGATGGGTGCCGGCGTTTACGATCAAGGGAGGTTAAACATCTGCGATGGTTTGACGATCTCCTCCGGATTCGGCTACCTCGGTTATTACGAGGAATCGCAAGGCCTCGCGTTTGTTTCTGGGCCCGGATCGACGTGGATCACCCATAACAGTCTGGCTATCGGTGTTCATGGAGGCGGCACACTGAACGTGCAGAACGGCGGCACGGTCATCGCCAAGAACCGTGTCACCTTGGGCAGTAACGACTTGGCTTATGGAGGCATCAAGGTTTATGGAGCCGGATCGTTGTTGTCCATCGATGGCGGGATTGCTGTGGGCATATTTGGCGAAGGCGATTTGAAAATCAAATACGGTGGCACTGTGATCAACAACGATGCAAGCATCGCCAGCCAGCCGGGATCGACCGGCTCGGTACTTGTTGAGGGTGCTGGTTCCACATGGACCAGTCAGGGCTTTCTGATTATTGGTAAGAATTACTCGGGGCATGGCGATGAGCAGCCGAGCAGTGGCACGCTGAGTATTGAAGAAGGTGGCCAGGTATTCAGCCAGAACAGTACCATCGCCCCGACCGCGAACACGCTTGAGAGTATAGTCACAGTTAACGGGGCCGGATCGTCATGGGTGAATGATGGCACGCTAAGGGTAGCTTCTTCAGGTATTGGCGTCTTGCGAATCGAAGACGGTGGGCATGTGATCAGCGGTGACATGCAGGTCGGATACCATTCACAGGGTTCGGGTTTCGTAACAGTGAGTGGGGCAGGTTCCTCACTCGTGGCGAACGATTCGATTTATATAGGCGGCGGCGAATTCTCAGCAGGAGGCCGGGCGACTTTGAGCCTTGAACAAGGCGGCCTGGTCCGGGTAACCGAAACACTCAAACTCTGGAACGGCGCCACACTCAACGGCCAGGGACAGATCATCGCAGGTCGCCTTATCAATCAAGGCAGAATCGAACCGGGTCTGAATGCCATCGGCGACTTAACGATAACCGCTGATTACACGCAAGTGGATCAAGGCGTCTTAGCGATCGAACTGGCGGACGATGGATTCGATCATATAACCATCGTCGGCCAGGTAACACTCGACGGCAAACTGGAAGTCGTATTTGACGAGGGATTCACCCCTGCAATTGGCGACAGCTTCAAAGTGCTGATAAGTACTGAACAGATTGCCGGCGCCTTTTCACAAGTGAATGTACCCAGCGGTATCGACGTGGTGTACGCATCGAATTCAATCACACTGCTATATCGTCATCACATCGATCTCAACGGCGATGGCTTCATCAACCTGGATGACCTCGACGTCGTGCTGACAAACTGGAACCAGCAGGCCCCCGCAGGCTCCTGGACCCACGGCGACTTCACCGGCGACGGCTTCGTCGGCCTCGAAGACCTGGACATCATCCTCAACAACTGGAACAACGGTACGCCGCCGGTTTCTTTTTCAGCAAGTATTCCAGAACCTTCGATACCGGCGATTTTCTTTTTGTTAGGTTCCGTCATCACTACTCAAAGACAATGACTCGAACAAGTAGCTTGATTACTCCAACCGTCACAACCGGACCGTTTACGTCCGCGATAAACGGTTGATTCAATTAAGTACTTATCTCGGTTTGCCGAAGTGTCCGCTATGGACAAGTTCATCCCTTTTACTTCAGAGCAAAGACGTTCGCCGCGTCTGAAGAACAAACACGCAACGACTCACTTCGGTGAGGTGTTTGATCTGTCCGCCGACGGTATGAAGGTTTTCCGCAAGAGTTCGCAAACGATTGAATTGGGGGATGAGGTCACGGTCGAACTGCAATGCGAAGCGTTCTCGGTCGAGTTGAAGATCCGCGTCGCTCGGCGCGAATGCGTCGGCTATCACCGGCACGTGTACGGCTGCGAGTTCATCGAGCTCGATGAGGATCTGTGCGAGAAGGTGAGTCGGTTGGTCGAGGCGGCTTGCGAGCCGTGCGCGACGGCGTCGTGCTGGATCGCCGCGTGACCAGACAGACCATCTGAAAGAGTTTGTTTAATTGTGCGCTCAGGCACGTAAGTGCTGTGCCTGAGCGCCAATTTTTCCGCGATCGTGCGCGCGCTACCCGATCACGACAGGCCTGTGCGCCCGAATCATTGTGGATAACTGCTGGTCTCGACCAGGTGGTATCGGAACGCATCGGCGATCGCTTCCCAGCTCGCGTCGACGATATTTTCGTTGACGCCGATGGTCGTGATGTAGCTCAAAACGTTCGACGGATCGCCGTTCTCGCGGACCGCAAACTCTGCGATGACACGGACTTTCGCTGCGCTCTCGGCCGTGGGGTTCACGACGCGCACCTTGTAGTCGACAAGGTGGATGTTCTTGATCTGCGGGTAGTGATCCGACAGGCTTTTGCGCAAAGCGCCGTCAAGGGCGTTGACGGGGCCGTCGCCTTCTGCTACGCGGTGTTCGATCTTCCCGTTGAGATTCAACTTCACCGTCGCTTCGGTCGTCGAACTCTCGCCGCCGCGCTTGAGGATGACGCATCGGTAATGATCGAGGTCCCAGAACTTCGGCAGCTTGCCCATCGTGTCGTAAAGCAACAGCTCGAAACTCGATTGCGCCGCTTCGAAGTAGTAGCCCTGATGTTCGAGGTCCTGCACGCGCTCGAGTACTTTGCGCTGCAGCGCCTTGTCATCCTGGATGGAGAACTTCTCGCCGAGCGTTGCGGAGATGTTACTTGCGCCGGAGAGTTCGGAAACCAGCACGCGTCGTTCGTTACCGACTAATGTAGGCTCAACGTGTTCGTAGCTGTATGCGATGCGCTGTACAGCGTGCACGTGCATGCCGCCCTTATGAGCGAACGCGCTCTTGCCTACGTAAGGCTGCCCTTGATTGAACGGCAGGTTTGCGCGTTCGTAGACGGCGCGCGAGAGTTTGGTCAGGCCGTCAAGGTTGCCGCCGGTCAGGCAGTCGTAGCCCATCTTGAGCCGCAGGTTTGCTATCACAGTCGTCAGGTCGACGTTGCCGCAACGTTCGCCGATCCCGTTGATCGTGCCTTGTACCTGCACCGCGCCGGCTTCGACCGCGGCAAGACTGTTGGCGACAGCGAGGCCCGAGTCGTTGTGCGTATGGATGGCGAGAAGGCCTTGAGCTTCGGGGATGAGGCTTGAGACTTCGCTGACTACTTGAGTGACCCAGCTCGGTAAGGACCCGCCGTTGGTGTCGCATAGGACTAAGCGTGTCGCGCCGCCTTCGAGCGCGGCTTTGAGTGTTTCGAGTGCGTATTCCTTGTTAGCGCGGTAGCCGTCGAAAAAGTGTTCGGCATCATAGAACACCTGCTCACACTTCTCGCCGGTCTTACAAAACGCAAGCGATTCGCGGATCATCGCGAGGTTCTCTTCCCGGCTGACGCGCAATACTTCATCGACGTGTAAATCCCATGTTTTGCCGACGATCGTGATGACCGGGGCGCCGCTATTGACCAGCGCCTTCATGCCATCATCGTCGGCCGGATCGATGTTCTTGCGGCGGGTCATGCCAAAGGCGCAGACCTTGGTGTGCTTCAGGTCAAGTTGCTGCACCTGCTCGAAGTAAGCCACATCCTTCGGATTCGACAGCGGGTATCCACCCTCGACAAAGTCGACGCCGATCTTATCGAGCAGTTGCGTGATCTTGAGCTTGTCGACGAGGCTGAGGTTCACACCTTCGCCCTGCGTGCCGTCGCGCAGGGTGGTGTCGTATATTTCGACGCGTCGTTTGGTGGCTTGTGGGGCGTTCATTATATGCTCGATTCCGGGAAGCGGGGTTTACCGCGAAGGCGCGAAGAGCGCGAAGTTGTTTTGGGGTTGTTGTGTTTTGCCTTGTTGATTCATTGTCTGTTGAGAAGGCCTTAGTTTTACTCCCTCTCCCCTTGGGAGAGGGCCGGGGTGAGGGCTACTGGAACCAGCTTCTTCCTATTGTTTCCATTTCAATTGATTATCCAATCCATCCGGCCCTCATCCTTGCTTTCTCCCGAGGGGAGAAGGGAGGAGGTTCATGGCATCTGTTACGTCATCGTTTATTGCTCGCTACTTGTACTTCTTTTCTTTCTTCGCTTGCTTCGCGTCTTCGCGGTTCAAAGTCTTTCTAAAGCAAAAAACCCCGCCGGTGGCAGGGTCTGGTGTCTTGAAGGTTTCAGTTACAGCAGCCCTACCGTGGTGAGGTTTTAATAATCTCAATAATAATGGCGGCTGCTGCGTTCATCGTGCTAAAGAGTATATCGTCTAGTGGTGGGATAGCAAATGAAAAATGGGCCGGGGTGTGGGCAGGTGTTTGAGTTGGTGAGGGAGCTGTAATTCGGGAGATACTGGATCGCTAAGCCGCAAGCGGCTGGAGATGGGAAAATCGGGTGGGATCGGTCTATAATCCGTTCCTTATCCATTCTCAGGGCTTTATGACATGACCTCGATGACCCAATCTGCCGTTGTTAACAGCGACCCGATCGATCCGCATCCATGGGCTCGACGTCTGGGGATTCTGCTGACGGTGGCGACGTTCCTGTTGATCGGCACGGGTGGGCTGGTGACCAGTTACAACGCGGGGCTGGCGGTGCCGGACTGGCCGGGCAGCTTCGGGAACTGGATCTTCCTGCCTGCCAGGATCTGGTCGGACCTGGCGGTCATGCTCGAACACAACCATCGGCTGACCGGGCAGGTCGCGGGGCTGATCTGCATCGCGACGGTCATCCTGACGATCCGTGCGTATGGCGTGTGGAGCAGGGTCTCCATCCTCGCCTGGCTGGTGCTTGCGGCATACATCTATCAAGGCATCATGGGCGGGCTGCGCGTTGTCGACAAGTCGGTCCCGCTTGCGGTGATCCACGGCATTCAAGGTCAGCTATTGTTCGCATTGGTCGTCGTGCTTGCCGGTTCGTTGGGCAAATGGCCCGGCCGGATCAAGGCGGCGCTGGCGGATTATCATGGTAAGAAGAAGCCGATCAGTATGGGCATCTACGTGTTGGCCTGGACGTTCTTTATCCTCCTGATCGTGCAGCTTTCGGTCGGTGCGGTCATCCGACACACGAACTCGGCTTCAGCGATCCCCGATGCCCCGGCTGTGTATGGCGGTTTTGTGCCGCCGGTGAAGCAGGATGTGATCGACAAGAAGTTCTACGAGCTGGGCGGCGACAAGTTTATGGTCTACGAAAAAGAACCAGCGCTCACGATGGACGCGGCGAAGTCGGATACGACGCCGGACGTACTCGAGCACACCAGGCGCGTGCCCGCGACGCCGCCGAGTGTGGGGCTGGTGCATAACCAGTACCTGCACCGTTTCTTTGGGATGATCGTGCTGCCGATCGTGGGGATGGGGTTGATCCACCTGCTGATCAAGACGTACAAGACGGTGCCGGGCCTGCGGGTGCCGGTGCTGGTGACGTCGATCTTGTTCGTGCTTCAGGTACTGCTGGGGCTGAGCGTGATCTGGTCGAAGGAGAGCCCGCACGTGGCAAGTTCTCACCAGGCGGTTGGCGCAGGATTGCTCGGACTGGCGACGTTGATACTGTTGCGGCTACACTGGGCGCGCAGATACACTCCCCGGAATGTGCCAGCGGCGAAAATCAAGTGAATCAGACGCAAACCATGCCCGAAACCCCTGTTGCTGCGCCCGGGTGCGAAGCGGTGCAAACACCTGGCGAACCGGCTAAAACGCCGTCGCTTATCAGCAGCTTCATCACGTTATCCAAGCTGCGGATCACGATGATGGTCATGGTCACGGTGTGGGTGGGGTTTCACTTCGGGGCGGCCAGGACCGCTTCCGGAGCAGATTGGCACTGGCTCACGCTGGCA
Organism: Phycisphaeraceae bacterium; assembly: GCA_963667295.1. Classification (GTDB taxonomy): domain Bacteria; phylum Planctomycetota; class Phycisphaerae; order Phycisphaerales; family Phycisphaeraceae; genus JAJRRS01. Next base: position 1,016,073 of record OY763327.1, read on the forward strand.
GCGGCACTGATCGGGTCTGCGATGTCGTGCATCGGAGCGGGGGTGTTTAACCAGGTATACGAGCGTGACACGGACGCGTTGATGGACCGGACGAAAGATCGGCCGATGCCGACGGGGCGCATCTCCGTACCGGCTGCTTTGACATATGGAATTTTCATGTGTGCGGCCGGCGTACTGACGCTGGGCTTTTTGACGACGTGGCTGGCGGCGGTGGTTTCGCTTGCGACGATTGTCAGTTACGCGGTGCTGTACACGCCGATGAAACGCACGACGCACCTGGCGACGATCGTCGGGGCCGGGCCCGGTGCGCTACCGCCTGTGCTTGGGTATGCGGCGGCGAGCGGGACGATCGGGATCGAGATCGTGTTGATCTTCGCAATCATGTTCGTCTGGCAGATCCCGCACACGCTGGCGATCTACTGGCTGTACAAGGAAGACTTCAAGCGAGCGGGCTTCCCGATGCTGCCGGTCATCGACCCGAGCGGGGCGTACACGTTCAGGCAGATGCTCATCGGGTCGTTATTGCTGTTGCCGCTTGGTCTGACTCCGACGCTGTTTGGTGTCAGTGGTTTGATCTACTTCGTTACCGCGTTTGCTTGCGGGCTGTTGATGCTGAGTTTCTCGCTGTGGCTTGCGGCCGAACCGAACCGTGCAAGGGCGCGGTCGCTGTTTTTCGCGTCGCTGGTATATCTGCCGGTGGTGCTGGTGGTGATGCTGGTGGATCGGGTGGGATGAGCCATTAGCCGTTAGCCATTAGCTAAGGGCTTTTGCCACGAAAAGGCACAGAAGACACAAAAGGGGCTGGGTTTGGGTGGTTGGGGGATTGGGGTGTTATTGGGTGGGGTTGGTGGAGATGTTGGAAAGACAAGAGCGCTAAGCCGCAAGTGGCTTGGATGCAGGTAATTTTGTGTATTTTGTGCCTTTTTGTGGCTGATTTCTGTTCAGGTATGATTTTGCCCTTATGAGTGAAACGACATTGACAAATAATGGTGATGGCCTGACCGTCTTTCTGGAGACGTTTGGGTGTCAGATGAATGTGCTGGATAGTCAGCTCGTGGTGGGGCAGTTGCGCGGGCTTGGTTACAAGTTCATCGATGACTGGAAGCGTGCGGATGTGGTGTTGTACAACACGTGCTCGGTGCGTGAGCGGGCGGAGCAGAAGGTTTGGAGCCGGGTGGGTGAGGTTGGGGTACATAAGCAGCAGAGGCCTGACGTGTTGCTGGGGGTGATCGGGTGCATGGCTGAGCGGGATGGGAAGGACACGATCCGCAAGTATCCGCAGGTCGATCTGATCTGTGGGCCGGGCGAACTGGATAAGCTGCCGATGCTGATCGACAACGCGGTGAAGACATCGCTGGAAAACCGCGGTGGATTGCGTGCGGCGCAGGTTGCTTTACAAGGCGATACGCATCGGCGCAGCTCCACGCTGGCGGCGGCGGAAGACAAGCTTGAGATGCTGGACCTTGCGCGCAGTTTCTCGCCTGACGATCATGAAGGGTCTGCGTATGTGCGGATCACGCGCGGGTGCAACAAGTTCTGCACGTATTGTGTCGTGCCGAGGACGCGCGGCGCGGAGGTGCATCGGCCGCCGGACCATATTGTTGATGAGTGTAAACGGCTGGTTGATTCGGGTGTGAAAGAGATCACGCTGCTCGGGCAGACGGTGAATCACTATCACTACGATGCGAACGCGGCGGTGGAGTTGCACGGGCATTTGCAGCCGCAGATCGGGTCGGTGATCGGGCCTAACCGCGGGACGGGTGGGCCGAGCCCGACGTTTGGCGATGGGGTGACGAGTTTTGCGAATCTGCTTAAGCGCATCTGTGACGAGGTGCCGGGGCTGTTGCGATTGCGGTTTGTGACGAGTTTTCCGCGTGATTTTGGCAATGACATTCTGCAGGTGATGAAGGATGAGCCGAGGATATGCCGGTATCTGCATCTGCCTGTACAGTCGGGTTCGGACCGGATGCTGAAGATGATGAACCGGGGGTACACGGTCGAGCAGTACATGGACCTGGTGGGGCGCGTGCGTGAGTACTTGCCTGACGCGGAGCTTGCGACGGACATCATCTGCGGATTCCCGACGGAGACGCAAGAGGATCATCAGGCGACGATGGATTTGTTGCGCAGGGGTGGGTTCAAGAATTCGTTTATCTTCAAGTATTCTCCGAGGCCCGGGACGGCTGCGTATGACCGGTTGCCTGATGATGTTCCGGATAAGGAAAAGAAACGGCGGAACAACGAACTGCTCGCGGTACAGAGCGAGGTGAGTTCGGCGGTGCATGAGAAGTACGTCGGTCAGACCGTAAAGCTGTTTGTCGAGTCGGTCAGTGCGCGGGAGAAGAAGGCGGTCGGCGCGGGGGGCGTTGAGCTTGGCTGGGAGAAGCCGACGGAAGTGACGCAACTGGTCGGGCGGACGGGCGGGGACATTATCGTGGTGTTTGATGGGGATGCGTCGCTGATCGGGCAGATCGTGGAAGTGAAGATACAGAGGGCTGCGCCTTTGACGTTGTTTGGGGAGGTGGTGGGGGAAAGCGTGGTTCGCTGAAGCGACCACGCCGGGGGGGATTAAGTTGGGGGAGAAGACTTGGGGAAGACCCGGGGGGACCCGAGAAGACCCGGTCGCTGAAGCGACCTCGCCTATTTGTGATTGTATGATGGGGGGATGAAGTATTTAATTATTGATGGGCATCTTGATGCGGCGGCGAATGCGCTGGGGGATGAGCGTGACCAGATGCTGCCGATCGGCGCGATCCGTGTACGCGAGAAGCTCGTGCCGAAGGATCAACTGGGCACGTGCACCACTTCGTTTGCTGAGATGAAAAGGTGTCGGATACCTTTATGTTTGACGACGGTGTTGGCGAGGGCGAAGCCTTGGATACCGCGTGAAAGATCGTGCCAGGGGGTTGACTGGGACTGGCCTACGCAGGACATGGCGTATGCCTCGGCGATGGGGCAGTTGGCGTATTACCGTGAACTGGAACGGCGGGGGGATGTCGTCATCATTGAAGATCGCAAGACGCTGGATGCGTTCTGGGCGCGTTGGGAAGTGGGCGAGAAAGATGTGCCTGTCGGTTTGATCCTGACGATGGAGGGCGCGGACCCGATCACGGAGCCGCAGCGTTTGCATGAGTGGTACGAATTAGGTTTGCGGTCGGTTTTTTTGGCGCATTACGGTCATAGTCATTATGCGTGCGGCACGCCGGCGATCGATCAGCCGGAGAGCCACGAGCAGGACGGGCCCGTGACGGAGAAGGGGTATGCGTTACTGAAAGAGATGTCGAAGATCGGCATGCCGCTGGACATGACGCATCTATCGGATATCAGTTTCTGGGATGCGGCGAAGGTTTACGATGGGCCGGTGTATTCGAGTCATACGAATTGCCGAGTGTTGGCGGACGATCCGAGGCAGTTTGCGGATGATCAGATCAAGTTCCTGATCGAGCGCGACGGCGTGCTGGGTTTGTCGGCACACTTTGCGATGATCAAGGGCGGGTTCACGGGCGAGGCATGTCGGTGCGATCCATTGACCGTGACAATGGAAGACATGGCTAACCACATCGATCACATCTGCCAGTTGGCGGGCTCGTCGAAGCACGTTTGTATCGGCAGCGACCTGGACGGGGGGTTCGGCTCTGAGCGGTGTCCGGTGGGTCTGGATAGCTGCGAGGACCTTCATAAACTCGGTCCTATCATGGAGCAACGCGGATATTCGGAGGCGGATATTGCCGGATTCTTTCATGGGAACTGGCTGCGATTTTTAAGGCGTGTTTTGCCTGAATAGTGTGTTTTTCCGCAGGCGGTCCTGTAAACAACCGATAAATGTAATAGCGTCAAATCCGGGGGTTGGGGTCTGTATGTCGACAGGGCAAGATCAGGGGTATAGGAATGATCGAGAGGCTATTTACACAGTGCATGATCCGGCCGGAAGATATCACGCCGTCGGATGAGACGATGCGTGTGGTCGGCGTGTTAAATCCGGGTGCTGCGCCGTTCGGCGACGGGACGGTGTTGCTCGTGCGCGTGGTGGAGGAACCGGTCGAGAAGCGCGAAGGGTACATCGCTTCGCCGCGCGTCGAACCCAGCTACGGGATGGTGATCGACTGGCTGGATGAAAGTGATTACAACACGGACGATCCGAGGCTGGTCACGCATAAGCAGACGGGCGAGCTTCGGCTTCGGTTCATCTCGTATCTGAAAGTGGTGTATAGCGCGGACGGGCGAATGACGGATGGATTCAACGGCCCGATCGTCTGGCCGCAGGGGCCTTACGAAATCTACGGCATTGAGGACCCGCGTATCACGTTGATCGGCAGCACGTATTACATCACGCATGTTGCGGTTTCGCCCTGGGGGATTTGCACGTCGATGATGTCGACGGTGGACTTCCAGTCGTTCCGCAGACACGGTGAGATCTTCTGCCCGGACAATAAAGATGTGGTGTTGTTCCCTGAGAAGATCATGGGCGACTACATCGCGCTGCATAGGCCGCAGGGTTCGGCAAAGTTCAGCCCGCCGGAGATCTGGTTGGCGAGGAGCCCGGACCTGATCCACTGGGGGACGCACTCACGATTGCTGGGCGCGGATACGGGGACCATGCAGGACCGCATCGGCGGGGGGACGCCACCGATCCGCACGCGCGAGGGCTGGCTGTCGATCTATCACCGTAGTGAAAAGGCAAAGCAGGAAGACGCGGTCGGTGCGTATTCTGGCTACACGTTGCTGCTTGATCTGGACAACCCGACGCGGGTGCTGGGCCAGTCGCATGCGGCGGTGATGTCAGCCGAAGAACCGTTTGAGAAAAGCGGATACGTCGATAACGTCGTCTTCCCGACGGGGATTGTCGATATGAACGATCACGTGCTGGTCTACTATGGCGCTGCTGATGAATACGTCGGCGTGACGGCGTTCAGCCGTGAGGCGTTGGTGGATTCGGTGAGTCTCGGCGCGGCGTGGTGATTACAGACACAATTCATGTCGTTTAGTACGTAATGAATCCGGCCCTCACCCTAACCCTCTCCCGAGGGGAGAGGGGACCGGAGTAAATTCCTATTAATTATTACGCCATCTGATTTGGTGCTGCGCTGGGGAAGGTGACTTCCAGCCAGATGGAGCCGGCGTAGTTTTTCAGGACGGTGTCTTTCATGCCGGGGGGCAGGAACAGGGTTTGGCCGTGCTTGAAGGTGACGTCGGGTGCGCCATTGCAACTGAACGTGCCGCCGCCTTCGAGGACCATCCATAACACGGGCTGGTCGAAGGTCAGCTTGTGTTCGCCGGTGTCTTCGAGATGGTAGCGGTCGATGTTGAAGTACTCGCAGGTGACGAGGCGTGTGACTTTGCCGAATTGGCCGTCGTACCAGGTGTTCAGTTCGTATTTGCTGACATCCGGCGGGCCGAACTCGATGCATTCCATGGCTTGATCGATGTGCAGTTCACGGCCGGTCCGGCCCCAGTCGTAGACGCGGAAGGTCGTGTCGCTGGGCGTTTGCACTTCGGCAACCATGACGCCGGCGCCGAGCGCGTGGCACGTCCCGCTGGGCAGGTAGTGGCAATCGCCAGGATTAACGGGCACGGCGATGAGCAGGTCTTCGACCGTGTTGTCTTCGATCGCTTTGCGGAACTGTTCGGGGGTTGTGCCTTCCTTCACGCCTTTGAAGATCACGGCCCCGGGCTTTCGGTCGAGGATGTACCAGGCTTCACTTTTTAAAAACGCATCATCGTGCGTCGCTGCGTAGTCCGGGCTGGGGTGGACCTGGACAGAGAGGTGTTGGCCCGCATCGAGGAACTTGAGGAGGATGGGGAAGCCGCCGGTGTCGGTGAGTGGTACGTCGCCTGAGACGGCGCAGCCGTAGGCTTTGATGACCTCGGACAATGTCTTGCCGGCCAGCGGGCCGTTGGCGATGGTGGAACGTTCTTCGCCGCCGCCGCCGCCCGAGACGGAGGTCTGCGCGAGGTCGGCCAGTTCCCAGGATTCACCGATGAGTGTGCCTGAGTTGCCGGGCAGGTGCCGACCGAATTTTTCCAGCGTTCGGCCGCCCCAGACTTTTTCCTTGTAGATCGGCTCAAATAAAAGCGGGTAGAGCGGCGAATTATTCCCTGACATTTTCACATCCTGCCTGTCTTAATTTGTACTGGTTCTGAACATCGGGCCTCAAGTATACTCACTTACCATGAAGCGACACATCAATCTCACGGCTAACGCATTGGCAGTCAGTTTTGTTCTGATTCTTGCGATTAACACGTTTGGCCAGGATATCAAACCGATCGAGATCGCTTACGGCGAGCATGAGCGGCAGCATGTGGATCTGTATCCCTCGCCAAATGCCAGTGCGGAGCAGTTAAGCCCGGTGGTGATTTACTTTCATGGCGGCGGATTCAGGGACGGCGATAAATCCAAGGTCTCCGAGAACCTGATCAAACGCATGCATGACAAGGGCATCAGCGTTGCGGCTGCGAATTACCGGTTGATCTCGGCTGACGCGTTGCCAGCCGCGATGTACGACGGGGCGCGGGTCGTGCAGCAACTTCGGCATGATGCGGCGAAGTATCATCTGGACCCGCAGCGTGTCGCGGTGCTTGGCAGTTCAGCCGGTGCGGGGATCTCGCTGTGGATCGCGCTGCACGATGACCTGGCCGACGCGGAATCGGAAGACCCTGTCGCGCGGCAGTCCTCGCGTGTGTTATGTGTGTATGCCAAGAACGCACAGGTGTCGTACGACCCGCGGTTCTGGCGGAAGATCGGGTTAGGTAAGGTGATAGACAGCCGTTCGATGCATGAGCTTTACCGGGAGCCTGACGATGCGGAGGTCGGGCCTGAGCTGATCGCGAAGTTTGAGGCGGCGTCACCGATCACCTTCCTGTCGGCCGACGATCCACCGATCCGGCTGGATTACAGCTACGGGATGGAGCTGGATGAGAAGACCAGCGGGTCCGCCCTGATCCACCATCCTTTGCACGGTAAAGCCTTTCTGGAGGCCTGCGAGGGGGGCGGCGTCGAATGTATCCTGACTTATCCCGGAGGGCCTCAGCAGCAGGAAACGGGGTATGGCTACCTGATCCGAAAAATCCGCGAATAGCCGGAACCCGGCCGGGCTCCGGGCGTCCAAGGCAGGGGAGTTGCCCGTTTTTTGATCGCTTCAGGCCGGTTTTCCCTTGAACGGCCGAAGCTGATGGGCAACAATGTATCTGGCTCCTGTAAGGAGGTTCACGATGCGAAAACAGCTTTTTGGTTTCGGTCTGATCGCGGTATTGGCCACGGCAGCGATGGTGCAGTCGGCATCAGCGCAGGATTATCGTTACACCAGCCGGGCCGAGTTGTATGAAGCGCAGGCCCGGGAGTATGTCGCTGCACGTACGCAGGCCGTCAGTTCGCGGACGCGCTACGTCCAGCCACGTGTCGATCACATGCGGGTCGTTGCACCGCAGCGTACGCGCACGGTCTACGTCGGCAGTTATGTGAACGTTTCCCAGCCGCAGGTCTATCACAACGCGTCTTACCAGGACAGCGAGGCGGTGACGGTTATTCAAGAGGTTTCGCCGAATGACGGCACGTTGCTGCTCGGGGACACGGTGGCGGACAACGATCCGGGCGTTGTGCAGGACAGCTACATGCAACAGAGCACGCCGTCGCAGGCCAGCGGTTTGCAGCCGTCGCATTACGGCAGCTATAGCAGCTACCCGTCTGCCGGCAGTTACACACCGGCGAGCAGCTACAGCAGCGAGACCGTCGTAGTCTATCGTTCGTACCCGGTTTACCGGCCACGCAACGTGTATTGCCCGCCGCCGCCGCGTTATCACTATTCCCGCTATCACCATCGCCCACACGGTCACTACGACCGCTGGCGACACTGCGATCCATATCCACGCTATGGTGTCGGCGGTTATTACGGCCGAGGCGGCCGCTGCGGCTCAAACTGGGGGGTCTCGGTTTACTTCAGGTTTTGAATATGCCGTTAGCCATTAGCCATTAGCGGTTAGCTGTTAGCACGGCAGTGGTTTGATCGATTGAACATTCCACATCGAACATTGAACATCCAAGACCCACCCGGACCTTCGCTGCGCTCAGGGCCGGCGTTGGGGAGGGGGCATTCGACATCATTATTCAATTAGCAGCCGTTGAACGCGGCGATTATCGGTGCATGCGCTTGCTCACATGTCTTTATTGATGCCGCGATTTTTCACTTGCCGATGCTTTGATGAAGATGCTCCTGATTCGGTTTACCGCGTGTGGCGGCCGATGCGGGTGTGGAGATTATCGGCATGTTTATCGTCAGTGGTTCGCTTCCCAAGTCCGGTGCAACGTGGATGTACAACATGGCCAACGCGGCGCTGGTCGCGGCGGGTTATGACGACATGTACCAGTTGCGCAAACGGTTCGGCCTGTCGCGGATCGTCTCGGAACGGGCGGGCGAAATCAGCTACCCCGGGCCGAGCGTGATGGCGAAGTTACTTCTGCCGCACGCTCTGGGACACACCGTCTGGGTCCGTACACACCTGCCACCCTCGCGGACGATGCGCACCTTGTTGCGGGCGGGCATCGTCAAGGCAAGCTATCTGTATCGCGATCCACGGGACGTCGCGCTGTCGGCGTTCGACCACGGCCAACGGTCTCGCTCACGCGGCACGACGCATCACCTCGGCCAACTACTGACAATCGAAGATGCGATCCGTTACACCCAGGATGAACTATTGCCCCAGTGGGAGCAGTGGACATCGTGTCCGAACGTGGTGCACTTGCGGTACGAACAACTCATCGCAGACCCGGCTCAGACCCTCGCGAACCTGTTCGAAGGTTTTAACCTGCCGATGCCTCGGGAAGTGATCGAGCAGACAGCGAAGCAATTTGATAAATCATCGCTGGACTTCAAGCAGCGCGACAACCTGCTGATCAATAAGGCCTGTGCCGGCCGATTCAATGTGGAGATGAACGCCTCGCAACAGGGGCTGGCACGCGACTGTTTCGGACCGTACCTGGACCGAATGGGGTATGCGGCGTGAGAGAGCGGTTAGCCATTAGCTATTAGCCATTAGCACGGAAATGCGGCTGTGCTCGGCGCGGGCTGGTTTGATCGATTGGACATTCCACATCGAACATTGAACATCCAACCCACCCGGGCCTTCGCTGCGCTCAGGACCGGCGTTGGGGGGAGACAAAGCCATTAGCCTTTAGCGATTAGCCATTCGCACAAATCATAAATCATCAATCCCAAATCATAAATACCATTCCCACACCCCACACCCCACACCCCACACCACGCCTTCCCCGCGCAGCTATAATGCCTTGATGAATTCACGGCGGCCTACACGACAGATTACGCTTGGTGATGATGACCACGGTTTTGTGCGGATCGGCGGGGATGCGCCGGTTTCCGTGCAGACGATGACGGCCGGGTACACGCACGACGTCGACGCCTGCGTCGCGGAGATCAACCGGCTCGCGGTGGCGGGGGCGGATATCGTGCGGGTCGCGGTTCCGGAGCGGAAAGACACAGAGGCCCTGCAGCACATTTTGCCACAGGTGCGTGTGCCGATCGTCGCGGATGTGCATTTTCACTTCCAGCGGGCGCTCGAGGCTGTGGAGGCGGGGGTTCACAAGATCCGGCTGAACCCCGGCAACATCTCCGATCGCGCCCATGTTGAGAAGGTCATCGACGCCTGCAAGGAACGCAAACTGCCGATCCGTGTGGGTGTGAATGAAGGCTCGATCATCGAGCGTAAGGACAAGCAGAAGCGGATGAGGGAATTGGGCGAGGTCTTTGCCGACGATCGGCACGGGCGATTCCTGGCCATCATGATCGCCAAGCTCGAAGAGTACCTGGATATCTTTTACGAGCGCGACTTCTACGACATCGCCATCAGCGCCAAGAGTCCGGACCCGACGCTGTGTATCTCGGCGTATACCGAAATCAGCAAGCGGTTCGATCATCCGCTTCATCTCGGGGTGACGCATGCCGGGCCGCGCGAGACGGGGGCGATCCGCTCGATCGCGCCGTTGAGTCATCTACTGGCAAGCGGTGTCGGCGACACGATCCGCATCAGCTATGCGAGCGACCCGGTGTATGAAGTCGAGGATGCGCTGGAGCTTTTGTACTGCCTGGAGTTGCGAGAACGAAAGGGCGTGGACCTGATCGCCTGCCCGACGTGCGGACGGATTCAGGTGGATTTGTTTACGCTCGTGCAGGAAGTGCGTAGCGCGTTAGCAGAGCACATCGAGCTACCGATCAAGGTGGCGGTGATGGGTTGTATTGTTAATGGGCCCGGTGAAGCCGAAGGCGCGGACGTTGCGATATTTGCAGGGGATCGGCGGGGGATCATCTACGTGCAAGGCGAAAAGGTCGCGAACGTGTCGGAGGAAGAGATTCTGACGGCGCTGCTTGATGAATGCCGAAAGTTCCAGGATCGGGTTAAGAAAGGTGAAGCCAAACTAGGCGAAAAGGTCGTCGACATCATCCCGCCCGACCCGATCGGCGAACTGGGCAGCGGTGTCGACAAGATCGCGTCCGGGGATGTCGAAAAAGTGACAAAGCTGACGATTTCGGGGCAGTAATATATGCATGTTTAGATCGGAGGATCCATTGCCTGAAGATATTGAAGTAGAAGCGGGTGATCAGAATAGCACTGACACCGTTACCGAGGATATCTTATGCCTGAATTGTGACTATAACCTACGCGGCTTGTCACAATCGGGGCAATGTCCTGAATGCGGTTTTAACGTCAGGAAGTCTGTTGCCGCTCATCCGGCAATGTCAAAAAGAGAGTTGGCTGTACTAGCCTTTCGTGTTACAGCGATTTGGTACTTCCTAAGGGCCATGTACCGGCTTGCGGAAGTAGCTCACATCTCATCAAGCCATATCTTCCAAGATATTTTCGTGATCCTCTTATTTACATCTATCGCCGCGGGTATACCGGTATTGATCTGGTGGATCGCTTCATGGCTTTCTAAACGTGCTATCCGTAACGATGGCCGTATCTCACTTAGCGGCCCGATGGCTCCCAAACATGCGATGATCATCGCGTGCAGCGTGATTGGCCTTGTCTACACGATTTTTGGGGTACAAGAATTAATTTGGCTGGTAATATCTTTTGCTCGCACGCCGGATGTCGGATTGCTGGTTGATTATGGAATTACCTCCGGCTTCAAACTACTGGTCGGCGTAGTCATGATTGCCGGGGCGGTTAGGATATCCGAATTCATAATCTGGCTTCGTTTCGCAGGGACGAAACGAGGCAACCAGACCGGGTAAGTAAACCCGACCAGGATGGTCGGGCTATATGTGGTTTGGTTTTCTGCGTTTGAATCAGGCAGGCCCGATACTCACCTTAAGTTTACGGCTGGCGAACTGGTCTTTGTAGAGTTCGGCGCGTTCGCGGTGGGTGATCATGAGCAGGGCGCGGCCGCGGGTGTGGGCTTCGAGCATGCGGCGGACGGCGGCCTGTTCGCTCAAGGGGGTGAGTTTACGGATGGTGTTGACCACATCTTCCATGGTGTTGATGTGATCGTTGAGCAGGACGACTTTCCACGGCGGTAGTTTGCCGGGCTTCAGCCGAGAGGGTCGGCGTGTAGGGGTAGGTGTCGAGGTTGATGCGGGGGAGTTGGTAGCCTCATCCATGGGCACTTCTGAATCCTGTACTTCGTGGTGCAAATCTTCGGGACGGTCCGCCATGGCTTTCTCCTTTTCCGTCGAACTGCCCCTGACCGAAAAGCGATGCCTGGCCCAGAACTGGGTCGGACGTCACACGCATCCATGCTGTTGGTTATACGGGCACAAGCCAGACCCCGTTGTCTCCATGTACGTGCATTATATCACAAAGCAAGAAACACCGCGTCCGGATAAAAACGCGCGGTGTTTGATGCCGCGTTTAAAAGATGTTAGAGTTCAAAATTGTTTCAATCTGGGAAATATATGCAAGGGAGGCAAGATGAAGTGTTCTGGGATCATCGGTTTTCTGCTTCTTGTATGCGTCACGTGCCTGGCTCAAGCATCGGAGCCGATCACATTCAACAGCCTGCTTATGGAGATGGTGGACCGCGACTCGATCGCTCGCTGGCCTGAGCCTGCGTATACGTGCAAGCAGTTCAGCAGTTACGATCGGCAGACGGTGTCGCCGGATCAGCCGGGCTGGTTCGCCAACTGGGACCGCAGCCAGTTCGTGCGGATCGAGGAGGTGGATGGGCGCAAAGAATACGTGATGATGGATGCCGAGGGACCCGGCGCGGTGGTGCGTATCTGGGCGACGTGGCACGGGCCGAGGGGGCAGCCATTTTCCAACGGGACGATCCGCTTCTACCTGGACGGCAGCGATACACCAGCGATCGAGGGGCCGATCTCGGAAGTAATCGATGGCGGCGCACTGGTCGGTCCGCCGCTGGCGGAAGGCGTCGCAGCGGAGACCGAATACGGCAAACGTGGGCACAACCTGTACCTGCCGATCCCCTACGCCAAACACTGCAAGATCACCTATTCGACGGATGTGCCTGTGGATGTCGGCGGGAGGACGGGCGAGGCGCTGTACTACCAGATCAACTACCGCACGTATGAAGAGGGGTCGGAGGTAAAGTCGTTTTCGATGGCGCAGTTGGAAGCGCATAAAGAAGCGATCGATAAATTGCAGTTCATGTTGAAGACGCCTGAGTATCGAGAGCAGGTACCCGAGATCGAAGTGAAGGCGGGGCATCGTGAGATACGGGGAGGCGCCCAGCAATCCTTGTCATTTACGGGGCCTGCGGCGATCCATCAGATCAAGTTTCATCTGACAGCAAAGAACATGGAGCAGGCGCTGCGCTCAACGCTTGTCGAGATATCGTTTGATGGTGAACCTGCTGTCGTATGCCCGATAGGCGACTTTTTCGGGATCGGTTACCAGATGAGGGAAGTGAAGACTTGGTATACGAAAGTCGATGCGGGCGGGACTATGACAAGCCTGTGGGTGATGCCGTTCAAAGAACGGTGTGATATCAGTTTCACGAGCTTGATGGGTGAACTCCGTAGTCCAGAGGAGGTTGCGGTCTGGTACGAGATACGCACCAAGCCTTGGGACTGGGATGACAACTCGATGCACTTCCACGCGGCGTGGCGGCTGTATCCTGAAGTTGATACGGGTGAATCCAAGAGCATGGATGACGCACCCGGCGTGCAGGACATGAACTTTGTTACAGTGCAGGGCAAGGGCGTGTATGTCGGGGATTCGCTGGTGATTTTCAACGGCACGGACAGTTGGTGGGGCGAGGGTGATGAGAAGATCTATGTGGATGGCGAGACGTTTCCCTCGCATGTCGGCACGGGGACGGAGGATTACTACGGCTATGCGTGGTGTCGATCGGAAGCGTTCAGCTCGCCGTTCCATGCTCAGCCGGAGGGTGGGGGGAACATGCAGCCGGGGTATTCCGTGAACAGCCGGTACCGGGCGCTCGACGCGATCCCGTTTACCAAGTCGATCAAGTTCGACATGGAGCTGTGGCACTGGGGCGTGACGAAGGTGGATTATTCGCCGACCACGATCTGGTATGCAAAGCCAGGTGCTACATCGAATATCAAACCGGAAATCGAAAACGCGGGAAGGACGGTCACGCTGCATCGTGAGCAGATTGTCAAACCCTTGAAGGTGCCCGGCGCGATTGAAGGCGAGTCGATGCAGGTTGTTCAAGCCAACGCAGGTCGGGCAAACACGCAGAGCGGGATGCGCTTCAACTGGAGTGGCGATGAACAGCTCTGGTGGATGGATGCGAATGTCAGCGACAAGCTGGAAGTAACATTCGATGTCGAACAGGCGGGTCGATACGACGTCTTGGCCCGGTTAACCACCGCCAATGATTACGGCATCATCAAGATCAGCATCAACGGCAAGACAATCGACCCGATCGACCTGTACGCAACACGTGTCATAAATACATCCCACGAGCTAGGCACGTTCGATCTGAAGCAGGGGCCCAACACGATGGTCGTCGAGATCGTCGGTATGAACAGCGAATCTACCAGCCCCCGCCACGGCTTCGGCCTGGACTACCTGCTGCTGACGCGGAAGACGAGATAGCGAATAAGCGTAAGTAGTCGACCGCCGCCCCGGCCTAACCGGGGGCAGTACTGTGGATTATGAGAGGGAAAATGGAGCTAGCCGGGCTCGAACCGGCGACCTACGCGTTGCAAACGCGTCGCTCTCCCAACTGAGCTATAGCCCCTTGTCAGGTCGATGCCCTTATATCGGGCAGGAGGTAGTATAGCCATCCACAAAAGCATGTAAAACCGCGGGTAGATCAGGCATGCCGCAACTTGTGGCGACGGGCAGCGGCGAGGACGCCAAGCGCCAGCAACGCCAGTGTCGACGGCTCGGGGATCACGGTATTTGCGGGGGGTGTGCCGGTGTTCCAGTTTTCGAGGACGAGGTCCAGATCGTCCAGCCCGACGAAGCCATCGAGGGACGGGTCGGCTTCAGAGCCGATGGCGACGTTCTGGTTCCAGTGCGTGAGGAGGATGTCCAGGTCGTTGAGCCCGACGAAGCCGTCGCCGTCGAGGTCGCCGGGCAGACCGGGGGTGATGGTGATGATCGGGTCATAAGCGAGGTGCAGCGTGTCATTCTTGGAGTATGAGATCAGGGGCAGGCCCTCGTAGTCGTAGGTGATGCCGACCTGACGAACTTCGTCCACGCCGGTATCGACGAGGTCGGTGGCCCAGTCTTCGTTGTTGTCTTTGTAGGCGTAGTAGAGATTATTGTTGCTGACGAACGCGGTGCCGGTGACACCTGAATCGTTGGCGGCAAGGATCAGGCTGTCAACAAAGTGATCGCTTGGGCTGTACATCACGGTTTCAGTGGTCCATGATGCTGATCGGATGTCGTAGTAGGTGCACTTGATCGTGGTGTCGTTCGGGTCTTGCGTGAGTAGGAATGGACGACCCAGACTGTCGTAGGCCATGTCCATTAATTGGTTATCATTCGCGAATAAATCATCGATTGTCTGGGTGTGCCACTCATTCAGCAGGTGGTTGTATTCATAGAACTGAACATTTCCAGTCAACAGCCAGATGTCGTCGTATGGTGAGACTGCCATCCTGCCAATACTGGTAATCCCTTCCGGCAGGTTGAATCCCGTGGCCGACTCGTAACTGTAGATCGTCAGTAGGTTGCCTTCGGAATCAAACGCAATATCAGATGTCCAGGCTGGGAGGTTGCTCCAACTGCCGTCAGGTTTCCGGATAACACCCGCTGGGTTGTAATCGGGAAGTCCTAGAACAGCGACGTGCCCTTGCTTGCTGGTTGCGACCTGCAATGTGAAGCCGGCGTAGTACAACACGGCCCCGATCTGGTGCCAGTTGGAGCCGGGATTGGGCCCCTCCGTCGAGAACAGCGAGTAGGCGCTTCCGTGATTATCAAAGATCATCGGCCAGGCGCCGCCGTCGCGCATAGCCACGGCAGAGGCTTCGTACGCCTCAAACCCCGTGTTCTGGATGTGCCAGAAGGTGGACGTCGTTCCGTTGCCGGACGCCCGGGTGTGGTCGGATATCACGATACACAGCAAAGCGGCGGCGGTGTAGAACAATCCTCTGTGAATGCGACGGCGGATATGCATAAGAAAACCTCCGGAGCGGGTTGAGTGTGATGATGCGGACCTTCGGATCATCGGATATTGAATGGTCAACACTGCAAAGATCAATCTGGCATAATGCCCACATGAAACCAACCATTTGCAGGGGTCTTTGTATGAAAACGGCAATAACGTTTTGTCTTCTGATCGCGATGGTCTTCCAGTCGATCTATTGCGACTTGGCGGCTGGCGAAGTCGTGGCTGTCCATGCGGATCAGGGGATGGTTGTGTCGCAGACGCCGCATGGCAGCGAAGCGGGGCGGGTGATACTTGAGAAGGGTGGGAACGCGGTGGACGCGGCGGTGGCGACGTCGCTGGCGCTGGCGGTGACGTGGCCCGAGGCGGGGAACATCGGCGGGGGCGGGTTCATGATGATCGATCCGGGTGATGGCCGCGATGTCGTGTGCGTCGACTACCGTGAAGTCGCGCCGCTTGCGGCGACGGAAGATATGTATGTCAAAGACGGCAATCGGCATAACTACAAGGCCGTCGGCGTGCCGGGGACGGTCGCGGGACTATATCTAGCACACGAAAAGTACGGCAAGCTGCCTTGGAAAGACGTTGTGATGCCGGCGGTTGAGCTTGCGCGTGATGGATTTGTGTTGACCTCGTGGGAAGCGCATTCACTGAATAGCGGCATCAAGAAACTCGATGATGTTGATAAAGCCTTGGCGCTAAACCTGCGAAAAGCCTACGACAAGCCGGATGGGACAAACTGGCAGGAAGGCGATCGCATGGTGCTGCCCGATCTTGCCAAGACATTGCAGGCGATCGCAGACCACGGTGCGGATGGCTTCTACAAGGGCGCGGTTGCCGAGTTGATCGATAAAGACATGAAGCGCCACAAAGGGCTGATCACCAGGGAAGACCTCACCAAATACAGAGCAGTGATCCGCAAGCCGATCCACGGCACGTTCCAGGGTTACGACATCTACGGCGCACCGCCCCCGAGCTCGGGCGGCATCACGCTCTTGATCGAACTGAATATCCTTGAACAATTAGAACTCGATCCCGCTCAAGGCTATTCAGCGGAGAACCTGCACAAGATCGTCGAAGCGATGCGGCGGGCTTACCGTGAACGCGCTGCACACCTGGGTGATCCGGACTTCGCCGACATCCCCGATTACCTGACATCGAAAGACTATGCCAGGGGTTTGGCGACGACGTTCAATCCGCAAAAGGCAACGGACAGCGAAGCCTTGCTCGGGAATATCAAGTTCAGCCGCAAGGGCAAGGACACCACGCACTTTTCCGTGATCGATAAGGACGGGATGGCTGTGTCGAACACCTACACGATCGAGCAGTCGTGGGGCTCACGCATGGTCATCGAGGGCGCGGGCTTCGTCCTTAACAACGAGATGGGCGACTTCAACTGGTTTGTCGATGGCACGAACGATCAAGGCAGCATCGGCACGGCCGCAAACCTGATCCGCCCCGGCAAACGCATGCTCAGCTCGCAGTGCCCCGTCATTCTCAAGAGCGATAGGAAAGTCGTGCTGATCACCGGCAGCCCTGGCGGACGAACGATCATCAACACCGTGCTCTGCGTCATCCTGAACACGACCGTATTTGATATGCCGCTCGATAAAGCGATCGATGCGCCGCGTTTGCATCATCAGTGGTTCCCCGATGTCATACGCCACGAAGCGAGAGGTGAATTCGATGGGGCAAAGGTGTGGGACGAACTCAAAGCGATGGGCCACGAGGTTCAGCCGTTTGAGTGGGCACAGGGTTCAGCCCATTCGATCGCGGTCACCGAAGGCCCCGGCCGATACATCGGCGTCGCGGACGATCGGCGAGGCGGTAAGGCGGACGGATATTAGATCGTAATTTATAGCCACCGATGAACACCGATAAACACGGATTAAGAAGAATACTGGAGTTTAAGTATTCATCTGTGTTCATCCGTGTTTATCTGTGGCTAATAATCGTAGTAATAATCACTCTGTGATTGTGTGCGTTGCCAGGCTTCGTACCCGGCGAGGCTTGTCGCACCGGCCAGCAGCAGGCCGCAGAGGATGATGCCGATCGCCAGACGGAGTTTGCTGGACCTGCTTTTTATAAACGGCAGGTAAACGACCCATGCAGTAAGTGGTGTTACCACCAGCACGCCCGCGACGATGTAGGGTGACATATCGTTCTGCATCGTCCAGCCGAACTGCCAGTTGTAGATCAGCCAGGCAAAGCTCAGTGGGATGATGAAGTCGATGAGGATAAGCGAGGTTTGCTTGTCGCTTGGATTCAGGCATAAACCCAGCCAAGCGCCTGCGATGACAAGAGCGAAGCCGGCAGCGAATTGCCCGCCCGTAAGATAGCCTGACATAATCGTGATAGCGCCCGCAAAGCCGCAACACAGGCCAAGCGCAAACACCGCAAGCCTGCTGAAACCTTTGCGTGCCAGGACATGCATCGCGATCCAGACGATCAGGATCGCAAGCGCAAAAGCAATCCACCAGTAAACGGCTGTGGGTTGACTCCACGTATATGGGATCAGGCTGCGAGTCAGCAGTGGGCCGATGCCGCAGGCAACGATCAGACGCAGTAGCCACCTGACGATCGTGGGGATCTGTTCAACGGAACCGATCAATGCGATAACCACTGCCGTCGGCAGCACGACCATGACGATCCAGTGCTGGCCCTGGATCGGCTCCCATGGCGGTAAACCTGTAAGCGACAGCGCACTGATCAATGTCGCCGCCCCAAGACACTTCAATATCTTGAGGGGTTTGAGGATCCCGGCCAGCGCGGGCGTGTTTGCGGAAGATGCCAGCAGCCAGATACAAGTAAAAGAGGCCGCAGTCGGTAAAAACAACCCGAGCAGCAGCCATAATGGATCGATCACTGGCGTATGGCCTCGATGCTGATGGTCAAGGTCACTTCATCACCGACCGGGCCGACCATCTGGTCCATGCCGAAGTCGCTGCGCTTGATGGTAAAGGTGGTTTCCAGGCCGATGCGGTGGCTGCCTCGCTGGTCTTCACCTTCGCCGATCTTGTTCATCTGGACGGTCAGAGGCTTGGTAACGCCGTGCAGCGTCAGTTCACCCTTCAGTTCCATGCCGTTGTCGTTGGTCGTGATCGAACTGCCCTTAAAGCTGATGGTTGGGAACTGCTTGGCGTTGAAGAAGTCGGGGCTGCGCAGGTGATCGTCGCGCTTGGTGTTGTTGGTGTCGATGCTGGCGACGGGGACGGTGAAGTCGAACAAGGCGTTGTCGCCGGTATCGAGCGAGCCGTTGATCTCGTTGAATCGGCCGTAGAAGTTGCTGATGTCCAGGTGCTTGACTTTAAAGACGACCGAGGTGTGTACGGCATCTACCTGCCAGGTATCGGCGAGGCTGGGCGAGGCAAAGGTCATGATGGCGAGGATCGCAGCCGCAAATAGGGACGTACGCATGTTGAGTCTCCGTGGTCTGGTTATGTATGATCTGATCGTTTTGGGAATTCAAGCCCTTGGTGAGTACGAACCGCCCGTGGCGTGAGGTTATTCCAATGATAGGTCTACGTTATGATATGGGCCACGGTTCGACATGGATTGGGCTTTACAGCGCAACAGGAGGCATGAAAGCCATGGAATGCACATCTAAAGGTATGCAAATCTTCAAGTCTTTAACATTGAGTTTGTTGCTGACGGTTTTGTGTCTGCCGCTGGCGTCTTGCAACAAGGTGTACTACGGCACGTGGGAAGCGCTGGGCGTTCACAAGCGCGACATCATGGTCGACCGCGTGCAGGAAGCACGCGACGATCAGGAAGAAGCCAAGGAGCAGTTTGCCTCGGCACTCGAAAAGTTCTCCGCGATGTTCGAGTTCGAGGGCGGCGAGCTTGAGGATAAATATAAAGCGCTCAAGAGCGAGCTGGATGACAGTGAATCCAAGGCCGCCGCGGTCAAGGGGCGCATCGACTCGGTAGAGAGCGTGTCCGAAGCGCTATTCGATGAGTGGACATCAGAACTCGATCAGTACAGCAATGCCGATCTTCGGGCCGCCAGCGAGAAGCAGTTGCGCCAGACGCGAAAGAAGTACGACCAGATGATCGCCGCGATGCGTAAGGCTGAAAGCAAGATGGAACCAGTGCTGGCAGCGTTCCGCGACCAGGTGCTGTTCCTGAAGCACAACCTCAACGCCCGAGCGATCGCCTCGATCGAAGGCACGGCCGGCGAACTGGAAACCGACGTCGCCCGCCTGATCGAAGAGATGGAAGCCTCGATCAAGGAGGCGGATGAATTCATCGCTTCGATGGGTCAAGAGGAAGGATCTGAGCAAGCGGAATAACGATTACTTGCGACAGGTAAACACGCAGATGTCGCCCAGCTTGCGCAACGGCGTGATGAAGCGCATCAGTTCGTAGTCAATGCGTTGCAGCTTCCAGACGAGGTTGAACCAGCGTTCGGGGATCACTCGGTACAGGCGAAGCAGCAGCGAAAAGCGCTGGGTGGTTATATCATTGAACGTGCTGTTGAGTAGTGCAAGATCGCGGTGGTCGAGTTTACGCTCGTCGTCGGTGATGTGTACGTGTTTATCGTATGACGTTTCGGTCGGGGCGATCTTACGCAGCAGCCTGGATTCGCGGATCACATCCAGCGCGGGAACGCGGATCGGCTCTTTGAAGATCGCGACGCCGCCCGGCTTGAGCACACGACGGACTTCTTTCAGGACCGTGCCGACTTCGACATGATGCAGGATGTCAGTGCCGACGATGACATCGAAGTGGTTATCGGGGTAGTCGAGTTTTTCCGCAGGCATCGTGCGGAAGTTGCAGCGGTCGGACAGGCCGTGCTGCTGGGCGAGGCGTTTGGCGACGTTGATGTTGCCCGAGGAGATATCGAAGCCTTCGATTCTGTATCCGAGCTTGGCGAAGGTGACGCCCGCGACGCCCATCCCGCAGCCGAAGTCGAGCAGGCGTTGGTCCCTGCTTTTGAAAGCATCACGTACGAGGCCGCAGACGTACCAGTACGGGCTCCATGGCCGACGTTCATCGTTGACTACGGGCGCGAAGTCGACCGATTCGGGTGCGTTAAGCTGCGAGTACTGGTCATAGTAGGCCGTCTCACGCTGCTGGCGGTCGGTGAGTGTGGGTTCGGAGTGTGGTGCGGAGAGTGTACTCATATGGCGCAATCTAAGCGGTAAATAAACTCGGTCTGTATGGATTGTCGGGGATGTAGGGAGTGGGCTTTAGTGCATGGTGAGGTTATCGGTTCATGAAAAGCAAATAGATAGCACTGAGCCGCAAGCGGCTTGTTGAGGGGCGTGGGTCCGGGATGCGTTACACGTTGAAGTACTTGGCGTCGGGGTGGTGGACGATGATCGCGCTGGTCGACTGCTCGGGGTCGATCTGCCAGTTCTCGGTGAGTTTGCAGCCGATGCGTGACGGATCGATCAGGCGGAAGAGCTTCTCCTGGTCCGACATTTCCGGGCAGGCGGGGTAGCCGAAGCTATAGCGTGAGCCGCGGTATTTTTGCGTGAACAGGTCGCGGATGTTGGGTGCATCATCGATGTCTATACCGAGTTCCTGCCTCATGCGTTTGTGCCAGAACTCAGCGAGGGCTTCGGCGGTTTCTACGCTCAGGCCATGGGTGTACAAGTAATCGGAGTAGTTGTCATCGGCAAAGAGCTTGGCGGTGAGTTCGCTCGCTTTCTGGCCGACCGTGACGCACGACAGGCCCAGCACATCCTTTTCTCCTAAGCCGATCGGCTTGAAGAAGTCGCTGATGCACAGATGCTTTCGGCCGTCCTGCCGTGGGAAGCTGAAGCGTTCGATCTCGCGGTCGTGATCTATCGCGTCGTAAACGATCAGATCGTCGCCGTCGCTGTTGCAGGGGAAGTAGCCGTAGACCACCTTTGGCACGAGGATGCCGTCATCCTTTAGCTGTTGCTTGAGCTTGTTGAACAGCGGTTCGATCTCATCCTCAAGCTGTTGTGCGTATTGCTCATCAGTCTTTCGGCCCTTCTTAAGCTGCCATTGCCCGCGGAAGAGGGCGACCTTGTTGATGTAGGGATACACCTTGTCGAGGTCGATCTCTTCGACGACGCGGGAGCCGAAGAAGGGGGCGGTGGGGATGTTGGGCGCGGGTGCGAGTGTGGGGCGGGTGAGGGTTGCTGTCGAGGCACCGGGCGATGAATCGCCCTCCGCCTTGGCGGCGAGAGCGCGGGCTTCGCTGTCGGCTCGCTTGGTGAGTCGGGATTCGATCTCGGCGTCGAGTTCGTCGGCTTTTCCGCTCTTGAGGTAGTCCATGATGCGCAGGCCTTCGAAGGCGTCTTTGCCGTGATAGACCTTGCCGTTGTAGACCTCACGCAGATGGCTGTCGCAGTAGTGTTTGCTCAGCGCGGCGCCGCCGAGGAGCATCGGGACATCGATGCCCAGGTCGTTCAGCTCGCGCAGGTTGTCTTCCATCACCGTCACGCTCTTAACGAGCAGGCCGGACAGACCGATCGCGTCGGCCTTGGTTTCTTTCCAGGCGTTGACGATATTGTTGATCGGTTGCTTGATGCCGATGTTGTGCACGGTGTAGCCGTTGTTGGTCAGGATGATGTCGACCAGGTTCTTGCCGATGTCGTGGACGTCGCCCTTGACGGTGGCGAGCACGATCGAGCCTTTGGTCTGGCCTTCCACCTTCTCCATATGTGGTTCGAGATGCGATACCGCCATCTTCATGACTTCCGCGCTTTGCAGCACGAAAGGCAACTGCATCTGACCCGAGCCGAACAGTTCACCGACGACTTTCATCCCCGCGAGCAGGTGGTCGTTGACGATCTCCAATGGCTTGTACTTGAGCATCGCTTCGTCGAGCGTTTCGGGCAGGCCCTTCTTTTCGCCGTCAATAATGTGCTTCTGCAAGCGTTCTTCAAGCGGTAGCGTGGAGATGTCTTCCTTTGCGCTTTGCAGCTTCGCATCGGCTGGGAACAGGTCGATAAATATCTGCAAGGGGTCGCTGCTCATCGCGCTGTCGGAGAGCTTGACTGCCTCGGCCGGGACGCGGTCGTAGATCAGGTTCAACGCTGCCTGCCAGAGTTCATCATCGATGCGCGTGCGCGGCAGGATCTTGGATACGTGCAGGATCGCACTGGTCAGCCCGGCTTCGACCAGTTCGTGCAGGAAGACGCTGTTAAGCACCTGACGTGCTGCGGGATTGAGCCCGAAGCTGACGTTACTCAGACCACACGTGATCTGGCATTGCGGGAACTTCTCAGCGATCCGGCGCGTACCTTCGATCGTCTCCAGCGCGCTGCGGCGGTCCTTCTCCATGCCGGTGGAGATCGGCAGGACAAGCGGGTCGAATACGAGATCGCAAGCGGCCAGGCCGTACTTTTCGGTCGCGAGCTTGAACATGCGCTCGGCGATCGCGATCTTGCGGTCGGCGGTGCGGGCCATCGCCTCTTCCGGGTCTTCATCGATCGTGCCGAGTACAAGCCCCGCTCCGTACTTTCTGGCAAGCTCGCACATCACGGCGAACTTTTCTTCACCATCTTCGAGGTTGGCGGAGTTAATGATGCACTTGCCACCTGCACGCTTGAGCCCGGCCTCGATCGTCGCCGGCTGTGTGGAGTCGAGCATCAGTGGGGCGTTGACCTGCTGTACGAGCCTGCCGACGACTTCCTGCATATCCTTGCAGTTATCGCGGCCGGCGTAGTCGACATTCACATCGACCACGTGCGAACCTTCACGCACCATTTCGCGCGCCAGGCTCATGATCTCGTCCCAGTTTTCTTCTTCGAGCAGGCGTTTGAATTTACGCGAGCCCGAAGCGTTGGTGCGTTCGCCGATGTTGAGGATCGAGTTATCTTGTCTATATTCGACCGCGCCCATCAGAGAAGAAACTGCGGGTTTCCAAGGCGTTTTCTCGATTAACACAGGTGCACGATCACCTACCCGCTTGACAAGCTCAGCGATATGTTCGGGTGTGGTACCGCAGCAACCGCCTACGATGTTCAGGCCGCTGGTTTGGACGTACTCGGCGACCTTCTTTGCGAACGGTTCTGGGCCCAGCGGGTATTCGGTCTGGCCGTTGACGAGTGTGGGCAGGCCGGCATTGGGCAGCAGGCTGAGTTTGCCGTGCCAGTTCTTGGCCAGGTAATGAATGTGCTCCGCCATCTCGACGGGGCCGGTCGCGCAGTTCATCCCAAGCGAGATGACAGGCAGATCGCGCAGCGCCGCAGCGACGCCCGCGATATCCGTGCCGACAAGCGTCGTGCCGAACGATTCGATGGTGACCTGCACCATGATCGGCACATCTGCGACGGTTTTGTTGCGTTCCTTGAGCGCTTCAACACATGCGTTGATCGTGCACTTGACCTGCAGGATGTCCTGCGCGGTTTCGATGAGGAAGACATCGATGTTGCCATCGAGCAGGCCCCGTGCCTGTTCGAGGTAGCTTGCGTACATCGTGTCCCAGTCGGTATTGCCCAGCGAGACGAGTTTCGTGCCCGGCCCGATCGAGCCGACGACGAAGCGGGGCTTGTCGCTGGTCGAATGATTATCGCAGGCTGCGCGTGCGACCTCGGCAGCGATCCTGTTCAGTTCGCGCGTCTGCTCCACGAGATCGAACTCAGCGAAGACCAGCTTATTCGCGCCGAAGGTGTCCGTCTCGACCGCGTCAGAACCGACCGCCAGGAACGATTCGTGGATCTGCTGGATCACATCCGGGCGGGTCTGGACAAGGATTTCGGTGCAATTTTCCTTGCCCAGGTAGTCCTTATCCAGGTCCAGGTCGTATTTGTGGATGCTGGTACCCATCGCCCCGTCGAGGAACAGCACCTGTTTATCCAATTGTTTAGCAAAGTTGCTCATTTATCCATCCATCCATATATCCGGATTAACAGATAATATAACTCGGTACGCCCAAAGGCAAATGTCGGGTATATACGCAGACCGCATTATCAGTTGCTAACACACGCCTGACCGATACTTACTATCTTATCCCGCCTGATACCTGAGCAAAGAGAGACCGAAATGACGTGGTGGCAAGCGATTATCTTAGGCATTGTGGAGGGGCTGACGGAGTATCTGCCGGTCAGCTCGACGGGGCATCTGCTGGTGGTCCAGGAGCTATTGGGCGTGGGGACGGGGTCTGCGGCGGCCAAAGAGGCGGCCAACGCCTATGCGATCTGTATCCAGGCGGGGGCGATTATCGCCGTGCTCGGTCTGTACTGGCGGCGGGTGCGGCAATGTTGCGTCGGCTGGGCTGGGAAGGTCGGGCTTGGGGCGGGGGATCCAGCGGGCTTTCGGATCGGCCTGAACCTGATCGTGGCGTTTTTGCCGGCGGCGGTCATCGGGCTGATCTTCGATGACATGATTGAACAGAAGCTGTTCGGCACCTGGCCGGTCGTCATCGCCTGGCTGGTCGGCGGGGTGGCGATCCTGGCGGTCGCCAAGTGGAAGCAATCACGCGATCACGATGAGCACGTCGGCAGCGACCTGGACTTGATGAACTGGCGGATGGCGCTGGCGGTGGGATTGATCCAGTGCATAGCGATGTGGCCCGGCACGAGCAGGTCACTGGTGACGATCGTGGGCGGCATGCTGGTGGGATTATCGCTGGCCGCGGCGGTGGAGTTCAGCTTCCTGCTGGGCGTAATCACATTATGCGCCGCCACGTTCTACAAGGCGGTCCTCGATACCGCCAACATTACGGTTAATGGCGAAGAAAAAGAGGTCATGATGATGCTGGCGATGGCCAAGCATTACGGCTGGGGACCGATGCTCATCGGCAGCGTCGCCGCGTGGATTTCAGCACTGGCAGCAGTTACGTGGATGGTCAGCTACCTCAAGAAGCACGGCATGGCGATCTTCGGCTACTACCGCATCGCGATCGGCATCATCGTCGCGGTGATGCTTCTCATGGATTGGATCGGCACGGGGGATGTCACTACGACGCCTTGATGATGCTTTCTTCAAGGTCCGGATTATCCGATCGGCTTTGAGTGAAGTTATTATTGACCTTGATCGGTCCGCTTGCTTTTGCCGCCTCCAAGACAACCTCGGCACATCGCTGCCACGAGTTTTCCAAGGCATACTCACGGCAGGCTTGCGGATCGACTTTCAACGCATCAATACAGGCTTGACGCAGGTCGTGGTTGAGCGAGCCGGTGACACCTTGCTTGACGACGTCGATCGGCCCGGTGACGGGGTAGGCGGCGACAGGCAGGCCGCAGGCGTTGGCTTCGAGCATGACGACGCCGAACGTATCGGTACGACTGGGGAAGACAAACACATCCGCGCTGGCGTAGTGCCGGCCGAGGTCTTCGCCGAACTGATAGCCCGCCCAATGGACGTTTGGGTATTGCCGTTGTAGTTTCTCACGCACCGGTCCGTCGCCGACCACGACCATGCTGCCGGGCAGGTCCAGTTCCAGGAACGCTTCGATGTTCTTTTCCACCGCGACGCGACCGGCATAGAGGAAGATCGGCCGGGGCAGGTCGGCAAAGAGCGTCTTTTCGTAAGGCTGGAACGTCTTGGTATCTACGCCACGGCACCAGACTTCCACGTTGTTAAGCCCGTTGGCGTTGAGCTGCTCACCAACTGTTTTCGTCGGCACGAGCACGGTCCTTGCCCGGCCGTGGAACCAGCGGATGAAGCGGTACGTGAGGAAAGTGGGTAGGCCGAAGTAGGCCTTCAGATATTGCGGGAACTGCGTGTGGTATGACGTCGTGAACTCGATGTTATTCTTCAGGCAGAACTTACGCCCGGCTTGGCCGATCGGGCCTTCGGTGGCGATATGTATCGCGTCAGGTTGGTAGGCTTCGATTAACTGCTTGACTTTCTTGTATGGTCGCCACGCCATCTGGATTTCCGGATAGCGAGGCGCCTTGTAGGTCTTGAACAGGCCCGGATGGATCACATCAAAGTCGTGGCCCATCTGCTTGGACGCATCGATCACGTGGTCCCACGTGCGGACGACACCATTGACCTGGGGTTTCCAAGCATCGGTCAGGAGTGTGATTTTCAAGAGAACCGTCCTTGGACTGAGGCTTCGCCGAAGGTCAGGGGTTCGGGGTCATACCCGGCCAAGCGGTCGTGATCCCAGCGGATCAATTCATCAAGGTTCGGCTCATCGGGCATGTGCAGGTGCGGCTGCTTATCCTGGGCGATCACATGCTCAACCGCATCGATGCCGTCCAGTAGTTCGATCCGGCCGTCGTGATGTTCGACCAGGGCGCTGCAGCTTTCGACCCAGTCACCGCAGTTGTAGTATTCGATATCGCCTTCGGTTCGTATCTCGGGTTTGTGGATGTGGCCGCAGACCACGCCGTCCAGATCGCGGTTGACTGCCTCCTGGATGAGTGCTTCCTCGAACCGGCTCATGAACATGCAGGCACTCTTGACCTTCATCTTGATGGCTTTGGAAAGAGACACCGAGGGCCTGCCCATCCGGGCGCGTACGCCGTTGACCCAGCGATTCATCGTGACCAGCGATTCATATGCAGTGCTACCGAGCATCGAGACAAGGCGGGAGTGCTTGACGACCAGGTCGTACTGATCGCCGTGCGTTACCAGCAGTTTTCGACCGTCTGCGGTGATGTGGATGGCGTAGGGAAGCACGCGGATGCCGCCGAATTCCAAGTGCAGGAACTGGCGTGCACCTTCGTCGTGATTTCCGGGGATGAAGATGACGTCCGTGCCGTGCTTGGTGTGGTTGAGCAGTCGGCGGATGACGTTGTTGTGCTCGCCCGGCCAGTACCAGCGGCTGCGCAACCGCCACATGTCGACGATGTCGCCGACGAGGTAGAGGCGCTGGCATCGGATGTGCTTGATGAAACGCGACAAGTGTGCGGCCTGAGCGCTGCGGCTGCCGAGGTGTGCGTCGCTGATCCAAACGGTACGGTAATTTAAAGGCATAGCCAAAGCCCGGGGAGGGAATGAACAGACGTCCAGATCGGCCTCCTTGCCGACCAACATATCCCCTGTTCTTGGCGGGATTATCGGCACCGCGCGCAAGGGATAGGTCAGGACTTGGCTAGCGAATGGTTATGAGAGGAATAATTGCCGGTTAGAGCGGGTCGCATTGTCTAGAATCGGCCCGCATCACGTCATCTTCGCGCAAGCGGGGATCCACGTCAGCGGATTGATTGTGCGCGTGTATTCCCGTGTGCAAGGGAATGACGGGCATTTTAAATCAAGGCTCTAACAGAACCTTAATGTTGTCCGAATGCTTTGCGGCCTTCAATGCGTCGACGCCGTCCGCCAACTTCATGCGACGGCTGATCAGGCTGACGACATCCACCTTCTGACTTGACAGTAATGCCAGCGCTTCGCCGAACGGGCCACATCGGCTGCCGATGAGGTTGATCTCGTTGACGACCAGCGGTGAAAGGTCGATCGGGTCTTTGCCTTTTTGCGGAGCGACGGTGGTTTTCATCACCAGCGTGCCGCGCGGCCGGACCATACCCATCGCTGCGACGAGGCCCTCAGCGGAACCCGTGCAATCGACGACGATGTCCTGATCGTTACGCAGGCCGACATCTTCGAGCAGGCGATGCTTGACGCCCCATTTTTCACAGAGCTGAAGTTTTTCGGCGTGCTTGCCGACGCAGCGGACGGTGGCGTTAAGCTGGCTCATCACCTGGGCGCAGAGCAGGCCAAGGCGGCCGTCACCTAGCACGGTGATATAAGGGCGACCCTCGATCGTCAGTTGCCGCAGGATCTGGCACGCGGCGGCGAGCGGCTCGGTGAAGACGGCGTTGTCGTCGTCGATGTTCTCAGGCACTTCGATCAGGTTCAGCGTCGGCAGGGTGAACAGTTCGGCGAAGCAGCCGTCACGGTTGGCGATGCCAAGGACCGTGCGTTCACGGCAATGTTCGCGCAGGCCAGACTTGCACATGTCGCAGCCGCCACAGACGCAGTTGATCGTGCCGACGACGCGCTTACCGACCCACTTGCTGTCCTTGCGTTCGGCGACGGACTCGACGACGCCGACGAACTCGTGGCCGAGCACGCCGGTGAAGCCCATGTAGCCTTTGCAGATTTCGAGGTCTGTCGAGCAGACGCCCATACGCGTCGGGCGGATCATGGCGTCGCCGGGTCTGAGGACCGGTTCGTCTCGATTGGTTTCGATCTGGGGCTGCTTGCTGTCGAACGTCAGTGCTAACACGATAGGGCGGATCTCGTTAAGTGGCGGATGATTGTAACCGGGGTGGACCCGTACGGATGCCGGTACACTACAGCATAGTTTACTCATCGGCTAAATCCCGGCTGGACAATACTATGGATGCTGGCCTACTGTAGCGTGAGGCGGTATAAAACAAGCATATGACACCACGTGTTTTACCAGAACGGCCCCATGTCCTGATCCTGGCTAACCACAGCAAGGCCCAGGTTCGCGATGCGCTGCATGATCTGCGGACCTGGCTGGAGGATCGCGCGGACGTCGTCGGGGATATGGACACCTCGAAGGTTAATCGTGAATCAGCAAGGTCGCTGCCGCAGGCTGATTTGGCGCTGGTGCTTGGTGGTGATGGGACGTTCCTCTCACAGGCACGGGCGATGATCGATCGGGATGTACCGTTATTAGGTATCAACTTCGGCAAGCTGGGATTCCTGGCCGAGTTCACGATCGAGAGCGTCAAGGAACATTGGGAAAAGATCGTAGACGGCCAGTGCCGGACGACGCATCGGATCGCATTGGATGTGGCGGTGTATCCGGCGAACAGCCCGCTTTGGGGGATCGGCGAGGCGATGCCTCATGCTGAGTTCAGATCGGTCGCGATGAACGACTCGGTCGTGACGGCCGGATCGCCTTACCGCATGATCGAGCTTGGATTGGCGATTGAACCGGGACGTGCCAGTACAAGACCGACACGCTTTGCGGGCGATGGTCTGATCGTTTCCACGCCATCGGGTTCCACGGCCTACAACGTCGCGGCGGGCGGGCCGATCGTGAGTCCGGGGGTTGATGCGCTGGCGGTGACGCCGATCTGCCCGCAGTCACTGGCGTTCAGGCCGATCGTGTTGAGCGCATACAACGATATCTGGCTGATGCTGCACAGCGTGAATGAAGGCACGACCTTGGTGATCGATGGCCAGGAATCGTGTCGATTGAAAGCCGGGCAGCAGGTTCATATCCAAAGGCATCAGAACACGGTTTGCCTGATTCATAACCCAAGCCACAACTATTGGTCGATGCTCGCTGAAAAGATGCAGTGGGCGGCGCGGCCGCGTAAAGATTGATTCGACTGACCGGGTCCACTTGGAGGTGATATGGCTCGCAAGATCAACGTCGCATTGATCGGCTCAAAGTTCATGGGCCGAACTCATTCCAACGCGTACCTTAAAGCGCCGATGCACTTCGACCTGCCGATCGAGCCGGTGATGCACACGATCGCGGCGCGTGACGAGGAAGATTTGAAAATGTTCGCGCCGCGCTGGGGCTGGCAGAACTATACGACGCGCTGGCGCGATGTTGTTGAGGGTGATATCGATCTGGTGGATGTAGGGACGCCGAACAATGTCCACCGGGATATGGCGATAGCGGCGCTGGAAGCGGGTAAGCATGTGGCGTGTGAGAAGCCTTTGGCGAATACGCTGGAAAGTGCACGCATGATGCGCGACGCTGCGAAGAAAGCGGCCAAAGGCAAAGCCAAGTGCAAGACGTTCGTCTGGTACAACTACCGTCGATGCCCGGCGATCGCGCTGGCGTATCAGCTTGCAAGAGCAGGGCGGTTAGGCAAGATCTATCATGTCCGCTGTTTCTATCTTCAGGATTGGGCCGGGCCGGATACGCCGATGCTCTGGCGCTTTCAGGGTAATGTCGCGGGCTCGGGGTCGCTCGGCGACCTCTGCGCCCACTCGATCGACACCGCACGTTTTATCACAGGCGATGAGATCGATGTGATCAACGGCGCGATCCTCAAAACGTTCGTCAAGGAGCGCACAGTCATAGAAGGCGGCGCGGGCGGCGAAATCTCCGGGCGTGGTGCGAAGACCGCCAAGAAGAAAGCGAAGTCGACCGTCGATGATGCGGTGCTCTTTACCGCTGAATTCAAGGGCGGAGCCGTCGCCACCTTCGAAGCGACACGCCTTTCAACCGGGGACAAGAACGGCAACCGTATCGAAATCCACGGCGAAAAAGGCGCTATCAAGTTCAACTTCGAACGCATGTGCGAACTGCAGTGGTACGACGCGACGCTACCTGAAACCGAACAAGGCTGGTCCACGATCAACGTTTCCGGCGCCGGCCACCCCTACGCCGAAGCCTGGTGGCCCGTCGCCCACGCGATCGGCTACGAACACACCTTCATCAACCAGGCCGCCGACATCTGCATGGTGTTAGCGAACAAGAAGCCTGTCGTGCCGTTGCCGGATTTTGAAGACGCCTACCAGACGCAACGCGTATTGGAAGCGGTGACGCAGAGTGCGAAGCATCGCGGGCCGGTGAAGATGAGTGAGGTGAAGTAGGTCATGTCGAATGTGTTCGGGCGGGCCCGGACCTACGGGTGAAATGCACCGCGACACGTAGCCGTATATTTGCAATGTAATCCATCAATTCATAGTGGTTATCAGGCAGACGTCAGTTATAATTAACTGTCTTACGTCATCTTTTTATTTGGGCAGCCTGTGACTAGTTTGTACCGCCACATCCTGTTTTGTCTGGGCATTTTCTCGCTGTTTTGTTTCCCGCTTGGCGTGCATGGCCAGGTATCCGGGCAGAATCTGATTCACGATCCGTCGCGCATTGTTGAGGAGGACGGGCGGTATTACACGTTTTTTACCGGGGCGGGGATCAACTCGAAGTATTCGGATGACATGGTGACCTGGTATGACGGGCCGGATGTATTCACCAGCCCGCCAGCGTGGATCGATACCATTGTCCCGCGCGACCCGCAGTATCAAAACGACTACTGGGCGCCGAGCGTGATTCACTACAACAATGAATACCGCGTGTATTACTCGGCATCACTGTTCGGCAGCCAGACCTCGGCGATCGGTATGGTTACGAATACGACACTCGACTTTAACGATCCGAATTACCAGTGGGTCGATCAAGGCATGGTGATCAATTCCGATGGCGGTGGGGCGTATCCTTACAACGCGATCGACCCGAGCGTGTTCGTAGATAATGACGGTGGGATGTGGATGACTTGGGGCTCGTGGTGGAACGGGATCTACATCACTGAACTCGATCCGGTCAGTGGCATGCCGATCTCGAATCAGCCGAATGTGGATGCGATCAGTATCGCGCGCAATTTGCCGGAAACTTCGATCGAAGCGCCTTACATCCACTACCGCGACGGGTACTATTACCTGTTCGTCAACTGGTACGGCTGCTGCAGCGGCGTGGACAGCACGTATGAAATCCACGTCGGCCGAAGCACCAGCCCGACCGGTCCGTTTTACGATCGCGGGGAAGAGCCGACGGACATGGTCGACGGCGGCGGAACGCTGTTCCTCGGCACGGAAGGCGACAAGATCGGTCCCGGGCATATGGGTATCTATTCCGAAAACGGTACCGACTACTTCGGCTACCACTTCTACGACGGCGCGACCGGCGGCACCGCCCGCTACGACATCGATCAACTGATCTGGACGCCCGACGGCTGGCCCGTCGCCGCAAGTCAATTGCTGATTGCGGACCTGAATACCGACTCAATTATCGACATCAACGACTGGATCATCTTTGCCGCGAACCACTTGGCGGATCTGTCTTCTTATAACTCGGTCGAACAGGCCTTGCGTGGCGATCTTGACGGCGACGGCGATAACGACTTCAACGACTTCCGCCTGTTCGAGGGTTATTACGACACGTATCACGGGACAGGTGCGTTTGCCGAGATGATCTCGACTCCTGAACCAGGTAGCGCCGCGCTGTTAGCGGTTGTGTTTGGTGGATGTCTACGGCGGAGTAGGGGAATGGACGCCGTTTAAACTGTAGACAAGGTGAGTGCGCAGTACCTTGCTATCGTGAAAAGTGATACCCCGTAGGGGTGAAAGAATGTAGCCACGAGTGGAGCGTAGTGTAACTCGTGGACAGAGTGTTATTAGATATTCACCGCCCCGGCAGGGGCGGCGCAGCAACTTCCGTCACCCCATACGGGGTGAAAGTTCCGTAATTACAATTCATCTTCCACGGGTTACGCTTTGCTTCACCCATGGCTACAAACCGTAGCCCCAATGGGGCAAAATGCGGATTATTATCGTTTGATTAACGCGGTGGCACCGACGAGCACGGTGAGCAGTGTGCCGGGCTCGGGGATGGATGCGCTGTTGGTCGGCGGCGTGCCTGCGTTCCAGTTGCTTAGGACGACATCCAGATCGTCGAGGCCGACGAAGCCGTCATTCGTCGGGTCGGCGTCCACATCACCCGGCGGGACGTTCTGATTCCAATTGGATAAGACGATGTCCAGGTCGTCGAGGCCGACGAAGCCGTCGCCGTCGAGGTCGCCTTCGATCGGGTTGATGAACGTGACGAATTGTTCGATCCAGGACACGAAGACAGAGACGCGTGTTGAACCGCTGGCGTCGCCGTAGTCGGAGTTGTTATTGCCGTCGAACGTGCTGCCGAAGGAGTGGACGCCCGCGAGGACGGTTTCGCCGGTGTCGGGGTCTTCGATAAAGATGCCGCCGCCGCTGTCGCCGTTGGCTGTCATGAATTCCAGCGGCAGGGGGGTGCTGGAACCCATCTTGCTTTCATTGCTGTTGTCAGGATTATCAAAGTCGGTGTAGAAGATGCGTGAGCTACCCAGCAGCGTAATACCGGTGCTTGTGGTTTCGCTACCGAAGTTATCGATGATCTGGTTGCCGGCCCGTTTGAAGACGTTCGCCTGCGTGTCGCCGGTCAATCCCGTGCCGGTTCGGCCGTAACCGACGAAGGTAGCGGTCTGGCCCTTTTCGTCATTGCCGCGGTAGAGTGTGGCCGGTTCGATACTGGTTACCGGCTGCGACAGATGTATCAACCCGATGTCAAAACCCATGTTGAGATTACCCGAGCTGGCCGTCCAGCCCTGGTAAGGGAACCACTGATCGGCGGTGACGGTCTGGTCGGGGAACAACTGGTTGTCACCGATCTCAAAGACCATGCTGCTGATCCCGCCGCCGGCGAAGTCCGTGCCGTCGACGATATGCCCGCCGGTCAGAACCCACTCGGGATGGATCAGCGTGCCGGAGCCCCAGAACAGGCTGCCGTTTTCATTCCACTGGATATTGCCGACCGACTCGTAACGCGCTTCCTGCGCCAGCGCGAGGTAGTAGCTGTCATCCACATCGTGTCGGATGGTACCGGCTAAAGCTGAAGCGCCACTCACGAGCACGACACCTGCCGCAAACAGAAGGCGTCGGGAAGAATATAAATAAATTGAACGCGACTTCATGACGGTTACTTATTGTCCTTGGTAGAGGTCCAGGTCCTGGCCGTGCGAGTCGAGCCAGCTAAACCACGTACTGGTTGTGTGTGTGAGAGTGTGATCTGCAATACTGTTGTATTGCAGATACTCACCGCTGCCATCGCCATAGACCGTGTTCTGGCCGTCGTTGTTGTGTGCGCGGATCGGCTCGGTTTTGCCGGCATAATCAGTGTCGTCATAGTATGGACACCAGGTAATGGCCCGGTTGTTATTGTCGCTCAAGAAAACGGAAGCGACATAGCCATCGCCGGTAATCCCCCTCGCCCTTCTAAAGATGTTTTGATCGGACACGGACAGATAATCCGGTCGTGTTTGATAGGTACCAAGCCCAACCGAAACCGGGGCGGATGTGTTTTCCCAGTTCCTGACACCAAAAATCTCATCTTCCGGTTCGATCGGACGGTAGCCTAAACCACCTGCCACGGAATTGATGGGTTGAACCGGCGGCTCGGTGCAGAAAAATCCTTCTAGAGACTGCATGTAACCAGCTTCATAGAGAGCGCCATCATTTGTTACGTTACCTACATAGTCACGGATAAATCTGCCTAAGCTGTCAGCGCCTTGATTCTTTGCGCTTGAATAGTGGGTAACACTGACACCGTCATAGTTACCATCAACGGAAAGAATAATCATGCTGTCTTTGTTATCCGTGGCATACGCTTGACGTGCGACGGCGAGCTGGCGGATCTGGCTGAGGCACTTGATCCGCGTGGCGGTACGGCGTGCGGCGCCCAGCGCGGGCAGGAGGATACCGACCAGCAGGGCGATGATGGAAATCACCACCAGCAGTTCGATGAGCGTGAAGCCCGAAAGCCGGGCGGATCGTGCTCGCATGTTCTTTGTCATCTTCAAGGTTCCTGGTGTTTGCATCTTGATCGTGTGATGTACTTATCTGTTATGCCTTAAATATTGGCTGTTGTGAGTCAGTTAACTTTCAGTTTTCCGCCTGCTTTGATCTCGTGCTGGTAGGCTTTTTCTTCGTCACCAGCTTCACGGTAGAGCTTGGCTAGTTCACGGTGTGCCTGGGTGAAGTTGGAGCTAAGCCGGGTCGCCAGTTCGATCGCCTCGATCGCCTGTTCAAGTCGACCGATCCCTGCCAAAGCCTGCCCGAGGTGCAGGTGCGCTCTTGGGAACTGATGGACAAGGCCCACCGCGTCCAGCGCCGCGTCCACCGCTTCGTCATGGCGGTCCTGGCCGCTCAGTGCCGTGGCAAGGCCGTCGTGTGACGGGGCGCTGTCGGCGTCGATCGTCAGCGCCATGCGGAACGCGCGTTCTGCATCTTCGTATCGCTTGAACCGCAGATACGCCTGGCCCAGGCGCTGATGTAAGCCGGGCAGACGGGGTTCTGCTTTTTCCACCTGCTCGAAGTGCTCGAGCGCTGTTTCGTTGTTGCCTTCCGCCAGTTCAAGTGTGCCCAGCATCAGGTGAACACGCGGTGAAGGTTCATCACCTTCAAGTAGCTGCTCGGTCAATTCACGGGCTTCAGCATTTCGGCCGTCGTTGATGTAACAGATCGCCAGTTGGATCTGGGCGGATTTATGCTTGGGCTGCTTGTCGATGATCTCTTCTAATATCGGGATCGCGTCGGACGTCCGACGTGCATCGATCAGGCAAAGCGCGAGGTTGAACTTGTTGTTCAGGATCGTGTCTTCGACGTTTTTCTGCATGTCTTCGCCCGGCGCATCGACGTAACCGAGTTCGACGAGTTGTCGCATCGCTTCGGCTGCTTCGACGGGGTCTTGCCGGGCATCATCCGGGTGCATGCCGCATTTGCCATCCACCTTTTCCCAGCTCAGGATACGCTTCGGTTCGATCTGCCGGTCGAACACCTCGACCCACGGGCGGCCGGGCATGTCCTGGCCAACCGGTAAACCCAACAGACGCAGAATCGTCGGCGTGACATCGAGCAGGCTCGCGCCGTAGAGACGTTCGCTTTGCTTGAAGCCGGGCCCTGCAGCGACGACGACGCCGAACGGGCGGTGCCATTCCACCGGGCCTGACTTTTCGAGCACGGGTGGACGCATGTGGTCGTTGTAGTAGCCATGATCGCTGACGAGGATGACGGTGGTGTCTTCACCGGCTTGCGACAAAAGAGCATCGAGCATCATGTCGTGGAAGCGATAGCAGCCGACCATGACGTCTTTGTAGATCTCGTATTCCTCTTCCGGCACGCTATCGAGACGCGGCGGATGGTAATGCATGAACTCGTGGCCAAACCGGTCGATGCCTTCGTAGTAGACGGCTGTCAGGTCCCAATCGGTGTTGTCAATCAGGTGCGTTGATACCGCGTGGATCGAAGCGGTTTGAGCCAGCAGCATCCGCAGCTTGCCTAAGCGGTTCTCTTTGCTCTGATCGATTTCAGCGGCGCGCGGGATGAAGGGCAGGATCGCATCAGGGCCAAGCTCGCCGGGATGGATGCGGAAAGGTGAAAGCTCTTCGGCCATCTCGGCCGGGTGTACTGCGCCGCTGGGGATGGGCCAAGGCTCATCGAGTGTGCCGGCGATGTGCTCGAACTGGTTGCTGATGCAGCAGCCGTTGATCGGTTCGGCGGGATGGCTGGCGTACCAACCGACGACATTCGTTGTCAGGTCGTTCTGTGTGAGGATGTTCCAGAGTGCTTTGCACTTACGGCTGGTGCTCATTACGGGTCGGACGCCGTCGCCTTCAGGGGTCGGCTCGGTGAATCCGTGCACGCCGTGGACGTCGGCGTAGTGGCCGGTGGCGATGGAGTTCCAAAGCATCGGCGAGAGGATCGGCTGTAGCGTGGCGATGTTGCCCCAGACGCCGCGATCCATCAGCGACTTGAGCGCAGGCATCCAGCCCCGCTCGATCAGCGGGTTGATCATCTGCCAGTCGGCGGCGTCCCAGCCGATCAACAGGACCTTCTTGGCTATCCGATCGCTCATACGTGTTTCGCAGTCCGTAAGGTCAAAAAACCACCGCATGCCCGCACGACTTATGCGCGGGTTTGAGCGTCTTTCTCACCTTCCATTGGTCGCTCGACGCTGATACTCAGCGACGGCGACGCCACATCGTCACGCCGCACGATCCCGCGGCCAGCAATGACAACGCACCGGGCTCAGGCACGGCAACGGTCGGGGGGGTACCCGCGTTCCAGTTGTTCAGTACGACATCCAGGTCATCCAGACCGACAAAACCATCCGGTGTACCGCCTGCGCCCGAAACGTCGGCACGGTCATCGCCGGGCGGGATTGTCTGGTTCCAGTTGTTGAGGATGATGTCCAGGTCGTCGAGGCCCACAAAGCCGTCGCTGTTCAGGTCGCCCGCCAAGGCGCTACTGGTCGCGCCGGCGAGGATGCCGGTGTCGGGGGTGTTTTCGAAGGCGAAGTCCTTGATGATGAATGTACCGGCGGCGTTGTTGACGTCCACGCGGACCCATGCGTAATGCAGGTCAGCTCCGATCGGGAACGAGAAACCAACATAGGCGTCGGTGACGTTGTCGAATTCACCGTTCGGATTGTTCAGGCCGTAAGACATGGAACCCTGAATGTATGTGCTGATCGTCGAAGGGCTGATCTCGTCGCCGGCTTCGAGAGCTGTCGCATAAATCAGGCTGCCGGTCTTGGTGCCCATCAGTTTACCGGGACCATATTGGATGTAGACCCCTTGATAGTTGCCTCCGGCGAAGACGTAGTTCTTAAAGAGCACATCAACGTATTGATCGTCATTGATGTAGAGCGTTTGTGAAGAAAACTGGCTGATGGAGATGTCGTCGATATCGAAGTACTCGATCGCGGCGGTAGCGTGTTGATTCAGTCCTGCCGTGGCGGCAGCACCTGCCATCAGCGAATAAGCCATGAGGCGTGCGTCACGCTTGTTCTGAACTTCACGACCGTTGATCTGTGTCATATCAATGTCTCTCTTAAATCGAATGCTTGTTGGGATTTCCCCGTTTAAATTGTCCCGGCCCTGTTTCCAGAACCGGGACACATAAGTTTTTTATTCACAGCAGGGCGTTTGCCCGAACATTGAATGCATTAGCCTTGACGGCGACGCATCGCCATGACCCCGGCAGCGCCCACGGCCAGAAGCGACAGGGCGCCCGGTTCAGGCACGGCGCCGGCTTCGATGCCTTGGCCAGCCACATCATCGTAGGCCCAGTCCTTGATCACGAACGTGCCTGCGGCGTTGTCGACATCCACACGGACCCAGCCGTAGTGATTGACCCCGCCGATCGGGAACGCCAGGCCGATGTAGGCATCGGTGACATTGTTGAATTCGGCGTTCGGGTTGTTCGCGCCGTAGGCCATCGAACCGAAAAACTGCGAGTTGGCGTTGCCGGCGTCGATGACGGTACCCGCACTGAGGGCCGAGACATACGACAGGCCGCTGGTAAATCCGACAACTTTGCCGGGGTAGTAGCTGACGTATGCGCCTTGGTAATTACCTCCACTGAATACATAGTTCTTCAGGAGGATGTCATTGTAGGCATCCCCGTCGAGGTTCAGGTTCTGCGAGCTGTACTGGCCGATGGCGATGTTCTGCAAGCCCGAGTACACGATGGCAGCATCGGTTGTGCCGGCCGCAACAGCCGAAGCACCGGCGGCCAACGAGTAAGCAAGTAAACGCATCTCACGTCCCCGTGGACGCGCATCACAATCCTTGGTCATTATGTTTTTCTCCTCTCCTGGAAACAACACGTTGCGTGGATTACACAAGCACAGTAGGCGATGCACAGTTAAAGGTTTAACCGCCTCTTTGGAATGATAATATAGCCTATGTATCTACTAAAACAAGCAATTATATCCAGCTAACCGCAATGTAAATGGCTGTTACAAAATCTTAACAATTCTCTATACTATCCAGTCGTTAAAGGCTTATACGCCATATTCTGCACGCATTACATAATTGGCAACCAATCAGTTATTTATAAACATAAGACAGCTAATTATTATTTTATTGGCGGCAAGTAAGCGCAAAACAGCTATCAGGCAAGCCTGGATAGCTGGGTAAATGAGGTCCCGGTCTTTTTGTGGATCAGTACTTGCGGACGTTGACGCTGCGGCCTTCGCGGCGCTTGGCATTAAGCATCTTGCGGCCGTTTCTGGTGCGCATCCGGGCGCGGAAGCCGAACTTGCGGGCTCGTTTGATCATGCTGCGTCGCTTGGGGTAATGCGTCGACATCTCGGTCGCTCCTGCGGTCAAGGCCCATGGTCGGGCTTATACGGCCGGGTGTCCGGCTATTTGATGTTGAATATCACCGACTCGTACACCAGATTCCCTCGGGCGTCGGCGGCCCGCAGTGTCAGCACGTGCGGACCCGGGGAAAGATCGGAGATCGTAACAGCCCAGGATTCGGATGTCGAATCGAAGATCAGGTCATCCGGGAGTATCGGCTTGAATTCGCTCTTTTTATCCAGTGCGTAGGCGATCGATCGGATGGGGGACCAATCGTCGGTCGCCGTGCCTGAAACCTTGATCTGGTTGCCGTTTATGTCCTTATCAGCGGTCAGGTCAGGGGCGGAATTGTCCACCAGGACGGGGGCGGCGCGGCGGGAAGTGGTCAGTGCCATATCGCCGGGATTGTCCGGCCGATCGTCTGCAGTGACACGCACGATGTAGCGACCATCCGGCACGTGGCGGGTTTCCCACTCGTAGGTCATATCGGTGAGGTCTTCTTCGATCAGCAGGTAGAAGTCGGAACCGGCCGGCTGGTATTCGAGCTTGTAGAGCAGGGGGTCCTGGTTGTCATCTGCGGCTTCCCACTCGATGTTCATGATCGTCGCCGGTGGGGCGTCAGGCTCTGATTCTTCGGGATACGCCGCGGTGACCTTGTTGATGACTGGCTTGAGGTTCGGTGTGACGTAAGCCGCTTCGACGCGGTCCACAACGGGCGTGGCGTCATCAGCGCCGGTCAGCGTCAGGCGATACTGGAGAAATCGAGCCGGCGGTGACTGGACGGTGACTTCCTTCGGAGCCAGTGCCGGCAGTTTTTCATCCGGCATCAGAACCTGCGATTGAGACCATTCGGACCACGCGGCCTGTTCCGGGTCCTGCACATTACCGCTGCGTGTTTCGATCGTCAGGGAACAACCTTCGGGGATGTCGGCGGTGACACGCAGCAAGCCCCACAGGCTGATCTGTGCTGCATCGAGCGAAGCGCTGGTGTACGTGCCGAGGTGGCCGTAGCTGCTGCCGAGGGTGAACAGTTCCGCCGGATTAGCGGTAGCGATGACGGTGTTACCATCGGAATCAAGCGTCATGGCCGGGACCTGCTCGGCTGCGAGATCGACGAGCACCGCGAATTCGAGCGTGTCCGGATCGATCACGAAGACCTGGCCCTCATTACCCGTGGCGGCCAGGAGCTTGCCATCGACTTCGATCAGCTTGAGGATCATGACCGAATCACGGAAGACCTCGCTGACGAAACCTTGGCCGTCGATGTGATAGACCGCGTTGCCCTCTTTTTCGACAGCGGGGGCGCTGACGGGCTGTGATCGACTGCCGGAGCCTGATGCACGTCGGCTGCTGCCACCTGCGGAAGCACCGGGGCCGGCCTGCAATTCACCGCTCTTACGCGCTGCACGCAAACGGTCACGGATCAGTTCACGTAAACGGTCGTACTGTTCGGGGGTCGGTTCTTCCGCAACAGGTTCACCGGCTTCGGCCTCTTCGGCTTCGGCGACGGGTTGCTCAGGCTCGGTTGCGGCTTTCGCTTCGGTGGCTTCTGTGTTTTCGGGCCCCGCTGCAGTAGGTTCGGCGTCTACATCGGCTTCAACGTCATCCTCGGTCATCGGCGACGGCTCGGTTTCGCCTTGATCGCCCGGTTCGGCTTGTTCCGACTCCGGTTTGCCGCCTTCTTCGCTTGCCGCCTCGTTCATACGACCGGGGCGAGCCTGCTCGGCATCGGCTGTGCCGACATAGAGCGAGCCGTCTTCTGTAACCAGTAGCGCACCGATTTCCGGTTCCGGGGCGTCGAACAATGCGTATGGCTGGGCGTCGTCACCTTGATTCAGGGCGAGCTTCAGAACGAGGCCGTCCACGTCCGTGCCGAAGATGATGTTGCCTTGCTTATCCTGTGCGAGGCTTAGGATGTTGGCTTGCGATGCGTCGTAAAGTTCGGTGACCGGCTGTTCAGCATCCGGTTTGATCAGAAGCAGCTTACCTTCGGTGCCTGTGGCCGCGACGATCCCGCTATCCGTGACGATTATGTCCCAGATGTAGCGGACACCTTCGAGCTCGGTGAGTGTGGTCAGTTCTTCGCCATCGAGAACCGCCAGCTTGCTCGTTGCTCCGCTGACAGCGACCAGCAGTTTGCCATCGTAAACACCGATCGCAAAGACCTGCGATTCAGGCAGGGCGGTGACTTCAACGATTTCGTCCCCGTCTCGCTTGAGGATCTTGCCCTCGGGGCCCGCGGCGAGATAGATCGTGCCGTCAGGCATCTCCTGCAGGTCGTAGATGATGCTGGTTTCTTCCGGCAGTTCGCCGATGGTGGTCGACTCGGTTGCGAGCTTGATATCACCTAGGCTGGTGATGAGTGTGCCGTCCACCTCGCCCGGCTCAAAGTCGGCTTCGGTCGTGTGCTCGAAGCGCTGCGGCTGGATCGCCGAGGCTTGGGGAACGGGCAGGCACACAGAACCGATCAGGAGTGTGGGGATCAGTGCTGACAACGGGGACTTACGCATGACGTATCCTTGCATCTCGCTAGTGGTAAGCGTTTGGGTTTAAGGTTTGCGAACACTGATCGTAAAGCTGACCTGCCCCAGGATCACCGCATCGGCGTCATAGACCTGATCGATCAGGCGGGGGTAGGTCATCGTTTCGGTGGTCGTGGGACTGGTTAACATCGCTACACGGCTTGACGGCAGCTTCGGCATCTCCGTCTTGCCGACCGCGATACCGGTATCCGGAAGCTGCAATGCGGCATAGATCGCGTCCGCTTTGTAAGAAAGCGTCTCCTGAATGAATGCCACAATATCATCGATCGTATTCGTGACCATCAGACTCGGCTTGGTGAGTATCTTCATATTGGCGTACGCATCCGGGCCGCTGACCGTCAGGGGGTAATCACCCTCTTCGAGGTCCTCCGGCAAGGTAAGTTCAATCCGACGTGTCTCGAAGCGGCCGCCGTAGTATTGAAGCTCAAGGTGAACGACGACCGTGTCGCCCGGCGCAACTTCCGCCCGTTCAAGCCGGGCATTACTGATGCGGGCCTGCTGGATGCCGTCTTCAACATTAACCGTGACATTCACGGATTCGATATCCAATGATTCGTAGGCGTTATCGACAAGAATGTTTACCGCCGGCAATACTTCCATCACCGCGTAAACGGCATTCCCGCCGGCAATCATCGAGTCGATGGAAAGATTGCGCCCTCCACTAAACGACAACTTCCCCTTGACACGCATCGTGGTTTCTTGGTTCATGCCGTAGATCGCGTTGACGCTTTCCAATACGACATTTGCCACCAGGACCGGGCTCAACGAAGGCTCGTTGACGACTGTGTAGTGATAGTTTCGACTTTCATCGTTGGGTGAATTGATGGTGACTTCAACCGGTGCGGTGGTGTAGCGCACATCGCTGATACCCACAACCCCTGCTGTTTCGTCACGCACGAGCGAGCCAATCGGCATCAGTGAACCGGAGTTCTTAAAACTGATCGAACGCCTGGGCATCACGAAGTGGACGTATCCGGTCGACATCGGCACCTGGGCCTTACCCTGATCGAACATCGGGTGCCCGAAACCGAGTACCGAGCCGTCGGGCAGAACATCCGTTACCGTGCCTGTTGCGCTCAGCTCCATGTCGCCATAAGCGAGCGGGACAGCGAGCACGCTACCCGGCTGGATATTGACTTTCTTATAGTCGATTGACTTCGGCGGCGCGCCGGCGACGGGCCCGGAGGCCGATGCCACGGCCATCAGTCCCATCGGCTCAAGCAACGTGCTGAAAAGCTCCACGCTCTGCGATGAACCCAGCGTGATCGGCAGCATCATGTTCGATGCATACGTCCCCGCTTGAGGGCCTGGAACACGATCTGTGTCGGCAGACACTTCGACGGTGTTTCCTTCAATCCGACGCATCATCTCAAGCATCGCGTGGTAGCGTGTTTTCGCG
Source organism: Phycisphaeraceae bacterium (assembly GCA_963667295.1). Taxonomy (GTDB): domain Bacteria; phylum Planctomycetota; class Phycisphaerae; order Phycisphaerales; family Phycisphaeraceae; genus JAJRRS01. The sequence continues at coordinate 1,059,057 of OY763327.1, forward strand.
ATAGATGAAGCGGGGAAGCTATCCATCCGCTTAAGCGATTCGATCGCACGCCGGTTGGAACCCGAACGCGTCGATGACTTGGAATCCTTATCATCTGCTTCCGGAATACGTGTAGCCGAGTCACGCATGTACTCAATAGGCTGCACACCCACGATACATTGCTGCGATTCACTGTAACCGAACGCGAACGCGCCGATCAACTTCCCGCCATGACCGATCTCATGCGGCCCTTCATCGTCCCAAAGAAAGATCGGCGAACCGGACATGCCCTGGACCGGACCGGATTCGATCATCCGATCGTCCGTGCAGCGCATCCAGACCACGCTGCGGGTCGGCACCGCGTTCGGAACAATACTGACAACCTCGACGTTGAACGGCTCGATCTTCGTGCCGTGGAACACCGTCAGGCCGTAACCCTTCATACCGATACGGACGTCGTCGACCGACATCGCCGGGGTGGGTTCGGCGGGGGCCAGAATGGTTTGTCCGGAAGCGGGGAGGGAGGTCAGCAGCGGTAGCCAACCCAGCATGAGCAGGATGCCGGCTGTAAGAATCCGATGGTTGGCGTTTTTCATAAGTTTTGAAGCGTACTAGGAGTGAAGGTTATTGACAAGCCGAGTTGACTGATCGATACTTTATAGGTCCGCTGACGCAGCGGCGCCCTGGCTCGACCCGGGCAGCCGCCGCGGCACCGGGTGGCACGCGGCTGCCGGTTATTGACCGGAGATGTCGTGTAATCGTTGTTCACAACGCCATCTATTGCCCGATTATGGTTGAAAAAGCACATGAAGTCCTCGGCTACCGGTTTAAAGACGCGGCGCTGCTCGAAGAAGCTCTGACACACGCATCTGTCGCTGACGACCGGCTCAGCAGTAACGAACGCATGGAGTTCCTCGGCGATGCCATTTTAGGCTTTATCGTCTGTGAGTATCTATACAACGCCTACCCCGATCTGCTGGAAGGCGATCTCACTAAAATAAAGAGCGCCGTGGTCAGCCGTCGCGTCTGCGCGATAATCAGCAAGGCCAACAACATGGCCGAGATGCTCAACCTCGGTAAAGGGATGACCGGCCGAGCCTCGCTGCCTAACAGCGTCGCCGCCGCCGTGCTCGAATCGCTTATTGCCGCGATCTATCTTGACGGCGGGATCAACGAAGCCCGTGAATTTATCCTGCGTCACATGGTGCCTTTCATCAAGGAAGCCGCCGACTCCGCACATCAACAAAACTTCAAGAGCGTGCTCCAGCAATACGCCCAGAAACACCTGCCAAGCAATCCGATCTACGTCTTGCTGGATGAAAAGGGGCCCGATCATTCCAAATGCTTCGAGGTCTGCGTGGAGGTCGAAGGCAGGCGGAGCGGATCAGCCTGGGCCAACTCGAAAAAGGAAGCCGAGCAAAACGCGGCGCTCAACGCCCTGATGGAAATCGGACTGGCACAGAAGCTGGATGACGGCACCGTCATCATCAGCATCGCCAACGAGGATTAGCCGCGGCTGATTACAGCTTCGACGTTTCCCTACCCATTCAAAATAACTGGACCGAGCCCGAACGTTATTCATACGTTGGCTTTCAGTTCCGCCTCGGCTTCGAGCCAGTTCGCTTCGTCATGGCCCATCGGTTTGCCCTTGCGCAACCAGATCTCATAAGCACGCAGGCTGATCTGTTCGATCGTCGGTTCGAGAACCGTTGCGGGCTTCTTTGATTTGGCCGACTTGTCGGGCTTTGATGATTTTGGAGCCTTAGGTTTAACCGACTTGGTGGTTATCTTCGGCGTCTTGGTGGTTGACTTCGCTTTCGCGTCCTTGGTCTTGGTCGCGGCCTTCGTGGTCGACTTGATGCTGCTCTTGCTTGCCATGGTACTTCCTATTCCTTTAGGACTAACTGGAGGCGGGGCGGGTATCCGTCACCCGCATGGACACCACGCGGGTATCACATGCTTTGAATATAACCGATTGGCCTCGGTCTGTAATGCCTCTGAAACACGATTACGTCAAAAACTAACCAATCGTTCTGCGCATCGTAGCGCCCGGATTGGGGAATTCCACTTATCCGCTGTGCTTATCCAGAACCTTCAGCACATCGGTGGCGTGCCCGGCCACTTTCACCTTGTCCCAGCGATGCGCGACCTTGCCGTCCGGATCGATCAGATACGTCGTGCGGACGATGCCCATGTACTTCTTGGCAAACAGTTTTTTCTGCTGCCAGACACCATATTTGCTCGCGATCTTCTGCTCGGGATCGACCAGCAGGGGGAAGGGCAGTGCCCGTTTCCGGGCAAACTTCTGGTGGGCCGTCTCGTCATCCGGGCTGACGCCCAGTACGACCGCGCCTCGGCCGATGAGCTTTTCGTGATTGTCACGGAAGCCGCAAGCCTGGATCGTGCAGCCGGGCGTGTTGTCGCGCGGGTAGAAGTAGATCACGACCCACTGCCCCTTGTAGCCTGAGAGTTTATGCGTCTTGCCATCCTGATCCTTCAGCGTAAATGCGGGTGCATTTTTCCCGACTTCCACCGGTCCATTATCTGAGGCACTGCTCTTACTTGGCATACTTCCGTCCTTTTACCCCGCCCGGCTCCTTTTCATTCATCTTACCCACCAAGCAGCTCATAGTCCGCACAGAATGCTCGTCTTTCTCCTGTTCTACTGCTCGCCTGCTCAACCATCAAACCTCTGTTATCCTTACCGGCCATGACCCAACCCAGCGTAATCAGTATTGGCAAGTACGATGGCGTTCATAAGGGCCATCAGGCGGTGTTCTCCACCGCACGGCAGATGGCGGACAGATGCGGCGCCCGCGTGGTCGCGCTGGCGTTCGATCCTCACCCCAATGTCATACTCGACCCGGAAAATCAGCCGCCCAGGCTGTGCCGGACCGAGGAAAAGATCGCACGGCTGAAGCAGGTCGGCGTCGATGAGGTCGTCATCCTAAAGCCGACACCGCAACTGCTGGAACAAACGCCGCAGACATTTATTAACAGTGTGATCGAGCAATATCACCCGATCGCCTTTGTGCAGGGCAAGGACTTCCGCTTCGGCCACGACCGCACCGGCGACATCCCCATGCTCCAAGACCTCGGCAAAGTCCATGGCTTTGAGGTCGTCACCCAGCCCAGCGTGGACGTCACGTTCTGCGATTTGTCCGTGGTCCACGTTCACAGTTCCGTCATCCGCTGGCTGGTCGGGCAGGGACGGATCGAAGATGCGCACCGATGTCTGGGGATTCCGTTCAGCCTCAGAAGCCCAGTCGTCAAGGGCGAGCAGCGCGGCCGAACGATCGGTTTCCCTACAGTAAACCTCGATCTTGATCCGTTATTCGACCATATGATCCCCGCCGATGGGGTGTATGCCGGGTATGTCACGATCGATGGATCGCAAGTAAAGCACCCCGCCGCGATCAGCGTCGGTACGAAGCCCAGTTTCGACACCTTCCAACTGACCGTTGAGGCCCACCTGCCCGGGTTTTCCCGGGAATTGTATGGCCAAACCATCACCATGGCTTTCACCCGATGGCTGCGAGACCAGATGCGTTTCCCGTCAGTGGATGCGTTGTGTGAGCAGTTGGCCCGGGATGTCGAACGTGTAAAGCAGAATCGCAGCCTGACGCCCGTTACTATTTAGCACCGGGTCGACGACCCGGTGGGCCCCACGTCGTCGACGTGGGGCTAAATGCACATAAGTACCGTTCTTACCCGATATCCGACGTATGCCCGAACACCAAAGCAACACCACTCTCGCTGCCGTCACCGATCTGATCCGTAATACCGACGGGACGATCTTTGTCACCGCCCATGCCAAACCTGATGGGGACGCGTTCGGGTCGGTCGTTGCGTTGACGGTGGCGCTGCGGGCAATGGGTAAGCAGACGTTCGCCTGCTTCGGGCCGCCTTTGGCCGCGTCGCTGGAGGACCTGAAGGGCAATGATCTGGCGTGTGTGTTGGTAGATGAGTCGCAGGTGCCATCCTGTGCCCTCTACATCGTGCTGGACACCGGGGCATGGGCACAGGTAGAACACGCCAGGCAAACGCTCGAAGCGAACCTGGATAAAACCCTGATCATCGACCACCACCTCAGCGGCGACATGGATGCGGCCACGAAGTACGTCGACGCCGAAGCGGCCGCCTGCGCGGAGATCGTTGCAGAACTGCTCGATGAACTGGGGCAAACCAAGTGGAGCGACACGATCGCCCAAGCGCTTTTCGTCGGGATCGGCTCGGATACCGGCTGGTTCCGCTTCTCCAACACACGACCGTTCACCCATCGCCTTGCCGCACGTCTGCTGGAGATGGGCGTCGACAATCCAGACCTCTACGCACGTCTGCATCAGACAGAACGGCCTGAGAAGCTCGCCTTGATGACACGGGCCCTGGACAGCCTTCAACTGATCGCGGGCGGCAGGGCGGCTGTGATGCACCTGACGAGTAAAGACTTCGACGAGACCGGCGCCCTCCAGGAAGAAACCGAACGCCTGATCGACGTTCCGCAGCAGGTAGCCAGCATCCAGGTTGTGGCGCTGATCACCGAAAGCTCGATCGACGCCACAGACTCCTCTGAGGCCTCCGGAGCGCCCAGAAACTCTCAGCCGCTGGCCCGGATCAGTTTCCGAAGTAAGCCGGGCCCCAACGCGGTGAACGTGGCGGATCTGGCGGGCAAGTTCGGTGGTGGGGGCCATGCCCGGGCCGCCGGTGCCAAACTGCTGGCACCCATCCGGCAGGCTGTTGAACAGGTTAAATCCGAAATCAACGCCGTGATGGGGGGTTGATTTACATTCATTTCGTTTTTATCAACGGTGTATCAAACGTTTATAGCAATGTCCCAGCGGAATTCTCACCGTTTCGCGCGATCTGTTTTGGTGGAAAACTTGTCATGAGCCTGTCGAAACCGGTCGCTTGCACCAAAGACCGCGCTTGTCGGTAAAAAATGTGAATTTGGTTAAGGCCAGTAGTTTTAGCTGCTTAAAGCGAACTGACAGGTTTTTGGCCCAATATTTGGTAAAGAAAACGGTTGCGAACCCAAGATATAGTGTAGTAGCATCATCATGGTTGATCGACGGGCGGTGGTGCCCTGACGTCGACCAACATCCTGGCTCATGTGCTTACGAGGCTTAAAGCCTGCCACGGGATTCGTTCAAACCTGTGCGGGTAGGTGTTCTGTCGCTCGAATGGATTCTGAGCTGAGCCGGGATGGGATGAAGGAAAGTTCTTCCGCCGAATCGGGGTGCGGGCCCCGGAGTAGTCGGCGGATTAACCAAATCGGCTTGTGTGTGGGATAAACGACGTGAGTGTACTTTGTGATTCACAAATCAGGGAGTTGGTGCCTATCGAGCCCTTCGAGGAAAACGATAAGCGCCCCGGAAAAGTGTCCTTCGGCGTATCGAGCTACGGCTACGACGTCCGCGTCGGCACACTCTTCAAGATCTTCACCAACGTCTCGAGCAACGGTGGCCAGGCCATCGTCGATCCCAAGCGGTTCGACGACACCAGCTTCGTCACCGTCGACACGCGCCTGACGGGCAAGGATTACGTGATCATCCCGCCCAATTCGTTTGCGCTGTGCGAGACCGTCGAGACGTTCAAGATCCCACGGGATGTGCTGGCGATCTGCGTCGGCAAGAGCACGTACGCCCGCTGCGGCATCATCGTCAACGTCACGCCCCTCGAACCGGAGTGGCGTGGCAAGGTCACCATCGAAATCAGCAACACCACCCCGCTGCCGGCCAAGATCTATGCCAACGAAGGCATCGCCCAGATGATTTTCTTACAGGCCGAACGCACCTGCGCCGTCAGTTACGCAGACAAGAACGGCAAATACCAGGACCAGTCAGGACTAGTCCTGCCAAGGGTGGATTAACAAAACCATTTGTATCGGGCTGAGACGTGTTTGGGAAAGCCGTCTTGCCCAATTGTCGGCTCAAAGTATTCATTCGCACCCCTGTTGTTATCGCGGCTCATTATTACACCGCAATTATTCATTCCGTTATTTCGCGTTGAAAAACGCACAATCGGCTACGGAAGGCCAGACAAGGAAGTTAAAGAAGCATGAAGATCGAACGTCGTTACACCAAGAAAGGCACGGACGTATTCTCGACGGTTCAGTGGACCAAAAAGTCGAGCAGGATCGCAAACCTGGATGGTTCGGTCGTGTTCGAGATGAATGACGCTGAGGTGCCCGCCGGCTGGTCGCAGTTGGCGACGGACATCATGGTCAGCAAATACTTCAGGAAGGCAGGGGTGCCTCAAACCGGAGACGATGGGGCCGTCCTCAAGGATGGGGATGGCCGCGTCGTTACCGGCCCCGAGCGCTCGGCTAAGCAGGTGATCCACCGGCTGGCCGGATGCTGGCGGCATTGGGGCGAATCCCATGGTTATTTTGATACCGAAGAAGATGCTCAGGCGTTCTATGACGAGCTGAGTCACATGCTTCTTCACCAGATGGCGGCGCCGAACAGCCCGCAATGGTTCAACACCGGGCTGAATTGGGCGTACGGGATCAACGGTCCGGCACAGGGCCACTACTTCACCGATCCCACAACAGGCGTGACGCGGCCGTCGGAAGATGCCTACACGCACCCACAGCCGCACGCCTGTTTTATTCAATCGGTCCAGGACGACCTTGTCAGCCCCGGCGGGATCATGGACTTGTGGGTCCGCGAGGCGCGCCTGTTTAAGTACGGCTCGGGGACCGGAACTAACTTCTCCAAGCTCCGAGGAGAGTGCGAACCGCTATCTGGCGGGGGAAAGAGTTCCGGTCTCATGAGCTGGCTCAAGATCGGGGACCGTGCCGCCGGTGCCATCAAATCCGGCGGCACGACCCGCCGGGCCGCCAAGATGGTCTGCCTGGACCTGGATCACCCGGACGTCGAAGAGTTCGTCAGTTGGAAGGTGCGTGAAGAGATCAAGGTCGCCGCTCTGGTCGAAGGCATGAAGCATCTGCCCGATGAGCAGAAGGCCGCCGCGCAAGACCTGGGTCTGAAACTCGATTACGACTTCAACGGCGAAGCCTACTATACCGTCAGTGGGCAGAACTCGAACAACTCCGTCCGCATCCCCAACAGCTTCTTCAACGCATTGGACGCCGATGGCCAGTGGGACCTGACCTGCCGAACCAGCGGCGACGTCGCCAAGAGCATCAACGCCCGCACGTTGTGGGACAAGATCGGCTACGCGGCGTGGCGCTGTGCAGACCCGGGCGTGCAGTACGACACAACCATCAACGAATGGCACACCTGCCCCGACTCCGGCCGGATCAACGCGTCCAATCCGTGCAGCGAATACATGTTCCTGGACAACACGGCCTGCAACCTCGCGTCGCTGAACATGCTCAAGTTCTACGACGCCCGCCGCAGGACGTTTGACTGGGCCGGCTACGAGCATGCCGTGAATATCTGGACCATCGTGCTGGAGATCAGCGTGCTGATGGCGCAGTTCCCCTCCCAGGAGATCGCGGAACTCAGCTACCAGTTCCGCACGCTGGGTCTTGGTTTTGCCAACCTCGGCGCGATGCTGATGCAGGCGGGTATCCCGTACGACTCAGACCGCGGCCGTGCTATCTGTGGCACGCTCAGCGCCATCATGACCGGTCGCAGCTACACGACCAGCGCCGAGATGGCCGAGCAGCTCGGCGCGTTCCCCGGCTTCCAGAAGAACCGCAAGCACATGCTCCGCGTCATCCGCAACCACCGCCGTGCTGCCTACGGCGTGCCGCGCGACCTGGAGCTGACAGACAACTCCGACCTCGGCGATTATGAAGGCCTGGCCATCAAGCCCGTACCGATCAAGGCTGATGCCATCGACTCCGGCGAACCGCATATCGGCCACCTCGCCAACGGTACGGAACTGATCGACCGCGCACGCATCGTCTGGGACAGCGCCCTGAAACTCGGGCAAGAGCACGGCTTCCGCAACGCCCAGACCACCGTCATCGCGCCCACCGGCACGATCGGCCTGCTCATGGATTGCGACACGACCGGTGTCGAGCCCGACTTCGCCCTGGTCAAGTTCAAGAAGCTTGCCGGCGGTGGGTACTTCAAGATCGCCAACCAGTCGCTCAAGCCCGCGCTCGAATCGCTCGGGTACGACAAGGACCAGGTCCGCGACATCATCGTGTACGTCATGGGTGCACTGACGCTCGACGTCCCGATGCCGAACGCGGAAGGGCACGTGACCAGTAAGAGCAAGAGCTTCGCCAAGTTCCTCAAGGCTAAAGGTCTGCTCGAAGAAGACCTGCAGAAGATCGTCGATGCACTGCCGACCGTGTTCGAGTTGTCGCACGCATTCAACGCCTGGACACTCGGCGCTGAAGCCATCGAACGCCTAGACATGACCGAACAAGCTAACGAGCCCGGTTTCGACCTGCTCAAGGCGCTCGGCCTGAACAAGCAACAGGTCACCGTGCTTAACGAAGTCATTTGCGGCACGCAAACTGTTGAGGGCGCTCCGCACCTTAAGGACGAGCATCTGCCCGTCTTCGATTGTGCCAGCACCTGTGGCCCGAACGGGGAACGCTACATCGCCCCGCAAGGCCACATCAAGATGATGTCTGCCGCTCAGCCGTTCATCTCAGGCGCGATCAGCAAGACCATCAACATGCCCAACAGCGCCAGTGAGCAGGACATCAAGGACGCTTACCGCCAGAGTTGGGAACTCGGCCTCAAGGCCAACGCCCTGTACCGCGACGGCTGCAAGCTCAGTCAGGTCCTCTCGAACAAGGCCGATGAAGATGACGGTGTCGAAGATGAAGAAGCTATCGAAGCCGCCAAAGAAGAAGTCGCCGAGGAAGTCACGGAAGTCGCCGAAGCCGTTACGGCTGAGCCTGCTTTAGCAGGCGGTTCCTCCCCCCAAGATCGCAAACCCATCGAGAAAATCGTCGAGCGCATCGTCGAACGCCCCCTGCGTCGCCGCCTGCCCGACACACGTATGGGTAAGACCCACAAGTTCAACGTCGCGGGCCACGAGGGCTACCTCACCGTCGGCCTCTACGAAGACGGCACTCCGGGCGAGTTGTTCATCACCATGGCCAAGGAAGGTTCGACCATCGGTGGCCTGATGGACTCACTCGGTACCGCGATCAGCGTCGCCCTGCAATACGGCGTGCCGGTCGAATCGCTGGTCAATAAGTTCACACATCAGCGTTTCGAGCCCGCCGGTATCACGCACAATCCGGAAATCCCGTTTGCCAAGAGCCTGGTTGACTACATCTTCCGTTGGCTGGGTATGGAATTCGTCCCGGGTTACCGTGCCGCCAACGCCCCGGCCCGCAGCAAACCGCAGACTGAAACCAAACAATCCGAACCGGCGCCGGCCGACTCCGGCAATGGTAATGGCAACGGTAGCCGCACCACCAAGCCGGTCGTGCAGACCAAGCCGGCGCCAATCGGTGCAACCGAGCCCATAGTCGTTGGCAACGCTGTTCTGGCCCAGAGCAGCATAGATATGCAACGATCGGCTCTTACCACCGCCATGAGTCAGATGCAGGCCGACGCCCCGGCGTGCGACGCCTGCGGCACCATCACCGTCCGCAACGGCACCTGCTACAAGTGCCTCAACTGCGGCGCTTCGATGGGATGCAGTTAAGTAGTGGCTAGTGACTGGAATTTTGAAAGCTAATGGCTAAAGGCTAAAGGCTAATGGCTCAACAAATTGAACATTCAACATCGAACATTGAACACCAATAACACGGAGACCTGACGACAACCCTAATCCCAACACCGCCCGTACCAGGAAGGAAGGGGCCAAAGTGGTACGCCGAGCATCCATCTCAATGATGCAAGGCGAAACGGACTGAATTCGGCCATCGTAGGATGCGAACCCGCATTGCGGCATGGCCGACCACGACTCTTCCTTCTCCCTCCTCCCCCTCGAGCCCCCCACCACTCGAGGGGGATCTTTTTGCGCCCACATAGCCCGACCATCCTGGTCGGGTTGTCTTTTCGGTATTGGTGCTGACATGTCCCAATGTGCTCGGAAGGCAAACGTGCCACCCAATCCCACGTTTCCACAGAAGTCTGCGCAAACATGCCCTCATTGGAATTGCTCTACGTTAACCCAACGGCACACGATATTTATGCACTTATGCGGGCAGGTTAATCACCCGATAATACGATTACTCGCTAGAATGCACGCAATAGCTGTTGGTTTAATTGTTACCGATCCGGTGGTGAGTTCATGCCGAACGTCAGAGAGATCGCCAAGCAGGCCGGGGTTTCCATCGCGACTGTTTCGCGCGTGCTCAATAATCATCCATCCGTAAGCGACGCCGTCAGAGAGCGGGTCCTCGCTGCCGCCAACAGCAAGCGATACGTGCCCACGGTCGGCAAACGTGAGACGCTGAACATCGCCTACGTCTTTACCGGTGATACCTCCATCGGCTCGCCGTTCGACGCGGCCGTGCTCGAAGGTGTCTACGTCGGGCTGACCGACACCAACCTCAACCTCATCATCATCGACCTGCGTCGCTCACGAAGAAGCGGTGAAACCTATTCCCAGATGTTCCAGCGTTTGGGGGTTCGTGGTGCGTTATTGCGAACAACCAGCGGTAGCCGAAACATCTGCGAGAAGATCGCCGAACAAGGATTCCCCGCTGTCGTGATCGGCGACCGCTTCGAGAATCCCAACGTCATCAGTGTTTACTGCGAATCACGAGAGGCCAGTCGGGAGGCAGTCGGTCACCTGATCGGGCTGGGGCATCGGCGTATCGCTATCTGCGTCAACGTCGTGGAAGACTCCGACCACACCGAACGTCTGATGGGCTACCAGCAAGCCATGCACGACTACGGCCTGGAAGTCGATGAGAAGCTCATTATGCGTATCCCCGCCTACGGCCCCGGCGGCGGGCAGGTCATACGTCGGCTTGCGACAACCATGGACAGACCCACCGCAATCTATATCACCGACCCCGTCACCGCGATCGGCGCGATGAATGAAACGAAAAAGCTGGGAATCAACGTGCCGCAGGAGCTTTCGATTGTGGGATTTGATGATGCGGAGATGCGTTACATGGCCTGGCCGACCATGACCGCGGTCTGTCAGAACGCCTATGAACTTGGCCACGAAGCGTGCAAATCACTGTGCCGCCTGCTCGAAGGTGAGCAGGACCCGAATACCGCTAAACCAGCCGCCTGGTTTGAGGTTCACAATTCCACCGGGCACATCAACGATATGTAGCGAACACTCGCTAACATGTATCTATGTCCGACCGGTCACGAGCCAGACAAAACACGATTCCAGTGACGCAGCCGACGCTGAACGATCGGCTGATCGAGTTGTCAGCCTTGCTGTTGCTGATCCCCGCGCTGCTGCCTTTGCTGGTGGTGTTTTCCCCCTCTCTCTATCTGGAATCCGATCCGAGGCAAACCGCGGAGGCGGCGAACGTCACGATCAGCTTCGGCCCGACCGGGTCCATGTGGCTGGCGTCGGCATCCTTGCTGATATCCGCATTTACCCTGTGGGTGACGGTCAAAGCGGGGGGGCGCTTGCGTGTGTTTTCATGCGTGCTTGTTGCAGCGGGGATCGTGCCTTGCCTCTTGCATCTGAATGAGCACTTCAATAGCCTGCTGCATGGGAGCGCATGGATCGCTGCCGCTTCGCTGGGCTTAGCGGCCATTCACCTTTCGCAATTTAACCGGGCCAAACGCATTATCGTGGCCGCTCTGATTGCGATCGGTTTTCCCTTGTTCTTGCAGGCTGCCTGGTATGTCTATGTCGAGCATCCTCAAACAATCGAATCCTTCCGCGCAAACCTGGATGAGAACCTGATCCGCCGTGGGTTATCACCCGACTCACCCGAGGCAGCGAAGTACATGACGCGCCTGGAAGGTAATGATGTCATCGGTGCGATCGGGATGTCCAACGTCTATGGCTCACTCGTCGCAGCCATGACAATGATCACATTGATCTCGCTCGTTGGCGCTTGGCGTAAGCATGCGGCCAAAGGCCGACTTGTTGTTATAGCTGTACTGTTGCTGTTGAGTCTGTGGACGCTGAAGCTGACCCAATCCAAGGGGGCGGTACTGGCGCTGGTTGCAGCGGGGGGATTGGCGATCTTCGCGCTTGGTGTGGTGAGGTTCAAGCTCAAACCACGCGCACTTTTGCCGATTGTATGCATTGCATTGGTGTTGGCGGGCAGCGCGGCTGTTATCGCAAGAGGATCACTCGGGCCACCCAAAGACGCGACTGGCGAACGCAGCCTGTTGTTCCGTTATCACTATTGGCAAGGCGCGATACGCATACTCACCGAGCAGCCTTCACGCATCCTGCTCGGAGCGGGATCCGGAGAATTCAAGAGCCTTTACGACACGGCCCGCAATCCGATCAGTCCGGAAGTTGTATCCAGCACGCACAACGTGTTCGTCGATTACACCGTGATGCTCGGCTTGGGCGGGTTATTCTGGGGCTTATTGCTGCTCGGTTGGCTTTGGCAGGCTGGGGTATCCTTGGGCAATCAATCGTCTGAATCAGTTCAGACCGAGCGTGGTCCACCCGCGTTTAAGCCGATCGTCTTGTTTGGTTTACTTGCCGCGATCGTGTTCCTGACACAATACGCTGTCCAGTTCCCCGGCTTGTATGCCGAGACCGCGATCCTCTGGTTGATCGGCGTCAGCGGCTTCGTCGCCTTGTCCGTATATGTCATACTCCCGGCAATCGAGAATGATACGTACTTGATGAAAGCGGGGATTGTGTTTGCGGCCGTATTACTGCTGCTTCACGCACAGATCGAGATGACCTTCTTCTGGGATAGCGCATCCGCTGTCGTCTGGATCATCATCGGCCTGGCTGCTGGTAACGCAATGCCATCCAAGCCGGTGTCGGATAGCCCCAAGTGGATCAGGTACATACCAGCTGGCTGCGTGCTAGTGCTCTGTTTTGTCTTCACTATCGCCTTCACCTCGCCCACTGCCAGACAGCAACAGCACCTGCGTCGGGCAAGCGAAGCATTGATACAAGCTCAGAATCCGATGGTAGCGATCCAGGAACTCGACCAGGCAGCGGCCATCATCCCCAACGACCCGACCACCACACGCTGGCGCATCTCATTGAGGCAGGATCTGGCCTACGCCTACGCTCAATCTTTCGCCGATCAATCGCTGCAGATTCAAGCGATCCTCGCACAGGCACTGCAGATCAACCTCAACGCTCAGCAAGCGGGGCTCTCACCACTGACCAGCGCCCGCCAGCGAGGTCAGCTCTCGATCGGCGCCTACCAGATCACCAACGATCAGACCTGGCTGACCGAGGCCGAGAAAGCATTCAGACTCGCCGCCCAACTCAGTCCAAATGGCTTAAACGATCATCTACGCCTCGCCGACACCCAATGGCAACTCGGTGACACCGAATCCGCCAGGCAGAGCTACAAGCGTGCATTAGAGATCAGCGATAACTACTACCTCGACCCCGACACGCAACTGACCAACGAAGAGCACGATCGCATCACAGAGCGCATTACAGATCTTGCTGCATCACATCCAACAACCGCACCGATTAATTCTGCACCCTAACGACGATAGCCGGTGCATGAATGTCGGATAAGATAAACGCTCTGATTCTTTCAGCCTCCTCAAGCGACTGCGGCACCATGAATATGGATGAGCCTGAGCCTGAGACATGCACGGGCATCACCAGACGCCTCTGATAAACGTCAAGTAATTCCCGCAGCAAGGGCGCTACCTTGAATGCCGGCTCCGCCAGGACGTTGAACGGCGCATCCGCAGCCAACTTCTCTTGCTTTACCAGGTTCCAAACACGCTGCGTGTCAACTTCTGCTGAAGGTTGCAGCTTATCGTAACAGTGGTAAACCTCAGCGGTAGAACACTTCACGGGCAGTGTGCACAACACCAGATAGATCGGCTGCGACAGCGGCGCAGGCTCGATCATCTCACCAAACCCGCTTACGACCGCGGAGTTTGTGCCCAGTTGTGCCATGACCTGGAAGCCTACATCGCTGCCCAGTTGCATGGCCAGATCGGTCAATGTGGCTTGATCGAGACCAAGTGAGAACAAGCGGTTCAATCCGACGAGCATTCCCGCTGCATCACTGGAACCACCACCTAACCCCGCATAGGCCGGGATGCGCTTCTCCAGCAGCATCTTGATCGGCAGCGTTCGCCCAACATGCTGCTGCATTAGAGCGTGAGCGCGATACGCGAGGTCCTTTTCCAACAGCCAGTCGATCGCGATGGATGCAGGCGCATCCTTAGCTTCACGGATCGTAAAGGAGGAAGATTCACCATCTACTTTACTCAGCGTCATCGTGTCGCCGAAGTCGGTTGCGACCATCCAACTGCACAGCGGGTGCAACCCGGACTGCGGATCGGGCGAACCAACAGACAGCGCCAGGTTGACCTTGGCGGGGCAGAATAGATTGAGGGTGTCGTCGGGCATACGGGTTAGTTTACCCGTCGTTGCTCGCGATGGCTGTGGTTTCCGGTGCGCCGGGGCCGACCTCACCGAGCATGATGCGCCCGTGCAGGTGAGACCAGAAGCGTTCGGCCTTGCGGCGGTCGCCCATCTTCACCGACCACGCGTCGATGATCTTCGCCACGATCGGCGGTAAGCCCGGCACGCTGTCGCGTTTGCCGACGCTTGCCAGCCAGAACATGAGGCGATATTGCTCGGGCTCATCGGCCGCTGCGTGGGCGTAGAGCGCGGCGGAGCGTTCGGCCGAGACCTCGGCGACCTGCGCCACGGGCTCGAAACGTGCCTGTGTCACTGCGTCCAGCAGCGAGCGCTTATCCTCGAAGTATCGGTAGATCGAACCGACCGCGCAGTTAAGCTGCTTGGCGATTCGGCGGATGGTCGTGCCGTCGTAGCCATCCTCCGCCAGGCAGATTGCTGTGGCGTGCAGGATCTGTGCCCGGCTGAGCTGTGTCTGCGGGGCCTTGGCGGGCTTGGGCACGAGCCGACGTGTCGTGATATCCACCGCTGACGATGCGGCATCGACCGCGCGGTCGAACTTCGGGCCGATATCATCGCTGGCGGGGGTTGTGGGTATATTGCCCGGCGCGGGGGCCACGGGCGTATGGGACGGGGACAGGGTTGTTCCATCAACATTTGTGTTCAAGGTTCACCTCCTTGTGAACAGGTGTAGTGTGGGCAATGATCGCCGAGGTGTCAAGAGCAAGGTTCACCATCGGACCCCCAGAGGTGGTTATCATGTATAGATCATGCCAGAAAAGGGGGTTGTGGCGATGGCTGATGTGAAGGCTGCTGTTGAACAAATGGTGCAAAACCAGCTCGAAGCCCGCGGCATCCGCAGCACCGCCGTGCTGAACGCCATGCGAAGCGTGCCCAGGCACCTGTTTGTCCCGGATGTCTCCATCCGCAAGGCCTACGGCGACCACGCCCTGCCCACCACCGCCGGGCAGACCATCAGCCAACCCTATATCGTGGCCCTGATGAGCGAGTTGCTGGATGTCCAGCCGGGTATGAAGGTGCTGGAGATCGGCACGGGCAGCGGCTACCAGACGGCGATCCTTGTCAGCATGGGTGCCACTGTCGTCACGATCGAACGTTATCCCGAGCTGATGGACCACGCGAAGGCCATTCTGGCGAAGGTCTGCCCCGCAGCGCCGATCCGTATGCTGTTGGCTGATGGCACGCTGGGGTATCCAGCCGACGCCCCATACGACCGCATCCTCGTCACCGCCGCGGCGCCCCACGTGCCCGCAGCCTACAAGGACCAGCTCGCAGACCCCGGCAGGATCGTGATCCCGCTGGGCGATCGATATACGCAGATGCTGACGGTGATCGAACGTCGACAGGGCATGTTGCTGGAGACAGATAGCGTGCCTTGCCGGTTCGTGCCGCTGGTGGGCGCTGATGGTTGGGGGCTGGATTGATGTGAAATAAGGGTTTCCCTGGCATCGCGCACAACGATTAATCGGAATCACTGGGCTGACTAATTTCCCAGCGCACAAATTTTCACTTCAATCGACGTCTTTTCTTCTTTGAGATCGGGTTCTTTGTGCCGTTGCGGATTGACACATGGATTCTGAACGTGCATGAACCGGCGGTGATCCGGTTTGTGTATTGGTGAGTATTTTGTTGTGCTTGTCATGGATTGATGACCTTCTACAAAAGGCGGCTGGACAGTTGTTGCGCGCGCGATGCTGTGGATCGTTCATATCGTGCGAGATCGCGGCTGGTGCCGGTTATGGCCGGGCTTGGAGATATGGGGTGAGACCATTGGTGAAGTGCTTCGAGATTATGCCTGGCGAAGTGTTCGGTGTGTGATTTTATCCGGGACTGAGACAATGACCCCAAGTTGATTCCTTGGACGCGGCGCGGGAGAGTACGCCACCATGGACAGGAACCTTCTCTACGGGATGTTTGTGGCGTTGTTCGCGGTGCTGGACCCGATCGGGAATCTGCCGATCTTTGTGGACTATACGGGATCGATGCGCCGCGGCGTACAGGTCGCGACGTCGGTGCTTATCTCCGGCGTGGTCTTCATCGGCTTGACGGTGTTCCTGCTGATCGGGCAGGGTGTGCTGCACTTTTTCGGCATCTCGCTGCCCGCGTTCCAGATTGCAGGCGGGATCGTGCTGCTCATCATGGGTTTGAAGATGATCACCGGCAAAACACGCAGCTCGGAAATCAAGGAACGGGCCGAAAAGAAGAACTTCCGCACAGGCCTGTTCTCCGCATTCGATGAGGCGGGCGCACATCTCAAGGACATCATCGTCCCGGTCGGCATCCCCCTATTCGTCGGCCCGGGCTCACTGAGCACGGTTGTTTTGTATTCTGCCAAGTCGGACGGCAGCATCGAGATGACCTTCGCCATGATCGGCATCATCCTGCTGTTAAGCATCATCACCTGCGTGATCCTGTCCACCTCCATGGTCGTCTCCCGCGTGCTGGGCATCCACGGCCTCGAAGTCGCGACACGGATTTTAGGATTACTGATCGCGGCGATCGGGGTACAGTTCTTTTTAAATGGTTTAGCGGCTGTGACAACGATATTTGATGCGGGGAAGTTGGTGAGTTGAGCGGGGATTCGGAGAAGATAAGAATCGGAACGCTAATCTTCGCTAAGTAACGCCGGGTGCCACACTTTGACTGCGGAGCAGCAAAGTGTGCAAGAAAGAATTATCTGGCTGGTTGCCATTGTCAGGTGTTAACCGCATCGAAAAAGCACACTTTGCCCTGCGGGACAAAGTGTGGCACCCATACATCAAGCGTGTTGTGTTTGCATTGGCCCGGTGGGCCAATGGGTGGAATGAATTCCACCGCTAAACGTTGGGAGATGGGGAGTGCGTGGTGGTTATTGGGTGGGTTAGTTGTTGTTCAGGCGTTCGCAGGTCATGCGGTTTTGGTAGGTGCCGGGGGCGTGGCCTACGGCGTCCCAGCCGCGGCCGACGGAGGTGCCGGCGAGGGTGATCCAGAGGCCGGCCTGGGAGTCGGGGCGGTTATTAAAGAGTGTGAATTCGATGGCGTTTTCGGGCAGGCGCCAGCCGGCGGTGGGGGAGGGTTGGGTGCTGGCTTGGGCGGCGAAGTCTTCCAAGGTGATTCGGCCGACGGGGGTGTCGTTGTTGTAGAGGGTGATGGTGAGTGGTTCGTCGCGCTTAAGTGGGCCTTGGGCGAGTTGTTTGAATGGGCCTTTTTCGCCGGAGGATGCTTCGACGACGCGGAAGGTGTTGTTGGCGGCGAGGTAGGCCAGCCGAGCGGGTTGACCCGTGGGGTATTCAGAGTAAGTGACTTCGATGCGGTCGTGCGGGCATGGGGAGAAGGACAGGAACAGACGTTCATGACCCTGAATGTTCAATGTGCAGTAAGAATTCAGGTGGGAGTAGATGGGGGATGAGAGGTACGTGTTTGCTTCGAGTTTGAGGATATTGTCAGTGGGTGGGTCGATGCTTAAGGTTCCCCATTGCGACCAGCCGAAGTATGTCGACGAGTTAGCATCAGGCAGTTTCCAGTTACTTAGCCATGGTGCGCGTGGCGATCGAGCATATACCGGTGCGAAGATTGTCCAGCAACGGTCAGGCGAACGGCTGATGAATTGAAGCATGGGTTCGATGCCGACCAATACCGGGCCGAAGTGGATGGTGATGTTGCCATGCTGAGGAGAGAGCGCGGCGAAGTCGGCAAGGCGGATAGCGGCGGGTGGGTCTTCGATGAGTCCTTCGACGGGTTGTGGTTGTGTGTTTGATGAGACGGGGTGTGTTGCGGGGGCGGCCCCGCGTTGAGATAGAGGCAACACGATTCCGAGCAGCAAACCTGCGGCGATCCCGGCGGATGAGGCGACGCGGTGTTTTCCGCATTTACGGTAGGAGAACCAACCGACGCAAAGCAGTAAGAAGCCGAACAGGATTGCCGGTATGGCTGGACGCCGGCCGCTGATGGGGAAGATGATCGCGCCAGCAATCGCGGCAGTGAAGTAGGTGGCGGCCATACCGGTCATGATGAAACGTGCCAACGCGATGCGGTGTTTGCTGATGCTGTATAGCCCGGCAATGCAGAGGGCGATGATGATCCAAGGCAAGACCTGGTTCGCCCAGAAGCGCGGATGGGTGAAGGCGAAGCCGTGCGGCATGAACCACCAGCCAAAAGCTGCGGCGACGAGATGAGCGCAGAGAATGACTTTCCAGATAAAGAGCCAGCGGAGTTTGGGGGATGTGTCGGGCAAGGGGTAGTTCCCGGATTGTGAAAGACCTTATCTGTTGTATGTTCAATATCATCGGGTGGATCGACAATATCTCAAATTGATTGCAAAAAGAAAACCCCCGGCAAGCCGGGGGCTAAGAATTTGTGTTGTAGTAGCTGGTTAATTACTCGTCGGTCACGCAGCCTTCGCTGGCGGACTTTACGTTTTTGATGTACTTCCAGAGGGTGCCGCGGTTGGCTTTGTAAGGTGGTTTTTTCCAGGCGGCTTTGCGTTTGGCGAGTTCGTCATCCGAGACTTCGATTTCGATGGTGTTCTTCTCGGCGTCGATGGTGAGTTTGTCGCCATCTTTGACGAGCGCGATGGGGCCGCCTTCCTGTGCTTCGGGGGTGACGTGGCCGATGATGAAGCCGTGCGAGCCGCCGGAGAATCGGCCGTCGGTCATGAGTGCGACGTCTTTGCCGAGGCCAGCGCCCATGATGGCGCTGGTGGGGGTGAGCATTTCGGGCATGCCGGGGCCGCCGGTCGGGCCTTCGTAGCGGATGACGATGACGTCACCCTTGCCGATCTTGCCGTCTTCGAGGCCCTTGAGCATGTCTTCTTCGGAGTCGTAGACACGGGCGGGGCCGGAGAACTTCAAACCTTCCTTGCCGGTGATCTTGGCAACGGCGCCTGTGGGGGCGAGGTTGCCGGTGAGGATGCGGATATGGCCCGAAGATTTGAGGGGCTTGTCCAGTGGGGCGACGATCTGCTGGCCTTCTTTCAGGTCGGGCACGTTGGCGAGGTTTTCCTTGATGGTTTTGCCGGTGACGGTTAATTGATCGCCGTCGATCATGCCGGCTTCAAGTAGCATCTTCATCACTGCGGGGATGCCGCCGATGGTGTGGATGTCTTCCATGACGTACCTGCCGGAGGGTTTGAGGTCTGACAGGAGCGGGGTCTTGTCGGAGACCTTCTGGAAGTCCTGGATGTCGAGCTTGATGTCAAAAGCGCGAGCGATGGCGAGAAGGTGCAGGACCATATTGGTGGAGCCGCCGAGCGCGGTGGCGGTGACCATGGCGTTTTCAAGGCTGGCGCGTGTGAGGATGTCGCGCGGCTTGAGGTCCATCTCAAGGAGCTTGTAGATCATCTTGCCGGCAGCGACGCACTCATCTGCTTTATCTTTCGAGACGGCGGGGTTGGAAGCGCTGTAAGGCAGTGACAGGCCCATCGCTTCGATGGCGGTCGCCATGGTGTTTGCGGTGTACATGCCGCCACAGGCGCCAGCGCCGGGGCAGGACTTACGGACGATTTCCTCGCGCTGCGCTTCGGTGATCTTGCCTGCGAGGGATTCGCCGTAAGACTGGAAGGCGGAGACGACGTCGCGCGGTGTTTCTTCGTCGAGGTGATCTTTATCAAGGAAGCTGGTGCAGCCGGGCTTGATGGTGCCGCCGTAGACCATGATGGAGGGGCGGTTGAGCCGACCCATCGCGATGATACAGCCGGGCATATTCTTGTCGCAGCCGGGCAGGGAGACCATGGCGTCGTACCATTGTGCGCCCATGATGGTTTCGATGGAGTCGGCGATGAGGTCACGGGACTGGAGCGAGAAGCTCATGCCGTCGGTGCCCATCGAGATACCGTCGCTGACGCCAATGGTGTTGAACCGCATGCCGACCATGTTCGCTTCGGTGACGCCTTTCTTGACGTATTCCGCGAGTTCGAGCAGGTGCATGTTGCAGGGGTTGCCTTCGTACCAGACGCTGGCGATGCCGACCTGGGGCTTTTTCATATCGTCATCGGTCATGCCGGTGGCGTAGAGCATGGCCTGGCTGGCGCCCTGGCTCTTGGGTTCTGTGACGCGGGAGGAGTACTTATTGAGTTTTGCGGTCATGGTTGTTGTCCCAAATAATGCGGTTAGTTTAGCCGGGCATTGTAACAAACGTGGCGAGGGGTGGATTGAGTATGCGGTTGGGGATTGAGAGGGGGTTGCAGGGGGGAATGGGGTGGCGGGATTATCCCTGCGGGACAAATGGCGGAACAAGTTCCGCCGCTAAACGGAGAAGGAGTGGCGCATCAACGCCTGGTAGACATCGGCTCCGCGGTTTAGTTGATCGATGCTGATGTATTCGTCGCGGGTGTGGGCGCGGTCGATTTCACCGGGGCCCAGGACGACGGTGGGCAGGCCGGCGTTGGAGTAGTGGCTGGCGTGGGTAGCGTAGGGCGCACCGATGGCGAGTGTCGGTAATTCTTGTGACTGAAGTACCTCTTTGACAACGCCCAAAAACTTCTCGCCGCCGGTCGGCAAGAGCGGAGGATGCGAGACGCCGACGTCGACGGCGTATTCCATATCAGGCTCGTCGGCACGGACGGAATCCAGCACTTCGATAAACGTGGGGAGCACAGTCTTGTAGTCTTCACCCGGCACGACGCGGCGGTCGATGTCGATGACACATTTATCGGGGATGATGTTCGGGGCGGTGCCACCACGGATCATGTTGACGCTGCACGCGGCGTGGCCGGTCAGTTCGTGTTCGTAAGTCAAACTCGGTATGTATTGCGACTCGATGGCGAAAAGCAGCTTAAGCATCATGGTGATCGCGCTACGGCCTTCGTGTGGAACGGAGGAGTGCGCCGCGGTGCCGTGGGTCGTGACTTTCCATCGGATCAGGCCGTTGTGGGCGATGATGGGGCGAAGTTCGGTGGGTTCACCGACGATGACGCCTTTGGGGGTGATACCGAGTTTGGGGTAATCATTTTTCAGGAAGGAGACGACGCCGTGCATGCCGGCTTCTTCATCGACGCCGAAGAAGAGGGCGATGTTGTTCGGGCTGGCGCCGGCTTCTACGTATTGTTTCATGGCCCAAAGCATGGCCGCGCCGGTGCCTTTGGTATCGCAAGCGCCCCGACCATAGAGTCGGTTGTTGCGGATATCACCGCCCAACGGATCGATGGACATATTCTCGATGGCGACGGTGTCCATGTGGCTGTCGAACAGAAGCCAGGGCGCGTTGTCGCTGATCTTGTGTGTGACGATCAGTTGATCGGCTCGACCTTTTAGCGGCAGCCGTTTGGTGGTGAGATCGAATCGTTTAGCTGTTTTTTCGAGATACTCGCAGAGTTCGAGTTCGGCATCGGGGCGGCCGGAGATGCTGCTGTTGACGCTGTTGATGCGGACCATCGCCTGCAATAATTCAGTCACGTTCGATGGAGCTGCCATCTTAGAAACGCCTCCGGGTTGGGTTCAGCAGCAGGTTGTCGTGGCCGGGCACGATGACGTCGGCGATCTCGATCGCTTCCATGAAACTTTCCTGTGCCTGGTTCACATCATAGGCACCACGAAGCACGCGGCCTTGCTCAAGATGCTCGGCAGTAGCGACGGCGTCCCCGGCGATGAGCGTGGTCGCATTCGGGTGGCTGAGCAATAGTCCGCAGCAGCCGGGGGTGAAGCCGGGCAGGGGGAAGATGTCCACCTGCTTGGCGATCTTGTCCGGCGCGGGCTGGCATTTTTTCATCACAGCGACATCTTGTTCGATGTGTTTACGTGTGTCTTCGTCCTGTTCCTGCTTCAGTTGCTCGATCAGCAACGTGCCGACCTGTTCGCGCTCGGCCTCGGCGATGAGCCAACGGGCTTTGGGGAATCCGGTGATACCCCAGCGGTGCGCCGGGCGGAAGCAGGTGAGAAAGACATCGGTGATATCTTCAGGTCCCAGGCCGCAGCGCTCAGCAAGGCGGGCGATGATGACCTGCGGGGGCAGGCCGGGATCGACGAGGATGGTTTTATCTTCGCTGCGCACGAGCGTGGTGGTCGCGTGGGGCGTACGGGCGGAACCCTGGCGGTCCCAGAGTTCGTGAACGCTTAGTGCGCCGATGCTGATGATGCGATAGTCCATGGGGGATGTTTAATGTTCGATGTTCAATGTTCGATGTTCAATCTGGAAGATACCCGGGCCTTCGCTGTGCTCAGGACCGGCGTTGGGTGTGGGTTCTGATCCTTAACCCTAATCCCTAAGCCCCAATTCCAACCCCTACTCTTTAAAGTGGTCGACGTGGAGCCAGGGGAGTTTGCCTCCGTGGTCGCGTTTTTTCTGTTTCATCATTTCGATGACCAGCGGTGGGAGCATGCGGTGCAGGCGGTCGATGTCGCCGCCGGCAGCGATCTGCTTGATCAGCGTGGAGCTGGCGAAGGCGTGTGCGTCGCCTGTCATGGTGAAGACGGTTTCGACATCCGCGATCGCACGGTTAGTCAGAGCTAGCTGGAACTCGAAGTTCAGGTCGGTGACGTTACGCAGGCCTCGCAGGACGGCGGTCGCGCCGATTTCCCGGGCGTAGTCGACGGTCAGGCCCTGGTAGCAACTGACGGTGACATGGTCGTCGCACTGCTCACGGAGGAGTGTTTCGATCATTTGTTTTCGCTCTTCTGTACTGAATAGCTCGACCTTGGCGGGGTTGTGCCCGATGGCGACGATCAACTGGTCAAACAGCTTCTGGCCCCGTCGGATCACGTCCAGATGGCCGTTGGTGATCGGATCGAAGGTGCCGGGGAAGAGCCCGATTTTCGGCTTATTGTTCATGGAAGGGAGTATATCAGCGTATGCAGGCCGATAGCCAATATGAGCGGTTTACCCAGCCCTCACAACCATACCGTATCCGTTCAGTGCGAGGATATTTTCAATCCAATCGGTGGACAGATCTCCGGTTGAATTGGAGACTTCGGGTGTTGCTGATGCGGGTATGGCTAAACAACGCCAACCCGAGCAATTCGGTCTGAAGTGGCGTGAGTTTGCCGCCACTGCAGACCGGTTAACCAAGCTAGCCCTGGATCGGGTCTCGTACCGGTTTGCCTCCCCGGTCGAGACCTTTTTTTATGCGCTGCGCGAGGGTCCAGGGGTCTGGGTTCGGGGGTCGAGGGAACGCAACGGTGTCGGCATCGTTGTTGGTGTTACTCGAAGACAGGATCAAGCTCGGGCGCCCCGCCGGGGAATTCGGCGAAGAAGACTTCGCGGAATCCATCGGGATTGAACTCTCAGTGCCAGGGCTCGTGCTGGAAGGGGTACCAGCCGAAGGCGTCGCCGCGGAGGTGCAGCCACTTGTGGACCGGGGAGTAGCGCATCGCCACGACATAAGACATCGGGCGGGTCGTGATATCGAAGACGCCGTCACCGTCGGGCTTAGGCAGCTCAAAGTCGACGGCCAAACCAAGTGAGTGTGCTGAGAAACTGGCAACGGCGAAGCTGTTGCCCTGCCTAGAGGCGTTGGCACGGGCCTTCTCAGGATCACGATGGGCGGACTTGATCTTCAGTGTCACGCCGTCGGCCGCGGCGGCTTCGCGCATTTTGACGTAGGCGTCCGCAGCGAATCGGTTGAGCTTCCAATCGGGTTCACCGGGCACCGGTTGCCACTGGGCTAGTATGTAGGTCCAGACTTCGTCGTTCATGTAGTCCTTGCGGATGACGGCGGTGCGGGATCGGTTGGCACGCCGCTCGGGGCGGACGATATCCAAAGCGTCGACCATGATGTCGGCCAGGTCTTCGTTCGGGCCCTCGGGGCCGCCGGGGTAGTCGTCGTCTTGCCAGTCGAACTTGCTGAAGTGGACCTTGAGCTCGTAATTGAGCAGGTCGAGCGAGGAAGTCGACGGATCGTGGATGAAGTCCAGTTCGAGCGCATCAATCAGTGCCTGATGAGCATCTGGGACATCTGCCACAAGCATGCGGTCAAAGGCGTCCGAAATCGCCTTCGAGTCTTCCCGATGGTGCAGACGTTCGTAGATGTAGTCGGGTGTTAGACGTGTAAGGTGCCGCGAGTTGTACGCGACGTGCTCGATGAGCCTGTCGGACCGGCTGCCACTGTTAAAGACGGCGGGGACTGGCTCGGTTGCGCATTGCGTCGACGTGCTGGATGCTGTGGAGCAGGCTGAAGCAAGTAGCGGGAGGATGAGGAGCAACAGGGCGTTGGTGATTCGGATCATGGGTGATTTTCACTAACTAAATAGGGGATTTGAATCTGAGGCGGATCGAAGAATATATGAGGTATGGCCTTTACTATCCTCACCTCTATTTACCTAGGCTTGCTATCGTGCGTTTTGCTTTTCCCATACATCTTGTAGAAGGAATCCCGCATACCAACCTGCAATTGATTGCCGTTGGGTCGCCTGTATACGACAATGACTTCTATGGTGCTGCCAACAGGGTACACTTGATCTCCCGGCTTTGTCTCTACATCTTCGGGAAGATTTACCACTTCAAGAAATGCCAGCTCTCCCGATGGCATTTTGACCCAATGGTGCATGTAGATGTGGCCCATCACAACGGCATCGGTCACGTCACCAGGACTGTACCCCTTGCTTTTGCCGAATCTCTTAAAGCAGGAATCCAACATGCTGACTTGTAGTTGTTTGGCGTCTCTGTGCCATCCTACAACGATTACTTCGACGCAGTACCCAGGATGATGTGCTTGATTAGTCAGTTGTTGCAATACATCTTCAGGGATAGATCGCACATCAAGCCTGGCTTTGGTAACAGTAGACAATGTAACTTCATAGTGGTCTTGATCGCGGCCAGTCACAGATCCATGGACTACATCTCCCGGATTGAATTGTGTCGGTTTCATACGATGTATTATGACAGTTTAGAAGTCGTTTCGCGTCAAACCCAAAAGCGTCATCGGCTACTCGACTACCGATTCGGTGTTGAGGGCGGTGTGCGGGCGAGGTCCTTTACCCGTTACATTCAGGGGCATGGATCCCTGCTTACGCAGGCATGACGTTAGAAGAAACGTCAATTGTTCTGAGCCGTAAGTCACTGTCACGGCAAGCGTTCTGACGCGGGGTGTGCCACTGATACTTATTTGCGGCTGGGGTAGACTCACTTGACATGGCGGCGGTTATCCACTGTAATACTTGGCTCGAAACAGCAGGACCGCAGTGGTTCTGCACTTCCTGGCAGCCGCGGAGCCGTAGTCACGGCCGAGCACCATGAGGCATCCCGGTAACTCGGGATGGAATTACGATGGCCAACTATACAGGCCCGAAGGTTAAATTGTCTCGTCGCGTCGGCGTCCCCATCGCTGACATCCCCAAGCACACCGCCAAGCGTCAGCTCAATCCCCCCGGCATGCATGGGTTCCGCGGCCGTCGTCTGCGTGACTTCGGTATCCGCCTCAATGAAAAGCAGAAGCTGCGTTACCACTACAACGTGCTCGAAAAGCAGTTCCGTGGCTACATGGCCAAAGCCTCGACCATGAAGGGTAACACCGGTGAGGTGATGCTGAAGCTGCTGGAAACACGTCTGGACAACGTGATCCGCCGCATGGGTTGGGGCCGGACGATCTGGGCCTCGCGTCAACTGGTCGGCCACGGCCACGTGCTGGTCAACGGCCGCAAGACGGATATCGCCAGCTACCGCGTGAAGGTCGGCGATGAGATCACCCTCAAGCCGAAGATCCAGAAGGTCGTCCGCGAGAACATGGAAACCATGCCCGGCCACAACGTCCCCGGCTGGCTGATGTTCGACCCCTCGACGCTGACCGCCAAGGTCACCGCCGAACCGACCATCGAAGAAATCCCCTTCGACGTCAACATGAACCTGATCGTCGAATTCTATCGCTGATTCAGCCAGCTCGATTTGTATACTCCAAAGCCCACGTTCGACGAACGTGGGCTTCTTTTATTACACTTGGTGGCTCAAACAGCACAATCAAGATACAGGAGCACCCACATGGGTCTGATGGACGGCAAGAAGGGCATCGTTTTCGGGATCGCGAACGACCGCAGTTATGCGACCTATATCACCAAGAGCCTGTTAGAGCACGGCGCGACGTGCGGGTTTACGCATCTGCCGGACGCCAAGGGCAAGATGGAGCGGCGGTGCCGGATGGCGGTCGAGGAACTGGGCGTGACAGACCCGTGGCTGGCACCGTGCGATGCATCCAAGGATGAGGACCTGGACGCGGTATTCGAGAAGATCGAGAAGGACTTCGGGGCGATCGACTTCATCGTGCACTCGATCGCTTTTGCCGACCGGGAATTCCTGAAGATCGGCAACTTCTACACGACAACCCGTGAGGCTTATCTGCAGGCGGTGGATATCAGTGCGTACACACTGCTGGCGATGGGCCAGCGGGCGGTCAAGGTCATGCCCAACGGCGGATCGATGCTGGCGATGAGCTACTACGGCGGCGAGAAGGTTGTGCCGGGCTACAACGTGATGGGTGTGGCGAAGGCGGCGCTTGAACATACCGCCAAGTACCTGGCCTACGACCTGGGCGAGAAGAACATCCGTGTGAACACCATCAGTGGCGGGCCTCTGAAGACGCTTGCGGCCTCTGCGGTGGGCGGGATCAGCGAGATGTTCGACCATCAGGAACGTAAAGCCGCTTTAAAGCGGAACATAACGGGGGAAGAAGTCGGCAACACGGCTGTCTATCTGCTCAGCGAGATGTCCAGCGGGGTAACCGGTGAGAACATCCACGTGGACGCAGGTTTTAGTATCGTCGGGCTCTAAACCGATACCAATAAACAGGTCAACCGCATCGCACGGGTTTAGCCAAGTAAGGCCCGGCGCGTGGTGGCTCGCATGTCGACAAGGCGTCGACTTGCCCGTGAAACCATGCTCCTTAAGGCACGGAGGCTTAGCCATGCCCATCCGATTTCGTTGTCAGGACTGTCGCTCCCGCGTGAAAGTACCCGAGGGGACCCAGGGTAAACAGGTGAAGTGCCCGCGTTGCGGCCGAATTCAGTCCGTTCCCCGTCATGAGAGCCATCAGAGTGCTGTGAACCAGACAAACAGTCTGGAGGTGCATACGTGCGTCGGCTCGATCCACCGGGCGCCCAAGCGTAAGGAAACGCTGGTCGGTGCGGGTGTGAGTGATGACCGCCAGGCGTTCTCAGGCGGCGGGGCTCCGGGCGGTAGTGGCTTGGATATCCCGACGCACGATGTTCTGGAAACCGAGCATGGCAAGTCCAACGGCAAGCAGATGTCCCGCAAGGAGCGTCGGCGTCGGGCGGCGTTAGCGCGTCAAGCCCAGCGTGAACGTGAAGAGATGGCTGCTCGTGAAGAGGCTGCCAAGGAAGACCAAGCCATCGCTGAATGTAGAAAGCAGGTCGAGGACATTTTTGCCTCGGCTCGGAATAAGGACTTTACCCGCGAGGATGTCGAGCCTGAGGTTGAGGAGGCTGTTGTAAAGACGACCGCGGCAGCGCCTGTAGGAGCGCCGAAGCCGATTACGTTAAGCGGCTCCAAGCGTATTGCCAAGACTGCCGAAGCAACCGAACCCGTTGAAAGGCCTGTCGAGAAAGTCGAGAAACCCGAGCCGGTCCGTATGGCCAAG
Source organism: Phycisphaeraceae bacterium (assembly GCA_963667295.1). Taxonomy (GTDB): domain Bacteria; phylum Planctomycetota; class Phycisphaerae; order Phycisphaerales; family Phycisphaeraceae; genus JAJRRS01. The sequence continues at coordinate 1,086,958 of OY763327.1, forward strand.
ATGCAAGCACCTGCCAAGCAAGAGGGCTGGACCATCGACTTCACGAATGAGGCTTATCCGTTCCTGCGGATCATCCCGTGGGTGTTGCGAATCACCGCACTGATGCTGATCGGTCCGGCATTCAAGATCATGCTCGTCGCCGATGCCAGCGGATTCAGCGGTGTCGTCTGCATGCTGATCCTCTTTGCTGGCTTGTCGATGGTCGTTGTGACCTGGACGGTTGGGGAGATCGCCAACGCGGTCAGGGATATCGCCCTGAAGAAGGCTGCTGGATAGCGGGGGGAGCAATCATCAATAGCCACGAAAAGGCACAGAAGACACAGAAGGGCCTCGCCGTAGAGCACCTTTTGTGTCTTCTGTGTTTTTTGGGGTTGATGTGTTGATTCAACTATCATGGATCGAATGAGTAAAGCTATCGAACAACCGAAGGCAGATGCCGTGACAACCCGAGGGGCGTGGTGGGTGCCTGTCTGCCTGGTCATTGCTGGCACGCTTGTTTACCTCAATACGCTGGGCAATCCGTTTGTCTTTGACTCTGTCGCGTGGATCGTCGGCAAGGATCGTGTGCACAGCCTTTCGAACATTGGCCAGATGCTTAGCCAGAGTAATCGGCCGGTGCTGGAGATTACGCTGGCGATCAACTACACGCTGGGTGGAGAGAATCCTGCCGGGTATCACTTGTTCAACCTGGCTGTGCACTTGCTGGCGGGACTCGTGCTTTACGGGCTGGTTCGTCGGACGATCCAGTTACCGTGTTTCAGCGAGGCTCTCAGAGCGAGAGCAAACTGGCTGGCGGGAGCGGTGGCGCTGATCTGGCTGGTGCATCCGCTGAACACGCAGAGTGTGACGTACGTGATCCAGCGAGGCGAATCTCTGATGGGATTGTGTTACCTTCTGACGCTGTACTGCTTCGTACGATACGCGACCGGCGGTGGGAAGCTTTACGCGGTATTTGCTGTACTCGCCTGCTGGATCGGCGTGGGGTGTAAGGAAGTGATCGCTACGGCTCCACTTGTCGTGCTGATTTATGACTTCACGTTCATCCGAGATTCTGTTAAGCAAACGTTGCGCAAGCGTTGGGCGATCTATCTCGGGCTGTTCGCCATGTGGCTGCCGCTCGCGGTGATCCTTGTGCGCGGATTGGGTGGAGACGATGCATCTGCGGGGCTGGCGTTGGAAGGCAAGTTGCTTTCTCGCTGGACCTATCTATTAACGCAGCCGGGTGTGATCTTGGAGGTATACCTGCGAAAAGCGTTCTGGCCTTCTCCGCTGGTATTAGATTACATGTGGCCACCTGCTATCCCGCAAGACACGCCCAGCGATCAGGTGATGCATCTGTTTATCAGCCGCGTCCTGTTTCAGGGGTTGATCGTGACGGGATTGTTCTTCACCGCTGTCATAGGTGTCATCCGCAAGACGTGGTGGGGATTTGTCCTGGCCTGCTTCTTCCTGATCCTCGCGCCGACCTCCAGCATCATGCCGATCGCCGACCTTGCGGTTGAGCACAGGATGTATCTGCCGTTGATCTGTGTGGTGCTCATTGTTGTCGTTATGGTAGATCAGTTAATCCGCCGTGCATCGCCGCAGATGGCGTGGAAGCTGGAAGCGCTCTTGGTTAGTGTGGTTGTAATCGTGCTGGGGCTGCAGACTTTTGTTCGCAACGTGGATTATCGCAGCAATGTCGCTATCTGGGACGCGACCGTTATCGCCCGGCCAAATAATCCACGTGCCTGGCACAACCTCGGTTCAGCACTGAATGACAGCGGTGAACCTGACCAGGCGATGTTCTGTTATGAAAAGGTGCTTGAGCTCGTGCCCCAATACCATGAGGCGCAGTTCGGCATCGGCGGGATCTGGCTGGACCGAGGCAACATGGATAAAGCTATCGAGCGATTTTCTGCCGCGGTCGAACTCAAGCCGGACGACGCTTCGTACCAGGCGCACCTTGGTCAGGCGTACATGTTGAATCAGCAATTCGACAAAGCGGAACAGTGCCTTGAAAAAGCCATCGAACTGGACCCACAGTATGCCAGGGCATATGAAAGCATGGGGCTACTGAGTCTTGCTCGTCAGGATATTGATGGGGCGATCGATGCCTTCCGCAAGGCTGTAGAAGTTGATCCTGAACAGATGGCCTCGCGTCGGAATCTTGCAGCAGCCTTGAATGACGCGGGGCAGACCGCAGAGGCAATCCAGGTGCTTAATGAGGCGATCGACTATGCCCAAAGCACACATAAACCGGAAGCTCTCATTGCCGACCTCATGAATCGCCGCAGTCGTTATCAAGGTTTAACCTCGCCAGCACCTGTTGGGCCGTGATGCGGACAAGCTGAGGTTCTGATTCGTCGACAGCAATATCGTTGATTCGCTTGAGCAAAATAGGATCGTTTTGATCTACCAAAACGTTACCCAATGCGATCAGCGCGTTGCGTTTGAGCATGTCGAGTTTGATGCGTTTGAGTGCTGAGCCTTGAAATACAATTCGGCGATCGTCTTCGTTCCAATCGAGGATATCTGTCAGGCTTAATCCCGGGGCCGGGGGGCGTGGGGTGTGGTCGGGGTGAAGAGGGAGGTCGCTAAACCGCAAGCGGCTTGATGCACTTAATTCTTTCTCCTGCTCTCCTTTCTCCTGTTCACCTGCTCTATTATGCGGGCACACTTCCTGGCAGACGTCGCAGCCTGCGATCCAGTTATCCATCATGGCCTGCAGGGAAGGGGCTATCTCACTGCGGTGTTCGATGGTCAGGTAGCTGATGCATCGTGAGGCGTCGATCGAACGCGGACCATCCCGGCTGATGCACTGAGTGGGGCAGGCGTCGATACAGCGTGTGCAGGTGCCGCAATGGTCGGTGGGGGGGACTGTCGGATCGGGATACTCGGCCTCTTCGGAGGTCTGGAGTTTCAGTGTGGTGACGATCGTACCGAGCAGGAAGTATGAGCCGAAGCGGGGGTGGATGAGCAGCGTGTGTTTGCCGATCCAGCCCAGACCTGCTTTTGCTGCCACTTCACGTTCCAGAATCGGTGCGGTGTCGACCGTTGAGCGGAACTGTTCGTTTGGGTATTGCCCTGCCAGCACATCGGCCAGCATGTGCAGCCGCTTTTTCATGGTCTTGTGATAGTCTTTGCCGAAGGCGTAGCGTGCGATCCGGCCGTGGGGTGCGGGGCCTGCGGGTGGTTGTGTTGCCAATTCAGAGTGTTTATCCGCGACGCAGATGATAGAACGTGCGCCATCCAGAAGATTGCCCGGGTCTAACCGCACATCGAGATGGTTGGCGAGGTAATGCATCTCACCGTGTTTGTCGGCCGCCAGCCAGTCGCGCACGTGCTGCTCATGCTCGGTCTTTGCCGCTTCACAAACACCCACCAGCGCGAAACCGAGTTCACGTGCATGCTGGATGATCTGTTGTGTCGTGACCGCAGGTTTGTTCATGCAGGCAACCGCTTAAATCGATTGATACTTGTCATGGTAGTAGCGGAACTGGTGATAAGACAGGCCGAGCAATCGCGCGGCTTCGGCCTTGTTGCTATCGGCCTGCTGCATGGCGTTTTGGATCAGGCTTTTACTGAGCGCATCGACCTGCTCGGTGAATGAACCATGCAATACGTTTGCGTCCGGCGACTGAAGGATGCCGAAGTCCTGTGGCGTGATCTCATTGGTCGTATCGCGATAAGCCGCTCGTTCGATGATGTTTTTCAATTCACGCACGTTACCGGGGAAGGGGTATTGCCGAAGTGTATCCAGAGCCGCTTTCGAGAGCTTTTTGCCTTTGAAGGCAGGTATTTCCATCGCGAACTGATATAGAAAATGGTTCGACAGCGTTTCGATATCACCCTTGCGCTCACGTAACGGTGGGACTTCAATCAATTCAAATGAAAGCCTGTCGTAAAGATCGCTCAGGAAGTTGCCGTTGCGGATCAGTTGCTGCACATCACAGTTTGTTGCGGCGATGATGCGGGCGCTGGTTTTCAGCTCTTCGTGTCCACCCACCCTGCTGAAAGTGCCGTACTCCACCACCCGCAGGATCTTCTGCTGGAAGGTCAACGGCATGTTGCCGATTTCATCGAGGAAAAGTGTGCCCCCGTCCGCCAGTTCAAATTTGCCTTGCCGTGTGGCGTCTGCGCCGGTGAACGCGCCACGCTCGTGGCCGAACAATTCACTTTCCAGTAAGGCTTCGGGAAACGCGGCGCAGTTGACGGTGACGATCGGACGATTCGCCGGCCCGGCACTGAAGTGGATCGCACGGGCGACCAGTTCCTTACCCGTACCACGTTCACCAACGATCAGAACCGGGCGGGGCACCTTCGCAACACGCTGGATCTGATCGATGACCGCCGTCATCTGCGGCGATCGGCCGATCAATTGGAACCGGGCCTGCATGTCGTGGCGGAGCTGTGCATTCAGTGCATCCAACGCACGGTTGCGTTCGATAACGGAGAACAGGTTTTTGAGTTTGCCCAGAACGGTGGTGATGCGTTTTTCCAGTTGATCACCGCGTACAAGGAAGTCGGTAGCCCCTGCCGAGACGGCCTCCTGTGCAGAACCGACATCGCCGGCATCCGCGACCGCGAGGATCGGCACGTTCGGGTCCAACTCCCGTACGCGCTGGATCAGATCGAGCCCGCGGGTTTTGCCGTCGCCGTGGTCGACATGTACGAGCACAAGCCGGCGTTGATCCGGCTCCTTGAGATGTCGCTTAAGCGCCTGCTGTGTACGGACCACACGCACGTTGCAGCCTAAAGGGGTGTTGGCCTCCACCGCTTCGATCAGGTCCCCCAAGCCATCGTCGGCGGGCTCCACGATGTAAACGTTTTGCAGCACAACCAGAGCATACAGGATATGTGAGAATTTTCACCATACCTGATGAGAATTATCATATTCTTGAAGACTTTCATATTCATTATTTCAGTCATATCAACAGAATACGAAATTTCGTTCATCGGCATGGTGCTTGCCAATGCTCCTCCCGTGCGGCTGTGATGCCGCAGGCAAGAAGCGAAAGGAGTCTGCCATGAATACGAAGTCTTCCGCCAAGTTACTCGGACGCCGCCTTTTGTGGGGTGTCGTGGTGTGGGGTGTGCTGACCATCCTGATATTGGGTGGCGAGAACTGGCTGAACCAGGTGTATCTGCCACAGCAGTCGGCAGCGTTGGGTGTTTCACAACTACCCCCCAGTGATGCGTCGGCCAACGCGCTACGCGGTTTTGAATGGCTCAAAGGTGTGGTGTCCTCAGGCACGCATGTGTTGATCTTCATCCTGGCGTGGTTGTTCTGGGGCATGACGACGTTCCGACTGCTGATCGCACCTGCCGAGACACAAAAGAAACAAACAACATTGTCGGTGGATGAGTGAGGCCGGGCATTCATCAAATACAGGATTGAAAGGAGACATTGCTATGAAAGCCAAGCTGACCATTTTTGTCGTTGTCCTACTGCTCATCTGTGCGCCACTGGTTCGCTGCCGTCCTTACGACAAGCCGGAGTTTATGGAGATAGACACCTCCGAGACAGGCTTCCTGATCGCGCTGGAGGGCGACACGGGCAACCAGATGTCGTTTGATTCCGAGAGCTACCTGGAACAGCGAAAGGTTGCAGCCAAACGTGTACAGATCCCGCACCGCTGGGTGCAGAAAGGCAGGCTGTGGTTTGATGGCGACTGGATCGACACGGTGCGTCTGGTGACGGTGGACCGTTCCCCGGTGACGCGAGAGTGGACCGCTGAATCCACCAGCGGCACCTCCGACCGCAACGAAGCGATCTGGATCGAGAGCAAGGACTCGGTCGGCTTCTCGGTCGGATTCAACTGCACCGCCTTCATCGAGGAAGAGAGCACCGCACGGTTCCTGTACATGTACCGCAGCAAATCGCTGTCCCAGATGATGGATACCGAGATCCGCGCCCGTATCCAGGCCAAGGCGGCGGAGGTGGCGGCGAAGTACGACCTGGACGAGTTGAGGTCCCACAAACAGGAAATCATTGACGCGGTCCGGGTGGATGTGGTTGACTTCTTTGCCCAGCGTGGGATCACAATCACGACGATCGGTATGTTCGGTGGATTCACGTACCAGAATCCCGACATCCAGCAGGCCATCGACCAGACGTTCGTGGCCCAGCAGTTGAAGGTGGTCAACGCTGCGAAGCTGGATGCCCAGGCCAAGGAAAACCAGCGGATAGAACTGGAAGCTGAGGGGATGGCCAACCGCGCCCGCAAGATCGCCAAGGGTGAAGCCGATGCCGTGCGTGAACTGGCGGCGGCAACGCGAGAGGCCCAGTCCGACCCGCTGTTTATGCAACTGAAGATGCTGGAGGTTGAGCAGATGCGGATCGAGCAGTGGGACGGTGCCTACCCGACCTACATGATGACACTCGGTAGTGCTGAAAAGTCGCCCACAGGCTTGATGTTGCATGTTCCAACGATCGCTTCGGGTGTGATTTCCGGCGTTGCATCCGGCGTTGCCACGGGAGCGGTCACCGAGATCAAACACTGATATGAGCGGCGGCCGAGGGCGTCGCAACCAGAAGCGGCCGCGTCGGGCATCGGCGCGGCCGCTATATTAAGATTCTTATAGCTTTTAACGTCTCATTCAAACAAGGGTTTAATCCTGCCAGTCCCGGCCTCGTCCTCAAGTACCCGTATTGGCCCAAGCTACGGTTGGTTATTACAATCCCAAGACTAGAGAGGCGGCCCCAAAGGAATCCCACCGGATACCTCCCGGAACCACGGAATCCTTCTGGATTACCCGCGTTAACACGACAGGCTATTTAGAGGCCCATCGACCGATGCCCTACGACCTGAAGCCCATCGACCTGGATGTCGAAACCACGCCTTACCTCAAGCCTGAGGAACAGACAGGCGACCGCTGGACGCTTAACTTCGGGCCCCAGCACCCTTCGACGCATACCACCCTCCGTCTTGTCATGGAACTGGACGGCGAACGTGTCGCGCGGGTGACGCCCCATATCGGGTACCTTCACTCCGGCTTTGAGAAACTTGGTGAAGCGCTGGATTACAACCAGTACGTCACCATCGTCAGCCGGATGAACTATATCTCGCCGATCAGCAACGATATTGCATGGCACACAGCAGTCGAGAAGTTGTTTGATATCGATCTGACGCCGCGATGCAAGGTCGTCCGCACGATCCTTGCTGAACTCGGACGCATTCAGGACCACCTGCTGTGCATCGGTGCGGCGGCGATCGATCTGGGCGCGTTCACCGGCTTCCTTTACGGGTTCAACCAGCGTGAGCGCATCTACGACATCATGGACTTTATCTCCGGCCAGCGGTTCCACCCGGACTACACCCGCGTCGGCGGGACCATGATGGAACTGCCTGACGAGGCAATGTTCAAAAAGATGGTCAAGAACTTCATCTTCGATCAGCTTCCACCGGCGATAAACGACATCCGCACGCTGCTGACGAATAACCGCATCTTCCGCGAACGGACCGAAGGTATCGGGACGATCACGCATGATGAAGCGGTCGCCTGGAGTCTGTCAGGCCCGGTGGCACGAGCGGCAGGGGTACGAAGGGATCTGCGTAAGGATGAGCCTTACCTGTGCTATGCCGATAACTGGGACGGCATGGGCGCGAAACCGGTGGAGTTCAAAGTCCCGATCGCGACGACCGGCGACGTGTTCGCCCGTTACCTGGTACGTCTGGAAGAGGTCGAGCAATCGGTCTCGATCATTAAGCAACTGATTGACAACATCCCGGGTGGGCCGATGAATGTGGATTCGGACGGCAAGGCGATCAAGCCCAGCAAGGCCGAAGTGTATGGCTCGATCGAAGGTTTGATTCAGCACTTTGAACTGGTCATGACCAATCGCGGCTGGGAAGCGCCGATCGCAGAGGTGTATGCGGCGAACGAGACTGCCAACGGCGAACTGGGCTTCTATATCGTCAGCGATGGCGGCCCGAGGCCGTGGCGTGCCCGTTGCAGGCCGCCGAGTTACATCAACTACCAGGTGTTTGCAAAGATGATGGAAGGACACCTGATAGCGGATGCCGTGGCGATCCTGGGCAGCTTGAACATCATCGCGGCGGAACTGGACCGTTAACCAATACGTAAACTGATCCGGCGATACCATCGCCGGCTTTGTAATGGGAAAGAACCATGGCCTGGATTGCCAAAAACTCGGCGACGATGCAGATCGATCGACGGGATCAGCCTTACCTGACTGACGACCTGAAGCAGCAACTGGAGTCTGAGATCCTGCCACGTTATGACACGCGTCAGGCGGCGACGATGCCTGCGCTGCACCTGTTGCAAGATACGCACGGCTGGCTGCCGCACCAGGCGATCGAAGAGATCGCGGACTTCCTCGGGCTGACCTCCAGCCAGGTGATGGATACCGCGACGTTCTACGAAGAATACTGGCTGAAACCACACGGCAAGTACGTGATATGGGTCTGCCAGTCGCTGAGTTGTGAATTGATGGGCCAGCAGAAACTCGTCTCCAAGCTGGAAGATCACCTTGGCATCAAGGTCGGCGAGACGACCGATGACGGGAAGTTCACGCTGATGGATGTGGAATGCCTCGGCAGTTGCGGCACGGCCCCGTGTGCACTGGTTAATCACGATCTGCATGAAAACATTAACGCGGACAACTTCAAGCGCGTGCTGGATGCATTGGAGTAGTCGATGGGCTGGTTCACCCGGCTGTGCCGGAACACGGGCCTGATGGTCCACCACATTGCCAAGCCCGCGAAGGGTGAGAAGCATGTAGTGAGACACGAGACCGAAGAAAAGCAGGTCAACGAAAACGTGACCCTGCGACGAACCACGATCGAGGAAGTTGAAATCAAATTCTCGAAGGATGATGGAAACAAGGATTAAACAATAATCTTTGAATCGGCGTAAGGAGCAATTAACCCCCTCTCCCCTTGGGAGAGGGCTGGGGTGAGGGCCGAAGTCCTTACATCCCCGGATAGAAGCAGAACACTTAATCAACCCGGCCCTCATCCTAACCTTCTCCCGAGGGGAGAAGGGACCGGACAAATGCAACGTTTAGACGAATTTTGAAATACGACTGCTGAACGACGCACGTACGAGATACTCGAAATGACGATCCTGAAAGAACCCGTCCTGACCAAGCGCATCCCGACCCACCCGTGGGGTGATCCGGCCGACCGGAAAGTCGTGACTTACGACGAGTACGTGAAGACCGGCGGATACAAGGGGCTGGAAAACGCGCTGGGGATGGACCCGAAAGATGTGGTCGACCTGGTGAAGTCGGCCGAGGTACGTGGCCGCGGCGGTGCGGGTTTCCCGGCGGGGATGAAGTGGAGCTTCCTGCCGCCGGAGGATGGTGGGCGTCGTTACCTGACGATCAACTCCGACGAGTCCGAGCCCGGTACGTTCAAAGACCGGCTGCTGATCGACTTCGATCCCCACATCATCATAGAAGGCATCGCCATCTGCATGCACGCCTGCCGGCTGGATACCGCGTACTTTTACATCCGTGGTGAATATCATCATCAGCGAGAAGTCTTCGAAGCGGCGATCAAGGAAGCCTATGCGAACAAGGTGCTTGGGCCTGATTCACGTCTGGGCAAGATCAATGACCGATGGCCCGAACTGTTCCTGCATCGTGGTGCGGGTGCATACGTGTGTGGTGAAGAGACGGCGCTGCTGGAATCGCTGGAAGGCAAGCGCGGTTGGCCTCGCATCAAGCCGCCGTTCCCCGCGGTTGCCGGTGCGTTCGGTCGGCCGACGATTATCAATAACGTCGAAACGCTCGCGATCTGCACGCCGATCCTCGAACGCGGTGCGGACGGACCGAAGTGGTTCCAGTCGATGGGCACGCAGCGGCCTGAAGGCGCACCGCCACATGTCCCTGCCAGCTTCGGCCCGAAGTTGTTCGGCGTGTCGGGGCACGTGAATCGGCCCGGCGTCTACGAAGAAGAACTCGGCATCACGCTCAAGGATCTGATCGAAGGGCTCTGTCAAGGCATGCGTGGCGGTAAGAAGTTCAAATCCGCGATCCCCGGCGGTATCTCCACGGGTGTACTCAGCACCGATGATTACGAAGTCAAACTCGACTTTGATATCACCAGGTACGACACGCTCGGACTCGGTACTGCTGGCGTCATGGTCATGGATGAAGACGTCTCTATGGTTGCTGTGGCACGCAATATTGCGAGGTTCTTCAGCCACGAATCCTGCGGCCAGTGCACGCCTTGCCGAGAGGGCACGAAGTGGATGTACAAGATGCTCGACCGCATCGAGGCCGGTGACGGCACGACGCACGACCTGGACCTGCTGCTGGAGATCGCCGGCTCGATGGGGGCACTACCCTCCGGCAGAGGCGCCACCATCTGCGGCCTCGCCGACGGCGCGAACTGGGCAATCCGCACGATCGTCAACAAGTTCTGGCACGAATTCGAAGCCAAAGTCAGCAAAACGCATCTGGTGTCGCTGGCGGTGGTTGGCAGTTAAAAGTGCCTCATAAGGTCGATCAAAATCATGGGGGATAGAGGCGATGGCGCTGGTTCTAACCGTAGGTAATCCGACAGATGTCTTTTCAGAGCCATTTGCAGAACAACTGCGTCGTACAATCGAGCAGTGCTTCGGCACACAGATGGAACTATGTTCTGCTAACGATCCATGGCACTCAGAGGAACTGGGCTGGTCCGGTTGGAAATCGCTTCAGAGTCGCGCCCAGGAAGTGGTTCCAGTCGAAGAAATACCGCATTTAATGTGTATGCCGGCGTGGCGGGGCGTATATGTTCACGCAACAACCGAACCAGGATGCTTTCAGTTTGATAACGATGATATGACGGTTGATGTTGGCAGTGTGACAGCATTGGATGATGAATTGCATCGCGTTGGTGAAGCACTGGGATTGCACACAAGTATCAATGAACTGAATGCTTTAGCGGAAAAGTACCTGACTAATGACAGTTTAATAGATGAAGACATGGACATTCAAACATTCGTCCAACTTTCAATTGGTGTAATCGTTGCCAAACAACGACGTCAGCCACTATGGATCGTTAAGTGACATGCTTCCGGCACCAAGACCCGCTTATCTTCTTCTATTAAAATTCCAGAACCGTACGGCAACTGGCGTATCTCTTGATATCATTAAGCTATGGACTCCCTCCAAGGCAAGCTGCTTTTAGCCGCGCCGGCGATGCAGGACCCGAACTTTGCACGTTCGGTGGTGCTGATCGTTCGTCACGATGGAGACGGAGCGTTGGGCCTGGTGCTGAATCGGCCGACGGGGGCAATGGTGCGGGAGGCGATCTCGGATGAGAGTGGCTTCAAGTGCAGGACTGATGCGGTGCTGCTGCGGGGCGGACCTTGCGATGGACCTTTGATGGTCCTGCACGCTGATGAGGAGTTAGCCCAGGAGACGGTGCTGCCGGGTGTGTACTTCACGGTCGAGAGCGATCTGGTGCAGGAACTGCTTGGTAGTGAAGCGGAGGCGGTTCGGTTTTTCCATGGATACGCAGGTTGGGCGCCGGGGCAATTGGATGCCGAGTATGAGGCGGGGGGTTGGCTGCCATTAGAAGCGACAGCCGATAACGTGTTCGAGCCGGAGATGGATACCGAGTCGTGGTCTGCCTTGATCAAGCAGCGTGGCCGGGAGGAGTTGAAGAATCAGATCAATCCCGATCTGATCCCACCGGACCCGTCGATGAACTAATCAACGTGCAAATAAATCTGTTTAGCGGGCGATCGCAGATCACCGTGCAGAGTATTTGCATATGAGCGGATCTACGACCCGCTGCTAAACTGTCAGAACCATGAATGAAGATACATTGGCACACCTGGACGCGATTCCCACTGTTTGCAGCTTGATCGAGGATGGAATCAAGGCCGGGCGGCATCTGGGGGCACAAGTTTATGCATCGATTGATGGCAAAACCGTTGCGGACGGTGGGATTGGATACGCTCGGCGCGATACACCATTAACCAGCGATTCGATACCAATCTGGATGAGTGCGACCAAGCCGGTTACTGCGATAGCATTAGCTCAGCAGTGGGAATTAGGCCGAATCGATCTGGATCGGCCTGTCGCTGACGAGATACCGGACTTCGCGCAAGGCGGGAAAGAGAAGATCACCCCTCGCCACCTGCTGACACACACCGGTGGCTTCCGCGCTTCACGATTTCGTTCGCCTGATGATGACTGGGACAAGATTATCCGGATCATCTGTGAGACGCCGATCGAACACGGGTGGGTGCCCGGCGAGCGAGCGGGTTACCACATCCATTCGAGCTGGTTCATCATTGGCGAGCTGGTACGCCTCGCATCGGGCTTGGCTTATCGGGACTATGTGCGTGAGCAGATCTTGTTGCCGTTGAAGATGCAGGATTCCTGGATCGGCATGTCGCAGGAGTTTTATCAGGCTAATCGCAAGCGCATCTGTGCGATGCCGAACATGGTGTCGAATCCGCCGACGCCAAGCGGTTTTGACACCGAGCGTTGGTGCATGGACTGCCGGCCGGGTGGTAGCGGTTATGGGCCCGTACGTGAGCTGGTAAGGTTCTACGAGATGATGCTCAACGGCGGAGAGCTGGATGGTGTGCGCATCATTGAGCCGGAGACGGTCGAGTTGTTTACAGATCGTCACCGCGAGAACATGCACGATCGAAGCTTCAACCACACCATTGACTGGGGGCTGGGCTTTACTATCAACTCGGCTCATTACGGGGAATCCGAGCAGTTGCCTTACGGCTTCGGGCCTCACGCGTCGCGGGACACGTTCGGCCATGCCGGTTATCAGTCTTCGATAGCGTTTGCGGACCCGGAACACAGACTCGCAGCAGGCATCATCTTCAACGGCATGCCGGGCGATCCGGCCCATCAGAAACGTGCTCATCGGGTGCTCGGAGCGTTATATACCGATCTGGGGCTGGCATAGCGAATCAGATAGGCACACGTCGCGGCCCGGCAGGTCCATGATGGATACGCTGCACGGCCTCAGCGGTCAGGCTCATGAGCGTCTGCTCGTCCAGTTCGTTGATCAGTTGCTTGAGTTGGCTGTTAAGCGGGCGGTTTTGCCAGCGGTTGAATCCCGGCAGGTCTGAGATGAGGCGGTTAGCTGAAACATCCGTGTATGGGCGTGAATCCATCGGTGCCGATTCCTTTCTTAACTTGTCCCCTCCGCCCCGTTGTCATTGGCCCCGCCTGTCCAAAGACAATGATCGGCCCATGATCTGTCGGGCTTAATCACGACACGAAGAATAAGTGAATCATCGCATCCATCTTGTCAATGTGCGTAGGATTCGCGTATGCTTGTATAGTATTTGCGTATCAATAAACACTTGAATTTACAGGGAAAATGCCGAGAGGTTGTGGGGTATGAAAAGACAGAGCATGAACCGGTCAATTGTGTGGGGACTACTTTTTATTTTGTGCGGTTCTTATATCGCCGGCTGTGAACCCAAGCCAAAGATTACGGATAAGAACGTTGTTGTGATTGATGATGTGCAGGTTGCAGAGATGATCCAGAACAACGACAAGCTATTGATCATCGACACGCGCCCGGATTACAAGTATCGCCTGGGGCACCTGCCCGGTGCGGTCAATATCCCATTGCCTGAACTTGAACCAGATGACAGCCGGATCACGCCTGATAAGCACATCGTTGTCTACGGTGATGGGCCTCGCAACACGCTATCACATGCGGCAGCGAAGAAACTCTTGACATCAGCGAAGTTAGTGGTCTACGACTTCCGCGGCGGCTACGAGTTATGGACCAAGAATGGTCGGGAAACCGTATCGGGGTATTGATCTAAATGCTAAGCGGCACGGATACGAAAGGGCGGCCGTGGCTGCTCGGGCTTGTCCGTGTCAACCTCGACAGCTTCTTCAACATTTTCTTGTTCCGACTTCTCGGGCCATAGCCCCGCAATCATGCATATGATCGCGACAGCCAGCAGGACGTAGCGGCTGGTTCCGCTCGTCATACGTGTCATGCGTGTATTGATCGGACGTAACGGCTGAATGTCTTGGCCGACGACCGGTAAGGGTGATGCCAGCCAGGATTCGATCACTTCATCGTTTCCGGAGAAAGTGGGGTCGTTTACGGCTACGTAGTTAGATCCCTGTACGCCTCGCGCTGGAACAGAGGTCACCCAGAGGTTGTCCATCAACTTTTTATCAGCCGGTTTGTAACGCAGGTGCGTGAACGCCAGACGTTCCAGCAGTGCCGGGTCATCAGATTCCAAAGCATCATAAAAGGCGGCGTAACGCTCACGCTGGGTCTGCATGCTCTCGGCTTGCAATTTGAGCATGTCGCGTTGCCAGACCATCTCCCGCCAGCTCAGCCATTCGGGCGTGATCAGCGTCATCCCAAGCAAAGTCAGTCCACCCAGCAGAGGTAACCACCCGGCCAGGGTGGAGAGCAATGTCTCAAGCGGATGCGAGCGCAACGACATAAATTAGTTATCGGCCGGCGGGCATCTCTGGCAGTAGAAACAAACGATGTGCGCAGCAGTTCGGAAGTCGGTAACGCGGCACGAGACTTCATCTGCAGACTTGTTATTGACAACTTTTTGATTCACAAACACTTATTTGCGTGATGCCGGGCACCAAAATCCAGGCTCATCAGATATACTCCGCTTGTCACTTGAACCATGGAGGCTATTCGGGATGGCAAACGAAACCAGACGCGACTTTCTCAAACTCGCCGGTAGTCTTTCAGCCGGTGTCTTACTCGGGACCGCAGGTTGTGCGAGCAGTTCCAAACCATTCGGCAAAATGTCCAAAGCTTCAGGCGGATCAGCGGTAGCTCTGACAGGCAAGCCGCTGGATACCGTCCGGGTCGGCATGATCGGTGTCGGTGACCGGGGCTCGCAGCACCTGGACAAGCTTGTAAGGATCAAGCATGTGGAGATTGTTGCCCTCGCTGATCCCTACGTCTCCGCCGCCAAGAAGAATCAGATAATCTGCACCGAGCACGGGCATACCGCTCCGGACCTCTATACCAACGGGGAGCATGATTACAAACGCATGCTCGAACGGGATGACATCGACGCTGTGTGGATATCCACGCCTTGGCGGTGGCACTGCCCACAGGGGGTTGACGCCATGCTTGCGGGTAAGCACGCCTTCATCGAGGTGCCTATGGCTCTGACGATCGATGAACTTTGGAAGCTGGTCGATACCTGCGAGAAGACAGGTCAGCACTGCATGATGATGGAGAACGTCAACTTCGGCCGGGATGAACTGCTCGCGCTGAACCTCTGTCGGCATGGCGTACTCGGTGAACTGACGCATGGTGAAGCAGCGTACATCCATGACCTGCGCTACCAGATGAAAGATATCGACCACGACACCGGCTCCTGGCGCACCGCATATCACATCAAAGAAAACGGCAACCTTTATCCGACCCACGGCCTTGGACCGGTCGCTCAGTACATGAATGTTGACCGAACGGATGACCGTTTCCACTCGATGGTTTCAATGAGTAGTCCTGCGCTGGGTCGGCAAAGTTACGCTGAAGCAAACTTCCCGCCGGAGCATCCGAGGCGCAAGGCAAAATATATCAGCGGCGATATGAGTACGAGCATCATCAAGACTCATCTTGGCAGAACTATTATGGTGCAGTGGGACACCGCAACACCCCGGCCGTACTCACGTCATAACCTGATCCAGGGGACGAACGGCATATTTGCCGGCTTCCCGACACGACTGGCCGTCGAAGGACGCGGCAGCTATCACCACTGGACGCAGGGTGATGAGTTGAAGGAAGTTTACGAGGAGTACGAACACCCGCTCTGGAAACGCATGGGCGAAGAGGCCGAGCGTGTCGGCGGGCATGGCGGGATGGACTTCATCATGAACAGCCGGATCATCGAGTGCCTTCGTAACGGCGAGCCGATGGATCAGAATGTGTATGAGGGGGCGAGCTGGTCTTCGGTGCGTCCGCTTAGCGCGTGGTCCGTTGCGCATGGTGGGGAGCCAATAAAGTTCCCCGACTTTACACGTGGCAAGTGGAAGACAACGACGCCATTGGGCATCGTTAGCTGACGCCATCCTTCAAGATATGTGTAATACTAAAAGAAAAACCCCGGTGATGAACCGGGGTCTGGGGGGCATTCAGCCTGTGGTGGCAGGCTGACTGGTGGTATGTTTACTTACAGATCAAGCGCTTCGTCGGCCGGTGGTGGAGGAGGCGGGCCGTCATCCTGGCCACGCCGATTCCCTCGTGGACCTTCGCCACGACCGCGACGATCGCCACGGTGTTCTTCACGGAACTTACGCATCTGCTCGATGTTCTTTTCAAGCTGGGCCTGTTGTTCTTCGTCGAGGATTTCTTTCACCGCTTCGATCTTCTCATCGCGCGTCTTGTCGGAGCGGACGATATCACGCAATTGTTCCTTCTGTTCATCATCCAGGTTCAGGTTGCCGAACAGTCCACCGCCCGGACCACGGCGTTGAGCGTCACGCGGCGGGCCGTCACCACCCGGCCCCATCCCTTCACCCCGAGGCGGCCTGTCGCCATCAGGGCCCATCCCTTCACCCGGAGGCGGTCCATCGGGGCGGCCTTCACGCCATTGCTGCATGCGCTCACGTAACTTCTCGATCCGCTCGTCAAAAGTTGTTTGCTGTTCTTCGGTCAACAGGGCGCGGATCTGGTCATGTGTGGCGTCGGGCTTAGGCGCTGAATCCATCAAGGCATGCACCTTTTCACGCAGGGCATCCATGGCTTCCTGATCGCCGCGTGCTTCTCGCATCTGCTCCCGAAGCGCATCGAACTCTTCCTTGTGTTCTTCGTGCCAGGCGCGGCGTTCTTCGCCATGCGCCTTCATGATCTCGCCGATCTGTGTCTTCTGATCGTCGGTTAATTCCATCCCGGCAAACAGTCGTTTGAGTATCGCGCCGGGGTCACGTTGACCACGCAAACCGCGTTCACCGGCTTCACTACCACGACGCGGGCCACGTTCGCCGTCGACCTGTTTACGCATAGGCCGATCGCCGTCCGGTGCTCCGTCATCCACAGGTTGAGCAAGTGCATATCCGCCACTTATTGCCAGCACGGACACGAGAATGAGTGTCCTGCCTTTGCTGTGTGTATATCTGAACATAATCTATTCCTTTCCAAGGTTGTGGTACTCAGTCTTAGTGCCCCGGTCAGGGGCTTCATACGGCATAACGGCCATACAAGCCCGTTATTGCATTCTTGTTTCATCTCATTGGTCTGTCGGCCTGACTGGCCTTATGATTGGCAAATTAACCCCGTGAAAACCTTATCGGTAATTTGGAGAAGTAACCATGGCTCAGA
Organism: Phycisphaeraceae bacterium; assembly: GCA_963667295.1. GTDB lineage: Bacteria > Planctomycetota > Phycisphaerae > Phycisphaerales > Phycisphaeraceae > JAJRRS01. The sequence continues at coordinate 1,104,201 of OY763327.1, forward strand.
CACCCCCGTCACAAAACGCACAATCCCAACCACCGGCACAACTGCCCGGCGTAGACCGAATTATCGCTGTGGGGGCCGGTAAGGGGGGCGTAGGCAAGTCCACTATTTCAGTCAATCTCGCGGTCGGACTCGCACGGGCAGGGGCAAAAGTTGGAATCCTCGACGGTGATATCTACGGCCCGAGCCTGCCGACCATGCTCGGGATCAAAGGCCAGCAACCGCGTGCAGACTGCAATGTGCTGATCCCCTTTGATGTCCACGGCTTGGAAGCGATGACGCTCGGAGCACTGGTTGAAGAAGAAAAACCTTTGATCTGGCGCGGCCCCATGGCCCATGGAGCGTTTCAGCAGATTGCGACGCAAACACGCTGGGATAATCTGGATTACCTGATCATCGACCTGCCGCCGGGTACGGGTGATGTGCCGTTAACCATGAGCCAGTTGTTGCCGCTGACCGGTGCGGTCGTCGTCTGTACGCCACAGAAGGTGGCACAGGATGATGCACGGCGAGCGGTGCGAATGTTCCAGGCGCTGGGCGTCGAGGTGCTTGGCGTCGTTGAAAACATGAGCTACTTCATCGGCGACGACGGCAAGGAATACGACATCTTCGGCAAGGGCGGCGCCGAAGCGATGGCCGCGCAGATGGGCTTGCCTTCACTCGGCGCAATCCCGATCAACATGGCCCTGCGTCATAACTGCGATGCCGGCGACCCGACCGCAAACTTCACCGCGGGCGACAAACTAACTGAAGAGTTGGAAATGTTGGTCAAGAAGTTCAGCGAGCGCGTGGAAGAGCACATCGCCTCCGGCGGCACCGAGCAGCCGACGATAACAATCAGCTAGCTGGGACATCCTTGATGCTGGATGTTTCCTTTGCCGGCTTGCTCTTTTGGTTAATTCGTTCAGATATTTGTCGTGATATCACTATTGCTGCGGAGATATCCTTGTCGGACATATGCTCCTGCAAAATAGTGATGTGTTGCTGAGCGCGCATATCACCATTTGCATTGGCGAGAGTGAGCCAGGCATATGAAAGCTTATGGTCGACCGGTACACTATTGCCCGAGCCGTATATCAAACCTAAACTAAACTGTGCTTCAGCCAAGCCTTGATCAGCAGCTTTGCTGAACCAATTAAATGCTTGCGCATCATCTTTGGGTATAAGCTTGCTCTCACCACTTTGATAAAAGAGCCCCAGCATATGCTGTGACTTGGCATAGCCCTGCTCTGCTGCTTTGCTATACCACTTAAGTGACTCCACTTCATCTTTATCTACACCTTCGCCGATTGAATAAACATTACCTAGCATGTGTTGTGCCCATGCATCGTTTTGATCGGCTGCCTTATGGAACCATCTCACCATCTCGGCTTTATCTTTAGGAACACCTAGTCCACGACCTGAAATAAAAGCCATGCTTAATTGCGCCTGCAATAAACCTTGATCTGCTGCCAATCGAAACCACTTTGCTGCTTCTTTATGGTTTTGTGCCACACCCACACCCATTACGAACATCGTGCCTAAACGGGCCTGTGCTTCGGCGTGGCCTTGAATTGCTGCTTTCCTGAACCACTTGACCGCCTCAGTATCGTCCTTGGGGGTGCCTTCCCCATGATAGTATGCTGATCCAAGAACATACTGAGATTCAACATATCCTTGTTCGGCAGCCCGGTGAAGCCATTCAAAAGCAACGGCACTGTCGGGTTGTATACCTTCCCCGGCGGAATACAAAATTGCCAACATGTGTTGTGCGCGAGCATGTCCTCGTTCTGCGGCCTGTCTATACCACTTAAACGCTTCGGCCATGTCAGTTGGCACGCCGGTACCTTCTCGATAACAATCAGCGAGTATGACTTGGGACTCCAAGTCACCATTTTCAGCCTTCGCTCGTGTTATCTCAACCAGATCAGATAATACGGTGGCTTTCTGACCATTAGCACAAATCGATGACAGACAAATGATGAATATACAATTAACTGTTAATAAGAACCGCATCACGACCTCCGGGATAAGCAATAGCACAATCATTCTAATGAATGATTTCTGGTCGTGTTGCAGAAGCATAAATCTGCACGATTCTTAATTTCAGGTCAGAACTTGAGTGGTGGTGTTTAGGGATTGATACTCCAATGTTACACCACAACTCACCTGTTCCACGGCATCCTGGCAAGGACCACGCTCATGCCGCACCAGTCGGTGATGCCGGCGAAGATCAGGCCGCAGCCGACGAAGCCGCAGATCGCATAGAACCACGGATTGACCAGTGTACCGAGCAGCACGCCGGTTAATACGAATGCGCCAGCTCCAATACGGACCTGTCGATCCAATGGTATCACGTTCTTTTCGTGAATAATGGGCAGGCCTGCTTCTTCACAGGCTTTGGTGCCGCCCTCAACACAGATCGCGTTCACACCGGCTTTGATCAGCAGTTCACAAGCGTTCTTGGCGCGTGCTCCACTGTGGCAGATGACATACAACGGCCTGTCATTACCGTCTGGTTGGAGTTCTTGTGCTGAATGAATACTCAACTTATCCAGCGGGAAATTCCGCGCGATGCTTACACGCTTGCCGCGGTACTCTCTGGGTGTACGGACATCGATCAGGTTAATCGAGCCGTCTTTTTCAATCTTGATTTTCAGGTCGGTTGGGGCAATCGTTTGCACCTTGGTGGGTGCGGACATCTTTGTGGTCATAGGTACTACTTATCCTGGGTACGAAGTTGTTTGGCAGCCAGCGCGTGTACGCGCATGAACACGCCGCCGGTCATATTGGAAACGTCCTTGAATCCGTGCTGCATCAGCATGCGGCAGGCAACATACGAGCGAGGCCCGGTCGCACAGGTCACGATGGTCGACTGGGAGGGGTCCAGTTCGCCGATACGCTGACGCAGTTCATCGACCGGTATGTGGATGACACCCTTGCATTCCGGTACAGGCTTACGATTCACTTCCGGTGCGGTCCGTACATCGAGAATCTGCTTACCGTTAAGATCTGCATCCGGTGCGGCGAATTTAACGAGGCCATCGAGTATGTTGCATGCGGTGAAGGCCGCCATATGCACCGGGTCCTTGGCTGCACCGAACGGTGGGGCGTATGTCAGGTCCAGGCCGGTCAGGTCACGCACGGTTGCGCCGAACTGCATCGCGGTGGCGATCACATCGATACGCTTGTCGATGCCCTCCGCGCCAACAGCCTGTGCGCCGAGCACCTTTCCAGACTCAGGTTCAAAGATCAGCTTCAAGACCATCTGCATCGCGCCGGGGTAATAGCCGACGTGATGATTTGCAAGAATCGTGACGCTCTGTGTCTTCTGCCCGAGTCTGGCTGCCAATTTTTCGGATAAGCCTGTACTGCCTGCTGCCAGACCGAAGACACGTGCGATGGCGGTACCCTGGACCGGCGCCCAGCTATCCGCCGAACCGCTTGCCGCGTGCTGGCCAGCGAGACGACCGGCTCGATTTGCCGGGCCAGCCAACGGGACGCGCATGGATTTGCCCGCCGGGCCGTAAACGTATTCAGCCGCATCTCCGACAGCGTAGATATCCGGATCGTCGGTCTTGCCATCTGCATCAACAGCGATCCCGCCGGTCTCGCCTAATGATAAATCGGCATCCTTGGCAAGCTGCACGTTCGGTCGTACGCCGACGCCGAGAATCACAAGATCCGTCTCTACAATCACGCCACTATCGAGAACAACAGCTTCGGCTTTGCCATCACTTTCGCGGATATCCTTGATCCCATCACCCAGATGCAAAGCAATCTTGTGGGCTTCCAGTTCTTCCTTCAAGAGGTGCGCCATCTCCGCATCCAGCGGCGGCAACACCTGGTCGGCCAGTTCGACTAGTGTTGTCTCGATACCCAGTCCGTGGAACTGCTCGACCATTTCCAGGCCGATGAAGCCGGCGCCGATTACGACCGCACGTTGGGGTTTCTGAACATCCAGGTAATCCTTGATGCGGTCCGTGCCTTCAACGTTACGGACAGTAAACACATTAGCCGCGCCCGCCCCGCCGATGGGAGGGATGATCGGCGAGGCGCCGGGCGCGAGGATCAACTTGTCATATGCCAGCTCATACGTCTCCCCGGACCGATGATTGAGCACCGTGACCACTTTCCGGGATCGGTCGATAGCGGTGGCTTCGGTGCGAGTTCGCACATCGATGTTGAATCGTTCAGCGAACAACTCCGGTTTGGCGACCAGCAATTTGTCACGCTTGACGATTTCGCCGCCCAGGTAGTAGGGCAGACCGCAGTTGGCGAAGGATACGTCCCGGTCCTTCTCCAGCATGATAATCTGTGCGTTTTCATTCATGCGCCTGGCGCGGGTCGCCGCCGAGGCTCCGCCTGCGACACCGCCGACGATCACAATACGTACTGCATCACTACTCAAGCCGTACCTCCGGTCAATTCAGTTTGTTTGGGCGCGCTGGAGTCCGTCCGTTTCGCGCCGGTTTCAAGTAAGAAGAAAATGACACCCGCAATGATAGCCAGCCCAAGGATGAACCACCAAGGCGAAATGCCCGTTACGTCCGCAAAAGTTACCTTGCCCTCGTCCGCCACCTTCAGGAAACCATCCTTGATGTAGGGGTAGACCTCGGCGTAAATCCCTGCGCCGACAACCATTCCAAACAGGCCCGGCCAGGCGTGGCGGGAACCATCACCCAGTGCCGCCACACCGGTCCCCGGGCAGTAGCCCAGAATCGCCATGCCCACGCCGAAGATCAACCCGCCCACGATGTTGGCAAGCAGCGTCGCACTCTTGATGTGCAGGCCGGTCTGCTCAAGCATACCCAGTTGCAGCATCCCCCAGATGCCGATCGCGCCGACGATGATGGCCGTCAGCATGGTCTTGAGCACGGTGAAGTCCTTCATCAGGAATTGCCCGATGATCACGTTATACCGCGTCACGCCGCCAAGCTGCAGAAGCAGCCCGAATACCAGGCCGGTGACAAGCCCGGCAATCAACATCGAACCAGAATCAAAGCTCCACATGATCGCGTCCTTTCATACCGAATAATGCGAACGCCGTGACGACGCCCGATGCAAACATCGCAAAGAAGAAGGTCCATGAACCCACTGCTAGCTGCAGCCCGCCGGAGATGCCGTGCCCTGAAGTGCAACCGCCTGCCATTCGAGCGCCGAACAACAGCAGCACGCCACCGATAAACGCCGCGATATACCGCTTCATCTTGCTGGGGCCGAACCGAGCCGCCCAGACACTCGGTACACGTTCAATAAACTTATCACGTGCCAGTAGTTTCGATCCAACCAACGCGCCGCCGACCAGCCCGATCACCAGCATGAACTGCCAGTCGAACATGTTCTTCTTAGGCGGGGCAAAGTACTTGGCGTAATACGCGTTCTGCTCGACATGTTCCGGTGCGGCGATGCCTGTCACACAGCCGGAGATGTGCGCCATGGTCGTGCTGGTGCCCAGCGCTTTACCCATGCCGTAGAACGTGACCCAACTGAGTACACCGATCAATGCCCCGACGAGGTAGGGGCTCCAGCGTTTTCGTCCGAGTAATGTGCACGCAATCGGACAGGACTGTTCCTGATCTGCTTGCATTTTCATGCTCCGTAAGGGGTAGGGGATAGTCTTGTAGGACGATCCGAGGCAGCACGAATACGCGCCTTCGGATCGCGTTGTATATCAGCAGGCCTTGGCCTATTCGGCATTACACCTGTGTCTGTGGATACATTGGATCACGTTGATCGCATTGGGATTGTCCACCCGGTAATAAGCCGTGCGTCCTTCGCGCTCGACATCGAGGATGCCGTGGGCCCGCATGTGATTCAGGTGCTGGCTGACCGCACTTGGCGCAAGGTCCACAGCTTCTGCCAACTCGCCGACACTCAGGCGGCCGCCCATCAACAGCTCAACAAACTTCAGCCGATGCGGGTGGGCCAATACACGCAGCACGCGTGCGGACTCTTCAAGCATTTCAATATCCAGAGGTGGTTTGATCGCTTGACTCATATAGTCAATATATCAAGATCTAATGATATGTCAAGTTGTTGGGTGTTAAAATAATTAGGGGCATTAACTACCTGTTATCACATGGCTTGCGATGATGAACGAGCAATAGGCTCGCCACATTCCGGACAGGTTATGGACTCAGTGCTCCCACGCAGGTCGTAGTTGCAGGCTGGGCAATGGCCTGGTTTGATTCCAGGAAGAAGTCTTTTAATGGCAGCTACTATCGGCCAGACTGTGGATATGACAAATACGCTCCACATTGGAAATGTAAGTCGCCACCCAACGTTATACTTCTGAAATGCAAAGCCAAACCAAGACTTTGGTTGTATCAGGATACGCTTGGGGTATTGAATGTAAGTAGGGGGATAGGAAGGGTACGCAGCGATTTTTAGCTTCGGTTCGCGATACCTGTCACTCATATACATCACGGCATCGCCTTTTTGAAGAGAAAATGAAAGGTGTAATCCGGTTCCGAGCATACGTGGCCAATCAGCATTGACCGACCATTTGTATGATCCAGCCCACAATACACCTGCAAGAATCATAAGCACCGTTAAGCATGCGACTGATACCCGGTACAGATCGCCTCGGATTATTCTCATCAAACGAACTTCAACAGGTCGAATCCGGTTTTGAATTCTGTCGCCTGTGTATGCTTGATCTGGCAGATGCGATCTACTGGCATAACGACGGGGCTTGAAACTGTATCGGTACACAAATACAGCAACGAAGCATGCGATGATCGTTGTCGGCATCCCCCACAGTGTCAAGATGCATAGATATTCATGCCACGTTGGTGGATCGCTGCTGGCAAAGGTGATGTAATCCAGTTTGACAGCATCTTGCCAGAAGCGTTGGAGGATACTCAGGCCGCTTACAAATATCGCTGTCGCCACACCCATAAGAATGGCAGCGAAAAACCTTAGTAATGTACGTGTCTGGATCTTCTTTAGATGCAGTTCAAATCACCTCCCCGCACTCCGGGCACTCCAGCTTCGATAAGCCCTTGAGGATATAGCCACACTGTCGGCATCGGCACTCACGGTCGTACCTCGGTCGTAGTATGAGTATGAATGCCAGCACGCTCGTTGCGCAGGTTAGACCTGTCATTGGGATGCCGATCAGGCCTATTCTTATCAACTGCATCCACCAGAATCCCGGAGGCAGAGGGGCGTTCGCGACCTTGAGTTGGATGAACATAAGCAGATTACTGAACGCGACGCCCACCACCGTGCCGCATGCCACCGCGATCAGGAACCGGCCGACGCCGCGTCTGGTTATCTGCATGTCGCTCCAATCAACAGGAATAGATCATATCGTCTGCTTAAGACATACCCGGATGCCCATACGTAGCCTCCGGTATAAGGTTCATCATGATTCCGGCGATTCAAGCCGTCAAGATATGTGGTCCAGGCCACCCATTGCATACCCCCGGGCCAATCGCCTATACTTTCCTAATTGGCCGGCCGCGTGCCCGAGTGGACTAAGGGGGCTGATTGCAAATCAGCTAGGCTTCGCCTGTCGTGGGTTCGAATCCCACCGCGGCCTTACAGACGCACTTTTGTGCGTCTTTTTTATTGCACATAAAGCCTGCAATCGCAGTTATATGCATGATATCACGCATTCTGGGGCTCTGAGATTGATTTGAAATACTGCACCCACACTGATACCATTTTGTTCAAGTAAGGTTACTTTTTCAGGCGCCCAAAGAGGCAGCACCATGGCAAAGATTAAGTCTTCTGATGTCACTGTCAGCTTCAAGAAAAACAACAAAGGTAGGGGGGGGACCTTCTATAAGAAGTACAAAGACCCAGCTGATGGTAAGTGGAAAGTTAAGTACTTCTGTAAGGGTAAGGGCAAGTCTGACAGGGTGGCTGAGCGTAAAGCCAAAGCTATGTGCCTGGAGTGGCAAGAAGAGCTTGAGATGGTCGCAACTATGGCACGTGTAATCAATCGGGTGAAGGCAGCCACAGCCAACGGGGGCAACCCTGATGCCTTGGGAGATACCCTGGCTGAGCAGATGGTGAAGGCCATGATGGGCAAACCTGATACAGCTGACGCCACCCCTGTGCATCAGCTTTCAGATGAAGACCTGGAAGAGCATTTTGAAGAGCCAGATACCTTGGCTGACCAGGCTGCCAAGCAGCTGCTCTACTCCAAGCACTCTGCTGCTCGTAAGGTAAATCCCCAAAAGGGTAAGCCCACAATTTCTACGCTGGTAGAGCAGTGGCTGAGGTATGAGAAGTCACGTGTAGCCATTGGCAAGATTGGTGAGTCTACCTATGCCGACAAAGCCAAAAATGTGAAGCCCTTTGTTGAACATGCCAACGGGGATTACTTCAATGGCAACGTAGAAGAGATGCTAATGAGCTTCAGGGCAAAGCTAGATATGCAGCTGGCAGCTGGTGAGATTGGCTCTGGCTGGACTCATATTGGCTATACCAAAGCCACATGGCAATTCATTGATTGGTGCTATACCAACCATAAGATTAGCGAGATGCCGCGCTGCAAGAAGCCGTTTTGTGAACGGGTGCCAGTAGATGAGGGCGGTAAGCCATTACAGCTGTCAGATATTCATAAACTCTGGTCTTCAGCTGGTGACCGTATGAAGTGCTTTATTGCTTTGGCTTTGAATTGTGGCATGAAAAATGCAGACATTGCTGCACTCAAGGGCAGCCAGCTTAAGGGCAACAGGTTGATTGGCTATAGGCCAAAGACTGGTGTGCCATTCAATATGAAGCTGTGGCCTGTAACAGTAGAGCTTATTGAGAAGTGCAGAGATAACCAGGGTGATGATGAGCTGCTGTTTGTGAATAAAGATGGTGATGCAGTTAAGAGTGGTGTTATCAGCAGTCTCTTCAAGAAAGTCTCAACCAAGGCAGATGTGATTGTCGGTGAGACAAAGGGTGGTAATCCCAAGGGGGCCACTTTTGAGCAGCTGAGAGATAGCAGCATTGACCTGGTTGATAAGCAGTTGTTTGAGCTTGGCTATGATCGCGGTTTACTGCAGGTATTCCAGCAGCATGCCGACCCAAGCACTGCACGATACTATCGAGATAAGACACCGGAGCGTTTGCAGATTAAAAAACTGGATGAACTGACCGACTATCTGGGTGAGGTGTACGGGCTGAAGCTTTGATCTCTTCTCAGCGATCTCCCGCCGTTAATCGACACTTATCCCCAATGCTTGCCAGAAAGCCATCTCCTGCATGATACGGATACCATAGCTTCTAGCTATATCTGCCTTGCTGGACTGTGTGTACGCATCTGCCACAACCAATAAATCCAGCTTCTTCGTAACCGATTTTGCGGGAACTAAACCATGCTTATCAGCGAGTAATTGGGCCTGTTTCCGATCGATACGAACCCCATCGATAGAAGCCTGTAGCTCGCCAGTGAAACATACGCTTAGCCCTTCCAGCGATTGCTTATCTGGAACCTGGGGTGGAGCTACCTGTAATTTCTTCTGATTAGAGCTGGTCCCAAAATCTTGGACAGCCGGTTGGCCTGAATAAGGTGGGCCAACGGGTTTATGCCGCGGCCAGCGGCGGTCCGGTTATAGGTTTTCCATCATACGCTTCGTCCGGCGTCCGTCCAGCGAGTGTCGAGTGCGGACGCTCGGTGTTGTAGAACCGCAGCCATTCATTGATCCCGGCGCGAGCTTCGCTGCCTCTGTCCCACGCGTGCAGGTACACGCATTCGTACTTCAGGCTCCGCCACAGACGTTCGATGAACACGTTGTCCATCCATCGGCCTTTGCCGTCCATCGATACCTTCGCGCCCGCGTTCTTCACCGCTTCGGTCCATTCCAGGCCGGTGAACTGGCTGCCCTGATCGGTGTTGATGATCTGCGGCGGGCCGTGCTTGCTCAGCGCTTCTTCCAACGCCTCGACGCAGAACGACGCCTCCATCGTGTTGCTCAATCGCCAAGCCAGCACCTTCCTGCTGTGCCAGTCCATGACCGCAACGAGGTACAAAAAGCCGCGTCGCATCGGGATGTATGTGATGTCGGCGCACCACACATGACCCGGCTGATCAATCTTCAGATTCCGCAGCAGGTACGGATACACCTTGTTTTCAAGGCATTTGACGCTGGTCTTCGGGGCCTGGTAGATCGGCGTCAAACCCATCTGGCGCATCAATCGACGCACACGCTTGCGGCCGACGTTGTAGCCAAGCCGACGCAACCAACGCATCATCTGCCGGCTGCCGTAGAACGGCGTGCACAGGAACTGTCGGTCGATCAGACGCATCAGACGCTCGTTGAACGCATCCTCACCGCTCGGCTTGTAGTACAACGTGCTGCGGCTCAAGCCCAGCAACTCACACTGCCGGCGGACCGGAATCAGGCTGTGCTTCGGTTCGATCATCATCCGCTTCTGATCAATCTGGAAACACCGACTTTTTTTTGAGCCAGTCCAACTCCACCTTCAACCGGCCGATCTCCCGATACAACCGGTCCACCAGCTCCGCCTGATCCGCCGCGTCCAGCTCACGCCGACGCCCGAACACCTCCGGCAACGATTCGAGCAACTGCTTCTTCCACTGCGTGATCTGGTTGGCGTGCACCTCGTACTCGCCGGCCAACTCGGCTACCGTCTTCTGCCCCTTGATCGCCTCCAACGCCACCTTCGCCTTGAAGTCCGCCGAAAACCGCCGTCGCTTCCTCGCCATCTGATTCGTCTCCTGTTAGGGATCGAATCCACCTTAACGACGCGCCCAGTTTTTGGGTAGTAGTACATGTAGCCGTTGAGGCGTGTTTTCGCGGCGTGTGGGGCCGGCGGCGGGTTGAGGTTGGTCGATCTGCTGTCCAAGTGTTTTCAAGCGAACAATGCCAACTGCGTCGGCGGCGGATCGGGCGGTTTGGTGTACGGTTCGTCCAGCCAACGCCACAGGTCCCGGTACACCAGCAGGTTCATCCGCAGCATGGCCGCGAGGTTGGACAGGCTCCAGCCGAAGCTTGATCGCAGCTTCAGCAGCTTGAGGATCAGCATCGCGATCAGTGCTGTCCAAAGCTGGACCCGCACCGCGTTGGCGCTGGTGCCCAGGAACGTCTTGACGTGCAGGTTCTGCTTCAACGCTTTGAAGAACAGCTCGATCTGCCAGCGTTCTTTGTAGATCGCCGCCAGCGTCGTCGCGCCGAACGTCAGGTGGTTGCTCAGCAGCTCGATCGTTCGGCGGTTCGCTTCGTCCCACACCACCACCCGGCGCAGCCGATGCGGGCAGGCGGCGTGGCTTCTTGTGCCCGCCAGCTCGATGACCTGGTCGGAGAGGATGTTACGATTCATCGGCACGGCACGCTCTTGGATCACGTTGTAGTCCAGGTTCGACTTGCACCGCGTGACGAACCACACGCCTTGCTCGCACCACGTGCCAAACAGGCCAAAGTCGGTGTAACCGCGGTCCACCGCCACGACCGTGCCCGGCTCAAAACGCAGTGTTTTAGCGGGGTTCACATCGTGCACCTTGCCCTCGGTCACCAGCGCCCAGCTCGGTAAGCAGCCTTGATGATCCAACTGAAGGTGCAGCTTCACCGCGCCCTTGGTCCGCCGGAACCGCGCCCAGTCGAACACCTGGGCACACAAGTCGATCACCGTCGCGTCCAGACTCACCAGCGGGTTCTTGAAGCGGAACCGACGCCCCCGGATGGCCTGCCGACCCGCCAACACCCGCGCCTGATCGAGCACCTGGTAGAACACCGCCTCGTAAAGCTCCCACGGCCGATGGGCGTTGGCGTAGCTGAGCGTCGACCGCGCCGGCGCCGCCGACACGCCCAGGTGACGCAGCCTGCCCATCGCGCACGCCAGGCCGCCGCAGACCTCCCGCAGCGAGTGCGCCCCGCCCAACTGCGCAAAGAGCATCGCCACCAGTTGGTCCCAGCAGGTAAACCCCTTCGCCCCACGCTCGGCATCAAACTCACGCACCCGCCGATCAAACCCCGGCCGATCGATCAGACTCAACACTTGTGCAAACAGGCTTGCGACGCGTACCATGGGCGTGTCTCCGTTGGGCTTCGAGGACGATTAGACAACGCCATCGTAGCCGCAACGGAGACTTTTTCATTGATAAACTATGGATCGCTGTTTTGGACAAGAGTGTACACTTATCTATTTTTTTTGGCTGTTATTGTTCGCAAGGCTCCTCTCAACCCGACCCTTTTTTTCAGAGGCTCCAGTTGCCACATGCCAATACCATCTACCGATATCGTCGTAACACTGTGCTGCAGGATAATGGTTAATAATCTGGTCATAGCAACGGAGTGCCTCATTTAAAGAGTCGGCCTTTTTATCTCCAGCAAACCTTGTCGCTTCTCCATAATAAGAATCTCCCGCTATATACCAACAAGTTCCAACATCAAAGAGGGCCCAAAATTCACGCCAATACTTTTCCTCATTATCCCGGCTGATTTTCGGCATATCAAGACCATACTGATCAATATGATCTTGCTGCTGTTCCTTAGCAAAAGACTGATATTGATCAATGCAAGAAAATGCTAACTTTCTCGCAATACTATAATCTTCAGATTTAAGATACTCCCATGCCAATGTTGTATACTGGCCTGAAGTTTGTGGGAATTGAGATTGGTTTTTCTTTTCCACCAAAACAAGGGCCAATTCACATAACGGACGCACAGATATATCAACTTGCTGCACTTCTCCGTGAACAACAATCTCACTAATCCAATGAGCATCTGGGTACAAACTAATTACTTCCTTCAGTAGGTTTTTAGAGTCAATATAATTGCCTTTGCGTCGAAGGCAATCGCCCTTCAAAAACAAACAGACGCCGCTCATATTAGTATCGGTTGTTTGTGTGATATATTGATCAACTAATTGAATAACACGATCGCATTCGTCCTTCTCTCTCGCTTCCCAGATTTCATCAATTATAGAAATTGGTCTAGATGATTGATTCTCCATGATAGCAATCTCGGAATTATGATATCCTGTGGTTCTACTTTGTGTATAAGATACCGAATTGGTATCTATCACTGAAGATAACTGTTCGGCTTGTGGTTCTCGAACATGATTATCATCACTTCCACTATCAGATTGCGATGAACATCCAATGATCAACAATAATTGAAACAGATAGACCGCATACAATGTAAGTTTGGCAATATGCATAATAATGCACCTCTCCGTTATTCAATTTCAATTTGACTCTACAAGTATGTAATAATACACGGCGATATTACCTGGGCGTGTCTCTGTCGATCCTGCAGGCTGTGTCCTTACTTCATCCTGGATCGAATCAAACCATCTAGGCATATTTGGGTTGGTTGTGATTTGCGTTCTTGAGTTATCATGTGCTTGTGACACCATTGGAACAGAATGTGTATGTGATATTATGGAATCGGGCTGATAGTCACCAACTACACGATTTAATCCATCAGGATCCTCAAGACCGTCACTACGAATCAATCCTGGTTCAAATGCATTTAACCCTCGTAAAAATGCACCACGTAAATCAGGAAGTTTTGTACGCCCTGTTATTTTTGCATAATCTGAGTCTGTGGATATTTCGCGGCCATCCGCTGGCATCCAACGTGTTTTCACGCTGTCTCCATATGTTTCGTAAAGTTGATCCGGAGAAAGCGCACATGCGAATATTGTACCGATGGGAACTCCAGGTGAACCGGGTGGGCCCTGGGGCCCTGATACGCCTTGAGGGCCAACAGCACCTTGATTTAAGTTTAATGCAGAAATAGTAACCAAACCGGCTACAATACCGATGATCGTTGTAATCATTGCGATCCATGTACTGTAAATAGTTTTTGTATTAGAAAAGTGTTTGCTGCTTGTATGATCTGATTTAGCCATATGTTCTACTCGTTCCTGCTTGTACAATATGATGCATATAGACAAAGCTGACCATGAACCGATTATTATAACCACAAAAGAAAGGGCCGTTCAGATAAATATGTATAGCAATAATTACTCAATAAATAAAGGCACATAGCCAATCCATATAAGAAGTATCCCCAGTGGGGGACATCGCAGACCAGAGAATATGGAGTTGATGGAAAGCTGGACTATGGGTCGCCGAGTGGATAAGGCCGTAGATCGACAAGACCAGGTCGCCGAAGAGGTTCTGGATGGTGTAAAAAACTGGATCATGTGTATTCTCATTGCGTTGATCTTGATGTGTTGAGTGTTTGGATCAGACAGGTTGTGGGCGTCAAGTTGATTTGGGGCTGGCGAGTTTGGACTTACTTAGAGTTTCCGAATTCTCAGCCAGCCAGCGGACCTTCTCATGGAAAGGCACACCGTTGGCCGGTTGCAGCAGCATCACGACGCCGACGCAGCCGACTTGGCCTTCATCCGTAAGGGGGGGGGTATGGGTCCATTAGTATGGGTATTCTGTTGCCGGTCTTAGCAGGATTGATGAAGAGTATGATACTCCCGATGTCAGGCTGTAAAAATAGACATAAAGCAGATATTGTTTAACGATATAAAGTTGTGAAATTGCTGACTATACAGTTATTCTTTCCAATCAGGACTCAGTCCACTCAAAGTCAATACAATTAAGGACTTGCTAAACCGGTTATTAAAAAGTAAAATTTTTAGCAGTCTCTCCGACCAGTTTCATCTATGGTCGTCGTTCGGTACGGAAGTTTATAACGGGTACTGTCAGGATTCGCGGCGTATTAGGACGTTTCTAGGGAAGTTTTAAACTGGCTTTATCATCTCAGCCCGCGTCGGGTGAGAAGATCGTAGAAAATTCACTTAAGAAAGGGGCTTTGGGTGGCGATTCAAATGCGAATCAGGTTTTTGATATGTGTGATTTCCACGATGCTGATACTCTCTCTCTTCGTCGGCTGCAAGGTCCAGCCGGTGGATTACGATCAAGGTATGGAAGCGTGGCGGGCCTGCTGGCTACAAACCCAATATCTTGATCTAACCACCAATTCGGCTCTGATCCAACGGTTAGAGGATTTGCGTAATCAGATTCGTTCGATGGGGGCGGATGAGTGGTGGCGCCAGCGTAATGATGTTTACAACGCTCTGGTTTCACTGCGTGAAGCCAAGCACAGTTTTGATACGCAACTCGCCCGTGCGGGCAACACTGTAGACCGCGAGAGTGCAAATGATTTGTACAAAGCTACGGTCAAGGGTATTCGGACCGAAGAAGATGCTCGACAAGCTGCTCCGAAGATCGACCAACTCGTAGATATCCAGAAACGACTCGACAGACTAAATAATATCGGTTTGAATCCGAGCTCAGAAGCCGCAAAGCAGATAGATACATTTGATCAACAATTAGCCTCCTTGTCGGCTGACGAAATCCTACAAAAGCTAGGTCGGCTCGAACAACTCATTGAGAGAATCTTAGCGGTTCAAAAAGCCTTGAATGAACGGTTGGGCCAATTAGATTCAGCGGCGCAGCGCCAACAAGCGGCTGACCTTCAAAAGGAGATCGAGGAGGCGAACTCAAACGAAGATGTGGACCAGATCGTGAGACAGTTCAAGCAGCTTTTCGGAGGTAAGGTTGCAATAGTCCCGGGACCTGATAATACGTCCGTGAGTAAGGCAACCCCGGGGGGGGTAAGTCAGACTCAAAACTCAGACCAAACCGGCGTGGTGAGTCCCAATCCAAATATCAGCCAAGACCAAATCAAATCCGCGCTTAGTAAAGAGGAGGAATTGACAGTTCCCGGTTCTCAAGAGTTAGGCAATCCATTTGAGAGTCCATTTTATAAGCGTTATGAAATAGATATCGCACCTTATGGGATCACAGAGTCAGATGGTAAAGCCAAGATTGACGCCAAGTGTATCACTCGTGAGATCCGAGCTAAATTGCAACTAAAACCAGATGGCGAGTTCAGTTCTATCAAAGGAACAAAAGTGCTTCGGGAATACCAGTTGGGGCTGATCCAAGGTGCCAAAGAAACATGGACCGAGAATGAAGCCAATGTATCAATGGAGCTAGTGGGGGTACCAGAAAACGCCAGAGTGATCATGCATTCTTGGCACGCGCTGCCGGTGCCGGCGAGTAACGGCAAGGTTATTGAAGGCACCACGATTGATCAGACCGTGGGCCAGTTTCGGCTGCCGGCAGGTCGTTACTACATACTCGGACAAGGTGAGACAGACTGGGGCTATGGTTTCGACGTGATGGGAGCGATGACCATCAAGCATCCAGTTGAATGATAACAGATTAGAATTGTTATAAGGGATGCATGGGGGCGTCGCAAAGAGCTGGGGATTACATGATACCAGTGGAGACAGTCAAGCAGACACTGAACGACTTAGAACGATGGTATTGGTGCCATGGAATCGAGCGCATCAACCGGACAGACTATCCTTTGCGGCCTGATTGGGCTGCTGAAATCTACACAATCCAACGAACAGCCACGCAGATCCTTGAGCGGCAGCACTACCCGCGTCCCGCTCTTGCGATCTACGGTGAGAGCCAGGTTGGTAAGTCCACAATACTCATGACCGAACTGGATGATACTCGGGCGATCGCCGATACATCCGGTGAAAACACCGTCCTGTCGGCAATCCAGTGGGACGACCGACCTGTTACTTGGGGCGACTGGCGTTCTTGGCACGATTCTGCTGACTATATCGTAACGAAGACCGAACCGCTGAACCCCTATTCGGCGGGTACCGACGCGACTGCAGTACCGACGCGTTTCACTCTCACCACGAACGTAACTGAGCCACAGATACCTTATCAGATTAGGATGCAATCTGTTGATAGCTTGATCGCCGCGCTGTACGCAGGCCTTTCGGATCATGGCCAAATCGACGCTCCTAATGGAAAACCGCGAGGTATTAAGAAGATCGAAATTACGCCTGGAGAACCTGATGCCGACCTCCAACGAGCTTTGATGTTGTTGGAAGCGGTGCGGCAGATGGTGGCGGAAAAGGAACTACTAATTAATGAAGCCGGTCGCCGCGTGCACGAGCTTGAGCCATTCTCCATCAATGAATTGTTTCCGTGTACTTATAATCAAGCCCGACGCTGGGTGGGTGAGTATCTGTTTGGCAAGTCACACTCGCTGTTTGATAACATTCTCAGTGAGCACCTACGACTTATCGAACTGCTTGAATTTTTGAACCAGTACAACACCGTTCTCTGTAGTCCCCTTGTGGCGAGGCGGATATTAAAGTTCGATCATAGTGGTGAAGAAACATTATCGGAGATGATGTTCTATGAGCGTTCGAATGAGAACGGTAGGCGTGAACTCGCGATGGCCATGGAGCACGAATATGATCCCAGCGAGAGGTGGCAAGTTATGGATCGCGACAGACTGCCCATCACCCGGGTAGTAGCGTTCCAGTTGGTAGTGCGAGAATTAGTAGTCCCGGTACGTGAGGACGTGCTGGGACGAATCAACGCCCCTTTTGCTGATGTCCTTCGACACGCAGATATCATCGATTTCCCTGGCATCTCCATTATGCCTGATCGTCACCGAGGTCAATCTATCGACAATGACGAACGGCGAGCATTTGTACTCAAATTCGGCAAGACCGCCTGTGTGCTTCGCGACTTTGTCGCTAGTGAACTTATTGATGGTATCCTTTTTGTCTGTACTGCCGAGGGTAAGATACGGGATTCCACCTCAGACTTGTTCACCCGAGTCATTGAACGTTGGGTTGGTAAAACCACGTCTCAAGCTATTTCACTTAGTGAGGTCGAGCAGAACACACCTACGCAAGAGCGGCCTGTTTGGTGGGTAGCGACCCGTTGGAATGCGGTCGAAGCGGCCAAGGCCACGACGACCATCTCTGCGGGGATCGGTTCGATCCAGCAAGGTCTGCAGCACTGTCGTTTTAGACTTTATGCGACACATTATCCCATCTGGAATGAAATGATCGCCAGTCCAGAAGAAGAGCAGCGAATCCGCTCTCTTATGAGAGGGCGGCTAAGGAAGCATATCCGGGATGACGGTGCCCAAAAGTCTTTTGACAATATCAAACTCACTATCTTAAAACCCGGTGAAGCTTTGGAGAGCACCCGGTGTATCTGGGATGATGTGAGTCACGTCTACAAAGACTTTGTCACTCACGTCGACCTGACCGAGAGGCGAATCGCGAATCTTCGGGACGATATCCGTCGTCTTCTACAACGCAATGAAGCATATCCCGGTGGTGAACAGGTCACACAGAATAATCAGCGCCGGGTAAATCTCCGCAAACTGGAATACTGCCTGTTGCATACCCAAATCAAACGGCAGCTTGTACTAAGCGTGTCTCCTTTACCACGTCACCTGCTTGCTCAGTTAGCCGGTTCAGTAGAAGCTGGGGATTATGCCTCGGGTTTGTTCAAGGCCATGATGAGGTCCCTGCGTGATCAGTGGCGCGAACAAGCTCGGGATGAGTTTGCACAGTATCTGTCAGCGTCTGAAGTTGGTGAATTGACAAAAGCTCTTGAGGACTCGGTCTGGATGGCAACGAGTGCGAACGATTCCATGAGAACCGAGTTCTACGATTTGTTTCCTCGGGGACGGGCAGTCGACTCCAATCGGTATCATCGTCTCGATGGATTGGGGCAATTGATGGCTATGCGACTGGGGGACTGGCTAACAGGCTTGGCCGAGGAACCTCACGGACTACGAGATGAGGACATTCCTCACATAATCGAGCGGTTAGTTACACAGGATGCGACCTACGGCACCCGGGACCCTTTACCGGGCGATACGCAGCTATCAGCAATCTCAGGGCTTAGTCAGTTCTGGGATTCGATAGATTTGGTGAATGGAGTTGAAGAGGGGGATACACAACTATGATCCATCTGCGTGCCAATACAGGAACCCGTGCCTTCATTGTCTCGCCATGCACGAACGATTCCAACCGAGGATACACCCGTACCCTGCCTGATAAGTCATGGGTGCTGACAAGCCGAGCTGAACTCGATGGTAAGTGGTGGCACACTGTAGTCATCGAGACCAACACCGGTACCGCCCAACGTGGGATTCGCTGGCCAGTTGAACAAGGTAAATCGGACCAAGACATTAATCCATCCTACCGTAGCTCTCAGCCCAATGTACCCCAAGAAAACCCTGATAAGGTGTCTTGGGCGTGTGAGATCTGTAAACAGAAGCTTGATGTGGAAGTCAAGTGGGAGACGCACCGGGATAAGAGCGTGGTATACGACTTGGTAGTTGATTTAGGCACTTCACGCTCCTCGGCGCTATTCGTAAAACAGGGCGAAGCGGGCGCAAATATTTCTAAACAGGTGGCCCCGTTGCCTTTCTGGCCAGAAGGTATATCTGGAGACACCCTCGACAACAAAATATCTGCTCCGCGGGGTCGCGACTATTCTGTGGTCCCATCATTAGCTTTCCTTTACCCGCACACATACGACGCTCCAGAGATTTGGGAACCGTTGCTTTACAACGCCCGAGTACGGTTCAAGAACAGTACCCAAAACTCTCGCTGGTTGGATCCAATCTACACTTGGCTACACTTTCGATCGGGTAAACAGGACGACTATCAGGCAATCACCCAGCGCCCGTTGATGTTTATCCGGGCCTGCCCATTGTTGCTGAGCGCACACTCGAGCACAAGAGAATCCAGTAGTCTGTGGAACCGTTTAATCAATGTCTACAACATCGGAGCGAGTACCACCGCAAGCTACCTGCAACCTGCTCCCAAGCGCTACCTCGCTAGTGAGAATCCAATATTGTGGGGATTCCCGATGGGATTGCAGTCAGACAAGGTGCATAACCCATTGATCGCTCGGATTATGCACACCAATGGATATGACTGGCAACTCGGTCTTATCCACGAGCTTTATTACCCGACTGGTGCTCATGGTGGCGTCTGGCGTTTTCCTAGGCACGGATCACTAGTCTGGTATTGTTTGGGTATTTTAGAGCAGGCTTGGGAACAACTTCAGTCTGATTGGCTGGTTCGACACTTCGAGGGACCAAAAGTTAATGCCGCTCGCATCTATCGTCGGTTCGGTACGATCATTGCTACAATGCCCCCAGGCTGGCCTCCACGGGCAAAAATCCGTTGGCGTGCGGCTTGGCAAAGGGCGATTGACTTATTTCGCCAACTACATATAGAAACCAACAAGCTGAACACCAACCAGTCTGATGGCGTTTGGCCTGTTCTGGGTGAGGATGAGATAGATGAAGCATCTGCGGCCCAGATACCATTCGTAGGCGCGCTGTTGGAGGGCGGTGGCGAGTCTCTATCCAAGCTATGCACTGCGCTACGTCGTAATGGGAATCCGAGTAAGAATAGATTCCGTGTCATGACGATTGATGTGGGTGGGGGGACCACCGACTTGTCTATCTGTCGCTACGAGGTTTTGGACAACTACAACATTCAAGCTTCGATCGTGATGTCACACAGTAGTGTTACTGCGGGCGATGAGGTGGTGTATGAGTTGTTGGAGAAGCTAATCATCCCAAAACGCCTTGAGAATATCCCTGACTCGGAGCTTAGAGATCAGGTGAGATTGCTTCTCAATCAGCCCGATGAGCAACTAGACGAACCTTGGAAAATCCAGATGCACAAGGACCAGTGTTATCTAGTTTTCACGGCGCTTGCCCACGAGCTTCTCAAGCAGATGGCAGCCTCGAGCAAGGCAGAGCGTGAATCAGGCATCGTAGTCATAGACGCTAAGAATACCGACGCCGGTATGGGACTTGAATACATCCAGTCGTTGTTAGATGCGGCATCATCTGATCCATCGAAATTGGGAAATGACGAGATAACCTTAGACCGAGGAGCAGTAGTTAAAATATTCTTATCAGTAATGCGGCCGGTACTACAAGTGGCGGCCTGTCAGATCCTTGCCCACAAAGTCGATCTGGTTCTGCTCAGTGGCAAATTGGTGGAAATTAATGAACTGTCCGATGCGATTGTTCAGCAGTTACCAGTCTTACCCAGTCGGGTTATGAGGCCGCGAGAAGCACCAGTATCCAGCATGTTCCCTCCTGCGTGGCTCAAAGACGGACGGGTCAAAGACTCCAAGTGTCTAGTGCCAGTAGGTGCTGCCATGATCCATGCGCTGCGGCACACGTTCTTCCCGGGGACTCGTCTGAAATTACATCTGTCGCTTAAAAACCACACACCGTACGAGTGGGGCTTTATCACACCAGGGTGTAAATTCATCAAGATATTCGATGCGCACATCGGTCAAGGTCGTATACGAGAACGAATTTTCGTGGATCGCCAGTCGTCTCCGAAACTGCTATGGGATACCGGCGAATGGCCACTGGACGAAAAGGGAACTGCCCAGATCGCGCGGCGCATGCCGGATCACGGAGAAGCAGAGTTCGTCTATAGTCTTAAGGTTGAACTCACTTGCAGGTATATCGACTTCGAACTCGTCCGTGACACCATCGGAGAGGATTTGATAATCAAAGAAAATGAAGAAAAGTCAGCGTCGTTAACCTTGGACATGATAGGGGATATGGAGCACCCGCATGAACGTATGCGTTTTGCAACGCTATCTAAAGATGCCGCCCCGGTGTAATGAGCCATTTATCACTTATGTGGAATGGTTGCTGGTTCTTGCCACTATGCTGTCAGTTGGCATTACGCGAATATTAGGTGGTATCAACACAAGTATGCCTCCAATAGTTGATGCAACCTACCCAGCAATCCAACGACTACACCTTATATTTCGAACCGAGTCAACAAGCAATACCTTAGATCCGTTTGTATTCTCGCAAGGTTCTACCTTTCAAAGCAGTGGTGGAATTGATTGGATAAAAACATTTGTTCTTGTCGCAGCATGTTTACTTATTTTGGCATTAGTTATGGTAGTAGTCAGTATTTTTCAGAATCGTGAGAAACCCATGCGATCGATAAACGATCCGAATGCCACGCAGTTGATGAGTGGCGTCTCGAAACAACGGAAAGGAGGTGTTCATCACTCCAGTTACAGAGAAGAGCGTTCAACTACTTCTATATCTCAGGGACATAGCCAAGATAAGGTTGCCGACGACAGCACTATCACTTCGACACCGACAGCTACTAAGAACGCGTCCACGAAACGACCAACACAAGATGCCATCAGTTCGGGCGGCCTAGATCAACAAATACAGTACTTTGCGAAAATCATTAATAGACTAATTGAAGACGTCAACAAGCTACATCTTCTGATAAACCAGGATGCCACTCGTCTGGACCAAATCCAGAACCGTGAACGTGCGGTCGAAGAAAGTATGCGAAAAGTTGATGCAAACCTTCAAGAAGCTAAAAGGACCAAAGAACAAGCAGGGAATTTGTACAGCAAAGCAGAACGACTGCGTAAAGAGGCTATTGCTAAGGAAACTGAAGCGATAAAAGCTCGTGATCAAGCCAAAGAGTATACAAAGCAAGCCGTGGCCACTTATGAGAATATCCGTGAGTCTTGGCCGACAATTTTACGAGATAAGTCTATCGATGAGAACCATCGCAAGCAGGTCAAACAGCGATTACTACGGGATATGCAAACACCAGAAACAAAGGAAGCCACGCGACGTTTTTGGGGCGCCTTAATGTTTGTAGAAGACCTTGATGGACAAGATGATATTACGGTTGTAAGTGCGGTAAATCTCTTGAGCTGGTCCTTACTTAAATATCCTGGTTTCAACGACGCTGAGAATGTCGAGATAGACTCCTTTGTAAGGGAGCTGATTGAAATATTGAGAAACCGCTACGAAATGAAAATTACACGGTACCGACCGGGTGATCCTGTTAATTATGGCCAAATGAAGTTGATCGGGGGGCAACACCGTGAAAATGTGGTACGAGTTCATTCATGGTATATCGAACGTGGGACTGAGAAGATTCGCGCTTTGGTTGAAGCCTAGTGGAGTTCGCTGTGATCGATCTTGAAGTTCATCTCGATGATAAGAATCCGTTACAGGACAACGATGGACGTGTTCTTATCGATTGTCACCGTGAATTGCTCAAGGAAAAGCAACTGCTGATTAGTGATTTTATGCCCGAAGCATACCTCAACGGCCAAGCGATTCACTATTCTGGACTTGGGGGAAGCACACCCGCGATGCACAGGATTCCTTTGCGCGAATATCGTCGACTAAAAGGAGCGGTTGAGCAGATCGAAGCAGAAGCTATGAATCCTCGTGTCGAAGCGTCGCGTCAAAGATTTTTGCAAAATCTGCGCTTCCCAGATCCCGATCAGGCTATGCCAGAAGATTATCCCCTCCGGCTTGATCAGGGTCGGCTCAAGTTACTCTGGGGGTATGATTATGGAGACGACGGAGGGCTGAGCGTCCAAGAACTGCTGGACCTTTTAAGACGCAGAACATTTCCACCCGATTGGCCGACAATGACCTATGCGTCACTTGGCCTAACGCTAATTGCAGTTCTTCTACTAGCCACGGGTCTAGTCTACTGGGCCTTGATCGACAAGATGCCGCCACATCTCGAAACAACAGAAATTGTCTCCGCCAAAAGTATCCGTGCAGTCTTTGACGAAGAAATCGCAGACGTAAACAAGGTGGCACTGAGTTCGATCCAATTCGCTGGCAGCCGTCAGATCGAATCCCTCAGCCAGCCCGACAACCGGACTTACCTCATAACGTTTTCGCCGTCGCTAATGGATCAAGAGCAATTTAAGGCGGTGCTTGATGAGGTTCGAGACCGAGCCGGTAATGCGGTCTACGGGGTCGAGGTGGGGCCGATGGTTTACACAGATCATGAACGACCAACTGTTGTGGACGTGCGTGACGAAAGGGGCTACATAGTTATCGAGTTTAATGAACCCGTGGTCCAAATTGGAGGCAAGGTGACATTCGTGGATCCGGACTTAAAGGCAATCAGCTCGAGCCTAGGACCTATAACCGTAGATGGACACACTCAGGTCCGTACGATAAACCGAATGGACAAGCTCCAGCCAGGTCAACGTTATAAGCTAGAGTTTTCCGGTGTGACAGATAACTCATCCGCACAGAATTCACCTGCGCCATATCTCTACACACATCAGGATCAAACCCCGCCGAGCCTGATGAACGCATACTACCAAGCAAACGGCGTTACACTTGTGATGCATTTTAGTGAACCGATCAGCGCACAGCCGCAGTTACAGAACGAGTTGCATGTTGCGGAAGATAACCTGAAAGTATACTACGTCGAAGCTGGCTCGACACCACGTGAATTGTTGGTTTACACCGATCATGTTAGTGGCATAACACCAAGGGCACAGAGAATACCTCTACAGATCAACGGATCGGTTACCGACATGGCGGGCAACGAGCTACAGGTAACTAATACCTCGATATCGGCACTCGGTGTCAACGCACGTCCGTTGGCGGGTATTGAAGTAACCAGTACAAGCTATTCCGCAGAGGGTGTGATTGCTACGTTGGTTCTAGAGCTAAAAGGTAGTTACCCGCGTGAGTACACCTACTACTCTCCCCTGAGTATCAAGGACGTTGAGATCGTTTATGGTAGTACACAGGCAGCCCTTACTATCGATCCTCAGAACCCAAGCGGATTCACATGGACACCTTCCACGGGGATCGCCGACAAGGGTATACGCCCTTTCTGCGACATCAGCGAAAGTACTTCAGAACAGCAGAAACTCGTGATCCGATTCCCACAGAGAATCCAGGTCGGCGGCCGAGAGGTCACATGGAACCATTTATACATCCGTAGCAAGTCTCATGGAGAATCACGTCATAACTACAGTGGAGTTGTACGACTCAATCCCGTCAACAGCCACTGAGAAACGTATTTATTGTCACATGCTACCCACTACGATAGGCAGAGATTGGTAGTCTGCCTGTATCCGGCTCTTGGTCCAAATTTTGCTTAATAATTCTGTAATTGGCAGCTACACAAACCATATGCAACTTGATTCTAGGACTGAGCGGTCATGACAACGGAGAGTTGAGGCTATTACCTATATTGGTGGTATTCGACCACGATGACGCAGCAACAGCATAATCGGACTTTCTGCGAGCTATTAAGCCGAATAAGGATTGAGCGGGCCGTTCAATATCCTCCTCAATGTTGTCGCTCCCTGTGCGAAAACTGAGTCACGAGTAATCAGCGACGTAGTGCCGCTTTCGCTTTGTTGAAGGCGGAACACCGCGAGTGGTGTATTGGATCGGACTAACCGGCTGGCTGTCTGATCGGCAGCTTGATTACCCCTAGAGCCTCTTAGCCGCATGGAACTGGTTATCCCGGTCCCGCTTCGCTGTGGCTATCCAGACGCCCTCATACTCACATAGGTCGACACGGTAGCCCTCCAGCGCAATGAGCTTCATAATCGCCTTAGTTGAGGGTTGGGCATCGCGTGGCATGAGTGTATTCTATATGGGTGTTATTAAGGTACATATTGGGGGAACAGCCTGTGAAATCAAATCCATATATCCGATGCTTGATTCTTATTCTCGTCATGTGTTCACCCGCCTTTGGCTGGGGCTCGTTAGGGCATCAATTGATTGGTGATGTCGCCGAAGAATATCTGACACCAAAGACCAAGGAAGCCATCACCGAGCTTCTAGGCGATCGTTCGCTGGCGGATGTGGCGAATTGGGCTGACACCATTAAAGGTCAACGACCAGAAACCAGGCCTTGGCATTATGCTAATCCGGAGCCGGGCGCCGAAAGTTTCGTCTTGGAACGGGACAATCCCGAAGAAAGCCGTGTTGTTGAACAGATTAATTTGGATTTGCAGGTTCTGAAGGATCCAGAAGCAACCCATGTGGCCAAGGTGGAAGCCCTTATGTTCATGGTTCACTTCGTGGGGGACGTGCACCAGCCATTACATCTTGGCTGGGAAGCAGACAGGGGCGGGAACAGTATCGAGATCTATTTTGATGGGCATAAAACAAATCTCCACAGCTTGTGGGATTCGGGCCTGATCAATCACACGGAATTGGATCGTGAAACATATCTGGCTGGGCTTCTTCGCCAGATCAACCTAAATGCAAACAATAAGGTGGAGTGGGGGAGGGAACTAGACCCGGTTCAATGGGCCAATGAATCCATAAAGTTTGCCCAATCCAATGCGTATGTAGTACCCAAGAACGGCAGGCTGGGTGATGCGTACTATGGACATAATATCAGGGTGGTTAATGAACGCCTCGCAATGGCCGGCATTCGACTAGCTGCAGTACTAAATGATCTGTACGATCCTGCTGATTCATTATTCGTGCCACCGGCTGAAGGCGTAGAGCGAATTGTGTATGCCTTTGCTGTGCCTAGCACTAATGAGAACATAGTTCGGTTCCGTAATAAAGAGCTATTCCAAGCTATAGATACACTCAACGAGGATCAACACTTTACGGTTATCTTCTATCAGGATGGCAAACTGCTTGAACCACCGCCACCTGGCTTGACCCGCAAACCGGCAACAGACAGTGTTAAGAAACGTGTTCAAGAATGGATCAGCCCCGATGCGGGACATCTAGAACCATATTCAAGTAAAGGCGATCCGATGGCTGTGTTACGCCAGGCGTTTCGCTACAAGCCCGATCTCATTTACCTGTGGCTAGGAGACGGCAAGGGAATGCTCGGATCAAATGAAACCTTGGCAGACCTCCTAAACACTATAGATAAGCATAACCAATCCGAGGCGGCGATCAATACACTCGAGTGGTCGCTATATCCGCCAAGTGGCAAAAACAGGCAGCCAACTGTTGTCGAAAGTATCGCTGAACACACAGGTGGCGAACATCGATTCTATGTGAATGATGATGTGGTGGGGCGTTAGCGAATTTACAATTTATTGACCGTTCTAATTGATTGTGAAGTTACTAACATCATGCTCTGCTACGGACATACACTCCTCCATCTCGCGCATCCTGCAAGCTCATAGCTGTGGTTTGTAGGGAATCGTCGCTCGGATACACTATGACGCCGCGCGAGGCGATGAGCCTGCGGGCTGTGGTTTGTAGGGAATCGTCGCTCGGATACACTCACGCACCCAGATCACGTCGCCCACCTTCTGCTGTGGTTTGTAGGGAATCGTCGCTCGGATACACTACATCGCCGTCTACTGCCCCGGCGAGGGCAGCTGTGGTTTGTAGGGAATCGTCGCTCGGATACACTAAAGCCGGATCGCTGCGCCACCGGTGGCCGGCTGTGGTTTGTAGGGAATCGTCGCTCGGATACACTGGCCACCACGTCACGGCCGAACGTAACACGGCTGTGGTTTGTAGGGAATCGTCGCTCGGATACACTGCTTCATTCCGGCCTTGTAGGTGTCCAGCTGCTGTGGTTTGTAGGGAATCGTCGCTCGGATACACTGCGCCCGGGCGGACTCAGAGCAAAAATCTCGCTGTGGTTTGTAGGGAATCGTCGCTCGGATACACTGACCCTCCAGACGTTAGCGCCAACTTAGCTGCTGTGGTTTGTAGGGAATCGTCGCTCGGATACACTGCTTGGAATGACGTTGTCCAATAACTCGATGCTGTGGTTTGTAGGGAATCGTCGCTCGGATACACTCCAGCGCCTGCACCATGTACTTTTGATGGCGCTGTGGTTTGTAGGGAATCGTCGCTCGGATACACTTCTCAGATACGGCGGGTCTATGTAGATGGCGCTGTGGTTTGTAGGGAATCGTCGCTCGGATACACTACATTGATACCGACGCCGGCAATGGCGGTTGCTGTGGTTTGTAGGGAATCGTCGCTCGGATACACTGTAACACCCATGACGGTCACCATCCATACAGCTGTGGTTTGTAGGGAATCGTCGCTCGGATACACTCACATATAAAGAGCTTAAAGACGAATTTAGCTGTGGTTTGTAGGGAATCGTCGCTCGGATACACTATACCACGGTACGTTTGTTGTTTTCTGTAGGCTGTGGTTTGTAGGGAATCGTCGCTCGGATACACTAGACAACGCAAAGTTATTGCGTGGTTTAATGCTGTGGTTTGTAGGGAATCGTCGCTCGGATACACTCACCGAGCAGGACGGGCAAGACGTCACGAAGCTGTGGTTTGTAGGGAATCGTCGCTCGGATACACTCACCGAACGCACGGACATTGGCGACCAGATGCTGTGGTTTGTAGGGAATCGTCGCTCGGATACACTTGCATGGAACACGTGCATAAGCGTCAGCAGGCTGTGGTTTGTAGGGAATCGTCGCTCGGATACACTAAACATCTTGGTGTCGTTGCTGTACACCGTGCTGTGGTTTGTAGGGAATCGTCGCTCGGATACACTCACACACAAGCAACCTGCTTGCTTTCTTTTGCTGTGGTTTGTAGGGAATCGTCGCTCGGATACACTAGCGAGAAGTTTGCCTGGTTCAAGAAGTAGCTGTGGTTTGTAGGGAATCGTCGCTCGGATACACTGCGCATTGTCTGCGGCCAAGTACAAAGAGGCTGTGGTTTGTAGGGAATCGTCGCTCGGATACACTGCTGGTATAATCCGGCCAGCCTTTTTTCATGCTGTGGTTTGTAGGGAATCGTCGCTCGGATACACTATTTGCGACGTAAACCCATGGTTAGACGACATTTGGGAGTGATATTCGGTTAGAAAAGCATCAATTGCGTGGGTGGATCTTCGACGGGTTTGCGTTTTTTCCCGAAGTAGACCTCCATGCGGCCGAACTGGCGTTCGGTGACGCAGAGCAAACGGACTTGGCCATCGGGTGGGAGCAAGGGACGTAGGCGTTTTTTATAAGTACCGGCCGATTCTTCGCTGGGGCAGTATCGGGCATAGACCGAGTATTGCAGCATGGAAAAACCTTCCTTAATGAGAGTTTTTCGGAACCGCGCGTAGCGACGGCGTGCACTCTTGGAATCCACAGGCAAATCGAACATGGCGAACAGCCACATGGCTTGATACCCCGACGGCATGACATGGCGGTGTGCCACCCGGTCGCTCCAACACGAACACATTCCGCTAACTGATATCGGGTAGATTCAGCCCAGCCTTAGGCGAATCGGCTTGGAAAGCGTTGGCCAGGGAGGCGGCGAGTCGACCGAGGTTGTCGAACAGGGTGCGTTGCTCGCCATCCAATAGATATCGGTCCATGACGGGCTGGATAAGCTGAGCCTTGATGTGTTTATCCATGGGAGCGTCGGCAAGATCGTCGTCGACCAGTTCCACGACGGCGCGGTCGATGATAGGGCGGAACGGTTCGATCAGGTCATCGGCCAGGCAGTAGGGATTATTGCGGTGATGATGGTGCAGACCGAGTCCGGGGTGCAGGCCGGCGGCGCAGATGGCGCGTGCGACGGCGGCGCGGAGAACAGCGTAGCCGTAGTTGAGGAAGCGGTTCTGGTCAGGAGCGGTGAAGTTACGTTGGAAGTTCGTGTCGTTGAAGATCACAGGCCAATAGACGCGAGCCGCTTGGGCCTCGACATTTTGAGTGTCTCCAGAGCGTACCTGCTTGCTCATTTCTGTTAATCCGTAGTCATCACCGCGAAACTCTATTAGTAGTTGGGCTTGTGCGCGGACCTTCGCTTTGACCAGTTGTTGCCAGAGACGTTTTTTCAGGGGCACGGTGGCGTTAGCCTGTGCGGCGAGTCTGCGTGCGGGCGCGTGGTAACCGGTCAGGGGCAACATCATGGCCACGGGTAGAAACCGATCATCGCAGGCCACCACCACAGCTCCGGCTTCAGCGAGTCCGGAGAGGACGGTACGCGTACAGGTAATCTGCGGGTGGGTGAGGATGACGGCGGCGAGTTCAGCCAGCGGGACCGTGACTTCCTGTTCATTGTCCTTATCCGGGCGGATGCACAACAGCCCGTCGCGCACGCGCAGGTAAGCTGGAGACTCAGCAATATCCAGAATACGGTCAGACATGGCCGATCTTTACCCGATGGATGTCACCCAATGGTCCGACCACGACCCGGACTGCACGCCGTTTTCGTAACTCGTCGGCGGATCGTATTCGATACTTCGATCGCTCGCCGGCAAGTTTGATTTGCTCATCAGTTCGAGCATCCGTGTGCAATCGTATCGTGATATCGGCTTTGGAAATACTACGTACGATAAAAAGCGATCTGTTGTGATTCTTGTCATTCATCTCGATACAATCACCTTTGCACAGAGCCATAACGAACCGATCTGTTCCCCAGTCGGTTTGTATCATGGGGACACACGGGCTGGCCGAGAGGCGCCTGTGCATTTCCATACGGTCGACTGGTTCGTCCCGCCACTTCTCGCCATTCTTGAGCTGGGAAGACACGATGACCGTATGGTGGAGACTATCCTTGCCCGAGATCACGTAGCGTTTTCTTGTGCCCGATCCAATTTGACGTGGCTTATCATTGACGGTGATCCGTACTTTGTGAATCGGGATGATGCGTCCGTCCTGTGTCTGCATATACGGGTGATTGATCCGATCCACGAAGATCTGTTTGGGATTTCCGCGGCCAAGCGCGTGCCATTTGGTGCGTACTGCATCGCGCACAGAGGGATCTACAATCGCATCACTTTCGATATTCTTCACGGTGAGTTGATCGAGCCTTACTCGCTTGCGGGTCACCAACTTCCCACCCGGTGCGCTGATGGGTCGGCTGTAGTTGGTCTCGGCATGTAAGGGGCCGGATATTCTCCGATCCGCTCGATGGGATACGTTAATGCTGTCGATCGCATCTCGAAGATCATCTATAAAATCAGGCCAGGGCTCGTTCGCGGGGGCGAAACGGTGACGGCCGGCGCTGTGAGCTTTCGTGGCGGCTTCGGAGAGCATCTTGACAGTGGCGGGGCTGGTCAGTGCGATGGCGACGGCATCCACGGCATGGTGACGGTGGTCATCGCGGGTTTTTATTCCGCCGTCATTGAGGATGCCATTCATACCCCACACGTCTCTGAGTTTGGCGGTGACACCACCGGCGGAAACTTGTATACAGCGTTTGCCGTCGGCGTCGACCATTCCACCGTAGAGCAGGGCAAGGTATTCCCCTGCAAGGCGAGAAGCGTAACGTGTGTCCTGCAAGTCTCGGTTGGTAAAGCCGTCAGGTACTTCAGTCCATTGGAATCGCTCAAGTTTGATCGATGAGGCTTGGCCTCGAAAACGGCGGACGCGGGATAACGTATCCTGCCATTCCTGCCCGTCGGGATCGTAGCAGGCGGTGGGGAGTTTGTTTGCTTTCCGGTGACGGTTGAAGTGCGAATCACATAGTGTCTTATTAATGAATGTATTGTCCAAGCTGATGCTGAAAGGTACGATATGTTCGACGTCGAATTGCGGATGGGGCCCGAGCAGGGCTTCTGCACTGATGGTCTTGCCGGTGTAGGGGCATAGCCAATTGCACTCATCGGCGAGTAGCCACTTCTCAATCGCGTCGCGGTTAGGTTCTCCGACAACGAGCTTGGCGGCCTTGATCTTGGCGGCGGCAACCTGGCGTTCGCTCTGCCGGTCGCGGTTGCGTTTCCAGGCCTGTTCACGCTGTTTGCGAGGACGCTTCAGATCACGGGCCATTTCCAGCCGGATCATGGTGGGCATGCCGTAAGTCTTTATGACGTGATTGACAACGGTGCGCAACTCGGTCAACGCCCGACAGACAGCTGGATTACGCAGGTCCTTAATCGCGTCAAGTACCGGCGGCAAGAGGTCGTGCGTCTCTTGGACTTCAAAGCTTTCAGGATATTCATCCTTCTGTGCCGTCATGTAGTGCAGCCCCTCCTCCATGTGGGGGATCAGGCGCTGCAAAGCACGGCGGGAGAAACGTGCGTAGCCCTGCTCAAGCCTTACTTTGCTGAACGTGTTGGCTTGCTCGTCAGTCAGGGCCCACTTATCTTTAGCGCGAGTCGCCAATGCATCAGGATTTTGATATTCCAGCAGATCGTGGACGATCTGTTCCTGCTGTCGTAGTGAAAAGTCGAACCAGCGGTCACCGAAGATGGGGACTAACTTCGCGGCTGTGCGGTCGCCAGGGATCTTCTTCTCTCCACCCTCTTCGAGATTGAAGGCGTAACCAGGTGTTACGACCTGTTTACCGGTCTTCTTATCCTTACGCTTATGAGTTTTCTTGAGATCCAGCAGTTTCTTGCTCCGGATCATGGCGAAAGTCAGGTCACCACTGCGTTCCAACGCCTGTATCAACTTTGTTCGCTCATCCGCCGTCAATGTACGTTGCTTGCCGTCGGGTTCGTAGATCAACAAGTTATTGACTGCGGCCAGAAGTCTGAAGCGTTGGGCCAGCGGTGAGGCTAGTTGAGCTTTGCGTCGGTCAGGTTCAAGCTGACATCGACCGATCAGCGCTTTGGAAGACTTCAGTGGTCGCTGCTTGAAGATGGCCTGCTCCAGTTTGCGCTTGAACCTGGGTGTCAATAACTTCGGGTGGTGGGTTTGTTGTGCAGTCCAGATCTTTTCAAACTCATCCTCGTACATCTGACGCGCGGTCCAGCGTTGTCGGATGCGCACGGTGTCGGGATCGAGTGACGCCAGGTACTGGCCCAGTGTTTGATTGCCCATGTCCCGAGACAGTTCGGCGATGCCGGCCTTGACCTTGCCCGATTCTTCGTCGTCCTTGTCTGTTTTGCGGTTGGTCAGGAAACCACGTCGTTGGGCAAGGTGATACAGTGCGCGGCCCAACACATGTGGCTCCAAGTGCTGATCCATCGCCATAGCTCGTAGCTTGTAAGGCCAGACCTGTGCCGCGATATGGTCGCCGGGTTTCAGTAACTGCGTCCTTAGCGTTCTATCCAAGTCAGAGATAAGACGATCGATCTGAACCTGATCGGTACTGGGACCGTCGGGCATCAATCCCTGACGTTGCAGGATTCGAAAGATTTTGCGTTGTCGGCGGGATCGTCGTTCGATTTGTCTGCGTGGTTGTCGCTTCTCGCGTCGAACTGTTGCACGGGAACTATCCTTGCCTTGTTCGATCGAGCCATCGACACCGGCCTCAAAAATGCGAACGCCCACACATCGGATACTAAAAGCCTGTTCTGTCGTGACATTCAGGCACGACCAGCCAAGCGAGGACACACCCAGATCGAGGCCCAGCACATAGGAATCAGAAGGTTCAGCACATGTTGACATGAAATGCCCCCTTGTAATTGTGTGAGGGCGATTATACAATAAACGTAGTGTATCCGAGCGACGATTGCCCCTTATCACAGTAAGTGGGACTTTCGTCCCGCGCAGGGCCATGCGTTTACGCAACCCTTTCAACGCCTCAGCCCATCGGGCAGGGCGTTTTTATTTATA
Source organism: Phycisphaeraceae bacterium (assembly GCA_963667295.1). Taxonomy (GTDB): domain Bacteria; phylum Planctomycetota; class Phycisphaerae; order Phycisphaerales; family Phycisphaeraceae; genus JAJRRS01. Next base: position 1,137,231 of record OY763327.1, read on the forward strand.
TAGAGTTTTTCAATTCAAGCTCAATAATACTCGTTATTGACCACTTAATTCAGCCTCGATACATGTCATATTAGTTAAAGTCATTTAGCTATTTATCCCCCGATCAATACCCACTAGGACCTATATCGTCTTGATGCAGCTATCGTGTGAATTTGATACTTGGCGCAGATTGTCGTCAGACCACAACTCCGTGAAATTCTGAATACAGATCACCCATTCACCCCACAGGAGATCCCTACATGCAGATTCTGTACATCAACAACCTCGGCTCCGGCTTCGCTGATCACATCCAGATCGAACCAAACACCACCGTTTCCAAGCTCTTCTCCGACCGTATGCCCGGCTGCAAACCTGAAGACTACCTGATCCGTGTTAATCGCCAGCACGTCAGCGGTAACCAGGTTCTTCAGGAGGGCGACCGCGTTTCCATCACACCGACCAAGATCGAAGGCGCCACACCAATATCAAAAGCCGCGTAACTCAGCCACACCAATACCAATCCAACAACCAAGCCCCGGCGCTCAACTCAAATGGGTGCCGGGGCTATTTCTTTACGGAGACAGCTGGTGAACAGAAAGGAATCCAAACGAACCCGAGATTCATGCAGAGTAGCCAACCTTGTGCGTGACAAACTCATAACCGCAGCTCGAGATCGACTGTATCGAAAAGCAACACAATATCGCGACCTGAACCAGTCCTTATCCATCTTCATTAAAACCAGCCGGCTGTTGAATCGTGCCTGCCGGCTTGGCTATCAGTGTGCCGCCCATCGGCAGTTTGTGAAGGTAAACCGACTTGCGGGTGAATTGAACCGTGATCTCGAGGCACACATAACTCAGCGGGAACCAAATCCACGTATACCCTCGGTTACCGAGCTTGCCGGCGAGCTACAGCAGATCGATGATGAGTTCGGTCAGTGGTGGTACAAAGCAGATTCACACGTTTTGTCAGTTAAGACCAGTTCTATAGTGCTGGGAGAGGTATATCTGGGGCCATTTTCTATCGAACTCGAACTGAACGAGCTACCACACTTTGCCGGTATTCAGGCCGGCACAGGACAACACCCATTTCGGGTAGTTGCCCTAGATCCACAACCAGCGGCTGGTAACCAGCACATAACGCATCCCCATGTCAGCGATGAACGGCTTTGTACCGGGGAGTCAGCTTTCATGGTCAGTGCTGCCCTAATGGAGGGCCGTCTTGCCGACTTCTTCCTCATCATCAGAAGCCTGCTCCAAACCTACAACCCCGATTCACCCTATGTACCGCTGGATGTCTGGCACGGAAGCGCTTGTAACGAGTGCGGGGAGCGGATCCACGAAGACGACCTGTACTACTGCGAAAACTGTGGCAGTGATGTCTGCGACGGCTGTACGGGGCGCTGCACCAATTGTGATGACAGTGCGTGCCTGGGCTGCCTTATTAACTGTCCCCAGTGCGAAGAGTACAGCTGCAAACAGTGTATGAAGAAGTGTGCCGAATGCGGTGAAAGCTGCTGCGTCGGCTGTCTAGAAGATGAACTATGCCCCGCGTGCTTTGACGCGAAGGAGAATAACCGTGACCAAGATGAATCTATTGAAAAAGAAACCCAAATTACTGTCGAGGCAACTGCCGGTGAAATTGTCTCAAGACCAGTACCGGCGGTCTGAGAGCCCGGTATTGAAGTTTACCCCGTATGCGTGGGCCAAGCTGCTCTATTTCTGTCACGCCGGCGATACCGAGATTGGTGGCTTTGGTGTGGCAAGCGATCCCAAGCAGCTACTTATTATCGATGACTTTATCACGGTTAAGCAGACTAACTCGTGTGTAAGTGTTGCTTTTGATGACCAATCGGTAGCGGATTACTTTGAGCAACAGGTTGACCAAGCACATAAGCCGGAGCAGTTCGCCAGGATCTGGCTGCATACCCACCCGGGGGATTGTCCTTATCCCAGCGGTACCGATGAAGAAACCTTCAAGCGGGTATTCGGCAACTGCGACTGGGCGGTGATGTTCATTTTAGCCCGTGGTGGTCAGACTTATTGCCGTCTTAGGTTCAATACAGGACCGGGTGGCCATATGGAACTGCCGGTAGAGGTGGACTACAGCGAACGTTTTGACGGTTCGGATCACGAAAGCTGGCGTGAAGAATACGAACTGAATGTACAGCCCGAACCGGACCATCTGAGTTTAGGTATCTTCGGCGCCGGCCATGCCATGGATGATATTGGGGACTTTGGGTATCCCAATGAAGACTTCGACATGGACTGTACTGATCTTCTGTTGGATATAGCCGACGAACGGGGACATATTGAGTTGCTGATGGAAGAGTACGGTGTGGATGATGAAGCCGATCTGTTGGCCATCGTCGGTAATTCTGGAACTACTTCCGGGGGCGAGGGTAGGGGGGAGGTGTCTGTTTGATTATGTCTAACAAGAATCCGTTTGAGGGTATACCACTTATCTACAGCTACACCAGGGAACAGGCGATCGAAGATGGTGTGTTGGTCGATCTAACAGCTTGGGCACAAGAAACCGGCTTTACTATACCTGTAGCGTGTACTGCCTCGGTGTGGAATCAATATATTGTGCCACCCGGGAATACCCAAGCTCAAGGTCAATCAGAACGCGGTAGGGCCCACGACTTACTTTGGATGTTGTATGTCAGTATCAGGCAACAACCTAACGCTACAGACCTGTTGATGTTTGAAGTGATCTTTATGAATGCTCAATGCAGGCAACAGAAAATTCAGCTAAAAGCGATCTGTGGTCTTGGAGATCAGAATGAGCCTGTTTTAACCGTCATGCTGCCAAATGAGGATTGACTATGCTCATTCCGAGGTTATGCTTCAAGTAACAACTAAGCCCCCGGAAAACCTCGGCTACGCCTTCGGGCGTGCCGGGGTTTATTGCTTTTAATAGATGAGGAGAGCAAGATGATTACTACATTAGATTCGTTCCAATCCGAGCGAGATTCACGGCAACGGGATCTGATACCCCCGGAAGCGTTGGCAAGATCAGACTGCACCGTCATCGGTGTTGGCGCTATCGGAAGGCAGATCGCACTACAACTCACCGCTATTGGCGTCCCCCGTATCCAATTGATTGATTTTGATATCGTCGAGAACGTGAACCTTGCGCCACAAGGTTATCTCCACAGTGATCTTGGCTGTTCCAAGGTTCAGGCGACCGCTGATTTCTGCCAGCAGATCAACCCGACGGTAGAGATTGTCACGGTGAATGACAAGTTCCGGCGATCACAAACACAAATAGGTAACGTTGTGTTCTGCTGCGTTGATTCGATCGATGCCAGGCGGTTTATCTGGCAATCAGTCAACGAGCGTGTGGCATTCTTCTGTGACGGTAGGATGTCCGGCGAGGTGATCCGCGTATTAGCATCTTCTGGTGATGCGGGCCGCAATTACTACCCGACTACATTTTTCAGTGGTGAAGAAGCTTTCCGGGGTGCCTGTACCTCAAGAAGTACCATCTACACCGCCAATATCGCGGCGGGGCTGATGATCCAGCAGTTCACACGATGGCTTCGTCATCTTCCGGTGGATCAGGATCTGCAATTCAATCTGCTTAGCAGCGAATTATCCGTCGCCGTCTAAGCGCATCATCACTTAATTCAGAGTTTTCAGTCTCCGGCGTGGCTATCGCTGCGCCCAAACCCAATAAGGAATACCGATATGACAATCGTACCCGCTCATGAACTGGATATGCATGAACTCCAGATTCTCGGCAATAACACTGCAGAGGCAATCCGACTGGATCACGAAGAAATGCAGGCCGGCAACCGCGATTTGAGGTTGTTTGGGCCATTCGGATCGGAGCAGTCAGATACTGACTCAAAAGATGTGACGTCACATAAATGTCTGGCGAGCTAACTACTCGTGTATTCAAGAGCAACCCGGAGAACAAGATGGTATTAGGCATAACCCGGAGAAGAAAGACCAATAGACGGACCCGGGCAAGAACCCGGCCAGTGCAAGGCGACAACTGCAGCTTCAAGATAAATACACGGATTGCCAAAGCTACCGGTGAGGATAAGCGATACAAGCTTGGCGCTGTTCGGGTATTACCGACACGGCAGAAGAACAAGGTTCTATTGCAGGCTACCGATGGCCAGCAAGCGGTTTGTGTATTAGCGGCAGGGCAAGTCAATTCGCCCAATCTGGTACCCACCAGGATACTACCTAGCCGGAAACAGCCGTCAGCGGCTACGGTGGAGCTGGTGGGGGGCCAGTGGCGATGCAGTGATGGTAAATGTGAACCGGACCAATACGCCGGCGATCAAGACTATCCATCTATTCTGGATGTACTGCCCGAAGTCAAGGGCAAGCCTTTTACAACCAAAGCAGATCCGCTATCCAAGGAATTGCCACACCTGCTGCTGGGTGTCGATCTTGCTTTACTTACCAAAGTAGCTCAGGGGCTTGGAACCTCCAAGCTGTCATTCTTGATTCCTGTACCTGTTCATACAACGAACGGCAAAGCCGGCACCAATTACGTCAATAAGCCTGTGCTGGTCTGCCCCGCTACGGATGATGATAAGAGCAGGGGGATTGGCGTCTTAATGCCTCTGCGACCAACGAATGGCAGCGAATATTACATGAAGACCAGGCAGGCGGTTGTGGATGCTGAGAATCGTCTAAAGCCGAAGTCACCCCGTCAAAGATAGCTTGCCAACTTCATATCTGAATCGAATTCAACCTTAAAAGAAAGGAATACTTCGATGACTCAGTTGTTCTATCCGTTTGTCAACTTCCTGGTTGGGCTCGCCCTGGCGGTTTACGGACTTATTCACAGCGCGACCCATGTGCCCGGATCGGATCAGCTGCACGTGTTTTATGCGGCATTACCCAGTGTGGGTGCGGTGATGATCTTCTTTTTAGGGGTCATCGCTGTGGCAGGGGGCTTATCTATGTTGGCCAACGGTGTCCATGGCTTGCGTAAACGACGGCGTCAGCTCAATCGGATCTACCGGACCGCTCCGGAACCCTACGACGAGGATGATCAGGACTACTACCGGTAATCCTGAGCGGGCAGGGGGGCATTAACTCAAATCTAAAAGAAAGGCACTCACAATATGTTGAACCTGATATTGCATTGTGGCGGTCAGGCAGTAGACCGCTCGGAGGTTGTTCATTGCCGGACGCCCGCAGCTACCGATAGCTGGCAGCCCATTCCACACGGACGTTTACTGGACCTGGTGGAAGACTCGCTTGAGGCAACCGGTTTGAAGGTGTTCAACCAGGCCCACGCATTAGCACGGGATGGGAACCGCTACTTCGGCCTGCTGGAGGTACAGAACGGCAAGCAATCGAGCGATTACGGTCTTGTTGTTGGCCTTCGTAATTCACACGATCAATCATATCCTGCTGGCTTGGTTGTAGGTAATTCGGTCTTTATCTGTGACAATTTGTCCTTCAGTGGTGAGGTCAATCTATCACGCCGGCACACCCGGTTTATTAATCGGGATCTACCTCAACTGGTGAATCGTGCTGTGGGCCAGTTGGGCGATCTGCGGGTACAGCAGGACCAGCGTATCGAAGCTTACAAAAATACACAGCTTGAAAAGCGGGATGCCCATCACCTGCTGGTGGAAGCGATGCGGATGCGCGTATTACCAGCTACCAGGTTGCCAGTGGCGGTAAAGGAGTACGAGGAGCCCAGCCATCCTGAATTCATGGAATCAGGTAACAGCTGCTGGCGGCTCTTCAATGCGGTAACGGAATCGATCAAGGGCCGGAGCCTGGACACATTGCCCAAACGTACCCAGGCCTTGCACGGTCTCTTGGACGGTGTGGTTGGGCTCGCCGCCTGATTCTTAAACATCAACACGAGGAACACTAGATGAACTCAACCCTGGTTGCGGTGATTGTTGTTGCTGTAGTGGTTGTTGCCCTGGCTTACTGCGATATGCAGTTAGCTTTGGGCTGAGTAGCGGGCAGTCGAAGACAAAGAAAGGAAATACATGACCCAGATCATCTGGACCGTACTGGCATTGATCGTGGGCGCCCTGCTAGGAATCGGCTTAGCGGGGCGTTATGGCAATAAGCCGGCGACAGAATCCACACCGGTGGTACTCGGTAACATTGAAACATTGGCCGATCTGGTAACACTTAGGATTCCAGTCTCAAAAGTACAAAACACACATATCGGTGGATATGTGGGAGGGGTTGACTGTATTCTGCTGATCAATGGTGATGTGGAGATATCAACCGACATAAAACATGCTCGTTGGGAGAATGTTAATACAGAAGCCCGCACCGCTACTCTGGTACTGCACGAGCCAGACGTACGACGAGTCCGATTGGATCATGAACAGACCTCCGTATACACAATCAATCGCAAAGGACTTTGGCTGCTGTTGCCTTCGGCTGAACCAGCTCGTCAGATAGTAAACAGGGCAATGACTGAAGCGCAGAGATGTATGGAATCTGCTGGTGAGGATACGGATTTGGTTGAACGGAGCAAACGGCAGACTGAGCAAGTATTGGAGAAGTTCTTTAATGCCATAGATTGGCAAGTAGAGGTAAATTGGATTATTGAACCTGCGAGACTGGATTCCAGTTAATGTCATTCATTTCGTGTATGTATGTCTGTGTGTTTATCGCCTAATATCCATAATAAAGATACCGCAAATAGAAGCATGGCATCACGCAGGATCGGCCAAAGATAATCACCCGTCTCCGAAGCGCCACTGAAACAGCCGCAGTTGATGTCGAAGCCTCGCCACCAGGCGGATATCAGTGCACCAATGAATATCAGCAGCAGGGCGGTGAGGTTAGTTGCAGCGCCTTTGATCCAGCAGCCTGAGATGAGTGCCAGGGCACAGAAGATCTCAAGCCAGGGGAGGTAGAGGGCTGCCGCCACCGACAGGGTGTACGGCAATAGCTGGTAGGCTTCGATGTCTTGTGCAAAACCCGCAGGATCGAGTGCTTTGAGTATGCCGGCCCAGATGAAGACACCGCCGATGACCAGGCGTAGCAGCATTTGGACGGCGTGCTTCACTTCATCGACTCCGACAGGACTAACCATCCGCCATGTAGAATGTAGACCTGATCCCACTGCATCTCATCACGAAGGCGCGCTACCACCTCCCGGCTGGCGTCGCACGTTCGGCTGTCGCAATACACCACGACCTTCATGTCTGGTTCCCAAGCCATCATCACAGGTTCGATGAGGTCTTCCCATTCGTCTTCGTTTAGAAGTAGGGCCTCGGGCCAATGCAACTCGTTGTACGCCTCAGCGGAGCGCGCATCGAGCCAGAGGACGGGTTCTGACCATACTTGGACGGCTTGAAGTTTAACTTCATCTTCACGCAGTTGATCGGCTTGCCACAAGGGGCGGTTAGGGTGCCACAACCCCACCATGACTGCAGGTACAATGGCAAAACACAACAAGAGCAGACTTTGTCTTATACATTTACACATTACAATTCATGACAGTGAACTACGGACAGCGGATCAACCAAGTATCTTTGACTTACTCTGTACCGGCCGATTTTGTATCTAAAGAAGCGCCGGAGTTCTCAGTAGTCTGTGTACTAGAGTTATCGGCTCCCGGCGCAATCATAATGCGAGCTATAATCTTATAACTGCGGGTATATTGCTCTCCAAACTTCGCATTCAAGAAAATGACTGCCCGTGCTTCACCTGGTGGGGGCGTGGTTTGTGCAAGCGGACCTTGTTTTGTAGATATGAGCTTGTCATCAGGCAGGTGTGTGGATGCAGCTTCAGCCGGGATTGACCGTGTTTGGTTATCAGAAACCCTTGTTTGTTCATTCACAGGATATGAATCTACGTGTGGCTCTGAGCCGACGGGTGTGAGTGTCAATTCATACTGCTTACCACCCTCAATTGATTTGATCTGAGCAGTAATTGAATCTCCTTCGACTTTGCCAACCTCAATATCAACCGGTTTGTCATGGTCAATCAGGATCTGCACTATTTTAGGCTCTAGGGTGTCACCCGGTCGCCAGTACACTAGACGGGGTCGGATTATTACTGGTTGAGGAATATTAACCCTCATCTCCAAGGCGATTGATTCTGAGATCGGTTTGCTATCAGGAGCGTCCTCCTTGGTATAAACGGTTATCCGTTTTCGTTGCTTGCCGGCACGGTCTCCAAACGTGAACGTGGCTTTAATCTTCCCGGACTCGCCCGCTTCATAGGTCTTTTTCTCAAGCTTAGCAGTCGTACACCCACACGATCCACGCGTACTTGTGATCGTTACAGGCACCTTGCCTGTATTGGTAAAGGTAAATTCGTACTCTGCTTGCTCATCTTCAACAGATGCGGTTTTACTGATACGCTGCGTATCCCATTCCAAGGCCGCCATCGCCGACGCATGAAGCGCCAACACACTTAGCACAACAAGAGACGGTAAATATAAGTAAGGCTTCCGAAACATCATTTAATCTCCTTAGCAGACTCAATTACATGCGTCGCTGAGTTCCTTGGATCGGCCACTACTGCTTGAGTTGAAGGCGACTATTTCAATGTCGTATGTGCCCCCAATGTTGTGGCTGCGGTCAGTCTCTCTCTACACGTACATAGCATCACCATATCTTACACGACGCGATAGGATCAAGTAAGTATCTCTGATCGACGAAGTACAACGTTGCTTGTATCCATAGAGTATCTGGATGTGCAAGATTGCGACATATTCTGGACCTGACCAAAAAGAATTTACTGGAAACACACATAGAAGTCTTGACATACTTGATGGAGTCGGTAGCCTAGGCAATATACTAAGTCACAGGCACCGCCCTGTGAGTACCGAGGATATGTTATGCACTGTAATTCTTTTTATCGTTCTTCCTGGTGTACCAAGCCATCTGTGCAAATAGTTCAAATGAATGCATCCATGCATGATGGATAGTTGCCGTTTACATGTGCTGTAATCGATCGTCGAGAAAGACCTGCTTCGCAATAGCCATATGATCAGGTGGTTACGCGGGTAGCCACTGAATTAAGTTTCCACGGGGCATCTGCCGTCGAAAAGGGGTGCCATAAACATAAAGCGCGGTAGTTGCGCGCATGACTGGAGGTTGCCATGGCTTATGCCCGTCGGCATTGGTTTTCGTCTATTGTCTGTGTGCTGATCGTAATCTTCGGGATGGCTGCGGCGTTGACGCCGACGCTGTTCTCTCATCTTGCGGCAACGCCTGCCTTGGCTCAGACACAATCGCAGGCAGAAGATGAGCCTGATCCCGTCGATCCTTATCTCTATACCCGGGTCCAGAGCCTGCGTAAGGAACTGAGGCTGACCAACCATGATCTGGCGTCGCTGGGTTGTACCCAGGAAACCGCCAGCCTGATCCTGGAAGACCTCAAATCGTGGTGCGCTGCGAACCAGAGCCAATTGGATGGCAATCAAAAAGCGATCAACAATACGAATGCGGCAATCCGAGAACAAATTCAACTGATCAATGCGGGGCCATCCGCCAATCCGGGCAGCAAGGCCACATCTACAACATCCGCCGTCCGCTCATTATCCGACCTGGAGGATAGTCTTGGCAAGCGGTACAAACAGCGCCAAGCGATGATGGACAGTCTGGCAGAACAGCTGACCTCTCGGCTGAACAGTACGCAACAAACAATGTGGCGGGCGGCAAAAGACAACGCTGGTCTGCCTGACCGGTTCAGGTACGCGCCTACAGTCACCATATCACAGCGGCAGGCTATTGCAACGGGTCTTTCAAACCGAACCGAGCAGGTCACTGTGGCTAGCGTAGTCGAGGATGAACTGACTTGGAGCCAGAAACAGATTGTGGATACGGCACGCACGAACAGAGCCGTTTACAGCAGCGCGGTTCGTGCCGCAGAGGCTGATACATTGCCGACTCCAGCGATTCTGAAAGATGACAGTGTGAACGTTGATATTCAGTGAACTTATGTGGATAGAACTGATTCAGAATAATTATACAAAGCTCTTGAAACGCACCCTATCGGGCAGGATACATAAATCGTGACAGATAAGATTCCCTCTGAATATCCAGAAAATACACAACCCGCAGATAAAGATAGTGCGGCTCATATCCATAAAGCTGAGTCTATCTTGTCCTCTGCAGGTCGTGGTTTAGCAAGTATGGCTAAAACACATTTGTTGCGTAAGGACCGTGTCACACCGGAGCAATATAATCAGAGATTGGATGTATGCCGTGCTTGCCCAGGGAATCATGCAACTTTCAAAAACAACGGTAGCTTGCATACCTGCGGACCGATGCTCAAGTCTATGGCGGATTCGGGCCAGAAGACTTGTGGATGCATATTGAAAAGAAAAGCTTGGGATGCGAAAGAAAGCTGTCCGTTCGGTTATTGGCCAACCATTGACTCAAAACATATTGATATACCTGAATCATCCTGTCATGAAAACCAGTGTAGTTCTAAACCTTCAAAACTACATGTTCCAAACAAGATGATTCTGCGTCCTGACACAAATATCTTCACCCCCCCAATACGAGATGATCGGCCCAGAATATATCCTGCACCTGCTTCATCAAAATGGATTCTAGATCCGAAGCAAACCGAACGTCGCGTAATTGATCCAAGCACCGAACGCTCTGATTACCGCAACCTTGTAACACGAAGATCTTTTGTGCGCGGAACCATCGCAGCAATATCTACATTTCCATTTGCAGGTGTGGCTTTTGCCGCAGGTCTGGATGATTGGTATGTGCCTGTTGAACCATGTATGCAGTGGGCAAATTTTGGATTTAGATATTTTGTAAAGTGTTCGGACTTAAATGGTCACTTACCCGGAGACGTGTTTTACGATAGTGTTTGTCAGAAATATTTTAAAGTAGAAAATGCTTCGCAGAAAGAAATCCGTATTGATAATGCGAAAATTCTCACACCCTCTTCTTGGGTAGGTACGGAGTGCTATTGTCCAAGGTATGTCTCTTGTTCAGAATACCCACCAGGTTCAGGGCAATATCTAAGCAGACCAGATTGCTGGGCATATAAAACGCGCACAACACCGCGGGGAGAATGTCCTGAAGAATATGCTACATATATCAGAACGTTCCCACTTTATTATTATAAGGGACCGTGTATGTACTTCATCGGACATCAGCCTGCCGGAGATTACGCAGGTATCGAAGACGATTTCCTGTTTTACTTCTCTAAACCAATAGAAGATTGCAGTGATCCTCGATGCCCAGAGAATCCCGACAGTCCTCCAGGCACATGTCAAACACTCACGAGTTGTAGTACTGACTCTAAAATACAAATAGCAGCTGGTATGACAGGAGGAAGCGTCATATCATGGAATGATGATTGCTGGATTGTATCTGGCGAATATCCCTGTGAGTTAAGTGTTACACGAACCATATCCGGTTATTCGACTGTTTCAGGATGCAGCGCCTCGGTATGTGATGATGATGGCTATTGTTATACCTTGACCCATTGTGATACCGGCAGCACAATTGAGACAGATTCAAATCTTAAAGCATATGAGAATTCTGTTGTACTATATAACGAAGCCTGCTGGATTGTATCAAGCGCTCATGCCTGTGTAGGCACAACACAAACTGTCAGCGGCCTAAAGGAAGTATCTGGCTGTGACGATGTTGCCGCTGGATGCGAGGGTAATTGTCATATTTGCTGGACTGCTGCCTCCTGCGATTCTCCCACCTCTTTCGCTTTGCTTGAGGGCGATTTATCTAAAGGTGATGTTGTGTTACTAAGTGGCATTGAAGGGGCGCGCTGTTATGTCGTCGAGGACCGTATTTACTGCCCAGCCGGCGGAGATACAAACTGGACTCCAGTTAGCAGCTGCGAAGATGAAGCATGCCCGACGGCATGCGATCTTTGCCAGGTGGAAGAACAAGATCCAATTACTGTTTCTGTCAGTGGTCAGGAAGCGGGTTACTGTGATAGTTGCACTCTATTCAGCGGTGAGTTGGAATATCAAGGATATGTAGGTTCTCCGTATGCTGGTTGGGGTTCATGTTACTGGGTGTGGCAGGCGCAGGCACCATTATGCTACGACTATCATGAAGTCGTTATTGTCTACAACGCGGAGGATGACGAATGGGCAGCATTGGTTACTGTGTGTTGTGATGAAGATCCTCCGAATGATTCGGATTGGATTGAGTGTAGTTGGGGTGTTGCCAACATAATATCTGGTATCGAGTGCAATAGTTCAACAGGAAAGTTGAGCGGTCAAGCCACAGTAAGTAATGAATATACGCAAGGTACAGCAACCATCCAGATACAGCAATCTTGATGAAATGATATCAGTACTTAAGATTAACATAATAGATACCAAAGGAGGGAACATATTTTCACGGATGAGTCGGACGTTAATGAACATTGTTATCAGTAATTTACAGCGTTCTGGTCAACATTTATGCTGGATCATTGTTCACACAATAATATTTGGCTAATTATTTATGAAGTGATATTACTTCAACTGGTACTGTTGATTCATGCTTGTGAAGTGAATCTCCGAATTTATGAGCTTATACCGCAATCATAATAGATGGGTTTTGTAATGAGCTGAGAGAGAATTTGTCAGCAAGAAAGTAGTAAACAGATCCCTCATGGCAAGTAGATATTATGTTATATATTAGCAATAGGGCATTAATTGTAATCATGAGACACGTATCATCTGTTTGTTGTAGGTGCATATCTCCATTTTGTATATACCGTATGGTCATATCGGTTGTCGCTGCTGCCATGTCAATTTTGTGCTTCCAACCAGTTTGTGCGAAAGACGTACCAGAATTACCTGATGACTGGCAGTCATATAATGCGCAACAGCTAGTAGATTTACGCCAAGACCTTCTTGATGCACATGCTGAGCCTGAGTATATGAATGCTTTGACTAATCATGTGCGTAATCAGTTCATTAATGATCCAACATATCTCATACGACTCAGTACAGAGGATCTAATCTCGTTTGTTGGGAATTGGGGCTATTTAATTGAGAAGGAGAAGCAGGCTGATGTTGCGCGGATCTTATCTGAAAATTTAACGGATACAACAGAATTCACTAACTTACATACTGATGTATTCGAACGCTTCATCAAGACAGCACGATATATCGGCGTGCCGAGTGAGAATTGTTTGAATTGGGTTGATGCCTGGATCAGGCAGGGTGAGAGTTGGAAGCAAACAGATACCGCCAGGGTAGCAAAATTATTGATCGATTCTGGCTACCGTATGCCTCCAGAAATGCCGTCTGATAATGAATCACACAAAGAAGTGTGGACGCTGTTGGTAAATTATACGCTCAAGGTTCTAGACGAAGACCAGACTGCAATCGACAGAATTCTTTCGTCTGCATTGTTTGATGATACTTGGCAGCATTTAACAAAGGAGAAGCGGGAATTTATTCGAAGCGGATATATGAATAGACACGTAACGAGCGCCGAAACAGTCACGGGCATGTCTACAATGGATTTTCGCCAATTATTACGAGATACAGAGCGCCTTGAAGTTGGCAATGAGCTTCGCTCGTCTTGTTTGGATACTTGGGTGCGTGGCAATGAATCATGGAGGAAGAGTGACTTCACAAGTATATCATGGTTATTCCGCGAGTTGTCCAATATTAATGCAACTGACACGGTTACTCAGCACGAGATTGCAGATTACTGGATGTCTGTCATTGAGGATGATCCTACCCGATTGAACGCACTCATAGCATACAAGAACTTTAATCAATTGCTGCAATGGTTGGATGCCGAACAGGTTAAGAATTTAAGCGACATGTTCGTAGCACTCTACGCAGGCGGTAACAGTTTTAATGATGTGTCATTGTACGATCTGCAACTTTTAATCTCATTAGCTCCGCAGATGCGTATCGAACGTAATACAGTTGAATCTTGGGTAGACAAATGGCTTAGCACAAGCGGTTATGTAGAATCAGCCACACCCGATGAGATGGTGCTTATACTTCATGCCATCAACCGTAAAGACTCGCATACAGAGCAAGTTGTCGATCAAATTCTCAAACGCCTTGAAAATGATCAAGAATGGTACGTTGAATCCCCATCAATATCTTTACTGCAGACGCTCGAACCTATATTACATGATAACCAACGTGCGTTAATGGGACGGTTATTGTCTGATGACCTGTTAGATAGTGAAGCGGTCTGGGCAAATATGTCTTATGTTCATCTTAAGCAACTTCAACAGATTGGTTCCAGATTGCACGTTGAGAAGGACCGCCTATTTGTGTGGATGAGAGATTGGATTGAATATGGAGACGGTTGGAAGCGAGAAAGTCCTTGGCAACTTGCATTGGTGCTACATTCTTTAGCTAATAATAAGTCAAAAGTTGATACGGTCCGTGCTAGGATGCGGATTATTGATTACGTAATAGAACAGGCACAGAATAAGTCGGCGTGGATTGATCGTGCAACCGACGGCAACTATGCAATATTCATTGTTTCTATCGCGTGTGAATTGCGAGATGATGCACGATATGGAGACACAGACAGAACAATACAAGCGCTTGCAGCAATACTGAATGCGTCTAGTGTAACCGATAATATTCTCCAGTATGATCTTGAACAGCATGGTCACAATATCGCATATCCACTACAACAATTATGGTACGGAAACTACCAATTACATGCCTGTAATGGGAGCGAAGCATGGGGTGAGGGTGAATCTCTGCAAACAGGTTGGATAGCTAAATTAATTCATAGTGGTCTGGTATCCGGTAAAATAAAGCCAAATCACGCAACTCTATATTTGCTAAGTTGGCATTTCGAAGGAATTGAAGAATCAGGTGCATGGAAACAATTTCTTGATCACAAGATATTAGTTAGTGAACCCGGAAGTGCTGACTCGTGTGCGTGGCTGATCGCGCGTGCGTATGCAAGTGAGATATCTTCAATTAAGCCCAATCCAATTGCCGGTAACAAATGGATTAACCAAGCATTGGAAAATGCTACAGTTGACGAAGATCGAGTGCAGTTAATTTATCAGATTTCACTACGGTATGCCGCCGCACAGGATCTCGATCGTGCGGTTGCATTCTTGGAAGCGTGGTCAAGTAATATTACAGATGAAGAATCTCATGGCTTAATCGTACATCTGCACACAATACTTTCTGATTTGAATAAGCCAGCGACAGATAAATGTAGTACAGCGCATTAAGAAATATGCCAAAAATGAGAATATGCGTGATTTCATACATAAGGCAATTGATAAGTATAAATTATATCGTACTCCATGAAGGGGAATCGTATGTTATTTGAAGAATATTGTCATAAGCATTTGCGAGCGGCATTCGTGCAAATATGTGTTGCTGTGCTAATGATGTTAACCGCATCTTCTGGTAAGGCTGAGACATTTCTTTGTGGATGCGACTTACTGATATATCCGCCTCCTGATCACATAAATGCGTATTCTGAAAGTGAAGAAGACAGTACAAAAGGCATTCTGCTAATGAAGGATATCAGGTCAGAATCCCCTACCCGTTATAAAATAGAAATATCCTTACCTGAAACAATCGAGACTGGAATTAATGTTGAATTAAGAGCAAATTTGCCAGACGGATTGTTACTGTACACAACGGAGACCGGATCAACACTGGCGACTGAAGCCCATAGGCAATTAGAAACTCCAATAACTCCAGAAGACAATATGGTGTTTTGGCTTCAGGCTATTGCATCATCAAAAACTGCTGTATTAGAACTATGGGTGGATGATGTTTTATGCGATAAGATATATGTGCAAGTTCCATGTGGTTCATGCATAAATTGCGATGACATTGGCGGAATTGAGGCGCGTAATAAATCTATGTACTTCAAATTAGATCTTGGGAAAACTAACTATGGTGATCATGCTGGACATATAAGTATTTATAGTCGATATCCTAGGCCTACATTGTCGACGCCACAGGCGTTGGTCGCGAATGTACAGAAAGGTGTAACAGTTGTACGAGATGAGAATGATATCATTACATCAATTATATCTACACAGGGACGCATCGATGTAACCGATATAAATTATGATAGTGCATCTTCATACCGAATACAAGTAAGAGAAGGTACAGAGTTAACTGATCCTGTTGTTAAGACTATCATAATACAAAACACGGCATCTAATCCTGAGACGGAATATAACGAAGTTTATATTACTGAGTTTATGGGTGGCAATAAAGCGTGGAGATTTGAGTGGTCAGATGCAGAAAATCACTGGACGATGGAGGAGGGGTATTGCAATGGCATTATAGAAGATCCTGAAACGACATATCTTCAGAAAGTTGTTAGCGAGCATAAAATCATTTCCGCGCTTGAGCATACCGAAACAGTGACGGTCAAGCAGGTAACGGCCAACGGTGATGTGGTCATCCGTGAAACGGAAGAAACATACTTCCTTTTCCCATGGGGTGAGGAGTTGATCAAGTTAGTCGATAATCCAAGCGGTACAGCGCTAACAGAACAGTGGTTCTATTATGACGATGAGGCAAATGATGCCGAGGATGTTGGCCACCTAAAACTTCATGTAACTGATTCCGGTTACTGGGAGTGGTATAATTACGATACAGATGGTCAACTTGAAGAGAAAGTTACGCAGCGTGATGATGATGCGTATACCTTAGCGCCATCTGAAACTAGCAACATTCTTACAACATATATACAGGCTTCTGGAAGTTATGAGTATGCACCCCAAATCTATAAAAATGGTGTACTTGAGACCACAGTTATTAAAGACAGTAACGTAATCAAATCAAAAAGCTATCGCATGCGATGGTCGGATCTGGTTGAAAAGGGGGGCGTCGATTGTGAAGAAGTATGGACCATCTCTGGTGCATCGGCAGACACTACTGCAGATTGGAATGATAGCGACAACTTAGTAAGTAAGACATGGCGTATAGCAGAAGGAGAACCCAACGCGCATCGGATAAAACAGGCACTCTCTCGTGATGGGCAGATGTCGATTTACAGTTATCCTGACGCTGGTAGGACGGTGGTGGAAAGAGGATTCCCAAACGATGCGACAGTTGCAGATCCGGAGGTCATTTATGGGAGCCGTACCACGATTGTAGTTGGCTCCGAAGGTAAGGTAGTCAGTACCAATGTAGAACAGCGCGAGGGCAGTTCAAGCAGTTGGTTCGATGTGTCGTTAACCAAGATTTTTGAAGATGAATATGATCCCGATATTGACATCACCAGCTACTATTATGGTACTGAAATAGAGAATGAGTTAATTACGCCAGGCTCAGGGATTGCAGCCTACACAACACAGATCAAACGGGGCTGCTGCGGTGTGCTATGGCGTCGAGATCGGAAAGGTATTACCACATATTATGAGTACGACGCTCTAGGACGACTTATTGAGACCAAACAGGAATATGATACGTCAACGGATTCCACTGCGTTTGCTGGTACGAAAACGATCTATGATGTGGTAAGTGGCGGTGGACGGAAAGAGATCATACAGCGGTACATGATGGCCGATCCTCCGAATATTAATCCAAGTAATAGTGAGTGGAAGACAACAAAAACAACCTACTACGATCTCAAAGACCGAATTCTTCGGGTGGTCGATGCTAAGGGTATATCCACCTTCTTTACGTATGCCAAGATTAGTAATGGAAACGATATATATTATGAAAATCGTGTCTACCCCCACAATAACACGTCTGGGCCGATCCAGGTAACCAAGACAGACCGCCATGGTCGTGTCTATCAGTCCTATACTGCGAGTACTGAAGACAGTTGGAGTACAAGCACTGGGCCAGACGGCGACGAGACTCTGACCAAGCTGAGTCTCACTGAGTATGTTTACGATTGGGCTGGCAGACAGGAATATGTCCGTGCCTACTACGATATAGACTCTGGGCTGTACTACGAAACGCACTACGAATATGACACTTTGGGCCGACGGTACCGCACGACTGATGCGCTAGACAACGTGTCGGAAACCCAATACGACGGACAAGGCCGTACTATATCTCGATGGCAAGGCATTACTACTGATCTCATGAACCTGAAGAAGGTCTCAGAGACTTGGTACGACGAAGACTACAGTCGTGATGGAAACGATTATCGTCCTTACCCGACACGTGTAGTTCGCGTGAATGCTACGGATGCAGAGTCACTGGTCTATACTACTACGAATTTCTCACAAACCAATACGCAAGGGATTGTTGTCAGCTGGACCAAGCCCGAAGTGGGGCCGTGGTCCCGTCAGGAGACCGACAATCAGGGAAGGACGAAATACTCCGACCTCTACACCAACGGTGGCGCCACCTTACTGTCCAGGACGGAAAATGTCTACGATACTTCCACCGGTCAACTGACCGAGACACATGTTTACGCGGTCGATGCGGGTGGTAATCTCGGCAACGCCTTAAAAACTCTCTACACGTACGATCTGCCGGGCAGACAAGTTAAAACAGAACGTATCGGCGGTGGATTCACTAAGACTGCGTACGACAGCCTCGGAAGGATTGCGCGCACGGTCAGTGGCAGTGACGAAGGTACGGGGACAACACCTGTCGCCACATCGGGCGACTACGCTGGTCTTACAGACTTCACCAACGACATCATCCTCTCAGAGACTGAGTATAAGTATGACGCTGTAGACAATATCCTGAAGATGACCACATATGTACGTAATGATAATGCGGACGAAAATGTCACGGGTTTATTGTCTGATCACACAGAGTACGCCCGGATCACATACATAGTAAGTTGGTACGACAACGCACACCGTCCCGAGTATGTCGTGAACTACGGGACCAATGACGGCACGGCCCTCGCGGATTACTTCCCTTATACCGATGCACTAGAGGATACGCTCGTTGATGCGCCAAGCCTGCCCGGCACATCAGGTGGCCCAATTATTAATAAGATGGTTTATGATCCAGCCGGTAGGATCGGTATGATCATGGACATTATAAACACCAAGACTAAATACTTCTACGATGGCCTTGATCGACAGACATATGTTGTTGATAATTTTGTCAACTTCGATCCGACAGATGAAACTACAGCAGGCGGCGGCAGTACGGACGAGGAGGATCGTGTAACTAAATATGTTTACAATCTCGATTTGCATATCATTGAGCAAACTGCGCTTATGGGCAGCGGCACAACGGACGACCAGACAACGACCTATGTCTACGGCGGTCAGAGCGACCTGGTCAAACGCACCAACCTGCTAAAGGAAATCATCTGTCCGGACAGCGCCGGTTCGGGTACGGGGGATACGGTCACAATGACCTATTACCCCGACGGTTCACTCCATACCCGCACCGACCAGCGGGCCGTAGAAATTGAATACAGCTATGATGCAGCGGGCAGACGCACCAGCCAGGAAGTTGATGCGGGTGCCGGCACGGTTGAGGGTGATCAATACATCAGCTACAGCTATACATCTGCTGGGCAACTCGACCTGGTAACGACCTACTCGGATAGCGGTACCACGGTGACCAGTCAGATCGACAACAATTACAATAATCTAGGGCAAGTCGCTGAAGAATTCCAACAGCACGGTGGTATCGTTACATCAGAAAGCCCGGTCATCGTTTACGATTATGATGATACTTCAGTTGGTGGATTCTTCACCAATGCTAGCCGTCTTGAATCGGTTACATACCCCAATGGACGGCAGGTGTTCCGTATCTACGACGGGCACGACGGCATTGACGACGCAATCAGCCGTGCCAACGCCCTGGCCAATGACGTAACAGGCACAAGCAGAATTGTCGATTACAAC
The DNA here is from genome assembly GCA_963667295.1 of Phycisphaeraceae bacterium. Classification (GTDB taxonomy): domain Bacteria; phylum Planctomycetota; class Phycisphaerae; order Phycisphaerales; family Phycisphaeraceae; genus JAJRRS01. The sequence goes on from OY763327.1 coordinate 1,156,910, forward strand.
TACCTCGGCTCAGGTGGGATGGTCCGAAAGAGCTACCCCACACCCGCGGTGCGCCTGGACTACATCGATGAAACCAACGAGGGCACGGCAAATGATCCCTACGAACTCAGCCTCGACAAGTTCGGCCGCGTCATCCGCCATCAGTGGGAAGATTATGATGAGTATGATGAAGGAGCGGGGGATCGCTTCAAAATCCTCCATGCCTACGACGTGGCGGGCAACCACCGTTATGCAGACCGTCAAGTCTACAAATCTCATTCTCAAGTCTACGGCTATGATGACCTGCACCGTCTGGTTGACTACAAGGCAGGCAAACTGATTAATAACACATCCGGCGATGATGTCATTGCCGATTACTGGACTCTCAACGGCCGCGGATACACGCTGGATCAACTCGGCAACCAACTCTCGGTCGATACACCCGAAGCAACGGATTATTACAAACACAATATCGAAGACGGCAAAGCCAACGAATACACCTCGCGCGAAGTCAGATCCACACTTGGTGCTGCTTCCTTCTTCGACACGTTTAACACCGATACGGTTAACGGCACAGATCCCGCGTGGGAGATCGTGGGTGCGGACGTATATCAGGTCACAGGCGGCGATCTCAAGGTAACCACGATTACCGAAGAAACCGGAGTTAATGATCCCGGTGCTTGTGCCGTACTACTCAAGGGTGAGGCCATCGGCCCGCTCCGATCATCATTCCGCATCGTCTTCCCCACCAGCGCCATCAGCGGTGACCAGGCCGGGATCGTTTTTGGTTACACCTCGCCGGGCAACTATTGGATTTACGTCGCCGAATTCGGTACCAATCAGGTAAAACTGATCCAGGTCGTCGAAGGTGAAAAGCAAACCGAACAGGCTGTCCAAGGTGTGAGCACGATCACCGCGGGTGTGATGAAACAGTACTTCTTGTCATCCAAGCGAAACTCCGCAAACATTGAATGGAGCACCGACTTCGAGTTCACGGATGGATTCCCCGCCGGCAAGTACGGCGTGTGGACCAACTGTGAAGATGTAGAGTTTGAACTCGTCAGCTTCAGCAAAAGTGCCCCCGCCACCGAACTCGCCGGCCACTGGCTCAATCTGGGGTCTTGGGTCGTTGTTGATGCCGGTAGCGGTGACGACCGGCTCCAGATCACGTCCACCGTGCCGAATACCACTGAACCCCTTCTGCTTGATGGTGTCCGTGCGGATCGTTTTGAGGCGACATTCAAAATGAACCGCACAACAACCAGCGACACGATAGGCTGTTTTGTCTTCGGCGCTTCGGATTATGATGACTACCTCTCAATACGTATCACCCACAGCGCCACAGGCGGTGTAGCGCCGATCGTCCATAAGGTAGTTGATGGGCATAACAAAACCCTGGTGACCGCTGATTCCACATACCCCGCCAATGTCCCCGCCAGGCAGCAGAGTGAAGATCTCTGGGTCCGTATCACAAGCGATGGAAGCACCTTAACCATAAGATGCTCGACCGATGAAGACTTCGATAATGACAACGACTGCTACACCACATCCACCGCTAACGTAGACCTGACTCGCCCGGGCGGCATGTTCGGATTCATGGCCGCGAGTTTCCCGGTCCAGTTCGACAACCTCACCATCAAGTCCGACCATGACAACGATGGCTACTACACCGTTACGGAATGTGAAGATAACTTCGATATCAATTCCATCTACGTCGTTCAAGATCTCGACTACGATGCCGCCGGCAACCTGATCTACGACGGCATGCATCAATTCACCTACGACGCGTGGAACCGTCTGGTTAAGGTTGAAAACGCCTACCCCGATGACAGCGCATCTGCAGGCTACAGCCCGGGCTCCGTCATCGCCACGATGGACTACGACGCCCTCGGACGGCGCATCACCAAAGCAATCACAAACTCTACGTACCTCAACACAACCTATCACTACTACCTCGATGGTCAGTCCGTTATCCAGATCGATAACTACAGCAACCAGATGCTCAAACAATACGTCTGGGGCCTGCAATACATCGACGAGCTCTGCCAGATCGGCATCAACCAGGACCCGAAGAACGCAGATGAGGAAAACAACCACTTACTGGGCAGCGAAGAGAACGAGTGTGAGTTCTATTACTACGCCATACTGGACGCAAACTTCAATGTGCTGGGCCTGATCAACCATACCGGCCGACTCGTTGAACGCTATGAATACACACCCTACGGTCAACGCACCGTCTACTCGCATCCGATCTTCCGCGGTGATGTTAACGGCGACGGCTACGTCGGGCTGGACGATATGGATGCGATTCTGGCTAACATAAATACCAATCCGCAAGGCCCACACCCCGCCGACCTGAACGGTGACGGCTATATAAGTTCATACGACCTGGACGTCGTGCTGGCCATGTGGAACAGCGGCTACACCACGTCCACGGACCCGGACATCACCTACCCTACGCTCATCTCTGCCCGATTCACCTCCAACGGCTCCTCCTCCGGTATCGGCCCCGCCCTCTGCGAGGTCGGCCACCAGGGCCTGTTCCACGACGAAGAGTTCGGCGCCCAGGGTGGGCTCATCTATAACCGCGCCAGAACCTTATACCCGCGCATGGGCAGGTTCATGCAACGCGATCCGTTGGGGTATGTCGATGGGATGAATATGTACGCTTCTTATTATGCACTTGGAAGTCAGCTCGATCCATACGGACTTGATACTGATCCACGTGGTGCAGACGGTGGGTGTTGCGGACTTGATATAACAGACCATATGAGGCAAGTTGATAAAGTTCTTAAGGGTGAGTGGGATAGACTGAAAGAACCCGCTCGAGCCAGATTATGCCAAGAATTATTTCCTACTATTCCATTCAATGCTAAAGACATAGCCACCTTTAATTTAACTATTGAAAAGCTGATGGATGCTCCGCAGCCACTGTGGGATTTACAAGAGTTAGCGTTTAATAAGGAGTATTTTATCAGTGAGAACTGTGGCACAGATAACTGCGCAATCATAACAGATCCTGATAATAAAACTGATAAGCTTGGTACGGTACAAGTAAACGGTGAATGCCATCGTCCAGCAGAAGTCAACTACTATCTCTGGGGCGCAATTAATCGACTTTGCAATAAAGCTGATTATAGAATCGAACGAAGCGTGCATCTTGTAAGGCCAGCGGCATGGCTTCTTTATCAACGCGGGTATATAGACAAAGAATTCTATGATAAGGCTAAAGTATATATCGATGAGGCGGGTTATATGGGGAATGTAGTTGCTCCCTACAAACTTGAATTCATCCAGGAATCTGTTCGCGTGCATCGTAAATTACGCAAGAATGGTGCTGGAATTGATGGCAGGATAGCGTGGACAAATGCAGGATGGTATAGTGATTTTAGCAAAGCATCCGCCGTGAAACTTGAAGCCTGTACAAAATGTGATGAAAAGTATGATGGAATCATACATTTAAGAATTGGACAGACTTATCATACTGTAGATTTCAACGGCAGCACAGTACCTGCATATATTCGAGCAGAAATACACCCACCTGCAGAAGAGTAATTGTGAGATTATTTAACAATCTTACATTGTCATTTCACAACAAGGATTCATCATGTGTTCGACAATCATTACTACGTTAAGACGACATTTCTATAATTATTCTCGTATTGCTGTCGTTTTTCTAATACTTATCATCCATCACAATGCGGTTTTAGCGGATATTCCTGTGGATGGAACTCATGACGTTATTATGTCTGAAAATGTGGACGATGACGACGGTAACTATTGCCTTTGGATTGAGGATGAACATTCGTTCTTGGCCTGCGATGTAGCTGCTTATCAAACTGCTCAACTTACTAGCTTGTCAGCTTACCAAAATCGCTACATTGTAAATCTTAAGTTACTAACCAATGATTCTATTATTGTAAACAAAGAATATGTATTTCCCCGAATAAAGCTGGCATTTATTACATGTAATAATGACAAGCCTATGAAATACAATATAAAGCTATTTGGCATTGATTATTATGTGGACGATATCGATCATATGAAAGCACGTGTTGATATACGGATTCCCACAAAGCCAAGCATGTTGAATAACATATATATGCGAGAAAAGAATGATCTACCAACTTGGGACGGATTTGTCTCTGTTAGAGATGATGCACATGCCAGACTTATAGGTGATTACCGTGATAACAGAGGAATTCTGATATTAGAACATAGTCGGTTTAAAGCAAAGCATAATCCGGGATATGGTGCAGTATGGACACAAGAAGGAGACCTTCTTCATATTCAAGGTAGCACATATAGAATACCAGAGGATAGCAATACACTTAACATCTTTGGCGAAAAGGGCCTCATTGAAACAAAACATATACCGCTTGGACTAATTGAGGTTATAGTTGGGCATGGTGATGAAATACAGAAGATCAAATCACTGATCAAAGAATTGTCAGGATATGGTATTGATATAGAAGAGCAACCATAGGTTAAATATAAGCGAAGAATTCCTATATCGATTCTAATCCAAACAGATAACATATGCCGTCGTTAGGGGATGTTCGATTGTTAATTATGAGTGATAAAATAGTTGTAGTTCTGACGTTAAGGTGTCCGTTCCGAACGCCGTGAACTTAAGCCGTAAGTAATTTCTGTAGCGCGCGTTAGGATGCGCTGGCGCAATAATGAACCTCCTGCGATGATGGTGGTGTTCTAACAACAACCATCACAGGAGGTCACGGATGACCAGTATCGCATGGGCCGTCGCGCGTTTCAAGGATAATCCTTTAGAACATCTGGATCATCGGCTGGTGCTTGAGGCTTGCGCCGCGGCGGGGCACGTCTTGTAATCCTCCCCATCCTTAGCGCATCTAAAAGTAGAGGGATGATAACGTCCTGAATTATGCGCAGATTTGAAAAGGCAGTCCTCCGAGCGGATGGTGTTGGTGTGTTAGACAACCCCATTCACAGGAGAACTGCCATGACGGATGATATTACAGCGACGGGCCTCGGGATGAAAGACGCGTTCAAGATCAATGAGGCCCAGGTGCGTGGACACGTGGACCGGATCGTGGTCGAATCGGTCGAGCAGACACTCAACGGGCTGCTGGAGGAAGAGGCCAAGGCGTTGTGCGGGGCCGGCAAGTATGAGCGGACGGATGCCCGGAAGGACACGCGTGCGGACACTACCCACACCTATCAGCGAAACCGAGCTGGAGTCGCTGCGTGCTTGCGTCAATCGTTGTTCTCCGTATGGCAAGGATCGTTGGCGTCAGCACGTCATCAAGGCACATGGCTTGGAATCCACGGTAAGAAGACCGGGTCGGCCGAAGGCTGAATCCTAGATAGCTGCTTTCAGACACATCGCATGGGCCGAATCACCGGTATTCTTAATAGCTAGAAAGTGTTGACCGTGTGTATTATTCAGAGGATAATGGCCTTATCGATAGAACCAGCGTCAGCCACGATATGTACTAATCTCGGGGTTTAAATGCACGACCAATCCACGCAAGAATTGAGCCATCAAGCATCACGAAACGCTCAACACATTGTCGTTCGTGTTTATCTGGTCGCATTAATGCTGATGGTACTGGTGTTTACGTCTTTTGAGCCCTGCGCTTTAGCTGCAGATACAGCTGAACAAAAGGTGGGCGAACCAACAACGCAATTAAATCTGCCAGAAAGCGTGGAATTACGTGTCTTTATCACGATGGTCAGCGATCAACTGGGTTTGCAGATCATTTTCAATGATGATGTCGGTAATCAGCGTGTCACGATCAAGACGCCCAATCAAGTACCCACCAGTTCGCTCCGGGGTATTCTTGAAAATGTCCTGCAATTCAACGGGCTTGCCCTGATCGATGGTGATCAGCCCGGGTGGCTGAGGATTGTAAAAGTCAAAGATCTGACTCAGATATCTGAGCCGTTGGGTGCAGAATCTGACACGCCTGTTAAACCGAGCACGGCTATCACGCAAGTATTTGTCATACAGCATGTAGACCCGGAAGTCGTTGAAGATGTTGTCGGGCCCTTTTTAACAGACGGTCGTGGAAGCAGTTTCACCCTGAAAGAACATGGCTTGTTGATCATAACTGACTACGCATCCAACTTCGATCGTATCCGATCGATGATTGAGTTGATGGATCGGCCCGGTCGCGAAATCGAGATGCGTTTCTTGCCGGTCATCAATATGGGTGTCGGTGAGGCTGCGCAGGAACTGAAAAACATTTACACGGCTCGCGGGGCGCTTCAAGGCAATGCTGCAACTAGTAATTTGTTTCAGATCGTGCCACAAGAAAGAACTAACAAGCTTATCTTGATCGGCCAGCCCGAAATACTGTCTGAACTTCAAAACTTACTCGGTTCAATCGATGTCCCCCTTGGATTGGAAACCCGCAGTTACCGACTTGCCACCGCATCTGCTACAAGGGTTGACAATCTGGCGAAGAACCTACTCGGCGAGACAGGTAAAACATCTCGTTATCGATCGATCATTGATGAAGAATCAGGCTTGTTGATCGTGACAACAACTGCCGTAGCCCATGCCCAGATCGAAGCACTTGCAGCAGACCTGGATACCGAATTGGCGGAATCAGAACCCGTGATGCGGTTCTACAAACTATCCAATGCTACCGCAGAAGAAGTATTGGCGACCATTAGTGAGATTGAAGGCGTGGGGGGTATACGTGTTAGTAATAAGACAGGCCCTGATGCTGATCCGGCGTCAACAACAAATCCGGGAACAACCGATCGACCCGATCAGCGAAATGTCAGAGCGAGAGAGGAACCGCTATTCGCTCCTCAGCCTCTTGGTCTTCAGACGGATCGATCAAACGTGGTGGTTGATCCCAACACCAACACGCTGATTGTCATGGCAACGCCTGCGGTACAGGCGATCTACCTGGACTTGATCGAGAAACTTGATAAACGCCGTCCTCAAGTTTTAATTGAGATTACTTTAGTCACACTGGATACCAGCGGTGGCTTCTCGCTGGGCGTGGAGTATTCTCGCAGTGATCAAGGCAACGATGAGCGTTCGTTAACCTTCAGTTCATTCGGTTTAAGTGAGGCAGATACTTCCACAGGTAGCCTGGACATCATACCGGGGCTGGGTTTCAACGGCACCGTTGTTAGTGCCGATATTGCTAATGTAGTTGTCAGAGCATTATCGACTAGTGGGCGTGCAAAAGTGGTATCCGCCCCGCGCATCCTGGTTAACGATAATGCCACTGGCAACCTGACAAGTGCGGCAGATGCACCGTACGTGAGTGTGAACGCATCCAACACGGTTTCTACGACGAGTTTTGGTGGATTTGAGAGTGCGGGTACGACGATTGATGTTACGCCCCATATCAGTGAGGGAGATCATCTGAGCCTGGAGTACTCCGTTTCACTAAGTAGCTTTGGCGAAGGCGGATCAGAAGGCGTCCCACCACCGCGTCAACGTAGTGAGTTGAGCAGTGAAGTTACGGTTCCGGATGGTAACACCGTCATTGTCGGCGGGTTAAACTCGAACAATATAACCGAGACTATCCAGAAGGTCCCACTTCTAGGTGACATCCCAGTGCTAGAATATCTATTCAGCAGCCGCAGCAGCAGTACTTCGAACTCAACCCTATTTGTCTTCATCCGGCCTGTCATCCTGCGTGATGATCAGTTCAAGGACCTGAAGTACCTGTCCGATGCAGCGTTGCGAAAAGCAGAGTTACCAAGCAATGATCCCGTATCTGTACCCATGATGGTCTACTAGATTGTGTCTATTTTCAGTCCACGATCATCGCCCCCGGAATCCCCGGAACCCCCGGAACCCCCGGAACCCCCAGAGTCCCCGGAAGCTGACTCGGATGCCGATCGCCAGCATGAAGGGATTGATACGGAAGACCAGGATTCTGTAATCGCCCAGATCGGGACGAGAGACGCACAATCTCATTCACAGCCAGAGCAATTAACCGTGGATTCGCTATTTACCGAGCGAATACCTATTCAGTATGCACGTTATCACAGGATGCTGGGATTGCATGGCGATGGGGTAGTTATGCCTGTTGCTGTTACCGATACAACTTCCAGTGATGCCATCGATAATTTGGGGCGCTACCTGGCCCGGCAAATTCAACCCCTCATCGTATCTGAAAAGGATGTGCTTTCAGCGATCAACCGGGCGTATGAAGCCAGGGATGATCAGGCAGAACAATTCCTTGAGGCGATTGAAAACGAATCCGTCGACGTTTTGATCAATCAAGCCGTTGAGCGTGACGACCTATTGGAAACCGATGGATTGGCGCCGGTGATCAAGCTGGTCAATCTCTTGCTGTTTGATGCGGTCAAAGCCAAAGCGTCAGACCTGCACATCCAGCCGTATGAAAACGAGGTTGTGGTCCGTCAGCGGATCGATGGTGTGCTCTTCGATGTCAACCCCATCCCCAAACATTTACAGGATGAGGTAGCAAGCCGATTCAAGGTCATCGGCGGTATGAACATCGCTGAACGCCGACTTCCGCAAGATGGTCGATCCACTGTGCAACTGGGCGACCGTATCATCGACCTGCGTATGTCGAGCGTACCAACAAGTCATGGCGAACGAATCGTAGTACGTCTACTGGATAAAAGTGCTGAACTTTACAGCCTCGAGGAAGTCGGCATGGATCAGCATACCCTAGACCAATTCCGGGGGCTGATCGGGATTGAACACGGCCTGATCCTACTCACCGGCCCAACCGGCAGCGGCAAGACCACTACGCTCTACGCCGCATTGGCGGAGATCGATACCAAACAGCGAAACGTGATGACGCTGGAGGACCCGATCGAGTACCAACTTCCGGGGGTCAGCCAGATGCAGGTCAATCCTCGGAAGGGGATGACCTTTGCGAGCGGATTACGGAGCGTGCTGAGGCAAGACCCCGACATCATCATGGTGGGTGAAATCCGTGACCATGAAACCGCGGTGATGGCGATCCAATCGGCTTTGACGGGTCACTTAGTCTTTTCAACGCTGCATACCAATGATTCGGCGAGTGCTGTAACACGCTTGATGGATCTTGGCATTGAGCCATACCTAGTAGCGAGTTCGGTAGCGGGAGTCATGGCCCAACGCTTGGTCAGACGTGTTTGCCGTCACTGCGGCAAGCATGACGATACATCGGCAGCAGACCTATCAGAACTCGGTTTAGATGATACCCATTCAGTAGATACAACTGCGATCAGCTATGGCGTCGGATGCGACCAATGCCGACAGACTGGCTATCGTGGTCGCGTCGGTCTGTTTGAATTATTACGTGTGGGCGACAAGATACGGGACTTAATTCAAAAGCGTGAACCCGCTGGCCCGATCAAATCGGCTGCGATCGATGCCGGTATGCGAACTTTGCGCGGTGATGGTCTGCAAAAGGTGCTACGGGGTCAGACTACAGCCGAGGAAGTTATACGGGTTACTTCCAGGTAATTGTGCATAGATATGGCAGTGTTTAACTATAAAGCGATCAGCCCGGCTTCTAGCTCAGGAGGATCGGGCAACCTTGAGCTGTCCGGTACGGTTACCGCTGACACACCCAGTCAGGCACGGCAACAGTTACGCGAACAGGGACTAGCTATTTATGAGCTGGTTGCCTGCCGTAGATCCCAAGGGGCAACCTTAAGACGGCTACTGCCTGTCTCGCGGTATACTTCTCGTACTGTCGAGTTTATCCGTGAGTTATCTACACTTCTGACCGTGGGCACGCCAATGGTGACCGCTCTGGACACCATCATCAAACAGCAACAGCCCCAAGTGACTACCTGGCGGCGATGGTGGACCAGACCTACTGATGGGTTTTATGGGATCCTTATTGCATTGCGCGAACAGGTTGCGGCCGGTGCGACTTTATCCGACGCGATGCGTGATGAATCCGAAGTCTTCGATGATCTTGCCGTCAATCTGGTGGAAGTAGGGGAACAATCCGGCAACCTGGATGTCGTATTGGATCGCCTTGCAGAATTTAAAGAACGCAGCCAGCAGTTAAAGGGCCGGATCGGTGGAGCACTGATTTACCCTTGTATTGTTCTGACGATGGCAGTGCTGATCACGCTATTGCTCATGACGTTTGTCGTGCCGAACATCCTGGAGCCACTGACACAGGCTGGCCGCCCGCTGCCTTGGATTACAACAGTTGTTAAAGCTGTCAGCGACGGTCTGATTCAGGGCTGGTGGCTGTTACTGATTGTCATATTAGCCGTTGTTGGCAGTGTTGCGGCAATTCTACACACCAAGCGTGGGCGCTACACGTGGCATCGTTGGCAATTGAATCTACCTTTAGTAGGCACACTTATCCGCAAGCAGGCGATGGTAAGAATCGCGATGATTATTTCAACGATGATGCGCAGCGGTCTTGTGTTCCTGAAGGCCATTGAAGTGGCGAAGCGATCGAGCCGTAATCTGGTGATTCAAAAGGCGTTGGAGGACTGTAAGAACGCGGTACATGGAGGTAGCGATATCGCCGAGGCGTTAGATGAATCCGGCGTGTTCCCTCCGACTGTGGTTCAAGTATTCGCCCTGGGCCAACAATCAGGACGCCTGGAGGACATGCTGGATCGTTTGTCGGAAGGATATGACAAGCAGGTTACGACCGCTGCTCAAAGGCTGACCGCCGTGCTTGAACCTGTGATGATCCTGATCCTGGCGGTACTGGTTGGCTTAATCGCATTTGCCACTGTTTTGCCAATCCTGGAGGCGGGTAATGTATTGTGAAAGACATATAGGAAAACTGGAAGTGATAATAGCGGATACTTCAAACAGCCCGTCGGATTTGATCTGTGATTCACGTAAGAGCACTCCTGATCGTGAGCGAAACCTCCACAGTAGAGGACAACACCTCCGAGGGCGGATAAGTATCTTCCGGGGGGGCTTTTCACTGATCGAGATCATGGTGGTGATCGTGATTATCGCTTTGCTGGCAAGCATTGTCGGGATCAATGTCAAATCTTACCGCGATAAGGCCAGCCAGAAGAAGGCACGCGCTGATATCGCCGTGTATGTCACAGCGATGAAGTCGTTTTATGCCGACAAGGGCCGTTACCCGACCATGAGTGAGGGCTTGGAGATATTGGCGCCTGAATATATCGATCAGATTTCGTTGGATCCTTGGGGTAATGCGTACCAACTGGAGGTGCCAGGTGCAGAGGGCGCGTTCGACATTATCTGCTTTGGGGCCGATGGCAGCGAGGGTGGAGAGGGTGTTGACCAGGACCTGACGAATTGGAACGCCGGCTCGGAGGACCAGCAGTGATGAAACACCGCGGATTTTCGCTGATAGAGTTGACCGTGGTACTAATTATCATGGCGATGCTATCAGCGGTGGTCAGCGTGTCACTCGCGAACCTGGGGCACAACGTATTGGTTAGTGATGTCGTGGATAGCATCTCAGACATGAACAGATCTATGCGTGCCGAATGCTTGGATCACAACCGTATTGGTCGGATGAAGTTCGATATCGATAATGGTCTAGTCGAGGTAGATATCAAACGTGATGATGTGTGGGTTAAAGTTCAGACTTACTCGATTCCGGTTGGTATGCGGATGGAACAGATACTGGTCTCGAGTGAAGCTAATCAGTCCCATGATACCAGTGTTGTAACGATTGCTTGTGATTTACTTGGGAGGGCGCCGACGTACTGCTTTAGCTTGGAATCAATCAATACAGATCTACCAGAAAAGAAGTTCTACGTCGTTGCCGGCCTATCGGGTCAGTTGCGGGAGGTGCAGGATGAAGACCAGATTGAAGGGTTGTTCGCATCATTATCAAGCGGCAACACTGATTGAGGTATTAACAGGTCTTGCCATACTTGGCTCTGTCACCGTGGCGTTATTACTCGCCCGTGGCAACCTCTTGGAGCAGTACGCCAACGCCCAACTCAAGCTTGAAGCTGTGACTATTGCAGATCAACTGATCGCCGGTTGGTATGCTCAGGACGGGATTCCCATTAATGAACAAGGCGAGATCGAGGCACACCAAGGATGGTCGTGGCAAACCCATACAAAGAGCATTACGGGTTCTTTTACTGATGATGATTTGCCGGGTTCGGTTGTCAGCGTAGAGCTATACCATCATTCCAGCTCGACACCAGATAACGTTGTCATAACGATTGAGTTGCTTGTCTCTGATACACAAGACCTCGGCGAAGTCGATGGAGGGGTGTCTTGACCAGGTATTCCACCACATGGCAAGCCTTTACTTTGGTGGAGATGCTGTTGGCACTCGTACTTACAGCGATACTGCTTTCGATCGTATCGGTCACGATCGGTAGTGTTTTGAGGGACAGTCAACGTCTTGAATCGATGCGGTCCGAACCACGCTGGTTAGAATCCTCAATCCACGTAATTCGACAAGATATTGTTCAAGCCGAGTCCTATCAGATAACCAGTAATGGTTTCGTGCTGCAAAGTCACACGACGATTCCTGCCCCTAATGATGATGAGCAAGATGATAGGTATGTGAATCACGATTTAATGACCATCGAATACCGACTCGTCAACCAAGAAGAAGATACCTGGCTCGTTCGACGGGTGAGTCCGCTCAAGCCGGCAATAAACAACAAACAGCATCCATTCGAACTGGTGTGTGGTGGTATTCAAGAGATACAGCTTGCTGAATGGCTGACTGATGAGGATTCACACCGGATGTCGGGGCAAGGTGAAGACCAAGATGACAATAATCGTAGTTTTGATATGCAGCCCATACCAGATCAGATGCTGTTATCTATCACGATGAATCCAACTAACGATGGCACAGTGAAGAGCACAACAGATTATTACACCAGCCAGCACTCCATGCAGAAAAAAGCTGTAGAACGACTAATCGTGATTCATTAAAATGAAGTCAGCCCAGAACAGACAACACGGTTATGTATTGCTCCTCACGCTGGTGATGGTGACGTTGGTTGCGGCCGGCACAATGGGTCTGACACGCACAAGTCTTGCGGCTGCCACCGAGGCTAAGCGTGCCGAACTGGACCTTCAGCGACGATGGGCAGTGGTTAGCTGTAAACGTGTTTTACTGGAGCATGCCCCCCAACTGATCGAGCAGAAGTGGGAGTCTTTAATTGAACCCGGTGGGTCTGATACGGTTAATTCAGAATATACACCACTGGAACGTGAGCGTTTACGTGTAAAGAATTGGCATGTTGTACTCGGTGATTTGAATATCGATCTACGTCTATCGGATGAACAGGCGAAGCTGAATGTCAATGCTTTGCTGGCTGATCATGATCCAAATCAAGCGTCCATGTTGATAGATACATTGACCAGCACATCCGCGGGTATTCCCCTAGATGTTGATCTACGCCCTATGGACGATACCGATGAATCTCTGGAGCAGATACCGACGCTAGAACGTGTGTTTCGTAACTTCGACCCGAGTTTGATGTTTGATGACATTAGCACCGACAAGATGACGTTGCCTGTAGATGCGGTGACATGTTGGGGGGATCAGCGTCTTCGCTTGACATTGGCATCAGATGAAGCACTTCGGCTGCTGTTGGATCCACATCTGGACGCCACACGCCTGGAGCACTTGATTCAAATACGAGCTGAACGACCCGACATTACTGTTGACCAGGCTATACGTGCTCTATCCTTGAGCCCGTCACAGTCAAGGCCTATTCGCAATCTTCTCACGGATCAATCGAATTGTTATGCCTTATGGATAACGGTAAGTTCTGAACGGAGATCCTGGTATTCATTAGATGTTCATCATGTGGCGGGGAACCCGGGGACCCGTAATTTGACGTATCTTTGGTGATTTATGCAGACCAGAAGCCTTAAGAAGTTGCTCGTAGGGACGACCGTGCTACTCTTAGCCGGCACACTATCCGTGATAGTGTTAGGTCTGCTGCAGCCTATCAAATTGCCAGAGATTGACGAACCGGCCCATGCGGAGCCGGTGGCCACAACTCATGCATCGACAGACCTACAAATACCCGACCTGGGTACACTGCAACGGCTTGCTAATCATGACATCCGGCAACGTCTATTTGATCCACCCCCCAAACCCAAGCCGGTTGCTCCGCCAAAACCTCCGCCCAACATCAAACTGCTGGGAACCATCGTCAATGCCACCAAATCTCAGGCGATGATCGCGGGACAGGGCGGTCAGGTGGAGCTAAAACGTGTTGGTGACATCGTAGGAGAAGCCAATAACACGGCAAAGATTCTTCAGATCAATGCCGATCACATCACGGTCGAACATGAAGGTGAGAAGATCGACATTCCCATCGTCGAGAATACGGGGAGGTCTCGATGACACAGCGATCTTCTGTATTAGTATCGACTGATGGTGAACACTGGCTTCTTGGAAGCGTGTGTGAGGATATGTCAGTCCAGGTTCAGGATATTGACCTGCCTGATAACGCAACAGTCGGGCATATTGCAGATGCAGTTGCGGCCTGCATTACTCAACCCGATGCACTTGGGGAGTCACAAGAACCTGATAGTACTTCTGATGTGGATGAGTTATCTACGGCAGATAATCCTGAATCCCTTGACGACAGCGTGCAGCCTAAGGTGGCTGCTATTCCTAAAACGAGCCGTGGGGTGATTCTTGGGATACCCTCTAGCTGGTGTTTGTGTGGCACGGTGGATGTTTCTGATCTGCCACCACGCCAGCGGCGCAATGCGATGTTGTTTGCCTTAGAGGATAAACTGCCGGTCACAGCAGAGTCGGTGGTAGCGGATTTTGTGGTAGCGGGAAAGACGGCGCTCGGTATAGCAGCCGAGGTTCAACGCCTGCGAGAGTTAATTGATGCATGCGAACAATGTGGTATCTACATCGACGCGATTTGCCCGACAGCCTTGTTGGCATTACAGCATCTATTTAAAAAGGAATCTATCCAAGATACTCCTATAGTCTGGCGTGATGCCGAGGGATTGAACCTTTTTGAATTTGATTCCGGAGGTTGGCTTGCACATTGGCGCTGGTTAAAGAGCATCTGTGCATCATCTGGTCAGGAGCACGAACTCAGCGACTCGGAAACCCAGTGGCTGAACCAGCAATTTGTAGACCCAAATACACCTAAAGTCATACGTGATAATCTCATAGAAACAGCTACCCTAACCGCGAAAGAAATCCAAGCAGGCCATGTTGAACCCTTAATCAACTTCAGGCGAGATGCTCTGGATGTCACGGACCGGTTGCGACGGCTAAGAGGCTACTTGCTCTCGGCCCTAACCGCCGCTGCGATACTGTTGCTGACGATTACAGGTACGTGTTGGTGGCGAGCACAACAATATCAGCAAGCCGAGTTGCAGTATCAATCCGCTCTTACCTCACTCTATCATGAGAACTTTGGAGACCAGCCACTTCCAACAAGTGTCAAGAGACGTTTCGGTACACGTCTGCGAGAATTAAAGGGATTGCGTGGCGACCAGATCGATGACAACCATGAATTGGAAACCACATCCGCCCTCTGGCTGCTGCATGACATCCTGGAACGATTACCCAGCGATATGCGGATATGCATTCTGGACATCACTATTGAGCAGGACCATATTACGCTTATTGGGCAGGCAAGAACACATGGTGATGCAGACCGAATCGCATCGGCGTTGCGTAAGGGGAATCGATTCGATGTGGAGCCGCCTGATACGCGTAAACTTAGCGGGGGTGGGGTAACCTTTACACTGAATTTAGTCCCGATTGACAAAGCGGTACCTGATCTACGTAAATCAACAACACTGGCGGAGATGGCTGACACAACGACTAAAAACCAGGCGGGACAACCTGGGGAGGTGTTGCCGTGAAACAAGGATCCAACACTACTCGCCTGATAACACTTATGCTGCTGTTATTCACGGTGATCGCCGGTTGGAGCTACTACCACATGGTGAATATAAAACGCTCCGCAATCCATACCTCAATAGAATTGTCAGATTGCCTGCAGTTGGCAGCTGAAATTAAAACGATGGAGCGTGATCCACAGCGGGCCCAATCGGACATTCTAGCCCATACTGATTTAACCCGTCGGATCGAAGGTGCCGCAGGCTCTGTCAATATCAGTTCAGATTCCCTGAACCGGATTGATGCCTTGCCCCCCCGACCGGTATCGAAGCTGCCCTATGAGGAGCATGCCACGCGGGTCAGCATGGACCAGGTCACGTTGCCCCAGATCGTGGGTTTTTTGCATCGGCTCAGCAATCAAACGCAGGACCTCACCGTCAAGGAATTGAAGCTAACCGCACCACGCGGTGAAGAAGTCGGCAATAGTTGGCAGGTCGATGCGACATTGAGTTACTTTATCTACAAACCAGTTGAAACGGATTAGAGTGAGTGATGCCATGAAGTGTTATTTGAGAATTCGTGTCGTAATCATCATGCTTATATGCGTGGGATTGCTCTTTGCTGCCGGCTGTGGCGCTACGGAGAAAACAGCGACTGTGAACCGCTATGAAACGGTGGCTCCAGGTGTTGAGGGAGACACCGACAAGGCACGAGAACTGAACACGCAGGCCACACAGCTCATACTACATGGGCAATTCGATGAGGCTAAAGAACTACTCAAGGATGCCTTGACTGCGGATGTAACCTTTGGCCCGGCGCATAACAATCTGGGACGAATCTACTATGAGCAAAAGCAGTTCTACAAGGCTGCTTGGGAATTTGAGTATGCCGCCAAGCTGCTGCCGCATCACGCCGAACCGAGGAATAACTTGGGGCTGGTCTTTGAGGCCGTGGGGGACTACGACAAAGCCGTTGACCACTATGAAAGCGCACTCCTGATTGAGCCGAATAATCCCGAGTTGATCGGTAACTTGGTACGTAGCAGATTAAATAGGGGAGATAGAGGCGCTGAAGTTAGGCAGTTACTCAATGATTTGATCCTTCGGGACTCGCAATCACGCTGGTCCGAATGGGCACATGATAAACTGAGAATGTTGGGACCGGAGGGTGAAGATCAAGGATAACAGATCTGCGTACATCATCATGGTGTGTGTAAACAGAGGTTGGATGTATGCAATACAAATAAAGTTGCCGGTGTAAATCTTGCCGGCCCAAGCCCGTAATCATGACATGGAAAATCTTCCTACCCGATCATATTAACTAGTGCGTTTTGCTGGCAAGCGAGTCTTTCTCTTGATCTGTTGCATTATCTCCAATGGGTCGGCATCGCAGGCTAGGCACCATCTGATCATCTCCACGGGATCGACCCTGCGATCTCTTCGCTCGCACTTACCTACATAGCTATCTGGGACATCCAGCAACTTAGCTAGTTCACGCTGGGATAATCCCGCTTCTTCTCTGCAAGTACGTAGCATCTTGGTCAACTTGATGTAGACCGAATCGTGTAAAGGCCAGGGGCGACGGGTATTTCTTGATCCCATATTGGGGTCAAGCTACTATTGGCGGGCGTATGACCCCGAAATAGGGTCTTTGTGCCCGGTGCTGCTATTTGCAGCTTATCTGTATTCAGCACGTCAGTTAACAATTGGAGACTACTATGAATCCATACACCTTGGCGGCATTCGCTATCTGGAAGACCTGTGAGTTTGGGGGAAAGTTAATCCGCGGCGAATTCAGCCTTGATTCAAACACCAATCCCGAGGACACATCGAAACCAGGTCAAGATAAAGCTACGGAGCATTCGCCGTTCTCGTGCGAAAAGTGCGGCCACCAGAATCCTGGCAACTCTCGATTTTGCTCTGAATGCGGAAGCTCATTGGCCAGCCAGCAGCAAGGCCAAGAGTAAACAACACCAACAACTGATCACCAAACTAAACCGGAGGCCATTTCTATGTTCTGTAACAATTGTGGTAAACAGATTGCCGAGGGATCTCGTTTCTGTTCTGAATGCGGCACCCCCTTAGGGGAAGCAAAGACAGCCCATAACTCTGCACCAATAGCTGGTGTACAAGCCAAGCCAGGCATTATCCCAGACACCACTATCGGTACGCGGGACGAACACAAAGCTAACAAGCTCGTTTACCCACGAAATCCGCCACTTAGTCCACATCTGTGCTGGGTCAACTTCTTCCTAGTGGGATTAGCCCAGATTATCCACAGCCAGGTAGCCAAAGGTTTTACCCTCATTGGGATCACCATCATTCTGGGATTCATTTTCTTCCCCGCCGCCTTAGTGTTGTCTCTGGTTTCAATTCTGGACGCCTTCCTGGTCGGCTGGAAACTGAAGCGTGGCAAGCCAGTGGGTAAATGGCAGTTCTTTCCCATCTAATTACGGAGTCTTCATATGAGTACGGCGGTAGCGATACCCGATCTGCACCCTCTCGAATACGAGCATCCATTTGACGCCAAAGCACTGGATTCACTTCAGAACACACCTGGCCTAGGTCTACTTGTCCGTCAATTCAATAAGCATATGGTGGAGCGCCAGATCAACATCCAATATACGGGCAGCAATATCCGGGTCACCTCGAAGAATTATCCTGAGATTTACCGTTTGTTTGACAGGGCATGTGACATAATTAATTTGCCAGCGAGACCCGAATTTTACCTGAAGTGGAATTATTCGGTCAATGGCTTTACCACCGGGGTAGACCATCCCATTGTGGTATTGACTTCCGGGGCTATTGATTTGCTATCCGAAGAAGAGCTGATATTTCTGATCGGGCACGAGATGGGCCATATCAAGAGCCGGCATACCCTGTATCACTGTATCGGTGAAGCATTTCCCATACTGGCAGATATTGTGGGTCAAGCCACTTTGGGCGCCAGCAAATTAATCTCCACACCCGTCAGATTAGCTCTATTACGATGGAGCCGAATGTCAGAATTTACCGCGGATAGGGCGGGTATGCTCACATGCCAAAACCTTGAAGTTGCGGCTGGCGTCATGATGAAACTGGCTGGTATGCCTATCAATTATTACCCAGGGATGAATCTGGATTCATTTCTGGACCAGGCACGCGAGTTTGATCAATTGGATTATGACAAGCTGAATAAAGTGATGAAGTACATGTTGATTATGAATAGCACCCATCCGTGGACGGTGATGCGAGCCGCGGAATTACTGAAGTGGATAGATAGTGGCGAGTATCAGCAGGTAATAGACCGGAAGACACGTGACCGTATCCGGATCAAGTTTGAGGGTGATCAGAGGAGCTGCCGGCAATGCAATTACCGGCTGCAAGGTGATCCCAAATACTGTCCGTCGTGTGGAGCGTGTCTAGGAAGAGAATAGGTCAGGAGTTGACCCAAAGTGATTGGATCAATGAACACTAACCCTTTTATATCGAATGTAATTCGGATTAGTGTGATGAATGAGTTGTGTATTGTGAGTAATGTGATGCGTTCGTATTTATGGTAAGTGGGATGGAGGTATTGCCACAGGAGTAAATTCTCGATAACGTCCTGAATTATGCGCAGATTTGAAAAGGCAGTCCTCCGAGCGGATGGTGTTGGTGTGTTAGACAACCCCATTCACAGGAGAACTGCCATGACGGATGATATTACAGCGACGGGCCTCGGGATGAAAGACGCGTTCAAGATCAATGAGGCCCAGGTGCGTGGACACGTGGACCGGATCGTGGTCGAATCGGTCGAGCAGACACTCAACGGGCTGCTGGAGGAAGAGGCCAAGGCGTTGTGCGGGGCCGGCAAGTATGAGCGGACGGATGCCCGGAAGGACACGCGTGCGGGCAGCTACCCCCGGAAGTTGCAGACGAAGGCGGGCGAGGTGACGCTGAAGGTGCCGCGGCTTCGGAGTTTGCCGTTCGAGACGCAGATCATCGAGCGTTACAAGCGTCGCGAGTCCTCGGTAGAGGAGGCGTTGATCGAGATGTATCTGGCGGGAGTGAGTGTGCGTCGTGTGGAGGACATCACCGAGGCGTTGTGGGGTACGAAGGTGTCGCCTTCGACGGTGAGCGAGTTGAACCAGAAGGTGTATAAGCAGATCGACGCCTGGCGGAACAAGCCGATCGAAGGAGAGCACCCTTATGTGTACCTCGACGGGACGTACCTTAAGCGCAGCTGGGGTGGGGAGGTGAAGAACGTGGCGATCCTGGTAGCGATTGGTGTGGCGGCGGACGGCTACCGCGAGGTGTTGGGGATCGCCGAGGGCGCCAAGGAGGACAAGGCGTCGTGGTTACAGTTCCTGCGTCATCTCAAGCAACGTGGTCTCAACGGCACACGGCTGTTCGTCAGTGATGCGTGCCTGGGTCTGGTCGAGGCGCTAAGTGAAGTCTTCCCGGCGTCGCAGTGGCAACGCTGCGTGGTGCATTGGTACCGCAACGCCTGGAGCCACGTGCCCAAGAGCAAGGTGAAGGAAGTGTCGGCGATGCTCAAAGCCATCCACGCCCAGGAGGACCGTGAGGCGGCGTTGAAGAAGGCGGAGGATGTCGCGGTGAAGCTGGCGGGGTTGAAGCTCAAGCGGGCCGCCGGGTTCGTGCGTGAGTCGGTCGAGCAGACGCTGACGTACATGAGCTTCCCACGTGAACACTGGACCCGATTACGTACGAACAACCCGCTGGAGCGTCTGATGCGTGAGATCAAACGCCGGACGAAGGTGGTCGGCGCGTTCCCGGATGGCAACTCGGCGCTGATGCTCAGCGCCGCAAGACTGCGTCACGTCGCCGGGACGCGTTGGAGCACGCGCAAGTACCTGGACATGGATCGGCTGCATGAATTGGAACGCGAGCGAGAACAACAGGAGCAAGATTCAATGACAAGCGTGGCGGTGTAGCCGCGCGAAGGTTGGCCGGCCCTCCGCTCGCTGCGCTCGCTCCGGCCCCGCCAACCTTCCATCCCCCGGAGACTGCCTGATCGAAAGTGCGCAACTTGACGGACACTACCAAATTCTCTGCATACTGTGGAGTTGGTTACAACAATGCCTAGGTGTAAAAATGGCTGAATCTCAGATATCCAGACCACGTATTCTAATCGCAGACGACCAACCCGACGTCTTAACGGCCTTACGCCTTCTACTCAAGCAGAATGGCTACGATATCGTCGAGGCCCAATCTTCGGCAGAATCATGGGAAGTTGCCAATGCACAAAAGCTTGATGCTGTACTCATGGATCTTAACTACACTCGCGGTAGCACATCCGGTGCCGAAGGATTAGATCTACTCAAGCGGTTTGGGCAGTTAGATGAAGCGCCACCAGTGATCGTGATGACGGCGTGGGGGAGCGTCGAATTAGCAGTTGAAGCAATGCGCCGAGGAGCTCGAGATTTTGTTGAAAAGCCTTGGAGTAATGAAAGGCTTCTCAGCATTCTCCAAACGCAAATTACCATGGAACAGGCCCTACGTGAAGGGAGGCGGCTCAAGCAAGAAAACCGTTTGTTGCGATCACAAAGCGAAGTAACTTTGCTTGCAGAGTCAAAAGCTATGCAACCTGTGCTGGAGGTGATAGCCCGTGTCGGTCCTTCTGAAGCCAATGTGCTGATAACCGGAGAGAATGGATCGGGTAAAAGCGTTATAGCTCAAGCCTTACATGCCGCTTCACATCGTTACCAAAAACAGATGGTCACGGTCAACATCGGAGGTCTTTCAGAAAGCCTTTTCGAAAGCGAGTTGTTTGGTCACGTTAAGGGCGCATTCACAGATGCGGGGTCTGATCGTGCCGGCAGATTTGAGATAGCCAGCGGCGGCACTTTGTTCCTTGACGAAGTTACCAATATTCCCGTTAACATGCAGGCTCGAATGCTACGGGTGATTGAGACTGGCCAGTATGAGAAGGTCGGGTCTTCCAAGACCTTACAAGCAGATGTTCGCATCATTTCGGCCACCAATGCTGACATAGACACAGAACTTGTGGAAGGACGCTTCAGGGAGGATTTGCTCTACAGGCTTAACACGGTGCAGCTACATATTCCGCCTTTGCGGGAACGAAGGGAAGATATCCCTTTACTGGCGGATCACTTCCTCAACAAACACAATCATAGATACAGGAAGGATATTCGTGGTTTTAGCAACGAGGCTAGTAACCTGTTGCTCCAGTATCTCTGGCCGGGAAACGTGCGTGAACTGGATCACGCTATTGAACGAGCAGTATTGATGACTTCAAGTAATCAGATACGCGCCAAAGATCTTGGCTTGCAATCGAATCGCACAGACTCGGACAGGATAGAGGAGATGGATCTTGATGAAGTTGAGCGTTTACTCATTCAGAAGGCTTTAGAACGCTTTGATGGTAATGTCAGCCAAGCCGCTAATGCCCTTGGTCTCAGCCGAAGCGCCCTCTATCGACGTTTAAGTAAGCATGGCCTCTAATATTGTAGATTTGTTCGTGGAATTTGGGATATGAACGGCAGTCAGCGATTGACGACAAGCAAACGTTTACATACCAAACGAGCCTCCTACGAAGGGCGTATACAGCTAGTATCATTAGCAGGAGGGACGGCGGCGGTTATTGTGGCGCTGACGTTGTTGTGGATTGAGGACTATTCAGCTCAGCTTCAAATCACGCTTACTCTGGTCATAGTTGCGGTATGGTTGGGTTCTGCAATAAGTTTGCGCTCGTTGGTTGTATTTCCGCTCAGAACATTGTCTAACCTGTTGGAAGCAATACGGGATGGAGATTATACATTACGGGCCAGCGGCGCCAGAACAGGCGACGCCATGGGTGAGGTCATGCACGAAGTTAATATGCTCAGCGAATCGCTGCAGAGGAGCCGCTCTGGTCAATTAGAAGCATCCGTTCTGTTACAGAAGATCTTGGCCGAGGTGGATATCGCCATACTGGCATTCGACGAAGATAAGAGAATATGTTTCTCTAACACAAAAGGCGAGCAGCTCCTGGGCGAACAGCACGGTCAGCTTTTGGGTAGAACCGATGGGGATCTCTGCATATCAGAGTTGCTGACGGGCAAGACGCCCCGGATCATGGACCTGAATCTACCAGGCGGGATTGGTCGATGGGAGTTACGGCGTACTACTTTCCGCGAAGGCGGCATCCCTCGGCAATTGGTCATGCTTTCGGATCTAACCCGCACTCTTCACGAGGAAGAAAAACAAGCGTGGGAGCGGCTGATTCAGATACTTCGACACGAGATAAACAATTCTCTTGCACCGGTTCACTCTCTTGCGATCAGTCTTGCAGATATGGTCGACAAGGAGCCCAGGCCAAGCAGCTGGGAAAGTGATCTTCGAGAAGGATTGGACACAATTGCGAATCGAAGTGAAGCACTGAATCGTATCATGGTCGCATATGCCAAACTGACCAAACTCCCTGAGCCACAGTATGAGGCAGTCGACGTGGCTGAATGGGTCGGCCGTGTGGTAAAACTTGAGACCCGAATGGTAATAACCATCCTGCCCGGCCCGGATATCAAAGTGGAAGCAGATGGTGGGCAGCTTGATCAGCTCCTGATAAACCTCATCAAGAACGCGGTGGATGCTGCGCTTATAGCTTCCGGCGGAGTCACCATTCGCTGGCAAATCGTTGGCGCTTCATTGGAGATGTGTGTAGAGGATGAAGGCCCGGGTTTAGCAAACATAGACAATCTGTTTGTGCCGTTTTATACGACAAAGCCGGAGGGTGCGGGTATCGGCTTGATTCTTAGCAGGCAGATCGCGGAAACTCATGGTGGCGCCCTGGCGATAGTCAATCGCACAGATGGCTCAGGATGCCGGGCAAGCGTAAGGCTACCATTGATGTAGTTCAGCACCATTTCTCTAGGGTTGCACGAAATACCAAAGGTGTTCGCTATTGGGACGAGACAATCCCACTTCCGAACACGGTCCGCTTGGATACGTGTTGCCACCTCGCTCAAACGCTCCAATTAAACCCATATCTCGGTGGCATAGATGTTGCTACTACGCTGCTACCAGGACAGGAATTGGAGTACGCATGGACGTTCCACGGCCATCACGCAAACGGCAGAAGCTTGTTATCAAAGGCGCGATCGTTATTCTTGCTGTTGTTGCCATATCAGCAGCTATTGCAGGCTTGGCTAGGCTCGAACCAGCCGCGCCAACTGTAGACAGAGCAACCGTCTGGACCGATACCGTCAAACAAGGATCGATGGTCCGCGAAGTACGCGGTACCGGTCGTCTTGTACCTCTGCGCATTCGCTGGATCACAGCACCAGTGGAAGGCAGGATTGAGCAGATTCTTCTACTGCCGGGGATGACTGTAGACACTGACACAGTACTGCTTGAACTGATCAATCCCGATTTGGAAAAAGAGGTTTCCGATGCCCAGTGGCAACTCAAATCGGCCGAGGCTGAACTTGAGTGTAGTCAAGTACGTCTTCAAAACGAATCGCTTGATATGGATGCGAGCTTGGCCAGACTCAAAGCGCAGTATGACGGGGCCAAGCTCCAGGCAGAAGTTGATGACAAACTTTTCAAGGACGACTTGCTTTCTGAACGCGAGTGGAAGCTATCTCTGGCTAAGGCTAGCCAACTTGCCAATCTCATTGAGATTGAAGAGAAGCGTGCCGCAATCAAACGTGCCTCCCAGCCAGCGGAGTTAGCGATGGTTAAAGCTCGAGTCGAGCAGGCCAAGGCTAACTACGAGCGCAAGAAAAGCCAGCTTGCTTCACTTAGCGTCAAAGCCGGGGCGCTGGGCGTTCTCGATCAATGGAATGATGACGTAGAGGTTGGTCGGCAGGTCAACACCGGTATGGCACTGGCCAGAGTAAGCGATACAAAAACGCTTAAAGCAACTATCGAGGTACCGGAGGTTCAAGCCAGAGACGTGCAGATAGGCCAGCCGGCAAGAGTAGATATTGGCAGGACAATCATAAACGGAAGGGTTCTCCGCATCGATCCCGTTGCTAATGAGGGAACCGTTACCGTGGACATATCGCTTGAAGACCCGTTGCCAAAAGGCGCACGGCCGGATCTGACTGTGGTGGGGACGATCGAGATAGAGCGCCTTGAGGATGTGTTCTGGATGAAAAGACCTGTCAACGGGCAGTCCGACAGCACGGCTAATTTGTTCAAGATCGATACTGATGGGAACCATGCCCTTCGTGTACCGGTACGGTTCGGCAGTTCCTCGGTGAGTACCATCCAGGTACTTGAGGGACTTGGCATCGGAGATGAGGTAATTCTTTCAGATATGTCGCAATGGGATGATTTTGATCGCGTAAATCTCAAGTGATCGGCAGTGTCAATATATGAAGGCTGACTACTAAGCATGTTTGTCCATAGGAAAAGTAAGAATGACTGAGATAGATAACTCGAGCGACTATCTGATCCGCCTCAGGGAAGTAACCAAGGTGTTTTTTTCCGACGAGGTGGAAACGCACGCCCTCTCGGGTGTTCATCTGGATATAAAGGAAGGCGAATACATTTCCATTGCTGGTCCGTCGGGCTGTGGGAAAAGCACGCTGCTTTCGATTCTCGGTATGCTGGATACACCCACCCATGGCAGTTATTTATTCAAAAGTGATAACGTCGAAAGCTTGTCACGCGCCAGGCGTGCAGGTATCCGTAACCGAGAGGTGGGTTTTATCTTCCAGAACTTTAATCTTATAGGCGATCTGACAGTCTATGAGAATGTCGAGTTGCCGTTGACCTTTCGTCGAGGAGCCAACTTGGATGTCAAGAAGTCTGTCAAAGAATCTCTTGAAAAAGTCGGTATGTCGCACCGTATGAAGCACTACCCGGCTCAGCTCTCCGGCGGCCAGCAGCAGCGGGTTGCTGTGGCACGGGCTCTGGCGGGTAAACCTTCCGTTCTCTTGGCTGACGAGCCGACCGGCAACCTGGACTCCAGCAATGGTGAAGCGGTTATGCAATTGCTCAACCAGCTTCATCACGATGGCGCCACTATATGTATTGTGACACACGATTCGCGCTACGCTCACCATGCACAACGTACCGTACATCTGTTCGATGGCCAAATTGTAGACGATGCTCGCGCAGAGTTGGAACATATAGCATGAATAACTTGTTGCAAGAACACTAGGTAATCTGCATCAACATGGGGTTATCCATAATGACTTTCATCCGTAACATTAAGTACAGCGTACGGCAACTCTGCAAGTATCCCGTATTCACAATCGTGGCGGTTTTGTCCTTGGGGTTGGCTATTGGAGCCAATACTGCGGTCTTCAGTGTGGTCAATGGATGTTTGCTGAAGAGACTTCCGGTACGGAATGCGCATGAGTTGCGGGAAGTTAACTGGACCGGAAGTGGATTCAGGAATATCCAGGCCAATGGTCGTTCCAGCGGAGAAGGAACCGATGTCCTGATATCAGATGCCTTCTCATATGATACGTACCTCCAATTTCGGGACAATTGCCATGAGTCGATGGAGATCCTGGCATTGGCAAGACTCAGGAGTACATCGGTAGTCTCGGATAACGAAGCGTGGATGGCAAATGGGTTAATGGTCTCAGGCAACTTCTTTAGCGACCTGGGCGTATCATCGGTTTTGGGGCGAACACTATCTGAAGCAGATGACAAACCGGGTGCCGAACCCGTGGCTGTTCTCTCTTATGCCCTTTGGCAGAAACGCTTTAATTCCAACCCTCAAATCCTGGGGAAAACGATCACATTGAACGGCGAGAGTTATGTGATCGCTGGTGTGCTGCCTCGTGACTTTCACGGTGTCATGTCGCTGGATAACACCGAATTATATGTTCCCATTGCGTCCTATTCACGTTTACTTAAGGGTTGGGAACAATCATCCAAGTGGGGCACACATATGTTGGCTCGGGTGCTGCCGAGCGCAGAGGAGACGCAGATTTGTGCCGGCCTGTCTGTTTTGTTCAACCAGAGTATTCAACCTGAGGTGCTCCTCGATCCTGATTCTACACACAAGATCATCATGAAGGACGCGAGTCGAGGTTATGACGGCGCCCAGAACAGCTACATCAAGCCGCTTTCCATCCTCATGGCAATCGTCGCCATCATACTGGTGGCGGCCTGCACGAACGTAGCGGGTCTCAGCCTGGCGCGCGATGCTTCACGTCGACATGAACGGGCCGTACGAACCGCATTGGGTGCTCGACGCTGGCACTTAATCCAACAGTCACTGGTTGAAACCTTTGTTATTGCACTACTAGGTGCTTTCCTGGGATGGGTGTTAGCGAGCTGGAGCAAGGCCACTTTGTCACGCTTGCTTTTAACCGAGGACATCTTTGTTGATTTAAGAATCGATAGCATGGTGTGGTTGTTTTCTTTCGCAGTTATATTAAGTATTATGTTGCTATCGGGTTTGTTGCCGGCGCTCCAGGCATCGCGTACGAATCCTATGAATAGCCTGAAAGATCGTAGGATGCTGGGGTCGCCGAGATCGCGTCTCGGACGAGTACTGGTTTCGATACAGGCAGGACTCTGTTTGCTCATCCTGGTTGGTGCGGGATTATTCGTCCGCACTTTACTTATCTTGGAACGAATCGATACCGGCTTTAATGCAAACAACCTACTTGTATTTCAACTCGATGCTCATCAGGCTGGATACAGGGGAGAAGCATTACAGGACTATTATGAGCAGGTGTGCCAAGATATCCAGACACTCCCTGGTGTGCAAAGTGCTGCGTGTTCGGATATCCAACTGTTGGGCGGCTGGGCGAATAGCCAAGGCAACGTCAAAATCCCCAACAGCTCCCGGACAATGAATATTCTATGGTTGACCGTGGGAGGGGATTATCTATCTACGCTTTCAATCCCCCTCAAATCAGGTCGAACCTTTTCACCTACGGATACTGAATCCTCCGACAAGGTCATCCTGGTAAATGAAGCTCTTGCCAGGACGGCTTTCCCCACAACCGATCCCATTGGTCAAACACTCCAATTGGGCTTCTATAGCAATCAATACCGGATCGTAGGGGTTATCGGGGACTTCAAATATCGCAACATTAAATCTGATACCGAGCCGCTCGCCATCTTTCTTAACAAACAAAACCAGCAGCTATATCGAACATTTTATTATGTTCGCACTCAGACCAGACCCTTTTCATTCGTGCCGGCTATACGTCAGACGATCGCGAGCATCGATTCACGTATTCCCATGGCTCAGATAAAAACACAGGAAATCCAAATCGCGGAATCCATTGCTTCTGAACGTCTCTTTGCTTTGTTAGGAGCCGGTCTGGCAGTCATGGCTGTGATACTAGTGTGCATCGGCCTTTATGGGCTCATGTCACATCATGTCACAAGCAGAACCAATGAGATCGGTATACGCATGGCATTAGGCGCCAGTCCTAAAGATGTTGGCTGGCCGGTCTTGCGTGAAGCCCTCTTGTTGGCCGTCTCGGGCATTGTGTTCGGCATCCCTGTTGCTTTGGGCGTAGTACGTCTCATTCAAAGCCTCCTATTCGGAGTCAGCCCCTACGATCCAGTAACCCTTATCTCAGCCGTGGTCTTACTGGTCGTTGTCACCATGGTAGCCGCTTGGGTTCCCGCTCAACGTGCAGCCAAGGTCGATCCCCTAACGGCGTTGAGATACGAATAGAATCGGAATACTTGCTTGAGTTAACGACAAATGTGCGAAGCCATGAATAAGCGTGACAGTATTCTTTATGAAGTCGGGAGACCTGGTATCTGCCTGCTATTAGTGGTTGGTGGCTGTCAGGGGCCATATGATTATGATTCCACTTACATAAAGAAGTTCCAGCAGGATATGC
The DNA here is from genome assembly GCA_963667295.1 of Phycisphaeraceae bacterium. Taxonomy (GTDB): domain Bacteria; phylum Planctomycetota; class Phycisphaerae; order Phycisphaerales; family Phycisphaeraceae; genus JAJRRS01. The sequence continues at coordinate 1,185,386 of OY763327.1, forward strand.
AGCAGATTGAGCCGGTTGATCTGGTTGAGTTGTCGCGATCCAAGCCTGTGAGTGTGCAAGAGGGTACCGAAGACCTCATCGAGCAAGTCGTGGCTACTGGACAGATATCGCAAAAGCAACAACTTGGCTTGGCTGAAGTTCGTGCGGCGGCTCTGGCGAACAACCTTGGGCTGAAAGTACAGTTAGTCGATCCGGCCATGGCGAAGGAATATCTAACGGCTGAGGAAGCCAAGTTCGAATCACTGTTTGTACCCTCTGTCAGTCACAACAGAACTGATTTGGATGGTGCAGTGGACGTGACCTCGGCTAACGCCGGCTTGGAGATTCCACTTGTCACAGGAGGGCAATTCGATATTGATATGCCGCTTCTACTGACACAGGCCGACAGCGAGGACGACACGTACGATGTGGCGATGGAGTTTTCTATCAGCCATCCACTACTACGAAATGCGGGAACGCAAGTCAATACAGCGTCAATCCGCATTGCGGGATTGGATAGGAGGAGGGTAGACGCACGAACACGGCTGGAGGTTATTCAAACTTTAGCTCAAGCTGATCAAGCATACTGGCGGTTATATGCATCACAGGAGTTGGTCCAAGTGTCTCGGCAGCAATATGACCTAGCGGTGCGCCTGGTTGAGGAGGCCAAGAAGAAGGTTGAAGCCGGCGCTATTCCCAAGATCGAAATCACACGAGCGGAGGCCGGTCTGGCAAGCCGTCTTGAGAGCATCATCGTTAACGAAACCGTGCTTCGGGCGCGCCGGCGGGAATTGAAGCGGGTCATGAACCGCAATGACTTGTCGATGGCATCTGAAGTACCCATTGATATTGTGACGCAGCCAAAACCCGAAGGTTTGGATCTGAATCCGCAATCTTTAATTCAACAGGCACTCAATGGAAGGATGGAGTTGTACGAACTGGAGCTTGAGCTTGCCATCGACGATGAAACGTTGCTTCTCAAACGCAATGCGGTGTTGCCTCAGCTTGATCTCGGTCTTTCCTACATGCAAGCCGGACAGAACGGCAACCTCGGGAGTGCTATTGATGGAATGGCTACCGATTCTTCCACAGAATACCTTTTGAGGCTGAATGCTGAAATACCGATCGGGAATCAGGCGGCCAAAGCTGAACTTCGTCGAGCAAGACTTCAACGGTTAAAAGACACAATATCGCTAAGTGATAAGGAGCAATCAATCCGGCAAGAAGTCTACGATGCGCTTGACGTACTGAAGCAAAACTGGCAAGTCATATTAGTGGCTCGACAAGGTACGATTGTGGCCGGCCTGAACTACGAAGCAGAACGGAGTCAATTCGAGCTTGGCATTCGTACGAGTACTGAAGTGCTTGACGCCGCTGCAGGATTAGCCACAGCCCAGGCCCGAGAGATACAGGCACTAGCAGCATACGAAATAGCGAAGATCAATCTGGCGGTTGTGACTGGCACACTTATTGGCTGTGACCACGTGCGTTGGGAGTGATGTGAATCAAAGGAGTAGATGATGAAGAAGAAGTTGCCCCGACGCCGTGTGGCATGTGAAGCATGAGGTATTACCGATGGTTCTGAAGAACCAGTGCCGGTCGATGGACTTCGTGTCGGAAAGACGACCTGCCAAGCCCGTTTACATGCAAATTATCTTCATCCCACATGCATAATCCGAATGGATTAGGGGGTGTATACATGTAGAGAACGTTGGCACGGCGAGGGAGGCAACGGATCGGTGAGAGATTCGTTGGAAGGGATATACAGAAAGCATCGGCCAGACTTATACAGCCAGGCGCTATCGATCACGTGCCAACATTCAGTACACCATCGAATGCACGCGCTGGATTGATCCTGAAAACAACCGCGATATCCGACTGATCCGACCCGTGCGTGAAGTCACATTTACCAGACAGAATTCCTGTTTAACCAAACGTCTTAACATATAAGGAAACAAGTCATGTATCGATTTTCACTGCCCGTTGCTTTGTTGATGCTAGGTCTTGCCGCAGTTCCCGTGAGTGCAGAGGAAAAGCAACCGATGCCCGAGCCGGGTATGTCAATGCATGTAGTATCAGAAGTGCCCCGGCACAAGATGGTCAACACCACCTACCTGGGCATCACCGCCGAACGTGTTTCACCTGCCTTAAACAGCCAACTCAAGCTCCCCAAAGGTTTAGGATTGGTTGTCACACATGTCGCTGATGACAGTCCCTCGCAAGCGGCCGGGATTCAGAAACATGATGTATTGCACAAGCTGGACGACCAGTTGCTTGTTAACTTTGAGCAGCTCGCGATACTGATTCGTCTGCACGAGCCCGGCGATACCGTCACACTGAATCTGATCCGTAGCGGAGAAAATCAGAAGATCACCGCGACCCTTGCAGAGCACGAGGTGCCTGAGATTTCAATAACGCCTGGTATGTTCTTCCCCAATATGACCGCGCCCATCAACACAGCAGTCTTCACGACACCAAAATATGAATCGGAAAAGCTGAAGACCGAACATGATCGTGTCATCCCCGATCATTACACCATGCCGGACAATATTGTACCTAACGAGCGATTCAAATTAAGCATAAAGGATGGTGACCACACCATCGAGTTGGACACGGCGACCGACGACGGCCCATACCTGAAAGTGACCGATGCCGAGGGGAATGTGCTTTATGACGGGATTTGGGACGAGAAATCCAGCCAACAGCCGGAACTGTCCGAGGAAGTAATTGAGAAGTTACATCAGATGATTAATTCGCCGTGGTTCGGCGAGCATTCAGGCGGATGAGATCGAACTGATCCAGCCAATGCCCTCTCCTGCACCGGAACCAAGTGAATAGAGAAGAGAGGCACACATACTGGCCGGGTGTCTGAGAAGGTACCCGGCTTTTCATTTCGCTCAGGTTTAGCATTGGCGAGAAGAGCAATTAAATATTACCAGTATGCCACGAGTAAACTATTCTCAATACCCATTCATCTCTCATTTATTCCTGACATCTGCGTCCGTAATACAGGCTGGAAGGGTCCCCCAATACTGCCCGTCGTGTGGGGTGGATCTGAGAGCCGATAGCTCGCCAGCGTAGGAGTACCAATCCATGGGTTAATGTATGTCGGAACGGTATTAGGTGGCCATTCTGGAAAAGTAAAGGAGCGGTACTAATGAGACGCGGTCAACCAGTCCGCTATGAACAGCTGAATAGGGCGGTCAAGGATGTACAGGATGAATTAGAACGTGTGGGCCTATGGTACGAGGGTTCACTCCTAACCCAAACAGACGTCTTCTGGTGCTGGTTTCCACAGATACAATTTCCCGGCGCCCTTGGGTTCTTTATCGAGCAGGTTGACGGCCTTTGGGCCCATATATGTAGTCTTTGGGGCTATGAAGCCGGCCATATCTATATACCGTCATGGGTGCTTCTACAGGGTCCATGGCAGGACAGGGGATCGCTTCGTGACATTATCCGACACGAGTACGGACATGCGCTAATGTGGCATCATCCAGAGTTGGGTAGATCAAGTGACTTTAAGGATGTGTTTCATGGCCGCTACGATTCAGGTGATGGCTACCTGATGTTTCCAAACTGCTATGTATCCGATTATGCGATGACAAAGCCGGCGGAGGATTTTGCGGAAACATTTATGTGCTATTTGCGCAATCCGGAGAAGAAGTGGGGCGGCCCTAAGCTTCTACGGAAGAAGTTTGAGTTCGTGAAGCGGTTATGTGAGAAGGTGGGCTGATGGCTAGTCGGGAATTGGTTCTAGAGCCGGTGACACACGGTTGTCACCGGGCAGATAAAAAGTGGCACCTCCACCATTGACCAAACGGCAATATTGTCTTATACCTTGTGCTTAAGGAGAGGGGAGAGGCCGGGCACCTCCATTCGTTTCGGGGCACTTCGAATCTCCTCTGGTGATGTCAGTTTATCTTTCGAAGGAGGAAAGAGATGCAATCGAATTGCATAGCGGTACTCACCGTGTTGTTGTTGGCATCGGCTGATGCCCACGGGATGTCCATCACCGTGAATTCGTATGATCCCAACAGTGTATTCAGTACAAACACAGCAAGTATGGACGTGTCTTTGGGCATAGATGGCTTAGTGATTGAGGACTTCGAAGACTCCACTCTCATGCCCGGCCTAAGTATGATCTATGACGGTAATTCACCGTCGAGTAGCAGCAGCTTCCTTCCGGTTATTGATTCGACTCGTGCCTGGGATGGCATCACTTCCGCCATCAATTATCATCCCAATGATCCATTACACCCTAGGGCTCAACAAGTCACATTCGTTCTTGCTCAGGGGGCTACGATATTTGGTGTTGGCCTGTCAAACCTCGAGATCGACTTTAACCCCAATGTGCAAATTCTAGTTAATGGTTACGTGGTAGTCAGTAGTATCGCGGACCTATCCGGCTATCAAGACACGGACACAGGTGCACCTGTAGACGGCAATAAGAACATCTACGTACGACTTGATGCAATCGGTGGCATAATCAATACCGTCTCATTTGACATAGGTACGCCAGTGGACGATGACGTAGAGTTTGATCATGTGGCTTTCAATATCGTCCCCGAACCCTCCGCACTCTTTATTGTAGCTGCATGCGGGCTTGGATTGGTGATAAGGAAGGGATGATTAAATGATTACTTGAGCCCGGGGATGCGGGAGAAGACAGATGCTTCAGAATGCAACGTCGAACTTGGTAGCTTGTTGCATCGCTACGATGTGCATAGTGTGTTGCAGCTCAAACACCGTAGCCTATGTCCAGGTGATCGATCTCGGGGACTTGGGTGGGGTGAAGAGTGAAGCGTATGACGTAAACGATAGTGGTGTTGTGGTGGGTAATTACAAGCCAACCGAAACCACTGCAAGAGCTTTCCGGTGGAATCAGGGCGTTATGGAGGATCTGGGCGATCTCCTGGGATTCACCGGGAACTCTGATGCCAAAGCAATCAATAATGTGGGCCAGATAGCGGGTACTTACTCGCCGGGTAGTGGCTTGGGCGGTGAACGAGCCTTCTTCTGGGATGAAACAGCAGGTATGCAGGACATCGTCGGAGAAAACACCCGGGGACGCGGTATCAACGTTTCGGGGGATGTTGTTGGTTGGGGTGAAACAGGCAGCTTCATCTGGAGTGCAGGAGCCGTTACGTCTGTTCTTGGTGATCGAGCTAACGACATAAGTAATTCAGGTCAGGTTGTCGGGGAACAAACAAGTGTAGGTACATTCGTATGGGAGGGCGGTACACCCACGGTACTGCCGGTTACGGCCGACGATCATGACATCAACAATTATAATGAGATCGTAGCAGGATCATTCATTTACCGTAAGCAGCTTGACCAATGGGAGCCGACTCAGATCGTGCCGCCGTCCGGTTCTACCAGTGAGGTAATCGCCTTTGGGATCAACGATCTGTCACAGGTGGTGGGTCGGCTGGGTCACACTTCAAATACTGAAAGCCGAGCCTTCTTCTGGGAAGAGGGTATAGGGGTGGTTGATCTGAATGACCTCATAGATCCGAACAGTGGTTGGATTCTGACTGACGCAAGAGCAATAAATGTGCATGGTGATATAGTCGGTTGGGGGGTAAGCACCAATGGAGAAACACATGCATACATGATGCGGGTGCCTGAACCAGGTGTGCTAACTGTGGCGATGTGTATGGCCGCCGGCGGGACGTGGTTGGTGAGGAGACGAGTAGGCTAGACCGTTTGCAGCTCGGTGGTATGGCTGTAAGGAGGTCATATGGGAAATGTCAGATATGATTGAATGTGAAATTGCAGTCGATTCGATACAATTCTAAGTCTGTCAAAGCCCATCAATCAATGGTAATAGTCTCATATCTACCCCCAATATTCATGCATATTAGATAACTATATTTGTAATCATTAAATATTCGGTGGCCGAGGAAGGCCAGAACGGGCATATTGTGCCACAATTATGGGTTGTTGTTCAGTTTGTCAGTTTTTGCCGGCCATCTATTACAGCCTGTGTACCGAAATTGTGCTGATAGGGGAATAGTTGTGACTCACAAGAATTGGTAATCGCGTATTAGCAGGTGGGGATTAGGGCTACAGTGCAGGAAATCAACAGACAGAGTTAATTGTGAACGCCAGGAAGCGCGCCTGTCGGCTTCCATTGCTTAAACCGAACCTAAGGGCGCCCGTAGTTACTCGAATTGTCACGGGCTTCTACGGGCGCTCAGGGAGAGTCCTATTTCTTATTGCGTTTGGGTGGTAGCCAATGCGGAAAGTCGATTATTCAGCTCGGTATCATCCAAAGCACTTTTATCATAAATAGGTGCATTTCGCAGCAGTCGTCGGACATATTCAGCCAGGGATACATTGTGGCCCTCGATGATGGTCCGTCTGCCGGCTAACATGCGAAGTGTCTTATGGGTACCACGATCAACCGTGGTACATATTCTTATCTGGTCATCAGGGATTCTTTTACTCGGCATGGTTATACTTTCATATATGTGATTGAACAGGGTTTTGATGCTTATAAAATGAGGTCTAGGCGGCAGCTTGCGGTCGATTCCGCTCTAAATCCTTGCGTAAGCTGTGCAGCAGCTCTTCGGCTAGCATTTCCAGAGTATCTTGAGGGTCGACCCACAAATCCTCCAGGTTACCTAGCTCTCCGAAGGCCGCATTAACCGCCAGCGATATTACAAACTCATAGGCCACTGCAGTCAGGAAACTGCTGCTGGTAATACCGGCCATATCCAGTGCATCTTGGTAAGCATCGGCCAGTTCATACCCGATGTCAGTTTCGTAAGATTCGATATCGGAATTGCCGGACTCCACCATCTCGATAATGGGCTTCAGCACATCATGGACGGCACCATAGAGATAGAGTTCATTATCCTTCATGGGAGAACTCCTCTGTAGATGTCTGGTTGGCATCTGAATCATCGGTATCTGCGGCAGCGTTGTAGCCAGCTTCACGATCAAGAAGATCACGCACATACTCGGACAGGGTGATGGTACGATGTTCTTTTAGGCTTCTGATCGCCGTGAGGCGAATTAGAGCCTGGTGTGTCTCGTTTTCAACAGTTACCAGGAACCGTCTTGGCTTTTTGATTGTTCTTGGTCTTGGCATTGTTATTTCCTGTATATGGGTAAGAAGTAGCCGCATTAAAGGGCGGCTACCTCGATGTGTTTCTGTGTAAATGGTGTTCTGGCGAAATTCTCGATTTCAGATTCCCAGCTTTGTGTCTGCACCTTGATCGCAGCCGAATGTAGCTGTTTGGGTAATAGCACATAGCCACGCGGACAACATTCACGCCATGCGTTAAATATCTCGTGGACCATGGAATGATTTTCAGCGGTGTGTCCGGGTATAACGCGGCATATCATTGCATTGGGTTCATCCCAGTGGTTTTTGGTGACGCTGTATTGTTCCAAAGAATGAAGTGTTAAGGCGCCAAGATAGGGGATCAACTCTGGGTTTTTCAGATCTGCGATGAGGTCATAGATCTGAGTCAGTATCTGCATACGAACCAATGGGCCGTCCGAAGCAGGGTAGTCTTCTCCACGCAAAAATAGTGTATTGGCGTAGCAGGGTACAAGTTCATTAGTCAACATATGTAGATTCCTTTATTGCCGGGCATTGTGTGCGCATCAAGGTACCGGCCCGGCTTTGAAGGACCTGTCACGCTGCGCTTGATTATTTGGTATGGAACTCGGCGCGGAAGGCGGCTTACTGAGTTTCAATATCTTGATTATATCAGATATGAATTACAGATGTTAATAAGTTATAGAAGTTCATAACATTTTCTTAGATATCAGCTATTTTAACTATAAGTATGTGATCTATGCCCTGTTAATGAATTCTTGCAGGGGCGCAAGAATTGACCGGCGTGCGACGTCCCATTAGGTATGGGCTACAATAATAGTAGCATTAGCCTGCGCCTCCTTATTTGCGTTGGGGAATCAATAAGACGGCGCACCAACATTTCAAAACCGAGATAGATAAAATAATTTATAAATGATTTCGTCATACTGTATCACTCCGCGCTCATATCTGAAACGGAATTAGATATAATGAATTAGATAGATATGGTCACGCGGGATTGACAGGGCATCAGGGTCTTGTTATGATGATTTAATCTTGAATCCCGAGCTGCCACCTCTTGACAGCGGAGACGGGCCAAACTGAACAATCAAATAAATGGCGCCCAGCGAAGTGTTGCTGCGCGCCTGGAGATAAGGCATCCAACAGAAGGAGAACAGTATGCCAAGGAATACCGAGAACAATTACCCCGTAAAACTAAGAGTACATGTCGGCAATGAGATGCATCAGCAGCTGATTCAGCTATGCGGACTCCAAACCTTAGAAGAGGGTCGCATGGTAAGCATGTCGGAGGTGCTGCGAGGACTGCTGGAAAAGGGGGTAAAGCAAGAGCTGTGGCATTCAGCAGGTAAGTAATGGATCAAACCCATCAGGAATAAGAATTATGAAACGCTTAAGAATACCCAAACAAACGATAGATCGTTTACGGCGTCAGCCAGAGATACCCGTCAGGATGTGGTATCCAATGGCGATGCCGGTGATAAATGAAGGAAGTACAAATGGAGAATCAACCCTATGATGAAATAAACAGTAATGGACACAATCTGGAAGAAGTTGAACAGTTTATCCGAATGATGCATCCGGATGGTGAGAGATTTGAGGTACGGTATATCAGAGACAAGTATGCCTACCCGAAAGTATTTGAGGATCCCAAAGAAGCAGGCGCCTATATAGGCCAGATAAAGGACGCCACGGGTGTCTATATCACGTTGAATCCCGTCGTTGAGAATATCAGTGGTAGTGGTGCGAAAGATGAAGAAATTGTCCGGCGGCGCTGGCTGCTGATCGACTGTGACCCAGAGCGAAATGCGGGTACAAATGCCACCCAGGGAGAGCTGGATGCGGCACTGGCAGTACGAGATCAGGTCGAAGCATATCTTGCCGAGAATGGCTTTCCCGAGCCGGTGAAGTTAATGAGCGGCAATGGGGGACATCTTTTATTTAATATTGACCTAGATCCGGGAAGTGACCTTGTAGCACGAGTGTTGAAGGCGCTAAATCATCGGTTTAAAACTGATCTGGTGAAGGTTGATACTACGGTCTGCAATGCAAGTCGTATCACCAAGGTGGCCGGCACGCTAACCAAGAAGGGTATGAGTACCCCTGAGAGGCCGCAACGCCGCGCACGTCTGGAGAATCCGGATATATCTCCGGAATTGGTACCCACGGAGTTGCTGGAAAAAGTTGCAGCGGAGGTGCCAAAGAAAAAACCGCCGGCAGTAGGGGGTGCTGCCAGCGGTCAAGTATTAGAGCGGGGGGTGCCGCTACCTGTTATTCAGCCTATCGAAGATCAGTGTGCCTTCATTCGCCACTGTCATGAAAACGCCGAAACTCTATCAGAGCCATATTGGTTTGCGATGATGAGCAATCTGAGCTTGTGCCAGGATGGTGAACGGTTAGCTCATGAATGGTCGTCTCCATACCCTAATTATAACCCCGATGAAACGCGGCGCAAGTATGAGAAGGCGGTCGAAAGCAACATGCCACATACCTGTGAGTATATCTATGAGACATTAGGGTTCGCGGGATGTGAGACTTGTGCCCACCGTGGGAAGATCACTTCGCCCATACAGCTAGGCAGTATTCAGCCTGGACAGAATTACTTTGTGCGGGATGGCGGAATTTGGTTTGTTGCAGGTGATGATAAGCCGGATCAAATGCTGACCAACTTCACTGCTCGTATCAGCAAAAATCAGATGCTGGATGACGGTGCTGAAACGCAGTGTCGTTACGAAGTGACCGCTGTTGTTGACGGTAAAAGCCGTGTGATTCAGGTGCCAGCCAGTAAGTATTCGGAAATGGGTTGGATTGCCGAGCAGCTTGGTGCAAAAGCAGTCTTAAAAGCCGGCTACGGTATCAAAGATAAGGTTCGCGAGGCTATACAAACACTAGGTATCGATAACTGTGTCGACGAAACCATCTATACCCATACCGGCTGGCGGTTGATAGGCGATCGCTGGGTCTATTTGCATGCCGATGGTGCGATCGGTGCCGAAGGTAAGGTTGATGAGATCGGGGTTGAGTTACCGGGTACTTTGGATCGCTACCGATTGGAACTGCCCAAAGATCAGAATGCGGAGCGTGAAGCGGTCCGAGCGAGCCTGGGGATGCTTGAACTAGGGCCGGACCATATTACCTTTCCCCTGGTTGCATGTTGCTACCGTGCGGCGCTAGGTAATGTCGGTGCCAGTGTGTATCTGGTGGGCGCCACAGGGGTATATAAGACCCAGTTGGCGGCACTGTGTCAGCAGCATTACGGTGCTGAGATGATCGATCAGTTTCTGCCTGGATCCTGGAGCAGTACCGCCAATGCAATCGAAGCTCAAGGCTTTCTGGCTAAAGACTCGCTGTTTGTAATTGACGACTTTAAACCCACCGGGAGCAGGGGCCAAATAGATGCCCTCCACAAGGACGCAGATCGCGTTCTACGCGCTTTCGCTAATGGGCAGGGTAGAGACCGGTGTAACCGTGACGGCTCCCTGAAGGCGGCCAAGGCGCCCAGAGCGATGGCTCTGAGTACCGGTGAAGATCTGCCCCGTGGTGAATCTATAAGGGCACGCTGTTTAATTGTCCATGTCGAGAAAGATGCGATTCCCGACGACAAATTAACACTGTGCCAGGATGCTGCCAAAACGGGTAAATATGCCCAGGCGATGGGTGGTTTCCTGAGATGGGTTGCCGGCCAGTATGATTTGGTGCAGGAACAGCTGGAACGTGATCAGCATAAGTTAAGAAAACAACTAACCAGCGATGGGCATAAGCGGACACCGGATATTATGGCAAAGATGCTGGCCGGCTTTGATTTGTTTATCCGGTACGCGGTTGATATCCAAGCTCTGAATCAGGACAAGGCCGAGCAGTTAAGGAAACGCTGTTTGGATGCTTTGACGGGGCTTGGCGAACAACAATTGGAGGAGCAGTTGGAGTTTAATCCAGCCAACCGTTTCTGTGAACTTCTGCCATCGGCGATTAGCAGTGGGCATGCCTATATTGGTGGTGAGAACAACGGCAGGCCAACCAACGAACAGGCGCTAGGCTGGGAATGGAGCAATGGAACGTTCCGCTCCAAAGGTGTCTGTGTCGGCTGGCTGATCAACGATGAACTCTATATCAACCTGGAAGCCTCAATGAAGGTGATAAACCAGGTTGCCCTGGATAACGAAGGCATCGGCCTGACAGCAAAGACGATGTCGAAACGGCTGTATGAAGCCGGTAAACTAGTTCGATCGGACATTGATGTTAAGAACCGCAATACCCATAAAGTGCGGGTCCGGATCAATGGCAGGTATCCAAATGTGCTTCATATGAAAACGGAGATTCTCGACCTTGACGAAGAAGGAGCCCGTCAGTTGGCAACTGCGAACGGTGTTGCCGGTCGTATCTTGCCTTATGGATAAGCGGTTTGAGGATATGTCGGATTCTTCCGACATATGTCGGTTAGAAAAACAGCCAACCGACACGGCTAAGTGATTGATATACAAGTGGATAGGGTAAATATGTCGGATATGTCGGGTTTACCAGGTGTAGAGAGGTGTATAAGTGTGTGTATCACTGAGAGAGAAGAAGCAGATACATACAAATACATACGCGTGTCTATACCTCAACAAACCTACATATCCGACATATTGAAATAAAAACCTCATTTCTAGCTCATGAGCGCGTAAATTCTATGTCGGTTCAGTGTTTTGAGAATCCGACATATGTAGGAAAAATCCGACATATTGTTTATGGTGGAATTCAATATCCAGTGTTGCAAGTAGGGAAACTCCCCATATGTCTAAACGTCATACCTATGATCTGTGTCCTGTCTTGAAATCGGCAAGCCGAAAAGCATGGCGTGATGTCCGTCGTGCGCATTGCGAAAATGAAACGATCGGTGAAGAGTCGCTAACCGATTACATCCTGTTAAGGATGAAGTGGATGGCTAAACCGGGAACACTCTTCATAAAGAAATTCCCACATATTGTCGAATCAGTAGTCGGCGCTGACTGGGAGTGGTGGTTTATCTCACCCGCTGGAGCATGGGGAATGCGTGTTCAGGCCAAGAAGCGCTCGTTGAAGCCAAATGGCGAACCCAAATATCGGGCAATTGAAGACCGACCTGAAGCCTTAACCCAAGCGACTAAACTCATACGTTGCGCTAAATTATCTTCGTATCCTATTCCGCCAGTATGACCTTATCTGGCAATGGTGTGATCCACAGAACCGCGAATTACCAGGGGGTTGTCTCGTCGATGCACGAACTGTTCGTGCAATTATTAGAGCATATAAACCGAGAGATCACTTCGCTGCCATACGATCGAAATCGGTACCTTTACATGCCTTGGCATGCTGTCCGGGCCCGTCAGGTATAACAGGTGCATCTCAGGTGGGTGAGCAATACAGGCGTTATATCAGCCCACACGGCGGCCATGCCCACAGTATTTCGTCACATCATTTACCGCCATATGTCGTTTGCATGTTGCCGGAGGAAATGAGACCGCAACTCAACGTGTATTATGATGGCCAGGAAACAACGTCGAGAGAAGCAGTGGATATAGGCTTACGTGGGATAGTGTTGTTTGTTGACAATGAGGGTGGTTAATTAAAGGCAATAGCCCGGCTGTGACCAAAAAGCGGATGAAAGTAGATGTATGAAGCACATAATGTGGCCATTGTTAAACGCTTGTATGCTGATAACAGCGGGATGTTCATTGCCAGCGAGCAATTATGCTCCGCAACCACGTATCCAACCAACAATAACTTCGTCATTGCTCAGGGGTACAAAAGAAGGTGATAAGATCAGTATCACCGTGCAGGTACAGGCTGTGGGGGGGGGGGGGCATTTATAGGCAATACATCCGTTCTAAGTGTTGGTAGCGATATGATGAGGGATACAGATTTTTGGTGGACGCCAAATGAGGATGGCTGGCCCGATTATTGGGATGTAGAAGCTTTCTACAGTGAAGGCTACAACACGCAAGAGGTTGATATTACTGTGCGAGTTGGGATGTCTATAACTACCGGCGATCCGATGTCTATTGGACAAGGGGTTTATAAGGCAACGTTAATACCTGAGTGGCACACAAAGACCCCAGAATAGTAATCATTCTCAAGGTGACCGGGGGGTACTACGCTGCTTCGTTTGTTACTCCCATTCATAGCCCTCAAACATCACACTTCAGGTATGGAAAATTGTCAAATCAAATATTGTTGGCCACAATAGCACTTTAGGGGTAGAATAATAGCCATTGTGACTAAGGTTCAAGCCGTGGACGTAAATGTACGTTGGTGGAGTGATCTTGCAGATTAACGAGTCTTGATTGTTCTTGGGGCTGCGCACATGCCAAATGTACAGGTTGTCAGCACAGGTATTGAACTGGATGCCGAAAGTGCTGTTGATTTCTTCCTAGTACAGTGGCATACGCCACTGCCACATAATTTCGAGCATATCGAGGATTCGATAGCCGCCGCGAAGTCCAGTTTTCTCGAACAGTTTGCTTCCGCATTGTCCAAGTGGATCCAGGGTAACGACGATCGCCCAGTGTTCATCGCCTTCCCCGAGATATCACTTCCGCAATCCTGCATGTCCAAGATCATAAAGTTGATGGCGAGCATACCAAATCCGATGGTCATCGTGGCTGGCCTTGAACATCTATCTTGGACAGAATATGAAAACCTCCTCAGCGAATGCCACGACAGCACTCCTCGAGAGGAATGCCACGATACGAGCAGAGCTACTCAGCGAATGAATGGTGCTTGTATCTGGATACGGGCCAAGGGTAGCAGTCCTGACCTCTACTTTCAGTCGAAACTCTGGCCTGCGCCCGATGAAGAGCCGCATGTCCATAAAGGTAAGCACGTACTCATGTTTCAGTCTTCATCGAGACTACCCGGCGAGCACATTGATTTTGCTGTACAAATATGTAGCGATTTCTGCTCGACACAGCACGTGGATGATCTACGGCTCCATCTAGCCGAAGCCGCCTCTGGCACATCTGTCGATCTTGTCTTCTTGTTGCAGTGTAATCACGATCAGGAAGCAGACCAGTTCACCAGTACATTTGATGATTTCTTTCGGCCGCGCCCCAAACATCTGTCCACAGATCGCAGCTGCATTGTGTGCGTTAATAATGCGGCAAAGGAGCATGGACACCTGAAGCCAAAAAACTTCGGTGATTCCCGGTGGCTCTTCCCCAGGTGCAAATGGCGGCTAACACGAAACCATCAGACCGCTCCGAATACATTCTGGCTTAGGGAGTATCCCAATCATATTGCTGCCATTGTGCGAGAACCCGGCTCTGGAATCTACCTTTTTACTTATAGGCCGGTGGAGATGGTCGATTCTGAACCCGGTACGGGACAGGAGCGGCCCTTCATGCAGGATGTGTGCTGTGCCTCGATTTCCCAAGACACGTCTGGCATGACACTGGGTGAACCAACGCCGCTCAGTGCAGCATCCGTGTGGTTGTCACAGCAATGGATCACAGGTCAGACTTGGGAGCAACTTTCAATTAAGAAAATAGCTAATGGCAGATCTGGATGGAAATCAGATGTTGGGTTATGTTCTCAAGTGTATGCCACTTGTCGTTCTTCTTGGGTCGAACACGTGCATCAACATACGAATCTTGCTCATGAATGGATCATGGCGTACTTCTGCGCCTGGCATGACTCGCAAGATTATCCCGGGAAGCAGCCGGAACTCCGTTTATGTAATACGTCTACAGGCGAAGGTGCACAGAGACTATTGCAGATATACACGTTAATGGCACTTTCAGTGAACGCTACTGAAATAACACCTTCAGTAGACCGCCGATTCCATTGTCATTTGACTAAAGACCCAGCACCTGCTTGCATCTTTCTGTGGGGAGGTGGCAAGAAGCGACCTTACGAACTCATTCAAGCAGTCAGGAAGTGGTTACCCGATGTGACTGTACGGACAAAGCAGTATTGTATCATAGCCATTAACGCCGACGGACAAACGGATCAGGATCAATTAGCAGACGTTCTTCGGCATCAAGGAAACACTACTTCAGCCAATCGCCCAAATCTTCCTCCGCATTTACGCCAGGGCGGGAGAACTACGAGAATTGGTACCTCGAGGGGGTTTATGCTTCTATATCATGGTGAAATCCATGATTGCCTAGACCAAGCTTCCAGCTTGCGCAACTATAAAGACGTAATGGGCTCATTAATCCGCAAACAACACGAGCGCGTGCAGGGTTACTGATGGACGAGATTGTCGTACAACTGCAAACAGCCATGCTTGCCGCTTCTTGGAGTGAAATCGGCGAAAAAGCCGCTTTGACTGACGCTGGCCTAATGGCGTGCTATTGTTGTGACTTTGCCGTTGCCGGATTCTCATATCTTCATGCCGAGGGTAATGATCTTGCACGTTGGCACGAACAACAAGCACTCATTGGATACCTTAGAAACACAATTGATCCGAACGACATAATGGATGCCTACTTGGTATTCATAGTGGATAATGTTAGCACAGAGCTTTCCGAGAACCTAGGAAGTGCAATTAATGATGAACATGTGTGCCACAAGATGTGCGTCGAATTGGCCGGTCGGGATATACGAGAAGTATTAGCAGAACTCCCTTTCCTAGGAGATATGAAACCAAAGCAAGCTCCAGGGTATCGCGATATCGAAGGAGAGTCCGGCTATATCCAACTTCCATCGTCTCTCCTGGATGACCTATCTCGTAGAAGTGCGGTGGCCATTTTGGACGAACTATTACGGGAAGGGTATACCGAGAACGAAGGGCTAAACCATGCGGATTGAGTCACTAAACCTGCGAGACTTCCGCTGTTTTGCTGATCAGCAAGTAGATCTGTCAGCAGATGTGACGGCCATCCACGGTCGAAATGGTGTGGGCAAGACGACCATCTTCGACGCAATTGAACTGGCGCTAACCGGTCAAGTCGATCATTTGGACGGATACAGCGATAATACCGATCCGTGGTCGCGAGTGTCCGGTTCCGATAATCCAATAATCAAGCTGTCGATGTCTGATCAATCAGAAAACATATGGATTAAGTATGTGGGTACTCGTGGCGATCCAGCCCATAGCTCATTTTCCTCCAGCTATGGTGACCCGAACGTAAGTGAGTTTCTTTTCCAGAGACTTCTAAATCCAGACTACAGCGACCAACGACGCACAAAGTCTTTTGCGGTGGACCTGCTCCGGGCGTCATTATTGCTGACACAGGATGAAATAAGAGGCTTCATAGAAACCGAGCCGGAAAATCGTACGCGTATTCTTTCTGCGCTAGGGGGCAGTGCACTCTTACAACGACGGCTCAAGAAAGCGCGGGCTGTTCTTGATGAAGCGAGCAAAAGGCAAAGATCGGTTCAACAGCAGGTCAACTCCAAGAAACCCCAGCTTGATGATCTCCGTCGAGAACTCGGTGAACTTGAAGGTCGGATGCAGTCACTTCGCGAGCAGATTGGTGATGATCAGGTAGATACATCACAAGTTCTGACTGCTTTTCGTGAAGCTGGCATTGATTTACCTGACGGTATATCGCACGAAGAGATAGTCTGTGATTTGCAGATAGTTGGTGTACTCATCGGCATGTGCAACTCACGTTTGGAACATGTCCGCAAACAGCGCGAAGATCTGGCTGTTATTGACACGCGTGCCGAGGAACACGCGCAACGACTGGTCCGATGGATAGCGGTTAATAGAGATGTGGAATTAGCCACAAAAGAAGAAGAAACGCGCAGACAGGTGCTCAAGCAGGCTCAGGATACTTTGGCCGAAAAAGACGAGACTGTCCGACAGATTTCCACAAGGCTCAAGGCCTTACGCGACCGCAAGTATAAGCTCGAGCAGATGTTTAGCATCCGAGAACAGATTAAACAGATGCGCACAGACGCCGAGGAGCTTCTCTTTCAGCAGGCTGAGACTCAAAAGGCTGTTGAATCAGCACGAATGACGCAGACCGAGATTCAGCAGGAATTGGTTGGCCTGCAAGCATCCATCTCCGAATCCCGCGACCTACAATCCGCAGCCGAATCCCGGCAATCACAGCTCAATAAACTCCTATTGGGTATGGATGACTACGAAACCGCCGTTGCCGAAGACAGAACTCTCAAAGTGAGATGTGCTGAATTAGCCACTGAACTTACTAACATCAGTGACCTTATAACGGAATTGGAAACACGCATTGCGGACATACAGGAAGAAGTGCGAAATCGAGAGTACGAGCTAGCATCTCGCAAGTCCTTGGCAGACGAACTGGGTTCTCTCATCACTAGAATCTCTGACCACGTTGAAGGAGCAGAATGTCCCTTATGTGGTCACGACCATGGTGTCCCCGACTCACTTCAAATGGCCATGCGGGCACAACTTACTCGAATCCACCCGGAGATCACCGCAAGTACACGTCTCCTTCAGGAGTCAACCGACAAACTCAAACATGCTGAGTTGACCTGCAACGAACGAAAGACAGCGCGTGATCAACTACGTGCGGATCTAGACGCAAAACGGAGCCGCCAAGCGCAATTACACGAGCTATACCGAGCGTTTGAGCAGCAAATCGCTTCGTTAAATATTGAACCAAATCATGTGCAACTACGTAACGCGATCCATGAAGCAGATACCAAAGTCTCTACACATCGCGACACCTGCACGTCGCTCACCGAAATGATCCGTGTTCTCACCGATAAAAAGAAGGATTACACAGAACAGCTCAACACATCAACGGATATCGTTGATGACCTTGCGTCTCGTCTTTCAAAGACACGGGCAAAGATCGTCCGTTTCGAGGAACAGCTAAGCACTATTGGCTTCGCTCCCGTGGATATGGGCCTTGCTGGCGAAGACCTAATAACGGCCATAGCAGAAGCCGGTGCTCAAATTGATAAGATCGCAACCGAATACAGTGCATTGGTACAACAACAAGAAATGATGCTATCGGGCTGTAACGACTGCATGAACGATCTACAGAACCAACAACAGCAGAAAAAGCGATTGGAAGTAGATCGCCAAGAACTCGCTCGTGATATTGAGAATTACCGTACAGCATGCAAAGGAATCGGCCTGCCGGCGGATGCTTGCATCGATGAGGTTGACAAGCAAAGAGCCTTGCTTGACCGTAAGACAGAGAAGATTTACTCTGCTTTACACATTGTTGAACTTGCAAAGCAGATCGCTGACCGTGAACACCTTGATAACGAAACCCAAGGTATCCGACAGCGTGTGGCCTCATTAGAGCGCGAGATTGCGGAAAACAATCACGAATTGCTACAACTTCAGAAAGCCGAGGCTACAGCCGTTGAATGGGTGAAGTTACTATCACGATCGGTGAATGGTGTTGTGGACGATCGCATCTACACCCATGCCCCCACAATCAACAGGCTTTTCAAATCTATGATACCGGCCCCGTACCACTTCGATAAGATAAGGATGGATCGTATACCGAGTGACGGGGGTATCAGGCTAGGCTTGGTTTATCGTAGTTCCTCTTCTAGCGCGGGAGAACCGCGTTATTTCCTTAGCAGTGCGCAGGCGAATGTCCTCGCGTTATCGGTATTCTTGGCAATTAGCACTAATCAGCAAGCATCGCGACTTCAGACGATACTTCTGGACGATCCAGTTCAGCATCTTGACGATCTAGATGCCGTTGCATTCCTTGACACCCTGCGGATCGTTGCACTAGGTGGCCTCGGTACGAGGAAGCAAGTCATAATGTCCACGTGCGACAAGGAATTATATCTGATGGTATTGCGAAAGTTTGCGCCACTGAGTCATGCGGACAAGCTACGTGTTACGGGGATATCGCTCCTGGAGGGCGGTATCAATGGGCCTGATCTTTGCTATGACATGGGGGGCCCTGACAATCGGCGGCTGTTTGATGTTGCGGGTTAGAGACGGCAATCTTTGTCCTCGCGGCAGAGTCACATCAATATTCTTGCCCAACACCGCAGATTCGCAATAGACACTCAAAATAAGACGTCACAAGAGTAGCAACTGTGTATGCTATAGCGCATCCAGAACGAATCCATCGACTTCCATTAATTTGGAACACGTGAGCACAATATCGCTAGTACTCGTGGTGTTCGCGGCCTCCTCAGTTGGTATCGGAGACGCTTTGTTCGGGTTGGTCACCCAGCTCTGCGAACTTGGCGGCCATCGTCGGATTCTTGCGAGTCAATTTTTTGATCGTTACATCTTGTGCTTTGTTGTTGGCAAGTCGGAGGTTGCGGTCCGTTCCCAGCAGTGCATCTTTGGTCTTCTGCAGATGGTCGATCGACTTGTCGATTTCGTCGATGGCCGTTTGGAACTTGCGGGAAGCCAGTTCGTAGTTCCTTGCGAACCCAGTCTTGAAATTCTCAAGGTCAGATTCAAAGTTTGTGATGTCTATGTTCTGGGCTTTGACGAGCGCCAGCTCTGCCTTGTACTCAAGTGATTTCATTGCGGCGTTGCGCAGCAACGTAATAATCGGGATGAAGAACTGAGGCCGGACGACGTACATCTTGGGGTAGCGGTGAAACACGTCGACGATCCCGGAGTTGTAGAACTCGCTGTCGGGTTCCAGCAGGGACACCAGCACCGCGTACTCGCAGCCTTTCTCGTTTCGATCCTTGTCCAGTTCCTTAAAGAAGTCCTCGTTCTTCTTCTTGGTTGCGGTGGTGTCGCTTTCATTCTTCATCTCGAACATGATGGAGATGATCTCGGTGCCGCCTTCATTCGAATCTCGAAAAATGTAGTCTCCCTTACTCCCCGAGGAGGTGTCGTTGTCCTTCTCGAAATAAGCATGCGGGAAAGCAGTTGCACGAATCCGGTTGAACTCCGTTTCGCAATGCTGCTCCAGAGTTTCCCCAACCATCTTTGTCGATAAGCGAGCTTTCATATCCCGGAGGCGTTCAATTGCATCGTCACGGTCTTTGATCTGCGTCTCGTACTTCTCTTTGAGCGATTGCTCACCGAGCTGCTTTTCCAGTTCAGCCTTCTCAAGGTTGCCTTTCAGTTTGTCGCGTTCCTTCTCCACAGCGCTGACAGCCTGATTAATCGCCAGTTTTTGAGCTGCGTCACTGGCTTCGAGTTGGGACTTGAGTTTCTGAATTTCAGCGTCTTTTGTTGCGGCAGTCTCTTGCAGCTCTTTTGTTCGATTGACTTCGGCAAGTTTTGATGCTGCTTCGTTATTTTGTTTGGTCTGCTCCAGCTCGTTGGCGAGTGAATCGCGTTCAATTTCCACGGCTTTTAGGGCTTCGGTTACGGCAAGTTGCTTAGCCACATCGCCGGCGTCTATCTTTGCCTTCAGCTCTTGAATCTCGGCGTCTTTGGCCGAAGTGATCTTCTGCATCTCGCTGCTGACTTTATTCGTGGCGATCTCAACGGCATTTTGTTTATCCTTTTCCGCCAATTCGAGCCTGTCATGTAACTGCTGCTCAAACTCGTGGTCACGTACCTGCTTCAAAATGTCGGCATACCCAGCCTCATCCACTTTGAATGCTTTCTTGCAGTGTGGGCAGATGATTTCGTTCATGTTTGTTCTTCCTCTAATACCAGTGGGCTTGCTTAGAGTATAACTACATCTTGGGCCGCCTAGAGGCTATCGCGATGGCTATAACGAACAGTGCACCACTTGCAGGTTCTGGAATCACAGCTACCCACGCTTCATCTTGCCCATCAGGATTGAAACCTGCGCCGGCAAGTGTAGTGCCATCGTCAGATATATAGGCCCAACGTAATTGCCAGCCCGTTAAATCAAGGTCGTAGTCATTCTCTAACACACTCTTTAATTCACGCACCCCATTTGAAGAGTCCCAAAGATATGCCGTGCCGCCAGCAGTTCCGTCATAGTAATAGCCGGTGATTAATGAGCCGTCGGCGGATACATCCCGTGCTTCAGTAGTGCCATTCCCATCATGCGCTCTGATCTGTATCACACCCGTCTGTTCAGTCCAGTATGACGAACCCCACACACTGGATACCTGGCTATTGCCGACTACGGTAGTACCGTCGGCAGATATGGCCCAAGGACTAAAACCCGTAGCAAGTCCTCCTGGGGTAGTGGTGAGGTTGGTGATCTGTTTAGTTGTGCTATCCCACAACCAACCCTCACTATTATCATCGCGACCAATAATCCTTGTGCCATCGCCAGATACGCCGCGGCCCTGTGAGTTAGGCGGCATACCGGTTATCGAACTCATCCCCACAGTTCCTTCCGTCGCCGACCATCGAAAAGCCCGACGGTTGGTACTGGTGTTGCCTTCGGCACCAACGACAGTCTGACCATCTGCTGATATGGCTAAGCCTTGGTTGCCGCTGTTCTCTGCAATATCTAACGGTAACAGTTCAAGACCACCGGATTCCGACCATCGATATGCTTGATTTTCACCGATGTTACTGCTTGACGATCCGGTCCAGCCTGTCACGTATTGTCCATCCTTGGAAATGCCATATGCAAAGCCCCTGAAACTCAGGTCAGTCCAGCCGGTGCCTTGTCGCCAGATCGCCGCGTTGTTGTTGAGCCGGCCCACAACGGTAATGTCT
The DNA here is from genome assembly GCA_963667295.1 of Phycisphaeraceae bacterium. Taxonomy (GTDB): domain Bacteria; phylum Planctomycetota; class Phycisphaerae; order Phycisphaerales; family Phycisphaeraceae; genus JAJRRS01. The sequence continues at coordinate 1,206,928 of OY763327.1, forward strand.
GGGCCTGTTACTTCATAAGCAAAGGTACCGCTGCCAAGCCCTGTGAAACTCGGTTTAGGGGCTGACCATCCCGTGCTTGCGCACACGGATAGTAAGAATGTGGCGGATAGCGCGCGTATCAATGTGCGATAACAATGGTTCATCTTTCTCCTCTCCCAGATTCAGATCAGATAGTGTGCCGCGGAACCAGTTATTTTGTACCACGGGCTGCGTGATGGCACAAGAGGTTATGCAATATATGGCAGATCTGGGACGAATTGGGTTGCAGCTCAAATATGTCAACCGATGCCCATCATAATTGCTGTGCTGGGCCCTGTGTGGTTAGTGTGGAAACTGGCCTCAGAGGTGGGCTGTTTGTAATATGCCGGCAGGGGCGAAGCTGCGGGCTCGGTGGGCGCAAAGAAAAACCCCGACCGTAGCCGGGGTTTTATGTTATTTAGGGCTAGTTTCTGCTGGCGTCTTCTTCGCGGGATCGTGCGATAGCCTCGTCAACCTCCTTGACTTTCGCGTAACATTTCTCTACTGCCTCATCGCCGCCAATTTCACGAAGCACATCTACTGCAGCAAGCAGATTCTTTGCCAGTTGGTCAATGATGAAGGTGTTATATCCATTGCTAGAGGCAACGGCGCTCACTGCTTCCAGCACTGGCTTGCGTTCACCAGCAACCACTATCCTGACCTGTCGGCCATGCATCCCCGCGAAAGTTTCGTGTCCAACTTTGCCCATGATTAGGATCGTAACTTGTTCAACACCGTTGCACGGCCCCTGCAAGTCCTTGCGGATGATATCCTCCCAATGCTCAAAATAAGGTTTGCAGGCTTTCAAGTATTCTTCCGTTGTATAGCCATCATTTTTCATTTCCAGGCTCCTCCGGCTTGTTACCGGGGTATTCGCGCCGCTATTTCTGACGCGGGAGCATTTCGTATCCGGGCCTAAGTGCCCGTACACCGGATTCTAAACCGTCTTTAAAAGGATGAGTCTGCCCTACATCAGGCTTACTCGGAGTTTTGTTTAATTTTCAAAGAGCCATCACCAATATGTACGTCTCTTGTGGCAAACCATGTGCCAACGATTTTGCCGCGAGCGACGCTTCGTCGGTTCTATGTCTGCTCATCTGTCAGGCAAGACCCAAAAGGCTGCCATATTGCCATACCGCTGGCATCGGCCCCGGATAAACAAATGGACGGGCCACCATCACGACAGCCCGTCGTCATTATTCACTGATCTCACATATCGAAGCCGCTAAACTTGAACGGACTCGGCGCCGACTCCGCGGCCTTTCGCTCCGCCTCCTCGCGTTCCTTGGCCGCCAGTTCCATGTAGTGTTCCGCCAGCGCGGTAGCAACCTGCTCAATGTTCTTGACCAAGTCGGCGGGATTGTCGCCTTTCACGACCTGCACCACGTGGGGGATCATCATCAACCAGACCTGGCTGAATGCGGGACCGGCCATCATCTGTTCTAAAGCGGTCTGCAGCCGCGGGTCCATATCCGCGTCCATTTCGTTCTCATACATAATTTGTGCCCTCCTCGGGCATCATGAAGCCGTATCGAATTACAGCACACTCACCCATGACTTCGAGGGTAGCGGCTACCGTCGCTATGGCACGGTGCCTAGCGGTGTATCGAGTCACAAGCTTTAATAAGAACTTTAAGAGGAGGGTCCACCAGAACGGCGGATGTAAGACGAGGCTTTTAAAAGTGTCCCAAGCGGGACTGCAATGCTTAAGTGATCTATCGGGGCTGTCGGCTATGTTCGTGTTCTGAGCTCCTTTCCATTTTGACTGTTTAACTCGGCGAACCATTCGCCTCTGAACGAGAAGCTTTACAACCGTGTCGATTGATGACAAATTATCGACACGAGGCAACGACATTTTATGGATTCCAATCACGTCCATGCTCTCCATTTCGAATAAGGTGGGATGGACCGCCCTCTGTGGCGATCCGCCCAAATCAGAACTTGGGTGACGTCCCCCAGCTCTACAGCCCAATCTGGGGAAACTCTCGCACACGTAGTCGCTCGGGCCATTCGTCCCAGTCGCTGCCATGCGAGTGACGGATCGGGAACGGTTCATCGTTCTCGAATGGCACCTTGCCTAGCTGCTTCAGGAAGTACGGCACGTCGGCATCGCGGCATTGACCCAACATCCGGTCCGCCCATTCCAGGTCGAACCGCCGGGCCCTGGCTCCGGATTCACCGCCCTGGATGATCCAATGAATCCCATCTAGTCGCCCATCCAAATCGATATCCTCGAGCTGAGGCTCCACCGACAAAAACCTGACTGCCGCTGGTACATCCAGCAGCTCGGTCACCCTCGAAATAGTCCCCGCTGTGGTAATCGAGGTTCCTGCCCACAGGTTCGGAGGCCAAGGCACCTCGTATCGTTCAAGCCATCGAGCAAATTCCGCCATGCGTTTAGGTCGCTTGGTCAACCATTGCCAGATATGCCTTTGCCCATGGACTGAGCCAACCTCACCAATTATCTCGGTGAAAAGATACTCGAAGGAAACCGACGCAGAGAGTGCATCGGACAGATTGGAGACGAAGATCATCCGGGGCAAACCGTTCTTCCAAGGGCCATCATTGCGGACACGTCCACGTAGGCTTGACCATCTCGCCGCCTCAGCCATCCGGCCCGGAAACGGTGTAACAATATCAAACCGTGGGGCGAATCCGATATTGGTGGCACCTTTGCGTTCGTGCAGCAGACCGGCGTAACATGTGCGAGCTTCAGGATCAGCGGGCCAAAGCTCGCAACCATCACAGCCAGTGGTGGGATTAACCGTGGAATCGGTCCAGTGGATATTGGTCTCATTCGCCATCTGTGTCACCCCCGTCCTCAACTTTGGCGTGGTCGGCCGTCACTAATGCTGCACGGCCCGCGAGCAGCGCATCATCGATCTGCTGTATCAGACCCTGAAGAGCATGGAGGGTTTGCTCACATGCGCCACGTGTTTGCTCCAACTCTTCCAGCGCTGTTGCCCCGAACTGTGCGGGATTGTCACCCAATGGCACGAAGACGCGCTCCTGCCAAGCTGGCAACATGCTGGGAATCAGACCGATCTCACTTCGCATCCGCATGATCGATCGGTTGACAGTGGCAGGGGTATCGGTTTGCACCGTGACGTCGGTCTCGACATTGTCATCGGCCTCCTGCTCGGTGGGCTGCTCATCCACCACTGGCTGGTTCGCTTCTTCCACCATCGCATGACGAAGCTGCCTTACAGACCAGCCTTCATCACAGACATTATTGATCCAACTCTGTCGCTCGACGGCATCAGCGACACGTGAGATCTCAATCAGATGGGAGAAACTAACGGGCATCCGGCGTTTGTCCCTGCGTTCCATCAGGCTATTGAACTGCTCACGTGACCACTTTTGAGCTACACGGGCATAGTCACGAAGAACAGTCGGGTCGGGCCCCAATGCCTCAGCCAACTTCGCGATTGCCCCACTACCGTAGGGATTAGCGTTTTCCAGTACGTCGGCCACGTGGACGCCGATCTCATACTTCGCGTTTGCTTCGTTAGCGTGATGCTCGCTCAGGAGCTGGTGGATGTGCTCGTACTTCTCGAACAGGATATCGCGCATGTTTGCCAAGCCCGCCGCACGTTTGCGGTCGGCGAGGGATAAGCCGTCCGCTGCGGTGTCCGCGGCGTTGCCGTTCGAGATCGTATGGGTATTGTTATTAGGTGTATTTAAGGAATCTGAGGTGTCTGCCGTTGTCGGCATGATAAACACTCCGTTAATGGTTTGATCATTGCGTTGGTCGCTCGCATGAGCGATTTCCATCCTTTAAATCGATCTTTAAAACTAAACTTTTTAAGCATGATCTTTATAAAAAGGGTGGCCAACGAATAATCGCGCCGCGGAGTGGGGGTAGCATCTATATAGGCATTAGCACCTCGAATTGTTTCAGAAAATGGGTTCATTGCTATCTTCGGTCCTACCGGCACACACCGGTATTTGGGTTCATATAATTAGCCGGCATCGATTACCGACACAATAGGTTGTAGCAATACTTGTGCCGGAAGAATCGGCCTGCATGCGACGTTTTGCCGCATGGATGAATGCTTTGTCTGCCATGATAGGAATTTGGCCTGCCAAAATGACAAGACAGTGCGCCACCTGGAATAGGGTCCTTGTCGCTCATCGAACCTCTGCGTAATTGTCATGATGTAATTCTCAGCATTGCGATTCTCATTCCTTGGGATCTCGGTATTAACGGCATTTACACCATCAGTAAACATTGTGGTATGGCGACTTGACCATCAAGCCACAACAATGCCAATTATATTTGATGGATGAGCAGGGGTATAGATTTATGGCAGTAATTCACCGGTTAGTTGGAGCGGCGTAGTCAAAGTTGGTGTGTGGATATGCGGAATATCAGCCTATACTTACCAGTTTGTGAGTTATATAAGTCGATTTTGAACTGTGGGATGGTGACACGGTAGTGTTACGTAACACCAGGGTGGTCTGTGGGAGCTTACCCATGGCGACCATGTACGATCCGAACTTGACCATATTCTCGACTTCGAGGCGCACCTTGCGTAGGTGAACTGTCCTGCGCGGAGATATTACTCTTGCCCGTGCGTGCCCGAGATGGTTTGCGGCCTGAGCTATAACCGAATGTTGTGGATGACGCAATGAAAAAGGCGGCGTACTTTGGGTGTGTTCAACCACGCCCGTTCCCCTACGCAGAGGAGTACGCCACCATGAATCAGACTACACGCGAACCGTTCACTTTTCCATCGTCCCGCCCCGCTGACGGTGTATCCGGGGGCGGGGGCGACCCTCTAACGGAGCTGATCCGCCGTGGTGCCCGGGAGTTGCTGGCCCAGGCGATCGAGGCCGAGGTCGCCGAGTACATCGACGCCCGTGCCCACCTGACCGATGAACGCGGCCGGCGTCAGGTGGTGCGCAACGGGCACCTGCCTACGCGTGAGATCGTCACCGGCGTCGGGGCCGTGGCGGTCACCCAGCCGCGCGTGCACGACCGCCGGCCCACGGAAGAACGCGAACGATTCACCAGCAAGATCCTCCCGCCGTACCTGCGCAAGGCCAGGAGCGTCGAGGAATTGATCCCCTGGCTGTACCTCAAGGGCATCAGCACCAACGACTTCACCGAAGCGTTGCAGGCGTTGTTGGGCCCGGACTGCCCGGGGCTTAGCGCCTCCACGGTGGTGCGGCTTAAGCAGGCGTGGGAGCAGGACTTTAGGCGGTGGAACCAACGCGACCTGTCGGGCACACGTTACGTCTACCTCTGGGCGGATGGTATCCACTTCAACGTGCGTCTGGAAGAGGATCGTACGTGTATCCTTGTGTTAATGGGCGCGACCGAGGATGGCAGGAAGGAGCTGATCGCCATCCAGGACGGCTACCGAGAGAGCGAACAATCCTGGAAGTCGTTGCTGTTGGACGTCAAGCAACGCGGCCTGACGATCGATCCGCAACTGGCCACCGGCGACGGCGCGTTGGGCTTCTGGAAAGCTTTGCCGCAGGTGTATCCCAGGACGCGCACGCAACGCTGCTGGGTGCATAAGACCTGCAACGTGCTGGACAAACTGCCGAAGCGTTTGCGCAGCGAAGCCAAGGACAAGCTGCACCAGATCTGGATGGCCCCGACGAAGCAGCAGGCCCACGAGGCGTTCGACCACTTCATCCAGACGTACGAGGCCAAGTACCCCAAAGCGACCCACTGCCTGGCCAAGGACCGCGACGTGCTGCTGACATTCTACGACTTCCCCGCCGAGCACTGGATACACCTGCGGACAACCAACCCGATCGAATCGACCTTCGCCACGGTGCGATTGCGCACCTGCAAGACCAAAGGCTGCGGCAGCCGTATCGCCACGCTGACGATGGTGTTCAAGCTTGCCGAGAGTGCATCCAAACGCTGGCGGAAACTCAACCGTCACGAACTGATTCAAGACGTGATCGCCGGCATCACCTTTATCGACGGAGTTAAATCACACGCCGCCTGATCAGAACCGCATCCACGACTTTTGACAATATCTCTTGCGGCCTCCTCAGCACCCCAACGAACACCCGACAGCTACCCGGCAGAGTACCAGTACACAACCTGTAATATGGCGAAGTTACTGCACCCAATAAATGTCCAGAGCTGTAATAATCGTGGTCATAGCTGCCAGATTCGGTGCAGTACAAAATAACAATTAATGCCTATTTATATAGTGCTATTGCCATATTTCATTGTTCAGAATCAATCCCACCGCGGCCTTTTCGACCCGCTTTCATAGCGGGTCTTTTTTTGTCGTGTGTCTACTCGCCCGCCAGCCTCATGAGTTCGGTTTCGACCGCGTCAAACATGTAGCCGATCATCAGGGCCCGGCGGTTCGGGCGGATCATGCCGGCGTAGACATCTTCATATTCGGCGTGCAGTGCCTGCATGTCTTTCAGGATGGCATTAACTCGGTCGCGATCTGCCTCAGGGGCGTAGCTATCCGTACGGCTTTGCAGGATCACCTCGACTGCCTGGGCGCGGTTAATGAGGTTACGTGCCGCCAACTCCCAAAGCCTGAGTATCTCTTCGCCTTTCGTCGCGTCCTGGCGAATCGTCCGGAATAGTTCAAGGCTTTGCGTATAGTCCTGGGCGCACTTCTGCGCCCGCATGATTTCGATGTCTAATCTATCTTCCTCGATGATTTTCGCGATGGCATTTTCGATATGGTCCATACTGACAGGCAGGCAGGCCTTATCGTATCCAAGCGTGCGTGAACTGCTGAATTGGCAAAGGCCGGCCAGCCCATCGGCGGCTTTCCAGAATCGATCGTCCTGCAGTCCATAGGCATCATTCACATACCACGCTCGGAAGTCGCTCAGTGACTTGCCGGGGTTGCGCGACTGGTAGCCGAAGGCGGCGATCTGGGCGTGCTGCAATTCCCAGGGATGCAGGTGCATGGACCAGCTTGTCAGCACCGAGCCGCTTAACCCGGGAGTCTGCATGCCTTTCTCGGCCGAGTCCCATGCGTTCCACAGGTGCAGTTCATGACGTGGTGCAAATACGTTGTCGCCGAAGCTGCTCGATCCGGGGCAGGTGACGGTGGCAAATCCCTTGTCAGCCAGGAAGTCGGCCGAGTAGAACGTCTCGGGATCGACACCCGGCGCGTCGCCGTTGGGGAACATGTGCTTGCCGAAGAGGCCCATGGTTTCGGCATTGAGTTGGTCACGTGTGCGTAAGCCGCGGTCGTCGCCCCAGATAAACACCTTGCCGTTGCCTCGCCAGATGTCGTACATCCAGTCGAACAGCATGATGTCCCGCGACAGTTCATCGATAGCCTCGTGGTGGTGCAGCACCATGTCTGCCCAGATGATCGGCGTGACGCCTCGCTCAAGCAATGGCTCTGAAACCGCGTTGATGTGCCGCATGAATATCTGCGACACGTTCAGGCCTTCCTTATTCCATTCACTTTGCTGGATGAAGTCGAGTTCCCGGGCTTCGTCGGCGCCGATATGGAAGTACTTCACTTGCCCAAACAGGTCCAGGTACTCGGCGATCCAGGTGTGAATAAGCGGGACGACCTCCGGGTGGAACGGGTTGTACTGCGAGGTATTATCCGGATTGGCACGCAGGTGCTTGTATTTGTCGTATTGAAGCAGGTATTCGACATGCCCCAGCGTCTGGAGCAGCGGGATGTGTTCAAGCCCGATCCCACGCGCATGTTTCAGCACCTCACGGAACGCCTCTTTGCTTAACGCATCAGGCTGGCTCGCCTCCGGGGCGGTCTCCCAAACGACACTGTCCTCCAACTCCCAGACGATCGTGTTGTAGCCCATTGCCGCGAGCTCGGTCAGCCAGGCCTTAAGGTAGTCGGCCTTGTATAAGGCCATGTTCATGTCGATGTGGAAACCATTCATGTGTTACTCCGAAGTACCTTCAGTCCCAGCAATGTTGACTTCACTGCACACGACAGCACTTAGGTGGCAGCTATTTTACGTTGGGGCGTGAACCAATCTTAATGGTAGTCGAAATGGCCTGCGAACATCAGGTACTGGAAAACGGGGGAATGTGGCCAATCATCCACCCTAATAAAAGACTTAACCCCCACGCCAGTAACGAACGTGAGGGCTAAGTGCGTACCACGCAAAGTTAATAGGCCTCGCTGGTCAACTCACCGTCTGGCAGAGTTGGTCCTGGGCCTGCATGTAGACAAGCTCGTGTAACGGCTTGTCGCAAACGATCAGGGCAGGCTCGCAATGGGTTGCTTTACGCAATTGATCGCCGAGCCATTTGCCCAGATCGCGGGTATAGATCGAGCCTCGGCCGCAGAAGACGATGGCGTCGAGTCCGCTCATCGCCGCCACGGCTGCGCCGCATTGACGCATGAGCTGGTATTGGAATATCTCACGGGCTACCTTGATCGATTCATTGGCATCATCAAGCACGGCTTCCCACGTGACGGGTTGGCCGATCAGTCCGAGCATGCCGCTTTCCTGGCCAAGGCAGCGGTTGATCCGGTCGGCGCCCCAGCCTTGTGTACGTGCCAGTTCGAGGACGATGCCGGGATCGATGTCGCCGCAGGCGGTCAGACCGCACAGCCCTTCGAGTGGCGTCATGCCGCTGCTGATCATCACGGGCTTGTTCGCGATGGTCGCTGCAAGCTCGGGACGTGGTTCGAGACAGATCGAGATGATCTTGCCATCTGTTTTGCCGATCTGATCCGATGCCATTCGGCAGGCGTAGTCGTGATAGATGCCGTGGAATCCACAGCGACGGGCTCGCAGTTGCTGCGACAGCTTGAAGTCGATCGCATAATGGACTTCGTGCTCGGGCAGCGGCTTGTAGAAGCTCGACTTCGAAACCACGACTACAGGCGCATCCTGTGCGACCTGCATGCATGCGCGGATCAGTCCGACCGAGCGAGGCAGGTGCAGGGGGGCTGCGGGGATAAGCAATTCAAGTTTCTCTAGTAATGCCTGATCCGCGATCATCGGGCCGCCCACAGCGTCCGCACTATACGGCACGCACACGACGTAACCGGTGTCCTGCGGCTCCCAATGCGGGCGGCTGTCCTGCTGTTCGATTGCGCGGATGATCCTGCCAAAGTCACTGTCGTCGGCGGGGGCGTGCAACGTGCCGCTTACGACTGGCTTGCTCAATTCCGCATCGAACATCGCGTATTCGATCGTCTTGGCGGCCGGGATGAGAACTACTGTATTCATGGATCGATCTTTCTTCACTCAGACTGCTACGGAATCAACGGTCCGCCACGCCATTCTTGCAAGGGCCAGCTCTTCATCCGTATGGATGACCCAGATTCTTACGGGGCTGTCGTCTGTCGCGATGTCGGCAGGCAGTTCGCCCGGATTGTTATTACGCTCAAGGTCCAGCTTGACACCAAAGCATTCCATCTCGCGGCAAGCCATCTCGCGCACCACCGGCACGGTTTCGCCAAGCGTATCCGTGAAGATGATCGTGTCGGCATTCCCGACGACCGTCAGGAACGCGCCGAGATACTTCCGCAAACGCCAGGTCGAGACACGCAGCGCCAGATCCGGCTCATCTTGCTTGGCATCATCACCGAGCAGGTCACGCAGGTCGGCAGAAGCTTGTGTCATGCCGAGGATGCCGCTGTTTTTATTGAGTAGTTTTTCGGTCTTGTTGAAGTCACCGTCCGCCTGATGGATCAGACGCAAGACCAGGCCGGGGTCGATGTCGCCGCTACGCGTGCTCATGACCAAGCCTTGCAGCGGGGTCAGCCCCATCGTGTTGTCGACGGATTGCCCGTCCCGGATCGCACACAGGCTTGCGCCGCCGGAACCAAGGTGGCAGCTTACCGCGTTGAGTTGATCGAGCGGCTTACCAATCAGCCTCGCCGCTTCGGTTGCGACATACTCATGGCTGATGCCGTGGAATCCGTACTTGCGGATACCCATCTGCTCGGTCAACTCACGCGGAAGCGCGTAGGAGGAGGCGTACTCAGGGATCGACGCATGAAATGCCGTGTCAAACACACAGACCTGCGCCAGATCGGGTAACTGCTCACGACAGATCTTCAGCATCGTGATAGCAGGGGGGTTATGAATCGGAGCCAGGTGCTGGATCGCTTCAAGTTCGACGACGATCTGATCGTCAACGATTTCAGGTTCTTTGAAACGCGTCCCGCCGTGCACGATCCGGTGCGATACCACATCGGGGCGAGTGGACTTATCACTTTGCAGTACTTCTAGAATCGCGGCGAGCGCGGGGGCGTATTCATACGAATCCAGCGTGGTGGTCGTGGTTTTCCCGTTGGCGTGATGGACGAACTCGGGCGGTTGGGCGGTAGGGGCTCCGATGCGTCGTGCCTCGCCGTGGCAAAGTACGACTTCATCAGGCATCTGCCGGACGCTGTACTTCAGCGACGAACTACCGGCATTTAAAGACAACACATTCATGGCCAAACTACCTCCAGGGGCCGCCAAGCAGCCGCATCACTCCAAGTTCTGTCACACCATGCGAATTGATTCAGATTTCGTCTGACGTCCAGCCGAACACAGGCACGCCGATCAGGCTGTGGATGATGGCGGACAGGCCGTACATCGCCTTTTCGATATTACCGGTCAGCACGTACTCACCCGGGCTGTGGATCACTTGTTCATCACCCGGGCCGTAACCGATCGTCGGGATCATGAACTCGTTGGCGAAGACGCCGCCTGCGGTACCGGTGCCGAACATGCCTAATTGCCAACGGTCGACAGGGGCTGGCGCCCCTGCCGCGTCGAGGGCGCGACGCGATTGCTCGACCAGTTGGCTATTGGGGTCTGTGTTCCAGGCGTTGACCACGCGATGCACCGGTGTCACACGGCCGGTGAAGTGGGGCAATCGCTTCTGGGCAATACCAACGTTAACCGTCACGTGTCCAGCTTCCGTTACCAGTTGCTTGACCTCATGTCGCAGGTTTTCAAGGAACTGCTCGGGCTGAACAGCGATGGGCAGGCGTTCATTGATGAGCACTGTAGCCGAATCCTTTTCGACCTTCGGTGGGTGCACTTCAAAGCAGCCGAAACCGATGCGGCTGTTATCACGAGCCGATTTAGCACTCAGCCCGTTGTAGACAAACATCGCTGCGTCACGGACATGCTCGCTGTCTGTGCCTTCGACCCGCACTTCGACCTGCATCCAGCCATCGTGGCCGCAATACAGCCCCAGGTCGGTCGGCTCAGCAAGTATCACAAAATCAGGAGACAGGCCGGCGGCAGGGAGGGTGTGTTTCATCAGGTGGCGCACACCGACGCTGTCTCCTAATTCTTCTGCCGTCGTAGCTGCAAAAATCAGGTTCCCACGTAAGGGAAGCATGCTACGCTTCAACAGCTTCACCGCATACAGGCACGCGGCGATGCCGGATTTACAGTCGCTGGCGCCCGGCCCATACAGGCGATCTTCATTGATCGAGCCCGGCTCAAGCAGGTCCTGCTCCGTGCCTTCCGGCAACTCAGCAGTATCCATATGGGCGTTGAGCATCAGTGTGGGCGAATCTTCGCGACCGCGCAGAATGCCGACAACGTTCCCAAGTTCATCACGAAGTACTTCATCAAAGCCGACCGCTTGCATCTGATGTGCAACCAGGTCAGCAACTTCCTTTTCATCACCACTTGTGCTGGGGATCTGAACGAGTTGCTGGGTTAGCCGAACAGCTTCCGCTTTCAGCAGTTGGTTCTTGCTTTCAAGGATGCTGTACATCGCATACCTCCTGACATGACGTCTGGGTGTGAATGACTAGTTGCGAACAACCGTATTACGCATTGCGAAATGCGTGCCAAAGAAATGCCACACTTGTCACGTCTTATGGTCAAAACAGGGGAATTATGAGGGTGATAACTACTAAGATCAGACGTTAGACAGCCAATGACATCAGTCTGTCAGAGCATAGACTCGCGTTTTGCATTGCATGGTTAATCGATCCGGTTTACTGGACGATCATCCCGGATTGGCAACCTCTCAATCGCACGGTTGAGATAATCCAAAATCTTCATAACCACGCATAAACAGACAAGATGTGCAAAATGGAAGGCAAATGTTTGCTCATCACGCGCGCAAGGGCAGGCGTCACATCCGTAAGGATTCCGGCATTAAACCGGGTCAATAATTATCGCCTACGATATGAAATCAAGCCTGAACCACCATGGCAAAATGCCCGATACTCGCAAAATGAAAGACTAGATGGTGGATCCATCGCAAAATGCGATATAATGCTGGTCACGACAACCCAGCCAAGATCGGGATTCATGACCATGACAGGACCCTGTGACCACGCATCTATGGGCTCAAGATCGGACGATACGTTCGTTAAACCCCTAATCTGCCGAATGATAATGGATTCGGTGGCTGCCGGTATCTTTACTGTGGACCTGGATTGGAATATCACCTTCTTCAATCGCGAGGCCGAGCGTATCACCGGAATCAGCAGTGATGAGGCCTTGGGACAATATTGGGCGGACATCGTCCACGCCAGCGATGCGGAGGAAGATTGTGCCCTCAAGCACTCCCTGAGGACCGGCGAGCCCGTCATCAACCGCGCAATCTACCTGATCGACAAAAAGGGCCAGCGCATCCCTGTCAGCATCACCACAGCGGTCCTGAGAGATGAGCAAGGACAAGTGATTGGCTGTGTCGAATCTTTCCGTGACCTGAGCCGGGTGGAGGAACTGCAGAAGCGTCTGCTTTCCCAATACACCTACGAAGACATCATCGGCCGAAGCGCATCGATGCGAAAGGTCTTCGAGCTATTGCCGGTCGTTGCCGAGAGCGACAGCACCGCCTTGATCGAAGGTGCAAGCGGCACCGGTAAAGAACTGGTCGCCCGAGCGATCCACAATCTCTCTTCACGAAGTAAAAAGCCGTTCGTCGCGATCAATTGCGGCGCGCTGCCGGACACGTTGCTTGAATCCGAGCTGTTTGGCTACAAGAAAGGTGCATTCACCGGAGCCGATAGAGACAAGCCCGGCCGATTCTCGCTAGCCGAGGGCGGCACGATTTTTCTCGATGAAATTGCTGATATTTCCCCAGCCATGCAGACGCGTATGCTGCGCGTGTTACAGGAGCGCGTCTATGAAGTGCTTGGATCGGTAACCCCGGTCAAGTCCAATGTGCGTATTGTTGTCGCTAGCAACCAGAGCCTGAATAAGCTGGTCCAGGAAGGTAAGTTCCGAGAAGACCTGTTCTATCGCGTCAATGTCATCCGTATCGAGTTGCCGCCATTGCGTGATCGGCGCGTCGATATCCCTCTTTTAATTGACCACTTCCTTCACCGTTTCAACCGCCTCAAAGGCAAGGACATCCACGGGGTATCGCCCGGGGCGATGTCTGTGCTGATGAGCCACGATTACCCCGGCAACGTGCGTGAACTCGAGAACATCGTGGAGCACGCCTTCGTGCTATGCTCAAGTGGGATGATCCAGTCGCGGCACCTGCCACCCTGGCTCGAAGGGGCAGGTCCGTCTGCGATCAACCAGGACATGCTCGGACGGATGACGTTGGAACAGATCGAAAAGATGGCCATTACCGACGCCTTACGTCGGCAGAAGGGCAACCGCCACGCCGCGGCACGGGAACTCGGTATCCACCCCAGCACCCTGTTCCGCAAGATCAAGTCGCTGCAGATCGACCTGCCCGACCGTGACGGGCGAAATAATAACTAGGCTGTGACCGTCATAAATCGCATGTTTGGCATGCACTTCGCATCAAGAAAAGTGTATGAAAATTGCGATTAACAGTAGTGACGGCCGCGTCTGCCCGGTCTTCGGGAGCAGTCGTGCGTTTCTCGTGGTCGATCTCGTGGATGGCCAGGTGGTATCGAGGCAAAACTACGATCAGATCGGTGAGTCCGTCGCCCAGCAGATACTCTGGCTCGAAAAGAACGAAGTAGACGTTGTGATCTGTGGTGCAATCATGAACAGCATGACCGAAATGCTGCGTGCCGCCGGAATCGGTGTGCTGGACCGTGTCCGCGGCTCAGTCGACGTTGTGCTCCAACAATACCGCACACAGACCATGATCTAAAGAAGAAATTTATATCTTCTGATGGCTGAACTTGCTATGTAAGTCGAGCCCTTCAATCATTTTATCCGATCTACCAGTTGACTCTACCCCCTCTTCCTGCCATATCATTGCATCCGCGTCGACTAATCCATTAATTCAACGCTTGACTCGCGTGCCCTAACGCATGGGAACACAATGTTCGACTGGCTAAGTAACAGCAATGTCTGGTGGTACCTGACAGGGGTCTCGATCGTAACCTTCCTGATCAGCATCATTCTGCTGCCTATCCTCGCGGCACGTATCCCGGTCGACTACTTCGAGCGTGAGGTACGTCCACCGAGCCGGTTCGCAGCCCTTCACCCGGTCTTGCGCATCTTCTTAGTAATCCTGAAAAACACCTTTGCGGGCCTGCTCTTCCTGGCGGGTGTCGCGATGCTCATACTGCCCGGCAACGGCATACTTGCGATCGCCATCGCGCTTCTGATGATGGACCTGCCCGGTAAGTACAAGATCGAACGCTGGATGATCATGCGCGCCCCGGTCCGAAAATGCATCGGCTGGGTGCGACAAAAAGCCGGACGCCCACAACTGGCCATCCCGGATGATCTCATGCAACGCCCCAAACCCAGAACCGAATCCCTGGCGCGCCAGCGCGTGACCAGCCCGGCAAGTTGACCAATTACGATATGCATCAATAATCCGGGGCATCTATGCTGGCCTGGTTCAAAGAATACGAAACGCTTTTCTGGTGGTTGACCGCCGTGTCGGCTGTCTTGTTCATCCTCACGTTGATCGCAACACCGATGCTTATCGCTCGGATACCGGAGGATTACTTTTCGAAAGAGGATCGCCCAGCAAGTCAGTTTGCGAAACTGCACCCTGTATGGCGCTTCTTCCTGCTATTGATCAAGAACATCCTGGGTGTGATACTCGTGATCGCTGGCTTGGCCATGCTGTTATTGCCCGGCCAAGGTCTGCTGACGCTGCTACTTGCGATGATCCTGCTGGATATCCCCGGCAAATACCGCTTCCAACGCTGGCTGATTTTACGCCCACGTGTCAGTAAATCGGTCAACTGGATCCGCCAACGCGCGGGCCGACCACCGCTGCAACTAGCCACCCAGTCACCCGCATAACAGCGAAACGATCATGGCAGACCCGGCTGACTTATTATGATGTTGACCGATCATCAGGAGGCTTTGCCATGGGTGACATCACCAGCCCGACGCTGCTCTATATCAAAGGTGGCCTATTCCTGTTGCTGGGTATCCTGGCGGCAGGGGGCATACTCTTCATGTTCCCTGACCTGCGCCTAGCAGCTTTGCTGGCTATCGCGATCTGGGCGTTCTGTCGGGCGTACTACTTCATCTTCTACGTGATTCAGCACTACGTCGATCCAAGCTACAAATTCGCCGGCCTGATAGACTTCGCACGTTATGTATTGCGTCGCCGTTAAATGTCAGTTGGTTTTTCCAGGCTGATCCGCCCGAGTTTACCGCTCCGCAACTCGCGCAAAATCAATTCACCAGCACGAGAGTGATCCACTTCACCGCCTCCGATCAAGCAGCCTCGCTTTTTGCCGATCGATTCGAGCAGATGTAACGGCTCATCTTCCAGTTCGCCAAGCTTATACCGTTCTCGCAGCGCTTCCGGGTATTGCTTCGCGAGATACCGTAGCGCGATTAACGCCACCTCGGCGTAATCCACCACCGTATCCTTGATTGCGCCGCTGACCGCGAGTTTGTCACCGACGCCCGGATCGTCAAACTTGGGCCAAAGTATGCCGGGGGTATCCACCAGTACGATTCCGCCTTCCAGTTTGACTTCCTGGCGTCCCTTGGTGACCGCAGGTTCATCCCCGACCTTCGCCACCCGTTTCCCTCGTAGCGCATTGATAAGCGTGGACTTGCCCACGTTTGGAATCCCCACGATCATCACGCGGATCGGTTTGCCATGCTTTGGCATCCGCACCACCGATTTGCGGATCAAGTTGGGCAATCGTTTGACGCTCTTGTTGTCACGCACATCCAGCGCCAGTGTTTTCACACCACGTACTGTCTCGAAGTACTCCCGCCAGGTTTTGGTGATCTCGGGATCCGCCAGGTCTGACTTAGTCAGCAGCGTAATACAAGGTACATCGCCGTGCACTCCGTTTTTGCCTTTACCGGGGATATTCCTCCGCAACTCATCCAGCAGGGGATTGCTAGAGGACATCGGCAGCCGCGCATCAAGCAGCTCGATCACCACATCACAAGTCGGCATCAACGCCTCAAGCGATTGGCGGGTTTTATGCATGTGGCCGGGGAACCAGTTGATCGTCATACGGATAATCTACCAGCTACCGCGATTTGTGTTGACCGGATACTCAAATACGACGCAAAATACACATCGGGCTATAATCTCCGCCATGAAGAAACTGCTGCTTATCGTGCCTTTGGCCCTGATGCTGGTTCTTGTCCTTACGCCGATCGCTCGCTGTGCTGATCCGGTCGACGACAGCCGGTCTGCTGACGATATCCGCCAAAGCGTCAGGACGATGGAGGCAGAACTCGTGAAAATCAGGCAATCGCTGCGCGAGCTTGAGGCTCAAGCCCGTCAAGGCGATGAATCGCTTCCCACCAGACTCACGAAAGATCAGATCGAAGTCTGTGAAAAGCTGAAGATCGATCAGGATCAACTCCTTGGATTGCTGCGTAAACCGCTATACGAATTCAGTGAATCGGAAGTTGATCTGTACCTGCGTTATCTCCAGAAGTTCATGCCCAAGCTGTCCGATCGTGTCAGGCACCTGGCCCGAAAGAACATCGGCCAGCCCTACGATATCTACCTCCTCGGTGAGATGCCTTTCGAGCATTACGATCCACAGCCGATCTACTGCCTGACCAAGAGCGACTGCCTCGTGTTCTGCGAGCATACCTATGCCATGGCTCTGACCAACAGTTGGCCACGCTTTGTCCGCATGCTCCAGCGCATTCGCTATGCCGACGGCCAGATCGGCGTCGCGACACGCAACCACTACACCGAAGCCGACTGGAACCCCAACAACAACTGGCTCGTCCGCGACATGACCGAAGCCCTCGCCAAACAGCACGGCGTCAAGTTCAAACAGAAGATCAACCGCTCAAAATTCCTGCGCGGCCGATACAACATCGACACCGACATTCCTGTCGAAGAGCGTGTTGATATGTACCTGCCTTATGAATACATCGATCAGGCCAAGTCACGCCTGCGCGACGGCGACTTCGTCAACATCGTCCGTGGCGTCGTGCCCAAGTCTGACAGTAACGCCAAGCCCGGCACCATGGAAGACATCTTCGGTGGTAGCGCCTGGGTCGGCCACACCGGCATGATCGTGATCGGTGATAATGGCGAGGTCCACCTCATCCATTCAACGCAACCACAGGTCCGTGAGGAACCGATCGACGAGTACATCGCCAGGTCCACGGAAAACAACGCAGAACGCGACGCCGCCGGCAAAGCACGTTTGCTAGGCTTTAAGTTCCTGCGTTTACAGAACAATCCGCTGGATAATCTCAAACGCATCGACGGGCGTGATACCCCGAAAGTCACCTTGCCCGAAGGCGGCTTGTTGCGATAACAACTGCGAAAGTTCAAAGACATGTGTGACGGTATTAGCTTGTGTTCACTCCCTCTCCCCGCGGGAGAGGGCCGGGGTGAGGGCCGGATTCCCGTGTGTAATGATTGATAGCAACTAATTCACACCGCTCGCCGCCTCATCAATACCACAAGCAAACCAACTATCCCCAAGCCCGCCGGCTCCGGCACGTAACTACTTTCTGAAGGCGGAACGCCCGCGTTCCAATTGTTCAGCACAATATCCAAATCATCCAGGCCGACATAACCATCTCCGCTCGGATCAGCAATGATTTGAGCGTTGGGAATATGTTTATTCCAATTATTAAGGATGATATCCAGATCGTCCAAACCAACGAAAGAGTCACCATCTAAATCACCTGGCAGGAGGAACTCCCCTGAGCCGAAGTTAGCACTGAAGTCAACACACCATACGGCAATCCCGTTGTAATCATCGAATACCTCGCCGTCCGGCAGATCGTAAAACAAAGGACCCTGCGTGCCGTCATATGCCGTACCCGTAAGAATCGGAAGGAGGCCTAATCCATTGACATAGGCTGAGGAATGGTCCACCGCACCGAGATAGAAGTACACCGCGGGCCCACGCCCGTCATATGTGAAGTTATCAACTCTAAATGTATCTTCGTCCACAACGGTAACCGTCCCGCTGACGTTGTGGAACCGCATAGTTAATTCCGCCACCGCCCCTGTTACTGCGGCATCAGCCTGCTGACTGAGTAACAACACAAGCAACAGCATCCCTACCCATAGTTTGTGCATCTTCATGTTTCCCGCCTTAATCTGGGTTCAGTAAAAATGTCTTCCTGATCGTAGAAATACCCCAACTGGAGCAGAGGTATTGCTAGAAACGAGCATACCACCTAACTGATAAAGGCCTGTAACAATAAGGAACTCGTGTTCCCGGGCCTGGCAATATCTACGCTCTTCATATGCACTATCACTCAACGCCCGGCTTTATTCAGTCGAATTCGCCAAACGCATAAAAACATCTGTTGCATGGATCGCGAGGGAACCCGCAACTTCACACCTGTAGGTATATTGATGTTGAATAAGTGATGATTGGGATGTGCTTACTTCACAGATTTGGTCATGAATACATCATCAATCTCAAACTCGCCGATCTGGCGGTGGATCGTCCCGGTATGTTCAAACCCCATACGCTCGTAGGCCGCGATCGCATCGTTGTTGCCGGGGTAGACGGTTAGAACAATATCGCCAAGTCCCGCTTCCCGGGTCCTTTCTTCCACAAACGCCAGCGCCTGCCTGGCAAGCCCTCGCCCGCGATGTGCTTTGAGGATGTACAACTTACTTAACAACACGCGAGATGACTCTTTCTCCTCACAATAAGCCACGTAGCCGACCGGGCTGTCATGGTCTTCAGGCTGGATCAGGTAATAATGATACCCTTGCCTGATCTGCTCACGCACCGCATACGCACTCTGCAATCGCTCAAGGATGTGTTCAACCGTCTCACGGCCCATCAGTGGGGTGAAGTGACGCAGCCAGATCTTCCTTGCGAGTCTGGCAACCGTATCGATCTGTCTAGGCGTTTCTACAAGCTCAAACATGATTAAACATCAATCGTTATTTGCTCAGGACATTGTGACGACGGCAAATACCGATGATCTGATCGATCGGTAACTCGGGCACGCTGTGCCCATCGCGGCCGGTCGTCGTCGTTGCCATGAATAGTGAATTAAACACCGCTTCCTCCGTTGCCTCAACGACCGCTTTAAACAACGGGCTCATCCTGCTGTTAGGCACAACAGCAACGGGTGGATCGAGCTTGTCTTCGTGTATCGGTACACGCAAACCAGTTGAAAACGCAATCGCATAATCTCCCGAACCGTTGGACATATACGAGCCCGTCCGCCCAAGCCCCAGCATTGTTCGTGCCGTAATACGTTTGAGATTGCGTGCACAAAGCGGCGCATCCGTCGCAACGACGATCATGCATGATCCGTCCGCTGACGCCGGTTTCTTTGTACGTTCCAGTTCACGCCCGACAGGCGCCCCAAGCAGCGTCATGTCTCCGCCGTAGTTCGTCTGGATGAGTATGCCGATGGTGTAACCGCCGTCGGCTTCGCTGAGTTTGCGTGACGAGGTGCCGATGCCGCCCTTGTAACTGAAACAAACGGTCCCCGTCCCCGCGCCGACACAACCTTCCGCTACCGGCCCATCTTTCGCATCCTTGATAGCTGCTAAGACATCATCAACAGTCACACGGAGTGCACGGATATCGTTCAGATGCCCGTCGTTCGTCTCTCCAACAAGCGCATTGACCGATCGCACCTTTTCATTGCCCGGCAAATCAAGCGTGTATCGGATCAACGCTTCCATACCGGTAGACACGCTCAGCGTATTCGTCAAAACGATCGGTGTTTCCAGCGTCCCCAGTTCTTCGACCTGTGTCGAACCCGCCAGTTTACCGAAGCCGTTGCCGACAAACACCGCGGCGGGCACTTTTTCGCGATAGAGATTCCCATCATGTGGCAGGATCGCGGTAACGCCCGTGCGGATACGTTCGCCCTCGATCAGCGTTCGGTGACCGACCTTCACCCCCGCCACATCTGTGATCGCATTTAATGGCCCGGTCGGCACCGTTCCGAATCGCAGGCCGTAGGATCGAGCCCGTTGACGTGTGTTAGTTTCCGACGGCATGACATACTCTCCGGTACCAGGAACGTACATCATACAACGCTCGCCGAGTTTGACAGCTTGACCGCGAGCCCCCAAAGTGACACACGATATTCATGTAATCGCATCAGATAGGAACCAGCACTCGCTTGTTCCGGAGAAAACTTAGATGGCATTTGCAATCGGTCCGATCCTGCTGCTGGGGCTGCTGATCTCCTGGCTTGTCGCGACGATCACCCTGATCGTCCTCGGCTTCCGCGGTAAAGCCCAATGGGCCAGCCCGTACTGCATCGCCTGCAAATATGACCTGCGCGGCCGCGTCCCCGAAGACACCGTGACTTGCCCGGAATGCGGCGCTGGACTCGATCATCCCAAAGCCATCGGATATGTCAGGCAGGGCAAACGTCCTATGCTGATCGTGTTTGGTGTCATCATCTTCTTCCTGCCTCTTTTACTTGCAATTGGTATCTGGTTCTTCCTGGCTGTCAGCAATACCCCACCAGGTCCCGCCGGACTCGCCAGTCAATCCAACAGCACCGTTCTGACAAACGCACAAAGCAATATCAACCAGCCTTGGGCGTGGAACGAGTTAGCCAAACGCATCACTAACGGCACGCTTGCCGCTGCGGAATCCGAGCAAGCCCTGAACGACCTGACCGCTTACATCAAGGTGCAATATCCCACCGGCATGGATTCCCCCATGACCTGGCAGGCTGACTTCCTGGAAGCCGGATACCAGGCAGGCCACTTCAGCGACAAGGCCTTGACGGACTTCGCACTGGCCTACTACGGTGCAAAACCCATCATCCTCGGCATCCCAAGATTGCTGCACGATCAAACCCGTCTCTCATTCAACGTGGAATTCGGCAACCACTGGGAACTTACCAACCATGGCGGTATGCCCATCGAGCTTTTCTGGGTGATAGAACGCTCTGAGATAGATGGCAATCCCGTCAAAGTGGGTAGCACAAACTCTACATCGAATAATCGCGATGTTACCGTCGACGTCTCAACATTAGAGCCCGGCGAACATGAGTTGAAAGTCCAACTCAGCGCTGCGATCATCGATGTTTCCAGCAACAATCCACTGGTGCCGCATCCGGATACAAAAAATCGCTGGCCCAACGCGATGTATAGCTGGACCGCCACTGCGGACGCAAAAATGATCAAGCTGTCGGAAAGCGACCGGCCCGTATCTCTCTCCACCGATCCTTCCTTAGCGCCGGGCCCTGATGACATTACGGTCAATTACATCCTGGCACAACCTGAGGGGAACCGTTTGCACCTCAGCCTGGAATTCAAGGTCAAAGATGAATATGTCGGAGCACTGAGCTGCGATGTTTCCCTGATGGTAAACGAGCAGGAACTCAAACTGAACCACATGATGTACATCGCAACAGGGAGCGGCCGATCGTATGGCAATATGCGGCAAAATCTATACATCGACAGCCTGGACCCTCAAATCAAAACCGCCGACGTCATCCTGACGCCCAATCCCCGCTACGTATACAACCGCACCAACGTCGAAGCGATCTGGGGTAAACCGATCACAATCAAGGACGTACCGATCTACCGATATGACCTGCAGGAACAGGCTTCCGATGAGCCCGATCTGCTGACTCAAGATTAGTCTGTTGTTTCTCACAATAGGCTGACATATTTCAGGACTGAGTACGTCTACCCTCATAATCCGGTGTTGCTATCATCTACCCCATGCTCGATACCACGCTGTTAATTACGTTCTCGATCCTCCTGCTTCTGATCAATGCGGTGGGGGTAGTGCTGGTATTACTCCAGCTTCCCGGCACGTGGCTGATGCTTGCGGCGACGGCTTTGATGGCGTGGTGGCGGTGGGATGGGCAACTGTTCACCGTCTGGTGCCTGGGCACGCTCGTGGTCCTCGCGATCATCGGGGAGATCGTGGAATTTCTGGGATCAGCAGTGGGGGCGGCCAAGGAGAAGTCGTCCAAGCGAGCGATCGTGCTGTCGATCGTCGGTGGCGTGGGTGGGGCGTTAGTCGGCACAATCGTAATTGCTATCCCCATCATCGGCACGCTCATCGGTGCGGTGGTCGGCAGTGGTGCGATGTCCATGCTTGGCGACCTCTGGGCCGGTCGGGAGCCGGAAGTGGCCTGGCGGGTCGGTAAAGGTGCGGCGATCGGGCGATTGTGGGGCTCGGTCGGCAAGGTCTTCATCGCGGTGCTGATGTGGCTGGTCGTCGCGGTCGCCCTGGTCTGGGTCTGAGAAAATCCCCATAGAGCCCGTCTAAACGCATCTGAACGACATCAGCATTGCAATTTCGCAACAAACCGCCATAATTAACCGTCATATAATATGTTGCATCGATAGCCGGGTGATTGGCCCAACAGCCTTATTGATACCGTTATCCCTCGTGTTGATTGCTGAACGATGCTGAAGTTTCTGGTTTTTGACAACGGCCGACCGGCTGAAGAATGGCCGTTACGCAACGCCTACCTCGTAGGTGCTGACGGCAGCGCGATCCGTGCGGATATCACCACCGAGCGCGGCGCCATCATCTGTGAAAAACGAGAGTCCGGACCGGCCGCCCTCTGCCTGCTGCATCCCTTGGCGGACCTGGGTGAAATGTCCATACAGACCTGCCTGCTGCCCGAGCGGATCGAACCCTACATCCTCACCATCGAGCTGGCACGTCATCGGATGATGACACTCTACTCCAAGCTCGAAGAGTGGACCATGTTCGACCTCGAGCCGAACCACCCCGTCACCAGGCGCGGCAACCAGGCCCGAGAGCACTTCATCCAGTCGCTGTGCCTGCAACAGGATGACCAGGTTAAGGCTTACGAAACCGCTCAGCGTGCTCTGATGCTCGCACTCGATGCCAGTGAGGAGCTGGCCCTGGCGCATTCCCGGCTGCTGCTGGATCGACGTGTCGCCACAGGGGCGCTTCCCAAAGCCCCGATCGGCTGCGGCGTCTGCCTGTCACATTCCCACGAAAACCTGCGTACCGGTCTGGCGACTAACTTCGACTACATCCAGGTCCCCATGCCCTGGAAGCAATTGTCCCCGCATGAAGGTGACCAGAAGTGGGAACAGACCGACGACTGGGTCAACTGGATCGCACGATCGAAAGTCCCCGCGGTCGTCGGGCCGTTGATCAGCTTCGAGCCCAGCAACCTGCCGGACTGGCTCTACATCTGGGAACATGACTACGACACCGCTCGCGACATGGTCTATGAACACGTCGAGCGCGTCGTCGAACGATACAAGGACCGCATCAGCGTCTGGAACGTCGTGTCCGGCCTGCATGTCAACAGCCACTTCACGTTCAACTTTGAGCAGCTCATGGACCTGACGCGCATGACAACCATGCTCGTCAAGAAGCTGCAATCCAACGCGAAGGTGCTTATCGAGTTGCGTCAGCCGTTCGGCGAGTATTACGCCAACAACCAGCGCTCGATCCCGCCGTTGATGTATGCCGATCTGATCGTGCAATCCGGCATACAGTTCGACGCTTTCTGCATGCGGTTGCTGATGGGGCAGGCTGTATCTGGACAGTACACGCGTGACCTGATGCAGATCAGTCAGCTTCTGGATCAGTTCTCGATCTTTGACAAACCACTTCACTTGACGATCGCCTCGCCCAGTTCGACGGTGACGCAGATGATGATCCCGACCTCGGAGACCGGCGAACCGATCGATCCGGTCAGTGGCCATTGGCGCAGGCCCTGGTCGCAGCAGGTTCAAAGCCACTGGCTCGAAGCCGTCATGCAGGTCGCGGCCAGCAAGCCTTACATCGATGGTATCGCCTGGCAGGAACTGGCGGATCACCCGGATGTGGAATTACCGCTCAGCGGTCTGCTCGATGACGAATTCATCCCCAAGGGGTCGCTACGCCGGATCATCGGTTTCCGTCGCAGCATCCTGACAGGAGCCGGCAACACCGCCCCGAAACCGCCGGTCTCCGCACCGCCGACGCCCGGGATAGTTTCTGACCCCGACGACGTCGCGGAGGTCAACAACGGCGAAGGTATCTAAACCATCCAACCGGACAAGCTCATGTCCGCTTCAACTCAAGCCTACCTGATCCTGCTCGCAACGTTCCTGCTTGTTGTTATTGCTTGGTTCGCCTCGCACCCTCAACCTCGGGCAACCGCTCCGTATTCAGTTCAACCGCTTGCGACCAACCTGAAGATCAACGTCAATCAAGACGACGCCGCAACTCTCTCGCTCTTACCCGGCATCGGCCCCGGCATCGCCGAGCATATCATCGAAGCAAGACATCACGGTGCTGTGTTCCACTCGCCGCATGACTTCGAAGAAGTAAAGTTCATCGGCCCGAAAACGATCCAACGTATCGATGCATGGGTCGCCTACACGACCTCCGAATAAACAGCATATAGCCCGACCATCCTGGTCGGGTGTTTTGTATTGATTGCATTCAACGATTTGCTGTATGAAGACGTCAGACCCGACCAAGATGGTCGGGCTATGTGTTGCGCGATATAGATGACGGATTGCGCATTCTTATCAACAGACTTGGGGTACGATATTGGGCGATAGGTATTGCCATGCGCTTCGCCTGTTATGTAAGTCGACAGTTATCGAGCAGACATTTTCCACTCATACTGGGAACCGCAACATGGGGGAGCAATCCGCCGCCATCGTGCCATCCGCATCATCCTCTCGGCTTGTTGCACTGGACTACTTCCGAGGCCTGACCATGGCCGCCATGCTGCTGGTCAACAACCCCGGCAACCGTCCCACCACCTACGGCCCGCTGCTGCATTCACACTGGAACGGCTGCACGCCCACGGACCTGATCTTCCCATTTTTCCTGTATATCGTCGGCGCGGTGATTCCTCTGGCCCTGACCCGCAGCGGTAACACGCTAACCAAACGCACGCAGTTCAATCATATCGCGACGCGGAGCCTTGCTTTGTTGCTGCTCGGTTCTTTCTTTTATGCCATCCCCAAACCAGCAGCAGCAGGCCCGTCGGCAGGAACGCTGATGAGTGTACTGCGTGTGGGGAGCAGCATGTTCTTAATCGCCGCATTCATTCTGCTTCTGTACCCCTGGAAACGTCGCCGTCTGACTTTAACAATGCCTGTGATTGTCGCGGTTGTGTACGTAGTGTTGATCTCGATCATCTGGAACGTCAATAGCAAAGCGATAAGCAGCGGGGCAATCGGCGCCGACTACAACTTCGGCGGCGGCATGTGGGACCCGGCACATCAACGCTGGACGGGCATCCTCCAACGCATCGCGATCTGTTACTTCGTCACGGCCACACTTGTGTTGTGCGTCGGATGGCGAAGCGTGGCTACGATCAGCGGTATGATCCTTACAGGCTATGCGCTTGTGGTTCTGGCCGTTCCACATCCTTCACTCGTGCACCCGGATCAGATGGTATGCGGCGCACTCGATGCTGAGGACAACCTGGCCCGATACATCGACACAAATTTACTCGGTCCGCACCTTCGCCAACCGCTGGAAACCACCGGCCTGTTCGCCACCCTCCCCGCCATCGCCAACACCATGCTGGGCGCGCTGGTCGGTTACTGGCTGTTGACCGACAAGTCCCCACACGAAAAATGTGCCGGCATGCTGGCCCTTGGCGTGCTGCTGGCCTTGACAGGCTACGTACTCGATCCGCTTCTCATGCCGATGAACAAAGTGCTCTGGTCGACGACTTATGTCTTGTACTCGGTAGGCTTGGCGATGCTCGGCCTTGGCACGTTCTACTTCCTCAGCAACATCCACGACATTCATCGGCCTTTCGTCCCATTGAAGTGGTTCGGCATGAACGCCATCCTCGCATACTGCATCGATCAGATTGGTGGCGCATTGTTTGAGATCATCCCTTGTCATGGCTGGAGCGATCCGACCCAAACCACAACACTGGCCCGCTACCTGCGCGATGCTGTCGGCACCCTCGGTCAATACTGGCCTATAGGCGACCCGGCAAAGAACGCATCACTGGCCTACGCCATTACGTGGGTCTTCGCCTGCGGCCTGATCCTCTGGATGTTTCATCGTCGCCGGATTTATCTGAAAGTCTGACAAACCATATAGCCCGACCATCCTGGTCGGGACTGATATTTCTATTAATAACAGATTATCCAACTTCAGAACCGCGCTATATTGACCCGCGATACCATGGCTGCAAAGCCCCCGCCTAACTATACTTAAACAAATATTTGCATTGCAATTTACGGTGAATTTGATACAATTTGTAGAATCCGAATAACCGTTCCTAGTCCGGTGGTTCGATTTTATATATGCACGATGCCGACTCCAGATGCGAATCGGCGTTGGTTGGAGGAATGAATGTTGCGTTCTCTGGGCCGCCTTTGCCTGACATCACTCCTGCTTACTCCGGTTATCTGCAGTAACGCTACCCATGCCGATCAGCTCTATGGTGTTCTTGATGGTTATGTGCTGGTGGCCATTGATACGGATACACGCGCCGGTAATGTCGTCAGTACGCTGGGCGGTTTTTATGATGTGGGTGGTCTGACGTTCGACAACAACGGCATCTTGTACGGTGTTTCTTCAGAAGGCCGTTTACTTACGATCAATACCAATAACGGACACGGAACGCTTGTCGGCTACATCCCCGATATGCTGAGCTACTCCACCGGCCTGGCAAATGACCCCACCACCGACATGCTCTACGGGATCACCGCAGAGGGGGCGAGTGTCAGCAGCTATCTCGTCAAATACTCAAAAGCCAATGCCGCGGTCACGCCGATCGGTGATACTTCCGCCAACGCGATTGTCGGCCTGTCCTTCGATGCTACAGGACAGTTATGGGGAATCGATGGCAGACCAACTAACGAAGAACTGATCAAGATCAATAAGAACACCGGCGCTTCCACCGTGATCGGAGCCGGAGGGCTTAGCGCGTTACCTTACATCGGTTCGCTCGCGATCGGAAACGACGGCACGTTCTATGCTATCCATAACGGCGAAGATGACCTGGAACTTGTCACCATTGATCCGAATACCGGGACCCCGACCGTCCAAGGCGTGATCACCGGCCTGGATGTCGTTACCACCTATCAGGACATCGTCGGCCTGGCGGTAGCCCCGATCCCCGAACCCACTGCGGCAGGCCTGTTGATACTGGCTGGTTTTACCTGCTTAAGACGCAAATCTACGCGACGTGTATGAATAATCAAGCACGGGTCGACATACCCACAGCGTATTACCGGGTGCAGAACCATCCCGCTCAGGCAGCTACATAAGCGTTACAAAAAGCAATGTGGATCAGTGACGGCGGAATAAAACAACTCCGCCTAAACCCAGCAGCGCAAGCGAGGTTGGTTCAGGAATAGATGTTTGGTCTCCTCCAGGTGGCGTTCCGGTATTCCAGTATTTTAGGACAATATCCAGATCATCGATGCCTATAA
This sequence comes from Phycisphaeraceae bacterium, assembly GCA_963667295.1. Lineage (GTDB taxonomy): Bacteria > Planctomycetota > Phycisphaerae > Phycisphaerales > Phycisphaeraceae > JAJRRS01. The sequence continues at coordinate 1,234,559 of OY763327.1, forward strand.
AACCGTCACCATTGATGTCAGCGATGGGGTTACTTGCCGCACTGGCATTCCAGTTTGCAAAGATGATGTCAAGGTCATCTATGCCGACAAAACCATCACCGTTCAGGTCGGCGATAAGATTGATTGACGTACCGCTGTTCCACAAACTTAGCAAAATGTCTAAGTCATCTATACCAATGTAGCCGTCAAGGTTCAGATCGGCTGCTGGATTTGAATCTGAACTTTTGTTCCAGCATGCAAGCAGGATGTCCAGGTCATCTATACCTACGAATCCGTCACCATTCATATCAACTGACGGATGGACCAACGGCTTGGTATTCCAGTGAGTTAGCAGGATGTCCAGGTCGTCTATACCAACAAAGTTATCACCGTCCAGATCGATTGCGGCTATTGTTGGGGCGCTGGTGTTCCAGTGAGTAAGCAGAATGTCCAAGTCGTCAATGCCGACAAAACCGTCACCGTCTACATCGCCGAGTACGCTGCCCACGATCGCGTGGTAACTTGTCAGTAAATCGTCTGTGTCCAGAGCGTAGTTGTAGTAATTGAGTAGCGACAACTCACCCACGAATCCACCGCCTGCAAACGGCAGATCCCCCGACCCGCCGTTGGCGCCCAATCCACTGCCCGCTATGTTCCCCAATCCCGCGTCATCGAAACCGTCCCAGTCAATCTCGTCCATGCCAAGAACACCGTTTACGCGTGCCTGTAGCATGCCGTTGAGGTAAATCTCGACATAACGATCAGCCGGATCGTCTGAGAAGACAGCAGCTAACTGGATGAATTCAGAGGTAGGATCCACAAGAGCATCGATGTCGGTAGTTACCGTGAGTGCCTGCCCATCAAGACCAAGCACGCGGAAGCGAATCTCGTTGAATGTTCCGTCATTATCCGCATCCCCGAGCGTAAGTGAGAGGCCTGAACTGCCGTCGCCCGATTCAAAAAGAACCTGCTCCTGGTCCAACACATCCATACGGACCCACATTTCCACACTCATGGAATGATCTGCATCGAACTCATCGGGCGCTTTCGGGTCGGACACGCGGAAAAACGTGTGAGACATCACGTCGCTACCATCAAAGTAAAACACCTTTGACGAGAGCCCGAAAGGCTGCCCTGATGTTAAAGTTAGCACCGGTTCACTGAGATAACCGTCTCGATGCCAGTTTTCGCGGTTGTATTCATCAACATCAATTGTCGAACGCCACATCGAGTTGTCGCCGCCCGGATTGTCGGCGTCCCACCGTAATTGAATAGGCGCAGCTACGTCGTAGGGAAGTGAGGCGTCGACGGCATCGAGCCACGCATCAAGCTTAGCCACCAATTCCGCTGCCTTGCCGGGCATATCGTCGGCAAGGTTCAAAGGTGAGTTCGGATCGTTACTTTCCGTCAGGCTTTGTGACAGATCGAACAGGAATACCTGATCGGGTCCTCCGTGTTCACCGTATAGCCTGACAAGTTTATAGTCGCCGTCCCGGATCGCAGACGAGGGGACGCCGGTTCCGGTGTAATGCGGATAATGGAAGAACAGTTCACCGTTCGGGCCGTAGGCGCGTGATAGAGAATCCATCCCGTCGGGCAACAGGCCGTCGTTTTCCAGAATCGGTACGATGCTGGTTCCTTCAACACCGTCGGGCAACGGAGTTGTCACACCCGCCAGATCAGCGATCGTCGGCAGGAAGTCATATGATGAGACGGGCACGTCACTAATCGTGCCTGCGGTGATTCCCGGCCCCTTTACGATCATCGGAACCCTGACCCCACCTTCCCAGAGCGTACCCTTTCCGGCATATAAAGGTGTGTTTACAGTGGTGTCTTGGAGCAACGTGCCGCCGTTATCCGAAAAGAGGATGACATAAGTGTTGTCATCAAGGCTCAGATTATCCAACGCATCTAAGAGGATCCCTACAGCGGTATCCATTTCTTCGATATACGCTGCATATCCCACGTTGTCGTGCCGTTGACCAGGTGTCTTGGCCTCATACTTTGCAAGCGTTTCTTCCCGATAGTGAAGAGGCAGGTGTACCGCAAGATAAGACGCCTGAGCGTAAAAAGGCTGACCGTCATCTGCCCGATCTTCAAGGAATTCGATAATCCGGTCCGTGGTAGTGTAGACCTTCGCGGGGTCTACATCATCCGGCAGCCCACCGCCGTACTTGTAGTAATCGTAACCCTGGCTGCTGATATCAGTGGGCAATTGGTTAGCTACCGTGTGTAAGTGCCACTTGTGTGAGTGGGCGGCGAGATAATCCGGATAACTCGCTTTGAGCACTTCCGGAATCGTTACTTGCTCAGTTGGCAACTTACCCAGCGGCAGGGGCGCTGTCAGAGGATGCCCCTGATAGAACAACGAAAACCGCGAATCTGATGTATCACGCCCTTCGGTAATATCCGTCATCTGCAGTTGGGCCGGGCTCTTCCCGGTCTGGATCGATGCCCGTGTCGGCGAGCAGGCAGGCGCGGCAGAATACGCGTTGGTGAACACCATGCCTTCGGTCGCCAACTGTTCGAGGGTGGGCGTCTCGTAGAAATCGGTTTTGGATTCCGGCACATCTGGATCGATTTGAATGGTGGTGTCCGTCCACCCCAGGTCATCGATCAGGATGAACAGGAAGTTAGGTTGTTCAGATGTCTGCGCATGTGTAGCTTGGCCGGGGACATATCCCAAGCAAAGCAGGACGGTTGCAACAACACATCCTTGCCAGAAATACGTCAGCTTCATTTTATGCCCCCATTGAGTGCCTTTTATTATTGTGCAACAGTAATATATACCACTACATCACAGACGATGCTATTTAAAATCAGGATATTTCAACATATTAGATCCATTGTAAACAAGTTGCTGATGTGACTTTATATACATATCGAGTGATGATTTGGGCAATGTAGTGAAACAATAATGGTAGTAAGCAATCGTATTATTGACTTCCTGTTGCCTCTAAAGGATTTATTTCATTTTCCCCATGACTTGATAAGCTTTCAGGATGTCTGACCGACCAAACGTCGTTCTAATCTGCGTCGATCAATGGCGAGCTGACTGCCTGGGGATCTCGGGACACCCGGTAGTCCGCACGCCGTACCTGGATCATCTTGCCTCGCAGGGGGTTCGCTTCAACCGGGCCTATGCGGCATGTCCATCCTGCATCCCAGCACGGGCATCGTTATACACCGGACTGACTCAACAGACTCACGGACGCGTCGGGTACCAGGATTGCGTGCCTTGGAACTACCCTGTCACGATCGCGTCGGCTTTTTCCGATCACGGCTACCACACACAGGCCGTTGGCAAGATGCATGTCTATCCCGAACGCAGCCTGATGGGTTTCCACAACGTCGTTCTGCACGACGGCTACCTGCATGCGTCTCGGCGACGCTCGTACGACCTGCGTGCCCGTGACGACTATCTTGCCTGGCTCCAAGAAAAACAGGGCTCAGATGCCGACTACTTTGAACATGGCTTGAGCTGTAATGCTTACACCGCCCGGCCATGGGACAAGCCCGAATCACTGCACCCGACAAACTGGCTAGTGTCGCAAGGCATCGACTTCTTGCGTCGGCGTGATCCGCGTCGCCCGTTCTTCCTGTATCTCTCATTCCACCGGCCTCACCCGCCACTCGACCCGCCTGCCTGGGCGATGCAGCAGTACCTCGATGTCGATATGCCGCCGGTACCGGTGGGTGACTGGGCGGATTTGTTTGAACCTTTCCATAACGATCATGATCCGCGTCAAACGCCCAAACGCATGCAACCCGATGATCTGCGACGCGCCCGCGCAGGCTACTACGGTCACATGACACACATCGACCACCAGGTCCACCGCTTCATCGAAGCGTTGCATGAGTATGGCCAGCAAGACAACACCTGGATATGTTTTGTTTCAGACCACGGTGAATTGATGGGGGACCATCACTTATTCGCAAAAACGCTGCCGTATGAAGGCTCTGCACGTGTACCGTTGATCTTGACTGGACCTCGAGATTGCGGGATTACGCCAGGGTATGTGGATGAACACCCGGTCGAGTTACGTGACGTGATGCCGACGCTGCTGGATTGTGCGGGTTTGCCGATCCCGGAAACAGTGGAAGGCCACAGCGCGTTGGCATTGGCACGTGATGAGACATCTAAATGGCGCGACTGGCTTCACGGCGAACACGTGGGGCACTTCGGCTCATCCCACTACATCACCGACGGCAAACACAAATACATCTGGTTTAGTGAAACGGGACACGAGCAGTTGTTCGACCTGGTAGCCGATCCGAACGAACTGACTGATTTGGCACGCGTAAAAGCAGGAGAAGCTTTGGTGTCTCGCTTTCGGGGACATCTGCTGGATGCATTGAAGAACCGTGAAGAAGGCTTCACGGATGGCCGCCAACTCATCTCCGGCCAACCCGTCACCGCGGTTCTATCGCACATCAACCGTGACACTTCGCCTCAAAGCAGCCATTGACCCCAAACCCAAAAGAACTAGTGAGGCAGGTTCTGGCAATGATGCATTCCCGGACGGGATACCTTTGTTCCAGTTGAGCAAAACCACATCTATATCGTCGAGTCCGATGTAGCCGTCGCCGTTGGCATCACCTGAAGCCAGGTCGGCTGGTGTGACGTTCTGATTCCAATGGCTAAGCACGATGTCCAGATCGTCTATACCGACAAACCCATCACCATTGAGGTCGCCGGGGATACTCCCGACGATAGCGATGTAGCTGGAAATTATATCTGAAGCGTTAATCGCGTAATTGTAGTAGTTGAAAAGCGCCAACTCACCGCGGAACCCACCGCCGGCAAACGGCAAATCACCCAAGCCCCCGTTCGCACCGAGACCCGTTCCAGCAATCATGCCTAATCCGGCCTCATCGTAGCCGTCCCAATCGATCTCATCGGTGCCAAGTACGCCATCGACGCGGGCTTGTAACTGACCGTTAATGTAGATCTCGAAGTACCGATCCGATGGGTCATCGGAAAAAACCGCCGTCAGTTGGATGAATTCCGAGGTTGGATCAACAGCCCCGGTAAGCGGCGTGGTCAGGCTCAGGTAGTTGCCATCTGTGCCGAGGACACGGAAACGCAAATCATCGTATAAACCGTCGCTGTCGGCGTCACCTACCGTCAGTGACAGTCCACTTGTCTCGTCGCCGGACTCGAACAGCACCTGCTCATTGTCCAGCCCATCCATACGAATCCAGAACTCCAAAGAAGCAGAATGGTCTGCGTCGTACAGGTCCGGATAGACGGGGTCCGACACATGGAAGAAACGCCTGGTCATACCATCGTTACCATCAAAGACAAATGCTTTCGGCAGGGCGGCAGAACCTGTATCCACAACGGCCGGTGCCGCGGTGTCTTCCATCTTTGTCCAGGTTTCTCGCTGGAGTTGGTCGACGTCGATTACTGACCGCCAACCGTTGTCAATGTTACCTGCGTCGCCAGCGTCCCATTTAAGCTGGATATTGGTGGCAACGTCGTAAGGTTTGGATGCGTCGGTGTCCTGCAACCACTGTTCGAGCCGGGCATTGAGCTGCGCGGCGAGGGTGGGCATATCGTCAGCAAGATTCAGTGGTGAGTTGGGATCGGCGTCTTCTTCGACAGTCTGAGCAAGATTGAAGAGAAGCAATGTATCCGGCTGTTGGTTTTCGCCATAAATCCGGATGAGCTTGTAGTCACCGTAGCGGATAGCCGATGCCGGCACGCGTGGGCCCTCTCCACCATTAATATAATGGGGATAGTGGAAGAACAGTTCGCCGTCAGGAGCATATCCACGCGAGATGGCATCGAGCCCCTCCGGCAATACGCCGCCATTTTCCAGCAGCGGTGTCAGGTCGCCGCTTTCAACACCGTCGGGAAGAGGCGTCGTAATGCCTGCCAGGCTGCTGATCGTCGCAAACAAGTCATGACCGACAACCGGCACATCACAGACGGAACCCGGGGTGATGCCCGGCCCTGTAATAACCATCGGGACGCGGATGCCGCCTTCGTAAACCGTTCCCTTGTGATTGTAAAGCGGGTCATTCTCGTCTTCACCCAGCGCGTAAATCGAACCATTGTCCGAGGTATAGATGATGTATGTGTTGTCCGTAATCCCCAGTTCCGACACTTTGTCCATCACCATGCCCAGTGAATTGTCCAGATCTTCGGTCATGGCGGCGAACACGGGATCGCTGTGCCGCTCGCCCGGCGGCAGGGCTTCGTACTTATCAATCAATTCCTGGCGTGCTTCCCAAGGCCAATGGACCGCGAAGTGCGAGATGATCGTCAAGAAGGGTTGTTCAGCTTGAACGCTGTCTTCCATGAATTGCAAACTGGCGTTTGTAAAGTCAAAAATGTCTTTGGGGTCTTGGTCGGCGGGGGTGTCGCCGGGGCCGATCCACTCGTCAAATCCCTGAACCTTGGCGTTGATGATGCCACCCGTGCTCAGGTGCCATTTACCGGCCAACGCAGTCCGATAGGACGACGACGCCTCTTTCAGGCGTTCCGCGATCGAGATCTCTTCTGAGGCCAGATGCAGGGGGGATGTCGGGGAGGTCAAAGGCTTCCCGACATACAGGCTATTAAATCGTGAACTGCCTACGGTTGATCCAACGATGTCTGTGAACTGCAATTGTGCGGAACTCTTCCCGGTCATCAGCGCTGCACGGGAGGGGGAGCAAACGGGGGCAGACGAATAGGCGTTGCTGAACCGCATCCCCGAAGCCGCTAAGGCTTCAAGGTTAGGTGTCTGATAGAAGTCGCTTTTCGATTCGGGAATATCAGGATCCATCTGGACCGAGGTGCCGTTCCATCCCTGATCGTCCACATAAACGACGATGATATTGGGTAGTTCAGAAGTCTGCGCTAGAGCGGCAGAACTGTAACCGGCAACCGATGAAAACAGAATAGCTGAAACGATACAACCAGGCCGGATTGCTTTCTGCAACATCTTAAGCCCCCTTGTCCTACTCAGAGAAGATAATAGTAACAATATATATCTAAATTAAGCAATAAGCAACTGTTTATACTAGATTTAACGTTTTTATACCCACAACAGGCAGTCACTGCTGGGGTTAAGTCTTTTTATCAGAGCAGGCGATTGTGGGAAGTGTTGGTTTAGGCAAGAAGCGTCGATTGGACAAACACCGGATTCCCAGTTGTGACGTCTGTAATACACCCTGAATGAGCAGTGATTCTACGTCGAGAGGAACGCGAATATAAAAGGCCGTGCCCAATGAAGGACACGGCCTCGAGATTTGCGCGAACAACTCTCGTACGTTGCTTCTGCGGTCAGACCATGGGGCGGAAGCCCTTGGGACTCACCGCAGCGATGCGCGGGATTAACTTCTTGGCGGGGCGTTCAGGCATGTGCCCGTTGTTCGGCCCCAGCCTTGGTTTGGGACGAATCGTCGCTTTGGCCCGGATCGTTGCGCCATGCTCGATCACCAGGCTCTTGCCGGTCAGTTCGCCGACCGTCAGGCTGCCGTTGGTGAGGGTGATCTGTCCGTAGACGATCGCCTGGCCCTCGAAGCGGCCCGTGTTGGTGAATTTGCCACAGACCAGACGACCGATCATCTCGCTTGGGCCGTCCAACTCGACATGGCCCATGGTAGAGACATCGCCTTCCATCCGTTGACGGAGGGTCAGGTCCTTGAACTCCAGCGGCCGGGTGCATGCGGGACAGCGCACCGACATCGCACGGGTCGAGACATCGAACGCTCGACCGCAATGAGGGCACAACACCCTTCGCATGCTCCTCGGCGCCGGCTCACGGGGGTGAATCGTGGCCAGGGCCGGTCGCAGTGGCATGGTGTGTGTATCCGTCGGTGGGGGTTATCCGAGCCCGTTGCCGTTACGCGAGGAGATCACCTTCGGACGACGACGTTGAAGGATCTGGTTCACCGAACCGGGCATCGTCGTGACCGGGCTCTCATCTTCCTGTTCCTCTTCGTGATGAGACTGGCTCATCGAGGGGGCAGGGCTGGAGAACGCCTGGCTGTTGTCACCCTGGTTGAGGGCTTCCTTGGCGGCCTGGATGGCCTTGGGACCGACACAGACATCGCCCTGGAAGGTCGCACCTTCGACAACGTTCAGCCGGCTGGTGTAGAGCTGGCCCACCAACTGGGCGCCCGGCAGCAGCTCAACCGCGTCCTCAGCCACCACGTCCGCTTCGGCGTGGCCGGCCAGACGCAGGGCGCCGGCGATGATCATCCCCGAAACCTGGGACGATTCGCTCAGCTCCAGCGTGCCGCTGACTCGCAGCGTGCCGGTGAATTCGCCCATAATCAGGGCGTCATTGTCGAGCGCCAGCTCACCGCTGATACGGCAGTCAGGGCCCAATACAGTCTTGCTTGTTCGCGCGTCGCTCATTTCTAAAACTCCTTCTGTGGTTACCGCCGAACCGCTTCGGCAGAGCATCCCCTTCATCGGACGCTAACGCGGTTTTGTCCAAAACTATTTTGCCATTCCAATGATTGGCTATATCAGGGGTTATTCTCGGACACGAATATGGTTATCGAACCACTGGTGAACGCGGGCAAATCCCGCTATCGTGCCTCATATGGACGCAATGCGACGGATGCGGATACTCAAACAGCATGTTCAAACCGACCGCCTGCTGGGTGTGGGGGCCGTCCCGGTAGGGCAGGAAGAAGTCCAGCTTGATTCCACCGCTGCGCCAACCGCAACGGCTAGCGGGGCGGTTTCCCTGCCTGTTTTGAGCCCGGACCAGAAGACCGAGTTGCTGTCGCAGATGGACGAACACGAAGTACGCACCTGCACCGCCTGCGTGCTCTGCGAAAGCCGAATCCAGACAGTCTTCGGCGAGGGTGATCCGGACGCGGATGTCATGTTCGTCGGTGAAGGCCCCGGCCAGAGTGAAGACGAACAGGGCAGGCCATTCGTAGGCCGATCGGGAGAACTCTTAACCAAGCAGATCGAGGCGATGGGTTTCAAGCGATCGCAGGTGTATATCGCAAATGTCGTGAAGTGCCGGCCACCCAAGAACCGTACGCCCTTGGCCGACGAGGTCGCCGCCTGCTCGGGTTACCTGCGGCGACAGATCGAAATCATCCAGCCCAAGGTCATCATCACACTCGGTGGCCCGGCTGCAAAACTCCTGCTTAACATCGAACAAGGCATCACACGCGCCCGCGGCATCTGGCACGAATACAACGGCGTCCCCGTCATGCCCACCTTCCACCCCGCCTATCTCTTGCGTCAATACACCAAAGAAAACCGCGCAAAGGTCTGGTCTGACCTCAAAGCGGTAATGAAACGCATGCAGGGATAAACTCTCGGCTACGACACGAGCGAGTCAGTCAGAAGGCTTTCGGTTCTCACTTCAGGAGCAGGAGCCTCAAGCGGTACAGATTTGTTGGTTGGCTTCGAATTGCCGGGAAACCTGCTCGCTTGCATCAATCCGTTCCAGCAAAACCAGCAATTCCCGGCGGTTGTTTACGCGCAGTTTGCGGTAGATGCTCTTGACATGCACATGAACCGTATTCGGGGAACGGCCCAACACCTCCGCTACCTGCTTCTCCGTCTCTCTTTGTGCCAAACGATCCAGAACCATCCGCTCGGTGTTGCTGAGCTGATCGAGCGGGTCGGTCTTCGCTGTTTCCTGTTGTTTAGCCAGGCTGAACGGGATCGGCCCATTCAGGCTTGCGTTTTCCTGCTTTGCGCCGCTACGGATAATCTGGCCGCATTGCTCGATATAGCGCAAGGCCCGGTCGCAGTCTTCTTCCGTAAACGCCGGCTGAGCCGCGTCACGGATGAACAGCATGAAACATTCGGGCGCACTTGAGAAAGTCATACCCATGCATCGGGCCTCTTGACTGACTTCAGGCACGCCGGTCACACCGGCAATCTCGGCACAGGCCGTCATGTTCATCTGCGGATAGAACAGCACAGCTCTGTCGCCGGTCGGCTCCTGCTGGTTGCGCCAGACAGACGAGGAGGGGTCCTCCGGCCAGTGGTACAGCCGATTACTCCCAGACATATCGCCGTTGGGATTGCATTGGTTTACATAAACTGTGCTTGGTGTGGCTGCCTGACCCCGAAATGCGGCCACCACGCCGCTAGCTCGAATGACCCGTGACATCACCCCGGCTACATGCGACATCGCGCCGTAGATCGTTGATTCCAGGTCTCGATTTACTCGTGTCAGATCCAACACTGTGCTGTTCCTTTATGGTTGATGTTTTCCTTTGTTGTTCGATGAGCATAGAAAGGTTCCAACTAAACCGTTAATAAGAATCGGTAAATTAATTGGATAAAAACATCTTAGTGTCAGACACCTGGCACTTCTTAGAATTATTATCGTCTGCGTGTAAAATCGCGATATGCTATAGCTAGCGTCAGGCAAAGCAGTTACAATAGCTTTCGTCAAGCATTTTTTTTGGGTATATTCCCTAGTTTTTGTACGTTTGGGAGCTCGGATCAGGGTCAATTCATGAAAAACAATCAACCTATGCGCTTTCTTGGAGCCTGTTGTCTCGTCTTTGGCCTGAGCCTCCTACCCGCTGAACCATCGCTCGCCCACGAGGTCGACCACTACACCGTCCCCACGGGGCAGGAGTTTGTCGATATGGGCGACCATCTCAACGAGTATTTTGTCAGCGCGATCGAGGAGGGCGTCCGCAGGACCAACCGGCGCATCGATATCGCCCTGGGTAATGACGGCAGCCGGTTCGATCCCGTTGACCCGCACTACGGTGCCGGTGAACTGAAAACTTACGACAACCGTCCGACCAATCAGTCCCTGAAGTATCTGCATTCCGACCGGGCTGTTGCCGTGTACGTTCGCAGTTCCATCCCCGACGCTGTCACACTTATCGAAGGCATGGAACGCGAATTCCACCGCAATTCCTTCGAGCAGCAGTACCCCGACGGGCTTGTCGCTTTCCACCCCGGCGATCTCGAATGTGTCTTCGCTAAAGTACACTTCCCGCTCGACCCGCGTGCCTTGTTCCGCATCTGGCGATCCAGCACGTTCATGGCCTACGACACCTACCTTGGAACCGACAAAATCGGCCACTTTGTCGATATGGGCTACCACTATTACAACGAATACCACCGCCTCCACGACGACCTGGGCTACGGCGAACGACGCGCCATGCACGACACGCCCGTCAACATCAACAACGGCCTGCTTAGCGAAAAATCCATCCTCGGATACGCCTCAGCCGGCGCCTACTCTAACGCCGACATGGCGGCAAACTATGTAGGCTGCCTGTTCTATCGCAACCTCACCGAACCCGTTCGTCTCAAAGGCAAGATCGTGCCGCCGGCTGTGGTTCGTGATGGTGAATACTGGAGGTTGAACGACCACGTCAGGGGCGAGCCTGACTTCTTCGCATGGTTCATCTCAGATCACTATGACGAAGCGCTCAACCCCAGTCACTACGAAAAGGGGATGCAGGGGGCCATGCGCCGCGCCATCAAGGACCGCTGCGAGAGCCTGATGGACTGGTACGCAGACGAAAACGGCCATTACCGCCCCGTGGGCTACTTCGAGTACAAGATGTACGACCTGATGTCTTACTACAACACCGACTACGGCCACAGCCGGCTGTTCGATCAATTACTGAACCTTGATCGCATCTGTAAGAAGCGGCAGTAGGCTACCCCGCACACGCGAAATCGCAACTCGCTGGCTGATAAACACATAAAAATGGCTCGCCGGCTCATCCGGACGCGTGATATCCCCTCAGTCTCTCAAGTTGGCCCCCGGTAAGGGTCGATAATGTTTGAGAAGTGGGGATGGGTATCAATCCACACAAACCGAGGCACTCCGTATGGGTACGATCACCACCGGCACCGGCCTGATCAGCGGTATCGATTACGCCAGCCTGATCGATCAGCTTATCCAGATCGAATCAGGTTCCGTCAAACTCGTCGAGAACCGTAATACCGTCCTCACCGCTCAGCAGACCGCGTTGCAGGACGTCAATGCCAAGCTGCTTGCGCTCAAGTTCAGCACCGATAGCCTTACCACGCCCGGCCTCTTCAATTCCAGCATCTCCACCAGCAGTAACGAATCGGTACTCACCGTCACCAGCGGCTCCGGCGCTGTCCCCGGCAACTACAACTTCACCGTCGATAAGCTCGTCTCCAGCCAGCAGGTCCTCACAAAGGGTTTCAAGGACACCGACGACACATCCATCGGTTCCGGCATTCTTACTTTCGACAAGGGCAACTCACGCCTGGATTCCAATACGAAGTTGTCAGACCTCAACGGCGGCAACGGCGTCACGCGCGGCATTATCCGCGTCACGGACCGCTCCGGCGCCGTCGGGCTGATCGACCTGTCCAGGGCCGTCACCATCAACGATGTCATTGAGGCCGTCAACAGCGCCACCAATGTCAGCGTCCGCGCCACCGTCACCGGCGACGGCCTGACTATCACCGACAATACAGGCCTCAGCTCCGGCGACCTGACCATCACCAACGCCGGCATCACCGAAACCGCATCCAGCCTCGGTATCGCCGGCACCAGCGCAACCGGCGCAATCACCGGCTCGCAGATCAACTACGTCGGCGAAGACACCCTCCTCTCGTCCCTCAACGATGGGCAGGGCATCTATATCAGCGACTCGCAGGCCGAATTCAGCATCACCGACGGTGCGAGTAACAGCTTCAACGTCGATCTGCTCAACGAGACGACCCTCGGGGAGGTGATCGACACCATCAACGCCGCCAGCACAACCGCAGGCGCGGGCGTCACCGCCTCTATCGCCGCGGACGGCGTGAGTATCGAACTGACCGATTCCAACGGCGGCGGCGTTGACTTCAAGATTACACCCAATGGCACCTTCTCCACCGCCGCCGACCTGGGGCTGTCAGGTGCCGATGACGACGGCGACGGCGTGATCAATGGTTCACGGATGGTCGCCAATATCAATTCCAAACTATTAAGCAAACTCAACGGCGGGCAAGGTATCGGTGAGGTCAGGGTTTTATCATCCTCCACCGCGCTTACTGATTTATTTGACGGCGCCGGAGTTACCACAAGTGGTAATGGGCTGAGGGAACTTGTCATCTTCGACAGAACAGGGGCTAGTTACACCATCAATCTGGACCCCTCGTCCACAGCCGGCGATCTGATCAGCCTTGTGAATACAGCGACAAGCGGGAACGTGACGTTGTCGATATCCGACAATAGCTTCGTGCTGACGGATAATACGGGTGGGACAGGAAACCTTCGTGCTTATGATAATCCCGGGTCCGGTTCTACTATCATCGCAGATCTTGGATTGACTGTTAATGCAGCCGTTGATTCTGTGACCGGCACGGATACATTCCCGGTCGCAACAGTGCCCGGTTCAGGCACGATCTCCATTCAAGACCGTGACGGCGTATCCTTCAACGTCGACCTCAGTTCCGCCAGCAGTGTCAGCGATGTACTTACAGGTATCAATGATGCTAGTGAAGCCGCTGGTGCGGGCATCACCGCAAGCCTGAATAGGGCGGGTAACGGCATCCTTCTTGAGGATTCCACAGGCGGCAGCGGGGATATTGTCGTCGCTGATGTGGATGCAACAACCGCCGCCGTCCTCGGCATCGCCGGCACCTTCTCCGATGATGAGATCGACTCCGGCAACCTGCAATACGCCTACCTTAACGAAGGCACCTTGCTGGATACCATCGATTTTGTCAGCGGTGACATCAAGATCACCGACAGCACTGGACGGACAGAAACGATCAGTTTCAAAGAAGGCGAAAGTACGATTGCCGAAATCCTTCAGGATATCAATGGCAAAGGTCTCGCTATCAACGCACGTGTCAACGACAACGGTGACGGTATCATCCTCGAAGACACCAATACCGGCTCTCTGGTCAATGCGATCAAGGTCGAAGAGTCCGGTTCCAGTACGGCAAGAAGCCTCGGCTTGCTAGGGGAAGCCACGACCGCAGGCGAAGACCTCAACGGCAGCTTTGAAACCACCATCGAATACGTCTCCGACTCGATGGATGGCACCACGCTGCTTTCGGCGCTCAACTCCGGCAACGGCATCGATTTCAACGACACTGAAGCCGACATCAAGATCACCACCGCCGAAGGCACCGAATACGAAGTCGATATCACCAACGGTACAACCACCGTTCAGGACCTGATCGACGCCATCGAAACAGCTACCGATGGCCATGTCTCCGTGACATTCAACGGCGAATCCAACCGCCTGCTCTTTACCGACGATACGTCCGGCTCGGGCGAGCTGTCTTTCGAGGCCATCAACAATTCAGAAGCGCTCAGCGATATTGGCTTCAAACTTAAATCAGGCAGTGACTATCAGTCGAACAAGCTCGTTGAAAGTACGACGCTCGAAGACCTCGCCGACCTGATCAACGAATCCAATGCAGGCGTCACCGCGTCTATCATCAATGACGGCTCGAACGGCACGCCGTACCGCCTGATCTTCTCCGCCGATGAAACGGGCTCGGCAGGCGCTTTCGTCTTCGATGACGGCGGGTCGAACTTCAAGGCAACCACCTTCTCCGAAGCGCAGGACGCGGTCGTCTTCTTCGGCTCGACCAATCCCGCGCTGGCGCAGGTCATCACCTCGACCAGCAACACACTCGAGGACGTCGTGCCCGGCTCCACGATCACCTTGTTGTCAACCAGCGACTCCCCGGTGCAGGTCACGATCTCCGAAGACGACGGGGCCGTCACCACCGCCGCCCAGTCTTTTGTCACCAGCTTCAACAACCTGATGACAACCATCGACAGCTACGACAGCTACGACAGTGAGAACGAAGAGCGCGGGCTGTTGCTGGGTGATTCCGCCGTGGTACAGCTTAAAAACCGCCTGTTCTCGATCCTCACGCGACGTACCGGCGATTTGTCCGGCAGCTTCACCTCGCTGGCGGAAGTCGGGCTGACCGTCGGCTCCGGCGGGACGCTGCGGCTGGATGCCAACAAGTTCGCCAACGCCATGCAATCCGATCGCGACGCCGTGAAGAACCTCTTTACCTTCATCGAAACCGAGACCGACGACGAAGGTGAAGTTACCACTACCGCCCAAGGCGTCGGCAAGATGATCGACGCGCTGCTCGAACGGTTAACCGATAGCGAATACGGCATCATCGAAACCCGTGTCGCTTCGATTCAATCGCAGATCGACCTCAACGAAGACCGTATCGATAGACTCAACGAACAGTTGGAAGAAAAGCGTGCCCGCCTGGAAAGGGAGTTCGCCGCGATGGAAACAGCGCTGGCCTCCATACAGGAACAGAGTTCATCGCTCAATACGCTCGCTTCGCTGGCCAGTAGCACCAGCAGCTAACGAATCGTACGTCCGCGTTCGCTTATCGGTCCTCATGCAACCACTTAGCTAACGCGGCCCCCCAATCCATGCCGATAGAAAAGGGTGTTGGGGAACCGATATTTGCTCGTTAGAAAGTTCTAATCGAATGAGTCAAAAGCAGGTCAATCCGTATCTCAAGACCAAGATCATGACCGCCAGCCCGGAAGAGCTGCGTCTGATGCTTTACGACGGCGCGCTGAAGTTCTGTCGACAGGCACGTCTCGCGCTTGAGAAAAAGAGCTACGAAGACAGCTACAACAACCTCATGCGGGCCCAGAAGATCGTCCTCGAGCTGTCCACCAGCCTCAACCACGACGCCGACCCACAACTCTGCCAACGGCTCAGCGCCTTGTACACCTATGTCTACCGCCTGCTGGTTGAAGCCAACATGAAGCGGGAGATCGAGACCGTCGACGAGGCCATCAAGCTCATCGAGTATGAACGCGAAACCTGGCAGATGCTCATGAAGAAGCTCGCCGGCGAAGGCAAGCCCAGCGACACCTCGATCACCACCGCCCAGCAGACCGCCATCAGCAGCCTCTCGCAAAGCGCCTGAACCGGCGGACCCCACCAGACAATACAACCTCACCACGCCCCGGCAATCGTCGGGGCGTTTGCTTAATACCCATAACCACTCCGCCGATAGCTCCGACGTACATCCGCCTTATCTCGGGAGTTGTCGATGCGCAAAGTCCTGTTTTTTCTGGCCGCGGTCCTGCTATCCGTTTCCAGCGCGCCGGCGTCTGACCATGGCAACCTCGTCGCACGCTCGATCCAGACCTATGAACAGATCGAAGCCATCCGGGAGCAGATGCGTGACGCCAC
Organism: Phycisphaeraceae bacterium; assembly: GCA_963667295.1. Taxonomy (GTDB): domain Bacteria; phylum Planctomycetota; class Phycisphaerae; order Phycisphaerales; family Phycisphaeraceae; genus JAJRRS01. Next base: position 1,250,657 of record OY763327.1, read on the forward strand.
CGCCGACCTCACGGCCGAGAAACGGGCCTACGAACTGGCGATCCGTGAAGCCAACGCGGGTGTCAAAACCGAGCAGCAACTCAAAGAACTGCGTACAGAACTCGATCGCCATCAGCAGATATTGGCAAACGCCCAGAAGAACAACACACCCGCCGCATCGACAGACTACAGCCGCAAGCGCATCCGCGACCTGTCATTGATGATCGAAGCCGGATCACTGCAAACCGATGTCCAGCGCAAGGCATTCACGATCAAGTATCAGCCGAAGATCGATCGTTTGAATAAGCAGATCAAGCGTATCTCTACGCCATACCACACACGTATCAGCGAGCTTCAGGACGCTGCCAATGCCGACAGCGATGCACTGGTGGACATGCTTCGCCCGTACTTTAAAACACCCGACGCCAACTACACCGGCTCGAGCGTCGACGCCGTCTGTGCTGACATGTCCAATGCCTTCGGCTCAGGCAACTGGAACGACAGCGACGACGAGCGAATCGCCTGGGCGCACATCCGTATCCGCTCGCAGGACGAGATCGAAGACTATCACCGACAGAACCTGTTAGACGGCAAATACCCGATCCAGTCGCTAAGCGACGGCAGCATCTGGGTCTGGGCGGGTAACTTTCTGATCACCTTCGTCGCCGATGACGATGCGATCAAGGGCAAGGACAACATCCAGCAAGCCATCCACGACTTCATCGACCTGGAAGGTCTCGCGTCGATCCAGATCGAGTCCACCCAGGTCGCCACCGGCGAAGAGCCAAACTAAACAAATTATCGATGTACTTCCCCCGTTTAGCGAGGCAGCTTGCTGCCGCCTGCCTTTAACACATGCGCCAAACCTCAATCGTCCGTCATGCTCGAAATCATCATGATGGCAAAACCCATACCGATGATGCCCCCGGGGATGGCCAGTTCGTGTAAAAACACCGCATCTTCCTGCACGTAGAACGTCGCGCCGCCAATCAGGCAGAAAATGATCCCCAGTGTCAGCAGGCACATGCGCTTGTTGATGATGAGCCGCCCGCCCTGGCGCTCGACGAGTTTGAAGCTGCGTTTCTTGTTCTTTTTCGCTTCGACTTCGGACTTCGCCACCCATCGCACCATCTGCCGCCAACGATCGTCCCCGCAGAGGTAGCAGACAAACAGATTCGTCGTGACGTCAAGGGACAGCGTTTGGTCCACCGCGACGAACGGTTCTGCGTTTGCGCCTTCACAGTATTCGACCGTGTAGCCGCCCTCACCGTCGCCCGTACACTGCATGTAAAAGCCTCGGCCTCGCAGCAGCATCATCGTGTCCGCCGGGTCGGTCAGCATCTCCAGCCGCCAGCGCATATCCCCCGGCTGCGGCATCCCAGCGACCGGCCGACCACGCTGGATCAGCCTGACCGTCTGCTCGTTTTCATATCCCAGTCCCATCCGCATCCCCAATGTGGCATCAGGATCGTTTCAGACAACACGAATACAAACCAGGCTTCATATGTTAAATCACAAACCCGCTGCTTCACGAGCACGCTTAGTCACTTCAGCGACCTTCGCCTGCGCCGCGGCCGCGCCGTCGGCCAGGACCTTGTCCACGTAGCCCGGATCGTTCATCAACTCTTCTCGGCGCTTACGCGCTTCGCCGAAGTGGTCCATGATCAACTCAAACAGCGCCTGCTTGGCGTGGCCGTAGCCCATGCCGTTCTCGCCCGTCGCGCGGTATCGATCGGCAAGCTCCAGTGTCTTCGGATCGTCACGGCCGGCTAAACCTCGGAAAATCTGGAACACCGTGCACGTTTCCGGGTCCTTCGCTCCCTCGACCGGCGTCGAATCCGTCGTGATCTTCATGATCCGCTTGCGCAGCGGCTTCTCCGCCATGAACGGGTCGATGTAGTTGTCGTACGACTTACTCATCTTCTGCCCGTCAACGCCCGGCAAAACCTCCGCGTCATCCCGCAGCTTGTACGCGGGGATCTTGAACACCTCGCCGTACGCATTATTGAACTTCTGCGCAAGGTCGCGCGTGATCTCCACGTGCTGCACCTGGTCCTTGCCGACCGGCACGAGATCGGGATTCACGCTCAGGATATCCGCCGCCTGCAGGATCGGGTACGTGTACAGACCGATCGATGCGGACAAACCGCGGGCCGTCTTATCCTTGAAACTGGTCGCCTTATCCATCAGGTGCTTCGGGCACACGCAAGACAATAGCCAACACAGTTCCGTCACCTGCGGCACATCCTGCTGCAGATAGATATGTGTCTGCGGATACTTGGCCGGATCGAGCCCGAACGCAAGATAATCAACAACGACCTGTCGGATATTCTTGCGCAGTTCCTTCGGATCGCGTGTGGAAGTCAGCGCATGATACGACGCCACGAAGATAAACATCTCGTGGTCGACCTGCATATCAACAAACTGCTTGATCGCACCGGCATAGTTGCCGATGTGCAATTGTCCTGATGGTTGGATACCTGAAAGAACCCTTTTCATGGTTCGAAAACCTCGTAATGATGAATATATCGGGAGTATGGTACAGGATTATGCGGCGCAGGGAGATTAGTCAGGCGCAGCAGCGCCAACGCCAGGAATTTGCCGAAGTGTTGGGGCCGATCAGTACCATAAGGCTAAGTCTAATCCAGGAACCGGCTCAGTCAAGTTGTGAATCCGCTGATTTGACGGCTTCGATAAACCGGCGGATCAGCTTCGCGTCCTTCACACCCCGCGAAACCTCCACCCCGCTGGACACATCCACCGCGTACGGCCGAACCACGCGGATCGCCTCGCCCACATTCTCCGCCGTCAATCCCCCGGCCAGCATGATCGGTGGCAAGCCCGAACGGTCCAGGTTCGCAAACGCCTGCCAGTTGAACACGCGTCCCGTTCCGCCCGTCAGTTCGCCAGGCTGCGTCGGTGCATCCACGAGCAGGGCGGCCACGTTCTCCGGCGGGTTCCGCCATTCGTCAATCTTCTCCGGATCGAACGGCACCGCCTTGAACACCTTCAATTCGTCAAGCTGCTCGACATATGCACGGTCCTCATCGCCATGCAGTTGCACATACCGGAAGTCCGCGTTGTCCAGCACCTCATGAACAAACTCGATCGGCTGATTGGAAAATAGCGCCACCGGCTCCACACACTTTGATGCCGCACACAACGTTGCCACCAGCGTCCGCGCCTCAGCGATCTGGACCTGCCTCGGTGAACCTTCCGCAAACACAATCCCTACATAATCCGCGCCACAATCCACCGCGCACTCAATATGCTCCGGTTCCCGCAACCCACAGATTTTGATTTGTGTTCGCGCCATCTTTCACATTCCATACGCCCGTTTAGCGGTCGAGTTTACTCGACCATGTGGGAGCAAGCTCCCACGCTAAACGCGATACCGTTACACTCAAATTTCCACAATCTCCAACCGCGCATACTGCAAAATAAGCGTCTTCGTCCCCGCGGTATTAAACGCGATCCTTGCCCGCGTGTGCGACCCCGTCGGATGTATATCAATAATCCTGCCCAATCCGAACTGCGGATGCCGTACCAAGGTGCCCGGCGGATACTTCGCCGCCTCTCGGCCGGCCAATGATCGCGGCACCAATCCCTCCGACAAACTATCGGCATCATCCTCGGTCGCGTCCACTTCCTCGTAACAATCCTCCGGCATCTCACGGAAAAACCGGCTCGGGATCGTCGCGTTCGACATGCCGAACACCGTGCGATACCGCGCGTGTGTCAGGTACAGTTGCCGCATCGCTCGTGTGATCCCCACGAAGCACAGCCGCCGTTCCTCTTCAAGTTCCTGTTGATCGCCGTTGGCTCGTTCGTGCGGCAACAGCCCGTCCTCCACGCCGATCATCGCCACGACCGGGTACTCCAATCCCTTGGCCGCGTGCAAGGTCATCAGCGTCACCGCACCTTGGTCCGGGTCGACCGCATCGACATCACTGACCAAGCTGATCCTTTCGAGGAATGCCAGCAGCTTCTCCGCCAGCGTCGGCGTGTGATCGCTGCCATCCAGCTCAATTTCCAGTTCGTATTCCTCCTCGAACTGCTGGGCGCTGGTCACCAGTTCGCCGAGGTTGGCAAGCCTTTCATGATCCGGATCGGACTTGTCGTTTCGGCAAGCATCCTCCAAACCCGACTGCCGCAATACATCCTCGACAAATCCTCGCAGCGTCGTTGATGCGATCGGATCACCCACAACCGTCGGCTCCTGCGGCCCGAACCCCGCCGCCTGACGCCAGGTATCCAGCAGCTTCCCGAACTTCGCGACAGACGTCTGCGCCCGCGTATTCACAGCAGTCAGTTTCAACGGATCACCCAGCAGCGTGTCGATCTGCACGTTATTGGCAAGACAATACGCCTGCATCGCCTTGACCGTTTTGTCGCTGATCCCACGTGTCGGCGTGTTGATAATCCGTAATAAACTCACCTCGTCGGCCGCATTCACCACGCATCGCAGATACGCCACCGCGTTCTTGATTTCCGCACGCTCGTAGAACGCCGTGCCCCGCGCGATCTGGTAGGGCACGCCTGCATTGCGCAGTGCATCTTCCATCACCCGGCTCAGGCTGTTGATCCGGTAAAACACCGCCATCTGACCCCACGCGACGTCCTTCTCATCGTGCAGCTTCTGGTACGCATCGACGACCCAGTTCGCCTCATGCCTTTCGTCACTGCACATCACGATCTGCACCGGGTCGCCTTCATCGTTATGCGTCCACAAATCCTTGTGCTTGCGGTGTGAGTTGTGGCGGATCAACCCGTCGGCAAGCGAAAGGATCTTCTTGGTCGACCGGTAATTCTGCTCAAGCCGAACCACTTTCGCATCCGGGTAATGCGCCTCGAAGTCGAGGATGTTTTTGATATTCGCGCCGCGCCAGCCGTAGATCGATTGATCCGGGTCGCCCGTCGCGCAGATGTTCTTGTGTCGGCTCGCTAAGGCATTGGCGATCATGAACTGCGCGTGGTTCGTGTCCTGGTACTCGTCGATCATCACGTACTGATACTTATCCTGCAGCATCTTCAGCACATCCGGGTGCTCGCGGAATAGCTGCACGACCTTCAATAGCAGGTCATCGAAGTCCAGCGCGTTGTTTCTGGTCAGGATCTCGGTGTACTTCGTGTACACCTTCGCAACCGTCCGGCTGTAGAAGTCGCTCGCCAGCTTCTGGTACGCATCGGCATCAACCAGCTCGTTCTTCGAGTTGCTGATCGAGCTGAGCAAGCCGCCCGGCGGGAAGTTCTTCGTGTTGATCTCCAGGTCAGTCAGCGCCTGCTTCACCGCACGCTTCTGGTCCGTCGTGTCATAAATCGAATAGCCCGGCGGCAGGTCCAATCGCTCGGCAAACTGACGTAGCACGCGGGCACACAAGCTGTGGAACGTACACACCGTCAGCGCCCGCGCCTGCCGATCCGTGACAAGCTCGGCTGTACGGGCGTGCATTTCCCCGGCCGCCTTGTTCGTAAACGTGATCGCCAGCACCTGCCAGGGCGGTATCCCCACCCGCGTCACCAGGTGCGCCACCCTGCTGGTAATGACCCGCGTCTTGCCCGAGCCCGGCCCGGCCAGCACCAGCATCGGCCCGTCCACGTGCGTCACCGCCTCACGCTGCGGCTCGGTCAAACCCGCCAGCAGCGGATCGTTGGCATCCGCCGCAGGGGCAAAAGATTCTGTATCGGTGGTTGATGGTTCAGCCATGTACTAGGAGTTTAGCAACTCCCCCGGATAGTTCAGCCGCCCCCAAGGCTTTGGCGCCGGTCGGCCGAACTTTCTGTAAGTATCGCTTCCAGACCCACCTTGTAGTCTGTAAATGCAGGCGACCAGCCTGTCCGTTTTCGTGTCACTGTGTTATCCAGTGATTTATTTGCCGACCGTGCCAGCCGATCGGCGTTCACCCCGAAGATCGTCGCCGCAGTCTGATCGTCCACAACCTGTGGTACGGGCAAATTCAACCGTTTCGCCAGGTATGTGTAATACGCAAGCCGGCCCACCGGATGCCCGTCACATCCAAGCTCGATCCGACCGGCCCCCGAGCCTTCCACCATCGCAAGCAACAGGTCCACCGCATCCTGAACATGCACGAGATTCAACATCGCTTCAGGATTACCTAGTAGCGGCGAACACTGACGCAGCGCCCGCATCCCGACGATCCGCCCCGGTCCATACAATCCCGCCAAGCGCAATACGGAATACATATCCCCGCCGCCAAGCCAAAGCTTCTCGCCTTCAAGCATCAACTTTGCACGTTCGCCGTTCGGCTCAGCAGGCGTGTCCGCATCCACACGCTGCCCGTCCGTCTGACCATATACCGCTGAACTTGAAACCATCACCGCTCTGCGAACGTTCGCTCGCTTCAGCGCCTTGATGATATGTGCCGTCCCGCACAACATGATCTGTTTTGTCGAAGTCTCATCGTTCATCCGCCCCGGCGGAATCATGAGAAACACATCCAGTGTTTCAGCCGACAGCGCCGGTGTCAGCGACGCATACGTCAGCGGCTGCGTCAGCTCCAACAACAACGGCCGTACACCCATCCCCGCCAACAGCTTCGCATGAACCTCGCCTCGCGTCGTCCCAAACACCGTCAGACCGCGCGCGATCAACTGCTGCGCCAACCGCTTGCCGAGATACCCACAGCCAACGATCAAAGCCGCATGAGCAGGGGAATCCGGGTGGCGCGGGTTGTCAGAAGCAGGGGGATTCATCCAGCACATCATAACGCTTTACAAATTCCGGTCCCCTCTCCCCGCGGGAGAGGGGGGAGGGACGCATCGCTAAGTATTTGACCCGCACCCATACCAGCATAAATACCCGGTGAACTACAGATAAAGACATCTAATATAAGTTATATTAGATGTCCAGCGGCAAGACTATTGCCTGAGCATGATCGACCGATTCGTTTTAAATGGTTTGGGAATCTGATCAGGAGACCCGCGCAGAGCGCAGCAGGGGAACAGGATGCGTGATGACACCGATTGGCTGATCTCTCTGTAAAGCCGCGACCATTGGTCGCGCTCTTCAAACGTAAATGAGCTACCGGGCGCGACCAATGGTCGTGGCTTTACATTCTTTAAGAGAGGAGGGGAGTAAAGCCCTTTTAGCGCGTACTGAATCCAAGCGTAGCCAGTAGCCACCCTTTACTGTCATCCCCGCGAAGGCGGGGATCCACGTCCTTGGATTCATTGGGTGCGTGGATTCCCGCGTGCGCGGGGATGACGAGGTTTGTTACTTCACATTGCGATGTGATGTAACTGAATATTAAACGCTACAGATGGATTGGGAACGCTCTAATTCAGCGCTAAGCCTTGCTCGCTGACGGAGCAGCCGAAGCTTTGGGCGCGGTAGAAGGTTTTGCGTGTCTGTTCGAGATGTTTCTGGACCCACTCGGCTCGCTGGCAGGGGCATGGTTCTGCCAGCATCGAATAGCGCTGCTCGGTACACCGGCACAGCGACAGGACCATCTGATCGATCAATGCCACCGTCGGGATTTCACTGCTGATCCAGTTACTGACCGCCTGCGCCTTGGACCACTGTTTTAACAACGGATCGGCAAGAAGTTTCTCGATCTGTTCCCGGCAGGGTGCGAGCATGTCCTCGCCCGGCGGATCGGTTTCCAACGGCCGAAGGATCGCTTCGCGGTAGGCGGCCCCGAGAATCTCCTGGGAGATCTTTGCACGCGCTACGCCTTGCAAGAGGATGTTGTATCGGCCGTCGGGCAGACGTTCGTGCTGGAGGATGTAGCCGATGCAGACGCACGAGCGGATCGGCGGGTTGCCTTCGTATTCCTGGCGCCAGCGTTCACCCTTGAACGTCGCCATCGCGATCAGCCCGTTGCTGTCCAGCGCCCGGCTGACCATCTTGCGGTAACGGTCTTCAAAGATATGCAGCGGCGCCAGAGTATTCGGCAGTAACACACACGCGTTCAGCGGGAACAGGGGGATCGGGATGTTATAGTCGATGTGCACGGCTGTAGCTCCCGAAGTCGCCCATCACTCGGTGGGCTGGCGGTCCTTCTTGTTGACATTTGTATTGCGCATCGCTCGCAGTTGAGGCTGCGGGTGATCGATCCGTACGGTGTGCCCCGGCTGGACGCTGTGCGTTAAGAACGCGCCGCCGTTAACAACGCAGCCCTCGCCGATCACGGTCTCGCCGCCGAGGATCGTCGCGTTGGGGTAGATGGTGACGTTGTCTTCGATCGTTGGGTGACGCTTCATCCCACGCCACGCCTGCCCGCCTTTGGTCGATAGCGCGCCGAGTGTCACGCCCTGGTAGATCTTCACATAGTTCCCGATCGTCGTGGTCTCACCGATGACGACGCCCGTGCCGTGGTCGATGAAAAACGCATCACCGATGACCGCGCCGGGGTGGATATCGATACCGGTTTCGCTGTGCGCAACTTCCGTCATGATGCGCGGGATCAGCGGGACCTCCAGCTTGAATAGCTCATGGGCCGCCCGCTGGATGAAGATGGCGTCGATGCCGGGATAGCTGAAGATCGCTTCGTCGGTCGACTTCGCAGCCGGGTCGCCATCGAACGCCGCTTCAACGTCCAGCGCCAGCCTGCGTCGAAGTTGGGGGATGGTCTTGAGGAACGTCGAGGTAATCTCGTGGGCCTTGCACTTGCAGTTCTCGTCCGCCGGCGCTGCCGTGCCCGCACCGATGTTGCTCTTGTAGCACAGCGCCTGCAGCACCTGCTCGTGCAATACGACCTGCACCTTGCTCAGCAGTTCGCCGATATGCCAGCGAGCGTTATCGGGCGTGACCGGCTGTTCATCGAAGAAGCCCGGGAAGACGATTTTCCGCAATAGCTCGATGAATTCGATGACCCGCGCCCGCTTGGGCAAGAACGCCTGATTGATATGCTGAAGATGATCCTCGGGGCTGTAACTGCCCACGAGCTGATCGACCAGGCCTTCAATCAGGCCGGGGCGGTCTTTTTTTTCAGGTTGATGCGGGTCCTCACTCATACTTAGACACTATAGCGCGTGGTTAGGCTCGATGCCTGTTTTATAATAATAAAAAAACGGCCCGTCCGAGCTGACAGGCCGTGTCAAAAGCGTTTCCACGCTCAAGCTTGATCCCAAGCGGTGCGGAACTTGCTCGAACCCCAATTGCAGGTGGGTGCGTTCCCAAGTCGTCCCGGCCTTCCACTCTTTGGAGGCTTGGCCTTCGCGCCTGATCAACGCTCCCTTGGGGTTCTTAAAGGTTCGAGCAAATCTGCCACACCATACCGTTTTTCGGTTGCCCAGGGCTTGATCCGTGTCTTCACTTTCCAGCCCCAATTATACGACACGAACCGGCCCGGTCCAGCAACATTTTAAAGATGGGTAAGATTGTGGAAATCCACGGGAAATAGCGAACTTCGTTCACCTTGCGCCGCTTACCGCCGGCGGGATCCGCAGCTCCATCCCCGCCTTGATCGCGTTGGGATTTTTGCCGATTAATTCGCGGTTAAAATTATAAATCTTCCGCCACTGCGTCTGATCTTGGTAGTGCTCCTCGGCAATGCTCGAAAGGCTGTCGCCCGCCTTAACGACGTGAATCTTAACACCCTCCGGAAGCGGTTTATTCTCCGGCTCATTTATATCTCTCACGACAGCCGCATCCGCCATCGCGGGAATCCGAACCTCTTGACCAACCTGTAACCGGATCGGATCAATCCGTGGATTCGCCTGCGCGATGACATCCCATTTTGATTCATCACCATAGAACCGATCCGCCAGCAAACTGAACGTATCGCCCGCTTGGATCACATACGTCCCGCCGGCATAACCGCTCGCAGTAGTCGGCTTGGTATCGATTGGTGTGACATTTGTCGTCAACGAAGTGTTCGCGCCGCTGGTCGCCGTTGATTCAGGTGTGCCCGGGCCCGATGTCGTCGTGGAAGAACCGCCCCCCAGTATCGCTTCTAACTCCGCGCGGCTGACCGTCGGCGTTTTCTTGGGTTCTTCCGTAACCACCGGCTTGCCTGCATCGGCATCCGTCCGGTTCAGCGCGATCGCCTCAGGCGTATTTGCTTTGGCGGTCTCGTCAACGGGCTTTTCAGCCTCTGCCGTCGTGGCTTGGGTATCAGCCGGCTTGTCGGCCGCGTTCTCAGACGCCGCCTTTTCCGCCGCCGCCTGCTGTTGATACTTGCGGATGTCCGCGGCCAGGCTGCTGGTCGGTGTGGATGTGCCGCCGCCAACCGGCTTTTCAGCGTTGGCCGTCGTCTTACTGCCGTCTTGCGTCGTGCCGCCATCCTCAGCCTCTGATGATTCACTCACCAAAGACTTACGCTGGTTCTGGTCGGTTTGTGTTGAGTTATCCGCGGTATCTGTCGTTTCATCCCCGGTCCCGCCGGAACCGCCTATCAGCAATACCGCCACCAACAACAGGGCAGCAGAAACGATCAGTGCGATTTTGTAAGACAGCTTCATCATCAGCCTCCTTGCAACGGCGACATTGTAACAACGGACCCGTCCCGTGTAAGCATCCCGTTTATCTGCATGTATAACTGCACCCGGGCAAACCCCCATTTGGCCGACGATCCCCACCGAGCGTAGACTACTGCCCCATGCCCGAGATATCCGTCATTATCTGCTGTGCCAACGCCGAGGACACCCTCGGCCCCGCCTGCGAATCCGCCAGATGGGCAGACGAGTTGATCGTCGTGGATTCCGGCTCACAGGACCGCACGCCGCAAATCGCACAGCAGCACGCCGACCGCTACGTCGTCGAGCCCTGGCGGGGTTACATGGGCCAGAAAAAGTTCGCCTCTGAGCTTGCCCGCAACGACTGGGTCTTCGTTCTGGATGGCGACGAGGAGATATCCCCCGAGCTTGCCAGGGAAGTCGCCTCACTCACAGCCCAGCAGCTTGATAGCCACGATGTTTTCCTGCTTCGGCGTCGCAATTACCTGATGGGCCGGTTCGTCCGTGCCTGGTGCCCCGACTGGCAATCCCGCCTGATCCACCAGAAACGCTGCTCCTGGCCCGATGAAGTCCTCCACGAGGCCCGCCAGGCGTCCTCACCCGACCGCTGCGGCAGGCTCAAGGGCCATATCGAGCACAAACGTGTCAGCGACGCCGGGTTCAGCGACTACTTCTCGGGCGAGCGTATGGACGAACGCCTGCTGATGGTCGCCCAGCAGATGCACGACCGCGGCAAACGGGCCACCGGCCTGGACCTGGTCCTCCGACCGTGGTTTGCCTTCTTCAAGTTCTACTTCCTCAAGAAAGGCTTCCTCGACGGGGCGTTCGGTCTGCTGATCGCCCAGAAGGCCGCCGTCAGCACCCAGCTCAAATACGCCGCGCTCTGGTATGTCCAGCACAACAAAAGACAAGACCCGAAGTAGCCGATATTTATTCATCCCATACCGATGTGTACCAACCCCCAATTACTGATAAGATAGGCCATATGGGCGCGGGGGACGCGCTCAGGGACAGGGCTGTCATGCAGTGTCACTTCCTGTCTGGCGGATGGCTGTAAATGTTTGACACCCAAGGACGAAGCAGATAACTTCGACCCCTTGACCCGACGATTAGGAGACGGTTGATGACCACCAAGGATTCGCGCCTGGTTGTGAGCGAGGAGAACGAGATCACCAAGATCCGATTCCTCGACCGCAACATCCTTGAGGAAGCAAATATCCAGCAGATCGGTGACGAGATCCGCCAACTGATCGAGGCTTCGGACAACCCCAAACTGTTGATCGACTTCGACCAGGTTGAGCACCTGTCCTCCGCTGCGCTCGGCACCCTGATCACCATCAATAATCAGGTACGAAACAAGAGCGGACAGCTAAGGCTGTGCAACATCGATCCTCAGATTTATGAGGTCTTTGTCATCACCAAGCTCAATAAGCTGTTCCAGATCCACGAGGACGCTCCCAAGGCGTTGGCGAGCTTTAAGTAAAACTGCTCCACCGGTCCGCCCCGCGCAGCCTCGCTGGGTCGTGGCGCGGCGGTTCGCTTTGGCAGGGGCCTGACCAATGCCCAAGATGCTGATCCCAAGCAAGCTGACTGAGCTGCCCAAGGTTCAGGATACCATCGTCCAGGCAGTTCAAGACAAAGGCTTCGGCAAGGACGAAGTCTTCGCCATCCGTCTGGCCCTCGATGAGGCCGTTTCAAACGCCATCCACCACGGCAATAAGAACAACCCGGCCAAAAAAGTCACCATCGAATACAAAATCACCGGCGACACACTCACTATCAGTATCTCCGACGAAGGCTCAGGGTTTGATCCCAAATCCCTTCCCGACCCGACCAGCGAAGAAAACCTGACCACACCCCACGGCCGCGGCGTCATGCTCATCGAAGCCTACATGACCGACGTCCATTACAACGCCAAGGGCAACCACCTGACCATGTCAAAACAAAAAGGCTGCAAACTGCCCGCCAAAGGCTGAGCAGCTTCTTTTTACACGCGCGTCATAAAGAAGTGTATTTTCATAGCTGCGTTGCAACGCAACGCAGATCTCTTATCCCCTCTCCCCGCGGGAGAGGGCCAGGGTGAGGGCCGGATTGATTACGCGTACTGAAACCGAATTCTTTATTAGCTGCGTTGCGACGCAACGCAGGCAGTAACTCTTGCACGCCCCGTATTCCCCATTCCCCGATCACTTCACCTCAAACGTATCTCCAGAATTCAACAACTGCTCAAGCGTCCCTTCCCCGCGCTGCTTCCGCGCATCGGCCACCTGCTGCGTCAGCAGATCTTCATAGCAGGCGTCCTTCACGCAGTAGTACACACCCATCGGCTCGGGGAATTCCGGGTGTTCCATTCGGCTGAGCATGAACGCCAGCTTCTCATCTTCCTCATCGTGGAAGATCAGGTCGTCTTCCTGGTAGGCCTTGCCCAGTTCGACGATCTCCAGCTTATGGTCTCCGGTCATGCGGATGCCTTTGTTCATCTCCTTGCCGAACACCAGCGGCTTGCCGTGCTCTAACCTGATGATGTTGTCTTCCTTGACCGCCTTATCCGTCGCGTGCTTGAACGCGAAGTGGTTGAACACGTTGCAGTCCTGGTAGATCTCCACCAGCGCAGACCCGCGATGCTGGGACGCCCGCTCCAATACCTCACCAAGGTTCTTATCAACATCCACACAACGAGCTACAAAGCTCGCCTCCGCCGCCAGCGCGACAGATAACGGCGTCAAAGGCAGATCGATCGAACCCATCGGCGTCGACGGGCTCTTCTTACCCGTCTCACTTGTCGGCGAGTACTGACCCTTGGTCAACCCGTAAATCCGGTTGTTAAATAACAGGATTTTCACGTTAACGTTTCGCCGCAGGATGTGCATCAGGTGATTGCCGCCGATGCTCAGCCCGTCGCCGTCGCCGGTGATGACCCACACGTTCAGGTCCGGGTTCGCGATCTTGATCCCCGTCGCAAACGCCGGGGCGCGCCCGTGGATCGAGTGCATCCCGTACGTGCTCATGTAGTAGGGGAACCGGCTCGAACAACCGATCCCCGCAACAAAGACGGTCTTCTCACGCTCAGCCCCCATCTTCGCAAGCACACGCTTCACCTGGTTGATGATCGCGTAATCCCCGCAACCCGGACACCAGCGGATGTCCTGGTCGGAGGCAAAGTCTTTCGGGCTCAGTACGGGTAATGATGGATTACTGGACATATCTGTACTCATCCAATCTGTGAGTCTTTATTCATTAAGCCGCGTCAATCGTCAGCGTGGAAGCTGCGGGGGGAGGAACAGATTCACCGTGTTCACGTAGAGATTCAATGTGCAATGCAATCGCCTCACGGATCAATGTCTCTGCTTCTTCCCGGCTGTCCCCAGCCGCAACACAACCCGGCAAATCAGGCACATAAGCACTGAAACTGCCATCCGAAGCTTTCTCGATTACGACAACGTATCCCATGCTCATCGAATCATCTCTATACTTCACCCCGGCATCCCATCAATCTTCGTAAAGTCGTATTCCTGATCCTCCAGCCGAACAACACCATGGTGCGGTCGCAGGTATTCACGATCGCCGTACTTGTCCGCGAGCATCAAGTCGATCGCTTCCTCGATTTCTTCAACCAGGAAAGGCCTGCCTTGCATCTTGTTCAGGCCGCGAGCGTCCACGAGATACCTGCCTCGGATCACCGTCCGCAACTGCCCCATGTTCAGTTCGGGGACGAGTACTCGCTTGTATTGCTTCAGTAACTTGCCGAGATTCTTCGGCATCGGGTTCAGGTAACGCAGGTGTGCCCCGGTCACCTTCTTGCCCGCTTCGCATGCACGGGTCACCGCGGTGAGGATCGAGCCATACGTCCCGCCCCAGCCGAGCACCAGCAGTTCATCTCCGCCGTTGCCGTAGGTCTCTTGCTCCGGCAGGTCGTCCGCAATCTTTTCAACCTTCTGCTTACGAGCTTCGATCATCAACTGGTGATTGTCCGGTTCGTAACAGACGTTGCCTGTGATGTTCTGCTTCTCGAGCCCGCCGATACGGTGCTCCAACCCGGGCGTACCGGGTAAAGCCCACGGCCGTACCAGATTCTCATCACGGTCATACGCGTGGAACGTCTCGGGATCAGACGGATGCTCGATCTCGATCTTCTCAAATGAACTGGCATCCGGGATCTTCCACGGCTCAGACCCGTTACCGAGATAGCCATCTGTCAGCAGGATCACCGGCACACGCCGCTGCATCGCGATCCGACAGGCGTCGATCGCAGCATAGAAGCAATCGCCCGGTGACTTGGCAGCCAGCACTACCGCGGGGCATTCGCCGTTTCGGCCATAAATCGCCTGGAAAAGATCGGATTGCTCGGTCTTCGTCGGCAAGCCCGTCGCCGGTCCACCACGTTGCACGTTCACGACCACCAACGGCAACTCAGTCATCACTGCAAGGCCGATCGCTTCACCCTTCAGAGCGACGCCCGGCCCGGATGTGCCCGTTACGCCAAGCTGTCCGGCATACGATGCACCGATCGCCGCACAGACCGCCGCGATCTCGTCCTCCGCCTGGAACGTCTTGACGCCGTACTGACGCATCCCCGCCAGGGAGTGCAGCACGCTGCTGGCAGGCGTGATCGGATAGCTGCAGTAGCACACGTCTTTACCCGCAAGCTTCGCCGCCGCGACAAGACCCATCGCGACCGCCTCATTGCCCGTGATCTTCCGGTATTTGCCCGGCTCGATCGTGGCACGCTCCACGTGGTACTGCGTGGGGAACAACTCCGCCGTCTCGCCGAAGTAGAAACCGCTCTTCAGCGCCGCGATATTGGCCTCAGCGACCTGCGGCAGGTTCTTCTTCTTGCCGAAGTACGCGTTGATCTGCGCGATCGTCGTATCCAGCGGCCGATCGTACAGCCAGTACACGATCCCCAGCGCATACATGTTCTTGCAGCGGTTGATGTCCTTCGCGCCCAGCCCCGTCACTTCCAGCGCCTCATTGTTCAGCCGGGTGATCGGCACCTTGAAGAGCTGATACTTGCGGTTCAATTCCGGATCATCCAGCGGGTTCTCGCCCTCGTCGTAGCCTGCCTTGCGAAGGTTGACCTTCTCGAACTCCGACTCGTTGACGATCACGATCCCGCCGGGCTCGACATCGTCGATGTGAGCCTTGAACGCCGCCGGGTTCATCGCGATCAGCGCGTTGACCTTGTCGCCGGGCGTGTGGATGTCCTGGCTCGAGAAGTTGATCTGGAAACCAGACACACCCGCGACCGTCCCGACCGGCGCGCGGATTTCCGCGGGATAGTCAGGCAAGGTAGCGATGTCGTTGCCGACCACGGCCGACGTCGTGGTGAACTGCGTCCCGGCGAGCTGCATACCGTCACCGGAATCTCCGGCGAATCGCACGACCGCTGACCTGATTTCGTGAGTGGGTTTGGTATTGGACTTAGACGTCTCTGTCCCCGTGCCCATGAGAGGCGACTCCTTCCCCGGAGCATAGGGCGGACTTTGGTTCCGCCGTGAAACCTAACGAGTGATTGTATCCTCGACAGACCGTTACACAAACGGCCAGTTTTCGATTTATTAACGCTTTCCCGACTGCTAATAAGTCGGGTTAGTCTGATGTATGTATATCCAACCGGTTCCCTCCAAAGTTAGTCCGCCGCGGTCATCGCATTCGCAAGCGCCATCCCCGCGAACACCATCGCGATGCCCAGCCCGTTATTGGCAAGCAGGTTCACCCCCGCCCAGAGGTAGTCCGATTGCTTGGCCAGGGCTGTGGTGTGGAATGCGTAAGTCGAAAACGTGGTTAATGCCCCTAGAAAACCGCCCATCAGCGCGATCGCCATCGGCGTCTCCAGTTGCAGTTTCATGTCCGCCCGAGCCCAGATAAGCCCGAAAAGGAAGCAGCCCAGCAGATTCACCACCAGTGTGCCGATCTTCCATGGCCCGATCGGGGTCTGGTCGATTAACGCGGTAAGCAGATACCGACAAACCGCGCCCAACGCTCCGCCCAGAGCGACCCACAAGATGAGGCTCATCGACCGCACAACGTCTCCTTCATAGAGAGACCGACAACATGCCGGCCGATCGTGGCGGATAAAGGTCGGGATTGTAAACCCCCAACGCCCGGCCCGCCAGATTCATGTTTTCCAGAAACCTCTGGACCGAGCCATGTTGCGTGAATACTGTTAGAATCTCAAACCCAACAAGAGCAGGGCGGCTTGTCATGAACAAACGTACAAACAGCGAACAAACAACAAAATGGATATCGCTGCTGACCAGCGCGCTGGTCACCGCGGTATTGATCACATTGCTTACCGGCTGCGACGATGACGAAATCCGTGCTTATCAGTCGCCCAAGTCCGATCCATACTCAGAGCCCAAACTGTTGATCGGCATGGACGGTATGGGCGGGATGGATGGGATGCAGGCGCCGGCCTCGACAAGCAAGAACACCATCGGCTGGCACGTCCCCGACGACTGGACCGAAGACCCCAACGCCTCCAGCATCCTCACCGCCGCGTACATCGTGCAAGGTGAGACCGGCGACGCACGCATCACTGTCACCAAACTCGGCAGCGGTGGCGGCGGCGTTCTGGCAAACATCAACCGCTGGCGAGGCCAGGTCGGGCTCGATCCGATCGAATCTATCGACGCACAGGAGAAAGTAAGCGTTCAGGTGGATGATCAAACCTGTGACCTGATCGATCTTGTAAAGCCTGAAAATGCAGGCCAAACCATGATCGACCGCATGATGGTCGTCATGCTCCCACGGCCACAAGACGGGCTGACCTGGTACTTCAAGATGACCGGCCCGACCGACGCACTCGATGAACATAAGCCGGCGTTTATCGCCTTCGTCGAGTCCATCAAGTTCGGCGTCGAGCAAGCACCGGCTGATGCACACGAACATACCAGCGCGGGAGACGCCGGTGAATAAATCCATCAAGAAAGCGCTTGCACCGATCGCATCGTTGAAGCTGACGGTGCTGCTTTTCGTGTTGTCGATGATCCTGATCTTCGTCGGCACGATCGCGCAGAAAGAAATCGGCAACTGGCAGGTCGTCAACACCTACTTCCGGTCATTGTGGTTGATGATGCCCATCGGGATCGCGGGGATCAAGGTCCCGTTTGTCGGCGGGTACACGATCGGCGGGCTGATGGTCATCAACCTGATCGCCGCCCACATCGTGCGGTTCAAGCTGGATGAAAAACGCATCGGCATCATCCTTACCCATGCCGGATTGATCATGCTGATCGTCGGCGAGGTACTCACCGGCCTGTTCGCGGTCGAGTGGCAGATGCGGATCGAAGAAGGGCAGACGGTTAACTACGCGATCGACATCCGGTCGGTCGAGTTGGCGATCATCGACCCCTCGCCGGAAGATCACGACGACGTGGTGGTCATCCCCGAGTCGATTCTGGAGCGACACAACAACGGCCTGACGATCCACGACGAGCGGCTGCCGTTCGATGTGCAGGTTTTGACCTGGATGTCAAATTCGAGCGTGCTCGCGCCACGTTTTGCACCACCGGATGGGCGCACAAACCCTGCGCGTTCGGGCATTGGGCGCACAATTCAGGTCATACCGGCCCCGCCGGTCAGCGGCGTGAACATGAACGGGCTCGACGCCCCCTCGGCGTACATCCGGCTGAGCAAAAAAGGGCAAGAACTGGGAACCTATCTGGTAAGTCTTAACTTCGAGTTCATCGCCGACGAGACACGACAAGCCGTAACCGTCGACGACAAGACCTACCTGATCGAGCTGCGCTACGTCCGGGACTACAAGCCGTACTCGATCACGCTGATCGACTTCAAGCACGACAAGTTCATCGGCACGCAGATCCCGAAAAACTTTTCAAGCGAAGTCAGGCTCGTCGACCCGACGACCGGCGAAGATCGACCGGCATTGATCTACATGAATCATCCGCTTCGCTATCGGCCGCTGAACTCGCGCGGCGAGACGATGTATCAAAGCAGCTATATAGGCGATACGACAACGGTATTGCAGATCGTTCGTAATCCGAGCTGGATCGTGCCGTATGTTGCTTGTGCGATCGTGTCAATTGGTTTATCGACGCACTTCGGATTGATGCTGATCAAGTTCGTTGGGAGGGCGCGGCGATGAAGAAGGTCACGCTATGGCTGCCGCTGGTTGCCGTGCTTCTGAGCGTGTTTGTATTGGTTCGGCCGATCATGCCCAAGGGTACAGTCGGCGCGTACAACCTGGATGCGCTGGGCAAGCTGCCGGTATCTGCCGGTGGCCGGACCAAACCGTTGGATTCCGTGGCGCGCAACAGCTTGATGATTGTCAGCGATCGGCAGTCGGCAACCCTGAACAATCAGCGCATCAGCGCGATACGCTGGATGGCGGATGTCATCTCGCAGCGGCCGGAAACCGAGAGTTATGAAGTCTTCCGCATCGATCACCCGGACGTCCGCAGCCTGCTGGGTGAAGTGCCGGATAAACAGAAGCGTTTCAGCTTCAATCAGTTACTCATGCACAGCCAGGCTATCAACGAGCAGCTTGCACTTGTGCGTGGCATCGATCCGAAGGACTTTACGATCTATCAGAAGCACTTGATGGAGCTTGCGGATCATGTCCAGATGTTCCAGGACATCCGGCATCGCCTGACGCCGTACATGCTGCCGCCGTTGAATCCGGGCGAAAACTGGCGGCCGCTGGCACCGGAAATGGTAGTCGTTGAAGGGCATCCCGATCCGTCCGTAGCCGCGCAGTATTGGAAGAAAATCCTAGACGCTTACCAGCAGCAGAACCCCCAGGAATTTAACCAGCAGGTGGCCGAGTACACCACGCTATTGAATAACGACATGCCCGCTGTGATGCGCAAGGCAAAGTTCGAGGTGTTCTTCAACAACTTACAGCCTTTCTACCAAGGGACGGTGCTGTACGTGCTGGCGTTCCTGCTGGGCGCGGGGGCGCTACTCGTATCTAACGAGCAAAACAGCTCGCTGGCGCTGGCGCTACGGCGTGCGATGGTCGGTATGATCGTTGTGACGTTTATCGTTCACACGTTCGGTCTGGCGGCCCGGGTGTACATGCAGGGCTACGCGCCGGTGACGAACCTGTATTCCTCGGCGGTCTTCATCGGCTGGTTTGCGGTGGTGATGGGATTGTTTATCGAGTGGCTATTCAAAGACGGTCTCGGCGCATCGTTGTCCGCGTTGGTCGGTGCTGTCACGCTGATTATTGCCCATAACCTTGCGGACGGCGACACGATGCAGATGATGCAGGCCGTGCTGGACTCCAACTTCTGGCTGGCGACCCACGTCATCGCGGTGACGATCGGCTACTCGGCAACGTTTATGGCCGGTGTCATCGCTATCCGGTACATCATCCAAGGCGTCTATACCAAAAACCTCACGCCCGAACGCGAAAAAGCGCTGGGCAAGATGATGTACGGCACGATTGCGTTTGCGTTGCTATTCAGCTTCGTCGGGACGGTGCTGGGCGGTATCTGGGCGGACCAGAGCTGGGGGCGGTTCTGGGGGTGGGACCCGAAGGAAAACGGCGCGGTATTGATCGTATTGATGAACGCGCTGATCCTGCACGCTCGCTGGGGCGGGATGATCCGGATGCGCGGCGTCGCGGTGCTGGCGGTCTTCGGCAACATCGTCACCGCATGGAGCTGGTTCGGCACGAACATGCTCGGCGTCGGCCTGCACAGCTACGGCTTCATGGATAAGGCGGTTATCTGGATGCTCATCTTTGTCGGAAGCCAACTGGCGATCATGACCGCGGGAATGCTGCCGATCGATAAGTGGAAGAGTCATCCAACGCAGAAGCGCAGGCAGAAAGCCGCAGCCGAAGCGCCGCAGACGACGTGAGTGATTGTTGCATGGATGTGGCGTTTGCCGTTTACTGCCCGCGTTGCGTCGCAACGCGGCTGTGAAAGAAGTTTAAATGTAAACGGGAATCAATCCGGCCCTCACCCTAGCCCTCTCCCGCGGGGAGAGGGGACCAGATTGATGTAATAACGGGGCATGAATGAGCGGACAGTTGAGGAAGTTCGGCCCTCACCCCGGCCCTCTCCCAGGGGGAGAGGGAGGAAGATGTTCGCGTGCGTTTTATCGGCGGGAGCCGGTGGTGGTGGCCAAGGCGCTACTGGGCCAGCGATTAGTGCGGGTGCTCGATGGGAAGCGTATCGCGGGGACGATCGTGGAAGTCGAAGCGTACCTGGGCGCCGCGGACAAGGCGGCGCATACATCTAATGGTCGACGCACGGCCCGCAATGAGTCGATGTGGGGTGATGGGGGGCATGCTTACGTGTACTTCACGTACGGGATGCACTACTGCATGAACGTGGTAGCGTCGAAGGTGGACGATCCGGTGGCGGTATTGATCCGCGCGATTGAGCCGAGCGAGGGGGTGGAAGGGATGTTTAAGCGTCGCAAGGCTGCGAAGAAGCAGACGGACCTGTGCTCCGGGCCGGCGAAGTTGTGCCAGGCGTTAGGGATCGATCGTGAACTGGACGGACACGATTTAGTCAATGGTGAACAATTGTTTATCGAACAGTTGCGAAAAACAGCGATGCCGGCAAGCAAGATCGTGACAGCCGCGCGGATTGGGGTAGGGTATGCGAAGGAATGGGCGGACAAACCGCTGCGGTTTTATGTCAAGGATAATCCCTATATCAGCAAGAAGTGATGAGCGAATTGATCGACTGGACAACGCGGAAGCTGGCGAACTGTGAAATCACGGTCGGGCTGTGTGCGTGGCGTTTGTCGATGCTGGCGGGAGAAGATGCGGAATATGTGAAGTCGCATCCGTCGCTGATCGTGGTCGATCCTGCGGATGAGGATGCGCTGCTGGCAAGCGTGGGGCGTGAATCGGGCGATTTGCCGGTGTTACTGGGGATCGCGGAGCCGGCGTTCAGCAGGCAACTGGAGGGGGAGATTTTGAGGCGGATGGCACTACTGGGCCGGCAGCGTGTAGATGCGTTGGTGCTACACGTGGAGGACCCGGCGGAGGTGAAGAGCGGGGGGATGCTGCAAACCTTGTTCACGCTGCGAGAAAAGGCCGTGACGGGCGTCCTGGGCTTGGCTCATCCTGATGGTCGGGCGGCGGAATGGCTGAGCCAGAACGCGGCTGTACGGCTTCTAGGCGTGAATTATTCGTTAGAAGATCAATCTGCGGCTTTTAGAACGCTGGATAGTGCAAGAGAATACGGGATGGATACGTTTGGACTTGTATGTCCGGAAAGCGTTGAGGCGATTCGGTTTGCCCTGGCTGAGCACGAGCGTATGCTGGCGGTGCTGGATCGTCCTATCCCGGCGGGGCTTGAGCCGATGACCGAAAAGGAGCGGGAGCAAGCCTGGAACAATTACAAACTCAGCCACAGTGAGCCGGCGAAGCTGCCCCGAGGCCTGCCGCCTGAGGTGGAATGAATGATTGACGGTCCGGGTGACGACTTAGCAGTCCGGGCCAAGTAAGGGTATGATTGATACTGGCCGATAAAGTGTGGTCGCAGTATGACCCGACGCGTAAAAATGATGTGTGGCCGAACCCAGACGACCCGGTGCTGAACCCAATGACCGATCCGACTTCTCCGCAAGAACCCACCCCGTCTACCCCTAACGCCTCTTCGCCGGACCAGGCACTTGAGCAAGAGATTGCTGATGCGCTTGGCGGCAAGAGTGTCGAAGAGCTGATGGCGGAAGATGAACAGCAACCCCAGGCCGAAGACGCCAAGCAACAGGACGAAGCGGGGCATCCCGACATGCGTCACGAAGTGCGTCGCGGCCGCATCGCGGCGATCCGTGGCGACGATGTGTTCGTCGAGTTGACCGGCGACACGGGCAAGATGCAGGGCGTCGTGCCGGCGTCACAGTTCGATCGTCCGCCACGCCTGGGTTCGATCATGGACTTCGTGGTCGACCATGTCGATGAAGCTCAGGGGCTGATCTTCCTGTCGCGTGAGGGCGCGATCAACCGTGCGACGTGGGAACAATTGCAGCGCGGCGCGGTGGTCGAGGCCCGTGTGGTCGCCAAGAACAAGGGCGGGCTCGAGCTTGAGATGCCCGGCGGGATCGCGGCGTTCATGCCCGCCAGCCAGATCGACATCCACCACGTGGAAGACCTGGAGCAGTTCGTCGGGCAGAAGCTCGAAGCGATCGTGCAGGAGATCGACCGTAAATCGAAGAAGGTCGTACTCAGCCGAAAGCACCTGATGGTCGATCGGCAGGCGAAGGAAAAAGAAAAGCTGATTTCCGACCTGGAAGTCGGTCAGGTTCGCGAGGGCAAAGTGTCGAACATCGTCGACTTCGGCGCGTTCGTGGACCTCGGCGGGATCGACGGGCTGGTGCATGTGTCTGACATGAGCTACTCGCACGTCGATAAGCCGAAGGATGTTTTGAAGGTCGGTCAGTCTGTGTCGGTGAAGGTTTTGAAGATCGACATGGAGAACCAGCGTATCAGCCTGGGCCTGAAGCAGGTCGAGCCGGACCCGTGGGAATCGGTCGGCGAGAAGGTGAAGGTTGGCGACCAGATCTCGGCACGCGTGATCCGCAACGCGAGCTTCGGCTCGTTCATCGAGGTTGAGCCCGGTATCGAAGGGTTGCTGCCGATCAGCGAGATGAGCTGGAAACGTATCCACAAGCCTGACGAAGTGATCAAGGAAGGGGATGTGGTTCGTCTGGCTGTGATCGGCGTGGACCTTGGCAAGCACCGCATCACGCTGAGCCTGAAACAGGCACAGGGCGATCCGTGGGTGGGCGCCGAACATAAATATGCCAAGGAAAGCCTGGTCGACGGGCGGGTCCTTGGGACGACGGACTTCGGCGCGTTTGTCGAGCTGGAGACCGGCGTCGAAGGGCTGGTGCATATTTCCGAGCTGGCGGACAAGCACGTGGCGAAGGTGACGGACGTATTGAACGTCGGCGACACCAAGCAGTTCCGCGTATTGGATATCAGCGAGACCGACCGGAAGGTGCGGCTGTCGCTCAAGGCGGTGAACAAGCCCGTCGGTGAGGCGGCCGATCCGCACAAGGCATCCAAGCAGGACATCAAGCACCACCAGGCCAAGGCGGCGCAGCGTAAGCCGCGTAAGGACCTGAAGGGCGGCATGGAAGCCAAGAGCCTGGGCCAGGGTCTTGGCAGTTTGAATCTGGATGATTTTAAATGAGCCGTTAACTTTTAGCCGTTAGCCATTAGGAAGAGGGGGAATGGTTGAGGGTGGGGGTAATGGTGTCGTTGTGATGCGGGATGCGGGATGTGGCAGCAAGCTGCCACGCTAAACGGGGAGGGGGCGTGGGGTTGCGGATGGGCGGGGAGCGTTGTGGTTTATTGCATTTTCTTTTTTAGCTAATGGCTAAGGGCTAATGGCTAACGGCTCTCATACAGACATCCTTATCGTCGGCGCGGGCGCAGCCGGGCTCATGGCGGGGATCGCAGCGGGACGGGCGATGCGTGGTAACGGGCGTGTGGTCTTGCTGGATGGGGCGGAGCGTATCGGGGCGAAGATACTGGTCTCGGGCGGGGGGCGGTGCAATGTCACACATGATGTGGTGACTGCGGAGGATTACGCAGGCTCGAAGCGCAATCAGATCGCGAAGGTGCTGCGGACGTTCAGCGTTGAAAAGACGATCGCGTTTTTCCGGGAAATCGGTGTTGAACTGAAACGGGAGGATACGGGGAAGTTGTTTCCAGTTAGTGACAGTGCGCGGACGGTGCTGGATGCGCTACTGAAGGCGGTGGATGAGGCGGGGTGTGAGTTGCTTGCCGGGCATCGTGTGGAGACGGTGCAACCTGAGGGGGATGGGTTTGCTGTGAGCACGCAGCGGGGAGCGTTTCAGGCGAAGCGCGTGATACTGGCGACGGGCGGGAAGAGCCTGCCGAAGACGGGCAGCGACGGGCAAGGTTATGCGTTTGCCAAGGCGATGGGGCATCGCGTGACGAAGACGACGCCGGCGCTTGTGCCGTTGGTTTTGGAAAAGGGGCATTGGCTGACGAAGTTGAGCGGGCTGGCGGCGGATGTGGAGTTAATGGTGGTGTCGGGTACGGGGAAGGTTTTGCAGCGTCAGGCGGGGGCGATGCTGCTGACGCATTTTGGTTTGAGCGGGCCGGGCGTGATGGATATCAGCAGGCACTGGATCGCGGCGAAGGCCGGGGATAAAGGTGCACAACTGCATGCGAATCTGCAGCCGGGTCGCAGCTTTGAAGAGGTGGATGCGGAGCTAGTGGAAGCGACGCAGAAGCGGGGGAAAGCGGGGGTAGGCAGTGTGGTGGGTGAGTTCTTGCCGAAGCGGCTTGCGGAGGCGTTGGTGAAGGAAGCGTGTGGGATTGATCCGGGTCCGGGGGGACCGGGTGTGCAGGTCTCGCAGCTAGGGAAGGTGCAGCGGCGGGAACTGGTGCGTGCTTTGACTGGGCTGGAGTTGCCGGTCGTGCGTGATCGGGGGTATCTGTTTGCGGAAGTGACAGCGGGGGGCGTGCCGCTGGATGAAGTAGACCTGGCGACGATGGAATCGCGCAAGTGCGCGGGGCTCTATCTGTGCGGCGAGGTGCTGGATGTGGACGGGCGGATCGGCGGGTACAACTTCCAGTGGGCGTGGAGCAGCGGGCGTTTGGCGGGGATGTCGGCGGGGATTTGGAACAGGGATGAACACAGATGAACACGGATAAGAGATATCCGTAGATTTCACAGATAACACAGATTCTGTGAGGATCGTGTAGGATGTGTGAGCAGGGGTGTGAGGGACGGTCATTTATGAACACTTTCTACCGACAACTGCCGAATCAATTGACGCTGCTGCGGTTGGTGTTGGCGGCGGTGTTTTTTATCTTGTTGAACTGCTACCGGTACGATGCGCCGAATCCGAGCCCGATGTGGCTGCTGCCGACGGCGATCGTGGTGTTTATCCTCGCGGCGATCACGGATTCGCTGGATGGGTACCTGGCTCGAAAGTGGCATGTCGAATCGAAGTTCGGCAGGATCATGGACCCGTTCTGCGACAAGGTGTTGATCATCGGCGCGTTTGTGTATCTGGCTGGGCCGAGGTTCGTGATTCCCGGTGCGGTAGAAGTCGGGCAGATCGATTTTTTCAGCATGGTGACGGGCGTGTATCCGTGGATGGTGGCGGTGATCCTGGCGAGGGAGCTACTGGTGACCGCGATCCGTGGCGAGCTTGAGGGCGAGGGCGTGAAGTTCGGCGCGAACATCTGGGGCAAGCTGAAGATGATCCTGCAATCGATCGTGATCCCGATCGTTCTGGCGATCGTGGTGATCGACCCGCGGCGCGACGGCTGGCAGTGGTTAGCATGGGTGCGGGATGTGCTGGTGTATGTGACGGTGCTGGTGACGGTGCTGAGCGGTTTGCCTTATATCACCGGGGCGGTGAAGGCGACGCGTGAGCAGAAGCAGGCGGGATGAGGTTGGGGTTGATTGGTTGATTAATTGGTGAATGAAGAGGCCCACGTTCTAAGAACGTGGGCTTCGGTAGTTTTGGGGGGGAGGTTGTGGATTTATCTGGGCTACGCGAGGCGCTTGGAGGCGACGGTGCCGTCCTTGGTGGTTTTGACATCGTAGCCATTGTCGATGAGTTGCTGACGGATACCATCGGCGCCAGCGTAGTCTTTATTGGCGCGGGCGGCGTCGAGTTGTTGGCAGAGTGCATCGGCGTCGACGGTGTCGGTACTTGCTGATGGGTCAGCATCCAACACACCCAGCACTTGATCGATGCGCTTTAGGAAGCCGGGTAGTTCGTCATCTTCCTTTTTCATGCGCTCGAAGACCATGCCCAAAGCGCCGGCGATGTTCAGATCGTCGGCGAGGAATTCGGTAAACGCCTGGATATCCGGGTGGTCGGTCGGCAGTGGTTCGCCATCAACAGCAGCGGCTTCACGCATCCGGCGAACGGCGCTGGCAGAATCGGTCAGGCCCTTCGCGGTGAAGTTCATGTTGGAGCGGTAGTGGGCCTTGATCATTTCGTAGCGCAGGACGGCCGGGTCGACTTCGCGGCCGGTGGCTTTGCCTTCCAGCACATCGCGGACGGTGAAGAAGTTGCCCTTGGATTTGGACATCTTCTCACCCTCAACCATGAGGAATCTTGCGTGCATCCAAAAGCGGGCGAAGTGGTCTTTGCCGGTCGCGCCGCAGGACTGAGCGATTTCGCATTCATGGTGGGGGAAGATGTTGTCTTCGCCACCGGTGTGGATGTCGATGACCTCGCGACCGAGCATCGCGCGAGCCATGGCGGAGCATTCGATGTGCCAGCCGGGGTATCCCGTGCCCCATGGCGAATCCCACTTCATCAGGTGCGAACTATCCGGTTTCCACAGCAGGAAGTCGGCCGGGTGGCGTTTGCCTGCCTGGTGTTCATCCTGGATGCGGCCGCCGGCTCCGCCGCGCAGATGTTCGAGCGTGTTGCCCGAGAGCTTGCCGTACTCCGGGAAGCTCTGGACACTGAAGTAGACCGCGCCGTCGTCGGCGATGTAGGCGTGATCCTTTTCGATGAGCGTTTTGATCATCGGGATCATGCTTTTTTCAACGTGCTCAGTTGCACGCGGCGTTTGAGCGGGAAATTCCTGCGCGACTTTCAGACCGAGTTTTTTGCCATCTTCGATAAACGCCTTGGTGAAGAACTCCGCAACAGCGAAGGGGTCGTCCGGATTGTCGACCAGTGCGACGCCTTGTTTCTTGGATTCCTTGAGCCGTTTGGCGGCGGCTTCCATCTTGTCCTCACCCCCGCCGTCGGCTAGCTGATCTTCGGTCATGTGCCCGACGTCGGTGATATTCATCACCTGCTGGACATCGAAACCTGCCAGTTCCAGGAACCGGCGGAGCAGGTCGGCGAAGAGGAAGGCGCGGAAGTTACCGATATGGGCGTAGTCGTAGACGGTCGGCCCACAGTTGTACATATAAACCTTGCCGGGCTCGATCGGCTCGAAAGTTTGCGTCTGGTGGGTCAGCGTGTTGTAAAAGCGGATATCCATGAGCGGGAAAGTGTAGCCAGCGAACGGGCTTATCGCGAGTCCGATTGATGTTGAATGTTGTGATCCTGAGCGAAACTGGGCCTCCGGCGAATCATTTCTCAAAAAGAAACCTCTGGCCAGTAGCTTGCCGGTGATCTGATAAAGATCGTATTTAGCCTAAATACTAAGTTCGTGCCTCGTTCACAACTGGACCAGGAGTGGGGTGATATTCTTGGCCTTTTTCAGCGGCTATTTATTCAGCGGCGGTTTTTTCGGACGGCTGGGTCTTGACCTCGACACGCACGACGCGGGTGCGTTCGGCCTCGGTGACCTTGAAACAGACCCCCTCGTACTCGAACGTCTCTCCGGCCTTGGGGATGTGGCCCAGCGTGGCGAAGACGAAACCGCCGACGGTGTCGTAGTCTTCATCTTCGGGTAGTTCGACATCCAGTTCGTCATTGAGGTCGTCGATCTCAACCCGGGCATCGACGTGCAGCGTCTCGGTGTCGATGCGTTCGATCTGAGGGGTGTCGTCGACGACTTCGTATTCGTCCTGGATCTCGCCGACCAGTTCTTCGAGGATGTCTTCGATGGTGACCAAGCCTGCCGTTCCGCCGTACTCATCGAGCACCAGGGCGATGTGGATCTTCTTGGCTTTGAATTCCGCGAGCAGTTCGCCGACGTTCTTGCTCTCGGGGACCATCATCGCCTCACGCAGGACGCTGCGGAGGTCGAAGTCCTCGCCGTCGCCGATGAATTTGATCATGTCCTTGGCGTAGAGGATGCCGACGATGTTGTCGATCGTTTCCTCGTAGACCGGGATTCGGCTGTGCCCGTGCTGAAGGATCGTATCCTTGATCTGATCGAGCGATGCGTTGACTTCGATACCTTTGACATCCGTCCGCGGGGTCATGACCTGCTCCGCATCAGTATCAGAGAGGTCGAAGACCGCCTCGATCATTTCCTTCTGTGCTTCGTCGACCTCGGCGCCGTCCTCGTGATGTTCCACCATGGACAAAACCTCTTCGGACAGATCATCTTCCTCCTCGTTCAGGTCGATGCCGGAGATTCGGCGGATGATCGGATCGAACAGGTGCAAGGACCAGACGATCGGCCGGAACACAAACAACATGGTGTTCAGCAGAGGCATGGAGACCGCGACCAGGCTTTCGCGCTGATATCGCGCCCAACTGACAGGGATTGCAACGGCAAAGATGCTGAGAACGACACCGGCGATCAGGAAAGTGACCAGGTAGATCATCAGCAGGGGCCACTGGCCGTCGAGTTTTTCTTCAATGCGATAGAGGATCGCGAATGTGACGACCAGGTTCAGCACCGCCCGGAGCGTACCGGTCATCAACAGCAGCATGGGCTGACGCTGGATAAACCGGTCCAACTGTATGGGGTCATAGCCGGCCCCCAACCGGTCAGTCAGCCGCTTGCGTGACAGGGTTTTCAGAACAATGTTGCAGGTCGAAAAGTAACAGACCAGCAGACTTCCGATGATGGCGATCGCGATCGCGTAACTCACTGACTTAGGCCCGTCCCCTGGTCTGATCCATCGATCGGATCACTCATCCAAGCCTCGCCGCATCAGGGGGAACACAGCGGGGCTTACGGTTAATGTTACGGCTCACCAAACACGGGGCCGAACCCCGCCTTGGTCAGTAATTCATTTTCACGTTGATGCATCTTCCGGTAATCGCCCGGCTCGTGGTCGTCCTCACCCAGCAGGTGCAGCAGGCCGTGCACCGCGTAGAGCAGAAGCTCCAGCCGGGTGTCATGCCCGCGTTCGGCGGCCTGGCGTGCGGCGACATCCATACACAGGACGATATCACCCTCGACCACTGCCCCCTCGGAAAAGGTGTCGGACACCTTTTTTTCTGGGACATCGTCTTCGTCCCGCAGGTCGAATGTCAGCACGTCTGTTGTGCCGGGGATGTTGCAGTACTGCTGGTGCAACTCGGCCATCTGTTCATCGTCAACAATAGCCAGATTGATACAGCCCTCGGCGACGTCCGCCAGGGCGGCGACGCGCATAAACTCATGGGCTAACCAGTTTTCTGCTGGAGGATCGCAATCGTCGGTTTGGAGGTCCAGGGTCACGATCAAGCCGTGACCCCTGGCCGGGTCCGGGTCATCGGGCTCTCGTCCCGGTGACACAGCCATATCCCCTGCATGCTCATCAGCAGAAGGGATTGCCTCGGATTGGTTAGATGTAAGGGATCGGATCACGGTGGTTTGTTTCTCAGGCCGCCCGGTCTGACAAGACCCGGCAAGTCATTCAAGCCGCCCCATATCATAGCCCAATCGGGCTTTGGGGCCAATAATCCACATTTTCAGGGGGCCGGGATTTTACATCGGCAGGATCAGTGTGGAGTACCGAATTTCTAGTCGCAATTGGGAAAAAAAGAGACACGATATAGGCACAGAAGACATAGCTGACGCTATACTGCGGGGCTCCGCTGGTGTTGGGGAGTGGGGGGATGGGGGATTCTCTTTTGAAGATCGATTAACAAGGCTTTGCCGGAATTGGAGTAGATGATGGCGGACTGGTTTGAGCAGTTGGATCTGGCGGCGAAGGCGCAGCAGCGGCCGACGCATCGGGTCGTGGCGGGTGACGGGATGCTGCTGGTAACCGAGGTGGGGGCTCGGATCTTGGCGTGCGAGCTGCCGGGTGTTGAGGGGAACCTGTTTTTCAATCACCCGTCGATGCTTGAGCCGGACAAGACGGATAAGCCGTTCGGCGGAGATCGGTTGTGGATCGCACCGGAGGTGGGTTGGTACTGGCCGAGTCTGGAACTGGCGCGGGAGGACCCGGGCAAGAACGCGGCGACCCCGCCTCAGATCGATCCGGGTAATTACACGACGGATAGCGCGTCGCCTGCACATGTGCAGTTTTCAAACCGGTTCCGAGTCAATGATGTGCGGGACGGTAAGGAGATCGAACTGGCGGTGTCACGTCAGGTGCGTGCGATCAGTGCGCCGAGCGGATTGCCGGGCGATCTGATGAGCGCCAGTTTCGCGATCACGAATATTCTCGTGCTTCGTGACGGCGATGAGGGTGCGGTGGCGTGCGTGTGGGATATTTTGCAGGTTCCGCCGAGAGGGACTTTGATCTGCCCGACGACGGCGCCAGCGAAGCAAGTTGAAGAGCCGACGAGTTATTACGATCCGTTCGGTGAGAAGCATGTCGAGTGCGATGATCGCGCGGTTCGTTTCCTGATCGACAGCGACCGCATGATCAAGATGGGCTTGAAGGCGGAGCATACCACGGGGCGGATGGGGTATTACCGCAAGCTGGATAATGGGATGTCAACATTGATCGTGCGTGTGTTCGGTCCTCAGCCGGGCGAGCCTTACCCGGATATTCCCCGTGATGCGGATATCAATCAGCGATTGGGCGGCGATGCGCTACAGGCGTATAACCACGGCGAGAGCGGGCCCGGCGGCTTCGGTGAGATGGAATATCACGACCCGGCGGTGATCGTCGGCAACGGCCCGACCTCGCGAACCGGCAGCAGTGTGACGCACGTGCTGGCTGGGCCTGACCGCTCGATCCGCATGTTCGGCCAGCGTCTGCTTGGCGTGCCGATCCAGTCGATCGATTGAGTGAATAACAAACTGTTATAGAATCAATTGAGACGTTTGATGGCAGTGCCATTAACGGTGTCGCGATGATTGCGTAGTAGGACTAAGATAGGCAACTATGACACGCATTAACGACAACTTTCTGAAGCTTAAGGCCGGTTATCTGTTTCCTGAGATCGGGCGGCGCGTTCGCGCGTATGTTCATGACAATCCCGATGCGAAGGTGATCAAACTGGGCATCGGCGATGTCACCGAACCGCTGCCCGAGGCTTGTCGAACAGCCATGATCAAGGCTGTGAACGAGATGGGCAAGCGTGAGACGTTCCGCGGGTATATGGACACCAGCCAGGGGTATGACTGGTTGCTGGAAGCGATCGCGGCGGAAGACTACAAAGGGCGCGGCTGCGAGATCGCACCCGATGAGATCTTCGTTTCCGATGGCTCAAAGAGTGACTGTGCGAACATCCTCGACATCTTCGGCCATGACAACACGATCGCGGTGACAGACCCGGTGTATCCGGTGTATGTCGATACGAACGTGATGGCGGGCAACACGGGTGCGGCCGATGCAAACGGCGAGTACGACGGCTTGATTTACATGCGGGCCGATGAATCGAACGGATTCGTTCCGGATGTTCCGCAGCAAAAGGTCGACCTGATCTATCTGTGCTTTCCGAACAACCCGACCGGATCGGTTGCCGACAAGGAGATGCTGAAGAAGTGGGTGGATTACGCGAACGAAAACGGGAGCATCATCCTGTTCGACGCGGCCTACGAAGCGTTTATCAAGAACCCGATGCTGCCGCACTCGATCTTTGAGGTGCCGGGCGCTCGGACGTGTGCGATCGAGTTCCGCAGCTTCTCGAAGAACGCGGGCTTCACGGGCACGCGCTGTGCGTTTACGGTGATCCCGAAGGACCTGGTCGGCAAGACCGCTGATGGGAAGGATCAGCCGATCCATCCGCTATGGGCGCGTCGGCAGAACACGAAGTTCAACGGCGTATCCTACATCGTGCAGCGCGGCGCGGAGGCGGTGTATTCCGAAGCAGGCAAAGAGCAGGTGGCTGCGCTGATCGGTTTCTACATGGAAAACGCACGCATCATCCGCGACGCGCTCGAAGCGGCGGGCATGAAAGTCTTCGGCGGAGAGAACGCGCCGTATGTCTGGATCAAGACCCCGGCCGGGAAGACAAGCTGGGAGTTCTTCGACATGCTGCTGAATGAAACACACATCGTCGGCACTCCCGGAAGCGGATTCGGCACGGCAGGTGAAGGTTATTTACGATTGAGCGCGTTTAACAGTCGCGAGAATGTGGAACAGGCAATGCAACGCATCGGCGCGGCGCTGGCGGTGTGAGAAGCGGGAAATTAACTCCCTCTCCCCTCGGGAGAGGGCCGGGGTGAGGGCCGAAGTTATTCTGTGATCGGTTTATTCTTAGATCACACAATCAATCCGGCCCTCATCCTAACCTTCTCCCAAGGGGAGAAGGGACCGGAATAGAACAGTTAAAAAGTAGTTTTTGAATTTGTAGTACCCGATCATGAGTGAAGAACTATTACGGAAGGCGGCCGAGCTTCTGGGTGAATGCCGGACGGCCAGCCTGGCGACGACCGATCCTGAAGGCAACCCGCACGCGGCGAATATCCAGTACGTCCACGACGACAAGCTGCGGCTCTATTACATCTCCGGCAAAGACTCGGCACACAGCCAACACCTGGCTGTTAATCCGAACGTGGCGGTGACGATCTATCACCACGATGATGCCGAATCCAAAACGATCCGTGGTTTGCAGATCCATGCGATTGCCCAGCTCGTTAAGGATCGAGCGGAAAACCGCGAAGTAACCAAGCTGTACAAAGAGCGCTACCCATACGTCAAAAAAAGCCCAATGCTCCTGGCCGCGATCAAACTGCAAGGCTTTTACTGCCTGACGCCGACGTGGCTGCGCATGGTGGATAACCGCAAGAAGTTCGGGTGGAAGGAAGAAGTCAATTTAGCCGCAAATGAACGCTAATTAACGCGAATAAGGCGATCAGGAATTAGCCACAGGTAAACACGGATGAACACAGATTGAGAATGCCTTGCTGCATTCTTCTTCTTATCCGTGTTAATCCGTGTTCATCCGTGGCTAATAATTCGCGTCTATTAGCGTTCATTCGCGGCTAATCAGCTAACTTCTTACTCACAGCTTCCACGATCGTATCAGGTTCACTCATACGGCCGGCGCCTTCGGTACGACAGGCTTGCCAGCCGGAGTCGGGGCCGATGAGTTGGATGCGGTCGAAGGCAACGAGCGTGGCGACGTTTTTCTCGACGATTGGGTTTTCCCACATGTCGGCGTTCATCGCGGGGGCGAGCAGAAGCGGCGTGGTTTGCGGCAGGGCGCAGGCGGTCAGGCTGACGATGTCGTCGGTCAGGCCATGCGCGAGCTTGGCGATGATGTTAGCGGTGGCGGGGGCGATGAGCATGAGGTCTGCCCAGCGTGCGACGCCGACGTGCTGGCTATCGGGGTGGTCATCCGCCTGCCAGATGCTCGTGAGGACTGGCTTGCTGGAGAGTGCCTGGAAGGTGGCGGGGCCGACGAAGTGGGTGGCGGCCTCGGTCATGAGCACACGAATATCCGCGCCCTGCTGGACGAACCGACTGACGATGGTAGCGACCTTGTAGCAGGCGATCCCGCCGGTTAGTGCGACGACGATGCGTTTACCGGATAACGGCCCGGGCACGGGGGAGCCGGGCGAGGAATCGGTGGATGGGTCGTTGGGTGGGGCCATGCGAGACGGCTCCGGGGGAAGTTGAGCCGCGGCAGCTTCGCAGCCTACGGCTTTGGGATTAATGTTCTTCGGCTTCGTGAGGCACTTCGAGTTCGTAGTTGATTTTGCCTTCGACGGCTTCCTGGACGGCGACTTCAAAGTCGGTGCGGCCGCCGCGCTCGACCAGCGGGCGGGCGCCTTCCATCAACTCGCGGACGCGGTGCTGGATCAGGGCGGTGAACTTGAACCGGCCGCCGAGTTCGTGCACGATCTTGTCGTCTTTGAGGGCTTCGATCATCGGGTGGTAGCTCCGTTTGGGAGAGTTTGGGAGGCTTTGTCAAGCTGCTCGGGGCTTATACGTTCAGTCCCGGAGGCTGTTTACCGAGCCCTAGAGTATATCCCGGGCATTTAGTAGAGACAAGTCGGAGGTTGCGGTGGGGCGGTTCGGCTTGCCGGGGGGCATGGGGCTGGTACTATTCGACCCATGAAGACAAGTCTCGCCTGGCTCAATAGCTATCTGGACAAGCCCCTCACGGCCGAGCAGGCCGAACCGCTATTAACGGATGTAGGCTTCCCTTTTGATGGCGTGGATGAACTGACGCTCTCGACCGGGGCGACGGACACACTGATCGATGTGGAGGTCACGAGCAACCGCAGCGACTGCCTGAGCCATATCGGCCTGGCACGTGAGGCGGCAGCGTCGGGCGGGTTGTCGCTGGTCATGCCGGAGTTTGGATTGCCGAAGGCGGGCGGTCAGAAAGCAAGCGAGCTGACGAGTGTCGAATGCAGCGAGCCGGTGAAGTGCCCGCTGTATACCGCGCGGGTGATCACAGGCGTGAAGATC
Source organism: Phycisphaeraceae bacterium (assembly GCA_963667295.1). Taxonomy (GTDB): domain Bacteria; phylum Planctomycetota; class Phycisphaerae; order Phycisphaerales; family Phycisphaeraceae; genus JAJRRS01. The sequence goes on from OY763327.1 coordinate 1,285,153, forward strand.
GGCCCGAGCCCGAAGTGGCTCGTAGAGCGGATCGAGGGCGTGGGGCTGAGGTCTGTCAATAACGTCGTCGATATCACCAACTTCGTCATGCTCGAGATGGGCCAGCCGCTGCACGCGTTCGACATGAACAAGCTCGACGGGAAGCGGATCGTGGTCCGTTGCGCCAAGAACGGCGAACAGTTCACCGCGATCGACGGCACGAAGCACGAGCTGACCGACAAGATGCTGGTGATCGCTGATAGCTCGCAGGCCGTCGCTGTGGCGGGCGTGATGGGTGGACTCGACAGCGAGGTCGCCGACGATACGGCAGACATCCTGCTGGAGGCTGCGATCTTTGATCCGCTGAGTGTGCGCAGCACCAGCCGAAAGCTGAAACTTGCCAGCGATTCGAGCTTCCGTTTTGAGAGAGGCGTCGACCCGCTTGGCGTGGATCGAGCGAGCCAACGAGCGGCACAACTGATCGTCGAACTGGCGGGGGGAACGCTTGCCGAGGGTGTGATCCGTGTCGGCCAGGATGAGCCTGCACCTGAACAAGTCGCGATGCGAATCCGGCGGTGCCAGCAATTACTCGGCGTCGACCTGAACGCGCAGCAGATCGTTGAATCGCTAAGCAGCCTCGGGCTGAATCCGAAGCAGGAAGCGGACACGATCATCTGCACGATCCCGAGCTTCCGGCTGGACCTGAAACGCGAGGTCGACCTGATCGAAGAGGTTGGACGGCTGTACGGCTACAACAACGTGAAAGTCGAGCAGCGACTGGAACTGGAAGTGCGTCCGGAACAGGACACGGTCAAGGCAAGGCAGGAGCTTGGCCGCGTGATGGCAGCGCATGGCTATCACGAAACGATCACACCGACGTTGTTGATGGAAGAACACGCCAAGCCGTTTTGTGAGGATACGGCTGTGTTGATGGGTCTGGCGGGTGATTCGCGGCGGAAGGATAAGACACTACGTCCGTCGCTCTTACCGAGCCTGTTGGTGTGCCGTAAGCACAACCAGGACCGGGGCAACCAGGATGTGAGGCTGTTCGAGGTCGCCGGATCGTGGACACAGAGCAATGGCAAACCGAACGAAGCGAGCACACTGGCGACGCTGACCGATGCGCCTGATCCGCACGAGGGATTCCGTGAGGCGCGCGGCGCGATCGAGGAGCTGGTCAGCACTCTCGGCGGACAAAGCGCAACCGAGACACTATCGTTCGAGCCAATTGAGGATGCCAAGTACAAGCCTGCCGCCAAGGTGATGCTCGGCGACAAGGCGTGCGGGCAGATCGGTTTAATTGGACATAAGCTGCTCGATACGTTCGGCCTTCAGACGCCGGTCGTGCTGGCGGAAGTCGACTACAAGCCGATCCTCGCGATGTACCCCCCGAAGCGAAGCGTCGGCACGCTGCCGCGCTTCCCGGGTATCGAACGCGACCTGAGCGTTATCGTGGATGAAGCGGTGACTTGGCGGCAGATCGAAAAGTGCGTGCACGATGCGAACCCCGCCATGCTCGAAGACCTGCAGTTCCTGACGATCTTCCGCGGCAAGCAGATCGGCAAAGGCAAGAAGAGCCTGAGCCTGCGCATGCTGTTCCGCAATCCCGATGCGACGTTGCGGCACGACGAGGTCGACCCGCAGGTGAACGCGGTGATTGAGAAGCTCAAGCAAGGGGTTAATGCTGAGTTGCGGGCTTGATTATTTACCGCGAAGGCGCGAAGAACGCCAAGTTTGCGAAGAAGAATTTAGCCACGGATGAACACCGATTAACACGGATGAGAATTCATAATTCGTTTTATCCGTGTTAATCGGTGTTTATCTGTGGCAAAAACCTGGTTTGTAAATAGCCTCACATTATTTGTTCTTAACTTCGCGCTCTTCGCGTCTTCGTGGTTCAACCTTCTTTGTCTTCCCGCCGTTCGTCGTACCACAGTCCCAACAGGTCGCGGCTTTTCACGGACTTCGGGCCCGCGAGTGCCATGCGGAACAGGATGCCCATATGCTCCCAGAAGCCGTAGGTCCGCAGCTTCCGCCCGGATGTAAAAACAGCTTCTTTTATCACCACGAACCTGCCCTGACGGCGCATGGCTCTGCTGAATGTGATCTCCTCACTGGCAAAGAGCGTTTCGTCGAAGCCGCCAACCGTGTCAAACGCGCTGCGCGTGGCGTAGACGAAGCAACCCGCCGCCAGCCCCGCTTTTCGGTAGCAGAAAGTAAAAGCAGGTGCCAGCCAACGGGCGAAGAATGGCAATGAACCACTGACACTGACCGCTGCGCCGCCCCCGATCGCGCCGTTTCCTAACTCGCGTTGGACAGCCCGCAACACAGATTCATTGATAGTTGTGTCGGCATCCACAAAGATGAGCACGTCGCCGACCGCCTCGGCTGCGCCGCTGTTGCGGGTTTTGGATATCTGGCGGTTGTCGACGTTGACGACTTTTGCCCCGTGCTGCTTGGCGATTTGTTCGGTCGCGTCGGCCGAAGCATCGTTGGCGACGATGATCTCGTAGGGTTCGCCCAGCGCCTTGGCCGCGCTGTGGATGGACCGGAGCGTGCGCGGCAGCAGTTGCTCTTCGTTATGGGCGGGGATGATGAAGCAGTACATCATGCCTGAATGATAGCAGGGTGATGGACTCAAGAATGTAAGATGCAAGCGTTCACCGCAGAGGACGCGGAGATCGCGGAGAAAGACAAAACAAAAGAAGTTCCTGTCTAGCAGCATGGGTTCATACCTGTATGTCAGTATAGGCATGAATCTTAGTGAGTTTGATAACCCAATGCCTGACTTCTTTTCCTATTCTTCTCTGCGTCCTCTGCGTACTCTGCGGTGAAACATGCTCGGACACATCATCCAGCCTGCTTGCATGGTTCGGCGGTGTTGCGGCGTTTGCCGGCACGGTTGCGTCGGCGTCTGGCACTGGCGCGGGGGGCAGCGTTGTTTGAGTGTGATGCGGCCTGGTGGGTGTGGCCCGTGGCGATGCTATTCTGGTTCGGCTTAGGACCGCCTCGCCTGGGTTTACGTTTGGCTGCGTCGGCGGGCTTGGGTTTGTGTTGCCTGGGTGAGGCGGGGGCGTGGGGCGTGTGCGGCGGTGGCGGAGCGATCGTGTGTTTGAGCACGGGGATCTGCCTGCCGATGGTCTTTTCGATCTCCTTGAGGTCGTATTTTTGATCGGGACAGCAGAAGGTAATCGCCCGGCCGTCGGCACCTGCGCGACCGCTTCGGCCGATACGGTGCACGTAGGTCTCGGCGTCGCCGGGCATGTCGAAGTTGACGACATGTGAAACTTCGTCGACATCCAACCCACGGGCTGCGATATCGCTGGCGACCAGGATACGGGTTTTGCCAGCCTTGAAGTTACTCAAGGCGCGGGTGCGTGCGTTCTGGCTTTTGTCGGAATGGATCGCTTCGGCGGTGAAGCCTTGGCCGTTGAGCCGTTTGGTGATGCGGTCCGCGCCGCGTTTGGTGCGGGAGAAAACCAGTGTCCGCTTCATGTCGGGTTCACGCAACAGCGAGCTGAGCAGCTCGGTCTTGCTGCGTGGGTCGATGAAGTAGGCGGACTGCTCGACGGTGTCGGCGGTGGCGTTCTTCGCGGCAACCTTCACAACCGCAGGGTCGGTGAGGATTGAATCGGCGAGCCCCTGAATGGATTGGGGCATCGTCGCGGAGAACATGAGCGTCTGCCGTTTAGCCGGGATCTGCGCGATGATCTTGCGAATATCGTGGATGAAGCCCATATCGAGCATGCGGTCTGCCTCGTCGAGTACGAGGATCTCGACGGTGTCGAGTGAAAGGACGCGCTGGTTGAGCAGGTCCATCAGTCGGCCCGGCGTGGCGACGACGATATCGACGCCTGCTTTAAGGGCGCTGACCTGGGGGCGTTGGTTGACCCCGCCGAAGATGGTGGTGCCGCGCAGGTTAAGGTTTCGGCCGTAGGTCCTGAAGCTGTCGCCGATCTGGGCGGCCAGTTCACGGGTAGGGCTGAGGACCAGGGCGCGGATGGGGCGTTTATCCGGCCGACGCGCCGCCTTGCCCATTGTGGGCTTTGGCTCGGTTTGTGGCTCTTGGGTATAAAGCAACTGAAGCACGGGCAGCGCGAACGCAGCCGTCTTCCCGGTACCGGTCTGGGCACAGCCGAGCAGGTCGCGTCCTTCGATCACGTGGGGGAAAGTCTGGCTCTGGATGGCAGTTGGGGCAACGTAGCCCTCTTGGCTAAGGGCACGCAAGAGAGGCTTGATAAGCCTCAATTCTGAAAATCTCATGGGTCGGGTTCAATCGGGGGGTGTGAGGCTGTAGGCCTGAAAACGCAGGCCGTTGCCGCGTAGGAATTGCATTATAGCAGACTTATCGACTAAATCCCAGCCCGGCATCAATCAGCCTGATGTTTAGTAATGAGTCATTATGAATATTGGTAGCGTTAAAGCCCAGCCATTGCATGGCTGGGTGGCCCACAGATGCAATTTGTGGGCTTCCATTGGGAATTATCAATGACTATCGCTCGTAGCTGACTAGCCCTTAGGTCGTGATATTCACTATAAGGACCGTACAATCCGTTTACACGGAGCATGAGCGATAGGTGTGGCATATGCGTTACTACGAACTACATGATGCCGAATACATCAAACGGCTAGGTAATGGCCAACAGGGTTGGGATGCGGGGGATTACGATGACTTTTTCATGAAGACGTTTGTTGAGCGGTCGCTTGAAGCCTTCGGCCGTGACACAAAAGGTCTGCGAGCATTGGATCTCGGCTGCGGGACAGGGGCGTTGTCCTGCCTTTTGTCTGAGCGGGGATTTGACGTTACGGGTGTTGATATCTCACCGTCGGCTATTGCTTACGCGCTGCAGATGTCTGCATCACGCGAGCTTAATATCTCATTCCAAGTGCTCGATGTCTGCCGTGATCCGTTTCCTGAAGGCCGATTCGATCTGGTCGTCGACAGCCACCTGCTTCACTGCATCGTGTTTGCGGATGAACGACAGCAGTTGTTGAGCAAGGTGCGACAAGCGATGCGGCCTGAAGGGCAATTCTGGATGGAAACGATGTACCTGCCCGAAGGTCAAGCGCCGAAGCCTGAGTGGCACCTCGATGAACGGGGTGTGGTCTGGCATCGCCATGACGGGCACATCCAGTGTGAGCATAACGTTCAGCGCGACGGTTGCTGGTGGACACCTTTGCGGTTTATCGCGCTGTGCCCGCAAGTTCTGCTTGATGAATTAGCCCAAGCCGGGCTGGGGATCATCGAATGGGATACATACGCACCGTTGGAACCCGGTGATCCGGGTGGATTCCAGGCGCGATGTAGCAGCGGTGACGTCACTCAATAAAAAACCCGCAGCAAAGACTGCGGGTGTTGAGTTCATCAATCAGATCGCGTTTGAGTGTTACGATCACTTGCGTCGTCGCGGCAGCAGAGCGGCTGCGCCGAAAGCCAGCATGCCCAGCGTTGCCGGCTCGGGAATCGCATTGAAACTGAGGTCGTCCATACCAAAGTATTCGGCATTACTGCTGGATGCGTCGTCGGTACGGATCGTGAGTTCAGTGAACGGGGTATCGGAAACAATCCCGATAAAGCCGGTGCCCGACCCGCGGAGGTAGGCACTCATGGCGATGGACTGGTCGCCGAAGTCGAAACGGAGGTTGTCACCTGTGAGTGTGTCTTCAAAGTCGGCGCCCCATGCAGTAACCGGGGTGGGGAAAGTGAAGGTATGGACAGTGGGCGTTGTTGTACCGCCGCCGCCCTGGCCGGGCGTAAATACATGCCCACTTAAGAACGGCGTGCCGTTGATGATGTAGGTACCGGTGCCGGCGATTTTGGGGCCATTGTCGGACGGGCCGGCATCGAGGTAGAACGAGACGAATTCGAGTTGTGTCGTGCCGGGGTATAGGAAGCCCTCGGGCAGGTTATCGAAAGACTCGATATAGACCGTGCCGGCGGCCGCCTCCCATGCGGTGCGGCTGGTGTACACATCAATGACCGAACCGAAGGTTGAACCGGCGGGGATCGCCGCCAACATCATCGCACAAAGCAACTGTCTCATTTCTCACTCCTTCAATGATAGAAACGTACTGTCATAAGAACCCCGGACACAGCGGCCCGACAGGTACTGCCTTGTTTAATTCGGACGATTTTGGTGCGGTCTTGGGTGCCCGGATCGCCTGCGGATAGAGATTGACAAGATAACTGCCTGATAAGTGCGTTATTCAGACCTTGGAAAAGAAAGTATTAAGGCTGCGTTAGCGATGGGTATCAGGTTGCCTTGAATCCCTGCCCCTTGGGATCGGCGACAGCGATCACAGCGGCGTGGATGCTGCGAGCGCCGGCTTTCTTGATAAGACGCACGCAGGCGGCAAGTGTGGCACCGCTGGTTTTGACATCATCGATCAGCAGGATGTCGCGCCCGGCCAGGTCGACCGGCTGGATAGCGAAGGATCGGCGGACGTTGTCGTCACGTTGCGATGGCGCGATGGATGTCTGTGGAGGGGTGTGGCGGGTGCGCTTGAGGATCGGGGCGTATGTCCAGTGCTTCTTGCGTACGACCGCTCGGGCGATCAGGTCGGCCTGGTTGAAGCCGCGACGCCAGCGGCGCAGACGATGCATCGGCACGGGACAGACGAGTAAGTTGTTTGCGTTTTCAGGTTCTTCGAGTACATCAGCGAGTTGCTTGCCCATCCATTCACCGAAGCGCCATCGGCGTTGGAACTTGAGCTGGCGTATCCACTCATCGACCGGTTCGTGATAGGCGGCGAGACGGGTGAAGCGGTGCCAGGGCAGGCTCTTATCGACACAGAACGCGCAGCCGCGCGGCGTAACGGAGCCTTGCCCGGCCGATGCGCCGCAACGTGGGCAGTAGTCTTCAGCCGAATCTGGATGCCAATCACCAGCGTTGTCGGGTGCGTCACCGGGCGGCAGCCACTCGTCGAGGACGCTACCGAGCCAGCGGCCGGTTTGGTGCACTGTTTTTGCTAAGGCGATGGACATGGTGCGTCCGGTTATACTTGCTGAAGGCGTGGGGGGCTAGTTGGGGAAGGGTGTAGGGTTTGGGGTTTAGGGTGTGGGGTCAAGACAAGAAAAGACAGGAAACGGATTTGGTAGAGCCGGAAAATAGTCAGGAGTCAGGTAAAGCGAGCGCGATTGCGGGTCTGAGGGGGCTGGTGATATCGGCACCATTTGGGAATTACATCCAGCCGGCGGGTGCGACGGCGACGCTGGGGACGTTTACGTTGATGCGTCGGCCGGGGCGGATCAAACAGATCATCAAGACGGTGCGTTATCGGCCGAAACTCAAAGCCTGGGTCAACAAGATCGGGCTTCGCAACCCGGGGATCGACTGGCTTGCCAGCAAGGTCACAGCAGGCAAGATCGATGTCAGCGACAAGCTCGTGAGTGTGCACGGTTTTGATGCTGAGCAGTGGATGACACTGCTTGAGAAGATCAAGGCGATCAAGCCGATGGCGGTCGAACTGAACATGAGTTGTCCAAACGTCGGCGAGATCGACTGGCCGGCGGACTTGTTCGGCCGCGCGGCTGAGACCGGGATTCCGATTGTCGTGAAGCTGCCGCCGGTCAATTACCAGCAGATGGTGGAACAGGCGATCAATGCGGGGGTGCGTGTGTATCACTGCTGCAACACACTGCCGGTGCCGGAAGGCGGGATGAGCGGCAGGCCGTTGCAGCCGGTAGCGCTTGACTGCATCCGAGATCTGCGTGAGCGGTCGTGGGGCAAAGACCTGACGATCATCGGCGGCGGCGGGATTTACGAAGTTGCCGACATCGATAAATTCATTGAAGCAGGTGCGGATCATGTGGCGCTGGGGACCAAGACGATGAATCCGCTTTTGCTATTGAGTACGGCAAGCTTACAGCCGTTCGTGAAGCGGGCCGAGCAGCACTTGGGGAATCGCCAATGATCGAGCTTGACCCTCATCCATCGCACGGCCGATACACCTTGCGTCCGGTCGTGGATAATGACTTTGATTTTCTCTGGCAGTTAAAGTGCGACACGCTCAAACGGTATATCGAGGCGCTTTACGGCTGGGACGCGGAATTGGCACAGCGAATCCTGAAACGTGTCATGCGGGGGGCGCATCTGGTGCTTGTTGACGATCAGCCTGCCGGGATTTTGAAGATCGAGCTTTGCGACGGCTTTGTGCATCTGGCTGAGATCGGTCTGAAACCCGAACTGCAAGGCCAAGGCCTGGGCACGCAGATTATCCGGGATGTCACCGATCTGGCGGACAGCCTGGGCTATCCGGTGGAATTACAGGTTTTCGCGGCCAATCCTGCGGCGAAGTTATACGAGCGGCTCGGGTTTGAAGTCACCCATCATAAAATGTACAGGCCGGTTTCGGAGTAGAGACAGGTGCATCAGGAATTACTCGATCCATTGCGATGGCTGGTTCATCCTACGCCGATCCTGAGCACGCTCGATCCCCAATGCCCGTTGATCTGGTACGGTTCGCGTTCGCGCGGGGTCGATGATCCTGTTGCCGACATCGACCTGTGGATGCTGGTGCGGGCGGATGAACTCGATCGTGTTGTCGAGCAAACTCGAACGCGTTTCTTTCCAGTGAAGATCGGCGGTGTGGAAGGGCATATCACGCTGCGAACGCCCGAGGAACTGGCATCCGCGTTCGCGCCGGTAGCAATGGAAACGATCTTCGAATTACGTGGCTGTAAGGTTATCCGCGATCAAAACGCAATAGCATCTGCCATACATGACCGAGCCAGGCAAGAGATGCCGGAAGAGGTTCGGCGTGCATGGTTTGCTTACCACTACATTCAGATGCGCGGCGAGCATCGCTCCGCAGATAATCCGATGTATCGAGGTGATCCTGCGGCGGTCTTGTTCGGTGTGGTCCGGACATTGGAAGAAGCCATGCGTGCATCGATGGTTCTTGATGGCGAACCCTATCCCTACCACAAGTGGTTATATAAGACCGCTAGTAAAACGGGCAACGGAGCCATCATCACACCTCTGGTAGATCAAGCGATCGAGCTTATTGAACAAGGCGTATTGCGTCGAGTGGGCGACGAAGCAACGAATCCACTGAGTTTGCTGCTCCGTCAGATCCGATCGGCATTGATCGAAGCGGCGCGTGCCGGTGGTTTGGACGGACCTTGGCTTGAAAAGTGGTGGTATCACATCGACAATTCACGCACCGCTATCAAAACAGTCTGTTGGGACGCAAGTGCGAGTTAAAAGACTGTAAATACAGCTCTGATTTGAAGTGATACGCAACAAGATGTATCGTAATGAATGTCAGTGGGGCAGGGGCTGAATAGGATGGCGGACCAACCAACTCTGCAAAACACATTCGTGTCTATGCATGCCCCAATCGTAAAACAATCAAAAACCCGGCTGGCTTTGCTGTGTGGGTTGCTGCTTGTGCTCATGCTACTGATGATGGGCATGTACTACTCAATGCACCCGCAAGGTGCTTTAGAGCGGGTTGAAGTACTGGAAGCGGATTACGCGTTGATCCTCTTTGGCCGAGACAAGTACATGGATGAACAGCAGGACCTGTATCACGCCCATTACTTCGAAGCGGTCGCGTCAGGTCGCACCAGTGATAAGACCATATACCTGACCAATCGACACACCCCATTGTGCTTATATCCGATGCAATTGCTTGTTGGCCGAAGCCAGTTGCGATACCTGCTGGATGATCGATTGATCGCATTGAACTATCAGGCGATGACCGCACAAGAGATTACCGAGTTCAAACACCTGGGCGATGATGATAATCACTACGGGTGTCACCGCTATATCGGATCGGATCAAACCGGCGACTACTTCACGCGACACCACGAGTCCGCTGCAAGGTTGCAGTGGGGCGAAAGCGAGTTGTATCGCCTTGAACCCGAACAATCCGAGCTGAAACCGGTCGGTACGTTCTATCAACTTTCGTACGATGCCGGCATGTTGTTCGCGCAAGATAAATCAGAAGTGGGCGAACAGATCCATGTTTGGCGTGATGGACAACAGCATGTCATCGATATGTCGATGGTCCAACATAAACCGGATGTCAGGCCGTACACATGGGTCGATTATGTGCCGGACCATGGATGTTTGCTGTCGCAGTCCTACTATGACAATCCGTACATCAATGACGTTCAGATCCCGCAGATGGGAATTATAAGCAAGGACACATTCACACTGACGCAGATCAAAGCCAGGTATGCCCAGTGGACGTTTGACGGGCAGGTCGTCTTCGTCAATGAGTGGGGCGATCTATGTCTCTACAACACAACGAGCCATACCGTATCGATGATTGTTCGCCACCCGGGCGTCATTGAAGTCAATGGTCTGGTCGTGCCGGTGCTCAATCCTGAACGCACGATGCTTGCATACATGTTCCGTCATAACGGCAAGACAAAAAAATACTTGTCGCGGACCTTGAGCGACGGGAATTCATTATCATGGCCGGTGATTCAAACATGTATGACCTGGCGATGCTGCCTGCCGGCGCGTACTGAATGCACCCATCACAGGCTTGATAAACCCCACAACTCCCGACCTGATAACCCCGCTGTTTCCGGATAAAGACATCTAATATAACTTATATTAGATGTCCTGTGGCAAGGTCCTTTTGACCCAGAAGCAGCGCACCTGTGCGTTTTTAGGGGTGTCGGTCACGATCAGAGGAGAAGTGCTAACACTACTAAGAAAGTGCCGGCAGGTCTTCGGGGGGAATCCCGGGCCGGGGCCGGTCTTAAGAGCAATCTAAATCCCACTACTTCGGGTACGACACCTGGTTTCGGATGGCTCGAATCTGAACTAGCAGGCCTCAGCCGGTCATCTTGCGGAAGTAGTCGGCGATTTTGTAGTAGACCTGCGGCAGGGGGTCGGTGTGGTTCGTATGCCAGGCCTTGATGCTTGAAGGAGAAAGCCCCTCCGGCATGGCTCTGCCGTGCAGCAAAGCTGTGAAAAATTGTCCGAACGCCAGGCCGCTGTGCGTGCAGGGACCGGTTTCACCGGTGACCGGGCCTTCCAGGTCCTGGCCCATGGTCATTCGGATTAAGTGGTGTGGGAAGTTGACCCCCGCCCAAAGCGACCAGAGCAGCGAGCCCCAGAACCGGGGATTGAGTTCGATGACGTAAACCTGACCGGTTTGTTCATCGATACGTAGGTCCAGGTGAGCGACGCCGGTGTAGTTAGCGTATTCGGCGATGGCTTTGGCGATCCGAAAGACTTCGGGGTGTTCAAGAAAGTGGATCGTGCCGGGATTATGGGTATCGCGTTGCTGGATGGTCCAGGCCAGGAGTTTGCCGTGATCGGCGAGGATGCTGATGTCGATGTCCGGTCCATGGATGAACTTCTGAACCAGCAGTGGAAGCGCTTCGCCGGGCTCAGCATTTTGAACGTATTGATGTAACTGCTCGGGTGAATCGATTCGGCAGATGCCCTGGCCGTTCTCGCCGTTCGGCGGCTTGACGATGACGGGGTATTCGATACCGATACCACCGACATCATCCACACTCTCCAACATGTATGACTGCGGTGCCGGAAGATCGTGCTGATTGAGGAAATTGTGGAAGTGCCACTTGTTGTGCAGCAGATCGATCGTCTGCAGGTCCGGCAACGCGCCGATCCTGGCTTGCGTGATCTGATCCGAGATCACTGAGACAGCAAGCGTGCAGCGCATGTCGGCGGGCAGCACGATTGCGATGTGGTTTTTGCGGCAGTAGTCGTTGATGAAGTCTGCCAACTCAGGCGTCGGCTCGGTCAGAAACCGACGTGACTTGCACACGTGCTTCATGCAATAGCGTGAGAGTCGATCCGCGATGGATAGTTGGCAGTCGTTACACAGGTGAACGTGATAGCCCGCTTCCCCCAGGCAGGTCATTAGCTGGAAGCCGAAGAGTTCGATTGTGGAAAGTACAAGTACGTTCATAGCTGATACTTATGGCTGCCAGCAATATGATCGGCGTAATTCTCCCGGCAATGTATGCAGCGCAGACAGCCCAGCACGAAAAACAATCCTCCGACACTGTCTTAGTGGACATTCAAGTCCTATAATCTATTACTTTATCGTAATGCACAGCAGCAATCAAGCACGTAATTAACTGTTTGTATTAGATTTAAGTTTGCATCCACGGTGGTTTTCTCCGCAAGTTAATTTCATTGATTTATAGTGCCAATTAATTTACTTTAATAGTGAATTTTCACTTCTTTGTTTGGTTCTGACACATTCACCCGGAAGGAGGCGTTACATGAACGACCATGTATTGACTCAGGACACAGCGTCCAGACTGATGCGGTATTCCGCAGCAGCGAGTTTGGGCGCGTTTGCGTTTGGTCAGGCCGCAACGAAAACTTTGGCCGAGGTGTCTTACACCGACCTCGGCGGGATTGTGATTGAGCGTGGCGAGTATGCCGAAGTCGATGTCGATGGCGATGGCTATCTCGACTTCCGTATGGTGAATACCGAAGCCGGTGGCATCGGCGGCTACGGCACCATGCAGTTCAACACCAGCGTGGATGCTGAGTGGTATGGCCTGCCCCAGGCGACCGTCAATTCAGCTACGTATCTTCAGATCGATTTTGAAGCACCATCCACCGGCGGTATTAATGCCTACTATTGCCGGTCTTTTATCGACACGCATGTCATCGGCCCGAGCAACCCGTACTGCGTGGATGAGACCGGCACATCAGGCGGCAGGCTGTATGGCCTGCTTTCGCAGTACCCGGGTTGGGACCAGAACTCGTTCTGGAATCCGTCACCCAATCCAGGATCGTACGGCTATTCCTACAACGAATTCGCAGGGCTGCGCATGGTCGACATCAACGGAGATCAGCGCTGGGGATGGGTACGGTTCAAGGTTGTTATTCATGATGCAGCGAACGAAAACAACTTCCCGATCCCGGACGGAAAACTCACACGTCACGACTTCTTCTGGGACACGGATCGATACATGATCCTCTACGACTTCGCCTTTGAAACCGAGGTGAATGTAGACATCATCGCCAAGCTGCCGGGTGATTTGAACGAGGACGCTTTTGTTGGTCTTGATGATCTTGACATCATTCTTCAGGACTGGAATCACGGCGACCCCAGCCCGCCGAACGATCCGATCTCCGACCCACGAGCAGATGCCAATGGGGACGGTTATGTCGGTCTGGATGACCTGGACATGGTGCTGACTACGTGGAACAAGGGCGCGCCACCCGTTGCTCTTCCAACCCCGGAACCCGGTGCGCTTGGGCTGCTTGCCGCGGGGATAGGCGCATTATCACTGAGGAGGAACAAGAGGTAAGTACGGTATTGAACGAATCGAACTGACACATAACAACGATACGGATCATCGAACAGATTGGCCCGTGCGATCATATCCAGTTCATGGGTATGGTCGCGCGGGTCGCCTTGAAGCTGTAGTAAATAAAGGAATCGGCAATGGGTGAAGTTCAGTTGAATCGAGAAACGGCGGTCAGACTACTTCAGTATTCAACCGCTGCCGGGCTGGGCGCTTTTGCGTTCGGGGCGCAGACGCCGGAAGCATTGTCTGCGGTGGTTTACACCGATCTTGGCGGGATCGTGATTGAGCGCGGTGAATCCGCTGAATTCGATGTCGATGGAGATGGATATCTTGACTTCCGGCTTGTCAATACGAACGCCGGCGGCATCAGCGGCTACGGCACCGTGCGGTTCATGACCAGTATCGATGCGGGGTGGTACGGCCCACCAGTAACGGGTGTTAATCCGGCATCGTATGCCCAAATAAATACAAGTATAACTCGTATCCACGATACCTATTACATCAATTCATTTATTGATGGCGAAGTCATCGGCCCAGGCAATCCGAGTTGTATCGATGAGCCGCCCAGCAGCGGAGGCCGGTTCTATGGTCTGCTGTCGCAGTATCCCGGTTGGGACAAGCACTCGTTCTGGAATCCTTCGCCCAACCCAAGCTCTTACGGCTATGACTACAACGAATACGCCGGCCTGCGCATGGTCGATATCAACGGTGATACTCGCTATGCCTGGATACGTTTCCAGATTGTGATCCACGACACTGCGAGCACGAGCGGTTTCCCGATCCCGGACGGCCAGATCACGTATCACGACTTCTTCTGGGATACGGATCGGTATGTGGTCCTATACGACTATGCATATGGGACGGATCCGAACACTGATATCTGCAGTGGATGTGATGACGGATGCTGGGGCGATCATCCATGTAAAGCAGCGGACCTGAACGAAGATTGTTACGTCGGTCTGGCTGATCTTGATATCGTCCTCAGCAACTGGAACCGCGGTGATCCCGGCATCGGCCCGTTATTGCCAATCCTCGATCAACGAGCTGATGTTGACGGCGATGGCTATGTCGGCCTAAACGACCTTGACCGGATATTACAGTGTTGGGCTCAAGGCACTCCGCCGACCACGTTGGTGCCGGAACCGGGCGCCTTAGGCCTGCTGGCGGCGGGAGCGGGTGCGCTGGCTTTCAGCCGCAGGCATCAACGATAAGTTGAACTATAAATTTACGTGAACATGTAATGTGACAATCAGCATTCCTTTGGAAGGCTGTTAATTCGCCATTGCATTCTTATCGTTGAATTCAGCAATAGCGGATGATTGTTCGGATATCAAATAATTGATGTATTAATCATCTTATAGTCAAAATACCCTTGACACTGTTTTAGATGGGGGTATTGTGCGCTCATACACATATCCGGTGAAGGGGCAGTATTACCTTAGAGTGGCAAATCAACCGGGTAACTTCTCTTGTTCCGGAATGACAATATGAAACGTACCTCAAACTGACCGGGTTCAACATACTTCTATATCGATACCAAAAGAGACTAAACATCGTGCGACGGTCGGCAAAGGAGGCAGACAAAATGCTATACAGATCGATACATGATGCTCAACTTTCAAGGCAACTTACGCGGATATGTCGTTCGCTGACGTTCGTCGGGCTATGGCTGATCCCGTCCAGCATTATGCTCGCAGCACCCAGTTTTCAAGGGCTTGGTGATTTGTCAGGCGGGGTTTATCGCAGCGAGTCAGCGGCCATTTCTGCGGACGGATCGGTGGTTGTGGGTTCAAGTACATCCGCATCGGGGACCGAAGCGTTTAAGTGGACTTTCACAAACGGAATGGTGGGCCTTGGCGACCTGGCCGGTGGAGATTTTATAAGCGAAGCCAAGGCCGTATCTGCCGATGGGACGGTCGTTGTGGGCTCGGGTAACTCAGATTCCGGTCCTGAAGCTTTTCGATGGATAGAAGGTATCAGAATGGTGGGCTTAGGCGATCTTCCGGGTGGACAATTCATGAGTTCTGCAAATGGTATTTCGGCTGATGGAATGACTGTCGTGGGTACAGGTACTCCCGAGGCGGGTACTTCTGAGGCATTCATTTGGACGGCGGCAGGTGGCATGACAGGCCTAGGCAAACTCGACACATCTCCATTTCAGGAAAGTAGTGCATCTGATATCTCTGCGGATGGCTCGTTAGTTGTAGGGACAAGTCTCTCTAGTAGCGGAAGCCAAAAGGCATTCCGTTGGTCTAATGAGTCGGGTATGCTTGGCCTTAGCGGAACAAACGACTTGAGCATTGCCTTTGCTGTATCCAACGATGGTAGTTTTATTGTCGGTAGAGCATCTTTCACAACGTCCCAAGAAGCTTTCCGTTGGACCAACAGCGAGGGCTTGGTAGGTTTAGGCTATGTTTCCACGGCAGGCGACTTCATTTCAAGCACCGCTTTGGATGTTTCAGTAGGTGGTTCTGTCGTTGGCAGCAGTCAAGTGAATTTGGCCAGTACCGCATTTATTTGGGACGATAACCATGGCATGCGCGACTTGAACCAGGTACTTGTCGACCTCGGCCTGGACCTCACCGGCTGGACTCTTACCGAAGCCATCGGTATCTCGGACGATGGCCTGACGATCGTCGGCACCGGGATCAATCCGGATGGGAACACCGAAGCTTTTATCGCGAGATTGCCCGAGCCTTCCACGTTCGTGTTAGCGGCGATTGGATTGACAGGATTGCTTGTGCGAAGACGAATCGAGATTTAGTTGATTCAGGTGTACAGCAATAGTCACTGGCTATCCACACGCTACGACATGCACAAGCTAACTACAGGTTGAAATACTTTTCCGGAAAGGGTCAAAGATGATCGGTATGATCACTGTATCGGCGATATGCGCGACGTTGCTGGCTTCACAATTTGATGGGCCGGTAAGTCTGGACATCCAACGTAGCGGGCAGACGGAAGGGCAGGTCAGCAATGTCTTGAACGTTCACACCTACAGCGATTGGACTGCGGCTTTTATTGTGGTCGAACTGGAAGCGGGTGCTATCCTGCAGGACGCGACTTATGTTGCCGATGGTCCGGAAGACAAAGATAAACCATTTCTGTCAAAGACGGCGATCGTGACAGGCCCGGAGGGGTACGGCAAACCGATCTATGTTGCGGGTGCGAGCGATCATAAATATGGCGGCAAGCGGCTACAGATGGACCATCAAAGGATGGATATCTGCTGGTACAACCTGTCGACAGACGACATCGGTTGGGGCCGCATCGGCAAGCTGACATTCACGGACGATGCTGTCGGTCATTGGGTTCTTGCGGTGGGACAAGCGGGCGACAGGCAACAATACATGTTTGGCGGGAAGATCGTGCTGGGGGAATTGGTAAAAGATAACTGGCCGGATTGATGCTGACTTTCAGGGCGGTTAACGCACAGGCTTTTTAAATTGAATAATCTGTTTTATCCAAACCCAGGGATTACACACGATCTTTAGGCGTCAGGGATCGGCTGACTTTGAACGCGCGGTTACCGCGGTATTGGCCGAGTTGGCCGATGTATTTGCGGCGGCCGCCGACGGACAGGGACAGCGGGCTGGAGGCGGGTTTTTCGGTGAGGATAACGTCGCCGACCTGCAGGTTCATCAGGTCGTTGACGCTCATGGTGGTGTCGGCAAGGACAGCGGTGACTTCGAGCTTGGCGGCTTCGAGATGACCCTCGAGACGGTGGCGTAGCTGCTTGTCTTTCTTGTTCTTCTTGTAGGCGGCCCAGGTCTGGCTGGAGAGCTTGTCGATCACCGGCTCGATGACGTTGTAGGGGATGCACAGGCTCATCGTGCCGGCACGTGCGCCCATCTTCACCTCGAAGTTGACCACGACAACGACTTCGTTCGGCGGAACGATCTGCACGAGTGCGGGATTGGACTCCGAGTCTTCCAGTTGGAAGTTAGCAGGGACGATATTGGCCCAGGCCTCGGCGAGGCCCATCTTCGCGCGGTCGATGATCTTGCTGACCAGCCGAAGCTCAATCGCGGTCAGCGGCCGCTGCGGGATGAACAGGTCCGCGTTGGAGCCGCCGAGCAGGCGGTCGATGACGGGGTAGATGATCAGCGGGCTGATTTCCAGGCACATGTTGCCGTCGAGGGGCTCGCAGGACAGCAGGTTGAAGCATGTGGGGTTGGGCAGGGCGTGGGTGAACTCGCTGAAGGTCATCTGCTCGATATTGGAGACCTTGACCTCCATGATCGTGCGCAAGAATCCGGAGAGCAGGGCGCCGTAGCTGCGGGCGAACGCCTCGTGCAGCGTTTCGAGTGCCCGCATCTGGTCTTTACTGACGCGCTCGGGCCGTTTGAAGTCGTAGTCGCGGACTTCGATATCTTCGGTGCTGCCGACGCGACGCCGGCTGAAGAACACCGGATCGGTCGACTCCTGCTTCTCCTCATCTGAGTCGCTGGACCCGACGGCCGCCAACAGGGCATCAACTTCACTTTGATCAAGCAGGTCAGACATCGATTGAACAGCATCCTCAAGATCGGGGTTCTGAGATGTGTTATCGGCCTCTGGGCATGCCGATCTTGAGAACCAGCCAGCAGATACGGCCTCGGGAGGGTAAAATCCGTTCTTCCAGGAAGTGGCGGACCACGATCCTGCTGATTCTGAACACCTATCCAACCCCCTTGGTACCGACCATGAGCTTACAAGACAAACTCGCAGAACTGGGCTTAGAGCTACCCGAATCACCATTGACCGTCGCTGCGTACCTGCCAGCGATACGGATCGGCAACCTAGTCATCGTCAGCGGCCAACTACCGCTGGTCAATGGGAAACTGGAGGTCAACGGCCCCGTCCCATCGAAGACCTCGATGGAAGTGGCTCAAAAAGCGGCGGCCCAGTGCGTTTTGAATGGCCTGGCGGCGTTGGGTACGCTGATTGAGCGGGATTATTCCCGCCTGGTCGGTGTGATCCGGGTGGGGGTATTCGTTGCTTCGGACTCAAACTTCAACGAGCAGCACCTGGTCGCCAACGGCGCTAGTGAGTTGCTGAATAAGCTTTTGGGCGAAAAAGGCCGGCACGCGAGGACGGCTGTGGGGGTGCCATGCCTGCCGCTGGGGACGCCTGTAGAGATAGAATTCATGTTTGAGGTGGCTTAATGCATTGGGAGGATTCCCGACCGTGGCCTCTGCCCGGTAGTCCCAAGGTTGACGAAAGGTCGATTTACAGCGACACTTACGGGTCGTGACCCTGCTGTCACGATGGGTTGCTCAGGCGGCCCAGCCAGGGGGTTTGAACGGTTTGGGGCACTGTCCGCGAAAAGCGGGTAATACGTCGGCCGTCGAGGCCGGTATCAGCTTGTAACATCGGAGTGAATCACATGGCACGTGCACGTGGTGGCGGCGGATCAGGCTCGGCTTGGGCATTAGTGATCTTCGGCGCAGGCTTTTTTATATGCCTGATTTTGGCCATCATCTTCTTCACGCAAATCAACGGCGCGAAAGAGGCACAAAAGAAAGCGGAGAACAGTCTCCGTGAATTCGTAACCGGTAGCGAGCAAGGTTTGCCCGAGGTTGACGAATTGCGTGCCAGGGACGGCTCGGTCGTTGGTGCGTTGCTGGAAGAGCGCGGTTGGCTGCGAAAGGTTGTTGCCAGTGATCCGACCAAGAGCCAGGAAGAGATCGAGGCTTCGATCAATTCTTTGAGTGTTCAGGGCAAGGCCCTGCTTCAGGAAGTCACGCAGCTTCAGAACCAGCTATCCGGCGCTAACGAAATGCAAGCGACGCTGAACCAGGAACTGGAAGCCGCCCGCGCCCGCGCTGAAGAAGCGGAAACGAGCAAGGCCACACTTGACGCAAACTACAAGAATTCACTGGCCAGCCTGCAGCAGACGCTGGATCAAACCAAGGCCGCGCTTGAAGCGACCCGTCAGAAAATCCAGGAGCAGAAGTCTTCACTCGACGGAGAAATGGCCGCCACGCGAAGCGAGTTCGTCGATCAGATCGCGTCGCTTGAAAATACCTTGAGCGACAGACAGAAACAGATCGATGATCTACGCAAAGAGCTATACATCCTACGAGGCACCAACGGGCAGGACCCCGGCCCGGGCAACATCACACGGCCTGACGGTCGGATTGTCTCGATGGGCACGAATCCGGGTGAAGTATTCATCAGCCTCGGTCGGGATGACCGTTTGCAGTTGGGCATGACCTTCGAGGTTTTCGACACCAACGAACTGATCAAACTCACCGAGTACAACGAGCTTCGCGGCAAGGCGACGCTGGAAATCGTCAGTGTTGATGAGTCGGCTTCGTTGGCCCGCGTGGTCCGCTTGGAACGCGGTCGGGCAATCAGCGAAGGCGACGCCATCGTGAACCTGGTGTATGACCCGGAAGCCACTTACAAGTTCTACGTCTACGGCGACTTCTCGTTTGACGGCCTGCCCGCCAACGAAGCCGGCAGGGACCGGATCGTCAGCAAGATCCTGCAGTGGGGCGGCAAGGTCAGCGACGAACTGACTTACGATGTGGACTACCTGGTGCTCGGTGAAGAACCACCGTTACCGCCACCGGACCAACAGGGTGAGGTGGACCCCGTCAAGATCGCCGAACGCGTTCAAGCCCAGCGGATCTACGAAACCTACCAGGAACTGATCGGTGAGGCACGTAATCCCTCGCTGAACATCCCGATCCTGAATCAGAACCGGTTCCTGGCTCTGGTCGGCGACTACGACCGGTAGGCCAACTCGTCGATGGCAAAAAACCAAGGCCCGATCGCCATATGGAGCCAGTACCTGGGCGCACGCCTGGCGGCGATGGGTCTGACGATGTTCAACATCGAAGCGAACCTGCACACGGCCGCAGCGATCGGCCGGGCAATGTACGCGTGGGATAAACGCCATCGGCAGCGCGCCGCTCGAAGTATCAGCCTGGCTTTCCCTCAATTCAGTGAAGGGCAAGTACAGCGGGTCTGCAAGGCCTCGTTCGAGCACTTCGTTCAACTGGCGTTCGAGGTGATCCACACCCCACGTGTGATCAGCAGGGACTCATGGGCCCACCGCATGACGGCGGCGAACCTCGGCCCGGCTATGGACCTGCTCAACGCTCGCAAGCCCGTCATCCTCGTTACGGGGCACCTGGGCAACTGGGAGGTGCTTGGTTACCTGCTGGCGGTGATTGGCTACGAGGTGGATGCGATCGCCCGGCCGATCGACAATCCGCTGATAAACGACTGGCTGCTTGGGATCCGCGAGAACAAGGGGATGCGGATCATCACGAAGTGGGACGCTACAGACCGGATGCTGGAGGTGCTGGGCAACGGTGGGGCATTGGGCTTCATCGCGGACCAGAACGCCGGCGATAAGGGCATGTTCGTGCCGTTTTTCGGGCGATTGGCCAGCTCGTATAAGTCGATCGGGCTGCTGGCGCTGCGTGAGGAAGTGCCGATTGTGTGCGGATATGCCCATCGGGTCGGGCCTGGATTCCACTACGAATTGGGGGTCGCAGACGTGATCCGGCCGGACGATTGGCAAGACAGGCATGACCCGTTGTATTATGTGACAGCCAGATACGCCCGGGCGATCGAGGCGATGGTCCGATTACGGCCCGAGCAGTATTTGTGGATGCATCGGCGATGGAAGAGTCGACCCCGCCACGAGCGGCAGGGCAAACCCATGCCCAAAGCGTTGAGGCAGAATCTGGAGGCCCTGCCATGGATGGATCAGGCCCAGATGGACCGACTGCTGAATCCACCGGAACCCGCCTGACCGACAGATTAGAGCTGGGCTGATTTCGGGACCCCGCCTAGGATAGTGATGGCCATTAAGTCATACCGATCCTGAATACCCCCCAAACTGTTCCCCCCAATCCCGTGGAAACTATTTAACGAAGATGAATCAAATGGCAGAAGAAACCGGAGAATTAAGGCTGGAAGCCCGAAAAGTGCTGATCGTGGACGACGATCCTGAAGTCCGCGCAGCGATTGACCATGCCCTGCAGGCCGAAGGCGCATTGACACAATATTGCGGCGACGGAAACTCGGCGGTGCGTATTTGCGAGTCGGACCCGCCGGACCTGGTCGTGCTGGACATGATGCTGCCCAAGCGGTCGGGCTTCCTGGTTCTGGACCGGATCAAGAAGCTGGAAACCCCGCCGGTGGTGATCATGGTGACCGCCAATGAAGGCCGCCGCCACCAGCAGTATGCCGAGACGCTGGGCGTGGACGGCTACATCCTCAAGCCCGTGCGGCTGGAACGGCTGATCACCCTGGCGCGTGATCTGCTGGATGCACGCGATTGATGCCGATGTAGTATATGGGGATGGTTTTTCCCCTAAATGCTGTTGGGATATACTAGTGGCGCAATCCGTGTGGCTGTGACAACCAGGACGTCAGAGCCCTGACCGACCGCGAAGGAGGTATCACGATGAGTGCAAGTGGCCGTGGTAAGTGGCTTGGGCTGTTGATCGCCGTTCTGTTGTACATGCCCGTCGCCAAGGTGCTCGCCAGCGAAGCTGTCGTCACCACTTACGACGATCGGACACTCACCGGTGAGTTGGTCAGCCAGGATGAGAATACCGTCACGCTGCTGATCTCGGGGATCAAGACACCCATCCCACGACAGTCGATCAAGAGCATCGAGATCAAGGATGCCCCGCCGGAGCAATACCGCAAACTGCGTGCGGATCTGGACGACGACGATCTGGACGGCCGGTATCGTCTGGCTTACCAGATGTACGAGAAGAAGTGGTACGAGCTGGCGATGGTTGAATTGCAGTCGATGCGACGGGACTTCCCGAACAGCGACAAGGTGCGTGCTCTTCAGACCGTCGTCCAGAGCCGGATCGATCGTGAGCGAGAAGAGGCTCGTCAGACCATCCGCCCCAATAACAACACAGTCAACAACCGCCCGACAACGCAGCCGGACGTCGAAGTCGATGGGATGCCCGGTCCCGAACGGCGTCTCACGGAAGAACAGATCAACACGATCCGTGTCTACGAAGTCGATCTGTCCGAAGAGCCCAACATCTCGCTCAAACCCGAGACCATCGAAAAACTGTACGAGAACTACGCCACGAACGAACGGCTGACCAAAGATCGTAGAGAATTCAAGCGTATGCCCGGTCACGAACAGTTGGAAGTGATCTTCGATCTGCAAGCTCGCGAGTTGTATCCGGAAGTGGTCATCCGTCAGGATTCACCTGCGATCAAGGCGTTTCGTACGAAACTGCATCAGCGCTATGTGTTGAGTTATTGTGCGGCCACGGGTTGTCATGGCGACGGTTCACCGGGCAACCTGTTCCTGTTCCGCATCCAGCCTAATAGCGACCCAACGGTTTACACCAACTTCTACATCCTTAACCAGATCGAACGGCCGCAGGGCGTGATGATCGACCGGGATGAACCGGGGCGTTCGCTGCTGTTGCAGTATGGACTTAACCGTGAAGCGGCGTCCACACCCCACCCGGACGTGAAGGGTTGGAAGCCGCAGTTTGTGGATGACCAGGACCCTCGCTACCAGGAATACATGGATGCGATCGACCTGCTGTGGAAGCCGGCTCCGAATTACGGGATCGACTACACCCCGCCGGTCTTGCGTAGTTCGGCAGAGGCCGAGGAATCGGAAAACACACAGCCGACGCAGTGATGCTTCGCCACGCAGGCTGTTAACCAGGTCGGCTCGCTCCGGCTTTTGATGCTTAAGTGAAAGGACGAATCCGTGCCTAAACTGTACCTCACGTTGCCCGTGCTTGTTGGCTTGTTACTCGGCATGTCAGGCTGTGACAGCCAGGCCTCTCAAGAAGCTGAAGCGCAGCAGCATCTGAATGCCGCCGTAGCGAAACTGCAGAAGGCGAATGCGGGCTACATCGCCTCCGAAGCCGGTGCGGATACCGAATCCGAACTGAGCCTGCTGGCCTACCGCCAGGAGACGATGGACAAAGCCTTCGCGGACCTGAACCAGGTCAAGTCGCTGAACGCACCGGATCAGAAGATTCAGGCACTGTGCCTTGAGGCGGAAATCTATTCATCATCCGCCCGCTATTCAGCACGTGCCGCGGCGTTGGAAAATGCGGCATTGGCCGGCCGATCCACCGTACTGCTGGGCTACCTCTCTGCCATGGAAGCGGCGACCGCCCAGTCCGACGCGCTTCAGCCACAGACCGAAGATCAATTAACCAAGCTGCAGGCCGAGGTCGATACGCAGACCGCCAAACGCCAGAAACTGAACACCGAAATCGACTCGTTGAACAGCAAACTCAGTTCAGTCAAAGCCGAAGCTGAGCAGTTCCAGGCTAAGGCTGAAGATGGTTACGCCAAGGCACAGGCTCTGCGAGAAAAAGCGTTCGTCACCAGCGGTGACAAGATGTACGACCTGCAGGACCAGGCGGCGGAACTTGAACGCAAGGCAGCGATCGAGTCTGCCTCGGCAGAATCGAAGCAGGTTGTCGTGGATGACCTTGAAGCCCAGCTCATGCTGGATCGTGTGCAGTTAGACACCGTCAACAAGCTGATCGCAGAACTCAACGGCCAAATCCAGAAGACCCGCGCCGATACCGAGCGGCTCGCGGATGCATCGAACTCCGCTGCCCAGGCCGGTGACAATGCCGCCAAGACACTGGAAAATGAATACAACCAGTTGATGGGCGTGTTCAACGAAGTGATCGATCAACGCCTGCAGACCGCCGCTGAGAAGGTCCTGAAGTCGGAAGAAGCACTGAAGCAAGCATCACAGCAGGCCCGCAATTCTGAACAGATCAAACTGCAACTGCTTTCGACGTATGTTGAACAGGCGCATATCGCGACGAGCCACGCCGCGTACCTGCGTGACATGATCGCCATGACTGAGTCTGTGTATAAGAGTGTGAGTCGGGTGGCGCCGAGTCATGCTGCATCTTACCAGCAGCAGATCCAACGGCTGACCGACGCCGAGGTCGCGTTGCGAGATAAAGCAATCGCCGCGATCGACACAGGTATGGCGCTCGCTGATGAGCTTGCCCCCGCGGGAACCACGCCCGACGCCGGCGACACCGAAACCATCGCGCTGAAGCAAAAAGACCTGCTCAACGTTTACAAGAACGAGCGGCTGTAAAACACACACACAACCGACCAAGAATGATTAACTTCTGCGTTTAATCCGCACGAGTTGACCTATGCGCATGGGTGCCACGTTTTGACCGCGCAGCCGCAAAGCGTGCTCTCACAGCACATCTTGCCCTTCGGGTCATAGTGTCGCCCATCAAACGATACGCATGGATTGAGAATGCTCTAGCTGATCTATGCGCTTAATTGCAGGTCCGCCAGCGCAGTGGTGGTGTCGTCTACGAAGTGGAACACCTTATCCAATCCCGTGGTCAGGAACACCGCCCAGACTTGGTCGGACGGTGAGGTCAGACGCATCTGCGCCTCACGGTCGATGATGTTTTTCCGTAAACGCAACAGGGCGGAAAGATTCGAGCTGCAGATCAACTCCACAGCCGACATGTCCAGGACCAGGTGAGGCATGCGGTCGGGCGAAAGTGCCTGTTCGTTGAGTTGCTCCATGTCCTCAGAAAATGCAGGATCATCGTTTAACTGAACAACCCAGATCTGTTTAGACCATTTTTGAATCGACAAGGCGATCGCTCCTTGACGCTGTGAATCGAACAGGTTTATTCTTCAGGAGCCTCGACATCGGCTCCCGGCTGAGCTTGCGAATCTTCCTCGGGTGATTCCTCAATCCGTGCCACGGCTACGAGCAGGTCGTCCTTGCCAACCGTGATCACACGCACGCCTTGTGTGTTTCGGCCGATCTTGCTGACGCTGCCGGCATTGATACGCACGATCATGCCGTTAAGCGTGATGAGCATGAGGTCGTCATCGGGGGTGACTCGTTTAAGTGCCACGACTTTGCCGTTGCGGGCGCTGGTGACGATATCGCGTCGTCCCTTGCCGCCTCGGCCTTGCGGGCGGGTTGAGCCGTCCTCGCTGCGGACAAGATATTCTTCCATCGCGGTCCGCTTGCCGTAGCCGTTTTCACAGACGGTCAGCAGGTCGGGCTCTTCGCCGTGCGGGATCTTCACCAAACCGACGACCGAATCATCACCGGAGAGGGTGATGCCCTTGACGCCGCTAGCGCTTCGGCCCATGACACGGGCGTCGTTCTCATCGAAGCGGATGGACATGCCGTCACTCGTGCCCAGCAGCAGATGGTCGTTGCCGGCAGTCCAAGTGACGCCGATCAGCGAGTCGCCTTCACGGAGATTCACCGCGATAATCCCGGCACGATTGACGTTGCGGTAGTCCTTGAGGGCGGTGCGTTTCACAAGCCCCTGTGCGGTCGCGAACATCAGGAAGAACTCACCCTTCTCGAAGTCGCTGATCGGCATGAATTCGCAGATACGCTCTCCTTCACGCAGTTCAATCAGGTTTACGATCGCGCGGCCCCGGCTGGTGCGCGGCGCTTCGGGGATCTCGTAAACCTTGATCTTGAACACCCGACCTGTATCGGTGAAGCACAACAGATCGTCATGGGTGGAAGCGACGAAGACCTGCTCGGTAAAATCATCATCCTTGGCCTTGGCGCCGATGACACCCTTGCCGCCACGACCCTGCACGCGGTATTCCTCGACCGGCAGTCTCTTGACGTAGCCGGCATGCGTGATGGTCACCACCACCTGCTCGACAGGCGTCAACGCCGCGAGGTCCAGTTCACCGACTTCACCGGCCTGGATTTCAGTGCGACGGTTGTCGGCGTACTTGCTCTTAAGCTCAAGCGTGTCTGCCTTGATGATGTCCAGAACCTTCTGCTGGTCGGCGAGGATCGATTCGTACTCTTCGATCTGGCCCAGCAGCTTGGCGTAGTTGCTGACCAGGGTTTCAATTTCCAGGCCAACCAACTGGATCAGTTGCAGGCGACCGATGGCTTCTGCCTGAACGCGGCTTAGGTAAACGTCATTCTCGGCGCTGGCGGCCTTGAAGCGGTCGGGGATCGACGGGGCGGCAGGATGGTCCGCCGGGATGCGGAATCCACGCTTGGTCAACTTCTCGATAGCTTCTTCGCGCGTCCGGCTTTCACGGATCAGCTTGATCACTTCGTCGATATCGCAGACCGCGTAGATCAGGCCCTCGATGCGGTGCGCTTCCTGCTGCGCCTGACGCAGACGATAAGCAGTGCGGCGACGGATCACTTCGATACGGTGATCGACATAGGCCCGGATCAGTTCCTTCAGGCCCAGCGTACGGGGTTGGCCCTTCACTAGCGCGATGTTGATGATACTGAACGTCGACTGCAGCGGCGTCATCTGGTAGAGCTGATTCTCGACAACCGCCGGGTCTGAGCCCTTCTTCAGTGTGATGACAACCCGCATGCCGCCTCGGCCGGACGATTCATCCACGATATCCGAGATATCGGTAATACGGTCGGCCTTACGCAGTTGAACGATCTTGTCGACGATGCCGGCGTTCTTGGAGACCTGGTAAGGGATCTGTGTTACAACCAGGATGTCACGACCGGTGCGGGTCTGTTCCTGGTGGATCCTGGCACGCACGGTGACGCGGCCTCGGCCTGTGGCGTAGGCTTGAGCGATACCGGCTTTGCCGCAGATGATCCCGCCGGTCGGGAAGTCCGGACCGGGGATCAGTTCGATCAACTCGCGGAGTGAAATTTCGGGATTATCGATCAGGGCGATGATGCCGTCGCAGACCTCGCCGAGATTGTGCGGGGGCATGGAGCTTGCCATACCCACGGCGATCCCGGTTGAGCCGTTGACCAGCAGGTTGGGGAACTTGGCCGGCAGAACCCTGGGCTCGTTGTACTGCTCGTCGAAGTTGGGTTGCCAATCGACGGTGTCGAGTTTGAGGTCTTCGAGCAGTTCAACGGCATGGCGATGCAGGCGGGCTTCGGTGTAACGCATCGCGGCCGGGGGGTCCGGGTCGATCGAGCCGAAGTTGCCTTGCTTATCGATGAGCAGGCAGCGGGTTTTCCATTCCTGGCCCATATTCACGAGCGTAGGGTAGATGGCTCCGTCGCCGTGCGGGTGATACTTTTTCATCGTCTCACCGACGATACCGGCACACTTAGAGTGCTTTCGGCCCGGGGTGAGGTTCAGGTCGTTCATCGCGACGAGTATGCGGCGCTGCGAGGGTTTAAGCCCATCACGCACATCCGGCAGCGCACGGTCCACAATGGTGCTCATCGCATACGTGAGATAGCTCTCGGCCATCTCCTGCTCAATGGGATGGTCCACCATCCGCCCCCCCGTGGGAACGACCGGTTCCTGCTTATCGTCAAATTCGGGCGAATTGGGGTTTTGCGCGTCGTCGCTCATAGGTCTGATCGGTCCTGATTTCAGCTCCCCGACAGGGCATCCGGGCCCGTCGGCTCAAACCGATATTGTACCTGTTTTTCAGGGGTTTAGCGATCTTAACTTCCCGCGCTAAAGCCCGGGGCATGGCTATCCCCGGGCCTTCATACAACCACGCCACGTAATACCGATCCGACTCTCGCACCCAACACACAGCCGATGACCCTTTTTCAAAAATCCGCACGAAACCTGCTCAAAACGTCACCGACATGCGCATGAAAGCGACCCACCTCCATAAATAGGGAGGCTGCAATTTTTCACCGGCCAAGTATCCCACTGATTCCCAGAGACACTCCCGCAGTGGCTGCGGCACCACAGTGAAAACTTCCGGGGGCCGGGGGGGCATCCGGGGGTGTCCGCCCCATGTGCGGACAAAGGCGTTGTCGTCTGTTATGCGTGAACGAACAATCACCCCTAACCAATTGCCGGACTAAATTTATGACCCGATCACCAGTCATCATCTTCCCCGGCCCCTGTTTGTGCGCACAGAGGGCGGACGTCCTGCCCCCTGGGGCGGACAGGCACCCAAACATCCGCACAACCGAAACTTACAGCAAATTCAGACGCCAACCCTCCCCCCTGTGGGCGGACATGGCCGTTCTTGTGCGAACAACAGCGAATGACGGCCATCATCTTGCCAACCAATTGAGGTTTGACATGCAACTGATCCAAACCAAATCCTGCCCTTGGCCGACCATCCCGACCACGTTACACTGCCCGACCGCAAGCGACTCAAGCCGTTTCGCATCGTACACCCCAACCACCAGCCACCGGAATCCCATGGAAGCAGGCATTGTCGGTCTCCCAAACGTCGGAAAATCCACGCTGTTTAACGCGCTGACCGCGGCGGGGATCCCCAGCGAGAATTACCCGTTCTGCACGATCGAGCCGAACGTCGGCGTCGTGTCGGTGCCGGACAGCAGGCTGGCGACGATCAACAAGTACATTGAAACCAAGAAGGTGATCCCGGCGATCCTGCGGCTGGTGGATATCGCTGGACTGGTCAAAGGCGCGAGCCAGGGTGAAGGATTAGGCAACAAGTTTCTTTCGCACATCAAGAACGTCGACGCGGTGTTGCACGTCGTGCGGTGCTTTGAAGATGAAGACATCGCCCACGTGGATGGCGGTGTCGATCCGATCCGTGATATCGAAACGATCGATACCGAATTGCTGCTCTCGGACCTGGCAACGATCGAGTCGGCACTCGAGAAGGCGAATCGTGCGGCCCGCACCGGTGATAAGGATGCCAAGGCTCGTGCAGCACTGCTCGATAAATGTCACAAGCGGTTGGCGGAAGGCAACCCGATCCGTGGGATCGAACTGGACGAAGCACAGGCCAAGGAGTTGAAAAGCTTCGGGCTCATCACCGCCAAGCGTGTTTTATATGTCGCCAATGTGGATGAGGACGATCTGCATGGTGAAAGTGAATTTGTACAGCGTGTACGAGCTCGAGCTGATGCTGAAGGCGGGGTAGTCGTGCCGGTATGTGCAAAGCTGGAAAGCGAACTGGCGGAACTCGACGAGGCGGATCGCAAGGAACTGCTTGAAAGCGTGGGTTTAGAAGAGCCTGCCCTGCATGTGCTGGCCCGCGCTGCGTATCAACTGCTGGGGTTGCAGAGCTACTTTACAGCCGGGCCGAAGGAAATCCGTGCCTGGACGATTCCTGCCGGAGCGACCGGGCCACAGGCTGCGGGCGTGATCCACAGCGACTTCGAGCGCGGCTTCATCCGCGTCGAGGTGTATTCCGTGAACGACCTTGATGAATTGAAAAGCGAAAAAGCAATCAAGGAAGCGGGGCGGATGCGTGTCGAAGGCAAGGAATACGTCATGCGCGACAGCGATGTGTGCCACTTCCTGTTTAATGTGTAAACAACCCCATTACTTAGTTCATGATTTAATTGCCGCTAATCCTGCCTGACTTACGATCCAGCCATAAGCCAACGTGAAGACAGTATAAGCCACGATAAAAATGAGTAAGGCAAAACATTGGAAGAACGGCAATACAAGCAGGATCGATGTGAACGCCATGTACTTCCACACTTTCAGTAGGAAGTCAGTGTTTTCATAAACAGCCCCCGCGTTGATGTATTCGGCCATCTTGCGTATGAATCCGACAAAACAACCGGGCGCGAAAACAAATGGTAATAAAGCCACTGCAGCAAATTGCATTGGGATGACTTCCATGAACACTGCGACAAAACTTGCTGCACCAAGGATCAGTAATCCGATCGAACCGAGCAAGTAAAAAAGCCCAGCATCCTTGGGAACCACAAGGCAGAAAAACGGGCCAAAGATCAGCATTGGCATAGCCACCAATAATACTATGCCGGCAATATGAACCATTATATCGGCGGAAGGATTCTGGCTTGTTGCTTGCCATTCGGCGATCTTTAACAAGATAGAAGCACCAAGCATCCCTAAGTAACCCAGCCCATGCATGAGCAGTCCCACACCCGCGATCTTCGTCCTTACCGCCGATGCGGTCGAATCATGAGCCGTATCTTTGGCTTGGGTGATCTTGGTCTTGCCGCGCTTCTTGCCGGACCTCAGATCCGTGCCGCACTGGATACAGAGTGCTGCCCCGGGTTTAATCGCTGCACGGCAATTCGGGCAGACATTGGCAGACAACTCGACCGGGGCCGCAGCCGCCGCACCGCCTTCGGGTCCCAGCAGGGCGGACCAGTCCGGGCCTTCCCCTTCATGTTCCGCCGGTTCGTCATGCAGGTCATAGCCATCGATTTCATCATCGGGCTCTTCGAAGACCGGGGCTTCGACCGTGAACTTTTCCCCGCACTTACAGCGGATGCGCTTGCCTTCAAGCTCCGGTTTATAGCGGTATTGTCGATCGCAGTGCGGACAGATGAACGTATCAGCCTGGCTCATGTGGCCCCCAACACAGAAGTTATGAGAAATTAAGAAATATTGTCTTTCAAGCCGCCCGCCATCATATCAACGTTTGAGTAATTGCTCACGTTGGATCATCACTTTTAACGTATGGCAAGCCAACTCGACCTGCGTCTGGTCCATCCGGTTGAAGAAGGGCAGGGCTAGGGTGCGTTCGCTGATCGATTCAGCGATGGGGAAGTCGCCCTTCTTGAAGCCGAACTGTTCGCGATAGAACGGCTGGAGATGGATGCACGGGAAGTAGTTTGAAGTGCCGACCTCGTGACGTCGCATGCCGGTGATGATGCGGTCGCGTTCGACGTGACCGTACTGATCGGTCAGGCGGACGACGAAGACGAACCAGGACATGTCTTCTTCATGACCGGGATACAGATTGGGAAGAATCAGATCGTCAAAGCCCATCAGCCGACGCATGTACATCCCCGCGACGTTCCGTCGAGCGGTAAGAAACTCATCCAGACGCTGCATCTGCGAGCAGCCCAGAGCCGCGGCGATCTCGGACATGCGGTAGTTGTAACCCATACGCTCATGGGCAAGCCACGAACCAGAGAAGTGTGCATCACCCGTATGAGCATTAATGGCGCGGCCTTGATTGCGCATGGATCGGCAGAGGTCCGCCAGGCGGTCGTCATTGGTGACGATCATGCCGCCTTCACCGGTGGTGATCTGTTTGTTGGGATAGAAAGCGAAGACCGCAGCTCTGCCATAGGAGCCGACGGGTTTACCCATGTGCATCCCACCAAAGCCTTCACAGGAATCTTCGATCAGCGGGATCTCGTTCGCCCCGGCGACCTGCGCGATACGGTCCATCTGAAGCGGATTACCGAAGACTTCGACGGCGATGATCGCCTTGGTTTTCTCGGTGATCGCTTCTTCGAGCTTGGTCGGGTCCATGTTCAGGCTGGTCGGATCGATATCGACGAAGACGGGCTTGGCGCCGACCATCAGGATGCAATTGGCGCTGGCGATGAAGCTGAAGGGTGTGGTAATGACCTCGTCACCGGGGCCGATGCCCAGCGCGAGCAGGATCAGGTGAAGCCCGGCCGTGCCGGAGGAGACCGCAACGCCATGCGTGTTACCGCTGCGTCGGGCGACCATCAGCTCGAACTGGTCCTGCTGCGAACCGATACTCAGCCGTCCGGAGCGGAGTGCTGCGGTGACGGCCTGGATATCTGCATCGTTAATGTCGGGCTGACTGAGGGGGATTTCACTCATCGGTAATCTGTCCAAGCACGCGGGCCACGGTCTGATCGATTTGGCCGGTGCGTTTAAGGTAAGTCCAAGCGGCCTGGATACGCAGAGAATCTTCCAGGCTGCCGCTACCGCGTGCCAGTAGCGCCAGGTCCTGCATCTGCTTTTCGTCCATCGGCCGATCTGATCGCGCGATCAGTAATAGCGCCAGGCCACGGGCGTCGGCGCTGTTGAGTTGGTCATCGATTCCCGCGACGACGTCCGCCGCCTCGGGCGAACGGGCCCTGACCAATCCGAGCAGGATCGCCTGGATGAGCAGCTTGTCACGGCCGGGCTCGATCAGGATCGAACGCAGTATCTGGGATGCGGCGTTTGGATTCAGTTCCTGCAGAGCCTGACTGGCGTCGATCGCTTCATCCAGACGGCGGGCTTTACCTAGCTGGGGGCTGTGTTCATAAGCGAGGATCAATCCAAGCAGGATAACCTGTGCATCTATCTCGGAAGCATGTTCGCGTGCGTAATCCAATGCCCATGCGTTGACCATCGGATGCCCCAGTTCGAGCAGTTGCGCGATCGCATCTTCGGATTCAGAAGAGCCGGTGGTGATCTGCACGCCGACTTTCCCAATGGCATTGATGAGTGGATCGTCGCTTGCGCGCAGTGTTTTAAAGACATCCGGTTCGAGCCAGGGTGCAAGATGCAGCGCGGTTAATGCCAGACGGACGCGGTTGGCTGGGGAGTCCTTAGCCTCGTCGTATCGTTCGTGCCAGAGTTGCACTGCTCCCGGTGCCTTAAATCGCATGGCAGTGCGAAGTGCAGCCAATTGCAGCACGGGATCAGCGTCGGTCTGCTTGGCCATGTCGAGCGTCCAGTCAGCGACCTTGTCGAAGTCATGCTGTAGAGCTGTTTGCAGGAGCATCGCCCGGACTGCATCACGTTGCGGGTCGTCCGAACTGTCCAGCGTATTACGCAGATATTCGTCGCCGCCCGGATCATCGAGTTGGGTCAGCAGTAAAGCCGCCAAGGCCGAACCACCGAGTTTCTTGGCGTGGGTGAGTGTGTGTTTGAGGGATTCCAGATCATCGAATCGGCCCGCTTCGATCTCACGGACCGCTACGAGCACCTTAACCTCATCAGCCAGACCGTCCCATGCCAGGATCTGGTCGGCTTGATCGTCGCTAAGCAAGCCGTCATCCATCGCTGCGGTGATGACAGTACTCTGGACGGCGGGGTCCTGGATCTGGGCGATCCGGGCCAGGTCGACCTGCTTCTCCGGGCTGAGTTCAGCCTTGCCGAGGATGCCATGGATTTTCAGCCCCGGGTGTTCTGAATCAGAAAGGTACTCGAACAGGGGCAGGGCGGCCGGATCGTCGAGGTGGCGGATGGCTTTGAGCAGCAGGTTATGCGTGCCACGGCGGTCGACGATGGTGCTCTGCCTGATCAGGTAGGCGGCCGCATCGGCGACTTCAGCGTCCGTGTCCGCATGGGCTGGCGTGCTGATCCAAACCGTGCACACAGCCAACACGACGCCGAGACAGGTCCATATACCCTTAAGCTCCATCGCAACAGTTTACGAGATCGTGGCGGTCGGTAAAGGACGGCCCCTGTTGTAATTGACCGAAAGGGGCCCAGCGGCGACGATACGCGGCTTATGTCATACGAACGAGAGAACATCCGAAGCCTGAGCCCGTACGTCCCCGGCGAGCAGCCTGTGGATACGACGGTCGTCAAGCTGAACACCAATGAGAACCCCTATCCGCCCGATCCGGCGGTCCTGGAGGCGGTTGCGGCGGTGCAGGC
This sequence comes from Phycisphaeraceae bacterium, assembly GCA_963667295.1. Lineage (GTDB taxonomy): Bacteria > Planctomycetota > Phycisphaerae > Phycisphaerales > Phycisphaeraceae > JAJRRS01. The sequence continues at coordinate 1,318,618 of OY763327.1, forward strand.
AGAGTCCTTAAGGCGTTATCCACCGCCGCTGGCGACTCCGTTCCGCAATACCGCGGCCGAGGTCCATGATCTGGAGCCGCAGCAGGTTATCGCCACCAATGGCGGGGACGAATTATTACGCCTGGCGATCACCGTTTTCTGTGACCCGACCGGCTCCGATGGCTCGGGGGGCCTGGGTGAGACCCAGCCGACTTATTCGCTGTACGACGTGCTGGCGAGGATTCAGGACACGCCGGTGACGCGCGTTCCGCTGGAAGAGGACTGGTCGATCCCGATGGACTTCGCATCCAGGCTGAATGAAGCGGGTTGTCGTCTGGCGATGGTCGTGAATCCACATGCGCCCAGCGGCCGGTATGAATCCAACGATCGGCTTCGACAGATCGCTGAGGAATTCAAAGGTGTGCTTCTGGTCGACGAAGCGTATACCAACTTCGCCCGGCTGGATGCCACGGAGCTGATCCGAGGTGAGGACGGCCTGAAGAACGTGCTGCTATTACGCACGATGAGTAAGGGGTATTCTCTGGCCGGGCTGCGCTTCGGCTATGGGCTCGGTCATGCGGACCTGATCGCGGCCCTGGATAAGGTTCGTGACAGCTACAACACGGACATACTCGCTCAGGCCGCCGCCGTGGCGGCATTGAAGACGCGTGGGGCGGCAAAGAAGAAGTGCGAACTGGTCGTTCAGGAACGGCGTCGGCTCGGGGATGAACTGGCCCGGATGGGCTGGCGCGTCTGGCCCAGCGACAGCAACTTTATCCTCGCTAAACCGCCTGAAAACAGTCCAAATGCCAAAGATACTTACGAATACCTAAAGCAGAATCGGGTCATCGTGCGATACTTCGATCAGGACCGCCTTCGCGACAAGCTGCGGATCACCATCGGTTCGCCGCAACAGAATGACACACTCCTGCGGGTCCTGACAGAACGGCCCAATTAATACTCGGAGCAGACATGGCTTCACGCACCGCAAAAATAACACGTAAGACCAACGAAACCGACATCACCATCGAGCTGAACCTCGATCCTGAAAAAACCGGTGTCTATTCGAACAAGACGGGTGTGGGATTCTTCGATCACATGCTCGATCATGTCGCCCGTCATGGGAAGTTCTGCCTGAACGTCTCAGCCAAGGGGGATTTACACATCGACGACCACCACACCGTCGAAGATGTCGGCATCGTGCTGGGGCAGGTGCTTGAACAGGCGCTGGGTGATAAGAAGGGCATCGAGCGGTACGGTTTTGCATCCGTCCCGATGGACGAGGCGCTTGCGCGTGTGAGTATCGACCTGTCCGGCCGGGCGGCGCTGGCATTTGATGTGAAGTTCAAGGATTCGTTCGGCAAGATCGGCACGTTCGACAACCAGCTCGTGCGTGAGTTTTTCAACGCGGTCGTTAATGCCGGCAGGTTCAACTGCCACATCGAGGTGCCGCGTGGTGAGAACGATCACCACATTGCTGAAGCGATCTTCAAGGCGTTCGGCCGAGCGCTGCGGGAAGCGGTAAACATCACCGGTGACGAAGTACCGAGCACCAAGGGTTCGCTGTAACCACAAGTTCTGGTAATCGGGATTCTCCTAACGCGCTTTTTGTAAAGCGTGAGAATTATCTTGTGGATGGTCAGATATCCCGATATCATATGTGTATCCGGACCCCCACAACCCGATTGCATGGAGACTCCAAATGTCTCAGTATCAGCGAATGCGTCGGCCTGCTTTGGCTGTGTTCACGCCTTGCGTTCTGCTTGTTCTCCTGATCGTTGTGCTGTTGATGGGGTGGCAGCAGACAGGACATGCTCAACTCATACGTGGTGTTTATGACGGTGATCGTGTTGACGATTCAGATGTAGATCGTCGCATTACCTGGCTGCACTGGTGGGAAGCCAACCGTGATGAATATCTGACAGTTGCCTTGAGAAACCGTGAGAAGATCGAGCGAAAAGAACCATTTGATGCAGAACGTCTATCACGATCTGTCAACACGCTCATTGAAGTCACCCGCCTGGATGATAAGGATTCAAGCACACTCAAGGCGTTGCGCGTCGCAGCAACACTGTCGCTGGGCAAGATCGGCACGGATGAAGCGATCGATCGTCTGATCGAGTTGACTCAGGATAATCGGGGCAACGTTCGATCTATGGCGTGGTTGGCGCTGGGTGTCAGCGACCATGTGCGGGCCCGTGAAGTCTTGTTGGAAGCAACCCCGATCAGTGAAGATGATCGGCTGGCACGTGATGTGGCGATGGGCTTATTAAAGCCGGGGGATAGTGCCGCCATCGAGCTTCTGAAACGCGAACTCGTTGAACTTCCCAATGAATCACAGAAACGTATTGCGTTGCAATCCCTGCGACTTTTGCGGGCAGGAGAAATCGCTGACATCGGATACGAGGTGCTCAAGGGCACGGTCAATGAGAACCTGGCTTCCGAGGCGGTGCTTGCGATGGCGACCCGGCCGCAGCCCGATCAAGCCGACCTCATCCTCTCGTTATTGAATGGCGGACCACCGGCGTCACGCCTGCCGATCGGAGAACTCGACGATACTGACGATCACCTTCGCCCCGGTGGATACACCACCCCCACACGCTTTGCCGCGGCGATGGTGCTCGGCAAGTATGAAGGCATGTTCCCGATCCACCGTCTTGAACGTGTGCTATCTAAACATGTATTCAGGACCACGCCCAGTGGTGAGGGCGATTATTACCGAGGTGTTGCGCTGCTTTCACTGGTGCCGATGATCGAGCCCGATGACGAAACAGTACTTTTTGATGCACTGGATGGCCGCACGCGCGTATTCGACTATGAGTCCGCACATGTGCCCCTGAGCGATGGACCTGTTGACGAAAGGGAATTCAACAGGCGGTACGATCCACTGCGCGGGTATGCCGCGATCGGGATGGGCTTGTATCTGAAACATATCCGCGACACGCAGCCGGCTGAGCCGGATTTGCAGCGTAATCCCGTACGTTACGAGCACGAAGCCGAACGTGCTCAACGGCGTATGCTCGATCAGCTATCGCGGACATTGGAAAACCAACGCGTGCTCAACGATCTGCGCTGCGCTGCAGCGATGGGTCTTGCACTTAGCGATGAACCCGAAGCCGTGGACCTGCTCAAACAGGGACAGAACGAAACCGAGATTGAAAACGTGATGTTAATGGGCTACAGCACGCTGGCACTTGCGCTGCTTGGCGACAAAGACGCAGCAATCCCAGCCAGACGCTATCTGCTTGAACTGGCCGCATCACGAAACGCCGGTGGCTTCAGTACCAAATACGACCTGGAACAAACAATGGGCATGCGCGTGATGGCGCTTGCGCTGGGATTAATCGGTACGGAAGGGGATACGTCGATACTTATCAAGGCATGGGGAGCAGACCCGTGGGTGAGTCTGGAAGTCGCCAGAGCGTTGAATTGGCTTGAAGACGACAGCCTGTCGGAGTCCCTGGTCGAGTTGATCCGCAAAGACCCCGACAATCCCAACGCGGTCCTGGCCGCGATGAGCCTCGGTGAACTCTATGAATCAAACCGACCATCGAAACTATCGCGCCTTGTCGCAGGCTGCAATTACACCATCAACGACAGCGGTGTCGCCCCGGCAAATGTAGCGGACCCGGAGCCACGCAATCGCTCACGCGGCCTCAGACGCACGATAAGTCGGTGGCAATCGCTGAACAGTCGAATATATCAGTCGCCTGCTAACGTGTTCCTCTACGAAGTCATGCTTCAGGAATCGTATTATCCCTATACATTGGATGTCGACGACAAAATAAGGATCCGCCGTTAATCGCCCGCCTTATATTTACCTCTTGCGCGCACCACGCCTCGCTTGTTCGACGCAAGGTGTTCGAGGATGTGGTGGACCGACTCAACACGGTCGGCTTCACCGATTGCTTTGGCGATCTCCTCGACGCTCAGCTCGCTGCCTGATTTGCTTTTTAGTTGGTCGACAGCCTTTCTCTGCAGGTTGAGCACCGCGGCGGCGGCTTTCTTGCCGGCTTCAACACCCGGCTGGTGGTAGGCATTGATGTTGATCAATGTCGCGTAGAAACCAACCGCACGTTCGTACAGGGCGATGAACGCTCCGAGCGTCTTGGCGTCGATTTTCTCCGCGGTGATGGTGATCGAGCCGCGGCCGGATTCGTAGAGCGCCTGGCGCGTACCTTGCCAGAAGCCGTTGAGGTAATCACCGGTCGTCACGCCGGGCTCCACTTCGATCGGTGTCGTGCGTCCAGGGCGTGGCGTGTCCTGTAGGATGACGATGAAGTTGACGAAGAAGTTATGCAAACCGTCACGCAGTTGCTGAACGTAAGCGTGCTGGTCGGTAGAGCCTTTATTGCCGTAGACAGCGATGCCCTGGTTGACGGTGTTGCCGTCGAGGTCGAGTTCCTTGCCGAGGCTTTCCATGACCAGTTGTTGCAGGTACCGTGATAGCAGCAGCAGCCGGTCCTTGTAGGGCAGGACGACCATATCTTTTTCGCCCTTGCCATTGGTGGCGTAGTACCACATCAGCGCGAGCAGGGCGGCGGGATTTTTCATAGTCTTGTTGACGCGGGTCAGCGCGTCCATCTTGGCGGCGCCATCGAGAAAGGCGCGGATATCCAGTCCCTGCAATGCGGCAGGCAAAAGACCCACAGCCGACATCACGCTGGTCCGTCCGCCGACCCAGTCCCACATGGCAAACCGTTTGAGCCAGCCTTCGCTTTGAGCCGTCTTATCGAGGTTTGAGCCTTCACCGGTCACGGCCACCGCTTGCTTGGCAAAATCCAGACCCTTCTCGGCGAAGTAGGCCTGCGTCATCATCAGCCCGTTACGAGGCTCTGGGGTTCCGCCTGACTTGGATATCACAACGACCAGCGTGGACTTCAAACGAGAACCCAGGTCTTTGAGCGTGCGCTCGATCCCGTCCGGATCGGTGTTGTCGAGGATATGAAACTTAAGCTTGTCCCGGTTAGAGCCCAGGCAGTCAGCTACAAGTTGCGGGCCCAGTGCCGAGCCACCGATACCGATCAGCAGCAGGTCCGTGAAACGTGCGGCGTCCGGTGGCGTGACTTCTTTTTTGTGAACGGCAGCGACAAACGCGGTGATCTGGTTGATGCTGTCACGGATGGCCCCGGCGATTGCTTCATCCGGCGCCAGTTCCGGCGCACGCAGCCAGTAGTGACCGACCATGCGCTTCTCGTCGGGGTTGGCAACTTCACCGGCTTCGAGTTTTTCCATGGCCTCGTAAGCCTTGTCCATCGGCTCGGCCATCTGTTTGAAGAAAGCGTCGTCGAAGTTGATGCGTGAGATATCCAGGCTGATACCCAGCCCCGAGCACTTGCATAGGTACTTCTGGTAGCGTTGCCAGAGTGCTGATCCGTCCATTGTCTTGAGTCTCTTGTTGGGGGATGAACTAATGAGTGAGGTTAATCAGAGCTTTAATGCATCCTCGTCAGGTTGCACAGTGAGTCGGTAGCGGATATTCGCAGCCGGATCGTATAGCTCGGCTGAGATTACCGGCCTCGCCAGGTCAGGCTGGAGGAACGAGCCAACCGGGAAAGCTTCTTGATGCCGATTGATCAGGCTTTCGAGCGGTAAGGCATCATTGCTGCCAATCGCAATCGGGTCAAGGTTGCGTACATATTGCTGGTTCAGCCAGAGCTGCATGCCGTCATAAGTTCGGGCAGTGCGGTTGGTCATGCTGATCGCTGAGCCCTTTCGGACCACGACGATGTCCAGGTCGGGCCCGTATTCTGCCTTTCCGGGGTATCGCAGGGCGGCGAGGGCCTCGGCGGTCGGGCCGTCAACAATCGGCGGGGGCTGCTCACAGCCGATCGGCAGCAGGCATACCACCATGAGCAGGGTGAACAACCACGTACTTGATCTGATCATCTGAAGGTTCATCCTTGGGGGTCCTGATCACTGCGATCCATCAGCGGATCGTCCGCCTATAATGACCGCCATGCCAAAACTGGGCAAACTGGAACTGGATGCACCGTTCTATCAGGCGGGGTTGGCGGGTTATTCCGACACCGCGATGCGGCTGGTCGCCCGTCGGCACGGCTGCCCGTATTGCGTGACCGAGGCCCTGCTGGACCACTTCCTGATCCAGGGCGGCAGGGGCCTGAAAATGGCGGAATTGCACGAGGACGATCACCCGATCGCAGGGCAATTGATGGGCTCACACCCGCAGGATATCGCCAAGGGGGCCGAGGTTTTGCTTGGGATGGGCTACGACGTGATCGATATCAACCTGGCCTGCCCGGTCAAGAAAATCAAGAAAAAGAGCCGTGGGGGGCACATGATGTCCGTGCCGGATGAGGCGATCGCGATCCTGGACGCCGTCAGGCAGCAGGTGGGCGATCGAACACCTTGCACGGTGAAACTGCGCCGCGGCAGCGACGACTCACCCGTGGCACTTGCCAACTTCCACAAGATTTTCGAGGCGGTGATCGATCTTGGCTATGCCGGAGCCACCGTCCACGGCCGAAGCGTTGCCCAGAAGTACATAGGCCCTTCCAATTGGGACTTCCTGCGTGATCTGACCGCTCATTATGGCCCGGTAGAGGGCTTTACCATCGGCGGCTCAGGAGACGTCTGGCAGGCTGCTGACATCTTCAGGATGATCGAATACACGAATGTGGACTGGGTCAGCGTCGCACGCGGCTGCATCGGTAATCCGTGGCTCTTCCGGCAAGCGAGGGCGATGATGGCGGGAGATGCGGAGGAAGCCAAACGACCGCCGACGATTTTCGAGCAGCGTGATGTGCTGCTGGAGCACTTTGAACTGTCCGTGGCAACCCATGGCGAGCAACTTGCCTCGAAACTGATGCGCAAGTTCGGCATCCGATTCAGCAGGCACCATCCGCAAGGTGACGAGATCAAACAAGCGTTCATCAAGGTGATGGGTTTACCCGGATGGCGGGCTGTGTTGGAAAAGTATTACGATACGGATGGCCCGGGCGTCGGTGGGGAACAGGCTCTGCCGGAAGAAGCGACCGAAGCAGAAGGATGCGGCGTTTAACCGGATTCGATTCGTTTGATGGATGTCCGAAAGAAAGGATTCTGAAATGAAGTGGACGGCATGGATGGTCGGGGTGCTTTGTCTTGTTTTATTGGGCTGCCAACCGTCGCAACGTGTTGCTGACAAAGACGGCTCACTTGCCAAAGCCAAATACCGGGCACGTATTGTCGGTCGTTCAGTTGAGAATCGCCCGATCCTGACACGGGTCTATGGTGAGGGGGGTGATGTGATCCTCATCATGGCGGGGATCCACGGTACAGAAGCAAAAGGCATCCCGATTCTCGATCGCTTGGGCGAGGAATTGATGCAACGACCAGAGTTACTTGAGGGTCGAACGGTCGTGCTCATGCCGGAAGTCAATCCTGACGGCGTGAAGGCCGGTAAACGTCACAACGCTAACGGTGTCGACCTTAACCGCAACTTCCCAGCCGACAACTTCAGCAGTAAAGATAAGCACGGAAGCGAACCGCTGTCGCAACCCGAATCAAAGATCATCCTGAAGCAGATCGAGCTGTACAAACCCAACCGGATCGTCACATTCCACGAGCCTTTGAACTGCCTGGATTATGATGGCGAAGATGCCAAACTGATCGCGGAAGCGATGGGCCAATACACGGACCTTCCGGTGAAGCGACTCGGCGGTCGGCCCGGTTCGCTGGGATCGTACTTTGGCATCGATAAGGGTATCCCGTGCATCACGGTTGAATTACCCAAGAACGCCAAGAAGATGAGTGATGAAGAATTGTGGGATCGCTACGGCCAGGCCACGATCGCATCGATCACGTATCCAGAGGTGCTGGAAGCGAAGTAGACGATCGGCTTTTCAAAATTCGTCTGTGAAAACATCCTGCAGGTTTTGCTGTCGCTGCCCGGCCCCGTGGCCATGGCCACCGCTATCACGTCCTGATGCAACATGGACCTTGCTGATGTTCGCTGAGTAGAGAAAACCACCGACCAATATCAGCAGCACTGACATGGAGGTGATACCTGTCCACAGTTTGCGCCGCAGGGTTGGTTTTTTATTAGCTACGTGCAACAACTTCGCTACCACGCTACAGACCCACCCCCAATTCAGGGTCACATGTAAGAGTGCTGCGGCGATGATGCCCATGGCAATCCAGAAGTGAATATCACCCCATTCATGCCGCGAAAGGCTCCAGACCGAATCCTGGTGGCTACCGGCAGGAAGTACAAATGCAAGCAGCAGGCCGGTAAGGATCAGCCCTACAGCACCCATCAGCAGCACCACATCAACCAGAAGATGCAAATAATTGCGTTTCATACAACAACTCCTTCAAAACAGGTGAAGCCACCCAACTCACCCGTTTTTACGTTAGAACGTGTCATTTCGGGACATATTGCACGACTGAACCACCAGGCTGTATATCGCGTAAAATACTCTTATTACCATAAGTTTTCTCTGTATCGCTTAATTTGCAGAACCCCGAACCCCGGATACCCAACCCTTGCGACTAGCACTGATCGGCGACATCCACCTGTTCCAGACCGACGTCCACCCGGCGAGGCTGTTCGGCAAACGCATACTCGGCCACACGAACCTGATGCTCAACCGGCGTTTCCGGTTTAACCACCGGGTGCTCGCATCCATGATCGAACGCGTGGAGACACTGGCCCCGGAAGCGCTTCTACTGACCGGCGATGTGACGACGACCTCACTCGAAGATGAGTTCCACGATGTGGCCACCTATCTGGAACCTCTGTCAGAGAAAATCCCGACCGTGATCGTCCCGGGCAATCACGATAAGTACACGTTCCGTTCGGTGCGCAAACAGCGCATGATGGAACACATGCGAGGCATCCTGCCGGATCACTTCCCACATATACGACGGCTTAAGAAGCATTGGCAACTGCTTTGTCTGGATTCAGCTGAGCCGCAGTTGTTCTGGTCGCGCGGGGCGCTGGGTTTTGAACAGATGAACGAAGTCACACAGTTCGTCAATTCACTCACGGAAAATGATGCGCTGATTGTGCTCTGTCATTACCCCGCCAAGATCCCAAGCGGGATTCCTTACTCCTGGGGTCACGCGCTTGCAGAGGATAAGCAACTGCATCAGATGTTCACGGAAAGCCCGGCCCGGATCGTCTACGCACACGGGCACATCCACAAACCCTGGCAATGGGACCCGGCCAACGGCGGTAAAACCGGCAACGGTGACAACTCCGGACTGATGTACCTGAATACCGGCTCTCCATGTCTGACCAGCAACCAGTATCCGTATGGCCAAGGATTCTGGGAGATGGTTTTGCCGGACGATCCGTGGGGGCCACTCGAGCTGATCCACCACATCCCCGAAGCAAGCGACGGTAGCAAGCCCACCGCACAACAGCGTCGCGCCGCCAGTCAGCAGACCGGTAAACTCGACTTGCGATGGGTGATTCAGCGGGTCTTATGAAACCTGTTGGGTTTGTGGCGGCACTTTGTTATGCGCATTGTTCTATTGCGTGTAAGAACCTGAATAGACCTACCATAAACGGCCGATCTTTCTCAAGGCTGGTGCGTACAATCCGCATCGCCTGTTGAACTTTATCGGAGCCAGTTATGTGTGGAATCGTTGCCTATGTCGGGAATAAGCCATCTGTTCCCTTGCTGATCGAGGGGCTCAAACGGCTGGAATACCGTGGGTACGATTCGGCAGGGCTGGCGGTCGTAACAGATGAAGGTATCCAAGTACGTAAGAGCCTGGGGCGGGTCAGTGTGCTTGAAGATCAGGTTGAGCAAGAGGGCATGGCCCTGGATGCCGCGGTCGGTATCGCGCACACACGCTGGGCGACACATGGCGAACCAAGCGTACCCAACGCACATCCGCACACCGGCAAGACCAGACAAGGCCACACCATCGCCATCGTTCACAACGGCATCATCGAGAACTATGCATCGCTGCGCAAATACCTTGAAGGCAAAGGTCATGTTTTCGAGAGCCAGACAGATACCGAGGTACTCGCCAAGCTGATCGCGGAACTGTACGAAACCGACCTCGAATCAGCGGTCCAAAAAGCGCTACGCGAAGTCACCGGTGCGTATGCGATCGCAGCGTTGTGTGATATCGAACCACATACGTTGATCTGCGCGCGTAAGGGTTCGCCTTTGATCGTCGGGATTGCAGATAGAAGTTATATCGTTGCTTCTGATGCATCAGCGATTGTCAGCCACACGACGCAGGTCATCACGCTCGATGATTACCAGGTCGTGCGTCTGTGTGCGGGTAAACGCGATAAGTACACGCCGGAGCAGGGGCCTTGGGCTGTCGAGTTCCGCACGACCACGCTGGATAACCAGCCGGTGACGCGGGAAGTATCCGAACTGGAGATGGACCTTCAGCAGATCGAGCTGGGCGGGTACCCGCACTTCATGCTCAAGGAGATCATGGAGCAGCCCGAGAGCCTGCGGAACTGTCTGCGTGGCCGGATCGATCGGCGTGAAGGGCGAGTGGTGCTAGGTGGATTGAGTAATATCACACGCGAACTGGTCCGAGCAAAACGCTTCCTGTTTACAGGTCAAGGCACGGCCTACCACGCCGGGCTCATCGGCGAATATTTGATGGAAGACTTGGCCAAGGTCCCGGCACGCTGTGAATACGCCAGCGAGTTCCGCTACCGCAACCCGATCATCGAGGATGGCACGGTCATGGTGGCGGTCAGCCAATCCGGCGAGACGGCCGACACATTAGCGGCACTTAACGAAGCCAGGGAACGCGGGGCGCTCGCGATCGGTGCGGTCAACTCCGTCGGTTCGAGCATCGCACGCACGACCGATGCGGGGGTGTATCTGCACGTCGGGCCTGAAATCGGTGTGGCATCGACCAAGGCATTTGTCGGCCAGGTCGCGGTGCTGACACTGCTGTCGCTGTTCGTTGGCAAACGTAAGTTCCTGTCCAACGAAGCGGTCAGCGAATACCTCCGGCAGTTGGAGCAAGCACCTGACCACATCCAGCACGTACTCAAGCAGTCGGAGCACATCCGAGACTGTGTCAAGAAAGTCGTGGATCGAGATAACTGGCTGTTCCTTGGGCGTGGATACAACTACCCCGTAGCGGTGGAAGGTGCGCTGAAACTCAAGGAAATCTCGTATATCCATGCCGAGGGCATGCCTGCCGCAGAAATGAAGCATGGCCCGATTGCCCTGATTGATGAGGGGATGCCGGTCGTTTTTCTGGCAACCAAGGGCACACAGTACGAGAAGGTCATCTCGAATATCGAGGAGGTCCGCTCCCGGGGCGGTCGGATCATCGCAGTGGCAACCGAGGGGGACCAGGAGATCGAACGCTACGCCGACGCGGTGTTCACCATCCCGCCGATGCCGGACGCCTTACAGCCGCTGGTCAGTGTTGTGCCGTTGCAATTGCTGGCCTACCACGCTGCGGTCCTGCGCGGCCACGATGTGGATAAACCCCGTAACCTCGCCAAGAGCGTCACCGTCGAATAAGCGTTTGTCAGATATCAACATCTAAAAAGTGTCCTGCCGTGCCTCATAGGCCGGGTCTTGTTACAATCCCTGCATTCAACCCAGGCACGGAGAGCTTGAGATGACACGATCGATTCAAATGACCGTTATGCTGACATTGGTTTGTCTATTCACCCTTGGCTGCCAGACCTATGTCAATATCCCCAAACAAACCGGTGACGCCGCCAGCCATGATCCGAACGGCAAGACCGTCCGTGAAGTACTGATCCTGGCGGTACATACCGCGTTGATTGACGGCGATGTCCAGGGCCCGGTCCAGCTTATGCTGCCAGAAGACACCAGTTCCCTGACATACGCCTACATCGCCAATGCCTTGGGAGACGAGGTGGTGGTGGCGAATGAGAAGTCGGACCAGACCGCCGTAGCGGAAGGTGTGGTGCTCGCCAAGGGCATCCGTATCCGTGGTCACAAGGCCGAGGTCGACATCGTCCGACCCACCGGCGGCGGGACCGATCAGCTTGTCACCGTCCATCTGAACTGGAAAACCATTGGCGGCTGGCGTGCTGAGATGGTCCGCGTCTGGCACGGCGTGTCGATCGAGGATTAATTAAACGATCCGTCAGGGAATGAATCTAACTCACGCAAGGAGGCTGTGAAGATGACATTCAAAACCACACTATGCATGGTTGGCATCCTGCTGGCTGGAGCATGGGGTGTGTCTGTGAACGCACAGGACACGCAGGCACCTGCAGCCTCGGCCGAGCCGCCTCACATACAAGCTGACAGCACAACCCCGGCACCAAGTGCTGAGCCTGAAGTAACCACCGATGAGCAGGCTGCTCAACAGAAGATGGATGAGTTATTCAACTCAACAGAGCCCGCGCCGGTCATCGAACCTTCGGAATCACCGGTTAAAAAGAACAATCCACAATTCACCGCCCCGGCTTCGACCTCGGTCGATATCGATCCGGCGGTTCTGGGCATTGCCCCCGGAGATGATCCGCCACCGCTACGCCGGGAAGGCGAATTCATCTTCAACCGTCGCGGTCGAATGATCCGCTCGCCCGAGAGCGGTCATCGTTTATTCGTATTAGAGTCTGATGCGAGCCATTCGCCGGAACTGCCGCTGGTCCTTCAGGCATGCCAAATCCTCGAAACGATGGAAAACATCGTCGAACGGCGGGGCGACACCACCGTCTTCATCCTCTCCGGACAGGTCCATACCTACCGCGGCGCGAACTACCTGCTACCGACGATGATGAACACCGCTGCCAATACCGGCAACCTCACCAATTAATCTCCCGTCGCAACATCAGAAATCACAACGACGCCAGCGGCATCAGTGGGCCATCGTGTTTCATCAGTGAATCACATTGCGCTTTACCATCCAGCACACGCAGGACCAGGTCGTACTTGCGGCATTGGCCCGGCTTGAGCGTCGTGCCGGCAAGCGTACCGGGATCGTTGTCTTTACCAAGTAGGGAGCCATAGAAAGGCTCGATCCCAGTGACGTAACTGCCGCTCGGGCTGAAGTGCTGCCAGTTCACAAAACGGGGCAACTGCTTCTTGACAAATTCCAGTTCAAGACCGATACGGCGTTTTGGATTGACTAAGCCGACGTGCACCTTGCCTTTGCGATCTGCGGGGGGATCAGCAAAGATGCAGTCTTCTTCAGCGCCCGTGTGTATCGCGCCTGGGATACGTTTGAAACGGTTGAGTTTGGCTGCAGAAATCGCCTTATCTGTGAAAGGATACAGGGCGGCTTTACCCTTGTAGATCAGCTTGGCGCTTTCGTCGAGCAGGGGGTAGCCTAGGTTCACGTGGTAGAGCCAATTATGATCCACCGCGGTATCGCCCAGGTTGATCACTTCGTCGCGGATGTAGATCTCAGGCACACCCAGCGTGCAGCGGATCATTCGACGCACCTCAAACACCGGGCCGAACATACGGCTTTCGCGCATCACCATGGATATGGACATCGTATCCGTCCCGGTATGCGGATCGGGATTATCGATGGCGGTCACCGAAGCGGGCGTATTGGAATGTCGGCCGTGCAGGGGAACCCAGTGCCCATCTTCAACCCGTGGCGCCCCCATGGTTTCGGGCCCACAGGTGGTCATCAGCCCACCGGGCCAGGCGCGGAGCCAGTCGTCGTCACGGTTATTCCCGTGCGTTGGGGGACGGATACCGTTGGGCGTCCTGAACGCAAGGTTGGTGTTGTTGTAGGCCGCGTCGACGATGTCGCCGCCGCGTCCCAGTGCGATCGTGAATCGCAAGCCGCTGCCGGTATCGACCATCGCTACCCGGCACCCCGGCCCGCCCCCGGCTTCCGGATAATCCAGCGTAGCGGTGCGGATCCCGCCAAGTTGCAGGGGATGTTCGTATCTGACTTCGCGTGATTTGGATCGTGCCATGTAATTAGCATATAGTCGAATAATATTCTTGCACGCCGGAGTAAACAGCTATGCCGATTTATGAATATGAGTGTGGAAAATGCGGACACGTGACCGAAGTACTGCGTTCGATGAGCGAGGCGGACAAACCACAAGCCTGTGAGTCCTGTGGCAGCAAGAAAACACACCGCTGCCAGAGTGAATTTGCGGCAGGGGGAGCAAAGGCAAACGAATGCTCTTTGCCCGCTGGACCGGGCGGTTGCGGTTGCTGCGGGGGCGGATCGTGCCCGCATTACTAATCACCTGGTGTAGACACGTACCAATCCGTTCAAACCTTACGTCTACAATCAACTCGGTAGCGTAAGAAGTCTATTAATACGTTTTTGATGCGCAAAGAAAAACCCGGCCGAGCGGTTTCGCTTAGCCGGGTCGCACTAACATCCAAGTGAAATTACGTTTCGGCAAGTTCGTTGGTCAGGTCGGTCACGACCTTCTTGGCGTCGCCAAAGATCATGCCGGTGTTTTCATTGAAGAACAGTTCGTTTTGGATACCCGCGAAACCGGGGTTCATCGATCGCTTGATGACGAAGACCTGTCGGCTCTTGTCGACGTCGAGGATCGGCATGCCGTAGATCGGGCTGCCCTCATCGTGACGTGCGGCCGGGTTGACCACGTCGTTAGCGCCGATGACCAGCGCCACATCCGTCTGCTCGAATTCAGGATTGATCTGGTCGAGGTCAAGTAGCTGCTCGTAAGGCACACCCGCCTCAGCCAGCAGCACGTTCATGTGACCGGGCATGCGGCCGGCAACGGGATGGATCGCATACATGACCCGGATGCCACGCTTCTGTAATTCCTCCGCAAACTCCTTCACCGCATGCTGGGCCTGCGCCACCGCCATCCCGTAGCCGGGCACGATCACGACCTGCTGGGCCGCGTCGAAGATGATCGCCGCGTCTTCAGCCGTAAAGGCACGAGCTTCGCCCGTAACCTGCTTGCCACCCGTCACGACCCCGCCGACGCCGCCGAACAAGACGTTCATCAGCGAGCGGTTCATGGCCTTACACATGATGTTGGTCAGGATCAGGCCCGAAGCACCAACGAGTGAACCGGTGATGATCAGAGCAGAGTTACCGAGCACGAAACCAGCCATCGATGCGGCAAGACCCGAATAGCTGTTGAGCAGGGCGATGACCACGGGCATGTCCGCGCCACCGATACCGATGACCAGCAGGACACCGAGAATGAGCGAAGCAATGGTGACGATCGCAATCGTCCACCACCCGGCAGGGGTAGCTACCAGCACACCGGACAAGGCAAGAGACAACAGCAGCAGCAGTGTGATCAGGACCTTCTGGCCGGGGAACTGAACCGGCTGATCGGGCGCCCACTTGGTGCCCTGCAGCTTGCCGAAAGCCATGATTGATCCGGTAAATGTCACGCCGCCGATGAGCACGGCCAGACCGGTTGCCAGCAGTGAGTCCCATCTTGCATTTTCAACCTCGCCGTACTTCAGCGAGTAATCCCCGACCGCCACCAGCAGGGACGCGATACCGCCGAAGCCGTTAAGCAGACCGACCATCTGCGGCATGCCCGTCATCTGTACCTTGGTCGCCATGAGGAAACCGGCAAGTGAACCGATCAGCAGTGCGATGCCGACCCAGATGAGGCTGATGTAATTGTTGGCTTCAGGAGCCGCTTTGGCGTTGATGAACAAGAAAGTCGCAATGGTAGCCAAGAGCATACCGAGCGATGAGATCATGTTCCCGCGTTTGGCGGTGGGGACTTTACTCAGCATCTTCAGGCCGAAGATGAACAGTATCGCCGCCAGCAGGTAGATCAGGTCGGGGATGTGCGTATCGATAATAGCTAAGGTATCTAAGGTGTGCATGGCGATCCTTATTTATCCTTCTTGACAAACATGTCCAGCATGCGGTTGGTGACGACGTATCCGCCAACGACGTTGATCGTGGCGAAGATGATCGCCAGGAAACCGAGGATGACACCGAAGGACCCGAGTGTGTTGCTGAACGAACACAGCAGGGCGCCCACAATGGTGATCCCGCTGATCGCGTTGGACCCGCTCATCAGCGGGGTGTGCAACGTGGCGGGCACCTTGGTGATCACCTCAAACCCGATGAAGATCGCGAGCACGAAGATGATGAGACTGGTAACAAAATCCATGGAAGTATTCCGTATCGTGTGACTGGTTTATTTGCTTACAGATCCTTACGCACCTGTCCGTCATGCGTAATGATCCCGCCGTCCTGAACTTCGTCTTCAAGATTAATCTTGAGCTGACCTTCAACGATCATTTCCTTGAGCAGGTTGAACACGTTGTTGGCGTAGGCTTGTGAAGCGTGTGTGGGGATCAGCGAAGGCAGGTTGAGCGTGCCCACGATGGTCACACCGTTGTCGGTGGTGCTTACCTCGCCGGGCTTGGTCAACTCGCAGTTGCCGCGGCCGTGCTCGGGATTCGCTGCCAGGTCGACGATCACGCCGCCGGGAGGCATCTGTTTGACCACATCGGCCGGGATCAGCATCGGCGGAGCCTTGCCGAACACCGCAGCGGTGGTCACCACTACGTCGGCGCCGACGATGTGCTTGGTCATCAATTCGGTCTGCTTGCGTTGCTGCTCTTCGGTCTGCTCTTTGGCATACCCGCCAGCGGTTTCTGCGTCGGCGGTCTCCATAGGCAGCTCGACAAAGCGGGCGCCGAGGGATTGGACCTGCTCCTTGGTTGCGGGCCTCACGTCGTAGGCTTCCACGATCGCACCGAGCCGTTTGGCGGTGGCGATCGCTTGCAAACCTGCGACACCGACGCCGATGATAAACACCTTGGCCGGGGCCAGCGTGCCCGCAGCGGTGATCATCATCGGGAACATCTTCGAGCAGTGGTCCGCTCCGAGCAGCACCGCCTTGTACCCGCCGATATTCGCCTGGCTGGACAGGACGTCCATCGCCTGGGCACGGCTGATACGCGGGATAAACTCCAGCGAAACCGCGGTGACCTTGCGATCAGCCAGCTTACGCATCAGTTCGGCGTTCTGGAACGGGGCAAGCATGCCAACCAGCACAGCCCCTTCCTTCATCTGCGCGATCTGTGATTCGCTGGGGGGATTGATCACCGTGACGACATCGGCCTCGGCCCAGATCGCTGCGGGAGCTTCGCCATCACTCGGCGCAACTGTAGCGCCGGCATCGGTATAGGCCTGATCTCGGATGTTGGCGCCTTCGCCCGCACCGGATTCGACCACGACCTCGACTTCCATCCCGACTAGTTTCTTGACGACCTGTGCGGTCAGGGCAACACGGGTTTCGCCTTGCCCACTTTGTTTGGGAACTGATAGTTTCATGCGTTTTCCTGGATGAGCTATCAAAAGATGGTGGGATATTACAATCTTGCAACAAGCTTGTCACATATGGAAAACTAGAGCCGCCCAGAAATATTTAAGATCATTAGAATGCTGAATATGACCTTCACTAGTTTCCAAGTTCCCACCCGTGATCGTGACCAGATGATAGAGCTGACCGGCACTATTCGCAAAATAGTCGCTGATTCACGCATACAAAACGGCCGGGTAACGGTGTATGTCCCGCACACGACCGCCGGCGTCACGATCAACGAAAACGCTGACCCGGATGTCGTTCACGACATGCTCAAGCAACTGGACCTGATGGTGCCATGGTCACAGCCTTTCTACCGACACGCTGAAGGTAACAGCGCCTCACACGTCAAAGCTTCAATGATGGGCTCGAGTGTGACCATCCTGATTCAGGACGGTCGACTTGTGCTCGGTACGTGGCAGGGGGTATGGTTCTGTGAATTCGATGGCCCGAGGACGCGCAAAGTCCATGTGAGTGTCGAAGGTAGTTGAGCAATAGACCGTAGTTAGAATGTCAGCATCCTCAAATAGTCGAGAATAAATTTCTGAGTTAGTTCCCAAATTCTCCAATCACCCGGACCTTCGCTTCGCTCAGGACCGGCGTTGGTAAAGAAACATCACAGAACCGATACCCGAACCACGAAAGACGAACCATGCCCGATTACCCGCAAGTCCTGATGAGCACCAGTGAAGGCGATATCAAACTCGAACTCTGGAATGATGTTGCACCCGGTCATACCGAAAACTTCCTCAAACTCATCAATGAGGGTTTTTATGACGGATTAAGCTTCCACCGGATTATCCCCGGCTTCATGATCCAAGGCGGCTGCCCCTTGGGCAACGGCACCGGTGGCCCCGGCTGGCAGATCAAGGCTGAATTCAACGACCGTGAACACCAGCCCGGTGTGCTTTCCATGGCTCGCAGCGCGGACCCGGATTCTGCGGGTTCACAGTTCTTCATCTGCCTCACACGTGAAAATTGCCGGCACCTCGACGGCCAATACACCGCTTTCGGCAAGGTGCTCGAAGGCATGGATGTGGTTAAAAAAATCGGTCAATCCGCCAACGGCCCCACACCGGTGATGAAGAAAGTCGCCCTCGCATAAAACAGGCAAGTTGCTTCTGATCTTTGCGTGTAGAAATACCCTCGTCCGACGGCATGGTGACTGTAAAAACAAACCCCGCTGTCGCCGAAGCGACAACGGGGCGGAGGGGAGAAAGCACGTTAATAGCTAGATACTCGACCTATAGAGATTCCAGTCTCCACTTTTTTAGTTGAAGAAGTCTCCAACTTCAAGCAGAAACATTGCCCAGTTTACCAGATTGTGGATAACTCTAGTCTTTCTCCAGCCTTTGTTTAGCGAGCAATGCGGCTCCGATAATCCCGGCGTCATCGCCCAACTTACTCGCCACTATCTTACACTTAGAATGGTCCGGAGGGAAGACGTATTCTTCGTAAACTTCACGAATTAGCGTAATCCAGTCATTTTCCAGGGCCTCCGTGAGTCCGCCGCCGACCACCACACAGGGTAAGCTAAGCAGGGTAACCACGTTGGCGATACTGACACCTAGATAATGGGCCGCCTGTCCGATAACTGAAACCGTCAGTTCATCGCCTTTTTTAAACGCCTCAGACAGGATTTTTGACCTCACCTTACTCATGTCACCCCCGGTCAGCTCTGTGATCATGCTGCTGTGGTTGGCCTCGATCAACTGCCCGAGCTGGTTGACGACGTTCCGCCTGCTTGCCAGGTCTTCCAGGGTTCGCTGGCCCAGCGGGGCGTCACCACGGATAATGGTGTGGCCGATTTCGCCCGCGGTCATGTTGACGCCGTGATAAAGATCGCCGTTGATAATTAATCCACCGCCGATCCCTGTTCCTACAAAAATACCCAGCATGTCGGTAAAACCTTTACCGGCTCCGGCTTTGTACTCACCCCAGGTGCCAACGTTCACATCGTTGTCAACGACTACGGGAATACCCAGTTCTTTCTTAAGTTCACTGGCTAATGGGAAGTCATTCCAGCGAAGATTCACCGCTTCGATCACAACACCCTTTTCGATGTTGATCGCGCCGGGCGCACCGATACCCAAAGCGGTGATGTCTTTCGTGGTACATTCAGCCTTTTCACAGAGCGATTCCACTAACTTAGCGATGCGTTTGATGACGACATCCTCGCCGCCTTCGGCTTTCGTCTTGACGCGATCGTTGGCGATGACTTTGCCATCGCTGTCCACCACACCGCCTTGGATATTCGTGCCCCCAAGATCGATACCGATGTAGGCCTTACCATTCTTGGCCATTCCGAGTTTCCTCCATGCAATACTACAGTGGGTGCGTCCTGCCTAAAGCGTCGGTCGAGCTTGATAATACCCTGCGGCCGCCTCATACACACGGGCGACCTTCAGCAACCGTGATTCATCAAACGCCGCGCCCAGCAACTGAATCCCGACCGGCAGTTGCTTGCCATCCACTTCCGCAAATCCGCCCGGCATGCTGATGCCGGCGATCCCGGCCAAGTTGCAATTCACGGTATAAACGTCGTTGAGATACATCGCCAACGGATCGTCCGCCAGCTCCCCGATCTTGAACGCCGGGGCCGTCGTGGTCGGGCAGATGATCGCGTCGCACTGCTTGAATGCAGCATCAAAATCGTTCTTGATCAGCCTGCGTACTTTCAGCGCCCGGTTGTAATACGCATCGTAATACCCGCTGGATAGGGCGTACGTACCCAGCATAATCCGGCGTTTGACCTCGTCACCAAAACCTTCAGCCCGGCTTCGGCAATATAGATCGATCAAGTCTTCGGCCTTGTCCGTGCGGTGGCCGTAGTGCACGCCGTCATAACGGGCGAGGTTCGAGGATGCTTCGGCGGTCGCAACGATGTAATACACCGGGATCCCATACTCGGTGTGCGGCAGGCTGACCTCGACGACCTCTGCCCCAGCGTCTTTGTAGATCTGAATCGCCTTGTCCATCGCTGCGGCGACGGCCGGATCGTTGGCATCGGACAGGTATTCCTTGGCGATCCCGATCCGGATGCGATCAGGCTTTTGATCCACACGGTCCAGGTCGTCCGGCACCTCAACATCAGCCGAAGTCGAATCCAGTGGATCAAGCCCCGACATAACTTTCAGCAGTAGGGCGGTGTCGCCGACAGTGCGGGAGAACGGCCCAACCTGGTCAAGACTCGACGCAAACGCGACCAGCCCGTGACGTGAGATACGGCCATAAGTCGGTTTCATCCCGACGATGCCACAAAGCGCCGCCGGCTGACGGATGGACCCGCCGGTATCGGTGCCGATGGAAGCCGCACAAAGGTCCGCCGCCATGGCCGCCGCCGATCCACCGCTGGACCCGCCGGGCACACGGTCGGTATCCCATGGGTTCCGTGTCGTGGCAAACGCCGAGTTCTCAGTCGACGAGCCCATGGCAAACTCGTCCATGTTCGTCTTGCCGAGAATAACCGCGCCCGCGTCTTCCAGCTTCTGCACGGCCGTCGCCATATAGGGGGCCTGGAAGTTCTGAAGCATCCTGGAAGAGCAGGTCGTGTGGCCGTAGCTCGTGCAAAGCAGGTCCTTGATCGCGATCGGTACGCCAGCCAGCGCCCCGGTCGCCTTACCGGCATCCACTGCCGCAGCCTGCTGCATCGCACGCTCAGCGTACACTTCGTGATAAACGTGCAAACGCTCGTTATGAACCTTGATCCGGTCCAGGTAGGCCTTAGTCGCCTCAACCGAAGAGACCTGCTTACTCGCGATCGCGTCACGCAGTTCAACTAATGTGGTGTCGGTCGGATTCATGCGCTCGGCCCATCCCCCAGTACTTTCGGTACCTTGAAAAACGGTGGTGTCTTGGCCGGGGCATTCGCCAGGGCGGTATCCGTGTCTATACCCGGTTGCTCCACGTCGGGCCGCAGCACGTTCGCCAACTCCAGCGGATGGGCCATCGGCTCCACCCCGTCCACATCCAGCTCGTTGAGCTTGCCGATATACCCCAGCACGGCCGCGAGCTGCTCGGTGAAGTGATGCACTTCCTCGTCACTCAGATGCAGCCGGCTGAGCTTCGCGACATGCCGCACATCGTCCTCGGTAATAGTTTTGGTTTCAGACATGCAGTGATGATAGCAAAGAGGGTGTAGGGTGTGGGGTTTGGGGTGTAGGGTGTGAAATCTAAAACCATGACCGAACGAGACCATCCGGCTAGACCCCAGACCCAAGACCCCATACCCTACCCGCTATGTCTGACACCAAACTGCTCGAATGCTTCGACAACCCCAGCCCCGGCCGCGACTACGTGATCGAACACGTGGCTGAGGAATTCACCAGCGTCTGCCCCAAGACCGGGCACCCGGACTTCGGTACAGTCACCCTCCGCTACGTCCCTGACAAGCTCTGCGTGGAACTTAAGAGCCTTAAGCTCTACTACCAGGCCTACCGCAACGAGGGCATTTTCTACGAAGCTGTCACCAACAAGATCGCTGACGACCTGGCGGAACTGATGAGCCCAAAGTGGATGCTCCTGCGCACCGAATGGACCGGCAGAGGCGGGATCCATTCATCGATCGAGGTAGAGTTAGGACAAACTCCGGACGAGTGAATATCTGTAACTTCACAATAGGGGGCCAAATAATGTGGGAGTTCTTCAATCATCCGATCGTCGACACCAACTCCCCCTGGCTGACCACCTACCGTAGTATCTATATCCCATTCAACCTCATCGAAGCGGTATTCTGGTTAGCGATTGGTCTGTACGTACTCATCCGATACTTACGGCACCGTAAGACCTGGTACGAGTTGCAATACTCGCTGTCCTTCTCTTTGTTTGGAATCACGGACCTCATCGAAACACATAGCACAACGCTCTGGTTGCTTGGCTTCAAAGCCGCATGCCTGTTAGCGATCCTGCAAGGGCGCAAACTCGTGCTCGGTTTCTATCCCGACGCTAAGCTGTGAGTACGTCAGGCCGACCTCCTGCGACGCAACACGCCTGCCAATCCGCCAAACGCCAGTACGGCGATCGTACCCGGCTCAGGGATAACGGTATCAGTTGGAGGCGTGCCGGCATTCCAGTTGTTCAGGACCACATCCAGGTCGTCCAGGCCGATGTAGCCGTCGCCGTTAACATCTCCGACCGCTAAATCGCCGGGTGTTACGTTGGTGTTCCAGTTGTTGAGGATGATGTCCAGGTCGTCCAGGCCGACGAAGCCGTCGCCATTGAGATCGCCATCAAGGACCGTTACGCCGGAGTCCCAGTAGATATCATCGAGCGCGAAGTCGATGTAGGCCCCGTGTTCTTCCAGAATCACAAACGAGTAGCTGAGCATCCGCAGGTCGATGGCGGTGCCTCGTATGTCTTCGACCGGGATCGAGGCCTGGCCCCACTGGCCGTTGCGTTCGAGCCCGTAAGTTGTCTGATACGCGGGGAATTCGACGTACTGCTGATTGCCCCATGCATCGATGATGCCGATCTTGAACGTCACGTTGGCGGGGATATTGATGCTGAAGTTGAGGAACCCGTCACCGAAGTCAAACAGGTTCAATGGCTGATCCGACATGATGCCCGCACCGAACCAGCCTGCGCCGGCCGAGTGCCACGACAAGACATCGTCACCCTCCAGCGGGGCGATCGAACTCTCATTGAGCGTGCCTTCCCAGACGAATATCCGCGAGTCCACATCGGGGGTCAATTCACCATTGACCGGCGTATTCTCGGTGTAGAGGCCAAACTTGCCTGTCTGCGCGACCGGTGGGCCGATATGCACATCGCCCTGACCGTTCCATTCGTAAACGCGGATGTAGTCAACGAACATCTCCGCATTAAACGGCATCGAGACCGGTGCGCCTGTGCCGGGGTCGCCTAGGTTGTACGCATCGGTGAAAGCGCCGCCGATAGCCATATTGGCGATCAGGTAGAAGGGGTGCCTGAACTCGTCCGACTCATCATCAATCGTGAATGGCGCTGCATACAGGTCGTGCTCGACACCGTTATCGACCACCGTCATGCGCATCGTGTTTTCATCCCAATAGAGCCGATACGTCAGGAAGCGATCGGTCAATCCGGAGTAGTTATAATAGGGTCGGACAAAGTCATCGTCCGGGTCCCAGGACAGGCTTGCAGCGCCTGATGGATTTTCCGGGGTAACGGCATCGTCTGAATAAAAGATCGCGTTTGCGCCGACGACCTGGTTGACGGTCGAGTTGTTCAACCCGTTGCCGCCGTTGTGCTCATCATGCAGATCGCGGAACGACTGCTGGGAGCCCATCTCCATCATGTCGATCTCACCCTTGTGAGGCCAGTTCCAGTTGGAAGTCCCCAGAAGCCAGACCGCGGGCCAGCCTCCCAGGTCCAGGTCCGGCACACGTACCCGTGTCTCGATCATGCCGTATTGCACGGACACTTTCGACTTAGAGACGACCTTGCCTGAGGTGTAGTTCAGCGGGTTGCCCCATTGATCGACGATGCCCGGGCCGCTCTCTTGTTTCGCGGTGATGCGCAGGGCCGTGTTGCCCGATTCGCCCGGCACCGCGGCGATGTCGACGTTATCTTCGGAGTAGTACTGAAGTTCACCGTTGCCCCAGCCCCAACTGCCGTTGCCGGTTTCCACGATCCAGTTATCCAGATTGCTGAAGTTTTCTTCCCAGAGCAGGGCGCCTACCTGAGCGTGGACAACACTGCCTGAAAGGAGCAATGCGACAGACGTCGTGATTGCCATCTGTGCTACATTTTGCTTCAAACCGACCGTTTGACGAGACCTGACAAACTTCATGTGCTGTTTCCTCCAAGGGTAAGAGCCACACACCGAATCTCACACATAAGAGTTCCTGATGCGATGGTGGTAGCAAATATAGCAAGTTCAAGTTCAGGAATACAGTGCAATAGAGCATGTAACGGTAGTTTCAAGCAATACTTGCAAATAAACGTGTTACATGAATTAATAGACCGGTTTAACGGTCAACAAAGCCGATTCTGCTGAACATGCCAGCCGATCATCGTGGTAGACAACCAATCCAGGGTAGTGGTTTACCCGAGCTGTTTGTGACGTAAACAGCCCACCTCGTGGTCGTTGACCATGCCCACCGCCTGCATGAAGGCGTAGCAGATCGTCGAACCGACAAACTTGAAGCCCCGCTTTTTCAGGTCCTTGCTCATCGCGTCTGATTCAGGCGTGCTGGCGGGTATCTCGTTCAATGACATGAATCGGTTCCGTTTCGGCTTGCCACCGACAAACTGCCAGATGTAGGCATCGAAGCTGCCGAACTCATCCTGTACTTCAAGAAAAGCCTTGGCGTTCCGGATCGACGCGGCAACCTTCAAGCGGTTGCGAACGATGCCCGGGTCGGCCAGCAACTTCTGCACTTTCTTATCCGTGTACCGGGCGATCTTCCGGGGATCGAAACCGTCGTACACCTTTCGGTAGCGATCTCGCTTCTTCAGGATGGTTTCCCAACTCAAACCCGCTTGTGCGCCTTCGAGAATCAAAAACTCAAACAGCAGTCGATCATCATGGACCGCAACCCCCCATTCGGTGTCGTGATAATCATGAAAGCATTCTTTGGCGGCCCATCGACAGCGTTGTTTTGTTGACTTTGTCATAGCTTTGTGGCCTGTCCGTGTGGTCGTTATCCTAACCGAACCATGAGCATACTCGTTGACAAAAACACGAAACTGATCTGTCAGGGCATTACTGGTTCGGCCGGCGCTTTTCATACAAAAGGGTGTCTTGATTACGGCACGAATGTTGTCGGCGGCGTCACCCCCGGGAAGGGCGGTCAAAAAGACGACAACGGCCTGCCGATCTTCAATACCGTCATTGAAGCGGTGAAAGCAACCGGCGCGGATGCAACGATGATCTTCGTCCCGCCGCCGTTCGCTGCCGATGCGATCCTTGAAGCAGCCGATGCTGGAATCAAGATGATCGTCTGCATCACCGAAGGCGTTCCCGTTCAGGACATGATGCGCGCCAAGAAAACGTTGGCGCAGGATAAGTACGACGGCATCCGTCTGATCGGCCCGAACTGCCCCGGCATCATCACGCCGGACGACTGCAAGATCGGCATCATGCCCGGCTACATCCATGTCCCGGCAAGCAAGTCCAAGACCGGTAAGAGTGTCGGGATCATCAGCCGATCCGGCACGCTGACTTACGAAGCCGTCTGGCAGGCGGCAAACCACGGCTTGGGCCAGACCACCTGCATCGGCATCGGCGGCGACCCGGTCCGCGGGATGGACTTCATCGACTGCCTGGCACTTTTCAATGCCGATGATGAAACCGACGGCATCATCCTGATCGGTGAGATCGGCGGCAGCGACGAGGAGAAGGCGGCCGCTTACATCAAGGCCAACGTCAAGAAGCCGGTCGCCGCATTTATCGCGGGCCGCACCGCGCCACCCGGCCGGCGTATGGGCCACGCCGGCGCGATCATCTCCGGCGGCGAAGGCGGAGCCGAATCCAAGATCGACGCCCTGCGCAGCGCCGGTTGCCACATCGCCGATTCTCCGGCCGATCTAGGCAGCACGATCGCCAAGGCCTTGAACGTCTGATCTTGTTGTCATAGCCAAGACAGGCCATACTGCCCGCATTATGGCAATCCGTTACACCAGTTCGTTAGATGGCGTCACATCCGATCACCTGCACGGCTTTTTCGTTGGCTGGAAGAAACCTGTCTCGCCTGAAAATCATCTCACGATGCTTCAGGGTAGCAGCATGTTTGAACTGGCGGTCAATACCGAAACCGGCAACGTCGTCGGCTTTATCAACGCTTTAACCGATGGCCACCAGGCAGGCTTCATCCCTTGCCTTGAAGTCCTGCCCGAGTTTCAGGGGCAAGGGATTGGCACGCAACTGCTGCGTCAGATATTCCATCGTATGGAGCACCTCGAAGCGATCGACCTGGTCTGCGATCCGCCACTGAAGACGTTTTACGAAAAGTTTGATATGCGGGCAGGCACCTGCATGATGCTCCGTCGAGCATGGATCTCGGAGCGCGAATGAGTGACGAGATCTCTCAACTCCAGGCGTTATTGAGCGATCGCGACTGTGCCTGCCCACATTGCGGCTACAACCTGCGTGGATTGTCTGCGGATCACTGCCCGGAATGCGGCAAACCAATCGACATCTCCGCGATCTTCAATCGCCGGGAACGGCTCGATTACGCTTGGCTGATCATGCTGTCGTCTTTCGTCGCGGCGCTGCCGTGGAGCGTATTCTTTGTCTGGCAGCGCCTCATTATCCGCGGCAAGATCCACTACGGCGACGATTGGAACCCCACGATCCAGGACTACGGACGGGGCTTGTTCGATCGGCCGTTCGGTGAAGGATTGATGATGCTGGCATCATCAGTCTGGTGGTTGAGCGTGCCGTTTGTCTGTGTGACGTTGATTGTTTTTCGACGCAAGATCGCACGTTGGCCTCGAATCGTGCGATGGCTGTTGGCTGTCGCGTGCCTGGTAATGGTGCTTCTGGCGTACCGCCGCTGGCAGTGGTGGTACTACGATTACGGTTTCAACGGCACGCGATACCCGGATTGGCCCTGGTGGTATATCGGCTGACTAAATGTATTTTTCGATATTCAAACGAAACACCACTTCATCAATACCACCCTCATTGGCTCCCCGGACACAACCGCTATCCACAAAGCCCACGTATCTATGCCACGCCTGTGGTTCAGGCTCGTTGGCTTGAGATGAACTGAAAAGCTGCTGATGTCTATGGTCGCGTAGATACACACACAAATACCGCAAGAGCTGCTTGGACAATCCTCGCTTGCGGTAATCGGGCAGAATCCAGATCAAACCCATGTATGGCAGAGTCGTCCAGATGTATTCCAGACGGATCAGGCCAACGATCCGATCGTCTACCTCGGCGATGATGTACTGCTGCTGAACGATCAGCCGCTCAACCTTCTGTTTATCCACAGCGTGGTCGAGTTCGCATAGTTGCGTTATATCCCCCGGCTGTGCAAATCTCACACGCGGTTGTCTGGTTGCGTCCATTGTTGCTGCGTCGAGTTAGCGTGACCGCCTTGGATTTCGGCCCGAGAGACCGCTACGACCGGGCCGATTGTCATCACGTGGTGATGGCGGAGATGACGGTGAGTCATCGTCGGACATGGGCTCCTCAGGCGGCTCCTCGCCTTCGGGCGGCCGATTGTGCTCCTCGTTGGCGAATTTGCCGAAGATCATCCGGCCGGCGGAGGTCTGGAGTGTGCTGGTGACGATCAGGTCAACGTCCTGGCCCAGATGTGACCGGCCGTACTCCACCACGACCATAGTCCCGTCATCCAGGTAGCCCACCCCCTGGTTTGGCCCCTCGCCGCCTTTGACGAGTTTTACGTTCAAGTGCTCGCCTGGCAGCACGACCGGCCTGAGGGATTTGGCCAGATCGTTGAGATTGATCACATCCACCCCACGCAAGGTGGCTACTTTGTTCAGGTTATAGTCGTTTGTCATCACACGGCCACGCGTGAGTTGGGCCAGTGAGATCAGCTTCTGATCGACGACGGCTCCCTCGACTTCCCGATCGTCGATGATCACCTCGACGATATGGTTTTCTCGCAGCTTCTGAAGCATCTCCAATCCCCGACGGCCGCGAGCCCGTTTGAGCTTGTCGCTGGAGTCAGCGATTGTCTGCAGCTCGTTGAGCACGAACCTCGGGACGATCAGAATGCCCTGAATGACCTGCGTCTGGATGATGTCCAGAATACGTCCGTCCACGATCACGGATGTGTCCAGCAGGATCGGACGGTTGCCACGCGTTTCCTTGGCAAACTCGACGTAGGGGATCACGAAGCGGAAGTCGTCCTTGGTCTGCAGGACCAGTGAGATACCGAGGTAGCAGGTGATCAGCCCGATGATCACCTTGACGCCACGCAAGAGGTTCAGGAAGGCCGCCCTGGCGACTTCATCCTTCGGCGCGGTCAGCACGCCGATCAGGTCAACCACAAACGACAGCGCGTAGGCAGCGAGCAGACCAGCGACCAGTCCCAGGAATACACCTGAGACGGCCGAGAGCTTCTTATGATAGGTCCAGGCATCAACCGCAATGATCGCTGCGGTAATACCCACCGTTAAGCTGAGTAAGATCACAAACATCGGCAAATCGATGTTTGCGCCCCATTGATTGGATAGCAGGTAAAGGGAGGTTACAGCCGCAGCCAGGAGGATGAAGGCTCCACGCAAGATGTAAAGGATCATGATGTCTCGTCCTTATGAAATGGTCACCCCGGGGATATATATGTCTTAAGCATACGCGCAAAACCTTTCTGAGCCAAGGGATTTGCCTCTTGACCTGTGGATGGGTATTGTCAGCCATCCGCAGACCACCCCGGAGCCCCCTCCGGCAGTCGTCGCGGAGACAGACGGCCGGGCCCGGTGCACGGGCGGGCTCGTGAACCGGGTCAGGCCTTGATCGGAGCAGCCCTAAGCGATGTCAGCCCGGTGCCGTCGGTGTCCTGGCCGTCTGTCCCCGCGATGCGTAATGGCTTGTGCTGGAATATCCCTGCCGGGCGGGTGGGGTGAAATAAGGCAACACTGGTTCATTCATGTCTAGCAGCCGTACAAATCGGATGTGGCTCATCATCGAGTCAATGATCGTGCTGGCCTTGGCGATCGTCGTGTTTTCCCGCATATCCAATCCAACGCCTTACATCGACGAGTATTACCACGTTCTGGCGGCACAATCCCTTGTAAACGATGGCACCCTCTATCTTTACGATGGCGGCGAGCCCTATACCCGGGCCAAGGCCTACACCTACGCTGTGGCGGGCTGCTACCGGCTGTTTGGTGAGAGTTGGGATGCGGGCAGGCTCCCGTCCCTGGCATGCGGGGCGCTGCTCGTCATGTCCGTCTTCGCCTGGCTGTACCACACGACCGGCAGACGTATCGCCTGGCTGGCCGCGCTGATGCTCATCCTGTCACCGCACTTCCTTGGCTTCTCCTCGATGATCCGCTTCTACATGCCGCACATGCTGTTTGTCTGGCTGGCGTGGATCTGTGCTTACGGCTTCCTGATAGGGGGATATAAATGGTTTGGCCGATGCCTGATTTTCCTGGCGGGTGTAGTGACTGCATTGATTGCGGCACACCTGCAAACGACGACCGCCATAGCCGCCTTGGCGGTGGGTGTTTGGGCGGCAACCGTCTTCATCGGCTACCTGATCAACAAAGGCCCGCAGCAGGCACGCAAAACGATATTCGTCGTGATGCTCGTATTAATCGTCGTAATCCCGTTATTCGTTGTCGGGCTGAAAATGACGGGGGCCTGGGACCATATGGCGCTGAAAATGAATACCTCCCGCCCTTGGACGGAAGCGACGCGCAATCAATTCCAGTACTACCACCGTTTTTTTAAAAACAATTACCCGATGTTATGGGCGTGTTTCCCATTCATTGCAATCGCGGCCTTGGCTCATCGCCGACGACAAGCGTGGTTCTGCCTGGTGTTATTTGGCGTCCCATTTGTCGCTCATTCGCTGTTGCCATTCAAAGGCGAACGATATCTGTCTTATGCCTGGACCTGTTTTTTTGTGGTATTGGCCATTGGTCTGGATGGCCTGCTGGATTGGCTGCATTCCAGGGCACAGGACCTGATCGGACAACTCTACAGCCAGACCCTGGCTGAAAAGAAGTGGGTCAGCGCGGCTATCGTCTGCTTCCTGTTGGGTTCGTTGGCCTTCGCGTGGATGGTCACACCAAGTTATGCCACAGGTCGACAGATGCTCACAGGCGCATCTTTGGGCCCGCTTCAACACGAAGACTGGGCCACAGCTACCCCAATCCTCAAGCCGATTGCGGACCAGACGGGTTTCATCATCGACTCATGCCCACCTAAAGCAATCTATCACTTTGGACGGATGGATATGGGGCTCAGCGTCAGCCAGGCCCAGGACCGCCCGGAATTTGCTATCCATCCGAAACTCAACCGTCCGGTGATCTACAGCGCCGAGGCCATCAAGCAGGTCATGGATGAGCACGCCAAGGGCTTGATCATTATTGAATCCGCACACTATGGCGCCTGGTACTTTGTGCCTCCCGACACAGCGGCTTACATCGAGACACACACAACGCCGATAGACCTGCCGGCGGACCTTGGAATCAAAGCATTTATGTGGGGGACAGATGTCGAGCCGTTATCGACACCGGTCCCCGATCAGATGGAGTGACTATGGCGGACAGTCTTAACATCTTCGTGTGCTATATCCCTGGCCTGGATCGTCGGCGTATTGATGCTGAACGGACGCCGCATATCCAAAGCCTGCTCGAAAAGTACCCTTCAAGCACGCTCGAAACCATCCCAAGCACGGAGTTGACACCCACGCTCCTGACCGGTGTCGGCCCGGACAAGAACGGTATCTGGCAGGTCAGCCTCAAGGAAGAAGTACCCCTATCTCCAATAGGCAAACTAGTGGAGATGCTGCCGGATGTGGTGACGACTACCGCCCAGTGTTTCGGCCATCTGATGAACAGCAAACGCGATCTCGCCGCGGTCCCCTGGCGGCGGCGCAGGCAGTTCAATCTGCATCGCATGAAGTACACCCGTCGCGAGTCCGATCCGACATGTCTGGACGAGATCGGTGGCTACTCTTCAATCATTAAAGAGATCGGCCATGATGAAGCCGGTTACGTGTTCAGCAAACACTTCAGCGATATGGAAAAAGGATTGAGTATCTTTCCTCGCAAAGGTAAACGCCTGGACTTCGTTGAATTCTACGGCTTTGATCTTTTCTCTCACTGGAACCTCGATCATCCCGAACGAATTGCTGAAAAACTCCGCTACGTTGACAGCTTTGTACAACGCCTACACAAACGGTGCCAAGATGCTGGGGTAGCCATGGTTCTGTTGGTCGACCACGGACAGGAATTGATCAAGTCCTCGATCAACATTATCAAGCAGCTTAAGCAAAGCGGTGTGCCGCGAAGTGAATATGTGTACTTCGTCGAAGTCTCCGCTGTTCGGCTCTGGTTCAAGACAGATCGCGCCCGAACAGAACTTACAAAACTGGTAAACAGCATCGAGAATGTCACAGCCAAGACTTACCAGCAGATGCATGAATACGGCATCTGCTTCGATACGCCGAAGTACGGCGAACTCTACTGTTTTGCCAATCACGGTCACACGTTCTTCCCGCACGACTTCTACAATCCGATCGCCAATACGTACCTGGGGATCACGGACCCGTTGCTGCGCCCTCGCCTTTTCAATCCGCATCACCGAGGCAACCACGGCCACCTTCCCACACACCCCGCAGAAGAGGGTTATCTGATCCTCTGTGATGACAGACATAAAACCAGTATCGATCGTGGCCACGTCCGGGATTTTGCCCCGACGATGATGAATCTGGTCGGAAAGCCACCGGCTGAACACATGACCGGGCGCGTGCTGTTTGATCGCAAGGACTAAACCCTCAGAGGTCATTCTGAAGCAATACTAACACCATGACGGATAACCAGGCTAAGCCAAATCCCGCCATAAAGAAGCACAAACCCGTATGGGGCAAGGTCCTGCGTGCATCTATCGGGCTGGCAATCCTTGCGATCCTCTTCTATGTGATTCCCATTGATGGTGTCATCGAAGCGATGGGTAAGGCGAAGTGGTTACCCGTACTGGGTGCTGCCTTGATCGTGTTTGTGACGCAATGGCTGACCGCTGACCGATTGCGTCGGCTCTGCGCTGCCCACGGACACGAATGGTCAACCTTCGGCGTCATGCAGATCAACCTGGCGACGCGTTTCTATGGCTTGTTTCTTCCCGGCGGAAACTTCACCGGGATCGCGATCCGCTTCTACAAGCTGGCCGGCGATCATAAACAATACATCGGAACCGCAGTCGCACTGTTCTACGACAGGGTCGCTGCCACAGTCACTTTATGCGGTGTCGGCGCTGTCTTCTGGCTGATGGAACGACCGAGCGATTCATGGCAATCGTTGGTCGCAATCCTCGGCGCAATGGTAGTTATGATCCTGGGTCTGATGATCCTGTTCTCAAACTCGCCAGGCCCCATCATCGCCTGGATCAGAAGCGTGCTCAGCCGCATCGGTGGCGTAAAGATGCATACCCTCAGGCAAGCGGTACGCGAATCACGCTCTCTTACCGCCAAGCAAACCACCATTATCTACCTGCTCTCGATCATCCCGCACTTTCTCGGAGTCATCGGCTGGTACCTGCTTTGTCAATCCTTGGATATCGATGTGTCGCTGATCACGATCGGCTGGATACGTTCAGCGATCATCCTGGCCACGATGATACCGATCAGCGTCTCTGGCCTGGGCTTACGCGAAGGCGCCTCGTTGCTGCTTTTGACAAACTATGGCGTCAGCCAGGAGACCGCACTGGCGTTTTCGCTCCTGGTGTTCTTTATCACCACCGTGCTGATCGGTCTGGCGGGGGGGATAACCGAGGCATACCGGTTCCTTGCCGGGCACGATTGAAACGTGGGTTTCGCCTCAAAGACGCAGTATCTTCACTGGCATCCAAATCCGTATTGCCGGACAACTTACAGGCTCAACAGGCCGCTTGGCGAGCCGGGCAGTCCGGCGTTACAATGGCAAGCCGATCAAGTGATTATCTATCAATCCGGGCCAGGGCCATATGCCCCGATTAAGGAGTGACCAATGAGCCGGCATCACAACGAACAGCGACACGTCACACGCAACCACCTTCCCGTCTTCGAAGCGTTGGAACAGCGCGTCCTCTTATCAGCTAGCCAGGTAGGTGCCGAACTCACGCTTACAGGGACCGCGGGGGATGACACCATCGTCGTCACCGCCGGTACCAACCCGGGCGAAGTCGTCGTGACCGGTGTGGACGGCGTAACTGATGGCACGACCTTCACGGGCGTGGATGAGGTTGATATCTATGTCTTTAATGGGACCAACAGTATCACGATCGGCAGCGGTATCCTGGATACAGCTTCTGAATTGATGGGCTTTGATATGGTCGGCGGTGATGGCGTGGACACTTTTACGGGCGGTGACGGCGACGATGGCCTGATCGGGATGGCCAGCAACGACATCCTTGATGGCGGTGCAGGTGATGATGAAATCGACGGCCAAGGCGGGCATGACACGATCATCGGTGGTGACGGTAACGATCGGATCCTTGGTGATGCCGGTGACGACAATATCACCGGTGGTGACGGCGATGATGTGATTTACGCTGGCAAGGGCGATGACACCGTTGATGCCGGTGCGGGCGATGACCGCGTCAACGGCGAGGATGGTAACGATATTATTAACGCGGGTGATGGTAATGACCGTGTAATCGGTGGTCTTGGTAACGATCGCATGGATGGGGGAAACGGAAACGATGTGATTAAGGGTAACAATGGAGATGACAACATCTCGGGTGGTGCGGGTAACGACAAACTAATGGGCCATTACGGGATCGACATCATCAGAGGCAACTCGGGCAACGACTTGATCATTGGCGGAAAGCTGAACGACAGCCTCCGAGGCAACGGCGGCAATGATAAGATTTACGGCGAAGGCGGTAGCGACACCATTACAGGCGGACCCGGTGCAGACAAGTTATACGGCTTTAACGCCGGCGGCTCCCGATGGATTGATGAGATCACTGACGGTGGCGACTACATCTTGGGGGGCAATGGAAACGACACTATCTATGGCCAAGGTGGGTCAGACGTCATTTACGGTCAAAATGGTCGAGACACCATCTTCGGCGGACTTGGCAATGACTTCCTGGATGGCGGAATCGGAAACGACATCCTGTGGGGCAACGAAAACAACGACACCATCTACGGTGGCAGCGGCAACGATATTCTTCGTGCTAACGCAGGCTACCATGACTTCCTGGACGGCGGGCCCGGCCTCGACACCATTTACGATGGCTTTGCCGGCAGCAGACTGGATTGATACATGATCTGATCTTCGGTGATGCCGGCAACAATCTAATCGAGGTAACCTCGGCAAAGACGTTTTCTTTGGCGGTAGCAGTGAAGATACGCCATAGGAATATGGTTGCGATGACATCCTAAACGACTAGCAGGATGTGACATCGGCCAAATTTGACCTGATATCAAAAGATCCGATTCCTATCCACAGCAGCGGCATCGTTCCCGCTGCTGTGGTCTTATGGATTCAACCGGCTATCATTCGGCAATAAGACGCACCGGCCGGGCCGATGCGTTCACCCTGAGCGTAAGACCAGCCCCTGCCGAGTAGTCCATGCCCCTAGATACGATCTCCATCCGTGGCGCCCGTGAGCACAACCTCAAGGGCATTAACGTCGATATCCCCCACAACCAGCTTGTGGTCATCACGGGTTTGTCCGGCTCCGGCAAGAGCTCCCTCGCGTTCGACACGATCTATGCCGAGGGCCAGCGCAAATACGTCGAATCACTCTCAGCCTACGCCAGGCAGTTCCTCGAACAACTGCAAAAACCCGACATCGAATCCATCGAGGGCCTGCCCCCGACGATCGCTATCGAGCAGCGGTCCGCCTCACACAACCCCCGTTCGACCGTCGCCACCACCACCGAAATCTACGACTACCTACGCCTGCTCTTCGCCCGAGCCGGCCAGCCCCGCTGCTGGCATATGGAAAAAGACGGCCCTTCCGGGGGAAAGCCCTGCGGCCGACCGATCACCAGCCAAAGCGCATCGCAGATCATCGAAAAAGTCTTCGAGCTACCCGAAGGCACGAAACTGATGATCCTTTCACCCGTCGTCCGCGGTAAAAAAGGAAACCACAAGGAAGTCTTCGAAGGCATGGTCAAACAGGGCTTCGTCCGAGCCCGTGTGGACGGCGAAGTCATGGACCTGCGGGAAATCACGACCAGCAAGGAAGGTACGCCCTTCACCACGAAGAAAGCGCGTTACCAGGCGCACACGATTGAAGCGGTGGTGGATCGCGTCGTGGTAAAGCACGCAGCGGAAAAGTCGGCGGAAGAGCCGGACGGCCTGCGCACGCGTGTGGCCGACTCGATCGAGTTAGCCCTGAAGCTCGCTGATGGCCTGGTTGTTCTCAGCCACGTATCACCAACCAAAAAGAAAACAAACACCGATACATGGACCGATGTCCTGTACAGCGAGAAGTACGCCTGTGAACTGCATCCTGAATGCAGCCTTGAAGGTCTGGAGCCAAGGCTGTTTTCGTTCAACTCGCCTTACGGTGCGTGCCCGGCCTGCGGCGGTTTAGGGAACATCCTCGAATTCGATGCGGACCTGATCGTGCCGGATACCAATATCAGTCTGGCTGAAGGGGCGGTGCAAGCCTGGCGTAAGCACGGCAAGCGGATGAACATCTACTACGCCCGCATGATCCGCCAGTTCTGCAAAAACTTCGGCGTCAGCGCCGACACACCCTTCAAGAAGCTGCCCAGGCCGATCCAGCGCATCCTGATGCATGGCACAAATGATCGGGATGAGAGTAAATACGACGCCCACTTTGAAGGCGTCATCCCCAACCTGCAGCGCCGGTGGGACCATACCGACAGTGAATACGTCAAAGCCCGCCTGCACGGTTATCTCTCCGAAGCGCCTTGCGAGACCTGCCATCGCAGCCGACTGCGTGAAGAAGCATTGCACGTCTTCCTCGAAGCTGAGGGCCCGATCGCAGGCAAGGAAGTGGGGCGGAAGCTCTCAGAATTCAAGAATCCCGGCAGCAAAAACGCCAAATCACGCTTGTTCCCCATCGATCGCGTCACCGGCATGACTATCGAACAGGCGGCCGACTTCTTCGAAAAACTCAAACTCGGTAAAGAACAAACACTCATCGCCGCCCCGATCCTCAAGGAAGTCCGAGCCCGCCTTGGCTTCATGCTCAGTGTCGGGCTCGGTTATCTGAATCTGGATCGTGCGACCGGCACGCTCTCCGGTGGGGAAGGCCAGCGCATCCGACTGGCGACTCAGGTCGGCTCCGGCCTCGTCGGCTGCTGCTATGTCCTGGACGAACCCACGATCGGCCTGCACCAGCGAGACAACGATCGACTCATCACGACGCTCCGGCACCTGACGGAAATCGGCAACACCGTCGTCGTGGTCGAGCACGATGAAGACACGATCCGGGCTTCCGACCACCTGATCGATATCGGCCCGGGGCCGGGTGTGCACGGCGGGGAAGTCGTTGCCCAGGGACCGACGGATGAAGTCATCTCCGCCGGTGAATCTCTTACCGCACGATACCTCAATGGCGACCTGGTCATCGAGACGCCTGAACAGCGCCGTCAACTCGATCACAAGAAAGCATTGACCATCAAAGGCGCACGCCAGAACAACCTGCAAAACATCGACATCACCTTCCCCCTGGGCGGGCTTGTTGTTGTCACCGGTGTTTCCGGCTCCGGCAAAAGCACGCTGGTCAACCAGATCCTGCTCCGCGCTGCCCGACGTGAACTGCTTGGCTCCCGAGACAAGCCCGGCGATCACGACCGCCTGACCGGTGTGGGCAATATCGATCGCATCATTGAGGTTGATCAATCCCCGATCGGCCGAACCCCACGATCGAATCCCGCGACTTATACCGGCGCGTTCGACGCCATCCGCAGCCTGTTCACCAAGACCAAGGAAGCCAAGGTACGAGGCTACAAACCCGGGCGTTTCAGCTTTAACGTCAAGGGCGGCCGCTGCGAGTCCTGCATGGGCCAAGGCGTCAAGAAGATCGAAATGCACTTCCTGCCTGACGTGTACGTTGAATGCGATGACTGCAAGGGCAGCCGGTACAACCGCCAGACGCTTGAAGTACGCTACCGCGGCAAAAACATCGCGGATGTGTTGAAAATGACCGTCGAAGAAGCCCTCGAATTCTTCGACAGCTTCCCCGATGTCAAACGCCTGATGACCGCACTCAACGATGTCGGCCTGAGCTACGTCCAACTCGGCCAGGCCTCCACAACGCTATCCGGCGGTGAAGCCCAGCGCGTCAAGCTCTCTTCCGAACTTGGCAAACGCTCGACCGGTCACACGCTCTACATCCTCGACGAGCCCACGACCGGCCTGCACTTCGCCGACGTCGACAAACTCCTGAGCGTACTCGGCCGACTGGCGGATCAAGGCAACACCGTCGTCGTCATCGAGCACAACATGGATGTGATCAAGAACGCCGACTGGATCATCGACCTCGGCCCGGAAGGCGGCGACCGCGGCGGCACCATCGTCGCCACCGGCACCCCCGAGCAGGTTGCCGCGGTGGACGGTTCCTATACGGGCAAGTATCTTCGCGAGCACCTGAACCAACCTGTAAGTGTTTAATTATTGTTAGCGACCGGGTTAGATTATGAACCACAAGAGCTTGATAAGCTTCGCGATCCTTTTCTCGACCATTCTGCTGCTGAGTGCCGCGCCTGTCAGTGCGGGATTCCGCGTCAAGCCTTACCTGCTGCCGTCTGAACCCGGCGGGGTGATCGTGGTCTGGTTCTCTGAGGAAAACGAGCCCGGCTCGCTTCGCCTTGAGTTGCCCGACGGCCCTGTGACCTATCCCGCGCCGGCAGAACCCGCGCCGGCTCTCGGTTATCACGAGATCGAAGCCCAGAAGTACGCTCAAGTCGATAAACCCACCAACGCGCCGTTCAAACATACCGTCTTCCTGTCCGGTCTCACGCCCGGTTCGCAATACCAATATCAGGTCAAGCAGGGTGCCGACAGCTACGAAAACACTCTCACTACCGCGCCGGATCAAGACAGCAACGTCAGTTTCGCCGTTTTCGCAGACTCCGAGACCGAACCGGAATCCACCGGTAAGCCCACCGGCTGGCCCGAGCCTGACGGCGACCAATCACGCACGTACATCGTCGACCAGACCGAGGGCTTCAAGCAGAACCTGCGCATCATCCAGTCACGCCACCCAGGCTTCCTCGCCTTCGCCGGTGATATTGCACAATCCGGCGGTGAACAACGCGACTGGGATGAGTTGTGGCGTCACCTCGCCGGCGACATCGGCAGCATTGGCGGCATGGTCCCGCTCGTCGCAGCGCCCGGCAATCACGATTCCTACGGTGGCCCCGGTGACCTCGGGAAGTATGAACCCGCAGCACACCTGCGTGCGATCAATAAATACCGCACTTACTTCAAACCGTTTACCGACCCGGATCATCCCAATTGGGACTTCTTCCGACTCGACTTCGGTCCCATCACGCTCATCAGCCTCGATAGCACCAACGGCCTGCCAGACGACTCGGATCACGACACAAACTGGAGCCTCGACGCTCGCGATCACGATCACGACTTCAATCCCGGATCAGCCCAGTACCAGTGGCTCGAAGAACAACTGGCTGACGCCCAAAAGAAAAGCGTGTTCACCTTCGTGCAGTTCCACCACGCGCCATACTCTGTCGGCCCTCACGGCTTCCACGCTGGCGATCAGGGACACAAGCACGGCCAGGACCACCTCTCCGGCGTCCCCATGCGGATATTGACCGACCTGTTCATGCGCTACGGCGTCGATGCCGTCTTCGCGGGACATGACGAGATGTACGAGCATTCCCTGATCCCCGACGGCGTGGAGCAGTTGCCCGGAGATGATGGCACCCGCCCGCACAAACTCCACATCTACGACGTGGGCATCGCCGGCGACGGCCTACGCGGTCCGTACATGGGCGAAGGCACTGAGTACGCCGATCACGACAATCCCTACCAGATCTACCTCGCCCACTGGGATGCCCCCGAAGTCTGGGATGGCAAACGCCTTGTCTCCGGCGGCAAGCACTACGGCCACCTCGAAGTCAATGTCACCCGATCGGATAACGGCACATGGCAGGCCGTCCTCACGCCGGCTTACAGCTTCCCGCTCATGAACCAGCAGGGCGAGGTCACCGGCTGGGAGCGGCGTGTCTATGACGACGTTGTCATCTTAAGAGCGGATTGATCCGACGCACCGGCAAGTTTGACAGCCCCCGTAACGAACCTACGATAAGCCACTTAACCGACAGGACGGAACAAATCGGGACTGGAGACACCTACTGATGGCCGAAAAATCCTTCCGCTGCACCGTAATCACCCCCAATAAGCAGGTATTGGATCAGGATGTCACATCCGCGGTGATCCCCGCCTGGGATGGCGAAATCGGTCTGCTCAAGTCCCGTGCCCCGCTCATGGTCAAACTCGGCCACGGCACGATGCGTCTGGAAGGCACTTCAGGCGGCCCGGATCGGCTTTACGTCGGCGGCGGTTTCGCACAGATGAAAGGCGATCAACTCACGCTGCTCACTGATGAAGCCCAGGCTGTCAACGAAATCAACATCGAAGAAACCCAGGCCGCCCTGCGTGAAGCCGAGGCATTCAAGCCTCAGGACGCTGTCCAGTCTGAACGCCGTCAGCGCGATATCGAACGCGCCAAAGCCATGCTAGAAGCCGCAGGCAGCTAATCACCCACACGCCCAAACAACACCACGGCGGAGGCGGCTTAAGCCGCCGGCGTCTTATCCCATACGCACAATTCTTCACGAATCCCGCACTTCCCCCGTTTGTCCAGCCCCGCCTACAATGGAGCCGATAACTACTCGACAGGGGTTTTATGCGCAGAACACTCCGCAAGCATATTCCGAGCATGTTTCACCGCAGGTTGCTGCTGCTGGTGATCGCGGGCATGTGCGTGCTGATGGTGCTCGGCGCTCAAACCGTCCGCCTGTCCGTGGGTGCCGAGCATGATCGTCGACGTGTCGCGGCCGAACAGGCCCTGCAGGAATCCCACCCGATCCCGACCATTCGCGGCCGGATCCTCGACCGGTACGACCGCCCGCTGGCAATCGACGAACCCGGCTACGAGGTTGCCGTCCGGTATCGCATGATCAGCGGGGAATGGGTGTATCAGCAGGCCGAAGCCGCCGCCAAAGAAGCCGCCAAGGAACGCTGGAAAGAGCTGGACACGTACGATCAACAACAACTGGTCAGCGAGCAATTACCCCAGTTCGAGGTCCAGGCCCAGGAATTCTGGGACCTGCTGTCCGAGATCACCGGTGAACTGCCCGAAGAAATCGCCCGCCGCAAAGACGTCATCCGCCGACTCGTCCAACGCCGCATCGCCAGCCAGGCTTTACGCAATCAAAGAGAGCGCGAAGAAGAGTTCGACGAAAAACTCACATGGAGTGAAGCCAGGGAGCGCATCGAAGAAGAAAACTGGGCCCACTCGATCGTTACCAACATCACCGACCGGACGCGCATCAATATCTTGAACTTCATCGCCGGTGCGGACGAAGACCCGAGCCTGAAGGCATGGGCCGAGGTCGAAATCAGTCAGCCGCGACAACGCAGCTATCCTAATGAAACCTTCACCGTCAGTGTCGATCGGTCGACGCTGCCTTCCCCCTTGCGTCACGAAACACCACTGGATGTTACTGTTAGTGGTGTCGCACTCCATCACATCGGTCTGATGCGAAGTATCTGGGCGAGCGACAAGGACCTGGTCCGTTACAGCAAAGACAATCCCAAAGGCTACATGTTCTCCGGTGACCAGATCGGCCGATGGGGCATCGAAAAAGCCATGGAAGATCGCCTGCGTGGCACGCGCGGCCGATTGACAACGCAACTGGATACCGGCGAAACCACGCGAATCGAACCGATCCCCGGCAAAGACGTCCACCTTACACTCGACATCCAATTGCAAGCGCAGATTCAGGCGCTGATGTCTCCGCAGATCGGATTGATGACAGCCCAGCCGTATCAGAAGTACGAAGCGAAAACCAACCGCCAGCCCGGTTGGCACCTGAACGGTTCAGCCGTAGTTATGGATATCGATTCCGGTGAAATCATTGCAGCCGTCAGCATGCCCGCGATGCCGCTGAAGACGCTGCGTGAGGATTCGGAAGCCATCTTCGAAAACCACATTGACATGCCTTACTTGAATCGGATCGTTTCTCGGCCTTACCAGCCGGGTTCGACCGTGAAGCCGATCGTGCTGGCGTCTTCCGTTACGGCGGGGCGAGTGTCTCTTGGCGAGCAGATCACCTGCAATGGTTTCCTTGACCCCGGCCACCCCAACCGCATGCGCTGCTGGATTTATAAATCCGAGTACCACCTGACGCACGGCCCGCTCTATGGCCACGAAGCCATCATGCATAGCTGCAACATTTACTTCTACACACTCGGCCGACGTATGGGCCTCTCACGTTTGAGCGAGTGGTACGGCAAGTTCGGGCTTGGCCGCATCACCGAGTGTGGCCTAGCAGAAGAAGTTGCAGGCGATCTGCCAGACCCCAACAAACCCGCAGGCGAACAGGACGTCGCCGACGCTACGTTTATGGGTATCGGCCAAGGCCCGATCCGCTGGACGCCCATCCAGGCAGCCAACGCTTACGCCACGCTCGCCCGCGGTGGCATCTGGATGCCCCCGACCTTCATCAAGGATGAAGACCGCAACGAAACGCGTTTACGAACGGATATCCACCTGAATAAAGCCGGTGTGCGTGAAGCACTCCAGGGTTTGGAAGATGTGTTTAATCACAGCGACAGCACCAGCCGATACCTGCGTGTACCCGAAGGCCGCGAACCCATCTTCAACGTCGAAGGCGTCAAGCTCTACGGCAAGACCGGCACAGCCGAAGGCGTCCCGCACCGCGTCGATACCAACGGCGATGACCGTATCACACGTGATGACAGGATCGTCAAATCCGGCGACCACGCTTGGGTCATCGCACTGGTTCAACCCGACAGTCAACCCAAGCCGACTTATGTCGTTGTCGTCGTCGTTGAGTATGCCGGCAGCGGTTCGCAAGTCGCCGGGCCGATCGTGAATCAGATCGTGCACATCATGCAGCGGGAGGGCTATCTGAATTGATCCCGTTGCCTAAGCGAATGCAGATGCTGCTTAAACCGCACCCGGGCTGGTACGCCCTGTTCGCGGCGATCGCGCTATCCTGCATCGGTGTGCTGGCCATCGACACCGCAGGACAGGCCGGCAATGCTTCACAACAAGCCCGATTCTGGCTGCCCGTTGCGTTGATGGTTATGGCGGCATGTATCGCACCCCGGCCGCGTTGGATCGGCCACGCTTCCTACCCCTTGTTTATTGCCGTGCTGTTTGTGCTGATATTGATGGCATTGCCCTTCACACCTGAAAAGATTGTTCCAGAACGCAACGGCGCCCGCGCGTGGATCAGCATCGGCAACATCACGCTTCAGCCTTCTGAACTGATGAAGGTCCTGTTCGTTCTATCCATGGCCTGGTACCTGCGCTACCGCAGCAGCTACCGCACGCTCCGCGGCCTGCTCGTGCCGTTCTTCATCATGTTCATCCCTGTTGCGTTGATTCTCAAACAACCCGACCTCGGCACGGCGCTGCTATTCGCGCCGACTCTCTTCGTCATGCTCGTGGCCGCAGGCGCCAAACTCCGACACCTAAGCCTATTGCTCGGATTAGTTGTTGTGATGATCGTCGTCAACGTCGCGATCGCGCTATGGGCCCCGGATTCCATGCAGATCCTGCGACCCCACCAGCGCCAACGCATCGTCTCCATGGTCAGCCTCGCCCAGGGCGATACCCGTTACATCAAGAGTAGCGCCTATCAGCAAGACAAAGCGATGACACTCGTCAGCGCAGGCGGTATCAGTGGGTACGGTGCCGAGCGTTCAGAAACGATCGTCAAATTCAACAAGATCCCGCACGTGCACAACGACATGATCTTCGCTGTCATAGCCAACCGGTGGGGGGTCTTGGGCGTCTTCGGCGTCCTCGGGCTCTACGGCATGCTCTGCGGCTCGTTCCTGCTGATTGCAGCTAAGAGCAAGGACCCGCTAGCACAGCTATCGTGCGTCGGTTTTGCCGGCATGATCCTCACGCAGGTCGTCATCAACATCGGCATGAACCTCGGGCTATTGCCGATCACCGGCATCACACTCCCGTTCATCTCCTATGGCGGCTCCAGCCTCGTCGCCACCTTCATCATGGTGGGCCTGGCGATCAATTTTGCATCACGGAGACCCGCCATGCTCGCACGTCCGAGCTTCGAATTCGACAATCCGGACGCGATCTTTCAGTAATAAATTTTGTGATCTTGTTAACACCAAGGCAAACTAGTCAATCCAGGCAACTTCATCACGAGGTTTCTGCT
The DNA here is from genome assembly GCA_963667295.1 of Phycisphaeraceae bacterium. Taxonomy (GTDB): domain Bacteria; phylum Planctomycetota; class Phycisphaerae; order Phycisphaerales; family Phycisphaeraceae; genus JAJRRS01. The sequence goes on from OY763327.1 coordinate 1,361,821, forward strand.
ATCCATTCTCATTCTGCACGGATTTAGCAGTATTTCTGTATTGTTTTTGTGGCCTGACGTACTACACTACAGATCTGTTAGTGTTATTACCTATAGCCTGTTTCGCCTGAGCATTTCTGAAACGGGTCGATCATTCATCATTGTGTAAAGGAGGAGGGCAAATGATTAAACAGGCCAAAACCGCGCTGCAATCCGTGTGCGCGATAGCAATCGGACTCGCGATGGCTACGACCGCATCAGCCGACTGTATCAGCTTTAGCGCCGCGGAAGGCTACACCAGCGACTATATCAACGGTCAGCCCGGCACCGGCAGCGTCTGGAACTCCACCGCTAACGGTAGCTCAACCATCTTCCGCGTGTACCAGAGCTATAGCGCACCGCACGTGGACCTGCTCGCCATCAATCTGTCCGGTGAGCACGGCTCCAGCAGCGAACCGGTCACGCCCGACTACGCCACCAAGCGCATGGTCCCCGTCACCGGCACGTTCTCCGCCGGATTCAGCTTCAGGTTCGGCTCACAAAGCCACACTTACGACACCACCAGCATCGCGCTGGGCCAATCCGCCGACGCCGACTGGGGACCGTACTTCGGCCTGAACAAACTCAGCGACAGTTCGTTGGCAATACATGACGGCAGCGGTTGGGTCGAACTCGTCAACGGCCTGGAAAGCGGCTGGTACGACGTTGAAGTCGTCGGCGACATTGCCGCAGGCACGTTCGATGTCAAGGTGTATCTCGAAGAAGACCGCAGCGAAACCGACGCCAACCTCGGCCTAGTCTATCAAGGCACCGATCTTGCGTTCCGTGATTCGCCCTCCGAACTGGCCTACGTCATGCTGACCAACGAGGGCTCCGGACAGGACACCGGCGCGTACTACCACCATTACGACGACCTCTACCTCGTCCCCGCACCGGCAACCTCCGTCCTGCTCGCCATGGCCGGGCCGGCGCTACTGTGGCGTAAGCGCTAACCCAGGATGCTGCGACGTACCACTCAGCGATCCTGCCATCCTATAGAAACACCCCGTCATCCCCGGCGGGGTGTTTTTCTTCGTAGTAGCACGACTGTTTTTCCGCTACACTTCTCGCCCTATGGCGACGCTGTTAACCGCCCGAGACCTGGCCAAGACCTACGCGACGCATACGCTGTTCACCAGCGTGTCGCTATCGCTATCCGATGGCGATCGGCTCGGGCTGATCGGGCCCAACGGCTCGGGGAAGTCCACCCTCCTGAAGATCCTGGCCGGCATGGTGCAGCCGGACGAGGGCGTGATCACACGACGCAAGCAGTTGCACGTCGCCTACGTCGATCAGGATGACCGCTTCCAACCGGACGCCACGCCGCTCTCAACCGTGCTCCATGAACTCGGTGGCGACAAGCCCGGCCACGCACTCGACGTCGAAACGCGTGCTGCGATCTCGCTGAGCAAACTCGGATTTACTGACATCGAGAAACCCGTCACCGAACACTCCGGCGGATGGCGTAAACGGCTGTCTATCGCCTGCGCCCTGGCTCATGAGCCGGACATCCTCATGCTCGATGAGCCTACCAATCACCTGGACCTCGAAGGCGTGCTCTGGCTGGAAAGTTTTGTACGCCAAGCGCCGATGGCGGTTGTCTTCATCACGCACGACCGCGTCTTCATCGAGCGCGTTGCCGACCGTGTCGTCGAGTTGTCGCGTGCTTATCCGAACGGCCTGCTCGAAGTGCGCGGCAACTACAGCGAGTTCGTCCGACGCAAGGACGAGTTCCTCAGCGCCCAGGCCAATCAACAGATCGCGCTGGCGGGTAAGGTCCGACGTGATACCGCCTGGCTTCGGCAGGGGATCCAAGGCAGGCAGACACGCAACAAGACGCAGGTCGCTGATGCCATCCGCAGACGCGATGAACTCCAAAACACCATCGACCGCAACAAGGCGCCCACACAAACCACCGCGATCGAATTCCAGGCGACCGAACGCAAGTCCAACAAACTCCTTACCGCCCACCACATCGCAAAATCCCTCGGCGGCAAGCAACTTTTTAAGCAGGTCGACATCAAGCTCTCGCCCGGCATGCGGCTGGGCCTGCTCGGGCCTAACGGATCGGGCAAGACCACACTCATGCGCCTGCTCGCCAACGAGCTCGAACCAGACTCCGGCACGGTCAAACATGCTCCGGGCCTGCGCATCGTCAACTTCACGCAACACCGCGAAGACCTTAACCCAACGCAGAGCCTCCGACACGCGCTCTGCCCGGTGGGTGATGCTGTGGAATACCGTGGCAAATCCGTTCACGTCGCCGGCTGGGCACGCAAGTTCCTCTTCGATACGTCCAAGTTCAACGTCTCCGTAGGCGATCTCTCCGGCGGCGAGCAGGCACGCATCCTCATCGCCAACCTGATGCTCAAACCCGCGGATGTGCTCATGCTCGATGAGCCGACCAACGACCTGGACATCCCATCGCTTGAGGTACTCGAACAGGCACTGACCGAATTCCCCGGTGCGATCGTCCTGGTCACACACGACCGATTCATGCTCGACCGCCTCAGCACCGAACTGCTCGCCCTCGACGGCCAAGGCAACACCAAACGCTACCACGCCTACGCCCAATGGCAGGACGACCCCGCCCGCAAACAGGACCCTGAAAAACCTCAAAACCAACCTAAGCAAGACAAGCCCAATCCCCAACCTCAGACTCCTAAGCCCAACAGCTCCAAGAAACTGACCTACAAACTCCAGCGCGAACTCGACCAGATGGAAGAATCCATCCTCAAAGCAGAAACCGAGCACGAAACGCTGCAAGCCCAGGCCGCCGACCCCGCCATCATCGCCGACCGCGAGAAACACGAAGCGGTCTGCCATCAACTCAGTGCCGCCCAACAAAAGATCGACCAACTCTACGCCCGCTGGCAGGAACTGGAAGCCATGCAGTAAACATGACGTGTCCCTGCGGCCCGTGCGCAACTGCCCGCGTTGTGTCACAACGCGGCTATGAAAGAAAACCCCCGCCCGAACGATTATGTAAGATATAGACCCAGCGCCCACGTAGCTCAGCTGGATAGAGCAGCGGACTTCTAATCCGCAGGTCACAGGTTCGACTCCTGTCGTGGGTATTCTCGAAAAACCCCCTTCGCGGTCCAGCACGACCAATTTATCCAGAAAACACCGGGGTTTACGTCACGACCTGCTAGACGTGCTCGGTAGTGGAAGTTCCCATTAGCTAGTATTGGTTCCCATCACTACCCGTCCCTACTACCCGGTGTACTACCCAGAGCACTGCCCATGTCAGGCCGACGTGACAACCGCGATAGGGAGGTCATCGACGATTCGGTCGTGTGGTTCCGTCACCGTGGCAGCAAGTTCGGGCAGAGATTCGACGGCACGCCGCGTCTGTTCCAAGTTCATCCGATGATAATGGCGCTGGAGGGTATCGATATTCCGATGGCCCGTGATCCTGCTGGCGAGGCTGGCCGAGATGCCCGCTTGATCTAGCCAGGTGGAGCAGGTTGTCCGCAGGGCGTGGAAGTCGATCGTCCTCCCCTCGCTGTCGTACTCGGCTAAGAAGTCGGACTCTGCCCGTCGGGCACGCTCGTCAGGGTCTTGCCCTTCGGCGATCCATGCCCTTCGAGCAGTAGCAAGATCGATCCTGATCATGCGTGCCGTTTCGTAGTCTTTGGGCATGTCGAACGCACTCGCGGCCGGGAGACGCCCAGCAAACGACGCTGACAAGAGCTTGGCCGTGTCGGACCTCAATGGGATCGTCAGCTTGCGTGAGTTCTTGGTGTTGACGGTGGCTTGGGCTGTGACTGACGACTGATCGCCGAGGTCGAAGTCCGACACCCTCAAGCGTTCAATAGCGCCACGACGTAGAGCAGTTTCGAGAGTGAAGCGGTAGAGCAGGGCACGATCAGGTCCGGACATCTCCCAACGGATGTGCTTGGCGTCGATATCCTCGCCACGTTGGGTAAGCCTGAGTCCAGTCTTGGTCAAGCCTCGCTGAATAGGTCCGCGTGTGGCGGCGTCGATAAGAAGCTGGGCCTCGTCGACGGTCAGGGCACGCCGACGCTCTTTCTCGACGAAGGGGAGACGCTGGATGTGAGCAATAGGGTTGTGTTGGAGGCGCCGCTGCTTAACCAACCAATTGGCGAATGCCTTCATCGCGGTCAAGTAATCATTCCGAGTTTGTGCACTCACCCTACGAGTGCCCTCTTTTCGCTTGTCCGGGTCGTTGCCCTGCGCCATGATCTCGGCGAGCGCCCGTTCAACTGTTAGAGGCTTCAGGTCACTCAAAATGCCGATCTTCCCAACCCCTATGATACGGTCAATCCGATGGATAAAGGTTTCTGCATGCCCGGCGCTGCACCTGCTCTTCAAATGATTTGTGTAGTCATCGAAGTGCTGTTTGATAGACCGTCGGCCCTCGGTTGCGAAGGCATCCAGTTCGGGGTCAATTACACCCTCCCGTCTTAGGGCGGCATCCTCAACGTGCTTTCGGAGTATCCGCTCGGCAGCCGACCTACTGGTAGTTCGCGTCGACTTGACGTGCCGCTTACCATTGTGGTCATACCACTGGGCGATCCATGGGCCAGATCCATTCTGTTGGTAAATACTGCCTTGGCCGTTTCCACGTGTTCGTTTTCGTGCCATTTGAATAACCTCCAACTTGACAGTTAGGTAAATGTACGGTATACTTATAATAAGTGGATTTGGTTTGCAGACAAACCGTTTTTTAATGCCCGATCACATGCTGAACATCAAGCACTGGAAAGAGATTGCACACACCCGACCGAGTGACTACTTTGCGTGTTGTGACGTGTATCACGGACACACAACTGAAAGTAGCCACATATGGACGCATACGAAATTATCGAGCAGATGATCGCGGAGAAATTCGGTAAGGAGACAACGACGAGGAAGGCTGTCGGAGATTTCATGCTTACCGACGACCACGCGGTAAATGTAAAGAGCAATAACGTTGAGAAGCAAAACTATTCGCCAAACATGATCGCGATTCCCAAAATGCACAAGTGGGTATATGAGGAACGTAAGAATCTAAGCTTCATATTCGTCGACTATAAACTGGTGAATGGTAAGCCAGTTATTCTTAAGGAGAGTGCATTAGTTCCGATTGAACACATTGATTGGGACTGCCTAACGATCGAAGCACAGGGGTTTGGCGTGATTCAGAAACCCAAGGCTTTGAAAATCAACAAGAGTCAGACTAAGCGAGAATTTTATGCCGGCTTTCTGAAGGCTTATGCGAGATTTAGGCAAAAAGAGCATGATAAACACGAGAAGTTTGCTCGAAAATTCATTAGTGATCTTGAGACCATCGACTGGTGATCCGGCAACACAATACAAGAATGGGACAATGACTAAGAAGAAAGAGTACGGCGACTTTCAGACTCCGGAGCGTTTGGCTGTAGCATCTGTCGATTTGGTTGCGAAACTTTTTGGCACGCCAGATGTAGTAATAGAGCCGATGGCGGGACTCGGAACGTTTTTAAAAGCATCGTTTCAGCAGTGGGGGAATTGTGCAAAGTACCGAGGATATGAAATCAACAAAGAGTATGTTGACGCCGCACGTCAGCACTTGAACACTTTTGATGTCGAAGTTCTGCATAGGGACTTCTTTGATGAAGATTGGTTTCAGAATTTGGCTCAATTTGGCGATTCGAGATTGCTTGTGATCGGTAATCCTCCATGGGTGACAAATTCTGATCTTGGACAGATTAAGAGCGAGAATTTGCCCAAGAAGTCAAATTTCCAAAAGCTGCGCGGCTTCGATGCACGCACAGGTAAATCAAATTTCGATATTGCAGAATGGATGTTAATTCGACTCATAGAGGCAATTCCAGCGTCTGGTGCAATCGCGATGCTGTGCAAGACTTCAACGGCGAGAAAAGTCTTACGGCACTTTTGGAGAACGCGTGGCGGCCTTAAAAATTCACGGCTGTTTCATTTTGACGCAAAGGCAGAGTTCAATGTGTCCGTTGACGCATGTCTGTTTTACGCTACAGGAATACAGACGAATAAACGCGTCGCAACAATTCACAGAGAGTTTAGTTTGGAGTCGATGTCGTCAGGATTAGGCTTCATTGAAGGCGATTTAGTTTCGGATGTTGAGGCCTACACAGGTCTAAAGCATTTAGATGGCTCATCGTCGCCTTACATGTGGCGTTCTGGTATGAAGCACGATGCATCCAAAGTTATGGAATTCAGCATCGAAGGGCAAACACTTGTCAATGGATTCGGTGAAACAGTTGATATTGAAAAAGAGTATGTGTTTCCATTGTTAAAGTCGTCTGACCTCGCGAAGAATGCAGATGTACCTCGAAAATGTGTTTTAGTGACCCAGACACATACGGGTGATGACACCTCGGTTATAGCGGAGCGGGCGCCAAGAACATGGCAATATTTGCTAATGAATGCAATGGTGCTCGACGGAAGGAAAAGCTCAATTTATAAGAATCGTTCTCGATTCGCAGTGTTTGGTGTTGGGCCCTACTCGTTCTCGCCATGGAAAATAGCAATTTCCGGCCTTTATAAGAAGGTTTCATTTGCCCTAGTATCGCCTTATCATAATCGCCCGGTTATGCTAGACGACACGTGCTATTCGATTCCATGCCAATCAAGCGATGAAGCGTCATTGCTGTATGATTTACTATCGTCTGAAACTGCCAGCAGGTTCCTATACTCATTGGTCTTCCTTGACTCAAAGCGCCCCATCACGGCGGATGTTCTACGCAGACTGTCATTGATGGAATTAGCACGCGATGTGGGAAGACTGGATGAGTTTTTGGAATATGCGCAGCCACATCAATCGGGCGAACAGGGCGCCCCGGCATCGGGTACTATTGCCAGCTCGGCTGGATTATTTGCTCTCCAGTAGGTGTCCAATCTGCTGGATTGTATTTCTGTGGTCCTGTGTCACCAGTGGTTATGCCGTGTCTCAAATTCACTACGGGTAGTACTATGGGCAGTAACCAATCTGTACATAGAGACAATTATTGGGTATCTTTAGAATCCGTACTTCTCTCGTCGCTGATTAAAAGCACGCTCACTTCCTTCCATAATATCTTGGACTGCGACAACGACTTTCTCGCGATCTAATCCACCACAAGCAGATTCACCGCTGTATTCCTTAAGACAACCCTTGCCGTTTCTCGTAGAGAGTGAAACAACCATTTCTGCATCCGCGTTAACTGGAATATTGGCATTATGTGTCACAGTTATAATTTGACGCTGTTCTTTTAGTTGCCTGAGAAATGGTACAAGTTGATGGAATACAAATTCATTATCTAGATCCTCCTCTGGTTGGTCGATGAAAATCGGGACTGTATCGCGGGCCAATAGTATTGCTAACACAGCGGTGCATCTTTGTCCAACAGACAAACCTGCGCTTTCAATTTCACCAACCTCTGATCCGTCATCTCGATATAATGTTACTAACACTCTGTCAGGGCATCGCCATAAACGTAACGTATTGAGAACTGGAAGTGTCATCCATTCCTCAAACACCTCTGTCTTGCGATCTCCCATTGGCCATGGGAAGCCATTGGGTAATTTCCCAATTGAAAGACATTGACTCCAGTAATTGACGATTTCTGGAGGATTAACGCCACGTATCTTTGCGAATTGGAATGCTGCCGCTGCCAACAGATCCCATTCGGGCTCTGAAATTCTGCGTCGATCCTCGATTCGGCCTCTCATATATTCCTGGAATGCTGGTAGATCTCCGTATTGATTGACTTCTACCTTAATAAATGGTGTACCAGCTTGTGTTTGTGGTACTCGCGTTGACAAAGCATTGGCAGCTTGCTTCCTAACTTCGGTCTCTGAGCTCCAGACTTCGTGTAACTCTTGAATAAGGCCGCCGATTCCAGTATTTATATCAACCCACTTTCCTTCCTTTGCCAATAATTTCTGCGTCAAATCCTCGTGTCGTTGTCTTAATTCCTGAATTTTCTGTGCTATTGTGCGGCTCTCTTCACGGTACGAAGCCAATTCGGTAACTTCGACTCCGTCTTCTTCAAGCTTAGCAATAGCCTTCTTAAATTCCTCTTCTTCCGCATCTAGAAGTGACCACCATACTTGAGCAGCATCGTTGCGATATTCCCTATTGAGTTTCTGATAATATGTTTTGATATTCCCGATAATTGTGCTTGCAAGCTGGTCTGATTCTTGATTCATTGATTCTAGATATAGCTTCGGCCATTCCTCAGCATCCATATCGTCTACGCCGTCAGCTTTCGCCCTCCTTATTTCTGTAAGTTCAGTAAGAATATTTCGCAATCTATGCCCAATAATATTACGGTGATCTTTTAAAGATTTAGCCTTTTGTTCTAGAGCCTCTTTACGTTGAAACGGTTCTTGATACTCGTCCAAACGTTCGAGCTTTAGACGCAATCGTGTAAGATCGGCAGTAAGCGACCTTAATTCTTGCTCAATTTCTGGAAGTGTTTCGATTTCCGTGTCTATTAGTGTAATGCTATTAATAATTTTGCGTGCGGAATTACGGAAAGATTCGAGATCAGATAGTACAAGCTCATCAATTAGGCCACGTCTCTGGCTTTGCGAGGTAGATATTGCATAGATTTCACGTTGACTGAGTATGCGTATGGGGAAGAAACGCGCAATATCGTGTATCTGTTCGCCATCGACTACTAATGTTACAGTATGGCCGCTAGAGGATACTGAGATCTTACGGCCATCAATCTCGAGTTCAGCCGTAAGGGTCGTGCTATCAGAGATAGTATTTAAAATGTCGGTGTATTGCCGCTTGGGATCTGTACCAAAGATATCTTTATCTTTGCCAAGAAGGAAACGGATGTATTCAAGTACGGTAGACTTGCCTGTTCCTCGGCCACCTATTATAGAAGTAAGATTCCTGCTGAAATGTACATCCATATCCTCAAGAAACGCAGCATTGCGAATCGTAAGGGATAACAGAGCAGGATGTGAATATGAAGCATCAGGGTTAGTTTGAGTAAGACGGATACGAGATTTGTGGTCTAAGAAGGCTTGGCGCAAAGCTTCAAGTGATGGTTTGCTCATTCTAAGCCAGGAGAAACGGAAACCGATATAATTCTCTGCATGCTCCTGTAACAAAGCCTTTGCATCAGATGACATGATGGCAGCTATTGGGCGATCACGGCGCCATGCCTCCAAACACTCATCTCCCGATTCAAAGAGCGCTTGCCAGTTCTCATTCATTTCTGAAACGGGCTTTGGTACTTCTAGGCAGAGTAAATCAGGATTTGTAAATTCGTGTGCTTGTAGCCATTCACTAATTCGATTGTTGTCAAATATACCTGCTTCAGCTTGTGCGTGAGGACAGATCACAATACCACGAGGCGCACCATCATCCGGGTGTTGGACGATTTCGATAATCTCCGAGAGATTCTTTGTTGACGCCGTTGGTGCCCCATCACGGAAACGAGGAGTTCCAATTCCACATTGAGTCATTACCCGATCTATGACATCAAGAGGTACATTATGATCAAAGAGTACTAATACATGACAACCTCTTCCTACATTGGCTTCGATCTCAAAGCCAGGGAAAATGTGTAATGTGCGACCGTCTTCAGATCGTATTGTCCGTGCAGCATCTAATAGGCGGTGGAGGAAGCGATATGAAGCGAAATTGTGGTCAGTTATGCCTATGACATCCAAGCCAACTGCGAGGCAGTGGGTGACGAACTCTCGGGCGTAGGCGATTTGCTCTTCTTCACTGTCCCCCATCTCTGGACCACGCCAACGAGGTCGATCTGCTGGCGTCTGAATCTGTAGATCAGTCTTATAGAAACGAGTGCCGGTGTATGATTCGGAGTATAAGGTCAAAGGTTCCCCCTTGTAGTAGTGTTTCCGAAGACATCAGAGAGCAGGCATAAGTAATGTAACAGAAGTACTTAGACACAATATATTACCAAACATAACGTACCTAGGCTGCTAGAAGTAGCGGTTAAGTAAACACCTATCCGAAGGCTATTCACTTGTCAAAGAACACTCGGGGTAATATCAGTAGGCCAGCACACTACTGGAGGCCCAATTAACCACTGTCTACGGTCGGAGTTAGACCCATATCTGGATCAATCTGGGTTACGCTCTGGGTAGTACCCCTAGATTTCTTGTGTGATTGTGGAGCACGAATCATTCTTCCCCCCGATCCTGTTGAACGTCGATGATGTCGAGGTGGGGGATTTCGTTCTGGATATCCGGCCATTTGTGCAAAATAGCTAGGCCGATGTTTACGGCGATATCTATACGGCGATCTTGTCGTGACTGCCGGAGTTGGCCCATAAGTATGGAGAGTTTGCGCAGCAGGCGACCGTGGTGACGATCCGCCTTTTCAAGTGCCCTTGAATCGGGCAGGTAGGCTCGTTCCTCCCAATACTCCGGCCTTGCATCCAACTCACCTCGACTAAGTTCACGCATGGCACATCGGCTGGCAGCATCATGTGCTTGTCGTGTAGTGTTACGACGATAAGCTCTGACACGCCTGATTAACCAGCGGACCTCGGCGATCTCTTCGACCACTTGATGCTCGTAGCCGTCGATGGGGTTGAAGTGTTCCACCACTTCGGCCAGGTGTTTGTCCCACTGCTCTGGAGTCTCACCAAGTTCCTTGAGGATGATTTCGTTGCTGTCCAGGCCGTGACGAACCGCGTTCAGCCGTGTCACCGATTTGCCGATTTCGGTCTTGGGGCCGGTCTGCGGCACAACGATAGGCCAGGTACCGTTGTCGATCATCGCTTCTATTTCAGGTTTAATTCTTACTCTATCCATTGTCGTTTCCTTAAACCCGAGCCGACCCGCTAGAATCGACTCGGGTGGACGTGGTACTTCCCCGCTAAACGGGCTAATCTCGGTCTGCTCTCCAATTCGACGCTGCACCCCCATCCATCCCCGGGAATATGCCAGCAAACCGGAGAGAAGCCGTTGTCGCTGGTGTCACGTCAAGTCAATGGTCCCGAGGGGGCGGAGCTTATGACGGATTAACACCGACTCCAGGTCCTCGAAGCCATCGGGTAGTGCGCCAATGTGTTGCTTCACGTCATGGATGGCGGTATTGAAAGCGGATTCGCCCTCAGGGTCCGCATGCCAACGATGGGTCAATTGCATCTTCTTCGCTGCCAGTTTCAAATTGAAACGTATCTGCGGCAAATATTCCGCGGCATGCCGAAGGTCGCGGAACGCTTCGGGGTCCTGACTTTCGGAATACAACTTTCGGGCGTTCTCCACGTCGGCGTCGCGGAACATGGCCAGTTGAGCGACACGCGGTAGGGCGTCGTGAAAACGGAGAACAGAGCGATCACCGCTTGCGGCTGCGGCTGCCAGTAAAGCATTACGGGCGTTAAATGCCGCCTCTGGTTTTAGGTCTGCGGCAATCTGATTAAGTAGGTCGCGGATGATATTGTTCTTGAATATCCGACTTGGCATGTCGTTGTTATCTGCTTTGGTTAGCTGTAACGCTGACTCTGCCCGTGTCGTTTGTTCACGGGTAGCCTGCTTGATGAACCGAACTTCGTCTTGAATGAGATGGGTGAACTGAGGGTAGGTATGCTCTTGAATCTTATCACGGGCAGCTACTTGAGCCGATGGGCGAAAATCTTCTTCTACCCGTGCCAGCTTTGCCGATTGTATAGCGATGAGTTGGCTGAGCTTGTCATTCACATCATCAATCCGGCCATCAAAAGCTGGCGTGACTTCAGACGTCAAGAATCCCATAGGATGGGCCTTGAATACTTGGGGGACAGTGGTGTTAGGTTTCGGTAGTGTTGCGGTTGGCATGATGAACTCCATGCTTTGTAGTTAGGCGGTGGGTAAAGGTCACGCGACCTCGACCCGTGTCCGCTCCTTCGTCCATGAATATTTTTTGATACGTGGTTTTTCCTTCAGGCATCTATTTGCTTGTTCAATAGCCCAGCGCGGGTTCGTCAGAGCCTTGCTTGCTATACCTCCAAGTGAGCCGGTGTAGTTGCCCAGCCTCTTGCGGTATTTCAGGTATTTGATGATCCGCTTGGCCGTGCCGCGGCCATGCATCTCGCAGATGTCCCGGATTTTTGTTTCGGCCCAAGAGCGATTGTCGATGCCGAACGAAGAAACCTCCCTTGCCATTTCTTCAAGCTGGCTGTCACTCACGCAGAAGTCGCCCGCGTCAACGTCGTCAAGGATGTCATTGCGACGTGGTCTATCCTGGCGCTTGGTAAGACGATTACGGCGCGTCTTGACCTTGACCTCAACATCATCATCATCAAAACTATTGGAACTACATGATGTATTGTTCTTATCTTTGTTACTTGGTGATGTTCGGTCCCGATCGCTCGGGATACCTGCGCCCGACGGCTCGGGATACCCGGACCTATTTGCGCGGGATACCCGACTGCTCGGGATACCTGATCGCTCGGGATACTCCGTTTTACTTGGGACATACAGACGCCGACGGGTGGACTTACGCGGTCCCCCCGACTCCACCACTACAAGTGCCTTAGATTCCTTCAACTGCTTGAGGGCAAGTGACACGGTAGATCGTGCGACGCCAGCCTCCTTGGCAAGAGTTGAAACCGATGGCCATGCCTCCCCCGTGCGATAACCACTGTGATGCAGTAAAGCCACCCATACCTTCGCTGTGGCACCCGTGCAATCGGCAAGCAGCCCCATTTCTACGAACGCATGCAAAATACTCGTCAACACATAGGGCTGGTCAACGTCTGGAGAGGTGCTACTACTTTTCGACTTACGTGGTGCCATGATTGGCCTCCCACGCTTTCCACTGTTTACGGCGCAACGCCTTGAGGCACTCTCGGATTGTTTGTTGATCGTCCAGAAGCTGTCCGTACCACTCGACATCTCGCTTCCACCGCGCGATCTTCAAGGCCTCGCGGGTATATTGAGATGCCCGCCGAAGTAGTAGTTCGGGGCGGCGCTTCGTGTATATAAATTTCGATATAGACATTTCCGCATTCTCCTACTGCCCGGTCTCTGGGATGCCACCCAACCGGGCATTTTTGTGTTGTTCAGACCTTCTTTCCGACGTGGTCTTCTAGCCAGGCGTCTAAAAGCCGCGCATGGACTACGACCCGCCGACCGACTCTGATCACCGGTAGACCAGACGTGCGATCGGCAAGCAATTCATCGAACTTGGACTTCGAGATACCAATCGCCATCGCGGCTTCTTCCGGGCGCAGTCCAAGCCGTGGGATTTCTGGGTGTTCGTCCTGCGTGGTCATGGTGCTCGCTCCACGGCGGGTCGCCGACGTGCGTCACCGATGCTGCGGGTGAACTCCAATAACCAATCAGTAGATGTGTAAAGTGTCCTGCCGATTCCGACTGTCTGTAGGAAGACGCGGCATCCTTCGGCTGCCTGAAAACCCTCCGTGGCCCATGACTTCAAAGTTTGGGCGTGGGGTCGGGTGGGCAGCATTTGTGCTGCTTCTTCCAATGAGACAAGCTCTGCCAAGACGGCAGCGGGTGTCTTATTTGACATTGGATGATTGCCTAGTAGTGATACATCTGTGGCAAACGGCTCCGCCGCTTTCGCGCTTAGGCATCGCGCGACTGCCGATCACTGCCCCCTCGAAGCATTCCTAGATCACCGACCTAGACTTTCCGACCCCGTCGGTAAGGCCATGCACGAGGGTGAGAGACAGACCCGATTTTCTGGGGCCTAGTTGAATGCATTATTATAAAGCAATTTTTAGTTTAGGACAAATTGACTTAGTTTTCCCCAATTTCAGGGTTTTTGATGTCAGCGTCCAGAATAATCTTAACCCGCAAGCATTCGCAGTCTGTCAACGATCGCGCATACCTCCTCAGCAAAGCCTACTGCCCAGTGTACTGCCCAGGTTAGCTTTGCCATTTATATAACCGTCTGGCATATTGGTGGTTTATCATGGTAATAAGTACCCTTCTAATCCGCAGGTCACAGGTTCGAATCCTGTCGTGGGTATTTTGAACTGCTATTTGTTAGGATGACACCATGCGACGCAAATGGTGGATCGCTGCAGCACTCTTTATCCTCTACCTGGGCTCTTATCTCTATTTTTCTGTAAACGGGCAGTTTTTAACCGCGGGGCACGGGGGTTCTGATTACTCGCGTGAATGGTCGCCGATGTATCTGGTCATCGATACGACAAACGGCGGCCCACGGCTGCATCGTGGCTTTACACCCCTCGGGTACTTCTACCTGCCATGCATACTGCTTGACCGACTCGTGTGGCACCCGGGGCCGAATAAATACCTGCCGGGCAAAGTGATCTACCACAACGACGTCAGCGATTGGCCCAGCCACCAGGATCGCACCGGCACATACTGGGTGAAGGACAATATCGAATACGTGGATAATGACAGCGATGGCATCATCGATGTCCGAATCGAGACGCGCGAAGCAGGGCAGATCGTCTCGATTAAACGGAATGACACCGACCCCTACTTCATAACAGAAATGCACAGCTCCGACCATCCGAGAGTCAACTTCAGATATGTCGACGAAGTGCCTGTCCCAACAACAGGCCAACCAACACCATCGCCACAACAGCAGGATCCCCCTTCATAAATCCGAACCGGTTGTCAGCCTTACTACGTGCCTTGACCATATCCACATGCAATAGTTGGACGTCGCTTTTGCACTGATCTGATAACTGCGGTGATCAGACGCCCCCAGACAATCCACTGAAACCCGCCGACGCAAAACAGATAAAACATGGCAGCGCCATTGGATGGCGCAGCCGCAGCAAGGTAAAAAGCCAACAACCCAATGGGAAAGTCCACAATCGGCCATAGGAGCCATAGTAATGCGCCATCTTCAAAACCAAACCTGTCAAACGGAACACACAACAGCGCAAACGCGATAAAGAAAACAGCACGAACCACAAAGAAGATGATTGGCAACTTCCAGGGGTGTAATATTGCACGATCCGGTGTTTGAACATCCAAAGCAATCAATCCCAGAACTCTCGATGCATAGTCTTGTTACGACAGTATCAGCGGCCAAGCTCTGAAGCCGTACGCATATCCGGCTTATCAGGTTCATCAGTAATATCTCAACAATGCCAGATTATGTCTTGTGGATTCCGTAACAGGATTTACAATTATTGTATTGGATATCGCAATTAGGACATGGGCGGGCTGCACAACTCGTAGGCACTTGAACTCCAACGGAGGCCCTTCAACCATGTCAAATAACATCACAAAGCTTTTATGCGTAGCGGTGCTGTGCTATTCAGCCTCAGCAAGTAGCATGGGTTGCCGTCCTGTAGGGTGGCGTTAAGCGAAGCGCAACCCACCACGGTGAAGTCACGACGGACGGATACAGATTCGCCTCGATCGTACGGGACGTGTGAAGCAGGTTATTGAATTGTCGTGAGAGAACAACAAAGTAGAATTATAGCGGCACGCTTGGCCGGCAATGAATGGCCTTGTGTAATTGGATGTGCATCTGCGGTGGGCTGCGCTTCGCTTAACCGCACCCTATGCCGGAGTGGGAACCCATGCTACTTGCTGCAATCAAATCAAGACCCCAGAGTCTACCCCTCGGCACCACCCACCGATTTCTCTGTGATAGCCTCCCCGCACTCCGGGCAGGTGGCCGATTCCTTGCTGCCGCGCAGGTCGTAGTTGCAGGCGGGGCAGTGGCCTACTTGTTCATTAGCTAAAATCCATCGTACCGCTGCTATGACTGGCCATATGAACGCTGCTCCTACTAGTATCCAAAAGGGGAAGGCTACTATCCAATGTTCAATGCCAAGCGAGTCGGTGTCATGCGTGAATTGAAAGTGTGTATTCAGCACACCATCACCCAGATATCTACGCTCCCAGAACATAAACTGCCATGGACCTGCGGTGTTAGCTTCGTACCAAACTACTAGACCTCCCCAGAATACTTCTATGCAAGTTTCTGAGCTTGACGAAAGGGGTACATTGATACCAATATGTCGCCAGTACGAGGCCCCGAAAATTATCGCCATTACAACAGCTAGTACTGTGGTCGTTGCAAGCGATCCCCGATATATCACTCCATGTTTCTTTCGCACACGGCTCATAACAGTGCATCATCACGGCACTACATTGCCGCGTCAATCCACTAACCCACCCCATCTTCGCAGGTCACATAGGCCGGAATTTGGGCCGGGATACACTACGCCTTCTAACCCGCAGATCACAGGTTTGAACGCTTTATGATCGACTTCAATTCTTCCGCCGACTCAACACACAACCCGCAATCACCGCAAAAACCATAACCGACGCCGGTTCGGGGACGGAGTTTGCGGGGCCGAGGGCGAAGGTGGTCAGGTGGGTGGTTTTGCAGACGACCATCGGTTCGCCTGCGGGGCTTATGCCCGTGGTGCATGTTTCATCTTCGATACGCCAGACGGGGGGATCAACGCTTTCATCCAGGTAGCCCAGCGCCGCGTTGGCGATGTCGTCGGCGGTCAGGCCGGGGATGACGAAGCCGATGGAGATGCCATTGGGGAAGTCGGTGATCGGTTCGTTGGTTGCGATGTCAAACAGTTTGATATCGAATTCGTAGGCGTTGAACGGCTCAGCGATCCCATCATCTAAGAGCACATCCATCGCAAGTTCAAAGCGGACGGGTTGGCCCGAGAAGAAGTCGCCGGGGTTGAACACTATCGTCTTCGGCTCGTAAAGCGGGTTCTCGCCTGAGTTGGTGTTTTCTTCATAGAGCGGATTGGACACGCTCATGGGCTCGTCGATCAATTCATCCCACTCGACAAGAAGCAGGTCCGGCCGTTTGCGGATCCTGGCGTCTGCTGAGGATACCGCGACACCCAGAAACAATAAGCACAACGCGTAAACGAACGTGCGATAGAACATCGACTTTCTCCCTATCAAATTGGATATGACTTCCGCCCTAAACACCGGCTAACGAGCCAGCTTCGATAACTAATATACAGACTTATACTTCAGCATCAACGAAAAAACAGAGACCGGCAAGACCGATCTCTGTAAGTTGATTGATTTGAGTTTACTGATCCAATTCACGCACGGCGGCGCAGCAGCGCAAACCCGCCGACAGCCAGGAGGCTGAGCGTTGCCGGTTCCGGGACGAACGACACATCATCGACGTAGATCAGTTGGTCGGTCGCGCCGCCGAAGCTTTGGATGGCGTAGACAACACGAGCGGTGTCCGCACCGGCGGGAACGACGGCGGGTAACGAGAACAGCTCGTACGTGTTGCCTAGCGTCGGGACCATGTTAGGCGTACGTGAGACTTCCACATTGTTGACCGAGTCACGGAACTCGATGCGGATCTCGATGCCGCCGGACAGTTGGCCGTTGTCCAAATGCCAGCCGGAGAATTCGACGTTGTCACCCGCGGTCAATCCTTCCACATCCTGGAAGACGCCTGCAAATGTGTTGGAGGTGGAGGTGATGGAAAGCTCCAGGTGCTGAGCGCCGCTGAGCGGGTTAAGCGTGCTGTTGCGCGCGATGTCGTTGCCGCTGTCCTGGTTACCATCGCCACTGAACGATTCCCAGAACCCGACGAATGGCGGGCCGTCCGCGGTCAGCGGGTCTTCAAAGCTCGCGTTCGTCAACAGGTTCGCGTGCACAGCAGAAGCCGACGCCGCAACCATGAATGCCGAAGCAAGCATAGCCGTACGAATTAGTTTTAATCGTGTCATTCCTGCCCTCCAGGGTGAAGTGTTGGTTGATCTCAATATGTTTCAAAATTCACTGTGTGTCAAAAGACATGCACACAGCAATTATTATCCATTTTGCCATCGTACAGTCAATAGGTAACAGCCATGTAACGAAATTACATTCAGGTTGTTTGCGGCCTGCCGAGGTGTTCAGAGGCTCATATCATGTCATAAGTTTTGGGTACCGACAATTAATATTTGCTTATGAAAAGAGATAACGATCCCGTTAATATCGATCTGTCGCACTATCCGAAACAACACGTTTATCACGGTGGCGCACCGCGGTACATCCGAACACCCCAGCCAACAGTAACACGATCCCCGCCGGCTCAGGCACATTGTTCACACGCCAGACACGCTGATCCGTCGTGACAAAATCGCTTGTCTGGAAGGTTAGTTGATCGTTGTTGTTCAGATCGCCCAGGCGGATGATGGAAAAGAAGTTATCTTCGCCGTTGATGCTGGTGGTGACGCCGGTGCGAACGAGCATGTCGTTGACGGGATCGCCGCCGGTGAAAATACCTGTCTCGAATACGCCGGGCGAGACCTCGACGCTGGCCTGGAAGACGACGGTGCCGTTGTCGTTGAACCGGATCTCATCGAACGAATCGAATGCGCCACTGGTGTCAGCGATCTTCGTGAAACTGAACGGTGTTCCGAAAGCCGAGGGCGTCGACACATAAATGCCGGGCGTCAGCGACTGCGAGCCGTTGGGCGTTCCGCCGCCGGGCAGCGGAGGATCGAAGTAGTTGATCGTGATGTTGCTGTAAAGAATGAACGCGACGTCGCCGTTATTGTTCATTGCGAGCTTCGGCTGGACACCGACGCTCGTACGCTCGACCGCTGTCTCCATCGTCGCCAGGCCTTCGTTCGGTGAATCGAAGATGAGGATGCCGCGCGACAGGCCGTTGTTCGGATCGGTGTATTCCATCTGGATCGCGACCGCGCCGCTATTGTTCACATCAAACGGCAGGTTGTTGTAGAAAGTACCGCTTCCCTGTCGCAACACCTGTTCCGGATTGCCCTGCGCTGCGGTATAAAGCGCACCGTTACCATCCTGAATATTGCTGAACGCGATCGTGCCGTTACCCGACATCGCTAAACGATTCTGCGGATTCGGGACCGGCGGCGGGCCAAAGACCTGTTCGACTTCAAAGACGGTTGAGAAAGAAGCGCCCGCTGTATCCGTGCGATACACGCCACGAAAATCATGTGGTGTAGCGCTGCGCGTGCCGACGAAAGCCAGGTTGTTCGCCGAATCGATCTTAACCACAGCAGGATTGATATAACCCGAGGTCGAATAGTCCGCAGCGCTTAACGGATTCACTCCGTCACCTGAAAAGAACGCGGGTGTATTTGTTGAAATAGTTGATCCCGCAAATACAACCTTCCCGTTCTCCGCGATCGACGGCCGGATGCTGCCATCGATAAAATTCACACCGCCGACAAAGTCCTGCCCGATGATGTCAAAACTCGGCGCCGCCGAAACATTCACTGATGCAATACCCAACGCAACAGCCACCGCTGCCGCGCAGCCCGCCCAATTGCCAGTTTTCACGTGCTACCTCCCGCTCTGTATAAATGTAGACATAGTTGAACTGTCATTGTCTCAACACAATGATAATTCGTCAATGTTTTTACATACTTCTTGCGGCCGGTGAATAACTCTCCACCAAACACAAACGAGAAGATAATGCGATCTGATTACACGCTGTTGTTCACCGCACTATTCAATAGCGTCCGGGGCCGTTCGATCGTCATCTGATCGACGACTTGCTGCCCGAACTCATCAACGACCATCTGCAAACCATCCAATCGGCTGGATAGATCACTCGGGCGATGCATGTCGATCGCCATGATCCAGTACCGGCCTTCCTGCAGGAACTGTCGCACCCGCTGGTCAGGCAGGTAGCCATCCTCACCGGTCATGCAACGGAAGTTGCCTTGCAATAGCACGCCGCGCGCGGTGACTTCATCCAGATGTTTTTCCAGATCCTTCTGCATCCCGATGCGCTCCGGGTGCGCGAGGATGGGTCTGTAGCCCTCACTCATCAGCCAGTCGAACGTCTTGTCCGCGTACTTCGGCCAATGGTCTTCCCAGAAGTCAGTCAACACATACTTCGTGTCCCCCAGTGTCTGCACGCCCACCGCCTTCAGCCAGTCGATGCACTTGTCAAACAGCCGAAGCTCACCGCCGGGCCAGAGCGTGTAGTCAATCCCCTCATCGGCCAGGTTCTTTGTTAACGTCTGGACCCACAATTTCACATTGGCGGGCGTATTGTCCGGAAATAGCTCCGGCAACATGTGCGGCGTGCAGATCGTGCCGGCGTACCCGATCTTCTTAAGCATCTGGATACTGGCGATCGACTCACTGACATCCACGCAGCCATCATCCACGCCCGGGATCATGTGGCTGTGAATATCGATTCGTCCGGTAGGGGGGATGGGGGGCATGGCTCAAGTTAGTCAGGGAGTGTTCGGTAAATCCATTTACGCTTCAGCGAGTATATCGTCATTCCCCGGGGTACGTCCGGTTGATCCATGAAATCCCGGTAAGCGGCTCTTGTGCAAGGTGCAATCGCGCCATCTGCAAGGCGCACATGGCCGACCGTTCACGCACCTGCGGCCGGCCGCCGGGGAACTTCACCATGATCGCCTGCACGGTCGGTTCATCCGCATGCACGCGAGACGCCAAGCCCAACCAGACCGTGCCCACCGGTTTCTCTTCCGTCCCGCCGCCGGGCCCGGCCACCCCGCTGACAGATAACGCGATATCCACACCGCTCCGCTCTAAAGCGCCCGCCGCCATCGCACACACCGTCTGCCCGCTGACCGCGCCGTGTTGTTCAAGCACTTCACCAGGCACACCCAACTGCGACTGTTTCATCTCATTCGTATACGTCACCCACCCGCCGATGTAGACATCGCTCGAACCCGCGATATCCGTCAGCATCTTGCCGATCAACCCGCCCGTGCAGCTTTCCGCTGTCGCTATCTTCAGCTTCCGCTTTCGCATGTCTTCGAGCAGCGCAGACGCCACCGTGTCTTCATCGCGCCCAAATACGATCGCTCCCAACCGCTGCTTCACCTGCTCGACCGTCTCATCCAGCTTTGTTTTCGCCTCTGCCGGATCGGCAAACTCACTGCGAATACGCACCGATACAACTCCGCTGCCGACGGTCGTACCAACCGTTGGATTCCGCTTGCGATCCATCAGGTCGTCCAGAATCTGCCCGACGGATGACTCGCCCAGCCCGAAGGTGTTGATCTTCGTCGTCAGGATTGTCCGACCGCCGCCGGCTTTTTCCTTGATCGCCGGTAGAACGCTATCCGCATACATCGCCTTCATCTCAAACGGTACGCCCGGCATGACGAACACCATCGCTTTGCCCAACGTCGCTCGGATACCCGGGGCCGTCCCCTTGGCGTTCGGGATTCCCTTTGCCCCCACAGGCAACAATGCCTGCACGCGGTTCGCTTCGGTGATCGTCTTGCCTCGACCTGCGAAAAACGCCTCGATCGCTTTCAATCCCTCAGCATCTTCTTCCAGGTCAACCTCCATTGCCTGCGCCAGCGCCTGCCGCGTCAGATCATCCTTGGTCGGCCCTAATCCGCCGGTCACCAGCATGAGTTCCGCCTCGCCGCCTGCACGCACCAGCGCCCGGGCGATCAGGTCCTGATCGTCTGCTATCGTCTCGTGGTAGCGCGTCCAGATACCCAGTTCCGCCAGCTTGGCCGCCAGGTAGGCGGTGTTTGTATCCACTGTCTGGCCAAGGGCTAATTCATCACCGATCGAGAGAATGACTGCTTGCATGGCCTGATTGTAAGGCCCAAAACCCCGCCGTGCCCGATCACGCTGATGCCCCTATAATCCCAACCATGAGCACAACAACCGAACCTGTCGTTATCAAGGGTAAGCCCATCGCCGACGCCATCCTCGCCAATTGCGAGAAACGCGTGAAGCGCATCATCGAGCAGACCGGCGTCACGCCGTGCCTCGCCACCGTCCTGGTCGGCAACGACCCGGCCAGCGAAAAATACGTCGACCGCAAGGGCAAACTCTGTGAAAAACACGGCATGAAGTCCATCAAGGTCCACATGCCCGAAACTTCCACCACTGAAGAAGTCGTCGCCAAGGTCAGTGCGCTGGCTAATGACGACTCCGTCCACGGCATCCTCGTCCAGCACCCGATGCCCAAACAGGTCGATGAACGGGAAGTCTTCGAGAGTATCGGCGGGGCCAAGGACGTCGACGGCGTCACTTTCCACAGCTTCGGCACCATGACCTACTCCCTGCCCGGCTTCGGCTCGGCAACCCCCGAAGGCATCATGCGGCTCATGAAAGCCTACGACATCGACATCCAGGGCAAGCATGCCGTGGTCATCGGTCGCAGCGTGATCCTCGGCAAACCCATGGCCATGCTGCTGCTCGCAGCCCACGCCACCGTCACCATCTGCCACTCCCGCACCGTTGACCTGCCCAGCGTCGTACGCAACGCTGACATCGTCGTCGCCGCGGTCGGCATCGCCAACTTCGTCAAGGGCGACTGGCTCAAGCAGGGCGCGATCGTGATCGATGCAGGCTTCAACCCCAGCCCCAGCGGTAATGTCGGTGATGTCGACTATGATGACTGTGCATCTAAATGCTCGATGATCACCCCCGTCCCCGGCGGCGTCGGCCCGATGACCCTGGCCGTCCTGATCGACCAGACCTCGATCGGCGCAGCACGTCAACTGGGCGTGGAAGTCGACTGAGGTCGAGCCTTTAGCCATTAGCAAGGAAGATATGGCTCAATTTAACGCCCCGAGTTACGAAATCCCCAAGACCAGCGGTATCTGTGCATCCACCGGCCGGGAGTTAGCGCCCGGTGAATCGTATTTTGCTGCGCTGATCGAGCTGTCTGAAGAACAGATCAATCAACAGAAGGAAGAACTGAGCAAGGCCAGTAAGGATAAGGCGGCGGAGACGTTGCTGACACTTGGCCTTTGCCGGATCGATATCAGCACCGAGGCCTGGGAAGGGGGGTACCGGCCGGAGGGTCTGTTCGGCTTCTGGAAGTCCACCGTCCCCGAGGCTACCGAGAAGAAGAAACTATTCGTCGACGATGCCGTCCTGATGAACCTGCTCGAACGCCTCGCCGATGCAACCGAGCCCGAGCGGCTTGCTTTCCGCTACGTGCTGACGCTGATCCTGATGCGTAAGAAGTTGCTTCGCTACGATGGCAACAAAGTCCGCGAAGCCGAAGTCGATGAAAAGACAGTCGAGCAAACCTGGTGGAAACTCACCCCCAAGCTTGACCTGTCCAAGGGCCCGCTTGGGAAATGGAACCCAGATAAATCACTTGAAGTGCTCGATCCCAAACTCGACGAAACCAAGATCGAGCAGGTCATGCAGCAACTCGGAGAAATCCTCCAGGCGGAGTTGTAATCATGTTCGGGGTGTTTTTCACCAAAGGATTGCATTGGTCTTACCCCCTCTCCTCCTGGGAGAGGGCCGGGGTGAGGGCCGGCGACCTGAGATCATCAATATTCAACACAGTCCGCACAATCAAGAACGGCCTTCACCCTAACCCTCTCCCGAGGGGAGAGGGGACCGGAACGATCCGTCTCTTCACTCGTGTCCTGTTACTAACGGCATTCGTCCTCCTCCCCGGCTGTAAGCCGGCGCAGCCGATCGTCCCGGACAACCTGCTGCCTGACAAAATCGCTAACGAACAACCACTTCCCAGCTATCACGACCTGGTCACCCGATACAACGCAACGACAAAACCGCTTGTCCGCGTCTGGGCGTCTGCTCGCGTCGATCTGCTCTGGCTGGATGAAAATGGCAAGCAGAAGTCCGAGCACGGTGACGGCCGGTTTATGTACCGTGCACCGGACAAGATCGCGCTAGAGATCACCGAAGCCGGCCGGGGTTTTTGGGCAGGCGGCGATGGTGATCGCTACTGGTTCTTTGATTTGCAGGATGACCGCACGCTTTACGTCGGCCAATTCGACAAGCTCGACGAACTGGATGCGGATACTTTCCCCTTGCCTGTCAGGCCGACGGACCTGCCTTACATCCTGGGCTTGTTACCGATCGATCCCGATAACGTGCCGGAAGCGCCGGCCGTGGAAAGCATCGCCGGGCATTACCTGATCGAACCGCCCGGCCTGGGCATCCGCATGCTACTGCATCCCGAGACCGCCCGGCCGGTCCGTGTCGATCTGATCGGTAGCGTTGGCGAGTCTGCTGTGAAATGTATCCTTACAAAACCGGCTGAACTTGAAAGATCGGCAGAAAACGCCGACGGCCCGGCACCGACCATGGCCGGCAAGGTCGAGGTATACGTGCTGGATGAAGAAGTCCGCATGACGCTCAATCTCAAAGGCATGACCACCGACGGCCGGCGTATCAAGGACAACCACTTCGATCTGGATATCCTCAAACAGGTCTACAAGCCCGACAAAACCGTCGATCTGGATAATCCGGCCAATCCCGCCCCATAAACCGTCCGTCCCGCTATAATGCCCGGCTCGAAATAGTGAGATTGGAGCAAACAGATGGGCGATACCGCACGCGAAACAACCGACAAACTGGACATCAAATTCGACGATAAGGGACTCGTCCCCGCTATCGTGCAGGACATCGACACCGGCGAGGTGCTGATGATGGCGTGGATGAACGAGGCCGCACTCCAGCAGACGCTGGAAGTCAAGAAGGCGACCTTCTATTCCCGCTCACGTAACAAGATGTGGATCAAGGGCGAAAGCTCCGGCCACGTGCAGGAAGTGGTCGAGGCCCGCGTCGACTGCGACCAGGACCTGGTCCTGCTTAAGTGTAAGAGCCACGGCCCGTGCTGCCACGTCGGGTACAACTCCTGCTTCTACCGCAAGGTGGATGCAGATGGCAAACTCACTATCGTCGCGGAAAAAGTGTTCGATCCCGACGAAGTCTATAAATAACATCGATGCGAAAACCAAGTGATGGTGCATTTTGGTTTAAAATGGCGAATGACGAATTCACGAATGTCGAATCAATGTCGAATTCCTAATGACGAGTGAAGCGAATCACAACCATTCGACATTCGACATTTGGACATTCATTCAACATTCGTGAATTCGTCATTCGTGCATTAATATCCCACACTGATCTTCAGTCAGTTTGAAAGTGCAAGGAAAACATGGCTAAAAAGAAGTCAAAGAAAACATCAGCCCCCGCGCACCTCGCCGACCGCGTGAAGAACCTTCAGAAACGCCTGCGCCCGACCGGTGCGGATGCGCTGCTGGTCAACAACCCGCGCGACATCCGTTACCTCACCGGGTTCGTCGGCGACGACTCATGGGCGCTGATCCCGATGCGCGGCTCGAAGGTCTACATCCTCAGCGACTTCCGCTTCGATGAGCAGATCACCAACGAAGCGCCGCACGCCGTCGCGATCATGCGGAAGAAAGGCTTGGCTGAAGAACTTAAGAAGCTGGCTGACAAGATCAAGGCCGACAAGATCATGCTCCAGCCGCAGTACACCACACTCGAGCTGCGCAAGTTGATCGCCAAGCACGTCGGCGCACGTTCGCTGATGGTCAAGGATGACGGCCTGCTAAAACAGCGCGCCATCAAGGACGCTGTCGAGGTCAAACAGATCCGCAAAGCCATCGCCATCCAGCAGCAGGCGTTCAAGGAGACGATCAAGTTCCTCAAGCCGGGACAGAGCGAGAACGAGATCACGGCTTATCTCGAATATCGTATGCGGGCGATGGGCGCCGACGGCCCGGGCTTCCCGTCCATCGTTGCAGCCGATGCCAACGCCAGCCTCTGCCACGCCATCCCCGGTCCCAAGAAGATCAAAGCAGGCGGCATCCTCCTGATCGACTGGGGCGCCTGCTACGGCGGATACCGCTCGGACATGACACGCGTCGTCGCGCTAGGCAAGATGAAGCCCAAGCTGCGTGAGATCTACAAGATCGTGCTGGACGCCCAGTTGGCCGCCATCGACGCCATTGGCCCCGGCGTGAAGCTGTCCGACGTCGATAAGGCCGCCCGTGATGTGATCTCTAAAGCCGGTTACGGCGAGCAGTTCGGTCACGGCCTGGGTCACGGCATCGGGCTGGATATCCACGAAGATCCCCGGCTCGCCGCCACCGCCAAGGGCGTCCTGGAGCCCGGCCACATCGTCACCGTCGAGCCCGGCATCTACCTGCCCGGGATCGGTGGCGTACGGATCGAAGATGATGTGCTCGTGACCGCCAAGGGCCACCAGGTCATGTGCGATTTGCCCAAATCGCTGGAATCCGCGATTATTTGAGTCTTGTTAAGTCCAGACCATCACGCCGATTGAGCGTGATCTACGAACCAGGCCCGCCGTGAAGTGCCACGATGCCGGGCCACAGGAATGTTTCATGGTTGATCTGAAAACACTACGACAGCTCATCAAGCTCATGGTCGACAACGACCTGACCGAGTTGGATATCCAGGCCGAGGGCGGTCCAATCAAGCTCAAACGTAACAGCCAGGGCGCGGTCGTGCCCTCGATGCCTGTGGCGATGCCCGCCGCTCCGACGCAGCAAGTCCCGATCCCCGCCGCTCAAACAGCCGCTGACGATCAGGATGATGACGGCGAAACCATCGACAGCCCGATGGTCGGCACGTTCTACTCCGCTTCCAGCCCGGACGCCCCGGCTTTCGTCAACGTCGGCGACCGCGTCAACGAAGACACCGTCGTGTGTATCGTCGAAGCTATGAAAGTCTTCAACGAGATCAAGGCCGAGACCTCCGGCACCATCGAAAAGATCCTGGTCGACAACGGCCAGGCCGTCGAGTTCGGCCAACCCCTGTTCACGATCAAGCCGGGATGAGGGTCTGGGGTCTAGGGTCTGGGGACTAGCCGGATCTATGACCTCGACCGCATTGCGCTTGTTTCGTTTCTGACCAGACCCAAGACCCTGGACCCCAGACCCCACTTATGTTTTCACGCATACTCATAGCAAACCGAGGCGAAATCGCGGTACGCATCATCCGCGCCGCCCACGATCTGGGGATCGAAGCGGTCGCTGTCTATTCGACCGCCGACAAGGACTCCAAGCACGTGAAGATCGCGGACCAGGCGATCTGCATCGGTGCGCCTTCACCGGCCGAGTCATACCTGAACATCGCCCGGATCATTGCCGCCGCCGAGGTCGCCAACGTCGACGCGATCCACCCCGGCTACGGCTTCCTCGCTGAAAACGCACACTTCGCCGAGGTCTGCCGATCCTGCAACATCGAATTCATCGGCCCCAGCGTCGAGTCCATGCGCCTGCTCGGTGACAAGGTCCAGTGCAAGCAACTGGCCATCAGCACCAAAGTCCCGACCAGCCCCGGCTCGAAGGGTGAAGTTGAGGAAGAGGACGAAGCGATCAAGACCGCCAAGGAGATCGGCTATCCCGTCATCATCAAGGCGGCCGCCGGCGGTGGGGGGCGCGGGATGCGCGTGGCGCACAACGATATGTCCCTGCGATCCGGGATGAAAGCCGCCAGGCAGGAAGCCGAAGCCGCCTTCGGCAACGGCACCGTCTACCTTGAAAAGTTCATTGAACACGCTCGCCACGTCGAGGTCCAGGTCATCGGCGACCAGCACGGCAACGTCTGCCACCTCTACGAACGCGACTGCACGATGCAGCGCCGCAAACAAAAGCTGATCGAAGAATCTCCCTGCCCCGTCTTGAGCAAGGACGAACGCGAAAAGCTCTGCAAATCCGCCGCACGCCTGTGCAAGGCCGCCGGCTACTACTCCGCGGGCACCGTCGAGTTCCTGATGAGCGGCGAAAAGCAGTTCTACCTGATGGAGGTCAACACCCGCGTCCAGGTCGAGCACCCCGTCACCGAACTCGTCACCGGTATCGACATCGTCAAGGAACAGATCCGCGTTGCCGCCGGCGAAAAACTCTCCTTCACCCAGAAGCAGATCAAACAGAACGGCCACGCCATCGAGGTCCGCATCAACGCCGAAGACCCTGCCCGCAACTTCGCGCCCTGTGCCGGCACGATCGAACACTTCGACGCACCCGGCGGCCCGGGCGTCCGCGTCGATACCCACTGCCACGCCGGATACCGCATCCCGCCCAACTACGATTCCATGATCGCCAAACTCATCGTGCACCAACCTTCGCGCGACGAAGCCATCGCCACACTCAAGCGGGCACTCGCCGAGTTCACGATCGACCCGATCAAGACCACGATCCCCCTGCACGCCGACCTTGCCCGCAACGGC
This sequence comes from Phycisphaeraceae bacterium, assembly GCA_963667295.1. Classification (GTDB taxonomy): domain Bacteria; phylum Planctomycetota; class Phycisphaerae; order Phycisphaerales; family Phycisphaeraceae; genus JAJRRS01. The sequence continues at coordinate 1,389,695 of OY763327.1, forward strand.
AACTTCATCCGTTCCGACATCGACATCAACTTCGTCGAACGCCTGCTGGGGCTGTGAGTGTAAATGACGAATGTCGAAACTCGAATAACGAATCAATGTTCAATGACGAATATCAAATACCCAAACTTTGACATTCGTCATTTTGCGCATTGGTTATTGATTCGTCATTCGAACTTCGTGCATTCGTCATTCTGGCACTTCCCCCGTAAACACTTCCACCGCCGGCCCAGTCATATACACATGATTGTCCGACTCTCGCCATTCTAAAAACAGCTCCCCGCCCGGCACGTGCGCCTTGATCTTCCGATTCCCCTTGCCGGTCAACACGCCCGCCACACACACCGCGCTTGACCCCGTCCCGCAGGCCAGCGTGATCCCGCTGCCACGTTCCCAGTGACGGATCTTCACCTCGTCGCGCGACAGCACTTCGACAAAATGCACATTCATCCGGCTGGGAAACGCACTGAACCATTCCAGCATCGGCCCGACTCGTTCAAGCTCCACCGCGTCCACATCATCAACATAAATCGTCACGTGCGGATTGCCCGTCGAGCAGAATGTCCCGGTAAAATTCTCGCCAGTCGCTGTCAGCTTGAAACCAAACGTCTGCGGCTGCTCCGTGCTCGTCATCTGATCCGCATCGATCGGCACCAGCGCGGGATCAAGCTTCGGCTCGCCCATATCCACCGTCACCTGCTTGACCTTCCCCGCATCATCCAGCGCGTAATCCAGCGTCAGCACGCCGTTACCCGTCTGGATCTTCATCGGATTCGCCGTCACCACGCCTCGGTCATGCGCGAGCTTGCACACGCAGCGGATCCCATTGCCGCACATCTCGCCTTCCGACCCGTCGATATTGAACATCCGCATCCGGCAGTCCGCATCCACACCGTCCTCCGCCGGCAGCAGCAGGATCAATCCATCCCCGCCGATCCCGAAGTGGCGGTCCGACACCTGTTTAGCAACCGCGGACGGATTGTCTAATACATCACTTCCGTGGGAGGGGTCGAATCCGTTGATGTAGATGTAATCGTTGCCGCAGCCGTGCATCTTCGTGAAGCGCATATGGGTCTCTCTTGTGTTCGGTGAAGCTCAGGATTATAACGAAGTCCAAACAACACAACTTCGGGCATATCGGGTGCCACATCTTGATCGCGCAGCGACAAGGGGTGCTGTCACGATCACACTTTGCCCCTGCGGTGTCAAAGTGCGGCACCCATCCCATATGCTCTAAGTCGCCCCGGCTCAGCCGAACCAGCTATGCAGCAGCATCGTCACGATCACCACCAGCACCGCCGCCACATTCACCCACATCATCAGCCGATCGATCCCAAGCCCCTTGATCGGCTTACCCGCCAGCGTTTTCAGATAATCCTGCCTCCACTTGATCGAACCGTGTCGCCAACTGTGCTTGTCTATCCGGATACTGTTCAAACCCGCCACATGCTGCAGCGCATCGATCATCGTTTGCGCATCTCCCTCGTCGATCGTATCGCTGTTACGTTCCATCGCCAGGTGCACGACTGCGAACGTGTCCGCCTGCCGTTCGATCCGCCGGGACACCCAGCCGAACCCCACAATCCACGCCAACACCGCCGCCGCCAGCGTGCCGATCACCAGCAGTGTCCTGTCATCGAACAAACCCAGCCCCGCAAGTACCGCGCCGCCGGAATCAGTCGACACACTCAACATCTGATCGATCTCTCGCCCGCCGATTCCGTTCGTTGCAAGAAACACAACACCCAACACCTCGACTGCGCTCAGTAACGCCACCGCCGTCACCAGCAGCCAGATCATGTGCTTCTTACGCACGTGCCCAAGCTCATGCGCCATCACCGCCTCGATGTGATGCATGTGCATCTGCTGGAGCAAACCATCCGTAATCAGGATGTACCTCAGCGGCCCGATCAGCCCCATCACCGCCGCGTTAATCATCCCCCCGTACGTCCGCCAGAGCAGCAACTCCCGAATCCGCACATTATGCGTTCGGCACATCTCTAATAGATGCTCACGCAATGCCCCCTCGGGTATCGGCGCTGTATCCCACGCCATCCGGATCATCACCGGAGCAAACAGGAAGATCGTGATGCTGCCCGCCAGCGTCCACGCGGTCTGCGTCAGCTCCGTCGTCCCCACCCAGCCCTGTCGGCCCATCCACTGCACAACCTCGTTCCACGTGATCACACCAAGCAGCGGCAGAAGGATCAACAGAATCTGATAACGGTACTGCGATGTCACAAACTGCCACCGCGACCAGATCGGATAGATCGGCAACCCCTCATCCAGCCTGCGATTGATCGCCGCATCGCGCAGCCGCCGTTCGATCGGGTAATAAACCCACCACCCAATGCCCCACATCACAAGCGTCGGCAGCATCACCGCCAGCTCATCGATCAGGATCGGATGCTCGATCCCCGTAGCCGCTTCGATCCAGTTGCGTACCAGCACCAGCAGACCCAGGTATAGATCCAGCGAAAACAGCACCAGTACACCAACACGGTAATACCCCCCGAATCGCTCGATCCGCCGCAGGTCTTTCTTGTCAGGCGCCTCCAGCAACCGCCGAAACGTCACCCGACACGCCGCCGCGTATCCCCCGGCCAACAAGACCTTCAACCCAAACACCACCAACAGAATCAACCACCCGGGCAAATCCCGCACGAACACCAACGCCTCGTCGTGCAGGAACAAAATCAGTATCAGCCCAAGTACCAGTAGCTGCATCTAAGTTTCTCAATATCTAATCCCCCTCTCCCCCTGGGAGAGGGCCGGGGTGAGGGCCGGATACCTGTCAATGCACGAATGACGAAGTCGCGAATGACGAGAGAATGACCAAATCCAAATGACGAATACTGTTTACACATTTGTAATTCGTCATTTGAGCATTCTTTCGTCATTCATCATTCGTGAATTCGTCATTTACACCTATCTGTGGCTAAAAACAGCTTTTCAATTCGCTCTGCGCATCTCCTGCAGCGTCACCGCATCCGCCGCACGTCCCGCTTCGGCCAGCATTGGATCGTCGCTCGCAATCGCCGTCTGGATCGCTTGATTCATCGCACGACGGTTCCCGCGATCCACCGTGTAACGCTGAATCCCCAGCTTCAACGTCGCCTCGACGCGGAACATCCGGTCCTGATCGTTCAGCGCGATATTCACCAGATCGCCCGGGTGCGGCTCAACGCCCATCATCACTTCCAGCTTCGGCTGCCACTTCCGACTGATTTCATCTAATGCGGCCCCCCATTTACTCAACACTTCGCGATCCAGCTTCTCATCCCTTTCCGCCAGCAGAATCAGCATCGACCCGGCCGACGTCATCATGTCCAGCCCCGTATTCTTGTGATACAAACGATCGCTGTGTTCAAAAAGCCGTTGGCCAAACAACCACACCGCCAGCGCCAGGTTACGCGCCTTGTCCTTCTCGCCCTTGGAATACACCATCACCGCATGCTCCAGAACCCATTCATTCATACTCTCGATCGCTTCGCCGTAATCTGGGTCCGCCCCGTTTTTTACAGGGATATGTCCATCCAGAAAGCCGTCCACGATCTGTCCCGCATCCGACGCCTGCAAGAGCAGTTCGCTTAATCCTTCCACCATTTCATCATGCTCGCGCGTCCGCTCCAGCACACGCGGATTCTCATTAAATAGCTCGATCGCCTGCTCGTAATACGCCCCCGCATCCGCTTGCGGTTTAGCAGGCGTCACCAACGCGGGTAAATCCCCAGGCAACGTCTGCTTCACCAGCGCTGATTCACTGGTTACGGAAGTAGGCGGATCGGCAAAACCGTACATGAACACGACCAACGCGAGTGCCATCACCAGCACAACGAGCGTAACCATTGAGATAAGCAGTTTCATGAGGTAGCAGGCTCCGTCAGTTCAACCTCGCCCGGCGTCAGCCTTCCGACCGGCTCTACCACACCGAGCATCAACCTCAATAAGTTCGGCACTTTCGGGTCCTGACGATCACCCGCGCCATAACCAACCGCCCTCAGCGTCATCGCAGGCGGCGGCCCAAGCGTCTCACACAACGCCTTGACGATCGCCGCACCCGTCGGCGTGACCAGTTCGCCCGTCCGATCCACGCCCACCGTCGGCAAGCCACGCATCAGGTACGCTGTCGCCGGCGCTGGTACAGGCATCAATCCATGATCGCACTTCACAAACCCGCGCGAGATCGGCAAAGCCCCGCAACTGAGCGTGTCCACCTCCAACAATTCCAGCGCCACCGCCGCGCCCAGCATGTCCACGATCGAATCGATCGCGCCGACCTCGTGGAAGTGCACCTCCTCGATCGGCATCCCGTGCACCTCCGCCTCAGCCTCCGCCAGCGCGGTCGTGATCCGCCGGGCACGCTCCCGGGCCCGCTCGGTCGTGTCCAGCTTGTCGATCATCGCCATGATGTCGCGGTAGTGCGTGTGGTGGTGAGGATGATGGTGCCCGTGGCCGGGACCGTGGTCGTGGTCATGGGTGTGGTCATGTGAATGGTCATGATCGTGCGTATTAGCGTGATGCTCATGATCGTGATCGTGTTGATGGTCGTGGCTATGACTGTGGCCGTGGTGGTCATGGTCATGGTGGTGGTGGTGATGGTGCTCGTGGTCTGCCTGACTATCCAGCACCTTCAGGTCCACCGCGCCGATCCCGTGCCGCTGCACACGCTGCGTCGTGATCCGGCACTTCTCGGACACGCCCAGCGGCTCAAACGCCTTGACGATGTCTTCCACCGCCACCCCCAGATCCACCGCTGCGCCCAGGAACATGTCCCCCGCGATGCCGCTGAAGGGGTCGATATGCAAATGTGTTGTCATGCCGCCATCATAGCCCGCCCGAAGGCCATGCTCCACGATTTGGTAAATCTATTAATAATCGCATCTTCTGAATCCACGGATGTTGCAGGAAGTGCCCCGGATTGACCGATCAGGTTAGAGGGCTACGCTTACCCATGGATAAGCCGTATCAGCAAACCCCCATGCAGAATCCACCGAGGTAACCTCAATGTCTGAAGACCATAATCCCAACCAACCGCCCCAGCCTGAGGGTCGGCCGCCCGTCAATCCATCCTACTCCGCTCCGCCGCCTCCGCCGCCTCCGGGTTATCCTCCGCCATACTATGCCCCGCCTGTCGCTAAACCCGCCGGCGGCGTAATCACCAAGGTCGCGACATCATTAGTCGCCACCATCTTTATCTCCTCGCTGTTCCTGAACCTGTACCTCGGCTGGATCGTTTCTCAGCAGGTCTCGCTCTCGCCGATCGTCGAGCAGAGCTATCAGGATGGCGAAACCACCGAACGCATCGTGATCCTGCCGATCAACGGCGTGATTAACGACGATACCGCCAGCTTCGTCCGCCAGGCGATCAAGGCATTGGATGAGAATCCACCGGCCGCAATCGTCCTGCGTGTCAACTCCGGCGGCGGCGGCGTCGGCGCTTCCGACCGCATCTGGCACCAGATCGATCAGTACAAACAGAAGCACCAAAACGTGAAGATGGTCGCCAGCTTCGGCTCATACGCAGCCAGCGGCGGATACTACATCTCCACACCTTCCGACCACATCATCGCCGAGACCACCTGCATCACCGGCAGCATCGGCGTGATGGGCCAGCTCTTCACCTTCGAGGGCTTGCTCGACAAGGTCGGCGTCGATCCGATCACGATGGTCGCCACGGAAAGCCCGAACAAGGACACCGCCAACGACATCACCCGCGCCTGGACCGAGCAGGACCGCGAAGTGTTGCAAGTCTTGCTGGATAACGCCTACGAACGTTTCCTGGAGGTCGTCGTGCAGGGCCGTGACGGCATCCTCGATGAGGCACAAGTCCGTGCAATCGCAGACGGCCGCGTCCTGACCGCCCAGCAGGCGCTGGAAGCCAAGATCGTGGACGAGATCGGCTACCTCGACGACGCCATCGTCAAGGCCGCCGACATGGTCCAGCTCGATCCCGCCACGGTGCGTGTGACTGTGCTCGGGCCCAAGCCGACGTTTATGCAGGCGATCCTCGGCGCGGATACCAAGCTGCCTGAGCTCAGCGCCGAGCAGGTCCGCTCCGCCATGACGGAGATGGGCACGCCCCAGTTGAACTACCAGATGATGCTGCGATGAGAACCTCGCCTTTCATACTGCTATTCATGGCAGCGATGATCGGCTGGCTTCCGGGTTGTGCGACCGGGCCGGTGGATGATCCGCTGGCGGTAATGGTCGACCGATCGCGCGATCCGTCTCAGCGTATCGCGGCAGTCGAGCAGCTTGGTGCGATCAATACCACGCACAACCCCAAGCAGGTCACCATAACGCTGCATAACCTGCTCTGGTCCGACGGCGAACCGACCGAACTACGCCTGCTGGCGATGGACCTGCTCATCGAGGACGACGCCGATGCGTTCTGGTCGGTAGCGTTGAACAGGATACGTGAAGTCGATAACTGGGAAGTGTTGAACCCGCTGATTGACCGCATGGTCGAGCAGGGCGATCCGGCGTTCACGGTGACGCTGATCCGCAGCTACGTGCGTGAATCACAAGTCGTCAGCGATGCGAATCGCTCGGAATACAAGGCGATTGCCGCACTGAATCCGGGCAAAACAGTAGATCAGGCGATCTGGGAAGTCATCAACAGTGATGATGACAACATCGACCTGACGCTGCGCGTCGATGCCTGGACGCTGTACAACCGCCTTGCCGGAGAAGACCAGGCAAGACAGCAACTGATGCAGGCTGGCAGCACGCACCCGCTGATCCTGAACCTCCAGGATGCGGCGTGGCTCGATCACATCCCCGCCAACCGCGAGGGCGTGCTTTGGCTGCTGGAACTGCGCAGCAGTAAGTACATGGACTTCTGGCAAGCGGCAAGACAGCGGGTGCAGCAACTTAACGCTGAGCAGCAAGACGGCCTGTCACTGCGGCATCTGCCGGTATTGATGGAAGCCAGTGACGAACAACTCACCACGCAGCGATACCAGATGCTTGAGCGGATCAACGAGCGTGTGCCCGATCAGTCGTATCAGTTGACGCAGTTCAAGCAACCGCCGCTGCACCTGCTGGGCGCAACGCCGTTGATGTTCAAGAACGCGACGCAGCAGATCAATTACATGGGCAAGCTCAGTTGGGCCGACATGCTCGCACTTGAGTTCATCCTGGATGCACTGGAAGACAAGGCGTTTGTCCATGAGATCTTCAGCCAGGCCGATCAAGACATGGCCGACACCGAAACCGAGCACGGCGGCGTCATGATCTATCGCGACGGCAAGCTGCACCCGATCATCTTCCCGCCGGACCTGAAGATACACGACCGCAAGTTCTACTCATCCGATGCGCTGATCCAACGCATGTACACGAGCTTCTTCCATTACCACTATCACGTACAGGAATACCGCAACACGCAGTACGCGATCCCCGGCGACGGCGACATGGCGTTTGCACAACGTGTCGGGCCTTCTGCGTTGGTGTTCACCTTCATCAACCGTAACACGATCGATGTCGATTACTACCAGCCGGACGGCCTGATCGTCGACCTCGGCAACATCCGACGGTAATACGAGAATCTCAATCAGTATTACAGTGCTTGACCGCGAAGTCACAGACCGCGTCGAACATCTGCTTGGTTTCAGCCGGCGGCGTCTGATCCATCGGCAGTGGATTCGGACAGTTGAAGGTGTGGCCCGCGCCTTTGATGATAAGCAACTCGGCGTTCGGTTGAGCGGCGTGAAGTTCGCGGGCTTCGTCCAAGGAAACAGTCGGATCGTCGCTGCCGTGGATCAGAAGCAGGGGTTTTTTGATCGCCGCGGCGGCCCGGCAGGGGTCGTGCCAGAGCGGATCGGCGTCTATCTCATCTTGCCAGATTTTGCCAATGTAGAGTGTCTGTCCCGTGCGCGCAGACATGGTCGGTGCGCGCGATGTGCGCATGAGTTGGTCCTTTTCTGTCCCAGAAATGCGACTACATGCGCTGGGCGCCGCGGCGGTTACCACGGCCGCCAACTGATCCTGGATCTCAGCTTCGCCGGCGGTCAACAGCGTCGTGATTCCACCCCGACTGTGCCCGAACAACACCATCGGCAGACCGGCTTGTTTCTTCGATTCGATCACTGTCCGCAGGTCCGCCGACTGCTTCCGCCAAGTGTCCTGCTCGAACAGATCGGGCCGCTCGAAGGTCTCGATATTGTTGGTCATACCCGAGTGAGAGAAGTTGAAACGGTGGGCGATCAGGCCAGCGGCTGAAGCCGCCTCCGCCAGGGCGGGGAAGAAGCCGTAGTCTTTGTAACCCTTGAAACCGTGGCTGATGATAAGGATGCCGACCGGATCGCTGTTCGGCATGTGTGTATTTCCGAGAATTGCTTCGTTGTTGCAGCCAGTCAGTTGCCAGTCGGTGATTTGAGGCATGCGTCGCATCCTTTACAAGCGGGCCACTGTGTTCAGGTGTGAAGGATAAAGGTTATTTGATCTGATTGGATCGTGGCCGTGTCCGTCCCCTCCCTCTATGAAAATCTGAAATTCGCAGCAACTCATATCCATATATGCGTTTACCACTTGTCCGCCCATACAGGGTAGGACGTCCGCCCCCTGATGTCTATTCATTGAAGTGTCAGCGGTCCTGACTGTGCGCACGGTAGAACAAGCATGATTGAGTGAGTGTTGCATCCTCGGTATAATACCTAACATTTACCTTACTTTCAAGTCCTGGGTTCCTGTCTAATGAAAGGCGATTCGATGTTGAATATGAAGGACTATCTCGCGGAAACGTGTGCCATTCAAAGTGCCGAGGATGCACCCGTCAAGACAATCCCACCGCAGCGATCAGCCGAAGTGGAGGCGGCAAACGAGTCGGAGGCGCACACGCTTTTGGACAGCCGGGCGGTCACGCAACTGGTCGCGGCGTTGAACGACGGGCAGGTCTCGCCGGAGTCGTTGCCGATGGCGAAACGGCAGCAATGCGTGGATCGTCTGACGCTGGATGGGTTCTCGACTACCGATATCGCGGAGTTGATGCATATCAGCGAGCGGACGGTGAGGCGTGACCGGGCGGCCATCCGCCGTGACCACGCGGTCGAGCCTGACAGACGGCTCGGTGATGAACTGATGGGCGAGTTTCAACGGCTCATCCTGGCGTCGGTTCAACGCCTGGTGCGGTTAGCAAACGACCCGCAGACGCCTGCGTATGCGCGCTTGTGGGTGGAGGAGGCTATTGTTCGCAACTACCAGCGCCTGATCGACACGGCCCATCGTCTGCACTACTTCGAGAATGGCGCCCAGCGCCTGCGCGAAGTACGCCTGCTGGACCCGGCAGAGATTGAACGTGAGAAACAGATCGGGCGTGCGCAGATAGCGATCACCAAGGCGCGGGCGGGTATTGATGATAACCCGCTCGGGGAGGTGTTGAAGAAGTTGATGGGGTGAGGGGGCGGGGGGTGAGGGGTGGGGAGGGGATCCGCTGACTTGGCCGCCGGGGCTAAACAGGGAGGGATGACATTTGTGAAAGGGTCTAGCACTTTATTTGTAGCGAAATTAGAGTTGATCGATTAGTATCCCGGCATCAACTCTAACCGGGATGTCGCGGTATGGAACTACTCAACGATATTTGGCAGTGGTTACTTGATGAGAACAATCGAGGTGCGCTTGCACTTATTGGCACTTGTTTTACAGCTGTAGTCGTTGCAGCTTGGGCATTATTTTTGCACTTCCGAAAGAATAATGGGAGTTCAGATGCTTCAATTAATTCCACACCCCAACCGCCAGATCCACCCTCAAATATTGGCCAATTGTTTGGTAATAAGATAACCATTAATATCAACTCCGAACTTAGTCCACAGAAAATACAAGCGATTCGCGAGTTGCTTGATTCAATAAATACTGATCAAGAAACGAAGAAAGATCAGTTATCTATCCAACTCGGTATCTCTAAAGGCGCCGTTGAATCGTTCTTCGCGACGCTTGGTAAAGAAAAAATCCCACTGGAGCGTTGGCCGACCGAGCTCGCCAAGATCGCTCAGTACCACATGGAGCTAATCCGTCGGCTCGAAACGCTCCCCGCCGATGATGAAACGATCAGAAATCATATACAGGAGGCTCGCGAGGCGATCGAGGCTGGTAACTATTCGCGAGCGGAAGAACTGTTAGAGCAGTCAGAAAAACTGGATCTTGAAGCAGTCGAACAAGCGGAGCAGGATGTCAGGATTCGGCGGCGTAGAGCTGCCGAGACACGCAGTGCGCGCGGTGACCTCGCAATGACACGCATCGACTACCGGGTCGCGGCCGAACACTACCATCACGCTGCTTCGCTGGTCGTAGATCTTGATGACGATTTGCAGACGAGTTTCTTATCTAAATGGGCGGATGCGTTATACACGCATGGCGATAAACAAGGAGATAACACCTCCCTCAATGAAGCGATTGCTGCCTGGCATATAGTATTAGCACGCTGCCCCCGCGAACGGGTACCGCAGAATTGGGCGGCGATCCAGAACAACCTCGGCAATGCGTTACGGAATCTTGGCCAGCGTGAGAGAGGAACGGAGCGGCTTAAGGAAGCGGTAGCGGCATACCGTGAGGCGCTCAAAGAATACACCCGCGAGCGGGTGCCGCTCGACTGGGCGGCGACACAGAACAACCTCGGCAACGTGTTAACGAATCTTGGCGAGCGAGAAAGCGGTACGGCGCGACTGGAAGATGCGGTAACAGCATACCGGGAGGCGCTCAAGGAATACACTCGCGAGCGTGTGCCGCTCGGTTGGGCGATGACTCAGAACAACCTTGGCAACGTGTTACGGAGTCTTGGCGAGCGTGAGAGCGGAACAGAGCGGCTGGAGGAGGCCGTGGAGGCGTTCCGCGATGCCCTCAAAGAACGCACCCGCGAACGGGTACCGCTCGATTGGGCATCGACACAGAACAACCTCGGCAACGCGTTATCGAGTCTTGGTCAGCGAGAGAGCGGAACGGCGCGGCTGCAGGAGTCCGTGGCGGCGTATCGCGAGGCTCTCAAAGAACGTACACGCGAGCGGGTACCGCTCGATTGGGCGGCGACCCAAAGCAACCTAGGCAACTCGTTATCGATTCTTGGCCAGCGAGAGAGCGGAACGGCGCGGCTGGAAGAGGCCGTGGCGGCATATCGTGAAGCACTCAAAGAACGCACCCGCGAGCGGGTACCGCTGGACTGGGCGATGACCCAGAACAACCTCGGCAACGCGTTACGGAATCTGGGTGAGCGCGAGAGCGGAACGGAGCGGCTAGAGCAGGCCGTGGCGGCATATCGTGAAGCACTCAAAGAACGCACCCGCGAGCGGGTACCGCTGGACTGGGCGATGACCCAGAACAACCTCGGCAACGCGCTACGGAATCTGGGTGAGCGCGAGAGCGGAACGGAGCGGCTAGAGCAGGCCGTGGCGGCATATCGTGAAGCACTCAAAGAACGCACCCGCGAGCGGGTGCCGCTCGATTGGGCCGCGACACAGAACAACTTCGGCAACGCGCTACGGAATCTTGGCGAGCGTGAAAGTGAAACTGCGCGGCTGCAGGAGGCGGTAACGGCGTTCCACGATGCGCTCAAAGAATACACCCGCGAACGGGTACCGTTCGGTTGGGCGATGACCCAGAACAACCTCGGCAACGCGCTACGGAATCTGGGCCAGCGTGAGAGCGGAACGGCGCGGCTGGAGCAGGCCGTGGCGGCATATCGTGAAGCACTCAAAGAACGCACCCGCGAGCGGGTACCGCTGGACTGGGCGATGACCCAGAACAACCTCGGCAACGCGTTACGGAATCTGGGTGAGCGCGAGAGCGGAACGGAGCGGCTAGAGCAGGCCGTGGCGGCATATCGTGAAGCACTCGATGTGTTTACTAAAGCAGGAGCGGATCACTACATCCAAGTTGTTTGTGAAAATCTGCAAGAGGTCGAAGGATTGATCGAAGAACGTAAGGGGCAAACAGGTACAGAGTCGGGGGGTGAGTGAGTGCTTGTCAGGGAGGTGTTGAAGAAGCTGATGGGGTGAGATGGCGGTGGGAGCCCCCGGTTTGGCCGCCGGGGCTAAACGGTTAGACAAGTGCGCCTAACGTGTCAGGTTTTTGTGTGTGTATCCCAATCTTCGGTGGTGAGGGCGTAGCGTTCGTGGTCTCGCCATTGGTTTTCGATGAAGAGATAGCGTGGTGAGTAGCCTTCGTGGCGGAAGCCTAGGGATTGCACGAGTCTGATTGAGGGGCGATTGTCCGGCTGGATGTTGGCTTCGAGTCGGTGCAGGTCGTGCGTGTCGAAGGCTTGGGTGATGACCAGGGCCATCGCTTGTTTTATCAGGCCTTTGCCGACGAAGGGGACGAAGCCGTAATAGCCAAGAAATGCGGAGCAGAATCGTCCGCGGACAATCTCGTTGATATTGATGCAGCCGACGAGTTGATCGTCTTCGTTGACGGCCAGGTAGCTGATGTTGCTTTCGCTTTGGTATTTAACGAGGTATGCAGCAAATTCGTCGTGCGTTTGCGGTGCGGATATCCATGGATGCAAAACGTCGTGACTGCGTTTTACAGCTTCGATGAATGGTGTTTCGTCATCGGGTTGTGGGGGACGTATGGTGATCGCCATGAGGGGATTTGTCGTTTTCGAGTCTACTTTTCGGCGCAGACCAACATTGACAGACATCATACAACTATGCACGCCGGGCGGTGATGGCGGCGCGTTGGTTGATGAATGGAGATCGGATCGATTACCCCGGGCAAGACCGGGGCTAATGGGGGATCAACCGATGCGTTCGATGACGGCGTCGGCGAACTGGTCGGTGCCGAGGGTGCCGCCGAGGTCGCGGGTTTTTTGTTGGTCTTCGAGTGCCTTGTCATAGGCGGCTTTGATGGCTTCGGCGGACTGTTTGCAGGCGTCGTCCTTCTTGGTCTCGGCGAGGTGATTGAGCATCATCACGGCGGACATGAGCAGGGCGAGCGGGTTGGCGATGTTTTGGCCGGCGATGTCCGGGGCGCTGCCGTGGACTGCTTCAAAGACGGCATCTTCATCACCGATGTTGGAGCCGGGCACGACACCGAGGCCGCCGACGAGGCCTGCGGCGAGGTCGGAGACAACGTCGCCGTAGAAGTTTTCCATCAGCAGGATGTCGAACTGTGTCGGGTCCTGGACGAGTTTCATGCAGCCGGCGTCAATGATGCGTGCGTCGTAGGGGATGTTTGGGAATTCCTCATCGTGGACCTTCTGCACGCAGTCGAGGAACAGGCCGTCGGACATCTTCATGATGTTGGCCTTATGGAAGACAGTGATCTTCTCGCGGCCGCGGCGTTTGGCGTAGACAAAGGCGCGGCGGGCGATGCGTTCACAGGCTTTGGTCGTAGCAACCTTGAGGCTGGTGACAACGCCGGGGGTGATCATGTTTTCGACGCCGGAGTAGAGGCCCTCGGTGTTCTCGCGGAAGATGACGAGGTCGACATCTTCGAAGCGTGTGGGCACGCCGGGGAGGCTGCGCACGGGGCGGATGGCGGCGAAGAGGTCCAGGCGTTTGCGGAGCTGGACGTTGACGGAGGTGAATCCCTTGCCGACGGGCGTGGTGCATGGGCCCTTCAGCGCGACGTGATGCTCGCGGATGGCGTCGATCGTCGATTGAGGCAGGACTTCGTTGCCATCTTCGAGGGCGATGAGGCCCGCGTGGTGTTCGTGGAAGCGGACGGGGGCTTTGGCGGCTTCGAGGACCTTCTGCACAGCGGCAGAGACTTCGAGCCCGATACCGTCACCGGGGATCAATACAGCGTCGTGGATAGTTGGCATGGGGGGAGTATAGCGTCAGGAATGACGAATGCACGAATGTACGAAGGGGGTATCGAATGCCCGCGTGCTGAAGCACGCTCGCCTTGGGGGAATCCGGGATAGGCAAGGACCGCGTGCTGAAGCACGCTCGCCATGAGGTTTTAAGATGTGGAGGAAGTTAGACGCTCTGGGCGGCTTGTTGGCCGGCGGCGCGTTCGCGTAGGCCGTCCATGTAGTCGCGGGCTTCCTGGGCCATGCGGGTGTTGGGGAACTCGCGGATGATCTGCTCGCCGACGCGGATGGCCTTGACCCATTCCTTGTCCTGGACGGCCATCTTGTACTGGACGCCGAGGTTATCGCGTTTCTTGCCGATCACGCCGCGGGCGATTTCACGGAAGGGTTCGGCCTCACGCTCGGAGAGGTAGCCGTCCAGTTGCTTGAGCAGTTCGATCGCGCCTTCGACGTCGTCCTTCTGGGCGGCGGCGAGGAAGTCGCGTTCGAGTTGATGCTTGTAATCTTCCTGAGCCTGGGCGACGACCTTGTCCAGTTCCTGGACGCGCGTATTATCAGGATAAATTCGTTTGATTTTCAGTGCGTCGGTCATCGCCTGCTTGTAGTCGTGTGCGGCGATGATCTGGTCGAGGCGCTGCAGCAGGACGGTGATACGGGCGTCGATTTCGCTGCTGCGTGCGGTAGCGATCTGTTCGCGGAATTCCTCGGCCTCTTCGCGGTAGCCGAAGGTCTGGCTCATTTCCTGGACCAGAACGAGCGCGGCGTCGAAGTCCTTCTTGACGATGTCTTCACGGATCGCTTCACGCAGGGCGTTGACGTCTTCATTGCGGTAGGCGATGCGCTTTGCGGTATCGCTGAGCAGCATGCGGTCGGCGATGATCTGGAGTTGAGCCATCAACTCGCCTTGGTCGCCAGATTCAACGCGCGTAGGTACGCCACGGCTCGCCCGGCCGTAGACGCCGCAACGGACGCCGCCGGCGATGAGGCAGTAGACGCTGGCCATACCGAGGATCACGCTGCACAGGTAGGCGATGTACGAGATCACCAACTCTGCGACATGCTGTTCAAAAGTAACCTGCGAAAGCGCGATGCTGGCGGCAAGTGCAACGACGGCAGAAGCGACCATCAGCAACGCAGCCGCGGCGAACATACCGTCGGGTGTTGCGAAGAATGACGGGCTCTTGCTGCTGGCTTGTTCTTCCTGGCTCATGGTTCGGTCCTCATCGGTGTACGTGCTGCAACCGTCTATGGCTAAGGTTTGACGAAGTCCCGCTCATGGTGATGCGAAGCTTAAAACGATCCCGGCGTGGGGGAGACGGTCCCGCCGCAATCAAACTCGGTGGGGACGAAGCACATGAACTTAAGCACTTCGTCGCCGGTGTTGCGGAACTGGTGTGTCTCGTTTGCCGGGATGAAAAGCACATCACCCGCTTTGGCGGGTTCGTCGTTCCCCTGATCGTTGTCCTTGCCAACCATGGCCTGGCCCTGGAGGATCATGACCTCGTGCTCGTAGTTGTGGCTATGGCGGGGGGTGCATCCGCCGGGTTGTACCTCGAAGAGGCGCATGGCGAAGTTGGGGGCGCCATCATCGCGGCCAACCATCAGCCGCATGGTGACACCTTCGGCACCGGGCATATCCATCACGCGAGCATCTACGTCCTGTGGCTTACGAATCAACATGTGTGGGTCCTTCCAGAGGGCAGTCCCTGATCAGTACAAGGTATTGTAATCTTTGGGTCGGTTAAAAGCGACGCGCGGAACAGTCAAATCATGTCAGGCAAGAGGTTTGGGCCTAAAAGCAGGCGGATGTGGGGGGTGTAGCGGTGGTAGGGGTTGTGGGGGCGGGGGGAGGATGTTGGATAATTTGGGACCGTGTGCTGAAGCACGCTTGCCTGGGGGGGAGCGAGGGGGATTATTTGCGGAAGAGGATGTGCATCTGGATGGTGAGGTTGCAGGCTTTGCAGCGGGTTTTGCCGGTGATTTTCTTTTTATCCCATTGGAGTGGGCCGTCGTTGAGCATAGCGGCAGCGGCGTGGACGCAGAAGCCTTCGGGGGTGGTTGGGCCGAAGGTGTATTCGTTGTTGGTGGAGCAGCCTGCGAGGCATTTGCGGTTGGGGCCGGAGAGTTTGGCGGTCCAGCAGGGGGTTGTTGTGGAGGTTTGAGGCTTGAGGGGTGAGGCTTGAGGGGTGGAGCTTTGGGGGGTGTCGACGGTGACGTCGGATTTGTGGTCCATGGCGAGGTTGGCCAGTTCGTCGGCGCGTTGGTTTTTGTCTCGGTAGACGTGCTGGATCTTCCAGTCGTTGAAGTCTGCGAGCAGTTTTTTGGCCTGCTCGTAGAGGGGTTTGAGATCGGGAGATTTGACGCGGTATTGGCCGGTGATCTGGCGGACGAGTAGTTCGGAGTCGCTGTGGATGTCGAGTTTTTCGCCGCCGAGGGTTTTGGCTTGTTCGAGCGAACGAATGAGGCCCTGGTATTCGGCGACGTTGTTGGTGCACTTGCCTAAGAAGTGGCCGGCTTCGTAGACGGTTTTGTCAGAGTCCGCATTACGGATGACGATGCCTGCGGAGGCGGGGCCAGGATTGCCGCGTGAGCCGCCGTCGAAGTGGATGATGAGGTTCACGGTTGAGTGGTCCCGGAGGTTGGTATCTGGGTGGGCTTGTTGTTATTGCTAACGCAAGGAATCCGGCCCTCATACTAGCCTTCTCCCGAGGGGAGAAGGGACCGGAAAGAGGCTTAGAACCGGGATTTACTTCGCGCCGATTTCGGCTTTGAGTTCCTGCTTGATGAAGAGGAATCGGTTGCAGCTTGGGCAGGTGACCAGCTCATCGGGCTTCATCATCAGGGCGTTGACGCGCTCGATAGGCAGTTCCATGTAGCAGCCGCCGCAGGTGTATTCACGACGACGTCGGTCCTGTTCTTCGATCTCGCCCATGGCTTCGCCATCGTAGTGATCGGCGAGGCGTTCAAAGACGGAGATGATGTCGGCGGGAAGTTCGGCGGCGGCGGCGTTACGCTTGGCGGTGGCGTCGGCCAGTGATTCACCAACCTCTTCCTTAGCGCTTTGGACTTCGCCTTCGGCGGACTTCACGAGTTTGGCTTGGTTCTCGACCTGGGCCTGCACTTCCGCGACACGCTGCTTCAGATCGTCGACCGCGGACATTTTTTCCAGGGCCTTATCTTCCAGCTTCGATTGCTCGACCTTGAGGGAATTCACCTCGACGAGCATGGCGGAGTATTCCTTGTTGCTCCGCACGCTGTTCATCTGTTCCCGGAGCTTGTTTACACGGCCATTGGCATCGCCGGCCTGGTGTTCGAGGGTGGAGACCTCGGCCATGGCGTGCTTGTGCTGATCGTGTAATTCGTTGTGTTGTTGGGTGAGTTGGTCGAGCTTGGTGCTCTGCAGCTTCAGCCGACGCGTCGCCGCGTCCAGCCGGGTCCGCAAGCCACGCACCTGTTGGTCAAGCAGGTAAAAGTCGTACAGCTTCTCTTGTAGCGACAATTCGCATCTCCATGAATATTCTCCGAAGCGATTAATGATAACAAATGATTGCGAGATGGGGAATTCGGGGTGGGGGGAGGGGAAAAACTGGAAATCTGGAAAGCTGGAAAGCAGGAAATTAAGGCAGGGGGCAACGCCGGTCCGGAGTGTAGCGAAGGGGCGGGTTGATTGATGAATCGTTCATCGCTGATCGTTAATGGCTAATTGGTTGTTGCGGCGGGTTTTGGGGAGGCGGTGAGCAGGGAAGCGGGTATGATTCTGTGGAGGTTGGGGCCAGCGTGCCGATGTATGGGGGGGTGGCGTATGGGCCGCTTGCCGTAGACGTTTGAGGGGTTTATACTTCCGGGCTCGGGGCAGACAATTTGGGGCTGTAGCTCAGTTGGGAGAGCGCTTGTATGGCATACAAGAGGTCAGGAGTTCGAGCCTCCTCAGCTCCACTTACAACGGCTTGATGATAATCGGGCTACCGGAACCACGACGCGGTCCATCACGGATCGCGTTTTTTTATTGGGGTGATTTCAGGCCAATTCGGCGCATGAAAAACTCCCGGCGCTTGTGCATCGCACCGGGAGTACGTAACGGTTGCGTCAGGTGAACGAAACCTGACGAACCTCTATAAACGACACCGATCGGTACAAAACGATCGGGGGTTGTCACAACCCGCACGGACCCTCCCAGCCGGCGGGCGTGTACTAATCAACGGCGTCGGCCCAGCAGGCATGCCAGCCCGGTGCCGATCAGCGTCAGCGTTGCCGGTTCCGGGATGACCGGGGTTTCAGTCTGCTCGTTACTGGCGTCGAACCAGCCGTGGAACTGTTCGCCGAGGTCGGCGTAATCGTTCCATGACAGGAAGCTGTCACCGGAAGGATCGGGCAGGAAGAAACCGTCCGTGCCGTATTCCGGATTCAGAAGCGAGTAAGTGTGCAGCCAGACACCGATGGTCTCTTCGAAGCCCATGCCGAACCAATTGGCATCGTCGCCATACATGGGGTTGTGATCGACCAGCGGTGAGACATCGATCGTGAAGGACAGGACACGCGTGTCGCTGTTATCCACGCTCGAGGCAGAAATGACCCAGCTTGAATCGTTGATCGATGAGATGATCGGGTCCGGCGTCTGATTGCCGACGGCGAGTTGCCCATCGAAGAACGAGTCCGCACCGTTTTCGCCGTTGTAGGCGTAGGCGGTGAGGATGGGGCTGGAGTCCGACGTGGCATCGAAGTAGAGGACGGCGTACTCGCTGTCGATGCCCTTTGGATCGGGTCCGTCGTTGACGACCAGGAAGAAGCCTACCGGCAACTGTCCTGTGCCTGCCTCGGCTTCAAACGAAGCGAGGAATGTCAACTGGTTGGTGTCGGTGTCGAACTCTGCGGTGACGCTGAGAACGGTCCCCGCCTCATCGCTGACGTAGGTCGGGCCGACGGTGCCGTCAAAGCCGTCAGGCCGATCCCAGTGGTAGCTATAGACGTCCGCATTAGCGGAAGCGGTGCCAAGGAGTCCGGTTGTCAAAAGTGTCGATGCGGTGGTCGACAAAAAAACGCGAGCGCGCCTGTTGCGCGAACGCGTGCCGCTAAAGATACTGCCCATCAGGACTTCTCCTTCACTCCACGCTAAAGAGCGTTCAGGTAAGAAGTCCCCTCCTATTACGTTGAGACAAGTATACCCCGGCAGGTCCGAAATGCACGCCCTAAAATCGCGCCAGAAGGCCCGAAAACTCGACAAAACGTATAAGTGTATGAATGGATTGGGGATGGTAAAAAAAATAATTTCGCATGACCATCCGGGCGCGTTAAGTTGGGCAAGATAAGCAGGTAACAACCCTAACAGGATAGCCGTATGTTGCCTTCAAAAGGGCTTAGACGCTTGCTCAGGCTTTGAGCCAGGCATCGATCGCCTCGCGGAAGGCGCGGATGTGCTCGGGGGTGCTGCCGCAGCAGGCGCCGATGATGCTGACGCCGGCATCGAGCAGGGGAACGACGCCCGCGACCATCTGCTGCGGCGTCTGGTCGTAGACGACTTTCGTGCCCTCGAGCTTGGGCTGGCCGGCGTTGGGCTGGGCCATGATGGGCAGGTCCGTGACCTTGCGGTAGGCCTGTGCAACCTTCAATGCGTTGGGCATATCCATGCCGCTACCGCAGTTCAAAGCGACGATATCGACGCCTTTTTCAGCCATGAACTTCGCGGCCGACTCGGGGTCGACGCCCATCATCGTGCGCAGCGACCCGCCATCGGGCGCAACGTCATACGCCATCGAACCTATCACGCAGGGCGCACCGGCGCTGCGTGCGGCTTCGATACCGATGGCCAGCTCTTCCAGCGAGGTCTGCGTCTCAACGATAACCGCATCGGCGCCGGCTTCGACGAGAGCTTTGGCCTGCTCGTTGAAGGCAACACGGACGTCTTCTTCCGCGACGTCGCCGTAGGGCTCCATGAATCCGCCGAACGGGCCGATGTCGCCGATGACGAAGCCGCCGGTGTCACCGATGGCCTTACGTGCGATTTCGACCGCGGCCTTGTTGACCTCGGGGGCTTTATCACCAAGGCTGTGGCCGGCAAGTGTGATCCGGCAGCCGCCGAAGGTATTGCTGATGATGCAATCGGAGCCGGATTCGACGTAGCGTTTCTGTATCTGGAGGACCTTGTCCGGATCGGTCAGGTTCCACTGTTCGCCACACTGTCCCTGGGCCAGGCCCGCAGCCATGAGCTGGGTTCCCATCGCACCGTCACCGAGCAGGGGGCATTGCTTGATCGCTTCGAGCAGAGTCTGTGACATGCGATTTTCCTCCGTGAATTGCCGGCACGAACAGAATTAGAATGGCCCTGGTGGGATTCGAACCCACACTGTCGCGATTTTAAGTCGCGTGCCTCTGCCGTTGGGCTACAGGGCCGACGCTGACAGTGGTAAGTCTAACGTGAGCCGGGACCTGTCGCGAATAACAGGTGCGATACGTATGCAGATACGCTGGATGGCGATTATGCGTTGGCCTCATCTATGCTTACAACGTGCCCGGCTCGCCCGCTGTCATTGAGCGGGTCCGTTTGTAACGATTAGCTTCACGCTACTTGGCCCAATATCCGCCTATTTGCTGGACGCCACCCGGGGTCGGGGCAGACTTCACACACCTTCGGCTGTAAAGCCCAAGGGATTAGTCCAGCAATAGTCGGCCACGGCGTGTGCCAAACCGACGGCGGGGCGGTGAGGAGAAACAAGAGGCGGAGCAATATCATGCAGACTTGGAAGATCGCAACAGCAGTTCTGGCCGGATGCCTTGTCAGTGCGGCAAGCACACAGGCGGCGAGCTACACCCATCCGGGGCCGTTCGTAACCGATGGTGGCGTGTACTCCGATATCACCGAGACTTCGATCACGGACGCGGTGCCGCTGTTCGGCTCGCCAACTATCATGCCGAACAACCTGCTGTTGTTCGAGATGACCAACTACAACGCCACAGCCAGCAACAACAGCTCCGATGTCACGCACGGCGCACTTGAGTTCACGTTTGAATCCGATCCCGGCGAGTACATCCAGACCGTGATCCTCAGCGAATCAGGCACGTACAGCGTCGTCGGTGACGGCAGCGTCAGTGCAGCAGGCACACTTACGATCCAGTACTACGACGACGTGGCAGGCGAATTCGTCATCCTGGCAGACCCGATCCAGATGTCTCTGTTCCCCGAGACTTCGTTCCCGGTCGAAAACGAATCCGATGGCACATGGGCAGGCGTCGCACTGATCGACTTACAAGCACTTGGTATCCAGACCACACAGATCATCGTTGCTCTGGACAACAACCTGATCGCCGGCGCCGGTGAAAACGGCAGCGCCACGATCAGTAAGGACACGATGGCCTTCAACGCCGTGATCCCCGAGCCGGCAAGCATGGCACTGATGGGACTGGGTTGCTTGATGATTTTGAGGAAGCGGTAGTATCGGGTATCGGGTATCGGGTATCGGGTATCGGGTATCGGGTATCGGAATGATCATATCTGTGATGTTTTCCGGCGGGATTTAAACTTGCAAAAAAACAACCGGCCGCGTGGGGAGTGCGGCCGGTTGTTTTGTTTTTGGGTTGTGTTATTCGGTTTTAGTGCTTGCCGCGCCGGAGCATGGCGAGGCCACCGAGGCTCAGCAGCGCGAGGCTGGTGGGTTCGGGGAGGGCGGTTTGGCTCAGGTATGGGTCGGTATAGTCCCAGCCGTAGGTAGCACCTAATCCCTCAGCGTAGCCCGGGTAACCAATGTCGCCATCGGTGCCCAACGGGCCCCAACCAAGCAAAGATGTGTCACTTGTAAATCCGTAATCGCTGACATGGATGAAGCGGGGGACTGTGATGTTATTAGCTGGATCTGCCGGATCGGGTATCTCTATGTCTACCTGAGTCCACAAATCCAGGTTACCACGGAAGTCACCACGACCATTGAGGGCTTTGATATTTGCAGAAATCCAGCCATAGTGCTGGGCGATCGAGGTGTAGTAGACCTTGCTGAAGTAACCGGAGCCTGTTCGGCTGGTCCAGGAGGCGATGCCGGCCAGGGTTTTACCCGAAGTGAAGAGACCACCCCCGCTGTCACCGATGCCGGGTTGGTACTCCCCGCTGATCGGGATATCGTCTTCATCGATATTGTATTCACCCGTGAAAGGGTTGTAAATGCTGGTGGGAATTTCGGCGAGACCGCTAAGCAGATTAGGCGCTGCATCATAGTCGGTAACTAGCATGTTACCCATGCTGACACCCGAAGTCTCGATCGTGTTATAGCCGCCGAGTTTGACACCAGCAAAGCTGCTACCTCCGGTGGCTGTTCCATCCGCATTGCCTGCTTCACCGTAGCCTACAATGGTGCCTACCTCACCGGTTGCCCTGGCGGCATTTTTCAGAAGCTTGGCCTTGATTTTCTTAGCGCCGGCAATCCTGGTTTCCAGTTCGATGATGGCGATGTCGTGGCCTTCCTCATAACCATAGCCAACCATCGTTGGGAAGGGCATGTACTCTTCATCTTTGCGGTTTCTATTTACATTGGTATAGTCCCAGTTATAGGCGCCGCGGTGAACAACCCAGCGACTGGCCTGGTAGGTTCTACCCCTAACTTCCACTTCGATGTTGCGGGCGGAATCTACGTTATGAGCCGTGGTAACAAGAAACCGACCGCCGATGACTACGCCCGACGCAACATTGTAATCGAGAGTCCCGGCACCGGTCTGGATACTCAGCTTGGCAACGCAGTCGTAATCCGGACTCGACGCGATGTTCTGATGCATGTTGTAATAGTTTTCATTCAACATCGTCCCGGCCACAGCGGGGGCGGTGAAGGCTCCGGTTACGGACAAACTTGCGGCGATCGCTACGGCCTGAAGGCGGGTCGGTGTCAAGTTCATGTTACTACTCCCTGAACTGAGTATTGGGTGGTCCCCACTGGGTCAATTCACGTTTACTACTATGCACGGTTGTTCGCTTTTTAGGCACTGTAAGTTGTAACAGGACGCAGGTTTGCTGTCAAAGGGCAATGTCGGGATTCGGGTTTCGGGATTCGGGTATCGGAAAAACGGCAATGGCGGGCAATGACCCAGTTCAAAACTGCGATTCTTCCGATACCCGAGACCCGAACTCACGTCGTGTAATCCGCGTTAATGGCGATGTATTCTCGGCTTAGGTCGCAGCCCAGCCAGGTGACGGCGGCAGCGCCTCGGCCGAGGGTTAAAGTAAAGTGAACTTCTTTCTGTTTCATTGCCGTGTCCAGACGCTTGGATTGGGCCGGGGTGAGGACGCGGGGGACGCCTTGATCGAAAACGGTAACGGCTTGTTTTCCGGGTTTTCCGATCATCAGAGAGAGTCTATTGGGAGCGATGGGGACGCCGGAGTAGCCGGCGGCGGTGACGATTCGGCCCCAGTTCGGGTCGCAGCCGTGCACGGCGGTCTTGACCAGCGGGGAGTTGACGACCGCCTTGGCGACACGGTCGGCCTCGGCTTCGCTGCGTGCTTCCTGGACATGGACGTGGAAGATGCGGGTCGCACCCTCGCCATCCTTAACGATCTGAAAAGCAAGGTCTTTACAGAGTTTTGTAAGTTGCTCGGTGAATGCGTCGTAGGCCTTGCCGGCGGGTTTATTGATCGGGCTGTTTTCAGCGAGGCCGGAGGCGAGGATGGCGACGGTGTCGCTGGGGCTGGTGTGCTGGTCGACGCTGATGCGGTTAAAGCTAGCCACGGCAGCGGTGCGCAATGATTGGGCAAGTGCGGCGGAGTCGATCGCGGCATCGGTGGTGATGAATACGAGCATGGTCGCGAGGTTGGGGGCGATCATGCCGGAGCCTTTAGCGATCCCACCGATGCGGACGGTTTTGTCAGCGAGTTTGAAAGATGTGCTTGCAGCCTTGGGGACAAGATCGGTGGTCATGATGCCACGTGCGGCGTCGGCATCCGCCTGCTTGCCTGAGGAAAGGCCTGCGACGAGCTGATCGACGCCTTTGGCGATCTTATCCATCGGCAGTTGCGGGCCGATGACGCCGGTGGAGCTTGGGATGATGTCGCGGTAGGGCAGGTCGATACCGATGCCTGCAAGCTGCTGTGAAACAAGTTTACAGGTGGTGGTTGCGTTATCGATGCCTTCCTGGCCGGTCGCGTCATTGGCGACGCCGGCGTTGACGACGAAGGCCTGTGCTATGCCATTTCGCAGGTGTTTTTTGCCGACCATGATGGGCGCGCCGGGCAGGCGGTTTTTCGTGAAAACCGCGGCGGCGGTGCATGGTTTTTCAGCGACGATCAAGGCCATATCCGGCTTGCCTGACGGCTTGATGCCACAGGTGGTGCCGGCGGCACGGAAACCTTTGGGGAAGGTGACGCAGCGAGGTAGGGAGGGTGTTGGCATGGAGGGAATTTGTAGCGTAAAGGATGGCTGGTGGCTAGTGCTTGGTGGGGGGATTGGGGATTGGAGAAGAGGGAGTGTTGAGGTTTGAGCGCTGAGGGATGCGGAAACTCATACCTCATACTTCAGCGTTTGTTCTTCCCAAATCCTTAATCCCCAACCCCCAATCCCCACCTCACCATCATCAGACCGGTTTGGCCGATGGATCGGGGAGCGTTATACTGTTGGCCCGCTCGGGGTTCGTCCCCGGGCCGCGCCGGCCGCGCGGGTCGGCAATCCATAGTTCCCCAAACCAACACGAACCGTTTAGAAAGAGGCGATCCATGCCGGTACCTGATTACAAGACCTACTGCAAGATGCTGGACAATGCTTACGATAAGAAGTTTGCATTTCCTGCTATTAACGTGACCAGCGAAGTCACCGCCAACGCGGCGCTGAAGGCTTTTGCCGAGTGCAAGTCCGACGGCATGATCCAGGTGTCGACCGGCGGCGGCGCGTTTGCTTCCGGCCAGGGCCTCAAGGACATGGTCCTCGGTTCGATCAGCATCGCCGAGCACATCCACCGTGCCGCTGAGAAGTACAACGTGTATGTGGCGCTACACACCGACCACTGCCAGCCGGACAAGGTCGACAGCTACCTGATCCCGCTGATCGAAGAATCCGAAAAGCGCGTCAAGGAAGGCAAACTACCGCTGTTCTCAAGCCACATGATGGACGGCTCCGCCTCCCCGCTGAAGGAAAACATGGACGTGGCGGTCCCGCTGCTCGAGCGGATGAGCAAGATCGGCCAGATCCTTGAAGTCGAAGCCGGCGTCGTCGGCGGTGAAGAAGATGGCGCCGCGGGCAGCGAAGACACCCCGGACGAGAAGCTGTACACCACGCCCGCTGACATGGTGGAAGTGTATCGTCGGCTCGGTGAAGTGAAGGACGCGAAGTACATGTTTGCCGCGACTTTCGGCAACGTCCACGGCGCGTACAAGCCCGGTGTTGTGAAGCTGAAGCCTGAAATCCTCAAGCAAGGCCAGGACGCGATCAAGAAGGAATTCGGCCCCGATGCCAAGTTCTGGCTCGTGTTCCACGGCGGCTCGGGCTCGGAAAAGAGCAAGATCGAAGAAACCCTCGGCTACGGCGTGGTCAAGATGAACGTCGACACCGATACGCAGTACGCGTTCACCCGTGGTGTCATCGACTACATGATGAAGAACTACGACGGCTGCCTGAAGATCGACGGCGAAGTCGGCAACAAGAAAGTCTACGACCCGCGTGCGTGGATGAAAGTTGGCGAACAGGCTATGTGCGATCGCGTCAAGGAAGCTTGCGAAGACCTGCACAGCGTCGGTAAGAGCCTGCTGGCCTGAGTCAGTTAACCGACAATCAAAGACTTACGAGCCCCGGACCTTGTGTCCGGGGTTTTTCATTGGGGGCTGTGGTATTGGTCGATCTGATAGATAGGATTATCGAATGCCGGTGGGGATTCAAGGAGCGTGCAAATGTATCAGGCCATTCAAGCTGCGATCGTCGTGGTGATCCTCGTGCTGCTGGCGGGTTGCGGCGGCGATCGTGAACACCCGGTCGCGAAGACCGAATCCGATCAGCTTATGGAATCGTATCTGGCGAACGTCGAAAAGATCGGGACCGTGCTGTCGCGTGTTCATAGCGAGTCCGAAGCAGAATCAGTGAATGCTGAGGTGCTGTTGATCGTGGAGGACATGCGCAAGCTTGTTCCGAAGATGCAAGCGATCGACGAAAAGCAGCAGGCCGAGACGATGAGTAAATACCGCGTGAAGATTAACAAGGTCAACGAGCAATTCACGAAGGATGTGACACAGTTTGTGGAGGTGCCGGGGGCAAGCGAGACGTTGATCGAACAGCTTAAAAGCTTGCCGAGTTTTGAGTAAAGAATGAATTCGACCCACGCTGTGGCAGCGTAATCAAGAAGGCGATTAGCCACAGATAAACACGGATGCAAAGCTAGAGAAGCTCGGGGGCATCCGATTCGTCGCGGTTCAAGAAACGAGTAAGTAGCATCTATAGCTGACGTGTTCAGACATATTCTTTTCGGATCCGTGTTCATCTGCGGCCAAGTACTGGCTATCGGCTAGTCACTGGCTACGGGGATGAATCGAAAATTCTGCAACCCAAGCGGCGAAACATTCTGTAGCAGGCGTCAAGACATCTAATATAACTTATATTAGATGTCCCTGACCAAGTGAGAAACTGCTTACTCCGCCGGCTTTTTGACCACTTGTCTTAAATCGGGGGAGGCCCTCGGTCTATTGAACGGCGGGGCCGGGAGACCTGCGCCGAGCAATGCGGCCCGGAGCTCTTCGAGCTTCATAAAGACATCTAATATAAGTTATATTAGATGTCTTGCGGCGAGCCCTTCAGACTTAAGGGGAGGCCGGGTTGATTTGTTTCAAGGGGTGGCCCCGGGGAGGCAGGGGATGGCCGGGGGAGCAGGGGGTGGCAAGAGGTGGCAGACCCGATCGTGCGGGGGGCACTGGTGCTACGGGATAATAATTTCCCGGGCTGTGGTTGAGTATTTCGAGCAATCACAATCCATCAATACGGCAAAACACTTGGCACCTGAGGACATAGGGGTGCTCTGGCAATGCGCATTTAGTAAGGTGTCGTCAGGGCGTGGCCCCCAACATTACACTTTCTTTTCACTGGGATTCAATACACGCTAGAGGCCGGCTTGTTTGGCGGCATTTTCGAGGGCGTCCACGAAGCTTTCGGTCATGGGCATGGCATCGGGGTGTTCGTGGACCTGATCCCGGGTGAGCCAAAGCACATCGGCGACTTCGTAGGGATCGGGCGTGAGTGTTGCGTCGACCTGATCGGCCATAAATCCCCAGAGGATCAGCGGGCGGTCGTCGAAGGTGTGGTCCCAGACGGGGCCGGTGAGCGAGACGTCGATACCGAGTTCTTCCTTCATTTCGCGAGCGGCGGCGAGGGTTTTATCTTCACCGGGCTCGACAGCCCCGCCGGGGAAACAGACCTGGCCGGGCGAGGCGACTCTGTCACTGCGACGGATGAGCAGCCATTCGGTTTGGCCGTCCTGGGTTGTACGCGGGCATCCGACGATGACGCCGTGCACTAAACCGTCGGACTGTCTGGGCCTGTTCATGGGTAGATTGTAGCGGATGGATTGGGTGTTTGGGTGGGGGAAGGGAAGCGTGGATCGCTGAAGCGACCACGCCGAAGGGGATTAGGATTGATACGAAGATTAATGCGAGTTATTGCGGTATTTGGCGTGGCAGGATTTACATGTCGTGCCGACTTGGGTGAATGCCATTTCAGCGGAGGCCGAAGCATCCGTACGCAATGCTTGTTCGAGTTGGTCGGTGGCTTGTTGGGCGTCGTGCATCCAGTTGCGGAAGTCTTGGGGTTTATCTTGCACTTCCTGTGTACGGTTCAATTCGACAAACAATTCATGCAGCAGCAGTGCCTCGTGCGGAGGGTCGATGTCAGGATGGTCCGGCGGGACAGCCCAGTCGGCGGCTCGGATTTGTTTGAAGTGATCCCAGCGGCGGTCGATGTCTGCCATGGCGGTGACGAAGCCGGGCAGTTGAGCGATCTCTGGGAAACTGTTGTCAGCCGCGTCAACTTCAGCTTGTGATGGATGTCGCATCACGCTGACGCTGCCGTAGAGCCCGGCATACTTTGACGAGGTGCCGGCCTCTTTCATAAAGGCGATCGCTTCTTCGTTGCTCCATCCTTCAACGGCGACGCAAGCAATGGCGGCTGCGGCGGGGCCGCGGTGTACGCCATGATGACAATGGATATAAATCGGCCCGGGTAAGTCGCGCACCGCTCGGGTAACTTCCAAGGCGCGGTGCTCGGGAACGCCGTCATATCCGAAAGGCAGATGCACGTAACGCATGCCATATTTGTCAGCGAGTTCGAGTTCGGGCTTGGCGCCGTCGACGCTGATGATGGTCTTAACGCCTTGAGAAGCAAGTGCCTTGAACGCTGCGTCGCCGTGCGGCTGACTGCCACTGATGATCTTCGGCGTCAGACGGATGGCGTTATCACAACCCGCAAGTTCCAATCGCTGCAGTGCGGGCGATACAGCATCGGGCTTCTTCGGCGTTTGTTTAGAAGCACAACTGAAAGTGATAACGATGCACATCAATAACAAAGTAAACAAGGCCAAGCGACACTTCATGATAAGTCTCCGGAAAGCATGGGTAAGCGTGCGGGGACTGATTGTATCCACACTCGCCGAAGGGCGGCAACTTACTTCTTCGCATAGCAAAGCGTTTCGGCCACAGCGAGCGTGTTTTGCATGCCGGCTCGGCCCTGATCTTTTAACCAGTTTCGCTCGAGTCGGCGGTAGAGTATGGCTTGCTGGTGGCGTAATTCCTCGACAAGGTCTCGTAAACCCATGCAACGCTCTTCGTAGCCGCTGTTGATATTACCTGCGTGTTCCCCGACCTCTTTCAGCTCATTCGACCAGGCATTCGCTTGATGGCCGATGCAGCGGAGCAGTTCTGTTTCGAGAACTTGTCTGTCTCGCAGTTCGCCCAACAGGTCTTGCAGTCGTTTAACTTCTCTGACCGCATCGGTTGCCCGTTCGTCGGATTTACGCATCGGTTCAAGGATATACCGGAGTTGTTTCGCGGCCAGGCGAGCGCGGTGGGCGGCGTCATGCGCTTCGAGGTTGTCAATCCTGGAAAGGTAGTCGGATAGTTTGGCCGTTACCTGTCTGATCTTCTTCCCTGCCAGCCTGTCAAAAGCAATTTGTGCCTGCTTGGGCTTGTTATCTTTTTTTTGCGGGCGGCGTCCAGTTAACTGTCGATTGAGTTTATTTATGGTTTTGCACAGTTGCTTGTTGAGGTACCTGGTATTCAGCGAGGATGGGCCGTTAGAGCTTGTAGCAAAGTGTTTGGTCATCCAACGTGCGGCGTCGCGTGAACGTGGCTTCAGGCGTCGGCAGGTCAAGGCCCGATCGAGCCAGATGAGTTGAACCTGCAGATCGCGGCTGGTATTGGTGAGATCGATAAGTTTGCCGAGTCTGGCGATCGGTTTTTTCAGTTGCTTGCCGCCTAATGGCTCGCGATATGTTTTCAGGAAAGCTCGAAGCCGTCGAACACGTATCCGAAAACGGTGCAGCGACTCATCATCATCGTGTGTTTTAATTTGCCCGGCAGCACGACGTGCAGACTTGATGAGTTTGCGTGCATATCGGGTTGCCCCGAGCGAGCCCAGGCTCTTGCTGGCTGATGCCATGATTCACCCCTCAATATTGTCGCATTCATATTATCACAGGCCCAAGGCGGGTGGGGGGTAATACTTGTGTTAATTCTGCGATAATCGTGTCCGCACATGAATCGGTGGGGGGAGGGGGGGGCAATAGGCCGGGTCCGACTTCGAGTCCGTGCGTAGGCCATCGATGTTGATCATATCCCGCAAAGCATCTTGCAAGCGACCAGTGTAAGCAGGTGCTTCACATCACAAAAAAAAGATATCATGGCCTGATGATGAGTTTTCGGGGAACCCTTTTCTGGTGCCACTGTGTTGTTAGCCATGTGCTAACGGTTATCCATTTATTGCTTAAAGGAGTTTAACCAAATGCTGCATATTAACTGGAAGGCGTCCATATTGGCGTTGGCAAGTTTGGGATTGGTCGCTCCGGCACTGGGGGACCAGATGGCCGACATGCAGTCACAGATCGATGCATTACGATCGGAGTTGAATCAACTGCGAGCAGATGAGCAGGACAGTTGGTTGAATGAGCGTCGGGCGGAGGAGGTGAAGGGCTTGATCCATGAAGTACTGTCGGATGCGGATACGCGCGCGTCATTATTAAATGACGGCGCAGTAGCCGGCCACGACGGGGACCACTTCTTCCTGGCGAGCCCGGATGGCGCGTATTCCTTATACATCGCGGGAGAAACTCAATTCCGCTACGTTTACAACAATCAGGACAACAGCAGCGGCGATGAAGATGAAGGCGGATTCCAGACACGCAGGCTCGAAGTCGAGATGTGGGGACAAGCCGCTGACCCGAAAATCAACTACCTGTTGAAACTCATCCATTCAAGAAGCACAGGCAACACGTCCATGGAGGAATGGGAACTGGGCTATGACCTGACGGATAATCTGACAATTAAAGGCGGCGTGATGAAGCAGCCGTTCCTGCGTGAAGAAGTCATCAGTTCGAGCAAGCAACTTGCGGTCGAACGGACCTGCACGAACGCGTTTTTCACGATCGGCTACGCGGAAGGTATCAGGCTGATATACGGCAAAGACAACTGGAATGTAAACCTGATGCTCGGCGAAGGCGCGAACTCGGGCTTCAGCGAATTTGATGAGAATACAGCGGAGTTGGCGCTGACGATGCGGGGCGATATCGCCCTGGCGGGTGAACTGCAGCAGGGCAAAGACTTCACCGGTTGGGATGGTGAAAGCCAAAGCGTGATCCTCGGCGGCGCGTATTACTTCGAACTAGGCGACGGGAATAACAGCGCGATCGATGCGGACCGAGCCGGCAGCGACTACCACTCGTGGACTGTTGACCTGTCGTATGAGAATCAGGGGATCAACCTCTACGGCGCTTATATTGGTGCGAACATCGATCCCGATGAAACTACGGCTGCACAGCGAGATATGACGGGCCTGGTGATCCAGGGCGGCGTGGATGTTGTGCCGGACAAACTCGAGTTGTTTGCTCGCTGGGAATACATCGACGGCGATGTTGCGGGTGAGGATGAGTTCGACGCGTGGACCACGGGCTTCAACTATTACATCAACGGCCATCGTGTTAAGTTCAGCGCCGATGTCGTGTACCTCAACAAAAATTTGCCCACCGCCAATCCGTTCGGCGAGAATCCGGCAAGCCGTGGATTGGGCTTAATCAGCGGCACAGAAGACGAGATGGCGGTGCGGACACAGATGCAGTTGCTGTTCTGATTGGCCTTGGAAGCATGCTTGTTGGCATACCCCGGGTGTCAAGCCCGGGGGGTTTGTCATTTGCAGGCAGCCGGTTACGGATCGATAAGACAATTCATGGCGGCAGAGGAACGAACCGACTATAATGGTGTGGTTCTTTGACAATTGGGGCCGACTGGTATTGACCGGACAGGGAAGGCTTTCGGTGGCACGTCGAGGTGTGCGTTGGTCCTCGTTAAACTGCGCACAAAACTTTAAATGCCAACGATAACATCGCTGGTCGCATCGGGTTCGCCCCGGCGCGCATGGCTGCCTAATAGTAGCCGAGTCCGTTAGCGGGATGTCTGCGACCGCTGCGGGCTACAATCAGTAGACTCGTCCAAAGGGGACGCCTTAGCCCCGGCGGATTAAACCTCACTCAGGCTGGGGGCTTATCAGGTTGCTCATGATCGGATAAGTCCCAAGATCAAAACATGAGCTAAGCGTGTAGAGGCCGTCTGCTGACTGTCACGGGACGGGGGTTCGACTCCCCCCGGCTCCATCTCACGGGTCCCCGCGACCCGTCTCGATCCAGATCAAGGCCCATCGTCTTTTGGCGGTGGGCCTTTTGCATTTCGGCCAATAAACAAAGGGTTTTTGCGAATCCGCCACCGCCCCATACCGCCGAACCATGTGACGGGGTAGCGCCCAAAAACCGCCTTCCGGGTGCCAAGATCGTCTCAAAGTCTCTGAATCGCGTGACGGGGTCCTATCCCGTCCCGTTAGAGACAAGCTGCTTCATTACAGGCACTTAAGCCAACTCGCCCTGGTTGCGAGTTGCACCTTCCTTTGCCAGCATGCAACGGGATAGCAACCCCGTCACTGTGACGTTTGCTATGCCAAAAATCACTCATGTGATCGTCACGTGACTGTCACCAAAAGCCGTTTGGCACGGCAATGGCACTGCTTCGGGGAAGGAGAAGTCGGGGTTGCGACAGAACGCACGGACAATGTCACCGGTGACAAAGTTCGCTAGGTTACCACACACATCTTCTAGCCACCAGAAACGTGTTGTCTACATGGTTCTGGTGGTCGATAATGCGGATTGACTGGTACGTGCTTTTTCTGTCCTTGGGCACAGTGTTGTTGAACGCAGCGATTGGAAGCCGAAAATATCTGCTAGCATCATAGGAGTCGCAGATGACTGAACTGGCCACCGAGATCAGTGAGAATCCCTTCCAGGGCTCCCTTGAGTTGTTAGAGTTCACCGCTCAGTATGAGGACGATCCGGTCCAGGTGCGACTAGTCTACATCCCGTACAAGAATGGCATGATCGATACGGCTACATTCTTGGAATATATCAAGGATCATATATTTACGAAGTTCGTTATCTCCTGCTCTGAGGTACGGAAGGCATACCTAAGAAAGGGCAAGGAGGTAGCTGATGAAGCTCTCTTCAAGAAGGCACTTCGGAAGTTCAGTCGGAGTACAACAAAAGGTAAGCTTGGGGAACTGTTGTTATATATGTTCATCGAACTATTACTTAAAGCCCCGAAAATCATATCCAAGATCAGCACGCTGGATGATAGTAACATTCATGTCAAAGGAGCAGATGCGGTCCACGCCCAGTACGTCGATGGCGGCCTGCTGCTCTATCTGGGCGAATCGAAGTTGCATCAGCAATACTCAAATGCCTGTGGTGATGCGGTATCCTCTCTTATAGAGACTGTCAGGGATTACCAGGGGGAATTTGATTTGATAGAGACATGTCTGGATTTTCCGAACATGACGGAGCCATTCGAACAGGAGATTCTGCGGATTCTGGATCCATACAACAACACCGACTTATCCGCCCTGATGCGTCACCCTTGTTTCATCGGCTTTGATAGTGCCATTTGCCGGAATGTTGCATCAGCCGATGACTACGTAGAGAAATACCGCCAGTCTGCGCAAGCACGTATTAACACATTCTATCGGCACGCGTCCAAAGGGCTTGATATTAACCGGCTGCACCTGTTCCTTCTGCCCTTCGAGTCAATTGACGCTTTTGCCCAAGAGTTTATAGATCACCTCGGGGTAAAAGACTAATGGCGAATCCCTATGACACACTGGCCCAAAGTATCCTTGAGCGGTCTGAGTTCCTGGCAGACTACCAATCACTCTTCATTAGCTATATGTATAAAACGATCGGGGATGAGTACGAGGAGATATCCACCGACGTCGCAGTCCGACTAGCCAGAACAGCACAGATTCTGGTTGCATCGGGCGTTCCTAGAAACATTGACATCGGGGTTCGTATAATCGACATGTTCCTTGAACTTGATCCGCCGTACCTTGAGGACATGTTGATAGTTGCTGAAGAAGTGTTTGGCCTACTTGGCGATTTTCCTAACATTACCTTGATTAATCAGCAATGGAATGACAGACGAAGGTTTGACAGATCGCTTCCAGCCGCACTGGCCACTCAAATGCACCGGGACATGAATTCGCTCGAAGTTTTAGCGATTGAAGGCACGCACTTCCAGGTGGACCTTTGGGACAGCCTCGAAGACGGCGAGGATGTCGTTGCGATTGCACCCACTTCCACAGGCAAATCCTACATCATCATGGAACACCTGATCCACCGTATGAGTCGGGACAGAGAACAAGTGACATTTGCTGCCTATGTAGTACCGTCCCGGGCTTTGATACATGAGGTTTCAAAGAAGATGCAACGTGCACTTGCACGTGAGGGGATTGATTGGATCGAGGTTGCTACGATAGGGCAGCGGGACCGGTCATACGAAAACAGTACGATCTTCGTAGTAACACAAGAACGACTCTTGATGCTTCTACACTTCCAACAACTTATGAAGTTCGTCTACGTTGTCGTTGATGAGGCACAGAACATCGCAAGTGACAGCCGAGGGGTATTGCTCCATATCGCCCTAACCCGTGTGATGGATCGAGGGCCGGTTCGGTTGGTGTTCTCGACCCCCTCTGAGGACTATAGGGAATCATTCGTCTCTGTCTTGGCACGCGATCCCAAGATCCTAGAGACCCCACACTCACCCGTAGGAAAGAATATCATCGAGGTTGGGTGTGCTGGTCGCCATATCTTCCTAAAGTCTAAATATCCTCCCGCTGAAGTGCGGGTGCCCAAGAGGTTCACAGGTACTGCCATCGCTGACATAATTCACCGTCTTGGTGCTCATAACGGGAACATCGTCTACGCCAATACCACTTCAAAGTGCGAGAAGTTGGCTGGCGCTCTGGCGTCACGAATGATTGAGTCGAGTGAAGATCTCACAGACGCCGCTGATTATATACGTACGACTGTCCATGAGGACTCAGTCCTAGCATCGTGCATTGAGCGAGGAGTCGCATATCACTATGGCCCCCTTCCACGACATGTCCGCATTATGGTCGAGGGCGAGGTGGAGGGGGGAACGATCGACTATCTTGTATGCACTAGCACACTTGCGGAAGGAGTCAACCTGCCCGCGAAGAATCTCTTCATACACGACCCCAAGATCAGGGAGAGGCGAGGGAAGGTGGACAAACCAATGCCGAGTGTACAGTACAAGAATATCGTGGGACGGGCTGGGCGGCTCATGACGCACTTCTCTGGAAATGTGTTTCTCCTCAACTTTGATTCCTGGACGTTTCCCGAATGTGTCGAAGACACGGTCGAGCCCAAGCTACCAACCTATATCTGGATCTTGCGTGAGCATCTTGAGGCTGTATTGGGCGAGTTCAATGGGATTGATGCTGGGGGCGATCTAGATCGACAGGCGCTGAATGCCACAGTGAACAAGCTCATACAGGATGAGCAACGAGGTGTACTTGTTTCATCACTCCAAGATCATCTTCCTGAAACAGCTCTCCGGGAGATCAGTTCGGCAGTAGAAACTCTGCTCGAAAGTGTCGAGTTGCCCTCAGCCATCCTTGAGCTGAACCCTGGAATCGGAGTGCGGCAGCAGAATGACCTTTGTACAGCAATACGTGAGTACGATGACCTGACCGAACTCTGGCCCGTTCATCCCCAGACACCCGAGTTCCCAGCGCACTTGGAGCAGATCATGAGACTCACTTATGAGTGCGGGGTTCTCCAGATGAGCGGTCTCGACAACGACCGGTTTGCCAAGAAGGTACTCAATGTAGCCGTCCAGTGGGTCAGGGGACGTCCGCTCAAGGAGATTATCGGCAATTCAATTCGCTACGGCCGCAAAGGAGTAAGCGTTGACGCGGTCGTTCGGAACACAGTGGGGCTCCTGAACAACGAGATAGGATTTCGGCTTGCGGCCGCGATCAAGTGCTTCATTCAGGTATATGTGTACTGTGCAGACCTTCGGGACATTGATACGGACGACGCGATAGAAATATACCCCTACCTAGAGATCGGCGCGAGTGATCCCTTGAGTATTCGACTAATATCCTCTGGACTATCGAGAGAGACGGCGTTGCAGGTGCGAGACGATATGCCCGATCTCTCTCTAGAAGACCAGAACATTCTACAATCAGTCTTGGGACACGAAGCGTACGGGCAGTTGCACCCGATGACCCGACGGGAGATAGAGTCACTACGTGGCTAAGGTCGGCAAAGGCGTGTTCGCAAAAGCGTCCGAAAGAATTCGATCAGCATCCTCAGGACTAATGCTGCTCTGGCCTGGCTGCAGTGAAAGCGTTGTTCGGTATCTCACGAAAGCCCGAGTAAGATTGATTGGAAGTGTGCGCTCTTCCTCATCGTACATCCCACCTTCCAGTCGTAGCGTCTGGCAACTATCGCTGGAGGACAGATAATTAATGGCCTCGGTCACGTCGTGCTTTGGTAGTCGATTTGGCCCACCGTCCAGAGTTACGCTGACAGTGCTGCTACCGAATGCATCTCGCAGGCTCAGCAATGCCTCGATAAGATCCGGCTTGTTTCCATCCTCGGGTATGCTAGTGGTATCCAATTTGATTGCTATGCGCGAGTAGTAATCCCAGCTCCGTATCTCGGAAATCTTGTTGTCATCTGATAGATAGTCAATACTGAAGCTCGAAGATCTGGGAAGAAGCCTCCGAAAAACCGAGTTACACATAGATCTCAAGTAACCCGTGGACGTATAGGTGGAGAAGGCGGCGACAATACCCTGGTCTGGATCGAGCTTGTAGAATGAGGGGTCACCCACCAAGCTGTTCGCGTTCTGCAGGGAGGTCATCAAGCCGTCCCGCTTGACCCTGACCTGCCATGTGTTCCTCTCCTTAACGGCAGACCAGAACAACAGCGGAGGCTTCGGCTTTTTATCCAAGGCAATGCACTTGAGGATATAGCGACTGCGTGCGAGATTTACGACATCTGTTCCGTCGGTGTTCCGGAGTAGAGATCGGAACGCTCCGCAGAATCGGCGCATGACTGCTGGATCCGTTTCGACGGAAAAGAAGTGCACGGTCAAAGGTTTGCTGTCCAAGTCCACGATTACTCTCCGGTTGCGCTAGGAAGTCAGATGCTTGATGTCACCGTTGGGGCAAACGCCATGCCAAGCAAAGCGCAGACCAGTAAATCATCTTCGCTTTGGCCACTCAATTCAAGCGTGAAGGGGGCAAATGGAATACCATTGGCTTCTTGTGGAATTCTTGAAGATCGAATTTCAGAACTAATAACCACATCTAATCCATCAGGAACAGCTTTAGCCATCACTTTACCATCGCATTTCTCTCTGCTCCTCCCACAAGACCGGCAGGTTTTTCCGTAGCTTCTCCAGGCTGAGAGCATCCGGCTCGTCGCCGCGCAGGATCGCCTCGATAATATCTGGCGCGAGGCTGGTCAAACGCAGCATCCGGCCGACGTAGGTGCGGTCGCAGCCAACATCCTTGGCGAGGTCTTCGAGGCTGTCGTACTCGCCGGATTCGAGTTGAGTCTGCCAGCGGTGGCCCTTGGCGATGGCTTCGATCAGAGTTTGGTTGAGTCAAGCCACCGGGGCCTCACCACGTTCTCTGGTTACGGCTATGTCGAGTTGTGGGGAGAACTGCACAACGCCGGCTGGATTGTCGCCGATGGTTTTGGAGAAGAACGGCTCCTGGACTTCTCGCAGGTTGCCGGCATCAGCAGGGACGAAGCGTCCTCCGGCCGTTGGGGTTGGTTTGCACAGAACCAAGGCGTCCTTCAGATGCCTGTCCAGATGATTGAAGGCGATGGGTTATTTACGGTTGGTGATTGCCCGGATGCCGAATATCTGGCACTAACCAACAGCGTGCGGGCTGACTTTGCAGGCGTCGATGGCAGCGGTTTGTTGTCGGTCCAGTTGCTTGCCGCAGACAGCCTGGGGCTTGATCAACTTGACGCGGCGGATTTGCTGGGCGTATGGAACTTCGGTCTGGAATCGGGCGTGGAATTCGATACGGCTGTGCTGACTTTCCGCTATGACTATCTGGCACTAGCCGAGCTTGGCAGATTGTCCGACGATCTGCGTGTCTTCCATTACGATGGCACGCAGTGGCAGGACGTGACCGGCGGCTTGGACCTTGCCCACTACTGTATCTACACCACCGTGGTTGACGGTTTTTCACTGTACGCGGTGGCTGCCGTACCTGAGCCCGGCTTGTCGTCCTATTCCGTTATAGTTTTTCTGTTTGCACTCAGACGTCAGCGTGGAAAAAGCATCAGGTGAAAACAAGTGGCGTGTTGATCAAGATGTCTACTCCACGTCATAAACTACCAGGCTTTCATTTACATCGGCAGAATATGAAGAGGTTTGGGGTTTCACGACGCGTGGCGCCGGCCCCACGGAGCCTGAAGTTCTCTACTTACAGATGCGATAAAGACGGGAAGGACTACAACCACAGATAAGTGTCTGTGGTTTTTTGCATGTCGAGTCAGCAATCAGTTGATATATACATATCTGGAGGAACTGTCTATCCTGTAGAGCGTCCAAATAGTAATGACCGGGCTTCCGGGTGCACAGATGGAGGCAAGATATGCATAGGTTTCAGTTAGCTGCCTGCATGGTTGTGGTTGTGATGCTGTCCGGCGTGGCTCTGGCTCAGCGTCAGATTCCTGACAGGGATTTTGATGAAGAAACAATCAAAACGCCCGCACAGGTCTTTGCATCTATCCCTGAATCCATTCCGGTTGAAGCAAAGCGAGTATTGGAAGAAGTATTTCGGGATGAGCAGCACCAGTTTGGTATAAAAAAGTTCATAGGCGATGAGTTCCCAAGGCTGGATGAAGATGCTCAGGCTGCGGTGATCACGTTTTTGATCGAGCAGTTTGATATCGATCCCAAAACACTGGCTAGAGAACACATGATGCATGTTCAGGCTGACTTGCCTCAGTTTCGGGCTGAGTATGCACTGAGTGAGATGGGCGAGGCCCCCGAACCATACCTCATATTGGCTCTCAAACACGAAAGCACCAATATCCGTCTCAACGCAGTACAAATGCTAGGAAGGTTTAATAGTCCGGAGGTGGTCAAGGCATTATCCGATTTGCTGGATGATGAGAATCCACACATCGTTCTGGCGGCGATATCGTCCCTTACGTGGACCGGCGAGAAGCTTCCCCTTAAACCCACATTGACTCTTCTTAAGCACGATCAGACGGAGATTCGTGCAGATGCGGTACTTCTCATTGGCTCGGTTTTCCACAGGCATCCAGGCGTTGACGTGATGGATAACATGGCCAAGTCCGAGGTTATCGACGCGGTCGCGGATTTGCTGAATGATAGTGACGAGCGTACTCGACTCAATGCAGCGCACATCCTGGGAGAAAGCGGTTCACACAATGCAACGCGTCACCTGCTGGCGGAATTGCGTAAAGAAGACAGTGATGTACGAGGAGCAGTGATTCACGCCCTCGGTGAACTCGGTGACATTACTGCCACCATGCCGCTTATTGAGCGATATCAACTCCCGGAAGCCGAGAATGAACGGGAGGCTATCCTGTACGCGGTAGGGCAATTGTGTGACGCCCGAGCGGTCCCGATACTGGTTAACTGTCTTTCAGAAAAGGAGGTCTGGCCGAGTGTTGTTGCGGCCAGGGCGTTGGGGGACATCGGCAGCCGGTCGGCGGTCCCCGCATTGATCGAGGCGCTGGATAGCGAAGATATCGATTTGCTCAAGGCGGCCTCGCGAGCACTGGGGCAGATTGGAGATACCCGTGCGACCGAACCCTTGATCGATCTGCTTCAGCATGATGAAGCGAGTGTGGCACGCCAGGCGGCGATTGCACTGGGTAAGTTAAATGACCCTAAGGCGATCAACCCACTAATTAAGATGCTATATAGGCCCTCTATAAACTATGAATATCGAGATCGTGTTTGCGAAGCACTTGTCGCGATTAAAGACCCCGGCGTTGTCCCAGCATTAATTGAAGGTCTACAAGAAAAGCCCAGCTATGCACGACTCGTGACCTATCGAACACTTAACAAGCTTACCGGCGAACACTATTCTGAGGTCAACGAACATACGTTTGATCGCTGGAAGCAATGGCTTAAAGACCATGAAGAGCTGTTAGAGAAAGAATAGATGATCTTGTTGCCAAACATGCCAAATTATTGGCTTGAAGCGGAAGCCGAGTCCGCGTCCGGTACTTCGGTCGGATCAACTTGTTCTGGCGATTGAGTATCTGCGACTTCTTCTGCCAATTCGACCCAGCCGCCACCGAAGGCTTTGTAGACATTGATGACTGCTGTGTATTGGGTTGCTTCCAAACGTACCAACTGTAACTGAGCATCAAAGAGGTCACGTTCGGAATCGAGTACCTCGATATAGCCTACGTAGCCGTTGTCGAAGCGTTTGTTTGCCAGTTCGGAATAGACCTTGAGCGATTCGACCTGCCGGGTCAGTGCATCGACTTCATCACGCACCATTTGGTAAGTCACCAGCGCATCATCCGCTTCACGAAGCGCGGTGAGTATGGATTGCAGGTACGTATCCAGTGCCTGTTGCTGCTGCGCTTCACTTACCTGAACCTGACCTTTAAGCCGGCCGGCGGTGAAGATCGGCCCGGTCACGGATGCGGCCAACTGATACAAGCCGGCTGAACTCTTGGAGAGATTCGACAGATCGTCACTGGCAACGCCCAGCACACCGGTCAGCGAGATCGATGGATAGAACTCAGCGATCGCGGCACCGATTCGTGCGTTGGCAGCGATCAGCTGCTGCTCGTTACGTCGCAGGTCGGGTCTGCGCCGCAGCAGGTCTGAGGGCAATCCTGAAGGGATCGGGGGCAGGTCCAGCATTTCCAAAGCCTTGCCTCGTTCGATCGGGCCCGGTGGTCGGCCAAGCAAAACACTTAGTGAATTTTCCAACAGAGCAATATCACGGCGGATACCCGGGATCGTGGCGGCGGTTCGTTCATATTCGGAGCGAACCTGGGCGACCTCAAGCTTTGAGATAATGCCATGCTCCAATTGCTTCTCAAAAAGCTCAAGGTTATCCGCACGTGTTTCGAGCACTGTTTCAGCAAATGCCAGTTGTTGATCGAGACTGCGTAAACCGACGTAGCTCTGAGCGACGGCGGTCACCAGCGAAAGCACGACGCCGCGTCTCGCTTCTTCGCCGGCAAGCAGGTCGGCACGAGCCGCTTCAGTCGAGCGTGCGACCCGGCCCCAGAGGTCCAGTTCCCAACCGACATTGAGGTTGGCGGTGAAGAAGTCTGAGGTGCGGTCGGATGCCAGCTTGCCTGTACTGGTTTCCCCGGAAATCTTCTGCTTGCCGACTGATCCATCGTAGGTTACTTGCGGGAATGCAGCGGAGCGTGTGATACCAAGACGGGCTGCGAACTCTTCAACACGTGATGCGGCAATCCGTACGTCGTAGTTATTCTGCAGCGCTTCGTCGATCAGCGCATCGAGGACCGGGTCATTGAACCGGTTCCACCACATAGAGTCGGCCAGTTCCATGACCTCGGCAGTATCGGTCCGCCATGTTTCGGGCGTCTGTACCTGCGGCGTTTCATAATCCGGTCCGACCATGCAGCCATGAAGCCCACCGATCGCTACGGACAACACAAAAGACAACACTAGATTCTGCTTACGCATCGCCGGCCTCCTTTTGTGTTGCATTGTCAGAGGCTTCGGTATCGGTTGCAGGCTCAGCGGCGACTGCTTTCTGAGTCTTGCGGCCAGTAGACCATGATGAGAATCCGATGATCAGGAAGTAGAACATCGGGACAAAGAAGAGCGCCAAGCTTGTTGCCGCAATCATACCGCCTATGACGCCGGTGCCGATTGAGTTTCGGGCGTTAGCGCCGGCGCCGGTGGCGAGGACGAGAGGCATCGCACCGAGGATGAACGACAGGGCGGTCATCAGGATGGGGCGGAGCCTCAGCTTGGCGGCTTCGATGGCTGCTTCCTTGGCCGACAATCCTTCAGCAAACTTGATCTGCGCGAACTCGACAATCAGGATCGAGTTCTTGGTTGAAAGACCAATGAGTGTGACGAGGCCGACCTGGAAGTAGACGTCACTTTCCATGCCACGCAACCAGACGGCGACGAGTGCACCAAAGATGCCGAACGGCACCGCGGTGAGGATCGCAATTGGCAGCGTCCACTTCTCGTACTGTCCGGCAAGGATCAAAAAGACCAGAATCAAACCGAAAATAAAGGCGACCACCGCGGTCGATCCGGCCTGCTTCTCCTCGAAGGCCTGACCAGACCATCCGTAGCTCATGCCGTCTGGCAGTGACGTATTACCGAGTTCTTCCATCGCGAGGATGGCTTGGCCGGAACTGTAGCCATGTGCGGCGTCACCGGTAATCTTGGCGGCGGGGAATCCATTGAAGCGCATGACCAAGTCTGGTCCGGCCTTATAGTTTGCATCGATGACTGCGGAGAGAGGCAGCAGTTGACCTTCGCGCTGGCGTACGTATACATGATTAAAGTCTTCTGGATCATCGCGATACTGAGCATCGGCCTGGACGATCACATTCCACACCCGGCCATACTTGTCATATTGACTGACGTACGACGAACCAAACAATGACTCCATCGCTTCATAAATGCTATTGACGGACATCCCCATTGTCTCTGCTCGGGCACGATCGACGGTCACTTCGAGTTGTCGGCTTGATGCGTTATACGTTGAACTGACGCGAGCAAGATCAGGGCGTTTACGTGTTTCGGCCAACAGTTTCTGCACCGCTTCTGCCAGGTATAAAGGATCATCGCTGCCACGGTTTTGCACCCAATACTCGAAACCGCCTTGTGTACCGAGACCCGGGATCGCAGGTGGTTTTATGGGTATCGCTATACCATCGTGCAGGTTGCTCAGGCGTGGTGCGGCATAGGTGATCACAGCGTCCGCAGACATATCATCGGAGGTGCGTTGTTCGAAGTCTTTCAAGGCGATGAAGACCGTGCCGGAGTTAGTCTTGAACTGCCCATCGATCATGCTGAAGCCTGACAATGCGGACGTGAACTGAACGGCAGGGTGTTCAGCAAAGATATCGGCAGCGGCCTGCGTCATCTTGTCCGCTCGGTCTAGGCTGGCGCCGTCCGGCAAGATGACGGCCGCCAGGAGCACGCCTTGGTCTTCCATCGGCACGAAACTCGTGGGGATAATCTTAAAGAGATGGACCGTCCCATACAGCATGAACACGACCAGCAGGACGCCGACGACCGAGAGTTTAATCATCAGCTTCACACCAGCGGCATATGCTGTTGTGCATTTATCCAGTGCTGTGTTAAAGACACGGAACGGGCCGATGACACCGGTTCTTGGTTTGAGAAGCACACCGCAAAGAGCAGGTGTCATCGTCAAGGCCACGAAACTGGAAATGCCCACTGAAACAGCAAGGGTGACAGCGAATTGCTGGTAAAGAACGCCTGTCGTACCTCCCAGGAACGCTGTCGGTACAAATACCGCAATAAGTACGAGGGTCGTGGCGATCACGGGCCCGATCACTTCGCCCATAGCACGGATAGTCGCCTCCTTAGCGTCGAGCTTCAATTCCTCCATGTTTCGCTCGACGTTCTCAACCACGACGATCGCGTCGTCGCAGACCAGCCCGATTGCAAGCACCAGGCCGAAGAGCGTCAGCAGGTTCAGGCTGAAGTCCAGCATGAGCATGCCGGCGAAGGTGCCTACCACGGATATCAGGATCGCAACCGTCGGGATCAGGGTGGCTCGCACAGATTGAAGAAACAGATATGTCACTGCGACCACAAGGATGATGGCGATGACCAGTGTCACCACGACTTCATGGATGGAAGCTTCCACGAACTTTGTCGTGTCATAGGAAACCTCGTAGTCGATGCCTTTGGGAAAAGACTTTTTCAGGTCCTCCATGAGCGTGCGGACCTTGGTGGCCACGGCAAGTGCATTGGACCCCGGTTGCTGGTAGACCGCGATGAAAGTCCCAGGCTTGCCGTTAAGCGTGGAACGCAAGAGATACTGCTGGATGCCAACCTCGGCTCGAGCCACGTCGCCGACACGGACGACTGCGGTCCCGTCGGTCTCGGCGCGCACGATGATATTTTCAAACTCTTCCGGCTCTGAGTATCGGCCTTGGGTCACGACAGGGACGGAAAGCTCGATCGAGCCGTTCATGGGTTCCTGTCCGATGGTACCTGCCCCGAACTGCTGGTTCTGCTTGGCGATGGCTGCCTTGACTTCATCGGCGGTGATCCCGAGGCCGGCCATCTTGTCCGGGTCCAGCCAGATCCGCATCGCTAAGTCTGGCAGGCCCATAATCTGAGCCTGGTTGGCACCGTCGACACGCTTGAGTTCATCGAGGATATAGAGGTTGGCGTAGTTGCCGATGTATTGCTCATCAAAGCTACCGTCAGGTGAAAAAAGCCCGATGAGCATCAGCGTGCTTGAAGAACGTTTCTGGACGCGCACGCCGGTAGAACGTACGGCTTCGGGCAGGCTAGGCAGGGCGAGGTTGACCCGGTTGTTGACCTGAACCTCGGCGGTATCGGGATCGGTTCCCAACTCGAAGAACGCGGTCAATGACATCTGCCCGGTGTTGGCCGAGGTGGAGTTCATGTAGATCAGGCCGTCGGCACCGTTAATCTCGGTCTCGATCGGGGAGGCAACGGAGTTTGCCACTGTCAGCGCATCGGCACCGGGATAGGTAGCGGAGACGGTGACCTGTACGGGCGTAATCTCCGGGTATTGAGTGATCGGCAGATTGACTGCGGCGACCGCGCCACAGAAAACGATCACAAGCGAGAGGACGCTGGCCAGGATTGGCCGTCTGACAAAAAGCGTCGTAATCATTGCTTATCACCGATCTCCGCAAGCGGGCTTATGCTCACAATCGAGACCGGCGTCCCGGGGACAAGCCCCACGGTGCCATCAACAATCAAACGATCTGCTTCTTTGAGTCCCTGCTTGATGAGCCAGTGATCGTCAACCCAGGGCCCAAGCACGACTGGGCGTTGCTCCG
The DNA here is from genome assembly GCA_963667295.1 of Phycisphaeraceae bacterium. GTDB lineage: Bacteria > Planctomycetota > Phycisphaerae > Phycisphaerales > Phycisphaeraceae > JAJRRS01. The sequence continues at coordinate 1,434,024 of OY763327.1, forward strand.
CCTTGCCGTCAGCATCAACGAGCCAGACATACGCACCTTTGGGACCTTGTCGTACAGCCCGTTGCGGCACGACAATCGCATCCGGCCGATACGCACCGCTCAGCTTAATGTGAACAAATTGACCCGGGCGCAGAGTAAGTTCAGGGTTCGGCAATTCGGCGCGTAACAGAAAGGTTCCGGTCTGCTCATTGACCGAGGCGTCGGCGAAAGATATCTGGCCGACGTGCGGGTATTGCGTGCCATCGGCCAGTTCGAGCGAAACAACGAACTGCCGGTCCTCAGGGAACGCCAACTCGCGATTTTTCTCAGAGCTCCTGCCTTTAAGCACCTCAGTCTCTGCAACACTGAATTCCACCCAGATCGGATCGATCTTCACGACATAAGTGAGTGGGGGGGTTGTCTGATCGATGTAGGCTCCCTCACGCTGGGTCGCTGAGCTTGTCTGGCCATCGACGGGGGATTTGATGGTTGCGTATCCCAACTGTAACTCGGCCTGAAAGACTTGAGCTGACGCCCCCTCCACGGCGGCTTTTGCTTCAAGGACACTGCCCTTTGCGTCGTCGTAGTCTTTCTTTGATACCGCCTCTTCTTTCACAAGCGGTTCTATCCGAGCGAACAGCGCTTCAGCATTTTCGAGCCGGGCCTGCTGTTGTGCGAGTTGGGCCTTGGCGGCACGAAGTGTTGCTTCCAGTGGGGCCGGATCTATCTTGAAAAGGATATCTCCCTCTTGCACATAGGCGCCTTCGGTGTAGGTGATATCATCCAGAAATCCAGCGATGCGGGAGCGGACCTCGACGCGTTGTGAACTGGCTGTCCTGCCAATAAATGCAAAATCCGCAGGCACATCTATTGCTTCGAGTTGCAAGGCCACGATTTTGCGTGGTGCGACCGATTGCGTTTGCGAGGATGATTCTTTTGAACAGCCTGTCAAGAATAACTGTGCTGCAAACAGGATCATTATCAACCGAGATGGGCCAGATAACACCCCAATCCCGGTTTTAGACATCCGAATCACCTTTGACAACATGATATGTCCTTACCAGACGTGTGCTGATTGCCAATAATCACATGTGCAATAAGTATACATACTTATCTTCAGCCCACAATTCAAAAACCAGTTCCTAATTGTGAGAAAAGGATGTGCAATGAGAGCACGTATCACCGGATACGAATTCGTATTGGAACAAAGGCTTCAATGAAGCCGGCATAACGAATGCCGTTGTAGACAGAAAGAATGTTTAAACTATGTACATGAACGGACTCATATGCCTGTTTAACATGTTTACAAATGAGGTCCCATGAACCGCTATCGCTTCCAATTCCTGCTGTTCACTCTGTTGGTCACACTCCTGACGATGCCGTTCATTACCAGGTTGGGGGCTTTGAGCCGGTACGGCACGGCGTTCCTGTTCTCATGGCTGTTGTTGGCAGCGGTGGTGAGTGTATCTGAGCGTAAGGCGACCGGCATGGTTGCGATAGGCTTGTTTGCCTTCAGCCTGATGCTCGAAGTTGTGAGTCTGTTTTACGACAAGAGCATGCTGCTGATCATACAGCATGGTGTCTCGATGCTGTTCCTGGGATTTGTGGTAAGTGTTCTTATCAAGGGCCTGCTCCACACCAAGCATGTCAATGTCAACACGATCTGCGCCGCCTTGAGTGTCTATCTCCTGCTTGCGGTGGTCTGGGCTTACGCCTACTCGCTTGTAGAGATAGCACGCCCGGACTCGTTCGTATTCAACACACAGATTCAGGATGTCGATTCATCGATGTTTACGAAAAGTGACGGGGCGGTAATACCCTTGTATTACAGCCTGGTAACACTGACGACGCTGGGGTACGGCGATATCGTGCCGGTCTCCCCAATCGCGTGCATGCTGGCGGCAGTGGAAGCGGTGATAGGCCAATTTTACCTCACCGTTCTTGTTGCATGGCTCATGGGATTGTTTATCTCTGAGTCTCTGAAACAGAGAGATATCGAATAGGAATCAATCTCATCAACTATTGAAAATGTTGAGCAGAGCCCACTGATTATCCGGCGGCTTGCTGTAATGCATCGACGAGTTGGCCGGCGGTGTACCAGTCGGCTTTGAAAACCGCGGTGCCGTCGGGTGCATAGACGACCAACCAGGGGATGGCCACAGAACCTGATTCCCAGAGCTTTTGCTTACCGTCGGCATAGTTCCCGGTAAGGTCGACTTTCATCGCGACGTAACCCTTTTCCTTGAGCAGGGCGGAAACATCAGCGGAGTTGAGCACAGTCAGTTCAAGAGCGTGACAGTTCGCACACCAGTCTGCGGTGAAGTCGAGCAGCACGACGTTGCCATCAGCCAGTGCTTTATCAAGACGGTCGGGGGTGTAGTAGACCCAGTTGATCGGCGCGTCTTCACCTGCCGACTCATGGGATAATGAAGCGGCGCCGAAGCTTGCCAGAACGATCAAAACCAATCCCAGCACGGTAAATGCGCCACGCTTAACGTACGAAGGCGTGATCCTGAAGACACGATAAATAAGCCAGCCACCGGCCGCGGCGACAATTGCTCCAACCACCCACCAATGGCCCTTCGGTGCGGCTTCGGTACCGTCTGACAGTAATCCGGATATGCCCGCGCCGACGAAGAATGCCGCGGCCGCAAGCATGAGCAGGCCCATGACTTGTTTAAGTAATTCGCTGCCCGGACCTGTTCGCGGCAATGCATCCACCAGTTTGGGATTGGCTGAAAGAATGAAGTAAGGCAACGCCATGCCGAAGCCGATCGTGGCAAAGATGGTCAATGTAATGACGGGCGGTTGTGAAGCCGCCCAAAACGCCGCCCCTCCCATGAACGGTGCGGTACATGGCGTCGACAACACGGCTGTCATAATGCCGAAGCCAAACGCGCCGCTGTAGCTGTCGTGACGGGGATTAATCGCGTACACGAAGTTGGGCAGGCGGACAGAGAACAGACCACACATGCCAATGGCGAGTACGGCGATGATGATGCCAACACTGATGGAAAACGCGGGATATTGAAATAGTTGATTCGAGGCGGTGAAACCGCTGATGCTGGCGATCGCCACACCAAGCCCGAGCCAGAAAGCGATAACACCGCCTGCCATGACGGTGCCCAGCGCAAGCGTCTTACGCCGATTGCCTGCGGTTTGCGCCAACCCGAGAATTTTGATGGGGATTACCGGCAGGACGCAGGGCGTGAAGTTCAATAATGCGCCACCGATAGCCGTCATCAACAGAACCAGCAAGAAACCGCCCGCGCTCGATGAGTCTATCTTAATAAGGCCAAAGTCAACCTCGCTGGATGCCGACGGAGGTCCCGGGAGATTTACATCAGGCGGCAACATGCCTCCAAATTGCTGGAAGCTGGAAGCATCGAAGTCATCGAACAGTTTGATGGGCCCCGGCGCTGCGGTCCCTTCGGCATCCGGGGCGATGACTTCAACAGAAACCGGGACGGAAACCGTGGTCGGAAAGTCGCAGGCCTTGTCATCACATGCCTGGTATTGGATGTTAACGGTCGCGTTGATCTTGCCGGGCTTGGTATCACTAGCGATCTTTACAGGCAGATAGATGACGGTTCGGCCATCGAAGACCGCGATCGGATCGGGCATGCCGCCCGCGGCGATTTGATGAGGCTCAGGGAATTGTGGTGAGCCAAAGGTGATAGATGGATCGTCGCTTTGTGTTGTGACTTCGGTGAATACCGGATCGAATTCGACCTCAACCGCTTGATCCGCGTCCGATGCGATGTGCCAATCGGGCTGGATATCGACAACCAAAGCGATAACACCCAGACCACCCGGGCGTAACTGGGACTTTTGCCATATGGCTTGGGCTTGTAATTTCGAGCCGTCCGGACTGGGCCAGGTTGCTTCCGGGATGCCGGCCATGGCATCGAATGCTTTCGGATCGAAGCCGTCGAAGAGGGGGGACGGCTCGGTTGCTTCAACTTCAGTATCGGGGCCGACTACTTTCAGCGTGGCGGTTGTTATCACGGTCTGCGGGAAGTCGCAGGTCATGTCGTCGCATGCCTGGTAGTCGACCTGGACGACAACTTCGACTTCACCCGGCTCAACGTCATCATTGATTGTGATAGGCAGATAGATTATGGGCCTGCCGTCAAAGACGGCAATCGGATCAGGCATACCGCCGACTTTGAGCTTATGCGCTTCGGGATACTGTACCGGGCCGAAGGTAAGTTGAGGGTTATCCGATTTTACAGCTAGCTTGGTCGTGTATGGCGTGAAGTCGCCGGGCACTACCTGGGCATCGTCCGATGCGATGTGCCAGTTCTCCTGAATATCAAACACAACGGCAAGGACCGTTTGTCCGCCTGCTTTGGTTTGGTCGTACTGCCAGACTGTACTGACATGAACCTTATCGCTTGCACCATCGAGGCTAGCCACCATCTGGGCGGAAAGGTTACGAGCGGACAAGACAAACATGACCGAGAGAACCGCCGTCAGAGTCGTGAAGAACTTTACACGATTGAGCGGCATTGTCGTAGACATCAGATCACCTAAATAATACCGGTTGAATCAAGCACAACAGCGTTATTGGTCTTAATACTGTAGCCTGAAGTTATCTATGAGGATAGACGGTGTCGGTTATCAAAACGGCCCACCCGGAGAATCCTCACGGGTGGGCACTGTATGTAACCATTCCGGGCCGGCTCAATATTCCATGCCGTATGAGCCGTATGGATTGCTCCACGGTTGAAACTAGCTGACGGCCTGGTATTCAGCGATGGCCTTCTCCAGATGCTCATCCATATCGCTGGGATGCCCGCGCCAAAGCACTTCGCCTTCGGGTGAGAGGATGTAGATGGTTGGGATACCACTGACACCAAATTTTCTGGTGATTACGCGGTCGCCATCGTAATGCTGGGGCCAGTCCATCCCCTTGTCGGCGACGGTTTTCTTGAGTGTGTCTTCCGATCGATCGAGGCTGATACCTACGACCTGTACGCCCTTGTCGGCATACTTCTTGTTGAGTTCGATCATGTGGGGCATGGAAGCCATGCAGGGGCCGCACCAAGTCGCCCAGAAGTCCATGACAACGATCTTACCCTTGAGGTCTTCATTCGTTACGGTGGAGCCATCGGTGTAGTTGAGTGTGAATTGCGGCTTGGCGCCGGGGTCAAGCAGTACGCGCTTCTCGACAGGCTCCTTGGGGGCCGGCATAGGTTTGATCGTCGCGGCGGGGATACCTTGCGGCGCCGCTTGAGCCGGAGTCTTCGTTACCATGGGGATAGACTTAGGCCGACCATCATCTTTCTTGGCAAAGGCTTCCGCTGTCAGCGAATCGTCCGCGAGGATCTTGGCCAGCGGTTCATCCATGTTGACCGGATGACCTGACCAGAGATACTCACCAGTGCGAGAGAAGATGAATATCTGCGGGATACCGGTCACATTGAACTTCTTGGAAATCGAGGCATCCCCATCAAAGACATGCTTCCAAGGCATGCCGACCTCTTGCTTGGTCTTGCGGAGCGTGTCGATATCGCGGTCTCGATTTACGGCGATGACTTCGACGCCGTCGGCCTCGTGGTGTTTGGCGTAAAGCTCTTTCATATGGGGCATGGAAGCCATGCAGGGACCGCACCAGGTCGCCCAGAAGTCCATGATCACGACTTTCCCTTCGAGGGATTCGGCGGTGATCTTATTGCCTTCGATGTCTGTCAGGTCCAATTCGCTTAGCGGATGGGAACCGGGCTTGTAAGCGGCGGCGGCCTGCGCTTCGGCGGCGGCACGTGCCTTGGCCATGGCTTCTTCTCGCGCCTTAAGCTCTGCTTCAGCCTTAGCCTTGTATTCGGCATCCTTCTCGGCGTCATAAGCGGTCGGCACGTACTCCTTCAAAGCCGCCTGCAGCGGTTCATCCATGCCCATTGGATGCCCAGCGTACAGTGCCGTGCCGTCCGGGGCGATGACCACCACGGTCGGGATCATTCCGACGTTCCAGGCTTTGTTGATGTTGCGATCGCCGTCGAACACCTGCGTCCAGGTCATGTCGTTGTCCTGGATACCTTTCTTGAGGGTTTCCAGGTCTTTGTCCATGCTGACGCTGATAAACTCGATGTCATCATGTTCGCCATAGGTCGCGACGAGGTCTTTGAAGTGCGGCAGCGCCTGCATGCAAGGAACACACCAGGTCGCCCAGACGTCAACGACCACAAGTTTGCCCTTGAGAGATTCGTTTGTCACTTGCTTACCATCGACGGTGGTAAAGTCGATGTAGGGAGTGTCGCCCTTGGCGAGGAACTTGAGGACTTGGTAGTCGTTGTTCGGATCGAGACGAACTTCGGCGTTGGCGTACGGCGTAACAGAGGCACTTACTGCCAGAGCGATGCCGGCTGTGATGATTGCAAGTCGTTTTGTGATGCGAGGCATGCTCATAGATGTTTATCCTTATGGTGTCTGGATTCTGAGTTAACCTGATCTGACGCCTGCTGAGAGCAGGTATTTAGTGTACGCGTGTTTGATACGCCCGCTTGGCTTTGAGGTTCGCCACATTCTAACCTTTTTAGTAAGCGGCTGATACCTTCAGGTCAAACATATTTGCCAAGTCTTAAACCTGTCGAATAGTGCTTGCCGTACCGGCGGAGACTGCGCCCGGCCTGATATCAGGTTCTCATTTGCAATACCAGCCACGGCAAGGCCGGGAGTACGCAACACAGGGCATCTATTTGTCTTTAATTTGCCTTCGAATCCACGTCACCCAGAGCTTCGACAAACCAAAAACCGATTCCCTTGATAGGCAACATAAGATGGGCTAATGTTATTCCGATAGACCCAGTATTTAATAATTGATCGGACCTCAACATGAAGCTTCACCCCTTGCCCCACACCTTCATTTTGGCCTTTGTCGCTTTGGTGGCATGCATCGTCTGCACACCCGCCCAGGCGGGCTACAAACTCGTCTCCGCCGCCAGCCCCGACGATCCGATGGGGGTCTGGATCTACCGACTGGATAACGGGCTGACGGTGTACCTGAGTGAGAACCATGAAACACCGCGTTTCTATTCTGAGATCGTTGTACGAGCGGGTCACAAACAGGACCCAGCCGACAACACCGGCCTGGCACACTACCTTGAACACATGCTGTTCAAAGGTAACCAGCACATCGGCACGCTGGACTACGAAAAAGAGCAGCCTCATATGGATCGGATCACGGATCTGTATGAACAGCGATTCCACGAAACAGACCCGGCCAAGCGTGATGCGATCTACAAACTGATCAACGACGAAACTCAGGCGGCGGCAGAATACGTCATCCCCAACGAGTTCAGCGATGTTTACAAGGAGCTGGGCGCCAGCGACCTGAACGCTCACACCTGGTTCGAAGAGACGGTCTACAAGGTGGGTCTGCCCGCTAATCGGCTTCAGCAGTGGTGCATGATTGAGTCGGACCGCTACATTAATCCGGTTTTCCGCTTGTTCGTAACCGAATTGGAAGTTGTTTATGAAGAGAAAAACCGGGCTTTGGACAACAAGGATCGGGTCGTATTCGAGGCGATGATGCGTGACCTTTTCAAGGTGCATCCCTACGGCCAGCAGACCACGCTCGGTGAGGTCGAGCACCTGAAAAATCCTTCCCTCAAAGCGGTCCGCGAGTATTACGACACCTATTACGTTCCGAACAATATGGCTGTGATCATTTCCGGGGACATTAATCCAAGCGAGACGATCAAGCTGATTGATCAGCACTTCTCCAAATGGCAGGCCAGGGAACTACCGGAGCCGAAGGTCTATGAAGAAGCCGCATTGACCGAGCGTGAGCAGGTGACGGTCGACTTTGATGCGGAGCCTTACCTGCTGATGGGTTACCGCATCCCCGGGCGAAATCACGAGGACGCGGACGCGCTGCGGCTGATGGATATGGTGCTCGCCAACAGCACGGCCGGGCTGATCGACCTGAACATGGTGCAGAACCAGAAGGTCCAGACGGCGGGTGCTTCACCGTTCCTACAGAATGACTATGGCTGGGAAATCTTCTGGGCCACACCCAAGGATGACCAGATTCTCGAAGATGCCGAAGACTTGCTCCACGAGCAGATCGAAATGCTCAAGCAGGGTGAGTTTGATGAGTCGCTGCTTTCGGGAATCATCGCCCGGTTCAAGATCGACGAGGAAAAATCGATGGAGTCCGACACGGGGCGTGTGGCGAAGATCCGCAACTCCTTCGTAGCCGGGCAGGACTGGTCCTACACGGTGGCTCAACTCGACCGCATGTCCAAAATCACGAAGGAAGATATCGTCCGCGTGGCGAACAAATACTTCAATGATGGCTTTGTCGTGGTCTACCGCATGAAAGGGCAGCACGAGGTACCAGAAATCACCAAGCCTAAGATCGACCCTATCCCTATCGATCCGACACGTAAATCAGCGTATGCCGAGAAGGTACTAACCATGCCGGTGGCGCCGATCGAGCCGACTTACATCGTGGAAGGTAAAGATTATACCGTCACCGAATTCGCCCCGGGTGTTGAGCTGGTCTACACCCCGAACCCGATGAACGATCTGTTCGCATTGAGCTTCGTCTTCGACAAGGGGTCACGACACGACAAGAGCCTGGAGATCGCAACGAGGCTGTTCAATCAAGCCGGCACCTCCCGGCTCAATTCGGAGGAATTGAAGAAAGCTTGGTTCGCTTTGGGTACGGAAATGAGTTTCAGCACCGGGGCAAACCGCTGCGGGATCTCGATCGCGGGCCTGGACGAAAACCTGGAAGCGTCTTTAGCGTTATTGATTGAAGTGATTTCCGATCCTGTGGCGGATGAACAGATCCTCAAAGACATGGTCGAGAACACGATCACCCGCCGTGTGCAGGATAAACAGTCGCACAAAACAATCGCATACGCGATCCGTGAGTTGAGCCGATACGGCGAACAGTCGAATTATCGGGATGTACTCAGTGATGAAGAACTGCGTGCACTTAAAGTGAATGAACTGTTAGGCAAAGCCCGCTCCCTGATGGGGATGAAACACACCATCCGCTACACCGGTTCACTGCCTATCGAGCAGGTGACGGCGGTGCTGCAATCTCAACATGCGGTCGCGGGAGACCTCGAAGACCCACCCGCATACATCTTGCGTGAAATGCGTGTGCCGGAAAACAATGAAGTGCGTTTCTTCGATAAACAGATGGCACAGTCATTGATATATGTGGATATGCCCGGAGATTACTACGATGAATCACTCGTGCCGATGGCTAATCTTTTTAATGGTTACTTCGGCGGCATGGGTGGCGTGGCGTACCAGGAATTGCGTGAATCGCGTGCCTTGGCGTACGTGGTCGGTGGGGGGTATTACACGCCATCTCGACCCGATGCCCGCAACCAGACGATCGGGATGATCGGCTGCCAGGTAGATAAAACAACCGAAGCATCAAAAGGATTGGCAGGCCTGTTTAACGACATACCAATGACCGAGGACCGTTTTGATACGGCAAGGACCGCATTAATCAACAGCTATCGCACGTCCAAGATTGGCTTCCGTGGGGTGGCGGCAACGGTTGATGAGTGGAATCAGCTTGGGCTTGAAGGCGATCCGCGTGCGGCACGATTCGAGGCCATCCAGAACGCTGATATCGATACGTTAGCGGCGTTCTACGAAGCGGCTATCAAGGGCCGACCGATGTTTATCACCGTGGTAGGCGACAAGGCAAAGATCGACCTTGATGCATTAAAGGAACTGGGCGAGGTAACGGAAGTCAGTCTGGACGATCTGTTCGCATATTGATCGTCGGTTATACAAGGTGCAGGTCAGGCATCTTCGTTTAGCCACAACCCCATAACAACTATCTCCAATTAACAAGGGGAGCTTTCGCTCCCCTTGTTTTCATTTGCTCTTGTTGCTGATGCGAGAGGATCAGCGACGGCGGAACATCGCCAGGCCACCCAGACCGAACAGCGCCAGCGAGGCGGGTTCGGGGATGGCGATGTTGATTGCCGAACTGGGACGGGTGAAGTTGCCGGGACCGATCAGGCCGGTGGGCAGATTGTTCTTTTCCCAGGCAACCGCAGGATCACTGGCAAGCACGATGTCGCCGGCCACCGGTGCACTTGGCGTGCTTGAAAGGTTGAAGAGGTTTTCACCGGCAGCGTTACGCGGGTTGCTGCCGTCAGCACCAATGCCTAAGTAGTAGACACCGTTGCCGGAAATCCAGCTTGAATCAATCAACGTGCTGGCGCCGCCACCGAGCACACCGGCGATCGCGTTTCCGGAGGCATCGAAGAGTGCCAGGCTGTGACCGCCACTTGCCCAAACCTCGAAGTTAGCGTAATCCGTAACGTTGATCTGGAACAGGTCGGCGTCATTGGTCCAGAGCTTGGGCTGGATCGCACCAACCGTGCTGTCTGCGACAACCTCGGCTCCGGCAACCGTCCGTCCGAACATGTCCCACGCGGCGAAGAAGCCCGTGCTGCCGTTGTCTTCCAGCGCGCCGACTGGGGCATCGAAAATGCCAGCATCTTCGAAGAAGGTCCCGGCCGATGCCGGCACCGCGGCTGTGCCTAGAACGAGTACACCCGCCGCAAACAGACTCTTACCCATTTTCATCTTTCTCTCCTTCCAAAGGAACAGTAAATGTTACACAAAGCCAATTGTTACGTTAAGCAATCGCCCTGGCACTTCGTTAAAAAGGTGCCGGATTCAGTGTAGCATAAATTACTTCACTTAAATAGTTTTTTGATCCCTCAACATGATTGTTTTTATTATACACAGCATCTGATTCAACGACGTATACTCAAAAAATCACCAGGTAATGAAACGGCGATCTCATTAACGAAGCCGCTATCCCTTCGGAGTTACTTGTATTATGAGTTGTTAAAAATCATTTTTCTGCAACCGCCGAGATCAACGACGTTTCAAAACCGTCAGGCCGCCGAGACCCAACAATGCCAATGAGGCGGGTTCGGGCAGTGCAACGGATATAGGACCAGGTATGTACATGTTGCCCGGGCCAATGATACCCGTCGGGAGATTGTTCTTTTCCCAAGCGACTGCCGGATCAGCAGCGAGCGTGATATCAGATGCGACCGGCGCACTGGCTGCTACTGACAGATTAAAAAGATTCTCGCCGGCGGCATTCCGAGGGTTACTGCCCATAAAACCGATGCCCAGATAGTAAACGCCGTTGCCGGAAAGCCAGCTGGAATCAATCTCGGAAACCGTATTCGGAGCACCGCCCCAAGCACCCGCAATGGCATCGCCGGACGCATCGAAAAGAGCCAACGAAACAGTGCCTACGGTGCTGGCATGAAAATTTTCGTAGTCGGTTACTGTAATCTGATAAAGGTCTGCATCGTTGATCCAAAGCTTTGAGAATATCTCGTCGATCGTACTGTCGCTGATCACATCCGCACCCGCGACTGTTCGACCATACATGTCCCAAGCTTCGAAGATGCCGGTCATGCCATTAGACTCAAGCGCGCCTGCGGGCGTTGCGCCGATATTGGCTTCTTCGGTGTAAGTTTTCGCAGACGCGGATGTGGCAACTACTGCAATAGCTACCGTACTTAACGCAAACAGGTGTTTTTTTATACTCATCTTTCTCTCCTTCCCGGTCCATATAATAAAATGAAAGCTACTTGAACCCTTAGATCAAGGGGTTTAGAAATCACTTCAAAACAGAACGGTGACAAAACACGATTAATAATATTAATCGCTAGTTCATTCGTCTCCGACTCATGATCCCTAGCAGGCCGATTGACATACACGCAAACACTGCGGGCTCGGGTACGACCGCGGTCGGCGGGGTACCGGCATTCCAGTTCCCAAGGATGATGTCCAGATCATCAAGACCGACAAAGCCATCGCCTGATGGGTCACCAAGTAACGGATCACCCGCAGTGACATTCTGATTCCAGTTACTCAAGACGATATCCAAGTCATCTAAGCCGACAAAACCGTCACTGTTCAGATCACCATCCAACCCGGGGATGCTGGCCAAAAGGATGTCCATGTCGAGTTGGTCAACGATATCGTCGCCGTTGAAGTCGCCGTCGGCCCAGCCGCCTGCCGTGCCCAGGTTCGCCTGAACCAGCGTCTTGTCTGTGTCATCAACCACACCATCGAGGTTGGCATCACCAAACTCTGAATCAAGGATGTTGTAGATGAGCATGCACATGTCGCCCATGTCGATCCGTGAGTTACCCGTCAGGTCCATGACGGTGTCGCTGGCGCTGAGATTGATTTCGGGCTCCCAGTTGTCTGCACCGACGGTAAGGAAGTCAAGCGGCAAGCCGTCCAGTGTGACACCGGTCGTGGGGTCCAACCCCTGGCCCGAAAGCTCAGCGATGCGATCAAACAACAGGTCGATATCGGTTGCATCCGTACTGCTGTTATTGCTGAAGTCGCCCGGCTTACGGAGGTTCAGGTACATGATGCCGTCGTTGGCATGGATACTGGTGAACCCGAAACGGACCGTTCCACCGGCACCATCGTCGGGGATCAGGCCATCCTTCTGGTTGACGTTTCCGTTGGCGACGTAATCGCCGGCAACAGGCGTCTTATCGAGCATATCAGGGTCAAAGCCCGAGAACCGTGCGGCCCCGGTCAGTGCGATGAAGTAATCACCGGCGGGCAGGATCGCGTATTGATCCCAATCCGCATCAGGATCATAGTCCGGGTGCGATGGGTCCCAGAGCGGATTCTCCGCGGGATTTTTTACAAAAGCGATCTGGCTGGTTCCTCGCTGATTACTCAGCCAAATGTCCTCACTGAAAGTAAAACCAGCCGGATCAAGCGTAACATTGCCGTCTTCATCAATGGCTGTGATCAGTGCCAAACCCGACCGCGTATAACCGCGTGCGATCGGATCCAGTGGCTCATAAGGGGAGTTATTGACGCGGTTACCAATCGCGGGAAGTGTCGCATCGAGCCCGTTGGCATCAGGTTCCACATTGCTGGGTTCATATTCGGCTTGCGCCCGAACGCTGCTTTGCTTCAACACCAGATTACCATCGGAGTCGAAGATGGCTAGCTCGGTGCTCGGTGTCCCGGTGAAGCCGCCGAAACCAAACGCCGCAGTTGAGCCGAAGGTATCGATGATGATGTCGGAGACACCGTCCGAAGTAAACTTAAACCACGCAAGTGAAGCATCGGCACCGAATACCGCACCGGTGTGGTACGTGGCAACACTGTCCCCCATGGCGATCTCACCGGCATAATACTCCGTGTTATCCGTGTTCGATGGGAAAGCATTTCCGATCCCGACACTGAGCCCGATTGTTTCAGGGGTATCGGTCCCACTGATACCTATCGCAACAGCATTTAACTGTGTACTTGTGACGGCCAAGGCTATTGCGGCGAGCGCCGATTGTTTAAAAGTGATCATCTCATCCCTTTCCCAGTTGCTCCCAAGCCAGAAGAGCATCACTGATCAGTCATATTCAAGGAATCCCGGAGCACAACTTTTAATTAAAACTTTCTCTCCCTCAAACATGCACATGTATTTACAGACAGACAGATCGCGAACTGATTATAGGGATAATTGGTTGGTATACAATAGCTTTGGGAAACCGACGGTAAATATAATCACTGCCTGAGTTGCTGGCGGGGGGGGTATTATTATGAAATGTAAAAATTAGCAGTGCCCACTTCGTGATAACATGCTTTCAATATACTGGCACCTGATTGATCGGACCCTATAATCTCATCATCAAGTCTGGATACTGATAACCTTTACATATCTTGTGAGCCGTCACATTTTTCTTGTGATCGTAAGATGATATACCTATGATGAGTACCCAGAACTTTGGCTTGTCTCTATTCACCAGCCGTGCAAAGGCTTCAGTTGCGCTAGATCATTACATCGTGTAAGTATTGAACTGTTAACATGTTGACTGTATCATAGCGTTTGTTCTGGTGCACGGGGTTGTTTTTAGATCCGGATTCTGTACATCATCTTTCTCAGAATAAAAGATCAGTTAGGGCGTGTTACATGATCGGAAGTCATCTATCTCGTACAAGCAAACCAAACCCGCTTCAAGGTTTCACGCTTATCGAACTGCTGGTTGTGATTTCGATCATCGCATTGCTGGTCGGCATCCTGTTGCCGGCGCTCGGGGCAGCACGACGTTCAGCGCGTGCGGCTGTGTGCATGAGTAATGTCAGGCAAATGAGTACGGCACAGATCGCCTATGCCAATGCAACTAAAGAAATGCTGCCAGCAGGCAACCGCCGGGAAAGCGCAATGAGGCAGATTACATGGCAGGCGGCTTGTTACCAGTTTGTTACGGGTAGCAAGCTCGATGATACATACCTTAATCCGAACGTAGCTGACGATTTTATTGAAGACACAGCATTCGTGTGCCCCCAGGCAACGCTCGATCAAAATAATCCAGACGTCTATCAGCTTAGTTACACGATGAATGTAACACTATTAGGCAAGCCTTACTTCCCAAACATTATTGGCGCCGGGAACAATCCGAAACTCAATGATGAAAACAAATATATGGAGCAAATATACTCTCCATCGGAAACGCTGCTGATCGCTGATGGCGATACACCAATCGTCACCTGGGATGCGGCCGGCGATAAGGATGGGATGTCTTTGATGGGACGGGGCGATCCATTCGACTCGTCCACCATGGGCGCGACAGTTCGTCACGGCACCAGTTTGTGTATCGGGCGGGCAGACCTGAGTGTAACCAGGCCGGAATGGGTTAATGACGACATTGAAATACCTATTCCTATGGAGGTTGTCACTTTCAGACGCGGCCCAAATATTCCACCAAGCGACTTCTCCAAGCAAATCAAATTGTTCTGGTATGGTCGGCTGAAAGACATCAGTGACGAGCAGCCCCGTTACAGTCTACGGTACTGACTAACCAGTCTGTCCACATGCAATTACAGCACAAGATCGGCTAACGGAAGTCGATTGAATTATCTAGTGGAGTCCGACACGATGAACTACTCGATCAGGTGTTTTCTAGCATTTCTCCTGGCATTTATATGCATTGGCGCCAATCCTGTTTTGGCCGAGTCACCGGAAGCTCCCGAAGCGACAACCATTGATGCGGCGATATCGGCCTACCAAACCAAATTCCAAGAGGCACGCCAGACCGGGCAGTGGCCTTCGGCTCAGCAGCGGGGGGAGATGGTTGACCAGGCATTAGCAGGGATCGACCCGGCAACACTGAGCCTTGACGAGCTGGACACCTTAACCGCGTCTGTGCCGATTGTGTATGGCTCTCAGGCCGAAGTGTTTGATGCTCAATTAGCAAAATACGCTGAACAGCAGACCGCAGAAGGCGCCCGGGCTGCGGCGCTGCGTTTCAGGCTGATGGGGCGTGACACCATTCAGGAAGATCGTGCGGATGCTGTCCGCAACCTGTTCAGCCACCCCGGATTGGCCGAGGCCTGGCAACAGGGTGAGGCTATGGATGCATTCAATTCGTTCTACTACATGGATAAAGATGCGCTCAAGTCATTACACGTGGACTTTGTCGCGCTCGAGCCGATTGTGGACGCGAAGATGCCCGTGGCGTTCTTCAGCAGAATGGCGGGTGCATTTTTTGCCATGGCCAATATCGATGACACCGAATCCTCACAGGCACGCGAGCCGTTGCGTGTTGCGTTGGTCGGTGCGATCGATGAGAAGCTGAAAGACGAAACGCTGGATGAAGAACAAACCCAGCAACTCGCCGATGCTCGCGGTCGGCTCGATGGGGCATACGCTAAGGGTGAATTGGTCGACCATACCGCACCGGAATTGCACTTCAATTGGTGGTCTAATCCCAGTGATGCGGAAGAAAGCTTCAGCAAGCTTTCCGATCTGAAAGGCAAGGTTGTGGTGCTGGACTTCTGGGCGACCTGGTGCGGGCCTTGCGTGGGCAGCTTTCCGAATGTGAAGGAATTGCAGAAACACTACGAGGGCTACGATGTCATGATCGTTGGCGTGACCAGCCTGCAAGGCGCTCATTACCCGGGTGATGGACGGGACAAGATCGACACATCGAATGAGCCGGAAAAAGAGATGGCTCTTATGAAGGAGTTCATGGAGTCAAAAGGCGTGACGTGGCGGGTCGCGTTTGCTGAGGAACCCGTTTTCAATCCCGACTACGGCGTCAACGGCATCCCCCACGTGGCAATCCTGGACACGAAAGGCATCGTCCGATTCCGCGGCCTCCACCCCGCGATGCCTGAGGCGCAGAAAACCAGCAAGATCGATCAACTTCTGACCGAGGCCGGTAAACCCACCCCATCCTCTGAAGAAGAAGCAAACAATACAGCGCCACCAAAGGATGATGGTGAGTAGTCGTTTGAATACCCCCTTATGAGAGCTGGTCCCCAAATCTCGGACAGCCGGTTAAAGTGGGCTGGTCTGCAGATTTGAAAGGACTTACTTGATGAGCAAGCGACGACGATTTACGGCTGAATTCAAGGCGAAGGTGGCGCTGGAGGCGCTGCGTGGCGAGTTGACGGTGGCGGAGATCGCCAAGAAGTACGACGTGCATCCGAACATGATCGGCGGGTGGAAGAAGCTGCTGGCACAGGAGGCGGCCCAGCTGTTTGCCCGTGGCGGCGGCAAGGACCCGCAGGCGTCCGACGAGCAGATCAGGCAGCTTCACGCGAAGATCGGCGAGCTGACCATCGAGAAGGACTTTTTAAAAAAAGGGTTGGGGCTTTGAGCCACGGCCGCCGCTGCGACATGGTCGAACCCAAGCACCCCGAGCTGAGCATCGTGCGTCAGTGCGGGCTGGTGTCGATCAGCCGATCGTCGTTTTACTTTTCAGGCAAAGGCGAGAGCCCGTTGAACCTGAAGCTGATGCGTCTGATCGACCGACAGTTCCTGTGCACGCCGTTCTACGGCAGCCGGCAGATGATGCGTTGGTTGCGTCGGCTTGGCTACAACGTCGGCCGCAAGCGTGTGCGTCGATTGATGCGTCAGATGGGTTTGACGCCTATTTATCAGGCCCCGAAGACCAGCGTCAAATGCCTGGAAAACAAGGTGTATCCGTACCTGCTGCGGAATCTGAAGATTGATCAGCCGGGTCATGTGTGGTGCGCCGACATCACATACATCCCGATGCGACGCGGCTTTTTGTACCTCGTTGCGGTCATGGACTGGCACAGCAGGAAGGTGCTGGCCTGGCGATTGAGCAACACGATGGAAGCGTCGTTCTGCGTCGAGGCGTTGGAAGAAGCGCTGAGCAAGTTCGGCCCGCCACAGATCATCAACACCGATCAGGGCAGCCAGTTTACCAGCCTGGAATGGACCGAAGCGGTGAAGAACGCGGGCGCGAAGGTATCGATGGACGGCAAAGGCCGATGGATGGACAACGTGTTCATCGAACGCCTCTGGCGGAGCCTGAAGTACGAGTGCGTGTACCTGCACGCGTGGGACAGAGGCAGCGAAGCACGCGCCGGGATCAATGAATGGCTGCGGTTCTACAACACCGAGCGTCCGCACTCGACACTCGCTGGACGGACGCCGGACGAAGCGTATGATGGAAAACCTATAACCGGACCGCCGCTGGCCGCGGCATAAACCCGTTGGCCCACCTTATTCAGGCCAACCGGCTGTCCAAGATTTGGGGACCAGCTCTATGTGATGAAAAAAACGCCCCGATATTGTCGGGGCGTTTTTGATTGGGTAAGTGGTTGAACGGTCTAACTGAATAAAACGTAACAATCTCAGTGATTACGTCGTAGTAACGCCAGCCCACCCAGCAGTGACAGAGCAAATGTAGCCGGCTCAGGTATCTCAACGGCAGGGGGAGTGCCGGCATTCCAATTGTTCAGAATCGTATCCAGGTCATCCAAGCCCACGAAGCCATCGCCGGAAGGATCTCCTTGCAGAAGATCACCTGCGGTCACGTTCTGATTCCAGTTATTCAGGACGATATCAAGATCATCCAGGCCGACGAACCCATCACCGTTAAGATCGCCTTCGATGGCAAGTGCGTAGTGGGTGACATTGAGCTGGATGGTGCCCCATGCGTTGGGGAACGTTTGATTGGGCTTGCCCATATAGATTTCAAACGGCCCCATTGGCTCATCGATGATAGGTACGTTCTCAACAAAAACAGGATTAAAGGGATTGGAGGTATCTATGCCGTCATGTATAGGCGTCATGAGAAACTCTTCTTTATAGGTATCGCCTGAGAAACTTGGTGGCGAACCCGTAACAACCACGTAATAATCGCCAGCAGGCAGAATGTTGTAACGGTTCCAGCTAGACCCCGGCCCGGTAGAATACCGATCTGACGCCCGGAAGAACGATCCACCATCCAGAACAATCTGCAACGAATCACGCCAGACCTCGTACTCATTCCGTCCGTCGCTATACGTTTGATAGGCGCAATCCGAGCATCCGGGAATACGCAAGCCTTCATAGTCATCAGGAGACAGTGGATCAGAGATTGCCCCCGGGCTTGTATCCCAATGAGGATTGCCCGGCGCGTTTTGCATAAACATCAATTCTGAAAGCTCAACGGCACTTGCTCGCAAGTAGTAATTAGGGTCTTCCGGGTTATCTACCGCAGAAGGGAATTCGGGGACCAGATCACCATTCAAATCCCTGACGCCACCGGTACGTGCAACCAGATTCCCCAACGCATCGTACACGGCGATCTGTGTTGCATTCCCGGCCGTGAGGAAACCAGACCGGTCCGGATCGGGACCGTCACTTGAAATGTTCGTGCCGTAGGTATCAAAGGTCACCGCGCTGTTGCCATCGGCGGTGTACTTGAACCAGTGGATCGCCGGCTGGGAATTATCGAATTCGTCTTTGCTATGCAAGCCGGACCATGTCTGCGTGTTATTCAGATCAACCCCAAACGTTGCATTAACAGGATCTGTTTGAGGATCGAATGTCAGGATTTCTCCAAAGTACACCGCATGAGCCAATGATGAAGAGACAAGAATAGAAACGCTAGCAACGATGTGTAAGCTTAAAAAACGCAATGGGCCCTCCTGTTCTGGTCCCTGTTAGTAACTACATGTTTGCGAAATTGTTTATGTGCATCCTGCTTGTGGGCGTGCCAAGCCTGAGGCTCAGCGTTCGTTGGTTAAGAGGAACACAAGCTTGAATCTTCCCAATCAACCTACACTACCCGCTTCGAAGGCTAACTAATCATAGTTATCTCAGGGCTTATGCGCCAAGCTTAATATCATCAAAATTCCAAATCTTGCGGGAATGCACAAGCCACACGAGAACCAATTATCAATTGTGCCGCGCAGAAACCAAGACATATCCATCTTTACATCCTGTTCTCCACAAGTGTTGTTGTATAGGAGAATTTATACCGTATCATTGAGGCTTACTGGTTAAATACCAACGCGAAAAGTATCAGCGTGTTCAAATTAGGCTTGGTGTGATTCAATTCCAACAAGGGCCTGGACAATAATGCACATATCCCTTCGTCATCACTCAAAGTCATACACAGCATTCACGTTGATCGAATTACTCGTAGTGATTTCAATCATCGCACTGTTGATCGGCATACTGCTTCCCGCCTTAGGCGCAGCCAGAAAATCGGCTCGCAATGCAATCTGCGCATCTAACATCAGACAGATCGCGATCGGACATCTCAGCTACGCACAAGATAACAGAAGCTTTATGCCGGCAGCACGGGCTGCGAAGGACACCAATGCCTTCAACAAACGAGTGCTTTGGCAGGTCAGCGTGTGGTCCTACATCAACAATAAAAGCGTAAGTATCGAAGACCTGCCTGAGAATACTAACGAGGAAATAAAATATCCCTATTTGGCGGGCTCCGTGTTTGAATGTCCCTCGGCCGACGACGGCAGGTTTGGCTCAGAGGCATCAAGCTATAAAGACTATTCGACAAGAGGGTACGGCATGACGATAAGCCTGGAAAGCAACAAAGGCGTCGGGAGTGCTGGTTCTGGAACAGGGATGTTTGCCACAGAAGACGAAAGGGAGAAGATGTACCAACGGGAAGATCTTCTCGTTGCCCCCTCCACAACGGCGATCTTGGCGGATAATGCAACCTACATCATGGAATACTGGCACCGCGGGTCTGCACATTTGAACACGATGGGGCTGATCGGCAGCGCTGATATGCAAGGCGCCTTGGGGAGGCACGGTGACGATGTCTGGAACTTCGCCAAGTTTGATGGGAGTGCTGGCCCGGTGAGATTCGACGAAGTGCCGGGCTTGGACAATGCGCTGTTTTACAACTCGGCAAGCTATTTGTCCCCCGGCTTAATTCTCACCGATCCGTATAACCTCATGCCCAAGGAATTTAAAATCTTCTGGGTCGGCCAGGAGTAGCCCGCCTTACGTTTGCACATTTTGCGTTTTATGGAGAACAGTCTTGTTCGGTCATCAAGTAGCGGCAACAGACAGCTGCACCCCCTTTAAGTTCTCTAACCCAGTCCTCTTGTCACAATTTGCCGATCGAATACATGTCTTGACGGCACAAGGACACTGCAAAAACAAAATCCGTTACATCTTCCTCGCACGAATATCTAAACTATTTTGTTGGCACACAGCCAAGATAGCCTTCCGTCGCAAGGCGTCACACGAACTTATCAATTTAGGCATTTCAATCGTAAATTCATGTTTTATTTGCATCTATTGCCGCATATTTTCCCAGCCTGGCCGATCGCTTCTGAAAAGTCACGGATTTGCGATGGCGTGTGGAAGGGATTTAGGACGTTGCATGCAATGGATGCAAAGATTTCATGATATTGCATGCAAAAATGTGTTGTAATGGGCCGCGGTATTCCGTAATATATAGGTAATGCGGTGCGTCGCCGCAGTTGATTTGAGCATTGGCTGGGCTTAAAAAATCGTCACTTCAAGGCGAGCCAGGGCTCAGCAAAGACAAGTACAGAGGTCGAGGGTCTTTGAAGTCGACCTCAAGACCGGCTGGAGGGTCAGCCGGTAAGCCACGGAAGCACTTTGAACTTGCACTTGAGAGGTACAGCCATGACCCGGCGCGCATTTACTCTGATCGAACTTCTGGTCGTCATCAGCATCATCGCCTTGCTGGTCGGCATCCTGTTGCCCGCACTCGGAGCGGCGCGAACATCCGCGAAGATCACAACCTGTCTGGCACAGCAGAAGCAGATGGCGACTGCATCCTTTGCCTTTGCCACCGATGACAAAAAAGGGCGGTTCATCCCAGCCCGACAGTATTACGGCACCTTCGTGCAGGTATCTTTGAACTACTCTGACGACCGTTCCAACGACAAAAACCTCCCCCCTGAGATCCCGGGGGTCGAGACATTCGAGAAGTACGGCTTTGCGAAGGAGCTATTCAAAGACCCGGGCCGAGAATACGACCCGGGCGACAACGGCGAAAGCACCTTGTTTGGCCACGAGTTGTTCCATTCCTATCAGTACTTTGGCGGCATCACAAAGTGGACCTTCCTGCAAGGCAACATGTCAGAGCTAGCCACCGAACCAAGCCCCAGCCCGGTTTACATGGACCAGATGGACCCTGGAATGGTCATGGTTGCTGATTGCGTCGCCAAGCGGTCCGGAGATCAGTGGGGCTCCTACGAATACGATAGATATGGCAAAAACAGGTGGCTCGAAGATACGCCGCCACACAAAACACAAAGCGATGGCAAGCCGGCCGGCGGCAACCAGGTATTCGCTGATGGCTCCGGGCAATGGATCGACTTCAGTGAAATGATCCAAGGCACTCGTTGGGCTACGGACACGATGCTCTATTACTACCAGGAAGACCTGCACGGCTTCGTGCCAAGAAACAACGAGCCCCCGCCGTCGCGTTAATCAAGACCAACCTCCTATCCGCCAAATAAATAGCAGCGAACACCGGCGACCAGTACTGCGACTGGCCGCCGGTTCTGTTATATGCCACGCACTCCCCCCCAGCCGTTTCCAGCATGAGCTATCCAGGCTGACTCCCCCTTGGCCCGAAGGCACATACGGATGCATTTATCAGCGACCCCGAAGTGGATTAGACGCAGCCATTCCCTGATCAACCACAATTTGCGCCCCCAGAAGTCCTGGCCTGCCATCGCGCCCTCCCAGATCGCCGGCGACAGCGAAAGATCGCATTCTGTATCATGAAATACACACAATGCGACTTATGCAACACAACGCCGCATCGATGTAAGGTTCAGGATATACACATCAAATAAATCCCAACCGAATCGTGGAGAAGATGAAAACGCACCGATATGTGATTCCTCACATAACAACATCAAACAAAGCGCATATCCATCTTACAATCAAGCATATAAATAACAGCAACATCCTGCTGGCGAGGACATATCCCTAGCCTCATCGACTGCCGTCACCATTGATGCCTCCGCCGGGAATGTAATGCAATGAACAGATACACGAACAAATTTACACTTAGATATTGTATTCTTTTCGGGCCTTGTTACACTACGGCAAGTGGAGGATGAGTACTCGATTTATAGGAGTGCTTATAGATCATTTTCATATTCAACACGACGCGTGTCGTAGAAAACGGCGTCACATCTCTTAACCGTGTTCATGAGGAGGAGGAGGAATTAGATGAAGACAATGTACATAAAACACTTGACTCTCGGCCTATCGGCTGCAGTTATAGGCTTGGGTGCCTATAGCGCCGATGCAGCGATCGTTACTTTGACAGGGATCGACGGTTTTGGAACTTCGTCGTTCAACTCTGCAGGCCTATGGGACAACGCTGCTGCGCCTTCCGCCGGCAATGATTACGTCGTACCGGACGGTACACGCCTGCGAACGCCGCCGGATGGCAACGACTACACCTTCGCCGGCGACTCGCTGACCATCAGTAACACAACACCCTACGGCGATGGCTTCATGTTCAAGGGCACCGGCAACACCGGTACCGTGACCGTCGACAACCTCATCATGGACGGCGGGCTGATCTCTCACGCCAACGGCATCGGCGACGTCTTCCAGCTTGACGGCGCGATGTCGGTCGTCAGCGACTCGCGCATCTACGCCAAGCAGGGCCCCATCTATATCTACTCGGATATCAGTGGCAGCGCACAGATCACTAACGAAGAACCTGACTCGCCCATCGAATGCAAACTGTGGATCGGCTCGTCGGCAAACACCTACACGGGCAATATCGTAAATCACGGCCGAATCCAATTACTGGATGATGCCAACCTGAACTTCGTGATCGGCGCAAGTGGTGTCAACAACTACATCACCGATAACGGGAGTCAGAAACACATTATTTTCGGCGGTGATTTTATCCTGGACCTCACCGGCGCAGGCACAGCGATGGGCGATAGCTGGGCACTGATCACCACAACGCCCGCTTCGACTTATTATGAGGGCACGTTTAACGTGGTCGGATTCACCGCCATGGGTGATGACGATACCTGGTATAAACCGATCGACGCCACGACCAGCTACCGGTTCCAGGAGAGCACCGGCATCCTGTCCGTTGTTCCTGAACCCGCCAGCCTGGCGCTGATGGCGATGGGCGGCGCTGTCATGCTTCGACGCCGTTAATACCTGATTTATACGCTTCAGCACGAGTTCTTGAATAGAGAACTCGTGCCTTTTGGCATCGTTTGTACACCATCACACATGCAATCTGTCTAAACACCGAGATCGGTATTTATCCGCTCGGAAGGATAAATCGGAATGACTTGGCGAGTCGTATGGTTATTCAAGACTCGCGAACAGGGATAGGCATAACACAGGAGGATAATAAGGATGACGTCTTTCAAGCAGTTGGGTAAGACCGGATTGACTAGCCTGACAGGGGCACAATTGGCGATTCTGGGTTTGATCGCGACGTCGGCACAGGGCGCCACGGTTACGCTGACGGGTCTGGATGCGATCGGAAACTCTTCATTCAACTCAGCCGGATTCTGGGATAATGCGGCGGCGCCTTCGGCGGGCAACGACTACTTCGTGGTTGATGGCACACGGCTGCGTACGCCGGGCGACGGTGCGAGCTATACCTTCGCGGGTGACTCACTCACGATCAACAACACCACGCCTTATTCCGAAGGCCTGATGTTCAAAGGCACCGGCAACGCGGGCGTCATCACCATCCCGAACCTGATCCTGGATGGCGGTTTGATCTCGCATGCCCAGGGTACGGGTGACCTGTTTCAACTGGATGGGGCCGTCACGGTCAGTAGTGATTCACGGCTTTATGCAAAACAAGGCAACATCGACATCTTGGCGGATATCAGCGGCACCGGCGGGCTGGAAGTGCTGGCAACCGATGACAACACCAACTCCGGTGCAAGAATCCTGACTCTATACGGCGACAACTCCGGCTACACCGGCGATATCGATGTAAGCGGAAAGCTCCATCTGGGTGATACGGGCGCGCTGGCTTTTAATATCGGCGCAAGCGGGGTCAATAACTCGATCAGCGGTACCGGCTGGCTTGAGGTCAATGGCATCTTCGAATTCGACCTGACCGGTGCGAGTTCAAATCCGGGCGATACATGGACTATCACCAATGTTGCCAACCAGATCTACAACGAGACATTCAGCGTTACGGGTTTCACACAGTCCGGCTCGGTGTGGACGGATGGAACCTACACATTCAACCCGTTGTCCGGCGAACTGACAGTCGCTGCGCCTCCGCTTGAATGGAACGTTGATGCCGATGGCAACTGGAGCACGGGCACCAACTGGTCCACCGGCACCGCTCCCTCGGCAGGCGGCGATGCGCTATTGGGCGCTGTGATCACGGCAAACCGCACGATCACACTCGACACAAACGTCTCGCTAAACAGCCTCGCTCTCAGCAATGCCGGCGACGGTGATTACTTCATCGTTCCCGACACAAATCAAAGCCTGACACTCACCGGCGAAGCCAAACTCGACGTCGCCGGCCGCCACTGGATGCGAGCGGAAGTCGCCAGCACGATCGGCGTGTACGTGGAAGGCACCGGCGAACTGGTACTGGATGCTGATAACTCCTTTACCGGCGGGCTCTCGGTCGACGGGGCAACCGTATCTATCGTTCATGATGATGCCTTGCCCGCCACGAATGACATCGCTGTCACCAACGGCGGCGTCGTGCAGTTCTTCGGCGCCGACAACACTTTCTTCGCCGACAACGGTTCAGCCGGTTACGGCACGGGAACGGTCGACGGCAACGTTTCGGTCGATGCCGATAGCTCGATCGGCGTAAATGATGGGGCGGACGTTACCTTCTCCGGCGTGATCTCAGGCGATGGTTCGGTCAGTGCGAATAATGGTATCGTCGGTTTCAACACCGCTCATACCTACGGCGGAACGACCACGCTCTCGGGCGCCTCGACGTTGACAGTCAGCGGCGCAGGCACACTGGGTGCGGCCGACGGCACTGCGGCAACACGCACAATCATCAATGATTCGGCTCAACTCGTGCTGGATAACGCTTCGCTTGGTGACGAGTTCATCGTTCTTGGAGAACGCAACGTCGATGCAACCGCGAGCATTTCCAGCGCCGGCAATAACACGATCGCCGGCAACATCTACGCGGATATCCCCGGCACGGGTAGCCACTACATCATTGAATCGACCAGCGGCACCCTGACGCTTAGCGGCACGATCTCGGCATGGGACGAGGCGGAACCGAATGATCGACTTTATGTCTTCGAAGGCGCCGGTGACATCAAAGTGACCGGTAAGATCACAGACCTGGCGGTGGATGAGAAAGGTGACCCGACGGTCGACCTGATCAGCAACGGCAACAACGTACATGTCGTGAAACGCGGCAGCGGCACTTTGACGATCGCCACATCAACGACCAATGGCAACGACTTCTGGCGTGGCCCGACTGTCGTCGAAGAGGGCACGTTGAAGGTTCAGGCAGGCGCATCGGATGCCGGTGAACTCTACAGCTCGAACATCCAGGTTCAGGCCGGTGCGGTCTTCGACACAAGTACGTTTACCACCTACAGCATGCAGGTGACGGAAGACCCGGACGGTGTAGCATTCAACGGCGACGAGATCGGCCAGACGATCGGCGGCGCCGGTACGATCAATGCCGGTAGCGGCAAGATCTCCGCTTTTGAGGATGCCGTCTTTGCTCCCGGTGATGACGGTGTTGGCACTCTGAATATTACCGGCGGTCTGAGCATCACACCGACGGTGGCAAACCCGAACGGTGGACTCGACTTTGAATTAAGCGGTTCCGCGGCTGGCACAAACGACCAGATCGCGGTCAGCGGTACGGTGACCCTGGGCGCCAGCGGTGGTGGCCAATACAACTTGAATGTGACCCCGGTCGGCGGTGCTCTAGACACTTCTGCTTATACGTTGATCAGCGGCGGCAGTGGCAGCGGCAGCGTGAGTGCTTCTGACTTCAATGTCGCGATCTTCAATTCGCAAGGCACGCAACTGGACACCCGACAGGACGATTCTGTCACGATCGGCTTCAGTGGCGGTGACCTGACAGTACAGTTTGCTGCAACCGAAAGTATGAACTGGACCGGCGCAGTTAACAGCACATGGGATATCGGCGCCACCGGCAACTGGTCCAGCAGTGACAACCTGTTCTATGACCTGGACAGCGTCAGCTTCAGCGGTACTAACACAATCAATGTTGCTGCAACCGTGACGCCTGATGGTGTGAATGTTTCCTCCGGCTCAACCACATTCACAGGAGCCGGTGGCATTCAGGGTTCAGGTGATTTAAGTGTGGCAGCCGGTGCCAGTGTTGCGTTTAACAACGATGGTGTGAATACAATCGGCAACGTGAATCTAGGCGCAGGTGCGAGTTTAGTAGAGAACCAGAGCACCGGTGAAACCCAGCTCAATGGCAACCTGACAGGCTCCGGTGCGTTGAATGTCACCGCCGGCCAGGTCGTTCTCAGTGGCGACAACAGTGCGTTTACCGGCTCGATGAATGTCAACGGTGGCACACTGAACCTGAACAGCGCCAACGGCCTGGGCGGTACGGTCAGCGTCAACAGCGGCGGCAGGCTGTTGTCGAATGCCGACACCTACACGAGCAATGCAGCTTTCACACTCAACGGCGGCACGTTTGCAGTCGGTGGTGGGGCGGTAGCGGCTGTGGAATTGGCCGGCCCCATTAACATCAGTGCATCCGGCGGCTCGTTCCAGATCGACGGTGGAACCGGCGCAGATGGCCTGACCGTCAGCGGGAATATTACGGGCGCAGCAGCCGGCGCTTTGAATATCAACGTGGATGGCGATTCGACCATGACCGTCAGCGGCAACATCACCAACAACGGTGTATTGAACAAGACCGGCAGTGGTGTCCTGGCACTCGGCGCAACGACCACGGTTGCAAGCCCAACCATCAACGTTAACGGTGGTACGCTGGATGTCTCCAGCCAGGCCGCGTTCAGCATGTCTAGCGGTCAAACGCTTACTGGTACCGCAACGGTGTCAGGCAATGTTACCGCTTCGAGTGGTTCGACCCTCCGTGTCGGCGGCGCTGGCTTGCCCATCACACCAAGCCAGTTCGTTATCGATGACTTTGAAAGCTACAACCTCGGCGGCGTGATCGAAGAAGGGGCCCCCTGGGCTGACCACGCGGATTCGACTTATGCCGACATCGAAGACGATGGCACTGGTAACCAGGTGTTAGCTTACGGCCACGATGACGCGTCCGACCCGGTATACGGCGCGGTCTCCCGTCCGATCCCTGCAGCAGGAACAGTCGATGACAGCAGTGTCGCGACGTTCTTCTTCCGCATGAATTCGAAGCAGGATGATCCGGATCATAGCTTCGGTATCAGTGACGGCACGGATACCGCTGCCGGTTTCTCATTCGGTAGTTTCGAAGCGCAGGTCGCGTTCGTTGATGACGGCGATTCCGGCAACGGGACGTTCAACATGGTCGCCCGTAATGGAGGTAGCTCCTCAAGTGTGGCAACGGGTCTGACGCCCAATACCTGGTACAACATCTGGGTAGTCGTGGATCAGACAACAGACACCTACGACGTCTACCAGAGCACGGGAACGGCCGACGCAACCGTCGCCAATCTTGTTGCGGATGACTTCGCGTTCCGTAACGGTACGACAACAGCCCTGAACACCTTGCTTGGCGCTTGGGCGCCTTCACCAATCGATAACCAGGTCATGGTTGACGACATCACGTATCTGGCTGGCGAAGACCTGACCAACCCGCTAGGCGGGCTGAATCCGGGCGATGTGTTCCAGTCCGAATCGATGACAATCAGCGGCGACCTGGTATTGAGCGCCGGTGCAACGCTGGAAATGGATATTGCAACCGTTGACGCGCTGGACCTTTTGACCGTCACGGGCAACCTGACCGCAGGTGGCACGTTGGAAGTAACCCTTGCAGGTACCGCTCCGGCACTGGCTGAAGGCGACGCGTTCGACATCCTCGACTTCGCCTCAGCTACCGGCTCCTTCGCCACGCTCAACCTGCCGGCGCTCGATGCAGGCCTCAGTTGGGACACCAGCAACCTGCTGGTCTCCGGCATCATCGAAGTCATCGCAGGCGGTGTACTCGATGGCGACCTCAACGGCGACGGGTTCGTCGGCCTGGCTGACCTGGACATCATCCTGACGCGCTGGAACCAGAACGTCACAGCAGGCGACTGGCTGCAAGGCGATCCGTCGGGCGATGGCTTCGTAGGCCTCGACGACCTTGACTTCGTCCTGGTCAACTGGAACAACGGAACACCGCCGAGTTCCAACGCCGCAATCCCCGAACCCGCCAGCCTCGCGCTGCTGGGCCTGGGCGGCATGGCACTGATCCGACGTCGTTAACGATCACACTCAATACGGGCCTCTTAATTGAGACCCGTATTCTTGTTTTCGATTGATGTCGGACTAACCCGGCATAACCGCGGATATTGATATCAGCGATCGACATGATGTTTATATTTTCGATGATAAATCGATCGATGAGTAACAAACCAATTATTCAAACTCAATCCACCACATGCTTGCATATGTATGTCTGTAGCCAGGTGGATCGGTTTTCCTATTCGCTATAGCAGGTGCCTCATGACTACCCGTGCTGCTCTCGCTGCGTTCATGCTTCTTACGCCAACCGTGTCGGTTTCGGCACAAGTCGATGTTGTTTATGGCGACATGTTCAATCTGACGAACACCACAACCTCGCCGAACGGCTCATGGAACTGGTGCACGGACGAACGCGTGATCATCGACGACACGGACCCCAATAACACGCTGATGATCCTGAGCACGGTTTCGGCGGGATCGGGCGCTGAAAGCGGTGACATCGACATCCTTTGGCGCAACCTGGATACGGGCGTACAGGGTGAATTCGAGCTGCATAACCAGCTCGAGCAGGACGACCACAACATGGCGGCGCTGTACCAGCGACCCGATGGGCGCTACGTTGCGATCTACTCCAAGCATACCTCCGATCTCTACACACGCTACCGCGTTTCGACCAATCCACATGACCCCACCGCCTGGGAGCCGGAACAGATCGTCACCAATGGCAACAACGCCACCTACAACAACATTTATTACCTGGATGATGACAACGGCGGAAGCGGTCGGCTCTACAACTTCACCCGCGCAGACAACTGGGACCCGACGGTCCACGTGTCTTACGATCAGGGCTCAACCTGGACACATGCCGGCAAACTGCTGACCCAAGGCGGAACGAGCGATCGGCCTTACCTTGAATATGCATCCCATGGCGACAAGATCCACTTCATCGCCACCGAGGAACACCCGCGCCAGGTCCAGAACAGCATCTATGCCGGCTACGTCAAAGATGGCGTGCTTTACAACTACAACGACGAGGTGATGGATGCCAATATTTTTGATGCAAATGGTATTTCCCCGACGCAACTGACAACGGTCTTCAAAAACGGAGAGCAGTTCAACGGCACGACGATGAACCGTGCGTGGACCATCAGCCTGGAACTGGACAACACGCACAACCCCGTCGGTATCATCAGCGTCCGCGCCAACGATAATCCCTACGACCACCGTTACCTGTACGCCCGCTTCGACGGCGTCGACTGGCAGGTCAATGAAATGGCAGCCGGCGGCAGCTACATGTATGACTATGAAAACGACTACATGGGGCTGATGTCGATCGACCCGCAGAACCCGAACGTCGTCTACATGGCAAACGATATCGATCCCCGGGATGGCACGACCACTGCACATCACGAACTATACAAAGGCGTGACCTCCGACTTCGGGCAGACCTGGACCTGGACCGCGATTACCGAAAACTCGACCGTCGACAACCTCCGCCCCGCGATCCCGGAATGGGACGGACACAATACAGCAATCGCCTGGCTTCGCGGCACCTATGGCACGTGGTCTGATTGGAATGACCTGGAAGTGTACGGCATGGCCTTGGAAGCAGCAGACGCGAAAGCTTTGCTTTGGCGTGGTAATGCAACGAGCCCGAACGCGTGGGATATCAACAACAACACGAATTGGGACAGCGGTGGGGGAGTGACGGACCCATACCTGGACGGCGCGGAAGTCGCATTTGACGATACCGCCGGTTCGTTCAACGTCAATATCGCAACAACGGTGACGCCTTCCAATACCGCTTTCAACAATGAGAGCAATGCGTACACAGTAACCGGAGCCGGCATCGGCGGCAGCGGCATGCTGCGCGTGCTGGGTGGCGGTGAGGTAACACTCGCCAACGGCGCAAACACCTACACCGGCAAAACCATGATCGCCAAAGGCACCCTTGCCATATCCGGCAACGCCAGCTTGGATAACACGCCTCACATTAACGTGTCCAAAAACGGCACGTTTGATGTATCCGCCTCGGCCGGCGGATCGTATGCCTTAAACAACCAGGTTCTGACGATCGACGGAGATGTCATCGGCAACATCGTGGCGACGAACAGTTCGACCGTCCATGTGAATTCCAGTAACTCGATGAACGGCAATCTGACAGCTCAATCCGGCAGCCTCATCGATGGCACCGGGAAAGTATCAGGCAACCTCAGCTCACAAGGCTCAACGGTCCGCGTCGGCGGGGACGGCCTGGATGTACAGATCAGCCAGTTCATCATCGATGATTTTGAAGGTTACAGCCTCGGCGATGTGAACACGGTCGCCAGCCCCACGTGGATCGGCCATGCAAACAGCGACGTCGCGGATATCGAAGATGATGGCACGGGCAACAAGGCCCTGACATTCGGCGGATTGGAAGGTTACGGCGCGGCTTCCATGCTGCTTCCCGCAGGCGCTCAGATCGATAACACCGAAACGTCCACCTTCTTCTTCCGCTTCAATTCAAAAACCGATGATCCCGACAGTAGCTTCGGCTTGAGCGATCAATCCAATACGGGTAACAGTTTCGTCTTCAGCGATTATGAAGCACAAGTGCGTATCGTGGATGATGCCGGCGCCAGTGGGACATACATGCTCGATGCGCGTGACGGCGGGTCATTCACCTCTGCTTTAACCACAGGCCTGGCAACTGACACCTGGTACAACCTGTGGATGGTCGTGGACCAAACCACAGACACATATGACATCTACCTTAATACTGGCACTTCAGATGCAACCTCGGGTGATAAGCTGAATAGCTCCCCGCTGAGTTTCCGTAACGGAACGACAGACACATTGATTTCGATTCTGGGCGCATGGGGCCCGGCACCTATCACCAATGGCGTTCGTTATGACGACATGACATTCCTGCAAGGTGCGGACCTGACAAATCCACTCGGTGGATTGGACCCCGTCTTGCTCGGGACCGGCCTGACTTTGACCGTGCAAGGGGATTACACCATGGACGGCACCGCAGTGCTCGAACTCGATGCGGTCGGCCCGGGTGTCGCGGATGTATTAACCGTCGGCGGCAACCTGCACGCGGCCGGCACGCTGGTTGTGACACTCGTCGACGAAGCTCCGATCCCGCAACTCGGCGACCAGATCGACATCCTTGATTTTACGACCGCTACCGGATCGTTCGATTCGGTAAACCTGCCGACGCTCGCTGATGGATTGGCATGGAACACATCGGCACTACTCACAACCGGCACGGTCGAAGTGATGCTCGAAGGTGATCTTAACGGCGATGGTTTCGTCGGGCTGGATGATCTGGACATCGTCCTGGGCAATTGGAATACGAATATAACGACCGGCGACTGGTCGCAGGGTGATCCATCGGGCGATGGCTATGTGGGCCTGGACGACCTTGATATTGTCCTCGGCAATTGGAATGCAGGTACGCCGCCGCAAGCACTCGCTGATATACCAGAACCCGGGACTTGCTTATTAGTCGGTGGCCTAGGCGGCATGATTCTGTTACGCCCTCACGCTGACTGAATCAGGCGTCACTTGGCTAAGCTTCATGATTGAGCATACAAATGAACGGTTCGTACATGCGTTATTTCCAAACTTATTTGCTGCTAATCCTGATAATCATTTGCTTGTCGCCATCAAGCGCTAAGGCAGACCTTATCGATGACTTCGAGAGCATGACGCTCGGTACGCTCAGCGACCAGAACGGTTGGACGGCCACCTCGGGAGTCAGGGCGATACGTGATGCCAACACAGACAACCTGCTTATGCAGCTACTCGGCGGTGATGCTAACGCATACAAATCTTTAGACACCCTGGCAATTGATGAAGGACAGACCGGCACGCTGTTCTTCCGCTTCCAAGTCGATGGGAATTCGATAGACAACACAGTTGGCTTGGCGGACGTGGCAGACCCCACATCCTGGAGCGACTACGAAAGTACAACACGTATCTATCCTGATGACAGCAATATCAAAGCACAAGGCCGAAGCTATTCATGGTACTTCGACATGACGGAAAACAGCGGGGCAAACGGCCTGTCAACCGACACGTGGTACCACATGTGGATCGTCAGCAACAACGACACCGACACCGTCGACTTCTACATGCAAGGCGGTAATATCGCAACACAAACCCTGGTCGCACAAGGTTACGGATTCCGTAACGGCACGACAGATGCATTGAGTACTTTCCTGGCTAAAAGCGGGTCCGGTGCAACAAGCAGCCTGTTTATCGATGACATTTACGCGTGGTCCGGCCAGAACCTGTCCAGCCCGATCGGTCCGGCGGCCTCAGGCGTGGTCGATGTCGACACAGGTATCGATCCGGGGCAGCGCACAAGGATCGGGCTCGATCTGCCCAACCTGTTCACTTTCATTGATGAACGTGTAGCGGCAACAGACAGCACGATGCCGGCCGATCGTATGCCCGAAAGAACATACTCAGGGTATTGGAATCAGACCAGTCAATGGGCGTGGACCAGCGGTTTCTTTGCCGGCCAGATGTGGATGATGTATCAGCAGACCGGCGACAGCGCTTACCTGGCTGGCGCTAAAGCACGTACCGCTGCGCTTGAAGGACAGGAATACAACGGCGGCGATCACGACATCGGCTTCCGTGTCTTCAACAGTTTCGGCCAAGGTTACAAATCACTGCCTGATGGCGATCCTGATAAGGCAGACTACCTGGCTCGGGTACTTATAGCAGCAGATACCCTGGCAGGCCGGTACAAACCCGTTTACCAGGCGATCGAATCCTGGGGCGGCAACCAGGTCATCATCGATAACATGATGAACCTGGAACTGCTGTTCTGGGCAGCCGAACACACAAACGACCCAGCCAAAGCTCAATACTGGACGGATATCGCAGTCAATCACGCGCTGACAACCCAGCGAGAACACGTTCGGCCCGATGGTTCGACTTACCATGTCGTGCGTTTTGATGAAACCACCGGTGAAGTCATCGAGAAACGTACCGCCCAGGGTTACGACAATGAATCCACCTGGTCGCGCGGCCAATCCTGGGGCATGTACGGCTTCACACTGACCTATCGATTCACCGATCAACAAACGTTCCTGGACACCGCGCTTGCTTTAGCGGATTACTGGATCGACAACATGCCCGCCGACGGGATGGTGCCTTATGACTTTGACGATCCCAATCCGGAAGTGCCGTTGGATTCTTCCGCGATGGCGATCGCTTCCTCGGCCATGCTTGAATTGATGGGCTATGTCGATTCATCCGAAGCAGCGCGCTACTTCAACGCAGCGGAGTTGATGCTCAACAACCTGGCATCCTTGGACATCCTGACCAACGGCCTGGAACACGAGGCGATCCTGCGCGAAGGTTCCATCGCTTACAACGTCCACCACATGGGCCTGACCTACGGCGATTACTACTTCATCGAAGCGCTGCAGCGGTACATCGAAGTCATCAATGCATTACCGGGTGATATCAATATGGATGGCTTCGTCGGACTGGATGATCTCGATGTTGTCCTCGCCAATTGGAATGCCGAAGTTCCTGTAGGCATGGTGCAATATGGAGACCTGTCTCGCGACGGCTTCATCGGCCTGGACGACCTGGACATCATCCTGGCGAACTGGAACAACAACTCGGCACCACCCAGTTCAGTTGTGCCGGAGCCGGCAAGCCTGGCGGTAATGGCTGCTGGATGTTTCGCAATCATGACCAGATGCCGCCAGAATCTAAGCGCGGGCGCCCGTCTTAGACCCGCAGGGCAAAGGCGGTCGAGGCAGAGCCAGCAAACAGCGTGGATTGCCGGATCGTAGGGTGGCGTTAAGCGAAGCGCAACCCACCACAGTGAAGTGGTGATGTGCGGATGTAGATCGACCACGATGATGCGTGGCGTGTGAAGCTTGCTATCGAATTGTCGCGAAAGATCAGTGAAGCAGAATAATGGCATCACGTTTGGCCGGCGCTAAATGGCCGCGTGTAAGTTAATGTCCATCCGTGGTGGGTTGCGCTTCGCTTAACCGCACCCTGCGTCAGAGAGGGAACCCGTGCTACTTGCTGCAAGAAAGGCTTTGCCTATCACTCAGACAGCAGGCCAACAATTCAATTATTTATCAATTATATGTTTATATACACATAACGTCGAACCATGACAGGCACACGCAATATCAATGTCATGGCCAAAACACAATCTTGGCGGGCGAATTGTTATCGCAGCGGGTCGTAAAAACCCTTGACACCCGGATGTAATCGGTTACAATGCCGCCATGGATGTAAGCGATTACACGCATAATGTAAGCGATTCCATTCTGCGGACGGTCAACAACGACCACGGCAGAACCGTTACCGTTCAAGACGTCTCGCGTCAGAGCGGTGTCTCCACCGCCACCGTCTCGCGCGTGATCAACCAGTCCCCCAAAGTCAGCCCGAAAACGCGCATCCGGGTCCTCAAAGCGATCCAGGATTTGGGGTATATGCGCAATCACTCCGCCCGGGCCTTGGCCCGGCAGCGAACCGACACGATCGGCGTCGTCTTCCCGGGTATCGATTCGGGGTTCTTCAGTGAAGTGCTCAAAGGTATCAACGAACATGCCGTCAGCAGGGACTACCACCTGATGGTCGGCTTTTCGCAGGACTCCGAAGACGAACACGATCGTGTGACGGAATATCTGCAGGCCGGCCGTGTTGACGCACTGATCCTGATGAACCTGGGTATGTCTGACCAATTCATCCGCCAGGCTGCCCAGCGCGAGTTGCCTATTGTCCTCATAGACAGGCCGGTCAAAAACGCACGCGTCGCCTCGGTGATGATCGACAACCGTAGCGGCGCCGATGCAGCGATGACTCACCTGCTTGACTTAGGCTACGAGCGTATCGCAATCTTGGCCGGCCCCGATGGCACGATCGATGCGGAGCAGCGGTTTGAAGGTTGTGAAGCAGCGCTTAAACGAGCCGGCCACAAACTTGATAAAGCGTTGATCTGGCCGGGCAACTTCTTCTGGGAAAGTGGTTACGAATTGATGAACAACTGGCTAAACGCCGGCAAACCGTTGCCGGACGCCATGTTCGCGTTGAATGATCCCATGGCGATGGGTGTGATCGAGTCGATGCATGAGCACGGCCTGAGCGTACCCAACGATATGGCATTGATCGGTTTCGATGATGTCCAGGCCGCACGTTATGTCGGTCTGACAACGGTGCGTTCACCCATGCGTGAAATGGGCCGTGTCGCCAGCGAAGCCGCGATCAATCTAGTCACGGGTGGACGCACACTTGTGGAACAGGTGCTGCCGACCGAATTGATTGTGCGACGGTCGTGTGGCGTGGAGTACAAAGCGAAGTAAACGATTACTCAAGAAGTTAGTAAAGCGGTACTCGCCGCAAAATTGTTTTGATTGCACGAGGAGGACCCTGCGTTGCGTGGCGCAGGTCGACAAAGGAGTGACCGATCGGTGCTCCTGTATCAGATTGAAATTCACTTTCTCTTGGAGGCTTGGAATGATGATGGGTATCAAATCTGCGGCAGCCTACTCAGCCGTGGCAGGGATTTTTGTCCTGGCGGGCTCTGTCTCGGCAGCGGTTT
Organism: Phycisphaeraceae bacterium; assembly: GCA_963667295.1. Lineage (GTDB taxonomy): Bacteria > Planctomycetota > Phycisphaerae > Phycisphaerales > Phycisphaeraceae > JAJRRS01. The sequence goes on from OY763327.1 coordinate 1,470,212, forward strand.
CGGACATTGATGGCGTGGTGATTGTTGAACGGAATTGGAATGACTTCCCCAACAGCACCCTGGTAACAACCAACAACTACCCAACAGCAGTATCGTTCGACGAATCCAGTTTCGATCCGCCGGACCTGATCAACATCCCCAACCCGTACGCCAATCAGCATCAGGCATGGCTCAGCGACGATGGCGGTTCCACACGCTATCAGTTCCAGAACAGCGAAGGCTGGGAATTAAGTGTCGATATCAACCTGGACACGCTCATCACCAGCCCGCGTAAAGAAGCCGGTATCCGCATGGATACCAAGATCGGCGGCGAAGGCTTGTTCATCATCACCTCGGATGGTGAAATCGCGGCGTTCGGTTCGTTCTTCCCATTCGCCAGCACCGGCATCGGCGACTTCGGCGGCACTCCCTATTCCGTAGGAAGCACCGTCACAATGAAGATGATCTACACCCCCGGTGATGGCGGCGGCGGCAGCGTCCCGGCAACCATGGAATACATCGTCAACGGCATCTCCACCGGCCCGAAGGAAATCGCCAACCTTGAAAACGGCGTGATCGACAATTCCGAACTGGGCTTCTATGCTCAGAATGCGATCGGCGCCGCAAACATCTCCACCGACGCGGTCACGACAACCTTCTCGAATATCAGCATCACCCCGCTTTCCACAGCGCTTGCTGGCGATCTGAACGGCGACGGCTTTGTCGGCCTCGATGACCTTGACATCATCCTCGGTGCATGGAACCAGAACGTGCCCCCCGCAGACGAAGCGGCCGACCCGTCCGGTGACGGCTTCGTAGGACTGGATGACCTTGATATCGTGCTGAACAACTGGAATGCAGGCACGCCGCCTGCCTCGGTCGTGCCCGAGCCCGCGACGCTGGCGCTTGTTGGATTTGGGGCGCTGGCTGCACTACGTCGACGCTAATCAACCATCGGCCCGTTCCCTCCGGGCTCTAACCCGGAGGGACGATGCCTTGTCTTGAGAAAGGGCAGGTATCGGTGTTGCGCGGGCTATGGATTTCTAACGATTGATGTATCAATCGGACTATTCTTCACTAAAGGAGGGTTTGCACAAAGATGAAACTTACTCACCACCTAACCATGTTATCCGCCGCCGCGGTCGTCCTGACCGGGACGCTTGCGTCGGCAGCGATCACGGACGTTGACAGCGCCCTGATCGAAACGCGCATCTGGAATGATTATCCCGACAGCACGTTGACTACCACCAACAACTTCCCAAGCTCTATCGTGATTGATGAGAGCGACTTCGGCACCGGCGGCTGGGCCAACAAACACGTCGCCTGGCTTTCCGCTGACGGCGGGGCGAGCAAGTACATGCTGTCCAACAGCGAAGACTTCGCGATCTCCGTGGACATCACCTTAGAAGCAGCAGCCACCGCTCCACGCAAAGAAGCAGGCTTCCGCTTCGATACGTATGGCGGTGAAGGCCTGGTCAACGTCACGACCGACGGCGAAGTCGCCGCGTTCGGCGGGCCGTTGCCGTTCTATACCTTCGGCGGTAGTGCCTACACGTTGGGCACCACCGTCAACCTCGGCGTGATCTACAAGGCTCCCTCGGGTGGCTCGCCCGGCACCATCGAATACATCCTCGATGGCGTCTCCAGCGGCCCCCTTAACTTCACCAATCTCGAGCAAGGCATTATCAACAGCTCCAAGGTTGGATTCGCGCTTCAGAACCAGGTCGACACCAACAACCCGGCCGACTACGGCAAGGTGACCTACAGCAACTTCGTAGTTGATGTACCCGAACCCGCCAGCGCATTACTGTTGACGCTTGGCGGCCTGACATTCCTCCGACGAAGGGCATAACTGCCCATACCCTCTCCGGAGTCGGTCATTAAATTGAACGACTCCGCTTAACCGGCGGATTCACCGCCAACGAAACTCACGTGAACGACCCAGGAGCAAGCGACATGATGCGCAAGAACGCAGAATTTCACCGAACCAAGAACAATGAAAGCGGTTTCACGCTGATCGAACTGCTCGTTGTCATCTCCATCATCGCGCTGCTGGTCGGCATCCTGTTGCCGGCGTTGGGAGCGGCACGTCGCGCCGCAATACAAAGCAAGTGTCTTCAACAGATGCGACAAATCGCAATCGGCGCGCAATTCTATGCACATAACTCAAAAGACTTCCTGCCTTATATTAAAAGCCCGCTCTTGCAGGGAGATCAGATTTATATGCTTGACCCATATATAAGTACGAAAGATGTTTTTCTTTGCCCAAATGCAGAATCCACTTCATCTGGCGGTGAAGTCTGGCAAGAGCCCTTTTATGGTACAGGTTTTTTTGGTAACCACCCCTACGAATCATACAAAGGTACTGATACTGACAACTATAATCAGGAATTGTGGGGACCGGGTGTCAGATATTTTACAGACTACAAGTTAAATGACTGGAAAGGTCCTGAGACCAACAAAGGTGATGGTATCATTGACAGAAATATTGGTGAGCTTCCATACACAACTTGGACAGTTATTGCCATTGACATTGATTGGGGATTGGCAAATCCCGACACTGGATTTAAGGATCCTACTGTAACAAGGCATGCTAAGGGTGAGAATTTGAGCTTTCTTGACGGCCACTCTGCAGCTTACACTCGTGAGGAATACTGGGATCCCACAACCGCTTTGGAAGATCCAGTAGGTAATCATGTTTGGTTCCGCTGGGGCGATCCCGATCCTGACAACTAGTGTTTTAGCTGCTGCTGAATTTTGTGGCACCTATTTTTTCAAGATTGGTTTAGTTATCCGTGCTAATTCATCCCTACATCATTGAAGAGCTCGAACCCCGCCTGCTGCTCAGCGCCGATCCGGTGAGCGCTGCTGCGGACGAAGTGCTTGCTTCATCAACACTAAGCCAGGATATCAGCGTCGTCCCGTTATTAGATGGCGAAACGACATCCTGGGACAACAACCTGTTGAACCGTTTCGGGGGCGTGACGAACCTGACACATAACGCCGCGGTGTCGCATACCACAGACGCCTCGCTTGTCCACTCCGGCGACGGTGCAATGCTCATGAATGTGGGCGTCGCGACCGGAAGCTTTGGATTTGCCATCACAGCACTCGGTGGCACGGAGCTTAACGCTTCCTACACCGATACACGCGACCTGACCGCATACGAATCGGTACGCCTGTATATACGCAACCGTACGGGGGCCGACTTCACCTTCCGCTTTGAAGTAAAAGACTACCGCGACGACAACGCACACCGCGCCAGCCAATCTTTTACGATCGGTGCGGCAGACCAATGGGTAGAAGTCAATATCTCGCTTGATCTGTCAGACCCTGCCTGGTCGATCGTAGGTTCGCCCGACCTTAGCCGAGCGCGTCAGTTCGCTTTACTCGTTCAAGCGGACCAGGGGCAAGCCGTCTATGGCAATATCGCTTTTGATGATATTTCTCTGATTGAACCCGGTGGCGTGCTCGATCCCGCCACCGCGCCGCTGGAAGACCTTGTCGCACGGCTTGCAGAGCGTCAGTTCCGCGCAATGTGGGGCGCACGCGACCCTGAGACAGGTGCCTTGGAAACCAATTCACCGTTCGGCCGCCTGCTATCGATGAACACCACCGGCACGCTCGTCAAGCTCCTGCCGGGCGCGATCGAACGCGGGTGGATCACACAAGCCCAAGCTGACCAGTTCGTGCAGACATTATTAAACACGCTGAACACGACGATGGATAACGTCCAGGCCGCGGGCGATGGGGGGTATCTGCCGCCGCGGTATATCGATCGAGCGACCTTCACCGCAGCTTCGCCATACGAAGAATCAAGCATCGATGCAGCGTTCATGTTCCTGGCCCTCTATCAATATAAATCACAAGCGGGCATCTCATCGACATTACAAACCAATGTCGAAGCGATGCTCGATCGGTTCAACTTCGCAGCGTTCAGTTCATCCAACGGCTGGCGCATGGCGTGGTTTGAAAATACACACTCCTTCACCGGCGCGACATACAGCGGCTACGGCGGAGAAAACTGGGTGATTTCACTGGCGGCGCACCTGTCGACAACCCATCATGTCGACATCACCACGCACTATAACGCAAACGTAGATCGCACCAAGACGTACTTGGTCAATGCCGAAAACTACCACCTGATCCACAGCAACGAGGCGTTCCGTCCGCCGTTCGTGCAATGGCTGTTCGACCTGTTCGTCGACACGAATGATCGTGGATGGGATTCCTATCCGAATATCTGGGTACGCGGCAATCCGTTCGACAACGCGGTTCTTTATCAAAAGGACGTTGACGACTACTTCGAGTCGATCGGCAGGGGCCTGTTCTTACAGCCGGATGCCGGTTCGAGCGGCTCGCAATATCAGCAATTCAGCGCCTATGCAAATTACGGCGAGCCATACGTTTTCATGCCCTGGTCCGTGGCGTTCAGCCTGCTGGGTGATCCGCAGGGCGCGGAAGCTTCGCTGCGCAATTCACTGATGCACAACCTGCAAGGTCCGTTCGGTCTGAGCGATTCCGCCATCTGGGCGACCGGCGCCGCAGAACCCACCAGCTACCCGGCTGCGAATGACCTGTGGAACACGTCCCTGTCCACGATGGCGATGATGGAATATCTCTATGACGATAACCAGGCCTTCACCGAGCTGCCCGAAGTCGTCGCTGCGCTGGATGCGGTATTCCCCGGCACCATCATCGATGGTGATTTGAATAAAGACGGGTACGTCGGCCTCGACGATCTGGATATCGTGCTGGAAAACTGGAACCAGACCGTTGCACCGGGCAGCTACTACTCCGGCGATCCGACCGGCGATGGTTACGTCGGCCTGGATGACCTGGACATTGTCCTGAACAACTGGAATGCAGGCACGCCACCGGCTGCCGAAGTTGAAGAAGTCGCTGATGAGATCGTCGCAGCATCTGTCACGACTATGACAAGCATAACCTCCGCATCAAGCAATCAGCTTGCAAGGAATAGCGATACACCTGATGCGTCGCATGATTCAGGTAATGCAGATGCATCGGTTGCCTTATGGCAGCAGAAGCAGGCCCAATCGAACGCTCAACAGCGATTCATGTTCAGTACCACGTCACATAACTCGGGGCTATTGGATAACTCAATTGGCCTGCCATCACTCGGCCTGTGGGAGCCGGGCGACGAGTATGGATGATGTGGCTACACGGTAAGACTTATATCCTGCAGGCTGGTGTCAACGACCTCCTGCTACAACCGACTGGCACAGACAGGAGATGAGCCATTAAAGCGATCACACGATTACTTGTATGCCTGACGCTGTCGATTGTTATTGTTTCGGCCGTGTCCGTATCTGCAGAATCCAAACCTGCTCCGGAAAGTAGTGTTTACACGCTTAACCAAAGCGACGAAGCATTTCTCGATGAATACCAACAAAGGTGCTTCCGCTTCTTCTGGGAGCAGGCGGAGCCCACGACGGGACTGGTGGCCGATCGCGCCCCGGCGGATGGCAGCGAAAAGTTCGACGTCGCCAGCGTTGCAGCCACGGGCTACGGCCTGGTCGCAGTTTGCATCGCCGATGAACGCGGGTGGATCGGACATGATGAAGCTTATAACCGTGTGCTGACCACTTTACGCTTCATCTGGAATGACATGCCTCACGAGCATGGATTCTATTACCACTTCGTGAATCACAAAACAGGCGAACGCTCGTGGAATTGCGAGCTTTCTTCGGTAGATACCGGACTTCTGCTCGGCGGCATCATGGTCGCGAAGCAGTATTACAAGGGCACTGAGGTTGAAGAACTTGCTACGAAGATCTACGAACGCGTGGACTGGCCTTGGATGCGCGGCACACACCAGACACTGACCATGGGCTGGAACCCTGAAAACGGTTTCCTCGGCGCAACATGGGATGGCTACAGCGAACACACGATCCTCTACCTGCTCGGTATCGCATCACCAACTCACCCGCTACCCGCCGACGCCTGGCGCATCTGGCACCGCGTGCCCATCATCAGCTATGATGAGTTCACTTTCATGGCGTGCCCGCCGTTGTTCACTCACCAGTTCTCACACGCTTTCGTGGATTACCGTAACAAGCGCGACCACATCGGCGATTACTACCTCAACTCGGTACTTGCCACAAAAGCGCAGCAGCGCATGTGTGAACGGCTGAGCAAGCGCTTCCCGCATTATAGCAACAGGGTGTGGGGGATATCCGCGTCAGATTATGCTGGTGGATACATCGCCTGGGGCGGTCCTCCCGCCACGTCTGATATTGACGGCTCTGTCGTGCCATACGCTCCATCGGGCTCTGTCCCATTCGTGCCGGAAGAATGCATCCCCACACTGGTACAACTGAAAAAACTATACGGCGACAAAATCTGGAAACACTATGGCTTCGTCGATGCGTTTAACCCACAAACCGATTACGTCGCAAGGGATGTCATCGGGATCGACGTCGGCATCTCGCTGATGATGATCGAGAACTACCGAAGCGGATTCGTCTGGAAGCACTTCATGGCCAACCCCGAAGCACAGAAAGCAATGCAGATAGCCGGCTTGATCTCCACAGACAAGAATTTACCCGATGCCGACATCGAGTATCTCAAGGACATTGCCGCCGATACCTGGCGATGTATCGCCGATACCGCTGATGCGGATACGGGGCTACCCGCCGATCGCGTGGGCGGCGGTGGGATCACGAGCGTTTCCAACATCGGTATCTATTTAGCCAGCACTGCCATCGCTCAGAAGATGGGTTTTATCGACCGTGAAGAGGCGGTGAAACGGATTGACAAGTGCTTGAGCAGTGTCGAATCTTTACCGACGACACACGGTTTCCAGCAAAGCTGGCACGATGTGAAGACGCTTGAACCTTCCACCGCCGATCCGTGGATTTCTGTTTTGGATTCGGGCAACCTGGTCGGTGGATTGATGGCGGTATCGCAGGCACTTCCCGAATTCAGTCAGCGCTGCAACAAGCTCATCAACGACATGGACTGGGCTGCCTTTTACGACGAAGACAGCGGCCGGCTTCTGGGCGGGTACAACGTCAAGGAACAAAAGGTCAACGCCGATTGGAAGCTCGACCTTCTTGGGACCGATGCCCGCCTGGCGCAGTTCCTGGCGATCGCGACGAACAAAGCGCCAGCCACGATGTGGGAAGAACTCAAACGTGATAAGGAATCCAGGTACGGCGCCCGTTACCTGTCGCCCGGCTGGCAGGGCGGCGGGCTGTTCATGCAGTATGTCAACGGCCTGTTCCTTGACGATGCCGGGACACTGATGGGCCGAAGCGCGGAAAACTTCGCCTATGCCCAGATCAGACACGCACAAGAAAATGACTATCCCGTCTGGGGCTGGTCCGCGAGCGCTTCGCCTGATGGCAAACAATACCTGGGCTGGGGCGGCCTGGTGGATGAAGTCGTCACCCCACACGCATGTGTCATGGCTATCGATGCATTCCCTGCTGAAGTTGTCAGCAACCTGAGAAAACTGGAATCCATGGGCGCGAGACCAGCCAGCATGGGCTTTGTTGATTCGGTCAATATCCAAACCGGTGAGTTGTCGGATCAATACCTCGTATGGGATCAGGGCATGCTGCTGCTCGCACTGGCCAATTATCTTGAGGATGACATCGTCCGCCGATGGGTAGGCGCTCACGCTCTAGCCCGGCACGGCTACGAACAAATCGCCGATTACCAGGACCGCTCGTTTGGCGAAAACAACAGCGTGTATAACCTTGAACGCGCGATGCCGAGTCAGATGCTGTATGCAAGCTGGAACCGAAACAATCGCACCGCCAGGGTTACGCCGTTTAAACATGGCTGGGAACAAGCTGATTGGCATCAATTGACAGTCAACGACAGTCTTGAAACCGGTCAACCTACTTCAGACAACACTGTCTCCGCACGCTTTGCATACGCCTGGGACTACAAGGCGCTGCACATCGTCGTTTTTGTCGACGATGCTCATGTCCATGATGCGGACAATAATGTGAGTCTGTTCGATCGCGATTGCATCGAGATTTTTCTTGATCCTGATAACGATGGCCTGACGTGGAAGAGCAGGGAAGATTTTCAATTTGGTCTTGCGGTCCCGGACCGTGTGATCGAAGCATTCGGCAACCGTCATGCTGGTGTTACCCGAGAGATCAAGCGGGTTGATAGTGGATACGAAGCACGCATTGCGATCCCCTGGCGTCTATTAGGCGTCAAGCCAACCGCCGGGTTGAAGATGGGGGCGAGTGTCGCGGTGAAGAGTGTGGACGAGCAGGGCACAAATCCCGTCAAGTTGAATTGGCAATACCAACCCCAGGATGGGCAAGTGAAGTTGGGAGAACTCGTTCTGGAATGAGTATGTCGAGTCTATCATCCAACCTGCTCAATGTGAGTTTACGCTTTCATGCTATTGCGTGGCTGTGTGTTGCAATCGCATTTTTAATCGGCTGCGGTGAGCAGCAAGCGGATCGCACCCCCGACGGCCGAGTGATCGTCTATTACTGGGAGAAGTGGACCGGCTTCGAGGCGGATGCGATGCGCGCAGTCGTCGACGACTTCAACGCATCGCAGGACGACGTCTTTGTCAAGATGCTTTCGGTCAGCGGTGTCGATCAGAAACTGCTATTGGCTGCGGCGGGCGGTAATCCACCGGATGTGGCGGGCGTCTGGACGCATACGATCAGCGTCTTTGCGGAAAAAGGAGCGCTCACGCCGTTGGATAGTTATGCCGCATCTTCAGGCATCTCGCGTGACGACTATATCCCCGCGATCTACGATCAATGCACACACCGCGATCACCTCTGGGCGCTGCCGACAACCCCTGCAACCATCGCACTGCATTGGAACAAATCGCTTTTTGAAGAAGCGGGGCTGGACCCCGACAAACCACCTCGCGATATCGAAGAGTTTGAGCGATACGTCGAGCGACTCACGATCGTTGAGCAAGTCCGTGACGGCAAACTTCAAAAACTACGCTACGACGAATTGACCGATGCCGAAAAGCAGGCCAAGGACTTCAACATTATCCAGCTCGGTCACAACCCACGGATACCCGGCTGGTGGCTCGAATTGTGGGGCTTCTGGTTCGACGGCCGGATGTGGGACGGCGACCGGCAGATCACCATCCAATCACCTGAAAATGTTGAAACCTACGAGTGGTTCAGAAGCTATCCGCAGCGCTTCGGCCGACGCAACCTGGATACGTTCGGCGCATCCTTCGGCAACTTCGCCTCCCCACAGGACCCCTTTCTTTCGGGCCAGGTAGCGATGGTGATCCAGGGCGAGTGGATGTACAACTTCATCGATCAATACGCCCCGCAGATGCGCTGGGGCGCAGCGCCGTTCCCGGCAGCACGATTCCAGGCCGATGCACCCGTGACCGTGCTCGAATCAGATGTGCTTGTCATACCGCGCGGCGCAAGACACCCCGAAGCGGCCTTCCAGTTCATCACGTACGTAAACAGCCAGAAGGCGATCGAAAAGCTGAATATCGGGCAACGCAAATTCAGCCCGCTTGCGCAAGTCAGCGACGAGTTCTTTGCAAAACATCCGAACAAGCACATCAAAGTATTCATCGATCTGGCATCCAGCCCGCGCGCTCATGCCTGGCCCACGCTTCCGATATGGAATGAATACAAAGATGAGGTGCGGATCGCGACCGACAGGATCTATGCAGGCGACATCTCAACCCAACAGGCACTGACGGATGTGTACGACCGCGCCCAGTTAAAACTCGACCGTGCGATGCACCGGTGGGACATGGTTGCCGAGTCACGTCTGGCAGAGTGGGGGGCTTATGACCAGAGGTGAACGCCACAACCTGTTCAAAGGCCTCGCCTTTATCAGCCCGTGGATCATCGGCTTTGCCTTATTCGGGCTGTACCCCATCTTCGCATCGCTGTATTACTCGTTCTGCGACTACGATGTACTCAACGAGCCTGTATTCGTCGGCACGTTAAATTACCAGGACATGGTTTACGATGTTGTGTTCTGGAAGTCGATCTATAACACAGCGTATTACGCTCTTTTCACTATCCCGCTTGGGATGATGCTGGCCTTGCTGATCGCGGTCGGCCTGAACCAGCAGATCGTCGCACGCTCTGCCTTGCGCACCGTTTACTTCCTCCCATCCATCGTCCCCCTGGTCGGCGTGGCAATGATCTGGCTTTGGATATTCAACGGCGAATACGGCCTGATCAATTACGCGCTGGGCTGGTTCGGCATACCCGATCCCGGCTGGCTCACCGATGAGCACTGGGTCAAACCGACGCTCGTACTCTCAGGCGTCTGGCAGATCGGCGGCACGATCGTGCTCTTCCTCGCCGCGCTGCAGGATGTGCCCAAAGCACTCTATGAATCGGCGCAGATAGACGGCGCATCAGCCCCCGTACAGTTCCGACACATCACGGTCCCGCTGATCTCACCCGTGATCTACTTCAACCTCGTCATGGGTATCATCGGTGCGTTGCAGGAATTCGTCAGGCCGTTCGTCATGCTCGGCGGCCCGGGACCGAACCGTTCTGCGCTGTTCTATGTCATCAACCTATATCAAAACGCATTCCAATACCTGAACATGGGCTACGCTTGTGCGATGGCGTGGGTTTTATTTATCGTGATCATCCTGCTTACCTGGGGCGTCACCGTGATCTCTCGCAAACACATCTATTACGGGGGCGAAGGCTGATATGCGAGCGATCAATAAAATCCTGCTTTACATTGTCCTGCTGGGCGGGGCGACGATTTTTGTCGTCCCCATGCTATGGATGTTGTCCACGGCCGTGAAGCCGATCGATCAGGCCATGTCCAGCCCGCCGCAGTGGATGCCATATGAATGGATATGGCAGAACAACGACGAGCAGCTATCCGTCGGCGTCGCCGAGATGCCCGAAGATGTTCAAGCGGATACGCCTGTCCAGATCGATACAGCCTACCAGTGGCGCGTGGTACTTGATGAAGAACCCGTACCGGTAAGTATCAACGAGCCCATCTCCACATCATCAGACACTCTCGCCAGCATCACAGCTAATTACCATCTTTACGCCAATATCGATGGCCAATGGCTGCTGGCGAAAGCAGAGAATCCTGAATCGCTATTGACCAGCTCAGAGCCCGTCAGCATCGTTGTCATGGATAAAGAAGGCTACACCTTCCGCAAGACCGTGTCGCCCGATGATATCAAACGCACTTTCGATCTGACACAAGACGACGTCAGGACCAGCTTCGGCGAAACCCTGCAATTGGAAGTCTCACCCGACAAACTCAACAAGCACTACGTCAAGTGGGATGACCGCCAGGAGCTGGCGCATGTGCTCGTCGAATCACATACCGTCGAAGCGGGCACATTAACAAAAAACATCTCGCCGCGCTGGCAGAACTTTCCTAAAGCGATCACCGCGATGGGCCACTTCGGGGATTACCTGCGCAATACACTGGTATTGTGCGTCCTGACCGTCATCGGCACGGTTATTTCAAGCACGCTCGTCGCATATGGTTTTAGCCGAATCAACTGGCCCGGGCGTGATAAAGTTTTCGTTTTCGTCCTCGCCACCATGATGATCCCGGGCCCCGTGTTGATGGTGCCGCTTTTCACGATGTTTAAAACCTTCGGCTGGATCGGCACGCTCAAACCGTTATGGATCCCGACCTTCTTCGCAGGCGCGTTCAACGTCTTCCTGCTACGTCAGTTCTTCAAAACGATCCCCAAAGACCTGTCAGACTCGGCACGGATCGACGGCTGCAACGAGCTGCGTATCTTCTGGCAGATTGTCGTCCCATTGGCCAAACCAGCCATCACCGTGGTCGCGCTCTTTCAGTTCATGGCCACGTGGAACGACTTCCTCGGCCCGTTGATCTATCTGACCGACCAGAATGACTTCACCCTGGCCCTTGGCCTGCAGTTTTTCCAGAGCCAGCACGGCGGCACGCAGTGGCACTACCTCATGGCGGCGAGTGCACTGGTCGTATTGCCCATAATCGTCCTGTTTTTCCTCGCTCAAAGAACCTTCATCGAGGGGATCTCGATGACCGGCCTCAAGGGCTAACCAGCCCCGGCCGTTTTGATACCAACGCGGATCGGAGTATGTTGTGACAAGTGTGAGTAAACCCGGCATCCAACCCGTCTCGATCAATGCAAGATCGCAGAAGCTGTTCGACAACGGCTATGGCTACTTCTCCGACGATGGCAGCGAGTACGTCATCACCCGGCCCGACACGCCCAAGCCCTGGGTCAACGTCATCTGCCCGGGCGATTATGGCTTTGTCGTCTCACAGGTCGGCGGCGGATACTCCTGGCAAACACACGCAGGCGTCAACCGCATCACCCGCTGGGAACAGGACCTCGTCAGCGATTCCCACGGCAAGTACATCTACATCCGCGATGAAGATACCGGCCAATTCTGGTCGCCCACATGGAAACCCGTCTGCTGTAATTACGAACAATACGAATGCCGTCACGGCATGGGTTACAGCGTCTTTACCACAACCGTTAACAACATCCGCGCCGAACTGACTTTGTTCGCTGTCCCCGGTGAGTCCGTAGAACTCTGGCAGATCAAGCTGACCAACCTCGGCAAGCAGAATCGGAACCTGTCCGTCTGGTCTTACCTGGAATGGTGCCTCGGCGTCGGCCCGGACACACATCGCGAGTTCCACAAGACGTTCCTGGAAACGAAACGTTCCTCAGACCACCGCGCTGTATTCGCTACAAAGCGGATGTGGGACATACCCAACGATCAGGGCCAGCACTGGAACCGCAACTGGGACAAAGTCGCGTTCCACTGCGTGGACATCCTCGCACGCAGTTCATCAGGCAACAAGGAAGCATTCATCGGACAATACGGCACGCCGGCCAACCCGATGGCCCTGCGAGAGGGCGGTTATGTCGCCAAAACAACGGGCCGATGGGATGATTCGATCGCCAGCCTGTCCGCGCCGGTTACTTTAGCCCCACAAGAAACCAAATCACTGACATTCTCGCTGGGCGTTGCCGAGAATAACGACCAGGCCGAGCAATTGGTCAAGCAGTATCAGCAATCTGATGCAGCCGATCGAGCCCTGACTGACGCCAAGCAATTCTGGAATGATTGGCTGGACCGGTCGCAAGTCGACACGCCTGATGACAGTATCAACCTCGTCGTGAACCGCTGGTTCAAGTACCAGTCCTTGTCCTCCCGCATCTGGGGCCGCACCGCCTACTACCAGACCGGCGGCGCCTACGGCTATCGCGATCAGTTACAGGACAGCCAATTATTCCTGCACCTCGATCCCGAACGCACCAAAGCCCAGATCATGCTGCACGCCTCCCGTCAGTTCGCAGCCGGGCACGTCCAGCACTGGTGGCACCCCATCCTCGATACCGGCATGGAGTCCCAGTTCTCCGACGACCTGCTCTGGCTGCCATTCATCACCATCAATTACCTCAAAGAAACAGCCGACTTCGGCATCTTCAACGAAACCGCCACGTACCTCGACCAGCAGCTCGATCAAGACAACACCGGCAGCCTCTATGAACATTGCTGCCGAACGATAGAGCGATCACTAAGCAAACGCAGTGAACGCGGCCTGCCACTGATCGGCACCGGCGACTGGAACGACGGCTTCTCCGTAACCGGTTGGGCAGGCAAAGGCGAAAGCGTCTGGGTCGCCCAGTTCCTCGTAGCGATCCTCAAGGAATTCTGCCCCGCCGTTGAATTGGCGATCGACACCGGCGAGATTCCCCAAGAGGAACGAGCGCGTCTTGAGCGTTACACCAACGAAGTCGAAAACCTCACCAACGCGGTAAACGAACACGGCTGGGATGGCCAATGGTACTGGGCCGCCAGTTGCGACGACCGCACACTCGTCGGCAGTCACACCGCCAACGAAGGCAAGATCCACCTGAATCCGCAGACATGGTCCGTGCTAAGCGACATCGTCCCCGACGACAGGCGTGACGCGGTACTGGCTTCACTCGAAAAATACCTCTATCGCGACTACGGCGCGGTGCTTTTACAACCAGCTTATTCCACGCCCGATCCACGCATCGGCTACCTCACGCGCTACGCCGCGGGCACGCGCGAGAACGGCGGCCTGTATGCTCATGCCGCCGCGTGGGCCATCCAGATGGAGTGCAAACTCAAACGCCCCGACAAAGCATGGAACCTGTTCCGCAAAATGTCGCCGCCCTTGCGCGGCATGGACCCGAAACTCTATCAGTGTGAACCCTACGTCACCGCCGCCAACGTCGACGGCCCCGACTCACCGTACTACGGCAAGGGCGGCTGGACCTGGTACACCGGCTCCTCCGCATGGGTCTACCGCGTCCTCATGGAATCCATCATGGGCGTCCACCCCACGTGGGAAGGATTACTCATCGACCCGTGCATCCCCTCGCATTGGGATGGCTTCAAGATGACACGCCGCTACCGCGGCAACGTCTACCACATTAACGTGAAACGCCCAGCCGGCGCAGGTCTGAATGTGCAATCCATCACACTCGACGGCAAAACCATAGAAGGCGATATCCTGCCCCCACCCGATTCAACAACCGGCGAACACCAGGTAGAAGTCATACTTAAATAGTAAGCAGCGCGGATTGTCGGATCGTAGGGTGGCGTTAAGCGAAGCGCAACCCACCACAGTGGAGTGGTGATGTGCGGATGCCGATCGACCACGATAATACATGGCGTGTGTAGCTGGTTATCGAAACGTCGCGAAAGATCAGAGCGTTAGCATGATGGCATCACGTTTGGCCGGCGCTAAATGGCCGCGTGTGAATAGCGCGGGTGCCCGTCTTTGACCCGCAGGGCAAAGACGGTTGGCGCCGGGTACCCGTCTTTGTCATGAGTGCGCCTACACAAGACATCTAATATAACTTATATTAGATGTCTTACGCCAAGTCGAAGTCGTACTCAAGCAGTATTCAGCCGCCTGCGCCCGGCGAGGGTCTCCCGACCCCGCCGCTACCACGACCGAAGGTCTCCAACCCCAAACACCTCACCCGGCAAATGCCGCGGATTGCATGATCGTAGGGTGGCGTTAAGCGCAGCGCAACCCACCACAGTCAAGTCACGGTGAATGGATACAGAATCCATGTAATAATACGGGACGTGCGCCGCAGGCTGTTCACTGAGATCCAGTGCTGGGAGGGCGAAACGAGATGAAAACGGCACCACACCTCGTGACGCATCTCGGGTAACTCTGTAAGGTTGTGGGATCCGGCTGATGGAATGATCCGAACGCAAAATTCGATGAATTTACGAATACGCTAAGTGGTGTTATTCATAAATCAGCCCAGTGAGGACGTGTAATATGTCTGAACATAAAATAGTGATCAAATATTACAACATCAAGATGCTAATGACGCTTGATTGCAACATGTTGTTACGAACGATTATAGAAATCTATGGGAATAATATTTGTATACAGTATCTTCATATGTCTCAGGCAGAGCAGAATAGCGCCTCAAGTATAATAGACGGGATGACAGCGGTTAATACCCGTTTTGAGGTATATGAGAGTGTGGGAGACAGTAAATACCAAAGAAGAATTGATTTAGAAGAGCGTATAGTAAATCAAGGTATAAAGTGAAAAGGGAAGGGGAGTCGGGTTGACCTTCCCCACGAATAGTGGACACGGTCGTGTGACAGCCGGGTGCCCGTCTTTGACCCGCAGGGCAAAGACGGTTGGCGCAGAGTGCCCGTCTTTATCATGAGTGCGCCGACACAAGACATCTAATATAACTTATATTAGATGTCTTACGCTAAGTCGAGGTTGTTCTCAAGCAGCATAAACCGCCGATTTGATATCACTCCGCTTTCGCAGGCTCCGGCCCTTCACCGACAGGCCAGAGTTCCCAGCGGCGCACGAACAGTTCCGCCATCTCGGTCTGCAGTTGCAGCTTGCCGCGACGCGGTGTGACATCGAACGCTTCGTTGACTATCCGGCCGTTGATATAAGTTGTCACGTGGCCGCCGTCACTGATGACATCCATGCGCGTCCATTCACCGAGCGGGCTATCCGCATCCTCTTTTCCACGAAAACCGAGCTTGTCTTCCCAATCTGGGTCACGGTGCAGCCAGTTGACGCGGCTGCGGTTTTCCAAGTTGAAAGTTTGCTTCGGTTCACCTGCTCTCCAGATCGTCTCGCCATCTCGATCCTTGCCCACTTCGCAGCTGATCGATAACGGCACCGGTTCACCACGCGTATCTTTACCGGATACGAGAATGAAGTCGCCTACACCGCCCTCGATAATCTGCACCTCGATCGCAGGCATCCACCGCCCGGCACATCCGCCGTCCGCGCCGTTGCTGTGAATCAACATCCCCGAATCTCGCGCCTTCTGCGACCGATCTCCCCATACACGATCACCCCATTTGTATTCCAGAACAAGGTGATAATTGTCGTATGCCTGTTCGGTAAGAATCCCGCCATACCCCTCGCCCGTAACATGCAGCATCCCATCCGTCACACGAAATACCTGCTTGGGGTCCTCGTATCCCGAGCCTTGTATCCAGGTATACAACCCGTCAAGGTTCTTACCGTTGAATAACGCCACCCGACGCTGTTCTTTATTTACCTGCTTTCTTGCCTCGGCATTATCGTCAGGCAATTCACGAATATAGATATTTCTGAACCACAGCTTATTGCCATGATTCTGCAGTTCAATCTGCCCCGATTCGGGGATGGGCTTACCCCGTTCAAAGTAGTTCTCCATCACGACATCATCAACGACAAGCTGATCGTTCAGACGCACGGTCACGCGGTCGCCAATCATGCGGATATAAAACGTGTTCCATTCACCAACCGGGTTGTCGGCCTTGATAAGCGGGAGGTTCTCATGTTCCTTGTTGTTCCACAAGCTACCCGAACCTTTGTCCGCACCGTGCTTGAATAACGGCTCATGCGTCGTGTCCCAGATCTGTGCCTGCGGATTGCCTCGAATATAAACTCCGCTGTCACCTTCAGGCAGGATCTTCCAATCCACATACATCTCGAAGTTCTTGTAATCCTTCGCCGTGCACAGGCTATCGCCATGGCCATCGAATTCGATCACGCCATCCACACACTTCCAGTGCTCGCGCATATTCGCATCGGCTTCCGCCTGTGCTTCAGCCAGTTCTTCAGCCGACATCGCCGCCCGCTTAGGCGGATTCGCAACCAGGCCTTTCCAGCCGGCAAGATTGTGCCCGTTAAACAGGGCGGTAAAACCCGCCGGCGGTGTATTGAGGCTTCCCCCCCGTGCAACCGCACCCACCGGCAGCACACAAAAAACAACCAACAACACAACAGCAACACCAAAAACCATCCGGGATAGTCTGAACATGCATATCCTCCTTATTGCCTTTCATTCTACGCCCAAACCACAATGATGATAAAATGTACACGTCCCGACTGACGTACCGCGCTCGGCGCGGGTTTCCCGACCCCACCGCTCCATCGACCGAAGGTCTCCAACCCCAAACGCCTCACCCGACAAATGCCGCGAATTGTCGGATCGTAGGGTGGCGTTAAGCGAAGCGCAACCCACCACAGTCATGTCGCGACATACGAATGCAGGTAACCACGATGATGCATGGCGTGTGGAGCTGTTTATCGTTTCATCGTGCGAGATCAGAGCGTTAGCAAAATGGCATCACGTTTAGCCGACACTAAAAAGGCAGCGCGAGAGTAGATGTGCATCCGTGGTGGGTTGCGCTTCGCTTAACCTCACCCTACGCCAGAGTAGGAACCCACGCTACTTGCTTGCTCAGGCGTCAATCGAAAGGTTTTCTACAGAGCAGGTCAGACCCCGTTTCTCGTCTGACCCCGTTTCTGCCCTGGGCAAAGTGAGGCAAACAGAATATAGTAATCCCGGTGTAGGACCCCAAGGTTCTACGGCAATATATTATTGGGGTGACAGAGTTGATATCAACGGTACGGTATTTCCGGAAACTAACGACGGCACCTGAGCGGAGAATATAAAATGAGATCGATTTCTATGAAGTCCTGGTGCTTTATTACCATGGCAACTATTATGTTTGCATTGTCAATAAGTATGCTGGGATATGCTTACTGGAATTTGAGGTTTGTCAATAATTTTTCATCGCAAATATCTTTAGGGAGCACAATTGGTCAAGCGCTTGATGTAACCACGTCATGGCAAGGAGAAAATAACCTCCTGGTACAGTGTTCCTCTGAGTCAACTGGTTATTTCACTCTTGTTATTCGTATTATTGATCAAGGCAACTTTAATGAGTACCCGTTGACGTTTAAATGGGATGGAGTGTCTTTGGTGTTGAACCCGGATTCAGACCACGCTGAGGATACGCCAGCATATTCACTGATTAGAAAAAATGATCGTTCTTTTTGGTTGTTCATTCATGATTATGAAGACCACAGATTCATAGACTCTCACCGATATTTGATTGAGTTTAGTTCTTCTCATAATTAGCAGGATGTTACTAGAACCGGTTCAAAACTGCCTCTGTGTAATCAGTAGGCACGAAAGAGAAACGGTGTCAGACCCCGTCTCGGCCCCCCGTTTCTGCCTCCAGATCGATAAGGTTTTAGGTGAACCGATACCCAATCCCTCTGTAATCCTCCCCCAAATCTGACTCAAACAAAAGTAGAGGCTCCGGATTAGAATCCCTTTTTCAAGGAGCCTTTGATGAAGCGAAGTAAATTCAGCGAGACGCAGATCGTTTCGATCCTCAAGCAGCAGGAAGCCGGCGTGAAGGTGGCGGACATCTGCCGCGAGCACGGGATCAGCCAGGCGACGTTTTACAAGTGGCGTAGCAAGTACGGCGGGATGGACGCGTCGATGCTTCGGCGTGTAAAGGAGCTGGAGCAGGAGAACGCACGGCTGAAGAAGATGTATGCCGAGTCGCAGATGGATCAGCAGATCCTCAAGGAGGCGTTGGCAAAAAAATGGTGAGGCCCGGTGAACGGCGTGAGGTGGCTCGGTGGGCGACGGCCGAGCGAGACCTGTCCCAGCGCCGGGCCTGCGGATTGTGTTCGATCAGCTGCGGCTGCTACCGGTATGTATCCCGGCGCAATCCCGACGACGAGATCGTGGATGTGTTGATGCGCTTGGCCGAGTCACACCCGCGTTGGGGCTTCGGGTTGATGTTCGACTGGACACGGCTCCAGCAGCACACATGGAACCACAAGCGGGTGTACCGCGTGTACAAGGAGCTTGCATTGAACCTGCGGGTCAAGCCTAAACGTCGTTTTCCCTCGAGAAGTCCAGCACCTTTGGACGAAGCATCAAAGCCCAACGACTGCTGGTCGCTGGACTTCATGAGCGACAGCCTGACGGACGGGCGCTCGTACCGCACGCTGAACGTGTTGGACGACTTCAACCGTGAAGGCCTGGCGATCGAGGTGGATCATTCGCTGCCATCAGAACGTGTGACACGTGTGCTGGACCAGGTGGCCCAAGAGCGCGGCTACCCCCGGAAGTTGCGATCGGACAACGGGCCCGAGTTCGTGGCGCAGGTGTTGGCAACCTGGGCCGAACGGCACGAGGTCGAGCTGGCGCCGATCCAGCCGGGCAAGCCGACGCAGAATGCATACATCGAACGGTTCAATCGGACCTTCCGGGGGGAGGTGTTGGACGTGTATGCATTCAGCGACCTAGATGAAGTGCGTGACGAATCGACGCGTTGGCTGCACAGTTACAACCACGACCGGCCGCACCTGGCACTAGACCGCCAGACGCCGGCGGGTTACCTTGCCCGCTATGAACAAACCGTTCGAGATGCCGAGCCCTCCGGTCGGGGCTGCGCCCCTCCCTGCGGCCTCAGCATCTCATCTCCCCTAACCCCCACGGAGCATGAATCCCTCTACTTTTAGATGCGCTAAGGATGGGGAGGATTACACCTCTAAGTGATAGATTGTAGAGATATGAAGATATGACGAACCCAGAAGAGATTATGAGATTCATCGAAACGGAAGTCTTGTCAATACGACCTATCGAACGTATGCAGGCGGTCGAGAAAACATTGGTCAATCCAATTCGTGAAGAACGTACGCATGTTAGTAGTTCTGGATGTGAAGAAACTGGGTATCTGTGGATTTTTGCGATCGTGAGAGAAGCAAGGGTAAGCAATGTAGGCATGGCTTATTCTGTAGACGGTTATACACAGATCGGTGCGCCATGGGGTTTGGTATGTTTGAAAAGTTCCACGTACGGGTCTTCTGGTTCATGGTATCGATCGCTTCAGGAACTGGTAGATGATTCTGGGTATTACTAATCCAGACGAAGAAAGGGAAGAAACGAGCCTGGTGCCCGTCTTTGACCCGTAGGGCAAAGGCGGTTGGCGCAGAGCTAGATTCCCAATCCGGGGTGGCGACTATTTAAATTGTCAAACAGCGCTCGTCGCGGGTCTCCCGACCCTACCGATCCTTAGACCGAAGGTCTCCAAGTCCAAACGCCTCACCCAACACAGTCGGATTAAGAGCGATCTAAACCAATTCGCATCGCGGTGCAAATCTGGCGCACAGGGTAGGCCGGTTATCCACCACTGAATGAGCGCACAACTCTGTCGTGTGCGCGCTGCATGCGCGTAACCTTGTTTCTGCCTGGTGGGTCCGTTATCGCGATGCTTCCGTTGCATAAAAAGACCGCCCGGCCGTGGGGCGCGGGGGAGGGCAATTGAACCCGAGTGCGACGGTGGCCGGCGCACGGATGTGTTATGGATATGGACGCTTGCGTGAACCATCTGGAGGGAGGTTTCCTCGCTTCGGAGACTCAGGGATTCCGATGTTTCCGGGGGGCTTTCCTGTGCTCCGCTCGGATCTTCCGTCGCTTCACCGATACCCCGGCCGAAGGTCTCCAAGCCCTGCCATGGGTCAAACATCGCCACCCACATGCGCACGACCTGGTGGCCTCTACCTTATATAGAGGGGCTTACCTGCGGGCGGTCTGCGGGATGCCCGCCCGGCGTGGCGATGGCTTTCAACCCACCCTCGCAAGCGGATATACGATAAACTACCTGCCAGAAGCCAGTTATGCACACACCGGCAGGGCAAAACCGGCTAATAGGGGCCATAGACAAGGGGCATTTGGCAGCAGAGAACAAACTTCGTTATACTACCCGGCTCGCCGGATACTGCGGGGAATCTGCAGGTCTGCTGCATTGTACGCTCGATCATTAAACGGATGAACGCCAGGAGCCAGACATGGCCAAGAAAGAGATCACCACACAGTTCAAGATCCAGGCCCCAGGTGGGCAGGCTACGCCCGCGCCGCCGATCGGTCCGGCCCTCGGTGCCAACGGGGTCAACCCAGGCCAGTTCATCCAGCAGTTCAACGAAGCCACCAAGCATCTGAACGGCAAGGTCGTCGGCTGCGTGATCACGGTCTTCGCCGACCGCACGTTCAGCTTCGAGATCAAGAGCCCGCCGGCTGCGGTGATGATCAAGGATGCTGCCGGGCTTGAGAAGGGTTCCGGCGTGCCCAACAAGGACAAGGTTGGCAATCTGACGCAGGATCAGCTCCGGGCGATCGCTGAAGAAAAGGCCAAGGAACTGACCGGCCACAGCGTCGAAGCCATGATGCGAACCATCGCCGGCACCGCCCGCTCGATGGGCGTGACGACCGAAGGCTAGTCATGTTCAATGTTCAATCTGCAATGTTCAATCTAAAAAAACAAGATTGAACATTTAACATCGAACATTCAACATCAACATAAACGGCTCACCACGTGCCACAAATCGTGGGAGATGAGCCCGACATGTTCGGGCAATCGAAAGGAAGGATTCAATGGCCAAACGAGGCAAACGTTATGCCGCAGACAAGAAGGCACACGACAACAAAGAGCTGTTGCCTCTTGCTGATGCGGTAAACCGGATCAAGTCATTCAAAGCGACCAAGTTCGACCAGACGGTTGAATTGTGTATGCACCTTGGCATCGACGCCAAGCAGGCGGACCAGATGATCCGCGGCTCGTTGTCTTTGCCTCACGGCATCGGCAAGAGCAAGCGTGTCGTCGCCTTCTGTGCGTCCGACAAGGTCGCTGAAGCCAAGGCCGCCGGTGCGATCGAAGCCGGTGCAGAAGAGCTGGTCAAGAAGATCGAGGATGGCTGGATGGACTTCGACGTCGCCGTCGCCAGCCCGGACATGATGCGCGTTGTATCGAAACTCGGACGTACGCTGGGCCCCAAAGGCCTGATGCCCTCGCCCAAGAGCGGCACCGTCACGCCGAACGTCGCCGAAGCTGTTAAGGAATACGCGGCCGGTAAGGTCGAGTTCCGTAACGATTCGGGTGGCAACGTTCACGCCGCCGTCGGCAAGTACAGTTTCGACGCCAAGCAGCTTGAAGAAAACGCCGAGGCGTTCATCAAGCACATCACCAAGATGAAACCGTCCAGCGCCAAGGGTCAATACATCAAGTCGATCTCGCTATCAGCGACGATGACACCCGGCGTGGCCGTCGTGGTCGAGTAATCTGAATCCAAACTAACCACGCGGCAAACGCCGCGATCGCCCGAAAGGGACTTAATCATGAGCAAACCGGTCAAAAACCTGATCGTAGATTCCTACAAGAAACGCTTTGAAGGCCTCAGCGGCGGCGTACTCGTTGATGTCCGTGGCATCAGCAGCAACGCCACCAATGAACTGCGTGCAGGCTTGGTCAAGAAGCACATCAAGATCACCATCGTCAAGAACAGCCTGGCGAAGAAGGCCTTTGAAGGCGGCGAGTTGCAGCCTCTCGGCGACCTGCTCGACGGCCCCAGCGCGATGGTCTATCCGATCTCCGAAGATGCCAGCGTCGTCAGCGTCGCCCGTGAACTGATCGATGCCGCCAAGAAACTCAAAGCACTTGAGTTCCGCGGCGCCCTGATGGAAGGCATCGTCTTCGGGCCCAACGAAATCGAGGCACTGAGCAAGTACCCGACCAAGGAAGAAGCACAAGCCAAGGTCGTCCAGATCCTGCTCAGCCCCGCGAAGAACCTGGCCGGCGCCATCACGAGCCCCGCCAAGAACATCGCCTCGATCCTCAAGACCATCGAAGAAAAACTCGAAAAGGGCGAAGAGATCAAGAAAGCAAGCTAGGAATGTGGAATGTTCAATCTTCAATGTTCAATCTGTCTAAAGCAGATCGGACACGACAGATTGAACATTGCACATCGAACATTGAACATTACAACCAGACATCGCATCCGACTGGCCCTTCGGGGTTAAACCGTGACACAGGGTCGCGGCCTCTCGGGTGGATCAATTAGAAGACGCAAGGATTCAAGACAATGGCAGAAGCAGAAGCAGCAATCAAGGAACTGGGTGACAAGATCGTCGGCCTGACCCTCAAGGAAGCGGTCGACCTGGCTGATTACCTGAAGGAAGAATACGGCATCGAGCCGGCCGCCGGTGGCGCCGTCGTGATGGCCGGCCCCGCAGGCCCGGCCGAAGAAGCCGAAGAAAAGACCGAGTTCGACCTGATCCTCTCCAGCGCCGGCGACCAGAAGATCAAGGTCATCAAGGTCGTCCGCGAAGCGACCGGCCTGGGCCTGAAGGAAGCCAAGGAACTGGTCGACAACTGCCCGAAGCCGCTTAAGGAAGGCGTTTCCAAGGAAGAGGCAGAGGCTCTGGCCGAGAAGATCAAGGAAGTCGGCGGCGGCGTCGAAATCAAGTAAGCGCAATAAGCCGATTTGTTATCGGTCAATCAGAAAACCTATTACAAGCCGTCCCACAACGGGGCGGCTTGTATTTTATGGCTCGTTTATGCCGATGAAGAGGCTTAGGGCTTATTCGTATAAATGACAATAATACTGTATAGTATTTTTATCCCCCGAAGTCCCCATCCCCTTGGGCACGGCGAATACTCATGGCAAAGAAACAATCCAATCGCGAGCGTCTTTTAATATGCTCATTTACCACGGTATTAGCGATAGCCGCTTATTACCTGCTACCCGCTTCCATGGACGAGTTGGCCAGGCGAACAGTCGCTATCTTCCTGGTCGGGGCCATCTTCTGGGCGACCGAGGTGCTGCCGCTCTACGCCACAAGCCTGTGCATCATCGGCATGGGAATCCTGTTCCTGGCTGACAAGGGCGGCCTGGCGAACATGCTGCCTACGCGGGGAGCAGGTATCCCCGAGGATCATAGCCTTAGCTATACGGTGCTCTTGTCCTCGTTCTCTTCCCCGATCATCATCCTGTTCATGGGGGGATTCCTCCTGTCCGCAGCGGTGACCAAACACGGGTTAGACCGTGCGATCGCGGCAAGAATCCTTCGCCCGTTCAACTTCCACCCGCTGATGCTGATCTTCGGCGTGTTGACAATCACCGCATTCTTCTCGATGTGGATGAGTAACACAGCCACCACCGTGATGATGCTCGCGATCGTCAGCCCGTTGGTCCGTGAACTGCCGGAGGATGACAAGTTCCACCGCGCGGTCATCCTGGCGGTGCCGTTCGGTGCGAATATCGGGGGGATCGGCACGCCCATCGGCACGCCACCTAACGCCGTGGCGCTGGCTGCGTTAAACGACTTCGGGATCAAGATCGGGTTCGTGGACTGGATGTTGATGGCGGTCCCGCTGGCGCTCATCTTGTTAGTAGTCGCTGGACTGTTGCTTTACCGGTTCTTCCCCCCGGGCAAAGACCTGACGCTGCCGCCTCTGGATAAGCCAACCGAGAAGATCAGCACCAAGGGACGATGGACGCTGATCATTCTGTCGTTTGCGATTCTTTTGTGGCTTACAGGTAAATTCCACGGCCTGGCTCCGGCGGCCGTCGCGCTGCTCGCCGCGGCTGCGCTGACCGCGTTTGGCGTGTTGCGTAAGCACGATGTCGATTCGATCGACTGGAACGTGCTGATCCTGATGTGGGGCGGTCTGTCGCTGGGTAAGGCGATGGAAGTCACAAACCTGATCGGCTATATCGGTGACCTGCCGATCGCAAACCTCACCGGCTTCGCCTTGGCCGCCACCATCGTCGTGTTGTCGGTAATCCTCTCGACCTTCATGAGTAACACAGCTACGGCGATCGTAATCATCCCGATGGTCATTGCGCTGGTAGCAGGGCAGCATATCGAGGGACAGACACCGGAAGATGTCAGCCACCTGACGGCTCAGTTGGTTATCCTCACCGCGTTAGCGTGCTCGTTCGCGATGGCCATGCCGGTATCGACGCCGCCCAATGCGATCGCGTTTGCAACCGGCAAAGTCCCGGTATCGGCCCTGGTCCAATCGGGCGCATTGGTATCGTTTATCTGTATCGTGGCGCTGCTGCTCGGATACCAGTGGGTCTTGCCGGTATTCCCGTGGGCTTGACGCACAACGACAGACCAATATCGCGGCTATGATGTGCTGCGAATGCCAATCCTTGCTGAAGACATCCTTGCCCCTGACGGGCCGATTGCACGGCGTCTGGGTAACGTATACGAACACCGGCCCGAGCAGGACCGGATGGCGAAGTTCGTACGGGATGCGCTAAGCGAAGGGCGTTGCGCCCTTGTCGAAGCCGGGACAGGTGTTGGCAAGAGCTTCGCCTATCTGTTGCCGGTGATCGAACAGATCCTTGAGACGGATGATAAAGATCAGCGCAAGCGGATCGTTGTATCGACGCACACGATCGCGCTGCAAGAGCAGTTAATGCATAAGGACATCCCGCTGCTGCAGGCGGTGATTCCTGAGGAATTCTCAGCGGTGCTGGTCAAGGGTCGAGGGAACTATGTGTCATTGCGCAGGGCAAGCCGCGCGTGGGACCGCAGCGTCGATCTGTTTGATGACAACGCCAGCAAACGTTCGCTGGAGACGATCCTGGAATGGACCCGGACCACGGAGGATGGCTCGCTGGCGTCGCTGCCGGTGCTCGACGCGCCGATGCTGTGGGCGGATGTGCAGAGCGATTCAGAAGACTGCCTGGGCAAACATTGCCCGACATTCAACAAATGCTTCTACCAGGCTGCCCGACGTCGGATGTTGAATGCCGACCTGTTGATCGTCAATCACGCGTTATTCTTTGCCGACCTGGGGATGAAGCAGCAAGGCTTCGGGATACTGCCGCCTTACGATGGCGTGGTGCTGGACGAAGCGCATACGGTTGAAGATGTTGCGGGGGAATACTTCGGTGTCACCGTTAGTCGTTTCCAGGTTCATTACCTGCTTTCCAGGCTGCATTCGGCACGTCGACATAAGGGGTTTCTTGCAACGTTGCGGATGAAGGCCGATGCAGAGTTGCACAATCGTGCGATGCAGGCGGTGGAGAACGCAAGGCTTGCGGCCGACAGCTTCTTCGAGGAACTCCTGTTCTGGCAGGAGCGAGAAGGGCGGAGCAATGGGCGCGTCGATAATCCCATACCGATCCAGAACACACTGAGCCCCGCGATGCAGGACCTGTCGCTGGCGTTGAAACGTGTGCGCGATCATATTGATGACGAGGCTGACCGGCTGGAAGCGGGGAGCTATGCGGATCGGGCGCAGGCGATCGCGATGGATGTGGCGGTGCTGCTTAAACAGGAATTACCCGACAGCGTGTATTGGCTTGAAGTAAGTCATACTGATGATGGCCGACATTCTCGCGTCAAACTGTGCGGCGCTCCGGTCGAAGTGGCGGGGCTGCTCAAAGCACGCCTGTTCGAGGCCTCGACCACCAAGCGGAAACCACTGCCTGTCATACTGACTTCGGCGACACTGGCGACGGATGCGGCCAGTCATGCTGCGGGCGATTCGCAATCAAGCCAACAAACCAAAGATGCGTTCAGCCATATCCGAGCGCGCCTGGGTTGCGAAGATGCCGGCACACTGCAGCTCGGTTCACCTTTCGATTATGCCAGACAAGCCGAGTTGATTGTCGACCGGACGATGCCCAATCCGAACAACGATGATTACTTTGCGCGTCTGTGCCCGGCTGTCCTGAACCTGATCGACCACACAAACGGCGGGGCGTTTGTCTTGTTCACCAGCTACAACCTGTTGCGAAAAGTCGCAGACTGGTTGCGTGAACCGTTACACGAACGAGGCATGCCGATGCTGGTGCAGGGCGATGGTGTGCAGCGGTCGGTACTGTTGGAACACTTCCGTGGTGATAAGCGAAGCGTGCTGCTCGGTACGGATAGTTTCTGGCAAGGGGTGGATGTTCAGGGAGAAGCGTTGCGTAATGTGATCATCGCGCGCCTGCCTTTTACCGTGCCCGACCGGCCGATGATCGAGGCGCGTACCCAACGGATACAGGCTCGTGGCGGCAGCCCGTTCGTCGAGTATTCACTGCCCGAAGCGATCCTGAAGTTCAAGCAGGGCTTTGGTCGGTTGATCCGCTCGAAGCAGGACCGGGGGTGCGTGGCGCTACTGGATAGCCGTGTGGTGACCAAACACTACGGCAAGAAGTTCATCCATGCGCTGCCTGAGATGCCTGTAAAGCAGATCGGTTCAATCACGTCGGATATCTAGCAAAATTAAAATGTAATTCCACCCGGCCCCGGCTTGACAGCGGCGATTATACTCCTATACTTCGCCAATCAACGAAGTATAGGGATCTCGATGACGCCGTATATAGACATCACCAAGGCTCTGGCAGATGAATCGCGGCTCCGCGTGCTGATGCTGCTGGAGCAGGGGGAGTTATGCCTTTGTCAGTTGATCGCGGTGCTTGAGTTGTCCCCGTCCACGGTATCCAAGCATATGAGTATCCTTTCGGCAGCGGGTTTAATCACGGTTCGCAAGGATGGGCGGTGGCACTACTACAAGCTCGCAGGTCGAGGGGCAGATCAACACGTGCGTGATGCTTTGAAGTGGGTCAGAGTCCACCTGAGGGATCAGCCACAAATTCAACAGGATCGGGATGCCTTGAGTGACATTGCAGATAAATCATTGGAAGAGGTCAGTTGCTGTTACCGCTGAAAGCCGGCGGTTTAGAAAAGGAAGTGAAGATGACAAACCAAACCAGTAACGATATCCACGAACACGTTTCCAAACGTTACGGCGAGATCGCCCAGGATGGCGGTTGTTGCGGCTCGAAGACGGATATGGGCAAGCTGGAGCATGCTCAGGCGATCGGCTACAGCGCGGAAGAAGTCGCGTCGCTACCCGAAGGCGCCAATCTAGGACTCGGTTGCGGGAGCCCGACCTCGTTGACCATGATCGAACAGGGCATGACGGTTGTTGACCTCGGTTCGGGCGCGGGCATCGACTGTTTCCTGGCGTCGCCGAAAGTTGGGCCTTGCGGGCGGGTCATCGGTGTTGATATGACAGACGCCATGCTCGAAAAAGCTACTGCTTATGCTGAGGAACACGGCTACAGCAATGTCAGTTTCCGCAAGGGGCACATCGAGGCGCTACCGATCGACGATGCAACCGTGGACCTTATCATCAGCAACTGTGTTGTTAATTTGTCCCCCGACAAACAGCAGGTGTTCTCCGAGATCAGGCGTGTACTGAAGCCCGGTGGTCAGGCAGCGATCAGTGATATCGTGCTGCTCAAACCTTTGCCGGACGCGATCGTCAAAGACCTGGAAGCGTATATTGGTTGCATCGCCGGGGCGGAGTTGATCGAGGATTACCTGGGGAAAGCGATCCGGTCGGGCCTTGATGTCAGCAGCGCGAAGCGCAAGGGTTACGACGTCATGCACGTGCTGTCCTGCAGCCCGAATACTGCGGAACTGGTCGAAAAGATCCCTACAGAGTTTGTGGGCAAGGACTACGTCGCCAGCCTGGACCTCGTGCTGGCTCGGCCATGCTGTGAGCCGGTTGCGTTGAAACAGTCCGGTTGCTGCTGTGGTTCTTAGCGGAATCGATGGATATGCCGCAATCCAAACGTATCCTGGTGTTGTGTACGGGGAACCGCTGCCGATCACAGATGGCTGAAGGTTGGTTAAGACACTACGCCGGTGAACGTGCTGAGGTATTCAGCGCGGGCACTGCGCCAAAGGGATTGCACCCTAAAGCGGTGGAGGTGATGTCCGAAGCGGGCGTGGATATCAGCCGTCATACATCGGATCACGTGGATCAATACCGCGATCAGCATTTTGACCTGGTGATCACGGTGTGCAACAACGCCAAAGAGGCCTGCCCGACGTTTGCGGATGCGGATCGGTTGTTACATCATGCGTTCGAAGATCCGGATGTACCGGGCTTATCCGTGGTAGAGCAGGATGCGTTATTCCGTCGCGTGCGTGATGAGGTCCGGGACTGGGCGGCGGAGCTGATCAATCGCTTGTGATCAGAGGCGAAGCCTGACCCCAGGTATCGCTGAACACAAAGTCAGCGAAGTCTCTTCGTGACCGGGGGGATTCAG
Organism: Phycisphaeraceae bacterium; assembly: GCA_963667295.1. Taxonomy (GTDB): domain Bacteria; phylum Planctomycetota; class Phycisphaerae; order Phycisphaerales; family Phycisphaeraceae; genus JAJRRS01. The sequence goes on from OY763327.1 coordinate 1,499,369, forward strand.
CCTTTTTACGGTCTTCATCTGAAAGTGTAGCGGGATCGATCCCGTAACCGATCGCGATCGCGGTCTGGGGTTCAAACTCATCCGGCAGGTTGTATTCGCTGCGCAGCTTATCCTGATCGATCCCGGCCATCTGGTGTGCGAACAGGTCCATGGCCGTCGCTTGCGTGATCATATTCTGTACGGCCAGGCCGAGGTCATGCTGATGCACACGGTTGGGATTGTCGTTGCGTGTAAAGCTGGTGCGTGTGGCGGTAAGGATTAAGAGCGGCGCGTGTTGCGCCCATCCCTGATTTGCTTCGACGAGACAGCTTAATGCCTTGCTGAAAGACACGGGCTGATCCTTGGTAGCCAGGATAAACCGCCAGGGCTGTTCGTTGAATGCGGATGCCGCCCAGCGAGCCGCTTCGAGCAGACTCATGATCTTTTCGGGTTCGACTGGTTTGTCGGCAAAGGCGTAGGGGCTCCACCGGCGCTTGATCGCATCAAGGATCGGGTATTCGGTAACCGCTGGCTTTTCCATCGCTCATAGACTCCGTTATTTTTGAGGCTTTATTTGCCTATAGCGTAGGCAAGCCACATTCTGAAATCTAACAGACCAATCTCTCTCTTACGATAATCCGGCATGGTCACCTATAATCCAGGTATGTCAACATCTTTCGATTACCGGATGCCTTACCCATCACGACGGATGCCTGTGTTTGCCGGGCGATGTGTGGCGACGAGTCAGCCGCTGGCGGCGCAGGCGGGGCTGCGGGTTATGCAGCAAGGGGGGAACGCCATCGATGCGGCGATCGCGACCGCGGCGGCACTGACGGTGGTTGAGCCTACGAGTAATGGTGTAGGCAGCGACAACTTCGCAATGATCTGGTCGGGTGGGGGCTTGCATGGCTTGAATGCGTCCGGCCGAAGTGCGAAGCGGTTGGACCCTGAGCCTTACCTTGAAGCCGGCAAGATCCCCGCACGCGGCTGGGATAGTGTCACTGTCCCCGGGGCGGTTTCGGGTTGGGTGACGGCTCATCAGAAGTTCGGGAGATTGCCTTTCGAGAAAGTGCTTGCACCGGCGATTGAATATGCACGCGATGGATTCCTGGTTTCTCCGATCACCGCTTCATCGTGGGGTTATGCCGCCCGTTTCTATGACAAGGCGCAGTACGAAAGCTGGCAGCAGACATTCGCGCCCGGTGGCAAAGCGCCGGGTGCGGGTGAATTGTTCCAATGCAAAGAGCTTGCTGAATCGCTTGAATCGATCGCGGATACAAAGGGTGATGCGTTCTATCGTGGTGAGTTGGGCGCTAAGCTGATTGAAGCGGCTGAAGCGGGGGGCTCTGCGTTGCGGATGGACGACCTGGATGCGCATCTGCCGGAGTGGGTGCGTCCGCTTGTTCTGGATTACCACGGCTACCATGTCCATGAACTGCCGCCGAACGGCCAGGGGATCGCGGCGCTGATCGCGTTGGGGATCTTGCTGCGTCACGACCTTGCTTCGTTGCCGGTGGACAGTGCTAAGTCATTGCATCTGCAGATCGAATCGATGAAGCTCGCCTTTGCTGATGCGCATCGATATGTTGCTGATCCTGCTTTCATGGAATTTGATCCAAATGAACTTCTTAACGAAGCCTACCTGGATGAACGGGCAGCGTTGATTGATCCGGAACGTGCTAATGATTTTGCGCATGGCAAGCCTAAACCGGGCGGTACTGTGCTACTCACGACTGCAGATGATGAAGGCAATATGGTCACGTGGATTCAGTCCAATTACATGGGATTTGGCTCTGGTATTGTTGTGCCGGGGACGGGTATAGCGCTACAGAATCGTGGGCATTGTTTTTCAACAGAGCGGGGGCATCCGAACCAGGTCGCGGCGGGTAAGCGGCCGTACCACACGATTATTCCCGGTTTTGTTACGCGCAAGGATGAGCAGGGGCGAGAATCGCCGATCATGGCGTTTGGTGTGATGGGTGGATTCATGCAGCCACAAGGCCACGTGCAGGTGATGGTGAGGCTGGCGGATTACAAGCAGAATCCGCAGGCGGCGCTAGATGCTCCACGCTGGCAGGTGCATACCGGGCTGAAGGTATCGATAGAAACCGGCTACGAACCGAGCGTCATCGATGAGCTGAAGGCGATGGGGCATGATGTCACGATAACACGATCGTTCGATTCTTCATTCGGCCGAGGACAGTGTATTTATCGGTTGGATGATGGGTATCTGGCCGCGAGCGATGCGAGGGCGGACGGGCAGGCAGTGGGGTATTAGTCGGGCTGTTGTGTTGCTTGCTTGAGGCGGTGTCGATTCAGTAGATACCAGTCACAGAGAAGATCGACCTGTTGTTGTTGCATGGCCGGATCGTTTGTGCTTTGCCAGCGGGGCGCATCTTCGGGCAGGTAGTAATCCAGCACACGCCACCAGCCATAATCTTCCAGCAGGCGTGTAAGATCCTGCGGTGCTTCGCCACGGGGATTCAATAACACATCCAGCGCACGCAGAATGTCTCTGTGAAGCATGGCGAGAATGATCGTGGTGCGAGGTACGTCGCCTTGAGCAAGCAGGACTTCGGGCTGCAGATCGGTTGCAGATGCATCTGCATTCATCCAGAGGCCTAGCTTCATCGTGCTGGCGACGACCCAGTCGGTTTGTTCTTTTAGTTTTTCAGTCAGCAAATCGAGGTGCTGTCCGCTGATGCCTGCAAGGATCGCCCCGGTTGTTCGTACCTGATCGTTCTTATCAGCCAGCATCGCTTTGATTAGCTGTGAAACCTCGTTTGCATCCAGGTCGCGGACGGCCAGCACACAACCAACATCGCGCACCGCAACATCGGGTGAACCCAGAAGCGATTGAATCTGAGTCAGGTTGTAATGTAGATCAGTTGGTGCACGCCACGCATCGTCCAGCCAGGGGAAGGTGTCGATATCGGGTAGATGCATTAAACAGGCAAAGATCGTTGCGTGGTAAGCGACCTGTTGGTTGGGGTCATTCAACAGGCTGACGATCAGCGTTTGGTATGGGGCCTTATCCTTGGCAGATTGATAGAGTTCGGCTAAAGCACACATTGCGTTGTAACGCACATCCGGTTGCTCGTGTTCGGAAAGTGACTGCAATAGATCCAGCAGACGCGGATCATCGGCAAGCCGTTGCAGGTCCGCCAGACGCTGGGCGGCCAGTATCGGCGCCTCGACGCCGGGTTCCTTCGCAAGTAAGTCTATCCAACGTAACCAGGGATCAGCAGGGATTGATGACTCGTCCCAACAGCCGGCCGCTTGTAAGGCATCCACGATCTGAAGGAAGTTCTTGTCATCCTCGACGGACAAGGTCTTGATGACGTCTCGCTGAAGGTTTTCGTCTTGCGCGATATTAGCCACCACGTAACTGAGGCTGCGCTGGCGTTTGGTTAAGTCGTTCGATGTAAGCCGGTGGATCATGACCTGCTGATAGACCCAAGGCGATGAGACATACGCCACCGGCACACACAGTGCAAGTGTCAGGGACAGGCTGATCAGAGCAGCGGGCCAACGTTTATGTCGTGTTCGTGTCACAACCCACAGCGTAACGCAGATAACTGGTCAGCCACAACTAAACACTAACATGGCTTGCCGGACCACAGCCAGTCGATCTGAGCCTGCGTCAGTTCGATATCAAGAGCGGGCATGCAAGTAGCGGTTTCGTGCACGCTGCGTGGGCCGATCAAAGCGAAGCTCGGGAACGGTTGACACAGCACATACGCCGCCGCGATGTTGATCGGGCTGACGCCCAGTTCTTCAGCCAGTTGCTCAGCACGCGCCCGGCGGGCCTCATTTTCAGGTGAATCCCAGCTTTCGAAGTTGTCCTGACCGAGACGCATCCGCAGGTGCGGCGGCAGGAAGTAGCCACGGGCCTGGCTGGACCATGCCAGGTGCGGCATGTTGTGTTCTGTCAGCCATCGGCGAGATTCGGTATCGGACAGGTGCACGCATCCGCCCCACACCGGCTTGACCATTTCGGCCAGCGACATGTTGTTGTTGACGACGCCGAAGCCCTGCATGTTGTTAGCCTTGGCGTATTCGTTTGCCTCAGCGATGCGCTTAAGCGACCAGTTACTGCCGCCGAACACCTGGATACGGCCGGCCTTGACGTGTTCATTGAGCATATCGACAAATTCGCCGACCGGCACATCGGTATTGTCGCGGTGGAGGATGTAGAGTTCGACGTGGTCGGTCCGCATGCGCTGCTGCGATTCGATCACTTGCTTGCTGACCGCGTCGGGCGTGCAGCAGGGCGGGTGTCCGCCTTTGCTGAGGATCACGACCTGGTCGCGCACGCCGCGTGCTTCGATCCACTGGCCTAGGAAACGTTCCTGCTTGCCGCCGTAGTAAAGGTGTGCGGTGTCGAAGGCATTGCCGCCGCGCTCGAACCAGTCGTCGAAGAGAACGGCACAGTGTGCGTAGGTTTCCTGGTTATCACAACCCATCAGCATCAAGCTGATGTCTTTATCGATCCCGTCGATCCGGCCGTAGCGCATGTTGTGATCTGCGCGGCGCTGCAGTGGTTCGCCGGCGATAGTGTTGATGCCCTGGGCCTCTGGTGTTTCATCGACAAACTGCACGCCGATCGCCTGACGCCAGCGGTCCAGGGTCGCGAGGTTGCCCAAGGTATCGTCCCATGTCATAGCAGGGGAGCCAGGCTCCTGTTGCCCGGCGGCTATCGCTTCAGCAACCACATCTGCCTCGTACGAGAAGCTGGTGCGGTTGATCGGGATTTCGATTTTTTCAACTTCACTGTTCTTGTATACCTCGATCACGCCGTCGTGTGCATCGGTTCGCTGATGTGCCCACGGATCGGGAAGAACAATGCGTCCTTCGCTGCCATTGATCACGACCCGGTTATCCAGGCTGGCTTGAATACCGGTCGCCACCTGGGCGAGTATCCCATTGTCGAACTTCAAGACCGCGGCGGTGTAGGCATCGACGCCTGTTTCCGCTAACTCACCAACCGCGCTGACCGCCACTGGATCGCGGAAAGGTTTACCGTCGACAACTCCGGCGATCAGCCTCGCCATCGAAACGGGATAGCAACCGACATCCATGATCCCGCCGCCGGCAAGCTTATTACTGAATAACCGGCTATCGGGATTAAAACCCGCGGCGAATCCGAACGAAGCCTGTATGAATTTGACGTCGCCGATCGCTCGATCTCGTAGCAACTGAAGAAGCTTTGCTGTCTGAGGATTGCACCGGTACATGAAGGCTTCCATGAGGAAGACACCGTTCTCACGGGCGGCCTCGATCATGGCCATCGCCTGCGCGGCGTTGAGTGCCAGCGGCTTCTCGCACAGGATGTGCTTGCCCGCTTTCGCGGCTCGGATCGCCCATCGCGGGTGCATCGGGTGAGGTGTGGCGATGTAAACAGCATCCACCTCGTCATCAGTCAACAGCGCATCGTAGTCACCGTAAGCGGTCGCAATCCCGAATGGAGCAGCGAACTGTTTTGCTTTTTCGAGCGATCGGCTGGCGACGGCAGTCACCCGGCCGGACTTGCCCATCTGCACGCCTCGAACAAACGCATCGGCGATCGCACCGGCACCTAGGATGCCCCACCTGAGTTTATGGTTGTTGTCTGACACGTTGACAATCCTTATGAACTGATGTTAACGGCTTGGCGGATTAACTTGCGCCGCGAGTAGGGTAGCGAGTAAACCAGTCGCGTAAAGGGGGGTAAGTGATGTAACTGACCATTACAAAAAAAAAGCCCACGCGGAGTGCGTGGGCTTGTGAGTCGTTAGATGTAATCAAGCCTCCGGTTTAGCCCTTATTCCACAGCGAGCCGCCGTAGATGCCGTTTTCGCCCAGCTCTTCGGCGATGCGGATGAGCTGGTTGTACTTGGCGTTGCGGTCGGAGCGGCAGGGGGCGCCGGTCTTGATCTGGCCGCAGTTGGTGGCGACGGCGATGTCGGCGATGGTCGCGTCTTCGGTCTCACCCGAGCGGTGGCTGAGCACGGCGGAGTAGCCGTTACGCATGGCCAGGTTGACGGCATCGAACGTTTCGCTGAGGGTGCCGATCTGGTTGACCTTCACGAGGATCGAGTTGGCGGTCTTGTTGTCGATGCCCTTCTTGAGGAACTGCTTGTTGGTGACGAACAGGTCGTCGCCGACGAGCTGGACCTTGTCGCCGAGTTTGTCGGTGAGAATCTTCCAGCCGTCCCAGTCGTTTTCGGCCAGGCCGTCTTCGATCGAGCGGATGGGGTACTTCTTGCACCAGTCTGCCCAGATGTCGACCATATCTTCGCTGGAGATGACTTCGTTGGGATTCGAGCTGAAGAAGCAGTAACCCTTCTTACCCAGCTTCTCAGCTTCGTTCCACAGTTCGCTGGTGGCGGGGTCGAGTGCGACGAAGATCTGTTCGCCGAACTTGTAGCCGGCCTTGTCGACGGCTTCCTCGATGACCTTCAGGGCGTCTTCGTTGGACTTGAGGTTCGGGGCGAAGCCGCCTTCATCGCCGACGGCGGTGGAGAGGCCTTGCTTCTTGAGCACACCCTTGAGGGCATGGTATATCTCGACGCCGGCCCGCACGGCTTCAGCGAAGTCGTCGAAGCCCCAGGGCTGGATCATGAATTCCTGGAAGTCGACGGTGTTGTCTGCGTGCTTGCCGCCGTTGAGGATGTTCATCATCGGGACGGGCAGCACCTTGGCGTGTGCGCCGCCGAGGTAGCGGTAGAGGGGCAGGCCGGAGCTTTCGGCGGCGGCGTGTGCGACGGCCATGGATACGCCCAGGATGGCGTTGGCGCCAAGCTTGCCCTTGTTATTGGTTCCGTCCAGTTCGATCATCAGGCTGTCGATGTACTCCTGATCGCGAGCATCCAGACCCAACAGTTCAGGAGCGATTTCGTTGTTAACGTTTTCCACGGCCTTGAGGACGCTTTTGCCTAAGTAGAAGTCCTTATCGCCGTCACGCAGTTCGACGGCTTCGTTTTCACCGGTGCTGGCGCCTGATGGGACCATGGCGCGGCCAACGGTGCCGTCTGCAAGGTGTGCTTCGACCTCAACGGTCGGGTTGCCGCGGGAGTCCAGGACCTGTCGTCCGTGGATAATTTCGATCTCAAAGCTCATGATGGGCCTCGTATGGGTAAAAAGGGGGTTGGTATCGTGGCCGTGGGGTGCGGCCAAGGGATAGAGAGTGTAGCAGAGGACACGTTGGTATCCAAACGCAGGTAACGCATGACATTGACACGGCATTTTGTTGGCAGAACCCATCCCCGAGCAGCAAGCATTGAACATCTCCTCATGTTTGACTGCTATAAATTCATAAAAACTATTTTTACACCGCCCATCACCTCATTGGATTAACATTTGTTTGCAGGACAAGTCTATTATTGGATTTACTTTAAGTTTTTCAGGGGTCAAGTGGTCCACTTCGACACAGAATGTTAGAAAAATTCACAATTCGCAGTGATGCCGACTTGACAAGTGGCTCAAACTAGCCAAAACTAGATACATAAATCAGCCCCCGGAAGCGCTCCGGCAGGCCTTGTGCCAGCCGGGGCGTTTTTTATTTCGCCTCTGCCAGGCCCGCAAGCCCAGGTGTCAGCCGGGCATTTGTCAGCCATGTAGATGCAAAGAAAAAGGGCTCCGCGGCGGAGCCCGTGACGCCCTCGATAGGATTCGAACCTATGACCTATGCTTTAGGAAAGCATTGCTCTATCCAGCTGAGCTACGAGGGCATGGCTGGCTGATGAACAGGATCATACGCGATCAACTGTGAAGACAGGATACCAGAGGGGGATTGACCGGGGAAGTCTACACGCGCGCTGGATAGACACGATCAGTAAGGTCGGTTCAATTCGACTGTGGCTAATTCCCACGCTCCGTTTTGGAGTTCAAATGCCATTGTCTGGCTTGCCCGATAGTCACCGTCTCTGGCTGTGACGGTCACTGTACGGCGAGATTGGTCACTTTTCGAATAGTCGATCTTGACTGATGCTTCTTCCATGTCTGTGGGCAACTCGACTGTCTTGCTCCAGGCGTCGGCCGGGTTGTCCATGACGGATTCACGTGCGGCGATCCCACCGGCAAGAAGGAGCTGCCGTAGCTGGACCTCGGCGTTAACGCGCTGACTCCTGCGTGAATCCACCTGAACAAGAACAGTCATGGCAAGAAGAGCCGATCCCACGAGGGAAATCATGACGACCGCAACCAACGTCGCGAAAGCTCGATCTCGGTATGCCCGGGCATCACAAGCTTTCATGAGCCTTGCCCTTTCATGATACGCTTCGCACTGTAAAGACGCACAGACTGTTCGCCACAGATCAGGTATAGATCGTTGTCTTTGGTTTCAAACACCAGGTCATCGGGCGCATACAAGGGATCATCCGCTATCTCTTTACCATGTTGTATCGATATGCGATAGATCAAGGTGGCCGGCTCTTGCTCATCCGCTGATTGTCGCAACTCCCAACAGACCGTGCTTCCATCCGGCATATCCAGAACGACTTGATCCGGTTTGTCTGAAGTGACCTTCGCTGAGCCCCAGACATCTAAACGGATCAGCCGAACCACGCTGTCAGACCATACGATATCCTGCTCCGACTTGATGGCGTCGCGTTGTATCACCGTGCATGACATGAACAGCTTGTTCGCAATCCCCAGAGCCATCGCCAGTAAAACCAATACCAGAGCGAGCTCCATTAATGAGGTGCCGCGAGATCGATATGGATACTTCATCTGACTCATGACATCATTCCAGACCGTTTAACGCCTGCAGGGGTACCGCACCGGTCAGCAACGACTGCTGTTTTTCAAACTGTGCATTGATTTCTACCCATACCCATTGCTCACAAGGCCCCGGGGTATCCAGTTTCTCGATGGTATAAGTGGGTTCGGTCTCTTGCTCCCATGGCGTCACATCGGGTTCAACGCCTTGCTGAAGATCTGTGAGGACACTTTCTGTCAGCCGGTTGAGCCGACGCTGTGTTTCCATCCGTGATAACGCGTGCCGATGGTGCGCCATCGCGGACGCAAGCACACCCAACAGCACCCCCAGGATGGATAGAGCGACGATGGCATCCATCAGAAGCAAGCCTGAGTATCGTCGGTAGTTGCTCATCAGAACGTCCCTACCTTCAGCGTTGCATCTTCGATCAATACGACCAGCGGCAGCATCATGCTGTAGGCCACCCAGCCGATGACCAGCGACATCATGATCACTGTTGCTGGAAGCACAGCAGACTTGATCAATAACGCGGCCCGGCTGAAGCGGTTGGTGTAGTACCGACACAGAAAGTCAAAGACGCGGGCCGGGTCGGAGATTGCCTGACCAGTGGCGAGCATGCCGACCATGAGTCTGGGTAATCTTGCATCATCCGCTGCTTCACGTGGTGAGCTGCCGGTCTTTAATGCATCAGCGAACCGTTGGAGTCGTTGCTTAAGGACCACGTTGGTTTTTAACTCACCGGCCACATAAGCCGCGTTCTCCAGGGTATCGCCCGCCTTCAGGGATTCGGAAATCAAGCTACACGCATCAGCCAGACCACGATCACGAACGACTGACCTGGCCACGGGGGTTACCCAGATCATTCGATCCGTGATCCAACTGAAGTGGCGGCGCGAGCCTTCGAAACCGTGCAATGCTTGCTGAAGGGCCCACCCGGCGGTCATCATGATTAGAATCACCATGAAGTAACACAACGGCCAACTGTAGTTACCCATCAGATGAAAAGTCCACGCCGTCTGCCAAGGCATGGCGACGTCGAAGTCCTCGAAGATCTCCTGGAACATCGGTGTGATAAAAGCACCAAGAAATGCCAGGCATAACGAGAGGAACAGGATCAGCACGATACCGTACTTCCAGCTCAGCATCGGGCCATAGTTGTTGGCTTCATTGACTTTGTGTTCTTCATTGAGCGCTCGATCCAGGGCCGAGGGTAGTCTGCCGATACGTTCGCCTGTGGTGATGAGGTCGACCCAGCGTGCCGGCACCTCGGGCACATGCAACTGCAAGGCTTCACCGACCGACAGCCCTTCTTCAAGCGCGTCACACATATGCCCGAGTCGACGGCTCAAAACACCTTTCTCACTGGCTTGAGCAGCGGCCAACATCGGAGGGATCGGCAGGTTCAGACTCACCGCCTGCTTTACATAATTCAGCACCATGGTTCCACGATTACGGCGTGCTCGCTTAGCAGCCTGAGCAAACATCAACATCAGGAATAAAGCCCCAACAGGGCCTAGCAACCACCCGAAGTAGGGGAAAAAACTAAACGGCCCAGCGACAACCAACATCGCGATTGTTCCGGCTACCATCCAGAACACCACCGCCAAGCCGTTTTGTAATAAACGCAAAGCCATTGATTAACTCCCGGCGACTACATCACCGCCTGCATCAACTTCACCAGGGGCAGGAACATCGCCGCGATCATGGTGCCGATCAGGACCGCCAGCAGGATCAGGAAGAACGGCGTGAGGATGGTTTGCAGTGTTCCCAGGCGTAACTCGGCTTGCTGTTGATACATTTGGGAAATGTTCTCAAGCAAGGTGGGCAGGTCATGTTTGTTTGATGCAAGATGGATCGCGGCGGGGACAGCTTCAGGGGCCACGATCAGCCTGGGGTGCTCATCAAGCGGACGACCGGACTCGATCGTTTGGCTGAGCACCTGACCGTCGCGCCTTAACAGGGGAGACGCCACCGCATCCCCAGCCAGTTCGAGTGATGCCGGCAGGTCCATGCCTGCCTGCACGCCTACTTTCAAAGCATCTGTCCAACGGGCGACCAGGTTACGCCGAATTACAGCACCTATGACGGGGATCGGCATGATCAGGTAATCGACGATGGCCTGGCTCTTGCCGGCAGCGCGGAGTATGGACCAAAGCAGTATCACAACAATGATGAAAGCCAGGATTGCCAGGGCGATGTTCGGCATCCAGCCGCCCAACTTCAGCACACATGAAGTTAGAAAGGGTAATTCTGTGTCGAAGTCTTCATAGATTGATGCAAACTGTGGCAGGATGTAGACGCCTAGAAAAACGAATACCAGTGCTGCGCCACACAGGACCATGAGCGGGTAACTGGCGGCACGCCAGAGCGTACCACGCAGGCGCTGCATCAGTTCCAGATGGCGGCCGAGGTTGAAAAGCACGGCCGGTAATTGATTCGAACGTACGCCCGCATCAATCAGCCGACCGTACAGGGGGGGGAATAAGCGTCGATGTTTCTCGAAAGCTTCCGGCAGGTCCGCACCCGCTTCCAGTTCAGAAGCGACACGACTGATGGATTCAGCCAGCCGTCCACTGCGCATGTCACGTGCGATCAAACGCAATCCAACTTCAACGGGCAGGCCTGCGGCAGTCAACTGGGCGAGTTGCTGATTAAATGCAACGAACTCGCCACCACGCAGGGGCGATGCGCCTTTCACCTTATCCGTCTGCTCGATCTCAAGCACACGCAGGTTCATGTCTGAAAGGGCGTCACGGGCTTCTTCGGCACTGGCCGCTTCGATCACGCCGGTGAGCGTTCGGCCCTGGGTCGTCTGAGCCTCATAGGCAAAACGGCAAAGTCCTTGAGGGATATCTTGCATTGCGGACCTCAATCCTCATCAGGCTCGACAACCGGAAGCGTTGCCATCAGGTCAGACATACTCTTGCCCGTTTGCTGCCGCAGCAATGAATCTGCTTCCTGTACTTCGAGCCTTTCCACATGCCCGTCAGCATACCCCACATTGATTAGTTCGCCGGGTTCACCGGGTGATTGGAAACTCACGATCCGCTGGCTGTCGAAGTCCTGGTCTTCATGTGGGATGACATACAGACCGGTTGTTGCAGACAGAGACTGATTTACTTCTGCGTTACCAATACCTGCGGCTTGTTTGATCGCCGCAGACCGTGTGCTTTCTTCAGTATTCGGGATGATGGTGGCGGGGCCGGTATCAACCTGTATCAGCACCACAAGCAGCAATCCGAGTGCGACCGCACCGGTTACTGCAACCGAGGCTTTGAGTATCAGGCTGCCTTTACCGAGGCCACCGCTGCCGAATGCCATGGGATCGCCACTGACCATGGCCATCTTCCCGAGTTCAGCACTGACCTGAGGTGGCGCTGCGAGCGCTGTCTGCGATGTCAATACGCTTGTCAGCGCTGCCAGGCCTACGACGAAGCCCGACTTCTTCAGGTGTACACGAAGTTCCTGCAAGCCTTGCTTGATCCGTCGTGAAACAGTTGCGGCCGAGGCGTCTGTCTCCTGGGCAAGTTGACGTTGCGACTTGCCGGCCAGAAAGTGATCGACTAACAGCGAGCGGGTGGGCTCTGAAAGTTGAGCCAAGGCTTCATCGATCTGTGGCGAAAGGACACTCCAACTGGGGGGATTGGCCTTGCCGTGATAGTACTCACTGCTGTAGATACGTTCTCTTTTTGTTCTTGCAGAGTCGCTTCGTAATACGTCCAGAGAACGGCGGGTCGCTGTGCGGTGCAACCAGGCCCCGACAGAGCGATTCACGGAACCGGGCGAGCTCATCAGGCGGTAGAAAGTGTCCTGGGCGGCGTCCTCTGCCAGTGCCTTGTCGTGGAGCACACGGAGGCAGGTATGGTAAACGAGCGAGGTGTACCGACGGACCAGTTCCCCAAACGCATCCGGGTCACCACCCGTTGCGTAGCGTTTGAGCAGGTCGAGATCGGCTTCAGACTTGAGCATGTGTCGTTCACCCTGGCTGGGTATTCATCTCCATGATTATCTCAACAATCTATCAATCAGGACGTAGCCGGGAATCAGGGGCTTTCATTTACCCGTATCTTTTCGCATATTCCCTTGCCCTAACACCCGATTAACCTCCGTCTCATCCGTCATACCCGATAGGACCAGGTCCCGAGCCGACTCGGCAAGCGTCTGATAACCAGCCTGCCCGTGTAAGGCTTGTGACAGCGTCTGGGTATCGCTGCGTCGGCTGATCGCGTCGCGCGTGGTCGTATCGATATAGGCGTATTCGCAAAGCGGCGTTCGGCCCATGTACCTGGCTGATTCGCTTTGCGAGTTGGATAAGCGTCGCACCAATCGCATCGAGGCCACGCCGAAAAGGGCGCTTGCCACCTGGTAGGGTTCGATCCCCATCTCGATCAGCCGAACGATCGCGCCGGCGGGGGATGAGGCATGGAGCGTAGAGATCAATCGATGGCCGGACAGGGCGGCCTGGATTGCGATGCCGGCGGTCTGCTCATCCCGGATCTCACCCAGCGCCAGCACTTGGGGGTCCTGGCGTAACATGCTTCGTAAAACCTTTTCGTAGGTCAGTTCACCAAAGGGAGACACTTCGATCTGCGTCACACCGGGGATGTCGCGCTCCACAGGGTCTTCCAGTGCGATCACGCTGAGGCCCGGTGAAGTTGCCACGATATGCTCAAGCAGTGCGTAGATCGTTGTAGTCTTACCCGAACCGGCTGGGCCACAGAGCAGGAGCATCCCGCTGTCTGACAGGGCGTAATCTTTAAAGCCCTGCATGGCCCGATCGGACAGTCCCAATTGGTCCAGGGTTCTGGGCTGGATCAACTCAGCAGGCAGACGCACGACCGCACGCAATGAGTGGGTCGTAGGCATCACCGCCAAACGCAGGTCGATCGCCCGATCCAAGGATGGGACGCGAACCGTCAATCGGCCTTCCTGCGGGACATCCTGCCTGTAGGTCAGCAACTGTGCTGCCACCATCAGGCGATTGACGTAGCTGCGACCGGTAGCAAAGTCGAGCGATTCGATCTTCTGCAGCAAGCCATCGATGCGGAAGCGGAGTTCGTAGCCATCGCGTGTCGGCTCCAGATGGATATCCGAAGCCCTGCGCTCGACAGCGTCCACCAGAAGGGTTTCGACCGCGATACGTGCATCTGTCGTCGGCTTGGACATCGGGCCTCCACTTAACAGTTTAACAGCCGTCTATTCAATAAGACGAAACCGGATGCCTGTAATTTGCAGGAAAACCACCTGCGGGGCGATCGATCGAGGTTTTCGATACTATCCATGCATGCCAGAACCCGAAAAGCCCAGCCCGATGCCCATCCCGTCGTTCATGCCGGACGACTTAGCCCGCCTGGGCCTGGATATCACCTCAAGCACGCTTGAGCAGTTAGCTGGGTATCTGAGCCTGTTGCTGGACGCCAATACCCGCGTAAATCTGACGGCGATCAAGGACCCTGACACGGCCTGGCGACGGCTGATCACGGACAGCCTGACCTTGTTGCCCGGCCTGGAGCAGCTTGAATCCGGCGCACGCATCATCGATGTGGGTACCGGTGGGGGGCTGCCGGGCATGCCGCTGGCGATCGCAAGACCCGACCTTGAATTCACGCTGCTTGACGCGACCGGCAAGAAGGTGAACTTCCTCCGGTCCTGTATCGAGCAACTCGGGCTTAAGAATGTGCAGGCCATCCAGAACCGCGCGGAAGTCATCGGCCATGATTCTGTTTATCGCCAGAAGTACGACCTGGCGGTGGTCCGAGCGGTGGGAAAGGTTTCCGAGATCGCCGAGTATTGCTTGCCGTTAGTTAAAGAAGGCGGTCGTATGCTCGCGATGAAAGGCAGCGCCGCGGAACAGGAACTCGATGATGCGGGTGATGCACTTAGCATACTGGGCGCCGGAGATTTGGCACTGATTGATGCATACCCTAAGGGATTCGATAGCGAACTGGTTCTGATCAGTGTGATCAAAGACCGGTCTACACCCAAGAAGTACCCGAGGGAAACTGGGACACCGAGGAAGGTGCCTTTATAAAAGAACGACTTTATACCCGGACCTTCGCTTCGCTCAGGACCGGCGTTGTTAGAGACTCAGTATTCCGACACCCGATACCCGATACCCGAACAACGATAACCATGCCTGATACACTCAAAACCAAACGTTTCTGCCTGGGGGACTGGGCGACAAACTGTTACCTCGTTTACAGCGAATCCGGTGCGTGCTGGATTATTGATGCCGGGTTCGAGCCGGATTATCTGCTGCGATACATCAGCGAGAAGAATCTCAAGCCGGAGATGGTCATCCTGACACACGCTCACGTCGATCACATCGGCGGATTGGCTGAGGTCCAGCAGGCTTACCCGGATATCCCGATATTGATCCACGGAGCCGAGGTTGACTTCCTGACCGACCCGATGCTGAACCTGTCGATGATGGCGGGGTTCGAGCTGATTGCACCACAGCAGACAGGCACACTCACTCACGGCGACACACTCACGCTTGAGGGCGTCGACTTCGAGGTCCGGCATACGCCCGGCCACAGCCCCGGGGGAATCTGCCTTTATCAGCAGGCACACAACCTGGCTATCGTTGGAGACACACTGTTCGCCGGGTCCATCGGACGACATGACTTCCCGACATCAGATGGCCGGGCCTTGCTGCAAGGCATCGAGGAGCAACTGATGACGCTACCCGATGAAACGCGCGTGCTGCCGGGGCACGGCCCTGAGACGACGATAGGCAACGAAAGAGTGAGTAATCCCTTCCTTCAAGGCGGATGGTAGTGTTGATGTGGAATGTGGAATGTTCGATGTTCAATGTGCTTTAAATTGAACATTCCACATTGAACATTCCACATCGACCATCCAACTCACTTCGCCATATCAAAAGATGCGGCCACGGGCAGGTGGTCCGAGCCCTTGGTTAGTTCCGGGTCCTTGAGGATTTGTGCCGACTCGGGGATCAACCTGTCAGCCATGGCGGGGCTGGCGAAGATGAAGTCGATCACGGAGTTCGGGAAGCGCTCGCTGGGATAAGTGGTGCGGTCTTCCATGGGGATCAAGCGATGGCAGTCGGTCAGCGCGAAGTTGTCCGGGGTGGGTTGCATGATGATGGAGATCGCGGGTTCGCCCGGCTGGGAATTGAAGTCGCCCATCAGGATGATTTTTTCATCGGGGTTTATTGAGAGCATTCGGCCGATGACTTCGTGGATGCGCATCGCTTCGCTGCTGCGCCACATCACGCTCTGCGGATCGCCATCTCGGCTGCCTTTGCTCTTAAGGTGCACGACAAAGACATTGAGCAACTCACCGTTGCCCAGTTCCAGCTTGGCGTGGAACAGATCGCGTGCAAAATGCCAGGTCTGATCCGCGTCCGGATGATGCAGGGTCTGCCAGCGGTAGCTGGTGATGCTGAAAATTGGGAGCCGACTGATCAAACCGAGTTTGATGCCGCGTTCATCGTTGGTAAGCGGCACCGCGACGTATTGATAACCCATCCCAGGCAGGTATTCATCGACAAGGGCTTGAAGCACCGCTTCGTTTTCCACTTCCTCGAATCCGACCACATCCGCGTCGAGTTCTTTCAAGGCGGCGGCAATCTGCTCATATTCCCAGCGGAGCTTGACGTCCGTCCCCTCATCTCGTGTGTAGGGATCGTCGTACACATCAAAAGCGTTTTCGATGTTATAGGCGGCAATCTTGAGCGGGCGCTGCGGCGGCGTCTGGGCGACAGAGGCCAACTGGCAGAAACAGACCACGCATACGATGCTCAGCCAATAGAAGCAGGATTTATTCACAGCAGATCTCCTGATGGATGTTGAACTTGGGAATCTTATTCTAACAGCAGATCTGATCCGTCAATCATCCAGATGGAAACTCTGCCGTCACATCTTTGAGCCAACGGCCCCACAGCGACAATTGCAGCAAGGCGAAGAGACGGTGGGTGTGGTCGTTTTTCTCATTGATATGGGCATCAAAGAGCTTGTTTACCTGCTTCTGATCGATACCCAGTGAATCAAGCACCGGGTCTTTGAGCCGATCCGCCAGGTCGTCTCGCAGATTTTCTCTGAACCAGCGTCCGACCGGGATGGCAAACCCACGTTTGGGTCGGTCCACGATGGATTCAGGCAGGTAACGAGCGGCAACACGACGCAACAAGCCTTTCTGTCTGCCCCCGGGCATGAGGACAGAGGTCGGCAGGTGCCCGGCGAGGTCCGTGACTTGTGTATCCAACATCGGGCACCGTACTTCGAGCGCTACAGCCATCGAGGAGCGGTCCACTTTACGCAACAGTTCAAATGGCAGGTAATGACGCAAGTCCCATCGCATCGCGGCATGGGCGACATCCGGCTCGTCAGGCCAGGCAGACATGACATTGGTCGTTAACGCATCACGTAAACCAGGCGAGAGCAGGGCGATCTGCTCATCCGTGAACAGGTGGATCATCCTCGCGTATTGGCCTGCGGGTGTTCGTCCCTTCGCAGCGCCGGCCAAACGCTGAACACGCGTTAGAAGTGATCGTTCATTGGCGCTGCGGAAGATCCCCATCGGTGCATAGAGCAACCACCACGCGTGACGATCCAGGATCGACATCGCTCGGTAGCGATCGTATCCGCCGAACAGTTCATCGCCTCCGTCTCCGGACAGCGCAACGGATACATGCTTCTTGGCTTCCCGGCAGAGCCAGTGACTCGGGAGCATCCCGCTATCGGCGCTGGGTTCACCGGCGACACGCATGAGGTATTCAAGGTCCGCCATGACGTTGGAAGCGTCGGCCATCAGTTCGGTGTGTTCCGAGCCGATGTGTTTGGCGACTGTGCGTGCATGCGGTGATTCGTCGTACAACGCGTCCGGCATGGCGACGCTGAAAGTGCGCAGCCTGCCGCCGTTGAGCCGTTTGAGTTCCTGTTGGGCGATCGCGGCGATCAGCGAAGAATCGATCCCACCGGACAGGAAACAGCCTAAAGGCACATCCGCCTCGAGCCGAACCGCCACGGCCTCAGCCAAGACTTCGTTGACGCTGTCGATCGCACCGATGGATGTGCTTGTTCGCGAAATCGGAGGGGCTTGCCAGTAGCGTTCAAGCTGCACCTTGCCTGATGGGTCAACCAGCATCCAATGGGCCGGCGGCACCTCAGAAGTATCCCGCAACATGGATGAACCGAACGGATAGCCCAGCCGCAGGAAGGTCAGCAGCGCATCCTGATCGATCTGCGTTCGACAGGTCGGATCGGCAGCGAGTGTCGCAGGCAGAGACGCAAACGTGAGTTCATCTGCTCGCTGACGGATATACAGCGGCTTTTTCCCGGTCCGGTCACGTGCCAGGTAAAGCTCACGCTTGTCTTCATCCCATATCGCAAACGCGAACATGCCACGCAGGTGCTTGGGAAGCTCCTTGCCGAATGCGCGATAACCCAGCAACAGGGCTTCAGTGTCGCTGTGGTCTGAACTGAACTGGTATCCGCGCTTGATCAGTTTGGAACGTAATGAGCGGTGATTGTAGACCTCGCCGTTAAAAACCAGGTGCAGAGGGCCTGACTTGTCGGTGCGCGGCGCGTGCATCGGTTGCTCACCGCCGAGTGCATCGATCACCGCGAGCCGTGCATGAATCAGCGTACAGCGGAGGTGCTCGCTGATCCCGTTGCCATCCGGACCACGATGCAGCATATGTGACAGCATCTTCTCGGCACGCTGCCGATCGATCGGCCGGTCATCGAATCTCACGATTCCTGCTATTCCGCACATGGCTCGGGTCTCGTTATTCGGGTATCGGGTGTCGGCCACTTCAACCGAGTAACGGATATCTATATCTACCGATACCCGAAACCCGATACCCCAAACCCGATTTTACATCTTCTCCGGCAGATCCAGCTTCACGTGCAGTTCTTGCAGTTGTGCCTCGTCCACCGGTGATGGAGCCTGCGTCATCAGGTCGACGCCGGTCTGGGTCTTCGGGAATGCGATCACATCGCGGATGTTGCTGGTGTTGCACAGGTGCATGACAACACGGTCCAGGCCGAAGGCAATCCCACCGTGCGGCGGCGCGCCGTAGTTCAGTGCGTCCAGCAGGAAGCCGAACTTGACCTTGGCTGATTCGGGTGTGATTCCAAGCAGGCCGAAGACCTTCTCCTGGATGTCCATGCGGTGGATACGGATCGAGCCGCCACCGAGTTCCGAGCCGTTGAGGACCAGATCGTAGGCCTGGCTGAGTACCGAACCTGGGTCGGATTCGAGCTTCTCGAGGTCTTCTTCGTTCGGCGCGGTGAACGGGTGGTGCAGGCTGTCCCATCGCTTCTGATCGGTGCTCCACTCAACCAGCGGGAAGTCGACGATCCAGACCCACTCCCACTGGCCGGGTTCGATCATGCCAAGGTCATGAGCCAGCTTCACACGCAG
Organism: Phycisphaeraceae bacterium; assembly: GCA_963667295.1. GTDB lineage: Bacteria > Planctomycetota > Phycisphaerae > Phycisphaerales > Phycisphaeraceae > JAJRRS01. The sequence goes on from OY763327.1 coordinate 1,518,441, forward strand.
TTCGCCCAGCACGCGGGCCACAGTGGCGGGCACGGCATCGACACCGAAGCAGATCAGGTCGCCGTCTTCTGCTTCCATCCTTTTGAGCAGGTCATCCGTGATGGGTGCGACGAACTTGGACACGCCAGTCGTCAACTGGCCGCCTTCCACCTTGCAGATGGGCAGGCCGCCGGCGCCGAACTGCTTGACCCACTCTGCCAAGGCATCGGTTTCCTTTCGGCTCATCTTCGCGCCGCCCGGCACGCGGATCGCCTTGACGACGCCGCCGGATTCGATCGCGCCTTTGAACACCTTGAAGTCGGTCTGGCCTGCCAGGTCGCTGACATCGACCAATTCCATCCCGAACCGCAGGTCCGGTCGATCGCTTCCGTAGCGATCCATCGCTTCGGCGTATGACATGCGACGCACCGGCGGCACATCCACGCCAAGCACATCTTTCCAGACCGCCCGGATCGAGCCTTCGCAAACCTGCATCACGTCTTCAGCGTTAACGAAACTCATCTCGAGGTCGATCTGCGTGAACTCCGCCTGGCGATCGGCACGCGGGTCCTCATCGCGGAAGCAGCGGACGATCTGCAGATACCGTTCACAGCCGGCGACCATCAGGATCTGCTTGAAGAGCTGCGGGCTCTGCGGCAGGGCGTAGAACTCACCTTCCTGAAGCCGTGACGGCACGAGGAAGTCGCGCGCGCCTTCAGGTGTCGACTTACACAGGAACGGCGTCTCGATTTCGAGGAACCCGTTCTCCGCGAAGTAGTCACGCATCACCTTGGTCACGCGCGAGCGCGTTTTCAGGATTTCCTGCATCTTCGGGCGACGCAGGTCGATGTAGCGATACTTCAAGCGGGTCTCTTCACCTGTCCGGTCGGCCTCATCAGGCGTGAACGGCGGGGTCTGGGCCTTGTTAAGGATTTCCAAAGTCTCAGCCTGTACCTCGATCGCGCCAGTCGCGAGCTTGGGGTTGGTCAGACTTTTGCCTTTGTCGTCGATGCCACGGGCCAGCACCTTGCCGGTGACCTGGATCACGTCCTCGTGACGGAGCTTCTCGGCCAGCGCGTGGGCCTCGGCGGCCTCGGGGTGGAACACGATCTGGGTAACGCCTGCCCGGTCGCGCAGGTCGATGAAGATGACACCGCCGTGATCGCGGTAATTGTTTACCCAACCGGCTAAACAGACGGTCTGGTCAACGTGTCCCTCGCGAAGCGAGCCGCAATCGTGTGTGCGTGTTTTCATGGTAATTCGGGTATCGGGGTTCGGGTATCGGGGTTCGGGGCTACGTGGCCTGTTTCGAATCGGGGATGATACCAGACTGTGCGCGTCCTGTAAGATTGCTACACTGATCGGCATGTTTACAGGTATTGTGCAGACTAAGGGACGTATTTCCGCGATCGAACCTAACGAATTCGGGGCCCGGCTGCGGGTGGACGGCCAAGGCTGGCCCGATCCGGCTGTTTATCAGCCCAAAGCGGGGGATTCGATCTGTAATAACGGGGTCTGTCTGACCGTCGTCAACATGGATGATGGGCTGATGGCTTTCGACGTGATTGCCGAGACGCTGGCTAAAACCAACCTCGGCGACCTGAAGCCCGGGGACCCGATCAACCTCGAACCGCCGGTCACCGCCAGCCAGCCGCTGGGCGGGCACTTCATGCAGGGCCACGTCGATGGCGTTGGTGTCGTGACAGAGGTGTATGCCGGCGAAGATGAGTGGCGCGTCACCGTCAAGCCCCCGGCCGACCTGCTGCCTTACATCATCCCCAAGGGTTCAATCGCCATCGACGGCATCAGCCTGACGCTCGCGGCCGTCCACAAAGACAGCTTTGAGGTCGCCCTGATCCCCACGACGTTGGAGATCACCACGCTTGGAGAAACCAAGGTCGGTTGCCGCGTCAATCTGGAAGCCGACATCATCAGCAAAACCATCGTGCACCAGCTCATGCGTTTGCGTGAACCGGACGGTGAATCTTCAGGCCTGACCAAGCAGCTCTTGCAGGATGCGGGATTCATACCCGGCGAATGAAAACACGCGTATCCCGTATAGCGGGCGATCGCAGATCGCCGTGTTTTGTCTGTGATTGATCATAGATCTGAAACCGAGCGTGGATCTGCGATCCACAGCTAAACAGTTCAAAGAAAATGTATTGATTGGGTTTGATATCAAGCCGCGTTGACCGAATGCGATTCGGTATCACATGTGCCGGCGTTGGCTGGATCATGCACGGTCATGCACACGACGGTCAGGTCGTCGCGCTGATTCAGTGAACCGGTCTGCAGGTTCAGGCGATGGGCGAGACGTTCGAGTGCGACCTTGGCGTGGCCGACGCGCAGGTCTTCAAATTCTTCTGCGTACTGGTCGTTGGCGATCTTCTTTCGTCCTTCGCCGGATTTGTCGTCGCTGCTGTCGAAGGCAACCTCGAAACCGTCGGAATACAGCAACACGCGGTCGCCGGGCTCGAGCTTGACCGTGATCTGATCAAACTGTTCATCGGGGAACACACCGAGCAGTCCGCCTTCAGGCTCGATGGTTTCTGTATTGCCATCAGCTCGCAGGATCAGTGGGTAGGGGTGCCCGGCCCTGGCGACGGTCAATTCGTTGGTTTCGGTGTTGAAAATACAGTAGCAGGCGGTGGCGAAGCGGACCTTGCCGGTCTGGTGCTTGACCATCTCGCGGTTCAGGATGCCGATGGCCTCGCTCGGCTCATACAGCTGATACCCACCCTCAATCGACTCATCGATGACCTTGGTGGGCATGGATCGCTTGATGTTCACGGTCATCAACGCGGCCGGCACACCGTGGCCCACCGCATCGGCAATGAACATGCCGTAATGTGTCTCGTCCAACCGGATCACATCGTAGATATCGCCGCTGACATATCCTGCGGGTCTCCAGAGCACATCGAAACCGACGGCGTCGCTAGCCGGCATCTGCGACGGCATGAATTCTTTCTGGAGCTGGGCCGCCATCCGCAGTTCTTCATCGAGCTGAGCGATCTGGTTGCACAGGCCGCTTTCCTGGATCCGCAGCAGCTTGACCTCTTGTTTGAGGTCCGCCATAACCGGCGCCTGGCTCCACAGGGTCCGTAAAACGGTGTAGATCAGGTCAGGGGAGGCGTCCAGCGGACAGGATGTGATCCCGTCCTCATAGCCTGAGACGGCCTGCTCGCCCCCGGGCAGGCTCAGCAAGGCCGGCAGCCGCTTCTCCTGGGCCATACCGATCGCTTCGTAAGCAACGGAGGACGCCTCATCTTCCAGGATCATCCACACACAGGCAGCACCTTTGAGGGCTTCCTGTGCGTCTTCCTGGAAGTCGTGGCTGGAGATTTGTCGGAGTTTGGGCCGATCCGGGCCGCGCCAGCAGGACAACACTCGGCTTACCCGATTTTCCACGTCACCGGCGTCAAATACCGGATCAACTACAAGCAGGAGGTCTGAGCCGAGCATTCATCCCCACAACAGGCAGAAAAGTCGTCTATCACAGGGAAGATCGACTCATCGGACCCGGTTCTTAAGGTCCTCAACAGGTAGATCGATATGATCTCCCTGCTTAAGTCCGATCCGGCGGATCGTACCCTCGCGAAACTCGATGGCATACTGGGCGGGGTAGTGACTTTCGTAATACCTGACGGGATTATGAGGATCAGGTTCCACCTGCATGGCGTGCATCCAGACCACCTCCCCCTTGGCGTTCAGGAACGCGATATCGATCGGTACAAGGCAGTCGATCATCCAGAATTGACGCTGTTGTTCTTTCGGAAAGACAAACAGCATCCCACCATCTGCGGGGATATCCTCACGGCCTGATAATCCCTGCTGCCGGGAATCATCATCCAGCGCCAGTTCAAGCGTGAAGGTTTCGCCTTTGATCGTGAGAGTCAGTTCCTGTTTTGACGGTTCGGTCGTTGTTTGCTGAACGTCGGTCGTAGAAGAACCGGTCGTGGCCGGCGGTTCTTCCTTGGATGAACAGCCAGTCAGCAGTGACGTGATAAGCAATAACTGAACAATCAACAACCGTGCAATAGCCAAGCCTCGTGCTCCTCGGTGAAAGTTACCGGGTCTTTCGACAACTTCGTCAGGTCAAATGCTTCGACAAACGTTTTCGCTGACATCTCAGTGAGTTGGTCCACGATACCGGACCATGATGCCAGCAATCCCACAATGCGCTCGACGGAAACACCTCGTTGACGGTAGGTGTCCAGCCGTGTGTCGCCGTGACGTTTGGCAAGACGCCTGCCATCGTGGCCCAGTACCAGCGGCAGGTGTGTGTAACTGGGAACCGGCCCCAGTCCTAAACGATCATATATCAGCAATTGCCTGCCGGTCGAGCGTATCAGGTCATCCCCGCGTACGACTTGTGTAACTCCCTGGCGTGCATCGTCCACCACGACCGCTAACTGATACGCGGGCAGGCCTGCCTTGGATGCAACGATAAAGTCACCGACCGTTTGATGGTTATCCACACGCTGCAGGCCGTGCAAGCCATCTTGGAACGTGACCTCGCCCTCCGGGACGATCAACCGCCAAGCCTGGTGAGATTCTTTGAGCAATTCCGAACAGTCAAAGATGGTATTGATATGGGCCTCGGGCCTGCAAGTGCCGGGATATCGCAATTCGTGGCTGTCCTCATGCGGGGCGGATTGAGCCTGCTCGATGTCCTTGCGCGTACAAACGCAGGGGTATATCTCGCCATGCTCAAGCAACTGGCACAAGGCTGCGTGATAAGGGGCCAGGTCCGACGCTTGATAGTACGGCCCCTCGTCCCAATCCATCCCCAGCCAGCCAAGCAGGTCAATAGCCAGCTTGTCCGCATCATCCTTGATGCGTGGCCCATCCAGGTCCTCGATCCGCAGAACGATCCGCCAGCCTGCCTGTCGGGCCATCGCCCAATTGATCAGAAACGATCGTGCGTTACCCAGGTGCAGGGCTCCGGTCGGCGAGGGTGCCAGCCGGGTCACTTCGCTGCTCTGAGCTGTGGTTTGTGACGCTGTCATACTCGGGTATCGTATCCGCATGCCGATCCAAGTACCCACAGCGAGTCATAAACCGATCCGATTGGCCGTGCTGCTCAGCGGCGGGGGCACGACGCTGGCAAACCTGACCGCCAAGATCGCTTCGGGCGATCTGGACGCCGAGGTAGCGATCGCGATCAGTTCCAATCAGAAGGCCTTCGAGAAGCTTCAATCACGGGATCTGGGTGTGCCGGCTCATCTGGTCGCCCGCAAGTCCTATGACGATACGCAAGCTTTCTCTGAAGCGGTGTTCAAACTCATCCGTGAGGCCGAGGTCGACCTGGTCTGCCTGGCAGGATTCCTGTGCTTGCTTTCGATCCCCGATGAATACGCTTATCGCGTCTTGAACATCCACCCGGCCTTGCTGCCCGCCTTCGGCGGCAAGGGCATGTACGGCCATCACGTCCACGAGGCGGTCCTCCAGGCCGGGTGCAAGGTCTCCGGCTGCACGGTCCACTTCGCAGACCAGACCTACGACACCGGCCCGATCCTCGTACAACGAACGTGCCCGGTAGAAAATGACGACACACCGGACTCGCTTGCGGCCAGGGTGTTCGAGCAGGAATGCCTGGCTTACCCCGAAGCGATACGCTTGATCGCAAGCGGGCAGATTGAAGTCGATCAGAGAATCACCCGCGTTGGTCGTATTTGACTGCCTCAGAATTCAAAATAAACCACAGGGTGGAAGTGATCGGCTTCCACCCTGTGGCATCATTGCATTTTTGAGTTGACTCTTTGAGATCATCAGCGTCTGCGGCAGGCAAGCGCCAATGTACCCAGGGCCAGTAAGCCGATGCTTGCCGGCTCCGGCACCAGGGTCGCGTCCGCAACCGCTGTAAGTTGCAAGCCATCCGCCTCGGTCAGCCCTAATCCTGTCAGCACACCGCTCAGATCGATGTCACTGGTCGTAGGATCGTCGTAGATCATGGCATAGATCACGAGCGAGGTAAGCAGGGTGCCGCGGTTCTGTGCGTGGTAGATATCGCCGGAGTGCAGGTTATCCCAGTTCGCGTTTTCCCATGCGTCGCCGACCGGGGCGTAGACCGCGGTCCCCGTTCCGTAGGCCGCGTTGATATCGCCGGTAGACAGCGTGTAGCCATCTCGGACCTCTTGCTGCATGGCCTCGGGGCTGGCGAACGTGCCGGGGTAGTACGAGTGGCCCGGGCCGCGCGCCCAGGTCTCGAACATGATGGCGGTCACATCCGGGCTGTGCGCCGCCGCGGCATCCCGCATCGCCACCGCGTTCGTGCGGTGCTGTGCGACATTGCCGATATGCGTCGGGGCAGTCGAATAATCCTGAAGGACGACATAATCCCAATTCTGACCGGGAGCGATCGCGGTCGTGATGGGCCCGAGGTTGTAACTGAGATGCCAACTGAAACTCTGGCCGTTCACGGCTGCATTGACGGTATAGGGGGCCGGATTACCCGCCGCCACCGCGATCTCGGAGACTAAAGTCGGCACGCTCTTGGTGCTCCCGATGCCGTTCGTAAAACTGTTGCCGTAATAAAGAATGTTAACCGCCTGAGCACGATCTGTAGCAGTCAGCAACATAACCACAGCCAAACAACACATGCATGTTTTCAATAGATTTCTATTCACGAGGATTCTCCTCTTACTGATTGGTAGAAGTAAGTTCAATGACGACGCATCGCAACCAGCACACCACCCAGACTCAACAAGACCAGGCTCGTTGGTTCGGGCACCGTGGTGATCTGCATCGCACCGAGATAGAAGAATCCACTTGAATTAACGTTGTTCGGGCCGGGGCTGACATCGATGGTGATCACACCCGCAGCGTCGGGGATCATGCCCGTGACGATCGCCACGTTATCCGTATTGTTGGACGGATCGAGGTAGCCGATATCGCTGTTAGCGCCACTGATCGCGAATTGAGTCTCGCGGTTGTCACTGACACTCATACGTGAGCCGAAGAAGACGAAGTCATACGTGGTCGCCCCGGAACTATCCAATCCTGTAAGTGTCAACGTCGCCAAGGGCAGGGGGGCGGGCTGGTTAAAATTAACAGTGTGACCGAAGAGGTTATCAACTGTGGCCGTGGTATCGAAGATCGCCGCAGCGCCACCCGGGGTGGAGGTCCCGTTCTGATTGGACCCGGGATTGAATCCCACGGTTGTCAATCCTATCCCCGTCCCCGCACCGGTGGTATCAAGTGCATTGAAGATCGGCAACTGGTTCTGTGTCACGTTGTTGTAGTTATTGCCTGATGGTGTCGTGATCTCGCCGAAGTCAAACATTAAAGTGTTGGCCGAAGCATTGATACCGAGTGTAAGAACAGCCGTTAAACCGATAGTCGCTAACTTTGTGATACGATGAAACATCTCTAGTCCTCCTGAGGATAAAATGAATACATGAAGTAGTCGGCGTGTGAATACATGGGCCGACGATGTGCAACTTGCCGAAGTGTTTGTGAAGTGCCTGGTCTCTCTCCTCCTGTTCTGTGATCTGAATAATTCAGAATTGTCTATTTGCCTTGATCGATCAGCGGGATCCCGCCCGGCTGAACGCGCACGGGTTTTCCGGTTGGCGCAGCGGATGTCTGGTTGATCTCAAGCGTTGCAGGCAGCGCCTTCTGGATAGGCTCATTCATCCAGCCGCCTATCACACCGACGATCCAATGCCCGGCCTCGTAACCAAGTTCCTCTGTCGGCTGACACACTGCCGAAAGCATCGGGTTGACTTGCCGTCGCATGCGCCCGTCGTCAAAGCCAATCACCGAAAGCTGCTCCGGTACGGCTATGTTCGCTAAATGAGCCTGGGATAACGCCCCGACAGCCGGATAGGGGTCTGCAAAGAAAACAGCGGTGGGGGGCTGGCGTTTGCTCATCAACTCATTGATCGCAGCACGCCCGCCTTCACGCGTCGGGTCTACCCGGACCACGAGTGAATCGTCGAAATCGATCCCGTGATGCTCAAGCGAGCGGCGGTAGCCGGCAAAACGATCTTCGTGATCGTGGTCATTAAAAGGCGGCAACGCCAAACCGATACGCTTGTGCCCCAGTTCGATCAGGTGATCGATCGCCCGTTCACTGGCGACTGACGTGTCGCAGCAGACATAATTGATCCCGGGCTCATCGAAACGCTCAGCGATCGTGACACTGGGAAATCCTTCCTCGCTGATGGCCTGACATAACCGGAGGTTGCTCGATCCGGGCGGGATCACCACGCCACGCACACCACGACTATGGAAAAATGCGGTATAGGTGTCCTCATCCGTCTTATCACGCGTCACGTCGATGAACTGCAGGTCCAGCTTGGATGTGTGTAAACCCCGGCGGATACCATTGAGCAACAGGCAGTCATAGAGCGTCAGGTCCCGGCGGCTGTCCACCATCATTCCGATGCAGCACCGCCCCTGGGCCGAATTGGGCACGGCATACCCCGCCTCATTGGCCGCCAATGCAACGCGCCGGCGAGTCTCCGCACTGATGCCGGGATGGCTGTTCAAAGCCCGGGACACCGTAGCCGCCGATACCCCGGCTCGTTTCGCGATGTCACGGACAGAAGCCATACCCATCTCCCCTATAGCAACAAATGTGCAACAAATATGCCTTAGTGTTGCAATTAATGCGGACAAAGTCAAGCACAAAGCCCATAAATATTCAATTTTAAATTCACAGGCACATTATTATAGGTTGTTGTATCAGTAACAGTTGTGCAACACAGCTCGCCCCTAATACCCACAATTGCGTTGAGTTGGTTGTCGTCGCACGATCTGGATGTGGCCCCCGGTTCATCCGCACACGAGCACATCTATCCCCAATACTGCATACTTCAGTGGACGTGCCGGACGGTCGATTAATCGCTGTATGCCCTGGTTTGGTAATAAAAAGCCTGACGTCGACTTGAGTTCTTTGGCTGAGGGCAAGGACCCGCGCAGGGGTGCTCCGAGGCAGACGACCGACACCTTGAACTGCCATCTTGGCGAAGTGATGGATATCTCAAAGACCGGCGTACGCATCCGCTGTGCGTCCAAGCCGCCGTTCACCCCGGGCTCTGTCACAACCATTACGTTCATCCACCCCGGCGGGAAACTGCAGGTTTTCGTCCAGGAACGCTGGCGCAAACGCAAGGGGATCCGCGGCTGCTACGACATCGGTTTGATGTTCGTCAAGAACTCGCCAAAGGCGCTCAAAACCATCGAATCGTTGATGAAGTTTGGCTTCGTCTGTCCCGACGCTGTGCAAGACGATGAATCAAAAAAGAAGCAGAAACCCAAGCTGCGAGTCTCAGTTCACCTGCCGGATTACTACGCAGAATTGAACCTCACCAAGGAAGCTGCGGATCAGGATATTCAACACGCCTACCGCGTGCTTGCCCGTGAGTACCACCCGGATCACAACAAGAATCCGGAAGCCCAACAGCGCTTTGTCAATATCACACAGGCTTACAAAGTGCTATCCGATCCCGAGCAGCGCCGCAGTTATGACACGCGTCTAGCGGGTTGACTCGAAGCCTACCCATTACTGACTTTTCACTGTTCTGATATGTCTTTACAGGCTGGAGATAGCCCACACATACAGCCCAACGACCGCGTATACCGGAAGCATAATCACACTCGCTACCGCGAACGTAAACAGAAATGCGAAAAACATGATCCCTTGATGTGCCGGGTCTGAAATAAACCGGGCATAGCCACGGCTGAAGTTGGCAAGGATATGTGAGCCGTCCAACGGCGGGACCGGCATCAGGTTGAATACACCCAACAGGATATTAATCCCACCGAATGCATTGAGTAAGATTTCGATGTTTTCTTCAAGCTGCGTGTCGATCGGCCCACCGAAACGGTACCACAGCCCCAAGCCGGTCAACGCTACAAATCCCAGAATAAAATTCGTCGCGGGCCCCGCAAATGCAACCAGGGCCTCGGCATATTTACCGCGCATGCGCGTGGGGTCGATCGGCATCTGTCCCCACGCTATGCCAATCATGAGTAACGCAACTAACGAGAATGGCCCCATATGCACCAGCGGATTGCCGGTCATGTGGCCCGTGCGGATCGGCGTATCATCGCCCAACCGGATCGCCGCCCAGCCGTGAGCCAGCTCGTGCAGTGTGATGCTGATCACCACGGTAATCACCGCGGCAAAGAAAAACGTCCGCTGGGTCGGGTCAAAGGCTTTTTCAATGAAAAGATTTCCGAACAATCACTTACCCTCTGGTCGAACCGCTTCATTTCTGCGACACTGTGTGCCTCATGGTAGGGATGCCACAAACCCATCAATCGTCACAAGGATGAGACACAGACATGATACTCTCTGCTAACCGCTTGTGTTCAGGGCTCTTCCTGAGCATGTGTATCGTTGCACTTGGTTTGCTCCCCGGCTGCAATCGTGCCGCAGTCGCGCCGCCGGATTACAGCCGACCTTTGCCGCCCGGCGCCAATGCCCTGCGTTTGGTAACTGATCCGGCGCGGGTGCCCGATATGTCCGCCGCCGTGCGGCAACTGTCCGACCCGGGCTTCCAGCAGGCGCTGGCAAACAGCATCACGTGGTATGACATCCCGTCGACTCAGGGCCTGTTCCCCGTCGCCGGCATCAGCCATGTCCACGCTCAGACCTCCGCCTGGGCCTTGCTACAGATCAGCCGCAGTCCCAATCCCTTGGGCGAAATCCATAGCGACTTCGATGTCTATGAATCTGTCGGCTACGACGGCTCAGGCATCGTCTTCTTCACCGGTTACTACAGCCCGGTCTTCAAGGCTTCGCGCACCCGAACTGCCAACTTCCAGTACCCGCTGTACAAAAAGCCCGCCGACCTGGCGACGAATCCACTGACCGGCGAAGTGATGGGTAGCTACCCTACCCGCTCGCAGCTCGAATCCTCAAATTCGCTTGCCGGGACGGAGTTGGTCTATCTGGCCACCCGATTGGACGCCTATATCATCCAGGTCAACGGCTCAGCCAAACTCGAAATGACCGACGGGTCCACCATGTTCGTCGGCTACGCCGGCACCAACGGCCATGAATACACCAGCATCGGCCAGGAACTGGTTAAGGATGGCAAGATCAACCCTGATCGCTTGAGTCTTCCGACCCTGCGGGCCTACTTCCAGTCCAACCCGGGTGAACTCGACGGCTACATCAGCCGCAACGACCGGTTCGTGTTCTTCCGGGAATACTCCGGCGACACCTGGCCCGCCGGCTCGCTGGGCTTCAAGGTGACGCCTCGACGCTCCCTTGCCACGGACAAATCCATCTTCCCCCGAGCCTGTGTCGTGCTGGTAACGACCGACAAGGGACCGAGCGGGGGATGGGCGATGCCAGCCAGCCAGCTCATGCTCGATCAGGACACCGGCGGGGCGATCAGGGCGCCCGGCCGCGGCGACATCTACTTCGGGATCGGCCCCGGCGCAGAAGCCAACGCCGGCAGGCAGGCCGCCGAGGGCAGGATGTATTACCTGCTATTGAAGCGTGACTGCGTCCAGGCGTGGTACGACCGGATGAAGGGTTCGCAGTAAGTAGCGTTATTCCATCAGGTCCGGCGCAAAACCGCGACGCATGGTGTTTTCACACACCGCACGCGGTTCCACGAATTGAAGCAGGTAGTCCTCGCCACCGGCTTTATAACCGATACCGGACAAACCGAAGCCGCCGAATGGTTGCCTGCCGACAAGTGCGCCCGTGCACGTGCGGTTCAGGTACAGATTACCCACGCGAAACTCCCGCATGGCTTGTTCCAGATGGCTCGGTGTGCGGCTGTAAACACCACCTGTCAGCTTGTAGGGAGAACTGTTGGCGATCCGCATCGCTTCATCGAAGTGTCCTGCCCGCATCACGGCAAGCACAGGACCGAACACCTCTTCGTTTGCCAAGCGATGGTGGGGCTGGATACCGCTGAAAATATGCGGGCCGATGTAAGGCAAAGCCGGGCGGTCTGTTGGTAATCCGTCAGGCACTGCCATAGACAATACCTCTTGTCCCTCGGCTTGCCCGATCTCGATATAACTGCGGATTTTCGCAATAGCATCCGCATCAATCACCGGCCCGACATCGGTGTTCGGATCAAGCGGATCACCGATGACCAGCGCCTTGGTCGATTCAACCAAACGGTTCAGAAACGCATCATGGATCGAATCCAGCACGATCACCCGACTACACGCAGAGCACTTCTGTCCGCTGTATCCAAAAGCAGAGTTGCGTACGCCGACGACCGCTTCATCCAGGTCCGCTGAATCGTCCACGATGATGGCGTTCTTCCCGCCCATCTCACAGACAACACGCTTGACGTGCTGTTGCGATTCACCTGTCAGGCCGGCGGCTTGAATGATGTCCAATCCAACAGCTTTGGAACCTGTGAACGCGATGATTGCCACGCGTGGATCACGCACCAGCTTCGCGCCGATTGTTTCGCCTTGGCCGGGCAGATACTGAAGCACGCCTCTGGGCGCACCGGCCTGCCAGAGTATGTCGCACATCACCTTCGCAATGCCAGGCGTCTGTTCGGCAGGCTTGACGATGGCCGTGTTCCCCGTCACCAATGCCGCGACCGTCATGCCACAGCAGATCGCCAGCGGGAAGTTCCACGGGCTGATCACCACAGCGACGCCGCGCGGCTTATACCATTGGCTGTTGTGTTCGCCGACAAACTTGCCTAATCGCTTGGGTTCAAACAGTCCCACTGCCTGTCGGGCGTAATATTCACAGAAGTCGATCGCTTCACAGATATCCGCATCCGCCTCGCGCCAGGGTTTGCCCGCTTCCTTGATGATCATTCCAGCCAGCTCATCGCGTCGATTGCGCATGATTTCGGCGGCTTTCGAAAGCACCCTCGCGCGTTGCAGCGGGTCGGTATCACGCCATGCCGCAAACGCCTGGGCCGCCCGATCCACGGCTTGTTCTGCCTGTTGTTGAGTGCTGTCATTCGCGACAGAAACCACCTTCGCCTTAGCAATCGTCTCGGCGAATGCCCGTCTCTGGTCGGCCTGAGAAAAATCCCTGACCGGCTCATTGAAAAAGGGCCTGCCGTCGCCCACACCTTCCACCGCAGATGACAAGCCGTGATGTTCAGCACAACGTGAAAGCTTTTCCAATCCCGGATCGGGTGCATCCGGTATCACGGGCGCGGCCAGCAGTTGGTCATCTGACACACCTTGTACGAATCCCGCCTTGAGCCAGGACTGGTTCGAGGAGTTTTCCAACAACCGTCTGACCAGGTATGCCATCCCGGGGATCATCTCACCAACCGGGACATACTCACGCACGCGCACACCACGTTGGATCAAGGCAGACTTGATGGCATCGCCCATGCCGGTAAGCATCTGCACCTCGATCGCTGACGGAGGCAAATCCGCATGCTCAACACAGGATAAAGCCGTGGCAATCGAGCGGATATTGTGTGACCCGATCGCCGCTTTGACGCCACCCTGATCCTTATCGCGCGGCGTCGCCTCAATGATCCGGGCTATCACACGTTCAAAACACGCGTCCGTTTCCACCTTCCGCGACCAGACAGGCACCGGCCAGCCCATCTGCTCGGCGTGGATCGTCTCGTAATCCCAATACGCCCCCTTGACCAGCCGAACCGTAACCTGCCGTCCCGATTGACGCGACCAGTTGATAATCCGCTCCACATCAGTGTCAGCACTACGCAAATAAGCCTGTAGAGCGAGCCCGGCCTCGAATGCATAACGCTCACAACACCGCATGAACAGATCGATAGTCAGGTCTTTGAGTTCATACTGCTCGATATCGAAGTTGATAAACACGCCTTGCTTGACCGCCGCTTCCAGGATCGGCCCCAGTGATGCTGTCAGTTCGTCGATTGCCCGGTCGTGAGCGATCGGATCATTCTTAGCCGAAAGCGAGCTGATCTTGACAGATACATTAGTCCGCGGGATCTGCCCGAGATGGTCTTGTTCAATCAGGGGATTGCCCGGCCAGTTGTCTACCGCCCGAGGCAGGTTGTCGACCAAGTCCAGATAACGCTGGCGCGAAGCATCCGCTTCCGCCAGGCTGATACAAGCTTCGCCCAGTAAATCCACCGAGAATCCGATCCCACTGTCCCAACGCTTCCGCAACATCGGCAGGGCGGAGGTGGCATCTACCCCCGCGATGAAACGCTTGGCGGTGCTGGTAATCTGGGATGCGACCGTTTTTGCAAGCGTTCCTTTCATGATCCCGCCGGCCTTGAGGCCCAATCCCAGGCCGGGCGGCAGCTTCACCCCCGGCTGCGTCAGGTAGTCCATCAGATGTTCATGCACCAGTTCAGGCGTCTTGAGCACTGGAAAAACATCCGTAAAGCGGAATAATTGTGCCCGGAAGTCCTGGTCGGACATCGCCCAGTCCATCAGCTTGTCAGACAGCGGCGGCCCCGGAGCACGACGAGTAGCTTCCAACAGTTCCCCACCTATCTGGCGGATTCTCTGCTCCTGACCGGTTAAGGCAGTCACCGAGGCAGCAGAAACAGAGCGATTACGTCGTCGAGAAAACAAGCTCATACGTCACGCCTTTAGGTCAAATACGCAAGCCTGAATCACTCACAGCATCATATGAAAACACCGCCGATCACGTATAACTTTACCCCGCCGTGCTTAACGGACCGGTTTGTCGTACACTTCCCGCCATGCAGCGTCTAATTATCACGCTGGACGGACCTGCCGGCGCCGGTAAATCCACTGTCGCCTGGCGTTTGGCTAAGCGCCTGGGACTCGAGTTCCTCGATACCGGGGCGATGTACCGTGGCCTCAGCGCCAAGTGCGTCGAACGCGGGATCGATCCGGTTGCCGAAGACTACGCCGTCGTCGAGTTGGCCCGTCACAGCACATTCCGTTTTGACTGGACCCATGATCCTCCGCGTTTAAGTGTCGGGGGCACCGACGTTACCGACCGCCTGCGTGATATGGATGTCACCAGTAAGGTCTCCGATGTCGCCGCGATCTCCGGTGTCCGGCAGGTCATGGTTCGTGAACAGCGCCGTATGGGCGAAGAACACCCGCGCCTTGTTACTGAAGGCAGGGACCAGGGCTCGGTCGTTTTCCCCAAGGCTGAGGTCAAGTTTTATTTAGACGCTTCCCCTACAGTCCGGGCCAAGCGACGAGCCGATCAGCTCAAGGCGGCCGGTAAGAAAGTAGACCTGGAACAGATCAGAAAGAACATCCTCGAACGCGATCGCAAGGACTCCAGTCGCAAGGATGCTCCGTTGATCTGCCCGGAAGATGCGCTACGGATCGACACCTCGGACATGTCGCTCGAAGAGGTGGTGGATCACCTGGAAAACCTGGTTAAGCAAACGGCGGGGTCAGTGCTGTGATCGAGAAATTGCGTCAACGCCAGCCCGGCGCTTCCATCTGGCGGATCTTGTTCTGGCACGCCATGCACCTGATCTGCTACGTGTTTTTCGTACCCCTGTACCGATACCGCGCGTACGGCACGAATAACATCCCGACCACCGGAGCCGTGCTGCTGGTCAGTAACCACCAGTCTTACTTCGACCCGATCATCGTCGGCCTGGCCTGCTCGCACAGACAGTTCGCTGCCCTGGCACGCTCAACCCTGTTCGATAAGCACCCGCTTCTGGCCTGGATAATCCGCATGCTCAATGCCATCCCTGTTTCGCGAGGCGAGACGGACGTTGCGGCCATGCGCAAGTGCATTGCGGAGCTAGAAAAGGGGCAGGCCTTACTCATTTTCCCTGAAGGCACACGCACCGAAGACGGCTCGGTCACGCCCTTTGAAACCGGCACGATGCTGCTGATCAAGCGTGCCAAACCGCTCGTGATGCCCGTCGCCATCGAAGGATCGTATGACGTCTGGAAGCGGGGCACCCGCCCCAAACTCCGCGGCCGGATTGCCGTGTCCTACGGCGAACCCGTCCCCGCTGAAACCATCATCGCCATGGGCGCTGATAAGGGGTTGAACTTTTTACGTGACGAGGTCGATCGGATGCGACAGGATCTGGCTGATCGGCTGAACAAACGTAAATCAGTCTGAAACGGCGTCACCCGAACGGTCATGCAGCACCAGACGCACCAGCATCTCCGCTTCATTGAGTGTTTTGCATAACGCCAGTTGGTGAGGCTGCTCTTTCAGGCCCGCCTTACGCATGACCTCGACCGGCTGTGGGCGGCAGTCTGCCAGCACAACCATCACGCCCGCTTTCTGCAATTTGAGGATCGCGCTTTCCAGTGCCACGAGTCCGGTGGCATCGATAACGGGCACGCCCGCAAGGTCCAGGATCACGACTGACACACGTTCGCCGATTGTTGCCAACGACGCGGCAGCTTTCTCAGCCGCACCGAAAAACAACGGCCCCGCCACCTCGTACAGCACCACACCGTCCGGCAGGGGGGCGAGCATCCGCGGGTGGTGGCCCTCAACCAGTTTCGTGCTCGATAGTGCAGCCATACGCTGCATGAACAGCAACGCAGCCAGGATCACGCCCGCCCCCACGGCGATCACCATGTCCATCAGAACGGTCAACCCGAAACAGATCAGCAATACCGCCACATCTGATTTAGGCGCAACGCGTATCACACGGATGAAGTGCCTCGCTTCACTCATGTTCCATGCCACGACCAGCAGCAGGGCCGCCAACGCCGACAAGGGCAGATACCCCAGCAGCGGTGCCAGGATCAAAACGGACAAGAGCACGAATACGGCATGCACCACTGCAGCGATCGGCGTGCGCCCGCCCGAGCGGATATTGGTCGCCGTCCGGGCTACGGCGCCCGTAGCCGCAAAACCACCAAAAAGAGGGCCGATCAGGTTGCCCAGCCCCTGGCCGATCAGTTCGCCATCCGGGTCGTGTTTGCTGCCGATCATGCCGTCCGCGACCACCGCGCAGAGCAACGACTCGATCGCGCCCAGCATGGCAATCGTAAAAGCCGGCCCAAGCAGGTCGCGCACCAGCGGAAAGGTCAACGTCAGTGGTTGACCATCATTGCCCGGCACGCGCCATGGCCATTCAAGCAACGGCGGTAATTGCGGGATCCCCGAGCCCGTCGCACCATCGGCTGTCACATACGAGAACCGGCTCCCGATCGTTGCTATCTCAAAACCACTGACGGTTCGACTTAGCACCCATCCGACTACCGTGGCGATCGACAGTGCCACCAGCGCCGCAGGCACCTTCCGTGTCAGTTTCGGCCAGGCGATCAGCATCGCAAGCGTAGCAACACCGATCAGCAGGTCCGGCCAGTGCGAACTGGGCAAGGCCCGAACCAGGACCTCCAACCGCTCGATGTACTCCCTGGGCATGTGCTCGACTTCAAGCCCGAGAAAGTCCTTGATCTGAAGGGTCGCTATCACCACAGCGATCCCGGCGGTGAAGCCCGTCGTTACGGGGTGGGGGATGAACTGGATCAGCCGACCCATCCGGGCCAGCCCCATCACGATCAGGATCACACCGGCCATGTTGGAGGCCAGCAGCAGGCCCGGCAGGCCGTACTGGTTGACGATCGGCAGCAGCACCACGACAAACGCGGCGGTCGGCCCTGTGACGCTCGTGCGAGAACCACCGAACAGAGCAGCCGTTACGCCGGCGATGATGGCGGTATACAGCCCGTATTGCGGGGGGATGTTGCACGCGATCGCCAGCGCCATCGATAGCGGCAGGGCCACTACACCGACCACCAGCCCCGCCATCACGTCCGCCCGCAATGAGGACAGACTATAGCCTTCGCGCAACACCTGCCGCAATGCCGCCGCCGGCTTGGGCCACGATCGGCCGTTTGCCTGCGGCAATTCCTGATACCGTGTATTCATGTTGGATGTCCAGACCGGGCTGTTCTCAGCCCGACCATGGGGCAGAACGATAAATCTGTACACGCCGCCTGTCAATCCGAGACAAATCCGAAGTTCACAACCGCCGTGCTGGACGGTTGATATAATCGACCAGTGATTGGCGCAGGTACACAATCGTCCCGTCTGACCTGACCCCGACCGTTGTCGCAGGTCTCTGACTACAGATTGATCACCAAACCCTGAGCGAAAACACTTCAACTCATGCAAACCCTACTGATCGCACTTGGAGCCGGGGTCGCCTTCCTCATCGCGTATTACACGTATGGGCGCTGGTTAGGCCGGAAGATATTCAACCTCTCAGCGGACTACGTCTGCCCGTCGCACCGGCTTAAGGACGGCAAGGACTATGTCCCGTCACCCAAGGCCATCGTCTTCGGCCACCACTTCACCTCCATCGCCGGCACCGGCCCGATCGTCGGGCCCGCCATTGCGGTCATGTGGGGCTGGGTACCGGCACTGCTGTGGGTTCTTTTCGGCAGCATCTTCATCGGGGCTGTCCACGACTTCGGCTCACTGGTTGTCAGCCTCCGCAACAACGGCCAGACCGTAGGCGACATCGCCGGGCGACTACTTAATAAACGTGTGCGACTGCTGTTCCTCTTCGTGTTGTTCATGGCCCTGACCATCGTGCTGGCGATCTTCGGGCTGGTGATCGCGGCGGTGTTCACGATGTACCCCGCATCCATCTTCCCATGCACGATCCAGATCCCGATCGCCGTCCTGATTGGTCTGTACCTTCACAAGAAGGGCGTCAACCTGACGATCCCTTCGATCATTGCGCTGGGCGTGATGTACCTGAGCGTGATCTTCGGCAATGACGGCTGGCTAGGGCAGCTCAACGCCTGGATGGCGTCCTGGCACACCATGACTTGGGTCATCCTCCTGCTGGTGTATTCCTACATCGCGTCTGTCCTGCCGGTCTGGGTGCTGCTTCAGCCGCGCGATTACATCAACAGCCTGCAACTATTGACCGCACTGGGCCTGATCGTCGTCGGCCTGATCGTTGCCACGGTCATTGGCGGTGCGCCGCCGGTCGAGGGTGCAGCCCGTCAACCACTGGAAGTCGTTGCCCCCGCGTGGAACTTCCACCCGGCACAGGCCCCGATGATCTTCCCGTTCCTGTTCATCACCGTCGCCTGCGGCGCGATCTCCGGCTTCCACTGCCTGGTCAGTAGCGGCACCAGCAGCAAACAACTCAACCGCGAACCGGATGCAAGGTTTGTGGGCTATGGCGCGATGTTGACCGAAGGTTTTTTAGCAACGATCGTGATTTTGGCGTGTGTCGCGGGGTTGGGGCTGGGCTTACATGTACCGCAAGACTGGGCCGCGGTTGACATTGGGAAGGTTATTTACAGGACAGCATCAGGTGAGTCCCGCTGGATTGAATACAGGGATGGTCAAGCCGAAGTTTGGAAGCCTGTTGATGGCCCCAATCAGGCTCTTGATGTTGTTCAAACCAGTCAAAGTAGTGCTACTGTCGTAGATGATTCGGTAGTACTTTCACCCGACATTCACCATTCAATCCGTCAAGATGATCAATACACTGCTGAATTTGAGATGGCAGGCGAAGCGGCTCTGATCAGTTCAGCAGCATGGCAGACTCGTTACGCATCCTGGGGTGCCGCCGACGGCCTGTCACGCACGGTCGGCGCTTTCGTTGACGGCTCAGCCAACTTCCTCAAATCCATGGGCATCCCCGGGGGAATAGCAATTGCACTGATGGGGGTGCTTGTCGCGTCCTTTGCCGGCACGACACTCGATACGGCTTGTCGTTTGCAGCGCTATGTTGTGCAGGAACTGGCCGCGACGTTCTTGCCGACACCGGGCGAGCGTGATTGTCCGGAGTGCGGGTATGACCTGCAGGGTAATATCTCAGGCACGTGCCCCGAATGCGGGTGGGAGATCGATCCGCAGAAGTTTGATACCGCAGCAATAGCCGCGGGCAGCCCTGCCCGCGCGGAGGGTGGGCAAGGCGCGCGACCTGGCAGGTCGCGGCTACGGGGGAATGAAGTGACGCTGAATCCGTTTACGTGGCTGCGTAACAAACATGGTGCGACGATATTTGCGATCGCGGTGGCGACGTTCATTGCGGCGATGCCGCCGGCCGGTGGGGCGTGGAGTTGGGCGGGGGCAGGCAAGGGGGGGATGATCCTCTGGCCGATGTTTGGCGCGACCAATCAACTGCTTGGCGGCCTGGCATTCCTCGTCATTGGCTTCTACCTCTGGCGACGCAAAAAACCGGTCTGGTTCCTCGCACTTCCGATGCTGTTCATGCTGATCATGCCGGCCTGGGCGATGGGTTATCAGCTTTTTGTGAAAGGGATCAACATGGATACCAGTTGGCTCGGTGCCGACAAACCCAACTGGATCCTGATCGTCATCGCCTTGGCCACCCTGATTCTGGAAGCCTGGATGGTCGTCGAGGCGGTGCTGCTTTGGCCGCGCGTTAAGGGGGTGTTGGAGCCGTTACTGCCCGGTAATGAGACGCCTGAGACACCAACAAACCAGCCTCAGACATAAAACATGGTCCAACTCGCCTGTCGGGGACGGATGATTTATCCTATGCTCTGCGCATTAGAGTATTTAGGAGCAACTGATGGCTCGTAACATAATCGCGATTCTTGGCTTGGCGCTGATGCTGGGCGGCTGCGGTGTTGCCTTGCAGCCGGTGTCTACACGCGTGGACTCGGTGCAGATTGATGAGCAGACCGATGAAGGCGTGCGTCTGCTGGTGACTGTGATCGCGGAGAATCCCAACGATATCCCGCTACCGATCGTGCGAGCGAAGTACCAGGTCGAGTTGCCGGGCGCGGGCGTAGAGACGTTCAAGTTCACGGACCTGCCGATGGCGACGATGCCTGCTAAGGGCAAACAAACCATCACCCTGCCCGCCGCGATTGCGATGTCCGGCGGCAACGCGACGGGTCAGCAAGTCAAGGTCAACGGCCAACTGACCTACGAGCCGGCCGGTGAAATACGCAAGCTCATGACCGAATACGGCGTGCCCTTACCCTCATCCGGTTTCAGGTCCCAAGGCGAACTGCCGTAAGTTTTCTGACTACACCCTACACCCCACACCCTACACCCATTCCCATGTCCGACGACCGACGATACCTGATCCCGTTCCGCGCAACGCTGTTGCCGCAGATCTTCACTGACACACTGGTGATCGGTGGGGGGGTGGCCGGTCTTCGTGCAGCCGTCGCAGCAAGAGAACACGGTGATGTCATCGTCGCAGGTAAAGGCGGGATCAAGGATTCAAACACCTACTGGGCGCAGGGTGGCGTTTGTGTTGTCGTGGATGAGCAGGACAGCATTGAAGAGCACGTGCAGGACACCCTGATCGCGGGGGCCGGTCTGTGCGATGAGCCGATCGTGCGGCAGATCGCTTCGGCTGCACGCGCTCGGATCGATGAACTGATCGACTGGGGGATGAATCTGGACCGGACCAGCGGCAAACTGGCGCTGGGTAGAGAAGGGGGGCACAGCCATCCCCGTATCGTCCATGCCGACGGCGACGCGACCGGCAAAGAACTGGCGATCACACTGAATCAACACGCAAGAAGCCTCGACCGCATCCGCCTGTTCGACAATTGCTTCGTGCTGGACCTGATCACGCTGGAAGGCTCACCGCCGCAGTGTCTGGGCGCGATCACGCACCACCCCAAGTATGGTCTTCAGGTCATCTGGGCGCAGGCCACGATCCTCGCCACCGGTGGCTGCGGACAGGTGTACCGTGAATCGACCAATCCCGGTTCGGCCACCGGCGACGGCCTAGCGATGGCGTACCGCGCCGGCGCTGAGGTGTCGGACCTTGAGTTCGTGCAGTTCCACCCAACGACGCTGTATGTCGCGGGCGCCAGCCGATCGCTGATTTCCGAAGCGGTGCGAGGCGAGGGGGCTTTGCTGATCGATCGCAACGGCCACCGCTTCATGCCTGATTATGATGAACGGGCAGAGCTTGCACCGCGTGATATTGTCTCACGATCGATCCTCAAGCAAATGGCCGCGACAAATCACACCAATGTCTATCTCGATGTCCGACATCTGGGCGGTGATAGGTTCGCCAAACGTTTCCCGAGCATCTTTGAATTACTCAAGCAGTTTGACATTGATCCGGGTTCGCAGTTGATCCCGATCCATCCATCCGCCCACTACATGGTCGGCGGCGTCCGAACCGATGACCACGGCCGAACCAACATCCAAGGCCTCTACGCCGCGGGTGAAGTCGCCTACACCGGTTTCCACGGCGCAAACCGCCTTGCCAGCAACAGCCTGCTCGAAGGGCTTGTCTATGGCGAGCTGGTCGGCCGAACCTGCAGCGAAGTGATCAATGGCGAAAGCTCTCGCACCCCCTATAAGGTTATCTCCGACATCCGACCAAGCGACCGTTCGGAACTCGACCTTGCTGACGTACGGTCGAGCCTGCGAAGCGTGATGTGGCGTCACGTCGGGATCGAACGGCAAGGTGAACGTCTGGACGAAGTCGCTGAAATGTTCGACTTCTGGGCCCGTTACACGCTCGACAAGATCTTTGATGAGCGCACGGGCTGGGAAGTGCAGAACCTGCTGACCATCGGCTCTTTGATCACGCGTGCCGCACGCCACCGCACGGAAAGCCGCGGCTGCCACTTCAGGCTGGATCATCCAGAACCGAACGATGCGCTTCGGCATCACACTTTCTGGCAGCGCGGTCTGGAAAAGCCGATCACCGCGCCTGTCGTCGATTCCACGGTGAGCGCCTGAATATTTAGATCACCTGGCCGTCGCCGGGTTCCACGCGTCTACTTTTTGAGATTCATCGTAGGTATCGGTTAGCGCCGTGCTGCTGCCGTGGCCGTCGGTATAGATCGTGTTGGTAATATCACCGTGGCGCACCAGGTCCATGCCATCGCCCGGTTCGCTTCGGCCAAGTTTCCAGAAGTGTGCCATGACATGGTCGATACCGAACTCTCCACCGCCGACTTCGCCGAACATTACGGTCGCACTTGATCGTGGGATGTCGGTTGTCTTGTGCCAGGTGTTGCCATCCAGCACAACCGCTTCCTTGGGATCGGGCGCATTGGGTTTTAATTCGAAGTACACATTCTTGCCGAAACTGATGTGCGAGTTCGGTGGGGCATAGCTAGGTTCCTGCACGTCTCGTTCATCTTCCGGGCAGCGGTACAAAGTTCCTCTCAGTTGCAGCAGTTCCTTGCTTGAAAAGATATTGATACTTAATGGGTCCGAGGCAAACGATTCATATCCCAGGTAAGGCCCAAGCTGAACGTCCCATGCCGCCGCCGGGTGGGCCACACTGAACGAATGAACACTCGGCGGATAGAGTTCATCGTTGTCATGCGTGTACATCGCCATCGCCTGACCAACGCTGAGCATCTTGGTCATGCACTGCATACGTCTGGCGATCTGCCGCGACTTGCCCAACGCAGGCAGAAGCAGACCGATCAGCAGCGCAATGATCGCGATGCCCACCAGCAGCTCAATCAGCGTGAAACCAAAAGTGCGTCGGCAGGTATCTAATCCGGTCCCCTCTCCCCGCGGGAGAGGGTTAGGGTGAGGGCCGCTCCTACGTAATCGATCGGTTGTGTAACTGTGTACTCCCATAACTCAGGCCCTCACCCCGACCCTCTCCCGCGGGGAGAGGGGGGAAGAGCATCGCCGTCCGCATACTGTGACACTCAGGAGGCAACCCAACCACACCACACACGATACCGGCTCAGGAATCACAAAAGCATCAACACCCGGCGGCGTCCCTGTGTTCCAGTTCTCAAGCACCATGTCAAGGTCGTCCAGGCCAACATACCCGTCGCCGGTCGGATCGCCGGTAAGTGGATCGCCCTGGATCGTCGTCTGGTTCCAGTTCGCTAGCACGATGTCCAAATCATCCAACCCGACGAAACCGTCCGTGTTCAGATCGCCGATCAGCGTCTGAATCGTGTTGGTGAAATCAAAGGTCACTTGTGCGGGAGTGTATGCAGTATTGATCGCTCCCGATGCGTCGCCGACGTAGACCTCATACGTCGCGCTGTATTCGCCCGGCTCTGTCACGGCATACCAGTTATGCACCATCGATCCGGACCACGACCAGATATCCGTTGAACCGAATGTCTGGAATATCGGGATCATGGATTGGTCATTGGGATCAGGTATCCCGGTACCGTTATCTTCCGCCCAGCCGCCTTCAAAGGTCTGCAAGCCTTCGGATTGTTCGATCACACGGATCCAGATCAGGTCGCCATGTAAATCAAACGGAAACAGCGCCGTCCAGCCGAATTGTGCGTTATATCCCTTGCCATTCAACACCGAGAAGGGGGCATCAAATGCGTCCGGCCCAATCATCTCCGGGATTAATCCCGGGTCATCCTTGAAGACGAGTACCTGCCCGCCGGTCACGCCGATCTGCACGTGACTCATCAATCCGCCGAGCGTCTGCCCGTGCGTTCTGCTACCGGCAAGCAGCAGAACGCACAAGGCAAATAAGGTCGCTCGACCGATGGCTGTTCTTGCTCTTAACATCATCGGTATGCTCCGGTTCATCGGCTTGCACCACGCTTTCGATAAACGAGCGCAGGCATACCAAGAAGTAAGATGCCCGCTGTCGCCGGTTCCGGAATCCAACTCACCGTGACATTCGCCGGCTGATACGCAGAATTAATCTCACCCGTCGTCGCGTTGCCGACATAGACCTGGTATTCAATGTCATAGCGTCCAGGGACAGTCGTGGCATACCAGTTATGAACCATGATGCCCGAGCCGCTTGCCGGGAACGGTGGGGCGGTCAGGTTGGCCACGATATCCGGGTCAAACCACTTCCAGGCCTGCCCGACACCTAAAATCGGATCGAGCGTATGAGCACTCATCGGCAGCAGGGCGGATGTCGCACCCTGTCCACCTTCATACACTTCAAGCGTGCCCGGCCCACTTACTGAAACAGTTTTGATCCACACAGCCATACCACTGGGTACGGTCCAGGCCCCGGCGTCTGTCGTCATCCAGCCGAGTTGGGCGTTGATGTATTTGCCATTCAACACGGTCCAGTCAGGCCCGCCCGAGCCGGATTCATCTGTGTAATCAGGATGCGTGTCATCCATAAACTTCAAAGGCAGCACGGGTGTGTTACCCGACGGCGCCATCCCCGGATTCAGATGCACAATCACCTCATCCGCATCATTGATTGATATCTCGCCATGGAACATGCCTAATTCACCGGCCTGCCCACCAACCATCCCCGGGTTTGGCGGGATCACCGAAGCCTCGATAGGCGCACCGGCCAAGCCAACCAAACCAGCAGATACAACCACCGCCGCGAAGCGGATTAAAAACGCTTTCATTACGTTCTCCCAAGGTTTTCCATTCAACAACAGCCGGCCGACCGCACTTCACTAGCGCGGTACCGACATCAAACCGCGATCCGGCGCAACACACGCCGATCGCTACGAATCATGTATTCACAGTTGAACAGGATTAGCCCAGGGGTGGGGCTCTACCGAGATAGGTCCGAACGGATTCAGTCGCTTCAACTACATCAGACTGCGGCCAGGCCAGCACCTGCACCAGCTCAAGCGGCTTCGGTGCGAAGTCCGGGGCAGGCGGCACATCCAGCACTCCGGTGAGATAGCAGATCGCACAATGCGTCACCGGTGCGCCGGGCTGAGGGGCATCGGAAGAATCTGACGGCGGGCAGCAACACGAACTGGACCGCCCCATGATTTTCGCCAGGGGACACGGCTGGGCTTCCTCCGACTGCTTGACCGTGACCTGTGGCTTACCACCAGGCAGCAGCACCAGCCCCCGCTTGTGTCCGGGCACAATGACACCGAACCAGAGGGCAAACCAAACTACTGCGAGTTTTTGGAGTTTCTGATTGTCCATGAGACATCCGCCAGCAGCGAATCATAGGCGGATTCCCGCCATTGGCAACTAAATTCCGGATAGACCGGTGATCCGCTACGATACGCCGCATGAGTATGCAAAAGATTCAGCACGCCTACCTGGCCGACACCGCCCGCGTCATGGGGCAGGTCAAACTGGGTAAAAACGTCAATATCTGGTACGGCGCAACCGTCCGCGGCGACGTCGCACCCATCACCATCGGCGACGGCACCAACATCCAGGAGGGAGCCACCGTCCACTGCGACGGCGGCGTCCCCAACGATATCGGAGCGAATATCACGATCGGCCACGGCGCGATCGTCCACGGCCGAAGCGTCGGCGACGGCACGCTCATCGGCATGGGGGCCGTCCTCCTCGGCTCATCCGTCGTCGGCAAAAACTGCCTCATCGCCGCACGCGCCCTGGTCACTGAAGGCGCCGTCATCCCCGACAACAGCGTCGTCATGGGCATCCCCGGCAAGGTTGTTAAACATGTTACCGAAGAACAACTAAAATCAATGCACGAAAACACCGCGCATTACATAGAGCTGGCAAAGCACCATCATGAGAATCCGGATGATGAAAAATGCCGGAAGTGGGACGGAGAAGCCGTTAGCACATGCACCAGTTTGTGGATTGAACAACGAACATTCAACATCAAAACCACCCGGCCCTTCGCTTCGCTCAGAACCGGCGTTGGAATCAAAGAAATCTGACTAGTCCCCAGACCCCAGACCCAAGAACCCATGCATCTATTCCCCGCTATTGATATCCGTAATAACCAGGTTGTTCGCCTTACCCAGGGCGACTATGACCGTCAGACCACGTACGAAGCCGATCCGGTTGAGCAGGCCAAACGTTTTGAAGATGCCGGCGCAACCTGGCTACACATGGTCGACCTTGATGGCGCACGTACGGGCAAACTCACGCACGCGCCGCTGTTTGAGAAGATCTGCTCGCAGACCAGCCTGAAAGTTGAGGTCGGTGGGGGGGTGCGGTCCGAATCCGTCATCGACACCCTGCTGAACGTCGGCATCACACGTGTCGTCGTCGGGACCGCCGCACTTAAAAACTGGTCGTGGTTTGAAGCGTTGATGGGCAATCCGACCTACCGCGGCAAGCTCGTGCTCGGCCTCGACGCCAAGCAAGGCAAAGTTACCACCGACGGCTGGGAACAGACCTCCGAACAAACCGCACTCGATATCGCCAAACAGGTCACCGATTGGCCACTGGCCGCGATCGTGTATACCGACATCGCCACCGACGGCACACTCAAAGGCCCGAACGTCGAAGCCACGCGCCAGATCGCCGAAGCCACCCACGTCCCCGTCGTCGCCTCCGGCGGTGTCGGCACACTCGACGACCTCCGCGCCCTGCGTGAACTACCCATCCAAGGCGCAATCGTGGGTAAAGCGCTGTACGAAGATGCGTTTACGATTGATGAAGCGATTGAAGCGTTTGAGGGAGATAGCCATTAGCTATTAGCCGTTAGCACAAATCATAAATCATAAATCCCAAATCATAAATACACATCATGTCCGACCAACACACACAAGACGACAATCCCTTGCAAGGTTACTTCGACTGGCAGGTCACCACGCTGTTGCTTGCCTACGACCTGGTCGACCCCATCCCCGGCGACAAGCCCGAACTGGCACAAGACCGACGGATGAAAACCGAACAGGAAGTCCGCGACCTGTCGCTGGCAGTGGTACCCGATAAATACAAAGCCGATCCAACCCTTGACTGGCCCCCAGACGTGATGATGGCGATCACACGCGCGACGTTTAATCGTGTCAATGCAATCACAAATCCCTGAGCCATTGAACCCCCCACCACATTCGGCTTATCGGACTTCCCGCCATCATCTATTCAACAACGCAATGGCAGATACTTCATAGTGACTCCCGGAATACTTAGTATGAGCAGCCCCGGAGCCCGGTACCAAGGCCGGTCCCATTGCCTAGCCGCCAAATCAGGCACATCGATTGCCAGACCACATTCCGGACACTCAACGACGGGCCCCAGCAAGCCGCGCAGATTGTATTCACCCCCCGGGCAAGCAATATCCATGTCAACGACATGCCCTGAATCGGGATTGTTGGCAATGTCTGATTGATTTCCAGGTTTTCTCATATCAAGAAGCTAAATGGTACCCGTAAGCCCTTTTGGGGGCCGAACCTGGGGCCTGAGAGCCTGAATGTATTGAGCTATACATAACATATATTATCGGGCCTTGGGATGGGTCGGCAGGGGGGCTGCTGGCCGGGAAACCTGCCGTTGATATGCCATCACGAGGGTATTCGCACTTCTACACGATCCAGACTGGCGCGGACTTGTTCGGCCAGGACGGTGACGTGGGCAGTATCGAATATCTCCAGATGTCCGCCGGGGATTGGATACGTGTGGATATTGCTTCTGACCAAACCTCGCCAACCATTGTCATCAGCTACAGACACAAAGCGCATCCAATCGGGTTTCTCAATCGATTCAAACAGGTGCAGATCACCATCAAAGCAGCCCGGCCTATAGGATTCACGGGCCCGGCGTGACGCGACTCTCAGCTTGGATAAGGCTTCGGTTATCTGGCCGTTGCCTTGCGGTATGGAAACTTCATCTTCCAGCCACATGCCGGCATTCTCATCACGCGAATTGCTATTCACTTCAGATGATAAGCCCAACTTCTGACGTACCTTTTCCATGGCTATGGCGGGCGTCAATTCACGCAAGTGAATCCACAGCCGTTGCATGAACGGTTTAGGACGAACAGCACCCGGTGCAGACGCATCCAATAGTCCCAGATAGGGCACATCTCCGCCCTGCTGCTTGATCTGGCAGGCGATCTCGTACGCGACCAAGCCGCCGAATGAATAGCCGATCAACGATACAGGACCGTCCGGCTGAATGTGGCGAATCCGGCGAAGCAGTTCCGCAGCCAGGTCCGGGATATTGTCGAATGGTTGTTCGTTTTCGTGCAGACCCGGGAATTGCAGGCCGTAGATCGATCGATCGTCGCCGATCAATTCAGCCATGCCACGATAACTGAAAGGCGTACCGCCCCGCCCGGGCAGACAGAAAAGCGGGGGCTTACCGCTACCCTCTTTCAGGCAATACACGCCTCGGTCCTGCGTGTTCGTCCCTTCACCCTGTAACCATGCCGCCATCTGTCGGATGGTTGGCGATCCATAGAAAGACGACAATGGAAGCGATCGATCCAGAACGCGCTCGACCTCCAGTACCGTCTGCACCGCGAGCAGCGAATCGCCGCCCAGATCAAAAAAGCTATCCGTGACACCAACCTCAAACAAACCCAAGAGTCTCTGCCAGATGGCTGCGAGTTTCTTTTCAAGATCGCTTTGGGGCGGGATGAACTCGACGCCGGTATCAATACGGTCGAGGTCCGGCTCGGGCAGGCTTTTGCGTTCGGTCTTGCCGTTCGGTGTTAACGGCATCTTGTCGATGCGTACAAACGTATTAGGCACCATAAAGCTGGGCAGCTTCTGACGCATTTCCGTACGCAGCGCATGAATGCTCGGGCCT
Organism: Phycisphaeraceae bacterium; assembly: GCA_963667295.1. Lineage (GTDB taxonomy): Bacteria > Planctomycetota > Phycisphaerae > Phycisphaerales > Phycisphaeraceae > JAJRRS01. Next base: position 1,547,623 of record OY763327.1, read on the forward strand.
GACTCTTCCTTCGGGATGATGTAACCGATCAGGCGCATGTCGCCGTGCTTGTTGGGTCTGGCGGTGACTGCGGCCTCACGCACACCGGAGCATTTACCCAGCACCGTTTCTACCTCAAGCATCTCGACGCGATTGCCCCGGATCTTGACCTGCTGATCCTTCCGGCCTCGATGGACCAGCATGCCCTGCTCGTTGAATTCACCAAGATCGCCGGTGAGAAATACACGTGCCTCCGGATCGTCCGAATCGGGCAGCAGTACTTCTTTGGTCAGTTCAGGACGACCAAGGTAACCGCGCATGATGTATCGGCTGCTGATATGGATGTTGCCGATCACGCCCCGTTCGACAGGCCGGCCCTCATCATCAACGATGCGTACATCAACACCCGGGAACGCATACCCTGATGGGATATTGGAGCCTTCGTCCAAAGGCGTATCTTCGGTGATGTTGTAATGGCAGGACATGCCCGTTTCTGTTGCGCCGAGCCCACCTAGTAAATGACAGTTTTTACTGAAGTGCGTTCTGAAAAGCTCGACATCATTGCGGGTCGAAGCCTCGCCGCCAAACTTGACCATCCGGATCTCGGGGAACAGGTTCTCGCCCTTCAGTTCCCGGGCAAAATGCCTGAAGATCGTAACGATCGAGCAGTAGATCGTGATGCGCTTTTGTATCAGCCAGTCGGGCAATCCTAATGTGCCGGCTTCCTTAACCGGGTAATGACACAGCGCCATGCCGTTTAGCGTTGCGTTGAAGACATCGCGCATCCCGCCGTAGACGCTGCAGGGATAAAGCAGGGTGGCCCGATCCTGTTCAGTGAGTTTCATCCAGGGCACGTGGCGGAGCATGTTGTGCATGACCGCGCGTTGCTCCATCATCACGCCCTTGGGTTTGCCCGTTGACCCCGAGGTGTAGAGTACATACGCTAATCTGCCCGGATTGATATCCAGTCCCGGATTATTTTCATCTGCAGTACCGCCTCGCTGGTCGATATTCACCACTGGTATGCGATCGCCCACGATCTGCCGGGCCATCGCTTCACGGCGGTTGTTAGTCAAAACAATCCTGGCGCCGCAATCTTCGAGCATCGTAGCGATGCGCTCGGCCGGATAGTTGGGGTCCAACGGCACATAGGCCCGCCCCGCCTTGAGTGCTGCATAAATCGCCGTCGTCAAAGGCAATCCCTGATCGACAAGCGTCGCAGCAAATTGGTCCTGCTGAGACGGTTCACCGAGTTGATTCAACAACGCATTAGCGCTGATATTCGCCAAGGCATTGAGTTCGCCGTAGGTCGTCACCCGCCCTGCACTATCCATCGCGGTCCGGTCAGCGAACTTACGTACCTGCTCTTCGAACCGCTGGGCGAGTGAGGATTCGGCTGGATTGGAGGAATCATACATATGTACAGACTTCCACTACCCCCCCGCTTCGCCTGCTAAGTTAATGCCGGAAGATATTACCACATACTCAAAGCCATATGTAACGCCTGGCAAGCCGGTGGGCGGCGATATTCGCTAACTTTCACACCGCCCAGCCTGCTATCATGTCGGAGAATCCAGCAACCAAACTCAGTCACGGCGGCATCATTATGAATAACAAGGCACTGGAACAAACAGAATCGCTCTACGGATATATAGCTGACACCTCGCTCAGGCCCCCCGCCGCCATGCTAGACCTCATCGAAACCACCGCGAAACACCAGAACGCAGGCCTGGCAAGCCCCCCACTTCAGGCACAGTTCCTGAGTTTCCTCGTCAGGATGCTCGACGCCAAGCACATCATCGAAGTGGGTGTGTTCACCGGCGTCACGACTCTCTGGATGGCCGACGCCGCCGGCCCCGACAGCCGGATATTAGCTTGCGATGTCAGCGAAGAATACACCTCGATCGGCAAGCCCTTCTGGGTAAAAGCCGGCCTCGCCGACCGGATCGACCTACGCATCGCCCCCGCCGACCAGACGCTACAGAATCTTATCAATGCAGGCGAAATCAACAGATTCGACTTCTGCTACATCGATGCCGACAAACTCGCCTACGACAACTACTACGAACTGGTCATCCAACTGCTGCGCCCCGGCGGGGTCATCGCCTTCGACAACATGCTCCAGCACGGCCGCGTGATCGATCCCGATGCAACTGACGAACAGGTCACCGCGATCCGAGCGTTAAACAACAAACTGCATCAGGATGAACGCGTGGATGTCAGCTTCCTGCCGTTGTGCGATGGGGTGTATCTGGCACGCAAAAGATAGCAATCTGTGACAGTATCCAGTATAGGATTTAGCTGCAGACACATATCCAGAATAAAAAAACCCACGGGCATTACACCCGTGGGTTTTGTGGTTATTCAATTGTCTGACTGCTTTGCTTAGCCAAGCGCTGCCTGGGCCGCCGCGAGCCGTGCGATCGGGACGCGGAACGGGCTGCAGGAGACGTAATCCAGGCCGACCTTGTGGCAGAACTTCACGGATGCCGGGTCGCCGCCGTGCTCGCCGCAGATGCCGCACTTCAGGCCCTTCTTGACGCTGCGGCCCTTGTTGACGGCCATGTCCACGAGCTGGCCCACGCCGGTGGTATCCAGCGACTGGAACGGGTCCTTCTCGAGGATTTCCTGGCCGATGTAGTCAGGCAGGAAGGTGTTGACGTCGTCACGGCTGTAGCCGAAGGTCAACTGGGTCAGGTCGTTGGTGCCGAAGCTGAAGAAGTCAGCACACTCTGCAACCTCGTCGGCGGTCAGAGCCGCACGCGGGATTTCGATCATGGTGCCGACGGTGATGTCCAGCTTGCCTGAGTACTTCTTCTTGGCCTTGACGTCCGCGATGGTCTGCAACGCCAGATCACGCAAGATGGACAGTTCCTTCTTGGTGCCGACCAGCGGGATCATAATTTCGGGCATCGCGTTGACCTTCTTCTTCTTGCACTGGATGGTCGCCTCGACGATCGCCGTCACCTGCATGACCAGGATTTCCGGGTAGGTGATCGACAGACGGCAGCCACGGTGACCGAGCATCGGGTTCGCTTCGTGAAGTTGCGAAACGCGGTTCTTGACCACAGAAGCGTTCACGCCGAGAACCTTGGCCAATTCACCCTGGCTCTGATCATCGTGCGGGAGGAACTCGTGCAGCGGCGGATCGAGCAGACGCACCGTCACGGGCAGGCCCTTCATCGCGGTGAAGATACCCACGAAGTCCTTGCGCTGATAAGGCAGCAGCTTGGCCAGTGCCTTTTCACGATCGGCCTTGGCTTCGGCGAGGATCATCTCACGCATCGCCAGGATGCGCTCGCCCTCGAAGAACATGTGCTCGGTACGGCAGAGGCCGATACCCTGGGCGCCGAATTCACGGGCACGCTTGGCGTCGGCTGGCGTATCCGCGTTCGTGCGAACCTTCAGCTTGCGATACTTGTCGGCCCACTTCATCACGGTGGCGAAGTCGCCGGAGAGCTTGGGCGTCACCGTCGCGATACGGCCGGCAAACACTTCACCGGTCGAGCCGTCGATCGACAGTTCATCGTTGTCGCTGTAGGTCTTGCCGTTAACCGTGATCTTCTTGCCCTTTTCGTCGATGCTGATGGCGCCGGCGCCGGCGACGCAGCACTTGCCCCAACCACGGGCGACGACCGCCGCGTGACTGGTCATACCGCCGGTCGAGGTGAGGATGCCGGCCGCGTGGTGCATGCCGTCAACGTCTTCCGGGCTGGTTTCTTTACGAACGAGCAGCACGGTTTCGCCGGCCTGTGTCCGCTCGACGGCTTCGTCAGCGGTGAATGCCAGTTTGCCAACGCTCGCACCGGGCGACGCCGGCAGACCGGTGGTCAACGCCGAAGCCTTCTTCTTGGCCGAGGTGTCGAAGCTGGGCAGCAGTAACTGTGTCAGGTCGTTAGCCGGAATACGCTTGACAGCGGTCTTCTCATCAATGAGCTTTTCCTTGACCATATCGCAGGCGATCTTCACCGCCGCGGCACCGGTACGCTTACCGTTACGGGTCTGGAGCATGAAGAGTGTGCCGGCCTCGATGGTGAACTCGATGTCCTGCACGTCCTTGTAGTGCTTCTCAAGCTTGTTCTTGATAACCAGCAGTTCCTTGTGGACCTTCTTGTTCCACTTGGTCATTTCCTTGACGGGCTGCGGCGTACGGATGCCGGCCACGACGTCTTCGCCCTGGGCGTTGATGAGGAACTCACCGTAGAACTCGTTCTTGCCGGTCGCTGGGTCGCGGGTGAAGGCGACGCCTGTGCCGCAGTCATCGCCCATGTTGCCAAAGACCATGGTCTGGACGTTGACGGCCGTACCCTTGAGGCCGGTGATCTCAGAGATCTGACGGTAGCGGATCGCACGCGGGGCGTTCCAGCTCTTGAACACGGCTTCGATCGCCAGTTCAAGCTGCTTGTAGGGGTCCTGCGGGAAGGCGATCTTGGTGTGCTTCTTGAAGACCTTCTTGTAAGCGTCGCACAGTGCCTTCAGGCCTTCTGTATCGACATCGGTATCCAGTTCGACCTTCTGCTTCTGCTTGATCTTGTCGAACTCGGCCTCAAAGTAGTGGTGGTCGACGCCCATGACGACGTCGCCGTACATGTTGATCAGACGACGATAGGCATCGTAAGCGAAACGCTCGTTGCCGCTGGCAACCGCCAGGCCCTTTACGGCCACGTCGTTCAGGCCGAGGTTCAGGACCGTGTCCATCATGCCGGGCATCGAAACCGCGGCGCCGGAGCGGACGGACATCAGCAGGGCGTTGTTGTCATCGCCGAACTTCTTGCCGCTTTCTTTTTCCAGAAGTTCAACAGCCTTGTGCACCTGGTCCATCAGGCCCTTGGGCATCTTGCGGCCTTGCTTGTAGTACTGGTCGCAGCATTCGGTCGTGACCGTAAAACCGGGAGGCACGGGCAGACCGATCGAAGTCATCTCGGCAAGGTTCGCACCTTTGCCGCCGAGCAGTTCCTTCATCGTGCCATTGCCGTCGGTCTTGATCTTACCGAAGTAATAGACCATTTTTTGCGATGACTTCCCTGTGGAGCTTTTCTTTTTAGCCATGGTTGTAGTCCTTTTGGGCCTTTCTCTGCCGGATAGCCGGGCTTGTATTGTGGTGGAACGAAGCGTATTTGCTCGCCCCCCTTAATCAGACCGACCCACGCACTCGGTGAGTCGGCGGCTTGGGGGTCCTTGCCGTATTCAGGGTAATGTCCGCATGGCGCACACAAGCCGAAACGGACCCGGGTCAGCGCCGGAGGAAGCCGGGACGCTGTTTTAAGACTAACGATTCTAGTGATTGGCGTTCTAGCGTCAATCTGAGGGACCTACAGGCTATATTCACAGCCCCAACGAGCCCAAGCCAATCCCGAATAAAGACCGACAAATCACAAGAAATATATAATAAATTTTATATTTTGCGCCCGGCAAAACCGCCCCACCCGCCTAATGCTGCACGAACACCAGCACCTGGCCCCCGAATACTTCTTCAAACGTCGCCCAGGTCATGCTCATGTTGCCCTCGATCGGGTCAGCCACCATCACGGACGTCGGTGTCGTGCGCGTGACCGTCACCATGTGTAGCCGGGTCGGCTCGTACCTGAAAGGCGTAACTATTGGATACGGAAGTTGCCGGACTTCCTCAGAGGTCACTTCCAGCAGTTCCGCGGTGTAAGGGGTGTGCTCCAGGCGTTTATTCAGCCCGTCCAGCGCCCGCAGGATCGTGGAACCCGTGCCCGGCCGGGTGTGGGTCAGCTTCGCCATCTGCTGTTCACTGGTGGGAACGCCCAATAAATCCAGTGCCTGCGCACACGCCGCGGGTACGCAAGAGTATTCCTGGCTCTGCTTGACGACCTCGCCCTCCCCCACCGTGGCTGCAAAGCTCTGCTCGGGCGTCGATTGCAGCATCCAAAGCGCCCCGTTCACAAAAAATACGCCCCCGAACATTATCGCCCAACTGATCACCCGCTTCTGCCGGGGAAGCTTCGCACGAGACCAGGCCAACCCCAGCAGCAGCATGAAAATCGGGACGCTACCCACCCCCTCAATCTTCGTCAGCACCGACAGCGGGATAACGTACACCGCCACCGCCGGGTGATAATGCAGCCAGCACCAGACCAGCATCAATAGCAATCCGCACAACAACGTCGTCCGAGCCACCTTCACCGAATGTCTGCCGAGATAGTACCCACCCGCCCAAGCGAGCGAAGAAATGGAAGCGATCGTGACAAACCAGTAGGCGGTTGTCGGGTCCATGGATCTTGCCGTCTGTCAACGGCCAAGACTTTCCCGCCTCCGCCGTCACGGTTCCCTACTTGTCAATGCCCGGATCTCACGGGCCCTCGGAGAAACCGTCGACCTAATCAAGGACCTACTTTTCTTGATCCGCGTGTAACCGACGCCGGACCTTGCCTTGACTTACCCATCAATCCCTACAGATGGACCACGAATATTGCGGCAAACCAATCAACCCGTTAAAAATGCCTGTATACGAGCCACTGGATTCCTGTTACGAGACACCACCTGATCCATGCAACCCCCTCCCGGACATACCTGGCGCACCTGGCTTTATGAAGTCATCTTCGAGGCCGACACCAAAGCAGGTAAAACCTTCGACATCATCCTGCTCTGGTCGATCCTGCTCAGTGTCACGGCTGTCATCCTTGAAAGTGTGGCTTCGATCCGTGAGACGTATGGCGCATACCTCTACGCTATCGAGTGGTTCTTCACCATCCTCTTCACCATCGAGTACATCACACGTGTGGTCTGTGTCCGCCGCCCCGCCGTTTACATCCGCAGCTTCTTCGGCATCGTCGACCTGCTCTCCATCCTGCCCACCTACATCAGCCTGTTCGTCGGCGGCTCGCAAGCTCTGATCGTCATCCGGGCCCTGCGCCTGCTGCGCGTCTTCCGTATCTTCAAACTCGCACGATACGTCGGCGAGGCAAGCGTCCTGATGGACGCTCTCCGCGCCAGCCGGGTCAAGATCACCGTCTTCCTCGTCGCCGTGCTTTCCATCACACTCATCGTGGGATCACTGATGTACCTCATCGAAGGCTCACAGCCCGGCACGGGCTTCACCAGCATCCCCGCAAGCATCTACTGGACCATCGTCACCATGACCACCGTCGGCTACGGCGACATCGCCCCGCAAACCATCCTCGGCAAGTTCCTCGCCTCCGCCGTCATGATCATCGGCTACGGCATCATCGCCGTCCCCACCGGCATCGTCACCGCAGAACTTGCTACAGCCGGCCAAAAGAGAAAAATCACAACACAAGTATGCTCAAACTGTCAAAAAGAAGGGCACGACCCAGACGCGACACATTGCAAATACTGTGGCGAATCACTTCAGATCGAGCGGAAGTCGCGATAACCAGGAACGGATAAAACACAAAGGTGATTATCCCTCTTCGAAATGAGTTCCCTGCCCCTCAATATCACTCGGTTGTGCTTTCTTAGCACGTAATATTGGTGCGATGACACCGTAAGCGGCACTGGCTAACGCGAAAAGTATTGTAGCTACAAGTAACAAACGCACGTTGCGTTTTTGACTCGAAGCGTTGCTTTGGGTTTCATCCATGAGATCGCCAATTCCTGAGTAGCCGCCCGTGGCAAGAGTACCGACCATGTTCATTGCCTGATCGTTCGGCAACCACCGCCGTACCAGAACCCCATCCTGGGATGAAAGAATATGAGCATCAATGCCATTATTCGCTACGGGTTTGTACACCATCTCGCCATCTACAAGCTCACGCGTAACGATCTGCACCCAGCGATCCTGCTTAGCCTTCTCACCCCACTGGACAGCCTCTGCACCACTGGCGTTGAAGACAACCTCGAATTCTCTTTGGTCTGCGGTCCGCCAGGTCAAAAAACCCAACACAAGCGTCGCACAAATCAGAAACGATAGGATTAGCCAGTACTTCATGCAGGAGTTCCTCCAAAACAGAAGACGGGCCAATCTTATTATAATCAGGGGAACAATTCCACCGGTATCGGCTTGAGCTTACCGTCCTTATCCACACATACCAGCGTCGTCTCACCCGTAGCCAGCAATTCATTGCCACGTTTGACTTCATAGCTGTGTTCGACCTTTACGCCGGCGGATGGCTTTGCGGTGCAGATGATGTCCAGTTCATCGTCATACATCGCGGGCTTGTGGTAACGCAGGCTCATGCGTGCAACAACAAAAAACACCCCCGCCGCTTCCAGGTCGCGATACGCATTGCCGCGTTGGCGAAGTAAATCCGTCCGTGCGATCTCAAACCAGACGGGATAAACCGTGTGGTGTGCGACATTCATCGGATCGCACTCGACGTATCGAACGCGAACGGGGACAGTGATTTGACGGTCGTGTTGATGTTCGATGTTCATTTGAAGGGGTGTAGGGTATAGGGTGTTGGGTGCAGGGTAAAGACATCTTCCCCCAACGCCGGTCCTGAGCAAAGCGAAGGTCCGGGCCTCCGCTCAATTGTGTGCATAAACAAAACTCCCGACAACACCTTCACATTGCACTTTGAACATCGAACATTGCCCCCCCCTACTTCTCTTTCAATGACGGATACTCAATCAGCGCCCGGTACTTCGGCGCTTCGCTGATCGGCTGATCCTGATATTCCAGGTGCCCCCACGAACCGAACTTGCCGGGCCGGCCCACATCGTTGAACGCAACAAACAAATCCCCGCCCGCCACCTCGAACAGCCGCATGTTCAGCAGATACAGGCCGTACATCCGCGGGTGAGTTTGTGCCTCGATCAGTTGATCGTAATACGGGAGATTGTCGTTGCCGTGCGCTGTCAGGTGTTGCCCCCCCTCGTACGCAATGAGCCGGATCGGCCGGCCAAGCTTCTGCGACCATTGTTTTGCCAATTCACCGTGACGGTTAAACCACTTGCGGTTGTCGCCCCGAATGTTTTCTTCACACATATCCAGTAAGCGATCAACCGAAGGGCTCGTGTTCAGTTTTTCGCCTTGCCCATGCGTTATCCCGAAGTACGCAGCAGGCGAGATGGCATCAAACTGCCCGTCCAGCCTCGATGTCAGTTGCTCAGCTACCCATGGATTTGCCAGTTGCACCGCCGCGACGCGCACCAGCCGCTCCTCAGCTTCATCGCCGAAAACTTCCGTCCAAATCCGGAACGTTGTCTTGCACCGCTCCGCCCATGTATCGAAAAACGCATCCGAAAACGAATCCGTTCCGCCGGCAAGCTGCCGGATGTATTTATGCTGTCCGAACTGGCCGTTCCACACTTCGTTGGAATACTCGATATACACCTTTGCATCCGGGTGCAGTCGCTCCTTTACCAACTCCGCGTGCTTTCGGATGTAGTCGTCATCCGCCATGTGCGGCATGCAGAACCAGGGATCAGCCTTCAATTCATTGGCCAGTTGGATCATGTACTCGATCGCGACGCCGTTCTCACCCGTCTGCGTCTGCTGGCCCTTGCGTGGCCGCTGAGACCATTGCTTGAGCTTCGTTGTGTTCGTGCTCGCCCAGTCCATAAACCGGATCACCTGGAACGGCTCGATCCGACTTTCAAACACAGGATTAAACGGCGAAACGCGCATCTCGTGGTCAACCGCAATCAGACTCACATCACTGACCTGCCCGAGCTTCTGCAGGTTGATGCCTTCATTGCCCGAACCGATCACGACGGACGCACTGTTTGAACCTGTCTGATTTGAACTGACATCACCCGAAAACTTCACCGACCCGCTGCCGGCCCACGTCGCGACAAATACACCGGTTGGCGCCATCCCAGACTTGAAGATGTACCCACGATTATCATCGCGCCAGGCATCGCTCAAAAGCATCAGATCCGTAAACACCCAGCCGCGTGTGTAGTACGTCACCCCCGCAAGATTCATCCCCAAGAACGGCTTCTTCACTGCTGCCTGCTGCGAGGTAGCCGGCTCATCAGGCGTCTGCTCTGCCGGCGTATCCGTAGCGTTTGTTTCTCCCGCTTCGTTCACCGCCAACATCTGTCCCAGCAGTTCATGCACCGTTCTCGCCTGCACCACCGACATACTCACCTGCTGCGAGCTATCCGCAAGCGCAACACGCACGGGCAAACCGCTGCCTTCAACAAGCTCCCCGGTCGCGATCGCTTCAGCGCCGCCGGCATCATCCCCCGCCTCAAAGCGTGTAACCTGCCCCCGCCCCACTTCAACCACTTCCGCATGCACCACATTCATCGCAAACACACACGCGATCAACCCGGCCATCCATATCAAATTCCGCCGCATGAAAGACCTCCGTTTCCGCATCATCATAGATCGTTCCCTTACACCGCCCAACTATCTATTGACAATCGCGGCATATCCGTGCGCGCAATCCTAACAAACTTCGCTGCACAGGCAGGTTAATCCCTCTGAATTCTTCGATAAACACGATCCAACACTGACCCAAACATCGCTGGCTCAATCAACTGCTCTCATGCGCACAAACATGCCGCAATATCTCGTAATCCAGCCGATAATCAAACCGTCCGTTCGCCCCAGATGGATTATTCAGCCCAGCCGTCATTGAAGCTTCATCTTGCCCCGCAGATAGCCGATACCTGACCCGGATAACCATTACGACCTGTGGGGTCGTTACGACAGGAGAGGAGAAAATGGCTAAACCCATCCTACGCCCGTTCTATGCACGTACCGTGCTCCAGGTCGCCGCACTGGCCTTGACCGCAACGCTAATGTCCGTCCTTGTGAGCTGCGCCTCGCACGAGCCCGCCGCAGGCTTCGAGCCCGAGTGGGATAAACTCGTTGTCGAGGTCGCCAAGTTCCCCAATGCCCAGCCGACGGGCGTCGCCGTGTCCAGCACCGGCCGCGTCTTCGTCAACTTCCCCTACTGGGACAACCGCCCCGCCGTCTCCGTCGCCGAACTCGACGCCGATGGCAAGCTCCAGCCGTTCCCCAGCCGTAGCTGGAACAAATGGGACGGCCGAAGCGCCACCTCCGCGCTGCGATCCTTCGTCAGCGCACAGGCGCTCTACGTCGATCAGGACGACTACCTCTGGGCACTCGACTCCGGCAGCCCACGCAAAGAGTCCGGCGTCGTCATCGCTGGTCCCAAGCTCTTCAAGATCGATCTGTCCGACAACAGCATCGCACAGGTCTTCTACTTCGATCAGAAGCGCGACCTCAAGCCGCACAGCTTCCTGAGCGACTTCCGTGTCGACACCAAAAAGAACGTCGCCTACATCACCGACGCCGGCCGTGGTGGCATCCTGATCTATAACCTTAAGTCTCGTGAAGCACGCACCGTGCTGCTCGATCACGAATCCACCAAGCCGCAGCCCGGCATCACCGCCGAAATCGGCTCGCACCCATGGGTCAACTTCCTGGGTCAGCGCCCGAGCTACGGCGTCGCCGGTGTCGAACTCTCCAAAGACAAGCAGTGGCTCTACTACCACGCACTCTGCGGCCGCGAGTTGTATCGCGTACCGACCGAAGCCCTGCTCGATCAGACACTCACCGCCGGCAGACTCGCCGACTCCGTCGAAAGCCTCGGTTCCACCGGCTCCATCGTCGATGGCATGTGGCTCGATGACACCAACAACCTGTACCTGACTGCCATCGAGAAAGACGCCATCTTCGTGCGTCGTCCGAGTGGCGAACTGGAAACCTTCGTCGCTGATGAACGCCTGCAATGGCCGGACTCACTGGCGATGGGCCAGGATGGTTACCTCTACTTCACCACGTCGATGCGTCACCTGCAGTCGCCGTACCGCATCACGGACGTAAAGGATCAGCCTTACTTCCTGATGAAGGTGTCGGTCGCCAAGGTTCAGCGTGCGGTGGAAGCCAAGCAGGATGCCGAGTACGCCAAGCAGGCCGCCGAGCAGGCCAAGCTTGAAGCCGCCGCAGCCAGGCAGCAGGCTCTGCAACAGGAACGTCAAGCCGAGTTGATCAAGGCCGCCGCCGAACTCGAAGCTCAGAAGGTCGCCAAGACCCAGAAGCAGACCGAGGCCGCCGCGCAGATCCAGGCCGAAGCCGCCGCCAGTGCCGAACTCGCCGCCCAGCAACAGGCCGAGGTCGCCGCGAAGGCCGAAGCGGAAGTTGAAAAGGCTAAAGTACAACTCGCCGAGGCCCAGGAAGCCGTGAAGCTTGCCAAGGAAGCCGCAGCCAAGGCCAAAGCTCTGTCTGAAGAAGCCCGCGCCAAAGCCAAGGCAGGCCAGCAGGCCAAGAGCGAAGCCCTCGCCGCACGCCAGCAGGCACAGGCCGCCCAAGCACTTTACGAACAGGCGCTTGAAGAATCCAAGGCAGCACAAGCATTCACCGAGACCCTGCAGAAGCAGCTTATCGAACAGGAAGCCGAAGCCGCCCAGGCCAAACTCAAGGCCGCCAAGGCAGCGCAGGCCGCCCTGCAACAAACCCTCGCCGCCAAGCAGGCATTGGCCCAGGCCGAACTGGCCAAGCAGGTGGCTGAGCAGGCTCAGCAGCAGGCATGGGCCGCCGAAAACGCCGAATCCGGCGCTCACGCGGATGGCGCTGTCCTCACCGCTGAAGTCGCCACCGAAGAGTAACCTAAACCCACGGTTCGAGCCTGCGATCCGTTATGAGTACAAAAGCGCCGGACAAATGTTCGGCGTTTTTTTTACGCGCCCGATAATGGCACCGGAAAAACGCCGACATCGCAAGATTTCAATATAAAAAGTTTGAAGAGCCGGACATCCTGTAACCGATATCTAACATTACCCGCGACCCTGTTCATCAAGCACCCCCTCGGCCGACCAAACTGGCTACGGCATGAAATAAAGGGGCAGCGCGCCGCGGGTTTTTTTATGCGCGCACTTCCCCAAGCACTTCCCCAAAAGCCGCTTACGGCTTAGCGTTTCTTACATCCGCCCCTCACCCCTTACCATCAAACTTTGCCTGCACAATCCGTTCTATCTCTTCGGCGCTGTATTCCTTGGCAACCAAGTCACGCTTCAACCTCGCCTCGTACTCATACTTCTTGCTCTTCTGCCACGCGGCACTGATAGCACCGGCTACCGACACGATCGTTACCATGCCGAAGACGCAGACAATCGGCAGATTCGGTATCGAAAACAGTGCATTCCAGTTCACCTCTGCCAGTTGAATCACGTCAGACCTCCGATCCGCCCGGGGCGCTTGAATTGTTCCATATCCCAGTTGTCGTGACCCGACAGGTATTATGACAAATTAATCTTATAAATTGTGCTGCGGATGCCCCGGCCGGCAACTCGCCCCCCGCCGCCTACTTCTGCTTGCCCGGCGAGGCCGCGACGATCCGCTCGATCTCGTCGGTGCTGTAGCCCTTGGCGACAAGGTCACGCTTCAGAAGGGTTTCATCCCGGCTCTTGTGCGTCAGGTATTTAAACCCGAAAAACGCGATCACCACCGTGACGATCGTCGCCGTCCCGAACACCGCAATTATCGGCAGATTGCCTGACGATAGTATCCCGTTCCAATCAACTTCCGCTAAGCAAAACATGCTGGACCTCCGCCCGGGGTCTGGTTTCTCTTCTGTGGTGTCGTTACCCGTCAGGTTTTATGACATGCCGAAGTAAGAATATTACGTCGCCTCGATCGCTGACAACACATCCCCTTCCCCCAGCTTATGCCCCCGCGCAAAGTCGTCGATCGGCATCATCTTCGTCCCAGGCGCCTGCACCTCGATCAACTTCACCGATCCGTCGGCCGTCAAAACGTGATAATCCTGCCCGTCACGCGAGTGCATGATCGTCCCGGGCATCGGCTTCTTTTCCACTGACTCAAGCCCCACGAAACACGACAGATCAGGCGCCGCCGACACACGCCCCAGCGTCAGCACACCCGTCTTGCCCGTCGCCTTGCATAACCAGTTCACACGGCAGCCCGGCCAAGGCGTCAAACCATGTACACGGGACCGCACCGCTTCGCTTGGCTGACCAAATTCCACCGTCCCGATCGCCTTACTCATCTTCGGCGCCTTGGTCGCCTTATCGTGGTCCTGCTCTTTGGGGTCGAGTGTCCCGTTCGCAAGATCATCCACCACCTTCCCCACCACGCCAGGCCCAAGCTCCGCCAACCGATCGTGCAACTCCCCGGCCGTCTCAAGCGGGTCGATCTTCACCGAAGCCTCCGCATACACAGGCCCCGCATCCATCTTCTGCGCCAGCCCGATTACGCACACACCCGTCTGCTGCTCTCCATTAATCACCGCCCAATTGATCGGCGCAGCCCCCCGGTACTTCGGCAAAAGCGAAGCATGCAGGTTCACCGCCAACTCCCCCATCGCCTCGATCAAAGGCTCCCCCAGCTTCTGCCCGAACGCAATCACAATAGACGCCCGCCCCCGGAAGTTCTTGATCTTCTCGACAAACGCCGGCTCATTCACATCGTCGGCTCGCAGCACTTCAATCCCGTTCTCCAGCGCCCAGGCCGCGATCGGCGTCGGCGTCAACACCCGCTTACGCCCCGCCGGCTTGTCCGGCTGACTCACCACCGCCACCAGCTCATGCCTCGCATGCAACATCTTCACCGTCGGCAACCCAAACGCTCCAGAACCGAAAAACAACAGACGCATACCTGACTCCAAACCGAGTTAAAACACCAGTAAAACCGCGAAGGCGCGAAGAACGCGAAGAAGACCACCGCAGGCGTATTCTAAAACACACTATACGGCAAACACATCCCCAAAGTACCCACCAATCATGCTTGATATAATAACGATAGTAACTGGCTCAACCCCGGGAGGCCATGATGACCAAATCCCTTCGTATCCTTCTTATCATCGCGATAGCGTTGTCTCTGACGTCTTACACAGCTGCCGAAGAAACGGCGAAATCAAAACATACTGGAATCACAATCCACAGGGTAATGATGCTTGGCGATCCCGCGCCGGGGACTGCGCAAGGCGTTACGTTTAACTCCCCCGGCGGAAGTGTCGGTTATACCGATAGGTTTGGTTCAAGAGGTGTGTCTGCAGGCGGCGCCACGCTCAATTCGGCCGGGCAGTGTGCCTTCATGGCATCGCTATGGGGCCCCGGTATCCAATGGAACAACTACGCGGGCATCTGGCTCTGGGACCCACAAAAAGGCATACAACTGATCGCTCGTTATGGCGATCCACCCGCAGGTAACAATGGCGACGCGGTCTTCTCGGGTTACTGTGTGGACTTCGCAAGCCTGCATCTGGCTGACGACGGTCAGGTCGCCTTCCTCGGCGGGATTGCCAAACCATCAGCAAATACCGAACCTGTACCAGTATATTTTGGCTCTCCTGATCCTGATGTTGATTACATCGGCTACGCGATCTGGAAAGGCGACGCCAATCGTCTGAACATGATTGCTATGGCCGGAGAACCCGCCCCCTACACCGACCACTTATTCTTTTGGGCCTGCTACAGCAGAAGAGGCAGCCAACGTCCGCCCGAAGTGGCTTTCGATTCATTCAGCATGAATCCGGCCGGCCACATCGCCTTCAGCGCAGAGCTTACAACCGAGCAATGGGATAGAAACGGTTTGTTCGGGATATGGATACACAAGAACAACCGGTTAAAGTTAATCGCACAATCAGGCGATCCCGCGCCCGGTAACGACGAGGACATCAACTTCAAAGGCATGTGGATCGATCCCTTACTTACACGATCAGGTCACCTGGTATTCCGTGCGACCGTCTCAGGCCCCAAGGTGGAAAAGCACAAGGACTGGGGAATTTGGCAATGGGACGGTAATGAGATCACGCTGGTTACGCGAATGGCCATAGAACCTTCCCGTTATGGGCGAGATCTTCTCACCATAAACGACGAAGACCAGATCGTGTTCGCCACCAACGATGTGCCACTCTTGGATGTGCCGGGCGGCCTCTGGGTTTGGAATGATGAGAAACTCACGCATCGGCTGACACTTGAGCGGGGAGATTTTAAAACGAATCATGGCTTGGAGTTTGTAGATTGTTACAACCCCCTATTAAGTGGTCACAACAAATTCGTGTTCATGGCTGAGATGTTTAATCCTGATCTCAACAGGCCACGGGGGCCTTACGGAGGCTACGAACGAGAAAGCTGTCTCTGGGCAATCGAGGGCGACGCGTTGACGCCTGTTCTAAAAACAGGAGACAACCCGCCCGGCGTCGGAGAAGCAATCATTTCTGATATCTACATGGTCCAGATCAACAAGGCCGGACAGATGGTGATTTGTGGTGACTTAACCGGTCCCGATGTTAATCAATCAAATAGTAGAGCAATCTGGCTCGCTGACCCGCAAAATAAACTGACTTGCATACTACGCCAGGGCGACCCATTTGACGTGGATGACGACCCAAATGTCGAGGATATCCGAACGATCGCCCATATCTTTATGTATGAGGGTGGCAGTGGCGAAGACGGTCGCCCGGTCGTCTTCAATGATCGCGGCGACCTCTTACTTCAACTCAGCTTTACCGACGGTACGGCAGGCATCTTCATCGCTTCCCCTGACGATTCAAACGCTATACCTTCTGTACCTTAACGGTGGGTATGCTTTAAACGCAGTGAGGCAGAATATCCTGCGCTCGGCGTGGGCCTTCCGACCCCGCAGTAACATCCGACTGAAGGTCTCAAGATCCGCATGACCTTCGCTTCCATATTCCACGCATCAAACCCATTGTCTCCTATCCGCGTTCATCAGTGTTCATCCCTGTTCCCACTTCTTTCATCTTCGCGCCTTCGCGGTTAATCCCCCGTGTTAACGAAGAGCCTCATGTCATCACCGTGCGCACAAACGCGACCGGCCAGCCCTATAGGGAGGCCGTGTTTTTTCTGTCACCGCCTTGCCGGCCATCCATCATGACCGCCCCCGGGGCCGGACATGTCCGCCCGGGTCATTCGGTGTCCGATCAACTCGTGGGCGGACACGGGCATCCGAGGGTGGACACGACGTTTTCTTGTTTCTCCACCGAGTATGCAAGCCATGCGTAAAGCCGAAAGCTACAACCACGACAGCGTTTATGTCGCCCGGATCAATCAATCCGCATCCACGTTCAGCAGCAACCACCACAGGGGCGGACGTCCTACCCCCTCCAGCCGGACACGCCGCCAACACAAATCACGACTGATGTTTACAGATGAAAAAGGCATAACGACACCCCCGGGGGACGGACATGTCCGCCCGTCGCAGTCGGCGACGCCAATCAAAACATGCGTTCAGATGCCCAACAATGCACCAACCAGCGAGCTGGCAACCCCGCACACAAGCCGCACCGAACGCCGGAAAGTCACAGCCACCCACGCCGGTATGGAAGACCTTAAGAAGCCGGCCACCCTCATGGTCAGTCAGATCAAACAAAATATCAAAACAGACATCCACGATGATGCCACTACTCGGATACCTTACTTTGACCGATTAGCGGCAAAGTGCGCCTTCTACCTCGGAGCACAACACTGAAATATTCGAAAAGCACGCCATATGGCAAATCATCCCCAACGTCCCGACCGTACACGATAGGTATAATCAGGATAGACATTGACTCAAGCCCGGGAGACCATCATGACCAGACCCTGTCGCATATCGCTTCTCATAGCGATAGCGTTGTTCCTGCCGCCTTATGCAGCAGCCGAAGAGTCAGCGATAGACTCGGACTTCGAGCCTGCGACGGATGCTGTCATCGTCTTGCTCGATAAACCTGAACACCGAATCAACCTGCCTCGATCAGCAGATTCGCCGCGCGGTCCGGACCGATCGTTCCAACTTGACCCGGAGTTGTCAGTTGAAGGCATTGCGATCAGTGCTGATGGACAAGATGCATTCCTGTTTGTTTTTGAAAGCGACGATAAATCCGCATCCAAACCATTAGATCGGACCGAAGCATCTGTCCGGCAGGTTTCATTGGATTCCGGTGAACAAGTGGCCCGTTACGAACTCCCCAAGCTCTTTGCATCGAAACGATATCCCGATGCGTGGGGCACCGGATTCGCCGGCCTGGCCGTGTCCCCCGATAGTCGATCCGTTGTGATCGCGTTCCTGCCCTATATCAATCTGTCGATCCAAGATGAGACGGATCGCAAATACCTTCAGGCCATGACCTTTTTCAGATGGGATGCCGAAACGCAAAAACTGACGGATGAACGTTTGGTGCAATCTGGTGGCTGCCGATGGAAGATGTGCATCAAGAGCGAAAAAATGATTGCGTGGATACGGTCAAAGCAGACGCAGAAGGTGGAATGCTGGGACACGCGCAACCTGACAGCCGTGCCTCTGGTCGAATTCTCGAATGATCCGAACGGGCACCCGGGAAAGGATGGGGCCATCGGCCTCTGGCGTGAATGCTTCGCGTATGACAGTGAGTATAATATGGTCGACTTGATGCTGCATTGGCGAAGTCGGTCATCAAGCGGTGACTCTTCCATCTGGCTGCAACAATTCGACACAACAACCAGCCAACCAACAGGCCCGGGCACGAAGTTCAAGCATAAGCACGAAGTAATGCCCATCTCCCTGCGGGGCGAGCACCTGCTGCTGCACGAACAGGACCAAACAGGCCTCGACCACAGACAAACCGTGCACATCTGGAATGTCCGCAGCCGCGAGCATGTCGCCGCCATCGACATCACGCCTTCATCCAAGTCTTACTTCAACGATCTCGACCTGGTCCCCGACGGCTCAGCCGTCATCTACGAAAAACAGTTGCTCGACCTGAACACTTTCCAATGGACCGAAGCCCGCACCGGAGTCGGGCGCATCGTACGAACCGCCATGACCCCGGACGGCAGTCGGTTGATAGAAGTCTTCCCGCTGCATCCAAGCAAGCTAAGAACATCGACAAAGCTGGAAGTCTACGACCTGAAGCAAGACCGCAGCAGCACTCAAACACAGCCGTAGCCCAAGAGGCTTTAAACCAGTTAACCGCGAAGACGCGAAGAAAGCATACCACGCATATGGATTTAGGAGGCAAAAAGACACCTGATTTTCCATTTGGTATTTGGACGCACTTGTTCCGCCCCATCGATAAGCGGGATAGCCCCATCTCTGCCATCTCTCAACATCTGGCGGAATCGGAATCCTGACTTGGGATGGTCACTCATTGTTAATAGACCAGAACGTTTCTATAAATCCGCACATTCATCCGCAGTCAGATGACTGATTCCCTTACGGATCATGTGCCCCTGAAGGTATGAACTGACGTAGTCAACCTGATCACCTGTGAATTGATAATCACAATGACTCATTGCACGTTCCCCTACTTCATGAATTCAATATGTGGATTTACTTCGCGCTGTTCGTGTCTTCGCGGTTCACATTCACCGCTTCGCTGCCGCGTTCTCCAGGTCCTGGATCGCCTGGCGGTTGGCGACCTTGTCGATGGCGGGCATGCGGTCAAGGATGAGGATGCCATCGAGGTGGTCGGTCTCGTGTTGCCAGACGCGGGCGGCCAGTTCCTGGCTGGTGAGTTGGAACGGTTGGCCGTGCTCGTCGAGGGCGTCGATGGTGATGCCCAGGGGCCGGGTGATGTCGCCGGTTACGTGGGGGATGCTCAGGCAGCCCTCGTCGCGGGTGTGCATCTGCTCGGTCGGATTGGAGAATTGTGGATTAATAAAGACCCGGTCATCTTCTGGCTCCCCCGTCGGATTGGCGACAAAAAGCCGCCAGCTCAGCCCGACCTGGGGGGCCGCCAGCCCCACGCCACGGGCCTCGTGCATGAGCTGGAGCATCCGGGCGGCGACCTGCCGAACCTCATCCGTAACCTCTGGGACGGGCTCACAGGGCTTACGGAGCACCGGATCGGGGTAAAGGACGATTTTCAGGCTTTCGGGGTCTACGGGGCGGCTTGGCATATACAGGATGGTATGCCAGTGGCCCCGAAGGGACAAGCTGGTGCTAATTTGATGCTATACCGTAGGTTGGGACTTGACCGGACCGCAAATCATTGGCATACTGATCGTGGCTTGAGTTGATATACCCAAGGTCGAGCGGGCTCCGTGACACATCCGTACGCTCGTCTATAAGGCCTGAACTACACAGAAATTCGTTCAATGGAGAGGCTCCGCTGATGGCCACCGTTACGAAAAAAGAACTGATTGACCAGATCGCAGACGCCACCGGACAAAAGCGAGTAGTTGTCAAAAGCATTGTCCAGACCTTCCTCAACAACATCGTTGTGGAGCTAGGTAAAGGTAACCGTCTGGAGTTCCGCGACTTCGGGGTGTTTGAGGTCAAACAACGCCGCGCCCGCAAGGCCCAAAACCCCAAGACCCTCGAAGAGGTCTGGGTTCCGCCCAAACGCACCGTCAAGTTCAAGGTCGGTCGGCTGATGAAGCAGACGCTCATCGATGAGCCCGCCGAGGCCGACAGACAGCGCGAAGCGCTCTAACTGATTGCCTATACTTTGCCAACACACGCTACCTTCATGCCGCTGGTTGCGCATACGGTTTTGTGCAGCGGTATCTTCACAGGTAACGGTTTGACTGTCAGTATGGGTCCTTAACCTTGCCTGCCAACTCACAACACAACACATACCACGCCAATCCCGTCCTTGGCGAGTTGTCCGATACGCTACACGAACTGGAGCAACACGGCCTGTTACGCTCGCTGCATGTCGCGGCCTGCGACGGGCCGATCGTCCGCTCAACCGATGGCCGCGAGTTCATCAACTTCACCAGCAACAGCTACCTGGGATTGAATGAACATCCGAAGATGAAGCAGGCTGTGCAGCAGGCCGTTCAGCAATACGGCACAGGTTCGGGCGCGAGCCTGCTGATCTCCGGCCACGGCCCGATACACGAACAGACTGAACACCGTTTCGCCCAGTTCAAGCACGCCGAAGCAGCGGTGCTGCTGCCTTCCGGTTACATGGCCAACCTCGCCGTCCTTACCGCACTCGCCGGCCCCGGTGATCTTGTATGCCTGGATAAACTCTGCCACGCCAGCCTCATCGACGGCGCACGAGCCAGCGGCGCAGATGTCCGTACCTATCCGCACCTGACCACCGACAAACTCCGCCGACTCCTCGAACGCCATGCCACCGACAACGCTTGCGGTTTAGCGGGTGATCGCAGATCGCCGCGCTCTCCCAGAAGATTCATCGTCACCGACAGCGTCTTCTCCATGGACGGCGACTGTGCCGACATGCCTGCACTCTGTGACCTCGCTGAAGAGTTCGACGCCCTGCTCATCGTTGACGAGGCTCACGGCACAGGCATCCTCGGCCAAACCGGCGCCGGCCTCTGCGAAGCGCAAGGCGTAGCCGATCGCGTCCACATCACTATCAGCACCGCCAGCAAAGCACTCGGCGGCCTGGGTGGAATCATCACCGCAGATAAAGTCATCATCGATACACTCATCAACCTCGCCCGCCCGTTGATCTACACCACCGCAATCCCCCCCGCTCAAGCCGCCACGATCCTGCAGGCTGTCGAGTTGATCCGCGTTGAACCGGAACGCCGACAACGCCTGCAAGACCTGACGCAGCGACTGCGAAACGGCCTGATCGATCAGGGCTGGGATATCCCGCCGCAAGGCGAATTCGTCACACCCATCGTGCCGCTGATTGTCGGCTCCGCATCAGCCGCGACCACCCTCGCCGATCACCTGTTCGCCCAAGGCCTCGCCGCACCCGCCATCCGCCCGCCCACCGTCGCCCCCGGAAGCGCCCGTATCCGTCTCAGTGTCCGCGCTGATATGTCCGAACTGCACATCGATCGTTTGATCGATGCCCTGGCCGGCTTCAAACCTGAATGAATCCCGCACAGTATCCGTAGCCTGATCGGATGGCTTCTCATTCGTTTCACAAACCTGGCTGCCAAACATTCGGTGCAGGCGTTCTTTCTTTGGATCGACACCCGCATCACACCTTGCCGGCTCAGGTTCTTTTTCCAGGAATGCCCGCATCTCTCGCTCGCCTAACAGCCCCAATCGTCGAGACACGTTTCCACGATTGCGTGCCACCCAGTAATACGCCCGTCGTGCGAAGCCGACCATCCCCGGCCGGGCAAGCTTCAACGCCAGAGGACGACACTTACGGATCGCGTACAACACCATCAGCCATGCCTTGTCCGACCGATAGACCTCGCCGTTGTCACCAATCGCAAGCAATTCTTCAGGCGGGCCATCCGTAAGCAGCGTGGGGTATCGGTCCCTCGCGGTCTGGCTGTGCGAATCAAGAAACTTCACGGGGAAGTACGTCTGCTGCTGTAGCACCCACTTCTTACAACGCACGCACAGTCCACATTCGCCATCATAAAGAACTGTCAAAGAATTCATCGTCGGTACTCCGTTGTAATTCGCGGCTGTGTATGATCTCTAGCCTCTTACGCACTTGTCGCGATTGTCTCGTCGGGCGTCACCGGCGGCGGCGCTGTCTCAATCACCGCATGTTTGCGGCATCGCGTGAAGATATACAGGTTGAAAAAGTGCATGCCGCCCAGAACCACCAGCACAAAGCCGACCTTCGTGCTCAGGAATTCAATCGCACCCTGTAGATCATCCGGCTTGCTCCCGTATTTGAGCGCCAACGTCACGTACCCGATGTTGATCAGGTAAAAACCGACGACCAGCAGGTGATTGATCGAATCCGCCAGCTTCTCGTTGCCGTGAAACGCATCGACCAGGAAGTGTCGGCCGTTGCGGTGAAGCGTCCGCGCGACCCAGATCGTCAGCCCGATACTGATCGGTACATAGAAGGCATACGTCAGCACGGTGTAATTCATATTCTCAAGCATCACGTGTTCCTTTCCGGGCCGGGGCCCCATTTCAGTTATTTCTGTATTGACTGAAACATCAGTGTCTGCTTATAAAGCCGCCGCCCCCGTTCGGCGGTTAGTTCAGGTTCAACAGCTTGGGGATGCGTTTGCCCATCTTCACGAATCGCGCCATCGCAGGGACAGGCAACCCGCGGACGGTGCTGTAGAAGCCGGTCATGCTCTCGACGAATTCGAGCATTTCGTGCAGCCTCTTGGCGGTATTGGGATCGGCTTTCTTCTTCTCCTCGATCTCCTGCACGCACTGACGCAGGACGGTCAGCGTCGGGTCAATCTCCCGCTTTTTACGCTCATCCATGATGATCCGGAACATCTCCCAGACATCGGTCAGCGTCTGGAAGTGGTCCCGCCTGTCGCCCATGACGGGTACCGTCCTGACGATCCCCCAGCTCTGCAGTTCCCGGATGCTGGTACTGACATTCGACCGCGCCACCGCCAGTGTCGCCGCGATCTCGTCGGCCGGCAGGGGCTTGTCCGACAGGTACAAAAGCGCATGGATCTGCGCTACCGTGCGGTTGATCCCCCACCGCGTGCCCATCTCTCCCCAGTGCAGGATAAACCGTTCAGCGGTCGGTTCGAGGTTCATATTCATTCCTTTCAGTCATTACTGAAATTACTGTATGTATCAGCCGCGCCCGTGTCAAGCCCGGAGATAACTACTTCAGATAAATAGACCCCGGCAGGTCACGGCGGCCTGCCGGACAATGAAGTATCGCTACATCGTTGCCGCCCGAACTTCAGGCCAGGCAGCAACGTCTACGCGTGATTGATACCGCCCCGATCAAAGCCAAAACCGCAAGCGTACTCGGCTCAGGGATCGAAGACGCAACCGGCGGGATGCCGCGGTTCCAGTTGTTCAGGACGATGTCCAGGTCGTCCAGCCCGACGAAACCGTCACCGGATGGATCGGCATACTCGTGAATCGGCGGCACGGTCTGGTTCCAGTTGTTCAGGATAATATCCAGGTCGGACAGGCCGACGAAGCCGTCACCATCGAGGTCGCCCTCGGGGATAATCGAGTATTCGATGTCGAGCGAGACCGGTGGGTAAACAGCACTCTCCAACGCCCCGAAACTGAATTGCTGGAACTGTTCCGAGCCGTGAAGGACAAGACCCAGGTAATCGCTGTGTTGCAGCATCAGTTGGAGGAGGGTGGGATCAAGATCAATTTCAACAGGGTCAGAACTGGTGACTTCATCGGAGATACCCAGTAAAAATGCGGTGTTTTCAGCGTCGTAGGCATCAGGCGCACCGTTGCCCCCGTAGCCATAGACAGGAATGCGAGGCCCGCCGGTGGTCCCGCCGCTGGAATACAGCCAGGGATCAACGACTAATGTCAACGAAGTGATCGTTGCGTTGTCTGGTATGACACTGATGTCAAACTCCATGACGGCCCGTTCTTCTTGCGGATCGTATGGGTGTATGTATGCGGCGAGTGTTGTGCTGCCATCGGAGATATCAAACGACGAGCCGTTCCATTGCGCCTGGGCGTCGAACGCCGGCAGCAGCGTGGCCGATTGATGCGGTGAAGCCGAGAGCGGTTCGAGGACGGCGCCATAGATATCAAAGGTGTCGCCGCTGACCGCTTCGATCGCGAGCGTGCCGGATGCGTCTGCGATAAAACGCTTGGCATAAGAATCGAAGGTACGAGACGAGGTGCCGAACTGGCCGTTGATCGCGAGGACCGTATCGCTGGGGGTATCGATACCTGTCCAGCCCGTAGCGCCGCTGACGCTGAAGTCCATGGGGTCACTGTAGGACCGCCCAAGCAGCCAGAAGTCGTAGATCTGTCCCGGGATCAGGCCGGTGAATTCCAGCCGCTGGCCGACAGTATGCATCGCGATGGTATGGTCAAACGGGGAGAGGTCCAGCCCGGACGGAGCATAAGCCGAGTAGACCGGCATGTTCGTGCCGGTAACAAAAAAGCCCGTTCCGTTGTCGAAGTTGAAAGAGATGCCGGTGGGGTTATTCATTTCATCGATCAAAGGGAGCGTGACACCGCTCAGCACGTCCGAGGAGTTGTAGCTATTCCAATTATCCGGCGGAAGCGGAGAAGAGGAAGATGACTGGAAGTCGAGGAAGGTTTTAACAGCGAGCGCAGGGCTTGCGCTTATCAGTAAGACGGGCAAGACGACGGTTAGCCAAAGATACGTGCCGCGATTTAAAACGATCTTTCCGGTAGCTTGAAAGTGAGATTTGAACACAGCCACACTCCTTCCCCTGTTAGAAGTTATATGTTCCGGGAGCCCGGTACTGGAAGCTCAAGGCTACCAGAAACAGAATTGCTTTCAAGTTTTTGTCTTTTTTTAATCTTTTGAAAATCCGGCTCATTTTCCAGTGGCGAGATTCGGGGCAAAATGCAAAATCGAATACCGCCTCCTACTTCTGCATGGTGTCGGAATGCCGTACGGGATAAAATTCATGTCATGTGCCTGGCTGCATAGCTGGGCAAAGGTCAATCTGTGAAGTATCAGTTCATAGTTAACGGGGCCAACCGATGACATCGTCCGCGACACTCCTGGAACGCTACAAAGGGTGCCTGTTGGGATTAGCCGTCGCAGACGCTCTCGGTGCGCCATTCGAAGGGCT
This sequence comes from Phycisphaeraceae bacterium, assembly GCA_963667295.1. Classification (GTDB taxonomy): domain Bacteria; phylum Planctomycetota; class Phycisphaerae; order Phycisphaerales; family Phycisphaeraceae; genus JAJRRS01. The sequence goes on from OY763327.1 coordinate 1,572,859, forward strand.
CGAAAACGACCTGATCCGCGCGATCGCGGGGGATTCGGATCAGATCGTCGCCAAACCCACCGTTGAAACCATGTACTACACGGACGACACGCAGATGACTATCGGCGTCGCCGAGACATTGATTACACATGGTCGGATCGAGCCGGACGCGCTGGCCAAGTCGTTTGCGGATAACTTCGACTCAAACCGCGGCTACGGACCCGGCGCAAAGAAGATCATACAGGCCATGATCGACCGGGAAGACTGGCAAAAACTCTCGGAAGATATCTATCCGGGCGGATCGTACGGCAACGGCGCCGCGATGCGGATCGCCCCGGTCGGCCTGGCCTTCCATCGAGACCTCGAAACGCTTAACGAGCAGGTCAGACTCGCTTCTGAACCAACCCACAAACATAACCTTGCGGTGGAAGGGGCTCTGCTGATCGCCCATGCGATTTCTTTCGTCATGCGTCACTCGACGTTCGATCGCAAAGACTTCTACGATTACCTCAAGAAACAGGTGAACGAAGAGGAATTCCAATGGCAGCTTTCGATCGCAGACATGATCGAGATAGGTAGCCCCTTGTGGTCCTCACTTGGCAACAGCCTGGAAGCCCACCGTTCGGTGCTGGCGAGCATCGCGTGTTTCGCCGTGACGCCTGACTCGTATGAACAGACGATCGGGCGAGCCATCTTCCTCGGCAACGACACCGATACGCTCGCAGCCATGGCCGGCGCGATCAGCGGAGCGCACCTCGGGATCCAGGCCGTCCCCACCCACCTGTTGGATATCATGGAAGAGCAAGGCAAGGGCAGACACTACATCGAAGACCTGGCCGTCCAACTCTATGAAAGGTTCGAAGGGGAGCGGGTGGTATAAATCATACGACATCAACCAATCAATCATTGATTGGTACTTTTTGTACTTTACGATCATTGCTCTGCTATTAGGCAGGTTTGAGGAGTAAATGTTTTGCCGATGCTCGCTGCGCGCAAAAAAGAACCCCACCAGTTTTACCTGGCGGGGTTCATTAAGCCGGCGATGACCTACTTTCCCGCAGTGACAGTATCATCGGCGCGACGGGCTTAACTGCTGAGTTCGGTATGGGATCAGGTGTGACCCCGTCGCTATGGTCACCGGCAAAAGCTGTTGACGCCTTCCAGCGTCGACGGCTTGCGTGATCCGTGGAAGGGTTGGGTATAAAACCACGGATCACTTTAAAGCAAGTGATGAAAAGTCTTGGCCCCCGGAAGTTTCCTTCCGAGGTTTAAGTTATGCAAATAAGTGCATGACACGAGCCCTAGCGTTATTGAGGGCTTGCTGACCCTTGACCGACGTTTGTTTGACGTGGGTCGTGGGTCGGGGTGATAAAGCAATTGACCGTTAGTACCGCTCAGCTGAAGACATCTCTGCCCTTACACTTGCGGCCTATCAACCTGGTGGTCTACCAGGGGTCTCTCACACATAAGTGCGTGCAACTCTTATCTCGAGGGGGGCTTCCCGCTTAGATGCTTTCAGCGGTTATCCCTGCCGTACTTAGCTACCCAGCGGTGGACCTAGCGGTCCAACTGGCGCACCAGGGGTACGTCCTTTCTAATCCTCTCGTACTAAAAAAGAATCCTCTCAAAGTTGCTACGCCCACGGCAGATAGGGACCGACCTGGCTCGCGCCGGTCTGAACCCAGCTCGCGTGCCACTTTAATGGGCGAACAGCCCAACCCTTGGGACCGCCTTCAGCCCCAGGATGTGACGAGCCGACATCGAGGTGCCAAACCGCATCGCCGCTATGGACGCTCGGATGCGATCAGCCTGTTATCCCCGGGGTACCTTTTATCCGTTGAGCTATGACCCTTCCACACGGGATCACAGGATCACTAGAGCCCACTTTCGTGACTGCTTGACGAGTATGTCTCGCAGTAAAGCCGGCTTGTGCTCTTACACTCCACACACGGTTTCCAACCGTGCTGAGCCGACCATTGCGCTCCTCCGTTACTCTTTAGGAGGAAACCGCCCCAGTTAAACTACCCAGCTAACATGGTCCCTCGTCCGGATTCACGGATCGAGGTTAGGTCAAAAACGCGATCAGGGTGGTATTTCAAGGATGGCTCCACCCGAACCAGAATCCGGGTTTCAAAGCCTCCCACCTATCCTACGCAGAACGTATCCTTGGCCAATATCAGCCTATAGTAAAGGTCCACGGGGTCTTTCCGTCTTGCCGCGGGTACGCGGTATCTTCACCGCGTCTTCTATTTCACCGAGTTGGTAGTTGAGACAGTGCTCCAATCATTACGCCATTCATGCGCGTCGGAACTTACCCGACAAGGAACTTCGCTACCTTAGGACCGTCATAGTTACGGCCGCCATTGACCGGTGCTTGAGTCGCAAGCTTCGCCTGATAAATCAAGCTAACCTACTTCCTTAACATTCCGGCATCGAGCAGGCGTCAGACTGTATACATCCTCTTGCGAGTTAGCACAGTCCTGTGTTTTTGATAAACAGTTGTCAGAGCCTTTTCTCTGCGCCCTTCCCGAAGGTTAGGGCCCCCTTATCGCGAACTTACGGGGTTAATTTGCCTAGTTCCTTAACTACCATTCTCTCGAGCGCCTGAGGTTATTCACCACGCCTACCTGTGTCAGTTTTAGTACGGATACTTGGATCGTCCACGGACGCTATTTCTTGGAACAACCTTCTTGAGCTTCGGGACCTAAGCCCTCGCCCTTGCGGGACGGCCACGTCTGATCGGCCGACTCATTTGGGGTTGTCCGTCACGCCGCTTCAACCTCACCAAGCAGTGCAGGAATATTAACCTGCTGTCCATCGACTACGCCTTTCGGCCTCGCCTTAGGGTCCGACTAACCCTGGGCGGATTTACCTTGCCCAGGAAACCTTAGGCTTTCGGCGAGCAGGATTTTCACCTGCTTTATCGTTACTCAAGCCGGCATAATCACTTCCTGCCGCTCCACGAATCGTTGCCCGATTCGCTTCAACGCTGACAGGAACGCTCCTCTACCACTTCTTTCGAAGTCCGCAGCTTCGGTGTATGTCTTATTCCCGATCATTATCGGCGCTAGGATCCTCGACCAGTGAGCTGTTACGCACTCTTTAAATGGTGGCTGCTTCTAAGCCAACATCCTGGCTGTCACGGCATCCTAACTTCCTTTAGAACTAAGACATTCTTAGGGACCTTAGCTGGCGGTCTGGGTTGTTTCCCTTTAGACCACGAAGATTATCCCTCGCAGTCTGACTCCTGAGACAAAGGCAGATAGTATTCGGAGTTTGGTTGGGGTGGGTAGCGGGTTAGGCCCCCAGTCCCATCCAGTGGCTCTACCCCTATCTGCTGTAACTCAAGGCTAGCCCAAAAACTATTTCGAGGAGAACGAGATATCTCCCAGTTTGATTAGACTTTGACTCCTCCCCACAGCTCATCCCATAACTTTTCAACGTTAACGGGTTCGGTCCTCCAGGAAGTCTTACCTTCCCTTCAACCTGGCCATGGGTAGATCACTAGGTTTCGCGTCTAATCCCTGCGACTCAACGCCCATTTAAGACTCGCTTTCGCTTCGCCTACACGGGGGTACCGCTTAAGCTTGCCACAGAGACTAACTCGCCGGCTCATTATGCAAAAGGCACGCCGTCACCATCCGAAGATGGCTCCGACCGCTTGTAAGTGTACGGTTTCAGGTACTTTTCACTTCCCTTGTCGGGGATCTTTTCAACTTTCAATCGCCCTACTGATTCGCTATCGGTCGTCAAGGAGTATTTAGCCTTGGAGGGTGGACCCTCCAGCTTCACACGGGGTTTCACGAGTCCCGTGCTACTCTGGTACGCCTAGGCTCTCATTGTTCATCACTACAGGGCTGTCACCTTCTTTGGCCGACCTTTCCAGGCCGTTCACAATGCTCGCCGAGATACCACAACGGCGCCCACAACCCCGCCCCGAAGGACGGTTTGGGCTCTTCCGATTTCGCTCGCCGCTACTGACGGAATCGAGGTTTCTTTCTATTCCTGTGGCTACTTAGATGTTTCAGTTCACCACGTTCGCTTCCATACCCTATGCATTCAGATATGGATGACACCGAAGTGCCGGGTTGCCCCATTCAGAAATCCCAGGATCAACGCTTGGTTGCCAACTCCCCTGGGCTTATCGCAGGCTCCAACGTCTTTCATCGCCTCTTGACGCCAAGTCATCCGCCGTACACTCTTAATAGCTTAATCACCCCGACCTGCGACCGACGATAAACGCCGACACAAATCGGGAAATCCGCTGTGCACGATTTACACACAGCGACCCACTTCCACACAGCCTCGAACAGACGACCACGCTTCAGCGAGCAAGCTCCTCATTGCGCTAGAACTTACTCGGTATCACACTACAAATTGCGTGCAACACCAAGACCTTTCCACTTGTCAAAGAGCGTGACTCGGAACGCGTTGGCTTTCGCCGCTTCGTTCCGGCCCCCGCTGGCTGCGGGTGGTGGAATCTCCTTCGCGGGAGACGCCGCCACTGGCAGCGAGCCGAGTACTTTAACGACCTTTTCGATGCTGTCAAGCACCCCTTCTTGCCGACCCTGACAGGCCGGCTAGCCCTGTCGGGGTTTTACTCGAATCGTGTGTAAGTTCCTGTCACTGGTACCTTTCACCTGATCACTTGGGCCGAGTTAGAAAATTGTAACGACCACGAATCCCCTGTCAACTCGGCCGGTTCCTGCGCCGACGGGTAAGCCCCACCCGGCACCGATTAGCCCACGTATTACTCGTTTTTTAGGCTAAAAAACGCACCCCAGCGGTTTTCCACAATGAATCCTCAGACGCCCCGGCCCCTGGGGCTGATAGCCCGAGGCACGCAAAGTGTTAGCCCGACAAAATCTGCGCCCACCGCGGGCGGGGTTGACAAGCCCGCGGCGGGCGATAATCTGACCTCTCTGCTTTTCAAGCCGTAAGGCTAGGTAGCTCAGTTGGTAGAGCACCGCATTGAAAATGCGGGTGTCGGCGGTTCAAGTCCGCCCCTAGCCATTTCCTTTCACTTCTGTTTGATCCAAAGCAATAAATCTAAAGCGAATTACGCCGGGGCGTCCGTGCCAACGTTCGACGCGTTCATCGGATCGCGCCATGTCGTGTGGCCCTTCATCTCGCCCCAGCCGCCGTCCGGCTGCTTGTCCTGGCCGATGTAAACTTCCTGCAGGTACACCGTGCCGTCCGAGAGTTTGATCGCGACCTGCGCGCGAACGCTGCGCGTGATGCGGTGACGCAGCGCGGTGTTGGTTGTGTCGGTTGCTTCGATCACATCTTCGATGCCCCACGCCTTGCTCGGCACGGTTGTGCGCAGAACAGACACGCCTTTGTATCCCGCTTCAACGACTTCATTTGCCTTGTTTTTAAGGGATTTCAGCTCCGAACCGCCAAAGCCGTCCGCCCTCTGGAACGTGCGATCGGCACGCACCTTGGCGTGCTTTTCGTTCAGTTCGACAATCTGTTTCAGCTTGCTGCGAATCGCCACAACCTTCGGGTCGCTCTCGCTGCTGGCGCTCGCCGCTTCTTCAACGCGCTGCCGCATCGGCTTCAGATCACGCTCCATTACGACCGGCGGTTTCTTGAGCTTGTCCTGCTCCCAGGAGGTGTCGCGCGTCATGAAGGCAAGCGTCGCGTCCAGGCTTTTTTCGATATCCCCCGACATCATCGCCTGACTCTCAGCCAGTGTTTTGGGGAATTCCTCCAGTTCACGCGACAGATACGTTTCAAGCTGCTGTAGTTGGTAAGTCTTACCCAGCGGGAACTCCGCTTGCTGGTAGGCCTCGAACAAGGTCTTGGCCTCAGCGTAAATCGCTTGACGCTGCTTGAGGTCCTCCGCGTTCACGGTGACCGAGGCGATCAGCAGTTTGTCGCTGTGCATCCCCAAATCCGCGTACGGCCGGAGTTTGGCTACCCATTCCGCACACGCCTGCTCCTGCGCATCTTTGTCCTCATCCTGCTGGTAATATCCCATCGAACTTCGCAGCGAGGATTCAGCGTTCTGTAGCGTCATGGTCTTACCGAGCGGGAATTGCACCTTGTCATATTCGGCCATCAACGCCTTGGCTTCCTGGAACGCCGCCCGGCTCTGCGCCTGCTCCTCAGGCGTCGCGCCGTTCAGTTCACGGCCGATCCGCAGATACTTCTCGTCGCCATGTTTGGTGAATGGCGCAAGCTTGTCGGCCCATTCCTGACATAAGGCATCGTTCTTCGCTTTCGCCTCAGCCTGTTGTTGTGCAACCTCAGCCGCGGCGCCGGCGCCCGATTCGACCAGCTTGGCTACCTCGTCCAGCCGGTTAAGCATTGCGACGTACTCGCTGTGATCCTCCGGGAACTTGCCCGAGTACCGTTTCTTAAGCGTTTCCAATTCCTTCTTCGCATCAGCGAGTTTCCGCTCAGCGGTCGTCATCCGATCGGCTTCAAGGCCCTTAACCGCTTGGTCCAGCATCGAGTTGATCCGCTTGATTGAAGAACTCACCGAACTCGGCAGCGGATCCTCAGCCGATGCTGCCGAAGTGAATACCGACAGGGTGAACAACACCACGACCAACCAGCGCATCGCCTGCGCAACATGTTGTAAACGAAACATCGAACGCCTCCTTGTGGATAAGATGTGCTTGTGCGACCGACATGTATCCCCGCATGTAATCCGACGGTATTTTTCACAGCACAAAAGATAAAGACTTGATCCAGAAACCATAAGACGACAAGGTTTTATTATAAGCGCACCGCTTGATTCGTGAAATACGTACCGGTCTGCGTAGCTGGTAGAGTGAAGATATGTCCGATCCCCTGGCCAATCTGACCCCCGAACTGCTGGTTCGCGCCTACTGTGTCGGCGCGTTTCCGATGGCGGACGGGCGGGACGGGCCGATCTATTGGTACAGCCCGGACCCACGGGCGGTAATCCCGCTGGATATCGACGGCTTCAAAGTCCCCCACTCTTTACAACGACGTGTCCGTAGCGGCATCTATCGCATCACGATGGACCGTGCGTTCGAGCATGTGATCCGCGCCTGTGCTGAGCCCCGACCGGGTGCGGACGATACCTGGATCAACGAGAAGATCATCGATACGTACTTGCAACTCCACCATGCCGGGCTGGCTCACAGCGTCGAGGCCTGGGAAGAGGATCAACCCGACAAGCCAGTCGGCGGGCTCTACGGCGTCGCCCTGGGCGGAGCGTACTTCGGCGAATCCATGTTCCACCGCCAAACCGACGCATCCAAAGTCTGCCTCGTCCACCTCGTCGAACACCTGCGAGCCCGCGGTTTCAGCCTGCTGGACGTCCAGTTCGTCAACCCACACTTGCAGCAGTTCGGCGTCATCGAAATCCCCCGCGACGATTACCTGCAACAACTGGAGCAAGCCCTGCATTCGGATGCGCGATGGTGAGGAAAGGGTTTAGGGTTTAGGGTTTAGGGTTTAGGGTTTAGGGTTTAGGGTTTAGGGTTTAGGGTGTGGGGTGTGGGGTGTGGGGTGTGGGGTGTGGGAAAATTGTATTGCTAATGGTTTATTTTTAATCGCTGATGTCAGCATCCCAACGCCGGTCCTGAGTGCAGCGAAGGTCCGGGCTTCTTCAGGTTTGGGGAATTGCATTTACGATTGATGATTTAGGATTTGTGCTAATGACAAACGGCTAATGGTTTTTCATATTTCCTGCTTTCCCAATTTAGCGTTCCGCTGTCGAAGCCATCCTGTTTCCCGGCTTTTTCCTTCCCCCCCAACGCCGGTCCTGAGCGCAGCGAAGGGCCGGGTATCTGATATCTGAACAAAGACAATCCCAAGTCTGTCATATGTTGAAGCGAAGCCCTCCAACAGCCCCGCCTGAGCCATAATGGGGCTCGCCATAAGACATCTAATATAACTTATGGCCACCTCTAATAATCCCCTTGACAGTCGTGTTACAACATGGCGGTCGGGTCGATGTCATGTTATGTGAATGAAAGGATTCGTCGATGTCGCAGGCTGGTTTTTTTGATTTTCAGCAACGCAAGCAACAGCTGGATGCGCACGGCAACCCGCTGCGGGCGTTGGAAGAGGCGGTGGACTTCGAGGCGTTTCGGCCGACGCTTGAGCGTGTGCATCAAAGGGCGCGCAAGAGCGAGGCGGGTCGGCGGCCTTACGATGTGGTGTTGATGTTCAAGATGCTCGTGCTTCAGTCGCTGTACAACCTTTCGGATGCGCAGGTGGAGTACCAGGTGCGTGACCGGGTATCGTTCATGGCGTTTTTAGGGTTGGGCCCCGGCGACGCGGTGCCGGACGAGAAGACGTTGTGGCTGTTCCGCGAACGGCTCAAGGGCCTGGGGCTGGTTGCGGTGTTGTTCAAACAATTCAACGACGACCTGACGTCCTCGGGCTTCGCGGCGAGCAAGGGGAGCATCGTGCCGGTGCCGCGTCAACGCAACAGCCGGGATGATAACCAGACGATCAAGGACGGCTGCATCCCGGTGTCGTTTGTGCAAAACCCCTGTAAACACAGGCAAAAAGACACCGATGCCAAGTGGACGACGCGGCACGGCGAGCGGTTCTTCGGTTACAAGAACCACGTGAACGTGGATGTCAAACACAAGCTGATCCGCGCGTTCGCGGTCAGCGACGCGGCGATCCATGACAACCGGATGATCGACGGGCTATTGGATGAAGACAACACGAACAAAGATATTTATGCCCACGGCGCGTACCACAGCGAGGCGATCCGCGAACGTTTGGAACAGCAAGGCTACCGCGTGCGGATCAACCGCAAGGGCTGCCGTGATGCGCCGCTGACCGAGCGTGACCGCGCGTCGAACAAGATCAAGTCGAAGGTGCGTGCGCGTGTGGAGCATGTGTTCGGCCGGCAGGCGCAGAAGCTGGGCGGCAAGCTGATCCGGTGCATTGGCCTGGCGCGGGCTCACGTGGCAATCGGGTTGCGGAACCTGGTGTACAACCTGGAGCGTTACGCGAAGCTGGTCGCGGGCTGAAAACCCACGCCCAACGGGGTAACGAGACCTGAAGCGGATGCGGTCCGCGATGTTACCGATGCAAAATACACGCGTGAGTCTCTGCGTAACACACGCAAGATTCACGTCGTAACGAAGTGGGGATTATTAGAGGTGGCCTTATATTAGATGTCTTTAACCGGAATAAAGCCCACTCGGGCGTTGAAGTCATCGGGCAGCACCATGCGGAAGTGTGGGATTCACGGTAACTAAGCGAGGCGCTTCAATCCAAACAAAAAGCGAGCCCACGCGAAGTGGATCCGCTTTAGTTGGTTTTAATGAGTTGGGATACCCGATCAGGGCAGGACGATGGTCTTGCCGATGGGCATTCTTTCGGGCACGAGGCCGGGGTTGGCGGCGACGATGTCGGGCCAGCGTTGGCCGTTGCCGTAGTGTCGTTCGGCGATCTTCCACAAGCTGTCGCCCTTCTTGACGGTGTACATCGTCTGGCCCACGGGCATCGGCGCGACCGTCGGGGCGGGTGCGATGTACGCTCCCTGTTGAGCGGCCGGCTGAACGGGTTCAAACTGGACCGGCGCCGGCTCGTACTGCTGGACCTGCACGGGCTCGGCCGGCGGCGGGACCGCGGCAAGCTCCTGTTTCGCAGGCTTCTGACACCCAATCGTCGCGCCAAAACACGCGATCGTGAACAATGTGGTTGATTTTTTCATGGTGAATCCCCTGATTCCTTGTTAGCTTCCGTGCATCTGCACCCGGGAATTATCGGAATTTGTACCCCATTCCGATCAACATGGCAACGGACGCTCGCCCCCCCTACCGGGCAAACAATCGCACAACACCGCAATATTGTCACACCTGCCCCACCACGATCGGCGGCATCGGGCAGCCCAGACTGTCGCAGACCGCCCGGAATAACTCGGCTTCACTTATCGTCACTTCACGATCGCTCTTGATGCAAGCCGCACACGCGTTGATCACCGCACGCATCTCGCGAGGCCCGATCAGCTTTAACTGCTCCAGCGCCCCGTCCAGTTCGTGCAACCCGCAAGCCTCAGCATCCAGCATCGCGGGCTTCGGCTCAAACGGCAGGTAGCGCATCCCCGTCTCATATGCTTTTTGCGCCGATTCATATTCCCTGCTGCCGAAGTGCGCCAGCGTCGACATCAACACCGTCAACGGCTGCAGGACAGGCCGAAGCGCATAGTACTTCGCCCTCGCCCGCCGTCGTTTGCCGGGCTCAAACACCGGTGCAAGCCGGTTCAACATCACTTTCCCCAGCATCCATTCAAACAGGTCCATCCGGCCGTCCGCCTGGATCAAACCTAAAACACAACGTTTAAATGCCTCATATTGCTTGGCAGAAAGGTTATGCAGGGCAGGCATCGCCAGGTCGAGCGCCGGCAACCACGCCGAGCGTTCCATTTCACGAACGTGCTTGTAGAGCCGCAACGCCTCGGCCACCGACGTCGGCTCCGCTGACTCGCGGATCAGCGCTTCCTGCTTCTGCCGGATCGCCTCATCCTGTGAGATCAGCAAACCATAGATCACCGCACACGCTCCGAGCGAACTCTGTGCTGCCTGCTTCACCCCATCCGGGATGTCATCAATGATCTGCCGTGCCTGATCGACATGCGCTTCGGTCGGCCTGCCGATGTGCTGGGCAACATCGATCGCAGCACCCGCACCCATCGCAGCCAGTGCCACCATCGCCCGTTTACGCACCGCCTCTCGCGATGCCTGGGTATCACGAGGTTTTGCCATACTACTTGTCTTGGACGGCTCAGGTTCTGTGTATCGCCCGTCCCAACTCGGCTGGATCCGGCGGATACGCTGGTCCAATGGCGGATGCGTCGCGCCCATCCCGCCCATCCAGCTTGTCACGCCCTGCCCGAAGAACATGTGGCTGACCTCGTCGGCGTGCGGATCGGTCACCTTCGAGCCATAGCTGTATCCGCCGATCTTCTTCAATGCACCGGCGATCCCGTCCGGATAGCGTGTGAACTGCACCGCCGAAGCGTCCGCGAGGAACTCCCGCTGCCGGGACACCGCCGCCTTGATCAGGCTGCCGAAGAAGTAACCGACGAAGCCGATCACCATCAGCGCCAGCGCAACGCCCAGGATCGCCAGCGCCGCGCTGCCGTTATCCTTGCTGCTTGACCGCGATCGACCGCCGCCGGCGTAGTACATATTCGACAGGACCATCCGCCCGATCAACCCGATGACGAGGATGCCGAACAGCACACCGATCAGCCGGATGTTCAGCCGCATGTCGCCGTTGAGGATGTGGCTGAACTCGTGCGCGATCACGCCCTGCAGTTCATCTCGGTTAAGCAGTTGCATGCACCCGCGCGTCACGCCGATCACCGCGTCGTCTTTGCTGAAACCCGCAGCAAAGGCGTTGATCCCCTGCTCCCGGTCCATGACGTACACATCAGGCACGGGCACGCCCGACGCGATCGCCATCTCCTCCACGACGTTCAGCAGTTTGCGTTCATCCGGATCGTTCGTGCCGCCATCCAGCAGCCGACCGTTCAAGGATTCCGCCACCACCCGGCCGCCCGCCGACAATTGGCTGATCTTCACGAACGAACTCATCGACACGATGACAATCACCGCCGTACCGACAACCAGTAGCAGCACGGGATTCCAAAGCGTCGGCCCACCGCCTTGAGCATGAGATGGCTGGCCGTTGAGATACAAGTACGCGATAGCCACCACCAGGTACACCATGGCGATGATCCCGATCACCGCCGCGATAAACATCAGCACCAGCCGCCCGGTCTTGCGCCTCGCCTGCTCCTGGTGCTCGAAAAAGTCCATCGCCATAGCACTAGAACTCAATTAATTGAAAAGACCAACCAGCCGCAAGCCGCCGGCTTGCGCGAACCAAAACATGAGACGTACAAACTCACTGGTTCCACATCACGTAAACGAAACCTTCACCGCCTCACGCTCCTGCGGCGCTTCGATCTCGAGTAACTCTGCACCTGTGAAACCAAACATCCCCGCAAAGATCACGGGTGGGAAAGTTACGATGTAGACGTTATAAGTGGTCACAGCATCGTTATAAGCCTGTCGTGCAAAGGCAATCTTGTTTTCCGTCGATGTCAGTTCCTCGCTGACCTGCATCATGTTCTGATTGGCCTTAAGGTCCGGGTAGGCTTCCATTACCGCAAAAAGCCGACCCATCGCGCCGGTCAGCGCGCCCTCAGCCCCGATCAGCCCTTTCATCGCTGAAGCGTCAGCAGGATTAGCAGCCGCCGCCTTTGCAGCCCCCGCCGCTTGGTTACGCGCCGCGATCACCGCTTCGAGCGTTTCGCTCTCATACTTCATGTACCCCTTGGCCGTCTCGACGAGGTTCGGGATCAGGTCGTACCGCCGCTTAAGCTGCACATCGATCTGCGCAAAGGCGTTCTTGAAGCGGCCTTGTAATAAAACGAGCTTGTTGTAGATCCCGATCACCCAGCCGATCAACGCCAGCGCGATGACGCCCACTACCACCAGTGCGATTATCCAACCCATCTGAAACCTCCTTCAAGGTTCTTATTGAACAGGCCCGGATCGGGCCCCATGCAATCATCAGGATATAACAACAGCCTGTCCCATGCGCGAGGATTGCCGTCACGGCAATCGCTGATATGAGAATCCCGATACCCAATAAAAAACCGCCGCGAAAAACACGGCGGTCACTATTCCTGTAAAGCCCGGGGATGGCCATCCCCGGGCTTTAGGTTCACAAGGCGCGTTTTATTGGGAGATTAATCCAGACTCATCGTCAGCAGGAACTCGGCGTTGGTCTTCACCTTTTCGAGCCGGCTCTTGAGCAGTTCCATCGCCTCGACGACGTTCATGTCCGCAAGCACCTTGCGCAGGCGGTAGATCAGCTTCAGCTCCTGGGTGTCCATCAGCAGTTCCTCACGGCGCGTGCCGCTGGCGGCGATGTCGATCGCGGGGTAGGTACGCTTTTCAACCAGCCGGCGGTCCAGGTGGAGCTCGGAGTTACCCGTGCCCTTGAACTCCTCGAAGATGATGTCGTCCATCTTCGAGCCGGTATCGACCAGGGCGGTGGCGAGGATGGTCAGCGAACCGCCGTTCTCGATCGCGCGGGCCGAGCCGAAGAACTTCTTGGGCCGCTGCAAGGCGTTGGAGTCCAGACCGCCGGTCAGGATCTTGCCGGAGTGCGGCATCTCGGCGTTGTACGCACGGGCCATACGCGTGATCGAGTCCATCAGGATCACGACATGCTGGCCGAACTCGACGAAACGACGCGCCTTCTCGATAACCATCTCGCAGACCTGCACGTGGCGGTGGCTCTGCTCGTCGAACGTCGAGGCGATCACTTCCACATCTTTCGGTGTGTTGTTCTTGAAGTCCGTCACTTCCTCAGGCCGTTCGTCGATCAAAAGCACGATGACCTTCGTCTCCGGGCTGTTGACGATGATCGAGTTAGCCATCTTCTGCAGGAGCACCGTCTTACCGGTACGCGGCGGTGCCACGATCAGGCCACGCTGGCCGCGGCCGATCGGTGTGACCAGGTCCACGATCCGCATCTCGATGTTGTCCGGCGTCGTCTCGAGGATCAGCCGTTCGTACGGATGCAGCGGTGTGAGGTCTTCGTAGTTCTTGATATCGTTCAGATGATCCGGCGGGTGGCCGTTCACCGCGTCCACGCGCAACAGCGCAAAGTACTTTTCGCTTTCCTTCGGCGGACGGATCGAGCCCTGCACCACGTGCCCGGGCTTCAAGCCGAAGCGACGGATCTGCGAAGGCGAGACATAAATATCATCCGGGCAGGCGAGGTAGGAATATTCCGGGCTACGTAAAAACCCGAACCCGTCAGGCAGGATTTCCAGCACGCCGTCGCCATACATCAGGCCCTGCTTCTGCGTCTTGACCTCGAGGATCTTGAACGTCAGGTCATGGCGGGGCATGGTGGCCGCGTCTTCGATGCCCTCTTCCTTGGCGACCTTTAGCAAGTCATCCAGTTCCATCGCCTGGAGCGTGTGGACGGTGACGTCGCTCTTCTTGGCCTGCTCGTAACGACGCTGCGTCTCGGCGTCGAGCTGCTCGTCGGTCTGGGGCTTGCGATGCGGCTTGGGCGCCGGGTCGTTGTTTTGTTTTTCGCCCTTACCGGCATTGTCAGCCTTGGCGGGCTTTTCAGCAGCTTCCGCCGCCTGTTCCTGCTCCACGGACTCATCGACGGCTTCGGTTTTCTTCACCTTCGTCGTCTTGGTCTTCTTCGTCGTGCGCTTCTTCTTTGGCTTGGACTTAACGTTTTCTTCCGCTGCCATGGGAGGGTCAATCCTTCACTGATAAACGGGTGGATGCGACCGGGTTGAAGTCGGTCGGCGGGGTTGGACTCATATCCACAAGGACATGCTGGATCGCTTGATCCGAAGAGTACTGATTTAACGCAGCTCCTGCGTACAAAGGGTTATCCGAATAACTTAAGTAAATTGGAAAACGGGGGAGTATTCACGTGCTAAAAAGCAGGAATCCAAAGACGACCGGCCAAGGCCCTATCCTCATCGAAGCCGACCAGTGGTCAGTGAGTAATCCGGGAAAGCACTTCGCGGGTTTGTTCCAGGCAGTGGGCCTCACTCGCGTCGTTGCTGATTACATAATCGGCACGTTCGCGTTTAATGTCAAGCGGCATCTGGCTTTTCTCACGCCGTGATAACTCCAAAGCGTCCCAGCCACGATCCCGGGTTACCCGCTGAAGGCGCAAAGCCCGGGGGGCGTCTACAAAGACTAACGCATCACAGTCCCGATCGATTCCCGATTCCAATAACAAGGGGCTATCTTCCACGATTGCCAAGACTTTCGGGTCCTCCAGGGCCTGTTTCCGCAGTACCGCCCGTCCCGCATGGACCCGTGGATGGATAATCCCCTCCAGTTGTTTACGCCGATCCGGGTCGGCAAACACCAGATCCGCCAGCACGGAGCGATCCACACGCCCTTGATCCGTCAAAATCCCCTCTCCCCACCGCTTCACAAGCTGGTCCACGACCTCCGGCTCGTCCAGGGCCTGCTTCGCCAACGCATCGGAATCGATGACCATGCATCCTAAAGACGCCATCTGCCGTGCAACCAAGCTCTTACCCGCACCGGGCGCGCCCATCAGGCCGATGCTGGGAACCGACTTCTCACTCATCCTGTCATCTCCAAACCGAAGCAGGCGTCAAACGGTTCTATTGCCCAATTTCACAACCCGGACAGCATATCACTAATGCACGCTGGGCCGGTGCGGATCGAGGCGCTATACTCTAATGTATTCACACAAGCAGATGACATGAGGCTTGTTATAGGTGCCGATCGGATCGGGACCGGATGCTGCGTGCTGATCCATCGACATGACAATGATCGGCAAGCCGGCGTTGGTAAATCAAAGCGCAAGATTTGCCAGCCGCGTGAATTGCCTTCATAATTTACCATCCCGCACTATTTACCCTACCCCACACCACCGGCTCCCGATCCGGTGGATCAACACGAGGAACGGATGGCCCGAAAAAGACGTCAACTCGGTGAAATCCTCAAACGCTGGGGAATGATTGATGATGAGAAGCTCGAAGAAGCGCTGAAGCTCTCTCAAGGTTCACGCAAACGCATCGGCGAAGTCCTGGTCGACCTCGGTTACGCCCAGCAGAACGACGTCGCCAAGGCGCTGGCGTCTCAGTTCGGCATGGAGTTTGTCGACCTCGATCAACCCGACGTCGTCTCCAAAGACAACCTCGAACTGATCCCCACCGACCTGATCAAAAAGTACACCGTCCTGCCGCTGGGTAAGGACGGCAACAGGCTGAAAGTCCTGGTCCACGACCCGATGGACCTGGCCGTCATCGACGACCTGCGCTTCCGCCTCGGTGGCGAACTCGAGCTTGCACTCGGCGCCAAAGACAAGATCCGCGAATACATCGAAAGCTTCCTCTCCGAAACACAAGCCTCGATCGACGAAGAAGTCCGCCGCATGACGATGGACGCCTCGATCGACGCCGGCGCGTCACTGGACGTGCACATGGCCGGCGAAGAAGAGGCCGAGCCGACCGGTGACGAATCGAAAGATGCCCAGTCCGCCCCGATCGTCCGACTGGTCGCCGAAATCATCAAGGAAGCCGTCGTCACACGTGCCAGCGACATCCACATCGAGCCCTTTGAAAACCGTGTCCGCCTGCGCTACCGCATTGACGGCGTCTGCGTCGAAAAAGACGTGATCCCCAAACGCACGCAGCAATCCGTCATCGCGCGTCTGAAGATCATGTCCGGGATGAAGATCGAAGAAAAACGCATCCCGCAGGATGGCCGTATCAAGATGAAAATCGGCGGCGAAATCATCGACTTCCGTGTCTCCGCCTGCCCCGCCTACCACGGCGAATCCGTCGTCCTGCGTATCTTGCGCCCCGACGCCGCCAAACTCGGCCTTGCCAACCTCGGCATGCAGGAGGATACGCTCGAGACGTTCAAGAAAATCATCTCCAGGCCCAACGGCATCTTCCTCGTCACCGGCCCCACCGGCTCGGGTAAAACAACCACCCTCTACTCGGCCCTGTCCGAACTCAACCGCCCGGACATCAAGATCATCACCGCCGAGGACCCGATCGAATACAACTTCAAAGGCATCAACCAGTGCCAGGTCAACGAGCACATCGGCCTGACCTTCGACAGGATCCTCCGCGCCATGCTGCGTCAGGCGCCCAACATCATCCTCGTCGGTGAAATCCGTGACCGTGCGGTCGGTGAAGTCGCGATCCAGGCCGCCCTGACAGGCCACATGGTCTTCTCCACGCTACACACCAACGACGCACCTTCCGCGATTACACGTCTGGTCGACATGGGCCTCAAGCCCTTCCTTGTCGCCAGCTCGATCCAGGCGGTTCTCGCCCAGCGACTGGTGCGTATCCTCTGCGATCACTGCAAGGAGCCGGAAGAAAATCCCAACCCGCGGCTGATCCACCTTTGCGGTTTCAAGAAGGGTGACCTGGACGGACAAACGATCTACAAACCCGTCGGCTGCACCCGTTGCGGCGGATCGGGTTACCGAGGACGACGCGGCATCTACGAACTGATGATTATGAATTCTGAGCTGCGCGAGCTGGCATTCAACCGCGCCGCCGTCAGCAAGATTCGACAGGCCGCCATCGCCTCCGGCATGCGTAACCTTATCGGCGACGGCCGGCTCAAGATCCTTGAAGGCAAAACCACGCTTGATGAAGTCGCACGCGTCGCACAGGTCGGCGGCACCGTCGAGTTGGATGAAGAAGGCATGGACGACGGTTCCATGGTCGCATAAACCACGTGTCAGCCTCGAAGCTGCACGCCGCAGAAGATATGAACACACGCCGCTTCTCACGCATGATTTGGGTCGCGGCATAACAGGAGTACACACTTGAGTTCTTCAAGCTCATCCGAAGGCAAACGCCCGCCCTCAACGATCCATATCGACCGACTGCTCGATACCGTCGTCAAGCAGGACGCCAGCGACTTGCACCTGACCGTCGGCAAAAAGCCCACCCTGCGTATCCGCGGCCGGCTTGTCGAGTTGAATACCAAGGTCCTCGAGCCCGCCGACACCGTCGCGCTGATGAAGTCCATCACGCCCGAACGTGGACAGAACGAGCTTCAGGAAGAAGGCGGTTGCGACTTCGGTTTCGCTTACGGCGACGCCGCCCGTTTCCGTGTCTCGGTCTTCAAGCAGAAGGGCAACGTCGCACTGGTCTTGCGACAGATCCCCAATGAACTACTTCCCCTCGACGTCATCGGCCTGCCCATGATCGTCAAAGACCTGATCCGCCGACCGCAGGGCCTGTTCCTGGTCACCGGGCCCACCGGCTCGGGTAAAACGACCACCCTCGCGGCCATGATCAACGACATCAACCTCACCCTCGACCGACACATCATCACCGTCGAAGACCCGATCGAGTATTACCAGAACCACAACAAGAGCATCATCAACCAACGCGAGGTCGGCAACGACTGCCCCAGCTTCGCCGAGGCCCTGCGTCGTGCTCTGCGTCAGGACCCGGACGTCATCCTCGTCGGTGAATTGCGTGACCTTGAGACCATCGAGGCCGCCATCCGCGCCGCCGAAACCGGCCACCTCGTGTTCGGCACCCTGCACACCAACTCCGCCGGCGGCACCATCAACCGTGTCATCGACGCCTTCCCCACCAACCAGCAGGCCCAGGTCCGTGTCCAGCTCGCGACCAGCCTCATGGCCGTGCTCTCCCAGCAGTTGCTCAAGCGTATCGACAAGAAGGGCATGGTCGCGGCCTACGAGTTCCTCGTTGTCACCCCCGCCATCTCCAACCTCATCCGTGAGAACAAGACCTTCCGAATCGACTCGGCCATCCAGACCGGTAAAAAGTTCGGCATGCAGTTGCTCGACGACCACCTCTGGGACCTCTATAGCCGCGGCTGGATCAGCGTCGAGGACATGATCGACAAGTGCCGAAGCCAGCCGGCTATGATCGAGAAGGTCAAACGTGCCGGTCAATCCATTGGCCGCGCCGAGCTGGATGAGGAGGATGTAGACGTTAAGGGCGGCGATGCCAAGGCTGGTAAATAGACCTTACAAACAAGATTCAAGCATTAACATTGGCGAATTGCTGCTTTTTGTATCTGAAGTAACACACAACAAGCAGCACCCCCCGCTTTTTAATGCTAAAACACTGTAATAACAACGATTAAGAGAGCAATCTAACAGGTATCACACAATTAAAATGTTTATCTAATTCCCGGTGTCTTTTTCCAAGTTACCGCCTTTAACGCTTGAATACACCTTATCGAACGATATAGTGTTAGATAGACGGGGGAACTGAGGCATTCAGAAGATCACAGCCACGCAACGTGACTTTTCATCAGGGGCTTCTGAATGATGCAGTGTCAAGAGCCTTGAATATAGGCTCCGCAAGAAAGGCACTTGGATATTGGACAACGGGATTTTGGATTAAAGGCAAGACCCAGCCAACGGACTTCCTTGGCGTGATGTCTTTGCCGCCGAACATGAACGCGGATTAGACCCGCATCAAAAACGGATAACCCGTCCAAACATGGAACTGAGTGTCAGGGCACAAAACAATGGCTGAACGCAAGAACGAGCTTAATGAACTACGCGGCCGAAAGCTCGGTCGAATCCTGACTAAGATGGGTAAGGTTACCCGTGACCAGGTCAACGAGGCCCTCGCCCTCCAGGAACAAAACCGGGCCCCGATCGGCCAGCTGCTGGTCGAACTGGGCTACGTCACCCATGACGACGTCAACCTCGCCCTCGCCGCCCAGGCCGGCATGGAGACCGTCGACCTCGGCGACTTTGACCTTTCCGAAGAGATCATCAGGATCATCCCGTCCGAGATGGCGATGTCCTACCAGATCCTGCCCCTGAGCTACGACAAGGACAGGCACGAGCTGGTCGTCGCCATGAAGACGGCGGACAACTTCCGCGCACTGGACGACCTGCGGCTACTCATGGGCTTCAACGTCCGGGCCGTCGTCGCCCCCGCCGAGCAACTCGAAAAACTGTTGCAGACGCACTACGGCGACGATGAGGAATCCGTCCTCGACATCATCAGCTCGCTGACCGATGACGAAGACTTCGAGGCCCTGGCCGACCGCGGCGAATCGATCGACCTTGAAGAGCAGATCGAGTTGGCCGACGACAACCGCGTCAAGCGCCTGCTCAACCTCGTGCTGCTCCAGGCCATCAAGGACAAGGCCTCGGACATCCACTTTGAGCCGTTCGAAGACGAGTTCAAGATGCGCTACCGCATCGACGGCGTGCTCTACGAGATGATCCCCCCGCCCAAGCACCTGGCGATGCCCATCGTCAGCCGCGTGAAGGTTATGTCCAACCTCGACATCGCCGAACGCCGGCTCCCGCAGGACGGCCGTATCGAACTGATCGTCAACAACAACCCCGTCGACCTGCGTGTCGCCGTGTTGCCGACCATGTTCGGTGAGTCGGTCGTTATGCGTATCCTCGACCGCGGCAACGTCCAGTTGGACCTCGACCGCATCGGCATGCGTGGCGACGACCTGGAAACCTTCCGCCAACTGATCCACAAGCCCAACGGCATCGTCGTCGTCACCGGCCCCACCGGCTCGGGTAAAACAACGACCCTTTACGCCGCGCTCAACGAACTGAACACCCCTACTGAAAAAATCCTCACCGTCGAAGACCCCGTCGAATACGACATCGACGGCCTCGTCCAGATCCAGGTCCGTGCGGAAGTCGGCCTTACCTTTGCCGCCGCCCTGCGTAGCTTCCTGCGTCAGGACCCCGACATCATCCTCGTCGGCGAAACCCGTGACCTTGAAACCGCGCAGATCGCTGTGCAGGCGTCGCTCACGGGCCACCTCGTGTTCACCACGCTGCACACCAACGACGCCCCCAGCTCGATCGCCCGTTTGTTGGACCTCGGCCTCGAGCCGTTCCTCCTGACCGCGACCGTCGAAGGCATCGCCGCCCAGCGTCTGGTGCGCACGATCTGCTCTCGCTGCAAAGAGCCTTACGATCCGTCTGAAGAGGAACTGATGCAGCTTCAACTGCTCCCGGAAGACCTCGACGGGCGTCAGCTCTACCGGGGCCGGGGCTGTGACTATTGCAACCACTCCGGCTACAAAGGCCGGGTCGGCCTGTTTGAAATCATGGTGTTCGACGACGAGATCCGCGAAATGATCATGCAGAACGCATCGACCCAGGCGCTGCGTGCCGAAGCCAAGAAGCGCGGCCTGCGGACACTGCGACAATCAGGCCTGATGGCTTTGTATGACGGTATCACCACGATCGAGGAAGTTGTCCGCGAGACGTTGGTGGAAGAATGATCCCACACACCGTCCGTCTACACCGCGCCGCCGGGCGCGGGACCGGACGGATTAGCAAGGGACGGGAAAAAAGGAGTCTGCCATGCCGACTTTTCAGTACGAGGCACTAGACGACGGCGGCAAGCCGCAAAAAGGCACGATCACGGCAGCGACCAGTGACGAGGCGATCCAACGCATCCGCAGCCAGGGATACTTCCCCACCTCCGTGCGCGAGCAGAAGGTCAAGAAGTCCCGGGGCAGCAGCGGTGGTGCTAAAGCCGGCAAGAAAAAAAGCGGCGGCATCAGCATCAACATCGGCGGCGTGTCAGGCAAACAACTGACCACCTTCACACGCCAGCTCTCCACGCTGCAGGACGCCGGCCTGCCGATCCTTCGTTCGCTGCAGATCCTCGAACAACAGCAGAAGCCCGGCCTGCTCAAGGACGTGCTCGGCAATGTCCACGAAGACGTCGCCTCCGGCTCGACGCTCTCCGACGCCATGACCAAGCACCCCAAGGCCTTCAACAAGCTCTACACCAAGATGATCGCCGCCGGCGAAGTCGGTGGTGTGTTGGACCTGATCTTGCAGCGTCTGGCGGAGTTCATGGAAAAGGCCGCCAAGCTTAAACGCCGAATCATCGGCGCCTTGATCTACCCCGCGGTCGTGATCTTCGTCGCCGCGGTCATCGTGCTGGGCATCATGTACTTCATCGTGCCGAAGTTCGAATCCATCTTCGAAGACTTCGACACCGACATGCCCGCCCTGACGCTGTTCCTCATCGGCTTCAGTAAATGGCTGGGTGGTCGTCAGTACGACGGGCAGTTGCCCGGCATCCTCTGGGTGCTGCTCAGCCCGATCGCGATCTTCATGATCTTCAAGCTCGTACGTAAATCCAACACCGGTAAGGCCGCCACCGACTGGACGCTGCTGAAGCTGCCGGTCGTCGGCACGCTCGCCGCCAAGGCCACCATCGCCAAGTTCACCCGAACCCTCGGCACGCTGATCACCGCCGGCGTCCCCATCCTCGACGCCATCAGCATCACCAGCGAAACCACCGGCAACTACGTCTTCGAAAAAGCACTGACCAAGGTCCACGACTCGGTCCGTCAAGGTGAAAGCTTTGCCGA
The DNA here is from genome assembly GCA_963667295.1 of Phycisphaeraceae bacterium. GTDB lineage: Bacteria > Planctomycetota > Phycisphaerae > Phycisphaerales > Phycisphaeraceae > JAJRRS01. The sequence goes on from OY763327.1 coordinate 1,594,713, forward strand.
ACCGCTGCGACAATCGAAAGTCACCGACACCATCGTCGTCAACATGATCGACGTCGGCGAGGAAACAGGTGACCTGGACAAGATGCTCCTGAAGATCGCGGACAACTTCGATGAAGAAGTCGACGTCGCGGTCGCCAGCCTCGTGTCCCTGCTCGAACCGATCATGATCGTCGTGCTCGGCGGCATCGTCGGCTTCATCGTCGTGTCGCTGTTCCTGCCGCTGGTCAAGCTGATGCAGGCCGTGATGTAAACCCGTCCCTCCCGCGGTGTTGCCCCAGCGGGTCTCCCCTGGGGCCACCGTTTTTGAATCATCGAGGTATTGAACATGACAAACCTCAGAACAATAAACAGGCCTAACGCAACCGGCTTCTCGCTGCTGGAACTGCTGGTCGTCATCGCTATCGTCTCCGTCCTCGCCGGTCTGCTGATCGGCGGCGTGAGCATGATGAAGACCAGCTCTAAAGAGAGCCAGGCCCGCGCGCTGCTCGCCAACCTCATGGGCCAATCCGGGCAGTACGAAGTGAAGACACGCAACCCCGTCTTCCACATCAACGACCACATCCTCAAATGGGGTGGCGGCGGCTGGGCCAAGAACGCCCCCGGTGAGGAAGGCAACACCGGCCCAATCAACGGCAGCTACGACAACGACGAGACCGAGTTGAACACCAACTACGACAACGGCGAGACCAACTTCTACTACATGGAGCAGGCCAACCTCTATATCGAACGTTTTATCTGGGCCGCCAACCAGTTGCCGCAGATCCGCGACAAACTGCCCTCACTCGGATCTTCGTTCGATGATGCCGATAACGACGGCTTCATGGAGGTGGTCGATCCCTGGGGCAACCCCGTCGCCTACGCCAACGACGTCAGCCACAGCGACAAGGAAACCGACGACGACTTCCTGCCCGAGCACGCCAACCCCTTCTTCGCCTCCGCCGGCGCCGATCAGAAGTGGGGCCTGGCCCGTAAACAAAGCGAGTTCTCCAGCGCCAACGACTGGAAAGATTGGAGAGACTTCATGGAAACCGACGCCTACAAGGATTCGCTGGACAACCTGTACAGCTTCGACCTGGACCGCTCCACCGCCACTCGTGGGAACTAAACCGATATGAAGTCTGCCAACAGCACAAACCGAAGCGGTTTCAGCCTCGTCGAGATGCTCGTGGTTGTCTCGATCGCGGCGATCGTGCTGGCGATCTCCTTCCCCATGATCGGCGCCATGCGACGTGACACCGATGCCAGCACCGGGATCAACACCATCACGGTGGCCATCCCCTCCATCCGAAGGTTCGCCAGCGATCCGTCCAAAAACTTCACCAACGACCTGGTCCCCAACAACCCCGCCGACACCGCTACCCTCGGCGACCAGCTCGGTATCTACAGCGGCGCAGCCGCCATCTTCACCCCTGCCGGTGAAATCAGGCTCACCACCAACAACGAATTCGCCAATTCCTCCGACTTTGTCACGGGGTATTTTTCGCTCGAATTACACGGCCCGCAGATCGACGACGAACAAGCCGCCTCCGCGACAAGCCTGCCCGTTCGAGAGCTCAACGGCTTCAGGGACCTGTCGATCGACTACCTCCTGCTGCCGGCAGACACCGGCGTCGCAGGCATCAACCGCGTCAGCGGCGAGAGCGGCGTTCTTGAAAAGTCAGGCTTCGACCAGTACCCCCTGCTCCTGCCCCCGCCCTTCGCCGTCTGGTATAACCAGAACGGGTACCTCGTCTCCACCGGGTGGGATAACGCCAACGGACATATCAACCACTACCAGTTCGTCTATTACGACGGCAACTACGCCAGCGGCATCACCCTTCGGGGCACCGGTTCATTCCGCGGCACCGTCAATTCCGCTGTACATCCCGGTGGCGACTACAACCCCGACGAGTACAACCCCAACTCCGGCGAATTCGATGCAAACCACTGGAATGTCAGGGCCGAAAAATACGAACTGCCCTTCGACATCCTCGAAGCCGTCGTCGGCGTCTACGTCTACTCCCGCGATGAGTTCCAGGAAGCCAACGACCGTTGGGACGGCGGTGAAAGAGACCCACTCTACGCCGCACCTCCCTGGTACGAAATGAGCAAACCCAACAACGACGCTCGCTGGGAGTGGATGCAGGAGCACGGCGAAATGATCCTCTTCAGCAAGCAGACAGGCACCATGATTCGTAACCGCGATGAATAATCATGAAACGCGCAAACTTACATCACGACAGTCTCAATAAAGAGGCCCACGTTTGCCAAACGCGGGCACGGACGACGGTCCACCCACGCGCACGACACGCCCGAAGTGCAGGCTTCAGCCTCATGGAAGTCCTGGTCGCGCTGGGCATCTTCACCGTCGGCCTCGTCGCCGTCGCCGCCATCTTCCCCACCGCCATCGCCATCCAACGCGACACCGTCCGCGAAGTCGACGGCCGACGCATCGGCAAAAACGCCCGCGCTACCGTACTCGCCGCCGTCAGGACGCAAGGCTCCGGCGCCAACGCCGGCAAAACCTACGGCGAAATGACCTACACCCATAACCCACTCACCCCCTCCGCCAGCACCGGCACCCTCGCGCCGTTTATGACCGACACCGGCGCCATCAGTTACATGACCTCCGCCATCAACCCCACCCCCGTCTTCCCCATGATCGACCTGCCCGAGAGGTACGATCTGGACCCGCCCAACTTCTACACCGCGCTCGCCGAACGCGACGCCTCCGACGGCCTCACACTCAACGCGCCCGCCGACTTCCACGGCCTGTTCAATCTCGATACACGCAGCTACCCCAAGACGATCCGACAATTCGACCGACGAGATTACTACTGGTACCCGCTGATCAAGCTCGCCAATCTCAACGACCCGCAGTGGAGCGTCACGCTCATCGTCATGCACCGTGACGGCACCGACCTGCCCCCTGAGATTCGCCAAAGCTACACGCTCGCCAGCACCAAAGGCAACGTCATTACCTTTAACAACACCAAAGGCCTGTTTAATGACCCCAACGCCGGCGGCGATGTCGACAACGATGTCGATAACGACGGCCTGCCCGACTACATCCAGCCCGGCGACATCATCCTCGCCGACAACGGCATCGTCCACCACGTCGTCCTTGCTAAGGAAAACAGCATCACCGTCGACACCGACAACGTCGGCAACCCCAGCTCGATCTACTTCGGCGTCTCGATCGAACGCAACGGCCCCCCCTACCCAATCAAACGCGAAAGCCGATCACCCGTCGTCTGGATCGAAGACGGTATCAACATCAGCGTTCAGTGATAACTGACCATGACCAAGCGAATCCACATATCTCGAACCGCCTACCGCCGACAACGCCGGCTTGGTATCACGCTCATCGAAATGATGGTTGCACTGGCGATCACCACCTTCGTCGTCCTCGTCGTCAACCAGCTCTTTAACAGCGTCACCCAAACCGTCGCCCGCGGCACACAGGCCAGCGAACTGCTGCAAAAGTCACGCACCGTCGACGAGCAACTCGCCTACGAAACCGAACTGAACGTCAACGGCGATCCGACTAAATCCGTATCTTGGCAGAGCCGGATGGTCGGCCCCGCAGGACGCAAGGGAGTGGAGCCCCGCGGCTTCCTCGCTATCGTCCAGCGCGTCGTTCAGGCCCCCCTTACCTTCGAAGATGGAATACGCGGCGAAACACGCTTCATCCGTAGCGATCAACTGATGTTTGTATATGACCAAAATTCCGACCTCGATGCCGGTAATAAGCGCCTTCCCGCTCTCGCCCCTTCTTCCCAATACAGCTTCGCCGGCGACCAGCGCGACTCCGAGAACGCGGAATACGTCCGCATGTGGTACGGCCACGTCCTGCAACTTCGCGATACCGACAACCCCTGCGACCTGAGCAATAGCGACTATCAGGAACTCGAACTCGGTAATACCGCCGGCCCGAACAACCCGAATATCCTTGCTCAGGACTGGATTCTTGGGCGACACGCACTGTTTCTCACCGATAGCAATAAAAATCCAGCCCCACCCTACTTCCCTTATGGTCCATACGTCGGCAGCGAGAATTTTCATCCGATAGCTGCTGCTCCCGTTTCACAAGCCAACAATTCACCACGTCTGGCAGACGGTGTGGCTGATGTCGCAAACATTACGCTGGATGAGTTGATCAACGGAACCGCAGCATACCCAACAGCAGGACTCGATGCTCGTCCTTCGTTGGCAGTCTATCAGAGCAGCGTCTTGTCGATGATGTTCACCCAATTGCCGTTAATGACCGCCTCCAAACCCCGGGATTACAAAAACGGCGGCCACATGAACGCGTGGGACTATTCCCCTTCGCACACCTACTTCATGGGCGGCGTCAGCGACTTCATCGTCGAATTCGCCGGCGACCTGACCCAAGGTTGGTTCACAGGCGTCCCGACCGTGGCGAACACGGGTGCCGACGGCGAACTGGACCGCGACGCCGACGGCCGCATCAAGTGGTACGCCGCTCCAATAACCGGCTTCACGAATTGGAACAGTGCCGGGCCGGATGCAGCCTTCAATGAAGACCGCCCACGTACTTATCCCACGCCCTCCAGCGGCACCGATCCCGACGAGTACGCCCCGTTAGTACCCCAGACCATCACTAACGGCATGTTCTCGCCTAGGCAAAATTCTTCTACAAGCGCTCAAGCCGCTTTCGTCTGGACACACAAACCAACCGGAAGTCCGGCGATCGCAGGCGACTTCACCCAATGGCCCTGGATGTTGCGCATCCGCTACCGCTTGCACGATCGGCGTGGAGACTTCGAGGGTAGACAACTCACCGAAGACCCCAATACCTGGCTGCAACTGACCGAACCACAAACCGAGCCCGGCGTCTGGTACGAGACCATCCTCCCCGTCAACTACCAGAATATACCGACAATGCCGTAAACTCGATCGATCAACCGTACCACCTGCCACAGGGCAAGGAGGCGAATGATGTTAGAAAACGCCCATAGCACTCGGCAATCCAATCTCGCGCGCTACCGCTCGCGCCATACGCACCAGCAGGGCTCTTTGCTGATCCTCTGCGTCACCGTGCTGGTCATCATCGCGCTCATCGGGATCGCTTACCTGCAGCGCGTACGCACCGATCAGTTCGCGACAAACCTCTACGAACGCAGCTACATCAACATGGTCATCAACGGCATCCTCGACGAGGTCAACACCCAGGTCGAACTCGATGTCGAAAAAAACCTCGAAGGCGGATTCCTGCTCTACGACTACCCTTGGACCGACTTCGACGAGACAACCACGGCAACCTCCGAGTACATGGGCTCCGGCGGTACGCGCCGCACCGTCCCGGTCAGCGGCTACGACAGCGGTGACGCACCGCAGGACGACCGCTGGCTCGCCTCCACCTTCCCCGTCAAAGATGATGGCGAAATCTACCACTGGCTTCATCTGACCAACCTCACCGGGATCTGGCTGGAAATCCCCGACCCGCTCAGGCCCGGCGGCGACCGCCCGGTCGAACAGCCCATCAAATTTGAGAGGTCTGAGATCGGCGTCTTTTCAAAATCCGACACCGACCTGACGCTCTCCACGGATCACCGCAGCGGCCTGCTCAAAGCCCTGAGCGGTTACCAGTTGCGCGGCGTCGACGCCGACGGCGACGGCATCGAGGACAGCCGGTGGCAGTGGACGCCTACCTCCGTCAGGACCCTCGGCGGCCGTAAGTACGTCATGGCCTTGCGCATCGTCGACCTCAACTCGCTGCTCAACATCAATACCGCCGCGGTCAGCACATACACCTCCGGCATGCCGAACGCTCCGTACGTCGCCAACGGCGGCAACCCCGCATGGGTCGACCTCAGCCGGCTCTTCGCTCGCTCCAGTTTCACTACCTCCGCACAGTGGCGCGAAGAACTCTACAACATCCTCGATGTCAGGACCGCACCCCTGCTCGTCTCGCCCAGAAGACTCACCGACGAGTATTCCTCAGACCTGTCCTACATCCTGACTTCCAACAAAGACATGCGCACCCTCTGGGAACTGCAAGGCTCGCTCTACGGCAACCTCGACCGCGGCTTCCTCATGGATTCGGAACTCGAACTGCGCCGCGGTGCAGGCGTCAACAACATCAAGCAAGTCTCCAAGCTCGAAGTCCAGATGGGACAAAGCTATTCCGTGGGACGCCAGTACAGCCTCGCACTGCGGCAGAACCCCTCGCTGCTCGCCTCCAACGGCGGGCCCTTCCCCGACAGCGGTGAAGTCAACTACCTCACCGTCGTCGACCTGCCCACCAGCGGTGTCAACACCTACGGCGAAGGCATCGCCCGTTGGTTCTACGGCGACAACAACGGCAACCCCACCGACGATGCTGACTCCATCCCCGTCAAGAACCGCCAGTTCCCCGCCATACGCCAATACCTCACCGCCTACAGCGGCATCGGCGCCTACGCCCCAATGCCCGGCGCTTACAACCCTTTGCTGCAAAGTGGTCGCTTCAAGTACGCCCTCAACCGCAACTGGTCCACCCCCGAGGCGTCCGAACTTGAGAAACTTGTCAAACAACTCGAACCGGTGTTCAAATCAACCTCCACGCCATACCTTGGACTGGACGGCTCGGACCTTAACCGCAGAACCCCCGACGACATCGTCAACGAGTTCGCCGCCGTCATCCGCGACTACTCCGACCCCGACAATGTCCCCAACGAATCACCCAACGACCCAACCGTCTACGGCATGGAAAAACTGCCCTTCCTGCGCGAAGTGTATGTGCAGGCGCTGTACGCGGATAAAAACCTTTACGATGCTGCCGGATTGAAACCGGGTGACGCAGGCTACCTTGATGATGGCCTGTACGAGACTTGGGAGTACGACGAAAGCTCGTCTGGCGGAACCGGTGGCGATACCCGAGCCATGGTCATCGAACTGGGCAACCCGTTCTCCCACCGGATCGTGGGTTACGATCCAGCCACCGACGCTGGGCTTGATGGTCGCGTAAGGATTATTGTCCGACAAGGCGGTACCCAGATCGGTAGTTGGGAGTTTGATAACCAGACACCTGATATGGAGGCGCGCGACGGCAGTAGTGATGCAGACACCATGCTCGTTTATAGCCCCCCGATTGATAAGATCGATGTCACGTTGACAACCGGCTCAGGTACTGAAGATGGTTCGGATCTACCCGGAGACCTGAACTTCCCCTCCAGCGCCAATGAATATCAAGTCGATGATGGCGCTTTAACAAGCGAAAATGGCGGACTTAATCCGGGCAGCGCCAGTAATATCGAAGTCGAGATGCAAGTACTGGTATCAAACGGCACTTGGGTTGCCTACGACCGTATGACGTTGCACAACGACGCATCATTACCGGCGGATATCGACCACTCATCAGATAAAACCGCAGCACCAAACCATAAATTTGTGCAAGTGTCCTCTGCTCGTGACTGTAGGGATATCAACTTCGTGGTGGATGATGGCCCGGGTCTGGCTGATAGCAGCACAAATATCCCATCTGATTCCAGTAGTTCGTATCAGGATAACGTCGATCGGTTCGGCAATGATACGAAGGGGTCCAACCAGATCACCCAATTCGGCGGTTTTCACAACGACTTCTTCGACAAACTGCAACTGCCCCATACCGATGAGCCCATGCGCAGCCTCGCGGAACTTGGCATGATTCATATGCTTGGTTTCACGGACACCGAAACCTTCTCAGAGCGTATGTCCGCCATTGCTCCCGCAGCGCCTTTCAAAACAATCTACCCGCAGGAACACTTCCTGGTTGTCAATCCCAATGACCCAGAATACGAAGTCATTCCTTCCTTCGGCGTCCCACACGCCGCCTTGTTGATGGATATGTTCACCACCGTCAGCCCGGAAAAAGATAGAATCGACAACGACAACGATGACGGAAACAACGATCCCTACCTTGAACTTACTTCGATCGATAACGATGAAGAACTCTTCATCCCCGGTGTGATGAACATCAACACCGCGCCGATGCACCTGCTGACGCTGGGTTCGCCGCTCGGTGAAGACCTCGACGAATCCGAGAGACTCATGCGTGCCATCGTCGCCTACCGTGACGAACCGATCCGCAACCAGTGGCGCACTGCCGCCGGTCAGAAGCACGGCGCCTATTGGAGCACCGCCGTCGCGGGCTTCGATGTTGAACAGATCAGAACACCCAACGCCAATGAGCACTTGAGGGACTTCTCCACCGCTGCCGCGCAGGGTGAACGGCTGTACACCCCCGGCATCGCCAGCCTCGGCGAGATACTCTATATCAATCCCAATGCCGGCGCCCCGAATTCGCCAAGCAACATGCTGCGTTATGGGATTGATGCTGCCACCGCTCTACCGCCGCTGATGGATAACTACCCCGATCCTGATGAAGCATCTGCAAGCTTCATCAACCAGGGTGACGACAACGAACAACTGCTGGCTCGTTTCGGTATGCTAAGCCAGGCCTACTCCGTACGTAGCGACCGGTTCGTGGTTTACGGCGTGGTCCGCGGCTACGAGGACGACGCCTTTGATGCAGGGCCCGTCGAGACCGCCAAGTTCATCGCGATCATCGACCGCGGTACCATGTATCGTGATTCGGGTTACGAGCCCCGCGTGATCGGGTATATCAGATTGCAGTAAGCCCCAGGCGGCTGGGAAAGGAATAGTTTGCTATGAGAACACAACGAGCTTTCACCATCATCGAGCTGCTGGTCGTCATTGCGATCATCGCGGTGTTGATCGGCCTGATCTTCCCCGCCATCGGTGCGATCAAACGCAACGCCAAGCAGACCGAAAACAACGTCGCCGTCCGTGGCATCATCCAGTCCATGATTACCTACAGCGAAAGCCGACGCAGTTTCTTCCCCGGCTTCGACGGCTTCCAGTTTGATGATAACACCGCCAAAGTTTCCGGCCGAAGTGCCTACGGGCAAAACCCCGAGGCCCGTTACTTTGTCATGCTCGATCAGAACTACACCACCGCCGACGCGATCATCAGTCCCGCCGAAGAAAAAGATCAGTGGGTCCGCGACGAGGTCTCCACCGACAACTACTCGTTCGCCATGCTCGATTTGGCCAGCAACCCGGTCTCTGTCACCGCCCTGGATTCGGCTAACGCCTACCGCCGGGAAGAATGGCGCAACCAGCAGAACCCCCTCGCGCCGCTGGTCACCGACCGGCTCGCAGTCCGAGGTACAATCCTGCCCACAGCCGGCGCCCCCACCACCTACCTCAGCATTCACGACGGCAGTGAGGAAGGTAAGTGGATCGGCTCCATCGGCTACGGCGACCTGTCCGTCGACTTCGAGAAGACTACCGAAATCGAAACACGTTTTGCCGATCAACGCAACGAAGTGGATGATATCTTCAACCCCAATGACGTAGCCGGCGGCGGTGTTGTACCGCAGAAGAACGCATCCATGACGTACAAAAGTATTAATCAACCGGTTGGTGAATAAGTTGTAGTTCAGGCTCAGCCACCCCGCGGTTTCCCCACATACACGAACACGATCTGAGGCCGGCCATGGACCCCAACTGCATCTTCTGTAAGATCGCGGCAGGCGACATCCCCTGTCATAAGCTCTACGAAGACGAGCAGGTGCTCGCGTTCCTCGACCTCGGGCCTTTGGCGGCCGGGCACGCACTGGTCATCCCCAAGCATCACGCACAAACGCTCGGCGAATTGCCCGATGAAGATGCCGCCGCCATCGGCAGGGTGCTGCCCCGCTTGAGCAAAGCCATCGCCCAAGCCACCGGCTGCGATGCATACAACGTGCTGCTGAACATCGGCAAGTGTGCCGGCCAGGAAGTCATGCACGTGCACTTCCACATCATCCCCAAACCCGAAGACGCCCCCCCCATCAGCCGCGAACCCGGCACCGGCCTCGGCCTCACCTGGCCCGCCGATACCCTCGACAACGACGAAGCCAAAACACTCGTCCAGAAAATCACCGCCGCACTCGATTAGGCATATACCCCCTCTCCCCCTGGGAGACTTCCGGGGGGGTCGGGGTGAGGGCCGGTTGCACCTGCACGCACAGTGCTTCATTGCGCGTCAAAACGGGGGCTGACCCCGTTTTCCCTTCTGACGCCGTTTTCCCTTCGTGACCCCGTTTTCCCTTCGACCATCCTGGTCGGGTCGGCTGCAATATAAAACCGGCGATGGCATCGCCGATCACTATGAAACTTGCGCTCCCGGCATAACCAATCACCCACCGACAAATCCACAAACCACCCGACCAAAATGGTCGGGCTATATGCATTACCCCCTCTCCCCCTGGGAGACTTCCGGGGGGGCCGGGGTGAGGGCCGTCCGCACTTGCATGTACTGCGCTTCAGTACAATTAATCACCAGCCCCCAAGCGCAAATACAAATCAAAATACACCCGACCAGGATGCTCGGGCTGTATACAAAACAACGCAACCAGACGAAGACCCGCGATGCCATCGCGGGCTTTATATTCTCGCAACCGTCAAAACAAAAAACCCACCGCTTGCGCGATGGGCTGTTTTGTTTTTGTTCAACACATCTTATCCGTGTTCATCTGTGTTCATCTGTGGCTAAATTCATTCCGCAGTGTCCGCGGCCCCCACCGCTTCCCCCTTCATCGCCGCTTCCAATTGCGCCTCATCGAGTTGCTCGTTCGTCAGGATCACCACCACAGGATTATTCAGCCGTTCGTTCGCCAGTTCCGTGAGTTTTGCCGCATCGACTTCACTCACCGCTTTGAGGAACTTCATCGAGCCCGGGTCGTCCAGGCCGTACACCACATCCAGCGCGTTGAGCATCGCGCGGTTGTACAGGCTCTGCTTGCTGAAGAACTCACTCGTCAGCACCTTGGACTTCGCTCGATCGATGTCCGCCTGATCGAATTCACCCGCCTTCGCCCGACGAACTGTCGACATCGTTCGCTGCAAGGCTTCCACCGCCTGCGGCGCGGACGTGTTGAAGATCACTGCCGTATTGCCCGGCACAAGCCCCGCCCATACCGACGCGCCCACTGAATACACAAGCCCCGGCCCGCGCCCGCGCAGCTCCTGCTCGAGCCAGCCCGAAGGAAAGTCGCTCATCACCGTCGTCAACACACTCAAGCCCGGATAATCAGGATCATCCCGATCAAGCCCGGGCCCGAACCCGATGTAAAACGCCGTCGCCGGCTTCGTCGTCTGCACCTGCACGATCTTCGCTTCCGCGGGTATTGTCGATTCAGGCTCAAACGTTTGAGCCTTGTCATTCGTAAACCCACCGAACACCTTCTGCGCCTCGGCATATACCTGCGCCGGCTCAACATCACCCACCACAGACAAAACCATCTGCGAAGGATTCAGGTGTGCCGCGTGGAACGCCTTCAGATCCTCAGCCGTCAGTGATTCGACCACATCCCGGTTGCCGATCGTCGGGCTGCCCCACGGGTGATTGCCGAAAAACTCCTTGCGGAACGCCCGCCTAAGCTCGCCGATCCATGTCTCGTTCTCACGGTCGATCGACGCAAGCAGCCGCGTCTTGAGCTTGGCCCATTCCTCGGCGTCAAACGTCGGATGCATCGTGATGTCAGCCATCATGCTCATCACCGTCTGCCAGTCTTCTTTCAATGCTGATGCGCTGGCGTACGCCGTGTTATTCCCCGCCGACGCGCTCAGCGTCGCGCCGAGGTCTTCCACCGCCTCGGAAATCTCATCCGCGCTCTTGCTTTCCGTGCCGCGCCGCAGCATCTCCGCCGTCGCATTCGCTACACCCTGATGCCCCGGCTTATCCGCAAGCAATCCGCCCGGCCAGTACAACTGCATCGACACCGCAGGCACCACCGTCGACCGCTGCACCACCAACGTCAACCCGTTATCCAGCGTGTACTGCACCGGCTGATCCACTTCGATCCCTGCGCTGTTGTCCTTCTCGGATGCAAGATTCTCATGCAGCCGATCGATCAGTAAATCGTTGTCCAGTTCCACTGGCTCATGCGCGACCGACATCGGATCGATCGGCGGGGCCTCTCGCTTGGTTAGCGGGATATCGCTTTCCTGCCCCTCCGGCATCGGTAATAACTTCACCGTGATCAACCGATCGTCGGTCAAAAACTTCTGCGCCGACGCCTGCAACTGTTCGACCGTCAGCGCCTGGATCGCCTCCGCGTACCGCTCCAGATACCCCGGGTCGGCCAGCGAAATCACTTCCCACGCCAGCGTCGACGCCACGCCTTCGACCGTCTGATTGTTCTGCACGATCCCCGAAATCACCTTCCGCTTCGCTCGGTCCAGTTCTTCCTGCGTGATCGGCTTATCACGCAATTCCTTCACCTCCGCAAGCAACGCCGCCTTCAAATCATCCAGCGACGCCTCGCGGTTCGTCGGCTCAGCCGTCACATAGAAGTAACCATCCGTCCAGACCGAACTCGAATTGTAAGAACTCACCGACGTCGCCAATTGCATCTGGTCTCGCACGGTGCGCGTCAGCCGGCTCGATTCGCCCTGCCCCAGTACCATTGCCAATACGTCCAATTCGTAATCGTCCGGCGCACCCAGTCTCGTGCCGGGCCAGATCAGACGCAGCTTTGGGATCTCAAGGTTCGCATGCCCCACCACCTCGCGAGGCTCTTCGATCGCAGGCTCCTTCGGGAAGCTCAACTGCGGCAACTGCCCCGCCGGCACATCCTTCCAACTTGCTACAACCTGGTCCACCACCGCCTGCTTGTCAATATCGCCCACAACAATGAACACCATGTTGTTCGGCACATACATCCGCTTGTAGAAGTCATACAACTCGTCACGCGTGATCGTAAGGAACTCATCCATGTACCCGATGATCGGATCGCGAGCCGGGTGCACCTGGTACCGCGCCATCTGCGTCAGCTTCCACAGGATCGTGTCCGGCCGACTGTTGCGCATCTCCATCTCCCGCTGGATCACGCTGCGTTCCCGCTCGAACTCCTCCTGCTTCACCATCGAATGCTGCATCCAGTCCGACACCAGTTCGATCGCCACGTCCGTATGTTCGTTGACCGTGTTCACGTAATACCGTGCCGTGTCCAGCCCGGTCGCCGCGTTCGTCTGCGCGCCGATCTTGCCGAGCAATGCGTTCGATGCCTGCTCGTCCCGGTTCTCGGTTGTCCCGCCGGCAAGCAGGTGTTCAAGGAAGTGGCTCAATCCCGCGCCGACGTGCTCCTGCTCGAACATCGAGCCCGTCTTCACCCAGGCCTGGGCCGTCACCACCGGCGCCGTCGGCAGCTCCTGTGCTACCACGATCATCCGATTCGGCAACTCAACGATCATCCGGTCCGATCGATCCTGCAACACCACGTACTCCTTCGATAGCTTGGGGTTGTCCATAGTCGCCTTGGCGGGTTCGGTCCTGTCCGTATCGGCATGCTCGGTCGCCTGCTCGGGTTGCACCACGTGCATCTCCCGGCCGCCTCCCGCTTCCTGCGGATTCGAGCACCCCGTTACCCCCATCCACAGCACCGCCGCCACGGCCAATCCCGCTACGACGCGCCCTCTGCGTTTTAACCGCCCTGCCAAGCTATCGGACACCGCTCTCATCTTGCTTCCTTTCCAGCTTCTGATCAGACCCTGATCTATCCGCCCAATCTTAAACATAATATCGGCCCATCAAGCCCCCCGCCGCTACGACCGATACAAACGATACCCCCTGCCCCGGACCTTACCCGGCAAAGGGTTAGCTGTTTACTTCGGGTCTTACGCCCGAAAAGCCACCGGAGTTCCATGAATGACCCAGGCTCTGCACCCACAAGCGACGCTCGCTAAGCCCGAAGACCGCTCCGCCCTCCTTCACCGCGAGGCCGAGCACTTCAACGACCACTACGCCAAGGAAGCAGCACAGGGCATCAGTCCCCTCAGCGACTTCGACAAGATCCGCTACACCAACCCCGGCGCCCGGACCATCTTCCCACGCGAGTACTTCTACCACCTGCTCTCGCCCCTGACCGGCAAAAACACGCTAGAAATCGCCGCCGGCAACGGCATCGACGCCTGCCTATGCGCTCACAACGGCGCACAGGTCCACGCATACGACCTGTCCGAAAAGTCCATCGACATGGTCCGCCAGCGTGCCCAGGTCAACGGCCTGTCCGACCGCATCCATACCGAAGTCACCGGCGACTTCAGCCGCGCCTTCAAAGGCCAGACCTTCGACGCGATCCTCGGCTACGCCGCACTACACCACCTGCCCGACCTCGACGCCCTCAGCAGGCAGGTCTACGACCGGCTCAATCCCGGCGGCGTCGCCGTCTTCGCCGAACCCGTCGTCAACTCCAAAACCCTCGGCAAAATCCGCAAAATGATCCCCTACTCGATCCACAACATGACCGAGGACGAGGAGGTCATGAACGACAAGAGCATCGCCCAGTTCGCCCGCCCGTTCGACCGCATCGTCCGCCGCGAGTTCCAACTCACCAGCCGCCTCTGGCCCATCTTCCCCAACAACTGGCCCCTGGCGCTGACCCTGCACAAACTGGATGCAGGATTGCTCAAACTGCCGTTGATGAGAAGGTTCGCCACCGTGGTGGTATTCGGGTTGTATAAACGATAAAAGCTGAAAATAATGCTATCCGGTGGCAAAAAAAATGCGATGTGAGGTATTTCCAGCTTTCCAACTTCCCAGCTTTTCAACTCCCGTCCCGATGCTTACAATGCCACATCCCGCCAGCATAGCTCAGCGGTAGAGCAGTTCTTTCGTAAAGAACAGGTCGTGAGTTCAAATCTCACTGCTGGCTTTTGGGAAAAGCAGGAAAGCAGAAAATGGTAAAAACAGAAAATCAGGCATTCGTATAAGTACACGTCCAGTAGCCGGACGGCCGGCTCGAATTTTCTGCTTTCCAAATTTCCTGCTTTTCTGCTTTTTCAAGCAGCCACCGTAGCTCAATTGGCAGAGCAGCGGTTTTGTAAACCGCAGGTTGAAGGTTCAAGTCCTTTCGGTGGCTTTCCCCCCTCAAATACGCATCAATATGCCCGATCACAGCTTAAAGCCCGGTCGGTTGTCCCATGCATACCCCAAAGCCCGGTCATAGCCCGCAGGGCTTTGGCCGGGGTCTCTGCGGTACTCCCCCCCACACCCGACCTCTCAAGAAACCCGCCCCTTCGCTTCGCTCAGAACCGGCGTTGAGGGGGGAGAGCCATTAGCCATTAGCCGTTAGCAACAAGCAATACCATCCCCACACCCTACACCCTACACCCTACACCCTACACCCTACACCCTACACCCTACACCCTACACCCTACACCCTACACCCTACACCCTACACCCCAATTATATCGCAATAACCGCCCCCTCCCTGCCGCCTGCCGCCCCCCTTTTAAACCTCAAAATCTCACTTTTTCCATTTTTTGAACCCAATATTCACGTTACTGTCTTTACAGACACGAATACTGTTATATAATTTGATCGCGAGTATGCTGAAGATGTGATAGATTAATCCGCCGACCAACCATAGTATTGAATGGTGGTTCAAGCTGGTTTTCCGGATTCAGGCGGTTGGACCGGACGGGGCAGGCAGTTCTTTCCCCGTCGAAAACGGGTCAACCTGCACACAGCACGGACGCACACAGGCCAGGCATCACGCCCGCCAAGGCTCAACTCAACGAGGGAACAAAGCATGCAACGCCAACGCAAAACCTCCAAACCCAAACCCCACGGCTTCACACTCATCGAACTGCTCGTGGTCATCTCCATCATCGCCCTGCTCGTCGGCATCCTCCTGCCGGCCCTTGGTGCGGCGAGGAGAACCGCGCAGAACGCTCAGTGCCTAAGTAACCAGCGACAGATCGGTATCGCGATAGCAGCGTACGCCACTGATAACAATGACCATGTCACGCCTTGGCGTGCGTTCACCGAAGCGCCTGTTCCGCCACTTGCCCACTCGATCTGGCAGAACACGCAGGAATTTATCGGCGATTGGGCATGGACCAGCATGATCGTAATCGGCGGATATGGAGCAGAACGCAATATGTTTGTCTGTCCATCCTTCCCTGAAGCTGATGAGAACAGCGACAACAGTATCCGTGAAGCCAGACTTGATGACCCAGGACCTGGGAAAACTGACAACGGCTCTAATAAAGCACGAAACTGGTTTTTCCCGGATTATGGGATCAATTGTGCATATTATGCTTCAAAGAGATACCCTCGCGTGAATATCCCCACCGCTCAAAAGTATGCTTTCAGTATACGACAGGCAGACATGAGGAGGTCCAGCGAGCAATTGGCTGTCGTAGATACCTTCGTCGCCAAACTCGATCCGATGTCTCCTGACTTTGAAGACGGCCCGCAACGTGGACTGTATTACATCTTTGGCCAACCCTTCCATGTAAATGAGTCGGCACACGCCCGTCACAGCGGCTCGACCAACATTCTTTGGGGCGACGGCCACTGTTCTCCGTTCGCAATCGAGGACAAATTCAACGCCTATAAAGACCTCGGTGCTTATAACACAGATCCCGCTATCGACGGTATGCCCAACTATTGGAACACAGTCGAATACTAAGCTACGCACCCGGCACATACCCCACACTAGCCGGCCCCAATACATACCCCCCAATGAAGACACCGCCGCACCCGGCGGTGTTTTTTTACGTTTTATTTGTGAGAATAGGCTTGCTACCATCGCCCGTTGTTATATAATTAGCTTAACGGCATAGAACTTATTTCGATAAATGCCAAAACCCATGCCGTCAGCGAAAATTCTGGACCTGACCAACCGGTATCAAGATACCTCCCCAAGGGGAAACACCATGATTGACAGCAAACATAAATCAACCGGCTTCACCCTCATCGAACTGCTTGTGGTGATCTCCATCATCGCCCTGCTCGTCGGCATCCTGCTGCCGGCGCTAGGCGCTGCTCGTAAGGCTGCGCAAAACGTCCAATGCGCCAGTAATGAACGCCAGGTCGGCGTCGCCATCGCCGCCTACGCCACCGACAGCAACGACCTGGTCACGCCCTACCAGTCTTGGGACCGCAGCCACCCCATCCATCTGGAAGTAAATAAAAACCGCACACAATGGACGGACACCGGGATGTTCATCGGCGACTATGTCTGGACCAGCATCATCGTCACCAAGGGGTATGGGGCCGAACGAGATATGTTCCGCTGCCCCTCTTTCCCCGACGCCGATGAAAACAGCGATGTCAGCATCCGCACCGCTGACCTGGACGACCCCGGACAGCGCAACTGGTTCAACACGGATTACGGCATCAACGCCGCGTGCTACGGCATGCGGAAGGGCCAGGACCTGCCGGCCGGCACTCCCAACAGAGACCGTGGCCAGCCCATCCGCCAGACTGAAATGAGAAAGCCCTCTTCGCACATCGCCACAGTAGACGTGTTCGTCACCCAATACGACCCGATGAATCCAATGTACACACCCGGCCCACAACGCGGCTACTTTGTCGTCACAGGCGTGAAGCAGGGAGACAACGTCGGAATCAATCCCCACGCCCGACACTCAAGCTCAATCAACATCCTCTGGGGTGACGGCCACGTCGATCCCTACGCGATCAATGACATCTATAACCCCTACGATGAGATGGGCGAAAGAGATACCGATCCCACCGTCGACGGCAAACCCAACCTCTGGAACACCATCGACTACTAAACTACGCACCCGGCCCCACGCCAGCCGGCCCCAATACACACCCCCCAATAAGACACCGCCATACCCCGGCGGTGTTTTTCATTGCTTTCTATCAAATACCGATGAAGGGTCGGGCCTGCCCGGACACCGGCGTGCCACGCATCAAGCCTGTACGGGCGGGCCCGGACCTACGGGTTCATCCAGGAATCGGTATGCAAATATTTTAATAACTATCTATATTTTCTTGCCCTAATCACGCCCCGGCACCGCCGTACCCGGCGGTGTTTTTTATCCGTTTCTCACACGAATTGGGGTTGTGTTCCCGATTTAAAGTTATAGAATTAATTCGGTGAGATTATGGCTTGTGTTTCGCGTGCATCGGGTCCGATGGCACGTAAGGAAATCTAAAGGGATTCGGGTTTCAGTTCGGTCGTGTCAATAATCAGTTCGCTTGGTTGTATCCCCCTCTCAGGCATTACTTCAAGGACTTGTCATGTCAACGAAGACAGTCAAAACAAACGGTTTTACCCTGATCGAATTGCTGGTGGTCATCTCCATCATCGCCCTGCTCGTCGGCATCCTCCTGCCGGCATTGGGCGCCGCACGTGAAGCGGCACGCAGTTCCGTCTGCTTAAGCAACGAAAGGCAGGTCGGCCTCGCCATCATGTCGTACGCGACGGACAACAAGGACTTTGTCGTACGTAACTCGTACAGCAGCACCGTCGTCAAGAACTTCTGGGTCAGCAGCACCGGCGTTGAATGGTACTGGACCAGTACACTCGCCATCCATGGCTACGGTGCTGAACGAAAGATGTACAAGTGCCCGAGTTTCGCCACGGCGGAAAATGTCAGCGACTACACCATCCTGGTCGCGGACATGGATGACCCGGCTGACAGTAGGTGGCGTGATACCGACTACGGCATCAACTGGTACTCCCTCGCCGGCCGTAACGCGTATGGCGATACAGATGAAGAAAGGTACTTCGGCACAAGCCGACTGGATTGGGCGGAAGACCCGACCGGCACACTGCTGACCTGCGATTCGTGGTACGAACAATTCAAACAAGGAACGGCTCTGCATGATACACACCAACGCGGCTGCCCCGTTGTCGGCGGTTATCCGACGAATACCGGCGGTCCACATGGAAGGCACGCCAGCCAGAAGTGCAACATCCTTTGGGCCGACGGCCACGTCGACGGCATGAACTTCCCCAACCTGACGTATAGCGATCGCGTCGACGGACCCTGGGGCCCCAACCAACTGGGCGTCTTCAGTCCCGCGGTTAGAAGACGTGTCGAAGCAGGCACGCTCAACATCAATGATTACCCCAACGCGTGGGACCTGTGGTGATCCACTGATCGACAACTCAATCAACCGAAGACCCGCAGCGGCAAACTGTATAGCCGCGACCAGTGGTCGAACGTTAACCGGGATTTGACCCCGTTTCGCTTTTTACTCACTTGCCATCTGATGACCGTCATTCCCGCCCACGCGGGAATCCACGTGATCAATGAATCCCTGGACGTGGACCCCCGCCTGCGCGGGGATGACGTAGGCGGATTCAATTCCGAAGCGCAACACCGGGTAAGGCGTTGCGAACGTTAAACGGGGTCTGACCCCGAACGTTAAACGGGGTCTGACCCCGTTTCGATTGCCGTTTCGATTGCCGGTTAAGCGCGACCGGTGGTCGCGGCTTTGCAGTGGATGTTGCTCGTTTTGCGGTCGCGCACGAGTTCGGATGGTTATAGAAAAACACCGATTTGTGCGCGGCGGGCGTTTTCGTCGGCGAACGTGCGCACGGCGATCAGACGCGACAGAGCCGTGCGCGCAGCGGGTGGTGGATAAGTGACAGGTGCTGTGCGCCAGATTTGACAGTAGACACATGGATAGCGCAGGCGCTTCTCACTCAAGCCTCACCCCTCAAGCCTCAAGCCTCAAGCCTACTTTCATCCACTTATCGCCAGAAGCGCCACCACTGTTTTTCTTTCTTGACTTCGTCGATCAGGTAGTCCCACTGGAAGGCCGGGCCGGGATCGACCTTGGACTTGATGATGTGCCAGTGGCCGAGCAGGCCCTGATACTCAGCGCGCTGTTCATCAGGCAGCACATCATTGATCAGGTTGCCTTCTTCATCGCGCGGATAGTCGTTATTGATCTTGGGGAAGACCTTCTCCAACGTGGCTGTGAGTTTGATCAGCGCTTTGTATTGTTCGGGCGTCAGGTCGTACTGGCAGACTTCGTTGCCGTTGATGGTTCCGCAGACAAGTTCCTGTGTCATCGGGCCTGACTTGAAGTTGGGCGTACGCACGCCGCCGTCGCCGCGCGACTCGGGGATCACCAGTTCGATGCTGCCGTCTTCGTTGGTTTTGTACCAGTTTTGCAGGGTTTCCAGCTTATCTTTGTTCCACGCGCCCATGTTGGCGATCTCGATGCCGACCGACCGATCGTTGGCGGTGCCCGCGTGCCAGGCGCGCTCCTTGAGGTCGAGTGTCTGGTAGATCGTGCCATCGACATCGAGCATGAAGTGGACGCTGAGCGTTCGGCGGTCGTGCAACACATCGAAGCACGTCTTGCTTGTGCCGCAGACATCGTAGTGGATGACGAACTGATCGACGGTGTCCTGGAGCAGTTCCAGAGGCCAGCCGCCGTTCTTGATCTGCTGAACCACTTCGGGGTCGAAGTGCTTACCCTTGTAGCGCAGGCTGTAACGGTTGGGCGAATCGACATCATCCTTGATGACATCCCACTGCGAGTCTTCATACGAGGGGAAGTGCTTCTCAACGCGATACGCATCGTAGCCGCCTTCATCCATCCAGGTCACGACGCGCGTGCCGGTGTGGAACAGTTGTCCGGCGACGATGATTTCATCGCCTTTGCGCTTGTTCAGTGCGCCGGGTGAGGTACAACCGACCAGGAAAATGCCCGCGACAGCCAGAACGAACAGGGTTGATAAACGCCTTGAGAGACTGGACATAGGGCAGATCTCCGGGGTAAAAGGTATGAAGTTATTGCAATTCGGTATCACTTACACACTGCGGTTGATTATTACGCAATAATGTGCGCATGGCAAGCCACAGCAGCAGCGCGTAGACCGGCAGGTACTCGCCGATGGCGACGGGGATAGGTACGCGGTAGGCGGCGGGATTAAGTAGCGCCGCGTAGGCTGCGGCGATGGTGAGGCTGAACAACCACATCGACCAATTAAACCAGATCGGCATCAGCGCCAGCGCCCAGAGCAGGTACCACGGGTGGACGGTGCTTGAAAGCAGCAACGATGCGAACAGATAGATGCCGGCCGATCGCGCGGGATTGGCTTGCGAGGCCTTGCTGAACGTTGCGTAGATGAGCACAACGAACAACGCGAGCATGAGGATGATATCAAGCCAGGGTTTGTCGATGAGGGTGTGTTTGATGATCGGGTAGATCGAGCCGTTGAACGCCCAGGAGTTTGCGAAGGTTTTGCCGGTTTCGATCAGGCCGGTGAGGCCGCCTTGCATGAACATGAACGGGAGGTAGAGCGCGAGGCCGGTGAGGAAGATTGCGGCGGTTGCGAGGATGAGTTGTTTGGGTTGGTGTCGCAATGACCAGGCTAAGGGTAAGGCGAGCGGTAGGACGATGGGTTTGACGGCGATGGCGAGGGCGAATGCGATGCCGGCGAGGATGGGGTAGATGAGTTGGTGTTTACTGTTTAGAGGAATGGACTCAGAACGAACGGGGAATCCGGCCCTCACCCCGGCCCTCTCCCGCGGGGAGAGGGAGTTAGATGCAGTGTCTTCGTAACTCTTCTGAGGGGAGAGGGAGTGAAGACGATGGACGCTGTAGAGCGTAATGACGAGGAAGGCGATGCCGATGGGGTCCTGGTGGCCGGAGCCGGCGACTTCGCTGATCGTAAGTGGATGCCAGGCGTAGGCGACGGCCCACCACGGGCTGCGGCCGGCGTCGCGCAGCCAGAGTAAGAGGATGCAGATGATCGCGATATCGAAGAGGACAAAGCCGAGGCGGAAGACCTTGTCGTGGTTCGGGTCCCACCGCTGGATGAAGCTGGGCGACCACGACCAGATGCGGTCGAGAGCGGCAAAGATGTACTGACTCGTCGGCTGGTAGATTGTGACAAGCGTCGGGTGGTTGATGCGTTCGGCGATCTGCGGGACGGGCAATTCATCCGGGGGGATGTCTGCGGGGGCAGCTAGGTACGGATTCGTGCCTTGTGCGAGCGTTGCGCCGTCGTGGATGTAGCGGTAGATGTCGTCGCTGAGGATAGGTTGTGTGAAAAACACGACAGCGATCCTGGCTATCAGTGCTACACCGATGATACATCCGGCGGACCACGCAGCGTTCGGCACCCAGCTCTTGTTTCGATAGTGCCGCAGCACCCAGGTTAGCGCGGTACCGCTTAGAAGAAAGTAAACCCAATACCAGAACACGCCCACCAAACGTTTCTCCGGTAACGGCCAATCCCAGACCCTGCTTTGCTCGAATAAGAGCACAACACCAACCACTGTCGAAAACAAAGAAAACAGTATCCAGTGGGATGCGCGGTGCTCGTTGATAAGTGCTAAGAACTTCAAGTGGGTAGCTCGATTACATGACTAACCGCCGGTTGGGGCATTTAATTCCACCTGACGGTGGATGGGGGCAGCGAGCTGCCCCGCTAAACGGGGGGATATGATTTAAATCGTACGATAAATACGCAAAACGGGGGGACGGTTATTGCGATTGGGTGGCGCGCTGCTGCACTTCTGTTTGTATATGCTCGATCAGTTTGGTTTTGACTTCGTTCATCGTCGGCGCATCATCACCGAGTAACTGCTTCAAACTCGTCACGGGCCTTCCGCCCAGGCCGCAGGGGTCGATGGTTTTGAAGTGGTCGAGGTTGGTGCTGACGTTGAGGGCCAGGCCGTGCATGGTGGTGTTTTTGCGGACGCGTACGCCCATGGCGCAGAGTTTGGCCAGTCGGGTATCGGGTATCGGGATTCGGGTATCGGCCGATCCGGGTTTCCCGAGACCCGATACCCGAGACCCGAGACCCGAGGTCTCCACCCAAACACCGGTGGCGTCGGGGTCGCGTTGGCCATGGATGCCGAAGTCGGCGACGGTGTCGATGACGATCTGTTCGAGCAAGCGCATGTAGGAGCTGAGGTTCAGGCCGAGGGGATTGAGCTTGAGGATGGGGTAGGCGACGAGTTGGCCCGGGCCGTGGTAGGTGATGTCGCCGCCGCGGTCGGTAACTTCGACCTTGATGCCGAGCAGTTTGAGGGTGTCTTCGCGGGCCAGAAGGTTGTCCCAGGCGCCTTTGCGGTGGGTGATGGTGATGACGGGGTCGTGCTCGACAAGCAGCAGGCAGGCGTCGGCTCCGGGGTGCTTTCCCAGCGAGACATCCAGATTGATTTGTCGCTGGATCGCCAGGGCCTGGGCGTAGGGCATCCGGCCGAGGTCACGTACTTCCAAATTCATGCCCGGCTTGGTATCTGGCATCTGGGTCACACAGCTTTGGTCGGCAAATCAGGCGTCATCTGGCGAGAATCGGCTAAGTAACTATCATAACTGACCCGGCCCCCCCGGAAGTACCCCCGGCCCCCGGAAGTACCCCGGAAGTGACCCCGGAAGTGCCCCCGGAAGTGACCCCGGTCCCCGGAAGTAGTTGCTGGGACTGAACCCCGGTCTTCCGACCCGGGGCTATTGAGGAAGGTTGTTCGTTAACAACAGGAAACTGAAAGCCACCCGCCCCTTCGCTTCACTCAGGACCGGCGTTGGGATGCAAACATCAGCGATTAACGATTAGCCATTAGCAATACCATTCCCACACCCCCTACCCGACCCACCACCTTGCCAACCATCCACCCCACCGCTTTTGTCTATCCGCAGGCTCAACTGGCTGACGATGTGATCGTCGGGCCTTACAGCATCATCGAGGGTCGCGTGACGATCGGCGCGGGGTGTAAGCTGATCGCACACGTCTGCGTGAAAGGGCCGATCACGATCGGGCAGCGGAACCTGATCTATCCTTATGCCTGCCTGGGGTACGACCCGCAGGATCGGTCGTTCCATCCGGACACCGAGGGCGCGGGGACAGTGATCGGCAACGATAACTACATCCGTGAATCAGTCACGATCCACCGGGCGACAAAGAATCTGCCGACGCGGATTGGAGACCGAAACTACCTGATGGCCAACTCGCACATCGCGCACGACTGCGTGATCGGTAACGACTGCATGTTCGCCAACAGCGCGGTGGTTGCCGGACACGTGCAGGTGGGCGACAAAGCGATCCTGGCAGGCGGCGCGGGCGTGCAGCAGTTCTGCCGGATGGGTCGGCTGTCGATGCTGTCGGGCAACGAAGGGATCACCAAGGACCTGCCCCCCTTCTGCATCGTGCACCATACCAAGCGAGTCGGCTCGCTGAACGTGATCGGGCTGCGTCGCAATGGTTACCGCGACAACATCAAGCATCTTCAGCAGGCGTTCGACCTGCTGTACAAGGCCGGGCTGACCAACGAGAAAGCAGTTGAGCGGATCCAGGATGAACTGGGTCACGATCCGTTGTGCGCCGAGTTCGCCGAGTTCATCGACACAGCCGAGCGCGGCGTGACGCAGTATGCGGGGTCGGATGAGATGTATAACGTGTGATGATGGTGAACCGCGAAGGCGCGGAGGCGGCGGGGATTAGCCGCGAATGAACGCTAATGGACGCGAATGATGAGAAGCGTTTTTTAGCCACAGATGAACACGGATAAGAATTGTGATTTATATAGCCCGACCATTTTGGTCGGGTGTTTTGTTTTGTGGTTGGTTCTTGCACGCAATGAAGTTCGGTGCATGCAAACACAAACGGCCCTCACCCCGGCCGCCCGGAAGTCTCCCGCGGGGAGAGGGGGAAAGACATAACAAAATAACACCCGACCAGGATGGTCGGGCTATATGGGTGTGACTGACGCGGCGATCTTCGATCGCCCGCTAAACGGGGGGGGGGATACATCATCAAATTTGCGTTGATTGGCGTTTATTTGCGGCTGAAAACATGCTTGTGTGGCTAGATTTCCATTGACATGCACTGAATAGCTGTTTATCTTGATATGAACCCCCGATTTGGCGGAGTGCTCAGCTTCGTCTGTCCCTACGGGACACCGAGTAAGAATCGGGGATATCCGGTTGGATTTGTAACAACATGCATCAGATGGCCGTCAAATGTTGGCGTGTATTTTGATGACAGGGGCAGATATTGAACGGATGTATAACGTGAGTTATCGTTATATACATTGATTCTGTTTTAGTGAGTATCAGGATCTCCTTAGCAGCCGCAGGTGGACGTTGATGGACGCACATTGCTATACATAAATGACGCGGTGAGAAAGCTCGCGTTAAAGAGAGAAGTGATCGTGTGTTTTTATTCGCGTTGGTTGGCGTTCACTTGTGGCTGATTTTAACTTCCGGGTTTGTAAGATAGAGAGTTGGGTTGAACCGCGAAGGCGCTAAGAGCGCGAAGGTTGTGGGGTGTTGGTTAGCCGCGGATGAACGCTAATGGACACGAATTATGAGAAGCGATTTAAGCCGCGGATGAAAGACAAATAAAGTGGGAATATGCCACCGCAGAGAGCGAGGAGGGCGCAGAGTGAAATTGCATGAATTGAAGTTTTTCCGACTTCTCTGCGACCTCTGCGGTGAAGTCCGGGCTTGGTGTAGATCCTAAGTCGTGTGGTGAACGGCGAGCAAGCTCGCCTGCTAAACGGGGGAATACATCATTCATATTCGCGTGGATTGGCGTTTATTTGCGGCTGATTTTTCTGTCTTAACGTCCACGACTCAATCGTGCCATCAACGTTAACCCGGATTTGGGTCATGCCGTGGTTGGCGGTGATCAGGCGGGTGAGGGGGATGTCTTTGATGATGTCGGGCCAGGCGTCGTGGTAGAGGCGGGTTCGGCCGGAGGATTGCAGGGCGATGGTTGGGTTGACGGCGTGGAGCCAGGCGGGTGATGCGTCGACGATGCTGCCGTGGTGTGGCAGGTCGGTGATGTCGGCATTCAGGTTTTCAAGTTGCATAAGGTGGGTCATGGCTTCATCGGCGATGTCGCCGTTGAGGAGGATGCGGCGGCCGGCGGTTTGGATGGCGAGGAGGATGGAGGTGTCGTTCGTGCGTTTGGGGTTGAAGTCCTGGGGGGGCCAAAGGATTTGCAGGTGGGTGTTGTTGGGATCGTTGAGCGTTTCGGACCAGTCGCGGCAGACGGTTTGAGGGTAGAGGCCGCGATCGGTCAGACCGTCGATGAGGAAGGATGTGGCGGTGCCGGGGTGGTTTTTGGCTTCTTCGAGCAGTTGCGGCGGGATGAAGACGCGGCCGACTTCGATGTTGTCGGCGAGGTCGAGTGCGCCGCCGTAGTGGTCCATGTCTGCGTGCGAGAGGATGAGCGTGTCGATGCGCGAGACGCCCATCTGTTTGAGCGCGGGGAGGATGCTGGCTTGAGCGATGTCGAAGTATTGCTGCGAGCCACAGTCGAACATGATGGTGTGGTCGGGTAACTGCACGAGATAGCACGAGCCGTCCCCGACGGCGAACATGGTCAGTATTGCGGCGGGCGGCTGGGGTTGTGGTTTACCGAGCCAGGAGTTGCGAGGGGTGAATTGTGTCAGGCCTGTCCATGCGATGATGATGAGGCAAGCGGCGGCGAGCGTTTTTCCGCGCTGTTTGAACGCGCCGGCGAAGATGGCGAGGATCAGCGCGGCCAGTGCGAAGGTCCATGCGATACTCGGTTGCCAGTTGAGGAAGATGGACGCGGCGGGCCAGTCGGCGGCGTGGTCTACGAGGTTGCGCAGCGTGTCGCCTAACCAGTCGAGCGGGCCGGCGAGGATAAGCCCGGCGCTGGGGAGGATAACGCCTATCAATATCTTGAAGTAGCCGACACCGAGCACGGCGGTGATGACGGGTAATGCCATGATCGAAAGCAGCACGGCCAGCGGGTTGACCATCTGAAAATGGAACGCGACCAACGGCATGACCACCGCAAACGCAACGATCGACACGGCCAGGTAATCGACACACCATCGGCCGATCACCCAACTGATGCTCAGGTGTCCGGGTAAGACGTCGGGCTTGGGCCAGAGCCACTCGGAGACGGTCGGGACGAAGAGGATGAGTCCGGCGACGGCGGCGAAACTAAGCTGGAAGCCGGGCGAGAACAGGTCCATCGGTCGCCAGAGCAGAACAACCGCAGCGGCGAAGGCGAGAGCTTGTATGGGGCGGACCTGTCGGCCTGTTGCGTATGCGGTGCAGAAGACGCCGGCCATGATCGCGGAGCGCACGATCGGGACGCGCAGCGGAACGGCCATCAGGTAGAGCGCGAGGACAACGAGCACGATCATCGCGACGCGCGGCGGGTGCGGGACGAACCATTGCACGATCAACGTGACGATGCCCAGCAATATCGCCAGATGAGCGCCTGAGATAGACAGCATGTGAGCGAGGCCGACTTGCCTGAAAGCAACGCGTACCTCGCTGGAAGAACTGTCTTTTCGACCGAGCAGCATGGTTTCAAGCAGGCCGAGGGTTGGCGTGTCGTCGTCCATGCCGATGCGCAGGGAATGCAGTGCACGGTCTGCGCAGAACTGGCGGATGCTGCGTTGAGCGGTGCCGAGGTTTGGTGATGTATCGGTCAACGGTTTCCAGTTACCACGGCTGCGCAGGGTGATGCGGCCGACGATGCCGCGCTCGGCAAGATAGGCGCGGTAATCGAATTCACCGAGGTTCTGTGGGCCGGCGATGGCGCTGAGCCAGCCGGTGGCTTCGATGTGCTCACCGGGCGTGAGTTGGTCATCTGCCTGGTCTACGCGCATCAACAGGTCGCCGTGGGCTTGAGTCCATGCGCCATCAACTTCGATCCGGTTGACGCGCAGGACAATGCGCGTGCTTGGGGCTTCGTAGCTGAAGGGTGCGAACGCGCCGCGTTTGGGCGAGCCGGAAACCGGTGGCTCGATGAGTTCGCCCTGCACGCGCGCCAGTTGCGAGGTTTCGCCGATGTAGGCGGTGAGGTTGTGATTGAAGGTGTAGTCGCTTCGCACAATCAGCCATGCTGCGGCAAGACACAGCAGGCAAAGTGCAGCCCAACTCTGCACGCCACGTTCGTTTCTGCGCGCAAGCATCCACGCAACGCCGAGTACTGCAACGCATGACGCGATCAACCATAGCCAAAAGAAACTGAACTGGTGCCCGAGCACGATGCCCGCCATCAGCACGGCCGCAATAGCAGTCATCGGCCCGCGCAGGGCCTCCAGCGCCCCGGGCTCGATTGATCGGCTTACCCCAGCGGATGTGTCTTGCGG
This sequence comes from Phycisphaeraceae bacterium, assembly GCA_963667295.1. GTDB lineage: Bacteria > Planctomycetota > Phycisphaerae > Phycisphaerales > Phycisphaeraceae > JAJRRS01. Next base: position 1,622,565 of record OY763327.1, read on the forward strand.
ATCAGGCACGTGGGCATGATACACGCAGCGGGTCAGGGATTGTTAGTGACGGTTTCCGATTCGGCTTCTGTTGACGGTGCGCTCTGCTGTTTTTCGATGTGCTTGTGGTCGGCGGCATACAGCAGGATGTTTATGACCAGGCCGCGGGCGGAGTCGATGTCGTAGCCGTCGATGCCCCAGTGTCGGCAGCCGAGTACGCCTAGGGAGAGGTCTTCGTGCGAGGCGATGACGGCGTCACGGCCATTGACCTTGATTGAGAGCAGGCGTGGGGTGTCGATCATGCCGCGGTTGAGCGTGCTGAAACGTCGGTAGGTGACGCGGCGCATGTCCAGGCCGATGCCTTCGCCGGTGATGATCGGATGATCGGGGGCAAGCGGGATGGCGCGTTCGCCGAACACGGCCTCGAACTGCCTGAGCACGACGTCGGTCTGTTCGCCGCGTCCACCGATAGTTTCGATGAGGACGGTGCCGCCCTTGTTGATGTAGTGCGACAATTCGCGCAGGTCCTTGGAAGAGAGCCGATCCGCTTCAGACGAGCCGAGGTGGATCAGGTCCGCTTGCACTTCGCCGACGTGATTGATGCCGACGCCTGACATTGACAGGTCGTAGCCGGTGCGGTTGAAGAGGATATTGGAAAGCGGGAACCATGACAGCGGTTCGAGCGGTTTCTTGCCATGGATATGGGCGCGGACGACGCGGATGGTGCGGATGGGTGTGCGGTTGATGCGTTCGATATTGAAAGCATCGAGCGGCTCGACGGTCTTGCCGCGATCGGTGACGATGGCGTAGAGGTTCGCCATGATCAGTTGTGCGTTGGCTTGCTGACCGCCCTGCTGCCGCTGCAGTTCCATGCCCCAGTCGTCGGACGCGAGGACGATGAGGTCGCGTACACCGTTGGACAGGATCCAGGGGCGTTTACTTTCAGGCAGGTCCACCTGGTGGATCAATCGCAGCAGCGGGTGGTCGGCCGGTGCGCGTTTGAATTCGTAATCGGGGTAGATCGTTTTGGCAAGCGCTCGGATCGCGCCGCTGAATCCCTGGCTGTTTGTATCGGGTGTTGCGATCAGGATGCCGCCGAGGTCGAGGTAGCTTTCGAGGTTCGCCGCTTCAGCGGAGCTGAAGGTCAATGACTTGCTGGATGCAAGGTAAGCAACCGGCGCGTTGAGCCAGAGCGACGCATCAGACTCGGTGTTGATCAGTTGCCAGCCGAGTTCGACTTCGAGTTGATCGCTCAAGGCTCGTGTGAGCATGTTCATATCGTTGGGGCGGTTGTTCCAATCCTGATCGTAGAGTTGGACCTTGTTCGCCCAGACGGGGATGCCGCCGCGGGAAAGGAAGATGAGTGAAAACGCTGCATCGACCAGGTTGCCATTAATAGAGCCGTTGGTGTGCAGGCTGTCGATGATGGACTGCGCGCCTGTCGGGAACCATTCTTTACCGCCGAGTGTTCGGATACCGCTGGCAAGCGCCACACGTTCGAGCCCGACGAGGTAATAGGGGTCATCCCTGATTGTGACACCCTTGGCGGAGATGTAAGCGTCGAGCCAGGTGATAGCGCCGTTGATGGCGATGGTCAGTTCCTTGGGCGGGGTGTTGCGAGAGCGGTAGAGGTTTTCCTGGGCGATGAGCAAGGCGGTCAGGCCGGCGGCGGTCATGGATTGCGTGGAACGGTCGCGTGCCTGGTAGCCCCAACCGCCGTCGGGATTCTGTGTGTCGATGAAGTGCTGGCTGGTCTGCTGCCAGAGGCGATTGGCGGTGGGACCACGGCGTTTGGAGGATTCCCACAGGCCTAGCAGGCCGTACTGCGTGACGGAGTGGTCGTACCGCGGGCCGGTCCTGGGCCCGTAGTCGAACAGGCCGTCGACCTGGGCCTTGAGCAGCCAACGGGCATCTTCTTCGAGTAAGGAACGGTAATCCTCGGAAAGCGCAGCCCAGCAGTGAGCGCGGAGGGAGATCGCGTAGGTGCCCTTCATGTTGACGGCCTTGAGATAATCAATGCCGGCCTTGATCTTGGGTTCCTGCGCACTCATACCGCTACGCAGTAGCGCATAGACGACCAGCGCGGTTTCTCCGCCATAGTGCCTGCTGTTCTTGTTGTAGCGGGTATCCCAACTGCCGGTGAGTGGGTCCTGTTGGGAGAGCAGATAGGTCTGGATTTGCTGGATCGCTTCGAGCCGCTGCGCTTCGGTGACCGCGAGCGCATTTTGCACGGTCAAGAGGAGGGTCAACAGAATGATCACGCCCCCGCGCATCAGCAATAATCACCTACGCTAGTGGTATGCGAACCTGTCCATATGGACGTACATCGTCCCTGATCCCTGGTTCGGCCTGTTTGTCTAATTAAGTATATCGGTGCCGTGCGGGTCGGCTCCGTATGCCGGCCGTCAGCTGGCGTTGCGTTTCTGTGACTCATCCGAGCCGTTCTGCGTACGGCGTGTGAACTGCTTGGCGGCGATATCCAGACGGTCGGCAACCAGCCCCATGTTTTCGGGCCGCTGCGGCGCATCGGTGTGGATGCAGTCCATCACCAGGCTCGACAGGGCCGGGGGCACGTCGGGGTTGAGTTCCATCGGCGTCTTGCAGGAGTCCTCGGTACGCAGGCTGATACCGGCCGCGCCCTTGGGGATGAGCGTCGGTACGTGCTTCTGGGTCAGCAGCCAGTACATGGTCGCACCGAGGTTGAACACATCCGTCTGCGGGATGATGCTGCGGCGATGAACCTGTTCCGGCGCGATGTAATCGGGCGTACCCTGGATGCGTTCCTTGACCGTGCCGATCGGACAGCTCTGGCCGAAGTCGATGATCTTCACCTGACCGGCATCGTTGAGCATGATGTTATTGGGCTTGATATCGGCATGGACGTAGCCGGCCTTGTGCATGACGCCAAGACCCTGGGCGACTTCCTTGCAAATATGGCACAGCTCCGCCAGTGTTTCCGGCTGGTGCTTTTCAAGCGTGTAGCCGTCCACCATCTCCATCAGGACCAGCACTTCACTGGTACGGATGAAGTTACGCTGCCTGATGAGCTTGATGCTCTTGCGAAGAGTGGGATGATCGAACTTCTGGGCAACCTCGTGCTCGAGGATGGCCTGATCCATGAAGCGTTGATCAGAGGGGGAAGACTTGACGACCCGCTTAAGCGCGTAGAGTTCGTTCTTGCCGTTCTTGACGGCATAGATCGTGCTTCGCGCCCCTACACCCAGCGTGGCAAGGACTTCGTACCCGAGAATTTCACTGAACTCGGCCATAATAATTCCGGGCCAACGGCCAGCGGCTGGCAATAGAACATGCTCAGGCCGCCCCGGCGCCCTTACCTCGCTTCAGATTGTCCGTATAAGCGAATGAAACTATGGACATTACCTTACACCAAAACGCTCTTATTTACAATGTTTGGCTATCTTTACATCGTCCGTACGCCCGGACGACTTCAGCCAAACGAATTGCTTAACCTCCCTCTCATATAGGCTTACGAGGGTTATTACCGGTCAGAAATAAAAAGAAACCTCCTGCCGAATCCTGCCTGATAGTCGTAACTATCCCGCCTCCATGGCATAACGCACGATCCGTCAGGTCTATTCGATTGTAGGCATACTTCCACTGCATGTACGGGCAGATGAGGGTGGGTGTTACCAATTGTGGGATCTGGGGTATGTCAAGCGTGGATCGCTGAAGCGACCACGCCATTTGGTGAGATTCCTTGAGGTATTGTCCAATAAAAAAACCGACGCCTTGAAGCGTCGGTCGGTGTTAGGTGATGAGGTTTGCGTCAGTTCAGCAGTTGCTGGCGGAACCAGGCGTCGGGGAAACGGCTGGTCGCGGTGCTGGAACCGATCTGTGCGTAGACGTTGTTCTTGGGGATGTCGTAGCGTTGCTGAAGCTGCTGGATCAGCCAGATGAGCTGGTTGAGCTGCGCTTCGGTGAACTGGTCCTTATCGCCTTGGCCGATCAGGCAGATCCCGATGGCGTCGGGCCAGTTGGCGGTGTCAGCCTCGAAGAAGCTGCCCGGGGCCTGGCTGGTCCATCGGAAGCCAACCTCGATCTTGCCGTTGTCATTACCGGGGCCGTTATCGATCACAAAGTGATAACCAAGGCCGCCCTTGCCGAGTTGCTGGTGGATGCGGTGCAGGGTCTGGGCCGAGCCTTGAGCGGTTCGGCTGTCATGCACCACGATGGATGTCCAGCGGGTTTCCGCAGCGGTGGTGTCGAAAAGCTTGTCCTGCGGTTGGGTGTTGTCGAGACTCCCCTGATCGATGGATTGCAGCGGCACGCCTGCACGTGGCGCGGAGGGGCCGGGCTCCAGCAACAGGAGTATGCCGCTGGTGACTGTCATCGCAGCCACAAGAGCACCCAACACCATCAACGTACGTCTGTCCGGGATCAAGACACTATCCCCATCTCTAACGTGAAATCACGTCTGTCAATCTTAACTCTACAATGTTTTCGGTCGGTCGCCTAACTGTCTTTGAATTTCGGTGACATTTTGGCGTGATAACCGTTAAATTCGGCCTTTTCAGCGTTGGTCGAGGGGTGCAAGTCGTTGACGCAAGGCCGGCCGCTCCTCTCCCAGAGCCGTAGTTTGGCGTGGAGGGCGATATTCACCCCGTAAGGACTGGTATCGCTCGTATTGGGTGCGTGTCGTTCCGTCAGTAAAAAGTGACTTCTGACACCCGCCGGCCATCACAACCGCTACGACCATCACAAGCCCGATCCCCTGTCGCGTTAGCTTCATGATTGGATTGTAGCTGTGGGGGGGAGGGAAGACAAAAACAGAAAATGGTAAAAGCAGAAAAGCAGGAAATTCGATCCGACCGTCCGGCAACTATAAGCCGAACAGCAGCGATTGCTTTATTTTCTGCTTTCCTGTTTTTCTGCTTTTCTGCTTTTTAGATCCCACCCAACACCCCCACCTGCTTCTTGGCGACCTTCAACGTCCTCCACCACAACCAAGACAGTACAACCGCAAAAACTAAAGCGTAAATGATCGGGAGGATGAAGGAGGATGAGCCACCTGGGACGATATTCAGGCGAACGAGCAGGAAGCCGGCGAAGCTGAACAAGGCCAAGCCGACTGCGGTGGCGATCCAGTATTGGGTCAGTTTCTTCCAGTCGCTTGATAATGCTTCATCCGGGACGCGCTGGGCGAGCAGTTGCAGGTAGCGCCAGGTGGAAAGCAGGCCCAGGACGTGGACGGCATGGGCGGTGAGGAACAGGACATCGAACATGGGAAACTCACTGTTGCCCCCGCCGAAGGTGGAGCGCCACCGCATGTTCCAGTTGCCGGCCAGGCGCTGGTCTGAATACGCGGCATAGAACAGGGCGCCGAAGGTCATGATCGAAAGTACGATCGCGCCGGCGAGTGAGGTCCAGCGCGCGGCCATGCGGTAGCTGCGGTCGAACGAGGGCTCGACGCGCTTGGGCTGGGCGGCGGTCAACAGCCAGATACCGACCCAGGAAATAGCGACACCGAAGTAGACGACCGGGAAGGCGAACAGGACCGAGTAGCGCAGCAGCTTGGCCCCCCACTTCAACCGCTTAAGCCAGTCGGCCGGCGCGGTCGCGAGGCGGTCACCTCTGGCGGAGATCAATACGGACATGCCGCATTCGGGGCATGATGCATCGAGCGCAAGCGTGCGGAGGTTGTAGCCGCATTCAGCGCATGGCAGGTCTTCGTTGACACGGTCGTTGTCTACAGCAGCGTGTTCGATCACGGAAGATGAAGTAGAAGACATGGTAATGATGATACGTTGAGGCAGGCGATTCTGTTCAACAAGCCAATAGTATCAGGGCAAATAATAAACCACCCCGACAAATGTTATCGGGGCAGTTCGTGGTACTGCAGTTGATTATAGAGCGTTCTCAATCCAAACGTAGCCAGTAGCCACCCTTTACTGTCATCCCCGCGAAGGCGGGGATCCACGTCCTTGGATTCATTGGGCGCGTGGATTCCCGCCTGCGCGGGAATGACGAGGTTTTTTACTTCGCGTTGCGATGTGATCAAACTGAATATTAAACACTACAGATGGATTGAGAACGCTCTAGCCGAAGCGAGAAACGCATAGCCGTTTGTAAAACCACCCCGATCGTGTTGACCGGGGTGGTGTGGGTTATTTGGTTTTTGAGCGTCGCGTTCAGCGGCCCTTTCGGCTGATCAGCGCCAAGCCACCGAGACCCAAAAGGCTCAACGAGGCCGGTTCAGGCACGGCTTCGAAGAGGAAACCGGCAGCACGCTGCGAAACATATGTCGCGGCTGTGGATTCCGGAATCAGGGTGTAGGTGGTGTTGGCATCGAGCGTGACGGTGCCAAGCGGGATCCACTCGCCACCGGTACCCGGGTCCGGCACTTCATCGCCCGTCACATCGCGCGGAGGCATCGCTGTATTCTGATCCAGCGAAACACTCAGCAGGACGTTGACGCCGTCGGTCAGTGTGTAGACTGACGGGCCGCCGGACATGTTGTTGCTGTGCGGCCAGGTGGCGTAGATGTTGTATTCACCCGAACCACCGGCAACCAGGGTGCTGCCGAGCGTACCGAACTGGTTGAGTTCCAGGCCGGCCGTCGGATTTGTCAGTTCATTGTCACCATCCACCGCAGGTGTGTAAGTGACGGTGTACGTGTCAACATTCGTCCCATTGCCGCCAAAGATGCTGTCGCCGCCGGTCAAACCGACTGCGGTACTGAGAGCACTCTGGCTGGCGCTGGTCGTGTCACCACCAAAAGCAAAGTTCGGGTGGTAAGTCAAGACACCATCATCGGCGCCATCTGTGTCAATTTCCAGCACATAGCTGGCATGAGCTGATGTAGCCATCACAAGAGCGGCTGCACAACCTAATCCCGATATTGTCTTAAGCATGCGTTTCTCCTTTTCCTCCGGGGACTGGTGACAGTACTACTTAGATTTACAAATACTAAACGACTCCTTATCGACGCCGCAGCATGGCCAGGCCGCCGAGGCCGAGCAATGCGAGGCTAGCGGGTTCGGGGACGGCCGGCTCAAACATCACGCCGGCGGTGCGGACGCCCACCCAACCGGGCGTGGTGCCGGTGGTGATGGTGAGTGTGATGGCCTGGCTGGGATCGGTGACGGTGATCTGGCCGACGAGTTCCCAGAGGCCGATGCCCAGACCGGTGTTCAGGTCGGCAACGTTCTGGTCGTAGCTGCTGGTCAGGTCGACGATGCCGTCGCCGTCGACGTCCACGTTGTAGATGGCGGGCATACCGTTCTGGTTCGATGACTGGGGATAGGTGAGGTAGACGTTGTAGACGCCAGCGCCACCGGCGGTGAGGCCACTGGCGTTGAGGCCCGCGGCGGTGTTGAGGACGGCGCCGGTGGAGAAGACGGTGTTGTCGCCGTCAACGGCCGGGGTGTAGGTGTAGGTGTAATCTTCGCCACCGAAGACCGAGGCAACGCCGGCGGTCAGGCCGGGAGCGGCGAGTGTGGCCGAACCGGCGGTGGTGGAATTCGAGGCGGTGTTAGCCGCGGCGAAGTTGGCCGAAGCCTTGCCGTTGGGCTCGACGATGAAAGCGGCATTCGCGGTAGTGGCCGTGAACATGGCGGCGGCACAACCGATACTAAGGAACGACTTGAACATACTTCTCTCTCCTCAACTGGGGAACTACGTAGAAAAACAAGAAATCGCCATCAGAATCGTATGCGATGGCAAGACACGTTCAATCGATGTACCGGGGGTTTCTCCTCTCCCGATAGACTATGTACTCTATATTATATAACCACAGGCGGGGTCTGTTACAAGCATTACATTGCAGATTCTGTACAAATTGATGAGATTTTATAGGGATTTAGGGTATAAAAAGGCCTGCTTGACTGGTTGCGGGGTGATTACAAGGCCGGGATCGCAGTTTACCCAGATTAACAGGCAAGGCTATGCAATTACGAACAATTCACGTCGTCACCGCTAAAAAAAGCACTAAAATTCTATAATCACCCCTGCACCCAGAAGTATCGCCGTGGTACCCTTGTTGAGCGTCGATCGGGGATTATCAGGCAACTGATCGCTCGAGCCGGCTGAATCGGAGTTTACGGGAGGCCCAGATAATGCGGTTCGTCAGGATGGCTATGAAGTTAAATCCGGTTCATCGACTTCCGCGTGCGGCCTCGGCCTGTGGGCGGAGCTGGCTGGCGGGGCTGGCACTTGCGACATCGCCCGTTCACGCGGCGTTCGAGCAGTACGAGACGATCAATGTCGTCGGGATTGGGAACGTGGCGACCGAGACAGACTATGTGCCGAACGTGGTCTACCGGGAAAATGGGGCCGCCAGTTACGAAGCCCTCAAAGCACAGGCTGTCGCCGCCAGGACATATGCGTATTACAAGATCCGGCTGTACGGTACGATCTTCAACGGCACACAGGACCAGGTCTACGGCACCGGGTACGGCGCCAGCGCGCAGCATTATGCCGCCGCGGCCGACACCGAAGGCGAAATCCTAACGATCCGAAATTACAACGATCTGGACGTGCTGATCGCCGCGTTTTATGTGGCCGGCGCGATCCCGACCGGGCCGACCCCGGAGCCGTACCCGTGGGATAACGATTACTCCGGCACCGAACACTACGTCACGCACACCTACCCCACCGGCGTGACCGGTGGCTACAACTATGGCACGACCCTGGGCTTTCAAGGCACCGTGTCCAACCCGAACTGGCCCAATCGCGGATGCAAGAGTCAGAACGGCGCGAACTACATGGGCCAGCGTGGCGTCAGCTACGTAGACATCCTGAAGTATTACTACGGCGCTGACATCCAACTCGAAACCGTCGCAACGACTGCCGGCCAAGCGCCGCTGCAGAACCTCAAAACACTGACCAACTTCGAGCTGAATAACGGCTACTTCGGCAACGCGACCGACTTCTCAGACTACAACCTGAACCTCGGTGCGGGCACCAGCTCACAGCGCGACAGCAGCGAAGCGTACGACGGTTCATACAGCCAGCGGATCGATATCGATCTGGACGAAAGTGCGGGCAATGAGTTTCTTTTCCATCACGTAGCAGGGACGGAATACGCCGGCGTCGACAACATGTTCACCGGCCAGCGCGAAGCGAATCTCGCTCTGCAAACGGTGGGTTCGATCGGGTTCTGGCTGAAGACCGAGACGCCCGATCTGACCGTGGCATTGAACCTGGATGATGACTACGACGGCACGGAACAGAGCACGTTCGTGGATGTGATCGCGGACGGGCAGTGGCATATGTACGAATGGTCGCTGGAAGATGCGTCGCTGTGGTCATCGGCCGCGTACGACAGCGGTGACGGCGTACTCGGTGATTCGATTTCGCTGGACTCGATCCTGTTTGCCGGCAGCGCCGACAGCATCGTTTACCTGGATGAGATTTTCTACCGACCGCCGAGTGACGGCGTACCGGACCCGATCCCGGGCGATATCAACGGCGATGGATTCGTTGGCCTGAGCGACCTGGATATCCTGCTGAGCTACTGGAACCAGAACGTGCCGAAGGGCGACATCTCCAAGGGCGATCTGGCGGGCATTGGCGATGGATTCGTCGGGTTGAGCGACCTGAACGTGATCCTGAACAACTGGAACACAAGCAGGCCGCCGGCAGATGGTTCAACGGTGGTGCCGGAGCCTGTTACGTTTGTGCTGTTCCTGGGCAGTGCAGGCGTGATCTGTTGCCGACGCGGGTAAAAAGGCCATTGATAATGGCCATCAGGGGTATCAATCCGTTCAATGCAAACCCGCAGCAAGCTGTGGGGCTAAACGTTTGTGGATTAACTGCGAAGAATTGACATCTCCCCCACCGACTTGTTATATAATTTTGACGTTCTGTTAATTTTCGCGTGACCGCTAATTCAAGGTAAGGCGACACATCATGTTACACCGCATCGGCCGATCACTGCTGCTTAACTGTTTAATGGCGCTTCTGGTTTTCAGCCTGGGTGGCTGTTCCACGATTCAATCGACGAAGAAGGCCGACAAGGCCATCCCGGATGTGCCGCGGGAGTATCGTTCGGTCTGGGTAGCGACGGTGGCGAACATCGACTGGCCGAGCAAGCCGGGACTTTCGGTGGAGGATCAGAAAGCCGAGATGATCGCCCTGTTGGATAAGTGCGTCGAGTTGAACTTCAACTCGGTGATCCTCCAGGTCAGGCCCGCCGGTGATGCGCTGTATGACAGCAAGCTCGAACCCTGGTCGTACTACCTGACCGGCGAGATGGGTAAAGCGCCCGAGCCTTACTACGACCCGCTGACGTTTGCGGTCGAAGAAGCGCATAAGCGCGGGCTGGAACTGCACGCGTGGTTCAACCCGTACCGCGCCCTGCTGCTTGACACGAAGGGTGAGGTTTCTGACAACCACCTGAGCAAGACGCACCCAGATGTCGTACACAAATACGGCAAGTACCTCTGGATGGACCCGTCCGAGCCGGTCGTGCAAGAGCATTCGCTTAACGTGATCCTCGACGTCGTGAAGCGATACGACATCGACGGCATCCACATGGATGACTACTTCTATCCGTACCCGGTCAAAGAGAACGGCAAAGACGTGTCCTTCCCGGATGACCGTAGCTGGAAAGCATACAAGGATGCGGGCGGGAAGCTGGCGCGTGATGACTGGCGTCGCAAGAGTGTTAACGACTTCATCGAAAAGATGTACAAGGAGACGAAGAAGCTCAAGCCGCACGTGCAGGTCGGGCTCTCACCGTTCGGTATCTGTCGGCCGGGTAATCCGTCCTACATCAAGGGATTCGATCAGTACGAAAGCATGTACGCCGACACATTGCTGTGGCTGCAGAAGGGCTGGGTGGACTACTTCACGCCGCAGCTTTACTGGGAGATCGCGAAGCCCGACCAGAGCTTCACGGGCCTGCTTGGCTGGTGGAGTGAACAGAACAAGAAGAAGCGTCACATCTGGCCGGGCGTGGCGACGTACCGCACGGGTAAGCAGATCGACGACAACGAGATCCAGTACCAGATCCAGTGGACGCGCATCATCACGCCCAAGAGCCCGGGCACGGTGCACTTCTCGATGAAGTGGTACATGAATGAAGACTTCGTGGTGAACAAGCAGTTGAAGGAATCGATCTACGCCAAGCAAGCCCTGCCGCCGGCGTCGCCGTGGTTGGGTAAGAAGAAGCCGCAGCCGGTGGTTGCCGAAGTTGTGAAGATCGCGGATGGCGAAGTTGTGGTGAACGCGGATGATGCATCACTGGTCGATGTCGGCTGGTGGGTCGTGCAGGTCAAGCAAGGCGGCAAATGGACGACGCAGATCGTGCCCGCAGCAAGTTCCGAAACAACGATCAAGCTCGCCAATGCCGATGAGAAGATCGACCGCGTGGTGGTGTCACAGGTCAGCCGAACCGGCATTCAGAGCAAGCACACCGAGCTTGAGCTGCCGTGACTGATGGTTGATATCTGAGTATGGATTATCTCTAGCCCCCGTCGGGAGACGGGGGTTATTTGTTGGTATGTGGGGGCATCAAAAAACAATCCGACCGGGATGAAAGGAACCCGACCGGGATGGCCGGGCTATAAGCGGGCTGGGCGTGTCAGGCGAATCATATTTTCCACGATTGTGGATAAATAAGTACGGTTGATCTTCTGATGCTGATATTTATATAATTATCCTGCTGAGGCTATGTAACTTCTTTTTCACGTTCTGTGCGATTCGTTCACTTAAAACTTGGGTTCACATCATGTTAGAACGCTTTACGCTTGCAGTTTTTACGGCTTGTTTACTGCTCTTGCTGAGTGCATGTTCAACCTCCCAGCTTGGCGTGAACAGGGGGAAACAGGTCCAGGCGGTGCCGGAGGTACCGCGTGAATTTCGCGGGATCTGGGTCGCGACGGTGGCAAACATCGACTGGCCCAGCAAACCGGGGCTTTCGACACAGCAGCAGAAAGATGAGTTGATCGCCCTGCTGGATAAGTGTGTCGAGTTGAAGCTCAACGCGGTGATCTTTCAGGTCCGGACCGCGGCGGACGCGTTGTACCAGAGTGATATCGAGCCGTGGTCGCCCTACCTGACGGGCAAGATGGGCCAGGCGCCGGAGCCGTTCTACGACCCGCTCGCGTTTGCGATTGAAGAGGCGCATAAGCGAGGACTTGAGTTGCACGCATGGTTCAATCCCTATCGCGCATTATTCAGCAGCAACGGAGACAACGTTTCGGCCGACCACATCAGCCAGACCAACCCGGACGATGTGATTTCGTATGGACCTTACCTGTGGATGGTGCCGACATCTGAGCTCGTGCAGCAGCGTGCTATCGATGTGATGGTCGACGTTGCCAGGCGATACGATGTCGACGGTATCCACATTGACGACTACTTCTATCCGTACCGTGAGCAGGATGAACAGGGTAATGATGTGCCCTTCCCGGATGACAAGAGTTGGGAAGCGTACAAGGATTCGGGCGGCAAACTGAGCCGGAGCGACTGGCGTCGGAAAGCTGTGGATGACTTTGTTGAACGGCTGTACAAGGAAGTGAAGCAGGTCAAGCCACACGCGATGGTCGGCGTCTCTCCGATCGGGATCTGGAAGCCGGGGCATCCGGAACAGATCCGCGGCATCAATCAGTACGAGAGCATTTATGCCGACGCCAAGAAGTGGCTGAACAAGGGCTGGGCGGATTACTTCGTGCCACAGATCTACTGGCAGATTGCGAATCCCGACCAGAGTTTCCCGGTCCTGCTCAGCTGGTGGGAGCAGGAGAACAAGAAGCACCGCCATGTCTGGCCCGGCCTGGCGGGTCACTTCCTGGAAAGCCGGTTTACCGAAAACGAGCTGATGTACCAGGTCCGCTGGTCGAGAATTATTTTGAAGGACGATCCGGGTGTGATCTACTTCTCGATGCAGTGGTTCATGAAGCCGGATTACATCTTGTGCAAACAGTTAAAAGAAACGCTTTATGCCGAGCCTGCTTTGCCCCCCGCGTCGCCGTGGCTGGACAAAAAGAAACCTGATCCAATCGCTGCGAAGGTCACGAAGATCGAGGACGGCAAAGTGATCGTAAAAGCGGATGCCGGGACACTGGTCGATGTCGGCTGGTGGGTCGTGCAGATCGAACAGGATGGCAAGTGGACGTATGACATCAAATCCGTGGCGAAGAAGACGGCGAAGATCAAACTAGCCGACGCTGAGAAGAAGGTGGATCGCGTGGTGGTATCACAAGTCAGCAGAACAGGCATTCAGAGCAAGTACACCGAGCTTGAGTTGCCGTGATCGATGGTTGATATCAGTGTGTGAAAAATCTGTAGCCCCCGTCGGGAGGAGGGGGTTATTTTGTTGGTACGTGCGGGTATCAAAAAATCCTAACCGACCAAGATTGTCGGGCGATGTGCGCATATAGCCCGACCATCCTGGTCGGGTGGATTTGATGGTGGTATGTTGGATCGGTCGTGTTGGGACCAAAGCCCGGCCGGTGAACCGGCCTCGTCTATGGGTCAGGTCAGTTCGTTCTGGAAGAACTCGATGAGTTCGCCGCCGGGGCCTTTGCAGAAGGCGATGCGGACGGGAACTTTGCCTTCCTTGGCTTTGATGTCGACTGCGGTGGGTTCCATCGTGACTTCGCAGCCGGCGTCGCGGGCACGTTTCAGGGCGGCGTCGGTGTCGTCGCAGCGGATGGCAAAGTGCAGGATCGGGCCGTCGCCTGAGCTGGCCGGGGATTCGGTATCTTCGAAGACTTCGAGGTAGTTGCCATCCCCGGCATCGAGCATGACGGCACGCTTGGGGGCCGCCTGCCAGTTGATCTTCTCGGTGAAGCCTAGGACCCGGGTGTAGAACCGGACGGTCTTATCGAAGTCTTTGGATCGGATCGCGACGTGGTGGAACCCCCCGCCGCCGAGTGTTTTGTTCTTGCCTGCCATGGGAGTACTCCGTTTTTTGATGGATTGCGGGTACAGGATAGCGAATATCCGGGTGATCCAAGGCGCAGTGTCGGGGAAAAACACCGGCAGCAAGCTGCACGGCTAAACGGGGGTGGGGCTATAATAGAAAGCCGTCTGGCGGTTCCGGACCGGCCGATTTGTCGATCCGGGTGCGGGCGGGTATTCTACGGTGTTCCGGTGGGTTGTACCTCTTGACCAGAACACGAGTTAATTAATCAGGGGCTTGGAGCTAAATGAGCGACGCTCAAGGCATGGCGATCATGGAACCAGAAGTCCGCGACACAACAACCAGTCAGAAGTTTTACGACAAGGCATTCGAGGCCGAGAAGGCCGGCGAAGTCCTGGCGGCGATCGAAGCGTACGAAGCGGCTTACACGGCCGATCCGGACGATCCGCGCGTCTGCTTCCGCCTGGCATACAACCTCGACCTCGTTGGCGAAGAAGACGAAGCCCTGCACCTCTACGAAGAGGCATCGCGGGCGGAGCGTCCTTCACTCAACGCGCTGATCAATCTGGCGGTGATGTATGAAGACCGCGGCCAGTACAGCCAGGCGGAGCGCTGCCTGAAGCAGGTGCTGGCGACCGAGCCGAACCATCCGCGTGCGCGGCTGTTCATCAAGGACGTGATGGCAAGCAAGGCCATGATGTTCAACGATGAAGAAGAGAAGCAGATGGAGAAGCATGCGGCGATGCTCGATACGCCGGTGACGGACTTCGAGTTGAGCGTCCGCACACGCAACGCGCTTCGCAAGATGAACATCCGCACGCTGGGCGATCTGCTGCATCACACCGAAGCGGAACTGCGCAGCTTCAAGAACTTCGGCGATGCGAGCCTGGACGAGATCAAGGCGATGCTCGCACAGAAGGGGCTGAAGCTCGGGCAGGCTGCCGAGCAGCAGCGCGAAGCAGTCAAGCAGCAGGTGTACGATCAGTTGACCGACGCCGGCGGTGATTCGGAAATCCTCAGCAAGTCCGTCAACGAGATGGACCTGTCGGTGCGTGCCCGCAAGGCGCTGGCGTTATTGAACGTGAGCGTGATCGGCGACCTGGTGCTGAAGACCGAGGCCGAGCTGATGGGCGTGAAGAACTTCGGCATGACCAGCCTGACCGAGATCAAGCAGTGCCTGGAAGACATGGGCCTGGGGCTGCGTAAGCTGGACGTGGAATAACAGCCCCCATATTGACTATTTTCACACAAGCCGCTGTTTCAGGCGGCTTTTTTTATTTGGCCGGCAAGTGTGCAGATCCTGCTGAATGCAGCATGGTCGCGGTAAGAAGTCGAATAGACTGCAAATTCTAAATTAGTCATTTACAACAACCTCCGGCATAAGTTATCCTGATAGTAATTCCTATCACTCCGGCTTCAGCAAAAAGAGAAGTAAATCATGGGGGAATACCCATCTAAACGCTACAGGATTCATTCCGACGATCAACAACATACCTTTGTCAGCACAACCAGCCGCAAGAGCGGTCTTGTGCATCTAATAAGTACCACGCTCCTCGCCTGCGGTGTCACGTTGTGCTGGGCAAGCAGCGCCTGCCATGCTGCGACGTTGGCGGACTGGACCAGCGGCGACGGTGTGTGGAGCGATCCGGGCAGCTGGTCAACCAATCCCATCGTGCCGAATAACACGAGCACGGACACTTTCGATGTGACCATCAGCCATCACACCGTCACGCTCGATCAAGCGATCACAATCAATACGCTTGATTTTTGCGGCGAAGAATTGATTCTCGATGATGCGCTGAACGTTCAGGAACTGACCGTCGATGGCGGAACGGTTAAAGGTGAGGGGGCGATTCATGTAGCCACCGACGTGATCCTGCGTTCGGGAGCTATCAACAACACGGCCCGAGACGGCGGCTTCTACGTCGGCGGAACGGTCTATAAACGAGGATTCGGCAGTGCTACGCTTGCACCGTTTAGCCGGGATGGAACCTACCCGATCGTTATTGAACAGGGGTCATTGACTACAGGAAATGGTGGCGAGGGCACAGCGGATGCCGGGATTCATATAGCGAATCGGGAATATGCAAGACTGGTGTTCCACCAAATTGGATCACCGCATGATGATCTTTATCTGAACAACGCCGGGGGATACTTGGGCAGTGGTTCGATATATGCCTTGGATTCTGCCTGGCTTTTCAGCGATATCTATTTAGGGTCTATCGGCGCAACCATCGGGTCAGACGATTTTCTGCGCATGGAAGGGAAGATTCACGGCGGGGATTTGACGCTAGCCGGCGACGGCACTTTTAGATTGCGTACGGCTGGGCACACTTATACAGGCGCGACCATCCTGAACAATCTGATGCAGAACCGATCCGGCGCGGAGCTGAAGCTCGAGCTGGAAGGCAGCATCACCAACAGTAGCGGCATCGTGATCGGGCATGGCGCGGCCGTTACCGCAGACAATGAAGATGCGTCGATCGCCGATCGTCTGCCGGATTGTGCGCCAATTACGCTTTCAGGCGGGACGCTGCGTGTGGTGCAGAACGACACGACATACGTGACGGAGCATGCCGGGCCGGTCACGCTGACGCACGGCACGTCGATCATCGATACTAACAGCCGTGGATATGATGACGAAGTCCTGCTGGTTATCGACTCATTGGAGCGTCAGAATAAAAGCGTCATCGACTTCGAGGGTGTGTTGAATGTGACGGACAGCCCCCTGCTACTGATCGAAGACACACCGGTTTTGGAGAACGGGATCATAGGGCCGTGGGCGGTCACATCCGGGACGGACTTCGCCACGTATGATCCGCAGTTGGGCGTGATGCCCCTGAGGGATTACGACAACCGGCCCGATCAGATCGACACGTCCGGGCCGACCGACAATGTACTTAGCAGAGGCCAACAACAGGTACTGACCGCTGACCGGGAAGTTTACTCGCTGGCAATTCATCTAAGCGGCGACAGCGGTATCGACCTGGGAGGCCACTTATTAAATATTGTCAGCGGTGGTTTTGTGCGTTCGCCTGGCTATACAAGGGTCAGCAATGGCAATCTGACCGCGGGGGGCGATGCAGACCAGGCCGAGCTGATTATTCATCATATGCGAAGCTCGTACGGGTCCACTGACCTGCGTATCGAGGCTGATATCGTCGACAACCCCTCCGGCGGAAGTGTCGAGTTGATCAAATCCGGTGACGGCCCACTCCGATTAAGCGGCAACAATACGTACACCGGACCCACGACCGTCAATAACGGGCAGCTTATCATCGAGAACCCAACCGCCCTGCCCAGCGGGACCGACCTCACGATAAGCGGTGGAAACCTGGAGTTGCAGTATGCTTCGTCAACGCCCGTACAAGTGGGTTCGGTACATCTACAAAGTGGGTACCTGCTATCAACCGAGTCGGACACGACTCTGGAAGCTACAAGTTACCTGCTGGAAAGCGGCAATATCTCCGTGGCACTGATGGGCAACGCACCGGTTGTAAAGTCGACACAGGGCCTGGTGGAATTCAGACAGACAAGCCCGGGATTCACCGGCGATGTAACCATTGAGCAAGGTGCGATTGGATTGCGTGCCACCGATGATCTGACCGCAGATAGAAGGGCTTTAGGAACGGGTCTGATCACAGTCTTACCCGGCGGGACATTGATCCATGCAAACCGGTCCGTATCATCGCAGCCGCAGATAGCCGGTCTGGATGCGAACCTCCATCTGGCCGGGGGAGATGTCGGCCTGGGGATCCGCACGGGATACCTGGGCTGGTCATTCGGCGGCAACTGGCGTGTGAGTGATGGCTCGCGGTTGTTGATGTTCGATGTCACAGGTGATCGTGATGACTTTATCCCCTTGATTCAGGTCGAAGCCGATGTCGTAATCGACAACAGTGCAACGTTTGAAGTGCTGGGCCAAGGCACGGTTTACTTTGCAGGCAACTTCATGGTGCCGGACCAGGCCACCATCGTCCTGCCGGAGGGTACGGCTCGGTACAACCACCTGAATCCCGGGAGTTCGCACTCGGTTTTACAACTGCGTGGCGAAGGTACCCATGTGCTTGGCAACACCCTTCAGGGCGACACGGATCGCGTGCTCGAAGTTATTCTCAATGAAGGTACCCACGCCGGCTTTGTCAATGGCTTCGGCAGGATCAAAGAGAATGCTATCCTGAATCTAAACGGTGAAGTCCATGTGACACAGTTGTTTCTGGACGGGGGCGTACTGACCGGGACCGGCACGGTGAACCGGCTTATCAATAGCAGCGGAACAATCAGCCCCGGTAACAGCCTGGGGACGCTACATATTACCGAACACCTGACTCAGGAAGCCGATGGGCAACTTTTCATCGAAATCTCCG
Organism: Phycisphaeraceae bacterium; assembly: GCA_963667295.1. Lineage (GTDB taxonomy): Bacteria > Planctomycetota > Phycisphaerae > Phycisphaerales > Phycisphaeraceae > JAJRRS01. The sequence continues at coordinate 1,640,742 of OY763327.1, forward strand.
GTGGGCCTGATCAATCAGCAGATCAACTGATTGTCGATACAGCCCTCATTGGGGGAACGATCATGATCCATCCAATGGATCACGCACAAATCCTGCCGGGCAACTTCTATGATCTGGTGGTCGCGAACGATATCACGACCGAAACGATCAACTTGGTATTTGATGCTCCTGGATATGAAGGCTTACTTTCCATATGGGACTTTGAGGATGGGCCGAGGTCCGGGATGCAATCACTTCGGCTAACGGTTACACAAGTCCCGGAACCCTTGACGTTCTGCTATATGGTTGTGCTGGCGGCCGGGCTGAAGCGGCAAAGGTAACGGATATCGCCTGGCCGATGCCTGGTCATGGCTACGCTTTGAGGCTGGAAGCCCCCCCGCTTTCACCGAGATTACCTAACCTCACGCGCGCCGCTCAGTCATGGGCGGCGTTATTCATTAAAAGTGTGTTTTCGGGTTGCATCCTGGCCTTGAATGCGTGAAACTGTGTGGCTCAATTGTCCCGTCACCTGGAGTCGAACCATGGCCAGCAAAGCCCCTTGGATTACCTACCGCCCCGAACTGAAAGTCCTGGATTGCACCGTCCGTGATGGTGGTTTGATGAACAACCACAAGTTCACCGATGAGTTTGTTCGGGCGACATATGAGACCTGTATCGCGGCGGGCATTGACTACATGGAGATCGGGTACAAAAACTCTCGCAAACAGTTTTCGCCGGACGAGTATGGGCCTTGGAAGTTCAGCGATGAAGAAGACATCCGGCGGATCGTCGGCGATCACGATCCGGTAGCGACGGGGCTGAAACTGGCGGTGATGGCGGATGCCGGCAAGAGCGATTGGAAGACGCAGGTCATCCCGGCCGACCAGAGCGTGCTGAGCATGATCCGCGTGGCGTGCTACGTGCACCAGATCCCCGAAGCGATCGACATGGTGCACCATTGCCATGAGATGGGCTACGAAACGTCGTGCAATATCATGGCGATCTCCGGTGTGCAGGAAGTCGAGATCGACCAGGCATTGGAAGAGGTTGCCCCCAGTCCTGCCCAGACCATCGTGATCGTCGACAGCTTCGGCGCGCTGTACCGCGAACAGATCGACTACCTCTACAAGAAGTACGAAAAGGCGATGGAAGGCACGGGCAAGGAGATCGGCATCCACGCGCATAACAACCTGCAACTTGCGTTCGCCAACACGATCGAAGCGATCATCCTCGGCTGCAACCGAGCGGACTCAACCCTCGACGGCTTCGGCCGCGGCGCGGGCAACTGCCCCACCGAATTGCTTCTCGGCTTCCTGAAGAATCCGAAGTTCAAACTCAAGCCCGTGTACGAGATGATCCAGAAGCACGTGATGCCGTTGAAGAAGAACGTCAACTGGGGCCCGAACCTGGCGTACAACCTCACCGGCAAGTACAACCGCCACCCGCGTTCGGCCATGCAGTGGCTGGACAGCGACAAGGCCGAGGACTTTGTCGGGTTCTACAATCACTTTATCAGTGATGTCTAGGGTCTGGGGTCTGGGGTCTGGGGTCTGGGGGTAGGGATTTATGATTTAGGATTGATGATTTATGATTTTCTTGCCCCAACGCCGGTCCTGAGCGCAGCGAAAGTCCGGGTATCGGGTATCGGGTATCGGGTATCGGGTATCGGGTATCGGGTATCGGGTATCGGGTATCGGGTATCGGACAGATTGTATTGCTAACGGCTAAGAGCTAACGGCCGCCGCAACCTTTTTCCCCCACAAGGATCGACCCTCAGGCGTCAGGCCGGCGTAGATGAGGGTGGGTTTGCAGGGGTCGGCTTCCCAGTCGAGTTCTTTTTCTATATACAGCTTTTGGCCGGCGATGGTCAGGACTTTTTCTTTTTCGTTGTAGGACCACTTGCCGGTCAGTGCGCCGGTAGCGGTTCTGTTTTCGTGCAGGATCAGCGGTGTCGATTCTCTTTGCTTGCGGAATTCGTGATCAAGCAGGATGTTTTCCCATGTGCCGACGAAGTCTTCTTCGGTGATGTTGCCTTGCGGCATGTTGGTGTAGCGCTGGGGCATGACAACGGGCCAGCCGTCATCGGTCCAGCGGATCTTGCGGACGTGGCCCATCATGATGGCGTTGGAGTATTGGTTGCCGTTGACGTTGTGCGGGAGCCTGCCTTGCGAGCAGTAGAACCATTCGCCGGTGTCGGGATTCTGGACGATGCAACAGTGTGAGATGCCGACCCAGCCGGGGTGGTTGTTGAACTTGTAGGGGTGCGTGAGGATGGGCCAGCACTCGTCGCCCTGCGTGACGTTGCCGCCGTCGATACCGATGTAGGGGCCCGTGATGTTTTTGGATCGGCAGACGCGCGTGTTGTAAGCAACGGATAGTTCGTCGTAGGCTAAAAACAGGTAGTAGTAGCCCGTCTTTTCGTTGTAGATGATCTCGGGCGCTTCCATGCCCTGCCAGCGGTTGTTGGGGTTGCCGAGGAAGCGGGCGGCGATGCGTGTGCCATAGTCATCGAGGGATTTAAGCGGTTTGGCGGGTTTGCCTGTTTCGGGGTTGAGTTTGAGTGCGACGATGCCGGAGTGCCATGAGCCATAGATCAGGTAGTGCTCGCCTTTGGGTGTGACGATGTAGGTGGGATCGATCGCGTTGTAGCGGAAGTAGCCGCTCCAATCGGATCGACGGTTCTGTCGTGACCAATCCTTGCCGCGGTCGGACACGGAGCAGGTGACCATGCCTTTGTCTTCCCACTGATTGCTTGCCAGGTCGTCGGTTTCCATCATGCCAATGAAAGCCCGTTCGGTCCAGGAATTGTCGAAGTTTTCGGCAGTGTTTGGTTTGCCGGACTGGATGTAGTTATCAATGATGATGCTGTAGTAGAGGCGGTACTTGTCCCCCACTTTGCGTGCGACTGGCGCCCAGTAGCCGTAGCGTGGTTCGGTGATGGGCTCGAGGCCGTCTTCAGCGCGCATCTTGTTGAGCGTGGGCAGGACCCAATCGGGGGTGTCTTCCATGAGCATACCCATGAAGTCCCAGTGGACGAGGTCTTTGGACCGTCGGTACGGGAAGTGGCCGTGGCCCATGTGCGCGTTGCCGTAGGAGGCGTCGGTCCAGTACATGTAGTAATACTGGCCGTCGTAGACGATGGTCGGGTCGTGGACGTTTGCGAGGTTCCATTGATCGCGGTGCTCCCAATCGGCGATTGAAGAGTAATCATCGACCTGTACCGGGGGTGTGTAGGTTGTCTGATCATCCGTAGTGGCATGCGTCGCGTCCTGAGCGCAAGCTTGTTGCAGAGAGCACGACAGCAAAACAGCGAAAAACCACAGGCATCTGAACATGATCAACCTCCAAGTTGGCATGAACCGAGCAAAAACGCAGGTCGCATACGGATAATTATAGGCATCATTTACCACAATCCAGCCGGTTTGTCACGAGATAAATGCTAATCCGTGAGTTTGCGGATTACTGTCGAGAGGTTGTTTGAAGGCCAAGTCTATCTGGATCACACATCGCCCATGCAGACGCCGGTGAGTCTTGCGGTGTTTACCCATGGGTGATCGGCCGGGACGAGTTTGCGGTTGCCTGCCACATCACACAAGGGGACTGGAACCGCCTGGTCGCCCTTCGCTGCGATCATCACGCCGTACATTTCGCGTTCCAGACAGTTGGCGGCTTCAACGCCGATGCGTGTAGCGAGCAGGCGGTCGGCAGCGGAGGGTGTGCCGCCGCGCTGCAGGTGGCCGAGGATGGTCAGCCGTGCTTCCAGGCCGGTCATGCGTTCGAGTTCGCGCGTCAGGTAAAGCGTGTGATCACCCCGCTTCTGATCGAGTTCGTAGAGCTTGTCCTTGATGTTGGCTTTTTCGGCCTTGTTCTTGGCTTCGCTCTTTTGCTTGCGCAACTCGGCAAAGGCGAGGTCTTCTTCAACCGACATCGCGCCCTCGGCGACGGCGACGATCGAGAAGCGTTTGCCGCTCTTGGTGCGTCGACGGATCGCGTGAGCGACTTTGTCCAGGCTGTACGGGATCTCGGGGATGAGAATGACGTCCGCCCCGCCGGCGATCCCCGCGCCAAGCGCAAGCCAGCCGGCCCGGTGGCCCATGATCTCGACGACGATAATGCGGTTGTGGCTGGTCGCTGTTGAGTGCAACTTATCGATCGCGTCGGTAGCGATGCCCAGCGCGGTATCGAAGCCGAACGTGACATCGGTGATGCCCACATCGTTGTCGATGGTCTTTGGCAGTGTGATGATGTTGAGCCCGGCGTCCATGAGGAGCTTGGCGTTTTTCTGCGTGCCCCCGCCGCCGAGGCAGACCAGCGCGTCGAGGTGATGGCGTTTGTAGGTTTCAACCATGACGCCGGTCATGTCCATGACCTTGTCACCGACGGGCATCTTGTTGGGTTTATCACGGCTGGTGCCGAGGATGGTGCCGCCTCGTGTGAGGATGTTTGAAAGCAGATCGTCTCCGAGGCGGATGATGCGATCCTGCATGAGCCCGCGGAAGCCGTCACGGAATCCGATCAGGCTCATGCCGTAGGTCCCGATAGCGGGTTTGCCGACGGCGCGGATGGCGGCGTTGAGCCCGGGGCAGTCGCCGCCGGAGGTAAGGATTCCGATATTACGTTTAGGCATATGGGTCACTCCAGACGCACGTTGTACCGTGCGGTGGGTAGATCGTCCAGATAACACGAACGTTTGGTTATCACTCACACTTCAATAAGCACAAGCGTATCTGTAGATTAACCTGGTATCTCATAATTCATGCAAAGACAGCCGCTTGAATTGTTGCATTGTGCGGCGACCTAATCAGCACACGGGTATACACCGATACCACTATTGATGCTACACGATTTTTAGTGGTGTCAGGGTATCCGTTTACGCATGAAAGATCCGTCCGAGTTGGATAACCGATCGGTTGATCGGTTATACGAGAGGATGAAGTCCCGGACAGAGACATGGCTGAAACACAGAATAGTCATCCGGACAATATCGAGATCAACTACGCTCGTGGTAAGAGACGTATTCTGATCATCGATGACAATCATGCGATCCATGATGACTTTCGCAAGATATTGAATCACGACAGCGCGGACGAGGAAGTGCTTGCCGCGGAGCAGGCGTTGTTCGGCGAATCGACGTCCCGTGAACAGACCGTCGTCGAGTACGACCTGGATTCAGCCTACCAGGGTGAAGAGGGTCTGGGAAAAGTCACAAAAGCGCTGGAAGACGGGGCGTCGTACGCCTTGGCGTTTGTCGACATGCGCATGCCTCCGGGTTGGGATGGGCTTGAGACCATCGCGCGTATCTTCGAGGCCGACCAGGACATCCAGGTCGTGATCTGCACGGCGTACTCCGACTACTCCTGGAACCAGATCGTCGACCGGCTGGGTACGAGCGATCGGCTTCTGATCCTCAAGAAGCCGTTCGACTGTGCGGAGGTTCGCCAACTGGCGGCGGCGTTGACGGAGAAGTGGCGACTTGGCCGTAAAGCCGCGGTCAAGATGCATCAGTTGGAAAGCGCCATCCAGGAACGGATGGAAGAGTTGAGCAATTCCAACGAGAAACTCCGCCTGGAGATTGCACAGCGTGAAGAAGCGGAAGACAAGTTGCGACACCATGCGCTACATGATGCGTTGACGGAGTTGCCGAACCGCGTGCTGCTGATGGATCGTCTTGGGCGTTGTTGCGAACGGTCTCGGCGGGAGCCGGATTATCACTACGCCGTCTTGTACATGGATATCGACAACTTCAAGCTGGTGAACGACAGCCTCGGGCACCCGTACGGTGACAAGCTGCTTGTTGAGGTGGCCAAGCGTCTGAACGCCTGCATCCGTGCGATGGACACCAACTCCCGGCCGACGGCCAACACAACGGCGCGACTGGGGGGCGATGAGTTTGTCATCCTGCTGGACACGATCCGCGAGGTGAAAGACGCGGTGCGGGTGGCGCAGCGCATCCACTTAACGCTGAAAGAGCCTTTCTTTATCGACGGTCACGAGGTGGTGTCCTCCGGCAGCATCGGGATCGCGGTGGGCCACGAAAGCAACTACACCTGCTCGGACGATATCCTACGCGACGCGGATACGGCGTTATACGAAGCGAAGCGAGACAGCAAAGGCAACTTCAAGGTCTTCGACTCGCACATGCGATCGCGTTTGATCAAACGCCATGAGATCGAAAGAGACCTGCACAAGGCGCTTGAGCGCAATGAACTGGATGTTGCGTATCAACCTATCGTCAGCCTGATCAACGGCAGGCTCAAGGGGTTTGAGGCGCTGTTACGCTGGCATCATCCGGACAGCCGCAACGTTCCGCCGGACTTGTTTGTCCCGATCGCGGAAGAAACAGGTCAGATCTTACAGATCGGCGAGTGGGTGCTGCGGCAGGCGTGCGGGCAGATGAGCCAATGGCACAAACAGTACGAACAACATCGCAACCTCAGCATCAGCGTCAATATTTCACCACGTCAGATCCAGCACCCTGACTTCATCGCCATGCTTGATGAAGTCCTTGCTGAAACAGAGCTGGATTCCGGCAAGCTGAACCTGGAACTGACTGAAGGTGTCCTGATGAACCAGGACAAATCGACGATGGCGTTGTTCGGCCATTGTGAAGCACGGAAGATCAACCTGCACATGGATGACTTTGGGACGGGTTACTCATCGTTGAGTTATCTGCACAACTTGCCGGTGGGCACGATCAAGCTGGATCGCAGTTTTGTACAGAACCTGGACCTGAGCGGCGAATACACCGCGACGGTGCAGGCGATGGTTGTGCTGGCGAACAACCGCGGGATCAGCATTATCGCCGAAGGGATTGAGACATCCAATCAGCTGGTGCAATTGCAGGCACTTGATTGTGAATACGGCCAGGGCTTCTACTTCGCCAAACCGATGTCGCCCGAACTTGCAGGCGACTTGCTCGCACAGGATTTCGTCGGCTACAAGTGTGCAAGCTGAACATGACACGTTACCCGCAGGCTAACTTGCCTGCAGATATCAGCACTTCCACGCGCGATTCGACGCCGTATAAGAACAGTACTCTTAAGTATTAATAAATACTTGTCGAAGTTAGTAAAGTGGTAGCTGTTGAGATAACGGCCCGTTTGTTGTGCTTTGCCAGTTTCGCTGCAAGCCGGAGTGTGGGTTGTTTCAGGCTTGCAACTGCATCATGAGAACCTACCAAATCGAGGCGGCGAGAGATGTCACAAGACAACCCATTCGGACGGGGACAAAGGCGCCTAGGGTCTTGGCTTTGTCTTGGTTGCGTATGCCTGTCGGCAGCGCTACTACCCATAGGCACAGCACAGGCCGACACGACAAGCAAAGAAGAATCAGACGCTGCTGTCGACACAACCGACCTGGAGCAGATGTTCGATCTGGACATAGAACAACTGATGCAGATGGATGTGACTTCGGTGGCGGGCGTTGCCCAACCGTGGTTCCAGACACCGGCGGCGATGTATGTCTTGACGAGTGAAGACATCCGTCGTGCCGGTCACACCAGCATCCCCGAAGCGTTGCGGATGGTGCCGGGGATGTTCGTGGCAAAGAACAATTCCTGGTTGTGGAGTATTTCTTCCCGGGGATTCAACGGTTCGTTTGCCAACAAACTACAAGTGCTGGTTGATGGCCGGGAAATATACGATCCGCTTTTTTCGGGCACGTTGTGGGATATCCACGACATCATCATTGAGGACCTCGATCGCATCGAGGTGATCCGCGGCCCCGGCGCGACGCTGTGGGGCGCTAACGCGGTAAACGGCGTGATCAATATCACAAGCAAAAGCGCCCGCGACACGCAGGGCTGGTACCTCAGCGGATTGGCCGGCAATTTCGAACGAGCCGCGGGAGAGTTGCGCTACGGCGGACAATTAACCGATAGCAGTTGGTTCCGTGTCTGGGGGACCTATCACGACCGCGCAGCGTTTGACATAACCGGTGGCGGGCACGCCAGCGATGACTGGGATATGGCGCGTGCAGGCTTCCGCTTTGATTCGGAACTGCACGAGGCTGAAGGTGATACCAACCTCTCCGTTCAGGGCAACATGCAACACTCCGACAGGATCGGCGACGATGTCAGCGTTCCAATACCCGGACATTTAACGACAAGGATGTACAACATTGACGAGCGTACCGATGGGTTCAACCTTCTGTTTAATCTGAACCAGGAGTTGCATAACAGTGACGGTTGGCAACTCAAAGGCTCTTTCACACATAACACGCATACCGGATTCGGCGGCTTCGAGCTTGAGGAGGACATTGCGGACCTGGACTTTCAGCATCACTTCGCAATCGGTGAGGTGCATCAACTGATCTGGGGCGTGAATGGCCGATACGTCGGCTACGAAACCGAAGCCGGCCCGACACTGTCCTTTAATCCCAGTGACAAAAACGTCGGCCGTGTTTCTGCATTTATACAGGACACACTGACACTCGTTGATGATCGACTGTACCTGATGGCCGGCTCGAAGTTTGAGTACAACGAGTATACGGACTTCGAGTATCAGCCGAGCGTGCGGTTGTGGTGGACGCCTGATGACAAGCATACGATCTGGACGAGTTTCTCCAGGGCGCTGCGCGTGCCCTCTCCAACGGATCACGACCTGATCTTGCAGACGGCGTATGTGGATACGGGTTTGGCTGCGGGTGGTGCGGCGACCGGGATATACGTTCCGACGTACCTGATCGGCAATCCGGATTTAGGCCCGGAGAAGTTGCTTTCCTATGAAGCGGGTTACCGTGAACGATTCGGCGATAACCTGTCGCTCGATGTTGCTGGCTTCTATAACCAGTACGAAGACCTGATCACCGCGCCAGCGGGTGGATTATCCGGGGTTTACCGTTCCAGCGGGCATGCCACGACATACGGCGTCGAAACGGTGATCGACTGGATCATCACGCCGCGCTGGCACCTGACAGCGAGTCACAGCTTCTTATACATGCGGTGGAGCGATGATGTTTACTTGAGCAACCCACCGACGCCGAAGAATCAGTTCCAGGTGAGGTCGGAGTTGGATATCACGGACGATCTGGAATTCAACGCAGCGTTGTACTACTACGACAAGCAAGAGGTACAAGGCCTGACACCGATGACCATCGATGCGTTTACCCGGCTGGATATGGGTATCACCTGGCGGCCGACTCATAACCTTGAATTGTCATTCTGGGGACAGAACCTGCTTGATCCGATTCACCGTGAAGCGCCGGCTTCATTAGGCACGACATCGCTTGGCGAGGTGCCCAGAGGTATCTACGGGAAGCTAACCTATCGCTTCTAAGTGAAGTGACAAACAATCAGTTTATGTTGAAGCATGCCAAGACATCCAGATCGCAGCATTGCCAAACCGAGGCGACAACTACCGCCACGTCGGTGGGATGGTCCTATGGGCATGCGGATCAAGCAACATATTCGGTATTAATCCGGCAAGCATTCGTGTTGATTCTCGGCTGCCTGGTATTCCTGTTGTCGCTGCTTCTTAGCACAAACCACGCCTGCGGTTCGGATGTGGACAAGGAAAAACTCACCAAGTTAAAGGCAGCCTACGCCTACAACCTGTTAAAGTTCACGCACTGGCCTGAAGACAAGTTTGAAGATGATGAATCACCGATGAAGGTGATATTTGTAGGCAAGTCACCGGTCGCACAGGTCTTTCTGAAGGCCGTTGAGGATCGCAAAGCACAGGGACGCGTTATTGAAACCTCTGTGCTGGCCTTCCCGCCGCCGGGATATGAAGACAGCGAACGCTCCGATGATGAAAAGCAAGCGTTGTTGAACAGGTTCCATCATCAACTGCACACATCTCACATGGTGTATATCAGCGACGGCCTGGCAGAACACTGGCCCATGTTGCGAGACCTGACCAGCGATTGCCAGACGTTGCTGGTCAGCGATATGGATCGATTCGCGGAAAATGAAGGCATGGTCGGCCTGTCTCTGGATGAGAAGAACCGGCTTGGCTTTGTCGTGAATCAGGATACGCTCGATCAGCGGGGTCTGAGGCTAGGCTCGTCCTTGATGAAGCTTGCAAAGGTCGTCAAGCGCTCGCAATCCATGTTGAATGAGTCAGGTGTCCGGTCGTACATACAGATGCTCAGGTTTGAACATCCCGGCAATCTCTCTGAATCAGTGAGGGAGACGGGCACATGACCAAGCTATCCGGACTGAGCTTCCGCACCAAGCTGATGGTATTGTTGACGTTTACCAGCGTGCTGACGATCGTGCTTGCGGCATCAGCGACGACGGCTTTCGACTACTTCTGGAGCAAAGACGAAGCGGTCAATTCCGTGCAGACCCTGGCACAGGTAACCGCGTCAAACAGCGCCGCGGCGATCGTATTTAACGACCCTGAAGCGGCGACGGACATCCTTAGCGCGCTGGAAGCGGTGCCCGGGATCATCACTGCGCGTATCTATGACATGGAAGGCAATGTGTTTGCCACCTACGGACAGGAACACGATCACTTCGACCTGACAAGCGGTGATGTGGACACGGAATTCGCGTTTGATGAGGCTGGCTATCTGGAAATGTCACATGTGATCATGCTGGACGGTGAACGGATCGGCGTGATCAACCTGCACTATGACATGCGGCTTGTGGAAGAAAGGTTATTCAGCGAGATCCTTGTCATCGGGTTCTGTGCGATATTTGCCACCCTTGTGGCGTTGTTGCTTGCGATGAATCTGCAACGCACGCTGACCCGGCCGATTTTGGAGCTGGAAAAGACCGCAAGAGAAGTTTCCCAGACACAGGATTACGCGCTTCGGGCAACCCAATACAGCAATGACGAACTGGGCACCCTGACGGATAAATTCAACGAGATGCTCAGCCAGGTCCAGGCGCGTGATGATGAGTTGGCCAAGTCTCAGGATCACTTGGAAGAGCAGGTCATCCAGCGGACCAAGGAGTTAGAGACAGCCAAGGGACAGGCCGAAGCCGCGGCGGCATCGCTTGCGCTCAGTGAGGATCGGATCCGGTCCATCCTCAGGCAGGCGCCCGACGGGATCATCACGTTTGACTCAAAGGGCATTATCAGTCTTTCCAATCCGGCGGCGGAACGGATATTCAATTGTACGCAGGATGACTTCCAGCGTATCAATATCAACGACCTGGTCACGGATGCGTATCACGTCAATGAAGAAGGCGTCATCCTGTGTCTGAACAATGCCGAGGAAAACCGAAACCTGGGCACCTATGCAGAGATCATCGGCAACCGGCTGGATGGATCGACGGTCCCGATCCGGCTGGCGATCAGCCCATCGAAGTTAAGCGGTGCGGACATGTTCACCGCCAGTATCCGAGACATCACCGATCAGAAGCAGGCAGAGCAGGAGAAGGAAGACCTGAACCGCCAGCTCATGGAAGAGTCGCGCCGCAGCGGCATGGCTGAGATCGCGACGGGCGTGCTGCACAACGTCGGGAACGTGCTGAACAGCGTCAACGTTTCGGTCAACCTGATCAACGATCGTTTGAGCAAGTCCAAGGTACAGAGCCTGTTGAAGGCCGCGGAAATGGTACGAAACCACCTGGACGACCTGCCGCAGTTCATCCAGAACGACGAGCACGGCAAGCACCTGCCGGAATTCATCGTGCAGGTGGCCGAGCATCTGGATAATGAACACAAGGACCTGGCGGAAGAGCTTAAAAACCTGTTTGACCGGACACTACACGTTCAGGAAATCATCAGCACGCAGCAGTCATACGCCTCGGCCGGTGGTATGGTAGAAACCATCTCTCTGAAGGATGTAGTACAGGACGCTCTGCGGATCAATGAAGCCGGTCTGAAACGTCACCAGATTCATCTCACCGTTGAATGCGAAGACATCCCGAAACTGTCGATCGACAAGCACAAGCTGCTGCAGATCCTGGTAAACCTGATCAGCAACGCCAAGTACGCAGCCGATCACAACAAATCGGAGTGCCGGATAGCAATCCGGGCACATGCGTCGGGCGTTCACAGCGAGTTTGTAGTGATCGAAGTGGCCGACAACGGCGTGGGTATCTCGCCGGAGAATTTATTGCGGATATTCAACCACGGCTTTACCACACGCCATGACGGGCATGGCTTCGGTCTGCATAACGCGGCACTATCGGCGCATGAACTGGGCGGGTCGCTGCACGCTTATAGTGATGGGCCGGGCAGGGGCGCAACGTTTACACTCAAGATCCCGATCAATCACCACAGTCAGAACGAGGAGGCCGAGCATGAGCATACCATGTGATGCTGCCGGTCGCGTTCTCGTTTATGACGATCGCGATACACTTTGGCCCAAGATCACCGCGCTGCTTTGCGGGATAAAAAATCCGACCATCGAGGTACAGGCCGCGTGTTGCGAAGACCCGATCGTTGAGGTCCTTCAGGAAGCGATTGATGAAAATCAGCCGTTTTCCGCGGTTTTCTGGTCGGTCGGCGCGGATCCCGACAAGCTGTCGGAGATGTCCGATCTATGGGAAGTAGATTCCAGGCTCAGCCTGGTTGTGTGCACCGGTTCGTGCGATTACCGCTGGCAGGAACTGGCGGACATCGTGGGGCAGTCGGGACCATGGTATGTATTGGAAGGCACGCCGCGAGAAGCCGAAGTCTGTCAGCTTGTCTTGAACGCTGTCAGCCACCGTCTTGCTTTGCATTCGCCGGAATTCCAGCAGATGCGCATGGAGCTTGAACGTGCCAACACCAATACCAGCATGCTTGAGATATGCAACGGCGCGCTGCACAACATCGGCAACGTGCTCAACAGCGTGAGTGTCTCGGCAGGTCTTGTGTGTGACAGCATCGGCAAATCCAAGACCGTCAGCCTGCAGAAAGCCTCGGAGCTTATAGAACAGCACCAGCACGACCTGAGCGAGTTCATCACGAAAGATGAACGCGGCAAACATCTGCCTCAGTTCCTGATTGATGTCAGCAAGGTCATCGGCCAGGAGAATCAGTTCCTGCAACACGAGCTCTCGGGCATCTCGCAACACCTCGAACACATCAAGCAGATCATCGGCACGCAGCAGTCATATGCCGGGCACGTTGAGATCATCGAAGAAGTCGACCTGACGGAACTGATCGAGGATGCGCTGAAGATCAACATCGCTGGGCTCGATAGCCAGGGGGTGCAGGTCATCCGTGAATTTGATGATGTGCCCCGCAGCCTAGCGTGTCGGAATAAGGTGCTTCAGATCCTGGTCAATCTCATCAGCAACGCGAAGGCGGCTCTGCGCGGCAGCAGTGACGAGCAGAAACTATGGCTGCGTCTTCATCGGTCTTCAGATAATACGGACTATGCATGCGTGCAGGTGATTGACAACGGTGTGGGTATCACAGCGGACAATCTGAAGCGGATTTTCGATCACGGCTTCACCACGCGATCGACAGGTCATGGCTTTGGCCTCAACTCGGCGATCCGCGCGGCGAGGGAAATGAAAGGCCGGCTCTGGGCCGAAAGTGACGGCCTGGACCGTGGAGCCAGCTTCACGCTCGAACTGCCGCTGGCCTATCAGCAGCTTCAGCAAAGCGACAAGCCGCGACGCAATTCAGCCTAAACAGCATGTGATATCCGCACCGACGAAGCACGATTTATTGTCATCCTGATCTGTACCCGCCCCACCCCTCACTTCTGTTACATTTATATCTATAATATTTGCTTATATTTACGTATTAATCGCAACAGCCTTCACTTTGCGGGTATTTCGTTACACCCGTCTCGTTCACTTCTGATACATTTTGTATCTTGAGAGCCGCTTGTTGGGAGTACGCAAGCGGGCTCGGGATCCACATAAATCCGCCTTACCGCATGGAGGAACTGCAATCGTGGCCAAGAAACAGACCCCCGCCTACAGCATCGGAGTGGACTACGGCACTAACAGCGTCCGAGCGTTGATCGTCGATACCGCCAATGGTCGGGAAGTCGCGTCTCATGTCTATGAATACCCTTCCGGTGATGCGGGGATCCTGCTGGACCCCAAAGACCCGAACGTCGCACGCCAGAACCCGGCCGATTATATAGAAGGCTTCATCACCTCCGTTAAGAAGGCTGTGCTGAACGCGAAAAAGGTGCGCGGCTTCAAGCCGGAGTACGTGATCGGCATCGGCGTGGATACGACCGGTTCGACGCCGATCCCGGTTGACCGCAACGGGATGCCATTAGCGCTTCAGGCCAAATTCAAGAAAGAATTGGCGGCTCATGCGTGGCTCTGGAAAGACCACACCTCACACGCGGAAGCGGCGGAGATCACGAAGAAGGCTTCAAAGTACAAAGTGAAGTACCTGACCAAGTGTGGCGGGACGTATTCCAGCGAGTGGTACTGGTCGAAGATCCTTCACTGCAAGCGGACCGCACCGAAGGTGTTCAAGGCGGCGTATTCGTGGGTAGAGTTGGCGGACTTTATCCCGGGCTACATCACGGGTAATACAGACCCGGACACGATGCCACGCGGGATCTGTGCGGCGGGTCACAAAGCGATGTATCACGAGGACTGGGGCGGGCTGCCGAGTAAGGACTTCCTCAAGAGTCTTGATCCTGCACTTGAGCCGTTGCGTGATCGATATACGGATAAAGCTGTACCAAGCGATGAGAAGGCGGGCGACCTGACGGCGGAGATCGCGAAGAAGGTTGGCTTGAAGCCCGGCGTTGCGGTCGCGGTCGGCGCGTTTGATGCACACCACGGCGGCGTCGGTTCGGGGATCAAGGCCGGCACACTCGTGAAAATCATCGGCACCAGCACGTGCGACATGATGGTCGCGCCGATGGATAAAAAACTGCCCGATATCCCCGGGCTTTGCGGGATCGTGCCGGGCTCGGTCGTGCCGGGAATGTACGGCCTGGAAGCCGGGCAATCGGCGGTGGGCGATATCTTCAACTGGTTCGTGAAGCGACTTACCCCCGAAAGCTACGGCAAAGGTGGTGAAGCACACGTGAACCTCACCAAGGAAGCAGCGAAACTTGCACCGGGCGCATCGGGCCTGATCGCGCTGGACTGGAATAACGGCAACCGCACGATCCTGGTTGACCCCCTGCTCTCGGGCCTGCTGATCGGTCAGACGCTGCACACGACCGCGGCGGAAGTCTACCGGACGCTGGTCGAATCTACCGCGTTCGGTGCGCTGACGATCATCAACCGGTTTGAAGAATACGGCGTGAAGGTCAAGGAAGTCGTCAACTGTGGTGGCATCAGCGAGAAGAACGCGATGGTCATGCAGATCTATGCGGACATCTGTAACCGCCCGATGAAGATCAGCCGATCGTCACAGACCTGTGCGCTGGGCGCGGCAATCTTCGGCGCGATCGTCGGCGGCAAGTACAAGAATGTCCTCGCGGCACAGAAGAAGATGACCGGGACCAAGCCGAAGGTGTTCAGGCCGATCAAGAAGAACGTCGAGGTGTATGCGAAGCTGTACAAGCTCTACAAGCAGCTACACGATGGCTTCGGCACCCCCGGAAGTAAAACCGGCTCGAAGGGTTCGATGGACAACGTGATGAAGGAACTGATCGCGATCCGTGAAAAGGCGAGGAAAGGATAAAACGTGCTCGAAGACCTGAAGGCAGAAGTCTGCCAGGCGAATAAAGACCTTGTGACCCACGGGCTGGTGATCCTGACGTGGGGCAATGTCAGCGGGTTTGATGCGGACAAGGGTTTGGTCGCGATCAAGCCGAGCGGCGTGGCGTACGACAAGCTCAAGCCCAGCGATATCGTGATCGTCGACCTCGATGGCAAAGTGGTTGAGGGCGATCTCAATCCGTCATCTGATACAGCGACGCACGTGCTGCTATACAAGCACTTTGAAGGTATCGGTGGCGTGACGCATACGCATAGCCTGCATGCGACAATGTTCGCGCAGGCCCGCGTCGAGATCGCCTGCATGGGCACGACGCATGCGGACCACTTCAATGGCCCGGTCCCTGTTACTCGGCCCTTGACTGAAAAGGAAGTCGAAGAAGCTTACGAGCACAACACGGGATTGGTAATTGTTGAGCGGTTCAAGGGCATCAAACCAATTGAAATGCCGGCCGTGCTGGTCGCAGGACACGCTCCGTTTACCTGGGGCAAGAACGCTGCTGATTCGGTGAAGAATTCGATCGCGCTTGAAGCGGTCGCGCATATGAATCTCGGTGCATCCACCTTAAGCATCAGCGAGCCTAAGCTTGAAGATTATGTGCTAAGGAAACATCACGAACGCAAACACGGCCCGAACGCGTATTACGGGCAGAAGAAGTAAGGCATTAATTAGCCGCAAATGAACGCGAATCAACGCAAATATCAAGTGGATTGTTACAAACATTGATTACATCCTATCTTTTTCTCTTGAATTCGCGTCCATTAGCGTTCATTAGCGGTTAAGCAGTATTAAACATCAACACACGGATACCATCATGATCGATTTTTCAAAATATGAAGTCTGGTTCGTCACCGGCAGTCAACACCTTTACGGCCCTGAGACACTGAAGCAGGTCGATGCCGATTCGGCTGAGATCGCCAAGGCGCTGGATGCGTCGAGCGAATTGCCGATCAAGGTGGTGTTCAAGCCCGTGCTGACTACGCCGAACGAGATCACTAAGCTTTGCACGGAAGCGAACGCATCGGAAAACTGCATCGGGCTGATCACATGGATGCACACGTTCAGCCCGGCGAAGATGTGGATCAACGGGTTGCGTCGGCTGACCAAGCCGTTCTGCCACTTGCACACGCAATTCAACCGGGACATCCCCTGGCAGACGATCGACATGGACTTCATGAACCTGAACCAGTCTGCCCACGGCGGACGCGAGTTCGGCTTCATCTGCTCACGACTGCGTCGCAACCGCAAGGTCGTCGTCGGTCACTGGCAGAACCCGGAGGTGCAGAAGCAGCTCGGTGTCTGGCAGCGTGCCGCGGTGGCGTGGGCGGATTCCAAGTCGATGAAGGTCGCACGCATCGGCGACAACATGCGCCAGGTCGCGGTGACCGAGGGCGACAAGGTCGAAGCCGAGATCAAGTTCGGCTACGCGGTAAACGGCTACGGCATCGGCGATGTGGTCGCACACCTCAATGATGTGACCGATGCACAGGTCGAGCAGCTCTGCAAGACGTATGAAGATGAGTACGTCTTAGCGGATGACCTGAAGGTCGGTGGCGCAAAGCGGCAATCGCTGCTGGATGCAGCGAGGATCGAGCTTGGTTTGCGTTCGTTCCTGACTGAAGGTGGTTTCTCGGCGTACACAGATACGTTTGAAAATCTGCACGGCATGAAGCAGCTGCCGGGTATCGCGTCGCAGCGTTTGATGGCCGATGGCTATGGATTCGGAGCGGAGGGTGACTGGAAACACGCCGCACTGGTCCGCACCATGAAGGTAATGGCGCACGGCCTGAAAGGCGGCACCAGCTTCATGGAAGATTACACCTACCACTTCGAGCCCGGTGGCATGAAGGTGCTCGGCTCGCACATGCTGGAAATCTGCCCGTCGATTGCGGGCGGCAAGGTGAGTTGCGAAGTGCATCCGCTTGGTATCGGCGGCAAGGAAGACCCGGTGCGGTTGAAGTTCGATAGCGCTGCTGGGCCGGCGATCAACGCGACGGTCGTCGATATGGGTAACCGATTCCGTATGGTTGTGAATACGGTCGATGCAAGTGCGCCGGATCAATCCATGCCGAACCTGCCGGTCGCCGCGGCAATGTGGACCCCCCACCCGGACCTGGCGATCGGTGCGGCCGCGTGGATCCACGCCGGCGGCGCACACCACACGGGCTTCAGCCTGTCACTGACGACCGAACACATGGAAGACTTTGCCGAGATGGCGGACATCGAGTTCCTCGTGATCGACAAGAATACCGATCTGCGCAGCTTCAAGAACGAGATCCGCTGGAATGATGCTGCGTACAACGCGGTGAAGTAAGTCGAGGTAAACGTGAGTACGCAAAACGAAGCATCCAAAGCGACACAATGTGCCGCCTTGCTGATGGGCCCGAAGGATATCCAGTCGGGACAGGTGCCTGTGCCTGCTGCGCCCGGTAAGGGTGAAGCATTGATCCGTGTGACGCAGGTCGGTGTGTGTGGGTCGGACCTGCATACGTTTATTGATGGTCGTATCGGCGACACCGTGCCGGAGGGGCCGTTTGTACTCGGGCATGAGTTTGCGGCGGTGGTGGAAGCGATTGGCGATGGTGCGAAGGATGGATTCGGTAATGCGCTACAGGTCGGGCAGCGCGTTGCGGTCGAGCCCGCGCAGCCTTGCGGCAAATGTGAGTTGTGTTTGACGGGGCATCCGAATCTTTGCCCGGATCACAAGTTCTGTGGCGTCTGGCCGACGCCGGGTGCGCTGCAGGCGAAGATGGTTGTGCCGGGTGATACGTGTTTCCCCGTGCCGGACTGTATCGATGATGAGCAGGCGGCGCTGCTTGAGCCGATGGGTGTCGGGCTGCATGCGATCGATTTGGCGCACATCCGCGTGGGATACAGCGTGGCGATCGTTGGATCGGGGACGATTGGTTTGTGCTGTGCACAGGTCGCGAAGCTTGCAGGTGCGTCACCCTTGTTTGTGACGGATCGATTGGCACATCGGCTGAAGGTTGCCGAATCGTATGGTGCAACGGCGATCAACATCGATCAGAATGATCCGGTTGAAGCGGTGATGCAGGCAACGGGTGGTCGGGGTGTAGATGTTGCGATCGAGGCTGCATGGTCGAGTAAAGACTCGGTCATGCAGGCGGTCGATATGCTCCGGCCGGGCGGACGATTGGTGGTAGTCGGGATATCGGGTGATGATAAGCTGGAGTTCCAGCACTCGACGGTCCGCCGCAAGGGTGTGACGATCGCGATGTGCCGGCGAATGAAACATACCTACCCGCGTGCGATTGAACTGGTCAGCACGGGCAAGTACACATTCGATGGGCTTGTCACGAATCGTTACAAGCTGGATGAGACGACCAAGGCCTTCGCCACCGCGGCCGATTATAATTCGGGTGCGGTGAAGGTGATGATTGAGATCTGACGCATTCTCCCTCTCCCCCTGGGAGAGGGCCGGGGTGAGGGCCAGTGAACTGGTTGCGCTGGTCTTCTAAAAAGAATACACAATCAATCCGGCCCTCATCCTTGCCTTTTCCCGAGGGGAGAAGGAATTATCCAATATCCTTCTTTTCATATACATGTCTATTGGATCGTTCGTGCTACTGGGACGAACGGTGGGCGGCCGTGTTCGTTGAATGGTTCGGCGCGGTAGTAGACCGCATCATCCTGCGGCGATGCGTTGTCGATGTACTGTGTCTGATTGGCGGGCAGTTCTGCAATGCAATCGGCGGGGCCTTTGGATCCTTCAACGTATCGGCATATGCGCCAGCCAGTCGCGTTCTCGACATTCGTCCAACTGATTTTCACTTTGCCTGCGCTTTCGGCTTGTGCGTGAATCGTTTTGGGGGGCAGTGGGTTTTGCGGGGTTTGTTCCAGGCCGGATGTCAACCAGGCGAGGTTGATTCGCTCGAAGAGCATGCGCTGGTAGCGTTTGGTGTCACCCCAGGAATAGAGCAGGCCGATGGAGTGGTCGTCGAGTACGGTAAGGCAGGAGTAGGCGGACCATCGTGGGTGTAGATGGCGCTCGAAAGCCCAACTGAAACCTTCATCGTATGACAGGCGGATGGTCATGTTGATTCGGCCATCAGCGCCGTAGGGAAAACTGTTGGCGGGATTGGAGAAGATCAGACGGTCGCGGTCCTGTTGGTCGGCGCGTGTGTAGCGAAGGATGCTTGCCTGACAGCCGCCGCTGTAACCGACAGCTTGGCCGCCGGGGGAGATGAGTTGCGGCTGTTGCGTGACGGGCGACCAGGTATCGCCAAGGTCGTTGCTATATGACTGACACAAGAGCATTTTTCGGCTGCCGACGCGTCGCATGTTAAGCATAAGCCGGTGGTCGGATAATTCGACGACTTGCGCTTCGCTGACTCGGTCTCCTGCTTCGCCGCCGAGTTGCCAGGTTTGACCGTGATCGTCGCTGTAGAAGACAAGTGAACGCGAAGACCTGCCGTTATCGCTGCCTTCGTTGCGTGTGGCGGGGATGACGATTCGGCCGTCGGTTGTTTGAATGCCGACACCCGGGCCGGTGGCGAACCATAACCACTGTGGTTTGGTAACCGCGTCTGTGATTTCAACAGGCTTGGACCATGTGACGCCGTGATCGTCGCTATACATCGTCCAGACGGTTCGTCTGCTTTCGGCCTTGCCGGCTTGAAGCACAGTCTGTGTGTCTTTTTCCAGGCTGTGACAAGCGATCATCCAGACGCGACCGGTGTCGCGGTCGACGACAGGGGTTGGATTGCCGCAGGTGTTCGTGCCGTCGTCCCAGACAACTTGCAGCGGCCCCCAGGTTTTGCCGCCATCGGTACTGCGGCGCATAACAAGGTCGATATTGCCATAGTCAGCACCGGAATTCAGCCTGCCTTCAGAAAACGCGAGGACCGATCCGTCTGTCGCGGTAACAACAGCAGGGATTCGGAAGTATGCGTAACCAAGATCACCGCCGAAGTCGCCGCTGATAAAAGGCACAGAAACGGTCGGCGGATTCAGTTCAATCATTGATGCGACTTGTTCGGGCGTGAGTGCGTAGTTGTAGACCTTGACCTCATCGAGCAGACCATTGAAGTGGCGGACGGGGTGGGCGTCTGTTCCGTCGTGGCCTAATCGCAACGGCTGAGATCTGACGACATCGCCCGGTAGAGAACCTAGTTGCTTACCATCGACATACAGGTATACGGTATCGCTATCACGCACAGCGACAAGGTGATGCCAACCAAGGTCAAACGGGAAGTCGAACGCTTTTTGCGATTCATTGATTCGGATATATATCTGGTCCTTATCGCCGCGGACGGCACTGATGGAAAAGTCCTCCGCGTCGCCGACCGCGATCATGTTTCGCAGCATGCTGTTGCCGCCGGGCGCTTGGGGGAATCGGCGGAACCAGTAGGCGATCGACCAGGTCTTGCCGGTGAAGAGTGCTTCTGAGTTGTCGATCACCACGACATCGTCAACGCCGTCCAGTGATAGTGCTCGCCCCTGATAGCCTGCGTCAACGACGGTAGCGCCGAACAATTGCCCATCATGCTTGTGTCGCATAGCGTCGAGGACATGTGTGTTATCTTCACAACGCTCAAAAGGCCAGTAGGCGACGGGTGGTTTGTTGATTGCTAGAGCTAAAGTGATATTTGCAGCACATAATAGTGACACAAGAGCAACACAGATTGCCATAATACTTCTAACGGTCATGCCGTCGACTCCTTAAAGCTCAGTCATGATCATGCAATGAAGTGCACTTCATTCAGCTGTGGGCAGGTCTTTGCTATCCAGTAGCCAGGCGAGGTTGAACTTGGCAATACAGATGTACTTGGGAGCAAATGCGCCGAGGCCTTCCTTGACTCCGCCCCGTTCGAACAGGCAATAGATCGTGCCATCGTCTGCCACGGCCAGGTCGGTGTAGCCGCTGCGATCGGGTTCAATCGTTTTACTGACCGGCCAGGTTTTACCATCATCGAAGCTGGCACGGATGGTGACGTTGAGGCGCGGACGAGCTCCCCACTTCAAGACGACCTCATCACGGTGGCTGCTGTCGGGGCTGGCGTAAAGCAGGATGTCCGGGCTCTTACCATCGGGATGCGGCATGCGAGTCAGGCTGGCCATGCAGATGGCGTCGTAAAGGCCCTCATGAAACTCTGGCTCGCTCCAATCGGTTGCGCCGTCCGGGCTGATACTGATGAGTCGGCGGTACTTTTTCGACTGATTGCGTATCGAGCACATCACCCGGCCGTCGGATAGCTCGACGAGTTGTGATTCACTAGGGCTGGGGACCTCTTCACTATCGTTGACAATAATGTCGCCGGCCTGCCAGGTCTTGCCACGATCGTCGCTGTAAATGGTAGCGACCAGTGACGGGCGGTGTGAATGATTAGGTGAAAGCCACAGCGGCACAACGAATCGGCCGTTGCGCAACACAATGCCGTGGCCGGGCCCCATGGCGAGTACGGTCCACGGGTAATTGTCTCGATCGCGGAACACATCGAAGACGTATGTGATCTCTTCCGGGGCTGACCAGGTTTCACCTTCATCTGTACTGACTTTGTGATATGCATGGTTGTAGTTGACCTGGAAGATCAGGTGAACCGTATCGGTATCGGGTTCGACGATGAGGACGGGATTCTCGACGAGGTTGGTGCCGTCGTCCATGATGATGGCCTGCTCGGTCCAGGTTTTGCCGCCATCGGTGCTGCGTCGGATCATGGAATCGATGTTGACCCAGTCGCCGTGGCCGTCGAAGCGTGCGGAGCATAGGGCGAGGATGGTGCCCTTACGCGTGACAGCTAACGAAGGGATGCGGTAGGTCATGTAACCGTCGCGGCCAGCTTCGTAGAGTTCGGTGACCTCGAAGAATGGTTTGTCATCCTTATTTGCCTTGGATTCGCCGACTGCCACGTGCGTTAGTGAATGGCAGATGGTTAAGATGAACAGGACTATTACGTGTGTTGGTTCAATTAATGATTTCAATAGGGGTCGTTTCTGATTCATGATAACTCTCTAAGTGTCGACGGCCTGATCGTGGCAGGATAGAGATTTTGATGACGTCAGCTTGTTTAAGAGTGCTTGCTGAGATCGACGACATTGATTTGTAACTGACTCTGGCGATATCGCTTCAGGTTTTCGATAAAGAGATCACACAGGCGGTCATATTCCTGTACATAGCGCCCGGCGGTGTGAGGCAAAACAATGACGTTTGGCATATCCCAGAGTGGGTGATCGGTTGGGAGTGGTTCGGTTTCAAAGACATCCAGACCCGCGCCGAAGAGGTGTCCGTCGTTTAGTACCTTGACCAGGTCTGATTCAACGACCAGAGCCCCCCTGCCGACGTTGTAGAAACATGAGCCATGTTTCATTTTCCGGAACATGGGTTCATTGAACATGCCTTGCGTCTGTTTATTAGCCGGCAAACTGAGGGCGACATGATCGCAATCAGGCAGGATGCCAGGCAGATCGTCTAAGCCGACGATTTTCGAGACAGGCGGTTCTGATTGCTCTTTGCCGGTGCGTGTAACACCGATGACATTCATGCCGATGCCGGCACAACGTTTGGCTATCTCCATGCCGATTGAACCGAGGCCCACAACGCAGATGGTATCACCTGTAACAATGCGGTACGCATCCGCGTGCTGCCACTGATGCTGTTGCTGATCCCTGATGTGCAGATTGATGCGTCGGGACAAAGCAAACATCATTGCCAGGGTCTGCTCCGCACAGGCGACAGAGAATATTCCCTTGGCGTTACACATGATGAAGTCTGTTTTCTTTTCGAGACCGCAATCCAGGTAGGGATCGAAGCCGGCGCTGCACAGTTGGCAGAAGTGTATGTCTGATTTGGCAACAGCTTGAGGGTTGGGCCAGCCTACGACGATATCAGAATCTTGAATAGCTTCTGTTTGAGCTGATTCGTCAAGGGTGTGGTCTATGCGATCAACTGTCGCCCAGCCTTCGACAGCCTGTTGTATCTGTTGCAGGTGTTTATCTGTGAAGTGATTGACAGCAACCAGTATCTTTTTCATCGCAATGCTCCCAACTTATTCGTAAGCGCCCAGGACTTTGTAGTGCGTGCCCGGTTTGAAAGGGAACTGGAATTCGACATCATCAGGCAGTTGCACACCGAGGCCCGGGGCGGTCGGTGCTTTGAGCTTGCCATTTTCAATCGTGATTGGCTCAATCAAGAGGTTTTCACGCAGCGGGTTGGCGACACTTGGCACTTCCAGATACTTACAGCCCTGTGAAGCAAATGCGGCGTGGTAGTTACCCATCATGCCGACGCCGCCGCTCCAAGCATGCACGGCGATGGGAATTGAACGTTTCCAACAGAGATCGGCCACGGTTCGTAATACATCTATGCCGCCTATCAACGCGGCATCCGGTTGGAAAAGGTCAAGTGCTTCAGCTTCGATGTAGGCGTTGGCTTCATAAACACTGGTCGCGGTTTCTCCGCCGGCGATCTTGATCGGTGATACGGCGCGGATGGCGGCGTACGATTTGATATCGTTGACTGCGGCGGGCTCTTCGAGCCAAAGGATGTTGTATGGTTCGATCGCACGGGCTACAGCCAAGGCGTAATCGACACACCATGGCTCTTGCGCCAGTCCCTGTGCGGCATCGACCGCTAACTCACAGTCATCACCGAGGGCTTCCCGGCAGGTCTCTACTTTTTGAACAATCTGATTCAGTTCCGGCAGGTTGTTGATGCGGATCTTGACGGTGTTGAATCCCTGCTGGCGGTAGCCAACCATCTCTTCACGCAGTTCCGGTTCGGGCTTGGTGTTGCCGCCGCTTGCATAGACGGGGATTGCGTCGTGACACAGACCTCCGAGTAATTCACAAACCGGTTTGCTTTCACACTTGCCTTTCAGGTCCCACAATGCGAGTTCGATTCCGCCGATTACGCTCTGGCTCAGGCCGAAGCGTCCCCAGTATCGGCTTGCCAGGTGGATACGCTGCCACACGGCCTGGATATCATGAGCATCCACACCAATAAGGTCTGATTCGAATTGTTCGGTAAGCGCTTTAACTGCTTGAGGAGCGTAGACGCCGGCGTAGGTTTCACCGAGTCCGAACTGGCCGTCGTCGGTTTCGACGCGGATGATTGATGCGGAGCGCAGTCCGGTACGTAGATGCAGGCGGACCTCATCGTCACCGGGCGTGGCATACGGGGCGCTTAGAAGAATACACCTGACCGATCGGATTTTCATGAATGTGTCCGCTTTAAATCAGCTTTGTGACTATTCGAATAATTCTGGTAACTGCTGTCTAACAATCGGTCGTAAACGCCCGGCCTCTACCTCGGGAACACCCCGATAGGGCCAGCGTAGACGTGTGCCGACCTGGCTCCAATTACCCACTGCGGCAAGAAGCTTGTCTAACGCGGTATTGCTGTGCCCGAGTTGATCGCGATATGGCACGATGTGCTCTACCATAAATTGCTTGATGCGTTTTTCCAGATCGAGTGCGGCAGAATAATCGGACTGGATCGAGGCCTGCCACTTCATCGCACCTTTAGGTGATAAGCAGGCGACGTTGCTGTATGAGCCATGAGCACCGAGTGGCGTCATGGTGGCAAGTTCGTGGCCCGGCACAAAGATGGACAATCTTGGAGCGTGCTTCTTCATGGAAGCAAACCAATCCGCATCACCGCCAAGAACTTTCAGGCCAAAGAGCGTCGGGATGCGTTGGGCGAGCCGGCCAATGCTCTTGGGGCCAAATGAACGTTTTGCGTGCCCCGGCATGTAAAGCACCAGGCCGATAGGATCGACTGTTTCCGCGATGCGTTCGAGGAAGTCCCCCGTTTCCATCTCGCTGCAGGGAACCCAATCCGGCAGGATGACCTGGATGGCGCTGGGGTTCAATGCTTTGGCGCGGTGTGCGCGGCTGAGGCTGATGCGCGGGTCCATATGGCTTGCGCCGATCTGAAAGGGCATACCCATTGCCTCGCACTTTTCAGCCAGCAGTGCGTTGATGCGATCTGTCTCGGATTCATCCTGGTTATGCAGTTCGCCAGTTGAGCCGTTGGAATAGATACCGTCGACTTTGCTATCAATAAGGATATCGATCTCGTCTGCGAGTTTGTCGAAGTCGATCGCATCGTCGTCGACAATTGGCAACATGAGTGTGCCCCATGTGCCTCTGATTTTGTTGGGATTTAAAGGTTTCATAGATTACTCATATAGCTTCATTGGACGGTTTGCTTATTCGGGATATTGCTTGAGCCAATCGACAAGTTTGGGAGTATCGAGTGTTCGGGTGAGACGGAAGACGGATGCTGGACCAAGGTGCTGGCCGAGGTAGATGAAAATATGCTGAACACCGGCTTCTTCATCGATAACCGCTCCACCGGGGTGCATTCCATCAGATCCGGTAACCATGATACCGCCACGAGTCAGGAGCGTGCCTTCGAAACGCCAGTCACTGCTGCCTGCAGCAATCTGCTGCGGATCAATGCTCCAGAGGTTGAGTGTCATACGGAGGCGTTGTTGCTCGTTACCTTGGCCCCCCCCGTTTCGGTTGGTGCAAACGGCTTCGTAGCGTTTGGTGACGGGATTGTAATCCAAGGCAACCGTATCCTGGGAAAATGGACCATAGCCGACGATGTCCACCTCGTCGCGGACATCAGTTACGCGCATCGTCGTAAGAGCAGGCTTGAGGGGCAGCCAACCATCAGGTGAGTATGCCTGCATATATCGCCATGTCTTGCGCTCGGGCTCGAAGCTTTCTTTGCCATGACATCGAGCAACCATCACCATGGCGCCATTGTGAAGGATGACAGTGGGCTCGATGGCATACGCCCATGGTTCGGGCATGTTGTAGATCACCTGCTCCCAATCGCGTCCGCCGTCTTTTGAATAACGGACGATCAGTTCTTCATTCTTTCCGTGTCCGAAGGATACGACCCCATACTCAGGGTGCTCTAGAAGCTTGGGGCCATTACAGATGACGGGACCGGGGATGTCATCCTCGCTGTAGGCATGTGGGTGATGCTCCCATGATGCGCCATGGTCGGTGGAAGTAAAGACGCCATAGGATGATACCAGTACGACTTCGCCGTTGGATCTTCTGACCATACCATTGCCAAAACTGATCCTGCAGTTCTTTGTTTCCTGCTTAACGTATGTACGAATATCAACCGGCTTTGACCATGTGTTGCCGCCATCATTGGAACGTGTGATAACCGTTTCACTGAAGTATTTATCTTTGGGCTTCTTGATACCCCAACGTGGTGTGTGTTGAGGTTTTCGCGTAAATGCAACGATAATGGTATCGCCATCCTTGACAGCAACCGGCCAGCCGAAGTGGCTGTTATTACCAAGCAGATTTTCACCGTAGGGTACGACAACGGGCTTAAGCACCAGGGGGCCGGTGTCATGCGAATACTTTTTTTTGAGAAATCGTGTGACATGCAGCGAACGGGCGATCACCTCTTCACGATCACCAAAGGAAGGCGAGCGGTCGAGATCGATCGTAGATTGCTCACTTCCATCAGCGGGTGTGGGCAGGCCCGTATTTGTCAGAGCTTCGTGAACCTTCGTCGCGATGACGCCGGCAGCATAATCATCGGGGTGGATCTTATCGGCAAAGTGTTCCCCAAGATCCTTCAATGGTGCATTCATATCAATCGTTGCCACGCCTGTATCGGCAACGACGCGGTCGATCGCCTGCTGGATTAATTCAAGGCGCGGGTCCCGATAGAACTTGTGGCCTTCGTAGATCGGAGCGAGTTTACCCCAGATGAATACCTTTGGTTTGCTGGGCAATTTACGATATGAATCGATCAGGGCTACATAGTCCTCGACAAACCTGTCAGGATCAAAGGGGTCTTCATTCACATCGTTGATCCCCAGGTTGATGATGACGATGTCAGGATTGTGGAAGATGGATCGGCGATAAGGGAGTTGTAATGCGTAGCCGCGGTCCCAGTTCTTTAAAACAAAGCCATTGACGACGGTGGAGCCGGAGACGCCGTAGTTACGGACATCGAACAAGGGGCCGAGTTGATTTTCAAGCTGGGCCGGATAGCTGTAGATATTAGTATTGCTCGTGCCCATGCCGTACGTGATGCTGTCGCCTACGCAAGCGGCACGGAGCGTGTGCCAATTATCTGAGCGGAAAGGCGCAGCGGGCAGGCCTTCACCGTTGTAAAGCGTGACGGGCGGGTAGGGTTCCCATGCATATCTGACGGCGACGGGATGACTGACCTTATCGCTTGTAAGAACGATCTTGTTATCCACCAGTTCGGCCTGAGCCTTGGCGAAGCGTTTATCTTCGCCGGCTATCCAGAAGCCGCTATCGCCTGATTCGCTTTCTCGAAGTTCCAGGCCACTGGCGGTGTTGTTGAAGGTCAGCACGAGTGCGCCGTTATCCGGGCTGACGGATTTAATTGTGGGGCCGGCATCTACGATTGATTTGCCATAGACACGGCTAAGCGCAATACGGGCCATGCGTCGGCCGACAGGTAACTTGTTGCGTGGGTGTACATTCTTCGGGTCCCCCATGTCGATCGTCACAGCTAATCCGGACTGGGTCGCTTCAGACAAATCCGCCTGGCTTTCGCGGAACTCAGGCCAGGCGTATCGGTAGATGCCCGGTAGTTGGGCACAAATTACGGGTAAATCCTGTCTCCCGAAGGCGTCTCGCCAGGACTTCACCGCCATGGGAAACATCTTGTTATGTAGTCGGATATCCTCAGCGTTAGATTCGCCTTGGTACCAGATGATGCCAGCCACAGGAAGACCTTTATAAGGTTCAATGCCAGCTTGGTACATAAAGCCGGGTCTGTAATGGTGCTCAGCTTTCTTGCCGGGCTTACCTGCGTCAATCCATTCCTTGAGATGCAGGCTGGCACGTTCGTTTACAAATATGTCTGCAAGCGTGCAGTCGAGAAATTCGTCTTCGAGCTTGTGTAACTCGGGATCATCAACGATCTTTTGGCGAGGTATCCATGCCTGGACGGGCGTGCCCCCCACCGCCACGTCGATCAGGCCGATGGGCACATTCAATTCATCATGAAGCATTTTCCCGAAGTAATAGCCGATGGCGGAGAATCGTCCGGACACTTCTTCATCGCCATGGGTCCAACCTTCATACGCAAAGAAGCTTTCCGGAGTCAGCGTCTGATCGAGTTCAAGCGGCCAGGCTTGCTTGCCCCATGGCGTGGTGATCTGCGGGTCAAACAAACGGATGCCATTGATGTTCTTACTTTCTAAGGCAGTTTGTTCACCCTCAGGCGTCAGCTTGAGTGTCCATGCCATGTTGGATTGGCCGGCACATATCCAGACCTCACCGACGAGGATGTCTTTGAGCGTAATCGTTTCATCTGCAGATTTGATGGTGAGTGTTTGTCCCTGATCATTTGCTGGCATCGCATCCAGCATGACGCGCCAGTTGCCGTTGCCATCGGCCTTGGTGCTGACTTGCCGGCCCGCGAATGTGACTTCAACTTCGGCGCCGGGTGATGATTTGCCCCAGATCGGCATAGCAACACCGCGTTGCATGACCATGTTGCTGGTAAAAACATGGGGCATGACGAGGTCGCTACCTTGTACGGACACTGAGCACAAAAGCAGCATGAATACGAAACAAATAATGCCGATACGATTGAGTGAATAGATGCGCAAACGTGAGAAGTCCATTCCTTTGCTGTCCTTGTTATTCAAATAATAGATATGTATCGATCAGACCTTCTGGTATGCGTCGATAACTTCCCTGG
This sequence comes from Phycisphaeraceae bacterium, assembly GCA_963667295.1. Classification (GTDB taxonomy): domain Bacteria; phylum Planctomycetota; class Phycisphaerae; order Phycisphaerales; family Phycisphaeraceae; genus JAJRRS01. Next base: position 1,669,941 of record OY763327.1, read on the forward strand.
CATCGTTGAAGTCTTTGGATTCATAGGTCATGACGATACCGGTGGGCCACTTTTGTCGGGCTTCGCCGCTGATCAGTGCGTCACGTCCGGGCTGGTGGTTCGTAAAGGGGACACCGGCGGCCATGGTTTGTTGATAGATGGCGTCGACATCCATCATCCAGGGTTGGCCCAGGTCGAAGCCTTTCATACCGGGTGTTTTGAGCATAGGTTCTATGAGATGTTGGCCGTCACCGCAGAAGTGCAGCGTGCCGCCGCCGACAGCTTCTAACAGGCGACCGTCGTGCTTACGAACCTGCTCGGTATACATGTCGGCAGACATCATGATGGCCGAGTCATTACGGATCAGCAGTCGCCCGGGCAGTTCCCACGCATGCTGCGCTGAACCGAAGGGATCGAGCCGATCTGTCGTGAATGCGCGGAACTTTGACTCGACCATCAGCATGACATCGACGATACGTTTGAGTAAACGGTCGACCAGGTCGGCTTGCTCGTAGAACGCGATGAACATGTCGCTGCCCCAGAGCAGGTCCGCGGTATCGAGCGGGCCTTGCAGGTCAGGCATGGCGATCTGGATCACACGCGTGGCATTTGGGTAATCAGCGAGTTTGTCAGCGTAAAACTGTAGCGTTGCGAGCGAGCGCTCAAGGATGCCGCCTCGCTCCAGGTCTGGCGTGGATTGATCGTTGGCGATGGCTTCGATTTCAGGCCCGGTGCCGAAAGGTTTGATCCAGGGCGGATTGTTTTCGTGTTGCTCCCAGTGCCCCCCCAGAAGCGAGGCGATCTGGATGATGCCATGGTTGTTGCGGATCAACATAGGGCTGTCATCTTTGAGCAATAATCCGGGCACAACAGAGGTCAACAATTCGTTGTGCATCATCGCGATCGGATTATTGAATGCCACCTGGTATGGATACACGCTGAACTGGTTGAAAGGCTCGGGGAGCGTCATCGCGGAGCTGAAAGGCAGGCGGCAGACAAGCGGCGGCCTATCGACCTTTTCGCAAATAAGAGCCTTACGATATCGGTGGTCGACCTGCTCGCAGTGCTGCGGATCTGCCAGACGATCGATGTGTTCTAACAACCGATCCAGTGTTGATTCACAAACTGGCGCGGCTACTTCGGTACGTACGGACATTAGTCAATCCTTTCAACCAATCGTTCTAAAAGGCAGTGATGTTCCGGGTAAATAAAATGCGGGCGCCTGTGGTGGGGCGCCCGCAATCAGTGCTTGAAACAGTAAAATCATGTTTGCACACACTTCGGAAGCCGTTACCCCTCCGATAGGTGTGGATTGTTGTTGATTAACGACGACGCAGGGCAGCCAGGCCCCCGAGACCGAGTAGTGCAAGTGTCGCGGGTTCCGGAACGACGGCAGACGAAGGCGTGCCGTTATTCCAGTTTTGCAGAACGATGTCGAGGTCATCGAGACCGACATAACCGTCTTCTGTCGGATCGCCTGACAGCAGATCGCCAGCAGTCACATTCTGGTTCCAGTGAGTGAGGATGATGTCCAGGTCGTCGAGACCGACAAAGCCGTCGCCATCGAGGTCGCCTTCAATACCACCACCGGCTTCAAACGCGGCCATGTATTGATCGTAGACTTCCTGATCGCTCAATATGCGGTTCCAGATTGCGGCCTCGTCAATGTCACCGTTGTACCGCATGGAGTTGGTTGCACCTTTGCCGATACGTTGGCGTTGGTCGAAGTCCATCACTTCGTACACACCGGGATCATTTACCGGATCGGTCTCGATCAATATCGGTGCATAGGAACTCGAATCGAACGTACTGAACATCTGCTCACCGCCAGCCAACGTGCCGCCATCGACATATAGATTGAGTGTACCGGCGTCGGTGCCCATGTCATACGACCAGGTCGCCACAACATGATGCCACTGACCATCGGAGTAGTCGACCGAGCCGTCGGTGGCGCTGTTGATGGTGACGGTTTCGCCCGCGAGTAGTTCTAATGAGATCAGACCGGTGCTTCCGATATCCTGCATACGCAAATTCAGATAATTACCACTGCCCTCGTCACCGCGGTATAGGACACCGGACACGTAGGGATCCGCCGCGTTAGGATTCGTCGCATTGACCCACATGGATACCGCACCGGCTGTCATGCCGACCGAGTTTCGTGGGAAGGTCAGCACGTCCATTACGCTGCCTGAAGAGCTTGTGTTGAAGTTGAAAGCGGTGTTTGTCTCGTCAAAGCCGTCGAAACCAGTGCTTGGCCTCAAGCTGGTGCCACCAACAACAATGGCAGCGCCCAGATTGGCACTATTAACAAAGTTCCCTTCACCCAATAACGCATCCAGATTGTCGATATCGGCAATAACGTCGGGGACAGTGCCATCGTTCACTTGTTCGTTCATCGGCCAATACAGCAGAGGCGTCTGCGTCGCCAAGACATCACCATAGTTTGTCGCATAAGCCGTCTGAACGCCCATCCCCAACATCATCATCCCGCACGGTAGTGCTGCTACCAGCCACCCCGTTCGCTTCATTCCCAGCTTCTCTCGCAACATGTGCACCTCCAAAGTTCTAAAAAATGGAATCACCTCTCGGCGAAGTTAGCCTGTGTAGCACTGATCTCCTTCTACGATCAATACCCGACAGTGTGTGACATCCTCTTGTGTTGACGTGACTAATCCTTCCAAGCGAAGCTTTATTTATGTGATCTCCGGCGAAAACATTCGCCGGAAAACACAGACTTAAAACCTCTTACATTGGCAAATATATCTGATTATCCGCGGGTGTCAATAGATATTTCTGATCGTCAAGAAAATTTATCACTTATTTAGCCCCCGTTTGTTTTACTGCCGGCGGGCAGCGACCAGCTTGCAATATTACTTATTAATTACTGTTTAACATATGTTTATATTATTTTTTCGGCGACACGAAGGGCCGCCGATACAGATTTAAATAGTAGTCGCACATATGTAATAATCGACTAAATCGCTCCAATCGGCATTTTTTGACAGAAATACATCTTGCATCCAGAAAATAATTAGTCTATACTATGAGCAGATGTCTGGAAAAACACCCTCTAGTAACATCGTAGAACTGGCCAGCCGTATCCGTGCGGACATCAAGAACCGCGCACTGAAACCCGGTGATCAGTATCTGAATTCAGCAGATGCGGCCAGGCAGTTTCAAGTCAGCACACACGCCGCGAACCGAGCATTACAACTGCTTGCCAAACGTCGTGTGGTCACGCGTAAGCAGCGTCTTGGTACTGTTGTCACACTCGAAGAGAACAACATACCTGATGGCATCACGATTGATCGTATCCATCTATTGGTGCGAGAAGATTACTTCAAGTCTGAAGGCGTGCTTGCAGACGGTGTGATCATGGGTATCCAAGGTGAGATGCCACGCGTAGGCATCCAGTTCAACTTCCTGCCATTCAATGAAGAGCGGCCGTATGTTGAAGACCTGGTTGGCCAGGTACTTAAGGCCGAAGGGCAGGAAGGTTTCGTGCTGGTTCGCGCTTCTTTGATGACGCAGCGTATCGTTGCACAAAGTGGCTGCCCGGCCGTTGTTCACGGCACCCCCTACCCCTCGATAGAGCCGTTGTGCTCGATCGATCGCGATCACGTGCTTGAAGCAGAACTGCTTGTGGACTATCTGTGTCGCCAACAGGGCGCCAAGCGTATTGTATTGATGATGCGTGAACGGCTGCACGCCGGCGACCACATTTTCCTGGACGCCATACATCAGCAGATCAGCAAGGCAGGATTAGGGCCTGATGGCCTGGTTCTGCGTTGCCTGCCGCAAGATATCGACTTGGTTGAAGTTGAGATGAATCGGATTATGGATATGAGTCCGGACGTCCCGACCGGTGTGATCTGCGCGACAGAATTTCTCGCCCAGGTTGCCAAAGAAGAACTAGATAAACGAGACGGTCAAGCCGCCAAGCATCATGTGGCGCTTATGGCGTTCTATCGTCGTCCGGGTCACAGCGATCCCAGAGTGCCGCACCTGCACGCGAAGGTGACGCCGGAACAGATTGGCGCCAATATCGCGAATCTGTTAATGAGGCAGATCATGAGCAGCCAGCTATCTATTCATGAAACCTACCCGCTTGAAGTTCACGGAGAATGAAGTATCAGATGGTTGCGTTATCTACTCATCATTTTGCGATTGATTTAACGCGTACAGATCGTAGCAGCCGCTATTCTACCGCAATGGCTGCTGAATCGGCCATTCTGAACCTGATGCAATTTGCTACGGGTAGCGTGTATAGAGTCTCCCGGATCACATCTAGAACTGTCATATTTGCACGTTTCACTAACTGAGGAGGAAGAGAAAATGAGATTGAGAGACGCGAAGTTTTTAAGCTGCACGGCAGCATCTCTGGGCATTATGCTCAGCGCGAGTTACACATTTGCCGCCGGGCCGATTGCCTATTGGAATATGGATGAGGATGCAGGCGCGACAGTTGCACTTGACTCTGTAGGTATCGCAGACGCGATTGCCGCGGCCGCCGACGACGCGACCCCACCCACCGCTGGCGCTACAGGCATCTTGGGCAAAGCGTGGGAATTCAATGAAAGCAACGACAGCGTGCTGGAAGTACCCGCGCCCAACCAAGCGGTGTTTACCACGCTCGGACATGCCACAGGCTTAACCTATAGTGGCTGGTTTAATACAACCGATGGCGGCGGCGCCAACACGTTCTTCAGCATCTCTGATAAGGCAGCGGGAAGTGAAGAGTCGGCCCTGAATGTTGATAACAATGTGCTGCGTTTCTTTGCACGCCACAATACCTTGGAGAACATCGATATCTCGTCGACCGCTACGGTTGATGACGGGCAATGGCATCATGCCGCTGTGACCAGCAGTGTCGCGGCCGGAACGATTCTGTATCTGGACGGCTCGCCGGTGGCGTCAAGCCCGTATGCGGTGGACATCGCAAGTCTCACAACCAACTATGACAATATCGTTGTGGAATTCGGTGCCAACGACGACAACAGCGCAGTCAAGCAGTGGGAGTATGAAGGATTGGTCGATGAATTCAGCGTCTATGCGTGCGCATTGAGTGCTGAAGATGTTGCATACATCGCGGCCAATCCGGGCGCGGTAGTACCTGAACCCGCCAGCCTGATGCTGCTCGCAATGGGTATGGGATGCCTGGGTTTACGTCGCGGGAAGTAATTGCATCAATTAACGTGTGTGCTGGTTAGCGCCGGCACACACCTTTGAATATGAAACACTGTTTGTCCCGGCCCCAGTCGTCTAGTGGAGCCGGGTGTACACGGAGGCTAACACATGCAACGGATCAAGGGTTTTACACTAATCGAACTTCTAGTTGTCATATCCATCATCGCGCTGCTGGTGGGTATCCTGCTACCGGCATTGGGCGCGGCAAGACGTACAGCGATCTCCGCCAAATGCCTGTCTAACCATAAACAAATCGGCATCGCCATTACGAGCTATCAAGCCGACTACAAAGATCACTTCCCGAACAAGATTATTCGCGTCTTTTTACCAAGTGGTTTATATAAAGGATCCTACAATGCCACACAGACGTGGTTAGGTTCTGCGGGGCACTATGGTGCATTTGCTAATTATGGTGCGGATGTTCGCTATCTCAATCCCTATGTGGGCGGTCCGTATGCCGATCCCGAGGATGCTGTTCCGGTATCCGTCTGTCCTGCCGACGAACAGCAGGACACCGACTCTATCTACTACGACTGGGGCACCTCTTACCGTGCCAATACGGGGCACGCCCGGTCTCTGACCCACAACAACCTGCCTGGTGATAACGAACAATCCGGGCGCTTGATAGATGAGGTTACAAATACCTCAAAAACGATTGCGATGTTTGAATCAGAAGCACTGGAAGCCGCAAAAGATATCACCAAACGCAATCTGGAAACAAATCCCCTGCCTGACAACAGGTTCTGGCACACAAAACCGGGCGACTATCGCTTCAACACTTCATTCTGCGATGGACACGCCGCCATGATTACGTTTCAAGAAAATAAATGGGCCACAGATGACTATACGTTCAATATTGATGACTTCCCCACCCAACCGCTTAAGACGGAAGACATACTTCCCTAAGCCTTGTTCAAGCAGCGAGCACATGCATGAACACGTCTAAACACTCTTGATACACTTACGCATAGATACAGACATATGTGTGATGAATGATGGGTAGTACAGCCTTACGGGTATTCAGAGTATCGTGTAAGGCAAAGCATGGGAGGCTTTTGAATTCCTAAGACATTGATCCAGGCCGTTCAAAAGGATGACGACCTGCTGGCTGATATTGAGCGGGCCGAACCGGGGGATGGCGTGTGTATCTGGTGGCTGGGACACAGCGGATTCTTGATCAAGTCCCAGCACGGCACCGTACTGATCGATCCTTATTTGTCTGAATACGATCCTGAAGAAAGCCCAGAAGCATCCGCGCAATACCTGAGACTAACGGAGCGGTGCGTGGATCCGGTTCAACTAACCGGTATTGACGTTATCGCGATCACCCATAACCACCCGGGGCATTTAGACCCCGATACATTACAGGCACTACTCGAAGCGAATCCCGATGCGCTCGTGGTGGTTCCCGGCGCAAGCCGTAAAAACGTGTGCGAGATGCTTGAGTGCGAGTTGTATTGGCCGCTGGAAATAGACGCCGGCTTTACGATTCAGACCGGCGGGATTGTGTTGCATGGTATTCCGGCGTTCCACACCGAACCGATTGCCGACAGCGACAACCGTTTTAATTGCCTGGGTTATGTCATCAAGCTTGGTTGCGTAACGCTTTACCATGCCGGGGATACCATTCGATGTGATGAGTTGGGTCAGATGTTGGGCCGATATTCAATTGATGTTGCGATGCTGCCCATCGGTGGCAAATTCAACGGCGTGGTAAGTCCCAACAACCTGGATGCAAAGGAAGCTGCATCGCTTGCCTATACCATCGGCGCATGCCTGGCAGTGCCTTGCCATTACCAGATGTTTCCATCGAGCCCCGAAACACCCGATCAATTCGTGCAGCAATGCAACGCACTGGACCAGGCCCATCGTGTGCTGCGGTGTGGCGAGCGGATTGATATTCGTAAAAAAAAGCAGGCACCTGAGTAGATGCCTGCTTCATTCGTTCTAAGTTTATGAATTACTTGGTAGGCTGGCTGTTAATCCTTGCTGGCCACCGTTGTTTTTTTCGTCGAGACAAGCATGTGCTCGAGCAGGCCTTGCTGTTCAAGCATCGAACGCAGTTTCTGTGACTGGCCTGGTTCAAGCGAGCCCAGTGGCAGCCGGCACGGTCCAAGCGGGGAGCCGTTCCATCCAAGGATCTCCTTGAGAGCCGCAAACAAGGGGAACTGGATCAGGACTTCGACTAATCTTACAGACATGTACTGGTACGCCTGCGCTGCCTCGATATCACCTTCGCGGAAGGCCTTAATCACCTGATAATAGATCGGAGCTGCAACGTTGTATGTGCTGCCCACAGCACCACGGGCGCCGGCGGCCAGGCCGCTCAGCAGCATCTCGTCCGTACCCCACAGGAAGTCGTAGCGATCCTGGTACTTCTCCAGACAAGCCTGGTACTCGTGGACGCGAGAGTCGGTAAACTTCACGCCAGCGAAGTTGGGGATGTTCTTCTCCGCATAAGCAACCAATACATCCATATCGGGTTTAATGCCGGTGAATCCCGGTGCGTGGTAATAATAGAACGGCAGGTTCGGCGCGCCGCCGGCAATCTCGGCCATACACTGCATCAGACGCTTGTCCGAGTCTGCCTTGAAGTAGGAAGGCGCAAAAGCAGACACGGCATCCGCACCGACGCTTTGTGCGTGCGCCGCCAACTCACGTGCTTCGGCAACACTGTTGTGCCCGACCTGGATGATCACGGGGATCCGGCCGTGCGAACCTGCGACGAAGGCTTCGGCGATGGTTTTGCGCTCGGCGCCGGTCAGGCTCGCCCCTTCGCCGGTCGTGCCCATAACGTACATGCCGGCGATGTCCATCCGGACGAGATAATCCACATAACTCGCGACCGCTTCGGGCATGACTTCGCCGCTCTCGGTCAAAGGCGTGCATGTCGCCGCCACCAGACCTTCAATTCTTTTTACCTGAGACACTACCAACTCCTTACCGCATCGCGTGATGCATTCTATCTCCAGAAGCCGCTACGATGCGGCATCCTGTTGAACGGTATGAACAGTAAGCCCGGACAAGTCTTTCTGCTTGCCGGGTACAACATAACTCACAAGGTATCCGATGACAAAGCAAGTCGAGATACCAATCGCAGCATAGATAAAGCCTTGGATACTCGTAAACAGAGGCAAGGCGAACATAACCGCGGCACCGATGATCACACCGATCATCGCGCCTAAGGCGTGGCTGCGGACGGTCAACGCCCCGAGCGCGAACAAGCCCCCCAGCACACCCATGAATAAGCCAATAACCATGATGAATTTATCAAACAAACTCTTGATACTGGGATCAACAAATACAATGGCAAGGCATGTGCCGGCTGTACCCAGCAGTAACGTCGTAACGCGAGCCGCATTAAGGTAGCCGTTATCGGTCTTGAACAGATTCATAGGCCTGAAAAAGTCCACCGTCGCTGCGGTCGCGGTTGAATTCATACTGGTTGAAATCGTGGATTGAGCCGCTGCAAAGATGCCTGCAACGATCAACCCAGCGATACCGACCGGGACCTCCTGCACGATAAACAAAGGCAGGATCTGATCAGTGGTGTGCGTCGGATCAAGTTTGCCCGGATTGTGTGCGTAGTAAGCAAACAGGACAGTGCCTAGGCCGTAGAAGAGCAGCGATGCCGGGACCGCAAGGAATGCAGCCAACCAGATTGAATTCGCGGCTTGTTTCGAGCTTGATGTTGTCATGTATCGCTGAACCACAGCTTGGTCTGCAGTGTAACTGGATATGTTCTGACCGATACCTCCGAGGATCACAATCCACAACGCAAGTGAGGCGCTTGTCGGGTCGAGGTGGAAGTTGACCATATGCAGCTTATTGTGAGTCGATGCGGTATCGAGTACGCCGGAGAATCCGCCGTCGGTACCCATCACCGCCAGGACAAGACAGAATAATGCTCCCCCCAGCAAGATGAATGTCTGGATCGTATCGGTCCAGACCACCGCTTCGACACCACCCATCGTGCAGTAGATGATGCTTAAGACACCCATGATCAGGACGCATGTCACCGGCGACATCGGTGTCACCGACGCCAGTGCCAGTGCCGACAAAGACATGACGATCGCCATACGGAATACGTGGAACAAAATAAACAACAGACTGGCGAACATACGTACGCCACGGTTGAATCGCTTTTCAAGATATTCATAAGCACTTGTCGCATCGATGCGCCTAAAGAAAGGCAGCGCGATAAACACCGCGATGGGCGCGACAACCGGGATCATCATGTTGCCGAGGAAGTAGACCCAGTCCTGGGCGTAAGCCTTGGACGGGATCCCCATGAAAGTCAACGAGCTGAGCATGGTCGCGAAAATACTGCACGCGGCAGCCCACCAGACGATCTGCTTGCCACCCCGGAAGTAGTCGTCGGTGTTCTTGTTCTTATTCATGAAGTAAACACCGACCCCTACCATCGACAGCAGATAAATGACCAGTACAGAAAAATTGGCAACACCAAAAGAACGTTCCGATTCGACCGGGTCGATCTTCCAGACAGCAGTGGTTCTGACGCGTGGGCGGACCTCGCCGGCGGCAACAATGATCGAACCGCCCCACTTCACGGCGTTGGTCGTAACCTGGTTACTTGGTGTTTCGCCGGCGTCGACCCAAGTGTCCGTAATAGTGTGGTAGGCGTAGGACTTTTTGGGGAACCCGGGGTGATCATCCCGCAACTCATCCGCTTTGAAGAATAGCGAACCATCGGCACCACTGAGGACGAAGATGTGCGACTGCCCTACTGCTGCCGCCGTCCCCGCCATGACACATCCCGGTGCATCCGCACGTCGACGCCAAGGTGCAGCAAACTCACCTTCCCCCGCATACTTTCCTGTTGAAGCATCGTAAGCAGAAGCATCGTATACACTGGGATTAAACTCGTATACATCTCGTAAGAATTCAATGCCCCCCGCTTCGTCCGACACGCGTCGGCCACTGATGATGTAGATACAATCATTGAAGCCGTTGTGTTGCGAGACAACGATATTAAATGCACGAGCAGGCCCGGGCCAGGTCGGCAGCGTTTCCCATTTAACCGTGTCAGGATGGTCTTTGTAGCCGGACAAATCCATGCGCCAGAAGCCGCCATGTGCAGTTTCAAGACCTGAACCGGATTGTCCACCCGCCACGTAAACGGTTTGTCCGATCATGGCAGCAGCCATGAATGCGGAAGGCTGAGGCAGCGGAGGGAGTGTCACCTGCTCGATTGATTTGTTTTCTGAATCCCATCGCAGCAGAAAGCAATCGGCATAGGTCGCGTCCGCATCATTGCCACCGATGCAGAGGATGCCGAATTCGGTCGACACCGCACCGCCATAAGCTAACGGCTTATTCAGGTGGAACGGGCCAGCCCAGACAAGCTCGTTTTGATCGTTCTTGTGCAGCACCCAGATCGTGTCATGCCAGACCTTAGGCACGTCCCAGATATTCTGGCCATCTTCCGTCGGGAAGTTTGCTCCACCAGCAACGATCAGAGCATCGTTAGAAACACCCACGTAAGGCCCCGCCACGCCGATACCATCGGGCAAATCCGGCAAGGCCTCCCATTCGAGCCATTGACGCTCAGCGTGCCCTTCTCCCCCCGCCGCCGCGCTGGCTGTCAAACGGGGGTAAAGCAATAACGAAGCCAGGATGACGAAGGCAGTAAATCTGATGACCCAACAACGTCCAGACGTGTTGGATATATGGTTGAGCATGATGATGTGGTTTCCAAGTGGGCAGGACACGTTTTAATCGATACGAGCAGCATAATGCGAATCGCACCTGGACGCAACAAGTATTTTTGGATTATACGAAATATATTAAATCCTGCGAATCCGGCTTCTAGATGCAGCCAAGACCCATAATCAAGCCCTTCATCCATATTGATGCGCGAATAATCCCTATAACGCCCCAATCACAGGAACGCAAGCAGGCCTCATACAAGCATAACAGAGGGCCCCTCCAATCAACATGCTCCGTTAGTATTTATTTTACAATATTTTACATATACCATAATATATCTTGACACTGGAAAATATTGTGCTAACCTAAAGGTAGACGGTGTGTAATGCACCCTATCTACACGTACTTGGAGTAGAAATGTCTAAGCTGTATCTGTGCATGGCCATCCTGGCGACGCTTCTGTATACCTCAGTCATATCCACGGTTTCCGCGACAACGTTGGTGGAGAATGGCAAGCCTATGGCGGTTCAACAAGTACCGGGACCATGGCAGCAGTCAGACGGTGCACTGGTCGGCCTAAAGATGGGGCAATTCCTGTTCGGCAAGGTCAAACTCCTCGAGGGGGACGTCTCTGTCAAGCTCCGCCTGTCCATTGCACAATTCAATGGTACGGCCACAGCCTTTGTTATGGACGGCAACAACTATGTCGGCTTTGATTCAAGCAGTGGCGCTATCTTTATCGAAGGCCCCCGCTTCACGGACTCCGGCAGTCGAAAAATCGCGGATCGTGATAAAACTATCCAGGAAGGCGTTCCTTTCGACTTTGAACTCAAACGCCAAAATGGCGAGTTACAATTCTATATCAACGGCAAGTTGCTCCACTCACAACCCGACCCGGCTAAGGCCTTCGGGACGATTGGCGTGCGTACCCATCGTGCGAATATCGCCGTTTACGATTTTTCTGTAGATGGACAAGCTCAGCCGTTGCCCGAGGATCACGATTTTATGAAGCCTAGCGTATCCTTCGAAAAGCCCGACCTGACATCACTTCAACCACAACCGGGCGTAGAAACAGCCGTAGTGTGGGAAAGTGAAGTTGGGGGTTACAACACGTATCGCATCCCATCGGTGATAATGACATCCAAAGGCACACTTCTTGCTTTCTGCGAGGGGCGTGTGAAAAGTCGTTCGGATACTGGCGATATCGATCTGGTTGCTAAACGTTCCCACGATGGAGGCCGGACATGGAGTGAGCAAAGCATTGTCTGGGACGACTCAATACATACCTGCGGTAATCCATGCCCTGTAACCGATAACAACACGGGCGATGTTGTTCTGTTGATGACACACAATCCGGGCAACGAACACGAAAAAGATATTCAGGCGGGTACGGTTGCGCAAGGTAGAACTGTCTGGGTAACGCGAAGCAGTGATGATGGTATAACCTGGTCCGAACCCAAGAACATCACAAGTCAGACTAAGGACCCGGCTTGGGGCTGGTATGCGACCGGGCCAGGCATCGGCATACAACTCACGCATGCACCACACAGCGGTCGACTGGTTATCCCAGCCAACCATTCCATTAAGCTGGAAACCAACGGCGAAACCATTAACGAGAATGGCGCTCATACGATATATAGTGACGATGGTGGCAAGACATGGAAGATGAGCAAGCCGGTCAGACCGAGTTGCAATGAGAGCCAGGTTGTCGAGTTATCCGATGGCAGGTTGATGCTGAACTCTCGTTCGTATGAAGACCCGAAATTCCGCAGGATCTCTTTCAGTAGCGACGGGGGTGAAACTTGGTCCGAGCCTAAAATCGAGTCGCAATTGATCGAACCGCGTTGCCAAGGCAGCACGATCCGCTTTGTTTCAGATAAGGCCCCACAAAACCCTTGGATACTGTTTTCCAACCCTGGGACACAGTCCGGCCGGCAAAACCTGACGATTCGCGGCAGTTCAGACGATGGCAAGACGTGGCCAGTCGCGAAAACTCTGGAACCCGGTTATGCGGCCTATTCATGCCTGATACAACTGAATGAGAATACGGTTGGCTGCCTATATGAAGGAAGCAAGCCCGGCCGGCCGTATCAGTGGATAGCTTTTGCGCGTTTCAAATTGGATTGGCTGTTTGAAGCGTCAATCGATCAATAAAAATGTTAAGCCAAAGAATAGTTATACGATCACGATCGTATCTATGTATCAAGCCAGTGGGGTTGGAGGAGTATGAATATGAAGTTTCTAGCAAGCGCTTTTTTGTCGCTCCTGTTCTGTAGCACGGCTTGGTGCAGCACGATGGTTGAAACCACGGTATTTGATCGCGGCGAGGGAGGTTATTACGGCTTCCGTATCCCATCGATTGTGCAAGCCCAGAATGGCACGCTGCTGGCGTTCGCAGAGGCGAGAAAGAACAGCCTGAGCGATTATGGCGATATTGATCTTGTCGTTAAGCGTAGTTATGACGGCGGTCTTACTTGGAGTCCATTACGAGTTATTGCGAATAATGGCACAGAAGAAGCCGGTAATCCCGTCCCCGTTGTAGATCAAGCAACCGGCAACATCCTTGTCTTATTCAACAAAGACGGCCAGAGCGCCTGGATGACCACAAGCACTAATAGCGGTCTTTCATGGACCACACCTGTTGATATCACTTCACAAGCCAAGCTGCCAACCTGGGACGGGCTTCACTTTGGCCCATGCCACGGGATACAGCTTCTGCGAGGGGATAATGCGGGTCGGATAGTGATACCACTGAACATCAACCTGCTTAACCAGAACCTTGAGCCGGACGGCCGGGAAGTTGGATTAATCTACTCAGATGACGGCGGCGTGACATGGAATGTTGGCGGCACACTCAAGAATGACACCGCCGGGATCGGCCCAAACGAATCCAGCATTACAGAACTTGTTAATGGCTCTTTGTATGTGAACGCCCGTAGTCAAGGTGGCTATAGCCGGCATCGTCTGATTGGTTACAGCCAGGATGGTGGGTTGTCGTTCACAGGTGAAGCTGTCTTTGATTACGAACTGGAAGACCCCCAGGTGCAGGGCTCGGTCATCAGGTACTCGGCGACCGATCAGGGTGATTCTCAGAATCGGCTGCTGTTTTCAAATCCTAAAACAGAAGATGAACGTGCCAGGCTATTTGTCCGCAGTTCCTTTAACGAAACATATAGCTGGAATGAAGGCAAAATGATCAACCGGGGACGTAGTGCCTACTCGGACTTGGTCGCGATGAATGACGGCAATATTGGTGTGATATATGAGTGGGGCAACACAAGTAATTATGAAGAGATCCGGTTCGCCACTTTCACCGAAGAATGGCTGGATGATCCAACGGTGATGCAACTGAACTTCGATGAGCAAGCCAGTGGGACAGTACCGACAACAAGCAATTATTTGTCTGATAGTAGAGGTTATGGTCTCGATGGCACGGCAACAGCCGGCCTGACTTATGTTGAGGGCGACCCACGTTATGACAATGGCTCCGCCATACACTTCACCGCCGGGACAGATGAAGTACGCATTGAAGACATCAATAAATCCATTCTTGACTTTGAGGCAGAAGACAGCTTTACCCTTGAAGCGGTATTCAGAACTACTTCTCACAGCAGCACAGCGGCAGACGATAGTGGACCGTTGATCAGTAAGGACATAGGGTCCGGTCTTCCTTCTTATTTTCTAAGAATACAGGATTCACGGGTCAGGTTTGTGATCTCGGATAATAGCGCACTGACGTCCTTGTACAGCGACGTCGATGTCAATGATGGCGAGTGGCATCATGTGGCTGCGGTTCGTGATGAAGAAGCCGGGACAATCAGCTTGTACGTTGATTATGTTTTCGCCGGCAGTGTAGCTGACACCACAATCGGTGACTTCGCCAATGCCAGCGATCTACTGATCGGTTCATTCAACGACAGCTCGGGAACCACCGACAAACAATTCGAAGGTGATATCGACTTTGTACGGATTTCTTTCGGTGCGTTGGATGTCGATGGATTCGTTCAACAAGTCGCCCTCGTTGGCGATCTGGACGGGGATGGATTTGTCGGCCTGAACGATCTTGACATCGTTCTGAGCAGTTGGAACCAATCTGTCACAGCTAATGATATCGCCGATCCTTCGGGTGATGGGTTTGTGGGATTAGATGATCTTGACATTGTCCTCGGCAACTGGAATGCGGGTACACCGGCAAGCAAAAGTGTTATCCCGGAACCTTCAAGTATATTCATACTTACGTTAGTCACCAGCCTTATGTTGGGACGTAGTAACAGCACCCATTGATAAAGGCTCATGCGATGAGGTTTTTGCTATCTCTTGGACTAATCTTCTTCTTGTCCAGTGTTTTGTTTGCAAGCACTGTCGTTGAATCAACTGTATTTGAACGTGGCGAAAACGGTTATTACGGATTTCGTATACCTGCAATTGTTCAGGCGCAGAACGGTATCATTTTAGCTTTTGCTGAAGCGCGAAAGAATAGCCTAAGTGACTATGGTGATATTGATCTTGTCGTCAAATCAAGCTACGACGGTGGTTTAACTTGGAGCCCATTACGGGTTATCTCAGACAATGGCACCTGTGAGGCCGGTAATCCCACACCTGTAGTCGATGAGACAACGGGTAACATCCTACTGCTGTTTAATAAAGATGGGGAAACATCCTGGATAACAACAAGTAGTACGGGTGGTATGTCTTGGTCAACACCCGTGGACATCACTTCGCAAACAGTATCATCGGCATGGAGCGGGATTCACTTCGGTACCGGGCATGGCATTCAGTTATTAAGGGGGGAGCATGCGGGACGTATTGTTATTCCCAGTAATCATACACTGGCCGACCAGAATCTAGAACCTGATGGACGAGAAGTCACGCTGATCTATTCCGATGACGGTGGTTCAACATGGCATATTGGTGCAACGCTTACCAACAGCACCGCAGGAATCGGCCCGAATGAATCGAACGTTACAGAACTTGTCGATGGAACACTGTATGTAAACGCTCGTAACCAGGGCAGCTACAGCAGGCACCGATTAATTGGTTACAGCGAAGATGCAGGTCTCACTTTTACCGGTGAGGCTGAGTTTGAATACGACTTAATTGACCCTCAGGTACAAGCCTCAACATTACGGTATTCATCTGTTGATATGGGAGACGCACAGAACAGGCTTCTCTTCTGCAATCCCAATACAATCGACGAACGTACTCATCTTTATGTACGAAGCTCTTTCGATGAATCACAGAGCTGGAATGAAGGAAAAATGATCTACCGCGGACCATCAGCTTATTCCGATATGGTGAAGCTGAATAACAACAATATCGGGGTGTTGTATGAATGGGGCGACTCCAATAACTATGAAGAAATACGTTTCGCCACATTTACTGAGGAATGGTTGGATGATCCGACAATCCTTCAATTGAATTTTGATGAACAATCCAGTGGTACAGCGCCTTCGACATCTGGGTACCTTCAGGATTCCCGCGGTTACGGTCTAAACGGCACCGCATATAACAGCCCGACATTCGTTGATGGAGACCCTCGGTACGACAACGGCGCTGCATTAAGGTTTACGGGGGATACAGAAGAAGTACGTATTGAAGATACAAGCTACTCGCCATTAGACTTTGAAGCTGAAGACAGCTTTACGCTTGAATGTGTATTCCGCACAACAGAGCACAGTAGCTCCATGGCAAGCGACAGCGGGCCATTGATTGCCAAGGACACCGGCGCCGGCTTACCTTCCTTCTTTTTGCGAGTCCAAAATTCACAACTTCGCTTCTCGATTGAAGATGACGAAGCGGATTCTGCAACCCTCTATAGTGATGTAGATGTGAATGATGGTGAATGGCATCATGTTGCTGCGATACGTGATGCTGATGCAGGCATGTTGTATGTCTATGTTGATTACGTCTTTGCTGGATCAATAGTGGATGGCACCACAGGTGACTTTGCGAATGCAAATGATCTTATTGTAGGTGGATTTAATGCGACTTCCGGCACTACCAGTAAACGATTCATTGGTGATATTGATTTTGTCCGTGTGTCAGCCGGTGCCTTAGCCCTGGCTGACTTTATTCAGCCCATTGAAACACTGGTAGGAGACCTTGATGGGGATGGATTTGTCGGCTTAAACGATCTTGACATTGTCCTGAGTAGTTGGAATCAATCGGTTCCAGCCAATGATATCGCTGATCCATCGGGAGATGGGTTTGTGGGGCTGGACGACCTGGACATTGTTCTCGGGAATTGGAACGCAGGGAGACCTTCTAGTGAGAATAATGTACCCGAGCCTGCGACGTCCTGCGGCATGCTCGGACTACTGTGCTTGTCTGTTTGTCGACACCGGAACTCTCGATGACAAGGTACTTCCATATGAAGCTTTCGCTCTCTGCGCTGCTGGTGAGTTGCCTGACGATCGTACTTCCAACACAGGCAGGGACTCTGGTTGAAACCACAGTCTTTGACATGGGGGAAGGTGGCTACTACGGCTTTCGTATCCCGGCAGTTGTGCAGGCGACGGATGGCACGATCCTGGCATTTGCTGAAGGTCGTAAGGATAGCCTTGGAGACAGCGGCAACATCGACTTAGTTGTCAAACGTAGTACTGATGGTGGCCTGACATGGAGCAATCTACAGGTTATCAGTGATAACGGCTCGCAGGAATCAGGCAATCCTGCTCCGGTAGTCGACATGAATACGGGCAATATCATTATTCCCTTTGTCGATGACCGGCAATACCCGCATGTAAGCATAAGCACGGATAATGGACTGACTTGGTCAACACCTGTTGATATTTCATCGATGGCTAGACCCTCTACATGGAACGGGTACTACTTTGGCCCCAATCATGCTATCCAACTGCAACGCGGTGAAAATGCCGGTCGTATCGTCTTACCCAACAATCATGGGCTGGCTGGTCAACCGCTGGAGCCTGATGGCCGTGATGTCAGCCTGATTTATTCTGACGATGGTGGCGTCACGTGGAATGTTGGGGGCACGCTGGTAAATCCTACCGCAGGGATCGGCCCTAATGAATCATGCGTAACAGAACTTGTTGACGGCACCCTTTATGTGAACGCACGTAATCAGGGAACCTACAGCAGACACCGGTTAATTGGCTACAGCGAGGATGCCGGTCTCAGTTTTACCGGCTTGGCAGAGTTCGAATACGACTTGATAGACCCACAGGTGCAGGGTTCTGTCGTGCGCTATTCAGCGATAGATATGGGCGATGCATACAACCGACTGTTGTTCTCTAATCCAAAGACTACAGACTCTCGCACCAGGTTGTTTGTGCGTAGTTCATTCGATGAATCACAATCCTGGGATGAAGGCAAGATGATCCATCGTGGAGCTTCTGCGTACTCCGACCTTGTTACGCTAAACGACAAGCGGATTGGTGTTCTGTATGAATGGGGCGACACAACCCGTTATGAAGAGATACGTTTTGCGACATTTACTGAATCCTGGCTGGATGATCCAACCGTTCTACAATTGAATTTTGACGAACAGACCAGCGGCACAGCGCCATCAGCAAGTGATTACCTGAAAGACAGCCGGGGTTATGGGCTGGATGGCACGGCATCAAACAGCCCGACTTTCGTCGAGGGTGATCCACGGTATCAGAATGGTTCTGCTCTCAGGTTTACCGCTGGTACCGACGAGGTACGAATTGACGATGTGGGTGTCTCCGTGACCGACTTTGAAGCAGAGGATAGCTTTACGCTCGAAGCTGTTTTCCGAACGACTGCACATAGCAGTACCAGCGCAACCGCGAGCGGCCCGTTGATCAGCAAAGATGTAGGCACATCTCAACCGTCATACTGGCTTCGTATACAGGATTCCCGTGTGCGATTCCTGGTTTCGGATGGTAACTATGAGCCTAATCTTTATAGCGATGTCATCGTTAATGATGGTGAGTGGCACCATGTTGCCGCGGTACGTGATGCAGAAGCCGGCACATTGAGTTTATATGTCGATTATGTGCTCGCCGGAACCATTGCAGATACAACGACTGGCGACTTCGGGAATGCGAACGACTTGTTAATCGGCGCATTCAATGACAGTTCCGGAACGACCAGTAAACAATTCATCGGCGATATTGATTTTGTACGTACTTCACAAGCAGCATTGAGTATCGATACGTTTGTTCAGCCGTATGAGCTTGCGGGCGATCTGGATGGCGATGGGTTCGTTGGGCTTAACGACCTGGACATCGTATTGCTTAGCTGGAATTCAAACGTGGCACCGGGCAGCATTCCTGCGGATGCAAATAAAGATGGATACGTGGGACTTGATGATCTGGATATTGTGCTGAACAACTGGAACGCAAGCACACCTCCTGAAGTTGCTATCCCTGAACCAGGAACTGCAATGTTGCTGCTTGTATGTATTTTTGCTAATCGACTACCATTCCAACGGCGAACTATTCACTCATAATGACAATTCGACAGAATGACAATGATGGCGGTAAATACGCTTCTATGCATCTAACGCGCAGACGATTCCTGACAGCATCTATCGGTTTTGCGGGATCGGCGACCGCGGCTCCACCATTCCGGGGATGGAGTCAGGCGATCGCTCCTGCTGGCAGTCGTGTATTTGATGATATCCAATGGGGGTTCAGCGACAAGGAAAAGACACGTCTAGCCGGATTACTTCATAATAAGTTTCTTGATATGGCTGTTGTAGCTACTTTGCCAGACAATGCAAAGGTTGGTCACTTGGGTTGGCCTGTGGCTACACGACTAATGAATGGTCGGACAATTGTTTTGTACCGTCGTGCAAGCGGGCATACTGACTCAGACGACGCCAGCCTTGCCGGGCACTACATCTTGTATTCCGATGATCTGACTCAATGGAAACCGCAGCAGCCTCTACGTCTAGGCCCTGTGCCCGGCATGCATTGTGTCGGCTCTGCGGTAAATGAAGACGGCGCCGAGCGTGTCATTGCCATCACAAGTGGAAATCCTCGAACGCTGTATACAAGTGATGATCATGGCGTAACATGGAAAGCCGATGCACAAGCACTTCAGGGGATGCTCAGAACCGCGGTTCATGTCGGCCCGAACCTGATACAGCATCCTGACTTTGGACTTGTGGCCGCATTCGGCCAAGAAACAAAGGGCGGAAGCCGGAATTATCTTATCAGTTCAACGGATGCGGGTAAGCATTGGCAAGAATGCATCTGGCAAAGAGATGTACCGGGCCGCGGCTTTGAACCGACTTTAGCCACATGGGGCCCCGGCCATATGGTCATGATTAGTCGGGAGACATTAGCCGACTTTGCTATTGGGCCGGACGGACTTTGGGGGCACAGTCAACATGTATATCATCATCAACATGGCAGACCGCTATCTCGTGTGAAGTTTAAAACATCACGGACTAACATTGTTGGTAATCCAGCTATTGGTAATGGGTGTAATGATACCGCAGAAGTAATCTTCAATCCTGTCTCTAAGCGTATTGAGGTTCTTCATAGCCATCGCTGGGGAGGTGGATTGGGTCGGACGGGTCGTACCATCCCCAAAGATGAATCACTGGAAGTCAGTTCTCTTAATTTATGGAGTATCAATCCGGATGACTTGCTAGCAGGTAGCGGCACTTGGCGTTTTGATGGAACCATCATTGAGCGAACCGGATTCAGCCGAAAAGGTAATCTTGATGGTTTGCATCCTGGCGGTTCTATCATTGACATTGACGCCGGCATGCAACACATTTTCGTTTATGCCGGCTGGCGAAGATGCCCATCGAGTATATTCAGAATCAGCAGAACGCTAGATACAGACGCGTTAAGAGATGCTTTACTGTGATGTCATATAAAACCAATAACTGTAGACCATTATTGTCTCAATTCTAAGAACAGATATGAAAACACACACTATCCCGACTTGGTCACTTCTTGCTGCCTGCGTGCTGTCATGCATCTGGGGGTGTAGTCTTCAAAAGACTCATAATATATATGCAAAACAATACAACGTTTTGTTTATCGCCTTAGATGACCTTAACGCGGAAGTCTCATCATTTGGATCAGATGTCGCGATCACACCTAATCTTGACAAGCTTGCCGAACGAGGGACATCATTTCAACATGCATACTGTCAGCAGGCGGTATGTAATCCATCACGTGCATCAATTATGACTGGGATGCGTCTTGATACTTTGCGTGTTTGGGATCTGCGTACACACTTCCGGGACACACACCCTGATGTCATCACATTACCGGAGTTGTACAAGCAGAACGGATACTTCACACAAGGTATCGGGAAGCTGTATCACAACTGGGGCAAGCAGACATATGAGGGCGATCCGCAATCATGGTCTGTACCGCAGGTATATCACCATGCGCCCCACTACAGCGATTGGTTTATCCCTGGGGCAGCGCAAGGCACACCTGCTACCGCACAGAACGGTCCCACGCAGTGTGTTGATGTACCAGACGAGACATATTTTGATGGTCGTATTGCGCAATTAAGTATCCAGGCACTACGTGAACATAAAGACGAACCCTTCTTCCTGGCAGTTGGCTTTTGGAAACCACATTTACCGTTCAACGCACCTAAAAAGTATTGGGATATGTACGATCCTGCGAAGATTCCCGGCCCGATCCCTGCAACTGCCCCCCCCCCGCGACTGTCCAGACATTGCACTTCACAACTTCAAAGAACTGCGTGGATATGAAGGGATGCCCAAGCAGGGTCAACCTACTGAGCAACAGATACGTGAATTAAGACACGGTTACTACGCATCGATCAGTTTTGTAGATGCACAAATCGGTAAGGTCGTTGACGAACTTGATCGCCTGGGTCTGGCTGATTCCACAATCATCGTTCTTTGGTCCGACCATGGTTTTCACATTGGCGAACATGCTCTCTGGGCCAAGACTTCGAATTTTGAGCGTGACGCGAGAGTCCCGCTTATCATCAGTGTACTGGGGCAAGGAAAGAATGTCCGCTGTGAAGCAATGGTCGAGCTATTGGATGTTTATCCGACTCTCGTCGAATTATGTGGTTTAAAACAGCCAAGCCAACTTGAAGGTAACACACTTGTACCATTAATAACCGGCACAGATAGTGGTCTGAATCGTGTAGCGCTGACTCAACACCCACGCCCCCCCTACTACAAGGAAAAGGATGGACCTACACATATGGGGTATTCATTGCGTACATCTCGCTATCGATACACGGAGTGGCGGGATTGGCACACGGGTCAAGCAAGTGCGATCGAACTCTATGACTACGATGTAGACCCCAACGAAACCGAGAATCTGGCTAATCATCCTGATATGGTTGCGACGCTCAAGCTGCTTTCAGCAATGCTTGCTGAAGTAGCTCCTCACGAGAAACATTAAGCCAAGGTTTAGCACACACCGTAAATAGTAGGGATCATGAATAGAACGCAACGAATGTACCGTGTCATACTTCTATTAGCTATATACATTACAGGACTCGGCTGCTATGCAGAGTCTACGAATTCTGACAGTTCCGTGCTCGATATCGGGTTCGAGTCTCAGCCAACAGGTACTCTGAAGCGTATCACTGTTGACAACGGTTGGCTTATATCTACCAAAGGCAAATCCGAAATTGTTGCTGGGAAGCAACGTACCGGCAAACATTCTTTAAGAATGTATGACTACGATAGTATTGTCAGTTGGGAACCTCAGGCTATTGACAGTGATGCGTATGAATTATCATTCTGGGCTGAACGTTGGACAAAGAACGGACCATTCGAATTCCGCGTTGAATTCTTCGATGGCACATCTTGGCGCGAGGTCTACCGTGGTGATGACGATATTGAACCCGGTGGCTACAAGACCCGGGTAATCATCCCGCTGAATGGCGTAATCCCAGAGCGTATACGATTTGTCTGCCGCAGTGATCCTAACAAGGGTGTCTTGATCGATGATATCCGTATCACACGCTCAATGCCGATGGCTGTTGAATCGGTAGTATCAGAGCCAACCGGCATGCCTGTCTTGGTGGGCAACCGGCATAATCCTGTTGTACGTATCTGTCTCAATACACCAGGCAATATTGATAAACTACATCTTAATCGTATTAATCTGGAGTTGAGCGAAGAGAGTACTTCCTCAATATCTGCAATTGAGGTATTCGGCACGGGTGGAATATCTTCTTTGGATTGGCGAAATCCAAACACAGTTTTTGATGATGCGATTGCCATTGGGACATCTACTCCCCCCGCCCGTACACTGACATTTGAATCTGACTATGCCCTTGACGACGGCAAGAACTACTTTTGGGTCTCATATCAAATCAACGATAGCGCATCCCTGAGCCATATACCATTGATACAATGTCGCGAAGTCATGCTCAGTAATGGCGACGCGATAGCATTAGAAGGCAATACAGATTCAGCCCAGGCCACGGCATCAAAACGTGTTGGCATTGCACTTAGAAATACTAGAGAGGATGATGTTGCCGCTTATCGGATACCAGGACTAGCTACTACTAATAATGGCACCCTTATCGCTGTCTATGACGTCCGCTACAACAGTTGGAGTGACTTACCCGCAAATATCGACATAGGCATGAGTCGGAGCACAGATGGTGGAATTTCCTGGGAACCGATGAAGATCATTGGTGATATGGGATATGACCCCAAATGGTCATATGACGGCATCGGGGATCCAGCAGTACTGGTAGACAGAGAGACTGGCACAATATGGGTGGCGGGATTGTGGAGCCATGGCGAACGCGGCTGGAAAGGCTCTGGGGCCGGTCTTAGTCCTGACGAAACAGGTCAACTTGTTCTTTTCAAGAGTGATGATGATGGCCGCACATGGTCTGAACCGATTAACATCACATCTCAGATTAAGGATCCGAAGTGGCATCTGGTATTCAACGGACCAGGATGTGGCATCTCCAAGCGAGATGGTACTATCGTCTTCGCCGGCCAGTTCAAGGACGCAGATGATATGCCGTATTCGACGATCATTTATAGCAAAGATCATGGAATCACATGGCATATAGGATCGGGCGCGAAGTCCAACACGACCGAAGCACAGGTTGCCGAACTCAGCGATGGTTCGCTTATGCTGAACATGCGTGATAACCGTGGTGAATCACGATCTGTCTATATAACAAATGACCTTGGTCAGACTTGGCACGAACATCCAACATCCAGATCAGCTCTCCCCGAACCCGTTTGCCAGGCCAGTCTCATCTCGATGGATGTACCCGAGTTGAGTAGACCTATACTATTATTCTCGAATCCAGCAGTTCCTGACAAACCACGTCGCAATATGACAATCAAGGTGTCATTAGATGATGGCAACACCTGGCCGGAAGAATATCATTTATTGATCGACTCGGGCACATCTGCCGGATATTCTTGCCTGACAGCGATCGATCCTCATACCGTAGGGATATTGTATGAAGGAAGTCGCGCGAACATGACCTTCTTGAGAATACCTCTGAAAGACATCCTTGGAAACCCGCAGCCGTAGCCCACCTTTACCTGGTATGAATTAAGAGCTCTGAGCACCAAGTTTCATCTGCTCCAACAGTTTCCAACAGTTAAGCTGCATGCGAGGCAGATGGAACGGTCCTTTCCACATATTCCCCTTGAGAGTGGATGCTATAGAACCATCGCGGTGCAGATACCCGAACCATTCACCGTGCTTCGTATCCGGGAAGTGCTTGTGCGCCCAATCATGGACTTTTTTGTGCCAATCCGCGTAGAAATCTTTTCCAGTCAAATGATGCGCCAGTAATGTTGCATAGATTGCTTCGTTGTGAGGCCACCACAGCTTCATATCATGCTCATATCGTGGATTGGGATAACCTTTGCAGTCTTTGAAGTACAGGATTCCTCCATGCACATCATCCCAACCGAACTGCAACGACCAGTCCAGGATCTTGCATGCTTCAGTTAATAAGGTTTTATCATTATTGCGATAACGCGATTCTTCCATAATGAACCACGATGTCTCGATTGCATGCCCCGGATTGACCTCTCTACCATCCGGTTCATCTATAAATTCTCCATTCGGCCCCACGCTTTCCAACAGTACTTTGAATTCTGGCCTAAGGAAGTGATTTATAACTTCTTCCAGCGCTTCATCAATAGTTGTCTGGTAAATTGGGTCGTCATCAACCTGCCGAAGAATTTGCGAAGTAGCCAACAGTATCATTGGCATCGCATGAGACTTCAAAGATCGTGTCGTAGAGATGCCCTTCGGTTCCAATAAACCAGGCGTCTTGTGATATTTGATGATCAGCTTGAATAAGTCCGCTGCTTCTTGCCTGGCCTCGTCGTCACCCGATGCTTTGGCATATTCTGCTAATCCGACCGCAGCGAACGTCTCTGTAAACAAGTAGCGGCGTTTACGCAAGGGCTTGCCATCACGTGTAACTGCATAAAACATCCTCCCGTCGGAGTCGAAGCCGTATTTACGTAAAAACTCGATACCATGCCTGGCCAGTTCCAACCAATCCGGCTTCTTCTCTACCTGATTGTACAATCTGGCAAACAACCAACTGATCCGCCCCGCCACCCACATCGGCTTGTCTGTGGAAACGATTGTTCCGTCGGCATCCAGAAATGTCATGAAACCGCCGCATTCTCTATCCAGGGCATGGCGGGTCCAAAATGGCATTGTGCTATTAAGCAACCCGTCCCGATAAATCGGGATCAGCTCATTTATCCGGGAAGAATCCATCATGTTCCCTCATACAATTATAAGAATGTTTATAGATAACAGCTTTGCATATTCAGCATGCAATAAGAGGGTATTTTAACAATTGAATGTTATTTATGCTCGACTACAACAGGATTTTGCCAGTATGCCCAATCGTGGGAATTGTTTGTCTTTGGATCAACCTCCAACGTCAGACGTATTGATTTGCCCGCATATGCTTCCAAGGATGCATGTTGGTTTTCGCTGTTGTTATTCACGCTATCGTGCTCCATCAACAGCTTGTCATTGACCAAGACCCTGTAAACCACCCCATCTCCTTCACCGGCCTCAGTGTACAGCGTTGCTCGGAACTCAAGGCCTGCCTCATCAGGCAACTGAAGCTCGTACTGTATTTTTCCGCCTTTGTGTGGCGTGCCTTGCGGGTGCAGATAGATCCCTTTGTGGACGCCGCCGTCGGCTTGTGGGAACAAGCGTGTCTTATATTCAAGCACATCGATGATGGTTGCCGAGTCGATCTCCTTGACAAAATCATAGACAAGCTCGCCATCGGAAATGGCATACTCCAGGGCGGGTGAATGCACTGGAATATCTGCTTTGTAAACATAGACATCCTCCCATGAATCCAAGCCTAATATGGGAAGCGCGAACTCCACCTCGTCACGCCAATTTGGAGTACCGGCGGCTTGGAATACATACCATATTTTTTTCTTTTGATCAGGTGTGGACATGTGGCCGGGGATCTGCTTTGCGGTCCACAATCCGAGCCGTAGGCCGAATTCACCACGATGATCTACATGACGGTGCAGTATATATGCGTCAATCTTAGGTATCTGCTTGATGCGCTCATAGGACAAGGCGTAAGCCGCAGCTTGAATATCCTCACCATCCGGCCCTGCGGGCGTGTCAAAACCTTGTTCAGAAAGTATCAATCGGCGCGACCGCCCTTGTATCAAATTTCTCGGCTTATCCATATACCCGGCCAACACCTCAAGGTTTCTGTACGTCACCATGGGTGTGTCGTAACCAAACGTTGCCAAGTTATCCTGCCAGAATCGTGGATTACGGAGGTCTTGCGGATATGGGTGATACGCGATGTGCCAGGGATAATTTCCTTCATTGATTGACAAATCGACGAGTTTGTCGAGTAATGCTTTTCCCGAGAGGCTACGTAACGGGTCATTCGAATTCGGTCTAGTCCAGCTATGGGTCAGGGAAATAAATACCGGGATATCGGAATGTGCCTGTGATATCGCAAGCCAAGATAGCCTGACTTGGTTTATGTATTCCCTGGCTACGGCATCCAGATCTGCTGGGCCCATGTTGTGCCATGTCCAATGCGAATCGACTTCATTACCGATGATGTATCCACCGATCCGCCCGAACCGATTGTCCGGCCTGCTGTAGCGTTCGGCGAGGAACTCCATCAACGCGGTATAGATCACCACGCTTTTTTTATTCGACAGATTCACCGCAAAATGGCTGAATTCCGGATCAGTAATATAGGCATCCGGATGGATAAGCGGATTGTCTTTTCTAGCGGGCACGCCAACGATATTAAGTATCACCGCAACAACGTTAACATCCGCCTTCGTAAGTTCGGATATCGTGTTATCCAGAGACATCACATAATCCGGGTTAATGCGGATGGTGACACCTTCTCTATTGAGCATCCATTCTCTGTCTGGGTTTTCAGCCCCTTCCGGAAGAAGCATACTACTCAGGTTAATGTTCCAGTGTGTATGTCGAGCGCCGAGTGTTTTCAGATCATCGATCACCACCGGACACGAAACACCCTTGACTTCCTTCGGCCAGGCGACATCTTGGTGATACATGGATACACGATTCAGATCAGTGACCCAGCGAAGATATTGCTTCCCATCTATGGTTATGAGAAACTGCTGATAGATAAGATTGTTCTTACCAAGCCACTTCGGCAAGCTGATCGTGTCACTAGATGGTTTTTGATCGTACAGCACCTTGAAGTCTTTACGATCCTGATACACGGCCCCGGCTTCGATGCGACAAGCTTGAATATCTTTAGGCAGATGTACGTATATACTCTCAGCAGTTGCACCGACATTTATCTGATCGTCTGTTATGTCCAGCCCCAGTACATTGCCTGCGACAATAAGAAGCGTCAAAAAAAACAGCACGAACGCCATTATTTGAGAGTGCCGCCGCATAACCCTAGCCAGACAATTCTCTGTAATTTCCATTTATACAACACCTTATAATATAGCGGCCAAATCAGTAATGTATTGATCGACCCATTGAAAGCAGCGTAGTCGAACCGGATATAATCCGATGTACATCATTGGACTTCCTCCTCTGGGCGAACATCTGGAATACCAATCTGATTCTCATTTGACCTGTAGTGGAGATTATGTTGCTCTCTGACCATTATAACCCCGCAGACCCGGTGCTGATGGAAGCTGATGCGTGGCAGAACGTCGCGGATTGGCCGGATCCAGTTGCTCCGCTGTGGGAAAGGTATACCGATTCATTGAAGGATATGGGACAGCCCGAATCCACCGGCCTGACTCGCAAAGCCTACCTGCATGTGATAAGTGGTATTGTTGATTACTTCACTAAGTTTCAGGATGATGATGGCGCAATCGTAGATCCCTATCGTGAGACAGAATTCCAGTATTCAACCCCCTGCTTTGCATTCGCTGCTGCAGTATTGGTTGTTCACGATGGTCGTGAGGACTTGTTAGATGCAGCGGCAGGTGCGATCGAGTGGTCGGCTATAACCTTGAGTCAACGCAGGGCAGCCACTTCTCACGAGGACTTCTACCCCCCTCTCATAGCACATGCACTATCTTTGTTAAAGAGCAGGATAGAACCCGCACGTTTCGCTAAATGGACACAATTCATCAAGGATTTTGATCCATATGCTATTTATCGTGTAACTCCGGGTGAAAACAACTGGAACATTGTGGCCTTAAGCGGTGAGGGGCTATTTTATCTTCAGGGATTGCGTGATAAAAAAACTTACATCGAGCATTCGCTCGCTGCACAGGGCCAATTCTTCAACTCACCGTGGGGCCTCTATACCGAGGGCCCCATGGCGTACGATCTTTTCCCGCGTATTTGGGTTGCAGACTTGTTGGCAAGTGGTTTCACGGGATATCGATCCGACACGCTTGAGAGAGTCTTGAATCGGGGCGCCAAGACAAGCCTGTTTATGCAATCCCCTGCCGGAGAATTACCGACCGGCGGCCGCAGCGCTCACCATCAATGGAATGAAGCAGAGCAGTGTGTGCTGTTTGAAATATATGCCGCCAAAGCGATGCTTCAGAATAACAGAGTTGAAGCGGGCGCATACAAACGTGCGGCTAAGCTGGCGCTGATGTCAATACGGCGTTGGATTCGCTCCACCGGCGAACTTTGGATTGTTAAAAACCGAAACGATCCCGCAGAATGCCATGGCTATGAAACATACTCATCACATTCCCAATACAATCTGCTTGCCGCAGCGATGCTTGCTTTGGCATTTAAACATGCAGAACCTACCGAAGCTACTGCCGAACAGTACACACCCGCAGAAGTCGGTGGATTCGTCATCCAACTCCCCACACCCTTTAATAAAGTGATTGCCAATGCCGGCGGTCACTACCTGCTCATTGATTATGATGCAGACTTGGCCCACAATCCCACAGGCCTTATCCGTATTCATCAATTCGGCAAAGACCCGCAACTCGGACCTAGCGATGGGCTGACCGCAAGCCCGGTTTACCACACACCCGATGGACCAACCACTACCGCAGCAGTCGGCGTGTCGTGGAAAGACAGCCAAGGCACGTGGCGTCAGCTTGCAGAATATGGACATCTGCGAGGCAAGCCTGCGCTTTACGACCAGGGATTTGCTGAACTCGAAGTGCTTGAGCAGTCCCCACGACGAGTGGCTTTTCGACTCACATACCATGGCGACTTCGATGGCCCCGAATCCATCATTGAACACTACACTCTCACGCCGGATATCGCCACACAAGAGACCGAACTTGTGGGTTACGATGATGCATCCAGATTGATCTGGCCGATTCTAGCCAATAATGGCAGCCACGAACTGTCTATTACAACAACCAGCAGGGACATTCGCGTTTTGTCCAAGGATAACACACAGATATTCACACCCCACGGTGCCCAACATACACAGGTCCTCCCAGAGCGCTATGCATACCGGAATGGATGGGCGAAGTTAGCCGTCGCCGACTTCTGCCCCGGCATCATGCCTGGCATTGAATTCAGGTCTTCCAGTACACGGGATTGACTTTATCCGCCTTTATGATCCTACGGATCAATAGACCGGCTCAGGTCACAGGTCCTGATGCAAGTAGCTACTTACCATGCTATTATAAACGATCAGGAAGTAGACCATGCCAATAAAAGCACCTCCCGCCTCCGCTGATTCATCCCGTTCTATTTATGTCGTTGATGTGGTGGCCGCATGCAGTATCGTATTTGGGCGAGATACCCTGCGCGGGATCCTTAAGTATGCCAATCTACAGCAGGACTGGCTTGTACACGTTGACCCCTGGGACACGACCGGCCGCCACGAAGAATATCCAGAAACCGACGGCGCGATTTACGCAGGTGGAGGCGGCGATGTTTACACCATGCTTCTCAACAGAAGCAAGCACGTTGTATGTTGTGAAGCATCATATGATCCATCAGATACTCCGATTGTCTCATCTGATGAAGTTGCGATAGGAAGACTAGCTGCAGATCATCTTCTTGATTGCGGCTACCAACACTTCGCGTACTACGGCATCGTTCATGGTGTTATCAGAAATGTCGGCAACATGCGTTTTGAAGGTTTTGAATCCGAACTCAAAGCGAGAGGGCATGACTGTAAATATGTCTGCCCAATATCCTGGCCGTCCGGTTCGGTCCGCATGGCCCGATCTCACCGACGCTCACTGATCGAATGGCTTAAGCCTTTACCGAAGCCGGTGGGTATCATGACCAGCGATGATACACTGGCTTTCGACCTGGCGGCGGCAATCCGTGAAACCAAGTTCAAGATACCGGATGACATCGCGATCATCGGGGTGAATAACGATGAACTTCTTTGCGAGGCCGCTACACCGCCGCTTTCGAGTGTGGATGTCGACTTTCAGCGTTTAGGGTATGAAGCCGCCAAATTGTTAGACCGCATGCTGCGAGGAGATAAGATATCAGGATCGCAAAGACACATTCAGATGAGCCCACTGGGGATCCATCAACGTGTCAGCACAAGCCACCTGGCGATAGATGACAAGGACCTCGCAGCCGCCATCCGGTACATCCGTGACCATGCGTGTGATCCCTGCGGCGTGCGTGATGTTTTGAATCACGTGCCGGTTGCACGTCGCTGGTTAGAGCGAGAATTCGTCGAAAAGGTTGGCAGGACGCCATATGAAGAGATTCTTCGAGTCCGGATCGATCAATCAAAACGTATGCTTCTACAGTTAGACCTGTCTGTTGACGAGATTGCCAGAAGGTGTGGATATTCGGCAACCTCAAACTTCAATCGTATCTTCCGAAAAGTAACAGGACATACGCCAGCCGCTTTCAGACGCAGTTGCCGTTCAGATTGATGCTTCTCTTCGAGAAGAGATGCATCGATAAACTTAATCTGCTACGCATAATTCGCACCAGATTTGATCGTATGCCACGGGTTGCCCAACTTCATCACTATTGTGTATGTAATCCTTTCGGGTTAATACTATTAGGCTTTTACACATAATTGACCCAATATCTTAAAAGATTCTCACTTATTTCCCAAAGTGCTCGGGTACAATCCCAGTAACTCTGGTCATATCTTTATTGGAGGATCTGAGATTTGGACTCTAAATCACGCGTCATTTTTCTAGTTACACTAACCTCTATTCCTGTCACTGTAACAGCAGATGAATTCTATGTTGCTACAAACGGAAACGACGCCAATCCCGGGACTTTGGCTCAGCCTTTCGCATCACTTGCACGCGCACAACAGGCATTATCTCCGGGCGACACCGTCTGGATCAGAGGCGGGGTATATGAATTCAGTGCTGGATTTGGGGCAAGTGAGTATGCTGTCTTGTTTAACAAAAGTGGAACAGTTGATAATCGAATCAACTACTGGGCCATGCCGGGCGAACAGCCGGTATTCGACTTCTACAATTACCTCCCGTATGAGCGTATCCGCGGTTTCAGTATTCAGGCTGATTATCTGCACTTCAGAGGCCTCGAACTGCGTGGCGTGCAGCAGGTGATCACACATGTCAATGAATCGTGGGCGATACGTGTTGAAGGATCAGGAGGCGATTACAACATCTTCGAGCAGCTTAATCTACACCATAATGAAGGCCCGGGTTTGTTCATCGTGAATGGTGGCAATAACTTGATTCTTAATTGTGACTCTCACGATAACTACGACCCCGATCGTGGTGGTGAAAACGCCGACGGTTTCGGTAGTCATAGTAACGACGATGGCAATGTATTTAGTGGTAACCGAGCGTGGAACAACAGTGACGATGGTTTTGATTTTATCAACTCAGATGGCCAGGTCATCCTCGAATTCTCTTGGGCTTGGCATAACGGCTATATCTACGATACCGACAACGGTGCCGGCAATGGCGCAGGTATTAAAGCGGGCGGCTATGGCTTAAATACCGCTAATTTCCCTGATCCTGAAGATGTGCCACTGAATTTCGTGCGAAATAATATTTCATTCGATAACCGTGTCCAAGGGTTCTATGCAAACCATCATCCGGGTGCTATTGAATGGTTGAATAATACAGCCTTTGATAACCCACGAGGATTCGATCTTCTCAATGATGTCGATCCCGTAAATTGGCCTGCCGAACATTACCTGCGGAATAATATTGCATTTGATAATGGCACCAATCTGATTAACGATAATCAGGTCCAGATCGATGATGAATTCAACACCTGGAATATCGGGTTCAGTGTGTCAACATCCGATTTCCAGAGCATTGACACAACTGGTGTTGACGGTCCTCGTCAGGATGACGGCAGCCTGCCTGATCTTGACTTCCTCAAGATTGCACCTGATAGTGATCTTATTGATGCGGGATCAGATTTAGGCTTGCCTTACTTTGGTGCAGCGCCGGATCTAGGAGCATTCGAATGGGGGGAGCCGCTGACCGGCGACCTTGATGGAGACGGGTTCGTCGGGCTTTCCGACTTGGATATCGTACTCAGCAATTGGAACCTTACTGTGCCGCCTGCTGATGTTCGGGCTGATCCTTCAAATAATGGGTATGTAGGTCTACAGGATATTGATTACATTCTGAACAATTGGAATACAGGGACGCCACATGGCATGTTTGTAACAATCCCGGAACCACACAGTGCAATTCTTGTTTGTATAACATGCCTGATTTCTTTTAAGCGCCAGTGACTCTACTTACTTGTCTGAATCCTGAACGGTTAGCATATCTCATGATGTGTTACTCTTGTCTCACTAACTTACTGAGTAGCCTGCCATCACGAACACATTCCGAGATCATTACTTCAATATCATTGATTGCAGTGCCCTCACCATCCTGATGCGCAACACCACGTTTAAGGATACTTGGGGACACATCGATAACTGATGCATACGATGACGCCAACTCACATGCCAGTACATGTTGGCGCGCGTTTTCCAATGACGCGGGATGGATAAGGTCAGTTTTGTTACGCAACAGGGCTGCCATGGTTGGAGCTATATGTACACGTGAATCTGTATTCCAAGGTATTTGCTCGCTGCTTTTCCCTCGTTCTATCACCATTCTATCCGCATCAATCATAGTCAACTGACCTTGCTCGGTATATATCCTCACGGTCGGTGTGACAATATTCTGACTCGCATGTGATAGATGAATGTCAATCTCGATATTATCAGTGGTGGTGATACGCATGCTTACTGTGTCATATGTCTCGATTTCGGCAGCACGATACAAATAAGATTGAACAGACTTCACTGTTGCAGCCGTCTTGTAATCCAAACCGAGCAGAAACAGCGCCAACATAATGAAGTGAGACATTGCATTTGAAGCCGGGCTATCATTGATGATCTTTTGCCCCAGTGTCATACGCCCCGCCCAGTCTGTACGCGTATAGTACTGCCTTGTTCGTGGCCAACACCCATAGACTACTGCCCTTCTGGCTTTCCCAAGACGGCCGCTGACCAAGGTTCTCTTGGCTGTTTCGACTACTGGATCGTATAGATGTTGGAATCCGACGATAACCGGCCTACCAGTTGCGTCGCGAACGTCGATCATCGCATCGACATCACTAATGCACCCTGCCGCTGGTTTTTCACAGATGACGGCCTTGCCCATTGTCAATGCAGATATCGTGAATTCCTTATGAAGATGGATCGGCAAAGGTAACCAGACCGCATCGATATCCATTGCCAATAGCTCATCTATATCCTGTGATATGGATACCCCTACGGACTTCAGTTTTGTAATGATCTCGGTGCATTTTTCTGGAACCGGATCACTTGCAACCACAAACTGGATTTGTTCGTCTTTACTAAGATGATGTCGTGTCAGGTATTCACAAACAATCTGTCCATATCCACGGATACCGATACAGCCGAAACGAATCGTCTTTTTCCTTTTATATATTGAGGAAGACACAAGCCTTCTCCTGGATAGATTGACATACCCATCTGCTGACTAATTGATTACGTACTTTGCTTAAGGGGGTTTGCTTAAGTCTAATTTACCACACTTCTATTACGAGACCAGAGGTTTGGCAGCAACGGTCGCAGCAATTCTGAAAGGTGTGCCTCTGCCTTCTTCTAAATGCCGGTTTGACCCAATCTCTTAAAACTTTGAATCGATTCTCACAACATATAAGTCTTGCAATAGGAATGGGCTGGCGTGATAATTATCTTAGTTCGGTAAGGATGAATCTTGCCACTTGGCGGTCAATTCGTTGAGTCCTTTATCTCTTACTGAGACTCTGTGTTATTCGCAGAATCTTGTGATTTGTGGCTGGCTAATGTTTGACTCTTGTCTTCATTCGTTTCGTTAATTGCACGTTGCTGTGTTGATATTTCTTATCTGTAGTGGCCTGAATCTGACCAACATACGTCTGTTCGTTGTGTGTCATTTAATAATCTTGTTCCTGGAGACGGAGAATATCACAATGAAAAGAGTACTTGCTATTCTAATTGTTTGTAGTACGTTGGTCGGTGCAAATATGACATCGGCCGCAATCGGCACTCATACATTGTTACAGACAGACGAAAGCCTTGGCAATGGTGCGAGCTGGGCGGTGGGTGTCTACAACGACAACAACACTCCCGCAGATGCGAACAAAGCCAGTTCAAGCGGCGCTGATATCCGCGACTTGGGTACCGATGGCATTACCGATACATCCGAAACAACACGTAAACGGATTGTTGTGATGAAGTGGGACCTTGGCAGCATTGTAGGACCCGGTGAGACAATCTCTGCTATTACACTCAGTGGCACAAACATCGGTCAGACCACCGGCGCTTTGGTCGTCTTCTATGCCGCTATTGATGGTGGCACGGCTGACATTCAGGGCTTAACCCTGCTCGAAACCGAGATCACTGCTATGAATTGGGCGGGTTACAACGACGCCGGCCCGACTACCCCCGGTAGTTTCGACAGCACAATCCCGCTGGACCTTGCGCAATTCACTCTGGTTGGAAGCTCGCCGGGTAACGGTGGGGTTTATGGCATGACGTTCAGTGATGGCGACCTGCTGACTGCGGCGAATGCGGATACCAACGGCACGCTTATTATTGCCGGCGTACCCACTGCTGAAAATAAGGCCATCAGCCTTGCTCGTGGTAATCCCAATTCAGCGATCAAGCTCGAAGTGACCGTCGTCCCCGAACCCGCGAGTCTCGCGCTTTTGGGGTTAGGCGGCCTGTCTCTGCTCGTTCGTGGACGTCAATAACTCATTTATGTGTGTGGTTCGAAAGAACCGCACACTGCTTGCATATAGAAGTATCCATACCACGGATGGTGAACAGCGTAAGAATGATCAGGTGATTAAAAGGAAGCCTTTGCGATGGCAACGATAACTGCGGACAAACGCCACCATGCATTTACGCTAATTGAGTTGTTGGTTGTGATATCGATCATCGCGTTACTGGTCGGCATATTGCTACCTGCTCTTGGTGCTGCCAGAAGAAGTGCCAAACGTAGTGTCTGTGCAAGCAACGAACGCCAGTGCGCCACAGGAACAGTCGCATACGCCACAGATAACAAGGGATGGATCCCAACTCTCAACCTCGCGGGGGCCAAACAAGACCGTGTCGGTAACTTCACCACCTTCTACGTGTCTGGTCGTAGCGGCAAAGCATTC
Source organism: Phycisphaeraceae bacterium (assembly GCA_963667295.1). Classification (GTDB taxonomy): domain Bacteria; phylum Planctomycetota; class Phycisphaerae; order Phycisphaerales; family Phycisphaeraceae; genus JAJRRS01. The sequence continues at coordinate 1,705,760 of OY763327.1, forward strand.
GGCCTCGGTATTCTCTACACCACAAATTATATCGGTATAGCAGAAGCTTTTTACTGTCCAACCCAGGAATACGAAGCATTTACCTGGGAATTTTATGAAGCATACACTCCATATGCGACCGGTGTGCCACCTACCGGCGGCGGGTCTGGTGGAGACTTCTTCCGCACAGGCTACTACTTCAATCCGAACTTCTATACGAGTCACCCCGACCCGAAGAAGATCCGTGCGCTCCTGGCAACGAACACCAGGGATTTTGAAGATGATCGTGTACTGATTGTTGATACGATCCGTGACAAAGGCTCCTATGCTCATGAACAAGATGGCGGAGGCTGGAACGGTGCCTTTATCGATGGGCACGTCGAATACATGAACAATCCGGATGCAAAAAGCTACTTCGAAGACCATCCAATCAGTCTAACCAACACCCCCGACTTGATGGAGTTCCTGGACCGTTTACAGCAGACCGAGACGCCCACGACGTCCGTGTATACGGCAGCGAATCCGTGATAAAGCGGGGATGCAGGTAACCACAGGTTTCTTAAAATTCAACTGGTTCTGTTTTGCTTGTTCTTGAAATGACTTCACACCACCAATGACTTGGAGAGGAAATAATGAAAAAAGGAATTTTGGCAGCAGTTAGTGTATCGGCGCTTACAAGCACGCTGTTCATGGGTGCTTCTGCTCAGGCTGCGGTTGTTGAAGTTGGCACAGAAGTAGGTACAGGTGCGGATGCTGCGCTGTACAATGATGATGGCATCGTTGGACAGGCATTTGCCGACACATCAAACCTGAGCATCTACTCGATGGATATACGGCTGCTGACCGATGGCTCCCTGACCGAACGTTTCCGCGCAGGTATCATCCGATTGGACCTGTCCAGCATCACGGAAGACTTCGGTAACCTGCTCAGCGCTGGCATCAAGATTCAAAACGCGTCACAACAGCGAGAAATGCTTATCTATGGGTTAAATGACGGAGATGCGGGTGAATCCTGGGATGAAGGCACCATTACATGGAACACGGCTCCTGGTCTGACACCGAATCCGAACTATGATCCGATTCTAACCACCGATGGCCAGGTCGACACGGCACACTGGACCGAATTGGGGTACTGGACACCGATGGGTCCTGGCTCGGGCGGCACGACCACCGAATTCTCCACTACCTATCTTTCAACAGAAAATCCGGCCGGCTGGACCGATGAGGTGGCTGGATTTGCAGATGAGTACGGTGAAGTCGATCCGAACATGAGTGACAATCTAGTCAACTTCCTCCAGGCAGACGCCGATGGACAGGTCTCCTTGCTGTTTATGATCAGTGAACGGCTTGGTCCGGCTAATGGTGGTAGCGTGGGGATCCGAACCAAGGAATGGGTCATTGCAAATTCCGGCCTAACGACTCCGTCGATCGTTATGGAGTTTGGCGACAGTAGTATTGAAGGTGATCTGAATGGCGACGGTTTTGTGGGCTTGGACGATCTGGATATTATTCTTGGCGCCTGGAATCAAAATGTACCTCCAGCCGATCCGGCAGCCGATCCATCCGGTGACGGTTTTGTCGGCTTGGATGACCTTGATGTCGTATTGAATAACTGGAACGCCGGCACACCCCCAACTGCCAGCATTGTGCCAGAACCAACCAATTTCGCTCTATTGGGTCTAGGAAGCCTGGCTGCACTCAAACATCGCCGCCGCAGATAATCCTGATAGTGTACTCCCCTGTACATCTCTCCACATACGCGTGAGTTAATGCTTGCGCGTGTGTTTATCTATTCCAGACATACTTGCACAGGCATTGATATTGGCTAGTGGAACAATATCACGTCAACCCATTTATATGCCCTTCTTAGCCTCCGTGCGGATCTGTCCGGGTGTCTTTTTTAATTGTCTGCGAAATACCGCATTCATGTACTGCTGATGCCTGAATCCGGAATTGAAGGCGATAATGTTTAAAGGAATGTCTGTCTCGGTGAGAAGCCGTGTAGCATGTCGAATCTTGGCGTCTTGAATCTCGGTCATAATGGTGTGCCCCATGACCTTCCGAAAACGCCGCTGCAGAACACTTCTGGATAATGGAACCTGACGCAACACATCATCGATACCGATCCCCTCAATAGCGTGTGCCGAGATGAACCGAAGGGCGGCCACCACCTCGCAGTCGTCTATCGCCAGAACATCTGTCGAATGTCGCGTCACAATAGATGCCGACGTGAGTAGAAAAGGCATATCTGGAACCTTATCCCCCGACATTAGCTTGTCTAACAAGCCGGCCGCATCATACCCCAATCGCTGCCAATCGATAGGAACGCTCGTCAGGGGAGGAGAGGATATCTGGCACAACGGTGCATCATTATCCGCACCGATCACAGCCAATTCGTCTGGGATACTCACACCGATTCGCTTTGCAGCCTCCAACGTTAGTTGAGCATAGCCATCATTACAGGCCATAATCCCGGCGGGTTTGGGGATCGAGTACAGCCAGTCTGCCATACGTACCTGCCATTGGATCCAGGAATTGGGGTCGCTGGGATACAGCGGCATATCGTAAACACTGCATTCCAAACCATCTTCACGCAGGCGCTCAGTAAATCCCTCACGTCGCTGTGCAGAAGGGATCATCCCCAAACGATGGCAGAAGCCAAAGTACCTGAACTTGCGTTCCAAAAGATGCTCGGCTGCAACCCTGCCGATTTGCTTATTATCAAAATACACGACCGGCAGGATCGGTTTCTCATCCTCCAAATAAGTATTGACACAGGGGATATTAAGCTTCTTGACGTGACCGGCGATTTTTTTATTGTCGAATCGGCCGATGATCCCTGTTACGACGCGCTCAACGAGCCACTGCTCTAAATGATAGGTCGTTTCCGTAGGAGGCGGCGCGAGCATGACAGACCATGGCTTATGCGTCTTGATGTAATCGGCAATCCCCTGCAACAGTGGTGGCCGCCACTGGACCAATAGCGCAACACGGGGTATGGACAATTCATTGTCTTGAACCGTTTGCTCTTTTTTTACCTTGCGCTTGCCCATTGAGATCACGTAAACATGGCGTGAACTTACCAGAGCATTATACGGTCATTAGCCCCAAAGGCATAGCATAAACTGCCAGATCAAAATATGATTCAGGCCAGATCCAGCACCGTTGAAGCGTATGGTTCCAAGCTCAACGCTACCGAACGGATCGGATTCTGCACTACGGTCTTTTGAGCTTGGTTAGTGTTATTCACAACAACCAGCTTCCCGTGTTTCGGGTAATAAGCACAGTCTGTGTAGCAATTGTCACAGACCCATTGATTAATGAGCGCCTCTGTTTGAGCAGACCAGTAGATAGACCGTAATAATAAACGTGCATTCAGTCCGTTATAGGTATGAGCGGCAGAATACACACTCCTACCGTTACCAAATTGCCTGATCGTAATCCGGGGCGAACTACCGTGTGCAGAAAGCACCTTTGTTTCGGTATCGTTGATATACATATTTTCGATACATTTACCCAATTCAGGAGCCGGTCCGGCATCCTTCATAATGTAGTGACCGTCATACGCTTTGACCGCATAGCGATCAAATGCCCTGGTGAGGCCGAGTTCCCGATCTACACCAAGAATGTCTGAAAGCTGGAAGAATGACGTCCCATGCCGATATGCCGTTGGCTCGCCTATCCCGATAAATCCACCTCCGGCATGCACGAAGCTCCGAATGGCTTCCAACACACCGGGCTTCGCCCAGTATGATCCACCAGACCAGGAATCATTCGCAGAACCCGCATTGATCACGACATCCACATCCGCCGGCACACCATGCTTAAGGATGTCATCGAAGGATAAGAACGACACCTCGACCGGTAAGCCGGAAAGCGATTCCATTACTTCGTTGTAGTAGTTATCACGATTGAAGTGTCCACGGCAAGCCCATGCGCGAAGATGCCCCCATGCCGTTAAGATCGCGACCTTGACGTCAGCCTGCCAAGGCGTATCATCGTGATGCAAATTTCGCAACTGCCTGAATTCATTGCCCATCTGTTCGATGTAATCAACAAATTCTGGATGGTTTTCAACAAGGTGCAGGTAACCACCAAACCCGATTCGATCGACGCCTTTGCGCAGTAGTGCCCTGCGGATATCCGCCCAATAGGTCTTGCATTCCAGTGTGGGGGTACCGCCGGGTAAGAATGAAGGCGCCCCATTCACCCCTGTCGGGAACAGGTACGGGTGCATCCGCAGTTCCCGTACTGATACGTTCGGCGTTTCCGCAACTTTCCTGGCTTCAAATCCGTTGAATATTCCATCGATCACGCCATCAAAGCCGAACTTTTCGAAACGTTCGCCGTAAGGCTCGACACCCAGCCAATGGTCGTTGTAGAATAAAAACGCTTGCTTGCCGTGTTCGTGGATCAATTCAACGCATTTGCTACCGAAGCTGACAACGAACTCATTGATAAAGTCGATCCAGTCCCGGTAGAACTTGGACGGGACTTTATATGAGTTGTTGTATTCGCCGGCGTTGACAAATTCTTCACTCTTTGGCCGATAGCCATACTTTTCCTCGAATTGGCGGATCGCTTCTGTGCTGACGGAGAATTCATACGACCCCCAGTCGTTGACGATAAAACGACGCTTGGGATCATCTCCCCAGAACCACCAGAAGTTATAGAACATCGAGGTCAGACGAACAACACTCGTGTGAGGATGTTCAATGAGCCATTGCTCGAGGTAACTCATGATCCGCTCCCGTGCTTCCGGATAGATGGGATCGATCGGCATCAGGTGTTCACGATCCCCCCAATCGTTGGTGACGTGGTTATACATCGATATCTCCTCCCATATCCGATAGGAGAAGAAGTTCACGGTGTATTGATGCCAGCGTGTGGTTTTTCGTATCGAGACCGTGCCGGATTCAGGATTGAAGTCCCAATCCGAGACAGGTACTTCGTCACCCGAAGTACGGTCGAACACCTGCCACCACTGTTTGGGATCATCATCCGCATTAATCTTGAACTGTTCGCGAAAGTATCCACGCAGCAAATCGATCCGCAACGTATCTGAGTCAGCCATCACCGGCTGACTCATCATGCAGCACTGCTGGAGCTTGTCGGGGTGTTCCTTTGCCCAGTCGTTGTGCGCCCGGACAAGGCAGAGCGTGGAGTATATCTCGTAACCTGAACTGACAATCTCATCCGATAGCTGAGTGCCATCGCTGTCACGGATCACATCAGCCCCCCACCGCTTGGCAAGCTTCAGTGTTAAGTCCTCGTACCCGGCTTCACCGGGAAGCGTAAATCCGCCATGATTGAGTGATTTATTGTCCATAACAAAGCAGATTACAAAAACCCCGATGTAACGCCAACTCGTTACATCAGGGGTGGATTATCAATCAAATATACAGCTTAAATGTGCCTGTATACTCACAATCAATTAGCGTGACTTAGGCAATTGCAGCTTATATACCAAACGATGTTGGCCGGGGAATACCTTGTACTCATCAAAGGTATCCGGCCCACAACTGGCGGTGCCCAGGCCGCGGTGTTTGGCATCGATACAAACGATCACCTCGTCGCGCGGAGTAAGTTCGACGGTGTGGTATGCCTCGGTCAAGTCCATCGGCGTAAAGTGACTCGCGGAGAAACTCATAAGTGTATCGCTAGCGATTTTCAATCCGGACTTTCTTGCCTGCGATAGCTCGAACCAGCGAACATCTGTTTTCAGCCCATGCTCTTGCGGGACGATGTATGGGACATACTGTTCTTCAACAGTACTCTGGTATAAACCGACCGGGTAGCCAGCCTTGCGATCGGGATACGACTCTTCGGGCCCACGTCCGTACCATGCGAGTGATTCATACTTCTTGTCGAGCGCAAAAATCACGCCAACACGGGGCAGGTCCGGCAAGGTCTTATCGATATCAAAGGTGTTGTCTACTGCGATTGAGCCATCTGCTTCAAGCATATAGCGGTGCTTGTGCTTGATCGAATGTATTTGGCCGTCCTGTCCTTTGCATTGCCATGTATGTTCAAGTGCGATAGTCGCGCTACCATCACGGCGGCGTGTGAGTATCGCGGGTTCGCTATGGGTCAATTTGAGCTTGTCGAGTCCTGCCAGGCACCAGCGGCCTAGCGGCTTATATTCGCGTGTCCACTCGCGTTTTTTGCCTTTAACACCGTCATTGCTGGTCGGCCCGCGCCAGACATTTAGCATCGGCCCTTCGAGCATGACAGGCTGATCCCCCACGGTAAGATCACGGATCATCCCGCGCTTACGCTGGACAGTCATCGACCAGCCACGGCCGGGATGCGACAGCACATAGTTTGCAGCCGTCTCCTTGACCTCGATCGCTTTGTTGGAACGCCGGGATGCAACTGCCGGTTTGGTCTTCGCGACCGGCAATGTAAACTGCTCCCATGCCACGATGTGGTTCTTGCCACACCAAGGCGTCTTATTCTCAGAGATTGCCCTTAGCGTCAATATAGCTTCACCGGCCGGTAACTTGTCCTTGGTATAATTGAGCGTGACAATCTTGGACTTCTGCGGATCGATTTTGCCCGGTTTGAACGTGCCATTGGCAACAGGCTTACCATCTACCTCGATGGTCCATGTGAATCTGAGCCAGGCAAGGTCGGTGAAGTATTGCTTATTCGTAACCTTGATTTTCCCCTGCCGAAGGTTGACGGTCTCAAAACCGATCGGCTGCATGAGTTTGTGACACTCCGCCATCGCAGGGTGTGGCGTACGGTCTGGCCAGATCAAACCATCGCAGACGAATTCGGCATCGTGGATCTTCTCGCCGAAGTCACCGCCATAACCCCAGTAGGTTTCACCGTCTTCAGTGGTTTTCTTCAAACCGTGATCGACCCATTCCCAGATGAATCCACCTTGCAGACCATCATACTTCTCGAATGCGTCCCAGTACTCTTTAAGACAGCCATTGGAGTTGCCCATGGCATGCGAATATTCGCAGAGAATATAAGGTCGCTCATCATCAGCACGCTTGGCCCATGCGACCACATCGGCCAGTGCAGGATACATCGGGCAAACCAGATCGGTTGCGTTCTTCCCGATTGGATGATCCGCGATACCTCGTTGCAGCCAGCCGTAGCGCACTGCACCCTCATAGTGTAGTGGCCGAGATGGGTCTTTTGCACGAACCCATTGTGCCATGACGTCATGGTTCTCACCATAACCAGACTCGTTACCGAGAGACCAAGCAATAATACTCGGGTGATTCTTGTTGCGTTCGACCATGTTCATGACACGATCGAGAAAGGCTTCTCGCCAGCGAGGGTTACGACACAATGTGTGATAATTGTCATGCGCTTCGAGGTCTGTCTCATCGATAAGATATAGGCCGTACTGATCACACAAATCGTACCAGCGTGAATCGCATGGGTAATGAGAATTGCGGACGGCATTGAAGTTGTGTTGCTTTAAAAGCAGAATATCCCGAACCATGCTTTCAGTCGACAAGGCTTTGCCTGATGTATCGTCATGTTCATGGCGATTGACACCACGGATCATGACCGGCTGACCATTGATAAGTAGCTGGCGGTCCTTCACCTCAACCCGTCGGAAACCAACCTTACACGAAGTGTACTCCATAGCATGCGTACGGGGCTTCCCGTGGCCGTCATCTTCGTGCAGCGAGACAACGAGTTTGTAAAGGCTTGGCGATTCCGCAGACCAAGCCGTCACACGCTTGATCTCCGTCTGCAACATGGCGATGTTCCGGTGGATACCATACTCAATGTCAATCTGATTTGATTTGAGCGTGCGTATTTTCTTACCATGAGGATCGTACAGTTCACCTACGACGTGATACACCATATCCGGCACGTCGGTGAAGTTCAGTTTTACCTCGGCTGTGAGTTTGCCCGTCGTGTTGTCATGCTCTAGGTGTGCTTTAGCAAACATGTCCTCTAGATAGACATGGCTCTGTGAATAGAGATACACCTCACGGAAGATACCTCCTAGCCACCACTGGTCCTGGTCTTCGATGTAGGAAGCATCAGACCACTGAATCACCGCTGCGGCAACATGGTTCCTGCCTGTCTTCGCATACGGTGTAACATCAAACTCACTAGGCGAGCGGGTATCTTTACTCATACCAACCCACTTACCGTTGACCCATATACACAGGACACTCTCCGCACCCCCCACATGCAGTACGATCCGTCGGCCGTTCCACTCTTTCGGGATTGTGAAATTTTTACGATAGACGCCGGTCGGATTGTCTTCCGGCACAAACGGAGGTTCGTTTTTAAACGGCATGATGACGTTTGTATAGATCGGACTGCTGTACCCATGCTGAGTCCAGTTGCTGGGCACAGGTAGCTTGTCCCATGATTTATCACTAATCGTTGGCTTTGTGACATTGCCGGGGACGGCTCGAGGGCTCTTGTATAGCTTGAACTGCCAGTCACCATTCAAATCAAGTAACCATCGGCTGCGTCGGTTATCACCCGCTTTAGCCGTCGCGGCCGAGTGGTAAGGCGCAAGTGTGGCGCGGGCGGGCAGGCGGTTGATGTGTGTCAGTTCCGGCATCTGCCAGAAGTCGGGCAAGGCGGCGAATAGGTTGGCCATCAGGCTTTACTCTTTCAATTTAATACACTGGGTGACTATCTTTTACTGACCGGAGGCAACAAGATACCAAAGCCAAAGACACGCTGCAGCAGTCTTCATGTAAATATTGATTGCAACATGAGCACGCGGGGCCGTCAGCTTTCATTCTTCCAATTGGTCGGTCCAACGGCGTCGCCAGGCGGGATAGTCTTTGGTAAGCAGTGATTCTGCCCGGCGTGAATACCAGGCATAGCCTAGGCGTCGTTCTGTTTCGACTCCCGACAGTTCGTAGCGAATAACGCCGTCACGCCCACTGAAGATTGGCCGGTTGGTACCGATCTCGTAGAAACGAGCCCAGCATCGCTCGTCCTGATCCTTCGAGGGCATCAGCTTACGGTCTTGATCGCCATTGGGCTTTGTGATGCGATCATAAGACACACCATCAATAGCAGTCATGTCAAACCATTCTACTGCACCATTTATAGCACGTACTATCTCTGGTGATGGGTCATCGATGCTCATAAGTAGCTGTATAAGTTTTACTGATTCGGCACCGCTGAGCGAAGGGTGCTCATAAGCACGGGCCTTAATGGGTTTGAGCGTGATCGCGTCATGCTGAGCACACCAGACGGTTGGTTGTCCATCGACGACAACCTGAGTTTTTAGAATAATCCGAATGCCACGTTCATATGCTTCAGCAGCTTGTAGGCGGTATGATTCATTGAGAATAGTGAAAGACTCTTTCGTATATGCAATCTCTTGCATCAGCATCATTACATGATACATGGCGTCATCGTTATAGGTGATGGCATCATGATAGCCTCCACGTAGTGGATAATACTGTGGCCAGCCGCCATTTTCGTATTGTGCCTCTAACAGATAAACCAGGCCGTGGGAAAATGCTTGCAAACAGCGGCGATCATCCGTCAACTCAATTGCACGTGCGAGGACACGCATCTCGGCTACAGTGGCTTGATTATCAATAGTAGCCGGCTTATCGGTGCCGGCAATTAGCTGCTCTTGATCTACTGGCTTGGAGGGATCGTAATTCTTATCCCATCCACCACAAGCTCGCTGACGCACGAGTATGTTTTTAATAATAGGCCTACCTTCATCAGATACATACCATTCTGCGGGCATATCGGCCAGTTTCACCCAGTCGACAGCTATTGCACGGCCAGGAGATACCAGCAATATAATCGTGATGAATACGCTAACACACCATTGCATAATCACTATGCTATCGCAATAATTCACGGTGTGTAGTCATAGTCTTCCGTCGTGGCGTTATTTGCCCAGTAGCGCATATTGTCAAGTTCATTGGCTGACATACCCGCCACATGACTATCGAAGAATGCGATATCGGCGTTCGGCCCGTAGCGGCCTTTGGGCAGGCCCATAAGCGTACCGGCAGCGTCCACCTCGATGACATCACCATTATTGTGCCACTTTTGCCCGTTGGCATACGGTGCAAACAAGTCAAAATAACCGGATTCAGGGTCGTCCGGATTCAGGCCGGGCATGCTTGCATAGCTGTCACCGAACACAATTAGATCAGATGGTCGCCTTACTTCGCTATTAATGTACACAACATGCTTCCCGACATTCGGAAAGGATGTGTTGTCCTTGGAAATGAAACCATCAAAGTTGTGATGCCCGCCGACGTAGATGCCGTTGAGTCCAAACGATGGAAAGGCGCTTAGTTTGTACAACTGTACCGCAGCGTCACTATCGGTGACTTGTGGCAGTTCCGGGGGATCTGCATGGCTATATACGATCTCCCACACATCCGACACGTAGGAGATAAGACGCCACGGATACCTGCCGGAGGCGGGGTAGACAATCGACAGGCCATTGTATTCGGCCGTGAAGTTTTCGTAATAGTACGACTTGAAGGGATACCCCGGCAGCACCATGTCGTTATAGTCACTCTGGTAGGCCGAATATGCTGTCACTAATTGCCGGAGGTCACTCTTGGACTTGACCTGCTTGGCAGCCTTACGGGCATGGCTCAGTGCAGGCAGCAGAATGCCGATCAATAGCGCGATGATACTGATCACAACCAACAGCTCGATGAGCGTGAAGGCATGGCGATTATGAATATTTTTGTGGTAAGTCATGCCTGGAACCCTTGCCTGCCAGTTAAGTCTCCCGGCAATAAATACTAATTCTTCAAACCTATCGTGTGTCGTATCGCCGGACTATTACGATTTCAGATGCCCTTCTTCTGATGCAATTTCTTTGGATTTAGTGGTCGATCGTCTTGATGACCACCATATTGCCACCGCATATCCCAACATCAGACCGATCGCCACGATGTAGGCAAGAATGGTGTGCTGGAGTGGATCCATATTCATACGACACCTCCAAGCCGGCCTCTTACGACGCTTTGGGGCTTGAGTTGACCACCGTCATCGTGTTCTTCATGCTGTACGCGCTGCAGCATGAAGCGGGCAAGAACTAAACCCACAGAGATCATGGTGACGGGAATCATGCAGGCAAGAAGCGTCCACTTCATTTCTGTAGTCAGTGTGATCGATGAGGGATGGATATCTGGCATCAACTTGACAGACAGATATACCAACGGCACATCCACAAAAGCCACAATTCCATATACCGCACTCACCAATGCCCTGCGCTGTCGGGACTCGATTGATGGGCGTATCACAAGATAAGCCACGTATAGTAACCACAGCACCAGACTGAAAGTTAAGCGCGGGCTCCAGGTCCACCATACTCCCCATGCACTATGCCCCCAGATCATGCCTGTCAGTAGAACCACACCACACAGTAGTACAGCAACCTTTGCCGACGACACCGCCAGATCGTCCCATACCTGTCGTCGTTGCCAAAGGTAGCCGACCGATGCGATGAAACAGACCAGGCAAGCCAGGAATGTATTAATGGCCACGGGCAAATGGAGATAGAATACTTTTTGCACGATGCCCATCGTTTCTTCGACAGGTGTCCAGAAGAAAATCATGGCGGTCGCGACAGTAAACAACATCGCGGTCACCAGCCAGTATATTGCCCATATTGTCCCACTTATATGTTTCATCACAAATCCCAATCATGGTTCGAGGATCAACTCAAACACGAGCCAACTCACAGTCAGGTATATCGCATCGAATGCAATCAAGACCAAAACGCCAGTGGTATTAAAAGGTTCGTTGTCACCAAATAGGCGCATCATCATTTGAGTGGAAACGATCACTAAAGGCAGAGAAACCGGGAAGATTACAATAGCCAACAATCCTCCCTGCAAGCGTGTCGAACTGACTGCTGCTGAGAACAACGTGCCGACGGCAGCAAATCCAACAAAACCTCCAGCCATGATCGCGACAAATCCGATCGGCGAAGTGGACAGATCGAAGCCAAACATGATCACCGCAACCGGAGTCACGACCAGCGATAGCGCGACCATCAATATCAGGTTACTGAGCAACTTCCCGGCATAGATCGCACCACGATCAACCGGCGCCAGCATGAGTCCTGCTAATGCACCATCATGCCGCTCGACAACCATGGTTTTCTCAAAGCACAAAACTCCGCCGAAAAGGTAGGCGACCCACAAGACCGCGGTAGCGGCTATTCCGGACTTGACCTGCTCTGGTCCGAGGCCAAGGCCAAGTACGACAACGATCAGTACGCCCAGGACAACCACAAGCCCGAGCGTCTGTCGACTGCGGGCTTCAATACGAAGGTCTTTACTACTGATCAGATAAACTTGTTGGAGCACATGCGTCATTGCCCGATCACCTCCCGCGTCATCGCTTCCGGATCAGCAAAATGGGTCGGCTGGTCACATACAATATGCCCTTGACGTAAGACAACCACACGCTTGGCAAGCTCAAGGCTTTGTCTGACATCATGGTTTGTCATGATGACGGTTTTGCCTTCCGCATTCAGTTCGGCCAGCAGGTCTGTGACAGACACAACCGATGGAACATCCAATCCAGAGAACGGCTCATCAGCAAGCATAAGGTCAGGGGCATGCATTAAGGCGCGGGCGATGGATAATCGTTGCACCATTCCTCGGCTGAACGTTTTCACCTGGCTCTTGGCACGCTCCGCTAAATCAACGCGTTCAAGCAATTCCATGGCACGCTCTGCGGATCGCCTGACACCATAGAGTTTGCCGAAGAAGATAAGGTTCTCGATTGCTGAAAGGTCACGGTACAGCATCGGCTGATGACCGATGACACCGATCCGGGCACGGAGTTTAGGATTCGGGCGATTCGCGGCTTCACCGAAGAGAGATATCTTGCCGGCCGTCGGTTGACTGAGCATCGCCAGTGTGTGCAGCAGCGTACTTTTTCCGGCACCATTCGGTCCAAGAAGCGTCAGATACGAACCTACCCGAACATTCAGGCTAAGATCACGAAGCACCCAACGTTCGTCATACCGCTTACACACTTGATTAAGGCATACCGCAAGCCCTGCCGTTTCACTCTCGGTACTATCAGTTTCTGACACAGGCTCGGCGGTCATGCTGATCATCGGTAGATTAATCGCGTTAACCGGCTGCACCGGTAGGTTCGGGTTTTCGGGAGGGTTTCATCATTACAACCAGTGCGGCCAGAACAACCGCTCCCCCACCAATACCAGCGATCATTTTCATCTGACCAGATTGGCCGCTTGTCGGATTGATCATGGCAGGTGCGGCGGCGGAAGACTGCTCTTCAACGACCTGCTCCACTTCTATTGTCACACTAATGGGTGTTCCTTTTTCGAGTTCTTTACCCATGAACATCCGGAACTGTTTATTCCCTGCCTTGAATGGCTCGCCTGCAGCCAGGCCCACAGTTTCGACTTCGGATTCATCGTCTGGCAGGAATACCATCATGTGCTTGATCGGCGCGCCAACTGTCAACGGCAGTTTGAACACGCCATTTTCCGATGCAAGCAGGTAGTTGATATGCATTTCGTTTGTACCCGGCTTCAGTGGCATACTACTGACAAGTTTGCCGTCTTCAACCAGCACATTATCAGGAGCAAAGCCTCTACCGGGTTGCACGTGGCTGGCGTGCTTTGGGATCGGCAGGGTAATTGTGATCCGTTCGAGTGTTTTCAGTTCAGCCTGGTCCCCCATTGCGGGTTGTTCAATGTTATCAGTTTCGTTTGCGACAGTGGCCTCCCCCGCTTCATCAGCACTTGGAACCTCAATCGGCTTGCCGATGTAACTTTTCTCAGTCGGATTCACCACCGCCCAAACCTCGGTCACATGCATTTGATCTTCCATCGGTCGAACGATCAAATGACGAACAGCGACAAACCATTCCGGCTCGACCTCGGTGGTTTCGTAGACAACTTCCGGCGCCTTGGTGACGGGTGGATGTCCAGCCGGCATCTGGCCGTGGAATCGTTTCACGGGCGGATGGCCCTGAGGCATCTCCGGTTGCCCTTGCGGCGTCTCCTGGCGCACTCCCGACACGGGAGGATGGCCCGGAGGCATTTGTGGTGATTGCTGTGCTTGTTCATCACTCGTGGTTTGCGTCTCTTCAGCTTGCAGCGAACTCGTGGTAAGACACAGGGACACGGCGAGAGATAATACGAACAGGAAAGCTATGCGTGTCACTTGATAGGCTCCGTTTCTTTGTTGCTTATAGTTGTATTCATGTTTGAACTGACTTCGCAGAGTCCTTCGCCCGCCAGCGCCAAATGCACCGAAGCGCGCTTACGTTTATTCTGCGATGTCGATTCAGGTGAGGGCACCGGACCGGTAACGGTTTGGCTCATCAAACGTGGCATCAGACAAAATACTGCGCCTAGCGACATGACGATCCCACCAATCCAGATCCATGCGACCAGTGGATTAATGATTGCCTGGATCGCAACGAGCGAGCCGCCTTCATTCCAGCCGCCGAGTGTCAGGTACGTATCACGCAACCATGTGGAATTAAGTGCGACCTGAGCGCTTGGCTGCTCGGACTTGTCATAAAATCGCCGTTGCGGACGCAGCTCAACGGGTGTTCCGCCATTGGAAGGATACAGGTTGACTTGCGCTTCAACCGCGGTGTAGTTCGCGTAACGACTCTGTTCCAATCCCGCGAAGTTGATCGTGTACCCACCGATGCTGGCAGATTCGCCAGGTGAAAGCCGAAAGTTCTGCTCAATGCCAAACAAGCTGGAACCTGCCACACCGATCATGAATAGCACCATACCAATATGCACAAACTGGCCGCCATACCGCCGATGGTTACTATCGATTACTTGTAGTGTTGCTGCTAATGCCGTTTCATCCTCAATCTTCAAACGCTGTTTCACAGTATTGGCGATACCAACGCCGATGCTGACGATCGCAACGGTCGCTATGGCCGCACAGGTCAACGCCCAAGGATCTGTCAAGCCCAAAGCGGGTGCTACAACAAGCACAATTGCAGCCGAGATTGCAGGGATCAGCAGTCCCCTAGCAAGGGATCGACCGGCATCCTTGCCATAGGTCAATAAGGGCCCAACCGCCATGACAGCTAACAGTGCCAGCCCCAAGGGCAGAACAATCTTGTTGTAGAACTTCGGCCCAACCGTGACCGGCTCCGGCAATACCACACTGCTGATCAACGGGAAGATCGTACCTACCAGCGTCGTCAGCGTGATAATCAGTAGCAGCACATTCACCGCCAGGAACGCACCTTCCTTGGTAAACATGCCTTCCAGCGACTTCTCACTCTTAAGCAGTTTGTAGCGCCAGATAATCACAGCCATGCTGATGACCACGCACAATCCAAGGAACACCAGGAAGAACGTCGCGACCAGCGAACCGCCAAAGGCATGCACAGACTGAACCACACCGCTACGTGTCAGGTAAGTACCGAAGATGCAGAGCAGGAAGGTCACAGAGATCAGCACCGCGTTCCAGACCTTGAACATACCACGCTGCTGCTGAATCATGATCGAATGTAGTAGTGCGGTGCCGGTTAGCCATGGCAGAAGCGAAGCATTCTCGACAGGGTCCCACGCCCAGTAGCCGCCCCAACCCAACTCGATATATGCCCATTTAGCGCCTAAGAGGATCCCGATGGTCAGGAACAGCCATGACACCATCAGCCATTTACGTGTCGCGCCGATCCACTGGTTGTCTTTTCGCCCAGCAATCAACGCTGCCAAGAGCATCGCCCAGGGGATCGTGTACGCGGCATAACCGACGAACAGCAATGGCGGATGGATAATCATGTACGGGTCTTGAAGCAGTGGATTCAAACCGCGGCCGTCCATTACCCTGGCAGGCAACTGTTCAAAAGGATTGGCTGCGAACAGCATCAAGGCCGCGAAGAATCCGCAGACCATTGCCAGTATCCGGATCATCACGGCCTGCTCGACGGTTTCACGCTTACTGTAGCTATACACTGCAACGGCGCTCATACCCGCCAGCAACAGAGTCCAGAGCATCAGGCTGCCTTCCTGGCCGGCCCAGAAAGCAGCGATCTTGTAGCCGGTGGGTAAAGCTTTTTCTGTGTAGCTGGCGACATATGCGTTCTGGAAGTCGCTGTTAATTAAGGCCGACAGGAGTGACCAACAGCTAAGAACAATCATCACGCCGTAAACGTAAATTAGCCGTCGTGCCCAGAGCAGCGCAACAGATTTACCATCCTTAGCCGCGAGCGCGGAGTAGAAGAACGCTCCCGCCGCCAGGAGCATCGCTCCAATCAAGCTTAGGTAGCCCATATCTGAGGTCATTGGATCGCCTCAATACGTTTTTCATGTTCTTCTGACTGGTATTTGCTGGCACATTTAGTCATCAACGTGTCAGCCTGGAAGATGCCGGCTACATCAAGTTTGCCCTCGACCATCACCTCACAGCCCGGCTTGAAGGTGTCCGGAACGACGCCCTCATAATGGACCGGCACGCTATTACTGACGCCGCGTAGATCGAATGACGCGATGAGCATGGCCGGTTGAACCTCAACTTTGTCCTCATCCACCAGGCCATACAAACGGACACGACGATGCTGGTAGCTGTCATCCAGGACGAAGTCATCTACGTGCATGTAGTAGACCCAGCCGCTCTTGACTCCCGCCACGGCCAGGTAACTCACTGAGGCGACCAAGACCAACCCCACAATCAGCATTTTGATACGAACGTGTGTCATAGCCCGTCCCTTTACACAGAGTTCCGGGATACATAACACAAAGTTGATGCCAAACTGTTTTTCGGTGGACCCGAAGTGCCATGAATGCAAATGTGCTGCAAATAAAGCACTTGCGACATGAATATCGGCTTGAACTCTGGCGAATGGCTAGCCGGAATCTCAAGGTTGAGAATCGCAATTCAGGGTCCATCCTGCCACCGGGAAGATAGGCCATTTAGCACGGCCAGCCGTATTCCAATCTCCGGGAATTCCGATTCCCCTGCTTTCTTACTGTTGGGTAACCGCTAATTGATGGGTGCTTTGAAGGGCCGATTTCAGGCCAAAAAAGGCACTTCATCTTTTATTGGGTGGTATAGCTCTTGCATTAGGTACTTGAGAAGGTCTCTATTTAAAGCGAGAAACACATGTCCACCATTCAGGCACAATCAGGTCCCATCGGGACACCATCACTTGAAAGGGCGCCACCGGGTGGGCGGGATTGGATTGAGAGACGCCGGTCGCCTTGAGGGGGGGCCGGCCCAGTGATCTGTTCTTTGAATCGTGAATTTACCCAGTTTGAAAAATAAGACGCCCCGGCCGAAACGCCTACACGCATGACACGGCAAGCGAATCGAACCGAGGCGACAGCCACTTAGGCCAAAAACATCATATGTAAGGAGAGGCCTCAATGAAAACAAAACTACTCGTCGGAGCAATCGCGGTGGCGGGTCTTGCGTTCGGGATGAACGGCACATCATATGCCGCCCACTCGGACCATGGCTGCGTTAACTGCCATATGCCCCACAAGTCCGGCGACCCAACTGATCCCGATGCCTACGGTGTGCCCCTGTGGAGCACCGCCCAGACAGCGGATGGATTGCCGACCTTCGATCTGTACACCAGCGCCAGCTTAGACGCGACAGACGTCAGCCAGCCCAGTGGCCCCAGCAAGCTATGCCTGGGTTGCCACGACGGCAGCTACGCCGTCTTCAGCTACATCCCCGACTCCGAAGCCATCTTCGAGACCGGCGATCTGGCCAGCTCGCACCCGATTTCGTTCACCTATGACGACGCACTGGCAACTGCTGACGGTGGTCTGAAGCAACCCAGCACCGTAACCTCGGGCCTGGGCGGCACCATCGCCGAAGACCTGCTCGACTCACAGGGCAAGATGCAGTGCACCAGCTGCCATGATGTTCACACCAGCGGACACGGCGATTACTTGTTGAAGTATGACATCGACGCCGCCTCCGAACATGAAGCCCTGCTCTGCCGGGCTTGTCACAACAAATAAGTTCAATCCGTTTCGAGCAGCGTAGAGACCAAATCAAAACGGGGCCCGTTCACTTGGCGGGCCCCGTTTGTTTTTAATCTTGCAGACTAGCGTGTATAAGTGCTTCGCTTACGGATTCTTCATCTTCCCAAATGCGTAAACGCCGATCTTATTGTCGCCGAATTGATTCGCCAGGAATATCAAGTATTCCGGCTCAAATCCCGGGGCCATATATTCCCTGTATAAATCAATACTGGAGCGGTCGATTGTAATCCCCGCAGGCAATCCCATCCTATCCGGACCGTCGGTAGCGCCGCCAAAAAAGAGCAGTGTTTGGCCTTCAGGGTTGAATAGCTGAACGATTTCCCATTGGGCGTCGGCAATATAGATCACGCCATCAGGATCGATCGCAATGCCCTTGGGACGAGCGAAGTAGCCCGGGCGGTCGCCAGGCTCACCGATAAGTTTAAGTAGATTCCCTTCAGGATTGAATACCTTGACTGTGCTGAGTTCTGAGTCGACAACGTAGATATTCCCGTCCGGTCCAATAGCAAGATTCGTTGGATAGCGAAGCTGATCCGGCTCGCGCCCTTTGCTGGAGAAGCTACGAAGCAACTCGCCGCTGGATTTAGACCAGACTTCGATCTTGCACTGCTTGATGTTACAGACATACAACTGATCACCGTCAATAGCTACATCAATCGGCACACAACGGACAGGATCACCCATTGCACGGACAAAGCGGTCATTGGCATCAAACACCAGAATCTGTGACTTCTGAGGATGAGTATCACAGATATACTTCGTGCCGTCCTTGTCGATAGTGATATTGACCGGGCCAAAGAAGCTGTCTTCCTGACCCAAGCGTGAATAGGTCTTGTTCGCCAAGTCGTAGATATGCACGCAATGTAACGGGATGTCGCAGACATACAGCTTCTGATTGTAGACGGCCAGACCATAAGGCCCGTGCATCTTGTGCGGTGCTTCGGTCTGCTGCTTATCACCCACAACAAAATCGGCAAAAGAGCTCTTTTTAATCATCCAGCGCTCGGCGTCGCTGAAACTGGTCAGGAACTGCAAACGAGGTTCAGAAGGCGGCGGCGGGTAGAAGATGGCGTTAGTCTCGACAGTAACCTCCTGCGGAGCTGAGGTACAGCCGCCGACACCTGATAAGACCCACAGCGTGAGTGAGACAATTAATAACATTCGGGTCCATGCGTTCATATCTGATCTCCTGCGGGTCTACCCCTGACATAATGTTCGTGTGTACCGAAAGCTTCGATACATATATCTACTGCAACTGTTGTTCCAGCAGAAAACCCACTTCACGAGACACAGTCAGCATCTGTCTCTCATTTTTAAGAATAATCGCCCAAACGAAACTGCCGATTCTATTTGAAACTATACGTAAACTCTTGGCATACAACAAGATTCGCCGATCAATATCATAGCGGGTACTAGTCCCAGTCGGCACAGACTTTGCCTTATATCGGTGGAGAGGCTGCGCTTATGACGTTTGGCAAACTGAGATACAACAAAGCGGGCTGCGACCATGCCTATGTCGGTGGTGTCCGCTGTGTGATGTGCTCATTTTGCAGAATCATGCCGATTCTCGTAGTCGTGCTGTGCTTCGTTCTAATCTTCCTGACAGGCTGCCAGGACGAAGTACAGCGATACAAGACGCTGAGTTTCTTCTTCGATGGCGTGCCAGTGCCGGAGGGTTACGATCCACCCCATAAAACCGAGGAACTGATCGGGCCTTGGGGTGTAGCCATCCCGGCAGACAGTGACCTTGGCAGGCAGATGCTGGCCGAACGAGATGCCTGGCCAGACCAACAGTCAACCCAAGTGACGGAAGAAGTTTTCTTCTATCACACACCGTATCAGAAACGAGACTGCTTCGGATGCCACAATGAAGAGCAGGGATATACCCCACCGACTACCGGGGCCGAACTTTGCAGCAAGTGCCACGAATCCTACATCGAGTTTGAGCAAGACGACTGGGTTCATGGCCCCGTCGTGGTTGGTAAGTGTGGTTGGTGCCACGAGGCCCACAAATCTGAATACCCCTCGCTGACCAAAGAAGCCCAGCCCGATCTTTGCATGACCTGCCACGATCCGTACTTCATTGAAAGCGATCAATTCCATGCCGGCCTTGAGGATAAGCAGTGCTCACGGTGCCATGATCCGCATGCATCAGGCAACCGTCTTCTTCTTGCTGATTCCCGTACGTACGAGCGTCGTCAAGCGACCTTTGCATTGTTGCCTTCTCCCCACGCAGGCT
Organism: Phycisphaeraceae bacterium; assembly: GCA_963667295.1. Classification (GTDB taxonomy): domain Bacteria; phylum Planctomycetota; class Phycisphaerae; order Phycisphaerales; family Phycisphaeraceae; genus JAJRRS01. The sequence continues at coordinate 1,725,937 of OY763327.1, forward strand.
GGCCCAAGGACCTGTGCAGTAAATGCCACATCCCCGAGCAGTCCAATGCCTTGACTGAAGATGTCGATTCAACCTGCATTTCGTGCCACGATGAATACACAGCGGATAATACCGAATCGACTCATATTCATGAAGCGGTTACACAAGGCAAATGCACAGCCTGCCACATGCCACACCGCTCAACAATGCCGAAACTGATCCGCGCTGATGCGGAAAAGATGTGTTATCAGTGTCACAAACCAGAAGAATTACAGAACGGTAAACACCCAAATGTCACACGTGTGGATTGCCTGATCTGCCATAACGGTCACAGTTCTCCTCGGCCTTCGCTGCTCAAACCAGATATTCCTGGCGGCGCCCAACAGGCAAAGGCAGGTGTTGAGCCATGAGCCTGCATCTGCCGCGATCAGTTGGTGTCTTGGTGCTTCTGATGTTTCCGTCGATAACGGCGCATGCTCAGTCGACCGCACCAATTCAGCCCATGAACATCACCGGGTTTGAAGGCGACCTGTTATTCACCGGACACTACCGGATCGACGAAGAAACCAGCGGCAATGGTCAGGTGACCGAAGAAAAAGATATATTCTTCCGTGAAGAGCTTGGTTTGAGATCCAGTGGTTACTTTTATCACCCCAATCTGGTCGATTGGAGCGCCGGTCTCAGACTCGGCCTGACACAGCAACGTATCGACATTAATAACGAAAGCTACGACTCCGACGGCGACATTTTCGGATACAACCTCAATGCGCTATTCCTGAAGGAAAAGCCCGTCTCGGTACGTGCCTATGCCAGAAAATCAGACGACTTCATAGATCGCAGCTTTGCCCGGCAGATCGAGTTAAAAACGCGCGTCGAGGGCGCCGAGGTTTACATCAAAGGGCAGACACCCATCACACTTCTGTTTGAACAAAGCGACATCTATGAAGAATCAGACATAAGAACCGACGATGAGACTTCAGACTTGTTCCGCTTCCAGATGATAGATGCACGCAATCCGGATCTGTTTTCCGAACTGGTTTATGAACATGAGGATGTTGATAAGACAGCAACGTTCTTCCTGGACGGTGAACCCCCGGTGATCCAGGACCTGCCCGATCGTCGAGATGAAGTCAGGCTTACAAACAGATGGCGGTTCCCGGATGGCGACCTGACGCACTCTTTATATGGCCATTTACGCCTGCTACGACGACGTGGGGCATTCAACAACGATCTTGCCAGCTTCAACCAACGCCTGGATCTACAGCACAGTGATACACTCACTACGTTCTACCGGATTCAAGCATTAACTGATGATACGGACACTCAGAAAGAAGACCTGCTGGAAGGCGAAGTCGGCTTTATCAAGCAGTACTATCAGAGTTTGTCCGTGACCGGCCGTGTCTTTGCCACGGATAACAAGTTCGACAGCAGTGAAGAGCAGAGCTACGGTACCTTCTTTGACTTCGACTATCGTAAAAACACCCCTGTGGGGCGATATAACGCAAGCCTAGGGGTCGGAACGGATTTTCAAGACCAGAGTTCAGATTCCGGGTTTAGGAGTATACGAGATGAAGCCGTCGTTCTGGCTGGCGTGACGCCGCAGCAGTTGAGTGAGCCAAACGTCGTTCCTGGATCGGTTGTGGTTACCGATGTTAATAATGCGGTCACCTTTATTGAAGGCGTGGATTACACGCTTCAGCAATTCGGCCAATTTACTGAGATCGTGCGATTGGTCACCGGGTCGATCGTCGATGGTCAGCTCGTACTGGTAGATTACGAGGTTGAAGCGGCCGAAAACGCCAACATTCAGACTAACAGGATCCATCTTCGCCAACGTCTTCAGATTCAAGACACTCCGTTTGCTTTACTCACTGAATACCGTTTGCGTGACGAAAAACTGCTTTCTGGAGATGATCCCGGCAATCTTGATCGGCAGGAAATAATCATGTTCGGCTTGGAGTACCATGAAGACCCGTTTACGATTGTCGGCGAATACGAACAGCGCGACCAGCGTCTCTCACCATCTTCCGTCTCGTATCTTGTTCGAGGCACCTATGACCAAGTATTCAACGACACGATGACCACGACTATCGGCGCTGATTATGAAAACCTGGATTACACCGATGCCGAAGACTTCGACCTGGAACCGGGCCGGGACTTTTTAGATCGCTACGGAGTATTTGCTCATACAACAGTCAAATTGCGGCGGGACCTGCTTACACGATTCGAAGCCAGCTACAACGATATGAAAGGCAGAGACAACAATAAGCTGGCACGTATCGGAGCATCGTTGAACTATCGGCGTGGGAATCTTAACTTCACGATCAGCGGTTACCATGAGGAATACGAACAGGAAGATGAAACCGGTGACAATGATGTGATCCGCTTCACACTCAGGCGATCCTTTTAAAGGTGTCAGGCATGTTCAATGCTACACGATCTACAACCTGCCTAAAGGCAATCATAACCGTTTTCCTTTTGTGGTCGATTGTCGGATGTGCTGCGCCAGATAAAGCGGACAATGCCTTTCATCCGGTCTGGCCGCCGCCACCGGCACAACCACGCGTCCGCCACATCATGGACATCCACTCACCCGACGACCTGCGCAAACCGTCCGCATTGGATAACTTGGGCAGACTTATCACGGGCGGTGGCAAACAGATCCTGACACGGCCAAACAGTGCCGCCGTTGTCGGTGATAATCTACTGTGCGTTACGGATCAGGAATGGCAAGGTGTCCATTTGTTGCGGATGAACTCTTCCGGATCAAAGTTTGTATCACTGGCTACCGACAAACTCCACTTCGTCTCTCCTGTTGGTATCGCAGAGTTCGGGAAACTCATAGCGGTATCCGATAGCGCACTGAATAATGTCTACTTACTGACACAGGATGGCAAACCCGCCGGTCAGATTGAACTTCCGGATGGCTTCGCTCGCCCGACAGGCATGATGTACGACAGTGATATGAGTGAGCTGTATGTTGTCGATACACTTGCCAATCAAGTCTTCGTGTTCGACAGTAACGGAGACTTGGTCAGACAGTTCGGTTCGCAGGGCATTGCTCCCGGACAATTCAATTACCCAACCCATGTTTTTGTTGACAATCAAGGCCGTGTGTTTATCACGGACTCGATGAACTTCCGTGTGCAGGTCTTCGATCGCGAGGGTAACTACCGGTTCGATATCGGTGCACACGGCGACGCCAGTGGTTTTCTGGCAGTACCGAAGGGTGTGGGTGTGGATTCAGTTGGCCACATCTATATCGTCGATTCCTACTTTTCAAACGTACAGGTCTTTGATGAGAAAGGCACATTCTTACTTAGCATCGGGGGGCCCGGCAAAGGGATCGGCCAATTCCAGGTACCTTCCGGTCTGCATGTTGACAAAAACAACCGTATCTATATCTGCGACAGCTATAACAGGCGGGTCCAGGTTCTCGAGTACCTGGAAGAAGTAAGCGAAGGAGTTGCGAATCATGAAAACGATTCAGCCACTGATCATTAGCGTTATAGGTCTTGGCATCTGCCTGTTGTTGAGTGTCGATGGTATCGCACAGAGTCAGACATCAGATGTCGCATCGACCAAGCACAATCTTTCTTCAACCGGACCAGGTACCGTGCGTGTTGAAGGCTCATCAGGTGTCTGCAGGTATTGCCACACGCCTCACAGTTCTAATCCAATCGCACCGCTCTGGAACCGGGATGATCCGGGCACCTACTACCAGACATATGATAGTTCGACACTTGTAGCAGACGTCGGGCAACCCAGCGGTTCGTCGCGTTTGTGTTTGAGTTGTCACGATGGCACCATCGCGCTGACGCAAACCTACAATCCCAATAACGCTCCGGGCGGCAGTACTGTTTTCATCACATCCAGCGACAGGGGATACATCGGCACAGACCTCAGCGACGATCACCCGATCAGTTTCGTATACGATTCAGGGCTTGCAGTCGCGAAAGGTCAGTTGCGAGATCCCTCATCGTTACCGCCTGAGTTACCGCTGGACCACAACAACCATGTGCAGTGCACAACCTGTCACGAACCGCACGATGATTCTTTCGGCAACTTCCTGAGAATGGACAACACGGAGTCTCGCATGTGCCTGAGTTGTCACGAGCCGGACAACTGGGCCAGTTCGGCACACGCCAATTCTGGTGCATCGCTGGCGGGCTCTGATGCCCTCTGGGACAACATATCCGCATCAACTGTACGTGAAGCGGGTTGTGAGAGCTGCCACCGCCCCCACACCGCCGGTGGCCGGGAACGGTTACTACGACGTGAAGCCGAAGAAGACAACTGCATGGACTGCCACGATGGTACAGTCGCCCGCGTTGATCTAAGGCCATCGCTGAATGCGCTGAGCGCTCATCCGGTCAGAATGACCACCGGTGTGCATGATCCGACCGAGTTGCCTTCGACTATGAGTGAGCATGTCGAATGTGCAGACTGCCATAATCCACACCAGGCCAGACGCGGCGGACCGAGACAAGCGCCATTTATTCAGCCTGTAATGGCAGGCGCAATCGGTGTGATGAATGCAGGCCTCACCCCCGGCGAAGCACAATATGAATACCAGGTGTGCTTCAAGTGCCATGGCTCACGGAACGTCAGCCAGCCGACTGTGAACCGCGTCTACGACAACAGTGACCTGGCCGATGCTTTTGATCCGTCGAATGACAGTTATCATCCTGTACAGACACAAGGCAAGAACCCTAACGTTCCCAGCCTTGTGCAGAAGTACAAATCGACCACCATGATCTACTGCAGCGACTGCCACGGTAGTGATGATCCTTCCGTGAGAGGGCCCCATGGCTCACGATACTCCCCCCTGCTGACGCACAACTACAGCACTAGGAATAACACCACGGAAAGCCCGCAAGCCTATGCGCTTTGCTACCAATGCCATAACCGTGCAAGCGTCCTCAGTAATGAGAGCTTCACAAAACACAAGGAACACCTAGATGCTAACGCATCCTGCGCTACATGCCACGATCCGCACGGCGTCAGAGAGAATACCCACCTGATTAACTTCGATCGGACAACCGTCAGCGCCGCGAGTAACGGCGTCGGACCGATATTCCAAGACAATGGTGTGTTTGCAGGCTCTTGTACATTGTCCTGCCACGGCGTGGACCACATTAATAAGAGTTATTAGCGAGTGATCACGATTCCTTACAACCAGACGATTGTACGGTGTTAGGATAAGTCTGATTATCGTGCAACATTGTCCGGCGGATTCATTGCTTGGCAGATCGATGCTCATAAGCATTGCGATATGCTACTGCCGCCTGCTCCCATTCCTGGGCGTGTTCATGGACGCGCCCAAGATAGTAGTAAGCCTCTGAAGGATCGGGATTCACATTCAAGGCAGCATCTAATACAACTTTCGCCTCGTCGTAGCGATCTAACTCAACCAAGGCACGTCCACGGAGCGTCTGAACACGCCACGCCGGTGCCGCGCCTTCAGGTATTGTTTCAAGCTGAGAGATAGCTTGTGTTGGATTTTGCTTAATCACATACACGCGGGCCATCATCAGGATCAATTGCGTATCCTTGGGATCAATCGTTAATCCTTGTTGTAATTCATGCAACGCAAGGTCCGTCTGCCCCTTTTCAAGCAATCGCTCAGCCATGTGTAAATGTCTTGAAGCGACACTATCCGGCGTACTGGCGATCGTTCCGTTAGATTCAAGCCGTTCATCCAGTGCGGTTTTATCAATTACACCGTTCGCATAATCGACATAGGCCTGCAGGTCCTTGCCATACGATGCTCGCAATCCTGGCATGTGTGCAACTCGGTTACCGGCAGGATCAATGACTTCGGTCGTTGGCCATACCCGCACAGACAATTGTCCCGATGCGTCGTAATCATGGTCAATCACAACCGGCCCCGCCCACTGGCCAGAATCCTTGATGCGTTTAGCGCCCTCAGCGGCATCTTGACCACTGATGACAAGGATAGGCTGGATCATGTCTTTGTGAGCAGGATCGACCAAGAGTGCATTGAGCTGGCTCATCGCAGCGTCGCTGCGTTCCTGGTCGGCTTTGACAAATAGGATGATGCTGGTCTTGCCTTCGACAGGCACTCCAACTTGCTCGCCTTCCGCATCCGTCACACGCCACTCGATCTGCGCCGCCGATACCTGATCTGTAGATTGTGACATCGCGATGGTGCCATGCATGGCAAGGGATAGACCCAAAGCAGCAGTACAGAGTGTTTTGAGCCCGTATATAATCATGTGATTGTGCTGTTTCATGACATGCTTTCTATTACTGTGCGGTGTAGTCGACAGGATTCTCACGGTCATATGCTTTGTATTGATGGCATCCAGGCGTACACGACCCGCCGGTTTCGGTCTGCTCGTAATTGATCGGCAACTCCCAGTTGCCATACGGAACGGTCTCTCGCAGATGTAGCGCCAACGTGCTTGCATGAACGCTATGGCACGCCCTGCAGCTTCGTCCGCGTGTATCCTTGTTTACATGCATATAATGCATGTTGGTATCACCATTGCGGAATCCAGTCAATCCCCTAGCTTCCGGTGTTAGCACCAGTTGCTCATCATGACACTCAAAACATAGCTTATAACTTTTAATATCAAACGGCTGGTAGAACGTTTCGGGGTATTCTTCGGCGAGTAGATTCGCGAACTCTGATCCGTGAACATTATGACACCCACCACAACTGCCCTCGGCTACCGGGCCGTGTTTTATGAGGTTCGGATTGGTAACTTCTGTCACGGCGGCGACATTCCGCCCATCGATTGCAGTAACCGGCTCGTTATGACAAGTCATACAGATATCGACGGGCGTATCCTTCATCAGGTTTGCCAAATCACCGCCGTGCGGGGTATGGCAGTTCCCACATGCCCGGTCCTGCGTAACCGCAGTATGCTGATACTTAGCCACGGTAACCGCTTCCTTTACCTGCTCATGACATGATGTACACAATTCATTTTGAGATTCACGGATAAACATCGGGAAGCTCGATCCGTGTGCATCATGGCAATTCATGCAATCCTCTTTAACGGGCTCATGCACAAACGCAACTTTGCTAAGCTGATCATTCATCTCCGTATGACAGGTGACACACAACTCCCGGCCGGTCTCGACCAGAAGCTTAGGCTTTGTGGAAGCATGTGCCTGGTGACACATCCCGCAGGCGCCGGCTGCAACCGGGCCATGAATAAACTCCATATTCGCAGTTACATCCTGGTGGCATGATGCACACAACTCATTCATCGTTGGCTTCTTCAGCGAGTTACTATCAAATCCACCATGCGGATCATGGCATCCGGTACAGTCGCGTGTGACCAGTGGTTCGTGCAATGTTGCCCCCTCTGGCACCTCGATGACGTGGCAGAATGTACAGGTTTCAGCCTTTTCTCTTGCCAGCTTATATGTGTGTGCCTTTGCATCAACCAATGTATGACAGGCGTCACAGGCGTTTACATTCACCGGCCCATGCAGAACCTTGTGATCTTTTACATTCGCATGGCAATCCGCGGTGACACAACTCTCGGGATTGATCTCAGTTGTCGGTTTATCCAACCCCATGCAAAGGGTTGTGCATAGCACAAGCATGATAATTGTCAGGTAGTACTTCATGAGGGTCCCCCTTGTGAGGGTGCTTCGTTGGTATTGGGTGCATCTACAGTTTGACCACGTATATACGTTTTGAGTTCATGACATCCCGGCGAGCAACTACCACCGGTCTCGGTTCGACTGAAGTTGATAGGCATGGCCCAGTTTGATCCCTCGAAGGGCACATCGGACGCAATATGATCGGGACGATCGCTTCCGTGGATATCATGGCAGGTCTTACAGGTCCTGCCTTTTTCGTCCTTATGAACATGCACATAGTGCAGATTCTGATCGCCCTGTCTAAATCCTGTCAGGCTGTCGGTTTTTTCAGTAAGAACAAGATCGGCACTGTGACAACTGAAACACAGTGCGTAATTGGTCAGATCGAAGCTCGCATAAAAGGAATCCGGGAATGCCTTAACCAGCAAACGTGCATTCTCACCGCCATGCACACTGTGACATGCTGCACAGTCTCCCGAGCGGATCGGGCCATGCAGATACTTTTTACCGAGTGTCGCCTGCATATCCTGCACGGTGTGGCCATCTGCGGCGATGACGGGTTTATCATGGCATTGCATGCAGAGTTTGTCGGTCCGGTCCTGCAGCAGAGCTTGCCCTCCTGCCGCATGTGGATTGTGACAGTTCGCACAAGCATCATCAATAAACAAGGCATCATGTGACACGGGCTGTGTCTCGATACGTTTTGCCATCCCGTCATGACATGAGAAACAGCCTTGGGCGATTGGCTGCGATAGATGGAATGGATTCTCACTGGTGTGCGCATCATGGCATGTTGTACAACCTGTCTTGGCTGGTTCATGAACGAATGGCGAGTTGGCCATACTGACCTGAATACCGGTATGACAACTGAAGCAATGATCAGGCTGTTCGCCTTGACGAAGAAGATTTTCAGCATTCGCTTCGTGCGGTTCATGACAGACTGTACACTGACCCGCAGCAAATGGGCCGTGAGCATACTTCTTAAGCGGGATCTGGTGGCAGCTTGAACATAACTGCTCAACCGATGGTTCGGTCAACAGGAACTTTGTATCCGAACTATGTGGATCATGACACGCGGTGCAGCCACTTGTTTCGACGGCCTCGTGCTCATGTGACCGCATACCAATGACCGGATGACAGAATAGACATGTCTGATTGCCCTCACGTTTTAGCGGGAAGACATGCTCGCCGGTATCTTGCTCATGACAAGACTCACAGTTGGCAACCGCAACCGGGCCATGAATCTGCTTTTGACTCATGAATTTTGTGTGACATCCGGGTGTAACGCAGGTAGCCCCTTCGGCCATCGGCTCGGTTGGTTTTGGCAAAGGTTCGGCAGCTATGAATCGTGCAGTTGAGCCCGAAGACGCATTATTTTGATTTGCCTCATAGTGTGATGTTGAAGAAGCCGCGGCAGTTGTGCTTTTTTTACCATCAGCGTCCGGCGTCTCATGCCCACAACCAGCCATCCCGAACACTGCCGTCACGCCCAACAGCATCACAAGCACACAACGCGCTAATACATATCGCGATGCTCTTGAATTAATCGATTTGGGCTGTGACTTTGTCATGGCGCCGCGTTAGCTGTCTCTCCTGAATCTATATGCGGGGTATCCTTCAGTGCTTCCAATACCTTTGTGTAATTCTCCATCGATACGTTCAACAAGGCAGTGGCATAGGTAATGTTGTGTACACCATGCCCCAGCTTGACCAATTGGAGATTGTGATCTGCATCATCGATCATGCGTTGCAGATCCAATTCCTTATTCGGCTCGATAACCGCAGTTTTCATCGACTCAGAGCATTGCTGCTGCAATTGTTCTGTGCTTTCGAGATGCTGTTGAATCGTGTCGCGCCAGATATCAAGCATCTCGCCGTAGTGCGAACCATGGCATTTGTCGCACGCCGCTTGTGCCGCCACATAGGTCTGGCCTACCACATTCGCCACATCACTGGCAAACTCTCTTTGTTGATGGCACGCCACGCAGTCAACCTGCGATGAGAACATCGGGCTGGGCATATCCGGAACACCCCGCCCGCCAACCCCGCTATAGAGTTCAGCAGGCCCGTTGTGCGTCATGTTGTGACAGGATGCACAGGTACTCTGATCACCGCTGCTATGCGACTCCGGCATAAGGCTCCCCGATGTCGCAAGGCCGGCGGTTAAATGATGCACGATCTGGATATGACAGCTCGAGCACTCAACTTTGTTCTCAGTGATATGGATCTCATGCATCTTGCCCGTTTCACCGTACTGCGCAATCTGCACCGGTTTGTTATGGCAGGTCCAGCAGAACTGCTTAGGCACTGCGCCATCCCCACTGACCGCGTCGATGTGACAATTATCACATGTCACACCACGACCCAGGTATTCGGCGTGATTAAAGACACCTGTTGCCAACTGAATCTCACCCGAAGGCGCATCATGACAAGACCTGCAACCACCCAGCGTCTCATCGTCACGGCCGTGCTTGAGACCCTTGAAGTGACAGAGGAAACAGGTATCAAGCGTTACAACCAGGTGTTGACCCTGCACTATCTGTGAGTGGCACGACACACAACGCAACTGCTTACCCCTGCGTAATCCGGTCAGGTGGGGCGTGTGATCGAATTTGATCGTGATCTCAACGCCCCGTTGTGTCTGGATCGGCCAATCCACCTTGCCTTCCAGCAATCGCTTCTCATGGCAACCTGACCGCATGCATGACGAATCGCGGATCTCAGCATGGGGTTTGGAGCCATAAGTATTCGTGATGTACTTCGCCGCCTGACTGGAAGCTTCCCACTTGCCCCTGAGCGTATTTTCAAGCCCGGGCTCGAAGTGGCAATCGACGCAAGCCACATCCTTATGTGTCGATTCGTGCCATGCCTGATAGTACGGCTCCATGATGTGACACGACCGGCAGAAGTCCGGCTGCATCGAATACTCTGCAAAGCCGCCAGAACCAACCGCCCCCCCCACCACGACGATAAGAAACCATCCCCAAAGGTTGGGTAGATATCGCAGGCGTTTGCCCTCACGTCGTCGCACCCCGATCCAGCGTATCCACTTGCGTGGCTGTTTCTGTTTTTCGGATTCAGTTTCAGTATTGTCGGTCTTGCCCTCGCCCATGACTGGTCTCCTAGAGTAATCCCAGCCCCGCCAGAACGATCAACACAACCATCGATAACCCGATCGCCATCGCTGACACGCCAACAAGTACCGCAACAGTCCGTGTCCACTTCGGTGGCGTCGGAACCCGCAACGATTCCAGCTCCCCGGTTTCCTTAATCCGCTGATATTCTGCCGGGCGTTCGTGCTCGAGTTCTTCCTCCGGAACGACACCGGTAAAGATCACATCATCCACCGGGAACTTCTCAGGACGCAGATTCGCGTTGAAGAAGTGGATCGTGAAAATGAAACCTGCCGCCAATAATGCCTCGTACCCGTGCACGATTGTCGCGATATTAAACGACCAACCGGGGATAAACTTGGAGAAAAAGCCCGGGAACCAGAGCATCAGGCCGGTGCTGCCGATGATGAAAGTACCCGCGATCTCCGCCCAGTAGTCGAACTTCTCCCAATAGGTCCAGCGGTCGAACGCAGGCTTACCCTTACCGGTAATAAACCAACGGAACATGCCCAGACAATCGGTAACGTCCTTCCAACGTGGCAGCAGAGTGTAAGGCCCCATCAGCAGTGTCTTGGCCGGTTTCTTGCGGAAACGCTTGTAGACACCCACAAAGTGAACAACAAAGTTGATGACAAGGATGATGGCAAAGAAGCGGTGCCATATCCCCGCCGCTTCCACACCGCCCATTCCATACGCCAAAGCCTTGGCCCATCCTTGGTCGGAAAAGAGCAACGGCATACCTGTAAGCGTAAGGCCGAAGAATGTGATCGCAACAAATGCGTGATTGACCCGGTTGATCTTCCGGAATCGTTTCACGGAATAGGCCTGCTTCTTTGCGGCGGCTTCGCCTGCAGGTACCGGATGATTCTTCTTCTCAACCAGCGAACGGATCAGCCACAACACGGAGTGCAGCCCGTAGAATCCGAAGGTAATGCTCATCAACACGATGAAGTATGTCCAGACCCCCGCGAGTAACGGGTACTTCTCCCAGTCCCGGAAGTCGGCATGGGGCATGAATTGTACAAAGTTAGCATTCGCTTCCTTGTGGCACTCACCACAGGTTGAAATTAGATTGGCTACATTGACTCGTGAATCCGGATATTCCGCAGGCAGAATGTCGTGTGCTCCGTGACAATCACTGCAACGCGCAGCACGTGCTGAACCAAGCTGATTCACCTGGCCGTGATAACTCATCCGATAGGTATCGTAGAACGAGCGAGCGATACCGTTGTCGGTCGACAGTCGTTCATGGCACTGACCACACTCCCCGATGATGTCGCGCATAAAACCGGGCGTTCCGGCCTGTGTAATAGCGTGGGCAGTATGGCAGTCTGTGCAGACAGGCGCATCGGGATTATCTTTTGCTAACTGCTGCCCGTGAATACTCGTGACGTAAACTTCTTCGATCCCGCTGTGGCAACTGCCACATGTGTCTGGGATTTGCGTCCGGTTGACCGAGGAACCTTCATCACTGCTGGGCAAGATATCGTGTGCCTTGTGGCAATCGACACAGGTTGCCGCCACGATCAATCCTGCTTCGCGGACCGCCTTGCCGTGCACGCTCTCCATGTAGCTCTGTACATACTCGGCCGAATCCTGTCCGTTTGAAACCTTATCGTGATGCTCGCCGTGGCAATCGCCACAGAGATTGACCACATTCAGTGGATACGTCTTGGCCCTGCGATCGGTCGATGGATAGATATCGTGTCCGCCGTGGCAATCAGCACAGGTTGGTGCTGAATCATCCCCATTAGCCAGCGCTTCAGCGTGGATTCCCCGACGATGCTCCGCCGCGGCGGTCGTGTGACACGCCCCGTTGCAATTCACCTCCTCCAGTTGCATTGCATGTGGCAGAGACTGGGCATCCTGGTGACAGGATGTACAAGCCAGCGCAGCGTGTGGACCATCAGCTAAGGCATCCGGTGTGATAAAAAGACCCGGCCTCTCAACCGGCTCAGCTTCCAGTAGTGACCGATCCTCCGGCGGAGCAACCATCGAACGACGCTCCGCAACGGAAAGATTGGAGATATGGTTCTGCCCGTGGCAGTTATAACAACGGTTATTCTGGATCTGTGCCTGGGTTAGTTCCACCGCCCAAGCCGGAGCCTGCATCACACCAATTACAGCAAGACAAATCAGCAGCGTACGCAGCAAACCACTCGCGGCATGTCCACAACTCGCGATTCGTCCGCTGATGCTCTTATTCATCGTTGATACGTCCCTGATCATCCCCGCCGGATTCCAATTACGCCCGATCATGGTTTGGCCTCGCATTCGGATAGCTGTGAATGAATCACGCCGATCACACGAGGCGCGTACATACAACCACCCGGCTGACACATTGCACACCGCGTGCCAAGTGAGATTGCCCTAAAGCCAGCTATATAAGCTTGTTAATCCCCGTACTTCTCAGATGTGAGAATACCCCTTCCCGCCGACTCCCGCTCACAAGACCGCTCCCTCCTCTCGATTGATGGGCAGGTGGATGGTTGCCGTGACGCCCTCCCCGGGCTCGTTATCAAACTCGATTCGCCCCCCCTGCCGACGGATCAGGTTGTAGCTGATCGCCAGCCCCAGGCCGGTCCCTTTTCCGACCGGTTTGGTCGTAAAAAACGGCTCGAACAGGCGTGGCATATGCTCCGGATCGATCCCGGGGCCGTTGTCGGAAATCCATATCCTGCAGAACTGGCCGTTAAAAGCTGTCCCGACTTCAAGCCGCGGATTATACACTTGCCCTTCTTCCAGAGCATCCAACGAATTGAATAAAAGATTGGTCAACACCTGCTGCAACGCATGCGGCTGTACTTCACACGTCCGGTTCTCCGATGACAATTGCTTGTCTATCGTGACCTTGCGTTGCCTCCGGTCAAACCGCGACATCTGCAAAGCCGACTCGACCTGGTCATTAATCGATACCCGCTCCCAGTGATAGTCCGTTGGATGAGCGAAGTCCGTCAACTGACGAACGGTTAGCTTGATACGTTGGACCTGTTGCCTGAGGGATTCAATATTCTCCGGCGTCAGGTGCTTGTCGTTTCGCTGAATGAGTTGAAGCACGCTGTCCATGCTGGCTAGCGGATTAGCAACTTCATGGGCAACCCCCGCAGCCATCTGCCCCAGCCCGACCATCTTCTCCTGCTGGATCATCGCCTCTTGCTGTTTCCGTAATTGCTTTACCAGCGCACGCACCCGGCGATTTCTTGCAAGCAGGTGCCAGTGGTTGCGACGAAGCGCATACATGATGTGATTGGTCAGATAGATCGTCACCAGCAGCATGACTGCCCAACCGAGCAGCATCAATCGTTCATTGAATGTTTGCGGCAAACTATCACTGACCGCCAGGCAACCCACCAACATCAGCATCGCCGACAGGGCCACGCCGTACGCATGTGCCGGCCGGAACAACATGCTCGTGAACACCATGTGGAACACAAAGAAACCGATCAAGGGGCTCTGCAAACCACCCGTCCAGGTTGTCAGGATTGCCAGACACCACAGGTCCGGCAGAATATGCAGCCATACAATCGGAGCATGTTGTCCTGAGTTTGTTTTGTAATACCTGAGCCTCTGCTTAAGTACGGCGTTGTAGGCAAGAATCAGCCCACCGATCACAGCCATCCATGGCGCCATCGGATACCAATGCAGCCAAAGCCAATCCAGGCCCGAAGCCAGAATCACGACCGCTGCCGCGATCCAGCGTAGCCGCACCAGCCAGGCAATCTGCTGGATAAGCAAGCGCGAGGTTTGATTTAACTGCTGTTCCGCCATGCTGGATTCACCCGCACGAAGTGATTACCTGCCCGCCTGTGACTCGGGCCCGTCCTCTCGAGTCGATTCCTGCAGGTCCAGCATTTTAACACCTTCCACGTAATCAGTCAGCACCACCCGCTTTAGCTGCTTCAGCGATGCGATCACCCCGGACATCCGCTGCAGATTTTCCTGGATCTGCCCCAATCCCTTCTGTAATGCCTCGTCAGGCCCGGACCGGCGTCGGAGCAACGTCAATTGCAGGTCGATCGTGGTGATCGCGTTGTTCAATTCGTGATTCAGTGTTAGTGCGGTCTGCTGAAGAGTTTGGATACGCCGACGCTCATTTTCCTGAAGCTGCTCCGCCAGGCTGTTGTAGGCCTGCGCCAGTTCATCAAACTCATCCGACTGACCGATCACCACCCGGTGCTCGAAGTTTTCCTTGGCTAATTCACGGCTGGCGTGTACGAGTCTGCCGATGGGTCGAAGGACCATCCCAGCGGCACGCAACATCATCAATATCGACGTGTTGATTACGACCATAAAGCCAAGCGCAATCGCCACCACCAACCAGCGGAACTGCCCCGTCAGGATGGACTGCTCATCCCGTGTATGTGCCTGGACATGGCGTGAGATTCCAAGCAGTTCATAGTGCATCTGTGCAGCCCGATCCAGACACGCCATGTTGTACTGAAGCGACAGCTCGCGATCGTTCGCCGTTGCCAGGATACCGACCAGTGACTCAAATTCTTTCATGTCTGCCATGTACTGCTGATATGTCGGATATATCTTCGGCTGCTTGACTGAATGATGTCTACCGAGTTCGACCGCCACAGCATTCATCGCTTCGATCTCGTCGACAAGTTGGTCCAGGTGTTGTTGTCGACCGGTTTGCAGAGCATACAACTCGACCTGCACCGTCGATAAGCGCGTGTTCAGCTCACTGGTATGGTCAACCGCCATCGCGGCCGTACGCAGGTTGTCCATGTCCACGAACACACGCTGCAAAGACCACAAGGCTGCCACCGCCAATACCATGAGCATCGCGGCCAGCGTGACCAGGATCAACATCAGTTTACGGCGCAGCATGTTCCAAGCCCCCCTCTTCTTTTGTAGATTGCACATCGGGCTGTATTGACTGTAACGCCGATTCATAGGCCTCGCCGACTTCCTCCCAATCCGGCCCCAGTTTCTCAATCATGTCGTACACCGCCTGAAATTCTTCGCGATCGCAAGTCTGGAATTTTGCGATACCGAATATCGACAATACCCGAAGACCCGCCTCCTGCTTATCCATATCCAGTAAGACCTCCGTCAATTGCTTGACCAAACCCACATCCAGATCACGCCGGACCAGCAGCGCGTTGTTAGGTACCGGTTCACCGACCGCCAATCTACGGTAATGGATTGCCGGGTCCGCCTTTTCAATGGCATCGATACGCAGGTCTTTGGCGGCCCCCGCATCTACTCGGCCAAGTTGCACCTGATGGATGGCCTGATCGTGCGTGCCGCCCCATCGGATCGTCACACGCTTGTCACCACTTAACAGGCCATGCTCACTAAGAACATACATCGGGAACAGATGGCCGGCAGTCGTTGTATGGATCATCGCGATCGATCGCCCTGCCAGGTCTTCCAGGCTGCGGATTGGTGAATTTTCCCGCACGAAGATAACACCGCGATAAGTACTGACGCCATCTGCTGTCTCCGGCTTCACAAGCACACGGGCATCCAATTGCTGAAGTGTCATCGCCCCTACCATCGATCCCATAAATGCTGCATCTGTCTGGCCGTCGGCCATATCCTTGAACGCCTGTTCATAATTACTGGGCGTAACTAACTCGATCGGCCGCCCCAGTTCAACGGATAAATAATCAGTCAGCGCGCGATATCGGCGACGTTGTTCAAATACGTCTCGCTCAGGCATGATGCCGATCCTCAAGGCGACCAGGCCTGACACATCACTCACCGGTGCAGGCATATCGGTCTGCATGTCCGGCTTGGGTTCTCGGCTCAGCCAGCAAAGCATCAGAAGAATCAGCACCAACAGCGATACGCTGAGAATCACCATCAAAATGCGCATGCGCGTAACAGCCATCAATCCATTCCTGGAATCATTCATCACTCATTACCCTGTACTACTACAAATCTCGCGCCGAACTCACGAGAGAACTGGTATCTCGTTTGCGACAATTCTGACCGGACGGACAGTGTGATTTCTGGCATTAGCCTGCGGAATAATTCTGATGATTTTGCATGCAAACAAAGACACAAATAAAGATATCAAGACCTTTACAGACTTGCTTGTGCTCATCAAGTTCATCGAGGTCTATTGCCACGACCATCATTCTGAACAAACAGATAGCGACCTATCATTTTTGAAAAAGATTGATTTAAAAGAACTTACGAACAGTCCCCCGCAGTTGTGTCCAGAATGCCAGAAGCTGCTTGCCCATGCTTTGGTCAAACGTACAACATGTCCGATGGACCCCAAACCGACGTGTAAGCACTGCACGAAGCATTGCTACCATCCCCGTTACCGTCAGCAGACTCGTGAAGTGATGAAGTATTCCGGCCGGAAGTTAGTAATGCGAGGGCGGATTGATTACCTGATACATCTACTTTTTTGAGTGCATTTGAGAGGAAATAGAAGTATAATTCTCACTCTTGAGAATATTGGCGGGCGAGCCTTTTACATAAACCACGAAACTGATGATCGGCTAACACCGGTACGTCAGAACGCGCTAGTGTCTGGATCTTCTCTATGAGCAAATCGATCCTGATTGTTGAAGACGAGGAGGTGTTACGCCAGAGCCTCGCGGAGCTGCTTTCCGATGAAGGGTACGAGGTCAAGCAGGCCTCTGACGGCAAGCAAGCCTATGAGTTGATCCTCAACCAGCCGGCCGACCTGATCCTGACGGATATCCGCATGCCGAATATGGATGGCCTGGAACTGCTGGGCAAGCTTCAACAAACAGCCCCACAAACGCCGGTCATCATCCTCACTGCCTACGGCACGATCGAAAGCGCCGTATCAGCGATGCACAACGGCGCCTACGACTACATGCTTAAGCCCGTTAACTTCGACGAAGTACTGTTGAAGATCGAACGGGCACTTGAATACGGCGACATGGATCGCACGCGCCAGGTCATGACCGATCAACTCGCCGAGGACAGTACATTCCACAATCTCGTCGGAGAAGCGCCAAGCATGACGCGCTTGTTTGATACGGTGAAAAAACTCGCCACCGTTAAAACAAGCGTACTCATTGTCGGCGAATCCGGGACAGGCAAAGAGCTGTTCGCCCGGGCGGTTCATTACAACGGCATCACACGCGATAAGCCTTTTGTCGCGGTGAACTGCGGCGCTATCCCAGACAACCTGATCGAGTCCGAACTCTTCGGCTATCGGCGCGGCGCATTCACCGGGGCGATCCGTGACAAGAAAGGTTACTTTGAAGCAGCACACCACGGGACCCTGTTCCTCGATGAAATTTCCACACTCCCATTAAGCGTGCAAAGCTCATTGCTGCGTGCATTGGAACAGCGAGTCGTCGTGCCCGTCGGTGACACCCAACCCAAGCCGGTCGATGTCCGGATCGTCGCCGCCAGCAACCGCGATCTTAAAACCATGGTCACGGAAGGTGAATTCCGTGAAGACCTGCTCTACCGCTTGGATGTGGTCAAACTGGAATTGCCGCCGCTGCGTCAGCGTAAAGAAGATATCCCCGCATTGGTCCATCACTTCCTGAACAAATATACGCAGGCGATGAACAAGCACGTGCTGGGGATCACCAATGACGCTATGCGGGCGATGCTTTCACACGAATGGCGGGGCAATGTCCGCGAACTGGAAAACGTGATCGAAAGAGCCGTGATCTTCGCGGAAGACCGGCACATCGAGCCTGAGGACCTGCCCTTTGCCGTCCCAGGACTCGGCCACGATGACTCTGAATCCTTGAAAGAAGCGATGCGCCAGTTTGAACGGCATCACATCATGTATTGCCTCAAGAAACACAACTTCGATAAAGCCGAAGCCGCCAAACATCTTGAGATCGGGATCTCCAGCCTCTACCGCAAGCTGGAAGAACTGAACATCCCGAAGAAGTTTGATGAGAGTCCTACACCCGTCTAGCTTCGCAATTTTAGAGCGTTCCCAATCCATCTGTAGCGTTTACTAATCAGTTTCATCACATCGCAATGTGAAGTAACAAATATCGTCATTCCCGCGCACGCGGGAATCCACGCGCCCAATGAATCCGAGGACGTGGATCCCCGCTTTCGCGGGGATGACAGTAAAGGATGGCACTCGCTACGCTTGGATTCAGTACGCTCTAAAACCCCTGTAACCGTCGACTATCACCTGGTCGCGCTGCGATTTTCACCATAGACCTTCATCTCATAGATCGTCGGCGAATACCAGTTGTTCGGATTGTTGTGTAGATGAGCACCGTGAACGGTCAATCTCACGTACCGCACCTTGCCCGGCTTCTCCAACACATCACTCGTAAAGCCGTAGGTCTTGCTGACGATCGTATCGTTTGTGTCGGTGCGGTCCAGCAGCGTGGTCCACTTCTTTCCATCAAGGCTGCCATCTATTGTGTAGGTGTAATAGCCTTCCGATCCCTTGTGGATATACCAGGATGTCTGGACATTCTTAACGACGCAAGGTGAACCAAGGTCGACACCGATCTCGAACGGCCAGTCTTTCTGATCGCTTCGGAAGAACGTGTCGTAGTCTCCATCAAACGCCTTCGTGACTTCGTTGCCGGGACTGCCCGGGATAGAAGCCTCTGCCGGCCCATCCTGCGAAAGCAGTTGCCCTAGCTCCACCGGCACAATCTCCTTACGGGCAACGTCATAAAGCAAGTACGGCACATAATCAAAGAAAGCAAAACCATCGGCAAAACGCACCGGCATGATGACCTTTCGGCTCGTGCTATCCCCTCGGATCCAGCGGTTGGCTGCCATCACCCGAACGTATGGCTCGCTGTCGCCAAACTCGATAATCGGGCCGGACTGTGACGAGAAAGTGGAGTTATTCCCGATCGAGCGAGGCTCGCTCCAAGGACCATACAACGAACGAGATGAAACATACCCGCCCCGGCTGGGATACCAGCCCGCCGCCTGCGAAAAGAAAAAGTAATAGAACTCGCCATGCTTCACGATGTGCGGCGCTTCACGGTAGCCCCCTTCCATCACCTTGGCGACGATCTCCGTCACATCGGTGTAGTCATCGTTCATCTTGAAGATGTAGAGCGTTGCGTTCGCACCCTGCCCGAGAACGTTCGAGGCAGCCACCAGGTAACCTTGGCCGTCCTCATCACGGAAGATCGACATGTCACGAACCTGCACATCTAACGGGTTGTAGATGTGGTGGATGGTAAAAGGCTGCCCCGGTGTCGCCGTCGCGACCATCGCCCTGCCGTGCCCGTACCGCGGGCCCGACAGTTCCCAATGGCACCACCACACGATCTTATCATGCCTGGCGTCGTAAAACTGCGTGCCGGCCTCGAACTTCACATCCGCCATATCGGGATGGCTGTTGCGATCCATCACGACCGGCCCTTGCGTCCAATGCTCCAGATCAGGCGACGTCCACTGCGTAACGATCAACGATGTCCCGTCGCGCTCCCTGCGATATTCATAGTAAGTATCTCCCACCTTGATCGTCTGTTCACGCAGACGTTTTTCGTTCGCCGATTCATTTGAAATACGTGAAAGACCGGTCGGCATCTGCCTGGTTGTGATCGATTCGACGCTCGATTCAACAGAGCCATCCTTCGAGCTTGCTTTCAAACGGTAATAGTAAGTACCCTCAGCCAAAGCGTAATCGTTGCAGGATCGACCGGCCCCTTCATAGATTTTCTCAAACGGACCCGAATCCTGCGACGCCCGATAGACTTCAAACTTTTCATAATGCCCGGATGTAGCCCACTGCAAAGCAACGTTATTAATGGGCCCTCTATCACTGGTAGCAAACAACGAAGCACTCAATCCGATCTCCGGAAGCTGTGCTTGCTGCAACTCACGCTTTTCCAGCCCCGACATGCTGCGTTTCAGTTCATTAAACGCTTCGCGCAATTCAGCCAGGCTCGCATCGTCCGATCGCCCAGCCTCACGTGCCGTATTCAGCGCTGAACGCATGTCGTTCCAGCTCCGGATCGTGTACTCATGCTCAGGCACTTGACGCGCCTGCTCCACCAACTCGTTTACTTTCTGCCTGGCCTGCTCATCGCCAGCACCCGGCTCAGCAGCCTGCGTACCGATCGCGAAACATGTGACAAACAACATGCATACAAAAACAACTGCTTGATGATAAATGCTTCTATTCATGGTTAATCCTGCCTTTCGGGTATCGCAGCGTACAAGCTAGCAACACTCGCCTTGCTTGGGAATTGCAAGCACACTTTACATCAAGATTTGCCATATACCTTTACGGCGTCGGCGGCTGAACACCGCGTGCGAGATATTCTGCCAGCCATTGCAAACGCATTATTGCATGAGAGAAGAACATCTTATACCCCTTGCAGAGGATCGATGCTTCGGGCTTATCGCCTCGGTGCGGCCGATCTTTCGGACAACCGCCGTGGCAGAGATTGAACCACTCGCACTTCAAGCAGGAATCAGGCAGGTCGAGTTTTCGCCGGGCAAACACTCCTAATGTGTCATAGTCCACGCACTCGGGCCAAGCATGGTTGCCGTCTTTGTCGCAGCCGTTGATGGTAAGTTCAACAGGCGAGGCATCCGCAACGGAAGCAAGTTTTTTATTCACATGACCGATTCGCCAACGTTTATCTACAAAGTGATCGCAGCCGAAAACATCACCACTGGATTCGATGGTCAGTTGCCTGTGGCAGGACTCGCTGTAGATACAAAGCGGCGCATGGTTGCCGAGGATCTGATGTAGCGCGGTGTCGAAGTCTCGCACAGAAACCTTGTCACGATACTTCTCAAACCAGAGATCGAAAGTCTCGCACATGAATCGGCCATAGTCATCAGGCCTGGGTGAAAAGGGTGCAAGCACAGGTTCGCCCGTCGCTTCGTCCGTTTCCCACTCGATCGCCGGGATGAATTGCAGCCAGGTTTCACCGAGCCCGATCAGGTACTCAAACAAGTGCGTGGGGTACTTGACGTTCTCCCGATGTAGCACACAAAGGATGTTGTGCTCAACGTTGTGCTTGCGCAGCAGCTTCAAGCCGCGCATCACCTTGGCGTGCGTCTTGCTTCCGTCCTTGTCATAGCGGTGCTTATCATGCAGCGGCGGCCCGCCATCAATGCTGATCCCGATGAGAAAAGCCTCTCGCTTGAAGAACCGACACCAATCGTCATCCAGCAGCGTGCCGTTTGTCTGTAGGGCGTGAACCACTTCCTGGCCGTCGCGCTGGGCATCCTTCTGAATCTCGACCGCTTTTTCGAAAAACGGAAGCCCGGCCAGCGTCGGTTCACCGCCCTGCCAGCAGATCGTTGCCTGATCCGGCGCCGCCGCAATGTAATCCCGCAGCGTCTTTTCGAGTGTCTGCATGCTCATCTTGTGTGTCTTGCCGTCATAGATACGGTCAGCCACATCCAGGTAGTAGCAATAAGCACAATCCAGGTTACAGGCCGCACCGACCGGCTTGATCATCAGCGACGCACTGGACATCACCTGCGCATCGCAGGGCTCGGTGGTTGGACTGTTTGCATGGCTGGTCATATGCCTATGGTAGCGTCTGCTACTGTCCACGCAGAATATGGCACGCTGGGGATAGCGAAGGATGGCAGAACCACCGCGTGTTAATGTATTTTATTGTTAAATATTAATTTATTAGTTTAATTTCAACATCGCCCACATTCCATTTTACTTCCACAACCGGGCAATAAACTTGCTAAACGTTCGTTTCAATAATATGTTTTAAACGATCGTTTAAAACTGGAGCCCGGGCTGATCCGGAGAATCGCCATGACGCAACAATCACACACCACAGGTACACGCGAGCGGCTGTTACAGGTTGCTTCCGAGCTGTTCGCTGAGAAGGGATATGCAGGGGTCAGTATTTCGGAAATCACCGGCAATGCCGAAGCTAATAAAGCCGCGGTGAACTACCACTTCGGGAGCAAGGAAAAGCTCTACCAGGAAGCCTGGCGGCACGCCCACGAACGGATCACAGAACAGATCCCGCCCGATGGTGGTGTGTCAGAAGACAGGCCGCCGGAGCAGCGCCTGCGTGGCCGAATCCATTCCGGTCTGCAACGGGCCATGCACGGCGACGCCATCGAGTTCCGCATCATGCGAAACGAAATGGCTAACCCAACCGGCCTGCTGCACCAGGTCATCGAAGACACCATCGGCCCATTGCGAAAAGCAACACAAAACATCCTCGCTGAATTACTCGGCCCCAAAGCGACCGATATGGATATACAGCTCTGCGAGTTATGCGTGGTCTCCCCGTGGCTGCACTTCAAACACCACAAGCACGCGACCAAGCACAAAGGCCTCGCCCCCGTGATCGACGAGGACATGCTCGAGCCCGTCGCCGACCACTTTACAGCTTATGCCCTGGCAGGCATACGACAGATCCGCGAGCGTATCGAAAGTAACACTGATAGTGGGGATAGCAACTCTCGGAGTAAAGCGTAATGCACCAATCGAAACTTCGATTAAGCCTTGCCCTTGCTGCAGCACTTGGTGCGATGAGTATCTCTGGCTGCACCACCACGCATGAAGTCTCACCACCGACCATCATCCCCGCGACGTTCTCCGCGATCGGCCAAACACCACTGCAGCAACAGTGGTGGACCAGCTTGGATGATCCAGGCCTTGACGCCCTGATCGAACAGGCATTCGAACGCAACTTCGACCTGCGCACCGCATGGAACCGCCTGGCGCAGGCTCAAGCCGTGGCACGCCAGCAAGGCGCAGCGCTTCTGCCGACGGTTGATGGCGAAGCCGGCGCCAGCCAGTTACGTCAAGAAACAGACTCGAACAGGTCTCGATCGCAGACATTAATGCTCGGCCTTGCAGTTAACTACGAACTGGACTTGTGGGGACGCCTCAACTCCGCAGCTGAAGCAGCAGACTACGATGTTCAGGCTTCCGAGCAAGACCTGCAAACGGCCGCGATCTCTTTGGCCGCCTCGATCGCAAACACCTGGTACGAGCTTGCCGAGCAGGAAGCGCAGATACGGATCATCAACGAACAAACCCAAACCAACAAGCAACTGCTTGAACTGATCGATGCCCGGTTCCGCCGGGGCGTCTCCCCCGCTTCTGATGTACTTCGTCAGCAGCAGCTAGTCGAGTCCGCCCAAGGCGAGTTGGTCCTGGCACAGAGACAAGCCGAGGTGTTGCGCCATCAACTGGCAGTGCTCATTGGACAGGCCCCGACACATGTGATTGATCAGGAAGATCCTGTGCTGGCGGAGTTGCCGCCGTTACCTGAAACCGGTGTGCCGGCCGAGCTTATCCAAAGACGCCCGGATGTCTTGTCCGCTTACTTATCTGTCAATGCAGCCGACAAACGCCTCGCCTCTGCGATAGCAAACCAATACCCACGCATCAGCCTCAGCGCCGACCTGCAAACCAGCGGCAGCAAAGCACGAGACCTGTTCAGCAACTGGCTGCTGAACCTCGCCGCCAATGCGAGCCAGCCGCTGTTTGATGGTGGCGAACGCAAAGCCGAGGTCGATCGCACACGCGCGGTCCGTGATGAAGCCCTGAACAGCTACAGCCAGACGATCCTCACCGCCTTGCAGGATGTTGAAGACGCACTGACCTCTGAACAGTATCAGCAGCGCTACCTCGACAGCCTCAACAAGCAGATCCTAACAGCAACATCCGTTGTCGAGCGCACACGCGCCCGATACCTCAACGGGCAAACCGAATACATCAATGTGCTCGAAGCGATCACTTCGCTGCAATCGCTGCAGCGAAGCGTGCTGACCGCACAACTGAATCTATTGTCGTACCGCATCGAGTTATACCGAGCCTTGGCGGGCCCGCTTTCGCTGGGAGAACCGGAACCGCTTGCCTCGGTCGAACAACCCTCCAACACCACAAAGCATTAACCCGTGGAGCGAAGCATGTCCACAGATACCATTGCAGCAAAACAAAAACGTGGTGGCATCCTGTTCGCCCTTATTTTCAAGGTTTTCTTGCCTATCGTGATCCTCGCGGCCGCCCTTTCGGTTGTCGTGATCATGTTTGTCACCAAGCCCACTGTCCCACGCGCGCCGCGCGCCCAGCAGACCTGGCTTGTTGAAACCATGACCGCCAAAAGCACCAACGAAGCGGTCACCATCGAAGCCATGGGCACCGTCATCCCCGCCCAAAGCACGAACCTGAAAGCCCGTGTCGCCGGCCCGATCGATTGGATCAGCCCCATGCTGGTTCCCGGCAGCTACTTCACGGAAGGTGACAACCTGGTACGCATCGAAGAGCAGGACTATGAGCTTGCTTTAGCTCAACGCAAAAGCGACCTGCGGATCGCACAAGCCAACGTCATATCCGCAAAGCAACAGTTGATCGATGCCAAGCGAGACCTGAAAGTCGAAGAAGGCAGCCAGGCTATCGCCAAGCAGGAATACGAACTGATCGGGTCGAACATCACCGATGCGCAGCGTGACCTGGTCCTGCGTAAACCTCAACTCGAATCCGCCCGCGCCGCAGTCGATGCAGCCGAAGCCGCCATCGAATCCGCCAAGGCGTCCCAAGCCGCCGCCGAGGCGCAGCTCGAACAGGCCCAGCTCGATCTTGAACGGACAACCGTCCAAAGCCCGTTCAATGCCATCATCGAAGAGAAACACATCGACCTCGGCGACACCGTATCGACCAGCACATCATTAGTCAGCCTGGTCGGCACGCAACAGTTCTGGATAGAGCTGTCTCTGCCGGAAAACCAACTCCGCTGGATCAAGGTCCCAACCCAGTCTGATGAAAAAGGATCTGCGGTCAAGGTTTATAACAACACCGCATGGGGCGTGAATGCTTGCCGCGAAGGCTACGTCCTGCGTCGATTGCCTTCTGTGGATGAACAAGGACGCATGGCTCGCCTGCTCATCGCGATCGATGACCCGCTATCCCTTGAAGCCAACAACAGCCTGCCGCAACTATTGATCGGCTCCTACATCCGCGCCGAGATCCTCGGCCATACCGCCGAACAGGTCATCCCGCTGTCACGTCAGGTCGTACACAACGGCAACCAGGTCTGGATCATGAACAACCAGAACCAGCTTGAAATCCGCGATGTCGAGGTGCTCTATCGAACCAGCGATTCCGTGTTCGTCAGTAAGGGTGTGCGCGAAGGCGAACAGGTCGTGACAACGAACCTGTCCATGCCCGTCGAAGGCATGCCGCTGCGTACAGAGAGCCGGCTTTCCGAACAGGATGCACCCACAGATGACGGCATCGCCTCGCAGGCGACCACTGACAGGAGCGCATCATGAAAGACCTGCATCTAAGTGAACGCGCATCCCGCGGCCCTCTATCCTGGATGGTCCGCAACAGTGTCATGGCAAACCTGCTCATGATCGCGCTGGTCGTCGGCGGGTTGTATATGTCGACGCAGATCAAGCAGGAAGTCTTCCCGGAATTCTCAACCGATACGATCAGCGTCTCCGTTTCCTATCCCGGTGCGAGCCCGGAGGATGTCGAAGAAGGTATCGTCCTGGCGGTCGAAGAAGCCGTGCGCGGTTTGGAAGGGATCAAGGAAGTCACCGCTACAGCAGCGGAAGGCAGCGGCCGCGTCACAATTGAGATACTCACCTCGGCTGACCGTCAGCTTGTCTATCAGGATGTCGAAGCAGCGGTTTCACGCATTACTACTTTCCCGGACGATGCGGAGCAGCCCGAAGTCTCACTCAGCGAGATGCGCCGCGGCGTGCTGGATCTACTGGTCTACGGCGACGTCGATGAGCACGTCCTGCGAACCGCGGCCGAATACATCCGCGACCGCCTCGCTGAAAACAGCGGCATCAGCATGGTCGAACTGAGTAACGAACGCGATCTTGAAATCCACGTCGAGATCGATCAGGAAACACTACGCCGATACGGCCTGACGATCGACACTGTCGCACAGAAAATCCGCAATTCTGCAGTGGAAGTCCCCGGCGGCAAGCTCGAAACAAGCAGCGGCCAGATACTCCTGCGTGTGGATGAACGCCGTGACTGGGCCGAAGAATTCCGCCAGATCCCGATTGTCACAACGCCCGACGGCGGGCAGTTGATGCTCGAAGATATCGCGACGATCAAGGAGGCGTTCGAGGACACCAACCACGAAACACTATTCAACGGCCAACCATCGATCAGCGTCGAGGTCTTCCGAATCGGTAATGAAACACCGATCGATGTCTCGGACGCCGCCATGGCTACGCTGGCGGAAGTCGATTCAGAATTGCCTCCCGGCATCCACTGGGAAGTCCGCAGGGACCAATCCGAGATCTACCGCCAACGGTTGGAGCTGCTACTGAAAAACGCCTTCCTGGGCCTGGTCCTTGTCCTGATTCTGCTCAGCGCGTTCCTTGAATTCAAACTCGCCTTCTGGGTAACGATGGGTATCCCGATCTCGTTCCTGGGCGGCCTGCTGATCCTGCCGGGATTTGATGTCTCGATCAACATGATCTCCACGTTTGCCTTCATCATCGCGCTGGGCATCGTGGTCGATGACGCCATCGTTGTCGGCGAAAATATCTACGAATATCGCCAGGAAGGCATGAACGCGATCGAAGCGGCCATCCGTGGTGTGCAGGACATCGCCATGCCCGTAACGATCGCTGTACTCACGAACGTTATTGCGTTCCTGCCCTTGATGTTCGTGCCGGGCGTGATCGGCAAAATCTTTATGACGATCCCGCTGGTCGTCTGCACCGTCTTCATGATCTCACTCGTTGAAGGCCTCTTCATCCTCCCGGCCCACCTTGCACACTCCAAGCCCGGATCACGAACACGATTCGGCGGCTACCTGCATACCAAGCAGCAAGCCTTCAGCCAGTTCCTGTCAAGGTCCATCAAAAACCTGTACGCCCCACTGCTGCGTGCATGTCTTTCTCAACGACACGTCACCATCGCGGTGGGCTTAAGCATTCTGATATTGACGCTCGGACTGGTCGCTTCCGGCCGCATGGGCTTTATCTTCATGCCGCGCATCGAAGCAGATGAATCACAGGTCACGGTTACGCTTCCTCCCGGCAGCCCGATGAGCTTCGCCCGTGATATCCGCGATCGCTTGCTCGTTTCGGGCAAATCCGTCGTCGATGAAAACGGCGGCGAAACACTGTCCGAAGGTGTGTCCGCAAGGATCAACGACAACACCGTAACCGTTTCCTACTTCCTGACCGATGCCGATAGCCGACCGATCACGACGAGTCAGTTCACCAGCCTCTGGCGTGATATGACCGGACCGCTGGCAGGCGTCGAATCCAGTTCGTTCGAGTCAGACCGTGGCGGACCGGGCTCCGGCGCAGCGTTGACCATCGAATTGAGCCACCGTGACATCAATACCCTCGAACGCGCCAGCACCGCGCTGGCTGAGCGCCTCGAAGAAATCAGCACGACGCGCGATGTCGATGACGGGCACACCCCCGGCAAGGAGCAGCTCAGCTTCAAGATCACACCGCAAGGTGAAAGCCTCGGCCTGACCGCGCAAGACATCGCGCAACAGGTCCGTTATGCCTTCCAAGGCGGCGAAGCATTCCGACAACTACGTGAACGCAACGAAATCACGGTACGCGTCCGCAGGCCTGAGGATGAACGAGCCAGCATGTACGACCTCGAACAGATGATTGTGCAAACACCCGCCGGCGGTGAAGTCCCGCTGATGGAAGTCGCGACGGTTGAACGTAGCCGAGCTTATACAAGTATCTCGCACCGCGACGGCCAGCGTGTCGTCGAAGTTACCGCTGATGTAGAGCCGATCAGTCAGACAACGCAGATTCAGGAACTGCTTAACACGGAGATACTGCCACAGCTTGCCCTGGACTACCCCGGCCTGTCTTACGGCTACGAAGGGCACCAGGCTGAAATCTCCGATGACCTCAGCGCCCTGGTCGGCGGATTCGCCCTCGCGATGATGGGCCTGTACATCCTGCTGGCTATTCCCTTTAAGAGTTATATCCAGCCGATCATCGTCATGATGGCTGTGCCATTCGGCATCGTCGGCGCGGTCGTCGGCCACCTGATCATGGGACAAAGCCTGTCCATCAACAGCATCATGGGTATCGTCGCACTGTCCGGCGTCGTGTTGAATGACTCGCTGGTTATGATCGAATACGCAAACCGATTGCGCGATGAACAAGACCTGTCGGCTTACGACGCGATCACCATGGCAGGCGTCCGCCGGTTCAGGCCGATCCTGCTGACCACGCTGACCACTTTCGGCGGCCTCGCGCCCATGATCTTCGAGACCTCCACACAGGCTCAGTTCGTCATCCCCATGGCGATCTCGCTTGGGTTCGGCATCCTCTTCTCAACCGCGATCCTCCTGGTCATCGTCCCGGCGTTCTACGTTGTCCTGGATGACACCAGGCAATTCATCCAAAAAATCACCGCACCGTTAGCATTACCCGATCAGCAGCCGACACCCCAGGCACATGAAGCATCATGAATCTAAATCAAACACAAGCACAAGCCGCGAGTAACCGTTAATGGATGCACTGGTCCAGAAAGGCGTGATCAGAACGCTGTTCTCGATGGCTGTGCCCATGCTCGCCGGCACGTTCGCGATGAACGCCTACAACCTGACCGACACCTGGTTCGTCTCTCGCCTCGGAACGCTCCCGTTGGCGGCGATGGGATTCACTTTCCCCGTGGTGATGTTGATCACATGCGTGGGTAGAGGCATCGGCTCGGGCGTCACAACACTGGCAGCCCACGCGATGGGACGCAAGAACCATCATGAAGCCGAACGATTCGTCGGCCAGGGCATGATCATGGGCCTGGTCGTGACGGTACTCTTGTCCATCCTCGGATACCTGCTCATCGATCCTGTCTTCCGCCTGCTGGGTGCTGATGAACAGACGCTGCCATTAATCGGCGACTACATGCGCACCTGGTACGTGGGTACCGTCTTCATGACGATACCGATGCTGGCGCATGGCACGCTGATCGCCGTCGGAGATTCACGCGCGGTAAGCCGGCTCATCGTCATGGGCACCCTCTTGAACGTCATCCTCGACCCGATCTTCATCTTCGGATTCCTCGGCATCCCCGCGATGGGCATCCAGGGCGCAGCGCTTGCCACCGTCATCGCTCAGGCCCTGCCGATCGCCTGGCTCATGCACCTGCTGATCCGTAAGCATCACCTGCTGACACACGCCTCGGTTGCCTTATCCGGTAGCCTGGCCGTGATGCGCCGCATCAGCGAGTTTGCGATCCCCGGCTTCCTGAGCATGATCCTCATGCCGATCTCCGCATCGGTGATCACCAAGATACTCAGTTCGTTCGGCAATGAAGCCGTCGCAGCGACCGGTGCGGCAGGACGCTTGGAAATGTTCGCGTTCATGGTTCCGATGGCGTTGGGCATTTCACTGACGCCCTTCGTGAGTCAGAACTTCGGCGCAGAGCGCATAGACCGATTGCGCCACGCTCATAAAGTCAGCACGCTTTTCGCGCTCGGTTACGGCGGATTCATCACCTGCTTGTTCTACATCACCGCCCCCTGGCTCGCGGCCGCATTCACCGAAGACCCGAAAGTCACCGAGGTGCTCGTGACCTACATCCGGATCGTCGCCTTCGGCTACGGCATGATGGAAGTGCATCGCTACTGCACGTTCTTCCTCACCGGCATGCATAAACCCATGGCCTCAACATGCCTCAACGCGATCCGCGTGCTGATCTTCCTGGTTCCTCTGTCTTACCTGGGCGCGTATCTGGGCGGTATCAACGGTGTATTCATCGGCCGCCTGGCGACCGACCTCATCGTCGGCGCGATCGGCATCGTCTGGGTATTGATGACGCTGAAGAAAAATCACACCCCGTCTTCCCACAACCCGAGCAGGTCGGATTCATCCGATCTTGAAAGTATGTCGAGTGTGTGAACTTCTCCGCGGCCATTTCGCACGATAGGTGTCCGTCGATTATGCATCTCGTGCCACAACACGCCATGTGCATCAGTGTCGGTTGGCTTCCGTTCAGAGATCGGTACTGTTTGACCTGCCGAATCAGCTTCAGCAACTTGTGCCTCTTGCGCCTGCGTTACTTCACCCGAAGCGCTTTGCACTGATTGCACCATTTGCTCTTGCTGTCCAGCCATCGGCGGCGTGCCAGCGTTCCAGTTGCTAAGCACGATATCCAGATCGTCCAGCCCGACAAAACCGTCACCCGATGGGTCTGCCGCCGTCCCCTCGCGCACGTAGTTATTCCAGCGACCAAGGACAAGGTCCAGGTCCGCCAATCCGACATAGCCATCCCCGTCCAGGTCGCCGGCCAGGCTCATCATCGCTGCAACTTCACTGCTGGTTAGCGCCCGTGTGTAGATGCGGAAGTCGTCGATCTTGCCGACAAAGTACGGATCATTCCATTGAGACTTGCCGAGGTAGTTCTGTGTCGTATTGCCCAGCACGCTCGGATCGAGCGTCATGTTCGTGTTCTGACCGACCTGTTCGCCGTTGACATACAACGTCCCGGTACTGCCGTTGAGTACGACTGCAACGTGTGTCCAAACACCCGTTGGAATTGCTACGGAGCTTTGGATCCCCTGCTCGCCGACACTTGGCGTACGGATCGCAAAACGCAGCTTCTGATTGTTTGGTGATGTGCCGGTGTATTGCGTCGCCAGGAACATGTAGTTGTCTGTCCCCGTCCCGAAGTCGAAGACGCGTTGCCATGTGGCGTAAGCATCGATATTGATCCACGCGCTGAAGGTCGCTGTGGTCAACCCGCTGACGATGCCGCTACTCAAGCTGACGTAATCATCGCTGCCATCAAACGCAACCGCGTTGCCGCTTCGGCCTGCCTCCCATACGGGCCCGTTTACCAGCGTGCCGGAAAAATCATTGCCGCTTGAATCACTCACAGCCGTGCCCGTCGTTTCATCAAGTTTAAGATTCAACAGGATGTCTGAAGGCGTGGCAAAGGTAGACTCCGTATCCGTGCTTTCCCCGGCCGCATTCACCGCACTGGCGCTGTAGTAATAAGTCTGCCCGGCAACCGCGCTCTCATCCGTATAGTTCAGCGAAGTAACACCACTGGCTATCGTCGTGAATATCCCATCACTACTCGTCGAACGCTTAATGCTGTAGCTGTCTGCGTTGCTCGCTGAAGCCCACGATAGAAGCACGTCAGCAGATGACGTCGGCACCGCACGCAGATCGCCCGGCGCAGCAGGCATCTCAGGCAGCGCCACGGCCGAAGCCTCCGGCGAATGTGCGCTCTCGCCGCCGTAGTTATCCGCCGCCACAACGTAGAAGTATTCCACGCCCGGAGTAAGGTTCGTATCGGTAAAGCTCGTACCGGTCAGCCGTGTCGCGATCACGGTGTAAGGCCCGCCGTTGGTCGTCGCTCGCTTCACCGTGTATCCCTGGATGCGCTCTACCTCTGACCAGACCAGCTCAACCTGCCCGCCGGCAATCGCCGTCGCCGTCAATGTCTGCGGCGCTGCCGAAACCACCGGCGCTGTTTGTCCGGTCGCCAGCGTGTAGAGTTCCGCCGTGGTCATAGCACCTTCATAGATACGAAAGTCATCGACATTGCCGTCGAGATACGCATCATTTGAATACTGAGATCGTCCGATCCAGTTACGCGGCGTGGATCGGATCTGAGCCGGCGGGAAAGACATGTTGGTGTTAGCCGCAACAAGAAAACCATTGATATACAAACGACCAACGTTATCTTCCAGCGCCACCGCGACATGCACCCATTGATCCGTCGGTAGCGACGCCGACCCTGTAATGGATTGATTGTTATAGCCGTAGATCGTGCTGGTCGTGAATTGCACGACGCCGTCGCCGTTGCGAGGCGTAAGGAACATATATCGGCCGCGATCATCGCCGAAGTCGAAGATGCGAGACCATGTATCCGCCGCATCAAGATATACCCACGTGGCGATCGTAAAATCGTCAAAGTCAGCCACGATCCCTTCAGGCAAACTGACGTAGTCATCAATCCCATCAAGCAACACCGCGCTGCCTGATTTGCCTGTCGTCCACGCCGCGCCGTTTTCGAGCGTGCCGGCATTCCCGTTGCCGGTCGAGTCACCTGCGGTCGTGCCCGTGTTCTCATCAAACGAAAGCTGCGTATCCAGCAACGCCGTCGCCGTAGCACTGACGATGTTCGTTTCCGCAGTCTCCGTTCCGCCTGCGACGCCGGTCACTTTGTAGTAATAC
The DNA here is from genome assembly GCA_963667295.1 of Phycisphaeraceae bacterium. Taxonomy (GTDB): domain Bacteria; phylum Planctomycetota; class Phycisphaerae; order Phycisphaerales; family Phycisphaeraceae; genus JAJRRS01. The sequence goes on from OY763327.1 coordinate 1,758,657, forward strand.
GTGCCGGGTGCAAGGTCGTAATCGGTGTAGGTCAGCAGGTCGTCTATACCCGAGGCAATCAGCGTATACGTGCCGGTCTCACTCGTAGATCGATAGAGGTTGTAGCTATCGACATTCGCCCCGCCGAACCAATCCAGTCGAATATTCCCTCGACCTTTCTCAGTAGCAGTCAGGCCTCGCGGCGGCTGCGCGGTCGCAAACCCATCCAGCGTATATGTCAGCGTACCCCAGCCCATATCATCGCCGTTGTTCCGCCCCTCGATCCCCAAACTCGCAACACGCTGCAGCGAATAGGGTGCATCCATCCCAAGCCGCTGCACGTAATGTGACACGATCAACGCATACGCCGTCCCGCTATGACCCCGCGCATAACTGCCGACCTCGGATTGAATATCGTAAGGCCAAGCTCCTAACGCGCCTTGCCCTTTACCCCAGATGTAAGTCTCGTAAGGCACATCGAATCCCAGGTTGTACTTGGCGACATACTCCGCAGCCGCGAGGAACTGATAATTGTTGTAGGCAAACAAATCCTGACCCTGGTTCCACGCCATCTGCGCGATGTGCCCGAACAACGCCATGCCCAGGATCGTGTGCCCCTGGTCGCGTCCCGATTCCTGCCACTGGTACAGGTTCCCGGCATGGCGGTAGTAGAACGCCTTATCCAGCGCGCCGTTTCCCCCGCCGTGGTAAAGATAATCAACCGCCTCGTTGTAGATGTCCGCTCGATTGGAAAAGATGCCCACCGCCATCATGCCCTGGATATTCGCCAGGTCCCAGTTCGCCCAGTAGTTGGTGATGCGCGCCCCGTTGTGGTTCACGAGAAAATCGTGTTGCAACGGGTAAAACACATTCACAAGGTAATTCTCAAACTGCGTAACCTCCGCCGCGTCCCAGCCGGAATAGCTCTTCATGATGCTCGCAGCCTGCGCCCAGTCAAAGGCATACAGCCCTGATGCAAGAAACCGATCCGAATTGCCGGTGAGTTCGGTATTGGTGCTCGACCAGGCGTTCAGATAACGAACAGCCTCCTCCGCATATGCCGTGTCGCCGGAAATCTTCCAACGAAGCGCAAGCTGATACGTCCGCTGAATATCGATAACCAACTGATTGAAGTTCTGCCCATCCCCCCCGCGGATCACCGTCTCGAGCGGTCGAGGGTTTGAACCAAGCTGCGAATACCCATCACCGATCAGCCAGTTCCAGCTCGTCAGCCACGGGTCTTCGCCCGCGTTGATCTTGGCGCGCATCCGGTCAAAGTCCGCCTCGCTCAGCATCAGATCAGACTGCACCGAAGTAACCGGCTCAAACGAATCGGCATCCAATACACTCACTGCGGGCACAACCACCTCGGTCTGAGCTACACCCGCAGCCGCCACATGAAACGCCTGCGTTGCATCCGCAGCACACAGTAACCAGCGCGGCTCAAGCGCCTCAACCTGGAAACCGTGCCCCCCGTCCGCTTCCATTATTCGATGCCTTTGCCCAGGTTCAGCCCACATCATCTGCCCGCTCTCCGACGCTTGCCACGCGCCCATTAAAAATACTAAATATATTAATATCAGATATTTATACATCACCCGCCAACCCTCACGGCGCATCGCCCGCCGCATGTGCGATACTTGCCATACGTCACTTGTCAGCCTGCGCTACATGCGTTCACGTGCTGGAAGTATGTCACAATCCCGGATGATCGCACACCATTATCCCTGAAACACGCATGAAAGTCCATGGTAATTTGCGTTGTTTTTTTCGGGAAATGCAACGACTGGATACATCTCGAATCACCGCACGATCAACTCACTGCGACACGATTTACACTCACCTCGCTTGATGCGTATGCCACGTCACAACCTTGCACATTCAACCTACTCATGCAATCCTCTTGTCACTTCAACAGAGTCCGGCTATGGCAAAAAAAAGAACCGCCAAGCGACAATCTCGCCCGCCCCGCGTTGCCATCATCTGCGATGTCAGCACCGGCTATGGACGTGATATCACTTTGGGCGCCACCCGTTTTGCCAACCTTCAGCGCGAATGGGAACTGTGCACCGAAACGATCGCCGGCCACGCGATCGATATGCTGCCTAGATGCGATGGCGCGATCGTTGCTTCCGGTAATCCCGAGGTCTATGACCTGGTCGCTTCGCGATGCGAGCGTGTCGTGTATTGCCCGGTCACGTTGGACGTCGATCGGCGACCCGTCGTCTCGGTGGACGATCGGGCCGTCGGCGCATTGGCGGCCGAACACCTGATCGGTTGCGGCTTGAACAACTTTGCGTATTACGGTTTCCCGGAATCCAGCGCGTTCGACCGGCGACGATACGAAGGCTTCTCCGCCACCCTCAAGTCTTATGGCTATGAATGCAGTACCTGCGAATTCCCCTGGCCTCCCTGGCCTAACCGCCTGACCCACAACCACCACCCGCAACTGCTTGAGTGGATCGAATCGCTGCCCATGCCGCTGGGCGTCATGGGGGTCACCGACATGCAGGCACATGACCTGGCCGGCGCATGCCTCACCGTGCAAATCCCCGTCCCCGAACGTGTGGCTATCGTCGGCGTCGATGACGATCCGCTGCTTTGCGAATCCGCCTGGCCACCGATCACCAGCGTCGCGTGCGACTTCAAGCGCGTCGGCTATGAAGCAGCCAAGACACTCAAACGTTTGTTGATGAAAGAAAAGCTTGACAAAGAGGAGCAGTGGATCCGCCTGCCACCTCGCGGCATCACCGAACGCCAGAGCACCGATATCGTGGCGGTGAATCAACCGGAAGTCGCCGAAGCCATCCGGTATATCCGCGAACACGCTTGCGATCCCTGCACCGTTAAGGACATACTGCACGTCGTGCCCGTCGGTCGCCGCTGGCTTGAGGTGCAGTTCAAGCAGACTCTCGGCCGAACACCGCACGACGAAATCAACCGCGTCCGCATGGATACGGCACGTCGGCTTCTGACTCAAAGAGACCTATCAATCGTCGATATTGCCGAACGTTGCGGATTCACTTCAGCTCAAACATTCAGCAGAGCCTTCACGGATGTGGTCGGCGCCACGCCCGCAACCTATCGGCGTAAAAGGACTTGAGCAACTTTATCAGCCCGCCGGACACATCGGCGGACAGGCCTCTCTTTATGTGCGCATATGGCTTAAAAATGAACGCATTATGCAATTGCCTTGTGCATCGCTTGGCTTATAATTGAAACATACAATTTACTGTTACATCGGTGGCCCATTCACTGATGTTTCACGCTTGGAGAAGCTGACATTTTACTGTCTTGGTTTGCCAGTAACATCATTGCCTTTCGGTCATTATGGCTAATAGTCGGAGCGGGACTTGATGCAAGAGATTCGAACTTGAGTACTTGTAATTGGTGTGCTTGTCATGGCCCTGTAAAAAGTAAGACATCGGCCCCGTGCTGAATGTCAACAACCTCAGCGCAAATATCAGTATGGTGTTGTGGGCGCGTTTGCATATGTTCAAGAAAGCCGTGTGTATCAACAACTCTTCACGTCTGATCTTCACATTGATCGACAACGGCAGTCTGCTGCCTGTCACGCAACACCCTTTTTGATGAAGCGAACAACCGTGACCCCTGGAAACGAAACGTACACGTTCAAGGTCACAACAATGTCTACCCGGTAAGCGAGAAAAGGTGAGATAACATGGAACGTCAAAACCGTCTCAATCGTAATGGATTTACACTCATCGAACTCCTGGTGGTGATCAGCATCATCGCGCTGCTGGTCGGCATCCTCTTACCCGCTCTGGGCGCTGCCCGCAGCTCAGCCAGAAATGCCAAATGCCTTTCCATGACGCGCCAGCACGCGATCGCCTGGTCCGCGATGTCGGTCGATCGCAAAGACGAGTTCTGGAAGTATGACTACAACAACCTGATCCACGAAGCGATGGAAGACTACATGCCCATGACCGGGGAAGCGAGCACCGGTTTGATCTGCCCGGAGACCGAACTGCCCGATATTTCGGCCAGTAGTTACGACGCTGAGACAGGCATGCATAACTACGGCACCGCTGTGACTGCTGTCCTTTGGAATCCCGTCGCCAATGACGGAGAATACAAGTTCACCTCGTACGCGTTCAACGGATTCCTCTACCACAATAAAGTGGCTGCGGGCGTAGGCGGGATAGGCGGTACCGGTTATAACGCAAGAACGAGTGGCATGGATCTGGACATTCACTTCTTCGGCACGAATGTCGGGCACGTCCCCTCACCCTCGCAGACCCCGATCTTTGCGGACAGCAATCGCGTCGACACCTGGCCTATGGACACACTGGTTTACACCACCATCAGTGACGGCAGGCTCCAAACCAATGGCTCCATTGATGCAAAAAACAAGATGGTCCGCATGGAATTCAGGCGGCACTCCGGCGACGCGATCAACATAGCCTGTGCAGACGGCCACGGTGAATCGCCCAGCGTCAACGACCTCTGGCACTACGAGTGGAACAAAGCATTTGAGACCAAAGACGCAAACGTAACCGGCAGCTGGAGCAGCGGCGGCGCTCCGCCATCTCGTTAACCGTTGACTCGACACATCCAGAATGCGAGGGATGAAGAGATAAGTTGCGTTTAATACAGTTTCGGAACCTCGGCGATTGAGTCACTTCATCGCCGACGATGTATTGATCACTTTATTGGAGGAGAACATGATGAGATCTTTATGTTCAGGTAAAACCGGTCTGACCGGCATCGCGGGCATGTCGCTCGCGTTGATCTGCGGTATCCCGTTTTCATCGGTCGCCAGCGCGCAATGGGCCGTGGATGCCGACGGTAACTGGACCGATACCGCCAACTGGACCGGCGGCACCGTCCCGGCCGCAAATGGTGACGCCGTCTTAGGCGACATCATCACCGACAACCGCACGATCACCCTCGACACCAACGTCCTGCTTAACAGCCTCACCCTGACGAACCCCGTCAACACGGGCGACTACTTCCTGGTCCCGTCGGCCGGTCAAACGCTGACCCTCACCGGCGACGCGAGCATTGATGTCACAGGTCGACACTGGATCAAGGCCGAACTCGCCGGCACCGCCGGCGTCAACATCAGCGGCAGCGGTGAACTCGTCCTCGACGCGGATAACTCCTTCAGCGGGGGACTGAATGTCGACGCCTCCAACCTCGCCGTCCTCAACACCGACGCCATCCCCGCCGGTAACGACATCACCGCGATCAACGGCGCCCAGATCCGCTTCTGGGGAACCGACAATACATGGTTCGCAGGGCAAGGCGCGACAGGCTTCGGTACGATGACCTTCGCCGACAATATCTCCGTCGACGCCACCAGCTATGTGACGGTCAACGATGGTTCCAACATCACCTTCACCGGAACCATCTCCGGCGACGGCGAGTTCCAGGCCAGTAATTCTCTGGGCAATTACAACTACACCGATGTCACCTTCACGACCGCCAACACATACGCCGGTGCTACCCGTCTTTGGGACACAACGATGACCATCACCGGCGACGGTTCACTCGGCACGTCCAACGGCACCCAGGCCAGCGGCACGTTCCTCTCATTCGAATCGCAACTGGTGCTCGATAACGTTGATCTTGGCAACGAATTCCTGTTCCTGGATGAAAACGCTGACGGTGAGCGAGCCAAGATCGCCAGCAGCGGCAACAGCTCCATCTCCGGCAACATCTACGCCAGCGAATTTGACGACGGCAGCTACTACGAATTCTCCTCCGCGACCGGCGGCACACTCTCACTGACCGGAACAATCTCTGCGTTCGACGGCGAAGCGCCCAACGACCGGTTCATGGTCTTCTCCGGTGACGGCGACTTCGTGGTCGACACCATCACAGATGCTATTACTGATACCGACGGCAACTTCGTCGACGTCAGCACCGGCGCAAACGTCCATGTCATCAAGCGTGGCTCAGGCACCATGACCGTGACCACCGCTTCGGACAACCTCAACAACTACTGGGAAGCCAGCACCGTCGTCGAAGGCGGCACCCTCGTCGTCCAGTCCGACGGCAACAACGCCGGCGAACTACGCAGCGCCGACATCCAGGTCCTCTCAGGCGCAACGCTGGACATCAGCTCCTTCAACAACTACAGCCTGCAGGTCACCGAGGACCCGGACGGCACCGCATTCAACGGTGACGAAATCGGTCAAACACTCAGCGGCACCGGCACCATCAACGTCGGCTCCGGAACCATCTTCGCTTATGAAGATGCGGTCTTCGCTCCGGGCGTTGACGGCGCGGGCACGCTCAGCATCAGCGGCAACCTGAGTATCAATCAATCGCAAGCCAATCCCAACGGCGCGTTGAACTTTGACCTTAGCGGTTCGGCTGCAGGCGACAACGACCTGCTCGCCGTCAGCAACAACCTCGACCTCGACGCCGGCGGCGGCGGGACGTTCAAGCTCAATGTCACACTCACCGGTGACACGCTGGATACCAGCCCATACACAATCATGACCGCGGGCAGCACCGCCGGTTCCTCAGCCTCCAATGCCAGCTTCGACATCGCGATCTTCAACGAACAAGGCACGCAGCTTGACACCCGTCAGGATGATTCGGCGTCGGTCAGCATCGGCGCTAACAGCGTCACCGTTCAGTTCTCCGCGGTCCAGTCCATGAACTGGACCGGCGCGGTTGACAGCACCTGGGACATCGGCACGACCGGCAACTGGGACAGCAGCGACAACCTCTTCTACGACCTGGACAGTGTCAGCTTCAGCGGCACCAACAGCGTCGCCGTCCCCGCTTCGGTCAGCCCCAGCGGCATAGCAATCACCAGCGGCTCAACCACCTTCACCGGTGACGGCGCGGTCCAAGGCAAGGCAGACCTCACCATCGCCGCGGGCGCCAGCGCCACCTACAGCAACAACGGCGTCAACAGTGTGGCCGACGTCAGCCTCGGCGCCGGTTCGTCCTTGAATGCAAACCTCGCCACCGGCGAACTGCAGATCAACGGCGACCTCAGCGGCTCAGGCGACCTCAACGTCACCAGCTCCGCCGTCGTGCTCAACGGTGACAACAGTGGCTTCACCGGTTCGATGACCATCAGCGATGCGAGCGTCGTACCCAATACCGCCACCTCGCTGTCCGGCACCGTCACCGCCAACAGCAACGCCACCATCGGTGTCTACGGCCAGACATGGACCAACAGCACCGCCATGACGCTCAACGGCGGCACGCTGCGTGTCGGCGGCGGCGACACCTCGGCGGTCAGCTTCACCGGTAACATCAATGTCGGCGCCAATGGCGCAACCATCCAGGTCGACGGCGGCGTGGGTGCAGACGGTGCGACTGTCAACAACGTGCTCATCGGCGCAAACGCGATGACCGCAAATGTCGGCGCCAACTCAGCGCTGAACGTGACAGGCACGGTCAGCGGTTCCGGCACACTTATCGTCAGTGACGCCGGTTCCACGGTTATGGCCGATGGCTCGGCACTGTCCGTCTCCACCATCAACGTGACCAACGGCACACTCGACGTCTCCGCGATGAACGGCGGCGCGGGTCTGACACTCGCCAGCGGTCAGGCCCTCAACAACGATTCTGAAAACACCGTCACCGGCAACATCACTGCCGCCAGCGGTACCACCATCAGCGGTCACGGCACGTTCGCTAACAACGTGACCGTCCAGGGTGGTGCGAGTCTTCAAGTCGGCCTCGATGGCATGAGTTCCTTCATCGCCAACAAGGGCCTGCTCGATGACTTCGACAGCTACTCGACCGGTAACACTACGTCCGCAACCGGCGGCGTCTGGAACGAAGAAGTGGTGTCCTCCGGCCTCTCCAGCATCGTCGCCTCCGACCAGGGCAACTCGCTTCAAACCCTCGGCGGCTCCCCATGGAGTGGCGCCGAACGCGACCTGACCGGCACCAACGCCGCCGTCGCCGTCGGACAGACCAAGGCCTTCTTCTGGCAGGTCAAGCCCTCCGACGATTCCGGCAACTACACCGAGCCGGCCAACTTCTACGACTTCATGATGGGCCTGAGCACCAACGTCGATCAGATCAACACGACCGACGCATGGTCAGACTTCGCCGTCATGCCGTTCGTCGATAACGCCGCAGCGACGCCCTACATCGCCGCAGCGGACGGTGTCTCGCCCTGGTGGTCTGCACTGGCTACTGAAGAATGGGCGAACGTCTGGGTGATCGTTGACAATGATGAAACCAACCCGAGTTATGACGTCTATCTTGCCCTCGCTTCCGATCCGAACACGCCTGTTCTGTTCGCTGAGAACGCGTACTGGCGTGGCGGTGACAACACCGAAGGCAACCCGATCAGCCCCGGCACCGCGCTCAACGCGATCGGCTTCATGGCCGCCGGTGCTGCAAACAGTAACCTGCTCATCGACAATATCTGGTACACGGAAGACCCCGCGGACTTCCTGAATAACCCGCTTGTCGATCCGTGGACCGGCAACATCGCTGCGTACGAAAGCGAAACGTTGACGGTCCAAGGCGACCTCGTGCTTGAAGCCGGCGCAACCGTGTCCCTCGACATCGCGTCCGACGGCATCAACGACCTGCTGAGCATCACCGGCGCTCTGACGGCCGGCGGCACGCTCGATGTTACACTCGACGCTTCGATCTCGGCGCTGGCTGAAGGCGATGCGTTCGATATCCTCAACTTCGCCTCCGCTACCGGTTCGTTCGCCACGCTCAACCTGCCGGCGCTCGATGCAGGTCTGAGCTGGGACACCAGCAACCTGCTGGTCTCCGGCATCATCGAGGTCATCGCAGGCGGTGTACTCGATGGCGACCTCAACGGCGACGGGTTCGTCGGCCTGGCTGACCTGGACATCATCCTGACGCGCTGGAACCAGAACGTCACCGCAGGCGACTGGCTGCAAGGCGATCCGTCGGGCGATGGCTTCGTAGGCCTCGACGACCTTGACTTCGTCCTGGTCAACTGGAACAACGGAACACCGCCGAGTTCCAACGCCGCAATCCCCGAGCCCGCCAGCCTCGCGCTGCTGGGCCTGGGCGGCATGGCGCTTCTGAAGCGTCGTGGTTAATTCTCAACCTCTCAACCACACGGGCCCCTTAACCGGGGCTCGTGTGTTTACATTCTGTTTGAAACGGCATAGCCGGGGCGACATATGGAAACTGTGATGTTACCGGCTAAAGTCACGCAAATGATGAGTGCAATAACCTCAACCGTATCACATACGCTGTCATTCGGGGCTACAACAACCTGATGAAGATGTTCAGATGAAAAAGCAAGTATATCTTCTTAAGACAACGTGTGTCAGCACCACCATCGCCGTCGTTTTCTCTTGCGTCGTCTCCTTTTATTCGACAACCGCCCGCGCACAACTCACAGGCGACCTCGTCGCACACGACCCCTCCACCGTCATCTATGACAACGGCAGGTATTACAGCTACAACACCGGTGACTACGTCGGCGTGCGCTCTTCCGCCGACCTCATCAACTGGACTTACGAACCCTCCGTCTTCGATACCATCCCCTCATGGATCTATTCAGCCGTTCCGGGGTATTCGGGCAGTTCGCTTTGGGCGCCGGATATCATCTACCTCAACGGCCAGTTCCACCTTTACTATTCCGCTTCCGTCTGGGGCACCAAGCTCTCGGCGATGGGGCACGCCACAAGCCCCACGCTCGATCCTGATGCGCCAAACTACGGCTGGACAGACCACGGCATCGTCCTCGGCTCAAACCACAGCTCGCCATACAACGCGATCGATCCATCACTCATGCTCGATCAAAACACCGGCAAACTCTGGATGACATGGGGTTCGTTCAACAACGGTATCTACGTCAAGGAACTTGATCCACTCACCGGCGATCCGCTCGATTCATCGCCCGGCGTCAACGTCGCCGCACCCAGCCCGACGCCTGAGATCGAAGGCGCCGCCATGATGCAGCGCAACGGCTACTACTACATGTTCGTCAACTGGGGCGGCTGCTGCAGCGGTGACAACAGCACCTACAACATCCGCGTCGGCAGAAGCACAAGCCCCACCGGCCCGTTCCTTGATAAAAACGGCGTCGACATGCTCAACGACGGCGGCACGCTCTTCCTCGACGACGACGGCCAAAAGGTCGGCCCGGGCCACTTCAGCTTCGCCAACCTCAACGGCCAGGACATGTTCAGCTACCACTACTACGACGCCGACCAGTACTGGACCGGCGACATGACCGGCCTGCCTCAGTTCGCCCTGCGCAACCTCTACTGGACCAACGACGATTGGCCCAGCGCCGCCGCCGTCAACCCCAACTGGACAGGTTCCGCTAACAGCGACTGGTCCCAAGCTTCCAACTGGACCGACGCCGCCGTCCCCGATGGCGCGGGGCACATCGCCAACTTCACTTCCAATTCCGCCGGCCAATACAACGTCTCGCTCGCCAGCAACCGAACGCTCGGCACGATCAACTTCAGGGACACCGGCTCATACACCATCGGCTCAAACGCCGGCCCCACCATCACGCTCAGCGACATCAACGGCGAGTTGCCCACGCTCAACGTCGCAACCGGCCATCACACCATCGCCGCGCCCATCGCAGCTCAGGACAACCTCGGCGTCAACATCTCCTCCGCTTTCGCATCACTTACCCTCAGCGGCGATGTCACCGCACCCAGACTCACAAAGTACGGCGGCGGTGAACTCGTCCTCGACGGCACAAACAACTTCGCAGGCTCCGTCTTTGTCCGCAATGGTGAACTGACCGTCACCGGCGCCGTCACCGCCAACTCATACACCAGCATCGGCTACATCCGTACCGAAGTCGGCACCCTGAACGTCCAAGGCGCAGGCAGCTTCACCGCAAACGGCGACCTGAACATCGGCGACTCCGGGCAAGGCACACGTTCCGCCACCGGCACGCTCAACCTCTCCGGCCAGGCTAGCATCACCGTCACCACCAACGGCGGCTTCTACGTCGGTTCCGGTTACTTCTCCGACACACCCGCCTACGGCACGGTCAACCACTCAGGCGGCACACTCACCGTCAACCGCCCTTCCGACGGCTCGTTCGTCATCGGCGGACGTAATTCAGATGATGCGGATGGCGTCTACAACCTCAGCGGCGGTTCCGTCCACGCAAACACAAACGTCTTCGTCGGCGGACGGGGTGAAGGCGCAGTCAGTCAAACCGGCGGCACGTTCAACGCCAACGCATCCGTATCGATCGGCCGATACTCCGGCTCGATCGGTGACTGGAACATCAGCGACGGCTCATTGAACCAGACCGACGCCGGCGGTGGATTATTCGTCGGCCAGCAAGGCCAAGGCACACTCGCGCTCTCCCGTTCCGCTGTAGTCAACGCAGCCGGCCCCGTACGCCTCGGCGATTCATCCAGCGGTAGCGGCACCATCATCCTCAACAGCGGTACGCTCTCCGCTCCAGCAATCGAACGCGGCTCCGGTACCGCAACCTTCAACTTCAACGGCGGCACTCTCCGCGCTACCGCCGGCACCGGCACATTCATGCAAGGGCTCTCACAAGCCAACGTCCAGTTCGGCGGCGCGGTGATCGACACGCAATCCTTCGACATCACCATCGCACAGCCGTTGATCCACGACAGCTCGCTCGGTTCAACACCCGATGGCGGCCTGATCAAACGCGGCGACGGCGCACTCACACTCACCGCCACACAAACCTACACCGGGATCACCGCCATCGAAGCCGGCACGCTCGCCTTGACTTCCGACGCTTCGATCAACAACGTCGCAAGTTTCAATATCAATCCCGCCGCAACGCTTGCCTTGGAGATCACCGACACGAGCGACCTGAGCACCATCGACGTCAACGGCAACTTCGCCGCCGACGGCACGCTCCGCATCACGCTCGCCGCCGACGCTACCGCCCCACAATTCGGTGACGCCTACGACCTGCTTGACTTCACCACACTCACCGGTGCGTTTGATGTGCTGGACCTGCCGACTCTCAGCCCGGGCCTCGTCTGGAACACCGCCAACCTTCTCAACGCCGGCATATTAACCATCGCCATCGCCGACGATATCCCCGGCGACCTCAACAACGACGGCTTCGTCGGACTCGACGACCTGGACATCATCCTCAACAACTGGAACAGCTTCGTCCGCGACGACCACCCGTCCGATCCGTCCGGCGACAACTACGTCGGCCTCGACGACCTGGACATCGTCCTGAACAACTGGAACAACGGCACACCCCCGGACGCTCTGACCAACATCCCCGAGCCAGCCACCGCGGGATTGCTTCTGTTCGGCGCTACAACATTGATCTGCCGGCGAAGAGGCATATAAATTCTGCACTTTGGCGCAGTGTGAGATAAGCGGTCGGCTTCAATGTATAGCCGCGACCATTGGTCGCGCCCTTACAATAGCGATGAAGTCCCGACCAGGATGGTCGGGCTATATGAAAACGCGGTGGCGTTGCGGGTTTTGTATTTGTGATTGTTTATCCGCGCTCAGCGTGGATCTCCCAATCTCACTTGATATCAACACGTGGGAGAAGCAAGTTAACTAACACCTTCTCCCCCCGGGAGAAGGCCGGGATGAGGGCCGGATTGATTAGGTGTACCAATCAATAAAGTTCGCATAAAACCACTTGGCCCTCACCCCAACCCTCTCCCAAGGGGAGAGGGGGGAAGAGCGCAGCGCTCGGCGCGGGTCTCCCGACCCCGCCGAAACAAACGACCGAAGGTCTCCAGACTATCAGACTTAAACACGTGAGAGAAAGCACAATAACTAACACCTTCTCCCCCCGGGAGAAGGCCGGGATGAGGGCCGGGTTGATTGGGTATACCAATCAATAACGTTCTGACCTTCCCCACGAATGGTGGACACGGGGTGGTGTTAATTCAGGCCGGCCTCGAACGCTTCGGGGCTCTGATAGCCTAACGTGCTGTGCAGCCTTTGGCGATTATAAAACACCTCGATGTACTCGAAGATTGATGCCTGCGCCTCGGGCCTTGTCGCGTAATGTTCATGATGCACCAGTTCCGTCTTGAGTGTGCCGAAGAAGCTTTCCATCACCGCGTTGTCGTAGCAGTTGCCCCGCCGGCTCATGCTGCACGCGATCCCGTGCTCGGCGAGCAACGCCTGGTACGCGTCGGACGCGTACTGCACGCCCCGGTCCGAATGATGCAGCAGGCCACGCCCGGGACGACGACGCATCAGCGCCATCGTTAACGCGTCGCCGATCAGTTCGCTGCGCAGGTGATCCGCCATCGACCAGCCCACCACGCGTCGGCTGTAGAGGTCCAGCACCACCGCCAGGTACAACCAGCCTTCATCGGTGCTGACGTACGTGATGTCCGCCACCCACTTCTGATCCGGCGAGCAAGCGGTGAAGTCACGGCCCAGCGTGTTGGGCGCCACCGGCGCATCGTGAACGCTGTCGGTCGTGCGCGGCACGAACGATCCGGCGGTTTTCGCCTTGATTTGCAGGCTTTTCATCACCTTCGCCACCGTGTTCAGACACACCGATTCACCCCGCGCGATCAACGCGCGGTGCACACGCGGGCTGCCGTAGGTCCCCCGGCTCTGTTCGTAAACCTTGCCGATGCGATGGCCCAATGCCTCCCGACGACGCGCCGGTTCGCTCGGCTCACGGCGACGCCACGCGTAGAACCCGCTACGCGACACACGCAGCACCCGGCAGGTGACCTTCACCGGCCAACACGCCCGATGCTTGTCAATGAACGCGTACCTCACGGCTGCTCCTTCGCGAAGAACGCCGCCGCTTTTTTTAAAATCTCTCGCTCCATCCGGAGCTCCGCGTTCTCCTTGCGCAATCGACGCAGCTCCGCCTGCACCGCTCCCTCACCCGTCGGCGACATCCCTTGCTCAGCAGAGTACTTCTTGACCCACGCCCGCAACGAAGCCGGGTCCACCCCCAGTTGCTTCGCCGCCTGGCTCGGGCTGTAACCCTGCTCATTGACCAACCGTACCGCCGAGATCTTGAACTCTCGTGTGAACTTCCTGCGTGCCATAGTGGACTCCTTCGACAGCCATTATGCTGTCCCCCGCCCGTGTCCACCATTCGTGGGGAAGGTCATTCGCACAAAACCACTTGGCCCTCACCCCAGCCCTTGTATCTTAATACACATCTCTTGGTGTACAAGAGACGGCCCCGTTCAGGCCGCCGCGCGCGGCGGGTTGAACGGCTGGGTGCGAGTTCGACCGGCCCTGGGGCAACCCTGCCCGCGGAGAGCCTGAACCGGCCCGGCGAAGGGTTGTGCCCGAACAGTCGCCAGAGTCGTCGGCCGTGCCGACAAGCTCGCATCTACAAGGAAGGGACCTTACCCATGCCCGATCATGTACGCACCGTCGGCATCGATGTCTGCAAGCAACATCTCGATGTCCATCTGCAACCCGACGACCGATCATGGCGTGTCGACAACAACGCTCAAGGCGTCGAGCAACTCACACAGCAGCTCGCCGAACTCAAACCGCAACGTGTCATCGTCGAGTCCACCGGCGGCTACGAACGGCCCGCGCTCTACGGCCTGCTCGCCGCCGAGCTGCCTGTCGCGCTGGTCAACCCCAGGCCCGTCCGCGACTTCGCCAAGGCCATGGGCCTGCTCGCCAAGACCGACCGCATCGATGCTCGCGTCCTGGCGATGTTTGCGCGGCACGTGCCCACGCGCGTCAGCGTCCTGCCCGATCAAAGGCAAAAAGCGCTCAAACAACTGGTCACACGCAGGCGGCAGCTCGCCGAACAGGTTGTCGTGCAACGCAACCACCTCGAACACGCCGACCTGCCCGTGGTCTGCGAATCGATCCTGCGTACCGTCTGCCACCTGCAGACCGAACTGGCCGCGATCGAGTCGATGATCCAACAACTGATCGATGAGGATGAACAACTTAAGCAACGCGACACCACGCTGCGCAGCGTCCCCGGCGTCGGCCCGGCGACCGCACGCGTGCTGGTCACCGAACTGCCGGAGCTGGGCAACGCCAGCCGTCGGCAGATCGCCGCGCTGGTCGGGGTCGCGCCTTACAACGACGACTCGGGCAACCGCCGCGGCGCCCGACGCATCCGAGGCGGCCGACCCACCGTCCGAAAAGCCCTGTACATGGCCACCCTCGTCGCCACCCGACACAACCAAGTCATCCGCGAGCACTACCAGCACCTGCAAAGCCAAGGCAAACCCAAAAAGGTCGCCCTGGTTGCGTGCATGCGGAAGCTGTTGATCTACCTCAATACCCTCCTGACGGAAACAAACAATGCTTGACAATCAAGACAGTCGCTCTCCCGGGGGGAGAGGGGATAAAACTAATATAACGCCCAGCACGTATAGGCAGCGCTCAGCGCAACATCTATTCAAACCGTCCGCGGCTGTCTCTCGCGACGATACGCTGCTGGTGTTTTGCCGATCGCTTTCTGGAATGTCCGGTTAAAGCTTTGCACCGCGGAGAAGCCGCACATGTTCGCGATGACTTCCAGCGACAGGTCCGGCTGGCCCAGCAGGCGTTTGGCGATATCCACGCGTACACGGTTAATTTCATCGTGGGGCGATCTGCCTAACAGTTGATTGAACTGCATCTCAAGCCAGCGACGCCCCACCGGCACGGCGCGCAGGATATCGTTCACCGTGCAGGGATCGCACGCATGTTCGCGGATAAAACGTAACGCATCGGCGATGTCGGGCTGGGATACCGCGACCACATCGGTGCTCTGACGTTGGGTCACACCCAGCGGTGGCAGACGGATACACTGTTCTTCTCTCGTTAGCGTTTCCCCGATCAGCATGCGCTTGAGCGTCTTGGCCGCTTCATAACCCATCCGCTTGAAGTCGCATGCCACACTGCTTAACGGGGGCCAGGCCGCATCGCACAGCAGCGAATCATCATCAACGCCGACGATCGCAATGCGCTCGGGTACATGAATCCCGGCCGTCAGACAGGCGCTGGCTAGATCATGAGCCTGCATGTCACTGACACACATGACCCCCAGGGGCTTAGGCAATGACTCGATCCATTCAAGCAACTGCGGGTGATGGTTGTGTGTTAACCGTCCGGACCACGGGGGCCAGGGGAATTGGCATGAACTGCAGCGATAACCATGTGGTTTCAGGACAGACATGAATCCTTCGTAACGGCGCTGATCGAAACCGCCATTTTCAGGCCAACCATAAAACGCGAAGTTTCGGAAGCCACAACCAATCAAGTGTTCTGCCCCCAGGATGCCGATCGCATGATCATCCATCCTGACCGCAGGCTGCTTGTCGATATTGATGGTGACCGGACAATAAACGACACGTTTACACCTGGAAGACACCAGGTCCAGCACATCTGAATCGCTGAATCCGACGATCGCGCCATCACATTCCGGCAGCACATCAATCGCCTGGCCGGCAACCGTTTCAGTACACAGCTCCCACTCCCGTCGAAGGTTGGCAAAGCGGGTCGCTCCACGGGTGATGTCGCGTCCGAAACCGGTACTCACATCACAAATAATCGCCACGCGAGGCGGTCGGATTGGTCTATTGGATGTTAACTTGTTAACCAAAATCGTCTCGCTCAATTCATGCGCAATACGTTCAAAATTTAGCGCATATGTGTCTTGTTTGCAACACTTTCTTGGGTATATTTCATATAGAAGACTACTTGGCGGACCATGCGGCATAACCACCTATGTGACTGTTGTACAGCAACTTGCGCATGCCCTACGTTCGGTCTCAATACGTTTGCTGGATGGCGCTCGGGAGCTAAACGTTGTCATAAATCCCCCAACTTCACACGGGTCCCTTAACCGGGGCACGTGTGTTTCTGCTCGTGGTAGATCAGACGCTGCAAAGATCAGCAACACAAACGAGGTGAGTTAAAGCGTGATATCCAACAAGCACAACCCGGCCCGTTTGATTGCCTCCGCCCTCTGCCTGTCCGTTGTGTTGCCAAGCGCGGCCCTCGCCCAGACCACGATCAACTTCAGCGTCAACGATCCCGGCGTTACCAAATCAGTCGCGACTTGGGGTGTCGATACCGCCTGGGCGAACTACGACAACGCACGCCAGAGCATCGAACATATCGGGATAGACAACGTCGATATCGTGCGTGTGCTTGTCTATGTCGACGAACCGCTTGTCGATCTGGGCGGCGGCAATTACGGATTGACAAACGCGGCGAAATCGAAAATCGATGCCCACCTCGCGCTCGCCGCCTTGGTTGGAAACAATATCCCATTAACCTTCGGGATCGGCGGAAGCGACCCCGGCTCGATCGATCCGGACTACGTCTCCGGCTCAGGGATCAATGTCAGCAACTACGTCCGCGTGATTAAAGCCACTCAGCAATACATCAACAGCCGACCCGGTTTCACCTCGTCACCGATCTATGCTATCGAGCCGTTCAATGAGCCCGACTTCAACTTTCCTAATGCGAATCCCACCGACTTAAACAGCATCATCCAACAGCTCAGGACTTATGACGAGTTTCGGACGACGCTCATGATGGCGCCGAGCGTGCTCAACAGCGATAACGCACAGTGGTGGTACGACCGGGTTCCGCAAGCCACCGCGGGCTCGTCGCACCTGCTTGCCGGTTCATTAACTTCATGGACGAACTTCATCGATTACGTCAACAACGATGGTAAAACGTTCATCAATCCGGAAATCCACAGCATGGGCGAAATCCTCGCCGGCGCTGAACACGGCATGGCGGCAGGCATGGTCTGGGCGGACGTGCTTCGCGGACGTGGCACACTGATCCAAGCTTCCGACGGCGATCGACTCGGTTACGCGGAGGACCTGGCAAATCAATCCGCAGGCGCGGTCTACCGCGCACCGGACGGGCAGGTCTACGCATTCGCCGGCGGGCTTGAACGTGACTACACCGGTTCGCCCAGCACCTACCGATTCGTCAGCACCGATCAGGATGTCTACTTCAACGGCATCCCCGTGCGTGAATACTTCATGCCCACCAATCACGACCATGTCGTTTCCGATACGGATAACGACTTCCAAAACTACGGGTCGTGGTCTTCCGAAGGCGCATTCGTCAATATCGACACCGACGACTCCGGCGTCCCCGCACTCGACGGCTACCGATGGAAGATCGTCAATGTGAATGACGGGTCGGTCATGGAAGTCGTCAACGGCGGATCAAGCAACGGCGCGCTGATCGAATCGGCAAATGACGACGGCGGTTTGAACCAGATGTGGCGCATCACCCGCACGCGCAACGGGTATTACCACCTGTACAACGCCACCAGCGGACTCACCGCCGAGGTCGCGAACCTCTCACTGAGCAACGGCGCCGATGTCCGTCAATGGGGCACCGCCGACAACGCCGGTCAGCAGTGGTACATCGAGCAAGCGGGCGACGGCACGTTCCATATCCGAAACGCGCACAGCAACAAATACCTGGACGCCTCGCTCAACAGCGACAACATCATCCAATGGGAAAATAACGGCGGGCTGCAGCAGCAGTGGCAATTCGTCATGGCCAACCCGACCCACGGCCCGCAGGCGCAATACCTCTTCCAGACAAACACGAACGATTCCGCCGGTACAAACCACGCCACAACTTTCGGCAATCCAACCTACGTCGCCGGTCCGTCGGGCGAACCTGACACCGCGATCGAACTCGACGGCAACAACGATTATCTTCAACTGCCCAACGACATCGCCAACAGCGAAGACATCACCATCGCCACGTGGGTCAAGTGGGACGGCGGCGACATTTGGCAACGTATCTTCGACTTCGGAAACAATACCGATGAATACATGTTCCTCACGCCCTCAAGCGGAAGCAACACGCTGCGCTTCGCCATCACCACAGGCAGCGGCGCTGAAGAACAAATCCTGGAAACCGATCCCCTGCCCATCGGCGAATGGGTCCACCTTACACTCACACTCGGCGGCAACACCGGCATCCTCTACATCGACGGCGTCCCACAGGTCGCGGGGCATATCCTGTTCGACCCTACCGACTTCAACCCCGTCAACAACTACATCGGCAACAGCCAATGGCCCGACCCGCTGTTCAACGGAACGATCGCCAACTTCCAGATCTTCAACTACGCACTGCACCAGACGCAGGTCAGCGCGTTGTACGATGACAGCCTCCCGCCACTTGTCGGCGACCTCAACGGCGACGGCTTCGTCGGCCTCGATGACCTCGACCTCATCCTCGCCAACTGGAATAACTTCGTCCGCGACGGCAACCCCGCCGATCCCACCGGCGATAACTACGTCGGCCTCGACGACCTCGACCTCGTCCTGAACAACTGGAACGCCGGCACGCCACCGAGCAACACCGCAAACATCCCCGAACCCACAAGCGCCGCAGCGCTCGGCCTGGGTATCGTTCTCCTGTTAATCAAAGGTCAACACGCCACTCACAAAGGCTGACGCTTCATGATTATTCCATGAATGGTAACCGTTATGACTCTACTGCATTGCTCCTTACCCCTGGCAACCAGCTCGCCGCGCGACCAGCTATTTGACGATGGCTGGCTCTTCCTCGGCGACGATATCTATGGCGCGGAGGAGCCGACATACGACGATTCCATGTGGCGCAAGCTCAACCTGCCGCACGACTGGAGCATCGAAGACCTGCCTCCGATGGATGATGACGAAACCGAAGTCTTGCCCGCCGGGCCGTTCAATCCCACGCAAAGTCAAGGCGGACACTTCACCGGATACACCGTCGGCGGCATCGGCTGGTACCGCAAACACTTCACCATCGATGAATCCGATAAACACATCGCCGTACGCTTCGACGGCATCTACATGAACGCTGAAGTCTGGATCAACGGCCATCACCTCGGCGAACACCCGCACGGCTACACCGCCTTCGAATTCGACCTCACCCCGTACCTCAATCCCCCCGGTTACAACAACGTCCTCGCCGTGCGCGTCCGCAACGAAGGCAAGAACAGCCGATGGTACTCAGGCTCCGGCATCTACCGACACGTCTACCTCACCACCACAAACCCGATCCACCTCCCCACGTGGGGCGTCTTCATCACCACGCCGGAAGTTTCCGAGGATAAGGCTCTGGCCAATGTGTCTGTGGAAGTTCAAAACGACTCAACTTCACACGAATCAGCAACGATCCATATCCGCCTGCGCGACGCGAACCAACACATCGTCTCCGTAACAAAAGGTGAACTGCGTTTGCTGGCCAAGTCGATGCAAACGATCGAGCTTCCACTCAACGTGATATCGCCAAAGCTCTGGTCGCCCAACTCCCCCTCGCTCTATACCGCGGAAGTCCAGATCGTTGTGGCAGGCAAGTCCGTCGACACCACCTCCACCACCTTCGGCATCCGCAAAATTGAATTCGACGCCAAGCGAGGCTTCCTGCTCAACGATAAGCCGCTACTACTTAAAGGCGGCAACATGCATCACGACAACGGCCCGCTCGGCGCTGCCGCCATCGACCGTGCCGAGCAACGCCGCGTACAACTCCTGAAAGCCAACGGCTTCAACGCCATCCGTTGCGCACACAATCCCCCTTCCTCCGCTTTCCTCGACGCCTGCGACCGCCTCGGCATGCTCGTGATCGACGAAGCGTTCGATCAGTGGAACGAACCCAAAGAACACCGCGCCGAAAGCTATCACCGCTTCTTCAAAGACTACTTCGCAAAAGACATCGCCGCCATGGTCCGCCGCGACCGTAACCATCCTTCCGTCATCATGTGGTCCATCGGCAACGAAATCCCCGAACAGTTCCGCGCCCCCGACACCGGCAAACAACTGCGCGATACTGTCCTTAAGCACGACACCACACGCCCCATCACACAAGCCATCTGCACCGACTGGGGCGACGTCATCAAGAACTGGGACGAACGTTCAACCCCCGCGTTCCTGCACCTCGATGTCGCCGGCTACAACTACCTGCCCGACAAATATGAATCCGACCACGCACGCCACCCCGACCGCGTCATCTACGGCGCAGAGTCCTACCCCAAAGACGCCCTGCATTACTGGTCGCTCGTCGAAAAACATCCTTATGTCATCGGCGACTTCGTCTGGTCCGCCATGGATTACCTCGGCGAAGCCGGCCTCGCACACAGTGTCCTCAGCAATGAAGACAACCCGTTCTTCATGTCATGGCCATGGAACAACGCATGGTGCGGCGACCTCGACATCTGCGGATTCAAAAAACCACAATCCTACTACCGCGACGTCGTCTGGCACCGAAGCCAGATCGAGATGTTCGTCCACGCACCGATCCCCGACGGCCTGTCCGAAAACATCAGTTGGTGGGGCTGGCCCAACGAATCAAAATCATGGAACTGGCAGGGCCACGAAAACACGCCGCTGCAAGTCTCGGTCTACTCCCGCTGTGACACCGTCCGCCTCGAACTCAACGGCCAAACCATCGATGAAAAACCGGTAAGCGAAGCAACCAAACTCACCGCCACCTTCGATGTCCCCTACCAGCCCGGCACACTCAAAGCCTTCGGCATCACCAACGGCAAAACGATCGCAGTAACCGAACTCTCCACCACCGATAAGTCGTACACCATCCGCCTCACCGCCGATCGCTCAACCATTGAGGCCAACCGCAACGATCTGTCCTACATCACCGTCGAAGTCGTCGACGAAGCGGGCCGGCGCGTCCCGGATAGCGAGATCAACATACGCTTCTCCGTCACAGGCGAGGGCAAACTCGCCGCCCAGGCTAACGGCAAGCCCAACGAACCCGCCAGCTACCAATCATCAACCTGCAAAACATTCCGCGGCCGCTGTATTGCAATCCTCCAGCCAACAGGCGTCGAAGGCGAGATCACACTGCACGCCAAAGCAAAAAACCTCGCGCCCGCATCCATCACGATCGACTGCCGCGAATTGCAACATGACATTGCAAAACCCTCAAGCATAATCATCAATCCCACAAGCACTTTTACTAAAGAGCAGCTGCAACCCGAACACGCAAACCACTAAGTACTGGGTGCCACATTTTGACCCGAAGGGTAAAATGTGCTTCCTACGCGCGCTCGGCGCGGGTCTCCCGACCCCGCCGAAACAAGAGCGCAGCGCTCGGCGCGGGTCTCCCGACCCCGCCGAAACAAACGACCGAAGGTCTCCAAACCATAGAATTAAACAAATACACAAGATGCAAGTTAACTAACACCTTCTCCCCCCGGGAGAAGGCCGGGATGAGGGCCGGATTGATTGGGTATTGTGCATTTTCGAAGAACGCACATTAACTCAGACCCGCACCCCAACCCTCTCCCAAGGTGAGAGGGTGCAGAACCTACCAGGTAAGCATATTTAAGCTATTCGATCTTACTATTCAACCCGACGACACGTCCCGTTTTGTATAATACGCAGGCGCATCTTCCAGTACGGGCGCGGCCTTCGGCACAATCCTAAACGCAAGATAACTTCACAACGACGGGATCATCTAAACATGACCAAGATCACTCGCTTCGTAACACTCACGATAACACTCATCAGCCTCTGCTTGTTATTACCATCCATAGCCATCGGCCAAAACGTCCTCTACTTCAAAACAGACGACCCCGGCGAAACCAAAGCCATCTATACATGGGGTATCGATACCGCCTGGCCCAGCGTCGACAACATGCGCCAAGGCCTGACGCACATGGGCGTCGATCAAACCGACTCGGTCCGCATGTGCTTCTACGTCGACGATCCGCTGACCAGCACCGGCGAGCTTGGCGAAAAGAGCAAGCGCAGGCTCGATCGTCATATGCGCATCGCCAACATGGCCGGCGACAAACCCTGGGCGCTATTACCCGCAACAGAAGACCTCGTCCACGAATGGTACAAGGACGGCGACAGAATCCGTGCCGACCGTTGGGTCGCGCTTCTTGAAGCCACGCAAAAATATCTCGGCAAACCCGTCGCCGTCATCGAACCCTTCAACGAACCGGACTGGGGCTGGGGGCAAGGCTCACCCGAAGACCTGCGCAACATCCTGCAATTGCTGCAAAAAAGCCCGCACTTCAAGAACGCCAAACTCGGCGGCCCCGCCACGCTCAACAGCGACGCGTTCCACCAGTGGTACTCCGTCATCAAAGACGAGATCGATATCGGCTCCACCCACACGCTCGCCGGCAGCTTCGACAGCTACGTCGACTTCATTAAGGAAACCTTGGCCGACGGCCACGAAGCCTCCAACCCCGAAGCACACAGCGTCGTCGAAGCGATCATCGGCGCTGAGTACGGCCTGCACGATGTCACATGGTGGGGCGCTCCCTTCCGCTCGCGCGGCCTGTTCGTTAAAAGCTGCCAGGGTAAACGCCTTGCTTATCTCGAAGACCGTGAAGCCTGGTCCGCCGCTGCCGTCTACCGCGCGCCGGACGGCGTCATCCGCGCCTTCGCCGCAGGCATCGAACGACAAGGCACCCCCACCTCTTACCGTTTCATCGTCGGCGACCGCGCCGTTTACTTCGATGGCCAGGGCCCGACGCGCGTGCTCGATCTGCCCGTCGAACGCCACGCCGAAGAAGTGATTGAAGTCGCCTTCGGCCATGACATCCCCCCGGTACTCAACGGCCAACGCTTCGTAATCGTCAACCGCGCTACAGGTAAAGCCCTTCAATTAAGTTCTCTCGAAGAAGGCTCACCGCTTGAGCAAAGCGACATCGACAACACGCTTAACCAGGAATGGGACGTCGCCCGCGCCCGCCACGGTTACTACACGATCAAAAGCGCCAAGACGCGCAAGGCCGCTGCGATCCGGGGCTGGAACCTGCACGATGATGGCGAACCGATCTGCAATATGGGTGATGGCGGTTACGAAACCGGCATGTGGGACTTTGAATACCTCGGCGAAGGCTGGTTCCACATCCGCAACAACTACACCTGCAAACTTATGATCGCCGACGGCAACAGCATCGTCCAAGGTGCTGCTGCATCCAGCGAAGCCCAGCAATGGCGGTTATTTCCCGCCGATTACCCCGTCGACTTCGATGCGCCTCAGCCGCCTTCAAACCTGAAAGCAACCGCCAAAGATGCCGCCGTTGCGCTTAGCTGGGATGATAGCAGCGAGTCGGACATCTCAAAGTACACGATCTACCGTTCCGCAAAGCCGGGCGGGCCATACGATGTGATCGCTGAATCAACAACAAACAGCTACACCGACCCCACCGCGAACAAGCATCAGACTTACTACTACGTCGTGCGTGCCACGGATAACGCGCTGAATCATTCTGACATGTCCGCCGAAGTCGCCGCCACCCCCACCGGTAAGCCCGCGATGATCGCGCACCTTGAGTTTGAAAACAACACGCGCGACTCATCTGAAAACGGTTTCGATGCCATCATCCACGGCTCGCCCATGTTCGCTGAAGGCAAGTTCGGCCGATCCATCCAGCTCGACGGCCGAAACGAATACCTCTCGCTGCCGCAGGCTTCCATCAACAGCGAAGACTTCACCTTCGCCGTCTGGATCTACTGGTTCGGTGGCAACTGGGTCGCAGGCCCCACCTGGCAACGCCTGTTCGACTTCGGCTACGACACCGAACACTACATGTTCCTCACCCCCCAATCCAACGGCGAAAACCTGCGATTCGCCATCAAGAACGGCGGCGAAGAACAACGCTTAAACGCCCCCGCCCTTGAACCAAACAAATGGACCCACCTCGCCGTCGTCCTCGATGGCGACACAGGCAAGCTCTACATCAACGGCAAACTCGCCGACAAACAAACAATCACCATCGACCCCGCCGACCTCAAACCCATCACCACCTGGATCGGCAAAAGCACCTTCAACAACGACCCCATGTTCCTCGGCCGAATCGACGACCTGCGCATCTACAACCACGCGCTATCCGAAAGCGAAATAAAAACACTAGGCCAACCACGCTAGAACGTCTGCGAGAAGTTTTTTTGCCACAGATGAACACAGATAAATACAAGAACGAATCGTAGATGCACGCGCTCGGCGCGGGACTCCCGACCCCGCCGAAACCACCGGCCGCAGGTCTCCAAACCATGAGACTAAATAACACATGAAAGATGCAAGTTAACTAACACCTTCTCCCCTCGGGAGAAGGCCGGGATGAGGGCCGGATTGATTAGGTGTACCAATCAAATACGTTCGCATAAAGGTGGTTCGGGGTGGTCTCTTGTAGAATCTGCAGCCATGTTGGGAATGACGAATTTAGTTGCCGAATTTCTAGAGGCTGATATTGGCAGTGATAATCTGCTTGGATTGGCTGCGAAAAACGAGCGCCTTGATACAGTGATCGGCCAGGTGTTGAGGCGCATCGGGCAACACGCAAATTTACATAATCAATTTGTATTTACCAGCCATATACCGTCTCACCAACAGACACCGGCCAATGAGTGGCGAGTTGCCCAAGCCGGACCGGCTACCAGACACATGTGAAGTGCCAGGCTGTCAAAACGGGGGAGCTGGGCAAGCCGGCGACTATCCGGAGATGGGCCGTGATCGTGCGCATGCTGTCCAATCACGACAGCACTGTGCGCCCGTTGGGTGGTGGATAAGTGGGTGGCAGCAACCGCCGGATTTGCATCCGATCGCGGCCTGGTTTAGCCCAGACAACCCGGATCGCCAAGCCACCCAGAGTGAAGCCTCATCAAGGCGATTGCGAGGCTCAACATGTAAAGATAGACAAGCTGATACGACTGAACCTTAGGCAGCAACCGTCCCCACGCCGCTCAGAGCCGGGCTTTGATATCCGCGCGGCGCCACACCACTGACCAGAATTTAAGCAGTCAATACATTCTGCGATCCCGGTAACATTGTCTATAACATAGACTTGTAATTAGCCCAAACTGCTATTATAATTGTAGTTCATACTGCTCGGATTCGAGCGCGGCGTGGGAGAAGCATATCTCAGCTATCGCTGAAGTTATTTTTCTCATCTCACGTTCAAATCCAAGTCAGTGTTTATGACATACTGCAATAACGCGGTCTTACTATTCAGGTCTGTTTTAAGGAGAGAGAAAGATGAACTTGTCAAAGGGTCAAGCCGGCTTGGGCATGCTTGTATGCGCAGCCGCAATTGCACTTCCAACCAGCGCAAACGCTGCTGCTTATGTGCAAGTCAAAACGCAAGCTGAGTTGAACGATGGTTCGGGCCTACCCTATCAACGCGCGATCGCTACTTACAATGACATCATCTACACGGTGAATGCCAGCAGCTCCGACTTTGCGATCGTCAAGATTGACGGCGGCACAACCACCACCATCGCGACGATGGCCAGCACCGCTGCTGACCTTGGCGCCGGCTACGTGTTGAACGATCCGTTCCCCGGCAATGGTTTGGAAATCGTTGATAACGGTGCAGCGGTTCAGATGATCGACACCGCCAACGACGAAGTGTATCGCTTCGACACCACCACCGGCACGGCCAGCTTCTATGCAAGCCAGGCTGACATCATCGCCGAAACCGGCTTGACTGTTGCCAAGCTCTCGAACTACAGCGGTACGGACGTTAACGGCGCCCCCGTGTTCTTCGACTCGGAAAGCGACGCCGTGCTTTACGCACCGTCAGCCGGCGTGGTCGACACACTGATCAGCGCTGCGGACGTCGCTACTTACAACTGCGAGATGGACAGCGGCATCACCTCGGACGCCAGCGGCAACCTTTACTGGGGTTCGAATGACAGCGATGGGATCTGGAAGTTTGATGGCACGAATCTCACGATGATTGCAGACACCACCGACTTCGGTACCGCGACGGTCAGCTTCAGCGGCGACATGATGTACGCACCGGACGGCCTGATCTACTTCCGTGCCGATCCCAACAGTGACAACCGTGGCCTGTTCTCCATCGACCCCAGCGCGGTCGACCCGGGCAGCACGGTCACCGAAATCCTGAGCGAAGCCGAACTCGATGCAGGCCCCATGGGCAGCAGCTTCACCTCCACGCTTTCGTGGTATGACGGCATGCTTGGTTTCCACAAGATCTCCGACAGCGGTTACTACGCCGTGCCCGAACCGGCCTCCCTGGCCCTACTCGGCCTCGGCGCCCTGTCGATGTTCCGTCGTCGCTAAGTAAGCATCTGTTAGATCAATGGCTCTTTGAGCCGTAATATAACCGAATAACGAAAAGGCCGGCACTTGCTGCCGGCTTTTTTTGTTTTGGGCATAACGTGGCATAACGGAGTCTGACCTGCCGGGTGCCCGGCTTTGACCCAGAGCAACAGATCAGTAAAACGGGGTCTGACCCCGTTTCATTCTCGGGGTCTGACCCCGTTTCATTCTTCTATCATCCCATTGCTAAGACGTGGATCATCCGTACGTACGACGACAATCTCAACTCCTTGCCTGAGCGACGAGGCGTAACGGCAGATGAGGTCAGTGATTTACCCGATGACCCCCATCCCTACGGTGGCGCACTTCAGCTTTACCTCGCCGAGCTTCTCGGGACCACGGCAGATGTTGCCGACCCTTTCGCTATGGTGACAGCCGCAGCCAAAGAACCGCCCCAACATTACCTCTACTTCCACGACAAGGTTCTTGCCGAGCACGCCGCCGAGGATTGTCGGAAACTGGGCTACGACCCTGTAATCACTGAGTCCGCCGACGAACAGTTGCCATGGCTCGTACTGGCGCGGCACAAGTCGAACACTGCCAGTGAAGAAGAGATGGAGCAGGCCGCCGCACGACTCACCGCTGTTGCCGAGGAATGGACCGGCGATTACGACGGCTGGGATAAGTGAAGTGATGAAGTGGCCCATAGCCGGAGGTGGCTCAAAACTAGAGTGGTCCAAACCCTCTTCGGTAAGTCGGGTATGATTTTTTTGTGGTGCTGGCCCGCTGAATTTCAGATTTCTTTAAGACAAATCGGGGGTGTTTGGGGTGGGGGCCTGCTGGCAATCGAGTTGGCGGATGGGGCGAGGCAAATCGGCATCGACTGGCAATCCGCCGGGGGTGGTCCATAATGTTGGGCACTTGCCAATACTGGACTTAGGGGAGTGGAGAAGATGCTGCCGCGTTGGGTGATTGTGCTGTTTGTATTGCTCAGCGAGGCCTGGTCGGTCCGCCGAGATAACCAGATCCGGTTCCTGAAACTCCAACTCGAACTGTATAAGGAGAAGATGCCCGGCAACCGGGTGATCCTGTCGCCGGAAGAGCGCAGTCGCATGCTTTGGTTGGGCAAGAAGCTGGAGCATAAAGTAGATGATCTCGTCGCAGAATGAAACGGGGTCTGACCCCGTTTTTATTATTATATCATATCTGGGTCGACTTCAAGTCGATCAATAAAGGTTTCAAACGAAGGTGCGATATCAATGCAACGAAAACCTTCGTCATGGATGCAAACCTTAACAGTTGGTGGATTCTTTGCAACATCAAGATAAAATATGTTACCTCCGCCATCATTGGCAAATGGAATGCACTTATTACCTAGTATCGGGCGCCATGTTTCCATGTTTACCCACAAGCAAGATAGATTTTGCCTATCATCACTAAGATAGAAAAACGTATCTACTCCCCATCCTCCGTGAGTCGACTTATCATCATTGTTTGAGAATATCGTGTTTAGCTCTGGGCAGCCACCATTTGAATGTCCTAATAACTGTAAGTATACATGTGGAAGTGTAATGCCGTACTTGTCCTGAAACTCAGCAACTATAGCACGACTTGGGGCTGGTCTACTTACAAGTACACCTGCGTCGTTGATATTTAATTCAGATAAATTTCTCATAGCGGGCCCTATTCAATTCGGTGATGCTCCTGCAGGGATTGCCCAGTTAGCATAACCCCCGCTGCCATCTGGATGCAATGTTGCCAAAATATGGAACCTGCTGTGTGTTGGGAGGTTGGAACTAATTGGAGAATGAAACGGGGCCTGACCCCGTTTTTAGTTTGACCCCGTTTTTAGTTGTGCGGGAGGATTTGCCCGGCGTGTGGGTGGGGGTTAATCGAGAGCGGCTTCTGCACCGGCGGCCCAGAAGCCGGCGGATAGGTCGAGGTAGATTTCGTTGACGCCGGGGCCGGAGGCGCCGTTGGTGAGGCGGCGTTCGGTGGTGCCGTAGTGGTAGTAGGTGGGTTCGCGGAAGAATTGTGTGTTGACGTTGGGTGTGAAGTAGACGTTGCTTGGAGCGGGGTTGAGGTTCCAGTTATCTGCGGCCCAGAAGCCGGGGTGCCTGTCGGTGGACATGTAATTCTTGAGGTCCTGTGTGAAGACGTCGTTGTTGTTGACGCGGTAGGTGTTGCCGTGGTCGTTCTCAACCGCATCGAATTCATTCAAGGGGCAGATGTAGACTTCACTTTCTGCGGGGAGGAGGTTGAGTTCATCGTAGAGCGCCTGGATGCCGAAGGTTTCGGGGCCGTTGCTGGCGGTAATCGGTGTGCTTTCACGGCCCGGCGCGACGCGGAAGCCTGCGCCGCCATAGGCTATGCGTGGGGGGACGGTTTGCTTGGGGTTTTCGGATTGGTAGGCGCTACTGGCGATACCGATCTGCCGGAGGTTGTTCATGCACTGGACGTTCTTGGCGCTTTTGCGAGCGGCGCTGAGGGCGGGCAGGAGGATGCCGATCAGCAGTGCGATGATGCTGATGACAACAAGCAACTCGATCAGAGTGAAGGCTCGTCGCATATCTAATCTAATAGTATGACCTGCCGGGGCTAACGGATCAACTATAAAGTTGACGGGAGCAAGATGTTGCAATGGGTTAATATGAATATCGGTTGTAGGGAGGCCGGCCATTGCGTGGGCGGGTGGGCCGGCCCACAGATGGAATCTGTGGGCTTCGATGCGCAGTACAATTGGGGCTACACTGCAAAACGTACACTGCAAAACGGGGTCTGACCCTGTTTTTTGTGTGGCGAGCGTAATGTTCTTGTCCGGGCGGGCCCGGACTACAGTTGGTGGAGACCTTCGGTCGACTGGATCGGCGGGGTCGGGAGACCCGCGCCGAGCGCTGTTTGGTTGGGGTGTGTGAAAGCGCAACTTGACCATCAGTTGGTGCTGATGGTCAAGGCGCGTTGTTTGTTATCGGGAATTGCCTGGTTGGCTAATTATTAGAAGTACTCTCGGCGCCGACGGCCCAGAAGCCGGCGGAGAGGTCGAGGTAGAGTTCGTTGACGCCGGGGCCGGAGGCGCCGTTTGTGTAACGGCGTTCGGTGGTGCCGGTGTGATAGTACGTGGCCTCGCGGAAGAAGTTACGGTTGTTAGGCGTGCCGGTGTATTGATCGCCGTTGCCCGAGGTCGGTGAGAAGTAGACGTTGCTGGGCGCGGGCCTGAGGTTCCAGTTGTCGGCGACCCAGAAGCCTGAGTGCTTGTCACTGGACATGTAGTTTTCGAGATTCTGCGTGAACGGGTCTGATGCGTTGACGATGTAGGTATTGCCGTGGTTGTTTTCTTCGACATCGAAGGTGTTAAGCGGGCAGATGTAGACCTCGCTGTTACCCGGGAGCAATCCCAATTCTTCAAAGAGAGCCTGGAAACCTAACGTTTCGGGGCCGTTGCCGGTGGTGACAGGATCGCTGACATAATCCGGAGCGACACGGAAGTTCGCTCCGCCCAGCACCCGCCGGGACGGCATGGTTTGCTTGGGATTGTCGGCCTGGTAAGCACCGCCGGCGACACCGAGCTGGTGGAGGTTGCTCATGCACTTCACATTCATAGCGCTCTTGCGTGCTGCGCCGAGGGCGGGCAGCAGGATACCGATCAGCAGCGCGATGATGCTGATGACCACGAGTAATTCGATCAGAGTGAAAGCTCGTCGCATATCAAACCCATTTGTATGGCATGGTTAGCCAAGTCGTTGAAAAAACACCGGCGGAACAACGTTGCCGGTGTGTGCTATTAGCGTTTGCGGCCCAGGAGTGCGAGGGCGGCGAAACCGGCCAGCGCCAGTGTCGCGGGCTCGGGAACAACACTCACTGTCGGCGGGGTTCCCTTATTCCAATTATTGAGGACGATGTCCAGGTCGTCGAGGCCGACGAAGCCGTCGCCTGAGGGATCAGGTTCAGAATCCGGCGTGACGTTCTGGTTCCAGTTGGTAAGGACGATGTCCAGGTCGTCGAGACCGACGAAGCCGTCGCCGTTGAGGTCGCCTTGGAGGCCTGGGGTTTCGTAGTAGTAGATGCCACCTTCTGAAGGGCTCAATCGGGTCCAGGTCAGCAGGTCGCCGAAGGTAGCGAAGTCGTTGATGTACTTGACTCCCATATCACCGGCTTCGAGGTCAGGCTGGCTGAAGAGCAGTTCGATGGTGGCGGAGGGGTCTTCGGGATCAAAGCGGAGGACCGAGCTGTTGCCGCGTTCGAAGGTATAGAACCAGCCGTCCGGGCCGAGGACCATATCATTGAAAGCGGCGTAATTAGCGCCGAAGAACGGATCGGTCTTGGAGACGGTGACGATTTCGGGCTGAGTCAGTGCTTTGCTGAAAGTGCTGTCTTCGGCGTTCATCTTGTAGATGCTGCCGCGAGAGACATCACCTGGGGCTGAAGAAGCACCGCTGAGAGTCCAATAGAAGTTGCCATCCCAGTCGAAGGCGATCGCGCCGCTGACGTAGCTGAGCAGTGATGCATCACCGACCGCGGTTTGCAGCGTGGCTTTATCGATGAAGACGGAAAGCACGCCGGCGGTATCGACCGTAAGGATCTGGTCCGACTTGTCTTCATAGAAGTACATGTTGCCCTGGGAGTCGAATGTGCACTCTTCGCGGACCTGCAATTCAGTCAGGCCGGTGAGGGTCAAGATATCCGTGGGGGAAACGACAGTGGACATC
The DNA here is from genome assembly GCA_963667295.1 of Phycisphaeraceae bacterium. Taxonomy (GTDB): domain Bacteria; phylum Planctomycetota; class Phycisphaerae; order Phycisphaerales; family Phycisphaeraceae; genus JAJRRS01. Next base: position 1,790,237 of record OY763327.1, read on the forward strand.
GCACCAGTGGTGGTATTGACGCGGTAGACTGAGTCGGTGGACTGATCGATTAACTGGAGGCTGTCGCCGATGACCTTTGCGTGCGCGCCCGGGAGGATCAGGTCAGAACCGGTGTAGCTCAACCACTGTGCGGCGTTGACGAGTGTGGTTTGGACTTCGGCACCGCCGACATCGGTTACTTTTGAGATTTCGGTGTCGTAGGTCGCGGTGTGAGAGGTCTCGACGTCGCGCATGATGAAGTAGCCGGTGGTGCCGTCGAAGACATGCGTCGAAGCGTAGTTGAAGTTTGACGCGGAACGGACGTCACCGATGGACAGTAAGGTGTCGTAGGTAGCGGCCTGGGCGGCGGCGGAAGCGGTGAGCAGGCAGCCGGCAGCGATCGCCAAAGAACGATATTGCATACCCCGGCACGGAAGAATCGCGGTCAACATAGAACATCCCTCCTAATAAGAAGAAGACCTTACGCTATAAATAAAAGTGTGCGTGCTTACGGTTCGATTGCCGCGCCAGATACCTGCTGTAGAGGTAACCGTCCCGGCAAGCAACGAGCAATCGACGCACATCCCAACACTCACAATCATCATCGAACGCGCACAAAGCTCCGGGCCTCACGCACGTTTTAACAATAAATTATCTAAACTCAGTATCAGTATCATCTTACCTTAAATAATAGGATATGTCAATGCTTATAAAAAAAGACATGCTTGCAGGAGTGTCATTGCGGCTCGCGCCAACGCGAATACGGCTTGAAGTGATCGGGAGTTAGCGACGGGTCTGACTGCATGAGGGCATTGAGCCGGCTCGGGGGCAGGGCGCCGATTCCCGCCATTTCGATCGACAGTTGTTTGGCCAGGCCGGGGTTCACTGAATCGGCTGCGTCGATGACGTAAAGCCAACCGGTTGCAGGGGCTTGGGGCTTTAGGGAATCTGCGGCTTCCAGGGATGCCTGGGCGAGCAGGCTCAGGTCCTGCTCGGTTGCGGCGGTGGTGAGTAGGCAGGTTAACGCCAGGCGGTTCGACTGGCCGCCGGCGATAGGTTGGGCGGGGTCCATGAGCTTTTCGAGCAGGAGGCGGCCGAGGTGCTCGGCATCGGGTTTATCCATATCCATGAGCAGCGGCTGAGCATCGGCGGCCAGCGACCGGATCATTGGCATGCTGATGAGCGTGCTTAGCCCGTCGCTCACTTTTTCCCAGTTTTCCTGGCTTGCCGCGAGACGGATCTGCAGCCGCACCAGGTCGACCGAGCGTCGGTCAGTCTGCGTCGTGTTGAGCCAGTGCTCTAATTGGGCGAGCAACTGCGACTTTTGCTCGTTGGGCCAGGTGAAGGCATCGCCATCGAGGACATCCGTCAGGAGCCTGGACGGCGGGGCAAAAGGCGAGGGCTGGAGGAGGCGGGTAAGCGAAGCGGGTTCGTCGATGGCGGGCACGGGCTCGCGTGATGAGTTGATGCTGATGGCTCGGCGAGCGATGAGCCAGCGCTGCAAGGCCGAGCGCCAACCGGGCGTATCCAACGGGAGGATGTCGATGAGTTGGGCGACTTCATCATCGGTCGGCCCGTCGTTGGATTGACCGAGCCAGGCTGTGAGTTCGGCGGTGACTGAAACGTCGGGTGTATCCAGACGCCCGGCAATCGCGAGCAAAAGGCGGACGTTGACGGGGTCAAGGTGTTCACCATTGTGGGCGCGTTTGGTGAGTTCGAGGCTTTTTGCATCGGCTTGGTTCGCGTGGAGCAGCGCGTCGGCGAGGCCATCGATCAGGCCGGCGACGTCGTGGCGGTCGGCGGAGGCGCTGCGCAAACGGGCTTCGTAAAGTTGAGCGGCGAACGGCAAGGGTGACAATTCTTCCCACAACGTGCGTCGATCGCTGAAGCCGGTGTCGGGTGTGATGCGGTAGCCGATGACGCCGCCGGGTGATGGTTTCTGCCAGAGGCGAGGTGAGTAGTAACGGCGTTCGAGGCGCGTGATGTTGAAGAACTGCAGCAGGCGCATGCGGACGCCTTCATCCTGCCCGAGTGCTGCGCGCAATGGTAAAGCCGGGATCGCGCCGAGGGATCGTTCGTCGATGGATGCGATCTCCAGGGCTTTGTTTGGCGCGTCGAGTTGACGCAGCGCTTCACTGAGCCGCCAGACGGTTTGTTCCTGTACGACTGCACGATCGCCGCGGCGGGGCCAGAGCAGATCGGCGAGCGTGACGAAGCGTTGGTGATCGAAGAGGAAACCGACGACCCAGTTGCGGACATCGGGTTCGCCGGGCGCTCGGGTGAAGGCTTCGAGAGCCAGTTGCTCTGCGGGCGAATCCATACCTACACCGGCCGCGGCCATGCTCGCCATCAACAGCTCGTTGATGCGGGCCTGTCCTTGATCGCGTCGTTCGGCAAGCTCGGTAAGCCATTGGTCTACGTGCTTAGGCTGAAGCAGTAAGCGGGCATCTTCAGCGGTATAGATCTGGTCGGTAGTGAGGTTGGTTTCTTCAGATAGCAGTTCCAGGGCAGATCGTGCTAACTGACTTGCACGGTCGAGCTGTTGTTCACCGCCCTGGCTGTGCAGTGCTTGAGCGAGCAGTGTCATGACGGCCGGGTGATCGGGGTGCTCATCGAGTAACGACTCGAGCAGAGCGATTGCTAATGTCGCGCCGGCGGGATTCTCCGTCCACGCGCCGCGTCGCAGCACGATGTAGGGTCGGAACTCGTCGAGCCTCGGGTTGGTTGTCTTGGATGCCAAGCCGAGTAATACTTCCTGCAATGCGGGCTCGGGTGATCTGGATAAACCGGCCGCAACTTCGATAAGCAGCACGGCTCGCTGCGCCTCGTCGCGATCGTTCCATGCTTGCTCGATGACGTTTGCCGCATCGTCCGCACTTAAGAGGTTCATCACCGCGACGACGAAACCGGGTTCACCCCCCTGCTTCATTAATTCGATGGCACGATCTGCATCCTCGCCCGACAGCGCATCACTATCATCCGACCACGCACGTGCACGCAGCCGCATTAATTGCAGTACCGGGTCGTCATGCTTTTCGCAGATCGTATCCAACTGCTGCAACACCCACTGCTGATCGGTTTCGCTTAAGGCATGCCAGCCGATCGGCAATAGCTGCTGCATGGCGGCCTGCACCTGCTTGGGCTCCGTCTGGTTGAAGGCATTTTCGAGCCCGAGCTTCACAGCCTTAGCGACCAGGTCCAGCCGATCGAGTGCGACAGCGAGCGAGGCCGCGCGGGCTGCGGAACGGGTGGGCCACTTCGACTCACCTTCCAATGCGCTGGCCAAGCGGGTTACGGCTTCGTTCAGATCGCCGCGCTTCAGTGACAGTTCAGCTAAGTCGATCGAGGTTTGCTCCCCCTGCTGGTTCGGCATGTCAGCAGCCAGGTTTGCAGTCGGGTTGTATTCACGGACCATCACCGCGATGCGTTGATGCAGCGTCTTATCAGCTTGGAAAGTCGCGGCTAATTGTGCATCAATCGCATTGGATGTGCCGTACTGATTTGTCGTCAAGGATGCGTAACGCAGCGCATCGGCGGCGTAGATCCAGCGAGGGAAGCGAGATGCGTTATCGCCGGATTCGACAACAGCCTGACTTGCACGCGCGGCTTGTTTGGCCAACTTCGTCAAACCCTCGACCACTTCGGCTTGGGCTGCGTCATCGAAGGCAGCGAAGATCAGGCCGTCCACACATGGGCCGAAGTAGGATTGGGTTTCGCTGATATCGCTGGCAACACGCTGACGTGAACCGGTAAGCAGATTGTCGAGCGGTTCGTCTGCTGCACGCAGCGGCATGCGGTTGAGCATGACTTCGACGGCTTGCAGGTAGCACGCGCGGGCCCGGTCCCACTGTTCGAGTTGACCGTAGATCGAGGCTTGACGGTAGAGCAGGCTGACATCGTCCGGCATGGAAAGCAACAGTTCGTTAAGCAGACGTGATGCGATCCTCGGCCGAAGTGCGCGTTCGTAGCGTTCGGCAACCTGTGGGACAACAGAACCGCGCTCGCCGAACTGCACGGCACGTTGGAACGCGCGGTCTGCGCCTTCGATCTTGTTCTGACTCAGCAGCATATCACCGAGCCCGATCATGACCTCGGGCGGGACGGCCTGACCGGTCGCAACCAGCATCTGGCCGTAGGTTCCCGCTTCTTCCTGCAGGCCCAGCGCCGTTGCGCGTTCGATCGATTCGCGCAAGAGCGTGATCGCACGGTCGCCGTCGGCTAGAAGGATCGGGTCCATCCAGGACATCGCCGAATCCCGGTAGCCCAGCGCTTCGGCGAGATCGATCGCGACACGCAAGAGGTAACCGCGCTCCGGATATGCGGCCGCACGGATCATCGCACGACGCAGCGCTGCTTCCAGCATGGCCTGCGACGCATCGAGGTTCAACAATCCATCCACACCCACCAGGAACAGGTCGTCTTCTTCTGCACGCTCGACGATGCGTAACAAGCGTGCCGTTGCCTGCTCGGTGTGCCTTGCCTCCTGCATCGACTGGCCCCAGAGCAGCCAAAGCTCAACATGTTCTTCGTTATTCAAAAGCGTCAGGCGATACTGGTCGGCGGCGGTTTTGTTATCCCCGAGCATCGCGTGCACACCGGCCGACAACTCGTTGAAGTAGGCCGCGGGCAGCTCTTCTGTCTTTTTCATCGCATCGATCGCGATTTTTGCCGCGGTCAGGTCGCCCCGCTCTGCGGCGAGTACGGCACGCTGCTGCCAGTAATCGACTGCGCCATCAGGATCGAGCGTGATTAACTCAGCCAGTACCGAATCCGCGAGACCTAAGCGGCCGGTGCGCAGGTAAAGTTGCGCCAGGCGCTGCTTGGCTTTGAGTTGATCGCCTGCTGTGTCGTTCGTAGCAAGGAGCAACTCGGCAGCGGAGATGGGGTCGTCGATACGCAGGTACAGGTCGATGAGCATACCGAGCGCGGCTTCGTCCGTCGCATCGTCGCTGATGCGCTGCTCCATTTCGATGGCGAGCGTTCCGAGATTGCCGAGGCGTGCGGACAGTTCCAGCATCTGCTGCTGGGCGCGCTGCCGCATCGCGGCGGTACCGCCGTCCTCCCAGAGTTGACGCCAGAGCGTGATCGCTTCGGCGTTGCGGCCCTGCTGCGTCAGCAACCATGAAAGGTAAGCAGTGAGTGATTCGTGTTCGAGCGGCCCGCCGTTTTGATCAAGCCACTGGTGCAGGTAATCGATTGCTACATCGATACGGCCGATCTCGGCGTAGGCTTCGGATAAACGGCGAACATCCGCGGCGTCCTCCGCGAACTCGGATGTATTGGTCAGGATCTCAATCGCATCATCAATCCGGCCGCGCTGCGCCAGGTGAGAGGCTTGCCATAGCCTGGCATCGAACGCGCTACCGCCGCCCCGCTTCTCGGCCTGTTCGGCGATGCGCAGGGCAAGATCGTATGCACCGACTTCATCGGCCGCATCGGCGCACCAGAGTATCTCCGTCGCGCTCTTCGCAAGGTCGACGGCTTGATTGAATGCCAGTGCGGCGCCCTGCTTGTCGCCACGCAACATCAACACCTGGCCTAAGCAAGCGCCCCACACACTGTGCCCATCCTGTTCAACCAGGTTGCGCAGCGCCGCCACGGCGGCATCGCCCGCGCTGCTGTCCATCGCGACAGAAAGCAGCTCCCGACGCAACATCGCCGCATCAAACTCAGGCGCAGCCTGCTTGTCGGGCGCCGCGGCTTCGGCCGCCAGTCGCACGGCCTCTTGCGTCTGATCCGTGCGACGCAGCAACGTCATCAACGGCCAGAACCGAGGCGCGGGGATCGGCTTTTCGTTTAACCAGCGCTCCGCCAAAGCCAGTTCATCATCGGATTCGATCGCGAGTCTGAACTGCACCAATGCGATCGTGCTGCGCTCGGATGAACGTGTAGCGATCTGCTCCGCCTTTTCGAGCACGGCCCGTGCTTCATCTGTCCGGCCCAACTGACGGTACTGCTCGGAAAGGCTTAATAGGTCCAGAACGTTCGGCGATTCGATAGCGGATAGCCGCTGCGCCGCTTTCTCGGGTTGACCAAGCAATGCGGTGTAGTGCCCGAGCCAGCGTTTGGTGACATCGTCGGTGGGTTCTACAGGCAAGCCGTCGGCTTCGGTTGCCTTGTCTTTCGGCAGGATGGATAAGGCGTTTAGCCGAAGTCGCAGGCCGGTCTGTTGCGATTCGGGTGCAAGCGCGATCGCCTGCTGCAAAGCCTGTTTGGCTTCATCCAGTCGGCCGTACGCTTCGAGGTGGCGGGAAAGCGTGACCAGCTCCACCGCGCCGGCTTTACCGGCTTCTCGCGCCGCCTGCCCTACTTCGATGCAGCGCTGCGACAAGCCCGCTTCATCGGCCAGCGCGAGCGCCAGTTGGTATTGGCCTTTATCAGCCAGTGCCTGCACCTGCGCATCAACATCCGCACCGTTTCGGATGGCATCGGCAAGCAGTTCTTGTGCATCCTGCACAGCCTGCTGAGAAACTTGCAGACCGGCTTGATCATTCGGCGTTGCGGCGTTTACGTTTGTTGCGCCCACAAGCAGAAGCAGAAGCAACATCGCAGCGGCTTTACTGGTTAGTGTTGTAGCGTGCGAAGCCATATCACGCAGGTTTCTGCCGAAACGGCGGAACGTCAGTTCACCAAGCACGCCGATCCAGGCCAGGATCATCAGCCACAGGCTTGGGTCAACGACGTGCCAGGCGACCGAAACTTGTGCGGTAGACGATGCGGATGCGACCGCTTCTTGCGGTGCTGCATCATCAATAAGATTCGGCGTATTGCCCCCCGCCCATGCGGCGGACTGGCCAAGGATTGCGCCGTTCTGTGCGACAGCGCGGAGCGTGACTGCACCCTGATCTGCTGTAAGCAGTCTCGCGTTCCATCGGCCGAAACCGATCGGGTCTGTTGCGGTTTCGCTGATTACTTCACCTGCCGTGTCAAGGCATTGCAAGGTGATCGCGCCCTCTGCGGGGGTATGGCCCGTACCGACCCACTGCAGGCTGCAGGCAAGGCCCTGCTCGATCGGTTGGACATTGATGGCGATACGTTGATCGTTGCCCGCCGCTGCTAACGAAAGCATCCATTGCCGCATCCATCGCGCAGCATCGGCGTTTTCAAAAACGGATGCGGATGCGGAGCCGGTCAACGAGGCGGCCCAGACAGCGCTGCGGCCTTTACCGAACTGCCACCAGACGGCGAGCGGTTCGCCGCTGTCGGCGGTGGCGAGTTGATGGCTGGTGGGCTTGGCGTCGATGCGCTGGTAGCCGGTCAATTCGAGTTCGGTCATGGTGTCGTCGGCGGAGGCGCTTGCGCTAAATAGCTGCACGCGTGTGGGCGTTTGAGCGAAGGGGCTGTGTCGCTGTTCATCAACTTGCTTGAAGACGATTTCAGGAAGCTGGAAGCGGTCGGGTGCCTGGTAGTAATGCCCGCCGCCCCACTGCGCGAGGGAAGTAAGGAACTGCGAGTGCTGTGCGGGGCCGACGAGTACGGTGGAGGTGGTGACGCCTGACTTACGCATGCGTTCGATCTTCTCGCGGAACGGGCCGGTCTCTACGCCGCCGTCGGTGAGGATCAGGACGTGCTTGAAGCGAGCGCGGATGTTCAATAGCGCGTAGTGTGCTTCGTCGACGGCGGGGAGGATGATGGTGCCGCCGCCGGCGGTGAGTCGGTGCAGGCCGCGACGGATTTCGATCTGGTTGGAAGCGGGTTGCAGCGGCGCAGCCCATCGGCGCGAACCGTAGAACTCGACGATGCCGACGCGGTCGTGCGGCATGAGCCTGCGGATCGCGAACTCGGCGACCTGCTTGGCGATGGGCATGCGAGCGCCACCCATGCTGCCGCTGGTATCGATGATGATGACAAGTGCAACGCTGGGATCTCGCTGCTCCATGGTTTGCCTGCCGCGTGCGGGCAGCACTTCAGCGAGCGGATCGGATGCGGGCGGCAGACCTGTCGGCGCGGCTAACATCAGTAGACCCGTGCCACGGCTGACTGCTTCCTTTAACGTTTCGGAAGTTTGCGGATTGCTGCCGCTTAGTGCCACTAATAGTTGATAGTTATTCAATGCGACGGCGTTGACTTCGTTTGATGACAGGGATGAAACTTCAGCGCTTTGGCCCCAGAGAGTGCTCAGGCGTTCGGCCGTCGCGGCAGCTTCTTCGGGGCGATCCAACGTATCGACGACGGCGATCTTGAACGGCTGGTCGATCCAGATGTCTGTGTGGGTTGTGGCTTGCGTTTGGCCGTCGGCATTAAGTAAGGCTACGGTCAGTTGATGCAAGCCCGGCTGATCGGGGGCGAATAGTTGGATGCGGGCGTCGCTCTGATCCTTGCTAAGGTCGACGGTTTGCGCGGTCGTGGCCTGATCGAAGGAAAGGTTCAGTTGATCTGCTTCATTGGCGGGATTGAAGCGGACGGTGGCGGTGAATTCCGAGCCGGGAAGTGTGTTGGAGGGTGTTTCTATTGTGAGTTGCGGCGAAGGTTCGGGCGCTGGGCCGAAAGTGTTGAGTAAAACGCCTGCGGCGGCAAGGCGGCTTTTTGATACGTTCATCTCTTGCGCGTCTTGTTGCGGCAGCCACAGTTCGGCTGAACCGGGCGGGAGCATGGCCGAGGCGATGGATACGGCTTGAGCGGTGTTGCTGTCGCTTGACGATGCAGGCCAGCGCCATTGCGATGAGTTGATCCGCAAGCCATCGGGCGATTGATTGATCGAAGCGATCGCGTGCTTGACCGGTTCAGGTTGATCGTCTGTGAGGATGATTACGCGCTGCGGCGTTGTGTCTGTGTAGGTCCAGCGCAGGCCCGAGGCGAACAGCGATAACGTGATGACAACCAGCAAGCGAAGTAAAAGTGAAGCGACCGCGGGCACGGTGTTTCGCCGGGGCGAACCGGTGCGCCACCACCACACGACGACGGGCACGCTTAGCAAGAGCAACAATAACCAGGCGGGGTTCGCAAACCACATATCAGGCGATCCTCCCGCGTTCGTAAAGCCACCAGCTTAAGAAAAGTAGACCAACGGCTAACGCTGTTAATAATGAGCGGCCTTGCAACTGCCGGCCTGTCGTGGTGGGTGTGGATGTTTCTGCTGCGTTACCTGTAGCGAGTAGGTTCGAGACGGAAGGCGAACCGGGCGCGGCGAGCCAGACGGTTTCGCTTTTTGATGTTTGATCGGAAAGCCACGGCAGATCATCCAGACTGCGCTCGGCGGATGTCGTGGTCAGCTCGGGGGCGATGTGTAGAGCGTGTGAGACCGCGCGGGACAGCATGACCGCAAAACCGCCGGCGGCTGCAGGAGACTGGGGGGCAAACCAATTGCCATTGAAAACTATGACAGGTAAGTCGTCGGTGCTTTTTGTTAACCATACGACCGGTTGATCCCCCGCCAGCGCAATAGGTTCGATGTCCGTATCAGTTGTCGCGCTATCGGCATCGAGACGATGCAGTCGGACGCCGTCGAATTGAATGTCTTCGGCAATACCTGTTCCACGAACCGCAACCCGGCCCAGATCCAATGTGGTCTGGGATACGCCTGTATCGATCTGAATCACAGCAGCGGGTTTTGCGTTGACGTCATCGCCAAGCAAGAGTTCGATTTGGTCATCTTTTGTTGGAGATTGGCCATCAATAACACAACCTGCAGACTCAAGCGCAGCCTGTAACTCGATGGGCGTCAACACACCGATTCGAGCGGACACGCGCTGCCGGGCGGGCATGGTGAGATTCAATGTGTTGTCAGCAGCGAGGGCGTCAACTTGTGATTCGATCGTGATGCGCAGTTGCTGGCCCTGCGCGGGGAGGTCGAATGATTCGGTGGATTGTGATGCGCCGGCTGGTTTTGTGATGGTTCGCTGTGCTAGTTCGTTATCATCGCGGGTATCGACAAGACGCAACTGGATGTTACTTTCTGATTGCAGCCACGCGCCGATGCGGACGGTTAATGTGCCTTGGGCGCTTAGTGGACGATCACTGCGCCAGGTCGCGCCGATGATGGCGGTGTTATTTTGCGGCTGCCCTACTTCAATGATTTGTACATCGTCCTTCATCGCCAACGCATCGGCGGCGTCGTGCCAACGCTGGGCAGCGGCGGTGACGATGATGATTTTGGCGTTATCCATGGTTCTGGATAACGCATCTGCCAGTTGCAGTGACGGGCCTGTCGCGGCGGCAGAGGTGGAAGGCAATTCGGCAAGCCGGTGACGCCAGCGGCCGTCCGCCTGGCCCGGCGCTTGCAACACGCGAGGTAGTGGCGATGCGGCGATGATCGCGGCTGCGGTTTGATCGGTAGAGACAAGTTGATCGACAGCGGTATCAAAGGACTCGACCGCATCGGACGGCAGGCCGTTATCTATTAACAGGATGGCAGGCTGCGTGTCGGTGCTTATCCATAAGGGCGAGAGCAATGCGAGTGCGCCGAGTAATAGAGCGAGTAATAACAGCAGCAGGCTGAGCCACTGCGAGGGTTTTCCGCCGAGTCTACCGCCATGCACGACAGCGCCGGCCTCCTGCCAGAACATCGTGGTGATGACCTTGATGCGTCGCGGTTGTGGGCGGAGCAGGTGCAGCAGTATCACAGCGTTGGCGACGATGACCGTCAACGCAATCACCCAAGACCAAGGCAATCCCGTCCATATCCACATCAGCGCACCCCCGGTCTTGAAGCGCCGAGCAAGAGCGCACCAGATTGACTTAATGCGCCGAGTTGAGCGAGCACGGGCTGGTCGGCATCGATGGGCATGCGCCGGCCGCCGGCGGAGGTTGCGGCCTGGTTGAGCGCGTGGTCGTAGCGGTCGTAGGCATCACGATACGCGATCTCGGTCCGGCTTGTTATCACAATGCGCTGAAGCTGCTGCGTTTCGCAGTCTTCGACTTCCATCGCGCCGCTGAGCGCGGGCTGGCGATCGGTGTTGCGCGTGAGTTGGACGAGTACGGGCAGGTGGCCGGTGCGCTTGAGGATGGATGCCCAGGAGCCAACACCCGCGGGGTCGAAGAAGTCGGAGATCACGACCAGCGGCAGTCTTGGTTGATGCGCACGGCGTACGGTATCGAACACCTCGGCGAGCCGGCTGTCGGTGGATTCTTCGGCTTCCCATTTAACGATTTTGTGTGCAAGGTCGGTCAGACGCGTGCGTGAGTCGGCGATGATCGGTGAACCGAGCAAGCGCCCGCCTGCGAAGCGCTGAACGCTGACTCGGTTCAATTCTTCCACGCCGGCGGCGGCCATGGCGACGGCGACCTGCTTGGCGCTATTGAGCCGAGGCGTCGATTCAAAACCCATCGAGCCGCTGCAATCGACGAGGATCTGCACACCAAGCTGGCGGTGTTCATCATAGAGGCGGATAAAGAGCTTCCCGCTTCGACGGTAGAGCGGCCAATCGATACGGCGGGGATCGTCGCCGCAGACGTACGGCCGACGGTCGCGATAGTCGAGGCCCGGGCCCGGTCGGGGCGTGGGCGTCTCGGCGCGCTTTAACAGCGGCGCGACGTTCGGCGCACGAAGCCGCAGCTTACTCGCTGCGACCAGAAAGCTCTCGTCGATCAACGGATCGCTAGTCATCGAACGAAGTTTCCTTCACAACCTGCAGCATCTGCCCGAGCACGGCGTCGATATCCAGACCTTCAGCTTGCGCTTCAAAACTTAATAGCAGACGGTGACGCAGCACGGGGATCGCCACCTTGCGCAGGTCGTCGGCGGATACGGCATACCGACCGTCGAGCAGGGCCTGCACTTTACCCAGCAGCAGAAGCGACTGGCCGGCACGCGGGCTTGCGCCCATGCGGACATGCTGGTTGATCTGATCGGTTGCGTAAGGCGAGCCGGGCTGCGTCGCCATGACAAGGCGCGTGGCGTATTTGAAGACCTGATCGCTGACGGCCACCTGCCGGACGGTGTGGCGCATCGCGAGGATGTCTTCAGCGGAGCAGACACGGTTGACGGTCGGTGGTGTGTCGCCGGTCGTGCGTTGGAGGATGGATGCGTATTCATCTTCACCGGGATACCCGACGAGCAGCTTGACCATGAAGCGGTCGAGTTGCGCTTCGGGCAGCGGGTACGTGCCTTCCTGCTCGATGGGGTTTTGCGTCGCGAGGACCATGAACGGCTCGGGCAGGTCGAGTGTGTCGCGGCCGAGCGATACTTGCCGTTCCTGCATGCCCTGCAGCAAAGCGGATTGTGTTTTTGGCGTTGCACGGTTGATTTCGTCGGCCAACAGGAGGTTGGTGACGATGGGGCCGGGCTCGATGCGCAGTTCGACGCCGCCGCTTGGTTTTTCAAAGAGCGCGTGCGTGCCGGTGAGGTCCGTCGGCATGAGGTCGGGCGTGAACTGGACGCGTGAGAATTCCAGGTCGATGACTTCACTGAGCGTGCGGACGAGCAGTGTTTTGCCGAGGCCGGGCACGCCTTCGATCAGCACGTGGCCGTCGGCTGTCAGTGTTGAGAGCACGAAGCGGACCAGGTCGTGGTGGCCGACGAATACCTTGCCGATCTCCGCTTCCATGGTCTTGAAGCGTTCGGCGAACTGCTGTACCTGGGCTGCGGCGTCCGAGGTGAGGTCGTTGGATGTTTGTGTGGACTGTGGTGTGTCACTCATAGCAATAATCTTAGCGGATTGACTATTCGGTTGGTTCTTGACGCAACGCTGTCAGGTAGTCGCTGACGAAGCGTGCCTCACGCTCATCCCATCGCTGGGTATTGATCTGCCAAACGGGATCGTTATTAATCGGGCCTGTTGTTTCGTTGGTGGTATCGTCCTGCTGCGGCGGTGTTACGCGTCGGAAGGTGCGTTGCACGGGGCCGGGGCGAGACTGACCTTCGACGAGTTCGGGTGTGGGGACGCCTAAGAGCATGGCTGCGGTGCCGCGTGATTTTTTGACGGGTGTGGGTCCACCGCGACCGGAGCCGGGCGGGCCTTTCGGTCCGCTGATACCAAGCTGGCGTGACGGCGCGACGTTGCGGTCGCGTGCTGCGGGTTGTGCGCCGCCCCGCTGCTGCTGATCATCGATGGTTTCATCCTCCGGCTCATCGGACTCTGTTTCGTCGGCGGACGTCTGGCTGGACGCCGCGGTCCGGATATTTTTGACCCAATCGTTTTTCACACTAAATGAAGCGCCGCCGCTACGGCCTGAGCCGGAGGGCATGGCGTTATCCGATGGCGAACCGGCTTCGCGGCTGCCGGGTGAAGTCTTCTTCGATTGGCTGGAGGGTTTGTTCGATTCTTGAGATTGATTCGGCGCCGATTCGGATTCGCGCTGCCCCGACCCGGCCGACGCGGTAGCGCCAGTGCCTGCGGCTGCGTGGGCGGCGCTGGCTCGGCCCGGCGAGGTCTGGTCCGATTCCTTTGGTTGATCGGGCGACGTGGTACGGGTGGATCGCGTTGACTCAGCGCTTTGCTGAGTTGATCGATTCGTCGTCGGGCGGTTGGTTGAATCGGTGCGCGGCTGCGTCAGATCGGCGGGCTCGTCCGTCGTCGTCATGGCGACAGTAGCGCCGGGGGTTGTAGCATCCTCCGGCAATCGGTGTGAGATGCTCGGGATGTCGGGGGATAACAGCAGCACGACGGCTAACAGCGTGGCTGCGATGGACTGGCGCCAAGGAAGAGCGTTCGGCTCGGGTTGTGCTTGTTGTTGCGTCAGCGCGGCCAGTGCGTGGTTGCCATCCTGGATCGCTGCACGTTCAAAAAGATCGGTTGTGTCGCGATGCTCGAAGCAGAGGGCTGTGGCGATGCGGTTTTTGGTTGAGCCGCGCAGGTCGAGGGTCTCTGCGACGTGCGGCAGGGTCGGCGGATTCAATAACTGAACCAGGCTCCAGCATGCCCAGAGCAAAACGGCGAGGATGATGACTGCGATACCGAGTTGCATCCCCGCAGTTATGCCGATGAGCACGGCGACGGGCACGCTCCAGATAAGCCAAGGTACGGTGCTGATCGCACGGCGGACGGTCCATTCACGGCCTAGCGTCTGCTGCCACTTACCTAGCGCGGGGGCGATCTGCTTTTCAGGATGGGTTGCCGCATTGGGCGAATCAGGCGTCATGGTGTTTGCCTTTCATCATGTGCGGCCAATCGTTTCCATCCAAGACACTCACCATCGGGCGATTCCCAGACGATGAGGATTGCTGTTAACGCCGGGTCGATCAGATTCGGTTCAAACGCATACTTCCGCCCTTCCCACTGGCGGATCATGCTCAGTTGCCTGCGTTGAAGTTTATCAAGGTCCTTGCGTGTGACGATCCATTCGTTCGGTTCGGCGTTATCGGCAGTCGGATCAGATAGCGGCAGGCTGATGGTTGTGCCGTTGCGTACCATCCAGTCGTGGAACATGGCCTTGGATTCGCAGGGCCAGAATACGAGTTGTTCGAGCAGCCAGATGCGAAGTTGCCCTTCGTGCGGTGTCGTGGTGTCGGTTGAGCGGAGCGTGACGCGGTATTGCTCTGCGGACGGTTCAAAGTGTACTTCCAGCCAGTCAAGTTCTGACGGGCCCGGCTCGCCCTGCATTGACACGACCGCTTCGACCAGCGCATCAAGCCAGACGTCGGCCCGGACATCCATCGGGATATCAACGACCTGTCCGTTGATTGCAACGGCGGGTGTCTGGCTGATCGACAGTTCCTTTTCGCGGTCGGTCGTGACCTTGCGCGCAAACGGGTCATTGATGTGATGCGTGACAAGCCCGAACTGCGGGAACATCTGCGCCAGCGCAGCCCAACCGCGGAGCACCTGTTCGGAAACGGGATGGTCTGCTTCGACGAACAACTCGATCAGCGGACGTGTTGTCTCGCTGAGGCTTTCAGCGGAAGGCGGACGGCGCGTGAGGGCATCGATCTGACCTTCAAGCAGCATCTGCATCTGAAGCGTGGAGAACTTTGCTCGTAACTGCGGATCGTTTGATAAACGTCCCAGGCCGCGCAGCGCACCGATCGGCGGCGTGTCAGCCAGTGCGCTTTGGGCGTAGCGCGACCATGCACGCAAAGGCTGGTCGGTCACTTCGTACAACCGACCGAGCCAGAAGTTGATGTAAGGATCGGAAGGCAGGCCGAAACGTGCCGCGATCAGGCCTCGCCGGGCCTCTTCGTAATCGCCCCGAATGAGTGCGATCAAGCCCCGGCGTGCGGCGATCTGGTGAACGGCGACGCTGTCCAGGTCCTTGTCGGCGGTCTTCTCGGCGACGTCCAGTGCGGCCTCGGCGGCGTCGTAGGCTAACGGCGTATCATCCTCGCGGGAGATCGCATCGTCGGCGACACGCACCAGCGCCATCGCGCTGCGCTGCTCGGGGATACTATTTAAGAGTAATTCAAACGCGCGGCGGGACGCTTCGATATCCAATGGCCTCTGGTCCAAGCGCATGCGCACAAGCGTTTCACACGCGGTGGCGATTTGCGATTGTGGCAAGCCTTCACGGATCACGGCTTCGACCGCGTCGGCGTCGGCGTTCGCTCTTGCCCGCAGATAAGCCCGCACCACCGACGACACTTCCGGTTCTACGAGCGGTGTCAAGACCAGACGCTGGTTGGGGATGTCGATCACGACGCGCATCTTCTGCATCAGGTCGGCGCCGAGGTTGATGTCGGGCCTGGGCTCGGGTAGTTCGCTGAAGTCGCTGGGTTCGAGGATGGTGTAGTCGGCGAGGTTGATGCCGCCGACGACGGCGGTGGGAAGGTCGCCGCTTGGGAAGCCGAGCGCTTCGGCGGTGTCGCTGTTGATGCGTGTGGTCCGTTCACCGCTGGCAAGGCGGACACGCAGGGGTTTACCGTTGGGCCCCACGGCGTCGATCCAGTAGCCGTAGCCCTGGGCTTCAAACGGGATGATCTCGGAGGTGCCGGGCTCTTCGGCGGCCTGGGTGAAGACGTTTTCTTCCTGGCCGAACACGACTTCACCGGCGGCGAGGTTCAGCGTCATGACGCCGTGGAAAGCGGGCAAGCCCAGGACGACCGCGGCAGGGATTTCACCTAGTGCTTCGGCGTTCATCGCGCTGAACTGTTCGATGGGCTCGATCTCGACAGCGACGACGTCGAGCGCGGGCCAGACGAGGCCTTGATCGGTAAACGCGATCCGCAGTTGGCCTTCGTCATGGATACCGAGTGCGGCGGCGGTGCGCGGGTGGACCAGCGCGGGGGCCCGTACGCCGATGTCGAGTACGGCATGGCTGGGCAGAGTGACCTCGCCGCCGGTCAGGTCGACGCGGACGCACGACAGGCCGTCGATCGTATTCATTTTCAGCGTATCAGCGCAGGCTATATTAATCAGGGACAGCACCAGTAGGATAGGCAGCACCTGACATAGCAGAAGCGGCCGCACGCAGCAGGTGAAAGATTCGACAAGCCTATGATGCATATGGGTAAAACACGCTTGTGACTTATTGAAAGTCAGGCTGGGTAAGCAAACGGCGGATTCCGGTGTCAACCACAGGAAACGCCTGCCCTCATGGTTGCTATGTCATTGTATTCAACCAGCTTAAAATGGTCCAACCACCACATCGGGGCGCTATATATAAGGATAAGCCCCCAATCAAACGGTTCGGGTGTGGTTTCAGGCAAGATGGGTATGCCTGGAGAGCAAACTAGATGGTGTTTTGCTGCTGCGGATTATTGCGAGGCGGCGTTGTTGAGCGTTGTCGGGTTGGCTTGGGTTGTCAGCCGTAACCTGACGATGGATGCGAGCCCGCCGGCGGCGGTTTCACGGTACTTGGCTTGCAGGTCGTGGCCGGTATCGTTCATCACATCGATCACTTCATCGAGTTTGACGAGGTGCTGGCCATCGGTGGCGATGGCGTAGGTGGCGCAATCCATGGCGCGCATTGCGGCAAAGGCATTGCGTTCGATGCAGGGCACTTGCACCAATCCCAGTACGGGGTCGCAGGTCAGGCCGAGGAAGTGTTCGAGGCCCATCTCGGCGGCGTATTCGATCTGGCCGTTGTCTGCGCCGAGCAGAAAGGCGGCGGCGGCGGAAGCCATGCAGCAGGCGGCCCCCACTTCTCCCTGGCAGCCGACTTCGGCGCCGCTGATCGACGCCCTATGCTCGATGACCGCACCGATCATGCCTGCGATGGCCAGCGCTCTACCTATTGATTCCTGGGACGCATTTCGGTTTTTCCGGAAGTGGTAGAGCACGCCGGGCAAGATGCCGGAGGAACCGCAGGTGGGCGCGGTGACAATCCTGCCACCTGAAGCGTTTTCTTCTGAGACTGCAAGCGCGTAGCTGCTGATCAGTTTGCGATCATCTTCATCGCGGTCAAGAGCCTTGCTGTGCATTGATCGGGCTCGCCGCTTGAGCTTCAACTCGCCGGGCAAGGTTTGCTGATCGCTGGCGATGCCTCGCTCTACAGCTTGTCGCATGGTTTGCCAGACTTTTTTGAGATGCGTCCAGGCGTCGGGGGAGTCGTGTGCGTCGAGATATGCCCAGAGAGGTTTACCGGTTTGCGCCGACCAATCAAGTACATCCTGGAAAGACGTGGCAGGATAGAGAGGGTAATCCGTATGTTGTACGGGCCCGGATTCGTCGCGTAACTGCCCGCCGCCGATACTGTAAACCCGCCATCTGCTTAGCAGCTCGCCTTGGCTGTCTCTTGCTTCGAGGTCCATGCCGTTGGGGTGCAGGGACAGTTGTTTGTCCGGCCGCCAAAGGATTTGTGTGGGGATGGGGTGGGTTGATTGCAGGATCGCCTTGTCGGTGAGGTGCCCCCGGCCGGTCAGCGCCAGGCTGTCGTACAGCGTGACCACGAGCGAAGCCGGCGGCTGGTTGAAGCGTTGGAGGAATAATCGACAGGCAAGCGCGGGGCCCATGGTGTGAGAGCTGGATGGGCCCAACCCGATTTTATAGATGGAACGTACGGAAAGCACTGAACACCTCTGTGACTTTGTGTACCCATATTATCGCGTGATGTAGCGTATCTCGCCACATTTCAAGCATAAGAAAACGGACACACACAATGAAGCATGTGTCCGTAAAGAGAAGTTAATAGGATTGAATCTGCTGGTAGCTCATCAGCGGCTGCGACGCAGTAGCACACTCCAGCCCAGGCCCAACAGGGCAATGGAAGCCGGTTCGGGGATCACGCCGGCGCTGGGGGGCGGCGTACCTGAGTTCCAATTATTCAAGACGATGTCAAGGTCATCGAGGCCGACGAAGCCGTCGCCGGAAGGATCGCCCTGAAGCAGTTCGCCGGCCGGGACGGTGGTGTTCCATCGGGTGAGGATGATATCCAGGTCATCCAGGCCAACGAAGCCGTTACCGTCAAGGTCACCCGGGATCACAATCGCGCCGGAGATCAGTTCGATCTTGACGTTGTCGATGACGCTGTCGTAGTTACCGGTGGTGTTTGCGAGTATGAGGTAATCGAAGCCGTCGACTTGCGGGGCGTTATGGTAAGCATAGGGGTCTTCATCGAGGGCGTCGGTATCGCCGAAGGATTCCAGCAGCGTACCGGTGCTGTCGTAAAGCTCCATCGTGTAGAGGATGTCGTCGCCGTCGGCGTTGACGACATCGACACGCTCGAGGATGAGCTTGACGGTGTACTTGTCGGTCGAGGAGATGAGCGGCCACGTGTCGGCGATACCGTCTTCATCGGCATCGGTCGGCTGGGCGATGAAGTCCATATCGTTACCGCCGAGGACACGGCCTTCGGTGCCGCCTTCCTGCGCGATGCGGATGTTCTGGAGCAGCGAATCACCGACCGGGGAGTTGGGGGACATCGTCAACCCAAGACGACACATGACACCAACATCTGTGCCTGCGTTGCCGTACGGCACGGGGTCACCGTCGAACAGGCCGTCGTCATTACCCCAGGGGTTATCCCCGCCGCCGATACGATCGAGTTCATTATCCGTGTCTTCGTAAAGCCCGAATCGCAACTCACCGGCAAAGGGGAAAGCATCCGGCGCGGTAGCCGTGGTTGGCGAACCATCGCCGGAGGCCCAGACGCGCCAGTCGAAGGACAGTTCGAGCTTGTCGCCGACGTTGCTGCCTAACGAGATGGTTTCGGGGAAGATACCGACGTATTCACTGCCGATGCCGACGGCTTCTACAAACATGGCGTTGCCCGAGTCGAGGCCCGCACCGGAGGTCGGCGTGTCGTCCATGATTGTCAGTTCAGGCTTGTTGCGAGGGTCTTCGCCGGGCGTCGTGGGTGTGGTTGCGCCGTTGGCAGAGAACCAGTTGATGTCCAGTGGATCGGCTACAGTGTCTGCGCGGTCGCCGTCATCGAAAGTGTCATACACGACGACCTCGGCACCGGCTTGCACGCCGATCGTCATCGCACCGCCCAAGCATAACCCCATGATAATCCGCCGCCAGGTGCTACCGTTTTGAGGCTGACTTCCAATCATGTTAAGTATTCCTTTGGTTGTGTCGGTCAGCGTCCCATGCGTTGGGCCTACCGACGAATTACTAATTGCATTCCATTTTGATTCGGGTCGAATCCGCTTTGGAATCGGGCAGGACCCGTTACGTTTTTTTAATGGATGGGGCTGGTGGTTCCAACCCCACCCGTAGATGGAGGAATCTATGCGTTCACGCTGACACTTACTTGCGACGACGCAGGACGGCCAGGCCGCCGAGACCCATCAGGGCCAGCGAAGCCGGTTCCGGTGTGATGGCGATGTTCAGGTTGTCGACGAAGTACTCGGCCTGCTTGGTGTTGTTGAAGGCCAGGTAGTTCCAATCGAAGGTGGATTGAGCCAGACCTTCGCCCACGGGCTCGAAACCGCTGAGGTTGCCCACGCCGTCGACGTAGCAACTGATGCGGGTACCTTCGGTGCTCACACCTTCAACGTCTTCGTAGGTGCGGGAGACGACCAGGGTGATCGTGTGCTTGAGCGAATCGGAGATCGCCGGGAGCGTGCCACCTGCGGAGGACGGAACGATCGAGTCGGTGTCGCTGCCGCCGAGGATCGTGTCGATGTTGAACTCTTCGATGATGGTGGGGGTCGAGGTCGAGGTGCCCACGTTCACGCGGATCTGGAAGCCGGTGTCACCTTGTGCGCCGGGATAGCTGCCATCGAAGTTGCCTTCTTCGTAGCCGAATTCACCCGGGCCGGCTGTGTTGAAGTACGATTCGTCCGCCATGAAGATGCCCCATCGCAGTTGCGCGGCGCTGCTGAGCGCGGCGGTGCCTTCTTCGTAGCGGATGTCGTAGCTGATGGTCATGGTTTCGCCAAGACCGAGTGAAATCGTCTGGCCCAACGGTGCGTACATTTCGAAGTTCGAGCCGGCCTGGTCGACGTACAGCGCGTTGCCGCTGCCGATGCCTGCCGAGTCATCGACGACGGTGAACGCAGGGTTCGGCGTCCCGTCAGACAGGGCTTCCATCGCCAGCCACTTAATACCAACATCCCCGGCATCGGAGACGACCGAGCCGTCAATCACGCCATCGTTGTTGCGGTCCGCATCGCCTAAGCCGTCGGTGACAACGACGGGTGTGCCGTAGGCAAAACCCGCAGCCAGCGCCAGCGCTGCCGCCGATGTAAACCACTGTGAATACCTTCGCTCTGCCATGTGTTCTCTCCTCTCTCAGAAAACGTAGAAGTGATGTATCCGAATGCTTGCCTCCGTCGTGATTGGGTCGGGGTCATATGAAGGACATACCCTAAGTCCGGACCCTCATCACACTGGATACAGGATACAGCATTTAATTTTGTAAACCATTATAAATGCCTGTGTTGCGCAAAATCGGCAGGGCTCTGCGCTTTCCACGTGGTTCTGATCGTAAAAGTATGCCCCGGATACGCATTCCGGGGTATTGATGTGTTAGATTTCCGTTAACGGAGGTTGGTTCACTCCGGAAAGTGGAAAACCTGTAACGATTATGACGGTCGGTTGAAAGCAGTTATGCCTTGAGCCGACCAAGCCCGACACGCCAGACACCGCCCCGCTTCAAGTGCTTGACGATCGCCCGATCGAGCGTGGTCCGTTGCGGCGCCTGTGTGATGTCCTGGTACACCTGCCCGAAGACGAAGCTCTGCACTTCATCGGAATCCCGCTCGAATCCGAGCAATTCAAACCGCTTCAAAAAGCGGCAGATATTACTATCCGCCGGCAGGTATTCAGCCAGTTGCGGGTCCATCAACCACGACCGGCAGAGCATCGCTTTGGCCCGGTGATGCGGAAAGTGAACGGGGAAAAAGGACGTGGCTTGAGAGAATGAGTCCTCGCAAGCTTCAGGGATTAATGGCCCTGATCTTGGGATGTGAATCCAGAGCACCGGGCTTTCAAGCGTTAATCCAAGCCGCCTGATGCAGGCATGATCCGACTGTAGTTCATCGCGTTCAGCTTCGTCCAGCTTCGTATCAACTCGACCCATCTCGAATTGCAGCCGGCCAAGCTCCACGATCCTGTGCGTCAGGTGATGGGTCAGCCAACGCATCCGCATCACGCCGGGACAGCCCAGGCTTTCAAGGCATGTATTGAACGCTCGGTGAACGTCCCGCAACGTGTCTTGGATGATCGTGTCGCTGATGCCGTGCGATGTGTAGACCTCATTGAATCGATGGATGCCGGACAGTACGAGCAGGCCGTAGGCGCATGCCAATTCCTGCTCCTCCGCGACGGGCCATTGTTCCATGTCAGGCACGGTCCAGCCGCCGGGATCGATCAGGCCACGGTGCCAATGCCAGAGCAGAGCGGCTGTATCGGGATGACTACGCAGCTTCTGAGAGTGCTTCGTCAGTTGCCTGACCCAGTCATCTTCCAAGGCAGCCATCCGGCCGGCCCAGGCGATCTCGTTCGGACCGAACAATTGCAACGCTTTGTCGGACATACAGGCGCACGATGCGTCCAGTCCCTGTTGCCAGGATATACAGCGAGATGGACTTAACGGGCTGGGCGATGAATCAGCCATGACAGGTGTACAAAATAAGTTCAAGTCACACGGTGGATCAAGACTTGGGTTTGAGCAGGTGCGCTTCATTCACAAAGTCGTGTCCGCGGAATGTCCCGGCGGCTTCGGCGCTTGGGCTGACGGGTTTGCCGTGGTCGGGCCCCCACTGATAGAACCCGCGGAACACCAACGGCCCACGGTCGCGTTCCAATGCTTCGGGACGGGCGTCTGCAAACTGCGCCTGCCATGTGTGCATGATGGGGTAGATGAAACGGTCGCAGGATTCATGGTCGTCGTTATCACCGGCGATGGTGGGCGGGCTTGGGTTCCAGAGGTATTGCGCCCCGGCGAAGTAGGTAATGAAAAGTCGATCCCAATCGTTCCAACCCCACATGCAGACCGTCGCACCACGCAGATCTGTGCAGTCATTTACGTGCTGACAGAAGTAACGTGTGGCCAGGTATGCGCCGCGATACTGCGCCAGGCTCTGGCCCACGGACATCATCCAAGGCCCTGCGCCGCTTCGGCCGTAGCGTTCGATCGCACGATCGATCTGCTCGCGGTTGGCGATCCAGTATTGCCAGGGATGCACGACCACTTCCTTGCGGATCGAGTCGGGTACGGTTCGCCCGGCGTGGTCGGCGTGGATTTCCATCGTCAGGTCTTTGCCATACTTTTGGGCTGCTTGCTGAACGATCTTGTAATACCGGTCCAGCAAATCGGCGGGCGCGTAATCTTCGGGCATATCCGGGGCGGTAAACCAGTTCGCCTCATCGAATCCCAGATGAACCGATGCTTTGTTGGCTGACACCGAGGCAACCTGGTCCACCAACTGTTGCATCAATGAGATCGATTGCTCACCAACCAGGAAACTCGAACCAGCAAACATGCCGGGTCCGCCGCGCAGGTCTGGGCGATGGTAGGTGATTGCGCCGACGTGTCCCCAGCCTTCAAGCTCGGGGATGATCTGGATGTGATGCTCGGCGGCGTAGCTAACGAGTTCTCCCAGCTCGTCGAGTGTGATGGCGTAGGGATTATCGTGGCCGAAGGGCAAATCTACGAACTTCAGGCCGCATAACTCATCATCGTAAAGCCGAAGGTGCAGACGGTTGTAACGCAGGTTGTGAAAAACACGCACCAGGCGTTTGAGCATGGGCAGCCCGGCGATTGTTCTGCCAAGGTCGACCATGGCTGCTCGCACGGGTAGTGCGGGTTCATCATCGATCGTGACCGAGGGCCAATGCGAACGATTGCGGAAGGTGTGCATGATCTGCAACAAGGTGTTACAGCCATAAGAAAGTCCGGCGCGATCCGCGGCTATCAAATCGAACCGCCCGGATTGGAGTGTTAAACGATAACCTTCCCGGACACAGGCGTTTGGATCGATACGCAGATTCAGCTCGGTATCTGATGGTTCATCCTGAACTACTGTGATGGACGAGTCAGTAGAGATCGAAGTGATAAAGCTATCGGCCGGGGATTCACCGGTGATGCGCAGTGATTGTGGGGCAGGAAGTGCTGCAGCATCCAGGACCAGATGTTTGGGATAAGGCCAGAGCCAGACAAACGGATCACTCGACTCAGACATATCACGTCGCCTCCGTCGCAACATCTTCGACAGGCTCGGTTGGCAGCTTTGAGCGTCTGGCCTGGTAGCGTAAACCGATGAGGAACAATAACAGCCCCACGCCGCCGACGGTGCCGGCCACGAACAGGATCGCGAGCCTTCCGGAAAGCGGGTTGGGCAACAGCATCAGCGACGCGATGAACACGCCGATCGCCATGGCGAAACTGCCGACTACCTTCATCTGGCTGCCGTCATTGGCTTCGCCCACCTCGGTCTTGAAGTCGATCGGCCGATGCATGCGCTCGAAGAACTCGGTTGTCTTCTGCTTGTACTGGCTGGTCGCGGTCTTCCAGAACGGGATGGTCGCGATGTAGACCAAGGCGCTTGCGCTCATGTTGGTGAAGACCTTGTAGGGAAATTCCCATTCCTGGTAGAACCCGATCGCAGAGGGGATCGAAGCGCCTGCGATCGACGCCAGGGCTGCCCACCACGGCGTGCGTTTGATGAACATGGCAAGCAACAGCGGCACCGCCATCGGTAAAGACATCACCGCACCGAGCGTCAGCATGTGTTCAAACACGCCTTTACCCTCAGCCTGGGACAGGTACAACGCGATCAGGATCGTACATATCCCAAAGGCGAGTGACACCAGTTGTGATAAACGCAGTTGAGCCTTGCCCTCGAATGGCTTGATGCCGAGGGCTTTGCAGATCAGCGGGTAGATGTCGCAGGTGAAGATCGCGGCGTTGCGGTTCAGGCCCGTGTCCATCGAGCTCATTGTTGCAGCGAACATCGCGACGACCATCATGCCGGTCATGCCGGAAGGTAGCAGGTTCATACTGACGACGGCGTAGGCCGACTCCGCCGGTTTGGCGATTGCCATGCCGTCGATCTGGCCTTCGTAAAGCAGACGCCCGACCATCGGCGGGATCACCCAGACGATCGCGCCTAAGGTCATCAATACACCACCGAGGGCGGCCGCTTTGCGTGCTTCGGCCCCGTCTTTGACGGCAAAGTATCGTACGGAAGAGTTGATCGTGTTGTAGCCGATCACGTTCTTGAAGAACATGGCCCCGGCCCAGAGGTAGGTGTAATCCGTGGTAAGCTTGTTGGGGTTTTGCGGTCCCTTGAAGGCATGGAAGCTTTCGGTCAGACCGGCCTCCCGCACACCGTCGAAGAAGCCGGTGATTCCGCCGACCTGCTTCAGTGCAAGGTAGGCCACGAGCAGTGTGATGGGCATGAGGATCAGTGTCTGCAGGAAGTCGGCGGACATGACCGCCCAACTGCCGCCGGCGGTGGCGTAGACCACCACGACCAACCCGACCACGATGATGACCAGTTCAAGCCGGAAGCCGAAGACCGCGGAACTGAAGATCGCCAGGCCGAGCAGCCACAGCGCCGCGTAGATCAATCCCAGCACCATGTTAAGCCAGGCATAGATCTGACGAGTGAGCTCGTTGTATCGCTGTTCGATGACCTGCGGCACGGTGATGGCACGCATCTGTCGGAACCAGGGCGCGAGCCAGATGGCGTTGACGAGGAATCCGGCGGAGTTGGCGAGGTAGATGACCATGACGGACCAGCCGGCCTCGTAGGCTACGCCGGAGGCGCCGGTGAATGTCCATGCGCTGAACGCAGCCATGAAACCGCTGGCACCGACCAGCCACCATGTCCCTTTGCATCCGTTTCGGAAGTAGTCGCTGGAATTGCTACTGAAGCGGTTGAGTATCACACCCACCAACATCAGGAACATCAGGTAAATAGCGACGACGACGTATTCGAGAGTGTGACTTGTTTCAGGCAATCTGATCGCTCAACTTTTCCGACTTGTTTGATTTAATGCGAAGGAGTGAGTCGGGCCTTGGCAGGTAGGATACGCACATGGCCGGGGGTTGCCAGTCCGGGCCGCCCGGAAACCGGCCCTGAACCGGCTTCTGCGAATTCACGCGCCTGCTGTAACGCGGCGACCAGCGGCCTGACGCTGCGCGGCGGCACCGGTGATGGGCCGCCTGTCAGGATGGCTTTACGCATCTGCAAATAGAACTGACAATGCGGGTACTGCCTTTCCTGCTTGTCGGGATCGACGCGCCAGGCGTTCTTGATCCACTTGATCTCGTCCCGGTCGTATCGCCTCGTGGTCGACTTGAGTTGCCTTTCCAGGTGGCGTTCGGGCAGGCTGTCGAAGTCGGCGACGTGCCAGTGCAGTTCACTGGCGTTGCCGCGCAGGGAACCTTTCGTGCCGAGGATCAGCCAGAGGTCCTGGTTGAACGCGCTGACGTTGGTGATCTCAACCTGCAATAACGGCAAGCCGGTCTGGCGGTACATCAGTACGCAATGGTCTTCGGTATCGCCAAGCGTCAGGGCCGAGTCTGTATGAGCAAAACACGTTGGTGCATCCATGGGAAACAGTTCGAGCAACAGGTCCAGCAGGTGTGAACCGATGTTGTTGATCAGTCCGCCGTTGAACTCGCGCAGGGTCTGCCAGTCCCATCGGCGAGTGAACTGGTGCTGCATCATCCGCGCCTGGACGATGCGGCCGAGTTGCCCGGATTCGATGATCTGCTTGACCTGCTGATAGTGTGGCTCGAAACGCCGGTTGTGGAACACGGCCACGAGGCGGTCCTGTGCGTCGACGGTACGGATCAGCTTGTCCGCATCTTCGAGCGAACCTGCCATCGGCTTCTCGCAGATCACGTGTTTACCGGCAGCCAAGGCTGACAACACGTGGCCCCCGTGCATGTGGCTTGGGGTCGCTACCACGACCAGATCGATCGAGGGATCGTTGACAAACGCGTTGTAATCGTCGTAAGCCTTGCAGCCAAACCGCTCGACCGCTTCTTTCAATCGATCCGCGGAGGAATCGATCACGGCGGAAACCTGGTACAAGTCCGGCATGGTTGCCAGTGCGTCGGCATGGATGTGCCAACCACTGCGCCCCAACCCCGCGATGCCCACTCGGATAACTTTCGAACCGCCGTTCATGAAATCACCACCTTCCCGGAAAGGCCACGACGCAAGATCAAACCACCTGTTACCAGACCCAACAGACAAGCGGAGGGCTCGGGTACATGCGTGGCAGGCGGGGTGCCGGCATTCCAGTTACTAAGTACGACATCCAGATCATCAAGGCCGACGAAGCCGTCACCAGACGGATCAGCCGCTTCGAGCGCGGGAGGAACAGACTGGTTCCATGCGCTGAGGATGATGTCCAGATCGTCCAGACCCACGAAGCCATCACCGTCCAGGTCGCCTTCGATATAGAGCGATGAAGCGGGCAGTATTCCCCAGTCATCGAGGTAGACGGTGGAGTTGTCGGTGCGGATGCCGGTCGTGCCGGCCGCGAGTGAATTGTCCGTAGCGAACAGGATCGGTTCGTCATTGATCAGGAACGTCAGTTCGTTGCCGATGATCGCAAACTTCAGGTCGTACCAGACGTCGATCACCAGGTGACCGGTGCCGTCGACGTACTGCGAAGGCAGGGCGCCGCTGGCGAGTGTGGAGTAGACGGCGTTGTACTTCTTCTTGATTGTTGCTGTGCCGTCGTATCGGATGGATGCGACGTAGAGGTCGTCGGAGGTCTGGTATCGGCCGAACAGGTGCAGGCCCGACCAGTTCTCCAGACTGCCGTGCCATTCATCGATCATGGCGCGGTAGTGGCCGACCTGGTCTGTCCATTCGATCTTATCGTCGCCAGCCCAGCCGTTGGCGATCATGCGGAACACGTCGTCGTACGTCACCGCCAAACCGTTGCTGCCGTCCTGAACGGACCAGAGGGAGCCGGAGGTGACATCAAGGTGAGGCAGCGAATTCTTGGTGCTGCTGCTTTCCAGCCGGGCGACGCCGCTGTAGCTGTCGAAGTCGTCACCTTCCCATGACAAGGTGTCGGATACCGGCCCGATGACGGTCGGAACACCTGAGGGGTAAGCGTCCCAGAAGGCTTGCGCCTCACCGACCGCTGCCCCGCAGACCCCCACAACGATCATCAGATTGACCAGCGTATCGTGCTTGAACATATCCCACGCTTTCAACAAATTGCCGGGTTCAAACATCCCACAGAGAACACGAGCCACGATGATTAGTTGTTGCCCATCAGGGCATCATGCGAATCCACAAACCGATTGCCGGGGTCTGCGAGTTTGAGGATCGCGTCGTTACCGCTGAGTGATTCGGCGTGGCCATCGATGAAGGCATAGTTGGCGTTGGGATGATGGCGGAAGTTCTCCGGGTCAACGTGAGCGCTGGTCCAGCCGCCTCGTGCGGGATTAGAACCACCGGTCAGCGAGAAGCCGATCCACCAGTGATCCCAATCGCCGTTGATGACGCGGCTGGTCGGGTAGGTTAAGTCTTCATACCGCCAGTAGCGATAGAAACCGGCTTTGGCGTCCCACGTACGATCGGCGGGGAAGGAAGGGCTGAACGAACTTTCGCCCGGGTCCTCGCCGTAACGTGTCCCATCATTCTTACTGGGATTATCCGGATCAGGATTACCCGCTCGCAATGCTTTCACCATACCGTAGCCGGTCGACCACGATTGGATTTCGCCGCTGGTCGGATCAATCTGCGGTTCATACTCGGGGCAGCCCCAGAAGATGTTGGTGCTATCGACTTCAACATCCCGGTCCTCATCCTTGCCCATGTAGGGGGCAAGTGTCTGGAACCAAACCTTGGCTTGTGTGTAGCTGATACCGGGACCCCACCGGTTGCTTGGCAGCACGATCTGGTCCTTGGAGTCTAAGCCGTAGTAGTAATGGCCCATGCCGATCTGTCGGAGGTTGCTCAGACAGACTGCGGATCGTGCGGTACGGCGAGCGGCGCCGAGAGCCGGCAGCAGGATGCCGACCAGCAGCGCGATGATGGAAATCACCACAAGCAGTTCGATCAGCGTGAAACCTAAACCCCGATCTGATCCTTGTCCATGTGTCTTCATACTCATGATTTTCGCCTCGTTAATGCGGTTGTGGTGATCTGCGAGGGACCACGTTTTGCCATCCTGGCACCCCCCGATACGACCATTGAAGTCTACCCCGTGCTCTTCTGATCTACCACGCGATTTTACGAATCGTAATGCGTGGTAAAACGGAAACTTAACCCTCAAAATCGCCACAAATAACCCACTTCAACGCCCATAAGGCTGAGGCAGGCCCTGCATGTTCTCTACAGCTTCCTCACCAAGCCGACACCGCAATTGCTCCAGGTACAGGCTCTTGGGCTGGACGTGCTGATCGGGCGATTCGATGATCCCGAAGGTTGATTGATCCGTCAGACGCCAAGCGGGATTCAGCGGCTTGTTTTGGGCCAGGTAGTCCATATCCGTGTGCTTCCGGAATTCTTCGGGATCGCTGAAGACAGGCGGGTGGAATTCGCCGATCACGCCGATCGCCCAGTTCTGGCTGGTCGGCGGGTTGTGCATGACGTAGTGATCGACGACGCAGTTCCACATCACGTTGTTCGCGGCGGACCAGCCGTGGCCGGAGCCCATGTGCAGGCGGTTCTGGATGCGGATCGAGTGTTCGGGGATGCGCACGTTGTCGAACAGGATGCCGGCAGACCAGCGGTGGTGCGGGCCCGAATCCAGGTGTGATTGATCCGCCCAGCAATCGACGAATGCGCTGGGCCCGGGCAGACGGCTGTCGACCGCGAAGTCGTGTCGGCCGTTACGTGCATAGCAGCGGTAAAACAGCGACAGTTGCCCCGCGAGATTGAACGGATAACGCCGTGAACCGGTGATCTTCGACACTGGATCCAGGCAAGTGCAACCGGCGACGGTGACCCACTTGGCCTCACGTCTGATATCAGCCAAGCCGAAGCCGAAGTACATCGAGCTGACATCTTGAACCCAGACGTTGGTGGCTTTGTCGATGCGCACGACCGTCCAGCCGTGGGATTCATCGTTATCTTCAGGCTTGCCCACAAACTCCGAGTGTGCTCTCAAGTTTTCTACGCCGACCTTGTCGATCCTGCCGGGATAGTCGTAGGGATAGACGCGTCCGCCGCCGTAGCGTTGATCCAGTGAGTTACCCAGCGGTGCGTCGATCGTGATGCGGTTGCCGTCGATTGCGGTGATGACACGATCGAAGTACAGGTCGAAGTCGCCGGGCTTCCAACTGCTGATCGGATTGCCGTCGTAGCGTGGCGGGATGCTGTCCATACCGATGACGGCCATCCATTCGGCGGTGCTTGGCCGTTGCACGATGATGTTTTGACCAACCTTGAAACCACTGGCGTCATCTACGTTAAACGACACAGCGCCGACCGGGACATACACATCGATCACCTGAACCGCCTGGTCATCGTGGTCCTGCCTGCTACCGGAACCGCCTACTTCGATAAGCGTTCGCTTGACATCACCTGTTGCGATCAGCAATGTGCCGGTTTCGGCATCCTGGCCTTCACCACGCAGCACGACACCGCTGTGGCGCAGGTAGATCGTGCCGGCAACTTCGTACGTGCCCGCTTTCAGCAGCACCGCGCCGCGGAAGCCGTCTTCATCCATCGGCATCGTGCCGACGCTGTCGATCGCTTGCTGGATGCGGGCCCCGTCATCACCATCGCCCGGCTCCACCGTGGCTTTCACCGCCACTTCGGGTAACGCGACACCGCCGCCTTCGTATCCGCAATTCGAGAAGTCGGGGATACGGTCGCCGACGTCCGTGGTTTTGTACTCGAGTTTGCCTTGATCGTTGTAGTAAACCCATTGACTTTTCGGGTTTTCCGCAAGCGTCGTGCAGGACATGAGCGTGAGTAATAACAGGACAATGGATAACCCTCGGTGATTCATCTTCGGTCCACCTTCAATCAGGAGTCAGGTTGTTACAGATGCCTCGCAATGGGCGATAGACATCACGCTAATAGTTACTGGGCTGCCGGCGGAATTCGCTCGGTGACTTGCCCGCGATACGTCTGAAAACCATATTCATCTGTGGCGTGCTGCTGAATCCTGAGCGCGCCGCGATCTTAGATATCGGTAGTTCGGTCTCGGTGAGTAACCGTTTGGCCTGCTCGATATGCACGCGATGAATCTCGGCAAGGGGCGTGCGGTTAAGCAAAGCCTTGAACTTGTGTTCAAGCGAACGCCGGGAAATCGCCACCACGTCCAGCACATCCTCCACCTGGATTGGCTTGTCCGCATTTTCACGGATGAACAGCAGCGCCTTGGAGACGACCGGGTCCGCGGTGATCGTGATATCCGTGGATCGGCGTGTGACGACCGAAGTCGGCGAAAACAGGATCGATCCGCCATCGACCTTTTCGCCGTGCATCAGTTTGTCCAGCACGTGGGCCGCCTCGTAACCGACCTGCTCCATCGGCGATCGAACGCTTGACAATTGCGGATAAGCGAACTGGCAAACCATCTCGTCATCATCAGCGCCGACCAGGCCGACCTGCTCCGGCACCGTTAAACCGATCTGCCGACACACCTCGCTGAGCGTGAAACCCAGGTAATCCTGGTAGGCGAACAGGCCGATTGGTTTCGGCAAACTCTCTATCCATTCACGCAAGTGGGTCTGGGCTTTATCGGATAATCCGTCTCGGATCGGAGCGCCGTTGCTCGTTTCATCCGACCATTCAAACTCATGACATTCGATCCCGGCGTCTTTGCATTGCTTAAGAAAACCGTCACGCCGATCGACCCCATAGACACGGGTCATGTCGCCGCAGAACGCCAGCCTGGGATACCCGCGATCGATCAGGTGCTTGGCGGCGAGTTGTCCGACCTCGGAGTCCTTGATGCCCACGGTGAGGAACTCGCTATCGCGTAAACCCCGGGACACGTTAACGACGGGACATCCCAGCTTCTTCACGGCGGGGTAAAGGTCTTCGCTGCCGCAGTGGATGATCAAACCGGTCGGTTTCCAATCGCGCACCTCGTCCAGGCGTTCAGGTTCATTCGAGGCGATACGCAAAAGCCAGGGCTGGAAAGGCCGGGCATAAGTGCCTATTCCCTGCGAGATTCTTCGACAAAAACTCGAACGGGTGGACATGAGCACCGCAACACGATCCAGTTTTTCGTTCATGTCGGGCTCTCCAACATCTTCCAAGGCCTAAACCATGCAAATAGCGTTATTAATATACGCTCAGGATGCACATCCGGTAAATACGATATCTCAAGTCTTCCCTTCAGGAATTGACACACATGTATTGGTCATCGCCTCAACAATACGGACTACTTCCAACATGCGCTGCTCGTCATGCTTATCACGATGATGATCCATGGCGAAGTCGAGGATAGCGTGCATCAATCTCTCATTGCATACCTTCGAGTCATATCCAAGATCGATGGACAGGGCCTCACCAGGTTTATGCACTTTTGCTTCAAAAGATACTTGCGATCGACTATACCCACACAGCACAGCCACACGATCATCTTGCCAATGGATGGTGGTCTGCTCGGTGTCTTCCGACACGGTTCTATCCAGGCTGCGCCAGGCAGGGCCGTAGAAGTCGACCGCCAGATCTACCAGGTGGACGCCGTACCACAGCGGCGGGGGCAAGGTATCGTGGGGCGGCATCGGGCCGATGATTTCGATGCTTGTTGATGATTCTGAAGCAATGGTGCTTGAACGTAACCGGCACCAACCGGGGCTGAACCGAACGGACGACGCGCTGAATATTCTCCCCCCCACTACCTGCGCCTTATCTAGCATGGACTGTGCTTGATCCGAAGTCGGTGCGAGGAACTTCTCAACGTAGATCGGCTTGCCGGAGCCGACGATATGCTCAAAGCACTGGCATCGCTCTTGGGCATCAGCGGATAGCAACAGTAACACATCGCACGCTTCCGCAACCTCTTCCGGCGTGTTACACAGTGACACGCCATATTCACGTTCAAGCTGCTCGCAGTGACGTCTTGCGCGTTCGGCATCAAGCATGTTGTTACGGCTGGGCCAGGCACATGCTTTAGTGATTCGGACAATGCATGGCAGATCGCTGCTGTCTGTATCAGATAGCAGCTTCGCAAATGCGATGCTGCGTGAACTATCCAATCCAATCATGCCGATCCGAATTAAACTCTTCATGCTCATCTACCCTCACATAACAACTCAGGCATTAAGCCAGGCATCACGATGCGCTTTGACAAATTGATCATCACAAAGATGGGGATAGCTCTTGTAGACGCGTTCGATTTCTTCAAGCTGGCCCGGGCCTAAGGATTCGCTGCTGTCAAGACAACGTTTCTCAGCGAGTAAACCCTGCCGCCAAAGCACTTCGTGCAATCCCATGATGCAACCTTTAAAACGATTTGCTGCATCAAAGAATGCGGCGTTTGCATCTGTCACCTCATTAGCCAGGCATAGCAGATCACGTGGGATCGGCTCGCCGGAATCCGCAACGGCACGGCAGCGATCGAATATCTGAACCGCTGAGTGTGTCCATACCGACCAGTGGCCAAGCAAACCGCCGATGATCCGTCGTTCTACCTGTTTGCCGTTGACTTCAAAGCGATAGGTTGAGAGCAGGTCGATCACGATGTTGTCATCGTTGCCTGTGTATAGCGCGATGTCGTCGCGGCCGGCTTCCGCAACCGCCCGTACGACATCGAGCGTCTGGTAGCGATTAAAGGGCGCTATCTTGATCGCACACACCGAGGGGATTTCGGCGAATTCGCGCCAGAACGCGTAAGACAACGCGCGGCCACCCACCGAGGGTTGAAGGTAAAAACCAATCAGGGGGATGATCTGGCCGATCACCCTGCAATGATCGAGTAATTCATCTTGGCTCAGCTTTTCAAGACCTGCAAGAGAAAGCAGTCCCGCATCGTATCCCAGGTCGTGCAGGACGGATGCTTCGCGGATCGCCTGTGTCGTTTGGCCGCAGACACCCCCCACCATGGCAACGGGATGTTTGTGTTGCTTTGATTCATTCATCGCGAGTTCGAGCACCGGGCGGTACAAGCCGGTTTCAGGATCGTGTATCTCGAACTGCGTGGTATGCACCGCGACCGCCAGACCACCAGAACCGGCCGCGAGGTAATACCGGCTTAAAGCGCGTTGACGACGTTCATCCAGTCGGCCTGATGATGTCAGAGCCAATGGGTGCGCCGGTATCGCGACGCCTTTAGCCAACATGGCCAACCCGGCTGACTCTGGTTGCGTATTGGCTGCTGTTTCGTTGTAAGTGTTCGATGAACTCATGACTAAAACCTCCCGTCACGGGATTCGAACTTGGTCGGCTTATTGAGCACTTCGCCGCCTTCGTTGACCCATCTTGCTACCGCGCGGATGACCGTCCCGATCGGCTGACGTGGATAGCCCAATCGATCGTGTCCCATCTGGCCGCAGCTCAATAAGGCGTCGCTGCCCTCCTGACCGGTGAATGTCGGCTCGATCCCCATCTCTTCACCCAACATCGCCACGACCTGTCGGACGCTGAGCGTTTCTGGACCCGTCACATTGATGACGAATGGCGGTGAGTCTGCGAGCGGCAACGATGCCAGCGTCATGGCGTTTGCATCCGCCTGCCAGATGGCATTGAAGTAACCGGTCTGCAGATCGATCGGTTGGGATTGTTTGAGCTTGAGCGCAAGATCAACGATCACGCCGTAGCGGAGTTCCACCGCGTAATTCAAACGGATGATGGAAACCGGCAGTCCTTGTGTCCGGCTGAAGTATTCGAACATGCGTTCGCGCCCCAGGCAACTCATGGCGTATTCGCCAACCGGCAAGATCGGGTCCTGCTCGGTTGCGCCCCCGCTCTCAACCGATACCGGCCCGTACACGTTGCCTGTTGAAAAGGCTGCGATGCGGCTGTCGGGATAACGTTCGCATACCAATGCGGGCAGATAGGCGTTCATCGCCCAGGTTGTCGCAGTGTCGGCGGCGCTGCCGAACTTCATGCCGGCGAGGAAGATGATGTTCTTTGCATCGGGTAGTGATGCGACCTGCT
This sequence comes from Phycisphaeraceae bacterium, assembly GCA_963667295.1. GTDB lineage: Bacteria > Planctomycetota > Phycisphaerae > Phycisphaerales > Phycisphaeraceae > JAJRRS01. The sequence continues at coordinate 1,824,462 of OY763327.1, forward strand.
TCCGATTCAACAGATCGCAGGCGACGGTTTGTATCCCAGCATTTTCGAGTTGCTCTCGCACAGGCTCGCTGCCGGAGCCGAACCGTGAAACGCCGATTACATTGCGTTTTACGCCCGCGATATCTGATGCTTTTCTCGCCATCATCGCAAGGGTCGGTCCCATCTTGCCGTTGACACCCAGCAGGACCAGGTCGCCATCTGTTTTTGCCATCGCCTCAATAGCGGCCGGGCTCGGATCGCTCAGCGCGGATTCCAACTGCTGCACATCGCGGATCTGATCGATTGGGATGGCCGCTGTTTCTTTGTTCTGTAATTGCCTTGACACGTACTTAAGTCCTATCACTTATATAAACGGCAGCACTAACTGGTCTGCCCTGGAATAAATCGAGAAAACACTGAACACCTTAGAGGTGTGTCAGCTTGATGAGCCGCCAAACCATTCAACAACGCCATCGTATGCCGACCGACCTCATTGAAGCAGATGTCTATCGTTGACAATTGAACAGGCCACTCACGCTCACGCAGCAGCTTGCCCGTCCCGATGATCGATAGCGAGCCGGGGACATCGACGCCCGATTCCTGTGCAGCGATCAATCCGCCCCGGGCCTGGAAGTCGGATGCGTAGATGATGGCATCGGGTTTTTCAGGTTGCGAGAGTAATTCGATCGTTGCGTCGTAGCCGTCGGCTTCCTGGTATCCGGCATACTTGATCCAGGCTTCGTTAAACGGCAGGTCGTACATCATCCGCGCAACACCGAACGCATCCATGAGTTTGCCGGTGCTGAATCGCTGTTGCTTAGCTAGTACCAATGCGATTGATTTACGATTGCGATGCTGCACAAGGTGATTGATCGCTTGCAGCACACCTGTCGTGTAATTAACCACGACGCAACGGCTGCAGCCATCCGCCAGGTCGCTGTATTGCAGTACGTATGGGATCGCCTTGCGCTGGCAGGCCATGATGAGTGATAAGTTGACGGGCGATTCAAGAATCAACGCATCAACGCCGGACAGGAACGCCGGCTCGGTATCTTCGTTCGTAACAGACAAAGAAGCGTAATCGATCATCTGCATGGCCAGTTGACCATCGCATGCGCTTTCGAGGCCTTCGAGCATGGGTTGGATGAACGGGTATCCGTCGCTGATGCCTGAAAAGACGATGCCGACCGATCGGATTGCAGATGGAGTGGCGGGTGTGTTTTCATCAGCGTGTTGTGGCGGGCCGATGACGATAGTGCCGGAGCCCGCCCGGCTGCGGATCAGACCACGAGCCGCCAGAGCCTGCATGGCGCGGCGGACGGTCACCTCGCTGATGCCCCAGAGTTTGCTGAGTTGGCGTTGGGACGGGATACGATCGCCGGGCTTGAGTTGCCGCTTGTTGATCTGCTGTTCGAGCAGGTCACGCGTTTGGTCGTAAAGCGTGGAGGCAGCGTCGCTGTTCAACTCCCGTCCGACTGCTTCAAAGATCTGGTCTGTGTGATCGTTACGCATCCACCGAATCCCTTGCACGATACCCATAGCAGGCGAGTACGCCCAATTGCGATATCGCATTTGGGCACTATCTATAGTACACAACCATCGCAATTGCAACGGCCGGGCGCTGGAATTTCGCATTTAGGGTGTGTATTTACGCTATTTAACGCCGTCCATCATGCCCGGCCAAGCCTGCCGTCATGACCGGGGGCGAGCGCTTAACATGAGATATCGCAAAAGATAACGACATAACGCGACACCCCCGGACGGCTACCTTGAGCCGTGCTGCGGCACGTCAGTGAATCTGATGGATTGATTTAGCTGTCAGACGATACGGCCTCTGTTTGCTCTTCATTTGATTCGGGAATCGCTCGTGGATTCGTCCCGCTGATCCCACACCGTCAACTGTTCGAGGTTTTGTTGACTTGGCAATAGCAGGCCGGCGAGGTAGCCGACGATGAACATGACTACGTTGCCGATCAGGCCGGTGTAGTAGAGGTCGAACGGGACGGCTAGTGACTGTGGCAGAAGCTCGGGCCTGTACTTGGCGAAGACGGTCCATAGTGTGAAGACGAACGAACACACGATCCCGAGCCAGATCGCTCTTGCGTCGCCTCGGCGTGTGAAGAAGCCGACGAAGTACACGCCAAGCAGGCCCGCGGACACGAGCGAGACGATGATTGTTGAAGTGTCCTGCAACGTCTTCGTGTCGATCTTCGTCAGCGTGATCGCGCCGCCGATCATGAATAGCGCAGCGCACGTTGCGATCACCCAGGCTACCTTCAAGTAGTGTTTGTCTTGCTTGGCTTTGGATAAGTGCCTGCGGTAGATGTCCACCACCCCCACCGTCGAGATCGCGTTGATCGATGAATCCAGCGAACTCATCGCCGCTGCTAATGCCGCCGCGATCACCAATCCCGCAAGGCCCGGCGGCAGCGTGTTCATGATGAAGTAAGGCAACACCTGCTCGGCTTTACGCACACCCGTCAGCATCTCCGCGGCGCGTTCATCGGGGAACGCCTGGTAATACACGAACAGTGCCGTACCCAGGAACATGAAGAACGCCCAGATCGGAACGCTCGCGCCGGCGCATATGAACATCGCCTTGCGCGCTTCACGTGTGCTCTTGGCCGCGACGTAACGCTGCACCACGTTCTGGCTCGATGCGAACTCCGTCATGTACCACATCAAACCCAGCACCAGCATCATGCTTGTTGTCTTCGTGCTTAGCGATAAGCCCCACGACTGCGGCGCCGCTACGCCGTCGGTCACTTCCGCCAGCGCGAACTTGTTGTGTTCGCCCGCGACTTCAAAGATCTGTCCCAAACCGCCCGGCAGGTGCGAGACGATGTAGCCCATGCAGATCAGCCCGCCGGTGACAAGCACGATCGTCTGCACCACGTCCGTCCACACCACCGCGTCGATCCCGCCCACGATCGTGTAAAAACCCACGAACACGCCCCCGATGATCACGCACACCGTCAGGTCAAGACCCGTCATCTCGTGCACGACGAGTGATACCAAATACAGGATGATGCTGATCCGGCAGAGCTGCGCCACGATGAACGCAAGCGCCGCATAGATACGCACCGACGGGCCGAAACGCTTCTCGAGGTATTCGTACGCCGTCGTCGCGTTGCCCCTTCTAAAAAAGGGTAAAAACACGAACGCCGCGATCAGCACCGCCAACGGCAGCATCAGGTTCGGCAAAAACCTTAGCCACGCCGTCTTGTACGCATCGCCCGGGAAAGCAAGGAACGTCACCGAACTGATCGACGTGCCCACCATGCTCAAACCGATCGCCCAACCCGGGAACGATCGCCCGCCGACGAAGTACTGCTCCGTGTCAACGTTGCGCCGCGAGAACCACAGACCCATCAGCGCCATGACCGCCAGGTAACCCAGCAAGGTGACAAGATCTAGACCAGATAAATTCAGGTTGGGCATGTGTGTCCTTCTATGTAATCACGATTCATGTCGTCACCTTCGCTGCGAACGCATCCACCTCGGCAGTCGTCGGCACGGACGGCTGAGCGCCGACGCGCGTGCAGACTAACGCACCGGCAATGCAGGCCCGCCGGATCGCTCCCGGCATCGCAAGCCCATCCGCAAGCCCGACGCACAACGCCGCGGTAAACGTGTCCCCCGCCGCCGTCGTATCAACCGCATGCACCGGCACCGATGGCACATGCAAGTGCGAATCACCCGTCACCCACAACGCACCGCGCGAGCCCAGCTTGATGACCAGCTCCTTGACGCCACGCTTAAGCAGCAAGCGCCCCGCACCGACAAACTCATCCAGATCACCGGACAAAGAACAGCCCGTCAGCGTCGCCAACTCACTCTCATTCGGCGAAACGATATCCACCAGCGCAAGTAACTCATCCGGCAAACCCGCCACCGCCGGCGCGGGGTCAAGGATCGTCGTTACACCGTGACTTCTCGCCCGCAGCGCCGCTTCATAATTCACCGCAATCGGCGTCTCCAACTGAAGCATGACGCTGTCCGCCCATTCAAACATGGCGTCATCATCCGGCAGCACAATCTGGTAATTAGTCCCCGGGCCGACCAGGATACTGTTTTGCCCGTCCGACTCATTGAGCAGGATCACTGCTGTGCCGCTGCCTCGGTCGCCTGTTGTGAGATGATCGCAATTAATCCCCTCATCCAGCAGCCCCTGTCGGATCGATCCACCAAATGCATCTTCACCGACGCAACCGACGAATTTAACATCCGCGCCAAGCCGTGCGGATGCCACCGCAGCGTTCGCGCCCTTACCACCATGCACCAACTGGATATCATCGATAAGGAGCGTCTCACCCGGAACAGGCAGACGCTCCAACGGCGCAACCACATCCATGTTCGCGCTGCCAATTACAAGTATGTTTGCCATAGTCGGTTCTAGTGTTGTTGAGACAGGATCATGTCATCCAACTGGGCCAGATGCTTTTCTATCACGGCTCGTTCAGGCTCTATGAATTTACCAAATGGTTCGGCCATTACATCGCTACAGATATCCATGCAGGATAGTGCGCATTTAATGCCTTTGATAGTAGACGAGCCGTGTCGGCCGACACGATACAGCAAGGAAGAGACTTCGATCACGCTCCGATGTAACGTATTAACCGTCTGGATATCCTGACGAATAGCAGCGTTATACAGCTCCACATACAGTTGCGGGAACAGATTGGCTCCTCCGGACACGCCGCCGTTGCCTCCGAGCAGCGTTGCTTCTGCCAGCATCTCCTCCGGCCCGATCAGAACGGTCTTGTCAGGGAATTCTCTTAGCATACGGATGACCGAATGGTAGTAATGCATCTGTCCCGAACTATCTTTGATAGCAATGATGTTCGGATGTTTGAAAAGCATACTCAAGGTGTCCAGCTCGAAATTGATTTTGGTGCACCCCGGCATATTGTAGAGCACCACGGGTAAGGGCATCTCATTTACGATATCCGTGAAGTAGTCGGCCAGTTCAGGTTGGCCGGCGGGGAAGTAGTAAGGCGGAGCGATAACGACGGCGGAAGCACCCGCTGTGGCGGCATGTTCTGCCAGTGTTATAGACTCGACAAAGGAAGTGTCGGTCACACCGATGAAAACCGGGACCCGGCCGTTTACCTGCTTACAGACGCGATCGATAAGCTCCCGACGCAAACGGTAGCCAAGGCTTGGTGCTTCGCCGGTTGTCCCCAAGGCGAAGAGACCGTGAACACCGCCACTAAGAATATGCTCAATGAGCCTTTCCAGTCCTTCAACATCCAACTGGTCGCGACCGAGCAATGGCGTGACCATAGGCGGGATAATCCCCGACACCTTTAATGTATCTCTAGCCACTGACGCCCCTTGTTACTCCTGGGTGAATATGAATTCCGTGTTATCCGATCACTTCAGCTTTGCGGGTGAAACAGCAGATGAAGCCCCGGTTTTGACTCGTGGTTTTATGGTCTTGTTTAACACCTCAAGTGTGGACTTTGTCTTGATCTCTACCAAGCTACGTGCGACAGGTTGAGTGACCAGGTCGACCATGTCTTGAACGATCCTGCCGTGCTGTTTACTTCTCAGTGTCATGTGCCGGTGTGATCCATTGGGATCGGGCTTAAATCCAACGATGCCATCACCCTCGACAAACACCTTGCCTGATTCCGACAGACCAAAATATCCTGCATCCGGACGGACAGCCTGAAGCACCGCCGTCAGGTCCCAACTCGGTCGGTCGTAGGGCATTTGCTGATAAAACCTGTAGGCATCGGCCACGGGATGGTGCTTCGCCCAGTTGTATTTATGCTCGATCTCGGAGCCGGGGAACATGATCGCTTTACCGATTTCCAGGCCGGAGAAAATGATGGGCACGGGACAGTTGTCGACGAAGTGCTTTGCGGATGGCACATCATTAATGATGTTGTACTCGCGATTTTCCGGTGTTGGATTCGCCTTGACATCTTCGCGGAAGTTCGCCGCCATCATGATCACGTGGCTGATTTTCCTGGCAAACAGTTCTTTACCCGACAACGGAGAGAAGTCATCGGGTGGGCTTTCAAGAAAACGTGCCATGTTGGTGCTGAACCCGATCATGACCACAACGACGGATCGATCAGATTCGTTTGCTAAGACACGACGCATCATTTCGACGGCTGACGTGAACTGCTCAGATTCCTGCGTTCTAGCGTAAACGGGCGTCCCTTGGTCTACTCGCTCAACTGTTTGCCGTGTGTACGGACCATCATCGGTTGTCGCACCATTCGTTACCACACCAATCGGTATCTCACCACGGCCGTAGAAGGTATTTACCACATCCACATATGCAGGCGAATAGGGATTATCTTTACTAAGCGCAACGCCTAACAGCTTACACTCACCACGTGATTGCAAAGCATGGATCATCGCCAACGCCAAGGCATCATCAATGTCGTTGCCCATATCCGTGTCTAATACAAGCCGGACGGGATCGGTACTTCTTGTCACAATTGATCCTTTACGAATGTTCAGCAGTCACTGATACAGGTACAACTTAATAGTGAGTAACGGCGCATTACTTCATCGTCGCAGGAAGTCTGTATTGGATGCGATTGAACCGCATTGTGGGGATATCTACTGTGTCTTCCTCGCCTAATGAACGCGTCGAGGCCGAGCCATCCTTCATGACGAAGTTGGCTTTCAAATTGGGCCTGGGATCATCCTGGAAGTAACCGACGTAGTACGAATTAACGAAGTTGCCGGATGTAAACACTTCCTTCCAACCACCGCTGGCGCCATCCGTATGGTTGACGCGTGTTTCCCCGTTGTTCACATCTCGATGTGTCATGTCACCGGCCAGGACCTCGACTTCATAATCATCGTAGCGCCACTGATTATCAGGTTTGATCCAGTTGTCATCAGTAAACGCTGTCCCGTCGAAGTCGCGCCAGAAGCCCGGGATGAGCATGTAATCGACATAGACGCGCGCCGAGCCTTCCGGGATAGCCTCAAGGCTGCGATCGATCTCTGGCACAAACGGGCAGTTAAGGAAGTTCACATCGGAGATGTATTGAACATACAGCGGCCTGACATCCACAAAGGGATTGGAACTCTGTTCGCTCGTGATATGTGGGTACCAGTCGTTACCCGCTTTGGTGATCTCCGCAATATGGACCGGGTAACGCATATTATCTGTATCGTATGCGGTCATGGCGATACCGGTCTGCCTCAGATTGGACAGGCATTTTGCATTCGTCGCCGTTCGGCGAGCTGCCCCAAGAGCCGGCAAAAGGATGCCCACCAAAAGTGCGATGATCGATATCACAACCAGTAGTTCGATCAAGGTAAAGCCCTCAGACGCTCGACGCATCCGACCTTGAGTATCACACACTCGCCGGGGCACAGGAGACAGCCTAAGGCTGGAGTCTTTGATTTTGGTTTCAAAGCATAATGACAACATCAGTGATTCTCCTTTACTTCTTTGCTGTCTTCTGCACCGGCATACAAGGGCCTGGCGAGAAGTTGTTGCTTGTTCTCGATATAGTCGTGGTGGAACACATAAAAATGACCGTCTTCAGCGGCGATCAAAAGGTCCAGTCTGCCATCCATATCCATATCGAACAGCGTAGGGCTGCAGGTGTGACCGGTCAGCACAACATCTGCCATAGCCCCCCGATCTACGAACACGGGTTTCTCGTCTGTACCTATATTTTCAAATAGATCGATGTTGCCCCGCTGAACAAACGAAGGCCGCACCTGGACGTAATCTCTGTCACCATCGTTATCCCAGTCACCGAAGTCGAATTTGATGCGGCCCGTGTTGCTTGGGCCTTTCTGGGTATTCGCACGGAACGGCAGGCCGTCACCGGCCAGGAAGATGCGCTGTCCGGGTCCCAGGCGTAACTGCCCGTTAACAACGTCCCGTCTGTGCAATACGAGGTATCCGTCGGTATCGATCGCCGCGACATCGACGTTACCGTCACGGTCCCAGTCGATCATCCGCACGGTCGTGCGCCATTGGGTTGACCACTGATGCGGTTTGGGGTCCCACCACCGCCACGCAGGCTTAGGCACGGGGCCGGACCAATCGACTTTCACATCGCGTGCCGGTAACAGGTCGGTCGTACCGACAGGTCCCGGATTCTTATACCACTGGACCAAACCCCAGATACTGTTGAACATGACGTCGGGCAGGCCGTCAGCGTCCCAGTCGTGTACGTCCGGTGTGGTGTAGCCCCAGCGAGCCTCTGCCGGCCCTTGGATAGATCCTGCAGGTCCTGCTTCAATGCGTAAGGGTTTACTTTGGGCTGTAAGCGGTCGCTTCTCAGAGAAGAGCGGCTGAGCGTTCGTACCTGTATTCTCAAACCATCCGATTTCCCCCGTCGCGTTGCCATAGAAGAGATCGAGATCGCCGTCGCCATCCCAATCGTGCAGATCAGCAACCGGTAGTTCACCGACGTCCAAACGTTCGGTAGACGCGACAAGATCGCGTTCAGGCTTGAACACCGGCATGCCGGCTTCACCGTTCGAAGTGTTTTCCAGGATCGAAACCAAACCATCGGACCGCAGGAGTATGTCCGTATCACCATCATTGTCCCAATCGGTGATGACCGGCATCAAGACCTGGCGATTGGCACGGAAAGAGCCTTCGGTTGTCTGTACAGAGACCGGCTCAGCAAGCTTGGGCTCTGTCGTAGAACCGATATTCTCGAACACAACCAGTTTGTCCAGGAAGTCGCCTGACAACAGATCGAGGTCGCCGTCCCGATCAAGATCAACAGCAACCGGGGTGGCGTATCCATAGACGTTGGCGGGTTGGCCGGAAACTGTATTGAGCCTGACCGGGTATTCCAGGATGAAGTCCGAATTGCTGCCGGTATTCTTGAAGAAGTAGAACCAGCCATAAAGTGGACCACGTGTCCAGTTGCCTTGTTTGTCGAAGTTATTGCACCAACCGTATTCCCACCAGAAGTCAGAGCCAACCAGCAGATCGCGTACCCCGTCACCGTCCCAGTCAGCAAAATACCAATGCTCGAAACGGGAACGTGGAAGGACGCGATGAAACTCGAACGCCGCTGGGCTGGTCACTGCGTGCCATTGACTGAAACCGTTAGTCAAGACATCCCTGTAGAATCCACCTTTACTAGCCAGGTCCAATGTACCATCGCCATCGATATCATCTACCTGGACATTACCATCAAGCCGCAGGTCCTCCAGCGGGCGTGGGTGACTCAATTCCTCCTGTTTTGCTGTGCCTTGATTGATCCATAGCGTCGCCCCGGCATTCGGTACGGTGCCGGTGACTCCTATGAGGTCCATGAGGCCGTCACCATTCCAGTCCAACGGTATGGGTCTTCCCCTCGCCGCAGTGGGCTTGGCGCCGTCACCATAAGCCAACACATCACCGGCGCCCACCATCACGGGATCATTAACCTTGTTGGTTTCACCACGTCCGACTTCATCAAAGTAGATACCGTAGACAACGCGATCCGTATCCACCTGAGGCTGCAGCCACGAAACGTTAAAAGGACGGCGTTTAGCTGACGGTTCGTATGGCATTTCCAAACGACGCCAGTACTCGGCCTTGCACGGAACCAGCATCGAATCCATGCCTTCGGCTTCGCGTTGGGGAACCGGCTTATGCGAAGCTGGATCATATTGAACAACACGGACAGTATTGGGATCCCACCCGTTGCCAGACAATATGCCCCGTCTTACAAGATCGTCCGTATCGATTGCGTACCATACGGGCTGATGACCGGCTGCACCTGAGACCATTTCACTAACGACCATGATCCTGTAGTGGCTGTCGGTAACCCAAGGCCAATCGCCTTGCCCCGGCTTGGCCTCGACGCCAGACCGTGCATCGACAAGACCTGATTCCAGTGATTCGATGGTGTGGGTGGGTTGTGCTTCAAACCGGACACCCGCTATGCAAAGCCGCGCCGGGTGCGTAAACAGCAGCATCGCTCGCTGCACGACATCCCCGCCGGAAAGGCCCGGGCCGGAAGTAAGATTAAGTCGCAGCAACTGCCAGGTTTGAGGGTCATTATCGAATTGCAGTTCGCTAACATCATTGCAAGCGATGCCGTCGATCGAATACCGCGACATCTGCGGTTCGTAGCTGCGTGTGCGCGACCCGCTGCCGTCGGCCAACAAAAGATCCACACGACGTAGACGGCATGCTTTTTCAGACTCGGCCTGTTCGAAGTTCACCCACATCGAAAGCGTCAGGTTCTCACCTACACGCACGCCTCCATCAGAAAGCAAACGGAGGCTGTCCCATGTGCCTGTATCCGGCGCATATGTTCTGCAGACCATTGCCCGGCCAAGTTCTCGTGTACGATCCTCAGCCACAAAGACCTGCACTTCACCACGGACCACTCGGAAACCGTCCTGTGACTGACCGTCAAAGATGGTCATTTGCGCCTGCACTCTGCCGCAACAGAACACGGACGCACATGCAAGACAAAGTGCAAACATGTTGTACATGGTGGTACATATTCCGAGTTGACCGAGTCGAAGCGTCAAACTTTGATTCCCTTCATTAATTGCCCGAACCGGGCGAATGCCTTCGATTCCATTGTTGCGGGTGGTTATCGCATCGGGGGAACTGCCCATAGGCCATCCCCCGATGCGACTTCACCCTATCCCAGACACATCCATAAAAACTCAGAGCAGATCAGCGCCTACGCATCGCGATCATAGGCAGGCCGATACCCAGCAATGCCAAACTCGCGGGTTCTGGCACAAACGGTGAAGCGGAGTCGATCCGCAGTTCATCCATGGTGTGCACCGACGCGACTTGCGTGGTATTGGCGCCACCGCCCCCCATGCGGATTGACGTAAGGATGTCGATATCCAGAATGCCGTAAAGCGCTGCGCTAGGCAGGTTCGCCGCCTCAGGCTGAGACAGATCAGGATTAATCCAAAGCGTTATGTCATCGTTGCCGGTTTTGGAGTCGATCTTGGCCACGAGCAAGGCTTCCTGCTGGGAGCTGACGGCCGAAGCGGAGATCGTTGGGCCTTTGGCGATGCCCCAGTTGGGCGAGCCGGAACTTTGACCAATGAGAACCGCTTCGCCGCCGGAGTTGTAAAGAGCAACGCCGAAGAAACGCGACACGTCATCGGCAGTCAGTTTCTGCCCGATGAAGCTGACGTACCAGGATGTCCCCTCTGTTCCAAACGTTTCACTCACGCCGCGGAATAATGTCCCACTATTGCTGCCTGAGGTAACTTTGTTGCCTGCGTCAGTGATGCCGGGATATATGAGGCCGGGGTTTGTCACGGTGTACCCACTGTTGCCCCACGCGCCACTCCAGCCGGTTCCGCCATTCAGGCCGTTGAGACTGCCCTCGGCGTATTCGAAAGACTCCGTGACCGCGGCGGACGCAACCGATACAGCGCCGAATACACAGGCTGTTGCCATCACGGTTAATAATCTTCTACTTAATCTCATGCCAAATCTCCTTTCTCCAGTCCAAGTGTTCCACCGGAGGCCCAACCAATGAATATGGCAGAGACGCCCGATGTTGCAGGCACACGCGCGGCCTACAGCAAAAAGTCAAATGATGCTCACGACTCACACACAGATGCCATCTTCAGATGGATTCAAACGGCGCGACGGTGTCCTCGTTTCAGAACAGAAAGTCCCAGGACGCCAAGCAGCGAGAGCGCGCCCGGCTCAGGAACGGCGGTAGCCGACGAAGGCGTGCCGGCATTCCAGTTGTTCAGCACGATGTCCAGGTCGTCCAGACCTACAAACCCATCTCCACTCGGGTCCGCCGAAACGTCGGCCGGTGGTACGCTCTGATTCCATGCACCAAGAACAATGTCAAGATCGTCGAGGCCGACGAAACCATCGCCATTCAGATCACCTTCAAGAGTCAGTGAAAATGGAGATACATCTTCAAACCGGATCTCATCGATAATGTGATGTGATGCTTCTTGTGTCGAGTTGGCCGCACCGCCGCCAAGGCGGATTGTGGTGATAATGTCGAGGTCCAATGCGATCGTACCAGCAGGTGTATTGGATGCTTCAGGTAATGAAAGGTCGGGATTAACCCAGAACGTAATGTCGTCGTCACCGGCCTTGGAGTCCACGCGTATGACGAGTAGTGCTTCCTCCTGAGAACTGACTGTCGAAGCAACAATTGTTGGGCCACGGGCGATATTCCAATTAGGCGAGCCCGAACTCTGACCTACGAGCAGTGTCTCTCCGCCCGAGTTGTATAGTCCAATCCCAAAGAAGCGGGTGTTATCATCCGCATTCAGCTTCTGTCCCATCACGCTGAAGTACCATGTCGTCCCCTCCGTCCCGAAGGTTTCGTTAAGGCCACGGAAGTTCGAGCCACTGGCCGGATCGGACTCCGCCTTGTTCCCAACCGTGGACAGGCCGGGATAAGTCATCCCCGGCGCGGTAACGTCATGGAAACTCGAGCCCCAAGCCCCTGAAAAACCGACGCCTCCATTCTGAAAACTGACACCTTGTCCACCCGTGGCGTAATCGAATGGTTCATAGATCAGCGCAGCAGACGCGACATGTCCGGTGCAGACAGCCGATGCAACAAAGGCCCCTGCCGCAAATAATAGATTGAACTTACTCATGTAGCTTCCTCCAAGAAAAGTGAAGTATTTCATCCATAGACATCTGCCGACACACCGTATTTACAACGCCTTGACACGGGTAGTCGCGATTACTCGCACAGGAATACAATACACCATTGACACACTGTTTAACATAGGTATATTAGATTATTAGTAGCACAATGCTACAATTCCACCGGGTAAGAGGTATATATGCTGGATGCTCCCAGACTCGTTTTTGCCGGCACACATCAGAGAGCCGCAAATGTGTCCGAACATGCTCACCCATGCCCGGAACTCATCCTGATTGTTGAAGGTCACTGCGAAGTCAATACCCAAAACAGCCAACTTCATGCGGGCATCGGCGACATCATCCTGATGCCACCCAAGGTCGTACACGATCAGGTCTCTGACGGGTACATTGAAACCATCTATGTAGGATTTCAGGAGCACGATAAAAACAAATGGGCTCAACCGACCGTGGTGACACTGGATAATTGCAGGGTGATACAACCCTGCATGGAATTACTTGCAGAGATATACCAGAAACGCATGAATGCCACCGAAACCTCTGCCAATGCAATACTCTATGCGATTCTGGAACAACTCAATCATCATCTTCACACGCTTTGGACCAGCCCGGGCCTGCCCGCAAGGTTGCAGGGCCTCATACGCTACATTGACGAGCACTTCGCCGATCCGATTACCACGGAATCATTGGCTGATAAGGCAAGAATGAGCGCCAGTAATGTGCATGCACTATTCCGACAACATCTGAATACCAGCCCCATGCGTTATTTATTGAAACGAAGAATGCACGCGGGAAGGATAGCGCTACAAGACCCCTATCTCACCGTGAAAGAAGTTGCGCATCGCTGCGGCTACGCTGATGTCAATTATTTTATTCGCGTTTTCCGCAAGGAACACGGCATGTCGCCAGGACGTTGGCGTGAGAAAGAGTGAATGTCTCAGAAACGCCTGTGCATGGCGATAAACGTGCTGATCAGAAAGCACGTGAACGCAGCAGGTTCGGGGATATCCATATCTCCGGCGGAAGGCGTGCCGGCATTCCAGTTGTTCAGCACGATATCCAGGTCGTCCAGACCTACAAACCCATCTCCACTCGGGTCCGCAGAGGCGTCGGCCGGCGGTACGCTCTGATTCCATGCGCCAAGAACAATGTCAAGATCGTCGAGGCCGACGAAGCCGTCGCCATTCAAGTCGCCTTCCAACGCCAACTCGGGCAAAATGTCTTCAAAGCTGTGAAAGGTGATGAAGTTGGAGTCATGATAGTTATCCGCGCCCCCCAGCCCATCCGGGTGGGCTGTACGAGACACAGCAATCATATCCCGGCCATCAAACTGCCAGTCGAGATACTGAAAACCGATATGATCCACATCGGATAGGTCCTCGAGAACGACCTGCTCTACCGTCCAGTCCGTTAGATTTGTGGACTGCATAACCGCGACGATGTTGCGGATACGGTTTGGTAATGTGGTGGGATCATAGTTTTTGATATTAATGATGTTCGAAAGTGTCCAATAGGTCCCGGTCTGTTCACTGTAGCGGATCGTGAACTTCTTGGATGCACCATTCATCGGCACAATGTCGCTGTCTGGATCGATCGTCAAGGTGTTCATATCTTGTACACGCGCGATGGCCGCATGTTCCGGGCGACCGCTTTCAACATCAACACGCAGCACGTTCACTACTTGACCATCGGGGCCTACAACGGCATTGCCTTCCAGCCAGCCCCGGAAGTACCCGCCGTTCTCCGGCACCTGCGGGTTATAAGGCAGCCAGCTTTCGTCAGCCTCCAAAACATTCGTGTAGGTCCAGTTCGCTGCATTGAGCAGGTCTGAGCCAACCGGCGCACTCATCATCCCCGCTCGGAAGTGACCGGGCCAGCCACCACCGGCCCCATTATCTTCAAACGCACGCCAGACACGACCTTCGGCGATCACAACAGGCACCGGTGCCGTGTGGTACGCCACTGTCGCTGTGGCTTCCCGGATAACGCCGTTGGTGGAATTGCTGGGCGTGGTCCAGGTAGCCCCGCCGTTCGTAGACTTTCGAATTACCAGGTCGTTGTAACCGCCGCTCGTCCCGAGGATGTAAACGTCGTCATCATGCACAAAGAGGTTCGACCAATATTGGTTAAACAGCACACTGCTGAGTGTCCATGTTTGCCCTTGGTCAGTGGATCGGTAGATGTCTGTCCGAGCGGGCCCTGATGTGCCGCTCCCAAAATAATCGTGCGAAACAACGTAATCCCCGTTATCCAACACGACCAGAGAGGGCGAGCCCAAGTAGATGTCCGACGATGCGGGCGAATGTTTGATCACAATCCCCGGCACTTCCACGCCATTGAAAAGCGTTGACTGGCTCCACGCTTGAGAATAACTGCCGGCAAGAACAAACAAGCAAACAAGCAACTGACCCAAGATACAACGACTCATGGTGTAACTCACAAATAACCCATACACAGACACATTAAATCTGCAGAATACTGCGTACACATTACAAGATCAGAGAGCGGCCGCTTTGCAATAGTACGGACGTATTGAACCCAATCTCATAACATTGATTATACACCTGAATTTACTGCAATACGACATAAATATACGTGCATTCATAGCACAATCGTCCAAAAGCACTGATGCCGAGGGGCGTTTGACCACACATGATTAGCGTACAGGTCACTGTACTGACCCCGGCCAACCGGCTGTCCAAGATTTGGGGACCAGCTCTGTCGTGTTCACGAACACAACGTCGGGCGGCCACTTCCTGCGAAGCATTACTGTCAGTGTCGTTCCTGAGCCCGCCACCGCAGGTTTGCTGGCGCTGGGCGGCATGGGCCTGTTGGTTAGCCGGTCACGCAAACAATAAACCACACGGATACGAACTATCCGGTATTCAGAATTGATACGCATTTTTCGATATCCCGAAATGAGAGACTCGATATGAACATTAAAACGAAGTACAGCACGCTGGCGATGACAGCACTCAGCTTGGTTTTTTACAGGCCAGGCATCGGCTAACCTGCTGCTGAATTCCGGTTTTGAAGCCGACGATGCCGGGCCAGCGCCCGCAGTCTACGGGGAAGTCGCGGACTGGGTTGAATTCAACACCACGGGCGTGACAAAAAGTCAAGCGCTGCCCGATTCCGATGGCGACCAATCACTACGCATCGCCCCCAACGGCCCCACGGGCACCGGGCACGGTATTGTCCGCCAGGAGTTTTCCGCTTCAGCAAATCAGGTCTATACCTTCAGTGCCTGGGTGATGCATCCTGAAGGATCAGACACCCTCACTGGCGACCGGGTGGCCGAATTAAGAATCCAATGGCGCAACGCAAGTGGCACACTGATCAACCAGTAGATTTTGACTGTTCTTGATGAGAATTCTCCGACGGATCAATGGGTCTACGTGGAGATCGCAAACTTCCAACTGCCAGACAATGTAAACATCACTCAAGTCTGGCCCACCATCATGGTGCGAAATGGTGATGGCACCGGTGGCGGGGCTGCATACTTCGATGAAGTATGCTTCGAGCTGGTGACTTCGATCGAGCTGCCGGGCGATCTGGATGGTGATGGATTCATCGGCTTGAATGACCTTGACATCATCCTGAACAACTGGAACCAGTCCGTTTCTTCAGGTGCTCCGGCCGATCCGAGCAACGATGGTTTTGTCGGGCTCGACGATCTTGATACGGCGACGGATTTGTCGGCCTCAATGACCTGAACATCGTCCTGGCAAACTGGAATCTCGCTGCTTCGGAAGCTGATTCCCGGGCCGATCCTTCAGGTGATGGCTATGTCGGTCTGGGCGACCTGGACATCGTCTTAAACAACTGGAACACCGGAACGCCACCAACCAGCTCAGTCCCCGAGCCGGCATCCCTGCTGATAATGGCATTGACCGGCTTGCTTATGACCAGGCAAAGGCGAAAGCACGCCGGCTGAAGTCAGTCGATACAATAGGCATTAGATTGGCTGATTCGGTTGATACCACGACCTCGGTGGAATCTATCCTCAGCCTAAGCACGGTGTTCGTCACGTTCAGTTGCTGTGCTGCGTGATAACAATGCCCTTTACCTGAATACTTCAATCATGCGTATCCTCTACATCGATCTCGACGCCTGCACCCCCTCGCACCTTTCGTGTTACGGCTACCACCGACAGACCTCGCCGGTCATCGACTCGATCGCGAGCCGGGGTATGCGCTGCACCAATATGTACTGCTCCGACGCCCCCTGCCTCCCTTCACGCACCGCGTTCTATCAGGGGCGATTCGGGATACAGACCGGTGTCGTCGGGCACGGCGGGACCGCAGCCGATACCAAACGCGAAGGCCCCGGCCGATCGTTCCGCTCCTGCTACGAAGAGCAAGCCTTCCCACGCGAACTGCAAAAAGCCGGATTCCATACCGCGATGATCTCGCCGTTCGGCCAGCGACACGCGGCCCACCAGTATTACGCTGGGTTCAATGAGGTACACAACACCGGCGGCGGCGGCAGCGAACCGGCCGAAGTCGTTCAACCTGTCATCGAACGCTGGCTCGAAGGCAACGCCTCGCGCGACAACTGGTACCTGCACGTCAACTTCTGGGACATCCACACCCCCTACCGTGCCCCGATGTCGTACGGCAATCCGTTCGAGGATGATCCCATCCCCGAATGGCTTACCGATGAACTCATCGCACAACACGTAAAACAAGCCGGCCCCCATACCGCGCAGGACCTGGGAATGTTCGGCGATAACAACACAGAAAAATTCCCCCGCTTGCCTTTGCGCATCACGGATCGTAAGTCGCTCAAACAATGGCTCGATGGTTACGATACCGCGATCCGATACGTCGACGACATGATCGGCCGCATCGTCGGAATACTCAAACAAGCCGGCGTATATGAAGATACCGCCATCATCATCTCGGCAGACCACGGCGAAAACCAGGGCGAACTTGGTATCTACGGCGAACACGGCACCGCCGACCACGCCACATGTAATATCCCCTTCATCGTCAAATGGCCGGGTAAAGCGTCGGGCAGTGTTGATGACGGCCTGCACTACCACTTGGACTGGGCGCCGACCTGCATGCAGCTTATCGATCGGCAGGAACACTGCCCGCCGATCTGGGACGGTCAATCATTTGCAAATTCTCTACATGATGGATCTCACGCCGGGCGGGACGAGTTAATCATCAGCCAGTGCGCCCACGTCTGTCAGCGCTCGGTGCGCTTCAATCACGATGGACGCGCTTGGCTATACATCCGCACGTACCACGATGGGTATCACCTGTTCCCGCGCGACATGCTCTACGATCTGAATACCGATCCGCACGAACTTGACAATGTGGCCGATCAACATCCGGCTGTGTTGCGCGAAGCGGCATGGCGTCTTTCGCACTGGCATGATGAGCAGATGTTCAAGATGACACAATACGCCAGCGACTCGGTCGATCCGATGTGGACCGTGATGCGTGAAAGTGGCCCGTTCCACACGCTGTTTCCCGTACTGGGCCTGAATTCGCTGGCAGATTACCTCGATCGCCTGGAATCCACCGGCCGATCAGAAGGCGCGGCGAAGCTGGGTGAACACTATGGCTTAAAGAGTAAGTCGTAGCTTCAATAATACTTCACCGCTTTGAACTAGCTCGACGCAGTATCTTCTGCTACGGGCTTTTCTTCAGCTTGATTTTGCGCAGAAGTGGCCGGAGTTTTTTGCCTGGGCTTCGATGTAGCGATGCCTAGTATGAACGCCACAACCACCGCACCCGCCAGCCAGAGCAGATCGTTCATCGTCAATGCGCTCTTGATCTTACTGATATCCTGCATCTGCGATGCATGGATTCGCGGCACAGATGAGTTAGCTGTTGCAGTTGTCGCATCGTGCTGGTCCGTGGCATCTGCCACTGCTTCGCCTTGGGACGTATCGACTACGCTGGCGGGCTGTTGAATGTTGATCGCGGGATTATCGGCCAAGCCCGCGGTCAGGCCCCATTGCACAATGATGAGTTTTCCCAGCAACACGGCGATCGCGGTCAGGCCGGCTGCGGAGATGCCGTTATCGATACTGCGCGCCTTAGCGCTAAGTGCAACAGCAACACCCACGAGTATCCCAATGACGATCGTCCCGACAACCAGGTCCCGTCCGCTGTAGTGAGTGATGATCGCCCACAACAAGGAGCACGCCAGTGCAGCGACAAGCCCAAACAGAAGCTCTCGGCCAATGGCTCCACGATGTTTGAGTCTGATTACGCTTGATGCTTTGTCTTGCTCGCACTTCATAAGGTGCCTCTCCGAGTGTGTTGAATACCTCACAAGACATATAGAAGCATTCGGTACGAGGGTCAGCGGTAGGATGATGACGATCGAGAACAGCGCCTGCATCCACCCCGCTTTTAATTCCCGGGAATTGTAAATGGAATTACCATTCATATCTACTGATAATTGTGGATAAGACACGAAATTTATTGCCTGCACCGCAGTGACCACCCCATGCATTGGTATCGCCAGTAAGGGTGCCCACCAAAACCCGCATTCTCATTATATCTCATAAATATATAATTATTACTATTTTAAGTAAATATCGCCGCGGCAACTGATTTATGACGCCCCATATTTCGCTGCACCGAGGTGCCGTCGGTCACATTACCGCAGGATGCCAAATCCCAGAATGTTGCGAAACTTGTTAGGGAATTTTCGTTATTATCCTTGATTGTTGCGTGAGATGTGTTAGTCTAAAGAGGTATGTGGCGGCCATACCTTCGCCTTACTGGTTGACTTGATGTCTCCGCTGCGAATTGAATTGCCATGGCCCGTCGTGTTGGATTCACCAGTTTCAGAGATTTGCATCGTCCATCAGCCTGCAACAAACATCACACTTCAGTTCATTCCATTTGGAGGAGGAGAACGCATGACAGTTAAAAGAAGCTTTTTAAAGGATAAATTTGTCACAGCATCCGCAGCGGCGTTGGCTTGCGCGGCCTTGGCATTGCCCGCTCAAGCCGACTACAACTTCGTCGGCGGCGGCGACGGCACATCGTGGGAAGACGTCGCCAACTGGGAAAGCAGCGGCCTGCCCGCTTCAGCCATCCCCGGCGGCAGCGACTACCTCACCATCACCGGCGGCGGCGTCAACATCGATATGGACGGCGACACATGGAATTACCTCGTCAGTAATTCTCTGCTAACAGGCGGCACCACAGGTGAATACCGCACGCAAACCATCCGTCTTGCACAGTTCGGCGCTGCAACGCTGAATATCGATATCGGTGACGGCAACATCTGGCGCACCACTAACTCGACCCTTCAGTACGTCGGCTCACAAAACTCAACCAACACCGGCGTGATGAACATCTACAGCGGTGACATCCGCATCGAGACCTCTTCCTTCCGTATCGCTGAAAAAGTCGATTCCACCGGACTGGTTAACATCTCAGGCAGCGCAAGTACACGCCTGATTATCAGCCGTGAATCCGGCGGCGTCAGCATGCAGGTCGGCACCGGCGGCAACGGCACCTTCCAGATCGATGGCGGTAAGCTCCGAACACGTGCTGGCATGACGGTTGGCTCCACCGGTACCTTCCGCGTGCTTGGCAGCACTGTCACCGAGGTCGAAATCGGTTCCGAAGGATCGCTCGATGGTAACTGGACACAGAACGCGGGCGGCATCCTTGAGATCGGGATCGACGCAGGCGGCGTCACCCAGATCAACATCGCCGACAAGGGCGGCTCAGGCACTTTCGCCAACTTCGATGCCGGCGCGATCCTCACGATCAGCGAATTGGTCGCCCCTGCCCCCGGCACATGGACCGTCATGGAAGTGCAGAACGGCTCGATCAGCGATGGCGGCCTCAGCCTGCTGGCAGGTCCCGGCTGGTCCTACGATGTTGACAACAGCGGCGCGAACGGCCTGCTGACCGTCAGCTATGTCCCCGAGCCCGCGACACTCGCGCTGCTGGGATTGGGCGGCCTGGCAATCATCAGCCGCAAGCGCTAAGACTAAACGTACTTTTGAGAAGTGACTACAAGATGATTTAACACGTGAGCCGAAACCGGTAAGCCGCTGGTTTCGGCTTTTTTACCAGCAAAAGCTAAGCTGGACGATAAGCTTTGGCTGCAGTTAAGAAAGTGCTGACACAGGTGATATGCGAGTGAATCCAATGGGACGATGTGCTAATCCCATACTGCGAGGTTTCAATCCCGACCCTTCGATCTGTCGAGTCGGCGAGGATTATTACATCGCCACCAGCACGTTTGAATGGATGCCGGCCGTCGCGATCCATCATTCACGCGACCTGGCTAACTGGACGCGCCTCGGTGACGTGTTCAATGACAACGACATGGTCAACCTTTCAGGCGTTCCCGATTCGTCCGGCATCTGGGCGCCGAGCCTCAGCTTCTCCGACGGGCTGTTCTGGTTGGTGTACACCATCGTGCGGACGCGCGTCGGCCCGTTCAAAGATGTTCGTAACTATGTAGTAACGGCCGAGTCCATCGACGGCCCGTGGTCCGAACCTGTCTACCTGAACGCAAGCGGATTCGATCCGTCACTTTTTCATGATGATGACGGACGAAAATGGCTGGTGAACATGTGCTGGGACCCGCGACCGGATCACCCAAGCTTCGGCGGGATACTGCTTCAGGAATACGACCACAACAAGCAACAGCTTGTCGGACCGGTAAGTACCATCCTGACCAAGACTGAACTTATCGAGGGCCCGAACCTCTATAAGGTGAACGGCCGGTATTACCTCATGCTCGCGGAAGGCGGCACGGGTTGGAACCATGGCATTTCCATGGCCCGCAGTGAACGCATTGCTGGGCCATACGAACTCGACCCTCAACACTCGATCATGACCACGCGAGACGATCCGGATTGGCCGCTTCAAAAAGCAGGACACGGCGAGATGGTCCAGACGCCCGCAGGCGACTGGTACATGGTCCATCTTTGCAGCCGACCGATCGGCAAACAAAGACGCTGTATTCTCGGCAGAGAAACAGCGATCCAGCATGTGCGATGGAATGAGGATGGCTGGTTACGCCTGGAAAACAGCGGCATATTACCTGCACTCGAATATCGCCCGCTCGATGATGCAAAAGTGACGTCCGCCTCAGTGCTGGATGTACACGATGATTTTGAAGACAAAAAACTATCGCCCCACTTCTGCTCTCTGCGCCATGCGTTTGATCCGAGTTGGATGAGCCTGACAGATCGACCCGGCTGGTTGCGACTGACCGGTCGCGAGTCGCTGCATTCGCTGTTCGAGCAAAGCCTGGTCGCGCAGCGACTGACCTCGACCACTTGCCGATTCTCAACAAGCCTGGACTTCAAGCCGGACCACTTCACCCAATCCGCGGGCCTGATCGTGTGGTACGACACACGCACGCACTATTACCTGCGTGTCACACATGACAACAAACAAGGCCGAATCCTGGGTGTGGCGCTGACCGATGACGGTGAGTATTGCGAACTGCAAGACAGCCAGGTCGATATCAACGATTGGCCCACCTGTCATCTTCGTGCGATCTTGAACGACATGAGAATACAGTTTCTCGCCTCCCCGGATAATAAAGCATGGCAACCGATAGGACCTGAACTGGACCTGACGAAAATCTCGGACGACTACGGGCAGGGCCTGCACTTCACAGGAGCCATGGTTGGTTTATGTGCCCAGGACCTCGCGGGCACTGATAAACCAGCATACTTTGACCACTTCACGATTGAGCATGATGCAAACGCAGATACATCAATCACAAGGATTGGGGGCCCGACCAATGCCTGAGATTGATCATGCTAATCCGCTGAAGTCGACACGTGCAGCCGTACCATCCATCGCACATAAACCCCGAGCTCGGTTTGTGCTGGATCACGATGCGCTCGACCTGATCTATCCATCTAAGTTACGCCGTGCGATCATCGAACTCATCGACCTGACGGGCCCGGTCTGTACGGGGCAGGATGTGCAAAAGGACCCTTCGTTACTGCGCGATGTCGAAGTCGTTTTCTCCGGCTGGGGCGGCCCTTGCCTGACAGAAGAAGTCCTGGATGCCGCCACGGATCTACGCGCGATCTTCTACGGCGCAGGTTCTGTGCGCACCATCATGACGGATGCGGCCTGGCAGCGCGGCATCAAAATCACCTCCGCCGCCAGCGCCAACGCGATCCCCGTTGTCGAATACACCTGCGCACAGATCGTGTTCTGCCTGAAACGCATCTGGCAGCACGCATTTGAAATGAAGCAAACAAAACGTTGGCAGCAGAACGAGCCCGGTGCCGGGGGCTATGGCTCAACAGTCGGCATCGTTTCAGCGGGCGAGATCGGCCGACGTGTGATCGAAAAACTGCTCTGGATGGATATCAACGTATTAGTCTACGATCCGAATCCCTCCACCGAACTAATTAAAGCGCACGGCCTGCGATTCACTTCGCTTGAAGAACTGTTCGCCGCGAGCGATGTCATATCGATACACACGCCCCTGCTTGATTCAACCCAAGGCCTGATCGACGAGTCGTTATTGAGCCTGCTCAAACCCGGCGCCAGCCTGATCAATACAGCCCGCGGCGCGGTGATCGATGAGCCGGCCCTGATCCGTACATTACATAATCGTCCGGACCTGTTCGCTATCCTGGATGTGACAGACCCCGAACCACCGACCCCTGACAACCCGCTTTGGACCATGCCCAACGTGGTGCTTACCCCGCATATCGCCGGCTCCCGAGGCGGAGAATGCGCCCGGATGGGCCGGTACATGCTGGAAGAGCTGCGACGCTACCGCGCCAAAGAGCCGCTTAAGTGGCTTTTAGAAAGAGATTTGCAGGAATTCACCGCGTGAGACACACAGAATCGAGAGAAAAATTGGGAATTTATTGGAAGTTTCATGAGAAACTATTGGCATTTCCCGGCAATTGCCGCTAAGATACCCCTATTGGAGGAACGGCTATCCGGTACGATTGGCCGTAGGACAGCGATGTTACGACTTCATGCTTACGACCTGATTGCTGATCGTTCTTCATCAATCAACGCACCAGCCACTTCCTCCGTTTGTTTGTTGGTTGGTTGCTCAGACAAATTCGCCACGCAAACCTATTCTGGAGTTGTTGGCATGAACGCATACCGAACTCAATATCATCTACCATCGACCAAAGGCATCGTGCGCCCCGGCCGCGCGATACGCGGTTTCACGTTGATCGAGCTGCTCGTCGTGATCTCCATCATCGCCCTGCTGGTCGGCATCCTCCTGCCCGCCCTGGGCGCCGCACGACGCACCGCCATCGTGCTCAAGTGCACGACCCAGATCAGGCAGATCGGCATCGCCAACGCCGCATTCGAGACGGATACCGGACACTTCGTACCCTCTTGGGAAAAAGAAGGCGGTGGCTGGACCGATAGTTATCATGCCCGGAATTCGTGGAAAGAAGAGCTATACGATAGCGGGTATGCGACGGCTCCCGAGGTGTTTCTCTGCCCGATTGTTATGGATGAAGGGACACCGAATCCCAACGCATCCGATCCTAAGCACGACGAACCCTACAGTAACTATCGAATCAACCACCAGCTTGGTGGACCGAAGGATGGTTTTACGAAGGAGGGTGGTGTTAACTACCACCACCCACTATCAAGTGATGATGTGCTAAGACCATCGCAAACCATTATGTTCACAGACAACACAAACTATAGCGGGTTTAAATGGGGGGGATCGATGATCTTTGTAGACTGGGGCCACCTGCAAGTCGCGCATGTTCAGTCAGTGGGCAATGGCTGGGTATTCGGCTCACCATGGCAGCCTTACCACCCGACGAGTGGCACATCCTCATTCGCGATGGTCGACGGGTCCGCAAACGCCATGCAAACCGTCAATGATAGGTATGATCAGGACGATAACATGCGACTTAATAATGAGGAATACTTCCTGACGCCGGATGGCAATTGGTGATTCATACTTACCGGTTGCGATCCGATCACTCTTGGTTTGTTATCTTCAGAAAGGCCCACCTGACATGATCTACATTCTGCAGTTTATCATCTGCGGTGTAGTCATAGGGCTGCACATCTACTTCCGGAAACTACAGACAAGAGAGGTACCGTCGGCGCAGCTGGGCGTCAATGTCACAGCCATATTTCTTGTCGTACTCGTGTTTCTTTTCATCTTTTTCCCTGGCTTGTTCCGAGGTAGCGGTATCGACACGCTGGACAGTGACATTAAAGGCATGGCTCGCATAGGAACCGAAGTGGGAGAGTACCTAGCACAAAACGTACCTGATTCAGGTGTGATGATTGTGCGCTTTCGGGTCGATTCGGATAGCAATGCCAGCGACGGTATCCTTGAACAACAACAAGCGTTTATTGATGGATTGAATCGGGCCGATGGTATTGGCACCGTGCGCGAAGTGTGGGTGGATGTCCCGCCGGTCGGTGCGGTCAATCCGACGACCGGCCAACCCTTGCCGTGGTTCACGCGCGATGAACTGACTAAAACAATGGGCCAGGCATCCAAGGGCGAGGTTGTTGTTCTCTTGACGGGTCTGCCTTTCGGCGTTTCACCAGCCAAAGCGATACAAGCCAAGGATGGCGTGCAACTCATCATCCTCAGCAGCAACGCCAATGAATTAAGATCGGGCATGAACAGCGGCACGTTGCTTGGCGGCATCCTCGAACGGCGCATCCGCGAAATGGACGACCAAGGCCGGTACCTGTTCATAACACCGCAGAATGCTTCCGTCATGGCCGGCGGCTGACTTCAGGTGGCTTCCACAATAAGAAAATCAACATCGCGTACATGCGATTATTAACTTACCTGATGGATCTATTTTGTCCCCGATGGTTTTGGGAATAGTTACGAAAGTTTCAAAGAAACTATTGCAATCACCCCCTCCGGGTGTATGATGAATTCCGGCAGGTTGTTTTTACTGCCAGACCCCTATGACACTTGCAGGACATCAAACCAGAGCCCTGAATCGATGACCACGGTCGACTACTTCGTGATCGGTGTTTACCTGGCGTTCATGCTGGCGCTGGGGCCGGTCTATAAGCGCTTCAGCAAGACCGCCAGCGACTACTTCCGAGGTGGCGGCGGCATGCTCTGGTGGATGGTCGGGGCCTCCGCCTGGGTCATGACTTTCACCGCATGGACCTTCACCGGCGGCGCGGGCAAAGTCTACGAAACCGGCACCTTCTTCCTCCTTTTGATCACCGGCAACATCATCGCCACGGTCATCATGTACTTCTTCACTGCTGCACGCTACCGGCAGATGCGCGTCATCACGCCGATCGAAGCGGCGCGAGACCGCTTCGGACGCACCAGCGAACAGTGGTTCACCTGGCTTCCCGTGCCGATCAACATCCTCCGTGGCGGCGTCAGCCTCTACGCCATCGCGATCTTCATGGCGGTCGTCTTCGGGATCGATATCTGGAAGATCATCGTTTCGCTTGGCGTGATCGTCACGCTCATGTGCATCTTCGGCGGATCGTGGGCGGTCATCGCCAGCGACTTCGTGCAGATGCTTACTATTCTTGTCATCACGCTGGTGGTGTCCTTCCTGACGCTACATCACCCGAAGGTCGGCGGCATGAGCGGTCTGCTCGATAAGGTGCCGGACCAGCACTTCGATTGGACCATCTTCGATCGACCGAGCGTGCTATTGATCTTCATGCTCACGCTGTTCCTGAACCAGACGGTACAGATGAACAGCCTAATGGAAGGCGCCGGACGGTTCATTTACGTGAAGACCGGCAAGGACGCCAAGCGTGCGCTTTGGATCAGCTTCCTGGGTACGATCATCTTTACCCCCGTATTCATCCTGCCGGCGATGGCGGCGTCGTTCGTGCATCCGGAACTGGAAGTCGCTAAACAACTCAAGGCCCCGATCGCCCTGATCGAAGCAGATATGAGCGCGGCAGGCGAAGCCGTAAAAGTCACCAGCCTCGATCAACTCGCCACGCTGGCAGAAAGTCGCGATGACAGTGAACAACTCATGCCACTTATCGGAGAAGCGAAGGCACTGGGCATCGATTCACTCGACGATCAACGCCTGGCGATGGAATTGAACAACCCGCGCGAAGCGTCCTACGTCATGATGGCGATGGACGTGTTACCGGCCGGCATGCTGGGGCTATTAGTCTGCGGCATCTTCGCGGCAACGATGTCCTCGATGGATGTCGGGCTTAACAGGGCTGCGGGCATCTTCGTGCGCAACTTCTGGATCGTTTTCGTTAAACCCGAAGCAAGCGAATCGCACCAGGTGCGCGTCGGGCAGATCACGACATTGATCTTCGGCATATTGCAGATCCTCGCGGGCCTGGCGTTTATTTCCTATGCCGACCTCCCGTTGTTTGAACTGATCCTCGTGCTCGCGGCCGTGTTCGGTCTGCCGATGGCCATCCCCTTGTTCTTTGGGATCTTTATCAAGCGCACGCCGCCTTGGGCGGGATGGAGTTCGATGGTGCTGGGCATCGTGACCGGCCTGTTGATGCAGCCGGCAACGATCGGCGGCTGGCAATGGAAGGGCCTGGTAAACGGCGATCTGATCCAGCGCATGTTCAGCGTCACCCCGGCATTCAACGGCACCGAAACCAACGACCTGCGCGTCGCACTGACAACCTTCGTCGTGTTCGCTGTAACGTTCGGTTGGTTCATGCTGTCAATCCCCTTCGCGGCTAAGAGCAGCGAAAAGTACAAGGCACAGGTGGATGCGTTCTTCGAGCGGATGGATACGCCGATCGATCCCGTGGCCGAGGGCGTGACCGGCTGGTCGGAAGACCGTAAGCATTACCACATCATGGGCGTGCTGTGCATGCTGTACGGCGGGTTCATTGTTGCCTTGATGTTCCTGCCCAATCCGATGTGGGGCCGGCTGTGTTTCCTGTTCTGTGGTGGTGTGATCGCCGCGCTGGGCCTCGTGCTTTACGGTATTTCCAGGCGAAAAGTTGAACTAGTAATAACTGCGGATGGCACAGAATCGGCCACCCCGGTAGAGGCGGGCAAATAACCGCCTATAGTGGTAATGGAGGAAGTAGTCGTATGCGTTGTTTACACCTGATATCCGCACTCTCCGCCGCCTTGGCTTTATGCGCATCCACACAGGCCAACAGCCTCGATGCGCTTTACCTCCACGATAGCGCCTCCGAAGCCGCGCACGCGGTCGTCCAAACCGACACAACCGCCGGCGTCGGCGCGCTCGACGAAACCGCACGCTGGATCAATCCCGACGGCGAAATCTTCTTCGACATCGCTGTCGATGGCACGAAACAGAATTACATCACCGCTCGGTTCTGGGGCGGGGTTTCCGGTAATCAAGGCCGCATATTCCTGGGTAACGCAGCCGGTACGACGACCTACAACTGGGGCCAGTTTGATGACGCATCATCCAGTGAAGTCGCGCCGGACCGCTGGTACTACGTCACCGTTCCGATCCCGACCTCACTGACCAACGGCCAATCCACCGTGCGCCTCAGCCTTTCAGCAATGGGTAACGCCAGCAGTTACAGCAACCCCCCGACAACCAACACACAGACCGCTACTACACGCGGCATCTACGCCCTGTTCAGTCACACCGACACGCACCTGCAGATCACCGACGATGTAGCGCAAAACCCGATCGTCGATCCTTACGACTACGGTGACTACACCGCACCGAACTCGATTCAGAAGCTGATCGAACACAACAGCCTCGTCAGTTTCGCCAACAACATCGCGTTCCAGGTCGCCGCCAAGCAGACGCTCAATACAAGCGCATCGAACGTGCCCAATTCATTACTCGGCGCGTTCGACATCCGCACCGGCTCAAGCGAACTCGATTCGCTCAACGCTACGCATTATCACCACATGCGCACCGACAACCTCGGCCCGATGCGCGGCGCAACCATCCTGGCATACGCCTACAACATGTACGGCACAAGCTTCTACCAGGACGCCACCACACTGAACAACATCGCGCTGGGCCTCGACTACACACGACGAGCCCAAGGCTCCAGCGGCGGATACGTCGACGTCTGGAGCCCGCAGGAATGGGTCGGCGGATACGAAGGCTCGCCCCGCACGGTCGGCACCGGCTCGCTCGAAGGCATCACGCACGGCCCCATCGCACAAGCTTTTCTGCTGACTTACGAAGACATGCAAACCGCCGGCCTATTGGATGAACTGATCGACGATGACAACAACTCCGCCACCGCGATGGTTACCCGCCGACAGGCTTACATCGACCTGTTCAAGGGATTCATCGACTTCCACACCGGTTACTTCAGTGACAACACGATCCAGGAACCGGGCCATGCACCCAACCAGGAGGTCTATCAACTCGTCGGCCTCATGACCGCATACCGCGCGCTGGAAGCCATCGATCCGACCGCGGTCAACGAAGTAACCTTCGCGCCGATCATCGCAACGCGGCTCGACCAGGCGTTTGGTTTTTCCGGCAGCGCACTGAACGGCTCGATCTGGTTTACAGATGACGGCCTGCCATTGGAATGCTGCGGCCTCGTAGGCGGGGGGTATTCTTCCGAGTACGGCCACGGCGTCTCGGGCGAAATGTTCAAGGTCCTGGAAATGGCTGAAGGCCTGATCCCAACACAGCAGCTTGAAAAACTCAAAGCACGCACCACGCAAACCGCCAGCCTCTGGCAGCACTTCCTATACCCCGTCTACAACGAAGACGGCACCATGGACCTGCGACTCGAAGGCGCGATCAATTGGCGCAACTCCAAGATCAACGGCCTGCAAGCTATCTATCAAGACCCGTGGTTCCATGCGGCGCTTGAACAGAACGATCCCGCCGCGATCCGTGTCCTGCAATTGCTAGCGATGGACGATTCGCTGGCGTACGACGCTATCGATGGTGGGCACTACTGGCAGCAGAGCGTGTGGGTCATGGAACAAGTCGCGCGTATCGATCAGATACTTGATGAACTACCCGAAGACAGTCTGCGCCTGCCGCACGAAGCCGGGCAACCCGATTATGCCTGGGTCGATCCGGTCGGCGGAGCAGTATCCATCAAACTCGATGACCGACACATCTTCATGGCGCTGAACTGGCATCACGGCAGTTCCGGTACAACTCCCGTCGCAAACGATATCGCACGCATCCACGAGGTCAGCCCGACCGCAGACTTCGTCGCGACGGTGTACATGGAAAATCCCTACGGCTTCGGCGAGCTGGCGTACCTGACTTACGACGACCTGCTGATCGCCGCCAACGCCAATGATGCGCTCAGCTACCAGCTCGATATCCCCACCGGCTACGACAGCGTCTTCGACCTGGTCTCCGGTGATTACATAGCTGTCGTCGGCGGACAGATCACACTCGCCCCGCTTCAATCGGTCGTCCTGAACCTGGCTGAGTTGACACTTATCCCAGGCGACCTCAACGGCGATGGCTTCGTCGGCCTCGACGACCTGGACATCATCCTCAACCACTGGAACCAGACCGTCACCGAGGGCGACCTGCTCTCAGGTGACCCGACCAATGACGGCTACGTCGGCCTGAACGATCTGGACATCGTGCTCAACAACTGGAATTCCGGCACACCCGCCGGGGAAAACGCCAACATCCCTGAGCCAGCCAGCGCCGCATTGATACTCACCGCCGCCACCGCCCTGCTGCGACGAGAGCATTAGTCTTTCATTACTTGAAGTCTTTTTAAAAACAATACTTAGCCACAGATGAACACGGATAAACACAGATAAGAAAAGAGGTTTTGCCCGCAGAATAAATTTAAGATCCTTAAGAGAATCCCAAATCTGCGAAATCTGCGTAATCTGCGGATTCTTCTTGACTAACTCTTATCCGTGTTCATCCGTGTTCATCTGTGGCTAATTCTGTTCCAGCCCGAAAAGCAACATCCCTCGATCTGATGTAAACCCTGCCTTTGGGCTGACTTCTACCCGTTTGTCCAAAAATGTCGTATCATCTTGGCATGTCCTTAATCGAGGTAGCCAAAATCGCGGGCGTGTCCAAGTCCACCGTCTCCCGGGTTATCAACGAAATGCCCGGCGTCAGTGATGAAGTTCGCGCCAAGGTAAAAGAAGCGATCGTAGAGGTTGGGTATCAACCCTCAGCCCGTCGTCGCGGCCCGAAACCCGCTTCAAGACGTGGCATACGTACAGGCAACGTTTTACTACTCACGCTTGGCATGGCGCCGCAAGATGTTTATCGCATGCCGGTATTTCCCAAACTGTTTCACGGCATCGAAACCGCTGTGCGTGAAGCGGGGCTCAACCTCGTGCTCGCCAGCTTCTATCCCGATGAGGGTTTACCCGCATCTTTGAACGGCGATCATGTCGATGGCGCGTTACTGATCGATCAACCGCACATCATTACGCAAACCCTGCAGGATCGCCTGAAAAAGCTTATTTGTGTCGGTTTAATGCGGGGTTTTGAGCCTGTTGCCGGACAGATAGACCGCGTGCTATATAACAATCAGAACGTTGGTGTTTTGGCAGCACGTTACCTCAAGTCACGCGGCCACGAACACACGGCTTACATCAACCTCGACCCTACACATGCCGCTTTCACACAGCGTCGTGATGTGTTCGTGTCCTGTATGTCCGATGATGGCACTGTGCTGGACCTGACTGAATCCGAGCCGGTCCTCGGCCCAGCCAAACAGCCGGCCGCGATCCGCAAAGCGATTGAACAGATCAAAAAGGCCAAACCGAATATCACCGCGATCTTCGCTGCAAGCGATATCGTCGTACCAGGACTTTACGATGCGATGTCCCAGG
Source organism: Phycisphaeraceae bacterium (assembly GCA_963667295.1). Lineage (GTDB taxonomy): Bacteria > Planctomycetota > Phycisphaerae > Phycisphaerales > Phycisphaeraceae > JAJRRS01. The sequence goes on from OY763327.1 coordinate 1,855,702, forward strand.
CCGGCATACAGCCCGGCAAGGATATCGAGGTCATCTCCTGCGACAACGAAGAACAGTTCATCGGCAACCTCTCCCCCCGCCCCACCACGATCGACATCGGCCTGGAAGCCCTCGGCCAGCAGGCGGTGCGCCAGTTGCTCTGGCGACTCGCCAACAAGGACCAGCCCAGCCGGATGACCGTCATGATCGAGCCCGCCCTCGTCCAGTCCCCGGACCTCTGATTCGGTACGATCCTGCCTTAAAAGGCATACACAACGAGCAGACACACCCAATCCGTCATGACGGAACGGTATTTTGCCTTTTTTCACATGATAAATCTTGGCACTGAGACACCGATTTGATTGTTTTTAGCCACAGATGAACACGGATGAACACAGATAAAACCTATAAAATAGCTCGGATTCATCGGATGCATCAGATGGATGCAAGCCTTTTCGGAATCTCTTAATCCGATATATCCGATGCATCCGAGCAAAATCCCTTCTTATCTGTGTTCATCCGTGTTCATCGGTGGCTACTCATAGCACCACTGACGCCTGGTACCCGTAACTGAGAAATATTTGGGAATTTCACAATTGTTGCATTGACAATTCCCAGTTCTCGTTTACGATTAGCGTATGTCTTCTATTGTTTCCATTGCCGAAGCGGTGGGCGTGTCCAAGTCGACCGTCTCGCGCGTCATCAACGATGTGCCGGGCGTCCGACCCGAAGTCGCCAGGGCGGTCCGGGACCAGATGCAGCAGATGGGCTACCGGCCCCCGGCACGCAGGCGCGGCCCGAAACCCGCATCACGGCGCGGCATCCGCACCGGCAACATCCTGTTCCTCATGCTCGGGTACAACTCCACCGAGTTCTATCGCGCACCGGTCTTCCCAAGCCTGTTGCACGGCATCGAAAGCGCCGTCCGGCAAGCCGGGCTCAACCTCGTCCTGGCCGGCGCTGATCCGACCAGCGTCGTACCCGCCGCGCTCTGCGGCAACAATGTCGACGGCGTACTCATCGTCGATCGGGCACGCAGTATGTCCCGCGCGGTGGCGGATCGTCTGGCAACCATGCCCGTCGTCGTCGTGATGCGCAAACAACTGAACTACGCACAACCTGTCGACAGCGTCCTGTACAACAACGCCGCGGTCGGCGCTATCGCGGCCCAGTACCTGATCGGCCGCGGCCACAAGCACGTCGCTTTCCTGAACGACGCGCCCAGCCACGAAGCATTCATCGTTCGCCACAAGGCATTTGTCGATTCGGCTCACAAAGCCGGCGTGAAAATCGCCGAGATTGTCAGCGATCACGCCTCACGCAACCGGCCGGATGCTTATTACACAATCCAGTTGGCCAAACGCCTTGCGGAAATGAAAGACAGGCCCACCGGCATGTTTATCCCGACCGATGCCATGGCGCCCGACCTCTATATGGAATTGCGGCAAAACGGCATCCAGCCCGGGCGTGACATCGATGTGATATCCTGTGACAACGAACAGCAGTTCCTCGACCAGCTTGATCCACGCCCCGCCTCGATCGATATCAACCTGGAGCTGGTCGCGCGTCGGGGCGTTGAGCAACTGCTCTGGCGCATCGCCAATCCCAACAGCAACAACAATCTTTCGATTTTCATCGAGCCACGGGTGATTGAACCCGGGGCCGAATGCTGAAAACGTTCTCATTGAAATCATACTAAGCTGTGCTTATTCAACATTGGAGGAAAAAGAATATGCAGACGAATAAACGCGTAGCGCTTTGCCGAGTATCGCTGGCCTCAGCGCTGTGCCTGCTATGCGCTTCAGCCAACACCCATGCTCAGACATGGACCGGACAGGGCGCTAATGACCTGTGGTCGAACAGCTCAAACTGGAGCGGCAGCGCCCCCGTCGCGTCCAACGCCAGCCCATTGATCTTCTCAGGATCAAATCAACTCTCAAACACCAACGACATCGTCACCGAACTCACCGGCGCGACCGCGATCCAGTTCGCTGGCGGCTCCGGTTCGTATGAACTGAACGGCTCAGCGATTACCATCGGCACCGGCGGCAGCGGCTCCAGCACCCTCGTCGCGATGGACAGCTCCAACGATCAGATCATCAACTTCGACATCACCCTCACCGGCGGACTGCGCGACCGTAAGATCGACGCACTGACCAACCCCAACATCGGCGCACTGATCTTCAACGGGAATATCGACTACTCCAACGACTGGCTGTTCCCCACAGGCTTCGGTGTTGAGATCCACCTTAACGGTGACAACACCGGCGCAGGCAAGACCGATGTCACCGCGGGCACCAATGCGTTCCGCGCTGTGATGCGTGTCAACTCCAGCGCAGGCACAGGCTTCCCAGACACATTATTGTCACTCGGTTCCAGCACCGCGCTCGGCAACGCCAGCACCGGCACCATCGAAGGCGGTGACGCCGTCATCACAGGTGTGGTCGCCAACCAGCGGATGGAAATTACCACTTCCTCCGCAGGCGTTGACCTCTCCGACTACGCTTTCGTCGTCAACACCGGCGGCGCGATCGACTACTTCGCCGACCACGATGCGTCTATCGGATACCTCGGGAATAAGGGCGGCAACCGCGACTTCAACGTCTCCGGCGACGGCACCGTTACCATCGCACAAGGCATCTTCTACTCTGAAGGCACCAGCGCCCGGCAGTTCAACATCGACCTGGGCAGCGCCTCCGGTTACGGCGGCGGCGGCGCTGGCGGCATGATCGTCAACGGCAAGCTCTACAACACCATCCACAGCGACGGCATTACCTCGCAGAAAACCGGGGCCGACGGCTCCACAATGGTCAACGCCACCGCCCGTTTCCAGATGGGTACCGTCACCCTCAACGGCGATAGCAGCGCCACCTTCGCCGGCGGTGAGGTCCGCGCCAACGCCGCAGGCACCACGATCATCATCGGTCACGACAACGCCATGGGCGACGAGACGTCTTACGTCGACATCGACAGCGGCAGCACGCTCGATCTGAACGGACACACCATCAGCCAGACCTTCCTGGGCATCGATGGCGACGGCGTGGACGGCAACGGCGCAATCATCAACAGCAACACGAATAATTCGGCTGCGATCACCACTGACATCGTCAACCGCGGCTCGTTCTCTGTCGGCGGCGCTGGCGACGTCGAATTGCAGAACGTCTACCTCGAAAGCTCCGTCGACCGCAACCTCACCAAATACGGCAACGGCACGCTGACAATGTCCGGCGATATCACCAACGCCCGTTACGGTTTGATCGTCAACGGCGGCACTGTTCTGCTGAACAAGGGCGGTTTGGCCGAGGCAGTCATCAACAATCCACTGGTGATCAACGGCGGCCTGGTCCGCCTGACAGGTGCTTCGCCCAACCAGATTCACGACAGCGATCCGATCGAAGTGTACGGCGGAACGCTCGACCTTAACGGCCGAACCGAAACCATCAGCAACGCAACACTCGGCGGCAGCGGTGCAGCATTGATCAATGATGCGACCGCAACAACCGTGCAGCTTCTGACAAATACAGGCACGATCACGCTGGCAGGCGATGTCAGCCTCGGTGGTGACGGCAACCTCGAACTGCCCGCGCAGATCGGCGACAGCGGCAGCGGTTACGGCCTGACCAAGGTCGGCAACGGCACGCTCAAACTCTCCGGTTTTAACAGCTACAGCGGCACGACCACCGTGTCGGCCGGTGAACTGAATGTTTCCGGTGTGGGTTCAACCGGCTCGGGTGATACCAGCGTCGCAGCCGGCGCGACCATCTCAGGCGACAGCCTTGTCCTGGGCAACCTCAACAGCTCAGGCGCCGTCAGCCCCGGCAACAGTGCCGGCACGTTGACCGTCGGCGGTAACGTCGTACTCGATAGCACCGCGTCACTCACGATCGAGATCGGCGGCCTGACATCAGGCGCATTCGACCTGCTGGATATCGGTGGCTCAGCTACGCTCGCCGGCTCGCTGGACCTGTCAATCATCGACAGCTTCTCACCGACCCTCGGCGACACCTTCCAGATCCTCAACGCAACGAGCCTGGGCGGCAGCACCTTCGATAGCGTGACCGGCACGGACATCGGCGGCGGCCTGGCGTTGGATGTGATTTACAACGCGACCAGCGTGGTGCTGCAAGTCATCAGCGGCGGCGGCATCCCCGGCGACCTGAACGGTGACGGCTTCGTCGGCCTCGATGACCTTGACATCATCCTCAGCAACTGGAACCAGAACGTGCCCCCGGCCAATGCACTGGCTGACCCGTCCGGCGACGGTTTCGTGGGCCTCGATGACCTGGATATCGTGCTGAACAACTGGAACGCAGGCACACCTCCTGCAGCCACTGCAGTACCCGAACCGGCAACCTTGGCGCTACTTGCCTTGGGTGGATTGGCGATGCTCAAGCGTCGTCGTTGAAGTGAATAGGTTGGCGCTTTGATGCGGGTGTAACGGCTCGCACGAAGCTCAAAATCAGACTGTGTGGTCAAGCACTGAAACCGGACGTCGTTCCCACGGCGTCCGGCTTTTTTTGTTGCAGAAACCACCGAAGCAGCACAAAATGATTGGGAAATAGTCCGGTAGTTTCGTTGATTATTTCCCAATTTTCTGGTAAACTCACCCTCTGTCTGTTCGCCATGGCCGTTGTCGGTTATGTATAGCTCGAACAGCCCGCCTCGTTCACTTGGCTGGAGCGGATCCATGCGAAACCTCATCGCGGTCCTGTTGATGTTGGTCTTGGTCAGCACCTGTTTCGCTGCATCGCCAACACCGCTCGATCGCATCGACTTCGGCGACCAGAGTTCTGAATCGCAGCACAAGTTCTCAACCGATCACAGCCAGGTCGTACAAGGCGCGCTCGATCAACCCGCCAGGCAACTCACGCCGATGGACTCACCGACATGGTTTGGCGGGCATGTCGCATTCGACATGAAAGTCGACCCGGATCAGCCAAACTACGTCACAGTTCGTTTCTGGGGTGGCGATGCCGGGCAAGACCGCGGCCGACTGGTTCTTTATATAGATGGTAAACAGGTCGGCCAGCGGCACCTCGGCGAAGTGGACATTCTCGACATCCTAAACGACAAACCAAGATTCCCCGGCCGATTCTTCTACAAAACGCTGCCCCTGCCCGTAAACATGACGCGTGGCAAAAACTCTGTCCAACTCAAGATCGAAGCGATCGGTCACATCTGGGTCTATGGCGACACGTGGGATCGCTTCCAATACCCGCTCGAACAGAACTCGCGCAGCCTCTACTCGCTTTACACACATACCGATCCGTTCTTCACACCACCTGCCGATCAGCCGCAAGGCAATGCGCCCGCAAGCGATGCCAAGCGCCCAGCCCCCGGCCCTGAAGTGCTTGAAGCCGTCAAAGAACGCATCAATAGTGAGATCGCCAGCCAAATGCGCTACGACGACGAGATGCGCCAGGTCTTCATCCAGTTCATGGCTAACGCATACCTCACGCCTTGGACCGACGCCTACCACAAACAGGAAGTACTCGAGAAAATCGTCCGCGGGATCGACTCACGTTACCGCGTATACGCACAGAATCCTGACATCATCAAAAGCGATCGCGAAACATGGAACCACGACTGGTTCGGCTTCGGCCCGACCGCCGATGCGGTACGTCTGCTCGCTGAAGAACTGCAACCCTACCTCGATCAGAATATCACCGACACGAATATCCCGCGCCGCAAAGGCTGGGCCGACATGTTCATCGCTTCGCGCGATTGGCACATCACCACCCGCCGGCAATACACCAATCAGTCCATGATCAAAGACACCTACGGCATTTACCTGTGCAATCGTGGTGTAGCAGTGATCGACCCGGCCCGTGCCTGGCCTGAAAAGAAAGCCAAGCGCTACCTGTACGAATCGGTCGGACTCGAACCTTGGCGCGGTAGCGACGATGAAAACGACTCGCCCACCTTCCCGCTCGGCCGAAACTACATGCAACTGACCGAAGCCGGACTTACCAAGGAACTGGGTTACGTCGGCAACTACGGCGAAGTGATCGACTGGGTCGTCGCACTCTACGACGCCACACGCCCGTCGCGCGATGCCGAAGGCGATCCAAAAATAAAAGAACAACTGATCAAGATCGCCAAAGCCCGCGCCGCGTTCCGCTACCCCCTGCCGGACGTCGATGGCTACCGGTCAATGCAGTTGGAAACCGTGGTCGGCTGGCGCGATCATTACTACCCCGGCGGTGTCGTTTACGATCAACGCGCATCCTGGGACGGCCTGCCGTTGGAAGCCGCAGCAGTGACCATGGACCCGGCGCTTGTCGGCTATGGCAAACACATGCTCGAAGACAACCAGTACTTCGCCGTCATCAAGGAACGGATGGAAGATACAGGTTTCCGTGTGACCGCCAACCTCTTGAAAGCCCCCGGCGCTTACGATGCGATTAAAAACGCACCGGACACCGGCTCACGACTACCCATGGCTGCGGACCAGCCGGATTTTGTGTTTGCAGACCCACAGATCGGCGTCGTCGCGATCAAGAACGGCGATGAAGTCTTCTACGCATCACTCTACTGGCGCGCCCGCTACGCAATCAACAACCTCGCACGCATCCATTACCTCACCCCCACCATCGAACGTGACGCCACCGTCCTCCAACATACGAAGTTTGTCGATAGCGGCATGGTCTACGAGCTGCCCGACATGGCAAACGAAGCGCAAAGTAAACGACACGAAAAGATGCTCAAACAAGCGGGCGTGCACCGCGCCGAAGCCGGCGAGAAACAACCCATCGCCAAACTGCCCGCCGATGTCAAAGGCTTCAAGCCCGGCAAGGAAAACGTCTACGCAGGCAAGGGCGACTTCTACCAGATGCAGTATGGCCCCTACCTCATCGCCATGAACTGCACAAAATCCCGACGCTACAAACTCGACATCCCAAATACGTTCAGAGGCGCTACCGACCTGGCATCCGGCCGCGAGATTCTTTCCCGCTCCCTGCTGGTTCAGCCGTGGCAGACCGTCGTCCTCTACAAACCTATGGATCAGCCGACACAGACACGCTAACCGCCCACGATCATCAACTGATCGTAAACGATGATGGCCTGATGCGAACAAACAATTGCATGACAGTCATTATTAAAGAGCACACATGAGAAGACATGGATCAACATCAGTCGGCATCGGCCTGATAGTAATCGGCCTGCTCACAGCCATACTCTTGCCCGCCACGCAGCTCAAAGCCGAAGCCGGCGCAGTTGATGTCACAGACAAAATCAGCGCCATGGTGCGCGATGGCGTCCTGACACTGACGCCGACCAATGACCTGGTCGCATCGGACCCCGCGCCCGGCAAACCTAAGAAACTGCGCGTCGAGTACACCATCGATTCTCACGCCGATGCAATTACGGTCTTCGAGAAAACGCCGATGCGATTGGTTGCTCCACGCAGTTCAGGGCTCATCATCACCAAGGCATACTACGGCGACTTCCCCTCACCACGGATCGATGTCACGCAAACGATCCGCGATGCCATGCGCGACGGAAAGATCGAACGCAAGATCGACAAACAATTCCTCGGTGGCGATCCCGCGCCGGGTAAAGCCAAGCTGCTGCGCATCAGCTACCGCGTCGGCAGCATATTCCATCAAGACGATTTTGCAGATGGCGACACCTTGCGCCTGCCCGCCGCGGATGACATCAACGGCAACCTGGAAGTCATCAACGCTATCTACGGTGACATGACCGCCCCCGAACCTTCGGCTCCCAAACTATTACCTGCCGAGCCGAAGCAACCAGCGATCATCCCAAATGCGTTCCCCTCGCCCGCTCCGACCGAATACTTCCCCTGGCCTGTCCCCGCTGTCTATCAGTGGTCGGTCCCGGTCGAAGGCGGCAACGACATCAAGCGCGCATACCTGTGGATACCCGAACGCGCCCAGCACATCCGGGGTCTCGTCGTCGGCCTGCAAAACATGCTGGAAAAGCCGATGTTCCAGGACCCCACGATCCGCCGGACTTGTGCCGAAGCCGGGCTCGGTATCGTCTGGATTTCTCCCGGCCATAACGGCGGTGATGATGAATCCATCAACCTGCTATTCAAGAATCCCGACAAGCAGTGGCAAAACCTGGTCGATACGCTTGCAGCGCTTGCTGAAGAATCAGGCTATCAAGAAGTCGCGACCGTGCCCCTACTCACCGTCGGCCACTCCGCCGCCATGCCGTTCAACTACGGCGCCGCAGAGCTGCACCCCGAACGCGTCTTCGCGCAGCTTGCCTACAAAGGTTGGCACCCCGGCGGCATCGCACGGAATATGCCTATCCTCCACGTCTCATCCGAAGTCGGCGAATGGGGTAAGGACTGGGGTAACACATGGCTGCGCCTGGATCGCCCAGCTCTGCTGAAGTACCGCAGCTACGATCCCGCGCCATTACTTGGTGAGTTTGCCGATATCGGCACGGGCCACTTCAACTACGAACCGCAATCGGGCCACATCCTCGCCATGTTCATCAAGAAAGTCGCAGACGCAAGACTTCCTGCCGCGTCTCAAACAAACGAAACGATTACGATCAAACCGATCCGTCCGGAAGACGGCGTCCTTGTCGAAGCTCAATCGCTTGGCACGCCCGGCTTCAAAGCCATCCCCTACGAACAATACACCGGCGATAAATCCAAAGCCTACTGGTATCTCGATCAGCAACTGGCAACCGCGATCAACAACACCATGGTTTCACGCCTGGCTAAAAAGCCGCAGATGATCACCTACATGCTCGACGGCAAGCCTGACCTCATGTCGGAACAAGGTTTTGCCAATCAGGGCGTGACCTATCTCGATGATGGCTTTACTTTCGAGGTTGAAGCAGCTTTCATCGATCGTTCACCAACACCGAATCTGCATGAAGGCATTGAACTGGGTCACGCCGATTCGCCAATCCGTTTCCGTGTCGGCAGCGGTGGTATACGCCAAGTTGGGCCGAACCAGTTTCAACCCTACATCGACCGCGGCGGCGTCCAACGCCAGGGGCCGCCCTGGGAAAACTGGGTGCTTGCGTATCATCCCGGCGACGATAATTTCCGCATGACCGACCGCCCGCGACACGTCTGGGTGCCCTCGCGTAACACCGCCGGCCAAACACAGACGATCAGCTTCGACACGATCGATGATGTCGCCGTCGGCGCAGACCCGATCCCCCTGCGCGCCGCGGCAAGCTCAGGCAAAGCGGTGCAGTTCTTCGTCATCAGCGGTCCGGTGCTACTTGAAAATGACATACTTGTACTTCAACCGATCCCGCCCGGTAGCCGCTTCCCCGTCAAGGTGATGGTCGCGGCGTATCAATGGGGCTCCGCGGTCGATCCCAAGTGGCAATCCGCCGGACCTGTCGTGCAAGCATTTCTCATCAATAGGCCGTAAGCATTCATGAGGTATACGACGACTCCATGTTGCTCCGAGAAGAACTTGATGCTTAAGGCGTTCGACCTGTCACATGTCAGGCTCTTGCCCGGCCCGATCCGGGATAAGCAAACGCTGAACACGCGCTACCTGCTGTCGCTGGAGCCCGGCCGGTTACTGCATACTTCCAGGCTGCAGGCGGGATTGCCCAGCAACGCCGAACCCTTAGGCGGCTGGGAAGCGCCCGAATGCGGCTTGCGCGGCCACTTCGTCGGCCATTACCTGTCGGCTTGCGCCCAAGGCTACGCAGCAACCGGTGAAGTTGCGTTACGTGATCGAGCGATTCTGATCACAGACGGATTGGTTGAATGCCAGAACGCGATCGGCACCGGTTATCTCAGCGCCTTCCCTGAATCAGACCTGGACATGATCGAAACCGAGTACGAAGGCTCATGGGCATCCTACTACACATTACACAAAATCCTCGCCGGCCTGTTGGATGTCCATCACTGGTGTCGGTATGAACCCTCGCTGGCGGCAGCGTTACAACTTGGCCAATACATCCTCGAACGAATCAACAAGCTATCTCCTGAACAACTGGAAGGCATGTGCCGGACTGATCTGAAGCCGAACCCGACCAATGAGTTCGGCGGCCTGAGCGAAGCCTTTCAAAACCTGGCGACAGCGAGCGGCCAAGATGCGTTCAACAGCCTGGCCGAACGCTTCGACCGCGACTGGTTCGTGCAGCCTTTGATTGATGGCGAAGACATACTCACAGCACTACATGCCAATACGCACATCGCCATGGTGCTCGGTCTGGCTCGACGATATGAACGGACGCAAGATGAACGCTTCAAACAAGCCGTCGAATACTTCTGGGATCGTACCGCAATCGCGCGCTCGTATGTCAACGCGGGCAGTTCGGGGCCCCGGCCGGACGGACTGGAAAAAAGCACTGGCGCGGAACACTGGCCCGAACCCTTCAGGCTCGCCAAAACACTCACGCCGAAGATCAACGAAAGCTGCGTCACCCACAACATGTTGCGCCTGACCGATGCGCTGTTCCGCTGGACCGCCGATGCGAAGTACGCCGCTTTCTATGAACGCGCCTACTTCAACCATGTACTTGCCATGCAACACCCCGGCCACCCAGGCGCTTACCTCTACGACCACCCACTAAGCTCCGGTAGCTGCAAGAAGTTCGGCCACGCCCACGACGCCTTCTGGTGCTGCTACGGAAGCTCCGTCGAAGCGTTCGAACGCCTCGCAACCGGGATCTATTACCACGATGATCAATCGCTTTGGATCAACATGTTTGTCCCGTCAGAGGTTAATTGGCAGGAGAAGGGTATCCACCTTGAACAGCATTCGGACCTCTCTGATTGTTTCACGGTGAAGCTGACGATCAACTGCGATCAACCGAAGCCTTTCACGGTCAATGTCAGGCTCCCTGATTGGCTGGAAGGCACCACGGCTACATTCAATAGCGAATCACTTGATCCGTATGATTCACCATACCTCTCGATCAACCGGACATGGCGTGATGGGGATAGCGTTTGCATCCAGGCAGCAATGCGCTGTCGAACCGAGACAATGACTTATGATGCGAATGTTTTTGCTTTCCTTTATGGCCCGTTCGTATTGGCAGCCAGGACAGATGCTGAACTTGAAGTTCATGCCGGTGATGCAAACAAGGCATTGGCTGAACTCGTACCCACGGGTCCGATGACTTTCAGCATGACGCTTACTGACGCTCGCGATGTTGAACTCACACCGGTCAACCGTATCGTAGATGAATCATTTGGTGTGTATTTTAAGATTGTTAAGTAGAGATAATCTGCCGTGCGGAGATACCAATAACCATGCAGATTGAAACACTTGCCGACCACACGATCGCCGACACCACGGCCCGCTATGTTATTGACCGGGACAGCGGGCAGGTCGGGTTGCAACTGTTTCCTTCAGTCATGTTGGGTGATTTAACGGCGAATCGCACCGGCCTTCGTGGGCTGCCTTATATCGATGCGATCCCTGATGCGGGTGATCCGCCTGCCTATGTCGTTGATCCGTTGGTGCATGTAAAGCTCGTCGGCGATGCCTACCCCGGCGGGTTCAGTCAGGGCCGAACCATGCGGCAGTCTGCCTCAAACAACAGATTCCGCTTCATATCTCAGTCGATTGAACATGATGGCGATACGTCCACCATCCTCACAAGACTCGAATCCGACCATGGCCTGACATTAGCGCACCGATTGATCTGGCACGATGGCGACCACGCTTTTCATATACAAACATCGATCCACAATCAATCGAACCAACCCGTCACGATGGAGATGCTGACCAGCTTCTCGCTCAGCGGGATTACGCCTTTCGATCCGGCCGACGCCCCCGGAAGGTTGCAGGTGCACCGTTATCGATCGGTATGGAGCGCGGAAGGACGCCTGGAAACAAGCAGCCCGGAGGTGATGCATCTGGAGCGATCGTGGTCGGGCGCGGGCGCGTTTTCCGAACGCTTCGGACAGGTCGGCTCGATGCCGGTCAGGGGCTGGTTCCCCTTCGTAGCCGTGACCGACACCAAGGCCGAGGTCACCTGGGGCGCTCAACTCGCATGGGCCGGCTCATGGCAGATGGAGGTTTACCGCAAGCATGATGATCTTTGCATGTCCGGCGGCCTGGCCGACAGAGAGTTCGGGCACTGGATGAAAACACTGGCGCCCGGCGAATCGTTGATAGCACCGCCCGCGTTACTTGCCTGCGTGCAGGGCGGTGTGGATGAAGTTTGTGATCGGCTGACCGCACTACAGCAACGCGCTGTCGATCAGCAGCCGAAGGTTGAGCACGATCTGCCCGTCGTCTTCAACGAATGGTGCACAACCTGGGGCGATCCGCAGCATGATAAGGTGATTGCCATCGCGGACCGGCTTAAAGATTCAGGCGTGCGCTACCTCGTGATCGACGCCGGCTGGTACAAGCCCGATGACGAAGTCAGCGGCAATTGGTTCAACGCGCACGGCGACTGGAATCCCAGCATAAGACTATTTCCCGAGGGGCTCAAGGCAACCGCGGATGCGATCCGAAAGCGCGGCCTGATCCCAGGGTTATGGTTCGAGATGGAAACCGTCGGCGAAGCTTCAAAAGCCTGGCGCATGACAGACCACCTGCTCAAACGCGACGGTTTACCGATCACCTCGTTCCAGCGCCGTTTCTGGGATTTGAACGACCCGTTCGTCATCGACTACCTGAGCGATAAAGTCATCCACCAACTGCGCGACGGCGGCTTCGGCTACCTGAAAGTCGACTACAACGAAACCATCGGCCTCGGCGCGGATGGCACGGAAAGCCTGGGCGAGGGCCTGCGCAAACAGATCGAAGGCGTGCACCGGTTCTTCGAGAAGATACGCACTGAATTACCTGACCTGGTAATCGAAAACTGCTCATCCGGCGGGCACCGGCTTGAGCCTTCGATGATCTGCCGAACCGCGATGAGTTCGTTCTCCGATGCTCATGAGCTTGTCGAAATACCGTTGATCGCTGCGAACCTGCACGCACTGATGCTGCCGCGTCAAAGCCAGATATGGGCTGTCTTGCATCCGAAGGACAACGACCGAAGATTGAATTACCTCTTAACCGGGACCTTCCTGGGTAGGATGTGCCTGTCCGGTGACATCGCGGGCTTGAACGCCGCGCAGTGGTCGCAAGTGCAACACGCGATCGACTTGTATCAACAGGTCGCACCAATCATCAAGCACGGCAAGACGCGTCGGTTCGGCAAATGGGGCGCAAGCTGGCGATACCCCACCGGCTACCAAGCGGTCGTCCGCACGCACGATAGCGGCGAAGAAGTCCTAATCGTATTGCACAGCTTTTCAAACGCCCCTAAGCACGCGGAAGTCCCCCTGCCCGATGGTTCGTGGCAGCTTTGCCAATATCATCCGCAAACCGCTGACGTAAAACTATCCGCCCGCTCGCTCACTTGGATACCCGAAGGCGACTTCGCCGGCGCAGCGATCCATCTGAAAGGTAAACCCGAATGAATAACTGCATACAATCAGCCTTGAATCTGAATCCCAGGATTGAACTCATGAAAACCTTCACATATTGCCTCATCATCCTCACCGCGCTTAGCTGCTTTGGCACGACCGCCAACGCTGAAGAAAAGACAGTCGACAACCTCGCCGATCTTTATCAGGTCGCGCAGCAAAGCGGCAACACGGTACGCATCAAGCCCGGCGTCTACGCGCTCGACAGCTACTTAAATGATGAGCGTATCGAAGAACTCAAACAACAATTCCCCGATGGCCCGCCACGCCAACCCCGCTGGCTGCTACGCATCAGCGGCAACGACAACACGTTCGACTTCACCGGTGTTTCCATCGAAATCAATACCGAACTCTACGCCAAACTCCCCTACGGCTACACACGCTGCATCTTCATCGATGGCAACAACAACACTATCCAAGGCCTCACCCTCCGCAACACCGGTCCCAGCGACCGCGGCAGCAACGGCAACATCCTCTCCGTCTTCGGCAACGGCAACACGCTCAAAGAAGTGAACCTCTACGTCAGCGGCTCCAAGCCTTACGGCTACGGCGACCTGCTCGGCAAAGGCGGGCCCAACCTCACCGGCCTGCAAAAACAAAGCGGCATCATGGTCACGGGCGAAAACAACACTCTTAAACGCTGCAAGGTCTTCAGCCGTGCGTTCGGCCACTGCTTCTACATCCAGAACCACGGCGGCCACAACGCCAAGAACATCCTCCTCGAAGACTGCTACGCCGAAGGCACCACACGCACGACCAACCAGATGCTCTCTGAAACCGAGGGCCTCGCATACGACCTCAGCTTCCGCAGTGTGTATCAGAATCGCGACGGCCGGTTCATGATCACACCCGGCTATACCAAGTCGCTCAGCGAAGACGGCTTCCGCACCTATGGCGGCGTCGGCAACGTCACCCTGCGCAACTGCATCGCCAACCACACACGCGCCGGGTTCGAGATCGGAGGCACCGATGATGCCGACACACGCACGATCCTCGAAGGCTGCCAGGCACTGGGCACGGAACGCGGTTACCTGCTCGGCTCCAACGTACTCGTCCGTGACAGCCGCGGCGACATCCTGCATGGCCCGCTGCTCTATCTGCGCGGCGGCGTCGATGCCGATGTCGAACTCGAACTCATCGCCGGCCTGCCCGAAACCACCGTCCATGCACTAGCGACCATCGCCGGTAAAAACCACAGTGTGAAGCTCTACACAGAAGACCACCACCGCCCCCTGCCCGCACTACCCATCATGCTCGGTTTCGGCATGCCGCAACACGCAGAGATGTCCAGCCCCATCCTGCCCGCCGAAACATCCGGCGTCACACTGATCAACAAAATCCCCCGCATGCCCGTCATCGTCAGCGACGATGCAGAAAACTGCGACATCACCAGCCCCGGCCCCGTCGTGAAAGATGCGATCACCCAGAGCATCGACAAAGACGCCCGCGGCAAGTGGCCCGCATCAGGTATCGCTCGATAGCGGGCCAAGTGTTAAGTTAGGTAAATTATCTACCTTCCGGCTACCCCCAATCTGTCGTTACCACTGATTCTGAAGTGAAATTACGGTTAAAGTCTTTCACACCACCCGCATATCCTTTAAACTGTAACAATTGATACATACACCATTTGGGGGTATGTCATTCTATTTCAGACGGGAGAAAGCCTGACGCGTGGTGCGCGTAGGAAGGGCTGTCAACTGCCGTCGTTGGACATCATTATTAAAAAAATAGTCGACCGTAACGTCCTGTGTTACACACACGATGGCTACGGCTATCTATCGCCTATTGCATTTTCCGGGGCATGTGCCCCACAGGAGTGATAAATGGGATTCAAGCATATCGATACATCTATCTGCTGCATGTCGGGTTTAGTCCTTGCGATGCTAACAGTTGAGCCTGCCACCGCGGCGATCTACGAATGGGAATACATCGATCCTGCCAACCCCTCGGCAGGCAAGCAGGAATCCTCCACGCTCGTGCCCAACGGCGCCGACCTCTACGCCCTGCCCAGGATCGACCTGCGACGCATCCTGGATCGAGCCTACCTCATCGATGCCCCCCTCTGCGGGACCAACATGACCGGCGCTCCCATGACGGACGCCGACCTGACGCGCGCCGACCTGAACCTCGCTAACTTCTCCACCAGTGTGCTCGCCGGCGCCGTCTTCGATCAGGCAACCATCATCGGCGCAAACTTCACCGGCACGGTCCAGTACGGCTTCACCGAAGCTCAACTGGCGTCCACCGCTTCTTATAAGCAAAACAACCTCAGCCGCGTCTCGCTTGCTTCCAACGACCTGACGGGCTGGGACTTTTCCGGCAAAAACCTCACCGGCGCCGACTTCAACGAAGCCACGTTAACCGATGTGAACTTAACCGGGGCCGTCGTCCGTGGTGTGGACTTTTCACACAAGTACAACCGTGGATTCACCGAAGCGCAACTCAAATCAACCGCCAGCTATCAGGCCAAAGACCTGCGCGGCATCGGCTTCGAACTCACCAACGTCACCGGCTGGAACTTCCAGGGCCAGGACATGACCGGCGCTCAGATGTCCGAGGTCCGCTTGCAGGACGCCAACCTCAACGGCGCAAACCTGTCCCTCGCTGACATGAGCGCCGGCCGGTTCACCAACACGCAGATGGTCGGCGCGAACCTCACGTTAGCAGACATCGTCAGCGGCTACGTGGACGGGCTTAACCTGACCGACGCCATCGTCCTCGGCACGAACATGTCCAGCCTCACAACCAAGGAACAGCTCTATTCGACACAGAGCTACAAGACCGGTTCGCTACGATCAATCGGGCTGCGATACGCCGACATGCGCGGCTGGGACCTTGCCGGCATGGACCTGAAAAACGCCAACCTCACCTACACCAAGCTGTCTCAGACCAACTTGGCCGGCGCTGACCTGTCATTGGCGAACCTTGAGGAAACAAATAATATCGAATACGCAGACCTGTCAGGCGCACACATCAACCGCACCCGCCTGCCTTCGGACTTCACTTGGCAACAACTGTCAACCACCGCCAGCTATCAGAACGGCGACCTGCGCGGGCTGTATCTCAGGAACGGCGACCTCTCCGGCTGGGACCTCTCAGGCCAGAACATCACCGGCGCTTACCTGCGAGATTCCTTACTGACCAGCGCCGACTTATCCGGTGCAAACCTGACCGACGCCCAGCTTTATGCCAAAGACTACACCGGCGCTAACTTCACCGATGCGATCATTAACGGCACGTTGCTGCGTTCTGCGACATTCATTGGCTTCACCGAGTCGCAGCTTACATCGACCGCCAGCTACAAGGCAGGCGACCTGACCGGGGTCGACTTCTATCACAATGACATGGCCGGCTGGGACCTCTCAGGCCAAGACTTGACCCGAGCGAAGCTTGAAGGGGTCAACCTCTCCGGGGCAGACCTGCGCGGCATGGTGATGTCAGAGGGGCAGATGACCAACGCGGATGCCGAAGGCGCGAACATGGCAGACGTGGTGATCCGGGATTCCTGGCTGGCAGGCATGAACCTGACCAACGCCAACCTGTTCCGCGCCGATCTCTCGGGCTCAACGTTGAGAAGCGCCAACATGCGAGGTGCGATCCTCAGCGGCGCCGTCATCACCGGGACCAGCTTTGAAGGCGCGGACCACCTGAGCCTACAGCAACTCGCCAGCACCGCAAGCTACCAGGCCAAGAACCTGCGCGGCGTCAACCTCAGCTACATGAACCTCGCCGACTGGAACTTCGTCGGACAGGACCTGACCGACGCCACCATCTATGTCTCCGGCTGCGGCTGCTCGCTTGTCGGCGCAGACTTCACCGATGCCATCATCAACGGTGCATGGATCTACCCGCTGACCCAAACACAACTCACCAGCACCGCCAGCTACAAGAACCGCGACCTGAGCTACATCAGGCTATCGGATAACAGCCTGCGCAACTGGAACTTCTCGGGCCTGAACCTGACAGGTGCTCAGTTCGACGATGCGACTGTCATCAGCACAAACTTCACCGACGCCATCATTAACGATGCCAACTTCAGCTACGGCACGGACCACGGCTTCACCGAAGCGCAGCTCAAATCCACCGCCAGCTACAAAGCCCATGACCTGTCCGGGATCATCCTCACGAAAAACGATCTAACCGGTTGGGATTTTTCCAACCAGGACCTGACCGGCGCATCGATCATCAGTTCCACGCTGACCGGGGCCGACTTCAGCGGCGCTATCATTCGGGATGCAAACCTTGGACGTTCTGATTACGAAGGCGGAATCACCCAGCAGCAGCTTACATCGACCGCCAGCTACCAGGGCGGCGACCTGCGCGGCGTGAGTTTTTCGGGCAACGATCTTTCCGGCTGGGATTTATCCGGTCAAAACCTGTCCGGGGCGATCTTCAGCGGCTCGCTTCTGATCGGTACGGACTTCACAGACAGCAACATTCAAAACGCCAACTTCCGCTCAACGACAAGCAGCGTGTTCACCATGGAGCAGCTCGCCAGTACCGCAAGCTACAAGGCCGGCGATCTACGCGGCGTCGACTTCAGCTACAACCTCCTCGTCGGCTGGGACTTCAGCGGCCAGGACCTGACCGGGGCACGCTTCTACAACAGCTATCTACTCGGCGTCAACTTTGAAAACGCCATTATCCGCAACGCCAACCTATCATCGATTTCTAACGGCACCATATTCTCCGAAGAGATGCTCGCAAGCACCGCAAGCTACAAGGCACGGGACCTGCGCGGCGTGCTCATGGAATCGGTGCACGTCGAGCAGTGGGACTTCTCACACCAGAACCTCGAAAACGCCAGCTTCCGCAATTCCCAGTTAAGCGCTACGGACTTCTCATACGCAAACCTCAAGTATGTCGACTTCTACGGGACATTATTCAATCTCACCGACCTGACCGGCGCGGACATGCGCGGCGCAATCAACGTCGAATGGTACAGCCTGGAATTGGCCTATACCCAAAACTTGATCCGCCCCGACGGCCGGATGCTCGACGGCCTGGTAATCACGGACGGCCAAACCATGACCATCCGGGATTACGACACGATCATCGACGTCGATGCTGACGCCGACGATGTCGGCATGCCCATCAATATCTATAAAGCGATGCAGATCGGCGCGGACGGGACACTCCGCTTCGTGTTCGATGATACGCAATGGGGATCGACCATGACCTTCGATCCGACAATCGAAGCCGTGGTTTTCGACGGGACGCTCGACTTCGTCGTCGACTTAGATAAAGGCTTGAATATCCAGGACCTGTTGGGCGTCGAGTTCCAGCTATTTAGCTATGTAGATGTTTTAGTCGACGGCCGGTTCGCTTCTATCCATGTCGACCCGCTTATCATCGACGCCGGGCTTAACATCGATACCAGCCGGCTCTACTCGGACGGCGTTGTCAGCTTCGTACCCGAACCGGCCTCCGCGGTTGTGCTGGGTCTGGCGAGCATGTGCATGATGCGTCGCCGTCGAAACTGATGTATGCAAACAGTTCGTTTCTCCCTCGCAGGGTTTATGAAAATGATTGATAAACATCATCTGACGATAACAGCCGGCTATATCACCTGCGCGATCTTGTCTAGCGCAGCGCACGGCGAAACCGCGACGTGGGACGCCGAAGGGCTTATCCCCTACTGGAGCACGCCGGAGAACTGGGTCGGTGATGTCACTCCGCCCAACGACGGAACCGCGGATATCACGTTTGTCGATGATCCGCCCGCCACGCCCATCCTGATGCAGCCCTGGTCGATCCATTCACTGAACCTGCTGGACGGCACGTGGTTGTTCTCGCTGGGCGGCGATACGTTGACGATCGGCGCAGGTGGTTTTAATGCCACCCCCGACATAGCCGGCGGCACACCTTCACTGATCTGGAACAACATCAATCTCTCGGCGAACCAGACGTGGCAGAACACGCTGCAGTACACCGAACTGGCCGGCGACTTCGACGCCGACGGACATCACCTTACGATCAATAACACCGGCAAGTTTACCTTCCTCGCCGGCGCGAACTTCTCGGGCGGCCTGACCAAATTCGGCAGCGGCACGCTGTACTTCGATGACACGCCAACCGTCAGCAACGGCGTCTCGGTGCGATCAGGCGTGCTGTCGATCCCGTCACCGATCGCCGGTGGCGTTCAGCTAAACGGCGGCGCACTTGAAACACGCGGCGACTGGGAAGTGACGGACCTTGTCGCGTCAAATTCGATCAGCGGTGACCTGATCTGGAACGATGTATCGGATATCACGTTCGGCGGAACCAACCTGCTTAACTTCGACGCGGTCGGTGCGAGCGGCCCGGTGCGTTTAGGCGCAAGTGTCGACAGCTCGATCAACGCTTCGGCTGCGATCGTACCCGACTCAGCATCACGCACGCTGCACTTCGGCGCGGGCGACGCCACGCTGACGCTGAACAACACGTTATCCGACCACTTCGCCGGCAGCACGCATGTCAACTTTTCCGGCAACGGGACTACCGTCCTCAACGCCGAAAACACCTACACCGGCAAGACCACGATCAGCGGCGGGATTGTCGAGACATACTCAACCACACCTTTCGGAACTGTCGCCAGCCCGACGACGATCACGGGCGGTGAAGTGCAGGTTTACACCCATACCAGCGAACCGTTTGAGGTGCGTGGTGGTCTGCTGAATATCCATAACGGTGCATCGTCATCGTTCGATATCTCCGGCGGCGAGGTCATTCTTTATGACCCCACGGATGCCCCCGTCTTCGATAATCCCGTCACCATGAGCGGCGGCAGCCTGACCTACAATGTTTCTCCAAACAACACCGGCACGGTGACGGCCGCAATCGATCTTGTCGGCGGCAAAGAATCGACCATTAAAGGTTATATCGCAAACAACAAGATCTTTCTGGACGGGCCCATCCGCGGTGACGGGACGCTGATCCTTGAAACGGTCTATTCGCAAGTCATTGTCCAAACCGCAATGACTCATACGGGTGACACGGTCATCTACAGTGATATGTGGCTGAACACGAGTTTCGGTCGTGGCATCTACTTCGAGTCGACCCAGGCATTCGGCGGTAACCTTGTAATGGACGGGGGCATTCTTTTTAACAACGCCCCAAATACTGTTCCCAATCTGGTTATGAAGGATGGGCGCGTCGCGGGTTCTGCGCCGCTGACCGTGCAGAACCCGGTCCTGGAACTGCCCGCAGGCGAAATCAACATCCCGGGCGGCCTGGTCGGTATCACGCACATCCGCAAAACCACCATGGACGAGGCACACCTCCTGGACTTCGGCAACCAGATCAATCCGACGGTTACCGTCGAAGCGGGCAGGCTCGTGCTGGGTAAGGCTGCCGGTGATGATGTCGACGGCCCGGTCACGATTGCCCCCAATGCGATCGCCGATATCGCGATCAACAGCACCGTCGATGTGGCGGTCGATATCCAACTCAACAACGGTAAGGGCACATCCTTTTCCGGCGCGCTGACCAATGATGAAGTCGGTCGCGTCAGCGGCACGATCTATCTCGGTGATGAAGGTGCGTTCATCGGCGGGATCGATACGGATGGATACAACGATTACCACTACCTGAGACTGTCCGGCCGAATCACCGGTGGGGACCTGACCAAGGTCGGCGCTAACCGTGTCGTCATCGCTGGGATCAACAACGACTACACCGGTGAGACAACCATCCTCGACGGCGTCCTGAACATCGTCAGCGGCGGGCAACTCACCACGACCAGTGCGATCAACATCCATGGCGACGGCGTCCTGCGCCTCGACAGTGGCTCGATCAACAGCAATTGGAACCACGTCGGCGATGATGTCCCTATCCACATGCAAAACGGAATCGTCGAACTGATTTCGCCTACCGACCTGCCTGTCTATGAAGAAACCTTCGGCATGCTCAACCTCGATCGCGGCGGCGCGGTCTTTGTTTCAGACCAGGAATCGTACGGCACAGCGACGCCGCAATTGATCCAATTCGCCGACATCTCGCGCGATCGCTCCGGCACCGTCTCCTTTAAGACCGACTGGGGCCGAATGGGTGTTGTCGATGGGGCTATCACCTACAAACTGCTCAACGCGCCGACGCTTGACGACGGCATCCTCGGCGGTTGGGCCGTTGCGATGAACCCGCAATTCAACGAAGTCGACTTCGTCACCTACGACCCCGTGCTCGGCATCACCGCCCTGCCGACGACCGGACGTCCTTCGGATATCAACACCGCCGTCGCGGCCGACAACGTGATGCTCGCCGGCGATTCAACCATGACCGCCGACCGCACGATCAATTCACTGCACATGAATGCATTCGACCTGAACCTCGGCGGCCACACCCTGACCGTCGACAGCGGCGGCATGATCCTCGGCGGCATCGGCAGCACACCGACAATCGAAAACGGACAACTCACCAGCGGCGCCGACTCCTCCGAACTGATCATGTTTGTCGGCAGAACAAACTACTCTCGGAGCTGCGCGATCTACGCCGACATCGTTAATTCCGCATACGGCAAGACAGACCTGGTCGTCTCCCGGTACCGTGAAGACGCAAGGACGTATATCGATCTCTACGGCAACAACACCTACGGCGGCACCACGTACGTGAACAAGGGTGCAGGCATCCGCGTCTATGATGCATCCGCCATACCGAACTGGAACGAGCTGGTTCTAAACGGCGGCACGTACAACATCCAGATCGAAAGCGGAGATATTCAGCTTGGTGATATCGAGCTGCGGGACGATGCTGAACTGGTATCGCCGATCGACGTCAACCTGTCCACCGGCACGATCTCCGCCGAGTCCGGCACCATCCGTGCCAACCTGGATCACGTCAACGCTTTCATCAAAACATCGCCCGGCATACTCACGATCGGTCATGCATACAACGACCATAACCATGATGAAACCAACTACGACGCGATGTGTTACTTCAACTTCGAGGAAGGCATTGTTGTCGTAGAGCCCATGTATGGGCTTGGTAGAGGTTTCACCACCGTTCATGAGGGCGCGCGGCTTGTCCTGGACCGCAGAGAAGATGCAAGCGAATCGATCATGTACGGCAATATCGATCTGGAAGGCGGCGAACTCGCGGCCGGCCTCAGACAAGACGTTGTCCTGCAAGGTTCGCTCAGCGCCATCTACGATTCAACCATCTTGACGAGCTACGGCCTGGCGGGCCTGGACTACCACAGCTCCGTATATGTAACCGACCACTTCGAGGCACGCGACATCACGTTCGATTGCGAAACTTCCGTGTGGCAGGGCGTCACCCTCACCGCACAAGGCAGCGGGTTATTAACCATCATCGGCAACCTGGAAATCGCTCCGGGCTCAACCATCGCCGGCAACGTCCTGGTGCAACCGTCATCCGGCAATACCATCAACACCACCGGCACCATCGAAGGCAACGTCGTCATCGGTGATGGTGCAACCGCGATCCTGCCCGGTAATGAATCCGTCCAGTTAACCGTACTCGGTAACTACACGCAACTGCTCGGTGGCGTTCTGGATATCACACTGTCTGCCGATGACTTCACAACTGCCAACGCCTCAGCAAGCTTATCCATCACCGGCTCCGCCGAACTCGCGGGTGAGTTTCTCGTGAGCCTGCCCGACGGTTTCACGCCCGACTTCGGCGACCAATTCACACTCATCGCCGCCGACGCCTTGCTCGGTGAATTCGATAACGTCACGTTGCCCACGCTCGACGAAAACATGATGTGGACCATGCTTCAGGATGAAACGAGCCTGAGCCTGTACGTCTCCAGCCTGATTCAAGGCGATCTGAACGATGATGGTTTTGTCGGCCTCGACGATCTGGATATCGTCTTAACAAACTGGAACGACACCGCCCCACTCAGCGATCCACGCGCCGACATCTCCGGCCCGGATGGCGTACCCGACGGCTTCGTCGGCCTCGACGATCTTGATATCATCCTCCAGCACTGGAACCAAGGTACACCGTCATCATCAAACGCTAACATCCCCGAACCCCTCAGTCTCTCAATCCTGGGAATCGGCTGCCTGGCGATCCTGCGGCGACAATAGTGTTAACCCCACTTTTTAGTGTAATACATCATCAATATCACGCTTATTGCTGATCTTACCCATTGCACCGGGCTCATCAGCATATAAAATGATCGTGTATCTACGCCGCAATACCAAGTGGGGAAATCACAATGCCGGGACGCGATCAATCTTTTTATACATCCACGCTAAAACGAACAACTGCTCCTCAGATAGATTCGACATCGACTAACATCCACTTCGAGCCCCTCGAACCGCGCCTCCTCCTTAGCGCATCAGATATTGATCCGAACCTTGTCGAATCCATATCCGCATCGGCACAGCAAGTGGTTGCCCCCGCCGACGCTGCAGATTCCTTTTACCAGCAGCAAACCCAATACGACAACTTCTTCTGGCCAAACACTATCTCGTTCGACTTCGCGATTGATCCGGACGCGATCGACGGCCTCATCGACATCACCGCCCTCTCCGATCTCAACGGCACCGGCGAAACCGTCGCCTACGACATCGAAGGCATCGTCGCCGGCACCCTCTTCACCGCCGAAGACGACGGCCTGCGCCCCTTCACCGCTTCCATACAGATCAGCGACGCCGACCTCGCCACGATCGCAGCCGACGGCAACCTGCATATCGAGTTCACCCCGTCTTCCAACGTCGATGATTACTACGACGTACAGGAATACGTCACCGTCGCCCTGTCTTACCAGGTCATCCAGACCGGCTCCATCTCCGGCCTTGTCTGGGCCGACATCAACGCCGACGGCACGCACGATCCCGACGAACCCGGCCAGGCAGGCGTCACCGTGTTCCTCGATACCAATCAGAACGGCCAACTCGACTGGACCGATACCGATGCCGACCAGCTCTGGTCCCCCGGCGAAGGTGAACAATGGATCGCCACCGACGAAACAGGTCAGTACGTATTCAACGAACTACCGCCCGGCGATTACCCCGTCGTGATCGAGCCCGCTAGCTGGCAGAAACTGACTTCCTACGCCGGCGATGTCTGGGCCAACACGCCGATCCTGACAGACTCCCTCTCCGGGCCGGATGTATATCCCTATGACGGCTTCGGCCAGCGCGTGTTGGAATCGGGCGGCCACTTGTTGGTCGTGGGCGAACAAGCGCCGGTCGAGGGCTTCATGAGCTTCGGCTACATCTACCACGACACTTCCGATGGCTACCAACTCGAAGCCGTGTTACGTGTCCCGGATGGTATCGGCGTCGACTCCCTGAACATCAACGATGTGGCGATGAATGATGATTGGATCGCCGTCGCCGGCTGGGCGCAGGGCGATGAATATGACGGCCCAGCGATCACCATGTTCCACCGGACCGACAGCACATGGTCGGTGCATTCGGTCATCGACACGCCCGGCCATGATTCGATCGAGCCGCCGTACTTTTACAGAAGCGCTTCCGTTGCGATGACAGGCGAGACGATGACCATCGCATCCCGCTGGACGCAACAGGCCTGGGTCTATGAATTGCAGGACGGCGTCTGGACCCTGGCCGCCGATCTCACACCCGACGACATCAATCACCTTAACGCATATCCATATCCTAACGATAGATTCGGCGAAAAAATCGCGATGGATGAAAACACCATCGTCATCAGTGCGCCCGAGCAATACGATGATCAGACCGGCAGCGTCGGCGCCATCTACATCTACGAGCGCGTCGACGGGACATGGACCCAAACCGCTAAATTCGTGAATAACGACGGCACCGATGTCTACCTCGGCACTTCCCTTGCCTTGTCGGATGGCCTGATCGTCTCCGGCGCACCGACGCGCAGCGGCACCGTCACCAGCGGGTACGTCTACATCTACCAAAAAACCCCTGACCAGGGATGGCAGTTCCAACAACGCCTCAGTGTCGGCCACAGCGGGCAGGTACGAAACTTCGGCAGCTCTGTGGCATTCTTCGACGGCACCATCTTAACCAGCGCCAGAGATCAACCTTACGGCATCAACAAACCCGTGACCTATACTTTCGAGTTTGATGGCAATTTATGGGTCCAGACAAACAAATTGACCGAAGACATGCTCGGTTACTACGCCGGCACGGGATATACGATTGGCGCTTCATACGTTATCCCCGGTTACGGTTACGACAGCGACGGCATAAAAGTCGGTCGGATTTACTTCTATCAACCCGACAACGCGACCTACCAGACCACCGTCTCCCTCAGCGAAGGTCAACTCTACAACCTCGATGACGTGGGTGTGACACACATTGCCCCATCCATCACACTGCTGGCAGACAGCGACACCGGCATCAGCAGCTCCGACCGCAACACGTCGCTGAACAATCACGATGGTGGTTCACTACTCACCTTCTTTGTCAGCGGCGTCGAATCCGGCTCCTTAGTCACGCTCTTTGACAACGACGGCGACAGCATCGGCTCCGCGCAGGCAACCGGTAACAGCCTGTACATCACCACCGACGGCCAGACCACGCTCGCCGACGGCCTGCAATGGATCGAGCTAAGCATCACAAGCCCCACCGGCGATACATGGACCACCAGACAGTGGATCGATCTCGTGATCGATACCGTCGCCCCGGTTTCCCAGGTCGATCCGCAATCCACGGTCGCATTCCTCCCGAGCCTGACCGGCTACGTCAACGAACCGGATGCGCAGGTGACCGTCATTATTGATGGAAACACATTATCCGTTAATGCTGATGAAAACGGGCAATGGACCATCGAGCAAGGCGAACTGCCTGAACTGAGCATCGGAACCTACGATGTCACGGTGCTTGCCGTCGACCCCGCAGGCAACGTCAGCAACACTGTATTTGTAGACGCCCTGACAACAACCGCCCCGTCCGAAATCTCGGGCATTGTCTGGCGCGATGTCAACGGTAATGGCGTACAGGACGTCAACGAACCCGGCCAGCCACAGGTCGCGGTTTATCTTGATCTGAATGCCGACGGCAGATGGAACGCCGACGAACCACGGCAACTCACCTCCGAAGACATCACCGACACACCCGAAGACGAAGCGGGTCATTATCAATTCACAGGCCTGCCTGATGGTGATTACTTCGTACGCATCGATACGACGGGCACCGATTACCACATCTCCATCCCCGGCAGCATCGAACAGCAGTGGAACAGCATTGAATATGCCTACTCAATCAACGCACCGAGTATCGGCAGCATCAAGCCGAAAGGCCGTATCGTTGACATTTCCGATAACGTCATGGTCGTGTCCTCGTTCGTTAATTACAGCGGTATTGAGTTTGTTGATGTAACCATATTCACACGCGACGACTACGAATCGCCCTGGGAATATGCCAAATACATCAATGAAAGCGTCCTCGGGACAACCCGGAAAACTGCACCGTACCGGGTCGCAACCAACGGCGAGCAAGTCTTTGTCGGTGTACCGCAGGATTCAGCCATACATATCTTTGAGCGGGACGCTGATTCGGGCCAATGGGTGCAAACCGCAAAACTGATCGGTTCCGATTACGGACTCGACTACTTCGGCGGGACGTTAGTCGCCGATGCTGACACGCTCATCACAACCGGTTATGAAGATGCATACACAGAACGATATATTGCCATCTTCGAGCGAGATCCCGGTTCGCAAACCGGCTGGACAAATACAACCCCATCTTTACTCAGCACCACAACTTTCTACGGCACAACATATCCTCCCTCAATCGTAATCCAGGACGACCTGCTTGTTATAGGGGATCAGCTAAGCAGTAAGTTCGGCGAACGTAAAGGGATTCTCAGTATCTACAAACGCGACAGCGCCGACCCACATCAATGGAACCTCATACAGGAAGTCGATCCCACAACCATCACCAGCCGAGAACAGTTCGGTGCCGGTGTCGCAATCACCGGAAACACCATCGTCGTCCGTAGTATCTACGAGCTCTTTATCTTTGAGCCCGACCCTACAACACCCGACCAGTGGGTGCTCGTCGCCACACCTGATGTCTCCGACCTTCGTTCCAACTTCGATTTTATTGTAAGCACCGACACCATCCTTGCCCGTAGTGTGTATGGTTCAATACTCCTTGAACGCAACGTTGACTCCGAATCGCTCTGGCAGGTTGTACCGACCACACTCACCAATCCCTTGGCTTACAATTCGTTCGATGGTGAATACCTGATCTACGCCGACCCGGCATACGATTCCACCACCATAGGCACCATCGACTACTACAAGTTCACCGGTAACAATCCCTGGCATTACCTGCACGTCGAGCCGGGACAACTCATCACCAACAACAACTTCGGTGTGGCCATCCTCTCCGCCACACCCGCCGGCCCACAACTCCAGACAACATCCGATACCGGCATCAGCGACACCGACCTGATCACACGCTACAACAACAGCTCATCCGAAACTTCGCTGGCGTTTGATGTGCCCGATGTGCCTGACGGCTCGACCGTCTATATCTACGCCGACGACATCCTCATCGGCGAGGCGCTCTCCACCGGGCAGCCCGTCACGACCGTGATAACCGACGGCAGCACCACGCTTGCCGACGGCACATACAACATCACCACAACACAAAGAGCCCCGGGTCTCGACGATTCACCGCACTCGGCCCCGCTCGTCATCACCATCGATACGGCAGCCCCGCGCATCGTCGGCAGTTCCATCCAGCAGAACCAGACACTGCCAACAGGATCAAACGTACTGGTCCTTACCTTCGATGAAGACATCGACCCGACTTTCCTCTGGGGCGGCGCCAACTACAAGAACCTTCTGACAGGCTCATTAACCACATTCAACACGGACGACTATACCTACGACCCAACCAGCTTTACGCTTTCGTTTGATCTGAACCTGAAGGATGAAGGGCCTTACCAGTTCACCACGGGTAACACCATCAAAGACCTTGCAGGCAACCTGCTGGACGGCGAACCTCCGCTTGGTACGCTCCCGCCCGAAGTCAGCGGCGACGGCACGCCCGGCGGCGCGTTTACCTTTACGTTTGATGCCGACATGCAAGGTGATCAATACCCGGCGTCATCTTTCACCAATGTGACCGTGATCGACACACTCGGCGAAACAGCAGAGCTTATCCACCGGTACATCAATAACGCGCAGGATACCGATACATTCCAACTCGGCCCGCGTTTAGGGCAATTGATCACCGTAATTGTTGAACCCGTTGGAGATAGCGATTCGATCCTGACGCTTGAACTGCCGGACGAAACGATCGTCGCAAGCGGGCCGGGCGAATCGATTGTCTGGACCTTCCGCAATGACATCCCTGATTACCAACTGTACATGAACGTCGGCGCTGACAGCGCGACAGAGTACAACATGACGGTCCACTTGAATGCGGTGCCCGAACACATCCTGCCGAACATCAGCGCATCGGGTGTGCCGATCTATGACCTTACCGATATATGGACCGAACTGAACGACGGCACCGCCTCGTTCGCCAGTGTACTCGGGCAAAGCCTTCCATTATCCGGCATATTGCCGGCCACCTATACGGTTGACCTGGTAGCTGGACAGACCTTCAGCGTGTTGCTTGATACAGACAGCGACGAACTCAGCTTTGAGCTGTTGGATGCACAGACGCATGATATCCTCGCACAATCAACCACAAACGCGTATCCCAACCTGCAATCGATCGAGTTTACCGCTCCATCGACCGGCACTTACTATGTACAAATAAACGCAACCGCAAACGCGCCCTATGTCCTGTCACTGTTGCGCGACGCGTTGTTCGACCAGCAGCTTAACTATCTACAGACCGTTGATGAGCCATCGCAAAGCCTGGATACAACCGGACAAGTGTTCGGACATATTGATGCAACCCGCACCAACAAGCTGTTTGCTTTAGGCGAGACATCAACATCAAAGCGCGGCACAACCGTCTATGAGCTTAATCCTACGACACTCGAGCCGATCCGAGAGTTCACGCTTGAAGGTCTTTATCGTATCTCCGACCTGGCGTACGACGGCGTCAACCTCTACGCACGCACCCTGCAATTCGGCCCCATCTGGGCGCTTGATCCTGAAACCGGCGCAGTCCGACACAAGATCGATCGCGTTGGTATCTCACTGTTCAGCGACCTCGCCTACTACGACAGCCTGCTTGTGATGCAAAGCGGTGATTTCGGAAACGAGCTGGCTTTCTTCGATCCGTTCGATGGTTCGATCGTCGAAACACTTACCACTGACATCGACCCCGACGCAAGACTGACCGGCCTGGTCGGCGTGGAATCGCGCGGCTCCCTGTTCGCAACGTACACGAAGACCGATGTGGAAAACCAACTGCGAACCTGGCTTGTCGAAATAGACAGGGCTACGGGCGAGGTGATCAACGGCTCCTTCATCGCTCCGTCGGGCGTATCGAGCCTGGCATATGCCAACAACCGCATCTATACGTATGATTACGGCAACGGTGAACTGCGCATCATCGATCCGGCCACGCATGCACTGTACGACATTCAAGAACTGAACAACGAAGACTACATCAGCATTGCCGGCGACGGTATTCTGTTCAACCGGCAAACCGATCAACGGGCCGATCAATACACGATCGACCTCATGCCGGGCCAGCAATTCAAGTTTTTGTGCATAAAGACCGGTTATTCAAGTGTAAACAACCTGCACTTGACTTGGCGGGTCACCGACCCGTCGGGTGAAGGTGTGCCTATCAAGCAGCGATACGACGGCCTGACTTACATCGCGCCGCGCGCCGGCACGTATACAATCGAAGTCTTCGGCTGGTCGGGCAGCGGCGACTACCTGCTTACGGTTATCCCCGCGCCTTACCTGGCGGGTGACTTGAACTATGATGGCTTCGTCGGCCTCGCAGATCTCGACATCCTGCTCAACCATTGGAACCAAAACGTTGCCGTCGGCAACCTTGCATACGGCGATGCGTCCGGCGATGGATTCGTCGGCCTGGACGATCTTGACATCCTCCTCGGCAACTGGAACGCAGGCACACTCCCCGAGACAACAACTGCTGTAACATCCGCATCCGCTTCTGCTGAAGAAGACACCGCAACGATGAATGCGGATGCTGAGTTGCAAACGGTTCAACGCAAGCGTGACATACCTCAACAAGCGCAGCAACGAACAAGCATTCAATCGCAAACGCAAAGCAACAACCAGTTAGCATTGCGATTGAATCAGAAACAGCAAGTGAGTCTGCGCGATGACCTGGATTACATCCCCACAGCGCTTCAGCAAGAGGACGATTCACTGGTGTTGGGTTTGTGGGAATAGGCTGTTGACTATTCGCAAACCGAAGCGGCCGGCGGCCTAAACCATATCGAGACTCGGTGCAAATCAGGGCGCATCGTGCGCGGGGTTTTCCACCACTGTTTTGGCGCACAGTTCTGTCGCGTTTGGTGCACGTGCGCACACTCACGGTTCATCGTGCGACGGCGCGCAGGCCTCGGTCTGACTGATCCAGTGCCTCGCTCATCGGCCCCAGCCATGCGCGATGAGCACCCCGACGGAGCAGCATGTTTTATTGTTTTCTTACATATTCTTGCTTCGCCACACTTGAGCCGATTTGACATGACATCACATCTTGTATCCGAACACCAACACTGTCGCGCGACCGTTAAGAAGTACATGTAATCATCAAGCCTGACCTCCGGCGTGACCTTGTGATCGCAACACGGGATGAAGCCGCCTTGATGCACGACGGGCGTTAAGCGTTCGACCTCCGCTGTGATTGTTTCGCGCGACTTCCAGAGAATGCGCTTATCGAATCCGCCGACCATCTTCAATCCCGTGCCGAACTGCTTGCGCAATGCATCGGGGTCCATGCCGGTTGTTCCGATCTCGATAGGCATGAGTGTGTTCACACCCGCTTCAAGCCAAAGCGGAACCAGGTCGTCGATCTTGCCATCACTGTCGACAATGATGGTGTCGACACCGCCGGTGTGTAGTGTTTCCGTGATGCGTCGGTAACGTGGGCTGAGTAGTTCTTCGAAAGTTTTCGGCGAAACCATGGGCCATGCGTTGTATGCCATGTCTTCCCAGATCAGGCAGGCATCGTATGTTCCGCCGTTGCTTAGCGCGCGTTGCAGGACGCCGACGATACAGTCGCAGACGCGGTCGAGCACTTCGTTAAGCCAGTCCGGGTCATCGTAGATGAGCATGCTGATCTGCTCGAAGCCGAGCCAGTTGCGTAGCCAGCCGTACAAGCTGCCACCGGGCAGGATCACAGAATGCTCTAACAGTTGTGCATCAGTATACCCGCATCGCCTCCTTGAATCGGCTTAGTGCTTTAAGATCGGGGATGGATGGTTGGGCGCCGAGTTGCGTGCAGGTCAGTGCGCCGACCTGGCAGGCGCGCTTCATGGCGGTGGGCATATCCAGACCCGCGGCGAGGCCGACACCGAGCGTGCCGGTGAATGCGTCGCCTGCTGCGGTCGTGTCGATGGCTTCGATGACCGGCGCAGCGACGTGGTGTGCTTGTTCGTGTGTGATCCACAACGCGCCTTTTTCGCCAAGTTTTACGACGATCTGTTGACAACCCCGATCAAGCAACAGGCGTGCGGCTGCTTCTGCGGCATCAATGTTGTCAACCTGTTTGCCGGTCAGCAACGAGAGTTCGGATTCGTTTGGCGACGTTATCGTTACCGACTTGAGCAACGCGTCGGGCAGGTCCGCCTGAGCGGGTGCGGGATCGAGGATGACAGGTACATCAAACTCACGAGCACGCACGGCCGCTTCGATGTTCACGCTGAGCGGGGTTTCAAGCTGAAGTAATACGATATCCGCCCATTTGAAGACTTCGTCATCTTTCGGCAAGAGTACTTCGTCATTGGCGCCGGGGCCGACCATGATGGCGTTCTGGCCGGTCGCGCGGTCAAGGAGGATCACGGCGGTGCCTGTGCCGCGCGTCGAAGTTCGGATCAATCGGCAGTCGATGTGATCATCTTCTAGCGAGCTTCGCAGTTGTTTGCCGAAGGCATCGTCTCCGACACAACCGATGAATCTAACGGTCGCGCCCTGTCGCGCCGCGGCGACGGCTGTGTTTGCACCTTTGCCGCCGGGTACGAGCGTGATGTCTTCGACGTGGATCGTTTCGCCGGGCTCGGGCAGACGGCGCAGCGGGGTCAGCACATCCATATTGATGCTGCCTATCACCAGTACATTCACCGGCGGGGCGGGCTTTGGAGATGACATGCTTGGCCTCTAATACATGATTGATTCGGTAGCTGACGGAAGGATGATACTTGTTCGGTGATACGCTAGACGACTTGCTCGCACATCAGTGGCTTGAGTTCGGCAAGGATCTGGCGGACCTGTTTGCGTTCGTGTTCACGGTAGCGGTGGAATGGCTCGGTCATGAAGTCGCCGCAGATGCCTAAGCATGAAAGTGCACACTTCACACCCTTGATGGTAGAAGAAGCATGCCGGCCAACGTGGTAGAGCCGGCTTACCTGCATGACGGTCTGGTGCAGCTTCTGCACGGTCGCGAGGTCTTGCGCTTTTGCCGCGTGATAAAGGTCGACGTATAGCCTTGGGAAGATGTTGGCTCCACCGGTGACACCGCCGTGGCCCCCGAGCATCAGCGTGTCGGCCAGGGCTTCTTCCGTTCCGACTAATAACGTCTTGTCGGGATGGTCGGCGAACAACTTCAATGCGTTCTGGAAGTATGCCATCTGTCCGGAGCTATCTTTGTATCCGACGACGTTCGGGTGATCGAGCAGGTGGCGCAGCGTGTCCAGCTCGATGCCGACCTTCGTGCAAGCCGGGATGTTGTACAGCATCACGGGCAGCGGGACGGCACTGATCAATCCCTGGAAGTATTCGAGCAGCTCGGGTTGGCCGGTCTTGTAGTAGTAAGGCGGAGCGACGACAACCGCATCAGCGCCGCAGTGTTCGGCATGGTTTGCCATCTTCAACGATTCAGTGAAAGCCGTATCGGTGATGCCGACCAGCACGGGGACGCGCCCGTTAACGAGCGAGCAGGTACGTTCGACCAGATCGCGGCGCAGTTTGTAGCCGAGGCTCGGCGCTTCGCCTGTCGTGCCAAGGACAAAGATGCCGTGCACCCCGCCGCCGATGATATGCTCGATGAGCTGTTGCAGGCCTTCGATGTCGAGCTGATCGCGGTTGATCAGGGGCGTGACCATGGGGGGAATGATGCCCGTGAACTTGATGGATTTTGCAGGACTACTCACTTGGCACTCTCCATGCTGGGCGTGGTGCGGACGGCGGAATTATCCGGTAATGGTTTTGAACACAGCGAGACGATCTCGTTGATCGTCAGTTCGAGGTTTTCCTCGACAGCGATGAGATAACGGTGCCTGCCCGAGGGTTCGGGTTTGAATAACGCGCAGCCATACTCATCGACGGTGACGCGGCCCTTTGGTGAGAGCGTGAAGCTGCCGCACCCGGGGCGTACCGCTTCAAGGATCGTGGCGGGGTCCCATAGCGGTCGGTCATAGGGCATGGGGATGTAGTGCACATAAGCCTCGGCGACGGGATGATGATTCACCCATTGATAATCGCAGGTGATGCTGGCCGCGGGGTAAGGCATCATGCAGCCGACTTCATAGCCACAGAAGGTGATCGGCGTCGGGCAATAGTTAAAGAAACGCACGGCCGAAGGCACGTCGCTATG
Organism: Phycisphaeraceae bacterium; assembly: GCA_963667295.1. Lineage (GTDB taxonomy): Bacteria > Planctomycetota > Phycisphaerae > Phycisphaerales > Phycisphaeraceae > JAJRRS01. The sequence continues at coordinate 1,889,671 of OY763327.1, forward strand.
GATGTTGTATTCGCGGTTATCCAGAGTCGGGTTCGCCTGGACTTCATCGCTGAAGTTACCGGCCATAGCGACCACGCGTTTGACCTTTTTTGCAAACAGGTCTGCACCACACAATGGGCTATTGGCATCGCCGGGGGTATCGAATAGCTGGGCCATGTTGGTACTGAAACCGATCATGACCATGATGACGGAGTTGTCCGGCTCGCGGGCCAGAAGTCGGCGCAACAAAGGTACGGCGTCCTCGTATTCATCGGGCAGTTTGGAGCGGGGGTATCGGGGCCGGCCATCATTGCGTGCGTTTGCTACGGGCAGGATGAATGTACGATCGTCGGGGGTGGCGCCATCACGTACGATGCCGATGGGGATGTCGCCGCGCCCGTAGAACGTGTTGACGATATCGATGTAGACCGGCGAGTATGGGTTATCCTTGCTGCTGACCACGCCGATCAACTCACATTCACCCTGTGATTGGAGCGTGTGGATCATCCCTAACGCTAAGGCGTCATCGATATCGTTACCCATATCGGTATCGAGTATCAGGCGTGTACTTCTCGCTGCTGACATCTTGTTTATTGTGTGTTTCATTCGTGTATTCAACTTCATACAAATATCACGGGCATACTCACACTTCTGCCACTTCAACCTGCCCGGAGGTTTGTTTTGGTTTATTGAGCGTCCAGACAGTCAGCTGATCCAGCGATCGGTCGTTGCGTGCGGTCAACAGGCAACCGACGAGGTATCCGCTGAAGAACATGACGATGTTACCGATGATCCCCGTGTAGTAGAGATCAAAGGGTACGTTGAGCGCATCCGGCAGAACGTGCGGCGCCTTGGCGGCGACGACGGTCCAACCGGTGAAGATAATCGTCAGCACGATCCCGCACCAGACTGAGCGAGCATCGCCGCGCGTCGTGAAAAAGCCGAGCGCGTAGACACCGAACAAACCTGCCGCCAGGAGCGAGACGAGAATCGATGCCGTGTCTTCAAGCGTCTTGGTCGGGACGATGCTGAGGATCACCGCCCCACCGATCATCATCACACCGGCCGCGGTCGCGACGGCCCAGGCAACCTTCAGGTAGTGGCGTTCGCTGGCTTGCTTGACCATATGCCTGCGGTAGAAGTCGGTGACGGCGACGGTCGAGATGGCGTTGATCGAAGAGTCGAGTGAACTCATCGCCGCGGCGAGTGCTGCCGCGATCACGAGCCCTGCCACGCCGACGGGCAGGTAATTGAGTATGAAGAACGGGAGGATGTGCTCTGACTTCATCGAGCCATCGAGCATCGCCTGCGTCTCGGGTGTCGGGAAGTGCTGGAAGTATGCAAACAGCGACGTGCCGAGGAAGCGGTAGAACGCCCAGAGCGGGATGCTTGCCACGACGCATACGAGCATCGCCTTGCGTGCTTCGGTCATAGAGCGCGAAGTGCAGTAGCGCTGGACGATGTTCTGGTTGCAGGCGTATTCGGTGAGCCAGATGACGAAGCCGGCGAGGAACAGCATCGTGATAGTTTTGTGTTGCAGTGTGATACCCCAGCCGATGTCGTGCGGCACGCCGTCGCGCCACTCGGCGACGGAGAGCTTGTTGTGCTGCATGGCGGTGTCGATGACTTCAGACAAACCGCCGGGGATCTGGTAGATGATCACCAGCAGACACAACACACCGCCGAGGCCGAGGATGATCGTCTGCACGACGTCGGTCCAGATGACCGCTTCGATACCGCCGACGATCGTGTACACCGCGACGATGACACCGCCAATGATGATGCACCAGACCGTGGAGATACCGAGCATTTCGTGCATGAGGATGCCGAGCAGGTAGAGGATCATGCTTACGCGAACGACCTGGCCGAACACAAAAGCGCCCGCGCCGTAAACACGGACGGAAGGCCCGAAACGTCGTTCGAGGTACTCATATGCCGTAGTCGTCGGCGTGCGTCGGAAAAACGGGAGGAAGACGTAGGCCGCGATGATGACAGCGAGCGGCAGCGCGAGCGTCCCGATGAAACGCAGCCAGCCTGTTTTGAAGGAGTCGGCCGGGAAGGACAGGAACGTGATCGAACTGATCGATGTGCCTACCAGGCTGAGCCCGACGACCCAGCCGCTCATCGAGCGTCCGCCGACGAAGTAGGCTTCGGTGTTGGTGTTGCGCTTGGCGAAGTACAGGCCCATCAGCGTGATCAACACGCCGTAGGCAATCAGGACTGATAGATCGATCATGGAAAGATTCATAAGCGGTCAATACCTTTTAACCTTGGCGGATTTACACCGAATCGAAGTCACATTCCTCACCATGCCAAATCGGCACGGTTGAGGTAGTAGACCTTTCCATCCTCAGCGCCAATGAGTAGGTCTGGCGTCCCGTCTGCGTCCATGTCGGTCAACCAGGGAGTTGCGTTGTGTAGGCCGAAGTTCAAGGGCTTGCCATCACTATGTGTGATCGGAACGATGCGCTTGAACCTGGGCGTTTGATTGGTTCCAACATTTTCGAGCAGTAATGGCGTAGCGCCGACCAACGATGCGGCATCATCGACGAAGAATTTATGACTACTGTGATTGGTGCCGCAGATTACGTCCCAGACGCCATCACCGGTCCAGTCGCCGACCGCGAGTTTGGTTCTACCCCAGAATCCCGCCGGTCCGCAAAGACGGATTGCTTTGCCATCGGTATAGGTCAGCTTTTCAACGGACTGCACCACGATACTACCGGTCTTCGTCGGGATCGCGACGGCAAGGTCGCCGTCCCAATCGATGTGGAGCAAGCAGGATCGACCTTGCCGACCGTAGTTCCAATTACTCGGTAGGATCGCAGGACGGGTACGCCATGCGACGGGGAGCGGCTCATCACCGAGCATGAACTGCGTCGGCGTCTTCAAATCCAGCTTGGTTCCGAAGCCGCGATACAACAACATTTCTGATGATGTGTTGTTGGTAATGACATCGAGCATTCCGTCTTCGTCCCAATCGCCGACGGTCGGTTGGAGATACCCCCAGCGTTTTTCATTCGGTCCCTGGATCGATCCGCTTAAACCGGCCTGCTGATGGATCACCTTGCCGGCACTTGTGAAGTTTTCCGGCGAACCATAGACCATTGGGTCGGCAGTGCCAGGCCAGAAGGTCAGGAAGCCGTTTGAATCCCCAAGAACCAAATCCTCTCGCCCGTCGCCGTTCCAATCAACGCGGCACTGCCCGGCAAGGGTGTCGACCGCGACGTAGCCGCCTCGCATCAATGCGGGTCCGACTTCTTCGTATTCGCCAACGCGAGGCCCCTTTAAAACGGTAATCCGGCCGGGATTCCCATCGAGCATCAGTTCATCCTGCCCGTCGCCATCAAGGTCCACAACGTTGATCTTCATGACGAAGTAAGTATTCGCCAGCGTCGTGCCCGAATGCAACAATGACTCGGCCTTACCACAGTACACATCACCGTTGCGCATTGTCAGCGGGAAGGCATAGACCTGATCGACGCTACCGGTGCTGACCAGATACCGCTTACCGTTGCTATCGAGCAAGGCGACAGCACGTTCCGATTCACCTGCACGCCAGCGGAAAGGATAGCCTTCGATGCGATCGTAGACCGGTTTGAGTGAACTGAAGCCAAGTTGATCCCCAGAACGCGTGCCTTTGGCCCAGTAGAGTTGCGTGACACGATCCATACCGAGCCATTGCCCGATGGCGTCATAACCTTTGCCCGGCCCGACGTTGGGCGTCTCTTGGCCCTTCCACGGATTTTCGCCATACGGCCAGTAGGACCCCATCGACTTGACGCCGTAAACCAGCAGGTCCACCGTGCCGTCCTGGTCGATGTCGTCCAGCGACCAGCCTGAAGGTGCTTGGTCGTCGGGGAATGCGTCAGCAAAGGGCTTGCCGCCTACCAGCACCGGCTCGGGCTTCGCAAAAGCAGGCTGCCCGACCTTCCCGGTATTCCGATAAATGATCAGTTGGCGGTTGCCGAGCATCGTGTATTCACCACGCACCATGACGTCGAACAATCCGTCTTCACGAGGCACCGCTTCGTGCTGCAAGCCAAGTAGATGTTTCACATAAGTCCCGGGACCGTATATCGGCACCCCTTTTTCATCAAGCCCGAGATACGGATACACCGCCGGACGCGAGTCCATCCAGTTGACGTGGCCGAAGCCCATCACATCGTGATGCCCCGGCCCGAACCACGGTGCCACCATCACGCTGATATGCAGTTGATCGTTGAACGGGTGTAAGGCGTCATCTTGAACACGCAGCGGGTGATACCCGTTCACCGCGATCAACATGGGCGGCTCATTGGACATCTCGACGTTCCCGAGGAAACCTTCCCCCGCGTCACTGACGATCTGCTTGACGATCTGTTCTTCGGCCAACACCGCGCCGATGCCACGGACTTCATCCAGCCCGCCGATCAAGTGACGCCGGTCACCCATCTGGCCGAACTGCAGTTTCACCCATCGGGGCCGATCAAGCGTGATGTTATCCTTGGCGTCCAAACTGCCGTTGAGATAAAGCTGAATCTGATCGCGGCCGTTATCGACGTAGGCTACGTGATACCACTTGCCCGGCTCAATGGTATGGGAGCCCTTGAGTACAACGTCTCGCCCCCCACCTCGTGGGTGCATGGCCAGCAGCAGCCTCTTCTTGTGAAGCCGCAGGAAGTAGCTCCATGAAGCGTCCGCGTCGTCAAACACAAACAGGGTCATCGGGCTGGCATCGTCGTACTGACCGGCGCCGCCGTCCGGGTATTGCTTCACTCTGAACCAAAAGCTGACCGTGTGCTGGGCAGGCAATCCGCCTTTTAGTCGTGCTGTGACACCCGGCGTATCTGCGTCCACCGACAAGTATCCGCCATGGATCGGGGCCTCATTGCCCGCGGTTTTGTCGGCAAAGTCATATGAGAACAGTAATGGCTGGGCAAGTGCCCTGTTAATATCTGCCGACGACACACAGGCGACAAATAGAAGTACTGCAACCACGATCTTCAACTTAGACCTCCAATCAAATAGCTCGTTGTGTTAGCGATGGGACAGCGCGTGTGACGTCAATTGCTAACGACTGCTCGCCGTTGGTCGGCACCATAAGAGGACACCTGCGGCTCCGGCCCGTCTTCCAACTGCGGGCCGATCAACAGGCCGAACCACAGGCTGGTTACATTTTCCCAGTGAGCCATCTCAGCATGTCCATCCACGAAGCTGTACGTGCGGCTCTCGTTGTTGCCCCCGTGTTGCATGGGGTAAAGATTCCCATTGCCCCAACGCATCCAGCCCGCCCAAAACCGTTCGTTCTGCGACAATTGGTCTACGGTGCCTGTGAAGTGCGGCCTGAGCACGGCGAAGTTGCCGCGTGTCGGGTTGTCATGATACGCCACCAGCCCGTGGGGGGTGCGGATGTCGTCGAAACGCCAATTCGCAACCACACCGTTAGCACAGTACGAGTAATCATCGTCTTCGGTTGGCGCAAGCCCGCCGGTCTCTAAAACTTCAACCGTGGGGCAGACGAATGCTTGTTTGGCTTCGCTGACGTAGGAGAATATGTTGCGTAGCCAGTTGTCCCGCTTAGACGCAGGCGGATTGCTTATCGCGTTTTCTACGAAGGTGAGGTTTCCATTCTGATGCGGAAAGTAACCCTTCGCATCAACCGAGTAAGCGGAACCCGCGGTCGCCAACTGCCGCAGATTGGACAAGCACTTAATGTCTTTAGCCGTCCTGCGAGCGGATGACAGCGCCGGCAACAGGATGCCGATCAACAACGCTATGATCGAGATAACCACCAGTAATTCGATCAGCGTGAACCCCTTTCTCGTAGCAAACATATCGAGTCTCCAAATCATGATTGGTTTGTTGAGCCTGATAGTCACCCGCTATCCATGCGGTGTGCGGCAGAAGACGGCTACCCGCGATCAGGCGGATAGCCGTTAAGAACGGAGGGAGGGATTTCAATGACGTTTAGCCAGCACTGCCGTACCCCCCAGTGCCAACAGGACGAAGGTGACCGGTTCGGGGACGGCCGCGGAAGATGGTGTGCCGGCATTCCAGTTGCCAAGCACGATATCCAGATCATCCAAGCCGACGAAACCATCACCGGACGGGTCTGCGGCGGCATCGGCCGGCGGTACGCTCTGGTTCCAATTCTCCAGCACGATGTCCAAGTCATCCAGCCCGACAAACCCGTCTTCGTCCAAGTCGCCTACAAGCGGTTCTACATTGATGTTGTAGAGCCGATCCTGTTCCGCGACCAAGTGGTTGCTGATGCGGACCTCAGAGATCGTGCCGTCAAATGAACGGGCGGTATTGACTTCTGAGCCAACGAGCAGCAGTGTGTCGTAGGGCGAACCGTCCAGGGCTGCGTTGTCTGACCAGGGCTGGCTCATGCGGGCAGTCTCGCCGGTTGCCAGGTCGCGGATCTGGAATTCCAATGAGCTGGCGGCCTGATCATAGGTAGCCGCAAAGTAGTACGACTTACCGGCCGTAATCAGGATGGAATCGCCGTCATTGGCGGCGTTGGTGTTAAAGTAAACATCGCCGCTGGAGCCCGTGAAGAACCACACGTAGGACTGGTCGGCACTGGACCCCGCCGCCATACGCATCAAGAACTTACTGGCGCCACCGTTGTTGTCGCGATATTGCAGGAAACCCATCGCCCTGTCGCCAAAACTCCCACCGGGATTAGGCAGGCTATCCGGAGTGACGATGGTTTCAACGGTAAACGAGGTATTGGCCAGTGCCAGGCTCTCTTGATCGGCGTCCGTCCAGCCGGTGGAGGCAGTGAGATACGTGTCAGCGTCCTCGCCGTTTACGCCTCCCTCGACCCAGACCGGATCGTTGGCGTCGACACCATCTGTCGAGCCCAGTTGCAGCGTCATCGTACTACTGCCCCCGGAATTGGCGACGGATTGCCCAGAGCCACCCTCAAACTGCCAGTAAGCGACGGTATCCGCGTGAGCCAAACCTGCCGAGAAAGTGAAAACAGATGATAATGCGAGTGTGACGAATCGGGATTGTTGTTGCACGATAAGACTCCTCCAAGTGTTATAAAAGTGATGACTGATTGATAGCGTTAAGTGTTCCGGAACGAGGTATCACCTGTTCCTATACGGGTATCCGGATCAGGCGCCACCGGCGGTTAGTCGCCGGGCACGAGCATCGGCACGACGGTTACGCAAACCTGCCGATCGCTCTGGCCATGATCGATACGCCAAAAGAGTTGTTCCACCGCACGCCGCCCCATGGTGACCGGACCGATGTTCACGGATGCCGGGCGAGGATGTAAGCCGATCAACGCCGACTTTTCATCGTCACAGCCGATCATCTCCAGATTCTTGTCCGGCCGAACCCCATGCTTATCAAGCACGCGGTAGACCATGGCGACCTGCAGATCCAATGGAATAAACAGGCCCGTGGGGCGCTGTTTGTCCGCCAGGAAAACCTTAACTTGTTCCTCCACTTGCTGCTCGAACATCTCCAGGTTCAAATCACGCTGGCCGTCCCATGTCGAATCGCTCTGCGAAACGTAACTGGATGACACGCAGCCGTGCTCTTGTGCGACAAACGCAAAATAGCGGCAGCGGACATCAAGCACCGGGTTCTGGCCCAGCGTGTTTAACACGCCTAGACGTTTATGCCCTCGCTCGATCAGGTACTCAGCAGCGATGCGCCCCACCGCTTCGTTGCCGGACAGTGTGACATCGCCGTTGACTTCATGGTGCGAGGTCAACCAAACCGCGGGGATGTCGCTGATCTTTTCGAGCACCTCCGGGCTGGGCTGATGGCCGATCAGGATCAACCCGCTGACCTGACGTTTACGCACGATGGCCGGCAGATGCTCGACCGCGGAGACGTGCGCGACCACCATGTCGTTCTGCCTGGAACGCAACTCATCCTCAACGCCTTGAAGCATCAGGGAGCAGGAGGAGGTGAAGTGGTGGAACTGGTTGACGTGGACAATCAGGACAGCCACGACGCCTTGCGCTGTTTTACGCTTGCGAGCAGCCGGATGGTAATTGAGTTTGCGCATCGCCTCACGGACACGTTTAGCGTTTTGCTCGGAAACGGATGGATATTCATTGATGACCTTGGAAACGGTCGCAGGCGAGACGCCGGCCAGGTTGGCAACTTTCGTCACTGACATGCAAGCCATTCTAAGGCGGCACGGAAATACTTCAAGCATTTTTCCGGAATATTTTGGGAAAGTTTACGGAAAAACTATTCGATAAAACGAATAAGTATGCTACTATTTGTTATTTTTATAATTATAAAATTGGCTATTGCTTGCCAATCTCATGCCTGCAAGCACGATTCGGGGCCCGGGCTATCGATCTCAGCCATTTTGCCATGACATATAGCCGTGCTGCCCCCGGTCGATTGTTGGCGAATGCAGCGACTCGCACTGCTTCGGGAGCCTCAGGTCGGCGTCACACGCTTATGTGCGGTTCGGTGACTTGAGGCGTCAATCTCTCGGTATTGCGACTTGGGTGGGCTTGGCTGGCGTGATAGAAGCAGTCAGGCTTATCACGCCATCAACTTTGCATCATCAAAGCCACTTCTTGCGAATGCGTTCTCACAGATGGATTGCACTGATCTTTGCATTGAATGATATAAGTGAACAAACGATGTCCCTTTGGATTAAACACATGCTGTAAGCGGCCGGTTTTTAGATCAATCCGGTTGGTGAGTTGTTACATGCTCATATCCCTGCCAAACGTGTGATTTGGCAACTGGTTTTATGAATGAGACACAAGGTTTCAATCGTTTCGCGATGGCGAAACACGGGCCTGTCTTTTGCAAACATGGGACAGCAATCATTGCTACATTATGTGTGCTCCAGGACAGGGTAGTCGGAGGAACAGGCAACCCACTGATGCTGAAAACCGGGGTGGTTGCCGGGCAAAAAAGGCCCACGAACCAGGAGCACATGAAGGGGATTTCACGTGTCTCAGTTTCTTGAAGCATGCACGCAGAGTCCGGTGAACCTGGCCTTGTCAGTGATGCTTGTGATGATCCTGATCTACTGGGTCATTGTCATTGCCGGTGCGGTCGGCATGGACAGCCTGGACCTCGATCTGGATATCGATGGCGAACCGGATTTTGATATCGACCTGGATGTCGATGTGGATGTTGATGTGGATGTTGATGTTGATGTTGATGCGGACGTCGATGTGGACACGGACGGCAATCTGTTTCACGCGGGGATCGGCACGAGCATCCTGAGATTCTTCCACATCGGGACGGTGCCTTTGCTGGTGCTGTTGTCGGTGTTCGTTCTGACGCTCTGGTCGATCGGCGTGCTGAGTTACCGCTGGATCGGCTCGTGGGGGATCATCCTGCAGGTTCTGATGCTGATCCCCTTTGCGATCGGCGCGTTGATACTCACAAAGGTTCTGACTGTGCCGTTGCAGATGCTATTCAAGAGGATGCAGGAGCAGGAAGATGCCGAGCAGAAGGTCAACCTGATCGGGCAGCGCTGCATCGTCGTGTCGCTGACGGCCGACCACAAGCACGGGCAGGTCGAGGTGCAGACGGAAGGTGCGCCGTTGCGATTGAATGTCATAACCGGCGACACGGCTGACGTTTTAAATAAAGGTGATGAAGCGGTGCTCGTAGCTAAAAGCAGCACCCCTGGCGTCTATACCATCCGAGGTTTTGATTTATAAAGCGGGAGTTCGATCATGACAGGCTCACTGTTCAATCTGGCGGCGCTCGACGGGGCAATGATGGGGACAATTATCGTCGGGGTACTCTTTTTAATCCTGATCGTGTTCGGCATCGCCGCGATGTTTGCCAAGTTTTATGTCAAAGTGGAACAAGGCACGTCGCTGGTCCGAACAGGTATAGGCAAGACCAAAGTGACGTTCTCGGGTATGCCCGTCATACCGATCATGCACCGCAAGGAGTTCATCGATATCTCGGTCAAGCGGATCGAGATCTATCGCCACGGCAGTGAGGGTTTGATCTGCCGGGACAACGTGCGAGCGGACATCAAGGTTGCGTTCTTCGTGCGTGTTAATAATGCGGCGACGGACGTGCTGCAGGTCGCGCAATCGATCGGCTGCCGGCGTGCCTCGAACCAGGAAGCACTGGTCGAGCTGTTTGACGCCAAGTTCTCCGAAGCGTTAAAGACCGTCGGCAAGGCGTTCGACTTCACCGAACTGTATACCGAGCGCGAGCGGTTCAAGAATGAAATCCTCGCCCACATCGGCACCGACCTGAACGGGTACGTGCTCGATGACGCGGCGATCGACTACCTCGAACAGACCGAACTGAACAAGCTCGATCCGAACAATATTCTGGATGCCGAGGGTATCAAGAAGATCACGGACCTGACGGCCCACGAAGCCGTGCTCTCCAACAGCATCACGCGCGAGAAAGAAAAGACGATCAAGAAGCAGGACGTCGAGGCGCGTGAAACCATCCTCGAGCTTGAACGCCAGCAGGCGGAAGCCGAAGCCAAGCAGGCCCGCGAAATCGCGACGGTCCGCGCCCGCGAGGTGGCGGAGTCTCAGAAAGTCGAACAAGAAGAACGGTTCAAGTCTGAGAAGGCGCGCATCGCGACCGAGGAAGAGCTGGGCGTTGCTGAAGAAAACAAGTTGCGGCAGATTCTTGTGGCTGAGCGTGCCAAGCAGCGTACCGATGCGATCGAGACCGAACGTGTCGCACGTGAGAAAGGCCTGGAAGTCACCGAGCGCGAGCGCGTGGTTGAACTTGCACGGATCGAAAAGGAAAAGGCGCTGGAAGTCGAGCGTAAGAAGATCCAGGATGTGATCCGCGAGCGCGTGGTGGTCGAACGTGCGGTGGTCGAGGAACAACAGAAGATCAAGGACACGGAAGAGATCATGACCGCCGAGCGTGCCAAGACGGTGCAGGTGACGCAGGCAACGGCCAAGGCGGAAGAGGACAAGGTCAAGGAAGTCAAGAAGGCCGAGGCAAGCAAGCTGGCGAGCCAGTTCGAGGCGGACGAGATCCTGATCGAAGCCGAGGCCCAGCGTCAGGCGGCGGAGAAGCAGGCGATGGCGAAGATGAAGCTTGCCGAAGCGCGTCAGGCGGAAGTTGCAGCGGAAGGTTTGGCGGAAGCGGAAGTGATGGACGCGAAGGCGGGCGCAGTGGCGAAGTACGGCACGGCCGAGGCGGACGTGATCCAGAGGAAGCTGGAAGCCGAAGCAGAGGGCGATCGTGCGAAGGCCGAGGCCATCCGCGCCAAGGGCGGCGCCGAAGCCGAGGTGATGGCGCAGAAGTACACGGCGGAAGCTGAGGGCGTCGCCGCCAAGGCCGAAGCGATGAAGAAGCTCGACGGCGTGGGCAAGGAACACGAAGAGTTCAAGCTCAAACTCAACAAGGACCTGCAGGTCGACCTCAAGTCGATAGACATCCACAAGGACATCGCAGCGGAGCAGGCAAAGGTGCTGGCCGAGGCGCTCAAGAGCGCGAAGATCGATATCGTCGGCGGCGAGAACGAGTTCTTCGACACGATCATCAATGCCATCACACGTGGCAAACAGGTCGATCGCTTCATCAACAATTCGGATCATCTTTCGCACCTGTCGGGCGCACTACTTAACGGCAACGGCGACGGAACCTCGCTGGCCGATCGGATCGCGGGCCTCGTTAATCGGTTCGACCTGGACAGTGAAGATGTGAAGAACCTCAGCATCGCGGCGTTGATCGGGAAGATGATTGCCGAGTCGAGCGACAAGGGGCTCATCCAGGAACTCAAGAACCTGCTGAGCCTTTCCAAGGCGGCGGGCTACGCTGACAAGAAGCTGGCCACGCTGGACGTCAACCGACTGGATTGAGCGGACCTGAGCAATCGAATAGTGAAACCGTATCGTGGCAGATTCGTAACAGATCGGGTTCACGCGACACGCGCCCGGTGATCAACTTAACAGTGGCATCGCGATGGCTGAGCAAAGTAACTCTCCAACACAACCGCCCGAAGAGGCGCCGGCGCAGGCCCAGGATCAGATCGATCAGGGCGCGTACGAGGTTATCCGCAACCGGCTGAATACGCACGGCAAGGAATTGCGTAAGCGGCTTGATGAGCTTAACGCGCATCGCAAGGAAGTGTTCGGCTCCATCGAGTTCAAACTCACCGGGACCGACAGGATTACCACGGCTCACAACTGTGTCCCACGCGACATCGTCGCGATCGGCGGACGTTTCCTGATGGGCTTCAATGTCCACTTCGGGCTGAAGACGCATGTCGATCTTAACGATGTGTTTGCGGTGTATCGGTTTGAGGGTGGTTCATTCCACGAAGAAGACCTGTCGCTGCTAGATGATGCGGAATTCCTCAAGGACTTCACGGACCTTTTCCGTTTCTACAAGAACGCCAAGTTTGCCAAGTTCTTCCGGCGTGGGCCGCATCTATATATGAAGTTCCATGTCGGCCGGGATGTCGACGACTTTAAGGCCTTCAAATGGGCCTTTGAAGACGGGACGCTGCGCTACATGGGTAATCGCTCGGATCACGAGGTGACTTACCCCGAGCAGCACGACTTCCAATGGCAGCGCGTGACGCGCGACATGCAGACGCAGGGCGCATTCCCGCATTATTCGATCAATGACCTGGTGTTCGTGGAAACCACGGGTGGGGACCTGACCATTAAGGTCGAGAACAACACCGACAGCGGTGAAGGCATCTACGCTGAGCCGGTTGACAATCCCGATCAGGCGCTGGACGACGCGGAAATCTATTACGCGATACACGGCCACCTCGTTTTGCTGCGCATCCGGCCGTACCAGGAAGATGCTTACCGATACTTCATCTTCAATACGAAGCTTCAGGAAGTCATCCGCGAGGATAGTATCGGCGAGGCCTGCGTGCTCTTGCCGGAAGATCACGGATTGGCTTTCACACGCGGTTACTATCTTGCCTCGGGCAAACACCAGCACTTCCCGGGGATCCCTCACGGCCTGCTGTTTGAACGCAAAATCATCGCGCCTAACGGTGAGGACTTTGCCTTTATTTTCTACCACAGGCAAATAGGCACGTATGCCATCCTCCCCTACAACCTCATCGACCAGTCCGTCGACATGCCCGTTCTTACAAGCGGCTATGCGTTCTTCGGCGACGGGCAGGTCGTCATGTTCAATTCGCCGGAGGATGCCGAGCCGCAGAAACATCATGCCATCCAGATCTGGCAGACGCCTTTCGTTGGCCCGGACTTCGTCACCCAACACGAGCACGATTCGTTCCTGTACAAGGTCGGCAACCGTGACATCGTTCGTGGCATGGCGGAATGCGTTGAGGTACTTGGTCTGATCAACCGCGAGGACCTTTACACCCAGCTTTACATCGACCTGGTCAAGACCGCATCCGACCTGCTGGATTCATACTTCTGGCTCGACCATGAAGAGGCGTTCAACGTCGCCGAACCCCTTCAGCAGATCAAGTCGGCGGCGCAGGCGGCGGTGAGTGAGTACGAAAAGGTCACACGCATCCGCCGGGCTACCGAGCGGCAGGTCAAGGATGTCACCAACGAGGTTGAAGAACTGGTCAACCGCAACGCTGCGCGGATTTACAACAGCATCCTTGTGTTCGTCGAGGCGCTGGCCGGATTGCGCGAGCTGCGCGGACGTGTGATTACGCTGCGCGAACTGCGATATGTTGATCCGGAACATGTCGATAAGCTCGAAGAGTCGGTGAAGGAGCAGACCGAGGATTTGTCGAAGCGTTGCGTGCAGTATTTGCTCGACCCGGCTTCGCTCGATCCGTACCGCCGGTCCGCTGAGGTACACGACGAACGGATCGACGACCTTAAGAAAGGCGCCGACGCCAGAGAACTGGCGGAGGAAGTCCAGACCAGCGCCGATGAGCTTGAGATGCTGATCGAGATCGTCAGCAACCTGCATATCGACGATGCGACGCAGCGTACGGAAATCATCGACAACATATCGACGATCTTCAGCCAACTGAACGCGACGCGGTCACGGTTGCGCAACAAGCAGCAGGAGCTTGGCCGAACCGAAGGTGTCGCGGAATTCAACAGCCAATTGAAACTGCTGAATCAATCGGTGGTCAATTACCTGGATTTGTCGGACGATTCGGAGAAGACCGACCAGTACCTGACCAAGGTGATGCTTCAGCTTGAAGAACTCGAGGGGCGATTCGCTGAATACGACGACTTCATCCTGCAACTCACGGAGAAGCGTGAGGAGATTTATACCGCGTTTGAAAACCGCAAGCTTCAGCTTACGGAGAAACGCAACAAGCGGGCCGAGGCGTTGGGACAGGCGGCGAGTCGGATCCTCCAGAGCGTCCAGTCGCGCGTCCGCTCGATGGAGCAGATCAACGAGATCAACAGCTACTTCGCCAGCGACATGCTGATCGACAAGATCCGTGACATCATCGCTGATCTTACGGCGTTGGAAGACACTGTCCGTGTCGATGATATCCAATCGCGTTTGAAGACGATCCGCGAGGATGCGGTTCGGCAGCTCAAGGATCGCAAGGACCTTCAGGCGGACGGGAAGAACACGATCCGCTTCGGCAGGCATATCTTCTCCGTCAATACCCAGCCGATCGACCTGACGACGATCGTCCGTGATGATCGGATGCAGTTGCACCTGACGGGCACTCAGTTCTTCGAGCCGATCGACGATCCACGTTTGAACGAAACACGTGATGCGTGGTCACAGGAGATCGTGTCGGAAGACAACACGGTCTACCGCGCGGAGTATCTTGCGTACTTACTGATGCGAGAGCTGCTTGCCGGCGATCCTGGCGAGCTTCAGAAGCTGTTGATCGGGGACCCGGCCGAGCTTCACGAGCGCGTCAGGCAATTCATGGGGCCGCGTTACGATGAGGGTTACACCAAAGGCGTACACGATAACGACGCGACGATCATTCTGCGTGCGTTATTGCAGACACACAACGCGATCGACCTGCTACGCTACCGCAGTGATGCACGAGCGCTAGCCAACCTGTGGTGGAAGTCGCTGGGCAATGACGAGCTACGAAGGCTGCTGTCCTACCGGTTAAGCGGGTTCGGCTCGATCGGGATGGTCTTCCCCGATGCGAAGGAGCAGAAGGCATACATCAAGGAGCTGACGCAGTACATCAGAAAGTATGCCGAAGCGCACGCGCTGCTTAACAGCGAGCTTGCCGACGATGCGGGTGAGTACCTGTTTTATGAATTGGTGAACGACAGCATGTCCGGCGGGCCGATCGTGAGCCCGGAGGCATCGGAACTTAATAACGCGTTCCAGGAGCATCTGCGTAATACACATTCGGTCAAGCAGTACCAGGCATCGGTGAAGGTGCTGGCCGGGACGTTGATCGCGAAGTTCAGCCTGGTGCGCGACTGGGCCAAGGCATATCTGGATGCGAACAAGCAGTACCCGTCAGAAGTCTACGGGCAATACCTGGATGAGCTGGCGCTGCTGCTGTTTGATGATGCGAGCGGGCATCGTGTGCATGCGGCCAGCGTGCGGGTTGAATTGGAAGGATTGATCGGTTCGCATCCATTAATCAGAAGCGGGAAGTACACGCTTGATTACAACGCGTTTACGACCCGGCTCAACCACTTTACGACGGTGAAGGTGCCCCGCTATCAAGCTTACACGCAGATGAAGCACGACGTGCTGGATGAAGCGCGTGACGAGATGCGGATCGATGAGTTTAAGCCGAAGGTTTTGACATCGTTTGTTCGCAACAAGCTGATCGATCGTGTGTTCCTGCCGCTGGTGGGTGATAACCTTGCCAAGCAGATGGGCACCGCCGGCGCGGAGACGCGCACGGACAGGATGGGTTTGCTGCTATTGATCTCCCCGCCCGGCTACGGCAAGACGACGCTGATGGAGTACATCGCGAACCGGCTTGGCGTCGTGTTCATGAAGATCAATGGCCCGGCTATCGGGCACGCGATCAACTCCATTGACCCTTCCGAAGCCACCAACGCCGCGGCACGCGAGGAGCTTGAAAAGCTCAACCTTGCTTTCGAGATGGGCGACAATGTCGTGATCTATGTCGACGACATCCAGCACACGGGCTCGGAGTTTTTGCAGAAGTTCATCAGCCTGTGCGATGCGCAGCGGCGGATTGAAGGTGTTTATAAAGGAAGAACACGCACGTACGACTTCCGCGGGCGCAAGGTAGCGGTGGTTATGGCGGGCAACCCTTACACCGAGTCGGGCGAGCGGTTCAAGATCCCCGACATGCTCGCCAACCGTGCCGATACCTATAACCTCGGCGACATCATCGGCGATCATGGTGATGCGTTCCGCCAGTCGTATCTTGAAAACTGCCTGACCTCGAACCCGACGCTTAATCCGCTTGCCTCGCGCAGCCAGAAGGATATCTACGGTGTCATCCAGATCGCCGAGACGGATAGCCGGGAGGGTGTGGAACTTGAGGGAAATTACAGTCGCGAGGAAGTCGAAGAGATGGTCACGGTGATGAAGAAGCTGATCACCGTGCGCGACGTGATCTTGCGAGTGAACGAGCAGTACATCGCCTCGGCCGGTCAGGAAGAGCAGTACCGCACGGAGCCGCCCTTCCAGTTGCAGGGTTCGTATCGAAATATGAACCGCATCGCTGAGAAAGTCGTGCCGGTGATGAACGATCGGGAGTTGCAGACGCTGATCATGTCCAGCTACGAGCAGGACGCGCAGACACTGACAACCGGCGCAGAGTCGAATCTGCTTAAGTTCCGCGAGATGATGGGCTGGATCACGGATGAAGAAAAGGCGCGCTGGGAGCAGATCAAGCGCACGTTCCAACGGAATAACTCGGTCCGCTCGCTAGGCGGCGATGAACGGACCGCAGCGGTGCTGTCGCAGATGTCTGGGTTGAACCAGAACCTCGGCGACATCAAAGGCGCGCTGACCAGCGGGTTGTCATCGTTGAAACCCAACGGCAAGCAGGAAAAGACAAGCGAACCCGTGCGGATCGATCTGCAGCCGCTGGCTGAACAGATGGCACAGTTCGCCAAGAGCATGGATGGGATCCGTGACGCGGTACAGACGACGCTGAAGCAATCGGCGAAGCAGAAAGCCGAGGCGACAGACAAACCATCAGCCATCCCCCCTGCCGCCCTTGAAGCACGACTTGATGAACCGACGCTGCAGGCGATCCGCGACCTGACTTTGAAGATCAGCGAGCAGATGTCGGCGGCCGCAATGACTAAACATGTCGAGGTGGTTGCCGACGTGCCGGCCGATGAAAAGCCGGGCAAACCGGTTAAAAAGCCATCGGCAACGGCGCCCACGCCACCGGCGGTAGCGGTCCCAGCCGTGACGGGGCATGGGCCGTTCGAGGTCCGGGTGGTGAACAAGATCCCTGCGACGTTCCTGTATGTGATGAAAGAGCAGTTCGAGTTGATGAAGTCGTGGATGGAGCCGTTGACGCGCATCACCGCCGACCAGGAAAATCAGCTCAAGCAGATCCACGGCTCGATCGCGGATATCGTCAGCCGATACGACGATATGATCAATCGACTGGAAAAAACGCAGGATGAGGGCAATGACGTTGCCGATACGTTAGAGTAGAGTCATTCGCGTTTTGATCCTCCAGGATCGGTTGACCATGCTAAGAGCCCTCCGTCGATACATTAGAGCCTTCGGCTACCTCGTGACCGGTCGCATTGATGCGGCGCGCAACTCGCTATCCACGAGCCCGAGCGCGATCAACGCCACGTACGACCATATCATCGAGAACAAGAAGAAGTCGATCCAGCAATACAAGGACGCCATCGCCCGTCTGATCGTGCAGCACGAGGCGAAGATGAGCAAGATCCGCGCGGAAACGGAAGCGGTCAACAAGCTCGAACAGCTCAAGGAAGGCGCTGCGGCGCAGGCGCGGCTGATGGTCGAGCAGATGAAGGCCGACGGCGCGACGATCGAGCAGATAAGGGCGAGTGAAGCGTATCAGAAGTGCATGCTTGCGTTCCAGGATTTTAAGTCGACGATCGACGAGAAGACGCCGCGCATCGCTGAGCTGGAGGAGGATGTGCACGAGATGGACGCCGCCATCGCCGGCCACAAGGTGCAGGTAACGGAGATGCTCCGGGAAGTGGAACGGCTGCGCAGCGAGCAGGCGGAGGCGGTCGCGGAGATCATCACCGCCAAAGAAGAGGCGGAGTTGAACGATATGCTCGCGGGCATCAGCAAAAACCGCACATCAGAAGAGCTTGCCGACATGCGTGAATTGCGTATGCAGGTGAAGGCCAATGCGCGCGTGTCCAAGGAGCTGGCGGGCACGGATCAAAAAGCGCAGGAAGCCGAGTTCATGCACTATGCTCAAACGAGCAAGACGAGTGATGAATTCGATGCTTTAATCGGGCTGGCGGATAAAACAGACACCGCCGGCGGGGACATGCCCGAAAGCGAATCGAAGCTTCGGGAATGAACCAGCCGGCGGCGTCGTTGTTTTATCAACTCGAAATACAGAATTGGAATCAGCGGTGTTTACGACGCAATGCTGTTGCACCTGCGCCCACTGCCAGCAGCATCAAGGCGCTGGGTTCGGGGACGGCAGCAACCGGCGGCGTACCGGCGTTCCAGTTATTCAGAATCTGGTCCAGGTCTTCCAGCCCGACGTAGCCGTCACCGGTCGGATCACCTTCCAGTGGATTGCCCGGGGTGACGTTCTGGTTCCAATGGCCCAGGACGATATCCAGGTCATCGAGTCCGACGAACCCGTCGCCGTTCAGGTCGCCGACCAGGCTGACCGTACCGTCATCACCGGCAGCGATAGGCGAATCATCATCGGTGAATGCCCAGCGTAGGATCTGGATTTCAGGATGGCTGTAGGCGGTGATAGGTTTGGGGCTGGTTAGTCCATCATGCGTACCTTCGCGGACGACGACTTCGATCCAGCCGTAGCCGCTACCGGTGCCGGTGGAAAGCCCGGTGATCTTGAACCCGACATAGGAAGGCGTGCCGGGGTTACCGGTGGCATAGAGGTTGTCCGTGTTGTCAGGGACGCCGTCCCAATCCCCGGGCCTGCCTGAGCCGCGCATCATACCGGAGTATGAACCGAGGTTATTGTCGTTGCCATCACCGATCAATTCCCCGGCGTTGAAGCCTTGCAGCTTCATCTTTGTGGAGCTGGTAGATGGTAAGCCATCTTCGTCCGGATTATCCGTGTCATTGCTGAGAAGCGTCACCTGTCCGGAGCCGTAGACGAAGCCGTAGGCATAACCGACCTTGGTGCTGTTGCAGATCAGGTAGCCGCCGTAGTTCCCACCACGGAAGAAGTTGACATCACCGGTGTTGTTTCCATCAAGGTCGATCCCCCATGCGGTGGTAACGCCATAGGTCCCGCCGTATTGATAGCCAAAGCCTTCGGTCGCCCAACCGATTGAACGGAAGGGGTAGTTGCCGGGGTAGTAGGCGTCTTCGATAGGCGCCGGTTCGTTGGGGTTGCCAACCAGGCTCTTGGTGAGGAATTCGGGCGCATCGACTACGGTAATCGTCGCATAGGCGGCGTTGCCGAATGCGAAGCTACCTAACCCTGCCGCGGCGGTGTATCGAGCAAGCCGACTCGCTACACTTGCTTCTCCATGGCTCTTACTGACTGCTTGGTTCATCTTGTTTTTCCTCCAAAATGTGACCGTCCAACGTGTTGGGGACGGTGAAAAGCGAACGGTAACCGTGCTGCCGAATTCTCGTGCGTGGCTCAGACCATGCAGAGTTGCCGTGGTCCGAGTCCTACACATCCATGTTCTATTTATACGACCTGGTTGTCACTGATGATACCTAATATATTGCCCCAATAGATTAATATATTGTCTGTCCGGGTGTGAACGTATCGCTTAGTTGTCGATCTCCAATTCCTGGCCCCTGAGGTTTCGGATGGCCAGGTCGTGTTTCCATGCCGAGTCATTTTCCCGGCCGGTCTGGCGGTAGAGCGAGGCGAGCAGCCGCTTGGCGCGTTGCATCCCGGGCGCGACATGAACAGCCGTCTCCAGCGCGAGGATGGCTTCGTCTTGCCGGTCCATGTGGGCCAGCGCGGCACCGAGCACGTAGTGTGAGATAGCAAGTTGATGGGTCAACCCCACCGCACGCAGCGCGAAGTCGATTGCCTGGTCGTATTGTTTGCGTTTGAGCGCGACACGTGCCCGGCCTTGCCATGCGTGTGCACGTTCCTCATCCAGCTCAAGTGCGTGGGCAAACGCATCGTCTGCTTCATCGAGTCGGTTAAGAGACAACATGGCGCTACCGATGGTGGTCAAGCCCTGTGAGTTGTCGCTTAACTCGCCCGCACGCTCAAGGCAATGCAGCGCCTCCTGCGGCTTGCCGTCACTGACGCAAATCTGTGCGTAAAGCATCTGGCCGAGTGGTCGTTCGAGTCGCTTCTGAGGCAGCTCGTTCAATATCTGTTTACAGTCTTCGTATCGCCCCATACTCGCGAAGCACAACGCCAGTTCAACGCAACAATGTTCGCGGAATTCGGCATCTTCAACCTTGTCACACTGATCGATCAACTCGCGCCACGCATCAACGGC
This sequence comes from Phycisphaeraceae bacterium, assembly GCA_963667295.1. GTDB lineage: Bacteria > Planctomycetota > Phycisphaerae > Phycisphaerales > Phycisphaeraceae > JAJRRS01. The sequence continues at coordinate 1,910,094 of OY763327.1, forward strand.
TTCATCTTTGCGTGGGCCATACGCCAGCGATGTGGCTCGATAGAGTTTTTGTGAACGGAGGGTTTGTTTTACGGTTTTCTCAACGTCATCGCCCGGTTTTTCGATATACCCCAACTCCACGAGCTGGCGGATAGACTCGGCTTCGGCGGCGGGATCGCTCCTGACATCTTCAGGATGCAGGCCCGGATCACCTTCATCGAAGGTCTCCCAACTGATGCGTTTCTCGGCTTCGATGGGTTTGTCGAAAAGTTCCAGCCAAGGCCTGCCTTCCATGTCCGAACCGATCGGCAAGCCGAGTAAAGCCAGTATTGTCGGCGTGATATCCAGCAACGTCGCACCGTACAACCTGTCGTTTTGCTTGATCCCCGGGCCCGCCGCCGCCGCAACACCGAACGGGCGGTGCCAGGAGATAGGGTTATCGTAGCCATCCGTACCGGGTCGTAGGCCCTGGCTGTGGAAACCATGATCGCTGACGAGGATGACCGTGGTGTCTTCGCCCGCGGCCTGCATCATCGCGCCGAGCATCATGTCCTGGAAACGGTAGGCACCGGTGACGCATTGTCCGTAGAGTTCGGCATCCTTCGGGTTGATACCTTCAACCGCGGGCGGGTGGTATGGCATAAACGTGTGGCCGAAGTGATCGATCGCATCGAAGTACACAGCCATGAAGTCCCAGGGTTCGCTGACCATCGTGTGCATCGCGGCTGCCTGGATCGTCGACATCTTCGCGATCAGCTTCGCGAGTTTTTCAAGCCGGTCATCTTTTTCCTGATCGATCTCAGCGGCACGCGGCACGAATGATGTGATCACCTCACCAAGTAGAGAAGGTTCGACGATCAGGTCAATCAGCGCCGGGCCAAGCCGATCGGGATGGATCATACCGGGGCGTTGACCGCGGTAGCGCGGGCGCAGCGTCGGCTGCATGCAGTAACGGTCGGTGATGACACAGCCGTTGATGGGTTCGGCGGGGAAACTGGCGAACCAGTTAACGACGTTGGACTTCAATCCGTTCTGCGAGAGGATATTCCAAATCGCTTTGCACTTACGGCTGGTGCTGCATACCGGACGGATGCCGGACGCATCGGGCAAAGGTTCAACGAAGTCGTAAATCCCGTGGCGATCGGGCATCTTCCCGGTCGAGATAGAGTTCCAGAGCATGGGTGAAAGGATGGGCTGGAGCGTCGCGATCTTGCCATGGATGCCACGGTCGATCAGCGACTTGAACGCGGGCATCTGCCCACGCTCCAGGAGTTCGTTGATGATGACCCAGTCGGCGGCGTCCCAGCCGACCAGCAACACCTTCTTCGCCAGACGTTCTGACATGGGCAAACCTCTATCCTAGTGGCCCCTTATTGTACTTGCCCCTGTTAAGAAACCGGCCGACGTTTTGAAGCGCCGGCCGGTTTTTATTTGCAGGTTTTCTTACGTCAACTGGGCAAATTACCCAGTCCCTCATTTACGGCGACGCAGGCCCATCGCACCGGCACCGGCGGCAAGCAACGCCAATGTGCTTGGTTCGGGCACCTCACCGGCAGCGATCGTCGAGCCATCGTCCGTATAGGCCCAGCGTGTCAAGGTGATCGTCGGCAGTGAGCCACCGCCCAGATCACTGACAATCACTTCGATCCAGCCGAAACCGTCGAATGTGCCGTTGTTGTCGATGTCGATCTTGAAGCCGATGTACGACGGGTCTACGCCGTTGTACGGCACGCCCTGCCAGTCGCCGCCGGCGTAAAGATCGCGGAGGATATTCTTGTTGTTGGTGCTGGCGTCCGTGTCGTCGTCGCCGATAATCTCACCCGCGTTGAAACCATCCAGCGAGCGGACGGTGCCGTTGCCATCGGGGTTGTCGGGGTTGTTCAACAGTACAACCTGGCCCGACCCGGAGATGGAGCCGTAAGGCGTACGGTAACCGATGATGTCGGTGCGACCGATGAGGTATCCGCCGTAGTTGCTGCCTTGGAAGAAACCGACATCGAGCGTCGCGCCGTCGCCGACGATGTCGACGCCCCAGGACTGCCCGCCGTAGGGCTGTGCGGTTTCCGAAACCCAGCCTTTGGTTGCGCCCTGGACGCCGAAGTCGACCGGGTCGTAGACGATGATCGTGCCTTGCGCAGCCGTGCCAAAGGCAAAAGCGCCCATGCCCGCGGCGGCGGAATACATGACCAGCCGCTTGGCCGAATCCGACCTTAGTTCCTGAGTATTCTTTCTCATGCAAACCCTCCTTAAGTGATTTGAAATCCAGAGATACAGCCCAAACGACCGGCAGATGCCCCCCGGATTGTCCCCCGGACAACTGGAAGGCCGATCAGCTTATTGAATATTAACGTCAATCGCGCCAGGATCGCCCAAGCATTTTGTCTCTTTGGTATACTATGTTGCCAAATCGGCGTGGCCGCATGGCCCGGAGACGTAGCCAAATGTCCAAACTGCAGCATGTTGCATTGTTAATCGAAGCGGACCGTTCGCTGGACCGGGGCGTGGCGTACGGCGTCGGGGACTACCTGCACGACCACCCGAACTGGTCGCTGTTCGTCGACAAGGGTGACCTCAAGTGGTCGGACTTTCGCAGTTGGCATGCCAGCGGTGTGATCACGAGCACCAGTTTGCTTGCCAGCCTACCCAAGCAGCAGATCAGTCGGCTGAACGTTCCGCTGGTGGCGTTCGGCGGGCCGGAGAAAGACGAGCGGATCACACAGTGGCCCACGGTGATGTCCGACCAGGTCGCGATCGGTGAGATGGCGGCCGAGTACCTGATCAACCAGGGGCTGAATCACTTTGCGTTCTGCGGGCCTGAGCAGGTTGATATGGACCCGTGGTGGCGTATGCGCGTTGAAGGTTTTGCGCGTCGCTTAAGCGCTTCGGGTTTCGATTACACGTTGTATAAACCCAGCAAGTCTTTGCAGGTCTGGGGCAAGCGACAGGCGGCGCTTGAGAAGTGGCTGCGCGGATTGGAAAAACCGGTAGGGATCATGGCGTTTTTCGATGAACGTGCGCGCGAGTTGATTGAAGCGTGCCGGATCGCGGAAATCGCTGTTCCCGGCGAGGTTTCCATCATCGGCGTCGACAACGATCAATGGCAGTGCAACCTGTCGAAACCCACGATTACCAGCGTGGATACGGGCATCCGCAGGATGGGTTATGAAGTGGCGTCGGTGATGGATCGGCTGTTGATGGGCGAACAGATCGCCGAGCAACCGGTGATGTTGCCGCCGGAGCGTGTGGTGGAGCGTGGCTCGACGGAATACCTGGGCTTTACGAACTCAGCCGTGGCCGAAGCGGTGAAGTACATCCGCACCCATGCATGCGATCCCATTACGGTGACGGATGTGCTGGACGAGGTGGGATTGTCGATGTCCAAAGCACATCGCGACTTCAAGGCAGCGCTCGGCCGCAGCGTGCATCAGGAGATCCAGCGTGTACAGATGGAGCAGGTTAAGCATCTGCTTGTGACAACGAACCAATCCATCAAGCAGATCGGTTACGCGACGGGATTCGAGAACACGAAGTACATGTCGAAGCTGTTTCACAAGCTGGTGGGCCAGACACCGAGTGAATTCCGCCGATCTCATTCACTGAAAGTGTGAATCGAGGCGCTGCTTCACTTTTTGGACATATCAGAGTTATTTGATCATGATCCACGCGCTTGCGCGTGGGGCTGTTGACGATGTGCTGCAATGGGGCCGTTGGGGTGCGCAGCAGCCTTGGTGATATTGTGCCCCGGAAGGTTGACAATATATTATGTCATTGGTATACAATTATGCATGATGATTGTCGGGTGGTTCCTGGCTGCTTTTGGGCGGCAGGGGTTCTGGCTGCTGCCGGCGTGCCTCTGCCTGGTTATCGTTGCATGCTCACGTCAGCCCCAGCAGCAGACCGAAGACGGGCGCATCATCGTCGAATATTGGGAACACTGGACCGGGTTTGAAGGCGAAGCCATGCAGGCTGTCGTCGACGACTTCAACGCTTCGCAGAACCGCATCTATGTCAAAAAACTGACGGTGAGTCAGATGGATCAGAAGGTGATCCTTGCGACCGCGGGCGGGAATCCGCCGGATGTGGTTGGGTTGTGGTCGTACAACGTGAGTACGTATGCGGAGAAGGGCGCATTGACGCCTCTGAATAAAAACCTGGAAGCAGAGGGTATCACGGAGGCTGACTACATCCCGGCGCTGTGGGATTTGTGCGAGCATCGTGGGTTTATGTGGGCGCTGCCATCGACGCCGGCCACGATTGCGCTGCATTGGAACCGTCGCTTGTTCAAAGAGGCGGGGCTTGATCCGGATAAGCCCCCCACTTCGATCGAAGAACTCGATGCCATGGCTGAGCGTTTGACGATCGTAGAGATCAAACGCGATGGCGAGAAACAGCGCGTGCGCTACACAGACCTGACGCAGAGCGAACGTGACAATAAAGACTTCGACATTATTCAGCTTGGATTCAGTCCCAACGAGCCGGGCTGGTGGAAGCAGATGTGGGGCTACTGGTTCGGCGCGGATCTTTGGGACGGGCAGCGCACTATCACCGCCGACAGCAAAGAGAATATCGATGCAATGACGTGGCACGGCAGCTATTCGCAGAAGTACGGCGTCGATAACGTAAAGAAGTTCAGCGCATCGTTCGGTGCTCACTTCGCCTCGCCGCAGAACCCGTTTCTGGATGAGCGTGTAGCGATGGTGATTCAGGGCGTGTGGATGTACAACTTCATCGAGAAGTATTCACCGCAACTAGACTGGGCGGCCGCGCCGTTTCCTTCGATAGATCCACAAACGTTACCTGATGTGACGATCATCGACTGTGACATCCTCGCGATCCCCGCGGGCGCGAAGCATCCTGATGAAGCGTTTGAATTCATCAGTTACGTCAATTCGCAGGGGCCGATGGAGAAACTTTGCCTGGGGCATCGTAAATTCAGCCCGTTAACAACTGTCAGCGACGGCTTCATCGAGCAGCATCCCAATCCGTACATCAAAGTTTTCATCGACCTGGCACACAGCCCCAACGCGCGTACGACACCTCAGATGTCCATCTGGCAGGAATACAACGAGGAGTTATCCGTGGCGGCCGACCGTGTGTTCGGCGGGATCATGCCGGCGGATCAGGCGATGCGGTACGTGGAAGAGCGTGTGCAATGGAAGTTCGACCGCGCGCTGCGCCGCTGGGACCTGACCAAAGACGAACGTATCAAACACTGGACCGAGCAATGACGCGCAAGCAACGCCACAACCTGCGGCTCGGTCTGCTGTTTATCAGCCCGTGGATCGTCGGCTTCCTGATTTTCGGCGCGTACCCGATCGTGATGGCGGTCTACTACTCGTTCTGTGATTACGATGTACTGCGCGACGCGGTGTGGGTCGGGCCGTTGAATTACCAGGACATGGTCACGGACGATGTGTTCTGGAAGTCGCTTTACAACACGTTGTTTTACACCGTGGTTTCGGTGCCGTTGAGTCTGACGCTGGCATTGATGATCGCTGTATTGTTGAATCGGCCGATCCTGGGCCGGTCGCTGTTCAGGACGTTCTTCTACATCCCCGCGATCGTCCCGCTGGTTGCGGTCAGCATGATCTGGATCTGGGTGTTTGAAGGCGAATCGGGCTTATTGAATTACGGGCTGAGCCTGATCGGGATCGAAGGCCCGCAATGGCTGAACGATGCGTCATGGACGAAGCCGACGCTGATCCTTTCAAGCGTCTGGCAGACCGGCGGCGCGATGGTGCTGTTTCTCGCAGGTTTGCAGGATGTACCGCGTTCGCTTTATGAATCGGCTGATCTTGACGGTGCCGGACCGGTTGAGCAGTTACGACACATTACGATCCCGATGATTTCACCGGTGTTGTACTTCAACCTGGTGATGGGGATCATCTTGTCGATCCAGGAATTTGTGAAGCCTTACATCATGATGCCGAACGGCGGGGAGGACCGCTCCGCCCTGCTGTTTGCGGTGTATATCTATCAGAACGCTTTCCAGTACAACAACATGGGCTACGCCTGTGCGATGGCGGTGGTGTTGTTTGCGATGATCCTTTTGCTGACCTGGCTTGCGACCAAAGCGATGTCGGGCCACGTGTATTACGGCGGAGACTGAACGTGCAAAGATCGGGCATTCAATTTTCGCGCATGGTGCTGCTGCTGGTAGGTTCGGTAATGTTCATGATCCCGCTGCTCTGGATGGTCTCCACCGCGATCAAGCCGATCGATCAGACGATGACGATGCCGCCGAAGTGGCTGCCGACCAAGGCGGTCACCACGATCGACAATCAATCCGTGGAAGTCGGCGTGGGCAAGATTCCTGATGATGCCGGGGCGGATACTGAGGTGTCGATCACCGCGGCTTATCAGTACATTGTTCGGCAAAGCCCCGTGCAAATTGTTGAAGAAGCCGGCCCCGATCAGGTGGTCGTGGAAGTCAACTACCATCTGGAAGCTACGATTGACGGCAAGGACTATCCGATCCGTCGGGTTAAGAACTTTTCGCTTGAGCCCGCAGCAGGCGAGACCGAAGTGGCGGTGATCTATCCCGATGGCTCGATGCGCCGCAGGCTTGTCAAGGAAGATGCGATACGCAAGATCCCGGATGACTCGGCTGAGGCGGTGAGTCAATCCTACAGTTTCACGGAACAAGAAGTCTATCCGGCTGATGAGGTGATCAAGCGCTATGTGCCGTGGAACGATCGGCAGAAGTACGCCCTTGTCATGACGGAGAACCGCACGGCTACGCTGGGCAGCCTTGATGAAAGCACGGACATACAGTGGAGCAACTTTTCCGAAGCCGTCCACGAGATGAAGCACTTCTGGGTGTACCTGGGTAATACGTTGGCGTTGTGCCTGCTGACCGTGATCGGGACGGCGACGTCAAGCGCGATCGTGGCCTACGGTTTTTCGCGCATCGACTGGCCCGGGCGGGATAAGGTGTTTTTGTTCGTGCTGGGCACGATGATGATCCCCCTGCCGGTCGTGATGGTGCCGTTGTACAGTTTATTCCGCGAGTTGGGATGGATCGGGACGCTGCGGCCGCTTTGGGTGCCGGCGTTTTTCGCCAGTGCGTTTAACGTCTTCCTGTTGCGGCAGTTCTTCAGGACCATCCCCGGTGAGCTATCCGAGGCGGCGCGGATCGACGGGTGCAGCGAGTTACGCATTTTCCTCCAGGTAATCGTGCCGTTGGCGAAACCTTCGATTACCGTGGTGGCGCTGTTCCAGTTTCTTTATACGTGGAACGACTTCCTTGGACCGTTGATCTATCTGACGGATGAGAAGGACTACACGCTGGCGCTGGCGTTGCAAGCGTTCCAGAGCCAACAGGGCGGGACACAATGGCATTACCTGATGGCTGCGAGCACGCTCGTAGTCGCACCGATCATCTTCCTGTTCTTCCTGACGCAGCGCACCTTCATCGAAGGCGTATCCATGAGTGGATTGAAGGGTTAGAGCCTGTTTATATGTATAGAATCCAACTGAAATGGGTGCCAGATCTTGATCGCGCAGCGACAAGGTGTGCTACTACCCGCACACTTTGCTCCTATGGAGTCAAAGTGTGGCACCCATCATGTGAAGATTGGGTTCAACCTGCACTAACGTCTGTTGAATAACCCACAGGAAAATAGACTCAAAGTCCATATCGCGGCCGGTTCGGGTATGACTATGCCTGCGACTGGTGGTAGGCTCGCGTTCCAATTATTCAATATCACATCGAGATCGCTCAATCCGACATACCCATCGCCGATGCCGGCAATGTCGCCTTGGCTGATATCGCCGACGGGAACAGCCTGGTTCCAATGATTCAACAGCACATCAAGGTCATCGAGCCCGACAAAGCCGTCGCCGTTGATATCGCCTGCGAGACTGTCGTAGTTCAGGATCAGCGTGAGTGTGCTTTGCGGGGCCAACACGACGGAGATCGTGTTTCCATTCAAAGCCAAGGCATACTCTGACGCGTCGCCATTGATGAACCGGACCGCCCGATCCAACGTTAACAAAGACATCCCTTCGAACTGCAACTCGCGCTGTTGTGCCTGATCGGTGGTGTTGGCCATCGCGACGATCAGTTTGTCTTCGCTGGCGACAGCGGCGGCGTTGATGCCGTTACTACTACCTAATCCTTCAATCGCATGGGCATCGTCGGGCAATTCAGTCAGCAGGGCTTCCAGGGCAAGGTAAGTCGGGCGTTCGGTGCCATCGAGGCGGCGCAAGCCCCATGTTGAATCGCTCCACGTCTTGTCCGCTGCTTCCCAGAGGATGAGTGCGGACGCCCCATTGTTTAGAAGCGTAATCGTGTTATCAAACACACGCACTGCAAATGCGGATTGATCGGCAGCACCGCCCCCGGAATCGGGGCTGCCGTAGTCGATGCCGCCGTAACTCGATATTGAGGTAGCGTATTCAGTGATGAAGACGGGCTTATCGCCGCTTGGTTCGGCTGTGTTGATCGCGTTATTGAACACCTGGACCTGTCCTTCCAGACCGGCCCAGTCGTCCCACGTATGCGCCGACCAGCCGGCCAATGAATTGACGGCGTTGGCATCCAGCGTATCAACCCAGTCCGTTACCTCGTGCCAGTTCCATGTCCGTGTTCCGCCGATCTCACTCAAGCCCGGGCCGATGATCCCGACGTTAGAAAAGCCGTGTGCATCGAGTTGAGCACGGGTCTGCTGGACCAGGTTGTTGTATTGGGTAGGTGAGATGTAGCCGTTCCACTCGCCGTTGGGCTCGTTCGCCATCTCGATGTAGGCCGGGTAGACATTTTGATCTGCCAGGTAATCGATTTGTGCGGCGAGGAAGGTGGCGTAATCGTCGACGAGGTTGTCGAGCATTTTTGTGTTCTGCGAGTTCAAGAAGCTGTTGGCGATCTTGAATTCATTGAGGATGATGTCGACGCCGTTCGCCTGTGCGTGGATATAACTTGATTTGATCGAGGGCAGGTGCCAGGGTTCGCTGCCGTTTGGGCCGTTGAAGTTGGCGGCGATGTAGTTGTACATCGAGGTGTAGTTGTCGCCGGCTGCGACGTTGCTGTCCGTCGGGGGTTGTGTGCTGAAGTTAAACCAGTTGACGCCGGATTGCATCCGCGCGAAGTCCATCTCCAGGTCAGCCAGGACGGATTGGCCGATCGTGTTGCCCGACCAGACCTGTGCGCCGAAGCCCAGAACAGGCTGGGCGGTGTCGTTAACGTTGATGAAGTAATCAGCCGCCCGGACAGGGATGGCGTCTGGCAGTACGTTCAATAGCAGAACCGCAACACCCGTAAACAAACGCATAAAGACACTTCTCATACAAATCACCAGGGGATCAGAACTGATCCCAGACGCATGTAAGAAAGACCCACAACTGCGACGCCGCACGCTGTTAAGCCAAACGGGCGCAGACGACAAAACATCCAATTGCTTAACAACATAACGCGCCGTTAGTGCACAATCACCACAGAATATTGCCCCGATAGGGGTCAAATTCTTACAGATACCAGCAGCACCGGATCGGATTGGTAATATATGGAACCACATAGACACTATTTTTGGAAGTAAAACGGGCTCACTCGTCCTAATATCAGTTCACACATAACCCGCGCGTTGTGGGATTGATTGACCATATCTCGAAGGAGGAGGACGAAAATGTATCGGCTAACTTTAGGCGTATGTGCGGTCGTGCTTTGCAGTGCAATGACGGATGCCGCATCGATGAAGTTCGATCTCGGCGATTCGACAACCGCCAGCCCGGGCTACGTCAATGACATCGTTTACAACGGACAGGATGTTGCCAATGCGATCGACACGACGGGCGCGGCCACGGGCGTGAGTCTGACCGTCACATCGGATACCGGCTGGAACACCAACGGCCCCAACCGTAGCGGTCCGTTAGCCCCAACGGCGCCGGCCAGCGATTACTTCGATGGCGAAACCACGCGGGACGCGATGTTCGGCCACACCGTCACATTCAACGGCCTGCCACCGCGCCCGCTGGTCGAGTACACCATCGCCGGCCTCGATCCATCGTTGACCTATGACTTCACGTTCTATGCCTCACGCGGCGCGGTCTCGGACATCCGTGAAGCGCAGTATGACGTCGTCGGCCTGAATGCAGGCGTGGCGCTGTTGGATGCGGGCAACAACGTCGGTAATATCGCGCAGGTGTTGGGGATCGCCCCCACCGCCGCCGGCGAAGTTGTCATGACCATTCAGCCGGGGCCCAACAACAATAACAGCAGCGGCTTCTACTACCTCGGTGGACTGGATATCAATCCGGTTCCCGAACCCGCAACGCTGTGCCTGATGGGCCTGGGTGGGGTGTTGATCGCCGTGCGCCGTGGTGCGTAAGCAATTCACGGTTGCGGAACTATATCAAAGCCGAACATGAGTTTTACGATGCCTCACGTTGGGGGCGGTAACACGCCCCCAACGATTGATATCTCTGGAGATAATGAACGTGTTAAAAATGTGCTTACACCGTAGCACCAAAGTAATACTGGCCGCTGTACTGTTGCTGTTTGTATCAGCCGGTCAAGCCGATGCGGTCAACATCCTCTTCTATGGAAACAGCTACACCAACGCATACACAAGCTATGCTCCGCGTTCCGTGCCTGACCTGGTACGTGAGATCGCAACAGCGGCGGGACAATCAACACCGAACACCGTTAATGCCGCCGTCAATGGCGTAGACTTTGTGTATCACCTGGCGAACAATACCTCCGTCATCAGTTCAGCGTTAGCGCCGGGCGAACAGTGGGACTACGTGGTGTTGCAGAATTACTCCACCCGCCCCACCTATTCTCATCCCAATGGGAATATACCTCAGCATAGAGCAAACTCCGTTGCTTTATATCAGCAAGTTGCCTCGCACAGCCCTGATGTCGTTCCCGTGATGTATGAAACATGGGCACGCGCGCTGGGCGACGGCAACCTGTCGTACTTTGCCGGGGGCCAAACCCAGATGCAGCAGGAGCTGCGTGAGGGTTACAACCTTGCCGCTGCCGATATCGATGCGGTGGTGGGCACATCCATCGCGGAAGTCGCACCGGTCGGCGATGCGTGGGAGAATGCCGGCTACGTTGACCTTTACAATCCGGACCGGACGCATCCCAATCGACGCGGCCGAATGCTTACCGCACTGGTCATCTATTCGACCATCTACGATGACGATACACATGACCTGCTGCTTAGCGGAGCATTGGATGCGACGTTGTCGAGCATGAGTCTGACGACTACGGATGGTGAGTTCCTGACGTCGATCTCGGATGCGACAGCCATCCCTGAACCTGCTGTATTGCCCATGGTGGGTATGGCGTGCGCGTGGTTGGTTTGTCGGCGAACCTGACTTACGGTGCAGCGCAAGAATACCCAATCATTGGCGGGCCTGGTGTGCGGGCCCGTTTTTTTATTTCAAGATCACTATCGCAATCTTAGAAGCGGCTGACCGCCTCATTTGAGCCCATTTGTCAGCATTCCCAATGCGAGCTGACATCAAAATGAACCATATGGGCATAATATTGGTATTTGATTCTGGTTTAAATACTCTACGATAGTGTTCGGTATCGCGTCACCGAAGCGCGATGTCCGTACACTTGGAGGCCACTGCCATGCCCCGACGGCATAGCGCATTTACGTTGATCGAGTTGTTGGTGGTGATATCAATCATCGCGCTGCTGGTCGGGATCCTCTTACCGGCATTGAATGCCGCACGCAAAACCGCGCAGACCGCGGTCTGCCTGTCGAACCTTCGTCAGACAGGCATCGGTATCCATGGCTACGCAACTGATTATGAAAGCGCAACACCTCCGAGCATTGTGTGGGAATTCACGACCGATGATGGGCGAAAACCAAGGAATGCGGAGTGGTCGCTGTTGATCATGTCCTACATCGCAAGCACGGGGGATGGTACCTATGAGAGCGTTCAAACCAGCGTCAAGCAGGTCGATACGACTCATGAATCGCTGGACACCTTCCGCTGCCCGTCTGCTGCGGTCCCGACCGGGCGTATCCATTACAGCGGGCACCCGCTGACGATGCCGGTTTATGTCACCAATTCCAGCCGATCACCCGCGCCGTTTAAACTCGACCAGGTCCGCCGATCGAGCGATAACATGCTTGTCGCCGATGCCAATCAGTTTGATACAAGGGCAACCGGCACCAACGCCTCCTACGATCTCGGGATCGTCTACGCTGCATTGGACGATTTGGATGGGAAAACCGTCTGGCGTTCGGGGAGCACGGTGACGCACTATTACGATCCTATGGAAACGGACAACGAGGAACCGATCGATCCCGGGGCAAACGCGACAGGGGTCGGCCGCAGTAAGAGCATCGCGCTGGCGGGCAAGAAAGACTTGCGCTGGCGTCACGGTAGCGGGGGTAATGTCGAGGGTGGAGACAGCGGCAGCGTCAACGTGCTCTGGACGGATGGGCATTCCGATTCCAACCCGATGGGCAGCATCCACAAGGACCGCGTCCGACCCGACCCGATGAACTGACAAGCCTATCGCACCATATCAAGATTGATAAGGCAACTGAGTGAACCAACATACTATCCAGTGTTCATTGATCATTTGTCGCTGCATATATTAAAAACATATCAGCCACAGATGAACACGGATAAACACAGATAAAAACCAATGAAATAGCTCGGATTCATCGGATGCATCGGATGGAGGCAAGCCCCTTTCGAAATCTCTTAATCCGATATATCCGATGCATCCGAGCAAAACCCCTTTCTTATCTGTGTTAATCCGTGTTCATCCGTGGCAAAATACTGTGCCTAAGTTGGCCATAACCAATACACTTCGTACGCTCAGACTGACAATATAGTGCACTAATAAGACACTATATTTGGAAGACACGGCGGCGGGCTCCCACTACTATCAGAATCAGTCGGGGAACGTAACTCCGATCGACACTTGGAGACAGGATAACGCCATGCCAGAACGCAAAAGCGCTTTTACACTGATCGAGTTGCTGGTCGTGATTTCGATCATCGCTCTACTCGTGGGCATCTTGCTGCCCGCGCTAGGTGCAGCGCGACGGACGGCCCAGGGGATGGTCTGCCTGTCGAATCTACGACAGATCGGCGTGGGCATCTCCGGCTACGCCGCGGAAAACGATAGCGCTACGCCGCCCAGCCAAACTGCGTACTACGTTCCTCGCGGCGCTTCCAAGGCCATCGATAACCGCGAATGGACGCTGCTGATTCAGTCTTTCATGGTGCAAGATAGCGATGGCACCTACGAGGGGGCACAGGCGCAAGGCACAGGCGATGAAACCGTGGATAGCTTCCGCTGCCCGGCGTCACCGGTCGATGCAGGCCGGATGCATTACTCGGCTCATCCCCTGTCGATGCCGCTTCTTGCTGGTAGCGATGCGAGTTCTCCATCGATCTTTAAACTCGATTACGCCAAGCGGCTGACAAAGACCATGCTCGTCGCCGATGCAAATCAATGGATCCCCGATGATGCAAGCAAGACCGAGTACGGCATCACGATGGCTGCGCTTAGGGATCTGGATGCGGGCGAGGTTTACGACAGAAGCGGGTCAGACAACCATCACTACTACCGGGAAAGTGAAAGCGATAACAGCGATCCGATCGAGGTGGGTTTGAACGCTTCGGGCACCGGGCCACGCAAGGTGCAGGCGATGAGCGGCCGGGAAGACATCCGCTACAGGCATTCGGGTGGTGAGAAGGATGGCAGCACCTCCGGCAGCGCCAACATCCTCTGGGCGGACGGCCACGCAGACGGGAACGCGGTTGGTTCGCTGATCAAATCCGATGTCCGGACCGATCCGATGGATTAACAACCCAAACGACTAGAAGCACCCCTTATCCTTCAGCATTCAAGAGTATGTCCCTTGTCAAGTAGTACACCCCAGCAATCCGAAAAAACGACGACAAAAGCCTCACCCCGCCGAACCGGCGCAGTTGTCACGCCGCAAACCCAACAGTGGCTCAAGCGAGCCAAGCCGGCGGGCACAGGCTTTCAACTAAAGCGTTTCCATGGCAATCCGATCCTGTCGCCTAACCCGGCCAATGCATGGGAGGCCTTGGTCACCACCAATCCGGGTGCGTGGATTGATCCTGAATCCGGCGATGTATGCATGCTCTATCGGGCGGCGGGGCACGATCCGCAGCATCGTGTTGTGCTGGGGATGGCTCGTAGTAAGGACGGTTATCACTTCGAGCGTTGCAGCGATCGGCCGGTGTTTGAACCCAGCGCAGATGGATTCGATGCCGGCTGCGTGGAGGACCCGCGTGTTATTCGTATCGCAGAGCATTACTACATCACATACGCCGCACGCCCGGTAGCGCCTGGGCAGTATTGGATCATGCCGGCATCCGAACGTCGGTGGCAGTCGGAAACGTTGCCCGCCGATGTGCCCTGGTGCATCCGCGAGAACCATACCGCAACCGGCCTGGCGATCACGCGCGACTTTAAAACCTTTATCCGTGCAGGCAGGCTGACAAGCGCGTCGGTGGATGATCGTGATGTGATCCTCTTTCCTGAGAAGATCAACGGTAAGTATTACATGTTACACAGGCCCATGCAGTGGGCGGGTGACGGGTACGGCACGGAGCATCCGACGATCTGGATTAGTTGTGGGAACGATCTGTTAACCATGCGCGATCCTGAAATCCTGGTCAAAGCGAAGTACGACTGGGAAACCAAGATCGGGGGGAACACGCCGCCGATCCGTACGCCCGAGGGCTGGTTGACGCTGTATCACGCGGTCGGGCCGGACAAGCATTACCGCCTTGGCGCACTGCTGCTCGATCTGGATGATCCGACAGTTGTCCGCCACCGCACGCCACACTGGATCATGCAGCCGGAGCAGGATTACGAAACGCAGGGCTTCTACAACGGTTGCGTGTTCCCGTGCGGAAAGGTGATCCGCGACGGTAAACTGCTGGTGTACTACGGTGCGGGCGATGTGCATATCGGGCTGGCTACCTGTGATATGGATGCACTTCTGGACTACATGCGAAACTGCCCCGCCTGATGAACCACCAACGCCGGACTCTACTTGGAATGAGTCGGGGTGATACCATATCCATGAGGTGATTCATGATGGGATTATCCCGAGGCATGTCCTGGATGGTTGCGGTGCTGGTCGTGTTGAGCCTGGGGTGCCATGCGCTTTCAGAGCAATCCACCTCGAAGCCGGTGACGATCAGGATCGATGTGAAAGATACCGCGCAAGAGGTGCGAGGATTTGGCGCTCATATCTGGGCGGGTGATCGGAATGTCGAGCCTGTACTCAAGGAACTCGGCTTGCGTTATGTACGCATGACAGTCGGCCCGAACTGGTTCGATGTCGAGCAAGAGCCACCGACGGATTCGAGCCGGGACGTGATGGATCGGTTCATTGCCGGGCACTTCGATGGGGACGGCGAGCCACGGTTGAAGAACGCCCGATTAGCATGGCAAATGACAGAGCGTCTGGGGACCCGAGTCATCCTGCTGCAATTTACATCGCCCGAAAACTGGTTGAGCGATGACGGGCATCGGCAGTTGTTGCCCGAATATGTCGATGACTATGCACGGTACTGGGGATCGCTTGTCGGATTTTTAGTCGACCATGGCATGAAGCCGGTCTATATAGAACTCGCGAATGAACCTGAGGGCGATTGGAACACACGGATATTGCCCGAGGACTACAATCGCCTGGTCATCCTGACACGCAAGGAACTTGATGATCGTGGTTATCATGATATTGGCATCATCGGGCCCGGGCTGGCGTATCTCGATCACGACAATGGCTCCAGGCAGTGGATCGGCGCATTGAGCGACGAGGGCGTGCAGTCACTAGCCGGCTGGTCGACGCATGTATGGGATGATGTATTCAGTCCGGATGCGTCCGTAGGCTTTATCGATCAACGGTGGCACGATTTTAACGCTGCTGTGGGTAAGAAAGATCCTGAACGGCAAAAGCCGATCATCATTACTGAATACGCAACGTCAGCCACTACTTTCAACGGTGTGTCATATGACCTTGTTAAGTCTAATGGCAGCAACCGGGCGTCGGATTCTTCCGCATATGCACAGCGCGTGTATGAACTGACACTCGTACATATCAACAACGGGGCATCAATTTTGATGTTCTGGGAGGCAGCGGACCAGCCATGGTCGCATGAGGCATGGGGGCTTGCGACAGGCGTGAATAACGAACAGCGCCGGCCTGCTTATTACGCCCTATCAACACTCGTACCACTTATCCCGAAATCTGCTCATGCTTTACAAAAGATATGGGACGACCCTCATGTGAGTATCGCTGGGTTGGTTGATGAGCACCGTTTGGTGTTAGGCTTTGCGAACGGCACAGACCAACCGCAGCATCGGACCATCGAGCTTATCAACAGCAGCGGATTGAAGTTGAAGTCAGCAAAACGCTATCACGCGGGGCATGTGGCGGATGTACAATTATCGACTCGAGGCAATACGTTGCAGATATCATTACCGGCGGAAAGCACGTTGACTTGCGTGTTCTTAACGGACTAGCCATGCTCGCCGCCAGCTTATGGATGCTCAGGCAGGGCGAGCAGATCATCGATGCGGACGGGTTGCCCGGTCTGCATTGATATGTTTGCGGCAGCGCCTACTAATAGCGCCGCGGCGCCGTCCCAATGTGACGCATCACGACCGAGCGGGTCATGCGGATATTGATCCTTGGGCGTAAAGATCTGCTTTAGCACGCCGGCATCGGCGCCGCCGTGGCCCCCACTTACTTCAGGTACTTCGATGTCCTTCGGCGGCTCGAACATACGTTGCAAGCGGACATAGGATTCGCCGACGTACTGCTCTTTGTCGAGTTCGGCATCGCTTTGGCCCCGGATGATATGGCCCGTGCCGCGTGAGAAGAGTTCGACCTGTCCTTCGGTGCCGTTGATGATGGCCCGTTCACCTTCCCAAGGGCAATACGCGATAAGCGAGTAGCTCAGGATCGCGCCACTGCGGTATTTAGCCAGCACGCCCATGGTGTCTTCGATCGTGACGTGATCGCCGAATACATTGCGGTCGCGCAGGTAGCCTGTCTCTTCTTCCGCGTCCATGTACAGCCCTTTCAGGGAAAAGCCGTGCTCTTCGCCGTCAAGCGTCAGGGCGAACGGGTCGTTCTTTGCTTTTTCGACGCCGGTGTATCGGTCGTAGTCGTAGGTCTTACCGCGTTGTCGTGCGTTCTCTCTGCCGTAGAACTTGAGGTCGCTATAGCTCATCACGGACTGAGGCCAGGAATTGATCCAGAAGTTGACCAGGTCGAAGTGGTGGCTGGCCTTGTGTATCAGCAGACCTCCGGATTTATCTTTTTCGCTGTGCCAGCGTCGGAAGTAATCGGCCCCGTGGCTGGTGTCCAGGTACCATTGAAGGTTGACCGACGTCGGCCGACCGATCGCACCGGATTGGACGACTTCCCGCACAACCGAAGCATCCGGGCGATACCGGTAGTTAAATGTCACACACAGGTTTCTGCCGGTCCGTTCAACGGTATCCACGATCCGCTGCGCCTTTGCGGCATCAGTTGTCATTGGTTTTTCTGTAACGACATCGCAGCCGTGCTCCATAGCCCGGACGATGTAATCGTCGTGCGTGCAGTCCATGCTCGTGACGATCACGGTATCGGGCTTGGTCTGCTCCAGCATCTGGTCGAATGCATCCGCGTGGAACATGGGCGCATCTTTCAGGCCGTAGGCATCGGCCATGTAATCCGCCCAGAACTTCATGCGGACGCGGCTGATATCGCACATGCCTACGAACCGGCTATAGGCGGCGTATTCGCCGAAGATCGCATCCAGATACATCCGGCAGCGTGAACCCGTCCCGACAACCGCATAACGTTTTCGCTCTGACATATAGAACTCCTTGCTGGTAATACGCTATTTATACCTTATAATTGCCGGTAGAAGGCATTATCGTATTTGACAATATCGCTCATTTATTTGGCTATTGCGTATGCTCAGATATCTTGGATACGGCTTAAGAGACTACGCGCAAACACCGCTGTTGCCGATGCGACGCGAGGGCTGGGAGTTTCAGGCGGTGACCGCGGGCCAGTCGGCTCCGATCTCGGATATCAGCGACTCGCCAGAGCTACACAGCACCACCTTGTGGGTGTTTCCGCCCAGGCACCTGCATGGCTGGACCGGGCGAAAAGGTAAGCCTTGCCGTATTTTCGTGGCCCATTTTGATGTCGTCTCTCCTGCCTTGCACACAGGCGATGTGTTCGAGGTGAAACTCACTCGCCATGAAGCGCATCGGCTTGATCGGATGAGCGATGAGCTTGCCCCCCACTACCATAATCCGCATTCGCAGAGCCATCTTCATATTGAGAAGTGTAAAAATGAGTTGACCTTGTTGGCGCTCAAACAGACCGAGTCCGTACCGGTCCGCTACGATCAGCAGCGCGTCGAGGCGGCGATCGCGTGGTATCATCAGAACATGTCCAAGCGTGTGACGGTCAACGACATGGCCGACGCTTGCTATGTTTCGGTTGCGCACCTGCGCAGGTTGTTTGTCCGCTACCGCAAGAAACCGCCTCAGAAGGTGATGAGGGAGATGCAGATACATCGGGCACAGGAACTAATGATGACGACACAGTTGCCGTTATCCGAGATCGCTTCCGCCTGCGGTTTTTCGTGTCAGTCTGTTTTTTCCCGCAGCTACGAGGGTATGACCGGGCGTGCGCCGTCGGCGTGGCGTCACGCATTACATGGATCGCAGGCATAGTCCGCAATCAAGATGATTCGTAAAACACATTAATATCAATGATGGATTCAAACATGATTAAACCCACACTGCTTGGCACGGAACCGTCTTTTGGCTTTGGTGATAGGCTGGGACTGGCATCACCCGGGCACCTCGAATCGCTCAAACAATACGGCGGGCCGATCCGCGGTATCTTCGCACAGCAGTCGATACGCGAGATGACTCGGACCGATCGCACACCCGAGCAGGTCATGTCGTGTGCTGCCGATGCGATCAAGGATGCGGGATTCGATCAGCCCTGGGGCGCGGACGCCGACCACCTTAAGACACATGACGACGTCGACCGCACAGCAAAGGCCGGGTTCGTTTTCTTCACCATCGATCCATCCGACAATGTCGACCAGCAGGCCGACAACTACGATGCAGATAAGATCGAGAGTCTTTACAAAGCGCCACAGTGGGCGGAACAGTACATGGGTAAGACCGTGACGCTACCGTGCGGCACAGCAATCGAATTTGATGAATTAACCATCAAACGGGCCGCGGTGAAGTACGCCAAGGCGATCGTTCACGCGGTCGAGATGGCCGGCTATATCAAGGACACCACATCCAAACTGAACCAGGGCCACGAGATCGAGATCAGCGTAGATGAAACCGAGCAGCCGACCACGCATGCTGAGCATTACATCATCGCGGATCAGCTTATCAAAGCGGGCGTGAACCTAGTCTCCCTCGCCCCGCGGTTCATCGGCAACCTTGAAAAGGGCATCGACTACATCGGCGATGTGGAGCTATTGGAAGTCTCATTGAAGCAGCATGCTGAGATCGCCGAGATGCTGGGGCCTTACAAGCTGAGCCTGCATTCGGGTAGCGACAAGCTGTCGATGTATCCGGCATTTGCACGTGCGACGAAGGGACGATTCCACGTTAAGACCGCAGGCACCAGCTACCTGGAAGCGTTGCGTGTCGTTGCCATGCAGAATGAAGACCTTTTCCGCCGCATCATTGACTTCAGCCGGGATCGATACGAGACCGACAAGGCTACTTATCACGTGCACGCAACACTCAATAGCGCTCCGCCACAATCAGAGGTGAAGGACCTGAAAGAACTCGAATCGCTTTATCTGGAGCGTTGGGAAGATGTTGCTCCCAATACGGGCTTCACGGCACCGGGCAGGCAGATACTGCACTGCACTTTTGGGTCTGTTTTAACAGATAAAACATTGAGTGCAGAGCTTCGCCAGGTTCTGGAAGAACATCCGGACACACATAAGCAAATACTTGCAGACCACTTCGTCAAACACTTGGATGCTCTGAGGTATTAGACCCAACCGCGTCATTCTTAATTTGAGACAAATGATCCCGGCAACAATGCCCCCCTGTGGCGTACCAGCGGTGCGCCTATAACTATATTACTATCTTTACACCTTTATATTGGTTGGCCTTGCAAGCGATCACATGGCAATAAACTCGCTGTTTTGCTCAGACATTGCTTGTGCCCATCATTATTATGATTAAAATTATATACTGCATAGGTTGATGGGCGGGACCATTGATCTGTGAGTGTTATGAGTGCAACACCATGAGTTTTTGCATGGCTGTTGTTGCTTTGCGCATCACTACTCCAGGATAGTGACCCTCTTGCTTAACATTTGGAGCTGAAATGAACCCTGCGCCCACGCGGTTTGTCAGACTCGCCTTGCCGGCGGTCGTAGCGTTATTCTCTTTGGGGGGAGCGACGGCAAATGCGGATGTGTACCTGATCAACACGGATACGATGACCGTCACGCGCGACGGTGCGATCTGGGACTTCGGCGGGCAGCTATCTTCGGCTGGGATCATCAACGGCAAGGCAACGTTCTATCTGGGAGGCAACCTCGAACTAGGCGCCGGCGATGTGCTGCGCGGTATCGGGTCGCGGCCGGTGTCTTTCAACGTCGGGAACGACATGATCGTTTCACCTTTTGCCACGATCGATTTTTCGGCAGCGGGTACAACCGCTGGCGCAGGCGGCGGCGATGGCGGCGCGGGCGGCAGCGGCGGGTTCGGTGGCACGGGCGGTGAAGGCGGCGCGGGCGGCGGCGTGCAGTGGGTGCGCGGCGGCGGTGCGTTCATGTTTTTCTTCGGCGCTGCTCCCCCACCGGTCCCGGGCCTGGATGGTCACTATGGCGAAGATGGAACGGCAGGTCACGCCGGCGGCGAAGGCTATGCCGGCCACGAAGGCGAAAGAGGCTTTAACAACATCGCGCCACTTGCAGCCGGTGGTTCGCCTGTTTACGACGATACGACCTACTTCAACACTGGCTACGGTGGAAATGGCGGACTTGCCGCAAAATACTGGCCTGATGTGGTCCCCACCTTCTTAGGGGGTGATAGTAAGGACGGCGGCCCTGGCTTCAACGGCATCACGGGTTCGATCGGTGGAACGGGCGCAACCGGTGGCAACGGTTACGGCGGCCAATTCCTAGCAGGCCCATCCAACACTTTCGAGCTCGTCGCAGGCAACGGCGGCGGAGGCGGCGCGGGAGGTCAAGGTGGTGACGGCGGTGGCGGCGGCGGCGGTGGCGGCGGGGGCGCAGCAGGTCAGGGCAACTGGGCAACGGTTATCGTTCCCCCATTACCCCCATCGTTCATCCCGGGCTGGAACTTCGCGGGCTTCGGCGGAAGCGGCGGACCCGGCAGCGATGGTGGAGATGGCGGCTTCGGTGGATCAGGCGGCAGCGGTGGTGATGGCGGCGCGGGCGCGGGCGCTGTTGAGTTCCTCGTCCAAGGCAACATCACATTCAACGGTACTGCAAATGCCAATGGTGGTAACGGTGAAACCGGCAACAGTGGTTCGATCGGTCTGCCCGGTTACTCGCCTGGGGAATACAACGAAGCGGGTAACATCGCTGCAATTATCCCGATCCCCGGCGTGCAAACCTTTCCCGGCGGCATCATCGCCACAAGCCCATTCCTCGGAGGCATCGGCGGGATCGGTGGTGTTGGCGCATACGGTGGTGAAGGCGGGCAAGGTGGAACGGGTGGCGGCGGCGGCGGCGGATCGGGCGGCACGATCAAACTTGTCGGCACCAGTGTCATCGGCACGGGCAACGTGAGTCTGCACGGCGGTCTGGGCGGCGATAGTGGTTCGACAGAAGACGACGGTGAGGCTGGACGTTTTCTTGTCGGTAGTAACACTGTCGCAGAAGGCAGCAGCGCGATCGGCGCACTCGGCGGCGCTACGCTTGATGGGAACGACACGACTACGCAAGCCGGCACGCGCGTGGTCAATCCGATGATCGCAGATGAACCTTCCGTGCCTACCATCACAGGTCTCATCGGCGGCGCGGAAGCTTTCGGCTTCACGGGACTGAATGCGAACGACATCTACATCGGCTCAGATAGCCTGATTGATCTGACACCTCAGGAAGCGTTTGCCGGCATCGCAAGACTCGACCTGGGGCCGGGTTCGTATGGCGATGATTACATCGGGTATGACATGCTCCTGCTCTTTGAAGCCAAGGGCACACAGTTAAGCAATCCCATGCTTGGTATCGGTGAAGAAGACTATCTTGTGCCGATGCTCAACGGCGGATGGTCCAAGGACCTGCTCTTCGGCGGCTCGGGTGACACGGCTGTTACTACGATGAACGGCTTCGATGTCTACGCTACGCTGATCCCCGAAGATGCCGAATGGTTCAACTTCTCAGTCGACTCAGGTGGTGTCATCCTCTCAGCGAAGCAACAGATTCTTAACGACGGAGAGCTTTTCTTCGTTACAAGTTCGCCCGATGTTCCGGTGCTCGATTCGACATGGATCGGTGCAAGTGGAAACTGGTCTAACGCCGCCAACTGGTCCGTGGTCTTCAATGAAACTGGTTTAGCACCGACCGGTCTGGAAGACCCGGCCGTGCCGGGTGTGCCTTCGAACAGCGCGGCGTACGCATACAACATCCACATTGATCAGGACGTCACTGTTAATACCGACATCACCATCGCTGTCGATCAACTGAAC
Source organism: Phycisphaeraceae bacterium (assembly GCA_963667295.1). Classification (GTDB taxonomy): domain Bacteria; phylum Planctomycetota; class Phycisphaerae; order Phycisphaerales; family Phycisphaeraceae; genus JAJRRS01. The sequence goes on from OY763327.1 coordinate 1,932,758, forward strand.
ATCGGCGCGGGTGATACTGTCAGCATCCAGGGCGGCCAGGCGCTGACCATCGAACGCTTCGCCGTCCGCACCGATTCGGGCAAGATCAATAACGACGGCGTCATCATGCTCGACGGCTCGGTCGGCAGCACCGCCCGGATGTATATCAGCGGTCCCGGCCTGATGCTTGACGGAACCGGCACACTCACGACCACGAACGATCAAGCCAACAACATCATCGCGGGCCTTCGCAAGGGTGATTCTCTGACCCAGTTCGCCGACCACACGATCGACGCATCGGGCCTTCTCGGTAACGACAAGCTCGTGATGACCAACCACGGCTCGATCTTCACGAATGGTGGACTCACCATCGATCCTGCCGGCGGCTACGATCGTTCAAGTGCCGCGTTTACCAACACGGGCCTTGTGCAGGTCGACGGCGAGGGCAACTATAATTCACGCCGCATCACCCTAAGTGACGGCTTCTTCGTGAATGAGTCGGGCGGCACCATGGAAGCGGTCGACGGCGGACGACTCGAACTCGACGCCGCACGCCTGCACAACGATGGGACGATCCGTATCGACCCCACGTCCAGCCTGCTCATCACCGATGCTGTACTCACCGGTAACGACATCGTGTTTGAGGAGGATGTCAACGGCCTCGCAGAGCTACATGTCAGCGGCGGCCATTTAATCAACGGCACACACCTGCTCGCCCCCTTCATGAGTATCGGTGGTAGCGACGTTATGAATATCGACGGCGGCAAGATCGGCGGGCTGTATGCGGGCAGCTATGCTTCTTACACGGATATCGGCAATTCGACCATCACGGGCGGCGAACTGGATGGCGAGTTGTACTCCTTCACAACTACATTCAAGGATGTCACGCTGTTGTCCGGAGCTTACTTCGATGGCAGTAATATCGGATTTGCTGGACGCATCGACAACCAGACAAGCACCGACCCGCTGAATCCTTTCGGCTACTTCTATACCTACGATGCACAAATCGTCGAAGACGCCACGTTCGCCGGCGAGGGGGAATATGAAGTCGAATTCCTCTACGGCAGCGGCAACGACGCCGCTCCCAATACCCTGACTATCGCAGCGGAATCCACTCTCCGGCTCAACTCAGAAGCACGCGACGGCCTGATCATCAACAACCAGGGCACACTCGATGTCATAACGGATGTCTACATGGACCCGGCGGGTAATCAAAGCAGTTCCTTCGCGGGCCTGCGTAACTCAGGCACGATCAGCAACAGCAGCGGATTCCTATATATCTACGATGGCATTATTGACAACACGGGCGGCGTGATCGACAGCACGTACTCCGAATTTGATGGCGTCACGCTGATAGGCGGCACGTACAACGGATACATTTTGTTTACCGGCTCCTCGACCAGCTACATTGTCGGGACAACCTTTCAGGATTCACAGAACAGCTCGTCCTACATCGAAACCGAATCCGATATCGTCCTGGAAGATGTCACACTCACTCAGCCGACGGAAATCTACGGCTGGAACAGCACCGACCCGTCCGCCGTCGTGCTGAAGAACAAGCTCAATATGGATGGTATCGGTTCACTGAAGGTCGACAGCATCACCCTGGCATTCGATAACGACTTCACATTCGACGGACAAGGCAGCTTGCTCGCTAGCGCTACCAGCCTCATCTCCAACAGCGCCGGCCCCATCAAACTCACCATCGGTGAACAGTTCACGATCGACGGCACAGGTAACGCCAGCTTTGAAGGCAACAACTGGGGCGCCGACTCGATCGAGTTCGAAAACCACGGCACGATCGATGGCAACGCCTCGGTGATCACCCTCGACCCGGTAGGTGACATGAATTCCGCATCCCCCGGCATCGTTAACCGCGGCGTGATCAAAGGCACTGAAGTCTATATCGAAGATGCCAACATCGATAACCGCGACGGCGTGATCGGTGAAGAATTCGGCACGGTCTACCTGTCCGGTGTCAACATCGTGGGCGGTGAGTTGCGGAACTTCTCGTTCGATGAAGGTGGTCTTGGATTCAACAACTACTTGCCTGAATCACGGCTGGAGAATGTCAGGCTCGAAGGGTACGGCGAAACCTACAACGACCTTGACCTCACCCTCGCCGGCACCATTGAAAACAACGCAGATGTGGTATTCGGCGGCACCATCAACAACATCATTATCAGCGGGTCTGTCCAATTCACCGGCACCGGGACCATGACCTTCGAGTCAGATACCAGCTTCAGCAGCCTTTCCGAAGACGACACGCTGATCAACGAAGCGGGTCACACCCTCGACTTCTCATATGCATACAACTCGTTCGAACTGATCCAGGGTTCACTCAACTTCACCAACAACGGTACCATCATCGTCGGCGAAGCCAGACTGTCGGCTTCTTTCTCGACCGAGCTACTCCCCGCCGGCGCACAGGTCCCCGACCTCAGCGACCCGGAAAACCCCGACGCGGTCATGACTCTGACCGAGGACACCGAGTACATCGTCCCACGCACACTCAACAACAACGGAAACCTCCAAGGCTTCCTGCTGGATGTCAATGACACCGCGATCCGTAACTCCGGCACGATCAGTGTCGACGAGCTCTACCTCAATAGATCATCCCTGATCAACGACGGCGGCAGCGTCGAGTCATTAATCATCTACCTGGATGGTTCGAGCACCATCTCCGGTGGAGCCATGCTCTATCCGTATATAGAGATTACGGATTACGGCCTGACAGGCCCGGCGGGTATCGCCTCTATCGATATGGGCGAAGCCTACATCACCGCGTACGCCGAGGTCGAGTTCGGTGGCATCGTTTCCAACATCGATTTACTGGAACTTTATAACGACGCGGGCGATGTCCGGACCGTCACCATCGAAAACGCGGACACCGTCGTCACCGTAAATGAGATCTCAGTCGGGACAGGTCGTGTGCAGCTTTCGGCGGGCGTTTTGCGTACAAACACGTTCTACAACGGGACAAGTGCTTCCGTGCTTGACTGGACAGGCGGAACGTTCGGTGTGCTTGAACAAACCGTCGAGCTTGGTTCAACCAAAACCTTCGGCACGCAGATGGATATCACGACCGGCAAAACGCTCGAAGCGCCGATGGGCATCGCGATCGATTCCGGCGCCACGCTGAATATCGGTGCGGGCGACCTGCAAACGCCGAGTATCGTCAATAACGGGCAGGTGAATGTCGGTCTGGAAGATGCCAATGGCACGTTCGATCAGCCGATCACCGGAACGGGCGCACTTGCCAAGCAAGGCGGCGGCACGGTCTACCTGACCGGTGCGAACACCTACGCCGGTGGAACAACAATTCAAGGCGGGACCCTCGAGGTCGACACAAGCGAAAACCTTGGCGACGCAGCAGGATCGATCACCTTCGCCGGCGGTAACCTGCGGGTCTTGGGCGCTGATACCGGCGCAACATCGCGCGTGATCAGCCTCAACAATTCCACCACGATTGATATCGTCGATCCCGACGCCGTGTTCGAAGTGAGTAGCGCAACGAACAATCTGCCGACCAGCAGTTCATTTACCAAGAGCGGCGAGGGCACACTCAATTATCACGCGCCGCTTTACATCTCACGGGGCACACTAAGAAACAACGACGGCGAACTGAACTTCTTCAATAATCAAGTAAATCTGAACGGCAGCAACGGCTCCAACGGCGGGACGGGCCAGCCCGGCACATCAGGCAACAACGCGGGGTATGTCTACGTGAACGGCGGCTTACTCACCGGTGCGATTATTTCCGCCAACGGGGGCAATGGTGGCAACGGCAGTGATGGGTACTTCCCCAACCTCACCGGACGATACGGCGGCAACGGCGCAGATGGCGGCGTTCTCGTAATCGGCGGCGGGCAGATGCAAGTCACTTCAATACTCAACCTGCGAGGCGGCGATGGCGGGGATGGTGGCGACGGCGACAGCGCCATCTTCAGCTATGGCTCAGGTGGCAACGGCGGCGCCGCTGGCGACGGCGGCAACATCTACATCCAGGGCGGTGAACTCATCTTTACCAGTGGCTTCATCAATCTCTCCGCCGGTGTGCCCGGCGATGGCGGGTACGGCCCCGGGAGTGCGCCCAATGGTAGCGACGGCAGCAGCGGCAGCAACGGAACGCTGCTGCTGCAAGGCGGCACACTCACCACCACCCAACCAACGCTCGACAACGCTCTCACAGGTAACTTCAGCTTCAGCACCGGCACCATCCGTTTCCAGGATGCCGACTTCGACCTCGCAAGCTCGAGCCGGCTCAACGCTGTACTTGGCAGCACGACTAAGACATTCTCCAACGGACGCTCGCTTCACGTCGACAACGTACTTAACATCAGCGCATCACAAACACTCAACCTCGCCGCGGGCAGTTCACTCACCGCGGGCACTATCGATCACACGCTCGGCGGCACGTTCAACTTCTACGATGGCACACTGAGTTTCGGTACCTTCCAAGGCGACCTCGCCCAACTCGGCGGCATCGTCGCGCCGGGCAATTCACCGGGATCCATGCAGATCACCGGTGATTACGTTATCACCTCCGGCACCATCGAAGTCGAACTGATGGGCTTGGTTCAAGGCGCCGAATATGACTTTATCGATGTGCTGGGCGACCTGATCCTCGGCGACGCGTCGCTTGATGTAACGGTCCTCGATGCATTCACGCTGCAAACCAATCAACAGTTCGACATCCTGTCGATCACAGGAACTCGTACGGGCGCCTTCACAGGCCTGGCGGAAGGCGCGATCGTTACCCGCTTCGGCAACTATGACATGGCTATCACCTACCTGGCGGGCGACGGCAACGACATCGCACTGACCGTTCAGCCGACCATCGGGGGCGACCTGAACGGTGACGGCTTCGTGGGCCTGAACGATTTGGATATCGTGCTCGCTGCCTGGAACGAAGGCGTCCCACCGGGCGACCCGATCGCCGACGCCAACAACGATGGTTACATCGGGCTGGACGACCTTGACATCATCCTGACCAACTGGAACGTCGGTACATCCCCATTGGTTAACGCAAATATCCCCGAGCCGATCACGTTGGCCACCATGCTGCTCGGGAGCCTGGCAATGCTTCGCCGATCAAAGAGGGCTGCACATTCTGTTTAGTTCTTAATTGAAGCGAACCATTTATAGAGTGCCGGCAAGACCAGCAGTGTCAATAAGGTTGATGTTACAAGCCCGCCTATGACAACCGTTGCCAAAGGGCGCTGGACTTCGCTGCCTGTACCTGTAGCAAATAACAGCGGTATCAATCCAAGTGCCGTTGTGGCTGCCGTCATAAGAACGGGGCGAACGCGCAGTGATGCTCCCTTGATGCTGGCATCGTCGAATGATGCGCCGTCTTGAATCAGTTGATTGAGGTATGTGACCAACACCATACCGTTCTCCAGTGCGATTCCGAACAGTGCGATGAACCCGACAGATGCAGGCACGGACAGGTTCTCGCCGAACAGCCAGAGTCCGAAGACTCCGCCGACAAGCGCCAACGGAATATTCAACAGGATCAATGCCGTATTCTTGAGCGAATTAAAGCTGAGGTAGAGCAGCAGACATATCATGATGAGCGTGATCGGTACGACCAGCATGAGCCGTTGATTTGCTTGCTGAGCAAGCTCGAATTGGCCACCCCAGGTCACGTAGTAACCAGCAGGTAGAGTGACTTCACGGTCGATCAGTTGCTGCGCTTCCTTGACAAATCCTCCGATATCCCGGCCAACAACATTTGCCTGGATAGTTATAAAGCGTTGATTGTTCTCACGGGTGATCTGTCTCGGGCCGATCAACATCCGGATGGTCGCCAGGTCTGCGAGGGGGATACGCTGGCCGTCCGGTGTGGTAATGATCAGCCGCTCTACATCTTCCATGGTCGAACGATACGGCTCTTGATAACGGACATAGATATCAAAACGTCGAACGCCGTCGAAGACCTGCCCGGCTTCGATCCCTCCGATAGCCGCCTTGATTGTCTCCTGAACTTCAGCCAGGTTGACACCATACCGAGCCAACGCCTGGCGATCGGGTCGTATCAATAGTTGAGGTGTGCCGGTGATCTGGTCAGCTTGTACGTCGGTCGCACCATTCATTGTACTGAGCGCGGCAGCGATCTCATCTCCCTTCGTCTTCAAAGTGTCCAAGTCATCGCCGAATATCTTCACAGCAAGCTCGGCCTTGACACCACCAATAAGCTCGTCGACCGTCAATTGAATCGGCTGGGTCAGATTAACAAACACACCGGGCATGCCCTGCAAGGCAATACGTATATCCGATTCGATGGCTGTCTGATCAATATCTGAACGCCACTTGTCTTTGGGCTTGAGTACTACCAAGCCGTGCACCGAATTGATCGGATCGGCATGCGCGCCGACTTCCCCCCTGCCGATACGGCTTACCACAGAATCAATCTCAGGCACGTTCATGAGTCGTTTTTCTGCCAGTAACGTTATACGTTTGGTTTCATTCAGAGAAATGGACGGGGCCATGGTCAGGTTGACGATCAGGTCCCCCTCATTCAGGCGTGGGGTGAACTCGCTGCCGAGTTTTGGCACGATCAATACCCCAGACATCAGCATTACCACTGACAAGACAACCGCAGCCCATCTACGCCTGACAAACCAACTGACTAAAGGGCGGTAGATAACCAGTATTGCCCGGACAATGATCGGCTCCTTGGCCATATCCGAATCATTATTGTTTGTCTGCTGCTTTGCCCATGCTTTGCGTCGCCTCATGATCAGGTCAGCAAAGATGGGCGCCACGACGATTGCAAAGATCAGTGATCCGAGCATCGCCAGGGCGACTGTATACGCAAGTGGCCGGAATGTCTTGCCCTCAACGCCTTGTAGTGTGAACAGCGGGAGAAATACAATGATAATAATGGCGATCGCAAACACGATCGGCCGTGCAACCTCGCGGCAGGCTCTTGCCACGATAGCTGTTCGTGGCTCGCTCTCGTCTGTTTCATGAAGGACACGGTCGATGTTTTCCACCATGACGATCGTGCCGTCAACCATCATACCGATCGCGATCGCCAGACCTCCGAGCGACATCAGGTTTGCCGAGATGCCGAAGTAGCCCATGGCCAGCGTGGCGAACAGAACCGAGAAGGGAATAGCCAGGGCGACGACTATAGATGGCCTGATACCCCCCATGAAAGCAAGCAGAACCAAGGCCACCAAGGCGATACCTTGAATCAATGCGTTGCGTACCGTGTGGACTGATGACTGAACCAATTCACGTTGCTGATAATACGGGACGATCTTGATGCCTTCGGGCAGCGCGTTCTGAACTTCCTTGAGTTTTGCTTCAACTCGTTCGATGACAGTTGACGCGTTGGTGCCATAAAGTTGGATCACCAAGCCGGCGACAACTTCGCCCTGCCCGTTAAGCGTTTGCAAGCCGCGTCGGATAGCGCCGCCCACCTCTATCTCTGCTACATCACTGAGATAGATCGGTCTGCCGTCGTCGGTCTTGACAACGATACCGGCGAGGTCTTCTATGCCGTGTGCCAATCCCTCAGAGCGAACGACATACTCCTCGGCATCTACCTCAATGAACTGCGCCCCGACACTGACATTGTTTGCTTCGATCCGCTCGACCACATCATGCAGGACCAGGTTGTAACGTAGAAGTGCTTTGGGATCGATATTTATGTGATACTGCTTCTCATAGCCGCCTATACCGAGCACCTCGGTCACGCCGGGAACCGTTTGGAGCTGATACTTGACGATCCAGTCCTGGATGGTTCGTAATTCTTCAAGCGAATAGTTACCCGTCGTATCGTCAAGATAGTAATATAGGATCTGTCCCATACCGGTCGAGATTGGCCCCATTTCCGGTTCACCAAAGCCTTCGGGGATCTGCTCACGCGCTTCCTGCAAACGTTCACCCACAAGCTGACGTATGAAGTAGATGTCCATCCCATCTTCAAAGTAGATATTGACGACGGACAACCCGAAGTTTGAAATGCTTCTGACCTCAACCACACCCGGTAGTCCCGTCATCGAGGCCTCAACAGGATAGGTGACGTACTTCTCCACCTCCTCGGGGGCTAAGCCTTCGGTGATAGTGAATACCTGGACGAGGTTGGGTGACACATCGGGAAAAGCATCGACCGGTAGCTGGCGATACGACCAGTAACCTGCACCGATGACAACTAACACGAGGAAAACAACCAGCAACCTTGCACGCTGTGCTGTATCAATAATCCGCTCGAGCATGATTGTGCGACTCCTTAGTAACTGAATCAGTGCACATGGCCTGCGTGTTCAAGTTCGGTACGATTGAATTCGGCTTTCAAAGCAAGAACATTCCGGGCCACATAACGTTCACCCGGCTCAAGCCCTGACAGGATTTCGACCTTGTCTTCACTGGCATTCCCGAGATGCACTCGTCTTTGTTCGAAAATATCTCCCTCCTGAACAAAGACAACTGTTTGCCCCTCAAGCTGTGTCACAGCAGAACGGGGCACGACAACTGATTCAGACAATTGCTCGGTAGATAGATGGGCTGTCACAAATAGACCCGGGCGCCAATGGCCTTGCGGATTGTCCAGTATGACACGCGCGGTCGCTGTACGGGTTTGTTCTTCGAACGATGAACTGATAAACGCAATCGTGCCGGAAGCGTCTGGGATGCCATGCCCGAATGTGATGCGCACGGTTTGCCCGCTATTCAGATTAGCTATGTCCCGTTGGTAGACTGTCAGGTCGACCCAGACACTAGAGATATCGGCGATTACAAAGGGCGGATATGCGGTTTGTTCACTCACGAGTTCGCCTCGTGTCAGGTGCCTTTCGATGACAATCCCATCGATGGGAGCACGCATCTTGTATTCGGCCAGAGCCGTGTCTTCGATATTCTGCAGAACTTTCAGCGACTCGTGGCTTTCTCCAATCGCATGAAGGTTCTGCTCAGCCAACCTTAGTGCGATCTCAGCCTCACGCAGCGCCTGCTGTGATTCGAGCATCTGTCGCTCGGTACCGATGCGGTCCGTCACGAGTTTTTCGTCTCGGTTGAATATTTCACGCGCAAGTTCTAATCGCGCCTTTGTGGCCAAATAGGTACTGCGTGCTTCGGCCAGGTCACGGCTGCTTAACGTTGCCATGACTTCTCCGGCCTGAACTCTTTCGCCGACACTGTATGCCACTGATTGTGTGATGCCCGATACACTTGGCATTACATGAGCCACACGGTCTGCATTAAAAACAACCTCCCCGGGCAACTGCAGGTCCATACCAAGAGAATCGACGGAAGCCGTTTCTATCACAATTCCGAATTCTAAAAGTGTTTCGGGGGAAATCCGTATCGCCTCTTCATCGTGGTCAGTATGACCATCGTGCGAATGTTCATCATCACGATCAGCATGATCGCTATGAGCGTGCTCACCTTGCTCACTATGATCGGCGTGTGAATCACTTGCATCATGTGGCCAATGATCGTCATTATCTTCCAGCTCATCACGATGCTCGTGCGATTGATCCTCCTGTTCGGCATGTAATCCCGAGTGATTTTGCAGATCACTTTGTGCGTATGCCTGGTTCAGACCATCAAACATCAGCATGAACACTAATGCTGTAACAAGAGACGCTATCTCTATGGGTTTGTATATATTCATGGCTACTCATCCTCGACTTGCAGAGGCTCCATCTTGTTGTCATTCTGGTCATCGCTTGACCTGATATGGGTAAATAATGGTTGTCCTATGAGGGCTTCGACCTCAGCCACTGCTGTGTGGTAGTCCGTTATTACGTCCAGGTAACGGGATTGCAGTTCGATCAATGTCCGTTCTGCATCAAGCACATCGATATACCCAAGGTTCCCCTGCTCAAATGCCTGGTGGATGTCCCTGTATGCATTGACTGCGGCAGGTATTGCATCATCACGCAATGCAATGGCTTCTTCATACGCATTGATCAGTTGTGAATAAGTCAACAAGAGCGCCGCTTCGATCCGCATCCGAACTGCTTGCTGCCTGTTTTTGGCTGAGGCAACACCGAATCGTGCTGCAAGAATATTGCCTTGGTTTCGATCGTTGATCGGTAGGGGAATAGAAAGACCAGCCACTAGCGCACCATCGTTGGATTCGTTAAACCAACGGTAACCAAGTGAACCGGTGATATCGGGGATCGCCTCGGCCCGCGCTAGTTCGATCTCAGCCTGTCGGCTGGCAACTTCAACAACCCAGCGGGCCACATCCGGATTCTGGTTGATCAAATGTGCCAGATCGTCTAAGGATGGCAATGGCTGAAGTTGATTCAGATCGCCCTTTGCTTCTGTGAAAGCGGGCGTTGTGCCGCCCCAGATGAGGGCCAGTTGAACTCTTGCCGTTTCAAGGGTTCGCCGGGCGCGAGCCAGTTCGATTTTTGCTTCGGCCAAGGGCACCGCGGCTCGCGATAGTTCAACAATAGCAAGGTCTCCTGCATCAATCCGCCGTTGTATGACATCCGCTATCTCCTGTGCCAGGTCCAGCGAATCCCGGGCGAGTTCAACACGCTGCTGGACGGCAACCAGTGCGACATAGCGTTTGGTTGTTTCTGCAAGTAATGCGATCCTGGCTGATTCGTAATCCCATCCCGCTGATTGGCCTGCTAATCGTGCAGCTTGTTGCCTGCTTGCAATATCGCCCCCCAGAGGAAAGCTCTGACTCAGAGCCAAAGTAAACTCTGCACCATCAAAATCGCGCAGTTCGCCTGAACCGGCAAAGTTCTCGACCTCGAAGTCCAACTCGGTATTCTCGGCAGTACCTGCCTGTACGATGCGCGCTTCCGCGGCCCTGACTTCATAGCTGAAATAAGCCAATTCCGGATTACCGAGTAAGGCTGCAGATAGCGCGTCACGCAGTGTAAGTTCACCTGCCGGGTTCTGCAGCTCAGGCACAACAGAATCCCTGTCCACGCCTGGCTTATTGGGTGCATGATAGGATTTAATCGCACCCACGATTGGCCGTGGCGTTGGTTCAAGTGGGTCATAGAGCGGGTGTGGCTGGCATCCGACGATAAAGATCGCCGAAGCCACTGTCACATAATGGGACAAGCGGGCCATGGTTGGCTCCCGTGTATGTATGCGTTGTAATACAGCGACGCCTATGAATTCATCCGACGGCGTCACACACAGATATGAAGGGAATCACTAGATTAAAAGAACGGTACTGCTCAATGATCGGTCGACCTGTTTCAACGCTCCCGCTCTTGATCTGATGAGGCGAGTTGAATAATAGACTGTTCGCCGTGGTTCTGTCTGATCTAATAGATACAAGGGAACATCAACATGTTCGCAGCTGATTTGTAATTGCTCTTGGTTTGAGCGAATCATCGAGACCGAAGGAAACGTCATGTCAGTGCACGAGCTGTGGCAATGCCCGAGTACCAGCATCTGCGGATGATCTTCTGTATCTGATTCGGAATGGTCACAATCTATACCCTGATGTGCCAACTCGACTGCCGTGTGTCCATCAATATCCATGCAGACAACGACAATGGGATTGGATAATGAAGCGGTGATGGCAAAAGCAACAACACAGAGCCAACGGAACAGAATGTGATTGTAGACCCGCACGAGAGAAATGTAGCCACTCACACACTCAAAGACAAGTCCAGCATCAATCGACTATATGCTCTTCTAATTGCAGGGGTCGTTCATTTTCATTACTTGATGAATAATCATTGATATCAAGATCGTGAACATTACTCGAGTTAATTGATAATGATAGTTCATCTGCGATATGGGCTGCTATCAATAGTAGCCATGAAGGTTTCATGGTTAGCTGAATACATATATACGTGACTAACAGACACGATGCTGTGATGCATATGAGACCGTAGCTGCCAGATTCACAACACTACAAACTGACCTGACGGAATTGCGTCCAAACGATACCGAGCTTTCGCATGCGGGCCCTGAGCGTGTGCGGATTGATATCAAGCATCTTGGCCGCCCCCCTTGCACCTTCGATCCTTCCATGTGTCTGCTGCAACGCCGTCTTAATATGTTCGCACATGGCGTCATCAAGCGTACGGACCTGGTTACGCTCTATCTTGGCATTATGATTCGTGTACGTTGTAGTAACCTCCGTGTTAGACAGCGGCCCCAACGCTTTGATCACTTCCAGACGAACACCGTCTCCCAGTATCGCGGCCCGATCGATCACGGAAGCTAATTCTCGGATATTGCCCGGCCAGGCATACCCCATCAGCAACCGTAGGTCTTCTTCTCTTGGGGCACACATACGCAGACCAAATCTTCTGGCTGCACGTTTGGCAAAGTGCATCGCTAACGCCGGTATGTCCTGATTACGTTCACGAAGCGGAGGCAAGACGATCGGGAAGCTGGCGATGCGATACCACAAGTCCTCGCGGAAGTCGCCTTCCTGAATCATGTTGGGTAAATCACGATGAGTTGCCGCAACGATCCGGACGTTGACACGGATAGGTGATTCGCCTCCAACCCGCTCGAAACTGCCTTCCTGAATAACACGTAACAATCGCACCTGCGCCGCCAACGGCAATTCACCGATCTCATCTAAAAGGAGTGTGCCTTTATCTGCCCTTTCGAACCAGCCACGGCGCAGGGATGTCGCCCCGGTGAACGCGCCTTTCTCGTGGCCAAACAACTCTGAATCAATCAACTCAGACGGTATGGCACCACAGTTGACACGGATGAACGGCCCCTTGGCACGGGGCGATTGGTCGTGGATGTTGCGGGCGATGACTTCTTTTCCCGAGCCGGTTTCACCAAGTATCAACACTGGCAGATCTGACTTTGCTACCAGTGCAACACGATCCATAACAGCCTTGAGCCCCCCATCCGCGCCAACCAGGGAATCAACCAAGTCTTCCCGACCAAGGCGCGAAAGGGCTGAACGCTTGTCCGCCTCAGCTGCTTCGCGCAGAGCACTTAGTTCATGCAATCGTTGATCATTTTCTAAGGCAACAGAAAACGGTTCGAGCAATAACCCAACCATTTCCAAGTGCAAAGGCTCAGGTACTTCAGATGATGCAACACGTACCAGTAACGCCCCCGCCACGTCATGTTCATCCATCAAAGGCCCTACGATCCAACAGCCATCAATCGTTGTCGATCCTAATAACAGTGCCATGACAGGATCGGGATCATCACCAGGCTGATAAAGAGAAACCTTTTGCCGGCTTGCCCACTCTCGCAGCAATCGCCGATCTGCAGGTTTGATTGCGGTCGGGGTTTGCAGATAGTGATCCGCCCCTGCCGTCACCCCATTGGCCCGAGGCAGCAACTGATTCTGATCGAAGTCAAAAGCAACGACGGTCAGACGTTCAATGGGCAGTCGATTACTGAGGATGTCTGTGATCGTCTGGGCCGATCGCTCAATCTCGATGTGTCGACAGGCTTCTCGCCAAACATCCAGCATTAGGGTTTGGAATTCGTGCATATATGATTGTATTATCCATAATATTTTACGGATATCCATTACATTTGATAATTTTATCCATTATATTTAATAGTTTAATCCAGCCTATCCGCCCATAAAGTCCACAATTACTTTATATTACTATACTTACATACATTTTAGCTGTTTGGCACGGGAATTGATAGATCCTAAAGCATGTCAGCTTTCCCGATCTCGGCCCATGGTTCCGTTTCCTGAATATCCAAGGAGCGGCCTAACTTCCAAGGGCGGTTCTGGACACGGCTGTTGAACACAACCAGGACACACTAATCCATAAGGACCCTTGCCATGACGTACATAAGAAACATTCTGCTAGCCGCTCTCTTCATCGTTCCCCTATTTGTCTGCTCTACTCGGGCAGAACAACCCATAGAGCTATTGAATGTCAGTTACGACCCGACGCGCGAGTTTTATAAAGACTTCAACGCCGAGTTTGCTAAGTTTTGGAAAGACAGCACCGGCCAAAGTGTGACCATCAACCAGTCGCACGGCGGCGCAGGCAAGCAGGCGCGGGCGGTGATCGACGGTCTGGAAGCGGATGTCGTCACACTTGCCTTGGCGTATGACATCGATGTGATCGCTCAGAAGACCGGCCTGATGCCAACAGCCTGGCAGTCACGCCTGCCTTACAACAGTTCGCCTTACACCTCAACGATCGTCTTCCTGGTACGCAAAGGGAATCCCAAAGGTATCCATGACTGGGACGATATTCTCAAACCGGGCGTTGAGGTGATCACACCGAACCCCAAGACTTCCGGCGGAGCGCGCTGGAATTACCTTGCCGCCTGGGCATTCGTACTCAAGAAAGAACTCGGCGATTTAAACAAGCTGAATGATCCGGATCATGCGGATGAAGTTGCCAAGGCTCAGGATAAGGCAAAGGCGTTTGTCAGCGAATTGTTCAAGCATGTTCCCGTGTTGGATTCAGGCGCACGTGGATCAACCAACACCTTTGTCCGTAACGGGATAGGCGATGTATTCCTGTCATGGGAAAATGAAGCATTCCTGGCGATCGAACAACTCGGCCCGGATCAGTTTGAAATCATCGTGCCCTCGATCAGTATCCTTGCCGAACCACCCGTCACGGTGATCGATGGCAACGCTGAGAAGCATGGCACGCTGAAGGTGGCGCAGGCCTATCTCGAATATCTCTACTCGCCGATCGGTCAGCGATTGGCGGCCAAACATTACTACCGCCCGAACATCCCCGAACATGCCGATCCCGATGACTTGAAGCGTTTCCCCGATGTAACACTGGTTAGTGTAGATGAGGTCTTCGGTAGTTGGCAGAAAGCTCAGCAGATGCACTTCAACGACGGTGGCGTGTTTGATCAGATCTATGCACCCTGATCTAGAAGCTGCCCAATAGCATTCTGGATCATCGTCACCACTGCATAAGTCACCCGTATGAATATTGAGAACAAACCGAGTCAACATCTAATTGATGAGTAGTTCAATGATACGCCACCCCAAACAACCCAGAGTATTGCCCGGATTCGGTCTGACGATGGGTTACACGATCTTCTACTTGAGCATCATCGTTCTATTGCCGCTGTCAGCGATGTTTATCCGGGCGGGCTCACATGGCCTGGGTGAATTCTGGCAGGTGATTACCGCACCGCGTGTGATGGCGGCATACAAGCTGACCTTCGGGGCCTCGCTGATCGCAGCACTGATAAACGCAGTATTCGGATTTATGGTCGCATGGGTGCTGGTGCGATACGCATTCCCGGGCAAGCGATTGATAGATGCGATGGTCGACCTGCCTTTTGCTCTGCCTACCGCTGTCTCGGGGATCGCATTGGTCGCGATCTACTCACGCAACGGCTGGTTAGGACAATACCTCGAACCGATGGGCATTAAGGCAGCGTACACACCCATCGGTGTAACTATAGCCCTGACATTCATCGGCCTGCCTTTTGTGGTCCGAACGCTACAGCCCGCACTTGAAGACCTGGATACAGAAGTCGAAGAGGCCGCGGCAAGCCTGGGTGCAACACGATGGCAGACGCTGTATCGGATCATCGTGCCCACCATCATGCCTGCAATGTTGACGGGTTTCACCCTTGCGTTCGCACGAGCTGTCGGCGAATACGGGTCTGTCGTCTTCATCAGCGGCAACATGCCTATGAAAACCGAAATCGTGCCTTTATTGATCATTGCCAAGCTCGAGCAATACGACACGACCGGTGCAACCGCGATCGGCGCATCCATGCTGATCATTTCGTTCATCATCCTGCTGTCCATCAATCTGCTTCAGTGGTGGTCGGCCCGTCACAAGAGAGGAGTTTGATCATGGCAGGAGCAACCACAACACTCAGACCTGCGGTCGGTGCGATGAGAAAGCCTGTGATCGGCGAGGGATCGTTAATCCGCTGGGTACTGATCGTAACATCACTCGGTTTTCTGGCACTGTTCTTGTTTCTGCCGTTAGCGGCGGTATTTACTGAAGCGTTGCGCAAGGGTGTCGGTGAATACCTGAGCAGCTTCAATGACCCGGCAGCTATCGCAGCGATCAAACTGACGTTGTTGGTAACGGCTGTATCACTACCGTTGAACCTGGTGTTCGGCCTTGCCGCTGCGTGGGCGATTGCCAAATTCGAGTTTAGGGGCAAGCATCTGCTTATCACGCTGATCGACCTGCCCTTTGCGGTGTCCCCCGTCATCAGCGGATTGATCTATGTGCTGCTATACGGTGCACACGGCTGGCTTGGGCCGTGGCTGATCGAGCACGATATCCAGATCATTTTCGCGGCACCCGGCATCATCCTGGCAACAATCTTCGTCACGTTCCCATTCGTAGCACGTGAAGTCATTCCACTCATGCAGGAACAAGGAACGGAAGAGGAGCAGGCAGCCATGACGCTCGGCGCTGGCGGATGGCAGACGTTCTTCCGCGTGACGTTGCCGAACGTGAAGTGGGCGGTGCTCTACGGCGTGATTCTGTGTAACGCCCGTGCGATGGGTGAATTCGGGGCCGTCTCTGTTGTGTCCGGCCATATCCGTGGCAAGACCAATACGATGCCGCTTCACGTCGAGATCCTTTACAACGAATACAACTTCGTCGCGGCATTTGCTGTGGCATCATTGTTAGCGCTTCTAGCTCTAATCACACTTGGATTAAAGAGCTTAGTTGAATGGCGCAGTCGTGTGTCTTTAGCCTTGACTGAATATGTCGAACCAACCTTGCTTGAACAGGATAAATCATGAGTATTGAAGTACGTAACGTAACAAAACACTTCGGCGGCTTCAGGGCGCTGGATCATGTAAACCTGAACGTCCCGACAGGTAAACTCGTTGCCCTCTTGGGCCCGTCGGGTTCAGGCAAAACGACCCTCTTGAGGATTATCGCCGGCCTGGAAAGAGCAGATGACACATCTGCAGATGGTGAGTACGGGTCGATCCTGTTTCACGATGAAGACGTCGCCAGCCTGCCCGTACGACAGCGGCGTGTCGGCTTTGTGTTTCAGCATTATGCGCTTTTCCGTCATATGACGGTATTCGATAACGTGGCTTTCGGTTTACGTGTCCGGCCCCGCAAACACAGGCCAATCAGGCGAGAGATCGCAGAAAGAGTTCAAGAGCTGCTTCGGCTTGTGCAACTCGACGGCCTCGCCCAGCGTTACCCAAGTCAACTTTCCGGTGGGCAACGCCAGCGTGTGGCTCTGGCACGAGCGTTGGCGGTGCAGCCGAAGGTCCTCTTGCTGGATGAACCATTCGGGGCGCTTGATGCAAAGGTGCGAAAAGAATTACGGACCTGGCTGCGTCGATTGCACGACGAGATTCATCTGACAAGTGTGTTCGTGACGCACGACCAGGATGAGGCGCTGGAAGTTGCGGACGAAATAGTTGTCATGAACCAGGGCCACATCGAGCAGGTCGGAACACCCGACAACGTGTTCCATCATCCAGCCACTGAGTTTGTCATGCGGTTTTTAGGTGATGTGAACGCGTTCCACGGCCGAGTCAACGAAGGAACCGTCCAGTTCGGCTCACTTGAACTACCCTTCCCTGAAAACCGCCGACAGATTGCTGGTGACGCCCGTGTTTTTGTCCGCCCGTATGACGTCACCATCGACACGAAAACAAACGGGTTGCCTGCACTTGAGTCGACTGTTGAGCGCGTTCATTCAGCGGGACCGCTCGTACGTGTCGAATTGCTGACCTGTGCCGGCCAGCGCCTGGTGTCGGAAGTCTCGCAAGAAAGGTTTGCTACCATGGGATTGGAACCGGGCAGCCGAGTGTATGTCCGCCCCCGACATATCAGAGTGTTTGCTGGATGACAGGGATAATGAGATCTCGCAATAGACGATTGAATTCTAACTGAAGACGAGACGAGTCGATTTACATCACTCTTGATTAATCGTGACTTGGAAAGGTGACGCGGGGATACCGCTGGCGTCGGTCAGGTTGGCAACAGGTGGATTATCAGCCCATGCGTAGCGAACAGTAACGGGCGTTGCTATCTCCTCGTGCCAAACGGACACTTGATTATTAGTAGTCACTTCAACATGAGCCCAGCGCCACTTTTGGTCCGCTCCGGCAATCGCGAATCCGCCAATTGGCTGATCGTCCGACGAGGTCAGGGCACCAGCGTCATCAGAAAATCGTAACTCAATCCGATCGTTCACAATTTTTGCATCTTCCAGAACAGGCCCGTGCCCAACCTCAGGTCCCTCATAGACTGCATCTAAAGCCCAGCGTGCGAGTCGCTCACCCACATCACGCTTATTCTGCGGATGTCCGTTCTCAGCATCGCCGAGATCGATCGTCACGGCTAAACCCGTGTCCGGCAATGATTGAGCAGCTAAGCGTTGTGCTTCACGTAAAGCAGCCCACTCTGAGTCCCCCGGATCGTTAGCAACGGGTCTGTAATTCGGCAACTGTACGATTCCAAAGTAATACTGCTGCTGGCCCCATGCAGACCGCCAGGCTTCTATCATCTTCATCAACATGGGCTGGTATCGATCAGCACCACCACCGACATTACTCTCGCCCTGATACCAGACCGCTCCGCGCATTGCAAAAGGTACTAGCGGGTAGATCATCGAGTCATAAAGACTGCCGGACTGGGATTGCGGCCGCAATGCGACAGGCATACGGGGAGGTTGTGGCAGCTTCTTTCCCGTTGCTTCTGCGGTATCACGATCTTGTTCCCACTGCTTCACCTTGGCTTCATACTCAGACATCATGCGTGGCTGCTCGCGTTCACGAATCCTGTCTCGTTCCCGCGTGGCGGCAAAAGCCTCACCATCTCGGATCACCTCTATCGGCGTCCATGACTCGATTGTGGTTGCACCCCACGCACTACTGATCAGACCGACCGGCACGCCTAGTTCTTCTCTCAGCTTCAGGCCGTAGTAATATCCCACGGCAGAAAACTTCTCTGCAGATTCAGGTGTACACCCCGCCCACTGCCCTACCGCGTCTTCACCACGCTCTACAACATGATTCTCGATACGTAATAAACGCAACAAAGGATCACTTGCTTTGGCAACCTCGGTTTCTCCATCGACAGCGTGCGACAACCCGAACTGCATGTTCGACTGTCCCGAACACAACCATACTTCGCCAACCAGGACATCCTCACAGATAAGTTTCTCGCCATCACACGCAACTTTGAGCACGCGAGATAACACGCTGGCAGGCATGGGGTCCAGATCGATCCGCCATCGGCCATCGGTGTCAGCAGTCGTTGCTTTAGTCTGATCCGCAAATGTAACCACAACCTCCTTGCCGGGTTCTGCCGTGCCCCAAATCGGAACGTTGGCATCGCGTTGTAATACCATGTGATCGCCAATCACCATCGGCAAACCAAGCTCGGCTCGCGCCTGCGCAGCAATCACTGTTACTAAGGCAATACCCATAAAGCCAATGACACGCATCAAAAGCATTACACGAACCGGTCTTGCTTTTACATATATTTTCATCATTATCACTCCGGCAGTACCTGCCCGTCATGCAACAGTCGATCACGTAACAGATCGTACTTCACTTCTTGAACTGGTATACCCTTGTCGATCGCGAGGTCCGCAGCAGTAGCTGCGCTCTGCCCAAGAATCATGAATACCGGCTCCATGCGGATCGAGCCATAGGCAATGTGCGAACTAGACACCGCACACACTACAAACAGGTTCTCACACTCTTCCTGTTTAGGCGTGATCGCGCCGTAATCAATCGGGTAAGGCCCGCCCGGGTTCACCTGAACGTCCCCCTCGTTACGCACGAATCCATTCGCATCGACGTAACGCTGCACATTATGCGAATCCATGTTGTACGAGCCCATCCCAATCGGGCGTGGGGTCGGCAGCTTTCGGCGAAGATGATTTTCGTTCACGACGAAGACGCCCACCATCCGCCTCGCTTCACGCACATATATCTGGTAGGGCCAATGACCGTTATCGACAAACTCATCTTTTGCAAATCCCCATTCGCTGTACCATGCTCGCACATCCTCTGGTACGCGGGGATCATTCGCCAAAAAGTAACAATACCCCACCTGATAGACACGATGTTCTTCAAGAATCTCCCGGCGACGCTCGTAACCCGCCTCGGGATAGTCGTAATTCATACCGATGTTGTCTGTCGAGAATGATCCGTTGTTGTTCGTATCTGTCTTTCCATTAGGCAACTCGACAAAGCCACCGGTGTAGTGTTTCGATCCTGCAAGCAGATCACGTAACAATAATTCATATTGTGATGGGTCGTACTCAACCGGCTTCGGAAACGGCACGCGATTCTCCGGCACGCGCGTCAGGCACATCCGGTAGTTGTACGCTTGTACACGATGGTCTGCCTCGCCCTGCTCACCCGGCTTCTCGCTGGATACCCGCGGCAACAATCCACTATCGGGATCGCCCGGCACTACATACGCACTGATATCATTCATAAACTGGTGATAAACCGCGTTCTCGATTTGTACGCCGTTGAGCGTCTCGTTGTATTGGCTGTTCGCCTCTCGACCAACGGTATAACTCACCCCAGCCGCCGCCATCAGATCGCCTTCATACGTCGCGTCAATAAAGACCTTCCCACGATAGCGATTCCCCGAGAGCATCGTGATTGATACTATCCGCCCATTATTCAGATCAACTCCTACTCCCGGTGTGCGGTTTAACCATTCATCCCGATGTACAGGGATGTCATACGCTTTCACCCATTCTTCAAACACGCGCTCAGCAACATGCGGCTCAAACCGCCAGCATGCTTTACCTTCCAAACCGTATGCTTTACCAAGCCGTTGATAGAATTCAAGGCTCAATCCACCGATTGCAGACTTCTTTCCGGAATCGGTCGCGCCGAGTCCACTGACACTCAACCCACCGATGTGCTGTTCCGGGCACACGATAACGACATCCAAACCATCCTGACTCGCCTGTACCGCAGCGGTAATAGCCGCCGATGTGCCGCCGTAGATCACCAGGTCATACACATGCTCCGGCTCAGCCACTGCGTGAGTTGACATTATGATGCTAAGTAAGACAACCAGAATCCGCTTCATATGTACCGCTCCTGCGCGTGAATTACTAACCCTTAACCGCACCGAGCTGGATACCCTTGACAAGGTACTTCTGCAGAACCACGAACAGAATCAGCATCGGCACGACCGACAGCGTAATCGCTGCCATCAATACGTTCGTCTGCTGGCCGGACGACGAATCGAAGTACAGCAGGCCGACCGGTAGTGTATACCGGTGTGTGCTCTTGAGCATCACCAATGGCCAGAAGAAACTGTGGAAGTTGCCGATGAAAGTGAAGATCGTCAACGTGATCAATCCCGGCCGGCTGAGCGGCAGAATCACATCCCAGAACAGTCGCCACTTGCTCGCCCCGTCGATAAGCGCAGCTTCATCAAGCGAGCTGGGTATTGTCAGCATGAATTGCCTCAACAGGAACGTGCCGAACGCGCTGAACGCTGCCGGTAGAATCAAACCCCAATACGTATCCACCAGCCCGAGTGAAATCATTACCTGGTAATTCGGGATCATCATCACAAGCATCGGCAGCATCATCGTACCGAGATACAGGAAAAAAACCTTGTCCCGCCCGGGCCACTTCAACCTTGAGAAGCTGAATGCCGCCATCGAGCTGGTCACTACTTGAAGATACGTCACGCAAGACGCAACAAACACGCTGTTCCAATACCACCGTGCGTAGCTGATCCCCTGGGCTTCTTGCTCCTCGTTTAAGACAATCAGATCAGTACCAAATAACTTATTCCATAAACCTTCAAGCCATTCAATCCTAAGCAGAGGCTTATAGTTCTCCCATCTCAACTCACTTGGCAACCACGTATCCAGCCCCACCTCATTGATTGGCTTCAGACTCGTCAATACCATCCAGATGAACGGCAAAACCATCGTCAGACTCAACGCCACCAGCAACAGGTGGAGCAACGAAACACCCATCAGCTTCGCAGAAGCCCAGGGTTTACGGTAAGTCCTCTCAGTCTGAGTTGACTTATTCGAGTTGGATTTAATCGTTGACAAAACGGTTGCCAAACTTCCAGTTAAACATTGTGATTACAAACACCAGTCCAAACAGTGTCCACGTTATCGCCGCGGCGTAACCCAATCGCCCGGTTTCGAAACCTTCGGTGTATACGTAGTAGCTCAGCGTCGTCGTCGCCCCTGCCGGTCCGCCCTGCGTCATGGTACGCGCCATCTCGAAACCACCCTGCAGGCCATAGATCATGCTCATCACCACGATGAAGAACGTAATCGGGGCAAGCTGAGGCCACGTCACATGCCAGAACTTTGCGAACCGTCCCGCCCCATCGATCGATGCCGCCTCGTATAACTCGCTCGGCACATTACTCAAACCTGCAAG
Organism: Phycisphaeraceae bacterium; assembly: GCA_963667295.1. Lineage (GTDB taxonomy): Bacteria > Planctomycetota > Phycisphaerae > Phycisphaerales > Phycisphaeraceae > JAJRRS01. The sequence goes on from OY763327.1 coordinate 1,955,001, forward strand.
ATACAAAAGCATGTTGTTTGATCCGACCGCCGCCCATAAAGCCATGATCATCAACGCAGGCTTCGCCCACGCCGGGTCGCTCAACCATTGCGGCGGTTCTAACCCGCCATCAGCCGACATCGCCGGCAAATGATGCATCACCGACCCCAGCCCGATCAAAACATACATCCCCACCATCAATACCGCCGAAAAGATCATCGCCCCGCCAAGCCCTTCATCCGCTGACGCTTTGAACGGCCTATCACCAAACAATAATCCCACGATCAATACTGAGAACAATATTCCAGCCACAGCAAGGAGCAACACACCCGCCGCCTGCACGGGCAGCCTGTTCCAACCTGTCGCGATCGGCATTGCTAGAAACACCATCGCGATTAACAGACCGATCTGTCCAAGATCCCCCTGCCGCCACCAGTCAAGTAATCGGTAATAACCAAACGCCAGCAACACGATCACTAACAGCACCGCCAGCCATAATCCCGCCTGTACCACACCCGGCGGCAGGCTGTTCACTACGCTACTAACGTTATCCAGCACAGGTGACAGCACCGCGTTGATCGGCCCGCTGTACGGGCTGTACAGTTTCTTCCACAGGATATATGTCGCCACACCAGCACAGAAGTGCGGCATGTAAAACAGCGTGCGATACACGGTCGATCCACCCATCGTCCCGCCTGTCAGGATCAAGCCCACCACGCCGCCGATCAATAGTGTCATCGCCGCCGCTCCGGCGCCAAGCATGGCCAGCACCCCCACGCCAGAGACAAACACCGCGCCGACCACGAGCAACCACTTACTCCTGCGCGATCCTCCATCCAGGTCCTGGCTCAGCAATACTGCCGCCAGTAAAGAACCTGCAATACTGAATGGGATCGCCATCATCAAGAACAGCGTATTGCCCATGTACTTCCAGAAGTCATCGGAACTCAACAGCCTGCTGAAGTTGTCCAGGCCGACGAACTTCAACGGCTCATCGCGGAACATATTGTGCAGCCGCAGGTCCCAGTTGCTGAACGCCAATATAAGCGACAGCACCAACGGTAGCAGTGTAAATGCGAGGAATCCCATGATATTCGGCGCCAGGAACAACAATCCCGTCGCAACTTCCCGCCGTGATCGTTTTCGCTGACTTGCTCTGCTCAACGTTCACCGCCTTCCGCTACGTCTTCCGCCCAGCCCATTTCGACGTAGTACTTGCGGTGGAATGGATTCGTAATCCATTCAAGCGGAACCTGCTGCCCCGCCGCCCGTCGCTGATCGATTTTCTCCTGCACCTTGCATAGTTTTTCGTACAGAGCGCGTCGGCTTTCACTTTCAGCCAGCGAAAGTTGAATTTCATCGTTGATCGCCTCAGCCGCTTCGCGAGCCGCTTGTTCTGATGACGCCATCTGTGGATCGGTCATCACCTTGTCACGTGCATCACTGATCAAGCGTGTCACTGCAACAACCGGGACAAATGGGCTTTCATCGTTGGCAACACCGAACTTTTCGACTGCTTCGCTGAATACCTCGTGCGTGCCCCATTCGTTCGGAAAGTCGGCCGGCTTGCGGTAGGCTTCTATCTGTGCGAATGCTGGATTCGGCGGCAAGGCATCCGCATCTTCGACGATCTGCATGTTGTAGTCTTCGCTGGCAAGGTAGGACAGGAACAACGATGCCAGTTCTTTATTCGGACTCCCCTTGTACACCGCCGCCGCACGCGTGCCTACAAGATTGTTGGCAAAACCATCTTCTGAAATCGGGAAGTGGCTGACGCTTAGCTGCATCGGCTGTTCAAATTCACGCAGCCGGATCAAAGACCATCGGCCGTTGAAGATCATCCCGTAACGCCCTGTATAAAACATCGACAGTGACGCCCCACTGAATCCTGACGCCGCCGACATGGACGCTTCTTCCGCGGCCGAGGGCATCAGGTTGTCTTCATACACCCACTGCCGCAACTTATCCAACGCAAACGCAAACCGCGGATCGTCCAGCGTGCAACGCGTCATCGTCTCGTTGAATACACTCAATCCCTGGCTGCGGATCATGTTCAGCGAGAACACATAGGCTCGCCAGCCGGTCGCGCTATCGCAAAAGAAAACCATCTGCCTTTCGCCAGGCGTGTTTGCCTTTGCTACGAATTCTCTGCCGATCCGCTCGAACGTTTCGTAGTCCCACTCGCGAGGGGGCATCTCGACGCCGAGTTCCTTGAATCGTTCGACATTCACCCAGAAGCAGATGACTGAAACATTGCACGGAAAACCATACTGCCTGCCATCACGAACCAATTCCGGCTCCAGCGATGCGTACGTTTGAGACATATCAAAGCCAAGCACTTCCGCCTCTTCTGTCATGTCTTCAAGCACACCCAGCGAGTGCATCTGTCCGATCGAACAATCCATGACATCACTGGCGACCCCCGCCACACTCTGCACGAGCTTTTTGGAATTATCTGACCGACCAATCAGATCCAAACGCAATTCAACGATTGGCTTCCCGTCTTTCGTGGTGTGGCCGTTTTCAACTAACCACTTTTGGAACTGGTCCCGCTGCCTGAAACGAGCATTACTCAGATCGGTCGCCCAGTAAATCACAGGCACCTCACTGCGCATATCAGGCTCGGTCATGACCGTCACGGCGCCGGCCACAACGAGGATGATCAGAACAAGCAGGAAGAGATACTTCATGAGTTATAATGCGTATCTGTACGCGCTGTATGGCGCTCTTATGGGATTTTCATCCCTGATGGTCAAGAGAAGCTAATCATAGCAGGTGTGCAAACCAGTCGGTTGTCTCATCATCAGTAGCGCTATTATTGATCCAGGCATCCCACCCATTCTGCTGACTGCTGGTTGTCGGCAGATGGACATCCATCGCAGGCAGCGTGAAACATGAGCGTTGCACCTGCTGCCGGCTGTTGAGCCGACCCCATACCGCAGCAAGCGAGAGGCTGTTTTGTGTTACCTGTAACGCCAGCTGATTCTGTTGCTGCTGACCACGTTGCTGCCGCGGGTTAACCGATTGTTGCTGTATAATCTGCGTTTGCTGTATCGGCGGATCAAACGAGACAACTGCACCGCTTGCCTCAGATGTGCCAGATACAACCTCTTGCGACTTACTTGCACTTTGATCTGATACCGGTTCCTCACCTGATTGAGAAACCACCACCTCCACTACCGGTGGCAGTTGAACATCCTCAGCATACGTAAAGCGATTCGCGGTCCATAAATCCAGGTCTGCCTGATCGACCACACCATCGTAATTAAAATCAGCGTCTGACCAGTTCCCGCTGTTGTTGCGGCTCAGGTTCCACCGATTGAAGTCCGAACCATCAACACCGCCGGACAGGTTCGCATCGCCATAGAGGGTGTGGCGGATCAGCACCGCGGTAGCATCAACTGAAACACCCATAAATTCGCCGCCGGCTGTACCGAGTACCTCCGAGCTCTCCGCGTAACCGACCGCCGACTGGATCGCATTACCTAAGCTCGTTGTGATCCCGACGCCATCCCACTGACCCGAGTTGTAGGCACTGTTGATCGCCGACTGGATTGTAGCCATGGGCGATGCACCGCTGTAATCGACAATCAAACCATTGTTCAACAGGTCCAGCGTTGCACCTGTGCCCAACGCCAGCGATTCGACAAGCAAGACACCGGGCGTCGTATCGGACGAGATGATATTGATGTCGCCGTTGACAATCAGTGCTCCGATCCGCGATCCGGTGAGGATATCGATATCAGCCGAAGTGCCGACAGTGACTGTCGGGCCACCGCTTTCACCATCTACATACAAGGCAAGGCTGCCGCTATTGATCGTGATCGCGTCTTCAGCTTCTGCGCCCTGAAGCGTCAGCGTCTGCCCCGTCATGCCGCTAAGCGTCACAGCATCTGCACCATACCCACCGCTGATCACGACATCATTGATGCCAGCTAATGCGAAACCGTGTGATACGCCATTACGTGTCACATTCAATGTTGAGCCTGATGCAGATAAACCCAGTACATCGGCTGCATCTGTACCAACCACGTATAGCGTGCCATCAACCACGAATGCAAAATCACCGGTGCGTGTCTCGTACAGGCTCGCGCCGATCGAACGGGCCGCATCGACCATTTCGGTGTAAGGCGTATCCGTGATACTTACGAACCCGAGGTTGCTGTTGTTATTATTGCTGTTGAGCTTGCCCGAGGTCGGGAAGTCCCAGTATTGCAGCCAGTGCATGCCGATGTAGCGATCGTCGTTCAATGTATCGAGGGCATAATCGGTGAACTTATCCGCCCTATTCGCCTGGTCCGTAGCAGTGCGCAAGCCGTCGGACAACAGGCCGGTGTCGTTTGCGCTGTAGTGGTATTCGCTGGCGATCAGGGGGACATCGCCTTCTAATCCGTTCGGATAATTTGCAGCGTTGGCGCTGTATCGGTTGATGCTTACGACGTCACAGTACAACATCGCCGCCGCCGCCGCGTTCTCACGCACGCCGCCCGTGAATCGCGCACCGAGATATAAATGATTGGGAGCCGCTTCTCGCATCGCCTGCTGTGTCGTGCTGAAGTATTGCTCAGCATACAATTGATCGAACGCGATCAGGTCCGCCTCCGCACCGGTCATGTTTGGCGTCACGCTGCGCTTACTCAGGAAGTCGGCCCACGATGTGTAGGACGTCTGCCATTGTGCGTTGAGCGCTGTGATTGTCCCATACTTAGCGATCAGTTGGTCACGGAAGGCGATCTTGGCATACTGTGTTGAACTTGCCGCCAGTGCAGCCAACCCTGCATCGGTTTCTTCAACCAGTGTCCGCGTCCAGGTAAGTTCGTTGTGTATGAAGTAGCCGATGTTATATGAGTCATTCAGGCTCTTGCCCGTCTCTTCGTAAATACGGTCCTTCACATTCTGCAGATAAGCAGGGTCGAAGTAATCCGGGAACGCCCCGTTACCGTTTATCAGCGACGGATTATCAGGAAACAGCACGATCGTGTAAGGCGTCTTGCTCTGTAAGTAAACATCTTCATCAGACCAGCCGCCGATGGTGTTGAAGCCCCAACTCTTGAGCCGTTCGTGTGCGATATCCTGAGAGATCGATTCCCAATCTTCGCCGTACTTGGCAAGTGCGTTAGCAGCGTAAAAGTTCATCGTCAGCGGGTAATCGCCCTGGTAATAACCGCTGGTAACAATGCTTGATTCAACGGCCAGGAATTCAGAAGCAGGATCATTTTCATCGGGCAGATACGTGAAGTAGTCTTCTCGTCCTGATACGCCTGTCTTCACCGCAGCACCGGTCGATCCTTCTCGATCGGGATCACTCACGCCTGTAATGCCGTTAGAGAAGAACAGGCGCCCATCCGGATCGACGAACCACCACTTGCCATCAACCTTGGCGGTGTAGAAGTAACCGGTCGCTTCGAGTTGTGGCCCGGCAAGCCATCCGCCGTATTCATCCAGATCAGATGCGCCGGGGTTCGCCGCAAGGTCTGCCGCTTCATCGGCAGCCGACTGGACCAATTCTTCAAGCGAATCGATCTTGTCTTCCCAGTCCATGTAACGGTACTGCCCGAATTCATCAATGAACGGGAAGAAACCGCTCGGATACAGCCCGTCGCCAGTCGGCGAATCTGGATTCTCCTGCATCGCAACAATCGTTTGCGGGTCCGGCAGAAGATCCAGCGCCGCAGCATCCGTCACGGACGACCAGTTCTGCCCGAACCGCAGTTCGTCGAATTGCGTCGAACCGCTACCGCTATAGCGCGTAAACGCCAGCCGATCGAACGCAATGTCATAATCCGTGATCTGCGCGTCCGGTGTCGTCTCCTGTGCTCCCGCCACCGGATTCTGCCAGATACTGATCGTGTCATTACCATCAGCGTAGTCGATGCGGACCACAAACAGATTCGTGCCGCTGTTTAATGCACCAAGCTCGACCGGCGTGCCATCGGACCCGGCGATCGCAGTGAAGTTCGTATTCCCTGAGTGATACAGGACCCGGAACACACGATCGGCACCCGTCACGCCATCGTTATACAAAGAAAACGTCGACGCCGGCGGGGTCGATCCATCCACCTGCATCAGGAACGAGAAGTACAAAGACGACCCACTATAAGAAACACTGACATCACCGTTGCTATCCAGGTAATCGGCAAAGGCGGTATTGTTCCCATCAAGGATCAGCCGTGAAACCACATCCGTCCCGTTAAGCTGGATGTGATTCGCGCCCGCGTTACCAAGCCCGGTATACGTCAGGCTTCCCGCCTCACTCGTCGTCATCCTCAATGAAGACCACGCCCCGCCATATCCCGCGATATATGACCATAAGCCGTCGACTGATTCGCCGCTGACGTACTCCACGTCATTAAAACCATCCGCGGTGATCGGCGATCGCAATACCAAATCCAGCGCCGCTTCATCCGTTACCGCAGACCATTCATTACCCAGACGCAGCTCATCAAACTGAGTCGAGCCCACACCCAGGTAACGCGAAAACGCTACCCGATCAAACGCGATGTCATAAGTCGCGATCTGCGCATCAGGCAACGATTCATTCGCACCAGCCGTTGGATTCTGCCAGATGCTGATCACATCGTTACCCGAGCGGAAGTCGAACTTGATCACAAACAGGTTCGTGTCGTCATTAAGTGGATCAAGATTAACCGTCGTTCCGCTAGGCCCGACAATCGCCTGGAATGTCGATTTCGAACTCGAATAGCTGATCCGGAACACACGATCCGTCGACGAAGTCCCACCGTTATAAAGCGAGAACGTCGATGTCGGCGGCGAGCTGCCGTCCACCTGCATCAAAACTGACAGGTATAGATACGATCCATCAAGCGAATCCCCGATATTGCCGTTCGTATCCAGGTAATTCTCAAGCGGGTCTACAGCCGAGAGGGCAAACTCCCGCGATACCGTGATCGAACCATTGAGCTGAACCCGGTTACCCCCCGCTTCGCCCAATCCTGCATAACTCAGACTGCCCGACTCGATCGAAGCCGGCCCAGACCCCGCCCATATACCATCAAATCCAGGCACCGTCGGTTCCGAACCATCCAATTCGGTTCCAACGGAATAGAAGCTGTCATTAAAGCCCTCAACGACCAGCGGCGCCGAGCTCAACAACAAACGAGACTCAAGTTCTTCAACCAAGTGGTGCATGGGTATGTTCAGGCCGAACGAAAAAGCAACAGCTTCGACCCGCTACAGAGTATGTCGCCCCCACCACCGGAAAGCAATGCCGTTTCGCGCAAAAGTATTGACTGTTTGAGACACAAAACTACGCCATACCCCATTATATCGTTCACGCCCCGCGCCTCATCCGGCGTGTAATGACAATTTGTTTGCGCATGCAGCCATTTTCAAATCTATTTCAGGAGGTACTCTAATAATGCAGTTTTGAGTCTATGACACCGTCTCAAGTGACATTTAAATCCTGAGCACTGGAGGAGAGAACATGAAGGTATTACCCAATTTCACAAAGTACGTAACAGGTTTAGCTGCAGTTGCGGCCCTTAGCGTATTTAACGGCGTTCAAACATCTGACGCCGCACTCATCGCCACCGATCACTTCCTCACCGGTAATCCCGCTGACGCATCGATCGGTGAATACTCGCCCACTTACATCCGCCGGTCACAAACCAGCGGCGCCGGCCAAGACCCGATCATCGACGGTTTTGTCGGTGCGTGGACCGGCAACGTCACCAGTGGCTCACTCGCCGTCGCACAATGGACCGCGGAAACTGATCCCACTGGTTCGCTCATCGCCTACCAAGAAGGCGGCCGAGCTCGTTTCGGTGGGTCCAGCGCGGTCAACGCCCTGCAACGTCGCATCCAACGAGAACTTGACACCTACACCCCCTCCGACACCTATTACATGTCCCTCATCACACAGATCGCCACGGGTGACCTTGCCGGTGCAGACGGTTTCGTGGGTGCCGGCTTCACCAACACCGGTGCCACCGTCACGCAAACCGATGCCAACATCGTCGGCGGCAGTGACCTTCGTGGCGTCCTGATCGGTGCAGCTTCCTCCGATGGCCTGACCACTGACTTCGTCATCCGTCACGTCGGCTCAAGCGGTGTCGTTCAGAATGATGTGCTCGCGTCAGACATCGCCAGCGTCGAACCGACCTTCACCATCTTGAAGATCGAGTTCAACGACGATCCATCCAATCCCAACGGCAACTCCAAGATCACCGTATGGCATAATCCAACCGCTTGGCAGACAGAAGCAGAAGCTACCGCGGATGTGACACCGCTTGTCTTCCGAACTTTTGCGCTGCAGTCCAACACGGATATTACACACTTGACACTCACCGGCCTGAACTATTCCAAGGCCGCCAGCTTCGATGAACCACGCCTCGCCACCACTTGGGAAGAAGTTATCCCGGAACCGGCAACCGCCTCACTAATCTTGGCGATGACGCTGGGCCTGGTAACCCGTCGCCGAAATTGATGGACGCAACAAGCTTTATTCATACCTCCTGCGGTGGTCTCCGGACCACCGCTTTTTTGCTACTTTCGCCATGACGCATATAGATAATAACCTTGCGCGATCAGGCATTGTTTCGGTGTGCTCATGTTGTACTCTTGAGCGTAAGAAGGACTCGTTCCCTAACCGATTATCGCACACTAACCTTTCTGAAACAAAGAATTAGGTTCAACCATTGGAGGAACAACCATGTTATTAAAGAGCAATGGTCAGGCGCAACAGACTGTCTTCAGGTCACTCAGTCGGTGGTCAACCGCCGCACTCGCGGTCTCGATCCTGGCAGGTGTCGGCTCATCCGCCAACGCTTATCTCATCGCGGCAGACAGCTTCCTTGGTGGGATCCCCGGAGACCCCTCACTGGGCGAGTACGACAACACCACTTTCAAGAACCAGTTCCGCCGTGGCGAAACCAACGGCGGCGGTCAAAATCCAACCATCGCCGGCTTCGTCAATCCTTGGTCCGGCAACGTGACCTCCGGTTCGCTCGGTGTGGCACAATGGACCGCAGAAGTCGACGGCGTCGTCTCAGGCTTCAGCTACGAAGGTGGCGGTCGTGCGCGATGGAGCGGACTTGATAGCCTCCAACGCCGTGTCCAACGCGAGTTAGATACCTACACGCCCTCCGACACTTACTACATCTCACTCACAGCCCAGGTACTCACTGATGAACTCGACCTTGACGGCTTCGTCGGCATCGGATTCACCAACACCGGCGCAACCGTAACGCAAACCGATGCCAACCTCGTCGGCGGTAGCGATCTTCGCGGGCTACTCATCGGCGCTGCTGGTGACGGCGTATCCGGTACAGACTGGGTCGTCCGCCACGTGGGTTCCACCGGTGCGGTCCAGAATGATGTCATCATTGACAACATGGTGCAGAATGATCCGGAAACCAATACCCCCTACCTGCGCTACACCGTCGTAAAGATCGATTTTAATGACGAACCAACCAATCCCGATGGCAACTCCAAATTGACCATCTGGCAGAATCCGACTGTCTTCACCTCCGAAGCCGATGCGACCGCCGACACTGCTCCGCTGGTCTTCCGCACCTTTGCTCTTGATACCAATGCCGACATCACACACCTGACAATGACCGGTATCGACTACTCACGAGCCGCCAGCTTCGATGAACCCAGGTTCGGTACCACATGGGAAGACGTTGTGCCCGAACCATCGATCGAAGGCGATCTTAACGGTGACGGTTTCGTCGGCCTTGACGATCTGGACATCGTCCTCGGTGCATGGAACCAGAACGTACCACCGGCCGATGAAGCCGCAGACCCCTCGGGTGATGGCTTTGTGGGTCTAGATGACCTCGACATCGTGCTGAACAACTGGAACGCTGGCACACCGCCGGCCCCTACTGCCGTTCCCGAACCAGCATCCGCGCTGCTTCTGGCGACTGGTGCGGTGCTGGCATTGCATCGCCGCAAATAACAACCTGATCCACGCATGAAAGTGCGTGTCATGTTCCCCAACCGGGCGGCACTCGTAAATGGGTGCCCCCGGATTACAAACCCCGGAATATAACCCCCGGAAGTTACCGAAGCTTTCGGATTGTCCATCAAGTGTTTTGATCGTGAGTTATGCCCGATGGCGTTTACGAGAGTTCTGCATTCCGCGTTAATTGGCTTTACATGTCTAACCATGACATGCGTGGCTGCTGCGGATACCTCGCCAGTATTCACTTATGACGCACAGACCGGCATCCTCAGTGTAAACGCCGATCTTGATGCGGGAACAACACTCGTAAGTTGGCTGGTCCCCGGCCCGCAAGCGACTAGTGTCCTCGCCTTTGAAAACGGCACAAACAGCCAGGGAAGCGACTGGATCCAAGGCTACTTTGATAACAAAGAACAATGGATCGCCATCACAGGTAATGGCATCACAGGCAGTTGGGATATCGCTCAATACACTACCGAACTCGAACTTGCTGTATTCGGCCAGGTTGAATACGCGCTGCGATATGAAGCGGGCGGCGGCGTCACCGAATACACAACCGTGACCGCACCAGCCCTTTTGCCGGGTGATTTGAACAGCGACGGTTTTGTCGGCCTCGACGATCTTGATATCGTCCTCGGTCACTGGAACCAGAGCGTACCCGCAGGCGACATGCTGTCCGGCGATCCGACAGGCGATGGCTTCGTCGGCCTGGATGACCTTGACGTTGTCCTAGGGAACTGGAACGCATCCGCCAGCCCGGCATCTACAACGATTGTCCCCGAGCCCGTGTCGGCTTGGTTTGTTATATCCACCGTGTTTTTAGCCCGACGCCGGTAACGGATTGATGGTTTGATCGGTTGTCAGGAGTTTTGTTTTGCCTGAGCAGTTAACACCCAACAACAATAGCCGTGTGGGTATCGACCCGAGTGAAGCGGCTCAATCACAATACGACGTGCTGATTTACGGCGCGACCGCTGGCGGTTTGGTCGCCGCTCTCGCTGCCGCACGCGCCGGCTCGTCTGCGCTTGTGCTCGAACCCGGCAAACACCTCGGCGGCATGGTCACCGGTGGACTCAGTGCAACCGATGCCGGTACACCCTCCGCCATCGGCGGGATTACACGCGAATACTTCGAACGTATCGGTGCTGTCTATGGCATCGATGGCCCAACATGGCAGCACGAACCAAAGGTCTCAGAACAAGTCTTCCGAGAGATGCTCGAAGAGCAGAACATCTGTGTTGTCTTCAACGCATCGCTGAAGGAAAACGATGCTGTCGAGAAAGCCAATCAAAGCATCCTGTCTGTTACGATTGAGTCGGGCCAGATCTTCCACGCCAAGCAGTTCATTGATGCAACCTACGAAGGCGACCTGATGGCACAGGCCGGCGTGCGTTACACCATCGGCCGAGAAAGTACGGAACAGTTCCAGGAAGCTCGTGCTGGCATACGTCCGCCTGTCTGCTTCGGATATCCGGGTTCCGCATACGACGAAAAGGGTTTGCTCCCCGACATCGACGATGGCCCGTACGGCAAGGTTGGTGAAGCGGATCACCGCATCATGGCCTACACCTTCCGGCTGTGTCTGACTAATGATCCGGACAACCGGATGCCGATCGAGAAACCAGAAAGCTACGACCCGAGGCGTTATGCCTTGCTCATGCCTGTCTTTGAAGCGCGACCCGATGCCAAACTGGAAGACATGATCCTCCCGGTCGACCTGCCGAACAAGAAGATCGACGTTAACAACAGGCCGGGCCTGATCGTGTCGACCAACCTGCATAACGGCAGTTGGGATTATCCTGAAGCAAGTTACGCAGAGCGGCGAAAGATATGGCAGGAGCATCTGTCATACGTGCATGGCTTCTTCTACTTCCTCGCAAACGATCCGTGTGTGCCGCCGACTTTACGTAAGGAAGTCAAGACGTGGGGCTTGCCTGCGGATGAATTTCTTGACACCTGTGGTTGGCCGCACCAGCTTTATGTCCGGGCCGGCCGCAGGATGATCGGTGCGTATGTCTTATCAGCTAATGATCTGCTAAGCATGCGATCCAAATCAGATGCAATCGCTATGGGCACTTACTTCCTGGACTCACACCGCACAAGGCGCGTCGTGCTGGAAAACGGCGATGTCGCGACCGAGGGGGGCGTCGGCGGCGAAGTCGATCCCTACGACATCCCCTACCGCGCAATGACGCCTAAGGCCAAGGAATGTGGCAACCTGCTCGTCCCCGTGTGTTTGTCGTGCTCAGGCGTGGCGTGGTGTTCACTTCGGATGGAGCCGGTCTTCATGGCAATGGGGCACGGCGCGGGTGTCGCGGCGTCAATGGCGGCTCGTTCTAATTGCATGGTTCAAGACATTGACACCGACAAACTCCGGCAGAAGCTGCTGGTCCAGAAACAGGTACTCGGTCAAACCGATCTGCCCGCAATGAAAGAGCACCAGCACACCCAGCTTTTAAAGCCAAAGCTAACACCGGTCGTGGAAGCTAAAAGCATCCGTGCGATGAAGCGCAAAGAGCAGAAGCACATGCCGTCCTGAAGCAATTGAAGTAGAACGATTAGCGTGATGCATTGATACTCATAAGAACAGGGGCTTACTTTGTGGCACGCATTTGACATCATCGCCGACGCCATGCAGGTCGAGCAAGGTCTGCGTGAGGCAAATCCAACTGGCATACATAAGCTCGTATACCGCGAGTTACTCGTGCGATGGTTCAAGGATAAGTCCGGCAAAGGGCAGTGGCCGGCCGTGGTCGATGAACGGCCCGGTATTTCATTTGAGATGGTTCCCGCATCAGAAACCAACAGCAATAATACCTTGAATATCGAACACGCTCGTATCCAAGGCACTCCCGTCCGCTTGAACTTGAAACTTGTCCATGCCAACGATGGATGGCGGACCCCGATTGCTTGGAACCTAACCGAAAAGCTCGGTGATAACCAATTCAAATCAGAGTTACAGGACACAATCGAACAAGGCCTGTGGGACGGCAAACAGGTCACACGCAGCATCACCGGCTCAGCCAACCGGGTCATTAAACACACTTATGCCACCAGCCAACCCGCCTGCTACTACGCGCTACTCGCATCCTTTCCGTTGAACGAAATCGCCATACTCACCAATTGCGATGCGCTATTCACTGAAGGCATGCAGCAGATGGGGCAAGCCGCTTTTGTCAAAGGCGCGATGGGTAACGCTGCTGAACACGATCTCGCCAAGGGCTTGACTTGTTACAAGCTGAATCCGTCAATGGGATTCCCTCTTGAGTTCTGGGTGAACGAACACGGCATGGTTGTTTACCTGGTCGAAGGCGCTACTAGGGCCTGGGTATTGCAGAGCATGGAGGCACGGTCATGAATAAACATAACGGATTGACCCGCCGAAGTTTCCTCCAGACCTGCGCAGCCACCGGCGCAACCGCAAGCGTTGCGCCCTGGCTGTTCGGTCAGGCGCCTGCTGCACCACGTAACAACCAACCAAACATCCTCTTGATTAGTACCGACCAGTGGCATGCGGAAGCATTCAGCCATCTGGGATCGCGTTACGTGAAGACACCACATTCTGACCGCATCGCGGAGCGTTCTGTCCACTTTAAGTGTGCGTACGCGGCCGACCCCGTCTGCGCCCCCTCCAGAACGAGTTGGATCACAGGACGCATGCCCGTCGAGCATGGTGTGATCGGTAACCAAAACCGCGTCATCCCGGATGTCATCGACATGAGCCAATGGTTCGGTCGTCATGGATACGAGACCGCACACTTCGGCAAGTGGCATACGCCCGGACGCGATCCGAAAGGTTCGTTCGACTACAACCACGGCATGCACCCGGCCGGACAATACGGCGACGCAAGCGTCGCACAGATGGCGGCGGCGTATCTTTTGAACCGCAATTCTCGCAAGCCGTTCATGGCGCATGTCGCGTTTATGAATCCGCATGACATCTGCCAGGTGTCCTGTTTCCACACAGCACAAAATCAGCTCCCCGTCAAATCGGCGCACGATCTGCCTGAGTTACCCACCAACTTTCATGCGCAAGAAGGCGAGCCGAATACGCTCGTGCGCAAAGTTCGCAACTCGCCGAGGCGTGCACAATACAAGTCCTGGAACGAAACCGACTGGCGTGTTTATATCTGGATGTACTACCGATACTGCGAGCTTGTCGACACCGCCATCGGCAGGGTGCTCGATGCGCTGGACGCAAGCGGCGAGGCGAACAACACCCTCGTGATCTACACCTCGGACCACGGTGAAGGATTGGGGCATCATGGCCTGTTCACCAAAGCCTTTATGTACGAGTCCGCTGCGCGCGTGCCGTTCTACATGATGTATCCCGATCGTATGCAGCCCGGCACAGCGAACGAATCGATCCCGATATCCGGCGTTGACTTGATGCCAACATTCTGCAACGTCGCTGGCATACCGATGCCCGAACGCATGTGCGGGCAAGACTTTATCAAGCAGTACCAGCAAGGTGCCAGCACACGCGAAGCACTGGTCACCTCGGCATCTTTCGGCGGGCATATGGTCCGTGACGAACGTTACAAGCTGATCCGCTACGATAATGATCCGGTTGTACAGTTGTTTGACTTGGTCAATGATCCGCATGAAATGAACAACCTCGCAAGCGATCAACCGGGCAAGGTTGCTGAGCTGTGGCGGCATGCAGAGAAGTTCCACGCAACACTCAAACCCGCGAATGTTTAACGACAACATTACCAAGCAATAAGAAACGCAGCATTTAACCGAAGCGATGCTTGCGTCGGTATGTGATAGGCGTCTCGCCCGTCTCGCGTTTGAAGACTCTGCAAAGGTGATACATGTTGCCGAAGCCCGATCGGTCCGCAACTTCCTGGAGCGTTGCATCGGTCTCGGCAAGCAAGGACTTAGCTTTATTCAGATGCGCCCGGCGGATTTCCTGAAGTGGGCTTCGGCCAAGGTGTTCACGGAACTTACGCTCGAGTTGCCTGCGTGAAACCGGCACGATATCAAGTATGTCATCGACACTAATCGGTCGATGCGATGCGCTTTCAACGAACTTCACCGCGGCAGACAGGTCCGGATCATCCACCGCAAGTACGGATGTTGACTGACGCGGTGAGATACCAAGCGGGGGAAGTTTGATCCACGCATTGTCGACATGCTCGCCTTTCATGCGTTTATCAAGCATCACACCGGCTTCGTAACCGATGCGCGACAGCGGAACCTTGATGCTCGAAAGCGCGGGTGTTGCCATATCGCAGTGAAGCGAATCATCGTTCACGCCGATCATCGCGACGTCTTCGGGCACGCGGAGCCCCGCGCGGTGTGCGACCTGCGTGATCCACAAGCCCCACTCATCGTCACCGAGCAGCAAGCCGAACGGCCTTGGAATGGATGCGAGCCATTCGGCAAGCACATCGTCGGCAGACGTCCACGCTTGCGACATATCCAGGCGCGGCAACGGCGGCGACGTACTGACCTCACCGCTCAGGCCGTTGTCGATCAGCGCCTGCTTGTAGCCTTCGAGTTGTTGATCGCATGATTCCCAGGAACTATCGCCGAAGTAAGCGAAGTCGCGGAAGCCTAGTTCGACCAGGTGATTTGCAGCCATCCGCCCCACCGCCGCGTGATCAACACCAACACCTGCAAGACTACCACTTGTTCGGTGGTTTGAGACATCGATCACCGGCACATCCAACTGGCGCAGCGTGTTTTCCATCTCCGCGTCGGTGATGTTGGCGATGATGCCATCCGGTCGCCAACGGCGAAGCCGATCGAGGTGGTCAAGTGTCAGTCCGGGGACGCCATGCAGTTCCCATTCTGAGCGAGCGATTTCAAGGCTGAGCATGCCGCGCAATATCCTGCGCCAATAGCTAGGGTCGCGGTTAAACGCCAGAGCTATCCGCTTGTATTGTCGGTTGGGCATGACGGTCACCTCGGGGATGCACCTTGTTTTCTCAAGGCGTTTGTTACTTCATTCAACAAGGAACGGCGCGTTAGCGGTCCCGAGTTTCCCCGCGGGGCTGTAGCCATAGAAGTATAGCCGATACGCGCCGGGTTCTTTGGGTGTGGTAAAACGAATCGTTTTCGCATCGATCACTTCAAGCCCGACTTCCAGGCCGGTATCCGTAATCGCCTGGGTCCCCTGCGCTTCGGTGACCCGCTGCTCGGGTAATACTTCCCAATGCACATCAAGGGTATCCGGATCGGCGTGTGTGTAGCTGACTTTCGCGGTGACTGTTTGTCCGGGTTTAAGGTGGATGCTTGAATCAAACGCATGGCCGTTGATGTCCAGCGCTGTCACCCATGGAGAACGTACCTCAGGCCAGGAGCCGGTCCAGATATGTTGCATCACGTCGACGACGGCATTGGGTTCGCCGTTCGCGTGAAACAGGCTGAACCATGTGGAAGTACCTTTCGGAACATAGCCCCACTTGAAGGGAAAAACGCCAAGACAGTGATTCTTATCCTGCATCAGGTATTCGTAACGTTCACGGTAGATATCTGCCTTAATGCCACTAGGAGGCTCGAACGGTACCCCCCAGTCTGAGCTGTAGCTTTTTTCCCACGTCCCGTTAATCCCGATCTCGGTAACCATGTAAGGGCCCGTCCAACCGGCTTTCTTCACGTTAACCGGGACGTTCATGTATGAGGCGTAAGAATTCATCGCAAGGATGTCGATTTCCGGGGCGCGTGTACGGACAGCCGTTATGCGTTCGACAGACGATCCCGCAAGCACCGTCATCGTGGGATGATTCGGATCAACTTGATGGATGAACTTAGCGATCTCGTTCATCGCTTCGTAAGGTTGGCCCCCGCGTGCTTCGGCTTCGTTGCCGACGGCCCAAATGAGTACGGCAGGATGATCCTTGTACTTAAGTATCTCCCTGGTCATCGTTTCATACTGCTTCGCTACCATCTGCGGATTATCGTAGTCAAATCCGTCACGCTTATGCCCGAGCCAAAGACCCATGACGACGCCCATACCGCGTTTGTGTGCTTCATCAAGTAAGCGGCCGTCGTCGAGGTGCTTGGTCGCCCAGGTCCGGATGGTATTGGCGCCGGCTTCGACCGCGGCGTCGAGTTGATCAAAGCCTGCAACCGGGTGGACCTCAAAAGGCTTGCCGCCACGAAGCAATATGTATTGGCCGTTGTGTTTAACCACTTTGACCGGGATAGGCCCCTGCTCCTGTGCGTTTGCAACACAAGCAACTGAAAGCACAGACACCATGGAAACGATGAGCAGAGCGATACGACAATTCAGCAAATTCAAACGCATACCTCCAAGGTTAGGCATGATGCAGTGGCTTGTGTTTTAGTGTGCTTCTTCGACTTCACGATCTTTCGGCGTCCAATAAGCAATGTAGTTACTAATACCAGCGGATCGGTCAACAAACTCGGAATCGGTATTACCTGCTGCGTGTCCATCCACGAAAGCAGAGTTAACGCTGCCTGTTGCTTCCATCGGTGACGCGCCGCTGTGGTTATGTCGGGAATAGTCCAGCCTGCTTTCTGCGGGAGGATTAAAAACACGGCCATAAGCGGTACCCGGCTCAGGGTTGTCTACGAAGTGCTGATAAGGCAAGATCCTACCGTATGCAATCAGTGGGCGTGTATAGTACATTTGATCGTATTGATAGACTGACCATGATTCAACCAACAACAGCATCTGGGATGACTTCTGTACGGTGGCATCAAACTTAGCACCGTACTCTTCAGGTGTGTTTGTGTCGTCGCCACTTGTCGCCCAGATATTCATGCTGTATGACCTGGCAGCGAGTTCGTCATCACTCGGGCATTGCAATATAGACCCACCCATATTGCCCCGTGTGGTGTTCTCATTGGTTGGCAGATACGAGCCCATTACATCGAGATCGTGCCATTGATGATAGCTAGTGCCTTGAGGGAATTGATCCTGGTTGTCTGCGGCGTAGCTGGCAAAAGCAACACCCAGTTGGCGGATGTTACTGAGACACTTCATGTTCTGTGCGGCCCTGCGTGCGGCGCCAAGCGCGGGCAATAGGATGCCGACCAGCAGTGCGATGATGCTGATCACGACCAATAGCTCGATGAGCGTGAAGCCTCTCACCTCTCCGCAAGTTCTTACCGGCATATTTGACTGTTTACGTAACATGGGAACTAATCCTCCAATTGTAGCGTGCTTGCGACGGGTTGGCCTCATGCCGATCCCTTTTTTGCTTATCATTTACTTGCCTACCAATGCGGAAGCGACACCTTGTTTCAAGCTCTTTCTTTCGACCCACTGACTGATCCCGTTCGGCTTGGGGCCGTCGGCCCAGGTGAGTATTTGGTTGTCTGTGAGTAACTGTTTCTTTAGGGCTTCGTAAGGCAACTCTTGTACGGTGAGGCCCTGATCGATCGACAGGCATGCGGCGGTGGCGGCGGACTGGCCGAGGATCATGCCGACCGGTTCCATGCGGATTGAGCCGAACGCGATGTGTGATGCGGACAGGCACCACGGCACGAACAGGTTTTCACACTCCCCCTTGCGAGGCACGATCGCTCGGTAGCTGACGCGGTAAGGCGCGTTGGGTTCGACCTCGACATTGCCTTCATTGACTAAACGGCCATCGACGACGAGGCGACGGCAGTTGTGTGAATCCATGGTGTATGCAGCAAGCCCGATCGGGTCTTCAATCACATCCTGATGTCGGCAGTGATGTTCGGTCATGACGATATCGCCGACCATGCGTCGGGCTTCACGGATGTAGAGTTGATTAGGCCAGCCGCCGGTATCCATGAATTCGTCTTTAGGCAGCCCCCACTTGGCGACTTCCGCGCGGATCTTGGCGGGGACACGCTCATCGTTGACCAGAAAGTAATACATCCCCTGGTTGTAGGTAACGTGGTCCTGAAAGATGCGTTCGCGTGTCTGGTAATCGCCTTCTGGCCAATCGTAATTAGCGCCGATGTGGTCGGATGAGAATCCGCCGTAGTTATTGGTATCGGTTTTCTGATTGGGTATTGGCAGCGTAAGGAAAAGTGCATCCCAGACGCCGGCGTGAATGTAGCGTAGTAATAGCTCGTAACGCTTTGGATCGTAGTTATTCGGCTTTGGGAAAGGCAGTTTGTTGCTGTCTTCATTAGTCAGACTCAGGCGGAAGTTGTACGCCTGGATAGATGCATCTGCCTGTCCGTTGTGCCCAAGAGGCAGGTCTTGCACACCGGGCAAGAGGCCCGAAGATGGATCACCGGGTGTGATGTAGGGATCGACCCATGCTTTGAAGTTATGTCCCGGGTGGCCGAAGTGGATGCCGTTGAGCGTTTCGTGGTATTGGCGGTTGGCTTCACGTCCGACGGTGTAGGTAACACCGGCCCCGGCCATCAGGTCACCTTCGTAAGTCGCATCGATGAACATGGAAGCGGCATAAGTTGAACCGCACTCCATTGTGATACTTCTGATGCGATTCCCTTCGATCGCGACATCCGTGAGACGCTGTTCAAAATACACCTCGACGTCGGCATCACGGAGCATGCCTTTAAAGATGTCTTGTGCAACGTGCGGCTCGAAGCGCCATGACAGTGGTTTGTTGTAGTGCCGGCCGATGCGTTTGTAGAACTCACGAGAGATACCGCCGATAGCAAGTTCGTGTCCGACATCTGTTGCGCCAAGGCCTGCGGTGGTCATCCCGCCGAGATGACTATTGAAAACGAGCAGGACGACGCGCTTACCCATCCGGCTTGCCTGAATGGCAGCAGCTATGCCGGCAGGTGTGCCGCCGTAGACGACGATATCGCATCGGTCTTTTCTCGGCTCTCCGGTATTTTCGAGCGGGTAGTAATAGTGCAAACCGGGCCCCCTGGAGGCTTGCTCCGGCTGTGAACCATTACGATTCTTCGGAGAACTAATCATCGTCAAAACTCATATCCTACAAGTGGTTAATAACTTATGACGGACGGCAACGATTCTCGCTTCCTATCCGCCCATACTAATTATGCCGATAGAGGCTTGCATCTCAATGCGCAATAGCGTATTATTTTTATAATATCGCGTATTTTCTGTTTGATCGTTTTCCATATATTGCGACCGGAACAGGAGCCGTTCGTGAGTGAGTTGAAACTGCCAAGGGTGGCGGTCATGCTGGACCTGGCCAGTGCGTACGGCCGATCCGAAGCGATGGGTGTGGCGCAGTACGTCGCGTCGCATCAGCCTTGGCGTGTTGAGCTATCTGTGGCGACGCAGTCGACGCGCAGCATTCGACAGATAGATGCTGATGGTTTGATCATGCCTGTAACAACCGAGGCTCAGCGTGATGAGGTGTTGAGACTAGGTATCCCGACGGTGAGTATCGCGGGTAATTTGACGGATACCGGATTCCCTGTTGTGACAGCCGACCATGAAAAGATCGGCAGGATGGCGGCGGAGTTTTTCCTACAGCGCGGATTCGAGTTCATGGCGTTTTGCGGGATAAGCGATCGTTACTATTCGCCGCGTCGTGGTAAGGGATTCGCTCAAACACTACAGAAGGCGGGTATTGAATGTCATATGCACGAGAAGAACGCGCCAACGGCACGTCGGAATCGATCGAGTGACCAAAAGCAAAGGCTTGCACAATGGCTAGTGGGTTTGCCTAAGCCGTGCGGATTATTTGTCTGTGATGATCTGCAAGCGGTCGAGTTGCTGGACGCGGCGAGACAGGTGGGGGTACGTGTGCCGAATGACGTAGCGGTGTTATCAGTAGATAACGATGAGTTATCGTGCAATCTATCCGATCCGCCTTTATCGAGTATTGACCACGGCACACAACAGATCGGATATCAGGCGGGGAACCTGCTTGACCGTATGCTGCGTGGTGAATCGGTATCACTGAAACCGGTAGTTGTGCCACCCACGGCTATCGTGCCACGCCGGAGTACGGATGTTTATCCGAAGAGTGATCCGCATGTCAACCGAGCGCTGGCGTTTATGCAGAACAACCTCACACGCAGGATTCTGGTCGACGAGATTGTGGAAGCATCGGGTGTGTCTCGGCGGCTACTGGAAAATGCATTCCGCAAAGTCATCCATCGGTCGATTCTGGATGAGTATCACCGATTGCAGACCGAGATGATTACACATCTGCTACGGAATACGACGATCCCATTAAAACAGATAGCTTTACAGATGGGTTTTAACAATGTCTACTACTTCAATGCTTTCTTTAAACGGAATATGGGGGTTCCGCCCGGTCAGTATCGCAAGACGTCTCGGATCCAGGAACAACCTTCGTTGATACAGTAATCCGCAAGAGCAAACGTGTCATCGTCTTACTGCTAATCCTGCCACAGCGACGAATGTGAATACCAGCAGCGATGCAGGTTCGGGCGTTGCGGTTGTGTCTGATGATGGTGTTCCGGTGTTCCAATTATTGAGAACGATGTCCAGGTCATTTAGACCCACAAAGCCATCACCATCCAGGTCACCAGGAATCAAAGCGCTGATTAACTCGAATTCAATCCAGTTCACCAGTTGTCCTGCGTTCTGAAGTGCCAACCGGAGCGTGTTATAGCCTGTTTCAAGATCAATGGTCAGCGTATTAGTGCGCCAACCGCCCTCGTACATATAAAGCCCATCGAGTTCCTGACCATCCCCGTCACGCAAGCGGACCATTCCCGCCTGTCCAGCAAGACGCAGTGATACTTCGTACTCACCAGCCTCTTCGACGAAGATGTTGTAATCCAACCAACTTCCGGATTGGTTGCTGGCCATTTCGGCGATCCCATCTATATCTCCGCTGGTGGCGATGCTCATCCCGTTCTTTTCAACATAGCGTTCGGCTTGAAGTCGGCCGTTGGGACGGTACCAGACATCCTGATCGTGAACAGGCATGTTTACATAGATCCAGCCCAGCCACGACAACTCACCGGCATTTGCGTTCAGTAAGTCATACGTCGTGCCGGCTCCACGCTCCTTGAACCAAGCATAGGCTTCAACATCCGGATCGTTCTCCATCTGATCCACAACCTGGATCATGTAATCGACCTGGCTGTCGACATCCGGCGCTGCCGACCAGTTAAACTCAGTGACCCAGACAGGACGACCACTATTAAGCCGCTTTGCCTCACCTAATAGCCAGGAGAATTCATCCGAGTTGCCGTAGAAGTGGTAACCGATCGAGTCAACGGTGTTGCTGCCGGAGTAGGCCAGGAAGTCTTCGACGAAGGAGCCCATGTAGGTTTACATCACCGACTGCCCGGTATCCGGATCGATCGCGGTAATGCTGTCAGCAGGCGCCGAGCCGGCGGCCATCTGGGGCCCACTTACGGGGATGCCGTACTGATCCGCGATTGATTTAACCTGCTGGTAGAAGGCGGCGGACTGCTCGGGTGTCATGTTGGACTGGCTACGCAGATTCGGCTCATTGATTGCCAATATCTGACGAGGCGTATTTCCTGCTGCAAGGTAGCTGGAGAGGCGGTCGAGCGACCACTGGCTATTGCTCCAGACCATTGGCACAAAATCCATATCAACACCTGCAGGCGGCGTCGACCCTGGCGTCGGGCTCCAGTTGTACCACCACGAGACGCCGAGGCTCAGGGCGTAAAAGTCGGCATCCGACAGCGAATTGGCCGCGACCCCGCGCTTTTCGCTTTGCACAAAGGCTTCGGCATCGTAGATCTTGATCTCACCATGTGCCGCCGGCGTCACAAGCATTAAGAGCACTGCAACGGCGGGCAGAATCATAAAACGTGATGGCGAATGATAAAAACGCATAATCCAACTTCTTTCGGTCAGGACCATTGGGGAACGGTCAAGTATGCCACATTATGTTCAGGACGCTAGTTGCGGCCGGACAGTTTGCTGGCCATGAATTTGTCATCACTGATCACAGGATCGCCTCGGCCGTTCAGAACCGAGCGGATACCACCGGGCCTGCCGCCAAGACGGACGATGATGATGTTGTGGAATTCAATACCCGGAACGTCCGGAGCCTCCACCGCAGCGTCCGCGACTATCGGCGCCTTTAGGAATACGCAGTAAATCCCCAACCCGTAGGCTTGATGGCGTTTGACGTGATCCGCAACCTTGTACGAGGCATATCCAAATCCATCGTTGCCCCATCCTGATTGGCTCGGTGGATCGTAAGGCATCTCGGATTGATACATGTACACTCGGCCGTCCTCGCCGTTCCATACTGTCTGGTAGGCCTGATTATGTTCGACGAACAGGCCATAGACCGTGACACTGTCACCGTTGACGACCAAGCCATTGGCGGTCAAGTTCTGGTCCCACGCGGCGCCGTTGCCGTGATCTGCACGCCAGAGCCAGAAGTTGTCGCCGATGACGTCATGCGAATTGATCTCCAGGAAGACATCACATTTACCAATGCGTTGGCCGCCGGAACGTGTGAAGATGTCGAACAGTGCGATTGGATTATCAGCATGTGATTTTTCAGAACCGGGCTGTCCGATCTGAATTAAGACAGGCGACTTCTTCTCACCGGCATCGACAAACAAACCCGCCAACGTCACGCCCGACACGTCATCAACTAATACCGCAGGCGTTCCATTAACAGGCACAAGCGTGGCGTAACCCATGGTGTAAACAATGGTGTCGGCCTTGGTAATGTGCAGTGGTTCGGATAATTCGTAGATGCCGGGTGTCAGCAGCTGGTGTCGGCCTTTAGCAAGTGCAGCGTTGATGCTAGCCGCATCATCAACATCCGATCGGGCAATGTGAAACTCACTGATCGGAACCGTCCTGGCCCCCTTACCCTCCCGGCCAGTCACCCATGATGGGCCATAAGCTTCGTGGCGCAAACCGGGCACGACAACTTCATATTCACCCTTGTCATTCAAAGCAATGAACGGCTTCTCGCGAATCACCGGCGTCTTGTCGATCGTCGTAAAAGGATGCTCAGGCCATATTCCCCTAGGAGCATTAGGGACACCGACAAAGACCATGTTCCACAGCCCACCCACCCACTTATCCATGTGAGTGTTGCGCAGGAGGTATTGCTGTTGGGACATCGAATTAATCGTGCCGTCGACGAGTGAGTCCGCGATAAAACCGCCACTGGATGCGCCCCTTTCAGCCAGCGCCAGATCGCCACGGACATGAACCCGTCGCATCGCAGTAGCCTGTGATACACCCCATATGCCTTTCGCCGGCTCGCTGGGTGTCACCGTGAAGTTCTCGATCGCACGCCAGAAGTTGATCAGCACGTTATCCCAGCCGGGCACTTGTATCGCTCGGACTGCGCCGTGTACTTGTACATCGCGTGGAGATCGACCAAGCCCGAGGACCTGCGTGTAGTAACCAACACGGATATCCAGATTGTGCTTTCCCGGCTTGAACAAGACGGCGTAGCGATCCGTACCGAACTCGGTCTTCTCCTGTGCGTTATAGATCGCATCGAGCCGCTTTTGTGCAGTTGTATCCCCGGGCTCAACTATCAGCACATTGGGACCAAATAGTGCATCATCGTTCTGGGCAGCCGACAACGTATCAACCACGGCGAAGGCGATCATAAGCACAGCTAAAAGAATCGGGGGAAGTTGAAGCATCCGCACTGCTGTTCCTCTAGGCAACCTGAATCCATACGCCGACGGATGGAATCCCGACGACGGTTCCGGTGATGTATTCGGCTATCAAGGCATGTACGGCGTCGACACCGATCCGAGTGTCGGTACACCGTTCGGCCCTGTC
Source organism: Phycisphaeraceae bacterium (assembly GCA_963667295.1). Lineage (GTDB taxonomy): Bacteria > Planctomycetota > Phycisphaerae > Phycisphaerales > Phycisphaeraceae > JAJRRS01. The sequence continues at coordinate 1,979,537 of OY763327.1, forward strand.
GCGCTGGATATCTACACCACCGATGCTGTTGATACAGGCGTGGATGTGCCGAACTACGCTTTTCTTCAGTCCAACACAGGCCCCGGGAATACGTTCATCTCATATATGCTTCAGTACGTGACTTTCCAGCCGGATACCGCATATACACTTTCTTTTGTAGCTGCGGCACGATCGAGTTTCGACAACGGCGGATACGACTCCGGCAGTAATACGCTGGTCGTTCTATATAGTGACGATGCCGGTGCAACCGAAACAACGATCGAGTCGTACGTTCAGGATAACGGCGACATTTCTGACCTGTACTTCACCCAATACACGGTCAACTTCACTACCGATTCCGATGCGGATGCCGGCTATCTTAAGTTCCAGAATCCAAACGCAGATGAAGCACTCGATCAGACAGTGGTTTTCTCAAATGTCTCGCTCACGGAAGCAACCGCCGGGATCGAAGGCGACTTGAACGACGATGGTTTTGTCGGCTTGGATGACCTTGACATCATCCTCAGTGCATGGAACCAGAGTATTCCTCCTGCCGATAGCGCTGCTGACCCATCGGGCGACGGTTTCGTCGGCTTGGACGACCTGGATATCGTGTTGAACAACTGGAACGCTGGTACTCCTCCCGCTGCCAGTGCAGTCCCGGAACCTGCCTGCCTTGCATTATTCGGCCTGGTCCACCGGTGGTTAAACTGGAGGAAGAAGTACACTCTCCGAAATCAATCACACAACCGCTGTCTGGCGTATATGTGATCGATATGGGGCAAAACTGCGCCGCGATACCGAGATTACGTTTACATGGTAAGCGTGGCCAAACCATCACCCTTCGCTTTGCCGAACACCTGCGATCCGATGGTACGCTCTATACCACGAATCTACGTACCGCGACGTCGATCGATACCTATGTTTGTCGCGGCGGAGGTGAAGAAGTCTGGTCACCGCGTTTTACTTATCACGGTTATCAATACATCGAGATCACCGGTGTGTCGCAGCCTCCTACCGCCGAAACCTTGGTTTCCGTACCTATCAGCAGCGACACCGCGATAACAGGGACATTTAAATGTTCAGATGAGACGGTTAATAAACTATCGCGCAATATTTACTGGAGCCAGCGAAGCAACTTCGTGGATGTGCCAACCGATTGCCCGCAACGCGATGAACGTCTCGGTTGGACGTGTGACGCCCAGATATTCCTGCATGCCGCCGCTGTACGAGCGGATGTGCAGACTTTCTTTGCCAAGTGGCTGACCGATCTCGATGACGCTCAACATGAAGATGGACTCTACCCCTGGGTTGCACCGCAGGTCGCGGCGTGTGCTGAGCACGCGGGCGAGATGTGGGAGTCATGTAGTCCGGCCTGGAGCGATGCAGGCGTCATCTGCCCATGGACTGTCTACCAAGTCTATGAAGATAAGCGTCAGCTTGCACGCCATTACCCGAACATGGTTCGCTTCATTGAGTGGACACGCCGAAACAGTCGGCCGGATCTGCTCCCGTAATCCAACTACCGAAGCCTCGGGGACTGGCTCAACCAAGGTGCGGATACCCCGGCGGATGTCATACGAACAGCTTACTTCGCCCACAGCACGGACCTGCTTGCCAGAAGCGCCGCAGTTTTGAATATCGAATGCGATGCACGAAAGTACTCGGAACTCGCTTCGGCAATTAAGCAGAAGTTCCAAGATACGTATGTTGATGATGACGGTCGTATCACCGGCGACACACAAACGGGTTACGCGCTGGCGATTGTCTTCGATCTGCTTAACCCCAAACAGCTTGAATCAGCAGCAAATCACCTGGTATCAAATCTTCGTGATAGAAACTGGCGTCCGTCTACCGGCTTCATCGGCACCAAGCCCTTGATGCTCGCGCTGGCGAAGATCGGTCGAAACGATATCGCCTACCGGGTGCTGCACAACGATTCATTCCCCTCGTGGAACTTCTCGATTAAAAACGGCGCAACAACAATCTGGGAACGGTGGGACGGCTGGACCCCGGAGAAGGGTTACTTCGATCCCAATATGAATTCATTCAACCACTATGCGTTTGGCGCAATCTACCAGTGGATGGTCGAGAACATCGGTGGTATTCGCCCGCTTAAACCCGGTTACCGTGAATATGAGATTGCGCCCGATCCCGGTGATTTACAGTGGGCCAGCGTCTCGTACGATTCTCCCAGTGGTAAGATTCGCTCCGAATGGTCAATTAAAGACTCTGTAATGAGTTTGAACATCAGCGTCCCACCCAATACGGTCGCATATCTACAACTACCTAAGGGTACTTACAATCCGGTATTGGTCGATCCGGATAACACAGTAAAATCTATATCCTTCTCAACACGGAAAGGAAAACTATCGGCATTGTTAAAATCCGGCAGTTACAGAATAAACGTATCCTGCATTCTGGACAGCCGGCCTGTCGTCATGCCTGTAAAACCTAGAGAATCATGTAATCAGCCGGTCTGAGTTCCTGCACACATAGGCGGCCGGTTTATTCGGTTATCCACTCAAGTTGACTCTGCGCTACGCGGAACGTTTGGTGATCTGCTCGGGGTAACGGGCAAGACTTACAGCCGTGTCGTAACTGATATCTCCCTGTTGATACAGCTTCAGTAACGAACGATCCATGGTGGTCATATCGTACTTACCGCCGGCCTGCATTTCCGAGTAGAGCCTGTGTGACTCATTATCGCGGACCTGCTTGCGTACGCCCGGGGTGCCGACGAGCACTTCACAAGCGACGATCCTGCCGTCACCGTTGGCTCGTGGTATGAGTTGCTGGGAGATCACCCCTTGCAGCACGTTAGCTAGCATAAAGCGGACTTCATCCTGTTGCCCTTCAGGGAAAGCTGAACTGATCCGCTGTATGACTTCCGCTGCGCCCGGGGTGTGCAGAGTCGCGATAACGAGGTGACCGGTCTCCGCAGCCATCAAAGCCGTGTAGATTGTCTCGGGGTCGCGCATCTCTCCGATACAGATTACATCGGGGTCCTGACGCAATACATGTTTAAGAGCGCTGTTGAAGTCAAGCACATCGGTTAGTACTTCCTGTTGGATCACGATAGAACGCTTGTACATATGCGTGAACTCGATCGGGTCTTCGATGGTTACGATCTTTCTGCGGTACTCGACATTGATCAAATCGACCATGTAGTGGAAAGTCGTTGTTTTACCGGTACCCGTTGGGCCTGTGATGAGGACCAGCCCGTTTGGCTTGCGAGCCAGTTCCTCGACAATCTTGGGCAGGCCCAGTTCTTCTCGATTGCGGATGTGTTTTTCGCTGAGTCGGATAGACATTTCCGGGATGCCGTTGCGGAAGTACAACGCAACGCGGGCACGGTCTTCATCTTTGCCGAACCGTGTCGAGAAGCATAGTGCCAGGTCTCGGTCGAACTTGGACCGCTGCTCATCGTTGAGTAGTTCGTAGGCCAGCGTTCGAGCCGTTTCAGGGGTGATACTGTCCCCCTTAGCAGTAACGATCTGCCCATCTTTACGGAAGATGGGGGGCACCCCAACGACGATATGCAGATCGCTGGCGTGGTGATGTCTTGCGGTCTGCAACAAGGAAAGAAGTTTCATCGGAGCCTCCAAATACAAAGGGGAGACAAGAGCCGTGTCAACACATGGACACGGCCGGTCGAGCTGAGCGCTGCCATTGCAAGACTGAACTGCGGCGACAGCTCCAGTGAACGTTGGTAACTTTCACGCGCGGCGCCTAACCACCCCAGGCCCTGCTGGCATCGGCCGAGCATGTACCAGTTGTATGCATGGTCCGGAGATTTACTCAATGCCAGATGAGCTTGTTTCATCGCCGAGGCGAACCTCCCATAAAACTCGAGGATCTCCGAGATCAATATGTAATCAAACCAGTCGAAGTCTTTCTCACACGCCGCCTTGGCAAAGCACTCTTCATAATGTGACTTCCTGCATGCAAGTAAAACCTCCCCGCGCGACTCCCAACGCCAAGCGGATTGGCCCGGAGCTCCCACTGACATATCGGAGCAGGCCATCGCACTCTTGCGGTCGCCTAAGCGTGCCGATGCCTGTGCCCGACAAGCAAGCAGGTCGCCGTGATACGGGAAGACCTCCAAGGCTTTGTCAGCCCAAAGTATCGCCTCCTCGTATTCAGCTAACTGCACCAGCATCTGGACCTGGCCGCACCAGGCAGCAACCCGCCCCCGGTCCTCGCTGAGGGTACGCGTGTAATACCGCAGCGCCCGCTCGCTGTCACCCCACGACCTTGCCTCGGTTGCGATCAAAAAGCAACGGTCTGCACCGTGCTCTTCCAGATCAAGCATCGGCCTTGTATCAGCTTGGCTCTGCTGCGGCTTTCGTAGTTCTAAGCGTCCGAATCGTCCTTCCATCATTTTTACTCCACTGCCCCGAATCGTGAGAATGGACGCAGCCGCCACATCGCAAGCCCGGATATGTCCGAAGCACTTACCTGGCAGTTACGATGAAGCATTTGTCTGATCAATTGCCCGACGTTGCCGCCGTGTGCCTCCCAATTAAGGTTGGAAGGCAGGATCAGGTAATGCCCTTGATTTACTGTAAATTCAAGGTCTGGAAAACGCCGGACTCCGTTCAACGGCATCGCCTCGGCAGGCAGAGGCTGACCGTTAACTAAAACCCGTCCCGATTCGATCGTAACCGTTTCCCCCTCAAGGGCGACGATACGATCCACACCGTAGCCATGTTCTAACTGATAAACCACTAAATCACCGCGCTCATACCGATCGGGGCGGAGCCACCTGCCGGTATACGCGATAGTATCACCGTTTTGTACGATGCCAGTATCTGCAACGTTGTTGATCTGCAGCGCGCCACAGAACCCTGCGGTGGTCCACGAGAGCGCCAGGTAAATCGTCAGGTTCAGTACGATCACAAACCAGACGCCTACCATCAACCGACCCCGCCACGACAAACGTGTCATTCCAGGCCGGATCGCTAGCGCAATCGCAGTGGCATGCACCAGGATCGCCAGGGCCCGCCACCAGCTCCCCGCTACCGAGCCATACGCCAGGAAACTCAGCGCCATCAACACACACCAGCCCGCCAATATGGACCAGCCCAGGAATCTTTGTCCCAGTACTAACTGGCCCAGTCCCGGGATCAACGACATCACGAGCGAACCTAGAGGTGCACCGGCTGAGATTCGTGGCAACCTCAACCTCTGGAGGATGCCTGAAAAGCTGAAACCGATGCGGTGCGTGGACCGGATCACACCGAGTCGGGTGCGACGCAGCGCAACTGAGCCCGTCGCACGAGGTGGTTCAATGTCGATCTGCGTCAGGTTCAGGACCGCGTTGCAGCGAGCACAACGCTCCTGCCCCGGCATGTTCTCAAAGTCACATGAACTGCACTTCATGGTACAACCCTGTGGCTAATGATCGGTTTGGTCACGGACTCGACCGTGCTGCATACCTTGGATATGCACCGACCCGTCCTGGCTGTAGTACTCGGCCGTCTTCTGACGCGATTCTTCGTGACCAACAATGTCTCTGATAAGGTCGGCTAATTCGAAACACTGCTGCCCTTGCGACCCGACAACCTCGACACGGACCTTGCCATCGTTCGTGATCTCAATCTTGTATTCAGGTTTCTTCATTAACTCGGTCCCCTTGTTTAGATAGACGAGCCACCGAGACGGACACGCATCTGGATCGATGCATCCTCTGTCATTTGCTCTTCAACGACCTCGAACCGGTGCTGCTTCAACTCAGTGACCAGTTTGTGGTATGTGAACTGCTGGATGAGCCTGCCGGAAACCTCATCGCCGAGGGACTTCATCTCGGCTTTGCTCAGGGTGTCTGAGGTTACACATACCGTGCATCGGCCGCGCTCGTCTCGCCCGATCCGCACGGTCGCGTCGTCTCTTACGATGGTGATCGATTGCCCGTGAGATACCCCTTCGGTGACAACTTCGCTGTCAACCAGCTCGGTCTCGACGGTATTGCCCGTTTTCTTTTGCTCGACTTCATGGCCACCGCTGGCGACGCTGAAGCCCAACGATGCGGCCACACCGCCGACCGCGGTCGCGATCATCGGCCAGGACCCAATTACAATCGGTGTCAGAACACAGACGGCACTCATGTCATATCTCCTTGATCGGGTGCTCAGAACTCCAGCTTACGCCTCGGCTCGTGCGCAGTCTTAACATCGCGCAGCGACGCAAAACGCGCTCGCCCTTCTGCCCAGGCTCGAAGCTTCGCAACGTTCTCACTCATCGTCCGCGACAACGGCACGGTCTCCTTAAGGCTCTTCAACAAAGTGTTGGTGTCGATGTCGTGATCCACATAAAACGCCTCATACAGCGCACTGATCACGGCCTGCTCCAGTTCCGCTCCGCTGAAACCGTCGCTGGCGTCGACCAGCATGTCCAGATCAAAATCAGATGCATCACGGCCGCGGCGGTTGATGTGGATCTCCAGGATCCGTCGTCGCTCTTCCATGTTGGGCAGGTCGACAAAGAAAATCTCGTCGAGCCTTCCTTTACGCAACAGTTCAGGCGGTAAGCGGCTGATGTCGTTGGCTGTGGCGATCACGAACACAGGCTTGGTTTTTTCGCTAAGCCAGGTGAGGAATGTGCTCATGACGCGGGAGGTGGTCCCACCATCGCTGCCACCTGAATCTTGAGCACCGGAAAACGCCTTGTCTATCTCGTCGGCCCATAGGACGACCGGGGCGATGCTCTCCGCCACCGCGATCGCCCGACGGATGTTCTCTTCGGATGATCCGACCAGGCTTGAAAACATCCGGCCCATATCAAATCGCAGCAGCGGCATCCGCCAAAGATTGCTGACCGCCTTGGCGCATAAACTTTTACCGCAGCCCTGCACACCGACGAGTAACGCGCCACGCGGTGCAGGGAGTCCAAACTGTCTCGCACGGTCGGTGAAAGCAACCGAGCGCTTCTCCAACCAGTCCTTGAGTGTCTCAAGGCCGCCAACCTCACCTAGATTTGTATCGGTGTCACAATATTCCAGCAGGCCGTTCTTGCGTATGATCTGCCGCTTTTCCGAGAAAACGATAGAGATGTCGTCCGCATCCAGCTTGCCATCGTTCACGATAGTCTTGGCAAATACGTTCTCCGCTTCCTGTAATGTGAGACCCATCGCTGCCTGAACGAGTTTCTCGCGACTGTTGTCGTCGATATTCAACTCAAGGTCGGAGTTCTCCGATACATCCCGTGCGATCCGTTCGAGAAGGATCGTAAAGTCATCCGGCCCGGGCAGGGGGTAATCCAGGACGGTGATGTCTTTCTCTAAATCCGGCGCGATATCAATAACGGGAGCAGTGATAATCAGCGTCTTGTAGCTGTCCGTAAGTGCATTGGATACTTCACGCAACTTACGCACGACCGCCGCGTTATTGGCTGCCCCCGATGTGAATCGATGCAGGTCCTTGAAAAGGTAGATAGCAGGCTGCTTATTCTCGATGACGGTATCTAACGCCTCGACGGGGTCCGCGACCTGCCCTTTACGGGCGGATCTCTTAGCACCACGTTCCTGCAAGCCGGAGGTCAGTGTCCATGTGAACAGGTCTTTGCTCCGCGATTGGGCGATGATGGAAACGTGATCTTCGACACGCTGCTCCTCCCATGTCACCACGTAGATGATCGGGTAACGGGCCCGGATCAGGGTTTCAAGTTCGTCGGGAGGAGGTTGTTTGGCTGCCGTCACACCCACTTGTTCAGCGTGAAAATTCATTGTGTATCCTCCAGCAATTGATCCGCAGCGTGCAACCGTTGACGTAAAACTTCATCGTTGGGACAGAGCTGGCAAATGATCGGCAGCAGGTCAGGCGTCAGGTCATGCAGAAATACTCGACCATCTGAAGCCAGCCTGATCGTGACCGAACGCCCGTCATCCACTTTATTCCGATCGTTACTATTCACTGTGCGCATGAACTGCTCCACATCTGGCATGTAAACCCAACGAACGTACCCAGGATGTTGCCTCTTTCAGTTCATCAATGTTGCAGGTACGCCCCATCTGAGGGTCTGCTTCTGCACGCCACGCAGGTACATACCCCGGCATCAGCTCAAACACCGCCTCCGGCAGGTTCGCCGCCACCCATTCCGTCACAGGCTTAAAGCAGCAATCCAGATGGCCCGGCATCAACAGGTGCCGAATAAACAGGTCACCGCGTTCTGCGACGATCCGTAAGTTCCGCTTAAGCACATGCGTGTAACAGTCGACGCCGGCAATGCGCTTCGCGCAATCATCCGTACCGAACTTAAAGTCGACCAGGTAAATCTGCACCACTGGTTCGAGCAGGTCCAGTGTCTCAGGTGTGATGTAAAGGTTGGTCTTCAGTGCGATCGGCAGTTGTCGATTCGACGAGGCGGCTAGATCGAGGATCGTGTGGGGATGCAGTGCCGGTTCGCCGCCGATGAGCGTGATCGTCTTCGCACCGTGCTCCACAGCATCGGTGATCTCTCGTGATAAAGCGCGGGGATTGATAAACTCACCACGGCATGGATCGAAACAATGCGGCGCCTGAATGCAGAACCGACACCGCATATTGCATCCGCTTAGGTAGACCATGTAAGCGGGCAGCAGTTCGACTTCTTCGGCAAGACTCAGATGACGCTTGTAGGTGTAGCTGTCCGCACCGAGCCCGCACGGCCCAACCTCGCCGCGCAGCCGGTTTACCCCGCAACGCAACTCGCAGACTTCACAGGACGCCAGGGCCGACTTTGCACGTTCGACCAGAACGCACAAGTGGCGTCGATCCGTTTGTATGAGCGTCGTAGGCAAGACTGGCTCCGTGAGATCCTTAAAGAACCGTCTACTATCTATATGACGTAGACGTCACGGGGTCGTTTCAGAAATTGATCGGACTTGATCCTTCGTGCGAATCAGTACGCCATATGGCACATGAGGCGGTTAGTCAACAGGCATCACACACATCATTTTTATTTATGCCTGCCTCCGAAGAGCTTAATCTTATCAGACAAACACCCGCAATACACGTAAATCGCTTTATAAAAACAACTTAGCCCGCCATGCAGTGTCGCATTCTTTCGCAACGGGTCTTGTTCCCACGCCATAGTAACGATGGCCAACCTGCCAACTGGGCCAGAATGACGAAATAAGATCATCTTGTCCTCGTTATGCTTGTAAGTGTTATCTCGATAGTGTGCTGTGTTTACAAATATAGATCAGTCAATTGGTTAGGCACGCCATCCAGATGGAGTTGCTATGCGCGCCCTACAATATGTGGTTATCGCAACGATATCGGTAATGACCTTATGCGCCACGCTGTCAGGCAGCACCTCTCAACCAATTGCTCCCTATGAACAAACCGCCAAGTTTGAGCCTGCCAATCAGATCGATGAGCTTGTGCTGGAATCGCTAACAGCATCTGGTCTGGAACCCGCGGGATTATGCAGTGACGCTGTCTTTATTCGTCGTGTCTACCTGGACGTCATCGGGAAACTGCCGAAACCAAATGAAGTCAGATCGTTTACCCGAGACAAAAGACGCGGCAAGCGTGCTCAACTGATCGACAAGCTGCTGGAAAGAGATGAGTTCGCCGACTACTGGTCGATGAAGTGGTGCGACGTGCTGCGTGTCAAGGCCGAACACCCGATTAATCTCTGGCCGAATGGAGTGCAGGCGTATCACCGCTGGGTGCATCACAGCATCGCGACCAACAAGCCATACGATCAATTTGCCCGCGAGCTGTTGACAAGCAGCGGGAGCAACTTCCGCGTTCCACAGGTCAACTTCTACCGGGCGATACAGGGAGAGTCTCCATCCTCGATCGCAGCAGCGGTAGGATTGACATTTATGGGCCAGCGTATAGAGACCTGGTCTGATGATGATCGTGCTAAGATGGAAGTGTTCTTCTCATACGTGGCCTATAAACCGACCGCGGAATGGAAAGAACAGATAATCTATCTTGATCCAACGCCCCGGCCGGCAATCGACGCGGTGTTGCCGGATGGATCACATGTGCGTATCGAGCCGGATACTGATCCGCGACAAGTATTTGCAGATTGGTTAATCCGTGCAGGCAACAAACATTTTACCGCCACGATCAGTGACCGTGTATGGACTTGGCTGATGGGACACAGCATCTGTCTGGATTCACCAGCAAGTCAGCCGGCACTACTGGCCTACCTGCAGAAAGAACTGATCAAATCTCACTACGACTTGAAGCACATGTATCGACTGGTCCTCAATTCTCGAACATATCAACAGTCATCAATTCCGGGAAACGAAGACTTAGATGCTGCTGAACACTTCGCGGCCTATCAGGTGCGCCGCCTTGAGGCTGAAGTATTGATCGATGCGCTCGTGGAGCTGTTTGGCCCGGCTGAAAGTTACGAAAGCCCGATCCCAGAGCCGTTCACGTATGTTCCAGAATCGGAACCGACCGTATCGCTGGCGGACGGCAGCATCACCAGCCCCTTCCTGGAACAGTTCGGCCGACCCTCACGCGACACGGGCCTCTTGTCCGAACGAAGCAATGAATCGACCGTCCAGCAACGACTGCACATGCTCAACTCCTCGCACATCCAGAAGAAGATTGAAACAAGTTGGCGTCTGAATCAACTGATGGCTCGTGAACGCGGTAACCGTGGAAGGCTGATCAACGAGCTATACCTGATGACCTTGTCACGTCCCCCGACCGATGCGGAGAAAGCCGCCGCCAAATCGTATCTAAATGATGGCGATCTCAGGCAAGGCGTCAATGACCTGGCATGGGCACTGATTAATTGCAAAGAGTTCCTTTACCGGCATTGAACCGCCGACTCTTGCTACAGGAGTGGATGATATGAACCCAAGGAAACAGAACCACTGCATGACACGTCGTGAGGCGTTGAAGGTGGGTGTCGCCGGCGCGACTTCACTGGCGTTGGGTGTTCCCGGTCATCTTATCGCTGCGCCTTCAACAACTGCAGCAGCATCTTCCAATGCGTCGGCCAAGTCAGTGATCCAGATCTGGATGTGGGGCGGACCTTCACAGCTTGATACGTTCGATCCAAAACCCGAAGCGGGACAAGATCACACAGGCCCACTGGACAAGCCGATCAAGACAAATGTCGATGGCATCCAGATCGGCCAACTTCTGCCGGAATTGGCCAAGCAGGCGGATAAGTACTCGATCATCCGCAGCATGACCCATGGGATCAACGCCCATGAGACCGCGTCGTACCTGATGCAGACAGGTCGAATGCCGGATCGGATCAGCTACCCGAGCGTGGGGGCCGTTGTATCGAAGTTTCGCGGTTATGACGCGGGATACAACGGGCCGGTTGCGCCATACATTGTCCTGACCGAACCGCAGGGCCGATTCTCAGAAGCAGGCTGCCTCGGACAGAAGTATAAACCGTTTGCAACTGGCGGTGATCCGAACCGCAATCGGTTTGTCGTTGAGGGCATCATTGCAGAGGGTATCAGTGATGAACGCCAATCTGCTCGCCGTCAGTTGATGCATGATCTTGACACCCTTGGCAAGGTGATGCACGACGAGCCACAGTTTCAAAAGCATGACGAAACCGAGCAGGAAGCCTACGACACGATGTTCGGCAAAGCGCGGGAGGTGTTCGACCTAACCCGTGAGGATAAAGCGATGCGAGATCGCTACGGCCGCAACACGTTTGGCCAATCGTGCCTGATGGCGAGGCGGTTGGTTGAGGTCGGTGTTCCTTACATAACGATTAATTACAAGGGCTGGGACACACACAAACAACACTTCCAGTTGATGCAAAGAAAACTGCCGGAGATGGATGCGGCCATGGCGGCGCTGCTGAGTGATCTGAGCGAGCGTGGTCTGCTTGACAGCACAATCGTCTGGTGGGGTGGCGAATTCGGCCGCACACCTAAGGTGCTATGGGAACCTCCTTGGAACGGAGGACGGGGCCACTTCGGCCAATGTTTCTCTGTGGTTGTTGCCGGCGGTGGGTTTGCCGGCGGACATGTGGTCGGCGCCTCCAATGCCAAAGGCGATGATGTTGCCGATCGCCCCGTGTACCCGATCGACCTGATCGGCAGCATGTACGAACTGCTCGGCATCGATCCCGCCGGTTCTTTACCTAACCCGCTCAATCTCGATCTGAAGGTACTACCGGAAGTCAGTGGTAACGTGAAGTCAGCCGGTCGGCTGAAGGAGATCATGGCAATATGACCCGTGCCGCCCCACTGCTAATGCTGTTTATCATTCTGTTCGCAGCAGCACCGACCACAGCCCAGGATGCCAAGCGTGATCCTCGCATCGGTTATCTTTATCCAGCCGGTGCCCAGCGAGGCACCACCGTTCGCGTGCTGGTTGGCGGGCAGTTCTTGCGGAGTTCGGAATCGGTGTACGTCAGCGGTGAAGGTATCAGCGGTAAAGTGGTGGAACATTACCCGCCATTGCGCAATATCGATAAGGAGCAGCGCGACGTACTACTTCGCCGAATGGCCGATTGTGCCCAAGTTAGATGGGATGAACTTGTCGAAATGGGTCTGGCCAAAGGTAAGCCGCCTTGGAACCTTACCCGTAAGCCGTCTATGAATTCCGAAGACGTCAAACCAGTAGAACTGCCTAAGCATTTTCTGCTAAACGACTGGGAGCAAATGTCGCTAAGACAGTTGGCATACATCCGCGACCGGCTAACTGATCGTAGCATGCAACAGCTTAACACTCAGATCGCTGAGACAGTACTGGTCGAATTGACAATCGATGCCGACGCTGTCCCGGGCGATCGTGAATTGCGCCTTAGGGGAGGCATGGGCTTGACCAACCCAATGTTATTCCAGATTGGTCAATTGCCTGAGGTGCAAGAGGTCGAATCGAATGATCCGCGTGAATGGGACCCACTGCCACTGGAACCCCCCGTTAATCTGCCAGTAGTAATCAACGGGCAGGTACTTCCGGGTGATGTCGATCGCTTGCGTTTTAATGCCGAGGCGGGCCAAACCCTGGTGATCAAAGTGCAGGCGCGTCACTTGGTGCCTTTCCTCGCGGATGCGGTCCCCGGTTGGTTCCAGCCGGTCGTTACGGTCTATGACACCAATGGCCGGGAACTGGCTTTCGCCGACGACTACTACTTCGATCCCGATCCTGTAATTCATTTAGACGTACCGGAAAACGGGGTATACACGCTTGAGATCCGTGATGCGATCTATCGCGGCCGAGAGGACTTCATCTACCGGATCAGCATCGGCGAGTTACCTTTTATTACTTCCATGTACCCGCTGGTTGGTAGTAACAATGAATCAACATCCACGGCAATCAAAGGATGGAACCTGCCTACCGAAGTTTTAGCTTTACCCAGCCAGCCTGCAGGTGTATACACAGTTTCATTAGACCATCCATTGGGTCCGAGCAATCCAATGATGTACCTCGTCGATGATGCACCTGTTCAGCAAGAGGTTGAATCTGATAACCCGACGAATGCAGCGCAGAAGTGCGAATTACCACTGCTTATTGAAGGGCGCATTAATTCACCCGGCGATGTGGATATCTACAGATTTGAAGGGCAAGCCGGACAGCATCTTGTTGCGGAAGTAATCGCACGAAGGCTTCACTCCCCTCTCGACTCGCTGCTGCGCGTGACAGATTCTCAAGGCAAGACCATCGCCTGGAATGACGACTGCACCGACAGGCGAGGTTATTTGCACCGTGGCTATGGTGTTTTAACTCACCAGGCCGACTCACGTCTCGAAGTCGAGTTGCCTGAAAACGGTATTTACGAGGTATCTGTCACTGATGCAACGTGTCATGGCGGTCCGGCTTATGGTTACCAACTCCGCATCGGCCCTCCCAAGCCGGACTTTGAACTATACATCGGCCCATCCTCGGTTAACGTGATCACCGGCCACTCCACACCATTAACGGTGCATGTCCTGCGCCGCGATGGCTTCGACGGTTCGATCGAATTGCAACTCGTGGAACCACCAGCGGGCTTTACACTCGACGAGGCTACCGTTCCCGCGGGTGTCGATTGCATTCGCGTCACCCTGACAGCGCCAACAGAACGTATCATCAAACCATTCGAGTTGAATATCCAGGGCCAAGCCGTGATCGAAGGTTCTACGATCACAAAACGAGCAACCCCGGTCGACGATGTCATGCAGGCGTTCCTCTGGCGTCATCTGGTTCCGACCAAGCAGATGCTCGTATCCAATAACGGACGGCGGCGATCACCCACGCCGCCAAGGCGCATCGGAGATACTCGAATTCAAGTACCGGCCGGCGGGTCGGCATCAGTATCTTTCCGGGCTGAACTGCCTCGCGATCCCAATAACATTCATCTTGATCTAAATGAACCGCCCGACGGGCTTTCGATCGGTCCGGTTCGAATCAATAACGATCAAATCAGTTTTGATCTCATCGCTACCAACGAGGTGAACGTTGGCCTGACAGATAATCTGATTATCGACCTTTCGATGCACTTTACCAGGAATGAGAAAGACAGAACGCAGCGATCGATACAACTGCCACTTGGCTCGCTTCCGGCTGTTCCTTTTGTGATTGTGGAGCGACCCCTCAATGAATCCGACCAACATAACTGAACAGAACACCACGGGTATGAACTGTCGCAGCATTGATTGCACAGACCTACCTGTTTGTGTGAATATGTCGTCATTCAAAGCTGATTCGGATGTCACGGAGATCCACTTGTCAGCCATACCAACAGCACCGGATGATATCCGAACGCAACTAAAGTGGCTTAACGAAGCGTACAATGCAACATTAGAGTCGATCGGTTGTGACACTCGGTCGGCCGTATTCCGCAGGCTCTTTTGCAGCGATCCAGCTAACCAGAGTAACGAATTGTTCGCTAATCCTCTGGGACAGACTAACTATAAGAACCATTCGTGCGCCGTCAGTATTGTCGGCCAAGCACCAGCGCCACCAGCTAAAGTCGCATTGTTAGCCTACCACGTACATGATCCAGCTAAACCTCTTATGAAGTCACACAGCGGACCAACGCTGACTTTGCGACGTGGCCGCCTGACACACCACTGGACGATGGGGATATCCTCCCCGACTCAAGCCGACTCGTGCCAACAATCTCGCAGTATTTTGAGCGATTACGAATGTTACCTTCAGGTCAATGGAATGTCCCTGGCAGATAACACTATCCGTACATGGTTTTTCCTCCGTGATATCGATGTGAATTACGATGGTATGGTACACGCACGCAGGGTTTTTTTTAATGAACACGGTCTTAATGAAGACACTCACTATATCGCCAGTACAGGTATCGGTGGTCTCAACGTCAACCAGCATGCACTCGTAACCATGGATGCTTGGGCAGTTGCAGGAGTAGACCCTAAACAGGTTCGTTATCTCAAGGCTAGCGACTGCCTGAGTGCGACACATGTGTACGGTGTTACGTTTGAGCGTGGAACGGTTGTCGCCTACCGTGATCGGGAGCACATAATCATCTCTGGGACTGCAAGCATAGACCAACACGGTCATATCATGCATCCCGGCAACATTCATCATCAACTAGACCAAACAGTGAACAATATACGTGCTTTGCTCGATGAGGCAGGGGCAACCACTTCTGATGTTGCATACTGGATCGTCTACCTTAGAGATATCTCTGAGTTCACAACGCTCAACGATCGTTTGTATGAATTGCTGGGTGATGCACCGCTGATCCTTGTGCAGGCGCCGGTCTGCCGCCCGGGCTGGCTCATAGAAGTAGAGTGCTTGGCAATCACCCCTAATCATAATCCTGACCTGCCATGCTTCTAACGTGCATTCAAGCGAGTTATCTTTATATCAATAACTTCCTATAAGCCTGTTATGACAAATGAATAACTCCCCGAGACAATGCGGCACACCACATAGTTTTCATCATCACGCAAATGAGTTATACCGTGAATACTATCAACTTTCTGCCCGCTCTCGGTAATGTTTGACATTTTTGCTTTTGGTAAATAGATAGTTGCCTCAGTGTTCGGTGGTATCGTAATATTCCAGTTGAATACCGCTTCATCGAGCTGCCAATTGCTTACTATCTCCCCGTAAGGAGAGTCAAAACTGGCTCGCACCCATGTCAGACCGAGATTGGTATCCGGCTTCATGATGATGTGCTTGAAGCTGGGATTATTGATATCCGATTTAATCCCACCGAGATACTCGAAACACCACGTAATCACATCACCTAGCAACATGACATGGTTGCCGCTATTCATGGCAGGATCGGCAGTATCCCCGTTCCATAGTTCCCAGATGGTCGTGGCGCCGTTTTCAATCATATATCCCCAACTGGGATAATCTTTGTTCGTAGCGATCTGATAGGCAAGGTCTGGGTATCCGTTGTCGCTTAGTGTACGTAACAACCATTGCCCCCCCACAACGCCTGTCCCCAGGTGGCCGTGTGTTCTGTTTCGTATGTGATTTTCCAGATACTTTCGAACAGAATCCTGACGGTATTCCGGGACCATACCAAACGCTAACGGTAGTACCTGTGAGGTCTGAGAACCATTGCCGTAACAGCCCGTGTCGCTGTCATACAGTTTGTTATTGAAATCGTTGAATACGTACTCCGCCTCACCTCGAAATGCTTCTGCATCCTCTTGCTTGCCGAACAATTCCGCATATCGTTCCAGCAACTTCAGTGTGTGATAGTAATAGCATGTGGATAATACTTCTTTGGGGGTTGTACGCCATTCTTCCCGTGTATGGATAAGTGTTGAGCTTTCCGGAGGGCTACACCAATCGCCGTACTTGTCCCTCGCAAGAATACCTTCCTCAAGGTGCTGTTGCAGGTATGCATGCCAACGAAGTAACGCCGGGTAGCAACGCTCAACGATACGGATATCACCATATTGTCGATATAGATCGCCGGGAATGATGACAAATGCGCTAGGCCAAATGGAATCACCCGCATAGCGTTGCCTGTATGGCGGTACGATTGCTGGAATAATGCCTTCTTCGTTTTGTGCATCCCGGATATCATCCATCCACTTCGAATAAATCAACACATTATCAAACAAGTAAGACTCGCCTAATTGCATCGCGGCCCGATCACCCAGCCAGCCTTGTCTTTCATCACGCTGGGGACAATCGGTTGGTATCGATAGATAGTTACTGCGAATTCCCCAGATCGCGTTCTTGACAAGCTGTGTCAGAATGGGATCGGAGCATTCGAACTTACCGATAATCGGCATATCCGTGTGTATGACTTGTCCCTGCAAGGCGTCAAGATCTGGCTTGCCGGGATACCCAGTGACTTGAACATATCGGAAGCCATGATAGGTGAAACTCGGCGTATAAGTTTCTTCGCCCGCTCCTTTAAGCACATAGGTATCCATACATTCAGCTGATCGGAGGTTACTACTATCTATAGTCCCATCGTCGCGGAGATTTTCGGCAAACTGCATCACCACCATCGAGCCGGCCGGCCCTTGCACCTTCAGACTGCAGCGACCAACATAATTCTGCCCAAAATCATATACCCATACACCAGGCTGTGGTTCTTCAACAGCAACAGGATCAAATACTTCCGTGACCCTCATCGGCTGCATTACGGCCGCAGAAGTAAGTCGACCGGCAGGAGCCTGCATGATATTCGCTTCTTGCCATCCCGAATCGTCGTAATCTGGACTATCCCAATCGCCTAACTCTTGTCGGGCATCGTAATATTCACCGTCATACTCGTTATTATTCAGTATGGGTCCTTTATCAGTCACAAACCAGGTTGGATCACTCACGATCGTCTCACCGGTTCCATCCGCATATTCCACCTCAATCTGCAATAGCATGCGAGGATAGCCGTAGTCATGTGTTTTGGTGGGTATCACCGGGTTGGATGTATAGAAGCGTCCACATCCAAGCATCACGCCAATCGCGTTTGAACCCGATTGCATGAACCTCGTGACATCGTATGTCACATATGGAACCTGTTTATCATAATCTCGCAATATCGGGTCCAGTTCTCGATCCCCAATCCGCCGGCCATTGATATGCAGTTTGTAATAACCCAATCCACTGATATATGCGGTCGCGGATGTGATTTGCTTTTTGAGAGCCACTTCTTTTCGCAGATAGATGGCCGGCAGACGCCGTCTTGAGTTAAGATATCTCTTGCCCCAAGGCCCCTGTCCATACTTACGCAGCACTTTGGCCGACTGCCATTCCGAAGGATCTTGTCTATTCTTTTCCCAACCTTCTGACACTTCACTTGCTGTTAACCAGGTATCATCTGTTGCAATAATCTGTGTTGTATTGTCTTCATATATCACAAGCAGCCGGCCTATCAAACCGGCTCCATTTGGTTTGTGTCCTTCGTTGTTCGCGGATATCGCTATCTCGTTGCCGCCCGCAAGTATTCTTGATGTCACATCAAATGTATAAATCATCTGGTGGTTCAGGCCACCGCCGATGTGCTCGCCGTTGAACCAGAGATTAAAGCTGTTATCCGCGGTCATATAGATGGTGGCCAAACGTACTTTTTCATCACTGTTAACATTGATGTTTTTCCGGAAGTAACGAGTGGCAACCGGCATTTTTGCATCTTCACCCTCCGGATACCAGACCCAATTCGCTTCATTCAGTGGTTCTTCACCCAACGGCCCTATCTTGTACAGTACCGGGTCGACTTCGATCTGATTCATACCGATCCACTTGGCAGACCAGTCAATTTGTTCAAGCAATCCCATTGACCATGAAGCTGTCTCACTCCATGGCGTTGGCCACCTGTCTTTATCCCATACCATCACCCGCCAATAGCAGATGCTACGAGACTGAAGAGGCTTACCTTGGTAAATGATTTGTGTGGATTGATCCGATTCAATTTTGCCGGAATCCCACAGGTCGGCTTCACCGATCTCCAGCAATCCAGGATCGCTTGCAACCAATATTCGGTAGGCGGTCTGGCATTGACCACGAACTGCACTGTCCATTTTCCAACTTAGCCGTGGCTGGACTTCGTCAAGTCCGATCGGATTTGTCTGGTACTCGCACTTTAATTCAGTAACCGACATATCCGAAGGCCGATACTCTTGGCCCACTGCTCCAAGAGATGTCAGTACTGATGATATGACGGTAAGTATGATAAATAGCTGATGCTTCATCTGGCAATCCTGGACATTGCTTCGCTCGATGTGTGTTTACCGTGGCCGAAACTCTGCTAGTCTTTTACCTTAGCATTCCATACCATGGTAGCAAGTAGAAATGATAGTACCGCCATCCCGATCCAAAATACAGATACGGGTGTAAAATCGTATCGTGCCAATCCCTCGGCATCGACTGCTTTGTAATTCTCAATCAGATAGCCGCTGGCGATGTCCTGGATGCCTGCCCCCAAATAGCTCGCTATGCCGACCACACCTAATGCTGCGCCAGATGCCTTTTTTGACGCGATATCAACCGCCATCAGCCCCCCAAGGAAACAAATCAATACGCCTATCGCCAGGCCGAACAATACCATGCTGAGCATATCAAGCCAGGCATGACCCGGCTGATTCAGCATGAATAAGGCGATTGCCAAGGCATTCATCACACCAAATATCAGCGCAGGCATATTCCTCTTGCCGGCGAATAGCTGATCCGACAGAAAACCCGAAGCAACCGTCCCCAGTATGCCACATATTGAACTGACTGATATAACCGAACTTGCCTGGATCGTTGAATATCCTTTATGCGTTTCCAGGTAGAAGACACCCCAGCTATTCACAGCATATCGACTGACATACATACACGCGCTGGACAGGGCTAGTATCCAGATATACGGATTCTTCAGCACATCGAGTTGGGACGCGGATACGCTCTTGTTACCGTCACCGGCACCGGTATGATCATTCTTGTGATCAGATATCGAAGGTAAGCCCTTACTTTCAGGGCTGTCGTGCAGGAATAAATAGATCATCACCGCCCCGAGAATACCAACCATACCCGCCGCCCAGAAGCCCCAACGCCAACCGAGTAGGCTAGCTACGAGAGCCGTAGCGATAAAAGTAATCGCCTCGCCGATATTATGGCTTGAACTCCACAATCCATAATAGGTTCCGCGTTCACGGTTGCTGAACCAGCGTGACAAAGAAACTACCCCCGAAGGCGCTCCCATTGCCTGGAACCAACCATTAACACCCCATTGCACAGCAAACATGATAAACCACGAGGAAAAGCCCAGCGCCAGATTCACCAATGCCGATATAAGCAGGCCAAGCGACATGAACTTCTTGATATCTATCCTGTCTGCCAGAAACCCGTTCACAAACTTCCCGAATGCGTACGAAAAGAATAGTGCAGAGCCGATAATGCCGAGTTGTGATTCGCTGATCAATCCCGAGTCAACGATCGGTCGCTTGACGACGCTTAGACTCAGTCGGCATACATAGTACAAGCCGTATCCCAATGTCGCAGACAAAAAGACCGACCATCTCAATCTTCGATAAGTTGATGCAACCGTATCTGCGCATTCGATCTTCGGGGCAGTCGGAGCCTGACCAAATATTCTTATGAGCATATCAACCATATTGTCAGTCTTCTTTGAGGCAGATAATCGTTTTTGAAGTCACGATTAGCAGTTCCGTGCTATAGACAGGATGTGCCCATGATCAGCGAATGTGTAATTAAAATGGTCAAGGAACGGAGTACCCGTGTTCCTTCAGGGTCTTTGCGGTCAGGTCAGGCAGATCAGTCTGGATGATGCCCGCCCCAAGTTCAACGAGTTGCGGGAATACACTATCCGGATCTTCAATCGCAGTGTAATCACCAAGGCCGGCACTGTATCGCCCTTCCCACAGTGAATTAATCCAGATTCTGATGCCCCGCTGCTTCAGACTCATATGTGCCGTTTGATCGTACAAGGGGCTGTCTTCGCTCTTGATAAGAACTTCGAATGCACAAAAGTGCCCTGTATCAACCGCCTGCTCAGCCTCCTGAAGAGAATGGATGATCGGCATGAACATGACATCCGACTGCTTATTAAGCCAGACAAGCTCTTCTTGACTGATCTTGCTCCATGTCCCTTTAAACAGACAATGTCCCAACATCCCTTCACTTCTTGCAATATTGACCACTTCTTGCAGCGAACCTTCTTTAAGGTCGATGTTCAACATCACACGATCTCGAGCCGCGGCTAGCACCTCATGATAGGTGGGCACCCGTTCATGCGTCGGGCTCAAGCCGTAAATGAGGTGAAGTTGTTTCAGTTGTGCCAGGGTCATTTCGCTGACCTTCCCCGTACCGGTGGTCGTCCGATCTACATCCGGATCATGCATCAATACATAGTGCCTGTCAGATGTCCGGCGCAGATCAATTTCCACCACATGTATATTGGATTCTGCACAGGCCTGAATCGCGTGAACCGAGTTCTCTGGCGCCACCGTCGGGCGAGTACGATGCGCAACGATCAAAATGGCAGGATCAGAGGGGTTCAGTAATGTTTGCCTGATTCGATCAACGCGTGTTAAGGCAGTATGAACACTAGCTTGTGCCGATTCTGCAGCTTGGCATGTCACGACACCGCATGACAATATTGCCGAACAGAAGATCAACAACAGTAGATAGGTATACCTGAAATACGGTTCACATCTTCGTGAATACTTACATCTTGACATATAGTATGACATGATTCATAAACTCAGATTCTGTGTCAGTCCAGGCCTCTCGATCACAACTACCGAGTTGAAGTTGGCCGTCGTCCATAACGGTTATGCTGGCTTTGACACGAAGTCATGGATAGTAGACTGCGTGATAATCGAACGTTCTGTTTTTTTACCTATTCCACTCTGTATCGAACTTGGGATTCCAAGATAATGTCCATAGGTCTCGGACATTAACACTCTCAGCGTGGCCGTCCATGAATGTCGCATTGACAGTATTCCCACCATGCTTACTGATTGCGAAACGCCACATATTGGGGGCGTTAGAAGCGATGGTGGTCATCTCTTCAAGGTTATCCGGCAGGGTGTCAGAGTGAATAGGCCAGCCGTCGACCCAGACGCTATCCGTGAACAGCGGTGTTGAAGATTGATCACGTACGTTATCCGCGATATCGGGCCATCCGTCATTTCTATACTGCAGGAATGACTGGATATGAGTACGTTGTCCCCCGGGATTTGCCTGTTCTCCTGCTGTTGAGTACATGTAGCCATTCATACCATAGCTTCCCTAGGTCCTCGGCCCATGTACGGCATTCACATAAACCCAGGTGCTTGTTGAGGTGCCGGTTACATGTGCACTCAGTGACGCCAGGTCCTCGTTCGGATCTGTCTCAGGACAAATCATGATGTCTGCACTCTCATAATCTACGGACCCAACAGACTTCTCATCGCTTCCAACATACTTCAGTAATCGTGTTGTCCATGTTTCGTGAGTACCTTTTGTAGGTTCGTACGGCATTAACTGGTGGTCATTCTCATTCAAGAATGTCTCGTGTGCCATCCCGAACTGCCTTACATTTGCCAGGCAACGTGCCGCTTTCGCAGTGCGTCGAGCGGCCCCTAACGCGGGCAGTAATATTCCTACCAACAATGCGATGATACTAATGACGACAAGTAACTCGATCAGTGTGAAACCTTTAGATTTTGACATACGTAAACTCCAGATCGAATGGGTTTATGGTTTGAGCATTGCTCTTGAATCGACCGGCTGCCCTTTCGAATAACCGGTCGACGGGAAGATCTAAGCCCTCACAATCATTCAGGATCCATTTGTTACGCGATCCGTCTTTTCAGGATCGCCACAGCACCCAGAGACAGCAGGCCTAATGATGTCGGCTCCGGCACCAGCGTAGAGGTCGGTGGTGTTCCGTTGTTCCAGTTGTTCAAGACGATGTCCAAATCGTCCAGCCCGGCGAAACCATCACCCGACGGATCGCCCAAAGACCACTGGCCCGAAGTGACGCTCGTGTTCCAGTTGGTAAGTACGATGTCCAGATCGTCCAGCCCGACGAAACCGTCTCCGTTCAGATCACCATCCAGCACACTGGCCTCACCAAAGACGGCGAAGCTGAACGCGGCGGTATCCGCAGCCACACCTTCCAACGGCATGCCGCCCGTCGGATTCGTGTTCAGGTCGTTGATGTTACGCATCTGGATGGTCCAGCCGTATACGGAGTTATTTGTACCTAGCTCGAAGCTGATAATGTTGTTCATCGCGTTATCGTCTTCGGACGAGCCGGTGAGGATCAGGGTCGCTGTATCCGGATTCGCCCCCGGGACCGAGAGGAACCATTCGCCGTCTTGAAGTTGAGAGATCGAGTAGCTGCCGCTGCCGACCAAGGTATCGCCCTCGTTGTCGATATGACCCATCGCGATGGCATCGGGTGTGTCGAAAGGAACATATACGAAGAAGAAGCTGTCTTCTTCGTATCGGAGCGTCGGATCGGCATTATCTTTGTTCACGATCTCAAACGTATCTACACCGATAACACGTGTGGATACAAAGTTGTTTTCATTGCGTGAACTGGAAGCAAAGAGCAGCCCTTCCTGGGTAGCGTCGGTCGCCCCGGTATCATTGCCAATATCGGAAAGAATGAGCTGATAGGCGCCGAGCGTGTCCGGGTCATTGCCGGTATGAACCGCATTATCAATGAAGTTCGCCCCGGTAGACAGTTCATTACCCAACACAAGCTCGCTCCACCCATCCAGGACACCGGGAACGTCTCCCGGATTCTGCACCGTCGAGCTTTGTGTCTTGTCTTCATAATACGCACCAATAAACTAATCGCGCGGGAACCAGGCAAAGTTGGAGTTAACATTCACTTCATCCGAATTACCCGGCCCCCCTGAGCCTGAGATATCCATGATGATAGAGAAAGTTGTTGTACTGTTACCCGGCTCATTTCTGAATGCCACGGTCGGATATACCGTGCTCAACGGGTATGCATAATCATCGGCAGTGCCTGACACACCATCGGGACCGTACATCCCCTCAACCACTGTTAGACCGTCGGCCCGGCCGTTCTGTGCGGTGGTTGCGATACCCCATCCATCATTCACGATGCCGTCAAACAAAATGGTAGTGGCATCCGCGAACAGGATCGGCGTGCCGTTCGAATCATACATGTTCATGTCAAAGTCCCCCGCGATTGCCTGTCCCGGCCGCAGCAACTGTGCCATTGTCCACACGGGTGACAATCAGGGTGTTGGCATCCGTATCGTTATCCTGGTTGCCGGCTTCGATGGACCCATGAATGACCTGGCCCTCGGCTACTCCGAACCCAACCGCAAACATCGTCAAAATCCCAAGCGTAATAGTTGTACTGTGTTTCATGCGTATACTCTCTCACTTAAAATATGTTGATTCTGGTTTAGGAGACACGGTATGTCTCTACTGATCTGACGGTCTCACTACATATCCATTCTTTATTCACGCGCGGCGTCGACACGTCACAAATCCCATGCCCATGCCGGTTAAAAGTAGCGTTGCTGGTTCGGGAACCAATACTGCGAAACTGAATGCCGCTGTATCAGCCGCCACACCTTCCAACGCCAAGGTCGGGGGCAGTACCGGATCGTTATCGATGTTTCGACTTTGAATCATCCAACCATCGATATTGGCAAGCGTGGCGGGCTCGAAGCTGATGATGTTGTTAAACGCATTCTCATCCTCTGACGCCCCGGTAAGGATCAGCGTGCTGTTGGTGGCGTCATATCCCGTTACAGAAAGGAACCACTCGCCGGGCTGCGTCTGGGTGATTACATAGCTACCGCTACCGATCATGGTGTCGCCTTCATTGTCGATTCGGCCCATCGCGGCGGTTTCTTCGTGCCCGAGTGGGATATAGACAAAGTAGAAGTCGTCTTCTTCCAGACGCAGCGTAGGTTCGGCATCGTCCTTAACAAAGATTTCAAAGGTGTCGACGCCGGCGACCCTGGTGGTCGTAAAGTTATTTTCATTCTTGGCACTTGACGCGAACAAAAGCCCGTTCTGGGTTGCATCGGTCTGGTCTGTATCATCACCAAGCCCGGAGAGAATGAACGAATAAGCCCCCGTATAGGGATACTCGCCCCCATTGTCGGCCACATCAATAAAGTTGCCGGGAATAACTTCCGTACCCAGTGTGA
Organism: Phycisphaeraceae bacterium; assembly: GCA_963667295.1. GTDB lineage: Bacteria > Planctomycetota > Phycisphaerae > Phycisphaerales > Phycisphaeraceae > JAJRRS01. Next base: position 2,004,510 of record OY763327.1, read on the forward strand.
TCCCGGCATATGCATCAAGCACACCGGGAGCGACATTCGGATCAGCCAAGGTGCTGCCGCTCTGTGTCGTGTCGCCATAGTAGCCGCCTATGAACTCATCACGTGGGAACACGGCCACTGTGGTGTTGACGTTCCACTCATCCGAATTGCCGGGCGCTGCTGTAGCCGCGATGTCCATGATGATGGCGGGTACTTGGCCACTGGTCAGGTTGCGAGGACGGAACCCGGTCGTCCCGTAAGCCTTGGATAACGCGTACGGGTCACCGCTCCACAGGTTTTCGGCCGTGCTCAATCCGTCAACGCGGCCGTTCTGCGCTGTTGTTGCAATCCCCCAACCACTATTTACCACCCCTTCAGCCACAATAGTTGCACGCTCGTAAAAGATCAGGTAATTCCCACCCGTGTCCTGAAATGAAACTTCCATATCTCCAGCATTACCCATACTGGAAATGGCAATCGTACCGCCATACGATTGTGTCACGGTGAAAGCCGTATACGAGTTGTCTTGACTCGCGGCCTCAGTACTGCCGTGAATAATGGCGGCCGATGCACAGGTAGCCATTACAGACAGACTACAAGCCGCACTTGAAATAAAGATGTTTCTCCAAGTGATCATCTCTTCTCCCTTATTAAATTGTAGTTGTGACAACTGAAACACGAACGCAGTGCTTACAGTATCCTGTCACAAGTCAGATCAATCCCGAAAGTTCCTTATACTCAGTTGGACTCTCCCTCTCCTTTCTCCACCTGTTCGACGTACCAACGTTTTGCGTCGCTAACATGGATATAGGCATCTGCAAGAGCCACCCAATCCATAGCCGTCCCGTCACGGCCTTGACTGGCCACGATCGTAAGAAAACGGGAGTCCGTTGATATGGGTACATCGATCGTTTCCATCCCGTCTTTTCGCGCAAAGTCTAAACGCTCATAAACAACTTCACCGTCTACAAGCACCCATAAATCTGCTGCAAAGCAGCGGTATCTCGATTCGATAGGTCGTGTTATCCCGGTTATTTCGGTATTACCAACCATCGCAACAAAGCGCGACGGAGCTAATCCTTTGTGCTGTCGACGCATTGCTTTGAGGTCAAACGTGATACCCTTGTTCGGATGCACAAACAATATGTTGTGCGGCCCACTTGCATAATCAACCCCCCCCAGCTCGGTGTACATGCGATCTTCGCCACGCGGCGCCCGCACATAACGTCTAGGCATGCCCGACCAGAATGGACCGAACGTTTTGCTGCCGCCCAATCTAAGATTGACGAAAGTGTCGCCGTTTGAATCAATGACAGCCTGTCGAGAATTCCGATCGGGGATGAAAACCCCATCGATTAGTGGATTGTTTTGTACGGACGCGTAGTGTCCCGGCTTCTGGAGGTAGATATGATCAATCGTGTCGGGATTGACCTGGTCACCGGTTACCGGGTCGATTCCCGCCCCCACACGATCCCCAAGCCCATCGCCCCCCGCCACCATGTCGGCCAAACTCAGGCGAACACCCGGCGTGGTCATGAATCGATTGATGATGCTGTCCCTTTGCTGTTCGCTCTGAGACAGCATACGCCACCCGTTTGTGTCGGCAGAAGCAACTTCACCTTTCTCCAGCAGGATGCGGTCCAACTCCGTATTGCCGGGCATCTGGATCTCAACTAATCCTTCAGTTACGCCGACCGAAGTATTACCTGCGCCATCAACCATCACACCAAAGCGTGTACCCAGGTCCACCACTTTGCCATACGGTGTGTCCACGGTAAAACCCCGGGCAACTTCAGATACGTGCGAAAACACGTTCCCTTCAGTAACGCGAAGCCACCCAGCACCCTCAACCTCCAATTCGAATGGCGCCTCTATCACACACACCGCACCGGAACGGAAGCACAACTCAAGAGAGCCTGTACTGGCACTCAAAACCGTGCCGGCCTGCAACTCCGTGCCGACGGCATATCGCGACATAAGGCTGTCGTCGACACCATATGCGTCTGATATCATCGCAACCTTATTAGTATCACCCGAAAAGACGGGCGCATACCGGCCGGGGCCACCATCCGAAACTGTGAGATGCATCACGAATAAGGACGTGGTTGCCACAAGCATGACCGCCGCGGCCAACAATAACCACGACCTTGGCTTAGACATGAATCCCCGTGATTTACTCCTCACCTGTACCTCAGGCCCCAATACTTTTTCCAACTTCTTATATGTATCACTGGAATCTGATGACAAAGATGCGCCAAGCTCATGCAGGCGCACTGAATCCAGACACACCTCCCTGAATATCTGCCGCTTGGTAGCATCAGTCTTCAACGCATTCTCAAGTTCTGCTAACTCTTGCTTGGACAGATTTTGATCAAGGTAGCGTAAGACCAGAAGAACAAATTCCTCGTCTTGATAACTAAGTTGTTTTGATGAATCGGTATCAGCCATTGATTCGGCCTTCCGCTATCGCAATCTGGGCTGTGACACATTCTCGCAGTAGATGATGTGCCCTCCCCAGCGCTTTATACGTTGTCTCAACACCGCGACCTACTTTATCCGCAAGAACTTGCCCTTTAAGATCATCTACGTATCGCAGCTCTACGACACGTCGCAGATACGGCGTTAATTTCTTGATGTAATGGCGCAATGCTGATATCCGGTCTTCGTCATTCACACTTGAGACGTCTTGCCACGTTGTTTCCAGTAGATCGAGTGTTGCGGCGTCCATCAAGGGTGAACGTCTACGTTCGCGACGATAGACATTCAATGCTTCATACCTTGCGGCCCGCCGGATCCACGCCATCAGGTGGCGTTCATTCTTTATCTCATCGGATTTGTTGATTGCCAAAACCATCAACTCTTGAACGACATCCTCCGCCCGATGTACATCTGCCACGATTGACCAGACATAAGCCATTAGCTGCATGCGGTTGCGGAACAGGATTCGTGTGATTTCCTCGTGCGTCATGGTCTTTCCAATAAGTCGTATCGACCTCTACCAATATCCGTCATATCCGATACAAACTGGACAAATATTCGGCCCGCAAATTTTGTACGCTTATGCCTGCTATCGCCTGAGTATTTCGCATATCTCTATTTTACAGGCATTTACGAGATCACAGCCGTGTGCCGGCAAGAATATGCAACCGTCAACGGATACAGCTACCAACTTTAGAACCATGCAAAATTCACCCTATGTGCTTCGCGAAACTATTCAAACATCCAAGTAGTCACCCAAGACCCATATCAGCAGATTATCCTGGCTGGCTCCTTACCGAGATGCTTGTCACTGACAACGGCCGGCTTTCCTCGGACGCCATTTGATACCACCATCGGGCAAGACAAAACGATGGTTGCATCGCCTTCGCTAAACAATCACAACCTGCTTGTTGAACTTTCGTAACTGTCGCGACATCAGCCTGTTCGGCTTTACTGTTCTTGTACTCCAAACAGATCTTCACCCTGCAGGCATAACGAGCTAACAGTTTTCAGAATGCCATAAGACAAATTCCGTATTAATGTCATTACCTGTTCGACGTGCTTCAAGTGATACCGTATCAAGGTCTTGTGTAATTCATTCGGAATTAACCTGTATATCCTTGACAAATAAATGACTTGATTTATACTGGCCGTGGGTGGAACGCATATACGGCTACCACTGGTAGCTGATTTCAAGTCAAATGGAGGCAATTCCCAGAATATATTTCCCAGCCGAACATTCAGGTTACTAACGGTTACTTTGTAGCTGCTGGGCAAGAGATACTAGAGAAAGCCCTCGCATCATTGATTGTGAGGGCTTTTTGTGTTGTGACTCGAATTATCATTTTTATTGGAGGGGCATATCGAAACAGGTTGAACATAGTGATTCGGTTCTTTTCTAGCACCGCGTGTTAGAGGATTTAGTGTGCAGATACACTTTTTCAGCCGCTAATTGAGAAGAACTGAATTGTAAAAGCGAAAATTCGGCGCGATGAGATGTATGTGTCCTTCGCGAAGCTTATTGCTTTTACTACGCCCGGACCTTGCCTGCGGCTTGGATCAAAACAGACGTTTGTCTGCGAAGTTGAACTTTAATCTCACTTATATTGGAGGAAGAAAATGTTGAAGACAACGCCCTGCATACTGACGCTAGCACTCGCTGCCGGCGCAGTTCAAGCGGACCTGCTCAATGAGTTAAGCCCCAATCCCGATGGCGTTGATCCACCCACTCAGACAATCGAACTGCTGGGTACGCCAGACGCTTCGTTCGATCTGTGGTTCCTTGAGATCGAATCGGACCTCCAGGCGTCAATGGGGACAATTGACCGCGCCGAACCCATGGTTGGCACATATGATGCCAACGGTATCGCTACCATTGAGATTGCTGATCTGGAAAACCCCAGCTCGACCTATATGCTTACCTCCGGTTTCGATATCAACAACCTGGGCATCGATAACGACGCCGACGATGATGGTATTTTGGATGACATCTCCCTGCTCGGCACCGTGATGGATGCGGTCGGCCATTTTGATGCGCCCGAAGACTTTGTCGACTACGCGGGCCAGGTCGGTGGTGTGGCACTGGCTTTCAGCGCCAGCCTTGGCGACGGCGAAGCGGAGCTGCTCTTCCGTGACCGTGTCACCCTTGACTGGTACGCCTCCGATGTGGGCATCCCCGGCTTGGCGGACGCCAACGGTAACGATGTCGATCCAAACCTCTTTGACCTCGATCCGTTCACAGCAAGCTTCGGCAGCGCCAACCCGACCCTTATCCCCGAACCGGCGATGATAAGTCTGTTTGGCCTCGCCGGCATCGCAGCACTGGCACGCCGACGTTGATGTACAAATGGTCAAAATGAAACAAAGAGTTGCGTAGCGAAGACCCGTCTCCATGCGGGTCTTTGTTACTTTGCCTAGATATGCAATACGGTGTGAACCGGACTTCAGCCAATGATTGAAGATGATGAGACTATATTAGTATCGTCACACTGTAATCAGACATCACTTTTTATGTTTGTTTTCTGTGAGTAACAAATTCTGTCTGACCCCCACAGGTCAAACACGATCTGGCGATGGCGGCCAAGTAGCCGCCTCATCATCATCCGATTCGGTGTGGCAGTATCTGTATACCATTCAATTCCCACCCCGGCATCATGACGAGCCCGGGGCGACCGGCAAGCAATTTGTTTAGATTTTGTATTAATATCATTGCGTAAACGATGCACGTAAGGCGCTGCCGTATCAAGATCCAGTGCAATTCACACGGAATTAACCGGCATATCCTTGACAAATGGAAGACTTCATTTATACTGGCCAGAAGGTCGAAGTGTGGATGCGACTGGCCCAGGCAGCCGAACCCAAGTCAATCGGAGGCGTTACCCAGAATAATATTCCCAGCCACTGAACATTCAGGTTACTAACGGTTACTTTGTAGCTGCTGGGCAAGAGATACTAGAGAAAGCCCTCGCAACATTGGTTGTGAGGGTTTTTTGCATTGGGACTCGGGGCTCAAACTTAATGGAGGTTGCATATCGAAACAGATTGCTAATGGAGAGATGGCTCAGTACAAGCCCGACCTGAAAACGGGCTCTTACGAAAATGTATCAATTACGCGTCTGACAAAACTTTTATTCAGCAAGAAGGGAAGGTTTAGTATGAAGGCTTATCAGAAATTATTGGGGATGATGACCGTTGCAAGTATCGCGACCCTGTTTGCACAGTCTGCAAGCGCGGTGGCGATTAATGAGTTTCGTGTTGATCACGCCGGGGCCGATACCGATGAATTCTTTGAACTGGCAGGCACACCCGGTGAATCACTCGATGGCTTGACTTACATCGTGATCGGCGACGTCCCTGGCGGCGGCGACTTCACCACCGGAGCGATTGAAGTCGCCATCTCCTTGGACGGGTTATCAATCCCCGCCGACGGTTACTTCCTCGCGGTGGAAGATATTTTCGCGGGACCGGCCGGCGTCAACGCGGACCTGGTGGTCGACCTGAACTTCGAAAATTCCGACACCGTCAGCCACCTGCTTGTCAGCGGATTCACCGGCCTGGATGGAGACTTGATCGACTCCGACCAGGACGGCGTGCTTGACTCGGTTCTGCCCTGGTCCAGCATTATCGATGGCTTGTCATTAGAGGAACTGGTCAACACCACAGAGATCAACTACGGACCGCAGCTTGGTATCCCCACATTGTCGGCACAACCATCAACCGGTGAAAATTACATGCACGCTTATCGTGATGTCGACATCACCGGCGCCTGGATAGGCGGCTCTGATTACCTCTTCCTTGATACTGAGACGCCGGGCAGCCCCAACGTCCCCGCCGATATCCCGGGTGACATTAATGGAGACGGCTTTGTCGGCCTTGACGATCTTGACGTTGTTCTAAACCACTGGAACCAAGGCACGCCTCCCTCCGGCGGGAATCCCTCAATCCCCGAGCCGGCGTCGTTGGCTCTGCTTGGCGTGAGTCTCGCGGCCTGCCTACGCCGCCGTGGCGCGTAAGCGGGAGACATCCCTCCCGGTGCAAGGTGGCCGGGCCCCCTCGGGACGGGGGCCCGCGCCACCTCAGCGCAAGTGTTGGCGTACGTTATTAATAAAGGGAAGGTTAAAAACTTTAAGGACGAAAATCATGACGACAAGATTACTGGCTAAGCGCGCCTGTGCATTCACCCTGATCGAATTGCTGGTCGTGATATCCATCATTGCTTTACTCGTTGGCATCCTGCTGCCTGCATTAGGGGCGGCGCGTAGATCTGCTCAGAAACTTAGCTGCCTTTCGAACATGCGGCAGATCGGATTGGCCGCAGCCGCACGCGCAACTGATGATAAGTATGGGATTCAGATGCCCACGTTTGACGGAACTGATGACGGCTTGGCGCATCTCTATCCGAATTACCTGCAAGCAGTCGAACTGGGTGTATGCCCCAGCACTGATAACATTTGCCGCTCCGACAACATGAGGCCGGCTGGCCTTCAGATCCCCGGCTTGCCCCCGGGGTCTCAGTATGACCGCGAGGTGCCTTCGGATTGGACACGCGCCGCATTAAGCGCATCTTACAACAAGGGTGGACAAAGCTATGAAGTCTTTGCGTGGATGAGCGGCCCCGTCATCTTCCCCGATGGTAAAAAAGTCGATGGAAGAATGCTTGGAACAATCAATGACCAACGCGCAAGCGAACCTCGCCTCAATGGTCCGCACTGGAACAGTGTCACAAGCAGCGTGCTAAAGTCAACTCACAACGTTGACAATACCAGCAAAGTCATGTTGGTGCTTGATGCGGATATTGGCCATGGTGACGATGACCGAAACAACATCCCGGATGTCACGAACAATCACGGGGATGAAGGCATCAATATGAACTTTCTCGATGGACACGCCAGTTGGGTACCTGCCGGGGAAGAGTTACTCAGGACTTACCTGGATGGGTATTCAACCGCGGCCTTGGACAATTCCACCTTCATGGAATTCATCCCCAACCTGAGAATATCCTCGGAAAATGGCTTCACGAGATACAGCTACGATTAAGCCGTTTCATTCATTATGGTACGGCTAGAGGTGAACCTGCTCCGTGCAATTGACATGGGTAGATACAGACTAAGTTGAATGTCTAATTTGTGTGAATTAAGAACGTATGTATTTGTGTGCTTATCGAAGCCAAGAGGAGTTGAAAAGGATCGGGCCGGCTGCCCGTGAGGCATCTTGAAGTGTGAATTAACGATTCAACTGCCACAAGCGTGTATTTGATGTACTGACTGCTTGACAACCCGCGCGCAGGATCTGGCCCGCAGTGTCACCGCTGCGGATCAATCCCCCCGCGATGTAAGGAATCGAGATCTGCTTCAGATCATCCGCAATGAGTGTGGTCGCGATGCCGGGCAGCATCTCAATCGCATCGGGTTTGGAGTTTTCGATGATTGACAGGCCTCGCCTCAGTGCCCGGCCATCCTGAAGGAAAAGACGTAGAACCGTGTAGAGTTTAAGTTTTCGGCTGAGTCGGATCAGATGATGTTTTGTAGTAATAATCCCGCATACCCGGTCAAAGCCCGCCACATAGCGGAGCCCGGCCTCGTCGTTGTTCAGCCCTCCGATGAGGTCTATATGGAGCATGACGGGGATGTTGCGCGTCAGTTTCTTGTTCAACATATCCAGTGCGTGGGGGATGTCGGAGACTTCACCGCCGCTGAGGAACAAGACATCGGCGTATTCCAGCAACTCCGGATCGGGGATGGACCAATCGGTGACGTAAGGGATGATTGGTTTACCCAGGAGTGATCGGATGCCCTTGGCATTCATGGCATGAACCTTGTTAATTAAAAGAAGTTGATATGCAAGTAAGTATGATAGAAGGTGAACAGGTAAATTCCAAACAGTCTACGGACGCCCGGGTCGATCCGGACCGTTTGCGGCAGGTCCGCCACCTTGCGCTGGACATGGATGGCACGCTCTATCTTGGCGGCACCTTGTTCGGATTCACGCTTGATTTTTTGAGTTCGCTTCGTGAGATGGGGATCGGCTATACGTTCTTCACCAACAACTCCTCAAAATCCACACAGGAATATATCGAACGTCTCGGCAAGATGGGGATCGAGGCGACTCTCGATATGTTCTACAGCTCGACACACGCGACGATCGACTATATCCGCAAGTCATACCCGATGGTCAAGAGGCTTTATGCCCTGGGAACCACGAGCTTCCAGGAAGAACTCGTTGAGTATGGTTTTGAGATCAGCGCAGCGCAGCCGGACATGGTTGTTGTCGGCTACGACACGGAACTGACGTACGCCAAGTTGTGCCGTGCAGCCTACTGGATCAAGCAAGGCAAACCCTACGTCGCCACACATCCGGACCTGATCTGTCCAACCGATCGGGCTATTGTACTACCGGATTGCGGGGCCATCTGCAAGATGCTGGCCGCCGCGACCGACCGCAATCCCGATGCCATCCTGGGTAAACCCAACGTGCAAATGTTGAAGGGTTTGTTAGACCGTCATGACCTGGAGCCGTCTCAAGTCGCGATGCTGGGGGATCGTCTGTACACCGATATCGCGATGGCGAATAATGCCGGTGCGCTCAGCGTGCTTGTGCTGACGGGCGAAACGAAAGCGGAAGATGTCGCCGGCTCAGCACATCAACCGGATATCACGGTTGATAATGCGTGGAAGTTTTTCGAGATATTGAGGGGCAGCCTTGCGGGCGTTAATGTTACTCAGCCATCTCCTGAAAGTATCAAACCCGTTACCAAGCCAAGCGGCGATGAACGTACTACCTCAGATCACGATGATGTTGATGTCTTGATTATCGGTGGAGGGATTGTCGGCGCCGGCATCGCGCGTGATGCTGCGATGCGTGGGTTGCGTGTGGGGCTGGTTGAACAAAATGACTTTTCTTCCGGCACAAGCAGCCGATCCAGCCGGTTGCTGCACGGCGGATTGCGATACCTTGCCCAAGGCCGTATTGGCCTGGTGCGCGAGGCGAGCCTTGAAAAACAGGTTGTGCAAAAGATCGCTCCACACCTGGCGGAATCGCTTCCGTTTATCTTCCCGACCTACAAAGGTACACAGTGGAAGCGCTGGAAACTGGGCATCGGTGTAAAGATCTATGACCTTCTCTGCAACGGACGAAACTTCGGCAAGTCGCAAACACTCGGCGTAGACCGTGTGCGGGCCGATCTGCAAGGCATAAACGCCGATGATTTGACCGGTGCGGTAAGGTACTTTGATGGGCTGACGAATGATGCACGCCTGGTGATTGATACATTGCGATCCGCGGAATCCCATGGCGCCCGGCTTCATAATTACACGCGATTTGAAAACGCATCCGATAAGGGGGGCGTCTGGCAGTGTGAGTTACATGACCGCCGAGCCAATCGTCATTACAACTTACATGCCAAGACCGTCGTCAACGCGTCGGGGCCGTGGGCCGATCGTCTGGCGCATAGCCGGACATCGCTACGCCTGACCAAGGGGGTGCACCTGGTAATCGACCGCGATCGATTACCGATCCCCGATGCGGTTGTCATGACGGAAGGTGATCGTATCCTCTTCGCGATCCCCTGGGGTAAGCGCGTGATCCTCGGCACAACGGATACGGACTACGATGGCCCGTTGGATTCACCAACATGTGACCCGGAAGATGTGCAATACGTACTTGCTATCACTAACAAGACATTCTCCGAGGCATCACTTCAGAGTGAACATGTCATCGCCAAGTGGGCCGGCATCCGTCCGCTTATTGCCAATGGAGACGAAGCCGGCACCCCGTCAGATACCTCACGCTCCCACCAGATACGGATGACCGAGCCCGGATGGTTCGATGTCGCAGGTGGCAAACTCACCACATATCGTTTGATGGCAGAGCAGACCGTGGACATGGTTGTCAATCAATTGGGCTGCGAAGCGCTGGATTGCCAGACCGCGAAGCATCGGTTATTAAATCCCGGGGAAGAGCGTGGCAGCGGTATCCTTCCCCCTGCGGTGACGCGTGACCAGGTTGTACACTATTGTCAGAATGAGTGGGCAATACACTTGGATGATGTTATGCTCAGACGCTCCAGTTGGACGTATTATCACAGCAATGCCATAGATATCGCCCAGCGGGTCGCGGCCTGGATGGCGGATATCTATCAGTGGGACCAGTCGACCACGGCCGCAGAGTTACAAAGATACATTGCCAACTCAGGCGACAACAAGAGCGATTCGATTCAAGATGTTGCTATCACTTCGACACCGAACGTGTTTCTCCGGTCGGTTCTCAAAGGCCAACCGCAACAGATCGAGATGTAATTGGAATCCGTTTTCATCAATCAGGACAATATATTCATGAAGATAATAGCTCATGCGCTGTTTGCCTCTCCCAAAATGTTTGCCTTTCTCTGCGCGTGCTGGGTGAGTTTGATCTATGCTCATGGTGTCGATGCATCAGATGACAATCCCTACGTCGATGCGGTACTGGCGGATAAGCCGGTTGGCTACTGGCGTTTTGAAGAGGCATCCAATGCGTCTGTAGCTGCAAATCTTGCAGATAAGTCGGATGCGATCCAAGGCTCGTACAACATGGTGACGCTTGGAATCCCCAGCGCAACAAAGGCGCTGGGTAACGCGGCAGCGTTCCACGGAGCCGATGCGGACAGCTACATTGATCTCGGCTCGCCGGAATCTCTTATGATCCGTGGTGATCTGACGATTGAATGGTGGCAATACGTAACCAACAGCAATGTCGAGGATCAAGCTATCATCTGCTGGGCTAAACCGGGCGATAGTGCATCGGATAATGTGCTTTACGAAGTTGTTTTGCGCTATGATCAGAAGCAAAAAGAGCAAAAGTACCCACGCCCCCAGATCGTACTCGGTCATGAGTACGGCCAAGGCACAAATGTCCGGATGCCTTCACAGGCAACGGTCCACTTCAATCGCTGGTATCACATCGCCGTCGTGCGAGATGCCGATGCACGCACCGTTCAGTATTACATCAACGGCTTCCCCTCGGGTGAGCCGATCAGCTATGCGACGAATAACAACAATCCCACGGGTGGTGAATCCGCCGGCGTCACGATCGGTCGCCTTGGCCGGATTGACAGTCGTTACTTCCAAGGATATCTGGATGAGGTCGCTGTTTACAACCATACATTAACCGCGGATCGCATCCTGAAACATTACCGCACTGCACTTCAAGGCGCCGACATGAAAGAACGTTCAATAGTCGTTGCACACCGAGGCAACAACCGATTCGCCCCTGAAAACACGCTCGTTTCTTATAAACAAGCAATCGAAGCCAAAGCACCTATGGTCGAGATGGACCTCCAGTACAGCAAGGACGGCGTGATTATTCTCATGCATGATAAGACGCTGGATCGGACAACCGATGGCACAGGTGAAGTCAAAGCTAAAACACTTGACGAATTGAAAACGCTCGATGCGGGTACTTGGAAAGGTACACAATACACGGGCGAGCCGGTCCCAACATTTGCCGAGGTCGCAAAGGTCTGTAAGGGGCAGACCATCATCATGCTTGATTTAAAGACTCTCGTGAAGGGCGATGATATCGCAAAAGCCTTGTCCGAAGCAGGCTTCCCCGAGGACCAGGTTGTTGTCGCGCCTTGGCAGATCGAACATGCCACATCCATCAAGCCCTACCTGCCGGATGCGAAGATGATCCTGTTGCACAGCCAACTGCCGGCCGAATACACCGGCGATGATATATTCTTCGACGATATGAAGCAGTTAGGTTTCAGTGGATTCTCACTGAACTGGAGCCACCTGACCGAATCCTTTGTACGGGCGGCACGGCAAAACGATATGAAAGTCTATACCTGGACACTGAATAACCCGGAAGATATCAGTGGCGCCGTGTTAATGGAGGTCGACGGGATCATCACGGATGATCCGAAAGCTACCGCAGTCTACATTGAAGACGTGGTCCGCTGACGTATGGAATAGCGATCCCGCGTGGCTGATCAACGCCCCGCTCATTACAACCAATGATGGACTGGACGGTACAAACGAATGGCCAAAGGCACCTTCAAATTCCTGTCCCCCGCACCGCATGCCCCCAGACTTCCTGACGATCAGGTCAAACGGCTATACCCCCGTTATCGCTGGCAGATCATGGAGTCGACCTTCCTCGGCTATGCCATGTTCTACCTGGTCCGCAACAACCTCTCTCCTGTCGCCAAGGAGATAGAGGGGGCGCTGCACTACGACCATTCGATGATCGGCAGCATCCTGGCGGTCACCGCGATCTCCTACGGGGTCGGCAAGTTCATCATGGGATCGATTTCAGACCGAAGCGATCCCCGCAAGTTCATGGCGCTGGGTCTGTTGTTGACGGCCATATGCAACTTCATGTTCGGCGGCGTTGCGAACTATTACCTGCACATGGCGTTGTGGTCGATGAACGGATTCTTCCAGGGCATGGGCTGGCCCCCATGCGGCCGATCCATGGGACACTGGTTCAGCGCCCGCGAACGTGGTGTTTTCTTCAGCACATGGAATACCTCGCACAACCTAGGCGGCGGTATCGCCGGCATCCTCGCTGCGTATGCCGCGGGGCACTTCGGTTGGCAGGCCGCGTTCTACTTCCCCGGTGCTATCACATTGGTTGGCGCACTCTATTTGTTCTGGCGCCTCCGTGACACGCCTCAATCCGTGGGCCTCCCGCCAATCGAAGAGTACAAAAACGATTACACCGAAGATGAACTCGAGCACGGCCTGCACGAAGAAGAACTCGGCACCAAAGAGCTGCTTCTCGATGTCGTGCTGACCAATAAGTATGTCTGGATGCTGGCGATCGCCAACTTCTTTGCTTATATCGTGCGTTACAGCATGCTCGACTGGGGGCCGATGTATCTGCGAGAGATCAAGGATGCAACACTGCACGGCGGTGGCTTCGCCGTTCTCGTGATTGAGTTCGGCGGTATCCCTTCAACGATTTTCTTCGGGTGGGTCTCCGACAAACTCAGCGGCCGACGCGGGATGGTCGGGACGTTGTGTATGCTGCCGATCGCGGTCGCTTTCGCCGTAATTGCTCTGACCCCGCCCGGTTATCTCTGGCTTGATATGTGCATGCTCGCCGTGATCGGTTGTTTTATCTATCCGGTCATCAACCTGATCACAATCGCCGCACTGGACCTGACCTCCAAGAAGGCGATCGGATGTGCCGCGGGTTTCATCGGTCTGTTCGGCTATATCGGCCGGACCGTACAAGCCAAGGGCTTCGGCTGGATGGTGGATTACTTCTCCGAGGTTTATTCCTTGCACACCGCCTGGCTGATCGTCATGTACACGATCCTTGCCAGCGCCATTGTCACGATCGTGTTGCTTGCCACCATGTGGCGGTTAAAACCAAAGGCATGATTTTCTTATATGAGCGGGGAAAGGATGTTCACGATGTCTTGCAGACAACTGGGCCTGTTATTCTTAGTTTTCTTGTTCTGCTGCTGCAACGCCGAATACGCACACGGTCAGATCCGAGTAGTCACGTATAACACCGCCAACGCAACCGGCATCGAAGGAAATACCGCTATCCCACGCACCGGGATGGAGGTCGTGCTTGAGGCTATCGGCGACGAATCAACCGGTGGGATCGCAAAGCCAATCGATATCCTCGCGCTGCAGGAGCAGGACGATATCGCGACTACCACGCAGATCTTTGTGAACATGCTAAACGCGATCTATGGCCCGGGGACTTACGCACGCGGCTATGTACTCAATGACGTAACCGCGAAACTTCACACCGGTATCGTCTATAACACCAACACGGTGACACTGCTCGAAGAGCACGCCTTCGGCACCGCAAGCGGCTCCACGTCCGCCAGGCAACCCATGCGCTACAAGTTCCGCCCTGTCGGTTACTCCAGCTCGGCGGACTTCTATGTTTATAACAGCCATTACAAGGCAAGCACGGACGAAGCCAGCCAGGTACGCCGGGCATACGAAGCCGAAACCATCCGAGCCGACGCCGACGCGCTGGGCCAAGGCAAACACATCATCTACGTGGGTGATTACAACATCCAATCCAGCAGTGAGGATAGCTACCAGATATTGCTGAGCCCAGGCAATGGACAAGCGTTCGATCCGATCGACTCACCCGGCACTTGGCACAATAACTTTGGATTCGCGCCGATCCACACACAGAGCCCGCACGACGGCAGCGACGACTTATCCTCCGGCGGCATGGACGATCGGCTTGACTTCCAATTGGTAACCAGTGAGTTGCTGGACGATGAAGGACTGAGCTACATCGATGGCTCGTACCACGCGTTCGGCAACAACGGCACGACATACAACCTCCCGGTCAATTCCGTTCTCAATACCTATCCGTTAACACAGGCACAGCTAGATGACCTGGCGCATGTCAGCGATCACTTACCCGTCGTGGCTGATTATCAACTCCCTGCACGGATGCAGGTCACGGTGGCCCCTGTTCCACAGCGGGTGATGATTAACTCGGTTGTCAGTGTAGCGGCTACCGTAGCAAACACCGCCCCGGTCGTGGCTTCCAACGGTGCCGACGAACTCGACTACACGATCACCACGCTGGGGCTGCTGAGCGGTGGCGGGTCTGGCAGTGTTGATGCACTTGTTGCCGGAGATGTCTATGACTTAATGCTTAACACGTCTGTTGTGGGACCAAGGAACGGACAAGTCAACGCATCAAGCAACAGCCAGGCTGTGGCAAATGGCAGCTACCTTAAGGGCGTCAGCAGCACCATCCTCGATCACGCCAATGCTTCATTTGCCTCCGACTCGGATCTGAATACGCTGACGATCGACTTCGGCACACTGACTACCGGCGGTGTCATCTCCAGCGAATTCGATCTGTTTAACCTAGAGCAGACCGCGCTCTTTACTTCTGCTCTCGACCTCGACATGATCGCGAGACAAGGTGATACCGGTGTACTCGTCTGCAACCCTGCCTTATTCAGCAACCTGGCAGCGGGGGATTCACGCGGGTTTATAGCCAGCTTTAACACAGGCACGGCCGGTTCATACTCGGCAACCTATACCTTGCATCTGTCCGATGAGGATGTCCCCGGCGAAGCCGGCCAGATACTCACACTACAACTGCTGGGACAAGTCATCGAAGACCTGGTCGGCGACCTGGATAACGATGGCTTCGTCGGTCTGTCGGACCTGGACATCATCCTGACGAACTGGAACAAAGCCGTACCACCCGGCGATCCGTCAGCAGACCCGACCGGTGACGGATTCGTCGGTCTGGATGACCTGGACATCGTGCTCAATCACTGGAACAGCGGCACCCCACCGCATACACCAGACTATATACCTGAACCAGCAAGCATTATCTTGCTCGGATCAGCACTCACGTTGTATCTGCGCCGCCATTAGCGCGATATCAATACAGCAGGGCCGAACACTGTCTCATGTCCGGCCCCGCGTCATCATCGTCATCATGGAATACAGGCTATTTATCGTCTTCTGGTTGTTATCTGTGACACCGCACACAATGTGAATACCAGCAGCGACATCGGCTCAGGTACCGTTGCCGATCCCGCCGGCGGCGTCCCGGCATTCCAATTGTTAAGCACGATGTCCAAATCTTTCAGGCCGACATAGCCGTCACCGCTCGGATCAGCCAGCGGATTACCCGGCGGGATCGTCTGGTTCCAGTTATTCAGGATGATGTCCAGGTCGTTGAGGCCGACGAAGCCGTCGCCGTCAAGATCGCCTTTAATCTGTAAATCCGGGCGATGGTCTACCAACACCTCAACGACTATGTATCCCGGCAGGAATAACTGATTAAGCCCTTCAGGCATGATAAAACTATCGATCGATTCCCATTCACCCCCCGTCACTTTGCCGATGACTTGATATCCAGCGGTTGATGGAACATCAAATTCCCAAACACCCGCTCCCAGGTAAGAACCACTTAGCGGCGCAGGTCGGTGGCCAGACTCAAACATGGGACTCTCCGCGTGCCCCTGATTGGCGACATCGTAGAAGCTGGTGAGTTCGGATTCGTAGAGGTCCAACACGCCCTGGCTGTACCAGATCGCATGACCGGCGGCGCCGATGTTGCGTGTATGTTCGATCATCAATTCAAGATCGGCATAAGGCGTCGCATTGCCGGACCCCACCGAACGCAGCGCGGGAACGAGCTTATCCATCTCATCAGGCTGCATCGCGGCGATCTGATTGGGCATCTCATTGAGATACGAGTTGTAGTTGTCCCGATAGACCTGCGGCGCATACTCATCAAATATCCCGGCATCGACCCAGCCGGGCCAGTCGGCCATATAGTTGCTGGTCGCCCAAGGCGTGACAGCGGGGCTCACCGAAAACACGATATCGGGCCGTACCGCCTTGACCCCGTCGTAAAGCTCTTGTGCGAGTAGTTGAACTTTATCTTGTCGCCAGTTGTTGAAGAGATTCAGTTGATACGTGCTGGGATTATTACTCAGCACGTTGCCTGTCTCTTGAAAGTAGGTGTCCTTGGTGGTCTGGTCCCAGCCGAAGTCTTTAGGCCAGGCCAACCTATCATCGTGCATCACGCCATCCAGATCATAATGCTCAACCATCTCGACCGTCATGTCGACCAGGAACTGCCTGACCTCGGGGACAGCCGGATTCATCCAGGCAAAGCCATTGGATGCGTTGGCATAGTTGCCGTTCTTATCCTGAAGCAGCCAACCGTTGCTCATCATGTATTGAGAGATAGGGTTGCTGGGTGTCCCGCCGGAGCCGATGTACTGGCTGGCCAGCCCGTATTCGAACCAGCCGATGTAATTCAGTTCGTTGCGATGTGCTTCAAGCAGGGTTTCGGCAACAAGGTCACGCGTACCCAGGAACGGGGAACGGTCATAGCCGATGAGGTTCTCCAGGGTTTGGCTGGGGAACTGGGTATAACCGTTCTTCCAGGTCTCAACATAGACGGTGTTCAACCCGACGTCGCGTAGTCGGTTCATGGTCTGCGCGGTGTTGTAGCCTGAGGAAATATGGTCCGGACCGGTCGTCGTCAGGAGTGTGGCTCGGACCTCGGGCGAGGCGGCATGAGATGGCGCAACCATACACAGAGAAGTCAGCACAAGCATGAACGGCCGCAACAATCGGTACATACTACATTCACTTGAGATTGCGGATAATAAGTTCACAAAATCGGTGTTCCGCCTGCGTCCACACCCTTCTAGTTCGAAGTAACACCGAACTTCTCATCGACCTCGGACCAGAGCGTGTCATACGTGCTCTGGCCGGTTGTCGTGTTAACCAATTCGTTTGGACTTTTATTTGCGACATGGCCGTCCAGGTAGGACATATTTGCGGTGCCGTCGAAATCTACGCTGCTGGCGCCGGCATGTAAGTTATAACGGATCATGCTTGTGGCGTTGCCGTACTTGTTAGTAAGGCCGGGCTTGGCTGGATTGGTGCTGCCATTGAACCCAAACCATTGAGCTGGATCAAATGGGGATGGGTAGCCACCAACCTCAGAATCAGTGAAGTACAGGTTATTGGGATCAAGCTGGTAAGCCCAGCTTTCCGTGGCTAACAATATCTTGCTGGTGCGTTTTACGCTATTGAGTGTCCAGTAAGGCTCAACGTGTTTACGTGATCCGGAATAGATATTCACCGCGTAACTACGGGCAACATCATCATCATCAGCCGGACAAGCCAGAACCCCGCCGCCAATAGTATCAGTACCACCGGCTTCAAGAATGCCGGGCAGGTAAGGGCTGAGTTGCTCTACATTGTACCAGTACATTTGATAGAACTTCAATCCAGAGGATGTCATCTCTCCCCAATTCTCATTCGGCGCGAACTCACCATTATTAGCTTCCGCATAGTTGATCAGAGCAAGATTAAGTTGACGCATGCGTGATGCACACTGCACGCGTTGGGCCGTCTTGCGAGCCGCACCTAGCGCCGGCAGCAGGATACCGACCAGCAGAGCGATGATCGAGATCACCACGAGCAATTCGATGAGCGTAAATCCCTTTGCCGCGACTGGGTTGGTGCGCATTGCGTCTGTCCTGTCCTGGAGAGTGGTAACAGTGGTTTCAGTTCATCCCCAATGGAGTGTCATATAAAACTGTCAGCGGCGGTTAAGCCCCTGACAGGCAGCGGGTTTTATTTGCGTCGGCGGAGTAATGCCATTGCGCTGAGGCCGGCCAGTGCCAGGGTCGTCGGTTCCGGCACGATGCCTGCCGTGGGTGGTGTGCCGGCGTTCCAGTTGTTCAAAATGATGTCCAGGTCGTCCAGCCCGACGAAGCCATCGTTGCTCGGATCACCCGAAAGCAGATCACCCGGCACAACATTCTGGTTCCAATTGTTGAGGATGATGTCCAGGTCATCCAAGCCGACAAAACCATCGCTGTTCAGATCGCCGTCAAGTTCGGCGGACAATCCCAAAAGGTCCTCAAAGGTCGTGGCCAGACGCAACTCATCAACACTCATCGAGCCGTTCCAGTTGCCTGTTGCGATAACCGCACGATTCATATCCAGGTCCAGCGCGTTCCAACTGCCGGCATCGGAATTAAAACCGTAGCTCGACAGCGTCCCGCTGGCGTCGTTCGTGACGTCCCATTCGGCTTCGCTGACGCCGGCAGGATTCACCCAGTACTTGATCGAGTCGACACCACCGGCGACCGCATCAATCTTTAAGAACACGGCGTAACTGGTCTGGTCGACAACGCCATCGATCAACACATTACTGGCCGGTTCGATACTGCCGCCGATATCCTGGCGGTGACGCAGGACAAGGTCCATTTCGTTATTCGCCGAGTCTTTCTCAAAACCCACAACAGCGCCGAAAAGGTTGCCGATGTTGCCCGGATCATCATCCGGATCACGATACAACCGCCCGTCGGTCAGGTCATTGGTGAAGCCGGCGTAGAGGAAGCCCTGCCGTCCGTCGCCCAGGTCCCCCCCCGGATTGACGATCGCCGACATGTACCAAGTGCTCGTCGGGTCGATCGACGGAGTGTCCAGTTCACGTTGGATAAATCGGACGAGAAAGTCATTGGGAGTGTTGAGGTAGCCGATGGAACCGGGTTGTTCAAAACCGTAGCCCAGGTCCAGGCCGGTTGCGCGTGTGAGGATGTTGCCGGTCGAGTACCAGCCGATCCCGGTGTTGCTGGTCCCGCCCCAGGGATTGACGAAGCCGAGAACGGTCGGGTCTTGTGTGCGAATAGTCGTGCCCAAGCCCCCGAAACCGTCGGTCTGGTACTGCCCAGCCGCCGTGTCCGGGGCGCTGCCGCCATCCAGGAAACTATCCGCGGCAACCAATGCGGCGTTGGCACTGTGCGCAGAAAGGGTCAGACCGGCAAGCGCGAGGGTTAGTGTCGCGGGGCGAATGAATGTCAAGGCGTGCATCTGATGAGTCTCCCAAGTGAAATTGCGAAGTTCTAGGTCGCCTGATTCAATTAAGCCGCCATTCGGCTGAATCTGTCATACGGTGTCCGTTTTCTAAAGCGTCCCGAAGCGTTTGGGCCACGGGACGCGTGGTCTTAACCGGGCATCACTGCCCATTACTTTTTACTCAACGACGACGCAGCATGGCCAGGGCGCCAAGGCTCAGCAGCATGGCCGAAACCGGCTCGGGTACACTCGCCACATCATCGGCCAGGATCGATTCGTCCCAGAAGAACGAGTGATCGAAGCCCCATGTCTCCACATTGAGACGGTCCATATCGGTAACCGCGCCGAGTTGATAACCCGCGATGCTGCCGGAGATGGCGGCAGAGGCCGTGAGTCCCGCTTCCCCGTTGCCGAAGTCGGTCGGATCAACCCAGTAGCGGATTTCGTCGCCGGGATTATTGAATTCAAGCGCCATGACGACCTGGTAAGTCACGTTCGCCGCATCGGCGACAAGCAATACATCAGACACGCTGCTGACACCGGTCCGCGATCGGATGACAAGATCAACACTGCCGGGGACCGTGGCGCTGGGTACATACCCCACGAAAGCACCCAGCAGGTAGTTGGCGGTGCCACGCAGACGGGCGCCATCCGTGAAGCTGCCAAAACCCACAAAAGCATGGGCATCCGCTTCATCATCGCCGCCCGGCGCCAATCCACCCGCGTTGACGAGGTGGCTCATGTAGAACGTGTTGTTAGCCGGGGCGGCATACGGCGCGAGCATGCGCTCAGCGCTTCGGTCGTAATCTGAAAATGCGGTCGAAGCGATGAACTTGCCTTTGCCGCTTGTGTCGCCATTCAACGAGATAGTGTCGGCGCCAAGGTTAGCGCTGCTGACAGCCCAACTTCCCGTGAAGCCGATCTCAGACACACCACTTTGTCCATTCAACCCGCCGGTGCTGTAATCATTCGGACCGATCACATAAGAATCTTTCGCAATCAGGCCGGCATCAACGGAGCAAACACACAACGCCCCGATCATGGCCAAACCCGAGATACCTTGAACCATTCTCATTTTCAGTCTCATGTCTTTCTCCCTCTTCGTGAATTGAAACAATTGAAGTATTGGTTGCTGAACGCATTTGCCGACACATCAAACACACGACTACGTGCCTACAACTAATAGATCCTGAGGCACGAACACAATATAACTACTACCTGAATATATTACAAGATATAGCCTAAAAATTGTTTGCACTTATATAAGATCGTTCTGAGGCGTGTTTAAACGGCTATTGACCTCATTATTTCTTGCAACGTGAGACCACTCACAGAGACGGCTTAGTTATCCAGTATGAGTGAAAGCAGAGAATCGGCCGGGAAACCATCACTTCGGCGTGCCTGATGATTCCCGGATGATTAATTCGGCTTGCAGCGATTCGCTGTGCGTCTGCGTGCCGGGCTGATCGCACAGCCGGCGGATTGTGGCCACGGCGGCGTGCCCCATCGCGATCAAGGGCTGGCGGAACGTGGTCAGCGGCGGCTGCAGCCGCGATGCGCTCGAGGGATCATCCACACCGACAACCGTCAGGTCCTCCGGGATCCGCAGGCCCATCGTCGAAGCCGCTTTATAAACATCCAACGCCAGGTAATAACCACCCGCAAATACCGCGGTCAGGTTGTGATCGTTGACCATCCGATTGAACTTCAGGGCTTCATCCGGCTGTAATCGATAACCCGGGGCATCAAGAATCGGCCGATCGCGTTCTGAAATGCTCAATACTTCACAAGCCTGCACGAATCCCCGACGGCGATCGCGGCTGTCACCCAGTTGCGAACCGCCACCGACATATCCAATCTTTCGGTGCCCCAACTTGTACAGATGTTCGACGGCGTTCGTGGCTAAACGCACATTATCCGTATCAATCGACGGCACCTCGATCCGATGCGACAACGCGCCGACCACGATCATGGGCGATTCTTCCAGCGCGTAAGCCGCCACGCGATCCAGTTCCTTCTCCACCGGATTGATCAGGATATACCCATTAACACCTGTCCGCGGTTCCTGGCTGTAATCCATCAGCGTCAGATCGACGCGGTGCTCAATCGCTGCCTGACGCATACCGTCGAGCACGCGGCCGTGGTAGTAATCGCCCATCGACGCTTCGGCGTGTGAGATAACGCCAACCTGGATCCGGGGACGCATCTCGCGGTGATTTTCGACAACGAATGTGCCCATCCCACGGACACGCTTAAGCACACCGACCGCCACCAGTTCCTGCATGGCCCGGTGGGTCGTGACCAGCGATACGGATAACTGCTGGCTCAGTTCTTCGGTGGTAGGCATGCGTTTACCCGGAGCAAAGAGACCCTCGTCGATGGCGCGCATGATCGCTTTACTGACCGATTCGTACAGAGGCTCTCCCTGCTTGGCCGCGACCGGCTCGATCTGTTTCTCGTCATGGGCCATAAACCACTAACACCCCATCCAGCGCCTGGTTAAACGCTTCTAAACCTGTATTTATACACGAACTGGCATTTTCTTGTATCCATCGGCTTTACACCAGATGGCCTAGCCCTTTACCGCCCCCGCCAGCAGGCCGCGGATCAGCCAACGCTGTGCCAGCAGGTAAAACGCCAGCACGGGGATTATCGCCAGCACGGAACCGGCATAGGCGTAGCGGATATTCGTCGCGAACACGCCCATCAGTTGATTGATGGCTACCGGCAGCGTGAAGTTGTGCTGCTCCTGCAACACGATCAACGGCCAGAGCAGATTCGACCACGCCCCGATCACGCTGAACACCGCCAGCGTCGCTAGTGCCGGTCGCGCCAGCGGCAGCATGACGTGCCACCAGATACGCAACACCCCCGCGCCGTCGATCCGCGCTGCTTCTTCCAGTGATAGCGGGATCGACATAAACGCCTGCCGACACAGAAAGATCCCGAACGCTGTCACGCTGAACGGCAGCACGACCGCGATCAGCGTGTCGTACAGCCCCATCGACACCACCGTCCGGAACAATGGCACGACAATCACCTGCTCAGGCACCATCAACGTCGAGAGGATCAACACGAAGATCAGCGATCGTCCGCGAAACTTCATCCGCGCCAGCGGATACGCCGCCAATGCCGCGAGCAATACATTCAGCAATGCCTGGCTGACAGTCACCAGGATAGAGTTGATCAATGCCTGCCCCAGCCCCCCTTCCGTCCATACGCCACTGAAGTTGGCGAGCGTCAGGTCACCGGGTGTGGGCAGACGGTTGATCGGTACATCGGTCGTCGACAACGCCACCGCAAACAGCCAGATACATGGACCGATCGCGACAACTACAAGCAATAATGCCAGCAGGTAATAAAGCACACTGAGCCAGGCGGGCCGACGGTTCATGATTCCTCCCCCGTCAGTTTCAACTGGATCAGCGTGAACAAAAGCACGACAACAAACAACACGACGCCGATCGCGCTGGCGTAACCGTAATCCGCACGCTCGAATGCGGTGTCGTAGATCAACGGAACCGCTGTCTGGTGCGAGATCGGTGCACCGCGTATCGTGACATATAACTCATCGAAGACCTTCAGCGCCGAGATCGAGGAGATAACAACAACAAGCGTAAGCAGCGGCCGAAGCGCAGGCATCGTGACATGCAAGAACACACCCGCCCGTCCGGCCCCGTCGATAGTTGCGGCTTCTTCCAATTCACGCGGCACAGCAACGAGCCCCGCGAGGAAGATCATCATGTAGTAGCCGAATCCACGCCACAACGTCACCAACATCGCGCTGATCAATGTCCAGGGTTTGGCGCTTAGCCAATCGATCCGTTCGAGCCCCACCGCCTGCAGGATGCTGTTCAATACACCGTTATCTTCATTCAATAAAAGCCGCCAGGCGATCGCCGCCACGATCGCGGGTGTCACGACCGGCAAAAACAGCAACACACGCAGCCCCTTGGCGTACCGCAACCCGGCATGCACCACCAGCGCCGCCTGCAGACTCAACGCAATCACCGCCGGCGTCACCAGCAGGTACAGGAAACTGTTTATCAGGCAAAACCAGAACCGCCCATCCGCCGCCAGCTGCTTGTAATTATCGACGCCCACGGGGTCCGGCCCCTGGAACGCGGTGAAGTGGGTGAAAGAATAGTAAACGACCTGCACCATCGACCAGATGACAAATACCCCCAGCACACTCAGCGCAGGCAACAGGAACAGATACGGCGTCAGCGCCTGTTTGAGTCGCCCGACACTATTCATGATGTGCCCTCCGTGCCTGAACCATCGGTCTGTTGCTCGACCGGATTCGGACGAGGCACCGCGTCAATCGATGCGGGCAGGTTATCGTCCAGTATCTGGTTCCACTCGGCCTCGATCCTTGCAAGTACCGTTCGGGTATCTTCGCCGTTCAGAAACGCCGCCTTGATGCCTTCACTGAAAGCACGACGCAAATCAGGCCAGGCCCCGATACTCGGTGTAAACGCAACCGCTTCCGGCATCGAATGCGCTGAATAGAACCGCGCCAACGCAATCTTGTACTCGGGACTGTTCGGATCACCCGAAGGGGCTGAAAAATGTGGATCGCTGAGCACCGCCGGGGTGCTGGGCATGATGTTGACGCGTTTGCAGAACGCCAGTTGATTTTCCGGATTCGTCAACCAGGCCGCGAGGTCTGCCGCTTCCTTCGGATGCTTGCTGGTAGAGGTCACACTGAGGAACATCACCGCGATCTGAGCCCGTCCGAGACTGCCGCACACCGTAGGCCTGACGATCGTATGCTCAAAGACATCCGGCGAAGCATCGGCTACACGCGAAAGAAAGTTGGCGCCGGTTACCCCAACGGCCACCTGCCCATCCTGGTACATCTGCACGACATGCGCGTGTCCCGACGTCGCCGCAGCACGCGGCAACGCACCGTCATGATATAGCTGAACCCAGCTATCGATGTAGGCCACGACTTCATCGCGCGTCAGGTCGGCACGCAGCTTGCCATCACGCTCAATGAATGGCGGCTTGCCATCCGCGAGCAGCATGTTCGGCAATTCGCTTTCAACCGCCAACGGCTGCGTGAACAGAAACTGCCCGGTCTGCTCGTAGTATTCACGCCCCTGCTCTTGCAGCGTTTGCCAATCACCGGCAATCGTTTGCACATCCCAGCCGGCTTCATCGAGCAAAGCGGTATTGATAAATTGGATCGGCGTAGACAAATACCAGGGAAGCGCACCGAGCTGACCGTCAATTCGTGCCGACGCCAAAGTCCCTTCGAGATACACCATCTCAGGATCGAAGTCCAGTAGATCGGTTAGGTCACGCGTCGCACCAAGAGATGCAAAACGCGCATACTGCAGGTCAGAGAAGTTCACGATATCCGGAGCACGTCCGGCAACTGCTGCGGCTATCAGCTTCCGGTTGACCGCATTAAAAGGCACATCCACCCAGCGCACCTTCACGCCCGGGTGCGCCGCTTCAAAATCGTCTATCACATACTCCATGTAATCAGTGAACGTCGGCCGAAGTGATAACGTCCAGAGCTCGATCTCGATCTGGTTCGTCTCAGGATCTTGCGAGCATGACGCGGCCAAGCCCGCCAGCACCGCCATACAGAACAGGAGCATCATGGTGCACAGTTTGCTGTATGGGTGTCGGCGAAGCATCATGCGTCCTCCCATGGCCAGCGTAATGGCACACCGCTTTCAGTCAAACGCTGCTGCAAGGCTCGCACGCGCTCGGGAGATTCATAGACCGCTGCGGGTTCAAGTTTTTCCTGCACGCACATCGCAGCCAACACCCCGGCCGATTCACCGATGTTCCACTCCACCGGGTGCAACCGCGTGCAGCCGTTGGCGATATGACTCACGCCAAGAGCCTTACCCGCCGCAATGACGTTACGAACCCGTACCGGCAGCAACGCGCCCAGCGGGATTCGGAACGGCGAAGCAGGGATGTATAGCGAGTTACGCATCGCAGTCGATGGATGCAGATCGATCGGATAATGCCCAATTCCAATACTGTCGACGAAAGGCTCGCCACTGACCATCTCCATCCCCTCGATCAACGGGACGCCTTGGGCAAAACGCTGCGCATGGCCGACGTGCGCCTCTGTCAACATCGTCCGTGCGGTAAGTCTTCGTGGTTCACGTATGTAAGGCGCCATCGCAAAACCGTCCTTCGACCCCAGTTCCTCTCCACGCAGCTTCAAACCGGGATAGCCCACGCCAACGCCGTCATGACACGGCGCTTCGGTCTGCATCCAGTAGAAAAAACACAAGGCCTGCTGACGCGCTTCTTCGAGCGCCTTGTTACGTTGCTCCCTGTCGACGCCCAATAGCGGCTTCTGGAAGTAATCCATCTGCACACAATTGAACAGCGATACGTCCGGCGGCGCATTCTGTTGATCCACGTAGATCGAGCGATCGACGATCCGCCGATATCGCCATAGCTCCCACGCCCCCCCCGCCGGCTCATCGGGCCAGGGGATCAAAGACAAATCGCGCGATTGCTTGTGGTCATGGCAGTTGATCGACCAGGAAAACCAGGACCCCACCCACGGCGGATCAAGCTTGGGAACATAGCTGCGCCAAAAGACATAGTTGGCCGGCTGATCAATGACATGGTTTTCGCCGGGACGATGCTCCATGGCAAAACACCACGTGATTGCCTGCTGGTCCATCGGATCGGTGCGGTCTTCTCGGCCGTGCAATTCGCCGAAGACATCACGGTGTTCGGCACCGATGCTGTGCTCGATGTCGGCCAGTTCATAGAGATCGCCCGTCTCGGTGGCTTCCAGAACGAGCCCCGCCTCAATCTCGAACGCTTCACCGCTTTCAATCTCTCGAAGTTTGACCGATCGAACCATATCACCATCGACTTCGGCGGCGATCGGTTCGCACCCCATCAATAGCGTGATAAGACCGGAGCCGATCCAATGCTCGATCATCTCCATCAGGACCTGTTGGCCGACGCGAGGCTCGAAGCACAAACGGCTGACCCAACCACCGCCCGGGTTGAGATGCGGATCGCGCAGCGCTTGCTTGGTCAGTCGCCGATTATTCTTGTAGTACTCGCGGACAAGCGCTCGGAAGCGTCTGAAGCTGCGTGTCGCTGAAACAACACCGTCGACACCTTCAATCCAGGGGTTCTCATCAGGCGGTACCGCCTGGCTGGTCAGTTGCCCACCCAACCATGGCGTGGGCTCAACGATCACACATCGCACGGACTCCCTTGCCAACGCCAAGGCCGCGGCAAACCCACCGGCCCCTCCGCCCAGGATCAGCACCGGGATTTTAATGCTCTGATTCATGAAGCGAAACCGCTATCTCTCGTGATTGATTCGACAGGCCGTGATGCGTGATACCAGAGCCGGCACGATAGACTCGCGGTTATGATTGTAACCCTTATGTCAGCGCAGACCCGTTCAATCCAGGGCGGGTATGTCGACCCAGCCGCCGCCGTTCTCCGATGACGTGTGCGCCGCCTCGATGATTGCGACAGCCTCGACCAGCCGCTCAAGCGTGGCCGGGCATTCACCGCGCTCAAAGAACCCGGTCATCCCCTCGATCAGCCGATCATATATCTGGGCAAAGTCGACCTTGAACGAATGGATCACGTCGCTGCCGTGCACGGTTGCGCCGAAGTCGTACGCGCCCTTGCGTTCCATACGCAGGTGTGCGTACCGCCCGTCGATGTACTGCAACTGCACGATATCGCGGTCTTCCATCTGGTCACAACGCACCCGCTTCACACCGCCGCCCCACATCGCATCCACCATCTCGATCGTATGAATGCCGTAGAAGAACAAACCCTTCATCGCGTCATTCAGTTCGCCCGGCCCGTAGGCATCGATCGCCTCAAGCTTCCCGAGTTTGAGTTTGTCCAGGCCCTTCACTTCGTTCGCAAAACGCAGGCTCGATGCAGAATAACACGGCGCTTCATACTTGCGCGACAGTTCCAGAATCTTCCGCGCATCCGGCAGATTGCATGTCAACGGCTTATCGATGTAGGTCGGCAGGGATCGCTTCAGCGCCGCTTCGGCAAGCTCCATGTGGCGGTTGCCGTCGACCGCAAGCACCATCACGCCATCGGCCGCTTCCAGCAGCGCATCCATGGACTCGGTCATCACGACGCCTTCCGCCTCCGCCTGCATGCGCCACTTCTGAACCTCGTCCTCCGGCATGCGGTGCAGACCGTCGGTCCACATCTGCGTCACCCGGCAGCAAGTTTGCCCGGCGTCGCGCAGCTTGCGGATACGCTTGCTGAACTCCGGCAGGTGCGAACTATCGATACCGATGGCGGCAATCTGCAATTCACGCTGTGCCGACGCGCTGGTTTGGCGAACATACTGTGCTGACTTTGTCATGACAATCCTCTGTTACTTATCTTGTGCTTTTCGCACCAACCATCTGCTCGTTGGCGCTTTGCAGGGTCAGGGAGACGGCCAAGCCATCCTCGAAGGTCGCTAAAGCCGTGGGTTTTGATGGGTCATTAACCAGGTCGGCGAACGCTTCAAGCTGATGCTGGAAACGCACTTCATGTGTCTGTACCTCAAGTGTCTGCGCAGGTTTCGTGCTGTGAGACCACAGAAGCTCTTCAGGTTTGTCAAAGTCATACTCAAGCAAACCGTCGGTCCCGACCACGGTAACAATAAATCGTGCGGGTTCCGCCCAGCCGCTGGCAAGAACGCCGGCGACCGGCGAACCGCCTGCTGCATTGCCATGGTGAATCAGCAGCGTGGCGTTGGAGTCCCCGCGGCCGGGCCATTGATGACTGATCACCGCAGCATCCGCCCGGGATGGACCGACCAGGTAATGGAAGATATCCAATCCGTGGCAACCCGTATCAACCAGCGATCCGCCACCGCTTAGATCAGGATCGCTCATCCAGTGCTCGCGCATCGTGGGATGCCAGCAGGCGAACGTATTCTCAAACCGAACCAGCGCACCAATCTCTCCCGCCGCGATCATCTTTTTCATCACCTGCACCGCGGGCGTGAAGCGATGACAGAACGCAACCGCAGTAGGCGTCGTGGCATGTCGCGCAGCAAGGTCCACCAGCACTTGTGCATGATCGACACTGTTAGCCAGCGGTTTTTCAACCAGCACCGGCAAACCCGCCTGCAATGCGGATGCGACCAACGCTTCTCGCACGAACGGCGGCGTGCAGATCACGACCGCATCCACAGTTGCACGAACCGCAGCATCGGCGAGCAATTCATCCAGTGATGCAAATGGTTTTGCCCCAGCGCGTTTGGCTAAATCATCCCGGCGTTCCGCGACCGGGTCGACCACGGCACGGATAGTCAACCGATCCGAAGCTTCAGCAGCAGCCAGGTGCGCCCCTGCTATTATGCCAGACCCTATAATTGCTAGGCTTAATTTGCTCATATATTATATCTTACCGGCTGATTATCCATGTGCAAGGGGTTTAAGAGCTAAAATATGGGCCTCGAAACAAACAAAATGCACCCGGACAGCACACCTCCCCGGGTTGACCGGTTGCGCTTCTATATAGATAAGCAACAGGGCCCAGACCCCATAGTAAGCGTCTGTCATTCATAAATACCCCAGCCTCGCCCCCGGCGGCTACCCGGAGCCAGGATATGAACCAACCTCAAGCCCGCCACGCCATACGCCTTATCATCTGCATCATGATGTGCCTTTTGCCCACTTCCAGCATGCTTGCCCAGCAGCAGAGCAAAACCCCCGCTCAAATCCGCGGCGTCTGGCTGACCACGACCGGCAACGATGCCATCTCGACCCCACAGCAGACCGCCCGGACCATGCAACACCTGCGTGAAATCGGGATCAACACGGTCTACGTCGAAAGCTGGAAGAACGGCTACACACAATTCCCCTCCGAAGTACTCCAACAAACCATCGGCATTGATCGACGCCCCGCACTGATACCCGCCGACCCGTCTGATACTCCCGAGCAACACGCCAAACCCGGCAGAGACCTGTTACAGGAATCGCTCATCCAGGCGCATCGCAACGGCCTCATCTACATCGCCTGGTTTGAATACGGGTTCATGGCCGCGCACAAGGATACGGACAACCACCTCCGGCAAATGTATCCGCAATGGATGACAACAACACACGATGGCGATCTTGTCTCCGATCAGAATCCGTTCGTGTGGATGAATCCGCTGCGCCCCGAATGCCGTGAGTTCCTGCTTTCAATCATATTGGAAGCGGTGGACAAGTATGACCTGGACGGCGTGCAGCTCGACGACCGCATCGCCTGGCCGGTGAGTATGGGATACGACCCGTACACGCGCAAGGTATACGCACAAGAGCACGACGGCGCTCAGCCACCCGACGATATGCACGATCCCGAATGGGTCGCATGGCGAGCGGCGAAGGTTACCGAATTTGCTGAGCAGTTTTACACGGAACTTAAAAAAGCACGGCCGAACCTGATCGTATCGATCAGCCCCGCCGTTTATCCCTGGTCGCATGAGCATTATGCCTGTGACTGGCCGGCCTGGGCGAAAAAGGGATGGATGCAGGAATTCGTGCCGCAGAATTACCGATACGACTACGACGCATTCGATAAAACCTGGCAGCAACAGATCGATGCGATGCCGGACATGCTGGATAAGCTGGTCGCAGGTGTGCTGATCAACTCCGGCGACAAGTTCAATCCCTGGTCGGATATCCAGCGTGAGCTTGAACTGATCGAAGACTCAGGCGCATCGGGCCACGTATTCTGGTTCAGCCCCGGCGTGCTGGATAAGTATCCCCAGCAACTCACAGCGTTTTATGCTGAAGCCGGATTATCAACAAATCCAAGGCTCCCAAGCGACTGGCGTCCGCTGCCGGTTGTGTGCAAGCAAACCTCACCCGGCGCTTTTACAGCAGATATCCCGGCAGCCGGTACGTACCGTGTGATCGCAGAATTTGACGACACCTGGTCCGTCATAGAATCCCGAGACCTCCCGGCCGGCACAGTAGAACTACACGTCCCCGATGCCGACCGCGTCGAGTTGTTGGTAGACCGCCGAAAACACCCAGCCATCAAGAATCAAAACGATTAGAACAGCTACACGCTCGCAGCAAACGGAAGTGTGTCAATTTGGCTGAATCTGTTGAACCCAAACGTGTGTTAGCGCTCGATGCCTTGCGTGGCCTGGCGATCCTGATGATGTGCCTGTCGGGATGCGTCCCCGAAGGTCTGCCGAACTGGATGTACCACGGGTACTACCCACGTTTCCTGCTTGATGAATCGGGCGGGTGGCAGGCCGTGTCAAACCCGTATACCCACCGCTGGCAGTGGTCCAGTTTTACCTGGGTGGATTGGGTCTTCCCCATGTTCCTCTTCGCGATGGGCGCAGCTTTCCCCCTGGCGTTAGGACGCCGACTCGATAAAGGCATCCCGGTGCGGCGTGTCGCGCCAGGCATCCTCTGGCGCGGCATAACACTCATCGGGTTCGCCGTGTACATCCGGCACATCGTTCCGCACGTCATCGAATCCCCGACAACGCCACGATCCTTAGGCCTCGCCCTGCTCGGTTTCGCCCTGCTTTTCCCGGTACTTTTGCGATTGCCGAAACGTGTAGGCAAGCGCACAACGCTGGTGATCCGATCCGTCGGCGTATTGCTGTGCATTCTTTTCTTCGCGTACCTCAAAACAAACGACGGCAAAACCTTCGACTTCTCGCAGAACAATATCATCATCCTCCTGCTTGCACACATGGCCATCGCCGGATCATTGATCTGGCTCATCTCACGCACACGCCTCTGGCTTCGCTTGGCGTTTCTGATCATCCCCTACCTAGCGCACGACATGGCGATGTACAGCGCGACCGACCCCAGCCGAAACACACTACTGAACAGCGCACCCTGGCTCAAACCTTTCGTCAATTGGCCCAACCATCTGCTTGACCTGAGCTGGATCAACAAGCTGACCAACAACAGCATCCCGCCGGGCCTGCTGGACCTCTCCCCGCTCTATGACTTCACCTGGTACAAGTTCCTCTTCATCGTGATCCCCGGCACAATCGTCGGTGACATGCTCTGTCGAACGATGAATCAAACCACCCCCGCACCCGACACAAACAAGATCGGAAGCAAAACCTATCTCCTGCTTAGCGCATGCATGGCAGGCATCATCGCGGTGGTACTAGTCGGCATGCAATGCTATGGCCGGGTGCTGCTGGACCTTGGTTCAATCAGACTCATTACGCCATGGGCCACATGGCTGGGCGTCGTGCCGTTGATAGGCTTAGGCGCAGTGGTGATTTGGAAAGCTCGGGAATCAATTCACCCGTTAATTACAGGTCTTTTCGGCTGGGGCTCGCTCTGGCTCCTACTCGGATTGATCGCAGACCCGTTCGAGGTCGGCATTACTAAAGGCCCACCCGCCACGCTGAGCTATTACTTCATCGCGTTGGCAACCTCGATCCTTCTGCTCGGCGCACTGACGATCTGGATTGATGTGATCGGTTGCAAGCGTTTGTTTTCACTATTTGTGCTCAACGGGCAAAACCCGATGCTGGCCTATGTCGGTATCCACAACCTGATCGAGCCCATCATCGCTTTGCCGTTGCTTTACCCGATAGCGGGCTGGCTGCCCGGCCGTAGCAGCACCATCGACGCCTTGATGCACACTGTATTGCCACACACGCCATGGATGCTCTTCATCTGGGCGGTCGGACAGACATGCCTGCTAGCCATCGTCGTCGCAGGCTTCACAAAAGCACGCATGGTCTGGCGATCCTGATGTATTGTGTATGTACCGCTACAACGGGCAGCCCCGAAACCGTATCCACTCACAACACTTCCCGCCTACAAAAATCTTGACGTTAATTTCTGGAGTTTGGGGCCGCTTTTTACTACAATCTTAGCCATATCTTTAACTCATTCGTCTAATATCGGGGCTAATCATGTGGGGAAATGAAGTGTCGGGACCGGGGCGGGTTGCTGATTCTGAAAAACAACGTCAAAAAACGGAAAACACCCCGGGGATGATCCCTCCCCGACAGGGTCTGGAGCCGCTCGAGCCGCGGATATTGCTCAGCGCCTCGACGGTTGATGATGCCGTGGTCGAACAGGTGGTGGCCGCCGAACCGGAAGTGCTCGCCAGCATTAGCGGTGATGAGCAAGTCACGGTGCATCAGACCCAGTACGACACCCTCTTTTCACCTAATGTCCTCGCGTTCGACTTCCCGATCGACCCGGACGCGGTCAAAGGCCATATCGTTATCTACGCCTACGGCGACTTGAACGGCGCCGCCGAGTACCTGACGTACGATATCGAAGGCATCCTGACCGGCAACCTCTTTCAAAGCAGTTACACCGGCCTCGGCCCGTTCGGTGTGTCACTCAGTAACCTTACCGATGCCAAACTGGCTGCGATCGCAGCGGACGGCAATCTGCATATCGAGTTTACACCGACAGCCGAGGTAGACGACTATAGCGAAGTTCAGGAATACCTCACGACCTCGGTGACCTACGATATCCCCGTCCCGCAACTCGCGCCCACCGCGGTTTCCCCCCACCTGCTCATCGGCGCTTACCACGACAGCCACAACGGTGAGATCGGCGCACCGGATGACGTCGACAAGGTCGAGTTCGCGTTGTTGGCCGGCCAGACGCTTCGGCTCGAAGCCGTTCCGGAGAACTTGCTCTCCCTGTCAATCGACGTGATCAATCCGACCGGCGCCACGATCTATTCCGCCACTTCTACCGCGCCGGGCCAGGCCATCCTGGACCAGCCCATTACCGTCTCCGAAGACGGCGACTACACCGTTGTCATAAGCTCCGACGGCACGACTCAAGGTTTGTACTCGCTCAACGTCTTTGTGAACGAATACATTGAATCCGAATCCATCGGCGGGCCCACGAATGATACGGTCGCCGACGCGCAGAGCCTCGACGCCTACTTCCGCGACATCGGCGCAGGCATGCAATTGGCCACCGTACGCGGCAACGCCTTCGCATACGTACCGAACGCCAATCCCGAGATGACAACGACCTATACAGAGTCGTTTGAAGACGCGACACTGCCGGACAACTGGTCGATTACCGAAAGTTCAAACGGCCGGGTGAGATTCGCGAACAATTACGATGCGCCCGACGGGTATTATGTATTGGTCTTGGATTCCATCCAGAGCTACGGCACGCTTAGCGAAGTGGTCTGGACCGTAGACCTGTCGGGGGCAAATTCTGCCATCCTCTCATTTAATTACGCCGAGTGGTCGGACGGCTCCAACCTATTGCCCACAAGCTACTCGGGCTCGTACAACGGAGACGGCGTCTCCATCAGCGCAGACGGCATTAACTGGTACACCGTCTTAAACGCACCCAATAGCCCCAACGGTGAATGGCAGTACGCCGAGCTTGATCTCATGGCAACAGTCTTGGACGCCGGGATCACGCCCGGTCCGAACTTTCAAATTAAGTTCCAACAATTTGGTAGCTACGCCTATTCTTCATACTCTGGCCGTCGTTTCGATAACATCCGGCTTGAGGCTTCCCAAGCAAATACATCCTCCTCCCCTCTGCCCGACTTCTATAAAGTCACGCTCGACGCCGATCAGTTCGTCAGCCTGTCGGTCACCAACACCGACGGCAACCCGATCGGGTTCAAGCTCTACGATCCGCAGGGCGAATACATCCCCAACACCACCTTCACATCCTCCGACGGGCTTGCCGGCTTCTATGACTTCAAGCCGATGATCGGCGGTGAGTACGCCATCGAAATCACCGAAGCAACGGACGATTACTGGGTATCGGTCCTGCTTGGCGGCACGCTCGAAGCAAACGACAACAACGACATCTCGCAGGCACAAAGAATCGGCCGCACCGGCGCGGTGTTCGGCGCGATCGATGTGCAGGCCCAGCAAGACTACTACAAGGTCTCGGCCATCGCGGGCGACACGCTGACATTCGAGTCCGCCATGCCGGGCCACGCCTACACCATGCAGGACGTCGTGCTGCCTTACCTGATGCTGTATGACCCCACCGGCGCATTCGTCGCCAGTGCGCTGACCGACGTCCGCTACGGCCTCACCGCCCTGCTCTCTCACACCGCGGAAATGACCGGCGACTACACCCTCGTCGTCAGAGACAACAGCAACACACTGACCGGGGTTTACACGATTGATGCCGACGGCTTCACCGGCGCTCAGGATGATCCGTTCGAGGTTGTTTACTCGACTGTAGAAGACGGCCGCATCTATAGCGGTTCTCCCTCGTTAAACCCCTACCGCCTGACGATGTCAAGCCCCGTTTTGTCACACAGCCTTTCGGTTGACGATATGTCGATCAACGATATTACCCCCACCAGAGCGTATGTCGTATGGGATACCAACGACATCTCGTTTACGCTCGGCCTGCCTCGCCCGATTGACGGCGACTATGTCGTCAATATCCCCGCCGGCGCTATCCGGAACCTGCATGGCGCATACAATGAAGCTTTCTCATTGCAGTTTACGGTCGATACGATCCCGCCCATCATCATTGAATCATCCATACTGGAAGGTGACGTAGTCTCGGCGGGTGATGTCACGATCAAGGTCAAATTCAGTGAACCTGTCAGGGCGACGGATGGTACGCTTGAAGGCGCGCTTTTTCTTAATTACGACGGCACAAACTTCGATGAGAGTGCCGCGGTATATGATCCGGTCACTGACGAGCTGACAGTCACATACGATGACATCACGACAGAAGGCGTTTACCGGTTCACACTGGCGAGTTCCGGTTATGTGTTCACTGACCTGGCGGGAAACAGGCTCGATGGCGAAGCAAACCCGGAGACAACCGTCCCCACAGGCAACGGGGCGGTCCAGGGTAACTTCGTCGTTTACTTCGGTGTCGAAGACGGATTGTCACAACCACTGGAACCCGCCGAGCCGATCTCCTCGTTCGGCAGCTTCGCCTACCGCAGCGGCTTCTCCGGGGTGTCCGAGTTCCTGGGCGACGAGGACCGGTACGCGTTCGACCTGACCGCCGGCCAATCCTTCTCGATCGCGACCGACTCCGTGCCGGGGTTCGTGCAGATGGATCTCGAGTTATACGCACCGGGTGGCGGGTTGATCGCGACCAGTAACGATGGCATCGGGGCGTTAGAGAACCTGATCGCCGACGAGGACGGGACATACACACTGCTGCTGCGGTCGTTGGATCAGCCTGAGCCGTCCTTCTACGACGAGTACATCGAGCACCGCAAGGTCTACACGGGCGAGGTCCTGTTCGGAGCCGTCCATGAAACGGAGGAAATCGGCGGGACGAGCAATGACACGCTGGGCACGGCCCAGGACATCGCACCCGCGTTGCATGATATCGGCGGCGGCATCCAACAGGCCGTCATCATCGGCGGTCGGCAGGAGATCAAGGAAGACATCTTCGAATCCTTCGAGTCCGGCACACTCGGAACGGGCTGGTCGACCGGACCCGCCGGGGAACCTTACCGTGGCCGCGTCGAAGTCACCGACGTCATCCCCGCGTCTGACGGCACCTACGCACTCATCATGGACACTGAGGGCGGCGGGTTTATTAATCGTCTGGGCGAAGCGATCTGGCGACTCGACCTGACGGGCTATGACGATGCTTACCTGACCTTCGACGTCAGCTCGAAGGCAGACTACCGCCATGATTTACCCACTGAATTTACCGGCCATTACGAAGGCGACGGGATTGCCATCAGCAATGACGGGGTCAACTGGTACACTTTCCTGTCGGGCCCCAGCGGCCACGGTACTGAGTGGAATGAATACGACCGATTCCAACGGGGGCTGGCGGGAACCGCGCACGCCGCAGGGCTCGAATTGGGCTCGAGCTTCTATATCAAGTTCCAGCGGTTCGACAACTGGGACCGCTCATACGGCTGGCTCGGCTTCGACAATATCCGTATCACGACACCACCGGTCACCCCCACTACCCTCCCCGATGTTTACAGTATTGCCCTTTCCGCGGGTGATCTGCTAAGCGTGGCGGTGGATGGCGGCGCGCAGGCCGACGCCTTGGAACTGCTTGATTCAACGGGCCAGGTCTTCAGCTACGGCGAAAGTAACTGGATTGATGCCAAGGGATCGATCCGCAAATTCATCGCACCGACCGATGGCACTTACTACATCCGTGTCACGCAAGCGGACGACCAATACACGCTCATCACCACGCTCAACGCTAACTACCTGCCCGAACCCCGCTATATCAGCGTGCTGGACCTTGATCGCGGCGGCAAAGTCGTCGCAGCGATTAACCCATCAGGCGATACCGATCGCTACGAACTTCAAGTCATCGCGGGCGATACCCTGAACCTGTGGACCGAAACACCGGGAGCCGATTCGCCGGCGTACCCCAATACCCTTGACACGCTGCTGGAGCTTATCGATCCGGAAGGAAACACCGTCGCATCCAGCGGATCGGGCGGCGACGGATTAAACGCACTGATCAACCACACCGCGACACTCACCGGCACTTACACGCTTGTCGTCTCATCGGAAAATGCAACCGTCGGCGGATACGTCCTGATGCTCGATGGCAGCAGCGCTGACGCAGACCCCTTCGAAGTCAGTTCAGCCAACCTGCCGGCGAATGGTCACATCAATACAACCCCATCACAAATCACCATAGACTTCAACCAGATGATCCGGTTGGATACTGTTGATGCAACCGACCTGTCAATCAACGGCCAACCGGCGATCGCGGTCACAGTCATCGATGGGAACTCGTTGAGGTTTGATCTGCCGGTTTTGACCGAAGGTGTTAACACGTTCGAGTTTTCAAGCGGCGTAATCCAATCGCTCAGCGACATGCCGCTCTTGCCGTTCACGTCGACGCTCACTATTGATTCTGTAGCGCCGCGCATCATAAGCTCCTCGATATCGCCGGGCGACTCGGTCACACCAGGCCCATTAACCGTCACAATCCAGTTTGATGAGCAGCTCTATGACCCCGGATATGCCAGCTACCCGGTCTGGCTGTCCCCGTTGAACAGCTCCACCGAAATCAGAGCCGTAACGGATGACTACGATCCCGTAACTTCAACACTCACCCTTGAGTTTGCGCCGCTGGAAGAAGGCTCGTATCAACTTATCGTCAGTGATTATTTGAGTGACTTGGCATTCAACTATCTCGACGGTGAAGCGCCCGACGGCCCGGTCCCGCCGAACGTATCGGGTGATGGTGTTGAAGGCGGACGCTTTGTCGTTGACTTCGAAGTCGATCGCAACACCCAATCGCCTGCAATCGAGTTCCAGGCCGTCCCGCCGTTTGGTTCCTTGGCCGCTACGAGTAACAGCCATTACGGTGTCCTCACAAACGCCGATGACACGGACCCGTTCCGCGTTTACATGCAACCCGGGCAGGTCCTGGGCGCGATGCTCCGCCCGTTCGGCCCGACCACCATACCTACCGCTCCGGGATCCGTGCTTTCCCTGAGCGCACCCGGCGTGAGTGCCATCGCACCCGGTCCGTACGATAAGCTGGCGCTGACGTACGTACACACCGGCCCTGCCGGATATGTTGATCTGGTCGTCGGCAGCGACACGTTCGTTACCCAAAGCAAGTACCGGATGGACCTCGTGCTTAACGCTTCGCCCGAAGCCGCTCTGCAACAGGCTACGCATGTCAGCAGCCCGGCGATGGACCTTGATGCGATATTCGTTGACCTGCCCGATTCAAACGCATCGGTAGCCAATATCTTCGGGCAAGGCCGCATCGCCCCATCGCTTGAAAGCTACGGCAATGTGTTCAGATACAACAACCTCTACTTCACCTTCGATGGTCTGCCTGAACCGACCGGCGACGCAACGCTTAGCCTCACCGCCCTGGCAGATGTTGGAAGATACGGCAGCGGTCTTGTGGTAGTTGCATCCCAGCCGTTCGACTACATGTTCATGACCGACGGCAGCAGCAGCGTGCCATTAACCCAGTCCGTCACACTCACCCAGGAACTGCTTGAATACCGCTTGGATAACGGCGAACTTCTCATCCGTGTATTACCGAACTCCGGTGTTACCGACCTCGGCTGGAGCGAGTTGATCGTTAGCCTGGATTATCCCGGCGTCTCCTTCGATCCCGCAGATACTTACGCCTTAAACCTGCAGATCAATCAGTCCATCAGTGTCGTGCTCGATAGCGAACCCGGCAGTTTCCTGCTTGAACTCGTCGATGCCGACACAAACCAGGTATTGATTCAACCCACCTCGGCCGACGGCTTCGATGCGCTGCTGCGCAATTGGGTTGCACCTGCAACGGGCACGTATCTGATCAAGGTGACCGCACTGGATGTTGCGGATTACTTTTTAAGTGTGACCAAGGACGCGGTAGCGCATGTCGTCTCGCCGCTGCTCGATGCCGACCCGCTTGCATTGAATGGCCCGACAACAGCCCTCGGCTACCTGCGCGACCCGGGCGATCCCCGCCTGTTCGCCTTGGCCGGCGACGCGGACTGGCCCTACCTGACACAGAACCTGTTCGAGTTGGACCCCGTAACGCTCGAACAGATCGGCTCCATCTATCTCGAAGGGATACCGGCAGGCGTAAACCACGTGGCATACGCCGACGGGATTCTTTACGCAGCGGTTTTGGCAAGTGAAGGATCACCCTACGGCCCCGGCGTCATCTATGCGCTGGACCCTGACACCGGACAAGTCATCAACTCCTTCACGGTCGAAAACAACGACGAGAGGCCCTCTACCTACCTGCTCGGTGTGTTTGGCAGTGAAGCCGTCATTGTGACGAACGACGACACGATGATCTTTATAGACCTGCTCAGCGGCGAGATGACTCGGATGGTGAATGCCACCCCCTCATACGGCTCGACTGCGATCACAGGCGCACCCGAACGCGGCTCCGTTTTTTGGGCTGATTATGGCGGCGGCGATCATTCTTCGGTTTATGAGATCGATGCTTATACCGGAACGCTGATCAATACCTTAACCTTGTCCTACGGATATACACGTGGGCTTTCGTACACCAACGGCCAACTCATCGTCCATCACGATGAAGATAACATCGTGGCAACATACGACCCCGATACCGGTGCATTGATTAGCTCAAAGGTATACCCGGAAGATACATTCAGAACAATCGGCGGCGGCGGCAACACGATCGGAACGGACTCCGACCGATACACCTTGGGCCTGAACGTAGGCCAGCAAGTAACGCTTACAACAACAACCCCATACCTCAACGCTTTGAATCCGACCGGACAAAACCTTGATCCGGCTATCCGCGTCCTGGACCCCAACGGCCTGGAAGTTGCTTTCGACGATAACAGCGCCGCAGATAGCAATAACGCTTCCCTGATCTTCACCGCAACAATCGCGGGCCTCTACACCATCGAAGTTCAGGCAACCGCCGGCTCAGGCGAATACTTGCTGCACGTAGACACCGATCACGTCTTGCTGGGCGATCTTGACAACGACGGCTTCGTCGGCCTCGCAGACCTCGACATCGTGCTTGGTAACTGGAACCAGTCTGTTCAAGCCGGCAACCTTGCCATGGGAGACATCTCCGCCGACGGCTTCGTAGGCCTCGCAGACCTCGACCTCGTGCTTGGAAACTGGAACGCATCCCTTCTTCCGCCGATCCATGTCCAAGGCGATCTCGATAGCGACGGCTTCGTAGGCCTCAACGATCTGGACATCGTGCTCGAAAACTGGAACACCGACGCTACCGCAGACCAGAGGTCCGACCCCTCCGGCGACGGTTTCGTCGGCCTCGATGATCTCGATCTCGTACTAGACAACTGGAACGAAGGCACACCACCGGCTACAACGGCATCCGCTATTCTTACCACCGCATTTGCCCAGCCAGAATACAACGCAGCAAGCACTCTCTCGCCTCATAAACAACAGCAAAACAAACAGCATGGTCAGCAACAGAAGCGACAGATAACCGATACGCCCCGATCACAAAGCCTTTCGCCGCAGATCGCATCTGACTATCGACAACAACACCTCGCAACGCGTCACTACCCCGAACGCTTGCAATTGTTATTGATCGATGATGATGATTCGGTAACTCTAGGATTGTGGGAAGAAGTCATCTTGTAATCATTACTTTGGGATGACTCATCAGTGTGAGAATAGTAGTGCCAGCCCACAACTATTGTCTCGTATGTTTCACTCACCCAATACTGTTTGCAGCGCTATCTGATATGTCGCATGTGTCCGTACCTGAACGCCACGATCTGTACACACTGAGTAGAATCGATACCTTCCTTCTCTAGTGAACACGTCAGCAAGTTTGGGAGTGTTGATGGTTTTGAATAACCCGGTGAGACCGAAGCGCGTAGGTCGTCGTATCGCATCGAATCAAGGGGTCGCTTGCCCGTTCAGATGAGCCTTGCAGAGGTGCATGGCGGCACGGTTTTTTGCCTATGCCAATCTGCGATTCACCGCAAATCCGCGTCCTGCGAACATCGACTTATCCACCACCATACGGGCGCACGCCCCTGTCGCGATCGGACCGCATGCGCACGACGGTGAACCATCTGCGGAGTTCATCACAATGGCACCTGGAATGGCAATGGCATCCCGATCAAGATACACCACCGTGATGTGATTCATGCCGTCCGGGCCTGGTGTTGATGGCCGCCGAACATGTTAATCTGGGCAATCTGCAAGCCAGAGCACAGACGCATGCATAGCGGATTTGCCTGTATCACAAGGTTCTAACAATGAATAGTATGAAATTCAGGTGACCATGCTATACTGGACCCGGTCACGTCTGTTGGGTGTGACCGTCACATCGGAGCGCGGGGAAAGCTTGTGTTGGATCGCTATTAGCAAGCTATACGAAAGGTTCCCGCAATCAGGCTGACAATCCGAACATATCCGGGCAGGGGAAGTCAACGTTCCGCCGGCAATTGGCTTGGCGGCGGGTTTGTGTTTGATACTAACTTCACGGAGGACGGAATTTTGAATTCATCAGCACTTGTTATTGCGATTCTTCGCTCGATGAGGTCGGGTTTCACGGTCTGTTTATTCATTCTTGTATGCTTTGCGTTCAGTCCATCGGCATGGGCGGGGTCCGGCATATACCTTGGAAGTTATGGGAAAACCGCGTTTACCAACGATCAGTCTTCTGCTTTGATCAACACGGGCAGTAATATTGCCCGCTTGCCGTTTGCCACCGGCGTGCTTGAACCTGTTATCCCGCCCGACATGATTGATGG
The DNA here is from genome assembly GCA_963667295.1 of Phycisphaeraceae bacterium. Lineage (GTDB taxonomy): Bacteria > Planctomycetota > Phycisphaerae > Phycisphaerales > Phycisphaeraceae > JAJRRS01. The sequence goes on from OY763327.1 coordinate 2,046,410, forward strand.
TGACAAAGAGCTCTACGATTATGATGTACCAAGAACGGGCGACCAGATCGTCTATACCGTGGGTAATCACAATCAGTTGCAGGACCTGTATTCGATCTCTTTGAACGGCGGGACGCCTGTCAAGCTGGACAGTATGTTCTTTAATTATAATCCAGCAAAGTCTCCGATCCTGCCTGATGGCAGCGGTGTGGTGTATTACCGTGATGGTGATTTAATGCTTCAGCCGACCGCGGGTGGCGATCCCGTCATTATGGTGGATGGTATTGCCAGAGATACGAACATCACATTCAGCGCCGACGGCGGCACGATGTACTACGATTCTCATACAGGCTCATGGCCTAACTATATCTATACCATTCGCGGCATTGAGTTACCTGACGGCGAACCGGAGTATTTAGGAACGTCATCTGCTGCGGTGACGGCCGGATTTTTCAGCCCGGACGGCTCACTCTATATCACCGGTGAACAACCCCGTGTGTATTCACTTGATGGCAGCTTGACGAATGGCTATCGGTTTGAAGGCAGTATCGACGCTTATGACCTTGGGCCCGAAAGCCTGGCGCCGGACCAATCACGGTTTGTCTTTACAACGAGGTTGGTAGATGGGTATCCCTACACGTACGAACTCTACAGCGCGCCGATCGATGGCAGCGAGGCGGAGGTCAGGCTGCACCCTGAAGTCGCATCTGGAATACATATTGAATTAGCCGGCATCACTTCCGACAGTCAGTCCGCGGTGATCTGTGGTGACATCTACGGCAACGGGACGGAAGACATCTACCGCACACCACTAGCCGGTGGCGACCCGGTTCTGCTCAGCCCTTCGCTGGAACCCGATACCACGACTACAGTTTATGGTATGGGATACGGCGACATGGCGGTCTATAGCGCAACCCTTGCCGACACGACGAGGCTGGCGCTATACAGCGTGCCGGCCAGTGGCGGTCCATCAACGGAGTTGACTGCCGGTATGGAGCTTACATCCTGGCGCAACGCCGTGGTCACACCTGATAAGCACTTTGTGTTTTTCGAGGCTGATGATCCACAGGGCATAAGGAATATGTACGCGGTGTCCGCTCTGGGGGGCGAACCTGTCGCGGTCATGGAAGCGTATGATTCGAACTATTCTGCCGCCTTTTACTCCAACCTGCAGTTTTCGCCCGACGGTCGACGTGTTATCTACGAGCTTGATGATTCGACTGTCAGCAGCGTTTACTACAACAAAACCTATGTGGCTGGGATCCCCTTGGCATATGTTGACCAGGGCGCTTCAGTTGAAGGCAGCATCACCGGCGGCGCAGGATTCATCGGCGGGATCGATTACGTATTCGACGCGGTGTTAACAGAAGGTGTTTTCAAGGCTGAATACTTCCGGACGCCAATCGATGAGTTGGATACCGGCCTACTCGGTTCGGCCAGCTTCGTCCTGCCCGGCGATACCCTTCAGTACTGGGACCTCGCGATGCAAGGCGTGTTCGATGGTCGGGTCGTCTTGACATTCACCTACGATGAAAACCTGCTCGGCGCCGAGATCACGGAAGTGGAGCTTGGCATCTATCACCAGTTTGCGGACGGGTCTTTCGAGCTGCTGCAGGTACTTGATCGTGATTTGGACAATAACACGATCACCGTTTCCACCGACGGCTTTTCAAACTTTGTGCTTGGCGTCGTGCCTGAGCCGGGGGCGTTTGCCTCACTGTTGGTGCTGTTAACCCTCGGAACTTTTCGGAGGAACGTTTAATGCAACATCCGCTCTTTCATGTGTTCAAGGCCGCGCTTTTATGCCGCGTGTTTCTTTTACTTTGGTTTTTGTGTTTTGGAACCATGTTCTATGGTTCGCCGGCTTATGCCGGTTCGAGTGTTCGTCTTGATTCTGGTGTTAGGGCTGGTTTCTTCTTGAAACGCTTCGAGGCCGATGGTGAATCGATGCTACTCACGGCAAATAGCAGTCTGTACCGACAATACTTCGCCACGGGCGAGCGTGTCACCATTGGGCCAGCACCGGCGATCCTGCCGGAGAACGGCAGTCGGTACATTCATGTCGTCGGCTCATCCAATTCAGATCAGGATTTGTACTCCGTCCCGTTCGATGGCGGTGAAGTTATTGATCTGGGCGTATCGTTCTACAACTACAATCCTGACTCGTCCCCGTTACTGCCGGACGGCAGCGCGCTGATTTACAATCAAGACAATCAATTGAAAAAACTGGCGCTCACCGGAGGCCAACCGCAGGTGCTTGTCGAGGACACCAGCTATACACGCAGCAGTGTCTTGTTAACGCCTGATGCATCCAAAGTGCTTATGTACAAGTATAAGGAGGGCGAACAAGGTATTTACTCGGTGTCGGTTGAAGGCGGGACGCCGCAGCTTATTGCACCCGGGCTCGGGTCTAACATGAGCTTGGGGCAATTCGATCCGTCAGGCAACCTGTTCATCACGTATGACCACTGGGCCGTTCCGCTGGACGGTTCGCAGCCGCCGTTCCAGTTATTTAACGGGTTGGGAATCTCATCAAGCAAGTTCACACCGGACGGCTCTCGGATCATCACGATGCTGTATAACGACGGTGTCTACACAGCGCCGCTGGATGGGAGCAGCCCCGCAGTCGAGATTCAGCCGGAGACCTCAGCCAGCGGTATTCTTAGCGTCTTCGCCGCAACACCTGACAGTCAATCCGTCATCATCAACGGTTATCTTGCTTCAAACAACACCAGGGATATCTTTGCTATCCCGATCCTTGGCGGTGATCCGCTGAAGCTGAATATATCCATCGCTGCCGGCACTTACGCCAGACCACTAGGGTTTACACAAGACAATCACCTTGTGTATGACGCACAACCTTTGGGTGGCGAGGAGAGAAGGCTTTATAGCGTCGCGCTGGATGGCGGCCCCTCGTTGGCTATCACGCCATCGGATATGGCACTGGCCCCGTTTAACTTCGTCACGCCGGATGGCGGCGCGGTCATCTTCCAAGGCATCGGCGAAGATGGTCGAGTCACGTTGTACGCCACTTCAACAACAGGCGGCGAACCCGTGCCGATGGCGGATCCTTTCCCGGAAAACTTCTACATTCCCTACTGGGACGACATTCAATTTTCCGACGACGGCCAAATTGCCGTGTATAAAATCGATGACAGCACGACGAACATCGTCAAATCAGAGTACTACCTGGCGGGCGTCCCGATCTCTAGAGTCGATTCGGGTGTGAATATCACTGGTAATGTCACGGGCGGTGCAGGCTTCATCGGCGGGATCGGCTATCGCTTTGACCAAGTTGATGCTGCGGGCACAGTCAGGGCCGAGTTCTTCCGTAGACTGTTCGCTGACCTTGACCCGGACCTCGCGGCCGCGATCGACTTTGCACTTACAGGCGAAACCGCACAGCTCTGGGATATGGGCTTCGACGGTTCCTTCACCGGGCCGATCACCCTTTCCTTTACCTACGATCCCGCCCTGCTTGGTCCGGACATCAACGAGGCGCTGCTGGGTATTCAGCATCAGTTGCCCGATGGCTCGTTTGTGTTGCTGCCGGTACTGGATCGTGATTTGGACAATAACACGATCACCGTTTCCACTGATGGTTTTTCGAGCTTTGTGTTGTGCGTTGTGCCTGAGCCGGGAACTTTGATACTTCTTCTGCCTTTTAACATGCTGCTTGCCATTCGGAGGAGATACGAATGTTGAAAATGTCATCGGTAATACATGCGCTTTCAAAAAGCACGGCTATTGTTGGTCTGGCTGCCGTGTTTGTTGCCTCGGCTTCGGTGTTTGCGGGTTCGAGTATCCGGCTTAGCCCGGACCTGGCTGACGGGCAAGAAGTCCGCTACTTCAGAAGTTCCGAAGATGGTTCGCACGTGGCGTTCATAACAAGGGGAGGTGGCATCGACCCAGCCATCTACAACTGCGCGATCGATGGGTCATCGGCCATACCCATCGCTGATCAAGTACCCGACCTGGCGAGTCTGCACGGTTTTTCTCACAACGGCCAGTACTTGCTAGTCAGTACATACTACTTCGACCAGGGAAACAGGGGCGACATCTATTCCGTCCCGACCTCGGGTGGAACCCCCGTCATGATCAACGGCCCGTACCCGCTGCGTATCGATGAAGGCAGCCCGCAGATCAATGCAGACGATTCGCGTGTCATTTTCATGTCTCCACCCGACGCGGACAATATGCAGATATACAGTGCGCCGTTCCTGGGTGGTCAGCCCCCGGCGCCGATCAGCGATCCCGTGGGACCCGGTACGGAAGTTGATCACACTTCCCCGATTCTTTACTCGTCCAGCACCGATCGGGTTATATTCAACAACAGAGAGACTTCGAGTTACTTATACGTCGGGACATATTCACGAGCAGCCGATGGCAGCGGTGAGCAGATCAAGCTACACCCCGAGACGATAATCAGTAACAACTTCAATCCGATGGTCCTCACACCGGACGGTTTGCAGGTGATCTTCGAGGGTCAGCCTGCCGGGATAGGCGGCCAGCATCTCTACCTAGCACCTGTGGATGGTGGAAGCGATCCGACACAACTGACAGATCGGAGTTACGGGAGCTATCATGGCATCGAAGTCACTCAGGATGGATCCAAAGTCGTGTTCATCGCCAACAGTGAACTCTACAGCGTACCCATCGACGCGGCGACCATCCCTGTCCAATTAACGGCTTCCCTCGGGTCTTCAATCAGGTTTACTTCCGAGGCTTTTGTCGCGCCGACCGGTGACAACGTGGTTTTCCGCGCGTATTCAGACAGCGATTTGATCTATGAGTTGTACAGTGTGCCTGTCACAGGCGGGACCGCGGTCAAGCTGAGCGACTTAAATGCATCAAACACCGGCGTGAAAATGGAAAGCACCTTAATCAGCCCGGACGGCAGCCTTGTCCTGTTCCGCGCTGATAACAGTAATCAGGACCTGTACAGCGTGTCGATCCTCGGCGGCCAGGCGATTCAGTTGGGCACAATGGGCGGCGGAAAGATCGGTGATAAGGTTCTGTTTACCACCGATGGTAAGTGGGTCATATATAAGCAGAATGTCGGCGGCGAGAGGCTCTGGACCGTACCGGTCGAAGGTGGCGAACCCATCCCCTTGACAGATATCGGCGAGATCGACGACTTCGACCTCACCCCTGACGGCATGCACTTGCTCTATGTCGGCACGAACAGCACGACGCAGGAGTACGGCCTGTTCGCCCTGCCCATCCCCGAACCGAGCACGCTGCTTATCTCTACGGCATTCATGAGTATGTTGATGAGCCGGCGGAAGTAGTCGCGCGGGTTGCTGTGCGGGGCAATATCCCGATCATATGAACGTATGAGTAACTGGACATCACGAGCCGAGTTGATCCGCGCTATAGTGTTGATCGCCGTGACGGTGGTTGCATTCCTGCCGGCGGTGCGGGCGGGATACATCTGGGATGATGATGACCACGTTTATAACAATCCTACGCTCCGCTCGGTCGAGGGGCTTGGACAGGTCTGGACCGAGATCGGTGCGACGCCGCAGTACTACCCGCTGACGCACACGACATTCTGGCTGGAGTATCAACTTTGGGGTGATGCACCGGCAGGGTATCACATCAATAACATCCTGCTGCATGTGATCGTTTCACTTTTACTTTGGCGTGTGCTGGTTTTGTTGAATGTTCCCGGGGCGTGGTTGGCGGCGGTTGTGTTTGCGGTGCATCCGATGCAGGCCGAGTCAGTTGCGTGGATTACGGAGCGAAAGAACGTGTTGTCGGGTGTGTTCTACGTCGCATCGGCGTGGGCATTTCTTCGTTGGATATTGCCGCGTGTGGATCAGCCGGATAAACGTCGGGCCGGCGGTTTGTACGTGCTCGCCTTGCTGTTGTACCTGTTTGCATTGATGAGCAAGACGATCACTTGCACTTTGCCGGCTGCGTTACTTGTCGTGCTTTGGTGGAAGCATGGAAAGCTTGCCCGGCGGGAAGTGCTGGCGGTGTTGCCGATGCTCCTGCTGGGGTTGGGCTTTGCCATTGTGACGGTGCTGATGGAGCAGCACGTGGTCGGCGCGAAAGGCGGTGAGTGGGAGTATTCGTTGGTCGAACGCGGGCTTATCGCGGGACGTGCGTTGTGGTTTTATCCGATGAAGTTTGTCTGGCCGTGGCCTTTGATCTTTATCTACCCCAAGTGGCCGGTTGAATCCGGGGCTGTGTGGCAGTACTTACTTCCAATCGCGGCGATGGTAACTTTCATCACGCTCTGGTTACTAAGACGAAGGATCGGTCGGGGTCCTGCAGCGGTAGCGGCATTTTATGCGATCACGATCTCGCCGGCGTTGGGTTTCTTTAACGTGTACCCGATGCTGTTTTCGTTCGTGGCGGATCACTTCAGTTATCTGGCGTGCATCGGCCTGTCTGTTGGACTGGTCGGAGGCGGGTCGGTGTTGGCACAACGGCTGAAGATGGTGAGGCCGGCAAGTGTTTTGGCGTTGTTGGTTGTGGGCGTGTGTACTTTTTTATCCTCGCAGCGATGCCTTGCGTTGCATGACGCCGAGACACTCTGGCAAGACACATTGGCGAAGAATCCAGGTGCGTGGATGGCGCACAACAACCTGGGATTGATTCACATGAACCGTGGGGAGAACGAACTCGCTCGCAAAAACTTCGAGCAGGTGCTGCAGTTGAGACCAAACGCGGTGCGTGCGATGAACAACCTGGGCAGCCTTTCGCTTATGGCAGGTCATCTTGAAGAAGCTCGGGATTACTTCGAGCAGACGGTCGAGCTTGAGCCAAACTTCGTCGGAGCCAGGCTTAACTTATCAAAGACACTGTTGAGCTTAGGCCAAGCGCAGCGGGCATCTGAAAACTACCTGCATGCCTTGGAAGTTGATCCGAAGGTGGGTGAAGTTGAAGAGCAGCTCGCTTTGATTCTGCTGAACACACTTGATACACCTGATGCCGACGCGTTTTTCCATCGTGCGATCAAAGTCCGGTCTGACTGGGTTTTACTTATTAACGAGATGGCGTGGCTGCTGGCAACGGATAACACTGGTAATAGTCAAAACAAAATACGTGCTCTAAAACTCGCAACCCAAGCCGCTGACCTGAGCGGTTATACCGATCCGAATATTCTGGACACACTTGCAGCGGCTTATGCGGCGAACGGCAAATACACAGAAGCAATAACAAATGCCCAGAAGGCGAAGGATTTAGCGGAACGTAATGGCGATTATGAACTGTCGAAAGAAGTCGCTCGCCGCCTGAACACATATCAACAACTGTCGGGCGACCCGACAGCCCACACGCATCCCGCACCAACCAATTGAATGGACAGGATTATCGGGCTTTACCATTCACTGCCGCAGGTTGGGCCATGAATCCAAACATTGCATGACTTGGGGACCTGAAGATGCAAGCAGTGGGCTTTGATGCGCGACCGTATACAAACAGAGCCACTAACCAGACGGCAACCGTATTGAACCTGTCCATCGGTTCACATACACTACAATTCAGGGCGTCGATCCAAGCATTGTCTCGGATTGCATTATCATTGGTTTTTAGTCACAGTCCATCAGCCTATCCGGTCTGTTTGAAACACATGTAGCCTGTCACTGTTTCTGTTAACAAACACCGGGAATCCGGTCACTGACAGAGAATGACGTTTCCTTCGAGCAAGATACGGAGGAAGTGTAGGCCATGAAAGTTGAAGCCGCCCTCGATACCACGCACTACCCGATTTACGCGGACATGTTGAAGAAGTTGGAAGGCCCCAACCTTTACATACCGACCGAGTTCTTGCACGGACTCTACGATGGTGGGCATGGCTCCGGGCTTCAGGACTTCTGGGACACGATGCGAAGTTCACCCTTCGGCGTTGGTAGATTCTTGTGGGTCTTTGCCGATGAAGGATTGCGCCGCGCCGATGACAGGGGCCGTATCGATAACGACGGCAATCACGCACCCGACGGATTGGTCGGGCCATACAACGAAAATGAACCGAGTTATTACGCGGTTCGCGATATCTATTGTCCGTTCGTTTTAACCGAACCAAACATGTCAGCGAAGTGGAACGGCAGGGTACGTGTTCTGAATGATTACTACTTCACATTGCTCAATCAGTGTACGCTGCGCTGGGAACTTGGAGACTTCCCCAATCTGCAGGATACCTCAGCGATCGGGTTCAAGGTCAGCGATCAGGATGAATTGACACCGCCTCGTATTGCCCCGCAGGCAACCGGGGAGATTAAGCTGCCATTGCCGAAGAAATGGTATCAGCATGATGCCCTGCGACTGAGTGCTTACGACCGGGAAGGCAACGAGCTTCGTCAATGGACCTGGCCTATCCGCTCTCAAGAGGAGTTCGCCAAAGCCAACCTGCCCGATGAATCGGGTGACGCTGCGACTGTAACTGAAGAACAAGACAGCCTGGTCCTGGCCGCAGGATCAACCAGGATAACGATCAGCAAAGACACCGGGTACATCACCGCCATCAACACAGACGGCCAAACCATCTCGCTCAATAACGGCCCGCGCATCGTAGGCGGCACTGGCACGCTTAAAAGCGTCACGCACAAAGCCGACGGCAAACAACTCTTCGTCACCGCAACGTTTGCCGGCAACCTTCAATTCGTGACCTATACCATGCGAGCCGACGGCTGGCTTCGTATTGATTACGCTCTTGATATCACGGACGAACAGGCGAACATCGGCCTGACGTTTGACTACCCGCAAGACCTTATCTCGTCGATGCGCTGGCTAGGCAACGGCCCCGAACCTGTCTGGAAAAACAGGCTCGCCGGCACGATGCTCGGTGTCTGGAACAAGCACGCCAACAATCCTGCTCGCCTTGAGCGATGTCACCGCCCCAGTTCGTGCTCGGGTGGATCACCGGACGTTTCTGCGGATCATAGGGCGCGTAATCATCATCAACATCGGTGTTCCAGCCGCCTTCATTGCCGTTGGCCCAAAGGATGATGCTCGGGTGGTTCACATCCCATTCGACCAGTTCGCGCACGAGTCTTTCCGCGGTCGGTGTGTCGTATGAGGGGCGTTGCCAGGTCGTCAGTTCATTTATCACAAGCAAGCCTTGCTCATCGTAGACATCCAGCAGGTGTTGATCAGGCGGGTAGTGCGACATGCGCAGCGCGTTCATGTTCAACCCTTTGATCAGTTCAACTGCCTCTTCACTCAGTCGCCTGCTGGAGGTTCTGCCGTAATCTGGGTGGAACACGTGCCGGTTGTTTCCTTTGACGCGGACCTTCACGCCGTTGAGGTACAGGCCGTCACCCGGGCGCACTTCAATGGTGCGGAACCCGAAGCGTTCTTCCACACGGTGCAGCGTTTCACCACCACGCCTCAGCTCGGCAACAAGGTTGTACAGGGCTGGAGATTCCATGGTCCATGCTTCGATTTTCGGGATCTTTGCGGAAAGAGTTTTAGATGCTTCGCCTTGTTTATTCTTGGTAGAGAACTCCGGGCCGACGCGTTTACCGTCGTTATCGCAGACCCAGGCATGGATAGTCTGTTGCTCTTTGATGTTGTTGGCGTAGGCGATCACATCGATCGAGCCGTCGGCTTGTGCGTTGATGGCGATACCTACCGCTACCACACGCCACCGAACGGTGTGAAGCCGGAGGGATACTTCCACGGCCCTGACGCTGCACGTCCAGCGGTCACCGGATGGTTTCGTTGCTGCCGACATTTTTATACGGGAAAGATAAAGACGGCATCTTCGTAAATCAATACGCCGCATCCACGATTGATACCACTTATGCGCCGAACAAAAGCGTCCGGCTCAGGCAGGACACACGCTACCCCGAAAGCACAGAGGTTGCGATTAGTATCAAGTCGGCGCCTTCCGATGATATGACGATCCGGCTGCGCATGCCCGGGTGGTACGAATCGCCCGAGGTGAGTTTGAACGAACAGCCGGTTCAAACGACCAAGCCCGGAAGTTACCTGGATATCAAGCGTGTCTGGAAAGGCGGCGACTCGCTGAAGCTCAACTTCCCGATGAAGCTGAAGCGGGTCCGCTCCGATGCGCTATGGAAAACGCTTATCCGAACACTGCCGGGCGGTGAATTGATGCACGAACCGGCGCCGAACACCCCGGCGCCTTACGCACTGACGCGCGGGCCTGTGGTTTATGCCGTCGACACGTTGTGGTGGGACGATCCGAATGTCCCCGCACCGGCTAATGCGGGCGATGACCTCGGCGTCAAGCCGGACCTGGACGAACTTCGCGAAGTTGACACCCCCGAAGACCTGATCGGGCCCACGTATGAAGCCGGATTTGTCACGTCATCGGGTAAACCTGTGCGGGTGAGGATGGTGCCGTTTACCAATATTGGCCACTGGTATCGCAAGGATCAACCCATGCCGGATCGACACGCCTCAGCCTATTCTTATGCCATCTGGATGCAGTCGGATCAGTCACCTGTTTTTCTTGAGCGTGTTCACGCCGCACAGGCGCAACAGCAACAACTCGACAATGCGATCGACTACGTCCTGATCGGCGATCATGATTCGGAAGCCTCACACAACGTTCAGGGCGGCAGCACGGGTGTATTCAACGATAAGACCTATCGGCACCGCAGAGACTTTTCATATCAACTGCGTATGCTGCCGCAGCGGGATGGCAAACTCATCGTGACCTATTGGGGCGGCGACTCGGGCCGCAGCTTTAAGATCACGGCAAACGAACGCGAGCTTGCCACGCAGACACTGGCCAACAACAAGCCCGGCGACTTCTTCGAGGTGATGTACACCATCCCCGTCGACCTGATCGCGGGTAAGACCAACGCGTTTGGCCAAAAAGTCGATACGGTCCGAGTCCGTTTCGTTTCGGCGAATCAAGATGTAGCCGGCGGGGTATTCGGCATCCGTGTCGAGTGAGTTATGACTCAGCTATATTCCCCGCTTAACATTGTTACTTCCAGCGATCTCAATTATTCGACAAGTTCAATCGTAACCTCGAACGGCTGCGAACGGTTGAAGGCCTCGACGCCCGAATCGAGCGTGGCAAGTTTGATCAACCCCGATGCGTAGCCGAAGTCTTTGTAGAAAAGCGCCAGGTTTCCCCATGGTGCGTAATACGTGATATCGCCGACTGAAGGATCGATCCCCGATGGTGCGCCCTTCGTTGATAGCTTCCGGGGCAGGTCGCTGACCTTCTCGGTTGAAGCGTAATCCTTCAGCGTCAAAGTCAAGGGGAGCAAGGGTGCATAGTCCCTGGCGGTTTCGTTGTCGGCAAGTGTCGCGGTGATGATCTCGCCCTCGACATTGAGTTTGATTTTCATGGTTTCTGCTTGTTCTTGAGCGGCCCCGGGTATTGACTGTCCGTTCGTGGATTCGCCGCTTTCAGCACAACTCCAAATAAACATGCCGGCCAGCAGTAAGGCGAGGTTCATAACCAAACGTGGGGCGAATGCCTTCATTGTTATTCCCGTTGCAACGGTATCATCCTCGTTTGCTTGTCATATGTTAAAGGGGATTACAAAATCAAGCGCCGGATTCGATCGGCGTTATACGCACGGTTGCGGCTCGCGCCTTCTTGCTGATCATCGGGGGCAGATAAGGGCTGCTGCTGTACTTCTGTTTGTAGGCCTCATCGACACGATCGTTGATCGAGCCGCTGACCGGTTCAAAGACAACTTCCTTCGTCATTCCCGCCGCGGTGATCCGGCCCGCTTTCTGATTGATCGCCGCCTGATACCAGCGGGAGCGCGTCCCGTTGTAGCCGCGCACGTATAGTTCATTATCGACCCGGACCGACCAGATCCACGTCAGTGTGCCGTAGGTTTTACCATCCTCGCGGAACGGCGCGATGTGAAGGTCGTCGGTCTCGGCGATCTTTTGTAATTCTGGTTTATCCCAACCAGCCATGTTTCAACCTTTCGCTATGATGTAATCGTTGTTTCGTTTCGCGCTGTGCAGAGCCTGAAACTTCCGAGCATCGTGATGACCAGTAATGCCGCGGCGATGATCAGGCTGATCCGCATCCCGCGAATGAATCCTTCACTGACAAGCAGTGCGCCGAACGCTGCGATCGCGATCGCGCCGCCGACCTGTCGGCTGGTCATGAGCACACCGCTTGCGGTCCCGGACCGGTTTGCGGAGGCCCGCATGAACTCCTTTCAGATACCGGGCCCGAGGACTTATATGTGTGCTGCATATAAAGAGTCGGAAAAAGGTACACATCATGTCCTGTACAAGCGTGCTCTTAAGTCGGCTGCGCGGTGGGCCTGAACAGGATCTCGTTCACATCCACATCTGCCGGCTCGTTGATCGCAAACGCAACCATACGGGCGAAGGTTTCAGCCGGGACAGCGATCTGTTTCACGAATTCCTTGGTCTGTGCCTGGACTTCTTTTTCGCTGATATGATCGAGCAGTTCGCTTGCAACCGCACCCGGCGAGATCACGGTGGTTCGGATGTTGTAGGGCTTCACCTCTTGTCGGAGCCCTTCGGACAGGGCGCGCACGGCATGCTTTGTCGCACAATACACCGTGGCGGCGGGGCCGAGTTTGTGACCATAGACGGATGAGACGTTGATGATGTGTCCGCTCTTCTGTTTCTTCATGTGCGGCAGCGCTGCGGCGATGCCATAGAGCACACCCTTGAGGTTCACATCGATCATCTGGTCCCACTCGTCGATCTTGAGATTCTCAAGCGGCGCCAGCGGCATCAAGCCGGCATTATTGAGAACAACATCGACACGGCCGTAGGTTTCAACCGCCTTGTCTACGAGTTCTTTGACCTGCTGGCGGTCGGTCACATCCGTCGCCACGGCCAGTGCCTTGCCGCCTTGCTTATTCAGTTCTTCCGCCAGGGCTTCGATACGATCCGCTCTGCGGGCCGCCAGCACAACGGTTGCGCCTTCTGAAGAAAGCAGTCTTGCAGTCGCCTCGCCAAGACCACTGCTGGCGCCGGTAATGACAACGACTTTATCTTTGATATTTTGGCTAATCATGATTGATTCCTTTTATTGTTATCTGGGGTTAGGAGATAGAGTTCGATCGCCCGGATTACTTGCTGTATTGCTCGTCGCTGACATGCTCCATCCATTCAACGACACTGCCGTCCTTTGCTTCCTGGATAGCGATGTGGGTCATGGCTTTCTTGGGTGAAGCGCCGTGCCAGTGTATTTCACCGGGCGGGAACCAGACGACGTCGCCGGGGCGTACTACCTGGATTTCGTCGCCTTCCTGTTGTACCCAGCCAAGGCCGGAGGTAATGATGATGTGTTGACCGAGCGGGTGCGTGTGCCATGCGGTCCGCGCGCCGGGTTCAAAGGTGACGTTGGCCATCGAAACATTTGAGGGTGCCTTGGGATCGGCGAGGGGATCGATCCTGACCGAACCCGTGAACCAGTCTGCCGGGCCCTTTACGGAATCCACTGAGTCTAAACGTTGAATTTTCATTTGATGCTCCTTCGCGAGTGCAATGTGGGGGCGTGTGATCAGGACAGCAGCGGTGGCCGATGCCGTGACCAGGAAGTCCCGCCGGCTGATGTTTGGCTGGTTATTCATCATGTTGCTTAACTATACGCTCCATAAGAGGTAAGCGAATAGAATAAAATCCCAAATTGGTTGTACGATCATCCAAAACCCCGGGAAACCTGTGGCATAGCAGCACACACACCGGCTACGATAATCGGTATGGACAGCTCCTTTGAACAGATTGAACAGCGGATGCAGGCCGACCGGGCAGAGCTTGTCGAACGGATGATCTCGGCCTCGCCGCAAGATGGCACGGTGCAGGTGCAGCCAAGCCTGCAATTCAGCCGGTTTTCTCATCCGACCGAACTGCATCACGGCTTCTACGATCCGTGCCTGTGTGTGATCGCACAAGGAGCCAAGACCCTGTCACTGGGGAATGAAAAATACCGTTATGACGCGGCGAATTACATGATCGCCACGGTCGGCGTACCCATGATCGCGCAGGTGGTCGAGGCGTCTCCTGACCATCCGTACCTCGGTCTGCGCCTGGACCTCGACCCGGCAGTGGTGTCATCGGTGATGGTTGAAACCGGCAATGTCCCGGCTCGTGGTGATGGTGACACACGTGCAGTGAATGTGAGCACACTTGATACCGAACTGCTCGATGCTGCCTTGCGCCTGGTTCGGCTTATCGATCAACCGGATGTGTACCGCATGCTCTCGCCACTCATCAACCGGGAGATCGTTTATCGACTTCTGGTTGGCGCACAATCCAGCAGGATGCGGCATCTGGCGACATTCGGCGGGCAGGCACATCGGATGGTGCGAGCCGTGGAAAAAATCAGGAACCACTTCGACAAACCAATACGCGTCGAAGCGATGGCGAAGGAACTGGGTATGAGCCTCTCGGGTTTTCACGCACACTTCAAGGCAGTCACAGCGATGAGCCCCCTGCAGTACCAGAAGCAGTTACGGCTCCAGGAAGCCAGACGCCTGATGCTCAGTAACAACTGCGACGCTGCCGAAGCGGGATTCAAGGTCGGCTACGACGACGCCTCGCAATTCAGCCGTGAGTACAAGCGGCAGTTCGGGCAACCGCCTATGAGAGATGTGGAGCGATTGAGAAAGCTGGCATAAACCTTCATCCCACGGCATCGCCAACCGGATCGATCACTTTTACTCTATGGTGAGTACAAGACGGAGAAAGTTACACTTTTTTTCAGGGGCAAGTTTTAAAAAAGGGTGCATTACATAAAACCCATATTGCTTCATGGTGTTTTTATGGGTTCATCAGTTGACCGCTGTTGCTCTAACCAAAGTACTGCTGGATTTGTGTCGTGTTGATGGCCGCCATCAAATACCGTTACACGCACCGGCCCGGCAACCCGGCGTAACAGGATCGGGTACTTACGGCTGCCATCTTGTGGCGACGGGCTGTACTTCAATTGCTCGGGCACATGTTGATCCAACAGCGCGTTGATTGTCTTATCGGATATGACTTGATCCGCATAGCCGTTGGCTTGAGCGAGCGCGTTGAAAGCCAACAAAGACTGACTGACAGGCACGGAGCCGGTGTGGCCATCGTTGATACCGGTATTGATATCAATCGGCAGCCCCACAGCGTTTTGCAGATGGAACAAAGAAGAGCGATGGCGGTATTCAGCATCGATTTGCGCGGAAGTTCCGGGTGGGCCGCCACAAACTTTTTCGAGATTGTGAGCGTACTTCTGCGTGTTTTCCTTGCGCATGCACTGGGTGTGCCAGGCGGACAGGTCGGAGATCGGAACCCACGCGGAAACGCCTGCCCATGTCTGCGGCGAACGGCAGGCCATGATCAACGCCATGTGCCCGCCACCGGACGTGCCGACCAGATAGATGCGATTATCATCGATCGATACTTGTTGCCTGGCGAATGCAACCGCATCTAAGACATCAGCCACAGCCAGGTCGGATGCGCAGGCCTGCGGCTGGACATTCGGGCCACGGAAATCCGGGTGGATAAACGCCCAGCCGCGTTGCTGCGCGACATGGAGGAAGTCGTCGCGCGGGGCCGATTGCTTGTAGTCACCGCTCCACGTATGCAGACAGACCAATAACGGCACCGCAGCATCAGGATCGGGTGGGGCCCAGAACATCGCATGCTGCGGGGAGCCGTCCGCCGAACTGATGATTGTCACTTCACGCAAATCTTTTGCTACATCACCTGATCTTTGTGCAACCGATTCCGATGCTTCGATCTGTCCAACCAAGATCCCGACCAATACGACATAGACCAACAGCACACTTACGGAAACAAGGCTAAAAACGGAATCATGACGCATTTTAAAAGCAGCCGATCCACGACAACTTGTGAGTGATTGCACTTAACTTAGTACGTGAACTTCACAAATCCGTTTTCCGAAGATATCTGCAGAGAAGGAAGCTGCTCTACCAGGAACGCTCCACTCAGGTTCGGGTACACGCCTTCGTAACTATCGAGATAAGACTTGACCAGCTCGGGTCCGGCGGCAATCCATTCGGCGTGGCCGTCCATGTAACCCCTGTTGATGCCATCTTCGCCGTGGTTGGTCTTTTTGTTGGGCCAGTTATTCTGGCCAGCGTTCAAGGCATCGAGTATGACACTGACACGGTCGGGACTGCGGGTGTTGCGGATTGACTTACGTACAGATTTTTTTCCATCAGCAATTAATGTTCCGGGTGGCGCGTAGCCGTTAACGTCACCGGGGATCTTGGTGCCGTCCGGGTAAATCGCTCCACCACCAAAGTAAGACCAAACCTCGTAGCTGTGTCCCCCCGTGCCATCATCGGCGCCCTGCGGGGCGGTTTTGGTGAGGTCTTGGTAATACTTGACCGGTTTACCTTTGATGAAGGTAGTTGATATCGCGGGATCGACAATGTTCTGTGTGCTGGGGCAGATCGCAATGTCCAAAGCGGTGATGTAGTCGGGGATAATCAGGTTCAGATCGTCATCGCTTTGACCCTTGGCAGGAACAAAAGCGCCTTCACCATCACCCTCGAAGTCGGTAGCCCGAGTAAACAGCGCGGTATTGAGCTGTCGAACATTACTAAGACATTTGGACTTCTGAGCTGTCTTCCTCGCGGCACCCAGCGCGGGCAGCAGGATACCTACCAGCAGCGCGATAATCGAAATCACGACAAGTAATTCGATGAGTGTGAATGCAGCGTATCGTTTCGTGGGCATGATGCTTCTCCAAGCAGACAGATAACTCGACTTGCTCCAGATCATTGATCTGTTCAGAGGGCGGCCAAGTGCTCGCCCGTAAACCGGCTGTACGCTGTCAGGCGTACGGCCGGATGGGAAGGTTCAAAGTGTTAATCGATTCGTATCCGTCTTTTAAGAAACCAGACCGTTACCACTGGCTCCATAAAGACATTGCACTTTTGTCAATATCAGGCCATGCGGCGACGCAGCAGCGCGATGCCACCGGTTGCGAGCAAAGCGAGGCTTGCCGGCTCGGGGATGGACGGCGAACCACCAGAGGGGGGCGTGCCGTTATTCCATGTGTTCAGGACGATGTCCAGGTCATCGAGGCCGACGAAGCCGTCGTTATTGATGTCGCCGGAGAGGTCGACCAATGCGGCGGATTCGGCATCCCAGATGGCGTCGAGTTCGGCTTCGGTAAGTTGATGATCGTAGATACGCAGCGTGTCGATCGCACCATGCCAGAAGTCCTGGATGACGCCGCGGTTGTCACGAGCGCCCAGCGCCATGTTGAACTCCCATGTGGCTGTCGGATCGGAACTATCCAACTGCTGCCAGTCGGCGCCGTAGGTGGCTGCCTTTTCGCCGTCCATCCAGACGAAGGAATTGGTCGGCGCCATCCATCCCACCCCATCGATGTCCACATTCCATGACCAAGCGATCAAGTGCCAAGCGTTGTTAGTCAAAGAGGAGCCAAAGCCATCAGTTTCCTTGATGTGATAAAAGTCGCCGTTCTCGGCACGGGGATAGATATCCAATGAGCCCCCGAGGTTGCCGGCGGTGAAGTTGGTAGCCGAACCGGTGTTCTGCGTGCCCATGAGGTACTGGTTACCGGCGTAATCCGTCCTGACCCAAGCGAGTAGCGTGCCTGAAGCCAAGCCGCCATTGGTGGCGTAGAAGGGCCGGCCTGACAGACCCAGGTCAACCCAGTCATTGACGCCGTCCAGTAATAGTGCGCCGCCGGCCGCCTGGTCGTAGCCATTGGTGTACACCGCGGTGCCGGGGGTCGAACCGGTAGAGGATGTGCCTTCCATGAAGACACCATCCGGGGTGGGGTTGCTCAGCAGGTCCACGTAACCGGACGAGTCATTCAGATTGCCGTCAAAGTTGTACTGGGCAATGAGTGTGCCCGACGCCATCGAGACAGACATGCTGAGTGTTGCCAGAGTGGCACAAGAAGCGAGTAAACGAGTGCGAAGCATGATTCCAATCCTCCAATTAGAAAGTGAATAGCGAAGCAAAAAAGTTCAAACAACAAGAATACTCATGGGCAGCGGCATAGATTTGCAACTCATCACCACCCTTGTGATGAATCACTTAGTCCTCCTGGTTAGTCGATACGTTGTCCATTAGGTAATATCCGAAGTGGATGCTCACGGGGTACACCCGTCGTCTGGTTGATTTCCAGGAACGCTGATATGGATTTATGCATCGTGCCTTTTTCGAGCCCGGAGATGCGGCGGCACAACCACCGCGCCGCTTCTTCACCCAACTCTTCAGCACTTTGACAAACGGCTGTCATACGCGGATAGATGAACTTACGACTGTTCGCGTCATCAAATCCGATCAGGGAAAGATCATCGGGCACCTTCAATCCGATCTCCGCTGCTCGACACATCGCACCGATCGATGCGGCGGGATCCGTCAGGTATAAGGCGGTCGGCGGATCGGGCAGGCTCATGAGCTGATTGATCGCATTAACCCCGCCACTGAGATTGGGAACAATCTGTATCACCAATGATGGATCGATCTCGATATTGTTTTTCTTCAACGCACGCTCGTAACCCATCTGCCGATCGCGGTGGTCGCTGTCAGCCCGACGATGGATGACCAGCGCGATACGGCGGTGACCGAGGTAGATCAGGTGGTCGATCGCTCGCTCTGATTCCGGGCCAGAGTCGCAGCAGAGGTAATTCACCTGTTCGGATTCGAAGCGTTCAGCGACGACCAGCGAAGGGAAGCCCTCTTTGGCGATGGCTTCGCAGACCTGGCGTGACTTGGTGCTGGCCCTGAGGATCACGCCCCGGAAACCGTGACGCTTGAAGAACTGTGTATAGCTTTCACCTTCAACTTTTTGCTGCTGAAGAGAAACCAAAGACAGGTGGTACTTGCTGTCGTGCAGGCCGGACTGGATGCCGTGCAGAAGCTGCTGGTCGTATTCCCATAGCAACGACACCTCATCGACCTGTACCAGGCCGATGCTTTCGGCGATGGGCTCGTTCTGAGTTTTACGCGTGCTGCCGTACCCAGCCAGATTCGCAGCCTTCATCACCAGTTCCCTGGTTTTCGGGCTGACATCCGGATGGCTGTTCAATGCGCGAGAGGCTGTCGTCACTGAGACGCCCGCGGTTTTTGCTATTTCTCGGACTGATGCCATAGTGTGCTCCCGGTTTTGTACCGGTTTTATACCGGTAATTAATGTATCCACCACCACATTCATTGTCAACACAAAAATTGCCACCACACCCCGCCCACATCGGCTACCCGGCCATCCAAAGTGGACTTAAATCATTATAGTGGCGATAATAACGCTTATTGAATATTATCCTACGAACATTCATAAAAATACCCCTGAGGCCTTGCTACCCGGCCCGGCCAGGCCCCGGGTGTGCAAAATGACCTGTGTACCGATTTTTTACCGGTATCATTTCCAATCGGCTCCCGATTGTGTATCATCATGCTCATCTCGAATGAAGAGTTGATCCGCTGGTTTCGGGCCTCTTTGAGCCCATCGCAGGTTGACACATATGCAAATGTACCGATTCAACACGTCATTAACACATAAGCCATTATCAAACCGTCTCTAATGGAGCAGGCCATGAAACTCTCTGTCTTACTCACGTTCACGATCCTGTTAAGTAACCTTCTGGCTCAGTCAAATGTACATGCAGCCAGTGAACCCACGAACGTAGCCCCCTCGCCAAGCAAGGTGGAGGTCCGCAAGACGACCAGCCAGGACGACGGCAGCGTCAATTATGAGCTGTTTGTAAACGGCGAGCCCTACTACATCAAGGGCGTGGGCGCCAAGTACAACTTGGAAGATGTCGCTGAAGCAGGCGCCAATTCGATCCGCACGTGGGACGCCAAGGACATCGGGCCACTCCTTGATCGGGCGCACGAACTGGACATCACCGTCATCGTCGGATTCTGGCTGCCTCACCCCGGTGACGGCGGATTCAGCTACGACGATCAGGAAGCGCTCGACAAGGAAACCGAAGAGAACCTGGCGTTTGTCAAACAATACAAGGACCACCCCGCCTTGTTGATGTGGGCGCTGGGCAACGAAATGGAAGGTAACGGCGGCAAGGACATCAACGTCTTCAAGTACATCAACGAGCTTTCCAAAAAGGTCAAGGAACTCGACCCCAACCACCCCACCATGACAGTCACCGCGGGCATCAGCATGTTCCGCGTGATCAACCTCATGAAGTATTGTCCGGACGTCGATGTGTACGGACCGAACATCTACGGCGAAGACCTGCGCTCCGCGATCGAGAAGCTTCGGACCTACGGCATGACCAAGCCGTTCATCATTCCGGAGTTCGGCCCGCCGGGGCAGTGGGAAAAGAAAACGCCTTGGGGCGCGCCGATCGAAATGAACAGCACGGAAAAAGCACGCTGCTACATCCGCCACTACTTCGATCCGATCCAGGCGGAGCGGGGTTGGTGTCTCGGTTCCTATGTCTTCTATTGGCAGTACGACCCGCAAGAGCGTCAGTGGCCTAGTTGGTATTCCATGGTCGACCCGCACGGCCCGCGTTACGGCGGCGCGGACGCCATGACGTATGCGTGGACAGGTAAGTGGCCTGACAATCATGCGCCTGAAATTGTGATGCTGCGATCGGAGGCCGACCAGCAGATCGTCGCGCCGGGTGAGAAGTTCGATGTCAAGCTGGTGGTCAGCGATCCGGATAATGACCCGATCGAGATCAAATGGGTATTGGGACTGGATCACGAGATAAGCGGCATGCGTTCACACCTGGATGAGAAAATCCCCGAATCCGAATTCATTGCGGAGGGTTCGGGCAAGCAGATTGTAGTGCGCGCGCCGGAAAAGGAAGGCCCCTACCGGTTGAATGTCTTTGTGTATGACGACCACAACCGGGCCGCCAGGGCGAGCATGCCGTTTTATGTTCATGGTAAATGACGCATAATGAACGGCTGGCATTGGCCATATGTTCGGCCACGGTGCTGCGATGCTGTTGCCAGTCACATCGCTTTCAAACCAATAGTAAATGTTATTCATGACGTACGCGCCCAAGAGATTGCTTGGCCCTGTGGGCTGGCTAGTGCTTGTCATCGCCGGCTTCGGCTTCGTTGTGTGGCTGATGGGGTGGATCAGTCGGCCCGAGTTGGGTGAAAGTCAGATCCAGTACACGCCGCAGCAGATCGAAGAAGCCGTCAAGGCGAGGGATATCGCATTTGATCCAGACCCCGCAAAGTTGCCTGTGCTTCACCGGGACATTGTTGTTAAGCCCAAAGGTGAATCACCGATCCTGCGTGAGATGGTGGAAGCCGGTGAGTTACCACCTCTGGAAGAACGTCTGCCCGATGAGCCTGTCGTTCTGGATTGCGTCGACGAGATCGGGCAGTACGGCGGGACGTGGCTGCGACTTGCGACCGCGATGAGCGATCTTGATGTGATCACTTATCGACTGAGCGGCGCATTTCTGGTGCGCTGGTCGCCTCTGGGTTATCCCATCATGCCCCACCTTGCCAAGAGCATTATCCCTAACGAGGATAAAACCGAATGGGTGGTCACGCTCCGCAAAGGTCTGCGCTGGTCGGATGGTGAGCCGTTCACCGCGGACGACATCATGTACTGGTGGGAAGAAGAAGCGACCAATGCATTCGTAAGCAGCCAGCCGCCACAATGGATGCGTCAGGGGGATAAGAGCGGATGGGTCGAGAAGATCGATACGTACCGTTTACGGTTTGTTTTTCCTGAGCCGAACGGCATCTTCCTGGAAAGCCTTACACAAGCATGGCGGGGGCCGACCGAGACTCCCAGACATTATCTTGCCAAATATCATCCCGACCCGGCAGTCGGTGACCAGGCATTCATCGATCAACAAGTACAAGCCTATGGCCTTCCCAGCGCCAGGGCGTTGTACTTCTTTATGAAAGACTACCGCAATCCGGAGCACCCGAGACTTTGGCCTTGGATTTATCGTAAATATCGTGCGAACCCACCGCAGGTGTTTGTAAGGAATCCGTATTACTACGTGGTCGACACCGAGGGGAACCAACTGCCTTATATCGATCGTCTTCAGTTTGATATGATGGATGAAAAGCTGCTGGGCATCCGTGCGGCGGGTGGCGGCGTGTCGATGCAAACGCGCCACATCAAGTATCGTGATTACACCGAGTATATGAGCCGGCGTGAAACCAACGGCACGCGGATACTGCATTGGTACCCTGCGACCCGATCCGACTTCGTGATTAACCCGAATCACACGCGCTACGTTGATCCGAACGACCCAGCAACACGCTGGAAGGCGAAGTTGCTGGCGGATGTGCGTTTCCGCAGGGCGCTATCGCTGGCGATCGACCGCAAAGCCATAATCAAGGCGGAATACAACAACATCGTTCAGCCGACACAGGTTGCGCCGGGGCCGCAATCTCCCTTTCATTACGAGCCACTGTCCAAAGCGTATACAGAGTGTGATCCGGATCGCGCGAATGCTTTGCTGGATGAGCTTGGGCTTACGGAACGGGATGCCGAAGGGTATCGCACATTTCCCGACGGCTCGCGTATGGTGTTTTACTTTGATTTTTCGCCTTACACCGGCGAGGGGCCGTTGCAGTTTATCGTGTCCGACTGGGGCGATGTCGGCATCCGATTGATACCGAGAGCGCTTAGCCGGAGGCTATTCTATACACGCAAGGATGCGGCCAACTTCGACTTCAATGTCTGGTCCAGCGAAAGCGACTACATGCCGTTGCTTTCTCCGCGGTATTTTGCGGCGGTTAATACGGAGTGTTTTTATGCTGTGAACTGGGGGAGATGGTTCAATCTCGGCGGGTACTACGGGGATGAAGCGGCAAACATCCGCGGTGCATCCCCCCCGCCACCGGGCCACCCGATGAATCAGGCCTATGCAGCGTTCGAATCATCGATACGCCAACCCACCATCGAGTTGCAGAAACAGCAATTCAACGAAGCGTTGCAGATTGCAGCAGAGCAACTCTGGGCGATCGGCTTGGCGGATGCGCCACCTCAGATTGTCGTCATAGACAAACACATGCACAACATCCCGAATAACGCGCTATTCGGCGTGATCTTCGCCACGCCCGCCAACGCGGGGATCGAAACCTATTACTTTGACAACGCGGAATCCACACCGGCTGTCACCGAAGAGGTCAAGGATTCGCTGCTCCACCCGCAGTTGCGTCCGCATGCAGGCAGTACCCCGCAAGTGGACGCCCCCGATGCAGGCTACCCATGGTTGAAACTGATGATTCGTGTCACGATCACTGCAACCATCCTGCTGGTGATTTTGCTTATCGCGCTGCGCCATCCATACATCGGCAGGCGTTTGTTGATTATGGTCCCGACATTGTTCGTCATTTCGATTGCGGTCTTTACGATTATTCAGTTGCCGGAGGGTGACTACCTGACGATGCGGCTGATCCAGTTGCAGGAGTCGGGCGACAGCCAGGCGGAGAAGGAAATCGAAGACCTGCGTACGCTTTTCCACTTTGATGAACCAAACTGGAAGAAGTACATGCGGTGGATGGGGATCACGTGGTTCTACACGCTCGAGCCTTCGGATATGGGTTTGCTGCAAGGCGACATGGGCAGGTCCATGGAGACAACGGAACGTGTAAACACGCTTGTCGGCGACAGGATACTGCTGACCTTCCTGATCTCACTGGGTACGATCCTGATGACTTGGCTGATCGCGATACCGATCGGTATCTATTCGGCGGTCAGGCAGTATTCATATTCAGATTACGCGCTGACGCTGATCGGCTTTGTGGGGATGAGTGTGCCGGGCTTCCTGCTTGCGCTTGTGTTGATGGCCAAAGCGGATGTGTCGGGCCTCTTCTCGCCGGAGTACGCGGTGCAACCGCAATGGTCTTTAGGCAAGTGTATTGATCTGCTGGGCCATATCTGGATCCCGATTGTTGTGCTGGGCGTGGGCGGGACGACGGGCATGATCCGCATCATGCGTGCGAATCTACTGGATGAATTACATAAGCCTTATGTCGTAACCGCAAGGGCAAAAGGTGTTCGGCCTTTGAAGCTCTTATTGAAGTACCCGGTAAGGATGGCATTGAATCCGTTTATCTCCGGCATCGGTCATCTGTTCCCGCAACTGGTTTCCGGCGGCGCGATTGTCGCGATGGTTTTGGCGCTGCCAACGGTTGGCCCCATGCTGCTGTCCGCACTATTCAGTGAAGACATGTACCTGGCCGGCTCTATGCTCATGGTGCTCAGCACGCTGGGTGTCATGGGCACACTTGTCAGCGACCTGCTGCTGCTTTGGCTCGACCCGCGTATCCGCTACGAGGGGGGAACGCGATGAACAAAAACAGCAAGCCCAGGCATCAGACAGAAGTTGATGTCGGCGCACGCAGTCAATGGCAGCTTATCCGCATCCGGTTCAGCCAGCACCGGCTGGCTGTTTTATCCATGTATATCCTGATCGTGATGTATCTGATCTCGATCGGCGCGGACTTTGTCAGCCCTTACCATCCAAGACGTGATGACCTGAACCACCCCTACTGTCCGCCGCAGCTTGTTCGCTGGTCCTGGTCGCACGGCCTGCATACTCGGGCGCTGCAACTGGAAGTCGACCCGATCACATTCAGGCGGATGTATATCGAAGACCCGGGACATATCGTGGCGCTAGACTGGTTCGCGCGGACTGAGCCGTACAAGCTGGCGGGTCTTTTGCCGTTAAAACATAAACTCATCGGTGTCGACCAAAGCGATCCGAACAACGCAGCTTTACCTGAACAGGCGACGCTTTATCTGCTGGGAACCGATCGATATGGCCGGGATGTTTTCAGCCGAATTATCCATGGCTCACGCATCTCGCTATCCGTCGGGCTTGTCGGGATTACGTGCACGTTTATCCTGGGCATGTTGGTCGGAGGCATCTCGGGCTATGTCGGGGGCCGAACGGACAACCTGATTCAACGCGTGATCGAAATCATCAATGCGTTTCCACAGCTTCCGTTGTGGTTAGCGTTGGCGGCGGTGATGCCTGACGACTGGTCTGCGTTGAAGTCTTACTTTGCGATCACGGTGGTGCTCAGTCTGTTGAACTGGACGGGTCTTGCGCGCGTCGTGCGTGGCAAGATCTTGTCGCTAAGAGAAGAAGACTATGCTGTGGCTGCGAAGTTACTTGGCGCAAGCCATGGACGAATCCTGTTCCGCCACCTGATCCCGGGATTTACCAGCCACATTATCGTGGCGCTCACGCTTAGTGTGCCGGGCATGATCTTGGGCGAAACATCGCTGAGCTTCCTGGGCCTTGGGCTGCGTGCTCCGATCATCAGTTGGGGTGTGATGCTGCAGGATTGCCTGGATGTGCAAGCGGTGCGCTATTACCCGTGGTTGCTGCTGCCCGTGGTGTTTATCATCGCAACCGTGTTGAGTTTCAACTTCCTTGGTGACGGCCTTCGTGATGCGGCGGACCCGTACAGTGTTAATTGACTAAACTGATAGGCTATTACCCCCTGCCGCCTGAACCTGAAGTGTTTCTTAATGCGGCTTTGCTTGAAGACTTGCTATTCATCCTCTGCAACCAACCATAGCTGCATGAGTGAGAATGTGTCGAGACTTTCAGCTTCGCCGACGAGAATGACCGACTGGCGTTCGTGATCGGCCCAGATGGGCATCCATCGGCCGGTCAGAGCACGCAGCATGCGAGGGCGATCGGCGTCACCGCTCGTTCGTCGACTGGACACTAGTTCCACACGATCATCCGAAGACGCGACAAGCCAGTCATCGCCCCACCACGATCCGCCCTGAAATCCGGCCGGCAACACGCGTGTTGTCCCGGAAGTAAAGTTAAACACTTCGATACGATTCTCTGCCGGATTAAAGTAGGCATATGCCCCGATATCCGGGCGGATAGGATCGTTGATGCATGTCAGAAGGTGCTGGACATCAAAGATAGACGACGGGCCGGGCAGATGTGCGATTGTAGTGACGGTCTTGTCTCCGAGCGTCCAGCGGTTGAGACTGACACCGTCCTGAGATGTTTCCAGATATATTAAGGTATCGTTGTTGATCCATCGCGGCAGCAGTTGCGCGCCGGTTCCTGCTGGTGGCCCCGGTTGAGCCTGGCTGGTGCGCGGATCGATGATGAATATCAAAGCCTGATCGGGTACCTCGCCATAGGCACACACCGCGACGTGTTCGTGGTTTGGCGCGATACTCGGCATCAAGACACAACGTAGACCAACCGCTTTACGTTCAATCACACCGCTCTGTATATCGTATATACCAAGTGAACTATGTCGATTCTGGTCGAAAGTGACAAAAGCCAGGATGCGCCCATCTGCCGACCAACTCGGCCAACTCGCTCCATGATATGCAACGGCCTTTGGCTCTTCCTCTTTGTTCAGTGGCCGTACCCACAGCGAAGTGCCATGTAAACCTTTTCCGGTGATCAAGCTGTCGCTGTCGGCCGAGTCTTGGGTATCATCCGATTTCAGATACGCGATCCATTGCGCGTCAGGCGAGACAACGGGAAGTTGTAAACGAGCGTTCGGGATCGGCGGGCACATCGCCGCATATGCGGTGATATGACCTGTCCATTGGTTTGATGTGTCGAGTTTTTTGGATGATTGATCCTCGGCTGTCGATTGTTCCAGTGCGCCTATAGGTTGCGCACCAGCCTCGATCCACGGCCGTTTGACGCAGCCAACGATCGGTAGCGCGATCACAAGCAGGATCAATATCCTTCCAAGGTGCATCACGGTGCCTGTTCGTTCTCGCTGTCTTCAGTTACTTCATCCGCATGCCCTTCATCAGAACTGTCGTCGGAGTCTACATTCTTTTCCGGTCCATCTGGTGCCCCCTGCATGGTATCGCGGATGCGGTTGAGCCACTGTTGGTTCTGCTCGTTCATTTCTTCTGCTTTCTCAGTGCCAAGACGGACGATGTGCGGGGTTATGAACGCGATGACTTCACGGTTGCGTACGCCTTTGTCCGTACTCCTGAATAATCCCCCAACCAGTGGTATATCGCCTAACAGCGGTAGCTTTCGGACGTCATCAAAATCTTCTTGACGGACGATCCCGCTTATAACAACGGTTTGGCCGTCTTGAACCGTGACGTGGGTAGTGGTTTCACGCCGATCAAAGATGAAGTTACCGAACACGCTGGTGCCGTTGACAATGCGCGACAATTCGAGATTCACCTCCATATCGACATCGCCTTCTTGTGTGATGTGTGGACGGATGTGCAGACGCGTGCCGACGGAACGGAAGTCGAACGATCGGTTGAAGGTGTCGCCTGAGTCACGGCTGGTCTGGTCGGAGAGGATGACGGGGACGTCCTGGCCGTCGAAGAAGTGGGCCTCCTGGTTGTCGGCCGTGTAGACACGTGGTTCGTTAAGGATGCGCAGATCGACGTTCCGTATCAGCAATTGCAGCAGGACATTCAGGTCTATGTTGGCATTAAGTATGCCGTCACCACCAAATACGCTACGGCTGTAGTCAACTCCCGCGCCGCCGCCGATGGATTGATCTGCCAGGCGAGAGTCATTGAGGATGCTCGGGTCTGAAGCGACTCTTACACCGAGTGTGGATTCGTTATCGTGCTGCACTTCCGTGATAATGGCGTGGAGTACAACTTGGTCCCCGGGTTTATCGAGCTGCTCGATTAATTCCAGGAAAGGCTCGACATGCGCGGTCGGCGCAAGAATCATCAAAGCATTGCGACGATCGACCGGAACAAATCGTGGTTTACCAATAAGGTTGCTGGTAGGTTGTTCATCCTCACGTGTGCGTGATTGCGACCACCAGAAACTCATATCACTCTGGCTTACCTGCTGGTTGTTGTTGTTATTCTGTGGTCCCTGCGGCTGGTTGTTGCTAG
This sequence comes from Phycisphaeraceae bacterium, assembly GCA_963667295.1. Taxonomy (GTDB): domain Bacteria; phylum Planctomycetota; class Phycisphaerae; order Phycisphaerales; family Phycisphaeraceae; genus JAJRRS01. Next base: position 2,074,098 of record OY763327.1, read on the forward strand.
ATGTCGCATCCGAGCTGCGTAGCTCTTCACTCAGACCGCGTTTAGTGCGTCTGATTTGTGCCGGGGTGCCGGGTTCGGAAAACATGGCGTTGAGCTGCTCCGCGATATCCTCAGCATTGGCATGCTTCAGTTCCACCACCTTCGGCAAACCGGCTGTCTCGGGCTGATCGATCTCCGCAATCAGGTCGTCGATGACCTTGAAGTTCTCGACGCTCTTTGATGAGACGATCAGTTTGTCCGTGCCGCGCAGCGCTTCAAAACTAAACTGACCGAACAACCGCCCGACCGGATCGCTACGATCGGTTTCGATCGAGTCGGACCACCACTGAAATGTCGTACGGCTGCGAGAACGCGTGAACATATTCTCCAATAGGGTCTTGACCTGTACCGGATCGCTGTATTTTAGCCGGTAGACTCGCGGCTGAACCGCATCGAGATCGATCGGCCGATCCCACTGCTCCTTGATCAGCTTTTCGATTCGCGCCATCCGGATCGGATCGGTCATGACGGTGATGCTATTGCGCTGAGTATCAGCGGTGACGGATAGTTTCTGGTCTTGCTGTTGCCGACCCCCGTAGATATAAACATACCGACTTCTTTGTGGTTGCTGATCGCCGAGAAGTTCTTCGATCTTCGCTTTCACATTTTCAGCGCTGTCATACTTCAGCGGGAACTCCCGCATGATCTGGTTGGTGGAAGTTTCGACATCGAGTTGTTCGATCAGCGAACGGACCAGGTCGCGACCGCGCTGTGAGCCGTAAACAAGCAACTGCCTGGACTTGATGAACGGGATAACACGCACACTGTTACGCACTTCCTGATCGGGTAGCGACCTGAGCGTCTCGCTGATCTGCTCGGCCATCTCGCTGATGTCTGCGTGGGTGATGTTCATTAGCTCGAACGGATCGTCGCGCTCTTTCGGCTTGTCCAGTTCCTTGATCCAGTGTTCGATCTGCTCCATCACCGATGGTGAAGCAACAGCCATGATCCAATTGCGCGTGATGTCAGCCTGGAGCACGATGGGGGTATTGCTACGCTCAACGAACACGACACGGTCGGCCCCGTCCTTCTGTTTGTCCTGCCCGGAGGCGAAGACCTCCTTTGCCCGATCGCCAAGTTGGCCGGCAATAATGGTACGTACCATCGAGACGATCTCGCTAGCGTCTCCTTGTTCGATCTGGAATATACGTTCGATGGTTTTGTCGGCAGAGGGCTCATCCAGGCGTGCGACAAGTTGCTCGATGCGCACCAGGTTGGCTGCCGCATCCGTCACGATCAAGCGGTTGACATTAGGATCAGCCAGAACAAAAGCGTAGTCCGGAAGCATCGGCAGAATAACATCCTTGAGCTTCATCACGTCATAGTGCTTCAGCTCGAACACCTTGTCCACGATTTGTGATTGATCTTCAAGATCGGATACTGACTCGTCTGCCGCGACGACCTTTCTGCTGACTCGTCTAGCTTCTGTGATAGGAAGCAACTCAATCTGCTTACGCCCTTCCATCACCATCACGCCTTGCTGACGCAGCGCGTTACCGATTACCTCGAATGCCTCTGCCCGCGGAAGCTTGTCCTCGGCCATGATCGATATCTTCTTCTTCTGGATCGATTCATCAATGATCACCGGCTTACCCAGTTCTTCCATGTAGAACTTGGCGATCTGTGGTAATTCAGCGTTCTTAAACGAGACCGCGATCTTGCCCGCATCCGGGTCTTCCGGTTCATCTTGGTTTTCTTCTTCACCGGCCGTCGTATCAGACTCACCCTCCACCTGGCTACTATCCGCTTGCTTCTCATCCGGCGCAGGAGTTGGTGGGCTGTCCGCGTGTACCATCGGTATCGACACCAATAGCATCAATACACAAAACACAATGCTACGGAGCAGGAGGTTGCCACTGACGTTCCCAATACCTGCGACAGATGATTGCATATCTCGCTCCATGACTCGATCTGTGACACGTGTCATACTGGTTGATTTCATTTGGTTTCTGTAGTTTTGGAATTACTCTCTCGTGGCGATTCAGCCTTGCTGGATTCAGCAGGCACAGATTCTGCAGTATCAGGCTGCTGTGATTGCGTGCTTGCTTTTGAGCCGGGTTCATTTTCGTCTTTCTTATCGCTATCTTCTTCCGGTGGTGGCGTGCCGCCGTAGACCCCCAGGGGTATGATCTCACCCTCGTACTCGACTTTGACCCAGTTGCTACCGACTTCTTTGATAGTCGCGCCGTTGTGCTGATCGCCGACTTTTAAGGAAATGCCGCCGGGATACAGCACGCTGTCCCCGAGGATGCCGAGGATATTCCTGAAGTCAGGCTTTTCAGGAACAATAAACATGTTCTTGGTTTTGATGCGTGCTACAGCCAACGCCGGTGGATCAGGCTTTTTGTTTCCCGGCTTATCTTGCTGTGGCTTGTTATCTACAGTGGTGTTGTCTGGCTGATCCGGGGCATCCGGTTGGGAGTTGCTTGTCGCATTTTGTTCAGTCTGATCGGAGGCATCATCAATAGCGACAGATTCATCAGGCGTGGCGAGTCGGAGATTAACCTCACTCATTCGTGAAGATAACCGCAGGCTCGACCACACACTGCTGAAAAGCATCCATGTAACGATCATGGCGAGGCCCGCCAACGCGATTAATACAATCGTGGGGACCTGTTGTCGGTTGATTCTCATCATGATTCGCCCCCCACTAGCGCTGGTGTAGACACCAGGAGCGTGACAGACCAACTCTTCCGATCGCCCGGTTGGGTCATGGACAAGTCGATGCTATCAATGATGATCAATTGTTCGGCCTTCTGAACTTCCGCCAACGCCTGGGGAAGCGAGTCGGGCCCGCCGTTACAACGTACCCGAAGCGACACCATCACGACACCCGGCGCTTCACGGAGTTTACGGATGCCTTGAGGTTCCACACTCGATACACCGAGCCCACCCTTGCCAAGCACCTTCTGCACGGTTTGAGGGAACAGGCGTTGTGTGATTTCAACCGGTTCCAGCGGGGTACGTAAACCCGGGCCGAACCTGACGCATTGCCGCTCTATCAGCGCGTCGCGGCGATTCAGTTTCTGCTCGATAAGCGATATACGCTGCTCGCAAGAAGAAGCGCTGGATCGCAATTCCTGCCAATGTGCTGCAAATGGCATAACAACCAGCCGGATAATCAGTCCCAAGCCGATCACTGCCACACCCAATAGGATCGCTCGTTTATCGCGCTCATTCACCGGCATCAGCACCCCCCTTCCCATCAGTCGCATCTTTTTTCAGCGTGTCTTTTTCAGGCGGTGGTTCGATAAACACTCCAAAATAAGTCGGTGACACGGCTGCGACGATCTCATAACGGATCTTCTTGCCCGAGCGAGATTGGCCCTGCAGTTGCACCGTATCGAGTGTTTTCATGCCTGCCAGGTCCTCGGTCAGCTTGCCGATCGCGTCGGCAGACTCCATGGTCCCGCTAAGCTTCACCGAGCCCCCACGTTCAAAAGAAAACTCTTCGAACATATAGCCGTCGACTTCCTGGCCAATCTCATCCATGATCGCAAGCGGTATGGGTCCGGATTGTTCGAGGTAACGCGCAACATTGATCTGCATATCAAGCTGGCTGATGCGCTGTTCATCCAGTACGCCTTCATCTAAAAGGTCGTTGACCTTACCCGCACGATAGCGATCGGATAGATACAACATACACAGAGCCAGAAGCAGCCAGACCCCCACAATCATGGCGTACTTTTTGTACGCCCGATCTCGCCCCGTGAAGTCCGCGTCTTCACTGATACGCAGCGTGGGCGTCAGCGATTGTATACAGGACGCCGCGGCTGCTGCCGCAAGCAAGACATGCAGGTCTTGCGAGTTCATACCGTCTATAGCGTCATTTTCATTCCATCTTTGTAAGGGAATCCCTGCAGCCTGCTTGCTGACATCGAGAATTCGGTCTGTTGATTCCGGCTGACACATCATCAGGCAATGCTCGGGCCGTTTGTCCGGAGCGATAGTGCTGAGTAGCTCATTACGGGCTTCGCTCAGATGTTCTATCCAAACGGTTGTGTTGTCCCCGTGAAGGGCTTGCGTACCACCGTCAAACGAGATAACACCTTTTAATTCACCGCTATCGACCAGAATCATCGCGCTACGGCTGGCTCCCACGAGTAGCCCAAGCCTTGCTCTATCAGTCGCGTGGTCATCTGACAGAAGAAGCTGAGCTGCTGCGAGTGAATCCGCGATAACCGAACTGACATGAACGCTATCCGGCAGCTCATTTAAAATCTCGTCGACTTCGCGCCTTGTAGCGGCATGTACCCAGAGCGAGTCGTCTGACCCAGAACGGTTCCATCCCCAACGTACAGCCTCTGATCCGCCCGGCAGCATCGTTTCCACCTGAGCAGATACGATCTTGTCGATCACATCATCGTCCGTGGTTGGTGCGGCGATCTTCCGATATAGCCCCACACTGTCTGACAGAACAATGCAGGTCGGCAAGTCCTGTTCATCTTCGGGCAACTGTTTAAAAAGCGATTCGATTACAGCGGCAGTATCCTCGCCGCTTTTGCGGGTCGCGACGTATTGCCCGGCAACGGTAAACCGCCCTGCTTCATGTCGAACCATGACAAGACACCACGAATCTTTCGTGCCGGATAGACCGAGTGCTGCCAGGTTGTGGTTGCTTCTGCGTGAAGTCATTCGCTTTGCCACCAGTAAAGGATCGATGGTGTGTCGCCGCCGCGGTCTATCACCGCGACGATAGACCGATGGATGCCCAGCGGGGTCGTGCCGGTGCTGCGGACGGTCAGGACATTGGACCGAACGGTCAGGTAATCAGCCGACTCTTTAAACTGCTCCTCACTCACCGTGCCGGCTGTCAGCAACTCACCGAGTGAGGTGAAAGCGCCGTCGGTTGCGCGCTTATCAATAATCGATTGGACGGTCGCGGGAGTTAACCCCGGGATGGCTTCGAGAACGCGACGTTCGGCGGTATTAATGTTAACGCGTCCGGGAAGGCGATCATCGTCAACCAAGGTGAACTGCTCGTAGTTCTCAGCCAGCCACTTCATCGTGATCTCATTTGTCTTATCTTCTTCATCCGAGCCATCACCTTCGCCTTTCTCGCCGACCATATCGAAGACGCTGTTATATTGTTTGCCCCGATCGGCGATGCGTTCGGCAAGAGGCTGGGTGATCGAGAATCGACTGGTAAGTGTTCCGGCATCGGTGCTTTTTAGATTGATCCGGTCCTGATCGTCGAGCGTTTTGTTCGTTTCGTAGGAGTAAACGGTGAATACACCATTCAACCCACGATCAAGCATGCCATCATTGTTGTCAGCCGGCATAGCGGTACCGCCATCATCCTCACGCCGGTCGAGCACGCCATCTGCATCGGTGTCTTCGGCGTAGAATAATTCCGGTGTGATGTCCTTGATGAGCATCATCTCACGGATTGTGCGCATCGGGCCGTTACGGACTTCATAAGGCAGATTCAGCCGTTGGTAATAGCCGCGTTCCGCGCCGCCGGGTTCAGCCTCTTCGTTGTTGTCGACCCAGTCGAGAATCGGGCTGATATGCGAAGCATCAAGCGCATCGATACGTGCTAACAGATTACGACTTGCGCTACTGAGATTGATGCGAGAAGCCTCATCATCCAAACCATAGCGAGGTGTGCCGGGTGGTGCATTTTCCACGGGCGGCGCTGTGACGTTCAGGATATACCCCTCGGCAAGACTGATTGATTTGAAAGATTCAGGATCCTCATACCAGAAGTCCAGCGGACCGTCGTAGGCCGATCCATCTTCAGAAAGTACCGCCAGCGCACGTTCGATTCCCGCACGCGCCACCCAATGCGCCCGGACCGCATCCAGTTGTCCCTGTGACTCTGTGGAACTAAGTTGCACCTCCCGGTTCAATCCGAGAAGCAACAGGCTGAGGATCAGCACCAGCCACAACACGCCGACCAGAATAGCGCCGTGTGTTTTGTGATTACGTACTCGATTCCTATTCACGGATAACCTCCATTGGTTGAGAGTTATCCGTTTGTGTTGTGTTGTCCGGCATCCAGGGTAACGCGATCGTACGTGTGGATGCGATGATCGCTTTCGGCCGCTGCGGGTCCGCCAACGCCACGGTGACCCGGACCGCAGAAGGCGATCGGCCTAACGACTCCGACCAATCAACCTGCCAGAGCATGCCGTCGAAGTACTCGAAGTTTAGGGAAACGATATTGCTTGCGATGATGTCGACCACACCGCCTTGATCGTCCGGGACATTATGAGTCGGATCGGTGCGACGCGCCAGAACCGTGCTCGATTTGTCGGGCGAATCGGTCAACATAAACTCAACCAGACGCACATCCGATTCCGGTTGGCCTGGCCGAACGGCCTTGTGGCTGACGCACTGAAGCCGCAACGTGTCCGTATCGAATCCGGAGACTTGTTCATCCTCGCCGACGAAAACAATCTGTTCGTTGCCGGGGGTTCTATAGGTATTCGCAATGCAGGTACCGATCGCACGGATCGCGGCATCGGCGTCGGCGTTGAGCCGATCACGTCGATCGACACGCTCACGGGCGCCGCTTACTTGCCACATGATCGTTGCTGACGACATCACGATCAGCCCGATGAGTGAACAGACGATGACCAATTCTGCAAGTGTAAAGCCGGCCGCACGATGTCCCACGCGTCGGGAAACGCTCTTACCGATGGGCGCGTGTTGTATCCGATGGTGGATCACAGGTCGTACCAGTTCGCTGTTGTGTGGTTAGCTTCGGGTGGATCGTAAATCTGTGTGTAACCGACGATCGAAGACACCTTGCCGTTCGTGGACCAACTGATCGTGACTTTGATGTTATACAGGTCCGTCAGCACGTCCTCCTCGATCACGGATACCCATGCAAATTTAGAATCGAGTTCTCCCTGCGTTGGGCCTTCATACATCAACTGGGAAGGCCCGATCATATCGATACGTGTAAAGACCTCGTTGAGCCGATCCGCCGCTTGCCGCAGGTCTTCACCACGGCGAGCCGCGTTCCCCGCCTGGCCGACACTTGTCGCGATTGTGACAGCAAATATCGCGAGTATTACCCCTGCCAGCAGACACTCCACGATCGTGAAACCGCGCTTTCTCTGACGTTTAGCGGGTGGATTACACATCCAGGTCCTCCCGCAGATTCGGCATCTGACTGACCGCCTGCTCAACGATACGGGACCGGCCGGTATTCGGTTCAACAACGACCGACCATGTCCGCTTGCCATCCGTTAACTGGATCGCGGCTGCGGTTGCTTCGCCGGTGGGCTGAAACGTGATGATGTATTGCCCGATGTCAGTGCTGTTATCGATCATCACTTCCGCAAAACGCACTTTCCCGCTGAGTTGGACGGGCTTCCCGACACCGCTACGGATCGCTACGTATGTGTCTTGTGAATCAGGATCAGTGGATTCCACCTCGATCTGATAACCCGGCCCTGCATCGGAATCATCCAACACGAACACAACCCGGCAAACACACTGATGCATGACCGCGTAACGATGTGCGTATCGCATCTGCGCGTGCAGACGATCGACTGAGCTTTCCAAACGCGCGTTATCAAGCGAACCCCCGAAGGACGTGATAGCCATCCCCGCCAGCACTGCAATCACGGCGACGACGACCATCAGTTCGATCAATGTGAAAGCTTGACGTTTCATTCCCAGTTCGTGATGTCCGCGTTGTCCTCATCCCCGCCGTCTTGCCCGTCTGCGCCTGCGCTGTACAGGTCGTAAGCACCATGTTGCCCGGGGTATCGGTAAACAAACGGATTGCCCCAAGGGTCTTTAAGGTCCTTGGGCTTAAGACTTGGCGGGGTCCATTGCTCGTCTGTGATGTCCGCCGGCTTGGTTACCAGCTCTTCCAACGATTCGGGGAACCGGCTGTAGTCCTGGTAAAACAAGTTGATCGCCGTTTCTATGTTGCCGATTTTCTGCTGGGCCACAGCTACCTTGGCCTTGCCGGCCCGGCCAAGGAAGTTCGGCACGACAAGTGCGGCCAACACACCGATCACAATCACTACGACCATGACCTCAATCAGCGTAAAGCCGCGCGGGATTGTTCTTCTGCATCTATCTCTTGATGTTCCAGTCACTTTTACTTCCCTTTTTCAATATGTATGTAACTAACCGAGGCCCCCGAAGTCCATCGTCATGATCGGCAGCAATGCCGCGGCGAGAATAAACGCGACGAACATCGCCAACAAAAGGATGATGACAACCGGTACAACGGTCATCACACGTTGTAATGCCGTGGCCGTCTCACGGTCATACGCTTCGGCCGTACTCATTAATAGTTCATCCAGCTTGCCGGTGCGTTCGCCCATCGCGATAACTTGGATTAATAACTGCGGGAACTGGCCGGTGTCGCGCAACTGATCGGCAATGGATTGGCCCCGCACGATTCCCGCCGTCGCCTCGTCGAGCGATCGCGATAGCGCTTCGTTACCGAGTGTGTCTCGGACGATCGCCATCGCTTCGACGACCTGGATGCCCGACGCCGAGAGCGTCCCCAATGTACGTGCAAAACGTGCCACCGCGACACGGCGTACAGCGGTGCCGATGATCGGCGTTTTGAGTTTCCAGCGGTCGAGTGTAAACCCACCCTCCGGCGTGCGCGCCCAGCGTACGGCCAGGATCACCGCGCCGATCAAACCCAACCCGATCAGGATTCCGATCGGCGACCTGATCGTTTCGACCGACCACATCAGAATCTTGGTCGGTAATGGAAGCCGTGAGCCGGTTTCGTTGATCGTCTCCATAATCCGGGGCAGGATGAACAGGACGATGACAAGGATCGAGATCAACGCCAGACCGACGATAATCAGCGGGTAGATCGCGGCGGATCGTAGCTTTTCACGTATTTCATGATCGCGTTCAGCGAAGTCCGCCAGCGAAGCCATGATCCTGTCCAACGCACCAGCCACTTCGCCGGCATCGGCCATACTGATCTGCATCAGTGAGAACACATCCGAGTGAGCACGCATCGCCTCAGACAAGGATTCGCCTGCCTGCACGCGCTTCGCCAGATCTCCGGCAAGTTCACGGACCGCTTGGTTCTCGGCCTGTTCCTCGACAACCTGTAACGCAGACAAAAGTGTAAGCCCCGCGCCCAAGGCAACGGATAACTGGCGTAGCATCGACGCCCGCGCCCGCGAGGATACGCGCTTCTGTGTAAAGAATGAAGGTTTGAACAAGACGCCGCCGGTCGCCTCACTATCGGTTTGAACCGAAATGTCGGTAACCATGCTGCCGCGCTCGGCAAGTATTTCAATCGCGCGGGGACGACTCGGCGCACTGACCACGCCGGAAACCTCATCACCCCCGGTTGTTAACGCCCTGTATTGAAATTCTGGCAACGTTATGGTTCCTGATCGCGATCCGGCGTAAATTGCTAACCTTCCTGCGTCACACGCAACACCTCGGAAACAGTAGTTAAACCCGCGGCTGCTTTTCGATAGCCGTCCTCAACCATCGGGACATATCCTTCGTTAGCAGCCGTCGAGATCTCCGCAGACGATGCACGCCTGCCGATCGCTTCCTGGACCGCGTCATTAACACATAGCAACTCAAACAGCCCCATCCGGCCACGGTATCCGGTCTGCCGACATTCCCGGCAGCCTGCGCCTTCATAAAACCTTGTGTTACCGTTTGCGCGATGCCCCATCCGACGCAGCACCGAGTCGCCCGGTTGAGCCGGACGTTTACACGCCGGACATATCCGACGGACCAGCCGTTGAGCTAAAACCGCACGCATGGACGAGGCGATCAGGAATGGCTCGACACCCATATCGATCAATCGTGCGATCGCACCGGACGCGTCGTTTGTGTGCAGTGTGGAGAACACCATGTGCCCGGTGAGCGCGGAGCGGATTGCGATGTCCGCGGTCTCTCGGTCACGGACTTCACCGACCATCACCACATCCGGGTCCTGGCGCAGGATTGCACGCAAGCCGTCGGCAAACCCCAGGCCGCGTTTCGGATTCACGGGGATCTGATTCACCCCATCCAGACGATACTCAACCGGGTCCTCGATCGTGATGATCTTCAGATTCGGTGTGTATATATGATTCAAGGAAGCATAAAGCGTGGTTGTTTTGCCGCTGCCCGTCGGGCCGGTGACCAGTACGATCCCGTGAGGGCTTTGCAGCAGACGCTTGTATTGTGAGAGTTGATGATCGGGCAATCCCAATTCATCCAGCCCGAAAAGCGCAGCCGTCCGGTCGAGGATACGCAGCACCACGCTCTCGCCGTAAACCGTCGGCACGGTAGCCACACGCAGGTCCACTTTGCCACGGCGTGTGTCAAAGTTGATATGCCCGTCTTGTGGAATAAAGCGCTCGGCGATGTTCATGCCCGCCATGATCTTCAAGCGGGAGGTGATCGCCGATTGCAGATGTTTGGGCGGCGGCGGCATGTCATGCAGTAGGCCGTCAATCCGGTACTTGACCTTCAATGCTTTCTCGAACGGCTCGATATGGATATCGCTTGCCAGCGCCTCGATCGCCTCGTGGATAATAAGATCGACGAGATTGACAACCGTTGGCTCGCGAGCCAATTCCGCCAGATGCGCGGTGATGTCGGAGGAGGAATCGATGCTGGCCGGTTCGCCGCCATCGTCAAGGTTGGCGATCATCCGTGCGACGCTGGACCCGTAAGCCTTGCCGATCGCCTGGACCAGGTCTTTTTCTTCAGCGAATACCGGCTTGATGCTTTTACGCGAAAGCATCCTCGCAACATCCAATGCCTGACGATCGAACGGATCGGTCATGGCCATCGTCAGTTGACCATTCTCTGTGGATAACGGCAGCATCCGATACTTGCTGGCGACCTCGGCTGGAATCAGCGTAATGGCATCGTCCGTGGGCTGCGCATCCTGCAGATCGGACCGGGCAATCCGTTTCTGATCAACCAAGGCGCTGCGTACAAGCCGGGCATCGATGTAGCCCATCTGTTGCAACACTTCCCCGAGCCGGCCGCCGTGAACGGCTTGCTGCTTCAGCGCCCCGTCGAGTTGGCCTTGGGTAATCGACAGGTTGTCGAGCAACAACCGACCCAGTGGCGTGTTGTGTTCCCTGCCCTTTGTACTCATTGCAACAGCCCCGTATATCAGCCTTCCCGAACAACTCAGCTATCCCGTAAACCGACGGTGAACAACGCCACATCGCCAGGATTATTTGTGTAAACCGTTGCCAGCCCGAATATTAGGTCGCTTTTTCGGGTTCTACCATACTACCAGAATCCCTCGACCACGCAATGATTTTTAAGGCCTGATCACAACGGAGGTTATGTTGAATTTTATGTAAGCGATGATAGCGCCTCAAAAAATCCCTGCCTCACTAACATAGACGTAGTCGATTGGAAATAGTTTGATCGAATTGGAAGCACGCCTTGATTTCGTGTGGATTCCCCGTTTTGAGCGATTCGCATGCTTTATGACCGTCATACCCGCGCACGCGGGTATCCACGCGCCCGATGAATCGCTTTACGTGGATCACGTCCTGCGCGGGGATGACGACAATCGGTGCGGCCATAAATCATGCGAATCGCTCAAGTCCCCAATCCCACATTCGCATTGACACATTGCACAGCGGCAACCTCAGCATGTGTAGGCCATCAATCCACGTGCATTGCATATCTTTTCCACCGTAATCCAAGACCATCTGAGACCAGACCACCTGCCATCCGGCGGAAAGCAACATCATATTATATTGTTAATTATATATTTATAAACATCGAAATATAGTTTTTCTTTAACTTCCAATAGTACTTGATATTCAGAACTATTATGTTAACCTATCCTGAAAAGTGGCAGATACTCAATAGAGATAGATATCTGCATTCGACTGATACGATAAACACGGTTTGAACACGATTGATATGCCTACCTACACGCCACGAAAACGACGCCGTTTGGTCGACCTGTTCGATCTGATGTGCAATGACATCCGCGTGCGTGGTTTGAAACCGGGCGACATCTATTACACCGCGGAAGAGGCCGCCAATCGTCTGGGCGTCAGCAAGGCAGATGCAAACCGAGCCCTTCAACTGCTGGCAAGCAAGCAACTGCTTAACCGTCGCCAAGGCCAACCCCCACAACTTGCACGACATATCGATGAAGCGACCCCGGACGCTGCAATCCATCGGGTCCATGTCCTGCTGCCTGAAGCCGACATCAAATCAGAAGGGTTGTTTTCCGACGGCAACATGATCGGGCTTCAGTCGGCACTGCCGGGCAGCCAGATCCAGTTCAACTTCCTGCCCGAACGTGGTGAGGAAGAATACGTTTCACAACTCGTTAAAGAAGCCCTGTCTGAATCGCGGATGGAAGCGTTTGTGTTGATGAGGTCTTCGCTGAAGTCACAACAAGCCGTCGCCGCAAGCGGTTTGCCCGCGGTTGTAAACGGGACGAGTTACCCCTCCGTAGAAAACATCTCGTCCATGGACCGCAATCATGTGTTGTCGGCAAAGCTACAACTGGAATATGTAACCAGGTCCGGCTGCAGGCATGTCGTGATGCTGATGCGAGACAAGATGTACGCAGGTGATCAGGTGTTCTTCGATTCACTGGTCGAATCATACGCGGCGAGTCCTCACTTCAAATCTGTGCCGAAGTTTTACTTCCTGCCCAGTGATGAGGGGATGGTTAAAAAAACCATCACGACAGCCTTGGCTGAAGTGAAAGGCAAGATCGGTGTGATTGCACGCAGCATGTCACTGGGGGCGCATTGCGTCACAGCCTGTGAAGAGCTGCACCTGAATGTGCCTGACGACATCACGATTTCGATCTGCGATTACCACCCGATGGGGCCGGCCAAAGCGATAAACCTGCCACATGAAATCGACACAAACTGGTCGCCCCAGGAGCATGGAAGACAAACGGGCATGATCCTCCGCAGCCAAGCCAAAGGCGAATTGGAGAAGCCCGCCTACGTACGTTACGACACAAAATTTGTTGACCCATTTACGAACAGCGAATTTACCAATGCTGAATAGGTTTACCAAGTTCAACCAGACACAGACCACTAACTAAACAAGACGTCACAAAATCAAACAACAAACGAGAAGTACGGTGCATCACCGTGCCATGCTATCGCCACAAACGTTTATCACTTAGGAGGAGTCTCAATGTTACGAACCAAAGAGTCCACTTCAATCAGCCGTCGCGTGACGGGATATATCGCAACCGGCGCTGCTGCCTTGGCCATTACCCTGTCCGGGGCGGCATCTCAAGCGGAGTTGGTTCTCTATAGCCCGCTCGACAACGACACGATCGACAGTTTGACGGTACAAGACCTTGCCGGCAATCCGGAAAACGGCACGCTCCGCGATGATGGGACCGTGACCACCGGCGTAACGGGTCAGATCGGTGAAGCGATCAACTGCCAGGTGACGGGAGGCGCAGCCTCGGTAGATTACGGGGATGTGCACAGGGTCGGCTCGGGCGTACAAACCATCATGCTTTGGTTCAACGCCACCAGCGTTCCCTCGAAAGATCAAACCCTGGCTCGTAAGGGGAACAACAGTTCCGGAGACGAGGGGTGGTCCATCTGGCTTGACGATATCTATAACATCACCGGCCAGGATCAGTATCGCGTCACGTTCCGTGTTAATGCTATTGGCGAAGGCACCAATGAGGCGAAGGCGACCAGCCTGTTTGTACTGGATGCCGAAGAATCAATCGGCACGTGGCACCATGTAGCGATGGTGCTGGACACCGTCAATGGTACGGTGACCGGCTACTTGAACGGCAGCAATGAAGGTGAAGCCACGAACCCCTGGGGGTTGACGTTTACACCCGGCAACATGGATGTCGGCGCCGCGCTTCTACTCGGCAAGGGCATTACATCCGGCACCAGTTCGATGATCGATGACTTTGCGATCTTCGATGAGGCATTAACCGCACAGCAGATCCAGGATATCTACAACGACGGCCTGAACGGCATCGGGTTGGATGCGTATCTACCGAACGTCCTTGAAGGTGATCTGAATGATGACGGGTTTGTAGGCCTGGATGATCTTGACATCGTTCTCGGCGCATGGAACCAGAACGTCCCCCCCGCCGATCCTGCGGCCGATCCCTCGGGTGATGGTTTCGTCGGCCTGGATGACCTTGACATCGTCCTGAATAACTGGAATGCCGGCACGCCACCCGTTGCCGCGGTGCCGGAACCCATGACCGGCGGGATGTTGCTTGTCGGCTTGGCGCTGTTGCACCGCCGCAGGTCATGAGCATTAGCCACAAAACCTCGACATCTATGCAGCAAGTCAACAATTGTCATTGCGTCTACTCACTTTGACGCGACAAGATTGCTGCCCGTGCAAGTTAATCAATTCACACTTTGGAAGGAGAAAGAAATGAAGATGACGAATTTATCAACCATTCTGACGTCCTGTTGTGCGGCATCCGTGTTAGCCTGGGCCGGTTCGTCGGCTCAAGCCGGTCTGGTGCTGCACAGCACCCTGGACAATGTGGACATATCCGGTTTGACCGTGCTTGATCTTGCATCGCCTGCCGAGAACGGCACGCTCCGTGATGACGGGACCGTGACGACCGGCGTGGCTGGTCAGATCGGTGAAGCAATCAACGCACAGACCACCGGCTCCGCCGCCGCTGTCAATTACGAGGATGTCCTGGATGTCGGTTCGGGTGTGCAGACGATCTCGTTATGGTTCAACGGCACGGATGTTGTCACGAAAGACCAGTACCTGGTACGTAAAGGCAACGCCTCTTCGGGTAATGTAGGCTGGTCGATCTTACTCGATGACCGCTTACCCCAGACAGGTGAATCACAGTACCAGGTGACCTTCCGCGCAAATGCCGTTGGCGGTTCTACCAACGACGCGCGAGGCATCGCCCTGATCCTTCTATCAGCAGAGGATTCGGTTAACACGTGGAACCACATCGCCATGGTGTTGGACACAGTCAATGGGACAATTACGGGTTACGTGAACGGCTCCAGTGCGGGCACGACAACCAATTCCTGGGGGCTGACTTTCACACCCGGCGATATGAGCAGCACCGATTCGCTGCTGCTGGGTACGGGCACTTCAAACGGCACCAGCATCATGATCGACGATTTTGCGATCTTTGATGAAGCGCTGAGCGCTAATGACATTGAAGCGATCTATACCAACGGCCTGAACGGGATTGCTGTACCCGAACCCGCAACACTCAGCCTGGCCGCGGCCGGTTTGGTGTTGCTTCTGCGTCGTTCTCGCAATTAGTGTTCCTCCTGAGCGGAGGCGGGCCTGACAGCCGGCCTCCGCATTACTGATGACTTATTACCACAGAGCAATATTTGGGGTTTCAAGGAGGCCCGACATGAATGTAAAGCAAAAAGGTTTTACGCTTATCGAATTACTTGTAGTGATCTCAATCATTGCGCTGCTTGTCGGCATACTCCTGCCGGCGTTAGGGGCTGCACGTAAATCAGCGAGGCGTATGAAGTGTGCGTCCACACAAAGGCAGATCGCGACCGCTGTCATCTCGTATGCCACGGACTGTAAAGGCTGGTTCCCAAACAGCATCCAGGGGCTGCGTGATACACGTGACCCCAGCGGTAAGATGGCCTCATGGACTTTCCCGACACACATCAATTACCAGGCCACGAATCCGGCCGGCGGCAGCTTGATCCCACAGCTACGCAGTTATATCGGTGTCTCCGAAGCACTGGTCTGCCCGTTGATTCCTTTTGCTCCGGATGGCTTGAAGGATGACTTTGACCGCGACACGCAGCGTGAATTCTACCTCTCCGGGGGGTACTTCTACCTCTGGAACTACGAAGGATTCGGGAGCAACACCGAATTCAAGCCCGCACGCTCGCTGGACGATCCTGGCGACGGTGTATTAACATCCGACATCTTCCTGGAAAACCATAACGACAGCCGGTGGGAAACATCGCACGAACCCAGGAGTGCCGAGATATTCGAATCCCGTTCACACCCACGATATATACTACCCATATCGGGCGACAATAAACCCGAAGGCATCATTATCAATACCAGTTTCACGGATGGCCATGTCGAGGGAAATAGCCAGGACGATGAAAACAGCATTTACCGCCTGCAGTTGTTTGGCAACAACTTCCTATGGGTCCCGGTCCGCCAGGAAGATAATTAATCACGACACCTGTTTATGCTTTTGGTTTTGCGATATCTATAGAAGAGGTTTGTACAAATGAGTTTCAGGTTTTACTTCTTCAATGCCACAACCATTCTCGTTCTGCTCTTGTTGATTTGCACAAATACAACATTGGCTGATCTGGTGGGAGACCCGCCGACCTCGTGGGACAGCGAACAAGACTGCATCAATTACCTGCTGGACATGGATGAGACCGAGGCAGGTTATCTTCAACAGAACCGAACCGCCGGCATCATGACGCTGGAGCCGATAGCCCTACCCATGGGCGACGATCTGTATGGAAATAACTATCACCTCATGCACCCGGTGGCGGCGAGTCTTGGCTCCAGAATCGTTACGATTTTCACCCGTGCTAATGCTCACGTTCCATCATTGAACCTTTACGGAGGGTCAGACGCATTATATTCGCCACAGGTGATGAAGATCTCTTACGACAACGGACAAACGTGGTCGGATCAGATCGAAATGGAACACTTCCTGCAAGGTATGCCCAGTTCTACTGCGCCGGGGATGCGTGCATTAGGCTCTGTAGGCAACAAGCTGATCTTTGCCAGCAAATTCGGTTTGATGATCTCGGATGACTTCGGCTCGACCTGGCGTCATAAGCCCGATGCCTTCGGCACACTCCCGGACGGGTGGACGGGCGCCAACTTCGGTCCTGAAATTGTCAATCTACCCGGCGTCGGCCTGGTCCTGCCTGCACATGCGTGGAACGGCGGGCGGTTTGCCTCCGAAACTTTCTTCTATGTCAGTCAGGACGAGGGAGAAACCTGGGAGCTTATCCGCGAACCGATCCTACAAGCACCTCGCTACAACATCGAACCCTCGCCACTGGTCATCGGTGACCAACTCGTATACGTGGCCCGGTCTCATGATACGCAGGCGTTGGATGCTGAAAACGACGTTTACCATTATTCGCAGGCGGTCAGCGCCCCACGGTCATTGGATATCACCACCAACTACACGAACATCCCAACTACCGACGCCAGCGAAGAGCTTGCACCGATTCTCGCCGCACAGGGTTATGCGGACAGCAAGGCTGCGGCCTTCGGTTATTGGTCGCAGGACACGGTCGACCTGATTCTCAACCCGGTAACCAATCGCGTCGAGGCGGTGGTCACCAACCGCACCGGCGGCGCTGCCCATCATGCAAGCGACAAGAGCCGGCAGAGTCTGAGCCTGTGGAGCATCGATCCGGACGACCTGCTGGCAGGTTCAACGCAGTGGCGCTACGAGGGCACGTTACTAGAACGACCCAGCCTGGATTCAGAGTTGTTCATTGATGGCATGCATCCGGCGGGTTCGGTGGTGGATGAAGAAAACGGTGTCCAGCACATCTTTATTTATTCGGGCTACTACGCGGGCGCTTCCGGCATCTTTCAGATCACAAGACCGCTGGACACCGAGCGCGTTCACTTCGGGTTGATGGCTCGGGAATTGATGCTGCACAGCACAATGAACGCTGCAGATATATCCGGCGATTCAGTTCATGATGTGACATCCCCATCCTATCACGGCACCATGCGGACCGATGGCACGGTGACGGCCGCCCCGGGACTTATCGGTGATGCGATGGATATCTCCGTCACCGATAGTAATGCAGCCGTCAACTATGGCGACGTGCTTGATGCGGGTCTTGGCGTGCAGACAATCTCGCTTTGGTTCAATGCCGATGAGGTCAAGACGCAATTCATCGCACGCAAAGGCAACATCAGTTCAGGCCAGGCCGGCTGGAGTATCTTCCTTGAAGATCTGGGCGATGGCACGCAGCGCCTGATATTCCGCGCCAACGCGGTCGGCGGCTTCACTGATGCGGCGCGAGGCATACTCTTAAAGGACCTATCTCTGGAAGAGTCTACCGGCACATGGCTTCATGTAGCCATGGTGATTGATGCCGCCACGGGAACACTCAAAGCCTATATCAACGGCGAAGACACGGGACTCACCAGCAACGCATGGGGGGATACGTTCACACCGAATCCCGACGGCATGAATAATGCAGCCAGCCTGATGCTTGGGATCGGCGCCGGACAAGGCGCGGACATGCAGATCGATGACTTTGCCATCTTCAGCGCCGAACTGACGCAGGACGCCATCCGGCGGATCTATGCAAACGGATTGAACGGCATCGGCGTCGAAGCGATGGGCATGCCTGTCCTGGCAGGTGATCTTGATGGTGATGGTTATGTCGGGCTCAGCGACCTGGACCTGGTTCTGGGTAATTGGAACAGCACCGTTACCCCCGGCGTATCGAACGGCGATCCCAGTGGCGACGGATACGTCGGGCTGGATGATCTGGACATCGTGTTAAGCAACTGGAACCTGGGCACGCCGCCCGGTGATGTGCTTCAAAACATTCCAGAGCCCGCATCTGCCGCGATCCTCATAACCTCGGCGACATTACTCAAAACACTACGTCACTTCTCACCACGTGACGCGATACACAAATAGTTTTCCCTCTTTATTTTCTGGATACAACAATGCAATCAAATATACGACTACACGGTCTTACCGCCGCCTCCTACACGCCCATGGATTCAAAAGGCGATGTCAAATACAGCACAATCGAAAAACAGGCCGAGAGATTAATCCAAGATGGTGTCAGAGGCGCCTTCGTCTGCGGCACAACCGGTGAAGGACTGTCACTGTCCAGCGAGGAAAGGCGGCAGGTGGCTCAGCGCTGGGTCGAGGTCGCCGGGCGCGATCTGACAGTGATCGTTCATGTCGGACACAACAGCCTGCCGGAGTCCCGCGATCTGGCACAACATGCGGCGTCGATCGGCGCAGCAGGCATCAGCGCACTGATCCCCGGCTTCTTTAAACCGGCAAACATTCACGACCTCGTGATGTATTGCAGAGAGATGGCGTCGGCCGCGCCCGGTTTGCCCTTCTATTACTACCACATCCCGTCGCTGACCGGCGTCACCGGATCGATGCTTAAATTCGCCCAGATCGGGCTCGAACTGATCCCGACACTGCACGGCATCAAGTATACGCATAGCGACCTTGACGAATTCAAGAAGCTGCTGGCCGACATGGGTAACGAACTGGATGTCCCCTATGGGAACGACGCCACGCTCCTGGAAGCGATGCACGCAGGCGCTCAAGGCGCGGTCGGAAGTTCATACAACTACGCCGCCCCGCTCTATATCAAACTCATCGAGGCGTTTAAACAATCGGACACCACGACAGCCCGGGAACAATCCGAGATAGCCAAGGAACTGACACGTATCCTGGAATCCTATGGCGTGTTTGCTACCGGCAAGGCGGCGATGAAGATGATCGGCCTGGATTGTGGGAATCCAAGGCTGCCCCTCGCGCCGTTGACGACAGAGCTATACCAAAAGGCCAAGTCGGAATTCACATCTGCCGGCATCTTCGCACCAGTTGCTAGCAGTATCGCCGGCAGTCAGACTTGACACCTACTCGGCAACGTGTTGTGCTAAAAGCATGATACATGCCGCTATATGTTTGATATCTGATCCAGCAAATGAGAAGCCAATGCAGTCACAACACATGATTAGGGGCTTGACCCGGATCATTACATTGCCAGTCATCAACGTCAGGATCGTATTGAGCCTTGCGATCGCGATCATCCTGCTGCAACCACAAATGACCAAAGCACAAGAGCCAACAGAATCATCCCCGGAAGTGATCGCCTGGTCGCAATTACCCGAGTTGCCAAACGCGCACGGCTTAGGCGGACCGGTAGGCGGGGTGACGAGCGATAAACTTGTCGTGGCGGGTGGCGCGAACTTTCCGGACCGCCCGCTTGCTGAAGGTGGAGCGAAAAAGTTCCACGATGCCATCTATGTATTGGAACAACCCGATGGTAGCTGGCGCGAGTTAGAGCAGCGTCTGCCGCACCCGCTTGCCTACTCCGTCTCGGTATCAACCAGCCACGGCATTGTGATCGTGGGCGGCAGCGATGGGGACAAGAACTATGCCGAAACCTATCTCATGCGATGGACCGAAGGGCGTTTTGAAATAATATCTTTACCGCAGTTACCCGTGACCACCGCCTTTGCATCCGGCACGGTCATCGGCGACACCCTATACATCGCGGGCGGGCAGGAGACGCCTGATTCCGATCAAGCACTGAATCGTTTCTTTGCCATGGACCTGAGTCCGTTGGACAGCGAGCAAGGCGCACTTCAGTGGCGCGAGTTACCCGGTTGGCCCGGAGCCCCGCGCACGAAAGCCGTCGCGGCGTCGCTCGGTGGCGCGTTTTACCTCATCAGCGGATACGACCCACAATCTACAACTGATGAAGCGCCGCTTGGCGGCTATCTCACCGATGCGTATCGCTATTCACCCGTTGAGGGTTGGACTCAAATCAAAGAACTGCCCCGCCCCGCCGTCGCCGCGCCGAGCCCGGCACCCACTGTCGGCCCGAGTCACTTCCTGATCCTCAGCGGCTCGGAAGGAAACCCGGACCTACTGCCTCCCAACGACTACCGCCCCGGCTTCACCCCATCCATCCTGGCGTATCACGACATCACGAACACCTGGACTGAAATGGGCCAGATGCCTCGCGATATCGAAGCAAACGTCTCACCTGTCGTTACGACCTTTACCGCCACGTGGGGCGATCAAATCGTCGTGCCTTCCGGCGAAGTTCGGCCCGGCATACGTTCGCCACAGATCCTCTCTGGCACGCCGATCCGCAGACAATCCGCGTTCTCGATCCTTGATTACACGGTGATGGCGGCTTACTTCATCGGCATGGTCCTGGTCGGCATCTACTTCAGCCGTCAAGGCACTTCCACGGAAGACTACTTCCTCGCCGGCCGACGCATACCCGCATGGGCGGCGGGCATCAGCATCTTCGGCAGCCAACTCAGCGCCATCACGTTCATGGCTATCCCCGCGAAAACCTACGCCTCCAACTGGACGTACCTCCTGGTCAACGCCGCAATCCTTTTCGTTGTCCCCCTGGTCGTGTTCTGTTACCTGCCCTTCTACCGCAGGCTGAACGTCACAACCGCTTACGAATACCTTGACCTGCGCTTCGGGCCCGCTGTCCGACGATTAGGCGCTACGATCTTCGTGTTGCTGCAACTGGGACGGATGGGCGTCGTTATTTTCCTACCCGCGATCGCGATGTCGGCCATCACCGGATTCGACATCTACCTGTGCATCCTCCTGACCGGGCTCCTTGCCACGATTTACACAACCCTCGGCGGCATCGAAGCGGTGATCTGGACGGACGTGTTGCAGGTCATCGTACTCGGTGGAGCTGCGGTACTGTCTCTTGTGTTCCTCATCAGTGATGTCGGCGGGCCGACCACGTTCTACGAAACCGCAAGCGCGCAAGGCAAGTTCCACACATTCGACTGGTCATGGGACTACACGTTGCCCGTAGTCTGGGTCATCCTCGGCGGGAACATCATCATGCAGATCGTCCCCTACACCGCGGACCAGTCGGTCGTGCAGCGGTTCCTGACAACGCGTGATGAAAAAGGTGCAGCCCGCGCGCTTTGGATCAACGCCATCCTGGTCATACCCGCCACGCTCTTGTTTTTCACCATCGGAACAGCCCTGTTCGTTTACTATCAACAGAACCCGACCCAGCTCAATCCCACCTTGCAGACTGATGGCATCTTCCCCTGGTTCACCACGCAGAAGTTGCCGACCGGGATCTCCGGCCTTGTGATCGCCGGCATCTTCGCCGCGGCCATGTCCAGCCTGGATACGAGCCTTAACTCTGTGGTCACCGTCTTCGTCAAAGACTTCATCACGCCGATTAAAAAGTCGCTAAACGATCAAAGCGCTTTGCGCCTCGCGCGTTGGCTCACGTTGACACTGGGCGTACTGGGAACGCTCTCGGCCGTCATACTCGCAACCTGGGAAATCAAATCACTCTGGGACATGTTCACGATGATCGTCGGTTTGTTCGGCGGGCCGCTGGCAGGCGTGTTTATGCTCGGTATCTTCACGCGCCGAGCCACATCAGCGGGCGCATTGATCGGTGGCCTGGCCGGCGCGCTTGCGGTTTTCCTCGTGCAGAGCCTGACACAAGTCCACTTCTTCCTCTGGGCAGCGTGCGGCATACTGACCTGCCTGCTGGTCGGTTACCTGGTCAGTTTGATATCACCCGCGACCAACCGAGACCTGAAGGGACTGACCCTCTATACCCTGGGTAGAAGCGCTGATTGAATCCTGACAGCTTATTAATTGAGAAGCACCGATGAGATTGATATGCAAACCTGTGTTACTGATTCTTCTCATAGGCATCTTGCTTGCATCACCGATCCGGTATGTGATGGCAGGTGATTTACCCGAATTCCAAATACAGCAAGTACTTGCACAAGACGCAGACGCCGTTGGTTATGCTGTCCCCACATTGACGGTCACACCGGACGGCAGCGTACTCATGTTCACGGTCGCCAAGATCGGCAAAGTACGCGACGCCGGCGTCCAATCGTTCACAACCATGTTGCGCAGCACAGATGGCGGTAAGACATGGCAGGATAAGAAACACTTCTATGTTGATGGCGTTGCCGGTGAACTCTGGCAGGCACTATCCGACGAAAAAACGGGACGCATCTGGGCGCTGAACTATCCAAGACCCATCCTCACCGATGAAGGCAAACCGGTTTCCGAGTGGTGGATGATACACAACCCGGACAAGGCACACGCGGCAGGCGGCTGTGCTTTGATGTATTACAGCGATGACAACGGCGTCACATGGAGCGATCCGATCGACCTGAGCGATCAGTTGTACACCTATCCCGGCGCGGGCCTCGCTTGGAACATCGGACACGGCATCCAGTTGAAACGCGGCAATCATAAAGGCAGGCTCATCTTCCCTGCAAGGTTCTTCGGCACCGCTACAGACAAAGGCGTCAACGAAGACGACCACAACACGGTGATCTACAGCGACGACCACGGCAAGACATGGCAGTTCGGCGGCGCTGTCCAAGGCTACACGGGCGAGGGCGTGATCGCGGAGCTTCCCGATGGCTCTGTGTACCTCAACTCAAGAAGCCACCACCCCGAGCACGGCAACCTTCGCGCTTGGGCCATCAGTCATGACGGTGGTAAGACATTTGTCGAGAAAGGCTACGACCCGGCGCTGATCGATCCGAAGCAGTACGGCGGCTGTCATGCCGGGCTCGTGGAAGCTCATGACGCCGAGGGCAATCCGCTTCTGCTTTTCTGTAACCCGGCCGATCCGGACAAGCGCAAGCAACTGGTTGTTCGATTAAGCAGGGACGGTGGAAAAACCTGGCCCATCTCCCGTACGGTCTGGCACGGCCCAGCCGGCTATTCGGATATCCAGTTCACCCATGACGGCCGCATCCTCTGCGCCTTTGAAACGGGCCGAAACGAAGCCTCACGTGGCACCGTCATGGTCGCATCATTCAGTCTTGACTGGCTCATGCAGGAGAAGTGAAAACAGCATGGCCGCCTTTCAGTACCTACTATCAAAGCATCTTTCTAGGCAGACAGGTTATGATGTGCTCTTGTCGGTGCATAAGCCCCCTGCGATGTGCTTTTCTTTTTTATCGCAGGAGTAAACACCAGTGGCAGAAGCAACATTGAGGAGACTGTCCATCGACCTGTCAAACGATCAACTGCTGATTGACAATGCCGGGCTGCGCTTCACGTTCTACCAGGCCGACAACTGCCTGGTCGTCGGCAGCCTCCTGCCGTCCGGATACGAAACGTGGAATCCACCGATCGAGGGGCTCCCCCACTGCCCGGAACAGGAGATCAAACTCACCGGCGAAGGCCAGATGCTGCCGGCCAGGAGCCGATCCATCGGCGGCTGTGGTTTGCTGCTGAACTTCCAAGGATTGGAGCAGACTCCTACAAACAACGGCGGCACGCTCTACACGCTGCACCACCGACGCGATGACATCGGCATGCTCGTGCGTTCGTATTACGAGTTTGCAGATTCACAAACCCCCGTCGCACGCCGCTGGGTGGAAGTCGAAAACCAAGGCAACGAACCGATCGACCTCGAACAGGTCGAGTCGACAACCTTGTACCACGTGGCCGCTCAATCGGGTGACCCGTTACAGTCAAACGTCCGCGTGCATCTGCCCTTCTCAAGCTGGTCAGGCGAAGGGCAATGGCGCTGTTTACATCTGCCAGACCTGGGCATCACCGCGCCCGACTCCGCGCACTATCGCGCGACCTGCCTTGGATCACGATCGTCGGCTGAAAAATCACCCTGCGCGATGATCGAAGATCGGGACACCGGCCTGATATGGTTCTGGCAGATCGAACATTCCTCTTCATGGAAGTGGGAGATCGGCCGAGCGCATCTCGGCGCTTCGCACGGGCTTTACCTGTTGATCGGCGGGCCAGACGAGAACTACGGCCACTGGTGGAAGCGTTTACTGCCGGGCCAGGTGTTCCGCTCCGTACCGATCGCGATCGGCTGCGTATCAGGCGGTTTCCCAGAAGCGGTCGAAGCGTTGACGAAGTATCGCCGCGTTGCTTGCCGTAAATCCCACCCGGTCGACGACAACCTGCCCGTGATCTTCAACGATTACATGAACGGCATCTGGGGCGACCCGACGCTCGAAAAAGAACTGCCGTTGATCGAAGCCGCCGCCAAAGTCGGATGCGAAGTGTTCTGCATGGATAGCGGCTACTACGCCGCACCGGGCGATTCATGGTGGACAAACGTCGGCGAATGGCTACCCGACAACCAACGCTTCCCGGGTGACGACTTTACCAGACTCATGCGGACGATCCGCGACAAAGGCATGATCCCGGGTATATGGATCGAATCCGAAGTCTGCGGTATTCAAAACGTCATGTCCCAGAAGCCGGACGACTGGTTCCTCTCACGCCACGGCAAACGCATCGCTTACAACAAACGATACTTCTGGAACTTCAGGCACCCCGAAGTCATCAAGCATCTTGATTCGGTCATCGATCGCTTTGTCAATGAGTACGGTATTGGCTACGTCAAGAACGACTATAACATTGACTTCTACTGCGGCACGGACACAGACGCTGACAGTTTCGGCGAAGGCATGCTCAAACATACCCGGGCGTTCTATCACTGGATTGAGCGACTGCATGAGCGGCACCCGCAACTGATCTGGGAGAATTGTGCCGCAGGCGGGCTCCGCGTGGACTACGGCATCCTCTCCAGGGCTCAGATACAAAGCAGCAGTGACCAGGAAGACTATGCTTGTTACGCCCCCGTCACGATCGGCAGCAGCGCGCTGGTTCTTCCCGAACAGATGGCGGTCTGGACCTACCCGCACGAGAACGACCTGGAAAAAACCATCTACAACATGGTCAACGTTCTGCTGTTCCGCATCCACTACGCCGGTAGGCCGGACCTTTTGGATGAAGAGAACATCGACTTGATCAAGCAAGGCATTGATTATTACAAGCGCAACAGGCAACAGATCAGCCAAGCCATTCCTTTCTATCCCCTGGGCGTTCCCGGTGTCGAGGATGACGGCCGATGGATGGCGATGGGCATGAAGTCAAATGATTCAATCCGATTGGCGGTCTGGCGCAAAAACAGCACCGACCACGAATGCATCATCCCGCTGAAGGGCTTGCCTTTGAAAGGCAATGTTCGATGTGTCTATCCATCCGAACCGTGCTACCAGCCCAAGATGCAGTTTGAAAAGAATCAACTCCGCATCGAGTTGCCGAACAAGTGCAGTGCACGGTTGCTGGAGCTTTCTTAGAATAAGAAAACGCACAACTGAAACCGATAAGACAGTCACACCAATACTTCTAGCCGTCGGTTGAGTTCTGGACCGCTAAAGGCCGGCGCTATCGCCTCGTTACTTCACTCTTGTTCTTCCCACAACCCGAGCACTGACGACTCTTCCTGCTGCTGCAAAGACCACGGCAAGTAACCTGCATCAGCAGCCCGATCGCTGCGACGATTCAGATCATTCCACGCTGTTGCCACCGCCGGGCCATGGGTCTCGCGCTGGTGACGATCAGCCACGTCATTTCCAGACCGACTCCCCAACGATCGCCGGTCCGTCTTAACATTGGGACTCACGATCGCCGATGAAACAGACTCAGATTCAACCGTCTCGCTCGCAGAGGCTGAAAAAGCCTGCGCAACCGGCGGCACCCCGGCGTTCCAGTTACCCAGAAGCAAATCAAGGTCGTCAAGGCCAACAAAGCCGTCGCCTGATGCATCACCCCGGGCAAGATCACCGGCCGGAACAGACTGGTTCCAGTTCCCAAGCAGGATGTCCAGGTCCGCAAGGCCAACAAAACCGTCGCCGTCCAGGTCGCCTGTAAGCGATGAAGTCCGATCGACATTCAGCAGGTATTCACCGCTGCCGCTCGCCGCCGAGACCTCAATGGTATACACACCGCCGACGACCGCGGTAAAGGAAAGCACCGCGTTCTTGCCGTCAGATGCGCCGTTACTGTCGTAGGCAACTTCTGCGCCGCTTGGGTCAAACAACCGAAGCATCGGATCAAGATCGTTCAAAGGCATGCCCGCTGGATGATCGAACGGCGTTTCGGTCGAGAGTGTCACATACTCGCCGGCATCAACCGTCAGTTCATACCGATCGACCGGCAGATTGGGTAAGACATCATCCCCGCCGATCGCACGGAACCCGTACCGGCTATTTTTCGAATCGATCTGGTAAGTGCCCAACAACTGCCACGTGTCAGGGTCGTACACCTCCATGGTGTATTGATCGATAAACGTGTAGACCTTGCCATCCTGATACGCGATACCACTGAGGCTCGCAGACAACTGCCCGAAGGTGTTGACCGTCTGCCCTGTCTCGGCGTCGACTTCATAAACCACTCTGGCGTCACTTGCACCCGACAGGAAGGTCGCGACGAAGATCGTGCCGCGGGACTCGGCTCCGGCAATAAAAGCATCACTCAGCATATCGAAGTCAACCGACAACTGCCGGACGACCTCGCCTGATTCCGGATCGAGGAATGTCATCAATTCACCCTGCAACAGGACAACCTGATTGTTGTAAGTCGCCAACGCCCTGCCGCTGTACGAGCCGGGCGGCGCGATCGTACGGATCAGGTCGCCGGTATCCGGATTGATCACACGGATGCCGGTCGGTTCGATGTAAGTGCCATAGAGGTAGACCCCGTCATACGCCAAGGCCGACAATGAGTAAGGCGCTTCGGTCAGAACCGTATTGATGACTTGCAGCGTGTCCGGGTCCAGTTCATAAACGATGGCACTGCCCTGCGAGCCGAAGTACGGCATTGCAAAGAGCCTCGCCGGCCCGGGCGTCTGAAGCACGCCTATCGCCGCGCCGCTTTCGTCCAGGCTGGTCAGTGGATCGGCGGACGTGTCGCTTGATTCAAAGTCGAAGGCAGCGCCTCGCTGCAGGGTCAGTTGGTAGTCAGCGGCGATGGGTGAGGAGACGCGCAGGATGTATCGGCCGTTATCGGCAGAGACAAAACCGAGCGTAGCCGAGTCATACATCGAGCTTTCACCGCTCGTCGCGACGGGCAACCCTGTTGCGGCATCGATCAGTTCAAGCAACAAACCTTCCGCATCGCTTTCCGCGACGGCGTTGAGAGTTTGGCCGGCTTCAAGTTCAATCGCATAACTGTCATACGCAGGCTCAGGCATTCCGGGGTCCGCCATCTGACTGATCGCGCGGATCGTGGTGGTGCTGACCGAGCCGTCCCCTAAATAAAGCCAACTGTTCGACAGGTCATAGATCGGCTCGCTGGCGCCGGGCAGTACGGGCAGGCTTTGCTCGGGGATCGTGTTGAAGTCAACCGTGAACTCATAATTGGCCGTCGGCTGATCCGCCCAGATGGTCAGGTCGATCAGGCCGTCCGGACCGGTATGCGTGTAGGTCAGGATGATGGGCACGTCCTGCTCTGACATCCCGACTTCGGTGCCGTTGGGACCATCCAGGTATAGCAGGCTCGAAGCCACGCCGGGGGCGCGCAGGCTGGCGGTGATGGTCTGCCCGGTCTGAATATAGACCTGGTACGTGTCGGTATCCCTCGGCGTATTGAGGACGCCGGTCTGTGTGCCGGTCGTAGCGACGAAAGACCCAAGCGGCGCGACCCGATCAACCGGATCGATGACAACCGGCGCGATGTGATCGACGTTGATACTCAAATTGAAGGAACCGCCGGGCACGCCGTCACCGCTGACACCCGGTGGGATCGGCCCGTCGGGCGCCTCGCCATCCAGTTGATTACCCGCCGAATCGCGGAAGTAGGAATCATAGAAGGTGGCGAGATAGAGTCCCTCCACTTCAGCCTGGAAAGTCATCGAAAGCGTATAGGTTTGCGGATCGTATTCAAACTGATCAAACTCGACCCTGGGATACTGACCGGGGCCATACAACACGACACTGTTTTGGGTAAGATCGTCTGTAACAATCGCCTGATCAAAGGTGATGGTCAGCGACACTTCACCTGTTTCAACAATCTCGCCTTCGTTGATCGAGACATCGATAATCCGCGGCGCAATTGAATCGACAAACACTTGCAAACCAAACGGCTCAAGCGGTGCGCCGTTCGCGCCGAGCACCGACCCGGCAGCCATGGCGAAGTCGATATCGCCTTGACCGACCCCGGCGGGCAACAGGAAAGTGGCGGTGTTGTTGTCGATGATACCCACACTGTCTGCGGCAACACCATTAACCAATAGATCGCTCGCTTGCAGCGTATCCAGCCGGATGACGTCGCTGAAGTGAACGGTCAGTTCGGTGGGTTCGGTCGTGTACACCTGGCCTTGATTCAAGCTGGAAACCGAAACCTGAAGCGATGGCGGTGAGCCGGTGTTGCCGGTGACGTGCAGGATGTATCCGCCTTCCAGACCGTCCGGCGAATCGGGCAGCGTGTTAACGCCGTGCAGCTTGATCGTAAAGATGCCGCTCTGACCGGCGACATGATTAATCAAGGCGTTCAGCCCTTCGCCGCCCGTCCCGGATTCAGCCACGAGCGAGCCGTCGGGCGCGTATAGTTCAAGGTAGGTGTCGAGCTTGTTCGCCGGCGTAGGCAGTCCGAAGTCTGGCGTGGTAGTCCAGACAGCAAGGTCGTCACCTGCGTTGACGTAGAAGCGGTACGCATGTTCATCCGCGGTATCGGTCTGATGGAAAGCGCCCACGGCCTTACCGTTGAGCCCGAGGTCGACAGGCGCCCAGGCCGGGTCGATCACGGGTGTGACAGCCGCGCCGCGAGTGGCGATGAGGCTGTAAGGACCGTCCACATCGCAGACGCGGATGTAGTACACGCCGGATTCGATAGCGAAGAACCCGCGGATCGCCGTTGCGTCATCCGCCCAGGTGTCGCTTCCATGGAAGATCGTCTGCCCATCCGGGCCGATCAGTTCGAGATTCGCCGGGTCGATCTTGCCGTCCAGCATAACGCTCAGCTCTTCGCCGGCGTTAAGCGTCAGGCGGTACACATCAGGCCCCAGCGCCTCAGGCCGACGGGTGCCCGTGATACGTATGTTGTCATACCCCCGGCCGTCGTTAGGCCGCGAGTCGGTGCCGTATTGCTGGAACCGGATCTTGAACTTTTGCCCAAGAACGATGCCTGCCTCGGCCGCGACTTCGTCCAGGCTGAAACTGAAGTCTTGCCATGTGTAGCTCGGGGTATCAGGCGCACTGAGCAACGTGTACCAATTGATACCGTCGGCACTGATCGCGACCCCGTCCCCATTGTAAATCGTCTGGAATGTATCAGGCAGCGCCCGACCTTCATCACGCCATTCGGCATGCGAGAAGCTCAGATCGGCCTCAACAAAATCGGTCAGGTCGACGGTCCAGGTGGCCTGGTTCAAAACGAGATAACCCGAGTCGGTGTTCGAATCCATGATCAGCGCGTAACTGCCGTCCGCAGCGCCCGCGGCTGTCGTCACCTCAATCCGGCTGTGATCTCTAGCACCCTGAGCATAGGTTTCCCAATCCGGGCCTAACACGCCGGACTCGAACGACTCGAAGATACTGCCATCCGCCTCAGGCTGACTGCCGAACACGGTCACCTGCTCGACACCGTCGCCGAGCGCGAAGAAGGCGGCGTCGAGGTCCTGCGCGTTGAAAAGGTCATCATTATTCGTCAACGAAGGATCGCCGTGTTCTTCGACTTCGCGCACCGCGTTAACAAGGATGTGCCCGGTGTGACTGATAGGCAGGATGTGGCCGGTGTAATCGTGTGGATCGTATAGCGGTTTGACTAAAGTCGTAATAACACGCAGGGTGTACGTCCCCGTCTGATCGACAACGAGGTTGTTGATCAGTGCATCGGGGCCCGTGCCGGCGGCCACGACCTGGCCCGAAGGATCGAGCAGTTCGATATCCGATTCCACGAACCCCGGCGTATTGTCCAGATGGATGGTGATGCGTTGCCCGGCTTCGAGGGACATCGTGTAGCGCTCGGTATCGCCGACAAACTCGGGGGTATCCTCGAATGTGGTTTCGTAGGCGAACCCCTGCAGCGGACCGGTGCTCACAGGCTCGAGCGTCAGCGGGGTGATCGCCCCGTCCTCGACACCGAACTGGACATAGAAGTCGCCGCCCGGCTCGCCATCACCGCTGGGCGTGGTGGTTGCCGAAGGTTCGCCGTCAAACTCGAAACCGATGTCATCACGCAGGATCGAATCGCCCGAGCGAGCACGGAACCAATATATATAGAGCCCTTCTTCCGTAATATCGTACGATTCGGAATAGATAAAGTTGCTTGCATCATACGATTCGTTCAGCACCGACGGTGGTCTACCCATACGATACAGGAATCCGTGATACCCGCCTTCCAATCCGTAGGCGTAGATCGACTCATTAAACTGCAAGTCGATATCGACGACACCCGTCGACAAGATGTCGCCTTCTGAGATGGAAGAAGCAACCACGTGCGGTGGGATTGAGTCAAGCGTGAAGTTGATGACGATCGGCTCAACCAGGTCCCCATGGCGTGAAGAGAACGCACCCGCAGCGACCTCGATCGTATTCTGCCCCTGGATAAAGGCATCGACAGGCAAATAGAACGTTACCCTCTTGGAATTCGATAAGCTATAAACTATCCGTTCTGCCGGCTGCCCATTAAGCGTCAGGTCAGTCACATCCAAGCTGGTCCCGAGGATAGTATCCGACATATAGAACCAGATAGGACTAAGCCTACTCGTAAACTCTTGGCCGTCGCTGTAGTTGGAATTGGTCGGCATAAATAGCGGCGCCGACTGCCCCGTGTACCCCGAGGCGGACAATAGATAAACAGACCTGTCACCTGAGATATGGATGATGTATTCGCCTGCCTGTGTGGCGGTATGCGTCAGTCGTGCGTTGCGACCGTCGCCACTTCCGTTGTCATCGAAAGCGACCTGTGTGCCGTCGGGCGCGTAAAGTGCCAACACCGGATCGGATAAGTTCAAGCCCGATGCCCCGTCGTTGGGGGTTATTGTTTCAAAGATCAGGTTGTCACCCATACTGACCGGAATCGAGTAATAGTCTGCCACGCCCAGGTTATGGGCGGTACTATGCGAACCGACGACCAAGCCTGTTCGGTCGAGTCGCTGGGTGTACCCGAGATTCTGGCTAAGTGTTTCGTTTTCAATTGTGGCCCCTTTAACCACCGACAATAGGTACTTACCGCTACCCTCACTGACTTCGATCGTGTACGTCCCCGCGTCCAAGGCATTAAAGTCAATGACTTTTGCGCCCTCTGCATAATTGTCGAAGGCTCTATCGACTTCTTCATGGTTGGGATCGTACAGGGTTATCAGGGCATCATAATCTTCCAGGCCGTTGTACTGGATGCTGACAAACTCGTTTGCTTCAAGCGTGAAACTGTAGCGATCGGGTATGGGCGACTCGACCTGCTCGGTGGGGATGTAATTCACCGAGATGTTGTCGTACGCGCGGATACCGCTGACCGTGCCGGGCGGGTTGTAGTGTTGCAGCTTGATGTAAATCGTATCCCCCAGATCGATGCCCAGACTCTCCGCCTGCCGTGAGGGCCAGGAATAAACACCTGTCCAGAGACCATCCTCAAAATTGACCGGCCAGGGCTTGTTAAACCAGTTGACGCCGTCGGCACTGTACGAGAGGCCATCGCCGTTGTAGCTGCCGCTGAATGTCTCGGGCAGCTTTTCATAACTGTCGTACTGTTGCATCCTCGAAGATATCACCTGGAGTTCGGCAAGCGGGTTGATCGGCACCGTCCATATCGCTTCGGTGAGCCCCTCCTCCGTGCCCTGGCTTTCCATGACCAGCGTGTACGGATCGATACCGTTGAAGCTGTCTTCGAATCGGTAACTGCCCGACCCGGACGTCTGGATCGTCCAACCCGGTGGGATCACCGCGTCATCGAATGATGTCGTGATGCGATAATTACCCTCGGCGGGCCGTTCGATCGTGCGCGTTGAAGCGTTACCTAAAATCGCGGCCTGCTCAGCGCCTAAGCCGAGGTCCCGGAACAGGTCATCCAGGTTCTGCGCCGAATTGAAGTCATCATTCGTCGCCCCGCCGATCGATTCAAGCTCAACGCCCAGGTTCACGTAGATGTTCAGATCGTAAACACCTTGACTCACCCCATCGGAAGCAACCCGCAGGCTGTACGTTCCGTCCATCGTAAGTGCGATCGGCTGTAGCAGGATGCGCTCTCCCGCGATGCCTTCAACGGTTTGCACCACCGCGCCGGTTGGGTTCAGGACCTGAACCGACATCGCCAGATTAAAGTCCGGCACGCCCTCAATGCACAACGTCTGCCCGGCCTCCAGATCGATCAGGTGCTCGTTAACCCCGCCCGGTTCTGCAATATCGCCCGTGACCACCCCGCTGTATGCTCCGGAAATCGCCTGCGATACCAGTGAAAGATCGACCCGTGGCGGTTCAACCTCATACGTCAAACCGACCGTGACATATTCATCCACATTCGCGAAGTCGTCCACTCCCGATGAAGGCGTGAACTCAACATGCAGGTTGCCGTCGGCCGCGATCGCAGCAAGATCAATATCAGCCAGATCGATCGTCGCGCTAAACGGGCGTACGCCGTCGTCGGCAGCGGTCCAGAGATCACCGCCGACAATGCCTTCGATGTCGTAAGTGACCGTCTCTCCCAAGCCATCCAGGTCCGACAGAGCCGTGATATCAATCCGGCCGTTGATCGCACTCGGATCGATCGGGAAGTCAAACGTGATGATGTTCGGCTTGAAGAAGTTGTCGACCTGCGTCTGCTCCTGGTAGACAACATCATTACTGACAGCGTTCGCAACCACCTCGACACCGGAAGCCGACACAGGTTCAATCGGTTCACCACCAACCGTGGATGCACTGAGCAACAATCGATCTTCAAGGGACTCTAACATCCCCCAGATATGTGAAGACGGCGGGAAGCTATTCGTTGCCCGGCGAAGATCTTCACCGACAACATCTTGTCCGGAACCCCCTGCTGACTTTCCCCACATGATTTTTACCCCGACTGTTAGAAGCTAAAGTTAATGAATGTGGCCGCGATTGTAGCTTACAACGGGCCCTGACTCCAGCAATTACCCGATTTTTAGCAATACGAGGACAGGCAAACACCCCAGATCATTGGATGGAAGTACACCTGTGCTGTAATGATGAGACTGGCAACACTCTGGGTAATTGCCTCGCGACGATCGAGTAAATATCCGAAGCGTGTGTTGATCTAAAATATCCCCCCGAGGGCTACACCAAACCAGACAGGCCTGCAAACTGAAGCACTTAAGACACGGTGTTTTCCACCACCCGACGAGCGCACGGTCCTGTCGCGATTGCATCGCGCGCGCACGATCACGGTCCACTACCGTCACACCGACCTGAGGCCCGGTCGTGGCCCTTGTGAATCATGAAAACAATTTGTTTTCATTGATCGTTATCAACAGGTTTGCACTTCACCGGGGCCATCAGCAGCAAGACTGCGCAACTCGATCCGCAGATCAATTGCCGTTTGACTTTCGTGCCAGATCATCCAACTCGTCAATGGTGAATCGTACAGACACCACCGAGTTTTGCTCTGGACCGGGCCGATACTTGACATAGGTCGTGGCGATCAGCGTGCTATCCGGCAGTTGCTCGATAGATCCGTAACCGCAGTCATGAGAAGACCAGCCTTTACCCGGTGTCGGGTATTGGTGCAGGAGTTTGAGTCTGTATTGACCTGTGGTTCCATCAACAAGGTCCTGATACTTGCCTATCCATGCAACGAAACTACCCTTGCTGGTACTTGCCTTGGCCATATCGCGGAAGACGATGACCAGGTGGTTGTCGTGTGTGTAGATTGATTTGTGTCGATCACCCGTCAATGCATCGGGCAACTCGACCGGATCAGACCATGTCGCGCCTTCGTCATCAGAAAACATGACTAAGGAGTTTTTCTTACGGCTGTTTTCACGCATGATGCATGCCAACTGCTTTCCATCGGGTGAGCGTATCAGTTCGGGTTCGCATGGTTTGTAGCCGGGCATATCCACCACAATCCGCCAGTGAGACCAGGTCAATCCGCCGTCTTCTGAGATACTTTGAGCGACGCAGTTCGAGCGAGTGTCCGGATCGTTTTCTCGTCGGAGGTTGGACATACCCAGCAACTTCTTCCCGCCCTCAATCGGTTTGATCGTGCAGAACGGCATGACTACTCTGCCCAAGCCGTTGGGTTTCATGTCTGACCATGTTTGGCCGTCATCTTCGGAAATAGATTGGACCATTTCCTTTTTATCAAGCTCTTCACCGATTTGCGCGAAGACGAACAATCTGAATTGGCCGTTCGGATCAGGCAGCCGGTATATCGCGGGGCAGTTATGTGTTTGCTGCCAGGAATCTGGCGTCGGCAGCAGCTCGGACCATGACAAGCCGCCATCGTCACTGCGCTTTAATGGGCCGCACGATCCCCCATGATTCAGCGTCCAGACGCAGTAGATGGTTTTACCATCGGGCATAAGCACGGTGGTTGGATGGCCCTGATAAATCTGCGGCGTGCCCCGGGCGATGATTACCTGGCGGTGGGTCTGTTCAGACAGATCGAGTGAGACAAGTGCATCGGCGTTTGCTTCCGCATGAACCATCGTGTTCATACCAAGCAACATACAGATTGCGAATAACCAAATAACGGATCTCATAACAACTCCACCGATATAGTCTTTCTTCATTCCGATGCGGGACGACACACGCGTGGCGTCGCTTTACCACATCGACTCTTCAGTGCTGCGCGTATCATATTAGCAGCACGGGATTCTGCTGGAACCCATTGCTCATTGTCGGGCGATCGGATCAGCTTGTACCTAGTTCCTGTCTCGAAGTCGGCGTCGGCATTCACATCAGTATTACCTGACAATATCTGCTGGCCTTCCGGCGTGTACTTTTCAAGCCAGGCGATATAGCCGCCATTATTCACCACTTCATCCAGCGTCATGCCTTCATAGGATGGCGCACAGCTTTCGCAAGCGAAGATGTATGCCCGAACCCCACTGGGTGTGTCTGAACCTTCCTGAGATGGCGCTTTGATCGGCGGGATCAGCTGCGCCGAATCAAGGAAGACGGTGTTTGTTGCCTCGTCATAATAGTAGACCAGACGTGTATCCTTGCGGTTGCCGCCGGTTCCTGTCGTCATGTAAACAATCAGAACTACCAGCAACAAGACAACGAGCACGTATTTGATGATTGTAGATGTCATTCCGCTTTGTTCAGAAGCCATGATTATTCACCCATCGCAATAAGAACTAGTTGCTGGCAGCTTCGCTTGGTGTGTCGGTGTCGATTTTCTTCTCTGCTCGGTTGTAAATAGTCAGCCCGTCGGTTTTTCTTATGCCCGGCAAGATGAGACTAAACAGGTACCCACCCAGGAAGCATACGCCGATCCCGATCACGGAATAGAGGAAGAAGTGGATGTCGGTATGCTGTTTAACCCAGTAGAGGACTGCTGCACCGATGAGGGCACCGACCATCGTGCCGGGGCCGTTAGCTCGGTTGGTGAACAGACCTAAGAGGAACAGGCCCGCAAGGACGCCGGCTAATAATCCCAACACTTCCAGGAACACATCCCACACGGAGACGACAAACGTCGAAGCCATCAACAATGCCACCGCTGTGCCAAACACGCCGAGAAGAACGGTCAGGATGCGGGCCAACAATAATCGGCCGCGTTCATCCGAACCGGGCCTGAACCGCCGGTATACATCCGTGACTGCAACGGTAGCGACACTATGGATGGAACTATCCAGGCTGGACATTGCGGCTGCGAAGATCGCCGCGATGATCAGGCCGCTGATCCCCATGGGTAATTGCTGTGATACAAATAACGGGACCATCGCATCGGCCCCGATGCCCGGCGTCACCTGTGCAGGATGAGACTTGTAGAAGACATACAAGGCTGTACCCATCATGAACACGATAAACGCCCAGGGAATAGAAACCGCCACATCTCCCCACAATGCGCGTGCGGCCTGCTTCTCATCAGTGGTTGTCAGGTAACGCTGGATCACGGATTGATCCGCTGTTACGCCTGCGAAACGGCTGAAGACGCTGCCGAGCAGTATGACCCATATCGCGCTTGTCGTGATATCCCAACTGGGATTGGTCAACTGGAATTTACCGTCGTGCATCGCTGTCGAGAAGACACCGCCTATGCCGCCATCAGACTCAAAGATCGCGACCAGGACACACAGAATCGCTCCACCAAGCAGCAGGATCGCTTGGAGCACATCCGTCCAGATCACCGCTTCCATCCCGCCCGCGGCGGTATAAGCAGTCGCCAGGACCCCCATGATCAGAACGCAAACATAAATCGGGAATCCCGTCACGACCGACAAGACCAGTGCGGGCAGATACAGCACGACGGCCATGCGTCCGATCTGCAGCAAACTGAACACCCCGGCGGCAAACAGACGTACCCAGACATTGAATCGTGCTTCAAGGTATTCATAAGCGCTCGTGACATTGAGCTTTCTAAAGAACGGGATATACACACGCGTTACGATGGGGACGATGATGAACCAGCTCAGCACGCCGGTGAAGTAGATCCAGTCGGTCGCAAAGGTTTTCGCGGGGACAGCGATGAAGCCGATCGAACTGACCTGTGTCGCCATCAGGCTTAACGCCGCGGCCCACCATGGGATGCGCCGGCCTGCCAGGAAAAAGTCATCCGTCGTTCGCTCGCCGCGGCTGAAGTACATGCCGACACCGACAAGCAGGAGCAGATAGGTGCCTAATGCGATGTAATCCAACCAGTAGAAGTGCGGCTGTGGATTCGCTCCCTTGACGCGGTAAAGAATAGTGCCTTCCGGGGTATTGCAGAGTATCAGCGGTTCGCGGGTTGGTCTGACTACTTGTATAGCATCTGACAACAGGGCTGATTGAATTGGCGCCCAACTATCCGTGATGGTATGATAAATATAGTTGGTTGGTTCATTATCCACGGCACCGCTAACCAGGATGTGATGAGCGCCTAATGGTGATGCAACAGTCATGGTTGATAGGCTGGGGACATCGCTGCGTTTACGCCATTGATCGGTGATGGGACTGTATTGGTACAGCTCAAACGGCTTATCATCTGCTGGTTTGTTGAATATATAGATATTCTTGTGTTCGCCACCCGCCTGGATCACCTGCTGCGTAATATGGCTGATCTCGCTGGGCGTTGAACGTAAGAATTCCCAGCCGGCTTGCGGTTCACTTATCTTGATGTGATAGATACGTGCAACTGAATCGGGGCTATTGGCATGCCCGGAAACGTATAACTGATCATCAAGGATAGAAGCAGCAGTTGCGGCTAATGCTTCCGGGAGTGTGGGTAATTCGAGGGTCTCGATTTCGATCGCAGCCTCATCCGGCTTCACAACCGAGAGACAAGTCACCGAGGTGGTCTTGTCGTGTGCGTTTGCTTCACCAACCACGATGCAAGTATTTTCGATGGATGTGATGGTGCAGCCTTTGAGCGGCATGCCTACTTCGCCGGCTGTGATCATGTCCCCGGTTTCAGGATTCAGAACCTGGAAGCTCCCGTTCGGGCTGCTACTGAACTGAATCACATAGCCATCGACATAGCCTATCGCTTCGATGCCTTGCTCAACTGATATGGCAGCGATTTTATCCCAGACAAGCGAATTTTCTGAGGACTGAGCGCGGGCGGCAGACAGGCCAACTAGAAAAATGAATATGACGGCAGGTAACCATGAATACTTCTGCATGAGTGGGTTTTACCGCGATTGAACCTTGAAGCTGTATAGCGATGCATTCACCAGCTCGAACTGCAAACGTACATCCCGGTCGGTTGGCAGGTCCTTACCGCCCTGCCACACAACTGGATGACGAACCGAATCACCGCGGATCGGGTTGCATTCATCGAGGCTGAAGCCTGGGATCGGTCGGCCTGATGCATCAAGCAAAGCAACACGGACGACGCCGGCCGATGCGTTCGCGTTGATCGATAGTGTACCTTCCGGCAGGTTAAGGGGGATGGTTGTCAGACTGCCGGCGGTTTCATTCGCATCACGCGAGACGAAACCATCGAGGCGCCACTTGGCCAACCCGATCGTTGCGCGTTTTTCAGGGACTTTGCCGCCGTGCGTCGTGCTGAGGCCCGTGTAGTAATACCAGATCTCATCGCCGACAATCACGGGTAGATTGGAGAC
This sequence comes from Phycisphaeraceae bacterium, assembly GCA_963667295.1. Lineage (GTDB taxonomy): Bacteria > Planctomycetota > Phycisphaerae > Phycisphaerales > Phycisphaeraceae > JAJRRS01. Next base: position 2,112,791 of record OY763327.1, read on the forward strand.
ATTCATGATGCAGCCCGCGTCATAGCCGAAGGGGCCGGTGGGGATCACGGGGGAACGGTCCCTGGCGCGATCCCAGGATATACCATCGCGGCTGTGAACGAGCTGCGCCTCGATGGGCCCTTCATACTTGGATTGAAGCGGTTCTTTTTCCTCGTAGATCTTCGTGATCTTAAAGACCGGCAGCAAACCGAGGTATTGCGAGCCGTATCTGAAACCAGACATCGAGTAGAACTCGGTCCGCTGCTCATCATTACTCACCCAGGCGTCATCGATAGCATCGGGCTCAATGATGATCTTCATCGGCGACCAGTTGATGAAGTCCTTGCTTGTGGTGACCGCCAGTAAACGCTTCTGCTTGTTGCTTGTCGGATAGAACTTCGGCAGGTAGGGTCGGATGTAGGTTATGTATAAACCGGTTTCGGGATCGCGGATACTGTTTGACAGTTCTGAGCCGAAGTCAATCAACGGCTGTTTTTCATATGGATGCCAGGTAAGGCCGTCGGCGGAATAGAACCCGACGAAGTTGTAGTGGCCGGTGTTATCCAGAAGTTTGTAGCGTTTCTCGGGGTCGGCGGCATCCGGGTCCAGCACGACACTGCAAAGATTGTTGCCTTTCAGGAGGATGTTTGTCTTGTTGCCGTTGTGTTCGTGAAAGTCGAGCTGCGGCTTGGTCCAATGGACGCCGTCCTCGGATACCGCGTACGCCAGTCCGCCACCCGAATACCACATCCGGAATTGCCCGGTATCAGGATTGTGTTCAACCGTGCCATACAAATACACACGGTTTCTCTCCCAAGGCATGTCGGCTTCGATCACCGGTTGCTCGAGCTTTTCGCACGCGTGTACGGTGTAGGTTAAACCTGACTGCTTCTCGACGATTACATCATCGACAAACAATTCCTGCTGATCGGTTTTCACCTGGTATGCTGCCACGCAAACGTGTGCTGCGAAAGCGTGCATGAATACAAGCAGCGCGTAGACCATAACCCTACGAATTTGCATCGATATTCCTCAAGACCTTGGGCAGATCAATATTGTAAAAAAATGAAGCTGTCGTTGGATGTCTACTTAAGGCTCTTTTTCCTCGACAATCGGCCGATAGTATTCGGTAGAGGAGATGAGATAAACTTCCATGTCGTCCCAACTCGTCCACTGCCCGGACCCATCGTTGTATACAAAGTTACCGCCGGTCGGCGGCTGCGATGTAATTGGCGAATCGTGTGCAAAGAACAGGCCCGAAGAAATCTGGATCGTCAGGTCGCCCCATACCGGCAGCGTTCCTTGTGAATCCATGAATCGGGTGTCATATTCACCGTTAACCATCGTGTAGGGCGAGCCGTTCTTCGGCATAATCATATTCAGGTACTGATACGTGACGCTGTTGTAATCGTATCCGTTCGATTCGGGATTCCGCGCTTCCCATAACGGTCCGGGACAGAAAAGGATGTCATCGCGCTTGGCGCCGAAGTAAGGTTCGATGAAGCCTTCTTGAAGGTCGAAGTGGCCCGTGATGCACATCCTGTGGGGCAGGTAGTTGACCGTCGGGGGCCTGTAGGGGAGCCAACCGTCGTTATCGACCGCGTATGATGTTGTCCCGATCATCACCTGTCGCAGATTGCTGAGGCATTTGGTGCGAACAGCCGAAGCCTTTGCCGAACCAAGCGCCGGCAGCAGGATCGCGATCAACAAGGCAATGATCGATATCACGACCAGCAATTCAATGAGAGTGAAGGCACGTTTGGCACTTAACATGTTGCGTCTCCAAGTCACGACAGCCTAACAGAGGTTTTGCAGGCAAGGGCTCTTAATGCGGCCGAGCAAGGTTAGTCATTCGGCCGCGGTGCACATGTACTACTACTTACGCCTTAAAAGACCGAGCGACGCCAGTAACATGACACCCATCGCCGCCGGTTCAGGAACCACGGACGCCGATGGAGTGCCCGCGTTCCAGTTGTTCAACACCACATCAAGATCATCCAGGCCAACGTAGCCGTCGCCGGACGGATCTCCGGTCAGCAAGTCTCCGGGCGTTGTGTTTGTATTCCAGTTGTTGAGGATGATGTCCAGATCGTCCAGGCCGACGAATCCATCGCCGTTCAGATCTCCCTCGAGTATGTTGGCAAGTATCAATGCCAGATCATTGGCATCGCCGTCGCCGCCGTCATAGAGATAGGTCAGCGTGTAATCACCGAACATCGTGCCTTCGGGAGCATTCAAGAACTCGCCACTGATCGGGTCGGGCTGCTGATTGTCGATGAGGACGATGGTACTCGGTGTGGAAGTCATCGCGGATAAGTCAATGAGTAGCTCACCATCCTGAATGCTGACACCGCCTGCACCATCTATTACCGTGATGGGGGATATGCCGGATGCATCCGCGATGTAGCTGAGTGTCGCGTCAGGCCGATGAGCATACGATAGTGCGGATACGGTGACATTCGAGCCGGTTAGGGATAGAAGCGCCTCGCCGGGATCGCCGCCGGTGGCATCGTTAAGAAGCGTCGTACCGACGTTCAATACCCCCGTGCCTGAAAGGTTGACGGAACCCTTTGAAGGATAATCATCCGCAGCAGGCAATGCAGCGATATTGAACTGCCCAGCGGTGGTCCAAGTTCCGCCTGAGATATTGAGGATACCTTCACCGCCGGCTCGGCCGATGCGCATGTCGGTTGATGAGGTGCCGTTGACGGTCACGGTGCCGCCTTGAAGGTTGAATGTCCCGATAGCGTTTGCGTCATAACCCAGACCACGGGCGCCGATCCAGAGCACATCATTGGCGACCAGATCCCCGCCGGTCTGCGTCCAGGTGCCGGTGCCTTCATCGCCGACGCGTAATTGACTACTAATATAGATGTCACCGCCGGTCATCAGGACGTAACCACTATCGGAGATGGTGCTGGCAAGTCGCAATTGGGCCGCTACCTCGCCTGCCTGGTCGATCGTTACGGTTGCGCCGTTGTTGATCGCCGCCAGCGAGCCGCCGTTCGGTTCAGACCCGGTGCTCCAGCCGGAGCTTGTGTAATTACCGTCCGCCCCGCTGTTGTCCCACACCACGGTCGGGGTGTAGACATCCGCCAATACCTGCGATGGCAGCGCCAGAGCAGTCAAACACGCTAATCCCAGAAAAGCTCGACCGATATCGCTACAAACCACCTTACTTGATTTGTTTTTCCCTCGCTTCATCTTTTTCCTCCAAGGTCTTATTAAGTGCATCCCACTGGATCAATCAAAACCGAAGCCCGAGCGGGCTACTGTCTCACTATTTATGAAGCCGACCCGCCACGAGTTGAACGGGTATCACGTGAACACTGTGTTGTTCTTCAGAACGCCCCACCTGATTAAGCAGTATCTCGGCGAATAATCTGCCCTCTTCCGCATCATCGCGCGACGGGCGGATATGCGGGAAGCTTGAGTATTCGGAGCCTTCGTCCACCGGGTCAGCCAGCACAAGCATTAAGTCATCAGGGATACTTAGATTCAGTGCCTGCGCGCATTCGATAACCAGCTTCATCGTGGCGTGGGATCGGCAGATAATCGTGTCGGGCCGATCCTCTGATTCGAGCAACTGCCTTATCACAGCTTGCCTGAGCGATTCATCAGATGGCACGCTGCGCACCACAAGCCCGCCCGGGTCCATCCCTTGCCTTATCGCTTCCTGCATCGCTGCATCACACAGAAGATCGTCGCCGTAACCTCGGCTCGATCGCATCAATAAGACAATACGGCGGGCCCCCTGCTGGCAGGCATGGCCGATCGTCAAACGTCCGATCTCCGCCTGGTCCAGGTCGATCGATGCGACATGGCTTGTGCCGGGGAACACAGAACCAAGCAGCACACACGGCAAACCACTTTCTAAAAGGATGGTCTGCAACTGATGGTCCTTTAAGCCCACGAGGAAGCCGTGGCGAAGGCCCGAATTACGCGTGCTCTCAATGAAGCGCTGCAGGAATACAGCGGCTGAATTCCTCGGCACGAAGGTGTATTGAAGTGATCCGCCGTCCAAGCCATCGATCACGCCCGACATCCGGCGTTCGATGTGAGATCGCTCGGCCTCGAAGTAGTCTTTTTCGATCACCAGGTGAACGACATCAATACTGGTATCGGATTCGAGGGGCTTGGCCGCATCTCCGACGTAGGTTCCCGCCTTGGGTCGGCGAACCAACAGGCCATCAGAGGCCAAAACCTGCATGGCACGGTTTGCCGTGGCTTTTGCGACGCCGAAGTTCTCCGCCACCTCGGTGGTGGTCAGATATCGGTGCCCGGGCAGTAATCCACGGCTACGGATGTCCTTCCTGATGGAATTGGCAACCCGCTCAACGCTGGAACCGGAGATTGCTAGGCTCATGACCACAATGTATCAATATTGGATTAAATAGTCAACTATTTGGTTGTAAAATTCCACTATTAGTTCTATACTAGTATATATAGTCGGTCAGGCCGCTTAACCGATCATTACAATCCGTACAGAATGCCCAGGAGTTGATAAAAATGGCCATTGATTCGTGTCGACTGCTTGTCGCCCCCCTGACCCCCTTCGACGCGCAGGGAGAAGTCGATCTGGAAGTCGTTGAGAAGCAGGCAGAGGTTCTGCTAAACAGGAGAGCCGAAGGTTTTTACTTAGCCGGCAACACGGGCGAAGGCATGCTGCTGACACTCGATGAAAGGATGTCACTGGCTGAACGCTGGATCGAGCTGCTGGAAGGACGTGTTCCGCTGGCGATTCACGTTGGACACGGATCTATTAAAGATGCGAAGACTTTGGCAGCACATGCACAATCGATCGGCGCAAGCGCCATCTCTTCGGTTGGTCCGACGCTGTTCTCTTGCCCGGATACTGAAACGCTCGTGAAGTGGTCTGCTGAAATCGCCTCGGCAGCGCCGCAGTTGCCTTTCTTCCATTATTTCACCGGGCCGAAACCAGGATTACATCCTTGCCGGGGTGAAGACTATCTGATCCGCGCCCAGGAAGTGATCCCGAATTTTGGCGGCATCAAGTTCACGCACTCCGATCTGCTGGACTATGGGCAATGCCTGCGACGGGCCGGCAGCAAATACCGCATCCTTTACGGGGTAGACGAAGCGATACTCCCCGCACTGGCCATGGGCGCGCCGGCCTTCATCGGCGGCAGCTACAACCTGTTCAGCCCCCTTGCATCGCAGGTCATCAAGGCGTTTGAAGCCAATAAGCTGACTGAAGCACACCAGGCTTTCACCACGTTGCAATGCTGTATCGCGACTGTCAGAAAGTATGGCGGATTGGTTGCGCTGAAGGCGGCCATGGAAGCGATATCGCTACCTTGCGGCGAGCCGCGATTACCGCTTAAGGCAATCGACAGCAATCAGAAAATCAAACTCATCGCTGAACTGGAACAGGTCTGGCCCAACATCACCAGCTCAACTGCTGAACAATCCCGGTTCCCGGTTTCATCCTGATGTCTGAAGTATTGGCGTCGCATCCTAATGGCGTATTGCAGTGCCCGGTCGGTCCGAATGTGCTGCAAGTGATACCCTTTCGCCGCGACATACTACGTGTCAGATTCGGTCCCGCCGAGTCTGTCAATGCAGACTATCAACAAACCTGGTTACTCGCACAGCCGGAAAGTTGTGAGGGTATCGAGGTGCAATATTCACACGATGTCGGCATCCTGACGACGGGCTGCATCCGCGCGATTTATGACAGGGCCGAAGATCATTTGCGGTTTGAACGATGCGATGGGCAGGGCCTCCTTGCTGAAACGCAATCATCGCCGCGGTGTCTGAATCTATCCGACACGAAAGGAGCGGAGGCCTGGTCGACCAGACAACGCTTCCGGTTGCAGGCCGACGAATCGCTCTTCGGTTTGGGGCAGACGCCGCACCAGGTGCTGCGATTAAATGAGCGCAGCCTGGATCTATGCCAGGAAAACCCAATCATCGTGGTGCCGATGCTGCTATCCAGTAAGCATTACGGCATATTCTGGAACTCGGGCGCCCATTGTGCGTTTAACCGTGTCACGGGTCCTATCCCGTCTTCTTGTCTGCGTGATGATGATGGCGAGGCGGGTGGACTTACCACAAGACGCTATAGCAACACCGACCTGGCCGGCGATCCTTCAATCCAGCGGTCCGACACAATCGATGCTGAATGGCGTGGTGCTCGTGTTGAAGCATGGCTGGACGCTGAGGACGCGGCAGAACCTTTGCAACCATTCAGTATTCGATGGTCCGGCAACTTGATCCCTGAAGAATCCGGCAGACACACGTTTAAAACGTGTTTCCCGGACGGCTGCCGGATATGGATCAACGATCGGCTGATACTGGATAGCCGGGGCAACCATAGCTGGGTGAACATCGAGGTTGATCTGGAAGCGGGCTGCCCGCATAAGTTGATCGTTGAATCGGTACAGCCCTGTGACTGGCGTGGAGCGTTTGCACGGCTCTGGTGGTCACCGCCTGCGGCGAGCGATACCTACTCGCTGTGGTCACAGACGGATGATTGCATCGATTACTTTCTTGTGGCCGGTGAATGTGCTGATGATGTGATTGCGGGTTTCAGGCATTTAACCGGAAGTGCTTCGATGTTGCCGCGCTGGGCTTATGGGCTTTGGCAGAGCAAGGAACACTATCACACGGCAGAAGAACTGACCGATGTTGTAAAAGAGTTTCGCAAGCGCCGGATACCCCTGGATGTCATCGTGCAGGACTGGCGATATTGGGACCCACTACCTTGGGGGTCGATGCGGTTTGACCCGCAGCGTTATCCCAACCCGACAGGATTGGTTTCTGAACTGCACGAGAAGCTCAACACGAGATTGCTGCTTAGTATCTGGAGCGATTTTCATCCTGCCAGTGACACGCACGCGCAATTCAAACTGGATGGCCTGCTTCTGCCGAAGGGTTTCCGCGGAGATACGCAATTCATTGATATGTTCCAGGAAGCGGGCCGCAACGCATACTGGCAACTGATCCGTGACCGGCTCGCGCCGATCGGCGCAGACGCATGGTGGCTTGATTGCACCGAGCCGAAGTTTGAACATCCATTGATCGCAAGCACGTTATCGAAGCGATTGAAGGGCGTGGATGGTGAGGATCGGGACGATCGCTTGAACAGCTACGGGCTCGAAGCTTCGCGCGCGGTTTATGAAGGGGCCAGAACCGATTATCCCGATAAGCGCGTCACCATCCTGAACCGTAGCGGCTTTGCTGGTTCGCAACGCTTCGGCACGATCGTCTGGTCAGGTGATATCTATGCGGATTGGCAGACGCTGCGCGAGCAGGTTGTTGCGGGCTTGAATTGCTGCGCTTCCGGGGTGCCGTATTGGAACAGCGATATCGGCGGGTTTTTCAGTAAGGACCCCGAAGACCCGGCGTATGCCGAGTTATTTGTTCGCTGGCTTCAGTTCGGTTGCTTCTGCCCGATCATGCGCATCCATGGCACGAACTTCGCCAAAGAGCCCTGGCGGTTCCCGGAACCTTACGCGAGTGTCATCGAGCAATACATCCGGCTGCGTTATGAACTACTGCCATACATCTATTCAACCGCAGGCCAAACCTGGCTGACTAACAGCACGATGATGCGGCCGCTTGTCGTGGATTTTGCCTCCGATGCGGAAGCCTGCCGGGTCAACGACCAGTACATGTTTGGGCCATCGTTGATGGTGTGCCCGGTGCTGGAGCCGGCTTCCGGAACGCGTTGTGTTTACTTGCCCAAAGGTTGCGACTGGTACAACTACTGGACCGGTAAACCCGAACAAGGCGGCAGGATTATCCAAGCGGAATGCCCGCTTGAAGCTGTACCGGTGTATGTGCCGGCGGGAGCGATACTGCCAACCATAGCGCCGATACAACACACGGGTGAACTAGCCGAACAAGCAATACGGCTCCGTTATTATCCTGGGGGCGATGGATCATTCCTGCTGTATGAAGATGCAGGGGACGGCTACGGGTATGAGCAAGGTGAATACAGCACAATACCATTGGAATGGCGGGACGCTGAAAGACAATTTATCGTTCACGAACGCAACGGCGAGTATCCTTTGATGAGGTGCGACCGAGAGTTTGTTATTGCTGATAAGAATAAGAATGATGTTAACGTCAGATACTTGGGCAAGACACTGAATATCCGAAGTTAAAGCGTTCTCGATTGAGGTCTCGTGTTTGGGGGGTGCCACACTTTGACTGCGTAGCAGCAAAGTGTGCGTTGACGGAACACACTTTGCCCTTCGGGTCAAAGTGTGGCACCCGCCGCCTGGCCTCGCCATTTGATGTCACTTTGCTTAATCGTGTAACGCATCAATCATCAATGCGGTAACTGAACAGGTCTGCATGATGAAAACTGAACCGTAAAGAAAACGGTTCATCGATATCCAATACTTCTCGATCGCCCCACCGTACTATGTGATCAAGCCCGTCTGATTGGATTACTTTACAATCGTCTTTGGAATAGCCCGGCAGGACGTTGCCTTGAGCATCCAATACTTCGACGACCAGATCACCGTTACTCGCATCCGCATTGACATACAGCTTGCCGGGCTTGGCGATCATCGGTTTGGTCTGGACAACACCTTGAGCCCAGCCGGCCCGCAAGGATATCAATCGATCGCGCTTCCAGGTCGCCAGCGCGATCGTTACCCGCTTCGGCGGGCGCATCCCGCCATGTGTCGTGTTGATCGCTGTGTAATACAGCCACAACTCGTCGCCGACTTCGATCGGATTGTTGGCGATGTCGAGGATCGTGCCCCCGTCGTAGTCGAACGGCCCGTTCTCGACGACCGCAACACGCTCGACCGATCGGTGCCAGTTCATGCCATCACGGCTGTGTATTAACTGCACATCGATCGGCCCATCCCAGGCGGACTGACTGGGTGGATGGTCGCGGATCAGACCCGTGATCTTGAATACCGTGAGGAAGCCCAGGTACTGTGACCCATAGCGGAAGCCGGTCCAGCCATAGAACTCCGTTGCCTGATCGGGACCGAGCAACCATTGATCATCCACATCATCCGGTTCGATAGTGACGACCGGCTTGGTCCAGTTTTCAAAATCACGGCTTGTTGTTATTGAGCATGTTCGTTTAATCTTGATGCCTTGCTTGTCAAGCTTTGGCGGGCCGGTACGGATGTAGGCATGGTACTGCCCGGTCTTTTCATCATAGTTAACCGCGGACAATTCACTGCCATAGGGAATCAGTGTCGCGCCGTCTTTGTACATCGTCCAGTGGATGCCGTCCGGCGAATACGCCCCCTTGTAGCCGTTCCTGCTTCCAAACAGTGCTTTGTACTTGTGTTCGGCGGCGGCGGGGTTTTCATCTACCAGCACCGTTGCGTTGTGTAATTCCGGGATGACGATGTTGTTTTCTTTAGAGCCTTCGTACTCATAAAGCCCGAGGCTCGGACGGTCCCAATGGATGCCGTCTTCTGATTCGGCATAACAGAGCCCGCTTGCGTTGTACCACATGCGGAACTTGCCGGTGGCTTCATCACGGTGCACCGTTCCATAGATATAGACCCGGTCCAGCTCCCAAGGATATTCCGGTTCGAGAACGGGGCGCTGCCGCTTCTGCGCGGGATGAATCACCCGAACGACGCCTGATGTTTCAGCCAAGCGAACATCATCGACAAACAACTCGCGCTGGCCGGTATGTTCAAATGACTCGGCTGTCGCGGACTTACCAAACCCGGTGAAAACGACCACGATAACCCACAACAGAAACAACGGTTTCTGGAATAGCATGTATGAAACATCCATGTTTAATAGAGGTAACGACAAATGATCCGGTTAAGTATGCATTCAAGCGCGACGGCTCAACGTTCCCAAGAGGCCGACAGCTAACACACCAAACGTCAGAGGTTCAGGTACGATTGCTGATGCTGAAGATGGCGTGCCTGCATTCCAATTGCCGAGGATCACGTCCAAATCATCGAGCCCGACAAAGCCATCTCCGCTCGGGTCTCCCGCAGCCAGATCGCCCGGGGTGACGTTCTGATTCCAGTTGCCCAGGACGATGTCAAGATCATCCAGGCCGACAAACCCATCGCCGTCCAGATCACCTACAAGCGAGGTCAGGATCAACGCCAGATCGTTTTGTATGCCATCCCCACTGTCGTAGTAGTACGTGAGCATGTAGTCGCCGAACATGGTGCCTTCCGGCGCGTTTGTGAACCTGCCTAAGCCGATACCGCCCTGGCCTTTGATATCGTTCGCGGTCTGGTTGTCGATCAACACGAGTACATCCGGCCTGCCAACCAGTGCGTCCAGATTGATATCGAGTAATCCATCTTCTATTTCCACACCCACCGGCGCATTGATGATATGCATCGGGGAGACGCCGTTCGCGTCGGCAACGTATCGTAGCGTGGCGTCGGGGCGATGGCCGTAGGACAACATCGTCATGGTGACCTGAGAACCACGTATCTCAAACAGCGCTTCGCCTTCATCGTCCGGGCCCGTCGCATCATTCAGCAAGGTGGAGCCGACATTCAGTACGGCGTTACCCGAAATGATGTAACTGCCCTTTGAAGGCAGGCCATCCGCGGCAGGCTTCGCAGCGATGTTGAGTTGATCGGCAGTGACAAGTGTTCCGCCGGTGTGATTCAACAGACCCGTAGCGCCGGCGCGGCCGATACGGAACGAGGTATCAGCGGTGCCTAATACGGTAAGCGTTCCGCCGGATAGATTGTACGTGCCCTGTCCCGCCGCATCGTATCCCGGGCCCCGCGCGCCGATCCACAGCCGGGTGGTTGCCGTCACGTTCCCACCCAATTGGTTCATGACGCCGATCCCTTCGTCGCCGATGCGGCCCAAGCGGAATGTCAGGTCGCCGGACAAAATGCGCAACGTGCCCCGATCGGTGGGGGTTGATGCCAGGCGCAGCGAATCCGCGACCTCACCCGACTCTGTGATCGTCACGATCCGCCCGTTGTTGATCGCAACAAGGTCTGTAGCCGTCGGCTCACTGCCTGTGCTCCAGCCGGTATCGAGGTCCCAGTTGCCATCGACATTCGAATTATCCCATACCACAGTTGGTGTATAGGTATCGCCTTGCACCGGCGCAGACAAACAGGCGAGCAAGGAACAGGTAGACAAAGCAATCATCCCCCGAACACTCAAACGATTGATCTTCTGCCACATCGACAAGCCTCCAACAAGTTTGTTATTTAAAGCAAGAATGAATCGAGCAAAGCAGAGGTGCGTCTTTCAACGCACCCCCGCAAATCGGTTGTGGTTATGAAACCCGGCGTCGGCACAAGGCCGCGAAACCTGCCAGGCAAAGCATGCCCGTCATCGGTTCGGGGATAACCAACGCAACATCGTTCGCAACACCATCACCACTGTCATATAGATACGTCAATGTGTACGCGCCAAACATGGTGCCCTCCGGTGCATTGGCAAACTCGCCAACGACCGGGTTCGCTCCGCTGTTATCGATCAGCGTGATCACACTCGCAGATGATGCCAACGCATTCAGATCGATAAGCAGATCGCCTTCCAGATCGGTGGTGCCGCTGACCTGGATCGGTGAGACACCGAGCGCATCCGCGATGAAGCTTAGAGTGCCTTCAGTATTCTGGACGTAATTGCTGACCGTCATCGTGGCGTTTGAGCCGAGGATCGACAACAGAGCTTCGCCCGGGCTGCTGCCGCTGGCGTCGTTGATGAAAGTGCTGTTCACATCCAGCGTGCCGGTGCCTGACAGATTCACTGTCCCGGTGCTGGGCAGGCCTGTTGCGGCGGGGCTTGCGGAAATGTTGAATTGCCCCGCGGTTGTCCAGGTACCGCCGGAGATATTCAACGTGCCTGTACCACCGGCGCGGCCGATACGCATTGCGGTTGAAGACGTTCCATTTACCGTCACAGTACCGCCTTCAAGATTGAATACACCCACACCTGAGGCGCTATACCCCGGGCCGCGAGCGCCGATCCAGAAGACATTATTCGAAACCAGGTCGCCACCGGTTTGCGTCCACGTGCCCGTGCCTTCATCGCCTACGCGTACTTCCGTGCCGGCTGTCAGTGAGCCGCCGGTCATCATGACGTAACCGCTGTCGCCGTCATTACTCGCTAAACGGATGCGGTCGACCACTTCGCCCGCTTGATCGATCGTAACGGTTGCGCCGTTGTTGATCGCGACGAGGTCCGAGCTACCGGGTTCGATCCCGGTGCTCCATGCGGCATCCAGATCGAAGTTTCCATCCGCCCCGCCGTTGTCCCAAAGCACGGTGGGTGTATAGGTGTCTGCCGAAGCCGGCGACACACCACCAGTCAGCATCAAAGCCGCGGCGAGCAAAGTGGATCCTGCTACCAACCTATGTTCAAGCATGATTCTCCCTCCAAATGAGTATGCAAGATGCAGTCAACCGGACACACCGGTGTCTGCGGACAAGTTCAAGTCTTGCGTTTTACCGAATGGTCTTTGAGCAAGACGTCTATGGTCATATGAATCGGATCGGGCTCGAGCCCGCTGACGATAGCGCTTAGCATCCGGCCGATCAGGCTGCCGATTTCGTTTGCGCTGATCGCCGGCCCAATCGAAGCCGACACGCCTTCGTATCCTTCTGACGGCAGCTGATCGGTAGAGAAAAGCATCGGCCTTTGTTCGGCTTCGATCGACATCTTATCGATCGCATTACACACCGCATCCAGCAGCATGCGAGAGCGGCAAATGATCGCGCTGGGCCGATCGGGAGAACTCAGCAGATGCTGGATGCTGCTGACAGCCAATTCCGGGTCCTGCGGCACACTACGGACGATCAGATCGCCTGCGGACAACCCCGAACGCATGGCCTCAGCGGTAATCGCGTTTAGCATCAAGTCGTCACCAAAGCCCCTGCGATCGCGCAGCAACACAGCGATCCGATTGCGATTGGCTGACATCGCCGCATTGAATACCTCTCGGCCTATGGCCTCCTGGTCGAGGTCGATCGATGGCATCCGTTCACCGCGCGGGAACGGCGTACCCATAATCAAGGCAGGCAGGTTTTCCTGGCTGAAGAACGATTGCACTTGCGAAGACTTTGACGCGATCAGGTAGCCGACCTTCAGGCCGTTCGCCTGGTTCGTACGTACCAGCCGTTCAGCGAACAGCATCTCATGTTCATCGGGCGCTAAAGATAGTTGCACCGAAGCCTCGCCGAGCACCGTCAGGACACCACTGATCACTTCATTCAACCGGTGCCTTTCACTCATGTAATAGGATCGACGGATGAGCAGGCATACCAGGTCAACACTTGAAGGATCGGGTGCGACGGCTTCGCCGATGAAGGTCCCGAGTTTGCGGTTACGGATCAGCACATTCTGTTTGGCTAATTCCTGCATCGCCCGGTTGGCAGTCCCCTTGGCGACCTCCATCCGTTCGGCGACTTCTTCGGTGGTCAGATAGCGGTCGCCCGGACGAAGGTTCCGCGACCGGATGTCGCTGCGGATCATCTGTGAGAGACGTGCAATCGTCGGGCTGCCGACACGGTCTTTTACCAGCGGAGATTCCTGAACCATGATCTAAATATACCTTTCTTGACTATATATGTCAATTAGTTTATTCTTAATATCAAATTTATACTATTCAACGCCGTGTCTACCTATATAATGTATACATAATAGTTTATATAGATCGAGATTAAGCGATGCCCGCTCCAAAATCCACCTACTTCAGCCCTGATCGGATCAAAGCAGACTCAACCCATATCCAGGCGGAGGTATGCATCTACGGAGCGACCTCGGCTGGAATCATCGCGGCAACGGCGGCCAAGCAACGAGGGCGAAAAGTGGTGCTGCTGCATCCGGGCAGCCAGATCGGCGGGATGTTTGCCAACGGGCTGTGCTGTACGGATGTGGGCTGCGAAGCCATCATCGGGGGATTGACCGGCAGCTTCTTCGACGCCTTGGGTTCGCACTACGGCGAAACCCGCACCTGGCGGCCTGAACCGCATGTCGTGCGCCAACAGTTCGAGAGATTGCTCGATTCGCACAGCATCACACCGATTATCTGCCAATACCTCGACAAGGTTCACACAGATAAGGGCAGGATCACAACGATAAGCATGCTCGGTGGGCTTACAGTCACCGCTGACTACTTTATTGACTGTTCGTATGAAGGTGATCTTCTGGCAAAAGCAGGCGTGCCTTATACGCTCGGCAGAGAGGGCAACGCTGCATTCGGCGAAACACACAACGGTGTCATTGTTCACAACACGCATCAGTTCGACTGCGATGTCAATCCCTTCAATATTGAAGGCGATCCAAGCAGCGGCCTGCTGCCGGGTATCGGTGCCGAACATCTCGGCCCGATTGGCGCGGGTGACGGGCGGATCCAGGCATACAACTTCCGCGTATGCATGACCGCCAATACGTCGAATCGCATCCCATTTCCTAAGCCAACGGGATACGACCCGAAACAATATGAACTTTGCCGACGGTGGCTGCAGAATTCGCAGATCGACTTCTTCCGTAAATTCGACCTGATCAAAGGTGAACAGAAAACAGATACCAATAACCACGGTGCTTTCTCAACAGACCTTATCGGCGGTTCTAATCGCTGGCCCGTCGCAAGTTACGTTGAACGCGAAGTGATTTTCCAGTCACATGTGAGTTACCAGCAAGGTCTTCACTACTACATGGCGAATGATGCAGGTGTTCCCGGCCCTATCCGCGAAGAGTACGCACGCTGGGGCTTGGCCGGCGACGAGTTCCAAGATACAGGTAACTGGCCGGCACAGCTCTATATCCGAGAAGCCAGGCGGATGGTTAGTGATGTCGTCATCACCGAGCCGTTCTGCACATCCGAGCAGACGTTCGACGATCCGATCGCCATGGCCGCGTACCAGATGGATTCGCATAATTGCAGGCGTTTTATCGATACGAACGGATTTGTCCGCAACGAAGGTGATATACAGGTCCGACTGCAAAAGCCATACGGCATCCCCTACCGCGCAGTCACCCCCCCTGCCGGAAGCATTCAAAACCTGCTGGTTCCCGTCTGTCTTTCGGCATCGCATATCGCGTTCGGCTCAATCCGGATGGAACCGGTTTTCATGATGCTCGCAGAAAGTTGCGCCATCGCAGCAGACCTGGCCGCTCGCGACAACGTACCCGTACAAACAGTCAACTACAACGAGTTAAGCGCAGCACTAGTCGAGGCAAAACAGGTGCTTCAAACCGATGTCCAGATGAACCTGGATGATGACGGCAATCCGGAAGCGTAATAACGATGAGGATTGAACGCAACTTGGTTGCTGATGAAGCTGGTTATTGGCCCCGGTCAATAGCTTCCATCGGCTGCTGCCAACCACCGCCGAATACCTCGTACAGCGTTATTTGATTGCTGATTTTCAGAAGCCGCAATGCCACCAGGTCTTGCTGGGCGGCGTAGAGTGAACGCTGCGAATCGAGCACGCTGAGGTAATTGTCGAGGCCCTTGGTGTATCGTAAGTTTGACAGACGGTACGTCTGTTCAACCGCATACACGTATGATTCTTGTGCATCCAGTTGTTCATTAATGGCGTCGTGAACCGCCAGGGCGTCGGCGACTTCTCTGAAACTCTGCTGGATTGACTTTTCATACTCAGCCAGCGCGATGTTACGGTCCACCTCACTCACCTTAAGATCAGCACGCAGGCTGGGATCAAAGATCGGCAGGCTGATTTGCGGCCCGAAGCTCCATGTGCCCGAACCTGATTCAAATAAGCCTGACAGCTCGCTGCTGGCAGTCCCTGCCGCGGCGGTGAGTGTGATTCGTGGGAAGAAGGCGGCGCGGGCGGCCCCGATATTTGCGTTTGCCGCTTTGAGACGATGTTCGGCTGCGCGGATATCGGGACGGTTTAACAGCACTTGCGAGGATAGATCAATCGCGATGCTGTCGGGCGGGCTGACTTGTGCAATCGATTCGGGCAACAGCTCGGTCGGGACAGCCGTCCCCACCAGGAAGTTGATCGCGTTTTCATCCTGCGCTACGAGTTGCGAATACCTTGCCACCGATTGCTTGGCGGAATCTACCTGGGACTGGGCGCGATAGACATCGATCTCGGCGCTTGCGCCGCCTTCAAAGCGGCGCTTGATCAGGTTGTAAGAATCTTCCTGAGCTTGAAGGGTGGTCTGCGCCAGCGCGAGTGTTTCTCGATCAGCCGCCAGGGTCATGTATGCATCCGCGACCGAAGAAACCAGCAGGATCTGCGTGGCCTGGCGAGCCTCCTGTGTTGCGAAGAATTCTTCCATCGCCTGGTCCGAAAGGTTCTTGAGTCGGCCGAACAGGTCCACTTCCCACGATGCGAAACCGACATCCACGCTGTACTGTTCAGCGGTCATGCGTTCGCCGGTGCTGGATAGATCCGCAGGCACCCGTTGCTGGCTGCCGTTACCGGTGACGTTGACGGTGGGCAAGCGGTCGGCCTGACGGATGCCATACAAAGCCCGGGCGCGTTCAATATTCTGCGCGGCGATACGCAGGTCGCGATTATTTTCAAGCGCAAGCAAGATGACCTTACACATCTTTTCGTCTTTGAAGAACATCTGCCAGTGCATGTCGCTGACAGGCGTTTCGTTTATCTGCTCCTGGTCTTGCAGGTAGGCCGTGCCTGCGGGGAAGCGATCGGATATAGGTGCGTCCGGTCTGTTGTACTGCGGCGCAAGGTTGCATCCACCCAGCATTAGAGTGGGCCAAAGTATCAGATGGTATAGATGCTTATTCATATCGTTCGATCACTATTGAAAGAATTTACTTTGGTGTCAGTTACAGCCAGTCTTCTGTCGTCTGCGCCCGGGTATCTGTTGCGGAGGCAAGGCATCCACATTCCGGGCAGTTGCCGGTGATGTTGCCCGTGAGGTTGTATCCGCAGTTTGCACACACGGGCGTGTTGATCGGGAACCGTTTGAAACCCGCACCGACGGTATGCAGGTATTCATCAAGCGATGCGGAGGACAAGCATGCGGCTCGCTTGTATGCCAGTAGGTTCGGTATACCTTTGGATAGAAGCGATTGTGCGGCGGCCAGCGCATCTTTGGTGTGTGAGGCGGACGTGGTCAGGTGGTGAACGATCCCCGCCTCGAAGGCTTGCGGCGCCGAGAGGAGATCGCATTCCCAGAGGATTCTGGCCGTCTGTGTGCGTCCGAGTATTCTGTGAAGGAACCACGGGGCTGCCGTGCAAGCGCCTGTGGTAATCAGGTGCCGTTTGTTAATGATGGTAGTATCGTTGGAAACGATGCAATAATCACATGCGAGCATCAGGCCGAGGTAGTTGATGTCCACTTCACCCCTGAATGCACCGACAACAAAGTACTTGGTGTTGCACATGCATGTGATCAGGCGCTGCATCGCGTAGTCATACCGAGTCAGCTCCAGGCGTGCCTCATTAGGCGACTTCTGAGAGATACCGCGAAGCTGTTCCCACAGATTGACCAGTCCCTCATGATCAAAATAGTCTTGGGGAAAGTCGATTAACAACATCCTGTATTGATCAGCAGACATCGCTTCGAAAAATTCCCAGAGCGCAGCGGTCGGCTTGGGCAATTGATCGTCGGAAGCCGGCTTCGAGTGGAACCGCAAGACCCTCGTCGGCCTGACATTCTCGGTTGACCAGTATCGAAGGTCACAGCAGTGTTCACCGGGCTGCGATGATCCATGCGTAGGCGAGGATGCTGAGATCATGAAGCAGACTCCGGCTCAGCAATATCATCTGTCGCGGGTGGCATTGCGTCCTGGGGCTCGACCTTCTTGCCGAAAATCTGTTCGATCAAGACATAGAACAAGGGCGCGAATATGGTGACCAGGAAGGTGGATGTCACGACACCACCGAGGACGCCTGTGCCGATCGCGGTCTGCGCCCCCGCCCCGGCGCCGTTTGCGATCGCCAAAGGCAGCACACCGAAACCGAACGCCAGCGAGGTCATCACGATCGGTCGCAAACGCAGCTTCGCTGCTTCGAGCGTCGCATCGACCAGCCCGATCCCTTCATCGACTCTTGCCTTGGCGAACTGCACGATCAGGATCGCGTTCTTCGTCGTCAGGCCGAGCGTCGTCAGCAAGCCGATCTGGAAGTAGACGTCGTTGGGCTTACCCCACATGGATGATGCGATGATCCCACCGATCGCTCCCAAAGGCAGTGCCAGCAGCACAGAGATCGGGATCGGCCAACTCTCGTACAGCGCAGCCAGACACAGGAAGATCACGAGGATAGAGAACGCGTACAACGGTCCCGCCTGCGAGCCGGCCTGGCGTTCCTGATAAGAAAGGCCGTTCCAGTCGTAGCCGACACCCTTCGGGAGCTTGGCGATAAAGTCTTCCATGGCTTGCATCGCTTCGCCGGAACTTCTTCCCTGTGCGGGTTCACCGAGGATGTTGATCGACGGGAAACCGTTGTAGCGTTCCAACTTGGGAGAACCATAGGTCCAGTGACCTGTCGCGAATGAATTAAACGGAACCATATCCCCCAGCGTGTTGCGTACATAGAGTTTTTCCAGGTCCTTCGGCTGCATGCGGTACGGCGCGTCCGCCTGCACGAACACACGTTTGACGCGGCCGCCTTGAATGAAGTCATTGACGTACGAGCTGCCGAACGCAGCCGAGATCGTGTTGTGGATCGTGTGGATCGGCGTCTGCAGGCTGCCGGCTTTCTCCCAATCGACATCGACGCGGTATTCGGGCACATCTTCAAGCCCGTTGGGACGAACCTTGGTTAAAACCGGGTCCTGCGCAGCCATCCCGAGCAGTTGGTTACGCGCGTTCATGAGTTCAGTATGTCCCAGCCCGCCGCGATCCAGCAACTCGAAGTCGTAACCCTGCGCGGTACCGAGTTCGATCACCGCCGGCGGAGCGAACGCGAAAACCATACCTTCACGGATCGTCGAGAAGTATCCCATCGCACGGCGAGCAATCGCCTGGACCTTCTGATCGCTGTCTTTACGTTCGCCCCAGCCCTTAAGCTTGATGAATGCCATGCCGGCATTCTGTCCGCTGCCAGCGAAGTTTGTGCCGGAGATAGCCATGCACGATTCAACGGTGTCCTTCTCGTTTTCCTCGAAGTACGTGCGGACCTTCTCCATGACGGCTTTGGTCTGTTCGAGCGTGGAGTTACCCGGCAGTGTCGCTTGCACAAACAAGATGCCCTGGTCTTCCTCGGGCAGGTAAGAGGTCGGCATCCGATTAAACAGGTACCCCATCGCCATCACGATCCCAACGAAGAAGATCATGAAGATCGCGCGGTGCCGGAGCACTTTGCCGACGATGCCCAGGTAGTTATCCCGGGCACGGTTGAATACCCGGTCGAACCACATGAAGAACGGTCGCATAAACCAGATACCAGTTTCTGCAGCCTCGTGCCCTTTGGGTACAGGTTTGAGCAACGAGGCGCAGAGAACTGGTGTGAGGATAAGGGCAACGATTACCGACAACATCATCGCGGCGATGATGGTGACGGAGAATTGACGGTAGATGACACCGGTGGACCCTGTGAAGAATGCCATGGGGCCAAACACGGCCGACAGCACCAGCCCGATGCCGATCAACGCGCTGGTGATCTGGTCCATCGATTTGCGCGTTGCTTCGCGTGGAGACAAACCCTCCTCGCTCATAATGCGTTCAACGTTTTCCACCACCACGATCGCATCGTCGACCAGCAGGCCGATCGCCAGCACCATCGCAAACATCGTGAGCATGTTGATCGAGTAATCGAACAACCCGAGCACCGCGAACGTCCCCAGGATCACGACGGGGACCGCAATCGTTGGGATCAGCGTTGCACGCATGTTCCCCATGAACAGATACATCACGATGAACACGAGCACGATTGCTTCAAGCAATGTCTTAACGACTTCTTCGATCGCCACTTCAACGAAAGGCGTCGTGTCGTATGGGTAAATCGCTTCCATCCCCGCAGGGAAGTAACGACTCATTTCCGTCACCCGGTCGCGGATCGCGTTGGCGGTAGTTAGCGCGTTGGCGCCGGCGGACTGACGGATCGCAAGCACGGCAGAGGGCTGGCCGTTGTAGTTCGCCTGGACGCTGTAACTTTCCGTCCCCAGCTCGGTGCGACCCACATCGGAAATCCTCACGACGGAGCCGTCACTATTGGTACGCAGCGGAATAGATGCAAACTCTTCGGGGGTCTTCAGAAGATTCTGTACGACAATGGCCGCGTTCAGTCTTTGTCCATCTACAGAAGGCGTACCGCCGAATTGCCCGGCAGACACCTCGACGTTGTAAGCATTGAGCCCGTCGACGACGTCCTGCACGGTCAGGTTGTATTCCGTGAGTTTGTCGGGATTGAGCCAGACACGCATCGCGTATTGCGTGCCGAACACTTCCACTTCGCCCACACCCGGCACGCGCGAGAGCACCTTTTCCAGGTTCGACTGTGCGTAGTCGCGCAGGTCGTTGCCGTCCATACTGCCGTCGGTAGAAATCAGACCTACCAGCAACAGGTAATTCCGTGTGGACTTACTGACCTTCACGCCCTGGCGTTGAACGACCTCGGGCAGGCTCGCCATCGCCAGTTGCAGTTTGTTCTGCACCTGCGACCAGGCAAGGTCGGGATCGGTCCCCGGTGCGAACGTTAATTCAACACGCGCAGCACCCGACGAGTCACTGGTCGCGCTCATGTACAGCAACTTGTCAAAACCCGTCATCTTCTGCTCGATGATCTGGGTTACACTGTTTTCAACCGTCTCAGCAGATGCGCCGGGGTAGTTCGCTGTGATCGCGATCGAAGGCGGTGCGATCGGCGGGTACTGCGATATCGGCAGGTTGTAGATCGCCAGCAGACCCACCACCATGATGACGATGGCGATCACCCAGGCAAAGACCGGACGGTCCAGGAAAAATCTCGATAACATCCCGTATCTCCGTCTCTTTTAGTAGCTTTGCTCGGTGTTGGAACTCAATCGTGCGGGCTCTTCAAAAGGCACGGCACGCACATCGGCCCCCGGGCGGATCTTCTGTAAACCTTCCACAATCACGCGGTCGCCCGCCTCGATACCTTCCGTGACCAGCCAGCGATTGCCGACTGCTCGTTCGATGACCAGATGACGCTGCTCGACTTTGTTGGCGGTATCCACCACCATCGCCAGCGGTTCACCCTTCGGATCGCGCGAGACCGCCTGTTGTGGAATCAATATCGCTTGATCGTTCACCCCCTGCTCGATCACTGCTTTGACGAACATGCCGGGCAATAACGTGTTCTCCGGATTCGGGAACACCATCCGTAGCGTCACCGTCCCCGTCGTCGGGTCCACCGTGACATCCTGGAACCGCAACTCACCTTCGTGGACGTATCCCGTCCCGTCTTCTAACAGCAGCTTGGTATGACTGAATGATGCGCCGCGTTCGATCTGCCCTTCTTCAAGTTCCTTCTTCAGCCGAAGCAACTCGCTTGTGGATTGTGGCACATCGACGTAGATCGGGTCCATCTGTTGGATCGTTGCCAGTGATTGGTTTTGGTAAGCGGTGACGATCGCGCCGGGCGTTACGTGCGACCTGCCGATGCGTCCGCTGATCGGGGCAGTAATCCCGGCATAGTTCAGATCGATTTTCGCGGTTTGAACTGCGGCCTCGGCCTGCTTGATCGCGGCCTGTGCTGCGGCAATCGATGCACGGTCACTTTCAACCTGTGCCTGTGCTGCACGCAGTGAAGCCTGAGCCACATCAAAGTCGGTCACCGCCTGGTCACGCTCGCTCGTTGACACCGCGTGATCTACATATAGATCTTCCATGCGATCACGGTTGATCTGTGCAAGTTTCAACGAGGCTTCCTGCCTGACCACCGATGCTTCGCTTGCTTCAAGCGCAGCCTTGGATCGCTGTTCGGATTTCCTTGCGGCATCCAGATTGGCTAGCGCCTGATCGAGCGTCGCCTGCAGCGGGGCAGGATCGATCTGATAAAGGGCCTGTCCCGCCTGAACATCCGAGCCTTCGGTGAACAGGCGTTTCTGGATCAGGCCGCTGACCTGAGGTTTGATCTCCGCAATCTGGTAGGCCGAGGTCCGCCCGGGCAGGTCAGCAGTCAGCACGATCCGCTCAGGCTGCACGGTAACATACGCAACTTCTGCTGTAACAGGCCCTTGCGCAGGCTGCTCATGCCCACAGCCGGTCAACGAGCCGGCCAGCAGCAATGATGCACCAATCGCACTGATTAATCGAATCCTGGACGTCATAAGAGGGTACTCCGAGCGTCCCGGGGGCTTCCCGGGGGGGTCTTGGTCAATATTCATATTTAAATTTAATATTTTTTTTTGATTTGTCAAGTATAATTCAAATATGTATTTTAAATATGGCCGATATAATCAGGGCCAAGGAGTCCAGTGATGTCCAACACCAAAAAGAATGCGGCAGCTCAGGAAACTTGCCGCAAACTCATCGATGCCGCCGGTGAAGTCTTTGCTGAAAAGGGATTACACGCCGCAACCATCAAAAACATCACTGACCGCGCCGGCGTCAACGTCGCCGCCGTCAACTACCACTTCAAGGACAAGTTCGAGCTCTACGCCGCCGTCATCCGACATGCTCTGGATATGCACCCCGAGCTGCCGGAGGATGAACGGTTCTCCGGGCCGCCCGAAGTCAGGCTCCACAAACTGATCTCAACCATCATCTCTGATGCACACGACCCCAAACGCCCCGCCTGGTCCACAACACTGCTGGCCCATGAATTTGCTCAGCCAACAGAAGCGCTGAAGGCCGTTATCGATGAGGTGATGCGCCCCCGCTCTACGGTTTTGAAATCGATCGTCCGCGACATGTTGGGACCCGAAGTGAGTGAACAGAAAGTCTCCATGACCATGCTCAGCATCGCTTCGCAATTCGTCCTCTACCTTTACAACCGCGAACTGATCGAGCGATTGCACCCCGCACTATTACTCAAGCAAAGCCGGGATCAAATCGTCGATCACATCGTGGCGTTCTCGTTGGCGGGCATTAAGGCTATGCAGTAAATATCTCTGCCAGGGTGTAGCACACCGCATAAGAATACGCCTTGCGAGTGCTTGGGTATTCCGGGTCTTTCCAACCCACATCATTCTGACAATTGGCCCATTCGCCACCGCGTTTACGAGCGGGGTTTCTGATCCCACACCGTCAACTGTTCGAGGTTTTGTTGACTTGGCAACAGCAGACCGGACAGGTAGCCGACGATGAACATCACCACGTTGCCGATCAGGCCGGTGTAGTAGAGGTCGAACGGGACGGCGAGTGACTGTGGCAGAAGCTCGGGCCTGTACTTGGCGAAGACGGTCCATAGTGTGAACACGAACGAACAGATGATCCCGAGCCAGATCGCTCGGGCGTCGCCTCGGCGTGTGAAGAAGCCGACGAAGTACACGCCAAGCAATCCTGCGGACACGAGCGACACGATGATTGTTGAAGTGTCCTGCAACGTCTTCGTGTCGATCTTCGTCAGCGTGATCGCGCCACCGATCATGAATAGCGCAGCGCACGTTGCGATCACCCAGGCTACCTTCAAATAGTGTTTGTCTTGCTTGGCTTTGGATAAATGCCTGCGGTAGATGTCCACCACCCCCACCGTCGAGATCGCGTTGATCGATGAATCCAGCGAACTCATCGCCGCCGCCAGCGCCGCCGCAATGACCAAGCCCGCAAGGCCCGGCGGCAGCGTGTTCATGATGAAGTAAGGCAACACCTGCTCGGCTTTACGCACGCCCGTCAGCATCTCCGTGGCGCGTTCATCGGGGAACGCCTGGTAATACACGAACAGTGCCGCACCCAGGAACATGAAGAACGCCCAGATCGGAACGCTCGCGCCGGCGCAGATGAACATCGCCTTGCGCGCTTCACGTGTGCTCTTCGCTGCGACGTAACGCTGCACCACGTTCTGGCTCGATGCGAACTCCGTCAGGTACCACATCAAGCCCAGCACCAGCATCATGCTCGTTGTCTTCGTGCTTAGCGATAAGCCCCATGACTGCGGCGCCGCTACACCGTTCGTCACTTCCGCCAGCGCGAACTTGTTGTGTTCACCCGCGACTTCAAAGATCTGTCCCAAACCGCCCGGCAGGTGCGAGACGATGTAGCCCATGCAGATCAGCCCGCCGGTGACAAGCACGATCGTCTGCACCACGTCCGTCCACACCACCGCGTCGATCCCGCCGACGATCGTGTAGAAACCCACGAACACGCCACCGATGATCACGCACACCGTCAGGTCAAGCCCCGTCATCTCGTGCACGACCAGCGACACGAGATAAAGAATGATGCTGATCCGGCAGAGCTGCGCCACGATGAACGCCAGCGCCGCGTAGATACGCACCGACGGGCCGAAGCGTTGTTCGAGGTATTCGTACGCCGTCGTCGCGTTGCCCCTTCTAAAAAAGGGTAAAAACACGAACGCCGCGATCAGCACCGCCAACGGCAGCATCAGGTTCGGCAAAAATCGAAGCCACGCCGTCTTGTACGCATCGCCGGGAAACGCGAGGAACGTCACCGAACTGATCGACGTGCCCACCATGCTCAAACCGATCGCCCAGCCCGGGAACGAACGGCCGCCAACAAAGTACTGCTCCGTGTCAACGTTGCGACGTGAAAACCACAGACCCATCAGCGCCATCACAGCCAGGTAACCCAGCAAGGTGACAAGATCTAGACCAGATAGATTCAGGTTGGGCATGAAAGCTCCGCAAATACAGTGCAACCGCCGGTTAAGTTCGGTTGTATGGATTCAATAGATGCACGCCGAGAGCTATTGCCCGTCCACCGAGCCAGACCCGGGCGTCGCCAACTCGTCGTGATAGAAGTAATAGACCTTGCCGTCTTCTGCGCCAATGAGAAGGTCAAGTTGACCATCCTTATTCAGGTCGGTCGGCCATACCGATGCATTGTGTACTTTGAAGTCCAGCATCTGACCATCGGCCGTCTTAATGATGCGCAAGCGTTCAAACACAGGCTTTGTATTGCTGCCGACATTGCGTAACCAGCATGGCGTAGCGCCTTTCGGCGGATTATCTTTCCAGATATATCGATGCACGCCGGCGTTATGCCCCCAAACGATGTCCCATACTCCGTCGTTGTCCCAATCAGCGATCGATAGTTTGGCGCGACCCCAATGCCCGCGAACACCAGATAATCGAACCGGATCACCGTCGTTGTAATAGAGCTTGTCACTTTGAATGATTGTGGTGCTGCCGGCCTCCTCCGGGATACCCAAAGACGCATCGCCGTCATAGTCCAGGTAGAGCAGCACCGCACGATCGTCGCCCGCATAGGCGTAGTTGCCATCCAGGACGGCGGGCCTCGCACGCCAGGCAGTCGGCAACGGTTCGCCATCCATCATGAACACTTTCTTTTCAACCACCGATGGATCTTCGGCGCGTTTGTAGAGTGATATCTCCGCGCGAATATCGTTGACAATGATGTCGTTGCGACCATCGCCATCCCAATCGCCCAGCGCCGGCTGAAGATACCCCCAACGCCCTTCGTTAGGACCTTGGATGGATCCTGTCGGGCCAGCCTGATGATGAATAACTTGTCCGACGGTATTGCGCATGAAGACGGGTTTGCCATACACGAGTGCATCGCTCGTGCCCGGCCAATATGTCAAGTATCCGGAAGCATCGCCGCAGATCACATCAGGATATGCATCATCATCCCACAACCCCCGTGCGGGTGTAACTAGCGTATCGACTTCCAATTCACCGCCTTTCATCAGCAGTGAACCCACTTCTTCAAAGCTGCCTACCTGGGTGCCTTTCAAGACTACCAACCGGCCGGGATTACCGGTCACGACAACCTCCTGCACGCCGTCGCCAGTCACATCAACGCAATCGACACTATCAACCCAGTAAGCTTCCTTAAGCGTGCCACTATTAACTAATAAAGGCTCCGCCGGCTGACATCGTAAGTCGCCATTAGCTAAAACAAATGGCAGCGCGACGATCTTGTCCATATCACCGGACAACACGATGTACTGTTTGCCGCTTGATTCAAGCACATCCGGCGCGATGATGGGTGAATAAAAACGCCATTGGACCTGGAAGTCACCATCTCCCAAATAAACAGGCTCAGGCGTATCGAACGATAATGAGTCGCTCTGCGTTTTTCGACCACGCGCCCAGAATAGCGAGGTCGTGCTCCGACCTCCCAGCCAATTGCCCATGATGTCGTAGCCACGACCAGGACCTGAGTTCGGATACGGACTGCCGTTCCAGAAGCTTACGCCGCCGGGGTAGTAGGCATTAGTCATTCCTGAACCGCCGCTGATCAGCAGATCGAGTACACCATCTTCATCAAAATCATGCAGCGACCAGCCGCCGGGCGACATACCTAAGGCACGCACCAATGTGCTTTGGCCTACCGGTACCGGTTCGGGTGTGTCGAAAGCCGGTTTGCCTTTAGTACCCGTGTTCCGGAAGTAGATCAGGCTCGTTCCGCCACTGAAGGGTGAGCCTTTCCCATATGCCATTAGATCAAACAATCCATCATCCCGCGGCACCGGCCTGAATCCCATTGCGTGCAGCGCTAATGGCTTTCCGGGTGAAAGAACAGGCAGGCCTTGCTCATCAATATCAACCTGTGTGTGCAGTGTCACCCGGCTGCCAAAGAAGCCGGGGACATCGCCAACGATCATTTGTACCCGGCCATCATTCAGCCATGGCACAACACTCGCGCGCGTGCCAACCCCTTCTGTCAGTGGGTGTAAAGCATCTTCTTCAACACGCAAACAAGGATAAGGTAAAACCCATGGCTCGAGGGTACTGACCGTGGGCGCTTCATCGGGCTTTCGACCACGGCTGCGCATGATCTGCTGTACGGTCGCTTCATATGTAACCCCTTCGATGACACGTACCTCATCGATCCCGCCCAGGAATACGCGATCATTATCTCGACCGATTTCGAGCCGATCGAAGTCGGCTTGTGCATTTTCTACCGCCCGGCTGCCACACTGCAGGCCGTTGACGAAGACCGCCAACTCGCCTTCCGCCCATGCCCCGGCGACAAGTACCCACTCATTCATTGGAATCTCCCGGCTGCTGCTGGCAGACCGCCAGTCCCCCGCCGCATTGGTCGACACCATCAGTCGACTGCCGTCCAGACGCAACAGCGCTTCGACCTGCCCGTCCAGTTTCGCAATCACTGCGGGATTGGTATCGGTAAAGCCCTGCTTGCCATCGTTCGTGTACTGGTCAACTCGCACCCATGCGGCAAGCATCCATGCGCCTTTGACCGGTCGATCAAGTTCAACACGGACTGCACGGGCCTTCGATGTCATCAACGCGTACGGCCTGCCCATACTATGCTTATCAGATAATTGAGCGCCCTCTTGCTTTAATGACTTCAATTCATATATCTGCTCATTGTCCGCATATACCGCGGTACAAAATAACATGAGCAGCAGCAGGCCCAACCAGTTCTCAGAATGCTTCATGAGTATGCCCTGAATCGTTTGAAGGATATAGGTTCGGTTTATTAAGGGTGTAGTAAAAGAGCAGGCATCGTACATGCCTGATATTACCAATCTGTGCAACCACAATCAGACTCACTACAGAAGGCGTGCAAGCCTGTGAGTAGTGCGACGATGACTTACCAACATACACAGCATGAATACCACGCCCGATGCCGGCTCGGGAATCGTCAGTGTTGTTTGAGGTGGAGTACCTGCGTTCCAGTTATTCAGAACGATGTCAAGGTCTCCCAATCCCACATGCTTGTTACCCGAAGGGTCCGCGCGTTCATCGCCCGGCAAGACATACATATTCCAATTCGAGAGGATAATATCCAGATCGGCCAGCCCGACATAACCGTCGCCATCCAGATCGCCCGGTATAGACAGGGGCAACACATCTTCTACGCGGTGAAACGTCAGAAAGTTTGCGTTGTGGTAGTTATCCGCCCCGCCTAAACCATCCGGATATGCCGTGCGAGACACGAGCACGATATCCGTGCCATCAAACTGCCAATCGGCGTATTGGAAGCCGATGTTCTGCACATCAGACAGGTCCTGGAGGATGATCTGCTCGACATCCCAGTCTCTCAGATCGTCGGAAGAAATCAGTGCCAGGATGTTTCGGATATCGCTTGGTTTTACCTCAGGGTCATAATTATCTTCATTCACAATGCTGGTGATTGCCCAATACTTATCTGACGGCTGGTGATATCGGATTGTGAACTTCTTCGCACCGCCGGGCATGTCAATGATGTCGTTCTCGGGATCAAATGTCAGTTCCGTCTCGCTGGCGATGCGTGCGATCGCAGCCTTTTCATCATCCCCCGGGCCGACATCCACACGCAGGATGTTCACCACGTTCCCGTCGCGATCGACGACCGCGTTGCCCTCGATCCACCCCTGAAAGTCAAAACCGGGCAGCCAGTCGCTTTCGCGGGTCAGCGTGTTGGTATGAGTCCAACTGGATGCGTCCAGCAGGTCGCTTTCGATGGGCGCGCTCATCATGGTGATGCGGTACTTGCGTTGGTTCGCTCCACCCGCGCCGTTATCTTCGTAGGCACGCCAGATCCGACCGTTTTGCACGATCACCGGTACGGCCGAGGTGTGATAGCCCAGTGTATCCGTGCATTCAAGCAGTAGACCGTTGCTGCCATCGGTCGGGTTCGTCCAGTTGGCTCCGCCGTTCGTCGATTTGCGTACGATCAGGTCGCCGTGCCCCTTGGATGTACCGAGGATGTACAAATCATTGTTGTATACGAATAGACCGGACCAGTATTGGTTATTGATGGTGCTTTTCAGCGTCCAGGTCAGCCCCTCATCGGTTGACGTAAACACATTAACCTGCCCCAAACCGTTCGGACCGAACGTATCATGAGACGCGACGTAGGTGCCATCGGCCAGGATCGCCAATGAAGGAGAACCGATGTACTTCCCCGTCGACTCCGGGTAGTGATTGATCACAACCCCCGGTACTTCCACGCCGTTAAATAACGTGGTTTGCGCAAGACCCGGTTGGGAGAATACACCCCATACCGTGATGACTAACAAAGAGAACATGAAGGGGACAAAGCACTTCATACATCTGAACTCCAAGCGAGAGAAACATCCCCACAATAACACCATTAGCGTTGGGCTGGAAGCATGTAGTTGCGGGTTGCACCGGAATGCGGCACGATCGTCTCGATGAGATTTTCATCACCCACGGTGTACGAAGACGCCGAACCATCCTTTAATGCAAAGTTGGATTTAATCCCGTCACGTGGATCGTCTGCAAAGAATCCTGAATAGTAGCTGTCTGTCCAGTCGCCCGGCCCCTCGCCTTGGTGCTGTACGGTGTTGAATCCCTGGCTTCCATCAACATGATTGATGTTATAGGAGAATCCGTTACGGAAAATAATATCACCCGCGAGTACTTGCATCTTACGATCCTGGTTGTCCGAGTCACGGTACAGCCATGTATCTTCCGTACGGACCCAAGGCCGTTCATCATCAAAAGCTGCCCCATTAAAATCCTTCCAAAAACCGGGCGCCAGCAGGTAGTTGACGTAAACACGCTGCTCACCGAGGGGGATCGCTGTCAGGCTGCGGTCGACCTCCTCGACAAACGGACACTGCATAAAATTGATATCGCTGACATACTGAAGATACAACGGCCGCAGATCGGTTTCGGCGCCGCTGGAAGTTTGCGGACGAGCGATCTGATTGGGGTAGTACCAGACACCCGTGGTCGCTTCAACCATGTGCATGGTAAGTCGGCCGTTATCCGTCTGGTAACTCGTCATGGCGATGCCGATCTGGCGCAGGTTAGACAGGCATTTAACATTGATAGCCGCACGCCGAGCAGCGCCCAGCGCGGGCAGTAAAATCCCAACAAGCAACGCGATAATCGAAATAACAACCAGCAATTCAATCAGCGTAAAAGCCCTGCGATGCCTATGCCGTGGTTCGACTGCCTGTATCATGGTTAACAACCTTATCTATAGCACCTGGATACGATGGGACACGGAGTCCAATGCCTTCCCTCCGCTTTCACGGAGAGAAGACGAATCTTGGAGGAACACTTTTTCATTTAACCATCACGACGTCTCGTTCGCCGTATTGACATACCTAACAATCCAACTGCTCCGATCGCAAAACTAACCGGTTCCGGAACGGGTACGGCTTCTTCGTAGGTCGTCGCCAGACGGATCTCGTCATACTGCGCGGAATAACCAGACGCGGTACCAGCCCAGAGTGTGACTTTACTCATGTCTGCGGTAATGTTGGCATCAAGAACTTCGTACGACCAACCGATCGGTTCACTTGCGGGGATCAATGCACCATCGCTGTAGACGTTGCCATAAACCTGATCGACCCCACTGGCGTTCACAACGATCTTCAACACAAAGAAGAATGGATCTTCAGTCATCCCATCGCCACCGATCGAAGTGAGGCTCTGATTATCAGCCTGCACTCCCAGCTTATGACTGCTTGTCGCGGTACCCGTGATACTTCGGTAAAAACTACTTGTTCGCAGATGCGCATCTGCCCACTGGCCGGAAGTCGAGTTGGGATCGAATCCGGTGCGCTGAACCAGGTAGGACAAGTAGTACGTACCGTCAACCGTGCTGGAGACACCGGTAAAGTTACGGTTTGTGTTGTTAGAACCGGACGCATGGCCACCGGTTACAGCGAATGGCATATTAGGCAGAGATAACGAACCCGCGGCAACATTATAATTCGTACCACTCCACCCATCCGTCCAATCACCCGTTCCGCCGGTCAAACCACCAAGCGAACCTTCGGTGTAATCAAAACCTTCATAGAGCAGCAGGTCAGCCGAAGCTGGACTAATCATCAGCAGCAGCACTGTGGCCGGCAACCAGACAAACATGAATCTACGGGTTCCAGACATACGCAACATGATTCTCTCTCCTCGCAAGTTTGACATGAATAAAGTGTTAAATGACATCGCTATTGAACGGCACGCCTCAGGCCCGGCGTTGATTGATAGCGCCCAGCAGAGATAGTGCGAGCACAGACACCATCGCCGGCTCAGGGACCACCGTGCTGACGGGTGGGATACCCATATTCCAGTTATTCAATACCAGGTCCAGATCATCCAGACCGACAAACCCATCTCCCGAAGGATCGGCGGCCGGATCAGCCGGCGGCACACTCTGGTTCCACGCTCCCAGAACGATATCAAGATCATCAAGGCCAACGAATCCATCCTTGTTCAGATCGCCCTCAAGAGAAGCGGTAACTGGAACAGCTTCGCTGTAGGTAGTCGCGATTCGCAGTTCATCGTAGTGGGCGGAGAAACCGAAGTTGGTACCGGCCCAGAGGGTGAATTTGTTAAAGTCGCCGGCAAGATCACCCTGACCGGTTATCTCAGAACCCCATACGGCCGGCTCGTTAATAGGAATATTACTTCCATTGCTGTACCAGCTCATCGACAAGCTATTGGAGTTCGGCGTGTCCCCAATCACAATTTTATAAACCACAAAGAATGGATCAGAGGAATCTGCGAGTTGCCCGCCTGATCCATCACTGTCTGCGCCGAGGAAACGGATGTGGAAGTCCGACCGGCTGGTGATACCACCATTTACCACTTGCGTGAATCCATCCCGCAGATAAAAGTCGGCCCACTGCCCCCCGGTTTCTTCCAGCACATAACCCGTGCGCTGGCAAAGGTAACTCACGTAATATGTGCCGGGTACCGTGCTGGAGATCTCAGTGATGTCACGATTGGCGGTGCTATCACCGGATGTGTGCCCACCCACCACATCGAAAGGCAGATTGGGAATCGTCAACGACCCCGTTTCAACTATATATGTCGGAGAATACCACTGGCCTTCCCAATTCCCTTCGCCCCCCGCATTGGTTTGCAATGGGCCCGGCGAATAGTCGAATCCGTCATAGACCAACAACTCGGCCGAAACAGGGGCCGCAATAGCAAATATGGCAACCCCTAAGGCCGCAGTCTTCCATCGCGTACTCATGTCCGCATCCTCCTAAAGTGGTAAAATGAGCTTCATACACCAAGACATCCGCAATCATATTCGATTCTGAATTGATGTCAAGAATAAAATGGTGAATATTCATGATTCACGCCAATTCATTTGAATGTTTTTTTCGTCCTATAATATTCTTCATGCTCAAATCAACTTCGGTACATACGCGCAACCCCACATATCTGCCCGGAATTGGCGAAATCTAGGCCAAAACCACCTATCCGCCCGCAAGAGGTACATCAAATAGCGTAAATTGTTTCGGAATTGATTCTGAATTATCCTTGCTTGAAAGTCCCAATTGGTGTAAACTAGTCTTCATAGCTGGAACATATACTCTATGCCTATATATAGTTCCGATGATGTCGATATGAAGTAACAATCTGTATTCAGGGTAAGGAATGCGAATCCCCGCACCCAAGGGGCAACTAAATCATGACGACAGCAGAAGTTGCAAAACATGCAGGCGTTTCACAAGCCACCGTGTCTCGAGTGCTGAACCATCACCCTGGCGTTTCGCCGGAGAAGGTCCGCCTGGTCAAAGAAGCGATGAAAGCCATCGAGTACCAGCCTTCAGTTGCTCGCAAGCGCAATCCATCGAATACCCTCCGCTATAACACGGTCGCCCTTCTGGTCCTTGGCAACAGCATGTTTCGCGACTACTCCTCGGTACTAACAAAAAGTATGCGCAGCGTCGCGGAGACATTGAATGAACGCCACATCAACATGGTCAAAGTCCATGTCAAGCATGAAAACCAACTCCCCCCGATCATCGAATCACGACAGATAGATGGATTGATACTGGCGGGCGATGAAATCAATCACACCATGCAGGAGAAGCTCGAAGGCATCCCGGCGAGCTGGATCAGTTCACGTCACAGCGACAACGGCGATGTGGTGTTATCCGGCAACGAGCAGATCGGCCGAATGGCAGCGGAATACCTGCTCGATCGCGGGCACAAACACTTGGCGATCGTCAATATGCTCGACGGTATGTCCGCTGTTCAGATCCAAGCCAGGCAAGAATTCTTCGACTTCATCGCGGGTAAAGCCGGCGCAAAAGTAGAGCACCTTGCCTGCAAGATGCCTACGACCTGCACCCACAGCAGCAGCATAGACATCGCAGCCATACAGAAGTCCGCCGATGTGATCGTGGATCAACTGCTGGCTATGAAACAACGGCCCACCGGGCTGTTTGTCGTAATGGACTTCCAGGTCGCCCTGCTGTATCGCGCCCTTGATCAACGTGGTATCAAGCCGGGGCGTGACCTGGACATTATTGGCTGTGACAACGAGCAGGCCACACTACTGGGGCTCAACCCCCGCCCCGCTACTATCCAGATCGCCGCGGAAGCCATCGGCCGACGTGCCGTTGCGCTGTTGATGTGGCGTATCGCACGCCCGCAAGAAGAGGAGCGCATGCACGTGCTGGTGGAGCCGTCGATCGTTCCGGGCGAAATACCACCATTAAATGACTCGCAATGAACGATCGACTGGACTTCATAATGGAATCACGCTCATGAGTACCCCATCCGGTTCTTGGCCGGTCATGTTGACGCCTTTCAATAGCCGACTTCAAATTGACTGGCCGGCTTACGCAGAACTGATCAACTTTTACCTTAGACATCAGTCAACCGGACTGTTCGCGACTTGCTTGTCAAGCGAAGTCTCTTGCCTTGATGACGATGAAAAAGTCAAACTCGCTGCCGAGGCGGTGCGCTACGCCGGCCGTGTACCAGTGGCTGCAGGAGCGATCAGCTTTAACTCCATCGAGCAACAAGCTGAACTCGTTAAACGAATCGCCAACACCGGGGCCAAGGTTGTCGTCGTCAGTGCCAGCCAGATCGCTCCCGAATCATGCGATGAATCTGAATGGCAATCACGTATAGAACAATTGCTGCATCTGACCAACCCGATACCGCTGGGTATGTATGAATGCCCATACCCCTATCACAGGATATTATCCGCCGGGATGTTCCACTGGCTGTCCCAAACCGGGCGGTTCCGCTTTCACAAAGATACCTCATGTAATCCCGATGCCATAAAAGAGAAACTCGATTACGTCCGAGACACGCACCTGGGTTTTTTTAACGCACACACCCCGACCTTGCTGTTTTCGCTTGATCATGGGGGCATGGGTTATTGCGGGGTCGGCGCCAACTTCTTCCCCGACCTGTTTGCCATGCTCTGCAGAGACCATGCAAGACATCCCGAGGCCACCGGAAAACTCCTGGAATTCATTAATTCTGCGGAGCCGATGATCGACTTCTCTTACCCAGTATCCGCCAAGCATTATCTTGCTCTGCGCGGCGTACCGATCAAACCGTATTGCCGATTGACCGACGCGGTCTTAACGGCCGACCAGAAAACTCAGCTTAAAGCATTACTGAACAAGGCCGAAAAAGCCTGTCAGCAATATATCCAGAACCTCGCACGCCGATCCCCTCAGCCCACGATCCACGCATAGATCCACAGCCTGATCGGCATACCGCAGCGATGCATACCGGGATATTAAACGTGAAGTCACGTCTATGGTTATCCGTACGTCAATCACACACCTAAACCGCAGAGCCAGGAATAGCAGTCATGCTTCACGATACGAAGTACCTAGTAAAACGTTATGAAAAGAACCCGATCCTCACCGGTGACGACTTCCCGAATGACATCGTGACGGTCTTCAACGCCGGCATCATCAAACGAAGCAACGGCCGATACACCATGGTTTGCCGTTGTGAAGACGCATCACTTGGCCGATACATGTGGGTCGCTGACAGCGACGACGGCATACACTTCACCCCGCGCCCCAAACCGCTTCAACTGCCGACCGACGATCCCGTTTTCATGCGTTACTGTCACACGACCAAGTCCTACTGGGACCCGCGTGTTACGGAAATTGAAGGACGCTATTACATCACCCACGCTGCCGACGTGACCAACGGCCTGACCTGCCAGCTCGGGTTATTCGAGATCGACGAGGTATTCGAAAAACTCACATGGATGGGCATCATCAGCGAGCCGGACAACCGCAACGGCGTGCTGTTCCCGCAACGCATCAGGGGCTTGTACTATCGCTTGGACCGCCCGAACGACAACAGTTTTGATATCTGGGCCGCAAGTTCACCCGACCTGATCCACTGGGGCAATCCAAGACGCGTTCTTGCACGGGACCAACTCTTCTGGGCAGATCAGAAAATCGGTCCTGGTGCTGTACCCATCCGCACTGACAAGGGCTGGCTCTGCATCATCCATGGCGTCCGCCGACAATGCGCCGACCAGATCTACAGCCTCGGCGCCATGCTGCTTGACCTCGAAGACCCCACGAAACTAGTCGGCCTGTGTGAACAGGCAATCCTCTGGCCTATGGAAACCTACGAACTCATCGGCCAGAGCCCAAGCGTGGTCTTCACCAACGGCGCAGTGGTTGAAGACGATGGCACTATCCGCATCTATTATGGCGCAGCTGATAGTGTCCTCTGCCTGGGGACAGTAAACATAGATGATTTACTGAGCAACTGTGCTGCTACACATGTTTGTCAGTAGATCTGATCTTCGATTTTTCGTGTGGTTTTATCTTCTTAGGTCTTTGGATGTAACATCCAAATATCCAGCCGTCAGCCAGATCACTGGCTAGAGCGAGTTGCAACATTTATGTCCGTCATACCCGCGGACGCGGGTATCCACGCGCCTAATGAATCCCTGTACGTGGATCCCCGCATGCGCGGGGATGACGGCTATCTATCGGTGCGATCATAAATCATGCAGATCGCTCTACCCCGCAGACATTGCATGGATCAAAGTAATGACTCTACATACGCCTGTGTGCTGTTGTCTCACCCATACAAAAAGAGGTAAGGTTAGAGCGTTCTCGATCCAAACGTAGCGAGTGCCGCACTTCACAGTCATCCCCCATTGTGCGCATCAATCCGTCGTCGCAGCCTATAAGGGACGACGCTTTTTTTTGTTCGCGTCACGTATGGCCGCAGCGGTGTCCGCCAGATGTCCGACCGGTGTTGACCGGTGTCCCCCCGTGTCCGCCCGGTGTCCGCCTGACGCATCAACGGACATTAAACGCGGACCCGGACGTCCTACCCCGGAAAGCGGACATCACGCAATCCGTTCTTTGACAAGTAGATAACGGGAATTCAGCCCTAAAACAGAGGGGGGGCGGACACGGCCACACCACAACAGTGTGATCTGGGCCCAAACGTACCGAGAGACGCACTTCACAGCTATCACCTCACACACGCTAACGACGACATCTGCTTATTCGCATGGCGACGCGATGAAACGGACCACAGAACGCGACAGGTGGTGAGTGATTGCTGTAGTAGAACGCCGTTGTTCAGCAATTCTATTATGTAATGATCTTTTCAATCATTGATCGCAATTTCGATATGCAAACTTTACTATTAGTTTCTCTGTAATCGTGCCATCAAAACGGTGCGATTCCCCATGCGAATGATGCAAGCCCAGAAGTGATAGTAACTTTATAATGGGCCCGGCAGGGCTTGAGCCTGCGACCTCACTCTTATCAGGCAAATGCCCGCACAACTCGTAAGCCATTAATAAGCAGCATCTTGACTTGAAATTACACTTTCGCAATCCTTCGCATTCTTTCGCGATAGCGAGATATTGCCCTCTATGACTCGGTCCCTGAAAACGACAATCCGAATCCATGCGATAAAGCGGAGTGTACCCACCTATGTGCCCGCTGTGTGATGACCTGCCAGATGTTATGATCTACTCGTTCACACAATCCCATACTATTTCTAAAGGGTTAGCAGGATGGGCATGAAAGATCCTTGGTCCGTCAAACAACTGGTCTTGGCGACGCAACAGCTTCACGAATCGCGGCTGTACCAGCGATTCACCGATCACGACTTTTTTCTGCTCCGCACGCCCAAGCTCAACCATCCGGCTGTAGCGGTGCTAATGGGACACGGTGGGGACGCGTTTGGCCTCAGCACGTTCCTTGGTCCCTCAGCCATGACATCGTACAACACGCTTGTCAACACTAAGGGAGGGGCGATGGTCGATCGCGCATTACGGCAATCAACCATGATTGGCTATCAGATGTCAGATGTGATGAACCTGAGCCACGACGCCCGCAGATGGCTGAAGAAAGCCAATATCCGACCTGACAGTGACCTTGTATACCCTGATCCATTGAGTTTCCAACCGGGCAAAGTTCCAGAGATATTTCTTAAAGATAATAACACCCGCCTGCTATTGCATCTGGTGCGCGGCGTCCTCAGCGCCTCAAAAGACAAAGCGTTCAAACCCTGTGGCGTGGATCGGCGCGGGCGCGTGCTCTGTGTTCAATTGGACATGGATATGGAGAATCCTAAGGCGACGGTTGGCTGGGAAGCCCACGCTGACCTCAAGCAGTCAGAACCAGGCCCGTCGGCAGCGCTCAGACAACCGAACGACACCTCCACGAACATGCCGGTAAGCGCTCGCTTTGATCTCAGTGACCTGAATACCAATGATGACAGTTGGCTGGTCTGCATGATGACCGTACCCGGCTCAGTCCGGGGCGACGACCGTCAGCCTTATATGCTTGTGGTTTGTAGCGAACAGCACGCGGGTATTTGGCCCACCCTGCTGATGGGCGACGAACCCACCGAGATGATCGACGCCTTGGCCCGACTGATGCGCGGAGAGCACGAATCCCCGGGCGACGAAGTGGACGATTTATTCTTTGGCCTGATCCCACCACCGACCGGTCTGCCCGCACGACTTATCCTTGACAGCAAGTCCCTGCATGACGCGGCACGCCAAGCCTTCGAACCATTGAATATCGAGTGCATCAACGGCGAGAATAACCCCGCCCTTCAGGCGATGCTTGAAGATATCTACGACGCGTTCGATGCCGATATGTTCGACAATCGGGAAGAAGACATCGCATACGGCCCACCGCCCAAAGCCGACGACCTGGACGGCTGGAAGCTGGTCGATCGCTGGCTAAAAGACACAATCCACGAGGGATTCGATCGTGACCGCCGCTACCACGGGGCGCGGGCGTTGAAACGATACTTCGGGCCGGACGCCGACCACCGGAAGTTGTTTACCCATTTTCGCCGGTTGATGATCATTGACAGCTACGCCCACTGGTTCGCGACCAGCTACCGTTCATCACGGAACCGGCCGACACTCGCCGAGCAATGGCTGGATGATCCGCAAACGCCCGATGCCTTGAAGGTTTTGTTAAAAGCGATCCTGGCGCATGGCCCGAGCCTCTATCGCGTCTCTGATGCGAACGAAGACGAGGGCAAACTCACATTCACCGACCTGTTCACCGGCGAGATCACCATCGTCACCGACTTCGCGCTGTCCACCTGTCTCGACCCGGGCCTGGTCATCCCCGCCAAACTTGTACCCGTGGGTGACTTCCACTTCTTCTTCCCCACCGGGCCGGTCCTGAACAGCTCCCGCTTCAGCCGCGTGTTGGCACACTTCGACCAACAACAGATTGTCCCATCCCCCGAACAATTCCGCGAACACCCGCACCAACTCGGTCGGCTCTGGCACGTTATCCATCAAGTCGAAGAACGCGGTCTTGATTTGCGGAATGCCGATGGCCATGTTTTGGCCTACCACAAAGCAGTTTTCTCCTGTCCCGACCGGGCTGCGCTGCAGCGGTTCCTCGCCGGGGAGCCCGAATTTGAGCCCGAACCAGATGATCCAAACACCTGGGTGTGGTTCCGCCCGAACACCGAGATGAAACCCGGCGCCGGTACCCATGTGTTCGAAACACATCACGAGTCGTCCAACGGCCCCGTGACACTGCTGGGACAAATCGCCTATGAGCAAGGCCGACTCAAGCTGACCGTCAACTCCAGTGAACGACTGGATGCCCTTCGCGCGATGCTCGAGCAGATCGAGGGTGTTGAGTTTCTATCAGTCGAATCCCAGCCCATCACCCAGCCGACCGAATCCGAACCAGCCCCCGACGAAAGCGACGATCCGATCGACTTGAACGAAGATGAAATGGAAGCTGCTCAAGCCTACTTAAATCAGCACTACCGCCAGTGGCTGGATATGCCCATCCCGGCCCTCGGGGACAAAACACCCAGACAAGCCGCCAAGAGCCCGAAGCTGCGCCAAAAATTGGCCGTCATGATCCGAGCCATGCCCGACCCGACCAATGACCGCATTCAGATCAGCGCCCCGCGCGAAATGATGCTCGCGGAACTGGGGCTGGACTAGTTCACCGCTCCTGCATTCGCATTTGGTCGCTTTCCTACGCGGTAAATCGTCACTGACTGCAGGATAAATATTCGTAAGCTGAATGGTGTTGTATGCATAGATTAGGCATAACACACTGGACACAAGCGTATATAGACATGGGCCGTTTGGCTCCTAAGAGATCAATTCCTGGCAAATAGGCGCCGTTGAGCAGCACGGGCGATCGAGAGAACCGCAGGGTGTTTCATGCGACGTTCCATGGATACAGCGAAAAAGCGTTCAGTGACCTGTGGGACTTCACCGATCGGTTTCACGCCATACTGCTTCTGAATTTCATCTGCGATCGCGGTTGGCCCCGGGAACACGCCCGCCCCCTGATGCCCAAATACCTTCAGAAGCGCTGTATCCTCAAACTCGGCCCGAATCATTGGACTGAGGTCTTCATTGTCAAACCAAAGATCAAGCGCCCGACGCACGAGTGTATTGGGCGTAGGCAGGAGCACCGGCGCCCCATCCAGGGATTGGGGGAATCGGCGGCGGTAACGAGGCGCCACATCCGGCTGAGCAAAGAACGTGACGCTGCACTCGCCCAGCGTGTGGTTATACGCCCGGACGCCCGTGTCGGCGGTGGCTGGACTTTCGGTAATGACCACATCCAGTTCGTGGATCGCCAACTGGGCTAAAAGTTGAGTAGGTTTGCCCTCGTAACAAATCATGCGAATTTGCTCGGGTATCTCCAGGGCGGGTGCCAGCAGCCGCTGTGCCATCATCTTAGGAACCACGTCGGCGATCCCCACATGGAACCGCAACGGGCTGCCGGCCGGCCGACCTTTAAGTGTATCCATCAGGTCCTTGCCGATTGAGAATATCTCGTCGGCGTAACGGTAGACGACCTGCCCGGTATCGGTCAGCACCAGCCTTCGCCCGGACCGCTCAAACAGCGTGTGCCCCAGCGCCAACTCGAGCTTACGCAGTTGAGCACTGACGGTGGGTTGGGTCACATTCAACTCCTCACATGCGGCAGCGATCGATCCGGTCCGAGCGACGGTCCAGAAGTACAGCAGGTGGTGGTAGTTAAGCCATTCAAGCATCATCAACTCCCATCAGCATTTACGATGATGATTATTTATACATAGATTTTTTCT
Source organism: Phycisphaeraceae bacterium (assembly GCA_963667295.1). GTDB lineage: Bacteria > Planctomycetota > Phycisphaerae > Phycisphaerales > Phycisphaeraceae > JAJRRS01. Next base: position 2,152,967 of record OY763327.1, read on the forward strand.
ATGTATTATAACATTGTTTCGTTATTGTCAATGTTTAGTTGAGACATAACCTTGTAGTGAATAATGAATCAACAGGAGCTGAAGCATGCGGGTAGAACTTCGGTCAAGGGATATCGAGATCGACGAGCAGTTACGACAGGGTATCGAACGTCGATTGACTAACTCGTTGAGTCGATTCAACAGGCTAATACAACGCGTGGTGGTCCGGATTGAACGAATTCGAGGCCTTGCAATCGGGCTGAATTATAGATGCCATATCCATGCAAAGCTGACCGGCCGAATGTCCATTGTTGTAGACGTACGGGATGTGAGTCTGGAACACGTCCTCAGCCGGGCATCAGCCCGAGTAACACGTCGACTGAGAGAGAAATCGAGTAGTCGTACCGAAAACGAGAACGGCCGACATGTAACACCTCTCACACCTGAGGTGATCTGGATCAGTGAAACCTGAAGAGGCCGGGTTGTGATTGAACAGGGAATCATGCCGCCAAGAAATGGGAGATAAACCATGAAAGTTAAACGCATTCTATTGGGACTGGGCGGGACGGAGTACACCCCCGTCGCGATCCAGCACGCGACCGAACTGGCTCGATTACATGGTGCGGAGGTGACCGCTGTAACGGTGGTGGACGAGTCTCGCATCACAAAGGTTGGTCCCGTACCGGTGGGTGGCGTGGCCCTTGCGAAAACGATGCGTGAAAAACGGTTAGAAACCAGCCGCGAGCGTATTCAAGAAGCCATCGAATACCTGCAGAAAAACTGCGCCGCCTATAGCGTTCGTTATCACATCCTGCATGAAAAGGCCGAACCATTTTCACAACTGATGAATTTGGCACGCTACCACGACCTGATGATCTTCGGTTTGCGCAGCCTGTTTGACTGCGGCTTCGGCGTGGATGCTGAAGACACACTGGCCAGGTTGGTTCAATCCGGTGTCCGCCCCATCGTCGCGGCGCCTAAAGAGTTCCGGCCGTTGCAACGTGTGTTGTTGGCCTACAGCGGATCACCCGAGTCGGCAAAGGCTATTAAACGCTTTATACAGTCTGCGCTTTGGCCCGACATGCGACTCAAACTGCTGACGTGCGGCCCCTCCAAGGACGATGCTGAAACTTTGAACGAACAGATGGCCCACTACTGCCGATCACACGGTTTTGACCCTGAGCCCGAAGTCAGCTTGGCCCCGCCAAGGCAACGCATTCTTGAATCAGCCAGTGAATTCAATGCAGACCTGATTGTGATGGGCAACGGGATCCGCAGTCTCTGGCTGGATCGACTGCTGGGCAATACCGCACTACATGTCGTGCAACATTCAACCCGGGCCCTCTATCTGACACAATAATCGGCAAGGAGCATACGATGCCTTCGGACTTGGCCCTGAAGCATGATGAGAAACTGATCTACGTCCGCGGCCGACGCGGCGGTGACCTACCGTTTTCTAAGGGACTGATGGCGACAAGCATCCTGGCGACCGGCATCGAAACCGGTACCGCCCACATGATTGCCGCCGGCATTCAGAAGATTTTGCGGCAGTCCGGGCTGAATGAGGTTGACGCCGACGAACTTGCTACGCTTGCCGAACAAGCGATTGAAGAACGTGCAGGCACGGATGCAGCCAACCGGTACCGTGCATGGCGTCGTGCCAAGCGGATAGGCCGACCGATTGTCGTGTGCCTAGGCGGAGCACCGGGGGTGGGGAAGTCGACTGTCGCAACAAGATTAGCGCTACGGCTAGGTATTAACCGCGTGGTGCCATCGGATGCTGTACGCGAGGTGCTCAGAACCGTTGTGCCTCAGACGGTCTTACCTGAATTGCACGTCTCGACCTATGAAACGGTCGAAGCCGATCCTGCGATCGGTTGTTCGCTGACGAGTTTCCTGCGCCAGTCCCATGCGGTCGGATCGGCATGTGCGGCGATAGCCAGCCGCTTGACCGCCGAAAGGCGTCATGTGTTGCTGGAGGGCGTCCATGTTCTGCCGGGCAAGGTCCGCAACCACCTGGAGCAGCAGGGTTCCGATGCAATTGTTGTTGAAGTACTGCTGACCATCGATCAGGAAGACACCCACCGGGAACAACTAACATCGCGGCTTCACCAAGAGCCGGGCCGAAACGGCCAACGCCACCTGGAACATTTGCCGGTGATACGACTGCTTCAGGAGGAACTCCGTAAACGAGCACGCAAGACGGGTGTCGCTGAACATGATATAGGCCACCCGGAGGACCTCACACAACGCGTCGTCGATCAAATCATTACCCAGATCGACGCAAAACATACCCTGACGAAAGTGATATGAGGATGGAACAAGAGATCGAATTATTAGTCTTGGACGCACACGGGATCATCCTCAACGCTTACTGGCCGACCTTCCTGCATGAAGTCGCTCTACATACGGGCGAATCACACGACGAAGTCAATCGGCGTTGGCACAATCACGTGCGGGATGATGCGTGGTCCGGCCGGATCAACGATCATGAACTTTGGCAACGATTGACGCTCTCCCAGGCGGGGATACACGATTGGTGCGGGATACTGGAGTCCGGTTACACGGTCGGACCAGCGGCACAGCATTTGTCCGCGTGGTCCAGAGCCGTCCCGATCTGGTTGCTATCGAATCATCGCACGCACTGGTTACTGCCCCGCCTTGAGCGCTTTGACCTGATCGGTCACTTTGATCGGGTCCTAGTATCGGACAAGATCGGCGCCACCAAACCCGATCCGAGTGCGTTCGGGGAAGTGCTCAATCGTGTGAAAGAATCCAACCGGATACTTTTTGTCGATGATCACCGGGTTAACGTTGCGGTTGCGCAACGACTAGGCATACAAGCAATATGTGCCGAGCCGCACACACCGTGGGAAAGCAGAGTGGATGATATGCTCGGACTTCAGACGGTTTAAATCTCGGATACATACCAAACGAAGTGCGCAGGGGGTCGACGCATCAGTAAATGACGCGGCGCAACCCGCCGCGCTGTCGTGGCATCATCAACAGAAAAGATAGCCTTCGCTGCCAACGGAATTCACAGTCATGCTCTGGATGATCCTGATACCCATAATCGCCGCAGGTCTTGTGCCGTGGCTTTGCCGCATGTTCGGCCGGTCAACGGTATGGATCGCCGCACTGCTTTCCGGTGGTATCGCGATACATACAACAATGCGGCTACCCATCGAGCCGGGTGATGCATGGTCGGAGACTCGGCCATGGGTCCCCTCGCTTGGTATCGATTTAGCGTTCAGGATGGACGGGTTGTCCGCGGTGTTTGTGCTCCTGATCAGTGGTATCGGTGCGCTGATATTGATTTACGCCGGTAGCTATATGAAGACGGGACTCGTCAGGCTGCTGGGACTGATGCTGCTGTTCATGGGGGCGATGCTCGGGATTGTGCTTAGCGATGATTTATTCGTTCTATTTATCTTCTGGGAGTTGACCAGCGTCGCATCTTTCTTATTGATCGGATTCAAGCACGATCAGGAAAATGCCCGCGCGTCGGCCAGGCAGGCCCTACTGGTCACGGGCGCGGGTGGACTTGCACTGCTGGCGGGCATCATCCTCTTGACAAACGCCGCATTGCAGAGCGGTCTTTCTATAGGAACGGCGTCGAAGATATCGGCACTCATCGGCTCTGACGTCTCGACGCACAGCCTATTCTTGCCCGCGATGATCTTGATCATGATCGGCGCTTTGTCTAAGTCGGCCCAGGTCCCCCTGCACTTCTGGCTGCCCGACGCGATGACCGCGCCGACCCCGGTTTCCGCTTACCTGCACTCGGCAACGATGGTCAAGGCCGGTGTCTATCTGCTGGCGCGTCTGAACCCGTTGTTTGGCCATAGTGCTACATGGCACGTAGTTCTGGTGTCCACGGGGGCGTTTACCATGCTGATCGGCGCCTTGATCGCTGCGGGTCAGACTGACATGAAACGGATACTCGCCTACACAACCGTCAGTGTGCTGGGCACACTCACGATGCTCATAGGTATCGGAACGGACCTGGCAATCAAAGCCGCGGTCGTCTACCTCACCGCGCACGCCTGTTACAAGGCGGCGCTGTTCATGATTGCCGGTAGTATCGAGTACATAACCGGTACACGAGACATTCAGGAATTGGGTGGGTTGTCTGGCGCCATGCCGATCTCCACACTTTCCGGCATTCTCGCCGCGATGAGCATGGCGGGGGCGCCTCCGCTGTTTGGTTTCATCGGTAAGGAACTGTTGCTCAAGGCCAAACTGAACCTCAACACGCTGGGTATTGCGTTGATTTGTACGGCTGTCGTCGCAAACATCTTTCTGATTGCGATGGCACTGGCCGTAGCGGCGTGGCCCTTCTTCAGCCAAAGGAAACAGTCATCACGAAACGCCCGAGAGGTTCACCCGCCCATGCTCATCGGGCCGTTTGTGTTAGCCGTGGCGGGCTTGTTCGTCGGAATGATACCTGATGTATTCGACCGCACACTCGGTTCGGCTATGGCGTCGTCGATCGGGGGACGCACGATCCTCATGGACCTGGAACTGTGGCACGGCTTCAGCCCCGTCGCGCTGACAGCGCTCGGTATCAGCTTCGTCACATTGGGCTGTGGTTTCGCATTGTTCCTACACCTGCGCTACTGGCTGGGAGTGATCAATCGCATCGTCGGTGTGGCTTGCGTGTATGGACCCGCACGGGTCTATGAAATAATCTATACGGGTATCCTGACGTGTGCGGGCAAGGTAACCCATATAACCCAGTCCAAGAAACTCAGCCAAGACCTTCGGACCATACTCGTGTTTTTCATTGCGATCAGCGCCTACCCGCTGATCCGCACGGGTTTGCCTGATCTTGACGTGTCGAACGACATGCCGTTCACGGAAGTCGTGATCGGCCTGGTGCTGCTGGCTGGCGCGGTGGCGGCGGTCCATAGCCGCTCTCGTTTGTCAGCCATCGCCCTTCTGGGGGTCAGCGGTGTCCTGATCGCCGTACTGTTCGGCCAGTTCAGTGCAGCAGACCTCGCGATCACTCAGATTATGGTCGAGGCCTTAACGGTTGTGCTACTCGTGCTCGCGTTCTATCGGCTTCCGAAGTTCGCTGCGTTCCGAGAGCGATCCGTGCGGTGGCTTGATGCGATCATCGCTTTGGCAGCCGGCGCCGTGATGGCCACGATGCTCTACCAATCGTCGCTTGTCAGGCTGCCCGCTTCCGTGAGCGAGAAGATGGCCTCGCTGGCCCGGCCCGAAGCCTATGGCCGTAACGTCGTGAACGTGATCCTCGTGGACTTCAGAGCGCTGGATACACTCGGTGAACTTACCGTGGTCGCGTCGGCCGGGCTGGGTGTTTTCGCATTAATCCGCATGGGACGATCTGCTTTGGTAAAAGGGGGTGAAGCGTGAACGCGGTTGTGTTCCAGACGACGGTACGTTTCGTGACCCCCGTCCTGTTGCTTTTCTCGATCTTCATGCTGCTGCGCGGGCACAATGAACCGGGTGGAGGTTTTATCGGTGGGCTTCTGGCAGCGACCGCCTTTGTGCTCTATGGGCTGGCGTTCAACATGGATCGTGTCAAGCGTCTGCTTCGTGTGTCGCCACACACTCTCATCAGCATCGGGCTGCTGCTTGCCGTCATCAGCGGCTGTGTCGCTTTGATAGTGGGACAACCCTTCATGTACGGACTATGGCTTGCGTGGGAGTTGCCCCTCGGGCTTAAAGCCGGAACCGTGTTGCTATTCGATGTGGGGGTGTTTCTGGTTGTCCTGGGTGCGGTACTGTTGTTCATCATCAGCTTGAGCGAAGAATCATGATCATCATCGGATCCATCCTGGTCGGACTGTTGTACGCGTCGGCGTTATACCTGCTGATGGCGCGCAGTTCAGTAAAGCTCATCTTCGGGCTTTTGCTGATCGGTCACGCGGCCAACTTGTTGATCTTTTCGGCCGGGGGATGGGTCCGTGCCCAGCCGCCGATTGTTTCGCCCGACGCATCCGTACCGTCGCCGGGGCACGCGGACCCATTGCCTCAGGCCTTGATCCTCACAGCCATCGTGATCAGCTTTTCAGTGCTCGCTTTCGCCAGCGTGCTGGTACGGCGTGCCTGTCAGGTCTTCGGGACTGATGAGATCGTGAACGAAGGAGACCATCCATGATTGGTATCCTCCCAGTCCTGCCGATCCTGATCCCGCTATTCACTGCCTGCTGCTGCCTGCTTGTCACACGCCGGCGCAGAGCGCAACGGTATGTAGCGATGACCGGTCCATCAGTTCTGCTTGTGGCAAGCTTCTTTCTGGCTGCGCGTGTTTGGCACAGCGGGACGCGAGTAATCCATGTCGGCGGGTGGGACGCCCCTGTTGGGATCGTCCTCGTAGCCGACCTCTTTGCTGTCGTGATGGTGGTCGTCGCCGCCGTGATTCATCTGGCCGTGAGTGTTTATACATTGGGTCATTCCAACCCGGCTGATGAGCGACACGGCTACTTCGTTGCCCAGAATATCCTGCTCATGGGTGTTTGTGGCGCATTCTTGACCGGCGACCTGTTCAACCTCTACGTGTGGTTTGAGGTGATGCTCATCGGCAGCTTTGTGCTGCTTGTGATGGGTGGTGGCCGTGAACGCATGCAAGCGGGCATCAGGTACGTGACGCTTAGCCTGCTGAGTTCAGCCATGTTCCTTGCCGCAGTGGGCTTGTTGTACGGGATCGCTCACACCCTGAACATGGCAGACCTCTCCCAGCGCCTGGCCCATGTCAACACGGAGCATCCGTGGCTAGTGACTGCGGTATCAGGACTGTTATTGGTCAGCTTCGGTATCAAAGCTGCGGTCTTCCCGCTCTACTTCTGGCTACCCGCCAGCTACCACACCGCGAAACCAGCGGTCTCTGCAATCTTTGCGGGGCTGCTGACAAAAGTCGGTGTGTACGCACTGATCCGGGTATTCGCCACCGTCATACCCTACAGCCCGTATATCTTTCACATACTACTGATCATCGCCGGCCTGACCATGCTGATGGGGGTCTTGGGCGCCGTGTCCCAGTCTGGCTTCAGGCGGGTGCTCGGGTTCCATATCATCAGCCAGATCGGGTACATGGTGATGGGCTTGGCACTGTTGACTTCGGATGATCCACAACTTCGTCAACTGGGGATCGTTGCGTCGATCTTCTACATCGTGCACCACATTATCGTGAAAACGAATCTGTTCCTGATCGGTGGGATCGTCCGGCACCTCACGGGAACCGAAGACCTCTCACGCCTGGGCGGGATGCTGAAGCACGCGCCATGGCTAGCGATTCTGTTCGCCATCCCAGCCATGAGTCTCGCCGGCCTGCCGCCTCTCTCCGGCTTCTGGGCGAAACTCACGATGATCAAGGCAGGCTTCGCGACAGAACAGCATCTGCTGACAATGATCGCAATCGTCGCAGGGTTGTTAACGCTTGTAAGCATGCTCAAGCTCTGGAACGAGGTGTTCTGGAAACCCGCTCCTGAGAACATGAGGACAGAAACCTCAAAGGAAGTCATCACACCCGCAATACAGTCACCTCATCGACTGGCGTTGCTAGCAGTCCCTTGCGGTGTGCTGGCACTACTGACGGTCGCCATCGGCTTACATCCACAAGCACTATTGACCGTCGCCGATCGAGCTGCCGCGGGCATCCTTGATCGCTCTGCGTATGTCCAACAGGTGTTGCCCCATGTCCAGGCCGAAGTGACCCGGGGGATCACGAACGAAAGCGAGGATCTACGTTGAAGGCGCTGTTGATGAACATCCTGTTGATGGCCCTGTGGGTAGCCTCCACCGGTGACTTCGGCTACGGCAATATCCTTATCGGATTTGCCCTCGGATACCTCGTGCTGTGGTGGATGTCTCCGCTGCTTGGTCGGACCTCGTACTTCAGGAAACTACCGCTGACGATTGGATTCGCTTTCGTGCTTGCATGGGAGATATTCAAAGCGAACCTCCGCGTAGCATGGGACGTTGTAACCCCCACCCGCTATCGGCGTCCGGGGATCGTGGCTGTCCCGCTCGACGCCGAAACAGACCTGGAGATCGCCGTCCTCGCCAACCTGATCACCCTAACCCCGGGGAGTCTGTGTATTGATCTTGGCGAAGATCGTCGTGTGATGTACGTGCATGCGATGTTTGTGGATGACCCGGAGCAGGTCCGCAAGGAAGTCAAGCAACGATTGGAAAGCTGGGTACTCGCACTGATGCGATAAGATGATATCTGGAGGATAACTAACCGATGATACTGGCTGTGGAGTACATGTTGATCCTGTCCATAGCGCTGGCCTCGCTGCGTCTGATACGCGGGCCCGGGCTTGCGGACCGTGTCGTGGCACTCGACGTGATCGCGATCCTGTCTACTGCGCTCATGGCGCTCTATACGGTTCAGTTCAGGAAACCCGTCTTCCTCGACGTCGCTGTCATCCTCGCATTGGTCAGCTTCGTAGGGACCGTTGCTTTTGCTCACTTCATCGAAAGGAAAACATCATGACCGAGGTCGTGTTGAACATATTGAGTACCGCCCTGCTGTTTGTCGGTGGGATGTTTTGTCTCTTAGCCGCGGTGGGCATCTTGGTCATGCCGGACGTCTATACCCGTATGCAGGCCGCCAGCAAAGCCGTCACGCTCGGCGCCTGCACGGTCTTACTCGCCGCCGTACTCACGATGCCAAACATCGACGTGACCGCACGCGGCCTGCTCGTGTGTGTTTTTCTGGTGGTCACCGTCCCCGCTGCAACACATCTGCTCGCAAGAGCGGCTTACCGCAGCCGAGAACCATTGGGTCAAGACACTGTGATCGATGAACTGGAAAGCAAGCAGAGTTGGAAGTCAAGATAGGATCAGATCAAGCCTATGACTAAACCCCAACGGGTGCCGGATCAGCCCAAGACACCACTTTAATGCATATGAATCCAGGTCTAAGCGGTCTTGGATAAGTTTGTAGCGGGCGGAGCGAATAATCCGACGAACAGAAAAGATGGATCGAACCGGTACAGGATGAAATGAGTCATCCATGGCAGGCGAACTGTTCGTACGGGCGTTGACTGTTCCGGAGCGTCGGCAACTACAGCAGGTGGTCCACACGCATCGCGACGCTCGGGTGCTACGGCGGGCGCAGGCGGTCAGTCTCTCGTCACGCGGTAAGACGGCCTATCTGATCGCCGACTTGCTGGAGCGGAGCTGGTCGGGGGTCCGTAAAATCATTAACCGCTTCAATCGGGAGGGGTTCGCTTCGTTGTTCGACAAACAACGGGCGGGACGTCCGAGCAAGGCGACCGATCGGTATGTGGCATCGACAACGCCGGCTATCACCGAACCAAAGCCGTGCTGAACCTGCTGGACGATCACCGCGACCATGTGTTCGTGATCTGGCTGCCGCGGTACAGCCCCGAGCTGAATCTGATCGAAGGCCTGTGGGGCTACCTTAAGCGGTCGGCGTTGAACAACTACTTCTTCGGTGACGTCGAATCCCTCGAACAAGCCCTCCATGACATGTTCGCCCAACTACAACAACACCCCCACACCGCATTGGCTATTGCCTACCACCCCAACACGGACTTAGCCAAGACCGCTTAGCGTAATTCGGGCCTGAATTCATCGTGTTTGGGTTGCGTTGACCTATAAATCGATCTCTGCGTCTTCCCACAATCCCAGTGGACTTGTATAGACATCACGCTTTGATGGCCGGGGGGTGGAGGTCTGACCAACCGCTTGGTGAACTGGCCTTTGTCGCGACTGCCATGTATCCAGGGCGACTTGCGTATGCGGGCTGGGTGAAGTTTCCATGGGTTTGGCGTATGCCAACGTATGATCCACGGGCGTTGGTTTATGGGAATGCATGCGTTTGGTACGGGTAAGGTTTTGGTGATCGCGGCTGTCTGGCTTTGTGTTGGTTGCGGGGCTCGTCGTGCTGATCGACGGCGATTCTGCTTGCGCTTGCTCAATAGATAATGTGAGTTCGAGCGGTATGCTGCGAACCGATTGCTGAATGAACGCCGTCAGTTCTATGCTCATCGGCGGGGTTCCAACGTTCCAGTTCGCCAACACGATATCCAGGTCAGCCAAGCCGACGTATCCATCATGAGTCGGGTCCGACCTGTCATCTGCCGACCCATCGGTGTTCCAGTTGCCAAGAACAATATCCAGATCATCCAGCCCAACGTATCCGTCCTTGTTTAAATCACCTTCAAGTGTCGGCGGCTCCAGGGTCGCGTTCCAGTTGCCAAGCAGCACGTCCAGGTCGTCGAGCCCCACGAACCCGTCGCCGGATACATCCCCCTCGGCCAGGTCGCCGATCGGTACCGCCTGGTTCCAGTTACCCAGAACGATGTCAAGGTCCGCCAAGCCCACAAAGCCGTCTCCGTCCAGGTCTCCCGCGAGATAAGGTTCCCGATCAACCTGGAGTAGATATTCCCCCGTTCCGGAAACGGCGGACACTTCGATGGTATAGGAACCCGCCACGGTCGCGGTGAGTGAAAGGATGGCATTCTTCCCGTCGGCGGCGCTATTGTTATCCATAGCGATTTCATTGCCCTCGGGATCGAACACGCGAAGCACGGGATCAAGATTGTTCGACGACGGACCACCGGCTTCATCGAAGGGCGCAAGCGTTGAGAGTGTGACCTGCTGGTTGGCGTACAGTGTTACGGAGTAAGTGTCCGGCTGATTCATCCACGCGGCGTCGCCCCCGCCTACCTCGCCGATGGTTCCCTCCCTGGCAAGCAGTTCGCCGGTGTTTACGTCATAGGCTGTAATACTCTCAGCGTATTGGCTGGTGACATACAACCGCCCATCCAGATAGGCGAGCGAATTGATATCGCTCGATGTCGAGTAAGAACTCGGACTCACCGCAAAGGTATTCAGCAACTGTCCGGATGTGGCATCGACCTCGTAGATTTTCAGGTTCGCATCATACGGATACCGGTTGAATGTCAGAAATACCGAACCACGGGAATACGCCCCCGCTATCGACATCCAGTAGACGGACAAGGGATAGTAGCTGTCCCATTCAATGTCCACATCGATCTGCGTCAGACTGCTCGGATCATCCGGATCAACAAGCAATAGCTGCATGGTTTGCGAATCAAACGTGACCAAACGATCACCAAAAGCCGCCACATCTTCCACCGTCGTGTTAAACAAAACATCTGCTTCGTATGAGCCGACCAGTTCGCCCGAATCAACATCATAAGCAAGCAGGGATGTATAGCCGTCACTATAGTCAGGCAGCGTCCCGACATAGATGGTCTGTCCGTCGAAAGCCAGGCTCGACAAACTGCTGCTGGCAAGAAGGCTCGTATCCACCGCCAGCGCCAAGCCGCTGCGTGTGAAGGTATACGGGTCATACTCATAGATCATGGCTTCGTCGAACTGATCGAAGCTGAACAACCGGCCCGGTTCGGCCCCCAGGTAACCCATAGCCGCATCAACAGCGTCCAGGTTGACCACCTGCGTCGCATCATCCACGCCGGCAGCATGAAGCAACGCGCCTCGCGTCACAGCCAGGTGGTACTCATCTTCAACAACCGAGTGAACCCTCAACAGATACTGCCCCGACGTCGTCGCCGTGAAACTCGACAAGACCTGGGTGAATCCCTCACCACTACTGCCGCCAGCAACAACCTCACCACTACCAGCATCTATCAGTTCAAATGTATGCCCGCCCACGTCGCTATCCAACACAACCGATATGGATTGACCTTTCGCCAGGTTGACAGCATAAAGATCATCAATCGGCTCGGGCCCGCCCGGATAAGTCAACGCCACGGTCATGCCGCTATCAGATATCCAATCCACCTCGTAGGAAGGCGTAACCGAAAAGTTGATCGTGCCGTCCGCCGCCATTGCCTGCAGCGTCGCGAGCGGGATCGTCAGGCTGGCGTAAACGATGCTTGTGAGAGTATCCCTCTCTACAAACACATCGGCTTCAAACAAGGACTCACCCGTGATGTGGAGGTACTCATCAGCAAGGTCCAGGTCACTCCACGCAACGATGGAAAGTGTGGCGTCTGCCGTGGGTTCTGCCTGCCCATCAAAATTGAATTGCGACGTTGATCCGCCGGAAATCCCAGTACGCGTCTGGGCGTTGCTTAGTTGCCCCGAACCAATCACCGTGGCAACATCCACGTCGGAACCGGGCAGATGAACGAAAGCGGACTCGATGTCCGCCGCCTGGTCCGCTCCAACAATTACCTGGGGCAGCGCTTGCTCGGTGGTCGCGTTCAGGTAAACATCCAGAATGTAGTAACCCCCGCCTGTCGTATCAGCCGAGACATTGAAGACCACATCCTGCGCCGGGCCGGTATGTGTGAACGTGAGCACCGCCGGCTCGCCACCCCCCGGCGACGTCGCGGAACCCGCCGCGGTTTGCACCGACCAGGGTGTGTTATCCGGCGTACCATTGGCCGACCTGACAATCGCGGTGACGACCTGCCCCGGCTGGACAAAGACCGAGAACGGGTCGACGTCGTCGGGATCACCATCCAGTATCTCGCCACGTTCAGTAAACCTGACAACCGATGAATCGGTCGGCGTGACCCGGCTCGACACCGTCATCGGCTTGGTCGTGACCCGATCTACCGTAAACGAAATGGTGAACGTGCCACCCGGCTCGCCGTCACCGCTGACCTCGGGCGGCAGCGTCCCGCTGGGTGTCTCGCCGTCCAGCGCGTTTTGTGCCAGGTCTTCAATACCGTAGCGCACAGAACCCATAATATCCAGGGAATATATACCCTCATCGTTTGCAACAAAGCTGAACATCAGCTCAGATGTTTCGGGGTCGTACCCCAGGTACTCGACCGGTCGCCCGTAGTAGCCACCCGGTGCATAAACCTTAATGCTTGAGTACGTTGAATTGAAGTAACGCTCATCGAAGGTCACCTCTTCATCAAACCTCACCGCCACCGTAATCTTCCCCGGATCAATGACGTCACCTTCCTGGATCGAGCTGTAAATGATCCGCGGTGCGATCGTGTCGATCGTATGGTTGATCACAAAGGGCGCATCCATCAAGTCACCCGAGACCGAGCGCAGCGCAGAGTTGTCCAGCTCAAAGACATGAGGCCCTTCATCGAGCGTAACAGGCACCTCAAAGACCAACCGGTCGCCATGCGGCACCGTTACCGACGTGGCGGCGAAGCCGTCAACCGTGAAGTCGCCGGCATCTACCGTGTCGAGCCGTACAAGGCTGTTGAAGTTGACAGTGAAGGTCGTCGGTGAGTAGTTGGTAAGATCGCCATCTTCAGACGTGCTGGACACAACCATCAACGGAGCCTCATCCCGGCTCATCCCGCTTGCGTTGAGTGTATAAATGCCGGTGGTCTCATTTTCAGACCAAACCTGTAACTGGTAATAGCCGGTGTCTAACGCGGTATAGCTGAGTAAAGCATTGAGCCCTTCTCCGCCGGAGCCTGTTTCGGCAACAAGGTTGCCATCAGGATCGTATAACTTCAGGTAGGTATCAAGCGTGTTGATCCCCACCGGCTGTAGAGAAGATGGAGATTCGGTCCAGACCGTAACGGTGTCGGCCGAACTCAAGTACAGCCTGTAGCGGTCCGACTCCGCCGCATCAAAGATCGAAGCGTGCGCACCTATGGATGTCAGATCGACATGAACCGAGCTATTCCCGGGTTCGGGTGTGAACGCACTACCTTTGTTTACGATAAGTGAATACTCATAGCTGGTCTCAGGCACTCGGATGTAGTACGTGCCTGCCGCGTCGGCGACAAAACCACGGATACTGCTGACCGCATCAAGCCATGCCCCGCCGTTACTAACCAGGACCTGGCCGGTTGCATCCAGGACTTCAATATCGGGGCCAAACCCATTCGAGGTATCCAGCGTCACGGAAAGGCTCTCGCCCACATCAAGCGTTACCCGGTAGAGATCGGGCTCACCAGCCGTCCCGGTCGTACCGAGGATCCGGATATCATCGAAACCTCGGCCATGGCTGGGGATCTCACCATAGCCGTACTGTTGTATCCGCAGGATAAACCTGTCGCCGAGGGTGATCCCGGCCTGCTCCGCCTTATCCATCAAGTTGACCGTGTGATATTGCCATACGCCCGAACTGGTCGCCGGCGGCGTAAAAATGGTCTTACGCAATTCGTTCAAGTTCCCGATGGATATGCCATCACCATCGACATAGCCGGTAAACGTGTCCGGCAATTCGGTGGTTGATTCACTGCCCCATTCCGCGCAGGCGAATGATAAGATTGCGTCCTGTAAATAACTGAGGTCGCCACTCCACGATACCGACACATTGGTGTAATTGGGTGTGGTTATTGAACGCGACATCAGCAGCGCCCGGTCACCATCAGGAGCCCCATCCACACCATTGGCTCGTGCGTAGCCGCTACTCCAGCCGGTGTAATACTTTGACCATCCGTTCGTAAAGTCGAAGTCTTCAAACGATTCCGCCAGCACCGTGTGCTGAACATTGCCATGGATCACAGCCTGTTGAAGATGCGCATCCTCAACCCGAAACAAACCATCAATATCCTGGGCGACGCTGATGTCGCCGTTGCTCTGGCCCGTGACTGATTCGGTTTCGATGGCGGCATTTATCAACACTTTGCCGGAAAAGTAATCCTGCACACCATCCATCGTTCGGATCACGATTGTATGTGTACCATCTGCCGTGATAGGCACCATGTTTAACGAGCGCTGACCGGTGCCCGCTGTTGTGGCAAGTAATTCACCGCCAGGCCCAAGCAGATCGACTTCAGGCTGAATAATCCCGGGGTCCTGAGCAAATGGTGCAATCGTTAACGTGTTACCGGCTTTCACATCGATCGAGAAACGGTCTTCATCACCGATGTAATCGGACCGCCCTTCAAACTCGGCGCGCATGCTGAACACGCCATCGGATTCCAGCGTGTCATCGATCGGTGTTGTGATGCCGTCATCGACCCCGAAGTTGAGCGTGAAAGCGCCGCCCTCGGCTCCGTCGCCGGTAGGCACGGTCAACAACGGGTCGGCTTCACCGTCGAAAATATTGCCGATCTGGTCGACGATCTCGTACCGATTCCCATACAGATACATGGAATCAAACAGCGTGAAGCTGTATTCGTCTTCGGTCAGCCCCTGATAGGTAAGCGTTAGCTCATCGGTGTCCGTGTCGTAAACCGCCGATGCGTAGAGTAGGCCGGTTCTCGTTCCCTCCAACTCAACCTGTCGATACCAACCATAGATGGAGTCCAGGCTGACCGGTTCATTGAACCGCAGAACCAGGATCAACTCGCCCTCCGGAATCACGTCACCCTCGAGCACCGACGATTCAATAAGTTTGGGGGGCTCGGAGTCGAGCGTGTAGGTCACTGTGATGGGTATGCTGGTGTAGGTGCCATACAGATCACGCACCGTGCCCGCGGGGATCTCGACGGTGTTTTCGCCCTCGACCTCAACCCCCTCATCGAAGTAGAACCTGTAGTATGTGACGCCGCCCGCTGAAGTCGAACTGATGCTGCTGGCCTGCTGGCCGTTCAACAACATATCCGAGGTATCAATCGAAGTTCTCAGCGCATCAGACGTGAAAGACAATGAAAAATATGAATGGTCGTACCTGGTCAGCTCGCCGTCCTCCAGAGTTGTGAAGACGGCTTCGAACGGATTGGGCGTAAAGCCGGTCTGCCCGGAGGCGATCAGCAGGTACTCGCCGGTGGTTCCATCGGCGGCAGTCACCTGAACTTCATAATCGCCGGTCATGAGCGCGGTATACGTGAGGGTTGCATTACGGCCGTCCGTGTCGGAGTTGTCATCAAACGCGACCTCCGCGCCGGTTGGATCGAACAGCCGGATGAGCGGGTCGAGCTGGTTTAAACCGGACTCCCCATCGTTCGGTGTGACGGTGCGTATCGTGAGTTGGTCGCCGCCGACCGCGGAGACAAGATAGGTATCCTCGCCCGCAATCTCTTCGATCATGCCCGCCAGGGCGCCGCTGGCTCCGATCTGCGCTCCAAGTGGTTTAGTCAACCATGGATTAAACTCATCACCGGCACCGCGGATCACCGAGAGCTGGTAGCTATGCCAGACCTGCTGGGTGACTAAGATCGTGTATTCGCCCGCACCCGGAGCCTTGAAGTTTTCGAGATTGGCCTGGTACGAAGCAAGGTAGTTGCCTTGCGGATCGTACAGCGAGAATCTTGTGAGCGGCCCGTTGAGTGAATGGGTGCGGATGGTCGCCAATTGGTTTTCGTTGAGCGTGAAGCTGTAGCAGTCGTAGTGGTCGGATTCGGGCAGATTGGATGCGTCCAGACGGATGTCGTCGTATGCCCGGCCGCTGTTGGGCGCATCGCCGTAGCCGTACTGCTGGAACTTGATTTGGATGTTCGGCCCAAGTGTTATTCCGGCTTCCGCGGCTTCCTGCTCAAGGTCGTAGGTCAACCTCTGCCACTCACCCGGATCCGTGTTCATGTAGTAGGTCATCCTGTGCCAATTGACACCGTCATCACTGATCGAGACGCCGTCACCGTTCACGCTGCCCGAGTAATCCATTGGGAGCGTGGTCGTGGAGGTTTCCCATGATGTGTAGGCGAATGAGAGTGTGGCGTGGCTGTAGCCGGACAGGTCGACCGTCCACACCGCTTCGTTCAGATTGTTTGTAGTGCCCGACGAATCCATCACCAGCGCGTACGAGCCCTCGGCTGCGCCGTGATCAGCGGTCACCTCGATGCTTCCATCCGCTGTGGATGAGGATAGCGTCCAGTCGGACCCGAGAAGTCCGTCTTCAAATGACGCCTTCGGCAGTGGTGTCTGGTATGGGATGTAGTAGGTGTAGGTGCCGACGACACTTGCCCGATCGATCCCATCCCCGATGTCAACGAACAGGTTGTCAAGGCTTTGAGCGGTTTCGATGGTATTGTTACTGGGCCCGCCGACAGACTCCTCTTCGATTCCCTGATTAACGATGGCACTGACCGAGTAGTCGCCGCTGCCATCGGAAGAAGTGACAAGAAGCGTATATCGGCCGGGATTCGCCACCGCAATAGACTGCATCATCACGGGTTCACCCGGCGCAGACGAAACGCCGGCCAACACGATCGCGCCCGTGGGGTCCAACAACTCCATGCTCAGGGACTGGTTGAGGCTGGGTACAAGCTCGAAACGGATGGTCTGTTGTAATTCGAGGTCCACCGAGAACCGGTCGACTTCATCAACACTGCTGATGGACCCAGCCACGGAGCCGATGTAGATACCGGCGTCGAATGGATCGATCGGCGAAAGCGGGATCGAAACCGATTCGATCTCATAGGTCAGCCCGACGGTGATGTACTCATCGACATCGCCGAAGTCGTTTACGTTGCTGTTGGGGGTGAATTCAATGTGCAGGTTACCATCGGCGGCCAGGGCGGCAGTGTCTGCATTGTCGAGGTTGATTGTGGCGGTGAAAGGGCGAAGGCCATCATCAAGGCCGGTGAACAATTCCGTCAATACGATCCCCTCGGCATCGAAAGAGACGTTTTCAGAGATGCCGTCCACATCGGAAAGGGCAATGATGTCGATCCGGGCGTTAACGGCCAAGGGATCAATCGTAAAATCGAAAGATACAACGTTCGGCGTGAAGAAGGTGCCGAGTTGCGTCTGTTCCTGAAACACAACCTCGTTGCCGACTACCGCCGAAACCACCTCTGACCGGACAGCCGACGCGGGCGCCTCGAATTCTTGCCCCGGTATAACACCGCTTAGAAGCAGCCTGGGCTCCAGCGGCTCCAGCCCGGGAACCGGTTGAAATACTCGCTTTGATTGCGTGCCAGGTAATCGAGATAACTCATCTGAACAAGAACCCGGCCCCCGCCCCACCGATGGTTGTAACGGCATCATCTGTCCCCACTGTGAACATAATAGACATCAGAGATATGACGAGAATTGTAACTTTCGAACAAACATAACACCAGGATTTCTCATAATTTGTCTTGAAGTGGTCCATTTGCGAGTTCGACGAGAACCAGCTGCCGGCCGGGGCCGGTTCAAAATGTCGAACACTGCCCGTTTCGCTTACTTCATGCGGCTTTTCTTTCGTAATGGCTCAACAGCCCTCCCAACAAATCGTGCCGCTGGACACGCTAGACTTCCTCAGTCGGCGGTGGGGATCCGGTCGCGTTAATGGGGGTAAAATCGTGGCTCATAATAAACGGCCGGTTCTCCTTGCCTTGATTGGAAGGGTGCGTTGGGGATTGCGGGCCGGATTGTCCAAGCATCATCATTGTGTTCGAGGGATGAAATAAAGCTACCGTTATTCACAGAAACGATACATTGCTCAAGCAGAAGGGATCGCGGCGCATGCAAGATATACAGGTCCTCAAGACGCTTTCGGGAGCAGTTGACCCAATCGTTCTTATTGCCCAACGATGACCCCGACTTCGATTGCCCGCAAGGTGTTGAATGGATCAATAGACCAAGCCCACCGCAGCAGCGAAGCCGCAACGTAAATCCCATGTCACCCCCACGTCCCGACGAAGCCAGGGCCTTGGCGACACCATCGCCAAGGTAACCAAGGCCATGGGCATCAAGCCTTGTGGCGGATGTATGCAGCGCCAAGCCATACTCAACAAGCTGGTGTCGTAGAAACTTGCTGATGATGCAGCCACCACCAACGCTTCGGACGCAGAGCACCGAGCGAACGGAATGCCCCAAACTGATAGGAAGTTTGATTCCAGGCGGGCCGGGGTCAGGGGCTTGAGGGGTGAGGGGTTATAAAGGCTCGACGCCGAAGCAGCGCCGCGCCGCCCAAAACGAACAGCCCCAGCGTAACCGGCTCGGGTATCATCGCATCGAACAGGTACGCCGAACCAGAGTATGTGCCGTTGTCGTCATCCCCGTGGCTCCCCACAATCATGGTGTTGCCGGAGATCCCCACGGAGGCGCCGAAGTAATCGTATTCTGCGCCGTCGCCGGGCAGGAGCTTGGCCAGTTGATCGCCGGTGGCGGCCGGGGAGGGGGAGGTCAGGAAGGCAACCAATACGGCGCAAGCGATCGCTGTATAGCGTTTCATTCTCTCTCCACTCCTGTTCGCATAAACCAATCGACGACGCGTGCTGGATAACTTGACCCGTCAGTTCCCGGATCCGTTGCAGGAGAACATATCAAAACAGGATTTCAACAACAAGAAATATTTGGGCGATTAACCAGCATTTTGCTCAAGCGTCAGCCCGGTTCGCTCCCATTATGCCGTCTGTTACCATCTATGTTTTCCACCAACAAGGGGCCAACGTGTCAGCACACAAGCGTTACGCCATCGTCGCGATGACGGTGCTACGGTTCCACCCCTTGTCGATCATACGTTGCCGCACTACCAACAGCTTCTTCGGCCCGAAGTCTGCCGCCGGTGTGCGACCGTACAAAGCTCGTAGGGGCCGCATGGCTTGTTTGATATCACTTAACGATGTGGTGGGTCGGCCATCTGGCCGCACGTAGTACTGCTTCGCGTGCTCCCAGTAACGGGCGATCACATTAACCATCAATAACGAAGACTTACTAGAGCTGGCTCGGCGCTGGCCTGCCCAATCCGGCAAACGTCTTCCGTTGTGCAAGTATTCAGCGATCAACCGCTCGTATCGCTCCTTACTATCGGGTGTGCCGTGCCTACCGAGGTACAGCCGCTGCCCATTGATTTCAACGAGTGCTTGATCGGTTGCTTTGTGGTGACGGTATTTGGGTATCCGTGTCATGGCGATGCCTCCCACTTTGCGGAACCGGGTAGTACTATCCGGTTCCGGTAGGTGTTATGGCCGCGCCGTCTGACTGACGGGTTGCCCTAAAGAAAGGCTTCGGCGTGACTTAGTTAAATGGGCCCGGCAGGGCTTGAACCTGCGACCTCACCCTTATCAGGGGTGCGCTCTACCAACTGAGCTACGAGCCCGGGGCAGGATGCTTGCAAAATCCTGCGTTGGGGACGAAAGAATATTGTATCACAATCCGCGGGTCAAGGCACATCCGCTAACCGCGTATCCCGGGCTGGAATCACGGTTTTCGGAGCTCATTCGCCCGATTCGTCGTCCGCTTTCTCATCATCCATCGGCGGGATACTCACGACCTCCACCACCGTCCCCCGAGCCGGGTTGGCTTCGCCTTCGACTACTTCACAATAGGAGACCTTCTCCGAGGTCTTGGTGATCTTGATCGTGCCGATCTGCTTGCCCTCAGCCTTCTCCAGGACCTCGCCGGTCTCCGGGTCGATCAGTTCCTCGCCCTCTTCGGTCATCTTGAGCACCATGCCCTCGCGGAAGTTGTACTGCTCGCCGCGGTTGATAATGACCTGGCTGTCCTTGACCAATACGACTGCGCCGTCTGCGGGGAACTCTTCCATCTGAACCGCGAAGAACTTGGCCGCCTGATTAATGCAGTCCTGAGCCGCTTCACCCAAAGGCGTCTTGGCGAATCCGCCGAGTTTTCCGCCGAAGTCGCTTTCGTGATAACCAAGACTCACAGCCGCTCGCCCCGCTTCGCCGGTGATACGTTTTTTCGCGACGATTTCACCGGTTGTGGTGTCGATCAGCTTCGCGATGATCGTGATCTTCGCATCGGCCTTGGAACCACCGATATTAAAGCCTTTAATGCGGATGCCGCCGTCAGCGCCGGATTCGTTGTACTCGACTTCCGTCATCGCGCCGGTGGCGATGTACTTGGCCGGCCTGAGCTTGCCCGTCTGTGCAACGCTTGAGGCCTGGGCCATCCGACCGCTTGCGGCAAGGTCCTGCTCGCCTATGACATTGCCGAGCCCTTCACGCTCGACCAACACGAACCGGCCTGTATCGAACAGCGCCGACTCAAGCAGGATCGACATGTTGTAACCCATGTCCCACTGGCTGCGGTAACCCGCATCGTTATCAAAGTCGACCACACCCACCGCATGCTTCACGCCGTGGTATTCACCCAACCCCATGTCGGCGTCGCCATCCTTGACCTTGGTCTTGTCCGTGCCGGTCCCCTTACGGAACAGGTCCTCCAGACCATCGGCGTTGCTCTGACATGCCATCATCCCGAAAGTCAAAGCCAGAACGACCATCCCGGTCGCTTTGCGCATTGTTGTATGCATCATTACCTCCCTGTTTCTTTTTTAATATAAATGAGTCGTCGTTGATCCGATATCGCACCAATCGCGTCCCGCATATTAACAAAAGCAAATAATTACGACACTTACGATCGACAGGCAATCTCAAACCGACTACACAAAATGAGGTCCGATCGCCTAAATATCTTAATATTTCTAATATTTTCCCTTGACATACTCAATTTTATTAATATTTTGAAGCCAGATATGTGATTTATGGTATATGACCACACCAACCCCCACGAATTCGTGCCCGTACTGTGAGGGCCCCATGCGGGTCACCACCATGCGTTGCGATGCCTGCCAGATCGATATCCAGGCGGCGTTCCCCATGTTCCGGGTGGGGAACCTGCCGGCCGAGCATCAGCGATTTATCGAAATGTTTGTCTTGGCCGGGGGCAACCTCAAAACCATGGCCGAGCAGACTGGCGTGTCATACCCCACCGTCCGCAACCGTCTGGACAAGGTAATCGCCGCGTTGCGTGACGAAATCGCCAAAACGAGCAAAGTCAAAGGCACCATCCTCGACGCCGTCGACCGCGGCCAGATGGACGCCGACGAAGCCGCCAAAATTATCAAAAAGATCTGATCGCCGCCGGGCGTTCCGGCGAGAGGGAACCAGCGATGACCGACTCGTGCTCCAACACAAACGAAGACATGGCCTTGGACAGGGCGCTCGAAGATGCGACTCCCCTGCTGGCCGAGTCTTTGCAACGTGAGGAGCACATGCGCCGACGCAGGCGCAAACTACTTTTCGGAGGTCTCATCATGTTGGCAATCCTCGCAACCATCGTCACTGTTGTCGCGATCAACTCCGGACAACCCGCCACCACCACCGACAAACCCGGCACGCCGAACGCGCGCATCGACGCCGTGGCCAAGTCGGATGACATCGCAAAACAAGGCTGGCTTCTTTGGCAATCTGGTCAGTACGACAAGGCTGCAAATAACTTCGCCGAAGCAATCAAACTCGATCCCAGTTCGCCCAACCTATGGAACGGCCTTGGTTGGAGCCTGTTCCATCTTGGCGAACGCGACAAAGCTGCTGATGCTTTCAAACAAGTTCTCCAGCTCGATGAAACCCATGGAGCAGCACTCAACGGCCTGGGACAGATCGCTTATGTAAAGCGCGATTACGACGCCGCTAAAGACTGGTTCCTCAAAGCCAAAGACGCACCCGTCGCACAGCAGACGCTCATCAGTGTTTATCTGTTGCAGAGCGAATACAAGAAGGCCGAGGCGCTTGCCGACGAACAACTCAAAACATTGCCGGCAGACAGCCAGGACACGACGATTGTCAAGCAACGCAACTGGCTTCTCAAGCTTCAAGCCGCAGCGAAGTCAGGCGAATTATCCGACGATCTGCGCAAGCTGATCGAACCGACCGAGCCCAAGCAAGGCGATGCCACCGAGGCTCAAAAGCTTTCACAACGTGGTTGGCAACTATGGGGCGAACAGCGTTGGCGTGCCGCTGAACTCGCGTTCACAGAAGCCTTGGAAATCGACCCGGACTTGGCCGAAGCACAGAACGGCATGGGCTGGGCGTTGATATCACAAGGTAAATTCACTGAAGCGGAACAACACCTGCGTCGCTGTATCGAACTGACCCCCGACCACGGTGGTGCAATGAACGGCCTGGCAATGTGCCTGAAAAACCAGGGCAAAATCGATGAGGCTATCAAGCTGTGGGAGCAGATGTACGAGAAGTCGCCACAGCCCCACGCCGGCGCCGCCAATCTTGCACGCACCTATGTCGAGCAAGGCCGTTATGTAGAAGCTATCCCCCTGCTCGAACAGTTGACCGAAGCCAACCCCGGTGCGAACGAGTATCAGCAGCTTCTCGATCAAGCCAAGTCCGGTGGCACCGCTACCACGCCGGACGACGCTGCCAACATCGCAACCAATGCGGGCGATAACATCCTCACCAACGGCGGCTTCGAGAACGGCACCGACGGCTGGATCATCGGCGGTAACTCCGGCCACATGAAACTGTCAACCGATACCAATGAAAAGGCCGAAGGCAAACAATCGTTAAAGGTCACAAAGAAAGGCGGCATGCCGATCGACATCGTGCGAATCAATGCAGATGGACTAACCGCCGGCCAAACCGTCGACGTCTCCGCCATGATTAAAACCGACAACGTCGGCAACGGCTGGATGAAGTTCTATGTCTGGGACGCCGACGGTAACGTGCTTATCGACAACCTCGATGTTACGCGAATCCATGGCACGAAGAACTGGCACAAAGTCGGCAGGCGCTTCAAACTCCCGGCTAATACCAACAGCGCCTCGATTCAGTTCTGGATGATCCTCGATGGCACACTATGGATCGACGATGTCCGCGTCAGCCCCGTGAATTAACTGATTCGCTCAATCTAACCCTACCATACCTGCGGCGGTGTGCGCTACTGCTCCATGCGAAAGGTCATCGCAAGAGCGATCCCTCTGCACACCGCCGCGGATTTTACGGGTGTAGGGTGTAGAAATTGTATTGCTAATGGCTAATCGCTAAGGGCTAATGGCTTTACTCTCCCCCCAACGCCGGTTCTGAGCGCAGCGAAGGGCCGGGTATCCGTCAATATAATCTCTAATCTCTAATCTCTAATCGTTAATCTCTAATCGTTGCTCAACACAACCACATCCCACACATTAACGATTAACGATTAAAAATCAGCAATCCCCGACTCACTGCCCCATCTTCAATCCCCTCCCTCAACCCCGTCACTGCAAACCACTTCCTTCCGAAACACCCACGATTCACAAGGCATGTCATCCTCTGCCGGCTTCACATCGATTTTCCTGAATCCACACTTCTCATAAAAGTGGTGATTCTTAACCGCAACGCTCGGCGTTTCCAGTTGCCAGGATTTTGTATCCGGATAGGTTCTCTCGATGTGCGCCCAGATCTGCGAGCCCACACCCTGGTCCTGGTATTGAGGGTCTACAAAAATGGTTCCGAGATAGTTGTTCCCGGTATCAATGATCCAGACAATCACAGCCCCGACAATCCGGCCATCTATAACCGCTTTATAGCCGACGGTCTGTTCATAACCGAATAACCACTCGCGGAAGAACTCCCCGTTGTCATACCCGGGCGGGCCGCCCTTATCCTTGCCGAGGTGCTTCCGCGCATCATCATCAAATGTGCGTGTCATCACCTCTGTAAGCTGCGGCACGTCATCTTCAGCGATGCCTGCAATCGTAAGTTTATAGTCCGACATAATAGAGACACCCCCTGTAGGATGCGATGTATCTGAATCGATGCGATTCTTCCAACATCAAACATCTTACAGGGGATGTGAATCTGGTAATACTTGGCCTTATTAGCGAATCATCCCCCCGCCGCAGGCTCTTCAACTTCAATCACTTCCGCGACGGCATTCACATCACCGCCCAGTTCCGCGGTCAACTGTACCGCTTTCACCTGGGCTTGACGTGCGTAATCGATCGATTCGCCGAGGATCCGCGTCGCTTCCTGGTCAGCGTGGAAGCCGCGCGAGTTCTCGCTGCTGATGTAGTCCAATCGCCACATCGCCTTACGTTGCAGGGCAAAGATCGGCTTGAGTTGCTCTTCGGTTGCACCGGCTTCCTTGGCTTTCAGGATGGCATCGAGCATATCGATCATCGCTTCGGCTGCGCGGTCCATATGTGCCATCGTTCGATTCTGAATAGTCTCGACCTTTTCTCGCAGTGTGTCCTCACTATCGTGATGGCATTGCTGGCAGGCATTGTTGATGTTCTTCAGCGGACTCTGCACATTATGGCTGCTGACCTTCATCGCCCCTTCGCGCTCGTAGGGCATGTGGCAGTCGGCACAACTAACACCGCTTCGGGCGTGGATGCCCTGACTCCACAATTCAAACTCGGGGTGCTGGGCCTTGAACACCAGCGCGCCGGTTTCGGCGTGCTTATAGTCATAGAACTCCGTGCCATCAGGGAACTTCTTCTCATCCCAGTGCGCTTCGAGCTGCTCTATTTTCAGACCATTGGACCAGGGAAACTCAAGCGTGTCTTTGTTCGCGCAGTAGTATTCAACGTGGCACTGGCCGCAGACGAATGAACGCATCTCCTGCCGCGAGGCGAGTTTGTTGGGATCGTACGGCTCGTTGCGGTCGCCGCGGCGCCACTGCTCGATGCTCGGGATGTGGGGCGTCGGTTCATCACTTTCCGCCAGGTCTGCAATGCCCCGCACGAAGCCCGGCCGGGTCACGCGCACGGCCATGGTCTCTGGTGTGTGGCAATCGATGCAGGAGACGGGATGGGCTTCACCGCCGCCCAGCATGGGGTGATCTTCGGGGACGGGCTCGCCCTTGAACTCGCCGGTGAAACCTCCGATGGGGGCTTGGGGGACAACCGGTTCGTTCTCACCGGGCGTGCCATCGGGCGCTGCCATCACCAGCGCGAGCACCTCGTCGTAAGGCTTTCGACTGACTTCCTCGAACCCGCGGATCACGGCGGGCATATTGAAGTCTTGCGCCAGTGTCGCATCGTCGGCGGGCAGCCCCATCGCTTCGAGGCCCACCTTCCGGTACATCACCGTGTTGGATGCGTGGCAGTGCAGGCACGCGCCAGCCTGAGACTTCTTGGTCACCCGTTCGGTCACGCCCTGGTCGTAGAGCATGTAGGCATGCCCACGGGCTTCGCGGTAATCAATGCTGAAGGCGTAGCCCGCGTAGAGCCGCTTAAGCCAGGGGTAGGTGTCCAGCTTGCTCTGGGGCAGGGCGCTCGAGCCGCCGTAGAACTTGTCACCCGCGGTTGCTTTCCAGCCGTCGAACTGGTGCGGCCAGTTGCGGCCCCATGGCTCGGGGTCGGTACTGATCTCGGTCACCTCGGCGACACGCACGAACGGCTGACGCGCTGCCTGCTTGTGGCCGAACATCGTGATCAACACCCAGGTCACCAGCAACGTGCCGACCACGGCGACGATGAAGACCAGCGCGAGTAGTGCCACCTTTCCCGATCGGGAATGCGTATCGGAGGTTGTGGTCGTTGTTGACTCATGTGTTGACATATGATTTACCCTTACATTACAGACCGACGCGCGTCGTCAGTCCCGTTGTCCGATGCCTGAATCGCGCCCGGCATGCCCGATGTCGCCATGGCAGTGCGTGCAATGCAGCATCTCACCACCCTGCTCAACCGGCAGCATGTTGTGAACGTAATCGCTGTGGCAATACAGGCACGCCTGTTGGGTCACCTGCCGATTGCGCTGTTTGATCTGGATCGGTTCATGAAAGTCGCCGGTCGTGAACGCCAGCGAGTGGAAGAATCCATTGTCACCCTTGGTAAGCCACTTACCCATGAAGTCGTGCGGCAGGTGGCAATCGTTGCAGGTAGCCACATTGTGATGGCTGGATTTGACCCATGTGTCGTAGTGATCCTGCATCACGTGGCAGTTGGCGCACGACGCGGGGTCGTTGGTCAAGTAGGCCGCACCGTCACCATAACCAAAGGTAAACGCGCCGAGGCCGCCCATGATTCCCAACATCGCCGCGCAGAGAATAGATAAGACCATGAACGATCTTGGCTGTTTGACAGGTTGCTGACTGTTTGCCTCAGACATGAGAAGTTCCCGTGGGTAAACGCCTTGGAATGCAGGCACCCGCACCCATCATCACAACCCGTGCGATACAAAGTGCTACCCCCCACGCGCTGACATTCAACCATCGGATCATGAAAGTTGCACCATCCCTGATTTCTACGGACACGTCCGTCGCCCGTCCTCCAAGTCAACTTCTCGTCGACTAAAACAGCCGACCTTGAATGAGCACTAATACCTTTATCCAATCAAAAAGCAAAATGCAACAACGTTATCAAAATATATTTTGTCGCGTGTTGTGAATATCTATCAACACACCACAAACGCATCGCACAAGAAAAACACAAATCAAAATACAAAGCCAGGTCATAGCCCGAAGGGCTTTGGCTGGGATGAACACAATCAAAAGAAAAAACAAAATTTGTCTTTTAGTTCCCCCAAAAAACTTCAAACGAATTACCAGCAACCATTCAATACCGATACAACTTCACACGCTGCACCGTCCACTTTCCATCAAATAGATGCACGTGCCTGCCTTGATGCGTTTCATCGCCGTTCAAGTATCGTCCGCCGATCCATTTACCTTCCGTGTCGAAAAAACCTTCCTGCACCGAATCGAGTCCGATCCTTCCTTCGCTATTGGCCGGCGCAAACGTCATCACAACACCCATCCCGACGATCACAAACTCCTCCGGCCCAAGCTGAATAATCATCGCTGCGCCGCGAGGCGCTGCGGGCGGCGCTTCCCAACGCCCCGGGCCGAACGTCGGTAGTGAAGTCACTTCAACCTCGCCTTCACCGGGCGGCCGATCAAAACTTGCTTCAAATACCACATCGCCCAATTCACCACGCTCCGGCCCGTCCGCCACTTCCCAGTTAAATCCAACCTGCGGTGAAAGCCCGAGGATTTTTCCTTCCTGTTGCGCTTTGAGAATCATCGGCGACATGCCGGCCAGTGTGCCGTAGCAACTTGTCAGTAGCTCCGCTTTCTCTTCAGTCACATTCTCGATCGAGAAAGGCCCGACACCGATCGCACTGTGCGCCCCGATCGCGTAAACCACATTCCCCGAGGCCCGCATCGATGGCGCCATCTCCGGGATAAACAGCGGATTGTTGTTCCGCTCGTACTTTTCACACCATTCCATGAAGTTCGGGAAGTAAATATCCGGGCAGATCATGTCAAGCGACGGCGCACCTGCTAACCAGACTTCCATGATGTGCGGAAGCGGCGCGCCGCTCGGCCGTTGATGCGGTCGATAGCCCGGCCGAACTAACGCCGCGTTCGTGAACATTGGTAGCCCATACTCAATCTTACCCGCCGCCGCGACCTTCTCGACATAATTCGCAAACTGCCAGGCGCTGAACACCTCGTCCCCCTCCGGCTGGCTGCCAAACACTTGCGCCCACGTCCCCGATTCCTTCACCCCCGCCTGCTGCCAAATCTCCGTCACCTCGGGCCCAAGCTGGCCGTCCGTCAACAGCTCTAACAATTGCGCAGGCACTTCGCTTTCATACACCGCAAGCGACTGCTTTGAATAATCGCGTGGCTCTGGGATCATGCCGATCTCATTCTCCACCTGCGCCATGATGACCGTACACTGCTGCGCATCATAATCGCGCGTCCACCGCATCAACTGTGCAAAAGCGCATGCATCCGCCTTGTTCGCTTCTTCACATGCCGGGCTGATGATCTCTTCCATCTCACCGGAACTTTGGCGCACGCGCGAAAACCGCTGAGTGTCGCGCTTCACCCAACTCGGCGCGTAACACGACATGCTGTTCTTCCACGTGCCGAACCACAGGTACACCAGCTTGATGTCGTTCTCGCGAGCCAAGTCGATCGCGCCCCGCACCAGCGTAAAATCAAACTCACCCTCCACCGGTTCGATCAA
The DNA here is from genome assembly GCA_963667295.1 of Phycisphaeraceae bacterium. Classification (GTDB taxonomy): domain Bacteria; phylum Planctomycetota; class Phycisphaerae; order Phycisphaerales; family Phycisphaeraceae; genus JAJRRS01. Next base: position 2,181,402 of record OY763327.1, read on the forward strand.
ATCCCAATACACCGGCAGCATGATCATGTTCAGGTACATCTGCCTGCACTTGACCATCGCCACTTCAAGCGACTTCAAATCAGAAGCTGTAGAGTTGCCAAGCTCCCCGCCGAGCCCGAGAAATGGTTCGCCGTGCACAAATAGTTGCGTAACGTCACCGACCTGCCGCAACTGTGAATGAACCTCTGGTCCCACAACCATCTCCTGAGAATAGACCCAGTCCGCATTTTACCTCCAGCAATCCCCGAAGTAAAACGTTTTCCTTTGGCCCTGATTGGCTTGCACCTCCCCCGCTGCTACCCCGCAGCAATGCCCGGGCACTCACCCGCCGATTATCACCACCGCCAGTGACACCACGCTGATCGCAAACCACAACATCACCCCCTGCAGCAACGGCTTCCAGCCTGTATGGGCGAGCATGCGGCGCGACATCCCCGCGCCGATCAGGAACAATGTCAGGGTCAATCCCGTCTTCGCCAAATCAACCAGCGCGGGCGACCACTGCGTGACCTGGGGCGAAACGGTCCTGGCAACACTCGCCAACAGAAACAATCCAATGAACCACGGGATCGGCGCTTTGAGCCGCCGCGGCTTGTCACTCTCACAACAACGGTTTGCCACGCGCTGCTGACGCCAACCCAGTAGCAGACAGATGGGGATGATCCACAACGTTCTGCTGAGTTTGATCGCTGCCGCCACTTCCAGCGCACGCTGGCCGTACACCTGCGCCGCGCCGACAACACTGCTGACATCATGGATCGCGACACCCGCCCACACACCGAACTGCTCCTGCGATAGACCGATCGCGTGACCGATGATCGGAAAGATCAGTAGCGCTACAGCGTTCAGGATGAAGACCGCCCCCATCGATACCGTGATCGCTTCAGGCCTCGCTTCGATCACCCCGCTGACCGCCGCGATTGCACTACCGCCGCAGATCGCAGTGCCGCTACCTATGAGTTTGGATACCGCAGAATCCACGCCCAGCTTTCGGCCGGTCCACGCAGCCAACGCCAGTGTCAGCAGGATCGTGAACGCAGCGAAGCCCGCGCCTCTCGCGCCCGCCTGCAACACCGCCGGCAGGTTCATCCCGAACCCGAGCAACACCACCGACCCCCGCAACAATGGATTCACCCAAGGCTTGATCCCCTCGGTGAACGGGTTGCCAAGCGTCAACGCCAGAGCGACGCCTAATCCCAACGCGATCGGCGGCGATGCCCAAGGCGTCAGGCAAAACAAGGCAAACAAGATAAATAAAAAGGCCGCAACCTTACCCCGGGCAGGCATGGGCGGGTCGTCATCCGGGGCTAAATTCGTCGTGTTTTGCGTGTTATTCATGCTGGAAGTCTACAACCCGAGATATATCAATCAAATAGATGGATTTAATAGAATCCATAAGTTATATTTATGGCATGAATCCTATCCATCTGGCGGCGTTTCGGGCGGTCGTGGAATCCGGGGGGTTTGTGCGCGCCGCCGAGTTATTGCACATCAGCCAGCCCGCCGTCTCCTCACACGTCGCGGCCCTGGAACTGGACCTGGGCGTCAAGCTCATCAACCGCCTGCCCACCGGCGGCGTGCCCACCGAAGCTGGACGATTGTTGCTGACCTACGCCAAACGCTTTGAAGCAATCGAGGCAGAAGCACGCACCGCGCTTGTAGACCTGGCCTCACACCGGCGCGGTCGACTCACCGTCGGCGCCAGCACAACCGTCGGCGTGTACCTGCTGCCGCTTCTGCTCGGGCGCTTCCACGAAACGTACCCCGACATCGAATTGACCACCGTCATCGACAACACCGAGCACGTCTGCACACAACTGATCGACGGCGTCATCGACCTTGGCATGACCGAAGGCGAACCCATCGAACCATCCATGCCGCTGAATTCTTCCGTCGTTCATGAGGATGAACTGGTTCTGATCGCGCCGCCTAAACATCCGCTTGTATCGAAGAAGCGGGTGACCGCGAAGATGCTCGCCGGGGAAGGCTTCATCGAACGCGAACCCGGCAGCGGCACACGCGCCGTCGTCGAACATGCGTTCGCCGATGCGGGTATTAACCGCCGGATCGAACTGGTGCTCGGCCATACCGAGGCGATCAAGCGCAGCGTCGCCGCGGGCCTTGGCGTCGCCGTTGTCTCCAATCTTACCGTCCGCAACGAAGCCGACGCCGGCACGCTCGCCGTCATCCGCCCGGTCGGCCTGCGCCTGAAGCGCCCGCTGTGGCTGCTGACCCGCCGGGGTTACTCACCATCACCGGCCGCCGCCGCGTTTGTACGCATGCTGAAAAACATCAAGCAAAAATAAAACCGCTGAGCGGCGATCGCCCCGAAGGGGCGCCGGGTTGTAGCCACGGGTGAAGCGCAGCGCAACCCGTGGAAGTGTGATACATCTTTCACACTCACCCCGGCGGGGTGAAGGGTTTGTTTGCGCCGCCCCTGCCGGGGCGGGTCAGAAAAAAAATGAACCACTCGATGTCCACGGGTTGCGCTGCGCTCCACCCGCGGCTACATGCCGCAACCCCTTCAGGGTATGCCTGCTTCCTGACGGCTAATCAGAAATCTGACATTCCAAGCAATACCACAGATCTTGGTGACAACTGATACACGGCGATCTACGATCGCCCGCTAAACAGGAGAAGCGTCTTATTATTTGTTAACAACGAAGCGTGCTTGTTTATCAACTGTATGACGAATCGTCACGTACCTCGGCCGTGTAGTTCGGGCTTTCCTTGGTGATGCTGATATCGTGCGGATGCGACTCGACCAGCGAAGCGCCACTGACGCGCACGAACCTCGCTTCTGTCTTTAGCGCTTCGATCGTCTGTGTGCCGCAGTAGCCCATGCCGGCTTTCAACCCGCCAACCATCTGGTACACGAAGTCGGACAGCGGCCCGCGGTACGGCACGCGGCCTTCCACGCCCTCGGGCACCATCTTGTCACGCTCCAAACCCTTCTGGCTATAACGGTCGGCCGAACCCTTCATCATCGCGCCTTGCGAACCCATCCCGCGATACGTCTTGTACCGCCTGCCCTGGTGGATCACCATCTCGCCCGGCGATTCATCCAAACCTGCAAACAGAGAACCAAGCATCACACACGACGCACCGGCGGCGATGGCCTTGGTGATGTCGCCCGAATGACGGATCCCGCCGTCCGCGATGATCGGCACACCAGCGCCATCCGCTGCACTACAGCCGTTCGCGATCGCTGTGAGCTGCGGCACGCCCACGCCCGTCACAACGCGTGTCGTGCAGATCGAGCCGGGCCCGATGCCGACTTTCACCGCATCCGCGCCCGCTTCGATCAGGTCCTGTGCCCCGCGCTGCGTTGCGACGTTGCCTGCAACTATATCGATCGAGTACCGCGACTTGATCGCCTTGACCGTCTCGATCACGTTCGAGCTGTGCCCGTGCGCCGAGTCGACCACCAGCACATCGACCTCCGCTTTAATCAGTTCATCCACACGGTCGAGTTGATGCACGCCCACCGCCGCGCCCACACGCAGCCGGCCTCGATCGTCCCGACACGCCAGCGGGAACTGGCTCAGCTTCTCGATGTCGCGCATCGTGATCAGGCCCGTCAGCCGCATATTGTCATCAACCAGCAGCAGCTTCTCGACCTTGTTCTTATTGAGGATCGCGTGCGCCTGCTCCAGCGTCGTGTCGGGCTTACCCGTCACCAACGGATCGGCTGTCATTACTTCGCTGATCGGCTTGTCGTCTTCCGAGAGGAACATCATGTCCCGGCGGGTGATGATCCCGACGACGCGCCCGGTCGTTTTGCCGTTGTCGGTGATGGGCACGCCGGAGATATTCTGTTCGGCCATGAGTTGCCGGGCCTTGCTCGAAGGCGCATCAGGCGGCAGGGTGACCGGATCGGTGATCACGCCGTTGGCCGACCGCTTCACCTTCGTCACCTCGCGGACCTGCTGATCGATCGACAGGTTCTTGTGGATAAAGCCAAGCCCGCCTTCCTGCGCCAGCGCGATCGCCAGCGCGGACTCGGTGACCGTATCCATCGGCGCCGACAGCAGCGGGATATTCAGCCGGACGTTAGAGGTCAGTTGTGTTGAGGTATCCGCCAGAGCGGGCACGACATCGCTGCGTGCGGGGGTAAGCAGGACGTCGTCGAACGTGATGCCATCGCAGAGGATTTTGTCTTCCATGTATCACAGATACCGCCGATAGCGGCCGTCGTCAAGCCGGGCGGGTTAATTGTTAATGTGTAATTGCTAATCGTTAATGTGCGGAGTGGGGGTAGCGATTAGAGATCATGTTTCTAAGGCCCGCCCCTTCGCTGCGATCTGGACCGGTGTTAGGGATTGAGATATTAGCGATTAACGATTAGCCATTAGCGATTAGCATCGCTACACCCGAAATAAAAACCGGCCGCCCTTGGAGGACGGCCGGCGTCTGGTTTTTAACTTTTCAGCCCCAAACAAGCGGGCCGAAGGCTTTCAGCTTAGTCGCTGAAAACGTTGTCTGTGTTTTCTTCGTAGCCCCAAGACTGGTAACCGAGCAGAGCGTTGGACTTTTCATCCCAAGTCACCGTGGTGTCGCTGGTGACGTCGTACTCATTGCCACCTTCATCGAAACGTGAGAAGAGGCGGTCGGCTTCGATGTTGGAGAAGGAGCCGTACTTGGTGTCCTGGGCGGCGTCCTGCTCGAACGAGGCGCTGCCGTCGCCGCGACCGACGCTGCCGGCCCACTCGGCGTCATCTTCCGAGGTGTGGATGCTGTAGATATCTTCGTAGGCGGTACTTTGACCTTGACGACCACGGTCGGTCAGGAGCACGGCCTGGGTGTTGATCGACTGTTTCCATTCACGGGCACGCCCGGATTCACTCGGGCGGATCTTGTCGGTTGCAGAGGTCGGGCTGTTCTGACCATTGTGGATGTTGAGCATCGCGTAGGAGTAGTTCTGGGTCGTCACGTCATCGGTGGTCCAGACGGTCTTGGTTTCGGCCGGGCTGATGATGTAGTCGCCGCTGAAGTTGTTGTTATCGAGCATGATCCAGAAACGTGCTTCAACGGTGGAGCCGTCGCCGGAGCTGCCGGTCTTGTCATAGTCGTCATAGATGATGTAACCCTTGCTGTCGGTACCGGGCATACGCTCCTTGTTACCGCCTGCGTAGGTGACCATGCCCTGGCAGATGCCGCGGACCTGGGTGGTGTTCTTCATCTGGCGAGCCGCACGGCGAGCTGCACCCAGCGCGGGCAGCAGGATGCCGATCAGCAGCGCGATGATCGAGATGACCACGAGCAGCTCGATCAGGGTAAAACCTTTGGATCGTTTCATTTCATTCGCTCCTAACTAATTGTGTTGTGATGGAATCACACACGAAACCATGGATGAACGCTATCGGCTTCGAGTTTGATCCTGAGTGCGGAGGGCCATTTTGATCCGCGTTCGATGAACACCGTACGCGACATAATGGACAGAGATAATGGCGTATTTGCCCGGCCCGTTCTCAGCTCTCTCTTAAACCGTCACGTTCGCTCGGGGTGAACCGTTCACCCCTTACAAATCGTAATCATACCATTTTCAAACACGGGGGAAGATTTGCGAATCATTAAAAATCCTCCCAGTGCATGTAATATTGTAGCATAATCGCCTGCCATACGTCCATGAAACAGATAAACAACGCTTAAATATATGTAATCTCTTTACTATAAGGCTCTTATAGCCGTACAAGGGGCCGCCGTCCGCCGCGATCCGCCTCCACGAACGCCACCCGGCTATCATGAACCCATGACCGAACCCGGCCGTAAAGATGAGCCATGCCACCCGATCAGACGCCCCCGCCGGCTGAGGCGGTCGGCTGTGCTGCGCGATGCCCTGGCGGATACCCACATCCCCCCCGCCGCCCTGATCTACCCGCTGTTCGTCAGCGAACTGGATCAGCCAAGGTGCGTCGCATCGATGCCGGGCATCAACCAGTTGCCTGTGCACCTCGCGGTGCAAACCATCAAGCAGCTATCAAGCGATGGCTTGCGACAGTTCATCCTCTTCGGTGTTACGCCAGGTGGAAAAAAAGACGCAACAGGCAGCTACGCCGCACATCCCGATGCGCCGGTGAACCGCGTTTTAAAAACCGTGCGCGATGCGGGGATCGATGTCGTGATGCACGCGGACCTGTGCTTCTGCGAATACACAACGCACGGCCACTGCGGCGTACTCTGCGATGATGCGCAAACCAACAATCGCAATTCACCCATCGTCGACAACGATGCAACGCTCATCAATCTCGGCAAGACCGCGGTCGCGCAAGCGCAGGCCGGCGCCGATGTCGTCGCGCCGTCGTGCATGATGGACGGCATGGTCCGCGCGATACGCAACGCACTCGATGATGCTAACCACACGCAGACTGCCATCCTCAGCTATGCCATCAAGTACGCATCCAACTTCTACGGCCCGTTCCGCGACGCCGGCGAAGGCGGCATGACCTTCGGCGATCGTAAGGGTTATCAAATGGACTATCGCCGAAGTCGTGAGTGGCGCAGCGAACTGCAAACCGACATTGATCAAGGCGCGGACATGGTGATGGTCAAGCCGGCCGCGACGTACTTGGACATCATCAAGAGCGTGCGCGAAGCATGTGATGTGCCCGTGGCCGCGTACCATGTCAGCGGTGAATATGCCATGCTCCACGCCGCCGCCGACAAGGGTTTGATCGATCTGAAAGAAGCGGCGCTCGAAACCACCTGCGCCATCCGCCGCGCCGGCGCCGACCTGATCGTAACCTACTTCGCCCCGCAGTTGTTGAAGTGGCTGGATGTTTAACCGCGAAGGCGCGAAGAGCGCGAAGTTTTTCGGCCGCGAATGAACGCAAATAGACGCGAATAAGAAGACGGGGTAAGACAAAGTCTTCAACCATATTCGCGTGCATTCGCGTTTATTTGCGGCTAAAACATTCTCAATCCTAACGTAGTATTTCTGGGTGCCACCCGGCAGATGATACAGATTCGAATTCAAGCTTGCGAGCTTTCTTTTTTGTATGAATCTGCGTAATCTGCGGATCAGACCCTGATCTTCTTCGCGCTCTTCGCGTCTTCGCGGTTCAATCACAACCCATATTCAGTCCACCGCCGATCAACCTGGTCTTTGATCTGTTGGTCCATCTTCAGAATCTGCGGCCAGTCGCGCACCGGGTTGCCGTTCACTTCTTCGCCCGCAATCTTACGCGTCGCATCGAATCCGATCTTGTGCCCCGCGCCCAACCGTGGCGCTGCGTGATCTAAAATATCCAACGGCCCGTTAACGATCTCGATGTCACGCCCCGGGTCGACGTTCGCGCACAGGTGGAACATCACCTGCTCGTGATCGTGCACATCCACATCGTGATCGACCACGACGATCATCTTTGTCCACGCCATCTGCCCCGCGCCCCACACTGAGTGCATCACCCGCCTCGCCTGCAGCGGGTATTCCTTCTTGATCTTGATGAATGCGCAGTTATGAAACGCGCCGAACATCGGCAAATCGTAATCAATAATGTCCGGGATCAACGTCCTCAGTAGCGGCAGGAACAAGCGCTCCGTCGCCTTGCCGAGATAGTAATCCTCCTGCGGCGGCAATCCCACCACCGTCGCCGGATACACCGCTTCATGCCGATGCGTGATTGCGGTGACCGTGAATACCGGGTAACGATCCGGCAAAGAATAGAAACCGGTGTGGTCGCCGAACGGGCCTTCGAAAACTTCTTCGTTAGGCTTGAGCCCGATGGTGGATTGCGGATGGCGGATGGCGGATGGATCTTCATCCGCTTGCCCATTGCCCATCCCAAATCCGCCATCCCCAATGACAAAGCCCGGCCCGCCAGCATCGAGACTCACATAACCTTCGATCACGATCTCCGCGTTGGCCGGCACGTGTATGTCGATCGTCTTGCACTTCACCAGCGGGATACCCGCGTTATTCAAAAACCCCGCAAACAACAACTCACTCACGCCCGGCGGCAACGGCGCCGTAGCCGCATAAGGCAACACCGCCTCCCCCCCCAACACAATCGCACAAGGCATCCCCCCGCCGGAAGTTGCCCCTGAAGCCCCCCCTTCTTCTGTCTTCATTTCCTGCTTTTCTGCTTTTTTGCTTTTCTGCTTCGCCTTCTCCTTCCAAGCTCGCCAATGCCGTGCACCGTCATGATGCATATGCCAGTGCATCGCTGTGTAATTCTTATCGATCAACTGCGCGCGATACATCCCGATGTTTCGACTAGGCCTCGGCTCGCCCTCCGGCTTGCCCGCATCGTCCGGATGGATCGTGTACATCCCCGCAAACGTGATGTATCGCCCCTCGCCTTTCGCCGTCCCCGCTTCTTCGGGAGAAACCGGATACCCACACTTGCGCGGGTCGCCGTCGTCAGGCCAACACTTGATGATCGGCAATTCAAAAAGGTCGATCTCATCGCCCGTCTTCACCACTTCTTGACACGCCCCATTCTTCACAACCTTCGGCCCGAACGACGCGATCTTCGCAAGCTCAAGCCCCTTCTTGATCTTCTCGACGATCCCCGTCGGCGGCTCGGGCTTCACCAGCGCTTCCACCTTCGCCGCCAAAGATTCAAACCCGCCAGCCTCACAACCCAGCGCCATCTCCATCCGCCGGTAGCTGCCGAACGCATTGATCAGTAATGGAAACTTCGCGCCCTCGACGTTTTCAAAGAGTAACGCCTTACCGCCCAGCGCATGATGATGCGGATCAAACGCCTCGGCATGCTCGCTCTGCCTCGCCGCAGGCGACTTGCACATCCGATCCACAATCTCCGTCACCTCCAGCATCGGCGACACCTTCGCTTTAACGCGCGCAAGCTCCCCCTCCGCCGCCAACGCCGAAACAAATGCCTGAAGGTTTTCGTATGCCATCGCGCCGTCCTCACTGTTGAAAAACAACTAGCCACAGATGAACACAGATAAACACGGATAAGAAAAAACCAGAAGTAATATTCTCCGATTATTCCTATCTGTGTTCATCCGTGTTCATCTGTGGCTAATTCCTATGTCTTACTTCGCGCTCTTCGCGTCTTTGCGGTTAACTCAATCATTACTTCCCCAGTTCCCGCCCGCGTGCTTCCGCTGCTTTCACCGCATCCGCGATCACATTCACAAGATCATGTTTATCCATGTGCCCAAGCGCCGCCGCCGTTGTCCCGCCGGGGCTTGTCACCTTGCGACGAAGTTCCGCGGCCGTATCAGGTGAATCCAGCAGCATCCTCGCCGCACCCAGAATCGTCTGCGACACCAGCAGCCGGCTGTGCTCTGCCAACCCCATCTCCGACGCCGCCTTTTCCATCGCCTCGGCCAGGTAATACACGTACGCAGGCCCCGAGCCCGACACCGCAGTGATCGCATCCATCAGTTCTTCTTCAACGCGTACCACTTCGCCTGCCGCGCCGAACAACCGCATCGCAAGCACTTCATCGCCCGCCTTCGCGTCCGCTCCCACGCACAACCCCGCCATCCCTAACCCCACCATCATCGGCGTGTTCGGCATGACGCGGATGACACGAGGCTTGAGGCTTGAACCATCCGCCATCCCACATCCGCCATCCGCCATGACCTGCGCCAGCTTCGCTGTCCCGATCCCCGCCATGATGGAAATGTAAATGTGATCTTCACGTGCATGCGCAGCAAGGTCCGCCGCCACATCCGGCAACACCTGCGGCTTCACCGCCAGCATTACCTGCTGACTGCTGCTGATCACTTCGCCATTACTTTCAGCAACCTTGATCCCAAGCTCAGCGAACAACTCCCGCCTCGCTTCGCTTGTATCCGAGGCGATCATCTGATCCGCGCCGAGCACGCCCTTCTCGATCGCACCACGCGCGATCGCCTCAGCCATATTCCCCGCACCCACAAACCCCAGCTTGTAAGCCGATGCCATGAATCAGTATCCTTGTCTTTGTCTCATGTCCGGTCCCTTCTCCCCTCGGGAGAAGGCTAGGATGAGGGCCGGATTGATTACGTATTCAACTTGGCCCGATTCATCTAAAAACAAAAAAGCTCTCACCCCGACCCTCTCCCAAGGGAAGAGGGAGTTAATCACGCCATCCACCCGAACGCGATCTAATCACCTGATCGCCCCTGTTCCCAAACGTCCCGCGCTTCTTTCGCACCTTTCAACAACCGACGTAACGCCCCCGTGTCCGATCGTGCAAGCGCCTTGCGAAACGCTTCCAGTTCCTGCTCCGCTCGATGCAAAACTTCGACCACTGCCGACTGATTGTTCATGAAGATGTCGATCCACAGTTCAGGATCGCCCGACGCGATGCGCGTCGTATCCGCAAAACCCGTCGACGCCACCTGCAGCGCATCGCCACCGTCCGCCGCCGCCAGCTTCACCAACAGCGCCGCCACCGCGTGCGGCAGGTGACTGACCAACGCCACACTGCGGTCGTGCATGATCGGCGGCATCTCGAATAACCGCATCCCCACTATCTGCCACATCGACCGCACACTCGTAAGCACTTCATCGCTCTCGCCGCCCATCGGCGTCACCACGCAAGGCTTACCCTCAAACAAATCCACAACCGCCGCCTCCGGCCCGGTCTGCTCGCTGCCCGCCATCGGGTGCGATCCCACAAACCGCGACGCGTCAGGCAGAATCTCTTCCACCAACTCACATACCGACTGCTTCGTCGAGCCTACATCCGTCACAAATAACCGTGGATCGTCCGAACATGAAATCTTTTCCAGCACCTCGCGAAAGAACCCCAAAGGCGTCGCGATCACCGCCAGGTGCGGCTCATCGCCGGGTAAATCACGGCCCCACTCAAGCGCCTCCTGCGTGCTCGCCGTCAACGCATCAAAACACCCCAGTTTCCGCGTCTTTTCCAGCGTCGACTCTCGCCGACCCACGCCCACCACGCGCCCCGTAAATCCACGCTGTTTCAGCGCCATCGCAAGGCTCGCCCCCAGCAATCCCGTCCCGACGATCGTTATCTGTTTCAACCGCAGCATTGTGTCATCCATATAAATACCCCCCTGATCTGCATACATACCAAATAAAAGCCACTCACAGCTTAGCTCGCCGCTCTTAAAAAAGCCGCTTGCGGCTTAGCGCTCCTGCCCACCCACCAAAACCCCCGCCACAAACCGCCCCCCAAAGCTTGTCCCCACACTTCAACAGCGAGTAAGATAACACTTTACAAACAATCGTGGCCCCCGCCCAAAAACCGCGGAATATCCACACCCACCCAACGGAGGCATATAATCCCACCCCCCACAAGCCCACACTCTCCGAGGGTGGGACAGAACACAGAAGGTGGCACAGAACAAAGGGTGGAACATAACAAGAGGGTGGCCCGAAGCCCACGTTCGTTGAACGTGGGCAAACCCCGGGCGCCCCCACGAAGCCCACGTTCGCCGAACGTGGGCCCACCCCGGGCGCCCCGAACCCCAGGTTCTGTTGAACGTGGGCAAACCCTCCCCCAAGTGCGGGACGAGGCCTCCCAGGAGAAACCAATAACCATGAGCACACTCAACGCATACGCCGGCAACTACGAACTCGAATTTGAACGCCCCCTCATCGCGCTCGAACGACAGATCGCCGAACTCGAACGCACCAACGATCCCGACGCCTCCCCCGCCAAACTGCCCGGCGATGTCAACTTCCGCGCCGAGATCCGCAAGCTACGCCAGTCACACACCGCCATGCTCAAGAAGATCTACGACAAGCTCCCCGCATGGAACACCGTCATGGTCGCACGACACCCCGGCCGACCACAGTCCATCGACTACATCAACTACTTCGTCAAAGACTTCACCGAACTGCACGGCGACCGCCACCAGGGCGACGACCGCGCCATCATCACCGGCTTCGGCCGCATCGGCCCCTACAAGTGCCTCGTCGTCGGTCACCACAAAGGTAAAGACACCAAAGAAAAAATCGCCGCGAACTTCGGCTGCGCCCACCCCGAAGGCTACCGAAAAGCCCTGCGCACCATGAAGCTCGCCGAAAAATACAAACTCCCCATCGTCACCTTGATCGATACCCCGGGGGCTTACCCCGGCATCGCCGCCGAAGAGCGCGGCCAGGCCGAAGCCATCGCCGTCAACCTCCGCGAAATGTCACGCCTGCAAACCCCCATCGTCTCCGTCGTCATCGGCGAAGGCGGCTCCGGCGGCGCACTGGGCATCGGCGTCGCCGACAGACTCGCCATGCTCCAATACGCCTGGTTCAGCGTCATCAGCCCCGAAGGCTGCGCCGCGATCCTCTGGAAAACCGCCAACCCCGAAACCAACGCCGCCGCCGCCGAAAACCTCAAACTCACCGCCAACGACAACCTCAAACTAGGCACCATCGACGGCATGATCGACGAGCCATTAGGAGGAGCCCACCGCAACCCCACCGCCGCCGCCGACTATTTAGAAAAATACCTGATCCAAACCATCCGCGAACTGAAGCGATTTAAGGTCGAAAATCTGGTGAATAAACGCTATGATAGATTGAGAAAGATTGGGGAATTGGGGGAGGGGTGATTTTTTCATATTTTGGATTTTCACACATCTTAGTAGGGGCCATGTCTTATGAAAAAAGTATCCGAACTCAAACTTGGATTTCGCGATGCCGAAAACTATCGCCGAAGAGAAAATAAAAATTTATTTAATGATTTATTTGTTCGCGACCAATCGCTTGATGACCTTTGCGAGCCTGGTCGTTACTTTTTAGTAGGCGAGAAGGGAACAGGAAAAACTGCATATTCAGTATATCTGTGCAACAACAACTACCATAACACCCTTGCTTCTTTGAGCTACATTCGAGAAACCGAATACCAAAAATTTCTTGAAATGAAAAAGGCCAAGCACCTTGTATTAACGGATTACACCAACATTTGGCGTATTATTCTATGCCTTCTTCTCTCAAAGCAGATAATTGACAAAAAACATAACACATCCTTTCTGTCTCATTTTAAGCGATTTAGCGGACTTCGCAAGGCCATCGACGAGTACTATGCTCATGCTTTCTCACCAGAAATCATACATGCAATCAGTTTTGTCGAAGAATCGAAACGTGCCGCCGAGTTGCTTTCAAAGCATTTGAATATTTCTGGAGAACAAAAGGATTCAATTTCATTTTCCGAGTCGCGATACCAAACTAATTTACTCTATATACAAAAACAATTTGAAAATGCTCTTGCTGAATTAAAGTTGGACACCGATCATATTCTTTTTATTGATGGAATTGACATACGTCCAGCATCAGTCCCTTACAACGATTACCTAGAATGTGTCAAAGGCTTAGCAAACGCTGTATGGAGCCTTAACAACGATTTCCTCTCAAATATCAGAGACTCAAAAGGACGACTAAAGGTTGTTTTGCTGATCCGACCTGACATCATGAATTCCCTAGATCTTCAGAATATGAATAGCAAGCTAAGGGATAACACCGTGATGTTGGACTGGTTAACAACTTATTCTGATCATCGTCGATCTCACCTGTTTTACATAACTGATAGACTTCTAAGAACACAACAAGACAGCAAATGCTTTCTTGATGGCCAAGTATGGGATTATTATTTCCCTTTCGATGCTTCAAATGTTCGAACCAAATTTCAAGTCCCAAGTTCATTTATCGCAATATTAAGAAGATCTTTGTACAGACCAAGGGATATCGTGACAATGCTCTCCATACTTTGCGATAACCTCAAAGAAGAAGGAAGGGCTGACTCCGACGTATTTTCTGAGGGTGATTTAATTCAACCTAGTTTTACCAGAAAATACTCTGACTACCTTCTTGGTGAGGTCAAAGATCACCTTTCGTTTTACTACCAATCAAAAGATTATGAAATCTTTATCAAATTTTTCCAATTCCTCAACGGTAGATCGCGATTCACGTACGATGAGTTCAATAATGCTTATTCCGCACTCATAAAATTTATCAAAGATAATAAATACAATTTGCCAAATTTCTGTGAAACGCCGGATGATTTTCTGCAATTTCTTTATGAACTCAATGTTCTCTGCTACATTGTAGATACAGACGAAGAACCTTTTTTTGGCTTATGTTTTAGAGAGAGATCTATTTCAAACATTGCCCCTAAAATACGAACACATGCTAGGTATGAAGTGCACTATGGATTAATGAAAGCTCTTGATCTTGGAAAACGCTTTCATGGAAATGCGCCTGGTATTGTTTAACACACTACCCGGGTGCCCGTCTTTGACCCGCAAGACTCGGAAAAGGGGATGACTCGGAAAAGAGGATAAGTCCGAACGCCACAAACTTAAGCCGGGTGCCCGTCTTTGACCCGCAGGGCAAAGGCGGTTGACACACAACGTCTTCAAGCTTCCGGAAAACCTTTCATGTGATCGCTTCGTTATGGCTGCGAGGCAGATTCATCCGCTGTTTCGCCAGAAGATTCTTCCGCCTCTTCGGATTCAGATAGCAGCTTGCTGACATCTGAAATCTGGTTTGAACGGTACACGCCTTCGCGGTCGATGATTGCGTTGGTCGGCACGGCGTTGATGCCGTAGAGTCGCCCCAGTTCGCTGCCCCAGCCGCGGCCATCGAACACGTTTTGCCAGGGCATCTCGTACTTCTTGAGGGTTTCGGCAAGTTTCTCGCGATCTTCATCCAGACTCACGCCGATTACCACCACCTCCAGGCCAAACTGTTCAAGTTCGGTTTTGAATTGAGGCAGATCAGCCATGCACGGCCCGCACCAGGTCGCCCAGAAGTGCAGGACCACTACCTTGCCTTTCATGTCTTGCAGTTTTAACTTCTCACCCTGCATATCCGTCACCTCAAACAGCGGCGCAGGATCGCCGGGATTTAGAAGCGGCTCGTTACCGATCATTACTCGAAGATGCTTGGCGATCGATTCGGGCGTTTCCTGCTTGAGATTCATACCGATCGCTTCACAGGTAGCCCGGACCCAACGGGCCTGCTTATCATCGACCGATGGGTCATGGATTAATGCGTGCACTTGCTCGGCCGCCTTATCATCCCCGCCGGCCGTGATCGCAACCAAGGACATGAACCGGACCATGTCATCGTCATGATGAGTCAGCTTTGCACAGAACGCGCGCGACTGCGGTAGTTGTGCAAGAACGATGATATCCTTCAAATGTACGGATGACGCTTCTTCATCAGACCAATCGGTGAGTAATAACTCACGCTCGCTTTCAGACAAAGACGATACCAGCTCCGCGGCCTCGGCCCGCAGCTCAGGCGTAAGTGCGACCTTGTGAGCAGTCATTTCTGAGAGCAACGTATCGAACGGCGCCGGTTCGGCTTCAACCGGAGCCAGCGCGAAAGCGGCCGACGAAAACATGAGCACACACATGAGAGCGACAAAATGAAACTTCATCGTTGATCCTCCGAAATGTTGTTGTTCATGACAATACGTCACTACTAGCTCTACGTGTACTATATCGAGTAGACCCGAAACTTCCCATATGACCTGCACCGAATTGAACACCGCCCCACCTTGGCCGGCCGAACTCAATCAACGCCGTCCACGCATACCAATCGCCGAAACCAATAAACCTTGCCTTCCATACCTCATCGGTTAAAATGTTTTACTTGACAACGCCGGTGCCGTTTCCGGTTCATTTTCAGTCATAGCTGTACGACAACAGGAGGAGAGAAGTGTTGAAGTATTTCAGGTTTTCGCTGGGATTGTTCGCAATCATTACGCTGATGTGTTCGGCGAATCTCTCGTCCGCGGACGTGCTGGCCTCCAACTTTGACTCGATCAGTGGTGTCAATCCGTTCTACGGCTACAACATTTTCGGCACCACCCCCGCAGCAGACAGAGACACTTACCCCCGCGGCATCGCTATCCCCATACACGTCGACAGCGCCTCCGTCGTCGAATCCTACGAGCTGCCGCTTTCCAAAAACGTCAATTACGGCCCCAACGCGTCGTTATTCATACTCAAACTCTTTCCCGATCAGAACGGCATGCCCGCACAAGACATCTCCACCAGTTTGGACACAATTGCATACAATGGCGATCTGCCCGGATTAGGGTCCGGTGGTTACACAACGCAAATACTGGAATCTTCCACTAACCCCACACTCGCGCCCAACACCACATACTGGCTCGCCATCTTGCCCGCCGTAGACGACTCCAGCGTCGGCTGGTACTACGCCAGGGAACCCTACCCGTACACAATGGCTACGTATAATTACACGACCCAGCAGTGGACAACCCAATCCACCTACGCCGCCGCATATCGCATACACGGCCAGATCATCCCCGAGCCTGCATCCTTGATCCTGTTCGGACTGCCAGTCCTCGGCCTGCTCAAACGCCGCCGTAACGTGTAAATATCTTACATGAGTTTAGCGAGGTCTGACCCCGTTTCCCCGCAAACCAATCAGGTCAACGCATCGCCTCATACACAAGCACCGTCTGGTCGCCGTCCAGCAGGTGGAGTTGGTCGCCATCGATCCTGAAGCGGTTCACCCTACCCAGAGCTTCGAGCACCCGATGCTCAAGCGTCATCAAATCCTCAGGCCCCGCCATCATCGTGCTGGCGAGCGGGCCCGCGGAAAACATGCCGTCCGCGAGTTTGTCGGCATCGACCGATCCGTTCATACGGTTCACACCCGCGTGCCCGGATATCCTGCCATCCTCGTTTATCTGGAGGTTGGGGCGCTTGGCTGAAGGTTGGATCAGCGTGTCGACATCGTCGCCGTCGATGGATACCAGGGTCCACTGGCCATAAATCGATGCGGCCGATGCGCCTGCCGCATCACCGCCTGCCTGCGATGCACACCCCTGCACAGATAGGGCCAACACCACAACAACAAGCACAAACCACGGCATGGATACGTTTGACATGATGAATCTCCTGATATGGAATCCTGACACGATGATACCCCCCCCGCCGGGCCCGGGCCAATGTACAATACTTCACGCAACAGCTTCAATCTCGATACTATTCATATTCATTAACCACCTGCGGGGAACCCCATGCTCAAACTCAAACACCTGAATCAAACCGCCCACCTGCTCCTGCTCGCGTTCCTCTTTACGCTCGGATGCGGTGAAGCCGAGAATCCCGATGTGATTAAGCGCGAGGGAGAACCGGACTACGTCCGTTCGGTTGACGATGACCAAATGGATCGCGCGGTCGCCAAGGCGAAACAAACCTACATGCAACTGGTCGAAGCGATCGAAACCGCGGCCCCCAATCATCACAGCTTTACGGTTAAAAAGCCTTACAGCATCCCGGACGGCGGACGGGAGCACATATGGATCAACTCGGTCACATGGGATGGCGAAAAGTTCCTCGGCGAGGTTAACAACGAGCCGGTCGATACGAAAGAGGTCAAGCTCGGCGACATCGTGACGATAGCCCCCGAAGAACTGTCCGACTGGATGTACATCGATGGCAATACCGTCGTCGGCGGCTACACGCTACGCGTCCTGCATTACCAGATGTCTGCTGAAGAACAGAAAGCGTTCGAAGAAAGCACCGGCCTCATCATCCCGCCGGTGGACTTCTAGTTGTTATATGTATCGACCCACAACTTGGATGCGCCCCATCTTCGTAGGATTATGGGAGTGTGATCCATATCAAACAGAACGATGTGGCACATTCAATTTACGTTAGCAACAGACAAACCGGAACCACTATGTACATCACCAAGACTACGAAGTCCCGCTTCCCCGCGAACAAGTTCGGCGTCTCCCACCTGCTCCTGCTAATCTGTATAACCATGTGCGCGATCCCGCAAAACACTTCCGCCTCCGAATCCGATCCACAATCCGAACCCATCGTCGGCATGTGGGTCTGGAAAGATCAATGGATCAACACCGACGCCGAGCAGGATCGGCTCATTGCGTTCAGCAAGCAGTACAACATCAACCGCCTGCTGCTGAACGTCCATTACGATGTGGATGAATCGCACGGGTATCGACCCACGATCCGGTACCCCAAGGAACTTGCCCGCATCCTAATCTTGGCGCGCGACGCCGGCATCAAGATCGAGGCCCTCGACAGCAGCCAGAACATCGGCCCGGAAGATCAGGCCAAACTCATGGCCAGACTCGATACGCTTATCGTGTTCAACAACACACTACCCGACAACGCCCGATTCGTCGGCATCCACTACGACATCGAACCGCAGGTCACCAAGCCTTTCAAAGCGTCTTACGAATCGCGCATCATCGTCATGCGTGACATGCTCACGTTCTTTGCCGGCGTCAACGCGAAGCTGCGGCACGATGCGCCCGACATGACGCTCGCTTGCGATATTGCTATGTGGCTCGACCAGCGCACCGAAGGCGAACGCAGTTGCATGGTCGAGTTCCTCGGCCAAACCAAAAACCTCCAGGCACACATCCAGGACCTCACCGACTACATCGGCGTCATGTCCTACCGACGATTCGCCACCGGCGACAACTCCGTTACCTACCACATCAAGACCGAAGTCGATTACGCCAACAAAATCGGTCGCGGCGTCTGTGCCGGCGTCGAAACAGGCAAGAAAACCGCAGACCCCTCCGAAACCAGCACGATCTCTTTCTACGGCCTCCCCTCAAATGTCTTCTGGGATGAAGTCAACAAGATCCACGAAACCTACCAAGGCCAAAGCGGTTACCACGGCGTGCTCATCCACTGCTACGGCCGCTTCATCGAATACCTCGAAGACAACCCGCCGAAACAAAAGTAAACATCAAACAATAAGCGATGGGTCATGATCTCTACTGAAGCCCTGCCATTACATGGCTGGGTAACTCACGGATGCAATCGTTGGGCATCGATGCGTAAAAGTATTCAAAGAGATCTACAACCAAACAATTGCTAAGCATATAGTCAGCACTGCTACGACCGCTGGCTGATCTGTGCCCAGCGTTCTGCATGCATATAAGCCCCTCCCAAGCCGATCGGGTTAACCTGATTACCCCGTATCGACGTCCGTATACCCTGCAATCACAAGTAAAACAACATGATAAAGCGGATACGGACTTACCCGCGAGTCAATTTAACGCCAATCTGTGTCGATAAACAAACCTGACAATATGATTTGCATACGGACTGTACCACGCTCGTTGTGTCCGTGAACTTTCAATATAGATCCAGGAACGGCTCTGTAGTGCTACCGGATTCGGATCACTTGAAGTGGGGAGAGTCATGAAGATTCACCTGAAAACGCGTGGTCGTCTCATCGCCATCATAAGCCCTCTACTCTTAGCCGCCTGCTCGATTGTCGCAGCAACAGCATACTTCAATGCCGCAAGCGCTCTGACGGAGAACGCGGGGATGAGCCTCGAACTCGTCGCCGAACAGGGCGCCGCGATCATCGAGACCGAAGTCCAGCTTCAGAAAGTCGCCATCGAAGGCATCGCCCATGAGCAAGCCATACGTAGTATGGATTTGTCCATCATGATGCCCGTGCTGGAAAAAGAAGCCGCACGTATGGATTACCTGGGCATGGGGGTTGTCACACCCGACTACGTCGCCCATTACCCCGACGGCAGCACCACCGATCTCACCGGTCGTGACTACATCAAGAAAGCTTTTGCCGGCGAAACAAACCTCTCCGACGTCATCATCAACAGGCAAATCAACGCGCCCGTCATGATGGCCGCCGCACCGATCCATGACAACAACGGCAAAATCGTCGGCGTGCTGATCGGCCGACTGCCCGGGTCCGTGCTCAGCGACATCACCAGTAACATCCGCTACGGCGAAGGCGGCTACGCCTATGCCATCGACGGCAAAGGCACCCTGATCGCTCACGACAACGTCGACCTCGTCATGGATCAACGCAACTTCGTCGAAGAAGGTAAAACCGACGAGCAATACGCCATGCTCGGTCAGATGATGCAGAAGATGACCGAAGGCAAGAGCGGCTTCGAACAGTACTGGTTCTCCGGCAGCGATCGCTTCTTCGGCTACGCGCCGATCCACGGCACCGACTGGTCTATCGCCGTCGGCGCAGAACGCGACCACGTGCTCGCGCGTCAGAAGCAACTGCTCTGGCAGGTCAGCGGCATCACCGCACTGATCGTCGGCATCGGCGTCGTCGTCATCTGGGTCGCCGCCATGGGCATCACACGCCCCATCGCACGCATGGTCGAACGTTTCAAGGATATCGCCGAGGGCGAAGGCGACCTGACCCAACGCGTCGATGAATCACGCAAGGATGAAATCGGCGAACTCGGCAAGTGGTTCAACCGCTTCCTCGGACAGATCCACGACACCGTCTCCGAAGTCTCGCAATCCAGCAGCGAAGTTGCCTCCGCCGCCACGGAAATCGCCGCGTCCTGCGAAGAGATGGCCGCGTCCATCGCCGAACAGTCCGAACAGGTCCGCCAGATGTCCGAAGCTATTGATAACGTGTCCGAATCGATCACCGGCGTGGCGAATCAATCCGAGGAAGGCGTACGCCAGGCACAGGAAGCCGGCCACGTCGCCGAAGAAGGCGGCCAGGTTGTCTCCCGCACCATCGAAGACATGAACCTGATCAGCGAGGCCGTCGCCAGCTCCGCCGCCTCCGTCGCCGAACTCGGTGAACGCGGCAAACAGATCGGCCAGATCATCGAGGTCATCAACGACATCGCCGACCAGACCAACCTCCTCGCACTCAACGCCGCCATCGAAGCCGCACGCGCCGGTGAACACGGCAGAGGTTTCGCTGTCGTCGCAGACGAGGTACGTAAACTCGCAGACCGCACGACCAACGCGACCGAGGAAATCGGCGAATCCATCTCCGCCATCCAGTCCGGCACCGACCAGGCGGTTGAGAAAATGAACACCGGCACGGAACAGGTCGCCCGCGGAACGGAACAGGCATCGCAAGCAGGTGAAAGCCTCAGCAAGATCGTGACGTCCGCCGATGCCGTCCGCGATGTCATCCAGAACATCGCCGGCGCCATGCAGCAACAGGCCGCCGCCAGCGAAGAGCTGTCCCGCAACATCGAGACGATCTCCTCCGCCGGTCAGCAAGCAACCCAAGGCACGAACCAGGCTGCCGAGGCTGCATCGCATCTGTCCGAAAAGGCAGAGCAATTACGCCGCATCGTCGGCCGCTTCAAAATCGCGGCATAAAACCGAAGCCTCAATACAGCTTCACTTTTTAGACACAAACCAGCCCCGCATCACTGTATGTTCTATTCAGTCATGCGGGGCTTTTTCATGTTCAATGTTGAGTCTCTAATCGCTAATCTCTAATCGCTAATCTCTAATCGCTAATATAACTCCTCAAATTAAAGATCAACGATTAGCCATTAGCAATTCCCCCCCCAACGCCGGTCCTGAGCGCAGCGAAGGTCCGGGTATCAAAAATCTCTAATCTCTTATCGTTAATCGCTAATATCACACCGACATTAACGATTAACGATTAAACATCAGCAATCCCCCTCATCCAACCCCCGATTAGCACACCCCCACACCCCCACTTAACCCCCCGCCATATTGTGCCGATAACGTTGCAGCGATACCCGCTGCCGGAGAATTGCCATGGACCCTACCATGATCATGCTTTCGATGCTGTTCGGTTCGATCGGAATGGGTATGTTTATCTTCGGGAAGAAACAGAGCCGCCCGGTCCCCCTCTTCGCGGGCCTGCTGTTGATGGTCATCCCCTACATCATCCCCAACACCATCGCGATGTCCTGCGTCGCAGTACTCTTAACCGTCGCCCCCTTCTTCATCGCAATCTGATTCAAAAAGCCGCTTGCAGCTTAGCGCCTCCCCCCCCAACGCCGGTCCTGAGCGCAGCGAAGGTCCGGGTATCTTTTCAGGTATTATCGAGCGGTCGATCTCAGATTGAACATCCCACATCGAACATCCCAACCCCAACCTACTTCAACGGAATATAAATCTCCGTCAACAGTTCCGCCTCGGCAGTCGTATTCGGGTCGTTCAGGTACTTCTCGAAACAGGGCACGTTACCCGGTTCGTAGCCGCTGGTCGGCAGCCACTGCCCGTACAGCCAGCGGTAGCAGTCGATGAGTTTGTTGTAAGGCCCTTTGTGAATCGCGACCGCGTACTTGCCGCCGGCCAACTTGCCGACCTGCAACTCACCCTCGGCTTCCACACCTTCACCCACCGTGATCGCCGCGTCGCTGCGCAACTTGTCGGGCGGCGTCGTATCCGGGTCATCGTGATACATCCCGAATACCTCTGTCGTCGGCCCAAGCAATCCCTTCGGTCCGGCAAACACACACAGCTTCTCAAACACCTTCCCGATCTCGTTGTAAGGCCCGACATGCCGCATGAACGCAATCGTCTTCTCTGTGACTTCCTCGATCTTGACTTCCATCATCGTGACCTCCTGATCCGTTGAATGTTTAACAGGTTGAGTATGCAACACCACCGCTTCCCCTGACGCGATACGTTTGCGCAATTCCGAAGGGGGCAATCCAAACGTCTTACGGAACACGCGCGTAAACGCTTCATGCGATTGAAACCCCGCATCCATCGCGATCTGGATCACCGAACGATCGCTATGCGAAAGGTGCTGCACCGCCCGTTCAAGACGCAACCGACGGATGTACTTATGCACCGGTTCGCCAGCAAACGCCGTAAAAACCCGATGAAAATGATAAGGCGAAAAGCACGCAATCTCCGACAGCTTTTCTCGCGTCAACTCATCATCCAGATGCTCCTCGATATACAACATCACCTTGAGCAGTCGATGGCGATACGATTCGGGCGTTTGATCACGCATGATGATCGAAGTGTAGCAATAAATCCGAAGTGTTACTTGACCATTCTTGCGAATATGCCGGGGAGATGTGAATTGATGTTGATTGTGTTAATCGAATCGCTTCATGATGTAGTTCAATATCCATTGAACCTCAAAATGACCAAATCCCCCAACAGCCGCTCGCGGCTTAGCGCAAACGCTCCCGGTATTAGCCACGGATGAACACAGATACACACGGATGCAGTCCTGGCCCAAACACCTCAATTCTTATCCGTGTTCATCTGTGTTCATCCGTGGCCAATTCTCCTCTTACTTAAGCCCCCAACCCCCAATCCCCACCCCCTAATCTATCCCGCTGGCAAAACACCCCGCGCTCCGCTAACATGCCGAACATGCGTGTGATCGCCGAAAATGAACGATTCCAGCAACTGATCGAGTCGCTTTGCGATCGGATCAAGGCGGTGATGGATGCCGACCCTGCCGCGGGCGATTGGGCGCTGGTCGGCGTGCGTAGCCGGGGCGATATCCTGGCCCAACGGATCGCCGAAAAGCTCGGTTCCGACAAGTTCCAGGGCCGGGTCGGCACGCTGGATATCACGCTTTACCGGGATGACTTATCTGAGATCGGCTCGCAGGCGGTGGTCCGCACGACCGAGATCGACTTCGCGATCGACGGCTTGAACGTCGTGCTGGTCGACGATGTGTTGATGACCGGCCGATCGATCCGCGCGGCGCTGCAGTCGCTGATGGACCTTGGCCGGCCGCGGCGTGTCTGGCTGGCGGTGCTGGTCGACCGCGGCGGACGCGAGCTGCCCATCACGCCGGACTTTGTTGCAATGGATATGACCGCAGGCTCGTCGGATGCACCGCAGCCCGAGGCGAAGGTGCAAGTCATGGTCAAGCCGACCGACGAGCAGGACGCGGTCGTGGTTTATAACGAACACGAACAAGAAAGGGCCTGACGTTGGCCGAGTCGAAGTCGGAGTATCACTGGCCACATCAACACCTGCTTGGCCTGGAGGACCTCTCGGCCGAAGACATCCGTTTCCTGCTGACCACCGCGTTAGGCTTTGAAGGCGTCTCAACTCGCAGCGTGAAGAAAGTCCCCGCACTGCGCGGCAAGGTCGTCGTCAACCTCTTCTTTGAAGACTCAACCCGAACACGCGCAAGCTTCCACCTCGCAGCGAGCCGACTGTCCGCGGATGTACTGGAAATGGCGGGCAAAGGTTCGAGCGTATCCAAAGGCGAAACACTCGTCGACACCGCACGCAACATCGAAGCGATGGGCATCGATGTGATCGTCTGTCGCCATCATCACAGCGGCGCAGCGGTACACCTTGCACGGTCGGTGAAGTGTTCTGTCGTCAATGCAGGCGACGGTCAACACGAGCACCCGACGCAGGGCCTGCTCGACATGCTCACGATCGCGAAGCGCAAAGGCCGCACGGATGGCTTTGACTTCAGCGGTTTAACCGTCGCGATCGTCGGCGACATCGCTCACAGCCGCGTCGCACGTTCGAACGTATATGGCCTGTTAAAACTAGGTGCAAAGGTGATCCTCGTCGGCCCGCCGACGCTCGTACCCGGCGCGTTTACCGACCTCGGTTGTGAAGTATCGAACAATCTTGAAGATGTGCTGCCGCGCGTCGATGTGATCAACATGCTGCGGATCCAGTTCGAGCGGCTGACCAGCCAGGCATTCCCGAGCATGCGTGAATACACCGCACAGTTCGGCCTGACCACGAAGCGCATGGCCAAAGCTAAGCCCGACGTTCTGGTCATGCACCCGGGCCCGATGAACCGCGGCCTGGAGATCGAATCCGCCGTCGCCGACGGCCCGAACTCCGCGATTTTACAACAGGTCGCCAACGGCCTGAGCGTAAGGATGGCAGCACTGTTCCTTGTCAGTGGAGCGCCGGCGGGGTAAGTAAAACTAGAAATCTTGAAAGCTAGAAAGCTGGAAATAAAGGCAGCGTGCTGCATACCTGTCCTTGTTTTCATTTCCAGTTTTCCAGCTTTCCAGCTTTCTAGTTTTTCAAGCTCTCTACTCTCTGGTATAACTTTCGGATGGAAAACACCGATGATTCTCGCCCGGGTATGTTGCTGATCATCTCCGGCCCGTCGGGCGTGGGGAAGACGACGATCACGCACCACGTCCGCACGCGCGTCAACGCCGCGTTCAGTGTGTCGCTGACGACACGCCCGATCACTGCTGAAGACACCGAAGGCGTTGACTACTACTTCGTCGATGTCGCTGAATTCAAGCGCCAGCGCGATGCGGGTAACTTGATGGAGTGGGCGGAAGTACACGGCAACTACTACGGCACGCCGCGCCGTCCGGTTGAGGAGTTCCTGACGCAGGGTCGTATCGTGATTTTGGAGGTCGACGTCGAGGGTGCGATTAAGATCAAGGAGCAGTTCCCGGACAGCTTCGCGTTGTTTATCGATCCGCCGAGCGAGGAGGCGCTGCTGCATCGGTTGCGTTGTCGTCAACGTGAGGATGAGCAGACGATCCGAGGACGCTTCGCCAAGGCCAAGCACGAGATCTCGCGGGCGCGTGAGTGCGGGGTGTACGACAAGTTCATCGTCAACGACAAGCTCGAAGAGGCTGTCAACGAGGCGGTCCAGGCGATCTCTGATGAGTTGAAGCGACGCCGAAAAGTCGGCTGCTAGATCGCGGCGTCATTGTCAAATTCTTAAATCACGATAGGCCGGTTATCCACCACTATCGGTGCGCACAGTGCTGTCGCGATCGGTGGGTGTGCGCATGATGGCGGTATTGATGTTGTCCTCGGCAGGGCAAGTTTCATGATGTGCGCATGATCTGGGCAAGCAGAAAGATCAGAGCATCAGTCGATCAACAGTTCGGCGAGGTAGACGCCGCCCTGGCCCCAGCCGCAGTGCGAGACGGCGTACTTGCCATCGGGCAGTGCGATGACTTCGGCGGCGTGTGCGGGGACGCGGCCGACTTCGTTATGGATATCCCAATGCATCGGATCATCGCTTTGGTAGAACGCGGTGCAAGCGTAGGGATCACCAAGACACATGCCAAGGTAGTAACGGTTGTTGTGATGGATGACGAACGGTGATTCGGTCGGCCCGCCGAACGTGCCGGACTTGTTGCTTTCGAAAACGACGATGGGCTTCGACCATTGGATGAGGTTGCTGCTACGCGATGCGAGCACGACGTGGACGCCGCCGGTCGCGGGGCGGGTTGCGGTGTAGTACATGATCCATTCGCTGCCGACGTGCAGCACCATCGGGTCGCGTGCATCAAAACCATCGGTAATCAAAGGGTTTTTTGCGTGTCGCGTCCATTGCCAGAGGTCGGGGGAAGTAGCGAGGTGGATGCGGTAGCGCGTGTGGTCGTCGCCGCCAGCGCAGTAGAACATCCAGTACTGATTGTCGTGCCTGATGATGTGCGGCGCCCAGACGTGAGTTTCGCCGAGGTTTTCATCTGCGTGTAAGACCGGCGGCTGTTTGTCCCATTGCTCGGCCCAGAGGTCGTTGCTGGTTGCGTGAGCGAAGTGCTTTTCATCCAGCGGCGAAGCGGGTTCGGCATGCGTGATACCGAAAAGGTGCCAGAGCCCGGCGTCGTCCTGCATGAAGCAGTGGTCGTTGATGTACCAGGATTGGTCTTCACCGATGGACGGGTCGTAGATGCGTTTGAAGTTGGTGGCGGTGATTGGCATGGGTTAGGTTATTGCTTCGCTAAGCCGCAAGCGGCTTTTACTTGAGGTATTTTGTTCTGAGAATACGCTCGTCCAGATCGATGCCACAGCCGGGGCAGTTTTTCCAGTGTTTTACTGAGAGTTTGGCGTTATCTCTGATTCCTAACCAGTCATAACCACACTGGGGGCAGCGTGGGCGATGACGGTGGTTCAACATATAAAACAATCTATATGGAATTCCGATAGCAAATACGCAGCAAATGAAAAGTTCATATGGATCCCACTCGATAAAAGGGCTTAATCCTAACGATAGTATTATTCCGATTATGATTATGATGGGGATACTGATCAACTGGTTATGCATAGAACGTATGGCACGCTCTTTTTCAGACACGATCCGTTCAATGAGTTCTTCGTTCATCGTCATATCCCCCAAGAGAATTACGCGCATACATTATATCTGATTCTGAATGATGGCAGAAGAATAGTGTGATACGATGGGGTTGAAGTAATCGAGTATTTCTTGTTGAAGATGCAAACTCCATTCGGCCCTCACCCCGGCCCTCTCCCGGGGGAGAGGGAGTATGCGTCAGGAATCCATGGCGTGCATGGTTGGTAAATCGGTGTTGTTTGCCCAGTGTTTTCTTACTTCGTGGCAGTAGTGCAGGTAGTTTTCCAAGGGGACATCGGGGGGGACGCGGTGGTCGCAGAAGCCGATGAAGCCGCCTTGTTCGATAAGCGGGGCGAGGCGATTGATCTCTTGAGTGATCGCTTCTTGGGATTGTGCGAGGATGCGTTTGTTGTAGCCGCCCATGAGCAGCAGGTCCTTGCCGTACTGTTTGCGGTAGGCGATGGGGTCGGCGTTCCACGTGCCGACTTCGATGGGGAACATGCAGTTGACGCCGGACTCGATCCAGAGAGGCAAGAGGTGATCGATCAGGCCGTCGCAGTCGACCCAGACGATGTCACAGCCGTTGGCGTTAAGCAGACTGGTGATGCGTTTGTATTGCGGGACGAGGAACTGCTTGAAGTGTTCGGGCGTGAGCATCGGGCCTGCGTTGAAGCACATGTCTTCCCAGAAGTGGCAGGCATCGAACTTCGCGCCGGCGGCGAAAAGTTCTTCGAGCAGGCCGATCTGTAAGTCTGCGAGTGTTGCGACCATTTCCTCGAACCACGCGGGATCGTCGTAGGGGACCATGGCGACGTTTTCCAGGCCCATCCAGTTGCGGAGCCAGCCGAAGAGCGAGCCGGCGTTATGGAAGACGGGGTGTTCGCGGTTCGGGTCTGCCCAATGTTTTACGCGCTGGTCGAAGTTATCGGGGAATCGGCCGGGCGTGTCGGGGTTGAGTTTGGGAGTGTAGTGTTTGTTCCACGTGTCGCGGTCGACAAGTGTGTGGCCGACGTGCATGGGGATGGAAAGACAACCCTCTTTGGGAGCTTCGACGATCGTGCCGTCGTGGTCGAGGATGATCTGTGTTTCGCCTTTATCTTCAATCACCTTGTGGGGGAAGTGCGGATAGAGCCCGGACTGTATGTCGCTGTTCCAGTTGGGCGGTTCGCCCCCGCCGAGGGACGCGTCGAGGCCGAAGTATTCATAGGCGTTTTGCTGATTGACGGTCTTGGGTAGTCCCTGCTCATGCCAGAGGGGGAGCGTTTCGTCCCAGAAGTTGAAGTCGTAGAGCGGGGCGCGATCGACCGATTGGTAGTGCATCGTGTTAAGGAAGCGCTGGCGGTGGTTCATGGTGTGTATGGTAAGTGCCCACGGGTGGGAATGCACGGGTGTTGGGTGAGGTGGATTGAGTGGGGAATGGGGATTGAGGGTTGGGGATTAGGGGAAGAGGAGCCATTAGCCATTAGCCATTAGCACAGATTGAACATGAAAGCCGCCCGGACCTTCGCTTTGCTCAGGACCGGCGTTCGGCAGGGATAAGGCGGTAAGCCGCAAGCGGCTTTTTGAGGTGCAGGATTCTTTCAGATTAAATAATACACATTGAACATCACATCAATGTTCTTTCATTTCTTGTTCGATGACTTTTTCGACTTGCTTGTCGGTCAGGGGTTTGTGGTCCCGGATGGACAGGGCGCTGCGTCGTTGGCGGGCGTTGGGGTTCAGCATGTCAATGAGGTCTACGGTGATGTCGATCTGCTCGGTGTTGCGGTAGGTTTTGAGCGTTTGCTTGTCCCACTGGGAGACCAGGGTAACGAGGTTGTGCTTCTGTTTGATGGCTTCGAGTTGTTCAGGATAAAACGCGAAGATGTCATCGACGGGCGCGGTGCCGAAGCCCTGATGGTGCAGGCGTTTTCGGGAGTCCCAGACGATCTTGTCGGCGGCGGCGATTGAATCAGGATCGCCCTGCTGTTTGGCGGCTTCCAAGGCGGCCATTTCCTGCGCGGTTCGTGCTTCGTGTTCGGGATTGCCGGCGAAGGCGACCGCGACGCAGCGCGAGTCGTAGACACCGATGCGCTGTTGTGGTTGCGCTTCGTTGGACTCATCGACACGTGCGGTTTTTTCACAACCAATGATTGTCATGACCAGACATGCCGTGATGATTGTGACGAACAGGTTTCTGAGTTGCATGGTTAAGCTCCCGGTGTGAATGGATGTGTGTTTTAGTTATGTAAGCATATACTTACGTAATGTCGGTGTCAAGGGGAAAAAGCGGGATCGCTAAGCCGCAAGCGGCTGGGATTAGTTGATGGGGGATGGGGGATTGGGGGTTGGAATGCAAAACGGGCGCGGCGTTTGAAGGCCGCGCCCGTTTGGATGTTGATTGGGTTGGTTGGGTTTACTTTCTACGGCAGACCGCAAGCATTGCGATACCCATCAGTGAGAGGGTGGCGGGCTCGGGGACGGTAGTGAGTTGGAAGACGTCGCCCGGGGCGGCGTCGATCGCGGTCTCGAGCAGGATCTCGCCGGTGTGAGGGTTACGGACACGCATCATGTCGAAGGATGATACACCGAGCGTCTGGACCATCATTTCGTCAAGGCCGAGGGCTGCTTCTTGTGCGTACCACACGCCGTTGGTGGCTCGCAGTTCGACGGTGTACTGGTTATAGGCGAAGCCGATGTCGTGCCCGACGAGCTGGGGTGATTCGGTCATGCCGAAGGCGACGCCGTAGAGCTTGTCGGTCTGTTCATCATAGAGCAGGCCGGGGTTACTGATATGAAGGACATCGAGGTTAGGGTCGCTAGCGTTGAAGATGGGCGAACCGGAAAGCGTAAATTCGATGCCGTCGGTGCTGGTGGCGAGGTAGAGCATGCCGAAGCTGTGTTGTACGACGGCGAGGTACGTTCCGTCCGGCCGGAGCGCGACGTCGGGTTCATAGAAGCCGGGGAAGCCGTTGATGTCATCGTAACGGTGGATGATCTGCCAATTGGTCGGATCAGCGCCTACGGACTCGGCCAGGTAGGAGTGGACAGCGCCGTTGTTGGTGCTGGCGTCGAACCACATGCGCCAGCCGGTATCGGTTTTAACGATGGACGGCCTGGCGATGTCGGTGATGGTGCCACCGGCGAGGTTGCTGGGATCGGCCATGCTGACTTCGTTGTTAGCGGTGCCGTAGTTCGGCGTCCAACTGACGCCGTCGGGGGAAGTTGAGTAGTTGATCCAGTCACGGAACTCTGAGCCGACAAACTTGGCGGCGGTGTAGAGCGAATACCAGCCGTCGTCGGACTTGCTGACGGATGGGTCGTTGATGTGCAGGTATGAGCCTTCGCTGACGACGGTTCGATTCAGTGAGGACCAGCCGTCGGTGACGTCGAGTGTTTTGGTTGTAGCGCGGTAGATGTTATCGCTGGGCTGACCAGAACGCAGCCATCCGCCGTAGAAGATCGTCCATGTGTCGCCCTCGCAGATAGCCTCGGTGGCGTAGAGGTTGTGGCCGTTGATGATGGGGTTTTGTTCGAGGGTTTTCTGATAACCGAACCCGACTTCGGTGAAGCTGACGCCTTGGATGGTGATGCGATCGGTCTTGCTGTTGTTGCCCTGATAATCGAGTTGCAATTCCGCGATCGCGAGTTGCTGACACAGCAGTATTGTCAGCCCGAGAGAGAGTGACTTAACAAACTTCATGATTTCACGTCCTTGGGAGAAGAAAAGCGTCTGAAGATTGAAACGAAATCTTCAGGTTGGGAGGGCAGTTATTATAGCATTTCCCGTATCAGGCAAGCAAGGTCTTTTTATGGATTTTTCGGGGGATGAATGATTCTAAGATTGTTCTGGAAAATGGGTTAGAAGCATGAAACCGTGGCACTCTGGAGGGTTTGGGGGGATAGGGCGGGAGCGTTAAGCCGCAAGCGGCTTTTTTTAGATGGTGGGTGCGATGAAGGAGATTGTGGAATCGTAGTCTGCTACTTCGTGGGTTTTGCGGCTTGCCAGCCGGCTTTCCACTGCTGCATCAGGCGTTCGACCAGTTCGGGATTGTTTTCGGCGATGTTGGTGTTTTCCTGCGGATCGGTTTGATGATCGTACAGCTCGATGAACAGAAGCTTGTTGTTGACGTTTCTGTTTACCCACACGGTGAATCGATAGCGAGCGGTCCGCATGGAATAGCCCATCAGGCGGCCGCCCGGCTTTCTTGGATACTGGCTGAACGCGGCCGACTTCCATGGGCGGTCGGGATCATCCAGCAGCGGTGCGAAGCTCGTGCCTTCCAGGTGATCCGGCAAGGGCAGGCCGGCCAGTTCTGAGAGCGTGGGATAGACATCGACGAACTCGACAAGCGCATCGGTGTGCTCGCCGGCATGTTTCATGTCGGGCACGGACAGGATCAGCGGCGCGTTCGTGTCGTTCTCGCAGTTGCTTTGCTTTGCCCATGCATTGTGTTCGCCGAGTTTCCAGCCGTGATCGCCCCAGAGGATGATGATCGTGTCATCGCGCAGCCCCAGGCGGTCCAGTTCATCCAGGAGCCTGCCGACCTGAGCGTCAGAGTAACTCACGGCGGCGTAGTAGCCGTGCTTGAGTTGTCTGGCAAGGTCATCGGGGATCGACTCGGGGGGTATCCCTTCATAGTTACGGAGCACGCCGGTGCCTTGCCGGATGGCGTAATCGGGAGCACCGTGTGGGTAGAAGCTGTTGGATGCGAGTTCGATAGTGGCCGGGTCGTACAGGTCCCAGTACTTTTTAGGAGCGACAAAAGGCAGGTGCGGCTTGATGAATCCAACCGCGAGGAAGAAGGGCTCATGCCTGCCGTTCAATTCGCGCAGCGTCTGGATGGCGAGGTCGGCCACCTTGCCGTCCTGAAACGTATCATCCGGCACATCGGCGCATTCGAAGGCGGGGCCGCGCGTACTCGTGAGTACGCCTTGTATCCTGTTATGGCTTTTCCCCTTATTGAACGAACGGCTATCCAACGCGCGGTTTTCCTTCAGCGCGTACTTCAAGGCATCGGGGGTTTGCCAAGGCACGGACCAGGACGGTTCATCGTCGAGTTGGCCGTGGAAAATCTTGCCCATCCCCTGGACGAAGTAACCGTGGTTTTTGAAGTTCTGCAACAGCGTGACGACATCGGGCTGCGCCTCGCGGAAGTGTGTTTCGAGGTCCCAGACTTTGATGGTATCGGGGCGCATCCCGGTGAGCAGGCTGGACCGGGATGGGGAGCACACGGCCTGCTGGCAGTATGCGTGGTTGAATACCATGCCGCGCTTAGCTAATCGGTCAATGCTTGGGCTCTTGACGCCGGTTACGCCATAGCAGCCCAACTCGGGACGCAGATCGTCCACAACGATGAACAGAACGTTCGGCGTCTGCGTCGAGGGATGCTCGGCCCAAGCATGTGACACACCCACGGCAAACAATGCCGCTATGAGAAGTACTGTCTTACTGATCATCCCCCAACAAACCCCTAAATAAAAAAACGACGCGGATTCTGCAATCGTCGAGTTACGGCGCTACGTTTTTACGACCGTAGATCAGCCAATAGGTTACCGGGATGACGACCAATGTGAAAGCGGTCGATACGGCAAGGCCGAAGATCAGGGCCCAGGCGAGGCCGGAGAAGACGGGATCGAGGGTGATGGGCATGGCGGCGAGCATGGCGGTGGCGGCGGTGAGGAAGATCGGGCGGATGCGGACGGCGCCGGAATCGAGGATGGCCTGCTGCAAGGTAGCGCCTTTGCGTACGGCGGCGTGGATGAAGTCGATGAGCAAAATCGCATTGCGGACGGTGATGCCTGCGAGTGCGATCATGCCGATCATCGCGGTGGCGGTGAAGTAGACGGGGTCTTCGTAGCCGCCGACGGTGGAGCTTGTCAGGAGGTTGAGGATCCAGAAGCCGGGCATGACGCCGATGATCGTCAGGGGGATGGAGATCATGAGGATCAAGGGCATGACGAAGCTGGCGGTTTCGTAAACGAGCAGGACGTAGATCGCCAGGCACGCGACGCCGAATGCAAGACCGAGATCGCGGAACGCATCAACCGTAATTTTCCATTCGCCTTCACCGGTCCAGACAACTTGGTAGCCGGGCGGGACGAGGCCGTCGGTTGAAGGCCGCAGGTCGAAGAACATGCCGAGGATGGCTTCGCCGGGCGTGACGCCTGCGGTTTCGCCGAAGACATAGGAAACGCGCTGCAGGTTCTTGCGGTAGATGGGTTGATCGATGGTGGACTTCTCGAAACTACCGAGTTCGCCGATGGGGATCGTTGCGCCGCTGGGCGTGCTGATGTGCATGGCTTTGAGCAGTTCGGGCTGATGCCGGTCGGACAGATTCAGGCGCAGCTCAACGGGCAGCGGGTTGGCTTCATCGGGAACGTGCAGGTAGGTCGGGATGTCGCCGCCGATCGCGGATGCGAGTTCGCTTGCGATCTGCTGCGTGGTGAGTCCTGCGAGCGCAGCTTTGTCTTTATCCGTCACGAACGTCCAGCGGGTTTGTTCGGCCTCGATGCTGCTGTCGACGTCGACGACGCCGTAGCTATCGACAAAGCGTTGCTCGACATTGCGGGCGATGTTTAGAAGTTGATCGTGATCGGCATCGATGGGGCCGTAGACTTCGGCGGTGAGTGTGGAGATGACGGGCGGGCCGGGCGGTGTTTCGACGATCTTGAGGTTCGCGCCGTATTTGTTGCCGATGGCATCGACATCGGCGCGGACGCGCAGTGCGATGGCGTGGCTCTGCATACTACGTTCGCGGCGAGGCAGGATGTTGATGCGGAGGTCGGCGACGTTCGAGCCCTGGCGGAGGAAGTAATGGCGTACCAGGCCGTTGAAGTCCATGGGGCTTGCGGTGCCGACGTAGCTGGTGACATCGACGGTTTCGGCTAGCCCGAGGAAGTAAGTGGCGAGGTCCTGCGTGCAGGCGGCGGTGTTTTCGAGCGTAGCGCCTTCGGGCATGTCGACGACGACCTGGAATTCGTCACGGTTGTTGTAAGGCAACATCTTGAGCGGCACGCCGCCGAGTGCCGGGGGTAATAGCGAGAGGATGAAGAGCACGATGACACCGAGCAGCATGAGTATGCCCTTGCCGCGGCTATCAAGCATCGGCTGCATGGTGCGTGAATAGGCTTTGTACAAAAGCGAGCGGTGAAGATCGTTGGCGTTTTCCTGCTCTTTTTTGTCGTGCTTCTGGTTCTTGAGTGCGTGGTAAGCAAGCCAGGGGGTGACGGTGAACGCGACGACCAGGCTCATGAGCATGGCAACCGGGACGTTCAGCGCCATCGGGCCCATGTACGCGCCCATCATGCCCGTGACGAACGCGACGGGAACAAACGACGCGATGACAGCGAGCGTCGCGAGGATGATCGGCGGACGCACTTCATTGACCGCACGCAGCACGGCATCGCGCGCTTTTTCCTTGCCGGTCGAGAGATGGCGGTGGATGTTTTCCACATCAACGATCGGGTCGTCGACAACAAGGCCCAGCGCGAGGATCAGCGCAAAGAGCGTGACGCGGTTGATCGTGTAGCCGGTGAGATAGTCGACTAACAGCGTGAGAGAGAAGGTCAACGGAACAGCCAGCGCGACGACGAGCGCAGCACGCCAGCCCATGACGATGGTGAGTAAACCGATGACGATGATGACGGCAACGATGAGGGCTTCGACGAGTTCGTTGACTTTCTCGTTAGCGGTGTGGCCGTTGTCGCGGGTGATGCGTGCGTGGATGCCGGCGGGCAGGACACGCTCGGTATATTCCTCGACGGCTTTATGCACATCCTGGGCGACCCAGACGGCATTCGTGCCGGTCTTCTTGGCGACACCGAGCGTGACAGCGGGATAGAGCTGCGCGGGCTGGCCGTGCTTCGGAGGCAAACCGATGGTGGTGTAGGTGGTGGGTTCGGCGGGGCCGTCGGTGATGGTTGCGACGTCGCGGAGGTAGATGGGCCGACCGTCGCTGACGCCGACGATCAGGCCGGCGACGTCCTGCGCGCTTGTGAGTGTGGTGCCGGCCTCGAAAACAAGCTGCTCATTGAAGTCGGGCGATGAACCGGCGGGAAGCGTGACGTTGGCAGCGCGCAGGCTGTTGGCGATGGTGGACCAGGTCAGCCCCCTACCGCTAAGCAGTTCCGCGTTGATGCGCACCTTGATCGTGCGTGGCCTGCCGC
Source organism: Phycisphaeraceae bacterium (assembly GCA_963667295.1). Lineage (GTDB taxonomy): Bacteria > Planctomycetota > Phycisphaerae > Phycisphaerales > Phycisphaeraceae > JAJRRS01. The sequence continues at coordinate 2,216,227 of OY763327.1, forward strand.
CAATCAGGTAAGTACGGCCTGTATTGGGCACGGCCTGAAGCGTGGTTTCCAGTTCTTCAGCAAAGCGGCGCAGGTCGGCGTCGTCGTATCGGCTGTCATCTGAATAAAGTGTGACCGAAACGATCGGCACGTCGTCGACTTCGACAGGCTTGATGACCCAACCTGCAACGGAAGCTGGAACGAGGTCGCTGCTGGTGGTGAGTTTGTTGTGGAGCTTGACGAGGCTGTCGACGCGGTCTTCGCCGACGTAGAAACGCGCGGTGATAACCGCCTGATTGGTTCGGCTGATGGAGTAGACGTATTCGACGCCGTCGATCTGGTAGAGCAGACGCTCGAGGCGGGTGCTGACCTGTCGTTCGACTTCGTGGGCAGACGCGCCGGGGACATCGACGATGACATCCGCCATGGGGACGGTGATCTGTGGCTCTTCTTCGCGTGGCGTGATAAGTAGCGCAGCAAGGCCAACGATCAACGTAGCGACGCAGAGCATGATCGAGAGGTTACCGCCGAGGAACATCTCGACGATGCCTTGAACGATGCTCTTGCGCTGCGGTGGATCGGGCGTATTAGATGAAGTCGGGGGCGCATCGGTCATGGCTGCGACCCCTCGTCCGGCGGCTGTGCGAGGATCTGTTCGCCTTGCTCGAGGCCCGAAAGCACTTCAACGCGATCGCCAAGTTTTTCACCCAACCGCACGAAACGCCGATGCGCTTGCTTGGCTTCGGTGTCGGCGACGTAAACGATCTTGAGTTGCCCGACCTCGCGCACGGCCGACGTGGGGATGGTCAGACGTTGCGCTTCACCGAGCGGGATGAACAAGCGGCCGAACATACCGCTGTGCACGTTGGGTGGACACGGCCCCCCCACTTTCACTAAGAACGTTCGACTTGTCGCGGCCGCCTGCGGGACGATCTCGCGGATGTTGCCGGTGCAGCGCAGGTCGACGGCATCGATCTGCACATCCACCGCATCACCGACGGAAAGCTTGACGGAAAGCGATTCGGGGACTTCGGCTTCGAGTTGGAGTTGGCCTTCGAGTGTGAGGATTATCTGCCCGGGTTGAACGAGATCGCCGACCTCGACGTGTTTGTCGATCACCTTGCCTGACATGGGGCTTTCGACGGTGGCGTAAGCGAGTTGTGTGCGGGCTTCGTTGTCGGCCTGACGCGAGGCTTCGGCATCGGCCTCGGCGACTTCGGCGGCACGCACGGCATCATCAAACTCGCGCTCGGTCGCGGCGTTGCGCTCATAAATATCGGTGACACGTTTGAGGTCGCTCTGCGCCTGGCGCAGGCGTGCTTCGGTGGCAACGAGCTGCGCTTTGGTGCGTGCAGCGCGGGCTTGCAAGGCTGTGTCGTCGAGGCGTGCGAGGATTTGGCCTGCTTCAACAGCGTCGCCGGCCCGGGCGTTCAGTTCGGTAACCTCGGCGGTGAGTTGCGAGGCGACCTGTACCTGCTGGATCGCGCGGACGGTGCCGACGGTCGGCGCGACGCGCTGGTAGGTCTGAAGTTCGACGCTCGCCAGCGGGCCGTTGATGGGCCAGGCGCGAACCTGTTCGTGCCCGGGCGCGGTCTTGGGGATGAATCCGCCGCTGAGCCAGAACACAGCGACGACGATAACGATCAAGACGCCGGCCCAGACGAGAACGGTCTTAAGATGACGACGCCAGAGCGTGTTGCGATCCGCCAAGTGTCACCTGCCTTTCGGTTGCTCTCACTAAGATATGTCAGAGCTAATATATCGAAAAGCGCAGGGATGACAGAATATCGCTTATCGGCTTACTGATTATTGCGGCGGACGAAGCTCTTGTCGTCGACGATCTGGATCGGGAGGGTGACCTCGTCGCGTGTGCCGGCGTTCTCGTCGAGGATGCGGACCTTCAGGCGGTACTGGCCCAGCGAGAGCTTGCCGGGCAGCGTCACGAGCTGGACGACGAAGAAGTCCTTGCGCTTGTTCTTGGAGACATCGTTGATGGGGACGGGCTCGTGGTTCCAGACCTCGAACCCCGATGATTCGTAGAGTTCAACTTCCTGTGTGAGGTTGACCTCGTAGCCCTCGCCGTCGCTGGTGGGCATGGGTTTGAAGTGGTCGAGTTCGACGTAGATGATCAGCTTCTGGTCACGGCCCGCGACGAAGGTGTGATCGGTGAATGCTTCGTACACGCCGTAGCCGAGGACTTTTTCGCACAGCTCGATCGAACGGATGGTGATGGGCTGTTCGCCGAAGACTTCGTTCATCGAGCCGGCAAAGGTTTGCTCATCGATCATGCTGTCGCCGTTGAGGGCCTGCTCGCGCAGGGCAGAGACGGCTTTGAAGTAGCGTTCGACACGCTTTTGATCCTTGGGCGAAAGCGCGTGCATGGTGGACCAGTCCAGTTCACCGTGCGGGCCGACGGCGCTGAGCGTGGCGGCGGTGATGGCCTTGGAAAGGTTGGAGTCGTTGCCGCTTCTGATGGCGTTGATGTACTGGTTGTGCAGTTGGACGAGTGATAGCTGCTGCTGGTTGGGATTTGTGACCCTCTTGACCATGGGCTTGTCGGCCGGGTCGGAGTTGCTGACGGTTTGGACAGCCGGGTCTGCGGGGTCGTTTTGCGTATCCTGAGCCACCTGATCGGGTGCGGCTTGTTCGGCGGGCTGTTCGTAGGTGACGGGCTCGATGGGATCCTGGTTTGCCGGTTCGGGGGCGAGGTCGCGCCAGATGATTTCCTGGGGCGGCTGCTGTTCGTGACGGGCATAGGCCGCAGCGACACGCTCAGCCTGCGCCTGGGCATCGAGGAGGGCTTGCTGCTGCTCTGCCTGGGCTTGTGCGGCCGCGGGGTCCAGTGAATCGTCAGTCTTGTTCTGCTGTTCGCAGGCGCTGAACAGGCCACAGCAAACCGTCAAGACACCACAACTAATCAATGACGCGTGTCGCATTATGCCTCCTGCATGCTTAGCCGACCGGATCGGCTAACGGTTCATCCATGAACCTGACTTGCGATTATTACCCGGAGCACGACGCCGGGATGAGCGCATTACTTTATCGTATCGGCCAAACGGATGCAGAAGCATTCGAGATTACGCTGGCTATTGCCCAGCCCCGACTTAGAGCGCCGGTCGGCCTCGAGCACATCGTCGAACGCCGCGGCCAGCGTCTTGGGGTCCAGCCGACGCAGAACGCCCATAAACAGTTGTAAACGCGGGCCCCAGAGCTTCAGCTCCTTGGCGATCACGCTGTCCGGCGTGCCGGTCTGTTTCATCATCGAAGCGACGTTGAGCTTGCGGACCAGGTCGGCCACGAAGTACATCACCAGCACCTCGGCCTGGCCGGCAAGGTCGATCAACTCGCGGATCTTGGCAAGCGCCTGCCCTGCCGATCTTGAAGACAACCCGGTCAGGATGGCTTCCTGGACCTCCCAGGCTTTTTCATCGCTGCTCTTGCCGACCACCTGCTCGACAAGGCCCTTCACGATCATGTCCTTCGGGCCGACCATCAGCGCGAGCTTGGCCAGTTCCTGATCCAACGGCATCAGGTCGCAGCCCATGCGTTCGACCAGCAGCGACGCGGCGGCGGGCTCGATGGGTTTGCCGTGCTCGGATTGGCAGCGATTGGTCAGCCAGGCTTTGGCCTCAGCGGGCTTGAGCGGTTCGCACTTGATGACAGCCCCGACCTTGGCGATCAGCTTGTCGAGGTTGCCCTTGTTCCACGTGTTGCTGCGCAGAACGAGCGTCGCGTGGTCGACGGGGGATTCGGCGTAGCGCTCCATCGCCTTGCGGTAGGTGTCTTTGTCGTTGATGTCCTTCTTCAAAAACTCATCGGCGTTGTCGACGAGGACGATCTTGTGGTGCTGCATCAGGGCGTAGCTGCGCAGCTCGTCGAGGACGTCAGCGAGGGTGGCGGAGTTGCCATCGAAGCTGAAGGTTTCGGTTTCGCCGTGGGCTTCGTCGAGTGATTTGCGGAGGTCCTGGAGGTATCGGGACTTAAGCCAATGCTCAGGCCCGTGCAGAACGCAGATGCGCGTATCGGGGCCGAGGGCTGGGGCGGCTGATTTGGACGGGGCGCGTTTGGCCATGGGGGCATGATAAATGGGTGGGCGGAGGTGTGCTAATGGGGGGTTGGATGAGGGGGATTGCTGATGTTTAATCGTTAATCGTTAATGTCGGTGTGATATTAGCGATTAACGATAAGAGATTAGAGATTTCTGATACCCGGACCTTCGCTGCGCTCAGGACCGGCGTTGGGGGGTGTGGGGATTAGCCGCCGACGATGGTGATCTTCGAGAGCAGCATGGTTGCGAAGAGGAGTACGACGAAGAAGCTGACGAGGTCGACGACGGTGGTGACGACGGGGCCGGAGGCCATGGCGGGGTCGAGGCCGACGGATCGGAGGGCAAGCGGGACGGTTCCGCCGACTGATTTGGCGATGAGGATGACGATGGGGATCGCGCCGCCGATGACCAGGCCGAAGTAGAAGTTGCCTTCCCAGAACCATGCGATGAGGAATAACAGCAATCCGAGCACGATCCCGGCGAGGATCGCGAGGGTGGCTTCCTTGAAGAGTACGCGCATGTAGTCGCTGGGCATGATCAGACCGAGCGAGACTTCACGCAGGGACACGCCGACCGACTGGTTGCCACCGCTTCCGCAGAGCCCGGCGACAATTGGCAGGAACATCGCCAGGACCGGCAGCTTGTCGACTGTGTCGATGAACAGGTGGATCACGCTGGCCGAACCGAGCATCAGCAGCATGATGGGCACGAGGTACGCCAGTCGACGCAGAAGCCGGGACATCAGCGGCATCGATCGGAACTCTTCGCCGGCGACGATACCCGCGACCTTGAGCAGGTCTTCGTTAGCCGAATCGCTGAGGGCTTCCTGCACGGCCGCACGTTGAACAACACCCATCAGGCAGTTATTACTATCCACAACTGGGACGGCGGAGAAGTCGACACGGTCGAAGAGGTCTTCGAGGTCTTCCAGTTCGGTATCGACCGAGACGCTGAGTGGATTGCTGATGGTCAGGTCGATGAGCTTTCGGCCGGGCGGCGCCATGACGAGGCTGCGCATGGTCAGGACGCCCTTGAAAATGCCTTTACGATCGGTCAGGTAGGCATAGCGAACTTCGTATTCGTTGTATTCCTGGACGTGCTTGCGGAGGTCGGTGATGACGTCGTCGACGTCCTGGTCATCGCGGTAGACGAGGTATTCGGTGATCATCAGACCGCCGGCGGTTTCCTCGTCGTACTGCATACGCTGACGGGCGTCGGCGGCTTCCTCCGGATTCATCTGATCGAGGATGGCTTCGGCGTCATCGATGTGAAGCTCGGCGAGGATGTCCGTCTGCTCGTCCGAGTCCATCTCGTCGACAATGGCGGCGGCGGCCACGGGCTCGAGCTGCTCGATCATGTCGGCCGCATGCTCGTCCGTGAAGTGCTCCATCAGGTCGGCGGCGAGATCGGGGTCCGACTCGGAGAGCATCGATAGCATCCGCGTGCGGTGGTCGTCGCCAAGGCTGCTGATGGTGTAGGTCGTGTCTTCCGGCGGGAGCAGGCGCAGGAACGCCGCGAGATGCCTGGCATTGCCCGACTCGATGATCTCGGTGAGCTGCTGGGTTGGATCAACCTGGATGTTCGGATCGTCTGACATTAGCGGCTCCATACGGATCGTATGCGTAACGATAACCGATCAGGCTGATTAACCGAAGTGCTCAACCCAGCGAGGCAGTTGCTGGTTGTCGGTGACGTCGTGTTCCAGCGGTGTGATGGTGATGTAGCCGTCGAAGATCGCCTCGACGTCGGTATTGGGTTCGCGATGCTTGAACGTCATGGAGTTACAGATCTGGTAGTTGAACGAGCCGTCGGCGGCGGGCGTGACCTCGTATTGATCAATCAGGCAACTGGTGGAGATCTTCGCGACCTTGATGCCCTTGGGTTCGTCGCCGTCGTCGAGCAAGGGGATGTTGATGTTGACGACGGAGTGCGGCGTCATCGGACCTTTCAAGGCTTTTCTGATCGCATCCGCAGCGTAACGGGATGAGGCTTCCCAGGGGATGTTCTTCCAGTCGCCGACGTGCTGGCTGATAGCGATGGCGGGCAGACCCATGAAGGCGGCCTCGCGTGCTGCGCCGACCGTGCCGGAGTAGAGGACGTTGATGCCGATGTTGGCCCCTGCGTTGATGCCGGAGATCACCAGGTCGATCGGATGCGGCACGAGGTGGGCGATGGCGATCTTGACGCAGTCGGCCGGTCGGGCGTCGACGCTGGTGCCGTTGAAGTTTTCAAAGCCCGCGCCGCCCGGGCCGGGGTGCTTGTTGACCCGGATCGCACGGTGAAAAGTCACGGAATGGCTGGTCGCCGACTGCACGGTTTCAGGCGCGACGACATAGACCTCGCCGAGGTCTTTGACCGCCAGGTAAAGCGCGTGCAGCCCCGGCGCGTCGATGCCGTCATCATTGGTTAGAAGGATACGCATGGGATAATTGTAGCGGGGAGAGGGTGTGGGGTGTTGGTATAGGGTTTAGGGTGTTGGGTTTAAGGATCGGGGGAGACAGGCGGGTGATGCAAGCAACTGGATCTCAGTTCAATGGTGCTTTAAACGATGAAGTCATAAATGAACGCAACCAAAACCAAAAGCAACATTACGGGTATATAGATATTGGCGAGAACCCACATGTGCCAACCTGAATTCGATGATTTTCTGCTACTCTCAGAGCGGCACTTTTCGACCAGTACAAACATAAGCGGTATTACCATTACGATTGGTAATGACAGCAAAAATGCATCGCTTTTGCTTATCGGTAACAGTTGATGCAATAGAAAGGTCAAGCCAGCAATGGGAATAAGCGTAAAGCTCCAAGCGATGAATGCAATATGCACCGGATTATGATGCATAACACCTCCCGGTTTTTTCCTCAGTACTGAATTATAGCCGTGTAATGGTTGATTAAGGATAGAAAAACTAAAAAAGCCGACCCGTTGGGGCCGGCCTTTGTTTATTACTGCACACGTTTGTGTGTGATTATTCGGATTTTTCTTCTTCAGTTGTTTCGGCTTCGGCGGCCGCTTCGGGTTCGGCTGGGGGTTCTTCTTCGGCGACGGCGGTGGCGGTAGCGCCGGCGGCCTTACGCTTGGCGGCGGCGAATTCCATGCGCTTGTTGGCCTTGTCGCGGCGGCGCGAGTACTGGCCGGAGACCTGCGGGCCGCTGTCTTCTTCACTCACCAGTTGCAGGACGCAGAGCGAGGCTCCGTCGCCGATGCGGTGCTTGGCGAGCTTGATGATGCGGGTGTAGCCGCCGGTGCGGTCGGCGTACTTGGGCGCGATCTCATCGAAGAGGACCTTGACGACCTTGGGCCCGCCGACGACTTCGCCGTAGCTGTTGCGCTCGATGGCGTCGTCGGTGTCGCCCTTGATCATGATCGGATCGGCGCCGAGCATCTTGATGACCTGACGCCGGGAGGCGAGGTCACCCTTCTTGGCGGCGGTGATGATCTTCTCGACGAAGGGCTTGAGGCTCTTGGCCTTGGGCAGTGTCGTGGTGATCTGGCCGTGGGTGAACAGGGAGATCGCCATGTTGCGCCACATAGCGATACGGTGGTTGGTATGACGGCCGAGTTTGCGGCCTGCGACGCGGTGTCTCATCTGAGAACTCCTTTCCTGACGGGCCGAGCGGGTGAGACGCCGTCGGCCGAGCCACTCCCGCTATAGACAAAAGCGGGGCAATTTGACCCTGACACAGGGCCGGGGCATGTGGGCCCCTGGTCACGTTTGGTGACCGGGTTTCGCCGTGAACTTAGACGGCGGAGGAATCGGCCTGAAGCTCGGCGGGCAAGTCCATGCCCAGGCTCAGGCCCATGTCGGTGAGCTTACGCTTGACTTCACGCAGTGAAGTCTTGCCGAAGCTGCGGACCTTCAGCAGGTCGGCTTCGGTGCGGACAACGAGCTCGGAGACGGTTTCGATGTTCGCCGCTTCCAGGCAGTTGCTGGCGCGGACGGACAGGTCCAGTTCGCTGACGTTCATCTGGAACTTGCGGATCTGCTCTTCATCGACGCGTGCGGCGGCGGCGGCGGATTCGCTGGCGGTCGCTTCACCCAGCTCGAAGTACTGCACGAACGGGTTGAGGTGCTTACGCAGGATCTTCGCGGCTTCGACAAGCGCCATCTCGGGCGTGACCGTGCCGTTGGTCCAGATCTCGAGGGTCAGTTTGTCGAAGTTGGTCTTTTGGCCGACACGGGTGTCTTCGGTCTTGTAGCGGACACGGGTGACGGGGGAGAAGATGGCGTCGACGGGGATGACGCCGATTTCCTGCTCGCCGCCGGCTTCGTAGTACTCGCTGGCGGGGACGTAGCCACGGCCCTTCTCGACGCGGAACTCGATATCGAAGTCGATCTGCTTCGTGAGGGTCGCGAGGATGAGGTCCTTGGTGTGGATGGTGATGGAGGTGTCGGCCTCGATCAGGTCGCAGGTGACTTCACCGGGGCCTTCGGCCTGGATGCGCATCGTTTTGGGCTCTTCGGAATCGAGCGAGACGACGATGTCCTTGATGTTCAGGAGGATGTCGGTGGCGTCTTCCTGTACACCTTCGAGGCTGGTGAATTCGTGCTGCGCGCCCTTGATCTTGACGGCGGTGACGGCGGCGCCTTCGAGGCTGGACAGGAGGATACGGCGGAGGCTGTTGCCGACGGTCGTACCGAATCCGCGTTCGAAGGGTTCGACGGTGAATTTGCCGTAGGTGGGTGTGTTCGCCGGGTCGGCGATGACACGATGAGGCAGTTCCAAACCACGCCATCTGATTCGCATGATAATCTCCGATTCTTCCAGCAGCCCTTGTTGGGAAGCAGACGCCTGTGGCTTATCGCGGGTCCGACCGCTGCTGGACGGTTGGGCGCTTCTGTGCCGGTGGCGCTTTTTGATTGGGTACTAATCTGGGCAGAGGACCGGTCGGTGAACCGACCTCCGCCTTGAAGTCACGATTCGCAAAGCATGTCGAAGGTGTATTAGACGCGGCGGCGCTTGCGGGGGCGGCAGCCGTTGTGCGGGATCGGTGTGTGATCTTCGACAGCGGTGATCTTGATGCCGTTGGCCTGCAGGCCGGTGATGGCGGACTCACGTCCGGAGCCTGCGCCGCGGATGCGTACTTCGACTTCCTGAACACCGAACTTCTTGGCGGCGTTGGCGGCCTCTTCGGCGGCGCGTGTTGCGGCGAAGGGGGTGCTCTTACGCGAACCCTTGAAGCCGGAGCTGCCGGCCGAGGCCTGGCAGAGGGTTTCGCCGTTGACGTCGGTGATGGTGATCAGGGTGTTGTTGAAGGTCGCCTTGATGTGGGCGATGCCCCGAGCGACGTTCTTGCGGATCTTTTTGGTCTTCTTGGCCATGTGTATTCCTCGAAGTTCGTGGCGTTGCCGGCTTTCCCGAACCGTTCGGGCGGGCAACTGGCTTCGGATATCGAATTCGCGTCGATGTTGGATCGACTGTGAAACGGTTGTGTTGGTAGCGCCGAGCAAGCTCGGCGGCTAAACGGTTGCTGCGCAACCCGCAACATTCGTTGCGGGTAACACTTCGTGTTACTTCATCCCTTTGACGGACTTCTTGCCGGCGACGGTGCGCTTGCGGCCCTTACGGGTGCGGGCGTTGGTCTGGGTGCGTTGGCCACGCACGGGCAGGCCTCGGCGGTGGCGGTCGCCGCGGTAGGAGCGGATGTCACGCAGACGGGTGATGTTCTGCGAGATCTGACGACGCAGGGCGCCTTCGACGACCAGGCTGTTCTCGATGATGCCACCGATCTGGGCCAGTTGGTCTTCGGTCAGGGTGTTGGCGCGGGTCTGGCCGTCGATGCCGGCTTCCTTGACGATATCTTCCGCGATCTTCGGGCCGATGCCGTAGATGTAGCGCAGTGCAATCCGGATCGGTTTGTTGTCCGGGATGTCGACACCTGAGAGTCGGGGCATGGTTGATTCCTCGTGTTATTTCAATACAAACACCGAGCAAGCTCGGTGGCTAAACGGGCGTAGGGATATCAGCCCTGCCGTTGCTTGTGTTTGGGGTTGGTGCAGATCACGCGGACGACGCCTTTGCGACGGATGACCTTGCAGTTTTCACAGATACGTTTGACGCTTGAGCGTACTTTCATGGTATTGCCTCCAGTCCGTGCAATCAGTGGCGGTAGGTGATTCGGCCCTTGGTCAGGTCGTAGGGGCTCAGCTCGACAGTCACGCGGTCCCCGGGGAGGATGCGGATGTAAAACTTACGCATCTTCCCGGAGATGTGGGCGATCATTTCATGATCGTTCTCGAGCTTGACCCTGAACATGGCGTTGGGCAACGCGTCGATCACTTCACCCTCGAACTGTAGTTTGTCTTCCTTGGCCACGAATCCTCTAGTTTCTTTCGAGTTTCCTTATTCACGTTCCAACGTTAACGGCCGTCGGTCAGCACGTCGGCACCGTCCTTGACGACGGCGACGGTGTGCTCGTAGTGAGCCGACGGTTTGCGGTCCACGGTGACGACGGTCCAGCCGTCCCGCAGCACGCGCACTTCGTGTGAGCCGAGGTTGCACATGGGCTCGATGGCCAGCACGATGCCTTCCCTCAACTCGATGTCGTTCCGGAGCAGCTCTCGGTTGACGAAGTTGGGCACCTTCGGCGCCTCGTGCATCTTCGAACCGATCCCATGCCCGACGAAGTCCCTGACAACCCCCATGCCCTGGGACTCCGCATAATTCTGCATCAGCCGGGCGACCTGGCTCCACATCCTGCCGGGCCTGACGTTTTCGATGGCGATCTGGAGCACGTGCTCGGTAACCTCGCAGAGCTTGCGGGTTTCCGGTTTCACGTCGCCGACCAGGATCGTCGTCGCTGCGTCTCCGCACCAGCCGTCAACCTCGACACCACAATCGACGCTGACGATGTCGCCGTCCTTGATAACCCTGTCTCCCGCGATCCCGTGAACGACTTGCTCATTCACGCTGATGCACAGGTTCGACGGGAAAGGAGTCGGTCCGGGGTAGCCCTTGAAAAGCCCCTTGCCGCCGGCCTCGGTGAAGACACGGAAGCCTTCCTCGTCGATTTCACGGGTCGTAATGCCCGGCTTACAAATCTCTCGGCATCGCTGGTGGACCTGTTGGACGATCCGTCCGGCGATACGCATTTTTTCTATTTCTTCAGGCTTCTTCCTGATGATTCGTTCTTTGGTCACGGCCGCTACAACCCGTCTGGATCAGGGGTTTCCTTGTCACTTTACGGGCCACAGCAAGTCGAAAATCATATCACGGCTCACCCGACCTGACAAATCACTAAAATTACAGGGCTTACGAACCTCGGGCCCCGCGTATCTTCGGCCCCTTACCGCCGCTGCCAGCGAGGAAGCCCTGGTAATTGCGCATCATGAGGCTCGCTTCGATCCGTTGGACGAAGTCGAGCATCACACTGACCACGATCAGCAGGCCCGTTCCCCCGAGGAACTGCGTGACCATGAAGTCGATTTCAAAGACACCGGCGACGATGGACGGCACCACCGCGATCAGCGCCAGGAAGCCGGCACCGACATAGGTGATGCGTTCCATGACGGTTTCGAGGTAGTCGGCGGTACGCGGTCCGGGGCGCAGGCCCGGGATGAAGCTGCCGTGATCGCGTAGCTGGGTGGCCATCTCCTTGGGCTGGAACTGGACGGTGGTCCAGAAGTAGGCGAAGAAGTAGATCAGGCCGATGTAGGCGATGGTGTAGGGGTAGCTGTTGAAGCTGAAGTTTCGGCCGAGGAAGTCGACGGTCCCGTAGACGAAACGGTAGAACGCCCCACTGTCGTCGGCCGGGATGGTCATCGCCGAGTTGAGATACCCCAGGATCATGGAGGGGATGATCATCAACGAGCTGGCGAAGATGATGGGCATGACGCCGCCGTGGTTGACGCGAAGCGGCAGGTAGCTGCGTTGGCCGCCGTAGACACGTCGGCCGCGCGTATGCTTGGCCTGCTGGATGGGTATGCGCCGCTGTCCTTGTGTAATCACAATCGACCCGGCGACCACCGTGACGAACGCGATGACCAGGAAGATCACGGTCATGGGACGGTAGGTGGCGTCGGCATCGTTGACGGAGAAGCCATCGACGACCATCTGGATGGCGGTGGGCATCCCGGCGATGATGCCTGCGGTGATAATCAGGGAGATACCGTTACCGATGCCGTACTTGTCGATCTGCTCGCCGAGCCACATCAGGAAGACGGTGCCGCTGGTCAGCGCCAACGCGCCGCAGGCCCAGAACAGGAGCGTACCCTTGTACTGAGCGTAAACGACGGGGCTGTCACCGGATTGGAAGTATTTCAGGTAGACCAGCGACTGGATCAGGCACAGGGCTACGGTGGCGTAACGTGTGTATTCCTGGACTTTCTGACGTCCGGCAGGCCCCTCTTTTTGCAGTTGCTTGAGCGGTTCGTAGACCGTACCGAGCAACTGGAAAATAATGGCGGCGGAGATGTAAGGCATGATCCCCAAGCCAAAGATGGTGGACTGCTTGAGCGATCCACCGGTGAAGATGGAGACGTAGTCGAGGATGTTGCCGGTCGCACCGCCGGATTGCTTCTCGGCCCAGCTTTTCATCAGCTCCTGGCTGACGCCGGGCAGCGGGATGAAGAACCCGATGCGATAGATGCACAACATCCCCATGGTGAAGAGGATCTTGTTGCGCAGTTCTGCGATCCGGAAGATGTTGAGGAATGCTTGGAGCATGTCATCCTTACCATAAAGCCGCGGATGTTATCCGCGTTCCGGCGATTTTCCGTTCGACGGACGTACCGCGGATGTCATCCGCGGCTTTATCATAAACATCAGGCGACGTTCACGGAGCCGCCGGCCTGGGTGATCTTTTCCTGAGCGCTCTTGGAGAAGCATGCGGCAGTGACGGCGAGTTTCTTGCTGGTTTCGCCTTGGCCGAGGATCTTGACCGGCATCTTGTCGTCGCGGATCAGGCCGACCTTCACGAGCATCTGGGCGTTGACCTCGGCACCGTCGTCGAATCGTGCGTCAAGCGCGGCGATATTGACGATGGCGAACTGCTTGCGGAACAACACGTTGGAGAAGCCGCGCTTGGCGACCCGGCGGAACAGCGGGGTCTGGCCGCCTTCACGGCTGGCGCGGATCGATCCGGTCGCACCCGAACGGGAGCCGGCGCCCTTGTGGCCTCGGCCGCAGGTCTTGCCGTGGCCCGAACCGACACCGCGTCCGACACGCTTACGCTTCTTATACTTGCCCACCTTTTCGGTGACATCATGAATCATCATGGCTCAGACACTCCTCATCGCACGGCGTAGTCACGCCGGGGTGTCGCTGGTTAGTCTTTGTTTTCCGCTTCCTGATTGTCGTCGGTCGCGGGGGTTTCTTGCGGTTGTTCTGCGGGAGTTTCGGCTTTTGCTTCTTCGGCCGGTGCATCCGCGGGGGTTTCGGCTTGCTCAGCAGGCTTTGCTTCCTGCTTGGGCTTGGGCTTGCTGCTGGTGGTGACGGTGGCTTTGACACCCTTGCCGCCGGGCACGCTGTCACGCTGCTGGCGTCCGCCGCCTCGGCGACCACGACCGCCCCTCTTGCCGCCTTCTTCCTCTTCGCTCTTTTCGGGTTGAGCTTCGGGTTGAACCGGGGCGGCGGTGCTGGTCGTGGTGGTGTAACGCTTACCGAGTGCGATCTTTTCTTCGACTTCGGTGGATTCGATTTCGATACCGCGGTGGCTGGCGACCTGCTCCTTGGTGCGGAGGCGGGTCAGGCCGTTGAGCACGGCCTTGCACAGGTTCTTCTTGTTGGTCGAACCGTAGGCCTTGGTCAGGCAGTCCTGGACACCGGCCATTTCCAGCACGGCGCGTGCGGTGCCGCCGGCGATAACACCGGTACCGGGCGCGGCCGGGAGGATGCGGATCTTGGACGCACCGAACTGTCCCTCGATCGGGTGCGGCAGCGTGCCGTCCTTCATCTCGATGTGGACCAGTTGCTTGCGGGCGTTCTTCTGGGCCTTTTCGATCGCGGCGGGGACACCGGTCCCCTTGCCGTAACCGAGGCCGACGTTTCCGTTGCGGTCGCCGACGACGACGAGCGCAGCGAAGCTGAAGCGTCGACCGCCCTTGACGACCGTCGCGGTGCGGAAGATGCCGACCGTGGTCGATTCCAATGCCTGTGTGTCTTCGAGTAGTTCGGGCATGTTATTCCTCTAAGGCGAGCGTGTTAGACCGCACCGAGACGGTGCGGCTCGCTAAAGCTTCAGGCCTCCCTCGCGGGCGGCGTCGGCCAGGGCCTTGACCCGGCCGTGATAACGGAAACCGTTGCGGTCGAAAGCGACCTGCGTGATACCGGCACCCTTGGCTTGCTCGGCGATCAGCTTGCCGACTTCCTTGGCGGCCTCGACGTTGCCGCCCTTTTCAGCCTTGATGGAGCTGGCGGAGGCGAGCGTCTTGCCGTCCAGATCGTCGATGATCTGGGCGTAGATGTTGTTGAGGCTGCGGAAGACGGTAAGGCGCGGGCGTTCGGGGGTACCCGAGATACGCTTGCGGATGCCGGTCTTGCGGCGGGATCGACGTTTTGTCTTGAGTTTGTTGCTGTCCATCGTTGTATTTCCCGAAGCCTGTGACAAACACGGCGGGGTGTAGTGTTAGGTTCTGATTTATCCGCCGCCTGCGAAGGCCTTGCCCTGCTTGCGGATGATGTGCTCGTCGGAGTACTTGATGCCACGGCCGTTGTAGGGCTCGGGCTTGCGGTGCGAACGGATTTCCGCGGCGACCTGGCCGACGAGTTGTTTGTCGCAGCCGGAAACCTTGATCTTGTTGCCCTGGATATCGATGGTGATCCCGGCGGGCACCTGGACGACGCGGGTGTCGGCGTAACCGACGTTGAGGTTGACCTGCATGCCCTGCAGCTTGGCGGTCCAACCGACGCCGGTGATTTCCAGGTTCTTTTCAAAGCCCTTGGTGACGCCCTGGATCATGTTGGCGATCAGCGAGCGTGTCAGGCCGTGCATCGCCTTAGCGGCGCGCGAATCGCTTTTGCGTTCGACGACGACGTTGTCGTCCTCGACCTTGACGGTCACCTCGGGTCGGTGGGTCATGGACAGCTTGTTGCTGCCGGCCTCGACCGTGACCTGTTCGCCACTGACCGACACCTTGGTGCCGGCGAGGGGGATGGGTTGTTTACCGATACGGGACATTGCTGAAACCTTTTCTTATGGGCGAGCAGGCTCGCCCGCTAAACGGGTTTGGTTATTCAACGGTGCAGAGCAATTCGCCGCCGACGTGGTTCTGTCGGGCCTTACGGTCGGACATCACACCGCCGGAGGTACTGACGATGGCGATACCGAGGCCGCCGAGTGGCCGGGGCAGTTTGTCGGCCTTGGTGTAGACGCGGCAACCGGGCTTGGACTCACGGCGGAGGGTATGAATAAGCTGCTCGCCGTTGGGTCCGTAGCGAAGGTCGACGCGTAGGATGCCTTGACGGCCGTCGTCAATGACGGCGAAGTCCTGGACGTAGCCTTCATCCTTGAGGACCTGAGCGATGCCGGCGCAGATCTTGCTGTTACGGCAATCAACGCGCTTGGCCTTTTTCAGGGCCGCGTTTCTTATGCGGGTGAGCATATCGGCGATGGGGTCTGATAGAGCCATTATCTGGGAGCCCTTACCTGTGTGTTTCTTCTTTCAGTTCCGTGTTCGTTATTCGTGATCTCGGTTTACCAGGACGACTTACGCATGCCCGGGACCTTGCCTTCCAGTGCCAGTTCGCGGAGCTTGATACGGGAGATCCCGAACTTGCGGTAGACGCTACGGGTCCGGCCGGTCAAGGCACAGTGGTTGCGGTAGCGAGTGGGGCTGGCGTTACGCGGCAGGCGTTGTAAGGCGGCGTAGTCGCCTTCTTCCTTGAGCTTGCGACGCAGTTCGGCGTACTTGTCGATCGTCTTCTTGACTTTCGCCATTCGGATGCTGGTGGACTTTGATGCCATGGTTATGTTCTCTTGCCTGCCTTGAGTGCTTAGTTACGGTCCTCGGGTTTCACGAAGGGGAAGCCCATTTCCGCAAGTGCGGCACGTGTGATTTCGTCGGTGCTGTTCTTGAAGACGAGGTTAATGTTCATGCCGTGGGTGAACTGAGCGTTTGTCATGTCCACTTCCGGGAAGATACCTTGCTCGTTGATACCGAAGGCGTAGTTGCCCCGGCCGTCCATCTTGTCGCGCAGGCCGCGGAAGTCCTTGATGCGTGGGATGGCGACGGTGATGAGCCGGTCGAGGAATTCCCACATGCGTTCGCGGCGGAGGGTGACCATCGCGCCGACTTCGTAGCCTTCACGCAGCTTGAAGTTGGCGACGCTCTTCTTGGCCTTCTTGACGATGGGCCTCTGGCCTGAGATCAGGGTCAGGTCGGAGACAACCTGCTCACGGGCCTTGGGGTTGAGCTTCGTGCCTTCGAGTTGCTTACCCATGCCGACGTTCAGGACGATCTTGTCGAGTGTGGGCATGGCCATGGGATTGTTGATCCCGAACTGCTCTTTGAGCTTCGCGGCGACCTGCTCTTCGTATTGTTTCTTTAACCGGGGGGTCATGTTTTAAGCCCTTAGCTTAATTGTGCCGGCGGCTTAAGCCACCTCAGCCGATGCTTTTGCTGGTGCGTTATTTTTTAGCCTTTTTGAGTTCGGGGCCGAGTTGTTCGCCGTTGCGGGCGGCAACACGGATCTTTGCGCCGTTGTCCTTGGTGACGAAGCGAACGCGGGTCGGCTTGCCGTCGGCGACGGGTGAAACGTTGGAGATGTGGATGGGCATCTCTTTGTGGATCACGCCGCCCTGGGGGTTGGCCTGACTCGGCTTCATGTGCCGCGTCTTAACGTTGACGCCTTCGACGACGACCTTGTCATCATCCGTCAGGACGCGAAGGATCTTGCCCTGCCGGCCCTTGCTTGAGCCGGAGGTGACGATGACGGTGTCGCCTTTTCTTACGTGTCGTGCCATGGTTCTGTTACCTTTGTTCCGCCCGCTGAAGCGGGCTCGCCTTTCACCTCGTTGAGTCTTAAACAACCTCGGAAGCGAGGGAGACGATCTTCATGTAATTCTGTTCGCGCAACTCACGGGCGACGGCGCCGAAGATGCGTGTGCCCTTGGGGTTGCCATCGTCGTCGATCAGGACGACGGCGCTGCGGTCGAAACGGACGTAGCTGCCGTCCTTACGACGGACAGGCTGCCGCGTTCGGACGACGACGGCCTTGACGATCGTGCCGGTCTTCATGTCGCTGCCGGGCAACGACTTCTTGACGGAGCAGACGACCTTGTCGCCGATCGTTGCGGTCTTGCGTTTGAACTTGCCGCGTCCTGTGGAGCCACCGAGGACCCTGATCACGTACGCGACCTTGGCGCCGGTGTTATCCGCAACGTCGACTCTTGATTCTGCCTGGAGCATGACTCTTTTCCTTCAATAGCCCGTATGGGCAAGCCTGATATTCACTCAGGCGTTGGCTTCCTCGGAGTGTTCAAGCGGCGCGGGGGCCTTTTCAACGACCTTGACCAGGCGCCAGCTCTTGGTCTTACTCATGGGCCGGCAACTGGCGATCTCAACGCGGTCGCCCTGCTTGCCCTGGTTTTCCGGATCGTGCACGTGGAACTTGGCTTGGCGGTGCAGGTACTTGCCGTACTTGCGGTGCTTCTGCTGGTATTCCACGGCGACGGTGAGGGTCTTGTCGCGTTTGTCGCTGACGACGACGCCGATCTTCGTGCCGGTCAGTTGACGTTTCTTGGTGGCTTGTTCGGTCACTTGGTGGCCTCCCGCAGTTGTCGGGCACGCTGTTCGGTAAGCAGCCGGGCGATGTCACGCCGGATGTTCCCGAGCTGCTTGGGGTTCTCGAGCTTTTCGGTGACGCTTTGGGTCCGCAGTTCGTAGTGCTGCTTGCGGAGCCGGGCGACTTCCACCTTCAACTCTTCGTCTTTGTATTTGTGTGTTTCACTGGCTTTCATGCTTATTCTCACTGCCGGCAAAAGGCCGGATTGGATCAGGCGTGACGTCTCTCCACGAAGCGGCACTTGAACGGCATCTTGTGGGACACGCGGCTGAAGGCCTGACGGGCGACGTCCTTGGGCACGCCGACGAGTTCGTAAATAACCGTGCCGGGCTTGACGCGGGCGACCCAGTACTCGGGCTCGGCCTTACCCTTACCCATACGGGTTTCAAGCGGCTTCTTGCTGATCGGCTTGTCCGGGAAGACGCGGACGAACAGCCTGCCTTCGCGGCTGACGTACTGACGGGCGGCGATACGGCCGGCTTCGATCTGCCGGGCTGTCAGCCAGCCGCCTTCCAGCAGTTGCAACCCGTATTCGCCGAAGGCGACGTAATTGCCACGCTGTGCGTTGCCGCGCACCTTGCCCCGCTGTTGCTTGCGGAACTTGACTCGTTTTGGCATCAGAGGCATCGGTCTAATCTCCTACGATCCGCCTTTTCTGGGCGGGTTACCGCGGTGTGGACACCGCGGCTCGCTATTTCTTATTAATGGCGTCCACGGGCACGCGGGCGGGCGCCGGCGGCCTTGGATTCGATTTCACCTTCGGCGACCTCTGTGTAGAGACCGTGGTAGATCCAGACCTTCACGCCGATGATCCCGTAGGTCGTGCGGCTTTCGGTCAGGGCGTAGTCGATGTTCGCCTGCAGGGTCGCCAGCGGGATGGCCCCGAGGCGGATGTCTTCGGTCCGGCTCATTTCATGACCACCCAGACGCCCCGAGAGCATGATCTTCACACCCTTGGCGCCGGCGGCCATGGCGGCCTCGGCCTTCATCTTCATCACGCGGCGGAAACCGGCACGCTTCTGAAGCTGTTCGGCGATGGACTCGCCCACGAGCTTGGCGTCCAGGTCGGCGTTGTGCACCTCGATGCAGTTGATCGAGACGTTACGGCCGGTCAGACGTTGAAGCTCAGCGGTCAGTGCGTCGATCTCGGCGCCCTTGGGGCCGATGACCAGACCCGGGCGGGCGGTCTTGACGATGATCTTGAGTTCTTCACGGGTCCGCTCGATGTGGATATCGCTGACCGCGGCGTAAGGGGCCTTGCGGTTGAAACGACGATCGCAGAATTCGCGGATCTTCTGGTCCTCGACAAGCAGCTCGCCGTACAACGCCTTTGGCGCGTACCAGCGGCTCTTGTGAGCCTCGGTGATCCCGACGCGGTACCCGAATGGATGAACTTTCTGTCCCATGTTTACTCTCGGTTGCGGGCCCTATCAGCCCGTGAGGATGACTCGTTTACTGAGTCGCGGTCCAATTACCTCTTCCTGTCGTCCACGGTGACGGTGATGTGGCTGGTACGCTTGAGGATCGGGTGAGCGCGGCCACGATCTTTGGGTTGAAAACGTTTCATGGTCGGTCCGCCGTCAACGCGGGCTTCGGTGACGATCATCGCCAGTGCCTCGCGGTCGGACAGTCCGTCGACCTGTTGAGCGTTTGAGCGTGCGGCCTGGAGGCAGTTCTTCAGGAGCACGGCGGCGCGCTTCTTCGAGAGCGTGAGGATATTCATCGCGTCGAAGACGGACTTTCCGGCGATCATCTGCGCGACCGGGCGTGCCTTGGTCGGGCTGATGCGAGCGGCTCGATGAGTGTTTGTGTAGGGCATGGTGCTTAGCCTTTAGCCATAAACCTTTACTTCACGCCGGCGGCGCGTTGCGCCTTGGTACCGGTGGTGTGTTGTTTGAACAGTCGGGTGATGCTGAACTCGCCGAGCTTATGCCCGACCATGTCTTCGGTGACGAAGACGGTATGGAACATCTTGCCGTTGTGGACCATGAAGGTATGGCCGACGAACTCGGGCACGATGGTGCAGGCACGCGCCCAGGTCTTGATGGGCTCATGCTTGTTCATCTGGTTGAGCTTCTCGACCTTGCGGTAAAGCTTGAGGTCGACGAAGGGGCCTTTTTTCAGCGATCTAGACATATCAGTGTTCCGTTATTTTGCGTGGATCGCTAAAGCGACCACGCCGGGGCTGTCCTTCTTACTTCAACTTAATCTGGCCGTAGCGCTTGGAGACGCGGCGGCGGATGATTCTCTTGTTCGATGCCTTGCCGGGCTTACGGGTGCGGCCGCCCTTAGCCGGGACGCCGGAGGGCGACTCGGGGGCGCGGTTACCCTTGGAACGACCGTCACCACCACCGAGCGGGTGGTCGTGGTGGTTCTTGGCAACACCACGGGTGTGCGGGCGCTTGCCCATGTGTCGGGCACGGCCGGCCTTGCCGAGGACGACACGGTTGTGGTCGGTGTTGCCGACCTGGCCGATCGTGGCACGGCAGTCCAGCGAGACCTGACGGATTTCGCCGGAGGGGAAGACCAGGGTCGCCCACTGGCCTTCTTTATTCGTGAGCCTGGCGTATGCACCGGCGGAACGGCAGAGCTGGCCGCCGCGGCCGGGAACCAGCTCGATGTTGTGCACGTTCAAACCGGCGGGGATCGCACGCAGCGGCATGTTGTTGCCCGGGCGGGGTTCGGCACGCTCGGAGCCGGCGATGACGGCGTTGCCATCAGTCAGCTTCAACGGAGCGATGATGTACCGCTTCTCGCCGTCGGCGTATTCCAGCAGCGCGATGTTGCACGAACGGTTGGGGTCGTACTCGATACCGACCACCTTGGCCTGCACGTCATACTTGTCGCGTTTGAAGTCGATCTTGCGGTAGCGCTGTTTGGCGCCGCCGCCGCGGCTCTGCACGGTGATCTTGCCGTGGTGGTTGCGGCCGCCGTTCTTGGTCTTCTTAGCGAGCAACGACTTCTCGGGGCTTGTCTTGGTCACCTCGGAGTAGAGGTTGACCGAGGCGTTGCGCCGGCCGTTGGAGGTCTTTTTGTAGATTCGGATTGCCATGATTCACATCCAATCAATTCCGACACAGGGTCGGTCTGTTTATCCTTAGAACAGTTCGATCCTGTCGTCGCCGACCAGCTGCACGGTGGCACGCTTCCAATCGGAAGTTTTGGCCGGGCCGAACCGTGTGCGGAAGTACTTGCCTTTGCGGATCTGCGTGCTGACGCGCTCGACCTTGACGCCGTAGATCTCTTCGATCGCGGCCTTGATCTGAGGCTTGCGGGCACGCATATCGACCTCGAAGCTGTAGCGGTTGCGGGACTCGGTTTCCCAGGCGCTCTTCTCGGTGATCAACGGCTTCTTGATAACGGTGGTAGCTTCCATTAGTTCGCGGCCTCCTGTTTGGCACGGCCTAACTCGTCGGAGGTCACACGCTCGATGTACGCCTCGAATGAAGCCTTGTCCACCAGCAGGTAGCGGTGGTTCAGCAAATCGAACGCGTTGAGGCGGTCGATCTGGGTGATGTTGACGTTTTCGAGGTTTCGTGCGGAAACGGCTTCGTTTCCGGTGATCGAGGAGAGGGCGACGAGGCAGGTGCGGTCAATCTTGAGCGAGTCGAGCAGTTTGTTGAATGCTTTGGTGCTGGGCTTATCGAAGTCGAGTTTGTCGACGACTTTGATTTCCTTATCGACGGCCTTGGCCAGAACGGCGTTGCGGTTGGCCAGACGGCGCATCTTGGCGGGCATGTCCTTGCGCCAGGAGTGCGGACGCTTGGCAAAGCCGTGGCCGCCGTGCTTCATAATGTTGGTGCCGGCGGCGCCGCGGCGGGCGTTGCCGGTGCCCTTCTGGCGGTAGAGTTTGCGGGTGGAGTAGGCGGTTTCAGACCGGTTCTTGGTCTTGGCCGAGCCCTGGCGGAGATTGGCGTGGTAGCGGACATAAGCCTGCTTCAGCAGCGCGGGGCGAACTTCGCCGCCGAGCTTCTGCTCGTCAACCTGAATAGTGCCGACTTCATCACCGGCCTGATTATGTACTGTGATCTCGATCATCTTTGTGTCACCTACGGTCCCGTTATTGGGATGCGTTTGTTTCGCCGCCAGGGCAAGGCCCGAACCGGGCCCGATCGTGTTACCCCACGACTCGGCTGTTAAACCGAAATGTCGTGGCGAAGCAGTATCCGTTTAAGAGCCATTTAGCTATTAGCAATTTGCTTTTAGCCAGAGTGTTTGCCGTCATCCTCCTGCTAATGGATGAGGGCTCACGGCTAACGGCTCTTGACAGACTTACGACGCCTTGGCTTGAGCGGCCTTTCCTTTGTAGAGGCGTACTGCCTCGCGGATCACGACAACTGCCTTGTTGGCGCCGGGGATGGGCCCCTTGACCAACAGCAGGTTCTTATCTTTATCAATGCCGATCACCGGCAGGCTTCGGACGGTCACCCGTTCGCTACCCATCCGGCCGGACATCCGAATACCCTTCTTGGGCTTACCGGTACCGAGGTTCGAGCTGCGGCCGCCGACCGAACCGGGCGAACGGTGCTTGCGTTCGACGCCGTGGGTGGCGAGCTGCCCCTTGAAGTTGTGCCGTTTCATGACACCCTGGTAGCCCTTGCCCTTGCTCGTACCGATCACATCCACATACTTGATGCCATCGAAAACCTCGACGGTCAGTTCCTGGCCCAGCTCGTAGCTTTCGACTTCGCCGTCGGCCAGACGCACCTCGCGGCGGAGCCGCTTGGGTTCAAGGCCGGCCTTGGCGTCGTGCCCGATCAGGGGCATCGTCGTGTTACGACCCTTGACGTCTTCGTAAGCGATCTGGACCGCTTCGTAGCCGTCGGTTTCGGCCGTCTTGAGCTGACTGACATAGCAGGGGCCGGCCTGGATAACGGTGACGGGAATGTTGTTCCCATCGTCGTCGTACAGGCGGGTCATCCCAACTTTTCGACCAATGATAGCTGCGGGCATGTTTGTCTCCGAGGGGGCACGCGTGGTGCGGATCGTGGTTTTGACACCAGAGGATCTCGCCCCTGTTTGAATCTCAATGGCGGAGCAAGCTCCGCCGCTAAACAGTGCAGTAGTCCTGCGGACTACGCTTTGATCTTCACGAACACACCGGCGGGGACGACCAGGCGGTTGAGTGCTTCAACCGTGCGGGCGTTGGGCTCGATGATGTCGATGATCCGCTTATGGGTGCGGATCTCGAACTGCTCGCGGCTTTTCTTGTCGACGTGCGGGCTGCGGAGCACAGTGTAGCGCTCGATCCGCGTCGGTAACGGGACGGGACCTGCAACCTTGGCGTTGGTGCGCTTAGCGTGATCGACGATCTCACGCGCCGAGGCGTCCAGCGCCTGGTGGTCGTATGCCTCCATCCGGATGCGAATCTTACCTGCTGTCATCGACAATAGCCTCTATAGTCGCGTTACTTACACACGAACACCCGTCACGTACGCCGCGACGAGGTGAGCCGGGTAGTTTAACTACCGTGAACGTGGTGTCAATTCGGTGGGTTTGTTTATGTCACAAATCCTGCACGGGGCCGCCGCGGACTCACGGCGGACCGCGTCGAGGGCGACGCGGCTCAGACCGGCAAATCGCGTAAATACCTGCACAACAATATCTAAAGATCCCTACAGGCCTCGTCCAGTACGGCCTCGGCGACGAAAATGGGCACATCATTGGCGACCCCCAAGGCGATGGCGTCGCTGGGGCGGGAGTCGATATCGATCAATTCGCCGTTGTGGCGGAGGAAAATACGTGCAAAAAAAGTGGATTTTTTAAGATCGCAGATGAGAATTTTCTCCATTTCCGCGTCCAGGTGCTGAATCACGCTGGCTAAAAGCTCGTGGGTCAACGGCCGGGGCGGCTTCTGGCCCATGAGCCTGCGTTCGATGGCGGCGGCCTCGTTGAGCCCGATCACGATCGGGAAAACACGTTCGCCGTTGACTTCACGCAGCTCCACGATGTGCATATCGTCGGTTTCGCGGATCAGAATCCGTGACAGTTCCATCCTTACAGCCATGCGCTGACTCCTGGTCGGTGGCGTATCCGTGGGAAAGTCATATCTTAATGATAGCCGGGCGCATGGGTTGTGCCGATGGGCGGCGGAACATTGGTGAAGATTTGTCCGAGTGTGTCAAAAGCATGATGGATTCTGCGGCACACTCAG
Source organism: Phycisphaeraceae bacterium (assembly GCA_963667295.1). Classification (GTDB taxonomy): domain Bacteria; phylum Planctomycetota; class Phycisphaerae; order Phycisphaerales; family Phycisphaeraceae; genus JAJRRS01. The sequence goes on from OY763327.1 coordinate 2,240,132, forward strand.
CAGCCACATACAGGAGGTCCATCTTGATGAAACGACTCGTTGCACCGTCGGTATTTGTTCTTGCGATGTGCGCGCTACTGGTTACGAGCGTCGCGGCCGAACCGCTGCGTCTGCCCGCGATCTTCAGCGACCACATGGTGCTGCAACAAGGGACGCCCGTCGCGGTCTGGGGCTGGGCGGATGCGGGCGATGAAGTTACGGTGACATTCAACGGCCAAAGCGTCAGCGACACGGCGGATGCCGAAGGTGAGTGGCGCGTAAACCTAAAACCGCTGAAGGCCAGTGCAGAATCGGCGGAGCTAATCGTTAAATGCGGCGATGAAACGCTGACGGTCAAGGATGTGCTGGTCGGTGAGGTATGGCTGTGCTCCGGGCAATCGAACATGGAGTGGCGTGTCGAAAACGTGAACAGCGCGGAGCAGGAAGTCGCCGATGCGAATTGGCCCTTGATCCGACACATCGATGCACCACACCGCCCTTCCATGCTTCCGCAGGATGATATCGAAACGCAGTGGGAGGTCTGTTCACCTGAAACGGTCGGCGACTTCACCGCGGTGGGATACTTCTTCGGCCGCAAGTTACACCAGGAACTGGATGTGCCGATCGGCCTGGTGAATTGCTCGTGGGGCGGGACGCGCATCGAGCCCTGGACGCCGTTGACGGGTTTTGCGCAGGTGCCGGCATTGAACGCGTTGTATGAGCAGGTCCGCTCCAAGCAACCGGACAGCGTTGCATACCGGACCGCGGCGGAGCAATACATCAAAGCGATGCGGCAGTGGGCAGATCAAGCGGAAGAAAACCTTTCGGAAAAGCAGTTGATATCCGAGCCGCAGCCGTTCCCGCAGCAGTTTGTTCCCTATACCGATCGGCAAGACCCGACGACTTTGTACCGGGGGATGATGGACCCGTTCACGCCTTACACGATCCGCGGCTCGATCTGGTACCAGGGCGAAGCGAACCGCGCCGATGGCATGATGTACCTGGAAAAAACACGTGCATTACTGCTGGGTTGGCGGCAGGTGTGGGAGAATCCGGACCTCCCCTACTACTTCGTGCAGATCGCACCTTACCGGTATGGCAATGAAAATCCGCAGGTGCTTGCACGGCTCTGGGAAGCACAAGAAGCGATCGAGAAAGAAATCGACAACACGGGCATGGTGGTGGTCAACGACATCGCCAACCTCGAAGACATCCACCCGCGTAACAAGCAGGACGTCGGGGCCCGGCTGGCGAACATGGCGTTGAAGCGCGACTACGGCCGAAAGGGAATCATCGACAGCGGGCCGCGCTACAAATCGATGCGCATTGAAGGCAACAAGCTGCTGATCACATTCGATAACGCGGCAGACGGTTTAAAGTCGCGCGATGGTGAATCCTTGAACTGGTTCGAGCTGGCCGGTGAAGCACAGCCGTGGACGCAGGCGAAGGCGGAAGTCGTATCGAAGGACACGGTAGCTGTGACGGCTGAAGGGATCGAAAAGCCTGTTGCGGTGCGTTTTGCCTGGCACAAGCTGGCGGTGCCGAACCTGGTCAACAGTGTCGGATTGCCGACCTCGCCCTTCCGCGCCGGTGAACCGCCGAAGCTGGACTTTCTCTCTTTGAACGTGCCGGAGAGCAAGGATTATGAACTGATCTACGAGCTTGATCTGAAAAAACTTGGATCGCAGATCGAGTATGACATCGACAACAGCCAATCATTGGGCAAGAAGTTCGACCGCATCGCCTATTACATCGAATTGAGTATTGACGGTGAGAACATGCAATGGGCGTATGTCTCGATGGATGCATTCACGGATGACCTGAAGCTGATCGGCGTGCCGGTGTTTGGCTTGGGCGCTGAGTTTCAGCAAGGCGTCAGCAGCCTGGTTGTTGCGTCGAATGTGCGCAGCGTGCCGAACAATTCCGGCGTGAACGGCAACATCGAGTTCTGGCCGAACAATTACAGCGCCTCAAACAGCGCTAATGTCCCCGGTGCGTCCGAGTCTGACTTTGACAACGGCGACCAGATCAGCAATAGCAAGCAGAACGGTTACGGCTGCATGCAGGTGCATGTGATCGATCCGAAAGCGACCGTGTTTGCAGTTAACAACTGGAAAAACAGCACGCCGGACATCGGCATCGGAACCAATCCCGACGGCCACCCGGACTGGACGTTTTCAAAGTCGGGCGATCGGTATGAAGTCAAGCGTTTGAAGGTGCTGGTAAGACCGGTGAAGTAAGTGAAGGCCGCATCGACCTCAGCGCGCGAGCTGGCAGCTCGCGGCTAAATGGGCGCGTCTGTTAGGTCCGCGGCTGGTTGAAAAGCACGTTAATTACAGCGATTAGCCGGGCAGACGTATCAGGGCGTGGTAGCCGCCGTCCTGGTACGTTGCCCCCCTACCACTGGGCCAGGCTTGGTGTTCGTATTCGATTTTGCCGCGGACACGGTGGCTGATCCAGTTGGCTTGATCGTTGTTTTCTTCTTTCTCCAGACTGCAGGTGCTGTAGAGCACGACGCCGCCGGGCGCGACCCAGTCCAGTGTCTGGCGTAGGATGTCGCGTTGCAGTTGCACGAGCGTGTTGAGTGATTTGGTATCGAAGCGGTAACGTGCTTCGGGGCGACGCGCGAGAACCGCAGTATTTGAGCACGGAACGTCCAATAGCAGCAGGTCGATCTTCTCGCGCGGTTCAGCGTCCGGGCCGACGACGATGACGTTCTTACAGGCCTTGGTCGCACGTTGGAGGGCAGCACGGCGTTCGTTGTCAACATCGGTCGCGGCGATCGTGGCATCGGGGAACATCGCGGCGATTTGGCGCGTCTTGGTGCCCCGACCTGCACAGAAGTCGAGCACGCGATTCACGGTCAGCTTCGCGGCGGACTTTACGGGTAGCGAGGAGGCCGGGTCCTGCACGCGGCGCTGCGGGTGTTGATCGAGAAACGCTCGAAGCTCTTTTTGATCCGCTTGCCAGACGAGGAATCCCGGTGTTTCGTGTGGCTGGTAATGCTCGGTGGTTTCGGGCTTAAAGCCCTCTTCGACGGCGACGATGGTCGGGGGCGTTTCGATGCCGTGCTTGCAGAAGTCGGCGACGCGCTGCTTGCCGTGGGGCTGCATCCAGCGGTTGATGATAGTGCGGGGATGGCTGGTGGCGACGGCAAGGTAACGCGACGCCTGCTCGATAGGTGGAAGCAGATCGCCATTGAGCAGCACGCATCCATCATTGAGCGGCAACCGATCCCGCGCGGGCTTCCAGGGCGTGTCTTCTTCGACAGCCTTGACCATCTCCGCTACGCGGCGCAAGACGGCATTAACCATCCCCGCCGCGCCGGGGCGTACTAACTCACGAGCCAGATTGACCTGCTCGTCGACCACGGCGTGCGTCGGCAAACGGTGCATGAACAGCAACTGCGCCCCGCCGGTCAGCAGCACGGCCTGCATCGAGGGCTCGAGCGTGTGGATCGGTTTTTCCAGCTCGCGATTCAGCAGGTATTCAAGCGTGATCCAGCGCTGCAAGACCGTGCGATGGATGGCGGTCGCCAGCGCGGCGTCGCGCGGGTCGAGGCCCAGGACGTCGAGCTGGATCGCGGGCAGATCGGGGAAGCGTTTCGCCGCGTTTATGAGGGAAACGGCGGCGGCGGCTCTTGCGTTAACGGGGCGTTTGTTTCGGCCTGGGGGCATGGGATTCGATCAGGCCTGCGGTTGTTCGGTGGGATTGTCAGCGGGTTTGGGCAGCGTCAACCCCAGGGCTTTGTGCACTTCTTCAAGAAGCTGTTCAACCTTGAAGGGTTTGAACATCACGCTGGACAAACCGTCCTGGCTTGCACGGACGATCGAGTGATGCGGGTCGTAGCCGAAGCCGGTCATGAGGATAACGGGCAGGTCTTCACGGCGGCGGCGTGCGGCGGCGAAGATTTCGTAGCCGTTGCGGTAAGGCATCTTGATGTCGGAGATGACCAGATCGTAGTTGTCCTGCTCCAGGCAGGTGCAGCTTTCGTAGCCGTCCTTACACATCTCGACCTTGCAGCCGGCCTTGGTGAGTACATCGCGGATCGCGGTGCGGATGTTGGATTCATCATCGGCCACGAGAATACGCTTGCCCTTGAGCCCCGGGTCGGTCGCCCCGAGGTCGGGTTCCCTTGAGCCAAGCACGACGTTGGGTCCGGCGGCGACGTGCTTGACGGACTCGCGGATGGACTCGACATGCTCGATGATGCGGTTGAGCCGGCCTCGCATGTTGTCGTCGCCGATGTATTCCTCGATAAGCGACTGGGCTTCGGAGACGATTTCGGCCATCGGGTGGGCCATTTCCTGAACGACGCTCTCGGTGATCTGCCCGCTGGTGGTGCAGCGCTCGGTGACCAGGAGGTTGAGGATGTTCAGGGCCATGCCGACGTATCGGCCGAAGATTTCCGCGAACTGGCGGTCGTCTTCGTTGAACGCACCGACCGATTCGGATTCGATGTTGTAGACGCCGACGACCTTGTCCAAGACTTTCAGCGGCACGGTCAGTGAGCTCTTGCAGTGGCGCAGGCCCAGTACGTAGCGTGGGTCTTTTTCGGTGTCGTGGCAGATGTAGCTGCGGCCGGTCGTGGCGACGTAGCCGGAGATGCCGTTGCCTTCCGGCTGGGCGTAGAGATCGATTTCCAGCGCCTCGGAGGGCAGTCCCTCAGCGATGACCACTTCGAGCTTGCCGGTGCGCTTGTCGAGCAGGCGGACAGCGAAGTGGTCGAAGCGCATCAGGTTCTTGGAATACTTGATGATCTTCTCTTGCAGCAGACGCAGACGTTCGCTGGGCGAGAGCTTGGCGATGGCGTCGGACTCGATACGGGAAAGCTCACGGCCGGCGGAGTCGATCGCGTCGATCTTGCCTTGCAGCCGGCGGCCACTGGTGGCATCCCAGACGACGGCGACGACCTGCTGGACTTCTCCCTCATCCGTCGTGACCGGCGAGCAGATCATCTCGAAGTAATTGTCCTGGACCTGGAAGGTGTACTTCTTGCTGCGAGGACGAGATGTATCGCTGAGCGGGCCGGACTGTGTGGAGAAGACGCTCAAGGCTTGAACGCAGACCTGCCGGACATGCTGGGAGACGGCAGGGGTGAAGCCGCGCATTTTGCGGTTGGACCATGTCATCCGCCCGTCGGTGTCGACGATACAGACGCCTTCGCCGATGGTGTTGAGTACGAGGCTGGATTTTTCGCCGACCAGCGCGCGTTCCAGCGGCAGGAAGTCCCCGACGTCGGCAAAGACCGCGTTGTAGTTATGGGTGCGCAAGGCGTCCATCGCCTCGTCCATCCCATCAAAGACATCGACCTGGAAAACGCGCTGCAGCTCCTCCGTTATCGGGAACTCTCGAGAGACTTTCCCGTTAAGGATCAGGATACGAGGCCGATTTTCGTCCATAGACACTACTCACAGCACAGGACAGTTACCATTGCCGACAGTTACATATCGATCACGCGGCAAAGAACCCTTGATTCTACTACATTGCGAGATCGGGTCCCACTACTGGATCGGAGATTTATAACCTTCGGCTGACCACCGAATCCGCCAGTTCCAGCAGGCTCATGCGGGCGGGTGTGTCTTGCAGGTGGTCAATCATGCCCGATTTAGCCTTTTCGATGAGCTGAACGGCTTTTTCTCGGGCGTACGCAAGAGAATTGTAGGCATCCAGAAGCTCGCGGACGCGTTGCGAGCATTCGAGTGCTTGTGTTTCCGATAATGTTGGGTCGGCCTGCTGGCGCAGCAACGGGGGCAATTCGTCACAACCTGTCGCCAGGGCGTGGATTAACGGCAGCGTGAGCTTACCCTTGGCAAGGTCCCGGCCGAGGCTCTTGCCGACGGTTTGCGGATCGCCGGTCAGGTCCAGCACATCATCGATGATCTGGAAGGCAATGCCGAGGGTTTCACCGTAGTTGTACAGCGCCTCGGCGGTATCGGGGGCACAATCGCTGAGTTCCGCGGCGACCTGGCAACAGGCGCCGCAGAGGCTGGCAGTCTTGCGGGTGATGATCTTGAAGTAGGTCTTTTCATCCAGCGACAGGTCATGGCGGCGGGATAGTTGCAGCAGCTCGCCCTCGCAGACGGTATTGGTCGCGTGGGCGATCATCCGGCTTATTTTGCTTTTCCCGAGGCTGGTGCATAGGTGATAGGCGTGGCTGATGAGGTAGTCGCCGAGCATGACGGCGGCCTCGTTGCCTTGCAGGTGGTTGATGGTCTGGCCCTTGCGACGCATCTGTGCTTCGTCGAGCACATCGTCGTGGATAAGTGTGGCCATATGGACCATTTCAACCACGGCGGCGGCGGTGAGATGGGCCGGGTTGGTCCGATCAGAATCGGGCTTGATGGCCATGGCAGTCAGCAGCACCAGCATGGGCCGGAGCATCTTGCCGTGGTAGCGTTGGGCGTGCTCGACAAGCTCATTGACGCACCCCAGATCGCTTTTAAGTTCAGCAGCGAACAGCTTTCTGACTTCCGCCAGATCATCGTCGAGCCGACCTCTCAGGGTGTCGTCCTGGGTTGTGAGTACGGACATCCGGTTCAATTCCTGGGTGGACCGTCGAGGGTAGATATGGGATTGTAGCCACGGAATTGAACCCGTGCAGGGTCCGGTATGATAGTGATATTCTCAGGAATCCGACACTAAATATTAAGTTGACAGGGTTTGCGCTCGATTCTACTGTCGTTACAATAGGTAAACCGACCCGCGAGGATGGCGGGTGGCGCTCCGAGGCTCCTTTCAGCTCGTCTGGTCAAGATGACAGAAACGAATCAACCCGGCTCAGATACACTGCTTGGCAAGCTGCTGGTGGACCGCGGCTTGGCGACGAAGGAAGACATCGAACTCTGTCTGCGCAAACAGCGTGAAATATCGCTGGAGTCCAGTGCCGTCGGTGAGGACGAAGCACCCAATCAGCGCAGCTTCGCACAGGTCGTCATCGAAGAGGGCATCGCAACCCAGAAGCAGATCGAGCGGTTGCGTCCGGAAGTCGAAGAGCAGAGCGGCAAGCGACAGATCCCCGGCTACCAGATCCTTGAAAGGCTCGGCGCCGGTGCGATGGCGACGGTCTACAAAGCACGGCAACTGAACCTCGATCGCATGGTCGCGATCAAAGTGCTGCCCCGCAAGCACACGAATAATGATGACTTCGTGAAGCGTTTCTATGCCGAGGGCAAGGCTGCCGCAAAGCTGAACCACCCGAACATCATCGGCGCGATCGACGTGGGCCAGGCGGGCGATACGCACTACTTCGTCATGGAATATGTCGAGGGCCGCAGCGTCTTCGAGGAAATCCAAGATAACGGGCCATACAAGGAAGAAGACGCGCTTCGGATCGCGATCGATGTGACTCGAGCGCTTGAGCACGCTCATAAGGCTGGTTTCGTTCACCGTGATGTGAAGCCCAAGAACATCATGATGACGGTGGACAACGTCGCGAAGCTGGCGGACATGGGTCTGGCTCGTGCGGTCAGTGATCGTGAAGCCGCGGAAGCCGAAGCCGGCAAAGCGTTCGGCACCCCCTACTACATCTCGCCCGAGCAGATCAAGGGCGAAGTCGATGTCGACAAGCGGGCTGACATCTACAGCCTCGGCTGCACGCTCTATCACATGGTGACCGGCCGCGTGCCGTTCGATGGCCCGAATCCCTCGGCGGTGATGCGCAAGCACCTGAACACGGACGTGACACCGGTCGACCACATCAACCACGAACTGACGCGTGGGCTGGCGGAAATCATCGAGGTCTGCATGGCCAAAGACCGTAAGCAGCGCTACAGCAACGCCGGCGACCTGCTGCGTGACCTGGAAGCGGTTGCCCGTGGTGAAGCCCCGCCGCACGCTCGGAAGATGTTCGACCTGTCTGAGCTTTCGGCCCTGGATCAGAGCGCCGGGGCGATGGAGATCGTCACGCTGCCGCAGCCCGAGCCGTTGGTCGAATCACCCCTGTTTTGGGTGGCCGCGATCGGCTGGTTCGGCGTGGTGATGCTGCTGATCGTCGTGGTCGTGATGCTGTCTCAAGCCTGAGACCCACCCTTTTCGATCCCAATTGGCTAAGAATCTGGGCCTTGGAACAATCCGAGGCGTTCGGTGGTTATACCTGTTGATAACAACAACCGATATGTGTACAGAGCACCGCCCGGCTTATTTACCATGGCAGAGAATACCCCCCAAAACGCGACCGGCATGCCTGCCGAGCAGAGCAGGTCTAACACGAAGAATCACGTTTGGCTTTTCATTTTTGTGATTGCTGTGCTGCTGGCGGTTATCACGTTCGTCGGCCAATTGCGTCAACAGAATGTGACAGACCACGGCTTAGTGAACTGGCGTGTCAGCTACAACGCGGCGGTGCTGGAAGCGGCGGACAACGACAAGCCGATCCTGCTGGTGTTTGGTGCGCAGTGGTGCGGGCCATGCAAGCAGATGAAGGCGTTTGTGTATTCCGACCAGAAAGTCGCGGACGCGATCGAAGCCGGCTTCGTGCCCTTCTATGCGGACCTGACCGATGAACAGGGGCCGAGTGTGGAACTCGCCCAGCGATACGGCGTATCGAACATCCCGAGCCTGCTGGTGCTGGATGCCGAGGGTAATCCTATTGCCGGCACGGTCGGCTACATGAACAAGGCTGAATTGCAGATGTGGTTGAATAGCGCAGAACAGCGCTACAATACCCCGGCGGTCACGACAGCCGGCTAACCCGCCCTTCGGCGCCTGACGGATCAGGCGGATTCAGCCGATACACATGCCGGGCGAATCCGTAAGGACAAATCAAACGAAAGGCACAGCGATGACATCACCGCTTGGCTCGCTAATTGAATCTGGCACGAAACTCTGGCTCGACTCGGTTGATCCGGACCTGACGGTCAAGAACCGCAAGATCGGCGCGACCGGGGCGACCTCCAATCCGATTATCGTCTCAGACCTGATCAAGACCGGGCGCTTCGATGACAAACTGACCGAGCTTTTCGAAGCCGGCCACGACGATGATGAAGTTGCGTGGTTGATGACGGATCGCCTGGTGCAGCAAGCGCAGGATGTGTTCCTGCCGGTCTGGGAGCAAACGAACGGCAACGATGGTTATGTCAGCTTCGAGCTGGACCCCTTGTTGGAAGACAAGCAGCTCGGGCCGGACCACGATACGCGTGTCAAGCGGTATATCGAGCTTGGTAAACAGTGGTCGAAGGGCCATAAGAACCGGATGATCAAGGTGCCCGCCACGGATGCGGGGCTGGATGCGTTGGAGGAACTGGCCGCGGCAGGAATCACGCTGAACGTGACGTTGATTTTCTCTGAGCGTCAATACAAAAAAGCACGCGAAGCGGTGTGGCGCGGTGCGCAACGTCGCGCGGACGGGCTGGACGGATTCAAGAGCGTGTACAGCATCTTCGTTTCGCGCGTGGATGTGTACACGGAGAAACACGTGCCGGAATTGATCGATGCGGCACAGGGACAGGTCGGCATCGTCAATGTCAAACGTCTATGGCAGCAGAACCAGGACTTCTGGGCCGACAAGGGATTGAAGCTGCAGCAGGAAATCATCTTTGCTTCAACCGGCACGAAAAAGCCTGAGGACCCGGCCGACAAATACGTCGAAGCCCTGGCCGGCAGTGACATCCAGACCAACCCACCCGCTACCAATGATGTGGTGCAGGAGCTTGGCAAGAAATATTCGCGCAAGGTCGATCAGATGCCGCCGAAGGAAGTGCTTGACGACATCGATGCGAAGGTCGACCAGGATGATCTGGAGAAGACGCTGATGGCCGAGGGCACCGCGAAGTTTGCCGACCCGCATAAGAAGCTGCTTGAACTGATCGGCACGAAGCGAGAATCGCTGGCAACGGCGTGAATGCACCCAATACACCCATGAATAGCAAAAGGCCGCGTCTTGCTGGACGCGGTCTTTTTCATTCAGTAAAACGAGTTCACGTGTGTGAGTATGGATAGCTTACAATCACTGGGAAAACTCAAGGACAGTCCCTTCTGAATAAGGAACCGGGTAATGGGTTTCATCCTCTCGCTGGATCAGGGCACGACCAGCTCACGTGCGATCGTGTTCGATGAGAACGGATCGATGGTGTCGGTGGCGCAGCGCCCCTTCCGACAGATCTTCCCTAAGCCCGGATGGGTGGAGCACGATGCGAACGAGATATGGTCGAGTCAGGCGGGTGTGATCGCGGAGGTGCTTGCTCAGAAAGACGTACGTGCAGCGGATATCGCCTGCATCGGGATCACGAATCAGCGTGAAACGACCATCGTCTGGGACCGCAAGACAGGTAAACCGATTTGCAACGCGATCGTCTGGCAGGATCGGCGTACCGCGCCGCACTGCGATCGTCTCAAGGCGGATGGACTGGCAGAGACGTTCCGTGATAAGACCGGGCTGGTGTTGGATGCGTACTTTTCCGGGACCAAGATCGCGTGGATGCTCGACAACGTGCCTGATGCACGGAAGCGGGCGGGAAAGGGTGAGTTAGCTTTCGGCACGGTGGATTCGTGGCTCGTTTACAAACTCACTAACGGCAAGCTGCACATCACCGATGCTTCCAACGCTTCGCGAACGCTGCTATTCAATATCCACACGGAAGAATGGGATGATGAGCTTCTGAGGATACTGAATATCCCGCGGTCGATGTTGCCCGATGTCAGGCCGAGTTCGCAGGTGTATGGCGAGGTGACAACAGCGTCTGAAGTCAAAGGCTTGCCGATCGGTTCGGTCATCGGGGATCAGCAGGCGGCGACAATGGGTCAGGTCTGCACGGAGCCGGGCTTAGCCAAGAACACTTACGGCACGGGGTGTTTCCTCTTGATGAATACCGGGAGCGAACCTGTCACATCTAAAAACCAGCTACTCACCACCGTTGCATGGCAGTGCGACAATCAGACCACCTATGCGCTGGAAGGCAGCGTGTTTGTCGGCGGTGCGATCGTGCAGTGGTTGCGAGACGGTCTGAAAACGATACGCAATTCCTCGCAGATCGAGGCGCTGGCGGCAAGTGTGCCGGACAGCGACGGTGTGTTTTTTGTCCCCGCGTTAACCGGCTTAGGTGCACCGGATTGGGACCCGTACGCACGGGGCGCGATCCTGGGCATCACACGCGGCACGACCGATGCGCACATCGCTCGGGCGGCGCTGGACGGGATCGCTTTCCAGGTGGCGGACCTTGTGTTTGCGATGGCATCCGATCGCGGGGACGAGATCAAGGAGTTGCGCGTCGATGGCGGCGCGGCGGTGAACGACCTGTTGCTACAGATGCAGGCGGATATCCTGCAAACACCGGTCGTCCGCCCCACCGTTTTGGAAACGACGGCGTTAGGCGCTGCCTACCTGGCGGGACTGGCGACGGGTTTCTACAAATCGCTGGAGGATGTGCAAAGCCACTGGCAGGCGGATCGGACATTTGAGCCGAGGATGTCAGCGGATCGTGCCGGGGCGTTGCATGCACGTTGGCGTAAAGCTGTCGAGCGTGCGCGTGGATGGGAAACCGTTGCCGAGTAAACGGCACCGGCGACAGTCGCTTCAATCACATCAACGATTCACCGACACGCCCAGTGCATACCGCGGCGGACGATCTCGCGTGCGGTCGGTTCGTCGAAGTCTTTGTAGGTATGGCCCCAGCTTGCGCCGAAGACGCGGCCCTTGGCCCAGGTCTTGGTCCAGGCGTAGGGCATGACGGTGCCCTTCTTGTAGAGCGTCGCGTCACCGTACTCACCCGTGAACGTGGTGGTGCAGAGGATGTGGACCCCGGGATCGAAGTGGCAGTAGTACTGCTCGGTTTTTTTGAGTTCGAAGGACGGCAGGCCGTGGGTGATCTCGTGGGCCTGATCGACGATATCGACGGTGTAGACGGCCTGGTCGTTGCCGGGGTGGCTGACCCATTGGGCGCCGGTCATCCACTGGTATTCGGTATTCATCCGGAAGCTGTCGACCATCCCGCCGTGGAACCCGGCGACGCCCGTGCCGGCGCGGACGGCGGCGTCGAGGCCCTGCCACTGCTCGTTACTGATCTCGCCCATGGTCCAGAGGGGTACGATCAAGTCGGTTTTCGTCAGCAGATCGGCGTTGAGATAACTGTCGAGGGTGTCGCTGACGGTAACTTGCATACCGTCGGAGCGGAGGATGGAGGCGAAAAGCTCGGCGGATTCCTTGGGTGTGTGGCCATCCCAGCCGCCTTGGACGATCAATACTTGCTTGGCCATGATTGGCTCCTGGATTAGGGATCGAGGCGTGGCGATTGTAACGAACGCACGGCGGGGTGCTATCCGGGAGTATCCGGGGGGGTATCGGCTTGACCTTGCCGCTTGTGGCGTCGATACTTGTGGCCTGACTGGACATTCCCGAACCCACCGCCCCACGGGTGTGCCCGGCCCTTCGTGGGCCCGCTGGGTTCACCCCGTGACACGGAGATTCACGCATGAAAACGACCCTGTTGGTTCGCTCGCTGCTAGGCCTGATGTTGTTGGTGGCTGCGGGTTGCGGCGATTGGTCACGCAGGAGCAGCCGGTCCGGCCTGCTGATCGAACCGGAGGACGCGGCCAAGCTCGGGTACGTCGTCACATGGTCCAACGACCTGGGTGTACCGCATCATCACAACATCTCCTCCGCGACGATCCTCGGTGACACGCTGTTCACGGTCGAAACGCCTGACAACATGGTCACAGCCATCTCGATCCGTAACGGCGATGTGCTCTGGCGTCGTGTGGTCGGGGTGGATACCGAAAGCATCTACGCGCCGATCCGGGATGAAGAGCACGTCTACTTCAACAACGACACGACCTTCTTCACCCTCGGTGCGATCAACGGCAAACTGATGGCAACATCACAACTGGCGCACGTGGTCGAGACCGGCCCGGTCATGATGGATCGGTACGCGATCTACGGCGCCGCCAACGGTACGGTCTTCGCGCACGATATCGATACCGGTTACGCCAAATGGGCGTACATGCTGACCGGCGGGATTGTCGTGCCACCGGTTGAATCGGAACGTTACGTGTTTGCCGCTGACAGCAAGGGCATCTATGCCTCGCTGGAAGCCGTTTCCGGCGAACTGATCTATCGCGGCAGGGCATTTGGCCCGATCACCGCAAAGCCGGCGGTATCACGCAATGGCGTCTATGTCGCCTCGCAGGATCAGACGCTCTATGCGGTCAACCGGCTCAACGGCAGAGATATGTGGGTCTATCGATATACCAAGCCGTTGACAACAGCCCCCGTGACGTTCGGCCAAGTCGTTTATCTGCCATTACCCGGTGATGGGCTGATCGCCCTGGATGCAAATACCGGCGATGAAATGTGGCACACACCATTGCAGGGCAAGATTGTCGGGCATAGCCAGAACAAGGTGATGCTGCATCATCCCGCCGGCATCCAGTGGGTGGATGAAGGTTCGGGCCGGGTGCTCGTTGATGTTCCGACGATGCCGCTGCAAGAGGTCATCCCCGTAACGGATAACGGCGGCCTGGTGATCATCTCGCCATCCGGGCGTATCCACCGCCTGCTGCCCAAGCGTTAATTAACGACAAGCCAACGTAACACGGACGTAAAACGTCAACCTTTTCAAAGCTCAAACTATGCCAGACCTGGTCAAGATCAAAACAGCACTGGTTTCGGTCAGTGACAAAACCGACCTGATCCCCTTCGCCCGTAAGCTTGTGAATTACGGCGCAACGATCATCTCCACCGGCGGGACCGCTAAGGCACTTAGCGAAGCGGGCATCGACGTGACGCCGATCAATGAAGTCACGGGCTTCCCCGAGATGATGGACGGCCGGGTCAAGACGCTGCACCCGAAGGTGCATGGCGGGCTGCTGTCGCTGCGTGATAAACCCGAACACGCCAAGGCCATGATCGACCACGGCATCACCGCGATCGACCTGGTCTGTGTGAACCTGTATCCGTTCGAAAAGACCGTCGCCCAGGAAGGCGTAACCGATGACGAAGCGATCGAACAGATCGACATCGGCGGCCCATCCATGATCCGTAGCGCCGCCAAGAACCACCGTTACGTCACCTGCGTCACCGACCCCAAGCAGTACGACCAGGTCGGCAACGACATCGACGGCAACGACGGGGCAACCACTTTCACCCTACGCCGTCGGCTTGCGACCGCTGCGTTCAAACGCACCAGTGAGTATGACAAGGCCATTACGGAGTGGATGGCGAATCGGTAGTTCGGGTGTAGGGGATTGGGGATTGGGGATTGGGGATTGGGAAATTCTATTTTGTGCGATAGCACACCAACGCCGGTCCTGAGCGCAGCGAAGGGGCGGGTATCCGTATATTCGTTTCACACCTCAATATCACGACGGCGGTCTCCAAATCCGTGCCCGTTAACTTCTTGTGGGTGAAATTAACAGCCCGGCAGGTGTTGCACTGATGCTATTCGCGCATCGGTTTGAGGTAGTATGAGTCAACATCGTATGCAAGTGCCCCCGGGCGAGAGTAATTACTGCACTCTGATATAATTGAAATATCAATTGGGCCAATCTCATCGTACTCGTCCCCGACTAGATGGGCGATAGGTATACCCAAACTGTCCAATGTAATCGGGCCCCCGTGGTATGAGCGTGTTTCTTCGTATCGCAGCTGCGTACCGACTTCGAGTAATGCTACGATCTTGCGCCACTTCCAAGCTTTCGAGCCAACCCGGCGGTATTCCTCAAGCATGGCTGGATCTGCAACGGCACTGGTTAAGGGGTGCCGATAATCAATGATGTATTCGATCCCGAAAGGTGTCTTCTTGCGAAGTACAACTGCACGCCTGTTTTGCAACTCATAGATTTGCCCCGGAACATAGTCGGTACACCAGTTCACGGGCTCGTCATCCGCGGGAGTTATGCGAATTCGTGATCCCGGCGGCACTTCATCCAGGGGTTTGAGATACTCGGGATCAACATCTTGCGCATTGGTGGGGTGGCTAGATCTTGGCTTAGAAAGCCTGATCATGCATATCGGCCCCACATCATTAAATTCGTCAGAAACAAGTCGACCGACCGGAACGCCCATAGAGCCGAACACGACCCCGCCGTCGTATTTACGGGTTTCCTCATATCGTATGAGCGTACCGGGCTTCAGAATGGCTATTGTTTTGGGCCATGCCTTGGGACCCTTTCGGAGGTATTCATCCAGGTATTGGGGGGCACCATAATGTGAATTAGAATAATCTCCTATCCTGACGATGTTGTAGTCGGCTACATATGCTCTGTCCCGTACTAAGATCATTGACTTCTGAAGTTCATAGACTTGCCCGGGGATAAAGTCTGTCACCCAGTGAATCGGTTTTGATGGTACTGCCTTGTCACGTGTATTCGAATATCGGGGTGGTGGCACCCACATGCACCCCGCACCCGATGCAACAAGAGCAAAAAACATGAGGCACAAAAGTAGCTTATGCATGGTGTTCGATTCCAATAAGAGAGTAAGGCATATAAACGCCCGTAACCTCTGTGGCCGATCTCACCCCCCCAATATACGCATAATCTGCTGATTAAAGTCTTTCGCCGCATCCGCGACAGCGGTTTTCCAGTCTGTTACTGACATCTTCTCGTGCGCGTAGATCACCGATCGACTCGCGGTGATGATCGCGCCGGTGCCGTCGGATTTGAAGCTGGCTTTGACATCTTCAGCGCCGCCGCCTTGGGCGCCGAAGCCGGGGACGAGGAAGATCTGTTGGGGCATGCGCTGGCGTAGTGTGGCCGCGTCTTGCGGTTTGGTTGCGCCGACGACTGCGCCGAGGAGGCTGTAGCCGGAGGCGCCAACGTAGCCGGGCTTGCATTTGCCTAGTTCAGCAACGATCCCTGCGACGGCGTCGCTGACGGTGCGTTTATCGGAGAGAAGTAGCGACTGCAGCGCATCGCCGCCGGGGTTGCTGGTGCGGACCAGGGCGAACAGACCCGTGCCGGTGGAGGTAGCGGCGTCGGCGAAGGGTTCGAGGCCGTCCGCGCCGAGGTAGGCGTTGACGGTCAAGGCGTCGGCGGCGTGGTTGCCGGCGAGCAACCCGGCGGCGTAATGAGCGGAGCTTAGACCGATGTCGCCACGTTTGGCATCAGCGATCACGATCAGGCCGAGTGACTTAGCGTGATCTACGACGCGTTCGTAGACCGCATACCCTGTCGAACCATAACGCTCGAAACAGGCAAGTTGCGGCTTAACCGCGGGAACGTAGTCGGCGACTGCATCGACGAGGTCTTTGCACCACGATTCAATGCGATGGACCGGATCACTGCCGGCCACCGCGTCGGGCAGGCGTTCGATGACCGGGTCCAACCCGACACATACCGGTGCGCCCTTGGCTTCGGCTGCTTTCAAAAAACGATCGGCAAAGTGTTCGATGGCTAAGCTCCTTTCGGCAGGCGGGATTGTAAAAGAAAAGCCACAAAAAGGCACAAAAGGGCTAGGTAAATCAGACCGTAGAATTCATGTTTTTCTCTTACATTTCCCGGCTATGGAGGTACAGATGAATACTGAAGTCCGGAAGCCTGATTGAACCAGCCATTTTGTGTGTTCTGTGCCTTTTCGTGGCTAATCCTCTTCGCAGAATCACGCGTCGCCTTTACCCAACTGCGGGTGGAGCATCCACAAGAACACCGGGCCGCCGACGATGGCGGTGAAGATGCCGATGGGCATCAGGCCGATGCCTTGCCAGAGGTTGAGTGCGGCGCTGGCGGTGTCGGCGGTGATGACCAGAGCGCCGCCCAGCATGGCCGAGCCGATCAACAATGGCCCATGACGCGGTCCGACCGCTAAACGTGCGATGTGCGGGCAGATCAGGCCGACGAAAGCGATCGGGCCCGCCAGCACAACCGCACCGGCAGCGAGTAACCCCGACGTAGCGAACAACATCATGCGCAGACGAGGCAGGTTCACACCAAGGCTCATCGCTTCTGAATCCGAGCTTGAAGCCACATCCATCGCACGGGATTGCATAAGCAGCAATATCCATCCCGCTGCTGTGACGGCCGCGATGGTCCAGGTCACACGCATATCGATACCTGCATCCAGATTGCCCATCATCCATCGCGCGATGTTGTCGCGGATGCCGCCGGGGCCGACCAAGTAATTCATCATCAGGATCAGTGCGCCGCAGATGGTCGAGAGCACGACGCCGGTCAGTAGCAGGCCGAGCGGGTCGATGACGCCTTTGCGTCGCCCGGCTAAAAACACGATCAACATCGTCAGCATCGCCCCGATGACCGCCCCACCGGCGTTGGTGCCCACCGCAACTTTGCCCGTAATCAGGAAGAACAGGTACGACTGGACCATGATCCCCGCGCCGGCGCCGGTCGACAGCCCGAGGATGTAGGGTTCGGCGAGCGGATTGCGCAGCAGCGACTGAAGCGATACACCACTGACGGATAGCGCGACCCCGACGATCAGGCCCAGCAGCATGCGTCCGATGCGGTCGCTTCTGATGAATGAGGCGTTCTCACCGGTGGGCCAGCCCAGCGATGCCGAACCTATCAGCAGGCGTGCAGTGATCGCAGCCAGCAAAATCAGGCCGATCACGATCAGCGCGATGGTAATCCGCTTAGACTGATTGGATGGTGCAGGGGAGGCCGGCTGAATCATGGCAATGGCGCGTCCTGCTCAGCCAGCACTTGATCGATTTCTTTGCTGAGGTTCGGGTGGATCGCTTTGGCCATATCCGCACATACCGAGCCGATTGACGTGCTGGGCAGCAGGACAAGCGGATCGTTGAGGACATAGACACGACCGTGCTCGATCGCAGGAATCGGCAGGCCTTCAAACGCGGCGAGTCTGGCGTCACCCTCGGCCAGGTCCGGGCTGTTGGGATCAAGCAGGAGGATGACCTGCGGCGCAAGTGCAATCAATGCTTCACGGTCATATTCCGGCGCGGTGACAGTGGCGTCGGCGGCGGCATTGAATCCACCAGCAAAACCAAGCAGCTCGTCGTGCACGGTGTCGGGCCCCGACGCCATCACCGGATCGGTCCCCAGCACAAGCAACACACTTGGAGCATCCTCGGCCGCGGTAAGACTGCTTATCGCAGCCAATTGACGCAGCAACCGCATCTTCAACTGCATGGCTTTTTCGTTGATACCCAGGCTGGTTGCCAGACTTGGGTCTGCATCCGGTGATTGATCGTAGAGAGTCTTCTGGATGTCCTGAATACTTAGAGGAAACGGGAAGGTATACAGATCAAACTGGCCTAACTCGGCCAATCGTTTAACACTGGCCGGCGGCCCATCCGGCCCGGTCATCATCAGGACATGCGTTGGTTGCGTGGACAGCAGCAGCTCGGTGTTCACCGCGTTGTAGTTGCCGACAACAGGCAAGCCCTTGGGAGCCGCAAAGTCATGTTCAGCTACGCCGACGATCGAATCACCCAGCCCCAGGTCCACGAGCATCTGGCTTAATGCCGGGGCTATCGTGACGATGCGCGGGCCTTGCGGCTGCGTTGATTGTTCGGTATCGGGCAACGGCGGCGACTCTTCGCCACAACCAGCCACGCATAGCACGGCAAGGATCAGGCTGAAAACGGCTGCAATACGCTGTAGCTTAGGCATGGGGACATACTAAGACGATGCCGGAACGGGTGTCAATGAAAGCGGCGCAATGAGCCTGCGCGGTCATTCGGCTTCGGGCTCGATCTTCTCATGCGCAGGCGGCGGCAGTTCATCCGGATCGGGCTCGGTGTAAACCTCGTCGAATTCAACAAGGTCGGCTGATCGACGCAGCAGCAGGTAGATCCAGACGTGTGCATTGAAGTAGTAGCTGATGGCAAAGGCGGGCAATATCGCGATCAACAGGCGGTTCCAGACCATGACGATCGCGGCGGTGATGGTTTCCGTACGGTTGAGTTGATCCCAGTCGGATTCAGCAAGTAACTCACCCCACGCGGGGTCGGGCATGACGGCATCGAGCCGGGTGGAGCCATCCGCCGCTTCGAGCACACCCATGGACAGGCAACTGCGAGTCATCCAGATGGTGCTGAAGACAATCAGGCCAATCATCAGGTAAGTAAGCGCCCCGTAAACGATCATCGTGGCGGTGTAGAACAGGTACCGCCAGAAGCGTCCGAGTACGTAGTTGAATGCTCTTCCCAGCACCTCGAAGGCGTCGGTGGCTTCCACGGAAATCGCCGGGATCAGGATATGCATCCCCAATGCCAGACCGATCAGGAAGATCGCGGCAAAGAACCCCAGGATCAGGAACAAGCCGTAAAGCACTCCGCCCAGGATATTGAGTCCCGGCAGGTTGAAGAAGATGAGCCCCGCCAGTGCGAGCACGAGCTTGATAATTACAACGATACCCAGTGGTATCAACCACACGAGCATAGCCTGCACCCAATGGGATAATGCGAATCGCAGGGCGACGAAAGCAGAGATGTGCTCGGACCGGCATGCATCCAGCGCGGCAAGGCGGCTGATAGCTGTACCGATGAGGGTCGTGAGCGCAAAGGCGTACAGCAGGTAGATGATCAGGAATCCGGGATGCGTTGCGTAAAGCCAACCGGGGATCTTCACGGCCATGTCGGCCAGTGCGCCGATGACGCCCCCACTGTCAGCGCCCATCCCCGCTGCCAGGTCTGAAAGGCCGAAGTCAAGGTTGGTCGCGGAGACAATCAGCCGTTCAAACGCGGCGACCTGCTGCTTGACCAGGGTTTCAAAGATGTAGTCGGTCCTGCCATCGGTGCCGACCTGTTGGAGCCATTCGGCGTAGCGCTGCGCGTCGTAGCGTTCGTAGGCCTGCAGTTCGTGCGGGTTGACCGCTTTCTGCCAAGCGAAGTCCATGGCCGTACCGCCAAGATACAACAGCAATACAAGCAGCAGCGACAGCAAGAGCCTGTGCGGCCATAAGGCCATGCTGAAAGCTCGGAAAATTCTGAGAAACGGCAGCGTCTCTCGCCAGTCGATCCCGTCCAGCACGACCCGCTGATGGTGCTCAGGCATGTCAGCTCCGTGGAAGTCCCCAGTCGTGGTATGCGTTTATTCGCCTACGGCGGCGGCCCGATCCATCTTAAGCGTGGACGGGTCCATCCCGGCTTCAATAGCCTTGATCTTCTGTACGCGGCGCTCGTGGCGCCCGCCTTCAAACTCGGTACGCAGCCAGGTCAGGATGATCTGCTCGACGCCCCTAATCCCGATCATGTCGGCGGGGATGCAGATGACGTTGGCGTCGTTGTGCCGACGTGAAACCTCGGCGCCGATCTCATCGTGAACCAGTGCCGCCCGGATGCCTTTGACCTTGTTCGCAGCGATCGACATGCCGATGCCTGAGCCGCAAACGAGAACGCCCATGTCGGCCTTGCCCGTTGCGACCGCGTGGGCCACCGGGTAAGCCATATCCGGGTAATCGCATGAACGATCGTGGCAGACCCCAAGCGGCAACGGGATGTGCCGGTTGGCTGTCAGCGTTTCGGAAATACTTCGAAGCGCATCGGCTCCTCGGTGGTCTGCTCCTATAGCGATTTTCATAAAGGCAACTCCTTCAACCTTCGTACGAATGCACGACGGATAGCCTCGGCTGTCGACCGATACACCGAATCATCGGCACCAATCGGGTCCATCACATCGGCGTCCGGATCAAGACGGAAAGTCTTGCCGGTCGCCCCGGGCGATATCGCCAGCACTGCTTCCAAGTGCCCAGCGGTCATGCCATATATTACATCAGCCTCATCGATAAGTTCACGGGTCAGAGTGGTGGATTGATGGTTTTGGATATCGATCCCCAGCTGCGCAAGTGCTCGAACCGCCTCAGGCGAAGCGGGACTTCCACTATAAGCATATACCCCGGCTGATTTTACGTTGAGTTCAGCATCCGCAAGTGAAGCGGGATCAACCCCGAGTTGCTCGGCGATTAACTGTTTGGCGATGCCCTCAGCCATGGGGGAGCGACACGTATTTCCGGTGCATACCATCAAGAGTGTGTAACGCACGAGTTTCCGGATATATCGCTCGTCATATACCCCTTCTCGTAGTAATTGCCATTTTTGTTCGCTGCCGCTGCCACTGATCTTCACGATCGTGGAGGGCTTGGCGTATTTGCAGTGCCCGCCATCGACGATCAGGTCGACGTGCTGGCCGATCGCGTCGGCCGCCTGCTGTACATCCACGGGCGGTCGCTCGCCGGGCAGGTTCGCACTGGTCGCAATCACCGCGTCTCCGCCGGCATCCAGCACAAGTCGACCCAGCGCATGATCCGGACAACGCAAACCGACCACACCATCATGGTAGATCCGGTCGCTCTGATCTTCAGTCAGCCCCAACGCTGCGAGTTTCTGCCGCCTCTGATCGGGCCCAACCTCGACTAGAAGCGTAATCGGGCCGGGCATGGCCTTGGTCGCAAGACGTTTGGCCGCTCCGGTACTAAGGTCGGCAAAACGATCGATCGCTGCCGGGCTGGGGATATGGACCGTAAAAGCACGCGATGCATCGGCTTGCTTCAAAGTGCACAGGCGATTGACGCCCCGCTCGCTGAGCGCAGACGCCGCGACGCCGTAGACCGTTTCCGTGGGAAATATGACTAGTCCCCCGGCACGCAGCACCTCGGATGCCTGCTGGGCGACTTGCTTTTCCTGACGGGCGTCACCCGCTTCTAAGGTCGTTACATGCATTGGATTACATTATTGGACCACGGTCAGACGATTGCAAATATCGGCTAGATTTTCGTCAAATACGAGCCTCTCTAGGATTCGGGCTCGACCTGGGTCGCTACCGCGCGTAAGAATGCTTCCAGGTAGTCACTGAGAAACAGGTCGACCCCCTTGATGGTCAGGTCGTGATTCGTGCCCCAGATGCTGACGCGAAGATCGGTGAATTCCGGATCGATCTGCAAGACCACCTGCTGCTCATCATCACTTTTACCCGCAATGCTGCGTGCAAAGTGGGAGGACAACGCGTTCACGCCTGGCCCGCCGATGCTGACCGTCGGCCGAGCATGCAGGACCGTATGGTTCAGGTACCAGATATCCGTACACACCACCGGCTTGATCGGCGTGCTCAAACTCTGGCGGTGTCGGTCGACCCACTCATTGATGTGGTCGCGCAGGCGATAAGCCAACGGCCGATCCGCATCCTCGGCACGCAGGTGCGCACCGACCACGATCAGCAACAGATGCGACGGGTCCAACCCGGGTTTAGAATCGGGTTGTGACGGCTGACTGGGCATGGGAGGAATTTATGACTTCTGATCGTAAACAAACAATCTTAAGATCGGTCAAACACAGGGAATAACAACAGAACCCACGAAATAATAGCAGCCAAATGCAGGCGGACCATAAGCGCTCAGCCACCAGCTAATGGCTAACGGCTAACCGCTAATGGCTTTCCAACTCACATCCCGCCCATCAGAACAGCGAGCATACCCTTCTGAGCGTGCAGCCGATTGTGGGCCTCGGGGAAGACGCGGCTGCGCGGGCCGTCCATCACTTCGTCGGTGATCTCAACACCGCGATAGGCCGGCAGGCAGTGAAGAACGATCGCGTGGTCGGCCGCGTGCGAGAGCAGCCCGTCATTAACTTGATAGCCTTTGAACGCCTGCTCCCGTGCCTGCTTTTCAGCTTCCTGGCCCATGGACGTGAAGGTATCAGTAAAGACCGCGTCGACACCCTTGACCGCTTCGATCGGATTCTCAGTGATCATCAGATCGAGTTCGGGGGCGTCGTTCATGATCGCCTTGCGGGCGTCCTTCGTGAATGCGTAACCTTCGGGACTCGCCAGGACGAAGCGTACACCCAGCTTGCCGCAGAGGATCGCGACGCTGCGTGCGACGTTGTTGCCGTCACCGACGAATGCGACGCTTCGCCCATTCAGGTCCATGCCGTATTCATCCTGTAGCGTCATGATGTCGGCCAGCGCCTGACAGGGGTGCGATTCATCGCTGAGCATGTTGACGACCGGCACGCCGGCGTACTCAGCCATGTCGATCAGTTTCTGGTGCTCGAAAACTCGTGCCGCCACGCCGTGCACCATCCCGCCGAGTACTTTGGCGACATCGCTGACCGCTTCCCGCTTACCCAGACCGACCTCCTGGCCCATCACGATCGAATGCCCGCCAAGCTCGATCATCGCCTGCTCGAAACTGACGCGCGTGCGCAGACTCGGTTTCTCAAACAGCATCGCAAGCGTCTGGCCAGCCAGCACAGGCTTGTTGGCCTTACCCGCATCGCGTTCATCCCGCAGCGTCTTGGCGACCTGCAGCATGTGCTTGAGTTCCTCGGTGGTGGCATCAGCGATAGATAGAAAATGTTGCATTGATGTTCAATCTTCGATGTTCAAGGTTCAATCGGTCTACTCTTCTGTTGCCGCAAATTCATACGAGCGGTTTTACGCGCGGCAGTAATAATGGCAGTAATTTCTTTTGATTCATTCAGTAGCGGTTGCACCATCCCCGGCCTAAGGATGCCACCCTCGATAATCAACTCCAACCAGTAGCATGTTTCATCCGCTTCTTCCTCAGCAATACCAAGCTTAGCTTCAAATTCACGTCTCGACCTAGCCTTCCCTGAAGCCCGGTAGTTTGCTCCTATCGATGAGGCACACCTTGCTATCTGCCCCGCAATAGTACGACCCGGTGGTGTCTTGGGCAGGGCGTCAACCAACTTGAAAACACGCAAGGCAAGCTGTTTAGTACGACTCTCTAATTCCTTACGGTTCATGATGTTCCCCAGATTGAACATTGAACATCGAAGATTCTACATTCACAAAACGATTTCCGTCCCGATTCCCTTGCCCGTGTAGACCTCCAGCAGCGACGAGTGCTTGATGCGGCCGTCGATGATGTGGGCTTTGGAGACGCCTCCGGCCAACGCGATGAAACTGGATTCGACCTTCGGCAGCATGCCGGCCTGGATCACACCTTCGTCAACGAGTTTCTCGATCTCGGATTTTGTCAGGGTGCTGGCCAGATCGTCCGGATCGTCGGACAGGCGGATGCCGTGGGTATCGGAGATCAGGATGAGTTTTTCTGCCTTGACCGCGGCGGCGACGTATCCGGCGACGCTGTCGGCGTTGACGTTGAGCTTGCTGCCCGAGGAATCGCGCGCGATCGGGGCGATCACCGGGATATAGTTCGCTTCGGTCACGGCTCCGAGGATGTCGGCGTTGACCCATTCGACCTCACCGACGAAGCCGATATCAATCTTCCGCCCTTCCTCGCCGTTGAGGAACAGGCGCTTACCGAACACGGCACAACTCGCGAGGCTGTGCAACGGCATCGGCTTGTGACCGAGTTCTCTGATGTAGCCGGCAATCTGCTTGTTGATCGTGTTGACCAATACATGCTCAGCAATCGCCAGTGTCCGCTCATCGGTATAGCGACGACCCTGCACGAACTGAGCCTCAAGCCCGGCCTCTTTCATGGCCTCGGTGATGCCTTTGCCCCCGCCGTGCACGATGATCGGGCGCATGCCGACCGCGGACATGAAGCAGATATCGCTGACCACGCTCTGCAGGTCGTCAGGCTGGTCCATGATCGACCCGCCGACCTTCACTACGATGGCTTTGCCGGCGAACCGGCGGATGTATTGATGGGCCTCGACCAGCGAGGCGGCTTTGTTAATGGCGTCTTGCACCGTTATGGCTCCACGAAACGAGGCGAAACGAAGGATTGTACCACTGCCCAGCACTCCTCACAAGCCGTAGAGGTCGCCTGATCGGGCTCAGTACGCACAGGGCGAACCGTCCAGACACAACAGGTATCCGTCCCTCCCAAAGCCCCGGCTTCTTGCGAGAGTCGGGTTCACTCCACACCAATCGCGCGCTGCAACTCTGCGGATGTTCACAAGGTGATCGATCGTGTTGATCAAAGTGCAAAGACCGGGACAAAAAACTGTAAAACTACTAATAAATCTGACAAAGAATGGTTCTCAATTCACCACTTTTCAATTGTTAAATTCCCGTTGACTCAAACTCACAACTTCTTAACATTAGTTTTAATTGTTTGATCCAACTCAACCTGCAATCAGCAGTAGCCGACTTAACACAGTTAACAACAGGGTTGTATGAGTGGCCGTTAACGACTTTCAAACATTGTTTCAGAAGTACCGGCTGCGCGCTGTGGTCTTCATGGCCGGCTGCACGATATTGGTCACCATCCTGAGTCTGATAGCCCACGTCATGTGGATCGAACACATGCCGGGCTCAGGCACGGCCCTGGTCTTATTCAGTCTGAACCGGGAAATGAGCCTGGGCACATGGTGGTCGGCAACGGTGCTCGCGGGACTGGGGGCACTGACCGGATTGATCTGCCTCTTGCAATCTGATGCCAGTCGGAGCGAACGATTGGCCTTACTCACGCTGGCGGCAGGCTTCGTGTTTCTTTCGATCGATGAAACCTGCATGCTGCACGAACGCCTTGGCGGCAAGATCCACGTCGAAGGCCTGATGCATCATGCCCGTTGGGCCGTGATCTGGTTACCGCCGGCGTTATTAATCACCGGTGTCGTCATGTGGCGGTTATGGCGCACCCGCAAGAAGTTTGTCATCGGCATGTGCCTGGGGATCGTGATCTATCTCGGCGGCGCGGTCGGCATGGAAAGCTTCAACTCCACCCAACGCGTCAAAGCAGAAAGCCATCTGGGGATTGATCCGGCAGATACCGTAGATACCAACCAGAGCTTCGTCCCCGATGACTGGCGGCGAGATCGAGCGTACTACCCCTTCGTCATCGGGACCAACATCGAAGAGTTCCTCGAAATGCTGGGGCCCCTGATCTGGTTGTGGGTGTTACTCGATTGGAACAACCTGAAAAGTCAGGCACAGGACAGGAAGCGAGAAAACACCATCGTTCCCGCGAAACCCCTCATGCAGCCCAAGGCGGCTATAACCATCAAACACTGAATTTCTGGTCAGACCTGTCCACGCTGATTCTGGATGGCCTGCGCCAGATGCAGCGCTGATTCGCACAATTCCTTCGTCCGCAACAGCACCTGCTCGTCGGCGGGCCTATCTTCTTCAAAGTGGTCGCCTGTCGCATAGACAAACCGGGGCACGATCAGGCAGCGGAAGTCCAGCATCAGGCTGTTGGCAAGCGGCATGATGGACATGTAGCTGCCCTGCCCCCCTGCCGTGCAGATGAAGCCCACGACCTTGTTGGTCCAGGCCCGGCCGGTCAGTTCGATCAGGTTCTTGGCCGCGGCGTTGACATCGTAATTATAGATCGGGACCGCCATGAGGATCAGCGGCGCTTCGGAGATCATGGCCGCCAGCGGCGCGATGTTCTCGTGCTGATACGACGCCCCGCCGTCACACATCGGCAATGCCGTCTGACGCAGGTCCACCAGCCGCGTGTCAGGCGCAGACTGTTTCAGGACGTCCACGGCATGTTCAGCCAACAAGGCGGATCGGCTCGACGGATTCAAAGAGCAGATGATAACGAGAGGTTTCATATCGTGGATTATAGACTAGACAGAAAAAGTGATATTGTGATTAATAAATCCAGTGTTTCCCGACCTTAGTCATGGCTGCTATAGTTAAGCAACGCTATATCGAAGGAATCGATCATGAATATCATATTACATCACAGGCTTTTGCTGACCGCGTCACTGGCCCTGATGCTGACTACGGCCCCCGCCATCGCCGCTGAAGGTGAACTGCCTGCCGAGGATCAGGCGGATATGACGGCTGTGGATGCGGCGGTGAGTGAACCCGTTACCGACGAATCCATGGCTGGCGAACCTGCTGCCGACGAACCGGCAAGCGAGATGGACCATAACAACACAAGAATCTCGATCGGCGACCCCATCAGCATGGATCGCTCGGACTGGCCCGTGGTCGAGATCGCCCCGGCAGACGGCGCGGTCACGCATAATCCGACATACATGGGTTCGGTCCCCATGGGTGAAGACGAGGTCAGTCCGCTGCACGCACCGGACCCGGTCTGGCAGATCCAGGAAGCGCTACGTGGTGCGACCGCCGAGAACTACAGTGCCGAAAACACCCGGGACTTGGTTACGCAGCCGTTCATCGGGCTGGCGCAATTTGTGCTGATCCCGTTTGAAGCGGTTATCGAGCACCCCTGGTCAGAAGTGACCTCTGAATAAGTTTTTGACGATTCATCACAGCCGGGAGTGATGCCGACTGATCGGGTAATCCGACCATGGCCAATATCACATACGATCATCAGAGTTTTTCGATCGACGGCAGGCGCATCTGGCTTATCAGCGCCGCGATCCATTACCCGCGCACGCCCCACCAGCTCTGGCGCAAACGCATCCGCGCAGCGAAGCAGGCGGGGTGCAACTGCATCGAGACTTATGTCTTCTGGAACGTACACGAAACCGAGCCCGGCGTGTTCGACTTTGCCGGCGACCGTGACCTGCGAGCGTTTATCAAGATCGTCGGCGAAGAGGGGATGTTCTGTTATCTGAGACCTGGGCCTTACATCTGTGCCGAGTGGGACTTCGGCGGCCTACCCGCGTGGCTGAACAACATCGAAGACATCGACTTCCGTACCGCCAACGGCCCGTTCCTCGAAGCCAGCGCCCGTTACATCGGTGCTGTCATGGGGCAGGTGCGTGACCTTCAGATCACCTCCAAACCCGCGACGGATACGAAGTGGCCGAAACAGGTCTCGCAATCCAGGCAAAGCGGTTATCGCGGTGAGGGCGGCGGGCCGATCGTGTTGATGCAGACCGAGAACGAATGGTTCTGCACCAGCGATGAACTGCACGACAGCTACCTGCTGGAAAATGTGCGCCACCTGCGCGAGAACGGCTGCACCGTTCCGATCACGAACTGCAACAAACTCTGGCAGCGCGTTGATGGCACGATCGACACGTGGAACGACAAACAGCATCTACCCGCCACGATGCGGCAACTCGCCACGCTCCAGCCGGACGCGCCGAGGATCGTCACCGAGTTCTGGCCCGGCTGGTTCGACCTCTGGGGCAAACCGCACAACACCGAAGATAAACCCGACGACGTACTACACCGCTTGGCCGGAATCTTGAGCGCCGGCTCGATGTACAACATCTACATGTTCCATGGCGGGACACACTTCGGCTTCACCTCCGGCCGATTGACCGAACACCCCGGCACGTACTTCCCGACAAGCTACGACTACGACGCCCCACTGCTCGAAGGAGGCGGTCGTGCGGAGAAGTACGACGCGGTCAAACGTGTATCGATGTTCGCAAGCCACTTTGGCGAAGTTTTCTCGAACCTGTCGAACATACCGATGCACACGACGATCGCGCCGGATGCCGACAACCATCCCCCTGCTGTGACCCAATTATCCGGTTCGCGTGGCGATGTAATTTTTATTCTGCGTGGCAAGAAAGACAAGACAAAGCAACTGGACCTGCTGTTACCGCAAGGCCAGACGCTTCCGGTTCAATTGGGAAGCGATCGTGCCGCGTGGTTATTGTTGAATGCAAAGCTGTCTGATGAATTACTGATCGACTACACGAACCTCCGGCCGTTCGCTTATCTAAACGCCAAGATTCTCGTGTTGTTCGGGCCCGCGGGTTCGGATGGCTTGATCTCGATAAACGGCGCTCCCCTGATCGTGTCCGTGCCGAACGGCAAGCAGCCGCACGTTCAGCAGGTTGATGGCCTTACACTGGTTGTGCTCAACGAAGACCAGGCCGACGCAGCTTACGTGTTGGCCGATGGGTTGGTTGTTGGTGCCGCCGGTCTGGATGATGAAGACAACCCCATCCCACGCAACGGTTGGGCGACGTGCTACCAGATTGATTTGGCAGGCAAAGTCGGCAAGCAATCGCAAAAAACGGAACGCAAACCCGCCGCACCGAAACTCACTGATTGGCAGCACGCAGCACTCGGTACGCTACTGGACGGCAGCGACCCGTCGTACCAACCCATCGATGGGCCGGCCAGCCTCGAATCGCTCGGACAATACAACAGCTACGGCTGGTACCGCGTGCCGGTCACAAAAACAAACTCCGGCAAACTGCTCTGGCCCGATACTGACGACCGCTTGCACCTCTACGACAACGGCAAGCTGCTGACAATCATCGGCGCCGGTGATGATGCGGACGATCAGCCTACTGGAATCAAGTTAAACGACACACTCACTGTCCTCGCGGACAACATCGGTCGTTTCCACTACGGCCACAAGATGGGTGAACCGAAAGGTATCGCGGGACACCTGTACAAGGTCAGCGCGGTAAAACTCGCCAAGCCTAAGATCACACGCCAGCCCGCACCCGATCCGTTTAAGTTCATCGGTACTGCCTTCGGTAAACAACAGGGCCACCGCCCACCTGCGCAGGCGCTTACCTGGACCGTCACGCCGGACGGCCGAAAGCCATTGATCCTTGAAACCGGCATGAACCTGCCCGACTGCGTCATCATGATGAACGGTGAACCCGTCGGCCTGCACTTTAAGAGCGATAAACCCAGCGGCGATCGTTTCGTCCTTGAGCCCGGCGTCGGCCCCGTCAAAGGCGGTAAGAATCAACTCGAACTCGCGCTATACGAACCGCTGCCCGACGGTGTCGACCCGCTTAAGTCGATCAAGCTATACAAAGTCACCGATATCGTCAGCGATAAGCGCGGCCAGTGGAGTTTCAGCAAGTGGGCGCCGCCTGCCGACGATGCTTTTGAAGATTTGCCAAAGTCCACACCATCGCAGCCCGCATGGTTCCGCGCGACGTTCAACGTCAAGCAGAACGATGTCCCGCTCTGGTTGGAACCGGTCGGCATGAGCAAGGGGCAGGTCTTCTTAAACGGCCACAATGTCGGTCGATACTGGGTCGCCACCCGCACCGGCAAGAAAGTCCCGCCACAAGAGGCCTATTACCTGCCCGAACCCTGGCTCAACGTCGACAGCGAAAACGAACTGCTCATCTTCGACGAGCACGGCAAACTGCCAAACAAGTGCAAACTCGTCTACAACGAGAACGGGCCGTACGGGTAACAGGGATGAACACAGATGAACACGGATAAGAAGTCATTTTTCTTTGTCCAATTCTAATCTTCATCTGTGTTTATCCGTGTGCATCCCTGTTCCATTATTCTCTGTGTCTTCATGCCCTTCGTGATATCCTGTAGTTAATCCACAGGAGTCTCGACTTGAGTTCAAACACTTCCAATCAACATCACCAGCACGCCCAAGGCAAGACCGCCCGCTGCGCGGTGCTTACCGTCAGCGATACACGCGTGACCGATAGCGACGTCGGCGGCAAACTCATCATCGACCTGCTCAAACAGGCCGGCCACACCGTCAGCGACTACACCATCGTCCGCGACGAACCCACCCAGATCGACCACCAACTAAAATCCTGGCTCGGTCTTTCCGACTCAAACCTCACCCCTCAAGCCTCAAGCCTCAACGTCATCATCACCACCGGCGGCACCGGCATCGCCCAACGCGACACCACCATCGAAGTCGCCCAACGCCTGATCACCAAGCAGCTACCCGGCTTCGGCGAACTGTTCCGCATGCTCAGCTACGAACAGGTCGGCCCCGCCGCGATGCTCAGCCGTGCTGTTGCCGGGCTAGCGGGCGAAACCTTGATCTTCACCCTGCCCGGTTCACCGAACGCGGTGAGACTGGCGATGGAAAAACTCATTATCCCGGAACTAGCGCACATGGTTTGGGAGCGGGGAAGGTGATGTTCCTCGTCGCTTTCATCGCGGTAGTGTCATTTCTTGTCTGGCAATGCTGGATCAAGCCATTAAGAACTTGGTCGGATCCCAAATGGTACTTTGTACCTAACGCTCAATTGGCATATCAAAGCCATCGCTTCTATTTCTGGATGCCTTTTTGGTGTTGTGCTGTACCTTTCGGCCTTTGCCTTGCGTCGTGTATCTTCGCTTATGTTTCACGTGGTGCAATCGAGTTAAATCCGATTCTTACTTTTTTGGCATTGCTTACTGGTGTGTTTATTGCACCTACATGTCTGATCAGTTGGTGGGTTACCAAACGTATCGATAAATTATTTCGAGAAATGACCGATTCTCCCCACTGCCTTCGATGTCGTTACAACTTGTCGAACAATCCTAAAGCGACATCTTGCCCGGAGTGTGGAGCGGAGGTGCCGCACACGGTTTGGGAGCAGGGAAGATAAGGGGAAACATGCAACTCTGGCCAAAAGCACGCTATCGACGCATATCTGTGATGCTGATGGTATTCCCATTACCGTTGGTAGCGCCCGTCATATTCGGATTGTTGCATTACGACAGAGGCCCCATACACAAGCTATGCGTCATACTCATTGCATTACTTAATGTTTCTGTCATCGCGGGTATTCTGCATGCCGCTTGGGTGTGTACCTATCTAGCCACCAATGACGACAATCATGTGTTTGCTTACCCTCCCAACGCCACGTTACGCCGATTTCTCTTTGGCGTCTGGCTGACACCTTTGCTTCTCATTGCAGGTGGCTTCGCCGTCGTGGGCTGGGCCACCGTATTTGCATTCGTGGCTCTGATACCGTCAGCCTTCATCAGCATTAAGTTGAAACCTCGCATGATCCGATTGGCACATAGACGCAAACTGTGCTTTGATTGCGGCTACGACCTGCGAGGCAATCCCGACACCTCGACCTGCCCGGAGTGCGGGGCGGAGGTGCAGAATTTGGTGTAGGAGCAGGGAACATAACGCAACGAATTCATAGAGATGTCTTTGAATAATCATAACGATGTGAAGATCCTTTACCTTGTCACGATTGGCATATGTATAGCTACTGCTGCAGTTGCGATACTTTACTTGATCTATAGCAACAACTTTTTATCCAATGCTGTAGCAATAATGGCTATTGTTTCTCTCACAGCCATAAGCCTGGTTCTCCCGATACGAGATGCGGGTATTACTGAAGCCGCAAACGTACCCAAAGACCCACCCAAAGCACGTTATCGCGTTCTGGTCGTACAACAATGGACACCATTTACGCTGGGCCTTCTGTGGTTCATTTTATCAACCTATGAACGCGTGCAGGCCGGCCCCTACAACCATTCGCACCAGAGTTTTTTCGACATAACCTATCTTGTTATGGCTGTCGCATTGTTACTTCTCTTGCCATTAAGCTACTTCTCGACCAAATTACTCGGGCGAAAAATACGTCGCGCCTATACCGCTATGAAAAAGTGTTATCAGTGCGGCTACGACTTGCGCGGTAATCCCGACACATCGACCTGCCCGGAGTGTGGGGCAGAAGTGCTGGACAAGCAGGAATCAAGCTGAGTGAATCAATACCACCTCGGACCACCCCGGCCAAAGCCCTGCGGGCTATGACCGGGCTTTGGGGCAATAGTAATCCACACACCCCACACCCAAAATCCTATCCGTGTTCATCCGTGCCCATCCCTGTTCCGTGTCTTGGCGATCACCGCCCAGACCACCTACAATACCGGTATGAGTGAATCGACAGATACAAAAAACCCCGTCCTGGAGACGGTGGAGCCGATCGGTAAGCGGGTGTTGATCCGCAAGGATCAGGACAAGAAGCAGACCAAGTCGGGCATCCACCTGCCGGACAAGATCGAGATCCCGACGCTGACCGGGCGGGTGGTGGAGGTCTCGGCCGAGGTGGCCAGCGACTCGAACTACCCGATCGTCCAGTACGACCGCGT
Organism: Phycisphaeraceae bacterium; assembly: GCA_963667295.1. GTDB lineage: Bacteria > Planctomycetota > Phycisphaerae > Phycisphaerales > Phycisphaeraceae > JAJRRS01. The sequence continues at coordinate 2,272,604 of OY763327.1, forward strand.
GCTGTTCAACCCCAAGGAAGCGATTCCCGTCGACTTCGAGGGCGACAACCGCCTGTTCGTTGTCCCGGTCGAAAACATCGTCGCGGTGTTCCGGAAGGCGAAGTGAGTTTTTAGCCGTTAGCTGTTAGCCTTTAGCCGTCAGCACGGGCCGCGCAGGCGTTGCCTGCGGGCTATTGGGCGTAACAATCAATTAACGATTAGCGATTAGACATTAACAATGCCTTGCCCCCCCATCACCATCCAGCCGCTTGAGCAACCGTTCAGCGTGACTTTCCCTGACCCCCGGAAGGAGATTCCAGCTGTCCCTGGGTCCAAGAGCCTGACCAACCGCGCCCTGCTGCTGGCGGCACTGGCGGATGGCAAGAGCACACTTACCGGCGTGCTGTTTTCCGATGACAGCCGGGTGATGATCAAGGCGCTAAAAGACCTCGGCTTCGCGCTCAAAGTTGACGAACCCAACCACACCGTCACCGTCCACGGCCAAGCCGGCAAGATACCCGCCAGGCAAGCCGACCTGCACCTAGGCAACGCCGGCACTGCCATGCGCTTCCTCACCGCGGCTTGTTGTCTTGGCGAACCGGGCAGCGTCTACACGCTAGACGGCATCCCCCGCATGCGAGAAAGGCCGATCGGTGAATTGGTCGAACCCCTCCGCCAACTCGGCGCTGATATCGAATATCTTGGCAACGAAGGCTATCCTCCCCTGCGCATAGCCGCTTGCAAGCTAAAGCGCTGCGAACTTGAGATGAAGCCCACGCTTAGTAGCCAGTACATCTCAGCGCTGCTAATGGCTGGCCCTTACATGGAGTATGGAATAAAACTTACGTTTAGCGGCCCGATCACCTCAAAGCCATATATAGATATGACTACAAAACTCATGCGTGTTTTTGGAGTTATATCAGATGAAGCGGCAGCTAAGCCCAGAATAATACTCCCAGAAAGTTCGCCACAATTAACCTACTCTCGTAGGCTCAAAGGCTACGTACCTACCGATTACCAAGTAGAACCTGATGCCTCTAGCGCCAGCTACTTTCTGGCAGCGGCAGCGGCAAAGCCCGGAAGCACCTGCAAAATATCTGGATTCGGAGCCGACAGCCTACAGGGCGATAGTCAGCTTGTTGAGGTGCTTGGTTATATGCTTCACAAAAATGATGATTTTGATCCTTGGAACAAGGTTAACCAACCCCCCTTTGTTACGATATCGTCTACTTCGCGCCTTCGCGGTTATATGAATGACCTCAACCACATCCCCGACGCCGCGATGACTATCGCGACGCTCGCCGTCCTCGCGGATGGTCCCACGACGATCCGCAATGTCGGGAACTGGCGCGTCAAGGAAACCGACCGGATGGCGGCCATGCAGACCGAGCTGACCAAGCTCGGCGCGAAGGTAACCGTCGACAGCGACGACATCACGATCGAGCCGCCGACTGGTGGGAAGATCACACCCGCCGCGATCGATACGTATGATGACCACCGCATGGCGATGGCGTTTTCCGTCATCGGGCTTGCTCAGCCGGGCGTGACGATCAACGACCCGGACTGTGTCAACAAAACATTCCCCGACTTCTTCAAGTATCTTGATTACCTGAGACAGAACCCCGCTTGAGAACCGTATGAAACGTAGTGCCTTCTGGAAAACAACGCTCGAGCTGGTTCGCTACAAGAAACAGCTCGCTGTCGCGTTGGGCGGGGCGCTGGTGTCGGCGGCGTGCTTCGGTGCGGGCCTGAGCATGATGCTGCCGGTCTTCACGTTGTTTTTTAAGAGTGATGTGCAGGCGGAGCATCCGTTGAAAAGGCTGATCAATAATACATTGACAGGTGAGGGTGCTGAGCAGTGGCAACTTGATCTCGCGGCGTGGCTGAACGGGCACATCCCCGCGAGCGTGTTCTGGTCATTCGTCTTGATCATGGGGGTCATCGCCATCCTGACGACGATCGGCAGTTTTGGCCGGTACATTCATGAGTTGTTGTCGATCACCATCACACAGCAGGTGGCGGTCGCCTGGCGAGACAGGCTGTTCCGTAAGATGGTTGATGCGCCCGTGTCGTACTTTCTCGGGCAGAACGCATCGGATCACGCCAGCCGAGCGATGTTTGATAGCGGGGTGCTGGCCAGAGGGCACCTGGCGGTTTTAGGTAAGGCTTTGCCGGAAGTTCTCAAAGGTGCAGCGGCACTGTTTGTCGCGTTGTGGCTGGATGTACGGCTGACCATGCTGGCGCTGATCGCGGCGCCGCTGAGCGGGTTCGTGCTCTACCGTTTCGGGCGGAGCATTGAAAAAGCATCCAAGCGAGCTCTGCAGGAGCAGGCGGGGATGCTTAAAGCGGTCAACGAGGTGCTCGGCGCGTTGCATGTGATCAAGACCCACGGCGCGGAGGGTTACGAACGACGCCGTTTCCGTCGGCTGAATCGTCGGCTGTTCGATCAACAGATGCGGATGCGCCAAGCACGCGCGCTGGCATCGCCGGTGATTGAAACGTTAGGCCTGTTCTGCGTACTGATCGCGGCGCTGGTGGCGGCGTGGTACGTCTTTACACAGAACGTGCAGCCCGAGCGGTTCCTGACCGTGCTGTTAATGCTTGGCGCAGCTGGGGCAAGCCTCAAACCCTTGACAGCCTTGCACACGCAGATCAAGGAGGCCGACGCCGCAGCTCAACGCATGGTCGAAAGCACGCTGATCGAGGGCGAGCCGATCGGCCGTGACAAACGATCAGACCTCCCGGCAGTACCACGCCATCACAAGTCGATCGCGTTTGAGGATATCACCTACACCTACCGCGGCGCGGACACGCCGGCGCTCAAGGGGATCAACTTGCGGGCCGAGTTCGATCAGACGGTCGCGATCGTCGGTGGTAACGGTTCGGGCAAGACGACGCTGCTGAACCTGCTGCCACGACTTACTTCGCCGGGTTCCGGTCGCGTGTTGATCGATGACACTGATATTGCGACTGTCAATCTCAAATCACTGCGTAGACAGATCGCGGTCGTGCCGCAGCAGAGCGTGTTGTTCGAGGGCACGATCGCGGACAACATCGCCTACGGCCTGCTGGATGCAAAACGAGAAAAGATCATCGAAGCGGCCAAGGCGGCGTTCGCCCATGAGTTCATCGATATCCTGCCCTTCGGCTACGACACCATGCTCGGCGAAGGCGGCTCAGGCCTCAGCGGCGGCCAGAAACAGCGCATCTGCATCGCCCGCGCGATCCTGCGCAACCCCGCGATCCTCATACTCGACGAGGCAACCAGCCAGATCGACGCCGACTCCGAAGCCAAGATCAACCGCGCACTGGAAAACATCCGTGCCGGGCGGACAACCTTTATCATCGCTCACCGCTTGAGCACCGTCGTTGATAGCGACATCATCGTTGTCATGGACGCAGGGCAGATCGTTGACAGCGGTACGCACACCGAACTGCTCGAACGCTGCAAGATATATCAGACATTGACACACACGCAGTTGCAGCCGGCGAAGTCGTAGAAAACGGGGAATAATACCGCAGAGAGCGCAGAGGGCACGGAGAAGTAGTACATGGATAAGGCACAGTCTATGCAAAACAATGCATCCCTCCGCGATCTCGGCGTCCTCTGCGGTGATCAAGATTGTGATCACAACCGAGCATTCACGCTGATCGAGTTGCTCGTCGTCATCAGCATCATCGCGATCCTGATCGGCATCCTGTTGCCGGCCTTGGGTGCGGCGAGGCGCAGCGCGTACAACATCACCTGTGCTCAGAACGAACAACAAATCGGTGTGGGTCTTAATGCGTATTCGGTGTCGAATAAAGGCGCACTGGCGGTGAATCCTGCAGCGGGTCTGGACTTTGGGCGCGGGTACTTCGGGATCAGCCAGGCCACCAACGCGATCTACACCACCGGAAACGATGAGTTGATCGGCCTGGGCATGACGCTCGACAGCTACATCACCGAACCACGTGCCATGTTCTGCCCGGCTGACGACTCCACCGATCCGACCGAAGAACTCGAATACATCAAGGACCGCAGTGAATCCGCAAGCTGTTCTTACTACTACCGCCAACTCGATCGCACGACAAAGACGTTGATCGACGACCTGGGACAGTCCAATCCCGGCCTGACAGCCTCCGCGCTGCTCGTCGACGCCAACTCGCTACTGTCCTTCAACGAAGATTACTTCCGCACCAACCACCAGAACGCGATCGTCAACATCCTCTATAACGACGGGCACGTGACATCACAAACCAACAGCAGCAATCAGACCGACGGCTTCTTCAGCATCCGCGACCAGGACTTCGGCGCCGATCCTACCGGGGGCCAGCGGCTGGACGAGATCTTCATCGCCGCTGATTTTGCACTCGTGGGGAACCCGGCTGATGCGCCGGCGGCGGAAGATATGAGCCGTTAGCTGATAGACATTAGCCGTTAGCTATTAGCTATTAGCACAGATTGAACACCTTAGATTGAACGTTGAAGATCGAACACTTCACATCCAAACCGCCCGGCCCTTCGCTTCGCTCAGAACCGGCGTTGAAGAAAATCGAATCTTAGATCTTCAATCTTCTTACCCAACACCCTACACCCTAAACCCTACACCCTAACTTCATCTGCGCTCGTGCATGCGCTTCCAGTGGATTGATATTGATCCACCGCGTCCTGCGTCGCTGCTCCGTAAGTGTGATGCGTGGATATAACTCACTATCACGTTCAAAAACCCTTCGGACCTTCATCGGGTGGTTGCACTGGCTGGACCGGTGCAGCAGCACGATGTGGCGCGGGTTGCCTGACGGGCTGGCGTCCGTGATGGCCCGCACCGCTTCAAAACTCTGTTCGTTAGACAGATGGCCAGAGTCGGACATATTCCGGCGGTTGACCCAGCTCGGGCGAGAGCTGGTGCGTGTCATGTGTTCGTCGTAGTTGCATTCAATGCAGAGGATGTCAACACCGGCCAAATGCTTGACCAGCTTCGCGGGGGCGTGCCCGAGGTCCGTGGCGTAGCCGATACTCATGTCAGGCGTGTCGAAGCGGTAGCCGATCGTGCCCTGTCGATCGTGTTGCAGGCGGACGGTCGACGCAGCGAGGCCCGGCATCGGCTCGAACGGCTGCGACTCGAACATCTGCGCCAATCCGGCGTCACGAAGCTCCGCCCCGCCTGGCAGGCGCATCAGTTCCGCGAAGTGCCAACTGTGCACGAAAATCGGGATACCAAGTTTTAGTAATGTTGCGGTCCAGGTCTTGCGGAAGTGGTCCTGATCGAGGTGCGTGAGGCAAACCGCCTCAAGGTCCGTAAGGGTTAGCCCCGCCTGCTTCAATCGCTTATCGGTCGTTCGCGGGCCGAATCCGGCATCGATCAGCATCGCCGATTTGCCCCAGCGCAGGACCGTCGCGTTCCCCCCGCTGCCGCTGCCAAGAACGCATATACCCAAAATATCACTAGGTTTACGTACGACCTGCTCCCTGGCCCGCACCGCAACAGATACCAGCGAGCTTTGCTGCTCCCCGACGAACAAGGGCATCTGGTTGAGGCGCTTATCGGACATCAGAGCTTTCACTTGTTTTAACCACTTTCAGCCGTATAATCCTCATAGTCGCTTCAAGCGAGACCCTGGTCAACCGATCTAGTTTGCATGACATCCGGTTTGTATTGGATGCTTGTAACAGGTCCGAATAATGGTTAACCCGACCTCGCCGATGGCAACGCAACACAAGTGGGGAGTGATTGCACGGAACCGAGGTCGTAAGCCGATGTCAGGTTTACGCGAGTTGTGTATCACCAGCCTTTGGGAACTGCGTATGCGACGATTGATATTCGGAATCAGCCTGGTAGTAGTAACCGTTGCCGGCATCGGATGTGCCTCGAACCGGACCCCGAATGTCGTCATCGCCCCCTCGTATTCCTACGTACAAGCCGACCTCGCGAATGGCGTATCAGATACGCAGCAAGTCGCAACCACCACCGCCCCGGATCGCCTCAGTAGCGCCGCTGCCAAGCTCCCGCCCCTGCCCGCAGCCCCCGGCTTCGATACCTACGTCTTAGCCCCGATCGATTAATCTCGATCTGCTTGTCATACCACTGATATAAACAAAAACCCACGGCCATCGACCGTGGGTTGTGTTTTTATATATAAAACCGGCGATGACATCGCCGGTCTGTATTCATCAAATTGCTCTAACAATTCAAAAAGAAAACCCGCGATATCATCGCGGGCTTTGTGAAGATTCAAACTGATTCTGTATGCCTCAAAGTTGCACCAGGTGCATGTCCGTGGCCTTGCGTGATTCGTGGCTCGGATGATGCACATCCGTCACGAACGCGTCGCCCATCTCGACACGCACCTGCTTAGCGTCGTAGCGCTTCGGTTCGGCAAGCCCGAACTTCGCTCGCAGGTCCAGTGCGATCTGCCCTTCCGCTTTGGCGAACTCGATCGGCTGGATCGCTCGCTCAAAGCTCTGCAGGCGGTTGGCGTGGTTCTCAAACGTGCCGGCCTTCTCGACAAACGTCGCTCCGGGCAGCAGCACATTGACTTTCTCGGTCAAGATGTTGGGCAGCGTGTCGATCAGCACGACGTACTTGCTTTCCACAGCCTTGGCCAGGTCGGGCGTGACCCAGTCGCTGGGATAGTTGCCGGTCAGCAGTACACCGGCCGTTCGCTCGTCCTCGACGGCGTTTAGGAACTGCTGGTAATCCAGCACGGAATCCGTCAGTTGGCCCAGCGCTCGGCGAACACCACGCGCATTCGGGCATTTTTCAGCACAAATCCTGTACCCACCGGGGAAGGTCTTGTCTTCGCCGCTGACAGGCGCCGGGCCGATACCGATCACAGCCTCGCCGTCCAGTTCCACGATCAGCTTGCCCAGCAGATACGCCTCTTCGCACGGCAGCATCGGGCTGACCATCACAGCCAGCGATCCTGTTCCACGTGAATCAATGATGCTGCGCAGCTTGGTCTTGATCGCGTCGTAGGCCTTGTTCCAGTCGCACTCGTCCTGCCCGCCGTCCTGCTTGATCATCGGGCTGCGGAAGCGGTCTTCACTGTGGACGAACTTCCAGCCGAAGCGGATCTCATCACTCGTCCACCACTGGTTCACTTCCATATTCGTGCGCGGTTTGACACGGTAGACCTTGCCGTCGTTGTGTTCGATGGAGAGGTTATCACCGCTGGCGGTGATGCCGTCGATGCTTGGTGTCTTGGTCAGGTTCCAGACACGCATCGACATCAGGAAGTCCTTGTCGAGCAGTGCGCCGACCGGGCAGATATCCACGACGTTGCCGGAGAGTTCGTTATCCAACGGCTTGCCGGGGAAGACATCAATCTGCTCGCCGGAGCCACGACCGAAGATGCCGATCTCGCCCGTGCCGGCTACTTCCTTGGCAAAACGCACGCAACGGGTACACATGATGCAGCGGTCGGAGTACAGCAGCACGTGCGGGCCGATGTCTTTCTTGGGCTGCTTGATCTTGGATTCGCAGAAACGTGATTCGCTTCGGCCGTACTTGTAACTGTAATCCTGGAGGTAGCACTCACCGGCCTGGTCGCAGACCGGGCAGTCCAGCGGGTGGTTGATCAGCAGGAACTCCATCACCGACTTCTGGTTGGCGATCGCCTTGGGGCTGCGTGTATGCACCACCTGCCCGTCGGATGCCGGCGTCTGGCAGGTCGGCATCAGCTTGGGGATCAGTTCGAGCTTGTTGTCGTTGCGGGGATTGGGCGCTTCGACCTCGGCCATGCATATCCGGCAACTGGCGACAATGCTCATCCCGGGGTGATAGCAATAGTGTGGGATCTCGATCCCGTTATCCAGGGCGACCTCGAGGATAGACTTCTTACCCTCGAATTCGCATGGTTTACCGTCAATAGTGATCTGGGGCATGTTGGGTTTCCCGCATCTTGAGCCGCTGAGGCGGGACGGGCTCGTCGGCCCGCCCGACCGATGCAGGATCGTAACAGATGACGCCCCATGTTCCAATGCGAGGGCTGGGATGTTCAATGTTCGAGGTGTAATGTCCAATCTGTAGATCGGATTCCGGCCAGATCCCAGTCCCCAGACCCTAGACCCTCATCTTCCAGCATTTACATCACAGCCACCAGCGACAATCCAACTAACCAGCGGGATAGGGCCTTCACCACCAGCCACCCAGCCCTGTGTTGCAGAGTTGCAGGTCCCCACCTATCCTGTCCGCTTTAACGCACGGCAAGTGCGTACGTACGGCGGCGGGCCGGTCCAACGTATATCCAGCCCTACGCTTCTGGTGAGATCGACGGACGCCACGGACGCGCCTGTCTGGACGGATGCCACGGATCGATCATGGAACAGTACCTCGAAGCCGCGCTCTACATCGTATCGGTGCTTGGCGCGTTAGCGTTATCGCTGATGATGCCTCGGGGGCGCAGTGGTGTCGGCAAGATCGGCCCACTGATCGGCGTCGCCGCGCTCGGCGGCCTGTGGCTGTTCCTGTGCTCCTCGGGCCTGTGGGGCGATCGTGAAACCGGCCTGTCCACCCCCGCTTTCATCTATTACTACGTCTTCAGCGGCATCGCGATCTTCGCTGCCGTCCGTGTCATCACACACACCAAGCCGGTCTACGCCGCACTCTGGTTCGTCATGGTCGTGCTCGCAAGCTGCGGGCTCTTCCTGGTGCTCTCGGCCCAGTTCATGGCCTTTGCCGTCGTCATCATCTATGGTGGGGCGATCCTCGTGACCTATATGTTCGTGATCATGCTCGCTACCCAGTCCACGCCGGACGGGCATTCCGGGCAGATCTACGACCGCGTCGCCAAGGACCCGGTCATGGCCTCCGCGGCGGGATTCTTGCTGCTGGCAGTGCTGCTGAGCGTCGCCTTTGACTACGATCAGATCAAAGACATCCGTATGGATGCCGCTAAGCGTCAGACCGACGCCGCCCTGATTGAATCGACCCTCGGCAACCGCCCGTTGGCTGAGCAAGCGGTCTATGAGATGAACGAGGCAGGCGAGGCGGTTAAGGTCGACGCCCCCGCCCCCCCCGCCAACCTGGACCCGACCCGTCTGGCTAACGCCGAACGCGTCGGCCTGGACCTGTTCATGAGCCACCCGCTGGGCCTGGAACTGGCCGGCGTCATCCTCCTGATCTCGCTGATCGGCGCGATCGTGATCGCCAAGAAGAAAGTGCCGGATGAGGGAGCAGCCATTAGCCGTTAGCACGAACCCGATTGAACATTGAACATCGAACCTTGAACATCAAACCATGCCCCTGACTGAGATCGACAGCCTGACACTCTCGCACTTCCTGATGACAGGTGCGGTGTTGTTCTGCCTGGGCCTGATCGGTTTTATCAGCAGGCGGAACCTGATCATCATGTTCCTGTGCACGGAGATGATGTTCCAGGGTGTGGCGATCTCGCTGATCGCGTTCAGCCGGTTCCACATGAACGACACCGGCCAGACGTTTGTGATCTTTGTCCTGACCATTGCCGCCGCCGAGGCCGCGCTCGCGCTGGGCCTTGTGGTGCTGCTGTTCAGACGCAAACACACACTCGACGCACTGGTGTGGTCGAAGCTGAAGGATGTGTGAAAAAGCTGGAAAACTTGAAAGCTGGAAATACGAACCGGCTGAACCCCGAACCCAAGACCCTGAACCCTGATGTCCATTGAACTGATCAAACTCATCCCCTGGATCCCGCTGCTGGGCGCAGCGCTGTGCGCTATTTGCTGCATGAAGCCCGCCCTCCGCAAGCTGGCCGGGCCGATCAGCGTGATCTCGATCTTTATCCCCTTCCTGATCACTTGCGGCGTCTACAGCGCCGCCAAGAACCTGGCAGGCGATGACAGGATTCAGACCGTCTACAGTTGGATCGGCGTCAACGGCTTGCAGGTAAACATGGGGTACCTCGTCGACCCGCTGACGATGATCATGCTCTTTGTTGTCACGGGCATGGGCACGCTCATCGCTACTTATGCGATGGGCTACATGAAGGGCGAACGCGGCTACGCACGCTTCTTCATGGGCGTGTCGCTGTTTATCTTCGCGATGACCACGCTGGTCATGGCCGATAACCTCGTGCTGCTGTTCCTCGGCTGGGAAGGTGTAGGCCTCTGCTCGTATCTGCTGATCGGGTACTACTACGACAAGGACTGGGCCGTCGCCGCCGCGAAGAAGGCGTTTATCGTCAACCGCATCGGCGACCTTGGCTTCTCGCTCGGTATTTTCCTGACGTACATGACGTACGACACGGTGAGTCTGAGCGTCGTCGTCGAAAAGGCCACCGCGTTCCTATCCGACCCGCATTACCACGCTTCGGCTGCCGACCTATGGATCCCCTTCCTGTTGATGCTCGGTGCGTTCGGCAAGAGTGCCCAGATCCCCCTGTATGTCTGGCTGCCCGACGCCATGGCCGGCCCGACACCAGTCTCCGCGCTGATCCACGCCGCGACCATGGTCACCGCCGGCGTCTACATGATCGCCCGGCTGATCCCGGTTTTCGAACTCTCGCCTTACGCCCTGCCAACCGTCGCCACTATCGGTAGCGTCACGGCATTGATGTCCGGCACGATCGCCCTGTGTCAGTACGATCTAAAGAAAGTCTTCGCCTACTCGACCGTCTCGCAACTCGGGTACATGTTCCTGGGCGTTGGCGTGCTGTCGACCTATGGCGGCGTGTTCCACCTGTTTACCCACGCGTTCTTCAAGGCCCTGCTCTTCCTCACCGCTGGCAGCGTGATGCACGCCCTGGCCGGTCAACTGGACCTGCGGGCGATGTCGGGCCTGCGTCACAAGATGCCGGTCACCTGCTGGCTGATGTTCGCAGGTTGCCTCGCTCTGGCGGGCTTCCCATTCACCGCGGGCTTCTACAGCAAAGATGAAATCCTTGCCGCCGCCTTGGGTAAAGGTATCGGCGACCACGGAACCTGGCTATTCTTCTTCCTGGCGCTGACGGGCCTGTTCACCGCGTTCCTCACCGCGTTCTACACCTTCCGCCTCTGGTTCCGCGTCTTCATGGGCCCGGAACACTTCGAGATGGGTGATGAACATCACGCCCCGGAAGGCGATGACGACGGCCACGGCCACGACGATCACGGCCATCATGCACATGAACCGCACGAAATGCCCTTCTGGCCGATGAACGCCCCGCTTGTCGTGCTGGCTGCCGGTGCTTTGTTCGCGGGGGTGAGTTTCCATGGCTGGATGGAGCAGAGCATCGAAAATTCGACTGCTAATCCCGTCGCCGTTCATGCAGAAGCACACGCCGCCGCTCAACCTGCTTATCGCATCATCACGGTTGAAAATCCCGCAGAAAGTCACACCTCAAATACCGAAGCCGCTTCAGAAACTGATGCAGAAGCGGCGGGCCAAGCCGACGGGCACCACCAGGAATTGCTGGGCATGGACCTGCACCTGGCGATACAGATCATCAGTTCGATCATCGCGATCGTCGGCATCGTGTTGGCGTGGTACTTCCACCTGGCGAACCGCCCGCTGACCGACAAAATCGCCAAGCAGTTCGGCTCCGTCGTCGAGGTGCTTTACAACAAGTATTACGTGGACGAGATCTACGACGCGACCATCGTCAAGCCGCTGCGTTTTGCGGGTTACGCATTCCAGTTCTTTGATGAATGGGTCATTAACAACATCGTATTTACGATCGGCTTTGTGCCGAAGCTGGCGGGCTGGTCGGTCAAGCCGATGCAGAGCGGCAAGCTCCAAGGCTACGGCCTGGGCATGGTGCTCGGCGTGGCGATCGCGGCGTTACTCGTATTCATGTGGGCGTTTTAGGAACGGATAAGAACGGATGGACCTTCTGCTGCTGATAACCCTGTTCCCGCTTGTAAGCGCGTTGCCGCTGCTGCTGCCGGTACGGGCGTTTGACTGCCGAAAGACCGTCTGCTCTTACGCATTCCTGAGCACGCTCGTCACGTTCGCGTTCTCGATGATCATGTTCTTCAAGTTCGACTTTGCCAGCAGCGGCCAGATGCAACTGCAAGGCGCGGTCAGTTGGATTGATGCGTTCGGCCTGAGCTTCAGCTACGGGATCGATTCGATCTCCCTCTGGCTGATCCTGCTCACCACGTTCATCATGCCGATCATCATGCTTGGCTCATTGACCGCGGTGAACACGCGCATCCGCGAATTCTACTTCTGGCTGCTCGCGCTCGAGACGTTCATGATCGGCACGTTCGTCGCGACCGACATCATCTTCTTCTACCTCTGCTTCGAATTCACGCTCGTGCCGCTCTACATCCTGATCGGTGTGTTCGGCTCGGACAACCGGCTCGCAGCCGCGAAGATGTTCTTCCTGTATACGTTCACCGGCTCGATGCTGACCTTCGCCGGCGTGTTGTATGTCGCATACACGCATGCCGCGAATACCGGCACGTGGACGTTCAATATCCAAGAGCTTTACCAGACCGCTCAAGGCATGAGCGCCGGGCAGCAGGCTTGGGTGCTCGGCGCATTGATGGCAGGCTTTGCCGTCAAGGTACCGATCTTCCCTGTCCATACATGGCTTCCGCTGGCGCACACCGAGGCCCCCACCGCCGGGTCCGTCATCCTCGCCGGTGTATTGCTCAAGCTCGGTACGTACGGCCTGCTACGATTCGCCCTGCCCATGTGCCCCGATGCCGTCGTCGAATACGCATGGCTCATCGGCATCTTCGCCGTGCTCGGTGTGCTGGTCACCGCGCTCATCTGCTGGGTGCAGACCGACGTCAAACGGCTGATCGCCTACTCGTCCGTATCCCACCTTGGCTTCTGCGTGCTGGGCCTGTTCGCACTAGACAAAGATGATACCGGGGCGGTTGGCTCGGTCATGTACATGATCAACCACGGCCTGTCGACCGGCGCCTTGTTCCTTTGCGTCGGCATGATCTATGAACGCTTCCACATCCGCGACATGCGGCAGATGTCAGGCCTCGGCCGTGCCATCCCCGTATGGGCATCCTTCACCGTCTTCTTCGTGCTGGCGAGTGTCGGCCTACCGGGGCTCAACGGCTTCGTCGGTGAGTTCCTCACGCTGTTCGGTGCGTTCAACTCCCCGAGCAATGTGCTGGGCATCGAGTTCGCCGCGTTCGCCGGTCTTGGCATGATCTTCGCCGCGATCTACCTGCTGTACATGGTCGGCAAGGTGATCTTCGGCCCGCTGCAAGTGCCCGCTGTCCATAACGAAGACGGTAGCCACGACCTCAAGGACCTGAATGCACGCGAGATCATCACCCTGCTGCCGCTGGCGGCCGGCTGCCTGATCATCGGCTTGTTCCCGTACAACATGCTTGTGAGCCTGGAAGACTCCGTTGGCAATCTCACCGCCGCAGGTAAAATCGCGGCCAATCAAACTGTTGTTGAATTATCCGAGCCCGCGATGAAGCTGGTGCTCGATGACCAAACCGTCATGAACCAGAATGTGACTCTGACCGAGACCGCCACACGAACGGCGGAGCGTTAAGCGATGCACAAAGCCGAGATCATCGAAAAAGTAGCCAGCCTCTGGCCCGAGATCGTGATGCTGATCGGCGCCACGTTGTGTCTGTTCATTGGCCTGTCGCAAGGCAAGGGCCCGAGACGCAGCACACCGTGGATCGCCGCGATCACGCTCCTGCTCGCGATCGCTTTCGTCTGGCTCAAGCCCGCACCAGTCGTGGAAGGCTCCGTCCTTGGCGGGATGGCCGGTTACGTCAAAGTCGCCACCGCCGGGATAGGCCTGATCCTGCTCATGGTCGCCGCCGGTGTGCCGGGCCGATTAAAACAATCCATCGATGCAGAGAACGCGCCGACCTTCGAGCCGGGCGATCTGATCACCGGCGAGTTCTACGCCTTCTTCCTGCTGAGCCTGACAGGTGTCATGATGACCGCCGGCGCGAGCGACCTCGTATGGATCTTCCTCGCACTGGAACTGACCAGCCTGCCGACGTATGTCCTCGTCGCTACGACGCGTGACCGCATTGATGCGCAGGAGTCGGCCGTCAAGTACTTCTTCCTCGGAGCGCTGAGCGCTGCGATCTTCCTCTACGGCTTCGCCCTGATCTACGGCGCGACCGGCTCGACGGACTTCACCGAGATCACCACCGTCGTCAAGCAGCAGCTCGCCGCCCACCCGGGCCACGTGCCGGGCCTGCTGTTGATGGGCATGATCCTCGCCATCGTCGGTGTCTGCTTCAAGATCGCCGCCGTACCGATGCATTTTTACGCCGCCGACGTGTACCAGGGCGCTGCGACACCGGTCACCGCGTTCCTTGCGTTCGTGCCCAAGACCGCCGGCGCGGTCGCGCTGATCCTGCTGCTGTCGCTGGTCGGCTGGCCGTTGCCCGCACCGATCGCGTCGCTGCTCTGGCTCATCGCTGTATTGACCATGACCATCGGCAACGTGCTGGGCCTCTTGCAGGACAACGTCAAACGTGTTCTGGCTTACAGCTCGATCGCACACTCCGGCTACATCGTCGTCGGCCTGCTCGCTGGGCCCGCAGTCAATAACGCCCTGGGCGGAACGCTCGGCAACGGTATCGCCGCCGTGCTCTTCTACCTTGTCGCATACGGTCTGGGTACGATTGCCGGCTTCGCTGTACTCGGCTGCATCGAAACCGACGGCAAAGAAGCGCAGACCTTCCGCAACATCTCCGGCCTGCATAAGAACCACCCGTTCCTCGCCGCGCTCATGCTGCTCAGCGTCTTGTCACTCGTCGGCCTGCCGCCGCTGGTCGGGTTCCTCGGTAAGGTCTACCTCATAGGCTCCGCCTACGGCGCGGGCTTTGTCTGGCTTGTCGTCATCCTCGTGCTCAACTCCGCGATCAGCGCCGCGTATTACCTGCGCATAGCAAGCGTGTGTTACTTCGGTGAACCCGACAAGTCGGTCCAATCCGCGGGCAACTTCCCACGCACTGCCGGCGCGCTCGTCGCCGCCACGCTCGCTGTCGTGCTTGGTATCGTCGGCAACGGCCTGGTCAATGCCTCCAGCAACGCCGCAGCAACACAGCAAACCGCCGCACAAATCACCGACGCGCAGCTTACCCAAGCCAAGTAACACACCCATTAGAAGCAACTTTCCCAGCGACTTTTCCGTCTTATGTTGCTGGAAATCGCATGGTTGCAGGCCTATACTCCTGTCCAAACCGGTTAAAACTCGGGGGCCCGGTACTTTTTCGATAACTTCCAAACCTGAAGGATTCCGAGATGGACGATACCAAACGACAGCAAATCATCGACCTGCTTAGCACCAGCTACAACATGGAACTCGAAACGGTCATCAACTACATCGCCAACTCCGAACACCTTGATGGCATCCGCGCGCAACACATCAAAAACGCGCTCGGTGCTGACATCGCTGAAGAACTCGGCCACGCGCAGCAACTGGCCAAACGTATCAAGACGCTGGGCGGGAAAATCCCCGGCTCCCAATCGCTGCGCTGGTCGCAAACTTCACTGCAACCCCCCGCTGACACGCTCGACCTGGTCTCCGTCATCAAGGGCGTGATCGAAGCCGAAGCCGGCGCAATTGAGCACTACCAGAAGGTGATCGTCGCGGCAGGAGACGATGACCCCGTCACCGCCGATCTCTGCACCACGCTCAAGGCCGATGAGGAAGAACACCACCAGATGTTCAAAGGCTACCTCGCCGAAGCACTGAACTGGTAAACCCAAACATACACTGAATGTTCAAGTCAATCCCTACTCTTTTCCCCTCTCCCCCCGGGAGAGGGCAAGGGTGAGGGCCGGCCGCCTTACGTCTGCAATAATTCCACGCGCTTCCCCTTTCTGTCATACCCGCGCACGCGGGTATCCACGTGTCCCTATTCATTGCACGCGTGGATTCCCGTTTGCACGGGAATGACGGCAAAGAAGAACGTATTACAAACCGGCCATTCTTAACACCGCCCAGGCTTCCCGCATCACAGCCTGCATGCTATAGTCGCGGCAGGCACACTCATCGTGCCCGCCCCGGAGCCTGAGTATGTTGCGCTTGAAGCAGCTTGAACCCAAACGTAGTGGGTGCCACGTTTTGACCGCGCAGCGGCAAAGCGTGCTTTCACACAACACATTTTGCCCTTCGGGACAAAATGTGGCACCCATCAAACGATATAGATGGTTTTCATTTGCACTGAAGCAATCCACCCCCCCTGTCACCGCTGTTGCAGTACTCGTGCTGCTCATCGCTGCCAGCCCCGCACACGCTCACGCCGGCCACGAGCACAGCTCGTTCTCCTCGGGCTTTCAGCACCCGCTCTACGGCCTGGACCACCTGTTGGCCATGATCACCGTCGGCCTGCTCTCGGCACGTATGGCGGTTAAACGCATGTGGACGCTACCTCTGGCCTTCGTCGTGATGATGGCCTGTGGCGGTCTGCTCGGGCTCGCCTGGAAGCACGACGGGTTCACCGTCTTTGAATGGGGCATCAGCCTGTCCGTACTCGTTTTCGGGCTCGTCGCCGCGATCTGTAAGGAGGTGAGTGTCCTCTGGGGTAACCTCATCGTCGCCAGCTTCGCGATCTGCCACGGCCACGCACACGTCGCCGAAATGGGATCCGCCTCCGCGTGGGGATACTTCCCCGGCATGCTTATCGCCACCGCCGGCCTGCACCTGATAGGTCTGGTCGTCGGCATCGTCCTCAAAAAGTACGTCGGCGAATGGTCCATCCGCCTCGGCGGCGCGCTGGTTGCCGTCAGTTTCGCCACGATCATGGCACTGCAATGGATCGGCTGATGCGCATACGCTTCGCGATTAGTCCGTGCTGTTACCTCATCTTTGCACTGGTCTTTGCTGTCATGCCGAACACAACCCACGCAAAATCGAATAACGACGATCTGAGAAACCGCGTCGAAGCCGCCCTGCCCGATCACATCGGCGCAGCCGTGCTCGTTATCGATGATGGCGAAGTTATCTTCCGCGAAACCTACGGCATAGCGGATGTCGAAACGCAAACACCCGTCACCCCGCAAACCAACTTCCGCATCGCTTCTGTCACCAAGCAGTTCACCGCCACCGCGATCATGCTGCTTGTCGATCAAGACAAACTCTCACTCGACGACACGCTCGATAAGTTCTTCCCCGGCTTCCCCGACTACGGAAAACATATCACCATCCGCAACGTCCTCAACCATACCTCCGGCCTACCTGATTACGAAGACCTCCTCCCCGAAGGCACCACACTCCAGGTCCACGACCGCGACGTCCTGAAGATCATCCTCGACACCGACAAACCCGTGTTCGCCCCCGGAAGTCAATACAGCTATTCCAACACGGGTTATGCGTTACTTGCATTAATAGTCGAACAGGTCGCAGAGCAACCATTTCACGACTTTGTACGTGAGCACATCTTCAAACCGTGCCACATGGATCGATCCGTCGTCTTCGTACGCGGGTTGAATGAAGTGCCCGACCGCGCGTTCGGTCACACCCAGGAAGATGGCGAGTGGATACGCAACGACCAATCCGTCACCAGTGCCGTCCTGGGTGATGGCGGCGTCTACAGCTCGATCGACGACCTCGCCCGATGGGTCCGCGCCCTGCACGCCGAACGTCTGCTGATTGAAAAATCCTACAAAGCCATGTACACGCCCAACGTGATCGGCGGTGAGAACACCGGCTACGGCTTCGGCTGGCGCATCGATACCTATAAAGGCCAAACACGCTACCACCACACCGGCAGCACCCGCAGCTTCAGCCTCTGCCTCCAACGCTTCCCCGACCGAAACGCCGCTGTCATCGTCTTGATCAACAACAGCATCGAAGGCCCGATCGCACCCGTAGCCGAAAGGGTGAGTGATATTGTGTTGTTCAGTGATCGCTAGTGCGGACCAACTTCAGGTGTATCGGGTGCCACATCTTGATCGCGCAGCGACAAGGTGTGCTGTCACGATCACACTTTGCCCCTGCGGTGTCAAAGTGCGGCACCCATCAAGGTACGCTTAACGCTGTTCCGCTCTGGTTTTCAACCCCAGCGCTTCAACCACATAATCAATCGGCTTGTCATCACTGACGACCGCGAAGCCGCCTTTGTAGTCCCACATGGTCCAGCCGATGTGGTTGGCTTCGAGTGTTTGTCGCACATCGCGCAGCCACGCCTCACGGGCTTCCCGGGGTGCGGACATCATGTAGACGCCGAACTCGTTGCAGGATAGGGTCAACCCGCCGTGCAGCTTCGCCCACATCGCGGCTTTGCCGATCTCTTCACGGACCTTGTCCAGCCCCCAGCCGCTTTTGCCGTAGTTCGTGATGTCGTTGACCGCCGCGGGATCATCCGTCTTTGCCAGCGCCGCCTTGATCCCTTCTTCGTTTACAGGATATGGCAAGCCCTGCATATACCGCCAGTGCGGCGCACCCCACGTCGCGGCCTGATGGGTGAATTGATGCGGGTCGTAGAAGTGGAAGTTGTAGACCACGTTGTTATCGAAGATCGGCGTCAGTTCAGTCAATTGAGTCACGCCGCTCCACCTTCCGCCGGTCAGGATGATCGTGTGTTTGGGCGCTACCGCACGCACCGCATCGTGCAACTCAGTTTGCAACGGCTCCCACTGCTCGGTCGTCAGCACCGGCTCATTCAGCAACTCAAACCGCACATGCGCCGGGTCCGTATCCTCAAATAGATGCGCCAGCTTCTGCCAGAACTCGACAAATGCTTTGCGTGCCTCGGGATCATCGGCAAGCGCCTCTTTGAAGTCCTGCTCCGGATGCACATCGACAATCACGTTCAGGTCGTTTGCGAGGATCATGTCCGCCGTCTGCCGGTACATCGACCAGCCGTCATAGCCTTCCGCAGTAAGCACATCGGGATTCACCGTAAACCGCACATGGTCGAATCCAATCGACTTGATGAGTTTGATGTCTTCTTCGGTGTTGAACGTACGCAGGTGCTGCGTCCGCTCCATGCGCGAATAGATCTGCGCATACCAGTGGCTGAGATTGATGCCGCGCTCAAAGCCGTCGTTACCCGGGCCGGCGTGGGTTGAGGTGGTTGATAGACAGATGCTCAGAGTGAATACAAAACAGAAGATGGTTTGGCGCAGCATGGTTGATCCCTTAACAAGAATTTCAATCCGTTACTATCGCAAAGGATTGTACATCAAGCCCAACAGTAAAAGAAAATCGAAGGATCCAGCTTACGTTCCTCCCTTCTCCCCTCGGGAGCCCCGGAATAGGCAAGGATGAGGGCCGGGTGGATTGTGTGTATGGCGCGCGACCCGGCGGGTCGCGGCTGCAGAAAGGAAACTGTACTGGTCGTGTAAGGTTGCCGGCCCTCTCCCGCGGGGAGAGGGGGTCAGCACAGACCTTGAATGACACGTAAGTAATGAGATAGATATCAGCGCAATGAAAAACCCCTCGCTTCCGCAAGGGGCTGTTGTGTTCTGTTGAAGATTACATCGTCAATTTACGCCGCGTGTGCCAGCGACAGACCCGGCGAATCGTCCGCGTTCTGATCAGATTCATCTTCTTCATCATGCCCGTGATCCAGCTTCAATTCCTGAACGCGTGAGCGCTCGCAATCCAGCGCGGCGGCGAGCGATTCCTGCGCTCGGCGGATGCGCGCCAGGCTTGCCCATTCTTCGTCCATCTCTTCACGCAGCGCATGAACTTCCTTGCGTTGTTCGTTCAGTTCACTACGCGAACGCTCAAGCCGGGCCTGTTCGTTTTCGAGCGTCTGCATGCCCTGCTCGTAGGCGGCTTTTTCCTTGTCGAACATCAGCTTCGCACGTTTGTACGCATCCTGATCCAGTTCAAGCCGGCTGCGGGCGATCTCGATCCGCTTCTGCTCTTCATCGAGTTCCTGCTCACGACGTGCGACGACTTCCGTCCGCTGCTGGATCGATGTCTGCGTTTCCTTTTGCCATTGGCGCAGGCTCTCGCACCGCTGCTGCACCTCGTCCAGCAGGGTCGCGGCGTTGGGCAGCGATGACAACCCGTCAGCAGGATTAGCCGACGCCTGCTGCGGCTGCTCGGTGCCGGGCTCGTTGTTTTTTCGTTTTTTGGGCTTAGCCATGTACTACTGCTCCCTGGGGCCTGACAGAAGAAAATCCCCTATCCGTTACATCGTGCATTTTGGACCTAATCTTCAGGACTGGTCTAACCCGAACCGCCCTGTATTTCACACGGCAAACCGGGTCCTTGCTTCACCCCTGCCCCGGGTTTGCCGATAACTGTCTGGACGGACTGTTTCTATCTGAATGTTGTCGCATTCCGCCTAACGAACACAGGGAGCATGCCATGGATACCGAAGGAATCCAGATCGATCCGCATGGTGATTTGGCGATCCTCAAGATCGACTCGCCGATGCTCACCAACCTCGAAGCCGACCGGCTGCTCCAGGCGATGCGCGAGTATCACCTGCAGACCGGTTGCGTCCGCTTCGTCATCGACATGAGTCCGGTCGACTTCATCGACTCGGCCTGCATCGGTTCGCTGGTCACGTTCCTGATCGAGATCGACAAGCAAGGCGGCAAACTCATGCTTTCCGCCTGCCAAAGCAGCGTCGAGGAACTGCTGAAAATCACGGGCCTGACCACGCATATCAAGCTGGTCACCTCGATTGAAGAAGCCGAAAAACTGGCGGCGTGATTCAATCCTCACACGAACGGTCGGGAGACGTTTGGCCATGCGGCTATACCCCGCTTGCATCATGGGCATGCTGCTTGTCTTCGCTGTCTTGCTGACCGGCTGCGGCGAAGAACGCTTTGATCCGTCCAGGCTCTCCAAGGGCATGGATCGCTCCACGATCATCGCGTACTACGGCACGCCGGATAAACGCAGCATCCACGAGCACGCCGAACGCCTGACCTACAAGGACGGCGAACACTATCAGTACCTGCTCATGCTCGTCGACGGCAAACTCGAATACTGGACGCAGGACCGCCTCTACCAGCCCAGCCGCTTCAGCAACATAATGACCGGGGAGCAGGCCAGCCGATGATCCACGGCCGATAATGAAGACAAATGTCTAGATAACACCGCTTCGGACCTTTTCGCCGATCTATTGCTTAGTGCTGTCGATCTCGCAGCCCGCGCTGACGCGATCCTGATGCCCGTAGTAGATTCAGCGGAGAGATTCATGGCCGGTAAAACGATGACTTTCGGAGCCTGGAAACGCAAGGTAGGCAACGCCGTGGAACTGCGGCGGGCCCCGGCAATTCTGAACCTGACGCCCGCCGAAGTCGGCTCACTGGTGAAACGGAAAAAACTCCCCATCCATACCTTCCGCACACCGGATGGCATCACCGTCCGCCTCGTCCGTTGCGCCGATCTGGACATGGTCAAAGCCAGCATGCGCAAGCCTCAACTTTGCGACCTCGTCTCCGCCCTGGAGGTCATGGCCGCCCAACCCTGACCGACTTTTAAAAACCGGAAACGAACACATGAAAGCGATGAGGCGGGTCATCCTTCCACTGTTGTTGTGCATATTCAGCTTTGCTGCGGGCTGTCATAACGCGGGTGTTGCGCCGCAGGGCTGGACCGGTTCACCATACATCGATGAAGCTGAATACTCATTAAACGATTCAGGCAAACTCCAGGTCTTCATCTGCTACGGCGTCATCTTCTCCAACCACACCGCACTCCGACTTGAAACGCCCGAGCGGCCCACGCTCATGTGGGACCCCGGCGGCACGTTCAAACAAGATGATCCCGAATACGCACGCAAGTACGACGTGCTGACGCGCAACGCGCCATCGGTTGAGCAGTGGTGGTATTACCGGGGAAAAATGTGCAACGAACCGACCATGCACATGTATGAATGGTCAATTGATGCTGAACAAGCTGATCGTTTACGCACAATTTTACTTACGCGCTACGATCCGCTCGATGAAACGCAAGAGTTCTGGCCGGATGCAAATGGTTTAGCGTGCTGTCGGCGCGTCAGCCAGTTCCTTATGCGTTTTGCGGATGGCAGACCTGACGTAAACGAAATCTACTTCTGGCCCCACAAACTCGGCGAACATCTCTGGACGCAACACCCTGACCGCGTCGTCATCTTTAAAAAGAACGGCCCGATCACCGGCTATCAGCTCGCAACCGACTCACCGCCCGTAAACTGAATCAACAACACGATCCCCAGCACCGCCACAACCGCCCCGACCATCGCCCGCCACGTCACACGCTCCCCCATCACCGCAGCGATCGGCAACACGAACAGCGTGCTGGTCGTCACCAGCGTCTGCGCGATCCCCGCCATCGTGTGATCGATCGCGATCTGGTACAGCCAGATACCCAGGAATGTGCCGAAGAAAACAGCAACTACGAACAGCCCCCACCCCGGCAAGGTCATCTTCGGCCTCTGCACCTTCGCCTTCGCATCCATCCGCATCATCACCGGTAGCAGCAAGCACACCGTCACCACACCCGACATGATGCGGATCAGCGCTGCGACATCCGCACGTGCTTCCGTGCCGACCATCGCATCACGCGACACCGCCGCTGCAAGCGCCGCACATAATGAAAACGCGATCCCCCACATCACCCCCCTGCCCGTATGATGCTCCGTTTGGGCAGGCCCCTTGATCTCCGCACGCTCCGTGATCACCCACGCCACCCCCGCCATCGTCAGGATGATCCCCACCCACGCCTGCCAGCGCAGCGTTTCACCCGGGTAATACAGCCCGATCAACGCCGTCAACGGCGGGCCTAGCGTCGCCATCAACATCGCCCGCCGCGCACCGAGTTGCCGAAGTGACGCAAAGAAAAACGTATCACCCAGCCCGATCCCGATCACCCCGCTGATCGCAAGCAACACGAACGTCTTGCCGTCCATCGCCCCAAACGACTTGCCCGCAAACAACCACCCCGCCCCGATCATCAGCACAAGTAACAAACTCGCGATCAGGTTCTTAAGCAGGTTCATCATCCCCGCCGACAACCGATACCCGATCGGCCGATACATCACCGTCGACAGCGCCCAACAAAACGCCGCCGACAACGCCATCAACTCGCCGAGATGTTTTTCAAATAGCACCATACACCGCCTGCTCCCTACTCAGCAGGCGGAGAATGTAGCACTAAAAACAACCGTTGTCTGTTTAACTACGAATATATGATGTATCCATTCCGGTCCCTTCTCCCCTTGGGAGAAGGTTAGGATGAGGGCCGGATGGATTGTGCGTTTAATTAAAAACTAAAAATACAGAATGAATCCGGCCCTCACCCCGGCCCTTGTATCTTAATACACATCTCTTGGTGTACAAGAGACGGCCCCGTTCAGGCCGCCGCGCGCGGCGGGTTGAACGGCTGGGTGCGAGTTCGACCGGCCCTGGGGCAACCCTGCCCGCGGAGAGCCTGAACCGGCCCGGCGAAGGGTTGTGCCCGAACAGTCGCCAGAGTCGTCGGCCGTGCCGACAAGCTCGCATCTACAAGGAAGGGACCTTACCCATGCCCGATCATGTACGCACCGTCGGCATCGATGTCTGCAAGCAACATCTCGATGTCCATCTTCAACCCGACGACCGCTCATGGCGTGTCGACAACAACGCTCAAGGCGTCGAGCAACTCACACAGCAGCTCGCCGAACTCAAACCGCAACGCGTCATCGTCGAGTCCACCGGCGGCTACGAACGGCCCGCGCTCTACGGCCTGCTCGCCGCCGAGCTGCCTGTCGCGCTGGTCAACCCCAGGCCCGTCCGCGACTTCGCCAAGGCCATGGGCCTGCTCGCCAAGACCGACCGCATCGATGCTCGCGTCCTGGCGATGTTTGCGCGGCACGTGCCCACGCGCGTCAGCGTCCTGCCCGATCAAAGGCAAAAAGCGCTCAAACAACTGGTCACACGCAGGCGGCAGCTCGCCGAACAGATCGTCGTGCAACGCAACCAGCTCGAACACGCCGACCTGCCCGTGGTCTGCGAGTCGATCCTGCGTACCGTCTGCCACCTGCAGACCGAACTGGCCGCGATCGAGTCGATGATCCAACAACTGATCGATGAGGATGAACAACTTAAGCAACGCGACAACACGCTGCGCAGCGTCCCGGGCGTCGGCCCGGCGACCGCACGCGTGCTGGTCACCGAACTGCCGGAGCTGGGCAACGCCAGCCGTCGGCAGATCGCCGCGCTGGTCGGGGTCGCGCCTTACAACGACGACTCGGGCAACCGCCGCGGCACCCGACGCATCCGAGGCGGCCGCGCTACCGTCCGAAAAGCCCTGTACATGGCCACCCTCGTCGCCACCCGACACAACCAAGTCATCCGCGAGCACTACCAGCACCTGCAAAGCCAAGGCAAACCCAAAAAGGTCGCACTGGTTGCGTGCATGCGGAAGCTGTTGATCTACCTCAATACCCTCCTGACGGAAACAAACAATGCTTGACAATCAAGACAGTCGCTCTCCCGAGGGGAGAGGGTGTTAAGGCAATGCATCACTCCATCTCCCCCACATCCACTTCATCCCAGTCGATATCTTTCATCGTTTCGCGGAAGTCCGCCAGGGCTTCTCGTGCGAGGTCCAGGTCTTTCTCCCAGACCATGACCTTGACCTCGCCGAACGTTTCGGCGCGGAAGCCTGCGGTCAGGCCGCCCTCGGCGACGGCGTCGATGCCGCGGTCCTTCAGCGCCGCGATGATCAACTCCGCCTGGCCCTCGCCGGGGGTGGATGTCAGGGGTTTGAGGAAGTCGGTTTCATCAGACGGATGCGTCATTTACTTACCCTCTCCTGATGCGTGTATTAACTGCTTACATCATTATAGCCGCCGATAAATACTTCCGGACTTTGGCATGCTATTATTTGTCTGATTCCCGGTGCACGGTGATATCCCATTAACTTCTGGCCGATAAACTTTCGGTATGACCACGGCTGCAAACAACCCGGCTACGAATCACCCGGCATCTTCCGAGCCGCTATCCGAACAGCATTACCGTGAGATGCGTGAAGCCAAGGTGCGGCGTAAAAAGATCGACGTCGCCATCGGTGTCGCCTCGTTCAACGGCTGGAGCCTCGGGATCTTTGCGGGCCTCAGCGCGCTGATCCTGCCGTTCTCGATCAGCTTGCTGGGTGTGCTTATTACAGTGGGGCTGGCCTGGGTCGCGTACACTGAATTCCAAGGCCGAACCATGCTGCGCCAGTTGAATCCGGATGCGGCGAAAAAGTTAGCCTACAACCAGATCGCGCTGGCGGGTGTGATCGTGGGCTACTGCCTCTGGAACATCATCGACACCGTCGCCGGTCCCGGCGCTTATGCGGAAGTCATCGAACGCAATCCCGAACTCGAGCAGATGCTCGGTGGCACGGGCGAAGTCATCCAGATGCTTACGGTCGTGATTTACAGCATCGTGATCGTGCTGACGATCCCCTACCAGGCACTGATCGCCTGGTACTACTACAGCCGGGCAAAACACATCCGGCAGTACATCAGCCAGACACCGCAGTGGGTGACGAATCTGCAAAAGGAAGCGGCGTAATACACGCTGTATAATGCGTATTCAGACGTTTCAGGGGAAACAGGAAGTATGCAAAGCGTACGGAGGCGTACATGATCGGCTGTCGTGAATGTGGAGGCATTATCCGGGGAACGATGGGTGTAGCGCGTTCGGTTCTGGGGGTGCAGAAGTTATCTCAAGGCGCGATACGCCAACGCATGGATGTCTGTCGTGAATGTGAGCATTCCGTCGCGTGCAAGCATAACGCACGACAAGTCTGCAAATGCAAAGCATGCGGTTGCTGGCTTAGCCTGAAGACGAAGTTGCGTAACGAGCGCTGCCCCGTCGGCAAATGGTGAAGTTGCAGGCACATCTTTTTATAAATTCTTAATTGTATTAGGTATTCAGTTGAGACCCGGTTTTATTTTCAGCGGAGTTAGCAATTATCCTCAATTAAAGCAGTATTAATAGCCGATGGTCTGCCTAGGGTTAACCCCGGTTAATAAACGTCCTTAGCGTACCATTCTTGTTTATCAACGGAGTTGAGCAATGCCTGCGATGGGTCTGACTGTCTATGTACAGCTTTCGGGCACTACCACCAAGCGTGTACTACATCCGACCCTGGTCACGAATGTGTCGGGGTCCGATACGATGACGGTGTTGCCGGAAGATCAGTCCCTGGCGTTTGAAGTCGGGCAGGAATTCCTGATCTTCTTCGAGAGATCAAGGCAATTCATGCAGCAGCCGGCCAAGGTCGAGGCCTTGATGGAAATCGAAGAAGGCACCGTCGTGGCTCTGAAAACGGTCGGCGAACCGGTCTCCGCGGAAGGCCGACAGTGTTACCGGGTCAGCACGGCGTTGAGCGATCTGGTCGTCACCTTTGGCGGCAGAGAAAACTGCCCGTTGCGTGACGTCAGTGTTAGTGGTTTCGCGGTCAGTTCGCCCGACACCTACCACCAGGGCCAGATCGTGGATGCGATCCTGCACTTTGAAGGACAGCAGTTCAAAGGTCAGGCAAGCATCCAGAGTATCGCAACATTACCGGACGGCTCGACGCGCTACGGCGTCAACTGCCTGAAGTCCAATCCCGCGCCGGATTCATTAACCAAGGGTGTCCAGCACATCAGCATGGCGATCCAGCGCCAACAACTGAACCGTATGGCCGGCGGCGCCTGATTCGACTGGATTACTCTGCCTATCAAACCGATGACATTTGTTGGGGCGTGAAGTTAATAAGTTCACGCGCCGTGTTTATCGGTCGCACCGTAGATCGCCATGCTAGAAGTCAACCTGCTACATATTGACAAGAGCAAGATCGCCAGGAATCTGCTCGCCAAAGGTTTGGATTCCATCGCCAATATCAGCGGCGTCGGGACGCTTGCGGAGGCGCGGCAAGCGATCGCTGACGGTAACTTCAACTTCTTCATCCTCGATAACGAGCTGCCCGACGGCGACGGCCTCACGTTCGCTGAAGAAATCCGCAAACACCCGGATCACACGAAAACACCCATCATCCTCTACACCGCTTCGTTGAACAACGAGCTGGAATACCGCGCGATGGAGGCGGGCATCAACGAAGGTCTGCACAAGCCTATCGATATGTTTGAAATGATGCAGCATGTCGTCAAGCAGATCGAGCTGCCTCATGTCAAACGCGTTCAAAGGCAACTATTGCAACTGACTTGCTTCAGTTGGAAAGCCAACGGGAAGTATCACGAATACTCCCCCGACCTGAACCTGCTGCTGACCGGCGACGATCGCAACCAATTACGCCGGCAGATGCACGTCGAGTTGGAAGAACAGGTGCTGGCCAAGGACGACCCGAGCAAGTATCCGGCAGATATCGAGGTGTACAAGCACGTCGTGCACCTGCCGCCTGAAAACGATCAAGCAGCGTGACAGACCCGAGGGAGGGGCGGGTTTTCACGCTTGATTACACCGCACAATCAAACTCAAAGATAACTCGTCAATGCGGTTATTGTGGATCATTCCCACAAACCGATCGCCGGATCGAATTCGGCTGCATCATCTTCGATAAACGCGGAGCGCGCTTCGCTGCGCCACGCAGCCAGCATCGCGCTGCTCGCTATCGATTCGGATGCCTCGACCGACGTGGACGCCGCAGTGATCTCGGTCGACGAGGCGGTTACGGGCTCGGCGACGGCAGAACTGACCGAAGCAGGTTGCGTGCCCGCGTTCCAGTTTGCCAGGATGATGTCCAGATCGTCCAACCCGACATAACCATCGCCTGACAAATCAACCGCTGAATCCGCCGGCGGCACGGACTGGTTCCAGCTTCCGAGCACCAGGTCCAGGTCGCTGAGCCCGACGTAGCCATCACCATCAATGTCTCCCACAAGTGTCGGCTCCGATTCGGTAAGCATAACGGCATAATCACCGTATGAGCCGGTCTGAGCGCCGATAGCAACATACATCACACCATCACTCGTTGCCGTATAACCGACCTGTGCATGTACTGCACTGGGATTCGAGCCCGAGTCGTCACTGATGTAACTGCCGCTGCTGTCATACAGCGTGATCGTTGCGTCGGGGATCCCCTGGTCAAATACCTGAACGTCGTAATGCATGCCCGCCGTTACGTTGAAGCTGAAGTAGTCAACATCACCGTTGCTTTGGATACCACCAAAAACAAGCCATGTAAACGGCCCGGTCGCTTCGACGAGTGTGTCACCGTGGTCGTCGGCTTCCTGAACACTCAGACCATATGTTCCGACGTCATCGACCCCCGATACTTGGATGTAATACGTATCTGCATAAGTAGGTGTAAACGACAGGCTCGCAAGGATACCGCCTGAAGCCGGCCCGACATTCGAAGCCAGTTGGGTGCCGGCCTGTGAGTACACAGCGATCGCCGCCGAGGAGGTAGAGCCCTGAAGCAAGGAGAATACATATTCGGTACCCGCTTCCAACGTGATCTCGAACCAGTCGGTATCCATGATCGTGTCGATCGTACCGAGTGTCGCTGACGGCACGGTTGTCACGAGCGTCGCACTATCGTCGTCATTTCCATGATCGTCGGGCTCGATCGTGATCCCGTATTCGGCAAGCATTTCTGCAACCGTCCCGAAGTACACATCGCCGTCAACAGCGTTTCCAATACCCGGGATCGATACGCCGCCGCCGGAATACTGCCAGAAGTCGTATCCGTCCCATACACCGTCCGCGTTACCGCCGGGCGGGCTGTCCGGATCATCCGTCCAGTTTGCCAGCCACAGGTCGTATTGATTCACGCTGCTGTTAAACGCGTTGGCCGCGTAGTACGTGTTACAGTAGATCAAGGGCTGAACGCCTGTCAGACGCTCAAACTCTTCCATGTAATCATGGATCCAGTTCGTCAACACCGTGTTGTCCAGATCGATCGGGTAAGGCACATGCGGCGGGCCCGCTTCGATGTCGAGCACCGGACGCAGGTAACCATCCGTCAGGTAAGGCGCGATCACGCTGGCGAACAGTTGTGCTTCATCCACCGCGTCGTTGTAGCCGTCGGTCCAGGGCGTTACGAATTGATACGCACCGGCGTAGATCCCCGCCGCCTTGGCTTGCACGATGTTGCTATAGAACTTTGTGTCGATCTCTCCGTCACGGTCGACCGCGCGGATAAACGCGAACTCGATGCCGGACGCCGCAGCCGACGCCCAGTTGTTCGTACCCTGCCACACCGATACGTCCGTACCCAGGATGTATTCACTGGTCGCCGCGGCGAGTGTCTCGCTCAACTCACTGCTGACCGAGTCTTCCACCGGCGGCGTGCCCGCGTTCCAGTTCCCAAGCACGATATCCAGGTCATCCAGGCCGACAAACCCGTCGCCCGAGGGATCGCCCGCAAGCCAATCACCCGCCGTGACGCTCTGATTCCATGCGCCCAGTACGATGTCCAGATCGCTAAGGCCCACGAAACCATCACCGTCCAGGTCGCCTACAAGCTGCGGATCGCTTTCAACCAATGTGATCGCGTAATCACCAATCGTCCCGGCATTCGAACTCACCGAGATATACATCACGCCGTCACCCAAGGCACTCCAATCCATATGGACCAACGGGCTGCTCCCGCCGCTGCCTGTCTGTTGAGCGGTGATGGCGCCACCGCTGTTGTACAGGTTCAGCACCGCGTCGGCCAGGTCCAGACTGATGATCTCGATAGCGTACTGCTTGCCGGCCGTCGCGTTGAAGAAGAAGTAATCCTTGTCTGAATCGGTTTGTAAACCACCCAGCGCAAAACCACCGTTCAAGTCAGACGCTTCAGCGATCGAATCGCCGTGATGGTCGGCTTCCTGAACCACCAGCTCGTATCCACCGATGCCTGAAGAATCCACCGACAGGTAATACACCTGCGTGGAGACCGGTGTGTACGTGATCTGCGCCAACGTATCACCGGACGCGGGGCCCGAGTCCATCATGATCTCGTTGCCAAAATTCGTGCGTAACCGCAGTTCCGCGGAACTCAAG
The DNA here is from genome assembly GCA_963667295.1 of Phycisphaeraceae bacterium. Taxonomy (GTDB): domain Bacteria; phylum Planctomycetota; class Phycisphaerae; order Phycisphaerales; family Phycisphaeraceae; genus JAJRRS01. The sequence goes on from OY763327.1 coordinate 2,302,336, forward strand.
CCATCCGTCAATACACTGAAGGTGTACTCGACGCCGCTCACCAGGTTCAGTTCAAACCAATCGCTGTCAGTGGTTTTACCGAACACGCCCGCCGTCGTCGAAGGCAAACCGATCGCCGTCGCACTCGCCACATCGTCGCCATGATCATCCGGGATCGTGCTGATCACGTACTTGGAGATAAACTCGTCGATGTTGCCGAGGAACACGTCACCGTCAACCGCGCCGGTAATACCATCCACACGATAATTCAATGGCGCCGACCCGTCGGTGTATTGCCATAGGTCATACCCGTTCCACACACCGTCATTCGTCGGCGGGTTGTCGAAGTCCGGGGTGGTCGGCCAGTTCGCCAGCCACAGGTCGTAGATATTCACCGAGCTATTGACGTACGTGCTCGCAAAATACGAACCGGTGTAAATGATCGGCACGATCCCGCCACTGAGCGTGGAGAACTCGTTCATGAAGTCATGTACCCAGTTGCTCAGCATCGTCCTGCTCAATGACTGCCCGCTCTCCAGGTCCAGCACCGGACGCAGGTAACCATCGGTCAGGTAATCGTCGACCGCGGCATAAAAATCCGCTGCTTCATCCGCCGCATCATCCACCCCGCCTGTGTAAGGCGTCGCGAAGTGATAACCGCCGACGTACAGCCCGGCGTTATGAGCACCCGCCACATTGCTGTACCACTTCGGATCGACATAGTCCACGCCTTCCGTCGCCTTGGCCCAGACAAATTCGATCCCATCGTTGGCCACACTCGTCCAGTTGATCGTGCCCTGCCACTTGGACACATCGATACCGAACACCAGGTCGCTCGTTGCCGCAGCAACCACCTCGGCCTGCTCCGCCTCGACCGGCACAACCAAGTCTTGCGCATCGTAAAGCGAGGCGCTCAGAAGCAGGCGCTGCTCCAGCTCTTCTAAACCGTTGCCATAGACGGATGAACGGCCGGCGTTGGACCGGGTCTGGCCGAGGTCATGACTCATGCTGACTTCCCTTTTCCTGGTTGTATCTCAATCGCCCCGCCGTCAGGAACTCGGCAGTGGGGCATTATTACATAAGAATACCCCGAATAATCTCGAAATTCCAGAAAAATCCGCGATTTTAGGCCAGAATCGCCCTTACAGGCCGTAGAGACAGGTCAAAATCGACTCAATTCGCTCAGACCAGGCCCATTCGTTGTGACGACCGCCCTCGATCTCCTGATATTCACAGGAAATACCCCAATCCGGATGAATTTGCCTTGTCTTCCCAAACAAACCAGCCAGATCTCGCGTGTGTCTCAGCAGCAGGTTCCCCGTACTGCTGCCGGCCTCCGCCGTACCCATGTCCAGCCAGAACCGCTTGCCCCGCATCCACTGCACATCCGCTGAAAGCAGCCCGTCCAGGTACTGCCGATCGTGGATGCCCAGCGCCGGCGAAACGATCCCGCATCGGCCAAAAACCTCCGGGTACTGCTGCACCAGATAAAGCGAAATCAGCCCGCCCATTGACGAACCAGCGACCCCTGTTTTGTCACTGTCCGAATCCACCCGGTAGGTCTTTTCGATAAACGGCTTCACCTCTTCAACCACGAAACGCGCATAAGCTGTAGGTTCGCCTTCAGGATCACCCGCGTTGTACTCCTGCATACGATCGGCGTTGTTGTACAAACCCACAATGATGATCGGCTCGATCTTGCCTTCATTAATCAAACGCTGCGCTGCTTCATCCACCCGCCATTCCACACCCGCAAACGATGTGCTGGCATCGAAAATGTTCTGCCCGTCATGCATATATAGCACTGGGTACTTCCGCTCCGCCTGCTCGTCATACCCCGGCGGCAAGTAAACGATCAGCGTTCTTTCGTTATTAAGTATCTGCGAACGAAAACGCTCGTGCTTCTTGATATTCCCGGTAAGCGTCGGCTTGATCTGTGATGCCTGTTGATTTGCCCATGCAGCAACTGCAAATTGAACTTGTTTAGATTTATCTGCAACGACAAGACGGTTATCCATCTCCCCACCGGACGCGTTCTTCTCCACTGTCTGCCAACTGCCTCGCGTTACCTTGCATTCGATCTGTGTGCCACGCTTTACCATAAGTGATGCGGCATATGGCCCGTCATCCTGTCGTTGCAGTTTCAATCCTTGCCCGTTCCAGTTGCCGAGACTCGGAATATTGCCGCTGATATAAAGCGTGTCATCCACAGGCGTATCCGCGGGAACCGAAACAACAAACATCAACCGCACATCCTCAGCTTCAGCCTGGCTTTCATCCTGCGCCAAGCAGGCGGATGAAAACAATCCGACAATGAGCAGGAAACTGCCGACCAGGAACGCTGCCATGACGCAACCTCCAAACGCAAGGTAATAAAAAACGGCCGCCCGAATGGACGACCGTTATTGTAAACACTTGTTGTTAATTACTAGAGCTTAGAGCATCTGTGATTGCACTTTCCTGTCCCTTCTCCCCTTGGGAGAAGGTTAGGATGAGGGCCGGATTCATCATGCGACCATGCGAACCTGTTTACGCAAGGTTACTGGCCTTCACCCCGACCCTCTCCCAAGGGGAGAGGGAGTAGTTTTACTCGTCCAGTTCCGCGGTGACCGGGTCTTCGTCGACCACTTCGCCTTCAACCTCTTCCTCGGCATCCAGCTCTTCGGCGGGCTTGTCGGAGACAACCCAGACCTTGACCTCGGCCTTGAGTTCCTTGTCGATCACGACCGGCACCTGGTAGCTGTCCAGACGCTTGATCTGGTCGCCGATGCGGACGTGGCGGTCTTCGATCATGTCGAAGCCTTCATCACGCAGCGACTGGGCGATCTCGTGCTGCGACACGCCGCCGTACAACACACCCTGTTCGTTGGCCGAACGCATCAGCGTCAGCTCAAAGCCGTTGATCTTGTCGATCAGCGATTCGTGTTCCTTACGGATACGCGCCATCTCGGCAGCGACCTGGGCACGACGCTCCGCCAGACGGGCGATCGCCGCGTCGCTCGGTGTCGTCGCCAGGCCGTGCGGCAGCAGGTAATTGCGGGCGTAACCCGGCTTGACCTTCACCACGTCCCCGACGATCCCGAGGTTGCTCACGTTTTCCAGTAACAGCAGTTCAACTTGCTTCATGTTGTCCTTCCTTCAGGTAAGGCAAGTTAGGCGTCGGCCCGTGAATCAACACGCCCACGGCGGTACACCAGCATCGTTATGTAGGCTTGAGACTTGAGGCGTGAGGCTTGAGGGATTCCAGCCGTACACCAAATAAACACTCAAGCCTCAAGACTCAGGCCTCAAGCCTTCATCTAAAACGGAATATCTTCCTCATCCACCGCCTGATGCACCGGCGGGCCGTCATTCATCGGCGCCGATCCACCGCGCGAACCGCCGCGGCCGCCCTGCGAGTAGCCCCCACCCCCGCCACCGCCGCCGCCGCCGCCGCCTTCATTACGTGTATCCAGAAACTCGAACGACTCCACGACAATCTTCAGCTTCGAGCGGTTGCCGCCGCTTTCCTTGTCCTGCCAGGTGTCCAGCTTCAGACGGCCTTCCACGTACAGCGGCCGGCCCTTCTTCAGGTACTGGTTCAACACCTCGGCGGTCCGGCCCCAGGCTTCCAGATCGACAAACGTCGTCTCTTCCTGGTTCTCGTTGGTCTGCTTGTTGAACCAACGGCGGTTGATTGCCATCCCAAGATTCGCCACCGCCGTGTTATTCGGCGTGTATCGCAACTCAGGATCGCGCGTCAGGTTGCCCATCAGCATGACCTTGTTCAGATTAGGCATATGGCATCTCCTGCGCTTCGGTTGAGCACACGGGCATGGATTCGTTCAGTTAGATTACTCAGCGGCCGCTTCGACAGCTTCTTCGTCCGCATCGACCTCATCATCATTAACAGATGACGGTTCATCGTCGCGAAGCTTCTGCTCGACAGCGGTGTTCTTCGCGGCCTCGAGTTCCGCATCAAACTCGACTTGGCCGTAGTGATCGCAGCGTGTCACCATCACACGCAGCACCTGCTCCGACAGGTTGCAGTCGCGCTCGAGATCCGCCAGCTTGCCGCCGTCGACACGGAACATCGACAGCAGGAACACACCACGCTTCTGGCCCTTAATCGGGTACGCCAGTTTGCGGTCGTCCCATTTACGAAGTGTCAGCACCTCGGCGCCCGCCCGATCCATGATCTGGCGCACGTGCTCGATCGCATCGCCCAGGTTCGTACCGACCGCCTGCTGGCTTATCAGGAACAGGCCTTCGTAGAGATTGCTGTTATCGAAAGTATCGCTCATCGGAATGCGTCTCCTACCCACTCGGTGGCCCCAGCCGACGCGACCGGGACGCCGGACCCTCGCCGACGGGCGAGGCCGAGCGGTCTATTTGTAGCCCATTAGTTTAACCGCCCCGCCAGCAACCGGCAACGCGCCGCCAGATGCTAAAAATCCAGCCTCGCACGACGCCAGCCCATAAAAAAACCACGCCGTCTGGCGTGGTTCAGTGTCTCGCGTAAGCGAGGGTGACGGGGCTCGAACCCGCAACCTTCGGATCGACAGTCCGATGCTCTAACCAATTGAGCTACACCCCCTAAAACGGGGTCCCGCTTCGGCTTCCCGAGCGAGTCACATACTCTAATCTCGCTTGCCGGATTGTCAACTGGGGCGGGTGTAGGGTGTAGGGTGTAGGGTGTAGGGTGTAGGAATGGTATTGCTAATGGCTAATTGCTAATGGCTAATGGCTTCCCCTCCCCCCAACGCCGGTTCTGAGCGCAGCGAAGGGCCGGGCCCGTGAGAACAGGAGAATGTCGAGCAGGAGAACAGTGGAGCGCGGACCTCTCCCCGCTTCCCCTCTCCTGCTCGCCTATCTTCTGTTCGCCTGCTCTAGTAACTGATCTTCTTAAACCGCCCAGCCTTCGCTGCTTCCATCGACGTCAGGATCACGTTCAGGGCCTTGTAACCCTCCATGCCGTCGATCTCAGGCTTCTTGCGGTTCAGGATCGACTCGGTGAAGCTGTCGATGATCCCGCTGGCGACCTGCCGTGTGTTTGTCGCCACCGCGCCGGTCTTGTGGTACTCGCGCTGGCCGTTGCGGTACTCGACGATGACGTTGAATTCCGGGTCCTTGCCGACCTTGATCACGCCCTTGGAGCAGAAGATCGTCGTGCCGTTGTCTTCTCCGCCGTAGTTCGTCCAGGAGATGTTCATACTCCCGACGACGCCGGACTTGGTCTGAAGCGTGAGGAACGCGTTGTCATCCAGCGGGATCTTTCGTCCGTTTTCGGTCTTCTTGTCCAGCGTGTCGATGATCCCGCCAACCGTCACGAACTCTTCGCCCAAAAGCCAGCGCATCAGGTCGGCCTTGTGCACGCCCAGGTCGCCGGTTACGCCCATGACCGCCGGCTGTTTCTTGAAGAACCAGCTCTTGGCCCCGTCCACCGACCAGCCGTCCGGGCCGGGGTGCTTGAACGTCGTCTCAAACGCGATCGGCTTACCCACACGCCCCGAATCCAGGATCTCCTTGGCCTTGGCGTGCGGCGGCATCAGGCGCTGATTCATCCCGACCATCAGGTACTTACGGGCCGCCTTGGACGCGGCGAGCATCTTCTTCGCCTCCGCCTTGGTCGTCGCCATCGGCTTCTCGACCAGCACGTGCAGATTCGCCTTGAACGCATCGATCGTCATCGGGGCGTGCAGCACGTTCGGGCCGCAGACCACCGCAGCGTCCAGGCTCTCTTCCTTGAGCATCTTCTTGTAGTCGGTATACCCCTTGGCGCCGATCTTCTCGCCGATCGACTGTGCCCGGCCCTTGACCGGGTCCGCCACCGCGACCACGACCGACTTCTCGTTCGCGACCGCTTCGGGGATGTGCCTGCGCTGCGCGATCGCGCCGCAACCGATGACGCCGTACCTGACTGTCTTCATGACTTCTCCTGGTATGCCGGGGCAAAAACACACCCGGGCCGTGGATGTAATGTAAATCGTGGGAAACCGAAAACCGTCCGCGTATCGCGGATCGGCCATCATAGCAATTCAGGCTCAAGACGGTTTTGAATCACATCGGCATGCCGATGATCTTCGCCTCGAACACCAGCGAGCCGTCGACCACCCCCTGCACCACGCTCGTGCTGCGTCGCTTGCGCAGCTCCGTCTGCTCACAGAGGATGTAAAGCCGATCGCCGGGCTTCACCTGCCCGCGGAACTTCACGCCTTCCAGGCCGGCAAAGCCCATGAAGGCCGTCTTCAACTGCGACAAGCAAACAAAGCTCGCCAGTTGAGCCCCGGCCTCGACCATCAGCACACCGGGGAACAAAGGCCGACCCGGGATATGCCCCGGCACCCAGAATTCATCGTCCTTCACATCCCGGTACGCCAACGTGTACTTCAGGTCATCCGTGGCATACACGATCCCGTCGATCAGCCGCATCACGCCCCGGTGCGGGTTGATCTTCTCGATGTCTTCAACCGAGTACACCAGCTTGCTGGTATCAATATCAGAGATATCAAATAACAGGGGTGGGGCCATGGGATTGCAGTCCACAAGTGGATAAACGGGCCCAAGCGCCCGGCAATGACCACAACGCCACGCCGGGGCGACCCGCGTTAACAGGTTAAATCAGCACGGTTGATCAGCCGAACTGCACCATAAAACATGCCGAAACAGGCAATTAATCGCCGTCGCGATTTTCGAGCACCTTCACACGTAGCGTCTGCGCCACGTTCTTGACGTCCTGCATCATCTTGCGGACACGCGTTCCCGCCGCCTTGTTACCGCCGGCAGCCTTACGCAAATCATCTTCAACTGAGGCAACCAGGGTCTTGAGCTGTTCGTAAGTTTCGAGCATCGATATCTCCAGAGTCAGTGTCCGTATGGGTCTTTTCATGCCCTGAGGGCTGGAAATAGCGTACCCAAGCCCGCCAGAAGCGGCAAACAGGCCCCCGGAGGGGGTGGGGAGACGGGTGTGGGGTGTGGGGTGTGGGGTGTGGGGTGTGGGGAATTGTATTTATGATTTGGGATTTGGGATTTGGGATTTGTGCTGATGGCTAATTGCTAAAGGCTAATGGATCTTCCCCTCCCCCCAACGCCGGTCCTGAGCGCAGCGAAGGTCCGGGTATCTTCTCGGCTATCGGCTATCGGGTATCGGGTATCGGGTATCGGGTATCGAAAGAATCCTATTCCCAGCTTTCCTTCCCCCCTCAAGCCTCACGACTCAAGCCTCAAGCCTTCCCCCTCCGAATCCCTTCAACCAATCCCGCCAGGCTCGACGGTTGTGCCTCCACCGTTACCTCCAAACACACCTCGCGCATCGTCCTGCTCGTTACCGGGCCGATCGATGCCGTCTTCACGCCCTCAAGCAATCCTCGCTCATCACCCAACAGCGACACCAGGTTCCGTGCCGTCGAGCTACTGGTAAATGTCAGCCAGTCGATGCGTTTATCTTTAAGTGCCTGCAAAGCCTCATCCGGAAGTGCATCGACGATTGCGGTCCGGTACGCCGCCACTTCATGCACAACCGCGCCCGCCCCTTCGAGTAGCTGCGCCAAATCACCACCCGCGATATCCGCACGCATCAGCATGATGGATGCACCACTTAGGTCGAATTGTTCGATCAAACCCTGCCCAAGCGCCAAACCCATCGCACGTTTGGGCACGTAATCAGGCTTGATCGCCAACTGTGCATGCAGTACATCCGAAGTCGATTTACCTACCGCCGCGATACGCACGCCCCCCAGGTGCCTGCTATCCAACCCCATCGCTTGCAGGCGAGTCCATAACACCATCACCGCGTTCGGGCTGGTCAGAATCAACCAATCGTGCTTGGCGATCTCTCGGATCGCGGTATCCACCGCCTCACTATCTTCCGCCGGCAACAACCGGATCGTCGGCGCTTCGATCACCTCTGCGCCTTGATCCTCCAATAACTGCGTCAACTCCGACGCCTGCTGTCGTGTCCGCGTCACCATGACACGCTGACCAAACAACGGCCGATCCGTGAAGAAGTCCATCCCCTTGCTTTCCAGTCCCGCCACCTTGCCCACGACGATGATCGCAGGCGCACCGATCGCTTCACGCTCTATCAATCCCACGATCGCGCCGAGCGTGCCTTTCACCGAACGCTGCCTGCTGAGCGTCCCCCACTGTACCGCGGCTGCAGGTGTCTGGGCTGATAAGCCATGACCGATCAGTGTCGCCACGATCTGCGGTAATCGCCCGACGCTCATGTAGAAACAGGCTGTCCCCCCCACTTTGATCAGACCTGCCAGTGCAGCGTAATCCACCGCCGAATCATCTTTGCCCGGGTCTTCATGCCCGGTCACGAACGTCACGCTGCTGGCATGCTCGCGGTGTGTCACCGGGATGCCTGCGTAGGTCGGCGCAGCAATCCCGCTGGTGATGCCGGGGACGACTTCGCAATCGATGCCGTGCTCGCCGAGGTACGCCGCTTCTTCTGCGCCACGTCCGAATAAGTATGGATCGCCCCCCTTCAGGCGAGCTACCTTCTTGCCCTGTTTAGCAAGTTCGACCAACCGTTCGTTGATCTCATCCTGCGATAGCGTGTAGCCCCCCGATTCGCCTGCTCCGCGCTTGCCCGCGTAGATAAGTTCTTTCCCCTCACGCAGATACTTAAGCAGTCTCGGGTTCGCCAGCGCGTCGTAGACCACGACGTCCGCCTCGGCTAACCGCTGCATCCCCTTAACTGTGATCAGCCCCGGATCGCCCGGCCCGGCTCCGATAAGCGTCACACGTCCCATCAATTTTCCTTCGTCCAATGTCAAGATGAGTAAACCTTGTTGTTTATTCGGCCGATTTTATACGTGGCGGCGACGATCGCGTCTTGCACCGCCCCTGATTCGTAGCACACAGGAGCACACCATGTCCAGCAACATCGAACCCCAGCACCTCAAGCTCGTCAAGCCACCCAATGGTCCCGCCGACGTGCTGTTCCTCGAACGTCGCGGCTGCGAACGCACCCCGATGATAGGCCAGGCCACCGCTATCATCACGGATAACACCGATCCTAAACAGCCCACCAAGAAGATCTGCACCGTGCAGCTTGCCAATATCTCCGAGTCCGGCCTCGGCGTCATCCTGCCCGAGCCCGTCGAAGTCGGCGACCACATGCAGATGACCGTCTTCATCCAGCCACACGGCCCCGAAGCCGGCCGCGACCTTACCGGCCCGGTCATCCGATGCGATAAACAGGAAATCGGCTACGAAGTCGCCATCCGCATCCCCAACCAGGCACGCGCCGCAAGCTGAGACGCTAATACAAAATCACACAAAAAAAACAGACGCCAACAAGCGTCTGTTTTTTTCTGCGCGCACTACTCACACCACACACCCAAAGCCCGTTCATAGTCTTCTCTAAAAGCCCGGTCATAGCCCAAAGGGCTTTGGCCGGGGTCGCCGGGGTTGAGGAGTCTCCGAGATCACCGCAGTCGCCAGCCCCCCACTCATCCCTCCCCGCTGTGACTTTCTCACTACAATCACCGTAGCACCCCCCGTACGAGATAACACCCGCCCCGATCAGGAGCATCACGATGCCAAAGACTCACCTGCTCTTACTTGGACTATTACTCACCGCCCTCGCTACCGCCGGCTGCAGGTCGATCGATGTCGCCACCTACAGCGAGCCGTACTTCAATCCCAAGCAGGTTAAAACCTACGCATGGATGCCCAACGGCAGCGCCGCCTTCGGCGTCCAATCCAATCGACTCACCTTCGTCGAAACCACCATCAAGAACGCTGTCGACACCAACCTCACCGGCCGCGGCTGGCAACCCGTCGAACCCGCCAAGGCAGACGTGCTGCTGCGCTTCGTCATGGGCGCGGAAAACAGCTACGAAGTGAAACGCTCCGGCACCAGCAACATCGCCGGCCAGACCGTCGAAGTCCCCCTCGAATACAAAAAGTTACGCTCAGGACGACTCGCCATCGACATCATCGACAACCAGCAGCAACTCATCGTCTGGCGCGGTGTCGCCGGTAAAACCGTCGAAGGCGATCCCGATCAAAACAAGGTCAAAACCTCTCTCGAAAATGCCGTCAACATGGTTCTGAAGAAACTGTGATGATATTCATGCACCGCCTCAACGTGCGATTGTGATTGGTATGAAAAACTGACCAAACAAAAACCCCCAGCAACTAGCACCGGGGGCTTAGAACTTTTTTCTTATCAATTGCATCTGCATCTTCGGCGAACACCGCGCCAAAGTGCAATAGCAGCCTGATTACTTGCCACGCCTCATCGCTAATCCGCCTGCAAGCACCAAACTCAGCATCGCAGCCGCCGGCTCGGGTACGTACGAGCCTTCCAGGCCGTACTTATCCTGCAGGTACCATCCGACCTCGTTACGGTCGGTGTCGCTCAACGAAGCCTTGTACATCACCAGCTCCGAGATCGCACCATCCAGGAAGTTCACGCCACTCTGCTGGCCGACCCACAAAGTCGAATTAGGCAGATCGATGACACCCATGTAATCCGCTTTCGAACCGACCAGTTCGCCATCGACGAAGAAACGCAGGTCGTCGCCCGCGTTGCCCGTATCGACAAACACTTCCAGGATGTGGAACGAGGTCCCCCAGTCGACCGCATTGCTATGCTGCCAACCCGCGTTTGCCGGGTTGCCGCTGTACATGGACACCGCAGGGCTTCCAAGATAATGCGCCTGCCAGATATGGGCGTAGGACGTCGTCGAGGTGATCGTCTCGTTGTCCGCACCATCCACGCGGATCACCGCGAAGAAGTTCAACGAATCCGAAAAATCCAAAGGCCCATCCGCGTCCGTCTCGCTCACACTCACCGAGTCGGTCCCGTCGAAATCGACCGCAGCCAGCCCACCGACTTGATCGTCAACCAGCGTCGGATCGTTCCCGCCGTTGGTGTCACGTGTAAACACGTAGCCGTTCGCGCTCTTGTCGTCCCACGTATCCACCACGCCGGCGGTCGTGTGAACCGTCCCGCTGTCATTGGCATCCAGCCAGACCGACAAACCCGAAACATGGCTCGGCTCAAACGGCGCAACCGCCATCGCCTGACACAACGAACACGCGCCAAACACCAAACCCCCACATAATAACCGTGCGTACATGGATTCTCCCTCCAGGACGGAATACTAGAAAACCAGATTGTGAATCAACGATTCTATTTATCCTCGCAATGAAATCAAGTCATTTATATCTTTTGAGTACAATATTTATTTCTCGTAAATCTGGGCGTTTTCAGCAATTTCACGAATAAGATTCGAGCATTTTTGTATGACAACGCCGCCCCCCATCCCAACAAACACCTTGATTTACAGTGCCACCCCCCCCCACCGCCCCCAATCTTCTCTCAACAATTATTTAACACTTTGTTATAACCCCGCCTGATCAACACCGGCACACCCACAAGCAGTATGCCCACACCCGCCGGCTCCGGCACAACCACCGCAGGCGGCGTCCCCGCGTTCCAGTTGTTTAACACCACATCAAGATCATCAAGCCCCACATAACCATCCGATTCTCCGCCCGGCCCCGAAACATCCGCCCGCGCATCGCCCGGCGGTACGTTCTGGTTCCACGCATTCAACACAATGTCCAAATCATCCAACCCGACAAAACCATCACCATTCAAATCACCATCAAGCGGCGCTTGTCCATCCGATATCACCATCAACGGCAGATACCGGCCCGCCCCATAAGCAGGCAGTTGCGATACATCGCCGCGTATCTGACCGGCCCCGAACAAGACATCGTTCGCATCGTAAACAACATCATCCCCGCCGGGCGTCCATTCGCCTTCATCCATCACGCCGATCCCATCGCCCAACACATCCCGCACGATAAACACATCGTCCGGCTTCACATCTTCATCAAGATTCATCTCATACGCATACAGCCCCCACATAAAACCTTCATAGCCTTCATACACATTTAAAAAGTTCTGCGCATAACCAATGATGTAAGTTTGCCCGTCCCGGTAATCAATAAATCCGATATGCCAACCATCCCCATCAAGCCCGACAGATTCGACAGTTCCCCCGTTATCAATCATCAGCCTTTCATCGTACCGCGACTTAACCGTCTTCACCCCCGTCGGCTCCCCCCACATCTCCCTGAAACTGTAAACCGGTATCGGCTCCGCATAAACACTTGAAACAAACACCCCCCCACCCACGACCACGCATCCGGCAATCGTCCTGGCTGTCATCTTTTATGCCCTTTATTGAAGAAAGGTCCGCCGCAAAAGACTTACAGGAATTAATATAACTTCTGCAAGGATGACTGCAAGGTTTTTTCGCGATGTCACCAACGTACCCGCAAAAATACACACCTGAAAAGCCGCGGCCATCGGCCACAGCAATATGACAGCTCGCACCCCCTCTCCCCTCGGGAGAGGGCCGGGGTGAGGGCCGGATTGATTACGCAACCAATTCAAACATCTTGAGCCACTGAAGTAACTTGTGGCTTAAATTGACGACGTTCAGAATCATCTCCATTTCTGACTCACTCGCAGACATAGACATAACGCCCGGGGATAGCCATGCCCGGGCTTTAGGATGCTTGGAAGTCGAGGCATGCAAATGGAGCCGGAGGAATCAGCGACAGGCATCAGCCTCCGAATGTATCATGTGAATCTAATGTATTCCGGCACACATTGTCACTGCGTGATCAAAGCAAGTAGCATGGATTGCCGTCGTGTAGGGTGGCGTTAAGCGCAGCGCAACCCACCACAGTTACACATTGACTCGCCATCATTGCGTATGCCAATTCGTCGCGAAGAACCACGTCAAACACAATCCGGCGAGACCAATGGTCGCGGCTATACATAATATCTTCGCGTCTCCGTGCCCTCCGTGATACTTAACCACCAAATAAAAACCCCCAGCGCCAAAACGCCGGGGGGTTGAATATCTATTCATTCAGTCTTCTTCGTCCGCATCCACTTAATCTGCGGATACCTCTCCCCCGCTACAACGATAACTTCATCACGAAGAATATCACCCAGATGATCACGTAGATCGGGATCAGGATCGGCAGTGCGTACTTCACGACGTAGCCGAAGAAGCTCGGCATCTGGATGCCGGCGCTTTCGGCGATGCTCTTGACCATGAAGTTCGGGCCATTGCCGATGTAGGTACATGCCCCGAAGAACACGGCACCGACGCTGATTGCGATCAGGAATAACTCAAGGTCGTGATTGCCGATGATCATGGCGATACGGATGTCCGCGTCGCTGACCTTGCTCTGTTGGATCTTCGCGCTGTTGTACTTCACCAGCACGTCGTACGCATTGAGCACGTGCTCGTCCATCCCCTCAGGCCGTTCGGGGATCTGACCCGGCGGGTGGTCGTCCAACACGGAACGCAGGTGCTCGACTTCTTCGCCGTATTCGTTTTGCACCTGGGACTGTTTGGTTTCAAGGAACACCAGGTACGTCGGCGCGTTATCGAGGCTGCTGGAAAGCGCGCCGGTGATATAGTAATACTGGCCCGGCGTCTTCAGCGGCATCTGGTCGGAATGGTGATACAGGAAGTTCAACGCGGGCACCATCGTCGAGAAGATGCCGACGAACAGGATCGCCACCTCCTTGATCGGGCCGTACGTGAACTCGTTGCGTTCGTAGATGTAAGGCTTCGTCGACAGCTTCGACGCAACACACGCGATCAGCATCATGATCTCGCGGCTGATCGGCAGCATCATGTACTCGTGGTTGTTGATGTGCTCGAACATGCTCGGGCGGAACACGCCGGCGAGGATCAGCCCGATGTACAGGAAGTTCTGGAACCCGTATATCTGCACAGCCGGGCCCGGGTCCTTCTCGTGGTGGCGTTCTTCCTTGGCGTGATCGCGCTTATCGATGATGAAGAACACGGTCAGCAACAGGATCAGGCACACGCCCCACATCGGCCACAACGCTTCGGTCACCCAGAAGAACGGCACGCCCTTGAGGTAACCCATGAACAACGGCGGGTCGCCGATCGGGCTCAGGCTGCCGCCGCAGTTCGCGACTGCAAAGATGAAGAAGATGATGTGGTAAGGCTTGATGTGTGACTTGTTGATGCGGATATAAGGCCGGATCAGAAGCATCGCGGCGCCGGTCGTGCCGAACACGTTCGCGATGACGGCGCCGACTAACAGCAACATCGTGTTCGTCGTCGCGGTCGCTTTACGCGACACGTTGATCATGATGCCGCCGCTGACGATATACAACGAACCGAGCAGCGCGATGAAACTCACATACTCCTTCATCTCGTGGAACCACGCGGCCCGACTGTCCTGAACCTCCGGGAAGATGAACAGGTAATACACCGCCGTGACAAGCCCGAGCACGATCGCGAACTTCGGATAATGGTGTTCCCAGAAGTGCATGTTGATCAGCGGGCAGACGGCGATACTTCCAAGCAACAATGCAAATGGGAGGATCCACCACCAGGCAACGTTCGGCACAGCGTGGTGTCCCCCGCCGTGCGCATCACCACCTTCACCCCCCTCTCCATGACCACCTTCGTGCGCACCGGCCTCAACCGCGACAGAGCCGTGCGCACCGTCAGTGGTGGATAAGTCATCTGCCGATTCGCCCATGTTGCCGTCGGCGTGTTGATCGGTTACGCCCTCCGCGGCGCCGCCGGCGGTTTCTTCGACGTGGGCCGCGACGTCTTTGTGCGCGGCGTCGGCGTCCTGATGTGCGCCTTCCATTTGAGCGGCGATCTCTTCAGCGCCGGCCGGCATCGGCGGGGAATCGTGGCCTGAACTGACGCGGTTGATCACGGCGAAGACCAGCACCAGCCCCAACAGGAGCATGGCCAGGATCTGTTTGATGTGCGAACCCTCATTGGGCTGATCGGTCATGGTGAGTTAGCCTCCACTGGCCATAAACGGGCTATCTGTCGTCGGTTACGACGCCCGTGGCGGGACGGTGTTATTCGGTCTCGTAGGCCGACCCCAGTCGGCACAGGTCGTTCATCATGCGTGCAAACAGGCTGAATAGCCCCTTGAGCCGATCCAGGTCCTTCACCTCGCCCTCGACCTCAACGATCAGCTCATCGATCTCATCCGGGTAATAGTCTTCAAACCAATTACCTGCGTCCCGCACCTGGATGTGGATGTCCGGCTCCTTCTTGACCATCTCACGCAGGAAGTCGTCATCGAACAACGTTTTGATCTTGTCCGGGTCCGTTCCCTGGATGCGGAACATCTTGTCGAACGGCTCGTGATCGACATTTATGTCCTGCATTCCCACGAGTTTACCGATGTTCGAAAACACGGTCTGATGGCTCAGGGCGAAGCGGAAGCCGTCCGGATTCACGAACGGGCCACGCAGGCGTGTGTAAAGGTATTCCGAGCGGTAGCCGGGTTCGGAATGGATGTCGAGTGTCACCGCCCAAGGCCCGACCTTGGCAACGAGCTTGTCTTGCCGCATGCCTTGCTTGTCGGTCAGCACGCCGCCGAGCTCTTCGCTGAGGCGTTCCCAGAGTTTGTTCTCGTGCTTGGCGAAACCTTCTTTAAGCTCTGGCATTTCATGGCCTTTCGTGTCTGGCGCGGGTGTTGGCGGCGCGTGAGCACAGCAACGGTGTCAGCGGATCACCCGCTGCACCGCGTTCCATACAAACTCGGCTTTTATGGTGAGTGTTCTTTAACCCTGACAAGGTAGAGGGTTAACCGCCGCCGGGTGAACAGCGTCCCATGGCGAAAAAACGGGGGAAGTAACGTAATATTCGGACCCGACTTAACTCAACGCCACACTGGCCCAGGACGGGCCGGCATGGGCCGGCTTGCTTTGCATGACCGCGACAGCCTGCTCCTTAAGCGAGTCCAGCATGGAGTTTACACGGCTCTCAGGCAGGTCCAGCACCAGGCTGATCTCTGCCTGACTGAGCTGGTCGGCGTAGAACAGCAGCAGAATCAAACGTTCGGTTCGGTTCAACGTGCTCATGAATGCTCTCATCCGCCCAGCCTCCTTGCTGTTCATACTCTTACTCCCTTTACATGGAGCGTAGATCTGATTGTCAGCCCGGGTGAGGGGAATAATGGCTGATCTATGAGTGCGCCCTCCGTGGCGACCCCTCACCCGGATTTACCATATGTGGGATTTATCGGACTGCCGGGTCAACTTGCTTTAACGTTTTTTTGATCGTTTTCCACGACGTAACTTACGCTGGAGAACCAGGTTCACTCGTCAACCCGGTTAACCGACGGATCCGCGTTTAAGCTTAAATAACAGGCTTTTTGAACCAAAATCAGGTTAGCCCGACGCCCGCGATAGCAAGGGTTGGTTAATTCATTTACCTACATTGTTTGCACAAAAAAAGTAAGAATGGTACTAAACAAATTTTTAACGACTTGCCAGAACAATGCTTACGCAACATCCCCACGGAATTTTCATGCAAATGCGACAGTTGCACGACTCAAATCCGACATGAATGCGGGTGATAGGACTCGAACCTACACGGGTTTTACCCCATCAGGACCTAAACCTGACGCGTCTGCCAATTTCGCCACACCCGCAGCGTCCCCCGGCCCCCCCCGGCCCCCCGGCTCCCCGGACCAGGGAGCAAGCTCCTGACTCCCTAGGCCTTACAGTGTCCTGTACTCTCTGCCCGCTTGCAACTTCACCAATCACAGACCACACTCCGCCTATGTTTGACCCCTTTAAAACCCTTGAAGTACCCACCACATTCGACCTCGAAGATGCTGAACTGCACATGAAGTTCATCCAGGCTTCGTCGCTGCATCATCCGGATCGTCATACCGATCCGGTCAAGCAGGCCGAAGCGGCGGAGAAGTCTGCAGCCATCAACCAGGCATACGCGATCCTTTCCGATCCGGAACGCCGCGCCGACGCCCTGCTCCAACAACTCGGCGGCCCCGCGAAGGAAGATGACAAATCCTTACCGCCCGCCTTGCTTATGGAGATGATGGAAGTCCGCGAAACATTGGAAGAAGCGATCGCGGACAACAACAAGATGGAACTAGAAAAACTCCGTGGCTGGGCACACGATCAGAAACACACACACTTAACTAAGATCGCGCAACTGTTTGATAAAGCCGGCGACGTTTTGTCTGAAGCGGATGCGAAGGCGATTCGTTTGGAGTTGAATGCACTGCGTTATATCCAGCGGATGTTAGAGCAGATGCCGTAGGTGGGGTGTGGGGTGTGGGATCTTATAACACATGTCATTGTCTGCGTTATATGCTTCTGCATTGAGACTTGCATTGCCAATTCACTTCAGCCTTAGATACATATCAGATTTTGCTTGTACACATTTGTATTTGTCGGAACGTAATGATGTGAAAAGGCGGGCCGATGAAGGCCCGCCTTATTAATGGTATTGGTTGTCTATTTTGGTTTCTTGTATTTAGATTCGTTTACTCCGGCGCTGTGTTTTCATACAAGAATTCAATCTCATCAGCAGTCAGTTCACGGTCATAGATCCTGACCTCATCCATCAGCCCCAGCCAAGTATCGCTAGTAATAGGCGCCCGGCCAAACTGAAGGCCTGTGAGGTTTGTGATTGTACCACTCATACTTCCCGAATCATGCATAGGGATAGTATATAGATCGCCATCTAGATAGAGCTTCAGAGAACTTTCACTTGACCATGACATAACAATATGCTGCCATTGATCCTCTACTTGCTCACGGCCTTGTGTTTTAAATACCATCAAACCACCGGTCGTCTTTAACTCTGCATGAATAAGGAATAAATCATCTTGATGATACTCGTCCTGCGGGCCGTTCCAGTCGTATAACAGGGCCAATGAATTAGAACCCTCTCCACCCAGGATTCCACAGTTCAAAGAAGAATTGGCGGGATTCACCCAAACGGAGATAGTAATCGCATCCAAGCCATTGATCAGTTGCTCGCCATCAGCGACGTCGACAATGTCATCCGTATTTGCGTCCTGGTAGGTGAACTGCAACTCACCGCCAGCCGTCCTGGCGATTCCGCTGCCGACCGTGCCGAATTCCACGCCGGTCGCGCCGGCATCGTAATCAACCATGTTATTGGTTACATAGTCGGGGTGATCACCTGCCGTGGATATTTTATCCTTAGCCGGTTCATTGAACGACCAGTAACCGATCAGATCACGTTCGGTCATCATGAACTTCAATTCGTCGTCGGTCAACACACGGTTGTAGATACGAACGTCGTCGATCAGGCCGTCGTAGTGAACGTATGACGTTCCATAATACATTCGACCAATGAGAAGCGGCAGATTCTCGATGTCGATTTCACCACCTGTGTAAGTATCTCCATCACCTGACACAGTATTCAGAAGAACGCCATCGACATACATCTTGATATTGACCTTGGGAGGAGCTTGCCAAACTTCATACTCATCATATCCAGCCATATTTTCAACAGTGAGAGCCACCTGCTGCCAATCAGAAGTGCTTATAGAACTATCACCGTCAGGAAGGAATGTGGTATTGTTGTACATGGCCTTCAATTCGTAACCGCCCCCGCCCCCATTGTCAGGCACAACGATCAAACCGAGTGGGATAGCGTTGTTTTCATCCTGTTTAATAACGATGGGGCTCCCGTTCGAGTTAATACTGCTTGGTTTAATCCAGGCGACGATTGTGAAGTCTTTAGACATCTCATGTGATACATTAGCGGGCACTTCCAAGTAGCCGCTATAACTGCTGTTCAGTTCAACAGCATTACCCAGAACCGAATCGCTGCCGTCCTTTTCAAACTCCACACCGTCCGAACCGGTTTCGTGTATCTCAGCATCAGCACCATGAAGGCTGCTGTTGTAAGCATAACCCGAATCAGGCTCAGTGGTCGGTTCACTTTCTTCAAACTTCCAGCGAGAGACCAGTGAGGCGGTAAGCGACATAGATTCTGTTTGATCAACAGTCTTGAGACTGACAACGTCGTCCGAATACTGGTCGACGTAGTCACCTGTATTATCTAAGTCTGACGAATTATACAATGTCCCAAGGATATCATTTTCTTGTGATACGGTTAATGATTTTGCATTCAAGAAACTGTAGTCATTATTTCTTAGTAACGTCCAGTTCATGGGCGGTGCTATCTGAGCTTTCACGTTATGTAACTCATCGAATCGATTATTCTCGACCACAGACAGCATGATGCCTTTGTAGATATTTGGGACATAACTGGTATCGAGCCAGTTGGAATCCTCCAACAAGGGATTCCCAATCGTATACCAGCCCAACTGTACAGCTTTGGAGTAATCATTGCTGCAGATGTTACCGGCAAAATGGTTCCCGCCGCCTATCCAGATGTCTCTATCGACATTATCGTTCACATTGACGCCTTGTGTTTGATATATATACCAGGAGGGATGCAGATCGCCAAGAAAACAACTTATATCACTTGGGTAAGTAGTCGGGTGATACTCATAGACGTACAAGTCAGTGATTGTGTTACCACGAACAGTATTCCAACCCGAAGAGCCGGAATTCCCAGAGACAGGCGGGAAGTTATCCCAATCGCTTTCTTTATCATTACCTTCATCCAGTGTAACACCTGAGGCGATGATCATCACACCTTGTGATACATTCTTGATGATATTGTCAACGATGGTCGATCCGAACTGGTCATAATAAATAAAGATGCCCGCAGTTCTGTAATCCGTTGGGATGCCACTTCCCGAGTACCCCTCGAATGGATTGATGTAGTTGCCTTTTATTAAGTTGCCTTTATTGACCAGAGAGACAGCCACTTTATCGCCTAAGGTAGCATCAGCATAAGGATCAATGCGCAGTGGCGGCAATTCCAAGACGACGTAGTCGATGAACCCGTCACTGTTAGTATCAACGAGCGAATCTACCGCTCGCCACTGGCCGGAACCATCTCCCGTTGTTACCAGCACACCATAACTATCAGAAGAGTGGGGATTTACTTCGACAGATGATGCCAGGGTCAGCTTTGTCTTACCATTTTCAATCCCCACACCAGAAACAATACATTCATGCGCATAAGGATAATAAACTTCCCCCTCTTTGTAGAAGTTGTATCGTTTATGGAACAGGATCTGTTCGCCTGTGTTTTTTGCAAGGATGAGGGGGGATGTGCGACTATCAGTATTTATCCCGCCTCCATTTGTAATCGTGTTATTGAGTATCGCGATATTCTGAGAGCCACTGCGATTGACCAGTACGGCACGGTTCATTAATGCCGCGTCTTCAACGGTTGTTTCATCTTCTATTCCTTTATATTTATCCGGCCCATCAAACGTACAACGCTCGATGATGGTTGAGCAGCCCTCCATGTTAATAGCATTGCCGCCTGTAGTATTGCTACCAGAAGTAACCTGATAATGCATCGTAAAATCGCAATCATCGATAAGCACAAAGTCCTGGCTAAAGTAGGCCTGTGTGTTAATTCTTACACCCGCCAGATCGGATTTGATGGTGCAGTTAAGTAATTGAGTGTTAAGTTTGACCGGCTCGGTGTTATTAGCAGGGCTATGCCTGATCCAAATGGCCCCATAAGGACTTTCACCGGTTTGTTCCGCGACGACATTCTGAATCGTATGATCGCGTTCGTCGGAATAGATACAAGGGATGCCTGATGTCTTTATTGCCAGGTCTTTGACAACAGCACCCCGGGCTCTAAGTATAATACCCCCATAGAGAACCCCAGTATCCTCGAAGTTGAGGATCGTCCTGGTGTTTGTCTCTGTATTGATAGTACCTTCAATCACAATGGGATAATGTCTAATATTATTTACGACAAGATTGCTGGTAAATGTATATTCACGATCATCAAATTTAATAATACCGCCATTGCCACCGCTCCAGATGGCATTCAAGACTCTCGTTAGTATTTCACTGTCAGTCTCTGTAGGATGAGCCTCTTCATATGTAGAGAAATAAAATTTAGTGGTTGGCGGTGTCTCAAGTGCCGCCTCCACCTCGATCTGAGCCGCCTTTGACCAGCCGTATTCGCCGCCGGTACCGTTGTGGATGTAGACGTTGTAGGTGCCCGCACTAAGACTGGGAGAACTCGGGAGTGTGGCACGGACTTCGTTACGGCTTTTATACGTTACCGTGAGTGGATAAGCGGTGGGTGACGCGACATTCTCCGCGATGTAAACCACGGGATCGGTATCGGCGGCACATAAGCCGGTGCCGAAAAGCCTGATTGTTTTACCCGGGGTAGCAGTGAACACACGGCAGGGCCAGACCCAGTTGAGTTCCGGGCCGTTGACGCGGATGGGTTCGCCGATGCCGTTGGAGCTGTGGATAGGCCAGACAAGCATGGTAGCATCGTTGAGTTCAGCGGGGATCGCGGCCTGGAAGCGATCGTTGGCGGTTCGGATAGGCTCAACGCCTTCCCAGAGGCGGTCATCTGCCCAGATCGTCAGCTTAACGCCATTCAGGCCGATACCCATAGCAGAGAGTGTTTCGCCGGGCAAGACATCAAGGTTGTGTGCGCCGATGACTGTTGTCGTGGAGATTGTTCCCCCGTAAGCATTTTCCATCTCAGCACTCAGGCCGTGCGATGGTGCAGTGACATTGGCTGGCCCATCCGGCAAGTCGGTCGGTGCGGGCAACTGTGGCGGGTCTGCAAATGCCGCCACTCCACAACTCAATGACACTGCTAACAAGCAGCGTACAGACGCCCGGACGCCTTTGTGTAAGAAACTGGAAATAGAACGATCTCGCATGATAATCCTCCGAATAAATGCCTCGATTTCAATGACCCTGATCCGAATCCCCGATCTCAGCCTGGCGGCTGCATTAATCCCCTGACAGGCGGCGCACTGATCGCGCTGCTATTTTTAACATACATACATCAAGACGATGTGTTACGTATTATTGGGTTTATTTCATATCGCCAAATAACAAGTTATATCGGTTTTATCAATACTGAAGCTCTTGCCGAAAACAGGATGCGACTGGTTGAAACGATCGAGCCTGTTATAGTGTTTACGGAAGTAGATTGTGTGAGACTAAACCTGCACATGTGATGATGCGAAAGTGCATGCACTAGCGCAACACAACCATCAATCCATAAAAGAAGATGATGCGTCATATGGCACGATACATCGGACACATAGGTGAATACCCCATTTTTACCGTAATGGTTAGAAGTGTCCTGTATTGTGCATGTGAATTCGCGGCCGGAAGATGATGATCTGTTGATCACGATTTCCCCTGGATCCCCTGGACCCATTCAACTCGTGTGCATCAGCACACTACCCACTTGATCGTAACGTCAGATATACCGCAGCATGCTGTTGATGTCAATAGATATTCTTTACATTATCAGAATCATCACACTCCGTTTGCAAACGCCAAGCTATAGCATTCGAGCTGCGCAACATAGGTGATGTTGCACATACCATTGTTTGCTCAATCGTTTTTGAATGACGACACGATCAAAGTGATGCTGCAGGATCAGATTCGGAGCGGTTCGAGATTGACAGCAACAAGAGTGTGTTTGTCATGTGGATTAGTACTGTGATGATTAGATACTTGATTGTTTATCTGTGCGCCTATTGTGTTGAACTTATCCGACCGGGATGGTCGGGCTATATGGGGTGGTAAATGAGACCGAAACTCAGGTGGGTGGTTTTTCGTGTGCCTGATGGGGGATCGATGCATTTAAAATAGCGCTTAATTGTCCCTGTACACACATTTAAAAGGGAAGTGCTATGGCGGATGTGATGAATGCGGATATCGTGGTTTTGGGTGGAAGCGCGGCGGGGATTACGGCGGCGATCACGGCTCGGCGGCATCATCCCGATAAGCGGATTCTGCTGGTACGCAAGGAGAAGCAGGTGCCGATCCCTTGCGGGATTCCTTATATCTATGGCACGTTGGGCGATACCAAGAAGAACCTGATCCCGGATGCGGTGCTGGAATCGAACAAGATCGATCTGGTGATGGCTGAGGTTGTCGAGATCAATCGTGAAAGACAGTGTTTGATCACGGATAGCGGGAACGAACTGAAGTACGAGCGGTTGATTCTGGCGACGGGTTCCGTGCCGACGCAGCCTCCGATTTCGGGTATTGATCTTGAAGGTGTTTATGCGATCTGGAAAGATGTGGATTACCTTGCACAGTTGCAGGAGAAGTTGAAGCAGGCGAAGGACGTCGTGATTATTGGCGGGGGTTTCATCGGGATCGAATTTGCGGATGAGATCAACAAGGTGGATCACAAGAACGTGACGGTCCTGGAGCTGGCGGCGAATTGTCTGAGCTTGTCGTACGACACCGAGTTTTGCGAGGAGATGGAGGCGTTGTTGCGCGAGCGCGGCGTGACGGTGCGTACTTCCGTGATGGTTGAGCGGATTATTGGCAACGGGCATGTCAGTGCTGTGCAGCTTAAGGGCGGGACGACTGTGCCGGCGGATCTGGTGATCCTGGGCATCGGGGCGAAGGCGAATGTTGAGCTTGCGAAGGAGGCCGGGCTGCAACTGGGGCAGACGGGGAGCGTGGCGGTGGACCGGACGATGCAGACATCGGACCCGGCGATCTTCGCCTGCGGCGACTGTGCTGAGAAGATTTCATTCTTTGGCGGCGGGCCATCTGCATTGAAGCTTGCATCGATCGCGCAGCTTGAAGCGCGGATCGCGGGGGCGAATGTTTACGGCCTGCGTCGAGAAAGCGACGGGACGCTTGGCGTGTGGTCGACGGCGGTGGGTGACCTGGCGATGGGGACGGCCGGCCTGACGGAAACGATGGCGAGGGATCGCGGTTATGACGTGGCGGTCGGCACGGTGCAGACGCCTAACCGTCATCCCGGTTGCATGCCCGGGGCGGCGGCGGTGAAGGTGAAGCTCGTATTTGAAAAACATTCGCAGGTGCTGCTTGGCGGGCAGGTGCGTGGGAGCGTGTCGGTCGGCGAGTTGATCAACACGATCGCGGCGTGCGTGCAGAAGCGGATGACGGCGGAGGATATCGCGATGTTCCAGATGGGGACGCATCCCGCGTTGACGGCGTCGCCGATCGCGTACCCGCTTGTCAATGCGGCCGAGGTCGCGATATGCCAGATGCAATAGCGTCGGGTGGTTATTGATGGTGCGTGAATGGTGGATTGATTGATCGGTTACACAACATTTTAGTGAAGACCCGCAATGTATTTGCGGGTTTTTTATTGGCAGCCGGCGCGTTTGGTGGTTGTGGTTATTGGCAGACTCTTCGTGTGTCCGTGACTTCGTGTGTTTCGTGAGACTGTCGGCGTACCGGCGATACCATCGCCGGCTTTATGGGCGGACGGCGGTTGGAGGATGGGTTATGATTTGCGGATGCTGGATGAGAAGCGGGCAGGTACAACGCGGATGACGAGTGAGACAGAAGCCGCGCGGCAGGCGTGGTGGATGTCGCCTGTAGGATTGATCGTGTTGATCCTTGTGCTGCGCGTGGTGGCGTTACTGGTATTCAGCCCGTTGGGGTTGGTGTATGACGAGGCGCATTACTGGGAGTGGTCGCGGAGGCCTGACCTTTCTTATTACACGAAGGGGCCTGGCGTTGCGTGGGCGATTTTTGCGAGCACGAGGGTATTCGGGACGTACGTGTGGTCGGTGAAGCTGCCGGCGGTGATCGCGTCGGCGGTGTTGATGCTGGTGGGTGCACGGTTGGGGTATCGGATCAGCGGCGGGAAACGTGAGGCGGCGTGGTACGTGACGGTCGCACTGGCGGCGATGCCGGGGTATGTCGTGACGTCGATGCTGCTGACGACGGACATCTTCTACAGCGCACTTTGGTTGATGGCGATCTGGTGTGCGTATGAAGCGTTGTATGGCGAACGATCGGCAAGGCAGCGTGTGTTGTGGTGGACGGGGTGCGGTTTTGTGCTGGGGGTGGCGGCGCTGTTTAAGTACACGGCGGTGCTGCTTGTACCGGGCATTTTGCTGGCGTGTTTGTTGGGTTCGTCGCGGCGGGAGGGAAGGAGTATTGGGCAACGGATCAAAGGGGCATTACTTGCGGGGATTGCGGGGCTACTTCCGGGGGTGGTGAGTTTTTCGCCGGTGTTGATATGGAACATGAGGCACGGCTGGCCGACGGTGAGTCATCAGCTCGGGCGAGTGGGCGCACCGGGCGGGGATGAGCAGGTGAAGTGGGCGTGGTCATGGATGTATGGGCCGGAGTTCTGGGGAGCGCAGTTCGGGTTGCTGGCGGTCGTGGGTGTGGTGTTGATCGTGCTGTCGATCCGCTGGGCGATGCGGCGGCGGACGGAGGATGTGCAGGCGTGGGAAGCGCATCGGTTTTTGATCGTGTGTGCGTTGCCGATCCTGTTGTTCTACCTGGTGCTGAGTGTGTTCGTGCGAGCGCAGGGGAACTGGGCGCTGGCGGGGTACAGCAGTTTGCTGGTGTTGGTGGGTCTCGCAGCGTCGGAGCAGATGCCGAAGTTTCACGAGCGCGTGAGGCAATGGAAGGCGAAGCCTGCGCCTCGGCCGCACGAAGGTTTTTTACGCAAGAAGCCGGAGACGCTTTTTCAGGTATCGTGGCATTGGTTTGTGGGCGCGGGTGTGGCGATCGGATTGATATTGGTATTGGGGCCGTGGTTCATGACGTTACCGGGGCTGCGAGATTTGCCGGGCACTGAAAAACTTGCGGAAAGACTGCAGGGCCGCCCCACTACCGTTAATGCGATTGAGACGCAAAGACAGAAACTGATCGACCAAGGGATCGACCCGTTGATTGTTTGTGACAGTTATCAGAAGGCTGGGCTGCTAGCGTTTTATTTGCCGGACCGGCCTCGAACTTTTTCGGCGGTGTCGTTGCTTGGCGGGCGGCCGTCGGCGTATGATTTCTTCAAGGATACTGACCTGACAGATCCTTCATTGCGTGGGGCGGACCTGCTTTTGATCGGTGGAACGGAAGAGCGCTGGCAGGAAGCGTTGCGTTTTGATTCGATCGAGAAAGTGTCAGCCGATCCGACGATGTTCCTGGCGATAGGGTACGCTGGAGTAAGACATGGGCATGGAGCGAAAGACAAAACTGCACCGGTTGCTGGTGCTGACGATCTGGCTGCTGGGGTTGGTGTTGATGCTGGTGATCGACTGGCCGATCGTCGAGCTGGCGGCGGAACATAAGCCGGATGTGTACGGCACGGATTTGTACTACGGCTTCCGCTTGTTCGGCGCGTATCCGGTGTGGCTGATCATCGGGCTGGCGTTGTGGATGATCGACCGCGCGGATGAAAGCCTGTCAAGCAAAGCGGTGAAGGAGCGGGCGCTGGCGGTCGTGTTGTCGCCGATGATTGCGGGGCTGCTGGCAGCGGTGTTGAAGCTTTTATTACGACGCGAACGTCCGAACCTGGAAGTGATGCACTACGTGTTTCGGCCTTTTTCCGAACACACGTTCATGGGCGGCGGCTTGGGATTACCCAGCAGCCACAGCTCGATCGCGTTTGCGGGGATGATCACACTGGCACGGCTGTGCCCGTCGATCCGTCCGCTGGCGATCACGTTGGCGATCGGCACGGGCTTGCAGCGGGTCATCAGCCTGGCGCACTTCCCATCGGATGTCTACGCCGGCGCAACGGTGGGATACTTCAGCGTCGTACTGACCTGGGCGCTACACCGGCGGTTCGGCACGGGTTCGCTGCTGACCTGATACAGCCGTATGAACCTGTTGCAGGTTGCTCGGTAGTCAAAAACGTCTGCGCTTCGACACGATACCTGCAAGGGCTGCCACACAGAAAAGCGATGCGGGTTCGGGGATGTTGATCTGCTGCGGAGGTGTGCCGAGATTCCAGTTGGCGAGGACGATGTCGAGGTCGTCGAGGCCGATGAAGCCGTCGCGGGAGAAGTCGCCGGCGAGCAGGTCACCGGGACTGACGGCGGTGTTCCAAGCCGTGAGGATGATGTCGAGATCGTCGAGGCCGATGAAGCCGTCGTCGTTAAGATCACCATAAACACCGAGGCTAGTAACGGTCAGGCTGGAATCGGGATCGATATAGTTAGCAATGGGAAAGATCGGGTCTTCGGAGTTGACATATAGCGCAACCTCCGTGCCGTCTGCCAAGACGATATCGATGCGTGTATCCCGTGCGGTCAGTTCAAGCGATTCGCCCGGGAACATGCCCTCGGCCAGATCGACGCCATCGATCACGCAGGACGTCACGAGCATATCGACATGGCTGTTGTATCGCGCCACAAACGTCAACCATGAATCGCTTGCGCCGGAGATGAGCAGTTCGCTGTCGTATTCGACGGTGCAGAGCATGTTGCCCTGCCAGGCGCCGGCTTGGATGGTGCTGTTATCGCTGGCGATAATCTGGCCCGTTATCATGCCACCCGAAAGGTTGAGCGTGCTGTCAGCGGTCAACACAATGGCCCCGAGCACCTCGCCCGCGGACATGTTCATCGTGCTGCCATGCGCGACTTGCACGTCAGAATCGATCCGGCCGGACCAAAGGTTCAAGACGCTGTCGCCGGCTACCTGCAGGCTCTTGACGTGCATTTCGCCGACGATTTTGTTGACGACGCCGCCGTTGATATCAACCGTTGAACCTGCGGTCGCGGAGAAACCGGGCCCGACGGTCCCGCTGTCGATCCGGACGTAGCTGTCCACGGCGGTTGCGCCTGTCTGCAACTCGCCACCCTGCAGGTAGATCTGCGAGCTGACGGCCGTGAAGTATGGGTCGGTCAGCGCACCGCTATCCAGATAAAGCGTCTGCCCGCCGTACAAACCTTTCGGTATGGCCTCGGCGGGTGCGTGGATCACCGCTTGTCCTGCCGTTGGGATCGCGACGGGCACGAGTTCGAGGCTCCCGTCCACGAGCGCGTCCTCGAGATGGCTGGTGAATGCGAAGACTGAACCGTCTGACAAAACACCGGTGAGTACAGAGCCCTCGGGCAGATTGACGGGAACCGAAGGCTGGCCCGAATTCAATCCCGGGATCGGCTCGCCATCGAGCAAGAAGTCGCCGCCGATCATGCGGACGACACCGTCAGCGTTGGCACTGAATCCGTGCCCGATGTTGCCGCCGGTAAACCCAGCGAAGCCGCCCGCAGCTACTAAGACACGGTCACCTGACGCTCCCCCACGCTGGATGTAGGTCGCGCCATCCTGGATCGCGAAGTAGTCCCCCGTAATCAGCCCGCCTGTATTCTCAAGCCAACTCCCATCGTAGAGCGTAGCGTACCGCCCGAGCGTACCGCCGCTCATCAACATATGGTTGGTGGTGCGCAGGTCGAAAGCCCAGCCGACCTCGCCGCCAGACATGGTGATGGTGCTGCCGGGCATTGCTTGAAAATCACGACCGATGGTCCCGCCGTGAATATTAAAAACACTACCGGACTCGGCCAGGACACCGTCCGCGAGTGACCCGCCATGGAAGTTGATGACACTGCCGTTGTACGCTTCCAGGGGCTCATAGATCAGCCCGTCATACATGTTGATCGTGGAGCCGTACATGGCGGCGAAAAAAGCGGCCCAGCCGCCGGTGATGTTCACCTCGATGTTCTCTGTCCCGACGGAACTGCCCAGCGTGATGTACATGCTGATCCGGCCTTCGGGCATCAGATTGATCTGCGTGTTGGACCCGATGGGCGTAGAGAAGATGTCATCCGGGACGTTATAGATGGTGGTGAAAGTCTGTGCGGCCGCGGTTGAGCCGGATACAGATAACGCCAACCAGCTACAAGCCGAAAGCATCTGAAACCTGGAAGTGAAGTGATGCATCAGTGTTCCTCCGAAATGGGCGTGATCAAAGAACCCACCACTCAGGTATATTTATAGCAGACGGCAGCGGAACCTACCATCATTTTCAGGTGGTTATACGGAATAACTGTATCAATCCGGTGAGTTGGAGGATGCCGGCAACATCGGCAGGATGGCCTTTACAGTCAGGATCCCCCGACCTGCCATCCAATTGGACACAAGCCCTCTGATCGACGTGACTTGACCGCGTGGCGACAAGCGGCAAGAATACCCTCGTTAAGGGGCCGTAGCTCAATTGGGAGAGCGCTGCGTTCGCAATGCAGAGGTTGAGAGTTCGATCCTCTTCGGCTCCATTTAAGTCACACGCAGGCGGTATTCTACCGTCTGCCAAAGCGACACTTACAATCACACGCGATCGCCAACGGGACTTGATGCGCCTGCTTCAGGCGGCTTTGTGCAGTTGATTGGGGCCGGTTTTTTCGATCCGGGTGGGCAATGTGAAGCAGAAGGTTGCGCCCTGATGTGGTGGGGATTCGGCCCAGAGACTTCTCGGGGATGCCTTGGCCGTTGTCTGCGACGCTGATTCGGACTTGCGCCTGCACAACGGTTGCAGCGATTTTGATCTGTGTTTGCGTGTCCTTGATAGGACATCGAGCGATAGATGCGAGCCGGCACACATGCAAAAGTGATCACAACCGGACACATAACAAATGCAAGAGTTATGTTTTGACATGGCGTCAGGCTAACCGTACCCGGGTTAACTTGATCGAGTGCGTTCGGGTACACAATGATTCACTTCACCTGCTGTATCGGCAATCAACTTCTGAATTGTGTCGATGTATCAAAGTATGTCGAACGAGGAAAGTGTCCATTAAAAAATGAGAGCAACACGTTGGTCATGGATTGTTGCTTGTACGCCTGATACCCCGGCCAAAGCCCGTTGGGCTATGACCGGGCTTTGCAGACAGTAGTCGGGGGGCAACTTAACTACCTTCCGGTGGCGGGGATTGCTGCCCATCTGTTTGGGCTTGGCCTTTGATTCCTTTCTGTTCAGGCCATCAGGTAGAGGCTATTGCATGAAAGAGACATCGGATGTCAGGCAAAACATGACTTCTGCTGTTGCACGCAACCCTCAGGTGCAAGGGTTACGACGGCGGTACTGGCGGATGAATATCACGCTGATCCTGGTGCTGCTGGCGTGCTGGGCGGTCGTAGGTTTAGGCTGCGGCGTTCTGTTCGCGGATGGGTTGAATCGGTTCAAGCCTTTCGGCGGATTCCCGCTGGGATTCTGGTTTGCACAGCAAGGCAGCATCATCGGGTTCGTGTTGATCATCCTGGTCTATGCGATCGCGATGAACGTGCTGGATAAGAAGCATCATGAGGCGTTGAGCCGGTTGAGGGGAGATGAGGCAAGCAACCCCGGCCAAGGCCCTGCGGGCCATGACCGGGCTTTGAAAGAGAGTAAAGAGTGTGACCGGGTAACGGGCGGTGAAGGGAAGCGTGCGTGATGCGGATGTTAGGCGCCAGCCCGGTACAGACGTGGACGTTCTTGATCGTGGGGATGTCGTTTGCTTTGTATGTGTGCATCGCGTGGCTGAGCCGCGTGCGTGACACGAAGGGGTTTTATGTCGCGGGGCGTGGTGTGCCGACGATGGCGAACGGTATGGCGACGGGCGCCGACTGGATGAGTGCGGCGTCGTTCATTTCCATGGCGGGTTTGATTTCAACGATGGGATTTGCCGGGGGTGTTTACCTGATGGGCTGGACGGGGGGATTTGTTTTGATCGCCCTGCTGCTTGCGCCATACCTGCGTAAATTTGGCCGCTTCACCGTACCGGACTTTATTGGCGATCGTTACGACTCAAACACCGCACGTATGGTTGCGGTCATCTGTGCGATTTTCATATCGTTCACCTATGTCGCGGGGCAGATGAAGGGTGTGGGCGTGGTGTTCAGCCGATTCCTGGAAGTGCGTCTTGAGGTGGGCGTGCTGATCGGGATATTGATCGTCTTTATCTACGCAACACTCGGCGGGATGAAGGGGATCACGTGGACGCAGGTCGCCCAGTACTGGGTGTTGATGACCGCGTTCCTCGTGCCGGCCATTGCGATCAGTATCAAGTTGACGGGCAGCCCGATCCCGCAGGTCGGTATGGGCGGGACGCTTTTGCCGCAGGTCGATCCGGTGCAACCTTACCTGTTGGAGAAGTTGAATCAGATCAACCATGACTTCGGATTCAGCAGTTATACGGATGCGTATATCAATCCGAAGTGGGACAAGTTGAACGTGTTCTGCTTGGCGCTGGCGTTGATGGCGGGGACGGCCGGTCTACCGCACGTGATTATCCGTTTCTACACGGCCAGGAGTGTGAAGGCGGCTCGCTGGAGTGCGTTCTGGACACTCTTGTTCATCGCGGTGCTTTACCTGACGGCCCCGGCGACGGCGGCGTTTACTCGGTATTACATGTTAGACTCGACGGCGGGATTGAATGGTCGAAGTGCCGAAGACCTGCCGGGCTGGTATCACAGTTGGCATAAGAGCGGATTACTTGCGTGGCTCGACTTCAACGGTGACGGGCGCGTGCAAATGCATAACGACCCGTCGATCAATGAGATTTACAAGGTAGACGGCGTGCGTGATCCGGGCGTAGCCAATGCGATCAGGGAATATCCGGACCAGTGGATCGCTGATTATGGCGGTGACGCGGCACGCAAGAAGTTGATCGAGGCGGGCGGGATATCTCAACCCGACAAAGACATCTTCGTTCTGGCGACGCCGGAGATGGCAGGATTGGCGGATTGGATGATTGCGCTGGTCGCGGCGGGCGGACTGGCGGCAGCGTTGTCGACCGCGTCCGGCCTGCTGTTGGTTATCTCTTCAAGCGTCGCGCACGATCTGTACTACCGTGTCGTGAATCCGAATGCGAGTGAGAAGATGCGATTGCTTGTCGGTCGTGTGGCGATCGGTCTTGCGGTAATCATCGCGGGGTACTTCGGTGTGAATCCGCCCGGATTTGTCGGCGAGGTTGTCGCGTTTGCGTTCGGTCTTGCAGCGGCGAGCTTCTTCCCGGCGATCGTGCTTGGCATCTTCTCGAAGCGCGTCGGCACGATGCCGGCGGTGATCGGGATGATCGTAGGCATCGGCTTCACCGCGTTCTATATCTTCACGCAAACGGCTGCGAACATCGTCGGTCCGGATTTAGCAGACACACTGCTCGGCCCAACGATGTATGCCGATGGCTCTGCAAACACACTGCGCACCAAGTGGTTCTTCGGCATCAACGCCCAGGGCATCGGCACGATCGGCATGCTGTTGAACTTCGTGGTCACACTCGCACTGACGCCATTGTTCTCAGCACCGAGTAAGGCGGTACAAGACCTGGTCGACTCCATCCGCGAACCGCACGGCGCGGGCCCTGCAGTAGAGATCGAAGCGGTGGTGGAGCGTTAAGGCAAGCCGTTGATATTATTCATGTTTATCTAACTTAACGGCGTTGTATATGGACGTCGGGGTTGTACAATACCTGCATATCTGAATTCGTTTCCAAGGCTTACCGAGTTTGGGCCACTTGTTCTGAGTTTATTACAGATGGCTTGGGCACTGCCTTCTTTATCACAGTGGGGAATCATGTCTACTAACTTTTCGCGGTCGCTTGGGAGTTGCGGTATTGCAGCATTGTTCGTGTTGTCCTCAGCCAACGCGGTATGGGCGGAAACGCCGTATGAAGTGCAGCAGGTCCAGTTGATCGGGTCAGCCGGGTTTGACTCCCTATCAGACATACTCATTGATACGCAGGGACACCTCTTCATCAGTGGGTCGACTGACGGGACGTTCTACGACAACACGAACCTGGGTGGATACGACTTCGCCCTGGCGAAGCTGGATGCTACGGGCCAGAAGATCTGGTCTCAGCAATACGGCACTGAATACAGGGAATCCGGCGGCGCCCTGGCGATGGATACGCTGGGCAATATATATATCGGCGGGCGATGGGGGTTTAGTAATGCTGATGTGCTATTAACCAAGGTCGATCCGCTGGGTAATGAACTATGGGGTGTGCAATTCGGCACGCCGGGCAGCGACTTGGGCGGTCCGGTGGTCACCGACCTGGAACGGTACGCTGACCGCGGGGCCGGAGGATTGGCACGTCCTGGCTAATGGGTACGGGGGCGGGTGGAAAGAACTGGAAGAGGCGGTCGACGCAAGCGGTCAGACGCACCTGGAGGTCGACCTGAACGTCAATGAGGATAATGTTCTAGATAAGTTCAACATCATTCTCGAAGACGCCGACGGCACAAAACGTGTGTATTTGTTTGACAGCCTGACGGTAGGCGACCACCAGATACTGACGATCGATCTGGATGACTATTACCAGGACAGCGCGATCGGCCACAACCCCGGCCTTGACCTGGCGAACATCATATTATTCCACATCCAGGGCGCTACGAATATGGCCTATCCGGAAAGGCTCATGGACCTGACGTTCAATCACATAGCCTTTACCGATGGGTATGTGCCACCGATCGAAGGCGACCTGAACGGCGACGGCTACATCGGACTTGATGACTTGGACATCGTGCTGAACAACTGGAACGCGGGGACGGCGCCGGCTGGTGCAGCAAACATCCCGGAGCCGATGAGTCTGACTCTGCTGGCAGCGGGTGGTTTGGGGCTGATTTCGGGGCGTGGGAAGCGGTTATAAAAAGCTGCGCCCCGGCCGGACCTGCCTGATTACCGAGTTGGATTATGCGATAACCTGTTGCCACGTCAGGGCTTGATGCATCTATCCCTGCGGGTGTGGGGGTGGAGTCTGAGTTGACGTAAGGCTCAGGGGGCATTAATCTTCCCGATTCGAGATTACATGCAGTAGTCCCCCCAGCCGGCCGGCGGGATAAAGGTTCGTGCCGGCGCTAATTGTGATAGCCCACTGAGGAAGTCAAGCCATGCTACCCGTACAACGTCAGACCCGGACCCAAGGCCGTAAGCGTCGGTCCCATGATGCACTCAAGCCCGTGCACGTGGCGAACTGCCCGAACTGCGGCAGCCCGCGTTTGCCGCACACCGCGTGCAATGAATGTGGTTACGTCCGCCCGGGACTGAAACTCAACCTGTCCAAGGAAGACTAAACACGTGCGAATCGCCATCGACGTCATGGGGGGCGACAATGCCCCCGATGCGATCCTTGCCGGCGCTCTGGACGCGGTCGATCTGCTTAGCGGCAACGATCAGCTTGTCCTTGTGGGCGATGGCGATGTGATACAAGCGGGTATCGCCCAGCGCGGTCTTACTAATGATGCGCGCCTGGAAGTCGTCGCGACGACAGAGGTCGTCGGGATGGACGAGGCGCCGGTGCAGGCGATCCGCACAAAGCAAAACAGCTCGCTGGTCCGCATGGCGGAACTGGGAAGCAAGAAGGCAAAAGACAAGCAATGTGATGTGGTGATCAGCGCGGGTAACACCGGCGCGTGTGTCGCTGCGTGTCAGATGGCGATGCGTCGCTTGCCCGGTGTGCATCGTCCGGGTGTCGCGGTCCCGCTACCGACGTTCCACGGCCCGATCGTCTTGTGCGATGTCGGTGCGAACCCGGAACCGCGTTCCACACACCTGCATCAATACGCCCATATGGCACGCATCTATGCCAGCCGTGTGCTGGGCGTTGATAACCCGCGTGTCGCGCTGATGTCGATCGGTGGCGAAGAAGGTAAAGGCAATAACCTGACGCGCGAAACCCACAAACTGATGAAGGCCGACGATTCGATTAATTACGTCGGTTACGTTGAAGGCCGTGACTTGTTCGCGAACAAGGCGGACGTGGTCGCCACGGAAGGCTTCACCGGCAACGTGGTGATCAAGCTGGCGGAGGGTTTGTCCGCCGGGCTGTTCCAGACGATCCTCCATGAAGTGATGGAGGTAAGTCCCGATCTGGCGGAGCAGTTCAAGCCGGTGATCAAAAGGATTTACGCAAAACACGACTACCATGAGTTCGGCGGAGCGCCGCTGCTGGGCGCCAACGGTGTGTGCATGATCTGCCACGGCTCCAGCGAAGCGAGAACGATCACCTCTTCCGTAAAAGCCGCAATGAATTACATGCGGCACAACGTGAATGACGGGATCATCGAAGCGCTCAGCGATCAGGCCACGGCCGAGGTACCCGCATGACAACCAGCTACAGTTCTCCCGCCGGTGTCCGCATCGCGGGCACGGGGATGGCGGTCCCGCCACGTAAAGTCAGCAACGATGATCTGGCTAAGTTTGTCGATACATCCGACGAATGGATCCGTCCGCGCACAGGCATCGTGACACGACACCTCAGTGACGAAACGCAATTGACCAGCGACCTGGCCGCCGAGGCGGTGAAGCAGGCGCTCGATAACGCGGGTCTTGAGCCGAAGGACCTGGACCTGCTGGTCTGTTCGACGATGACACCGGACGTGATCTGCCCAGCGACGGCTTGCCGGGTCGTAAGCAAGATCGGTGCGATCCCCTGCGGCGCGATGGACCTGAACCTGGCGTGCACCGGCCTGGTCGCGGGCTTATCGATCGCCAACAACTTCATAATGAGCGGCGCTTTTAAGAACGTCGCGGTGATCGGCGCCGACCGGCTCAGCACGATCGTGAACTGGGACGACAGGCGGACGTGCGTACTGTTCGGCGACGCGGCGGGCGCGATGGTGCTTAGTGCATCGGATAACGCCAGCCAGCAGTGCCTCTACCAGCAACTGAATTCCGATGGTGACATGGGTGAGGTGCTTTACGTACCTCGTACCGAGAGCGACATCCCCGAGCGCGGTAAAGAAAGCTTCAACGGCAAGTTCAACACGCTGCAGATGAACGGCCGGGAGGTCTACAAGTTTGCCGTCAACGCTTTGCAGGAATGTGTGCGTAACGCATTGGATCACACCGGGCTGACGGCAGACGATATCAAGATGGTCGTCGCGCACCAGTCCAACATCCGCATGCTGCAAAGCGCGTGGAAGAAGATGGGCTTCCCGGATGAAAAGATCTACATCAACATCGACCGCTTCGGCAACACAAGTGCCGCAAGCATCGGCCTGTGCATGCACGAACTGACCGAACAAGGCACGGTCGGCGAGGGCGATTACGTGATTTTTGTCGCACAGGGTGGCGGACTGACCTGGGGGGCTAGTTTGTGGCGTTTATAAATTTATGATTTGGGATTTATGATTTATGATTTGATGCGGGGGTGCGTGGCATGAATAATCAGGAGATGCGTGAGCGGACGAGAGCGTTTGCTGTACGGATTATAAAACTGGTCTCTCAGTTGCCTCGCAATAAAACAGGGGATGTGCTTGGAAGACAACTACTGAAGTCAGGTACTTCGATAGGAGCAAATTACCGGGAAGCGACGAGGGCGTCATCGAGGCGCCACTTCATTACAACGCTGGAAGTGGCAGCACGAGAAGCAGACGAGACACTGTATTGGTTGGAATTACTCACACAAACCGATACCATCGCTCACAATAGATTGCGTGCTCTGAAACAAGAAAACAATGAAATACTGGCCATACTGACAGCAACCATCAGAACAGCAAAACGACGATCAAAAAAAAACATAAATCATAAATCCCAAATCATAAATATCCATCAATGACCACAACACCCCCCAACATCCTGCTCTGCCCCGGCCAAGGCGCTCAACACGTTGGTATGGCCAAGGAGTGGTGCGAGGTTTCGAGCGCAGCGAAGGCTGTCTTTGATAAGGCAGTCAAAGCGCTTGGTTTCGATCTGACCAAACTCTGCTTTGACGGTCCCGAGGATGAGCTGAACCGTACGGACATGGCGCAGGTTGCGATTTACACGGCTTCGGTTGCGTGCCATAGAGCACTGGTTGAAGCGGGTGAGATTGGGGAACCGGCGTTGACCGCTGGCTTGAGCCTGGGTGAGTTCACGGCTTTGCATCTGGCCGGCGCGTTCGACTTTTTGACCGGGCTTGAACTGGTGAAACTGCGTGGCCAGGCGATGCAGGACGCGGCGGAGATGAGCGAGTCGAGCATGGTCGCGCTGGTCGGCGCCGATGAGGCGCAGGCGATGGCGTTATGCGAAGAAGCGCTGAACGATCCGGAAAACAAGGGCGAGGAAGTGCTCGTTCCCGCGAACTTCAACTGCCCCGGGCAGGTGGTGATCAGCGGTTCACTGAAGGCTTGTGAGCGTGCTGAATCCGTTGCGGACAAGATGGGTATTCGCTCGACGCAGCTTGCGGTAGCCGGTGCGTTTCACTCGCCATTGATGAGCCCGGCCGCGGACAGGCTGGCGGAGGCGCTGGATAAGGTGGACTGGAGCTTGCCGAAGGTCCCGGTGATGTCTAACGTGACCGCAAAACCGCACGAGAACGACATCGATTCGATCAAGCAGCGGCTGGTTGAGCAGTTGACGCACCCGGTGCGTTGGTCGCAGTGCATGGTGCACGTGCTAGCTGAAAATCCGGATGCAAGGCTGGTCGAACTGGCCCCCGGCAAGGTGCTCAGCGGGCTGATGCGGCGGATCGATCGCAAGGCCAAAGTTGAGAACTTTGCCAAGCCAAGCTAAACAGGAACCGGGAACAGGCAAGATCAAAGGACGGCAGAGCTGATGGCAGAGAAAACCGAACAACGCGTGGCAATCGTGACCGGCGCCAGCCGAGGCATCGGCGAAGCGATCGCGCATGCCCTGGCCAAGCAAGGCCGGCACGTGGTGTGCGTGGCCCGGAACGCTGAAAAGCTGGCGGCGGTCGTCGAAGCGATCAAGGCCAACGGCGGCGCGGCTTCGGTCAAGACATGCGACATGTCCGACGCCGAGGCGATCAGCAACCTGATCGAGGACGTCGCCAAAGAGCACGGCCGACTGGACATATTGGTGAATAATGCCGGGATCACACGCGACAACCTGCTGCTGCGTATGACGGACGAGGAGTTTGACGAGGTCATCCAGACGAACCTGCGGGGCGTTTTCGTGGCCTGCCGGGCGGCGTTGCGACCGATGATGCGTGGCAAATGGGGCCGGGTTATTAACTTAGGCTCGGTTTCGGGCCTGGTGGGTAACGCGGGGCAATCGAACTACGCGGCCGCCAAAGCCGCCCTCTCGGGCTTCACCCGCTCGCTGGGCAAGGAGATGGCTTCCAAGAACATCACGGCGAACGTGGTCGCTCCGGGCTTTATTCAGACAGATATGACAGATGTGCTGCCCCAGGCGGTCAAGGACGGGGCTGTCAAGGCGATCCCGCTGGGCCGTTTTGGTCAGCCGCAGGAGATCGCTTCTGCGGTGGCGTATTTGAGCAGTGAGGATGCCGGTTACGTGACCGGCCAGGTCTTGACCGTGGACGGCGGCATGACTATGTGTTAACAAGATTTAGAGGATCGATCCCGGAACGGTATAGGGTCTTGCCCGGTTTGGCAGGGTCGCCGGGTAACGATATATTCCAGCAACTTGAAATTGGCCTAGAAAACCCACCGCCGCCCGAGGGCAGGTGACCAGGAGACCAAGACTATGGATGAACAGGAAATCCAGGAAAAAGTCATAGCCATCGTCGCAGAACAAATGGGCGTCGATAAGGGCGAAATCAACCGCGACACCAACTTCGTAAACGACCTCAACGCAGACAGCCTCGACACCGTCGAGCTGGTGATGGAGTTCGAGGACGAGTTTGAAACGTCGATCCCTGACGAGGAAGCGGAAAAGATCACGACCGTCGGCCAGGCCATCGACTTTATTAAAGAGCACGCCAAGTAAGCCAGGTGAGTAACCCTTTTATTGGGGTTAGCGTCCGGGATTTACAGCAGTACGGCCCGTCGCCACAACGGGGCGGGCGGACCGCTTTACGGACGCACAAGCTGTGGCTTCCTTTGTTATTGAGAAGAAGACTATGAGCGATCGTCGCGTTGTCATCACCGGGATGGGTTGGGTTACCAGCCTGGGCGATTCTGTGGACGGGGTCTGGGACAAGCTGACCGCCGGCACAAGCGGGGTTGACCTGATCACCCGCTTCAGCACAGATGACTTCACCACCAAGATTGGTGGGCAGGTCGCCATCGACTGGCATCCCAGCCATCTTGAAAAGCGTGAGTTGAAGCGTGTGGACCGGTTCACGGCCTACGCCCTGAACGCAACGATCGATGCGGTCAACGATTCGGGTCTGGACTTTGAAAAGGAAGACCCTTGGCGGTGCGGTTCGATCATCGGCACCGGCATCGGCGGGATCGAAGAGTTCGAGATGGGCTCGATGAAACTGCTGTCCAAGGGACCCGAGCGGGTAAGCCCGTTCACCATCCCCAAGCTGATGTGCAATGCGGCGGCGGGCAATATCTCGATCCGTTACGGGCTGCGCGGTCCCAACTCGGCGATCGCTACCGCCTGTGCGTCGGCAGCCCACGCCATCGGCGAAGCGGCTCAGAGCATCCGCCACGGCGTGTCCGACATCATGATTACAGGCGGTTCAGAAGCGGCGGTGACCCCACTGGGGGTGGCTGCATTCATCGCGCTCAAGGCGCTATCCAGGCGTAACGATCAACCGCAGAAGGCGTCACGCCCGTTTGATAAGGATCGAGACGGGTTCGTCCTTGCCGAAGGCGCCGGGATCATCATTCTTGAGGAACTCGAACACGCCAAGGCACGCGGCGCGGAGATTTACGCCGAGGTTCTGGGTTTCGGTCAATCTGCTGACGCCTCGCATATCACCGCCCCTGACGAGCAAGGCCGGGGTGCGGCTCATGCCATGCAACTGGCGATTGAAGACGCCGGTTTGAATCTGCAAGACCTGGACTACATCAACGCTCACGGCACGAGTACGGGTCTGGGTGATATCGCGGAAGCCCGGGCGATCAAGACGCTGTTCAAGGACCACGTCAACGACCTGGCGGTCAGCTCGACCAAGAGCATGACCGGCCACCTGCTGGGCGCTTCAGGCGGCGTCGAGGCGATCATCACCGCAAAGACGATCCAGATGGGCGTGATCCCCCCCACCA
The DNA here is from genome assembly GCA_963667295.1 of Phycisphaeraceae bacterium. GTDB lineage: Bacteria > Planctomycetota > Phycisphaerae > Phycisphaerales > Phycisphaeraceae > JAJRRS01. Next base: position 2,341,844 of record OY763327.1, read on the forward strand.
TCAACCTGGACAACCCGGACGACGAGTGCGACCTGGACTTTGTGCCCCACACCGCCCGCGAGGCCCAGGTGAAGGTCGCGATGAGCAATTCGTTCGGCTTCGGCGGCCACAATGTCAGCCTCCTGCTGGGTCAGAAACCCTGATCCCGGGCAAAAGGCCTCCCAGATTTGCGAATCCACCGCGCCCTGAATCCACAGTCGCGGCAAAGTCCGGATCAGGTTGTCAGTATTCGCCACGGCACGCGACGTGACTTATACTGCCAGACTTTTCACGAACACTCCCGAGGTAATCCATGAAGACCTGGATCACGATCCTGGCCCTCCTCATCGGGGTAGCGGTGGTACTGGGTGTGATGAGCCAATCACGCCAGGCCAATGCCCCGAGTAACCGGTCCGCCCAAGTAAGCAGCGAAACTACGGCACCGGCAGGTGACGCGCCGAGCGAGGCGGAGGGTGAAGATACCGCCAGCGAGGCGGTCGCAGAACCCGATACAGCCGAGCAAGAAACCGCGACGGCTGATACCCAATCGCCTGAGGTCGCCGAGTCGTCAGAGACGTCGGAAGCAGCAGCCGAGCAAGCCACCAAGAACGATACCGAGCCCGCAGCCGATGCGGAACCGGTGCAAGCGGTTCCCGGCCTGCACGCGGTCACGGTTACCGACGGCAAGGATGTCGCGATAGGGAGCAGCGACAAAGACTCGCCCTATAAAATCAAGGTCGATCTGACCAGGTATGGCGCGGCGGTTGTCCGCATCAGCCTTACCGACTACCTCAAAACGGTCGGCGAATCTGATCACTACATCGTGACAGACCCACTGACACTCCCGGGCGAGAAGATTCCATGGTGGTATGCCTACGCTGCATGGAACATCAACGTCAACGGCGATGATATTCCACTGAGCAAGGCGGAAGTCTGGTCGACGGGGGATGTCGTCACGAATGATCAGACATCAAGCGTCAGCTTCACCGCGACCATTGCCGATGCTGAAAACACGCCCGTCCTTAAGATCGTCAGGACCTATACCCTCGCGGTGGACAGCTACGACCTGTCGCTGGACCAGCGTCTGATTAATCTCAGCGATAAGCCCTTGAAGGTCCGCTGGGAGCAGAACTTCCAAGGCGACCTGATTAATGACTCGGGTTACCTGGGCGACCGCCGTAAATATGCCAGCGGGTACTTCGCCCCGTGGTGGGACACAACACGCGAAGGCATCTATACACAGGGTGCTGAGTTGGTGCGGTCCAAGATCGTCGGCTCGAAGCGCGCGGATATCTGGCCGGCACATGGATTGAATCCCGAGGCGGAACTGACGTGGGTGGGTTCGCTCAACCGTTACTTCGCGATCGTGACGCATGCGGAGTTGAATGAGAGCATGCAGAAGACCGCGGATGTGCCGCGTCTGGACACGATGTTCCCGAAGATCGATCCATTGGTCGAGGCGACGAAAGGCGTAGCTGAGCCGAAAGACAGCGACAAGATCATGATCATCAGGGCAGCGACGGATACGCTCGATCTGCCTGCCCATGGCGAAAAAGACCTGGGGCTGGGTATCTTCGCCGGCCCGCGCGAACCTGAACTGTTTGCCACCCCCCCCTACTCGACCCTGCACCTGGACCAGACGATCGTGTACAGCCTCGGTGGGATGTGCGCGTTCTGCACGTTCCAGTGGCTGGCTCACATCCTGCTGTGGCTGCTGAAGCTGTTCGAGGGCCAGGTGCTGGTCATCGGCGGGCTCGGTATCGGTGTGCACGACTGGGGCGTGTCGATCATCCTGCTGGTTATGCTCGTGCGTCTGCTGCTGCACCCGCTGACCAAGCGTGCACAGATCAACATGATGAAGATGGGCAAGATGATGCAGGCCATCCAGCCCGAGGTCGAGAAGCTCAAGAAGAAGTACAAAGACGATCAGCAGAAGATCAACGCCGAGATGATGAAGCTCTACAAGGAGAAAGGCGTTAATCCTGCGAACATGCTCGGTTGCCTGCCCATGTTCCTGCAGACGCCGATCTGGATCGCGTTGTATGCGATGCTTTACTACGCGATCGAATTGCGGCATCAGCATGCGTTCTGGGGCTTGTTCCAAAAGGGCTCTCATCTTGTCTCGGGAGGCGCTTGGGATTGGGGTTTCCTGGCCGACCTGTCGCGGGCCGACAACTTCTTTGTCGTATTTGAACAACCGGTCAAGCTCAACCTGCTTCTGATCCACCCGGACTTCCAGGCGATCAATATCCTGCCGATCCTCATGGCGGTGGTGTTCTACTTCCAGCAGAAGTTCACGACGCCACCGCCGGCCAACGAGCAGCAGGCCCAGCAGCAGAAGATGATGAAGTTCATGGTCTTCCTGTTCCCGGTCTTCCTCTACTCGGCGCCGTCGGGTCTGACGCTGTACATCCTCGCCTCGACCACGGCCGGCGTCATCGACAGCTACATCGTGCGTAAGCACATCAAGGAACAGGAAGAGTCCGGCGAACTGTTCGCCAAGAAACCGCCCAAGCCCGGCGGGCTGCGTGACCGGTTCGGCAAGATCATGGAAGCCAAGCAGGCTCAGATCGCCGCCCAGCAACAGCAGATGCAGCAGAAGAACTACAAGCAGCGTAAGAAGAAGTGAGTAAGGTGAATCTATCCGGTCCCCTCTCCCCTTGGGAGCCCCCGGAATTGGGTTAGGGTGAGGGCCGGATAGGATTGCATGAACAGTATCAAAGTCGACACAGGGAATGAGTAGCCCTCACCCCGGCCCTCTCCCAAGGGGAGAGGGGGTAAGACTTATTTGTAAACCAGCGCGTCAATCATCTATCACGACGCATGCAACCATTAACGAACAATCAAGACACCATCGTCGCGGTCAGCTCGCCGCCGGGCCGATCGCTACGGGGATTGATCCGTTTAAGTGGTGATGATACGCACGACATCCTCAGCAAACTGATCGTCGATCCCGTCGACAATGTGTCGCTACGCACGCTAAGCAAGGTCCGGCTGAAGTCACCCGATATGCCGGCGTTACTGAGCGTATTTAAAAACCCGCACAGCTACACCGGACAGGACACGGCCGAGCTTCAGGTGCCGGGTCACCCCGCCCTGCTGGATCGGTTGATGCATCAGATGATCGACGCGGGCGCGAGGCTTGCCGAACCGGGTGAGTTCACGTTTCGCGCGTTTTTGGCGGGTAAACTCGACCTGACACAAGCCGAGGGCATTGCCGCAACGATTCAGGCGACCAGCGACACGCAACTCAAAGCGGCGCAGCATTTACTTGATGGCGAGCTTGGCGGGTTTGCGCGCGAGCTGGTTGATGACCTGGGCACACGCCTGGCACTGGTCGAAGCGGGGATCGACTTTACGGACCAGGAAGATGTCGTGCCGATCGGGCCGGGCGAATTGGATGAACGGTTATCCATGATCGAAGCTCGGTTAACAGAGCTGTTAAGCAACAGCCGGTCGTGGAGCGAGGTCGAGGCGTTGCCTTGGGTGGTGCTGGTCGGTGCGCCGAGTGCGGGCAAGAGTACGCTATTCAATGCGCTGCTTGGTCAAGAGCGTGCGGTGATCGATGCGGTGCCGGGTACGACGCGTGATGTCCTGTGCGAGCCGGTGAAACTTAAGACGCAAGACGGCACGGAACGCGAATGGATACTCGTGGATATCGCGGGTCTTGATGAATCGATCAACCCGGATTCACCTTTGGATAAGCAGTCGCAAGCTGTTGCACGCGAAGCGATCGAGCGGGCGGATTTGATCGTGCGCGTGGTGGATGGCTCGCAAGTGCAATCAGTCTCACCAAACGTTCCAAACAACTGCCCCACCATGACCGTCTTGACCAAGGCGGACCTGCCTGGTGATGCGCAGGTATCGTGCAACGATATGTTGCATGTCAGCGCCGCGACCGGACAGAACATCGCTCGTTTGCGCGACATGATCGGCGAACAACTGGGGCGGTCCGCGGTGAGTGTGAGCGCGGAGATGCTTACCTTGCAGCCACGGCATGAGCAGTCGCTGCGTTCAGCCACGCAGGAACTGGCCCTTGCCCGCAAGCAACTAGCCCATCAACTGGATGCTCGCGCGATAGAGGATGTCGAACTGATCGCCGGCCACCTTCGCCAGGCCCTGAACGACCTGGCCGCCCTGGGCGGGCAACTGAGCCCGGATGACGTGATCGGCCGGGTCTTCGCGACGTTTTGTGTGGGGAAGTGAAGTTATGTGGGATGGCGGATGGGTGATGGGGGATGGATTGTTATTTGATTGACCACAAACAACCCACCGTGTTATCAACGTCCACTAACCTAAGTTCCATCCGCCATCGCCCATCCGCCATCCACGTTACAATCTCCAGCTAACCCATGGCCAAGAAGAAAGAACAATCGAAGAACCTCAACCCGCGGATCGCGAATCGGCGGGCGTATCACGATTACCACATCAGTGAGAAGTTCGAGGTGGGGATCGTGCTGACAGGCAGCGAGGTCAAGTCGATCCGTAATGGGCAGGTCTCATTAGCGGAAGGTTTTGCCATGGTCGAGCCGAGCACGATGGAGCTTTGGCTGCACAACGTGGAGGTCTCGCCCTACACGCATGCCGGCCCGCAGAACCAGCACGAACCAAAACGCAAACGCAAGCTGCTTGCCCGTAAGCGCGAGATCAAGCTGATCCATAACAAGCTCGTCAGCAAGGGCGTGACGCTCGTGCCGCTGGCGATGTTCTTCACACGCGGCAAGATCAAGGTCGAGATCGGTGTCGGCACAGGCAAGAAAGCCTTCGACAAACGCCAGGACATGAAAAAACGCGACGCGGATCGTGAGATCCGGCGGGGCATGTCTAAACGGATGTAATACTTTTAGCCGCGAATGAACGCCAATAAACGCAAATGTTGATGGGAATGAACAGATGTAGTTTTATAAAAGACCTAGTGAATTATTCTTGTTCGCGCGTATTTGCGTCCATTCGCGGCTAACTCTGGATTCCTGCCTTGATCCGCCTTTTACTTTTCATCACCTTCGTTGAATCGCTGGTCACCTCGCTGGTTGAGCGAGGGATTCTTTTTTATGCCGAGGACCAGCTCGACTTCAGCCGATCGTTGAACCTCTGGCTGGCGCTATTGTTTGGCTTGTCTTACATGGCCGGGGCGTTTGTCAGCCACGGTGCGGCGCACCGGTTCGGCGAACGCCGGTGGTTGATGGGGATGGTGCTCGGGCACATCGTGTTGAACCTGTCGCTGGCGACTGAGCCGGGGGCGCTATGGGTATTTATCCTCAACTCGCTGCTGGGCTTTACCTCCGGCTCGAAGTGGCCTGTCGTGGAAAGCTATGTCAGCGCGGGGCTGACGCCGAGGCAGGCGATGACGACGATCGGGCGGTTTAACATGTCATGGAGTTCGGCGGTCGTGATCGCGGTGGCGATCAGCGGGATGCTGATCGAGTTCTGGCCGCCGAGTTTGTTCCTCTTCCCGGGGTCGGTAAACATCGGTGTGTTTTTCATCCTGTTTTTGCTTCCGAAACGTCCGACGCATCTCGAACAGGACCACCCGGACCGCCCGACCGAAAGGCAGGTCGCCCGGCTCAAATCACTGTTGGCATCCAGCCGATGGTCGATGTTCGGCAGCTACACGCTCCTGTTCCTGCTGGCGACGCAGCAGCCGTTCATATTCGGGGACCGGCTCAATATCGACACAGGGCCCGCCACCGCCTATTCATCCGCGATCGACCTGGCTCGTTTTCTGACATTCTTTGTCATGTGGCTGTGGATCGGCTGGCACGGCAAACGGTGGGTGCTGATCCTCGGGACGATACTGCTGCCGGCCGGTTTCCTGCTGACACTGCTTGGCGCAAACCTGCCAACCGTGCTGGTGGGTGAGTTGCTGTTCGGGATCGCGGCGGGCATCACGTATTACGCTGCCTTGTACTACGCACTGGTCGTAGAAAACGCTGCGGTCGAAGCGGGCGGCGCACATGAGGGACTGATCGGCTCAGGCTTCGCGGTCGGCCCGGGGCTTGGATTGATCGGCGTGTACATCGGCGCTGCCGGTGCGGGTAGCGCAGGACTCATCGCCCTAAGCAGTTCACCCTTCCTGATCATCTGCGCAGGCGCAAGCATCTGGATGCTGCGCGGGGCGAAGATGGGCGATCAATTCCACTTCCCGGAATAAGGCGAATACGAAGAATTTAGCCACAAAAAAGCACAGAATTCACAAAATAGCTGGTTAATTGAATCAGATTACTTTTTGTGTTTTCCGAACCTTCTCAAGGTGCCGAATTTTGTTATCGACTTATTCCCTAAATAAAAACATAATAACTTAATCGAATACACAGCAAGTACACTGAGTCCGTAAACCAGCTCTTTTGTGTATTCTGTGCCTTTTCGTGGCTAAACACATCCGTTCTTACGCGCCCGTTTACACGAGTTCATCGCGTAAAGCGGCTTGAAGAGTAGCGTGTTTGAAGTTGTAACCGGTTTGCAGAAGCACCGTCGGCTCGACGCGCTGGCTGACGAGTAGCGCTTCGTCTGCGAATTGACCGAATGCGAGGCGCAGGCCGAACGGTGGCGCGGGAAAAATGGCGGGGCGGTTCAGGATGCCGGCGAGCGTGCTGGTGAAGTCTTTGTTGGTCACAGGCTCGGGCGCGACGAAGTTGACCGGGCCGGCGATGTGGGGTTGTTCGATCAGGTAAAGCATCGCCTCGACCGTGTCGTGGAGGCTGATCCAGCTCATCCACTGTAAGCCGCTACCCAATCGGCCGCCTAAGCCGAATCTGAATAACGGCAGCATCTGCTTGAGCGCCCCGCCCTGCTTCGATAGCACGATGCCGAAGCGCGGATGCACAACTCGGATGCCTGCATCGGCTGCGGGTTTGGCTGCATCTTCCCAGGCCATCGCGACGACGGGCAGAAAGCCTTCGCCCAGTTCGCTGGATTCATCGACGGAGGTGTCGCCGCAGTCGCCGTAGAAACCGATGGCAGAGGCGCTGATGAGGACCTTGGGTTTATGGTTAAGACCCGCGAGGGTGGATGCGAGCAGGCGTGTACCATCGATGCGGCTGTCACGGATGGCCTTTTTCTTTTCGATCGTCCACTTGCCGAAGACGGATTCCCCTGCAAGGTGGATCACAACGTCGAGGCCTTCGAGCGGCGTCGGATTCAACTGAGCATGCGGGATCGACCAGCGCACGTCCGGCGGATGCGAGGCGTGGTACCGCCCTATCCGGATGACTTCGTGCCCGTCCTCGTTGAATCTATCCGACAGGGCGCTACCGATCAGCCCGCCCGCCCCTGTGATCGCGATCCGCATGATGTGTCCTCGCTCAAGTTCTGAACAGCACAATCATACCCGCACAAATCAGCAAAGTCGGCTTAGGGGGCGTTGGAAGTGTCATTCAGCTTCCAGTCGTAGTCCAGCCATTTGATTGTGGGCTTCTGCCCGGCGTTGATCGCCTGCCGCACTTCGGGCGCCTGGTCGGCGACATAGTCCAGCACGCTACCGGCCACCGCTTTGAAGTCATCACCATACCAGTCGTAGAGTGCGGTGAGATAGAGTGTGTTGTTACGCTTGTCGAACTTATACCAGCGTGGGTGCGAATGGGTATACGCGGTCTGGTCGCTGAGTTGTTCTTCAAGTCGCTCGCCAGTGTATGCTTCATTGCGCAGTTTCGGGCAACTGTAGGCGGCACAGACGAGCGCAAAATGAATGCGTGGCTCCTTGAATTTAGCGCGGATCAGTTCGTGTTCGATCTGGTTAAGGCTGTAGGTTTTACCCGCCAGGTGCCAGCGCTTGTGGTCCCAGCGTTTGGCGTCGGGGATATCGCGGATGCTGTTGAGCGGATAGTAATCGAGGATCAGCCGGAGTGTGAAGGCGTTGTAGGCGTTGATAAGCAAGGCCAGCTTGTCATCGCGGCCAAGCTCATCAAACGGGGCGTCGGCGAGCGACGCGATGTACCGGTCGAGTTGGGCGGCATCCTTGCCCAGCGCTTCATAATCGACCCAGCCGTCTGGATCGACGTGCTTCTTAAGCAGGCTGTCGAAGTTGCTGTGGTCGACCTTTGTTGCAGAGGCTGCTGGTGATTCGGCATAGGCTTCGGCCATGACAACGGACGGCGGGCCGAAGGCTTTGACGCCCCACCGATGCAACCAGCCGTGGTCGCCCGCCCCGGCGAAAAGCGACCAGGCAGCGGCCCCCACTGCTACCGATACAAGTATTTTCTTGATCCAGCGTTTGTTTAACATGGTCTACTCCGAGCCGGTTTGGACTGACTACAATAGCCAACGACCATGGACGAAAAAACATTCCAACTTATCAGCGACTTTGAGCCGATGGGCGATCAGCCCACGGCGATCGATCGGCTGGTCGATAACATCCAGGCCGGGCAGAGATACCAGACGCTGCTTGGCGCGACCGGCACCGGCAAGACGTTTACGATGGCCAACACCATCGCCCGGGTGAACAAGCCCACGCTCGTGATCAGCCACAACAAAACCCTTGCCGCCCAACTCTATGAAGAGTTCAAAGAGCTTTTTCCCGATAACGCGGTCAGCTACTTCGTCAGCTACTACGACTACTACCAGCCCGAGGCCTACATCCCCCAGCGGGATATCTACATCGAGAAAGACGCCTCACGCAATGACGACCTGGACCGGCTGCGTCTCGCGGCGACGACGCATCTGGTCAGCCGACGGGACGTGATCATCGTCGCGTCCGTCTCGGCAATCTTCGGTTTGGGTTCGCCAAACGAATACAAGGCCGCGGTGCTGACGCTGCGTAAGGGTGAGGAGATCGACCGCCAGGACTTCTTACGCATCCTGTCGGACCTTCAGTACACGCGCAGTGATTTTGAATTGAAGCGCGGTTCGTATCGCGTGCGTGGCGACGTGATCGAGTTGCACCCGGCGGCAGAAGAATTCGCATACCGCGTAGAGTTGTTCGGTGATGAGATCGAGGGATTGCAATTCATCGATCCGCTGACGGGTGAGTTGCTTGCCGATGAAAACGAATTGATGATCTTTCCCGCGGTGCATTACGTCATGCCGGAGGATCGGCTCGAAGCAGCGATCGAGGGGATCAAGGAGGAGCTGGACAAGCAGGTCATGCACCTGCGCAGCCAGGGCAAGCTGCTGGAAGCGCAGCGGCTTCTTGCGCGAACGAAGTATGACCTTGAGATGATTCAGGAGGTCGGGTACTGCTCGGGGGTGGAAAATTACTCGCGGTTCTTCGATAACCGCCCCGCCGGGTCGCGGCCGTTCTGCCTGTTCGACTACTTCCCGACCGACGATTGGCTGCTGATCATCGATGAAAGCCACGTCACGCTGCCGCAGCTTAGCGCGATGTACAACGGGGATCAGAAGCGTAAGGAAACGCTGGTGAACTTCGGGTTCCGCCTGCCGTCGGCGCTGGACAATCGGCCGCTTAAGTTCGAGGAAATCGAGGAGCTTTGGCCTCAGGTCGTGTTCGTCTCAGCGACGCCTGGCAAGTACGAGCTGGAAAAATGCCAAGGCGAAGTCGTCGAACAGATCATCCGCCCCACCGGGCTGCTCGATCCGGTGATCGAAGTCGTGCCCGCGCAAGGGCAGGTGCCGGACCTTTTGGAGCGTGCAAAACAGCGCGTCGCCAAGGGCGAACGCACACTCGTTACGACACTGACCAAACGGCTCGCCGAAGACTTGGCGTCGTATCTCTCTGCCGAGGGATTGAATTGCCGGTACCTGCACAGTGAAATCGACACGCTGGACCGCGTGCAGATCCTGCGGGAGTTGCGTGAAGGTGAGTTTGATGTGCTGGTCGGCGTGAACCTGTTGCGTGAAGGGCTCGACCTGCCGGAGGTTTCGCTGGTCGCGATCATGGACGCGGACAAGACCGGGTTCCTGCGCAGCACAACCAGCCTGATCCAGCAGATCGGCCGCGCGGCGAGAAATGCCAACGCGTTGGTCGTGTTGTACGGCGACACCATCAGCCCGGCGATGCAGGCGTCGATCGAGGAAACCAACCGCCGGCGCGTGAAGCAACTCGCCTATAACGAGAAGCACGGCATCGAGCCGGAGACGATTAAGAAAGCGATCCGTATGGGCCTGGAGCTAGAACTGCGTGCCCGCAAGACCGCCCGTGAAGCGCTCGCCGGCGCAGGACAGGACAGCGAAGAAGCCTTCGATAAGGCCGAATTAATCAATGAGTTTGAGAAGCAGATGCTTGAGGCGGCCAACGCGCTGGAATTTGAGAAGGCGGCACAACTGCGCGACAAGATCAAGGAACTCAAGGCCTCGCCGGACATGGGGCCCATGCGTTCAGGCACAAGTAAATCACGACGCCCCAAGCCCGGCTCGCCGGGGACGAAGGTGATCAAGAAAAAGAAGAAGCGTTAAAGCGTCCAAAATCCAGGTGGATTTTCGATTAATCTCTGGGCAAAACGCAGCAGATATATCAAAATACAAGCCCCCGTAATTCTGTATACAGCTCCACTAATCCGATACAATATCAGAGTGTTCAATATTGATATCTTGTTTTTGATAATTGATAGGAATCGTTATGCGACTGCATCTCTGGTTAATCGCGGCCTGTCTGTTACTCGCATGCAGTTCCCACCCGCTTCTGGGCGAGAGTAATAACGATTCAGATTCATCAAGTCAGGTCGCCGCTACAGAATCCGAGAATAGCGAGTCGACGCACGGCCAAGCAGCATCCTGCGGCCGGGGCCAGTGCAAGCGACAACATGGCGAATCGGGATGCAAAGGCAACTGCAAGAATTCGCATAAGGCAAAAGCAAAGGCTGAAGACGCAGATGATCAAGCTGAGCCTGATCCAGTAGATCAAGATGTTTCAACGGCAGCCGAAGATGAATCGGCAAACGGCTCGGAAGAACATGCCGGCGGCCCGCCCGCGTTTACCGAAGCGATCCATGCGCTACTGACCGCTCATGAGAAAATCACACGCGAGGTGACGGACATCCCCAACGGGATCGAATCGGTAACCACCAGCGATGATCCCGAGGTGACGGCGCTGATCCGCAAGCACGTAAAAGAAATGAGCGATCGACTTGAGAACGGTCAGCCGGTGCGGCGGTGGGACCCGCTGTTCCGCGAGCTATTCGTGCATTACAAGAAGATCAAACTGGAAGCTATTGAAGTCGAGGGCGGCATAAAAGTGCGTGAAACGTCGGACGATCCATCCGTGGTGCTGTTGATTCGGCAGCACGCACACAAGGGCGTGAGTGAATTCGTGCGTGACGGTTTTACCCGAGCTCATCAGGCGTCGCCGTTGCCGGAGGGTTATGTTGTGGTTGAGGAGATCGAAGCTGAACATGCCGAAGACTCGAAGGAAGGCGGCAACCACAACGGCGGTAAGGGCCAAGGCCACAACCGTGGCATGGGACAAGGTAAAGGTATGGGGATGGGGATGGGGATGGGGATGGGACGCGGTCGGATGCGTCATCAACAGAACGAGACCGAGACAACGACCGCTGCCGAAACTGCCGAAACCACCGAATCCGAGCCGGAACCGGCCTCCCACTGATCCGCTGACACAGCATATATAAAAAAACAGCACCGCCCCTTTCGAGGCGGTGCTTGCCGTTTGTTTTCATTATTCTTAGTTGAAGCAGATCACGATGCAATCAGCGACGACGCAGCATCGTCAGGCCGCCGAGGCCGAGCAGCGCGAGGCTGGCCGGTTCGGGGACTGCGGCGAAGTCGGAGACGACGTAACCTTCTTCGCCCGAGACGTAGTTGCTGAGCGTGTCGCCGAAGACCCAGTTGAAGCCATAGGCGATATCGGTACCCAGTTCATCCGGAGCACCGGAGCCGACAGCGTTGGCGGCGTTCTGGATGTAGCTGACCGGCGGCGGCGCGATTTTGAGCGTCGCGATGTCGGCGAAGGTCAGCGGGTCGTTGCCGAACATGTTGTGGATCCACGACGAGTTGCTGTTCCAACCGGGTGTCTCGTAGACCTTGGCGGTCTTGTCGGCGAGGTCGGCGTAGCTGAGGTCGTAGGTCTTGCTGCCGTCGAGGTTATCGGTGAACAGCGAGTAGAACGCAGGGTTGGACGGCTCATTGGCGACGACGGCGAAGTTGCCGAGGCCGTCGGTGACCCAGATGTTGAAGTACGGCGCGACAGCGGGGCCGGAGCCTGCGCTGAAACGGGTGGTGTCATCGTAGCGGGTGATGGCGAGTTGGGTGATATCAGCGATGGTGATACCGTTGATATCGTTGCTGCCGAGCGCCGCCTTCATGCCACCGGCATCGATGATGAATTCGGTCGCACCGGCGACGTAGGTATTGTTGGTCTGGATCGTGGGCGCGTTGCCGCCGCCTTCACGGATCACGTAGGCATCAAAGCCCGCCTGGGCGACGCTGGAAAGTCCGAGCGCCGCGACACACATTGCAGTTGCAGTCATCTTGTAATTCATACTTGAAACCTTTCTCTATAGCCGGATTGGGCCGGCATCCCTCCGAATTAAGTGGTACACATTTGTACGTGGTATCAGATAGACAAGACAATCGTCTACGTAATTCAGCGACGGCGCAGCATCGCCAGACCACCGAGGCCCATCAGGCTAAGCGCTGCGGGTTCGGGAACGACGATGATCTGCATCTCGGTGCGGGCGACTTCGCCGCTGGGATCGGACGCGCTGAGGTAGAAGTCGTACACGCCGTTGACTGTCGGATCGAAACCGGCGAGGAACCAGTGCGCTTTCCACGAGTTCTGCGCGACGTTGTAGCTGGAGATCAGCGAAGCGTAGTCACCCTTATCTGTAGCGATCAGGTCGGTCGATTGATCCGTGCTGTTGTCACCGATGGAGTGGTCCCAGAAGACGTTGGTGGTGTTGGGGTTGATACCGTTGATCGGATCGAATGCGGTGAAGCTGGTGGCGGCGCTGGGGTCGGAGTCGACACCGAGTTCGTAGGTCAGGCCCGCAAGGTTGACGCCGGTGCCGTCGTAGTTGCTGTTGATGGACCACTCGAAGCTCCACACGGCTGTGGGGAATGACTGGGTCGGTGCGACGCCTGCCTCGAAGGTGTAGGTGCCGTCGCCGTTAGAGTTGTACGTGCCATCGGGTACGCCGGAGGCGTTGTAGCGTGTTTTACCACGCAGGCCCAGTTCAACACCGTTGGATTGATCGACGGTGAAGCTGCCGTTACCGATACCCGAACCCATGATCACGCCGGGGGTAACATTCTGATCATATTGAAGCGCGGCCTGGGTCTGGCCGGCACAGACCATGCCAATCGCGACACTCGCGGATAGAACAACTGCTGCTGAAAACTTCATCTTTCTCTCCCGCCTTGGGTAAGGCTGTTGTTGCGGCTTGACGAGGCCACAGGTTTACTAAAAAACTAACCCCTGCTTATTCCGGGACGCATTCAATCGATCGTTGTACGGCACGGCGTCGTGTGACTCGCTGAAGCGGCACGAAGGCGTGATGCGCAAATGACAGCCATGGGTATCTTTCTCTCCTCACCGACAGCGATCAAATTGACAGGTGCGGCGGCCATGAACATATCGTCCATGTTCAACCAGGAACACCTATAGACCGTGTCGTTCTAATTGTTTGGGACCCCGATAGAAACGGGCATCCCCTCCTTGGCAGGTATCCAACCGCACAGCTTGTGGTCCGGATTTACTTGCTACGGCCAGCGTATCGGAACACCACCTATTATGCAATAAGTATTTACGTGGATATCCGCAATAATCTTAGAATAATTTCACACAAATAGACCAGCTAAAGACTTTAAAATCCCCATATTACCAGCCCGTATGGTCAGGCCGTGGCCGAGATGACGCCGGCTCGATCCACCCCGCAACTCAATCCGCCGCGAGGCCTAAATTGACGCGGCAGATGTTGAAATACCATGATTCTTTTTATCGCATCGATTGGAATGATTCGCCAACAAATGTGTGAAAGAGCAGGAGTTTGGTTGATCTCATCGAGGTGTTGCGGGGATAATGAAATTCTTTTATGGGTATAATATTTGCCCTTTGCTGTGAATGGGTACAATACCCCAACGGAAACTGACCCACCCAATACCTACCCGGATATTGATCCCGAAAGTAGTCCCCCGCTTTCTCCCGAGCTGACAGATATGGAAAACCGTCGTCCCCGTCCCAATCGCCCGTTCCGATCCAATCGGCCCAATCGTGGCCATGGCGGCCCGCCGCGTGGCCGAGGAGGAGGTGGTGGCCGAGGGGGCGGTCGCAAGCCGCCGCCGCCGCCGATGCTGCTGGGTGAACCCTCGCCCTCCCTGGCTAAGATCAACACCATGAATATGGCCAAGCTGACCGAGAAGATCGCTCAGCTCGAGGAAGAGCAGACACGCGTCGGCGCCAAGCTCAGCCGACTCGAAGTCGTCGAGCCGAGGCCCGATGAGAAGATCAAGGCGGTCAAGGAATTACTCGAGCGTCTGGCTGCGCTCAAAGAGGCAGCCGAGAAGCGCCTGGCCGGCAAGGCCGAGCGTAAGGCCGCACGCGAACAGCGCGGTGATTAAAATCGATTAACTTCCGGTGTAACGGGTGCCACATCTTGATCGCGCAGCGACAAGGTGTGCTGGTTCATTCACACTTTGCTCCTTCGGAGCCAAAGTGTGGCACCCATCTCACTACGCATAATGTTACCCGCTTGATAAAAACAGTGTGATGACGCCTCATGCATTACCACACCGTCTGCCACTAACCATCATATGATTATCGACCGCTCAATCGCTGCGCGGTCGTTGCGCGATACGCCCGGGCGATGTTTACTTGCCGGGCGCGGGTTGGGTCGTGGGAGGCTGTGTCTTTGATTCAGCCTCGTCGTCTTCCAACTCTTCATAGCCGGTGATCATGGCCTTGGTGTTCGCAAAGAGCGTTTCACCCGTCGACGCCAGGTAGATGTGGCCGATCACGAACACAACCAGCGCGAACGCACCGATCGTGTGGATCGTCGCCAGCACACCCATCGTCACCGGCCAACCGGCAGCCACCAGGTCGTTGTAATAGATCAGCATCATGCCGGTTGTCACCATGACGGGGATGATGAGTATCTTCAGTCCGAGGTAGGCCAGCCGCTGAAGCGGATTGAGCTTATTGAGCACGGTCTTGCGCACGGGGTGCGGCGCGTTTCTGAAGATGCCTGAGATGTAGTACTTGACCATCGCGCCGAGGTATTTGCGTGTGGGCATGTACTGCTTCCACTCGCCGGTCGTAAAGTGCCAGAAGATGGCGAAAGCAATCAGGATGACAAGCGACCAGGCAAACAGGTGATGCAAGTCGTGAGCCTGTTTGAAGTCGAACAAATGGAAACGCGAGTAGTGGATATCCATGCCGGTAACCACCAGCAGGATGATCAATAGCGCCTGCGCCCAGTGCCAGAAGCGTTCGAAGCGTTTATAAACGAGCACGCGTTTCATGATGTGGCTCCGTTCTTGCGAAACATGATGCGAAGCAGGCCGTGGCCCACACACGCCAGCAGGGTCATGGCGATCAATGCCCAACCGACGTAATCCACCGTGACGACGCCGTCTCGGCCGGGCATGTAGAAACCGGTCAGTTGAGCGAGTCGGCCGTCGGTGGTGTGGCATTCGCTACACGCCACCGCGTTCTCGCGCGGCGCGACCATGTGTGACAGCGGCCAGGTCATTTCCGTCTGGATCCAACCCAACTCACCGCTGAAAGGCAGCTCGTTGTAGGCGTTGCCCGCAACAACGGCACGCTTCCAGTCGTAGCTCTTCCAATAAGCCTCGGCCTTGTCCGCACCGTTGGGGAAAAGCTTCGGCGTCACGAGGGTCTTGTTCTTGATGTCGTACGGCTGGATGCCTCGGTGGACCTTGATCGGCCAGATGCGCGACTTCGGGTCGTCGTACCCGCCGTATGGCGTGTTGATCCGCACGATCGGCTTGTCCATATCCAGCTTGTCGAATGCGCCCTTAAAGATGCCGGGTTGATCCTTGGCCGGTGTCTGGTCGTCGACCTTGTCGCCAAAGAAGGTGTGGTCCATCTTGCCGTTGAACCAGACATACTCTGGCTGCTCATCCTTGATCCAGATAAACTCACCCTTCATGGTATCGTAGGTCTTGACGTGTGTACCCTTGACCTCGCCACCCTTGACCATGGGCTTGCCGTTCTCGTCCTTCTCACCGGCCTTGGACCAGTCCCACCACATCTTGGTCGGCCTCTCACGCGCCATCGTCGGGATGTGACACGTCTGGCAGGCGACCTTGTCGGTGTGATCGTTGAGCTTCTGGTCCTGGTGCGCCGCTTTGCTGTGACAGCTTTCACACGCCAGGAGGTTGGAACGTTTACCCGTGCCGCGCATCACGTAGCTGCGGTCGTCCACCGCGGGGAACGTGAAGTATCGGCCGGCGATCTGGTGGGCGCGCGTCGTGTGGCAGTCGGTGCACTTGAAGTCGAGGTTTTCCGAGTGCATGTGCACATCAAGACTCTTATTGGGCATCGCTAGCGACACGTCCATGTCGCCGTGCTTCACGCCTTCGCCGCCCCCGCCGAAGAAGTGGCACGTGCCGCAGTTGTGGCGTGCGGGTTTGCCGACGTTCTGCGCGACGTATGTCAGGTCAGCCGGCTGCCAGATATTGCCCGAGCCCTTCGGCCATTCCTTCGGCTCATAGTTAGGATGCCCCGCATCGACCGGAAACTTGCGATAGGTCTTGGTCGTGTCGTGACAGACCAGACAGTCGACGAGTGTTTCATTGGTGAAGTCGAAGTTCTTATCTTTCCAGCCGTAGCCCGCGTGGCACGAGGTGCAGCGCGGTTCGTTGGAGCCCAGCGCGATGCAAAAGTTATTGATGACGTGTTCGGCTTTACCGATGTATTTGCCGGTCTTGGCGTCCGGATGGCGCGAGCGCCAAGTCCAGTGCATCGTGCCCATGATCTGCTTGGCGGCCTCGGTGTGACAACCAAGACACGCGGCAGTGACTTCCGGTCCGGTCTTGAATTCCACTTGAAGCTGGGGCAGCTTGGTGTGGTCGACCGTAGGAGCGATGTCCGGCTCAGGGTTCGCATCACCCAACGCCGGGGCCTGCATCACATCCGCAGTGGCGGGGTCGAGTTTGGCGGCGGGGCCTTTGGCATCAGAAGTCGGCTCGGTCTGCCCCACCGAGCTGAAGGCGATGATCAGCACGGCCAGCGCCACCGCCCACGGCGCCATCAGCCAGGCAGAGGAAGGTTTGCTTGACGGTCCGGCCTTGTGTTTCGGATCCATGTCGGTCCCCTGTTTTTATCCGCACCTTTTTATATGTGACTGTATACAGATATAAATATCTTGTGGTATGATACAATCTGTCGACCAAAACACAACCCGGTCTTGATAGTAATGCCCGGAAATGAATCTCTACAATGCGTTTAACCGACAGCAGGCTAAGCCACGCACCCGGAGTTTGCGATGGAAACCAATTCTGACAGGATCCCTGAGAAGCACCTTGAAATCGCAGCGAACGTGCTGAAGGTGATCGCGCACCCCAAGCGGCTACGGATCAACGAGCTGTTGATTCAGCATAAACAATTAAAGGTTAATGATTTAGCGGAACTGATGGACACCCCGCCCAACACTATCAGTCAGCACCTGAAGTTGCTGAAAGCCTACAACATCGTGGATTCGAGGCGGGAAGGTCGATACGTCTACTACATCAGCACTCACCCAGCGGCCGCGACAATGCTCTCCTGCATCCGCAAAAACAGCGGTCGATTTGCCTGATGGTGATGCTGAATCCGAATACATCTAAATACACACGTTATGTGGATAAAGAAGTCGCCGGGTGGGCTGTCTGAAGAATACTTCGCCCATTGATCAAATACCGGGGCGCCGAAGTTCAAACTTCTCCCCAGTATCGAGCAGGCACCCGGTCATATGCAAAAGATCGATCACGGTCGTTGACATCGCAAGCTTGTACTATTTAAACACTTAGTAATCAAAGAAGTGCTTGAATACACACACCAAATAAAATACTTTAGTCGTAAGTTCGGGGCTTTTACGACCTAGTGGGGAAAACAATATGTCAGGTTGGGATTACTACAAACTCACTTCATTTTCATCAACACAACCCTCTGACACACAACACACACCCGGGGCTGTTTTCGAGGCGTTGGAGCCTCGACTGCTGTTGAGCGGATCACCGACCGTGCAAGTCACGATCGATCCGGCTTCAGCTATCGGTTTTGAAAACACCACAACCCTGCTGGAGGCCGACACCACCTACCAACAGCAGACACAGTACGACAACTTCTTCTTCCCGAACGTCGTGACGTTCGACTTCACGGTTGAGACCGATGCCTTCAACGGCATTATCGACATGACCGTGCTGTCAGACCTGAACGGCCCGAGGGAAACCGTCGCTTACGACATCGAAGGCGTTGTCAGCGGCATCCTGTTTACTGAAGAAGACGATGGGGTCCGTCCATTTACCGCGACAATCGAACTGACCGATGCTGACTTGGCCATAATCGCCGCAGACGGGAACCTGCACATCGAGTTTACCCCTTCATCGCGTGTGGATGACTTCGCGGGTGTGCAGGAATACGTCACGGTCGGCCTGACTTACCAGCAGCCGGTTGGTGGTTCGATTTCCGGCAGCGTATGGGCTGATGTCGACAAAGACGGCGTGCGTACCGAAAACGAGCCGGGCATGCCCGGCGTGACCGTCTTCCTCGATGAGGATAGCGACAACGCGCTGGATTGGAACGACCTTGACAACGACAACGAATGGGATGCAGGCGAGGGTGAACGTTGGGTTACCACATCCGAAGACCGGGAAGCCACTGCCTTGATAAACGAGGCGGGCAGTTATCAGTTCAGCGGGTTAGAAGCCGGCGAATACCACGTCGTGATCCAGCCTGCGCAGACTTTTGATCTGACCACTCAGACAGACTTTACATGGAACGGCACGCCTCTGCGGACGCAGACACTATCAGCGCCCGAGGTCTATCCGGCGATTGGTTTCGGTTGGGACGTGGCCCAAGCAGGCGGCCGGCTGTTGGTCGGCGCTGACTTGCCACCGGAGGCGGGCTACCTGGGCGGAGCCTACGTCTACCACGAAACCACGGACGGCTACGACCTGGAGGCAGTCCTGCGTGTCCCGGAAAACGCCGGGGTCGACACATTGTTACCGAAGCATGTCGCGTTGAATGATGAGTGGGCGGCAATCGCGGGGTGGATAAAAGTCGACGAAGCCGAAGTCCCGGCGATCACCTTGTTCCACCGGGTCGGAAGCACGTGGACATGGCATTCGGTGGTCACTCCTACAGGCATCAACGATGTCTCCTCGTACATAGACTTCAATGTCGCTCTGTCTAATGATGCAATGGTCGTGTCGTCGTTGAGGTCTCAGCAGGCCTGGGTTTTCGAGCTGCAGGGGAATGCCTGGACACAGGTGATCGAGTTAACACCCGACGGCCTTGAATCAGACTATGAGTACGGCAGAACCATCGCATTCGACGGGCAGACGATTGCCATCAATGCACCTTACGAGAACGACGTGTCTTACCTGGAAGGATCGCTCTATATCTATGAGCGTGTTGATGGGGTGTGGACGCAAACCGCCAAGTTTGCGCATCGCGTGGGCTGGCAAAACGTTTATACAAACCTCGCTGTATCGGGCGACCTGATCGTGTCAGGCGGATCGTCCGGCTCTTCCCAGTACTACGATGGCTACGATTACGTTTATCGCAAGACCGACCAGGGCTGGCAGTTTGAGCAGAAACTGATTAGCGTGGATTCAGTCAACGGGAACAACCTCGGCAGGTCGGTTGCTATCGTCGGCGACGCGATTGCCTCGCTATCACCATACAAAGATGAAACCGAAAGAACTACAGGTGCAGTCTACATTTTTGAACACAACGGTACCGAGTGGGTCCAGACGCGCTACCTGACCGAACCCGATCTCGTTAAAGGCGACGGCACGGTGAGTCAGCTACATGCCTTCGACGACACACTGGTGATTGCAGCATACGGGCACGACACGCTTATGGGCGGCGACGGCGGACTTTTCTTCTACACGCCGGGCAGTAAACCTGTCCGAAGCACGGTCACGCTAGGCGACAAGGAACATGTCGTACTCGACGATGTGGGCCTGACACAGCACGCGCTCGGTCTCGACCTGCTGCCCGAGTCGGATACGGGATACGACGACAGCGACCGTGTCACAGCGATGAACAATCAGGATTCGGCAAGCCGACTTGGATTCAGGCTGCATGGATTGAATCCCGGCGTGGAGGTCACGCTCTACCGGAATGATGGCGTGGTGATCGGTTCGGGCATCGCAACAGGGTACAGCCTCGATTTGTTTACGGATGGATCGACCCAGCTAGCCGAAGGCCTGCAATACATCGAAGCTCGACTGACGCTGCCCGATGGACAGACCTGGCTCACCGGCCAGTGGATCGACGTGGTGATCGACACCCATGCGCCGATCGTGACGTTCCATCCGCAGTCCACCGTAGGATTAAAACCAACAATTAAGGGCGATGTCGATCAAACCGACACGCAGGTATGGGTCACGGTCGATGGACATACCATCGAGGCCTCGGTTGATGAAACGGGATATTGGACGATCGCGGCAGGTGAGGTCCCGGCTTTAGCGGTCGGTACATACGACGTGCAGGTTCATGCGGTGGATGCTGCCGGCAATGAGACGGACGCGCTGTACGAAAACGCGCTGACCGCGACTGCTCCGGCGCAGATCAGCGGCGTCGTGTGGCAAGATGTCAACGGCGATGGCGAGCAAAACGGCGAGGATAAAGGGCTGGCCGGGATTGCGGTCTACCTCGACTTAAATGTTGATGGTTTGTGGAGCCCCGGGGAACCGCGCCAACTCACCACCGCTGATAATCCCGAGACACCCGAGGACGAAGCCGGCCGTTACACCTTCACCGATCTGCCCGAGGGCGACTACTTCGTCCGCCTGGATGTACTTAACACTGACTACCGCATCACGAGCCCGGGTAGCGCCCAGAGCCAGTGGGCTTCGCTAAGGTACGAAGACACTTTCGTCTGCCCCTACTACTCATCCTACGACCAGTTCGGCTATAGCCTCGACAGCAGCGAGCACGTGCTCGTGGTCGGCAAATTCGCCAACCCCGGCACAGCCGGCACGGGAGAAGACGTCACGATCTACACGCGAGAAGACTACAACTCGCCTTGGGAGTTCTCGACGTATCTCAACGCCAAAGTGATGGGTGTTTCAGGTTCCAACCTGGGCGTGACTGTCGCCACGAACGATCGATTCGTGTTCATCGGCGCATACAACGACCAGAGCGGCCCCTTCCCATACATAGGGATGGGTGCGTTCTACATCTACGAACGCGACGATGCCGACGGCGGATGGGTCCAACGCCTGAAAGTCGAAGGTTACGAAGATGGTCTTTGGGGCGTAGGCAATTCCCTGGCGGTTAGTGACGACACCCTCGTGGTTGGCACGCTTGCCAACACCGCCGACAAAAACGGCGTGTATGTCTACCACCGAGATACCGCGAACCCAGCCGGGTGGACCCGGTCGGCCATACTCAAGGGCAAGGCCACGGGCATTGACAAAACACGGTTCGGCTCTGATGTCGCAATCAGTGGGGACATCATGGTGGTCAACGACCCCTGGGAAACGCAGTCGGGCATCGGCTCCGGCTCGGTCTATGTCTATCGACGTGACGGTGCCGATCCGACCCAATGGAACCTCATCCAAAAAATACTGCCACCCATATCAAACATCAGTGGATTTGGTAATAGACTCGAAGTGATCGGCAATACCATCGTGGCCAGCGATAACGGTAAGAATGTCTATCTCTTTGAACCCAATGCAACGAACCCGGACCAGTGGGAACTCGTTGCCGTACCCGATCTGACAGGCCTCTCCACACTGCGAGACATCGTGGTCGGCGAAAACATGATTGCCCTTGTGGGATCGCCGAACTCGCTGATCCTGTCGCGTACCCCGAACGGCGATAACCCGTGGGACGTGGTGCAGACCGCGCCGGAGCAGTTCAGTTCCGTGATCGATGGCGAGCATCTGATCACGGGCACGCCCTATGCCGGCAACAGTGATCAAGGCGCTGTCGAATTCTACCGATTCTCCGGCGACAATCCGTGGCACTACCTGCAGGCGGCCCCCGGCCAGATCGTTTCCGGCAACGACTTCGGGATCGAACTGCCTGCCCCCATTACCGGTGACCTGAACGCGGACGGCCAAGTCGGTATCGATGATCTGGACATCGTGCTGAACAACTGGAACCAAAGCGTCACGCCCGGCAATTGGGCCGTGGGTGATCCTACCGGCGACGGCTTCGTCGGTCTTGATGACTTGGATGTCGTACTAAACAACTGGAATGACGGCGAATCACCGGCCGCCCTGGCCGGCTCGCAGGATGAGACTCTCGCCGCCGCAACCAGTGAATCGCAAATGATCGAGACTCAGGCCCAAGCCTACAGCCAGCCAATCCAGCCGGTCAGCCAATCCCAAACGATCCAGTCGCGGCAGCAACAGCAACAAATGACAGCTTCGCTCATGCAGCAAGCGACCGCACTGGCGATCCTGCATTCCCCCACCCGTTCGGCGTTTACTGACAGAGGTTTTTCACCGGTTATCGGACTATGGGAAACCGACGACGATCCAGCGTGACCCGCCTCCTGAATCCCGCAGCCGATGTGCGATGTAAACAACCTCTAAAAAATGGCTTATGCGCATAAAAAAAGAGCTCCGAAGAGCTCTCGTATGACCCCTACGGGATTTGAACCCGTGTTACCAGGATGAAAACCTGGTGTCCTAGACCTGACTAGACGAAGGGGCCAGGATCGCCAAAGTGGCGACAGACGGGGCATTCTAACGTTTGAGACGACGCTGGCAACCCAGACGGCCTCTCGTGGCCGTATTCAGGTTATTCACAATCCATTAGATACGTATATCCTTAGATTTAGGATAATCCACGGTGCCCCGATCTCTTTCTGGTCGGATGCTCATCTATGATGTAATATTGAGGGTCTCGGTGTTGGGACCGGGGGTGTGTGTAACTGTGGCCGCGATAGTTTTTCGCCTCTAAGGATCGACTTCCTTTGCTGACGCTGATCGCTCTAAACGGCCAGGACAAGGGCCGCGTCTTTCAGCTCAACGGCGAAACGCCTGAGCTGCTCGGACGCCAAGCGCCCATGCTCAAGCTTGCCGACGCACAAACCTCCCGCAAGCACGCCGAGATCTCCCTGCAGAACAACACCTGGCTGATCCGTGACCTTGGCTCGACCAACGGCACATGGGTCAACGGGCAAAAGATCACGCAGATCACCGAACTGGAAGTCGGCGACCGCATCGTGATGGGTCGACATCAGTTCCGCGTCAGCCAGATCAGCAACCTGCCCGCGCCAACCCCGCAACCCAAAACAACTCAACCCGAACCCAGGATCGGCCAGGAAGAACTGGCGGACATGGGCGTCGACCTTTCCGAAAGCCTCTCGGCAGACATCCTCGATGAGGACGGCGAACTGCCGAAGGTCGCAGAGGATGCCCTGATCGACGAGTCGGTTTCGGATGATGACCTGGACATCCCACTGACCACCGCCCCCCCCGCTGCCCTCGAAGCAGCATCCGATGATGCGCTTGTCGACCTCGATGCGTTGCTGGCAGATGAAGGCGTTGACCTGGGCGCATCGGGCACATCCGCCCCGGTTACGGATGAATCACAAGAGCAGCCTCAACAGACCACCGAATCCATCGAAGCACCAGAGGAAGAAGAAACCCCCACTGCTTCTCAAACGCCCGCATCTACCGAAGACGGCGTGATCGATCTCGACGCGATACTCGGCGATGACGCGGCTGTTGAGCAGGCTGAAGATATCGACGTTCACAGTGCAGAAGCAGAAGCGCCTGATGCCGAGATAGAAGACACTTCAGCACCGCAAGAAGCACCCGTGCAAGCGGCAAGCGAATCGCCGGCCGATGATGATGTTTTCGATATCGATGAATTGCTGGGTGATGAGTCAGAAGGTGCAGCCGGCTCCGTCAGTGCGGGACACGCACAGGGGCTTGATGTTTCAGACGACGATGAAGCCATCGACGAAGTGGAACTGCCCGCCGAGCCCGAAACATCCGCGACTGAATCAGAACAAGCGGCTGACAGCACTGAAGCCGACGAATCAGACGATGACATCATCGATCTCGACGCACAGTTGCAGACGCCCGACCAGACCCCCGAAGTCAACGAGCCGGATTCCAGCAACGTCGATGCACTTGGCGAAGTCGAAGCCATGGACAGCCCGGCCGAGGTCGAGCCATCCGAACCGGCCGAAGCCGAGGATCAACCGGAAACCGATGAGCCGGTCGAGAAAAATACATCCGACAGCCTGATCGATATCGATGTACTCGCAACCGCAGTACCCACCGGGACACTGGGTGATAAGCCCGACGATGCTGATATCGAGCTACCAGGCGACGACGATCTCGAAACCGAGCTGGATACCGACACCGACCAGCAACCGGATGACGCGATCGATGAAGTTTTGGGTGATCTGTCCGATGAACTGGATCAGAAGCCCG
Source organism: Phycisphaeraceae bacterium (assembly GCA_963667295.1). Classification (GTDB taxonomy): domain Bacteria; phylum Planctomycetota; class Phycisphaerae; order Phycisphaerales; family Phycisphaeraceae; genus JAJRRS01. Next base: position 2,366,300 of record OY763327.1, read on the forward strand.
AGCCTTCTTCAGACATTCCCGATGAAGTATCGGCCGAGGATTCCGCGATCGAGACACCTGCTGAAATCGAAGACGAAACACCTGCCCAGCAAGAACTGCAAGCAGAAGACGATGATCTGGCCGGCATCGACAAGACACTGCTGCTTTCAGAAGACGAACAAGCGCAGGCGGTCAGCAGCTACAAGAAGTCGCGCCTCAAAATGCTTGTCATCGTGGTGATCTGCCTGGTCATTGCAGGCGTCGGCGGGTTCTTCGGCTACAACTACATCAGCAACCAGACGGGTACCAACGCACAATCGTATGATCGCAATACGGTCCCGACCAATAACCGTAATGTCGCGGACGACAACCGTCAGCCGGATACCACACCCGCGCCCGAAAACAAGAACACAACGACACCGCCCACGAAGCCGGTGACGCCACCGCCAACCCCCACAAAACAGACGGATTCCACTAACGCGGCCCCCAAGCCGACGAAGCCGATCGCCGATCCGTTTGCCGACCTGGATGTCCCGCTGAATGGCGATCCGTTCAACCTGTCAAGCGATGAATCCGAGCAAACCACGCCGGATAGCGATACGACCGAAACGCAAACGCCGTCTCAGGAATCCAGCGACACCGCTGGTGAAACGACTGGGCAAGCAGAGCCAACCTCATCGATAGATACCACGCCAGAGCAATCACAAGCATCATCTGATGCGGAAACACTCGCACTGGCGACAGGCAAACCCGAACAACAATCTGTATCGATCACAGAAACGAATCCCGGCACACACGCCGGTGACCTGGAATTGCTGGCAGGTGTGATTGATACAACACGTTCTGAAAGCGATAAAGTCAACGAGGCGGCGACGCTGCTTGGCGCAAGGAAAATCGTGTACGTCGTCGATGCCTCCGGCTCGCTGGTCGACAGCTTCCCCCGCGTGCTCAAAGAGTTGGACAGCGAAATCGCAAAACTGCTGACCCAACAGGCATTCACCGTGATCTTCTTCGGGTCCGACGGCGTCACCGAGGTCCCGCCTGTCGGTTTGCGATGGGCCAACGACATGAACAAGCACCACCTGCGCCGCTGGATCGCGCCGCAGACCGGCAACGTCAACGCCTGGGGCCGGGGCGATCCGTTGGAAGCCTTACGTAAAGCCTTCAGTTACCAACCCAACGAGGTCGTGATCCTCTCGGACAACCTGATAGGCCGACAGGTCTCTCAAGAAGATGTAACGCACCTGCTCGATACGATCGCGGAGATGTCACAAGGCAAGGTCGAGATGATCCACGTCGTGCAGTTCTTCGATCGTGACCCGCAACAGGTACTCAAGAGCATCGCCGATCGTTTCCACGGCAACTACAACCAGGTCACCAACACCCCCTCGCCCGATGCCCAGACCGCGGTTGATGAAGACCCCTTCAAACTGCAGTGATCAATTCTCCGAAGACCGATCCTCTACCACCATCACATAACAAAACGATCCCACATGATGGGTTGGCGGCGATGTTGATATGTTTCAGTAAGCCCGGGCTGTCTGATTAATCGTAACGGAAGACACCCTTACGCCAGGCATAAACAAACGCGATGAGCGTCGTCAGGACGAAGAAGAGCATCCTGGCCAGGAACAGCGGCGTCAGCGTGTCACCTTCCTGTCCCGCGAGGTTGGGGAACGTGACCGCCCAAGGGTAGAGGAAGACGATTTCGACGTCGAACAGCAGGAACGTCATCGCGACGACGTAGAACCGCACGTTGAACCGCCGCCGGGCGTTGCCGAAGGGGTTCATGCCTGACTCGTACGCGGTGCCCTTGACCTCGCCCTTTCGTCCGGGGCCGATGATCGTGGTGAGAATCAGGTTTGCCACGCCGAAAACAACCGCCATCAGCAGCAGCACGCCCAATGCGGCATACTGGTTCAGGTCGCCTGCCGCCAGCGTCAGGATCGGGGTTTGGTCGCCCATAGGCCCCACAGTGTAGTAAACCGGCCGGGACTAGCAACCGTTGAGCATATCCCCGCCAGGAGGTTCGATGCTCCAAGGGCCGGGCAGGTGTATGGAAGTTCCTCCGCCCTCCCGAGCTTCCCTTCAAGTGAATGCGTAAAATGCTGCCTCCCAGTAACCCCCCGGAATCCGACACCACCGCTTCAGGATACCTGTATGCCCGCAATCGTTACGACCATTGCGCTTCTGTTTGTCAGCAACACCTTCATGACATTTGCGTGGTATGCCCACCTCAAAGAGATGAACCATAAGCCCTGGCTCATCGCGGCGCTCGTCAGTTGGGGCGTGGCTCTGCTTGAGTACCTGTTCCAGGTCCCCGCCAACCGGATCGGTTTCACCGTCCTGTCCGTAGGCCAACTCAAGATCCTGCAGGAGGTGATCACCCTGTCGGTCTTCGTACCTTTTTCTTTCTATTACCTGAAAGAGCCCATCAAACTTGATTACCTGTGGGCAGCGATCTGCATCATGGGGGCGGTCTTCTTCGTATTCCGCAGCAAGTGGGCAGGAGCGTAAGTCGATCGCGATCAGACTCCCATCGCTTCACAGCCCGAAGTGTTCCAAAAGCATGCCATATTGCCGCCGTGTGATTGCATGTTTAATTATTGTTGTGATTCTCACAGCAATAATTGGATGGCACAAAAAAACCACGGATCGGAGCAGGCTTCGATCCGTGGCCTTGCATGTAACAGCAAAACAGCGTGATTAGCGTCGCATGATCATTGATCCGAGACACCCGATCAGTAGCACCACGGTTGCGGGTTCAGGGACAGCGATAATCTGCATGGCATTAAGGTAGGCATACGTACCCTCAATGAGATGCACATCGACAAAGACCTTGCCATAGGCATCCGGCCGGATACCGCTGACGATAGCGACCTCATCGTCGTTGCCATCATATACCCCGTCGCTACCGATGTCCGGGCCGCCGGTATGTATCAAGGCGACGCCGGTGTTATCACCGAGCACGGTGTATTCGGTGCTGGGCGTCCTGAGGCTGATTCGCGAGCCGAAGAACTTGAAGTCGTAGGTGACGTTGGGGTCGAGCCCTTCGAGGAAGAAGCCGCCGGCCAGGTCATCACTGCCCCCGCCGGGCAATCCGTCGCCTGTGCTGAAGAAGTAATCCTCGGTGGCGCTGGCGACGGCAAGATCACCCAGCAGCGAAGGATCGGGTGAGAGCAGCCCGCCGTTGACTTTGCCGTTTAACCTGAACGAACCGGTGATCGTCAGGGTCATCCCGGTGTTATTGCCGGCTGTATCGACGAGGTTGCCAACATGTTCGCCGGCAAGTGCGGTGGCGCCCCCCTCAGCAGGAGCCCAGTTGTTCCAATAGTTACCGTTTGCATCGGGTCCGATGGTGTGATCCCCGTCGGTCGGGTTGCTCGGTCCGAAGTCGAACAAAAGGCTGTCGCCGGGCCGCATCGCGTTTGGATTCACCGTGGTGGATGCATTGGGTGCAACGATCGCTTCGAGTTGGGGCCGGATCACGGATTCCCAGAACAGGTAGCCGTCACGGTTCATGTGGATACTGTCATCAAACAATGATGTGAAGGCCGCATCGTCATAAGGATTGAGCGTCGCAAACACGGCGGGCAGATCGATGTAATACAGCTTCGGATTGCTCGCGGCCATCGTGGCGATCGAGCTGTTAACAGCATCTTCAACCGACCGGTTGGATTCACGCCCGGGTGTCGGCATGATGCCCAGGTAGATAATGTCGACATCCGGCTGAGCAGTATGCACCAGGTTCACAAAGTTCTGGTAGTCGGTGAATACCTCACCGGCGGTCTCGCCGCTGTTGATATCGTTCGTGCCTTCCCAGACAACAATCGCGGATAGGTTGTAGGGCAGGACGATGTCATTGACAAAAGCATTCAGGTTTTCAAACTGCGAACCACCGAAGCCGCGTTGGAGGATCTGGTAATCGTTGAATTGCCGCGTAAGCATCTCCCACCGGCGTATGCTGGAACTGCCCGTAAAAAGCACCGACCCGGAGGCCGGCGGCGCAACGGCATCCTGCGCAACCCATCGGTCGATATCAGTTTGATAAGGAAGTGCTGCAACAACAGGTGAAGCCGGGCAAGTGAAACAAACAAACATTGATACGGTTAAAACATGCATCAAAAACGAACAAATTCGGGCACGTGACATCAAATAGCTCCCCAATAAAACAAGCTGGTCGCCAGAACGGATCAATGTGTCTCGGCTGGTATCGGAAGTTTCAACGACACAGAAAAACCACTCCAGAGGATACCATGGTATCAATATGATTCTGTCATTTCTGGGTAATATATGTTCTTACATGTGCCAAATAGTCGTAAGACTAAGCCATCGAGAATGATTGTAATTAAGGGTGATTGGCTTCCTCGAGCCCGAAGTGTTCGACGAGTTTGTTGTATTCCTGCTGTGTGATGGCGATCATGCTGCCGTGGCGGACCTTGGCGGGCAGGCTGTATTTATCCCAGTTTGAAAAGAACGTGTTGCCGGAGAGTTGAAACCACGGCCCGGCCAGGTCCTTTCCGGCCGACAAGCCGTAGGACACGCCGGGGTATTGTTCGTAATAGAGATACCACACCTTGCCGTCAGGCGATTGGATAAGCGTGGGCGCTTCGCGGAAGTTCGGGCTGATTGGCGCAGATGGCTGAGTATACGGCCCGAGCGCGCTGTCCGCCTGCGCGATGCGGATCGTCTTGCCCGTCACCCAATCAAGCGACGGGTATCGCTCATCCTTGATGATGGCAAAGTATCGCTCGCCCTGCTTGCGGATGATCACGTCGATCGTGGCAATGTCCCAATCAAACAGGCGCTGCGGCGGATCGGAAAATGTCTTGAGATCATTGGAAGTCAGGTAAAGCGTGCGCTGGCTGGCCCAGTAGCGCTCTGGGTCTTCGTCGGAGCCGTGGATATGCGGCGTGTGCCAGGTGAGGATGTATCGCGCATGATCCTTATCATAAAACAGCTTGGGCGCGCCGATGCGTTGCAATGCTTCGTGATAACCGGGCGTCTTCTTGAGGTTCGGTATGATGTCGCTGTAGCGCATCCATGTGATCAAATCATCTGAGACCCAGAAGTTGATGTCAGGCGCATCATCGTTGCGGTTGCCAACGAGATAGTATCGGCCGTCATGTCCTTTGCAGATGTCGGCGTGCCCGCGATAGTCCTCACTGACACGCTTGCCCTGATTTAGTTGATGCCAATGCAATCCATCAAGGCTGACCGAATAGTACAGCCGGCCGTAGTCGTGGTGCATCATGTGAGCGAACAGATACGCCTCGTTGACGGGTTTTCCATCCGTCACCTGCCCGGGCGGCGCGGTAGGAACCGTGATCGTCTGCGACTGCCCGCCAACCTGCATTCCCGGCCCGGCCAACGCAACCAACCATAGGAAAATGAACCAGATAGCACGGGAATTCAGCCAAGCCCTTGGAACATTTGCCATGACCTGTCATCCTCTAATTGAATCCAATCAGGCTCTCACCGTAACACGCCGGCTTATTCACATCAACGCATCGCCGACTGCACCGACCCCGGCCATCACGTTATACTTTCAGCCATGCGTCAATACCTCGATTTACTTCAGCACGTCCTGGACAACGGAGCCGTCAAAGACGACCGCACCGGCACAGGCACGCGCAGTGTCTTCGGCTACCAGATGCGGTTCAACCTCGATGAGCACGCCCCCGGAAGTACCCCCGGAAGTGCCCCCGAAAGTGCCCCCGGAGAGTGCGGCTTTCCCCTGCTGACCACCAAGAAATTGCACCTGCGTTCCATCATCTACGAACTGCTCTGGTTCCTACGCGGCGATACGAACATCCGCTACCTGCACGAAAACAGGGTCAGCATCTGGGACGAATGGGCCGACGAAAACGGCGACCTCGGGCCGGTCTACGGCTACCAATGGCGGAGTTGGCCGGCGCCACACGGCGGGCACGTCGACCAGATCTCGCAGGTGATCGATCAGATCAAGTACACCCCGGATTCGCGACGCATGATCGTCTGTTCGTGGAACGTGGCGCAGATCGAAAAAATGAAGCTGCCGCCCTGCCACTGCCTGTTCCAGTTCTACGTCGCCGACGGCCGGCTCTCGTGCCAGCTTTATCAACGCAGCGCCGACATCTTCCTCGGCGTGCCGTTTAACATCGCAAGCTACGCGCTGCTGACCATGATGGCCGCGCAGGTCACCGGCCTGAAGCCCGGCGAGTTCATCCACACGCTCGGCGATGCACACCTGTACTCCAACCACATCGAGCAGGCACAAGAACAACTGACGCGCGAACCTCGCCCCCTGCCACAGATGAAACTCAACGCCGTCGTCGACGACATCTTCGGCTTCGAGTACGAAGACTTCGAACTGCAAAACTACGACCCACACCCGCACATCAAAGCGGCCGTAGCGGTGTAGGTGATGAGCAATGTTCGATGTGTAATGTTCAATCTTCCAAAACGAAGTATTGCCTCTGACCAGCCACTAGACACCCGCCACCAGACACCACATTGAACATCGAACATCGAACATCGAACATTCACATCATCGCCGCCATGTCGGAGAACCGTGTCATCGGTAAGGATGGCCAACTCCCCTGGCGTCTGCCTGACGAGATGAAACACTTCATGCGCCTGACGACCGGCCACACCGTCGTGATGGGCCGGAAGACATTCGAGTCGATCAACGCCAAACCACTGCCCAACCGCCGCAACATCATCATCACCCGCAACCCCAACTACACCGCCGAAGGCATCGAAACCGCCCCAAGCGTAAAAGCCGCGATCGAATTAGCAACTATCCCCCAATCCCCAACCCTTAATCCCCAATCCCCAGAAGTCTTCATCTGCGGCGGCCAACACGTCTACACCGATGCCCTGCCGTTAGCCGATCGCCTCTACCTCACCCTCGTCCACGCCACCTTCGAAGGTGATGCCTACTTCCCTGAGTTTGACGAAGCCGACTGGCAACTTGTTGAAGAAAACCATCACGAGCCCGATGACCGGCATGCGTATGGGTTTACGTTCAAGTTGTATCAACGTTTACCGGCTTAACACACAACTGGCCCTGGTTGTGTTGTATTGAAACATCCAGAATTCATCGTATTTTTCATGATCCACACACCGACGTGATGGACAGAAACTCCGCATGTTTATAGGATTATAATGTCTTAAGTTGAGTTTCTTTGCATCTGTATCTTTAAACAATCATCCGGGAGTCGATCCGTGGGCACGATTACCAAACCAATCAACGGGCATGGGACACGAACATTACGCGTTGCCATGATTGCAAGCTTATACCTGATCCTATGTGCTACGACGAGGGCTCAATCCGTCCGTTCGTACATCGATCAAAGTAGCATCCTTTCAACCATCGTCTCAGATGTGGACCTTTGGAACGGAGGGCTCGCGGGTACATCAGGCATGGGTGTCTACAACGCGCCACAGACCTACGACCCGAGCTTTTGCGGTTTGTTCTACACCCATCTGAACCGCGACTGGTCGCAGGACAATTATCCCAACGGCAACCTTACCTCCATCTCTCAGGCACGCGCGATCTACTCCAACATCATGGCTTACCAAAGCGCGATCGAACTTGAGCAGGACGCGAGTCGATTTGCATCGGCTGTTAGTGCAGGTGCGGATTACCTGCTCAGTTGCGACATGTGGGACGGAACCTACGATGGATGGTTCTGGGGCGTCAGGGTCGGATCGATCGTCTACAGCACACGCAAAACATCCTACGGCCAGGTCCACCCCGTCTTCGCGCTGGCGCAGGCATACACGATCACCGGCAACGAAGATTACCTCAACGGCGCGCTCGCTGGATGGGACGCATACGCCACACACAAGACCGACACGTGTTATACCGGTGCTTATCTCGGTGATTCTCAATGTGACTGGTCCAGCCCCGGTTCACGCAATCTTGATTACATGTGTCATACCTTCGAGACACAATTCACCCTCTGGCAATCTTTACCCGACAGCCATGCACGCAAAGACGAAGTGCGACAATTGCTTGAAGACACAGGCAACCACATCGTCACTCGCATGATCCACCAGATGCAGGGGACGGGTAACGAAGACAAAGCCTTTATCCCCTGGTATTACGATGAGACTTGGACGCCGGACATGAGAGAGCCGGACCCGAGCGATATCTGGGGCGGGCACTGGCGTTACGCTTCGCCGGGCCATCAGTTCGAGTATGCGTTCCTGTTAAGCCGTGCGGTGGAGTACGGCGCGGTCGATGCCGCGACAAGCCAACAGTGGTTGGACAAGTCAGAGAAACTCATCAATTACGCATTGGAATACGCGTTCGGTGATGTAGGTGACTCAACTGCCGATCCGCTGGATGAATACCGGGGTGTGTTGTATGAGCGTGTGGACTTCGGCGCGGTATTTGATCAGGGTGTGCCGGTGATTCCCGAAGACAACGGTACACAGTTAATCCCGACGCTGAGTTGGTGGCCTCAGGCCGAAGCGGCGCGTGCACTGGCGCACTGGGCGCAGGTGAGAGGCAAAACCGAATGGTGGGACGAGTTCAACGCGGTCTACAGCCTTATCGAAGACAAGCTGGTCGATCAGACTTATGGCGGTTGGTACTTCAGCCTCGATCCCAACACATGCCAACCCGTCAACCTGTGGGGCGTAACCGATACCGACAAAGCCAGCGAATGGAAGGTGAACTACCACGCGGTAATGCTGTACGCAGAGCTTGCGCGACTAGCAGCGCCGATCATCGGCGACCTCAACAACGACAGCTTCGTCGGCCTCGACGACCTTGACATCATCCTGATGAACTGGAACCAGACCGTTGCAGCAGGCGATCTGCTTGCAGGTGATCCCTCTGGTGATGGTTACGTCGGCTTGGATGATCTTGACCTGCTGCTCAATAACTGGAACGCGGGAACGCCACCCAACACATCTCACGCAACTGATATCCCAGAACCTGTCGCATTTTTAACATGGCTGATTGCATCAAGCTTCTGCCTAAAAAGTAAGCGACCTGTCCACGATATTCGTAACTAGTTTTTCTAACGACCGATACCTATATCTCAAAACATATAAGACTTATTTCCATACCCACCCACAAACGCCCCACTACACGCTATCCTAAGAAGATATGTACGCTTCACACGGATTCTTGCGATCGGATATCGGTGATGTGGATATCGTCTATCACGGCGGGCTGTATCATCTGTTTCACCTGATTCTGCCAAACCACGACTTCATCGCCCACGCCGTCAGTGAAGACGGGATGAACTGGCGGCGGGTAACCAATGCACTATTCGTCTCTGAACCCGGCAACTGGGATGACGATATGCTCTGGACGATGCACATCTCGCCGGACCCTTACAACAAGGGGCACTGGCGCATGTTCTACACGGGGCTTTCCCGCAGCGAGTACGGCCGGGTCCAGCGTGTCGGCCTGGCTCGCTCATCCGATCTATACCACTGGACGCGCGATGAAACCGCCAGCTACCCGATCCAGGCGCAGGCGGATCACTACGAATCCAGCATCAGCGAAGGCAGGCACTGGGTCAGCTTCCGCGATCCGTTTTTCTATCGTGACCCGGATTCGGGCGATCACCTGCTGCTGACCTCGGCGCGCATCAAGCACGGGCCTTTGATACGTCGTGGCTGCGTGGGGGTCGTTCGTGAATACGAGCCGAACAAGTTCATGTCGATGAAGCCGCTGCACCATCCGGGGCTGTACGACGACATCGAAGTGCCGAACCTGTTCCGGCTTAACGGGCGCTACTTCCTGCTAGGCTCGATCCGCGAAGACACGAAGGTCCACTACTGGTATTCCGACAACCTGTACGGGCCTTACGAAAACTTCTTCGACAACGTGCTGCTGCCCCGCGGCAACTACGCCGCTCGCATCTGCCACGACGGCAACCGCCTATTGCTGTTCAACTTTTTCGCCAAAGAAGAAGTCATCTCCGGCCAACAGATCGTCCGTAAACTGCTGCCGCCACCGAAGGAACTCGACACGGATGAGACAGGCCGACTCAGGCTCCGCTCTTACTACCGTTTTGATGATTTTGTCTCCGAAGAGCACGAAGTTTCTAAAAGTAACGGTTTGGAGCAATTGTTCCGCAACCCGCTGGCGACCTACGAGCACTTCGATAACGCGCTGCACCTGAAGTGCCCAAGCGGTTACGAAGCATTCCTGCTGCCCGGTGACTACGAACACATGCGCCTGCACGCCAGGATCGGGCTGCTCGGCTCGGGTAAATGCGGTATGGTGCTGCGCGTCGACTCGGATGGCAACGGCTACTACCTGTCGCTGGACCTGATCAAAGGCCTCGCACAGATCCGCGCCTGGGGAGAGAACGAAGGGCGGGAGCACAACCGCGCGTTTGATTACAAACAATTGCAGGCCGGCCACTTCGTCAACACCGGCCAAGGCCCGTGGACGATCGACGTCGTCGTGCATGGCATGTACCTGGAAGTCTCGATCAACGGCTACGTCACACTCAGCCTGGTCGACGACACGTACCACACCGGCCGCTGCGGGTTCTATGCCGAATCCGCAACGATCCGTGTGGAAGAACTCTTTGTAGATAAACTCTCGCCTCCCAAGGAAGCCGAGGAACACGGCCCGCTCTATACCGCCGCAGTGAGTCCCGATGAAGAGCCGCCGGTCGGCATGCCAGATATCAAAATATGAGTGCGAAAGACGACACAAAAAACACGCTGGACACTACCTCAGTGCTTATCAGCGATGTGGATGACACACTGACCGGTGACGATGCCGCATTGCAGCGATTAAGCGATGCGCTGCGATCGCAAAGAACACGTTTGCTGGTCTCTGTCAACTCCAGCCGACCCGCGCCCAGCGTGCAACGAACGCTGGATGATCAATTCCCCGCCGGCTTCCCTCTCGATGCCATGATCACCGCGATGGGCACGGAAGTCCGAATCAACGGCACACCGGTTGCGGCATGGTCAAAACGCTTTGAGGGCTGGCCCCGTGATAAAATCGAACAGGTTGTGCTCTCGCTCGGACACCGCGCTCACGATGCGGAATTCCAGACGCCTTACAAAGCGAGTTTCGCGGTCGAAGGCGCTGAGGCGCTGCTGGAAGTTACAAAAGCATTAGAAAACGCGGGTTTACCCTGTCGACTGATCGCATCCGGCAAAGACGATCTGGATATCCTGCCGCCCGGTGCGGGCAAGGATCATGCAACGCTATTCCTGGCTGAACAACTGGGCGCAGGCAAACAAGGCTTTGTTGTAGCCGGTGATTCGGCAAACGACCTGGCGATGTTTCGTGTCGCGCCGCGCGCCATCGCGGTGGGCAACGCTCGCGCCGAATTAATCGATGCGATGCCGCGCGAAACTTCCTATCATGCAAGAGCAAAACACGCGGCTGGTGTGCATGAAGGGCTTAAACACTACCGTCTTTTTCCCTGAAAAATCCGCATTTTTTCGGTTTGTGTTGATTTAGCTCATACATCGGCTAAACTCACTTATTCACTTATCTATCTTCCGTGCACCAATTACTGCCAAGGAACCAAACCAGAAAAGCAAAAAACAATGTCACCAAAACCACACGGCTCCATCCTGATGATTTCCCTGCACGGCTACGTCGCCGCTGAACCCGAACTCGGGCTGCCGGACACCGGCGGACAAGTCGTCTTCGTCTTAGAACTCGCTAAACGTTTCGCACGCCTCGGCTACCATGTTGATGTCCTCACTCGCCGATTCGAAAAACAACCGGCGCAAGATAAAATCAACGCCAACCTGCGCGTCTGGCGTGTTCCCTTCGGCGGATCGAGCTTCATCCGCAAGGAGGACATGCACGACCACCTGCAGGACTTCGTCAACAACACGCTCGCCGAAATCCGCAAGCGCGGCCAGCAATACGATGTGGTCAACAGCCACTACTGGGACGCGGGCCACGCCGGTCAGAAGATCGCCGAAGAATTGCAGATCCCGCACATCCACACGCCTCACTCACTGGGCTGGTGGAAACAGCAGCGCATGAACAGCAACCGCGGCGAGAGCGGCGGCAACTACCGCTTTGAAGAACGCATCCAAAAAGAGTTCATGCTATACCGCAACTGCGACCATATCATCGCCACCAGCGAGCAGCAGGTCGACCTGATCGAAAAGGAGTATCAGTTGCCCCGCGAGCACATCACGATGATCCCGCCGGGCATCGATGAAAACCGCTTCACGCCCAGGCCGTACACCGATGTGGAAGGCGTCCGCAAGAAACTGAAGATGCGCGAAACCGATGTCTACATCGTCGGCCGCGCCGCTCACAATAAAGGCTACGACCTCGCGATCAAAGCCCTGCCCCACCTGCGCAAGCTCCAGCCCAAGGCCCGGCTCGTTCTCGCCGCCGGCGCCAATTCCAAGCAGGACAAGAAGCTGCTGTCCAAATGGAAGAAGATGGCCGAGAAACACGGCGTCAACCGGCACATCAAGTGGCTCGGTTACATCGATGACAAAGACCTGGCCGATTACTACTGCGCACCGGGTGTCTTCGCGCTGCCATCACGTTACGAACCGTTCGGCATGACCGCCGTCGAAGCCATGGCCTGCGGCACCCCCACCGTGCTGACCAACCACGGCGGGCTCTACGAGCAGATCGAGTTCGGCAAACACGCCCTCGTCGCCGATCCCAAACGCCCCGAAGAATTCGCGACCATGCTCAGCATGCCGATGCAGTACCCCTGGCTGCGTGAGACGCTCGTCGTCGAAGGCGCCCGCTTCGCTCGCCGCGTCTTCGGCTGGACCGGCATCGCCCGACGAACGCTGCGTATTTTCGATCAATTCAAGGGCCGATACGCCGAATATCAGGACCCCGAACCGATCTGACACACCGGTTCGCCCAATACGTGCAGAGGTTGATATAATCCCGGGGCCCGGGCGATTAGCTCAGTTGGCTAGAGCGCTTCCCTTACAAGGAAGAAGTCACAGGTTCGAGTCCTGTATCGCCCATTCTCGCATCTATTTCCGGCCCGCCTTGCTCGTTATTTTCCGGCCCCCTACCATCCACCCATGGAACGCGACTTCTGGAACGAACGTTACGCCGATGACGATCTGGTCTATGGCGATGAGCCAAACGACTTCCTCCGGCATATGGCAGAGCACCTGCCTAACTCAGGCAAGGCCCTTGATATCGGAGCGGGTGAAGGACGCAACGCCCTGTTCCTCGCATCGCATGGCCTGGATGTCCTCGCCGTCGATCAAAGCGAGGTCGGCCTGGCTAAAGCAGATCGCCTCGCCAAAGAGCGCGGCCTGGTAATCGAGACAAAGGTCGTCGATCTGGAGCGATTCGATGCCGAGCCGGGTTCATACGATGTGATCAGTTCGATCTTCGTGCATCTGCCGAACAAGCTGCGTGCGGCCGTGCTCAGCAACGTCTACGACTGGCTTGCGCCCGACGGCATCTTCATCATCGAGCAGTACGCCCCCGACCAGATCGAACGAAACACCGGCGGCCCCAAGGATCCTTCACGCCTGGCGTACCTGAACATCATCCGCGCCGAACTGATCGGCCTGAAGATCGAGCACCAGGCAGCCCTCATCCGCAACGTCACCGAAGGCCCGCACCACACCGGCGAAGCCTCCGTCGTCCAGCTCATGGCCCGAAAAACCTGACCCCATATAGCCCGAGCATCCTGGTCGGGTCTGCCTGCTTGCCGTATAGCCGCGACCATCGGCAGCGACCCCTGAAACGGCAAAATGCCTCCTTAAAGCCCCCCCAACCCCAGGAATCAGGCCCAAACCCGGATTCAGCCGATACTACCGTATAAACCTCGCAGGCCCGGTCCAAGCCGCGTTCGTGCCCGATGGGGCCGAATCCGCTAAAATACTGGGCTGACCCGATTTGAGTGATTTTTGAGGTTCATGGAGCTAGCGGTTTGAGTACGAGTCGGATGTTGATAGCGGTCAGCAGCCCCTGGGCAAGCGAGAAGCTGGCCGAGCCGATCGCGGACATGGCCAAACGCCTGGACGCCTCGGCGGTGGTTGCCCACGTCGCCCAGTTACAGGATGAAGATGAGCACGAATCCGACGCCACCCAGCGCGGCGAGGAAACGCTCAAACTGCTGACCCAGACGCTCAAGACCGCCGGGGTCGACGTCGAAAGCGTCATGCTGTTCTCCGATGACGTCGCCAAGGCGATCATGAACACCGCTCACGCCAAGCAGTGCACGTTCATCGTGCTGGGCCTGACCGGCAAAGGCGTGCTTAAACGGCTGATCGCCGGGGATGTCCCCGCCAACATCATCCGCCAGGCCGACCTGCCCGTGCTCCTGTGTCCCGCCAACTGGAACGGCTCGCTCTAAAACACAGCATCAACCCTACCCCCAGGCGAGGCGTGCTTCAGCACGCCGGCGTTCTCACGTAACCGCACCTCATCACAAATACGCGCTCTAGCACCACAAAACCCATGAATATCACCCCCCGCTTTAGTAAGATGACTTGCGGTCCATCTTCAAAATGCAGTTGGAAGGTAAAGACGATGCAATCCTATAAGCCCCGCTTCACCGCACTACTGGCGCTGCTGACAGCTTCCCTCTCAGCCCACGCAACAATCACCGTCACGGATGTCGGACGATTCGACTTCACCGACAACGGAAGCTCCGGTGCACGCGAACTCAGCGGCCTCGCCTACAACGGCGGCTCGTCCTTCTCCGCCATCGGGGATAACGACGCGGTCGTCTACACGCTCGCGCTTGGCATCAGCAGCAGCACAAGCCAGATCACTTCCGCAGCGATCGCCTCATCGAAAACGACACTGCGAAGCGCCTCGGGCGCCACATTACCAGGCCCCGACCGCGAAGCGATCGCCATCCAGAACGGCCACTTCCTGATCACCAACGAAACCGGCCCGCAGCTCGAAGCCTACTACGCATTCACCGGCTACCAGAACGGCCCGCCGATCACGACCGCGCAACCCGGGCTGGAAGTCTACAGCAACGTCAGGTCGAACAAGGCGTGGGAATCGCTGGCGGTCTACCCCTCGAAGAACACAATCGTACTGTTCGGCAATGAAGACGCCCTGACCGTCGACGGCCCCGAAGCAAACTTCACTGACGGCGCGATGGTCCGCATCCAGGCCGCGAACGTGCTCGCCTCCAACTCCACCGCCACCGCCATCGGACAGTTCGCCTACCCGATCGATGCCATCAACGGCGACAACCCCTTCGTCTCCGGCGAAACAAGCGGGCTCGTCGAACTGCTCGTTCTTGCAGACAACACCGTCCTGGCCATGGAACGATCCGTCGGATGGACCGGCTACCGCATCCGCCTCTACAAAGTCAACGGCGACACCGCGACCGACATCAGCGGCCTTGCCGGATTGGACGGCTTAACCGCGGGCGTTGACTACAAGCCGTTAACCAAAACACTGCTTTGGGAACAGACTTTCGCGGCAACCACCAATTCCAACTTCGAAGGCATGACGGCCGGGCCGACAACAGAAGCGGGACTGACGCTTGTGCTGGTCGCGGACAACGCCTCGGGCCCGACGCTGCCGATCGTCGGGCAACTGTGGAACGCAAACGACCATTCGCTGTATTCACTGGCGCTCAATGGCATCTTCGGCGGCGGCTCATTAACCGGCGACATTAATAGTGACGGTTACGTCGGCTTGGATGATCTTGATGTCATCCTCAGCCGATGGAATCAGGTCGTCCTGCCCGGCAGCATGTCCGACCCGACGGTGGATGGTTATGTCGGACTCGACGATCTGGACCTTGTGCTCAGCAACTGGAATCAAGGCACGCCGCCACTCGGCTTCACCGCGATCCCCGAACCCACCACCGCCCTGATTTTCAGCCTCTTCTCAACCTACCTCCTGCACGCCCGCACACATTAACCCCATATAGCCCCCGGCTTGCCGAGGATAATGCTGCTGTGCTTCATTGCCCCATGCGCGCGAGCCGGCGGCTCGCGGCTATTGAATTCAAATGAATACTTCTGCTGCACCCTATTGCTTGCGCACCCAATAGCCGCGAGCTGCCAGCTCGCGCGCATTGAATACACAACCCGACCAGCATTCTCGGGCTATATGTCCAAACAACATCCATTAAGATGATCCCGCATACCGATGTGTTATGCAGGAGAGAACCACTGGCCCGTAAGAAACCGACACGAACCAAGAAGCTGCGCACACGCCTGATGCCCCCTGCGCGTCGGCGCATGTTGGCCATGAGGATGACGTGGGCGGTCGTGGCGCTGCAAGGTGCGTTGCTGTTGACACTCGCACTGACGCCAAGCGATCCGCCTGACGGCCCGCACCTTTTGCAACTGATGTGGGCGTCAATGCATCGGCCGACGTTCTACCCGCTTATCGCGCTGCTGTGCGCAGGCCCCCCACTGACTTTCTTAGCCTGGCGCACGCGCGGCGAACACCGGGCCGTGCTGATCCTAAGCTGGATCATTTTCCTCGCCATCATGTCAACCGCATTCGGCGAACGATCGCTGGTGATGCTGCGCATCCTCTGGTGGCACGTGAACAACTAGAAATGGTTTGCCTTTATCCCTTCTCCCCTCGGGAGAAGGTTAGGATGAGGGCCGGGTTGATTGTGTTGACTTATGTAAATCCGATCGCATAAAAGGCAGACGGCCCTCACCCCGGCCCTCTCCCGAGGGGAGAGGGTGTGTAAATCCGAGTTCTCATTCACGCGCCAACTCGCCGCATGAACAACGCAGCAACACCAATCCCCAACAGCCCCAACATCCCCGGCTCGGGCAACCGTGCGATGAACGCTTCGGTCTCGCCGTTGGGATTGATACCTGTGCCTACGACGGTCAAACCGTCGGCTGATATCCCGGTCGCTTCGGTGAGAGTCCAGCCTGTCAGGTCCAGGCCGAGGTCATTAGTCAAAACATCATGCAGGAATTGCATCCCCTCATCAGCCGACCAGATATAGGCCCGGTACTTACCTGATTCATTTATATCCGAATCACTCTTTCCAACAACAACCGATCCGTCTGCTGAGACTGCGGCCACATAGTTATCAAATGCGAAGTGATAATAAGGATCGTAAATAAAGCCCAAACCAACCATGTCACCCTCTGCTGTCCAGTAAAAGGATTCACTGGCGGGCCTGCCGTAGTCCTCTGAGCTACTGTTACCAACGACGACCGAACCATCCGCCGACACCGCGATCGCCCCGCTGCCGGGTACATGTACACTCGATGGCAGCATGCCAAGTTTGTTAAAGCCTGTCGATGCATCCCAACGATATGCCACGCCGCCATAAACGTAATTCGGCGTATGATTACACCCTCCCACAATGACCGATCCATCTGCTGATACCGCTTGCCCACTGGAGAACCCTTCCTGGTTTGGAATGTTCGGGAATAGAGGATATCCAATATTGACGATGCCGGTATCAGCCGTCCAATAAAACGCTCGCTTACCAAATGTGCTGTTGCCTTCCTCATACCCGCTGCCGACAATCACCGAGCCGTCCGCCGAAATGCTGTTGGCTGTGCTCCATTCATAACCGCCGGGCAAGTCACCCAGCCCGACCATGCCATCATTCAAGGTCCAGACAAAAGCTTCGCCTTCAGAATTAGCGATCGATCCGCGTGATCCTTGACCCACGATCACCGAACCATCCGCAGAGACATCGTTCGCTACGCTGTTAAACGGCCCGCCGGGCAGGTCGCCCAGGCCGATCATGCCTTGCGACAGCGACCAGTAAAACGCTTCGGTCCCCGAAGCGGATTCGGATGAACCAACCACAACAAGACCGTTATCAGATACAGCCGTCGCGGCGCTATTGAATACACCACCCGATAGATCACCCAGCCCCTGGAACGAGGCGGCCGCACCGAATGTGTCAGTACCCAGGCCCGTGCAAACAGACGCGCTGACCATAAAGCAAATAGGTAAATGTTTGAATCGCATGAATCTTCCCCTCTTGAATGGATCAGGATCGATCAATCGTACTAATCATCACAATACCTGGCCACGGACTCGCCGCTTGAATAAGACCAAGACACCTGCGCCCGATATCAACATCATCCCGGGCTCGGGGATGACAGCGATGAACGCTTCTTCATTGCCATCAGGATTGATACCGTTGCCGACGATCGTGAGTCCATCCGACGAAATACTTCTCGCCTCTTCAAGCGTCCAACCCGTAAGGTCTACACCGAGATTGGAAAGGACGACGTTCAGGTCTCGCATGCCGTGTATCTGGTCCCAGATAAAAGCGCGCTCATCCGAATCGGTTGTGCTGACACCTACGATCACCGACCCATCGGCCGACACATCATACGCATTGCTCGAAAAAACTGTGCCGATGGGATTGATATGGCCTAAACCCACCGCCCCATCTTCAGGGGTCCATCGGAATGCTTCCCGCCATGCATTAGATATTGAGTAGAAACCGCCAACAATCACCGAACCATCATCGTTCACTGATGATGCCCTGCTGATGGATACCCCATCCTGAAGATTCGTCATCGGAACCATGCCCCCGCTCGATGTCCAGCGAAATGCGACATCCCCCTCGGTCGTATTGGATTCACCAACAACAACCGAACCATCCGCCGACACAGCACGCGCGATACTGTAATTAGGACCGTCGGATAAAACGCCCAGCCCGACCATACCGGATTCGGCGGTCCAACGATACGCCTCAAATCCCACACTGCTGACACTCATACCTACCACAACCGAACCGTCCGCCGAAACTCCGAAAGTGTCGCTGTATTCGATACCGCCGGCCAGTTCACCGAGTTGAATGGTCCCCACGTTGTCTTCCCATCGGATGGCCTGCGCGTTGTCATTAACCGATATGATGCCAACGATCACCGACCCATCCGCAGACACGGCGTACGCGCCACCTGAAAATACTCCGCCTTCAAGATCACTCATGGCAACCATGCCATCGTCAGCGGTCCACCGAAATGCCTCGCTCCCCCCCACGCCTGTCTGTACTTCTGATTTGCCCACGACCACCAACCCATCCGCGGATACAGCATAGGCCTGACTGTAAAAGTACCCGCCCGGCAGATCACCTAACCCTTGGAACGAGGCGGCCGCGCCGAATGTGTCAGTACCCAGGCCCGTGCAAACAGACGCGCTGACCATAAAACTAATAAGTGAATGTTTATGCCGCATGAATCTT
Source organism: Phycisphaeraceae bacterium (assembly GCA_963667295.1). GTDB lineage: Bacteria > Planctomycetota > Phycisphaerae > Phycisphaerales > Phycisphaeraceae > JAJRRS01. Next base: position 2,385,379 of record OY763327.1, read on the forward strand.
CCCCTCTTGAATGGAACAGGATCGATCAATCGTGCCAATCATCACAACAACGAGCCACGGACTCGTCGCTTGAATAAGGCCATGACACAAGCGCCTGATATCAACATCATCCCGGGCTCGGGGATGACAGCGATAAACGCTTCTCCATTGCCATCAGGATTGGTCCCACTGCCGACGATGGTCAGCCCGTCATCCGAAACACTATAAGCCGTGTAAAGCTCCCAGCCGGTCAGGTCCAGACCGAGACCTGTCAGGATATCCTGCAGGTAGCGCGCGCCGTGCACCTCATCCCAGATAGCTGCCCGAGGCGGGCCATCTACAAAACTATCACCTACGATGACCGAACCATCACCCGACACATCAAACGCCCGCGAGAATTCAATCGCACTACCCGGTGAGTGTAATCCCACGTAACCCAGGCTATCGGTCCAGCGGAACGGATAAAAGCCGGAGTAATCCGTGTAGTATCCCACGATGGTGGAACCATCTGCGGATAGACCGGTGACGAGAGATGTTGCTAAAAGATTCTCCATCCCCGCATCCTCGGTCCAGCGAAAGATGCGCCCACTTTCATAGTAACTGCCGGGCTCGGAATACGAAGACATACCGACGATGACCGAGCCATCGGCAGATGTTCCGTACGCGACGCTGTAAAAATCACCTCCGGGCAAGTCACCCAAGCCAATCATCCCGTCGGCTTCGGTATACCGGAACGCTTCGGTCCCCAGCGCAGACTTTCTGCTGCCGATAAGCGTCAGCCCGTCATCCGACATCGCTCGGATAGCGACCTCATACTCACCGCCGCCCAGATCGAGCTCTACCATGCCCGTACCGGCTGTCCATCGTAAAGGCACCTTGCCCGATGCCGTCGAGCCACGCCCTATGATCACCGAGCCATCCCCGGAAACCATGCTGGCACCGCTGCTGAAATCACCACCGGCCAGATCACCCAGCCCGACCATGCCGGTTTCCAGCGTCCAATAGAAAGCTTCACGGCCTGACGCCGAAGTGCTGCCGCCGACCACCACGCTGCCATCCGCCGAGATACCTCCGGGATAACTATCAAACTCCCCGCCGGGTAGATCACCCAACCCCTGAAAGTAAGCCGTCGCGCCGAAGACTTCATTGCTAAGGCCCGCAGAAATGAACACGAACATCACAAGCCGGAGAACAGTAAGTTTGTGCCACATGGAGTAGAACCCCTCGGTAACCAATGCAGGTTATGTAAGCATGATGAATATCAGCAGTTGCTTTACGAACACCTGGATAAAAATCCCTCGAAACAGTTGAATTGGCTGGCCAATACAAACGGCAGCAGAACCTATATGGTAATGGGGCCGCCACGTATATTCAATATTAACCCATGTAAAGAAAAAGTTTAGCCACCGATGAACACGGACAAGAATCAGAAGGGCAGGAAGTGTCCGCAAATTACGAGGATTACACGGATTTCTATGACGGAATAGCATGTGCGAAACCGGGTTTACCCCCTCTCCCCGCAGGTGAGGGCCGGATTGATTATGTGTGCTCGATCCTGATTAACCGCGAAGCCGCGAAGAGCGCGAAGAAGATGTTAGCCGCGAATGAACGCTAATAGACGCAAATAAGAGAGTGAAGGAGTTAGCCACCGATGAACACGGATAGACACAGATAAGAATGAGAAGAAGGTGGGGTGTGTGAATCCGTTTTACCCCCTCTCCCCCCGGGAGAGGGCCGGGGTGAGGGCCGGATTGAATAAATGCACGAATGACGAAAGAATGTCGAATTTCAAATGAAGAATGACAAAGTTGAACCAATGAGCGTTCGTCATTTGAACATTCATTCGACATTCGTAAATTCGTCATTCGTGCATTCGACATTATTTACGATCCGTGTTTATCCGTGGCTACTTCCTCCGCCTAAGAAACTCCAAGACAAAGCCAACTCAAGCCCCCGCCGCCTTCGCTTCGCCCTCGGATTTTTCGAGCTGCGGATGCAGGTGGATGTCGCCTTTGAGCATCATTACCGCCCCGATCAGGGCGTAGATAATCAGGTACACGCGGATCATCACCAGCATACTCACGAGCTGGTTGGCATCCGCTAATTGTGATGGCAGAAGCATCGCGACCGCCAACGCTTCCATCACGCCCAATCCCTGATACGTCAGCGGCACGCTGCCTGCAAGGAACAGCACCGGCAGAACCGTCAACATTAATCCCGCGGACAATCCCATCCCAAGCGACCAGCCGGCGCACGTGGTTGCCATCGACTGAGCGATGTGAACAGGCAAACTGATCAGGATCGTGATAAGGATCACTTTCTTGTGATCGCGATACGTGGCGGCGGCATCGTCAAGACGCACGAGAATATTGCCCGGCCCCATGCGGTCGATCAGCTTCTGCAAACCGATCTTGTTGCGCACGCGGCGGGCGAAGTAGAGATACGCCACCACAAAGAACGAAAAGAACCCTAACCAGATCAGGACGGTCACGGTCAGGACCAGCTTGCGCAGATCGTCATCGAGTTCGCCGCGCAGCAGCATGACCAATCCCGCGATGCCGGCCAGCATCACCAGCCCGAGCAATCCTGCCGCACGGTCGAAGATAACGCTCATCACCGCGATGCCGCGCTGCCCGCTGCCCTTGGCTGCGTAGTAGGCCTTGACGACGTCGCCCCCGGTCATACCGGGCATGCAGAAGTTGAAGAACTGGCCGACCATCGTCAGGCGGAACGCACGCGCATACGACACGCGCATCCCCCGGCAACGCATCAGTAACCACCACCGCAATGCCTGGATCGGGAAGATCGGCAGGATCAACGCCAGGCCAAGCAGCAATAGCCACCAGTTAGCCCCATGCAAAAGCGAAATGATGCCGGGCTTGTGCCGGGGTTTGTCAGCCGAGACCGTGTCCACGGGTACGTAAACCGTGAAGGTCTTACCCGTCTCGGGCCATTGCAAAACGTATTGCTCGCCCGGCTCGACTGCTTTGACTGGCAAAACGACTTCCTGCTCAAGCACCTTGCCATTCTCCAGCGTGTAGCCGGCAGGCAGCAGGACCTGGTCGCTCCAGGACAGCGTCCAGACGATATACCCGATGCCGAGTGCGGCGAGGATGAGCCGTAATGTGATCGAGACGATTTTTTTCATGGATCGGTTGTTAGTGCCATTAGCCATTAGCCGTTAGCCGTTAGCCGTTAGCCGTTAGCCGTTAGCCGTTAGCCGTTAGCACAGAGTTTAGACAACTGGCTCTTCTGGTGAAACCGGGCACCAAGCCACCCTGCTCGGCCACGTTAGCGTATATCGGCTAAGCCCGCGACGCGACACCACTGGGCACACAACAGACCAATATGGGCTATGCTAGGCGGATGTCGACTTTCGATCCTAATCTGGAACCGCCCGGCGACTGGCAGGTGCCTTACGGCCAGCCGACCCCGCAAGGCACAAACCCAAACGGCCCGGCCGCCGCGGTGTGGGTGTGGGTTTGCGGCGCGGTGCAAATACTGATGTCCGGCTGTTGTGCTCTATCAGGCCTGGCCATGATGGTGCTCGACCCCGCAGAGATCACCAAGACACTACCGCCCGACATGCCGAACCGGGACGAGTTCGTCCAGATGGTTCCGATGCTGGGCCCGACCATGCTTATCGGCAGCCTGGCCCTGCTGTTTGTGCCCGCACTGATCCTGTGCATCTTCGCGTTCTGGGTTCGCAGAGGCGGTAAAGCGACCACGATCACGTGTATCGTGATCCTGGGTATTCAAAGCATGGGTGTCGCGCTGATGCTGCTGCAATATCTTTATGCACTGTTCGTGCTGCAAGCCGTCGCGATGATCATCATGGTCGTCATACTCGGCCTGATACTCGCATTGTTCGTCAAAACCATCTTTGAGTTGATCGCGGTCTTGCGTTCAGCTTCAAACACACAGGATTATCCCAACGGCTGGTAATCAGGGCTTGACCTCGAACACACCCGCCTCGCCCAGTTCCTGCTTGAAGTCGCCATCACGCAGCCAGTGGCGGTCCTGCTCGCTGTCCATCAGGTAAGCGTTCCAGAATGCGAGCCCGGATTCTTTGATGTGTTTCTGGAAGAGCGCATCGTCGCCGCCGGGGCTCCGATTCCAGGCTCGACGGGTTCTGCCTGAAAAAACCATGTGATCGCCGTTGGTGAAGGTAACAAGGTAGCTGTCAGGCCCACCCTCGGCTGAAGTCGGCATGTGGTCAAAAGCGACGCGCCGGTCGGCCGCTTTCGTTTCCGGCGTAATCATCGACGTGTCATGCGTCCCGGTCATGAAGTACATCGGGATCTTGATCCGGCTGTAGATCGCGTCGTAGTGTTCGGGGCGCTTGGGCGCCTGCGCGCTCATGACGATCACGGCCTTGATGCGCTCGTCAGCAACCGAGCGCGACTTACCATCCCGGCCGACATACGCCTGCCCGGCAACAGCCATCGTCGTGAATGCTCCGTAAGAATGCCCCGCCATCCCGATACGATTCAAGTCAAGTTTGTTATGCCAAAGGCTCGTATCATCGGCGTTGAGCTGTTCGAGTTTGTCCAAAACAAAAAACACATCCAGCGGCCGGTTCATACTGTTACTCACATCCTTGGTCGCGTCGCGCAAGGCTTGCAGGCGTTCTTGCCGTGACACATCGCGCCAGACGGATTCGTCGCTGCCGATGTGTTGCAGGTGGATGCAGATGTAGCCGTGCGACGCCCAGTATTCACCGAGATACGCATAGCCCTCGCGCGATCCACCAAGCCCGTGTGAAAACAGAATCACCGGGCGGGGCTCGGTCGCATCGACGGGCATGTACGCCTTGATCGGCACCACGCGATCATCACGGGCGGCGTCGACCCACTCTTCGGTATGGGATTCAACCTTGTAAGTCGTGCTCGGTGCTTGGGCCCATATCGATGCAACAGCGGACAGAAAAATCCACAGTACCGCCGCCAACGGAAAGAATCGACGCATGTTCCGGCTCCTGGCTGCTCTGTTATCTGATGCGCACTATAATCGTCCAAACTCATTCTTGACTACGAAGGGGACAACGTATGCGTTACCAATTCATTGCGTTTTTCTGTGCTGTTGTTTTTGTGTTAGCACCGGTGCAGCGGGTTTACGCGATCGATGCCGACCACGAGGCCAAGGCCAAAGCCGCCATCGAACGCGGCGTCGCCTATCTCAAAAGCACGCAGGGCGAAGACGGCAGCTGGACCCCCCAGCCCGGCCCGGCGATCACCGCCATGGCCGTCACAGCCATGATCGATTCCGGACTCGTCCCCGACGACGACCCGCAGATCGAAAAAGCCCTTGACTACATCCTCTCGTTCATCCAGGACGACGGCGGCATCCACGCAGGCTTCCTTGGCAACTACAACACCGCCATCTGCCTCAGCGCGCTGGACCTCGTGCGAGACCGCCCCGGCATGGAAGAAACGATCAAGAACGCTCAGAACTACCTGCGCGGTATCCAGTGGGACGGACAGGAAGACCCGACCGGCAAGGTCGTCGACGAATCACACCCCTTCTACGGCGGCGCAGGCTACGGCAAGCACGGCCGACCCGACATGTCCAACACGCAGATGATGCTCCAGGGCCTTTACGATTCCGGGCTCGATTGTAAAGACCCGGCGTTCGTCCGCGCGATCGTCTTCATCAGCCGATGCCAGGGTGTTGAAACCAACGATCTGTTCGCCGACGTGATCGAAAAGGATGGCGGGTTCATCTACTCAACCACCATCAACAAAGACCTCATCGGTGTGCCCGAATCCAAAGCCAATCCCGAGATGATGGACGAAGCCAAACTCGGCAAACCCGTCTCGGGCCTGCGCACGTACGGCTCGATGACCTACGCAGGCTTCAAGAGCTATCTCTACGCACAACTCGACCGCAACGACCCGCGCGTCGAAGCCGCACTGACATGGATCGGCAACAACTACACGCTCGACCGCAACCCCGGCCTGCCCGATGCAGCCAAGCTGCAAGGCCTCTATTACTACTACATGACCTTCGCCCGAGCCTTCGACGCCTTCGGCGAAACAACCCTGCAAACAGCGGACGGCAAACAACACGACTGGGCAAACGACCTCATCGACGCAATCGCTTCACGTCAGAATGATGACGGCTCATGGTCAAACGAAGCCGACCGCTGGATGGAAGGCGACCCGAACCTCGTAACGTGCTACTCCCTGATCGCACTGGAAGCGGCGATCGAGTAGTCATTATTAGCCGCAAATAAACGCCAATACACGCGAATGATGCGTAGTATGCACTCATAACGCACACTTGTCGCTAAACGATCAAGAGACAAGACCCCATACACAAATTGAGTTGCCCCCCCCTTAGCCGCAAGCCGCCGGCTTGCGCGCCAAACACACCCACCAATCAATAACCAATTAACAATCCCCCCCGGCAAGCCGGGGGCTAAATCGCGTGCTCGGCGCGGGTCTCCCGACCCCGCTGTTCTTCGAACGAAGGTCTCTAATCCCGCAAACCCGTCTTCGCCCCACAGGGGCGCCGGCCTGTAGCCACGGATGAAGCGCAGCGTAATCCGTGGAAAATGTGACACGTTTGCATACTCGCCCCGGCTGGGGCGAAGGTGTTCTTGTGTTACCCCTCTCCTCCACCCCTTACGGGGTGGTTTGAAGTAATCACTACAACCTCACACCCACGGGTTGCGCTGCGCTCCACCCATGGCTACAACCTTTAACCCCTGCGGGGTATGTACCTGATGCAAACGACATCTCTCGCTGGAGGTGCGATCGTGTAGTCATTGTTAGCCGCAAATAAACGCCAATAAACGCAAATGAAGAATAAGACCATTTGCGGTGTTCTTATTCGCGTCCATTCGCGGCTACTACGCGCGCTCGGCGCGGGTCTCCCGACCCCGCCGTTTGTCGACCGAAGGTCTCCAATCCTAAAACTTGCTTCTCGCCCCACCGCGATGCCGACCTGTAATCACGGCTACGCTTCACTCCAAACATTCGCGTCTATTAGCGTTCATCCGCGGCTACTTCTCCTGCTTGGCGTCACCATCCGCATCGCCTTCACCCTCATCCGGCTTCGGCGCTTCAGCCACTACCACCGTTCGGCCTATGAGATCGCCTAATCGTTGATGGGTCGGCGAGAGCATGGGCAGGACGAGCAGCGGCAAAGCGCCCATGACCAGGTCCAGTGATTTGAGCAGGCCGCGCGTTAACAGTTGCCAGATGCGCGGACGTTCGCCTCGCAGATTGGTCGTGCGCAGGCCTGTCAGCGCTTTACCCAGTGTGCGTGCGAAGATGAGTTCGCTGATCGTTGTGTGTATCACAAATGTGAGGATGACGACCAGGCCCGGCAACATCTGCTCCAGCGTGTGGGCCAGGCCGTTGACAGGCCAGTGCAGGAACAATTCATCCATCGACATACCAAAGTAGTACATGGACCCGAGGAATCCCGGCAGGATGTCGATCGAGGCGGCGGTCGCTCGCTTACCCAGGTCCGCAACGACCAGACCCTCCGGCAATTCCAGCCTGTTCCACGACGCATCGCGACGCCAGAACGCCAGCATCAGCAACGTCACCAGCACCGCCATGAACGCGATCATGAAGTATTCCTTCACAGCGTCCATCTTGCTCGGAACGACGGCCGCCAGCGGCGATGGCTCAAGCAAAACCCGGCCACGCACATCCATCCGCGTCCACAGGCAATCCCACTTCGTGGTCAAATCGTCGTCCGTCTTCTCGGCGGGAACACGCGCGATCAGCGATGCGGCGGTCGATGTACCGAGGATCGCCCAATCCTCGGCAGACACATCGGTCAGTTGCATCTGCCCGACCTCGATACGTTTATCACCCCGCAAAACAGACAGGTTTGATGCCAGTTGCCCTGCTTCAAAATGCGTAAGCGCCACGACAAGCTGCCCCTCGACCGCCAGAACCGTCGGGCTGCCGACGCGATCAGACTGTTCGACCGAATACGTTTGCATCTCCCAGCCAGGATTTTCACCCTCACCAGCTTGTTGGCGGTAGACCTCTATATCCAGTGTCGTAGATGCGCCCTGGCTGATGTGACGCGCAGCGAGCGTGGGCACCGTTTCGTCAGCCGTCTCCGCGACAAGCCACGCACGCGCCCCGTGTGGCCAATCCTCCGGCAACGCATGACGCACCCACTTGCCTTGCTTCAGATGCAGCAACCGATCGACTGGCAATGCAGGCTGAACGTTTTCTTCCGATTCGGCCTGCTCGGTTTCGCTGGGCTTTTGCGGTTCAGACTTGTCTTCGGATTGGGGTGCTTGCGAATCTTCGCCCTTGATTGGCTCTTTCTGCGGAACAGCCAAACCATAATTCGGCGGCAAACCGATAGCCATGTTTCTCCGCCGATGGATGGTCAGTTCATCTTCGGTCAGTTCGGTAACTTTGGCCGGTTTTTCAGATTCATCGAGTTTCTCGAGCACCTCGCGTTCATTCACACGCACCAACGCCCACAGACCCGACGCGGTCATAACCGAATCACGCACAGCAACGCCGCGCGGCAAACTCGGCTCGACACGATAGTCGTAATACCAGCCGTCCTGTAGTTCATTAGGCCTGGCATGGATGGACTGCACCTGCCCGTTGGGATGGATGATCCACAGCGAGTGATTCCGCGCTGAAACACCGTTAGGCTTGATGCTGCCGCAGAGAACAGGCACCCGGCGCAACAGGCCCGGCCTGTCCTTGTTCGCCCGATGAAGCACCACGGCGCTATCCGGTGTTTCCGGTTCGGGCACCAGAAGCCAAAGCCCTTGATCGTCCCCCGCGGCGACCAGCGCCTGCGGATAGACGGTTTGCGCAGACAGCGCCATGATGAGCACTGACAGCAGCAATCGCCATAGCCCGGTCGTTCGGTTTGGTTTATTCGTTCTCAAGGTGTCTAAGGTTAGTTGATTGGACGATATGGGCCAACCTCGCGGGGCCGGTGGCATGGTTTACGGCAGTTCGTGTACGATAATCGCATGCTCAAGTACCGTCTGATTTTCGGTCCCATCATGATCGCGGGGCTCCTCGGCATTGTTCTGCTCGATAGCGTGCTGGACAAGGTCGACCTGACAGGTACACCGCTTCAGAGCCTGTTCCTGGGCAGAACCTACCTGCCCTCCGGCATCCTCATGCTGCTGTGCTTTGCCGTGCTCATCGTGCTGGGCGCTCGCGAGCTTTGCCACATCTTCCGGGCCAAAGGCGTCCAGATCGACACCCCCGTCATCATGCTCAGCGGATTACTCGGCCTGGGCCTGTTCTACGCCATACCCCACGGCCTGGAAACGCAAACCGCCATCGCGATCTACGGCTCAGCCATGAGCGGCCTGTTCCTCACCACCCTCGTCATCCACACCCGCGCCGAACGCACCGAGGGCGCCATCCACGCCGCCGCCGCCAGCATGTTCACCTTCGTCTACCTCGGCGTCCTGCCCGGCTACCTCATGGCCATCCGCTCCTGGCACTCCGCCTGGACCCTCATCGCCATCATCGCCATCATTAAGGCCTGCGACATCGGTGCCTACTTCACCGGCCTGGCCATCGGCAAACATAAGCTCATCTACTGGCTCAGCCCCGGCAAAACATGGGAGGGCCTGATCGGCGGGATGGTCCTGTCCGCCGTCCTCGCCGTATCCCTCGCATCAATCGCAAACCATTATGACGTAACAGGATACTGGTCTCGCGGCCGCGTCTTCTGGCAGTTCGATTACCCCCTCTGGTTCGTCGCCGTCGCCAGCCTGCTCCTGGGCCTGATCGGGCAGTTCGGCGACCTGGTCGCCAGCCTCTTCAAGCGCGATGCCGGCATCAAGGATTCGGGCCGCGTCATCCCCGGATTCGGCGGCGTCCTGGATGTCATCGATTCCCCCATCGTCGTCGCCCCGTTCGCCTACTGGATGCTCATGCTTATCCGGTACCTCTAGGCAACTCTCAGAATCTACCCAATACCATCATCTGCCAGCCTCCGGCCCCGAGGATCGCTCTGATCTTGTGCAAAATGCACATAAATCCATGATTTGGCGGCATCTGTTCTTGATGATCGGGCTTAAGAGCGATAATCTGTACGGGTTAATAGATAGGCCAGAATCGACCGGGGTGTGGTGATTGCGCCCATACCTGACCGATTAACAAGGGAGCGGTTCCCCCAATTGGCCCTTATGACACCCGGCCCGGCAACGCGCCGCGCCGACCCGATTGTTTTCACTACTTCGAAAGGCACATCCCATCGCTAGAGGACGACCACCCCGCCCACCGCGCGACACCGGCAAACGACTGCGCATTAACGACCTGATCCGTATCTCTCCGGTTAGACTGATTGACGAAAACGACAACCCCGTCGGCGTCATCCCTGTCGACGAAGCCAAACGCATGGCCAGAGAAGCGGGCTTAGACCTCGTCGAAGTCGCGCCAAAGGGTGACCCACCTGTCTGTAAGATCATGGACTACGGCAAGTGGAAGTACGCACAGAAAAAGAAAGAGCAAAAAGCGCGAAGCCACACCAAGCAGAGCGAGCTGAAGGGTATCCGACTGCGCCCCAAGATCGACAGCCACGACCTTGACATCAAGATGAGCAAGGCACGTGAGTTCATAGAGGACGGCGACAAGGTCCAGTTCACCATGCTGTTCCGCGGCCGGGAAATGGCCCACAAGAACCTCGGCCTCGACTCCATGAAGAAGATCTGCGAAGAGCTCGCCGACATCGCAAAGATCGAAGCCGAGCCCAAGATGATGGGCCGTCGAGCGACCATGGTGCTCGCCCCGGATAAGAAAGCCGTAGCGAAGACGGGCGAAAAGAAGGCCCAGGCCCAGGAGCAGGCGGACGAAGTGCCCCAGGCCGAAGCGGGTTGAGCCCTCTGTTATAAACAAAACGACCGGCGTGGTTGCCCAGGTAACCACGCTTTTTCTATAGTCTGTGAATGCCAACCAAAATCACCAGCTTTGGGCTCTCCGCCGGTCGTAAACTCGGCCGGGGATATGTCGTCCAATCCATGATCGGCCGCGGTATCGAAGGCGAGGTCTACGAGGTCCTCGAAACCGGCACCGGCATCCTCCGCGCCGCCAAGATCTACTTCCCCCACTGCGACCCGCACAGCCAACGTTCCATCCGACAGGCACGCAAACTCGATACCCTCCGCCGATGCCCCATCGTCTTGCAATACCTGCACTCCGAAACGCTCAACATCCGCGGCGCTAAAACCATCGCCATGATCAGCGAACTCTGCCCCGGCGAACCGCTCGGCAAATGGATCGAACGTCACCGCGGCAAACGACTGCAGCCTTACGTCGCGCTACACGTGCTCTACAACCTCGTCCTCGGCCTGCAACCCATCCACCGGGCCGGCGAATACCACGGCGACGTGCACACCGACAACATCATGATCGAACCCCGAGGCGTCGGCTTCACTCTCAAACTCGTCGACTTCTACGATTGGGGCAAACCCAAACGATACAAGCAAAGCCAGGACATCATCGACACGATCGGCGTCTTCTACGATTGCCTCGGCGGTAAACCACACTACGCCAAACTCCCCCAGGAAGCCAAGTACATCTGCGCCGGCATGCGACACTCGCTGATGCTCAAACGCTTCCCCAACATGGGCCGACTAAGACAACACCTCGAAGACTTCGAATGGGAATCGGTGGTGTAGCGATTTTTAATCGCTAATCGCTAATCGCTAATCGCAAATCGCTGATGTCTGATCAACGCCGGTCCTGAGCGAAGCGAAGGTCCGGGCTTCTTCCCAGCGCTCGGGGAACTTAATTTTCCTGCGTTTTCTGCTTTTCTGCTTTTCTGCGTTTTCTGCTTTCCCCCCCCTCCCCCCTCACGAAGCGACGCGACTTGTCGCGCCTTTATTCACTCACCCAAATCCCGCAACCTTTGACGTTTGCTTTTATTATCGGTCGCAAACCATAAAAAAAGCCTGTTTTATCCTGCATTTCTAGCCACCTTTAAAATTTTCAACTTGTGACCCATCCCCCCGTCGCGACTTACCACTGATAGCGGTTGCGCGCCTGCATGTTCAGCGCTTGTGCACACGCGCAGCCTGCATGACATCCCGGCGGAGAACGGGCTCATGCGAGGCGATCCGCGGAGCGGGTGATTCGTCTCCGGTTTATTCACTTTTCAAAGTGAAAGGATTCATCATGGTTACTGGGGACATCAGCAGCCTCCTGTCGTCTTTGAACGTCGGGACAATGCAGAGTGTGCAAGGAACCAGGCCACCCCAACCTCCAGACGGAGGGGGCGACCTTGCAACGAAGATCGAGGAGCAGCTCGAATCGGAAGGTGTCGAAACGCTAGACAACGGCAAATCGGTCAGCGAGTTCATCGGCGAACTCAAAGAGGTGATCGAGCAAACCGAAGCGAGCTACGACGAGGATGCCGACCCACAGGAAGTGGGCGATGCAGTGCGTGAAGCGGTATCCAGCCTCATGGAAGAAAACGGGCTGGACCCCGAAAACTTCAAACCCGAGCCCCCACCCGACGGCATGCCCATGCAGCAAGGCGAAGATCAAAGTTCATCCGGTTTGATGTCGCAGATCGGCCAGCAGTTGACCGCGCTATTCAGCAACCAGTCAACCGACTCGACATCATCACTGTTACAGGCGATCAACAATTTACCGGTCGGCTCGGGTGTCGATGTGACCGCCTGATTCAATCTTTCCTTCCCACCCTACCCAAGTGGTTACACACCACGGCCCCGTTCAACGTGATGCTGAACGGGGCTTTTTCTTCTTTTACACCTCCCCCTCCCCCCACGAAGCGGAGCAAGGGCCGCCCGTAAGGTCGGTGTTTTGTATTGAGCAAATGCAAAACGTCGTTTGTGAAACATCCGGGAAGGATACATGCATATTGGTGATATCTGCGTATCGAAAGCCGACGGCTTTCAGTTACTCGATCTACAGCACGACGTCATGAAAGACGTCGGTGTCATCTCTGAACACATCTACAAGGTCACCACATCGGGCATTCACGGTGACCGGCCCCGGCAAGAGGTCGAGCGTCACGCCTTGAGCAAATCGAAGGCACGACGGGCCCAGGCCGCCATGAAGCACCCGGATACGGTCATCACGGAGCTTTGCGACGAGTTGGGCGTCACACGCTCAACCCTGTACCGCTACGTCGGTCCGGGCGGTGAGCTACGCGAGCAGGGCAGGACGTTGCTCAGGACGAACTCTCGATAATATCGCGGGCGTTGCCAATCAACTTCGGCCGATGGTTCTGCAACTCAAGCGCCGGAAACATTATCGATCAGAACAGCCGCCGCGATCTTCTCGGCAATACTCTGAACCGTATCGTGTTCGGTGGTGAATCCGGCGAGGTCTGGCAGAATTCCACTGTACTGCTTGACGTCATCAAAAGTACAGTTGTGAAGTACGGGAATAAGCGTATCTTTGCTCAACAATGCACCGAGTTCACGTTCAGTCCAGAAGCGACCGGCGAGGTACGCTGGCGTAAGTAAGGCGATCCCAGACCGCGCTTTCTGTAGCCCGGCGTCCATTTGACGCGATTGACTACGTCCCGGGACGATAGCAACTTCGTCAAACCATACGGCAACGCCAAGGGCTTCCAATGCTTCGCGCAATTCACCAGCGACCTGAGCACCGTCGATACGAGCGTAGCTGAGGAATGTGTCGTATTCGCGGGGATCGATTACCGCGACAGCAGTCTGTACTCGGTCTGCCAACGCACGCTCTGAGGTTGTGTAGCGGACAGGACTAGCCGCAGATCGTAATTGGCGGTTCAGATCAGCGATGACCTTGCGATTGTGCTGTTCCGCTCGGCGGTTGTGCTCGCGAACTTTCCGATTGTGATCTGCGATCACTTTCTTATTGTGAGCATCGACTTTACGATTGTGTGCGTCTACGGCCTGCTTATTAGCACGGTTAACGCGGTCGATTTCGCGATTGATTTGTTGTTGGGCCTTGCGTTGTGCTTCCCTCATCCGTCGGTTGAATTCGTTGGCGTTGAATTTGGCCATGATGATCTCCGTTGCATTTGTGGCAGAACATCTCCCCGCTCAGTTGCAGGCTGTCCAGCCGCACGCGAGCGGACGATCTTGACGACCACAGAACTCTGATTAGAGGGGGTCTATGCTAGGTGGACGGCGAAATCCGCAGCGCTTGGCAGCACTCTGGACCTGATCGTGTAGAGGAAGAACGTATACCTGACGCCATGCGTTGGTATGGGCTGCACGAGGGCTGGTGTCAGACTCAGACTCCCTTGAGTCAATAAGAGGGAAAAACTGCCAAAAGAACTCGACGGGACGGTAGAACAATGCGCAGCCTAAGCGGTCGTCCAATGCACCTTCTTGCCAAAGCGAGTACAAGTCGGCAAAGAAATGTCCTAACTCCGATAACGCTGCATATTCAGATGATCGAGGTTTCAGTCGCATCAGGTCTCCGACAAAAATCCGATCGGATGAACTAGTTTTACGCTCTCGGAGCACCCGGGCGGCCGTTGTGCGATGCTCGGTCAATCTTTCAGAGTTCCATCGATTGAGCATCCGCTGAGTATTTGCTTTTCGTTCAGTCCCGGCTGCGTCCAACATTGCGCGGATTCCAAAATAGGCCGATATCACAATCGCTAGCAGTGTAAGTATGTCTGATAGATCAGCTTTTGGCTCAAACGTGATAGCGACGAGGTGCAGCATCATTGAGTTCTTCTCCTTTGTAGGGGAATTCGCTGTGCCGTGAGCAGTTTAACCTTGGGTGTCCTCGTTTAGGTGCTGACATCAATGTTAGATTGTCCGGCCATAGGGGATGGGTGTCCATTCCCGATTACTCAGGGCGTTTCGGTTGGTAACCATCGGCTGATGTTCCGCAGTCTTGCGTTTAGTGACAGAGTTGAACATAATGTGCATTCTCGGCAGTTTATGTGACTGCCAATCAAATATTTAGGCTATGTTATGGCGGATTGTACATAAGACGTTGTGGCCAAATGATGTCGTTTGTCGTTACCCACCGTCGAAAAACAGTGATTCAAGTCCGGATAAACCGACTGCAGTTACACAACAAAGTAGACCAACAACGAACGCAATGCAAGACTATTTTAAACAAAGCCATAATTTATTATTAATCGAGACGCCAAGGCGTTTAGCATGTTTATGCTCACTGCCCGACATACACATATACAAGATCATCAATGCTTATTAGGCATCGCTGAATTCATCCATACCGTCACAAGTTAACAGGTTTACTACAACTTTCCGCGAAGTCCGAAGGCCGGAGAGCCGGTGGGTCATCCACGCGTTTCTCACGGATTCATAAACACGACTATGCCTTACCCCCTCTCCCCCCGGGAGAGGGCCGGGGTGAGGGCCGTAGCGAATCAAACATACACAACTTCAAACCCGACCAAGACTATGATGGACACCGGTATACTTGCCGTTTAATCGTAAAAGTAGAGGCGTTGTTGATCCACTCTAGCCATGGGAGATGCTTTCGAAATGAATTCGGATATCACACAGTGGGTTGATGGTGCTATTGAGCGATTGAAACTTGATGCTACCAGACTGCCTGACGATGCCGCACGAAGTATTCAGCAAGAATTGATGGCTATATACGTCAAGGGTAATCCCCGATCGTGGTAGATGTCACTCAAGCAAATGGCAACGATTGCAGATACTCGAGAAGTCGCCTTGACTGATTTGCTCCCAACGCAAACCGGTCGATGCTTGCTAATTGGTGAAACCGAAGAAGTAATATTGCCCGTATACGAGATGAATATCGAGGAAGTCCCCGGATTATTAGATGAATGTCCTTCCTTCGAATATTACATATCGCCGATTGATAAATCGTGGTTAATAGCAGAGTCGGAACACGATCAATACCATGTATGTGTCAATGCAAATGGCTAAACGAAGTGCCTATCATTGGCGTCGTGTTCAAGCCACCCCTTTTATGCTAAAGGTGAGAATAGTAGCGGATATCATGCTTTCCTCACTTGCCTCCTAATCCGCGTTCATCCGTGGCTATACATTCAGCACCATCTCCACGAAGCGACGCGACTCGTCGCGTTTTCCCCCTCACACAAACCTCACACCGATTTAACCCCAACCAAACACCCGCTTCCGCTATCCTTTTACTCTGCATAAACGGATACATCGGTATCCACGGAGGGTATAGGCATATCGTTTTGTGCCTTGGATTCTCGTACTTTTATTAACCTTTTGAATCCTGAGAAAGCTATGAAAAAGACAGTGAGTTGTGCCTGTTTGGCGATGCTTGTTTGTGCCGGCCACGCCTCAGCGGATACGTTTATCTTCGGCCGCAGGGCTAACGGCCTGACGGGCCTTTCCAGCGGCACCGTCGTCGGGACCGAAACCACGCTCAGCATCGCCGTCGCCACACCCGGCGCGGTTATGGATGAGTCTGACTCCGACGGCATGGGCATAGACGCGACCGCCATCGCAGGTGTCAACGATGCAAGCGACACCAAGTTCAACATACTTACCGGTTCGATCACCGGCGGCGAATCCGTCACCTTCTCCTTCGATCAGCCCGGCATCCTCAACTCGCTGCTGTTCGACGGCATGAAGGATGAATCACTCGAAAACTTCATCCTCACCACGCCCGACGGCACGATCTATACCCTCTTCGACTTCGAGGTCGAGATGCGCCTGAACCATCAAGGCTTCCAGCTTTCAGACATGGGCGTGACGAATCCGACGCAGGCATTGGATTCAAGCGATGACATCGTCGGCTTGAACATCCTCTACCAGGCAGGTGAAGTCTTCACACTCACCTACGGCGAGGTCGACTACGACGGCGTTGTCCTGCCCGGCTACTACCCCGCCGACAACAACCTCAACCCCACCGGCGACACACCCAACGGCATCCGCTTTGAAGGCATCGTCGTAACCGTCGTCCCGGAACCCGCAACACTCTCGCTAGGCCTGATCGCGATGGGCGGTTGCATGATCCGTCGCCGCTGAAACAGATCGGCTTTGGCCGCTGCGAATAATTACCTTACTTTGACTCCGCAGCAGCCAAGTGTGCAAGAACGTAAATACAAATAACCCCTGCTCCGTGGAAGCGGAACAGGGGTTTTGCTGTTAAGTGATCACTATGACTACGTCGAGGTCGATCTGTCCTTACTGCCTTCTCAGCAGCATCAACAATCCGGCGGAAACCAGAGCCGCTGATGTAGGCTCGGGCGCGACGACTTCCAGAACGATATTATCAAATGCAACACCGCCGCCGGGAGATGTAACTCCCGAAGGTCCGCCAAATCGCAATTGATTAAAGCCGTCAGACGTCGGTGACATGTCAAAGTGTTCGGCTGCATAATCGAATGTGCCGTCGTAATTGAAGTCTATTTCATACAGAACCGATTCGGGTTTGATGGTAGCACGCAGTGTGTACCACGCGCCGCCGCGGAAACGATTCACGGGCACCGCCTCGCCCTCGACAACCTCGGTCCCCATATCCCACGATTGCCAATTGGGATTGGCCGTGCCATTAAGGGATTGGAAAATAATACCGCGATATGCAAATCGCTCCGGAGTAGCATTCCATATGCCCAACTCAATGAAGTTTGCCGGGGCCGTGGAACGCAGCCCCAGGCTCATGCGTTTATTGCGGGCATTCAATGGAAATAAGGGATTGGCTGACGTGTCGATATCATAGATATCCACGGTAAGTTGAATCCATTCACCCTTCGTGGGCATCAGTGCTGAACCCAGATCGTAAGTGTTGGTGCTGCCGCCGGGATGGTAAGCAAAGTTGCCGATGCCGGAGACTTCCGGTTCACCATACAGGTCTTCATCGATCTCATTCATCAGCACACCATCAGTACCGGCCCAAACCGCACTCATCTCCGCCGTGCTGCTGTAGCTCTCAAAATCCTCCGATACCACAACCCCAAGTGCCGCCCATGCAGAACTGGCAGCACCCAACATGATCGCGCAAACAATGCCTGAAGACTTCAGTTGCATCTTTCTCCTCTCCCAATTAAGCCACCGGACCCAGCGACCCAGAATAACCCGAAACGACCACGATCCCCTGCCGTGATCTCTCATGGTGACGATTGTATCAGCACGCCCCCTGATCGCAAGAGTTTTGTTTGTGATACGGTATCCATCACCAATTGCTCGGTAAGCAACTCAAGAACTCGACCATGCAAGACGACTACGATCCCGAAGGCCCCACGGAAGATCTCGACGATTTTGATCTTGATGATCAAGATCAAACCATCACCTGCCCCGAGTGCGGCGCGGCGGTCTACGCCGACGCCGACTACTGCAACAAGTGCGGCCACTGGATCACGCCAAGCGACAGCCAATCCAAACTCGATCTCAAACGCCCCTACCGGAATACAAAACTCATTGCATTAATCCTGCTACTGGTGATTCTGGTGCCGGCTATTTTGTTCTGGGTGGTGACTTTTCTGATTTAGAAAATGACTCGATCCGCCACGCCCTCTTGCCTGTTGCCAAAAAGAACCACACCCATGCGCACGCCCCCCAATCACGACAGAACCGTGCGCGCAAACGATGGTGGATAACCGTGTGTCCAACAACGGCCGATTTGCCTGCGCGAGCCGGAAGTGTTAAACCAAAACCAACAAATCGGATTATCCAATTGGTTCAAGTCAACCCATCAAAGCAACCCCGCCGTCTCTTCCAAATCAAACACAGCGTTCATATTCTGTACGGCCTGGCCTGATGCGCCTTTGACCATGTTGTCGATGGCGCTGAAGACGATGACTCTTGGGACGTCGCCTTGTTTGGTGAGTCTTACGGTGATGTCGCAGAAGTTGGTGTTGGCGACGTGCTTGACGTTGGGCAGGTCTTCGCGGACTCGGATGAAGGGTTCGTCTTCGTAGGTGTCTTCGTAGGCTTCGAACAGTTCATCCTCGGTAACATCCGGGTCAACGGGTTCCAGGTAGATGGTTTCGAGGATGCCTCGGTCGATGGGCAGCAGGTGCGGGACGAACAGCGCGTGGATGGGTTTGCCGGCGACGAGGGACAGAGTTTGTTCGATTTCGGGTTGATGTCGGTGGCCGCCGATGGTGCCGTAGGGCAGGTAGGATTCGTTGTGGTTAGGAAAGTGCAGCATGTCGCTTGGTGACTTGCCCGCACCGGTGGTGCCGCTTGCTGCGTTGATGAGGATCGGGTCGTGCTTGATGAGGCTGTGCGACAGCAGCGGCGCGACGCCGAGCGCTGCGGCGGTGGGATAGCAGCCGGGGTTGGCGACGAGCATCGCACCCGGGAGGTTATCTCTATTCAACTCGGGTAGGCCGTAGACAGCTTCGGCGAGGTTTTCCGGGTCTTCGTGCGGGGTGGCGTAGACCTTTTCATATAGTTCGGTTGAAGCGAGCCGGTAGTCGGCGGAGAGATCGATCACGCGCAGGCCTACATCGAGCAGCTTGGGCGCGTAACTCATCGCGGCCTTGTGCGGCAGCGCAAGGAAAACGACATCGGCTTCGTCAGCGATAACAGCGGGATCGATCGGGCGGCAGGTGGCGACTTCATCCTCAACGCGGCCGAGTAAAGCCGGGAAGACATCGCGGATGTCGGGCAGTTCATCCCGGTGGCTTGCCAGGTAGGTCAAATGCGCGGACGGGTGGCGCAGGAGGATGTTGATCAGGTCGAATCCGGTATACCCGGTCGGCCCCACGATAGCGGCTCGTATGGACATAGTCGGGGCATTGTATAAGGCAAAGGGTGTGGGGTGTGGGGTGTAGGGTGTGGGGTGAAGAATGGGAAGGGTTGTTGGGGGTTGTCAGGGGGGCAGCGGGATTGGGGGAAACTGTCAAAATGGCAGGGTTTGGCCGGATGGCGTTAATCGCATCTTGTTTATTTATAGGCAATTACGAAATCGTGAACTGGCATGGGGGTTGCAAGAGTATAGAGCGTCGGAAGGCCGCGACGCATCAGTAGGAACTTAACGGCGGCAATGGCAAGAACGACAAACAAACCTGAAAGGAGGTTCGAAATGCTACCGACACTCAGGCGAATGTACCGCACACCATTGGATGAATTGACCCGTGAACTGGACCGCGTGATGAACACCGGCATGCATGCTGTCAACGGCGACCTGGCCACGGCGGCGTACCCGGTCGACATCCGCGAGGATGAAAACACGATCACTGTTGAAGCGGAGATGCCGGGCTTCAAGAAGGAAGACATCGACATCACGCTCGAACAAGGCGTCCTGAGCATCAGTGCCGAACGTAAGGTCGAAGAGACCAAGGGCGAGCAGCACCTGAACGAACGCTGCTATCGCAGGATCGCACGCAGCTTCAAGCTGCCCGTGCCGGTCGATGAATCGAAGGTCGAAGCGACCTTGGCCGACGGCGTGCTGACGCTGAAGCTCGCTAAACCCGAAGAGGTCAAACCGCGCAAGATCAAGGTCAACTAATAACTGTTGACTGACAACCGTATCTTTCTCCCCTCCGCCCTGCCGCGCATATTTCGGTGCCCGGCAGGGTTTTTGTTTATGTGTTGAACCGCAAAGGGGCGAAGAGCGCGAAGAAGAGAAGACGAATTTAGCCGCAAATGGACGCAAATAGACGCGAATAAGAAAGTGAAGTGTTTAGCCACGGATGAACACGGATAAACACGGATTAAGAAAAGAAAGAATAAAGAAAAGAGAAGAGTAATCCGCAGATTACACAGATTGCGCAGATTTAAAACAGACTAAATAAATGATTCCGAATCTGCGAAATCGGCGTAATCTGCGGATACTTCCTGATCTTCTCTTTCTTATCCGGGTTCATCTGTGGCTAAAGATCTCGATCCTCTTCGCGCTCTTCGCGGCTTCGCGGTTGATCCAGATCGAGTACACATAATCAACCCGGCCCTCACCCCGGCCCTCTCCCGAGGGGAGAGGGGGTAAAACGGATTCTTACATCCCACACTTCTTCTCTTTCTTATCTGTGTTTATCTGTGTTCATCTGTGGCTAAAGATCTCGATCCTCTTCGTGCTCTTCGCGGCTTCGCGGTTAATCCCTGTTCAGGATGTACTTGTCGATCACGTATGCGACGCCGTCTTCGTCGTTGGCGGGGGCGGTGATGTCGGCGGCTTGTTTTAAATAGTCCCAGCCGTTGGCCATGGCGACGCCGACGCCGGCCCATTGGATCATGCCCAGGTCGTTGGGCGCATCGCCGATCGCCATGACGTTTTGCTGATCGATCTTGTAATGCTCGGCGACGACCTTAAGCGCGCTTGCCTTATCGACTTGTTTGTGAACGAGCTGGATGAGAAAATCATCACAGGTGAGGATCGCGATCTGGCTGCCGAACTTCTTGCGGACCGATTCGTGGATGGGTTTGAGTTTTTCGGGCGGCGCGAGGAGCATGAGTTTGGTGACGGGGACGGTCATGAACGCATCGAGTGGGCCGACGAAGTCGGGCTCGAAGTATCGGCTGGTCGCGGTGGGCAGGGTTTCGTCAACATGATCGGTGTACCACTTGTCCAGGATCTCGAGGCTCACGACGACGTCGGGATTCATCTTGCGTGCGAACTTGACGATCTGTTTGGCGAGGTTGGCAGACAGCGGCTGATGGAAGACGTGCTTGCCGCGCGGCATGTCGTGGATGAGTGCGCCGTTGTAGTTGACCTGCAGCGTGTCGAGGGCGAGGCGGTGGTAGATCTCACGGACGCTTCGTGGCGGACGGGCGGAGGCGAGGACGACGTGGATGCCTTGGTTTGTGGCCTCGGCGACGGCGCGGGCGTTGGTGGCGCTGAGGCGTTTGTTGTCGTGCAGCAGCGTGCCGTCCAGGTCGATGGCGACAAGGCGGATCGGGGCGATTTTTTCGGGATTTTCGGGATTTTTGTCGGTCATGGAATCCTTACACTCGCTTGTCGGCGTTGGATGCATAGAATAGCGATAATCCCACCGAGTACCGCAACCCCCTACCACAACGAAATGGCCATGACACCGACCACGCTGAACTGTAAACCGATCAACGACGCCAACCGCCTGGGCCTGGACTACCGGGCGGAGGCAGAGCGATTTGCCTATACCGGGCCGATCTTCGATATCCACACGCATATCAACACGGTCGAGGCGGCGCGTCTGTACTTTAAGGTGGCGGACCTGTTCAACGTGCGGGGGTGCTTGTCCATGACGAAGCTGGAGAACTGCGACGCGATCGATGCGGAATTCGGGGACAGGAAGGATCGTATCGAGTACATCGCTGTGCCGAATTATGAAGCGCGAGATGAGCCGGGCACGTTCACAACAGATTGGCTGAAGCGGATGGAGAAGTTCCGCGAGCGCGGGTGCCGGATCATCAAGTTCTGGGCTGCGCCGCGCGGGCGAGACCTGCACGCCGATGCGTTTCACCTGGACTCCCCTACCCGGCGTGAGAGTATCCAATATGCGTACGACCTGGGGTACCGCATGTTCATGACACACGTCGGTGATCCGGACACGTGGTTTGCCACGATGTACGCCGATGCGAGTAAGTACGGTAGGAAAAGCGAGCACCTGAAACAGTTGGACGATCTGCTGTATGAGTATCCGGATGTGAAGTGGATCGGCGCGCATATGAGCGGGTACCCGGAAGATTTGGACTTCGTACAAGGCATGCTCGATCGTCATCCGAATTACGTGATCGATACCAGCGCGACGAAGTGGCAGGTGCGCGAGCTGAGTAAACAGCCGGAGCGTTTCCGTGAATTGTGTGAGCACAACCCCGGGCGGATCGTTTTTGGTACGGACATCGTCGCGAACAATGACAACCTTGATTTTGATCTATACGCCAGCCGATTCTGGGCGCTGCGCACGCTGATCGAAACGGATTACGCCGGCAAGAGCCCGATCGTCGATCCGGACCTGCACATGGTCGATCCGAGCGTGGATGAGAAGTCGACGGCGGACCTGCGCGGCGCATCGATCGAGGGAGACACGCTGAAGATGCTGTACAACGGTGCGGCGGAGAAGTTTTTGCAGGGATGATGTTGGGGTGTGGGGTGTGGGGTGTGGGGTGTGGGGTGTGGGGTGTAGGGTGTAGGGTGTAGGGTGTAGGGTGTAGGGTGTAGGGTGTAGGGATTATATTTCTAATGCCTTATCGCTGATCGCTGATGTCTCTTCTTATTTCCAGCTTTTCATCATTTCCAGTTTTCCAGTTTTTTCTCCTCCAACGCCAGTCCTGAGCGCAGCGAAGGTCCGGGCGGTTTTTCGGGTATCGGGATTGGAGACCTTCGGTCGATTGTTTCGGCGGGGTCGGGAGACCCGCACCGAGCGCGAGTAATTGCGAACCATGTATAATCTGGTCATGAATCCTGACCCGTTCAAGCTCGACAGGACCGCGGTGCGTTTCATGGATAAGGACCGGGAACTGCATCGCAAAGCGTACGAGCATTACAAGCACCTTACACCCGCGCAACGGATCGCCTGCGTGGAGCAACTACGGCAGATGTGGCATGGACCAGATGCACTTAACGCCCGACTTCCGCGAGTTCTTAAGTTTATTGAACGACCATGATGTCAGATACCTGCTTGTAGGTGGGTATGCTGTGGGATTCCATGGCTACGTGCGCTACACGAAAGATCTGGACGTGTGGATCGCTATCAGCCAAAGCAACGCCGAACAAGCCGCCCGAGCGATCGAAGCATTCGCCGACGTAAAAGTTGATCCATCGAAGTTCTTATCGCCTAGATTACTGCTGCAAATCGGCAATCCACCCACCCGCATTGAATTACTGACCGAAGTAGATGGCGTTGAGTTTGATGAATGCTACGAGCAGCGAGAGACAATCCTGGCTGACGGTTTACCCATAAACCTGATATCGCTAGCCGATCTTCGTAAAAACAAATTGGCAAGCAAACGTCCGCAGGACCTGGCCGATCTGGACAATCTGCCGGAGAACTGACTGCTCAAAAAGTGTGGGTTCGGGACAAGGGCAGGCTGTTGAGGTTGGAGACCTTCGGTCAGTTATTTCGGCGGGGTCGGGAGACCCGCGCCGAGCGCGCGGGATCGGGAGAGACGCGCCGAGCGCGGAGTCATCTTTCCCCCTCTCCCCCTGGGAGAGGTTGGGGTGAGGGCCGATGACCTTTGGCGCATATTTTTAATTTAAAAGCACAATCAATCCGGCCCTCATCCCAGCCTTCTCCCAAGGGGAGAAGGTGTTCTTTTGCTCGCTTCTTGTTTGTGTTCTTGAGATTGATGGCTTGAAGAGATGCGCCTTGCGCGGGTTCTGTTTCGGCGGTCGATATATGCAGATTTTCATTGACTTTCGCCGATCAGGATAGTATGGTGCGAAGACTCGACCAGCGACCCCCTCGCTGAGTACTTAGGGGAACAGACAATTAAAGGTTTACCGCAAGCCACATTTGTTCTCGACGAATGCAGGAGACATTGATGGTGCGCCGAGGGTTACGTGCATGCCGAACGACCGCCGATATGGTGGCCGGTTGTTTGTGCGCTGTTGCCGATAGTTGTATTGGATAAACATGGTGTTGTTTCTGGGTGTTGTTATTCAGGGGACAATTACCGGCGAACGCGACAAGGTTGCCGGCAATACAAAAAGATGTGGGGTGTTCACATGATCAGGTGGAATTCAAACAGCCAAAGTGATACGGATTCAACAGGCTCGAAGATGAGAGCTATACATGATGGTCCGCACATGATCGAACCGCTTGAGCCGAGGTTTTTGCTGTCGGGTTCGATCGGTGCACAGTTTGTGGAGGTCGCGACGCCCGCTGAAATGGACGGGTACCGCACGTTTGATCTGCAGGTGACCTGCACGGAAGACTGGTCGTTTGCGTCGCTGCTGATCGAGATGGATGAAGGCTCGATCTACCAGGACGCGGCCGGGACGGACCTTGAGCCGAACGCGACGCTGTTCAGTGCGTACCCGACATTGGAATACGACACGTACATCACCGCCAACGGCCATTCGCTTTCGGTGCTGGGCGGCGCCCGAGAGATCGGCGGCGATGAACTGCAGTTCGACACCGACAAGATCGACATCACCTGGTTTGATCTATCCCAAAATGACACGGGCACGTTCGTTGTTGCGCGCGTGACGGTGACGGATGACGCGTCGGGTTTCCTGGCGATGGAAGCGCTTGGCAGCGGCAATGACTTCAACGTCTGGTCAACTTTCAGCAACGGCGACCTGACAAGCCTGACGCCGGCGGATGCGCGCGATCCCACGCCGATGCCCCCCGCCCCCGAGCCGACCGTGCCGGTGGACAACACGGTCCGTGTTGTGGAAGTGGACAATTCATCTGCGTTGTCGGGATATAAAACGTACGACGTCATCGTTTCGACCGAGGGCGACTGGAGTATCGCCGGCCTGTTGATTGAATTGAACAAAGGCTCGATCTACCAGGACCCGGCGGGCTCGGACCTCGCACCATACAGCGCGTTGTTTACCGCTTACCCGACACTGGAATTTGACTCATACGTTACAACGAACGGGAATTCGACTTCGATCGCTGGGCATGCCGGAGAACTGGGAGGTTCACAACTTCAATTCGATGAATCCCGGATTGATATCGTGTGGTTTGACATTCAAAAAGATGATGTGGGCGTATTCTCGATCGCCCGGATAACACTTTCAGATAGCGCAGCCGGTCACTTCAGCCTACTTACGCACTATGGGTCTTACAAACACCAGGAGTCCTACAACTTTATCAATGGCAAGCTTCATGAATCTCCGCTGCCGGAGCCCGCACCGCCCGCGCCGCCCGCGCCGATGGTCGCGTCATTTATCGAGGTCGATAACAGCACGAGCCTTTCCGGATACAAGACCTATGACCTGGTCGTCAGCAGCGAGACGGACTGGACCGATGCGTCTCTTCAGCTTGATCTGACGCAGGGTGAGATCTATCAGGACGCAGCGGGCACGGTGCTTGCCCCGAACCCCACGACATTCCAGAGTTTTGCGTCGCTGCGCTTTGACACCTTTGTCACCGCCAACTTGAGGACGACCTCGATCGCGGGCGATGGTGATTCGGACAGCAGCGAGGAAGAGCGGTTTGACAGCAACGCACTGAATATCACGTGGTCGGGGCCGGCTGAAAATGACACGGGCACGCTGGTGCTCGGGCGGATCACGCTTTCCGATGATGCGGTCGGCAGCCTGAATCTGCGCATCAACAGTGAGGATAACGAACTCACGGATACCGGTTACTTCTCGTTCGGCAATCTCGATGGCATGACGTCGACCTACACGCCGGTCACGGCGGCGGCGGCGGACTTCACCGAAGACGGGAAAGGCGACATCCTCTGGCTGAACATGGTCAACGGCAAGCTGAGCCTGTGGCAGATGAACCGCACCGTGATGATGAGCAACACCGCCATTGCGTGTGATCTGAGCGATGATTGGTACGCGGTTGCGACCGGCGACCTGAACGGCGACGGGGTGGCCGACATCCTGTGGCGCAACCACGAAGACGGGCGCAACATCGTCACCGAAGTGGACGGCGGCGAAGTGACTTCGACCACTGAATTGATCACGCTCAGGAACCAGAACTGGCAGGTCGGCGGCATCGCGGACTTCACCGGTGACGGCAAGGCCGACATCCTGTGGCGCAACAGGCGTAACGGCAGGAACGTCGTCTGGGAAATGAACGATACCGAGTTTGTCGGCACAACTGCTGTCAACCGGGTGAAAAACCGCGGATGGGTGATCGCGGGTACGACGGACTTCACCGGCGACGGCCAGGCGGACATCCTCTGGCGTCATG
Organism: Phycisphaeraceae bacterium; assembly: GCA_963667295.1. Lineage (GTDB taxonomy): Bacteria > Planctomycetota > Phycisphaerae > Phycisphaerales > Phycisphaeraceae > JAJRRS01. The sequence continues at coordinate 2,412,001 of OY763327.1, forward strand.
TCAGGAACGGCCGCAACGTGATCTGGGAAATGGATGGCACAACCTTAGCCGAGTCGACCTTCATTAAACGGGCGAAAAATCGGAATATGCAAATCGCTGGGGTAGGCGACTTCACGGGCGACGGCAAGGCCGACATCCTCTGGCATAACCTGAAAACCGGATACAACCTCGTCTGGCAGATGGATGACACCGCGTATCACAACGCTATTACTATCCAAGGCCAGAACAATCAGGATTGGCAACCCGCCGGGGCGATGCTCGGGCTGTGGGAAGACGCCAACTCGGGCACCGATGTCAATACAAAGGTTGGCCGCAACGTGATAAGGCTGAGGTAGAGACAGAAGATTAAAAAGAAAACACCCACCACAAAATGCTGTGGTGGGTGTTTTTTTATAAATCGTTTGTCGTATCGATGTCATCCCCGCGCAGGCGGGATTGACGGACAAACACGATTGAATGCTTAGAGAAGCGACTTTGCTTTTTCAAGCACCGCGTTGTAATTCGGTTCTTGAGCGACTTCCGGGACCAGTTCGATGTACTGGATGGTGTCGTCCTTATCGACGACCATAACCTGGCGAGCGAGCAGGCCGATTTCCTTGATACGTACGCCGTAGGCTTTGCCGAAGCTGTGGTCGAGATAGTCGGAGAGGCAGACGACGTTGTCGACGCCGGCGGCGCCGCACCAGCGCTTCTGCGCCATGGGCAGGTCGACACTGACGGTCAGGACAATGACGCCGTCACCAAGCTTCTGCGCTTCTTCGTTGAACTTGCGTGTTTCGGTATCGCAGACGGGCGTATCCAGTGAGGGGACGACCGAGATGATCTTGACCTTGCCGGTGAAGTCGGCCAATGTCGTGTCGGACATATCAACGGCCTTGAGCTTGAAGTCCGGGGCGGTGTCGCCGACCTTCAGTTCATCACCGACGAGGGTCAGGGGGTTGCCTTTGAGGGTGATCGCGGCTGCGCGCTCGGTCATGTCTGTCATCCTTTCGTATCCCGATCAGGGGATTGGTTGTTTGAATAAGGGGTGTGCATCGGCCGCCCCGGCACGTTGGGGCATTGTAGGCAGGTGATTGTCACGGGCAACTGTGACTATTGCGATTCAAAGACGTCGGCATCTTTTAGGAACTGCTCGATATCCTGCCAGTAGGTCGCGGATGGCGGGACGGTGTTGTGATCGGAGTCGTAATAAAGCAGCCTACTTTTAGGATTCGTTGCGGCATCGGCGAGGCGTTGAGCGTGGCTGGGCGGGATGACGTTGTCCGCTTTGCCGTGCATGATGAGGATTGGGTGTTGATATTGCTCGACAACGGATTCGGTATCGAACGGATCAAGCACGAGGAACGGCGGGACTAAAAACTTCCCAGCCATGCGTTTGATACTCGCCGGGCTGGATTGCAGGATCAATACAGCAGACGGGCGGTCTTTTGCCAGTTGTGAGATGACACCCCCGCCGAGCGATCTGCCGTGCAGGATGATGCGGTCGGGATCTACTTCGGGGCGCTGGATGGCCTGGTCGTAGAAGTATCGGTAGTCGTCGGCGATATCTTTCTGGCTGGGCTTGCCGGCCGACCTGCCATAGCCGCGGAATTCCGGCAGCAGGATGCTGAAACCCATGTACCGGTAAGGTTCGAGCATATCGGGCCAATGGTCGATCAGTTCGCCGTTGCCGTGGGCGAAGATAACAAGCCCGCCGGGGTTTTGAGCGCTGACATTATCGCCGGGGATGAACCACGCCTCGACGTTGCCACCATCGATCGGCCTGGTGAGTAGCTGAGCGTCAGCGGGTCGGTCGGTCTGCCCCCCTGCCATGGACCTGGGGAATAAAATGGCGCGCTGGATGGCACAACCGATCAGCAGCCAGCAGCAGTAGATGAGCAGCAGATAGATCATGAGACGCTTGAGCAGCCATAGAAGTCGGCGCTTGTGACGATCGGGTGACGGGAGATTGTCAGCGGGAACATTGGGCATCTTATCAACATAATAGCTTGTCTGATTATCGATAAATAGCCCCTATCTTGTCTGAATAGGATTTGGTGCCTAATATGCCCTTCACACATTCAGGACTCTTTTCGGGGTGACGGCATTCAAGGCCGAATCAGGCCGGCACGAGGAGATTTTGCATCATGAGCACTACAAGCGAACAGGGTCGGGCTTTTCTGCACGGCAAAACCTACGAGAACATTATCGACACGGTCTCGAACACCCCCCTGGTCAAACTCCGGCACCTTGCTCCGAAAGACGCAACCGTGCTGGTCAAGTGTGAATACTTCAATCCGATGGCGAGTGTGAAGGACCGCATCGGTAAGGCGATGATCGAGGCTGCGGAGCGTGACGGCATCCTGAGCAAGGACACACATATCATCGAACCGACCAGCGGCAACACCGGGATCGCTCTGGCGTTTGTGTGTGCGGCGAAGGGGTACAAGCTGACACTGACGATGCCCGAATCGATGAGTGTGGAACGGCGGGCGCTGTTGCGTGCGTTGGGTGCAGACCTGGTGCTGACCCCCGCTGCGGACGGCATGAAAGGCGCGATCAGCAAGGCGGCCGAGATGGTCAGCACGACCGACAACGCGTGGATGCCCCAGCAATTCGAGAACCCCGCCAACCCGAAGGCGCATTACGAAACCACCGGGCCGGAGATATGGAACGACACGGACGGCAAGGTCGACATCATCGTCACCGGCGTCGGCACGGGCGGGACGATCACGGGCATCACACGCTACTTCCGCGAGCGTAACGAAGACTTCCAGGCGTTAGCGGTTGAACCTGCTGAATCCCCGGTGATTACGCAAACACTCGACGGCGATCCGATCAAGCCGGGACCGCACAAGATCCAGGGTGTCGGCGCAGGGTTCGTCCCGGCGAACTGCGACATGATGTTGCTTAACGGCACCGAGCGCGTCACGAGCGAAGAAGCATTCCAATGGTCGCGCCGTGCGGCGCAGCAGGAAGGCATCTTCGGCGGCATCAGCACCGGTGCAAACATCTGCGCCGCCTGCCGTGTCGCATCACTGCCTGAAAACAAGGGCAAAACGATCGTCACGATCGCATGCAGCTTCGGCGAACGCTACCTGTCGACGCCTTTGTTTGAAGGATTGACAAGCTAAAAGCTTTTTCGATTTGGAGACCTTCGGTCGTGTGCTACGGCGGGGTCAGGAGACCCGCGCCGAGCGCAGTGTCATCTTACCCCCTCTCCCCTCGGGAGAGGGTTGGGGTGAGGGCCAGTGTCTTTGTGCGAACGTCTTCAATTTATAAGCACAATCAACCCCGCCCTCATCCCGGCCTTCTCCCGAGGGGAGAAGGTGTTAGTCTGCTCGCTTCTTACATGTTTTCGTAGTCTCATGGTTTGAAGACCTTCGGTCGATTCAACGGCGGGATCGGAGACCCGCGCCGAGCGTGGTTTTTATGTTCAATGTTCGATGTTCAAGGCTCAATCTTTCGCTGACGGATTAACTTTTGAACATTGAACATCGCACATTTAAGATTGCACATCCCCATCGTGCTATGATGACTCGAACCACTCTCTATCACACGAAACATCGAGAACCACCATGGAATACCGATATCTCGGCAGAACCGGCATCCGCGTCAGTCCCTTGTGTCTGGGGTGTATGACCTTCGGTGGCAAGACACTGAGCAACGACGCGGCAGACATGATCGATCGCGCGCTCGATGCGGGCATCAACTTCTTCGATACGGCGAACGTGTACGTCGGCGGCAAGAGTGAGAAGGCTGTCGGCAAAGCCTTTAAAAAGAACGGCAAACGCGACCGCATCGTGCTGGCGACCAAGTGCCACGGCAACATGCACAAGGATAACCCGCTGGACCCCAACCGATGGGGCAACTCTCGCCGACAGATAATCGAGCAGTGCAACGCGTCGCTTAGATGGCTTAAGACCGACTGGATCGATCTGTACCAGATACACCGGCCGCACGTAGATTGCCCGATCGATGAGACGCTGCGTGCATTGGATGATCTTGTACGTGCGGGCAAGGTGCGATACATCGGGTGCAGCACGTTCGCGGCGTGGCAGGTGATGGAATCCTTCTGGGTTGCCGATCGGTATAACCTGAACCGCTTTGTCACGGAGCAGCCGCCTTACAACCTGCTGGATCGGCGGATCGAACGCGAACTTATCCCGATGGCGCAGACGTATGGCATGGCGCTTATTCCATGGTCGCCGCTGGCAGGCGGTTTCCTGACCGGCAAGTATCAGCGGAACGCGCAACCGAGCGAAGGGCGCTATGCGGGTGATGACCGGAACCCCCGTGCCGATGAAATGCTCGCAAACGAACGGGCGCACGACATCGTCGATAAGTTGCGTGAACTTTCAGCAGCGAAGGGATGTTCGGTGAGTCAGCTTGCGCTGGCGTGGTGCATGCATCAGCCGGCCATCACCAGCCCGATCATCGGCCCGCGCACGATGGAACAACTCAACGACAACCTCGCGACGCTCGATGTCGAAGTGACGGATGAAGATCGCAAGGCATTTGATGAGCTATGCCCGCCCGGCCGCGCTGTTTATACGTATTACGAAGCAAGCTTCGGGCCGCATCCGCACCGGTGGTGATTTTACGTTCTTACTGCGCTCGGCGCTGATTTCTTAACCCCCTCTCCCCTTGGGAGCCCCCCGGAAACGGTTGGGGTGAGGGCCGGTGACCTTTGGCGCATATTTTCAATTTACAAGCACAATCAACCCGGCCCTCATCCCGGCCTTCTCCCAGGGGGAGAAGGTGTTAGTTTGCTCGCTTCTTACACGTGTTCGTGGTCTCATGGTTTGGAGACCTTCGGTCATGTGTTTCGGCGGGGTCGGGAGACCCGCGCCGAGCGTGGGGCGCGCGGCAGGTTGTGCAGGAGCGTGGATTGCTGAAGCAACCACGCCGGATTTGGGAGAGGGGGAGTTAGTTATCCAGGAGTTTGATCAGGGGCGTCGGATCGGAAAGGTCGTTGACGACGATGTCGGCGCCGGCGGCGTGAAGTTCTTCCGCGGGGGTTCGTCCTGTGGCGACGGCGAAGGCGGTGCAGCCGTGGGACTTGGCGCAATCGACGTCGTGCGGGGTGTCGCCGATGATGACGATGCGCTGCGGGTCGGGTTTGGTCTGTGTCATGTCCTGGTAGCGGCGCATCGCCAATTCAGTCAGGCCCGGTCGTGACGGTGCTTCGTCGCCGAAGCATCCCATGGTGAACCAGTCGCGTTGTAAGCCTGCGGCTTCGATCTTGATCTTCGCGGTCTCAGCGTAGTTACCGGTAAGCAGGCCGAGCATGATGTCGTCTTGCGTTTGGGCGCGTCGGCGCAGTTGATCGATAAGCTGCGGGATGCCCGGCAGCGCATCGACCTTGTGCCCTTGTTCATGGATCAGGCGTTTGAGTTCACGGCCGTATTCAAGGCGGAAGTCGTCGTGCTTGTGAGACGCATCATGATCGCAGTTGGCGATTGCATCGGCGAAGATGAGCGGATCGAGCCTGCCGCCGAAGGATATACCCTCGAAGGAGAAGCCATCGCCGCAGACTTTCTCGCCCGCCGTGCGCATGGCGACCTGACCGATGCCGCGTGCATTGACGAGGGTGAGATCGATATCAAAGAGCAGGAGCGTGTGTCGCATGGTACTGATCTGCGCCTCATTCCCGGCTTAAAAACGATGTACGAAAGCGTGGATTGCTGAAGCAACCACGCCGGGGGCTAACCGTTGTGCTTACCAAATGCTTGCCGACTGTAGTACGTTACGGCAGCCAGGGCAGGTCCTGCGAAGGCGCCGTCTCAACGGGCGCCAGCGGGTCCAACGCGGGAACCGGAGCATTTTCACCCATCTGGCCCTCTGCCTCGCCGGCAAGCTTGGCGTCTTCCTCGAAGCCGGTCTTCATCGCCTGCGCGAAGGTGCGGATCGTCGGATTGTCATGACGGATCGCATCGGTGAGAGCCGGTGAATCGGCGCCCCTGGCGTTCATAACCAGGTAAATGATCCTTACCATGGGGTCGTCGCTGCGCGATGCCAGATCGATCACGCGTTGGGACACCGGTTCGCCGTTCTCATCGGGGAGCATGAAGCGGACGGTCCAGGCTTTGAGTTTGCTGTCGAAGCTTGGATAGCGCTGCGCGATCATGTCACGGACCTTGGCGCGGAAGTCGGCGGCTTCGGTGGATTCTGTAGGTTGATTAGCGATGACCAGCAGCCGGGCGATCGCCAGTGCACGGACAGCCGGATCGGTGCCATCCACATCTTTCATCCAGAGTTGCAGGTTGCTGGGTGTGGCGGGCATGGCGCGCGCGAGTAAGGAACTGGCGTTGACGGTCGAACCCAACGGGCCCGGCAGGATCCCACCGTTCGGGGTCGGGCGAGGGTCAAGCATCGCGATGGCGGAGAACGTGATGGGCTCGGTGGGATACATCGCGGTGAGCTGGCCCATATCGAAACGGTCCAAGCGGATGTCTACCGTGATCGCGTGTCCGGGTTGCAGCGTCAGACGCCGACCCATGTTGAAGAAGGTCGGTGAGGTACGGCCCTTTGGTTCGTTGCGGATCGAGGGCATACACATCACCATCAACGGGGCATTGACCGCACCGCCCTGGCCGATCGACAGCGGCAGCCGAGTGGCGTTGAGCATGGTTACGGTCGCCCTCATCGGTTGCAGATACCCGAAGGAGCCGGGCGAGACGGTCAGTCGTGTACGGATCCAGGGCGAGACGGTCAGCGCCGGTGTCCAGAGCTGGCGTGAAACGCCATCAACGAGCACGCGAAGCGACACACCCTCGCCGGTGGGTGTAATAGGTTTATCCATCTGGTGCAGCCGACGTGCGGCGACGATCGCGCCCATCGATGTGGGGGCGTCCCAAATCATCTGCTGGTAGGCCTGGGCTTTTTCATCATCACTCAAGTCGGGCAGTGAAGCCAATCCCAAGCGGGCGAACATTTCATCCGGACCGAGCGACTCGAAGATGGAACGTGCTGCCTGGGCATCGCCGTTGCGTAGCGCCAGCCAGCCCGAGGCGAGCTTGCTGTAAGTATCATCCGGCCCGAGCGCACTAATACGCTGCTGGACCCATGCAGCATCCTGGTCGAACACAGCGCCGATCCAGACAAGTTGCCGCAACAGTTCGCCGCGTTGTTCGGGGTCTTCAACCGCAGCGGAGCTTTCCTGAAGACGATTGAACGATTCCTCCGCGGCTACCGGGTTGTCCTTATACATGAGGATCAGCCGGGCAAACTCGAGCGTGGTGGGCAACGGCGGCAGGTCTTCCAGTGAGGGCGGCTCCGGCTCCATGTTCTCATCAAGCGTCTGGTCCGGGTTCTGTGCATCGGCCAACTGCTTCATGAACATCTGCAGTTCCAGGAGCAGCGGCGGGACTTCATCTTCCCGGCCGGATGCGATCAGGCAAAGCGTGTACTGCGTCAGCAGCTCCAACCGCGTCTGCATATCGACCAGGCCCATCGAGAAGTCGTACTGGTCCAAAGCTCTGTCGTAGACGGCTTCCTGCATCAGCAAATGAGCCAGTGCAACACGAACGGAAGGATCAACCGGGCTTGCGCCGAGCAGATAGACCAGCGCCGCGCCCTGCTGACGGGAACTGCCGTTTCGATCGAGGGTCAGTTGGTACATCATGTGCGCTGCGATGGGATTGACCGGGTCAAGCTTGAGCGCGTAGACCAACCATTCAGCAGAACGTTCGTTATCCCCGACTTCCTGCGCAGCTTGTGCCGCCAAGGATGCGAGCCGTGACCGCAGCGGAGCCGAGAAGGAACTGACGCCTTCGGCATTCAGCAACCGCTCGACGGCATCGAGGTAAGAATCGATCGATTCGATCTTGCTGAGCCGGGCCTGGACCAATTCAAATTGTGCTACGTCGTCATCCGGAACCAGACGTGTGTATTGCTTCAGCGAATCGATGAGCATATCGGTGTCTTGCATGCCCTTGGCGAGCGAGGCCCTCAGTTCCCAGATGCCGACATCATCGGGGGCTAGCTCGGTCGCCATGTCCAGCAGGATGCGGCCCCGCTGCAACTGATCGGGCCTGGCATCGGCCACACCACCGAAGGACATCCACGCCATGGCCATGAGCTGGTCGGCGAGCATCTGCTCGGTGGGCGCGGATTCGGGGAACTCCAAAGCCTGAGCTTTGACGGGGCTGGCGAACCACCCGCAAGCCATCGCCAAGAGCATGAGCAGTAGCCCGGTCCAGGCCTTGGGGGTTGAGGTCTTGGTACGTTTGGTCTGGATCATTAGTCTTGCACTCCGTGCCCTGGCAAAGCGTTGATTATCTCAGATCGGCGTGCCGGTCCAAAATGACCAGAACGCCAGCGGCGCCCAGCCGATGAAGACCAGGGCCGTGGTCAGTTTCAAATATCCCGTCACCATCGGTGACGCCCCCGGTACTAGATCGTCCGCAACCAGGCGCATCAATACGTAAAGCCCGGCTGTAAATGGTCCTACGGCCAATATCGGCGATATGTTCTCTCGAAGCCACAACCCGCTGATCACCCCCAGACCCGATAAGCCTAGCCCCAAGAGGCATTTAGCCGCCCTCAAGGCCGTTCGCCCTGATTTCGGGGCGTTTTTCATGGGTTTGCCTCAGCCGGGTTCTAAACCCTGGGCCAACTCCTTTGTGAACGTCCCCACCACTTCTACGGCTTTATCTTCGCCTTGATCGCGGACTTCTGCAATCCGACGCATCATGCCCGAACCGACAATCACTGCGTCCGATACGGATACGACCTGCCTGACATGCTCGGCAGAGCTGATCCCGAAGCCCACGGTCATGGGCAGGTCCGTCACCGCTCGCAGCTTCTTCAAACGGGCAGGCAGTTCGGGGGGGAGTTCAGCCTGTTCACCGGTGATCCCGGCTCGGGAAACGACGTAGACAAAGCCGCTGCTGGCCTTGGCGATCTCGGCGGCGCGGTCGTCCGGCGTCGTCGGGGCGATCAGCATGCTCAGAATCATCTCGGCTTTCGAGACCGCTTCACAGGCAGGGCCCGACGCCTCGACAGGCAGGTCCGGGAAGATAAACCCGTCAAACCCCGCATCCTTGGCATCCTGCACGAACTTCGTGAGCCCGAAACGATGGACGATCGAGTAGCTGACCATCGCGACCAGCCCGATCTCGAGCTTCGGCCGCTGCCTGGACACCATCTCGAAGATGTCGCCGACCTTCAGGCCATGATCGAGGGCATACGTCATCGACGCCTGAATCACCGGCCCATCCGCGATCGGATCGGAAAAGGGAATCCCCAATTCACAGATCGACGCCCCCGCCTCCTGCACAGCTTCGAGCATCCGCCCCGTCGCGGCCAAGTTCGGGTCCCCCACCGTCAGGTAAGGCATCAACGCCTTGCCGCCACCGGCTCGTAAATCCTGAAATATGCGGTCGATTCGATTCATAGACCCGTAAGGATACGGCCGTCTGACCTACGTAGCAATCAAACCTTCTATAATACAATCATGCCCATCAAATACAGTGTCACCAACGGGGTATTTGGCAAATGACACGCGATCCTCTCTATAAGGAAATACTGACTCGTTTAGATGGTGATCTCGATGGTGAGTTATTTGAGCAAGCCGCACGAGATCTTTTCCGTGATATATACCCTAAGCTCTTTTCTATGAGCGGTGGTAACGATGGCGGGTATGACGGGGGCATTAGTGTTGAAGATGGCGTGATGCCAATGTGTCACACTGTAGACAAAAAAGGCCCCCGACAAAATTTCCGCAAGAACATACAACGGTATCTTATTGAACATCCGGAAGGACCCAAGCGTGCGATTGTAGTAACACCACGTAAAATGTCCGCATCACGAAAACGGAATCTTATACGAGATGCTAAAAGTGAGTTTAACGTTAGGATTGACGGAATCTATTCGCAAGAAGATATTGCGAATCGCCTGTATCACAATAGTCACTGGTTAGAAGAATTACTCGGATTATCAGGTCGCGCCCCAGCGTTGTCGGCATTACCTCGCCGCCTCCGTGAAGAACGTCCGCCACTAATCGGGCGTGATGATGATATCGCATGGTTGCGGCAGCGACTGTCATTAACTGGAGAAGCGGGAGATACCCTGGTAATTGGGCAGCCGGGATCGGGAAAAACATACCTGCATGAGTATTTAGCCAAAACAGACGGTGTATTGTTTGCAGTGGACTCGGATAGAGGTCGACTGGCCGATGCTATACGCGACCAAGAGCCTGTCGCCATTGTGGTAGACGATGCACATGAAAATCAAGGCATGCTTCATGAATTACGTGATTTACGCCGGCAGATCAACGCACATTATGCCATCCACGCTAATGCATGGCCGTCTTTCGAGATTGGGCTTAAAGATGAAATGGGCTTGGCAGATGATGCAGTACGGACAATCCGTTTGCTGACGAGGCCAACAGTTAAGCAACTGGTTAATTCACTTGGACTCCATGGCCCAGAGCAACTTATTGGTTTGATACTGGACCAGGCCGAAGGCAAGCCCGGGCTGGCCGCAGCTCTTACATCCGCAACATTTCGCGGTCAAGTTGAACAGGTTTGGAGTGGCGAAGCGGTAGCTGGACGTCTGCTGGATTCACGCGATGCTTTTCGCAATCGCCGAATACGACAAGTGTTGGCTTGTTTTGCATTGGCTGGGAACACTGGGGCAAAGATTGACGATGTTGCTGAGTTTTTACGTATGAGCCCAGCCCAGGTTTCTGAAGACATCACCAATCTGGCTGCTGGCGGTATAGTTGATGAAGCCATACGTCATACCTCATCCCGACCCAGCATTTCTGTGCGACCGCCGATGCTAAGGGGATGGCTTGTGTACGATGCGTTCTACCGAGGTCCAGCACGCCTTGATCCAAGTACTTGGATTCAGAAGCTAGCCGAACAAGGCATAATGATCGAAGCGTTGCATATCTTAATGGACGCGAAGGCTCGCGGCGCAGACATTCCAGAACGAGAACTGGTCAATTTGATACGTGAGGTCCAACGCCCCAATTACCAATCTAAGAAGCTCTGGGAGCATTTTGCATTTTTAAGCTCATATGCCACCGAGTTAATCTTGGAGGAAGAACCATCTGCAATCGTTCACGCTCTACCGGGATTACTTTACCATCATCCGGAGAAAGCGCTAAAAGCAGCATTGATGCTGTCTACGAAAGCCGCAAACAATATATTAACCGAATCATTTACGAATCCTATCAAAGATTGGCTTCAAGGAGATTCGCCAGGTGACAACTCATGCAAAGAAAGACGACTACTCACGATACGTCTATTCTGTGATATGAGTGAGTATCTATCTGATACCAAAGTAGCGCCGCATTTAGTGTGGCTCCTCAAAGAAGCTATGCACCCAGCGATCAACACTGCTAGAACAAGTCCAATAGACTCTATGTCTTTTATCGTGACCCATGGATTGCTCCCGATAACGATCCTCGAATCGCTTTCGAGTGCTTGGCCACAGGTATTCGAAGTAATTAAAAAAAGTAACTCAATCCCAGATAATCTCTGCCAATTGATCGAGGCTTGGTGCAGCCCTGGATTACATCGGCGAACAGGTCAAGTCCAAGCCAAAGAAAAGACATTGATGTCAGAAACCGCCACGCAAATGTTACAGGACATGTTAACTATACCTGCGTGCGGGCGGGCTGCACGTACTTGGGCAAAGTCGCTTGCTCGTAAAATGCGCCTCGACATCGAGGTGAGTGTTGATCGCAACTTCGACCGTCTTTTTGGGAGAGAAGACTATCATGAAGATTGGAAAACCCGCCAAGCCAGACGAAAGCTTATGTTCGAGCGATTGGCTGAAGAATACTTATGCTGTGACCCAATAGACGCGATGACTGAGCTTGCAGCGATGGAACATGAGGCTAAGGAATTCAAAGGATTACCTGGTCACGAACGTAACACTTTTTATTGGGAACTTGGAACGCGTGCTGAAAGACCGCAAGAATGGATAAATGCGGCTGAACAGTCTGGGCTCCCAGTAGACAAGCTCCAAGTATTATTTAATAGCGTTTGGCATCGTGGTGTCGATGAGCCCGAGATATGGCTGCGTAAATTACTCACGCATGATACGTATCAATCGATGGCGGCAGAACGCATTTTATCACTGCCTAATCCAGAAGCAGATCTGTTGGACAAAGCTATAAGTACTCTTGCAAAAATTACTCATTATTCGGATCAGGAAGCTTTCTATATCGCACATTTATCTCCCAGCGTAAAAGCAATCCGAAGCCTCCTACAACATCCCAACCGTTTAATGCGCATTGCTGCAGCATTTGCAGAATGGTTGGTAACACCAGAAAAAATCATTCGAGAAGAATTGGTCGCACTGTGGCGAGAAGTAATCCTAGAAGTACGCACCGAAGATCAGTATTTGTTAGGTGAGATCCTCGCATCTGATCCGGAACTCGCATTTGATTGGGGATTAGCTCGCATCACTGCTTCAGGAGATGAAAGTGAGTATCCAGGCTACCTGTGGGAGTATGCAACTACGTTTGACCAGATTACGCCATTGATTGGGATAGAAAAACGTTGGCAGCTACTTGATTTGATTGATAATACGATGTCAAGCGACAAGGTCATCGTTAGGCTTATTGGTGATAATCCCGAGTTGATGCGGCGGTGGCTTATAAAACACCGAGGAACTGGAGAATATCATGAGTTTTTAGCATTGACACCGCTTCGCCGCAAGGTAGACGTAACATGGGTGGCGTTTGCAGAGACAGCACTCGATGTTGGTTTTTCAGTCCAAGATATAACAGGACAGATTGGTAGAGGCGATTCTAGTTCGTCAGGAAGTCGCTCAAGCATGTTTCGTGATCTTCTTGATGCAATGAAACCATTTGCCGATCATACAAACCCCCGCATCCGCGAGGTCATTCTACGAGGGATAGTATGGGCAGAAAGAGAAATGACCCGCGAGATAGATAACGAATACCAACTCGCAGTTCGCGGAAGGCGTTGACATGCCAGTTAGTCAATTCAAATGCAACAGGCTTGGCAGAGTTAATCGCCTTAGTTAGACACTTCATGCGCACAAACCTGTCCTATCCGCCATATAGGGAGGGACTGATTGTTCTCGGCTTCATGCGTCCGTAAACGTCTTGGCCGGTGGACAGGCATAGGTGTCCATCTTTGGTCTGAATCGTGTCCGGGCGGACACGACACAATGCGAGGCAACAGCATGACAAACGCCTGCCAATACACAACTTACCCAACAATCGCGCCCCGTAACCGCAATGTCCTAGGCCAAATCACAACTGTATACACAAACCACTTTATTACAACGTCTTACATCAACAATCGCAGCTTAAAGGGAGGGGGTATGGGGGCGGACACGGACATGGATGGCCAACGGGAGATAATTCAGCGTGGTCGTATAAGAATCTTAATCAACAGCTTTGCCAAACAACTTCAAGATACTCTCATACGGCACGGTGTTGTAGAAGGTCATCTGTAGGTTTTTTTGTTGGCCGTTTTCGGTGTTGTAGTAGACACTGTCGGTGGTGGTGACGATGGCGATGACCTGGCCGGCGTCGTTGAGGATGGGGCCACCGGAGGAGCCTTTGGCGAAGGGGGCGGTGATCTGGATGCGTTTGATGTTATGTTGGCCGTGGTTGTGGCCCATGAAGAAGCGTGCGACTTCGCCGCAGGAGTAGCAGTAGTAACGGCCGCTGGGGTGGCTGATGGTGTGGACGCGCTGGCCGACCTTCGCATCGCGCGCGATCGGCAGCGGTGTGTAAGGTTCATCGCCGCCGAGCCGGATCAGCGCGACGTCGTCGGCCTTGTTGGCGGCGAGCACTTCGAGCACGGGCACGACTCGGCCGTCACGCGTCCGGGCGACGAGAGTTGCGTTCTTGGCGTTGTCGATGACGTGGTAATTGGTCACGGCGATGCCGTCTTCGGTTGCGATGAAGCCGGTAGCGCTGTTGGCGTGATAATTGTCGCATCGGCCACAAAGGTAGAGCCCCGCGACAACGATAACGCTGTCGGCGGCCTGCTCGTAGATATCCTGCCCTTCGTTTGTCAGTGAACCTTCCGGGGGCGGAGCGATGTCGGCGGATTCGCGTTCGAGTTGAGCGATAAATTCGGCGTTGTCCACGGCTGTGCCGTCGTTGATCAACGTGGTGCCTGCCTGCTCTATTGAGACCCGGATATCACGATCGGTGATGTAGTCGGGTTCAGCTAAAACAGGCGAAACCGCAAACAACGTCAACAAGCATATGGCCAAGGTGTGTTTGAACTTAATCACTATGTTTACTTTCAATTTCAGGAAATTTCATGACGGTTAACGGTTTGAAGAGAACACAGCGCGGTGTCAGGTTCATCTGTAGGGTTTTGCGATGAAGTAGACGATTGCACCGATCGGCCCGCCGAGGATGATGACGAGTATCCAGACGGCTTGATTCTCCATCTTATGTGTCGCCGCATGAACCAGTGAGTAAATGAAGAAAACAAGCACACCGATCGCAATTGCGATCGCAATGAGAAAAAACATGCAACTGAACAGGAGCACAAAGAGTCCGCCTGCATCTTGTCCATTCATGTTCTGGATGATACCGTGAGATGTAAGATCTGGATAATTGTCTGACTTCGGGCAGAAGGGGTTCGTATGGATATCGCCAAGCACATCAAACAGGCTCGCAAGTTGTCGCGCGATTACCGGGTGACGGACGGCAAGGGATTCAAGCTGTCCAGCGTCGATCCGGATGACACGGGCGACATGAGCAAGGAAGACAAGTCCGACGCCGGACAGGCGTTGGCAGAGGGGACGGCGGTTCTGTCAGAGATGCAACGGATGCTGTACGCGCAGGATCGGTGGGCGGTGCTGCTGATCTTCCAGGCGATGGACGCGGCGGGCAAGGACAGTTCGATCCGTCACGTGATGTCCGGTGTGAACCCACAGGGCTGCCAGGTGTTTTCATTCAAGCAACCGAGCAGCGAGGAGATGGATCATGATTTTCTCTGGCGGTGCATGAGGCGATTGCCGGAGCGTGGGCGGATCGGGATCTTCAACCGTTCGTACTACGAAGAGACACTGGTCGTGCGCGTGCATCAAAAGATCCTTGAAGGTCAGAAGCTGCCGGAGAAACTCGTCACGAAGCATATCTGGAAACAGCGGTTTGAAGACATCCGCAACTTCGAGCAATACCTGGCGCGCAACGGCGTCGCGATCTGCAAGTTCTTCCTGCATGTCTCCAAAGAAGAACAACTCGACCGGTTTATGGACCGGTTGAACGAGCCGGAGAAGAACTGGAAGTTCTCGATGGCGGATGTCGAAGAACGCAAGTACTGGGACGATTACCAGAAGGCCTATCAGGACATGATCCGCAACACATCCGCCAAGCACGCGCCGTGGTACGTGATCCCGGCGGATCACAAGTGGTTCACCCGGTTAATCGTCGCGTCGGCAATCATCGACACGCTGGATGGATTGGACCTTCACTATCCGAAAGTGGATGGGCAGAAGAAGCAGGAGATCGAGGCGGCTAAGAAGTTATTGACTAAGAAGGGGTAGAAGCAGCGCTAAGCCGTAAGCGGCTTTGGGGGAAGTGTAGTTGGTGGGAATCGGCAGATTATGTTTCTACTTTCTGCAGCAGGTAGGCTGTCAGAGGCAGGTAGACGACCACGGGGAACCATGCGGCGGCGACGGGGTTCAGCCAGCCGGAGGCCATTTCGGGTAATGTCATCCCCCCTGCCCAACAGCCGATACACATGCCCGCGGCCATGACCGATTTGAGCATCATGTTTGCCGGCGAGCGCAGCAGGAAGTACGGCAAACCCATCGCGAGGATCAGCACGTTGACGATCAGCAGGCAGATACGCCCCCACTTCGTGCGTGCCACGACCGCTTTCAACGATTCGGGGACCGCTTCACTATTCTGCATCTGTTGAAGCTGGCTGACGGGCAACAGCCGAACGTAGTCCGCATCCTGACGGGTCTTGATCAGTGTCGGTGAGAGGTCGGTCGCGTAGAAGTCGATCGGGATACTTTCATTGCCCGGCACATCCAGACCGATATCGTCAAGGTGTTTGGTTGAGGGCACGATCTGGTAGGCGTCAAACAATTCCCAGCCGTCTCGATCGGGGTCCCATTGAGCTGTCGATGCGGTGATAAACCCAACCTGCATGCCATTTTCGCGCAGGATGATGCGTAACCCTTCAAGTTGCTCGTTCGCTGGGTCGAATTTGGCGGCGGTGAGTAAGGCCCCCTTCTCATCGGGGATGTATTGGAAGGCGTACCTGTCGACCGAGATGTTTTTGATGTTGGATTTTTTTCGGCCGAGTTTGCCGGCAAGCTCCGGGACGACGAATTCCTGTACCGGTAGCGCCAGTGTGTTGAGCACGATGCCGGCGAGGATGATCGGCATCGCCACGCGGTAGAGGCTGATGCCGCTGGAGACCATGGCTGTCATTTCCCGGCTGCGTCCGAGCCCGGAGAGCGTGAATCCCATGGCCGCCACGACGATCAACCCGGAGAAGAACGCGTAGATCAATACCAGCAGCGGGCCGTAGTAATCACCGACAAGCCAGAAGACCCCCATCGTCCGCATGAGGAAGCCGGGTTGGCTGTCCTCGATCAGTTGAACAGCATCCTCCACAGAGAGGTGCATTTTCTCTGCGATCAATTCCGGATGCGTATCGCTTTCGACTAAAGCGGTTAATTCGGAAACGGGCAAGCCCATCTCATCCGCCTGGCGAGCGACCGTGTGGTGCAGCGCCCAGTTGTACCCCCCCTTGAGGAATTCATCCAGATCAACGATCAGGTCCACCACGATAAACAACGACATCAGCACCACGTAGAGGATGATGAAGTTGATCACGAATTGCCTGATGATGTATCGGTCGAGTGTTTTCAAAAGTCAGTCGTCATGTAGTTGTGTTGGTCAATTCCTTGCGAGTTTTCGGTATACCACGAAGGACGCCAGGGCGATGCCGATGTTACCCATCCAGAGGACGGACAATCCCACGCTGATGCTGGTATCGCGTGAGGTGGCCAGGTTCTGTCCGGTGTGGATGATGATGATCGAAACGATCGCCAGCATAAAGCTCCAGAAGAAGACGACCAGCGGCATCTGCCCCTTGAGGTGCATCGCCAGGACCGAGCCGAAAAGCAGCAGCATGAGGCATGTCACGGCGGAGGCGGCACGGACGTGAAGCTGCGAGACGATCTTCCTGCCGAGTTTATGGATGTTGTTGCTTAACTCTGTCTGGGCGCGTGATACGTTTGGTGAGATCGCGGCCTGATCGGAAGCGAGGGCCTGAAGCTGTTCGATGGGATTATTGAGCGTTTCCGATTCGATCACGGGCTCGGGCCAGCGCAACGGCGGCAGCGAGCCTTCCGGTGCTTCGGTCAAGGCCTCGGTGTTCGGGATGGTGAACACGCGCAGGTCGAATAGTTCGATCGATGCCGAAGGTTCAAGCCCGCCGTAGCTTGGCGGATTGATCTTGATGAAGCCGGACTGAGCTTCCATACGTCGAAGCGGCGCGTCGGCGGGGTATTCAACCGTGATGGGGAGGTTTTGCCTGGCAAGCAGCCGTATCCCCCCGCTCTGCATCCGCGCGGCCGGACTGCGGATCAGATATTCCTGGTTCTTACCGCTTAGCCTGACACCTTCCCGGCCATGGTCGGCCCGGACCTGTTGGAAGATCAGTGACCGCAATTGAGCAACCGCATACTCAACGCCCAACTCGGTCTTGGATTCTTTAACATCGTCGTACCGCTCCGGCTTGCGGTCGAGTTCTCGCAGTTCGGGCCAGGACAAAAACTTCGGGTCATCTTTAAACGGGGTATCAAGTGGGACGGGCCCGAAAGGTAATCGCTCTACATACTCCAGTTCGCCGGTATCAGGCTGATAGCGCATCGCGTCGAGGAGCATGATCGTGACACGTGAACCCTCGTCGTCCTGGAAGAGCAGGATGTTGGCGATGCGTGCAGTGCTATCGACACGGACGCGCTGCTGGTTGTCGAACTCGCCGACGGTCGCGCCTTCGAGGCGGATGTATCGGCTGGCGCCTGTTTCGGGCGGGGCCTCTTTCTGCGTGGCGGAATCCGCGTAGACGACAAAGCCGGGGATTTCCGTGAACGGGCGGTTCTGGTCCAGTTGTGTCACCAGCACGCTCATCAGGTCGTTTTCGAGTGTCTGTGCGGCGGATTTGTAGAAGCCGGGCACGACGAAGTTGGACAGGTAGAACAAGCCCATCGTCAGGACGAGCCCCAGGGCCGCGACGGGCGCGAGGACCTTGGCGTAACTCATCCCGCTGGCGGAGCAGGCGATGATCTCGTTGTCCGAGGCCATGCGGATAAAAACGAGCGTGCTGGCGAACGCACCGGCAAAAGGCAGGGCGAAACCGAGCATGGTCGGGGCGGAGTAACCGACGAATTTGATGACCGCCCCCGCGCTGAGCAGCCCGTCGGACATGGGCTTGATCGCGGCGGCGAAGCTGATCACGAAGACCAGCATCACGACCACCATGGTCATGATCTTGATCAACTCAATCAGGATGTAGCGGTACAACGTCCAGGGCATGGCCGATAGAGTACCAACCCATCGGACTTGTTGCACCGATGACATGTTAAAGGCGGCGAACGGCGATCATTGCCGGGCACATGTAAGTATTCGGTAAACAAGACCACGGCGGGTTGTATTGACGGCCCGAAACAGGAAAACGCTTGCCTGAAATCATCCCAAAAAACAATGCGCATATCTTAATAGTAAAGTTCAGGATACTTGTTGTATAAGTTTTGATGCACGTTTATGATGGCTGACTGCTCGGTTCATATTCATGGGCCGAGGGCGGAACCCAATACGTACCTACAACCAGGCAAACGTCTATTGCTTGTGATGGTATGCGCGCATCGGTCAATGATACGCAACCACTACGATCATCTCACAGGAACACAAAGGGAGTGGCTTGATGTCCATATACGCAACAACAAAGATGACGGGCTCGCTATTGGCGGCGATGGGCGTGACGATCGGCATCACGCCACAGATATGGGCGCAATCGCTGGCCGAGATCGATCAGGAAACACTTTTCATCAGCCAGACACAGGCAACCGCTCAGCCCGAGCTGGGGACGCAGGTCGGGGGTGTGGTCGGCGACCTCACGTTCAGCACACCTGGGGGCAGCAGCTTGTCGTTTAATGAATTTACAACGTTGATCCCGACAACGCCGGACCTGGCGATCAGTGGTGTCGAGAACCTCAATATCGCGCTGGCCGCCCCGGTCTTCAGCCTCGGGTTCCAGTTCGTCGATCCGACGGATGCGCCGAATTCAACCTTCGACATCACGCTCTACTCAGGCGGCGCAGCCGGGACCGTTGTCAACAGCTTCAACTTCGAGTCGCCTAAAGATGTGCTGCACTTCGGTGGATTCGTTTCGGATACCGCTTTTGATTATGTCGAGATCCGAGAAATCGGTGGCGACTCGGGCAACGAGTACTTTGGCCAGTTCTACACTGGCACGACCGCGGGTGAATTCTGGACCGCAGGCGCAAGCGGCAACTGGGACACCGGCGCGAACTGGACCGGCGGGACCGCCCCACTATCTACTGAAAACGTCTTCATCACCGACAGCGCTACCATGACAATCACCGGCCCCGCTTCGGCGATGACGGTGAACAGCCTGACCATCGACAACCAGGACCTGACCAATTCGGGCAGCGTGGGCACGACAACACTGAACCTTTCCACCGGTGCGTTGACGGTCAGCAACGGGTTTGTAGTCGGGTCTACAGCCACCGACTCCGGCACATCCATCGTGAATGTCGGCGCGGGCACACTCAACGTCGGCGGCGACACCACTATCAGAGATGGCGGCACGCTCAATGTCGGGACAGGTACTTTCAACCCCACAGGCACGGTGAACCTCGAAGGCGGGACGCTGTCGGTCGATTCGATCGGCTCGCTTGTGCCGAACTGGACAAGCGGAACGCTTGAGGTCACCGGCGCTGGTGGATTGGCTGTTAATCTCAACGGAGCACTGGGCGGCAATCCGATCGATATCAGCGCGGGCAAGACGCTGAACGTGACCAACCTGCTGCAGGTCAACTCGGCAGCGATTCTTGAAGTAAACGGCGGCACGGTGAACGCGGGTGATCTGACCGCTTTCTTCGGCACGATCAACGCCAACAGCGGCGACATCAATGTGGATGGCACGTTCACGAATACTGGCACGGTGAACCTGGCAGGTGCGAATGTCACGGTGAACACCTTTGATGCTTCGGTCTTCTCGCCTAACTTCACCGCGGGGTCTTTGACGATTGACGGCGGGAGTTACATTCCTTTCGCGGGTTCACCTGACTTCACCCTCGAAAGCGGCTCGGGCAATCCGACGCTGACGCTGAACAACGGCGCAACCATGGCTGTGACGGGAACGATTGACGTCGCGCTCAACGCAAACACCGACGCGACACTGAATATCAACAACGGCAGCACGCTCACGAGCGGTGCGGTGGACATGGGCGGCATCTCGTTTATCTCCGACGCGATTGCGAACGTGGACGGGGCCGGCTCGAGCTGGGACATCAGCGGGACGCTTGAGATCGGCCACGGCAACACCACAACGCAGGCCGCGAACACCGGACGGGATGTGCTTACTGTATCCAATGGCGCGGAACTGAATGTTGACGGTGCAGTGACGCTTTACACCACCGGGCGTGTCAACATCGACGACGGCGATGTGACGGTGAGGGGCTGGGACCGCCTGGCTGCCAGCCAGTTCGGCTGGTACGGCGGGACCTTGACCATCGATACCGGCAACTTCAATTCCGGCACCAGCAACTTCACGCTCGGCCACGCCGACCGCAACGTGCTGAACTTGATCAACGGCGCGACACACACCGGTACTAATATCGACATTACAAACGGCGAGTGGCACGTGCTGTCCGGCTCAACAGTGAACGCAACGACATTCCAGGCATTCAACAACACCGGGTCCGGGACGGCGGCCGTGGTCGAGGTTGATGGCGCCGGTTCGAGTATTGGTCTATCTAGCTTTGCGGATATCGGCGTCGGCGGGGGCGATGCCACCATGAGTATCACGAACGGTGGCTCATTCTCCACCGGTGACTACTTCGCGATAGGGACAAGCGATAACACCACCGGCTCTGTCGTTGTTGACGGGACGGATTCATCACTGACTGTTACAGGCGGCAGCGGAGCGTTTATCGGTAACGAGGGTCAAGGTACGCTGGATATCACCAATGGTGGTTTTTTCTCTGCCAACATCCTGACGATTGCGGACAGTGACACCAACAGCTCGGGGACGGGCACCAGTACACTCACTGTCAACGGCACTGATGGTGTCACGCCATCGACGCTGAATGTGACGGGAGGGACTTATATCGGCGGCTCGACCAACGAAAACGGCGGTGTCGGCATCCTCAACCTCGAAGCCGGGGCACTGTTCAATTCCAACGGCGGCAACATCGGCAGTGGTAATGGCGGCACGGCGGACGGCACGGGCACCGTCAACGTCACCGGCGCCAACACCTTCTGGAACGCGGTCGCCAACGGCAGCAGCGACATCTTCGTCGGTGACTATGGTGCGGGCACACTCAACATCAACACCGGCGGCCGAGTTGATGCAGACGCTTTGTTTATCGGCAATGAATCCGGCTCCGAGACCGCAGCGATGACGATCGACGGGGACACATCCGTCGTGAATGTGCGTGGCGCGTTCGTTTCCGGTAATGGCCGTTTGGGAACACTTACGGTAACAAATGAAGCTACGCTCAATACAAGTACGACCGCTGCATCAGGTGAGTTTCTGATCGGCAACAGCACCGTGTCTGACAATTCATCTGTCTTAGTGGATAACGCATTTGTTGTTCATAACGGAACGGGCCGGGTCGCTGTGGGCGATGACTCCAACGGCGTCGCTTCATCACTGACGATTCAGAACGGCGGCAGCTTCACCGCTTCAAACAGCAACATGCTCGTTGCCGACCAGGTGGGGTCGACCGGCAGCCTGGTTGTGGATGGTGAAGGATCGACACTGACCGTCGGCCGAATGCTCATGGGCGACAACGGCTCGGGCACTGCAACGATCAGCAACGGCGGCGACCTTATCATTACTGCCTCGGGTTCGCAGATCGGCAACCTGGAGGTTTCGGCCTTCGGTGGTGGCAATGGAACGATGACGGTTACCGATCCGGGGTCCACGGTGACCGTCGGCGACTGGCTGTCGGTCGGTGATGAAGGCACGGCCAACGGGACGCTCAATATCGAAAACGGCGCGACGGTCTCAAGCAACGGTCACTCATATATCGCACGCCAGGGTTATCTCACAAGCACCGGTGTGATTACCGTGCAGGACCTGGATACCAACGACGGCTCCTCGGGATCTACATTAAACGTCGGCGCGAATCTTTACCTGAGTGGCAATGCCAGTGGCGGCGGCGGCGACGCGACGCTCAACGTCAACGCGGGCGGTACCGTGAATATCAGCGGGCAACTCAAACTCTGGGACGACGGCAAGGTCAATCTCAACGGCGGGACGATCAATGCTGGCTCGCTCGACTTGTTCGATCCGCTCGAAGCGCCCTTCCCGGTATTCACGTTCACGAGCGGGACGTTCCGCTTCACCGCGGGCGCGACGCTCAATAGTGAAACGCTGCGTGATCTGCTTGGCGGCGTGGGGACACCGGTTGTCAGTGCAGGCCGCAATCTTGTCGTCACCGATCAGGCAGTGCTCAGCGCCCCGGTTCGGTTGAACGGCGGGACGCTTAGCGTTGGCTCGGTTTTTAACAACGACACATCCAACCTTGACTTCGATGCGGGCACATTCAACCTGACCAGCGGCAACCTTGAGGTCACCAGCGGTGGGTTGTTCGGCAGCGTTTTAAGTGTTACGCCCAACCAGGCAATCAACATCACCAACCTCGCTCAAGTGAATGCCGACGGCACACTCGTTGTGCAGGGCGGTTTCAGTTCAGGCGGGTTGACCAACCTCGGCACGACCGTCCTGATCGACACAACAATTGGTGGTCCCGTTAATAACCCAAGCGGCAGCGCCATCGATATCGTCGGCGAGGTGATCTTTACCGGCCTTTACTCGGGTGGCGGCGACATCTTCGGATCAGGCACGGCTGACTTTCAAGGCGGCATCAGCCCCGGCGACAGCCCCGCCATCGTTTCGATCGAAGGCTCCATCAATCTCGATGCCGCGAATACTCTCTTCATCGAACTTGGAGGAACGACGCCGGGTGAATACGACCGGCTCGAACTCGGCGGCTTCGCATCTATTGACGGCACGCTTGATGTCGCACTTATCAACGGCTTTGTCCCTTCCGCCGGCGATAGCTTCGGCTTCCTCTTTGCTAATGGCGGATTCGGCGGCAGCTTTGCGACGCTCAGCCTGCCTGATCTTTCAAGCATGGGGCTCGACTGGCAACTCAATCCCGGCGGGTCGACGGTCTTCCTTGAAGTCGTTGCAGCGCTGCAAGGTGATCTAAACGGCGACGGCTTCGTGGGTTTGGATGACCTGGACATCGTGCTGATGAATTGGAACCAGGACGTCCCGCCGGCCAATCCGCTTGCCGATCCGTCGGGTGATGGTTTTGTTGGACTGGATGACCTGGATATTGTGCTGATAAATTGGAATGCGGGCACGCCTCCGATTGGTTTTAAGGCGGTAATTCCTGAACCAACTGCCATGGGGGTATTTGGCGTCGGTTTGGTTTTGTTCGCTACCCGGCGAAGAAGTCGCTGATTCTCCCGTCCTTTAGATATTTTAATCTTGTTATTCGGGCGCCCCTCGTCTACACTGACGGGTTGGGCTGACTGTTTCTTTATTAATCGTATGGGCGGCTGCTGATTGAGGATCAGTGAGAGGGCCTGACGATGAGGGGTGGTAACACGTCGCCGGACGGGGAGTGGTTAGGTACACACACCTCGATATTTGGCTAGACACCGTGTTGATCGGTGCGGGCTGTCGTTGCGCAACAAATCTGTTCGACACGCAGACTTCAAATCGAATCTTCTTATTAGAACACTTCACTGTTCAGTCACCAAGGAGCTTAATCATGTTGCGGTTACACACACAATCGACCGGCGTGACATGTGTAGTGATGATTGTCTCGCTTATGATGATGGTCGTTTCCAGGCCGGCGGCTACCCATGCGCAAACTGCGTACTTCTCACTCGAAGGCGATATCGTCGCTGCCGGTGATGAGATCAACTTCGGCATTGACCTGACGCGCAGTGTCGGCAGCAGCGAAAACCTCTTGTTCCTCACGTATACCTATGCGGGAGGTACGAACTATGCGGGCGATACGATCACGGCAAGCAGTTTCGATTCGGACCTGCACTTCTATGACGGGCTAAGTGTGTTGCACGGCCAGGACGATCAATCGGGGCCCGGTTTTGATGCGCTGCTTTCCTGGACGGTCGGCGACACGCCGTTGAATCCCGATCCGCTGCTGGCGGGTCATTACCGATTGAACCTTCAGGAATACATGAATAACAATACGGGACCGTGGGCGGTGGACATGGTCGGCCCTGCTGATGCGATGACCTTCACGGGGGCGACGGGCTTATTTTCCGGTACGATCGATTCCTTGAAGTTCGGCACGACCGGTGGCGGCACAGCGATGTACAACCATGGCAGTACGGTCAACCTGCTGGGCGATCTGGTCGTCGCGGCGACGGGTAACGCTGAATTGAATGTCGATGCAGGCACATTGACCGTTGGTGGGCAAACCACGATCAACAGCGGCGGCACGATTGAAATTGACGGCGGCACGCTCTCCGCGGTCGGTCCGGTGTTGGTCGACGGCGGGACGTTCACATACAACAGCGGGTACTTTTACCTGGCTTCGAGCGGTACATTCAGTGCGGTTAATGATGCCACGGTTGACTTCAGCGGTTCGTTAAATATCAATAGCAATAAAACCTACCGGGTCAGATCCGGTTCGGACATAACATTTGGGGGTTATGTCGATGTGGGTGGGAACAGTGACGGCGTGCTGATTGTCGAGGGTGCTGGCACAACGTACGAAAACGGCAACAGCTCGTGCTTCTGGGGGTACGGCGGGGGAACGGCGCAGGTGTTTATCACTACCGATGCACAGGCCAACATCGATGGACTTAACCTGCGTATCGGATACGGCACAACCGTGAACAGCACGGGGCTGGTCAGTATCGAGAGCGGCGCGAGCATGACGGTGAGTAGTAATATTTATCTTGCATCCGACGGTACTGCCGGTGGCATGGGGGCCATTAACGTTATGGGCGCCGATTCAACATTTGAGCAAACAGGCTATCGTAACCTGACTATCGGTCATGCGAGCGATGGTGTAGGAAGACTCTCCGTTGAGTATTCCGGTTCCTTTACTTCTGGCAGCGGCACGATCACGGTCAATCCAACCGGCCTGATCGAAGTTAACTCGGGCGGATCATTCCTTGCTAATGGTGACATCGTCGTCGATGGTGGAACGATAGATGTAACCAACAGCAGCTTCGCACTGGCTACGGGCAAAACATTGACGGCATCCAACAACGGCCAGGTCCATCTCAGCAACAGCTACAACATCGCCAACGGAAACACTTTCACATTCGATTCCGGTGCGGACCTGACGGGCGACAGCTACATCGATGTGGGCACCGGTGCCGATGGTACTTTGATTATCGACGGGCCCGGTTCAACGATCAGCACAAATGACGTCAGTTACTACGGCTCGAACGGCGCGACGGGGCATGTTACGCTCAGGAATGAAGCCACCGCGTACTACAACAACGCCATCCGCGTAACACAAGGGCTCAACCCCGGCACAAACGGCGTGCTCAACGTCGAAAGCGGCGCCGATGCGTATATGTACGGGACACTGGCTATCTGTACCGGTGGAACGCCGGGTGGAAGTGGAACAGTTACCGTGACGGGCGCGGGTTCCACCATCGTACAGAGCGGTGATGTGGAATTGATCGTTGGACATGCAACCGACGGCACGGGCCTGCTGACGATCACGGATAATGGCAGCCTTACAACCGGCACAGACTCCACCGTCATCAGAACGACCGGCACGATCGATATCAGCAACGGCGGCAAGCTCTACACCAACGGCAACATCCTCGTAGACGGCGGGACGCTGAACCGTAATACCGGCGGCCTGCTCATCATGGATGCGGGTACAACCTTGTACGCCTACAACAACGGCCAGGTCAATATCACCGGCGCACATAACATCATGGATAATTGCACCTTCGATATAAACTCCGGCGCTGATCTGGCCAGCACGAGTTACATCGACATCGGTAACGGATCGAACGGGACGCTGATCGTCGACGGCGTCGGCTCGACACTCACGGTTAACGGACAATCGTATTGGGGATCGAATGGCGGAACGGCCACGGTCACACTCAGCAACAACGCTTATGTCGAGTTAGTCAAGCTCCAACTGGCTCAGGGTTCAACGGCCGGCACAACCGGGAGCCTCCGTATTGAAAGTGGCGCGGATGCTTTTATCCAAGGTGAGATCAGTCTGGCTGTAGGCGCACCCAGCGGCGGTAGCGCAACATTGCACATCAGCGGACCCGGCTCCACCCTGACACAAACGATGGACTACGATCTTGACATCGGCAGCACCACTTCCGGCTCTGCCTCGGTGACCATCGACAATAGCGGAAGCTATACACAAGACACCGGGTCGATTTTTATCCACGACACCGGTACGGTCAATATCAGTAACGGCGGATCGTTTAGTACCGGTGGTACGGTCGACCTCCGCGGCGGAACACTCAACCTCGATGACGGTGAGATCACTACCGGCAGCTTCATTCAATCAAGTGGGACATTCAACTTTAACGATGGCAAGCTTACGATCGATGGCGGAACGTTCGATCCCGGTACCACGTATTACCGGATTTATGGTCCAACCGTGTCAGAATTGCCTACGCTTGTTTTCGACAACGGCGCATCCGCTCCAGTGATAACCGGGTCGATGCATGTCGGCCACATTAATCGTGGGGCAATGCAAATACTGAATGGGTCCACTCTCAGTTCAACAACCGCGTACATCGGCTATGATTCCACATCAAAAGGATCGGTTATTGTTGACGGTAGCGGGTCAACCTGGAACATTACCGATACAGACCTTCGTGTTGGTCAGAGTGGTTATGGAGAACTGATCGTCAGTGATCATGCTGTGATAAATGTCGCTGACGACTTTGGTGTAGGTTGTGCCATGGGCGGCACCGGTTATCTGCATCTCACTTCAAGAGCCACAATCAACGTTGCCACGCGAACCGTTATTTCGGACTTCGGAGATGGTGAGGCAACGATTGATGGTGGTGCGACATTGACCTCGCAAGGCGGCGTGTGGATATCAAACCTGGTCGGCACGTCCGGAACCTTGCATGTTCGTGAAACAGGCACGTTACTGGATGCAAAGACCGACATACATGTGGGCGGCAATCCCAGTGGTGCAAAGGGTATCGGTATCGTGGAGCTGAGCGATAACGCCCGGATCAGTGTCGGCGCGAAGATTCACATCTGGGATCAAGGCAGTGTCAACTTCTCCGGCGGAACGCTCAGTGCAGACATCATCAGCGACATCGATGGCGGCACATTCAAGTTCACCGGCGGCGTATTGCACGTGAATACCTACGAAGGCCACCTGATCAACAACGGTGGTACGGTAGCGCCGGGTCATTCGGTAGGCCTGACATCGGTCACAAAAGATTACTCGCAGTTCGGCGGCGTACTTGAAGTCGAACTGGCCAATACGCCCGGTGCTGGTGGGATCGACTACGATCTGCTGGATGTCGTTGGTGATCTTGAGTTGGCAGGAACGCTTGATATCCTGCTGACAGGCGGCTTCATGCCTGCGACCGGCGACAGCTTCGATGTGATTTCTTTTCACAACAGTCGATACGGTGTATTTGATCAGGTGCTTCTGCCAAAGACACCCGGGGTGGGCCTGGACCTTGTCTACATGTCCAAGTCCGTCCGTATCGTGACACGACTCGCGGGAGACCTCAACGGCGATGGCTTCGTCGGGCTTGATGACCTGGATATCGTGTTGACCCACTGGAATCAGAATGTGGATGCGGACGTCTGGCGAGTCGGCGACGTAACCGGTGATGGGTATGTCGGCCTGGACGACCTGGATGTCGTCCTGAATAACTGGAACGCGGGCACGCCGCCGACTATTGACACACGGGCAACAATTCCTGAGCCATCCACTGGACTAATGCTGCTGGGAATTATTATCGCGGGCTCGCTCATGAGAAAATAGGAGACCTCGCAGGCATTTCAACACGCATCTCGTGCTGTAATATGGCACATAACTTTGCGTTTTATGACATGCCGTTTTGCGTTTAATTTAATACACCCGCTTTCTGTGCGATTGTGTGCGGTTATTATCTTGCATTTCATAATAATGAAGCAACCGCGAAGGCTGTGGCGTCGCAGCCCGATGGCGTTGGCCGTATAATGTAAGGCTAAATGTCATCCGGGTTGTTCTTCTCTAACCACACTCAAAATGCCATGATCGAACTCAAAGAAAACTGCCGTTACAACCTTGTCATCCCCACCAGCATGGGCACGCGTCTGACGCCGATCAACGGCCAGCCGTTCCACTGCTCCGACACTTTCAAAATGCAGGCGACCAGCGCCGAGTCGAACGTCGGCAGCGCGTCGTCGTATCTTGGGCTGAAGGTGAAGATCCTGACCGCTTTCGTGAAGGGCAGCCCGGTGTCGCGTTTTATCAAGGACAACCTTGCCGGTCGACACATGGACTATGAAGGTCCGGTGTTCGATCAGGGTGGGCCTTGGGGCTACCGGCATCAGATCAACATGGCGGACTCCGGCGCAGGCTCACGCGGCCCGCGTGTTGCTAACGACCGTGCCGGTGAAGTCGGTCGTATGCTCAACGTCAAGGACTTCGACCTCGACCGCATCTTCGCGAAGGAAGGCGCACAGATCGTTCACCTTTCCGGGTTGATCGGTGCGCTCTCTCCCGATACCAGTAAGTTCTGTCTGGAAATCGCACGGGCCGCCAAGGCGAACGGTTCACGCATCAGCTTCGACCTGAACCACCGCGCTACTTTCTGGAAGGGCCGAGAAAAGGAACTCAGCGAAGTCTTCCACGAGATCGCCGGCCTGGCGGACATCCTTGTAGGTAATGAGGAAGACTTCCAGCTTTGCCTTGGCATCAAGGGGCCTGAAGCCGGCGGCATTGGCATCGACGCCAAAATCGAAAGCTTCAAGGAAATGATCGGCCGGGTGCAGGAGACCTACAGCAACGCCAGTGTCTTCGCGACCACGCTGCGTGAAGTCGTGAATGTGAATTGTCACAAATGGGGGGCGATTGTTTTTGCCGATGATGATTGGCATGTGCTTCCGCCGCGTGAGATCGGCGTGGTCGACCGCATCGGTGGTGGCGACGGCTTCGTCGGTGGATTGCTCTACGGCATCCTCAAAAAATGGAACGCCGAAAAGTGCGCCCAGTTCGGTTGGGCCAACGGTGCCCTGACCGCAACGCTGCTGACCGACTATTCCCAGCCTGCTGATGAAGACCAGGTCTGGAGCGTCTGGGAAGGCAACGCCCGCGTGAAGCGCTAACATGTATTACCTCTCCCTCTCCCCTTGGGAGCCCCCGGATATTGGCCGGGGTGAGGGCCGTATTACCAAAACCCAACTGATTACTTAAGCCCATCCCCATGCCAAACAACATCAACATCGGCGGTGATGATGTCACGATTACATCCAGTGATCTCGCCAGCCGTCTCGATGCTTTGATTGAACAGATCAAATCGGAGCATAAGCTTAAGCGTCTGATGATCCTTCCGCCGGACATCACGCGCCTCAACTCTCGCGCCGGCGAGATCACCGCTCATCTGTGGGGCCGCCTGCACGACTCGATCCACATCGACATCATGCCCGCGCTCGGCACGCACAAGCCCATGACCGAGGCCGAGTGCATCCGCATGTTCGGCAAGGACATCCCCTACGATCGCTTCCTCCCCCACCGCTGGCGCACCGACCTGAAAGAACTCGGCGAACTCACCACCGATGAAATGGCAACGTTATCTGACGGCAAGCTCAAGGAACCGATGGCCGTCGCCGTCAATAAGCAATTGTTCGACGGCAACTACGACCTGATTCTTTCGATCGGCCAGGTCGTGCCGCACGAAGTGATCGGGCTCGCGAACTACACCAAGAACATCCTCGTCGGCACAGGCGGTCGCGATACGATCAACAAGTCGCACTTCCTGGGCGCGGTCTGCGGGATGGAATCGATCATGGGCCGGATCGACACGCCGGTGCGTCGGGCGCTGAATACTGCTTTTGATCGTTACCTGCGTGATGCATTGCCGATCCGCTTTCTTCTGACCGTAGTTGGCGCGGAAGGTGAAGACACCGTGCTGCGAGGCTTGTACTACGGCGATGATGACAAGACTTTCGAACTGGCCGCCGAGTTAAGCCGACGCATTAACTTCCAGGTTCTGGATGAACCGATCAGGCGATGCGTGGTATATCTAGATCCGGAAGAATTCCATTCGACATGGCTGGGTAATAAGGCTGTCTACCGCACACGCATGGCCATGGCAGACGATGGCGAACTGATCGTACTCGCACCCGGCGTGAGGATGTTCGGCGAAGATGCAGAGATCGATCAACTCATCCGCGCGCACGGCTACAACGGCACTCCCAAGATACTCGAAACCCTCAAAGACAATCCCGAGCTTGCAGGCAACCTCTCCGCCGCTGCACACCTGATCCACGGCTCGAGTGAAGGCCGGTTCGGCATCACCTACTGCACCACCGCCCTATCGCGCGACGAGATTGAAACTGTCGGCTACCGTTATCGTCCTTACGAAGAGGCCGCCAAGCAGTACGACATCAGGAAGCTCTCCATCGGTTGGAACAAGGATACGGATGGTCAGCCGTTCTACTACATACCTAATCCCGCGCTTGGGCTATGGGCCAGTCGCGATCGTTTAGGTGATTAATCCAGTATCAAACGTAATACTTTCACGCCGCCCTGGTATGGCTCAGCGCATCAACGATGTGATTTGCGCTGCCTGAACCGCCGACGACAATCAGTTGGTCGCCGCTGTTCACGACCGTGTCGTCGCTTGGCCGAAGCACGCGCGTCCCGGCCTCTTGCATAATCGCAACCACGATGGTTTTCTCACCGATCAGTTGATAGACCTGTGATAGTGGCTGGCTGGTGAACCCCGGGAAGCGGTCCAGCGAGACGCGCGAAAGTTCGAGGTCGGGCCAGTGGCCGTCCAGTTCAATCATGTCGTCGATCTGCGGGTGGATCATGTAGCTCGACGCCCGCGCCGCTCCCATCACGGCCGGGCAGATCACACGGTTAGCGCCTGCCCGCAACAGCTTCGGCTCGGTCTCCGCTTCATCGCAGCGCGAGGTGATATCCAGATCATGCTTGATGCCGCGTGCTGTCAGCGTGATCAGAACATTATCCGCATCATGCGCAAGACATGTCACCAGGCCGCGTGCCCGCACGATCCCTGCTTCTTCGAGGATCGCGTCATGCATCGCATCACCTTCGATACAAAGGTAGCCCATTTCCTCCGCATCGCGCAGGCTCCGGGTTTTCATGTCAATGACAACGAAAGGCATCCCGCGATAGGCGAGCGTCGAACACAACGCCTGGCCCATCCGGCCGAAGCCGACCACAATGAAGTGTCCGTTGAGCTTGCGGATCTGTGAAGTCACCTTACGCCTCCCGATCATCTGCTTGAACTGACCTTCGACCACAAACGACACCATCTGCCCGGTCGCGTACAACACCACACCAATCCCGCCGATCATCAGCACCAACGACCACACCCGGTCGGCATCGTTCTTCGCCCCCTCCATCCCCACCGTTGTAAGGATGACGACTGTCAGGTACAGCGCGTGGAACATGTCCCGATCGCCGGTCAGCATCAAACCGAGCGTGCCGGTCATAGTCAGCAGCACGAGGATCATGAAGCTGACCTTAAGATGTTTCAGGGAATCTCTGATCTCAATCCTCCGATAACTAACACGGAGCCAGCGCTCCGACTTGACATCAGATCGGATGTTCCGGTTAGTCAGATAAGTCCACTAATGGTTATCACCCCCCGTTGTATGCGAAATGTGCTCTCGGCTTAGCGTGGCAGCCTGTTATCGTTCATCCACCATCAAAACAGCATCGGTGTCTGCCCCCCGCTGCTGTCTTTGCCGCCATCATTTTCCTGCACTTCGACCGGCTTCACACACGACGGCCCTTCATGTCGTGCGTTATTGACATATGTCGTGACGGGCCGATGCATCATCAATTCTGCCGGATACGGTCGGCACAGCGCCTTGGCGGTCGTGATGTCTTCGGTGCTGGTATCGAGCCAGTTGCTGTAATCCTCCGGGTCCAGGATCACAGGCATGCGGTCGTGCAGTTCGCCGACCATGGCGTTCGCGGCGGTGGTCAAGATCGTACAGGTTTCCAGCTCGTTGCCCGCCGGGTCTTGCCAGTGTTCCCACAATCCCGCCATCGCGAACGGCTGCTCATCCGCCATCGTGATCAGATAGGGCTGCCTGCCTTTCGCCCCGCCGCCCTTCTCAGTTCGACGCCATTCGTAAAAACCGTCCGCCGGGATCAGGCAGCGTCTGCGTTTGAACGCGTTCTTGAATGCAGGCTTTTCATGGGCCGTCTCCGATCGCGCGTTGATCATCCGGTTGCCGATCGCCACATCCTTCGCCCACGACGGCACGAACCCCCATCGGAGCATGACCGACTCGCGTCTGCCGCCGTTCTGCCGCACCGCCAGCACGGGCTGTGTCGGCGCGACGTTGTAGCGGGAGATCAATTCCCACACGGCAAAATCCACGCCCAGCAGCTTATCCAGCCGGTCTTCGACAATCGTCAGCATGAATCGGCCACACATAATCCCGTCCCTTGCACAATAAAACCGTAAATGGAATCATACCGGCTGAACCAGCCGCGCCAAAGCCGCGTACAGAAGTCAGACCCGGGAAGGAACACGACACATGACCGAGGCAGATCAAGGCCGAAGCACACGAACAACACGAACAACACACAAACAGCTTGTAATCGCGATACTCGTGGGTCTGGTTATGTGGGTATCGACATTGCTGACTGTTTGGAAACTCAGTAGCATCGCACCCGGCCTCATGCCTGAACAATGGCTTACTCAGAATATCTTGTTTCAAGTCAACTATGCTATCGCTGAATATGAAAAAGAGCACGGGGAGAAAGCCGATTCACTGTCCCAGTTGCAGGAGTATGGTTATGTTGAAACCAACGATGATGGACAACTGTTAGATGACTGGGGCAATCCGATGGCAATCCATTTTGATGGCACAAATCTGGCCATC
The DNA here is from genome assembly GCA_963667295.1 of Phycisphaeraceae bacterium. Classification (GTDB taxonomy): domain Bacteria; phylum Planctomycetota; class Phycisphaerae; order Phycisphaerales; family Phycisphaeraceae; genus JAJRRS01. The sequence continues at coordinate 2,445,303 of OY763327.1, forward strand.
ACCAGCTTCGGCCGCGACGGCAAACCCGGCGGCATAGGGCTGGATCACGACCTGAGCAGTCTCGATCCGACACCCGATGGAACGTGTATGACGCTCTATCAGTTTCTATTTGATGCGCCAAGCACAAACCTGCAATTGTTATGTTTTGGGATTGGCATCTTCACATGCATCGCCATCATCTCTGACAAGAACAGCAAGAAGAAACCGGGCCGGTGGCAATACGCCTTTACTTTCAGTGTTTTAATCCTCGCGATCTTCTTCTTTACAGTCTTCATAAGCACGCTTCAGCTATATTCCGGTCATTAATACTCATCAGCAGTAATTAGATTAAAGTTACATACCAATGACAACAGAAAACAATCCCGACAAACGTGACCGCAAGACAGTCATCAAGATGATGGCGCTTTCGACCATCCTGGCATTAATCAGTTTCGCCCTTGTGTGGCTGATCACAACATTTGTCGCATGGCAGTTCTCCAACAATTCGTACGGCATGAGGCCCGAGCAATGGACCACGCAGGAATTTCTACAGGGATGCAGCTCTGAAATTGCGGAATATGCGATCCAAGGCAAGATCAGCGAGTTTGATTTGCGTACATATGAACCGCCCAATGAATACTACAGTGAACGTCTTTTCCATACAGACAACGACGGACAGTGGCTTGACGGCTGGGGCAGGCCTTACCTGGTCGAGTCCGGCGGCGGGAACGTCGTCGTGACTTCTCTTGGCCGGGATGGTAAACCGGGGGGCGTCGGTCTGGATATCGACCTGACCAGCGACGAAACCCACCCGCTTGATTTTCAGCCTACCTTCGGCCAATTCCTGCAAACCGACAACGCCAACGCCAAAGAAGTCCGCATGTGGTGCCTGGCTATCAGCGTCGGCTTCTTTGTAGTCGTTGTTACAGGTGCGTTGTTGCTGATCTACACGGCATCCAAGATAACAACCAAACAATACACGTGGCTGTTCACACAGATATGTTCCTTGATTGTGTTCATCGGCTTCACGGCATTCTTCGGCGGATTGATCAGCCTGCTGCACGTAAACCTGCTCCCCCCTTATATCTCGGGACACTGACGCATGAAGTTCCGTTTCCTGCTTGACCCGCTATTTGTCTTTTGCTTCGTGCTGTACTTCGTCAACAGGCTGCTGTTGAAGCCTTATGTGCCTAATACCTTCTCACAGAATTACCTGAACGACCTGATCCTGATCCCCTTCTGGCTACCGATCATGTTGTTTACGATGCGACTTGTGCGTTTGCGTGATACCCGGCCGCCGCGCGTGCATGAAGTGCTTATCCCGCTGGTGCTTTGGTCGGTGTGGTTTGAATTCATTCTGCCGTATACCGCAGCATTCAAAGGCCTGTCCTTCGCCGATCCGTACGACGTCCTTTTCTACAGCCTGGGCGCACTTGCGTCCATTCTGTTCTGGACGCACTGGTATAGGCGACCATCCACAACACAGCCGAGTGAAAACCACTTCGCAAATCAGACTGCGACCCGCTAGAATCCGGCGATGAATGATCCGCAGTTAGATGTACATGTCATCGAGGCAGACTTCGATAACCCGCGCCACCAGGTCGATCTCGTCGCGATGCTGGACGATTACGCCCGGGACCCGATGGGCGGCGGCAGGCCGTTAACCGAAGAAGTCAGAGCACGCCTGATCCCCGGCCTCCGGGCACACCCGGCCGCGTATTCTTTTCTTGCCTACAAGGGCGACCCCAATACCGGCGGCGAAGCGATCGGGCTTGCTAACTGCTTTATGGGTTTCTCTACGTTTGCAGGCAAACCACTTATCAACATCCACGATATCTCCGTCACGAAGGCCGCACGCAGGATGGGCGTCGGCCGAAAGCTGCTGGACGCGGTGAGAGATAAGGCCAAATCCCTCGGTTGCTGTTACGTCACACTCGAAGTGCGTGAAGACAATCCGACAGCGCAAAAAGTCTACGCCGACTACGGCTTCCACGACCAGGGCATCCCGCATCACTTCTGGAAACTGAAAGTGTGAGGCTGGGGATTGGGGATTGGGGATTGGGGATTGGGGATTGGGGATTGGAAAATTGTATTGCTCTTTGCCAACGCCGGTCCTGAGCGCAGCGAAGGGGCGGGCTGATTAGAGCAGGAGAATGTAGAACAGGTGAACAGTAGACTCTCTCACCTGCTCTGCTCTCTACAACTTCGGCTCTTCCAACGGCACCGGGCAGATATCTTTGCGTTTACAACCCTCACAGCACGCGCCTTCCCACAACGCATTGAACTCCTGAAGCACGCTATCGATCAGAGGCGATGCGTGCGTCCAGATGCCCAACTCGAAGTTGCGTCGATCCGCTGATTTCGCGCCGAGCCCCGCGCCGGTCAGGTTCGCTGAGCCGAGGTACATCGCGCAGGCATCGACGATCACCGCCTTGGCGTGCAGCCTTGGACAGCGACGGATGATTAACGATCCCGGCGCATCCTTCAATCCTGTCGCCAGCTTCTTCAACTCCCGCAGCGTCGGCCCGCTGGGCACCCCCGCATGCAAAAGACGAACCTCCACGCCCTTCTGTGCAAGCTTCACCAGGTGATGCACGATCGACGGGGCGTTTCTGCTTCTACTTCCGGGAGTTGGAACGAGCATCGCTTTGAAGTCGGCCGTCATGATGTCCAGGCTGACTTCGGCACGCAGCATGCCGTCCAGGACGACACGCTGAAGGTGCTGCTGGTCGATTACAAGCTCTGCCGTACCGCGTAAGGCATTCGGAGTGATTTCATCGGATGGATTGCCGTTCATAGGGATATCTTATCCCGCAAAGCCGAAGCCATCGCGGGAGGAGCGTCGCCGACTGATCGATTGTGACACAAGGCAATCGATACACCTGTAAAGCGACGCCTACTACCTGCCAGCAGACGGCAAAGTCTGTCTGAGTTGATACTGAATGTCTTCGCTGCGCCGTCGGCCACTGATTCTCTGGGCCTCGGTCAGTTCGTTATTGAGTTTAGCGATGATACTGTCTGCCTCTTGCTTGGTCTTCTGGTCATCGGGGCCGATCGCCAGTAGCCAGGCGTAGGCGGTCTCGGGATCATATTCGGGGCCGTCCGCCAGGCTCATGATCCTGGCCATGCCAAGCTGCGCCTCCACATTCCCTTTTTCAGCGGCGAGGCGGTACCAGCGCAGGGCTTCTGCCAGATCGGCTTCCACGCCTTCACCTTTTTCATAAAAGCCGCCCATCCGGAATTGCGCCTTCGTATGGCCGTGATCCGCAGACTCTCTGAACCAATGAATCGCCTGCTCCATGTCCTTCTCGATTCCCGAACCAACGCGGTAGCAACCGCCCAGGCTGTATTGCGCCTGGGTGTGACCCTGTTCGGCCGAGAGTTTCAACCATGTGACCGCTTTCGCTTCATCACGCGGCACGCCCAATCCAAAACCGAGCATCTGACCGTAAAAGTACTGTCCATCCGCGTTGCCTTGCATGGCGGCGGCATAGTAATACTGGACCGCTTTCTTATGATCTCGCTCTACGCCGGTACCGCTGTAATACATATAGGCAATTCTCAATTGCCCCGCGATGTTTCCCTGTTTGGCCGCCAGTTCGTACCACTTCGCCGCCTGTGCGAAGTCGACCGGTGCGCCTTTACCGGTCTCGCAAACCGTTCCCATACAGACCTGTGCCTCAGCGATCCCTTGCAGCGCCGCCTTGCGGATCCACTTCACACCCTCTTCCAGGTCACGCGACCTGCCGTCTCCCGAATAATAAACCTTGCCTAGATTGAGCTGCGATGCGGGGTCGCCTTGTTCAGCAGCCATGCGGAACCACTTGATCGCCTCATCGACATCCTTGCGGACTTTCTTCCCGTTTGCGTATAACACGCCCAACTCGGCCTGGGCGGCGACATCCCCGCTCTGAGCGGATTCGATCAGCAGTTCGACCGCTGTAACGGTGTCCTGCATCACGTCATCGCCGGTAAGCCCGATCATCGCGAGTTTGGTTCCGGCTTCTGGGTGTCCTTGTTCTTTGGCTAGCCGATACCAACGCGCCGCCTCCTGTTGGTTCGCTGTAACGATTTGGCCATTGTGATATATCTCGCCCAATATGAACTGGGCTTCCACCTTACCGGAGGTGGCGGCTTTGCGCAACCAGCGGATCCCTTCATTGACATCGCGCTCGACTCCGATACCTGCCAGGTAAAACTTACCGAGCGATAGCTGAGATATCGCTAAACCTTGCCTAGCCGCTAGTTGGTAATATTCGACCGCTTTGGTCATGTCCGCTGGAACAGTGATACCTTTCATATACATGACCGCCAGATTGTGTTGAGCCGAGGCGTCGCCCTGCTCGGCAGCCAGGGTGTACCATTTGAAAGCTTGCTTATAGTCCTGCTTCGTGCAGTGGCCATTGTAAAAATGATCGCCCACGATGGATTGCGATGGCGCGTAACCACCCTCGGCGGCCAGCATGTACAGACGATGTGCTTCGGCTTCATCCTTGGGAACGTCATGCCCGTTTGCATAAGCATTAGCCAGATTATTCTGAGCGATCGGATATCCCTGCACCGCGGCCAACCGATACCACTTCAGCGCTTCGACGTGGTCTTTTTTGATCCCCCAGCCCATGTGGTATCGGTAACCGAGGTTGTGTTGCCCTTCCGCATCACCTAATTCCGCCGCCTTCCTGTACCAGTACACGGCCCGTTCATCATCACGCTTGACACCTATACCCGTGCCGAACATCACACCTAAGCAATTCATCGCGACCGCGTCGCCTTGCTCTGCGGCAAGCAGATACCACTGCATTGCCTGCTGATTATCTTCGGCAACACCGATACCTTCCTCGTACATCATTCCCATCTGAGTCTGGGCTTTGGCTAAGCCGTTCGTTGCTGCCAGTTGGATCCAGGTGAATGCGAGTGCTTCATTTTTCGGCACCCCTTCACCGTGCAGATACATGATCCCCAACATGTTCTGCGCTTCGGGCAACTGCTGGCCCGCAGCCAGCTGGACCAGCCTCAACGCTTCGGCCAGGTCTTTGTCTACGCCCCGACCTTCGAGGTACAGCCTGCTCAACAGGTATTGTGCAACCGGGTCATTCTGTTCTGCTGATAAGCGGAATAAACGCACCGCCTCGTCGTCGTCTTGCGGTACGCCCAGCCCTTGGAGATACAAGCCGCCCATCCGCACCAGTGCCGGAGGGTACTTCTGCTTGGCGGCCCGCTTCAACCAGGTGATCGCTTCCAGCGGGTCCGCTTCAACGCCCAAGCCCATCCAATACATCATGCCGAGTTGATATTCCGCCTCGGCGTAGCCTTTCGCAGCCGCGAGCTTAAACCACTTGAGCGCCTCTTCATGATCCGCTTCACGCTCCCAGCCGCTGAAGTAGATCCAACCCACAAAGAACCGGGCTTTAACGTCGTCCTTCTCGGCCGCGAGCTTCCAGTAACGCAGCGATTCATCAGAATCGGCCTTGACGCCGTCACCGACCGAGTAGCGCACCGCCAGTGCTTTCATCGCCTCGACGTCACCCGCCTCAGCGCGCGTTTGCAGCTCTTCAACCGAAGCAAACGCCAATGAACCTGTCGTGGAAGTATCTTGTGCGTGAACAACGATGCCGGGCAGCAACAAGACAAGCAACGCCCAACTACAAACCGTACGACAAAACCAATGAGACATCACGGCCTCCCGGTGATAAATAACAACATACAACCATCATCTTGCATCCGGCCCGGGATCGCAAGCAAAAAGAGGCAATAGAGGCTTTATAGCTATGTTATTGGACGCAGAAATTTGGAAAACAGGATATAAGCTGTGGTGTTTCAGTCTTCTGTTTTTCCCATCCACTTCACATGCGCGACGATCGGCAGGTGATCCGAAAGATCGCTCTGTTTCACTTCGAGCCGATCGATCTGTAAAAGTGAACTGACGAGTATCCAGTCGATCGTGCGATCGGGCGCCCACGAGGGGAAGGTCGGTTCAAAACTGTAAGATTCATTATCACCCGGTGCTGCTGAGAAGCTGCTGACCGTCATCAATGTGCTGACGCTCGTAACGCCGGTATCCGTTACCCGTGTACCGGGCAATCCTGGCAACGTTGCATTCAAATCACCCGCGATGATCGTTGGGATGTATGGATACTTCAGTGCCAAAACGACTTCCTTTACCGACCGCACACGAAAAGCTTCTTCACCGCGTGGTTCAAGATGTGCACCGACTACGCGAAACCGCGAACCGTCTTCGCGCTCAATCACACACACCACCGCTCGTTTCTTACCACCCAGAACCGTCTCCCAGCCGGCGAATCCCGTCAGATTGATCACCTCCGCTTCGACAATCGGATACCGGCTCAACACCGCGTTACCGAACCGCAATGATGCGAACGGCAACGACGCATCGATGTTGACCTCCTCCGCGCGATACCGATAGCCCGCCGCCGTGGCGATTGTTTCTGCCTGATTCTCGTGCCCGCTCCAGATGCTGGAAAAATCCACCTCGTTCAGCACCACCACATCCGCGTCCAACTCGCGCAACAGCTTCCCGATGTCTTCAAGGCGTTGCCTGCGTTCGGCTTTATCGCTGAAGTTGGAATCAGCCGTTCCACGACCGTGCGCGATGTTGTACGCAGCGATACGAAGTGGCCGATCATGCTCGACCGTCAAAGTCATCGCGTTCTGCCCGGCATCCACCACCTTGAGCGCCCGCCACGGACTGATCAGTCTGACCACGCCGTACCACAGGATGATAAACAAAATCCCCAGGATAAAGATGCGCAGCAACAGCCTACGTTTGGAACAACGTTTTCTGTTTTTCATGATTTCAAGTACGACTCCGGCTCTCGCTGGGTTCGTTCAGCTTTGTGTCACTGCCCCCGGAGTCACCGCATGCCTTCCGACGCTGTGATACACGAAGCCCATTTCCTGCATCATCTCGGGGCGGTACAGGTTTCGGCCATCGAAAATGACCGGGTTCTTGAGCTTCTGCTTGATCTCATCAAAGTCGGGGAATTTGAACTCGTCCCAGTCGGTGCAGATCACTAAGGCGTCCGCACCGTTCAGTGCGTCCATCGCATCGGTCACATAGCTGACCTTATCTGCCAGCACTTCCTTGCAGGTTTCCTCGGCGACCGGGTCATACGCAACGACTTCCGCGCCGCGGTCCATGAAGTGGCGCATCAGTGTGATCGACGGCGCTTCACGCACGTCGTCTGTCCCGGGCTTGAAGGCGATGCCCCAGACTGCGATCTTCTTGCCGTTCAATCCGCCGGCCTCTGCGAAGTGCTTATCGAGTTTGGACATGAACGCGTCGCGCTGCGCCTGGTTGACCTGGTGCACCGCTTCGAGAAGCGTCGCCGGCGTATCGCTCAACTCACCCATCGAGATGCACGCCAGCACATCCTTCGGGAAGCACGACCCGCCGTAGCCCAATCCCGGATAAAGGAACTGGTTGCCGATACGCCTGTCCGAGCACATCCCGCGACGCACTTCATCCACATCCGCCCCGTACGATTCACACAGGTTGGCGATCTCATTGATGAACGAGATCTTCGTCGCAAGCATCGCGTTCGAAGCGTACTTGACCATCTCGGCGCTTGGGATATCCATGATGAAGATCGGGTTGCCTTGGCGCACGAAAGGTTCGTACAGGTCGCGCATCCGATCGCCCGTGCCTTTGTCGTTGGCGCCGATGACGACACGGTCGGGTTTGTTGAAGTCGTTGATCGCGGCGCCTTCCTTGAGAAACTCAGGGTTCGACGCCATGTGGAAAGGTTTGTTCGTCTTCGATGCGATCTCGGCTCGGACTTTCTGGTTGGTCCCCACAGGCACGGTCGACTTGACCACGACTATCTTGGCCCGGCGTTCGTCGGCATCACCGCCGGTCGCGCCCGGCGCTGCTTCGATCGCTATGCCGATGTCGGACGCGGCGCCGAGTACGTACTTCAGGTCGGCGTGGCCCTTCTCGTCGCTGGGTGTGCCGACGCAGATGAAGATGATCTCGGCCGACTGGTAGGCTTCGACCTTATCGGTCGTGAAAGTCAGGCGGCCGGCGGAGGCGTTGCGCCGGATCATTTCGTCCAGCCCCGGCTCGTAGATCGGGCTGATCCCCTTGTTCAGCTTGTCGATCTTGGTTTGATCCACGTCCAGGCAGACCACGTCATTACCCGTATTGGCCAGGCAGGTCCCTGTAACCAGCCCGACGTAGCCTGTACCGACCATCGTGATACGCATCTGTATACCTTCTCGTTATCTGGGTTTAAGGCTGACCCATTCTGCAAGATCGGCCTGGAAAACTAATTATCGTCATGTTTCCGGCGGGAGTATACCCCGATCCGCACCCCCTGTCCCACAAATCAAAGCCCGTTTGCCCCTGAACTTCGCAGGATATCACACATAATTACGCCCGATAGCCCAAGCGAGTTTGAATATGTTGTGAGTGGATCACTATAGTGTCCGACCCAGAGCCTATTGTAGTAACAAGATAAACAAAAGACCGTTAAAACCTAACAGGCGGGCACCCTATGTCAGCACGTGTGAACAAAGCCGAAGAAGTGAAACAAGCCAAGGACGGTTTCGATGTTCTTCAGGACATCCTGCGCTACGCCGAGCAAGGCGATTACAGCGCGATCGCAGAGGACGACCTGTCCGTCCGCTTCAAGTGGTTCGGCGCGTATCGCCAGAAACCCAACACCGGCCACTTCATGCTCCGTATCAAGGTGCCCGGCGGCCAACTGTCGCCGCACCAACTCAAAACCATCTCGCAGCTTGCGGACAAGTACGCCCGCGGCTTCGGAGACATCACCACACGCCAGACCATCCAGATGCACTGGCTTACCATCGCGGACCTCAAGCCGATCTTCCAGACGCTATGGGACATCGGCATGACGACGCAGTTCGCCTGCGGCGACGCTCCGCGTAACGTCGTCGGTTGCCCGCTTGCCGGTGTGCTCGAAGACGAAATCATCGACTCGTCCGAACATGCCCGTGCGATCAGTCAGCACTTTATCGACACCGGCCGCGAGTTCTCGAACCTGCCGCGCAAGTTCAAACCTTCCATCGGAGGCTGCCGCTTGCACTGCCATCAACCGCAGATCAACTGCTACGGGCTTTACGGCGTGAAGCGCCCGAACGGTGATGTGGGTTACGGCCTGGTCGTCGGCGGCGGCTTATCTTCAACGCCGCACTTCGCACAGGCCCTGCGTGTCTTTGTGAAGCCCGAACAAGTGGTCGATGTTTCCAACGCGATCGCCACCGTCTTCCGAGACCAGGGCTACCGTGAAAAACGCACACGCGCCCGCTTGAAGTTCCTCGTGGCTGACAAGGGTTGGCAGTGGATGCGCGACGAGATCGAAAAGGTGCTCGGATATAAACTCGAACATGATGACACGCTGCGTAATCCGCCTGCGGTACACACCGATCACATCGGCAAAGGTAAGCAGAAGGATGGCAACTACTATGTCGGCGTGCCGATCAGCCGAGGCCGATGGACCGCGCGCAACATGGCCGACATCGCCGACCTCGCTGAAAAGTACGGCACGGGTGATAAGCGTATCCGCACCACCAGCAAGCAGAACGTCATCCTGTTGGATATCCCCGAAGCCAATGTCGCAGCGCTCGAAAAAGAGCTTGCCGACAAAGGCCTGCCGACGAACACGCACTCACTACGTGGCAGCCTGATCTCCTGCACGGGTAGCGAGTTCTGTAACCTCGCCGTCGTCGAAACCAAGAACCGCGCCGGCCGGGTGCTTCAGTGGCTCGAACAGAACGTCGAGGTCGACTTCCCCCTGTTCATCAGCTTTACCGGCTGCCCCAATGCCTGCGCGCAGTATCAGATCGCCGACATCGGCCTGACCGGCATCCCCTATGTCCTCAAAGACGAAAAGGATGAGGACGGCAAACCCAAGAAGATCGACGGCTATAAGGTCCTGCTCGGCGCCGGACTCGGCATTGAGCCGAAGTTCAACGAGCTGATCGCTAAGAAGGTCCCGGGTGATCTGATTCACCTGTCGATCAAGAGCCTGATCGAGACCTTCAAAGCCGAGCGTGTTGATGAGGAAGACACCTTCCAGAGTTGGGTGACAAGAAGCGATCCGGAGTATCTGCAGAAGCTGATCCTCGAGCCGACCGAGGCCGAAGGCGCCGTGATGCTCAGCGTATAAAAAAATACACTCGGCTTAGCATTGCTGCACCAAGTTGTCACTCATTTATATAGATGGCTTGCGCAAAGTGCCATTGTTATACGTGAGCCACAATTCAAGCGATGTTTATATGATATAAAATCATTTTTTTATATGGTTTATATTAACTCACATTACATTGCATGCATGCCGTGTGCCGGGACCAGCCATGTCAAGGGTGCCAACCCCTCCTAAACACCCTAAATTCTCTTATTAATTAAATTTAGCACTTTCTTAGAATTGTTATGAATTTCGTTTGACTTTCCGGGAATCGCTCTCTAATGTGGTTTATGTAATAGGTTTACAGCCTGTTTTAGAATTATGTTATGCGTTCAACAAATGGAGGAGAGAAAGTGAAAGCCCGTCATCTGTTATCAGTAATTGCTTGCCTGGGTCTCACTGCCGGGGCCGCATCCGCCAGCACCATCACGCTCAGCATTCCGGATATCACCGGATTCGCACAGCTCAGCGCTTCTGATGCCGCCACCATCACCGTGAACAACGGCATTATACCCGCCGGCACCGCGGTTACCTTCACCACCATCTTCGTCCCCCCGCAGACGGGTGTTCAGTCAGCAGACGTTGGCCTGACCGGCATGGGCATCGCGTTCGCTGCTGGTGACGATCTGAGCCTCGAACTCAAGAACACCAACGAGAACCCCTGGACGTTCCAACTCGTCGCGGTTACCGATCAGGGCACCTTCTCCTCACTGCCGCAAACACTCGTGCCTGATGTGTCCAGCGCCTTCAGCGTCGACCTCGGCGCCGCGGCCGGCACCATCAGCTCCGCCTACTTCGTCGTCAGTGGCGACGTCCCGCATCCGGACGGCGACCGCACCCCTGAATACGAAATCGCCCCCATCCCCGAGCCCGCCTCCCTCGCACTGCTCGGCCTGGGCGCCGCCTGCCTGGCAAACCGCCGCAGGAAGTAAAAACGCATAACAGACCCTTCCGGGGACAAGCCAAATCGACCGGCGTGCTTCCAACAGCACGCCGGTTTTTATGTAGTCGTATTTTCAGCAAAATCCTCCACTGCTTTTTCCTATCCAACCGTTAACTTTGTTAACTGACAAAAGAACAGCCTGCATACAATAAAAAGGTGATGAAACCCGATTGCCACGCTTTATCATGCTGATATAGATTCATCGCACTGGAGCAGTGTCATGCCGTGCAGACTCCTGATGTTGCTGGTCATTCTTCTCATCACAACGCCCTCGCGGACCAACGCACAATCCCCGCCGGACCCGGACTACGTGCGCGGCACGGTGTACGCGAGTTACGCCGACTTCAAGACCGACCTCAACAACATCGCCGCTATGCCCGCAGGCGCTGCGCGCGAAGCTGCATTCGATGACTTCTTTAACACCCTCGAATCGGCCGGCCAGGTGCCCTACGCGCAAGACAGCCAAGCTGCCTTCCTCTACCGCGACACCAGCGCCACGAGCGTTGCCTTCCCGGGCGATCACACGGGCTGGAGCGCATCAGCTTCGTCCGCTGTCGCAACAGAAATCGGCGACACCGGTGTGTGGATCAAAGAACTCACCTTCCCAACGGATGCACGACTCGACTACAAGATCGTCCGCAACGGCAGTTGGATCCTCGACCCGGCCAATCCGCTAGAGCAATGGGGTGGTTTCGGGCCCAACAACGAACTGCGCATGCCGGACTATGTCTTCGCACAGGAAACCGTCCGCCACGCAGGTGTCCCGATGGGCACGCTCACATCGAACATCCGCACCACCAGCACGAACCTCGGCTACGACGTTAACTACCGCGTGTATACCCCCGCAGGCTACGACGCGAACAACCTGCACAACCTGCCCGTGGTTTACATCACCGACGGCCACGAGTTCGCTGCCGACCACCTCGGCTCGGTTAATGTCACGCTTGATAACATCATTAACTCTGGCGAGCTGCAACCCACCATCGCTGTGTTCATCGATCCACGTGATCCCGATGCCGGCACGAACCGCCGGGCAAGCGAATACACCGGCAACTTTGACTTCGCCAACTTTGTCGCCGACGAATTGGTTGCAGAGATCGACGCCGCATACCGCACGAACCCGACGCCGACCGGCCGCACGATCCTCGGCACATCCTACGGCGGTGTGAATTCGGCCTTCTTCGGACTCACGCGCAACGACGTCTTCGAAAACATCGCACCACTATCGCCATCCAACTTCTCCGACATGTACAATTACTACGGCCTCTATGATTTTCAGGATGAACTGGACTTCTACCTGACCTATGGCACGATCGGTGACGGCAGCGGCGGGCCCAATCTCTACAACATTCTTTTATCCAACGGCTACAACGTCACACGCAAAACGGCCAATGAAGGACATTCCTGGGGAAACTGGCGCGCTCAGATCAAAGACATCCTCACCGGCCTAATCGGCGCACCACTACCCGGCGACCTCAACTTCGACGGCTTCGTCGGCCTGGACGACCTGGACCTCATTCTCAGCAATTGGAATCAAACCGTCACCCCGGGCGACACCTTCATGGGCGACCCCTCCGGTGACGGCTACGTCGGTCTTGATGATCTCGATACCGTGCTGAATAACTGGAACGCCGGCACACCGCCTGCTCACCAAATACTTACCATCCCCGAACCCGCTTCAATCACAGGCTTGCTACTGATCATAAGCACTTTACTTTCAAAACGTCACTAACGTTCGCTTGCGGTTTAGCACGCAGGTGTTACCCCACCACCTTCGCCATCGCTTGCGTGCCCAGCTTCCCGCCGCCCTGTTTTGCAACCGTCTTGAATTTGCCCTGCGCCAGTTCCGTCGCTTCCAGGTCGATACCCAACCGCCGCGCAACGTCTTGCAGGATCCCAAGGTCCTTGAGCACCATGTTCACCCCGAAACCCGGGGCAAAATCACCCGCTAAAATCTTCGGCCCCAGATTCGATAACTGCCAGCTCCCGCCTGCGCCGCTGCCTAACACTTCGATCATCTTATGAGCATCGAGTCCACACTCGCGCGCTAACAGCAACGCTTCACAAACCCCCATCAGGTTGCACACGACGGTGATCTGGTTGCACGCCTTACACGTCTGGCCGGTGCCGGATTCGCCGAGGTGCACGATGTTCTTGCCCACCGCTTCAAAGACAGGCATCGCACGCTGCACTGCCTCGGCCTTACCACCGATCATGATGCTCAGCGTCCCCGCCTGCGCCCCGACATCGCCGCCCGAAACCGGCGCATCCAGCAGCGTCACGCCTTGCCTTGCCAGCCTCGATGCAAAGTCTTTCGTCGCAACCGCGCTGATCGTCGAGTGATCGATCACGATCAGCCCATCCTTCGCGCCGTGTGCAACACCCTGCTCCCCAAACAAGACCGCCTTGACGTCCGGCGTATCCGTCACGTTCACGCAGATCACGTCCGGCCCGGCCGCCGCCATCGCCGCGGGCGACTCCGCGACCTTCGCGCCAAGCTTCACAAGCGCATCGCACTTCTCCGGGCTGCGATTCCAGACCGTGACATCAAACCCGGCCTTGATCAGGTTCGCCGTCATCGCCCGACCCATAATCCCAAGCCCGATATAACCGATTGTCTTGATAGCTGCTGTATTCAACTTTAATTCGCCTCGATAAATGCAAAAGAATCTGCCACGAAAAAGCGCAAAATACACAAAAAAGAAGAAGCAGGTGGCGTTCTTGGGTATTCAATATATTGGGAAACCAAGTGATTCAAAACACCAGCCCTTTTGTGTCTTCTGTGCCTTTTCGTGGCTAACAAATCTGCCTTGGCACTTCCTTCTGCTTGCGCACGAGATGGATGTTTTCGATGCGCAGTTCCTTGTCAATCGCTTTGGCCATGTCGTACAACGTCAGGCAGGCAACACTCACCGCCGTCAGCGCTTCCATCTCGATACCTGTTTTCGCAGTGATCGAGGCGCTTGCGGTCACGCGCAGCCGGTCCTCGGCCGTACGTTCAAAGTCGACCTGCACGTGATCCAATGGCAGCGGATGGCACAACGGGATCAGCTCCCCGCACTTCTTCGCCGCCATCACACCCGCCACGCGCGCCACCGCAAGCGCCTCGCCCTTGGGTAATGGATCACTTCCGGGCACGTTCATCAACCGATCAAGCGTGTCCGGACAGGCGACAAACTCCCCCGCCGCCAAAGCCGACCGCTTCACCGCCGGCTTATCCCCCACATCCACCATCCGCGCCCGCCCCGCCTCATCCAGATGACTCAGGTCTTTGCTCATGGGCTCATTCTAGTGGAAGAAGGGAATGGAACAGGGATGAACACAGATGGACACGGATATATGAAGAATAAAAGGTGTTAACCGCAGATTACGCAGATTGCACAGATTTGGATTTATGTCACTGCTGTCCAAAACAATTCATGAATGTCCTTCCGGGCGGCGATTGTAGCCGTTGAGGCGTGTTTTCAAGCGAACAATGCCAACTGCGTCGGCGGCGGATCGGGCGGTTTGGTGTACGGTTCGTCCAGCCAACGCCACAGGTCCCGGTACACCAGCAGGTTCATCCGCAGCATGGCCGCGAGGTTGGACAGGCTCCAGCCGAAGCTTGATCGCAGCTTCAGCAGCTTGAGGATCAGCATCGCGATCAGTGCTGTCCAAAGCTGGACCCGCACCGCGTTGGCGCTGGTGCCCAGGAACGTCTTGACGTGCAGGTTCTGCTTCAACGCTTTGAAGAACAGCTCGATCTGCCAGCGTTCTTTGTAGATCGCCGCCAGCGTCGTCGCGCCGAACGTCAGGTGGTTGCTCAGCAGCTCGATCGTTCGGCGGTTCGCTTCGTCCCACACCACCACCCGGCGCAGCCGATGCGGGCAGGCGGCGTGGCTTCTTGTGCCCGCCAGCTCGATGACCTGGTCGGAGAGGATGTTACGATTCATCGGCACGGCACGCTCTTGGATCACGTTGTAGTCCAGGTTCGACTTGCACCGCGTGACGAACCACACGCCTTGCTCGCACCACGTGCCAAACAGGCCAAAGTCGGTGTAACCGCGGTCCACCGCCACGACCGTGCCCGGCTCAAAACGCAGTGTTTTGGCGGGGTTCACATCGTGCACCTTGCCCTCGGTCACCAGCGCCCAGCTCGGTAAGCAGCCTTGATGATCCAGCTGAAGGTGCAGCTTCACCGCGCCCTTGGTCCGCCGGAACCGCGCCCAGTCGAACACCTGGGCACACAAGTCGATCACCGTCGCGTCCAGACTCACCAGCGGGTTCTTGAAGCGGAACCGACGCCCCCGGATGGCCTGCCGACCCGCCAACACCCGCGCCTGATCGAGCACCTGGTAGAACACCGCCTCGTAAAGCTCCCACGGCCGATGGGCGTTGGCGTAGCTGAGCGTCGACCGCGCCGGCGCCGCCGACACGCCCAGGTGACGCAGCCTGCCCATCGCGCACGCCAGGCCGCCGCAGACCTCCCGCAGCGAGTGCGCCCCGCCCAACTGCGCAAAGAGCATCGCCACCAGTTGGTCCCAGCAGGTAAACCCCTTCGCCCCACGCTCGGCATCAAACTCACGCACCCGCCGATCAAACCCCGGCCGATCGATCAGACTCAACACTTGTGCAAACAGGCTTGCGACGCGTACCATGGGCGTGTCTCCGTTGGGCTTCGAGGACGATTAGACAACGCCATCGTAGCCGCAACGGAGACTTTTTCATTGATAAACTATGGATCGCTGTTTTGGACAAGAGTGGATTTATGTATTCTTGTTTTAAAATCTGCGCCATCTGCGTAATCCGCGGACAAACCATCCTATCTGTGTTCATCCGTGTCCATCCCTGTTCCACCTCTTTCCCCTCTGTGTCCTCTGCGTCCTCTGCGGTGAAAATTCTTATTGACTTTCACCCCGCCGCCCGATACTATGTAATACATAGTATGCGTCACACGAAAGGTGGTTCGCCATGAAAATCGAGCGGGAACTGATGCGCGGCGCCGGGCCGGTCGCTGTCCTCAAACTCCTGGAACGCGGGGAAATGTACGGCTACGAGATCGTCAAGGCCCTCGATCAACGCAGCGACGGCGTCCTGGCGATGGGCCAATCCACCCTCTACCCCATGCTCTATAACCTTGAAGCCAAGGGCTTGATCCAGAGCCGGATGGACGCCGCCGACAACGGCCGACCTCGTAAGTACTATCAACTCACAGGCAAGGGCAAAAAACGCCTCGCCCACGACACCCAGCAGTGGCAGGCCGTCACCGCCGCCATGAACGCGCTGGGCGTCACCCAATGCATCCAGGGGGCATAACCATGACGACCGCCACACTCAAACGCAGGCTTTTCAAAACCCCCATGCGCGACCTGATCCGCGGCCGCGTCACCGGCAGGCTGGATATCGACGTGCTGCTGGACGCATCGGGTCTGCCCAAGGATGCCGCCGACAAGGTCCGCCGTGTCGTCAAACGCACGCGCCTGAAGCGACTGGAAAAAGTCGACGTCGCCAGTGAACTGATCGCCCACTTCCAGGACGGCCTCGAAGCAGAAACACCTTTGGAAGAACTACTCAAATCTTTCGGCAACGAAAAACAAACCGCCAAACTCATCCGCCGCGCCAAAAAACGCCAACGCCCTCTCGCCTG
Source organism: Phycisphaeraceae bacterium (assembly GCA_963667295.1). GTDB lineage: Bacteria > Planctomycetota > Phycisphaerae > Phycisphaerales > Phycisphaeraceae > JAJRRS01. Next base: position 2,462,020 of record OY763327.1, read on the forward strand.
GCACATCTTCGCATGGGCGAGGCTGACAGTTGTCTGTTTCCTTGGGTTCTACATCGTCTCAGCGCTCTACCTGCTTACAGGTTCGCCTTCGGTCAAGACCGATTACGTTGCCGTCATCAACAAACAGGCCAACCAGATTCCCGAAGACCAAGCCGCGTGGCCGTTGTATCGGCAAGCATTGCTCAACCTGAACCTGAAAGAAGAACGTGAGTGGGACACACCCATCCCGTACTTCGCCGAGTTGCCTGAACCCGAGCGCGAAGATATTGATCCCAGTTACTATGAACCGCCGTACGTCATGGATCAGATGACAAGGCTTTTTTACTCCCTGCATCCGAATGATCCGGGCTGGGACCAGACCGTGCAATTCCTGCGTGAACATGCGCAATCCATTAGCCTGATCCGAGAAGCAACGGACAAGACCGGCTTTGGGCTCAAAATAGGATTCGCAAGTGATTATTCTTCCGAGGACCTTGAAGCGTGCAACTATCATCCGGAACCCGAAACACTTGCGGCCATGACGGACAAGACGTTTCGAGATCCGGAACGGGCGTTAATTGGCATAGCGATCCCTCATCTTTCGCGGATACGTGACATAGCTCGTCTGCTTTGCGCCGATGCATTGCGTGCTGCCGAAGCAGGCGACGCCGATACCGCGATACGGGATGTCATCGCAATACAACGACTCAGCAAACAAGCGGAAGAACAACCACTGCTTTTTAATGGTCTTGTGGGCATCTCAGCGCGAACCCTCGGCTTTGAAACGATCCAAGACATCCTCATCAACTATCCTGACCTTTTGACACAGCAGCAACTCCGCGACCTCGCCCATGTACTAGCATCCACACAGATCGATCACGAACCGTGGTACAACGGCGAGCGATTCTGGTTCTACGACTTCCTTCAACGCACCTATACTGATGATGGTGAAGGTGGTGGTTACATCACGAAAAAAGGGATCGAAGACCTGAAGTCGTATGACAGCGGTGACTCACCTTTCAACCGATATGATGGACCCTTCACAGGCGCGCTGATCACAGCAAGTTTGCCGGCCGCCGCAATCTTGATTGCTCCACGCGAAGAGATGCGCTGTGTATACGATGACTTCATCGATCAGGCTATCCTCGATTCAAACAAACCGCTGTGGGAGTATGATTACAAAGATGGTCTGCACGCAAAGTATGACCAACTTATGTCTTCATCGGGTAATAGGCTACGTTATCTACCGCTTGACGTATTCATGCCAGCCTTGTCTGCAGTGAATAAGACTATCCATAGATATTACGGCTCACGCGACGGCATCCTGATCGGGATCGCGCTTACCCTCTACCAGCAAGAACACGGCAATTGGCCCGATTCACTCGACGATCTATCCCCCACGTATCTCCCAAGTGTGCCGATCGATCGCTTGACCGGAAAACCGCTTCACTACCGCATCACCGATGAAGGCCCATTGGTCTACAGCGTCGGCGTGGATGGAGATGACGATGCGGGACGGGTACCTGTAGACACTGACGGGAAGGTAAACAATGGTATGGCTTCACCCACACAATTAAATGGGCCCCTGTCGGATCGGTTGGCAGACCCAAATTGCGATGGCGACTGGGTGCTCTGGCCTCAGCCTCATAAGCAATAAATACGCCGCACACCCTTCGTCATACAGAGCCGCGTCGCCCTCGACGCGGTCCGCCGTGAGGGCACGGCGGCTCGGATGTGAAGATGCCGCACCGCCGATCTACGCCCCCTGACGCGACCCGCCTCGGTCGATTACAATCTCCGGCATGAAGCCCACACCCCCGTTGCTGCTTGTGATCGGCTGCCTGATGTCGGTCGGCTGCGTCCAACGCACGATCTCCATTACCAGCGAACCCACCGGTGCGTTGGTCTATCTCAATGATCGCGAGGTCGGGCACACGCCGGTGACTGTGCCGTTCACGTTCTATGGGATCTACGACGTCCGCATGGAGGCCGACGGCTATAAACCGTTGTGGACACAGCAAAAAGCGGAGGCCCCGTGGTGGGAGACGCCTGGAATTGACCTCTTTGCGGAGGCGGTGCCTAACGGCAGGTCGGAGCTGCACTGGCACTTTGCCATGGAAACCCAGCCCTCGGCTGAGCAGACGGATGTCGATATGCTGATCGACCACGCCAAGCAATTGCGGGCGGCCACCGTGGATCAGGAACCTGCCAACACGGCGGAACAACCCCCGGAAGAAGCCCCGGAGCAAGCCCCAGAATAAATCTACCCTCAGCCCCGGCCTATCCGGCGGACGATCCCATACAAAGCCATGCACGAGCCGATTAAGTACCATCAAAATCCCACCCCCGCCCCCGGAAGTGCCCCCGCCCCTGGAAGCTCCCCGACCCCTGAAGGTGCCCCCGAAGGTACGCCCGGCGCGATCGGCGACAGTGCGCCCGTCACCAAAGTCCGTCCCACGCACATCGACCTGCAAAAGGACAAGCAATTGACCATCCGCTGGTCCGACGGCCACGAATCGGTCTATTCGATCGGCCTGTTACGTAAGCTTTCACCCTCGGCAGACGCCCGCGAGTTGCGCAAGGAAATGGACCGCAATCCCCTGACCGTCCTGCCGTCGGGGCACGGCGGCCACGGTCCGCTGACCGCCCTAGGTGTTGAAATGGTCGGCAATTACGCCATCCGCATCAACTTCTCCGACGGCCACAACACCGGCATCTACACCTGGCACTACCTAAGGCATATTGACCCCAATGACCCCGATCGCGTGATCGATCCGGATGGTTGACGTCACTACCCATCCCCTATAAAAACTCTAACGTATTTTTAACATAAGGCCCCACCATGCGAACCATCGCCAAACTGTTCGGTCAATCTCCGATCGTCCCGCTGCAGGCTCACATGGAAGTCGTGACCAACTGTGTTGAGAAGGTCAAGCAGCTATTCGAGGCTCTGTATCGCACCGATCAGGACGCGATCGAGAAACTGGCGATCGAGACCTCCAAGCTGGAACTCGAAGCCGACCAGCTCAAGCACGACATCCAAAGCCACCTGCCTAAGCGGATGTTCCTGGCGATCGATCGCGGCCGCATCCTCGATATCCTCGCCGCCCAGGACAACCTCGCCGACAAGGCCGAGAACATCGGCGTGCTGCTCACGCTCAAACCCCTGACGATGCCCGATTGGCTGAAGGAGGACTTCAACGCCTTCCTCGCCACAAATATCAAGGCGTTCGAGGGCGCACGCGGCATCATCAACGAACTGGACGAACTGCTGGAAAGCGGCTTCGGCGGCGACGAGGCCGAACGCGTCCTGCGCATGGTTGAACGTGTCGCCCAGACCGAGCACGAGGTCGATCTGCTACAACGGCAGATGCTCAAGAACCTCTTCGCCAACGAGACCGCCCTCACCACCGGGGAATTCTTCCTCTGGACCAAGCTCTTCAAGCAGGTCGGTGACCTGTCCAACCTTTCCGAACGGCTGGCGAACCGGGTCCGTCGGACGCTGGAGTTGAAGAAGTGACCGACTCACGGGCCGAGCCACACACCCGATTCATCAACCTTCCCAAGGAATAGACCGGATACTTATGGGTACTGAAGCGATGATTCTGACCGGGCTGGCCCTGCTTTTCGGGCTGTACATGGCCTGGAACATCGGCGCCAACGACGTCGCCAACGCCATGGGCACCAGCGTCGGCTCAGGCGCGCTGACACTCAAACGTGCGGTCATCCTCGCCGCCGTCATGGAGTTTGCCGGCGCGTTCTTCATCGGCCCGCACGTCACCGAAACCGTGCGCAAGGGCATCATCGACATCAGCATGTTCTCCGGCGAGGAAGGCGCGCGCATGCTCTGCTTCGGCATGCTTGCCGCGCTGCTCGCTGCCGGCGCATGGCTACAGATCGCGTCCTACTTCGGCTGGCCCGTCTCCACGACCCACTCCATCGTCGGCGCGATCGTCGGATTCGGGTGTGTCTACGGCGGCATCCACACCGTCGACTGGTTCGGCGGCAACGGCTTTAATGTCGTTACCATCCTCAGCGGCAAAGGCGGCGTCGCCTCCATCGTCGCCAGTTGGGTCGTCTCACCGCTGATATCCGGCGTCATCGCCTACTTTGTCTTCCGCTTCATCCTCCGCAAGATCTTTTACAGGCCCGACCCCGTCGTCGCTGCGCGCAAGTGGACGCCGATCCTGGTTTTCGCCGTCCTCGTGACGATGATGCTCGTGCTCTCTTTGAAGGGGCTCAAGCCTTTCTGGCACGATAACTTCGGCTTAAAACCCACGGATAAATGGCCTTTAACCATCGGGCTGGGCGCATCAATCCTTAGCGGCATCGTTGGCGCGCTGGTATCACGCAAGCTGGTCGTCAAAGTCAAAGACGACGACCCCGCCCTGGCGCGGTTGCAGGCCGACCTCTACACCGCGCGGGCGATGAGTAAAGCCCTCATGCACCTGCGCCGCGTCCACAGCACCGCCATCGATGAACAGGCACGCGCCCAAGCGCAGCGGGCATTGGAAGAATCCGAAAAACTCTACAAGGAAGTACGAGACCGCACACGAGGCAACACCGACAGCCACATCTACCACAACGTCGAACGCATCTTCATCTACCTGCAGATCATCAGCGCCGCGTTCGTCGCGCTCGCACACGGCTCCAACGACGTCGCCAACGCCATCGGCCCGCTCTCCGTCGTCGTCGAAACCGCAAAGACAATGTCGATCCCGGAAAAAACTTCCGTCCCGCTGTGGGTGCTCGGCGTCGGCGGCGTCGGCATCGTTGTCGGCCTGGCCGCCTGGGGCTGGCGCGTCATGCAGACCGTCGGCAAACGTATCACCGAACTCACCCCCTCGCGCGGCTTCTGTGCAGAGTTCGCCGCCGCCATCACCATCCTCATCGCCAGCGTCTACAAGCTGCCCATCTCAACCACGCACACCCTCGTCGGGGCCGTGCTGGGTGTCGGCCTGGCACGCGGCATCGGCGCCCTGAACCTCAACACCATCCGCGACATCGTCGCCTCATGGATCATCACCATCCCCGCCGGCGCTGGCCTCGCCATCCTCTTCTTCTACGGCCTGCAATTGATCTTCGGCTGATGTTCAATGTTCGATCTTCAATGTTCAATCTGAATGAGAAGGTACGGTTTTTTATACATTGAACATTGAACATTCCACATTGAACATCTACCCTATTTCCCATGCAGGTCTACGTCTTCCGACACGGGATCGCTGAGCCACGCGACACGGATAAACCCGACGCCGCCAGGGCTTTGACATCGGTTGGCATCGAACGCACCACCGCCGCAGCCAAGGGCCTCGCCCGCTTCGCCGACCGCCCGCAGGTCATCCTCACCAGCCCCAAAATCCGTGCCAAGCAATCCGCCGCGATCCTCGGCGACATCCTCGACCTCACCCCCATCCTCGCCGACGAGCTGGCCGACGGCCCTGCAATCGACGTGATCCACATGCTCCGAAGACGCGACGAACAGCGCGTCCTGATCGTCGGCCACGAACCCACGCTCAGCGAGGTCATCGAAAACCTCTGTACCCACAAAAACCTGCCAAGCTTCATCGAACTCAAAAAAGCCGCCTGCGCCCTCGTCGAAGCCCCCCTGCACCCCGAAGACCCCCCGGGCCCCGGCGTACTCAAATGGCTGCTCCCCCCGCGAGCACTGAGGGCGCTGGGATGACGATACAACATATAGCCCGACCATCCTGGTCGGGTATGTATTATGGATTTACATAACACCCGCACACAATTAACACGTTTAGCGGGCGATCGCAGATCGCCGTGTCTCACTTGCCACGTAAACACCCCCGCCCGCGTTGCGTCGCAACGCGGCTATTAAAGAAACAAACACGGATGCACTTTAATCCGCATCCGTGTTCATCTGTGTTCATCGGTGGCTAATCTCTTCCGCAGAAGATCACCCCTGCTTTGCATGCGCATCGATTTCTTCCCGCGTCACCTGTAACCATTCAAGCATGTACTGCTCGTAGATGTCCTGGTGTGCATCGTTCGAGAAGTCCAGCCGTAGTTCGTTGATCACCTTCGTGCCCTGTCCGATCCACGCACGCCACGTGTCCTGGCCGAAGTGGTCGTAGATGAACTTACCCGTCGGGCCGCGCATCGGCGGATCGGGCAGACGCGGCTGAGGCGTCCCAGTCCGTCGGTCCAGCACCATGTCGCCCGACGATTCGACCTCCGCCTTGCGAGCCGACGCATCCTGCACCTCCGGTAAAGGCTTTCCGATCTTCTCAAGCAGCGAGCCGATCGCCTTCTGCGGCATCACGTCCCCGCGCTCGGCCGAGACCTTATAGCCTTCGGTCAGGACGGCGGCCGCATCATCATCCCGGCCCATCTGGATCAGCACCTGCCCACGCAACTGATATGCCCGGCTCATCCCGGGATTCAGCTCGATCGCCTTGGCGTACGCGATCTGGGCATCCTCGGGGCGGTCGCCTTCCTTGTACGCGTTTGCGAGGCTGAAAAAGGCCATGTCGTCCGGCGCCTCGCGGGCCATCTGCTCCCACTGGGCGATACGTTCTTCAATCGTTGTGCTCATATGCGATAGCATAGACAACTTATCCCGCCCGCCAAGTCGGGGGGCACATGATTCAGCCGCAAACCCGGATTTAGCCGCTAATGAACGCAAATAAACGCGAATTAAAATACAGTGGTTGGGAGATCACCCATTGTGTTTTCCTATTTGCGTCCATTCGCGTTCATTTGCGGCTCAAAGAATTTTCTTATCTTAAAGCATAGTTATGCCGATCACGCGACACTTCCTGGGATGGGATGGACCCGCACTACCGCGGGCGGCCGCCTATCTGCGCGATCAACTCGGCCAAGGTGATGACGGCTCCGACCTCAGCCACCTGATCGCCGTACTCCCCGCACAACGTGCCGGGCGTCGGTTGCTGGAACTGCTTGTTGTCAATGCTCAGGCCCAAGGCGCTGCGCTCAACCCGCCGCAGATCGTCACGGCAGGCAGGCTCCCCGAGCTGCTCTATCAACCGCAAGGCCGACAGGCCGGCGACATCGATGCGCAACTCGCCTTCATCGACGCGATGCGGAACCTGCCGACCGAAACGATGGCCGACCTGCTGCCACATCCGCCCGGCCCGGATGACCTGCCCGGCTGGTGGGCTTACGCAACGCAGCTCCGTCGCCTGCGCGACGACCTTGCAGCACACCGCATGACCTTCGCAGATGTCCCTCGTCTTTGCGCCGACCGTGGCATCGATCTGCGCGGCGAACAGCGCTGGGCCGTGCTCGAACAAATCGAACAGGCGTACCAGGACACACTGCGTTCGCTGCAACTGACCGATCGCGAGAGCGACCGCATCGTTGCAATTACTTCTAAACGCTGCGCACTTGATGAAGATAAACACATCGTCCTCATCGCAACGCCCGACCTCAACGACACCGCCGCCGCGATGCTCAGGCTCATCGGCGGCCGAATCACCAGCCTCATCATGGCCCCGGATCAACATGCCGATGGCTTTGATGAACTCGGAATCCTCCGCGCAGAATACTGGGCCAAACAACACATCGACCTACAGGCCGATCAACTCGCCTTCGTCGGCAGAAACAGCGACCAGGCCGGCGCTGTCATCGACGCCGTCGCCGAAGCGAGGCAAACGTTCACACAAACCGACAACAACCTCAGCGCAGATCAGATCACCGTCGGATTAGGTGATGAACGCTTTGCCGGCCCGGTCCGTCGTCGGCTCGATCTTGCCGACATCCCCTGCCGCAGCGCCGCCGGCTCACCGACCGCCCAGTCTCGCCCCGCACTGTTGCTGCGTGCCTTAAGCCGGTTCATGGAATCGCACCGCCTCGATGCGCTGGCTGAATTGCTGCGCCACCCGGACATCCAGACGTACCTGCAGCGCGATCACGACGATGCACAGCAAACCATCGACGACTGGCTCACGCTGCTCGATAAATACGCCACCGACCACCTGCAGGGCCAACTCACCAGTACCTGGCTGGGCGATCCCGACCGCATCGCACGCTTAAAAACACTGCATAACAAGATCACCACGCTCCTGCCCGAGCACTTCGCCACGCGCAAACCGCTGCCGAAGTGGAGCGAAACGATCGCCGCTGCGCTAAAAACCGTCTATGCCGACGTGCCACTACGCGAACACATCCCGCAAGAGCAGCAACTCGCCCTCGCGCTCGAACAGATCGCCGATCGGCTGCGCGAACAAGCTGAATTCAAAGAAACCAATCCGACGTGCCCGAACATCACCGCTTCGCAAGCGATCGCACTGACGCTTCGCCGCCTTGTCGACAGCATCATCCCCGATGAACACGACGGCCCGGCCGTAGAACTGCTCGGTTATCTAGAACTGCCGCTCGACGATGCTCCCGTACTGACCATCACCGGCCTGAACGAGGGACTCATCCCATCTTCGCGCAACGCCGACGCGTTCCTGCCCGATTCGGTCCGCAGCAAGCTTTCAATGAACGATAACGCCCGCCGCTTCGGCCGCGACCTGATGTTGCTTAGCGCCATCATCCACTCGCGCCCGTTCGTCCGCCTGATCGCATCGCGCAGAACCGATGAGGGCGACCCACTCACGCCAAGCAGATTGCTGCTTGCCTGCGACGATACGACGCTCGTCAAACGCATCCAATCGTTTTTCAGCGATGATGAAACAAGCACCCCGCCGACACTGCCTATCAAACCGGCCGGCAAGAACCGTTTCCTTATCCCAAAACCCATCATCGCGCCCGAGCCGCTTGATAAGTTATCCGTCACCGCTTTCCGTGCGTACATCGCATGCCCCTACCGGTTCTACCTGCGCTACGTCCTCAAGCTCGCATCGCTGAGCGACCAGGCAATCGAGATGGACCCGATGTCCTTCGGCTCGATCACGCATACCGTCCTGCAAGCCTTCGGCCAAAGCGACCTGAAACACGAAACCAACGAAACAAATATCAAAAGCTTCCTCAATAGCGCACTCGACAACACCATCGAATCGCAATTCGGCGAAGACCGCCGATCCGTCATCCGCATCCAGACCGAACAATTGCGCGAACGTTTAGACGCCTTCGCCGAGCAGCAAGCCGAACTCACCCAAGATGGCTGGCACATCCAGTACGCCGAGCAGGAACTGGCCACAACTATCACCGTCGATGGCACCCCATTCACCATCAAGGGCAAGGTCGACCGCATTGATTATCACGAGCAGCACGGCTACCGCGTCTTCGATTACAAAACAGGCGACACCGATCACAAGCCCGACCAGACGCACCGCACCGGTCGCGGCGATGAACGCATATGGGTCGACCTGCAGTTGCCGCTCTACCGCGACCTCTGCAAAGAACTGAAAATCACCGGCCCGATCGAGCTCGGTTACTTCAACCTGCCGAAAAAGCGCGACCGCGTCGGGCCAAGCCTTGCCGACTGGAGCGATGACGACTTTACCGACGCAACCCAAACGCGCGACACGGTCATCCGTGCTATCCGCGATCAACACTTCTGGCCGCCCAATGAAGCCCCCGGCCTGCCCGACGGTTACGAACGCATCTGCGCAGATCACGCCATGCAACGTGACGAACTTATCGCCGCAAGCTTCAAGCAAGGGGGCGCATCATGAACCCGCTCTCCCCCCTGCAAGCATGGCAGCACGAACCGCCGCACCTGCTCATCCGCGCCTCGGCGGGGTCGGGCAAGACCTATCGGCTCAGCGCACGCTACCTCATGCTGCTGCGCCTGTTCGATCAACCCGAATCCATCCTCGCCACGACCTTCACACGCAAGGCCGCAGGCGAAGTACTCGGCCGCGTCGTCACATGGCTTGCTAACGCGACCGTCGACGATGCCGCACGCGAAGCGCTTGCGATCAGCACGATCAGGGCTGAACTATCTCACGATGATTGCCTTGCGATGCTGCGCCGACTCACCGGCCAGATGCATCGCCTGAGCATCTCCACCATCGACGGCTTCTTTAACCGCGTCGCTCAAAGCTTCGCACACGAACTCGACCTGCCGCCTGAGCCGTCGCTCGTCGATGAATCGCACCCGAGCGTGAAGCAGTTGCGTCAGGACGCGGTAGAAGCCATGCTCGCCGACGCCGACCTGCCGGACATGGTCACGCTGTTAAGGCAGTTCCACCACGACCACGCCGCACGCAGCGTCACCGAAGCGATCGACAAGATCATCAATGATACTTACGAGGTCTACCGCGAAGCCCCACAGCAAGAAGCCTGGGCGAAGTTGCAGCCGACGGGCAAGCTCGATGATGATGAACTGCAAAAGGCGATAGAAAAACTCCAGGATGCCGCAGCCTTGCTGCCGGATAACGGTCACTGGAAAAAAGCGTACGCAGCAAACTGCGCCGCGGCGCTCACTGGACAATGGGAAGTCTTCATCAGCAAAGGTTTGGCCGGCTCGATCATCAGCGGCAAGCAAAGTTTCCAGCGCCACGAGATCACCGCCGACATCCAGGCCGCTTACGTCCCGCTCATCGCCCATAGCAAAGCCATGTTGATCGAGCGCGTCGCGCTGCAGACACTTGCCACGCACGACCTGCTGCGCCGATTCGACACACACTACACCAGCCTACGCCGCCGTCAAAGCATCCTGCTGTTCAGCGACCTGACGCACAAGCTCGCGCGTGAACTGCCCTTGCTCGGTGATGGATTGGCTGAAGACATCTACTTCCGCCTCGACGGCCGGGTCACGCACCTGTTGCTCGATGAATTCCAGGATACGAGTTTGGCGCAGTGGGATGTGTTGCGCCCGTTCGCGCAGGAAATCGCCGCAACCGCCGACAGCGACCGCAGCCTTTTAGTCGTCGGTGACGCCAAGCAAGCGATCTACGGCTGGCGCGGCGGCGTCGCGGAACTGTTCGACCAGATCGAAGAAGAACTGAACCTGCCGCCTGAAAGTGTGCAGTCGCTTTCGCTCAGCTACCGCTCCAGCGGGGTCGTGCTTGATGCGGTGAACAAGGTCTTTTCAAAGCTGGGATCAAACGCCGCGCTGGATAAAGATGCCCAAACCGCTGCACGCTGGCAGCGCAGCTTTGACGACCACGCATCAGCAAAAGACCTGCCGGGCCATGTCACGCTCGAAACCTCCGTCGCCGGCTACAACGCCGACGATGATGATGATGACGAGAGCAACGACGATGAACCCGTCACGATCACACACAACGTGCACGAGCCTTACATCGCCCAGCGCGTTAAACAACTCTACGAGCGCAAAGGCGGCGCGGGCTCGATCGGTGTACTCGTCAGCACGAACAAAGCCGCATCACGTTTGATCTTCGAGATCGGCAAGCTGGGACTGCCCGTCAGCGGTGAGGGCGGCGGGTCCGTCACTGATTCACCCGCAGTCGCGGTGGTTCTTTCCGCGCTATACATGGCCGATCACCCGGGCGACACCGCTAGCGTCTTCCACGTGTTGAACTCCCCGCTCGCTGAAGTCCTCGACCTCGAATCCATGAAACCCGCGCACGTCCAGCAGATCGCAATGCGCATCCGTCAAACGCTGCTTACCCAAGGCTACGCACAAACGCTCGCCGACTGGACGCGGGCCGTGGCGGGCAGTCTCGATCAGCGCGGCCTGACGCGCCTGACGCAACTGATCGAACTTGCCGACAAATTCGAGCCCGCCGATGCGCTGCGTCCATCGCGTTTCGTCGCGCTCGCCGAATCGCAGCGCGTCGCCGAGCCGAACCCCGCGGCGATCCGCGTCATGACAATCCACGGCGCGAAGGGCCTTGAGTTCGACACAGTCGTACTCGCTGAGCTTGACCGGACGTTTAGAGATAATCCCGCGCTATTGATCGAACGCGAACACCCCACCGCCCCGATCGACAGCGTGTACCGCAACGTCAACAAAGAAGTCCGCGCTTTGGATGACAGCCTCGTCAAAGCATCCGAGGCCCAGCGAGCGACTCGCCTGATGGACGACCTCTGCGCGCTGTACGTCGCCATGACGCGCCCTCGCCAGGCACTATACATGATCGTCAAGCCCAGGAAGCTGACACCTAAAGGTGATAAGCTCGCAAGCCTCGGCCTGTCCTACGCCGCCATCCTGCGCGACGCGCTCAGCAACGTTGAAGAAACCCTCGACGGCAAGCAGATCCTCTATCAACACGGCGACCCCGACTGGTCCTTCCAAGGCAAAGTACAATCCGCCTCCACGCCAACCACGGATCAACCCATCGCGCCGATTGCGCTGAGCACAAGCCAATCCGCATCGCGCCGCTTCTGGCCGACCGTCTCACCCTCCGCGCGCGTCGGCGGCGTCAAGCTCGCATCCGACCTGCTCGACATCTCGCCCGACTCCACCGGTGCAAAAAACTACGGCACACTCATCCACGCCTGGTTCGAACACGTCGGCTTTATTGATGAAGATGAACAACCCGACGATGCGACACTGCGCCAACTCGCGATCCGCACGCTACCGCATCTGGACGACGCATGGATCGACAGCCGTATCGATTGGTTCAGGAACTTACTCAACAACCCAACCGCTAAACAATTACTCGCGCGCAACGGCGCAACCGAGCTCTGGCGTGAACGTTCATTCGCGGTGCAGGTCGGCAAGGAGCTGGTGCGCGGCTGCTTCGATCGTGTCTCGATCTATCGTGATGACAACGGCCAAATCAAACGCGTAGATCTGATCGACTTCAAGACCGACCGTCTCGGCCCCGACGGCGTCGCCCCCCTGATCGATCACTATCGGCCACAGATCCAGACCTACCAGCGCACCCTGACCAAGCTGCTTCCGGTCGATATCGACGCCATCCGAGCCCGGCTCTGGTTCGTCGGCGATGATGTCCTGGCAGATGTCGAAGCCTGACCCGCCCACACTGCCAAAACAATCAACTCAACACAAATTACCCGGATTGACATAAATGCAAGGCACAGGCGGGCATAGGTTCTACCCCCGGATACAAGAACCGCCTTTAAACGCTGTAAATGCCGTTTTAATAGGATTTTGCCTTGACTTTCAGGGGCCTGACGCCTTACTGTGTATACGCTTGGGCGTTCTGCGCCCATTCCCTGAAGTGACCGGCCCCCGCATCCAGCAGGGCGCCAACATGGATACAACCCAATGAAGAAGTACTCCCTCCGCGAGAGTTTTTGCGTGGTATTGGTGATGGCCCTGCTCTGCTGCGCCGCCGGTACCGCCAAAGCACAAACCATCCAAGGCGATCTCGACGGCGACGGCTTCGTCGGCGCGCTCGATATCCAGATCATCCTCAACAACTGGAACCAGCTCGTCCCCGTCGGCGACCTGTCTTACGGCGACATCCTCCCCGACGGCTACGTCGATCTCAGCGACCTCACCTTCCTGCTGCTGAACTGGGGCCAAGGCACACTCCCAACACCCGGAGGTGACGCCTCGCTCGGTATCAACCTGAACGAACTCACCTACTACACGCGCGAACTTGCCTTTGTCGACGCCGTCAAAAGCGCCAGGCCGTGGGTCTCAACCAATCCCAGCGGCCAACCTTTTGATACAGGACAAACCGTCAACACCGACGCCAACGGCTGGCCCATCCTCCAATCCGGCCAGGCCGCGCAAACCCTGATGCTCGTCGATAAACCCGGCGCTTACCCCACCGGCACCTACACCGTCACGTTCGACGGCGACGGTGAACTCGACTTCGAGTTCGACGCCTCCAATGTACAACTCGTCAGTACGGGAAGGATGACCTTCCAGGTCAACAGCGCCTCCTCCAGTGGGGTCCTCATGCGGATCAGTCGCTCCAATCCCAGCAACCACGTCCGCAACATCAAGGTCTGGATGCCCGGCTACGAGGGCGCGACTTCATCCTTCCACGACCTGTTCATCCAACGCCTCCAGCCCTTCGGTGTCATCCGCTTTATGGACTGGCAGCACACCAACGGCTCGAAACTCGTCAGTTGGTCCGACCGCACCGAGCCCGACGACTTCAGCATGGATACAACCAACGGCGTCGCGCTCGAATACATGATCGAACTCTGCAACGAGCTGGGCGCCGACGCCTGGTTCTGCATGCCCCACCAGGCCGACGACAACTTCGTCACCCAGTTCGCCACTATGGTCCGGGACAACCTTGATCCGGATCTGAAGGTCTATATCGAGTGGTCCAACGAAGTCTGGAACTCGCAGTTCTCCCAGAGCAAGTGGGTCAACCAGCAGTCCGGCTCCAACATCTTCTCCGACGCCTGGTTCCAGACCATGGCCGGGCATGTAGCGAACGACTTTGGTATCTGGCAGAATGTTTTCTCCGGCCAGACCGACCGGCTTATCCGAGTCGCCGCCGGCCAGCAGGCCAACGTCTGGGTCACACGCCGGCTGACTGAAGCGATCGCTGCCGAAGGTGGTGAATACGACGCGATCTCCTGCGCCGCCTACTTCGACCACTGGAACGCGAAGTTCGACGCCGGCACCACTGTTCAGGACATCCTCGACAACGCCATCAACCACACCATCCCCGACATCTACACCGGTTTCTACCAGGACCACGGCGACCTCTCGCAGGAACTGACCAACCGCCTGGGGCGAGAAATCCCGCTGCTGGCTTACGAGGGCGGGCAGCACTACACCGTCCACGGCAACTCGGCCGCGCCGTACTACCAGGCGTTCAAGGATGTGCAGGAGGCCGACGGGATGTACGACGCCTACATGGCTAACATGCAGGCCTTCGACCAGGCCGGCGGCTCGCTTTTCATGGCCTACAACTACGTCCGCAAGCAGGATCAGTACGGCTCGTGGGGCCACCTTCAGTACCAGAACCAGGACCCCAACACGTCGCCCAAATACCGGGCGTTACTGGACTTCAATAGCGACTAAGCAATTTTTAACAAAACTTCTGTACAATACTCACTCCCGGGCGGATGATATCGGCTTGTGAAAAAATCTTGACAAGGCAGTTACGAGCGGTAAGTTCAATAGCTTGCAAGGATGCATAGACGGCTACTGGCTCAAGTGCCTGCTATGTGTTTTTCCAGATTGAGGGCGAGAGATGTTAAAGAACAATCTGATTCTTGCGTTGTGTCTTTTGTCGTGCGTAGCCGCGATCGGGCCATGCTACGCGCAGGTGAATGACACGGTCGCGCCGATCACCGGCGATCTGGATGGTGACAGCTTCGTCGGACTCAGCGACCTTGGCATCATTATCGAGCACTGGAACCAAAAGGTCACGCCCGGCGACCTGCTCTCGGGCGATCCCTCCAGCGATGGCGAGGTCGGCCTCGCTGACATCGACATCCTCGTCAACAACTGGAACCTCGGCTACCCCATCCCCGCCCAGCGCAACCTCAATCTCGGTATCAACCTCTCACAACTCAACTACTACAGCCGTGAATGGGTCTTCGTCGACGCCGTCAAGCAAGCACGTGAATGGGTGATGACCACGCCCACCGGCAACCCGTTCGACACCGGCGAAACCGTCATCACCGATCGCAACGGCTGGCCGTTATTGCAGGAAGGTCAAGCCGCGCAAACGATCATGTTCAACGGGATGCAAGGCGCTTACCCCGCCGGGCAGTACGTCTGCACCTATGAAGGCACCGGTAAGATCATCTTGACCTGGGACGCCGACGTCGCTTCTGAAGATGCCGGCCGCATACTTGCCAATGTCACGCCCAGTGACAACGGCATCCTCATGCGTATCGCTTCATCCGATCCTGCCGACCCTATCCGCAACATCAAGCTATGGATGCCGGGCTTCGAAGATGCGCCGTCTTCCTTCCACCCGCTTTTCCTGCAAAGACTCGCCAAGTTCAAGGTCCTTCGCTTCATGGACTGGCAACATACCAACGAGGTCGACGACACCGTGACATGGTCGACCCGTTCACGGCCCGTCTACTACACGCAAGGCACGCTCCGGGGTGTCTCGATCGAACAGATGGTTGAACTGTGCAACGAACTTGATGTCGATCCCTGGTTCTGCATGCCGCACATCGCCAGCGACGCCTACATCGCCAACTTCGCCTCGCTCGTGCAGGAGCTGCTGGAACCCGATCGCAAGATTTATATCGAATGGTCCAACGAGGTCTGGAACTCTCGCTTTGATGTCCACCAATATGTCAAGACCCAATCAGGCGGATCGAGTTTTTCCGATGAATGGTTCGACTTCTGGGCCGACCGCGTCTCCAACACGTTCAGTATCTGGGAACACACGTTCTACGGCGAAGAGGACCGGCTCGTGCGCGTCGCCGCAGGCCAGGAGGCAAACGTCTGGGTCACCCAGAACCTTGCCAACCGATTGAACGGCCAACTCGATGCGATCTCCTGCGCCGCCTACTTCGGCGAAGACGGCGCAGACTTCGACGAGAACACCACAGCCCAGCAGATCCTGCTCGATGCGATCAATCGCGCGATCCCGCAGAAGTCAGCCGTCTTCTACCAGAAGCACGGCAGCCTGGCCGCGAAACTCTCCGACGAACTCGGCCGAAACATCCGCTTCATCGGTTACGAGGGAGGTCAGCACTACGCCGACGACAACCGACACGTGCCTTACGAACAGGCGCTGCTGGATATGCAGTACATGCCCAGGATGTTCAGCGCGTACCTGCAAAACCTCGACGCTTTTGAACAGGCCGGCGCCGACCTCGTCTGCCCCTTCAACTACGTCGACCACCCCGGCAACCACGGCGCGTGGGGCCACCTTGAAGTGCAGGACGCCTCCCTCGAAAACTCCGAGAAGTTCCGCGCCCTGATGTACTACATCAAAGATCAGTAAGCGACCAAACGCGATCAAGACGTGACACCGGTTGCGCCGTACATCAATCCATAATAACCGCGAACCGCCGGCTCGCGCGCCAGCCACACACAATCAAACGCCTTGACGTCTTGTAACACAGAACCGATCTGTTACACATAACACAATCGAGCTTCAAACATGTATCAATGTTTCTCGAAACGGTTTCGCCCTCTACTTACTTGGTGTAGACCCACTTATGAGGGATCGGGTGCCACATCTTGATCGCGCAGCGACAAGGTGTGCTGGTACTTGCACACGTTGCTTCTGCGGAGTCAAAGTGTGGCACCCATCATACTATTCGCTTCCAGTAACAATGTTTCATCTCTTGCCGTGCAATTCTTGCATAACGAAAACGCGATCGATCACGCCACAACACCAAAACAGTCTTTATAACAAGCGACAAACCACTGCGTTTAAGCTGGTACTGTGAATTCAGATCGACTAATATCCGCGTTGGTTTCATTCGGCAATCACGTCCAGGAGCTAACGTTGTCTACGCCATCGTCAACGCCCGCGAGCCGGTCTCGCGTTCCCCTACTTCAAAAATCCGCCTACGGCCTGGGCATGCTCGGTAACCAGATGTTCCCCGCCGCGCTGGGCATCTTCATGGTCGTGCTCGTTCAAAGCCTGGGCATGAACACGGTGCTATGGGGCATCCTCTTTTTCCTGCCCCGCCTATCGGATGCGCTGACCGACCCGGTGATGGGCTACATCTCGGACAACACCAAGTCACGCTGGGGTCGACGCCGCCCTTACATCTTCATCGGCGCGATCGTCGCAGGCTTGTCATACATCTTTATGTGGCAATTAAATCCCGATCCCGAAGTCGGCGAATGGTTCCGCTCCCTGATGGAGAAGTTGAATCTCAAAGACAGCGATTTGTACCCGATGTATTACAACTTCACCTACTTCCTGTTGCTTTCTTTCGTCTTCTATCTCGGCCTCACCATCTTCGCCACGCCTTACGTCGCGATGGGATACGAGATGAGCGACGACTTCCACGAACGCACGCGCCTTATGGCCGTCGCTCAGTGGATCGGCCAATGGGCCTGGGTCATCGTCCCCTGGTTCTGGGTCATCCTCTATGACCAGCGCATCTACCCCGACGCGGTCGCGGGGGCTCGCAACCTCGCGATCTGGGTCGGCCTCGGTTGCATGATCATGGCGATGATGCCCGCCCTGTTCTGCAAGACCCAGCCCGTTGACCCGAGCACACAGGAAGAGCTTTCGCTGCGTAAAGCGGGCGACAGCTTGGCGAGCCTGTTCAAAGGCTTCGGCGCGACCTTCCGATGCATGCCGTTTGTTCGGTTATGCCTCGCGACGTTCTTCGTGTTCAACGCTTTCAACACCGTCGCCGGCTTCTCCTTCTTCATCATCGTCCACTACATGTTCCACGGCGTCACCGGGCCGGAGGGTTCAGCTATGTGGCCCACGTGGTTCGGCTGCGTCGGTGCTCTGACGACCGCCTTCCTCGCCATCCCCATCGTTACCTACCTGTCAGGAAGGTTCGGCAAAAAAATCGCCTTCATCATCTCGCAGTCGCTGTCCGTCATCGGGTACATCAGCTTCTGGTGGTGCTTCAATCCGAACAATCCCTGGCTGCTGTTCCTGCCCCTGCCGCTGTTCTCCTTCGGCATCGGCAGCCTCTTCACACTGATGATGTCGATGACCGCCGACGTCTGCGACCTGGACGAACTGAACACCGGCGCTCGACGTGAAGGCGCGTTCGGCGCGGTCTACTGGTGGATGGTCAAGTTCGGCTTCGCCATCGCCGGCCTCGGCGGTGGATTGATCATGAAGTGGGTCGGCTTCGACTCGGGAGCCGCCACGCAGACCCCCGAAGCTATGACCGGCATGCGACTGGCGTACATCATCCTACCGGCCCTGGGCACCCTCATCGCCATCATCATCATGCTCGGTTACGACCTGACCGAACAACGCAGCCACGAAATCCGCGAACAGATCGCCCAGCGGAAGAAAGCCGACGCGTGAGTTAGTTGTTACTCATGCACCTGCGCTCGGGGCGGGTCTCCCGACCCCGCCGTGATGGCCGACCGAAGGTCTCCCACGCTTGATATTAAAGGCTAATGCAAGCTAACCTTCACTCGCAATCACCCAATCGTATCTCACTACCCACGCGCTGTGACACCTCATCGAACTTCGCACGCACCGCATCCGAAAGGTCGATCCCCAATCGATGCGACAACAGATCGGCATAGATCACCACGTCCGCGATCTCTTTGCCGATCTCTTCAAGGTCAATCTCATCGGTCCCTCGCTGAAGCTTCTTGGTCAGGTTGCATACCCCGCCGGTCTTCGCGACCAATGGCAAAAGCAGCTCGACCAACTCCCCCGCCTCCCCCGCCATCGCATTCGACCAGTCCGCCGGCGACCAGTCACGACAACTGCCAAACGACTGCTCACACCGCTTCACATTCGCATCCCGAAGCGTTCTCAGATTCAAACCGTTTTCTTCCATATGGCACCCAGCTTATTCTTGCACTTTGTGTGTAACCGACGCTGCCTTCTACACCCGACATAATAAAAGAAGCCCGCGTTGTATCAACGTGGGCTCCGGATTAATAGTACGAATATCTTAATTTACTGCTTACGCCGGTACATACTCATATGCACCGATATCCACCGTATCGTCATCACCACCATTGACAATACGGCTATATGTATCACCGCGCTGATCCCAATCGCCAAGAATGTCAATAATGCTGGTAGTATCGATGGTATTAGTACCCGCATCGATCGCCGCGCTGCCGGATTGCAATGCATGAGTCAGCGTCGGTCCGCCATTTGATGTCAGCGAACCCAGGTTCGGATCATAGCCCGTGCCGACCATGTTGCCGTTAACACCGTCTGAGATACCACTGCCGGTGCTGAACACGCCGATCAGGTTATTCAGGCTGCCGGAATCAAACGTGCCGGACAGGTCGTCGTCGACCGGCGAGTTGGTTCCACGATCATTATCAAACACAATGCTGTTATAGAGATGAGTCGACGTGCTGGCACTAGACCTATATATCCCGCCGCCGGTATCTCCGGGTGAATTATTGTCCGCATCAGAGTGGTTCAACGTGATCGTTGCATTAATAACTTCAAGTGTACCAGAGCTCTGATAAACACCACCGCCAGCGCCATCGGCTGAGTTTGTCGAAATCGTGGAATTCTTGAGGGTCATCTCACCCACGGTGAAAACACCCCCTCCACCACCATCGCTCGTATTATATGCAACGGTCGAATCAATGAGCTCCATACTTCCAGTTGCTGTGTTCGCTATGGCACCACCCGCGTCTGATGTGTTAAACCACATCATCGTGCGTTCGATGATCATATCACCGTCATTAGCGATACCGCCACCGACAATCGCATCGTTGCTGACAAACAAGCTGTCCTGCACAGTCAGGACACCAGTGCTTGTGTTGTAGATACCGCCGCCGAACGTCGACGATGCAACATTATTCTGAACGGTCACATCATCCAGCAATAACGTCCCGGCATTCTGAAGCCCCCCGCCGGCACTTGCCGTGCCGTACTGCATCACCACATCATGGATCGCGGCATCCACACCGGAAGCCACATTAAAGATACGCTCGGTACCCCCGGAACCACTCTGCCCATCGAAAATTACCGATCCACCACTCGCAGTGGCCCCAAGAATCTTGACATCGCTGTTGATTTCAAGCTCGCCGGTCGCACCCAAATACACTGTGGGATTAGTAAATCCAGCACCGAATTCGATCACGGTCAGGGTTGCGGGCTGAGAAACCTCTGCTTCCGCTAACGCTTCACGGATGCTGGTTGTACCATTGGCGGTCGTGCCGGCGCCGTTTTCATCAACAGTGATAACCGTCGGCTGCCACTCATACGCCCCGATGTCCACCTGCCTCGAACCCGATGCGGTACCGTAGGCGAACCGCTCTTCACCACGCTGATCGGTGGTCAGCCCGGCCGTAGTCGCCTCACTATTGCTACCCGCATCAATCGCCGGACTGCCATATTCAAGAGCATACGTCCCATCTGAGTTCGGTGTGTCTTCTAACCCAGGATCGAGTTGACTGCCACCACCAAGTAACGTACCCCACAAGGAGTTTTCTTCATCCAGATAAGTCGAACCGTCGATGACACTGATCAGGTTGTGGGAGCTATCCATACTGAAGACGCCTGCAACATCATCCGCAGTACTGCTAGTGCCGGATGTATTACCAGCAACGATTGTGTTTTGAAGCGTCACCGTACCGCCTGTCACTTCAATCCCGGCACCTAAACCTGATTCGGTACCATCAATGTCAGAATGATTATTCGTTATTGTTGAATTAACTACAGTCAAAGTACCGCCGCTATTCGAAATACCACTGCCGGTTTCCTCTGTTGTGTAATGATCAGAAATAGTGGAATTCGCCACGGTGAGATTACCACTATTCAATATCCCCCGTACATTTCCGGACAAGGCACAATTTTCAATAAGCGCGTTTGTGGACCATGTCCGCAGTGCAGTTCCGTCGTTGTCCAATAGTACTGAATTACTTAACTCTAGATCACCTCCAACTGCTACTGCTCCACCTTCAAAATTACTAATAGTTACATCATCAATATCTAGTGAACCCATTGCAAATATAACAGTATCGAGTATATATTCTGCTGATATGCTTGATAAATATTCGCCATCAATTGTTAGATTAGTAATTGATAAGGTTGAATCAGTTTTTGTTTCCAAAAAATGATCTACAGCTGTGGTACCGAGATACGCACCTGCAACACGGATTGTAAAGTCACCTGAACTCGGCCCCTGAATACTGAGCGTCTGCCCAGTTGTTACCGGATTCAGTTTAGCCTTGTTTACGTCAACCACAGGTTCAGCGAAAGTCGTACTAAACACAATCGTATTGGCTTCCGGATACAAATTGGATAGCTTGATAGCCGATCTGAGTGATATATCACCAGCCTGTGTGTATCGTTCCGAATCAAGATCAAGTGTTGAATCGACGGTGATCGTCGAGCCAGTAATCCTACCACCAAAGTCTACATCTGTAACAGTCTGACCCTGACCAACAGAGATCGATGAATGAGCCGCTGAGGTTTGACCCCATCCAGACGGTGAAACTGCAAGCACGGTAAACGTACCCACACCGGTATCCTCAAGCATATATTCACCATTCTGATCCGTGACTACAGACTGTTCGGACTCCTCGTCGAACAGACCATTCGCTATTGAATCAATGAATACCCTCCAGCCAGATAGCCCACCCGCGCCATCATTATTATCGCCATTGCCATCAATATCATGCCACACAGAGCCACATATCGCGGTCGTAGGGGACGGAGCGTCATCAACCTCAATTGTCAACTTATATGCACCGGTTGATCCTGCAAAACGCGAGTATAATTGGTATTGATTTGCAGCATGGTAGTTATGATTACCGCGACCCGACACACCAATGTAATAATATCCGGCAGTTGCGACGGTATACTTAAGGTTGCTATCGAATACTTCCCAGTCATCATTTTCCGCAATCTCATTCCCAGAAGCGTCAAATACGCGTAAATAGGAATCTAATTCTGAACCAGTACTTGCTTCTATTGCAGCTGAGATGCTTCCGCCCTGATTCACATAAACCTTAAATATATCAACATCACTACGTTTACCGACAATCTGACCATCACCAATATAGCCATCTGCGATATATGTTCCTGATCCACTTATGCCGGTTAATGTTGCATCGTCGATGTTATCGTTTTGTTCGCTAAAATCCGATTCCACCAATGTAAACTCATATACATAGTCAGTCCCGACTTCGATAGCCACATTAGAAGTGTTGCGTAACGGTGTGCTTCCTTTACCAACCAGTTTCAAGCGATACGTCTCCGCTGGTAGGTCTGAAGAGAATGAAATGGCTACCTGATCACTCGTAGTCTGAGGTTGAGGCAACTCAGTTGAGGATATGGCAATAGTCTGGTCATCAACCGTGCCAAATATGTTGTCAACACCGTCAGTGATGAGTGAAAAGTTTGCCGGTATGATTGAGGAGCCTAGGATGTTCTGTGTAAAGTTAATCGTGATAGTATCGGTGGTTGGAGTAAGCATACCCGGGCTAATTGACTCAACATAAGGTCCATTTCCCGTCAAAGCTTGCATCGCTCTATATGCATTTAAGCGACGTCCTGTAACAGTTAAGCCAGACAGGCTTGCTGTTGGAACACCGCCATACAATATCGCCGATTTAATATCAGATGCGCTGGCATTGGGATCAAAAGCCGCCAACAAAGCCGCCACACCGGTCACGTGTGGTGTTGCCATAGACGTACCATTATTCAGATCATAATAGGATGATTTACCTTTGCTAATCATCGATGCTGTAGATTGAACCGGAGTCGTACTAAGTATAGATACACCAGGCGCACCCAGATCAACCGATATGTAGCCGTAATTGGAGAAGTACGCAATTTCATTAGATGAATCAACCGCAGCAACTGTAATTATATTGTCGAAAGAAAATACCGCGGGGTATAGCGGGAAATTTTCTAGGTCCCAAGTATAATTGTGGGCGCAGATTATCTGCAGGATATCCTCATCCGATATATCCATGAACGCATCATAAAGTCCTACTGAATCTGAACCATTCACATCCCAACTATGATTGACGGCAACAATATTGTCCCCCCCCACATTCTTCAGATCTGTTATACAATCTAATGCATCAACAACACCCGACACAGCCACGTAGCCATCTGAGCCAATGATCTTCACTGGCATTAATTGAACACTCCAGTTGACGCCTGTGATACCCAATCCATTGTTACCCATGGCGCCAATCGTTCCCGCCACATGCGTGCCATGAAAGAGATCATCCATCGGATCATTCGTGTTGGATATATAGTTCCAACCAATAATGTCGTCCGTCAGCCCATTCTCATCGTCATCGCCACCGACTTCCCAACCATATGTATCATTGAGGAGGTCGCCACCATCAATGTATCCGTTACCATTATCATGAGCTATGAGTGGTGCGACATAGGCGTTAGTTGCATTACTGGTATGATTTAAATCATAAAAAGTAATAAGACCATCACCATCTACATCACTAATAGCGTAGTCTCCGCCGATCCGAGCGTCCTCGGGGATTTCTCCCTGATTAATCCAAATGTTCATGTACAGATCTGGGTGTGTATAATCAATGCCTGAATCAAATACGGGTACAACAACAGAATAAGATCCCGTGGTAACAGTGCCCTCATCAACATCTGCATACCATACGCCAGAAGCATCGATACCTGAATCGGCCACCCCATAATTCGTTTCTGTAGTCAAAAATGTTGACGTACTCGAATCCCAGTCATATAAGGTTTGATAACTATTATCCAAACCCCACATCCCGTAATATCCCGGATCATCCGGAGTAGTATCGGCCAGCGTCCCCACAAAATTCGGCTCCAGATACGCAACCATGTCCTGTGTCTTCGCCCAACGGTTCAGCTGCCAGCCCTTCATCTTCGGGAACGGGGCGGTGAGGATGCCGAAGCCTTCGGCATACATGTTCTCGATCTCTGCGAACGGAGAAAGACTTTCGGCTAACGCGTTCAGATCTGCATCGCTTAAATGTTCATCCACGCTGTAGCGCACGATCCATTCGTACTGCACGGCATCGACCTGCTCGCCATGCCACTTGATGTTGCTGACGCTCAGCGACTGGCTCGCAAACTTCGCAACATCCACGGTCGGGGTGTCCTGCGAATCGGACGACGCGCTTAGTTGAAGCAATTCCGGGCCGTAGGATGCGGACAGCAGGACGCGCTGTTCAAGCGATTCCAGCATCGGCAAGACTTCCATATCCCGTGTCAGCACAGCATCGCTGCTAGCTGAACGTTTGCTCCTTGCCATATCCCGATTGAACAAGCGCGCAACATAACCTCGCAGCGGCGAGCTGATGGACCCTGATCGTTTCTGCATGTTGTTTTCCCCGATCTACCAGTTAGTGGTGAAAGTGTCCCCTGTGATCCCCGAGTCAATATGGGCAAGATAAACTACAGACCTTCGGGTTGCAATACATTCGGACAGATAATCCAAAACATTCCCGTACAAGTTAATGATTCATCAAATCACAATCGACGTGCGTAATAGTGCTATAAATAAAAATACAACTGTGTTAAACAACACGTTAAAAGAAAAACCCACGCTCAAATGAACGTGGGTTTGTTGATTTAGAATTTTTTATCTAAGGGTTTACCCCTTCAGACGCGCTTCCAACGCATCCAACTCATCAGCGAGCGCCTTCGGCAGTTTGCTGCCGAACTTCGCGTAGTGTTCGCGCATCGCGGGGATGACTTCCAGCCATTCCTTGTTGTCGACGGCTAGCAACTGCTTGAGGTCTTCATCATCGATGTCCAGACCGTCGAGGTCCAGGCTGTCGGGTGTGGGCAGGTTACCGATCGCTGTTTTGACGACGTCGCCCTTGCCGTCGACGCGGTCGCAGACCCACTTGAGGATGCGGCTGTTGTCGCCGAAGCCGGGCCAGAGCCATTTGCCTTCGGGGCTCTTGCGGAACCAGTTGACGTAGAAGACCTTCGGCATCTTGGCGCCGTCTTTCTTCGCCATGTTCAGCCAGTGTTGCCAGTAGTCGCCCATGTTGTAGCCACAGAACGGCAGCATCGCCATCGGGTCGAAACGCAACTGACCTAATCCACCGGCGGCGGCGGCGGTCTTTTCACTGGCCATCACCGAGCCGAGGAACGTGCCGTGCGTCCAACTGAACGCTTCCATCGCCAGCGGCTGCGTGCTCGCACGTCGCCCGCCGAACAGGATCGCGTCGATCGGCACACCGGCCGGGTCTTCCCAGTTCGGCGCGATGACCGGG
Source organism: Phycisphaeraceae bacterium (assembly GCA_963667295.1). Lineage (GTDB taxonomy): Bacteria > Planctomycetota > Phycisphaerae > Phycisphaerales > Phycisphaeraceae > JAJRRS01. The sequence continues at coordinate 2,487,581 of OY763327.1, forward strand.
CACTGATCCGCACGCGCGGTGAAGCGGGCGTTGGGGTGCGCGGCCTTGACATCCGTGCCGGGCTTCCAGTCGTTGCCGTGCCAGTCGATCAGGTGATCGGGCGTCGGGCCGTCGATCTCTTCCCACCAGACATCGCCGTCGTCGGTCTTGGCGACGTTGGTGAAGATGGCGTTCTTCTTCAGCGATTCCATCGCGTTGGGGTTCGAGGCGTAGTTGGTGCCCGGCGCGACGCCGAAGAAACCGGCTTCGGGGTTGATCGCGTAGAGCTTGCCGTCCTTGCCGAACTTCATCCAGGCGATGTCGTCGCCGACGGTCTCGACCTTCCAGCCGTCCAGCGTCGGGTTCATCATGGCCAGGTTCGTCTTGCCGCAGGCACTCGGGAACGCGGCGGCGATGTACTTGACCTTGCCTTCGGGGCTCGTGAGTTTGAGGATGAGCATGTGCTCAGCCATCCAGCCCTGCTCCTTGGCCATGATCGAAGCGATACGCAGAGCGAAGCACTTCTTACCGAGCAGCGCGTTGCCGCCGTAGCCCGAGCCGAAGCTCCAGATTTCCTTGGTTTCGGGGAAGTGCGTGATGTACTTGTTGTCCGCGTTGCAAGGCCAGGGTACATCCTTCTGTCCCGGCTTAAGCGGCGAACCGACGGTGTGCACGCAAGGCACGAACACGCCGGCATCACCCAACACATCCAGCACGCTCTGACCCACGCGCGTCATGATGTGCATGTTCGCGACGACGTACGCGCTATCCGTCAGCTCCACACCGATGTGAGCGATCGGCGAACCGACCGGGCCCATCGAGTACGGGATGACATACATCGTCCGGCCCTTCATGCAGCCGTCGAACAGCGGCATGAGGATCGACTTCATCTCGTCCGGCGCTTTCCAGTTGTTCGTCGGGCCGGCGTCTTCTTCCTTCTCGCAGCAGATGAACGTGCGGTCTTCGACGCGGGCCACGTCCGCCGGGTCGGAGCGGATCAATACGCTGTTGGGCTTCTTGTCTTGAGACAGCCATTCAGCGGTCCCCCCTTCGACCATCAGGTCGAGCATCGCCTGGTATTCTTCCGTCGAGCCGTCGCACCAATACACCTTATCCGGCTTGGTAAGCTGGGCGATCTGGTCGACCCAGTCAATGAGTTTCTTATGGCTTGTGTTCACCACGCCCGCAGCCTGATTGGCCTGTGTCACGGTAGTCTCCTAATCATCAGGGGGTTACGCTTTCCAACCCGTGCCCGTAACAACTACGCAAGGCACGTGTACAGCAAGGTCGGCGGTAGTATAGCGAAAAACCGATCCGCGTTCCGACAATACTATCTTATTGCCTCAATTCCTTGCACTCTCTTGATCTACGCTAAACTATAAACTCAAACGTTATATCGGTTAGCAAACATGCCTAATAAACTTTGGAAAATTATGGGGCCCACTGATCGCTTCGAGCCCGGCTCGCACACATGTCTGACCATTGGAAACGAACCGGTCGTTCTGGTCAACAACGACGGCTCTTTTTTCGCCTTCGAAAACCGCTGCCCCCACGCCGGCAGGCCCCTCGATGAGGGCGAACGCACCGGCCTGATCCTCACATGCCCCTTCCACGGCTGGACCTACAACATCAAGACAGGCAAAAACATAGATGATCCCTATGATGAGCAGATACTAAAAACCTACCCCGTCCGCATCCAAGACGGACAGGTACAGATCCAGACCAACCAAGACCCCGGAAACCCAGAGTAACCCATGAGTGACCACCCGATCCTGACCATACTCGAAAACGACCATGACGCCGCCGTCCAGCGGCTTTGCGATCTACTGAAAATCCCCAGCGTCAGCACCGACCCCGCCTATAAGCAGCACATCAACGCCGCCGCCAACTGGGTCGCCGATCACATCAAACAGTCCGGCCTCGACGCCGAGGTCTGCCAGACCGCCGGCCACCCCGTCGTCCTCGCCAAGACCACCGATGACGATGTCGAAAACCCCAATGCCAAACGCATCCTGTTCTACGGCCACTACGATGTACAGCCCCCGGACCCGCTCGACAAATGGACCACCGGCCCGTTCGAGCCCACTATCCGTGATGGCAAGCTCTACGCCCGCGGTTCCTCCGATGATAAGGGCCAGGTCGCCTGCTTCCTCGAAGCATTGCGCGCTTACAAGAAAGCCGGACGCAAACTCCCATGCCACGTCACCGTCATGATCGAAGGTGAAGAAGAGTGCGGCAGCGTCGGACTGCCCGGCTTCCTCAAGGAATACCACGACCAGCTCAAAGCCGATGTCGTCGTCGTAAGCGACACCACCATGTGGGACCCCGACACACCCGCCATCACCTACGCCATGCGCGGCCTGGTCTACTTCGACATCAAACTGTACGGGCCCAACCGAGACCTGCACTCCGGCGTCTACGGCGGAACACTCGCCAACCCCGCCACGCTCCTGCCTCGCACACTCGCCAAACTCTTCGGCGACGATAACCGCATCACCATCCCCGGCTTCTACGATGACGTCGCCCCGCTCGATCCGGTCGAAACCAAACGCTGGGCGGACCTCGGCTTCAAGGATGAACTGTTCCTCAACCCCATCGGCGCAACGCCCTTCGGCGAAGCGGGTTTCACAACACTCGAACGGCGCTGGGCTCGACCGAGTTGCGATGTCAACGGCATCTATGGCGGATACATGGGCGAAGGCGCCAAGACGGTTATCCCAAGTTTCGCCGGCGCGAAGGTCAGCTTCCGCATCCCCGCGAACATGGACCCGAAGAAGGTCGCCAAGCAATTCATCGACTGGCTCAAGTCGCAGGACGTCGCCGGCTGCCGATGGAAAATCGAACAGCACGGCGAAGCCTACCCCGTCGCCGTCTCGATCGATTCACCTTACATCGCCGCAGCAGGCCGCGCCATCGAAAACGCCAAGGGACGACCGCCCGTTCTCGTCCGCGACGGCGCAACCATCCCGATCATCGCCGAGTTCAAACAACAGCTAGGCCTCGACACCCTGCTCATCGGCTTCGGCCTAAACGACGACAGCATCCACTCCCCCGACGAATGCTTCGGCTTAGACCGCTTCGCCCTGGGCTGCAAAACCCACGCGCTACTCTTAGAAGAAGTCGCAAAGTTGTAGTTGGGGTGTGGGGTGTGGGGTGTGGGGTGTGGGGTGTGGGGTGTGGGGTGTGGGGAATTGTATTTATGATTTGGGATTGATGATTTTGGATTTGGGCTAACGGCTAATAGCTAATGGCTCCCCTCCCCCCAACGCCGGTCCTGAGCGCAGCGAAGGTCCGGGCCTCTTACCCCCTCTCCCCCCGGGAGAGGGCCGGGGTGAGGGCCGGGTTCATTACGTCAACCAACCACAAACCCACTGTTCCACGTGGGGTTGCTTACCATTGATAAACAAACACAACCCGCGCGCATTGCGTCGCAATGCGGCTATTAAAGAACAACAATCATAAACACCTAATCACCAACCACTACCCCACAAGAAATCCCAAACCGGTAAAACAACTCTCTTTATCACTAATTAAATATAAGCATAACAACACTTTACCCGCGACACGTGCTACAATAGCCCAAATGGCTTAAACCACTCACCGCGGCCGCGCTTGTCGGCCCGGGGCGGAAATCACTACATAAAAGGGTCTTACACCATGGCCGTGATCACGATGCCCAACGTCACCCTCTCGCGCTCCGCGGAGAACGTCCTCGCCGAGGCCAAGTCCGTCACATTCGTCGGCAGCGTTGAAGAGCTCATCAAACTTGCCGTCCCCGAAGGCCAGACCGATCCGCGTGGCGTCTACACCGTCGGCTACGATGTGCCCGGCAAAGGCTTCGTTGAAGAGATGAAAGTCAACCGCGTACGCAACGGCATCAGCGCCAACTACGTCGAAGCCTACATGCGACGGCGCGACCCCGACTGCATGGTCATCGCTGACGATCGACCGACCGGCAAAGCCAAGTGGGAAAGCCGCTTCCCCGATATGAAGTGGGAAGACGTTCGTCAGCAAACCTTCGACTGGCTCAAGACGCAGGACCTCGCCTGCTTCTTCTTCAATGTCGGGCTTGAAGGCAAAGGCACCTCCGCCGTCGCTATCTGCCCCGCCAACGCCGCTTCCTTCGCGCTGGGCCTGGCCATGCTCCAGGGCATCATCCCGCTTGAAGAAGTCGATGAAGACTTCTACCACGAAGCCATCGTCTACGTCGCGCCGCCCTTCCGTCATTCACACTTCGACGGCAAGCAGGTCGTCGTGCACAACCGACGCGAGCCGCTGCACGAACTGTTCAGCTACAACCTCTACCCCGGGCCGTCCGCCAAGAAAGGTATGTACGGCGTGCTGCTGACGCGCGGCGAACAGGAAGGCTGGATCACCGCACACTGCTCCACCGTCCAGGTCATCACACCGTACGACAACGTCTGCACCATCATGCACGAAGGCGCATCCGGCGGCGGCAAGAGCGAAATGCTCGAACAGATGCACCGCGAACCGGACGGCCGACTCCGACTCGGCACCAACACCGTCAACGGTGACTCGCGACACCTTACCATCCCGCGCGGCTGTGCTTTGCATCCGGTGACCGATGACATGGCGCTGTGTCATCCTGATTACCAGAAACCCGAAGTCGGCAAACTCACGCTCTTCGACGCGGAAAACGCATGGTTCCTGCGCGTCAACCACATCACACGCTACGGCACGGACCCGCACCTCGAAGCGATGACCATCTCGCCTCCGGACCCGTTGTTGTTCCTGAACATCGACGCCGCGCCGGACGCCACCGCGCTGATCTGGGACCACATCATGGACGATGAGAAAACCCCTTGCCCCAACCCGCGCGTCATCGTCCCGCGTAAGGATTATCCCAACATCGTCAGCAAGCCCGTCACCATTGATGTGCGAAGCTTCGGCGTGCGTACACCACCATGCACACGCGAGAAGCCAAGCTACGGCATCCTCGGCATGCTCAACATCCTGCCCGCGCCGCTTGCCTGGCTCTGGCGTCTCGTCGCGCCGCGCGGCCACGCCAACCCCTCCATCGTCGACACCGGCGGCATGACCAGCGAAGGCGTCGGCAGCTACTGGCCATTCGCAACAGGACGCGCCGTCGACCAGGCAAACCTCCTGCTCGATCAGTTCATGAAGACCGGCGACACACTCTTCGTCCTGCTGCCCAACCAGCACATCGGCTGCTGGAAAACCAGCTTCGCCCCGCAATGGATCGTCCGCGAATACCTCGCACGACGCGGCTCCGCCGTGTTCCCGCCGGACCGCATCAGCCCCACACGCTGCCCACTGCTCGGTTACGCGCCCAACAGCATGCAGGTCGAAGGCAGCGAAATCAGCCAATGGTTCCTGCGCGTCGAAACCCAACCCGAAGTCGGCGAAGACGGCTACGACGCCGGCGCCAAGATCCTACAGTCATTCTTCAACGAACAACTCACGCCGTTCTTAAACAACCCCGACCTGAACAAGCACGGCAAACAAATCATCCAAGCCTGCCTCGACGGCGCAACCGCCGATCAATACGAGGCGCTGATTGGATGATGGGGTGTAGGGTGTAGGGAATTGTATTGCTAATGGCTAATCGCTAAAGGCTAATGGCTTTTCCTATTTCCAGCTTTCCCAATTTCCTGTTTTCAAGCTTTTCCTCCCCCCAACGCCGGTCCTGAGCGAAGCGAAGGTCCGGACCACTTACTCCCTCTCCCCTCGGGAGACTTCCGGGGGGGGGCTGGGGTGAGGGCCGTAGCGTATTAACTGCTCAGTGTTATAAGCACGACAAAAAGTGATTAATCGACCTACAACAATCCATCTTCATGCACAATCCACCCCGCTTTCATCCTAACCAACCGGGGGCAACCGGGGGCAACCACGGGGAAAAGGGACCGGAGATGAACGTGCGTGTAACAGATGAACGTGCGTGTAACATCTGCCTGCATTGCGTCGCAATGCGGCTAACAAAGAATAACATTCAACATACCCCCCACCAACCTCTAATCACTAACCACTAATCACTAATCACTAACCACTAACCACTAACCACTAACCACTAACCACTAACCACTAACCACTAATCACCAACCACCCACTCACGCCCCGAACAGGTTCGCTTGCGAGAACATCCCCTGTTTATCGAAGTATTGCAACGCTTCTTCGGTGCTCTTGAAGACCTGTGTCGCGGTCTCGGTGATGAACGGGCTGGGTGATCGTTTGGGTTTCCAGACGACGTACACCTCGCGGCCGTGCTCGAAGGCGTGGTGCAGTTCGCGCTCGACGCCGCTGGATAAACCGGGCATCCCGTCAGGCAGTTCAGGCACGAGCGAAACGATCATGTCGCTTTGGCGCACCATCTTGAAGTCGCGCGAATAGATCTGGCCGTCCACGTCACCTGCGATATCAAGCACCTGCTTGACCGACACGCGGATCTTATCCTTGCCGCCCGAGAACGAACCCGGATCGAGTTCGACGAATTCCTTGCCTTCCTTCGCCGCGGCGATCGCGGCATCCAGCAGGATCTTCTCATCCACATCCGCCGGGTCGAACGCGATGAAGTGCTTGGCGAGTTCTGCGCGGAACGCATCGATCTCCTTGAGCGTCTCCGGCAAACCAACCACGTGCGTCATCGGGAACGACGGATACACCGTCTTCATGTCAGGCCGACAGATCAAGCGGTAAGCCGTCTCGTAAGTGTCCTTGTGCCGGCCGCGCGACAGGACATAAAAACGGTTCGGGATCTTCAGCGCCTGAGCCAGCAGCTCCGTCGCCATGATTTCTTCTTCACGCCAGACCATCAGGTCCTTGAGCGTCGCATCGGAAACGTGATCGCGGTGCAATCGTTCGGCAACGACTTCGATGTTATCCAGCAGGCAGATCAACACGTCCGGGTTCATCGCTTCGATCTGGTCGAAGTCGAACGCGCTGAACAACCCGTGCCGCCAGCGGAACGTCGCGTGGGTGTTGACGATGATGTTTTCCTTGCCCTCCGAATCGCGGATCACATCCTTGAACGCCGCACGACGCAGCGAATTGAGCCGGCTCAGTTGCAGGTCCAGGATCCGCCCGGCCTTCACGTCCGGGCTCTCGGCGTACATCATGTCGCCGACGTTGTACAGGTCGATCCGCTCCCCCTGCTGACCCGCAAAATCCACCACCTTCTGCAGGTACTCCTTCTTGTCCATCCCGACCTGCCCGGTCACGATCGCTCGCATATGCTGTTCCTTCTAGATTCAGATAGCTGCCTTGTTCGCCGCAGATTATAACGGCAACGCGCGATATCCGTATGCCTGTTAAAGCCGGTAGTCTGCAAGTGAGAATCAGGCATTTGCTCGATCCACGTACCAGGCGTTGATGTCCACGCCGGCAGAAGCGTCAAATCATCCACATCTACGGGAGAAATGCACCAATCGCTCCCCACTTCAGGGACATCCCGGACACATTCACTTGTGTATGAGGCCACAATCGGGCATCATGTTGGGGTCAAACTTCATCTAGTTCTAGAGGGACCGCCATGAACTCGCTCACTCCGATGCTGACACTTGCAGATATCACGGGTGTTATCCTTGCAGTCCTTGGTATTTTTGCTGCACTATTCATCCTCATCATCCTCGGCTTCATGATGCGTTTCCTGGGATTGTGGTTCCAGGCGAAGTTGTCCAGCGCATCGGTTTCCATGTTCAACCTCGTCGGGATGTGGTTCAGGAAGGTGAACCCGCGCGTGATCGTGCTCTCGCGCATCCAGGCGGTGAAGGCCGGCCTGCACATCTCATCCGATCAGTTGGAAACACACTACCTCGCCCGCGGTAACGTGCCGCGCGTCGTCAACGCGTTGATCGCCGCCGACCGCGCGAAGATCGACCTTGCATGGGACACCGCCTGTGCGATCGACCTCGCCGGCCGCGATATCCTCGACGCCGTGCAGACATCCGTTAACCCGAAGGTCATCGACTGCCCGCATGCAGGCGGCGGCCGCAACACCATCGACGCCGTCGCGCAAGACGGCATCCAGTTGCGTGCACGTGCCCGCGTCACCGTCCGCGCCAACCTCGCACGCCTGATCGGTGGTGCAACAGAAGAAACCATCATCGCGCGTGTCGGCGAAGGCATCGTCACGACGATCGGTTCGTCTTCATCACACAAGGCCGTGCTCGAGAACCCGGATAAGATTTCAAAGGTCGTGCTGGCTAAGGGACTGGATGCGGGCACCGCGTTTGAAATCCTTTCGATCGACATCGCCGACATCGATGTGGGCGACAACATCGGCGCGAAGTTGCAGAGCGATCAGGCCGAGGCCGACAAGCACCGCTTCCAGGCCGAAGCAGAGAAACGTCGCGCGATGGCGGTTGCGCAGGAACAGGAATACCGCGCGGAAGTCTCGAAGAACCGCGCGCTGGTCGTGCTCGCCGAGGCCGAGGTGCCCAAGGCGATGGCCGAAGCGTTCCGCAACGGGAACCTCGGGATCATGGACTACTACCGGATGAAGAACATCCAGGCCGACACCTCGATGCGAGACAGCATCGCCGGCCCGGGCGCTGAAAAGCCGAACGAGTAGGTCCATTGTGAGTGATTAGTGGGTAGTGAATAGTGCTTTGTGGTTGCACTGCGCTGAAAGCACCCGCGGCGTCAAATCCGCCATCTTCAGACTTGCAGTTATCCACCATCATTGGTGCGCGCAGGTTTGTCGTGTTTATGGGCCGTGCGCATGATCGCGGAGCCTCGGGCTGAACGCCCACAGCGCATCGGGCGCGACCCGGTCCAGACCCAGCACGCGCACAATCGCGCGCTGCAGTTGATCCACGCCGCGACCGGTTTGTGCGCTGATCGTCAACGCGCCCCCCCACTTGGAATCATCAGCTTCTTCATCAATCTTGTTGACCACGCACAGGTCCGGCTCGCGAGGCAATACCCCCTGCTCCGGCCAGTCGGTAACCGGATCGCGCATCGCGATCAACACCTTCGCACTTGCGATCACCTCACGCGCAATCACGATCGCGCGCTGTTCGATGTTGTCATCGCTGTCGCGCAGCCCGGGCGTGTCCATCCAACGCACCGCAACTGCATCATGAATACCACCAAGTTCGATCATCGCGCCCACCCAGTCGCGCGTTGTGCCGGGTAAGTCGGCGACAAGACTGACTGTTCGCCCCATCAAACGGTTGGTCAGTGTGCTCTTGCCGACGTTGGGTTTGCCGACGACGACAACGGTCGGCGGATCGATCAGTTGATCGAGGATCGTTGAATCACGTTTGAGTTTGTCGCGATCGATTCGATCGACGTTCTGTAATACTTGCTCCCAGATTTTGGATTGCGCAAGCAGGCGATCGATCGCTGCGGGGCTTGCGGCCTGCGAGATCGCGTAAAGCGCTTCGGCTTCGGTTTGCGATTCGGCTTCGGGATAGAGCGCAACAGGATCGGGTTGCTGCTCTACATGTACGCCCAGCGATGCGAGTTTCTGCAGGATTAACTGGACGACGCGCGGCCCGCCGTGCGGCATAAGTTGCACTAGACCGCTGTCACCATCACGGATCATAACGGCAAGACCACGATCAACACCAGCGATATCCGCAAGCAATATCCGGCCGACCCGCCACTGCGTTTGGCCGGTTATCTGCTGTAAAACAGCTAAAACATCTCTTCCATGCAGTTGCAGCACAGCAACCGCACCGCTGCGTGTAGCGGTCAAAAGATTGACGTGTGTAGCGGTTTGCCTGATCGTCACGGCCCATTCTGCGCAAAGTCCGGCGGTGATTGCTGCATCGGCATGCCGGACGGGAAGTTCGCACACTGGATCGCAAGCGACGCGACCGCGGGCAGCACCATCGGGAACACCTGCCCGCCGAGCATCACCATCACCAGCGAAACGAATGACGCGGTTTCAAGCAGCGCAAGCAGGATGAGGTTACCCATGAAGAACCCGGCCGGTGTCACGGCATGCCCCTGCCAGTGGCGTTTGTACGCCTGGTTACGAGCGAAGTAACCGATCCCCACCGCGCCGATCAACACGCCGATCGCGATCGCAAGCATCTGAATCTGCAACTGGTTCTGCTGCCCCGCTTCCATATTCAACACACGCAGGATCGCGACGAAGCCGAACGCCACCTGCCCCATTACCAGGCCAAACCAGATGATCCGCACCATCAAGAGCGTCCCTCGTCGGTCAGCATCGGTGTAAGTTTGTTCGTTCATGGCATGTGATGGTAGAGGGTTGGTGTTGGAAGTTCAACGTGCGGGCGTGGGATTTGACATGCCGCATTCGGGGCATTGTTTATTGCCGTGGTGGTCGGTGATACCCCGCAGGTCGTAACCACATTTGAGGCAAGTGCCTGGGCGGTGCTGCTTGAGCAGCGAGGCGACGGCCAGCACGAGTAAACCCAACAACAGCGGTATGGATGTCATCAGGTTGTAGAATAATGAGTCGCGCATCTTTTCGACGATCCTGTGCACCTGCCAGTCCCAAGCCCATAGATGTATGAGTAGTAGGGAAGTCGCGGTGATGATGGCAGCTATCGCGACACCCCGGGCTTCAATGCGTATGTGTCGATTGAGCAGCATGAAGATCGCAACAATCCCCAGCAGCAGAGCGAGCGGCGCGAGTGTGAAAATCGCAAGTATGAAGCCGACTTCCGAGACGGATATTGTGAGTATCAACATGAATCGATTCAGTAATAGGTCGAACCAGATTGAAGGATGCTGTTGAATCCCTGGCTTTGTATTCACCCAGTCATCAGAACTGGCTTCACCGCTTAGAACGTATGCACGGTCGTTGCCCGACGGCGGCAGTGATTGGATCAGGTTGTAACCTATCTGTTTTGATTGCTGGCGTGTAATCGTTGTCGAGGTATGCGCCGGGTATGACTGGCTGGAGGCAAAGTCGTGAACCGCCAAAATGATGTGCGGGTAGTCTGTTTCAATGATAGCCACGACATCCGGATTCCCTGGCGCGGTGACCACATCGAAGTGGAACGGCTCCAGGTCCGGGTCCGCGTACGGCAGTATGACGCACGGCCCAACGAGTTTCCGCCCGCCTTGGAACACGATGTAGTAGTAACTTAACTCCCCGTAATCAATCTCACGTTCGCGGTATACAACGATCTTTTCGCCGCTGTTGCCATGATAGGTGTAGACCACGTCCGGCGAGATGATGTACCCGATATAGATGATCAGCAAAACTGTAAAGACAATCACCGCCGTGATTGTTCTGATCCATTTTTTCCTGTTAACCGCGTTCATGAGCCCGAAAGGTTCCAGGTTTGATATTGATTCATGAGGTCATTCTAGCTTTCATGTGATACGGTTGAGGCCTGTGGATAAGGATACGTGCGTTTGAACGGTGCGGTTCTTCACAACTTGTACCCAATATTGGGCGTCAATCGGGTTTATATTCAAAAACATCCTTAATTTTACGTGAAATTTCCGCGGTTGGGCTTTAGAATGGCCTGATATGACTCGGGGGGCTATTCCCGAGGCGATGGGGTGAAGCCGGGGATTCCGGCTGGACTATATTTATACTTTTATAAGAGAGACATGCTGTGCAACACCAAGATCTACTGTGCACTGTCCGTACGCACTCGCTGAATCCGGGGCTTCGATTTAAAACAATAAGGTTGATTGCAGCGCTCGGGGTTGCCGCGGGTGCGGGGGTGCTGTCGGGCTTTGATGCGTCGACTGTTGAGGCGAGTATCTTGCGGACCGGGGACGTTTCTCCCAGCTCCGGGATTACGGACCCATGGGATACCGGCAGCGATTACCTTGAGGTCGGCGAAACCGGCACAGGTTCGCTTACGATCGACAACTCAAGCGATGTGATCAGCCGGGGCGGGTATATCGGCTACAGGGCGGGTTCCAACGGCACGGTCAGCATCAGCGATCCGGGTTCGACATGGAGTAACCAATACAGCCTGTATGTCGGCGATGAAGGTACCGGCGAACTGACGATCAGTAACGGTGCGTATGTTGCTAACACCACAGGCTATATCGGGTATGACACGGGCAGCAGCGGAACCGCAACCGTGACCGGGACTAATTCGACATGGAACAACACCAACTCGCTGTACGTCGGGCGCTACGGCGAAGCCGAGTTGACAATCGAATCCGGCGCGTCGGTGAACAATACCTCGTGCTACATCGGCTACTACTCTGATGGTAACGGCACGGTCACGGTCCGGGGCAACGGCAGCGCGACCCATTGGAATAACGATGGCACCCTGACCGTAGGCCGAGCGGGCTCGGGCACGATGAATATCTATAGCCAGGGCATGGTTTACAACCGCGCCGGTATTGTCGGCGGTTCAGCGGGATCGAGCGGGACGGTCGTGATGAACGGAACGGACACGATCTGGATCAATGATTATGCGTTGACGGTGGGCCGGGCCGGCAGCGGTTTGGTGCAAACCGCGCCAGGCGCTGTGATCTACAGTAACGGCGCGTATCTTGGCGAGGAGGCAGGTTCGGATGGTACGGTCATCATCGCGTATCACGCGACTTGGAATAACACCGGTTCTTTGACGATCGGTCAGGCGGGGACGGGCCTGCTGGACTACGGCAACGGCGGCACCGTCAACGTCACGCAGGACACGATCGTCGATGAAAACGGCGAAGGCAACGGCACGATTGAATTCGGCGGCGGCGTGCTGAATACCAGCGGGTTGCGGGCTTCTTCCAGCGATCTATTGGGGATCGGGACCATCAACACGGGTTCGATCGTCAGTGATATCGACCTTGTATTCGATGCCGGCTCGGGACTTCAGCGGGATATCGTTTTGAACAGCCTGCCCGACCAGGATGTCACGATCCATATTGATGCCTCGGGTAACACCGGTGAAATGGGCGCGGGCTACAAGGGAACGGGGACGCTGACGATCCGGGATGGTTTGAGCGTTTCTTCGACCACGGGTTATCTCGGTTACTTCGCGAGCGCGGACGGCACGGCGACGGTCAGCGGCAACGGTTCGACGTGGGACAACAGCGGCGATCTATATGTCGGCCGAGCGGGCAGCGGTACACTTGTTGTCGAGGACGGCGGGACCGTCATCAATGCGACGGCTTACCTGGATTCCACCTCCGGGTTAACAAGCACGGCGACCGTGACGGGGGCGAACTCGTTGTGGCAAAGCTACGGTGAGTTGTACATCGGGCAGGAAGGGACGGGCACGCTGACGATCGCCAACGGCGGGACGGTGGAAGTGGCTTACAACACGGTTGCGGGCCGGTATGAATACGGCACGGGCGTGATCCACTTCGATCAAGGCACGTTGAATACGGGCGGGCTGCTTGCTTCACCTGAAGAGTTAACGGGCGTCGGGACGATCAACAGTTCGGGATTGGTCAGCGATGTGGGTCTGCGCTTCGATGCAAGCACGGGGTATCAAGCGCAGGTGGTGCTGGACAGTCTGCCTGGGCAGAACATCACGATCAATGTGGATGCGAGCGGATTGACCGATGGGATTCTGTTAGGCGCAGGTTGTCGTGGCACAGGCACGTTGTCGGTTGCCGACGGGATCAACACTTCATCGGCGTACGGGATTCTCGGTTACTACGCCGGTTCAAACGGGACGGCTAACATCAGCGGCAGCGGCACGGGCTGGAGCATCGGCGAGGACATGTTTGTCGGGCTATCCGGCACAGGCACGCTGAATATTTCGGGCGGCGCAAGCGTCAGCAATTACTACGGCATCATCGGTTCGGAAGCCGGATCGTTCGGGACGGTGACGGTCAGCGGCGCATCATCCACATGGGACAGCAGCGGCGACCTGCTTATTGGCTTATCCGGGACGGGCACGTTGAACATCGTGAACGGGGCCTCGGTAAGCAGTGGTTCGAGTTTGATCGGCGCGAATGCCGGGTCTGTCGGGACGGTCAACGTGCATGGCGCGGGATCGAGCTGGGACAGCAGTATTGTGCTATCGGTAGGCAGTTTCGGGATGGGTGTCGTTCAGATCAGTGACGGCGGCACGGTGACGGCGAACTTCGGGCAGATCGGCCCGGAAGTGGACTCGGTCGGCGCGGTGACCGTGCAAGGTGCCGGCAGCTCGGTGGACCTGGCGAACATGCTTACCGTCGGCGGCAACGGGACAGGTACGCTGACGATCCTGGGCGGCGGCACGGTCAGTAATACCGGGGCATTTATAGGCCAGGCAGAGGGATCGACCGGTACGGCAAGCATCTCCGGCGAAGGGTCTACATGGAGCAGTTCACAGTCGCTATACGTCGGGCTATATGGCGTAGGTACGCTCAACATCCAGCACGGTGGAACTGTCAGCGTGGGTGATGAGTTGGTCATCGCTAACCGGGCCAGCAGTTTGGGTACGGTGAACCTTGTCGACGGCGTGCTCGATCTTAATGGGGGCGGGATCCGGGCAGGCGAAGGTGTTGCGATGTTCAACTTCCACGGCGGCACACTTAAGAACGCGGCAACGATCGACCTGGGCGAAGCGCTAACGCAAAGCGGCGGAACGCTAGCGTCGGGCGGTTCGGTCGGGCAGACAGATATCGTGGGTGGTTACGTCTTGAATGGCGGCGCGGTCGAGATCGAAGTCGGCGGCGACGGCAACACGCACGATGTGGTGAATGTGAGCGGCGGCGATGTTGTGATTGCCGACATCGGCACGACGCTTGAGCTGTTGCCATTAGGTTCGATGGCGGCCGGGACGTATACGCTGATTGAAACGGATCAGGCGTTGACGGGGATGTTCGAGAGCGTGACGGGCATCGGCGCGTTCGATGGGATGGTTGATGTGCTGTACGGCAGCAACGCGGTGCAACTGGTATTGAATTGGGATTACGTTTACGGCGACATCGACGGCGACGGGTTTGTCGGCCTGGCGGACCTGGATGTCGTACTCAGTCAGTGGAACCAGGAAGTGACGCCGGGCGATTTAGCGGCGGGCGATTATTCAGGCGATGGGTTTATCGGTTTGGATGATCTGGATGTTGTATTAAGCAACTGGAATCAGGGGACGCCGCCGATGGATGTTGTTGTGCCGGAGCCGGGGAGTATGGCGCTGCTAGCCGGTGGGCTGTTGGGAGTGATGCGTCGGAAGCGCTAGTGTTGTTCCGCGCGTAAACGTGATTATGTTTACCCCCTCTCCCCCTGCAACAAATTCGATCTATGCTCGAAGCATGTATCCAGACTATGTTTAGCCACAGATGAACACGGATGAACACAGATGCAAAACATGAGAATCTATGTAGCATCAGATTCATTACGGTTTAAGAAGCTAAAACAAGCATTTTGATCAAGATACTCAAAACAGGCTCTTTTCTGATCCGTGTTCATCTGTGTTTATCAGTGGCTAATTGCCTTCTTGTTTATGCGGTTACAGCGTAGATCGAATATGTTGCAAGGGGAGAAGGGACCGGAAAGAGACCGGCGAATTGTATAGCCGCGACCATTGGTCGCGCGGTATTTGTTTGCATGTGCGGAAGAGCGTGACCGATGGTCGCGGCTTTACACTTATAGATCGGAATGCGTGGATTGCTGAAGCAACCACGCCGAGCGGTGAAGCGGTTTGATCAGTTATCAGTTTTGCTTTGTTCTTCGGTGGCGATGCGGAGGGTGGTGTAGAGGCCGATCATGGTGAGGTTGGGGACGATGCGGTCGATGAGTTCGTAATCGCGGAACAGGAGGTTGCCGTCGCCGCCGGTGACGACGACGATGGGGAAGGAGCCGATGCGTTCGGCGTATTGCTCGACCAGTTCACGGACCATACCGCGCAGGCCGTAATAGACGCCGGAGCGCATGGCTTCGATGGTGTTGTGGCCGATGGCTTCGATTGGTTTTTTCAATTCGGTTTCGGGCAACAGGTCGGTGCGTTCGAACAGCGCATCGAGTTGGAGCTGCGCGCCGGCGGCGATGGCTCCGCCATGGAACGTGCCTGCGCCATCGACAAAGTCGACGGTGATGGCGGTGCCGGCGTCAACGACGACGCAAGCCTGTTTGAGGATGTCGTAAGCGGCGGCGGCGTTGAGCAGGCGGTCTTCGCCGACCTTGGTCTCGTCGTCGACCTGTCGGCCGATCGGGATGGTGAAGTCGCGTTCGACGCGCTTGGGTGTGATGCCGACGCGTTCGATGATGAGTCGTTCGACGACTTCCGCAGCCGGTTTGTTGACCGAGGACATCAGGACGCCGGCGTCCAGTCGGTCTTTGATGAGGGCGTAAGCGTGTTCGATGGCTTCGCCGATGGAGTCGTGCCGATCGTTACGGAACGTGGCACATTCCTGAAGTTCCCCGTTGATGAACGCACCGATGCGCGTGCGTGTGTTCCCGACACTGACGCCGAGCATGTTCAAATTCATGCTTTCTACCTCACGTTAGATCGGACCGGACCTTAGCTTCCCCAAGTCGACTCAGCCTGCGGTGACTTCCCGAGCTTCTGCCAACAGGCCTCGAGCAATTCCTCGAGCCCGGCGCCTGTCGCGGAGCTGATGGTGAGTACCTGCTGATCGAGCAACGGGCCGTACAATTCGACGGCTGCTTCCCGGTCGGCTTCACCGCCGGCGAGGTCCATCTTACTCAATACGACCAACTCCGGCTTGTCAGCCAGGATCTGCGAGTAGGCTTTGAGTTCATTTCGGATGATCCGGTAGTTCTCAACGGGGTCTGAGCCGTCGGCGGGATCGATATCGATCAGGTGGACCAGCAGGCGGGTCCGCTCGACATGGCGGAGGAAGCGCGTGCCGAGGCCTTGGCCCTTGTGGGCGTGTTCGATGAGCCCGGGGATGTCGGCGAAGACGATGCGGCGGTCCGGCGAGAGCTGGGCGATGCCGAGGTTGGGTTCGAGCGTGGTGAACGGGTAGTCGGCGATCTTTGGCGTGGCTTTGGATATCCGGGACAGCAGCGTGGATTTGCCGGCGTTAGGCAGGCCGATCAGGCCGATGTCAGCGATGATTTTGAGTTCGAGGCGGAGCTGGCGTTCGACGGCGGGCTCGCCGGGCGTGTGCTTGCGGGGCGTCTGGTCGGTCGCGGACTTGAATCGGGAGTTGCCCAGGCCGCCCTTCCCGCCGGGCGCGACGGTGAACTGCATGCCCTCGTGGTCGAGGTCGACAATCAGTTCCCCGGTGTCGGCGTCGTAGATGAGGGTGCCGGGTGGGAGGTGGACGATCAGATCATCGCCCTTTTTACCCGAGCAGTCCTTGCCGCCGCCGGGCTGACCGTCCGGGGCTTTCCAGTGATGCCGACCGGCGAAGTCCAGGAGCGTATCGACGTTGGGATCGGCTTCGAGGATGACTGAACCGCCATCACCGCCATCACCGCCGTCGGGCCCGCCCTTGGGGATGTACTTCTCCCGGCGGAAACTGACCGCACCGTCCCCGCCTTTACCGCTGCGAACGTAGATAGTGGCGGAGTCGATGAGCATGGGGTGTGGGGTGTGGGGTGTGGGGTGTGGGGTGTACAGATTTTAAATTGCTAATCGTTAATCGCTAATGTCTGCCCAACGCCGGTTCTGAGCGGAGCGAAGGGCCGGGTATCTGTCATGTTCAATGTACGATGTTCAATGTTCAATCTGAACGCTGTGCTAATGGCTAACGGCTAACGGCTGAAGGCTAATGGCTACCCTCCCCCATAGAAAAACGGACGCTCAAGTTTGAGCGTCCGCTTGAGTATTTCAACGTAGGAATCGCTCTTTAAGCCTCGGCGGGTCGGATATTGACCTTTCGGCCCTGGAACTCGACGACGCCTTCAGCCATGGCGAAGAGCGTGTCGTCGTTACCACGGCCGACCTGGTAGCCGGGCTTGAAGTGCGTGCCACACTGGCGGACGATGATCGAGCCGGCCTTGGCCTTCTGGCCGCCATAGAGCTTGATGCCGCGGAACTGGGCGTTGGAGTCGCGACCGTTCTTGGTCGAGCCTTGTCCTTTTTTATGAGCCATCACTCACCTCATTGCTTTGGGGTGTCTTTGTTGTCGGTAAACAGCGTCGGTTTCAGCCCGATCCGCTGGGTAGAGCCTCGCATTATAGACAATCGAACGCCTCTGGCAAACCCTCGGGCCTGTGAGCGCCTAGCGGATCGTCCGGGGCTTGTCCAGCAGGTGTGCGGAAAAATGGTAACTATAGATCGGACCCACCTTACCTATACTGACAGGCCCATTGGGGGACCTTATCGGACAGAATAAAAGAGTCCAAGGCGAGGGGGACAAGATACTTGCAGGCGGGGTCGCCACCCTTTACACTTCCGGGTCGGTGGGAACTATAACGTATCCGGCCGGCGTCCAGAAGTCGCCCGCCATGCACCCCACGTTCCCGCTTCCTGATGCAGCGCTAGTAAAGGCGCAAGATGTAATTACTTGGGAGGCTACGCTTTGTTCACCCGTCATTATCTTGCTGTTGCTGTGGTGGTCTGTGGTTTGGCTGCGGGTCTGCCCGCTCTGCTGGCCGATGAGGGAGAACCGACCGCTTCAGAACTCTACGAACAGGGAATACTTCTTTACGAAGGCGGTCAGTTAGAAGCCGCAAGAGATGTGTTCCATCGCGTCGATGCGATGCAGTTGCCCAAAGACGCGCGGCTGAAGTTCTACGACGCGATCAAGTCGATCGACATGGCTCTCGGCGCTGCGCCGCAAGGCACTTCTGAAGCAGAAGCCGCCGAAGCCAAGGTAGAATCAAACGTCGCTGAATCGGCAGAGGAAGTTGTTGCGACCGAACCTGTCGAAGCTACGCCCGTCGCCGCTGAACCGATCAAAGACATCAAGCACCCGACGCAGCTTCTGTGGGAAGCGGACATGGCCATGTCTGACAACCCCGCGCAGGCCGCGGTTCTTTACCAGGCTGTGATCGACGATTCACGCAGCGATGCGTTGACCGTCTCGCAGGCCAAGGCCCGCATCAAGCAGGCACAGCGTCTGGCGACGCCGAACATCGAAGCCGCCCGCAAGCATCTGGATCAGGCGGAAGCTGCGGTCAAGGCCAAGAAGTATGCCGAAGCAAAGTCACTGGTGAACATGATTCAAGCCAGCGATGTCGAGCTCGGTTGGCGTGAAGCCGCCCGCCTGGATCGCCTGGCCGCCACGATCGAAAAGAACGCCGACAAGATTCAGCCCGCCCCCCGCGCCGAAGCGGCGACCGAAGAGAAGGACCTGGCCTCCGTGCCGGTCGCGACCGTGGTGGATGCCACCGAAGACGTCGCTCCCCCGGCCGAAGAAGAGATGGCTGAAGTAGAAGCCGAAACCGCATCGCAGGTGCCTTCGGACGACCTGCTGCGTCAGGTGCGTCTGGGCTACGCCCAGCAGAAGGCCGTCGAAGCCGACAAGGCCCAGATGGAAGGCCAACTGCGTCTGGCGATCGACCTGTACAAGCAGGCGATGGAGCTGGACCCGGAAAACAAGACTTACCAGCAGAAGCACGCCAGCGCGGTGGCGCTACAGAACAAGAGCCTGGTGCCGCAGGGTCTGGCCGAAGAAATCCTTCACCGCGACAAGGTCAAGGCCCAGGAAGTCAAGGCCGAGTTCGAGGCGGCGATGAACCTGGCGAACAGCCGGATGGCTGAGAAGAACTTCGCCGCGGCGTTTGATGCCGCCGCCGATGCCAAGGTGATCCTGGACCGCAACCAGCGTTTCCTGGCCCCCACCGAATACGACAACCTGCGTGGCCGCGCCGAGACGCTCAGCGCCCAGATCGAATCCGCCCGTGCCGATGCGACCACCGATGCGATCAGGGCACAGGAAGATGAGCAGGCCCGAAAAGAAGAGCAGGCCCGCATCGAAGCCCAGGCGAAGAAGGACAAGGAAATCCAGTCGCTGCTCAAGCGTGCCCTGGAACTGCAGCGTGACATGAAGTACGACCAGGCGCTGGACCTGCTGGATCAGGCCCTGTTTCTGGACCCCAACGATGTGGCCGTCAACGCGATCAAGGAAATGATCGAAGAGGCGCAGATCTTCACCCATGCCCGCGACGTCTACCGTCGCCGTGACCTGGGCATCGCACGCCAGAGCGTCATCAATGACGAAGCGTCTATCCCGTACGAAGAACTGCTGACCTACCCGGCCGACTGGCCCCAGATCACCTACACCCGCCTGTCCGACCTGGACAGCTCCGGCGGTGAGTCCGAAGCCGACCGTCAGGTCTCCGCCAGCCTCAAGAACCCGGTGCCGATCAACTTTGAAGCCAACCGGCTGGCCAACGTCATTGATTACCTGCGTAACACCACCGGCGTGAACTTCTTCGTGAACTGGCCGGTGCTCGAACAGGCCGGCGTCGATCAGGACACCCTGATCTCCCTGCGTCTGAACAACGTCCCGGCCGAGCAGGCCCTGCGACTGGTCCTCCAGCAGATCGGCAGCGAGTTCGATCCGATCGGCTTCTCGATCATCGAAGGCGTCGTCAACATCTCGACCGTCCGCGACCTGGCTCGCACCACCGACACGCGCGTCTATGACATCCGCGACCTGCTCGTGCAGGTGCCCAACTTCACCAACGCACCGCGCTTCGACTTGTCTGAAGCACTGAACAGCTCCGGCGGCGGCGGCGGCGGCGGCGGTGGCGGCGGCGGCGGCAGCAGCGGCGGCCAGGGCATCTTCGGCGACACCGAAGATGATCAAGAAAACGAAGCCCCGACCCGTGAAGAGCTGATCCAACAGATCACCACGCTCATCACCGAGACCGTCGGCGACTACAACGAATGGTCCATCAACGGCGGCGACGTCTCCAGCCTCGATGAACTCAACGGCAACCTCGTCGTCAAGACGACACCCGACAACCACCGCAACATCGTCGGACTGCTCGCACAACTGCGCGAAATCCGTTCCGGTCAGATCTCCGTCGAAGCACGCTTCCTGCTCGTGGACGAGAGCTTCCTCGAAGAGACCGGTTTCGACTTCGACTTCCAGATCAACGACATCGGTTCAAGCTTCGGCCCGATCCGCTTCGCCCAGGACAGCGTCTCGATCGCACAAGCACCCACCACGTCCGTCGCGTCGGACCCCTTCTCGAACACCCAATCGGACACGGTTGGTCCAGGCACTTTTGTCCCGGGTTTAGGCTTTATTAACAGCAATAACAGTACTAACGGCCGGGCCATGGACTTCAGCGTCTCCTTCCTGGAAGACATCGAAGTCAACCTGTTGATCAAGTCCACGCAGGCCAACCAGCGTTCGCTGACCTTGACCGCGCCGCGTGTGACGATCTCCAACGGCCAGCGTGCCTACGTCGCCGTGGCGACCCAGCGTTCGTTCATCAGCGACCTGGAACCCGTGCCTGACGCGGCGGGCTTCGATGCCACCCTCAGCTACTTCCAGACCGGTGTGGTCCTGGACGTGGAAGGCACGATCAGCGCCGACCGCCGATATGTGACCCTGACCCTGCGTCCGAGTCTGGCAAGCCTCGTGCAAGTTCGAACGACCAGCATCATCGGTACAACAGAAGGCAACAACAACAACAACGTTGATGCCGGCACCGGTGAGGGAAGCACGTTCTTCGGCACGATCGAACAGCCTGAAATCGAAATCACCATCGTTGAAACCACCGTCACCATCCCCGATCAAGGCACACTGCTGATCGGCGGCCAGCGGCTGGTGGGTGAAGTTGAGATCGAAGCGGGCGTGCCCGTGCTGTCCAAGATCCCGGTGCTCAGCCGTTTGTTTGCCAACAACGCGACCGCCAAGGATCAACGCACCCTGCTGATCCTGATCAAGCCCTCGATCCTGCTGCAGTCGGAGATCGAAGACGAACAGTTCCCGGGCCTGATGCAGGACCCGACCCGGTTCAACATCAGCAATCAGCTTCGCTGAATCAGCGATCGATAATCAAAGATGACCGGAGCCCACGTTTAACAAACGTGGGCTTCTTTTTTGCGCCCAGTTTCTTTTGCGTACATATAGCCCGACCATTTTGGTCGGGTCAGGATAAATGCACGAATGACGAAGGGGCGAATGACGAATCAATGACCAAACCCCAATGTCGAATGACCTGTGATGGTTGGTAGCACCTGTCTCTTTATCAGCCGCATTGCGACGCAATGCGGGCGGTGTAGATGCATTGATTTGAAACACGCGGCTCCTGACCCGACCAAAATGGTCGGGCTATATGGGAGAGCAGATACACCGTAATGATCGGGCGATATGTCAGTGAAACATCCGGCGTCGGCCGCGGCTGTCCATGGCGGCGAGAAGGATGATGATCGAGAGGGTCTGGCCCGCGGCAAGCAGTGCCTGCCACTGATCCAGCGAACCGAGCATCACACCGCTTAAACCACAGGACAAGGTGCAGCACCAGACGACCAGCACGGCCCTGCGTTGGCTCAGGCCCTTGCGGACCAGGCGGTGGGAGAAGTGGTTGTGATCGCCTTTGAACGGGCTCAGGCCCTTGGAGAGGCGGATGATCGTGACGCTGGTCAGGTCATACAAGGGGATCGCCATGACCATCAAGGGCATCAGCACGCCGTACCAGTGCCCCACCGTGCCGGCAGACGATGTGGGATCGAAGTAGGTCGTACGGATGGAGATGACCGCGAGTGTTCCGCCGATGACAAGCGAGCCTGCGTCACCCATGAAGAGTCTTGCGGGCGGGAAGTTGAAGGCCATGAAACCCAGCAAAGAACCGGCCAGCAGCGCCGCCAGTGCGGCGACGAACCACTGCCCGCCGATGAGCGTTGCCGCGAGGTAGAGGCAGGCAATGATCAGCCCGACCCCCCCACTCAGGCCGTCCATATTGTCCAGGAAGTTCATGGCGTTGATGATGACGACGATCCAGGTGACGCTGATCGCGACACTGGCCGCCATGCCGAATTGGCCGTAGGAATCGAGGAAGCGCAGTGCCCGGATACCGCAGAGGGTGGCAAGCGCCAGCGCGACAAGCACCTGCACTAAAAGCTTGATGCCGGGGCCCAGCGATCGGCGGTCGTCGATCAGGCCCATGACATGCAGGACGCAGATCGCGGTCAGGACGCCGCCGCCCATGGATGTTGTCGCCCGCAGGCCCGGCAGGTGTTCGGCGACGGCGGGCATCCGCCCTTCCCACCAGTCAAACGGCACGAGCCAGACGCCCAGCAGGCACGCAGCCATCGGGAAAACGAGGCCTGAAAAGATCGCGACCCCGCCGGTGTTCGGGACCAATCGCCCGTGGCGTTTGTGACTCTCAGCACCCGATTCGTCGACCAGCCCAAGTTTACGGCTGGCGGTCAACATCAAACCCGCCAAGGGGAAACTGACCACGAACGAGACGCCGATCATCAAAAGACAAATCCAAACCATGCCCTATTGGATACGCCCGCAGCCTAATAAGCAAACCGGACCCCAATATGCGATAAACTCTTGGGATGGCAGAGTACAAGAACAAGCACGGGCGCAAGCCCGGACGGGGGCTGAGGCCCTGGGTCCTGATCCCGAAAGTGTTGTGTGTCGGCGCTGTGTTCGGCGGTTTTTTAGCGGCGGGAACGCTGCTGCACGCAAGCGATCCGCAGACCGCAGAGCAGTGGCAGGACCTGATCCGTTCGATGGAAGCGCTGTTCCTGCGGCTGATCGTTCCGGCGGTGTTCGGCGTCGTCATCTTCGGCATCCTGCTGCTATGGATGCATTGGCGTGCGTTCCTCGGGATGCGCTGGGTCTGGGCAAAGCTGATCCTGTTGTTGATCGCCCTGCCGCCGCTGCATCTAAGTGGCCGATGGCACCTGCATCACGCGCGGGCCGCGCTGACGCAGGGCGATCTGGAAAGTGTCGCCACGCTGATGGGCCGATTCACGATCACGGTCGACATCACGATCTTGGCGGTGGCGTTCGTGATCGGGTTTGCCAGGCATAAGCCGAGGCTCGGTCAGAAGCCGAAGACGGTGAAGCAGCAGCGGGAAGCGAAGGAAGCCGACGCGTAGTCTTTACTGCCTGCGAATATCTTGCTTTTAATACCAAAATCCTTGATTTTTCTGGCATTACAGCCTTTCCCGGTTATTATGTAATAAGGTGGGGTATGGTCGGTTTACCGGCCAGCGACCTGCTACGTACCACGATCGCGAGGAGGAATAATGTCTGGAAGGTGTGTTGTCATTGTCGGCCTGCTGGCCGGTGTATGTCTGTGGCTGTCGGCTGATATCGCGCGGGCGGATAACGGCGGGGACTTCGCCGACTTCCGGGCGCTTTGGGTCAGTCGGTATGAGTACAGCACCATAAGCCCGGCGGGTGTGCAGCAGGTCGTGGCGAACGCGGCGAGCATGGGGATCACGGACCTTATCTTCCAGGTGCGCGGCTCGGGCGATGCGTATTACGATTCCAACTTTGAACCGAGATCGGAACGGCTAAGCGGGACATGGGACCCGCTGCAGACCGCGATCGATGCGGCGCATAGCTACGGCATGAACGTGCATGCGTGGATGAACGTGGTGCCGATCTGGAACAGGACGGACTTGCCGGAAGACCCGAGCCATATCTTTTATAACACCGATCCGAGTTTCCGTTTGTATGACATCAACGGCATCGTTGAAGACCCGGCCGATCCGGACAGCGGCGGTTACGCGGCGGCGAACCCGATCCTGCCGGAGTTTCACACGCACATCAACAACGTTGTTCAGGACATCGTGAGTAATTACGACGTGGACGGGATCCACCTGGATTACATCCGATGGCTAGGCACGGACAACTTCGACACGCTGCCGCACGATGCGTATTCGCATCAGCTTTTCAATCAGGCGACGGGGCTTGACGCGTCGAACGCTGCGAACAAAAACGCGTACATGGATTACATCCGCAACCGCATCACGGATTTGGTTGCTTCGATTGACAGCACGATGAACGCGACGGACCCGTCGGTGAAACTGTCGGCGGCGGTGTGGCGTGATGTGGATACTGGTTACAACGATCGGCTTCAGGATTATGCGAACTGGCTTGAAAACGATTACCTGGACATCGTGATGCCGATGATGTACTTGAGCGAAGAAAACAACATGCTGTATCCCATCAGCATGGACAAACTCATGGCGATCGAGACAAACGCCTTGATCGCGCCGGGGATCGGGCTGCCGCGCTATGACAATCCGGACGTGGCGGTAAGTCAGCTATCCAGCGCCCACGTGCGCGGCGCGAACGGGTCGACGGTGTATTCGTATACGTCACTGTTCGAGAACGGACAGGTCGGCGTCGACATGCGTAACGCGATCGTCAACTTCATCGATTCGACGGCGCAGCCCGCGGCAATTCCGCCGGTGGGCGGGACGATCGTTTCGCTGGTGGATTTTGAAACGGATGAAGGCACGTTCGATAAAAGCCCGACGTTTGCGGGTACGAACTACGGGATCATCTCCGGCACGGCCGACCGCGTAACGAGCGAAGCGCATGACGGCATCGCATCACAGCGCATCAACATCATCGGTGATGAAGACGGTTGGGAATTGAGGCATGTTTCAGGCAGCGCGAATCCGGCGTACAACGTGGTGATCGATGCGGAGGGCTGGATCGGTTTCTGGTTGATGACGGAAACGCCTGGCCTGACGGTGCAGATCGGTCTGGATGATCCGTCGTCGGCGGATCGCGGCAGCCCGATGGAAGTGATCGCGGACGGGCAGTGGCATCTGTATCAATGGGATTTGGAAAACCCCGCGCACTGGGAAGGCTGGAGCAGCGGGACGGGATTGATCGATGGGCCGACGTTGACGATCGATTCGATCTTCTTCATGGGTGCGGGTAACGCGACGTTCTACCTGGACGCCGTGGCGTACAACAATGACGGTTCGCTGACGCCTGCGATTCCCGGCGACATCAACGGCGATGGATTCGTCGGATTAGCCGACCTGGATGTGATCCTTACGAATTGGAACCAGACGGTGCCGGTCGGCGACAAGAGCCAGGGCGATATCGCGGGCATTGGTGACGGATTTGTGGGCTTGAGCGATCTGGATGTGGTGCTGAACAACTGGAACCTCGGCACGCCACCGAACGATTCGGCGTACATCCCGGAGCCGGGTGTGTTTGCGATCTGTTTGCCTGTTTTAACGGTGATTTCCCTGCGTCGAGGCAAGTGAGAGCCGCCCTGCCGCCCGGTTTTCCGTGCAATATGCGGATTTTTCTTGCATTCCCGATACCCCCATTTATTATGTAATTATAGGCCAACTAGGTAATCCGGCCTGTCAGATGATGGCAACGACACACTTATGGATAAGGCTGTAACCATGCGACGTAACCCTTTGCTGTTGGGGCTGGTGGTGATTCTGTCGGGCTTGTCTTGCGTAGCGCAAAACGCGCTGGCGGCGGTGGACACGAACTTCGCCGACTACCGCGGGATCTGGGTCGACCGCTTCGACTACCGCAACCTCGGCACATCGGGCGTTCAGCAGATCATGGCCAACTGCGCGGCGGCGGGGTTCACGGATGTGATCTTCCAGGTGCGTGGCCAGGGTGATGCGTATTACGACTCGAACTACGAGCCCCGGGCCGAGGCGCTCAGCGCGGGTTGGGACCCGCTTCAGGTGGCGGTCGATGCGGCGCACGCCAACGGGTTGAAGATCCATGCGTGGATGAACACGATGCCGTTGTGGAACGGGACGACCCCGCCAAGCACGACGACCGCGATCGAGCATCCGTTCTATCACGACCCGAGCTACCGCGTGATGGACCTTAACGGCAACTACCAGCCGTTGCAGGCAGGTTACGTGATCGCCAACCCGATCAACCCTGAATGGCAACAGCACATCAACAACGTTGCGGGCGACATTGTCAGCAACTACGACGTGGATGGTCTGCACATGGACTACATCCGTTACATCGGCAGCATCAATCACGACGCCCTGCCGCACGATGCGCAGTCGCACGCGATGTTCTACACAGCGACGGGATTGGATGCAGCCAATCCGGCAAACGAAGCGGCGTATCAGCAGTACATCCGCGAACGCATCACGGACCTGGTCGGTGATGTGCGGACGACGGTGAAGGCGATTGACTCAAGCGTGAAACTTTCGGCCGCCGTGTGGCGCGACCCGGATGTGGGCAGCACGTATTACCTGCAGGATTACCGCACGTGGCTGGAGAACGACCTGCTGGACATCGTGAATCCGATGATTTATCTGTCCGGCTCGAACAATTACCTGCTTGAACCGAACATCAACAACACGATGAGCATTAATACCAATACGCTCGTCGCGCCCGGTCTCGCGCCATACCTTCACGACGATGCACCCGATACGCCGGACCTGATCACGCAGCAGTTGCAGACGATCTATGATGCCGGCGCTAACGGCTCGACGATGTACGACTATGGTCATTTGTTCAGTGGCGCGGCATTCAGCACGCAGCAACTCATCAATATCCAGAACTTCATCGACTCGACGGTCGTCGAAGAACCGCCGGTCGGCGGCGAGATCATCGTGCTGGATGATTTTGAAGTTGATGAAGGGCACTTCTCCGCAAGCCCCACGCATTCAGGCAGCAACCGCGGCATCCTCAGCGCGACCGCTGAAAGAGATACATCAGAAGCACACACGGGTATCGCATCCGAACGGATCGATGTTGAGTTCGACCCGAATGCCACGGATCGCATGTTGCGCTTCCTGTCCGGTCTGGGCGACCCGGCTCAAAACGTTGTGATCGATGCGGACGGCTGGATCGGTTTCTGGATGATGACCGAGACGCCGGGCCTGACCGTGCAGATCGGCTTGGACGACCCGAATTCTGCCGACCGCGGGCTTGCGCAGGAAGTGATTGCCGACGGGCAGTGGCATCTGTATCAATGGGACCTGGATAACAACGCGCACTGGGAAGGCTGGGCCTACCAGGACGGCATCATCACCGGCCCGACGATCACGATCGATTCGATCTTCCTGTTCGGCAACGGAGCGGCGACGGTGTATCTCGACGATGTCGCATACAACAACGGCGGCTCGCTGATCCCCCCCGGAGTGCCGGGCGACCTGAACGGCGATGGATTTGTCGGCCTGGATGACCTGGATATCGTGCTGTCGAATTGGAACCAATCCGTCACCGCGGGCGATATATCCCTCGGCGACATCACCGGCGACGGCTACGTCGGCCTGGAAGACCTGGACATCGTGCTGAACAACTGGAACGCGGGCTCGCCGCCGAGCGGCAGCGTGATCCCAGAGCCGGGGACACTGGCGCTGCTGGGAGTGGGCTTGTCAGCATTCAACCGGCGCAGGTCGGTTGCCTGAGAATATTGTGGCTATCCAAGCGATGAACGGGTAAACTTGTCCGGTGTTTTGTTTGCTAAGCAAACCGCTTGCAGGTCGTTCTCTATTCATTCTGCGGGAGTGGTAAGATGGGTAAGTACCCGGGCACAGCCCTACTGTGTTTTCTTCTTGCGGGTTCGGGGTACAGCGCTGAGCAGTCGTGTGTAGCTGCGGTCGGGTCGACGGAGATCATCGCGGCGACCGGCGACCCGTTGCCGGACGGGTCGGGTACGTTCACCCGATTCGAGAATATCTGGTCCTACCCATTTGTGTTTTATCGCGGCCCCACGATTAACGATCTCGGGCAGGCGGCTTTTATGGCAGAAACAGATTCACCGGATGGTGGAGGGGTAGAAGTCTATCGAGGCGGCAACAGCAGCTTGACGCAGATTACTTACCCCGGACTCGCCACACCGGACGGCAACGGTACGTTTCCGGATCCCGCTAGTTACATGTCCTGCAACGCGCTGATCAATAATCAGAACCAAGTGCTATTCAGTACTGCGTTGAGTGATACAGCGAATGAACCATCGGATGCGACAGGCATATACCTGTCAGATGGCACGGAGATGATCCAGATCGCCCGAGCAGGCCAGGCCTTACCCGGAGGCGGCACGCTTGACCATACCTTCGTTTACACGGCATCGAACGCCGCCTTGAATGATGCCGGACAGGTCGCGTTCTATACCCACACTATTGGTGAATCCACGAATCTGACAACCGGCTTGTACCTGAGTGATGGGTCTACCATCACAACGATCATGGAGATGGGGGATACCGTTCCAGGAGGCAACGGTACATTCATGCCCTTCAGGCCGAATTTCATAGGCCCAACTCCCGTGATGAATAACCAGGGGCAGTTTGTATTTTCGACCTGGCTTGAGAATACAGCCGGCGGAGAAGCGGACGATTCGGGGATCTTCTATTGGGATGGATCAGTACTTACCGAAGTGGTGCAAGAAGGCGATGCAGCGCCCGACGGGAACGGTCTGTTCGGCGAGATTTCCATCGCCTGTGCCAAAATCAACGATACGGGATCATTCGCGTTCAACGCTGACTTGACCGGGACGATCGGTGGCGAAGATTACGAACGCGCGATCTTCCTGAGCGACGGTTCAAACATCTCTACCATTGTCCGTGACGGTGATAATACACCGGACGGCAATAGCGTTTTTGCGCATATTTATCTACGGGATATGAGTAGTACGGGCCAGATCACTTTTAGCGCCAGACTGGCTGATGCTAACGGCACAGAAGCGATTGGAGATGGTATCTACCGCTACGATGGCGGATCGATCACGGCTCTGGTCGAACCCGGTGATACCCTGCCGGGTAGCAGCACAACCTTTGTCAATACAGGTGTCGTCGCTGCAAACGACCAGGGACAGGTTCTCTTCTCCGCAGACCTGTCTGATGATGATTATGGTCTTTTCTTTTTTGATGACACGTTAGGCATCATCAAGGTCGTCAGCGAGAATGACGCCTTACTCGGCAGCAACATTCTGGATTTGACGTATGGGTGGACAACCATTGGCGGTGACGAGCATAGCGGATTCAATAACCTCGGGCAGTTCAGCTATCAGTTCAGACTCGATAACGGACGCACCGGGATCGCGATCTGGTCGCCACCGATCCCTGGCGAGCTGAACGGCGACGGCTGGGTGGGATTGGATGACCTTGACATCATCCTCGCGCACTGGAACCAGACCGTCACGCCGGGCGATCTATTGTCGGGCGATCCCTCCGGCGACGGCTTCGTCGGGCTGGATGACCTGGACTACGTGTTGGGCCCGTGGAATACGGGTACGCAGCCGAGCGGTGTCGCGGCGCCTGAGCCGGGCAGTTTTGCCCTGTTCTTGCTAAGCGGATGGTTAATGGTTCGACGTGAGAATTACGTTAAATAAAGATTTTTGACTCATATAAACTAGTATTTTCCCTTACTCCTTTCTATACTGATCGTTCGTTAATGCTAATTATTTATATAGCATACACTTGCATAGCAGCTATCATTAATTAAAGGGAGATTTCTTGTGGGGTCCATACTTCTTCATAGTGGGGAATCTGTACGCCGATCGGCCCTGGCGCTATTGGTCACAATCGGTTTATGTCAATCCCTCAGTGCGGATGTGACGTTCAGCTTCAACTTTTTAGACGATCCGGGCGTGGGGTTTAATGCGTACGGCTCAACCGGCGATGACCGCAGAGCGGGGCTGGCTGAGGCCGGCGATTACTTCTCCATCTTGTTTGCCAACTATGACGCCACGATTGAAATCGATGTCATTGGCAGTGAAACCAGAGATACTGCACTGGCAAGCGCCAGTTCAAATTACACCTCGGCTTACCCCGGTGTTGGTTTTGGCGACGCGGGTGATGTGATGCTGAAGATACTTGGCGGTGACAGCGCGGATCCCAGCCCGGGTGTCGCCGACGGCGAGATTTACTGGAACTTTGAGGATTTTTTGTGGGAGCCTTTTAGCGACTTCCAACCCGGCGAACTAGACCTGATTTCGACTGCCAGGCATGAACTGATGCATGCCATCGGTTTCATCTCCAGCATCGGCGAAGATGGCGCAAGTGCTTTTCATGATGCAGGCCAAGCGACCGCATGGTCACCATTCGATGAGTTTGTCGCCGATTCTTATGGCGCACTTATTGACGATCAAACTTTTGAGATCTACCTGGAAGATTGGCTTGTCTCTTCGGTCGGAGGAACCGGACCGGATGACGGTTTGTTGTTCATCGGCCCTAACGCGATGGCTGCAAACGGTGGTGAACCCGTCCCGTTGTATTCACCGACGACCTGGTCCCCCGGCAGCTCCGGATCTCATACAGATACCGACTACTTCACCGGTTCAGACTTCATGATGATGAACAGCGAAGCATCCGTCAGCGAAGGCTTGGATATCCGTGAGTTAAGTGCTATCGAGTTGGGCATCTTGATGGACATCGGTTACGCGGACCTCATCATCCCAACAGTCCTGGAAGGCGATCTGAACGGCGATGGCTTCGTCGGCCTGGATGATCTGGATATCGTGCTGGCGAACTGGAACCAGAACGTCACCGCGGGTGATATGTCACTGGGCGATATCAGCGGCGACGGTTTCGTCGGGCTGGATGATCTGGATGTGATTCTGAACAACTGGAACGCGGGTACACCGCCGAGTGGTAGCGCGATCCCTGAGCCGGGGACGGCACTGACGTTAACCGGGCTCGGTTTGCTGGTATTGAACCGTCGGCTTCGCGGCGTGTGTTAGTTTAGGCAAGCATCTGTTTACAGCGAAAAGGCCCGCGCCCTATCTTCCCACCCAGGTTGGCGGTGTGTGCTATTATTGGGGGTTGTGGTTCGTCCACATTGATACATAGCGTAGAGCGTTCTCAATCCAGTTGTATCGTTCAGGGTACGACCGTTAGATTTAGAACGCTCAAGGCGGGGGAAGTTGAAGCAGGAGAAGCCCGTTGGTTGAGCGTTTATTTTTAAGGGGTGCTGGTGGTGTGCGTCCGGCCGCGATGGCGGCGGCGTGCTTGCTTGTTCTGGGTGTGGGGTGTCAGGTACGGGCCGGTGTGACTTTCAACTTCAACTTCCTGGATGATCCGGGCATTGGGTTTAATGCGTATGGCTCGACCGGCGATGATCGTCGGGCGGGGTTGACGCTGGCGGGCGATTACATTGCGCAGTTTTTTGTGAACTATGATGCGACGATCGAGCTGGATGTCATCGGCAGCGAGACGGACGACTACGTGCTCGCCAGCGCCGCTTCGAATTACAATTCCGGTTACCCGGGCATCGGGTTCGTCGATATCGGGGATGTGATGCACAAGATCCTCGGCGGCAACAGCGCCGACCCGGACCCAAGCGCGGCGGACGGTGAAATCGTCTGGAACTTCCAGGACTTCGATTGGGAGCCTTTGAGTGATTTTCAGGCCGGCGAACTCGATCTGATTTCGACGGCGATCCACGAGATGACACACGTCATCGGTTTTGTCAGCAGCATCTGGCAAGATGGATCGAGCTATTACCATTACGCGGGTGAGGCGACCGCGTGGGAGCCTTTCGATGCATTCGTCGCGGATGTGGACGGGTTCCTGATCAATCACACGACGTACAAGATGCGGCTGGCGCGCTGGCTGGAAGCGTCGGTGGGCGGGACGGGGCCGAACAAAGGCCTGCTGTTCAACGGCCCGAACGCGAGGGCGGCCAACGATGGGAATCCCGTGCCGTTGTACTCGCCTAGAACATGGGAAGACGGCAGCTCGGGCTCGCACCTGGATACCAACTACTTCACGGACGAAAACGCGAAGATGATGAACAGCGAAGCCTCGGTCTACGACGGGCTGGACATCCGCACGTACAGCGACATCGAACTGGGCATCCTGATGGACATCGGCTACACCGATCTGTTCATCCCGCTTGTCGGCGATCTTAATGGCGACGGCTTTGTGGGGCTGGAAGATCTAGACATCATTCTCAGCCACTGGAACCAGACCGTAGCAACGGGCGATCAGTCAGTCGGCGACTTGACGTATGACGGGTATGTCGGGCTGGACGACCTGGATATCGTGCTGGGGAATTGGAACGCGGGGACGGAGGTTGAAACCGTGCCGGAGCCGGGGAGTCTGGGTGGTTTGTGTGTGTTGCTTTGTTTCGGTTTGTTAAAAAGACACTGATCGCTAATTGCTGATGTGTAATGGTTAATGTGTTGTGCGCATTGGATAACGATTGCTGATGCAAATCAGCAATGCACGATTAGCGATTAACGATCACAGTTCAGCGATGATTCTTACAGCACGATCACGATGGCTTCGCAGAGATAATCCATGTTGGACTCGGTCATGCCGGCGACGTTGATGCGGCCGGAGCCGACGATGTAGATGCCGTAGTCCGCGCGGAGCCTGCTGACCTGTTCCTTGGTCAGGCCGGAGTAGCTGAACATGCCGTTCTGCTTGGTGATGAACGAGAAGTCGCGGTTCGCGCCTCGCTCAGCCAGCGTTTTGACGAACAACTTACGCATGCCGTTGATGCGGTCGCGCATTTCTGCGAGTTCTGCGTGCCATTGCTTGGTCAGTGCATCGTCCTGAAGGATCGTCGCAACGATCGCCCCGCCGTGCGATGGCGGGTTGGAGTAGTTGCGGCGGATGCAGGTCTTGACCTGGCTCTGCACAGTCTTGGCAGCATCAGCCGAATCAGCGACCATGGTCAGCGAGCCGACACGTTCGTTGTACAGGCCGAAGTTCTTGGAGAAGCTGGCGCAGATGATCAGCTCGGGCACCTTGCTTACAAGCGTGCGCAGGCCGACGGCGTCTTCTTCGATGCCGGTGGCTAATCCCTGATACGCAAAGTCCACCAGTGGCAGCAAGTTCTTCTGGGCACACACGTCTGCGATCTTCGCCCACTGCCCGGCATCCGGGTCGACGCCGGTCGGGTTGTGGCAGCAGCCGTGCAGCAGGACGACGTCGCCTTCCTTAGCTTCGGCGAGGCCGTTGAGCATGGCGTCGATGTCGAGCGTGTTCTTGGCGGCGTCGAAGTAGGAATAGCGTTTCATAGGCACGCCGGCAGCGCTGAAGACGGCCGGGTGGTTCGGCCACGTCTCATCACTCATCCAGAGCGTTGCCCCCGGAAGCTGGGAACCAATAAAGTCGCCTGCAACGCGTAGCGCGCCGGTGCCGCCGGGGCAATGGCTGGTCGCGGCACGTTTGCCGGAGATGATGTCGCTGCCTGCGCCGAAGAGCATAGCCTGGACGCAAGCACCATAAGCTGGGTCACCGTCGATAGGTTTGTAGCTCTTGGTGGCCTCGGTGTCGATGAGGCGGCGCTCGGCTTCTTTGACGGTCGCCAGCACCGGGGTCTTGCCGGTAGCATCCTTGTAGACACCCACGCCCAGGTTGATCTTGTTGGGCCGAGTGTCCTCCTTAAACGCCTCAGTCAAACCAAGGATCGCGTCGGGTGGAGCGGGCTGGATCTTGTCAAACATTTTCTGCATCCTTCCTCTCAAGGGGCGTGAACAGTCTCGGCCAACGTCGGCCGGCGGGTAAGGTAACTCGGGGTGAGCGTGGGGGCAAAAAAGGCGAATTTAGAACGGGTGAGTTAGCCACGGATGAACACGGATAAACACAGATGAAGAATCATTCTTGTCCCTTCTCCTCTTGGGAGAGGGTTAGGGTGAGGGCCGGGTGGATTGTGTATAGAGATTTTGTTTGGTCATGAGAGTTGAAGTTTGAACGTCAATTGAACTCAACAATTTTACTCACTACGGCCCTCACCCCGGCCCTATCCGGGGGCTCCCGGGGGGAGAGGGGGTAAGCAACAACTTAATCGTTGGATTCAAGGTAGACTGGTGATCGATTCAAAAACAAATGTGTGACCGGGAATGAAAAACAAACCGCCTGATAAACCAACGATGTATTGCCGAGGGTGTTGGTACCCGCTGGATGGGTTGGATCATCATGACTGCCCGGAATGTGGCAGGGCTTTCGATCCGGAGGATCCAAAGTCATACAGTAAAAAACCGCGAGGTAAGTTGCGGTGGGAGAGCTTTGTTGCATGGCCGATGGTCATACTCGGATGGGCGGTACTTCCGGAATTCTCACGGAATCTAGCTCTGGTCGATGTCGCACTTAATATCATCATTCAACCCATAGGATTTGCCTTGAGTCTTTCGGGTGTTTGCAGAGGTAGATTGACGAGTCGAATGATTGCGTTTTATCCGATCTTAATCAGCCTAATGAATATCGCCTATATCGTCATCGAGGGCATGCGATTGATACTCACTACTCCATAATGTTAGTGATTACCGCAATCCCAAGAACACGCGGCGCGTGATCTTGTGGCGCTCGAGGACGAGGTGGCCGAGGACGGGGAGCGCGAGGCCAAGGGTGAGGCAGATGATGAACAAGGCTTCGGTGTTCGTGATGCCGAGGATGTTTTTGCTGAGGATGCGTGCGCCGGTGACGCCAAAGGCGTGCAGGAGGTAGATGGTGAAGGCGTAGCCGCCGAGCCAGGCGATAGGCTTGTATGTAAAACGCAGGCGAACGAGCAGGAAGGTCGCGCCGAGCCCGCAGCCTAGAACGATCCAAGGCAAGGCGCTGCCGGGATCGAGCTTGTCGAAGAGATAGAGTTGATGCAACGTCGCAGCTATTGCGAGCAAAGCCGCCGCGGCGATGAACGGGCCGCGCCCTTTGGATAAGACATCAAAGCGGTACAGGCCTAGCCCGAGGATGAAGAAGACGAGCAGTTTGCACCAGCCGTCGATTGAGAAGAACTTGGTTTCGGTCGGGCCGAACAGGAAGATCAGCGAGCCGATCGCCATGCACGTCACCCAGCCCCGGCGTTTTTCGAGCATGCCGAGGATCTCCATCGCGTAGACGGTGACGAAGACCAGTGCGATCGACTGGAGGAACCAGAACTGATCGAAGCCGAAGAAGTAGATGCGCCAGATGCCGGTGACGGGCTGGGGGTTGGTGACGCCGGGGGAAAAGACAGTGAACAGGTACTGCACGGTCGCGACACTCGCCATCGGCAGCAGCAATCGGCGGGCCTTACCGGTCAGAAATACCTTCGAGGATTCCCACTGCACGGGACGCATCGCGTAGACGTAGCCTGAGATGACGGTAAACAGTGGCATCCGCATCGGGCTGAACGTCAGATAGAAGTAACGCCACCACGAATCATCCGAAACCTGCAGCCCCCCTTCCGGCCGGGCGCTGATAACGTGGCCCATGACCATCAGGATGATGGCGACGCCGCGCAGCGTCTCGATGGACAGGTCCTTGGCGCGCTTGGTCTGTGGCTGGGGCGTATCGGGTAATTCGGTCTTTCCCAGGCCGCGCGGTGGATCGACAAGGTCGGGTGCGGGTCTGCGATACTCAGGCGGTAGCGTGCGTCGATCGGGCTTGATGCCGGTCGAGTCGCGCCAGGATATCGGCAAGCCAGAATGGGAGGGACCGTGCGTACTCATAACAGACAAGGCCCCTATCGGTTAATCACAATGCAAGCGGACAGATATCCGTCCGAAGTTACGCGAATACACACAGTTAGCGATGAATCGGGTGGATTATCGAACCCAACGGTTTAATGGCGTAGGGGTCGTTGATCGCTGCTGGCTTGTGCTTGTGATTACCTGATTACTAAAGGACACTAATTATAAATACGAAGAGGCATTTTAATTGTCAGGAGCAGGATTTGCACGCCTATTGTTCAGGGATTTTCACTTTCCATGCTGAAAACCTCCTCCAACGGCCTGCCGAACACCTCAGCGATCTTGAATGCCGCTTCGAGCGTGGGTGAATACTTGCCGCCTTCGATGGCATTGATGGTCTGGCGCGTCACGCCGATACGCTGGGCAAGCTCCTGCTGGGTCATTTCATTGTGCTCGAACCGCAGAGCCCGGATGCGGTTCTGAATACGGGTCTTGTCCTTACTCACTTCACACCCCCCGCCTGTAGTAGATGAGCTGCATGGTGAGTTTGAGCAGGGCCGAGAGCAGCAGGGACAGCAAGAGCCCGTGTGCGATCCAGATGCTGCCTACCTCGTAGATAAGCCCGCCGATCGCGATCATCGCCCCGGCCCCCAGGACCCACGAGGCGTTGCTCTCCGCCCGCCAGACGATGAGCTTATCCCGCTCGTCTTTTTCCCCCGCCCCGCCGAAGAATGTCGCCACGATGTGCCCGATCACCATCAGAATGATCAGCAGCACGACCGCCCCGGCAAAAAGCGGCAGGTACGACATCAGCGTCGCCTCCGCGTTGCCGGCAATCCCCCAGGCCCCAATCACATACCCGCCCATGATCATAAGCAGCGTCACAAGCTGCACCCAGGCACTACGTTCTTCAAATGATGCGTTCATAATCGATACCTTTCCGCCCTTGGCAATGGTTAATATACTTGACTTGGTGTAAAGTATAGTAGACATCGTCGGCGTGTCAAGTTTACTTTACATCTCAGGTGAAATAATTTTTTCCACCCCCTGCTGCCACCCTCTTAGCAGCCACAGGCAGGATTCCGTATCATCGGTGGCGGAACGCTTACCCAGCTTCACGGAGTACCGATGAATACCGCCCCGATCGCGCCGCAAACCGAGTTGATGACCGAAGAAACCGCCCAAAACCGCATGTTTCGTGTGGAGGTCAGGCCCAAGCCGGGTGAGGCCGACCCGCATGGGGCTGCCCTGCTCAGCCAGGCGAAACAGGCCTTGGGCGACATCCTGGCGGTCCACTCGACGCATGTGTACCTGATCGAGGCGCCGTTGAATGATGAGCAGGCCCAGCGGATTGCCCGGGAGTTGCTGGCCGATCCGGTGAACCAGGTGAGTACGCTCGGCGCCGAGCCGGTCGCGGAAGGCCGGTCGATGCTGGAGGTGCACTATCAGCCGGGCGTGATGGACCCGGTCGCCCAGTCGGCACAGTCGGCGATCCTCGAGATGTTCACGGACCTGACGAGCGACAGCGTCGAGGTGCGGACGGGTGTGCGTTACGACTTTGAACATGCCGGCGAGGGTGATAAGCCGAGCGATGAAGCGCTACAGCGTTTTGCCAATGGGACAGTAGCGAACACGGTGATCCAGGATATCCACACGCAGCCGTTCCACCCGGACGCGTTCCCGCAAGGCCACGCCTATGACCTGCACATCACGCACGTGCCGATCCGTGAACTGGATGATGAAGCACTGGTGAAACTGTCGCGCGAGGGGCATCTGTTCCTGAGCCTGGCGGAGATGCACGCGATCCGCGAACACTACCGCAAGATCGACCGCGACCCGACGGATATCGAACTGGAAACCTTCGCGCAGACGTGGAGCGAGCACTGCGTGCATAAGACGTTGAAGTCGAAGATACGGTATCGCGAAGGATCGGGCGTCGCTGCGAAGGATTCAGGGATCAACTGGGCCGGGCGCGCGGGGCACACGATCAATGAAGACGGTAGCGTCACGATTGACAACCTGCTGAAGTACACGGTGGCGGCGGCGACGAAGCAGTTGATGCAAGAGCAACCTTGCAAAGACTGGTGCGTCAGCGTGTTTGAAGATAACTCGGGCGTTGTGAAGTTCGATGATGTGGATGGGATCAGCATCAAGGTCGAAACGCACAATCACCCCTCCGCGATCGAACCCTACGGCGGAGCGGCGACGGGCATCGGCGGGTGCATCCGCGACGTGATCGGGACGGGCCTCGCTGCAAAACCGATCGCGAATACGGATACGTTTTGCGTGAGTTTCCCGCATATTGAGGATGTGCCGGAGGGCGTGATCAAACCGAGACGGATCCTGAAGCAGGTCGTTGCCGGCGTGCGTGATTATGGCAACCGCATGGGTATCCCGACCGTGAACGGCGCGGTGTACTTCGATGAAGATTATGTGGCGAATCCACTGGTTTTTGCAGGTTGCATCGGGTTGATCCCGCTGGATCGCTGCTTCGGCAAAGCGATGCCGGGCGACCGGATCGTCGCGATCGGCGGTGCAACCGGTCGGGACGGCATCCACGGCGCGACGTTCAGCAGCGCCGAGCTGACGGACACCCATGCCGACGAATTCTCACACGCGGTGCAGATCGGCAACGCGATCACGGAAAAACAGACACTTGATGTCATCCTCAAAGCGCGCGACCAGGAAGACGGGCCTTTGTATTCAGGACTCACCGATTGCGGCGCAGGGGGCTTCTCCAGCGCGATCGGCGAACTGGGCGAAAAGACCGGCGCTTGCGTGACGCTGGAAAATGCGCCGCTTAAGTACCAGGGATTGAACCACACGGAGATCTGGATCAGCGAGGCCCAGGAGCGGATGGTCCTGTCGGTTCCGCCGGACAAGCTGGAACGGCTGCGCATGATCTGTGAGGCGGAGGATGTCGATCTGTGCGACATGGGCCACTTCGGCGAACTGTCGCATATCGACAACGAACCGCAACTCGTGTTGACCTATCACAGCGAAGAGGTCGGCCGCTTGCCGATGCAGATGCTGCACGAAGGCATCCCGACCCCGATGCGCGAAGCCACATGGCCCCCCCCGGAAGTTGCCCCGAAAACTTCGCCCGCTTCTTCCTCAAGCCTCAAGCCCCAAGCCTCAAGCCTAAGCGAAGCGCTAGCTTCGCTGCTGAGTCATCCCAACATTGCCAGCAAGCACTGGATCGTTCGGCAATACGATCACGAAGTGCAGGCGGGGTCGGTGGTGAAGCCTTTGGTCGGGCCGGAGCAGGACGGGCCTTCGGACGCGTCGGTGCTCAGGCCGAAGCTGGACAGCTACAAGGGGATCAGCCTGAGCGTCGGCGGCGCGCCGTTCTATTCGGAAAAAGCAACGCAGCGCGGTTACGCCAGCGATGGCGACTCGTACTGGGCGACGCTCGCGGCGATCGATGAAGCGGTGCGCAACGCGGTGTGCGTCGGGGCCGATCCGGATCATATTGCGATCCTGGATAACTTCTGCTGGCCGAACTGCGATCCGCCGGAGGTACTTGGCACACTCGTTCGTGCCGCTGAAGCGTGCTACGACGGCGCGATGGCGTACCGCACGCCTTTCGTTTCAGGCAAAGATTCACTGAGCAACCAGTTCACGACACAGGATGGCAAACTCATCACGATCCCGCAGACGTTGCTCATCACCGCGGTGGGCATGGTCGACGATGTGCGTAAGTCGCGCATGATGGATGCGAAAGCCTCCGGCAATTTGCTGTTGATGATCGGTGAGACGTCGGGCAATATGGGCGGTTCACACTACGTGCAGGTCGGCGGCGAAGCGATCGATAAGCGCGTGCCGCGCACTTGTTTGAAACAGGGACCGGCCAGCGCACGTGCGGTGGCGACGCTGATTAAGGAAGGCCTGGTCAGTTCCGCGCACGATTGCTCGGAAGGCGGTTTACTCGTCGCCGCGGCCGAGATGGCGTTTGCCGGGCGGATCGGGTTGGACCTTGATCTGGGTGCATTGCCGGGCGGACAGACGCTTGATACACCTGTTGCGTGTTTCGCGGAATCACCGAGCCGGTACCTGTTGGAAGTGAAGCCTGAGAAGCTCGACGCGGTGATCAACGCGCTGCGTAAAACCAAGACACCCTTCGGCCAGATCGGCACGTTCGCGGATCACGATCGGTTAACACTGCGTACCCCCCAGGCCGGCCGCGTGCTGGATGTATCGCTGGATGAACTACGAAGCGCATGGCTGGGGACGCTGGATTGGTGATTGGAAACATAGTGAGTTGGAACAGGGATGGACACAGATGAACACGGATAAGAGGTAAGACACAAAATTATGTGTTTTTGTCTTATCTGTGTGTATCCGTGTTCATCCCTGTTTCATAAATTGCCTTTCCCTGTGTCTCTGTGCCTCTGTAGTTCAACCCCTTCGTTTCACACTATAATCCACGCATGTCCAAACCTGATCCCGGCAAGATGTTGTATTTGATCGACGGCCACGCGCAGATGTTTCGTGCGTTTTATGCGATCCGTGGCGGGATGACGAGTCCGGTGACGGGGGAGCCGACCAACGCGCTGTTTGCGTTTACGGGGCTCTTGATCAAGTTGTTCAAGGAATGTCGGCCGGCGTATGCGGCGATGGTCGTGGACCCGAAGGGTAAGACGTTCCGTGATGCGTTTTACCCGGAGTACAAAGCCAATCGTGACGAGGCACCGGAAGAATTCGTTGCGCAGATCCCGCGGATGTTTGAGTTGGCGAAGCTGTTTGGTCTGCCGATCCTTGAAGTGCCGGAGTTCGAGGCGGACGATGTGATGGCAACGCTGGCGGACCGCGTTTCAGCCGGTGCATTTGATAATGATGAACCGGGGCTGCACCTTCGACTGGTCGCGAAAGATAAAGATCTGGAGCAGGTGCTCGGCGAGCGCGTCACGATGTATGACGTGCAGACCGATCAGGAACTCGATGCGGATGGCTTGATTGAAAAACGTGGGATAACGGCTGCACAGGTGATCGACTACCAGACACTTATCGGCGACAGCACGGACAACATTCCGGGTGTGAAAGGCATCGGCCCGAAGACCGCGCAGAAACTGCTCGAACAGTTCGGCAGCGTTGAGAGTCTGCTAGCGAATCTTGATCAACTCAAGGGCAAGCAGAAGGAAAATCTGGAGCAGGCGCGTGATAATGGGATCATCGAATTAACACGTAAACTCGTGACGCTAAGGCGCGACACGCCGATCGACTTTGCGCTTGGCGATACCGAAACAAAGGGGCTGGCAAAGATCGACGGCGCCGCCCTGCTTTCGCTTTTCCGTGAGCTAGGTTTTAATCGCCATGTCACCGATCTGCAGAAACTGTTGGACATTGATACCTCGGCTGCCGCACCAAATAAGAAGCCAGCGAAAAAGAAAGGCGGTGCGCCCGCGATGGGCGGACTCTTCGGCTCGATCGAATCGAGTGAAAATGAAACGGAAGAGGACGACGACCGCCCCACCATCTCGGCGACGGATGGCGAATACACCGCGATCACGACAAAAGAAGAGCTGGCCGACCTCGTTAAAACGCTGAAGAAGCAGAAACTGATCGCAGTCGATACGGAGACGGTCGGGCTGGGGCATTACGCGGACCTTTGCGGGGTATGTCTTGCGTGGCAGGCGGGTGAAGGTGTGTATGTGCCGGTGCGTTCGCCGAAGCCGGAGGAGCATCTGGATGAAGCGACGGTGCTCGAGGCGCTCAAACCCGTGCTTGAAGACGCGAAGATCGGCAAGACCGGGCACAATCTGAAGTACGACTATCTGGTGCTCAAGCATTCGGGCGTGCAGATGCGCGGGATCGTGTTCGACACGATGGTCGCTGGGCATCTGCTTGGTTTACCGGGCATCGGGATGGACGACATGGCGTTGTCGCTGTTGAATTACCACACGATCCCGATCAGCGAGTTGATCGGCGAACGCGGGCGCGGCAAGACGCAGAAGACGATGGATCAGGTGCCGCTTGATCAGGCGACGCCCTACTCGGCGGAGGATGCGGACATCAGCTTGCGTTTGTATGAAAAGCTCAGACCCGAGATTGATGACGCCGAGATGGCGAAGCTGATGAACGAGGTGGAGACGCCGCTGATCGAAGTGCTGGCTGTGATGGAGGATCACGGGATCAAGGTTGATCCGGATATCCTTGATGAACAGAAAGCCGTGTTGAATCAGCGCATCGATGAACTGCGCGACCAGATTCATGAAGCGGCAGGTGGCGCGTTTAATATCGATTCGCCGAAGCAACTGGCGGAGGTGCTATTTACGAATCTCGGTTTGCCGGTGGTGAAACGGCGCAAGACCGGGCCTTCGACGGATGTCGAGGTGTTGCAGAAACTGGCGGAGATGGAGGATATCGATCCGCAGGCGCAGAAGGTGCCTGTATTGATGCTGGAGTACCGGCAGCTTGCCAAACTCGTCGGGACATATCTTGGCAACCTTAAAGACAGCATCCATCAGGACGACGGGCGTGTGCATGCGCGATTCCATCAGACGGGCACCGCGACGGGCCGTTTATCGTCGAGCGATCCGAACCTGCAGAACATCCCTATCCGCACAGAGATCGGCAGACAGATACGCAAAGCGTTCGTCGCTGAATCGGGGCATGTATTGATCAGCGCGGACTATTCGCAGATCGAATTACGTATGCTCGCGCATCTGAGCGAAGACCCGAGGCTGACCGAAGCGTTCAAGAACGATCAGGACATTCACGCGGCGGTAGCGGCGCAGGTTTTCAACGTCCCGCTTGATGAGGTGAGTTCCGACCAGCGCGCGCATGCGAAGGTGATCAACTTCGGTATCGTCTACGGGATTACCGCGTTTGGTTTAGCAAGGCGTGTCGAAGGACTCGACAACGAATCAGCGCGCGACCTGATCAACGGCTATCGCAAACGCTTCGCGGGGATCGATACGTTCCTCGCAGACTGCGTCTTGCAGGCACAAAACAGCGGCTACGTCACGACGATCCTCGGCCGACGCCGCAACATCGAGCAGATCCATTCATCCAACGGCCAGACACGACAGCTCGGTGAAAGGTTAGCCATCAACAGCGTCGTACAAGGCTCCGCAGCCGACCTGATCAAGCTGGCGATGGTCAATCTGCATCGGAAGATTCTGGATGAAAAGCTGCCGATGAAGATGCTGCTTCAGATCCATGACGAACTGGTGTTCGAGACACCCGAAGATAACGCCGATGCGGCAATAGAAGTGATCCGCGAGCAGATGGAGCACGCAATGGAATTAAGCGTTCCGCTGAAGGTGGATGTCGGCGTGGGAACGGATTGGTTTGCGTCGAAGTAGATCGGTTCAATCATTTGATTTTCGTATGTGCGTTTAATAGCCGCATTGCGACGCAATGCGGGCAGAGTCATTTCACAGATCAGAAGCACGCAGACCCGACCAGGATGGTCGGGCTATATGTTACTCTTCGATCTTGGCGAGGATGGTTTGGGTGAGGTCCCAGAAGTTGTTTTCGCGGAAGGCGGTGGCTGCGCCGGGCAGAGAGCCGAAGCGTTGGGCGTGGTGGTTCCAGTGATCTTGCGCGGAGAAGAGTTTTTGTTTCACGACGCCGGCGAG
Source organism: Phycisphaeraceae bacterium (assembly GCA_963667295.1). GTDB lineage: Bacteria > Planctomycetota > Phycisphaerae > Phycisphaerales > Phycisphaeraceae > JAJRRS01. Next base: position 2,531,144 of record OY763327.1, read on the forward strand.
TGCCGCGTCGCCGCTGCGTTGGTAGCGTCGGTAGTTTGCCAGGCCGACAAGCAGATCGCGCAAGGCTTCGAAGAGTGATTCGCCGTAGAGTATGGTGTTGACCATGGGGGTCAGATCATGAGGCCTGCGGTCGCCAACGGCCTGGTGCAGCGCGGCGCGGTGTCGGCTGATGACTTCGGCGGCGGCTTCTTTTTCCTGAATCAGTTCATCGAGCTGCGCATCGCTGAGCTTCTGGATGATGCGCCAGGCGGCCTGTGCATCGAGCAGATCGTCCTGGATCCAGTCTGCGTTGGGATGCCACGGACTCGGCCGCGACTTGGCGAACGGGCCGATGTAAAATGCCTGGCGGATGAATTCCGGTGAGTCTTCGAGAAGATCAACGAGAGATTGGGCGTATTTGGCGTCTGCGCCGAGGCGGTCCTGCGCCCATTGCTGTGCAAGCTTGTGCGTGTCTGCTCGTGGATCGTCTGCAAGCAAAGGCACGGCGTAGACGTTGGCGTCGATCCACTGTTCGTTCTTTACGAACGGCCCACCCCAGCCGCCGCCACGCACCCACGCCCAGAGGCCCGCGAAGTTAACGCGATCGACCGCCTCTGCCAGGCCGTGGACTTCACCTTCCTCATGCGCCACTTCCGGATAGCCGTTACGCCAGAGCGGGGCTTGCCAGTTGGGGATGCCGCCTTTGCCTTCGAACTCGCGCTGGCATTGCAGTTCGTAGATGATCGGGCGTTTGCCGCAGACCAGGCTGGAGGGGTTCCAGCGTTGGTAGCGCCAGAAGTCGGTCTGTGTGAATTTGAATGACAGGACGAGTCGATCGTCTTCCGGATCACCAGGCAGTCCTGCGGCGATGCGGCCAGCGAGTTCCGGCGCGTCGTGCATGCCGTTGGGCCTGACGTTCCACGCGCGGACGATCAGGCGTTTGTTCGCCTGCTCGACGACGACACGGTGTATCTGCTTGATGAATTCGATCGCCCGATCGGCGCGGCCGAACCGACTGCAACGCGAGCAGTGCGGCGTGTAGATATCGTTGCCAATAAGGTGTGGCAGGCGCTGTGCGTCGGTGTCGCCGAAGCGGAACACGATGCCGTCGACCTGGGGCCAACGGTTGAGCATGGTTTCGACCGCGGCGGCGGAAAGCTCCTGCGCCTGTTCGCTGGCCGGGCAAAGCGTCTGCGGTCGGCCTTTGCAGCAGAGCCCGGTGACGTTGCGTTCGACGATGTGCACCGGCAGGACCAAGGCGTCATAGAACAGGTAGACCGCCAGCCCTGCAGACTGGGCGCGGTGGATGGTTTGGGCGATGTGCTCGGAATGAGCGTTGACCCAGCGGCGCACTTCATCGGATGAGATGAGGTCGAGGTTGCGCAGGCCGGACAGGGCCGTGCTTTCGTAGATAACCAGGCCGTTGTACCCGAGGGCCTTCAATTCGGCCGGGTCCTGGTACCGCGTGTCGACCTCCGGCTCGCCGGGGTTCTCGATAAGTGTCGCCAGCTTCAGCATGAATAAGGATGATAGCGGATGGCCCCCCTATCGTCATCAGCCGTATCCCAAAGCATCAAGATCCTCTTCTTCGAGCCCGAAGTGGTGGCCGATTTCGTGCAGCAGCGTGATGCGGATCTGCTTGCGCAGTTCGGTCAGCGCCCGGTTGCCGGAGCCTGAACCGGGGTAGCCGGCCAGCCGCATGATCGGGCCACGGAAGAGCATCATGCGGTCGGGAAAGTCGATAGCGGTCTCGGTACCCCGCTCGGTTATGGGCGTACCCCAATGCAGGCCACAGAGGTCGTCGTCCGCATCCATCTCCATGTCCGCGAGCAAAGCCGGGCTGGGCTCGTCCTCCACGATCAGGGGCACTTCCTCCAGCAAATCGTGCAACTGCTGAGGCAGACGGTCGATCGTCTGGTCGAGGATGTCATCAAAGACCTGTCTGTCGCGGGTGCAGAGCATGGCAGTAGTGTAGCCACGGATGGACACTGATACACACGGATAGGATAAATTTAGAAAGCCTGCATTCACGATTGATGTTTTGTGTTTACAATCCCTGCCATGCAGTCACTGCCCTACTTTTTCGATCTCATGCCTGACACGCTTGCGGAGCAGCTTGCCGGGTTAGGCATGCCCGCGTACCGGGCGAAGCAGGTCTTGGAGTGGGTGTACAAGCATGGCGTGACCGATCCAGTGAAGATGACGAATCTGGGGAAGAAGGATCAGCGGGCCTTGGCGGAGAATATGACATTCGTGCGTGGGCGGGTGTTGGGGCATCAGCTTGCGACGGACGGGACGCAGAAGCTGTTGATCGACTGGTCGCTTGAGGCGGCAGATGACGGGGGCTTGAATGTTTTGAACGTGCAGGGGGACCGAGCTTCACAGACCGAGTGCGTGATGATCCCGGCGGATGAAAACAAGCCACGCCGCACGGCGTGCATCTCCAGCCAGGTCGGGTGCCCGGTCGGTTGCAAGTTCTGTGCATCGGGATTGGGCGGTTTGGATGGCAACCTGAGCGCGGGACAGATCGTGCAGCAGGTCTGGCAGCTTGGGCAGCTCGAAGGTGTCGAGCGGATCAGCCATGTTGTATTTATGGGGATGGGTGAACCGTTGTCGAACTTCAATGCGGTGACGGCTGCGGTGAAAACTTTGACCGCTGATTGGGGATTAGGCATATCGGGCCGGCGCATAACGATCAGCACGGTCGGATTACCGGCACAGATGCGCCGGCTTGCGGAGATCGACATGCCGATCACGCTGGCGATCAGCCTGCATGCACCGAATGATGAATTGCGTCGGCAACTGATCCCTTGGGCGGAGTCGGTGAGTATCGAGCAGTTGATTGAGACGGGCCGGTATTATTTTGACAAGAGCGGTCGCGAGGTCACGCTGGAATACATCCTGCTGGGCGGGGTGAACGACCAAGCGGAGCATGCGAGGGAGTTATCGCACGTTGCCGGGCGGTTGCGGAGTAATATCAACCTGATCCGCTACAACGAGGTAGCCGGTTTGCCGTACAAACGTCCGACCGATCAGGATGTTCATCGGTTTCAGCAGACGCTTCGTTCGGCGGGGATCAACTGTCACATCCGTGCCAGCCGGGGCCGGGACATTGCAGCCGCCTGCGGGCAGCTGCGCCATGAGCACAAGCAGGCATGATGTAAAATGCCGATAGCCCGATAGTATCGGGTTTCAGATGTAAGCATGTCATCAGCCATAGGCAATTTCCCGGCTAGCCATCAACGGCTCTCTATTTTTAGACGATAGCAACCCTTGTATACCCGCGCGGTTGGGCTGTGGTTATGGGTCTATCCCAAGGTGGCCGAACCGTCACAAAAATGGGCCCAAAACTCGTTTTCGTATATGACGACAAACGATGACATCACGGCTACGAAGTCAACGCGACGTCCTTGCTGGCGGCTTGTCTACTTCCTGTTGGCGGCACTGACATTGATTGCCGTGTTGTTATGCCTCGGGCTTAACCACCACATCACCGAGTTGTATCGAGAATCGGTCACGGTCAATAACAGGTGGTCTTCAAAGCTCAAGCTGGTGAACAAGCTCGAAGCCCTGACGACATCCGCCAAGAAAGATGTCGAGCAAGTTCTGTTGAATGGGCATGACAATGACAAGGTCAAGAAGTTCGAAAATAAGATCGATCAATTCGATGTACTGCTGGCTTCGCTCGTAGATCAACTGAATAATACCGAAACGACCGATCCGAATGAATCTAAAGCCATTATCGATCTGTTGCATGAAGCACAGGCATCGATACAGGGCATGAAGTCTCATTCCATCGACCTGATGTATACCTCGGGTGATGCAACGCTATCAACATCCAGTGCGATGCTTGTCGAAATCGACCGGTCCTTCGCGCAGACTTTGCTGGCCTTGGCGCAGATCAGGGAGCAGATTTCAACCAGCAAAGATAGCCTGCTGGTCAAGCAGAGTTATACCGCCAACTTTATCCGCAACCTTGAGATTGCTTTCGGTTCGCTTGTCGTGTGCCTGGTTATTATTGCCTCATATTACGGGTATCGGCTATCGATCACGATGAAGCGGATCGACGTCGATCGCGAGGTCGCACTTGTCGAACTGAACAATCAGCGGTTGGCTCTCGATCAGCATTCCATCGTCAGCAGCACGGATATCTGGGGCAATATCATCTACGCCAACGATAAGCTCTGTGACTTAAGCGGATATACACGGGAAGAACTGCTAAGCCAGAACCATCGGGTCCTTAAAAGCGGCGAACATCCAGAGGCGTTCTATAAAGACATGTGGGACACGATTAAGTCTGGCAAGACCTGGCGTGGTGAAGTCAAAAACCGTGCCAAGGACGGCAGCTACTACTGGGTAGATGCGACGATTGTGCCTTTCAAGGATGAGCGTGGGCGGGTCACCAGTTATACCGCAATCCGCACGGACATCACGGCCCTGAAAGAAGCGGAGGAGCGTAACCGCAAACAGGCCGCTCGTTTGGAGACCGCCACGAAGGGCGCGCAGGTAGGAATATGGGAATATGACATCGCCCGTGATATTGCTATCTGGGACGATACAACACACAAGATCTATGGATACACCAATAGCCGGGTCGCCCCGGAAGATACTCTCGCAGCCTGGAAGCATGTCGTCCATCCCGACGATCTTGAGGAAAGCATCAGCAAATTCAATCATTCGCTTCAGACTGGAAGTATATTCGAGCACGCGCTGAGAATCGTTCGCGCTGACAACGGACAGGTACGCCACATCAGAACCACAGCATCGTTTGAATACGATTCCGAGGGAAAACCCGTTCGCGTCATCGGCATCATCTGGGATGAAACCAATACATTCAAAGCATCTGAAGAAATCGAGCGCCGTGAAGAGGAAATCCGCGCGATCCTGGATGCTATTCCGTCCTATGTCTATTACAAAGACAACAACAACAAAATACTAAGGCTTAACCGCGCCGCGGCGGAATCGATCGGCAAGCCTATCAAAGATATAGAAAATCATCAGACCGAAGAATTTTTCCCAGAAGAAGACGCCAGGAGCTATATTGAAGACGACAGGGAGGTTCTTGACAGCAAGCAACCTAAATTAGGTATCGTCGAATCATACAGCACCGGCAATAACGAGCAGATGATTATCCGCACGGATAAGATCCCGCTCAAGAATGCCGAGGGTGTGTACGACAGGCTTGTCGCTATCTCGACTGATATCACCGAGCATATCAAGAACGAGCAGCGCCTCAAAGAAAGCGAAGAACGTTACAAGCTGGCGGTTCAGGGCTCGCGCGACGGCTTGTGGGATTGGGACCTGACCAATGACTGTGTTTACTACGCGCCTCGCTGGAAGCAGATGCTTGGCCTGGAAAGTATCAGTATCAGCGATTCGCCCGATGAGTGGATAAGCCGTATCGATCCCCGGGACCTGGGATCATTTATGCAGGAGTTCGACCAGCATCTTCGGGGTGAGGATGATGTATTCGAGGTCGAACTGCGGATGCGTCATTACACGGGTAGGATCATCTGGATGCTCTGCCGCGGCGCCGTTGTGCGTAACGAGGATGGCCGGGCGGTGCGTGTCGCCGGCTCATTGGCGGATATCCACGAGATCAAGCAGGTCCAGGATGAATTACGGCAGATCGCAGAGCACGATCGTCTGACCGGGATGCCCAACCGCGAACTCTTCCAGCGTCGTCTTGAGGAAGCAATCGGCCGCAGCCACGAAGACCCGGACTTCAAGTTCGCCATCCTGTTCTTCGACTTCGACCGGTTCAAGGTCATCAACGACAGCCTCGGACATGGCGTCGGGGATGCGCTGCTGATCGATATCGCGCAACACTTCAAGAAAGTACTCCGGGCGAACGATATCGCCTCGCGCTTCGGCGGGGATGAATTCGTCGTCTTGTTGAATGACCTGAAGAACTACGATGAAGCCCTGCTGGCAGGCAATCGGCTGTTAGAGGCTTTCTCAAGCCCACACCTGCTGATGGGCCACGAAGTATTCTCAACCACAAGCATCGGACTGGTGACGAACGAATCCCGGTACGAACGGGCCGAGGACATGATCCGAGACGCCGACGTCGCGATGTATCAGGCAAAAGAAGCGGGCAGAGCGCAGATCGTCGTCTTCGATCAGCAGATGCACGAAGAAGCACTGGATCGTCTTCAGCTTGAAGCGGACCTGCGCGAGGCCCTGGAGAACGACGAGTTTCACCTGGTGTATCAGCCGATCATCAGCCTGGAAGCCGGGGAGATTCACGGCTTTGAAGCATTACTGCGTTGGGAACATTCTTCACGCGGGCTCGTTTCACCCGATGACTTCATCCCGATCGCCGAAGATACCGGCCTGATCGCGCCGATCGGTGAATGGGTGTTGCGCAAAGCCTGCCAACAGCTTTACCAGTGGAACCATGTGGAGCGCCCGGAACTACCGATCTCGCTCAATGTCAACCTTTCCATGCGCCAGGTTCGCCACCCCGGCATCCTCGACATCATCAAGAGTGCGATCATCGACTCGGGCATCAACGCCAAACACCTTAAGCTGGAAGTCACTGAATCGACAATCGTCGATGATCGGCACAACATGATCCCGGTGTTGAATCAGATCAAGGAACTGGGAATCAGCCTGGCGATGGACGACTTCGGCACGGGGCACTCTTCACTGGGCAATCTGCACAAACTGCCTGTGGATGTGCTGAAGATCGACCGCAGCTTCATCCAGAGCATGAGCGCGAACCGCGAACTGGCGGCGGTGATGCACGCGATCATCACGCTCGCCCACGAGCTAGGTATGCAGACCGTGGCGGAAGGCATCGAGACCCCCGAACAACTGGTGATGCTCCAGAGCCTGGACTGTAACTTCGGGCAAGGGTATTACTTCAAGAGGCCAATGAACGCCCGTGCCGCCACCCGCTACCTGCTGGGCCTGGAAGACGAAGCGGCCTCCGCCTGAGCCCACAAGCACTTCAACCTACAGATAGCCGGCAATCCACAAGCACTTTACCCTCAACAGATATCCGCATAGAATTGCAGACAATATCGGCCGTGTAGCTCAGCTGGATAGAGCGGCTGCCTCCGGAGCAGCAGGTCAGAGGTTCGAATCCTCTCACGGTCACTTCAATAAACCGTGTCGAGTCGTCAAGTTAGCGACTACCTTGCTCCGACAAGTGCGACACCCAAAGCGAAAAAAGCGCAGTACACGTACTGCGCAACGCGAAAGGGTTAGCACATGGCGAGCAAGAACACCAAATCACAACCAAAACTCCGACTTCACAAGGCGCGTGGCCTGGCTGTTGTCACGCTGCGTGACAGCTACACCAGCAAGCGAAAAGACTACTACTGCGGCGACTGGGGGACGCCCGAGTCGGTAGAAGCCTATGCACGGCTGTTGCGTGCGTGGGAGTCATGCGGCCGGCGACTACCAACCGACGACACATCGGGCGATACCGGTGTAACCGTCGGCGAGGTGCTCGTGGACTTCCACCGCTGGGCCAAGGGGTATTACAACGCATCGGAGGTTCGCACATTCAAAGCACTGATCCGGCTGGTGCGAGACCTGTTCGCCAGCACGCCGGCGGCAGACTTCACACCGCAGAGGCTTGAGCTTGTCCGTGATGCCATGATTGACCGCGGGTGGGCTCGCAAGTCGATCAACAGGCAGATCAACCGCGTGCGACAGATCTTCGCTCATGGTGTGCGTAAGGGCCTACTGCCGGTCGAAACCTATCAGGCGCTCAAGACACTACCACCGCTGCGGCGTGGCAAGTCGGATGCCCGGGAAACCAAACGGGTGAAGCCCGTTCCCCAGGACATGATCGACAAAACGTTACCGAAGTTATCGCCACCCGTGGCGGCACTGGTCCGCGTTCACCTGCTGACCGGTGCACGATCCGGCGAGTTGGTAATCATGAGGCCCTGTGACATCGACCGTAAAGGCAAGGTATGGACCTATCAACCAGTCGATCATAAGACCGCACACCACGAACACGATCGCACCATCTACATCGGCCCCGAAGCACAGCAGACGCTATCCCCCCTACTCACATCCCGGCCACCCGATGCGTTTGTGTTCAGCCCGCTGGACGCCGACGGAAAGCCGGCATTGGTCGCCAGACGCACGCGGTACACGCCGACGACCTATCACAAGGCCGTGGTTAGAGGCTGTGACGATGCGTATCCGCCACCCAAGCGGCTTAGGCGCAAGCGTGTTCAATCAACCGGTCGCAAGAATACCCGCTGGGAAACACCAGCAGAACACCGCAAGCGTATCGGTGAAAGCGGTTGGACTGAGTTAGCACAATGGCGTCGGGATCATCGCTGGCACCCCCACCAGCTACGTCACAACGCTGCGACGAAACTGCGTAAGGAATACGGCATCGAGTTGGCGAGGATCATTCTCGGCCATCGTCACGCCGACATCACACAGGTATACGCCGAAGCCGATCAGGCGGCGGCGATCAAGGCAATGTTGAAAATGGGGTAATAGCCACACATAAGAACACTGGCGTTTTATGGAAAGGGAAGCCATGGCAAAGCATAAAGCAGATTGGGAACCACTTGAAAAACTAGGAACTGCTCCAAAATGCAAGGCCTGCGAAGAAGAATTGATAGGAACGAAAAAGATATGCTACGCCTGTCGAAGGGGGTTAACAGGCACAATCAAAGACTCTTTCGTTGATGAATTTGGGGAATGTGAAGATGTGTATTGGGAATGTATGTGTGAGGAATGGGAGTGCCGTTGTGATGAAGTGAAGCAATCAGAGTGGTTATTTTACTGCCCGACTTGTCATGATTGGTATAACCAATCTCGATATTTACGCGACACGTTCACCGATCCTGCAACGCGATGGCTTGCCAATATGGTTACTCATTGGAGACACGAACACCGGGCCTGGGACAATAACGTAGACCATCTTGTTAACAATTATGGACAGGAAGCATACGATCGGCAAAAAGCCACGGTCAACAATCAAGCTATGCGAGTGCTTCTCCGCAAACACACCGAGTATCTATTACACCACGGCATCCTACCTGAACATTTCTCTGCGCTTAAAAACGCAGAGCCTAAAACCATTGAGCTCGAAATAAAAAACTAGGCTAAAATATTGACAACCGGCCGGGTGATCTGAAGGGAAGCAAAATGAACATCGAAACTGATGAGCGTGTGGTGATGGCTAAGCGGTTCACCGAATTGGGTCGACGCTTTAAACCAGAAATCAAAACAACGATGCGATTCATCACCATTGAGAGTGCGGGCAACCTTTTAATCGAGGCTTTTCGCAAAGGCTACCTTGATGACCTGGACGGATTAGCTGATCTTGTCGAGTATCACACAACCGATACAGGCAAGCCAATACCAAGATCGGTTGATGAAATAACCGAGCGTTCCAGGTCTTCGATTCAGCTCTGGTATGACCTAGTGGTGGAATCAGGATCGCCGGGGTTAGAGACTGAGGATAGAGTTATTTTTGCGCCCCGCGCCGGATTGCTTCAAACACTTTATCCGAGCATTTTCACGCCGATCGTTCAACACCCCGACACGCGTGACGACGACCACCTGTCGCGTATGAGCGCTGCGTGTGATGTACTGGCTGACCTGATCGGCAAGGGTATCACCGGCCCAGTTCGTGTTGGCATCTCACTAAAGCAAGCCAAGGCGTTGATGCTCAAGTACAATTATGAAAAGAAGAGAGATAGTCAACGCCAAGGCGACTTATACCGATGGGCAAAGCATGATCCGGATATACGTATTGGTAGTGGGTGGGATGCAAACCGAATCATCCTGTACATGCAAAATCCACCCGCCTGAATATTTCAGATTATTTCGCTTTCCACAATAGAAACGCCAGTTGCAGCTTGTAACTGGCGCTTTTTCATTATTCACTTTTCGGGTTCGTTTCGTTTGCTTGGTTGCTGTGCAATACATGCACAGAAAGTGAGGAAACGAAATGTCTACCGCAACACCACATATCGACATGGCTATGGCTGACAGCCTCACCGCTTGCGAGTGGGCCCGCCGGTTGAACGTGTCACCCAGCACTGTCACCCGATGGGCGCTGTCTGGTGAGCTTGAGCACGTCCGAATCGGTAAGCAGATCAGGGTATCACCCGAGGCAATGGAAACACTGCTCCGCAATCGCACCGAATCCCGCCAGCGCCAACACAAGCCCAATGCCGGGGCCAAGGCGCAATCAGCCGCACACTCGGCCGAGATCGATGCAGAGTTGGCGGAAATTTAGCCGCCGGAACCGCGGCGCGGAGCACGCCGGGCCCCAAAGCCTAATCCGTGAGGCAGTGGTTTTATTAAAAAACGCCGCAACCCGCTCGAAGTTTGGCGACCTGGAGCGAACCGCGGCGAGTCGTGGATCAATGAACAGCATACACCCAAACAACGCGAAAATCACGGATTTTATCGAGGCGGTCATCCGCGGCGGTCCCCACGACGGCCAGTCGATCCGCGTGCCGGATGATCAGGACCAAGTGACGTTCTACGAAGCTGGCACGCCCCACCAATACTACAGGTTGGGTAAGTCAGCGACGTTCTACCACCCATCGCACCCGATGATACGGGGTATCTCTACTGGGGGGCGGCGATGAGCGACCTGGGCTTTTCCATGATCGCGGCTGAGGTACTCGACTCCGATGAGTGGTGGAGTGTGCGTAGTGGTGCAAGGGATGTATATACGTCCATATCTCGATGCGCCAAGGGGGGAATCAAGTCTGACCGCTACGCTTAGCCGGCGATCCTGCTGTGTGTGAGGCAACTCAATCGGTCACCAGTCTATCGCACATCGCATCGTAAGTTGTAGATGTACACGGCCAACTCGGCTGATCGCTCATCTTCCTCAATCAGCTTGCGGCACATCTGCGAGTCGCCCAGTGCCCCAAATCCGCATAGCCGCTCGCAGAGTTCCGCCGCTGCGTCATGTGCTACAGGATCGGTGAAGATCCGCCCCATCATGGCGTGTATCTCTTCCGTGCTAACGCCGTTGGCCATGCGGCCGACTGATTCACGGACCCGGCTCATGGTGCCGGCGTTTTGTTGGGCCTTCTTTTCTTGCTTTTGCATGAATTCACGCTCTTGATTAATGAACTCTCGCCCGATCGCATCGAACAAACCGGGTAACTCATTGATCGTGTTGCCCAGGCCCTCTACTGACTGTTTGAGTTCGCCAGCAACGCTTATCGGGATTGCACTACAGAGTATTTGCAGAGGTGGTGTTGTTTATATTTGATTGTGGCACCGCCAAGGCCGATGAGCAGGCCGATGGCTGCGCCGACGGCGTGTGCTAAGGGGACGGGCACAAAGCCGCCGGCGGTGTGGTCGGCGAAGAGGGTGGCGGCGGTGATGCTTTCGTAGGCCACCTTCGCACCAAATAGCAGCAGCAATAGCAGGTATGAGGCAACCGCAGACCAACGTTTCTCGGCAAAGGCGGGACGGATCAACATTGACAACAGCAGTGTAAACAAGGCCGAGTCGAGGCCGGACAAGCCGCGATAGGTGGTGAGTTCGGGGGCAAACAACCAGACGGTGATCGAGATCAAGAGCGTAGAAGCTGCCAAGCACACCAGTGTGCGCATTCGGCTGAAACGTTCACAGATCGCGCCCAGCAGTGCGAACATGATCAGGTCCCAGAAGAGGTGGTCGGTGGAAAAGTGCGTCCAGTGGCACGTGATCAGTCGCCACCACTGGCCCTGCTCGAATAACGATCGCTGGAACTGCAGCGTGGTGGTCAGTGATGGAATCGCGTAGACCACTAGCGCGCATAACAATAAGAGCAGCGCGGCGCCCGGAAAACGCCGCGCTGCTGATTGATCGGATTGGGTTGCGAACGTACGCATCACGTCACCTTCCTCAAAGAATCCGATCACAAAAGACTTACTTGGAAGACTTACGCCTTGACGCCACGGCCAGGCCGCCTAATCCGAGCGCGAGCGCCGCGGTGATCGGGTCGATCGCCCCACCGCCTCCTCCGCCGCCGCCGAAGTCCAGGTCGGTCTTGCGTCGCGGACGATCGGGGGTTTGAGCCTGTCGGGGTTGAGTCACGTTGTTATTGTCGGCCCGCTTCTGCGGTTCACCGGCACTGGCCAGCTCGGTCGGTGCTGCGGGACCTAACTCATCCATGGCCTTGCGGCGAAGTTCTGTCAGTTGATCCTTCACCTTGTCCCGGCCCCTACGGTCACGCTCGATCCGCAGCGCGTTGCGTTGATCGATCTTCCAGCGTTTGTATTCCGCGTCGTTTTCAAGCACGATGAAGGAGGTGTACTCACTTGCGATCGAGTAGGCCTCGCCCAGTCTGATCACTTCGTCCTTGATCGAGTCACGCGAGCCCTTGCGGTCGGCATCTTTCATCAGCCGATCGATGCGTTGCCACGCCCACATGCGTTCGACTTCACTGTTAGCGGATTCAGCTTTGGGGAAGTCCAGCTTGGCATTGGTGGCGATCGCCTGCCCGCGCACTTCACCGGTCACCTTCACATCAATGGGCGTACCCTTGCGGTATCGGCCGTACACGCGGATCGGTGCACCGTGATACAGGTTTGGCAGCTTGGTCGGCTCGATGTCGTACACATCAGCGCCTTGAAAATCGATCGCGAGGTTTGTTGCAACGGGATGCATCAGCTTGCGACGGAAGGCCTGTGCCTGACGTTCGAAGTCATCACCTTGCGAGATAAATGCTGCCAGCCCGCCTGCATCTTCGGCGATCTGCTCAAGCAGTGGGCGATTCACTTCGTTGCCGATGCCGATGCAGAACACACGGGCGTTGCTCGGGCGCTGCATGATCAATTCGCTCAGTTCACGGCGTTCGCGTTGCTCGGTCATGCCATCGGAGAGGATCACGACGTTGAGTTCGCGGTCCGGGTCGCCATACTTGTAAGCGGTGGTGATAGCCGGGTGAAGCGAGGTGCCGCCGCGCGCCTGCTGCGAATCGAGGTAGGCTTCTGCCTTGTTTTTAGCATTTTCATCGGCCGACGCGAGTTGCGAGAACAGCGTGGCTGGCTTGACGTTGAACGTCACCAGCTCGAACCGGTCGTCCTTGTCGAGTTGATCGATGAACGCCTTGATCGAACCGCTGCTGAGTCGGAGCTTGCCGTCGTTCGCCATGCTGCCGGACACGTCGAGGATGAAGACGTAGTCTGCCCCGCCGCCGTCGGCCTTGGCCAGCTCTTCGCCGGCGGTCAGCGTCAGCAGGAAGTAGCCGTCTTCGCCCTTCTGCTTTGAAGCAACCAGGTCTAAGCCCGTGTAAGGCCGGGATGTGTCGTAGTTGATCACGACGTCACGCGCCAGGCTGCCGCCGTCGGTTTCCAGGCTCGCCTGCCAGTACTCATCGGTGTGCCTGGCGGTCACGACCATGTCGCCATGGCTGGGGCTACTCATCGATGTAATGGGCACGGCACTACGGATATCCATCGTCAGTGCAAACTTGCCGGTCGTGCGCTGGTCGATGTTGTTGCGTGTCACCGTTGCCAGTGGGTAAACATACGTCCCCTGGTTGTGGTCGTAATCCAACTGCTGGTAGTACGTCACGCGCACATGCTGTTCGGCTTCGGCTGCGATCGGGAAGATGCGCATCTCGAAGGTTTTGTAATCGGTCTGTTCGAGCAGGCCGGGATCGCGCTTGACACGTTTATAGCTGTTGTAGATTTCGCGTGCACGTTCTTTTTCGACGACCTCGCCGATCATTTCTTTGCCGTTGATCCACATGCTGAAGTTGGCGACGGAAGCACCCTTCGGCACGGGGAAGGTGTAGAGCGCTTCGGCCTGGCGCTTTTCGGTATTGAGAAAGACCTGATCGATCTCAGTGACGGCGATGCCGTTGTTGATCGTGACCTTGACATCCTGTTCCTTGATTTCGAGCACGCCGCCGAAGCCGCCATCGGCGATAAGCAGACCCGCGGCGTTTGTTTTCATGGGTAATGCACACAGGCATGCGGCCGCCAGTGCGATGGCTGTGAATAGTCTGCCTTTCCTGATCCTGTTCCACATGGTTTGTTCTCCTTGAGTTCGCGTTAGTCAGGCCACCCGGAGCGGACCGGGTGTGATGCGTCGACATGTATGTTTCAAGGGGCGTACCAGAGATATCTTGGATGCAAAATAGTATGTATACGCTTTATTTACATGTATTTACAGTCAGGCAAAAACACGCTAATTGTATGACTGATATACATTTAATGTATATTCAAGTACATTATTTGTATATGCGAGGATTCCATGGCGTTAGCAACTTCTGAAGAACGCGACTTCCTGAAAGCCATCTCGGAGTTGACGTATTGCAACCCCTTTACGCCGCAGCGGCTGGCCTGCGAGCGGAAGGCGCTGGGCAAGCATTTTGTCGAAAGCGATTCGGTGTGGAGCTTTCGACCAGATGCGGCGGGCGAACGCGAAAACATCCGCAGGTTGATCGAACGAGGCGAACCGATCGCGCATGGCATGCGTGAAAAACTGATAGCCGGCAATAAACCGGCCCGTGATGAACTGGAGTTGTACCAGGACCTCGTGCTTTACCTGTTGTACGATCGGTACCGGCTGAAACTGGATGAGCTGATCTCGCGCCTTTCACCCGCTCAGGGTCAGCGATCCAGGCGCGTGTCCGGCTACGCCGCCTTTGCCAAGGAATATGCACACTACCTCGAACCGTTACAGGCATACGATGAAGTTTGCCTTGATGAACCCTCGCACGTGTTTGCGTTGTTCTACCAGATCAGGCGGGCGTTCAAGCATATCTTCGATTACATCATCGGGGGTTCGGCACCAATCGCACGGCTGCGTGCTGAAGTCTGGCAATCCGTATTCACACACGACCTGCGCCGATTCCGAACAACGCTGTATGACAAGATGGGGCAAGTCACGACGCTGATAACCGGGCCATCAGGGACGGGTAAGGAATTAGTTGCGAGGGCGGTCGGTTTGTCGCGTTACTTTGCGTTTGATCCGAAGTCGTCGAAGTTTGTCGGGGATGATGACCAGTCGTTCCATGCGCTGAATCTCACAGCACTTTCACCGACATTGATCGAATCGGAGTTGTTCGGCCACAAGCGTGGCGCGTTTACGGGGGCGCTACAGGATCACAAGGGTTGGCTTGAACTGTGCGGACCTGCTGGGACAGTATTCCTCGATGAGATCGGGGAACTGGACCCGTTGATCCAGGTGAAGTTATTACGGCTATTGCAGGAGCGGACGTACCAGAGCCTTGGCGACACTGCGACCAAGCACTTTTCGGGCAAGATCATTGCAGCGACCAACCGCAACCTGGCATGCGAAATACAAGCGGGCCGATTCCGGGAGGATTTTTACTACCGGTTGTGCAGCGACATGATCACCACGCCGTCACTGCACGAGCAGATCGCGGATTCGCCGGCGGAGTTGCGCCAGCTTGTGCAGTTCCTGGTTAAACGTATGGCAGGCGAAACAGGCGCAGAAGACCTGACGGGGATGGTCCTATCGTGGATCGAGAAGAATCTGAATAATGAATATCACTGGCCCGGCAACTTCAGGGAACTGGAGCAGTGCGTGTGGAATATCCTAATCCGTAACGAGTATCACCCGATGTCGCGTGCAGGCGAGCGAACTGGTGTTGCGGGGAGCATCGTTGGCGTGGTATCAAGTTTAGCTGAGATGAAAGTCAGCGCGGATGATTTGCTTAATGCGTACTGCGCCATCGTGTATAAGCAATCGGGCAGTTACGAAGAGGCGGCGAGACTGCTGAAGCTGGATCGACGGACGGTCAAGAAACGGGTTGAACAGCAACTGCTGGAAACGTAATCGCTGATTCAATTGCAGGTGTCACTGACGCTGCGGATTGTCGATTACGAAGCCGCGGCGCTCGAGCAAGGACCCCTCGGCCACGTACAGGTCAATCAGCGCCAACCGATACGCGACAATGGCTTGTACTTCGTTGATCTGCGCTTGCAGCAGGTCGCGCTGCGCCTGGGCGACAAGTAGCGCGGTGCTTGCGCCGACATCGTAACGTTCGCGTTCAGCACGGACGGTTTCTTCCTGTAATTCACGTGTGGTGCGTGATGCCTGGATCTGCTGGCGTGCGCGTTCGAGTTCGTTTGCGGCTAGACGTACATCCAGCTCGATCAGTTGCTGAAGATTATCGACGGCGGCGGCGGATTGCCTGCGCGAGGTGCGTGCGGCTTCGTCGCGAGCTTCGGCTGCATCATTACCGAGCAATTGACTGAAACGGACACCGGCGGCGAGGTCGTAGGTATCTTGATCCAGTTGTTTGAATGAGCCGT
The DNA here is from genome assembly GCA_963667295.1 of Phycisphaeraceae bacterium. Lineage (GTDB taxonomy): Bacteria > Planctomycetota > Phycisphaerae > Phycisphaerales > Phycisphaeraceae > JAJRRS01. The sequence goes on from OY763327.1 coordinate 2,547,355, forward strand.
CGAAGGTGTTGTCGAAGCCGGTCTTGCCAAGCGCAATGAAGACTTCCAGACGGGGCAGGATGCCGTTGCGTGTGACGATGGTTTCAAGCCGGTCTTGTTCAAGACGCAGGCGTGCTTCTGCCAGGTCTGGACGTTTCAGGCTGGCTAATTGCAGGCGGTCATCAAGATCATTCAGCGGTTGCGCATCAATCTCGGGGCGCGTGCTGACAATCAATTCACGGTCGAACGTCTGGCTCGGGCTGATCAATTGCAGCAGGCGCAATCGCTGAGCTTCCAGATCACTGCGTGCATCGATCAAGGCCTGCTCACGTATCGCCACTTCCGTGCGAGCGACCGCAGCATCGGCCTCCGCCAATGCACCAACTTCAATGCGCTGCTCCACCTCATCACGCTGCCGACGCGCAACTTCAAGCGATTGCTCGAAGATCGCGATACGCTCGTGGGACAAGGTGTATTGCCAGTACGTGCTCTCAACCTCCGCCAGCAAGGCTTCAGCAAATCCGCGGAATTCAAACAATGATGCTTGTGTGTCTAATTCAGCCTGGCGCACACGGGCGAGATTAACTGTTGGTCGGTTGCCGCGCAGCAATTGTTGCGTGACGGTTAAGCCTAAACGCGCATCCTGCTGCTCAGGAGATCGATTGGATGTATCGCGGTTCTGCGAGACGGACAATTCGACATCGGTCCCGCTAGGCAGCGTCTGGCGGACGCCGGCCTCAGCAGAGGTGTCTTTACTATCAACGGAGAACTGCTGACTCGTTGCGCGATCGGTCTGGCTGGCGGTTTCTTCGTTGTATTCGAACTCGCCGTAGAGTTCGGGATCGAAGTCACTGCGCTCGATCCGCTCAAAGGTGCCGATGATCACGGGCGTCAGTTGCTGGACGGCGAGGTCGCGGTTGTTGCTCATCGCCAGGACGGTTGCCTCTTCGATGGAAATTTCCAGCGGACCGTCCGCGTTGAAAGTCACACTGATCTGGTCATCAGGTTGCGTCCGCTTGATCGAAGGTGGGTCCGGCGTCGGCTTTTCATTCTCTTTGGCCCGAGCGAGTTCCTTGTCCCAGTCGGGCTGATAGAAAGATGCATCTTCGGGACTGGTGCAGGCGGTCATGCACAGACCAATCATAGTGATTGCTGTCAGGCAGAAGCAGCGGAGTGAATGCTTCGTATTCATGCCGACTCCCCCACCACCGGCTGCTTCAGGTGCTCCGGGTGTATCAATGTGTATGCGACGGGCACGAGCACGAGCGTGATGAGCATCGAAGCAAACAGGCCGCCGATCACCGCACGGGCGAGCGGCGCCTGAGCATCGGCGCCTTCACCGATGCCCAGCGCAAGGGGCAGCAGGCCGAGAATCGTCGTCGCGGAGGTCATGAGGATCGGACGCAATCTGCGTTTGCCTGCGATGACGACCGCCTCGCGTGTGCCGTGTCCTTCTTCGACACGGAGCTTACCCGCCTGGTCGACCAGCAGGATCGCGTTGTTGACGACGATGCCACCGAGCATGATGCAGCCGATGTAGCTCTGGACATTGAGTGTTGTGCCCGTGAGGAACAACGTAAGCAGCACGCCGATCGCCGCCATCGGCACGGAGAGCATGACGACGAAGGGGTCTCGCAACGATTCGTACTGGCTTGCCAGCACCATGTATACCAGCAGCAAAGCAAGACCGATGCTGATCAACAGTTCGCGGAAGGATTCCTGCTGTTCTTCATAACTGCCGGCCACGGCCAGGTCGTAACCGACCGGGCGTGGGATTTCATCGAGCCGCGATTTGATTTCCGCAGCGACGGAGCCAAGGTCGCGCTCGCCGACGGTGACATCGACGCTGATGGTGCGCTGCCGCTCCTTGCGGTCGATCACAACAGGCCCTCTGCCAGGCTCGACCGTAATTAAATTGCGTAATGCGACGTCTTGACCGCCGGGCGTGCTGAGTGTGAGGTTCAGAATTTCTTCGAGTGGTAGTTGTCGTGCGTTCTTAAGTTGTACGCGGATCGGGTAGCTGTAGCCTTCAGCGCGGTATTCGCCTGCAAGCCGCCCCGATACGGAGGTCTCGAGCGCTTCGGCGATCTGCCTGATGGATAAGCCGACGTCGGCTGCTTTGTCGCGATCGATCGTGATATGCTCCTGTGGGATGCCGGTGCGCCGGCCCGGATCGACATCGGTGACGCCGGGCACATCGGCGATACGTAGCGCAGCTTGTTTAGCTAGGGCATCGAGTGTGTCTAGCTCATAGCCGCGGATTTCAACGTTTAATCCGCCACCGTCCGGCAAAATACGGTCCAGAAGGTTTTGGCCTTCCGGCGCATAAGTACGGATCGTCATGCCGGGGATCGTGCCGTCGAGTTGCTTTCGCAGGTCTTCGGCGATCTGTTTGTTAGAACGTTCTCGCTCATCAGACGGCGTGAGTGTGATTGCAATCGATCCACGAGCGCCGGAATCCGGCCGCCAACCCGAGCTGCCGATGTTTACGATCTTGGCGATCGCTTCGGGAACGGTTTCGTTGACGACCTTCTCCACCTTCTGCGTCTGGCGGTCGACCAGGTCGAGACGCATGCCGATTTCCATTTCGCCGGTGACACTTACTTCACCTTCATCACTGGGTGGGAGAAATTCGGAACCGATGTAAGGTACAAGTAGCAGGCACAAACCCAGAACAACGAATCCCGCAAGCACACTCGTGATTCTGTGGCGGAGCCCGAGGTTCAACAGGTCTGCATAGATATCTGCCAAGGTAGTGAACAGCTTCTCCGAACTTGCCGCCATACGCCGGAAGATTGACGGCTTCGTATGTCGCCGCTCCTGCTCAGCCCGTCGTTTAAGCAAACGTGACGAGAGCATCGGCACCATTGTCAGCGCAACCAGCAACGAGCACGCTAGCGAGATAACGACGACATAGGCGAATTCCTTAAAGAGCATGCCGGTGACGCCACGGATAAAAATGATCGGCAGGAAAATAACCAGCGTCGTAATCGTGCTGGCGATGATCGCGCCGCCGACCTCTTCGGTCCCTTTGACGGATGCCGTGATCGGCTCGTCGTGTTCTTCCTGCCGTCGGCGGTAGATGTTTTCAAGCACAACGATCGAGCTGTCGACCATCATGCCGACGCCCAGCGCCAATCCGCCGAGCGTCATCAGGTTGATCGTCAAACCGGTGATATAGATGATCGCGAGCGTAGCGAGGATCGAGATCGGGATCGAAATGGCGATCACCAGTGTGCTGCGGATGTTTCGCAGGAAGAACAACAGGATCATGACCGCAAGCGCCCCGCCGTAGAGTACGGATCGTGCGACGTTGGCGATCGATCGTTCGATGAAGTTGCCCTGATTGCTGACCGCAACGATATGCACCTGCGGGAAGTCGCGGTTGATCGCTTCGATTTCTTCGAGGATCGCGCTGGAAACCTGCACGGTATTGGCATTGGATTCTTTGCGGACAGCGAGTCGCAGGCCGCGCTTGCCGTTGACGCGAACGATACGTGTCAGTTCCTCGTAAGTGTCTTTCACCTCAGCGACCTGCCCGAGCGTGACCGGCGCATCGTTGCGCACAGCGACGACCAGGCCGCGCAGTGTATCGAGGTCCTGGAATTCTGCCGGGGCGCGCAGGGTAACTTCGTAGCGTCCCTGTTCGATCGTGCCGGTGGGCAGGTCGATATTGGCGCTACGTATTGTCGTCAACAAGTCATTTAACGGAAGCCCAAGCGCGCGAACCTTGTCCGGGTCCAGCTCGATCCGAACTTCTCGGTTATATCCACCCCACGGGTCGACCTGTGCGACACCCGGGACTCGGCCGAATCGGTAACGGATCTGGTTTTCTACCAATTCGGTCAGTTCTACAGGATCGAGATCGCTGGAGATACCGACGATGACGACGGGGAAACTGGCGATGTCGAATTTACTGACGCGCGGCCGCTCGATGTCGTCGGGGAATTCGTTGAGTTCATCTTCAAGCCGGGCCTGCACGTCGATCGCCGCGGTATCGATGTCCGTCCCCGGTGCGAAACTGACGCGAACCCGGCTGTTGCCTTCGCTGCTGGTGGAAGTCATTTCTTCCACGCCGGGCACGGTCGCGACGATCTCCTCGACGATCTGCGTGACCAGCCGTTCCATCACTTCCGGGCTCGCGCCTTCGTAACCCGTGCGTATACTCAGACGCGGCACTTCCACCGCAGGCAACAGATCGATCTGCAACCGCCCCAGCGCAACCGCGCCCAGCACGACGACGATCAGCGTGACCATCGACGTGAAGACCGGACGGCGAACACTCATGCGCGGCAGGTTCATCCGGCATCAGCCTCCGGTTGTGAACCATTCTGATCCGGCACATCGATTTTTGAACCGTCATCAAGTAATTGCTGACCAAGCGTAACGACGCGGCCGATCAGGCCTTCACCGCTGACCTGTGTGCGGCCCGCATGCGTGATGCCTACATCAACGGGCAATAACTTCACCGTCATCGATTGTTCATCGATCACGAATACAACCGGCCGATCCGCACGCATCACGACCGCTTCCTCGGGGACGATCGTTGCATCTTCGACCGTGTCGAGTATCGCTTCGGCACGGACGAACATGCCCGGTTTCAGTAGATGCTGCGGATTGGGAACGGTCAATTCCACGCGCGCCTGACGCGATGAAGATTCAAAGACGGGCGAGACACGGGCGACTTTTGCCTGGAACGTCTGGCCGGCGAATGCATCGGTTGTAAGCAACACAGACTGTCCTGCTTTCAGACGTGCATAATCACGCTCGGCGACGAACAACACGGCCTGGATCGGATCGAGTTCGACGATACTCATCATGGGTGTGTTGGCTGCGACGGTGTCGCCTTCATCGACCATGCGCTGAGCAACGACGCGCTTGCCGTCCCCATCGCTCCATGTGGCACGAACCTGTGTATACCCCAGGCGGATGCGTGCGGATTCGAGCGACGACTTGGCACGTGTAACCTGCGCGTTGGCGACCTCGACACGTGCCGCGGCCGCGAGCTGCTCCGCCTTGGCAGCATCATATTGAGCGTCCGACGCTACACCGCGTTCACGCAAGGTCGATTGCCGTTGCATGGCGCGGTCGGCGATTTCCCTTGCATTCCTGGCTTCCGTCAGGTTCGCCTCGGTGACAGCCAAGTCTGCCTCGGCCTGCGAGACCGCCTGCTCGAATTCATCACTATCCAGCGTCGCGACGACCTGTCCGTTTTCGACCTCGTCCGCCAGGTCCACCGCCAGGTGTTCGATCCGGCCGCCTACCTTAGGCGCGACCTGGAAGCGGGCCATGGACTCAAGCGTACCGCTGAACAGTCGGTGCAGCTCGATCCGGCCGTGCTCGATCTGTACCACCTCGACAGGCACAGCCCGGCCTGATTTGTCTGGAGCTTCTGTTTCACCGGACATCAGGCTCCAGAGGCGCCAGCCAACCGCCGCAATGATCAACAGGACGAAACAGACGCTGAATGTAGCCAATATGCGTTTCACAGGACCTCACGAAAAGCGTTTCGCTGATACCGTGGGATATCTGCCATGAGCTAATAGCTTAGGCTTATAGAATAGGGATATTCAACTAACTTGCCGGGCCCTACCCCAATGGATCGTTAGATTGACACCTCCCACCCTGTGGAATCTCTAAATCAAGGCCGATAACTTGAGGTGTGGCAGTGCGGCTGATTGCCCCCCAAGTTAGGTCAAAACGGACTATGGCTGAAGTCCGGAACCGGACAGGCTAATCCATTGACATATCAATTCGCCAATAGCCAACCGCGATATGGACCGGGCCATTGAGCATGACGATGAAGATGAATACTGGGTATACCCCTGATCCATCGGAGTGGATATGGCTGAACCGACTCCCGAGAGAAACGGACCAAAATTCAGCAGTCGGCTGACGCGTCGTCTGTCCCAGGAGGCGGATAACATCTTCATTGGCGGGAAGATGGATGGGGTATCACTGGATGAGCAGTTTGAACAACTGCGTAAGGAAGTCCAGGAAGCGACGGAGTGCGATGAAGCGTTCAAGAAAGATCTGGCGAATCTCGCCTCTCTGATCGACGCCAGCGGTGAGCAGATCGGGGTCAACGGCACGTTCAAATTGAACCTCTCAGAAGACCGGATGACGATGACCCTCCAGGTCACGCCTGCGTTCGGCAATGGCGAACCGGTCACCGTCAAAGATGTCGTCGACGAACTGAAAAAACGCAAGATCACACGCGGGGTGTTGCTTAAAGCCATCAACGAGATGGTCACGGAAGTCGACCAGAACAAAGAGCCATCCGAGCGTGTTGTGGTGCGTGGAGCGCCGCCGATACCGGGTCTGGCGCCATGGATCGCGTACTTCGGTCGCAGCCCCGGCGGTGAGTTGGAAGAGGTGAAGCCGGAGTCGTTACTACCCGGCGCGGATGAAGCGATCCTCTGCGAGCAGGGAGACACGATTGCGTATATCCGTCAGGGCGATCCGGGTCGTGTCGGCTATACCGCCGACGGCGAGGAGCTACCGCCCACCGCCTCGAAAGATTTAACGAATCTGGAAGCCGGTCGTAATGTTCTTGTCATGAGTAACTGCTACGTCGCCGACGCCGAGGGCGCGGTTGTACTCAAGGACGGGTGTATCTCGGTTCAGCCAGCACTGGTTTTCTATCACGATCTGGATTCACACGATAGTCCGGTGCAGTTTGACGGTTCGATCATCGTTCACGGCGGGGTGAAAAGTGATGTGGAAATCGTCGCGACCGAAGATATCACGATCGATCGCGTGGTCGAAGGGGCGAGCATCTTTTCGACGGGTGGCAATATCGTGCTGCATGCCGGTATCGCCGGCCGCAACCGCGGCAAGATTGTCGCCGCGAAGGATGTGATCTGTGGTTATGCCGAGAATGCCAAAGTCACTGCGGGCAACGACATCATCCTGGGGGTCGGATCGTTAAACAGTCAACTGACCGCCAACCGGGACGTGATCGCCGAGGCCGGACGGGGCAGTATCACCGGGGGCGTCATCATGGCGGGGCATGCGATCAAAGCAAAGCGCATCGGCAGCTGCGGCACGCAGACCGTTGTCATGGCGGGGATCAGTTCCAAAGCGTTACCGGCGCTTGAAGAGATCAACAAGACATCGCTGCGTCACCAGGAACGGCTAAAAGAAATCGAAGGATTGATCACGCAATTCGACCGGGCCGTGCGCGATCCACGTATGCTTTCTCACCAGGAACAGCAGACGTACATCAATCTGCACAAACTGCGGCTGGTCACGAATAAAGAATTAGACACGCTCAAGGACAAACGCCGTGAGGTCTTGACGGAATCGGATAATGAGGTTCTCGGCAGCGTCATTATCTACCAGAAGCTCGAAGCAAATGTCACCTTCCATATCGGCGCGCTGTCTACGACGCACCGGATCGACAAGGGGCCATTGACTTTCACCTGCGATGCAAATCACAGCCGCATCATCCGCAAGGGGACGGCTTGAGTCTTGCGTGATGCGTTATATCCAATCGATTAGAAGTCCGCGGTGCTATACGGATCACGCCCAGGCTGAGCGATGATCGTCGTAGCCCGGGCGGTCCCACGGCGCGGTCTGGCCGACAAGCGCCGTCTGAACCTGTTTGGTTATTTTGGCCCGTGCCTGAGCATCCATCGGCTTGAATCCGCTTGCCATCTTCGCGTTTTCCTGCAGGTGCGCCAGCGTATCCAATCCGACGATCGCAGTGCAAACACCTTCCAGGGACAGGGCGTACCGCACCAGGTCGCTGCCTCGCAAGTCGCTTTCACGAGCGTGCCGGATTGTTTTCATGGCGATCACGCCCATCTTGCGTTCTCGCGCCAACGGCAACAGTTCATCTTCGTACCGCCCCTCATCAGGTCGATCGGCCGGGAAGATGGTGAGGATCGCGTCCGGATCAAATGCCTTGATCGCATCCATGAGGACCTGAGCGCCGCTGTGTCCGGTGATACCGAAGTGGCCGACAACGCCTTGCTCTTTGAGTTCGCGCACGGCTTTAACCGCGCCGCGTTCAACAGCAGCCAGATCGGTGTCACGCCTTGGTTCAAAGCTGTGCAGGTGTAGCAGGTCAAGATGATCGGTGCGCAGGTTCTTTAACGATGTCTCAAACTCGCGCATGAAGCCGTCATACGACCGATCGCCACTCTTGGAAACAAGGAAGATATCGTCGCGGTGTTTTTCGATAAACGGGCCGATGATTTCTTCGCTCTCACCGTAACCGCGTGCGGTATCGAAGTAGTTGATACTCATATCCAGCGCGCTGCCGAGCAACTGCTGTGCCGCGTCCCGATCATCTTTGTAAGGACGTGTAAATACGCTGCCCAGCCCCAGGCCAAGGATACTGACCTCTTTGCCGACTCTGCCAAGCACGCGTCGATCGACGGCGTCTTGAGTTGTTGATTTAACCTCGGCTGAAGCCACTGCTGTTTCGCCCCGGACGGTAGCGCCTAATCCGAAAGCGGCAGCACCCGCGCCAAGTGCAACCGAGCGTAAGACGTCACGACGGGTAGGTTGGGTCATCGCATACCTCCTTGATTTGCTCATGGGTTTGCCCTGATCGAGCTATACCATAGCAGGCGCGACCACAAAGGACGATATTGATTGTCCTTTTTTTGCTGCAATGGAATGCATGCAAAACGGTCGCAATTGACACCGGCCAGCCCTCCGGTGGAGCCATACTCACAGCACATGAGGGCCTAATCCCCTGCTGGAAAATCACTTACCCGAACCCCTGTTAATCTGGGGGATTTTTAGTGAAATCAGTGTTACATCTTGTTATAGTTATCGGACTGAATCACGCGCTTCGGTGCCAGCCATGGCCGCTCCCTGCCAAGCACTGACGATTCGGTGACAAGAGGGCAAATACTCCCCGTAGTACCCCCCCACGGTTAACCACACCGAGCAGAGGAAGACCACAACGTAAAACCACAAGTCCCAGGCAATTGCCGGACCTGCACAGGATGCTGTTGATGCCCACGACCATACCGACATCGGTGTCTATCAATCGTTTTGTTCAGTTGCTGTTGATGCTGTTGTTGATCGTCTCCCAGGCACAGGTCTCGTCGGCAAGAGGCCCGTGGGACCCGCCGGAGTCGGGCGCGTGGGTCGATCCTTGGATCATCAATCTCAGCGGGATTCACCAGGATCAGGAAGTTACCGGCACGGTTTACGTTCAAACACATGTCACCGGGCTTGATGATGCAGACTTCGATATGCGGTACCAGGTCGATGGGCCATCCGGTTTCATCTACACGGCATACGATGAACCCTTCAAACTCGGCGGCGATAAAGGCTGGGACACCAGCAACGCTATCCCCGGCCAATACAAACTCCATGCGTTCCTGATCCGCAATCACCGTTGTATCGCGTTCCGCATCTTTGACTTCACCGTCGTTCACGCCACACAGATCACGGCGATTAAAGGTATCGAGTCCGGCCAGGTCCTGACCGAGCCGACACATGTCGAAGCGATCATCGAAGGGATCACACCGACGCGCGTAACTTTCAGTGTAGATGGCCCCTTGAACCTGAACCATACCGAACGGGAAGAGCCGTACCGCTTACTCGGTGATAACCAGTACTGGGTTGTTGAAAACTTCCCCAACGGTGCGTACACATTGACCGTTAGAGCATACGTCGGCGACGATGTGGCGGACGTGCGGACGGTGTCCTTCTATATCGGTGAAGCAGTCGAGGACATTTCCGGAGAATACAGCAACGATACGGGAAAAATTCACGGAGGCGATGGCTACCGATATCCGGAGCCCACATATCCCTCGTTTGACAACAATCAAAACACGGGCAATGGGAACACCGCAGGCACGGATGAGGATGCAGGCAATGAACTATCCGATTCGAGTGACGAATCTGAAACGAATGCGGACGATGATTCCAGTCTGGCGGACAATGACAACCCCGATGACGGCAACACCTCGGATGACGCAGACGACGTAACGGATGAAAATGAAACGGGCGGGATGCCGGAATACGCTGACAGCAACGGAACAGGCGACGACGCAACCGCTGACGCGAATACAGATTCCACAACAGAAGTGGACGATGCTGCCGACGACAGCATGACTGATGAAGTCGCGGACGGATCTTCCGGAGACGATGCAACCACGCAACGCCCGGATGTCGGGCCGCTACCCGATGGATATGACCGTGGATTCCTTGGGATGAATCTTGCGGAAGTCACTTACTACTCGCGCGAGTGGGTATTTGTTGATGTGATGAAACAGGCACGCCCCTGGCTGCCGACCACACCCGGCAGTTCATCGCCTTGGAACTCCGGCGAAGATCTCAAACTCAACGAAAACGGCTACCCATTACTCGCGGACGGCCAGGCAGCGCATACGCATATGATGATTGCTACCGACGGTGCGCACCCGGCAGGCAAGTATGTCTGCACCTATGACGGGGATGGTGAAATCGAGTTTGCATTTGATGCAAAGATCACAAGCCGTGTTAACAACCGTATCGAACTGAGCGTCACACCCAGTGATAACGGCATCTACCTGCGCATCGACCGCTCCAACCGCTCCAATCCGGTACGCAATATCAAGGTCTGGATGCCGGGCTTTGAAAATGCCGTATCCAGCTTCCACCCGCTGTACCTCGAAAGGCTTAAGCCGTTCAGCGTGATCCGTTTCATGGACTGGATGCACACGAACACGACGGATATCGTCACGTGGTCGGACCGACCCCAAAAGGACTACTACACGCAAGCGACGAACCGCGGGGTCGCGCTTGAGTACATGATCGAGCTGTGTAACGAACTCGGCGCCGATCCATGGTTCTGCATGCCGCACACCGCTGACGATGCGTATGTCTACAGTTTCGCCAAGCAGGTCAAGCAGCAGCTTCGTCCTGACCTGAATGTTTACGTCGAATGGTCCAACGAAGTCTGGAACTCGCAATTCAAGCAACATAAGTGGGTTCAGCAGGTGACCGATAGCGACTCACTGTCTGATGCGTTCCGCAAGCGTTGGGCTTATGAAGCGAACCGTGACTTCAACATCTGGCGTGAAGTCTTTGCCGACCAGTCACACCGTGTCATACGCCTGGCCGTCGGGCAAAAAGACAATCCGTGGGTCACCGAAACCCTGACCGACGAACTGGAAGGCAGATTCGACGCCATCTCCTGCTCGACCTACTTCGGGTTCACCGGTTCGCAGGAATCACAACTGAACGCCGGCACCTCACCACAACAGATACTCAATTGGGCGATTCAGGACATCACCAACGGCAGCGTCCGACGCAACTACCGCGCCCACGGCAAACTCGCTGAGGCATGGTCTGAAACACTCGGCCGAACCATCCCGCTCATCGGCTATGAGGGAGGACAGCACTACACCGCTTACGGCCTGAATCCACCGTGGGCACAAGCGATGATAAACGCGCAGCGTCACCCGCTGATGTACGACGCCTACATCGCCAATATGCGCGAATGGAAAGACGCCGGCGGCTCGCTGTTCACCGCTTTCAACTACGTCAGTACGCCCAGCAAGTGGGGCTCATGGGGCCAGCTCGAATACATGGACCAAGACATTGCCGAAGCGCCCAAGTTCCGGGCACTTCTAGAGTTTGAGCCCTGATCCATCATAGCTCGAGCATATTGATCAGATGCGTTTCGTGAAAACGAGACGCACGCAACATGCAAGATCAATCCGCTTGTGATACTTGTATCTTGCCGTTATGCGTCCGAGCCGTGCTCTTACTATCGCCGCCGCTGAATCGTAATTGCATCGATTTGGGTCCGCTGTCTACGACCTCTACACCATTCAAACCAGACGCCGACACGCGACCATTATTGGTATGCATGTCGACCTCTCCTGTAAACGAATCCGCCAGCTCAATCTCGATCTGGCCGTTGTTCGTACGCAGTTCGAATGCATTCTTCACGCCGGTCGTATGTACCGCGCCATTCGCGGTGCGTGCCTTGATCTTGCCGTCAGCGTTAACGACATCGACCCGGCCGTTCGACGTATCCACATCTACCGGCCCTGTTACATCTTCCACCATGATCTTTCCATTAGAGCTATGTGCATACACCGGGCCGCGCACATCCTGCACAACGATCTGGCCGTTGGATGTCCGCACTACTGCTTCGTCGCCTACATGTTCAACACGGACCGCTCCATTTGATGTCTTTACTTCGATCTTCGCCGCGTCGGGTAAGAGTAGTTCAAACTCGCAAGCCTCATTGTTCAATGGCTTGCCGCCCGGCCACTCGACAAACACTTCCAGCACACCCGAATCATCGCGTTTGGCGATCACAGCCGCCTCCGCCAGACGCTCTTTCGTTTGTGCCCGAAGCTCCGCGGTGATCTGTACATCCGCACGATCGCCCTGATATACCGCCACGGCCCCGTTGTCAGTCGTAACCCGAAGCCCCGTTCCCGCCGCGTGCTCCACATGCAGTACGCGCGTCTCCCGTTCGTTCGCCGGCAAACCCTTGCCGGACTGACATCCTGCCAGCCCCACCATAGTCAATAGACATAACAACCTGAGCCCAAACCCAAATGAGCGTGCCATGAGATGCTCTCCAACCTGATGCGTCCGAATTGTCCACCCGCCCCACCAACTCCTATGAGTCGGAATTCATAAGTTTATATTCCAGCAACCGGTCCAATCAGTCAATTGATGATCGACTATGATGGGTAGCAGTGGCGTTTGAATCTGAATCCTGAACGAACACTTGACGCGTTAAGATAAACCCGTTGCGGAGAAGCACGGCCTGAGATACGCATCTTTTCAGCCAGAATGCCCCCGTGACACGTCGACATGTTGAGTTGAAGCCTGATTACTTGCGCAAACAGATAATTATATAGATTAACTTGCTTCACGAGAACCGTAAATGCCTGTATAATCTCAGTCCATATACGACGCCCTGAAATGGATACACCTATGCCCGGACGTCTGGTTTTTGCCTGCCTGCTGACCATAACACTTGGGATGATGACTCCAATGAATGTAATCGCCGAACGTGCTGAAACATGGACCAATCCGATCGTACTCCAACGAGCAGACCCGCATGTTTTCCTGCACACCGATGGGTACTACTACCTGACCGCAACCGCACCGGAATACGACCGGATCGAACTGCGTCGCTCACGCACGCTTGCAGGACTGTCCACCGCGGAGGTCAAGACCGTCTGGCGTAAGCGCGAAACAGGCATCATGGGCGATCACATCTGGGCGCCGGAGATACACTTCGTCGACGGCAAATGGTTTATCTACTTCACCGCCGGCGAAGCGGAAGACAAGTGGTTGATCCGGTTATACGTCATCGAAAACCCTTCCGCCGACCCGATGGAAGGTGAATGGATCGAACACGGCCGACTCAAGACCAACTGGGATTGCTTCACGCTCGACGCCACAACGTTCGCTCATCGCGGCAAGCGCTATCTTGTCTGGACTCAGAAAGACGACAACAAGCCGACCGAGCCGCGCGACCCCGGCACGCACATCTACATCGCTGAAATGGATACGCCAACGTCGATCAAAGGCGAGCAAGTCAAGCTGACGATCCCTGAATACGACTGGGAGCGGATCGGGCACTGGGTCAACGAAGGGCCGGCCGTACTGATCCGTCACGGCAAGATCTTCATGACGTTCTCCGCCAGCGCGACGGATGCGAACTACTGCCTAGGCTTGCTGACCGCCGACGAAGATGCGGACCCGCTTGATCCGGAGTCCTGGACGAAAACAAAACACCCGGTCTTCAAGAGCAACCCCGAGACAAGCCAGTTCGGCCCGGGCCATAACTCGTTCACCACCACGCCGGACGGCAAGACCGACATCATCGTCTACCACGCCCGCAACTACGAACACATCGACGGTGAGCCGCTGGATAATCCCGACCGTGCAACACGGGCCCAAGTCATCAAGTGGCGAGAAGACGGCACACCCGACTTCGGTATCCCCGTCGCGGATGGCGAGTATGCGATCGAAGAATAAACAACAGCGATAAATCAGTAATAATCAGGCATGAATGATGATTTGTTGTCACAGTATGTACTACTGAGCAACGACTTCATGATTTCCGCTTCCTGATTCATACTTCACGTAGCATTCCTGTCGATTCGCCCTCGAACAACTCGATCGCATCATTGGATAACACCATAGGGCCGATCCAAGAACGGCTGCTGTCGAAGACCCATTCCATACATAACCGCAACAGCGGGCGCAAATCAGGTTCGCACAGGCAGGTGATTGAGGGAACGGTATAACGTGCATATGACTCGTCGTTCATGCAGCAGATGGATAAGTCCTGACCGGCCTTGAGGCCTCGGTCCGCCATCGCACGGACCGCGCCGACCGCGGCCGGCATCGTGGTGCAGACCACTGCGCTGCCTTGAACATCTTCTGAATCCAGCAAGGCGCCGAACTCAGCCACCGCCCGTTCGATCGGCAGATCGTGTGCATTCTCAGGATTACCGATCAGTCGGCCATCAAACCGGCGCATCGACCGCCAGAGATTCCATTGATGGATCCTCCCTTCGATCACTTCATCGATCGGCTGAACGTTGAAGCAATCAACATGATGGTGCCCATGGTCAGCCAAATGATCAAACAATCGACGATACGCGGTGCTTGAAAACGGGATAATCGAACGGATACCGAATTGTGAGTAGTCGTACTCGATGGCCAGCAACGATTCGCTGTAATCCTGCAGTATCCCGACCACACGATTGGGTAGTGGCTCGGCTGCGGGACACAGAAAAACCGCCTCAAAACCCGCTAGTGTTTCGTTGATCACCGGATCGTTCCAGTGCGTGTACATCACCATGCGTACCTTCGCACCGAACTCCTCTGCCACCTGCGTAATGCGCAAACGCCAGGTCTCGATGATTGGGGAAGTGATGGACGGGACAAGCAAGCCAACCGGGCCTCGCTTGTTACCGGATCGGCAGGAAACTACGACGCGACGGTTGGGCAAACGCTCCAACATGCCGTTGTCGATCAGTTGAAGCAAAGCGCTGCGTGCCGTCATGCGGGTTACGTTGAACTCATCTGACAGCGCACGCTCACTGGGCAAGCCGCCCCCGACGTAGTCTCCATGCCGAATCCGCTTTTCGAGCGTCTGAATCAGTTCACGTGTTTTGCCACGCATCCGCTTACCTCTGCTGCATTAACAATACTCGTGTCATATCTGAAGCATGCTCACGCTTCAGAATCTCATACATCTCTAACCATTTTGGTACAGTAAATAGATTCCAACCTAAAAGCAACCATCGCGATCCAAACACCCATTTTGGTTTGGCAAGGCATATTTTGACCTTTCTCGATGCCGAATCGGCATCTGGTGCCTGCACAATATACCGCAAGCACAAGAAGTCCTGTGTTAAAATTGTGTACAAACTATATACACTAACAGTATTTTTACACCATTTTGGTTACCTTTCGCGCGGTTGCACTCAACCAAGCGATCAGCATTAACCCTCAGCTAAGGAGATGGGAAGATGGGTAACCAAGCAACAAGTACATGTAAGTGGAACACAGGAAGGGCCTTGGTGTTCGGACTGGGCCTGGCGGGATTCGCAATCGGCGCACAAGCCGACATCCTTATCACTGAAGTCATGTATGACCCGAACCTGGGTAACGAACACGAATACGTCGAACTCTACAACGCCGGCACCGAAACCGTAGACCTGACCGACTACGTGATCGCAGATGATCCGAATCAGGATTTTCCCAATTCATACACACTCACCAGTGGCTCTATTGCTCCCGGTGGGACGGCAGTCCTGATCCGTATCGACACCGCCCGCACATTGGAAAACTTCCAAAACGCGTGGGGTACGGATGTCAACTGGATCGAAGTTCCCGTTTGGCCCGTCTTCACCAACGGCGGAGACATTGTTGAACTCAGTGATCCGCTGGGGACCGTGATCGCTTCCGTCAACTACAACATCACGAATGGCTTCCCCTTCCCGAACGATTCGTCCTCGATTTACATGGTCGATGTGAATGCAGAAGTACCATACGACCCGACCAACTGGGCCTTGAGCACGGACGGCGTCGATGGTGCCCACTACGGCAACGCACCGCGGGTAAACGACCTCGGCAGCCCCGGTTACGTGCCCGGTGTTGAAACAGCGATCGACGGCGACCTGAATGGTGACGGTTTCGTCGGCTTGGATGATCTGGACATCATCCTCAGCGCGTGGAACCAGGACGTGCCGCCCGCGGATAGTTCCGCCGACCCTTCCGGCGATGGCTTCGTTGGCCTGGACGACCTGGACATCGTGCTGAACAACTGGAACGTCGGCACGCCACCCACACAAGGTGCAGCCGTCCCCGAGCCAGCCAGCCTGGCACTGCTTAGCCTTGGTGTGGCCTCAGCGCTTCGTCGTCATTAATAACTTCCCCAATCCAATCAGGCCGGCCAACGTGCCATCCTGATTGGATTTTATTTATCCCCGTTACCTGTTAGGAGGAGAAGAATGATCAAGACAACTGCATTGTTGACAGTCTTAGGCCTCACGGCCGCTACCCAAGCCGACATCCTCATCACCGAAGTGATGTATGACAATGCCGGCGGCAACGAACACGAGTACATCGAGTTGTACAACAACGGCGTCACCACGATCGACCTGACCGGCTACACGATCAGTGATGATCCGGCACAGGACACACCACACACGTACACACTGACAAGCGGTTCGATCGAACCCGGTGGTACAGCAGTGCTGGTCCGCATCGATACCGCTCGCCTGATCGAGAACTATGAAAACGCATGGGGCGCTTCGATCAACTGGATCGAAGTTCCTACCTGGCCCACTTACACAAACGGCGGTGATGTGGTTGTGCTGACCGATCCTGCCAGCAACGTCGTCGCTTCGGTGGCATACGGCGCGGGTGTCGGCTTCCCGGCATCGAACGATTCCGCTTCGATCTACATGCTCGACGTAGACGCCGTCAATCCGTACGACGCATCCAACTGGGCGCTGAGCCAGGACGGTGTAGACGGTGCGCATTACGGCAACTCGCCACGCACCGCTGACATCGGCAGCCCCGGCGTCATCCCCGAACCCGCTTCCCTGGCCCTGATGGGCCTGGGCGCGGCCGCAATGATCCGCCGTCGTTAAACACCTATACCCCGCGCGGCCTGTTGGGGAAACCCGGTTGGCCGCCTTATGAACGAAGATAGAATTTCGCCGCTGTCACAAACCCGATACCGGCGTCGCGCCTTCACGCTCATCGAACTGCTGGTCGTCATCAGTATCATTGCGCTACTCATCGGCATCCTATTGCCTGCGCTCGGCGCAGCACGTAACTCTGCACGCGATGTGGTCTGCATGACGCATGTCCGCTCGCATACTCAGGCGTTCGCCATCTATGCTGCAGACAGTGACGATCATATCCCGCCTTTCTCCGAAGGCGTGCCGGGCGATTCAACCTCTCCCAACTACTCAGCATCCCAGGACCCGCGCGTTGGTGGTGGCAAAGTCTGGTACGAATTCCTAGTTGAACACGGCGCGGCTTACGATAAATACGACACCACCATCACAAATCACAAAGACCCACGCGAGGGTGTCTGGCTCTGTCCTCGCACGGACGGCTACGAGATGAAGGATGTGCATGGCAGCACACCAACATGGGGTGGTGGTTACGGCGTAGCGATCAACGTGATCGGATATGCACAAGGTCGTAATTCATATGCCGACGGCTCACCAACCATGAGCGAGGTTCGTAGCGCGACCAATCTGATGCTCGTAGGTGATACCGGTCGACCCGACTTTTACGAAGCAAAGGGGACGCCATTCAGGTACGTCACGTGGATGCGTGCGATGAATCCGCCCTACACCTGGCTTGCACCCAAGGGCGACCAGGTCGCCGCACGTCATAACGAAAGCGCCAACATCGGCTTCTTTGATGGGCACGCCTCGAAAGTGGATTACGAAGCGATCCAGGACAACGAAAATGACCTGTTCGGCCTGGAAGACGATCGCGTCACCAACCGCAACAAATAAGTGCCAGCTACCACATGAGCACAAGGATCTGTTCTATGCAGCATAACGATAAGCGCTTCACCTTAACACGACGTCACTTCCTGTCCGCATCGGCCGGGGTGCTGGCAGCGGGATTACTGCCAACACGTATCGTCTTGGGAAACACCAACGATCCAACACCCCGTCCACGATCGCAAGCACTCTACGGCGTGGCACTACTCGGTGACCTGCACTACGACCAGATGTCGCACCACGACTTCGACTGGGTCAAAGCTGAGAAGCCCGGCGATATACGGCAGATCGAAGGTTATGTCGAGGCTACGAACAACCACATGCCCCGGCTGTTTAACCAAGTCAAACAGGTCATTCATACAGCACCGGCGCCTGTCGTTGCGGTAGTTCACATTGGTGACTTCGTTGAAGGGCTTTGCGGTAGCTACGACCTGCAAGCCAGGCAATCACGCGACGCGATCGACTTTGTAGAGTCGTGCAAATTGGGCGTACCTTTCATCATGTCCAAGGGCAACCACGACATCACCGGCCCGGGTGCCGACAAAGCGTTCAACGATGTGCTGTTGCCGTGGATGGCAAAGAACGCGAAGTCTCAACTTAACTCAGCAAACTACACATGGCAGCAAGGCGAGGACCTGTTCATCTTCTTCGACGCGTACAAGCCGGACATGGATTGGCTGAAGTCACGATCCGCTCAGGCACAACAGGCCAGGCACGTGTTCTTCGTGATCCATCCGCCTGTCGTGCCGTACAACGCCCGAGCGAACTGGCATGTTTTCAGTCGTGACAGCCAGAAACAACAACGCGAAGAACTGACCAAATGGCTGGGCGAGCACAACGCGTCCGTGCTCAGCGGCCACCTGCACCGTTACAGCAACCTTATGCGCACAGACACAAACGGCTCCTTCAACCAGTTGGCTGTCTGCAGCGTGGTTCGCAATGAATCCGAATCCCCAAAGATCATGCGGTCCGGCGTCAAAGACTACAACTCCAGATTGCTCGATCTCGAACCCAACTTCTCTCCCAAGAGTAAGGAAGAACGTGCCGCTTGGATCAGCACCGAAGCACCGCACATCAAAGCCTTCGACTACGCACGCATCCCCGGCTACGCCATGCTCTGGATCTATGCTGATCGAGTCGAGGCCGATGTCTATCTGGGCACCGATGAACAGGTGTGGAAGCAGCCAACGATCAGCGTGTGATATCGATAACCAGAATCATGCCGTGCGTCGTCGGCTGATAACCGAACCGAACAGCACACCAAACAAACAGCACATCGTCGGCTCAGGAATATTCGCGTTGGCTTGCGGCGTCGTACCGGCATTCCAGTTGGTTAACACACCGTCAAGATCACCCAGGCCTACATAGCCGTCGCCGTCGTAATCGCCGGATGTTAGATCGCCTGGCGTAACGTTCGTGTTCCAGTTGTTCAAGATGATGTCCAGGTCGTCCAGGCCGACGTAGCCGTCGCCGTTCAGATCGCCATCTATCGGCATGTTAAACAGCACGTATTCGATCGCATCGATGTCGCCGCTGTTGATCAGGTACCCGGGGACCTGGCCGGTCAATGCCCCGCCGTCGGCTGTGGCATACAAACCAACAGCAAGATAGACCTGCTCGGGCATGAAGCCGAATAACTGCACGAGATCGATTACACCTTCCAGCACGCCGCCATTCGCGCCGGTCGCGGCTTCGGCATATCCGGAGACATCAAACCAGCCTTCGTAATCGTTGTCGTTTTCATCGGCCAGGTAAGCGTCCCATGCTGCGATCTGTCCGCTCTTGGCCCAGTTGGCGTCCGTCATCGCGCCGGGGTCAAGCGAGAGATAAATGAAAACGTCATCTCCCTCGCCCGCATCATCGGTCGCAACATACAAAACCGAGCCATCGACTGCGGCATACAACGATTGTCCCGAGTCGCTGGCGACCAGTTCTGCACCGGCATCGAGTTGGCCATCCATTACAAAGTCCGGCGGCTGAGCGCCGCTGAGCGAGAAGTGCCAATCCGCGCCGTTGTTGCTGTCCCACGTGCCCGCACCATCATTGAAGACCATGTCGATCTGCGAAGCAGAAGCAAGTGTCGGCACGGTGAGAGACCAGAGTGAATCCGTTGCGTTCCAATCCATCGCAATATCAGTCATCACACTTGACCAGCTATCAAAACCGTAATGCAGGAAGACCTGCTGCGAGCCGTCGAGCACGCCGCCGGTCGGGTCGTAAGTGATCGTGACCAGTTCCCCTGCGATGGCCGGATCGGGGTCGATCGTAACTATGACATCGGGTGTCACGGAAGACGAACCGACAAAGACATGCTGGATATCCGTTCGAGTGATGTTACCGAGACTATCGACCGCTTCGACATAGTAATCGACAAGAACATCTTCCAGGCCCGTGATGTATCCGCCGTAACGTTCAGCCCGATACGTCGGGGTGAGGATGTTCGCCGGGGGCGCGACATCACTGGAACTCATCGGCACGCTGACCCAGTTGCCGACCTCTGAACCGCCTGCATAGGTTTCATTCTGAATAGAATCCAGCGGATTAAAACCATCATCATCGATACGGTACTTCAACACGACATCGGTCAGGCCGCTGACGTCGTAGGCATATGTCCAGATCTCGAAGTCGCTAGGCTCATCGCCGGGGCCCCACTCCTGCCCGCCTGGGTTGTACGATTCACGCTGCGGGATGAACACACTGGGCGGCGTCGTTTCATCGCCTGTGTAGCTGTTGATCACCTGGTCCGCCTGCGCTACTGCGAGGTTGCTGCCGCGCGTCACATTGGAATCCCACACTTCTGTGCCGTCCCAATACCAGTAGTCGCTGGACTCGGCCGCCATCAGATAACGCCAGGCCCGCTCGGTCGGCGTGCCGGTCGCGTTAAGGATGTTGTCCAGATTCGTCGCCGGCGCGATGTCATCTGCGGTAAAGACGCGGTTCTTCGCTGCGGTTAATACTGCCCATGAATTACGGTCCGGGCTCCAACCGGTTGAATCAGTATCTCCTAGCCACTTTTTAAATTCCGGGTCGCCGTTGTCCGCCCCCGCCCACGAACCGTTCTCGATATGCACCACATCATTTGAATCAACAGGATAGCGATCCAGGTAATCCTGGACCGTGGTCACATCGTAATTGCTGTTCGATTGTGCCCAACTGACCATGCTCTGGAAGTTGGAGTGGTAGTACGAATCGCTGCCCCCGCCGTAGTTATCGCCGTCGTGGTGCAGCATGACGAACATCGGGTGGTCCGGGTCGGTGTTGAACTGGCGGTACTGCTCCATCACCTGCTCGTACTGAAGCGCCCCGAAGCCGCCGCGTCCATCTTCGTTGCCTTCATATCGCGCAGCAGGCACCGCGACGATCTGACTGATCGCGCCTGTGTTCGGATCGACATACTGCACGTTGTGCGGCCGATATGCGAACGGAGCAGCTACCTTACTCGGTGCCCAAAGGTCGTTGAGTTGAATCCATTGCCCACCATCAGCGGTGATATCAGGATTGATCTGGTCGGCCTTGTTCGGCGCGTAAAGGTTGGATGCGTTCGTGTGCGGATAGCCTTGCGTGGCTCGTTCGATGTGGATCGAATCCACGATGCTCCATTCGATCCCTTCCTCGACCAATGCAGGAATGATCCGGTTGCTGAACGCCGTCTCCGGCGGGAAGATGCCCTTGCTGAAAGGAACGTTCGGCCCCCATGTCAATTCATGGATGCGCTTCTGCAGCTTGATCTGCATCGTAATGTCGCGCACATCGAGCAACGGCATGAGCGGGTGGTTGAACCCGAAGTTCACGAGATCAAGTCGAGGATTGCCCTCAGCCGTGTCCCACTGTGCTGCTGTCTTGTATGACGCTTCCCAGTTCGTCCACTGCCCGCCGTTGACGCCCGCCGCTTCGAGCGTATTAAGGTTCTGAATCAGTGACCCCGAGAACGACACCTGTGCCCCCAGATGCGACAGCGACAAACCCGACTGGATCGCATCCTTAGGCCAGGTCGTGTAAGGCCCAAGCCGTTGGTTGTGCACATCTGTCACACTGAATGAGAACACCCCCGACGCGTCCGTCTGCAGGATCGTCTGCCCCGGGATGTACTGAGGCTGATGCATGTGCCAGAGGAAGCCGACGTTCATGGTTTCCTGGCCATGCGCTGAGGTCACAAACGGAGAATCGGCAGCGGGCGCGACCAGCCCAAGGCCCAAGAGGCAGCTACCAACCCACTTTACAACACGGCAGCAAATCATCGAGACTCCTCCAAAACCCCCCCCCCCAATTTAACCGGTTAAACTGAGGCTTCATTGTAGCATGCTTCATCTGAAATACACCCCTAAACTTCGTGCCACTTTGCCCCTGTCGCATGAATAATGTCTGTCCTGGGACCGACCCCTGAACGGCTTGCCGGATGTAACAGCACTTGAAGAATCCGTCGTGACTGAGCGCGCATGACCGTCGCGGGCATGTGGCCGCAGGCAGTTGCTGCGGTGACTGGTTGATCTTGGATATTGCGGCGATATTTGATGGATTCTATGCTCGCTTTCATCGCGACGGACATGTCCGCCATTCCCCCCTCCCCCGTGAGACGATTTTTTGCCGTAACTCTTGTTGTTTATATGGCTTAGCCGATGTCCGGCAGAAGTGGGTAGGACGTCCGTCCGTTGACTGGCCACCGCCGCACGAGCGGTGTCGTCGTTGTGATGGCGGCTCGTAATATCTGGTTTAGCCATAGGTTGCGGGGACCAAGCGGCCATGGGGATTGATAAAGCGTCGCTATTGTGCGCACGGAGGGCGGACGCGGGTCGGCCAGGCCCCGGCCGGGTTGTTGAGGGCGTTGGATTCGTGGACAGGCAAGGGTGTGTGATCATGATCAGTTCGCGGACGTGTGCTAATTAACAATACGATCCCCTAATAGGGGCACACGACAGCTTTATGCGCGCGGTATGGGTTGGTGGATTAATTCATCGTGCTTGGGATTTGATGCTCGATTGATGTCCGAGCCGACGCGGACTCACGGCGGGCCGCGTCGGGGGCGACGCGGCTCTGATGGTGGTCGTGGGTCATTATAAAAATAGGTTGCTTTTGAAGCCCGGCCATTGCATAGCCAGGGGGTCCACAGATTCAATATGTGGGCTTCGATGCGCGAAGTATTCAAACAGACTCACTACCGAATACAAAATGTTGTACCAGTGACGTTGCAGTCAGAAACTGTATCATCGGCCTTACAGGTATCGTGATCTCTAGGTTTCTCCGGAGTTTCCCATGAGCGTGCATGTCCGTGAAGCGCATTTGAAGACCGCACAAAAGCTGGTGGATGAAACCCGCGCCAACGGGGGGTTGGCGCCGATCGACCTTGATAAGTTCTGGGCGGATGACGCAGTAGCCCGTTCGGATACATGGAGCGAAACGTGCCCGCAGATGCCTTTGGGCATCCTGATGTCGCATGAGTGCGTGTGGGCGGAACTGGGTATTGAGGAGGACTGGTACAAGCTGCTGCACGACCAGGCGTTCAACCTGGAACTTTGCAAGCGCTACAACGACAAGGCTGAGCAGATCGTCGGCCGGCGGATCGTGCGGGAGGTCCAGCCGACGCCCCCGGAACACCGCTGGCCCGAGCCGAAGCAATTGTTCCATATCTTCGAGGGTCAGGAGGTCTGGGAAGGCTGGTCATACTGGCTGCCTGAAGTGGTCAACACACCCAAAGATTTAGAAGCGTTACTCGACCGTGTCGAGAAACGGCTGGAGGATTTGCGGTCTTTTCTATTGCCGCATGAATGGGATGAGCAAAAGGACCGGCTGCAAAAGCTTGGCATCCCCTCGCCGACGTATCGCGGCCAGCGTGGCCCGGTGACGTTCGCGATGTCAATCTATGGTGTGGAAAACCTGATCTACCTGATCATGGATGAACCCGACCTTGCCAAGCGTTTCAGCGATCTGATCGCGCGAGCCATCCTCGGCCGGGCGCGCGTGCTGGATGAAGAACGCGGCTGGGAACCGGGTAAGGAAGCGCAGCGAGGCTGGTACTGGTGCGATGACAACTCGTGCATGCTGAATCCTGAAATGTACGACTTTTTCGCCAAGCCGATCCACCGGGCGGTCTTCGATACCTACAGCAGCAATCCCGGCGAACTGCGGGGCCAACACTCCGACTCCGACATGGCCCAGCACCTGCCGACGCTGAACGACCTTGGCCTGAACAGCGCCAACTTCGGCCCGAACCTGACGATCGCGCAGATCCGCGAGAAAATCCCCGGCGCCGAGATCCACGGCCAGATGGCGCCGTTTACTTTCTGTCGCAACGAAGAAGTCAACATCGTCGCTGAGTGTTTACGTGACTTCGAGATGGCGCGTGAAAAGCGAGGCGTTGTTCTCGCGACCGCCGGCTCGATCAACAACGGCTCCCGCCTGAGCAGCCTGCGCCTGATCATGGCCGCGATCCAGCGTTACGGGCAGTATTGCTGAAAATCAATCGCACGGTTTATTAACTTAGGTTCGTTGAGTA
Organism: Phycisphaeraceae bacterium; assembly: GCA_963667295.1. GTDB lineage: Bacteria > Planctomycetota > Phycisphaerae > Phycisphaerales > Phycisphaeraceae > JAJRRS01. The sequence continues at coordinate 2,571,799 of OY763327.1, forward strand.
CCATAGGTCGTACAGGTTGTTCATTGAACATCCGCGTTGAAGCGAATTGGCAGGCACGGATCATCATGTTGCGAATGAGCATTATCTTGTCGATGGTGTGCATGCTGGGTTCTTTAGCCGGTTGCACACCCGTCATGCATTCAGAGCTTCTGGAGCCGCCATTTGATACGGTTCAAGTAGAGCCTGTCCATGCAACCGAACTCTGGCCCGTCAAAGCCCAGTCTCGCAGTGTGTCCGTCACGGATCAAGGCCAACAACATGAAGCGATTGACCAGACCACATCCATCGGCGTCAATGTCTGGCGCATGACTGTCAGTGGATACTGGATCGTGGAAGCGCGTGCAGAAGAGGACGGATCGCTAGTGATCTTAAGTGAACTCGAGCAGGCCGAAGCCAGACGCGTTGAGTACGACCCTCCCCTGCCGCTGCTGCCGGCGGAATTGTGGGCGGGTCAACCGGTCCGGTATACGAGTGAAGCCTATCTGTACAACCACGACAGCGGCGCACTGGAAGCGACGGGCGAGGTCGTAGCCACCTACAGATTGCTGGGCAAGAAGGTGCTAAGCCAGGGTGGATTATTACCCGGCGACGCGCCTGAAGAATCCGTGTATGTCGTCGAGGTTGAGCGACACTACAACATGCCGTTGGTTGGGGTTCAGATGAAGATTCTTTCCGCGTACAAGCCGGGCTCGGGACCGGTCGCCGGCCGAACCACCCGAACCGTGAAGTTGTTCGGCCTGCTGCCGATCCAGCACGTCATCAGCGTTGAGCAGCGGTAAGAAATAACACCGATAAGCGACTTCTGATCTGGAATAATCCCAGCGGACGTGCCATCACGGCATCAGATTGTCGTTTGTTTGCCGATTGATGAGTTTATCGGACGGGTCAAAAGCCTGCTTATCAAGTCCCGGGTTAATACACACGATAAGGACTACGAGAAGACGCTTCAGCAGGAGGCAATAGATGTCAGGCGTGGTACGCTTAATTTGTCCGAACCTTAAGTGCAGGAAGATCCTATCCGTGCCGGAGTCGGCACGCGGGAAAAAGGTACGTTGCCGGGGATGTGGCATGCGTGTTCAGATACCCGCCAAGGATGCGGTCTCTTCCAAGGCGCCGCCTCCCAAGGATAATGAACAAGCAGAAGATGCTGCGTAATCAACAGCAGCCGATTCATATACAGATGTTTGCCAAACAAAAACACCCCCCGGTTTATGGCCGAGGGGTTTGTTTTTTATAAGCATCAGTTAATTCAGTACGCCGCGCGTTCAGCTCTTGCTGTCCAGATCAGGCAGTTCGATTTCTGCCAGTTGATCCAGTGCAGCGATCGGGTCGTCGTCTTCATCACTGTCGTGCATGGTATCACCGATCCCGCTATCAGAGATCGAGCTCATTTCTTCGAGCATGTCAGTCGGCAGAACAACCGATTCGTCATCGCTGGCTTCCTGGGAATCCACAAGCGAACGGACCGGCTTGATCGTGTTCGGTTTGCCGTTGATCACCACGGTGAAGACAACCGGCCCAACGACCAACTCATCACCCGCTTCCAGAACCGCATGGTTGATCCGGATATTATTGTGGAACGTACCATTGCTGGACCCGACATCGCGCACGACAACCTTGTCGCCCTCGATCTTCAGTTCACAATGTTTGCGGGAGACGCTCGATAATGGGATACGCAGGTCGCAAGAATTTTTACGGCCGATCACGAACCCATCGGGCTTGACGGGGAACTCCCGTCGGGTACTGTCCGCTTTAAACATGACCAACACGACATTCATGAGGCCGCCTCGCTTCCCCAATTGATCGTAACCCTATACATTGCAAGAGTGTAACCCCACTAGTACCCAAGTTCAACCCCCCGCTGAAATAGGTTCTCAAAATCCTGTTTCAGTTCATGGGATGTACCTGCATGTGCCTTTCTGCTTCCACAAGTGCCACTATTGCGACTTCTTCAGCCTTGTGGAACCCAAGGGCCGTGAGGACCGTCAGGAAGCGTTCACAGAGGCGTTGATCCGGGAATTAAACGCTCATATCGAGCATTATCAGCTCAAACCCCAGACCCTTTTCGTCGGTGGTGGCACCCCGACACTGCTGAGGCCACAGCTTTGGCAACGGCTGCTCGGAGCCATATCTGATGCGGGCGTGCTGGATTCAGTCGCAGAATTCACGGTCGAAGCCAACCCCGAAACCGTAAGCGCGGAACTGATGCATATCCTAGCTGAAGGCGGCGTTAATCGGCTTTCCATGGGGGCACAGTCCTTCAATCCGCAGCATCTGAAAACGCTCGAACGCTGGCACGATCCGGAAACCGTACCCCGGGCCATGCTCCTGGCTCGCGAAGCCGGCATCCAAAACCTGAACCTCGACCTGATCTTCGCCATTCCCGGCCAGACTCTGAACGACCTGGATCAGGACCTGGATACTGCGCTGCAGTTCAATCCCACGCACCTGTCCTGCTACAGCCTCATCTTCGAGCCCAACACCCCGCTGACGCAAAAGATGAAGCTCGGCCGAATCAGCCCTGTCGGCGAAGAAATCGAACGTGACATGTACGACCATGTCATGAACCGTCTTGAAGATGCGGACTTTGAACACTACGAGATCAGCAACTGGGCGAAACGAGTGCCGAACGCGCTGGACCCCGAAACTGAACTATCGGGTAACCGATGGGTCATGCCGGGTTGCTGCTGCATTATTGACGATGACGACGTTTTTTCTTTAAGCGACACCCAATCCCCCGCTCCTGAGACCCGATCCAACATCTGCCGACATAACCTCATCTACTGGCACAACAAAAACTGGCTGGGTTTAGGACCAAGCGCCGCCAGCCACATCAACGGGCATCGCTGGAAGAACGAGCCGCACCTCGGCCGATATATCGCCGGTTCACCAAGTCCTCCAACACTCGATCACGAACAACTCCCTCCCCGCCGACGCCTCGGGGAACAGATCATGCTCGGTCTTCGCCTGCGCCTAGGTGTGCAACTCGACTGGCTTCAAGCAAATCTGCTGCCTGATGATCCACGACATGCAACGATCGATGAACTGATTCAGATCGGTATGCTCGAAAAAACCGAATCACACTTGCGTCTGACTCGCCGTGGCTTGTTCCTGGCTGACAGCGTAATCGCTAAGCTGCTTTAACACCCTCTTCCATAATCGAGAGCTTGCCCGGGTGATTGCAGGTCGGTATCCCGCTCTGGGAATCAGATGTCTTGCCAGGCCTGAACAGGCAACGCTATAATAAGTCTCACCTGTCTCGATCGTGACACTGATAAACTGGTTCCAACCGAGATTCCTCGGTTTACCAAAAGGGGGTAAAAAAATGCGGCCAATTAACAAGCGAATCGCGGTTGCTATCTCGTTGATAACTTCTTACCTGTTCATATCCATCACAAGCGCACAGATCGTCAGCGATGTGACCGGCCAGATAGACTTGATGCTCGATCCGTTTTTTGACATAGGCCCCCTGCCGACAGGTAACGGCGATGAGTGGGACATGCTGCCCCTTGAAACCCAGCATCAATACACGAGCGTCGGCATGATGGATGTCAATGCCTCATTTGACGGCGATGGATACTATTCGGCTGACGGACTAAATTTCATCGATTACACATACGAATCAAAAAAACCCAGTACCGCGAGATTCGATATACACGCTTTCGCCGACACGGAAGATGCGGGTGATGGGGGCGGAGGATACGCCAATATCAACATGCAGATCACCTTTTCGCAGCCTGTCCAATATCGTTTCGAAGCGGATGTGATAGGTGTGCCATGTTTGTACGAGGTTTCGTTTAACGGCCGATCGGCAAGCGCCAGGTACAGTGCCATGGGCATCTACGGGGGCTCCTTCCCACCGGTCTATCACTACGACAACCCATTACCCGATGGTTGGGACACCTACATCGATGAAGGGGTGCTTCCTGCGGGCACTTATGAATTAACCGTTACTGCTCATTCAACACTGCACCGTTACGGGATCGGACTGGACAGCGAAGGCTCGGCCAGCCTGAGTATCCAACTTCTTGGTGATGCCAATCTCAATGGACACGTGGGGCTCGAAGACCTCAATGCCGTACTGAATCACTGGCAGTGGACAAGCCAACACGATAGAAAACTACAGGGCGATCTTAATAACGATGGTTACGTCGGACTCGCCGACCTCGACGCCGTACTCACCGGCTGGGGCAGCAATGTCCGCAAACCATCACACATGGTCGTCCCGGAACCTGCAATCGCAACACTCTTGCTGACAGCACTCGGTGTACTGCTGCGTCGACGCACTGTGTAATAAACAGCATTCAGCACATTAACTACCCTCCCCCTTCACTTTAGAGAGAGCCGGGGAGAGGGCCAGTGCTATGCATAGCGCATGTCTAATGGTATTTGCACGATTAACATCCGTCATTCCCGCGTGCGCGGGATGACAGCAAACAGGGCGGACACAATTGTGGTTAATCGCTCTAGTAAGGCAACCAACCCTTCGATCTTGCCCACAACGCGACAAGCCCACCGAGGATAAGCCCGATGATTGCAGCGATCGATAGCCGTTGTTTGCGCGTAAGTCGCATACCGGTGTCACACCTGCAAAATCACATTAAACATTGCGCATCAAACACAGACTCACCGGCCGCGACGCTTGCGCGTTTTGCCTTTCGAGTCGCCGTCACCGCCTTTGCGTTCACGAGCCTGCGCGGCACGACGCTGGCGACGGGTCATCTTCTCGCCACCTTCGTCCGAACCAGCCCGGTCAGCAGCATCACGGTCGGCACGCTGCTGCGCCGTCCCGGCTGAAGCGGCCTGGCTCGCTGCCTGCGCAGTGTTTGGTGCGCCTGCGCCGACCGCCTGCCTGGCGTCGTCGTGCTTGGCCTGCTGGTTCTGATACACGTTGCGGGCCTGGACGTTCGGCGTCAGACGAGCACGGAAGATCAGCTCCGTCACGCGATCGCGGACCGCCTTCTGCATCTCGCCGAACTGCCGCGAGCCTTCCCGCTTGTACTCGATACGTGGGTCCTTCTCGGCAAAACCACGCAGACCGATCGCATCCTTCACCTGGTCCATCGAATACAGGTGATCCTTCCACGCCATATCCAGGATCTGGATCAGTACGAAGCGTTCGAGTTGCGTCAACTCGCTGCGCAGGAACTCACGGCCTTTGCTTGCCATAAACGAGGCGGTGTCCTTCGCTTCACCGATTTCCGATTCTTCGATATCGAGATCGAAACGTTCCTTCATCCATGCGGCAAGCGCAGCCGGATCGTTCTTGTGTGTTTCAGCCTTCTGCTTGCACTGCTCGATAAGCTTGTCGCCGTGCATCCACTGCTCGGCCTCATCGGTCAAAGCCTTGCCGATATCCGTAATGGTCATCTTCGCGACTTGTTCCGGCGTCCACTGCATCTCGTAACGCTGACGCGCCCAGGCGATTAACTGCTCCACCGCCCAGCTCTGATCCTGCTGCGCCCCCTTGAACACCATTTCAAGCACGAACTCGACCGGGTATGTCACTTCGCGACGCTTGTATGCATCGCGCGCCTGGCCAAGGATCTGCTCGGCGACTTCCTCCGGCTCCATCTTGGCGAGGTCTTCAGGCACCAGCTCGATCCCGAACTTGTTCCGCGCCCAGTTCGCCAGGTCGCGCTGGCCGTAGTACGGCACAACGAACTTCTCCAGACCGCTCAGGTCCTTCTTCTCCGCCTGCTGCAATGCCGCTTCGGTCAGCTCTTCCTTGACATCATCGACGTTCATCTCGCGCAGACGGTTGGTCTTCAGGTCGACACCGAACTTACTCATCGCCCATGACGACAAGCCACGCAGGTCCCAGTCTTCGATCGGGATGTCGTTGGACATGTATTCGCCCAACGTCACATCGACCGTCTGGCGGATTTCATAGAACAACGCCTTTTGCACACTTTCGGTCAGTTCGTGCAGATCATCCAGACGGATACGAGACGTGTCGGCGCCGATATCCAGCGTCTGTCGGCACCACTCGACCACCTGTATCGGTACATATTCCTTATTCAGATACTGATTGACCGCGTCGTCGACCGAGTCGGCGATGTAGTCGAAGATGATTTCAGCCACGCGCTTGCCTTCCAGAACGTCCTGGCGGATGCCGTAGAAGTAATTACGCTGGTACTCCATCACCTCGTCGTATTCGAGCAGGTTCTTGCGGATTTCGTAGTTGCGTTCTTCAACCTTGCGTTGGGCGCGTTCGACGCTGCGTGTCACCCAGCGGTGTTCGATCGCGTCGCCTTCCTTCATACCGAGCTTGCTGAGCGCGGTCATCGTGGTCTTGCCGGCAAACATCGACATCAGGTCGTCTTCAAGGCTGATGAAGAATCGGCTGGAACCCTTGTCACCCTGACGGCCGGATCGACCTCGCAACTGGTTATCGATACGCCGTGACTCGTGCCGTTCCGTGCCGATGATGTGCAGGCCGCCCATCTCTTCGGTGTTGGGATAGACCCGCAGCCGGTGCTTCTCGTACTCCGGCAAGCCGTCGAGCGTTTCGGCGCACTGTTCCAACGTCATCTTCTGCGCTTTTTTCTCATCCACCCATGCATCTGTCTGGCACCAGTGCCGGAACAGCTTGAGCTTGACCTCATCGATCGACATCTGCTCAACTTCCTTCTGCTTGAGCTTCAGCTCGGTATGCAACTGGTGTCGATACGACGCCTCGATCAGTTGCTCGTCGCTCATCTCCGGCTTCGCGCTGGCGGGGATAAGGTTGCGCTGCTGCCAGTGACGAATGAGATTGGCCCGTTCGACAGGACGGAGCTTGATGTCCGTACCACGGCCGGCCATGTTCGTCGCGATCATCACGGCGCCGAGTTCACCGGCATCTCGCACGATGTTCGATTCACGCTCGACCTGGTCGACCTTCGCGTTGAGCACCTCGTGCTTGATGCCGTGCCTTTGCTTAAGCATCTGTGAGAGCATCTCGCTACGTTCGACGCTGGTCGTACCGACCAACACCGGCCGACCGATGTCGTGAATCCGCTTGATCTCATCTGTGATCGCGTTCCACTTGTCTTTGCTCGACAGGAAGATCAGGTCATCCCGGTCCTGGCGAATCACCGGAACGTTCGTCGGGATACAGACGACGTCCAGCCGATAGATTTCCATAAACTCGGTTGCCTCGGTAATGGCCGTACCCGTCATACCGCCAAGCCGCTTGAACATCTTGAAGTAGTTCTGCAGCGTGATGGTCGCCATCGTCTGCGTTTCCTGCTTGATCTTGACCTTCTCCTTGGCCTCGACCGCCTGGTGCAGACCATCCGACCACTGCCTGCCGATCATCAAACGCCCGGTAAATTCGTCGACGATGATCACATCCCCGTTACGAACGACGTAATCCTTATCGCGTTGATACACTGCGTGAGCACGGATCGCGTTCTCCAGCAGGTGCGGGAAGTCCATGTTGTTACCGACATAGAACGAGCCGATGCCTGCTTTCTTCTGTGCCTCAGCAATACCTTCATGCGTCAGGTGCGCTGCCTTGCGCTCCATTTCAACTTCGTAGTACTGCGTGAACTGATCGCGTTCTGCTTCAAGCCCGGGCATCGACACCTGCGTCTTCTTCATCTCCTCGCGCATCTGGGCGATCTTAGCCTTGTCACGAGAGTTGCGGATGTCGCCCTCGAGCCCCTTGATCTTCTTCTCGGCTGTCTCAACCTTCTTGTTCGCTGCGTCCCATTCACGCTGCTTCATCATCAGGTGTGCAGCGACCTGGTCCGCCAGCCCGTACTGCGGCGCGTTGTCATGAGCCGGGCCCGAAATAATCAGAGGCGTACGCGCCTCATCGACCAGGATCGAGTCGACTTCGTCGATGATGCAGAAGTCACGCTTTTTCTGGAGCTGCTCTTGAGCCGTCAGCTTCATGTTGTCGCGCAAGTAGTCGAAGCCGAACTCGCTGTTCGTGCCGTAGAGCACATCGCAGTGATACGCCTCGGACTTAAGATGATTGGCTGCCTCGAATATCGCCCGTGGATTCGTCAGGTCCGCCTGGGCGTACGGGTGAACCGGTGAGGCCGCCAGCTGCCGGACCTGCTCCTCCAGTTGGTGCATCGGGTGGATCGCACCGACCGTCAGCCCAAGGTGATAATAGAACGGGAACACCCAGTCGCGGTCACGCTGCACCAGGTAGTCGTTCACCGTGATCACGCAGCATTGCAAGCTCTCTACGCATGCCACGTAACACGCCAGCGGCGCTACGATCGTCTTACCTTCGCCGGTCTTCATCTCGGCGATCTTGCCCTCGCCCAGCACCATACCGCCGATCAACTGCACATCGAACGGCCTGGCACGGAACGGTGGACGAGACTGCGGGTAAAGCTCTCGTACCGCTTCGTACAATTCCAACGGGATTTCCACCTGCATCCATCCCGGCACCGGCATACCGCCCTGCACCGCAATCGGCTCTAAAGCTTCGGCCTCGGTCTTGACCTTCTCATATACCCCGCGCATTGCCACAGGTAACTGCGTATGATCAAAACCCGCCTCGGATTCAAGATGTTGCGGATGCCGACCGATCGGTCCATCACCTCGCGCGCCACGGCCATGACTTCTGCCTGCATCGAATCGATCGATGCGCCATCCTGGAACCGCTGGCGGAATCCTTCTGTCTTCGTCTTGAGCTGCGAATCGGTCAACTTCCGGATCTCAGGCTCCAGCGCATTGATCTCAATCACGCGCCGGGCATACCGCTTGAGCAACCGGTCGTTACGCGAGCCGAACACTTTCACAAATGGTTTACTGATGTATTGAACTACCATGATAGATTCTCGAGGTTTGAATATTGGGAGAATATTGATGTTCAACGTTGGAGCCATCAGCCGTTAGCCATTAGCCGTTAGTTTTAAAACACTAACCACTAATCACAAACCACTAATCACAAACTCAAACATTGCACATCAAGCGCAAGCACTGCTGAAACTTAATTGGGATGTAAAATAGATACTCGCCGTGTCGTCAGAGCGTCGACACAGGGGGAGGCAGGTTCAGCAGATGCTCACCAACAGGCGCCTGGAGATGGACCCATCCCGCATCGGTATAGGGTCGTAAGGCAGTCGGCTCGTGAAGCAGCGGCGCATCGCCGGGCTCTGTTGTGAAGTGGACGACCGGTCCGTTGGGGACCTTGCAGAGCTTGCGGGCCGCCTCATTCAGATTCGACAGCAGTGTCGCAACCGATTCCCGCTCCGACGCGGTCGTCCCGTGCCGGCCCAGGCTCGATGCCACCACCGCCGCGGCCGTGGTCCCGTCAGACAGCGCCCCGATGCACAGCAACACGGACAGCGCCAGGGTTACCGTCGGCACGCCGGTCCTAGGCCCGATAATCTGAGAATCGCGTCGCTTCACACCCTTATTATCGTCCGGGTATCGCCCGTGGGCAAATGGCTACTCACAAACTACCTCTGAATCGGGTTTATCGGCACCAAATAGCCTTAAATCTGGTTCATCACCAAGGTATCGGGGCCCTGGTAGCTCTCCAGCGTGTGATATGTCAGCCCAAAGGGGTACTCCCACGCGCTATGGATCGCGGCCCCCATCTTGACTGTCCCGATCTCCCACGCCGAGATGTAGGAATCCATAAACGCTCCAACGTAGACATTTAATACCCCCCCGAACACTTCCCGCCCCGCAGCATCGCTGGTTGTCTGAACCGCCCCTGCCGCATTCGTCAGGCTGCCGACATGCACACTGCTGTTTAACATCCAACCAACTGCGATCGTGTCGATCGCAGACATGGTATTAACCTTCACACCCTGCATCCGGCTGCCAACACTCAGTAGCTGCATCCCGCCAGAGAACGCAGACTCGTTCAGCGTGATGCTGCCTCCGGCGTAGTTATTTTTGACTATGATCTGATCCGCAAGCGGGGCAGAAAGGTCAACCCCCGTCATATTCAGAGACTTCAAGCGAGCAAGCGATGAACCCAGGGTAATATCACCTTTCAGTAGCCCGGCAACAATACGCAAGCCCTCATCGACACCCGTGCCCGGCATGCTGATCTCATTGGCAGACCCGATCGCCAGCCGCTCGATCACCCCCTGCCCGGTCATTTGGACCCCACCCCTGGTCATGTCCAGCTTGTGTGCAGCAAAGGCCCCCAAAACCGAAGAGCCGTAAACGCTGCCCAGCATCTGAGCCCGACCGAGTGAACCTTTCCCCTTACTCGTGAGTACACTCAAACCGCTTTCTGCGGTCGTCTGATCTAGCTCGATATCAAGTAACGTCACATCCCCCGACAGCTCGACCACATCACCCAGATCAAATGCCTTCGGCCCATCACATCTAATCGAGACGACCGCCGAGCCCGGCCCAGCCATGGATAACGTCACGATCGTCCCGTCCGCCTCGCGATAAACAAGTGACTTGTCTGCCGACACTTCATATACGTATCGTAATTCCGTATCCGTATCCGCCAGACACAGATGCCCGTCGTTATCCTCAGCGATCGCGATGACCTTCGCGCTCGAGTTGGCTTCAAACCCGGCAAGCCCGTCAAGGTTGATACTAAACCCATCCGAACCATCATCATCGATCCCAAGCACATCATCGCCTCTTCTATCACCGTCCTCGTCATAGAAGAACACCACACGCTCGACCGTCCCGTCCGGATCAAACACCCCTTCGGCATTGATGGTGGTCGGCATGGATTGTGTAATAGAACCGCCTTCAACGACGACGCTCTCTATCTGAGGCAGTGCATAGATCCCGAAGTTGATATTCCCAACATGGCAACCACTGTAAACCGACACCTTTCGGAACGTTGACAGGTCTTCGGATGGCCGCCAACCGTCCGGCACATCTACTAGCAGATAGATCGATTCAGAAAGACTCTTGCGCGATGTCTCTTCCCAACCGTCGCCGTAGGAATAGGTTTCGGTTATCTCGATCTCCGTTGGGATGCCCGTAATCTCAAACCGGCCGTCCGATCCGGAGATCGCTGTCATGTCTGTGTCAAACACGCGAACCTGCATGCCAGACAGCCCCTGCTCGTTCGCGTCTTGAATGCCGTTGGCATTGCGATCGTGGAAAAACACGCCGCTTACAGTCGCCGGATCACCTTCGATGATATAACTACGTGGGGCGAAATAACTGCTCGCGATTACACCGCCGCCCGTAGTGTAAACGCCGCCGGGTGATGTGCCGGGATTCCATGGAATGAGTGTTGTAGTGCCTGTAGAATCATAAGTGCCCCCGGTGTAACCATACCCCGGTGCGTACCCGCCATACGGGCTGGTATTGTTCCAGTTATCTGAAACCAGGCCGACTTGATCCGGATCAATCTGCGATCGACGTTTCGAGGCCTTAAATAAAACCGGATCGGCCGACACCGCGACGTGATCTGACGTATTCAGGTCTTTGAGCAACTGCCTGCCCCCCGCCTGCACCATCACGTAGCTGTTAAAGTCTGCAAGCGAGTAAGGCAGCTTCAACCGTAGCCAGAACTTGACTGTCTCACCCGCAGCGATCTCTTGCCTGACCTTGAACACCTTCAGGCGCACATCCTGGTTGCTCAGTACCTGGTCACCGGACAGATACACCGCCAGTCGCAACTTGCCCGCAGGCAACGCCGTGTCACCTCGGTTTGTCACGATCACCGGCAGCTTCACACGCTTGCCGGTCTGATATACCTGCTCAAGCGACACCTCGCTGATCGACACGCCGATATCAAACCCGCTGCGCACCATCCCAAACGATAAGCCCGCAACACCTTCAGTCGATGCAATACTCACCGATGCGGATTCGTCACACCCGTCCGAAGTCTTATAGCCGTCCGGCAGGATCGCGCGGATGTCATAACTCCCTGTCGGCAGGCTGTTCAATGTAAAGCCGCCGCGATATCCGCTCAGGGCTTGAATATCATCGCCATCAAAAACCTGGTTGCCGTTCAGGTCCGCGAACACCGACACGCCTTCTAATGCATGTTCGCTGGGATCCTGGATGCCGTCCTGGTCAACATCCTCAAACACCGTGCCCGATACACACGATCCCTCCCCCACATGCACGGTCTCGGGCATATAAACAGACATCTCTCCGCTGTTGGTTTCAACTGTATCACCTCGTAGTGGCAACCCACCCAAGGCGACACCGCTAAGCAGCAGACGTGGCTCAAGAGGTTCAAGCATCGCGCTATGCAACGTACTACCACCCCGCTCAACGCGTTGTGTGTGTACGCGTTGCTTCACACCCAGAAACCCAGATAGGGAAAAGGTCATTTAAAATGCCCCACTTCACTCAAACCATTGTTTGCTGAACCATCTCCGGCCCGTTGTAGCTTCCCAACTTACGGTAATAGAGCCCGCCCTGTTCGAGCGAATCGCTTATCGCCACGCTCTTCAAACTGACCTGCCCGATACGCCAGGCCGCGACGTAAGAATCAGCAAAAGCGCCTCGATTCACAATCAGGCGTTTGATCCAACAACGCTTTGCCGACGAACCCAGCACTGATGCCGGCGTGTTGAACACGGAAGCTCCGGCAGCAAGGATACCGCAGTCGGTCATCGTTCCGGCGCGGACCGTATCGATCGACGATGCGGTGTTGACATCGACGTTCGCCAAGATTCTGCCGACCTGTAACAAGGCAAGGCTTTCACTCACCTCACCGTCTGTAAGTGTGATCTGCCCGCGTTTGTAATTACCTCGGACGATGACCTGACCGGCGCTTGGCGCAGTGATATCAGCATCATGGACTTTGCCCGCCTTCAATAACCGGAGCGGCACATTCAAGAGAATATCGCCTGCAATCTCACCGGCTTCGATCACCACGCCGTTCGAGAATCGATCCCCTTCCATGTTGACATCGCCAAGCTCGTTCGCTCGTATCCTGCGGATCACGCCGTTGCCGGTCATTTCGATCCCACCAGCCAGGATGCAGCCACGCGCATCAAGCACGCCTAACGGCGTTGACCCATGAATTGCCCCGGTAATCCTCAACGGATCACTGGCCCCCCCGCCACGCGCTGTGATCTTCAGCTTGCTCCGCCCCGCGGTGCCGACCAGCTCGATATCATCGATTGACGCCACACCCCTGACTTCGATTCTGTTGCCAAGGTCGTATGCACGGCCACTGTCGATCTCCAACGAGATATTTGCAGCGCCACGTCCTGCCAACGCAACCGTCACAAGTTGGCCGTTCATGTTTTCAAACTGAAGGGGCTTGCCCGCCGACACCTGCACCTGCTGTGCCGCATTCGCGTACACAGCATGCGCATCATGTTCACCATCGCTGCGCACAGCGATCGCAACAATCCGATCCTCATAGCTGATGTCACGATCCGCTTTGACATCAACGGTAATTGAATAGCCATCCGAACCGTCAGCATCCATACCGAGCAAGTCGTCTAAATCATAGTCGCCATTTGTGTCATAGAAGAACAGGACCTGGTTTACATAGGGCGTGTAATCTTGTTTAACAGTTGCGGTGATGGTGGTCGGCGTATCAAACGTGAATCGGCCGTGGTCAAAGCTGATATCAGAAATGGATGGTGTATTATAAGTCCGGGGTGGACGACCGGCGTTCCAATTATTTAAAATCACGTCAAGATCGTCTAGCCCTACGTACCCATCGTAACCATATCCGGGGGCGTACCCGCCGTAGGGCGTCGTTGTCACCCAATTGGACAGAACAATATCTAATTCATTTTGTGAGATAGAAGCATTTTTATCTGAAGCCTTAAACCTCAGCGGGCTATCCGTCGCAACAGTCGGTAGCTGATAGTCATAGCTGAACGTGCCACCTACGGCCGACGGCACGTTGACAGTGATGCTCGGGGATATCAGCAGATAACTCACGAAGTCGGCCAACGCATCGGGTATATCCATGTTGATGTCAAGCCCGACCGACTGCCCCGGTTTAAGCGCTTGCCGCAGCACCATGCTACCGAGCTTGATGTCTGCACTATCCAGCAACTTGCCCGATGAAGCATAGATATCAATAACCATAGACTTCCTCGAGTAAGCGAGGTTGCCTACATTGGTCAGGATTATGGCTGCTGTGTTTTGTTTGCCGGTCTTCAGAAAATCAGGCATCCGGATATCGCTGAACACCGCTTCCAGCTTAGCTGCACTTTGCTGGATGCCAAAGCAGACGCCACCCATCCCCCGATCGGAAGCCAGGTCCACCACATTGACATCTGAGTTCCACCCGGATCGTTGGAACCCCTCGGGCATATCAACACGGATATGATGTTCACCTACACCCAACCCGGACAACTCAAAATATCCAGAGTAGTTTGTCTCGGCCGAAACTTCTCCCTCGTTCAATTTGCCGTCATTGTTCGCATCAAAGTAGACGGTTACGTATTCGACCGCATGCTCATCCGGGTCCCACAGCATGTCGGAATCGACATCATCAAAGACGCAGCCGGTCACGACGCCTTCGACCTCATAATTGTCTTGGTGGGGAACATAAAAATCGTAGTCCCCCGACGCCAGGTTGTAGGTCGAATGAGTAAACGTAGGCAGTCCGCCCAATTCCGCACCCGACAACAACACGCGATCTTCCAACGGCTCAAGGCCCGAAGCCTTAGGCGCATCGCAATTGACACAGGGCTTAGGCGCATTAAGCAAAGCACCCAACCGATCCGACAATCTGATTGCTGGTGACTTCATATTGTCCCCTTGCGATATATCATCTTAAATCACAGTTAGACCCGCATTTTCCGGCCCAACGTAACGCCCCAAACGGTGATAGGCCAAACCAAAATATTCGTTGACAGTATCTCTCGATACCTCATCGAGATTGACCTTACCGATACGCCAGGCGGATACAAACGAATCCGCGAACACTCCCCCATCCACACTCAGAGTCTTGATCATCCCCCGCCTGACGCTTTGGCTTGCCGATGATGCCGGGCCGGACAGCCAATCACTACCACCCACTCGCACATCACTTTCTATCATTGATTTGACCCGGATCGTATTGATGCTTGCTTCCGCTCTCACCTGAACGCGTGACATCGCGTTGCCTACCTCCAGCACATTCAGGCTGAGAGTTGCATCGGTATCAGTGAATGTCAATGATCCTCTTGTGTAATTTCGCTGGACCAGGATTCGTTCGGCATACGGAACGGACAACCGTACATTGATCATGTTGTCTGCATTCAGTAATGCAACCGGCGAACCCAGTTCCACACTGTGCTTCAGCTTCTTGACCGAGATTGTGACGCCGTCTTTCAACTGTTCGCCCGGCATGACAACGCCACCTTGAAGTGCCAGCGCTTTGATGCTTTGAATCGTCCCGCGCCCCGTCATCTGAATACCGCCGCGAAGATTCACTCCTTCAGCTAACAATTCACCAAGCGGCCTGTTGCCGGTGATCTTACCCGTCATGACCGCCTTTTTGTTCCCGGATACATCGATCATCAGTTTGCTTCTGCCTGTGGTACCGTAAAGGCGGATATCCCCAAGTTCAGCGTTGCCGTTAATCTCAATCACACGCCCAAGGTCGTAGGCCTGTACGCCTTCCCCGCCCAACAACACCCGCGCGCGGCCTTTACCGGCCATTGAAACAGTAACAACTGCTCCGTTCCTGGCCTTGAACACAATGCTTTTACCCGCGCTGATATCAACACCCAAACATACAGATGCATCGGTGACATTGCCCCCCATATAGCCCTGGTCATCCTCGGCTACCGCGTAGACCTGCCCGTTATCGCCGCCCAGTGATTGAATCGACTTCACATCGGCCAGGATCGAATACCCATCGGCCCCGTCGTTGTCGATGCCCAGTAAATCATCAGCTTTGCCATCGCCATCTTTATCGTAAAAGAACAACACACGTTCGATCGTTCGGCCGTCAACCGCGTTAACGTCCTCGGCAGTAATGCGCGTGGGCCTGCCCTGGATAAGGTGATCCCCCTCGATACAAACCGAACCGATAGTGGGAGACCCTTCCGGGCTGGTGTAGGTATGCTCCGACGACTGACCGTTTCCACCCGCCGTGATAAGGCCTCCACCCCCGCTGCTGTATCCCCCACCCAAGCCGTACCCCGGCACGTACCCACCATACGGCACGGTCTGATTCCAATTGCTACTCACATTGCTGTACTGACTCGACGAAAGTGTCGTCTGTTGGTACGCCCTGTGAAAGTAGAGCGGTTCAGCGCTGACCACCTGATTATCTGCCAGACCAATATCTGCAAGTAAAGCTTTGCCCAACGCCTCAACGATGAGGTAGCTCTTGAAGTGAAACAATGCGCCGGGCAACGACACGTTCAGTTCGATCTTCGCCGACTTGCCGGGCTCCAGCTTTTGCCTCAGAGGGGCTATCATCAGCAGGACATCATCCTTGCTTGCCTGTGAATCTTCTGAAAGCGATACGCGCAAACTTAGATCGCCCGCCTGCATCGTTTTGTTGCCGTTGTTTGTCAGGATGACAGGCACTTTTACGGTCGTACCAGTAATAAAATGATTCGACATATCGAAACTGCTGAACGCCAGTTCCAGGTCGAACCCGGTGCGCGTCAACGCCATCGTTGTACCGCCAACACCACTGCCCTCTGTGATTGTTACAGTAGTACGATCAGACCCACGAAGCGCCGCCTTATATCCGCTTGGCACTTCAACAAGTACGTCGTACTCGCCGGCAGGCAGGTTGTTCAAATTGTACGAGCCATACCCATTCGTTTTGGTGGAAGGCTCGTTACCTAAAATGCCGTCACCGTCCAAGTCTGCAAACACCCTCACGCCCATAAGCGCGTACTCGAACGGGTCCTGCAAGCCGTCGCCATCCACATCGCAAAAAACCTTACCCATTGCCCGGGGTGAATTGATCGCGGACTCGACAGTCGGATAATTAACCCAGACCTGATCGCCCCCAGCAACGATGCGCGTGCTTATATTAGGCAGCACCCCGTATTCCACAGCAGACAGCAGCAACCTCGGCTCAAGCGGTTCGACAACCAACGGCATTCGGTTTATCGATATAACCTTGTCACATGATCGTTTGGCCCGTCGGAAGAACCCGAAAGTTGGAACATGCATGGTGAGCTTCCCCCACGAAGCTGGATCGATCGAAATCAATCAAATGAAGCGAAGTTATAGATGCACGGCAAGATTAATCTACCAAGGGGTCTGATTTTTCGCAAGCACAGTCACAGCAACCACTAACACAAAAATGACGTATCGCGGTCACTCTGCGATGCCCGCCCGGTTGGACGAGCGGCGACTCAGCGATATGATCGCCTGACAGAACGTGCTAAAACCGATTGACCAACAGGCGGAATCATTACGGAAAACTCATGAATATCCACGAATATCAGGCCCGTGAACTGCTGGCGAAGTTCGGCGTCCCCGTCCCCCCGGCGATCGTCGTCGACTCCGCTGCCGGTGCGGGCGAAGCCTACGAAGAACTGGAAAGCAAGTACAGCAACTCCATCGCGGTCGTGAAAGCCCAGGTGCATGCAGGCGGTCGCGGCAAAGGCGGCGGCGTCAAACTCGTTCGCTCCTGTGATGAAGCGCGCAGCGCCGCTGAGGCGATCCTCAGTAAGCCGTTAGTCACCCCGCAAACCACCGCGGAAGGCGTCACTGTCCATAAGCTGCTGGTCGCGGCAGGCGTCGATATCAAGAAAGAGTTCTACCTGGGTATCGCAGTCGATCGCGCGGCGGGCAACCCTGTATTGATCGCGTCCACCGAGGGTGGAGTCGAGATCGAGAAGGTCGCGGCCGAGACGCCCGACAAAATCCTGCGCGAGCCGATTGATCCGACCGCAGGCCTGCTCGGTTACCAGGCACGCAAGGTCGCGTTCCTCTTAGGCTTCACCGGCAAACAGGTCGGCCAGGCTGCGAAGGTCATGACCAACCTCGTCAAGCTCTTCCTCGCTACCGACGCCAGCCTCGCGGAAATCAATCCGCTGGTGCTGACCGCTCCGGATGATGAGAATCCCGATGGGCAGGTACTCGCCATCGACGCCAAGATCAACTTCGATGACAACGCCCTGTTCCGCCACCAGGACATCGCGGATATGGCCGACCCGAACGAGGAGAACGAAGACGAAGCCCACGCCAACGAGTTCGGGCTGACCTACATCAAGCTGGACGGCAACATCGGTTGCCTTGTCAACGGGGCCGGACTCGCGATGGCGACGATGGACATCATCAAGCTGCACGGCCAGGAACCGGCCAACTTCCTCGACGTAGGCGGTTCGGCATCCGAAGAAGCGGTCACCGAAGCCTTCCGCATCATTCTCGCGGATGACAACGTCAAGGGCGTGCTGGTCAACATCTTCGGCGGGATCGCCAAGTGCGACACCATCGCCAACGCCATCGTCACTGCCGCGAAGGAAGTAGGCTTCAAGGTCCCGCTGGTCGTCCGCCTCGAAGGCACGAACGTAAAACCAGCCCGAAAGATCCTCGAAGATGCGAAAGCCGACATCCCCACGATGATTGTCGGTGATGATTTAACCGATGCGGCGAAGAAGATAACTCAAGCTGTCGCTTGATAAGGGTGTAGGGTTTAGGGTGTAGGGTGTAGCAAACCCGTAGATGCCATAAACCACACCCCATTTGAATGTCTTTACCCTACACCCGACACCCGATACCCCACACCCTGCCTTATGAAAATCGAACCCTTCCTTGCTGAACTCAACCGTATGCGTCAGGACCTTGATGAGGACCCGACGGACATCGAATGGCTGACGCTGCACCATGTCTTCTGCTTTATCAGCTACAAGATGGGCGACTTCCAGGCCTATCTGGATGAGGCCGAAGCGAGTGGCGCGTTTGATGAATTCAAAGAAGAGAATGAAGACGACTGACTTCTGACGTCAGCAAATCTCGCGTACAGTTTTACCCTGCGCAATACATGTCAACTTTTCGACACTTCCGGGCCAGCGTGCTGGGACTTACGTCTCATGCCATGAAATATAAATGACGACGGGATCGTGCTGATCATAATCGATGGTTATGATTAATCCCTTAGCATTGGGCAGCCAGACGGTACCGCTCTTGAACGATTTGATGCTGGAGGGTTTGAACCAACCCAGATCGTCGTTGTCAAAGGTTTCAATGCGCTTCGTCTGCAGGTCTTCATCTTTGAATGGCGAGGTCGCAAGAAAGGCGTCTAGATCTTTGGCCGGGATCTCGACCTTGGCGTACATATCATCATCCAGGAAGTTATTGTTGTACTGAAAACCGATGTAACGGGTAGAGGGAGGGAAGCTCAAGGTGGTCAATTGAGCCAGGGCCGCCTGCTGCTGAGCGGTGACGGGGGCTGGCTGTTTAGCACGTGAACAGGACAGCAGGACGGTTAAAGCCAGTAGTATGGTGAGTGTAATAACAAGGTGTTTCATGGTAACTTGATTGTACTGGTGGTTTGATTGTTAGGCTTTATACGCCGGATTCAATCTAGAGTTTCTTCTGTACTATCGGTCTGCTAATCATATTATCGCTAAGCCGTAAGCGGCCGCGGAGTAAGTCGTCGGGTAGGATATTAGGGTGGGCGTTTGTGGGCCGGAGGCCGGGAGTCTTTTATGGGATATTACACATATGAAGATCGACGCCAGGTCATTCGGTACCTTTTCTATGCCGTCTTCCTGCTGATCCTCTGGGGCTTGCTGGTTGCTGATGTGATGTACATGTTCGGCATGTGGGACGGTTCGCCGACGGTGTATGCGATCATGGTGTATTACATGGCCGTGGTGACGTTTTGCCTCGGCCCGGTGTTCATGTATGAAACACGGCTCTGGCATCAAACACAACGCAGGCGTGCGGAATTGGCGGAGCGATGGAAAGGTTATCGTCGGATCAGGCTGACGTGCTACGGCTGCGGGTGGCAGCGGACGATAGGCTACACAGGCGAGCATGGCAACGGCCGAGCGCTGATTCATATCAAGCCCGCAAAGAGTGCTTGCAATGTACTATCCGCAGTAGTGTTGAAAGCGCCCGCCGATGAACCTATCGAGAAGCAGTTGGCTAAATACCCCTACTTCCGTGACATCAGTTATGACGTCCACACGGCCGGTAGCCGGCATGCCTTAAGACCATACAGAGACATGCTCCGCCACAGACCCTGTCCACGATGCAAAAAGACGGGCAAGATCGATATCGATCTCTGGCATATATACAGAAAAGAATCGCTGACAGAGCTTGTCCGGCATCGTTCGTGGCGAGTGATTAACCGGATATCCACGGAGAAGAATCCGGACTGATCGTTGAGAACAATACATGGCCAACATCTTTACAACTGTAAGACACTGGGCACAGACACTTGCCTGTGCCATTACCATCTTGTCGTCCTTGTTGTTATTCATATTATTTACAGGGATTCCCGCCATGGCGCAGGACGCATCACCTAACCTGATTGAAAAGATCCTCGCCGATCATCCGCAGAAGTTTGCCCGGTTCACGCAAGACCCGGCGAAGTACAGGTTGCAGATTCTGCTATCGGTAGTGAACAAGGATGATGCAGGGAAGCCCGTGCTTGAACGGTATGGTTACCGCCTCGAAGCGGAGTATTTTTACCCCGCCAGTTCGATCAAGACGTACGGCGCTGCGGCCGCGTTGATCAAACTTCGTGAACTGCGCGAGCAGACGGGGTTGCCGATCCGCCATGACACACCGATGGTGATCCATCCGCTGTTTGATGACGAACAGTTGCAGGATGAAGATCCGTCCAATATCAAGACCGGCAAGATGACGATCGAGCATGAGATCCGCAAGACGCTGCTTGTTTCCAGCAATTCGGCGTACAACCACCTGTTTGAATTCGTCGGACATCAGAAGCTGCATGATGTATTGAAAACAGCAGGCCTGCCGCAGACGCGGCTGAATCATCGGGTGGAGGAGATCCGATCGCCTGAGGATAACCGCCGATCGCCACGCATCGACTTCGTGCTGGAAGACGGGCGGATTTACACAATCCCGCAGCGAACGAGCACACTGATCACGGACAACACAGGCCTGAAGGGATTGGACATCGGCAAGGCCTACATGAGCGGCGGCAAACGTATCGAAAAGCCGTTGAACTTCCTGCACAAGAATCATAGCTCGCTGGAAGACCTTCAGAACTTCCTCATCCTGATTACCGACCCCGACCTCGCCTTTGAACTGACGCACCCGGCTGATGGAGGGGCATTCAAATCTCACATCCCCGGGCTCAACCTTTCGGATGAAGATCGCGAGATCCTGATGGATGCGCTTTCGCAGCACCCGCATGAATCGAAGAATCCTATTTACACGGAGCAGGATATTTCCGAAGCCAACGGCTACCCGCTCTTCCAGTGGGGGCTTGAAAGGCTTTATCCACGCAAAGACCTGCTGCTCTACGCCAAGGGCGGCACCGCCTACGGCTTCAAGATCGAGAATGCCGCAGTGATCCACAAACCCACCGGCCGAACCTTCTTCCTCGCAGCCACGCTCTATTGCAACCCCAACGAAACACTCAACGACGATGATTACGACTACGACACCGCCAGGGCTTTTCTTGCAGACCTGGGCGAAGCTGTCGCGCGGGAAATATGGATTGACCGCTAGAGCGTTCTCAATCCAACTATAGCGTTTAATGGCCAGTTTCATCTCGTGGCAACGCGAAGTTATAAACCTCGTCATCCCCGCGCACGCGGGAATCCACGCGCCCAATGAATCCAAGGACGTGGATCCCCGCCTTCGCGGGGATGACAGTAAAGAACGGCACTCGCTACGCTTGGATTGAGAACGCTCTAGCACTGCACACTGGGGAAACACACATGGCTGTCGGCCACACCGATCCATTGTTTATTTGCACATCATTGTGTAAAGAACTTAGCGTGCTGATGGTCGGTGTTTCGCACTTCACTGATACCGCTTCGCTCTCTGTATCAGGTCCCTGCCCAGCACGGGCAGTGCTGCTCTTTGTTCGGCGGTGGTGTTGTAGAGGAGTTTGCGCTGCAGAGGGCTGGCTTCGGTCATGGCTTTGGCGGGGTCTTTGAAGACGTCGGCGGCGGGATTCTGGTTGACCCATTTGAGAAACTCCCCGTCTTGGTCCATGGTGTTGATCATGAAGAGGATGCGGTCGAGGAACGGGCCCTTCTGGGCTTGAGGAAGCTGCTGGTACTGGTCGGCAAGGTTGTAGGCGAGTGCGAATTCCATCTGGGTGCGGATTGTGCGGGCGGTCGCGCGGTCGAGGCCCGCGTTGAGCCATTGCTTTTTAAAAGCAAGGCGGTCGTCGGCGTTTGCGTTGAAGTAGCGGGTAGCCAGTTCACTTACCAGACGGTCGCGCTGAGTGGAGCTGATGCGGTCGTTGTTTTCAGCGAGGAACGCGACGAGGTCCTGATGCGGCGCGTCGAGGGCTGGTGGAATGGGCGGGACAATGGCACGCCAAGTGAGAATGCCGCCGAGCGCAACTGCGAGCAGGCAGATGGAGATAGCGGACCACTTGCGTGCGGGGGTAGCGTTGATCCAGTTGAGCAGACGACGGCGCGGGGAGGGTTTGCATTTGGCGTGTTTCAATGTTCGACCTCCTCTACAGTGGGAACCTGGTCCCAGAGCCAGTCGACATGGGTGTCGTAGTAGACGGTCTGCTGGGGGTTGGCGATGTCCTTTGGCGCGGGGTGGAACTTCGCGGCGTCGGAGAGGATGGGAACGATCTCGGGCTTCTTGCGGGCAACGTCAGCAATGACCTGCGCATTGATAGGGTTGAGCATGATCGCAGCGCCGGGGAGGTATTCATAGCTGGTGCCGCGATCGAGGAAGTAGCCGCGGTCGTCTGAGGGGCATTGGTAGACATCCATGGCGGGGACCTCGTTTTCGAGCACAGCCATGATTGTGACCTCATTGGGTAGCGCGATATCGACGGGCTGCGGGAGACTGACGGCGGCGGGCATGAGGTCGGGATTCTTGTCGGCGTAGATCGCCCAGCCGGCGCCGATGTTTTTCAGTTGTGCTTTACACTTGGTCGCACGTGCGGAGCGCATGGCTGCGCCGAGCGCGGGCATCAGGATACCAACGAGCAGCGATATGATGGCGATCACAACGAGCAGTTCGATGAGGGTGAATGCGTTGCGTTTCATGGCATGGTCTCTGCCCGGAGTTTGCCTGTGATGATGCGGGTTGAGCCGTCGGGTTGTGTCCAGCGCATGAGCGTTTGTTCGTCACCAAGGCGTACACGTTGGCCGAAGTATTGGGGCTTGGCGTTGCTGTCTTGTAATTGGAAGTAGAAGAGACCTGCGGCGATAGCGTCGCCTAGCGCGTCGCGCTGAGCTTGCTCGGTGTTCATGGGTTCGGGCAGGTTCTGCCAGGTGGATGCGGGGCGAAGCGCGATCATGACGATCTTGGCGAGGCTCTCCCAAGCGACCATTTCAGTGGCGGGGAACCGGCCTTGCTTGAGCGTGGCGTAGCGGTTGAACGTGCGGATCAGCGGTTGTTCGCCGGGCGAGGGAACGACGAGCGGGTCGATGCGGTCGTATTGCATCGGCAGGTCGAGCGTGAAGGTGTCTGCATCGATGGGTTCATGCCAGGTGAACTGATCGAGTTGCCACGTGAGGACTTCGCGATCGTTAAGCGGGACGCGGACGGTTATCTGCTGAGGCAATTGGGTAGCGGAGTCGACCCAGACGTCGAGCGTACTTTCATCGGACAGGCCGACGGCTTTGGCGGGGATGCGGAAGCCGATCATGTCGGGATGTTCGGCGGATTCGCTGATAGGAACAGGCTTGATCTTGTCGGAAATGTTGCCCAATCGGCGCACGAGGGTGGTGGGATCGAACTGAAGCAAAGACCGTGCATCGATTTCATCAGGCAAGTTGATGGGAATGATGGCTCTGTGAGTATGGTCGACAAGGATGGGTAGGCCTTGCCTGGGAAGCCAGAACTGTGCCAGTGGCATACCGAGCGCATCGATGTCGAGCCGGACGCCCAGGTCGCGGTCTGCCCAGGATTGCCCCGTGCTGAGCGGGATGGATTTATCGTCCTGAAAGAGTGTGAGTGAGGAGTGGAAACGGATGGTAGGCGAGCGTTCGATGCAGCGCTGGACCGCAGCGAAGCTGACGCCGGAAGAAGGCATAAGCAGGAGCATGAAGACGAATAGGAGGATCGCTGCGCTGGAGGTTAACGCAGCGATCCAACCCGCGATGGTACGGCGGTGTTTACGGCGTTGGGACGCGACGTGATCGAGTACGCGCCGGCGTGTAGCGTCGAGCCAAGCGTGGTCCGGGTCGTCGGACGGGAGGGTTTTGAATATGTCTCGCATGGGATCGTTCATGACTGGATTCCTGTTGATTGGAGCGATCCGTAGCGTTCACGGAAGCGTTTGCGTGCGCGGTAGAGCAGGTTTTCGACGGATTTTTCGGAGCGGTTGATGCGTTCGGCTATTTGGCGGACGGTCAGGCTGTCACGGTACATCCAGTTGAGCACGTCGCGTTGGGGTGGCGGCATGTTGGCGAGGACGGCGCGGACACGTTCGGCGTCGTGGTCGGTTTGTGTGTTAGGTACGGGAGGATCTTCGAGCAACTCACCGACGAGACGGAGGCGCGTGCGTTTCCGCTTGTGGTCGGCCAGCTTGCGTCGTGCGATGCCGAAAAGCCATTGGGAGACGGAACCGCGGTCGGGATCGAATTGTTCGATGGATTCAACAGCGGCGAGAAATGTCTCCGCGGCGAGGTCGTCAGCAACGGCGGCGTTGCCTGCTGTCCGGCTGTGTATAAAACGCCAGATGTCGCGGGCGTGCTGATCGTATAACGATGCCCATGCGTCAGGATCATGGTCGGCAAGTCCCTTGTTGGATAACTTCGGCTGCAAGGCGAATCCCGGGGGCCACAGTGGATACACAGCGGTTGGTGCCGCGCGTCTTCGTATATGTTTACGTAACGGCCGGTGGAATCACTCGCGCAAATTAGGAAATTCGGACAAAAAAGTGTGGCGGTGTGGGGAATTGTATTTATGATTTAGGATTGATGATTTAGGATTTGTGCAAATGGCTAACGGCTAATGGCTTTCTCCCCCCCAACGCCGGTCCTGAGCGAAGCGAAGGGCCGGGTATCTTCACCCCAACTTCACACAGGATCGTGCGCATAAAAAAACCGGCCCCCGCGAGGCGAGAACCGGTGATGATATTTGCTTGGTTTTCGGGACTCGATTCCCGCCAGCCGGGATTTACATTTCCACGGCCTTGAGCCACGGCATCATGGCACGCAGCTTCTTGCCGACCTTTTCGATCGGGTGGTTCTTGTCCTTCTCGCGAGCGGCCTTGAACCAGGGGAAGCCCTTCTCGAAGTCGTCGCGGAAGGTCTTGGCGAAGGTGCCGTCCTGAATTTCTTTGAGGGCCTTCTTCATTTCGGCGCGGGTGGCTTCGGTGATGATGCGTGGGCCCATGTGGTAGTCGCCGAACTCGGCGGTGTTGGAAACGGAGTAGCGCATGTAGTTGAGGCCGCCACGTTCGATCAGGTCGATGATGAGCTTCAGCTCGTGGCAGACTTCGTAGTAGGCCATCTCGGGGGCATAGCCTGCTTCGGTGAGGGTTTCGAAGCCGGCCTTGATCAGTTCGCTCAGGCCGCCGCAGAGCACAACCTGTTCGCCGAAAAGGTCGGTTTCGACTTCGTCCTTGAAGGTGGAGACGATGACGCCGGCACGGGCGCCGCCGATGGCGATGGTCCAAGCCATGGCGATGTCCTTGGCGTTGCCGGTGGCATCCTGCTCAACCGCGATCAGGCACGGGACGCCGCCGCCGCGTTCATATTCACTTCGGACGACATGGCCGGGGCCCTTCGGGGCGACCATGACGACGTTGATGTCCTTCGGGGGGACGATGGTCTTGAAGTGGATATTGAAACCGTGGGTGGCGACAAAAGTCTGGCCGGCCTTGAGGTTGGGGCCGATCTCTTTTTCGAAGATGGTGGGCTGCAACTCGTCGGGGAGGGTGACGAGGATGACGTCAGCCTGCTTGACGGCCTCGGCGGCCTTCAGGGGCTTGAAGCCGGCCTCTACCGCAGCCTTGTAGTTGTCCGTGCCTTCCAGCTCGGCGACGATGACGTTAATGCCGCTGTCCCGGCCGTTTTGAGCGTGGGCGTGGCCCTGCGAGCCGAAGCCGATGATGGCCACGGTCTTGCCCTGAAGGGGCGCAAGCGAGCCGTCCGATTCTTTGAGGATTTCAACCGCCATTTTTATCTCCTGGGGTCTGAATATCACGGGTCGGCGGGGTCCCAAGTGGCCAACCACGCGAGCCTTGTAAGGTAGTTGGGTCAGTGAGGGGCGTCAAATGTCGCCGGATCGACGAAGCAAAACAGAGCCGTGTCGCCCCCGACGCGGTCCGCCGTGAACCCGCGGCGGCTCAGAATTCACACACGGTCCAAAGTCAGCACCTGTTCCTCGGCGTGATAGCTGGAGCGAACCAAGGGGCCCGATTCAACGTGGCCGAAGCCGATCTGCTCGCCGATGCGCTTGTATTCAGCAAACTGCTCGGGCGTAACCCAGCGGGTGATCGGCAGGTGGTTGCGAGTCGGCTGCAGGTATTGACCGATCGTGAGTATGTCGCACTTCGAGCCGTCGACGATGTCCTGCATGACCTGCGTGACTTCCTCATCCGTTTCGCCGATGCCGACCATGATGCCGGTCTTGATACGCAGGCCCTGATCCTTGCAGCGACGTAACAGCTCGATCGAACGGTCGTACTTCGCCTGTGGCCGAACGACCTTGTACATCCGCCGGACGGTTTCCATGTTGTGATTCAGGATGTCCGGCCGGGCATCGATAACTTTCTGCAATGCGTCCCAATCGCCGCAGAAGTCAGGAATAAGCACCTCGATCGACGTGCCGGGTGATTTTTCGCGGATGGCGTAGATCGTCTCCGCCCAGATGCCCGCTCCACCGTCGGGTAGCTCATCGCGGTTGACGCTGGTCATGACCAGGTGCTTGAGCCCCATAAGGGCCGCCGCCTCGCCGACGCGTCGTGGCTCGTCAGTATCGAGGACCGGAGGCCTGCCGGTCTTGATGTGGCAGAAGCCGCAGGACCGCGTGCAGACGTCACCGAGGATCATGATGGTGGCCGTGCCCCGTGCCCAGCATTCGCCCATGTTCGGACACTTGGCGGACTCACAGACGGTATGCAGGGCGTGCTCATCAACGAGGGATCGCAGGCGAGCATAGCCTGGCCCGCCGGGCAGCTTGGCACGGAGCCAGCCGGGCTTCTTCTTACGGACAAACTCCAACGGCTTGGCGGCCGGGGCGTTTTCGAGAACCTGGTTGGAAAGCGAGACGGTTTTCACGACGTTGGATTGTAGCAAGTCAGAAACAGACAGCCCATGACAGAAAAAAAAACGCCCACACAAATCATGCGTGGACGTTTGATATATCAGTTTGAATTCAGCAATTAAGCCTCAGTGACTTCCACGAAGCGCTCGACGCTGCCGAGGTCGCGGAGGACCTGGCTGGTGGCGACGACCGTGCCCTGCTCGCCGATACGGCCCTTGATCGGGTGCTGCTTGACGAGTTGCCCGCCCCACAGACGACCGGCGCGGCGGCCGGGGCTGTAGTGGACCTTGCGGAGCTTGGCCTGGCGGGCGTGCTCGGTGGAGACGACCGGGTCCTTGGCCAGGACACGCATGAGGGTCTTGGCCGCAGCGGCGTTGGTGGGCTGCTTGACGATCTTGACGTTGATCTTGCTGCCGGGGGCGATCTTATCGAGCATCACGAGGGCCTTTCGTGGGCTGTTGTTATGGCTGGCCGGACCAATCTGCGGGCTCGGCATATCCGGGTTTATACTTACAAATCGAGCCGAGTATTATCACAGATCTCGGCTCAGACGTCAAACCCATTGCCCAAACATGCCTGGCAAGCGTGTTATCCCCCGTTTCTCCGCCGGGGGGGGCAAAAGTCTACTTCTTTTGTACTTAAAAGACAGGAACTGGCTAACCGGATCGCGGGTTCACACGATTGACCGACAGGCCTCTGAGTTAACCATTTACAGCACTTAGGGTGGGTTAGCTTGCCACAATTTTTCAGCAATATCAAAGCGTAATACGGGATGCAATACTGAACACCAATTGCTCGTCGAACGATCATATTCATAGACCAGGGGATCATGTTTCTTGCCCCTGTTCCTGAACGCTGTAGGTGTATCGTTATCGGCAAGCAAATGAACCTGACTCAGGGGTAGATCATGCGGCTTCGTGGCAAACTCTTACTTCCCGTCGTAGGCATTACAACATTGGCCTGTGTGGCCGGCTTCCTGGCGCTGTCCTCAACGATCAACGGCCTGATCGAACAAAGCACGACACAGGCACAGACACTCAGCGACGAAGCCGTGAAAAGTGTCATACACGAACGCGCCGAAGCATACAGCGGGTCGGTCGACCAGGTTGCCAACGAGGCGCTGCAACTGGCATCACTGTTCTCGCAACAGGCTGATGTGATCGAGGCCTATCAACAGGCGCATACAGGCGACATCAACGACGAGAACGATCCGACCGTGCAGCAGGCGCGCCAGGTGATGCGAGATCGGCTGGGCAATGTGGTTAATGCATACAAGCAACACACGGGTGTCGGTGAATTCCAATTGCACTTCCACCTGCCGAACGGCCGAAGCCTCGTGCGGATGTGGCGTGACGGCTGGAACGCTACACGTGACGGTGAAAAGGTAGATATCAGCGACGATATCAGCTCGTTCCGCCAAACAGTCGTACAGATCAACAGCGGGGATCACCACGCGCTGAGAGGTATCGAAGTGGGACGCGGCGGATTCGCGATCCGAGGTCTTGCGCCGGTGACCACGCCTGAGGGCGAGCATCTGGGTTCGGTCGAGGTGCTCAAGTCATTCGCAAGTGCATCAGACAAGCTGCGGACAAGTGAGAATCAGCAGTTCGCGGTTTACATGGACAGCAACTTATTGAGCATCGCGACGAAACTGCGTGATGCGGAGAAGTACCCGGTTCTGGACAATAAGTATGTCTTGTGCAGCAGCACGGATGCATCGTTGGTGACACCGCTGGTGACTTCAGCGTTTCTGGACGAGGCGCACGACGGCCTGGTTATCAAGGAAAACGGCAACTGGCGCGTCGCGGCCTGGCCGGTTAAGGACTTTGCGGATAAGACGATCGGCGTGATGCTGCTGGCGTTGGATCAGACACGGCAGGTGGAGTTGATCAACCAGATCGCAGAAGAAGGTCAGGCGACACAGCAAGCCATGTTTATAAAACTGGTGACCGGTATCATCGTGGCCGGAGCTTTGGGATTAACCCTCCTGTACCTGTTGATTTACCAGTTCGTCCTCAAACCGACCGGGGAAATAACACGCCGCCTGCAAGACATCAGTGAAGGCAACGGCGACCTGACGCAGCGTATCACTGCTGAATCGAAGGATGAATTCAGCATCCTGGCAGGAGCATTCAACCGCTTCCTTGACAAGGTCCACAACATGGTGGTGCAGGTCGTCTCCACCACCAACGACCTGGCCAGTGCGACGACGCAGATCGCTGCCAATGCAGAGCAGTTGTCGAACAATGCCGAGGAGCAGGATGCACAAGCGCAGCGTGTTGCCCAGGAAATGGAGCAAGTGATCCGCGTCATGAAAGAGATAGAGGCCCAGTCGGATCAGGCGCGTGGTGATGCGGACAAGACGCGCGAGGTTGCCCAGCAAGGTGACGATGCGGTAGCCGGCATTGTCGAACACATGCAGAACATCCGCCAGACGGTGAATGAAAGCGTGCGCAAGGTTGATCAGTTAGGCGACCGCGGCCGGGAGATCGGGCAGATCGTGGATACCATCAACGACATCGCCGACCAGACGAACCTGCTGGCGCTCAACGCGGCGATCGAAGCGGCAAGGGCCGGGGAACACGGGCGCGGCTTCGCGGTGGTTGCAGACGAAGTACGCAAACTCGCCGACCGGACGATCAAGGCGACCGAACTGATCACCGACTCGGTCACCACTATTCAGCGAGACACCAGCGAAGCGGTCGAGCAGATCCGCAGCAATGAAGAAACCGTGCAGCAAGGTGAGACGGCGGCCCAGGTCGCAAGCGACGGCCTGCAAGGCATCGTCGGCAGCGTCCAGGGCATGACCAGTGTGGTCGAACAGGTCGCACACACGACACGCACACAGTGCGATCAGATCAGCGGTGTCGGCGAAGAAATGGGACGCATGCGCCAATCGATCCGCGAAGCGACCAGCGCGATCAGCCAGTCCGCCGAAGCGGCGACAAGCCTGTCCGAACGGGCCGAGATGCTGCGCAGCATGGTCAGCCGCTTCAAAGTCGCCGACCACGAGATGCACGAAGCGGCTTGATACACAGCCACTTGATCTGCAAGCTTTAAATCGAATCTGATGAGGCTTCACGTACGCGCTGGACAAGCTCCGGCGGCGCGCCGATGTCGGCGACTTCGAGTAGGCCGATGTAGGGCTTGGCTGCAGGTTGGGTGAAGCCTTGTTTGGCGGCGACGAACGTAATAGTCAGGTCGGCTCGGATGGCGTGCTGGAGCACGCCTTGCCGTGAGGTCGGGGGACTTCCGGTGTTGCAGTCGAGGCCGGAGGGCAGGTCGATGGCGGCGACCACCCGCGGAAGATTTGAATCGTTGGCTTCACGCCATTCGTTTACAGCCTGGATCAGTTCGAGCATGTCGGGGCGGAGTTCGCCCTGAAAGCCTGTGCCGAGCAGGGCGTCGATGATGAGGGTTGGGAGGTTGGCACCGGCGTGCTCAAGCACGCCTCGCCCGGTCGCAGGGTGGATGGGCAGGTTCATGTTCCGGCAGATGCGGGCGTTGATGAGAGCGTCACCTTTGAGCTGGTCGACTGATTTGGTCGTGAGGATAGTGACATGGACGCCGCGGTTATACAGGTGACGGGCGATCACGTAGCCGTCGCCGCCGTTGTTCCCGCCACCGCAGAGGATCAGGGCGGATTCGAGTTCGGCCCCCCGCTGCTGCATGTAACGCTGGATGATATCCGTGGCGTTTCGCCCGGCGTTTTCCATGAGAACGACGCCGGGGATGCCCAATTCCTCGATCGCCAGGCGGTCGACCTCCCGGACCTGTTCGCGCGTAAGTGTGACCATCGGTAAATCTCCTTCTCTGAGCGCCTGCTTGTCATCTGCTGCGTAAACAGACAGAATACGACATGCGCATCGATCTGCGTAATCTTGATAGGCAGAAACTGTTTTCTGTGGAAGTCGACTTGGAGAAGCCGCCGACGGTCGTGCGTGGCGAGGTCGAGGACACCGAGGACGGGCGCAAGGAAACGCAGCAGGCGGTGCATCTGAACTGGGACCGGGCCATCGATGATGAAAAGCATCTGCGTCGCTGCCCGGCCTGTGGCTGCGAGGATCTGTACGTTCGCAACCAGTTCCCCCGGCTGACCGCATTCGTCATGATCGCGCTGGCGGCGGTAATCGCGATCGTCATGCTTGGACTTGGGCAACTATACACAGCCCTGGTCGTACTGGGCATCCTCGGCCTGATCGACGCGGGGGTGTACCTGTTCTTCAGCGGTAAAGTGTTGATGTGCTACCGATGCCGTAGCGAGTACCATGACACACCGATCGGAAAAAAGGTGCGCACGTGGCAAGCGGATATTGAGGAGCGGTATAGGGTATAGGATGTGGGGTGTGGGGATTTGTATTTATGATTTAGGATTGATGATTTATGATTGGGGCTAATGGCTAATCGCTAAAGGCTGATGGCTTTACCTTCCCAACGCCGGTCCTGAGCGAAGCGAAGGTCCGGGCGGATTTGAGCAGGAGAGAGTCGAACAGTAGACGAGGATTTAATTTTCTGCTTTTCTAATTTTCTGCTTTCCCGCTTTCCAACAGCACCACCACATGACAAGCAATCGCCCGATTCTCCCCCAGCGCATCTACCCGTTCGTGCGTTTTTCCCTTCAAGTTGACTTGCGATTCATCGCACCCAAGCAGCTTAGCAAGGTTGGCTTTGATAGTAGCCTTATGCGGGCTGAGCTTCGGGTGTTCAAGGATGATGGTGATATCCATGTTGCCGATGGTGTAACCCGCCTCACGCATCCGCCCCACCGCTTCTTCAACAAAGATGCGTGAGTCGGCATCTTTCCACTTCGGGTCTTTATCCGGAAACAACTGGCCGATATCTTCCAGTCCGAGTGCCCCAAGGATCGCATCAGTAACAGCGTGATAAACCACATCTCCATCCGAATGCGCCGCACACCCCCGGTCGTGCTCAAGCTTCACCCCGCCGACGATCAGCGGCAAGCCTGGCTCAAGACGGTGCAGATCAAAACCGTGGCCGACACGGATAAGGGATGGCGAATTTGGGATTTGGGATGGGGGATGGGTTGTATATCCTTGATCTTTGTTTGAAGTTCGTCTTGAAGTCTTGATAGATGAAACAATAATGGCCAATAACTCTCGGCACTCATCTAATAGCGGCTGGACGCGAGCTTCCGGGAGCATCCCGGAATCGATCACGGTTTCAAGCCAGAACGCAGACTCATCGGCCTCTTCTTCAACGATACCTAGCTTTGCACGGAACTCATTCTTGCTTCTGCCTCGCTGAGCAGCACGATAATTGGCTGCAACCGAAGTGGCACAACGACTCAGTTGCTTGCGGATACCCCACGACTCAGGGTTATTGGGAAGCGATTCACACAACTTCATCACGCGCAAAGAGAACGCTTTGGTCCTATCCATCATCACCTGCGGTGTTATGTTTGCCATACGACACTCGCTTCCAACACGAATCCAATCCCCCATCCGCTATCCCACATCCGCCATGGAATCACTTCAGCCCATATTCCTTAAGCTTCCGATACAACGTCCGTTCCCCTATACCCAGCATCTTCGCCGCCTGTTCGCGGTTGCCGGCGGTCACTCTTAGCGCATCGCGGATGGCTTTCTTTTCGATCTGATCGAGGCTCATGCCGCCGGTGTCGGGCAATTGCGTCGTATCATCGCTGCCGGTCTGGCGGACTTCCAGGGGCAGGTGGCGGGGTTCGACTTTGTCGCCCTCAGCGATAACCACCATGTTCTGCACGATGTTCATCAGTTGACGTACGTTGCCGGGCCAGTCGTGGCTCATCAACGTCGTCTGCACGTCCTCGGCCACCTCAGGCACGGGTTTGTTCAGCTTCTCGGCATACTTGCTGACATAATGTCTAACCAGCAGCGGGATATCCTCGCGGCGTTCGCGCAACGGCGGCAGGTGTAACTCAACCCCCTTGATCCGGAAGTAAAGGTCTTCACGGAATTTTCCATCCTTGACTAACTGACCAAGATCATGGTTGGTCGCGGACACGAGACGAACATCGACGTGCCGGGCTTCGTTCGAACCGAGGCGGACGACTTCGCCGCTTTCCAGGACGCGCAGGAGTTTTGCCTGCATGTTCGTGGGCATGTCACCGACCTCATCAAGGAACAGCGTCCCGCCATCGGCAAACTCGAACCGGCCCTTGCGGTCTTTCTCCGCGCCGGTGAACGCACCCTTGATGTGGCCGAACAATTCATCTTCCAGGATCGAATCGCTTAAGCCCGCGCAGTTCAGCGGGACGAAAGGCTTCTTGGAGCGGTCGGAGTTATTGTGCAGCGCCTGGGCGATCAATTCCTTACCCGTGCCGGATTCGCCGGTGATGAGCACGGGGATACTGCTGGGCGCGACCTGGCGGAGCGTCGTGATAAGCGAGCGCATCGCAGGTGCATTGCCGATGATGCCCTCAAAGCCGTACTGCTCATCGAGACGTTCGCGCAGTTCGGAATTCTGGGCACGGAGCATCACCGCCTGGATCGCATGGTTGCAGAGCGTGCGGAAGACATCCAGATCCAATGGCTTCTCAATGAAGTCATACGCCCCACCCTTGATGGCTGCCTTGGCGGTCGGGACATCGCCGTGGGCGGTGACCATGATCGTCTCGGCCTGGGGCTGGTTCTGGCGTGCGGCGGCGAGGACCTTCTGGCCGTCATCCGGGCTGTCCATGACCAGGTCGGTGACGATCAGGTCAAACTGGCCGTGCTTAAGCTCGTCGGTCGCGGATTCGAGGTCGTTGACGAGGGTGCAGACGTGGCCCAATCGGCGCAGGGCCTCAGCCATGACCTCGGCGTGGCCCACTTCATCATCAACGATCAGGATCTGTGCGGTCGGTGTTTTTTCGTCTTCAGGCATAGGGGAATCTTGACGGCGTGGGGGGCTTGGGTCAACTCCGAGCCGGTATTGGGTAAGCGGAGCATCATATCACGCGACTTGCGTGTTCGGGCCGATATAATCCGGTGATGAACCAGCCGATCGGACAATCCGACCCATCCACAACCGGCAAACGCGTGAGGCGCATCGGCTGTGTGGGGTTTCTCAACTCCAAGCCATTGATCGAAGGCCTTGTCGACTTCGCCGACCCCGTGGTCCGGCTGGATGTCCCCTCGAACCTGCTGGAGGACCTTGAGCAAGGCGAGGTTGATATCGCGCTTTGCCCGGTCATTGACTACTTCCGCTCAAGCGAGCCGCTGGTGATCGTGCCGGTGGGTTGCATCGCTTCGGATGGATTGACGCATACGGTCAGGCTGTTCAGCCGGATACCGATCGAATCGATCACACGTGTGCATGCGGATGTGGACAGCCATACGAGCGTGGCCCTGCTGCGTGTGTTGATGCACGAACTGCACGGCCTGGACCCCGAGATTGTGCCGTATGACACACTGCAGGAAGCGGCAACGGGCGAGCGAAACCAGAATCACGAAGCGATGCTGTTGATAGGCGACAAGGTTGTAACCAATGCGCCGCCCACGGTGATGTATCCGTATCAGATGGACTTCGGCGAGGCGTGGAAAGCCCTGACGGGTTTGCCGTTCGTTTTCGCGGTTTGGATGGCACAACAGGATTGCGACCTTGGCGATCTGCCCGAGACATTGAACCGCCAGCGTGAATTGAATTCCGAGCGAATCGATGCGATCGCGAAAAAGTACGCCGACTCGCACGGATGGGAACTTGCCGAAGCGATCAATTACCTTGGCAACATCCTGAGTTACGAAGTCGGGCCCAGGGAGTTGGAAGCGATCCGGACGTTTGCGCAGAAGGCGGCCGAACTTGGGTTAATCGAACAGGCACATCCGTTAGACATCTATGGCCAAAGTCAATAAGACCGGCCCCGAGGGGAAAGCGACCTTGAGCCGGCGACTTAACCAAACCTATCGCAGCAAAGCCCTGGACGAGTTAGCCAGGCAGTTGGCGTTTTCGCCGCCGGATAAACGCGTGCAGCAGGTAAAGCGGATCGAAAAACTGCACGATCAGATCGATCCGGACAAGAACTACCCGCTGGACTTTCTGTTCTACCGGATCACCAATTATCGGCGAGAAGGCAAGGAGTCGGTCGTGCTGGCGGGTGAGGCTATTCTGCCGGACCTTAGGCTGATGATCGATGCGCTGAGTCGGTCGGTACGTATCCCTCTCAATGACGACAACGAGCCTGTCGAAACCGTGCAACAACTGGCAAGCCGATTGGGCGTAAGCACGAAGACGATCGGGCGGTGGCGCAAAGCCGGCATGCGCTGGCGCTGGGTCGAGCCTGCCGACGGGGGCAAGAATATCGTCGTGATCCCGCGCAAGGCATCGGATCGTTATATCGAAGAACACCCTGAGCAGGTAATGCGCGCAGCCAGGTTCACGCAGATTGATCCCAAAACACGGCAGCGTATCATCGACCGGGCTCGCCTGATTGCACGTAGGCGTGAGGTGTCTTTGAACCAGGTCGCGTCTCACCTTGCAACGAAAACGGGTCGAGGTTTGGAAACGATCCGGCAGTTGTTGATGCAGTATGACCGGGAACACCCGGAGCGTGCGATCTTCGGTGACTACGTCGGGCCTTTGGATCACAAACAGAAGCGGACGATAGCACGGGCATACCGCATGGGCGTATCGGTCGGGAAGATCGCCGCGCGATACAAGCGGGCGAGGTCGACGGTGTACCGGGCGATCCACCAGCACAGCGCGGGCAAGGCCGGCCGTGTGCGTCTGGATTACGTGCCTTCACCGACATTCGAGCGCGATGATGCCCAACAGGTGATACTGAGTCGGCCGCTCGAGGCGCTATTGCAACACAAGCAGCGAAGCAGCGCGCCGACCGACGGATTACCGCAGGAAGTCCGACCGCTGTTCAACCAGCCCCTGATCCCACAGGAACAGGTGCGTGCACTTTTCATCCGGTACAACTTCGTCAAGTTCAAGGCTGTACGAGAACGTGAATCCTTCGACAAATACAGCCCGGGTGCAAAGCAGGTCGGCGCGTTTAAACAGTGGGTTGAACAGGCAAGAGAGCTGCGGGACATACTCGTTCAGATCCACCTGCCGATCGTATTATCCGTGGCAAGACGGCACATGATCAGCGAAACCTCGCCGGGGCCGACACGTCTGATGGAATTGATCGAAACCGGGCTCGAAGTGCTGATCCAATCGGTCGAGACGTTCAACCCGACACGCCAGCAATTCGACTCATTCCTGACCAATCGTTTGATGGGCCGATACGCAACAACACCGAGTCAATCCAAAGGCATGGCCCACCGGCGAAGCGAACCGGGCGAGGCGCTGGCGAGGCTGGAAGCGATCGCGCGTGAAGCGGGTGTCGGGATTGCTGACTTCTAATTGCTGATTGTTAATGTGTAGACCTGAACACATCAGCGATTAAACATCCGCGATCAGCAATCATTCTCCTCGATATTCCACCGCACTCGTGCACGTCTCCCGCACGCGCACGGCTGACAACAACGGCAAATTGGGCTTGAGCCGATCGTAGATCCAGATCGCAAGTACTTCCGCGGTGGGGTTTTCCAGACCTTCGATATCGTTAAGGCAATAATGATCGAGCTGCTTGCGGATCGGCTCGGTCACCTGCTTGACTTCGCCGAAGTCCTGGAGATAACCCATTTCGGTGTCGAGTTCACCTTCAATGGTGATATCGACTTTAAAAGAGTGGCCGTGCAACCGCCGACACTTGTGCCCCTCCGGGAAAGTGGGCAACCAGTGAGCAGCTTCAAAATCAATCGTCTTGGTCAGGTGAATGTGCATTTGTTGGAGGGTGTGGGGGATTATAATTAGGATTTAGCATTGATGATTTATGATTTGTGCTAATGACTTTTCAGATTTTCAGCTTTCCAGTCTCTTCCCCCCAACGCCGGTCCTGAGCGAAGCGAAGGGCCGGGTTTCTTCGGGTGTAGGGTGTAGGGTGTAGGGTGTAGGGTGTAGGAATTCTATTTTCTGCTTTTCTGCTTTCAAACCCCCCTGGCACTCGCCGGCCAGATGAGTTTATGCAATTGGGTCTGGATTTGCACGGGCACGTGGTCTTCGAGGACCCATTGGGCGAGGTTTTGCAGGCTCAGGCCTTGCGAGCCGGGCAGTTCCTTGCCGGGCGGGGTCTCGTGCACCGCACTGACGAGGATCGCGACGACACGTTCCGCCAGCTTGTGTTCTTCGATCACCTTTCGGGCCCATTCGTAATCTTCACGCGAACAAAGTACGAACTTGACCTCATCCTGCTTGGTCAGGTGCTCGATGTTCGGCCAGTGGTTGCGTTCGACCTCACCACTACCGGGGGTTTTCAGGTCCATAATACGTTTGACGCGCGGATCGCAGACGCTGATATCACAAGCGCCGCTTGTTTCAACCAGCACGGTCTTGCCCATATCACAAAGCTTGGCCATCAATTCATGAACCGGTTTTTGCAGAAGCGGCTCCCCGCCGGTGACTTCGTAAAGCTGGCAGTCGCCACCGATACGTTGAGCTTCTTCAATAATGTCATCGATCGATCGTCGGCTGCCCTCGTGAAAGGCGTACTCAGTATCGCAATAACCACAGCGAAGGTGGCAACCGGTCAGACGGATAAAAACGCAAGGCAAACCCGCACGGGTGCTCTCGCCCTGGATCGAATAGAAAATCTCGTTGATCTTGAGTGAACTCATAACATTTTCACTTCGCTTAAATCATACAAACCAGTTGAAACAGGGATGAACGCAGATAAACACGGATAAAAAAAACCAATAGCCCTCTGCCCTTCTCATCTGTGTCCATCCGTGTTCATCCCTGTTACCTCCCCCTGTCTTTTCCCTGTGTCTCTGTGCCTCTGTGGTGAAGCCTCTTTGTCTTCCAAATCCGCAAGCAGTTCACTGATACTACGCCCGATCACGGGGTGGATCACATCCGGGGCCAGATCGTTCAACGGCTTGAGGACGAACCACCGCTCGTGCATGCGTGGGTGCGGGATCGTGATGCCCGGTTGGTTGATTGTTTTGTCGTCGTATAAAAGGATATCAAGGTCCAGCGTTCGTGGCTGATTGCCCCCCTGCTCGGTTGAACGGGTCCGACCACACGACGCTTCGATCTTGTGCAGGCTCTTGAGCAGTTCTCCAGGCGGCAGCGTCGTCTTGACAACCGCCGCCAGATTAAGGAACTTGCTCTGCCCCGCGGGGCTGCCGGGCGTCAGGACGGGCTCGGTTTCGTAGATTGGGCTGGGTACGACAGATAACACACCGGGCAGCGCACGGATCGCATCCAGCGCAGACGCCAGATGTACCTGGCGGTCGCCGAGATTTGAACCCAGGGCGATGTATACGGTATCGGTCACAACGTGATTGTGGCCGGTGATCCACTGACAGGCAAACTTGGGCTGAAAACCGTGCCTAAGATGACATACTGAAGCAGTTCACCGCAGAGGGCGCGGAGAACGCAGAGCGGGATACATAATAGAGATAACCACAGAAAAACAGGCAGCACAGATGTAATGCCAAAACGCACCCGATCCTAACTCATCTGATCGGTCGAATCCCTGTCATTGCTCTGCGCCCTCCGCGTTCTCTGCGGTAGAAACTTGATTACCCATGACCACCACTGCCAAACAATTAAACCTTGATGCAATCAATCCCGAGATGGAAGGCGCTCCAGCGCCGGACATCATCCGCTGGGCACACAAGACCTTCGGCGATGGCCTGGTGCTATCCACCAGTTTCGGCATGCAGTCGGCGGTCATGCTGCACCTGGCGACACAGGTCGTGCCGGACATCCCGGTCATCTTCATCGATACGGGTTTCCACTTCCTGGATACATACAAGTTCGCGGATGAATTAACCGATCGGCTGAAGCTGAACCTGAAGGTGTTCCAGGCAAAGACCAGCCCCGCATGGACGATCGCCAGGCACGGCAAACTCTGGGAGCAAGGCGTCGATGGACTGAACAAACTCGACCAGACCCACAAGGTCGAACCGATGGCACGTGCGTTGGATGAACTTGGCGCGACCGCGACGCTGGCCGGCCTGCGTCGGGGACAGACCGAACACCGAAAGAACCTGCCCACCGTCGTCTTCCAGCGCGGCCGCTACAAGGTGCATCCGATCCTGAACTGGTCGAACAAGGATATCCACGACTATCTCAAAGAACACGACCTGCCCTACCACCCGCTGCGCGAGCAGGGTTACACCTCGATAGGCGACTGGCACAGCACACTGCCGATCACGGCCGGGATGGACGAACGCGACGGACGCTTCGGCGGGCTCAAACAAGAGTGCGGCCTTCACCTGCCCGAAACCAAGGAAGAAGACGCCAGCCGGTTCTCCAGCGGCCTGTAAGCGAGAAATATTTATCTGCTTGCCACGTCTTGAGTGAGAATCGTTCGAAGACTTGAAAACAGCCTGATTCTCGCGACTTCCGTGAATTAATGCGCGATCGCTGTAGCCACGTTCGCTAAAATCGCATCGGCGTATCCGCTGTATCGCAGGATATCTATTTTTCATCACTTGGTGGTTGCATCATGCTCAGATTCACTTGGTTGTTTGCTTGCCTTGCTATTGCACTTTCCATGATCTTCTCTAACCCATTCACTTCAGCACATTCTCACGAAGACGGATCGGACACTGCCCACGATTACCCGATCCAGCCCGTGCCGTTCACGCAGGTGAAACTGACGGGCGGGATGTGGCTGGACAGGCTCAAGACTAATCATGATGTCACCGTCTGGTACGACCTGCAGAAGTGCGAAGAAACCAAGCGGATCGATAACTTCGCGATCGCGGGCGGCTTGAAGGAAGGCGGCTTCACCGGCCTGCGATTCAACGA
This sequence comes from Phycisphaeraceae bacterium, assembly GCA_963667295.1. Taxonomy (GTDB): domain Bacteria; phylum Planctomycetota; class Phycisphaerae; order Phycisphaerales; family Phycisphaeraceae; genus JAJRRS01. The sequence goes on from OY763327.1 coordinate 2,611,759, forward strand.
CTCGGACGTCGTCAAGGTCCTCGAGGGCGCTTCCTACATCATCGCGCAGGGCCCCAATCCAAAGCTCGAAGCGAAACTGGACGAGATTATCGCCAAGATCGCGGCCGCTCAGGAAGACGATGGCTATCTCTACACGCCGCGAACGATCAACGACCCGAACTACAAGTATGCGGGGATGGAAGCCCGCTGGTCGAACCTGGCCGTCGGACACGAACTCTACAACGTCGGACACATGTACGAAGCCGCGGTCGCCCACTATCAGGCAACTGGCAAACGCACATTTCTGGATGTGGCGATCAAGAACGCGGACCTCGTCTGTAAAACGTTCGGAGCCGGCGAAGGACAGATCATCGGCGTACCCGGGCACCAGGAAATCGAGATCGGCCTGGCAAAACTGTACCGCGTCACCGGGGATGAGAAGTATCTCAAACAGGCAAAGTTCTTCACGGATATGCGCGGCCGAGCCGACCTGCGCGAGAAACTGTTCGGCGAGTACAGCCAGGACCATATACTTGTGGTGAACCAGGACGAAGCGGTCGGCCATGCGGTGCGTGCGGCTTACCTGTATTCGGGGATGGCGGATATCGCCGCGCTGACCGGCGACAAAGCCTACATCGATGCGACGCAGAAAATCTGGGAGAACATCGTATCCAAAAAAATGTACCTCACCGGCGGTATCGGCTCGCTGCATAAAGGTGAAGCCTTCGGCAAGAACTACGAACTGCCCAACGCGTCGGCCTACAACGAAACCTGTGCCGCGATCGCGCATTGCATGTTCAACCACCGGATGTTCATGCTGCACGGCGACGCCAAGTACATCGATGTACTCGAACGCATCCTTTACAACGGCTTCATCTCCGGCGTGTCGCTGCAAGGCGATGAATTCTTCTACGCCAACCCCTTAGCATGGGATGGTAAGCGAGCATTCAACATCGACAACAACACCGGCCGCGCCCCATGGTTTAACTGCTCGTGCTGCCCGGTCAACGTGGTGCGATATATCCCATCGGTCCCGGGGCTGGTGTATGCGGTGCGAGACGATCAGGTATACGTGAACCTCTTCACAACGAACGAGGCGCAGATGACCGTTGATGATATGCCGATCGCAATCGTGCAGAAGACGGATTACCCATGGGATGGAAAGGTAAAGATCACGATCAAGCCGGAGCAGGAAAAGACGTTTGCTCTAATGGTGCGCATCCCCGGCTGGGCACGAAACGAACCCGTACCCAGCGACTTGTATCGTTTCGTCAATAGGGATGATTCACAGTGGAAACTCAAGATCAATGGCAAGCGGGTGAAGGATGCGACCCTTGTAGATGGCTACATCAAGCTGGATCGCGAGTGGAAGTCAGGCGACAAGCTGGAGCTTGAGCTGCCGATGCCGGTCAGACTCGTGAAGGCTAACGAAGCGGTCGAGGCCGACCGTGGCCGCATCGCGGTGCAGCGTGGGCCGATCGTGTACTGCTTCGAGGCAGTGGATAACGATGGCGACGTGGCGGACCTGGTGCTGGATGATTCAGCGAACCTGAAAGCGAAGTACCACAAGGACCTGCTGCATGGTCTCACCGTCATCACCGGCAAAGCAAAACGCGCGGTACGCAAAGATGACGGAACGGTCGAACTTAAAACCGCAAAAGTGACCGCGATCCCCTATTACGCCTGGCACCACCGCGAGCCCGGCCCGATGCAAGTCTGGGTCGCATCCGATATCTCAGTCGCACAACTGCCCGCAGTACCCACCATCGCAAGCAAGTCCAAGCCCAGCGCATCACACTGCTGGCGAAGCAACACCATCGATGCGATCAATGACCAGGTCGAGCCATTTAAGTCCAATGACCACGAAATCGCTCGCCACACGTTCTGGGACCACAAGGGAACGGACGAATGGTTGCAATACGACTTCGCTGAGCCGGCCGAAGTAAGTAAGGTCAAGCTGTACTGGTTCGACGATACCGGCAGAGGCAGTTGCCGTGTACCGGAATCGTGGCGACTACTTTACCGCGATGGTAAAACGTGGAAACCGGTTGTAACCAAAGAGACATTCAGCGTCGATGTAGACCGATTCAACGCCGTAAACTTCGACGCGGTGACAACCGATGCACTTCGGATCGAAGTGAAGTTGCAGCAAGACAAGTCCGCGGGCGTGCTGGAGTGGGTAGTAGAGTAATAACACGATAACCCGTTTAGCGCACGAGTTTGCTCGCCCATCGCGGAACAAGGTTGGAGTGGGCGGTGGAACAAGAATTCACCGCAGAGGTCGCGGAGGGCGCAGAGAAAGACCACGCCATGCAGCAATTATATCTTTGCCCCCAGCAGCCCAACCTTGATGCCGTGCTCGCGGAGAGTGCTGGTCGCCTTGGCGTTAACGATTAATAACACGAGCAATCCGAGAAGCGGGATGAGAGTCAGGATACCAAGCACGATACCCAGCCCTGTCCCATAGAGTTTCGTGGCCAGCAGGAAGACGAAAACGGTCGCAACAACGATGACCCCAAGCACGCCAAGCCCAAGGAACAACCGAAGCTCAGGTGGCAATGCGAACTGTGCCACAACGGCAACCAGGTAGATCAATATGCATACAAGCACAACTTTTTGACGCATAGCGATCTCTCGAACATTCAACTGTTCAACCGTAACTGGCGCGTCGTTACCTGTCGGGTCTTGTGACATGTGGCGGCTCCCAAAATCTGGACGGATTCACTGAACTTACCCATTTGATCGGGTTAGACCGCACAACACGTTTAAATATTAGTCATCCCCATCCTAAGCTGGGTGTCACACTTTCACCAAAAGTGTAATGTACGTCACTCACCCGTTTAGCGCACAAGCTTGCTCGCCCATCGCGGAGCAAGCTCCGCGGCTAAACTTGCGTTTTCAATCAAATCGCCTTTCTCCGTAACCTCTGCATGCTCCGCGTTCTCCGCGCCCTCCGTGGTGAATCACTGTTCATTTCTCCGTAGGCTGTCACTTCCCATAAAGGTAGGTGATATGTGTTTGCCCACATTCAGGACAACTTCGCTTACCAACCGATCCCCGCAAGTCGTATCCACAACGATGGCATAAACCACGGCAACAGAGGTTGAACCGGTGACTAAGTAGCGTTCTAAATATCAAAAAACCAAATACGGTCGGTGCCACACACACCAGGCCAATTGCAACAGCGGCATTCCATCCGGGATGCGCCTCTCCTCTACCGGGAAAGGAAGAGCCACTCTTCACCTTATAACGCCAACTTCCAACCCACGGCCATCCCTTTCCCTCTAAGACGACAATAATTTGAATGTTCTGTGTCATGCCCGGAGGTGCGGGAGAAATACCCAATTGCTGCATAGATGGTTGAAGATCTTCCACTTGGGCATCAAACAAGCTAACAATCCGTGTTCTGGTAACCGTGAGATTCAACCAGACTACTACCCCCAGTGTAAACAAAAGAGCAAGGACGACGGTCCACGCAATACACTGATAATCTCGCTCAAGTAAATAAGGATGACCAATGCGTAGTTTCATACTACTTATCGTTACCGTTCGGACTTCCGCAGGCGGGTGCCATCTATAAGTAAGCAGCCTTTGTCAAGTGTTTAGCGCACGAGCTTGCTCGCCCATCGCGGAGTTAACTCCGCAGCGAAACATGCGTTTTCTGCCAAATCGTCTACCTCTGCGCCCTCTGCGTCCTCCGCGGTGAATCACTGTTCGCTTCTCCGCAACGGGATCATCCCCGTCCTCAACTTAAGTGCTTCGACGCGCCCCGTATCGCGATACCACTTGAACGCACTCGATCGTGCGGGAGTCGGTTCGCCTTTGGCCTGGTAGACGACGAAGTTGGGCTCGTCGGACCAGAGGATGATTTCACCTTTCGCTTCCTGGTAGAGCATGTGATCGCAGGTCACGCTGATGTCGGCTGTGCGGATGACGATGCCGCCGTCGGCCCAGACGCGGTCGAGTTCGGGTTGCGGTGCGTCTTCCGACAGCCAACCGCCCTGCTTCTTCTTATTCGACCCGCTGTCGTCGGCAGGCCGAAGTTCAGCGGCAAGGTCGTGGCAATAAAGTTCGACGCGATCCCCGCTCTCCGGTTGATGCACCATCGCGACGTTGCCTTTCATCAGCATCTCGCCTTGCGTCAGGTCGAGGAGCAGGCTGTCGGACCACTGGAACGCGGTCAGGCCACTACCACCCAGCGCGATCGCACCGGCGTTTCCGGCCGAAGTATCAGATTCATCTTTGGGACGCTTATCTGTAATCAACATCCGTCCCGCGCCGAGGATGTCCACTTTCTTTGCCGTTTGCCCGTTTGCTGAATCAGTCACCTCACCCGGATCGGTGAAAATCATCTTGTCCGTATCGGTCATGTAAAGCTCGGTGAGCAGTTGTTCCTGCACAAGTTGGTCGGTCGCATACTGTCGCGCGCGGTAGCGAACGTTGCCATCCATCACAGCCTCGGCAAGTCGGCGGCCGGTCGTGGGATCATTGGGATCGGCGTTGGATGTATCCGCCGACGTATCCTCGACGAAGGTCAGCACCAGCTCGTTACCCATCAGCTCGTTCGTGTCCGTCCCGTCGATGGCTTTTGTTTTGACATCACCGACAAAGCGAGCGACGCCGGCCTTGTCGTCGTAGCGCATTTGTTTCGTCCACGTCACGTAGACCGTTTTGCCTGGGTCCTCCGGATCGGGCTGGAAAGTGAACGAGCCGGGTCCGGGTACATCCACCGTACCTGCCCGGTCATCCATGACCATGTGTTCAGCCGAGAGTGTGGCGTCGGGGTGAATAACCGTAGCCAACTTGTCATCAGAGCCGAACAGTTCGAGCTGATCCTTCGCGGGGAACGCCAGCAGCTTCTCTGCTTTGATCCGGATATCTTCCTTTTTGACATAAGCATCGATGGAGCCGGTTGCGGTCAGCAATTCAACCGCCAGCTTATCGTCCCCCTCCGGCACATCTTCGCGCAGTGCAAGCGTTAGACGGTCGGTAGACATATCCAGTTCGTCATATTTAACCTGAATCCCGCCAATAAAGTCCGCAGACTTCACCCCCTTGATCGAGCTGTCTTTGACCGGCGCTATGTTCCCGCCTTGGGAACTGCCGTCTTGCTCAAGATAGAACGCCAGATCCAATTGATCCTCAAAGGAAATGGATAGTGGCTTGGTCTTGGTTTTGTCATCTTCATCACGGATAAGCCCCGTCAGCGTCCCGGGGCCGACGGCTTTACCCGTGCCTTGTGCCTGATCGACATCGAGCTTGAGTACGGACAGCGAACCGAGATCGAGTGCTTCAAGAACGACGGGCGAATCGCTTGTCCCGACCGCCTGCATGATCGACCGCTTACTCAGGAATGAGACCTTAGGCGCCTTAAAGCGTTCCTGTTTATCGGTAAGGATATTTACAGGTTTTCCGGTAACCGTCACCATCACATCATCCGTACCCGCAACCGCTTCCGGTAAGTTGTCCTTCGTCAACGGCAACACCGTCAGCCGGCCGGACCACCTGATAACAACGTCATCATCCGTGAAAGTCGCAAGCGATCGTGGATCGACATCGGGGACCTGCCCGATACTCACTGCCAGTGCGTAAGCCAGCGCCGCGTTCAATGTATCGCTCGACGCCGAGGCCAACGAAGTATCTGCCCGACGATTGTTGACCCGTCGAGATGCGGCCGGTTCACCCCCCTGCTGCTCGCTCTCGGCATCGATTTCCTCCGCCGTCTTGGTGCTGAAAATCGCGGAGAGGTTGTCGCCTTGCACGATGTATTGATCCAGTCCGACACGCACTTCATCGAGTTGTTCAAAAGTGGCGTGGTAATACTGGATCGGCTGTTTCGGTTCGTCCCGATCGGCTGCGGCTTCCACAGACTCACTGTTATCAGCAGCCGAAGGTTTATCGTTTTGAGGTACTAATCGTTCTGGCCGTGACTTATGCACCGGCTTGACGTTCCGGGCAGCGTCACTGTCTTTATCTTCGACGAAAGTAGGCGGCTCGGGGATGTATCGCAGTGACTCGCCCTGCTCGATGACGAGCCGTTCGATACGCTGGCGTAGCTGGTTGTAGTTCATACTCAATCCCCGGCCGTGGAACTGCACCTGCGGCCCCGTGAGGAAGATGGGGCCAATGCTGTCGATCTGCTGAAGCTCCAGGTCGAACTCGACCGGGTCGTCGAAGTACATCCGGATGGCGACGTCACGGTCGCTGCTGGTGTCGACCGGCGAGCCGTCGGGCGATTCGTAGAGGGTGACGATGACGTTGCCACGCATCTCGCCCTCCTGCGGGTGCTGATCCGGCGCAACGATGGTGCCTTCGTCGGCCTCAATCGTCAGTTCCCGGCCGGCGGCGAGCTGGATCTGGATCGTCGTGTCGATCGCGTCGATTTCGCCCTCGTTGCGGGGGACGATCCGGTTGGCATAGAAAAGGATGCGCTTGCCGTCCTCGTTGACCTCGTAAATGATGTTCTCAGCTTCGCCAAGAAGCATCTGCTCGTTGACGTCCGGGCCGGGGACGTAGATCTGTACATCCGCGGGATCGACCTGCGACTGTTGTTCCGTAAATCCCGGCCCACCGATCAGAACGGTCAGAATCAGGACCAGTGCTGCCACGACGAACGCGGCCCCGAGCATGAGTGCTTTGTTAGGCATATGGGTAGTTTCAAGCCCAGCCGACCCTGATGCAAATACGGCCGCGATAGCCCCAAGAGGCGGTGTCCGGTATCATCGCATTCTAGTCACCCCCACCCCCTAAATCCTGAGCCCGAAGGAGCGGATTTGACCATGATTGGCAAGATATTCAAAGCTTACGACGTCCGAGCGACCTACCCCGAGCCCCTCAACGAGGATGCCGGGTGGAAAGTTGGCTACGCGGTCGGTGAGTTTTTCAAGAAAGGCAACGCCGGCAAGCCCGGGACCGTCCTCGTCAGCCGGGACCACCGCCCCAGCGCCCCGTCCATGGCCAAGGCCCTGATCGCCGGCCTCCGCGCCGCCGAGATGGACGTCATCGACCTCGGGCAGGCGGATACCTCGTTCATGTACTTCGCCATCCCCTACGTCAAGGGCGCTCTGGGCGGCGTGCAGACGACCGCCAGCCATAACCCGATCAACTACATCGGCTTCAAGATCTCCGGCCCCGGCGCTAAGCCCATCGGCGCCGATTCAGGCCTCAAGGAAATCCAGGCCATCGCCGAGTCGATCGAATCGACAGATAAGCCCGCCGTCGGCAAGCTCGAAGAGCAAGACCTCTGGGCAGAATACCGCAAGCACGTGCTCGACTTCCTCTCCCCATTGAAAAAGCCCATCAAGGTCTACATCGACGCCTGCAACGGCATGGCGACCAAACTCATCCCCGAGGTGTACGGCGAAGTCGATAACCTCGAGATCATCAAGGAGAACTTCGAGTTCACCGACAAGTGGGTCCACGAACCCAACCCGCTTGTCGCCGAGAACATGAAGCCGACGCAGCAAGGCGTGGTGCGTGAAGGCGCGGCCCTGGGTGCGTGCTTCGATGGCGATGCCGACCGCTGCATGATTACCGACGAGAAGGGCCAGATCATCGGCTGCGACCACCTCACCGCCCTGCTCTGCGACCACTTCCTCAAGCAGCAGCCCGGTTCGAGCGTGGTCTACGACCTGCGTTCGAGCAAGGTAGTCGAGCAGACCATCAAAGCGCTCGGCGGCAAGCCCGCACGCAGCAAGGTCGGGCACGTGAACATGAAAGCCCTGCTCCGCGAAACCGACGGCATCTTCGGCGGCGAACTGTCCGGCCACTTCTACTTCAAGCACAACAGCTTCGCCGACTCGGGCGCGATCGCGTTCGCCGCGGTGCTCAGCGTGCTCAATGAAAGCGACAAGCCGATCAGCGAATTGATCGCGCCTTACAAGAAGTACCCGCAGTCGGGTGAGATCAACTTCGAGGCCGAGGATAAGGCCGGCATCATGGCGTCGCTCAAAGAAACCTACAAGGCCGACGCACAATTGATCGACGACCTCGACGGCGTCACCATCGACTGCTTCGACAGCAAGGGCTTCTGGTTCAACGTCCGTGCAAGCAACACCGAACCACTGCTGCGCCTCAACGCCGAAGCGAAGGACGATGCGACGCTTGACGCCCTATTGAAGGAACTCAAGCCCAAGTTAGGCAAAGTCGCTGAAGGACATTGATCAAGACGCGGAACCCCAAACCGTCGATAACCTGATCGCTGGATACCATTAACTCTAACCCGGGAGGCAGCATGGCCAACGATTCCGAACCTATCCGTGATCTATTGGAAGCGTTGCAGCAGTCGCCTGACAATATTGTTCTGCGCGCTCATGTCGGCGGCGTGTTGTTGAACCGAGGCCAACTCCAGGAAGCTGAACAGCTTTACCGTGAAGGATTGAAGCTGGCTCCCGCAAGCGAGAAGCTGTTACTCGGGCTCGGCAAGACATTAAGCCAACAGGGCAAAGTCTCCGCTGCGATCGTGCTGATCGAGGACCTGCTGAGCCGGCCGGACGTATCCGCTCAAGCGCACCTGCTGCATGCAAGATTGCTCTTAAAGTCGGGGGATCCGCAACGTGGATCGGTGGCATATCAACGCGCCGTTAATGCCGATCCGAGCCTGGCGGATGAAGATTTGGCCGAGGCGCTGGGTGTGGTTGAAACCGAAGCGGAATTTGATGACGACTTTGCGGAGGTCGACAGCGAGGGTCGTATCCGCATGCGTGCCGAGGCGCCGGGGGCCGCGATGGTGTCCATCGAGATGGAAAAGCCCGACATGAGCTTCGCCGACGTCGGCGGGATGGATGGCCTGAAAGACGAGGTGCGCATCAAGCTCATCGAGCCGATGCGTAACCCGGAGATCTACAAAGCCTACGGCAAATCGATCGGCGGTGGTTTATTGATGTACGGCCCGCCCGGCTGCGGCAAGACATACCTCGCGCGGGCGACGGCCGGCGAAGTCGATGCCGGTTTCATCGCGGTGGGCATCCACGACGTGCTGGATATGTACCTGGGCAATAGCGAGTCGAAGCTGCACGCGTTGTTCGAATACGCACGATCCAACACGCCCTGTGTTCTGTTTTTTGATGAAGTGGATGCGCTTGGCGCAAAACGCTCGGACCTGCAGGGCTCGGCCGGCCGGCAGGTGATCAACCAGTTCCTGTCAGAATTGGATGGTGTGAAAAGTTCCAACGATGGCGTGCTGGTTCTGGCAGCAACGAACGCACCGTGGCACCTGGATTCAGCATTCCGCAGGCCCGGACGGTTCGATCGCGTATTGTTCGTTCCGCCCCCGGATCAGCCGGCGCGGGCGGAGGTTTTACGGGCGCTACTGAAAGGCAAGCCGCAACAGGACATCGATGTCGATGCGGTCGCCAAGAAAACCCCGGGCCTGTCCGGTGCGGACCTGAAGGCTGTGATCGACCGGGCGGTGGAAGCGAAGCTGCGTGAGGCGGTCAAGACCGGCGTACCCGGCCCACTTACCACCAAGGACCTGGTCAAGAGCGCCAAATCGACCAAACCGACAACAAAGGAATGGTTCGCCACCGCGAAAAACTACGCGTTGTACTCGAACCAGGGCGGCGAGTACGACGATGTACTCGACTATTTGAAGTTGAAGTGAGGCTGCGTGCCTGATTCACCGAGGGAGTTGATTCGTTGCAGAATCCACACATGACCCGGGCCCAGATGTTGTTGAGCCAATCCCGGCCGGAGATGGCCGAGGCGGAACTGCGCCGTGGTTTGGAAGCTGAGCCTGAAAACGCAAACATGCACGCACTGCTTGGTTTCAGCCTCATCAAACAGCATAAGACAGATGCATCGAAACAGGCGCTGCGCGAGGCGATCCGCCTGGACCCCATGTCGTTCTTTCCGCATTACCTGATGGGGATGATCCATCTGGAAGAGAACAAACTGATCGATGCGCGTCGTGCGGTCGATGAGGCGTTAAGGCTGGACCCTTATCAGCCCTGCAATTACTGGCTGGTGGCGGCGCTTCATTACAAGCAAGGCGAGCGCGAGCAAGCGATTCAGGCGCTGGATCGTGGCTTGTCGATGGACCCTGAGGATGTGGACTGCCTGAACCTGCGGGCGCAGATCCTCACGCAGATGGGCCGTAGCGCAGAAGCAGCAGGGACGATCAAACGCACGATGCGCGCAGCACCGGAAAACGCCGACGCGCATGCAACCCAGGGCTGGGCCTACCTGCATACCAATAAACCCAAAGAGGCATTAAAACACTTCGATGAAGCATTACGCATCGAGCCCGGCCACGATTACGCACGTGCCGGCCTCGTCGAAGCGCTCAAAGCACGCTTCCTGATCTACCGGCTCATCCTCGGCTTCTTCCTCTGGACAGCCAGGATGGACGGCCGCGCACGGATGACGCTGCTGGTTGGGGCGTATATCGGATATCAAGTCGTGCGTGCGGTCGCGCGAGCCAACGAAGAACTTCGACCGGTGGCATACGTGCTGATCGGGCTCTACCTCGGCTTCGTACTTCTGACCTGGATCACCATCCCCCTGTTCAACCTCATGCTTCGGCTGAATACCCACGGCTGGCACGCCTTGGATAAAGAAGACAAGATCGCAACCGACGGCTTCGGCATCCTGCTGCTGGTCGGCTTGACCCTGGGCGGGCTGGGATACTGGCTGCATTCGACCCCGCTCTACTTCTGGGCGGCGTATACGGGCATCATGGCGATCGTGTTGTACAGGATCATCTCCGAACTGGCCTGGAAGAAGATGCCGGTGATGTTCTACGCAGGCATCACCGCCGCCTTCACCGGCCTTATCACGGTGACCTGTATCTCGCTGGAAGGCGAAGAGGGCCTGCCGCTTATACTCGACCTGCTCTTCCTGCTCTCGATGCTGACATTCTGGATCGCCCTGCTTGTCTTTATGTTCAGCTCGCACTTCAGAAGGCAGTAAGTAGATGATCCCTTGGTAACGCGTCCAAGACGGGCTATCCTACACACACGGACAACACCACCAGGAACGCACCATGACGCCCAAACAAGTCTTACAGCTCATCAAATCCAAGAACATCGAGTTTGTCGATTGCAGATTCATGGACTTCCCGGGGCTCTGGCAGCACATCACGTTCCCGGCCGGGGAACTGAGCGAGAACACGTTCAAAGCCGGCTTCGGGTTCGACGGCTCGTGCATCCGTGGCTGGGAGGCGATCAACGAACAGGACATGCTGATCGTGCCCGTCGCCGATACGGCCCACATCGACCCCTTCCCACAACACACCACGCTGGCGCTGATCTGCGATGTCAAAAACCCGGTGACGAAGAAGATGTTCTCGCGCGACCCACGATCGATCGGCCGCAAAGCCGCGGATTACATCAAGAAAGCGGGGATCGCCGACAGGGCCATGTTCGCACCGGAGATGGAGTTCTTCATCTTCGACCAGGTCCACTACGGCCAGGATGTGAACAGCGCCTCATACAAGGTGGATTCATCAGAGGGCTGCTGGAACAGCATCAAGGATGATCCGACAAATCTCGGTTACCAGGTCCGGCGTAACGAAGGCTACTTCCCGGGCCCGCCGATGGATTCGCTGATGGATATGCGATCGCAGATGTGCAAGGTGCTTGCCGAGATGGGCATCGCGGTCGAAGGACATCACCATGAAGTCGCGACCGGCGGGCAATGTGAGATCGACCTGGAACACGCGGACCTGCTGCGCATGGCTGACATCTGCATGATGCTCAAGTACGTCGTCAAGCGCGTCGCGGCACAGCACGGCAAAACAGCAACCTTCATGCCAAAACCGCTATTCATGGATAACGGCTCCGGGATGCACACACACTTCTCACTCTGGAAAGCCGGCAAACCCTTATTCCCCGGCAACCACTACGGCGGACTTTCCAAGATCGGCCTCTACGCCATCGGCGGACTCCTCCGACACGCCAAGAGCCTCCTCGCATTCACCAACCCCACAACCAACAGCTACAAGCGGCTGGTCCCGGGCTACGAAGCGCCCGTCAAACTGATCTACTCCACACGCAACCGCGCCGCCGCCGTGCGTATCCCCGGCTATTCAACAGACCCGAAAGCACGACGCATCGAGTTCCGCTCCCCGGATTCATCGTGTAACCCCTACCTCGCCTTCGCCGCGATGACCATGGCCGTCGCCGACGGCATCAAAAACAAGATCGATCCGGGCAACCCGCTGGATAAACTCTTCGAAGAGTTGGAGCCGCACGAGCTGGAACCCATCGACTCCGCCCCCGGCGACCTCGAAGAAGCGCTCTATGCACTGGAAACCGACCACGACTACCTGCACGAGGACAACGTCTTCACCGATGAAGTGATCCACTACTGGATCAAGTACAAGCGCGAAAACGAAATCGACGAATTAAGACACCGCCCCCACCCCCACGAGTTCAGCATGTACTTCGATATCTAACCCCAGCCGCTTACGGCTTAGCGCGTCTGCCCCCCGTAACCGCTTGCGGCTTAGCGCGCTCCCCATCTCCCCTCGGGAGAGGGCCGGGGTGAGGGCCCGTCCGAAACGATAATGGAGCCAGACACGTTTGCCCTTGTGTAATGCTTTTCTTCCACCAAGGTTGTTAGCAATGTCGGTACTCGACCAAACCATCATTGACCGTCATAGGCAACAGATCGAACAAGCAATCATCCCGATCATGCAGAAGATGTATCTCGGCGATCGCGATACAGGCGTTGCGGCCGTGCGCCCCGGCTACAAATCGATCGAAAATATCGTCGCCTATTACGACTATTACGCCACCGGCATATCAGTGCTGGCTAAATTGGCGGCCAGGGGTGATGATCGCGCCTTCGAGCTGATCAAAATAATTCAGAACAACACCGAACACTATTGCAAATACATCTACAACCACCCCGCTGGTGAAGTGCCGATGTGGAGTGTGCCCCTCAGGCGGCTGCTCCTGCATATCGCGCTGGCATATCAAAACCTCTTGCCGATCATGAACAACAAAGACCAGCTTTGGTATGAGCAGATCATTGAGCAGCAGGTTCCCGCAGCCATCGAACATTGCAAACACTTTCTGCCCGGCGTTAAAGACCTGCACCTGAATAAGGTCAACAACCACACCGCCGTTTTCATGCAAGGCGTGTACTACTGCGGCAAGTCCTTCGGCCGATCTGACTGGTCAGATATGGCATACGAATTTGCCGAACGTTACCTGGCAAACGGTCATCCCGATGGGTACTTCGAAGAATTCACCAACGCCGAGCGCGAGGGCGGCCCGTCGCTTATCTATACACCATTAACCGCGGGATGCTTATACGACGTATTGGATGGCAAAGCCCATCGCCAGGACAAATTCATCAAGGCAGGCCATCTATTTCGATCCCTGATCAATCACGACTTTGCAAAAATTCCCATCGCGGACGAACGCACCAATGCATCAGACAACAACGGCGCCGGCTACGGCCTGGCGCTCCATTCGCTGACCGCTGAGGGAAGATACTTCATCACACACAGCCTCGAATCACTAAATTGCGCGCAACAACATCCGGAAACGCTGGCTGTGGTTGACCATGAATTGGACCTGATGATCGAAGGCCCATGCACGCTACCCGAAAACCTCAAAGACGCCCCCTTCCGCCTTTCGCTTCCTCTCGGTATCATTCGCAAGCACAACTTCACCGCTGGGATATCCGCTTTACGAGCCTTGAATCGAGTGATCCGCCCCCGCGAAGATTACGCACTTGACCAGCAGAACATGCTCTATCTCTCACACAAAACCGCCGGCGTCATCCTGACCGGCGTCAAATCCAAAAACAATCCCGCATTCTCCACATTCCGAATCGGCAACGATGCTTACACGATCCGCACCGGCAAACTCGAAGCAGGCGAAGACTGGGCGGAAGCTCATCTCCACTACCAGACATTCAAGCCGCGCATCCGTTGGGAACTCGGTGAAAACGCCAGACTGATCCTGACCGCAGACACCGATCAAACCATCACCACCTGCCTGCCGATCACTGACACACGTTACCTGAACACCGACACTGGATATGAGATCGTCGAACTCAATGGCTTCTCCCCCTATACCCAAGGCAATAAAACCGACCGAATAAACGCGGCCGTCATACAGTGGACACGTAAATTGGTAATCGAATTCCCCGGGAATGCTTAAACGAAGCCCCACCCCTGCGAGCCGCGGCGTGTCGCCGCGCCGACTATGCCACACCATTCAACCGCGAACAGCCTATACACACTACGGACACCAACTCATCCCCCAAGCCGCTTGCGGCTTAGCGCTCTTGCCCCCATTTTCATCCTGTCCGACACCACTTCCCTCCGAAGCGTCACCGGCGAGCACACGTGGCCGTCATTTACACGTACCGATACGCTGATGTATAAAAACATCCCATAAACCGATCCCAATCAAAACCATCATGACAACACATTCTTGTCCAACTCATGTCCGAACACGTCCACCCTCACCACAAGCCATCAAGGCGCACACCCGACGCCGGCAGCCGATAGGATTACGTTATGTCAGTTTGGTTCTGCTCATTATGTTCTGTCAACTCGCAGGCTGTCAGATGAAACAGACATTCAACACTACCCCTGTCTACTGGCAGGCCCACCGCGGCGGCGGAGCACACGAACGGCCGGACAACACGATGGTCGCGATGCGGTATACGTGGGATTTAGGCGGCATCCCGGAAGCGGACATCCGCTCCACCGCCGACGGCGTAATCATCTGCCTGCATGATAAAACGCTCGCACGAACGACCGATGCGCCAAAAGATATCGCGAATCAACTTGTCAATCAGCTTCCGCTAAGCGAAGTAAAAAAGTGGGATGCAGGCAAGAAGTTTGCCCCAGCATACGCCGACGAGCGTGTGCCGACGCTGGAGGAAGTGTTCTCCGATATGTCGCAGGACACAAGCAGGTGGGTGTACCTGGACCTGAAACAGTTGGACCTCAAGCAACTGGGCGATCTGATCGAGCAGTACAAGCTGACTGAACAGATATTAATCGCGAGCCCGAAGCAGGAAGAATGTGCCATGCTGCGAAAGCGCTTGCCGGGCGTGCGAACGATGCTCTGGATCACCGGCAAGCCGGACGAGATCGAAGCAAAGTTTGATCGTGCGCTGGAAAGCAGATTCGACGGACTGGATCAGGTGCAGATCCACCTGTTCGACCTGGAGGGTGGTGCGATAGAAGGTTGGCGCTACCAGGTCGATCAGGACTTCCTGAACCGGGCGATCAGCCAGACCGCCGAACACGGAATAGACCTGGAAGTTTTCCCGTTTCACTTTGAACAGTCAGATATCATAAGCCTGCTGAACATGGGTATCACCTGGTACGCCACCGATGAGCCCGCCAGGTTTGCCCAAGTGGTTGAAGCATGGCGTATGAGTAAGTGTCAGGGGCATCGCCAGCAAGACCAGCAAAACATCTGTCACATTGACTGACCCCAGATCGGGACACGAAAAACGGGGTCAGACCCCGTTTCTTCTCCGTTTCTTCTCGTGCGGCGAATATCGCAACGGCTTATTACGGGTACCTTGCGGCCAGATTCTTCAAGGAATATAAAGACGCGATTAAAGGACGACTGTTGGCAAGAAAATTGCCGGCGATAACAGGCTACATGACAAAGCTACAAGGCAGCGATAAGGAGCTACGATTAGATGATGAGGATGGATATAAAGGTAAGGTGAGAAATCTGAAATTCTTGTCATTGTCAGACAATGATGTGTTGAAAAAATCATGGATTGTATTTACGGGTAGCCGGAGTAGAGATTACTCATTAGCCAATGCGTTATCTATTGCTGGGACAGGATTCACCCTGGCGAATATTGTATTTGACGCCGTTCAAGCAGATAACTGGTTAGACATGTTATGGGAGAGAGGACGGCAGGTGAACAAAGATGAAGGTTTTAGTGCTAGTGGGGTTATTACGGGTTATACATGGCATCACCATGAGATACTAGGAGTCATGGTTGCTGCAGACAGTAAAGTGCATAATAATAATAGGCATTGGGGTGCCGTAGCGTTTTATCAAATTTTGACAAATGATACGTACAAGTAATCACACTCAATCCCGGTAGTGGGATTTGTGTTAAATGTGATTTCGATTGGAGCGCAAATGTGGCGAGATACGATCAAGACTACTTCAGTGAATATCGAAATAGAATGTACGCTTTACATGTTGAATCTTGCCGGCCTTTGCATTGGACATGGCCGTAAACGCGGACGAAATAAATGGAACGAATTATATCTACTGGATAAGTTGGCGGATATGCTGAATGCTACTTGTAAGGGTGAAGTAGAGATTAGCAAAGTAGGCTACATGGCATATTTAAGAGAGTTTATGCCTGGGATTAGTGAAGACTACTATATCTCACATGATAAGCACACCTTGGGCGAAGAGATCGAAAAATGCATCCAGGCAGCAAAGCGAGATGGTTACGAGATCGGCGTTCCGCCGAAGAATCCTAAGCACCCGGTGACGGTGTCTTGTACGATCGACACGGATGGTCAGGAGGGTGTCTCGGACGCTCAGGCCAAGGCACTCGACTACATTGAGGCTAACGATGAAGCATTATGCAAGCTGATCCTCGAAGCGCTGCACACCGAGTACCAAGAAGCAGAGCGCGAGGGGTACTTCATAGAAGACTTCAAAGCAAAAATATCTTCGAGCGATGACCTGCGATCGCTATGCAAGTGCCACGGCATCCACATCACGCAAGAGCATCACAAAGGAATGGCATATGCGGAGTATTCATTCCAGGTAGCCTGGCTGGGTCCGGACCAATGGTTAACAATCGTCCTGCACGCTGACCGATTGATCCACGTTGGCGGCTCCGGCGAGGGTTGGGAAGACCCGGAAGCGTAGTAGGCAATCCTTAGCATTTGTTGCATGGTAAGTGGGCTGAAACGGGGTCGCTCCAAACGCGATCCACGACACCGATGAATTGAAACGTGTGTACACCATCAGGCATGATGTGATTGCTCAGATGGATTCAGTAGGGCAGACCCAAAGCGGATACACTGTGGACGCCGGGGACCTGCTGCACCTGCTGACGGACGGCCACGGCTCGACCCGCTTCGTCCTCGACGGGACCACGCCGGC
Source organism: Phycisphaeraceae bacterium (assembly GCA_963667295.1). Classification (GTDB taxonomy): domain Bacteria; phylum Planctomycetota; class Phycisphaerae; order Phycisphaerales; family Phycisphaeraceae; genus JAJRRS01. The sequence goes on from OY763327.1 coordinate 2,628,804, forward strand.
GCAGGCCTACCTCTATGATGCCTACGGCAACCACCTGACCGGCGGCACCGTGGGCGGGGCCACTCTGGGTGATGCAGAAAACGCGTTCACCCGCCTGCTGTACTCCGGCGAGTGGACCCACACCGACGGCACCCAATACCTCCGCGCCCGCTACTACGACCCGGCCTCCGGCCGCTTCAACCGCCTCGACCCCTTCGCAGGCAACCAGTACGATCCCCAAAGCCTGCACAAATACCTCTACACCCACGCCAACCCCATCATGGGGACAGATCCGAGTGGATTGTTTACGGTCATTGAAGTATTGGGAGTTGGAAATGGATTTCAAAGCTTTGAGAAACTTAAGGGTATAGATAAAAAAGGGTCTTAGGAAGCCTACGGGTCTAAATCGGGTTGTCTCGCAGTAGTTTTAGCACAGCCTGGTAAAGATTGCCACGGCGGTGGTTGAATCGGAATTCGGTCTCTTTCAGGTGCAGGTAGAACGTATGTTTGGGCACGCCTTTGAACCGGGCGAGGCGGTGTTTGGCGTAGGCCCAGAAGCTCTCGATGCCGTTGATGTGTGAACGCTCGTTGGCGAACTCGTTGTCGCCGTGACTGACGCGCAGGTGTTTGGCGTAGCCGACATCGACCAGGCCGTCGTAGCCGGGCCAGCCGTCGGAATGGACGATGCTTTCAAGGTCGACACGCCCGCGAATCGCTTGAATTAAAGTCTTTTTGCGTGCATCGGGCACGATCTCGGTGTAGACGTGGCCGTTGCGTTTAAAGATCCCGAAGACGATGGTCTTGCCCCCGGCACCCCGGCCGCGTTTGCCACGGACACGCTTGGGACCGAAGTAGGACTCGTCGACTTCCACTTCCCCCCGGAAGGGGTTTTGCGATTCACAGTACTCGGCGATGCGTCGACGCACCTTCAGGTAGATCGCGTTGACCGAACGCACGCTCAGGCCGGTCAACGCCGCCGCATCGGTGGCCGTCAGGTCCATGGCAAAGGCGCGGATCAGACGCCGAAAGACCTTGGTCGAAATACGGGAACGGCGGTAGTACTTGTTTTTGCCGGTATTCATAGGGCCAGATACAGTTTACTGACCCGTAGGCTTCCTAAGACCCTTGTTTATATTAGCATCTCCCGCAAAAGTGCGACCAGTTTTCTCTAGAGCGGCTGTTATTGCCAACCAGAAATCCGGAAGGTGACCGACCCTATAGAAAGCCATTAAAAAAAGGATTTACCCCCTTTCCCGAACGCAACCTCCCCACTACCCCCGATCAACCTAAGCCGCTTGCGGCTTAGCGCTTTTTACTCCCCCCCCCGTATACACGCTGCCGGACACCATTCATCCCCGATATCCAAAGCCCGAATCCCAATCGAAACCCCCAAAAACCTCCGACAGCAGCATCGAAAAAGACATCTAATATAAGTTATATTAGATGTCTTACGGCAAGCCCCCGCCGCCCCGATCAACTCCGCGCGAGCCGCGCCCGGGTGCCCGTCTTTGACCCGCAGGATAAAGGCGGCTGCTACAACAAACAGCGTAAGTTCGCACCCGGGCGCAGGATTCTGCCAACCCAAGCGCAACACGCCGCGGCTGCACATTCACCTACACACCGCCTGATACCTTTCACCCCGGCCCACAATCATCACCCAGAATCTCGAACAACAGCCCCGAAAAAGACATCTAATATAACTTATGGCCACCTCTAATAATCCCCCTGACAGTCGTGTTACAACATGGCTTCGGTTCCGATGTCATGCCATGTGAATGAAAGGACTCAGCGATGTCGCAGGCGGGCTTTTTTGATTTTCAGCAACGCAAGCAACAGTTGGATGCGCACGGCAACCCGCTGCGGGCGTTGGAAGAGGCGGTGGACTTTGAAGCGTTTCGGCCGACGCTTGAGCGTGTGCACGAAAAGGCACGCAAGAGCGACGCGGGGCGGCGGCCTTATGATGTGGTGTTGATGTTCAAGATGCTCGTGCTTCAGTCGCTGTACAACCTCTCGGATGCGCAGGTGGAGTACCAGGTGCGTGACCGGGTATCGTTCATGGCGTTTTTAGGGCTGGGCCCCGGCGACGCGGTGCCGGACGAGAAGACGTTGTGGCTGTTCCGCGAACGGCTCAAGGACCTGGACTTAGTCGAGGTGCTCTTTAATCAATTCAACGACGACCTGTCGTCCTCGGGCTTCGCGGCGAGCAAGGGGAGCATCGTGGATGCGAGCATCGTGCCGGTGCCGCGTCAACGCAACAGCCGGGATGACAACCAGACGATCAAGGACGGCTGCATCCCGGCGTCGTTCGTGCAAAACCCCTGTAAACACAGGCAAAAAGACACCGATGCGCGTTGGACGACGCGGCACGGCGAGCGGTTCTTCGGTTACAAGAACCACGTGAACGTGGATGTCAAACACAAGCTGATCCGCAAATACAAAGTCACCGACGCGGCGATGCATGACAACCGGATGATCGATCGATTGCTGGATGAGAACAACACGAACAAAGACATGTACGGCGACGGCGCGTACTACAGCGAGGCGATCTGCGAACGTTTGGAACAGCAAGGCTACCGCGTGCGGATCAACCGCAAGGGTTGTCGTGATGCGCCGCTGACCGAACGTGACCGCGCGTCGAACAAGATCAAGTCGAAGGTGCGTGTGCGAGTCGAACATGTGTTCGGCCGTCAGGCGCAGAAGCTGGGTGGCAAGCTGATCCGGTGCATCGGCTTGGCGCGGGCTCACGTGGCAATCGGGTTGCGGAACCTGGTGTACAACCTGGAGCGTTACGCGAAGCTGGTCGCGGGTTGAAGATCCCGCGCCAACGGGACAACCGAAACCCGAAGCGGCGGCGGGCGAGATGTTACTGATACAAAAAAACACACGCGAGCCTCTGCGTGACACACGCAGGGCTCATGGAGCAATGATGAGGGGATTATTAGAGGTGGCCATAAGTTATATTTGATGTTCTGCGGTAAACCCCACCACCCGATCAACTCAACGCGAGCCGCAGCGTGCCGCCGCGGACTGTTGCGTTACCCTCCGCTTAACTGCACATAACCAAGCAAGTGGTACCGTCACATGCGGCAACAGCATATGTTGGCGGCGATCGGGTCGGATATCATTTTCGACACTATCCCGATCGGCATACGCTCAAAAACGTTATGATCCCCGGAGGATTCGCATGTATCGCAAACGCACCCTGATCCTGTTGATGTTGTTTTCGTTTCTGCTTGGTTTAGCAATATTCCCGATCGTCTGGGTAGGCAAGCAGATTGTGGCGGTCTACAACTTCTATTCCATTAGCTATGCCATGGCATCTGAAGAAGTACAACTCTCAGACAAGGTATCTCTGATCGCCACGAATGGTACACAAGTGATGCTCGCGGCAGAAGATGGTTTTTCAATGTTGGCCGGGGATGTCGTGCTTGTCGATTACGTGGGGCGCGACAAGCAGGTACTGCTTGTCGTCTACATAGCGCCGGGTGGAATCAATTCAAGCTCCGATGATGTGTTGAACCGACTCGAGGCGGCCGAGGTCGAACTGGCAACCGCTCAGGTGACAAAACGGTCTGCTGTTGGGCACAAAGAGTTGGCTTATCTGCAGGGCGTTTTTGAGTTTATGCATCATCAGTAAGGTTCATCAGAGTTGCTACAATCCCCAGCTATGGCCCAGACTTTAAGCATTGTCATACCGGTCTATAACGAGAATAAGCTGCTGCCGGAGATCCTCCGGCAAGTGGAATCCGTGGAATTGCCGGGCGGATTGCAGCGACAGATCGTCATGATCGATGACTGCTCAACCGACGGGACAACAGATGTTTTGAAGAAGATGGCCGAGGAAAGACCCGACTACAAGATCGTGTTCCACGAGGTCAATCAAGGCAAAGGCGCGGCCCTAAGAACCGGATTTAAGCACGCTGAGGGCGATATTGTCATCATCCAGGATGCCGATCTGGAATACGACCCGCGTGATTATCCGCGTCTGCTCGGGCCGATCATCGAAGGACGGGCGGATGTTGTTTATGGATCACGATTTACCGGCGAAACGCACCGCGTGCTGAACTACCACCACTTCCTGGGCAACAAGTTCCTCACCCGCTTATCCAACCTCTGTACAGGCTTGTACTTGACCGATATGGAGTGCTGCTACAAGGTCTTCAAACGCGAGGTGCTTGAGCGGTTCGAGATCACGGAATGCCGGTTCGGCGTTGAGCCGGAAATCACCGGTAAACTCGCTCGGATGCGCGATTTACGCATCTACGAAACCCCCGTCGGCTACAACGGCCGATCGTACGACGAGGGCAAAAAGATCAACTGGAAAGACGGCGTCAGCGCCATCCGCTGCATCCTCAAATACAACGCAATTATCAAGAAGTAAGTTTCAATTCATTCCGGCACGGGCAACAAATCTTCCTGCTTAACTTCCTGCTCAAACCGCTCAATCGAGTGGGCTTGTTCGAGCGTATAATCCCCCACCGCGGTTCTGCGCAGGGATGCTAAGTGGCCGCCGGTGCTTAGTTTATCACCGATGTCTCGGCCGAGGCTGCGGATGTAAGTGCCCCGGCCACATACGATTCGCAGCGTCAGCATGGGCCATGTGTAGTCCAGCAGGTCGATCGCATCGATGCGGACGGTCTTGGTCGGCATGTCGACGGCCTGACCTTTACGGGCGAGTTTGTAGGCCCGCTGGCCGTTGATGTGGACGGCAGAATACACGGGCGGCGTCTGCTCGATCTCACCCAGAAATTGCCCCAGCACCTGCCGGACCTGCTCTTGCGTAGGTGCTTGATCTACCTGCACTTCCAGCCGTTCGCCCTCGCGGTCGTCCGTCGTTGTGAAGGCTGAGAGATCGACGACAGTTTCGTAGACCTTAGGCCGACCCATAAGCGATTCCACGCTTTTGGTCGCCTTACCAAGGCAGCAGATAACCACGCCGGTCGCCAGCGGATCTAACGTCCCAGCGTGCCCCGTCTTGCATCCACCCGCCGCCCGACGAACATAACGAACGACGTCCATTGAGCTTAAGCCCAACGGCTTATCAACCACAATCAGCCCGCACAGGCTGGAATGTACCTTTCGACGTCCCAATAAAGTCACCATCCTTTACAAACCACGATAAACCAATACGATAGCGGACCAAACTCGATATGTCGGCCCCCCTGCCGGGCCAGGATCGCCCTTTTTGCCTCCCGCACGGCAAAAGCCGACAGCCTCAGGAGAGGTGACCGAGTGGCTGAAGGTGCACGACTGGAAATCGTGTGTAGGGCTTGTCTCTACCGAGGGTTCGAATCCCTCCCTCTCCGCTTGCCGACGAACGCTCTTGCGAAGTCCTTGTAAACAAGGGTTTTACGAGAGCGTTTTTCATTGACTAAACGGGCTAAAACCCGGACATACTCACGCAACTCGGCCGACCCGGCTATGCTTTGCCCGCCAACTTTTGCCATCTACGAAAACACAACCCGCAAAACACATCGGCCGGCACATGGCGTGTCGCGGCAAGGTACACATCGTTCACCCCCGACCCCGGAATGCCCCCGGACTGCCCCCTCCCCCGCCCCCGGGTTGCCTCTGCGCCCGACCTGCTTTTGCCGGCTAAACCGAATCACACGCGGCCGCAAATCGGGGCATCGCAAAGCGACTTTTCCACCACCTTTCTGGCGCGCAATCCTGTCGCGATCGGCACGCATGCGCACAAACATGGACCAAGCTAATCGCCCCCCACTCCCCCCCCTCATGCGCACGAACGAGCACGGCCGACCCTATCAAAAGAAAGCCCACAACCATCACAACCAACCGCCCCGCGATCGGCGAGTAATAAGATCACGCCGAACGCTTTTTGCATGACGCGCAGTATCGAAGTGAACAAACTGAGCCACAAACAGTCCCGCCACAGACCGCTTTGTCAGATTGATTCAAAGATCGCCAAACTTGTATCTGTACGATTCATGACTTGGTTTGCAGAACCGCCGACATTGACACGTGAGGGTCAAAGCATGGTTGCATGTTAATCATGGACATGGAATCCGCCATCTTTCCCAAGAATAAGATTCCTAACACCTTTTCTGATCCCTGTTCTGATCCTGAATTGACTACTCCTCATCACCTGCGGCGGCGGCAGATGCAACATCATCTTCGCTGAGCGCCCCCAAATAGTTAATCATCGGGATCATGAAAGGGCCGAGAGCGCGCGTTGTGCGTAGTACGCGATCTTCAACGGGCACATAGCCGTTGTTATCGGCACCGGCTTGTTCGCCATCAGTTTGGTTAGTGTCTGAATTCTCAGCCTTACCATTCTGCTTTTCATCTTGAAGTAGAGCCAGGCCAACCAGCACATTTCCATACTTGAATTTTGCTTTGGTTAGATTGGCGTCTTCTTTTCCGTATTTTAATTCGTTCAGTAAATAGACGTTGTCCATATTGATGTAGAATGTGTGACTGTCGTCCGTCTCGGGCATGACTTTGAGGGCCGAACGATCGTCAAACTTGTGTGCCGCCCAGTCTTTCTCATGGACTTCGATTACTTCAGGCATATCGATTCCCGGTTGCTGCTGACCGCCCCCACCAGACGTACTCGATTTGCGAGTACCACCCTTGCCCTTATTGCGTATGCTTTGAGGACGAACCGTTAGACGCACAATATTGGTGAATGGATCTGTAAGTGTTTCATCATCGATCGTTAACTGAAGTGTTAATGTTTCACCAACCTCGACATCCTCAGGCATAACTATGCTCCAATGGGCGAGCCCATTGTGTAGCAGTAAGCTATTCTGAAATTCTAGATCACTGTGTTTATCGCCGACACAATCAACGACTTCGACCTCGTACATGCCAGGATTCTCAGAGCGCTTGAAGTACTCGTTCTCGACGTCAGATTCAAGTTCGATCCGGCACCGTCTGCCGTACTCGCACTCACGATCAAGCCGGTCATTATGTGTCCGCTGGAATCGGAAGAATGTTGGGTGCTTCTTACCCTGAAAATCATGATCACCGGGCCCTTCGCCATCTTTGCCACCGTGCCCCTTGCCATCCTTTCCGGATTGCTTGTCCCCTGTATCACGCTTGAACGGGTTGCCGAGCCGCTGTCCAAGGCGAAACAACCTTGCAAGGGTTGGAGACGACTTAAGCAATGACCCCAGCACTTCCTCCAACGGCTTACTATCGGCAAGACGTTCGCCTATCTCGCGCCGTCGTCGCTCATTCGCTAGCTCCTTAAGCTGCTCGTGGCGACTCAATATCTCTTCTATCTCAGCTTCAATATCCTTCCGCAACTCGTGCTGACTAAGTCGGTCACGGCTATTCATAAATAAATCTTCACGAGCATCCGTACTCAACTCAGTGCAGTCAACAGAAACCAATAATGAGTCGGTGAGTCGATTTAGCTTAACCTTTTTCCTGCCGAAAATGGTCTTGGGGAGGATGCCGTGGGTTTGTCCATTGATACTAAAGATCACACCTTCATTAGTAGTGTAGGTTGTCGCCTTACCATCCTTGAAGGCATATATCTTGGCGACCATGCGCTCCCCTCTGACATGGAATGGTACGCTGTCGGGAAATCCATCCTCGACGTTACCCCCCTTGCCATCTTCAAGGCGTGTGGTCAAACCAGCGAGTGGGGTGACAAAGCTGGCCTCAGTCTTTCCACCATAGTTACGGCATTCGTGCAGATTGATTGGCAGCGCAATATCGGGCAACAGTGCTTCCAATCGATAAAGAAGGCCATCCTTCATTAGGATGTGGCTAGTGAATCCCTTCATGTCGTATTCGTAAAGTTTGATCGCTGAGCCGAATGGCACCTCGCGAACATAGGGCTGATTATGCTTGGGCATCAGTGGCATTGTTTCGGAATCGAAACTTAACACTTCACCTTTACGCGGATTCTCGCCAGCACCAACTGGTGCAAGATACGTGAATACAGAATTTCGTACTTGACCTGCACCTTGAGAAGGCCGTTGGCGGCGAGTAATCGTCAAGCTCCATTGACTTGCGCCTGGGTCATTCTGTTCTTTGTCCGTAAGTATGCTGGGATTCCGTTTTGTAATGAGTAGCTGAAATCGTTGGTCGCCACAGAATTTCAGGATCCCTGTGCCTCCCATGTTAAACTTGCCCTGAACGAAGGGAATGCGCAGTTTGTTGCTTTTATTGAGTGACATGAAGGTATGAGGGACGCGGGCAGGCGTCTGACCTTCACCCCTGTCCGCAATCGTAAGACATGGATGCCGCTTCGGGCCCGTAGCCGCCAACGTTATGTTTTCAGCCTCACGGCGACGCGTGGCCGCTGGCCAATCACGAAGAGAACCGCCTGTGCCATTAAAAAGATTAGCGACGGCATCGCGGATGTTTGGGGGCGCGGCCTCAGATGTAGGATCAATCCCACTCTCAAGGCATGCATTAAGCAGACGAGCATCTACAGAATTAACGAGCTTTTCCACGAGGGCGGCCTCGGGCCGGCTTTGTTGATTACCGATCGTGGAGAAATTTCCTTCGATGTCTCCATAGTCGCGCCAGGCATCAGGATTATCCCAATAACCGGCATTGCTCAGAATAGCGATAACTTGTTGTTCATCGTCAGTGTGGAGAAGGTCCAGCGCCAGTTGCTTGATCTGTTCATTCGTCATTCCATATGCTCCATGAGTGGAGCCCACCCGGATTCCCGTGGTGGACACTGTTTAGGAAGGCCAAAGCGTGTCCTTACGCTGAGAAATGTCTGCGGGAATGTGGTATCCATCACGCCCCGCCTGTTTAATTGCATCAATCTGCCGAAGGTACATCATCACCGCGTAGACTTGGTAGGTAGGAATTGATTCTCGCGTGTCATCATCAAGCGCATCGATCACCGACTCTGCAGGCACTGGCGTGTCGAATTCAACTGATATACGACCCAATAAATCGATAATTGTGTCAAAGGAAGATCGGGGCACCTTGTGCACGTACTCTTTTTTTTGCTTCTTAGACCAGCCTATGCGATACAGAGTGCCATTCCTCGCTTCGAAGCGAGGATACCCAACTTTCCCGCCACGCTGAGGCTTGCGTCTAGCCGAACCCACGTGATTAAGATTGGTTTTCACTGGCATCTCGGTCGCATCAACTCGCCTTACGGCCAAGCTTTTTTTTGCGGCAGTACCATCCCCTACCATATCTGATGCCGTTGGAGTAAACCCATCAGCCAATTGTTTCAACTCGATCGCAATTTGGCGTGCCTTTTCGATGGCGTCGTAATCACCATCTCCAGCCGCATCCGCAATAACTTTCTGGACGCCGGATTCGGCTTTGCGAATCAGTTCAACGAGGCGATTGTTGTAACTGGTGGATGCCATGATACGGCAATATTACCCCTATATTATCAATATGTCAAGCATTTTTGTATTATCTTTATATTATACATGCTGCGCGTAGGATAACTACATATGATTCATGTACTTATGTAGGCTTGTAGTATTGCTGAAGCTATCGTTTCGCCTGATGTACCAAAACTACTTCGCAGGATGATTTAGTTTTCCCACGAAGATTCGCATGCCACTTCCGACTGGGCACATCGCGCCAGATTCTCTGTGAATCTATCTCGATTGGGCCTAGCTCGATAAAGCCAGCACGGTTCATGTTATCCAGGTATCGGGGAAGCTGAGAGGATGGATCGTTGAAGGCGATCATCTGAATCATGGTCGCGCCGGGACGCATGACACGGCGGATAGCGGTTAGAGTTTTAAGTGAGTTGGTGAAATACGTTTCAAGACCTGCTTCATGGCGTCCACCAAAATTGTAGAAGCTAGCGCCGAAACCGTCTTGGCAATCTGCAACCCAATAGGGTGCGGGCGATTCCTTGCGACCATCGACTTGCCAGCGATGGTATAGAACATGCACACCAGGATACGGTGGGCTAGTCACCACTAGATCAACTTTGTCACCTCTGCGAAAGACCGGCAAGTTGGGAGTATGTTCAGCTGAGGTATTATGAATATTTGCCCAGCGAGTAGAGGCACCGATGGCGTGAAGCTGATCTGCTAGCTCTTGTTGTTGGGTTAGCATATCCAATACTGTATCGCTCAGCATCACACGAAATTCACTTGCTTTTGTTGTTCGCCTGCGACTTTCAAGACATAATTGCGATGTCTGAAGTATGGCGCATCGAGCAAAACGCTGAGACTTTATTGTGGGTAGCTGATTTACGCTGTCTATGGCGCAAGCGATGATCTTCTTCAGAAATCGAGCTCTGGGCAGAGTCAAGTTACGCCCATAATGAGTATCAGGCCATGACTGAATTTCATCTCTTGCTGCTCGGCATGATAAGGCGGGTACAATCTCACTTGACCAGCGCCGAATAGCACATTCTTCATAATGCTTAAGCACTGATATCTTTGCCCTGGTAACAAACACTGCGAGTGCATTTAGATCAACACCTACTGCACGGCGGCCCTGTGCTACTGCTTCTACAATCGTTGTACCTCCGCCCATGTATGGATCCAGGATACGATCGCCAGGCTGAGAAAATGCCTCAATGGCAGCGCTGGCGAATGCAGGTGAAAATCGCGCAGGATATCTGTAGAAACAGTGCGTTAGACCACTGACTTTGCTTCCGTCTGACGCAGCATCAGCCAGCGTTTCCCAAAGCCGTGCAGTAAGTTGCCGTGGACATGTAGTCAATGTATCTACCCCGTAAACCAAAATCATCCTAGAGCGTCTAGCGCATCAAGCTATTGGGATTCTCTCTCATTATAGGACGCAAGTGATATACCACTATTCAAGTAATAACGCAAGCTCTTGTTTTTAATCCACTTACGAATATTTCGCATTTTTACTGGAGTGCAGATCTTGCGCGTATTGCGCAAGATCTGATCAACAAGCAGCATGGGTTCCCAATCCGGCGCAGGGTGTGGTTAAGCGGAGCGCAACCCACCAGGGATGCGGATTTGCTTGCATGCTGGCATTTATTGTTAGCTAAGCGGGATGCGATCAAGCTGATTCGATGATTTTTTGTAGGTCCGGGCCTGACCGGATACGGATAACATCGGGATGCACTCATGGCCGGGCGGGGTTGGAGCTGCGATAGATGCGGCAGACGGCCCGCAATATCGCGGTGGGTCTACATGCGTTTGACACAGCTTTACTGCGGTGGGTTGCGCTTTGCTTAACGCCGGCTTGTGACTAGGCGGTCTTTGCTGCTTGCTGCGTCAGCCGCCTTTGCCCTGCGGGGCAAAGACGGGCACCCCGGCATACATGTCCGGGCAGGGTTGGGGCAACGGTGGGTGTGAATTGAGGGAGGACGGGGAGACCTTCGGTCGTGTTTGTCGGCGGGGTCCGGAGACCCGCGCCGAGCGCTTGCGAAGCAACAAGGTGTGTTGGACGCCGCACACTTTGCTCCTTTGGAGTCAAAGTGTGGCACCCATTTCGGTAGTGTGGGGATGGAGAGGTGGAAACGGAGTCGGAGATCGGAGATGGGTTCAGGTTAAACGGCCCTCACCCCGGCCCCCCCGGAAGTCTCCCAGGGGGAGAGGGGGTAAGATGGCTTAAACGGGGTCGGAGATCGGAGATGGGCGCGGAATGCTTCGGATGTGGGCGTAAGGTATCCGGGGGCGGCCCTCACCCCGGCCCCCCCGGAAGTCTCCCAGGGGGAGAGGGGGAAGATAGCTTAGCATCGGGGGCGGCGGGTTAGCAGGGTTAATAGCAGGCAGGTTGTGAGGGTGGTGGGTTCGGGGATTGGGGTTGTTGATTGTGTTGGTGGGGTGCCGGCGTTCCAGTTGGTCAGGAGGACGTCGAGGTCTTCGAGGCCGATGTAGCCGTCGCCGATGCCTGCGATGTCGCCTTGGGATTTGTCGCCGATGGGGACGGACTGGTTCCAGTTCTGGAGGATGATGTCGAGGTCGTCGAGGCCGACGAAGCCGTCGTTGTTGATGTCGCCTTGCAGTGCGGCGAGGGGTTCGGCGACGATCATGGTCCAGTATTCGAGGGAAGGGAGTGTGAAGGTCACGAGGCCGGAGGCGTCTTGTGTGAAAGGCAATTCGATGGGGATGCCGTGATCGTCTGGTGAGGCGGCCCAGAGTTTTCCGATTTCTGTGTTGCTTGTGAAGGTAAGCTCGAGGCCGGTGATGAGCGAGGGGGCTTGTTGTGTGGCGTCGGTGTCGCGCCAATCCATGTGGGCGGCGTCGGTGAAGTTGATGAGGTGGAAGATTTCGTAGTCGTCGACGGTCTTGTTGATGACGGAGACGTTGCCTTGCTGTGCGGGCCACATGGTGAGGTTTGTGTTGCTGGAAGTCAGGGGGTTGGCAGCGAATTCGCCGCCGTCGCGCAGGAGGTTTTGATAGCCGACGAGGAAGTCGTAGTAGCCGACGAGTCTTTCGCTGAGGTCCTGGGTCATTTGCTGATTGTCGGCGGGGAAGTATTCGTTGGAGAGCATGTGTTCGCCGAGCTCGAGGTGAGCGCCGCCGAAGGCGAAGATGACGGCGTCGGCGAGTAAGACGGAGGGAGTGTTGAATGTTCGGCTGAGGTTGTCGGGGTTGTAGTTGACGTATGCGGCGAGGACGGAGTTTAGCTGGCCGTTGCCGTAGGCGTTGTTGGCGAGGATGATGTTGGCGAGGTCGTTGTAGTGATTGTTCGGCTCCCAGACTTCGGTGTATAGGAACTCGACATCGGCGGCGACGATGCCGGCCTGGCCGTACTGATTGACGGCGTTGCAGACGAAGCGTGTATTGAGGGATGAACTCATCGCGTTGATGAACGGTCCCAGCTCGTTTTCGAGATTCACTGAATTGTGATCGCTTGTATAGAGCGTGCCGAGGTTGCCGAGTTGATCGATGTGCCAACCGTCGAAAGGCAGCGCGGTGAATGCTTCGGCGGTTTTGTTGGCGATGTATTGGCGCCATTGGGTGTTGGAGGGATCGAGAAGGTAGATGTCGCTCTTCCAGGTTTCGGGCAGGTCGTGCGCGGCCTGATTCGTGGCTGCATAATCGGTATAGAGGCCCCATGAAGAGGACACGCCGTCTGAGGCGGCGTCATCGAGCGAGCCGTAGGCGAGGTTGTACGACATCGCCATCATGTTCTTGTCGTGTGCACGGTTGATGTAGCCCAGGACGGCGGCGTAGTAGTTCGTGCGGTTGGCGATGTCCTGCCATGTCGCGTCGGGGCTGGTGCTTGTGCCGGCGAGTGGGTCGTGGTGTTTGTCGAACCAGTCGTAGAACTGGAGGCCGTTGATGTGGTAACGGCTGAGGTTGTCGATCACCGCGTTCATGCCGACGGCGGTGAGGTTCGGGTAGCTGGAGAGAAAGCCATAGCGAGGGAACTTCGCCCAATCGGAAGAGACATCGACGGCGATGGAAGAGGTATCGGCTACTGAGCCGTTGTCGACTAACTGAAGCTCGACGGTGTAGCCTTGGTAATCGATGCTGGGCGGTTGCCAGGACCAGTCGACGCCGCGCGAGGTGACCGAGACGGTCTCGGTGGATACTACATCGCCGAGGTGGCGGTAGGTGATTTGTAGTTGCTGGCTGCCTGTTACGGTTCCTTGGAGGACGACGCTGAAGTTGACTTGATCGGTTACATCGTATCGGGCCTGGTCGCTGCTGATGCGTGCGATGTTGATTGCGTGAACGGGGTTGGCGGCGATGATGAGTAAAATGACAGCAGCGAACCTTGCTATAGATATAAGAAGGTTCCTGCCAGCTATATAACCGTGATCTTCTGGTTGGGTTCTAAACATCGTGAGCCCTCAGCAAATACATCATAGGATCAAGCCCATCGAATCACACGGCAGAAGTTGTAAACATGCCGAAACGTGTTTCCGCGTCCCGGCACGGTGGATCGACTGTTATCCGTTTCGTCGTTTGAGCATTGCCAGAGCACCGAGGCCGAGGAGTGCGATCGATGCGGGCTCGGGGGTGATGACCAGGTTGTTCACGTACATGGCGTCTTCGCCGAACGAGCCCTGGCTGCCGCTATAGAGTTTGAAGCTTTTTGCGCGGCCGGTATAGGTGCCGGTGTCGTAGTCTGCGATGCCGCCGCTACGGGTGATGCTCCATGTCCCGCCGACGAGGCTCGTTTGTGTGAATTCAATGTGGAAGACGGTGTCGTTGGAATAATCGTTGCCGATACTGCCGTTGCCGGTTGCCGCCTGGCTGACGGCGTAATCATCGCCGCCGATGTTGAAGTTGAAGATGGTGGCGTCGCCGGCATCGCTTCGCAGGTCGATGCCTTTGTAACCACCACGATAGTTCACCGCGATATCAAGCGCCAGTGTTTCACCAGCGTTGAGGCCTGCCGGATCGATGAAGCGGAACAGGTCGACGAAGCCGCCGCTGGCATCGTGTATCTTGAACGACACGCCGGCCGAGTCGATCGCCCCACTTCCGCCGCCTAAGCCAAGCGAGCTGGTGATATCAATCGTCGTGCCATCCACGGCCGCGCCGCCGAGCACCCAACCGCCGAGTCCATCGGTATTGATCGAGCCGTCATCAAAATTGTCCCAGCCATCGGCATAGACAGCAGCGCTTGCATCGTCACTGTCAATAACCGCCGCCTGTGTTGTGTTATGCAGGCACAATGCGGGAAGTGCCGCGACCAGACACATCAAACCAATTCTTTTCATCTTAATCCTCCTCCAGTTTTGGAAACATGCGTTGTTATCCGGATTGAACACGTGAAGTACGATTTATATTTTCGATCCGCGTTTGAGCAGCGGGATCGCGCAAAGTGTTAGCAGGCTCAGTGTTGCCGGTTCAGGTACGGCAGTACTTGAAGGCGTGCCGGCGTTCCAATTCTCCAGCACCACATCCAGATCGGTCAGGCCGACGTAGCCGTCGCCGGAGATATCGCCCAGCAATGCATCGCCCGGCGTTACGTTCTGATTCCAATGGCTCAGAATAATGTCCAGGTCGTCCAGGCCGACGAAGCCGTCGCCGTTCAGGTCGCCTTCGATAGCGACTTCTGCATCCGTGATGATGCCAAGCTTGTTGAAGAACAGGTCGCTTTGCTGGGCGGCGTCGCGGTTAAATAACGCCAGGGAATCAATCGTTCCGCTGCCTGCAAGCGTTCTGCCTGTGATGGTTGTTAGTTCGGGTGTCGCGTCACCGGCTTCGTCGTAGCGGAGGATGCTCAGGTCGTAGGTGTCGGCACTGGTCAGCGTCACGGTGACTTCAACGCCGAAGAACGTGAAGGCTACGCCTGTATCGAGCACGCCGTCGCCGTCGACGAGGGTGAAGTTGCCGTCGCCGCCGTTGAAGTAGAACTGCATCCGTGCATCGGTGTTGTAATCATCTGTCAAGTCGGTCGTGTTGCCGTTACGTAGTGAGAAACCGACTTTGCCGTCCGGATCGATGTAGCCGTTCTCGAAGCCGACGGTGAAACTGTCGCCCGCAGCCGAGAGCGGATCGTCAAACGTGCGGTACGCGGTTGCGCTGTCGATGTCGTCGCCCTTGTTTGCATAGAGTGCCCAGGCGCTGCCGTCCTGAACCGTAGGCTGGCCGACGTTATCAACGCCGTTGCCCGCGCTGTCTTGCAGGAAGAAACCGGCGTAGCCATTGGCGCTGGCGTTCTGTGTGAGGACCCAGGGCCCGAAGCCGGTGCCGATATCACCGGTCCCGGCATACCAGCCGAACGAGTAATCAGCATTCAATGTCGTGTCGGAGCCGGATTGTGCACCCGAGGTGTATGAAAGATTGTTAAAGAAAGCGTCGCTTTGAGTTTCAACGTCGTAGTTAAAGATCGCAACCGAATCGAGCGTGCCGCTGCCGGATAAAGTGCGGCCGGTGATTGTCGTCAGTTCAGGGTTCGGATCATCCGCTGAATTGTAGCGAAGGATATCGATGTCATAGGTGTCGCTGCCGGTCATGCGTACGGTGGCATCGATCCCGAAGTAGCTGAAGCCGACACCGGTATCGAGTACGCCGTCGCCGTCGATTAATGAGTATGTCGAGTCGCCGCCGCTGAATTGTAACTGCATGCGTGCATCGGTTGCGTAGTCGCCGGCGGTTGTCGCTGTGTTGCCGTTACGCAATGCAAAACCGACAGCGCCGTTCACGTAACCGTTTTCGAGCGAGATGGAGAAGGAATCACCCAGCCCATCCAGCGACTCGACAAAGCCGCGATACGCGGTGGCCTGGTCGATCTGCCCGCCCTTGTTTGCATAGGAAGCCCACGTGGCTTCGCCATCGATTGTCGTCGAACCGATGTTGTCAACACCATCCGGCGTGCCGGCGTAGAAACCCGCATAACCGTCGGTCGTCGTGCTTGTTAATACCCAGGATGTAAAGCCCGAGCCGCCGTTGGTTCCGTCGATCAAACCACTTGCATAGGCGGGGTCGGCCACGCTGTCCGAGCCGTTGATCGCGGCAGACGCGTTTGTTGTCATTATACCGATCGCCAGCGTTCCAAGTAACGCTGCTTTATTGAACTTCACTCGCATCAATTCATCCTCCAATTGTGTTGCATGCGGCTGTAGCAGTTAAATGAACAGGGACTACCAATATCCGTTCTCATCGGGATCAGCCTCACCGTAGTATGGCCCAGCGCCAAGTGAAGCTGTTTCAACATCGGTGCCAAAATTAAATCGATCCGCGTGGCCGTCCGCGAAGACCATGTTAAAGGTACGGTCACCCGAATCGTGCCATCGTGTTTTCGGCTCGGACCACAAACGATCGGGGAACCAGTTCCAGTCGCCGCTGACGATCTTGTTAGTCGCCGAACGATCAAATTCATCCACGCGGCGTGGCCGCATGAATCGGTCCAAAGTACGCGAGTTCCAGCCGACGAAGTCGACTTTATACATCGCGTTGTCCGCCGTCTGTTGTGGATTAGGCGTAACCGGCGGCGTCTCCCATTCGATCATGGTGCGATAGCTGCTGCCGTAGTCTTCATAACAGTTTTCGATGATGTCACCATTCGGCATCGTGACAGGGTCACCAAGATCGGATGGACACTGAGCCACTTCAGGATCACCCAGGTATTGCTCATCCATTAATGCTCTGGGCGCGTCATCCGGATTGATTGCGCCGCGTGCGTTCTGGAAGTGATCCAACTCACCACGCTTGCCGACCAGCAGCGCAAAATCCAAGACCGGTGGATAGAACGACTGGTTGTCGACTGTGTAAGCAAACAGAGCGATGCCGATCTGTCTTTCATTCGACAAACACTTGGTGGATTGAGCCGCTCTACGTGCCGCACCCAACGCCGGCAGCAGGATCCCCACCAGCAGCGCGATGATGGAAATCACGACCAGCAATTCGATGAGCGTGAATCCGGCGGTTGTCCGTCTCATGGCATCCCTCAAGTGATTAAAAGCATTTAGTCAACATTTAACAAAGCAGCCGCAGGGCATCTCGCCTTGCGCTCAGGGTGCACTCGTGGTGCGGCCGACGACCAGTTGCCCCCCGGGAACCAGCCGGTGGATCGGGCCGCGACTCGGGTTTTCAATCATCTGCAATAAGCACTCCGCCCCAACCCGCCCTTCTTCCTCCACAGGCGCTTTGACGGTCGTGATTTCGTAGCCGGGCGCAGAAACCAATGGAGCCCCGCCGATCGTTGCGATGGAAATATCCTCGGGACACTTCACACCACGTGATCGCAAGAGTTCCAGCACGCTGATCGCGATATCGTCATACAGAGCAAACAAAGCCGTAGGTGGATCATCCCGATCGAGCAGACGCAGGACCTGTTGATCGAACGGTTCGCCCGGTTCATTGAGGATGATGTCGCGGCGCGGGCACTCCAGGCCGGCATCTTCCATCGCATCCCGGAACATGTGACGGCTGGCGATACCGTTGCGGCGGTTATCACGTATGCCTAAGTAAGCGATGCGTTTATGGCCGAGTTTTATCAGGTGTTTTGTGGCGACCGCCACCGCGGATGTATCCCACGCCACATAACTGATATCATCAAGGCCGCGCGGCGTATCACCCATCAACACCAGAGGCACACCCCAATCCTTGACGTGACGATAACGTTCAGCGCCATCGGCAAGCGGATTGCACAGAATGCCATCCACCCGCCGCTCGACCAGGGAACGCAACAGTTTGCTTTCCAGATCACCGGAGCCATGATGACAGACGATCAACGGCACGGCCCCGGACGAACCGAGCACTTCGGAGATGCCCTTCATGATCCGATGCGCCCAATCACCACGCAGGTGCGGGAAGACCACGCCGATGGCTTGCGTTCGCTTTTGTCGCAGGCCGCGGGCGAGGACGTTGGGCACGTAATCCAATTCCTTGGCCGCATCCATGACGCGCTTCGCGGTCTGGGGCGCGATCTTGCGTTGCTCGGCCTGGCCGTTGAGGACGAACGACACGGTCGTCGGCGACAGACCGACATGCTCGGCCAATCCGCTGAGGGATGTAACCCGCTTCGCCGTCTTGCCTTGCCGTTTAGTCGCCATCCATCCAAGTCCCGAAACGCCGTGTTATTTCACAATTGCTTTGCTAATAATAACTTATGCGCAATTATGTGCCGAATTACCACTTGACATAGTTAATATACCCTGATTAAATGCATTTAGTCAACGGTATTTCGTTGGGTTTGCGAGAAAATTCAACCATGATCCCTGTGCCTGCCACATTGAGCCAACCATGAATAAATCGGTATTATCTTTATTGCTAGTGCTTTACGTGCTTTTCTCTAGCATGATGGATGCCGCCGTCTACGGTGAATCCACTCCTTGGCTTGCGGTGGATAACAAGGTGCAGGTCCGCATCACGGCTTTAGGGGACGAGATACCGCATGGCGTGCGGATTGAGGTGGTATCTGTAGAAAATCCCGATCCTGATGCTGCACGATCTTTTTCGACCCGACTGGGGGATTGCGTAGTTCGAGTCGATGATGCCACCGAAACATTGAAAGTCACAGATGCAACGGGCAAGCAATGGATGGCCCGTATCAAATCGCTTGATGGCTTCGGCAGGGCTCAAGTTCCAGGAATAGAGATCTCATGGCGCGTCTCAGAAAACGAAGCCATCTACGGCCTGGGTGAACGCTTCGATGCGCTAAATGTCGCAGGCAGACGCATCAACATGTGGATCGTCGATGCCCCCGGGCAAAAGGATGGCGAATCGTCTTACTTCGTTTCGCCGGTGTTGTATTCATCTGCTGGGTATGGCCTGTTTGCAGATGACAATCCCGAAGGGTTGTTTGATCTGAACAGCAGCAACGATGGTTGGCATAAATATCAAAGAGCGGGTAAGCGAGCTTCCTTTGTCGTACTGTTCGGTTCGGATGTCCCGACCTTGATACGTGACCGTACGAAGCTGATCGGCGGACTTGAGCCTGCGCCGGACTGGGCGTATTTGCCTTGGATCAGTAAGAACAGTTATGAAAATCAGGAAGAGGCGGAGGCTGCGATCGAAGGCATGCGCTCGCGTGATTTGCCGTTCGGTGTGATTGTGCTTGAAGCATGGAAAGGTGAAAGCGGAGCGGGACGGTTCAACCGGTTTTCTATAGAGCGCTGGCCGGATGTTGAAGGATTTATTCAGCGATGTAATAAGGCGGGTATCAGGATCGTGCTCTGGCAGGTGCCGATCCTTCACCCATCATCGCCCTACTTCAAGGAAGCGCAGGCAAAAGGTTATCTCGTGCGTGATGCACAGGGGAATGTCAGTCTGCGTGAAGAATGGCTGGCCGGCTTTGGGAATATCGACTTTTTAAATCCGCAAGCGGTGGCCTTCTATAAAGACATGCTGCGGCCTGTCGTTCGTATGGGGATATCAGGTTTTAAAGCAGACGACGGCGAAGCGATAAAGCCAACGGATGTGTTAGGTGACGGCGTGCCGGGCTGGCAAGCTCATAACGCGTATTCGGCCAGGTATAACCAGGCGACATACGAAGTACTCAAAGAAGAAGGCGTCGACGGCATGCTCTGGGCACGCAGCGGCAGCCTGGGTATCGAGTCGGCGCCGGGCTTGTGGGCGGGTGATCAGGAAGCCTCGTGGACACAGTTAAGGCAACTCGTCATCGCGGGATTGAGCAGTTCGATCTCCGGGATGCCTTACTGGGGGCATGATATCGGCGGGTACTATGGTGAGTGTTCGCCTGAACTGTATATCCGCTGGCTACAGTTCGGGGCGCTAAGCCCGTTCATGCAGTTTCACGGTATTCAGTCGCGCGAGCCATGGTACTTCGGCGATGAAGCGGTTGAAGCGTACCGCCTGCTTGCACAACAGCGTGAACTAATAAAACCAATACTGATTGAACTTGGTCGCGAAGCATCAGTGACCGGCATTCCGATCATGCGGCCGATGTTTTTTGTCACGGGTAATCATGATGATGTTCGGATGCCCGATCAATACACGCTGGGTAATGATTTGTTGGTTGCGCCGGTCCTGACGCAAGGAGCAACAGGACGTGTTGTGCGATTCCCCGAAGGCAGATGGCGTCATGCAATATGGCCGATGGTGTTCGATGGCCCGGGTGAATACAGCATCCCGATCGGGTTGGTGGATGTACCCTTATTTATCCGCGAAGGATCTATACTCGACGCAGCAGAGAATACCGCCGACAAACAGAGACTGTTGAATCTACAAGCCCCCCTGCTGGGGATGCCCGGCGGAGAGAAGGTGTTGCTTCGATTCCAATTGGTTGAGGGTGGTGGAGCAAAGCTAATCGCACGATGGCGGTATCACGATGAACCGGATCGGTATCATGATGCACCGATCAACGCGTTACCTGGCGGCGAAGTGGAAGTTGATCTGACCCCGGGCGACATCTGCGAAGCTGTCGATCGACGCCAGGTATATGAACTGTATGTTGATACGCAGAGTGTTGAGAATCGGCTCATCCGAGGCGAAGTAGATTGGCACGAACTTATCAAGATCGAAGTTGATCGGCCTTATGTTGATGTTGTAACAACGGGTGATGTGAAGATCACCGGTCATGTTCAAAACCGAACAGAGAACATTCAGCATGTCTCAATAGACCTTATTATGCCTGACACATGCACCACTACCGCAACATCGAAAAGGGTTGTTCTTTCGCCGGGACAGACAGAGGTATTTGAGTGGACGGTAGATGTAACGGATAAAGCGGACTTGATCGGAGACGGTCGAATCGGCTTAGAAGCTACGATAGATGGTATTACCTATGACAAGACCGAGAAGGCGCTGATCTTTTCGCCACGGTGGCTGGTTGCGGGCCCATTCCCGGCAAAATCGAAAGCGGATGCATTCACGGCTGTGGCGGGTGCGGAGTGGTCATTCGAACCGGATGTGAGATTCCCTGCAAGCAACGGGTATCGTCGCTGGGAAGCTGTAAATCAACATGATGTGGCCGACATGAACGGTCTTGACTTTAACAAGCTGTTCGGCACGACGACGGATGCATATGTTTATGCGACGACTTTGATCCACAGCGATCGAGACCAGGTGGTGCAACTTCGCGCCGGTTCGGATGATACGCTGAGCGTTTGGGTTAATAACCATTTAGTGCATTCGGATATGTATGATCGGGCAGCGGAACCCGATCAGAACATCATTGATATGCAGATGCATCGTGGTGTTAATCGCATCGTCATCAAAGTCGCGCAGGGGCAAGGTGGTTGGGCGCTATTAACGCGCTTCACACGCTTGGATGGTGGTCCTGTCGAAGGATTGACCGATGCATTTGCTGAATTTGATGCATTCAATCGTCACCGTGAAGCAAATGGTCGGGTTATAAATGCAGGGATCGATCTGGATTGGCGGTGTATCGGGCCGTTCAAATATGATCCGAATATCGGCGTGACAGGACAGCGCGAGCTTGAGCAAGCGATCGAACGCAATCTTGACTTACCTGAACGTGTTGAAGACAAATCGTGGTCCACATTAAACGCGGACAACAGCCAGGGGTGGTACAACCTGAAGTCGATCAGCCGAGACAACTTCCAGGTGCTTTACTGCGCAACAAGATTTGAACTGGATAGACCGACCGAAGTTGAGCTGCGTTGCGGGTCTGATGATGGATTAGTTGTATGGGTCGATGGCCAGCGTGTGATTGATGCAGAATTGCCTAGAGCATATACGGCAAATGATGACATCGCCAAGGTCAAGCTGGACAAAGGCACGCACCGACTCGTCGCACGCATTAGCCAGGGCGCAGGTGATTGGGCGTTTTCTGTCAAGCTATGGGATGTCAGCAGAATACCCGCGATACCTCTCGGCGCAGACCGCTGAAAGGTAGCCCGTAAGGTTTCCTAGGCATACCGGTATTAATCACGAATCATGTTACGCGGGACCGATACGTCGATGCGCTTAATCCCGCCTGTCCGATCGAAGACGGTCTGTGATAAAGCCTCCGGTAACGTGTCGTCGGCGATCTGCTGGGTTTGACCGTCACTGGTCATCACGGAGATCGTGGCCGGTCCTTCGGTCAGGTGATAGATCACGGGGACCTGGCATACGGTAAAACCGATCGATCCTTCAGGCAGTTCGATGGCGTCGCTGCGGTTGGCGATATCGTAATACCTGAAGACCGATTCGATCTTAAGAAACTCGTCGGATTTAATCAGCCTTGGTGCAAAACGTATCGTGCCTTGTTTGATGATCAAGCCGAGTTCAGCATGCCGCGTGATGACCTCTTCTTTGACCTGGCCTGTCATGCCGGGCTGACGTGCGCCGGAGTGGCCGGTCGTGTGCGAGTAGGGATCGGTGGGGAATGCCCCGTATTCAACGGGTGTTTTGTTGAAACCCAGCCCACCACGTACATGATCGTAAGCATCGGCGAGCTTGGATATCGTCTGATCGTCAGCCCCCTGCTCTACCGCACGGAGATAGCTTTCCTGCACGGCCAGTAACAGCTTGGCAACCATGTGCCAATAGATGCAGCCTAATCCTTCATAGCCATACATCGTGCCCGAACGACCCGTGAAGTATTTGTGATGATACACATCTTCAAACAAGTCCTTGATAAGCTGGGTATCGCTTTGAACAAGGGGACGCAATGATTCAGAACGAGCAACATCATCAAGCACTTTTTTGAGTTGCTTGGCTGTATTGATGTTGCTGGCGAATCGGTATTTGCCTTCCGCATCTTTATACATGATGCGTTCATCCTGTTGACTGAGCATCTCACGTAACAACGCGGATGCTTCAACCTTATCCGCATCAGCAATATTCTTCTCGAGGAAGTCGGGCAGGACGCGGTTGGGGTAGAGCATATAACTGCATTGATCTTCCCTGTACATGGCACTATCTGCCAGCGCATCCAACAGGTTGATAGCCTGCTCGGTGCTCAATAACCCGCTGCTGAGCGCCGCAACCTGGCCCTCCAGCATTTCATACATATGGCTGATTGATACAGCGTCACCGGAGCGGGACAATTCCATCAGGTTATACGCATGGTACATACCGTCTTCGCGTTGGTTCTGCTTGATGCTGTGGTCGATGTACTGGAGCGTCAGTTCAAATAGTTGGTTGATCTGCTCAAGCTTCACAGAAGTCTTACTCGACAGGCCGTTTTCGTATAACGCCCGGCGATATGCATCGAACGCTGCACCCAATTCATCCATGAGTTTTTTGCGATCAGCATCGTCGACACGGTTGTTATCCAGAACGGCTTTGCTTGCGTCCAGTGCTGTGAATATGCGCGAAAGCCAGTCCACCACCTCGGCGGTAATACTGACCGTATCGATATCCAGTTCGGCGAAGAGGCTTCGGCAGAATGCGATGTATCGCCTCAGGTAACAGAGCGTGACCACCGATAATCCGTTGCCGACAAGGGCGTTGTTGGCGTCGTTCCATTCCGGGCGTTGCGTGTTCAGCCAGAGGCCGCCGTCGAGTACGAGGTTGCTCAATTTAGCGAGCGCAGGCACTAACAACTTCTCGATCAGGCTGACATGCATGACCTTGCCGTCGGCGTCGACAAGCAATCTGCCATCTGCGCCGACTTTCTTTACACGGTCCGACACGCGTCTGCTTTGATCGAAGTCGAACACGATCGTATCGTTCGGGTCTTCGAGTATCTGTTCGTATGGTTTGATGCGATACGGGACATCGGCGTAGCTGAAGACGTCTTGTGTGAGCATCTTCCCGAGTTGATCGGGATAGTAGCCATGCAGTTGTTCGAGCAGGCGTAGCAGGTAGACGATCTGGTGATCGCCCCAGTAGCCGATGTTGCTCCAGGGGTTGTCAGGCTCGACGACTTCCCAGTCGATGCCGTCGCTGGTAATGCGGTACGGGTTGTAGCCGTCGGCGGTGGAGGCGTTGACAAACTTGGCGATGATGCTGGGCAGGAAGCCGGGGAAGCTGAGGCAGAGTGCTTCCCAGTTCTGGAAGATATCGCGCCAGTTGCCCTGGTATGCAAGGACGCGGTTGCCTTGCTCATCTTTAAGACGGATATCAAACTGGTTCCAAGGCCGGCTCGGGTCGCCATGGCGTCGGCTGAAGTAAAGCGGCAGGTATTCGTAACACAAGCGATGCAGGTCCGCGTCATTTGCATCAGAAACCTTCTGAAGCAGATTGTGAACGGGCAGGGTCTTGGGCAAATCTGCGAGAAACGCCTGATGGCGATCCGCAACCGGCTTGTTCCGCGCTTCTAAAAATGACGCCAGATCTATGCTGGATATGTTGTAGTTATCGTTGAATACACCGCCTCGCATGTTGTTGAACAAAACATTAGCGAAGTGATGGGCGGGCATCGTGCGCACGCCTGTCACCTGCAATCCGTCGGCGCTGGCGACGTTGCGGCGCAGGTTCTGATCGCCTGCCAGGCAATCCAGCTCGATCGCCTCGATGATGTTCTTGTCCTCGCGCAGGGTGTGACGCAGGCGTGCGGTTTTCTTCTGATTCTGCTTCACATCGGCGATGATGTGCCAGTGATGCAACTGGCCGGGCCCGACGCTTAGCGTGGACTCGAGCAGGAACGCGGCTTTGCGCCCTTTAAGAACCGGCTCGCGTTTGAGTGTTTTCTTGTAACGGAAAGCATCGAGCTGCTCGGGGCGCAGGTAGATGCTCGGGTCTATGAGTCCCCTGCTCCACACCGTCGTCGCGTACATGGTTTCGCCCGGTTCGGGGCGGTCGGTGATCATGGAGCTGAGCATGTAGATGCCTAACCCGGTTTCTTCATCGATCACGGAATGCTTGTAGGCATCGGCGAGGCAGTGGCGGTGCTGATGCGTCGTGGCGGTGATCCCGTAAGCGAGGATGTTACGCAGCCCGTCCATGATGGTGACCTGGACTTCGGCGTCACCCGAATTAGCCAGCGTTGCGCGCCGAACAAAACCAAACGCTTCGCTGAAACACCAGCGATACCTGAACACCATATCCAGGTCCAGATTGATCTCTTCAAAGATGATCGAGTTTTCGAGTTCACTCTTATATAGATGCCGACGCACACGGTAATGGTCCGTGGATGCCTGTGAGAAGGGTTCCCACAGCGTCTGCCCGACCTCAGGGTGGTCAACCCAAATGGCGGTGCAGGGGCCGGTGTGGGTATGAGATTGATAGAGCTTGTCTTCCGAATCGTATGGGAACAGAGCTATGTCGGGGTTTGCTCTGCCGGCGGTTAAACCACCGAGGCTGGAGATGTACATCCAGTGATCCGAATCGCTGACGATACTCATCAGGAACGGGTCGAGCTGGTCGTAATCCTGAATGGAGTTATATGACTCACCATCGATGCGTGTGAATCGGCCGACCGGGACGTGATCCTTTTCATCGTGCAGCACCGGGTATGTGATGTTCTTCTCGCTCAGCATTGCTATATCCTTAACAAATTCAGCTCAGTGCAATCTATCGCCCTGAGGTACTGTTGTTGACTAACCCTTAACCGCTCCGGAAGTCAGGCCGGAGAGGAATTCTTTTTGCAGCAGCAGGAACAGAACCAGTACGGGCAGGATGGAAACCACCGTGCCTGCCATGATTAATCCGTAATCCGTGCCGTACACGCCGCGCAACTGGTTGATGGCCACCGCCAGTGGCATCTTCTCGGGGGATTGGAGAACGATCTGCGCGCCGATGAAGTTGTTCCATGCTCCCAGGAAAGTAAGCAGCAGGAACGCGCCCATCATGGGGCGGATCAACGGCAAGACGAACATGAAGAAGATCTTGATCTCGCCGCAGCCGTCGATGCGTGCCGACTCCAGCATTTCATTAGGCACAGCGTTGACGGTTGCCTGCCTGAACAGGTACACGCCAAACGCCGGAGCAAGGCCCGGGATGATCAGGCCCGCATAGTTATCGAGAAGGCCGAACCAGTACAGCAACTGGTAATTCGGCGCTAAAAGTAAAGCGCCGGGCACGACGAGCGCCGCCAGCACGAGTTTGGTGATACTTTCTCTTCCCTTGAAGTTGAACTTAGCGAGTGCATAACCACTCGTCGCCGCAAAGAGTGTCGCCAACACACCACTGACGGATGCGAAAAACGTCGAGTTTAGGATCGGTCTGCCAAAACCCTCCTCGGCAAAGAGGCGGTGGAAGTGGTCGAAGTTGAGCTTGTCCCAGCCGACTCCGAATATGCCGTCACCCGCAGGCAGGAACAGGTCGTCGAAGAAGATCTCGGACGGCTTAAGCGAAGCACACAGCAGGTAAGCGAACGGGATGAGTGTGATCAACGCGCAGAAAATCAACGCTGTATACAGCACGATGTACAGCAACACGGAATTGAACTTCTTGTTGTTGCCAGTTGACTCCATCACGCTCCTAGTTCTCGCTCGCCTTAGCCACGCGGTGCTGGATCACAGCGAACACCATCAGCAGCACCGCCAGCATCCAGCCGATCGCGCTGGCCTTGCCAAGGCGTCCGCTGATAAAACCGTTCTGATACAGATACATCACAACCGTCAGCCCCTGGTCGTCCGGGCCGCCGCTGTTATTCAGCAATACGAAGGCGAGTTCAAAAAGCTGGAAACTGCCGATCAAAGAAAGCAACACGACGAACGACGCGACCGGCTTGATTGCGGGGATCGTCACGTTCAAGAAGCGAGGCCAGGGCCCCGCGCCATCGACCATCGCTGCTTCTGAAAGGTCCTTGCTGACATTCTGCAGCGCGGCCAGGAAGTAGATCATGTTGAAGCCGGTGAATTGCCACATCGCCGCGATGATCAGCGAGCCCATGACAAACCGTTCCAGCCAGGGGAATTCGGCCGGGTAACCGGGGATGAATTGATAGAAAGTAACGTTGACCAAACCTTCCCGGTCGAACATCAGGCCGAACATGATTGCGATGAAGACCGTACCGACCAATGACGGTGAGAAGAAGATCATGCGGAAGAACACACGGCCCCGCACTTTTTCATGGTTCAGCAGCATTGCCAATCCGAGCGACAACGGCAATTGAATGAAGACAGAACCCGCGGCGAAAACAAATGTGTTGCGAACCGCCTTCCAGAACATGGGATCGGTCAGCAGGTATTTGAAGTTCTGCAGGCCGACGAAGGTGCTGGTCTTTGGGCCGAAGGTTTGCTGTACGGCGAGGACAACCGAATAAAGCATCGGGTACACCATGAACACCGCGAATATCACCACGAACGGTGATATCAGCACGTACGGCGTCCATTTGGGATAACCCGAGTTCATTGTTGGCTCCTGAGGAACACGTTCTCTTCGACCTGTCGACGCACCAGTTTTTCGGCATCAGCGAGCAACCGTCTGGCTTCGTCCATCAAATCTTCGCGGTCATAAACCTGATTCTTCAAGGCATATTCCTTAAGGAGGAACATGGCATTGGAAACCCGGTCCTTGGCGAAGGTATTGAACGGGGAGGATGTGCGGACCGGCACATCCGGCGCCAAGTTGATAAACAGCCTGCCGGGCGCCTGCCCGCTGAAGTAATCAGACGGTTCATCGTAAAACGGCCTGTCCCAATAGGACTTGACCGGGGAGATGATGTAATTGCTGCGGTACAGGCCCTCGGCCAAATCTTCGGAGAGGTACAGATGCTTGGCAAAGGTCCAGGCGTTTTCCTGATCTTCACTCATCTTCGCCATCCCGAGCATTGTCCCACCCCAGACGCTCGTTCGTCGGCCGCCGGGCTCCCACGCGGGCAGCGGCATGAGCTTGATCTTGCCTTCCAATCCCGGCATATCCAACTGCCAAACGCCGCAAAGCCAGTCGGGCATCATCGCGACCAGCACCCGCCCGTCCAGGCGCATCTTGTTGCCTTGAGCGCTGAATTCGCCGGCATCCACCGCGATACGGTTCGGGCCCACCATCCAACTGACTAACGTCGCAATCACGTATGCGTTGACTTCCGTATTGATGTGCATCTGCTCGTGTTCATCGAAGAGTGCACCGCCGGCCTGGAGGATGAGCGCTTCCAACTGATCGCGGAAGCTACCGGTCGCCCACATGCTGATGACGTAGTCGGGGATGGTGTCGCCGTTGCGATCACCGACTAATGGCAAGACGACTTGCGCGAACTCGTCCCAGGTCTGAACCGATTCGATGTCGATACCGGCTTCCTCGAAGACATCGGCGCGGTAGGCGAGCATGACCGGATGCACATCGTGCGGCAAGCCGAATATCCGACCACGCGAAGTCCATGGGCCAAAGGACGGCTCATTGATCTGCTCGTAAATACCTTCTTCGTGCAAACGGTCCGTCAGGTCGACGAAACCGACATCTTCGATCGGCCCGGTGAAAACCTGGGGCACAAAGTTACGTTCGACTTCGATCAGGTCGGCTGCGGGTGTGTCTGTTAAGAACGAAGCGAGCATGCGCTGCTGCAGGGCTTCGTTACTGAGAAGCGACATGTTGACTTGCGGCTGCTGGTGGAGGTTCCACTTTTCGACCTTGCCGTCGTAGAGCGTCTCGTGGGAGTAGCTGAAGATCCAGAACTGGAGCCCTTCGCGGTGCGGTATCGGCCAGAACATCACAGCGATCGCGCTGCACACCGCCAGCGAGAGGATGATCCACCCCCCCGCCGAGAGGTATTCCAGGTAGTCCGGCAGCAATCGTTTAAGGAACTTGATAGACACGACTTAGTCCGCTCGCTAGAGATCCCGGCAAGCCGGGAACAACCTCCAAGTGCTGCAGGCAGGAGCCGAATCCCGCCACAAAATGACATTTTGATAAACAGTTACTTAATTCGATTCACATTGTGACGCCCACCCCTCGATTTGTCAACATATTTCACATCAATCTATCAGGATTAAAAAGGCTGTTGAAAATATAATACAATATATTGTTAATATGTGTTTTATAAACTTAATCAGTTGCCGGAATGAGGCCTGATTTAGCATGGCCAGCTTGGAATCACGTTAAAACGAGCCTCTAAGTCACCGAGGACAAACGTATATAAGATTGTCGACAACTATCTCTTGAAAACTGTTTCACAAAGTGTATCATTCGTTTATGCCTAGTATCCGTACCGTCGCGAAGGAGGCCGGGGTCTCTATCGCCACCGTTTCGCGTGTTTTAAACAACCACGAATCGGTCGGCAGCGATATCCGAACGCGAGTACTGAGCACCGCCAACCGCCTGGGTTACGTCTCCTCGGTTGGCCGACGCAGCACGACCTACATCGGCTTTGTCTACACGGGCCCCGCTTCGTTTGATTGCCCGTACGACTCGATGGTCCTGGCCGGGATCAACCAGGCGATGGACGAAACCGACTTCGACCTGGTCATCTTGAATCCTCAACGTGATAAGAAGCCCACGGAAACCTATTCGCAGTACTTCATGCGTAAAGGCGTCCGCGGCGCGATCCTCCGCACGACCGCGGGCACCCGTGGGATTTGCCACACCATCGCCGAAGAAGGCTTTCCCTCAATCGTGATAGGCAGTTGGACCGACCAGCCGGAGGTCAGCTTTGTATACGGCGACTCACACCAAACAAGCCGACAGGCAATCGAGCACCTGATATCACTCGGGCACAAACGTATCGGCATCGCGATGGGGCTGGTCGAAGACACCGATCACATCGATCGACTAGCAGGCTACCGCGAGGCCTTGCAAGCGGCGGGTATCAAGCCGGACCCGGAGTTGTTGTATCGCGTCCCCCCCAGGAGGCCGGACGGCGCGCAACTGATCAAGCGGATATTGAGTAGCGCCGTTCCCCCGACCGCTTTATATGTCACCGATCCCTATATCGTCATCGGTGTCATCCACCAGTTGCAGCGTATGGGCATCAAGGTGCCGGAGGATATTTCGATCGTCGGGATGGATGACGGCGACAGCCCTAAGGATACTTATCCGCAGATTACAGCCGTGTGCCAGGACGCGGTGCAGATCGGTTACGAAGCGTCCACCGCGCTTAAGCGCATTATTGACCGGGCCCCCGAGAAAGCGGCGCCGATACGCGTTGCGATCCCCACCTGGCTGGAAGTCCACGAAACTACGGGACCGCCACCCGCCAAGCCGTTCCGGGTTTTGCCGAACGGCACACGTGTTGATCTTGCCGATTAGGTATCATCAATCCACATCGCTAACGCACAGACAGTTCCGCTAATGATTGGAGCCAGCCATGCGCATGTTCAGGACCAAGCGATCAGTACAGAATCAAATGCCATACCGCACGCTTGCTTTGCTGGTACTGTCATTTTGCCTGTTTGCCTGCCAGAATAAGACGCTGGCTGAAAGCGAACCCGCTGCCGGGTCGATCGTTCAAGTAATCAAGACTGATGAAGGCTGGCAGCTTACACGTAACAACGAG
This sequence comes from Phycisphaeraceae bacterium, assembly GCA_963667295.1. GTDB lineage: Bacteria > Planctomycetota > Phycisphaerae > Phycisphaerales > Phycisphaeraceae > JAJRRS01. Next base: position 2,659,317 of record OY763327.1, read on the forward strand.
CCCTACTTCGTTAAGGGAGCCGGGGGCACGGAACACTTTGAAGTGCTTGTGAAAGCCGGCGGCAATTCGGTCCGGACGTGGGGCGTCGAACAAGCCGAAGCTATCTTTGATCAAGCCCACGAGATGGGTTTAAGCGTAACGGTCGGGATATGGTTTGGTCACGAGCGGCACGGGTTCGATTACTCAGACAAGCAAGCGGTCGCCAACCAAAAAGAACTGGCCCTGCAGTTTATAAGAAAATACAAGGACCACCCCGCAGTTCTTATGTGGAGCCTGGGTAATGAAGCGGAGGGAGAAGGCAACAACCCGCTTATCTGGCAGGCGATTAATGATGCCGCCAAAGCAGCGAAACAAATCGATCCTAATCATCCCGTGATGACCGTGACCGCCGAGGCGGCCGCCAATAAGATCGAGAACCTGAAAAAGTACTGCCCGGATGTCGACATCCTTGGCATCAATTGTTACGGCGGCTTTCCAACGCTTGCACAGCGTTTAGCAGATGCGGGCCTGGATCGACCCTACATCGTCGCCGAGTACGGCCCGCTTGGTCAATGGGAAGTCAGCCAAACGCCATGGGGCGCTCCCAACGAACAGACCAGCACAGAAAAAGCCAAGTTCTGCTCTGATGGTTACCGCAGCACGATATTGAATGATCGGCGCAACTGCCTTGGCGGTTATCTTTTTCACTGGGGGTCTAAGCAGGAAGTCACGCCGACGTGGTACGGCGTATTCATACGAGATACAAACGAAACAACCGAGGTCGTTGATGCGGTAAGCAAGTACTGGACCGGCAACTGGCCGAAGAATCGGGCACCCTCCATCAAACCCATCGAATTCAAATCGGTGGATACAAACGCGATCAAAAAGAATGCAATCTGTCACGCATCGGTTCGGGCCAATGATCCCGACAAGGATACACTCACGTACGAGTGGGTCATCCAATCTGAAAGCACCGATCGCCGCACCGGTGGCGACGAAGAGGCCGTTCCCCCAGCCCATCCGGAACTGATTCAGGCAACCCGCGGCGCAACCGTGACATTCCGGGCACCCGCAGAAGCAGGCGCATACCGCCTGTATGTTTATGTCCGAGACAATCAGGGCCACGCGGCTACAGCAAACAGCCCATTTCAGGTCACCGATTAACCCGCATTCCTATCTCCCCCAAATTAACGACCATGTTGTCGCAAACGGTATTGGCTGAGTCGTTGTTTCACAATTTCGCAGCTTAGCCGCCCTACCCGCCCGCTCATCGCCCTCTAATATTCAAGTCGCTATTTCGTCATGATTTGCATGCCGAAAAATGCTGTTAACACAGTGTAACACATGTAACAAACGGGGCGATTCTGTTTCATGTGGGGTCCCGTATGGAAACGCAAAAGGCCCTGCATATCGGCGTGCGCGATCGAACCTAAACATGCCATACCGGCTTTAATTCGCCATTATTAACGATTTTTTACGTAAAAAGGCTTGACGTACCGGTTAGGCAGGGTTATCTTCTTCTATCGATGGAACGTGATGTAACTGATACATCACTTAACACACTTGGCAGGAACACATGTCCACCGTTCGTGACATCGCGAAGCAGACCGGCGTGTCTATCGCCACCGTCTCACGCGTGCTTAACAACCACCCATCCGTCAGTGATGAGTTACGGCACAGGGTGATGGAGGCCGCAAACAGTCAACGCTATGTCTCAAGCATTGGCAAGCGTGGCACCTCCAATATCGCCTACGTCTACACCGGACATGTCTCCCTCGGATCCCCCTTTGACTCAGCAGTCCTTGAAGGGCTCTATAAGGCACTGGCCGACTCCAACCTGCACCTGATGATCCTGGACCTGCGGCGCACACGTCGCAACGGCGAGGATTATTCACAGATGTTCCAACGGCTGGGCGTACGCGGGGCCGTGCTTCGGACTACGCACGGCACGCGGTCATCCTGCGTGAATATCATCGACCAGAACTTCCCGGCAGTGGTTGTCGGCGACCGTTTGCCGGGCGCCGAATCTTCGTGCGTCTGCTGCGAGTCGCGCACCGCAAGCCGAGAGGCGATCGAGCACCTTGTTTCGCTTGGTCACCGTCGTATCGCGATCAGCATGAACGTCGTCGAGGATTCTGATCACCTTGAACGTCTGGCCGGGTACCGCGATGCGCATCATGACCACGGCATCGAGATCGATGACAAACTCATCATGCGTGCCCCGGGTAACCGTCAGGGTGGATCGCAATTGATGCGCCGCATCGTTACCGCGGTAGACCGCCCCACCGCTATTTACATCACCGATCCGATGGCCGCCATCGGCGCGTTATATGAAGCGCAGAAGATGGGGCTGAAGATTCCTGATGATATGTCGATCATCGGCTTCGATGATGCGGAGCTGCGTCACACCGTGCTGCCGACGATGACATCCGTATGCCAGGACGCCACGGGATTAGGGCGTGAAGCGTACCGCGTGTTGTCGGAAGTCATGCGGGCCAAATCCCCATCGGAAAACAATGCCCCCGCGGCATGGCTGGAAGTTCACGAAACCACAGGCCCTATAGGAGTCACAAGCACGTAATTCGGTCATCAGGGCCGATGTTGTTTTGTCGTTTAGAAACCGCCCATGTGGGCCTATTTGGAGGAAAAAGGAGAAACTATGATGGAACTCACAAAACACTTAGTTAGAACAGTTGCCGGGGCAGGCTTGGCTGTCGCATTGATGGCTGGGACCTCGGCACAAGCAGTGACCGTTGAAGTGGGCCAATCCGGTGAACCGTGGCTTGGCTACATGAACGTGTTTGAACTGCCTGCCAATGGCGGCGGGTATCTCTGGGGCAGCGCCTGGGGTGTTGCTGACCTCGTAGCCACGTTTGATGACGGCGCCGGCACGCTGACGCTCTCACCGAACACCATCGGCGACGCCGATCCCTATTGGTACATCGGCGGCGGCGCTCCCGGAAACCCCGGGAACAAGTTGATGGAAGCCAACCTGTATATTGAAGTCAGCGATGATTCGCTGGCCGGCCAGACCGTGACCTTCGAAGGCACGATCCTGTCGGACACGTTCACCGCGGCCCATGAATCCTACGTCTTCATCAAGGACTTCGCGCCGGACTACTCATCGTTCATCGAAACCAAAGTGGCAATCGATGGTGCCGGTGCGTTCAGTATTGACCTGGTGACCGATCCGGGTCTGGGCCGACACGTGCAGTACGGATTCCAAACAGTGGGCGAGAACGTGTGGATCACCGATACCGCTCCGTTTGGCAGCGTCGTCATCGCAACCGTGCCCGAACCGGCGAGCCTCGCGTTGATCGGCCTGGGTGGCCTGGCCATCGCGGGTCGCCGTAAACACTGACCTCCTTTTTCCCGTCCACCGACTTAATCGTGGGTGGACGGATTGAACAAGACGTCGCACACACAGTGTGTGCCAAGAACAGAATGGATTTAGATAACGTGGCAAACGCCCAAATAACAACTGGAGGAATGAAATGAGCGGAAAGAGTCTCGTAACGATGTTGGCAGCCAGCGGGTTATTGATGGCCGGCCAACAAGCAGGCGCCGTCATCGTTGGCCAGAGCGATGACATGACACCCGGCGGTGCAAACCTGGGTGCCATGGAATGGTTTGAAGATGGCGGCTCATACGTTGGCTACGGCACTGCCGAGTCGGACAGCAACGGCTTCGCGATCATGACCAAGAATGGAACACAAAACCATTACACCGGCTTCTCGTATCACCTTGATGTCGCCGACGTGACCGCGGTCCAAACGCTTCAGGACGGCATGGTCATCCGCACCAGCGCCTGGGTCCTCTCCGATCCGGAAAACCCCTGGACCACGCAAGCAACACAAGGCTGGAAGGTCGAGTTCTACAACGTCGCCTTGGGTGCTTTCAACAGCTTTGACATGACCAATGAAACCGAGAACGGAATGGGCTACGGTCTGATCGATGCCACCAGCGCCGCGACCACCACGGGATGGACCCAGATGAGCGCTACTTACACGATCACGGATGCTCAAGTTGACTTCCTCTCGCTTCAGGAAATCCGTCCGGTGTTCTTCACAGGTGACTGGTCCGGCTCCGATACGGATGGCCGTTTGTTTGTCGATGGCTTCGCCGTAGAGGTCTTCCCGAACGTCGCCACCGCCAACGCAACAGCGCTTCCCAGCAACACACCCGGCGGTTTCGATCTGGCGCCCCCGGTCGATCTGTCCGGTGATATCGACGGCGACGGATTCGTCGGCCTGTCAGACCTTGACATCGTGCTAAACCACTGGAACCAAGGCACCCCGCCGGTTGCTCCGGGTACTGATGTCATCACCGACTTCAGCAACTTCACCGTGACCGATAGTTATAATGGCTGGGGCACGTACACCTCCGGCACCGAGGACTTCCGTATCCAAGCTTCTAGTTGGGGCGGCTGCTATTACATCCTGCCAGAGGCAATCGATGCCACCGGTCAAACCGCATTGGAAGTGAAGTTGGACGTTGGCGCTGCCAATGAAGCCGATCAGCTCGGTATCGTGCTGTTTGATGCCGACGGCACCCAAATGCTGTATCGCCTCGATCTGGTTGAAGGCAATGACCAAACCATCCTGCTTGACCTGGTCCTGCCCTTTGCAGTGAATAACGAAGGCACGATCCCCGGATTGGATCTGTCCACCATCTCGTCCTTCCACATCCAAGGCACATTTGCTGATGGTGAAGTTGGTCTGCCTTTGGACGTGACACTTGACAACCTCGCGCTCACAGGTGGCGGCCTCGTACTGATCGATGGTGACATCGCTGGCGCTGATGGGTTAGGCCCGGACGGCTTCGTCGGCTTGGCTGACCTAGACGTCGTGCTGAACACCTGGAACAACGGCACCCCGCCGGCCTCCGGCGCTGCCGTGCCCGAACCGGCCAGCCTGGCGCTAGTCGGGTTGGGCGGCCTCGCGATGCTCCGCCGTCGTGCGTAATTGATTGAATGTTTAGCTGGTGGCCGTGGGGTAACGGCCGCGAACCACCGAGCTTGTACTGACTGTTTTGTAACAGACACTGAAAAAACCGGGCGTCCGCTTGACGGCGGACCCCCGGATTAAAAAAGAACGGCCATGGGCGAACGCCGGCCACATCAGAATCAACATAGCCCCCGTGAAGGAGCGTCGATAATGTCAACTAAACGAAACGGATTCACACTCATCGAACTGCTGGTGGTGATCTCCATCATCGCCCTGCTCGTGGGTATCCTCCTGCCGGCCCTCGGCGCCGCAAGACGTTCGGCACTGGATATCAAGTGCAAGAACCAACTGCGCCAGTTCGGCATCGCGTTCATGGCCTACGCCACGGATAACCGCGACACGTTGCCTGCGAGCCTTGATGATAGGAATAACGAATACTACAAGACGTGGCTCATGGCAGGCAGTCCTCCGTTCCAACGATTTATGCGTTATTGCCCCGATGACGGTTCAATATTCTCATATGTTGGTGATTCCAGAGAACTCTACCGTTGCCCTGCATTAGAAGAAGGCGCGACGCAATCAAACGGTAGACCATCCAACGATGGTAAGGGTAGCAACGGCAAGTTTGACTATTCGGTCTTTACTTCATGGAACAACGCCAAGGTGGATCAGTTACCCGCCCAGGCAGTGATTGCCCGCAACGGTGCGGACGCTTCAACTTATGTTGATATCATCACACCCTTGTTAATCGAAGAAGACCCGGAATTCTCCTCAAACAACAACTCCAACTACGACTCGCAACACGCCTGGGACGACCGTGTCGGCCAATGGCACAACGGTGATAGGGGTAACTTCACCGCTTATGACGGTAGCACCGCTTCCTTTGAAGGTGATGGTGAGCAGGACAATCCTGAAGCACAGGAGTGGTATGCCGCAGCACCTAATGGATTACGCCGCTCACTCGGCAACGGGAAATTCGGTTTAAATAGTAATGGCAGCAAAGTCAGTATCCCCGGCGGCACTATTGAGTACGACTTCGGTGCATGGGGAAGCACAAAGAAGTAACGTGTCGACTATTAGCCGACCTGCAGGACAGATAGCGCAACACACCTACTTTTATACTTACTACTTGGAATCAGGAGTTTTCCATGACCACGTTTAAATCAACAAAAGGGCTGATCGCGGTACTCACCTGTACAGCCAGCGCATTCATGGCTGGTTCAGTGCGTGGTGATGCCACCGACCTGCCCGGTTGGGACCTGGTCTGGAACGACGAATTCGATGGCACCTCGCTGAATACAAGCGACTGGGAGGCCCTCAACCGCCAAGACAGCTACAACAACGAGAAGCAGTACTACCTGGACGACCAGATTTCGGTCGCCAACGGCCTGATGACCATTACCGCGACGAATCAGCCGATCGCTAACAAGCAGTATCGTTCGGGTCTGATCCGCACGTGGGATGAATACACCTACGGCCGGTGGGAGGTCCGCGCTAATTTACCGACCACGCAGGGCATGTGGCCCGCGATCTGGCTGCTACCCCGCTACGAGGACTGGCCCGTTGGTGGCGAGATCGACATCATGGAAAACCGCGGCAGCAATCCCTATGTTGTCAGCAGCGCGTTCCATTATGGTGAAAGTGTCAGTGCCCATCAGTACGTCTGGAACGAATACAGCGCGACCGAAGGCGGCGTGCCGGTGAACTTCCATGACAGCTTCCACACTTACGCGGTTGAGTGGGAAGAGAGCGTCATGCGTTTCTATGTTGATGACAATCTTTACTGGGTCGTCAACAGTTCGCGCGTCCCTGTGCCGGATGGACCGATGAGTCTGATCATCAACCTCGCCATCGGCGGGGACTTCGGCGGCGACCCGGACGGCTCGACCGTCTGGCCCCAGACGATGGAAGTGGATTACGTCCGTTATTGGCAGAAAAGGACGGCCATTCCGGGCGATATCACCGGTGACGGTTTTGTCGGGCTTGACGACCTGGACATCGTCCTCAACGAGTGGAATCAGGGAACGCCCCCTGCTGTTGTAACCAGTGTCGTTCTCAGTGACTTTAACAATGTCAGCCTCAATGGGACGTACAACAACTGGAGCGTCGGCACGATCACTTCGGGTTCCGACGACCTGCGTGTGCAGGCGGGCGACTTCGGTGGTGGTTGGATAAACCTCGGTGAACCGCTCGACGCCACAGGCCAAACAACACTCGAGGTCGCACTCGATGTCAACTCGGGCAATGTCGCAGATGAATTCAATGTCGTGCTGATTGATGCCGACGGCACAGAGCGTGTGTATCACTTCACCGATCTGCTGGTTGGTGATGACCAGATCCTATCGCTGGACCTCGACGATTGGAGCCAGGACAACGTTGCTGGTTCTATTGCCGGCCTGGATATCTCCAGCCTTGTCTCGTTCCACCTGCAAGGCACATTCACTAACAACGACCCTGGGCTGTGGATGGACCTGACGTTTGACAACATCGCACTGACAGGCGGGACAACCTACATCCTCGAAGGCGATATCAACGAAGACGGATTTGTCGGCCTGGATGACCTGGACATCATTTTGAATCACTGGAATGAAGGCACGCCGCCATCCGGCAGCGCTATCCCGGAACCGGGCACCCTGGCGGTGATCGGTCTTGGTAGCCTGGCGATGTTACGCCGTCGTGCGTAGTTCATCGTGGTGCGTGATGAGTAAAATCAATCCGGGGTGAGTTGACAGAACCGGGCGACGGTGTGGTTGTGATATTGGGCGGTCAACCAATCCATATCGGGACGGAATCATGTCTGACAAACGCAAAGGTTTCACACTGATCGAACTGCTGGTCGTTATTTCCATCATCGCGCTATTGGTAGGTATCCTGCTGCCGGCACTAAGCGCCGCAAGACGCACCGCACGATCGATGATCTGCCAGAACAACCTCCGGCAGATCGGCATCGGTATCTGGGCGTACAGCTACGAGAACCAGGACCTGTTCCCACCGGCCTATATGGACGGGGCTCAAGGCTCTGACTGGGCGGTGATGATCAATGCCTACCTGTCACAATCGGGGAAAGACACGTATCAGGATGCAGAGTATCAGCACCAGACAAAGGTACTCACCTGCCCGGAAGCGTTGGTCGACGGCGGCAGGCTACATTACGGTGCGAACCTGTTGTTTATGCCGGTCTTCCCATGGTCGACCGCTGCGGGTTTGAAAGTCTATAACACGAATGATCTCGTACGCACGACCGAGACCATGATGATCGGCGATGCATCACAGATGCTGACGGCCAACAACTATGGTGACAGTTATTCAGGATTGGACCGGCTCGACGCGTTCGGCGCCAATGAAAAAAGCGAATATTACTCGGCCGATTATCAATACAACGATCGCGTGATCAAAGACGGGCCACGGTTCAGCACAGACCCGCGTTATACCGGCCCACGCGCCGGTCAGGGTGACCTCCGGTATCGCCACGCCGGCAGCGACGGATCGGTAAACCTGTTGTACACGGACGGTCACTCGGGTAATGCCAAGCGTGGTGAAATACTTAAACGTAATGTCCGTGCAGATCCACCCTCCGATCTTGCCGACCGATAGAGGTAAATCAGATATGTCGAAAGTAAAGCGAAGTGCTACGGCCGCATTGGTGTCTTGTGCCGTGGCGGGCTGTGCCACCGCTTGTCAGGCAGCTACGCCGGATGAGTTGCAACGCCCGGGCTGGACGCTGACGTTCCATGATGAATTCGACGGATCGGCTGTCGATACCGAGAAGTGGGAAGTACTGACGCGCAAGAACAGTCACAACGAAGAGAAGCAGTATTATCTTCCTGAACAGGCGACTGTGGTCGATGGCGTGTTACGCATTACCGCCACGAACGAGCCGTATGAAGGCAAGAACTATCGCTCGGCCCGGCTCGAAAGCTGGTTCACCCAGAAGTACGGCCGATTTGAAGTGCGTGCGAAGATACCCACGACCAAAGGTATCTGGCCGGCGATCTGGCTGTTGCCGCGCGAGGGCCACTGGCCTCACAACGGTGAGATCGACATCATGGAGCACGGCGGCAGCCGATCGCATGATGTCAGTTGCGCGATCCACTTTTCAGATGAAAACCGCCAGCACAAACACGTCTGGGCGGTGCATCAAGCTAATGACGAGAACGGCAAACCCATCGAGTGGGCGAAGGACTTCCATATCTACGCGGCGGAGTGGTCGCCGAAGGATGTCGCCTTCTTTGTCGACGGCGTCGAGTACTACCGCGTCGGCCACGACAAGATACCCGAACTGAACACACCGATGTGTGTCATTCTTAACACCGCGGTTGGCGGCTGGTTCGACGGCGACCCGGATGACAACACCGTGTTCCCACAATTCTTCGATATTGATTATGTGCGTGTGTATCAGAAAGAAGCGTGGAAGACTGAATCAGACAACGCATTGGAATAGCATACGCCGTTTCTATTTTGAGCTAATCTCTCTGTTTGATGTCATCCCCGCGCAGGCGGGGATCCACGTTGACGGATTGATTGTGCGCGTGGATTCCCGCGTGCGCGGGAATGACGGTCATTAAATCTGCAAATTGATCTAATCAAGGCGATCACTGCCGAATACTACTCTTCAGCAGCGATCGCTTTCTTCGGTGTGCGGTCTGAATTGTAGAGCCCCCAGTGCTTCTCCGCACCGTCCGGGTGATCGCCACCCTTCCACTTTTCATCGAACGCTTCAAAGTAGAAGTACGGGATCTTCATGTGCCTTGTCCACTCTACAAATTCTGAATAGAAAGCTTCCTGGCTATCTTCGCCGGCGTCGCCTTTGATGTACTTGCCATCCTCTCCGTCTTTGTGGATCTGAGTCGCCCAGCCGGCTTCGCCTATGACAAACTTGTGATCGGGATGAGCAAGCACGTTGACTTCATATTGCTCGCGCGTCCAGTCCATGGCCTGCTCTAATTGTTGGCCGTTCCACATGGCGTAGATGTGCGTGACGATGAAGTCGACCTCGTCGGCAAGCGCTTTACTTTCAGGCCTCGCCCAATAGCTGAAGACATCGGCCGTGCTGACCGGCACCGTTGTATTTGCTCGAACCCGACGGATGTAACCCACCAGCACCGGCGTACGGACCTTGTGGAACGACCAGGAGACATGCGTCTCATTGCCCACGGTCACCGCCGCCACCACATCCGGATACTCATTCGCTAAACGGATCGCGGTCGCGACCTCCGCCCGATTCGCCGCCTTCGTCTCGGGGAAACTTTCAACAATCTCCCCGGCTTCGTTAACCCTCGCTTCGGTTGCGATCCATGCACCCACAACCACTTTCATATCGATGTCGTGCTCGCGGATCAGTTGCAGCACATCTTCGGTAACGTCCTGCGAGCCGTACATACGCAGCATCTGCCAATGCTTGCTGAGGATCAGCAGGTCTTCGAGCAGTTGTTCACGGGTCGGTGATGCACCGTCGGGAGATTGCCCGTCACGGTGCGGGCCGTAGCAGATGCCGTTACCGAGCCATCGCCCGTCTTCCATCACAATGAAGGGCCGTTTCACAAAAGGTGCTTCACGTTCGCACGCTGCATCCCAATCGGGCTCCATACGCTTTGCATGCTGTGAACTGCTGCAACCGACAAGTGATGTCACTAATACACAAACCAGAATCATTACGATTGTCTTCATGATCTGAACCTCACCCAAGCGGGTCGTGCAACTTGTCATCGTAAATTAACCAAAACACAAATCAGCCAGTATACCGCGCCCGGGAAGTAACATTGTTACTTCATACAGGCTGTGGATACCGCCTTGCGCGCATGATGATTGATTTGTTAAAGATCAGGTAAGTAACAAATGAAACAAAATAAATCAGTCTTTTAGAATCGACTCGATCTGATCGAGTTCTTCCTTGGAGAGTGTTGAGTTATCCAATGCGGCGACACAGTCTTCGATCTGGCTGACCTTGCTCGCGCCGATCAGTGCAGATGTCACTGTCTCATGGCGCAATACCCAGACGAGCGCGAGTTGAGCGAGGCTCTGGCCGCGTTGTTGCGCCAGCTCGTTCAATGCCTTGATCTTCGTGATCTTGTCGTCGGTGATGTGTTCTTTTTTCAGGAAGCCGTGCGACTTGGCTGCCCGTGAATCCTCCGGCACACCGTTGATGTACTTATTCGTAAGCAGGCCTTGCGCAAGCGGGCAGAAAACAATCGCGCCGATGCCTTCATCATCAAGCGTTTCAAGCAGGCCATCCTCGACCCATCGGTTGAACATGCTGTAGGACGGCTGATGAATCAGGCATGGTGTACCCAACTCACGCAACACTTCCACCGCCCGCCGCGTATAGTCGGGCTGGTAAGAAGATATCCCCGCATACAGCGCTTTGCCCGAACGCACGATCTGGTCCAGCGCGCCCATTGTTTCTTCGATCGGCGTATCCGGATCAGGCCGATGGCTGTAGAAAATGTCGACGTAGTCGAGTCCCATACGTTTGAGGCTCTGGTCGCAACTGGCGATCATGTACTTGCGTGAGCCCCATTCGCCGTAGGGCCCGGGCCACATGTAGTACCCGGCCTTGCTGGAGATAATCATCTCGTCGCGGTGAGTGCCGATCCCCTCCTTGAGGATCTTGCCGAAGTTGGTTTCCGCCGAGCCGGCCGACGGCCCGTAGTTGTTGGCAAGGTCGAAGTGGGTGATCCCCAAGTCGAAGGCCCGGTGAATCATCGCCTTGGCCTCGTCGTAGGGATCGACATCCCCGAAGTTGTGCCAGAGCCCCAGCGAGATGGCCGGCAGCTTCAGGCCGCTATGGCCGCAGCGGCGGTAAGTCATGGATTGGTAACGGTTGTCAGCGGGTGTGTAGGGCATGGGTGGGGTGTAGGGTTTGGGGTTTAGGGTGTAGGGTCTGGGCAAATACGGATAAGGTTGTTTATACCGAATGGTAGCGGATTCTGGTCACGTTCTCAGGAAGATCCGCCACGAAGTTTCTTCTCCCTAACATATTAAGAGTACATGGCTAATAATGATTAGCTGAAAACGCTTGATCGTGCCCATAGTGGGGGTAAAATTATACGCAGTGGGGTGTTACGGCGGATCTGCCGTGGATGCCGGCGGCGGGCTCTGGTTATTGATCGGGCCAATTGCACGTTACGCCGATGTCGGCATCACGACCGCCCTGACATGGAACACACATGATTGTAAGTCGATTCATCTGAACCGGTACGGTGATAGCCTATCCCGAGAGGATGGAGTGTTTCGGAGAAGTCAGCCACATGTCCACGCCTTGGCCAACCCCATACGATCAAGTCCGATCCGAGAGGATTCGACGCGGGGGTTTCGGTTGCGCCCGTTGTCCCGCGTTCACGCTGATCGAATTACTTGTTGTGATTGGCATCATCGCCTTGTTGGTTGGCATCCTGCTACCCGCGCTGGCGAGCGCACGTAGTAGTGCGAAAGTAGCGGTCTGCGCTTCCAACCAGAGACAGATCAGCATGCAGTGGGAGATGTTTCTGATGGATCACAACGAGGCATACCCGGTGATGCCTCAGGGATACAACCTGCAATGGAAGTATGGCGGCAATCCTGATTGGTGGGTGCCAGACCCGCCCGATCGGGCATTAACCCCGTACACAAGTGACCCCGAAATGTTTCGTTGTCCAGCCGAAAGACCCATACGTAAACTGGCCGGTGGCTACGTTACACAAGGTTCAACGAGTGGAAGGGTTTACACGACCTATGAGTTTTTTGGCAATTGCTACATGGGTAATCTCGTCATCCTGCAACAGGCCGTTCATGACGATGACAAGTATTGGGAGGGAATTCACCTGTCCGACATCCAAGTCAGTACTTCAAAACTTATTCTCGCAGGAGACCCACAGTGGTATTACGCGACAAATGATCCGCGGTACGAAGCGGACTTCCACGACCGACAGAATAAAATCAATCTGACGTTTGTGGATGGCCACGTGAGTTTTATACATGTCGAAGAAGATCAAACGAACTTCGATGAAATTACCTGGATATACTTCAAGCAGATTCCAACTAAATGGACGCTCGAAGGCGGTGCAATGAAAGATTACTTCTCGGAAGAGGAAGAGGCTGCAAATTAGGTATCAATATTCGTCCGCTTGGATTATTGTTGACAAAGTATCAACGACAATATCAATTGCTGTCTTCCTCGACATCCCGCGTACCCACTTCATCTTCCGCCACCTGGTGGATCAATACCTGCAAACGCAAACGCGAACCGGGCTGCTCTTGAAGCAGTGGTGTATGGGGTTTCAAGGGCTGTGTCGTGATATTGTCCAGTAGATGCGACCAATCAAACGGTTGAGCGGGTTGCGATTGATTGTCGGCCGACTCGGTCTTTTCCTGCTCATCGGTATTCGATTGAATCGCGCGAGGTGCGGGCGGGGTGTTGTTGGATGTCATCGCACTAGCAATCCCCGTAGTGCCGGGCCAGTGGCTGCTATCCACACGTCGGTTCGACAGTGCCTTGGGTTCATTGTCGGATTCTGCGTCCTCAGCAGCAGCTACACGTTTATTTGTGTTGTCACCGTCCGCCAGAGCGACAAGTTCCGCCTGCTGACTGGGGCTGCTATTCAGGAATGTCAAAAATTCAGGTAACTGTTCCTGCTTGATCTCGATGACGAGTTGCGACTCGGTGACAGGCCCACCAGCGCCGCCACTTGCTCCCGCTCTGCTCATCATTGCGTTATCGGCAGGGTCCTGCTCAACGCGCACACTGTTGGACATCGCCCAATCACGGATCTGGCGGCTGGCAAGCGTCGGACTCACGGTATTGACCAGGATCTGCGTGCTCTGGCTGATCCTGGCGGTATCGTCTTCATCGCTGTATCCCAGGAATGGATTGATAGCAGCCGCCTTTGTTTGGTCTGACCGATCCGCGCCTGTCGCATCGGCGATCAGCACGGGTTCGGCTGCTTCAGCTTCTTGTTCAGGTTGTTTGGTTTCCGTAGCATCGGCGATAGCCGAAATAGGGACTTGCGCATCATCCTCCGGTTGCTTCGCGACCGCAACGGTCGTGACAGTCGGATCAGCACCAGCCGGCAAATCCGTCTCTGGTTGGTCTGGTTCAATTGCAGTCGTATCGCTCGGCTCCGCTGACACTAACTCGGTTTCAGCACGACCCGGTTCTTCTGATTCAGAATCAGCAGGCTCGGTCTCATTACGTGCATCGGCCATCGTTGGCGGGACCGATCCGGTAAATGTTTCCGGCTGCGCCGACTCTGAACCGGCCGCCACATCAGCAGCAATAGCAACTACCGTCTCGGTTGGTTCATCCGCTTCGGCAGCCTTTTTCGCTTCATCTTCAAGAGCGACCGATTCTTCTTCATCGGCTAGCGCAAACGTTGAATCAGAGAGGTCAGTTGATTCTCCGTCCGCATCAGTCGGCGTTAGGCTTTTAGCAAGTGGCGGGTCGGGATGTGTCAGCAGGCCGGAGGGCATCAACGTCGGCACCACCACAGCGGCGCTGAGCAGCAACACCGCCGCGATGCCGGAGTACATCAGTGCTCGACGGAACCGGCGCGGATTCACAGGGATCGTCAAAGGCTCGGGGGCCTCAGGATCGCCCAGCAACTCGGCCCGTTCCTGCGTCTGGATGACCTGGTCGATCAACCCGAGCGGGGCCACGGACCGACCCAGGCTGCGCAGGCGTTCGCGGTCCAGCTTCATCTGGGTGACGAGGCTGCGCAGTTCATGATCTTCAGCGAGGGTGGCTTCAAACGCTTCACGTTCCGCGTCGTCCAGTTCACCCTCGATGTAGCCGAGGATCAGGTCTTGGTTGTATCGATCAGTCACGGTACACCTCCCCCCCGGCCCCCGGATATCCGCCGGACGTCCCCCCGGATGCCCCCCCGGATTTCTCCTCGGAACTTCCCCCGGAACTTCCCCCGGATGCGATTGAATCTACTTGACCGTCCTTACCACATAGTCGGTCAACTTCCTTTCGTAATGCCAGCCTTGCCCTGAACAGCCGGCTCTTAACCGTGCCGACGGGTATATCCAGCGTCTGGCTGATCTGAGCATAATCCATCTGCTCGATGTCCCGTAGTACCAGCACCGCCCTGAAGTCGTCATCGAGGTTCGCCAGCGCCTGTTGGAGCTTTTCCAGCATCTCCCCTTCTTGGACGCTTTGCTCGGGTCCGGGTTCACTGAAATCGGCCAACTGATGGCGAAGTGCTGTGGCCTGATCGCCCTGGAAGTCGGTCTGTGTGGCCTGGTCAAGGCTGACAGTCCTGCGAAGCCTGCGTTTTCGCAGATGTGAGATGGACTGATTCATCGCGATACGCGTCATCCACGTCGCCAGACCCGATTCGCCACGGAATCGGCCGATGCCTTGCACGATCTTCAGCAGCACGTCCTGACAGACCTCGGCCGCATCGTCCGGATGGCTGAGCATCCGCAGACAGACGCTGTACAGCCGGTCCTGGTGGGCCATAAGCAACTCACCAAGAGCCTGGCGGTCCCCTTTGCGGGCCTTGGCGATCAGAGCCTGTTCAGCCGTAGGGGTCATGTGGTCGGGGTCCGTGGGGTGAAATCGGGTGCGGTCGATCAATCGTCAAGGTCCGATGGCCAAGGGTCTTACGTCCCGTATTGGACAGTAGTTCCGTTCGGGCGTGCCTCCCTGAATCCAAGCGTGTACTATGGCTACTCAAAGCCATAGGGTCAACCCCACAGCGTCTTATAAAAAGCCTCAAATTCAGCCCACGGACAAAAACATGGATGCCGACCTACGCTATGTCTCCCCGCTAGCCAGCCGTAACGCCTCGCCGAAGATGCAGGCCATCTGGTCCCCTCGCTTCCGCTTCAGCACCTGGCGCCGGTTGTGGCTCGCCCTGGCTGAGGCGGAGCGAGAGTTGGGTCTGGAGATCAGCGAGGAGCAAGTCGCGGAACTGCGTGCTCATCTAGAAGACATCGACTACGCCAAGGCGGCTGAGTACGAGATGAAACTGCGTCACGACGTGATGGCCCATGTCCACACGCTCGGTGATGCTGCCCCCAAAGCCCGGCCGATCATCCACCTCGGCGCGACCAGCCAGTTCGTCAACTGCAACACCGAACTGATCCAGACGCGCGACGCACTGACCATCATTGCCGAGAAGTTGGCGGTCGCTATCGATCGACTGAGCAAGTTTGCGCTTAAGTACAAAGACCTGCCCACGCTCGGTTTCACCCACTTCCAACCGGCCCAGCCGACGACCGTCGGTAAACGTGCGGCGGGTTGGGCGCAGGACCTGGCGCTGGCCTTAGAAGAAGTCGAACATCGGATTGCATCGCTACGCTTCCGAGGCGTGAAAGGTACAACCGGCACACAGGCATCTTTCCTCGCGCTCTTCGGCGGCAACACACCCGTTGCTCATGACAAGGTCGAGAAACTCGATCGTCTTGTCACTGAAAAGATGGGTTGGTCGATAGACAAACGCTTCGCGGTGACAGGCCAAACGTATCCACGTGTCGTTGATGGCATGGTCGTCGCCAGCCTGGCAGCGGTTGCCAGTGCTGCTCAAAAATTCGCTACCGATGTCCGCCTGCTCGCCAACCGAAAAGAAATCGAAGAGCCCTTCGAGAAGAACCAGATCGGCTCATCCGCGATGGCATACAAGCGTAACCCGATGCGCTGCGAGCGGATCTGCGGGCTATCACGCTTTGTCATCGGTATGACTCAGACACCTTTCGTCACCGCTGCGGAGCAATGGCTCGAACGCACGCTTGACGATTCCAGCGCCCGCCGACTGACGCTGCCCGAACCGTTCCTCGCGCTCGACGGCGTCCTTGAATTACTTGTTAACGTTACCTCCGGCCTGGTCGTCTACGAAAAGACGATCGCCGCGAACCTCGCTGCGGAACTACCTTTCATGGCAACCGAAAACATCCTGATGGCTGCTGTGCAGGCCGGTGGCGATCGACAGGAGCTGCACGAAGTGATCCGCACGCACAGCCAGGCAGCGGCCCAGCGCGTCAAGGCCGAGGGAGCATCAAACGATCTGCTGGATCGGCTGCGTGATGAGCCTGCCTTCAAGGATGTCGACCTGAACGCCGCGTTAGAACCGTCGCAATTCGTCGGCCGGGCGCCGCAGCAGGTGGAAGCCTTCATCGCACAGGTCGTCGAACCGATCCGCAAACGTTATGAGCAGGCGTTGAGCTATGAAGCGTCTCTCAGCGTGTAATTGATGATAATCAGTCTGCTCCCGGGAACCTTTGTGTTGTGCCGGCCGTAGTTACCTCGATGTCAGAACCAAAGAAAACCAGGTGGCGACGCATTACCCGGCTTCTTGTCGGCGTCCTGTGGTTTGCCAGCATCATGACCGTGCTGGGCCTGGCAGTACGCATGACCATCCGAGATCGCTTGCCTGTTATTTCAATCCTGTATTATGCAACTCCACTGATGATGCTGACGTTAGGTGGTCTTTTTTCTACCGCGGGTTGGCTCATTCGCCGACGCTGGAAATTAACTGTCGGTTTCCTCATCATCACACTCTTTTCGGGTTACCTGACGTTTGATCAGTGTTACGTCTATCGCAGTAGAGAGATCAAGGCAACGAACCTTCGTGTGTTGTTCTGGAATCCGGCCCGCGGCAGCGTGCAGGGCTTGAGAGCGGCCGCGGATGCTGCCAATAACTACCAGGCGGATCTGATCGGCATCGTCGAAGGCGGCGCTCGTGGTCGAGATGACAACAACGCTGCTTGGGACAACGCACTGCCGGACTATAACTCAAGCCGTTTACATGCGGGGTTGGTTATCTTGACGAAAGGAACGATCAACAGCAGTCAGATGCACATATTGCCCGGCAGAGGCAAAGTGTTGATCGCTGAGGTTGTCATTCATGAACAGCCACTGACGGTCGCTGTCGTTGACTTCGACGCGAATGTCTTTCTCTCACGCAAGGCGGCCATTGATGAGCTGATGAATCAACTTGACCAATCCGGCAAGTCACCGGACATCATCATGGGGGACTTCAATACGCCGGGTGATTCGGTTGCGATGGATGTGCTTCGCGATCGATACACCAACGCGTTCGACACCTGTGGCAATGGTTACAAACCGACCTGGCCTGTGCCAATGCCGGTACTGCAACTGGACCATATCTGGCTCGGGCCAAAGATCTGGGGCGCAAAGTGTGAGGCAGGCTGGACAACGCTATCCGACCACCGCCCGCTTATACTCGAAGCATATCTCGAACATGGGAATGATGACTGATTGGCACGAGTCACAATCAACTCCAATACACACGTATCGTGACTTTCATGCCGCTTTCATCCACCCTGACTTCTGCAAACTGCGCACCGCCGCCGGGTTGTATCTGATAGACGCGTGAACCATGCTCCACTTCAACAGTAGCATCCCTGGTCCCTTTAGATGAAGCGAGCCAGGCTTCGATATCTTCGCGCGGCGCTTCAAACGATATGACAAACTCACGTGTGAACATACCCCCTCTAACATCAACGTTTATCGATGTAACCGAGGCAGGCAACAGATCGACACGGGCCCATTCCTGCGTGATTTGTATAGCCTGAGCACGTGAAAAGACGCGATACCCAAAAGCTAAACCACCGATAGCGATCAGCATCGCCAGCAATATGTAGAGCTTTTTTCGTCCGGAAGGTTTCATGCTCAAACCCGCAGTGACTTGCTGCTGCTTTTGCCTGCCGCTGTGATATCCAGCATCCGCTGAAGCGAGAGGACTGCTTGTTTACGCGCTTCAGGATGAACCGTAATCCGATTAATCACCTTGCCTTCGGCAAGATTATCCAGCACAAACAGCAGGTGCGGCATATCGATGCGGTACATCGTCGTGCATAGACACTGACACTCCGAAAGCATCCGGACGTGCACGCCGCGTTTTTTCGCTTCATTTGCCACGCGGTTCACAAGGTGGACTTCCGTGCCGATGGCCCAGTACGTGCCCGCTTCCGCATTCTCAATCGCCTTGATGATACCTTCGGTCGAGCCGGTGGAGTCCGCCTTCTGGCAAACCTCATACCGACACTCGGGGTGTGTGATCACATGAATGTTCGGCTGCTCGGCGCGTG
This sequence comes from Phycisphaeraceae bacterium, assembly GCA_963667295.1. Lineage (GTDB taxonomy): Bacteria > Planctomycetota > Phycisphaerae > Phycisphaerales > Phycisphaeraceae > JAJRRS01. The sequence continues at coordinate 2,678,273 of OY763327.1, forward strand.
CCTGATCGACGTGCTCCGGCCGGAAGAGCATGTGCACCGAGCAATGCCCCTTCCAGAGGATGTAGGTCGCGTTCAGCAACGTCTCTTCAACGTTGCCGCCGAGGATATCCGGATCGTGTGGGTCCCAGACGCAACAGGCGGTCGTAACATCCGCCCCCATCTGCGCGGCCGTGTTGCGCCCCAGATGCTGGTCGGGCAGGAACAGAATCTTAACTTCTTCGCTTTCAACTAAAGGCGTATCACCGCCGGCAAGCGCCCACTCAAAAATGCGGTCGCAGTTGCTGCTCGTGCAGACCGCCCCGCCGTGCTCGCCGCAGAACGCCTTGATTGCGGCCGTCGAATTCATGTAGCAGATCGGGATGATCCGCACTTTCTTGCCCGACTTGTCATAGAGCGAGACCAGTTGCTCCCACGCATCCACCGTCTGCTCGTAGTCGGCCATATCCGCCATAGAACAACCCGCACCGAGGTCCGGCAATATCACCTGCACGTTTTCATCGGTGAGGATGTCCGCCGTCTCCGCCATGAAGTGAACGCCGGCGAAGATGACATACTTCGCGCCGGTCTCCTTCACGCGCTCGGCTGCAAGCTGGCTGAGCTTGAAGCTGTCGCCCGTAAAGTCGGCAAACTGGATCACCTCATCCTGCTGATAGTGATGACCCAGGATGACCAGGTCCTTGCCCAGTTCCGCCCGCCGCGCAGCGATCGCCCAGACGAGTTGTTCGTCGGTCATTTCACTGTACTTATCAGGCAAAGGCGGCTGCCAGAGCATGGTCGGCTCCTTGGGTCGGGTGAAACACCATATTATAGGCGAGATTGGGGTGTGGGGTGCAGGGAATCATACCGGGATGTGAGGCCCCCGATTGAACATCCCACATCGAACATTGAACATCTACATCATCCCGTCCCGCTGAGCCGCCGCACCGTGTGGTCGAATCCCTTGACCATCGACTGCAACATCGCCCAGACAAAGCCGGCATAAATGGCAGTTGTGATCAGGGAAGCAAAGACGAGTGAGACACGTCCCGCGCCGGGATTATCGATGAAGTTAGCAACACTGTTCCAGGGGTCTACGATCATCAGCAGATTCGTCACCGGGCTCAGGCCGTTCATCACAGGCCCGACAAGCGGGATGTTGCTCGCAGCACTGACGCCGCACAATCCCATCACCAGCGCCAAGCCGCCGATGATGCCGACCGATGGCACGACCGCACCAAGCACACCCTTGGCGCGGATCGAGAAATACATCCCGATCATCACACACGCGGCCACGAAAGGCACGAGCATGAACAGGTAGAGCAAAAATGCCTCGGGCAACATCAATAACGGATAACGCACGGCAGTCGTCCCGCCATGTGTCACAGCAGCAACGCGCACCGTTGCCTGGTCCCACTCAAACACATAATGACCGAGTACCGCGTACAGGCTGGCTAAGAAAACGGTGATGATCGGCGCGGCCAGCAGCAGAGACAGAAAACTGACCAGCCCGCGCAGCTTGCCCCAGATGTACTGCCTCGGTGAGGTGGGTGTTGTAAGTAAAAGATCCAGCGTGCCATCCTCTCGCTCCCGGCTTACACAACCGGCGCTCATATACAAAGCCACCAGCGTGATGACGGATACTTCCAGCAACAGTAACGCAAACAGCGATCGCTGGAACATCTCCGCCGACGAGGTATTCGGCAACTTCGGAAGCATGTCGATGTGATGCAGGAAGATCAACATCACCCCCAGCAGCAGGCCGATGACGGTAAATCCTGTGCGAGCAAAAAATCCAGCGACACCCCGACCGCGCGTCGCCGCTTCACGCCAGGCGATCGGGTTGGCCCAGACTTCACGCGCCGGCCGCCGCCGCTCTCCGCCGGATTCAACAGGCAGACGCAATTGCTCCTTCAGCCACCGAATGAACACCCACTCGCCCTGCCCGATCCGACGTAGCAGAACCGCACAGAACAGGATCTGGACAACACTCAGCAGCGTGGTGATCGTCGCAAAAGCAGCAAACGGTTTTGAGAGGTAGAAGCGGATCACCGCCGGGTAATCCATCAACGTCTCAGGGGCCGGCGGCTGGTAGTTCGCACTGTTCAGCGATGCCTCGAGCACCAGTAACGGATGAAGCCCCGTCAGCCAGGTGGTGTTCTTGTTCGGATCGAACTTCCGCAACAATCCCACATCCAGCAGATACGCGCCGATCAGGTACGCCGCGATGATGATCACAAAGCTGAAGACTGCCTTGCGCCCACCCACCCGCAATACAGACATCGTCACCGCCACGGTGCCCACGATCATGGCTGTGCACGCCGCGACAGAGAAACTGACCACGACCGACCACACCGGCACGCCACCGAAGATCAGCAACACCGCATACAACGGCAAGCCGCTCAGAAGCAGCGCCAGGATGAAGAACAACCTGCCGAATAGCGACCCCAAAACAATCTGAAGATTGGATAGCGGCGTCGTCAGCAGGATGTTGTACGTCTGCCCGGCTCGCTCCTGCCCGATCGCCGCAGCCATAAAAAGTGGCGATAGCAGACAGACCAGCACGATCTGCCCGTAGCTGATGATCGCGAACACCCACGTACCGCTCTTGGCGAGGTCCGTCAGGCTCATTTCCCCACCCATGCCGCTGCCGGGCCGAAGCAGACCGATAAGCATCAGCAGCACCAGCGCCCCGAGATAGCCCATGCGCACCCACAGATGCTGGGTCCGCTGCGACCCACCCTGCACGATCCGGACCACCATCGGGTTCCCCGGGATCAGATGCCACAACCACATGTACACGGCACGCATACGCACATCATACCAGCCCCGAGCCGATCCGGTATGCCCTCTAGCCTGCCCACGTGCCTGAACCGCCGGATCGCGGTATCCTACGGGTCTGTGTTTATTCTCAAAGCGAACAATCTGGTCAAGACTTACAGCGGGCGGACCGTCGTCAATGATGTGTCCTACCACGTCTCGGAAGGCGAAATCGTCGGCCTGCTGGGGCGGAACGGGGCGGGTAAAACCACCAGCTTCCGCATGACGATCGGCATGATCACCCCCGACCGGGGCGAGGTGATCTTCAACGGCCAGGAAGTCACCAAGCTGCCCATGTATCAGCGGGCCCAGCGAGGTCTGGGGTACCTATCACAAGAGCCCAGTATCTTCCAAAGGCTGACCGTCGAGCAGAACCTCATGGCCATCCTCGAAACACGCCGGTTGACCCGCGCCCAGCGCAAGAAACGGGCCGAGGAACTGATGGCCCAGTTCGATCTGACCAAGATCCGCAAGCAACACGCCCGGCTCTGCTCCGGTGGTGAAAAACGCAAACTTGAAATCGCACGCGCCCTGATCACCGAGCCGACGTTGATCCTCCTGGATGAGCCGTTCTCCGGCGTGGACCCCGTCGCCGTCGAGGAGTTACAGATCGAGATCCGCCGCCTGCGCGATGCCGGCATCTCCGTGCTTGTTACCGATCACAACGTGCAGCGGACGCTCGAGATCGTCGATCGGGCTTATGTGATTTTCGAAGGCAGTGTGTTCGCTGAAGGCACGCCCAAGCAGATCATCAACGATGAACAAGTCCGTAAACTCTACCTCGGCTCCACTTTCAAGGGCGACGAATTCGACAATTAGTACCAACAGGATGGGTTTGCCTGAATAAGCCGATAACGGCTCAGCGCACGCTCCTATGATTCAACCGATGCCGAAACGTAAACCACAACCTAAAACCAAATCCACGCCGGCCACCGACCCGGATCGCGGCGTCCGTCTGCACAAAGCCATGGCAGATGCGGGCGTTGCATCGCGTCGTGATAGCGAAGAACTCATCCTGCAGGGCCGGGTCAAGGTTAACGGCCAAGTCGTCAAGAAACTGCCCGCGTGGGTCGACCCTGCCACCGACAAGATCACTGTCGATGGCGAACCCATCCGCAAACCTCGCAAGCAACGCCGAAGCGCTGCTAAGACCTACATCATGGTCAACAAACCCAAGCGGGTCATCAGCACAAACGACGATCCCGACGGCCGCAAGCGCGTGATCGACCTGATCGACATCCCGATCAACGACCGCCTGTATCCCGTGGGTCGACTGGACTCCGAATCCACGGGCCTGATCCTGTTGACCAATGACGGTGACCTGACCCATCGTCTGACCCACCCCAGTTTTGAAGTCTCCAAGCGCTACCATGTAACGGTTCAGGGCAGGCTGACCGAGGACGACGTCGCCAAACTGCGTAAAGGTATGCACCTTGCGCACAAAGGCAAGCCCGGTGGTGCGGGTGCAAACGTTCGTCTGGCCGCGGCTGCAACCGTCAAAATCCTCGGCATCGAAACCGATCGCAAACGTGGCGACCGTACCAAATTGAGCATCACGCTCAAGGAAGGCCAGAACCGCGAGGTCCGTCGTATCCTCGCCCGGCTAGGCCACAAGGTGCGCTCGCTTCACCGCGTCGCCATCGGCAAACTTAAACTCAAGGGCCTGGCGATCGGCGAGTGGCGTATGCTCACATCAACCGAAGTCAGTATGCTCTACAAAGAGGCGGGCATAAAGCCCAACGGCAACCCCCGGAAGTCCCCCGGATAACCCGCGGCCCCCCGGTATTCACCCATGTCTATCGACGCGATCAGAGAAAATTACGATTACCCCCCCTTCCTTGAAAACGATGTCCACGACGACCCGATCGAGCAGTTCCGGCAGTGGTTCGAAGAAGCCTGGCGCAGTGATGCGCGTCAACCAAACGCCATGACACTGGCAACCTGCTCCAAGGATGGCACCCCCTCCGCCCGCGTCGTGCTGCTCAAGGGTTTCGATCACAAGGGCTTCGTCTTTTTCACCAATTACCAGAGCGCCAAAGCGGCAGACCTTGAAGAGAATCCGAAGGCAACGCTCGTTTTCTATTGGCCACAGTTGTCACGCACTGTACGGATCAGCGGCTCGGTCGAAAAAGTCAGCCGGGAAGAGACCGATGCGTACTTCATGTCTCGGCCGCGCGACAGCCAGCTCGGGGCATGGGCATCCAACCAGAGCAGCGTGATCGAAAACCGGGAAGTGCTGCAAGAACAATTCAAGCAAGCCAAGCAACGTTACGAAGACCAGGACGTCCCCACACCGCCGCACTGGGGCGGTTACCGCGTCAAGCCCAAGTCGGTCGAATTCTGGCAGGGCCAGGCCAACCGCCTGCATGATCGGCTTCGCTACGTGCAGGATGGGGACCGTAAAATATGGCGTCTGCAGCGGCTGGCGCCCTGATTCTCGAAGTTTAGACTTGCATCACAGCCCGTGAATGCACACAATCGCATGGCTGTGTAAGACAACTCAGAAAGGTTGTGCGTTATGTCATTACTCATCAAGAACGGCCGAATCATCACCGCCATCAACGACTTCACAGGCGACATCCTCTGCGAAGGTGAGTCCATCAAGCAGATCGGTTCGAAACTTCAAGCCCCCGCCGACGCTGAAGTCATCGACGCCACCGGCAAATACGTCTTCCCCGGCTTCATCGATCCACACGTCCACATCTACCTGCCCTTCATGGGGACCTACTCCAAGGACGATCACGCCTCCGGCAGCCGCGCCGCGCTCGTCGGCGGCACGACAACTTTTATTGAAATGTGCTGCCCCGCGCGTAACGAAGAACCCGCCGATGCGTTCGAACTCTGGAACTCCAAAGCCGAAGCGGGCGCTGCCTGCGACTACTCGTTCCACATGGGCGTCACGCGCTACGATGAATCCGTTGAAAAACAGATGCGCGGACTCGTCGCCGACGGCATGTCATCGTTCAAAATCTTCCTGGCTTACAAAGGCGCGTTCGGCGTCACCGATATCGAACTCTATAACACGCTCAAACTCGCCAAAGAACTGGGCGTCGTCGTAACTGCCCACTGCGAGAACGCAGACCTGGTCGCATCCAAACAAGCTGAACTTGTTGCCGAAGGCAAACTCGGGCCGGAATGGCACGAGCCTTCGAGACCTGTCAGTGTCGAGGCTGACGGCGTGCACCACTTCTGCACGTTCCTGGAAAGCACCGGCGCAAAGGGTTACATCGTCCACACCAGCAACCGCCCGGCCGTTGAAAACGCGGTCGCTGCGCAAAAACGTGGCGTGGATGTCAAAGTCGAAACCGTCATCCCCTACCTCATCATCGACGACACCTACGCACAGAAGCCGGACTTTGAAGGCGCGAAGTATGTCATGAGCCCGCCTGTCCGCTCAAAAGAACATCAGGCATTTCTATGGAAAGCGCTGGCCGACGGCCGGATCGATACCGTCGCAACCGACCACGCCCCGTTCGACTTCGTCGGCCAAAAAGATATGGGCCACCCCGCACGCGGCTCCGACTTTACCAAGATCCCCAACGGCATCCCCTCTATCGAAGAACGCGTAAAACTGCTCTACACCTACGGCGTTTGCGAAAACAAGATCAGCCTCAACCAGTTCGTCGCACTCGCATCAACCAACACAGCCAAGATCTTCCACCTGCCTAATAAGGGTGACATCGCCGAAGGCGCCGACGCAGACCTGGTCATCTTCGACCCCGAATACCGCGGCACGATTACCGCCAAATCGCAGGAAATGAACGTCGACTACTCCGGCTTCGAAGGCGTTGCCATCAAGGGCCGACCCGAAACCGTCACCGTGCGAGGTAAAGTCCAAGTACGCGATGGAAAGTTTGTGGGTGATCAGACGCACGGCAAGCTGCTAAGGCGATCATAAATGGCCGCGTAGGATGTAATTAATACGCTAAATGTGACTTTCAATCTCGGTATTTTGCATCGGGGGTAACACTCATACCCCCGCACTCTGGACAAGGCAGCATCGAAACACGAAGATCATAATGACACTTCGAACAACGACCCGGACCACCAAAGTGTCGATGTAGAGCCGTATAGACCCTGTTGAGTCTGGAATTGACTATAACGCGAGCATAGTTTGTTATCTTAAATAGATAGGGCGTCATAAAAACACGCGGATTCGATTCTAAAACAATATAAAATTGACCCGGCGACCTGTGATAATTCAAAGCTTTTACGTCTATAGGGTTTAACTCTATTAGTTGGGGTCCAGCAATAGATATCTGTTTACTATCGACAATCAAACTACCTGACATAGCGCGCGACCATATAGTCGGCGGCGTATGCAGTTCGTACGCTACCGGGCACCGAACGGGCGTGATTTCAGGAAACGGCATGCCTAATCAATCTTCTGAGCTTAATCAATAATAGCCGATCAGAATTCACATTTTAATACGTATCCCGTGCAATGCTCAATTACTCCCCAGCGCATCCGACTGCTTCACGAAGTCATCGCCCGACCATTCTTCGTCCGCGGCGACCATCTTCTTTTTTGCAGCTGCGGCTTTGGCTTCCGCTTTGGCTTTCGCCTGCAACTCGACCAGGTGGGCGTGCGTTGTGAAGTACTGAAGGCTGTGGCCCTTGAAGTCATCGATCGTGTTGAAGCCATGCTTATCCATGAACGCTGCAAGGTCGTCGCACATCTGTTTGACTACGCCATAGCCAAACTTCATCACGCCGGTGCAGACCTGCACGGTATCGCTGCCAAGCAGGATAAACTGTGCCGCGTCTTCGCCGGTTTCTATCCCGCCGATGCCGGATAGCGTTCTTCCCGGATATTCTTTCTTGATCACCTGGGCGATCTCCATGCACATGCGCAGCGCGATGGGCCGCACCGCTTTGCAGGAATACCCGCCCGGTGTCGTGTATCCCTCAACACTCGGCTCAGGGTGGAGCGTATCGAGATTCACACCGATCACACTGCGGATCGTATTGATCGCAGCAATCCCGTCACAACCTGCCTTCAGCGATGCACGCGTCGGGTCTTCGATGTGCGTGATATTTGGCGTCATCTTCGCCCAGACCGGGATCTTCGTCGCTTCCATCACCCAACCACAGACCTCTTCGAGGATCGCCGGGTCTTCACCCATCGCCGCACCCATCTTGCGCTCAGGCAAACCATGCGGGCAGGAGAAGTTCAACTCGAACGCATCGACACCGCAATCCTGACAACGTTCGACGATCTCAACCCACGCGTCCTTGTTGTACTCCTCCATGATCGAAGCGATCAGAATACGATCGGGATATTTATCCTTGATCTGCTTGAACTCATCGATCCATACATCAAACGAACGATCGGAGATAAGCTCGATGTTCTCCCAGCCGAAGATATCCTTACCATCATTACCGCGGAGCCTGCCGTAGCGAGGCGCGACGTTAATCACCTTGGAAGCATCGAGACTGACAGTCTTGGCGACCACCGCACCCCAGCCTTCATCAAATGCCTTACCGATCACGTTCGCATTCGTTCCGGGCGGGCCCGAAGCAATCACAAATGGATTAGGCATTTCCAGGCCGTTGACGATCACACTCAGGTCAGGCATATGCTATCTCCAATTCTGTTATATCTTGTTTGAACCACAGGATCGCAGAGGCACAGAGAAGAAGTGGAACAGGGATGGACAGGGATAAACACAGATAAATTAAACCGCGATCACTTCATCCAACTATCCATTCTTAATCCGTGTTCATCTGTGTTCATCCCTGTTCCCAAAGGGTTTTCTCTGAGAACTCTGTGCCTCTGTGGTTAACGCTTCTGTCCGACTTCCCCCAGCACCTGATCCAGCACGGCAAGCATAAACTCGGCATCATCCTTGGTAATGCACATCGGTGGTTTGATGCGCAGCGTGTTGCCGAACAATCCGCCCTTACCAATGATCAAACCAAGGTCACGGCAGCGCTCCATCACGCCCGCTGCTTGTGTGGTCGCAGGCGTCTTCGCTTTACGGTCCGTCACCAACTCCACGCCAAGCATCAGACCGAGTCCTCGCACTTCGCCGATCAGGTCGTGTTTCTCCTGTAGTGCGAGTAGGCCATCCTTGATAAACGAACCCACCTTGTCCGCGTTCTCCTGGATGCCTTCTTCATCAATCACTTCCAGCGTCGCGAGCCCCTGGATCATGCTGACGGGATTGCCGCCGAAGGTGTTGAAGTGGATCTTGTTAGCCATGTTCTTCGAGATCGCTGCCGTCGTGGTCATCGCGCCGAGTGGTGCACCGTTGCCGATGCCCTTGGCCATCGTGATCATGTCGGGCTTCACATCGAAGTTCTGGTGCGACCAGTAATATTTACCGGTTCGCCCAAACCCACCCTGCACCTCGTCCGCGATACACAAACCGCCGTGCTGGCGCACGATGTCGTACACGATCTGGAAGAATTCCTTTGGCGGCATCACCGTCCCGCCGACGCCCTGGATCGGCTCGCCGATGAAGCAAGCGATCTGGCCCGGCGTCTGGTACTGAATGACGTTCTTCACATCATGTGCACACTTCAAGTCACACGATGGATACGCCAGGCCGTACGGGCAGCGGTAGCAATACCCCGGATGCGAGTGATGGATATGCATGCTCGGGTTCTGCTTGAACTTCCACGATCCGTGAGCCGTCAGGCCCATGGGCGTCGTCGTCCCGCCGTGATAACCGTTACGTAAAGCAACAACATCCATATTCTGCGTGTGCTCCCGGCTGCAAAGGACCGCGATCTCATTCGCCTCGCTGCCGGAATTCGTAAAGTACGATTGCTCCAGTGGGCTGCCGTCCGGTGCGTCAGGCATCTTGGACGCAAGCTTCTGTGCAAACAGCGCAATGTTCGGATTCAGATAAATCGTCGTCGTGTGTTGCAGCGTTTGGTTCTGCTTGCGGACCTTCTCGATGACCTTTGGATGACAATGCCCCACGCTGACGGTCACGATCCCCGCGAACACATCGAGGTACCGCGTCCCCTTCTCGTCCCAGAGGTACTGCATGTGCCCCTCGACGATCATCATCGGCTGCTTGTAATACGTCAGCACGCCGGGCGAAACATACTGCGAACGCAACGCGATCACTTCATCTTTCGATGGCCCGACATATGGCGCCGGCTTGTGGTCGCAGACGGGGAGGCTGAGCTTGTGTCCTGCAAAAGTGTGTGTCGTAGTCATGGGATATCCTGTGCCCATTGGGTAGCGATGAGGCGTGTAAACACGCCACCTTGATAAACTGCATTGTCCTTATCTATCACAACTGCACGATCTGTCCGTACGTCTCCGGCCGACGGTCACGGAAGAACTGCCACGTGTTACGCACCTCGCGGATCAGGTCAAAGTCCATGTCCGAGATGACGATATCGTCTTCGGTACGCTTGTCAGAGACATTAATCATCTGCCCGCGAGGATCGCAGAAGTAGCTCATGCCGTAGAACTCACCGATGCGCCACGGGTCTTCAAAACCGGGCCGATTGATCGCACCGACAAAGTACTGGTTCGCCACCGCATGGGCCGGCTGTTCCAGCTTCCACAGATATTCACTCAAACCCGCTGTCGTCGCCGACGGATTGAAGACAATCTCCGCGCCGTTCAATCCAAGGCATCGCGCCCCGTCCGGGAAGTGCCGGTCGTAGCAGATATAGACCCCGACCTTGCCGATCTTCGTATCAAAAACCGGATACCCGAGGTTGCCTGGGCGGAAGTAGAACTTCTCCCAGAAACCGGGATCGCAGTGCGGGATATGCATCTTGCGGAATTTGCCGAGGAACGTGCCGTCTGCATCGATGACCGCGGCGGTGTTGTAGTACACGCCGGTCATCTCTTCCTCGTACATCGGCACCACAATCACCATCTTGTGCTTCTTGGCCAGGTCCTGCATTAGTCTTGTGGTCGGGCCGTCCGGGATGCGCTCCGTCAGGTCGTACCACTTGGTCTGCTGCTCGGCGCAGAAGTACGGGCCATAGAACAATTCCTGCAAACAAACGACCTGGGCCCCCTTCTCGGCGGCCTGGCCAATCATGTCAACATGTTTGTCGATCATCGCCTGTTTGATCTTGGCGACGGGGGAGGTAACGGGCTCACAGAGCGTGGCCTGAATCAGTGCACCGCGGACATTTCGTGCCATTTTATTGACTCCAAACAGTCACAAGCCTTTGGGAAACGAACAGGATACCATATAATCGCTCATTTCCGATGCATAATTTCTCTAAGGGCGATCTATGTCAAGACTGGATACGGTGGATATGAACCAAGTTAAGATGTTAATCGGGGGTTCCTGGCAAACAAGTAAGAGCGCGCGAACCGGTGATGTTTTCAATCCATCGACCGGGAAAGTGATCGCACAGGCCCCGATGTGCACCGCTGACGAGGCGGATCAAACCGTACAAGCCGCCGCCAAGGCCTTCCCCGCTTGGCGCGACACGCCGGTCGTCGATCGTGCGCGAATCATGTTCCGCTTCCGCGACCAGATGGAACGAGACTTCGAGAACCTCGCCGCCCTCGTCACCCGGGAGCACGGCAAGACCCTGCCGGAGGCTCGCGCCGAGGTCCAGCGCGGCATCGAGATGGCCGAGTTCGCCGCCGGCATCCCAAGCTTGATCAAGGGTGAAACCCTGCCCAATATCGCTACCAATGTCGATGCCGAAACGGTCCGTCACCCCGTCGGCGTATGCGTCGGTATCACGCCGTACAACTTCCCGTTCATGGTGCCACTATGGATGATGCCGATCGCGATCACCTGTGGCAACACCTTCGTGCTCAAGCCCTCCGAAAAAGTACCGCTGTCGTCAGTCCGCATGGCTGAACTGCTCATGGAAGCCGGCCTGCCCGATGGCGTCTTTAACATGGTCCACGGCGACAAGGAATGCGTCGACACACTCCTGACACACCCGCTCGTGGCAGCTATCTCATTCGTGGGCTCGACCAAGATCGCTAAATACATCTACGAAACCGGCACGCAGCATGGCAAACGTGTGCAGGCTGCCGGCGGCGCAAAGAACCACATGATCGTCATGCCCGATGCGGATATCGATCTATCCGTCAAAGCAGTCGCCGCTTCAGCGTACGGCTGCGCGGGCCAGCGCTGCATGGCAGGCAGCGTCGCGGTCGCGGTCGGTGAGATCGGCGACCCGCTTGTCGATCAATTGCACGATTATGCCTCCGGCCTGAAGACCGGCCCCACCGACGGCGCAGAAGCCGACATGGGCCCGCTTATCAATCCCGACGCCGTCAACCGCATCGGTTCTTATCTGGACATCGCGAAAAACGAAGGCGCCACCGTCCGGCTCGACGGCCGGGAAAACGTCAGCGGTGATGGCTTCCTCGTCGGCCCCAGCATCGTCGATCAGGTCCAGCCCAAGATGCGCGTCGCTCAGGAAGAAATCTTCGGCCCCGTGCTCTCCGTCATCCGAGCTGACGATCTTGATGCGGCACTGGAAGTCGGACGCAACTGCCCGTACGGTAATGGCGCATCGATCTTTACCAATTCCGGCTACGCCGCACGCCAATTCAAGCAGCACTTCAACGCAGGCATGATCGGCATCAACGTCGGCGTGCCGGCCCCGATGGCATGGTTCCCCTTCACGGGCTGGAACCAATCCTTCTTCGGCGACCTGCATATCCAGGGCAATGAAGGCGTACACTTCTACACCCATCAAAAGACCATCCTCACACGCTGGTTTGCTCCCGAAAACGAGTGCCACCATGACCCCGTCTGGAAGACCGGACAAGGTAAAAACGGCTGAGACGCGACGCAATGACCTCGGCCTCTTAGCCTGCTATCATCATGGATCACACACAGCATCCGTGGTGCCAGCACTATGAAGCAATTGTTAAGTCAAAACGTGGTCTACATTGTCCGCGCGGTCATTGCTGTTGTCTTGATCGTTATCGCGATGGGTATTTTCATGCTCCTGGCGCGGAGCCGGCCGGTCGTACCAAGCGCCGATCCAAACCAGCAGCACAACCGTGTTAACGTGTTTACCGCCCGTGCAATCGATGTCCACCGCCACTGGACGGGCTACGGCACGGCCGAAGCGATCGAATCCGCCAACGTGCCCGCACGTGTCACCGCCACCGTCGACCAGATCCCGCCGCAGATCCTCGAAGGCGCGGTTGTCAGCAAGGGGCAACTGCTGGCCGAACTGGATAACAGCGACTTTGTGAATCAACTCCGCGTAGCGGAGCAGAATATGGCCGCCGTCGACGCGATGATCGAAGAACTGGACCGGCAGGAGAAGTCGCTCAAAGAACGTGTCGCTGTCGAGGCCGACGACCTGGAACTTGCCCGTCAGGAACTGGCGCGTGTTAAAAACATGTTTGAAAACAACGCCGCAAACCAGAAAGACCTGGACGCATCCGAGCGGACCGTGCTTAGCGTGCAACGCAGCAAACTCCAGATCGAGCAAACACTATCCGGCATCCAACCAAGACGCGATCAACTACTTGCCCAAAAGGCGGAATTGCTAGCCACCGCCGACACGGCTCGATTGAACGTCGAACGATGCAGCGTCCAGAGCCCGATCGACGGCGTGCTTCAATTCGTTGATATCGAGGTCGGCGAAAGCGTCGCGCCGGGTCAGCGCATCGCCCGCGTTGTGAATACCGATCGCATCCAGACACCGATCAGCCTCCCGGCTAACGCGCGATCCCACATCCGCGTCGGCGATAAAACCTACCTGACATCCACCGCCGATCCCGATCAATCCTGGGAAGCCGAAGTCACACGCATCACTCCCGAAGACGATCCACAGACACGCACATTTGCGGCTTACGTTGAAGTCGACCAGAAACAGCAATCTGAATCCGGCAATCTACAAATGCGTTTGTCCCCCGGTGTATTTGTGCGTGGTTCAGTGGTTGCTTCGGAAAGCGAGAACCGCGTCGTGGTGCCACGTCGTTCGGTCCGTATCGAACGCGCAATGGTCGTACTTGATGACATACTCGAGAGCCGAATGGTAACCGAAGCCTACGCGATCGATGGACCGCTGCCGGAAACCGGTTTGCGGGATCAGGAATGGGCGGTCCTGACAGACGGCATCGAACCCGGTGATATAGTCGTGTTGACGCCGACACGCTCGCTGAGCGACGGTCAGCAGATCGAGCCGGTGATGGTAGGTAATGAATTACTCACAGACACGACGCGTGGACAAGATGAATCTACGTTAGCAACGACTCAACAGGGGGAAGCGCGGTGAGTCTTGCCAACTACGGGGTCCGTAAGCCGGTCCCTGTGAACCTGCTGATGATCGCGATCCTGCTGGCGGGTATCGTCTCGGGCCTCACGCTTCGCCGTGAGTTCTTCCCCGAGTCCGACCCGGACATGGCATCCGTGCGCATGCCCTACCCCGGCGTCACGCCCGATGAGCTTGAAGAAACACTCGCCATCAAGGTCGAAGATGCACTGATCGATCTTGATGAAATCAAGGAACTACGCACCACTCTCACCGAAGGTGGCGGCGGCATCGTTGTCGAATTCCGTGAAGATGCCGACCCTGATGAGGGGCTCGACGAAATCGATCGCGCGATCGATGCGCTGCAGGATTTGCCCGAAGAGTCCGAAGAAATCCAGGCGCAGCTTATGGAGCCGAAGCTCCCGGTCATCCGGCTCACGCTCTACGGCGATCTTGACGAGCAAGCGATGAAACGCGCAATCCGCGGCATCCGTGACGAGTTGCGCGCCATGCCGGACATGGGTGAGATTCTTGTCGAAGGTGTACGCGATTACGAGTTGCGCATCGATGTGCGTTCGGGAGCATTGCTCGAACACAGTCTGAGCCTGCCGCAGATCGCCGACACCGTCCGCCAGTGGATGACCGACATCCCCGGCGGGACCGTCCGCACCGGCACGAACAACGTCAAAGTCCGTACGATGGGCGTTGAAGAGCGGGCCTCGGCAGTCCGAGACATCATCATCAAAGCCAATCCCGCCGGTCCGGCTGTCAGGCTGGGTGATATCGCCAACGTCACCGACTCCTTCGTCGACGAACAACTCTACTTCCGCTTCAACGGCCAGCCCGCCGTCAGCCTGACTGTCTTCAAGGTCGGCGAGCAGGATATCGTCCAGATCGCGGAGATGGTGCGGGCGTATGTCGATGGGCAGAACAGCAAGCCGTTTGTCCCATCATCCTTAAGAGAACGTGTTGTTACAAACGTACCTTTCCAAGGGCTACGTAACTTTTTAGGGCCCTTGCCACGATTTGAAGCCTGGAAAGTCGGCCAGAACACCCAATACCCCATACCCGTAGGTGCGTCATTAACCACCGACACAGACCTTGCCCGATTCGTCGAAGGCAGGCTCGACCTTCTCATGCGCAACGCCAAATACGGTGCGATCCTCGTATTCCTCACGCTGCTCGCGTTCCTGAACTGGCGTGTCGCGATGTGGGTCGGCGTCGGGCTGGTCACTGCAATCGCGGGCACACTCATGCTCATGTCGTGGATGGATGTGACGCTCAACCTGCTGACCATGTTCGGCCTGATCGTCGTGCTGGGCTTGCTCGTTGACGATGCGATCGTCGTCGCGGAAAACATCCAGGCACGTCACGATCGGGGCGAACCCTCCATGCGCGCAGCGGTGGCTGGTACAGACCAGGTTGCATGGCCTGTCGTTGCGACGGTCATGACCAGCGTCGTCGCTTTTATGCCTTTGACTTTCATCCGCGGACGCATCGGCGATCTGCTGGGCGCTCTGCCGTGGGTTGTTGCTTGCGCGTTATTGATGAGCCTGATCGAGTCATTGGTTATCCTGCCCAGCCACATGGGCCACAGCCTCGCCAAGCGGGACAAGTCAAAGCCCGGCAAAACCGTGGACAAGATCCGCAAGTTTGAGAAGTGGCGTGACCACATCGTGCTGGACCGGATGATCCCGGCCTATGGCCGATTTATCGCTGTCGCGCTTAAGTTCCGCTACATCGCTGTCGCCGCTGCTCTAGCGCTCTGGATCATCTCGATGGGCATCGTTGCCGGCGGGCGCGTCGCGTTCAACTTCCTGCCTTCCAGCGATTCTGAAACCATCATCATCGATGTCAACATGCCCATCGGTTTCCCGATCGAGCAAACCAACGAGGTGGTGAAACGCATCGAAGAAGCCGCCATGCAGCAGCCCGAGACCAAGGGGATCGGCGCTGTGATCGGCCAACGCGCTAATGTGGAAACCGGAAACGCCGAGGCATTCGCGCCGCACGTCGCACAAATGTTCATCGAACTCAAGCCTGTTGAAGAACGCGACAAGGAATCATCCAAGGTCATCCAGTCGATCCGTGATGCGTTAGATGGCAAAATCGACGACGTCGATCGCATCAGCTACAGCGAAATCCAGGGCGGACCCAGCGGTAAGGATATCACCCTGCGCGTGCGCGGTGATCACCCGCAGCGTATCGAATCGGCGGTCCAAGACATCAAATCCTGCCTCGCGAGTATCGAGGGCGTGCACGACATTGCAGACAACAACGACGTCGGACAGATCGAACTCCGCTATGATGTGAAACCCGAAGGCAAAGCGTTGGGCTTCACCTCTGAAGAAGTTGCCCGTCAGGTACGTGGTTTCCTGTACGGGATCGACGCCCACGTCTACGCCGCCGACCAGGAAGATATCGATGTGCGTGTACGTTTGGATGAAGACACGCGCCGCAGCCTGTATGCCGTGCAAAACGCCTGGCTAATCAGCCCCGCAGGTCTGCCCGTACCGATGAACCAGGTTGCCGAGGTCACCGAGAACGAAGCCTACTCGACGATCAACCGCTTCAACCGCCAACGCGCCATCACGGTCGAGGCAAGCGTCGCCCCGGGGATCAGCCCTGAAGCGGTCATGGAAAAACTCACCACGGCGCAGACCGAGCAGGCCGAAGGCTCAACCGAATCGAAACAAGTCAAGCTCAGCCCGCTGGACCAGATCCGCAACAAGTACCCGCACCTGACAATCGAATCCGCAGGCAGGCAACAGCAGATGGCCGACGCCTTTGCCTCGCTGCCGTGGGGTTTCCTTGCAGCCAGCGCGATGATCTACATCATCCTCGCGATTTTGTTCAACAGCTTCTTCCAGCCGCTGGTCGTCATGCTGGTCGTCCCCTTCTCTATGGTCGGTGTGGTCTGGGGACACCTGATCCTCGGCTACGACATGACCTTTCTGAGCCTGATCGGCTTCGTCGCCCTGTCCGGTATCGTCGTCAATGACTCGCTGATCCTCGTCGAGTTCTTCAACAAGATGCGTGAAAAAGGCATGACCGTGCCCGACGCCCTCGTCGCCGCCGGCCGCGCCAGGCTGCGCGCGATCCTGCTGACCACGATCACGACCGTGCTGGGCCTGATGCCGTTGATTCTCGAAAAATCTTTCCAGGCCAAGTTCCTGATCCCGATGGCGATCTCGATCGCCGCCGGGCTGATTTCCGCAACGATTCTTGTCCTCGTCGTACTGCCGTGCGTCATGGTCATCTTTGATGATATCGGCTCGGTACTGTATTACTTGTGGCACGGGACCAAGCGCCCCACCACACTACCGGTTACCCATACCTCGGAAGTAAGCTATGAAGATGACCCAAACGAAACGTAAGCAACGCACCATGCACGCAGCGGCAGCCGCCAGCGCACTGTTGATCCTCGCCCTGGCGGTCAGCCTCTCCCCCGCTCAACAGCCCACCGCCGCAACGACAGACCTCTCCCGCTACGAAGGGATCGCATATCCCAGCAAACAGGTCGTCCTCAACGCTCCCGTCGACGGCAAACTCGCTTCGATCCTCTTTGAAGAAGGTGATCGTGTAAAGCAAGGTGAACTGCTGGCACAGATGGATGACGCGGAGCAGCAGGTCGTCGTCGAATCCGCCCGCCTGCAATGTGAGTCCGAAGCCGAGCTTGATCGCGCCAAGTTTGCCTTGGAAGAAGCGATCATCCTTCACGAACGTGCGACCGAAACCTATGAAAAAGACGCCGCCAGCGAATGGGAAGTGCGCCGGGCGCAACTTCAAAAAGACCAGGCCGAGGCCGACCTGCAACTCGCCAGAGACCGCATCAAGATTGCGACCGTGAATTTGGAACTGGAAGAAACCCGCCTGGAACGCATGCAGGTGATCGCACCGTTCGACGGTGAAGTCATCGAGCATAACGCCGAAGCCGGCGCCACCCTGACACGCGAAGAACCGATCCTGGCTGTCGCCGCGCTCGACCCGCTCGAAGCACACATCAACCTGCCCGTCAGCGTCTTCAGCCAACTGCAGATCGGCAAGACCTATCAACTCAAGGCAGGCGATCCGATCAACGTGACGATCCCCGCCAAGCTCAAACACATCTACCGCATCATCGATACGGCAAGCGAAACCGTGCGGTGTGTGTTTACCATCGACAATAAAGATGCCGAACTGATCGCCGGCTTCCCCGTCACGCTAAGCAGCCTCACCCCGGCCGACTAGCCTATTGACGTGACCGACGCACCATCGAAAAGTAAATCGTCGTCAACACCAAAATAAACACCGAGATGAAAAGCATGTTGAGGGTCCAGATCGGTAACTGGGCCTTGATGTCTGCGACAGGACGGCCTTCTATCTGAGCAAGCCAGGTATGGAACCGGGTGTTCACGACAACAGCGGTGACAATAGCGATCAACCATGTGACAATAAAAGTAACCGCCCCCCGTGCCTGTGGCCCACGCTTGCTGACATAAGCAACCGCAATGAAGAACAAGCCGATGCCTGTCGCGGCGATCGTCAACGCCCACGCGACATCCTCGGCCTTCAGTGCCATTACGAACATCCACGCGAACGATCCAAAGATAGCGCCGCCCAGCCCACCGAAAAACATCCCAGGCGCAGCCGGGTTACGTTGCATCACTTGATTAAGCGGCGGCGAACCTTCCTGTTCACGGATCCTCCGCTGCCCACGGTTGGCCCATATCACAATCGGAATAAGACTACCCGCATAAACAAGAACCATGACACATTCGATAATGACAAATGTCACCGGCTGCACCATGGGCCGCAACAACCATGAAGCTAAAGCCAACGAAACCATGAAAAGACAGACCATCACCCAAATAACAACCGCGTAACGGATCATAAACCGTCGCTCGGTCGGTGTATCGGTGTTCTTGATACTGATCCATGTCCCGAATAATCCACCCAATATGCCGATGATGGGTCCGATGAACATCGACCAGCTCAACAATAAGCCTGACGACTTGGCCGCCGCCCCGGTCCCCACCGCCGCGGTCGCCACCTTGGGTGTCATCGCCGGCAACGCCGCCATCACCGCCAAGGTAAATGCATGTGAAGGCCGTGTCGTTCGCAGACCGCGTTCCACCACGGATGCCAGTTCCTGTCGAACCATCGTTCGTGCGCGTGACAACCTCTGACGAACAGCGCTTTCACTAAGACCTGACACCTCCGCTAACTGAGCGGTACTCATCTGCTCTCGATAATACAGCACGAGCACTTCACGGTAGTCCTGCGGGATCGACTCGATCGCACGCCAGACCAAGGCGGTCTCGTCCTCTTTTTCTAATTGTTTGTCTGGCGCATGCTCAAAACCAGCCGTTGTCGATTCATCAGGCAAAGCTGAAGCGTTACGGTTCAGGTCCGTACGCTTACGCCGCAGCCAATCCCGCACACGGTTCCGGGCAATCGCACAGAGCCATGCCGCCAGTTTCTCCGGCTCTTTTAGTGATCGAATTTTCC
This sequence comes from Phycisphaeraceae bacterium, assembly GCA_963667295.1. GTDB lineage: Bacteria > Planctomycetota > Phycisphaerae > Phycisphaerales > Phycisphaeraceae > JAJRRS01. Next base: position 2,697,728 of record OY763327.1, read on the forward strand.
GCCAAGCTTGTAAAAATGTATCCTGCGCCAGGTCTTCACTGATCGGGATGTCGCCGGTGGCGTTATAGGTAATGCTCGTAACCAGCCCCTGGTATCGCTCCACAACACGACGAAACGCGTCGTGCTCGCCGTTCTGACAGGCCTGCCAAAGCTCGGTATCACTGGTCATCTGGGTCATGGCTCGGTCTCCTTACTGCTGCTGCCTATCCAGACGCAGCACCTGACCGGCTGTGACCAATTATATGAAGTGAACTGACATATTTACCCCCAGATCCCCGGTTTAGTGCTCTCGACCGGCAAAACCAAGGTTTTCTTCCATCCAGTCGTCGCTCTTGAGCACGCTCTTACGCTGACGGCGGGCAAGCCGTTGTGATCGATCCTGGGCCTTCTTGAATAACCGTTTATACCACTTGCCCGAGACTTCACGGTCCCCGCAGCGCTTCGCTGCACGTTTACCGCTACGACCGGCATACTTGCGGATCAGTTCATCTTCCAGACTGACAAACGCGATCGCCGAGCCCGGATCGCCCTGTCGGCCGGCGCGGCCGTAGAGCTGGCGGTCGATACGCCCGGATTCGTTACGCTCGGTAGACACCACGTGCAGCCCTCCCGCCTCTGGCACGCCCTTACCCAGCTTGATATCCGTGCCACGGCCGGCCATATTCGTCGCGACCGTGATACGCCCCGGCTGACCCGCATCTGCGACGATCTCCGCTTCCTCCGCGTGACGCACCGCGTTGAGCACCACGTGCTTAAGCGCCTTGGCGTTCAACATCGAACTGAGCTTCTCGCTCGCCTCCACGCTGCGCGTCCCGACTAACACGGGCTGGCCCTTCTTGTGAATGCGGCGGATCTCCTCCACCACCGCTTCCCAGCGCGCTTCGGATGAACCAAAAATACGGTCCGGATGATGGATGCGAACGCAAGGCCTGTGTGTAGGGATCTTCACCGTCGGCAGTTTGTAAACCTGCCAGAACTCGTGCCGCGCCTCCCAGGCCGTACCCGTCATCCCGCAGAGGTTGCGATACATCCGGAAGAATCGCTGGAAACTCACGCGCGCCATCGTGTCCTTCGGCGGTGTCACTTCCAGCTTTTCTTTCGCTTCCACCGCCTGGTGCAGACCGTGACGCCAACTGCGGTCGGGCATGAGTCGGCCGGTCGATTCATCCACGATCACGACCTTGCCTTCCTGCACGACGTATTGTTGACCTTTGAGGAATAGCTCCTTCGCCGTGATCGCCTGAACGATCAATTCCTCGCGCATGCGCGGGCTCTGCCAGATGCCGGGCAAGTCTTCACACAACTCATCGATACGGTGCTTGCCCGCTCGGTTCAGGTCAACATCACGAAACTTCAGGTTGACCTTGTAGTGTTCGCCCTGATCCATATCGCGTGCCAATAGCGCCGCCTGCTCGAACGCCTGCGTCTGCTCATCGTTCGGCGCTTCGCTGGAAATAATCAGCGGTGTCACCGCTTCATCGATCAACAAGGAGTCGGCCTCGTCGATGATCGCTGTTTCAAGGCCGCGCATCACCAGACGATCCACGCCGCCCATCCCGCCGAGATTGATCTTGTTCACCAGCGCTTCGGTCAACCCACGCGAACGCCCCAACTGAAGCCGATCTCGCAGGTAATCCGCAGCGATTTCCTTGTTCGTCCCGTAGGTGATGTCACATAGGTAAGCCTGCCTGCGCTCCGGCGGCGGCTTTTCCCCGTCGACCCAACCGACGCTCAGACCGCACGCGGCATACAGCTTCTTCAAGCTGGTCGCGTCACGCTTGGCAAGATAATCATTGACCGTCAGCACGTGGCAGCCACGCCCGCGCCAGCCGGCGATCACAGCAGGCATCGTCGCAACTAACGTCTTGCCTTCACCCGTCGCCAGTTCCACCAGCGAGCCTTCCGTCATCGCCAGTGCCGCCGCGACCTGCTCGCGATACGGATGTAAACCCGTTACGCGACGTGAAACCTCACGCACCAGCGCCATCGCCCGGTCGATATCTTCGTGCTTCTGCCTGTCAAGCCGAAACACCATGCGCAGTTCGGTGACCGCCATTTGCAGGTCCGGTTCGGACAACCCACTGAACTGCGGGTCCATCGCCAGCACGCGCTCGGCTCGTTTCAGGTAGCGTCCGGTTCTTGGTACCAACGGCACGAATTGACCAACCATCGCGTCCCAGATCGCATCCAGACCCTTCGGCAGCTTCGGCGCATCACGGCGTTGAGCCAGCATCCGCCACGTCCCGATCGGCGCAGCCCACGCCGGCGCAACCGTCGTCTGCGCCGCACCGTGTTCCGAAGGCATGTGTTGGTGGGTCGTGACAGCCATACTTCGTGAACTCTGTTAGAACCGCTCCTGGATCACCTGCTTGATCGTAAGCCACCACTGCTGCAATAGCGGCGTATGCTTGAGATCGAAGCGGGTCACCACGCGTTGTCCCGTGAAAAGACGTGGTTCCTTCCCGTCTTTTGCTGGAAGCGGCTCGATCTGCACCTCCCAGAACGGGTCCTGCGCTTGCGTGCCGTGTTCGTCTTGCATATCCACCGGTAGCGCACCGCCGCCTGCAAAACCAAGCGCCGGTGAAGGCAATTCATACCGCGCTGCGGACAGGACACGAACCACTTTGCCTTCGATGACCTCATCAGGTCGGCCACGCACACGCATCTGAACCGTCGATCCCACGCCGGATGTCCGCGATACCCAAGGCCCGACATACTTATCCAGCACGACACGGATGCGCGGCGACTCACCTGTCAACGTGCCGATGGGTTGGCCTTGTTTGACATACGACCCGCGAAGTTCATCCGCATTCTCACTGACCCAAACGCCATCGAACCCCGGCTTGATCGTCAACGCATCAAGCTGCTGCTCAACGCGCGCGAGCTGTTCGTCGATCGCTTCGATCTGTCCCAACATGACCTGCGCCTGGGCCGGTTCATCCGATCGGGCCTGGCGGTAATACGCTTCGTAAAGCCCCTTATCAGCAAGCAGCTTCCTGCGTTCGATTTCAAGCTCGTAATTTTTAGCAAGCACCAACTCATGCCCACCCGCCCGGACATTTGTCGCAGACGGCAACACATCCTCGATAAACCCATCTGCCCCCGCAAAGACCATCTCGATCCGGTTTGGCTCAACCACCCCCTCACCCCGCGCGTGATAGGGCGCGGGGATCATGCCCAGCGAACCGATCAAAACCGCAAAGAAAACAACCGTCACAAGCTGCGCACGCGCCCTGGTGCGCAATAGCTCTGGATTCACCAGCAGGTAGTGGACCCACTTGCCGATCGGCACGATCACCCAGCCGATCACGCCCGACATCGCCAGCAGGATACCCAGATACTTCAGCGAATCGACCACGAACAGGATGATCGACACCGAGATAAACACGCGGTAGATCGCGGCCGAGATGCAGTACACCGTCAGCCAGAACCGCTCGCCCGAGGAATGCGATGGGTCGCGAGGTCTACGCACGCCGTAGGCGAACTTCTTCACCAGGTAATACAGGTATTCCTTGCTGCGCTGCTGGAGGTTCGGTGTTTCCAGCAGGTCAGAGAGGATGTAGTAGCCGTCGAACTTGATCAACGGGTTGGCGTTGAACAGGATCGTCGTCACGCCGGCGATGAAGATCATGTTGTAAGACAGCGCCGCGATGGGCGTGTCCGCAGCCGAATTCGACCAGATGATCGCGGCAATCGCGCCGATCGCCGTCTCGACATACATACCGGCCGCGCCGATAAACGCGCGGTGCCACTTGTTCCGTAAAGCCCATGCGCTGGACGCATCCACGTAAGGCAAGGGCATAAAAACGATGAACATGATGCCCATCGTGTGCACCTCGCCGCCTGAGTGCGATTGCCTGCCGAAGTGTTTACACGCGAATCCGTGGCCGAACTCGTGGATCGCCTTGATCAGGATCATGCACACGTAGAGTAGCGGCAGGTTCGACGGCGAGAGGATGCCGGACCGCTGATCCCACAAATCATCCACACGCCCCGCGACCGACCACAACCCCGCGCCAATCAGGATCGCCCAGAGGATCAGACCGATAGGCCCAAAGCACCAGCCGACCACCTTGACCCAGCTATCCAGGATATGGTCCGGATCGAAAAGCGGGATGCGCGAGAACAGCAGGTTCATGAAGTACCCGCCGACCTCACGCCTACGCCGCTTGCTGAACCGCTCAAACATACCCGCCGCATCGGCAGGCAGGTCCGCATCCAGCAGGTTCGACTGATACAACTGCCCCAGCAACTGGATCGCTTCGCCCTGTGTCGGTGCGCTATCGCCAAGCTGTTCGCAGCAGACGTTCCACGCGTCCGCCACCTTGCGCTGCCCGTTCAGCAAACCGACAAAGTGGTAACTCGCCTCGTCCAGCCGGAAGAACTTGTTGTTCGCCGAGTCACGTAGGACGTGCCACGTCCGCCCGCGGTAGCGCTGCCGGTAGCTCTGTACCAACGACCGCAGCCGCGGCTTCAACTCCGCCACGCGGTACCAGCTTTCCGAAAATGTTGGACGATCTACTGGCAATGTTGGGTCTGGGTTCTAGGGTCTGGTCAGAGCTAATGGCTAACGGCTAACAGCTAATGGCTCACCTCCTAGAACCACAACTTCATCCGCAGCCAGTTCACCGCTTGTCGTGTCCATATCCACGCATACGAGGCTTCACCCGCATCGATCTTCGCCATCCCGGCCGTGCCCGGCAGCAGGTCCCTGCTGTCAGCCGGTGGTTTCAACAGCTTCACGCGGACACTGAAGATGTTCTTCTGTTCTTTCACTTGGGCCATCGGCTCGATGCGATCAACTTCGAAACGGTAATACTTGCCCGGTTCTGCCGCGGTCGCAAGATAGCCCGATTGCCCTTCCTTGACATCTGCGATCATGTCTTCGGGCACTTCCAGACGGGCACGCAAGTTGTCCAGTTGAGCGATCTCAAACATCGCATCACCCTTCGTCACAGCCTGGCCCACCCGACGCTTCAGATCACCCTCAACCACCACGCCCGACACCGCCGACACGATCGATGATTGGTTAAGCCAGTAGTCAATCTCATCGATCTGCGCCTTCACGCCGTCAGCCTGGTGCTGGGCGATCTGCACTTCGACCGTCTTGTTCTCACGACGCGCCAGGTCCGCCTCTTTGAGGTAACGCAGATGCTCCGCCACCAGCGACGCACGACGCAGCCGAAGCTCCGCCGTCTCCATCGATGCCAGCACGCTCTGCCCCGCCGCAACCGTATCGCCGGGTTCGACATTCACCTGCTTGATGTACCCATCAAACGGCGCAGCAATCACCCGGCCTTCCTGCGCTTCAATAATAAACGGCGCATCAACCCGGTACGTCCCCTTGGCGAAGATCAAAAAGATGATCAGCGCCGAGACGCCGATCGCTGTCAGTTTCGCCCAGGTATGACGCGGGCCGACCAGCGCCGCCCCGGCTTTCTTGGTCGAGATCGCCATCTTCGCGCCGATCCACCGGTCCGTGTCGTGCAGGTTGCCGATCAATGCGGCGCACAGGTTACACGTCAGGCGCAATCCCTCAGCATCACGCATGTTCAGCGGCCGATCGACGGGTCTTTCGACCGTCAGCACACCGATCAGTTCATCGCCCCGTCGTAGCGGCATGCTGCATATCACCGTCGGGCCGTGCTTCTCACTGAGCCTGGCTGCCGCACGTGCGATGTACGGCACCTCGGGCGGAGCCGGATGAATAATCTCAACCTGCTGGTCCATGCACTCTTCCATCGCGGACTCGATGTCCTGGACAAGTTGCATCTTGCGGTTGAACTGTTCGGTCTGACTCATCGCCTGAAGCTTGACGTATGAGCCTCGCTGGATACCCAGGCTCACGCGCTCCGCTTTCCAGCGGTTGGCGATCTCATTACACAGTGCGATCGCCGCCGGCTTGAACTTCTGATGCTCATTGATCGCTGCGCTGACGCTCATCGCTGAGGCAAACACATCCAGGTCGCCTTGCCTCCGCTGCAGCGACAGCCGCATCTCGTAGAGACTCAGCAGCGTAACCGTCAACTCAAGCCGTTCCCGGCACTGTTCGAGCAGGCTTGCATCACTGTGATTCAATAGAAACGCGCTGATGCCACGCACCTGCCCGCTGCCACGCAACGGCAGAATCACGATGTGCTGACGCGCATTTTGCCCGTACATCTCTTCCGTCGAGTGTACGGGCAATACGACCGTCTGAGCATTCTGAATAACCGAAGGCATCGCCTCGGCGGCCTGCGCCAGCCATACCGGCGCTGGCGTTCCCGGCGTCGGCTCCGGGTACACCGCAAGCACCTCCGGCCGCCCTTCCTGGCCGACTCGCAATACGGAACCGGCCTCGGCTAAACCCAACTGACACTGTGCCGCCAACAACTTGCGCAGGAACGCCTCGGGCGGCCCCTGAAAGGCTACCAGCTCATCGACGATCGCGGCTGGACTCATCGGCCCCGCCTGCATGTGTACGTGCTGTGTCATAACAATCCCCCGGATTTACCGGGGGCTTTGGGCATCGGGTCAAATTAGTTACTTCGTTCGATCCGCGGCGTTCAACTTCAGCTCGCCGAACTTCTCTTCATAACCGCGCACGATCTGCCCCAGAGACAGCGCCAGCCGTTTGGCGGTGTAATAGTTGAGGATCAGCCGGTCGTTAACCTGGAACAGGATGTCGCCGGCCACATCCGAACTCTGTGCCTGCGGGTTCGGCACCACCATATTCAGACCAAAGTCAACGATAACCTCTTCGCTGGTCGCGTTGGTCTTGAAGGCGTTGGCGTAGCTGCTTGTCATGTTCGACTGATCGACGCGTAAGCGAACCTGCTTGCCGCCGGTCTGCTGCTGCGCCTGATTTTCAACCGAATCGCCCTGCACAGGAATCTGTCTGGAATCTTCTGCCACTGTGTCGCTCCTGGTGTTCAATAATGTGTATCAGGTATCTACCAACCGAGGCATCATGATACCCCGGTTATCGGGCTAGAGTGGCCCCCGCTAAGCAGGAGATAACTAGCCTGCCGGGTTGTTAGTGTACCAAGTGAAATCGGTCTTTGTGCGCCGGGTCTCAAGCCCTACTGCGGCTTAGTTTTAGGATTGGGTTTACCCATATCCAATGCCGCCACATCCTGATCCCGGCCGTACACGATTAATACGTCCCCAGCCTGGATCCGGCTCGACCCTTTAGGCGCACCGGTAAATCCGCCGCCGGGATGATGGATCCCCAATACCATGATGCCCGCGTCTGGTAACCTTGCCTCTGCAAGCGATTGATTGACCACAGAATCCCCTTGCTGAACCATGATCTCCGCCACGCCATAATTGTCCGCAAGGTGCAATAACTCCGCATAATCCCGGGTATCCAGCGTGGTCCAACGACACAACGCCGCCGCGATAATCCGGGACATGTGACGGTCAAGCCATTTGCTAGTCGAAAGCAGCCACAATATTCCCACACCCACAACGATCATCACCATGCTGGTTGCCCACCCGATGGACTTATCACCCGCGTTGGCGAATGTCAGGATCAGGGTCGTCGCGACCGACGCCAGACCGACGTTCCCAGCCATCATCAGAAGCATCACGATCCGCCGACGGACCGGGTGATTCACGACTGACTCCGATTCACTGGTCGTAAATCCCGCCCCGGTGAAAGCAGAACGGGCCTGAAACCGGGCCGATTCACGCGACAACCCCGTCAAGACCAACGCGACAGTCGCCACCCGGTTCACGATCATGGATAACACCACAACCAGCAGCAGAGAAAGGACTGGCAGCATACTCACCTCGTTACTTGCCTATGATCCTGACCGACTTCAAGCAAACCGTCAAACCCGCATCTCACTTTGCCCGATATAGCCGCAAATCCCGCAAAAAAACAGGCAATGGATGTGGCGGTATACTGTTGCTTCTTGATCACTGTTCAATCATGGCGTGCTCAACCAAACATACACGCCAACAACTTGCACGAGGGAGTTCACCTTGGCCGACCTGTCTGATACCGTCGTAGTCGTCTCCGGCCTGCCCCGCTCAGGCACCAGCCTCATGATGCAGATGCTCGAAGCCGGTGGCGTCCCGCCCTTCGCGGACTTCGAACGTGTAGCAGATGAAGACAACCCCAAGGGCTACTACGAACTCGAAGCGATCAAGAAAGTCAAGGAAAATCCCACCCTCCTGGATGGCGCCAAAGGCAAGGTCGTCAAGGCGATCCATATGCTCCTGATGGACCTGCCGGGCAACCACAAGTACAAGATCCTGTTCATGCGTCGCAACCTGGACGAAGTGCTTGCAAGCCAGCGCAAGATGCTCGACCGCTCCGGCAAGAAAGGCGCAGCCATACCCGAAGCCGCCTTGAAAAAAGTCTTTGAAAGTCAACTCGGCAAAGTAGACGCCTGGACAGCTTCCCAAGACAACATCGAAGTATTGAACGTCGAACACCGCGCCTTGTTGACCGATCCCGCGCCGGTCGTCGAGCAGATCAACGCGTTCCTAGGCGGCAAACTCGACACCGAAAAAATGACGGCAACCGTCGACCCCACGCTCTACCGCAATAAAGCCTGAACCCCACCCGGAAATCCCACTGCTACGGCGTGGTTGCTTTGGCGTGGTTGCTTCAGCAATCCACGCTGTGCTCTGCGCGCGCTCGGCGCGGGTCTCCCGACCCCGCCGTGGCGACGGACCGAAGGTCTCCCTTGTTTAAGACCTGCGGTCGATTAATCGGCGGGGGCTGGAGACCCGCGCCGAGCGCGTAGTTGTACGTTGCGCGCACATCGCTATTACTCAGTCGTACCGCCTACGCGATCGAACCGATACAGCCACACCCGCTCATCGCCTTCTTTGAGTGAGTATTCCTCGATAACGGGCTCGCCGAGTCGCGACTTCACCTGCTCAAGGTAACTATCCGCCAGCTCCTTCGGGAACGGGTTGTTCTCCGGCGCATCGTCGTAGTAAACGAACAACCAGGTAGCAGAATCGACACCGGGTGCGGGCACCTGATCCGGCGCAGGGCCCCACATCATCGATACATCCTCCGGCCCGTACTGGAGCATGTCGTATCGCCACCTCGCCAGACTCCCGCCTAACGGTACAAGGTCCGGCACAAATTCACTGCCCCCCAGCGAACCGAACACCACCCACTTATCTCCCGATTCAGCTCTCGCTGTCCAGTCCCGTACCAACTGACGCGCCACCTTGTCAGACTCTTTCTTGTACGGCTCTAAGACATCCTTGACCATGCCGTAACCAATGAAGCACAGCATCACCACGCAGGCGATCTGCATGCCCGTCACGACGCCGCGTTTCTTCCAGCCGTGATTTAAAAAAGCCACCAACCCCGCGCCCGCCATCAGGCACGCCGCCGGCGCGATGTGCTGTTCGACCCGGGCGCTGTCGCCGTACGGATACTTCTTCAACGCCGCCGCGATAAACATCAGCGGGAATGGGCTGAGCAATAGCGCCAACACTAATCGCTGACGCGTCCGCCAAAGCGCTATCATGCCGAGGATAATCAGGACAAATGTCGCGGTGCTCCCGCCGTGATTCCCTCCGACCGGGTAAGCCAGCATGTTCCCGGTATGCGCCCGGAAGAACCAACCGATGAATCCCGTCAATGAATCCATCGGCGGAAACGAACTCGCCCAGCCCTTCAGCTCGTGAATCCCCTCGTGATGGACCTCCTGCCCCACGGCCACCAGCGTCCACATCAAAAAGAAACTCGCAGCCACCACCGCCCCACCCGCAACCCACAGCGCGTACCAACTTGCTTTGACGCGGTGCTGATACAAGCAATAGCCCATCACAAACATCGATCCGCCGATGATGAATACGATCGGATATGAGAACCAGACCGCCGCCGTGCCGCACAGGAAAAACACAATCCATCGCATGACCGACTTGGGTGACTGGCAGATCGCCCACGCCTGCCAGATCATCGCTAGCGCGATCAGCAGGTCCAGGCTGTAGCTCTTGACCTCGACGCTGTGGCGGACCGGATAGTAGGAAGCCGCAAAGATAATGACCGCTGCCATCGCCTGCCGGCGGTGGATCATCTTCGGCGCAAGACGCCAGAACACCAGTACCGCCGCCATCCCCGCCAGCACCGGCAGAAGCCTTAGCGCCATCTCCCCCGTGCCCAGCATCTTCGATACCAGCCACTGCAGCCAGAGAAAACCGACCGGCACGATCTGCGGGTGGTCCAGCGTCCCCCCCAGTTCGCCAAACGACCGGGTGATGAAGTTCACCGCGATGAACGCCTCATCCCCCCACATCGGGAAACAAAGCCCGTAGCGGACCAGACGCCAGATAAGCGACGCCACCACCACCACGATAACCCAACGGTGCGGGGGCCATCGCAGAATCGGTCGGCTGGGGGCTGTGCCGCGGCTTCGCAGCTCAGGCTTGCTCATGAATCGGGTCTCGGGCTGGGTGTCTGCCAAGGATGAATCGTTAGTGTAGCCGCCAAGGAAACTTGCGACCAGCACCTACCATCCGCCGCCTATTCCCGGTACCATTTGTCCAATCAACTCAGGTGTCCTTTTTTCTTTCGGAGACCAAATATGTCTAACGGTCATTTTCAGATTGAACAACTGCTCGCTCAAATGAAGCCCCTCAAAGCGTCTGACCTGCACATCAAGGTCGGCATCCCCCCGACATACCGGATCAACGGCCACCTGCGAGCCGTAGCCGGGGAACCGATCAGCGAAGAAGAGGCCGACCACATGCTCGACCCCCTGCTCAACGAACAGCAACAGGAACGCTTCGAGAACGGGGGCAACCTGGACTTCGCCTGGCACCTGCCGGACGGGGACCGCTTCCGAATCAACGTCTTCCGCTCCGGGGCCCACCGCCACGTCGCCGTCCGCCGCGTACAGGCGGAAATCCCCACCTATGACGAACTGCACCTGCCGCAGGTCTACAGCGATCTGGTCAAAAAAGCCCATGTCGGGCTCGTGCTGGTCGTCGGCGTCACGGGTAGTGGTAAGTCTTCCACACTCGCTGCCATGATCGACGAGGTCAACACCACGCGCAGCGTCAACATCATCACCATTGAAGACCCCGTCGAATACCGCTTCGTCCCGAAGAAGGCGATCATCTCGCAACGTGAAATCGGCATCGACGTAGAGGGCTTCGGCCCGGCACTGAAGTTCGTCGTGCGCCAGGACCCGGACGTGATCTTCATCGGAGAAATGCGCGACCACGACACCATCATCGCCGCCATCCAGGCCGCCGAAACGGGCCACCTCGTCTTCGCCACACTCCACAGCGCCGACACGATGCAGGCGTTCGGCCGCATCCTCGAGTTCTTCCCACAACACGAACGCGACTTCATCCGCGGTTCACTGAGCAACTCACTATTGGCGATCTGCGCCCAACGCCTCATCCCCGCGCTCGAAGACTTCGCCGCCGGCGTCGTCCCCGCGACAGAAGTGCTATTGAACACCAACCTCGTCAAGGAAAAAATCCGCGAAGGCGAAGAAGAGGACCTGCCCGCAATCATCGCCTCGAACCCCAACTCCGGCATGCACAACTTCAACCAGTCGTTATGCCATATGGTCAACGACAACTGGATCGACCGCCGCATCGCTCTGAACTACGCCCCCAACCGCGAACAACTCGACTCCCTGCTCAAGGGCATCGACATCAAGTCCAGCGGTCTGGTCGGCAGATCGTAATAAGCCGCTCGCGGCATAGCGATGCCTTAATTAACTCGGATTCATCGGATAGATTGGATGATCCGTTACAACAAGCATGCTCACACTCCCCGTGTCGCGTTCTTTGCATTACTTGCGGCATGTGTGATTATCCTGCCGCTGTTTGTTGTTCCGTACGTATTCAGTGAATTTGTTTTCAGGGAACCTGATACCGCGGTCTGGTCAAGCATCATTGTGGCCATTTCGTGCATAGCAGGATTTGTCGGCTACTACATCTTTCGATTACTTCATCCAAGGATACAGCCGGGATGTTGCCCAAACTGTCGCTACGATCTTCGAGGTAATCCCGACGGTGAAGCCTGCCCGGAGTGCGGGCATCCAATCCGGGATATTACTTATAACTATTCCAACAACGCCGATGGCATATAGTCAGAGTGAATAACACTTCAACATCAAATCACGATGGCTTTTTCATATTCACTTTTTAGATTTTGTGACCGGATGCTTGATTTGCTCTAAATACACATTCTTTTATCTGCATATTCACGTATTAATCTATTCACATTTCGCTTGCCGGGCGTTATATTCATGCTACGTAGTTTTCAGGAGGAGGGGGAAAGATATCATCGTTCCCCATCGATCAAACATTTAGCATGAGGTGCGATGATGTACGTACACCGTTTTCTAATGGTCCGGGCCTTGAATGTAATGACTGGGTTTTTGGCGTTAAGCCTGATCGGAAGTGCGCAGGCGGGACGGCAATACGATACAGACTGGGTAACTAAATTCGGCACCGATTCATATGACCAATCCTATTCGATGGTCGTAGATAGTGTCGGAAACGTGTACATGAGCGGCTACACCAACGGCGACCTTGGTGGAACAAATGCCGGTGACGCCGACGCATTTTTAACCAAATTAGATACATCTGGGAATGTGCTATGGTCGCAGCAAATCGGTTCGGCCCTGATGGATCGGAGCTTTTCGGTGGCCGTGGACAGCCTGGGGAACGCATACATAGGTGGATATACCTATGGCGGTCTCACTGGCCCCGTCACCGGCCCCACGGATGCTTTCATTACCAAATACGACGCTTCGGGTAACGAGGTATGGACCCGTCAGTTTGGTACTGAATCCCAGGAGCAAGAAGGTTATGTAACGACCGACAGCATGGGGAATGTCTACTACACAAGTTCCTTCTACCTCGCTTACGGCAGCCAGCATCCAATTTATAGCGACGTCAATCTCATTAAGTTCGATTCGTCAGGCAATGAATGTTGGTATAAAAAGTTCGACGAAATAATGGAGTACGACAACAGCAGATCGGTGACCGTGGATAGTTCGGGGAATCTGTATATCACCGGTTTCTCCTCAGGTGCCTATGGCGGAGACAATTCCGGTGTTTACAATCCCTTCCTCATCAAGTGCGACGCATCAGGCAATGAGCTGTGGACAAAACAGATCGATACACCGTATCGCGAGGAAAGCTATTCTGTCGTAGTGGACGATCAGGGTAATGCCTACATCTGTGGTTACGGTGAATCCAGAGATGGTTCGAGCGCCGATGGCATGGATGTATTCTTAATGAAGTTCGATTCATCGGGCAACGAGTTGTGGTTCAAACAGATCAACAGCCCGGGAAATGACTTTAGCCTGGACCTGGCCTTGGACGATGCGGGCAATCCATATCTCAGCGGATATACCCCGGGAAGTATCGGCGGGGACAATGCCGGAAGACTTGACGCATTTTTCGTCAAGTATGATCCAACGGGGCAGGAAATATGGTTTCAGCAATTCGGTTCCACCGTCGATGATTATTGCACCGCTATAGATATTGATAGCGCGGGCAGTGTGTACATAAGCGGTTATACCTATGGAACACTCGGCGGGCCTAGTATAGGAAAGACGGATCTGTACGTAACAAAGCTGACACCCATCCCCGAACCAACGTCATTAATGTTGTTTGGACTCGGCATCCCCGGCCTGATGGTTCGACGGAACAAGAAAAGAAATTAACAACTAATACTGCTTCAAATAAAACAACACCCTCACACATCAATGTAGAGGGTGTTGTTTTTGTATAGCTTTATAGCTGCAAAAAGCACAGGCAAGCAGATTACCCGCTAAAAATCTTCCAATGTCTGCCCGTCAAGAACCTGTTGCATACGCATCTTAAGATCATCTTCGGGCTCAAGCTCGACAGCCTTCTTCAGAGCTTTAGCCAACTCATCAGGCCAGTTCGCTCTGCCCCACGCAGATAGTGCATAGACAGCCATGTTCCTGTTTGGAATCACAGGACTATTCAGCCCAACTTTGATCAGCTCTACGCCCTTCCCCGGGTGCTTCCTTAACGCCTGCAAAACGTAGTTCAGACAGTCATGTGCCGCAGACTCGGGTTTCAATCCAAGTGATTCATCCGGACCAGTCGCGATCTTGTCGAGTGGCAACACACGCTTGGCAAATGAGACCAGTTCATCAATCCGGTAAGTTGCACAATACGACACAACGTCGGACCACCGGCTGGGTTCCAGCGGTTTCTCCTCCAGACGGGCAAGAGAATACGACCAAGTATCAATGCCAAGTTCACGAGCGGCACTACTCGCTCGATTAAACACCTTGTCATCACCCGACGCTAGATCGGCAAGCACCATTGCCCGCCACTTTTCATCACCGAGTACTCCTTCACAGATGTCTCTAACCTGCTGCCTGACTCCTTTGGTCCAGCCATTGGATTCTCGTGCAGTCCAATCCACGTCTTCCTCTGTTACGTAATCGCGAATCCAGGCCAGAATATTGAACTCTTTCAGTGATCGTGCACGCTCCCGCATGTGCGTGACATAAGCAGCAACCGCCTCTGCTCCGTCGTCGTAGTCATCCATGCCCGGAGCAGGACCACCCTTTGTCAGCGCTATGATTAATTCACCCGCCGCACTAAGCGTCCGGTCCTCCACCTCGGATTGGGTTATTGCATCACGCAGCCCACCAGTAACCGCGCTGATATACGCAAGGTATTCATTTAAAATCGAATTGCGATACCCCTCGTGCAGCAGCCAATCCTGAATCTGCGGATCATCCGTTTCTTTCAATCGCTCGACGGTATGGATTCGACCCCACCCATCAACCTGCTTGGCAAGCTCCCAGATCGCCTGATCCGAACCCTCAGGTAGATTGCTCAATCCGACCGCAGAGTAGAGCGTGAATTCATCATGCCGCCCTAAGGTCTGCAAAACCTCCATGGGCCCATCCCCGTGGTATAATCCAAGAATCGCAAGCCCACACTTCACTGGTTCTTGGTCAGCGCCTTGTGTCGCAAGCACATATCCCAGTTCAAACAGGCGTTCGGTATCCACCTCCTGCGAATCTTCCATCAGTAGCGCAAGAAAGCCATCAACCAACGGAAACATTTGATCTTCGAGGATGAAGTTGTAGACCGTTGACAAGTTAGTAACAGTTGGAGTGGCGCAAAATGCCTTTACGTAATCACATAGCATCTTAGCGCGAGTCGTATCACCACCTTCGCCCATGTGATGTGAAAGTACCCCATCCATCGAACCACGACCCCAGCGAAGCTCGCCTTCTTTGGACCTCCTATCCTCATCAGGAAGCTGATACCCACCCTCGGCAAGTCCTCGGACGCCCGGTTGTATGTGTTGCTTGATGTGTTCGTAAATCGATGGGCGGCCTTCCCAGGGCAACGACGCAGGAGCGTCTGCCGAATCACCGTTTTGAGATGTCTTGTTACCTTTCAACCAATTAAAGATTCCCATAATTTGCCCGGAATTAAACAGGAAAATGGATATGAAAACCCGGGCTCGAACATCGTTACAAGTAGATTGATATCCGCAGAACGGGTGACGACTCGCGTCGCCGTCGCGCATTGTCATGGAGACGAGTTATCGATGCAAGTTCATCATCAGTAGCTGACAAAAAACAAAACACCCCACGACTCTCGCCGTGGGGTGTGTTTTTTTAGCAATGCTTTGACCGAATTGTCTTCGATCAATTGTCGCCGCTGGGGCCGAACGTGATCTTGTCGGTCCCCAGTGCGCCGCCGTCGCCGAGGCCGCCGAGGCCGCCGGTCGCGGGACCCTGACCGCCCGATTGCTTGCCTTCGGCACGCTCCGCCGCGGCTTCCTGGTCGCTTGTCCAGGCGGCACGCTTGAGGCTCAGGCCGATCTTGCGATCTTCCAAGTCCACACGCAGGATCTTGACTTCGACTTCCTGGTCCTGTGCAACCACGTCCTGCGGCTTGTCGACCTTGTGGTCCGCCAGTTCGGAGATGTGCAGCAGGCCTTCCAGATCGTCTTCCAGTTCGACGAACACGCCAAAGTTGGTGATCTTCGTGACCTTGCCTTGCACGATCATGCCAGGCTGGTAGTGAGCCGGGATCGCTTCCAGCCACGGGTCTTCGGTCATCTGCTTCAGGCCAAGCGCCACACGCTGCTTGTTGCGGTCTACCTCGAGCACCACGCACTTGATCGATTCGCCCTTCTTGAGCATTTCGTTCGGGTGCGTGAGCTTCTTCGTCCACGACAGGTCGGAAACGTGCAGCAGGCCGTCGATACCCGGCTCGATCTCGACGAACGCGCCGTAGCTGGTGAGGTTGCGGACCTTGCCCTCGACGATCGTTCCGGGCGGGTACTTCTCGGCAACCAGCTCCCAGGGGTTGACCTCGGTCTGCTTCATGCCGAGGCTGATTTCCTGCTTGTCCTTGTTGATGTCGAGCACGACCACGTCGATCTCTTCGCCGATGGAGACGAGTTCCGACGGGTGGTTGATGCGGCGGGTCCATGACATCTCGGAGATGTGGACCAGGCCCTCGACGCCGTCTTCGAGCTTGACGAACGCACCGTAGGACATGATGTTCGTGACGGTACCCTTGACGCGCGTGTTGGCCGGGTACTTCGCTTCGATATCTTCCCACGGGCTGGCGTCACGCTGCTTGAGGCCCAGCGCGATCTTTTCCTTGTCGTAGTCGATGTTGAGGATCTTGACTTCGATCTTGTCGTCGATCCGGACGATGTCCGACGGGTGGTTGACCCGGCCCCAGGACATGTCGGTGATGTGCAACAGGCCGTCGATCCCGCCGAGGTCCACGAACGCACCGAAGTCGGCGATGTTCTTGACCGTACCTTCGATGATGTCGCCGACCTTGATGCGGTCCATGAGTGCTTTGCGCTTCTCAGCACGCTCATCTTCGATCAGCTTACGACGGCTGATGACGATGTTGCGGCGTTCTTCATCGATCTTGAGGATCTGTGCATCGATCGTCTTACCGATGAAGGCGCCGATGTCGCTCGGGCGACGGATATCAACCTGCGACGCGGGCAGGAAAACCGGCACGCCGATGTCGACGAGCAGGCCACCCTTGATCTTCCGCATGACCTTGCCCTGGATGACCTCGCCTTCCTTGTTCTCACTGATGATGCGTTCCCAGCCGCGGATGCGGTCTGCCTTACGCTTGGAGATGCGGACCGTGCCGGATTCGCCTTCGACTTCTTCCAGCAGGACTTCGACGGTGTCGCCGATCTCGACGTTGCCGGGCTCATCGAACTCGGTCTTGTCGAGGATGCCTTCACTCTTGAGCCCGACCTCTACGAGGAAGTCGTCGCCGGCCATGCCCACGACCTTGCCGGTGAGGATCGTGCCGGACTTGAAGTCGCCGACGGTCGTCAGCAGGCCTTCCATGTCGCCGTCAGCCACGTTCTGACCGAACGCATCGGCGAGCATCTGCTCCGCCTCAAGGTCCTCAATACCCAGGGTCGCGATTAAATTTTGATCTACCATTATCTACCGTTCTGTTTCTTACCCCGCCGAGGCATTGCACCTGGGCGTTAGCGGGTCGCGGGACGTTTTAAGCCAGAATCGGCTCTACGCCCGCCTGGTCCTCCGCCTGCCGTCGCCCCACACGGGACGATCCACGGCTCAGCGGTGAATCGATTATTGTAACAAAACCCATAAGACATGCCACCCGGCTCTAAATGCCGATATAATACGTATATGGAGCAAAAAGACCGGGGCCACTACCACGTGCGGATGTTCAGACTCGGTGATCCGGAGCAGGATTATGAGCCCGCGATCGCAGACCTGACACCGAGCGAAAGAATCGCATTGGTCATCAAACTCAGCGAAATGGCTTACCCGCCTGATCTTCAAAATGCCAACATGACTGCGGTACAGCGCCGGGAAGCGCGTATAGATTGGCCGGTCAAAAAATACTTCCGCTCCTGATCTACAAAACTCGAATGCAATCCATCCATCTATCGCCCCGAAGGGGCGCAGGTATGTAGCCACGGGTGCAGCGCAGCGTAACCCGTGGAAGACGAATTGCTTGTTCAAACTCACCCCGGATGGGGTGAAGGCAAAGACTTGCGCCGCCCCTACCGGGGCGGTTTGGATAAAAAAACAACTCGATGTCCACGCGTTGCGCTGCGCTCCACACGTGGCTACAAACCTTAGCCCCTCCGGGGCAAATACTCACCTCATAACATTGTCTTATGTGTATCTGATGCCCCATCGTTCTGTGTTGCAAATAACACCCAAGCCTGAAACTTGTGCACTCTCACAAACTATTCATACTCACTTCACAGCCAGCTTCGTCACACGCCCGCCAATAATCCATTCGACTATATAGATGTTGCCCTTTGGATCGACCGCCAGACTATGTGGGCTGTTGAATCTTCCGGGGTGCAGGTCGACGGCCGCGACGTTCGGCCAACCTTTCACCTCGCGTGGCGTCGGGTTCTCGCCGAAGTAACCCACAAGCGTCCCATCCAACTCGAGAATCGTCATACGCGCAAGCAGTTCCGGGATCACTAACCGCCCACCGTGAAACGCCACCACGTCCGGACTGTTGAGCACATCCTTACCGAACGCGCGTTTGAACTTGCCTTCACTGTCATACACCTGGACCTGGCAATTCCCACGATCCGCGACGAAAAGTTCATTGCCGGCATCGTCGAAGCGGAAGCTGATGCCGTGCGGGCAATTGAATTTACCGGCTTCGCCCTCTTCGCCGTCGATCGATGCGATGTAGTTGCCTTGCTCATCGTATCGGTGCACGAAGGATGAACCATACCCGTCTGCGAGCCAGATGTCGCCGTTGCCGCCGAAGCGTTTTTCGTTGACCGCCACCCACGTCGGGCTGTAGATCGCGCCGCCTTTGTATGCATCATGCGCAACCTGCTTGATCTCAAGCAACACCTCACCATCGAGCGTGGTCTTGACGACCTTCCCGTTTTCCGAATCGACCAGCCAGAGCAGTTCCTGTCCGTCTTCCTCGACCAGAGTCAGACCATGCGCCCCCGGGAAACCTGTGCCCCACACGTTCTTCAGTTTCCCCTCAGCGTCGTACCGCAACACCGCCGGCTCAGCCTGATGGAAAATGAAGATGTCCCCGGTCCTGGAAACCGCCACGCCGTGCGTCCTACCGTCCGGTTCGCCCGATGCTGTCTTTAGGTGGTTAGGAACCGTGATCCAGTTATCGATCCACTCGTAGCACAGCCCGTTCGATTCAAGCAGCATGGTTCCGCCCTTCGTTGCTTGGTGTCGTGTAGATGTCGTGATTCAATAAGTTGTTTTCAGCTTAGGCCGGCTGCGGCGCGTGTTGCTTCACATGCTCGACCGCGTTCTGGAAGAAGCGCAGCCCTGCTGTCGTCGTCGTCAGCCAGTCTTCGCCCTGCCGCGTCCACGTCGGGTGGTTCGTCGGATCGGTGAAGCGTTCGGGGTGTGGCATCAACCCAAGGATCGTCCCGCTCGGATCGCAGATACCCGCGATGTCATCCGTCGAACCGTTCGGATTCTTGCCCGGTGCATAACGCAGCGCCACCTGACCGTTACTCTTGAGCTGCTCGAGCACCGAATCATCAGCACAAACAAGCCGCCCCTCGCCGTGCGCGATCGGCAGATCGAACGCATCCAGCCCCTGCGTCCAGATACACTTCGACCCCGCATCCGCGACCATCGGCACCCACTTATCTATGAACCGCCCGCAGGTGTTGTCCGCCAGCGTCACCGTCTGCTTCCCATCGCCCGGATCAGGCAGCAGGCCCATCTTGACCATCACCTGGAACCCGTTGCAGATCCCGATCATCGGCACACCCCGCCCCGCCGCTTCCTTCAAAGGCCCCCACAACCGATGCCGAAGCCGATTCGCCAGAATACGCCCCGCCGCGATATCGTCTCCATAGCTGAACCCGCCCGGAAACCCGATCAGATCAAACCCTCCGATCCGATCCGGCTCATCGATCAACTCATTCAGATGCAACGTCGCCGTCTCACAGCCGGCCAGCGTAAACGCATGTGCCAACTCAACATCACAATTCGTCCCAGCAGTACGGATGATCAGTGCGGTAGGTGTCATGGGCACATTATAATCCGTACTCACTGATCCTGCGTTGTTTCAAACTTGAACCACAGAGGCACAGAGGCGCAGAGAAAACCGGGTTGGAACAGGGATGCACACAGATGAACACGGATTAGGGCAAGCAGCGGCTGACATCGATTTCAGAAACTTATAAGCAGCAAAGATACGCTTGGTTTAACAACCGTGACTTCTCGGTGCCTCTGTGTCTCTGTGGTTCAATCTCTTTCGCCTGTCTTCCGATACGCCGCCCGCTGCTTCGCGTATTCCTCCGGACTCACCGGCAGGTCCGGGGCTTCCACGCCGTCCTTGCATTGCTGATGCAGCTTCTCAATAAACGGCACACACCACCGACAACCCGTCCCCGCGGACAGACACTCACTGATCAGACTCGCCACCGCAGGCTTCTCACGCTTGCAGTAGTTCACGATCTTCCGCTTGGAAACGTGGAAGCAGAGACAGACGTTATCGTCGTCGTGCATAGGGGGATTATAGGGTGTGGGGTGTGGGGTGTGGGGTGTGGGGTGTGGGGTGTGGGGTGTGGGGTGTGGGGTGTGGGGAATCGTATTTATGATTTTGGATTGATGATTTAGGATTGGGGCTAATGGCTAACCGCTAACGGCGGATGGCTTTCTCTCCCCCCAACGCCGGTCCTGAGCGCAGCGAAGGTCCGGGTATCTTCTCGGGTATCGGGTATCGGGTATCGGGTATCGGGTATCGGGTATCGGGTATCGGGTATCGGATTATATTTTCTGCTTTACTGCTTTCCTGCTTTTTCTTGCTAACCGCTAACGGCTAATGGCTAACGGCTCGTCCTCGCATACAATACACCCACATGACCAAAGTCCGGACCAACTCGGCGTTTGAACGGCTTACCGAACAGCTCTCCAGGCTGCCCGGAATCGGCAGGCGCTCTGCGCAGCGCATCGCGTTTTACCTGCTGAAAACCCCGGCGGAGGAATCCGAAATGCTCGCCGAGGCGATCCAGGCGTTTAAACGAGATTTAAAAGTCTGTAGTACTTGTGGTCACGTCACCGAGTCCGACCCCTGCCCGATTTGCGGCGATGAGGACCGCGATCCTTCGCAGGTGCTCGTGGTTGAACAGCCTACCGACGTCTCGAGCCTGGAGCAGACGGGGGTGTACCGCGGCGTGTATCACGTGCTCATGGGCAGGCTCGCGCCGCTGGAGGGTGTCGGGCCGGGTGAACTGAACATAGATCGTCTGCTCGCCCGTGTGGCGGACGGCAAGGTCCGAGAAGTCATCCTCGGGACCAACCCCACGCTCGAAGGGGATGGCACCGCGCTATACTTGGCTGAGCAACTGGAAGCCCGTGGCGTGAAGTTAACCCGCCTGGCACGCGGCATCCCCACGGGCACACAGCTTGCCGGGGCGTCAAAGGCGGTACTATCAGACGCGATCCAGAGCCGACACGCCATGGGCAATGGATAACCATGGTTGAGTAACCGATTTAGTGTATAAGCTGTGGCAGAAAGCCATGTGCTTTAGATGGATAATGGACCGGCGTGCTGAAGCACGCCTCGCCGAGTAGACCCGAAACCCCAGACCCGAGACCCTGCAACATAATGAGAATCGACACCGGCCAACACATGCGGATCGACCAGCGGATGAAGCTGGCGCCGCGCATGATTCAGTCGATGGAGATCCTCCAGATGGCGCAGGCGGCGCTGGAGGCCCGGATCGATCAGGAACTGGCGAGCAACCCGACGCTGGAGGTCCGCGAGCCGGGCACCGATGTCGAGGATTACGAAGCCGAACGCAACCAGACCGATCGCGACAACCGCGAGGGCGAACGCGAGTTGGTCGTACGTGACGGCGACACCGGCAACAAGGACGACTTCGAGCGCCTGTCCAACATCTCCGAAGAACTCGGCTCCTCCTGGGAAGCCAACACCAGCGAAACCGGCGGCAGCTACCACAGCACGCAATACGCGGACGGCGAACGCGACCGCAAGATGGACGCGATGGCAAACACAGCTGCACGCACCGCGTCGCTCTACGATCAGCTCATGGAGCAATGGCACCTCGCTGAAACCACACCCGAGCAGTCCAAGGCCGGTGAATACCTCATTGGGTTCATCGATTCCGACGGCTACCTCCGCACGGATATGGAGACCCTGCTCGATCAGGCGCCGGCGGGCATCACGCAGGAGCAGCTCGAAGAAACGATCGAACTGTTGCAGCAAACGCTCGAACCGCCGGGCCTCGCCGCTCGTGATATCCGTGAATGCCTGCTCATCCAGATCGACACCAAGCTGCGTAACGATCCCGATGTCGACCTGACCAACGAACGCATACTCGTCGCAGACCATCTGAAAGACATCGAAGCCAACCGCCTGCCCAAGATCGCCAAAGCGACCGACATGGAAATCGTGGATGTCAAACGCGCGATCCACAACCTCCGCCAGTTCCACCCGCACCCCGGCAAACTCCTGGCTGACGACAGCCCGCGGATGATCTTCCCCGACGCGGTCATCGAATACGACGAAGACAACGACACCTACGTCGCCTCGCTGACGCAGGGCCGGATCCCCGCGCTGCACATCCGCCCCGAATACCTGCAGGATTCTCGTGACAAGAGCGTCGACAAGAAAACCCGCGACTTCCTGAACAACCACATCCGCTCGGCGACATGGATCATCGATGCGATCCAGCAACGCAAAGCAACGCTGCTGCGCGTGATCGGCGTCGTCGTGCAGGCGCAGCGCGACTTCTTCGAGCAAGGCACACAAGCGCTCAAGCCGCTGCCCATGACGCTGGTCGCCGATCAGTTGGGCATCCACGTCGCAACCGTCAGCCGGGCGGTAAACGAAAAATACATCCAGACGCCGCGCGGCATCTACCCGCTGCGCATGTTCTTCTCAGGCGGCACCGAAACCGAAGACGGCGACGCGATGAGCTGGTCGGCCGTGCAAGCCAAACTCGAACAGATCATCAAGGACGAGGACAAATCCGCGCCGCTGTCCGATGATGCGCTGGTCGAAAAGCTCAAAGAGCACGGCATCGAAATCGCCCGCCGCACCGTCGCCAAGTACCGCAAGCAACTCAACATCCCCCCCGCCCGCCAGCGTAAGGAATATTGAGTTAGGCTTGAGGGGTGAGGCTTGAGTAAGAAGAACGTACCCGCGACAATAACCTCCATGGTTAATGTCCCACTCAAGCCTCAAGACTCAAGCCCCAAGCCTCTAATCTCCCTCACCACCGACTTCGGCACTCAGGACACCTACGTCGCGCAGATGAAAGGCGTCATCGCAGGCATCGCGCCGGATGCAAAAGTGATCGACGCGACACACCACCTGCCGCCGCATGACCTCTTCGCAGGCGCGCTTGCACTGGATACACTGGTCGATGCTTTCCCGGATGGCACGATCCACGTCGCGGTGATCGATCCCGGCGTCGGTTCGGACCGCGCGGCTGTCGCAGTCAAAACAGAATCGTTCATGCTCATCGGCCCTGACAACGGCCTGTTCACACTCGTGCTCGATCGTTACCCGCCCACCGCGATCGTCCGCCTGACCAATCCCGTCTACCACCGCATCCCTGTAAGCCAAACATTCCATGGCCGCGACATCTTCGCCCCCGCCGCGGCGCATCTTGCCAATGGCGTCGACCTGAAATCGCTTGGCGAATCCGCCACCACACTCGTCAACCTCAACATCCCGATTCCCGAAATAGCCGGCAACAGCCTGACCGCTCGCATCCTCTACATCGACCGCTTCGGCAACCTCATCACCAACCTCCGACGCGACGACTACGAAACCTGGCTATCACAAACCAACAAAACCAACATCACCGCACGCATCAAAAAGCACAAACTCGGCACGTTGCGATGCACCTTCGCTGAAGTCGAGCAAGGCGAACCGCTGATCTACTTCGGCAGTTCAGATCGGCTCGAAGTCGCCATCCGTGAAGGCTCCGCCGCAACCGCCCTCAAGGTAAACACGGGCACACGCCTCATCCTCGAAGCCAACTAACACACGCCCCCCTTTCCGGCTTAAACTATCCCCGTGAAGCTCAGCATCATCACACCCGCATTCAACGCGCAAGCAACCTTGCAACGAACACTCCAATCGCTGCGCGTCATCAACGAATCGGGGCGTGCCTCATCCGTCCGGGCGATCCTCGTCGACGACGGCTCTACCGATCAGACTCACGCCATCGCCCAAAACCTCCTGCCCCAACTCGGCCTCGCTTCATACGAAATCATCCAGCAACAAAACGCAGGCAGCGCCGCCTCGCGCAACCGTGCACTCGAAGCAGCCGCCGGCGATTGGGTTTACTTGCTGGATGCAGACGACGAACTGATCAGCGATCCGCTCCCCCTGCTGGAAAAACACAAAGACCGCTCACTCATCGCCTGCCCGATCCGCTTTGTTAAAAACGACAAACCCGCCTCACGCAAAAAACCCAGACTCATCAAGCCCGGCAAACATCTGCACGCGCTCTCTGCCGAGAATCCCTACTGCCCCGCATCGCTTCTGCTTAAACGTGACCGCATCGACATCATCTTCAAAACCCAATACAAGGGCCGTGAAGACTGGGCCTTCCTCATGGATAACCCGCGCCTCTTTGAGTCCATGACCGTCGCGCCGAAAAACTTCGAACTCGCGCACGTCCATATCCACGGCCAGAACAAATCTTCCCGCTACGAATGGCAGGGCCAGTACCGCGCTCAGATCGCGCGCGACATGCTCGACAAACTCGATGCATCCACCCCTGCCATCATCAAAAACAACTTCCACATCCAGGAAGCAATCGGCCTGATCCAGCAACGCAAACCCGCCGGTCTATCCAAGCGCGTTCGCTTGCCCGCTAACCCCACGCTCCTGCTCAAACTCATCATCTGGAAACTATCCGCCGGCAACATAGGCTGGATCGATCACTACGGCTAAACCGCCCCATCTTCGCGCGGCGCAGGTAACGGCTGCGCTCCTTTCACCATCCGCAATAAATACACCCCGTTAATCGGCAACCCGATCAACGCAATCACAAACGAAAGTGCAATCGGCACCCCCGCCGCGTCGTATTCGCCGCACAACCACACCGCCAGCGGGATCGCCACCCCGATCATCAGCGCGCCGCTGACCACCTGCACACCTAATTGCCCTGTCCCCTTC
The DNA here is from genome assembly GCA_963667295.1 of Phycisphaeraceae bacterium. Taxonomy (GTDB): domain Bacteria; phylum Planctomycetota; class Phycisphaerae; order Phycisphaerales; family Phycisphaeraceae; genus JAJRRS01. Next base: position 2,722,862 of record OY763327.1, read on the forward strand.
AATGGATTCGTCACCCATAGCAGCAGGCCGTACAACCCGATGAATACTACCATCCATATTTTCAGTAGCGCAGTCGGCAGCGCCACCTCTCCCAGCCATAGTGCGATGAACCAATCCCCGATCGCGAATATCCCCGCAGCCGTCACCACCCATACCAGCACCGTTTTGAATAACGACCAGCGCAATGCCCTTCCAAACCACGCCCGGTCGTCATGCGCCGCCGCATCACCAAACGCAGGCCAATACGCAAAACCGAACGCCAAGAACACCGCAAGCGCCAAACCGATCAACCGGAACATCGCAGAGTAAGGCGTCACTGCCTCCGCGCCCAGACACCGCGCGATGATCACCGCTCCGCTCTGCAATAATCCCATCGCCAGCAACTGCATCGCAAAGAACCGCACGCCAACGCTCAATAATCCCGCCGCTTCCTTACGGTCCCACTTCCCAAGCGTTAACGCATCCCGTCCGTGCAACAACGACCACCACTGCATCAATCCCGCAACGATCGGCGGACTGAACGCCAGCACCGTAATCACCACCAACGACAAATCCAGATACACCCCCACCGCGATCATCACCGCCGCCAGCACATGTGCCACGGTCAGCGCAACATAAGATGCAAACCCACGCTGGCAGCCAAGCAGCCCCATCGCCCCCAATGAAAACGGCAAACCCACAAACGCCATCACCAGCATCACCAGCGATACCCCCTGCGCCTCCGTCTCAGCCTGCATACTCTCCACATTCAAGAACGTCGCCCAAGGCACCAACCAACCCAACGCAATCGTGACCAGCGCCAACCCCGCCGAGATCAGACTTATCAGCACCAGCGCCGTCGTCAACGCCCGCCCCGCTGCCTCTTTATCCGTCGAGGCGATTCCACCCAGCCGCGTCAGTAGTGCGCTTTGCACGCCCAGATGCGAAGTCAACGCCCACGCCCCGATCGACCACGCCGTCGTCCACATCCCGAACCGTTCGCTGCCGATGTAGCGCAACAGCAACCCAAGGATCACGAACTGCGATAGCGCGTATATACCCTGAAACACCACCCCCGCCGCCGTGGCATGCATCACGCCCCGTGCTCGCGAAGCGGTCGGATTCTCCTGCGCAGTTTGCGTCAAGCGGTCACATCTCGCGTTCGTTGATTGGCTTGCCTGTCCACATTCACCAGGATATCACCCACTTCACACACCACCAATAAGCGCCCAATACCGGGTTCGCCACATACTTCAGCACCGCTCCACCCAGCGACGGATGTTCGATCATACCTATCATTTGTTTTGCAAATTCGCGATCCTTGATCTTCCGCTTCTGCTGCGCGATCCGTCTGCGCGCCAGCACGCGCTGACGACACGCGGGATTGAAAAAATACTTCCACGCACGCCACTTATCGGTGAATTTGCCTATCAGAAATGAATACAACACCTGCCCCGCTTCCATCAGCAATATCGCCGGCAGAATCAGCACAAGCGTCTTCCACTTGTAATACACCAACAATAGCCACCAGCGGTTGCGCTCAAGAAAATAGTAATGCCGCTGTATCGCCCCGCTCGCATCAAACTTATGCGACACACGGCTGCCCGGCACAAGCTCGTGCTTCAATCCCTGCTGGCTCAACTTCCAGCCAAGGTCCGTATCCTCGCAATACAAAAACATCTCCGGCTCAAACAGACCATGCTCTGCAAGCAACTGCGCACGCACCATCATCGCCGCGCCCGAGCTGTACCCGATCCGCCAGGGTTTCTTCTCATAAGGTATGGGCTGCCCGCACAGACTCACCAACCCAAACCCAAGATAGTGCGACCGATTCCCCGCCGTGTTCACCAGCCCCGGCTCGTCATACAACGTGATCATCGGCTGACACGTCCCCGTACCCGGCTCAGCCTCCAGCCTCTCGATCAACGGATCGAGCCAACCCCGGTCCGGGTCCGTATCCGGATTGAGTAACGCCACGTACCGCACGCGCGGATAACGTTCGCGAATAAAATCCCAACCCACATTATTCCCCCCCGCAAACCCCAAATTCTCGCCCGGCTCAATCACATCCACTTCAGGAAACATCTCGCGAACATATTCAGCCGACCCATCCTCCGAACCGCAGTCCACCACCACCACACGCACGCGCACCGATTTATCCGCCCAGCGGTCCTTGTCCGCCAGACACTCCGCCAGATCATCCCGGCTGTTATACGCCACAATGATCACCGCGACTTCGATCGATTCATCCGTCAATCAAACCTCACTCGTTATGCCTATCAATTCTCTCGTATCAGGCGCTTAAATTCCGGGGGCCAGGATTCCGGGGGTGGGGTGCCACACTTTGACCGCGTAGCGGCAAAGTATGCTGGTCCATTCACACTTTGCTCCTGCGGAGTCAAAGTCTGTCACCCATCCTGCTATGCATCCTCCGCTTCATCATCAGGCATCGATTCAAGCCCCTGCTTCTGCATCAACACCCCCACGTGCTGCGCCAGCGTCGTGATACGCCTCTCCTGAACACTTACGATCGAAAGCAGCTTGAAGATCATCAGCATGAAAAACATCGTCACGCCGATCAGCGCCAGCGTTCGGTAGTCGATGTCCAGCAGGTTCGCGATGTACCCCAGCGCATCACGCCAAAGCGCGAGCACCAGGAAAGGCAAACCCGTCAACGCAAAGATCAACACGTACCGTTCCTTCAGCCTCCCAGCGCGCAGACTGCGCACCGCAAGCAAAAGAATCGTTGCGCCGATCACAAGCACGATGATGTTCCGCAGGATCATCCCTACCTCGCTTTCTGCGGCCAAGGCCGACGTACCGTGTCCAGCACCAGGGCCGTACTCACCTTCAGGATATAGAAAACACCTTTTAAAAACGGGATACTCGTCCGCCCCGCCGTCCTCTCTCGCATCACGACCGGCGTCTCCGCCACCCGGTATCCCGCACGCTTTAAAAGCAAAATCACCTCGGGTTCAGGATAATCTTCAGGATACCAATGCGCAAACGCTTCGATCACCTGTCGATTACACACGCGGAACCCGCTCGTGCAGTCCGTGATGGTTTGTCCCGTTAAAAGCCGCAATACCGTCCGCACCACGCCGATCCCCGCCGCCCGCGCCGCAGGTGGCCGGTAGTTTTCTTCATCATTCAAAAACCGCGACCCGATCACCATATCCGCCCCGCTCTGCTCGATCGCCGTCAGCAACTTATGCGCCTCACCCGCAGGGTGCTGCCCATCCCCATCGACCTGCATCGCAAGGTCATACCCATACACAAACGCATACTTGTACCCCGCCTGCATCGCCCCACCGATCCCCAGGTTAAACGGCAGCTTTAAAACCGCCGCCCCATCCGCCCCCCTCGGAACCGCCTCAGCCGTCCCGTCCGTCGAACCGTCATCCACCACCAGCACATCCGCCTGCGGCAGATCGCGACGCAATTCCTCAACCACCTGCCCCACACTCCCCGCCTCATTAAACGCAGGCACAATCACCAGGCACTTGCCCGATCCCTGCCTCGCCGGATTGTCCCGTGTTTCCTGCATAGCCAGACACTGTAAACCAAAAACAAAAACCCAAGGCTCCCGCCCTGGGCTATATGGTAATCGTTTTAATTTATCGCTGACCGACCGCGTCACTTCCCGACATATAGCCCGACCATCCTGGTCGGGTTTTCTTTTCCATCTTCCATAACTGCAGCGCGACCATCGGTCGCGGCTTTACAGCTTCTTTCATAGCTGCGTTGCGACGCAACGCAGGCCGTCCACCTACCTTGATCAGTGCGGCATCGGGTACTTCTTGCAGAAGGCTTTCACCTCATCACTGATCTTCGCGAGCTCCGCTTCGTCGCCTTCGCTGCCAAGCACGCGGTCGATCATGTCTGCGACCGTACTCATATCCGCTTCCTTCAGGCCGCGCGTCGTCAGGGCGGGCGTGCCCAATCGCACACCGCTTGTCTGGAACGGCGAACGTTCGTCCTGCGGGACCGTGCTCTTGCTCGTGATGATCCCCGCCTGCTCCAGCCACAGCGCCGCGATCTTCCCGCTCATCTCCGGGTGCGTCTTGCGGAAGTCCACCACCATCAGGTGATTGTCCGTGCCGTTGGCGGTCAGCTTGTAACCCTTATCCATCAGCGCCTTGGCAAGCGCCGCCGCGTTCTTCACGACCTGCTGACTGTACGTCTTGAATTCAGGCTTAAGCGCCTCGCCGAACGCGACCGCCTTCGCAGCGATCACGTGCATCAAGGGCCCGCCCTGGATGCCCGGGAATACCGCGCGATCGATCTTCTTGGCGATCTCTTCATCATTGGTCATCACCAACCCGCCACGCGGACCACGCAGCGTCTTGTGCGTCGTCGTCGTCACCACATGGCAATGCGGGAAAGGCGAAGGATGCGCACCCGTCGCAACAAGACCCGCAATGTGGGCGATGTCCGCCATCAGGATCGCGCCGCACTCATCCGCCACCGCACGGAACTTCGCAAAGTCGATGATCCGTGAATACGCCGAGTAACCCGCGATGATCAACTTCGGCTTGTGCTTCAGACAAACCTCGCGGACATTGTCGTAATCGATGTGCCCGTACTTGGGATCGTTCTCATCATAGACAAGTGAGTAATGCTCAGGCTTGAACCACTTGCCGGAGATATTCACCGGCGAGCCGTGCGTCAGGTGACCACCTTCACTCAAAACAATACTGCTGAATGTATCGCCCGGCTCTAAAAGCGCGACAAACACCGACATATTCGCGTTCGCGCCTGAGTGCGGCTGAACGTTGGCGTACTTGCAGCCGAACAGCTTGGTCACGCGCTCGATCGCAACGGTTTCCACATCGTCATAAAACTTGCAGCCGGAGTAATACCGCTTGCCCGGGTAGCCCTCGCAGTACTTGTTGGTCATGCACGAACCCATCGCGGCCATCACGGCCAGGCTCGTGTGGTTCTCGCTGGCGATCAACTCGAGCTGCTCGTCCTGGCGCTGCTGCTCGAGGCGGATAATCTCGGCAACCTGCGGGTCGGTCTTGGCGATCACTTGGTCGGGGGCATACGTTACGGAATCGGTCTGGGCGGTCATCTAGGAAGCTCCTGGTTAAGGTAGAGGGGCATCCTAGCCGGTGCGTGTCAGTGGTTCAATTACCGCCGCTTTTTCCCGTCAGAACCAGCGTCCGCCCGCCCACGCCAAGCAGCAGCGAATCATTGATAAGCACGCTGTTGGCCGGGTTGATCGGCATCTCGATCTGCTTCAATTCCGCTTCATAAACAAGTGAACCCGTCCCGCGATCCAGCACGTACAGCCGATACCCCGAATTCTCCGACCATTCCGCGGCCCGCTGCGCCACCCGAATAAGCGCCTCCTCAAGCTCCGGCCGACCCTCCACGCGGATCTGCTGCACATTCGGGATCTGCACCGGCCTCACCCCGCCGAGGATGCAAAGATAATCCTCGCTGACATACTGCTTCTGGATCGTCCCGACCGGGGCGCAGATCGCATCCGCCCAGAGCAGCTTACCTGATGCATCGAGTGCAGCGGCACGCATGGGTGTAGCGGTGTACCACGGGCCGTCCGCCTCGATCGTATCGAACATCATCGGCCGACCGTTGGTCGTGCGGATCGGCAGTTGATTCACTTCCTGGCCGGTTTCCGTATCAATCACCAGGCCAGAACCTACCTGCCCACGCTGATCGGACAGCATCAGAAGCTTGCCGCCGAGTTTGTATTGCTGGTAGTTGGAACGTAGCTGTAATTCACTGTGCCATTCGGTTCGGCCGCTGGTCGGTTCATATGCACTGAGGCTCGCGGGCATCGCGCTGATCAATAAACCGCTGTCCGTAAAGCCTATCCAGGAAGGGACTTTCTCCGTCTGGATCACGGTTTCCAACGGCTCGCCGGTCAATGAATCCAGCAGCGAGATGATGCCGTGCTGGGCCGCGGTGTCCGCCCAGCTTGCCCCGGCAAGTGCCACAAGATCATTACCCAGCGCGATCGATGTCAGGTTGTCGGCTTGCCCGAGCGTCTGCCAACGCACCCGCCCGGTGGCCCGATCAACACACACCGCCCGACCCAGGCTGTCAGCCAGCAGCACCGACGTCAGGTCCACCGTGACATGCAGGCCGGACTCGGGTTCATTGTCGGCAAGCCTTGGATTTCTAACGACTGCACCACCAAGGATTTGCACGAACTGTTTCTGCTGGGCGGTTCGGCGCTGCTCCTGCAATTGCGGATCGCCAGCGTTTTCCAAGGCGCTTGCGTAGTCGATCGCGTCCCACAGCGAAGCGCCGGTTCGGCTGTCGATTGCGCCGAGTTGTCTGGTCTGCGTCGACCACCAGATCACCTGCCGGCTGTCCATCGCAAGCACCTGCAAATCACGTACGGGTACCGGCTTACGCCAGAGTTCCTCCAGCCCGTCCGCGGCAAGCAGCCACATCTCCTGGCCATCGGTCATCAGGACATGGTCTAAATCAATGATCGCATCCTTGACCTGCTGCTCGACCGGGATCGGCCGACCGTCGATCCAACGCGGTTCACCTTCCGGCAGATCGAAGCGCGGCAGGCGCTGCGCCAGCGACAGGATCAGGTCGAGTTCGCTTAACCACGACTGGATATGCACTTGCTGATCGTCACGCATCAGCAGCATGTCCGGATGCTGACGCTTAACACGTTTCAGCCAACGTTTGGCAAGCTCCGGCCGCTCGTTATCCATGTACAGCGAGACGATCCGCGAAGAGACCGCAGCAAGCTGGGCGTCATCGATGCTATCCAGGTACAGCACCTGAAGTTGTCGAAGCGCCGCGTTGATGTCGCCCGCTTCAAGGCTCAGGTTGGCCGCCATCTGACGCGCCTCGTTCACGGAAGTCGCGAGCGGGTAACGATCTGCCAAGGCGACGTAACGATTCGGGTCCGACTCCATCGTATTGATCAGCTCGCCTAACTCATGCTCAGCCAAGAGGTCATATTCCTGATAGATCTCGCGGCCGTGCTCCTGAACAAGAGAACTGATCCGGCGTTTGGCTTCGAGGCCGGCTTGTCGGGCGCTTTGGCCTACGTTGTACAACTCCGCGGTAAGCGATTGGTCGGCCAGGATCGCCTGGTAGTGTTCGATGGCCCGTGCGGGATCGCCGGTCTCGACGAAGTAACCGCCACGCAGAAGCTGGTAAGTCGCTTCCTGGGAAGGATTCGCGGTCGCGGCGGCCATACGGTCGAGCAGATCGGCGCGCAGCTTGACGTTCGCACCGCTCAGCGGATTGACGATGTCGCGCAACTGATTGAACACCTTCAGCTGGGCCGGGTCTTCTTGATCGGGCGCGGGTGCCGCTTCGCCGACAGCAGCAAGTGCAAGATCAACCCCTTCAAGTACTTGTGCATCCCGATCGGTACGCAGCGCCAGCCGCGCCATCGCCATGCCCGGCCTCGGATCGGTCGGGTCGAGTTCCGCGAGTTTCTTGAGTTGATCGTAAGCTACAGCCCAGTCGGTGTAGGCCTGGATGTCTGCCATCGATGCGATAACCAACTGGCCGGAAGCCAGCGCGATGTTACCCGGAGCCGGGATGAGGACATCGTTAACAACTGAGCCGTTCGATAGATCCAGCGCCATGAGCCTGTGATCGGTGCAGAAGATGACCATGCCTTTGGGCTGCGGCTGGTTATCTGATTGCCAGAGGACGATGGCGGGTTTACCACGTACTTCCCCCTCGCGCCTGCTGTCAAGCGGTTTGTGCCAGAGACGATCAAGCGTTTGCCCATCAAAGCAACTGACTGTTTTACCAACAGTTATCACATGATCGTCGGCGATGTAGCAGGCTTGTGCATCTTTCCAGTCCGCGTGATCCAGTTGACGCAGGACCTCGCCTGTCTGGGCATCCAGAAGCCAGTAAGGATCGTCTGCATTAGCAGATGGCACGAGCAGCCCTGCATCCACGAGAACCGGGCTGGGGATATCCTTGCTGGGGCCATGGGATCGGCGGATCATCTGCTTGTCATCGGTGTCGACAGGCAGGATCGTGGCCCAGTACACGGTGCCGGTCCGGTTATCCAGCGCAATCACCGTCCCCCGGTTATCCGTGGCATACACACGCCCGGCATCAAGGCTGAGCCTGACATCGGGACCAATGTTGTAATTCGTTTGCGTGGAAGTACTTGAAAGGTGCCTGCGCCAGAGTAGCGACCCATCCTCCGGATCGATCGCGGCGAGGTAGGCATCGTGCAGGCCCGAAACATTGACACGTTTAGCGACAACATAGAGCCGATCTCCATGTCCGATCGGCGTGCCATCGAACTCGGCGTTAGCCAATGCGGGATCAAGCTTCTCAGCCGAGACGCGCCAAAGCACCTCGCCGTCGTCTGCGCGCAGCGCGACCAGGTCGACATCCACCCCTTCGATGCCACGCATGCCCAGGGCATTAACATGAAATCCGAGTAATGCAAATAGGCGGTCGTCCTGGATGAGTAATCCACGAGAATTGATGCGCACACCCCTGACGCGATTGGTGAGCATGCGCACAGATTCGTCTTGTTCATTCTCCCATGTCTGGGACCAGAGTTTCCAGCCGGAGGCGCGGTCGTAGGCCTCGATCTTGTGGCCGAGGTTGATGAAGACGCGCTCGTGATCGATGACCGGAAGCACGCGCAGGACCACCTGGTCGGCGGGCAGTTCACGGACATTCATCCGCTGATTCATGTTCTGCCAGAGTTCATCCGACAGGTCGATCTCCCAGAGCGGCGCGTCGAGCGTATCGGGCAGTTGGACGGGGCCGGCCTGGGCATGGTTGTGCAGCCGAAGCGGCGGGTGGATGCGGTGCGTGAGTGATTCGAGCGTATCGATGGATTGCTCGTCGCCGATTTGTTCGAGCAGCGCGTGTTGCGTTTGGTACGCATCGTCATCGCCCATAAGCATCGCCGCGACGCCCAGCAACATGTGATAGCGCGCCTGCTGCGACGGCAGGTCGGGATGGTCGTTTAGTTGTTCAAGCACACTTAACGCATCAGCGCCTTCGGCGCGTTCGAGGTGATACGCGCTTAACGCCAATGCGGCTTCCAACGCGCTTGGCGTCAGCGGATACCGTGTGAATACATCACGCAAAGCATCGGCATCGATCGATTGGTTTTCGGTCGGCAGCGCCTTGTGCAACTCGCGCGAAGCGGCGGGCTCGAACATCGAGCGGTAGGCTTGCAGCAGTTGGGTATCGGTCTGCAATTCCCGACGCACCCAAATCACAGCGTCGGTATAGGAGTTTTCGCCGACAGGCATGAGCTTGTGTGGATATTCCTCGATGACCTGTTGAAGCAACTGCGCGGCGTCGGCGTAGCGGCGCTGCTTGTCCATGTCGCGTGCCTGGTAGCCGAGCTCCTGCGCGGCGGGTGAGTCTTCGATATAGACGGTGGGCTGGTTGGGCTGGGTCGCCTGGCCCGACGCATCGATAGGCCCGAGCATGATCGCAGCGATGGCGAACAGTGGTAGGTAGAACAACCGGACTCGTCGGCAGCGGTGGGCCATGCCATGGATTCTAGGCGGGGCGTGGCCACGACGCACAGCCGGGCGGGAATCCGCTAAACTTTCAGGTATGGCAAGTCCCTTTACTATTGTTGGTCTCGGCGAATCCCTGTTCGACATCATGGGTGACACCCAGCACCCGGGCGGGGCGCCGATGAACGTGGCGATCCATGCTCATCAGCTCGGTAAGGCGGCGGGCGGTCGCGGCGTGATGGTCAGCCGGGTCGGACAGGACGACATGGGCAACCAGATCATCGACCTGCTGCGTGAGCGCGGTATGACGACGGACTTCATCCAGACCGATCCGGATCATCCGACCGGCCGGGTGTATGTCGAGACCGACAGCAGCGGCGAACCCAGCTACGAAATCGTGGAAAACGCGGCGTGGGACCTGATCCAGTACGACCCGGACATGGATTCATTGGCGTTATCGTGCGACGGGCTGTGCTTCGGCAGTCTGGCGCAACGGCACGCGCAATCGCGCGGCAGTATTTACCGCTTCGTTGAGACGAGCCGGGCGCGGTACAAGATGTTCGATGTGAACCTGCGCAAGCCGTTCTATACACGCCAGCACATCCTGCGCAGTTGCGAACTGGCGACAGTGGTAAAGCTGAACATCCATGAGCTGGATGAATTGCAGGACATGCTCTCGCTGGGCGAGGGTTCTGCGGACGATCGTGCGAAGCGATTGATCGAAGCGTACAAGCTGAGGATGGTGGTGCTGACGCGCGGCAAGCAAGGGACGGTCTTGTACACGCCGGACGGCCGATTCGAGGGTGAACCTGTTTCGTACGATCGTGAAGAAGGCGCGGACTCTGTAGGCGCGGGCGATGCGTGTTCCGCGGCGGTGCTGGTGGGCAAGGCGCTGCGTATGTCGAATGAAAAGGTTGCGACGTTTGCGAATCACGCGGGCGCGTTTGTAGCGAGTAAAGCGGGGGCGACGCCGGTGATGGGGGAAAAGGTGATTGCTAATTTGTAATTGCTGATCTGTAATCGTTAATCGCGGATGTGAAGTCTGTCATAAAAAATATACCCCGAAGGGGTAACAGCATGTAGCCACGGGTGCAGCGAAGCGCAACCCGTGGGTATCGAGTGGTATCGTTAGTTTTAATCCGCCCCGGAGGGGCGGCGCAACAGCTACTGCCTTCACCCCTTCCGGGGTGATTAATAATATTCGACACTTCTTCCACGGGTTGCGCTGCGCTGCACCCGTGGCTACAACCTGACGCCCCTTTGGGGCGGACCTCGAATTGCACGCATCAATATTCGGCAGCAAGCTGCGGGGCTAAACGGGGGTAGTGGGTAGTGAGTAGTGGGTAGTGGATCGTTATATGAATATAGGTTGCATTGAAGCCCGGCCATTGCGTGGCTGGAGACCCACAGATGCAATCTGTGGGCTTCGGTGCGCCGAGAGTATTCAAACAGAACCACTGCCGGGAAGTGTGGCATCTTAATTAGATCTGTAAATTGATCGGGCGGATGCTATAATGCGTGGTTCGACGGTGTGTGGCTGTCAATCACTGTTAAATTGGAGAATCAGATCATGTCGTCCATTGCCCAGTCGTCCGGCCAGAGTGGCCGAGGAAGTTCCGCTCGTCAGAGCGCCCCTGTCGTCGCGATCGCCGGCGTCACCGGTGCTGTGGGGCAGGAATTCCTCACTCTCCTGGCTGAGCGGAACTTCCCGATCGCGGATATGCGGATGCTCGCCTCGTCGCGCAGCGCCGGCAAGAAGATCGAGTTTCAGGGCAAGACTTACACCGTCGAGGAACTGACCGAAGAGAGCTTTGCGGGTGTGGATCTGGCGCTGTTCAGCGCGGGCGGCTCACAGAGCAAGAAGTACGCCCCGGCAGCGAGTGCGGCGGGCGCGACGGTCGTGGATAACTCGTCGGCGTTCCGTATGACGGACGGGATCCCGCTGGTTGTGCCGGAGGTGAACCCCGAAGCGGTCAAGGGGATCGAACTGGGTAAGGGCGGGATCATCGCGAACCCGAACTGCTCAACGATCATCATGCTGATGGCGGTGACGCCTTTGCATCGGGCGAAGACTGTGAAGCGCATGGTCGTCAGCACGTACCAGGCGGCGAGCGGCGCGGGCGCGGCGGCGATGGCGGAACTCGAGCAGCAGACGCGCGACGTCCTGGCAGGTGATCCGGTGACGATGAACGTCTTCAGCTTCCAGTACGCGTTCAACCTGTTCAGCCACAACTCGGCGATGCAGAGCAACGGGTATAACCAGGAAGAGATGAAGATGGTGCACGAGACGCACAAGATCTGGGAACAACCCGAGGGCAAGCGGACGGCGATCACTGCGACGTGCGTGCGTGTGCCGGTGATGCGTGCTCATGCTGAGAGCATCAACCTGACGTTTGAGAAGCCGATCACGGAAGACGAAGCGATCGCGCTGATCGAAGCGGCGCCGGGCGTGTCGATGATCAACGACCGGACGAACAACCGGTTCCCGACACCTTTGGATGCCTCAGGTAAGGATGATGTGTTTGTGGGTCGAATCCGTAGCGACATCAGCCAGCCGAAGGGCGTGGGTCTGGACCTGTTCTGCTGCGGTGACCAGATCCGCAAGGGCGCAGCGCTGAACGCGATCCAGATCGCGGAGTTGTTGCTGTAAGTAGTCATCATTGAAACCGGCACACTTTGTCGCTTCGCGATCAAAGTGTGGCACCCATCCGGTTGATTAATTCGCATGTATGCAATACCGAGGCCCACGTTCAGCGAACGTGGGCTTCTTTTTGTGGGTATGATGGGGGGCATGCCGGCGACGATTGCACGAATGCTGATGTGCTTTGGGGTGTTGATGATCGTGTGTATGGTGTGGTTGCCTACGTGGGTCACATTGGGCCGTTGGATTGATGACCAGTATTCGTTTTCTATCGCGGGGATTGTCTCATACATGACCGCCATCATCGGGTGGTTTTTCGTCTGGCGATCCGAGATCATTTGGAGCCGAAGACGTCGGTTCATGACGCTCTTATTCATCGTTTTCGGTTTTCTACCTGCAGCTATTATCTGTTGGATCGTCAACCTTCTGGAAGGGACCCGTTCTTTACTCCCGGGCATCATCCATGGCACACTCGTCTTACAGGCATATTGGATGATTGGTGCCCCCTTTATCTGGCGTGAAAATTCGATGGAACGCGGGGAGCGGCTTAGGCGTCTAGGGATACACGCTGTGGCATGTCCGGACTGCGGGTACAACCTGACGGGGCTTAAGGAAGCGAAGTGCCCGGAGTGTGGTGCGGCGTATACGTTGGATCAGCTTTATGCGAGTATCGCGGAGCAGCGGGCCGAACTCGGCGGGGATTGAGCCGTAGTAAGGCTGAGCGTGTTGTTTGAATCATCCTTTTTCAATCGGGAGCTTACTCATGAAGACCGCCCTATCGCTATCGACGCTGTCTCTTTTAATGACTTTGAATACGGTAAGCGCGGAGCCGATGGCGCTTGATGCGCCGCCGCAGCGGATTTCGATGTTTAAAAATGGTCTGGCGATGGTGACGAGCGCCGCAGAGCTTAAGCGCGATGGGGATTACAGCCTGACTGCGCCCGAGGCTCGGTACGGCAGCTTCTGGATCGGCTGGGGAGACGGGCTTTCGCTTGAGACGATCAAGGTGAATGAAGTCGACGGCGCAGAAGAGGCGGATGTGACGAATCTGATCGATCTGCTGCGAGCGAACGTGGGCAAGCAGATGTCGATCCGGCTGCACGATGAAGAGGCGTGGGCGAGCGGGACATTGCTTTCGATGCCGGTACGCCCGCAACCGACGCCGCAGCCTTATACGCATGGCGGGTATCCGGTTATGCCGGCCACATCGGACCTGATGCTGTTCGAGACAGAAGAAGGCACGCTGGCGATGATGCCCAGCCGGGTGGCGCAGGTGCGTTTTGCCCAAGAGCAGATCAGCACGAAGGTGGAGAATCCGAAAATGGAAACGGCGCTTAGCTTCAGCGCAAAGCAGGCGGACGGCAAGGGGCGTAATGTGGTGATGCGTTACCTGGCGCAGGGGATCGCGTGGTCGCCGAGTTATGTGGTGGAGATGATTGATGATGAGACGGCGAAGCTTGCGTGCAAGGCGGTGATCGTCAACGACCTGATGGATCTGGATGGTGTGGATGTGGAGCTGATCGCGGGGTATCCGAATCTGCAGTACGCCAAGAGCCCGTCGGCGATGAGCGCGACGCCGTTGGATGCGTTGTTGAATTCGCTGGAGAATCCGAATCAACTGCAATACGTGTCAGTCATGTCGAATGCGATGGTTACAGCGCAAAGCGCGCGGTATGAAGGCGGTTATGGTGGTGGTTATGGCGGCAGCGCAAGTTACACGGCCAACATCCCGGACCTGCCGTCGGGTGAAGGCGCTGAGGATTTATACTTTTATCAGTTGCCGAACGTGACGCTTGCCAAGGGGGAGCGAGGGTATTATCCGCTGATCTCGGCCACGGTGCCGGGCGGGCACGTGTATACATGGGACATCGCGGACTTCGTGGATGCCAACGATCGGTATCAGCATAGCAGTCAGCAGCAGGAGCGGAAGCAGGAGCAGATCGTCTGGCATTCGCTTGAGCTGACGAATACGACGGATAAGCCTTGGACGACGGCGCCGGGGATGGCGGTGAAAGATGGTCGCGTACTCGGGCAGGACACGCTGCACTTCACGCCGCCCGGCGGGACGAGTCTGCTGAAGATCACGCAGGCTTTGTCGATCGATGCTGAGCAGAACGAGGTGGAAGTCGAACGCGAGCGGAACGCGATAAACTTCCATGGCAACACGTATGACAAGGTGACCGTAACAGGTACGCTGACAGTCACGAACTACAAGGACAAAACCGTCACCGTGAAGATCAACAAGCTTGTCAGCGGCGAGGTGGTAAGCGCTGATGCGAACCCGGAGGTGGTGAAGATCGCCAGTGGCATGAACCGTGTGAATCCGCGGAGCAAGTTGACGTGGGAGACCGAGATCGAGCCGGGCAAGGATAAGATGGTGACGATCAAGTATCAGTACAGTTTCTATACACGTTGATTGAATGGTTGAGGGGGTCGCTATGGAGCCGTTTATTGTGGTTATTGCCATTTCGGGTGTTGTTGTCCTGATCGTATTGATCATCGTGCTGTCGATCATTAACGAGAAGAAGCGGCGCGAGGCGATGCAGGCGTTTGCGACGGCCAACGGGCTTGAATTCCAGCAGAAGGTGCGCGCTCCGGGGGCGCTGGGTTTGCCTGCGATCGAGCTGTTCACACGCGGGCACAGCCGGCGGACGAGTAACGCGCTGAGCGGGGAGATCGAGGGATCAGCGGTGCGCGTGCTGGATTACAAATACACAATCGGGTCGGGCAAGAATTCATCAACACACATGCAGACGGTCGTGGCGGTATCGACCGGCGGCGTGCCGCTGCCGAGTTTCACGCTCGCGCCGGAAAACTTCTTCCACAAGATCGGCCAGGCGTTCGGGTATCAGGATATTGACTTCGAGATGTTCCCGGAGTTCTCGAATCGGTACCTGCTGCGCAGTGCAGATGAGGCGGCGGTGCGTTCGCTGTTTGATGGGCGGGTGATCGATGCATATATGAACGTATTAGGACAGAACGTCGAAGTCCGCGACGGCTGGTTGTTTGTGTTCAAATCGGGCAGGCGTTTGAAACCCGTACAGATCCAGCCGCAGATCGAAGCGGCGTTTGGGTTTTTGTTTGAATTGACGGGTGCGACACGTTGTGATGGGGTGATGTGAGGTTAAATGTTTGGTAAAGAAAAAGCCCACGTTCGACGAACGTGGGCTTCGGGGGATGGTTAAGTTAATCGTGTGATTCTTTATTGAATCACGTGCTTTCGGCGCCGGCCTGAGCGACGGGTTCGTCTTTGTTCTCCTCGGCGGGCTTGTCCTTTGCATCGAAGCAGAGGTGATCGTCGCCCGGTTTGTGGGAGATGTAGACGATCTGGCCGCTCTTGAATTCATCGCGGAGGATGGCTTCGCTTAAGGGGTCCTCGACGAACTGCTCGATCGCACGACGCAGCGGTCGGGCGCCGAAGTCGGGGTTGTAGCCCTTCTCGATGAGGAAGTCCTTGGCGGACTGTTCGAGGGCGAGGGCCATATCGCGATCTTCCAGGCGTTTGAAGACCTTGCGCAACTCGTACTCAACAATACCGATCAGGTCGTCGCGGTTCAGTGCACGGAAGACGATGATGTCGTCCAGGCGGTTGATGAACTCGGGACGGAAGTAGCGCTCGATCTCGGTCTGCAGCGTCTGCTTCATCTTCTTGTAGTCGGCCTCTTCGTCCTTCTTCTGGGCGAAGCCGAAGCCGGCCTTGTTCTTGATCAGGTCCGCGCCGATGTTCGACGTGAGGATCAGGATCACGTTGCGGAAGCTGATGTGCCGGCCGAACGAGTCGGTAAGCTGGCCTTCTTCCATGATCTGAAGCAGCATGTTGAAGACGTCGGGGTGCGCCTTTTCGATTTCATCGAGCAGGACCACGGCGTACGGGCGACGGCGGATCTGCTCGGTGAGCTGGCCGCCCTCTTCGTAGCCGACGTATCCGGGAGGCGCGCCGATGAGCCGGCTGACGTTGTGCTTCTCCATGTACTCGGACATGTCGATGCGGATCAGCGAGTCTGCATCGCCGAACATGAACTCGGCCAGCGCCTTGCTGAGCAGCGTCTTACCCACGCCGGACGGACCGACGAAGATGAACGAACCCATCGGGCGGCGCGGGTCCTTGAGGCCCGAACGTGCACGGCGGATCGCCTTGCTGATCGTGGTGATCGCTTCGGCCTGGCTGACGACGGTCTTATGCAGCTCTTCCTCGAGCTTGAGCAGGCGTTCGGTCTCGGCTTTTTCGAGACGCGTCAGCGGGATGCCGGTCATCTTCGACACGACCTCGGCGACGACCTCCTCGTCCACCGTGCCGTCGACTTCCTTGGCCTTTTCGCGCCAGTCCTTCTGGATCTGCTCCTTCTTGCGACGCAGGCCTTCGGCCTGATCGCGCAGCTCGGCGGCGCGTTCGTAGTCGGCGGCCTTGACGGCTTCATCCTTTTCGATGCTCAGCCGTTCGATCTGCTCTTCGATGTCCGCGAGGTCCGGCGGCTTACTCATGCTCTTGAGCCGGATACGTGCGCCTGCTTCGTCGATCACGTCGATCGACTTGTCGGGTTGCACGCGGGCCGTGATGTAGCGGTTGCTCAACTCGACGGCTGCCTCGACGGCGGCGTCGGTGATCTGCACGCGGTGGTGCGCTTCGTAGCGATCGCGCAGACCGATCAGGATCTTGATCGTGTCTTGTGTGTTCGGCGGCTCGACGAGGATCGTCTGGAACCGGCGCTCAAGCGCGCCGTCCTTCTCGATGTACTTGCGGTATTCATCGAGCGTGGTCGCACCGATGCACTGGATTTCACCTCGGCTAAGCGCGGGCTTGAGCACGTTGGACGCGTCGATCGCGCCTTCCGCGCCGCCTGCGCCGACGAGGGTATGCAGTTCATCGATGAACAGCAGCACGTTCTTGGCCCGGCGCACTTCGTTCATGACGGCCTTGATGCGTTCCTCGAACTGGCCGCGGTACTTCGTGCCGGCCACCATCATGGCCAGGTCCAGCACGACGATGCGGCGGTCCAGAAGGATCTCGGGTACGTCGTTGGTGATGATCTGCTGGGCGAGCCCTTCGACGATGGCGGTCTTGCCGACGCCTGCTTCGCCGAGCAGCACGGGGTTGTTCTTGGTTCGGCGGCAGAGGATCTGCACGAGCCGTTCGATTTCGTTGGTGCGGCCGATCACCGGATCGAGTTGGCCTTCGCGCGCCAGTTCGGTGAGGTCGCGGCCGAAGCTGTCCAGCGCGGGGGTCTTGCTCTTGCCTTGCTTACCGCCGGCAGCAGGGTCGCCGCCCTTAGCGCCGCCACCGGAGGTGGTTTCTTCCGGATCGACGCCGGCGCCGAGCAGGTTCAACACTTCCTCGCGGACTTCTTCGAGTTTCAGGCCGAGGTTCATCAACACCTGCGCCGCCACACCTTCGTGTTCGCGCAGCAGGCCTAACAGCAGGTGCTCCGTGCCCACGTAATTGTGGTTGAGGTTACGCGCTTCTTCGATGGCGTACTCGATCACTTTCTTGGCGCGCGGCGTCTGCGGAAGCTTGCCCATGGTGACCATATCCGGGCCTGACTTCACGAGCTTCTCAACCTCGAGGCGGACCTTGCGCAGATCGACGTCGAGATTCTTCAGGACGTTGGCACCGACGCCCGAGCCTTCTTTGACCAGGCCGAGCAAGATGTGTTCGGTCCCGATGTACTCGTGATTAAAGCGCTGGGCCTCCTGGTTCGCCAGAGCCATGACCTTGCGTGCGCGATCGGTGAATCTTTCAAACATAACGTCTCACTGGTTGAAGGTAAGGGTCTCTCTTAAATTCAGCTATCGGATGGTGGGACCGGCGTCTGCGGTGGGTATTATTTAAACGTCCGTAACGAAGATTTTATAGGACGCTACCCCATACGTAAAACACACAGCCTCAACTCCCAAATTCCTTAACACTAATACTTCGGTCATCGGGCCCCGGGTCATCTACGCCCCTAAGTTTATCGGCTAAATGGGGGTAGGTAGGGCCACATAACCGTCTATGGTTAATACAGTTTGCTAAAGATCCGTGTTCATTCAGCACCCGCACTGCCTGAGTGAATAATACACCCGTTTCCCGAGCGAGGTTCACTCAAACAACGCCGGTTGATGTCCTATCATAGGCGGGCAAAACGCGTTTGTGTTCAAGTCCGGCAAATCACGATCCAGATTGTAGCGCCGAGCGAAGAGATGAAAGACCTCACCGATCTGATTTGCGATCGGTCCGACACCGCTTTGACGGATGCGGGGACGTGCATCATACAACTGTCCATCGCGCGATTGTCGCAGTAGTGATTCAACACGAGCGGCACGGTCCGGGAAGTGCCTGACGAGCCATTCTATAACAATCGCTTTGAGTTGATGCGGCAGACGCAAGAGGATGTAGCCGGCGGATTGCGCGCCGGCATCGCTTGCAGCGCGCAGGATGGCGGGCAGTTCAGCATCGTTTAATCCGGGGATCACCGGCGCAACCATCACCGCAACGGGGATGCCCGCCGATGCGAGTTTACGGATCGTGTCGATACGGTCGCGCGGACTGCTGGCGCGCGGTTCCATCTTCGAGGCAAGGTCGTTGCGCAGTGTCGTGATACTGATTGCTGCGCGTGAGGCGTGATGCTTAGCCAGGGTTTGCAGCAGGTCAAGATCGCGCAGGATCAGCTTGTTCTTGGTTATCAGGCTCACCGGATGAAGCATCTCCGCAAACACTTCCAGGCAGCCTCGTGTGATGCGTAGCTTTTCTTCGATAGGTTGATACGGATCAGTAACACCCGACATGACGACCGTCTGAGGCCGCCACTTGGGTGAAGTAAGTTCACGCCGAAGTATCGCGGGCGCATCGTGCTTGGCGACGATCTTTGTCTCAAAGTCGAGCCCGCAGGACATGCCGAGGAATTCATGGCCGGGTCGGGCGTAGCAGTAAACGCAACCGTGCTCGCAGCCGCGGTAGGGATTGACCGTCCATTCAAAGCCGATGTCTGGGCTGGTTTTCGGATCGACGTAGTTAAGGATGGTTCGGCTGGTGTCGGTGAGGATTTGGGTTTTAGTTTGTTGGGCAGGTTTGTGTTGTTGTTCATCCAGGTGTTCGCCGAGGACGTGCAGGCGGAGTGACTCGAAACGGTTGGCGGGATTGAGTGCTGCGCCGCGGCCTCGCTGTGGGCCTTGGATGAGGGCGTCGGGGTGTTCGTGGGAAAGTTCTAGGGGAGTGTAATGGGGATTGGATGGGGGATTTGAGGGGGGTTGACGCATACCTAACATTTTACTAACTTATGCGGAAGTATGTACTTAACGCAAGACCGATAGAAACAGAGAAAGTGAAAGCCGTGGACGAGCAACGCTCTACTGCTGATTTTCGCGCCCGTCGCGTATCGCCTTTGCTTGTTCGGGAGTAAATACTTCCCCGCATATACGGCAACGGTAGTCCCCCGTCTTCTGGCCGAACATCACTTCGCGCCCAAGTTCACTGTGGTCACAGGTATTAGGATCGGGCCAACCATCTTTGGGCCGCTTCTTCTGAGTGATCTTCTTGGCGGCATCTTCCCAGTCTAGGTCGATCTTCAACCGCTCCGCGTCGGGACCGGGCTTCTGTGGCTGGTCGGGTTTGGGCTTGTCTTCGGGCATCATTCCATTATATCACGCCCCTTTCTTGATTGGTTCGCGGTACATGAGCCGTTTGCCCTCAGCGCCTCGCAATGCCGCTACCACACGATCCCCATCGTCAAGCTTGCGTGTGTTGTATCGGAACTCGCTGGCCGATACATAGCGGTGTAGATGTTCGGTGCTCACATTGTGCCAAATGCCGAACAAACCACGCTTAAATATCGCGAAATAGCTTTCGATGGTGTTGGTGTGTATGTCAGTTCCCCTACGAACGTATTCACCAGCGCTGTGCTTAACTGATTGATGATCGGCGTAGTTTTTGCCGGGAACAATGTATTGAGGCCCCTCATCGGTTAACAGGCGTGAAGATTCATCTACCAGCTTCTTTAGCATTGGACCGACGTTTACTTTGGTTACTGCGGGGATTACACGGGCGCGGACTTCACCGCGACGTTGTACGGCCGCGAACACAGGCTGTTTGGTTTTGTGCTGCCATGTGTATTTGCCATCGGGACGATGGGGGCGACGTTTGCGAGGCTTCCCACCAACATAGGTCTCATCGGCCTCCACTGTCCCGGTCAGTTTGGGGCCATTATCTGTTGGTGACATGGCGAAGCGGATACGGTGCATCAGGAACAGGGAGGACTTGTAGGACAGCCCGGTCTGCCGCTTGATCTCCAAGGCCGCAACCCCCTTCTTGCTGGTGCAGGCACGCCACAAAGCGTAGCACCAGTGTTTGAGGGGGATGCGGGAGTCCTCCAAGACCATGCCGACGCGGACGGTGTACTGCTTCTTGCAGTCCCGGCAGCGCCATAGATACCGCTTGTTACGGCCCCCGGTCTTGAAATCCCGCATTTTGTATACGTCCGCGGACCCACAATGCACGCAACAGGGGGTATCGCCCCAGCGATGGCGTTCCCAGAACTCAACCGCCGCGGTTTCATCACAGCAAGCCATTGGTAGATCAGCGATTACGTCTGATTTGGCCTGTCCGACTTTGCCTTGATTGCGTGCCATTACCTTGTCTTTTCACACATCATTATACTTGACGCAAAGGACCAGTCAAGAGAATATTACAAAAGTTTGTACATAATTTAGTGTTTTAGGTTGATATTCGTACGATAATATGTACAATAATGGTGTGTGGCGGATGAAGGAGTCACGGACGGAGCGTATCCGGCTAGGCTGCCACACGACAACATGAAAGGGTGTGTGTCATGGAACATACCGTTCCTGCTTCGGAAGCTCGGGATAAGTTCGCGGAGTTACTGGATCAGGTTGAGCAGGGGCGTATCGTCGTTACCAAACATGGGCAGGAAAAGGCGTTTTTAATATCAGTCCGGGAGCTTAGAGCCCTGGAAGAGACATTGGCGGTTTTGGAAGACGAAAGCATGATGCAGGGCCTGTTTAAGAGCCTTGCTGAACTTCGTGAGGGCCAAACGCGACCGGCGCGTGAGGCATTTGCGGAACTTGATGCTGAGTTTCGCGACAAGGAGTAATCCAAAGTGTCCGAATATTTCAGGGTCGAATTAACGCCAACCGCGCATGATATGTTGCGCGACATTGGGAAACGATACGGCAAGAAAACCTACGAGGTACTGCGGGATCTGATCCTAGATTTAGAATTTGACCCTGCCGTGAAGGGGCAGGCCTTACGCCATCCCCTTCACGGTTTATATTCGCTTCACTACTCAAGATTCAGAGTTATCTACAGCATCGACGGTAATAACGCCGTCGTTCTTGTCGTGGGGGCTGGCTATCACAGGTCGGGCGCTAGAGACGATGTATATCAGCTATTAAAGCGTATGGTTCAAAATGGAAACTTAGTAATACGCGATCGAGACGGACAGGAATACGAAATCTAATATCGTCGGGGAGAAAGACGAAATCGCAACACCAGGGAGGGTGCAATGCGCCTAAGCTATCGTTTATTCTCAACTAATCCCCGGCCCCCACCGAATCAAAACCGGAAGTCAAATTGACCCCCCGGCTTTTTCCCATGCGCAGGGTTGCCGGGGGGTCTTAGCAATCTTCATTCGCGGGCGTGGTGGAATCGGTAGACACGCTGGCCTTGGGGGGCCGGTAGGTATGTACGCCTGTGCAGGTTCAAGTCCTGTCGCCCGCACAAATCATCTTCATTCTCAAACACAAAAGAAAGCGAGATATACATAATGGCCACTGGAAGTTATTACAAGATGTTCAAGGGTACTGATGGCTATTGGTACTGGCGGTATGTTGCCTCTAACGGGAGGCAGATCGCCAGGTCTACCGATGGATACGTCAACAAGTCCGATTGCCGTTCGTCGATCGAGCTGATGAAGAACAGCAAGTACGACCCGGTCATCGACTAGAGCATCCCGCCTTCGTCGTCTGGGATTACTTCAACTTCGCTTGCGGGGCCGTAGTCCCAACGAACGTTTGACAGGATACTCTTGCAGCGGCGAAGCTGCACCCTTAGCCGGTTATCCATAGCCGGTTCTGCGGCCTCGGCGAGTTGGGGCAAAATACGCTCTAGCTCTCCGAGGTCGCTTTCATTTATTTGGTAGACCTTGCTCATATCTAAACCAATCGGGGATGCCACAATTGGCGAGTGATTGATAGTAGGGCGTCTAGTTATCGGACGGTCATGCTATCCAGCGCGCAGATTCGCCCAGCCGGATATATATCTTTGTATCCGGATAAACGGATGAAGTCAAGGAAAATCTGGATTGCGTTAAGTACATACTTCCGAACTTATGGATGTAAATCAAGAAGGTGTGTGCCGCCCGCTGAAGCGGGCTCGCCATGGGGGAAGACGGGGTGAATTGATATGACGGGTGGATACAAGCAGATTGTGCGGGTCAGTCGTAGCAGTCAGCCGGTGCGTGAGGGGCGGCTGCGGTTTGAGCATTGGCATGCGGATAATCAGGTGTACTTCATTACCGCGCGCTGTCGGGATGGGTATCCGGCTTTCAAAGAAGAAGACGCTAAGGCGGTGTTCTGGGAACGGTTCGAGCACTACAGCGAAGTGTTTGGTTTCAAGCCTTGGGTCACCTCGCTGATCAATAACCACTACCACACGATCGGGTATCTGCGCGAGGGCCGAAACCTGTCATCCATGATGCAGCGGCTACACGGGTCGGTCGCGAAACTGGTAAACGATACGCTCGATGTGAGGCGAAGGAAGTTCTGGCGCGATGCGAAGGGCAAGGAGTATTTTGATGGGTGCATCCGCGATGAGGATCAGGCACGCAAGGCCTATCGGTATACGTGCATTCAGTCACAGCGGCACGGGCTGGTAAGCGACTGGCGCGGGTATGCACATACGCGGATTGGGGTGGAGTTGGATCGCGCGGTTAAGCGGGCGCATGAGTTGGGGGCGTTTATGGAGTTTAAGCCTTATAAACGGTATTTGGATCAGAAAGGGAAAAGCACCGCCCACTAAAGTGGGCTCGCCGCCCCCGGAAGTTTTTTTGTGTTCGGTTCTTTATCAGGCGAGTCCGCTTCAGTGGGCGGTGCGGATTTTGTGTTTTTGTTTATCAGCTTTGACGTACGCGGCGTGCGAGCAGCAGTGAACCGGCGCTTAGCAGCATCAGTGATGTCGGCTCGGGCACGTCGGGGGTGAAGGTCGGTAAGTGAACCTGGCTCTGCAGGTTCAGGCTGTTTACCGCTACGGAACCGCTGATGCCGTTGCCTGCGCCTACCACTTCCACGTCGGCAAACGGTGCGAGCACGGAGCCGAACATCTCACGGTTGATCGTCACGGTCTGGGCTTCGTAGAAGTTCCAGACGATCTTCTCAGCGACAGACAGGTTGTTGAACACACTGCCCATGTTGCCTTGATCGAAGGTCACGTTCGTGCCTGACACATTGATGATGATGGCTTCGGTGTTATCGTCGATCAGCAGGATGCTCTGAGCGAGGTTGTTGGAAAGCACATCGTCGCCGACCACGCTGAACACCGCGTAATCATCCACGCCGGCCACCGCATTGAACGTGATGTTCGACGGCTGGACGCCGGGCAGCGAGACGCTGGAGTTAGGCGTGAGGCTCGCGAGATAGATCGAGTCGTTTTGCAGTTGGGATTGGATGGACGAGATATCCAGCGCGACGCCGGTGCTGATGTTGCCGCCGCCGTTGTTGTTGAGGTTGCCGAAGATGGAGCCGCCGACCTCTGCGCTACCGTTGTTGAGATTGAGGTTGGTCGCATGGATGCTGCCACCGACCTGCAGTGTGACGGTGCTGGGGTCGATGCCGGCCAGGCCCACCGCGAAGTCGGCCGCGGGGCCGTAGATATCACCGCCCACGAGGGTGTTGCCCTGCACGTTGGTGCTGGAGGTCAGGTCACCGAAGACGATGAGGTTGTAGTCCTGCAGTGGGCTTGCCTGGGCGGCTGTGGCAATAGATAAGACAGCAGCCGCGAGCGCGGCGAATGTACCTCGAGCAGACAGCATCTGGATTTCTCCCTTCCGGTTTGTGCGACTGGCTTGGGTTAGCCAATGTGGGGTTTAACTAGCTTAACACTAATAACTTTAAGTAATTGTACTATATCTCCCACCGTATTTCAATATGGAGTTTTCCCAATATCGGGGTATTGGCCCCGCCATCGGTGTCACGCACAGCACAGACCGCAAATCATGAACAGAAAGTTCACTACTTTGCCCCTGCGATCTTCGCCCAACTGTCCTTGAGGGTGATCGACCGGTTGAACACGAGGGCGTCGGGTTTCGAATCCTTGCTGTCCAGGCAGAAGTAACCCATCCGCTCAAACTGGATACTCACACCGGGCTCGGCGTCGGTGAGGGCCGGCTCGAGCTTCGCGTCGGTCAGGACGTTGAGCGAATCGGGATTGAGGTTGTCCAGCCAGTCGTCGCTGCCCTCGGGCGGGGTGGTCGGGTCCTCGGCGGTGAACAGGTGGTCGTACAGGCGGACTTCGGCGCTGACCGCGTGTTTGGCGCTGACCCAGTGCAGGGTGCCTTTGACCTTTCGGCCGTCCGGCGGGTTGTTGCCGCCTCGGGTCTGCGGGTCGTACGTGCAGCGGAGTTCGGTGATGTTGCCGGCATCGTCCTTGATGACTTGCTCGCACTTGATCCAGTAAGCCGAGCGGAGGCGGACTTCCTTGCCGGGGGCGAGGCGGAAGAACTTCTTGGGCGCATCTTCCATGAAGTCTTCACGTTCGATATAGAGTTCGCCCGAGAACGGGACCTTGCGTGTGCCTGCTTCGGGGTCTTCAGGATTGTTGATGCAATCCATCTCCTCGACCTGGCCTTCGGGGTAGTTAGTGATGACGACCTTGAGCGGGTCGAGTACAGCCATACGTCGGGGGGCGACCTTGTTCAGGTGGTCGCGTAGGACAGATTCAAATTTGGCGAATTCGATGTTGTTCGCACGTTTAGCGATACCGGCTTCGAGCCAGAACTGACGCAGGCCTTGCGGCGGATAGCCCCGGCGGCGCATCCCGCAAAGCGTGGGCATGCGGGGATCGTCGAAGCCGGTGACGTGACCCTTCTCGATCAACTCCGCCATGCGGCGCTTACTGGTGAAGGTATACGTGATGTTGCCACGGGCGAACTCGATCTGCCTGGAGGGGAAGATGCCCAGCTCTTTGATGAACCATTCGTAGAGCGGGCGGTGATCTTCGAATTCCATGGAGCAGAGGGAGTGGGTGATGTTTTCGATGGAATCGCTCTGGCCGTGCGCGTAGTCGTACATGGGGTAGATGCACCACTTGTCGCCCGTGCGTGGGTGCGGGGCGTGGAGGATGCGGTACATGACGGGGTCGCGCATGTTAAGGTTGGGCGAGGCCATGTCGACCTTGGCGCGCAGGACACGTGAGCCGTTGGGGAATTCGCCGTTGCGCATGCGCTCGAACAGATCGAGGTTTTCCTCGATCGGGCGGTCGCGGTACGGGCTGTTCGTGCCGGGGCTGGTCAGCGTGCCACGGCCTGTGCGGATCTGCTCGCCGGTCTGGTCGTCGACGTAGGCTTTGCCTGCCTTGATGAGCTTGATGGCCCATTCGTAGAGCTGGTCGAAGTAGTCCGAGGCGTAGTATTCATGTTCGCCCCAATCGACACCGAGCCAGATCAGGTCTTCCTTGATAGCGTCGATGAACTCCTGCTCCTCCTTGGTGGGGTTGGTGTCATCGAAGCGCAGGTGGAAACGGCCGCCGTATTCCTGGCAGATGCCGTAGCTGACGCCGACGGCCTTGGCGTGGCCGATGTGCAGGTAGGCGTTGGGCTCGGGCGGGAAGCGCGTCACGATCGGTTTCTGGAACCGGCCGGAGGCTAAGTCTTCGTCGATCGCCTGGCGGATAAAGTCGCGTGCTGTGGTAGGTTCGGCCATATGAGGAGGATATACGGTGTGGGGTTTGGGGAGTAGGGTACAGCTATTAATATGTAGATAATTTAGGTTTGATGATGTGTTTTGGCCAATAGCACGTTCAAAAGGCTGTCGGAGAATATGAGATCTCTGCCCGTGCTAATGGCTAACAGCTAAGGGCTGTTGGCTCGCCCCCCCCACTACTGCCCTTCTTTCGGCATCTTCAGCCTTGGGTCAGCAAGATCGAGCCGGTACATGATCTGGTTGTAGTTGTAACGCGGGGTGGGGAACTTCGCCCCGGAGAAGGTGTCGGCATAGGTGCCTTCGAAGTAGATGATCCGACCGCCATCCTCGGCAAAGTATGGGTGCTGCTTGGGATTGTAAAAGGAGTAGTCGTTGTGGGTCACGATCTTGATCGCCCGGGACCAGGGGCCGTGCGGCTGATCCGCTTCGCAGTACCAAACCTCACCGAGCATTGAATTACCCATGACTTGAACCGCAATCATGACCCACTTCCGGCGGTACTCATTCCATGCCACAGACCCGCCGTGCAGCGTGATGGGCGTTTCGGTCAGGGCGGCGCGTGCGTCGATCCAGGCTTCGCTTTTCTTGAGTTGGCCGGCTTCGATGAGTGCTTTTTGTCTTTCGTAATCGATCCACGAGGTGTTCTGCTTCCAAGCCCAGACGGCGTGGCCGTAATCATCGCGATCGATCTGGATGTGCTCGCCGAAGCGTGTGCCGGGCTTGAGGCAGGTGAACGATTCATACGCCGTCGGGTTCAGGACCGCCGACCATTCAGCGCGGACACGCCGAAGCGGGTAAGGCGTGGCGAAGTAGATGTACTTTTGCCCATGAGCCGTCACCTCGAACGGATGACCCACGGGGTGCAACTCATCCTCATCCGCCAGGGCTTTAAGCTCGACAAAGGTTTCGCTGTCATCGTTGTACACCACGATGCTGTGATCCAGACGTTCAGCAAGCGATTGCATGTGATTGGCGTGCGCGATCATGCGCCGGGCGCCGGTGTCATCGGTGATGACCATCAGGCCGTCGAGCCAGTAGAGCCCGCGCGTAACGTCGGGGAACGGCGCCATGGGCCTGCTGAAACCTTTGTCGTCCACGAAGTAAGTCAGGTTGACACCGACAGACGGATCGAGGCCGCCGTCTTTCGGCAACGTTGAGATAGCGCCGGCGGTGCGGAAGTGGCCTAGCGGATAGGCTTCGCGCGAGGTGTCGCCCCAGAACCAGTAGAGCTTGCCGTTGTAGATCGCGTTGAGGACGGAATCCTGCCCGACGACTCGGCCGTTGAATACGGGATGAATGATGGGCGTGTCGTGACCGAGCAGGACCGAATCGCGATAGATGCCCTGGCCTGTCACGCGGTAGAGCCGCTGAGCGATGTTGATGCGTTTGATCTCAATGGTGGCGGTGGCGCCGGGCGTGGTGTGTAGCGCTTTACCGCGATTGTTGAAGCCGTCGGCGGGGTATTCGTAGCCGTGGCTTGAGATATAGAAGTAGACCTCGCGGTCCATCAGCCCGGGCTCATCAAACGCAATGTAGCCGGCGCTGTCGGTGTAGTAGCGCACCTGGTTCGTAGAGCGGAGTTCGACCAAAGGCACGCCCCGGCCGGTCTCGGCATCGACGACTTGGATCGCGAAGTAATCGCTCGGCTTGGACAAGGCAACCGAGGCTGTGAGTAACAGGAGAAGTGAGATCAGCCATCCGTGCATGCCATTACTATAACCCGACCGCCCTATTCCGCTACAATCACATCTCGTTTTTCATAACCCCACACCCGACACCCCATACCCCAGACCCTACCCATGACCGTCGTCACACGCTTCGCACCCAGCCCGACCGGGAACCTGCACATCGGCGGGGCCCGCACCGCCCTCTTCGCCTGGGCATTTGCCCGTAAACACAGCGGACAACTGATCCTGCGCCTGGAAGACACCGACCTGGCACGCTCCACCCCCGAATCCACACGCGGCATCATCCGTGACCTGACGTGGTTGGGACTGGACTGGGATCAAGGCCCAAATCCAAAATCGCTCGATGGCGGCGATCCGTACGATCGCAGCAGCCAGCTCGGTGATAAAGGCCCCTACTTCCAATCGCAACGCCACGCCGATGGCATATACGACAAACTCGTCCAGAAACTGCTGGATGAAGGCAAGGCCTACGAGGAAGACGACGCGGTGCGCTTCCGCATGGATCGCGACATCGCGTTCGACGATGTCGTCTACGGCCACATCGAAGTCAAAGCCGCCGACCTCGAAGACTTCATCATCCGCAAAGGCGAAAAAGGCGGAAAGCTGCCGACGTTCCACTTCGCGGTGACGGTCGATGATGCGCTGATGGGTGTGACTCATGTCATCCGCGGCCAGGAACACTTAACGAATACGAGCAAGCATGCAGCGCTATGCGATGCACTCGGCTTCGATCGGCCGCAGTGGGTGCACCTGCCTTCGATCATGAATTCGGATGGATCGAAGATGTCGAAGCGAGATATTGTTAAAGCTGCACGGAAAGCTGCAAAAACTATACAGAACAACTCTCAACATTCAGGTGAAGAGTTCGTTCGTTCCTTCATTGAACAACTTAGGGCTGAAACACCAAAACTCAAGGCAGATGTAGAACGTCTTCTACCAGACTCATTACTTCGAGCAGATGCTATCATCGAAGATGGTTTGGCTCGTTACTTAGTAGAAGTCAAAAGAAGTTCATCGAAACCAGAAAAAGCACTGGCACAACTTTCGCAATATGCAGATGCTATCGGTGCAGATATATCGAAACTTATCACTGCAGAAATTGACGATGCGTTGGTGGGACGTATTTATCTGTATCTTCTTAAGTTCCCGATACCGGAAATCGAAGTGGCCGATTTTAAACGTAGCGGTTATCTGCAAAGCGTGGTGTTGAATTACATCGCGCTGCTTGGCTGGAATCCCGGCGACGGGACCGAACGGTTTGACCTGGACTTCCTGGTTGAACACTTTGACCTGAAAAGAATCGGCAAGAAGAATTCACAATTCGACCGTGTGAAACTCGCGAAGTTCAACGCGGAAGTATTGGCGGAAATGGAGCCGGCGAAGTTCAAGTCGCTGTTAAAAGAACACTTTGCGACGTATCGCCCGGATTATCTTGAGAAACTCGGCGACGCTGGTTTTGAGCTATTCGCTACCGCTTATCAGGCACGCAGTCAGACGCTGGACACACCGGCTGATCTGGGCAGGTTTTTTGTCTGCAGCGATGACGAGATCGAATACAACGACAAAGCGGTCAAGAAGAACCTGACGAAAAACGACGGTGAAGGTTTGAATGTGCTTAAGCAGTTCCGCGAGGTGCTGGCCGGTTGCGAGGACTGGACGGCGGATACGCTGCACGGCCTGATCGAATCATTCACGGCTGAAAAAGAACTCAAGAACATGGGCAGCGTCGCGCAGCCGTTGCGTGTGGCGATGACAGGCAACGCGGTGAGCCCCGAGATCGGGCCGACGCTGGAGCTGCTGGGTAAGCAGACGGTGCTTAATCGGATTGATCGGTGTATAACCACCGTCAGTCAATAACGAAATTATGAATTCACCGCAGAGAACGCGGAGGACGCAGAGAAGACAGTATGGATTAAAATACCTCTGCGATCTCTGCGTACTCTGCGGTGAATAGACTTACTTCCTTCTTTCATATTCAGAATGCTTCACATGCAATATTGGTTAATCAAAACAGAACCCGGGGCCTGGTCGTGGGACGATCAGGTTAAGGCGCCGAAGAAGACCACGACGTGGGACGGCGTTCGCAATTACCAGGCGAACAACAATATGAAAGCGATGGCCAAGGGTGATAAGGCTTTCTTTTATCACTCGGTCAATGAAAAGCAGATCGTCGGCGTTGTGAAGATCGTCAAGGAACACGAGCCTGATCCGACGGATAAGACCGGAAAGGGTTTTGGCATGGTGAGTGTGCAGGCGATCGAAGAGTGTAAAACGCCGGTGACGCTGGCGGATATCAAGGCGGAGCCGAAGCTTGGCGAGATGGTGCTGGTGAAAAACTCACGACTGAGCGTGCAGCCCGTGACGGCTGCGGAGTGGAAGATAATCTGTAAGATGGCTGGGATTAAGCCGTAATAATTCACCGCAGAGTGCGCAGAGGACGCGGAGAAGAAGATATTTGTTTGAAAAACCTCTGCGATCTCCGCGTCCTCTGCGGTGGAATAAATGTATTCAACAACACCCGAACCCCGAATACCGAGACCCGAAATATGTCATTGATCGTAACCGGCAGCATCAGCATCGACACCATCGACACCCCCACCGGCAGCGCCGTTGAAGTCGTGGGCGGCTCGAGCATCTACTTTACCGCGGCGGCGAGTTTCTTCGGGCCCGTACGCCTGGTCGGCGCGGTGGGCGAGGACTTTCCCGATGCGTTTGTGGATGTGTTCACCGAATTCAAGGTCGATGTGACCGGCCTGGAACGTCGCAAAGGCAGCAAGAGCTTCCGTTGGCATGGGCGTTATCACGAGGATGTGAACATGCGCGACACGGTCAGTGTCGAGCTGAACGTATTGACCGAAGCGCTGCCGCCGATCCCCGAGTCGTTCAAAGATAGTGGGTATGTATTCCTGGCGGTGACACACCCGGACAATCAGCTGAAGCTGATCGATGCGTTCCCGCAACGTAAGCTTGTCGTCGCGGACACGATCGATCTGTATATCAACACGACACACGACCAGTTGATGGAGGTGTTCAAGCGGATCGATGGGTTGATTATCAATGACTCGGAAGCGCAGATGCTGACGGGCGAGCCGAACGCGATCGTGGCGGCGGACAAGCTGCTTGAAATGGGGCCTAAGTTCGTGGTCGTGAAAAAGGGCCAGCACGGCGCGATCCTGAAGCACCCTGACGGCGTGTGCGTGTTGCCGGCGTATCCCGCGAAGGTGGTGATCGATCCGACCGGCGCCGGTGACAGCTTTGCCGGGGCGTTCATGGCTTACCTTGCAGCGAAAGACGACACATCGTTTGACACGCTCAAAACCGCGATGGCCTACGGCACGACGGTCGCCAGCTTCACCATCGAAGCATTCAGCGTTGAACGATTGCAGAAGCTGACGCGCGATGAGATTGATAAGCGGTTTGCTGAGTTTACTTCGATGTTGAAGATTGAAGGCTAAACCCGGCGAATGAAGGTAAAACCGGCCCTCACCCCGGCCCTCTCCCGGGGGGAGAGGGAGTGAGTACAACGACACATTTATCAATTAAGGTATTTGCTTATGTCAGATGCACCGACCATCCGCTGGGGCATAATTGGTTGTGGTAATGTCTGCGAGGTGAAGTCCGGGCCGGGCTTTCAGGAGGCGGACGGCAGCGCGCTGACGATGGTGATGCGTCGCACGCCTTTGATGGCGGAGGATTTTGCGACGCGTCACGGTGTGCCGAGCTGGACTGGGGATGTGGATACGTTGATCGAAGATGAGGATGTGGACGCGGTGTACATCGCGACGCCGCCGGGCACGCATTGCGAATATGCGCTTCGGGTTTGTAAGGCGGGTAAGCCTTGCTATGTCGAGAAGCCGATGGCGCGTAGCGGCGCGGAGTGCGACAGGATGGTCAAGGCGTTTGCCGAGGCCGGTGTGCCGTTGTTTGTCGCGTATTACCGGCGGGCATTGCCACGGTTTTTAAAAGCGAAGGAACTGATCGATAGCGGAGCGCTTGGCGATATTGAGTCGATTATCTATCAGTATGACTCGATGGCTGAGCCGAGTAAGGATCATGGCTGGCGTGTTGATGTTGAGCAATCCGGCGGCGGGTTGTTTCTGGACCTCGGCTCACACACGCTGGACATCCTGGACTTTTTGCTCGGGCCTTTGCGTAACGTCAGCGGCGAGGCGGGCAACCACGGCGGGCTGTACAACGCCGAAGACCGCATCTCGATGAGCTTCGGTCTGGAAAACGGCGCATCGGGCGTGGCGAAGTGGAACTTCTTTGCCAATCAACATACCGACGAGATCTGTATCAAGGGTAGCAAAGGCAGCCTGCAACTAAGCACGTTCGGCAATGAACCGGTTGCGCTAGAAACATCGGGTAAGCGTGAGATGTTCGACCTGCCGAATCCGCGCGTGATCCAGCAGCCGTTGATCCAGACGATTGTGGATAGCCTGCGTAATGGCAGCGAATGCCCGAGCACGGGCGAAACAGCGGCAAGGACATCGCACGCGATGGATAAAGCGCTGGACAGCTATTACGGCGGACGATCGGATGACTTCTGGACACGACCGGAAAGCTGGCCCGGCGGGGATTAAGCAGGATAAAAGGCTTTCTCTAATTACCTCTGCTCTGCGACATTTTGAAGAAGAAAATTAGCCACAGATAAACACGGATGAACACAGATAAGAAAAAAACCGGGCTCGTACGCTTCATATAAGGATGCTATTGCGGGCTCCTTCCTCTATCTGATAAATCGATTTCTTATGTCTGATATCCGTGTTTATCTGTGTTCATCTGTGGCTCATCTTGATTGGGTCGCAAGATTTGCAAAAAAAGCACGAACTTGTCAGTTCAAAAGGAGACCGGAGCGGACAATCTTTGGATTTATTAACCGATAAAAATATTTATTCCCCGGCAGATAATTAAACAAATCCGGCTTTAAAACCGTATAATGAAGTAGAGCATTTTTCACCTCACTGTGATGTTGCAGTGGGTGCCGCATGGGTCCGCGGTAAAAATGGTCAATTTACAATACGAAAGACGACTAGCGGATCGCTCGCGGCGCCAGGGAAAAAGGATTGAGGATGCTCAAGACAACTTGATGTGCCGTTGGGACCAGAGCCTGCACACGATTCGCCATTCTTGATTCATCTATTTATCACGCGACTTAGGACCCACGGCCCTGCCGACGGATGTTCCGTCGGGTAGCCGCTTCGGGTACGTACTGAAATACGTTTGGGGTATCCGTTCATCCACCGAGCGGCGAAAACCTCTATGTGGTGCGCGATCCGTGTGCCTGCATGGCTGTATGGGAGGTGCGTGATGACCGAATCAGTGTCGTTGGAACCGGAAGTTGTAGAAGCTCGCGGTTGGTGGTCGAGTATCGCGGACCATAATCCTTTCTTTCTTGTCAGCGGCGTGTTGATGCTGGCGGGCTGTTTCATGATTAACGGCTCGGCGCATGATGATCCGGACGTGGTCTGGCCGGTCGTCGGATTAGTAGGTGTATTCAATATTTACGAGTTCCTGGTCATCGCGCTGGCGATCTACCTGGCGAACAAGAAGCGGTTTTACCGGGATGCGGGATTCCTGCTGTTATTAGAGGTATTGCTGCTGTGCGATGTGTCGCTGGCATATAACGAACTGATCCTGAAGAACCTGCCGATCGCGCTGGTGGTTTGTTCGATGGCGGTGGCGATGGCGGGGATGAAGCTGTTGATGATCGAACGCGGTTTGCAGTTGCGGACGACCAAGGCCGGTGCAGCGATGCTGACGTTACTGATCGTGTTGCTGTTTCTGTTGCCGACGTTGTTCCGCGAGTTGATCCGGAACGAGTGGATACAGGAGTGGCATTATTACCTGGCATGGTGGTTGATGGGTGCGCTTCCGATGGGGATGGTCTGGACACAACCTTGGTTCCGTGGCCGGCGTAAGTTGGGCAGGTGCAGCCCGGATCGGCTGCGGCACTGGGTTGTGGGTCTGCTGTTTGTGGTGCCTTATGTTTCGCTGCTATTGCACATGCGGACGGCGTATTACGTGGACGATCGGCCGTTCTATTACTACAACCTCGCGCCGGTGGTGCTGGGGCTTGCGGGGGTGTGGCTTTATCTACGTGCCGGGGCGTGGAGCATGCAACGGGTGGTGTCGCTGGGGTATTGCGCGGCTGCGCTGGCGGTCGGGCTGTCGCTGTCGAGTCCAAGAGAGATGACTATGCCTTTGATCCCACCGGAGGGGCTGGTCATCTCGCCGTTGCGTGTGGTGCTGGTGATGTCGGCCGTGCTGCTGGGTTATGCCTGGTGGCGTAAGTCGGCGTGGTCGTGCGTGCCGGGCGCGGTGGTGCTGCTGATGCTGGCGGGGTTAGGAGGCGATGTGCAGGCGATGGGCAAGTCGATCCGGTCGCTGGGCCAGCGCATTCGCGGCGTGGGCTCGGACCTGATCCCGGACACGATGCTAGGCTGGGGCGTGCTGGCGGTGATCGGCTCGTTTATCTTCCTGCTGATCGGTGCATGGACGAGTCTTGGCCGACGGACGCAGCCGGCCGAGAACAATCGCAGATGAGTCGCTACAATACCCCCCTGCCACGCGAGACGCGTCCCACGGTGGGGTGCCAGAGTGGTCGAATGGACCGGTTTTGAAAACCGGCGTACGGTTCGCCGTACCGTGGGTTCGAATCCCACCCCCACCGCTTTCACTTCCCCATCACCGCCGATTGAAGTACTCATATGGATGATGAGAGCAAACACATACTCGATGTTTTGCAAAACGGGGGAACTGACCTAGCCAAAGCGCAGCGCTGTCCCGTATGCGGTAACGGATTACGTGTGGCATATACACCGGGTCGCAAGCCTTCTTTGGGTGCTAGATGTCCTGATTGTCTGTGGGGCGTTAGAGCATATGGTGTGCCATCTGAACCGCCATGGGTTAAGGAGATCGGTAGAAAGTTCGACACCTCGACCCGGGAAATGCAGATAAACCCGGAGGAGTTCATCAGTCTACGTTCAAGCAAGAAAAAGCCGGATGAGAAGTTGGAGTGAAGTCGATCTCACTGGCACATTTCCACAATGTATTAATGCCAGATGAATCACAATGCATCAACGCTACGGCCCTCACCCCGGCCCTCTCCCGGGGGGAGAGGGTGTATGTACAAGCAAGTGCCTTACGTTAACTAAACTCTGATTGTGCCTGTCACCCCTTCATCCCGGTCAGCGTTACGCCCTGGATGAAGTAGCGTTGGACGAAGAAGAAGAGGATGATCACGGGGAGGGTCATGACGAAGGATGCGGCCATGACGAGGCCGATTTCGGGGCCGGCGCGTAGGTTGAATTTGAACAGGCCCAGCGCGAGGGGGAAGAGGCGTTCGTCGTTGACGTAGATGAGCGGGCCCATGAAGTTGTTCCATGCGGCGATGAAGGTGTAGACGGCGATGATCGCGACGGTCGGGGTGACCAGCGGGAACATGACGTGCCAGTAGACGCGAATGAAGCCGCAGCCGTCGATGCGGGCGGCGTCTTCGAGGTCGCGCGGGATGGTCTTGAGGAACTGGCGCAACAGGAAGATGAAGAACGGCGCGCCGAACGCGGCGGGTGCCCACAGCGGCAGCAGCGTGTCGTACCAGCCGATGTTTTTGATGATCAGGAACGATGGGATCATCGTGACCTGCGGCGGGATCATCATCGTCGCGAGCATGATGACGAAGCAGAGGTCTCTACCGGGCCAGTTGAGGCGGGCGAAGGCGTAGGCGGAGAGCGTGCAGGAGAAGATCATCAGCACGATGCTGAGGATGCTCAGCGACAGGCTGGTCATGATGTATCGGCTGAACGGGATCTCGCGGAAGACGGTGCGGTATTGATGCATGATCTTGTCGAACCATGCGCCGGTTGCGGTGTTGCGCGTAATGGTCATGCTGACGGCAAATGGTTCGCTGTTCGCAGGCGCTGGGCCTTGGTCGTAAAGCGTGAAGTATGGACGGCGCTGGATGGTGTCTTCGTTGGGATCGGGCCAGCGGAACTGCAGTTCGAGCCAGCGGGCATCCTGGAAGTTGATCACTTCGGTGGTGGCGTAGCGCCGGCCGTCACGGATAACCTCGAATTGCAGGCGAGCCCAGGTATCGTCGCCACGGAAGCCGACCATGACGCGGTCGATGTCGGCGGGTTTGAAGTCGGTTTGCGGGATAAGTTGGAACTTCACATCAGGTTGAGTATCAGTGAAGTGGATGACAGCCTGCTGGTATTTTTTTTGTTCGTTGGCGCGGGGGATGAGGGAGGTGATGTCGCTGTCGGTGGTCCAGTATGAGCCGGAGGTGATATGGGTCTGGTAGTCCTGTGTTCGCAGGCGGACGTCGCCGAGGTTGACGCGGCGGTAGATGCGGTCGAAGGCGCGGGTAAGCATGGCATCGTCGACGAGCTGCTTGGCTTCCCCCACCACCGCGTCCGGGCCTTTTGCTCGGGCATCGTCGCTGAGATGTTCACTGACGAAGGCGAAGAGCGCTTCGGTCATTTCAGTCTGGTATCGCTCTTGATCGAGTTCGATGACGTCGCGCGAAATGTCGCCTGCGGGTGTGTGCGGCTGCCAGTCTTTGATGCGCTCGGCGAAGGCTTGTTCGAGTTGCGGTTGGATGGTTTGCCAATCCGTTTCGTTTATGCCGAAGAAGCGTGTGGGTTCATTGAAGGTGCGCGAGTCGATATAAGGAGTGACCGCACGCGGGATCGGTTTGCCGGGCCAGAGCGGTGCATCGAGGCCGCCCATTTCGCTGGTGGTCTTAAAGCTGTTGGCGATCATCCAGACGAAGGGGAAGCTGAAGATAAGGGCGCCTGTCACCAGGACGGTGTACAGGATGAACATCTCGATCGATAGCAGTTTGCGTAGGACGCTGCGCTTCATCGTTCGTAATGCACCCACTTCTTCGCCAGCCACATCTGAAAGAGCGTGATCGCAAGGACCACGACGAAAAGCACCCAGGCCATGGCGCTGGCGACGCCCATGTTCAGGTAGCGGAAGGATTCGTTGAAGAGTTTGTATGCGTAGAAAAGTGTAGAGTCGGCCGGTCCGCCGTCGGTCATGACGTAGGCGGATTCAAACGTCTGGAAGACGCCGATCATCCCCATGAGGAAGTTGAAGAAGATGTAAGGCGAGAGCAGCGGGAGTGTGACGTTGGTGAATTGCTGGACGCGGTTAGCGCCATCGATGCGTGCCGCTTCGTAGAGAGACTCGGGGATTTCTTTCAGGCCGGCGAGCCAGATGATCATCCCCCCACCGACGGACCACAGGCCCATGAGGATGAGCGCGGGTTTCGCCCACGCCGGGTCGTTAAGCCAGTAAGGCGGATCACTGACGCCGATCGCAAGTAGTGCGCGGTTCAACAAACCCTGCACGGGATCAAACACCCACAACCAGAGGATAAACGCAGCGACAGCGGGGACGATCGCGGGCAGGTAGTAGATCGTACGGAAGAGTGCGAGGCCCTTGGCACGCGTGTTGAGCAGCATCGCAAGCGCAAGTCCTGCCACGATCATGAGCGGCACAGCCATAATCATGTAGGCCGTATTCCACAGGCTTCTCCAGAAGTGTGGATCGTTGGCGATGTATTGCTCGGCCGCGTCGTCGTAGTGGAAGCCCATCGTAGCGGTGTAGTTGTCCGTGCCGATCCAGATCGCAGGGCTGAGCACATCGTAGCGGCAGAAGCTGATGATCAGTGAGAAGATGATCGGGCCTGCGCCGAAGATGATGAAGCCGAGCAGCCAAGGCGATGCGCAGATGTAACCTTCATGCCAAGGGTCATGGCTCAGACCGAGACGGCGCGAACGCATCTTGCGATAGACGATGAAGCCTGCGAACAGAAGAATGACGCCTAACACATAAACAACGACAAGGCTTCGCCACGGCATGGGCGATCCGGTCGGCGGGTTGTGAAATTCATCGAGCGCGACCTGCACGCGGCGTTGTCTTAAACCAAGCGACTGCTCGGGCGTTTGCACGTGACGTATCGCGGTATCCATCGCGCGCATGTGCTCGTTCCACAGCATCTGCCCGACCGGCGTGATCGGGCGGTACTTACTGTCGGGTAAGAGCTTCACGAATTCACGATGTGCAAGGCGCATGTCTTGCGTGACATCCGGGCTGGATTCGACATATTCCTCGCGGAGCCACTGCATGATCCGGCAGTTTGGGCTGGTATTCGGGAAGTAAACCTGGCCCTGAGCGCGGGCGAGTGACGCCTCGAAACGGGCCATGATCTGGTTGGCTTCGTATGAACTGAGCCAACGCATCAGCTCCCACGCGGCCTCTTTGTTTTTCGCTGTGGAGGGAATCGCGTAAGACCAGCCGCCCATCCAGCCGGCGTGCGAATGGCCCTCGGCTTCGCGTGCTTCGGGGATCGGCGCTCCGACCACGCCGAACGGGGTATCGGGTCCGAAGGCACTGATGAGTTTGAGATATTCATCGCTGTCGATGCGCAGTACGACCTGACCCGTGATAAATGGATCGAGTTGCCCCGACGCCAGCCCGCCTGTGAATGCCTGTGCGACCTTGATACCGCCGAGCGCGTCGTAGCAATCGGTCATGTACTGCACCGCTTCGATGCCGCGCTTATTGTCCATCACACAACGCATGCCATCATCACTGATGAGCTTCGCATCGTTCAAGACGGTGAACATGTACAGGCCGCTGTTGGCAAAGAGCGGGATGAAGCCGGCGGTGCGGAGCAGACCTGTGTCGGGATCGTAATACGTCAGGCGGACCGCGTAGCTGTCCTGGTCGAACACTTTGACCTGGCATCGGTTTGACACGAAGCG
Organism: Phycisphaeraceae bacterium; assembly: GCA_963667295.1. GTDB lineage: Bacteria > Planctomycetota > Phycisphaerae > Phycisphaerales > Phycisphaeraceae > JAJRRS01. The sequence goes on from OY763327.1 coordinate 2,761,314, forward strand.
ATCGCTGATGGCTTTGAGGTCCGGCGGCTGTTCGCGTTGTAAGTCGATACGGAAAGAGGTGGGTGAAAGGATCTCCGCGATCCGGCCACGGAAGACTTCATCATCCTGGACAAGTGCGACGACATCACCGATACGTACGCCTCCGGCTGCGATATCGATCGGGGCATCGGAAGCGCGGTCGTCGTTAACTGTTGCCAGGTCCGACCAGGCTTTGAGTTGAACGATCCCGTCAGGTGTGACATCGCCATCCGCGTGGATGAGTTTGTGGCAAAGCTGCTCCCAGGTGCGTGGCGGTTTGGCGTCGCCGGGCTTGGCATTGCCTGCAAGTACTTGCGGATCGTCGGCTGCGTATATGTAGCCCGCACGCACAAGTGCATCGCGTCTGTAATAGAGAGCGCGTGTGTCGACCGATATCGGGATCGCGTAGACTTTGCCCTTGTATGAGCCTTCTTCCCAAGGCGGGCTGTAATAATTTTCCGGCTTGATGCCGTCGGGCCTGTCGCGGTCCGCTTCGATGTAGGGCGTCAGATCGGTAAACGTGCCACGGCTGGCCCATTCAACGACGGCAAAACGATCGAAGTGGATCAGGTCGGGCGGGGATCCGCCTGCAACACCAAGCAGGAAACGCGTCGGATCAGAGACGGCGTCTCGCACGGACGCGGTGCCAAGCATCACGTTGTATTGCGGGTTGCGTCTTTCAAACTCTTCGACGGCAACGCGTACCGCATCCCCCGCTTCCACAGGTGTCCACAGAAGGATATCGGTGACATCGTCGCGCGGCCCGACACGCTCGACACGCGGGTACAGCAGAAACGCAACGACCAACGCCAACGCCACAACGAGCAAGACCTTGTGTGTATCGATGAATTCAAGCGTACGACGGTACATGCGTGAAGTTCGGAGATTCGGTTGCGGGTATCAGTCGATGCCGATCGTAAGAAAACGAATGCTACCACAAAAACAACGGACCCTCCGGGTTGGAGAGTCCGTTGTTACTATTTTGGAGGCTTATTCATGTGTGGCACGGTTGAAGCGTGATCGAGTAACCGACAAGTACGGCGTTCATTCAACCGTCTGCCACGGTCTGTGCATTAATAAGCATTAACGACGACGCAGCGCGGCCAGGCCGGCAAGGCCGAGGAGCGACAGCGTAGCGGGTTCGGGCACAGCGGCTGCGGCCGGCGGCGTGCCTTCGTTCCAATGATTCAGCACGACATCCAGGTCGTCCAAGCCGACGTAGTTATCACCCGAGGGATCGGCCAGCGGATTGGCGGGCGGGACGGTCAAGTTCCAGTTAGTCAGGACGATGTCCAGGTCGTCCAGGCCGACGAAGCCGTCGCCGTTGAGGTCGCCGGGGATACCGGAAGGCGTGGTGAAGGCAATAGCAGTGGAGTTGGTGCCATCGGTGCTGACATAGACGGTTCCGGAGATGGTGGCATCGGCGTCATTCAGGACGGTGATACGAGCGAGCAGGCCGTCGTAGGTCGCGATGGGCAACGGAGCGCCAACGGACAGCGGGAAGTCACCGCTTGGGCTGGAAAGATCACCACCGAGTTTATCGCCATACGCGTAGTGCGAATCCGCGCCGAGGGCGGGGAAGCTTATGACAGCGGTCGGATTGGGCGCCGCATCATCGGACTCTTGCAGCGAGTGGTTGTAGATCGTTCCGACGGTCGAAAGATCGACATCGTATGACAACAGCAGGTCGGTTTCGGTATCAACCAGCAGATCGATAATGATCGCATCGGCCAAAGTAGGATCATCTGTAATCTGGGCTGCAGTCGGTTCATAGACGTCAACGGTAACGATCGCAGCCTGGGTTGCCGACGCGGTCATCATGAGTGCCGCGGCACAGGCGGTGATGGTCCTGGCGCTAATGTTCATGGTCATATCCTTTGTCTTGTTGACGAACCTGCTACGGTCCGGGACACACGGTTCTGCGAGCGCTATCCGCTTTCCACTGCTCGCCCGTCGCCCCCACACGGGACGACGCGGTTCAACAAAGAACGGCCAAGCTTCGTCACGAAAACCAAACGATCAGGCGTACGATGTCTGCCTGCCGAAGGCTCACGATGTGATCCTGCTCCGTCCTCCGCTCCTCCAATTCATCTTAAAACAAACAAACCATCCAAGTGCTGCCCGGCAAACGTCGGCCCCCCGACTTCACGGTAATTAAGGAAAAACTGGGCCCTTCAATGCTTGGCCCCGCTAGTTTTCCTGAGTCCTCCAACGTCTACCGTTCTTACACAAATACGCTTGCATACGCAGTGTATGCATTGTACTCAAAACCCCTCACCCGTCAACACTAAATAGGCATTTCTCGCGTTTTCCAAAGGAAATTCCTCCGCTGAAATGGACCAGCCGTAACGACTTACCCATTTACCTTATTACCTGTGATTACAAGAGATACCGTATTGACCTGCTTGGGATTCAATGTTAGTTCAACGAATGAGTTATTAATCTTCAACTCACCGCCCTCAACCGGCCGGCTTTCAAAGTTTACGAGGTACGCCTGGGTAATCTCGAACAGTGATTGGAGCTTGACCGTCACCTGCTTGTTGGTGGGATTGAATAATCGGACCTCGGTCCTGTCCCCCACCTTCCGAGCGCTGGTTAGTACCGCGGGTGCGGTCACGCTGAGCAGGCTGGCCGAAACTTCCAGATCGGTGTCGAACTCGCGGTGGCGTTTGATGTCGTCTTGACGGATGTAGACCGCACGCAATCCGGCTGCAACCTGTGCGGCATACTTGAAGAGCTTGGCACGGTCGGGTTCGCCGGCCAGTGGAACGATCCAGTAACGGAACGTGTGTTTGCCAAGCACCTGGCCGTCCGGCTCGCCGTGCGTGAAAGGTGTGTTGCAGATGCCGCGTAACAGTGTCAGCGCGAGCGGTCTTTCCGGTTGGTCACGGATCGCTGTTTCGTAGAGCCCGGTACTGACCACCGCCAAGCCGCGCTTGTTATCGAACACCGCGGTGAAGCCCTGCTGCGGTTTTGTTTCTGTTTCCAGTTCACGGTAGATGTGGTTGTCTTCGCGCAGCGAGATCTTGCGTTCAACGACATCGAACGGCGTATCACTGATGTAAGTATCCGTTTTGGCGCCGCTGGGCATCAACACGCGCAGGCGATGGTTCTCGGCTGTGTTGTCGACCGTCGTTTCGACCTCGAGTCGGTCGGAGCCCGGCCGGAGACTGATCTTGGAATCGATGATCAGGTCGGTGAGTTCCTGCGTGCGTGTGTTGTCCTTACGATTGAGTCCCTTTGACACACGGAACGTGTTACGGATGCGGAAGGTTGTCAGCATCGGGCCGTCATGGATCAGCGCAACTTCGGCGGGGCTTGCGGTTGTCGTGAAAGCCTGGTCGTTGACCGCGGGGCCGTGGAACCAGCCGTCGCCGATATCTGCGATGTCTTCGTAGGTTAGGAGTCTTTCGTAGACTTCGCCGCTGCGTTTATCGGTGAGTGTGATCGAGCCGTTGGATTCGATCTGGACCTTGATGTGTTCGTTTTCCATCGAGCGTTCGCTCTTAGCCATGCTCGGAACGGCCGGGTGGCGCGTAGCAAGCGCTGCGGAATAGAACGGCGGATTATCTTCGGTCTTTTCACCTTCACGCAGGGTCAGTGTTGTATAGCCCATCGCGGGGATCGCCACGGGCAGGCTCACGCGCACTTCGGTGATATCCCAACCGGCGCTGAAGCGTGTGGGCCAGGTGCGGAACCGTGCGCGGTCTTTTCGCTGGCCGATGCGCTGGTAGGCAACCTCTTGGCCCTGGCTGTCATAAATACGGAACGCGGGTTTCGGTTCGTAACCGAAGAACTCGTTGAAGTTGCCCCACTCACGAGGAACTTCCAACAGCAGCTCAGTCGTTTCGTTGATCGGTTCGGTTGCGGGATTGAACACCACGATGCGCACTTCGTCCTTCGGCACATCGCCCTTGATCTGCGCGCCGATAGTCATCAATGCTTCGGTCGTCTGGCGCTCGGCGATCTGCTCGCACTGCATGAAGCGGAACTTCATGCCTTCGTGAACCGCGTCGATGCTGCAACCGCAGATCGAATCGTGCGGGTGATTCTTGATAAGCCACTTCCAAGCGACATCAAAGAATCCTTGCGGGTATTCACGGCCGAGCAGGTGGTGCGCCAGCGTCGTGAAAGGCTCGGCCCATCGGCAGAGCATGTTTTCACATAGCGCGTTCCATTGCTTGATCCAGACCCGGCTGGATAGCACGCCGGGGATTACCCACTGGTGGTCCAGTTCTTTTTGCGACAAACCCGGCTCTCGCAGTTCGCCGGTCATGCGTATGCTGATCTTATCCTTGTGCTCAAGCATCTCGTCGAGATACTGATCGAGCGATGAATGCACGATGTCACATGACGTCGTTTGCTCATCGGCGGCTTTCATCAGGACATGGTAATCATTGCGGTCCCATTCCAGATGGTCGCCACCATCAAAGAGCAGGATCGGATCAATCTCGGTTTCCTTGCATTCGAGGTCGACGAAGTCGGCGAGGAACTTCTGGTGCTTGACGGGATCGAATTCGTAGAGTTCCTTATCCGCGCTACGGCGTACGAGGAAAGCGTACGTGCAGTAGCCCGTGGTGCCGAAGCGGTAGCAAGGCAGTTCGGTGCCATCAGCGCCGACCCACATGATGTGGCGTTTACCGAGCATGTTGGTTCCGCGCCAGATGAATCCACCGGGGATGTCGAAGCCGGCGAATATCTGCGGCAACTGGCTGATCTGCCCGAACAGGTCACAGGCGAAGCCTGCTTTGGAAGGCTCGGTGCCGAAGTCGCGCGCAATCTGCCTGCCGATGCGGATGTTGCGGATGATCGATTCACCCGAAACCAGAAACTCATCCGGCAGGACGTACCACGGGCCGATGACAAGCATGCCTTCGATGGCGCGTTGCTCGAGGAGTTCACGTTTTTCGGGACGGACTTCGAGATAGTCTTCAAGGATGATGGCTTGGCCGTCGGTCTGGAAAGGACCTTGAAGGATACCTTCATCCATCCCCTTGAGCGTATTATCGAAAAGGCGCACCAGGCGGTTGCGGTAGTCCTGAAAGTTCTGGTACCACTCGCGATCCCAGTGAGTGCTCAGGACATAGTGCGCGGTGCGCTTGGTGGTGTTTGTTTCGGACCTCTCGTCGGTTCGTGTGTTATCGTTGGTTGCCATACTCATTGTTATTCTTTAGCCTTGACTTTCAGGTTGACGGCGGTGGGTACGGAGTGCGCCACGTCTTCCAGTCTAGCATCTGCGGCCGCCGCTTCGCTATCCAGAACGATATACGGCGAGAAGGCATAGTCCATGTGCTGCATCTCGCTGTTTTCGGTGTAAGTAATACGGGGTTCGTAATCGGGCTCGGAATCAACCTTTACCTTGTACGTAACTTCCTGCGACTTTCCAAATGCCAGGTCGTCCACATCGGCGCTGCCTTTAACAAGCTCGACCTCCCATGCGTCGGACAGGCCCTTGAGTTGTATCTTACCGCTGACTTTTTGCGGGGTGGTATTGAGGATGCGGGCGGTCAGTGTGATTGTGTCGCCCAGGCCGATCTCCGGCTTATCCACCTGAAGCATCATGTAGGGCAATTCCTGATTGTCCAGGTCTCTGAACGCGAAGTGACGTGTGCCGGGTTTTAAAAGATGGACGGCGGCGGCCTCTCCGGGGCTTAGCGATATACGGACATCCTTGAATTCGCTGCCCGATTCAACGAGCGCCGCACGGTCCACTCCCTGGAAAGACTCGGTCACTTTATCAACCGTCAGCACACGGTCGGCATCTTCGGCTTTGAAGTGCAGACGCAACTCGGTATCGATCTCTTTGTCGGTCGGGTTATGGATAACGAACGAGTAGAGTGTCTGGCCGGCTTCGTTGACATGCCGGGTGGCGACGGTGTCCAGTTCGTGTTCGCCGAAGCCGCGGATGGTGTGGTAGCACATATCGCCGATGACGTTGCGGAACAGCCAGTATGGCCAGTAGGTTCCGAGCAACGGCGCACCGGTGTTATCCATCACGCCAAAGACATGGTTACCTGATTCGTTATAACCAAGTGTGGTGAAGTGATGGATGCTGAGGATACGGTCCTGGATCTCCAGGAAGCGGAAGTGCCGGCCGAACATGTACTGGACCTTAGGCCAGCCGCCGTACCAGGCGTCGGTTTCCGTGATGGAGATGCGGCCGTCGCCTTTGCCGGGAAGTGCGCGGAACTTGTCGGTCTTGTCGATCAGTTCGGCTTGCAGGTCTTTGGGTGTGCGGTCCTGGCCGTGGTAGATATGGTGGATGACGAAGTCGGCCTGATCGCCGCAGGCTGCGAGGAAGTCGACATACCACTCTTCGGGTTCGGCCCAGTAAGCGGGCGTCAGCGCGGGGCCGCCGACCATGAGGTCCGGGTGTTCTTTGTGAAGACGTTTGGCTGCGGTATTGAAGAGTTCGAAGTAGCTCTCGCGTGTCCCGCCATAGAACATGGGCATGTTCGGCTCGTTCCAGATTTCGACATAGCGGAGCCTGGGCGTCGCGGATCGATCCGGGCCGTTGTAATCCGTGACGACTGCGGCGGCGAACTCGGCCCATTCATCTTTATCTTTTACGGGGTCCTTTTCATCTTCGGAGCGGTTCCAGTCTACGATGTAGCAGAGCAGTGACAGACGTTCAGTACCGAGTTCATCGAGGAATGCTTCGTAATCTTCACGATCCTCAACGAAACGAACCATGTCTTCGGGATGCAGCTTGTCCCAGTTGTAGACGTTGGGATCATCGTTGTCATTTTCCGGCTCCATCAGGTGAATCCAGGTTTCCATGCGGATCATGGTTTCCTGCGGATTCAGCAGCAGGTAGCTGGGCATGAGTGTGGGATTATCTTTGGCAACACTCCAGACTTTGGGCAGCCCTTCAAGGCTGTAAAGTGCGCGATTGATGCAGCCGGTTTTATTGGTCCAATCGACGGAGATGATGGTCTGAGCGTTATCCTCTGCCAGCGATCGAGAACCAGTCGATGCGATGGTGAATACAGCGACGAGGCATAGCAGCCATTGGCGCACGCGTAATAGTTGTGGGTTAGATCGGTGAGTTGTTCGGTTATTCATGTTACCTGACCGTTGAATGACCATACCGGCTACCCCCCGGAAACTACCGGGACACCCCCCGAATATGCCGGAAACCGGTGGGACGAATACGGCGTTAGCCGCAACAGTTCCATAAGAGGGATTCACCACTATCGGCCCATGGAGCATGCGTGGTTGTTTGCATCATCAGCACAATGCCACAGCCCGGTGTCGTGAAGCATCAAACTAAAAAGCGGCGGCACGCGATCAAGCGTACCACCGCAGGGGGGGGTCAAATTAATGACGACGGATCAGTGCCAAGCCACCGAGGCCGAGCAGAGCCAGGGAAGCCGGTTCGGGCACGACGTCGATTTCCCAGACGAGCGGGGAGACGATCGCAGCCGTGAGGCCGTCGTCGATACCGGTCAGAGGATTGACGCCGTCGGACGGGTCACGCATCTGTCCACCGCCGTTATCAACAGCGTAGAACTCGAAGATGATGTTGGTGACGCCGGTCGCCAGCATAGCGCCGGTATCATCATAGATCCGCATGTGGGTCGAGGCCCAAGCACCGGCGTTGTTCAACGTACCGGACTGATCGGACTGGAAGTAACCAAGCTGCGTGAAGTTGGCACCGCCATCGGTCGAATAGGAAACAACGGTGGTTGAGAATATACGACCATCCGCCCCGTCGTTACCGGTGAGGATACCGATTGCGGAGACGTCAGAAGGCGCGGCCAGATCATACTGCACGCGTTTGGCGGGTGTGTCGGCGCCGGGGAAGTCATTGAGCAGGCCGGCCAAGCCGCTTTCGCCGGAGTCATTTGTAAATGCAGGTAGACCGAGCGGATTCAACGAATCACCCGAGGCGGGGTTGGCGGGGTGCCAGCCCTGGTCGCCGGGCAGTTCCGTACCGATCAAACCGCTGATCAGGTCACCGGAAACGACACGGCCGTTCAGCGAGCTGCCCGAAGGACCGTGAGCGGTCTGGGTGACAACGGCTGCGCTGGCGGAAGCCGCGAGGCACAAACTCAAAACAGGAGCCAAAACTTTCATTTCTCTTCCTCCTAACAAAAAGTGTGATAATGACATGACTGTCTTGGAATACGATGGCCGCTTAGAGTCAAACCACCGCGATAAACAAAAACATAAAACCGATGTGATCATTTCTACTTTGCTTGCACCTCTCTCCCTCACCCCTGTGTCAAACGATCACAATTATGCTTCCTTCAACGGCCGGTCGCTTTCTCTAACGACCAGGTCCGGAACATGTCGTACACAACGATGCGGCGTGTCGGGGTCTTCCCAACGCCGTTCGATTTCTTCAACCAGACGCCTGGCGATCTGCTCACTTGTGTGGCCGACCATCGTCAGCGGCACAGGCGAATCCGTCCCGAGGTCCGGGTTGTCCAGGACGATCAGGCTCAGGTCATCGGGGATACGGATGCCGGCCGTGTGGAACGCCTGCATCGCGCCCTTGGCACTGGCGTAACTGCCGATCGCCATCGCGGTGAACGGCAGGCCGTTGTGCTTCTCGATTAGCCGTTCCATGCTTTCACGCATGCCGACTGTCGAAGATTCGTTCGGCTGGGTGCTTGCAGCAATCACCGGGTCCGGGTCACAGGGCAGCTTCGCCCAGCGAACCAGCGAACGGAAGTGCTGTTCGAGCTGTTCCCACATGATCCGAGGCTCACCGCTGGCAAGAGCGATACGGCTGTGTCCCAAGTCCATCAACCGTTCGATCGCGGTTTCCAGACCCTGACGGGCATCGGTATCCAGGGCGTCGATGTTCGCGCCATCCAGGCCGCCATCAACGACGACCGCCTGACTTCGCTTACGCAGGAATGAAAGCAGGTCCAGCGGCACGTGCGGCAGCATGGGCTGCAACACATACGCATCGGCATGCGGTGCATCGCGCAGCATCTCGATCGCGCGTTCGTAATCACAGTAGGTCAAGACGATCGGGCGGTGGCCCTCATCCTTGAGCACCTGATGCAGCGCACGGGTGATCTCGTCGCCGCGGCGGCTGGGATAGTCGCTGCGGAGGATCGTGATCGTCCGTGCCATCGGGCCGGCGCCTCCTACTACGAATGTACCTCGGCCCACCTGGCGCTCCACCAATCCTTCGGTTTCCAGGCTTGAAATCGCACGCTGCACGGTAAGTTGGCTGACACCGAACCGACGCATCAACAGCCGGACGGAGGGCAGCTTGCTCCCCGTGTCCATCTGTGCGGCCTGGGTACGCAGTACCTCGGCGATGCGGTCGGGCGTTGTCGGTTGCGTTAAATTGTCAGCCATAAGACACAATCCAATTCAATCGAGGGAAACGTTACACAAGCCTCATCGGCCAGCCCGGCTTAGCCGGGACAATCCGCCACTATCCCTCGATACCATAAACAACAAGCACGGGCTAACGCGAATCGCGGAGACTATCCACAATCCGCGGCCGCGGGCCAACCCATCAGGATCGGCGACGCAGCAGGCCCAAGCCAATGACGCTCAGCAGCATCGCCGTAGCCGGTTCAGGCACGACCGAAACCACCTGCGCTTGGAGGATGTCGATCTCCCAGATTTCAGGAGACACGATCGGCCAAGGCTCATCTTCATTGCTCATACGCAGGGCGCCGGTGCTGCCGAACGAACCCTTGAGGATCAAAAGATCGTCATCATTGACCGCACCATCGCCGGAGGCATCACCGGTCGCACTGGTGGCACCGGAAACGGTACCGTAGTTCAACGCGAGGATGTTGTAATCGAGCAGGTCCACGATGCCGTCATCGTTGAAGTCAGCCGGGGCCGGCAGCGTGTTGTCATCAGTACCTGTGAACGGATTGACACCGAAGAACGGGTCTTCGATGGTATTGTCGGTGTGATGGACGGAGTAGAACTCAACATTCACGTGCGTGACGCCGGCCGCCAGGATCGGGCTGGCATCATCGGTGATTTCCATGAACGTGGACTTCCAATTATTACCGATACCATCGTTCACTGTACCGGTCGGGTCCGACTGGAAGTAGCTGCCGTTGGGGATGGCGAACGGGTTGGCATCCTGCTCGACTGCATTGGAGTCGGTGTATGCTTTGCCGTCATAGATAACGGTGCCGCCGTTGCCGTCCAGGTCGGTCCATGTCGTACCACCATCGGTAGACACGCGGATGACAACGGAGATAAACGCACGACCGTCCGGATCGTTGGCATTACCACCGAGAATGTTGATCTGACCGATATCGAACGATCCGCCAAGGTCGTAGACGATGCGTTTGGTGGGCTGAGCGTCGCCGGGGAAGTCGTTCAGCAGGCCGTCGAGCGGATGCTGAGGCCCAAGACCATTTGTGAAAGTAGGAAGACCGAAGGGATGGCCCGAGGCAGCCGAGGCTGGATTAGCTGGATGCCAACCCTTGTCTACGACCGGATTACCGAGGCCATCGGTATAGTCTAAAGCCGTATAAACACCATCACCATCTGTTTTTTCATGTGCGATCAGGCCCTGCGCCAAATCGCTTGAACTGAGCTGGCCGTCGAAACCAGTTTCAGATGCATCATGGGATACGGACAAGCTCGTGGCAGCCATAGCGGTACCCGCGGCAAGCCCCATGGCGCTGATGACGGCAAAAGTCTGTTTCAATCTCATCTTCAGTCCTCCTGGTTTTCCCAGCCTTGTATGCGGCCAGAAAGAATTGTGTTCTCTTGTTTTCAACGGTCAATGCCAAGTGGAGCAAAATCTAAATATGGACACTCAACGCCTCAATTTTATCAATTGAAGAAGTACTCAGAAAGCGGGTCAATCTTGAACTCGAACAGGTCTGGCTCACCCGCCTTGATCCCGTCAATCGTGAAAGTGGCCTCACCAAATCCTTCAGCATGCCCATCCATCAACATCACATTACACCTGTCTTTGTGACGCAATCGGGGCTTTGTGCCGGGGCCCCCATCGATGATTTCAGGAAACAGCCAAACCCCATCCATCTGCACGGTGACAGCGGTATGCGTTTCCCCACTTTGCGTTTTACGGCCAATGTCACTGAGCAGATAAGTCGTCGTCGGCCGGGGGAGGAAGTCCACGTTCGGCCCACCATAGACATTGGGCTTACCAACATCTTTCATCAACGGGTTTTCTTTGGCTGATCCAGAAGCCAAAGGCACTGCCTTCATAATCCTGGATTGGTCAACACCGTAACCACCACCCCAGCCGCTTTGATCAACACTCTTACCGCCGGCCATCATCTCATCTAATTCAACAACAGGGCAGCGCCAGATACCCTTGTAGGCGCCTCGTATATCATCTTCCATTGTCAGATTCCGGCGCCAATCCCTTGACCGGCCATCCGTCAAGTACCCACCCTCGATGACAAGATCGTAGTAGAAAGGCTGCCGAGGATCATTGTATTCTCTGAAACAGTATGGCATAACCATTTTGCTGTCTGTGGCGTAACCATAAAAACCTGTACCCAACTGCCGGGTATTAGACAGACAAACAGTCGCCCGTGCGGTTTCTCTCGCTGCGCCCAAGGCCGGCAGGAGGATCCCGACCAACAGAGCGATAATAGAAATAACCACGAGCAATTCGATGAGTGTGAACCCGCGTCGGGCGGTGCGATTACGTGAAACGTCCATTTGAATCGGCTCCATCCAAGCAGTGTGCGATGTGTTTGAATTGACAAGCATCGCGATTCGAACAACTAGTTACCTAGAAAGGCGACGATGCCAAGAAACGGCCCTTCACCCTCCAAGCTCTCTTACAGGTACTTAAAATACACACAATACGGTATTGTGTCAACCGTATTTCGACCGCCAAATCGAAGAAACCTTCGAGGCCGCGAAAATTATACTTAAAACATTTTTTGACAATATGTTATGTCGGCAAGAAATATTCGTATACCGGGGCTGATTTTACCCTCTAGCCGTATGGCAGAGTGGTGTATGGATACACCATGAAGATCAAAATTGTCCTTAATGGGCTCTAAACGCGGGATTTGGGCTTCACTTCGATCAATCCAGGGCGTGGTGTATCAAGGTGTATTAACCGTACCTCAAAGCCATACACTCATAACGGTGGTCCGGCCGGAGGCATATTCCCCGCGCGACCGGGCCTAGCTAGATCGATGCCTCCTGCTCCTCAACCACCTTGCACCATTCGTCATAAGCGGCGATCGCGGTCGGTGGGTTCACGGATAATTCGAACGCGACCTGCGCGATGATCCCGCCGGACGGGTCGTACAGATGCTTTGCGACCTCTCTAACGGCACGCCGGCCATCATCAGGATTGGTGGAAGGCAGGATGTGCTGGCGATCGATCTCGCCCCAGAACGTGATCTTGCCTTTAACGGTCTTGGCGAGTTCAGGCATGTCCATGCAGAACAGTTGCGAGTTCACCGCGTCGATGCCGGCCTCAACCAGGTCGGGCATGATCGCCTGGATGTTGCCATCCGAATGCATGAAGATGAACTTGCCTGCATCGTGCGCGATCTTGGCGTACTGGGCGTACATCGGCTTGAAGACTTCACGCCACGAGTCCGGACGGATCAGCAGGCGGTCCTGGCTGCCCCAGTCGTCGAGATAGAAGAACGCATCGACATCCGTCGTCGCCCAGAACTCGAATTCACGCAGGTTGTATTCGTGCACGGCCTGCAGAACATTCTGCGTCAAGTCGGTCGGGTCGGCGATATCCATCATGGCGTTTTCCGAGCCACGCAGGAACTGGTAGCGTTCCCAGGGGCGGACATTGCCGGGCGTCATGACGAACAGGTCCGTCTCGGCGCAGAAGCGGTTGATACGGTCCTTCGCATCGGCAGGCATGTTGTCGAGGATGTGGTGCGGTGCTTTAAAGTGCTTGCACGCTTCATCATCAGCCAGCGGCGGATTCTTGACCTCCCCCACTGCCCCGGCCTGGATGTTGTCGAACACACAGCCCCACTCGTCGGTCGATTGCCCGACGATGTATGGATTGCCTTTGCGGTATTGATGGCTATCAAACGCATCTGGCGCACGGCAGATATCTTCGGGATAGTCCCGGCGGATCTGTGCCAGCGCATCACGCTGATGATCTTCAGACCAGGGCAGCGTCCACAAATCACGCGGCGGACGTGCGGGGTGCTCAAAACGTAAAGCGGCGATCGTCAGTTCACGGGATGTAGCGGGCATGGGGTGGTCTCGGGGATTGGGGGTAGGTGGATTTATGATTTGTGATTTATGAATTAGGATTTTTAATTGCTAATCGTTAATCGCTAATTTTAATTGTTTGCACCGGCTTCTTACTAATGGCTAACGGCTAATGGCTAATGGCTCAACTCATCCTTTCACGGCTCCGCTGCTTAGGCCTTCGATGAACTCTCGTTGGAGCATGAGGAACAGGAGCATGACGGGGGCGATGGAGACAAGGGTGCCGGCCATGAGCATGCCGTAGTCCTGGCCGTACTCACTTCGCAGTTGCGCGACGGCAACAGACAGCGGCAACATCTCCGGGCTCTTGATGATGATCTGCGCGCCGATGTAGTTGTTCCAAGCGCCGAGGAACGTAATCAGGATGAAAGTACCGACCATCGGGCGGACCATCGGCAACGCAAAGCTGAAGAACAACTTGAACTCACCGCAGCCGTCGATGCGTCCGGCTTCAAGCATTTCATCGGGCAGACTCGATATCATCGCCTGACGGAACAGGTACACGCCGAACGCCGGCGCAAGCCCGGGCACGATCAGGCCGGGGAATGAATCGAGCATGCCGAACCAGTAGAGCAGTTGGTACGTCGGCGCGAACAGCAGCGAGCCCGGCACGATCAACAAGATCAATACAGCGCTGGTGATGGATTCTCTACCAAAGAAACGGAACTTCGCCAGCGCATAACCGCCCATCGCAGCAAACAGAGTGGCAAGCACGCTGGATACCGAAGCGATGAACAGTGAGTTTACGACGTTGCGAAGGAAGTTCTGCTCGCTCATCAGGCGTTTGAAGTGATGAACGGTCAGTTGCCCCCAGGCGATACCGAGGAAGCCGCGCGGATTACCTTCGGCGATTTCGTAACGCACGCCCTCTTGCGATGATGACAAGACATCGGGCGGGCCTTTGATAGGCTGGCCCTTGCTGTCAGTCAATTTCAAGCTGTATTCAACTTCTTCGGTATCGGGATTATCGTCGCGTGTGACGGCGGCGATGACTTGTGCTTCATCGATCACACGGTTTTCACGCACATCGTGCACCGCGACGCGAAGTGTGAAGCCCTTGGTTTGCAGGCCGTCCATATGGGTGGTATCGACCAGGCCTAACGCACCGGTGGTGGCTTCGATCTCGAACAGACCACTGGTCGGCAGGAAGGGCGAACTGAAGAACGCTTTGCGCGTCTTGAATGCGGAGCACACGAGATACACGAACGGCACGAGTGTAATCAGCGTCAGCACCAGCAGTGGGCCATAGATGGAAAATCTGCGAAACATCTATTGCTCCGAGGATCGTGAGATCCAGCGTTGAATCATGGCAAACACAAACAGCAGCATCGCCAGCGACCAGCCGATCGCACTGGCTAGGCCGAGGTCCTGCTGGTCCCAGCCCATCTGGAACAGGTACATCACGACGGTCAACCCCTGGTTGTCCGAGCCGGCGCCGCTGAGCAGCACGTAAGGCAGGTCGAACAACTGGAAACTGCCGATCAAAGACAAAAGCACGACAAACGTGCCCACCGGACGGATCGCGGGGACCGTCACATGCAGGAAGCGTTGCCAGGTGTTGGCCCCGTCGACCATCGCCGCTTCGACAAGCTGCTTCTCGACGTTCTGCAAAGCCGCAAGGAAGTAGATCATGTTGAACCCGGCGAACATCCACAGCGCTGCGATGATCAGCGTGGGCATCACGTATTCCTGCAGCCAGGGGAACTCCGGATCGAAGCCGGGGAAGACGCTGTGCAGTGCGACGTTTACCAGTCCGGTGTTCTTCTCGAAGATCAGACTGAACATCATCGCGACGAAGACAAGCCCAACCAAAGAAGGCGAAAAGAAGATCAAACGAAAGATCGCTCGACCTCGCACATCAGGGCGATTCAATAGTAATGCCAAGCCCAGTGAGATCGGCAACTGAACCAGAACGGAACCCGCAGCGAAGATGGTTGTGTTTTTGACCGCTTTCCAGAAAAGCGGATCGGTTGCGAGGAACTTGAAGTTATCCAGGCCGACGAAGGCGCTACGGCTCGGGCCGAACGTCTGCTTCATCGACAGGATGACCGAGTGATACAACGGGTACGCGATAAAGACGACCAGCAACACCAGGAACGGTGAGAGGAAGACGTAAGGCACCCAGCGGTTGTGACGGGTCGTCGCGGTCATGATTATTTTTCGGGGTCACCTTTCAGGAATACGTTGCGGTTCATCAGTTGGCGGACCTTGGCTTCGGCTTCGGCAAGCAACCGCTTGGCTTCGGGTTCGAGTGATTCAGCGTCGTACACTTCGTTCTCCACCGCATAGTCGTACAGCGCGATGACGGCTTCCTGCGTCCGTGCCAACGCCAGGTTGTTGAACGGCGAAGATGTACGAAGCGGCACATCCGGCGCCATGTTGACGAAGATGCGTCCGGCGGGCTGCCCGCTGAAGTAAGGATCAGGTTCGTCGTAGATCGGCAGGTCCCAGAACTCACGCACAGGCGTGATGATCGAGTTGGAACGGTACAACTCCTCCGCGAGATCGCGATCAAGATAAAGATGCTTGGCAAACGCCCAGGAATCTTCGAAGTCATCCGAAGCCTTGGCAATACCGAGCATCGTTCCGCCCATGACACCGGTGCGCCTGCCGCCCTTTTCCCATGCGGGTAGTGGCATCAGTTTGAGTTTTCCGCTTAAGCCTTGCAGGTCGACCTTCCATGCGCCGGCCATCCAGTCGGCCATCAGTTCGCAGACGACCCGGCCCTCCAGACGCAGGAAGTTACCCGACGCGGTAAACGCAGGTGCATCGATCGCGATACGGTCAGGGCCGACCATCCACGAAACACATGTTGCAATCACGTGCGCGTTGATGTCCGAATCGATCGACGGTTCGAGGTTCTCATCGAACATGCCGCCGCCGGCCTGTTGCAACAAGACTTCGATGTGCCCGATGCCGCTATTCCAAAGGAACAAGGGATACCGATCGGCTTTGCCATCGCCATCAAGGTCCTGCACAAGCGGGCGCGTCACACGGGCGAAGTCTTCCCATGTTTCGATCGATTCCATGTCGATGCCTGCCGCTTCGACGATGTCTGCACGGTATGCAAGTGCGACCGGATGTACATCGTGCGGCAGGCCGAAGATCCGTCCTCGACTGGTCCACGGGCTGAACGAAGCTTCGTTGATCCTGTCGTAGATGCCTTCTTCCTTGAGCCGATCGGTGAGATCGACAAAGCCGACATCTTCGATCGGCCCGGAGAATGCGAGGCACGCCATGTTGCGTTCGGCTTCGATCAGGTCGGCAACGGGTGTGCCGGAGAGGAAGCCCGCCATCAAACGTTGCCGCATGGCGGTGCCGTCCAGCAGGTAACCGTTGACGGGTTGCGGGCAGTTCGGATCATCGTTCCATTCTTCGATGACGCCCTGGTACATCTGATGATGCACGCGGTAGAACGTCCACATTTCAAGCCCTTCCCGCTGCGGGACGCGCCACAGCAAGATGACAGCGGTGGACACGATGGCGGTCGCCATCACGACCCATGCACCGGGAGAGAATCCCGTAGAGAACAACAGTTCTGACAGTCGGCGTTTCATGTTATCTTCGGCTTTGGTAGCAGGCCGAACCTTAACCCCGGACCTCAAACTCCAAGCTTAATGGCGAGGCGCCTCCAAGCGCGGCCGAGCGCGGGTCGGGCGAGCATCCGCCGACCCATATCGTGTAAGTACCTTCCAGTTGTCGTGCGCTGCCGTCGGCGTGAACGGTCGCAAGCGACTGCGGATCAATCGACAAACTCAGTTCGCGTTGTTCGCCGGGCTCTATGCTGACGCGCTCTATGCCTGCAAGCGCATACTTCGGCACGGGTGCGTCACCCTGCGGAACCTTTACGTAGACCTGAACGACTTCTTCAGAAGTTATCGCGCCTGTGTTTTTCACTTCAACATTCAGTGCGATCGAGTCACCGCACCTTGGCGTTGCATTTTTCAGTACTAGTCCGCTGTATTCGAAAGTGGTGTAGCTTAAGCCGAACCCGAAGGGGTAAAGCGGCTCAGCCGTTGCGTAACGGTACGTCCGCCCGCTCATCGAATAATTATCGAACGGCGGCAGGTCGTCGACAGACCTGGGCACGGTGATCGGCAGACGCCCGGATGGACTCACATCGCCGAACAACACATCCGCGACCGCTGCCCCGCCCTGCTCGCCCGGATACCAGACCTGCAATATAACGTCGGCAAGCTCGTGCTCTTCGGTGATCGACAGCGCAGAACCACCGGTCAGCACTAGTACTACTGGTGTACCCAGGCCGGTGATTTTTTGGATGAAGTCACGCTGACACTTCGGCAGGCCTAGCGAATCGCGGTCACCAGCCAAAGGCGAAGCGATCGTGTCCCCTTCTTCGCCTTCGATGATCGGCGATAAGCCCATCACCGCGATGACGATATCCGACTGCTTCACTTCATAGCGTATGACATCAACCGGGCTGCTGTTTTCTTTATCCAGTTGGCAGGACATCCGGTACGCCACGGTGACGCCTTCGCCGGCCCGATCGCAGATGCCTTCGAGGATCGATGTCATGCTGCCGGACATGCCGTGGTAGTTACCCATCAGCACATCCATGCTCGAAGCGTTCGGCCCGACGACCAGCGCACGCTTGATGTTTTGCTTAAGCGGCAGTGTGCTGTAACGATTCTTCAGCAGTACGATGGAGTTCACTGCCGATTCACGCGCCAGCTCGCGGTGTTTTTCGCAATTCACGACACCCATCGATGTCTGCGCGAACGGCACACGCTCCGGCGGATCGAACATGCCGAGTTTGAAGCGTGTATCCAGCAAACGGCGCAGACTGCGATCGATATGCTGCTCGGTAAGCAAGCCTTGTTCAATGGCGTTTTTCAGTTCAGCGTAAGCGCAGCCGCAGTTCAAGTCGCAACCGGCTTTGACCGCCATCGCTGCGGCCTCCGCCAACGTATTGACCATCTTGTGGTGTTCGTGGATATCACGTACTGCCCAACAGTCGGATACGACGTGGCCCTTAAATCCCCAGGCATCCCGCAGCGTATCGGCAAGCAGGGTCTGGCTCGCACAAGCGGCTTCACCATTCACGCGGTTGTACGCGCCCATCACCGCTTCGACACCCGCATCCACCAGCGCTTTGAACGCGGGAAGATAGGTCTCGGTCATGTCTTTCGGATTTACGACCGCATCGAAGTGATGCCGATCTTTCTCCGGCCCGCTGTGTACCGCAAAGTGCTTGGCACATGCAGCGGCCTTGAGGTAGTTCGGGTCATCTCCCTGTAAACCCTGCACGAATGCCACACCGATCTGCGATGTCAGGTACGGGTCTTCACCGTAGGTTTCCTGGCCGCGCCCCCATCGTGGATCACGGAAGATGTTGATATTCGGCGTCCAGAATGTCAGGCCACGATAGATGCCGCGATTACCCTGACGTGCCGCTTCGTGATGTTTGGCGCGTGCTTCGTCGGCGATCGCGGAAGCGACCTGTTTAATCAGTTGTGTGTCAAACGTCGCCGCCAGGCCGATGGCTTGCGGAAACACGGTCGCCCGACCGGCACGCGCGATGCCATGCAGGCACTCGTTCCACCAGTTGTATTCGAGGATACCCAAGCGTTCGACCGCTTCGGCGTTATAGAGCAACTGCCCGCATTTTTCTGCAAGCGTCAATCGACCCATCAGGTCGTCGATCCGCTGATCTCTTGGTAGATCGGGGTCCAGGTAGGCTTCGGCCTGCACCTGCGAGTCGCTGCTCATCGGATCAATTCTCCATCCTCTGACGCTGGACCTGGCCCGGCATATTCGCGGGGGGATCGAACGAGCTGTTGCGGTGCTTCTCATCGAGTTTCAACAACTCGAAGAAGGTGTATGCATCCAGGAACCGCACACGATCTGTTTTATCCGCTTCTTTAACGAGTTTCATCACTTCCGCGTGCCAACTCGGTCGCTGCAGCACACTGCGGAACATCAGGAACTGTGTCGGGGAATCGTTCAGTTGTTTAAGGATATCGTTCGCCGCGTCGCGCGGGCTGTTGCTGATGTCGGCCTGGTGTTTGACGTAAGGCAACACGCCACGGTGCAGCCCGCGCTGACCACAATTCCAGTGACAAACGACGCCGTCAGGGCTGAAACGCATGTACTCGTCCAAACCCTTTTCGCCCATACCCGGCGAAAGCCCGTCGATGATAAAACCGGTGATGGTCAGATCGTAACGTTCGTAGTAAGCCTGGTTATGGGTTACCCACTTGTCCCATCCATCGGGAATATCCGCATCAAAGCGAGGTGCCGTAAGCATGGATGGATTGAGATAGCCCGCACCGTTGTCGCCACTGATGAACCAGTCGTTAGGCGACTGATGCGTACGGACATAATGCATCACGTGCGGCGCACGCCGATCGAGATTGGGATTAAACGCCCAGTTGCAGGTGATCTTGCCGTGCTGTTCGTCCGCCCAGAGTTCGGGCACGTGGCGGTTAAACCATGCGGCCGCGTCGTAATCGCCCATGTAGAGCATGATGTACGACTTCTCTGCGACTTTGCCGTCTTCATCAATCAAGCCGGCTAATTCAATATCCGATCGGCGCGGCCGCGGATTCTGCGGATAGTGGTTTTTAAGCGGGAAGTGCTGATAGAAAGACGCATTGGTCATCCCCGAATAACCCAGCGCATCGGCATCAATAAAACCGTTGTAAGTGGAGACTTCCTTGACCAGCTTCCATTCAGACTCAACACCGTCGTGCTTCGAGCCGGAACCTTTATAGTCGGTGTACTTCCATGCCCAAGGCGTAAACCCACCGATATGGATGATCCCACCATCGGCGTGGTCGTACATCGAGCGCATCAATTCACGCAGCGTCCTGACATCCGTGCCCGCCGGCTGATCCGGCTCATCGATGGGTGACTCTTCCTCCCAAACGTTCAGGTCCATGAAGAACGCGGCATGCGAGATGAAAAAGTCGTGGTTAGTCAGTGTACAGTTGGAAAGCTCGCTCTTGGTCGGCGCGATCAGCCAGAAGCTGTCGATGTAGTACCCCATATACTGCTTGGACACCTTATTGGTATCCAGGCAATGCTTTTTCAACCAGAGGTAGGCCAGGCGCTTGGTGCTGCCGGTGGGATCGGGCTCCATGTCTTTGAGCCAGATCGGTTTGCCATGTTTATCAAACAGCTCGAAGCGATCGGCAATAAAGCTTTCGCCCGTTTCGAGCACCCGCCGATAGATCGAGCCGGGCGTCTGGTCGTAACGGATCGCGGCCCGGTTTTCGACCCCCGCGATGGTGCTGGCCAGATTAGAACCAACCCAAGGTTCCTCCCGATACACCACCAGCCCGTTCAGAGAGCCCGCAAAATGTGACAACAAATCCTCGATCGAATCGATCTGGATCACATTTCGGCCTGTCAGCCAGCCGTGCTCATTACGCAGGTAGTCCCACCAGAAGTCATCCGGATTGGGCATAAACCTTATATAGAGTTTCGGCCCGTCCCGGTTAACGATCCCCTGCACGGAGGCAGCGAGATGCAAAGTATCCCACGCCTCACGGGCTGAACGGGGATCGTTGAGATCCAGATCATTGAGATAAGTGAGGTCCAGATACACGATCGCCGAATCACCGCCGGGGCTGGTCGCGTTGGATTCGTTCACAAATACTGAATGGCTTGTAACTTGTAGCATCAGCAGAATAAAGACCATCTCTAAACAACCAAACTATTGAAGCGAGCAAATACAATTGCTACACTAGTTTCATTAGTGTATCAAGAGTATGCCCTGAGTGCGAGTCCTTTTTCTCACAAACACTTGGAAGATCACGGCCCGCCGGTCTACGGGCCACATTGAGAGCGAGCGAACCAAGTGAAAACGCAACGATATACCAGCACGTTAGCGTGCCTGGCAGCCCTGACTCTGATCCTGTTATCGGCCGAAGCCACCTGCGCGAATGGCGAAAAACTGATGGGCATCCATTGGTGGGACTACGCCGGGGCCGGACAGGTCGGCGACGGACCCGATGGCGGGTGGGACCTGGAAACCATCATCACCCACTCAGACCCCTGGTGGCAGGCCCCCTACTTCGCGCCGTTGTACTCGGAGCTAGTTGATAATCACAGTGTCTCAATGATTACCCGGATCGATTACAACTGGGGGGAGACCGTCCCCTCGCCCACCAATCCCGACGCTGCAACCTGGCATCAGACCATTGTTAATGATGTGATCGGTTCACTTGGGGATGATGCGCATATCTGGATCATCGGCAACGAACCCAATATCGTCGGCGAAGGCAACAACTGGGCCAACAACCAGGTCACCCCGGCAGGCTACGCACAAATTTATAACCAGGTGCGGTCAGCGATTAAGGCGATCCGCCCGGACGATGAGGTACTGCTCGCCCCGGTCAGCCCGGGAGGTGTCATAGCCGGTGTGCGCTGGATGGATGGCAACCAATGGTTATCACAAACAATCCAGGAAGTCATGGCGATCCCCGGCGCCGATATCGACGGCTTTGCGATCCACGCCTACGGCGGACAGACCACCGCCACGACCGCCGCCAGTCAATTCCGCAATAGTTACGCTGAACAACTTGGCGTTATCGATAATGCTGGCTTCGACGATACACCGGTGTATCTCACTGAATGGAATCGCTATACGAGTATCGCGGGTGATCCACTAGTTACCGAAGCCATTTCTGCAGAATTTTTGCGGCTTGCTGTGCAGGGTGTTGATACGTGGAATAAAACGGACGGCAAACACAACATCAAGGCCATGACCTGGTTTGTCGGGAACAAGGACTACGGCGGCTGGGACGAGTATTCGCTGGAATACTGGCGGAATCATGGCAATCCGGAAGGCACATCCGGCGACCTCTGGACCGCGATGATGGACAGCATGCAATACAGCGCAGGCATCACCGGAACGTACTACACACCGCAGCACGGCGATGCCGATGGCGACTTCGATGTCGATCTGGATGACTATAACATCCTTGCTTTGAACTGGGGCACAACCACCACATTCGGCGCTGCCGCGGGCGACTTCGATAACAACGGGGTTGTCGAAAATTATGATTACCGGATACTGAAAGCATTCTTCGGCACGGGTGTCGAAGACCAAAGCCTGCAACTACCCGCGATGATCCCGGAACCGGGTACACTTACCGCAATGTCGTTCATCCTCACATTTATGCAACGCTGGCGTACCGCACGCTGAAGATAAGAGAAAATTCCATGAATCAATCTAATGGTTTGTTCTGCCACCTTGGTAACATCCATCAACTGTCCAAAGCCAAGTCGCGCTCGATCAGTGCCGAAAATCCCACCGGCGAAAAAGGCAAAGGCGCGATGTGTGAGTTGGGTGAAGGCATCAGCTCCAACTCCGCTGTCGACCTTGGCAAAGGCTGGAAGGTCAATCCCGCAATCAGGATTGAGCCCGGCGAAACGAAAACCATCGCCGATATCTCAGGCCCCGGCGCCATTCAACAGATCTGGATGACACCAACCTATCACTTCCGCTTCATGATCCTGCGCATCTACTGGGACGATCAGCAGCAGCCCAGCGTCGAATGCCCGATCGGCGACTTTTTCGCTTGTGGCTGGAATGAATTCGCACAAGTCAGTTCGTTGGCTGTCTGTGTGAATCCGGGCAGCGCGTTCAATTGCTACTGGCCCATGCCTTTCCACAAAAAGTGCAGGATGACCGTCGAAAACATCGGCCACGAATTCTCAATCCTGTATTATCAGATCAACTATGCGCTCAACGATGTACCGGAAGATGCCGCATACTTCCACGCACAGTTCCGCCGCGTTAATCCCCTGCCTTACAAAGATGTTTACACCATCGTCGACGGCATCAAAGGGCAGGGTCAGTACGTCGGAACGTACATGGCATGGGGTGTGAATAACAACGGCTGGTGGGGTGAGGGTGAAATCAAGTTCTACATGGACGGTGACGGCGAATTCCCCACCATCTGCGGCACCGGCACGGAAGATTACTTCTGTGGTTCGTACAACTTCGAGAACCAGAAGACACATCAATACCAGGAATTCACCACGCCTTATGCAGGCATGCCGCAAGTTATACGACCTGACGGCGTATACAGAGCGCAGCAGCGTTTCGGTTTGTACCGTTGGCATATTACCGACCCGATACGCTTCGAAAGTGATCTGCGCGTCACGATCCAGGCATTGGGTTGGCGTACCAACGGTTACCAGCGTTACCTGCCGCTTCAGGACGACATCGCTTCAGTAGCGTTCTGGTATCAGACGCTACCCACAGTCACGTTCCCCGAGCTGCCGCACCGCGATCAGCTCGAAGTCATCTGAACCGTTTTATGGTTTTTGGGCAGGAGATGTTATGTCAGTCACAATTGAAGAGTCGGAGAAGTTAGCCTACGATAGGCAAGGCTATTACATGGTCGACAAACCCGTGCTGCCGCGAGAGGATGTCGCCGCAGCGGTCAAAGGCATGGATGCTGTGCGAAACGGCGAGTACGAAACCGGTGATTCGCCGGCCCCCTCGCCTTGGAATCCGGGCGACGATCCGAAAAAACTCTGCAAAATCGAAATGCCACAGATCAGCGATCTTTCGATCCGCAAAGTCATCAGCAGTCCGATCCTCGGCGAATGGGCCGCGAAAATCACGGGGGCGAAGATGATCCAGGTATGGTGGGTGCAACTGCTTTACAAGCCGTCACTACCCGAAGGCGCGCCAACCCCGACGAACGTCGGCTGGCATCAGGATATGCAGTACTGGGTTGAATGGCAGCCGGACAGTGAGTTGTTCACCGCTTGGGTTGCTCTATCCGACGTGTCCGAAGAAGCGGGCCCGATGATTTTCGTGCCCGGCTCTCACAAATGGGGCATGACCGAAGGCGGCGACTTCTTCGATCAGAACATCGACGCACAAAAAAGTGCATACAAGATTCCCGAAGGTGAATCATGGACCGAGGTCAAGGATGTGCTGCCGGCCGGCGGTTTCAGTTTCCACCATTGCCACACGGTTCACGGCAGCGGCGCAAACCACAGTGGCGGCCCGCGACGCAGTTTCGCGATCCACCTGCGCACTGAGAACTCGACACTCAATCCGGATAAAGAGCGTATCCTGACCC
The DNA here is from genome assembly GCA_963667295.1 of Phycisphaeraceae bacterium. GTDB lineage: Bacteria > Planctomycetota > Phycisphaerae > Phycisphaerales > Phycisphaeraceae > JAJRRS01. Next base: position 2,785,583 of record OY763327.1, read on the forward strand.
GATTCATCGATGATGAAACGCTGTGCCCTGTGATTTACGGCAAACGTTAAGACAATGATTGAGAAGGTAGAATAAAGAGCACAATGGAGGAGCGCCCACAGGTTATTGTCGCTGGTCATATCTGCATTGATATGATCCCGCAGCTACCACCGGCCGAAACGCGATTTCAGATCGAGCCCGGCTCGCTGGTTAACATCGGCCCGGCCAGATTCAGCGGTGGTGGCGCTGTGAGTAATGTAGGTTTAGCCCTGCACCGTTTGGGCATCCCCACAGGCTTAATGGGGAAAGTGGGCAATGATCAGTTCGGCCAGGCACTGCTCGACATGATCCGCGCCCACGACCCCAAGCTGGCGGAAGCCATGATCGTCAGCGACGATGAGCCGACCAGCTACAGCATCGTCGTCGAACCACCTGGGATCGATCGCGCGTTCCTGCATTGTTCGGGCGCCAATGATTCCATGATCGCGGACGACTTCGACGAGTCACGCTGGGCCGGCGCGAAGCTGTTCCATTTTGGCTACCCCCCAATCATGCCGGCGATCAGCGCTAATGACGGCGCGGAACTCGTCAAGCTGTTGAAGCGTGTCAAAGCGTCGGGTCTGACAACGAGCCTCGACATGTGCCACGTCGACCCCGCCTCGCCTGCAGGCAAGGTGAATTGGCATAAATTGCTTGAAGATGTGCTGCCCTATGTCGACTTATTTGTACCTAGCTACGGTGAGTTGGCATGGATGGTTGGCAAAGACTGTGCGGATGAGTCGGCTGATATGAGCGAAGTCGCCAAGTCGCTTGATCAGTTAAGCGAGAAAGTTCTATCGATGGGCGCGGGAGTCATCGCAATTAAGCTCGGTGAAAAAGGGATTTACCTGCGCACCGGGGCGAATGCGTTTAATCCCGCATGGGCAGGCCGGGAACTGTGGCACCCTTGTTACCAGGTAAAAGTAGCAGGCACGACCGGCTCGGGCGATTGCACGGTCGCGGGTCTGTTAACGGCTGTTTTGCATGAACTAAAACCCGATGAGGCGCTGTCTTATGCCACCGGCGTCGGCGCCTGTAGTGTGGAAGAAGCCTCCGCAACCGGCGGCGTCCCCAGCCTGTCTGAACTTCAACAGCGATTAAGCAACGGCTGGGCAACCCATACGTTTAAAAACATCCCCGACCGCTGGCGATCGGCGACAGGCAAAGCCGTACTCGTCGGCCCGAACGATCAATCGAAGTAAGTGCAGGAGATGCAAAATGAAAATCAGCGAAGTCAAAGCCGCACAAGATCGCGCCGCCAAGATGTTTGAAGCGGTCGGGATCGTTATGACACCCGAAGAACGCGAACATATCGAGATCGCAGACTTCGGTATGAACGAACTGGAACGCACTGGCCTTGAACTGGTGACGTATGTCAATACCGACCGTTACTGCGCGAAAGAACTCGTGCTGTTCCCCCGGCAAACCTGCCCGGAGCACATCCATCCGCCGATCAAAACAGACAAAGGCACGGAGCCCGGCAAGATGGAAACCTTCCGCTGCCGATGGGGCGAAGTTTATCTGTATATCGAGGGTGAAGCGGCGACCAAGCCAAAAGCAAAGGTGCCCGAAGGCAGCGAGCCCTACTACACCGTCTTCCATGAAATTGTTTTGAAGCCGGGCGAGCAGTACACCATCCCGCCGAACACAAAGCACTGGTTCCAGAGCAGCGATCTGGGCGCGATCGTCAGCGAGTTCTCCAGCACCAGCCGAGATGAAGCGGATATCTTCACCGACCCCCGTATCCAGCGCATGCCCGAGGTCGAAGAGGATTAGCTGCAATACCACAATTACCCGCCTTACCATGAAGCCGCTTGCGGCTCAGCGAATAATACGGAAAACCCTCAGTTATAAGCACCGATTTAGACAGATTGTTAATAAAACACGTGAATTGATCACAACCCGTGTGGTAAACTCGTAAAGTCCGGCCGCACACTTGGGAGATTGAAGATGTATCCTGCCAACGGCATTCGTACCTGGGCCCGGTCTCTGCTTGTTTTTACGTTGGTTATCTGCACGAGTCTTTGCATCAGCAGCGTGAAAGCCGATACGTTCCACGGCATGAACGCCGGCGCGGTCGTCTGGAACGGCTCTATCGAACTCACGCCGGAAAAAGCCAACGCTATCGCCGCCACAGGCACCAACGCGATACGCATCAACTTCCGTATCGACTGGCAGGCTGGGCATACCGGCTGGGATAGCGCTCTACTCACACAGTACGACCAGATCATCGCTAACGCCACCAATGCCGGGCTCGAAGTGCTCGGTCTGTGGTCCAACGAAACCGTGTACGCCAATCAGGCAACCTGGAACGACGATCCGACCGGCACGGGCGCGAACGCCTACGTGGGCATGTTCTCGCAGAACGCGCTTCTGCTTGCAGATCGTTACAAAGACACGATCAAGACATGGGAAGTCACGAACGAGCCCAACGCATGGGCTTTCGCCGATCCGGCATACAGCGATCCGAAAACCGTCGGCGGAACGTACATTCTCCCCTCCGTCTACGCCAACATCCTTGCTGAGACCTACAAAGAACTGAACTACTACGACGGCCGAAGCATCCTTGATGACAATGGCATCCGTCTGATGACCGGCGGCTTGCTCGCGCACGACATCGGTGGCGGCTTTTCCACCGCCATGCCCTACATGCAGCAGGTCTACAACCAGGACCAGGTCTGGGACGACTTCCTGGCGGATACCGGCCGGCAATACGCGTGGGACCTGTTCGGCTATCACTTCTACATCAGCCAAGGCAGCCTGTTAACCGAAACGCAATTGAATAACTACTTCAACGCTGTGCGCAACACGCAAACAGCCAATGGCGACTCGAGCGATATCTCCGTTACCGAATGGGGCTGGCAAACCGTCGGCACCAATACCCAGGAATTGCAACGCGACAACATGGCGACCGGGTACGACGTAATGGAAAGTAAAAATTATATCGATAGCACCTATTGGTATCAGTGGGTCGATGAGTCAGCAGGCAACTGGGGTGTAAACACGATCAGTGGCACCCCCAAACTCTCCTACTATGAATTCAGCGACCGTAACACCGCCGGCCCCGAACTTCCCGGCGACTTCGACCTGGACGGCTTCCTCGATGCTGACGATATCGACCTGCTCTTTGCGAACCTGGGCAATCCTTCCTACGACCTGAACAACGACGGCAATGCTGATACGTTCGATGTGCGTTACCTTGTGCGTACCCTGATGAATACCGAGTACGGAGATGCCGACCTCGACGGCGATGTGGATATCCAGGATTACAACCTCATCGCCTTGGGTTATGGCGACAGCGGGGGCTGGGCAAACGGGGACTTCTCCGGCAACGGGGCTGTAAACAGCTCGGACCTGACCATCCTGAAAATTTTCTTCGGTTTCCAGTCCACAACCCCGAGTTTGGCAATACCCGAACCCGCCTCGATCGTTATACTTTCAACGATCACGTTGCTCGCGAGCAGGTCGCGGCAACACTAAGCCCACCCGTTTCACCCAATAATTTAAGAACGCATACGATGACAGCCAACGATGCCAACACACGTGGCGCGATCGCGCACATCCAATCCTCTGATAAAAACAAACAACTGGAAGGCACATTCCCTCGAGCGATCAACGTCACGTTCGTCGGTGCCGGTTCCATGTTCTGCCCGATCCTGGCACGCGATATATTTCTGACACCCGGCGCTGAATCCGGCGAGATCCGGCTGATCGATGTCGATGCAAAACGCCTGTCCACCGTCCACACGATCATCGAGCAACTGCTCGAACCAACCGGCCGGGCCGGGAAGTGGACCGTCAAGTCATCGACCAACCGCGAAGACTTACTGCCCGGCTCCGACTATGTCATCTGCAGCGTCGAGGTCTCGGGCCTTCAGTGCGTCGGCTGGGACAACGACATCCCGCTCAAGTACGGCATCGACCAATGTATCGGCGACACGATCGGCCCAGGCGGTTTATTCAAGGGCCTGCGAACCATCCCCGTATTCCTCGACATCCTTCGAGACATGCAACGGCTCTGCCCGCAGGCGTTGATGCTCAACTACACGAATCCGATGAACATGATGTGCCTCGCCGCAGGAAGGGCCGTGCCGGATGTCCCGGTGATCGGGCTCTGCCACTCCGTGCAGGGTTCAAGCAAGCAGATGGCGGACCGCGTCGGCATCGACATCAAGGACATCGACTGGGAATGTGCCGGCATCAACCACCTTGCATGGTTCACAAAGTTTGAACATCAAGGCAAGGACCTCTACCCGCGCCTCATGGCCCAAGCCCGCGCCGAAATTTATGGCAACAAGGAAGACTCCGACAACGCCAACGCAAACGACATCGGCAAAGACCTTGTCCGAAAGGACATGATGCTGCACTTCGGTGCGTTCATCACCGAAAGCTCCGGACACCTGTCTGAATACCTGCCCTACTACCGCAAATCCGAAGCGGGCAAACGATACCTCGGCGACGGTTACTTCGGCGGGTCTCGTTTCTATGCCAGCAACTGGCCGACCTGGCGCGCCGACAGTGAAAAAGTACGCGAGAAAATGGTGCGTGGCGAGGATCAATTCGATTTGAATCGTTCGTGGGAACACGCCTCGTGGATTATCGAAGCACGTGAAAAGAACAACCCGATGATCGTGCACGGCAACGTGATGAACGTCGACACACGGCGGGATGACAAACGCCCGCTGATCATCAACGTGCCGAACGATGGCTGCGTCGAAGTCGCCTGCACGATCGATGAACGCGGATTCACCCCACAACACTACGGCAAACTGCCGCCACAGATGGCGCACACCTGCGCGAGCAACATGGCCATGTTCGACCTCGCCGCCGAGGCGGTCATCCATAGCAGCAAAGAAGCCGCGATCCACGCCCTGCTGCTGGACCCGCTGACCTCCGCGCTGTTAACACCGGCCGAGATCAAGCAGATGACTCTCGAAATGTTCGAGGCCGAGAAGGACTACCTGCCGGAATACCGTTAACCGCGGCAACCATCTTCAATCGAATCCCAAAGCCGCTTGCGGCTTAGCGCTATCAAAGTCTTAACAGTCAATTGTTATCCCGCGCACCGACACCCCGACGCCGCACCACAACCCATCATCACCCGCACCTTGCCCCAGATCGTTTGCTCTGCACCCTTCACACTCAGCACATCACATTCCGTTCCCAGAATGTACGGCCGACCAACCTCCGCCATCTTCGCGACGAGTTCGGTTGACATTCCCGCGACTTGCTCGGGCGAAACCGCATCGTCACTGTAAAACTGCTTGGAAGGCAGGTTACCGTACATAACGATGTCGGCGGGCAAGAGCTTGGAATCTTCCCATAAGGTGCGTGAGCTACCCAGGCTAATAATGGCCGGATCCAATTCACCAAATCGGCGCACCATGTCATCCGTCAGTTCACCACAATTATGGAAAATCAGGTCCACATCGTGCTTGTCCAGCAAGGCTTTCAAACGTTTGTTCGTCTGCATGACATATCGTTCAAACGTATCTGCACCCGCTTCCAGTTGTTTCGGGGACAGGTAATGGATGTTCGCGGCGGGTTCACAGACGACGATCGCCTTGGCTCCGGCCTCGATCTGCATCTGGACGTATGCCAGGATCACCTTTTCACCCAGTGACAACACCGACTCGAACAGCGCCACATCCGGATCGTCTTCTGCTGTGCTGCCCGCACCCGCCATGAACACCGGCATGATCGGGTCGGCGATCAACTTCGTTACGAAAGAGAACGGCCCGATACACATCCCGATCGGGATCAACCCGTCAATCCCCGCAACATAGCGGATGCCCTCACACGTCGCGTGCATACGAACCGTCGGATTCCCTGTTATTTCAGCCATCACGTGCGTCAGCGTCTTACCATCAACAGGCTTATCGATGTGGTAGGTTTCATGCGCATCAGCATCGGCGCCGAGCGCAAGCGCTAACGCCTCTTTCTCTACCCGCAGATCCATTAAAGGCACAGCCAGAGGCGAGCGCCAACGTCTTGCTGAATCAGCCACCACCTTGCCCAACGCTTCACCGTCATTCAGTACCGCCTCGGGATCGACACATTCCTGTAAAACCAGGTCTGTTCCGATCGGCATCACCAGGCCTTGCTTCGCTAATTCGATGTAGTACAGGCGCTCGGACATTACTGCCCCCTTTGTGTGGGTAAGACATAAAAGATTTAAATTAACCGGACAAGCTCGGTGTTAACCCGCGATCAATTCGCGGGCCTTGTCAACCGCCGTCACCGCGTCGGCCGCGTAACCATCAGCGCCGATTTCGTCGGCGTATGCTTGCGTCACCGGCGCGCCGCCGACGATGATCTTCACATCGCTCAATCCAGCAGCACGGATCGCTTCGACCGTTTCCTTCATCGCTGGCATCGTCGTTGTTAACAACGCCGACAGGCCGACAACCTTCGCGCCGCTTTCCTGGATCGCCTTGACGAAGTCCTCAGGCGAAACGTTCGTGCCGGCATCATGCACCTGGATGTTCGCGCCCTTCCACATCATCGCGACAAGGTTCTTGCCGATGTCATGAAGGTCGCCCTTGACCGTGCCGATCACCATCGTCGCCTCAGGCTTCACGCCGCCTTCAATCAGGCTCGGTTCAAGCACATCCATCGCTTCCTTCATCGCACGCGCCGCGATCAGGACCTCCGGCACGAAGACCTCGTTAGCCTTCCAGCGCCGGCCGATCTCTTCCATCCCGGCGATCAACGCGTCCAGAACCGTGCTCGGTTCAGCCCCGGCATCCAGCGCGGCAGTCGTCCCGGCGACCGCATCGTTACGTTTGCCGTTTACCACGGCCTGGGTCAGTTCGCTCAAATCCATCCATAAGCTCCTTGATTACGGACACTGCTGTCCCGTGAATAATCTACACGCCCCTCGCAATCTGTCTACACAAAAAGGCTATCCAATAATGGTAATTTTGTGCTTGATAGGGGGCGTAAAATGGGTTACTAAGACTCTATTCTGGTATTTATGCGAATAATGTGCTCATACAGCCTTGGCAACACGGTCGCGATAGGCCTTGGGCGTCCGGGCGTGGTGATTCTGAAAAACCTTGCTGAAGTAACTCGGGTCCGCGTAAGCAACCGCACGCCCCACCGCCGCGATCGACAGGTCTGTCGTCAGCAATAACTCCGCCGCAGTCTCCATCCGCATCCGCATCAGTGTCTCGCGGAAGCCTCGGCCGACGTGCTTTTTAAACAGCCTCGAAAAATGCGAAGGCGAAACACACATCGCCGACGCCACATCATCGCGCCCGATGTCTTCCGCCAGATGCCGCCGCATGTAATCCAGCGCGTCGGACATCACGATGTGGTCGGCATCCGCGCGATGCCGGGCAAGCGTATCCATCACACGCTCAAGCATGGCATGCAACCACGGTGCGAGCTCTTCCATCGAACGGATCTGCGACAGCTCCGTCATCCGGTTGTAACTTTCACCAAGCAGTTCATCCGGGTCGCCCCCCGCTTCGACGGCCGTACGACAAACGCTCGCGACCAATTCCATGAAGTAACTCTTAATGAGGTCAAATCGATCACTCGCTCGCTCCATGATGACAAGCAAGATCCGGTCGAGTGTTTCGCGTGCTTCCCGTCGATCCCCCTTGCGGATCGCGGCGACCAGCTCCGGCTCTTCACGCAGGTACAACTGTCGGATACCCGCGGAGCCTTCCATCTTCATCGAGTGGATCGCCTGTGCGCGTTCCTGCTCGCGCATCGATGCGTGCCGACGGGCTTCGAGCAGTGCTGCATTCGTCAGGTTTTCTGTTTCAAGCAGTTCACGCAGCGTTCGACAGGCGGCACGCATGTCGAGCGATGCGATGTTGCTGTCGTTGGGAAACAGGTCATCCACGCTGATCGCCGCGACAAGTGCGCCATACGTCACCGCGTTATGCATGAACGGGCAACTCCAGTACAGTCGATCGCCCGAGCCGTAGGCGACCGTTGGTTCGCCCAGACGCAGCGCCTGCGTGATCGTAAACGCAAGCACTTTTTGCCGGTCGCTGTTATCCGAACCGCGCCACCAGCCGTGCGAAAACAAACGCTTGCCGTCCAGATCGATCGCAGCGACACCGACGGGCCAACGCCGACGGTACGCATCCGCCAGCCGGTTAAACATTGCTCGGTCGATCCCGGGTGTCACGTCACGATCCATCCATTAAGTGTATCTGTTTGTCAGCTTATTGCAGAAGCGATGGCTTTGCGTGTGCCTTCAATATCAAAACAGTCCCGCTGGTTTTCCATCATAAACCGACCCGCGATCTCAATCGCCTCGGTTTCGTTGATCGCGCCGTCCCTTATCTCCGCTTGTAGCGCCCGCGTCAGCCCGGCCCTCGTCTGCAAGGCATAAGCATACGACGCCGTAGGCCAGAACATATCACCCCCGAAGATAAACACGCGGTTCGTCGGCACCGTATGGATCAGCTTCCGCACACACTGCCTCGCAGAATACGGATCGATGCTCCACGCCCAACAGAAGTCCACCCATACATTCAGAAAATGCTTGCCCATCGCAACTATCTCGTCTTCGTACGGATATCCCAAATGCATCAGCACAAAGCGAGCTTCCATGAACTCAAGCAGCAACGGACAAAGATGCCCGGGCTTGATCCGATCCACGATCATGTGGCTGTTGCCCGCGTAATAGCCGGTATGGATCTTCACCGGAAGATTGTGCTTTATCGCCTGCTCAATCCCTCGCGCCAGGCACCAATCCCCCAGGCACAGCTTCTCGTTCACTTCCAACACTTGGCCGGCAAGCATCTTCGTGAGCACCTGCCCCGCTTCCGCGTCCGTGCGTTTCTCATATCGCAACGTCCGCTCGTATGCATGCTGACTCTTCAGCGCAATCGCCATCGGACCGTACTTATCGAAGATCGCTTCGATCGCGTCTCGCAGCGATTCGATATCCTTCACCTCGATGCCCGAGTCTCGCGACACTTCCTCCGGCTTGAATATCGCTTTGGACATCTCGTGCCAGTTGATGTCGTTCAAGACAAACATCGGCTCAGATGTATCCGGCTCAACCTTCCTAACAAAGTCATCCACCTGCACGTGATCCAACTCAGCCATATCACGCAATAGCGTGAAGTACCCGCCGGGCTTGAGCAGCTCTTTTTGTATTGAAGCAGCTTTCTCAATCGCTTCGACGGTGATCTCATCGATCTCATAGACATGCTGCGCGATCAAGCGGACCGCTTCGCCGTAGCCTGTGTGTCTGCAAAAACGCCAGTATGGCTCGATCGGTTTAAACCGTTCCGCCACGCTACCCGCCTTGGGATCGATCAGCTTGTCCAACTGCGCCAGGCTCGCCCCGGCAGTTCGCAGGTCTGCCAGCACATAGTTATCAAACAGACACCGCAAAACATCCGGTCGTTCGGTGAGCCAATCCCGCTCCGTACGCAGATGCTCGTGACTGTCGATCATCGGCGATTCTTGGATAAACGCTTGCAGATCAGTCGTACTCATAACGTGTATCTCACTCATGCATGCCGATCGACAGATGATCGATGTATCGTCCTTCAAACGCCGGATCGAGATTCAGCTCGATCGTGTCGATTGACTGCGCAACCTCGATAACTTTTTCGAGCTTGCCACGGTTCATCAATACCTGGAAAGCTCCTGCAAGTGATGTATTACCTACGACCTTTACCTGTTCCGGTCGGAATCCCGGTAATAGCCCGCATGCAATCGCGTGATGGATGTTCAAGCCGGCGCCAAATCCGCCCGCCAGGTATAGCCGATCGATCTCACTCGCTTTCATCTCCGTGTGCGAAAGCATCGTTTCGATCCCCGCCGCGATCGCCGCCTTAGCCTGCAAGAGTTTGGCGATATCCAATTCGCTTACAGACACCGTATCCGTCACCAGAAAACATCGGCCTCGTTTCTCGTAGTGTTTAATACGCTTGTGCAACCCCGCCGGTGCGGTTTCGGCAAATCGACCGGTGTGCGTCAGTAGGCCAACAACCACACCTTCCGCCAACAAGTCAATATAAGCGGACCCACAGATGCCCGTTGGCTCAATGTTGTGGATCACATCGATCCCAACGGTTAGCGGATCGCCCGCAAGATGAATGTGATTGATCGCCCCACCACCGGCGCGTTGGCCATACAATAATCCCGCCCCTTCAAACGCCGGCCCCGCCGCGGTCGCGCAGCCGAGTAATTTGTCGCCGTGTTTAAGCACCATCTCACCATTGGTACCGATATCAACCAGCAGCGACGTGCCCGATTCAAACAACATCCCCGACGACACGACACCAACCGTCAAATCCGCCCCAACATACGCCGCGGCACTAGGCATCAGGTGGAATACCACTTCCGGATGCAGCAAACCATCCAGACCAACCGCATCAGGCGACACCTGCTTATGCTCTACAAACGCAGGCGTAAACGGCACGACACCCATCGGCGACGGGTCCTCCCCTATCAGCAGATGCAGCATCGTCGTGTTGCCCGCGACTGTCAGGCACACGATCTGCTTGATATCAATCCCCGCATCGTCTGCCGCCCGATGCAGCAAGGGCCCGATCGTTTCCTTGCCGACCGCGTCACGCAACACATTCACGTTCGCGCGATCCGTGCCACAAAGATTGATCCGCGTCAGCACATCCTCGCCAAAACGAACCTGGTGATTCACATCCGATGCGCGCGACAACACCTCGCCATCTTCGAGATCCACCAGCATTAATGTGACCGTCGTCGTGCCCAGGTCGATCGCAGCGCCGATCGGTTGCGCGATCCTTGATTGACCCGGCGCATTTTTGTCGGGCCAAATCGGATCATGCACAGAGAGGGCCTGCACATCAAACGCATCCAGTACGTCCGGCTCCGCCCATGCCAATGAATGCACCGGTATATCCAAAGCAAACGGCTGATCGCCAGGCCGGTGCTGACATGCAAGCAGCGGAACCACGCTGTCCGTCGCACAGATCGCTTCGTCATTAAAATGATCAATCACGCAACCGGCGGTCAGACTCACACGGCACTTCTCGCAGCGCCCCTCCTGCCCGCAAGGCATCCTTAGGGTGAAGCCGTGTTCAGCAAGGATCTGTGTCAGCAGTCGATCGCGATCATCGGGATGAATGCGGATCTCATGCTCGCCCGACGGTGATTGCACATGAATCGTATAACCGTCACTTTGCATCAGCCCCGCCTTCCACTTCCACCGCCTTGATAATCTGATCGTCACCGGTCATCCGATTCGTCTGGCCCGGTTCGACAATCAGAAAACGTTCGGTATCCCAATCACCTTCAACCAGAGCACGAACGAGTGCCGGATCACCTGACTGCTCGTCATACGACCAGTCAAGCCAGTCGGCACATTCACGAGTGAATGACTTGTCCTGCTCTGTAGCCCCGACAGTCAGATGCACATAGGTCGCACGGTCGTAGGTTTTGAACCAGGTCTGCTCGCATTCCATCAGGTAGTCGGCGTTGTCTTCTCCATACTTCTGAACGTATTCGTTGCGCAGCTTTTCATAGCGTTCCTTGCCCGGTGGAATGTGATGTTTGTTCCAGCCGGGCGAATACCAGTATGTGCCCGGATGCTCCGCAACGTATTGCGCGTAACGTTCCTTACTGCCCAGAAGCAGGGTGATGCAGTCATGCGCCCGTGGGATCACAAGCCGACAACGTTTAGGCAATAAACCTTCCGTCCCTCGGCTGCACAATCCATACCCGAGCACGATCACATCCGCCTTGTCTTCCGCTTCGATACGATCGATCGCCGCCTGCAATTCACGCTTGAGCCGATCTGGCTCGTTGTGTAGGCCCTGCTCCATCTTCTCGATGTGCACGATGTTGGATGAACCATTCACAAAATGCTCGATCTCAAGCTCCATCACCGCGCACAGCACAACCGCCACCCGCGCGCCCGTATCAGCTTGAACATCTTGCCTTTCCATACCCGCCCATGATACATGCTGTGTTGCTTGCCTACTTAAATATACTTAGCCACTGATGAACACAGATTAACACCGATATTAGGCACAACTATGCTTCATCTGTGTTTATCCGTGTTCATCGGTGGCTAACTTCCGACTTTAACTTCTTCCATCGGATAACTGTTGATCACCTCGATCATGCGCAGGTAATTCTCGAGATTCACATAGTCCGGCACGGTGTTCGACACACCCGGCATGTACCCGCCGCCAACGTTCAGCCGATCGATCTTCTCCCGCACGTGCGATTCGACCTGTTCGGCAGTGCCGCGCGACATCAGGTCCAGATCGATATTGCCCATCAGGCAGATCTTACCGGGCCACTGCTGCTTGATCTGAAGCGGGTCCATGGCTTTGGGCTCAAGCGGCTGGATCCCCTTCACACCCACTTCCACCAGGTCGTCCATCACCGGATACAGCTTCCCATCCGAGTGATAGATAAACGGCGCGCCGATCAACTGTCCCATCTTCGCGTAACGGTGCATCGTCGGGAACAGATGCTGACGGAAAAAGTCCGGCGACATGAACGGTCCGGCCCCGTGTGCAATATCATCGCTGTAAAACAGTGCCCCGATCTTGTCGCCCACCCGGTCGATCGCGCCCCGATACGCGTGGTACTGCGCATCGGCAAGCGATTGCATCAGTTCCCGCACAAAATCGGGCTCTTCATACATCGCAAAACACAGGTTGTTGAACCCCATCAACTCCCACGTAAACGTGAAGACATCCGCGCCGTGCAGCAGGATCTTCATCGAATCCGGGATCGCCTCAGCCACCTGCTCGAGCAGTTCATACTGATACTCGATCGAAGACAGGTCTCCCTCGGCCATGTCGTGCCAGCTCCATCGCTTCGACCGGTACTGCTCGGCCGATTCTATGACAGTTGATCCAGCACCGAACGAATCCGCATCGCCTTTGCTTTGCTCCGCCTTCTGCGCCTCAGCAAGCTCTGGCTGCGGCATGAAGACCGAAACCTGTACAAAGTCATAACCCGAGACCGTGAAAAACTCGACCAGGTCCTTACCGGTTTTGGCCGGCCTGCCTAATACCGATGCCTTGTGTACCGCATTGATATGAAAATCAAACTGCGGCGGCCTCAGCCATGCTTTACGTAATAACAACACATCCAGGAAACGGTCAAAATCCGGCGCGGGGTCTATCTTGGGTCGCATCATGCTCAAAGTATATCCATGTCCGAAGTGGTTCGCCCCACCGCGGATGATTGGAATTGATACTATTTTGCATGTTAAAGTTGGACCCGTTTAGCTCCACAGCTTGCTGCGGATAAAGAGCGGCAAGCTGCGAAACTAAATGTTGATATTATGTGAGAACGCCGGTTAATCAAATCGCCTGGTTAATCAGCGCCTCATACAACTCCTGCTTACCGCTGATCTGGACCGGCTCGCCGATCTCAGCGCCGATCTTAGCTAGCTGATCAAGCGACAATTTACCGGCCTCGAATTCCGCGCCGCTGCCGGAGTCGAAGCTGGCGTAACGTTGGCGGCGCATCTGGAGGTACTTCGAGCTGGTCAGCACCTTGTCGGCAATGATCGTCGCGCGGGCGAAGTTATCCATACCGCTGATATGCGCGATGAACAGGTCTTCTGGATCGGTCGAGTTGCGGCGGGTCTTGGCGTCGAAGTTAATGCCGCCGCCTTGCAGGCCGCCGGATTGTAAAACGATCATCATCGCCTGGGTCAGCTCGTACAGGTCGACGGGGAACTGGTCTGTATCCCAGCCGTTCTGGTAGTCGCCGCGGTTGGCGTCCATGGAGCCGAGCATGCCGGCGTCGGCAGCGACTTGCAATTCGTGCTCGAACGTATGGCCTGCAAGCGTCGCGTGGTTCACCTCAACATTGATCTTGAAGTCTTTATCCAAGCCAAAGTGCCGCAGGAAACCGACCACTGTGGCGGAGTCAAAATCGTACTGGTGCTTACTCGGTTCGCAGGGCTTGGGCTCGATGAAGAAGTTACCCTTGAAGCCCTGGTCTCGCGCATAATCGCGAGCCATTATCAAAAATTCTGCGAAGTGTTCCTGCTCTCGCTTCATGTCGGTATTGAGTAGCGACATATACCCTTCACGCCCGCCCCAGAAGACGTAGTTCTCACCGCCTAGCGCGATCGTCGCATCAAGCGCGCCCTTGAGCTGCGCCCCGGCATAGGCAACCACGTTGAAGTCCGGATTGGTCGACGCACCGTTCATATAGCGAGGATTGCTGAAGAGATTCGCGGTGCCCCATAAAAGCTTTACACCTGAGGCGGCCTGCTTCTGCTTTGCATATTCAACGATCGCGCCAAGCCGTTTTTGTGATTCGGCAAACGTTGGGCCTTCAGCGACAAGATCGTAATCGTGGAAGCAGTAGTAATCCACACCGAGTTTGGTGATGAACTCGAACGCGGCATCCATCTTGTCTTTCGCCGCCTGATTCGGATCGCTTGCCGCGTCCCATGGATACACCTTCGTACCTGGACCAAACGGATCGGCGCCGGTCCCACAGAAGCTGTGCCAGTATGCCACGGCAAACCTCATGTGATCCCTCAGCGCCTTGCCCGCCACCTTCAGGCCCGGGTCATACCACTTGAACGCAAGCGGGTTGTCCGACTCGCGGCCCTCAAAAGGAATCGCACCGATCCCGGGGAAAAACTCACGATCGCCTAGGGTGATGTTTGTCGACATGGTCAGATTCCTTTTCGTGTCTTCAGTGTGTTAATAATGCTTCAAGGCGCTTGCGCCAGGACTGGTAAAACGTTTGCGTCTGCTGGATTTTGCCTTCTTCCGGCTCGGTCTTGCCGACCAGTTTCAGCGTGCTGAACGCCTCGGCGGATGACTTGTACACCCCCGCGCCGATCCCCGCGCCGCGTGCAGCACCGACCGATCCATCCGTATCGTACAACTCGATCCGGGCCCCCGTCACATTCGCCAGTGTCTGGCGGAACAGATCAGACAGGAACATGTTCGCTTTGCCGGCTCGGATAACCTTCGGGTCCATGCCTGTTTCCTGCATGACCTCGATGCCATACTTGAACGAGAAGACGATCCCTTCTTGAACCGCCCTGCAAAGATGACCATTAGAATGACTATTGAATTGCAGGCCGCACAACGTCGCGCCGGGATCGGCGTTCTCAAGCACGCGCTCCGCCCCGTTGCCGAACGGCATAAACGTCAGGCCGTCGCACCCGATCGGCGCTTTGGACGCAGCATCATTCATCTGCTGATAACTCATCGACCCACCGAGTGTGCGACGCAACCAAGCGTTCGAACTGCCTGTTCCGTTGATACAAAGCAATAGGCCGAGGCTGGCTTGTGTATCGCTGTGGTTGACATGCGCGAATGTATTGATGCGCGACTTGGGATCGTAACGCAGCGAATCGCTGACGCCGTAAACCACGCCGGAGGTGCCCGCCGTCGCCGCGATCTCGCCGGGATTCAACACGTTCAGCGATAGCGCGTTATTCGGCTGGTCCCCCGCACGATATGCCACTAAAACACCCGGTTTTAAGCCTAATTCTTCTGCAGCATCTGAAGTAAGTTCGCCTTGTTCACCGAATGTCTGGACGATATCCGCCAGCATGTCAGGTTTGATTCCGTAATGTTCAAGCAGGAAGTCTGCGGGTGCTTCGTTTTTAAAATCCCAGAACATGCCCTCGGTTAAACCCGACACCGTGGTCGCAACTTTACCCGTCAGACGCGTAGCGATGTAATCACCGGGCAGGCACACTTTATCGATCTTCGCAAACACGTCCGGCTCATTGTCATGCACCCACTTCAACTTACTCGCGGTAAAGTTACCCGGGCCGTTCAGTAGATGCCCGAGACACTTCTCACTGCCCAGCGCCTCAAGCGCCGCTTCACCAATCGGCACCGCCCGGCTGTCACACCAGATGATGCTAGGCCGAACCGGTTGCTGCGCTTTGTCCAGACACACCAGCCCATGCATCTGATATGCGATGCCGATTGCCTTGATATCTTCCGCTGATGCGCCGGCTTCCTGCATCGCGCCGGCGATCGATGCCTTGGCGGCTTCCCACCACGCGTCCGGGTCCTGCTCCGCCCAGCCGGGCTTCACCGCCTGGATCGCCATCTCCTGTTTCGGGTTGAAGTCTGAACCGACGACCCGGCCTGTCTGCGCATCCAGCAGACTCGCTTTGACCGAAGAACTTCCGATGTCCAAACCAAGCAGCAGCATGTGTACCTCCAAGGAACCATGATAAAACGTTTTTCTTCGCTTTACCATGCCATTTCACGAATCGTACACACATTTTACACTCCCCGCGACAATGCACACCCCACCACGAAAAAGCGGCTTCGATGCGATATGAGCACCGAAGCCGCGGGTGGTTGAATACTTCCGGGAGGCTCCCAGGAGCCACTTCCGGGGGCGGGGGGGGGGGTCAGGCGATGTCGAAGCGGTCGAGGTTCATCACCTTATCCCAGGCAGCGACAAAGTCCTTGACGAACTTCTCCTTCGCATCGCTGCTGCCGTAGACTTCAGCCAGAGCACGCAGGACGGAGTTTGACCCGAAGACCAGGTCGACACGCGTCGCGGTCCACTTCTTCTGACCCGTCTTGCGGTCGCTGCCTTCAAACAGGTTCGGGTACCTCTCCTGCGTGGTAGGCTTCCACTGCGTGCTCATGTCAAGCAGGTTCACGAAGAAGTCGTTATTTAGTGTGCCCGGCCGATCGGTGAAGACGCCATGCTTCGAGCCGTCATAATTCGCACCCAGAGCACGCATGCCACCGATGAGCACGGTCACTTCCGGTGCCGTCAGTGTCAGTAGCTGCGCCTTGTCGATCAATAACGCCTCAGCGGGAATCGTGTAATTACCCTTAAGATAGTTGCGGAAACCATCGGCGATCGGCTCTAGCACTTCAAAGGATTCGGCATCCGTCTGCTCAGCCGATGCATCCATACGTCCGGGCGTAAAAGGAACGGTGACATCAACGCCCGCACCCTTCGCCGCCTTCTCAACTGCCGCGCAACCCCCCAGCACGATCAGGTCCGCCAGCGAAACCTTCTTGCCTCCTGATTGTGCACTGTTGAACTTGCTCTGAACCTCTTCCAAAACCTTGAGCACCTTCGTAAGTTGTGCGGGCTGATTCACTTCCCAGTCTTTTTGCGGAGCCAGGCGGATGCGTGCGCCGTTAGCACCGCCTCGCTTGTCAGAACCACGGAACGTAGAAGCAGATGCCCATGCGGTGCAAACCAGTTCCGAAACACTCAAGCCGGTCGCAAGGACTTGTGCCTTGAGCGCTGCAACGTCCGCATCATTGACCAGCGGATGATTCACTTCGGGGATCGGGTCCTGCCAGATGAGTTCTTCATCCGGCACCTCCGGCCCCAGGTACCTGGAGCGTGGCCCCATATCGCGGTGCGTCAGCTTGAACCACGCACGGGCGAATGCATCGGCAAACTCTTGCGGATTCTCATAAAACCGACGTGAGATAGGCTCGTAGATCGGATCAAACCGCAAGGACAAGTCGGTCGTCAGCATCGTCGGCTTGATCTTCTTCGCCGGATCGTGGGCATGCGGGATGATCTCGCCGGCATCCTTGGCGACCCATTGATAGGCGCCGGCCGGACTCTTGGTCAGTTCCCACTCGTAGCCGAACAACAATTCAAAGAAGCTGTTGCTCCACTTGGTCGGCGTCGTGGTCCATGTGACTTCCAGGCCGCTGGTGATCGTGTCAGCGCCCTTGCCTGTGCCGAAGCTGCTCTTCCAGCCAAGGCCCACTTCTTCCAGGCCCGCCGCTTCCGGGTCGGCTCCGACATTGTCAGCCGGGCCCGCGCCGTGGGTCTTGCCGAACGAGTGACCGCCCGCGATCAGCGCGACCGTTTCCTCGTCATTCATCGCCATACGTGCGAAGGTTTCACGGATATCGTGAGCGGCGGCGACCGGGTCGGGATTACCGTCCGGGCCTTCAGGATTGACGTAAATCAAGCCCATCTGCACCGCGGCAAGCGGATTTTCCAGGCTCTTGCTGTGCATCTCACCATCCGCATCATCATCAGTAACAAGCGTCGAATGCGGCTTATCAACACCTTCGGAACCCTTCGCGTAACGCTCATTTCCTCCGAGCCAGGTCTTCTCCGCACCCCAATACACATCCTGATCCGGCTCCCAGACATCTTCACGGCCGCCACCGAAGCCGAACGTCTTGAAGCCCATCGTCTCAAGCGCAACATTGCCGGCCAGGATGATCAGGTCCGCCCAGGAGATCTTGTTCCCGTACTTCTGCTTGACCGGCCAAAGCAGACGACGCGCCTTGTCCAGGCTCACGTTGTCGGGCCAACTGTTCAGCGGCGCAAAACGCTGTTGCCCTCGCCCCCCACCGCCGCGGCCGTCACCCGTACGGTACGTGCCGGCGCTGTGCCAGGACATACGGATAAACAACGGGCCGTAGTGGCCGAAGTCCGCCGGCCACCAGTCCTGTGAGTCGGTCATCACATCAGCCAAATCTTTCTTCACCGCCGCCAGATCCAGGCTCTTGAACGCCTCGGCGTAATTGAAGTCTTCGCCCATCGGGTTGGACTTCTCCGAATGCTGATTCAGAAGTTCAAGTTTCAACTGGTTAGGCCACCAGTCACGATTCGTCGCACCGCTGCCGGCAACGGTGCTGCCCGCGGTTGAATGGTGGAATGGGCATTTGGATTCTTCAGCCATCGGTCATCTCCTACAAGTTGTACATCTCAGTTTTTATGAATTAGCCCGATCAAGCTGATAGAACTGGTCCTGATCGGCCGCCGGTTGCATTAGCTTAGGCTGCATCAGTGCTGCGTTTTTGTTTTAAGACACTGCGGGCAATGGCCCCAGTAAATGACTTCCGCCTCATCGATCTCGTAGCCGTGCGGGTCCTTGACTTCAAGGCACGGCGCTTTGCCGACCGCACAATCAATATCGATTGTCTTCCCGCATCTGCGACAAATCAGGTGATGATGATTGTCGCCCACGCGATCCTCATAACGGGCCGGCGAACCCGACGGCTGGATACGCCGAAGAATGCCCTTGTCGGTCAAGAGGCCCAGCGCATCATATACCGCTTGCCGGGAAACAGCATTGATTTCGGATCGGACAAGCTCCACGACCTCGGCCGCCGTGCAATGTGGCCGCGCCGACACCGCCTGCATCACCGCCAGCCGCTGCGCGGTAACCTGCAGGCCGTATTCATGAAGCATCTTCGCCGGGTCGGGGTCTTGCATGGATTGGGAGTATAGCCATATTCTGGACTGTGTCAAGAATTGGGCAATGTCAATTTCGAGCGGTGCTCGGGATACTCAACCCGATCTGATACCACAAAAGAAGCCCGCGGATGCTATCCGTGGGCGTTAGGTTTTAGGCATCAATAATTTAGGCGATTGCTCTTTTAGAGCGATTCGCATGATTAATGACCGTCATACCCGCGCACGCGGGTATCCACGCGCCCAATGAATCCCTGTACATGGATCCCCGCCTTCGCGGGCATGACGACAATCGGTGCGGCCAAAAATAAGGCGAATCGCTCTAACTACAGGGGAGAGCGGCCCGTTGAAATACATCTAATATAAGTTATATTAGATGTCCTAACCGGACCGGTAAACTCAGCGGGTGAGTTGGCGGGGTAAAGGCCGTCTCTACCCTATGCGGGATGAGCAAAAATCAATAACACGGTTTCAACGGATTTCGCTGCACGACACCCATGGCCACACGCCCTCGCCGCGTTGGGGTGAGATAGCCGGGGGAATTCACGAACTCGGTTCGACGGCCGTCGCGCTTTGCATGCGGGTGCGCAGGTGGTCCAGCACGTTCATGTAGTTGATGTAGCTGTCGTAGGGGGATTCGTACGGGTTGAAGTACAGCGTTCTCAATCCAAACGTAGCGGGTGCCGCACTTCACGGTCATGCCCCCTTTGTGCGCACCAATCCGTCGTCGCACCCTATAAGGGACGACGCTTTTTTTGATTGCGTCACCTATGGCCGCAGCGGTGTCCGCCCGGTGTATGACCTGTGTCCCCCTGTGTCCGCCCGGTGGCTGCCTTACGCATTAACGGACAGTAAACGCAGGCCCGGACGTCCTACCCCGAAAAGCGGACATCACGCGATCCGTTCTTTGACAAGTAGATAGCGATAATTCGGCCCAAAAATAGAGGGAGGGGGCGGACACGGCCACCCCATGGCAGTGTGATCTGGACCCAAACATATCGAGCGCCGCACTTCACAGCTATCACCTCACACACGGCAACGACGATATCTGCTTATTCGCACGGCGACGCGATGAAACGGACCACGGAAGCTAAAGGTGGTGTGTGATTGCTGTAGCCGCGTTGCGACACAACGCAGGCCGTGAACAGAAAGCACTACGCATGCGCAACCGGCGCGGGCCTTCTGAACGACAACCTCGGCGGCGTCGGTTTCTGGTCTTTCTTGTCTCCGATCGGCTCGCACAGCACCCAGTGGTTGGGCTCGACCTCATGCAGTCGCGAGTTCGGGCCGCCGTAACCGCCGGGTGGGTTCAGGTCCACCGTGTGCGGCATGACCTTGTACCCTTGCGGGAAGTCATCCGGAATCGTCGCGCCATCCATCACCGTCGGCAGGCGATCCACCTCTCGACCAAGCACCGGCATCGATAACAACAGCCCACGCGTGTACGGGTGCAACGGGCGTTCAAACAGGTCGAACACCGTTGCATATTCCAAAACGCGGCCGGCATACATCACCGCCACCACATCCGCATTCTCCGCAACCACGCCAAGGTCGTGCGTGATCAGCAGCACACCCATCTGTTTCGTGTCCTGCAGTTTGCGCAACAGTTCAAGGATCTGCGCCTGGATCGTCACGTCGAGCGCGGTTGTCGGTTCGTCAGCAAGCAACAACCTCGGCTGACACGCCAACGCCATTGCGATCATCACGCGCTGACGCATGCCGCCGGACAGTTGATGTGGATACTCTTTCAATCTCGCCTCAGGCCCGGCGATGCCGACATCACGCAACGCGTCGGCCGCGATCTTAAACGCCTCGGTCTTAGTCACTTTTTGATGCAGCAGGACCGCTTCGGTGATCTGTTCGCCGATCGTGTACACCGGGTTCAGACTCGTCATCGGTTCCTGGAAGATCATCGCGATCTGGTTGCCACGGATCGAACGCATCATCGGGTCGTTGAACTTCAATAGATCCACATACGTTGCACCGGATGGGGCATGTTCGACGGCGGAGCGGACAGTCGGGCTGGGCGTCTTCTCATCCATCTGCCACATGATCCGACCCGCTTCGTATTTACCGGGCGGCGTCGGGATCAATTGCAGGATCGACATCGCGCTTACGCTCTTGCCCGAACCGCTCTCCCCCACTACTGCCAATGTTTGCGCCGGATACACAGACAGGTTCACCCGCTGCACCGCGTTGAAGCGCTTACCGCGCCCCGACGCATCGGCGACGGGGAAACTTACGCCAAGATCCTCGATGATGATCAGCGGTGACTCGGCTTTTTTGGTTTGCTCTGCCTGCATCGTCTATACCCTTCGTACTTATCTTACGTGCCCGGCTTCTGTGCGTATGGATCGATCGCGTCGCGCAGTGCCTCCCCGACCAGGTTGTACGCGAACACCGTCAGGAAAATCGCCCCGCCGGGGTAGATGGCTATCCACCAGAAGAAGCTGCCGCCCAAGCCACGTGCCTGGTTGAGCATCTGCCCCCAGCTCGGTTCATCTACAAGACCAAGTCCGAGGAAGCTGAGCGTCGCTTCGGTGAGGATCGCCGCCGCGATACCGAAACTCGCGCTGACCAACACAGGCGCAACACCGTTCGGCAACATGTGCTTGAACAACACCGACCATAACGGCAAGCCACACGCCCGCGCGGCTTGTACATAATCCATCTGCCGCAGCTTCAAGAACTCGGCGCGCGTAAACATGGCATACCCCACCCAGCCGGTGAGGCCGATGATCACCATCATCAGGTACAGGTTGCGCCCGTAAAATGCGACGACAGCTATCAACAAATAAATCGTCGGGATCGAACTGAACACCTCGACGAGGCGCATCCCGATCAGGTCCACCAACCCGGAGAAGTACCCCATCAGCGCGCCGATCACCACACCTAAAAATAGCGCAATACCCGTTGCGATAAACCCGATCGATAGCGCGATCCGGCTGGCGTGGATCATCCTGCTTGCCAGATCTTCGCCGTACGCCGTCGTTCCCATCAGGTGCATGCGTGCGCCTAATGGTTCGTCCGGGTAAGCCTTTTCCGTCCAGTGCTCCGGATACTTCGACCTGCCGTCGTCATCAAGCTTCTGCTGCTTCGGGTATGTCCCCGGCGCGAGCAGGCGTGCGTCCGGCAAGTCACGCATGCGGTCCGTCGGCGAGTACGGGATCAACGTGTACAACACGTACTGCGCATCACCCGCCCTCGTAGCCTCACGGTACTGCGACATCACCACCGCGCGCGGCGGCTGCACGGGATAAATAACCAGCAACACTGCGATCGGCAGCAGCAAACACACCGTGACGATCTTCGCTCGCATGCGGGTCGAACTAACAAGCGGGATCAAGACCAGAGGCAAGGCTAATGCCGCCCCCAACATTAAAGTAATCACCATCAGCGTGACGCCCCCCATCGCCTCCTGCCATTGACTCCAGCCCCGCGAGATCTCTCCCCAGCAAGCGAACGGGATGATCGCAGCGAGCACCCAAGTCGCGATCGCGCAGCGGTTGCCGAACGACATCTTCTTTAGGAAGAACAGCAAGATCACCGCGATACTGAACACCACCAGGATCACATCGACCGGCGTCAGGTGCTTGAGCAACGGGCTCGACCATTGGCTGTCCGCTTTGAACAGGATCGGATGGCTGTTAGCGAGGAACGGCGCGAATACCGCGAAGAACGCCACGATCAGCATCCAGAGCAGCCCCAGCCTTGCGCCCCATCGGCCAAGCAACTGATACACGATGCGCCCCAGCACGCTGCGGCGGAACGGTAACTCCGCGCCGTTTACGAGGTCGGCCGCTTTCGGGGATTCGGGTTGTATCACCGCCTGTGTCATGCTTCTTTCTTATTCGTAACTCACTCGCGGGTCCGCCAACGCATACAAAATGTCGCGGACCAGATAACTTGCCAGGCCGAGGATGCCGCCGAGCAACGTCACGCCCATGACCACCTCGCGGTCCTTCATGAACGCCGCCTCAACGCTTAATTTGCCCATCCCCTGGATACTGAAGATCGTTTCCACGACGACCGACCCGACGAACATCATCGGAAGGATCGACGCGACCACGGTGATCAAAGGCAGGATACTGTTGCGGAAAGCATGCCGGAACAAAACAGTCCGCCCGTCCACACCCTTTGCCCGAGCGGTGCGTACATAATCGGCTGACAGGTTTTCAAGCAGCGAGCCACGTGCGAGTTTGGCGAGTACCGCGAAACTGCCGTAGCTCAAGCACAACACCGGCAGCACCATGTGCCAGAGCATGTCCAGCAGCCAGCCGCGCTCAAATCCGTTAGCGCCCCATGAAGGCAGGAACGCCATCGTGTCCGCATCCAGGCTGTGAAGCCCCGCCGTGGGGAACCACTTGAAGTAATCCTTGTTCGCAAAGTACCCGATCAGCAACACACCCGCCCAGATCACGGGCACACACCACAAGCCAAGCAGCAAAAAGCCCGAGCCGATGTCAAAGAATTTACCATGGTGTTTTGCTGAATAAATCCCGATGATGATCGCCAGAACATACACCACAGGGATCGTGATGATGTTCAACAGCAGCGTGATCGGCAATGATTCACCCAATAATTGACTAACCTGTCTGCCGCGCAAACTCCTGCCGAGGTCCGGCTTCTTGAACGTCGGCCGATTGAAAAGCACGCGGTCCAACGTGCTCGCCTGAAAACTCATCTCATCAATCAAGTCAGCACGCAGTCGTGCCAGCGCCTCTTCATCCAGCGGGTTGCCTTCCGCATCTTTTCCGGTTTCCACCGCTTCATAAGCTTCCAGTAGCGAGGGGCGCGGATCGTCTCCAAGGTACGGCTTCATGTCTTCCAGCGAACCGTCGCCAAGCCCATCAAGTATGCGTTCCGCTACTTCCTGCGGGTCTTTATCTTCATAACGCGAAACAGCCAACGCTAACTCAACCGCCGCGCGCCGTGATGTCGACGGGATCAATTCGTTATCTGCAAAACGTTCACTGACAGTAGCCTGATCGTCTTCATCAATCTCAATATTCGATGAATTCACAAACCCGACCGGCGAAACCTGGTTCAGCCAACGTCCGTACTGCACGAGAACCGGCTTATCCAATCCGTAGCGCCGCATCATGTACGCACGGATGCGACGGGCCTCTTCGCCCTCGGTCTGTGCGCCGCCCTGGTTCAATAACGACCCGGCAAAGCCGCCCGGCGCCATCGCCATCACGAAGAACACCACCGCCGTCACGCCCAGGAGCGTCGGTACCATCAGAAATAATCGCCTGATGATGTAATTGATCATGGCCGTGTGGTCCCTGTCACTCCGCGTTCGCCTGCGGTCCGTTATCGTCAGTTACTGTAACGCTGCTCGCCCGAAGGGACGTACCATTCGTATTCCTGGTTCAGCCCCAGCGTCGTGACCATCACGTGCTTGAATCGCTTATCGATAAACGCAACCGACTTGCTCGTGAACAGGAACGTGTACGGCTGCTCCTCGTGCAGAATCTCGTGCACGCGGTGCCACATCGGCATGCGCTTCTCGATATCCATCGTGACGCGTGCTTTATCGATCAACCCGTCAAGCTCTTCGTTGATGAAGTGGACGTAGTTATCCCCGCCGTCGCCGACCTGATCGGAGTGGAAAATCTGATAAGGATCGCCCTCGGGCGAGCCGCTCCAACCGAGCGTCATCGCATCAAAGTTACGCTGGTCGATCCGTTGGAGCATGATCGTCCACTCAAGCGGGTCGGGCTCCATCTGGATCCCCGCACGGGCATACGCATCACGCAGGTAGAACACCATTTCCTGGTAGTTCGCGCTGCTTGCCGGGTAGATCATCCTGAACGTGAACGGCTTACCGTCCGCACTCTCGATCACACCGTCACCGTCGCGGTCTTCGTAACCCGCTTCTTTTAGTAGCGCCTTGGCTCTTTCCGGGTCGTAAGGCCACGGCGTAACATTCGGGCTGTCCTGGTTGCCCTTGCGGTGGAACGGCCCCGTCGCCGGCGTCGCCAGCCCGACCATCAAACGCTGACACATCTCGGGCCGATTCGTCAGCATCGTCATCGCCTGACGCACGCGTGTATCCGCAAACCGCGAAGGCTCGCCGTTATCCGCGACCTGGTTCCACGCGATGTAGCGGTAGCCCGTGTTGACCGTCTCGAACTCGTACATGTTCGCCTGTTCGAGCAGGCTCTGGTTGTTCTTCAAGGACAGGTACTGCTCGGGTGTCGCGCCGTAACGGTCCAGTTCACCGTTGGTGAACGTGGTCAGCCGGGCGGTGTCGTCGGTGATTTCACGGAACACCAGCCGATCAATCGCGGGCTCAACACCCCAGTACTGATCGTTGCGCACCAGCTCGATCTTGCCCGACCCCGGGGCCCACAGCTTCGGGTCTTCCGACAATTTGTAAGGCCCGGAACCAAACAGCAGCCCCGGCAATTCGTTGTACTCTTCGGGCGTGAACTGGCTGTAGAACTTCTCAGACATGATCGCCATCCCGCCACAGAAGTCGAAGCTCTTGAAGTACGGATCACGCAGCTTGAAGATTACGCGGTAATCGCCATCCTTCTTGACGGATTCGAGCTTTTCGTAATAAGCACGCGAACGCGGGGCCGCGATCTTCGGGTTCATGATCAGGTTGTACGAGTACACCACATCGTTCGCAGTGACCGGCGAACCATCGGAAAACTTCGCATCGCGACGCATCTCGAACGTGATCGTCAGCCCGTCCTCGCTGATAGCCCAGGATTCAGCGATCAACGGCTTCCACTCGAGTGTGTCCGGGTCACGGTCGGCAAGCGTCTGGATGACGAACGATTCCAGCAGGCTTTGATAGACGTCGCTGGAGACGTGGGGTGTGAGTTTGCCCACGCTGACGCCGAAGGCGCGGATCACCCAGTCGCCTCGTGCGTAATCAGGCTCAGCTTTCGCAGCAAGAACGCGGTCGAACGCGGGTGGTGTATCTACCCCACCGGCAGGATTCACACCGCCATTCCCAATCTGCGCTACGGTCACGCCCTGCTCGATCAGTTCATTGAGCCTGCGCAGTTGCGATGTCTGCTCTTGTGCTTGTAAGTTGAGCTTAGCAAGCTCATCCCACTGCCGGTCGATCTGCTTCATCGCGATCCAAACGCTGACGATCAGTACCACCAGCAGCGTGCTAATCAATAGGTCTTTGAAACCGAATCGGTTTTCCATCCTTGCCTCACTGGATACAGCCAACCCTGACGCGATCGGCACAAGCCGACGATCAAGGCGTTCGTTTCGGGTTTAATCAGGTCTTCGCACGTCTCGGGTCAAGTCTGTTACGTAACGCATCACCCAGGAAGTTTAGCGCCATCAACGTCAGGCCCAAGAGCAGGCACGGGAAAAACAGCATCCACCAGTCGACCGCGGCGACTTTCATAAACACATTGGATTCAGACTGCAGCGCCAAACGGTTCAACTGCGGCAGCCCCTCCGACGCCAGGTTCCCCCAGCTAGGCACCGGGCTCTGCACGCCGATCCCCAGGAAGCTCAGGAACGACTCCTGCAGGATCGCCTGCGGCACCGTCAGCGTCGCATACACGACGATCGGCCCGACAAGATTCGGCAGCAGGTGAATACGCAGCGTGCGGAAGTGCCCCGTCCCCACCGAGCGTGCCGCTTCCATGAACGGCTGACTACGCAGGCTCAACACCTGTCCGCGGATCACACGTGCCATCGTCAGCCAACTCACGCCCCCGATCGCTGCTAAAAGCGTCACGATCCCCGCCAGTTCATCGGCCGAGGATTCAGTCATCACAGGTAACTTTTTCAGCCCCCCAGTGATAACCGGCTTCAGCGCGATGTTCATCAACACCACCAGCAGGATGTAGGGCAATCCATAAAGCACATCCACGATTCTCATCATGAACGAATCGACACGCCCGCCGATATAACCCGCTGTGGCCCCCCACGTTACGCCGATGCCCACGGCCAGTAATGCTGCGCATCCGCCGATCCCCAGGCTGATCGCCCCCCCCAGCAAACATCGCCAAAACAGCGAACGCCCGAACAGGTCCGTACCCATCGGCTCGGACAGGCTCGGAGCCTGCAACGCCAAACCCTCAGCGATCCGGTGCTCGTCGTAATGCTGTAATGACCACGGCAACAAAACAAAACATGGCACCGCGATCAGGATCAACAGCACCGCACCGACCCACCCTGCGGATAAACGGGGGGTCCACGTCCGTACATTCATCGAAATCGGAGCCGGCGCAGCCGCGTCTGACATGCGTCGGAGTATAGCTTAGTTACGTAATAACAACACATCGGACCCGCCCTACAGCCCCCCCAAAGCCCGGTCATAGCCCAAAGGGCTTTGGCCGGGATCACATCTACCATTTTGTGTCCCCCTCACCGCACCGCCAATTCCATATTCGCCTGAAAATCTTCCAGGCTGTACACCTGCGCTGCCCCATCGACCGTCGCCGCGTTGATCTTTCCCTCAGCATGCCGCTCACTGAGGTCCTCAAACACCAGGATCAGCTCCGGCGGCGCTGATGCCAGCATCTTTCCCGACAGGCTGGATTCATCTTCATCCACCTCGAACCACTCGCGCCAGCCGTAGCTCAATCCCGGATAGCCGTCGGCAGAGGCTTCGATCGCGTCATCATCCGCCGGGCAGACGAAGATCGTCTCGTCCGTGCCCAGTTGATCCTGGACCAGCACGTCCCATGCCTCGTCCGTATCGATCCCGGGCAGCTTCCCGCCGTTGGCATCCGCCAGCATGTGAAAACCGTCCGCAATCTGGCGCATCTGGCTCAGACAGATCGCCGACTTGGCGGTCGCCCGCGCCTGTGCGATCGCCGGGAGGATGATCCCGACTACCAACGCCAGGATCGCGATCACCATCAGTAACTCGATCACGGTAAACGCCTGTCGCCGCTTCATAGCTGAACCCCTCATGTCAAAGCCAAAGAAAAGAGATGGGGCCGGGTCGGATCAAGGGGGCATGCACCGTGCCCGGCCCCACAACCGTGCCAAGCACTTATTCCGTTGCGGTATCCACCGGGACCGGTCGGCCACGCACGACGCCGCGCAAAATGTCAGGCGGCAAAGCGCCGCTCGAATCCACTTCCTTGGCGCGGAACTTACCGATCATCTTCAGGCGGTTGCCGTAGCCGCGCAGACTGACCACGATGCCGACTTTCTCGAAAGTCACATCGCCGTTGGCATCCGTCACCGTTGCCGTGCCCGTGCCTGCAAACAGTCGTGCCCGACCGACACGCTCCAGATCGCCGTCCGGCGTCACCGACAGCGTCCGATCGCCATTGACCTGCGTCAGCTCTTCCAGTGAAAGGCTGACCGCGGTACGACTGACATCCGCTTCACCCTCACCTAAGAACCGTACTCGCAGACGTCCGCCATCCTCGACATTGCTCGTTGCGTAGACAGCCCCGCTCTTGACCGCGAACGGCACACTGGTAGTACTGTCATCACTACTCTGCGCCATCACCGGCGCACCCAATAAACAACACAATGCCGCAGCCGAAATCCATCTCCATCGTTGTCTGGTCATGCCTTGTCTCCTTCTACTACTGAGTGGGTAACAGCGCACCAACAGCCTCACCGTTTAAGGCTTTGCGCGTAACAATCGCTCACAAAAACTCAGTCCGCGTGTCGGCTCATACCCGACGCGCCAAGGCAGGATCAGAAGTGCAACGGTTGCCTGCCAGGATGCGTAGCCAACGTTTGGAAGATTAACGGCCGACCCGCCAATCTATTGCCGAACACACCCTAAAATACGTGACAGGATCACAAGAGGTGACAAGAATTAACCAATCTCTAGCTTTCAGCCCCACGCCTTTTCAAAGACATCCGGCTTGAATCCGACGGTAAAACGCTTGCCATCGGTCACGATCGGCCGTTTGCAGAGCTTACCGTTCTCGGCAAGCAGCTTGATGGCCTCCGCCTGCGACATCGAGCCAAGCTTGTCCTTGATCTTCAATTGCCTATAGAGCTCACCTGATGTGTTAAACAAGTGCTTTAATTCGTATTCACCTGATGCAAGTATCTTCTTAAGCAGAGCCTGACTCGGCGGCTTTTCCACGATCGGGATCGACTTGTACTCTACGCCCTTTTCATCCAGCCACTTCTTCGCCTTCCGGCAAGTACCGCACTTGTCATAGCCGTAAAAATCAAGCATTGCATAACCTCAATATCAATGAGTAACAGGGATGGACACAGATTAACACGGATGAAGAGAATGCAAAGTGAAGTAACTACTAACGCCTTGACTCACTTCTTATCCGTGTCCATCCGTATTCATCCCTGTTCCTTAGATTCTGTCAGTGTCTTCACGATCGCCCTCACCGAAGACCTGCGTGTGAAGTAACCCAGGTGTGACTGCATAAGCGCTGCGCCGCGCACGAAGTCACGATAGCAACGCACGGGCTGATCGATCGGTTCCGTCCCGTCGTGCAAGCGGAAAAGATCGCGTACACCGAACGCCAGCAGATCCAGTTCGTCCCAGATGTTTGTCCACTTGCCGATCGTTACAGGCAGCGTGATCGGCTCGCCTTCATACGCGGGTAACTTCCCCGAACGCGGGTCCAGCAGATGGAAGAAACTGGGCTGACTGCCCAGCGTGATGAACTGATCGATGTAGAGCGGTTCGTGCTCAGTCGTCGCCATATCAAAACTGATTACGCCGCCGAGGCTGTGCGCGATCACGGTGACGGGTTTCTCTGCCGTGCCGTATTCCGGACCAAGTTCCTTGTCGATCACGGACCGCATGCGCGCATGCACCAGCGCCCGCCGGCCCTGACTCTGGTAGGTGATCACATCCGCAAGGAAAGGTAATAACGCCGCGGTCAATGCGATCCGCATATCCTGGAACTTGCCGTTGACATACCCCCGCACCCGGCCGCGCAGGTCGTCATGCAGCTTGCCGACCTCCTCATTGATCTCATCGGCGGTCGCGTAATCCCCACGGGCTTTAGACACCAATGCCATCGCCCAGCCCAGTTGCGACGCCACCGTCGCCGCGACCGAATCCGCCATCATGTTCCTCATCCCCTCGGACCGTTCAGGCCTGCGCGCGATGACCTTTTCGAGATGCTCGTCGCTAGCCCCCAGGTCCCCCCAGAACACCGGGATCAGGTCAAACGCTTCGCCCAACTCCTCACCCAACCCCTCCACCGTCCTGAGAAACTTGGCAGGATTACGGATCGCGATCCCATGAATAACGACCACCGGCTTAGTCATGGCAGCATTGTAATGAGGTTTGGTGTCCTGGGTACGAGAATCGAGCCCGGGCAATTCCCAAATATTAATCAGAAATCTACAGGTCTATCCCCCCAGAACGCCGAACCCAAGACCCCGAACCGACATACCAATTTGAATCAACCCCAAACACGGGCTATCCTTGTTGGGCTCAGGCACCAGTAGCTCAATTGGATAGAGCAGCGGTCTACGGAACCGCAGGTTAGAGGTTCGAATCCTCTCTGGTGCATTGCTCGTAACCGCCTGATACAGGCTGGAGATACCACGATGATCCTCCACTACACACCGACGATCGGTTTTTTCAATGGCGGCCTCGGCTGGATGGAAATCACCGTCCTCATGGTGCTGGGCGTTCTGATCTTCGGCAAACGCCTGCCGGAAGTCGGCAAAAGCATCGGCAAAGGCATCGTTGAGTTCAAAAAGGGCCTGGCCGGGATCGAAGACGACATCGAAACCTCCACCAAGCAGCCCCCCCGGATCGAGCAGCACAAGTCCGAAAGCGTCGACTCCACCACCACCGCCGAAAAAACCGAATCCAACCACACAGCCTGATTCGCCCCCCGGATCTGCTCACAACAAAACAACCCCCCGAAGCCCACGTTCGCCGAACGTGGGCTTCTTCTTGTAACAACACTCAACAATAAACCCTCTACCTCTTTCCTGTCGCCCCACTGCCTAACCCGCCGATAACTCAAATATGAGCTATCCCGCGCCCCGAGTTTCAGTCCTGATCCCCAACTACAACAACGGCAAGGCCTCTTCACACGACGGCCAAACCGACCTGATCGGCGACCTGTTGCAGTCCCTGCACGACACGCTGCACGACGATCCCACCCCACTGGAGATCATCGCCTACGACGATGGCTCAGACGATGACAGCCTCGATACCCTACGCCTTTGGTCAAAGAAAACCTGGCGGGACGGCCAACCGTTCATAGTGCTCATCGAGGCTGAGCACACCGGCATTCTCTCGATCGGGGCCAACCGACTCGTCCGCGAATCCCAAGGCGAATTCCTCGCCCGTCTCGACGGCGACACCCAGATGCTGACCCGCCATTGGGCGACTAAGCTATGCCAGACCTTCGACCAGGCCCCAGCTCGCCTCGGCGTCGTCGGCCCCAAACAACTACGCCCGGATGGCAAGATCCACGCCTTCGGGGACTGGCTGCTGCACCCCAAGGGCTACCACCACATCGCGGTCGGCGCCGACCCCGCGCTGATCAACCAAGCGATGGAAGTCGACCACGTCATGGGCTGTTTTTACTGCTGCAAACGCAAGGTTTACGACGAGGTCGGCGGGTACGACGAAAACATTCTGCGTGGCCAGACGATCGACTTCGGCCTGAACGCACGCCTGAAAGGCTGGGCCTGCTGGGCCATCCCCCAGATCGAATACATCCACCGCCACGGCCTGCGCGGCGCTCGGAAAACAGAAGCCGACACACAGGAAGGCATCAAGAAGACACTCGATGTCTTCGAGCAGAAGTGGGGCTTCGACCGCCTTTCGCCGGACCTCGACTTCGTCCGCAAGAAGTTTGCCGGCACGCCGCTGCTGTGGAACGCCGAGGTCTTCGGCACACTGCCCCCGGGATTGGAGCAAGCTTCATCTGCTGACACCGCCTCCCTGCCGATCGAGCAGAGCGTCTGGACGCGCTACGGTACGGATGAGAAGTTCAAGCAACTGACGGACACCAACATCCACATCACACTTCAGGTCGTCGCACAAACCATTAAGCCACAGAAGGTTGCGGTAATCGGCTGCGACGCCGGGCTAACGACGCACCTGCTGGCGGGCCAAGGCCTGAACTGCATCGCGACGAACACCGACCTGGCCAAGATCGACCTGGCAGAAAAATGCATCGGCACCCAGGTCTATCCCGCGGATAAACCCCAGTTCCTGCACCAGAAGCACCCGAGCAGGCTGCCACTGACGGATGGCAGTGTGGATATGGCCCTGCTGTTCAACCAGATCGAACAGCATCACAACCCCATCGCATTACTTCGCGAATCCAAACGCATCCTCAAACCCGGCGGCATCCTCGTCATCGTCACCAAACGCCAGCACCAGGCACGCAACATGCAGGAGTACAATCGCTGCTACCACGTCAATGAACTGATGGCACAGGTCAACGCCACGGGCGGATACCAGCCGATCTCCGACCCACGCCAGGGCGACCCGACTCATCCGCTGTTCATACTCCTCAAACGCACCGCCCCCGCTGCGAATAAACCCAATCCAGCGGAGGCCGCCTAAGCTAATACGGTACGGCGGAGGCGGCTTAAGCCGCCGGCTCTTACCCCCCCAAAACACCAAAATCCCATACCCCACAACCTCACCCCAACAACCCGCCTATCCTTCCTCCAACGAGCGATAAAAATCTTCAGACCACTGGCCAATACCGCCGATGTTTTGTTAGCTTATCCACGTGGCCGAGAGGGGGCTGCGCTCAAGCAACCGAGAACACCAACACAGGTTTCAACATGAAGCTCACTCGAAGGCAAATGATGCTCGCCGGCCTTGGCATGTTCCTCGCCGGCTGCTCCGATGCAACGCAGAGCTTCACCCGTCGGCCCGGTACACCCTGGCCCACCGATATCAGCAGGCCCACCGGCTACCGCCCCTCCACCACCGCCACACCCGCCACCACGCGATATACACCCCCCACCACCAAGCCCGTCGCAGCCACCGGCGCGCCGCCCGGCACCATGCCCCGTTCATGGTGGACCAAAACCGGCCCCGTCCGGTCCAAGGTCAATCCGATGAACGGCGTTAACCGAATCACCGTTCATCACGAAGGCATGGACACTATCTGGTTCACCGACGCTCGCTCGACCCAGCAGCACCTTGAACGCATCCGCCAATCCCACACCGGCTCCGGCCGGGGCTGGGGCGATATCGGCTACCACTACATCATCGACCGCTCAGGCCGAGTCATCGAAGCCCGCAGCGTCGCTTACCAGGGCGCCCACGTCAGCCAACAGAACGAGCACAACGTCGGCGTCATGCTCCTGGGCAACTTCGAAAAACAAACCCCCTCCCAAGCACAACTCACGACGCTGCAATCCACACTACGCCACCTGATGGCCACCTACCGCGTGCCCGTCAACCGCGTCTACACCCACCGCGAACTCGGCCCCACCGTCTGCCCCGGCCGAAACCTCCAGCCCCGCGTAGCCAGCCTGCGTACCAGTGGCGCACTGGCTTAATCCACTTTTTGCATCACCTTTCGCCTGCGGTTGGCGTACAATGCTTCCATGAGTGAAGCTGAACAAACCGTAGACGAACAGGTCATCGATCAGGCCGAGGAAGCTCAGGCGCAAGACCCTCAGGACGAGGTTGCCGGCGAAGAAGCGGCGGAGGAGAAATCCTCATCCAAGTCCAGCAAACCCGAGCCGGTCGAGCTATCTCCCGAAGAGGCTGAGGTGCTGGCGTTGAAGGTCGAGGCGGCGCTATTAACGACCGAACGGCCGATGACCGCCGCCAAGCTGGGCGATCTGCTCGACCAGGTCGGGGCGAAGAACATCAACGACGCAGCCGACAGCCTTAACAAGGTTTATGAGCAGACCGGCCGCAGCTTCCGCATCGAGAAGGTCGCCGGCGGCTTACAGATCCTGACGCTGCCCAAGTACGCCGACGTTCTGACGCAGTTGCACAAGACCCGTGCCCAGATGCGCCTCAGCCCGGCGGCGATGGAAACGCTGGCGATCATCGCTTACCAGCAACCGATCATGCGGGCCCAGATCGAAAACGTGCGCGGCGTCGCCTGTGGCGAAGTGTTGCGAAGCCTGATGGAACGCCACCTCGTGAAGATCGTCGGCCGCGCCGAGGAGATCGGCCGCCCCATGCTTTATGGCACAACCAAAGGTTTCCTGGAAGTGTTCGGCCTGTCCAGCCTCAAGGATTTGCCGAAGGTCGAAAAGTCCAAGGTGCCAACGCTCTAAACTGCCGGGAGCCCCGATGCGTCACTTCATCGCAAGCCGTTGCTCTTACCGCCTGCTATTAGTCGGCCTGCTGTGCCTGTTGTTTGCCGGGTGCACGCAATACCAGATGCAGGGCGTGGTGGTCGAAGGCATGGTAAGTTCCATCCGCGTACTTGATAAGGACGACCCGCGTTTGCTGGAGGGCTACCCCCTGCCGATGGCGATGGTCGAAAGCACGCTGGACGCAGACCGGCTGAACCGCAAAACCCTGCCGCGTGCGATCTCGGATGTAGATGGCAGCTTCGTCGTCCCGGTCGATGAAACCGGCGCGGGCTACCTCGACTACTACATCCGCATCGTCGTGCGTAAGGCCGGATACGACACCGCGATCACGGACATGCGTATCCCGGGCCCTGACAAGCTGATTTTCGTAACGCTTGCTCGCGGTGAAGATAAATACAAACCTGAGCCCGAAGACCTGCTTGAAGAAACGATGAAAATGGGCGAGCCGTATATGCAGTAGCCCCAACCATGGGAGCACCCATCGGACCCGCATGAATGACACGGGCATGACAGGAGGCGCGTTAGCCCCATGCAACGATCAATCGGCCGGATCAAGTTCGGCCACGGCAGTTTGATCTACCTGGGCGTGATGGCGCTGATCACCATCGCCGCTTTCTATACGCAAGCCAACCTGCTGTTCTGGGCGCTGGGTCTGGTCATCGGCGCACTGATTGTATCGACGATGTTCGCGTTGGTATCACTGCACGGCCTGGAAGTACAACGACTCACCCCGACGCGCGGCGTTGCCGACGATCCGCTCATCCTGCGCTACCACCTGACGAATCACTCCCGGCTCGGTTGGTTCGGCGTCGAGCTGATAGAAACCTGGTCGAAAAAACGTAAACGCAAAGACGGCTGCTCGTCAGATTATGAATCGGGCGCATCCATGCTCAAGGGTCGGCCCCACGGCTGGGTGCTGCACATCGGGCCGGGCCAGACCATCCAGGCCGACGCCGCCTGCTGGCCCAGGCGCCGCGGGCTGATGCGGTTCGAGAAGATCATCGTGCGCAGCGGATTCCCCTTCGGCATCGTCTACAAACACATCGAGTTCATCCAATCCAGCGAGGTGCTCATCCACCCGCCACACCGCCGGCTCAACCGCCAGACCGCCCTGTCGCTTTCCAGCCAGGACATCGGCCACGCACGCCTTGCCGACCGAGGCGGGGGGCAGGATGAGTTCTTCGGATTGCGCCCCTACCGCCCCGGCGACAGCTTCAAACTCATCGACTGGAAACACTCGGCACGCACTAACAACCTCGTCTCACGCGAAATGGCCAAGGCGCGCCCGCCACGGATCATGATCCTGCTCGATCTGAACCGCGATGCATCTGCCACCGATGAACAAACATTCAACGAACAAGCATGGGACGATGCCCGGGAAGAAGCGATCAGCCTTGCCGGCGCTCTGATTCGTGAATCCTACCTGCATGACATCCATGTCGGGCTCGCGTTCGCCGGGGTTGAAGGCCAAACCCTGGCGATCCATCACAACCAGGCGCACCTTCAGCGCCTGCTCGATCAACTCGCCCGGCTCGATGTGAACAAACCGCAAAAGGGCCAGGCCACGCTGCCGGTCAGGCCGACCGTCGTGGTAAAGCCCGCGGTTTCCAGCGACCCGTCCGAGCCGGATAAAGTGGAATCTAAAGCGGTGATCCACGCCGTGATCGGTCGTTATCGCATGCCCAGCCGGATCGTTGAATCCTCCGGCAAACGCCAGAAGCAAGACATCGAAGAAAATGTATTTAACTAGCCTTCAAGTGTCCGCAACCATGACGCAGCAGACGAGACCCCGATGAACCTGGAACAGACATTCAGCCGAATCGCGTTCTACCAGGTGCTGCTTGGCATCCTGACGTTCTGCTACGCCGAGGCGAACCCGGGCATGCTGCTGATCGCCGGCTCGCTGGTCGTGTTATCGCGCTACGTCAGCGAAGGGCCCTGGGGCAGGCCTTTGCCCTGGTGGATCATCAACATGCTGGCGGTGGTCGCCACCACGTGGATGTTCTCACGCTTCCTGCTGGACAACCCGAACATGATCGTCACCATGGGCCACTTCACGATGGCCTTGCAGGTGTTGCTCATGTTCACACGCAAGAGCAACCGCGAGTACGGCCAGGTCCTGCTGCTTAGCTTGTTACAGATGATCGGCGCAAGCGTCTTAAGCGTTTCGATCATCTACGGCCTGATGCTCGGTGTCTATTGCATCCTCGCGATGCTGACCGTGCTCATCTTCCACCTCAAGAGCAGCAGCGACCGCGTCTACGAAGCCAACCGTACCGCCGCGGCGGATAAAAACCGTGTCACACGGCCGAAACAGGTCACCGGCAAGGGCTTCTACTGGCAGTTCCGATCGGCCACCGCCATCATGATGATCGGATGCGCCATCATCGCGGTGATGGTGTTCATCCTCGTGCCCCGTTCACCGGACGCATCCTTAGCGGCGGACGCCACCGACGGCTTAGGCCCCAGGCAGGTCGGGTTCAGCCAACAGGTTCGACTCGACGGCCCACCGATCGCCCAGGGCAGCAAAGAACCCGTCATGAACCTGCGCGTCGAGTTGAACGGTCAGCCGCAGATGTATCGTTCATGGCTGTTGCGCGGCGCGGCACTGGATACTTATGATCCGGAAAGCCATACATGGAAACGCAGTCAGCAGGTCTCCGGTACCGATAGACGTATCCGCATGCAGTCCAGTGGCTTGTCACTGGCACAGGTACCCAACGATCGGCTCATGTTGGACGCACGCATCACGCTCAGACAGATCGGCCACCGCAACCTCTTTACCATCCTGCCCGTCACACACTTCCACAGTGACAGTATCCGCTCCGTGATCTTCAGCAATGAAGATCAGCAGCTATCCGCCGGCAGCACCGTGATGGGTGCCGTGATCTACGACATCAGTTGGCCGTTTGCAGGTGGTCAGGATGAGGTCGAGAGGTATCAGGAGTTGGGCGAACCCAACGAAACCGGTGGGCCGGTCGATCGCGACAATTCAGACTTCAGGCCTGAAGTCTATGCCCGCGGATGGACGATCCAGGCGGGCCGGATCGCGAGCCTTGCAAATGAAGTCCTTGAGAAGGCCGGGCTTCAGCGAGACCCGATGCAGCCCTACACCTCCGAGGATGACCGGATCGTTCAGGCGCTTGCCACGTATCTGCGCGATCCCGAACATTACCGATATGAACTTGGCGGCAACAGGCACTTCGGCAGCGAAGAACCCACCATCGACTTCCTCTTCGAGCATAGGACAGGCCACTGCGAACTGTTCGCCTCGGCGCTCGCAGCCATGACCCGTTCGATCGGGATGCAGTCACGTGTGGTCACCGGCTTCCGTGCAAGCGAGTACAACCAGATCGGCGGGTACTACGTCGTTCGGCAAAGCGACGCGCACGCCTGGGTCGAAGTCAACCTCGGGCCCGGCCAAGGCTGGCACAGCTACGACGCCACGCCCGCCGGGACGACGGTGCATCTCAAACAACCCGATCGCACATGGAAGATCGTTCTGCGCGAAGCCTATGAATACATGGAGTTCGGCTGGATCCGTTCGGTCGTCGCTTATGATGTGAGTACGCGGCACGCCCTGCTCTCGGGCATCATGCAGAAGTTACGATCCCTCTTCTACAGCGAAGACAACTTCGTCGGACAGTCTTATCAGTTCGTCAAGAACCTGCCCACCGCATGGGAACTGGACAAGGTCAATACCGGCAAGGTGCTCGGTTCCGCCGCGGTCGCGTTGATCATCACCGTTTTGCTTATCCGTTCGATCATCACCAGACGGCGTCGCGTGGCTGTTCTCAAACTCACCGGGCTGTCGACGGATCAGAAACTCAACCTGGTACGCCAGCTCTCGTTCTATGTCGATATGATCGACCTACTCACGGATCACGGCTACCCCCGGTCTAACACGCAGAACCCGCGCGACTTCGCCCTGGGCCTGATCAATCGCCATCCACAGGACATGCAACCGGTCCTGACTCTCACAGACATCTTTTATCGGGTCCGCTTCGGTGGTGTCACGCTCGATACCGAGCAACGCAAGCAGGTCCGCGAACACCTGAGGCAATTGCAGCACAACCTTTCCAACCCGCAAACCGTCTGATAACTGTTAGTTACAACTTTTAACCCTCGCTCGCATACACCGGTACGGCCGATTAGAATATTGGGTCCGTCATCCTGTTTTTCATATAGCGCCGGACACCCCCCACTCGATGCCGTATCAAGCCAATCAACCCGAACCCGCCTCAACGGATGCGGACGAGCAGCAGAACGCTCGCACGGAACCCCAGCGCACGGAAACGGGCTCGGCTGATACGTATCATCATAATAACGGCCACGAAGAAAAACCCGCCGGCCTGCCCACCCGGCCCCAAAAACAACAGCTTTCACCAACGCCCCCGCCACGCCCACGCTCCAAGTACTTCAAGGTGCTCAAGAAAGACCGGCCCATCGCCTGGCTGGTCCTGCTCGGGCTGCTGCTGCTGGGGTCCATCCCGATCTATACCTACCTTCACGCCGGGCCCATCAGCCAGCGACAGGCCGATGTACTCATTCCCGCCGAACAAACCTGGCGCAACCGCCACACCTTCTACCAGGGGGATGTCAATCTCGAATCCATCGTCCCCATCGTCGATGGCGAACCTCAACTGCAACGCCCGCCCGGTGATATCTGGCTCTACCAAATCGCCTTCGCTTCGCTTGACCCACTTACCGCCACGCAGGAGCAACTCGCAGAAAACATGCGCTTGCTCAGCGCGTTCTTCGGCCTGCTCACCATCGCCGCGATCTTCTGGGCGGGCTTTTCCATCGGCGGGATCAAGACCGCTTCCTTCTCCGCGCTCATCGCATTGTCATGCCCGCTGTTCACCTGGTACGCAAGACAAGGCACACCCGATATCCCGCTCATCGGATTCCACACGCTGGCTATCGCCTCCGCCATGTGGGCGCTGCGCCCGCTTAAACCCACCCCCACGGTCTGGCGTCAGGCGATCGGCTGGATCATCTGCGGCGCGGCGCTCGGCGCGGCCATACTCATCGGCGGCCTCTCCGCGCTGCCCATCGTCATCCTGCCCATCCTCATCACCGCCATCATGTGCCCCAACCGTATCAGCCACGTGCTCGGGCTCATCGCCGCCATATGCATCGCAGGCCTGATGGTCATCCCCTGGGCCTTGAGCGTCCACCAACAGGACACCACCATCTGGCAGCACTGGGTACTCGACCTCTGGCCGCAGCGCATGCAGAACCTGCCCGCCATCTGGGATTCGATTACCGAAAGAAGCCTGCTTGTACTCGTGCTTGCTTTGCCTTGGACCTTCTGGTTGATCGGGGCATACGCTCAGCCGTTCAGCGCCTCATCCAGCGGCGTCCGCCGACGTGTCTTCATCGGTTGGGCATGGCTCACCTGTGTAGGCGTATTGGCTGTGCTGGGATTGAGCCCAACCGGGATGCCGGGCATGGTCATCATGCTGCCCGCCGCAACGATATTGATCGGCCAGGCGCTTCGGCTCTACAGCGACCGCTCCGCTGAGGGTCGACACGCTCGTGTCTGGCGGCACATCCGCTGGGCTCACATGATCTTCATGATCCTCGCTTCCATCGCCATACCGTTGGGATTGCTATTCCAGGAGGAACTCGTGGATCAGGGCTGGTTCGACATGCCCATCGCTGCCCCGGTGGCGTGGTACTTCTCGCTCGGGCTCGGTATCAGCCTGCTTCTGATCACCATCATGAGCATGAGATACGCGCTAAGGCACTACCCCGGCAAGGCGACGATCTGGTGGTCCATCTGGTCCGTCGTGCTCATGAGCGTCACGCTGATCCCGATCTCACGCGGGCCGTGGATGAACCCCGTACCCAACCAACCCGACACCAACACGCAAGAAGTCGTTACGATACCGGCAGAATAATCAACCGAATGAGTATTCCCACCACCGATACCGACACCGCCGCCCCGCAGCAGCCACAACTGTCTGTCGTGATCCCCGCGCTCAACGAGCAGGACAACGTCGCGCCGCTTGTCGAACAGGTCGGCAAAGTCATGCAGGATGCAGGCGTCCGCTTCGAGTTGATCATCGTCGACGACGGCTCGACCGACCAGACGCTGGCAAGACTGCGGCAGCTACAAACCGAACGGCCGTGGCTGCGCGTCCTGCATCGGCCCGAGCCGAAGGGTCAGTCCGCCGCGATGTTCGCCGGCATCCAGGCCGCGACCGGCACATGCATCGCCACGCTCGACGCCGATCTGCAAAACGACCCCGCCGACCTGCCCGGCATGCTCGCCAAAATCGAAGCGGGTGAAGCCGACATGGTCCAGGGCGACCGCTCACGCAACCGCAACGACCACGCCATCCGCAAGATCGGCAGCCTCGTCGGTCGAAAGGCACGATTGTGGGTCCTCGGCGACCCGGCGCGCGACACCGGCTGCTCCGCCCGCGTCGTCAAAGCATCCATCGCCAAGCAGTTTCCCCTGACGTTCAAAGGCATGCACCGTTTCATGCCCGCCTACGCAAGAATGCTCGGCGCTCGCATCGTCGAGGTGCCCGTCACGCATCACGCACGCAACGCCGGTGAAACCAAGTACGGCATGGGCCTGCTTAGCCGTGGACCCGCCGGGCTCATGGACCTCTTCGCCGTACGCTGGATGACCAAACGCTACCGCGACGCATCAGCCGAACCGGTCGGGCAACCGGCGGATCAACAACAGGCATGAAAAAACGCTACATGATCATCGGCATCGTGCTTATCGCCGTGGTCGGCGTGGGCTATCTGGCGTACATCGGCATCACCACCGAATGGACGCCCGGCGTCGCCATCCACGACACGCCCGACATGGTCGAATACGCCAAACTCGTCGCCGCTGATGATGAAAACCCTTCGCCGGCCTACGTCGTCACCTACCTCGACGGCACAACCGAACGCATCACTCCCGAACGCTACGCCATCATGCTCCTGCGCAAGGAAGACTCACGCTCGCTGACCTTCAAGCTGCTGAACATCTCCACACCCTTCGGCATCGCGTGGGTTGTGCTCGGCCTGCTCGGGCAGGTCCTGTTCACCGGTCGCATGATCGTGCAGTGGCTTGTCAGCGAAAAACAAAAACAATCCGTCGTGCCCCCGATCTTCTGGTGGATGAGTCTTATCGGCGCGTCCATGCTCATCACCTACTTCATCTGGCGCAAAGACATCGTCGGCTTCCTGGGCCAAGGCACCGGCTGGCTCATCTACACCCGAAACCTCTGGCTGATCTACAAACACAAACCCGAGGCGAAAACGAGCGAGTCGTAACATGCCCGGCATCAAACGCATCCTCGACGCCAACGCCAACCGCGCCCGCGAAGCCCTGCGCGTCATGGAAGACGCCGCCCGCTTCATCCTCGATGATGCCGAACTGTCAGGTCAACTCAAACAACTCCGCCACGACTTCGCCGAAGCACTCAACAAACTCGGTCCCCTCGATCCCTGGCGCGATACGCCAAACGATGTCGGCACATCCATCACCACAAAAAGCGAACAATCCCGCGAAGGCGCCCCCGACGTCGTAGCCGCCGCCGCCAAACGCTTAAGCGAAGCCCTGCGCACCATCGAAGAATACACCAAAACCCTCCCAGAAAACGCTTGCGGCTTAACCTCCTCCCAAGCCGCTTGCGGCTTAGCGCAATCCTTCGAATCCCTGCGCTACCGAGGCTACACCCTCGAACAAAAACTCAACACCGCCCTCGCCACCGGCCTCGCAAAGCAGTGGAAACTCTGCGTCCTCATCAGCGAAAACCTCTGC
Organism: Phycisphaeraceae bacterium; assembly: GCA_963667295.1. GTDB lineage: Bacteria > Planctomycetota > Phycisphaerae > Phycisphaerales > Phycisphaeraceae > JAJRRS01. The sequence continues at coordinate 2,827,704 of OY763327.1, forward strand.
CCCGATGGTGATTGGTTACGCATCGCCCGCGCCGTTGTCGATGGGGGCGCAGACTGCATCCAACTGCGAGAAAAAAAACTCGACGCAGGAGAACTTCTAAGCCGCGCCAGACAACTCGTCGACCTCTGCCGACCCAAAGGCGTCTGCGTCATCATCAACGACCGCCCCGACGTCGCCTTGCTCGCCGATGCCGACGGCGTACACCTCGGCCAAACCGACCTGCCCCCCGCCGAAGCCCGTAAACTCGTCGGCAAACAACTGCTCATCGGCGTCAGCACTTCCAACCTCGACGAAGCCAAACAAGCCAAACAAAACGGCGCCGACTACTGCGGCGTCGGCCCCATGTTCCACACCACCACCAAACACAAACCCACCCTCGCCGGCCCCGCCTACCTCCGCGAATACCTCAACTGGAACCAACTCCCCCACCTCGCCATCGGCGGCATCAACTCGCAAAACATCCACGAACTGATAAAAGCCGGCGCCCAAGGCATCGCCGTCAGCTCCGCCATATGCGCCGCCGAAAATCCTCACGACGCCACGAGTAAGCTTGTGGATATGTTGACTGCGGATTGTTAGCCACGAAAAGGCACAGAAGACACAAAAGGGGCTGTCGAACGGAACCAGTCGAGTGAATATTGTGGCCAAGACGTATCTGGGATAAAAATGTTTAGCGGGCGATCGCAGATCCCCGGTTGGGGGTTTAGAGAATGTACTTCTTCACTTCGAGTTTTGGGGAACCGAAGTTGATCAGCATGCCGTGTTGAATGTTGCAGGCTCTCAGATAACCGAGCAGTTGTGCGATGTGGTCTTTAGTCAGCATCTTGCATGCTTTCAGTTCGACAATCAGCGTCTGTTCGATAAACAGGTCCGCCACATAATCACCGAGTACGAACCCATCTTCATCCTGTACCTGAAGCGCATACTGCTGCTGCACATCTACACCTGCCAGACGCAGCCGATGCACTAATCCGTTTTCATAAACCTTCTCAAGATGCCCATGCCGAAGATAGGTATGAAGCGCAAAACTCGTCTCACGCACCAGATCACACAACCTTAAAACCGATTCCTGATCCACCCGAACCCCCATCAATCAAATTCAATCCGAAACACCTAAAACACCCAATCACACATTAATCCATCGGCCACCAACCAACAGCCCCTTTTGTGTCTTCTGTGCCTTTTCGTGGCTAAAGATCTCTACTTAAACTGCGTTTCATATTCCTTCAACAGATAAACCTTCGCCGCTTCAAGCACCGTGTCTTTGCCTGCAATCAGGTCCGCTCGCGACTGTTGCACCGGTTTATCCGGGATCAACCCCTTGCGTTCGATCATTCGGCTTAAGAAGCCCGTGTACCCCTTCACCGAGTAACGCACCTTGAACTTGCCGTTGGTCAATGTGTATACCGTCTTGCGTGCCGAGGCTCCGGCCGTTGGTTCGCCGAAGAATGTTGCACGCTGCTTTGCTACGAACCATGACGCCCAGCCCTCACCCGCACTGATGCAACGCGCATCGATCAACACCGCCATCGGCCCGTCAAACACCGGCCGATTCGGGTCACGCTTGGCTTCCACCGGCTCAAAATTCTGGAACGCCGTGTTCCCGTCGAATGCCCCGCCGCTGTTGCCGCGCACGTCGAGGATCAACACCTTCACATCCTTCAATTCCCCGACCGCCTGGTCGAGTTTCGCGTTCAAATCTTTCTTGATCCGCCGAACGTAGATGTAACCGACATCCCCATCCAGACGCTTGTACGACAGGTCCGCATCATCACGCACACCCGCCATCGGCACGGGCAACCGCGGGATGTATCCGCCATCCACGATCGCCGGCAGCGCCAGTGCTCGCTCGCTGCCATCGGTATTTTCAAACACCATATCGACACGGTCATACTGCTCGATCCGCCGGGCACACCAGCGCGTCGCGTGATAATCCAGGTACTGCTCGCTCGAATAGCCCTGCCACTGGCTGATCGTATTCGCTACCTGGCTGATCGCGTCGCGCGTCGGCTTGCCGTTCAGCTTCAGCAGTTTCATTCCCGGCTCGATCCCAGCCTGGTCCGCGGGACTGCCCGGCAATACGTAATACACCAGCGCGTCACCTTGATCGTCTTCCATGCACGAGAACCCCGGATGCCAACGCGGGAAGTCAACCGTCGGCAGCTTCGCCGACCCCGCGATCATGTGTGCGTGCGAATCCTCAAGACGGGCCACCATCCGGGCACACAACTTCCCGAACGCCGCATCGTCCTGAACCTGCTCCGCCAACGGGATAAATTCTTTGCCGACCGCGTCCCAGTCGATCCCCTTCAGTTCAAAAAACGGGTAGTTCTTCCCGATCTCGGCATGCATGTCGCGTAACGCCTGAACGTAAGTTACCTGCTCCTGCGCAGCACAGCGTCCGGCCGCAAGCAGCACAAACAGCCACGCCAAACACAGACGAGTCAGGTCTCGTTTCATCCCAGCATCCGCAAATAACAAGCCTCTAACATCATACCGCACAGCTACCCCGAAAGTAAGCAACTTGAAACAACAAATTACATCGACACACGACAACCCCGCCGCAGCCGATCCCCTGCTAAACGCTCATCTCATACCCCTTATTGCCTCTCCCCCAAGCCGCTTGCGGCTTAGCGCTCCCGCCCGATACCCCCCAACTTAACCCACCATATCAACTACAATCCCACCGACCACAAAGACACCAAAAAACACACTTCCCCCCATGCCCAACGTCTACCACACCGACCTCACCGAACCCCTGCCCGAACCGAACCTCTCGCCATTTACCCTCGGCAGCGCCACCAATCCCGCCGGCATCACCATCACCGCCGACGGCATCAGCCTTATCGAAAACGGCAAACGCATTACCCCCGTCATGGGCGAGTTCCACTACGCACGCTATCCACGCAACGAATGGCGCGATGCTCTACTGAAAATCAAATCAGGTGGCGTCGACATCGTCGCATCCTATGTCTTCTGGATCCATCACGAAGAAGTTGAAGGCCAATGGGACTTCTCCGCCGACCGCGACCTGCGCGCCTTCGTTCAACGCTGTGGCGAACTCAACCTCCGTTGCATCATCCGCTGCGGGCCGTGGTGTCATGGCGAGGTACGTAACGGCGGATTGCCCGATTGGCTATTCGATAAAAACATCAACATCCGCACCGACGATCCGCAATACCTGGCCTACGCAAAGAAACTCTACGAACAGATCGCGTCGCAACTCAAGGGCCTGCTCTTTAAAGACGGCGGCCCCGTTATCGGCATCCAGATCGAAAACGAATACCGCGGCCACGCGCAACACCTGCTGACCTTAAAACATATCGCTGTCGAGGCTGGGCTCGATGTACCGATCTACACACGCACCGGCTGGCCCGAGCTGCTCGACGCCATGCCGTTCGGCCACATGCTGCCTTTGTACGGCGGATACGCCGAAGGCTTCTGGGACCGCGAACTTGAACCCATGCCCGGCCCCTACTGGAAAGAGTTCGTCTTCAAGCGCGTGCGCTCCGATGCCGCCATCGCCAACGAACAATTCGGCAGCCGGGAAGCAAAAGATGAACCGGATGTCGTGCGCTATCCGTATCTCACATGCGAACTCGGCGCGGGCATGATGTGCAGCTATCACCGGCGCATCACCGTCTATCCCATGGACGTCCTGTCGCTGCTCATCGTCAAACTCGGTAGCGGCAGCAACTCACCGGGTTACTACATGTACCACGGCGGTACCAATCCCGTCGGCAAAGAACCACAACTCCAGGAACACCAGGCAACCAAACTTACCAACTGGAACGATATGCCCGTCAAGTCATATGACTTCCAGACCGCGATCGGCGAGTTCGGCCAGCTCCGCGAGCAGTACCACCTGCTCCGCCCGGTACACCTGTTCCTGAAAGACTTCGGGCACACGCTGGCGCCGCTAAGTTCCGTCTTCACACACGAAGAGGTTACGCAAGACGATACCCGGACCTTCCGCCGCGCCTTCCGCACTGATGGGCGGCGCGGTTTCGTCTTCATCAATAACTACCACCGCCTGCTGCCTCAACCGGCAAGGCCGGACACGCAACTCTCGCTGAAGCTCAAGCAAGGCAATCTCACTTTCCCGCAAACCCCCACCACCATCGCGGCCGACACCGCTTTCTTCTGGCCGTTCAATATGGAATTAGGTGATGGCATCACACTCGAATACGCCACCGCGCAGCCCGTCTGCCAACTGCATGATGGCAACACCACCTACACCGTCTTCGCCGACACCGCCAACCCTGCCGAATTCGCATTCATAGGCCAGGCAAACGACACACAACACCACATCCTGCAAGACGCACAACCCGGTATCGATCCCATCATCACACTCACCGCACCCAACGGTCACAAGCACATCATCCTCCTGCTTGATAAAACTGAAGCACGCGCCTGCTACAAGATCAAACTCAACAAACGCGAGCACCTGCTGATCACCGATGCTGTCGTACTTGTCGACAACGATACGCTCCGCCTGCAGACGACGGGCACGGATCAGCTAACCATCAAACTCCTGCCCGAGTGTGATTCGCTCAAACACCACAACCAACCGATTCAAGCTAATCCCGACGGCATCTTCACTCGCTACACGCTTCCGCTTCCCAAAACCAAACCGATCAATCTCAGCGTGAAAGACTTCCGGGGAGCAGGCCCCTTGCGCAAGATCACGCTCGGTGAGAAAAACGTCGCCGTCGCACCAACCGACAAAGACTTTGAAGATGCCGCTACCTGGCACATCACCCTCCCCGATAACCTCGACCTGTCGCAAGATTACCTGCTGCGCATCCACTACACCGCCGACGTCGCCCGCACCTACGCAGGCGATCAATTACTGACTGACAACTTCTACAACGCCACCCCATTCGACCTAAGCCTCACCCGCTACGCACCCGCGATCCAAGAGCACGGCCTGACAATAAAACTCACCCCTTTGCAAAGATATGCTCCCATCTTCCTGCTCGACCACCTTCGCCCCGACTTCGCCAACAACGAATCAATCGCCACCCTCGACAAACTCGAACTCATCCAGACCCACGAACTGCAACTCACCATATAAACACACTCCCTCTCCCCCCGGGAGAGGGCCGGGGTGAGGGCCGAATGAAACTTACGCCAACTCAATCATGTCATCCCACCCATACAACAACCCTCTGACATCAAGCGCTTAACTAGGCCTCAAATGAAGTGATCTCATGCTATATGCACACATGATTCTCAATATATTTGGGATGGATGCGATCCGTTGATATGATTGTATTGAATCAGCTTTCTGACCATGTACCACATTTTTAAGTTCCGCGGAGGCCTTATGAATCCATCATCATCACCACAAGATGCATTTGTTGGGCGAAAAGCAGAAATGTCCGCTTGGGAGAATGTCTTAACAAATCCAGACGGACAAGTTGTTCTTGTAGTAGGCCAACAAGGCATGGGCAAGTCAATACTTCTTAAACGTATGGCAAGTATTGCAGGATCACACCCATGCTTAAAATGCTCACATGTGATCTATGAAGCAACAAGAACCGATGCTCCAGACACAACAATGGCTCAAATGCTAGATGATGCTTGGCACGTTGCAGATGTGACACAAAAAAGTTTTGATGCCACACCAAAACGTCTCGAACAATGGCGATCTTTCCTGAATATATTCAATATTGGTGACTTAGTATTGAGTCTACGCCGTGACAGCCAACTGTCTACTAGAAGCCAATTCCTTGCGGCTCTTGAAAAAATATCAGGGAGAATTAGCAGTAACGACCGGTTACTTCTCATTGTTGATCCAGAAAAATATATGCCAGACGGGTCGGCCGATACATGGCGAATTGTCACAAAGAATTTACCGGATAAGGTCAAGTTAGTATTTGCACAGAGACCTGATGGCCAACTAATAAGCAATGCTGATTTCATGCGACTCAATAATATTGTTCTTGTACCTCAGAATAAACTGCAAGAATTTGATGATAGTGAAGTTGATGAACTGATCTCTTTACGACAGTCGTACATAAATCATCCAACCATTGTGATCAAAGATGCAATGTTGAAATACAATGGCCATCCCTATGCTCTGGGTGCAGCCCTAAGTCTACTTGCATCTGGCTCAGCACCTGATGAACTTCCAAGCGATCCTATCGGACTAGCAGCGGAACAATGGAAGCGAGCTTTCGATATTGGCGGGGAAGATGCATGGAGACTGATGACCGCACATGCAATACTAGAAGTTTCAGTACCCGAAGATGTCGCATTAGAAGTTTCGCAATTAGAAGCAGATGACATCCGCGCATTCCGACAAAACACATATTTGAACAGTATGCTGCGAGATGAACCTAATGGAACAAGGCTTTACCACATTCTCTTGCAGGACTATCGAATCAACCAATTAAAACAAGAAGAGGCCAAAAATTGGCATCGCATCGCTGTAGCTGCGTACAAATATCGACTACAAAAACACGATAATCTTGACGCATTCTCAGCACTAAGGCTCCCAGAACATGTTCTTAAGGCAGAGGGAAACCAAGAATTTATAAACTGCATTTGTCAAAAATGTCACCATACATTGGACACGTTAGGTCTGATTGATGAACTTATTGGATTGTATCGCCGCGCATTAGAACTCGTAGAACCTCAATCTCAACTTGAAGCGGCAGTGCTAACAAATCTTGGTGGCATATTCCAAGCAAGAGGAGCACTCAACGAAGCTGAAGAGGTTTTGAAAAAAGCAGAGGTCACAGAAAGACAAAACAATAAGGGTGACAGCCTAGTAATTTGCCTCGCAAATTTAGGCATCTTATATAGGTCTCGCGGCAATTTTGAACAAGCGGTTAGCTATTTAAACGAGGCCCTAGAAATAAGTGAAGGTTTTAAGTGGCATAAAGGTATAGCCTTGGCCAGTGGTAATCTCGGGCCAATCTTTCGGCGAAAAAAACAATATGACGTCGCAGCCACGATGCACCAGAAAGCCTTAGAAGCTAGCAGGCATGGCAAGAATAGACAAAGCGAAGCGCAGCAATACGCTGACCTTGGCTTAATCCACTTGGAGAAAGGTGAGTATGAACAAGCAGAGATTAATTTTCAATCTGCAATGAATATCAATCTAGAACTCAAGAATATACAAGGTTATTCAAAGGATTATTTTAATCTTGGCATTTTAAGATTGAGAAGAAATAGAAATAAACACGACCTTGAAGAATCTGAAAAGCTAATAAAACAGTCTCTTGAGTACGAAGAAAAATTAGGACGCCTAGAGAATATCACTTGGTGCTACGATAACCTTGGAATTATCTATTACATCCGCCGTGATTATGAAACGGCTGAAGAGTACTTGCAAAAATCGAAGAAGCTCTGTGAAGACAAACAATTCAAAGAAGGCTTGGCAGGCGCGTGCGCCAACCTTGGAGGGATTAATGCCGAACGCGGCAGAAGGCAAAAAGCACGAGAACTGTGGAACCAAGCTGAAGATTTATTCGTGCAATTAGAATTACACGACAAAGCGCGGTTAATACGAGCATGGTTAGACAGCCTGCCCGATGAACAAGATAGTTAATAATCTAATCTCGATTAGAATAACTATCACAGCACTTTGAAAGTGTAGTGATCTCGTGCTTAAGCAATAGGATTACGCGATAGCACCTTACCACAACACGACTAATCAAACACAATCAGGTTAAGCTCCTAAATCGTCCCCGTCCGCTGCGCGCGTGTCCCGGGGCCCAACGGGCCTCGGGCTTGTTGTTCCGGACTTGGAGCGGCGCCAGGTGACTGGGGGTTGCCGACGAGGTCGGCGTTGGTTTTGAAGCGTTCCAGAGCCTTGAGCAGTTGCTCGACCTGTTGCGGTGGGGGCATATTCAGGAGCCGGCGGCGCAGGGCGGTCATGGTGTTCAGCTCGTGCTTGGCCATGAGTTTGTCTTCCTTGCGCGTCCCGCTGGCGGCCAGATCGATCGCGGGGAACAGGCGTTGCTCGGCGATCTTCCGATCGAGGATCAACTCCATGTTGCCCGTGCCTTTGAACTCTTCGAAGATGACCTGGTCGCCGCGGCTGCCGGTGTCGACCAGCGCGGTGGCGATGATGGTCAGCGAGCCGCCTTCTTCAAACCGACGTGCGGCGCCGAAAATCTGTTTGGGGATCGCCATCGCGCCGGCGTCCAGGCCGCCGGACAACGTTCGGCCGGTGCTCTGCATGTTCGGCGCGGTGTTGAACGCTCGGCCCAGGCGCGTCAGCGAGTCCAGCACGATCACCACATCCTTACCCATCTCCGCCCAACGCTTGCATCGCTCGATCGCGATCATCGCAAGCGCGCAGTGACGCTCGGGTGTGTGGTCGTTGGAACTCGCCCAGACGGTGCAAGGCACGTTGCGTCGGAAGTCCGTGACTTCTTCCGGCCGTTCATCGATCAACAGCGCGATCGTAATCACGTCCGGATGATTCTTCTCGCACGCAAAGGCGATGTTCTGAAGCAGCGTGGTCTTGCCTGCTTTAGGCGGGCTGACGATCATGCCGCGCTGCCCGTACCCGATCGGGCAGAACAGGTCGATCAAACGGCAGGCCGGCGGGCATTCAGGGAATTCCAGCGTCATGCGCGGCTCGGGATCGACCGTCGTCAGGTCTTCGAACTTCCGCGCGTGCTTGAGGAACTCTTCCGGGTCCATGCCTTCAACCGACAGCACCTTGTTGACGCGCAGCGCCTGCGGATCGATCGCGTCGACCTTCTGCTTCTTGGACTTCTGCTTCTTACGGCTCTGTGGCGGTTGGTTGTGCTGCGTGCTGCCACCCATAGGTTTACCCAGCTCGACCTCGATCATGAGGCCCGAGCGCAGGTCGTAGCGTTCGATGTCCTTCGCGAGGACAACGGGGTCGCGTGGGTGGGAGGTGTAGGTCTGATCTAGCTGGCGTAATCTGCCGTCAGCCCGTCTGCCGATCTCGAGGATCCCGGTCGCGGTTTGCATAAATAGCCACTCGTGTTGGCGTGCGTTTTACAGCAGCGCCGATGCGAAAAGTTAGACGTCAGGCCGAGTTACGGCCCCGGGGCTGCGTAGCCCTGTCGATGAATCCGGTTGGAAGCGTGTAGGCCGCGGGAGCACAAGCTGCCGCATTGGCAACACGCGAAGTCAAAAAAGCCTGGGAGTATCCGTATCGTTGGCTAGGCCTTCTCCTACATCCTGATACGAGATAACGCGGCGGGCGAAGTCCGGTTGGCGAGCCAACCCTGAGTATTAACGAGTATCCGCCGAGTACCTTCCCGGTATCCCCCTACTTTGGCTGGTTCGTTGGCCGTCGAATCCGACCTACACGTCCAGCCCTCCAACCCGGTTGCAAGCATTATACGCTAGACGCTTACGACGCGTCGGCCTGCCTGTCCGGGCGATCGATCGAGGCGCCGCGGGGCATCCTGGACCGAGTGGGAGATGCCCCTGTTTTACCCATTTCGGCTGTTTTGGGCAAGCGGCACAGTCAAAGCCCTGCAATCCAATCGCAATTGTTCTCACAAGACCCTACAGACCGATAACTTACCATAAGATATGAACATGGCCCCCCACAGGCCCGTAAAAGCTTATCCCGGATCGTTTGATCCGCTTAGGAGCTATCCCCAGACATGTCCGACAACCTGCTGCTTTTGATTTATTGCGTCTTGATCCTCATTGCCTCGCTGCTGGGCGGGTTTATCCCGCTGTTCGTCAGGCTGACCCATCGGCGGATGCAACTGGCGATCAGCCTGGTCGCCGGGTTCATGCTGGGGGTCGCGGTGCTGCACCTGATGCCGCACGCACTGATGACGATCTCACCGCTGCTGGGGGCCAAGTGGATGATCGTCGGCATCCTGGCGATGTTCTTCCTCGAGCGCTTTTTTTGCTTCCATCATCATGATGCGCCGGAAGACAACCCGCCGGTCGAAAGTCAAATCGACGAAAAGTTATCCACCACTGAACAGGCGCACACTACCGTCGCGATTGATGCCCATGCGCACGATCACGCGCACAACCACGCGCACGATCACGGCCACCATGACCACGATGATGAACACCATGTTCACGGTCACGAGCACCGCCTGGGCTGGGGCGGCGCGGCGGTCGGGCTGACCATCCACAGTGTGATCGCGGGCGTCGCGCTGGCGGCGGCGATGAGTTCGCAGACGATGGCGGAGGTGCATGGCTCGACCTGGCTGGCGGGCGTCGCGGTGTTTCTGGTGATCTTCCTGCATAAGCCGTTCGACTCGCTGACGCTTGGCACGCTGATGGCCGCGGGCGGCTGGCCTGTCGCATCACGTCACCTGGTCAACGGCCTGTTCGCGCTGGCGGTGCCCGCGGGCGCTTTGCTGTTTAAACTCGGTTTGGCAAGCGTTGACCTGAACGAAAGCCACGCGGTCGGCGCAGCGGTTGCGTTCAGCGCGGGTGTGTTTCTTGTGATTTCGCTTAGTGATCTATTGCCTGAGTTACAGTTCCATCATCACGATCGGTTGGCGCTTTCTTTTGCGCTGGTATTGGGTATCGCGATGGCGTGGGCGGTGAGTCACTTCGAAGCAAAGACACATCATCATGAACACGGCGACATGCACGATCACGGTGCGGCGGTGCAGGTGGATGAACATGGGCATGAAGTGCATGGGGATGAACATGGGGATGTGCATGATGAACACGATCATGAAACCCATGAGCATGAGTGAGGGGGGGGGATTGGGGATTGGGGATGGGGGATGGGGGATGGGGGATGGGGGATGGGGGATGGGGGATGGGGGATTTTTAATCGTTGATTGTTAATCGCTAATTTAAAAGGCGGGGGGCGGTATACACGTGCTGCACATTAGCGATTAACGATTAGAGATTCGCGATTGAATACTCCAGATTGAACATTGGACATTGAAGATTGAACATGGGGATACGCCGGGCTGCTGAAGCAGCCCTCGCCTTGCCGCGCCACGACGTGCTTTAAGTGACCGGGATTGAACATCCCCCCTTCCCTGCCTACTATGTGCCGCTTGGATGCGGAAACTTTACAACCTGAATCGGCCGATTCGGCTCCCGTCAACGACGAGGTGCGGACGGTGTCGTTTGTGAGTCTGGGGTGTCCGAAGAACCTGGTGGACTCGGAGAAGATGCTGGGTCAGCTTGCGGAGGATGGGCTGGTGCCTGTGCCGGACGGGGCGGATGCGGACGCGGTGGTGGTCAATACCTGCGGGTTCCTGGAAGCATCAAAAGACGAATCCATGCAGGAGATCGCGCTGGCGGCCGAGCTTAAACGCCAGGGCAAGCTCAAACGGCTGATCGTCGCGGGCTGCCTGGTCCAGCGGCATCGGGCGAAGATGCTCGAGTGGTGCCCGGACATCGATGCACTCATCGGCGTGTTCGACCGCGACCGGATCACGCAGGCGGTGCGTGGCGGAAAGCCTAAACAGAAAGATGTCAGCGTCGACCTGCCGATCTATTCGAGCATCGCGACCAACGCCACGCTCGCCAAACAGGCACGCGGGATCGATAAGAACGGTTACTACGAAGACGACGGCGGCCGACTGCGTCTGACCCCCCGCCACTACGCGTACCTTCGTATGAGTGAAGGCTGCAACCAGAACTGCACGTTCTGCACGATCCCCTCCATCCGTGGCAAGATGCGGTCCAAGCCGATGGATGCGTTTTTAAATGAAGCACGCGAGCTGTTTGCGGATGGTGCGTTCGAGTTGAACCTGATAGGCCAGGACACGACGAGTTACGGCCTCGACATCGGCTACGACAAACCCGGCGAAGGTCTTGTCGGCCTGCTTCGACAGATCGACAAACTCTCTGCAGAACATGGCGGCGCGTGGGTGCGTTTGATGTATGCGTACCCGAGCAAGTTTACGGACGAGATGATCGATGCGATCGCGACACTACCCAACATCGTTAAGTACATCGACATGCCTTTGCAGCACATCAACGACCGCGTGCTGGATCGGATGCGACGGTATACGAGCAGGAAACTGATCGAAACACTGTTAGGCAAACTGCGCGATCGCGTGCCGGGCATCACGTTGCGTACGACGTTTATCACAGGTTTCCCCGGCGAAACGGATGAAGAGCACAACGAACTGGTTGAATTCATCCGCGACTTCGGCTTCGATAATCTCGGCGTGTTCCCCTACTCCCCCGAGCCGGGCACGCCGGCAGGGACGCTGCACGCCGACGGCGACGCGGTGCCTGACGAGGTGATTCAAGAGCGCCTTGATGAGCTGATGACGGTGCAGCAGGATGTTGTGTTTAATCGCAACGCGGATTTGTCGGAAGAGCAGCCGGAAGTCGATGTATTGATCGACGAGGTCACCGACAGCATCGTCGAGCCTACCGAGGGCGTAACCGAAGGCGGCCGTTTATATCAAGGCCGCACCTCAGGCCAGGCCCCGCAGGTCGACGCCGTCACGTACGTGCAATCCAACAACGACCTGACGCCCGGCGAACTGGTGCGCTGCAAGATCATCGCCTACGATGATTACGACCTGATCGCAGCGCCGGTGGATGATCTGAATCGGCGGGTGGGGTTGCGGGTGATTGGTGGTTAGTGGCTGGTGGCTGGTTTTGATGTGTAATTGCTGAACGTTAATCGCTGATTGGGGGAAGCGGAACCGGATTTCACATTACACATTAACGATTAGCGATTACACATCCATATTCCCCTGTTTAGCGGCGGATCGCAGATCCGCGCGTTCGGGTTTTTGTATCGTGTTATGAAGACGCGAAGCCGAGGCGATCTACGATCGTCTGCAAAACGGGGAGTCAGATGCGGGTAGGACGTCACACATTGATGACACAACCGCAATGCGTGCGGGGCTTGCTGCCGTTATTTGTATAATGTTGATGCAAGGCATCCGACACACTTTGTCACTGTGTGATCAAAGTATGGCACCCGGATATTGTCCACATCTGATTAAGGATATGATATTGTTATGATTAAGCGAACTGGAACCACGCTACTTGTGTTGATCCTTTATTTAACTATGACGGCATGTTCTACCGCCACAGATGACGAAAGGGACATCAATAGAGTATTTATCCGACTGAATGATGCAATGCTATCGGGCAATGATCATGATTTAGTAACAACGCTTGATAAGTATACAAACAAAGTTACCGAAGATACATTAAAATCCGTTTATTATGATGGCAAAACAGATATTCTTGAAAGAGAATTAATTCAAAGTCTGGCAATTTTAGAGGTACGTGCCAACATGTTGCGCGACAATATTAGTCACGCATCTATTTGCCTTGTTCTAAATCATATGACATTAGATGAATTATATCTCAATAAGAATAAGTATAAACTTGAGAATTTGAATGTTCAGGGAGATGTTGCTGTAGCCGGTATACAGGTCTACGGGAATAGGCGCGAAGTGCGTTTCATCAGAGAGATGGGAGCATGGAAGTTTAGTTTGAAAGAGCAGCATGATATCTTAGACCAAGTACTCGAAAACGATTTGAATGCATCAGGCCTTGAGCGCGATAGGTGGCTGCTAGATTATTTGACAATGATTGGATTAAGAAGCGTCTTGTCGGAGAACATTTTTGATCCCGTAAAAAGCCAGTAGCATGGGTTTAATTCCGGTATGGGGTGGGGTCGCGAAACCCGTTCCGAGCCTTTCAGGTCGTTAGCCGGGTGCCAGCCTTTGACCCGCAGGGCAAAGGCGGTTGACACGAACTTTAATCCCAATACATAAAACGGAAGCAGAAACGGGGGTCTGGCCCCGTTTAGGTCTCCCGAGGCAAAAGTATGCAACTAATCGCGGACAACAGAGAAGGCATCCATAATCAGGAAACCAAGATTGCTTCCGTGGATAAAGATGCAGCCTTGGATTGGTTGGCCAAGCTTGATGGTAGTCAATACACTTTGCTTGTCTTTGAAAGAAATGATGGCTGGCATTTGATGGTTGGCGGAGGGCCAGCCCAATACATTATTAACTTGGGTGATGGGTCAAGCGACTTAACCTTTCACAATACTGCTGGTGATGAGACGGAAGTAGTTGAGCTATGTGCCGGTGGGCAATTTGGTGAATTTCCACAAAGCATTTGTGCAACACACGAACAGGCTACTCAGGTTATCACTAGTTTTTTTGATGGAAACGAAGAGCAGCAAGTAGCGTGGGTTTGATTCCATGTAGCGACTGTTTTGATTGTTGCAAAGCAGAAACGGGGTCAGACCCCGTTTTGGCGTATGCTTGCGGAATCGGTTCGCCATCGGCGTGGTGTCGAGCGGGGAGACCTTCGGTCGGGGCAGCGGCGGGGTCGGGAGACCCGCGCCGAGCACGGGGGTGGGTGGCTTTGATGTGTAATTGCTGATCGTTAATCGCTGATTGGGGGGAGGGGGAAGCGGGACCGGGTTTCAGATTACAGATTAACGATTAGCGATTAGCGATTACAGATTTGCCGTTACAGATCAGCGATTTTGGATTCGCGATTGAACATTTCCCATTGAAGATTGAAGAAGGGGCAGCGCTAAGCCGCAAGCGGCTTTTGGGGTGGATTATCGGACGCGGGGGCAGATTTCTTGGGTTCTGGGGGGATGTGGGTCTTGGATAATGGGATTGGTGTGCTATTGTTAGGGTGGTGGGAGTTCGGCTGCGCTGGTAGTGGGCCGGACCCGTAACAATCTGAGGGACAAGGAGACGATGTCAGCGATACCGCCGCTGCAAAAGGGACAGTCTGCGTCCACGTCGGGTAAGGCCGAGCGAGGGACGGGGCGGTCGCGTGCGCGGGTGTTGAAGGCGGATGCGGTGCGTGTGCAGTCCCCCACTGCTACCCGGACAGCCGGCGATCAAAAAGGGGATAAGCCCCTTTTTACTTCCCGGGTATCGGGCGAATCGACGCGTCGGACGCAGCCGCGTTTGCGTTTGACGCAGTCGCCGCCGGTGACGGTGCGTAATGCGCCGAGGCCTACGCCGCTGCGAGGTACGACAGACCCGCGGTGGGTGTTGGCGGTGCGGACGGCCGAGCTATTGCAGGGGGATATCCTTTCGCCTGAATGTCGCGAGCGGATCGTGCGGATGGCGAGGCTGTTCGACCTGACACCGTTCGATGCGAACATGATTATTGCGATCGTGCAGGATCAGGCGCGTCGTGGGATCGCGCCGCATCTGTGTCCGGCCGCGGGTGAACCGCAACTGCGTATGATCACGCCGCCGCAGCGCAAGACATTGTTGCAGGCGATCCGTGAACGGTATGGGTTGAAAGCGGTGGTGTTGTTGGGGGCGATGTTGGCGATTGAGATTGCGCTGATTGCTTGGGTTTTATAGGGGGATTTAATCAATCTGTGCAAGAGCGCTAAGCCGCAAGCGGCTTTGTTGTTGTGCGCGCGGGGAGTTGTAGAAGATGATGGGTGGATGTCGCTAAGCCGCAAGCGGCTTTTTTTGTGCGCGTGGGGAATTTGGTTTTCTTTGATGGGTGCCATACTTTGACTCCGCAGGAGCAAAGTGTGCTTTGTCACAACACGCTTTGCCGCTGCGCGGTCAAAACGTGGCACCCGATTCAGTTGTATTCAATTCATATCAACGGTCTGCGCCGCGTTTGGGGGGTTGTTGTTCTTCTTCGGGCATGAAGACGGGGAGGTTCATGTCTTTGGCTAAGGCTTCGACCATTTTGATGTGGCGGATGCGTTGCTCGGGGCCGTCTTCTTTATCGTAGTTGAGTCCGTAGGGCCAGAAGTGTTGGCGGTCGCCGTGGAGGACGGCGTCGGGGCCGTCGAATTGTTTGACAAGCGTCACAGCATTGGGGCCTGTCCAGAGTTTATCTTTCATCAAATCCTGCCACTGTTGTGTTGTGCCGACGCCGAGGGTGTGGCCGATCTCGTGCAGGGCGACGCGTGAATTGATGGAGCCGCCGAAGCGGATGTGGCCGTTGTAGTTTGCATCCGCGGTGGGCGTGCTGGGGCTGTAGGTGATGCGCAGTTCTTTCTTGAAGTGTGCGTGCTTGTTATAGAGCGCGACGGCTTCGTTCATAGCTTTCTTGATCATCTCGCGTTTGTCGGCCGGCCATTCTTCCCAGCCGTCGGAGAAGCGATAAGAGAGTTGGCCCTTGACGGGTTCGGGCTGTTCGGTCTTGGCGGTTGTTGTGGTGGCGGCGGTGAGTATGACAAGAACCACCAGGGACGACAGCCAGACAATAGAACGATGCATCGCGTTAACCTCGATTGATAACGGGTCGGAGTTTGTGGGGATATCTTAGGCGGAGGCGGATGTGAGATGTAGGGGCAAGTGCAATGTAATTTGCGATTGCAATGAAATCTTAGAGAAGAGATTAGCCACAGATGAACACCGATGAACACGGATAAGAAGAAAGGCAACGATTGTGTTGTCTTTATGCGTGTTTATCTGTGTTTATCTATGGCAAATAATTGAGACGTCGGGTGGGACGGCCCTCACCCTGACCCTCTCCCGGGGGGAGAGGGGATAGAGCCATTCGATCCAACCAATCGACTACGCCAAAATGTGTTAGCGCTGGTGGCGGTGGGTTAGGTTGATGTTGTTGAATTTGGCGGTGGTTAGGACGGCGTTGTCGTGGCTTAGGGTGGCGAGGCCGACCTGGGCGGTGTTTGAAAGTGCGGGGAGGGTGAGGGGTTGGCCTAGGGGGTGCCAGTTGTTGTCCAGCTTGTATTCGCCGGTGACGGTGTTGCCTTTGCGCGTCAAGCGGAGGGTGATGGGGAAAGTGAGTTCGGGGCCGCGGGTTTCCTGCATGGCGTCGGATGGTTTAGCGCGCCAGCCGAAGGCGGTTTCGCCGCTCGGGAAGGCGTGCAGCAGGACGTGTGCGGCATTGGGTGAGAGGTCGCTGCGGATCATCAGGCCGGCCTTGGCGTAGATGTTGGTTTCTTCGAGGCTGTTGAGTGTGGCGGTGAGTGTGAAGTCGCCGGCGACTTTCTTCGAGACGAAGCGGAACTGGTCGGCCTGGTTCCAGATGTCGCCGCCGCCGCCGTAGATGGTGACTTGGTTATCGCTGATGACGTGCATACCGCCGGGCTTGGCGTTGTCGATGTCGGTGGCGGTCCAGCCTTTCCACTCATCGGTGTGCGGCGGTTTAGTTAACACGGGCGGCGGCTTCGGCAAGTCGATCACCACGGGGTCGGGACGCGTCAGTGCTTTGCGCATCGGCTCATCGATGATGTACTTCATCGTGCCTAACCATTTGAAGTAGGCTTCGATTTGATCGATCGATGCGGTTTCGAAGTTTGGTTTATCGAGCGTTTCGGCGTTGCTGACCATGTACCAGTTGTCTTTGATGACGCCGCCTTCGTTGTGGAGGATTTTGTAGGACCAGATGGTGGCTGCCCAACCGCGTTTGCCATACTCATCGAAGTACATCCGCATGAGGTCGCCGCCGCCGAGGTGTTCGAAGACGGGGTTCCATTCACCGATGAAAAGCGGAACGTTTGCTTCTTCGATTTCGGCTTGTTTTGCGGGGATGGTGCGGGCGAAGAATTTGCCGTGCGTGCTTTTGCTGGTTTCGCTGCCGAAGAGTCCGGGGTAGTGGTGTTCTGTGAAGCCGACGTTTGTCCAGCCGTGTTCTGCGGGTTTGCCGTAGAAGCCGTGGCCGCCCCAGATAGGCGCGGGTGCCCAGATGATGTGGCGGTTGTCGTGTTCGCGGATGGCGTCGTAGATGTTGCTGAAGACGCGGAAGAGATCTGGACGGACGTCGGCGCTGAAGTCGCCGTAGGGTTCGTTGATGACGTCGTAGCCTGCGACGGATTTTCGGCCGCGGTAGCGTTGTGCGATCTTACCCCAGAGCCAGGTGGTCTGTTTGCCGAAGGAGAGGTTTTCATCCCAGACTTTGTTTTGACCCGTGCGGCCTGTGGGGTGGTCGATACTTTGGCTGCCGGGGACGCCGTGCATATCGAGTATGACGTAGATGCCTTCAGCTTCGGCCATTTCGATGGCGCGGTCGAGCCATTTGAAGGCATCTTTCTTGAGTTCGAATGGTTTGTCTTCGTCTTGAAGCAGGCGGTAATTAAATGGCAGGCGGACGACGATGAAGCCGAAGGACTTGATGATTTTGAAGTCGCGTGGTGTGATCCAGTTCTCGCGGTAGAGTTCCATCAGACGATTCTTTTCGGATTCACCGAAACGGTCGGCGAGGTTCTTCTCGAAGCTGTATTGATCTTCGAACTGACCGTGATCGACCGCGAGCATCCACATCTCGAGCAGGAACCAGTTGCCGAGGTTACAGCCTTTGAGGACGACCTGGTTGCCGGATTCATCGACGATGATGGTGTCTTTGGCGCTCAGGAAACTGAAGGCATCTTCTTGCGGCGCAACTGCGCGTGTACTGCTGATGCAGACAAAGACAACGAGCAGCAGCAGAGAGATCGTACGCGGTAATCGTGACATGGATCGCCTCACAGGATTGTATGCGGTGGATGACGCACGGCATCGAAGCGGTGCGAGAGTCTGTATGCATGATAGCCAACTGAAGGCGCGATTTGGCCTGAAATAGTCGATGAAACAAGTGAAACTGCACTTGCGCGGTGGGTAACGATGTTACTTGTTAAGTGAGGCGATCAGGAGGCTTTGCGGGTGTCGCGGGTGTCGTTGAGGTGGCCGTTTTCAAAGTACCACTGGGCGGTGCGTTTGACGCCTTCGGCGCAGTCGACCTTGGGGTGGTAGCCGATGACGCGTTCGGCTTTGGCGTAGGTGAACGAGCGGTTTTTCGTGAAGAAGCCGACGCGTCGGCGGTGCAGTGGCGGGTCGATACGTAACGGGACGCATACCGCTTCGCACATCACGGCGGCGGCGTAGACCGGCGCGAGCGGGATGTGGCCGCGCGGCGCCTTGACACCGACTGCATCGGCGACGAGTTTGACGAGTTTCTTCAACGGCACGTAATCCGGACCGCAGAGGATGAACGTCTCACCGAGCGCTTCCGGTTTTTCGCCGCAGAGTGTGATACCGTCGACCAGGTCATCGATATAAACCATGTGGAAGTTCACCGAGCCGTGGCCGACCATGCGGAAGCGACCGCTGTGGATGGTTTTGAAGAGTTTGAGCAGGCGCATGTCGCCCGGGCCGTAGATGCCTGCGGGTCGAAAGATCGAGATCGGTTGGCCTTGCTTCTGGCGTTCGATGGCGAGTTTTTCGCCTTCGAGTTTGGTTACCTGGTAGATGTCGCAAGGTGAATAGGGCGCGGTCTCATCGGAAGGGATCTTCTTGACGGAGCCGTGCACACCAATGGTGCTGCAGTGGATAACGCGTTCGCAGCCGTGCTTCTTCGCGGCATCGAGGACGTATAGCGCGCCGGAGTAGTTGACATCGTGATAGTAGCTATCGGGGTGGCCGGCGGTGCGGAAGCACGCGGCGATGTGGTAAACCTTTTCACATCCCTGAACGGCGCGTTCGACAGCGTCCTGATCGGTGATGTCGCCTTCGACAAATTCAATGTTGTGGCCCTGCAGGAAAGAGGTGTCCGAACCTTTGCGCACCAGGGCGCGCACCTGGTCACCGCGCTGGGCGAGCGAGACCGCCAGCCGACCGCCAGTGAAACCCGTAGCACCTGTTACCAATACCTGCATGATTAATTCCTGATTGCCCCACTTGGGAGAAGTCGTAGCTTTGTCGCCTGCCCTTAGGCGACTTCGGCTTGCCGGTCGGATGCTTCACCCGGCCGTCCCATGCCGGGTAGTGTAAGGTAAAAGTCGTGTAAACGCTGGCGGAAACGCTGTTCGCTGAACTCCTTTTCAACATACGCTCTGCCAGCGTTGCCTATCTTCTCACGCTCTTCTTGCGACGCGATCAACTTCGTCATGCCTTCTGCCATCGCAGCCGCTTCAGGCTCGACGAGCACGCTGACATCGTCGTTCATCACTTGCGTGTGCGTGAAGAGTCTGGTGGCCACCACCGGCTTGCCGGATTGCAGGTAGCTATAAACCTTCATTGGTGTGTTGTTCCCTTGTGTGCGCGGAGAAACGAGGATGTCCGCGTAACTGAGCACGATACCGAGGCTGTCGATCGGCACGGGGCCAACGAAGACGACACGCCCCTGCTCAACCAACGTGCTTGCTTTGGCTTTGTACTTGGCGATGTGCTCGTCCGATCCGCCGACGATCAGCAGCACGGCCTGCGGGTGTCTATCCGCAACCTGCGTAAACGCATCGAGCATCAGGTCTATACCTTGATAGCTCTCGAGGTTGCCGACGTACATCAGCCTGATGCCGCTGGCTTGCATGAGTGACTGCGGCAGGTTGGTTTCGTCGTTGCCGGTGAAGGGGATATCCGGCAACAGCGCGACGTTCTGCTTTGGGTGGTGCTTCATCGCAACATCGACCAGGGCCGGGCAAACGGCGAGGACGCCTTCGGAGCGCTTGATGCTGCGGCGTTCCATGAAGCCAAACACCCAGGCGATCGGCTTAAACAGCGCGTTCTTCTCCTCGATCTGCAGACTCATCAGCGAGTCCATGTCGAAGATGTAAGGCACGCCGAACAGCAGACGGATCAGCCAGGCAATGAACGCGGATT
This sequence comes from Phycisphaeraceae bacterium, assembly GCA_963667295.1. Taxonomy (GTDB): domain Bacteria; phylum Planctomycetota; class Phycisphaerae; order Phycisphaerales; family Phycisphaeraceae; genus JAJRRS01. The sequence goes on from OY763327.1 coordinate 2,848,169, forward strand.
CTTCGACGGCATGGACGACGTCGTAGCGGTTGCGCCGGGCCATGGATACTGCTTTGAACAGCATCGCCACGTCGCACAGCGCCTTCTGCCAGCTCGGGCCGATCGGTACTTTCTTCACACCCGGGGGTCTTGCCGTGCGGTAGTGCGTCACAGATTCGATCCGCACGTCTTCGCCCTCGTGGTACGAGAGCACATCGATCGTATGCCCCTGCTCCGCCAACGCGATCAGCGCCGCACGTACGGCGATCGGCGTCCCCCGGTTGGTGAAAAACGGCTGTGGTGCAAGGAACAGGATCTTCAAGCGTTCGGCTCCAGCGTCCCCGGCCTTTCGTTACTCGTGCGGATCAACTTCCGGTGTATCGGGTGCCACATCTTGATCGCGTAGCGACAAGGTGTGCTGTTGCCCTCACACTTTGCTCCTGCGGAGTCAAAGTGTGGCACCCATCCAGTTACGCTCAAAGTTGATCCGCTCTAATCGTAGCGCGGTTGAGCGTACAGGCTTGCCAACCCCGTAAGCAGGATTATCGTCACGATAACCACCGTTCTGCCCCTAATCATCGGCCCGACAAGGACTTCAACCGAAGCCGATTCACAAGTCCGATAATTCGCCCGTTTTACCGCCCTGCTCACCGCCGCACCGGTCGTTTGACCAGGTTCCGCACCTGCATCCCGATCTGAAGCTTCAGGAAGTTGCCCAAGCCATCGGGCGATCCGTAAACCTGAGGTTGGTGGCCCATCGCCCGGATTCGTTTTGTCTGTCGTTGAAGTCGATCTCCCACCTCCGAAGGACTTCGTATCGATCCGCGCCACAAGCTCAACGCTTACCGAGCCGTTTTCGCAATTGCATCCTGACTTGCTTTTTGAAGAACCGTACGGGTCCGTCCGTTCGGCCGTAGACCATTGGCTGCGCCGAGGCCGCCTGTATCCACTGCTTGATCCCGTCTGCGGCGTGCTCGCGGTTCACGTGATCCTTGATCAGCATCCCGTATCGGCCGGCCGACCTCGCTTCATCCGCGAACGGCAGCGGGTCGGTGCCGGGCAAGACCCAGATGCCTTGCTTGTTTGCCCGGGCAAACTGCTTCGGTTCACCGCCCATCGCCAGCCGCCCGGCGTTGTCGCCTAACAATAACCGACTGGCCAGCGGGCCGTCCAGCAATTTATCAATCATTAATCCGCGGGCCCCGCTCCACTTGCCAACGCCGTAGGGCAGCACGACCAGACCGTCCGCCTCGATGACCTTCTCGATGCTGTGTTCGATGGGCCTGCCGTCGTTGAACTGTTCGTTACAGCACAGCGCCAGTACTTCAAGGCCTTCGCGTGTAACGATCTGCCTGCCGGCGATGACGATCAGCGCATCTTTGCCGTCACGCGCTGCCAGCAGCGATCGGCTATCGGCGCCGGGGTGGAAGCGCCAGCGTCCGCCGTCCAGTTCGTGCTGGGCGATCAGCGACTCGAACGCGTGGTCGCGCGAAGTCTCCGTCAACATCATGCAGCCGATCACGTCGCCGGCCACGCCCAGCGTCGACGCAGCCGATTGAAAGTTTGCGTAAGCGCTATCAAAAAACAGGGCGCGGTCGTAGCAGTCATACAGATGGACATGCGTATCAACGAGCACCGCCCCGCTGTCGCCGCGCGATTGCGCTTCTGTTTGCTGCATCCGCGTACCGTCCGCTTGGGTGTTTGTGCGGACAGATGGGTTCAGGCACGTTGCCTTTGACTCACACCACGCCCGCAAATGAGCCCTAAGTATACCACGCCCAGCAGGCTTAACGCCGTCGGCTCGGGGACAATGATCGACCCCTTTGTGACATCTGCATTCCAGTTGTCCAGCACCAGGTCCAGGTCATCCAGACCGACGAAGCCGTCGTGACTCACATCGCCAAACTGCGTCTGGCCTACGGGTACATGCTGACCCCAATGCGACAACACCGTGTCGAGGTCATCCAGACCGACGTAGCCGTCCATGTCGGTGTCGCCCTGCAACTGGATGAGCAGGCTGACCAAGCCGGACGAACCCTGACCGAATTCGTGGTACAGGGTGCTGCCCGCTACCGCAGATAAATCGTATGAACCTTTTGGCAGGAAGCCTTCAATCACATACGTATCCCAACCAACAGGAAAGTAGGTACCACCGAAGTTTTTATAGATCAGTGGGAAGCTGCCGGCCGGGAATCCCTCTGCAAAGTCATAGGTGGCTGTGGCGCTTTGGCCGTTGAAAGAAACCGAAAAACTGCCCATCGGATCTTCAAGCAGTACCGCTTCCAGGCGGTAATAGAATGCGGCCTGCGATTTAAGGTTCAGATCAACCCGTGCATGCCCACCCCCACCGTCCGGTGCATCACTTGTATGCGCAGACAGGTATGTTGTGAACCACATCTCGCCAGGATCATTCCATTGTGGGTTGTAATCGCCGACGCACACCCCGCCTACCGAATACGAGCTGCCAACCAGTGTTCTGCTCTTGCCGGAAAAGCCGATCCAAGTGGTAAGTGTCTGCGAGTCAAACCCGCTGAAGAACGGGTCCAGTTCCAACTCCAGATGCCCGGAGGCCGTCATAATAATCGAGCCCGATGCGGGTTGAGCAAACAGTACGATCAGGCACAGCGTCAATAACTGAAGCGGGATGAAACCTGATAAGCGCGTGGTACGTGACATGGAGAAGCTCCGGTTAGAGTCCATAAGACAAAACCGTGCCGCCGCCCCGCTGGCACATCCAGCCGGCTCAGATGTAGGAAATACAAAACAATTGTAAAACGCTGCGGGCGGGTAGACAAGGATTTTCGTGGTGGAACAGGGATGAACACGGATATGAGGAGAGTCGTAAATTTAAGGTTTCAATAGAGTTTCGTCGAAAACAGGCGTAAAGATCCGGCGATTACTTCTAAGTGGGGACCATGGCAAAAAAGAATACCGATAGCAAGTTACTGGCACACACCGTACTCGTACTTTTGGCGATCACCTTTATTGGCCTGTGTGTTGTTGCCTTCCGCCTGCATCCTGTACAAGCAAACGCAGAACAAACTCAATACGCACAACTCCAGCGTGGGCCATCCCAACCTGCGCGGGTAGAGCCTGCACGCGAACCTGTTGAAGAGCAGCTCGATGCGGTGGGCACAGCGGTCAGGTTGCTTGAAATGGTAGGAGAAGGCCGGGGAGATGAAGCCTACCGCACCTACTATGCTCAACTAGATCAACTGGAACAGAAACTGGGCGTGAAGATGGTTGATGTCATGCAGGGGATGGGCGAGATATGCGGACATTTGGAATCCTATGAAGTGGAAGCTGTCCAGCAATTCCCCACGGGCACGTACGGCCCCGAGACCGAAGTCACGATGGATTGTGAATGGGAAAACACAGGCTCATGCCAGGCGAGGATCCGGCTGTATCAGAACGATGCGGGTAAGTGGCTGGTGGTATCCACATTTATGATTCAGTGATTCCGGGAGTACGGCGGGCAGAAAAACTTGGAGACCTTCGGTCAATTCCAACGGCGGGGTCGGGAGACCCGCGCCGAGCGCTGGCGTGAGATAAATGGCGAGCGTCACGGTGTTTGATGTGTAAACGCGGATCGTTAATCGCTGAGGCGGAAGGTATGAGGTTGACCACATTACAGATCAGCGATTAGCGATTAACGTTTATTCGAGCCTGGCAAAGTTCTATCGACCCCGCCGATTCCGGCTTGACACCCCGAAGGGGTAAGCGGTTGTAGCCACGAGTGGAGCGCAGCGCAACTCGTGGATAACGAGGCGATAGAGATACACCGCCCCGGAGGGGTGACGGAAACGATCCCTTCGCCCCGCCGGGGCGAGCAACAATGGACGACACGGTTTCCACGGGTTGCGCTGCGCTTCACCCATGGCTACAACCCGGCGCCCTTGCGGGGCGAAGACTCTGCCGATGGCTCCCGCAAACGTTCGTTCGTCGTGGGTTAAACTGGGTAAATTAAGACAGGGTTACGAAATGTAATTACATTGCAAAACCCAAAGTTCATGTCTTTTTGCAAGATAATGGGCGGCGGTGGGTGTGAATCCGCGTGTGGGCGCGAGAAAGGGGGCACTTGCGGTGTCTTGAGACTGTTAATTCTCAATAAATCCTGTAGAATGCGGCGATTCTCAGGCCGATCGGCCTGGCGCTTGGATGGACCTGGAAATTTTGCCCCCGCGTTCGAGAGGGATTATTCGTGATGCGAATCGCCACCACTGCTGTATTCCTGCTGTTTATTACATTGTTTCCTGCATGTACGATTGCCCAGAAGTATGACGCGTTTCATCCGGGCGCCGAGCAATGGCTTGATACCGAAGGCGAGCACATCCAGGCACACGGCGGTGGGATTATGCTGCACGAGGGCGTCTACTACTGGTACGGCGAGCAGCGCGGGTTCGGCGAGGTCGGCGTGCGGTGCTACTCGTCGACGGATCTTTACAACTGGCAGCCGCATGGTGTGGTGCTGGCGGGTTCGCACGACCCGGGCACGGACCTGACGCCGCAGAGCAATATTGAGCGACCGAAGGTGATCTACAACGATAAGACCGGCAAGTTCGTGATGTGGTTCCACCTGGAGCTTGAAGGGATCGGCTACTGGGCGGCGCGGACGGGCGTGGCTGTGTCGGACTCCCCTACCGGGCCGTTTGAGTACATCCGTTCGTTCCGGCCGCACGTCGGGAAGATCCCGGTGAACGCGCCGATCGAAAGCATTCATCAACGAGGGCGATGGAACGAAATCATTAACGATGCGGCGGATGATCGCGAGAAGCGGATCGTCGGTGAGATATTCATGCGTGACTTGGGCATCGGGCAGATGGCGCGTGACATGACGCTGTTTAAAGACGATGACGGTACGGCGTATCACATCCATTCTTCAGAAGAGAATGTCACGCTGCACATCGCTAAGCTGACGGATGATTACTTGAGCTTCAGCGGTGAGTTTGCACGTGTTCAGCCGGACGGGCGCAACGAAGCGCCGGCTGTGTTTAAACATGAGGGCAAGTATTACATGATCGCGTCGGGTTTGACGGGCTGGGCGCCGAACCGGGCGAGGTCTTTCGTGGCGGAGTCGATGCTCGGGCCGTGGGAGCCTTTAGGCAATCCGTGCGTGGGCGGGGTGAACACGTACAACGAAATGGGCCCGGACCGCACGTTCGGCGGACAGAGCACGCACGTGTTTGCCGCGCCGGGGTACGAGGGTCAAGGCAAGTTCATCGCGATGTTCGACATCTGGCAGCCAAGGGAATTGAAGACAAGCCGGTACATGTGGTTGCCCCTGGTGATTAAGGACGGCAAGCCGGTGATTGAGTGGGTGAAGGATTGGAAAGTTTCGGATTTCGGCACCCCCGGAAGCAGTGGGCAGCGAGGTGCAGGTCGTTGAGATGCTTCACTATCTAAAAATGAAAACATCAATACTGAGGGCATAAAGACTTCGGCCCTCACCCCGGCCCTCTCCCAGGGGGAGAGGGTGTAAATGCAGGCAATCGGTTAAGACGTAACACACTTGGAGCCCGGCATGGATTCACTGGCGATCGTAACGTTTGTTTTCTTCACGGCATTGGTGGCTGTCATCGCGTGGTGGAAGACGCGTAAGGAAGATCTGTCGCACGGCACGGGGTACTTCCTGGGCGGGCGGAGCCTGAGCTGGATCGTGATCGCGGGTTCTTTGATCCTGACGAACATCTCGACCGAGCAGATGGTGGGGATGAACGGCGGGGCTTACGCGAACGGTGTCTCGGTGATGGCGTGGGAAGTCGTGGCGGTGGTGGCGATGGTGGCGATGGCGTGGTTCTTTTTGCCGAGGTACCTGGGGCGGGGCATTTCGACGATCCCTCAGTACATCGAGATGCGTTTCGGCAGCGGGATCCGTGTGACATTGTCGGCGGCCACGTTGTTCCTGATCATCACCGGGGCGTTGCCATTTGTGTTGTATTCCGGTGCGTTATTTTTTGACAACTTTTTTGATATCAGCCACACCCTGGGTCTGAATCGAACCGTGACGCTATACATCCTGTGTCTATCGATCGGGCTGCTCGGCGGCGCGTACTCGGTACTTGGCGGATTAAAGGCGGTGGCGGTGTCAGACACCATCAACGGTGTCGGCCTGTTGATCGGGGGGATGATCATCCCGTTTTTAGCGTTAGCCAAGCTGGGGGAAGGCAGTATTTTCGAGGGGCTGCATATCCTGGCGACGGTGGAGCCGGAACGGCTTTCGCCGCTGGCGGACCCGAGCAATGATGAAGCGGTCCCGTTCTCCGCGTTGTTCACGGGGATGCTGCTGATCAATGTCAGTTACTGGTGCATGGGCCAGTTCATCGTGCAGCGGACATTCGGCGCCAAGAGCATGAAGGACGGGCAGAAGGGTATTTTGTTTGCGGCATTCTTAAAGCTGGTAGGCGTTACGATCCTGGTGCTGCCGGGGTTGGTGGCGTATCACCTGCTCGATCCTGCGACCCTGTCTAAATCAGACGATGCGTATTCCGAGTTGGTCAAGCAGGTCTTGCCTGTCTGGCTGAACGGATTTTTTGCGGCGGTGGTGCTGGGGGCCGTCTTAAGCTCGTTTAACAGTGCATTGCATGCATCATCCACCATGTTCGGGCTGGACGTTTATCAGAAAGCGATCCGCAAGAACGCCCCGGATAGCGAAGCTGTGCTTGCAAGCAAGATCGTCGGCCTGGTCCTGATGTTTGTGGCGATTGGTGTGGCGCCGTTGATCGGTTTGTTTGGCGAAGGTTTATTCGCGGTCATGAAAAAGGTGGGCTCGGGGATGGCCACGCCGATGGCCGCGCTGACGTTTGCCGGTATATTCCTGACATTCATCTCCGGACGAGCGGCGTTGATTTCGATGGTTCCCGGCATCGCGATCCAGTCTTACTTTGTTGTGTTTGACACAAGCAAGATCCCGTTCGGCTTGCACTGGCTGCACTTCACGTTTGCCAACTTCGTATTCATGCTGATCCTGATGACTATTCTGTCGAAGCTGTTCTTCCCGCCGAGGCCGATCGTGGCGGTGGGCGAGGAGAACGCGGTTGACATGACGTGGTCGAGGGCAGCGGTGCCCGCGGGGATTCTGCTGCTACTGCTGGTTGTCGGGATGTATGCGGGGCTGGTGGCGCTGGGCAAGGGCGCTGCGGTGGGTTAATTCGCGTTTGATAACTGCTCGGTATGGGCGAGGTATTCGTCACGGGTCACTTCGGCGATCATGCCGCGTTCGAGCTGGTAGGCTGTTTGAAGTTCTGAAAGCTGATTCATCATCGCGAGCAGTGTTTCCCGGCTATCGATCGGTTTTACTTGTGTATCAAGAGCATCCAGCCGCTGCTTGTGAGCTTTATGAAGCTTGAAAACATCCGCGTTTGGGATCACGTGTTCTTCGACATCTGTCGGCATCGCGTGCAACTTCCTCATGGAGGAAGTAACCGTGAAGCGGCTGTCCTGGTGCTGTGAGACCAGATCGGTTGAAGCTAGCTCGTGGTGAATGCCAAGCGAGATGGTGCTGCGCAGGTAATATTGATTGTTTTCGTGACGATGAATGACTTCAATGGTTGCGATCTGTGGGCGCTGCCCCGGCGGGAAGATGCAAAATGGATCGACGAATCCAGCGCCCGACCAGCCCCGGGTGCGATCGTTTATCAGCTTCCTGACCTCGTCGGGTAAATGATCCGGCAGTATGAGATGATCCGGGTCCGGCTTGCATGAGATGTAGCATGTTCCGGGGCTTCGGCTCATTCGTTTTCTTTGCCAGAGAAAAACCAGTGCAATCAGGAAGCTGCCACAGCTTTTGTAGCATTCCCTCATGCTGATTTTGCTTATATCGAAGCGGAAGTACCTGAGCGGGCCGTGCGAATCGGCGTACAGGTCTATTAATGATTGCGTTTGCTGTTCGGGAAGGCCCTCGTTGGCTGGAGGCGTTGAGCTACTGATCGGCAGGCCGCATTCCGGGCAGTTTTCGTTTGTCAGTTGTTTGAGGCTGTAACCGCAGCCGATGCACAGGCCGTGCTTGCGTCGTTTATCGATGAGGACTTTTCCACGGCCACCGCGAAACCAATAGCGATACTCGATCCAGCCGATCAGCAATGCCACGGCTACCCAAAACCACATAATTGGGCCTTCATATCGAATACCCTGCATGACCTGGAGAGCAGATACGTATAGGTTGATCCCGACGATTAAGAAAAAAACAAATGCCATCAGGATGTAGTAGAAGTCCGTAAATACGCGCGACTCGTGCCAAGGCAATTCACTTTCGTCGCGCTGCCTGCCGGCGTTCTTTTTCCGCCACCACAGGAGAAGGACACCACCAGTTAAGAACAAGCAGCCGACCACGATGCTTATGACGACTTCGCTCGTTTCGACATAACCATTTTGCCGGTAGTTCTGATACAGCGGCAGCAGCAGGCCGACCAGCACTGCCGGGAACATCAGAATCAGCCACTTGGCAGAGATGCGGTTGTCATTCGGAGCGGCCATGCTCTGAGTCCCTCGGGTTAATACGGTCTGACTATCATACCGCAGGCTCCGATGGTCAGCGGTCTTGATGCGTGAAGTGCTGGGCGTTGCGGTCTATGTTATCGGAGGTCGCGGTTGAATCAGAACGATGGGCGGTGGTTAGGATCACAGGCGGTAGAATGCCGATGTATAGCCTTCCGAAGACCATTGACAAGGAATCCGCATGAGCGAATCCACAAAGGAAAGTGAACACGCCCGGCCTTCGGCTGAGATGGCGGGGAAGACGACCGTCGTTGATGCCGACTCCGAGGTCCGGCGGATGATGAAGGACACGGAAGGGTCGGCGCTGAAGAAGTACATGGCGTTGACGGTGGGTAAGCCGTCGATACTTGCCCTGTTGAAGTATGAATTGCTGACCGGCATCCTCGGGTCGATCCCGGGGGCGCTGGGGCTGGTGCTTCGGCAGAAGCTATATAAGCACATGTTCGGAAAGTGCGGGCGGAAGGTTGTGTTCGGGCGGAACGTGACGATCAGGCACCCCCACCGGATCAGGTTCGGCGACAATGTAATCATTGATGACAATGCGGTGCTGGACGGCAAGGGCGAATCGGATGTGAGTATCGAGATCGGCTCGGGTTCGATCGTCGGACGCAACAGCATCCTTAGCTGTAAGGGTGGGTCGATCCGGCTGGCGGATAAGGTGAACATCTCCGTCAACTGCACGCTGATCAGTGAAACACTGTTAACTGTCGGCGAGAACGTGCTGATCGCGGGGCATTGTTACCTGATCGCAGGGGGTAACCACGGGCTGGACCGTGTGGATATCCCGATCCTGGATCAGCCTTTAATTGAAAAAGGCGGGATCGACATCAAGGAGCACTGCTGGTTAGGCGCGAACGTAACGGTGCTGGACGGCGTGACGATCGGTCGCGACTCGGTGGCGGCGGCGGGATCGGTGGTAACAAAATCCGTGCCGGAGTACCACATCGTCGGCGGCGTTCCGGCGAAGGTTCTCAAGGACCGCAAGGCCGGTCAGTAGGCAATAGCTCTCGGCGCAGTTTTCCCAGATTAGCCTGATTCTAATTGTGTTTAAGAAGTATTAACTTCCGTGCGTACTTTTTGCGCAGAAGTAAACAGGTTGCCGATATGGCTGTGAATAATGTCTGTTTACCTGTGCTTTGACTGGTTATAAACGGGACTCATTGGTATAATGTTGCTCCCCACAATAAGCCCACCTTAGTTGGCCCCCAGCTAAAGCGAGAGTACCACGAAAACAGCCATGGCGGCGATGTTATGTCTGCCAGGCCTTATCCAGCGTAAGCTGGTAGCGGGATGAAGGAACGGGTGAACCGTGGGGATTAGAAGTGCTTGTGTTTGCTGCTTCAGCGCGTGACGCTGGAAGCACTAACAAGGAGTTGGTTGTCAGATGTCCTCGAAGTTGTCCCCCCTGGCTTTGTTGCTGCTTGTGTTATCGGTGCCGCTGCTGATGGGCGCTGCGGCGGCGGAGGAGCCGGCGGCGTCCTCCGGGTTCATGGATATGCTGGCGCATCAGCCGTTGTTCGTTCTGTTCGGCGTGCTGCTGGTCGGTCTGCTGTTGGGTAAGGTCGAGATCGCGAAGATGTCGCTGGGTTCAAGCGGCGTGTTGTTCGCGGCGTTGATCGCGGGCCATTTTGGTTTACCGTTGCCACCGAGTGTAGGCAATCTGGGGCTGGTGCTGTTTGTCTACTGCGTGGGTCTGGCGGCGGGCCCGAAGTTCTTTGTGATGTTCCGCCAGCAAGGCAAACAGTTTGCGATCCTCTCGACGATCATCGTGGCCTTGGGCGCATTGGCGGCCTACGGTGGCGCGTTTTTGTTTGGCATCCCGGCGGACCTGACCAGCGGCCTGTTTGCCGGCGCGTTAACCAGTACGCCGGCGCTTGCCGCGGCGGTGAATACAGCCGGGCACGACTCATCGGTAGCCGTCGGGTTTGGTATTGCGTATCCGTTCGGCGTGGTCGGTGTGGTGATGCTGGTTCAACTGCTGCCGAGGTTACTTGGCCAGGATGTTTCAACGATCCATGATGATGAAACCGGTGCGTCGGGCAAGCGCCACATCAATCGGATGCTGGTCGAGATCGTGAATCCCGTGATCGTCGGGCGTGCGCCGCGTGATATCCCGTTTATCCAGAATTCCAACGCTGCGATCACCCGTCTGCTGGTTGATGAGCGTCTGGTGCCGATTGATCCGGATTACGTGTTCCAACAAGGCGACCACGTCGTCGTCGTTGCGGAGAACGGCATCGCGGCCAGCGTGACGGACCTGCTGGGTCGGCGTTCCGATCGCAAGTTCATCATGGACGCGGAATTTGAGCGTCAACTGGTTGTGGTCACAGCCAAATCGATGCTGGGTCGACCGCTGGGAGAGGTCAAGCTGTTAGGTCAGCACGGCGTGGTGATTTCGCGAGTAACACGGCAGGACGTTTCGTTTGTACCGACCGCCGCAACGGTTTTACAACCCGCGGACACACTGACGGTGGTTGGCCGACAGGAGAACGTCGAATCGTTCGCCAAGGCGGCCGGGCACAGCCCGCGTGCGTTAGAGATAACGGATATCGCGTCGATGAGTTTCGGGATCATCATCGGGATCCTGGTCGGGATGATCGATATCCCGCTGCCGACAGGCGGGACGTTATCGCTGGGCCTGGCGGGCGGTCCGTTGATGGTCGCGTTACTGCTGGGTCACTTCGGGAAACTGGGACCGGTGCGTGGGTATATGCCGCCACCGAGTCGTCACCTGCTGACGGACATCGGGTTGATGTTCTTCCTTGCGTCGGCGGGCGTAAAAGCCGGCGGGACGTTTGTTGAAGTGTTGCAGCAGCACGGTGTTTCGTTGTTCCTTGCCGGCATGGGCGCGACGTTGCTGCCGATGATCGCGGCCTACCCGATCGCACGTTACTTCCTGAAGCTCGATCTGCTATCCACACTCGGCGGGATCTGCGGCGGCATGACCTCGACACCGGGCCTTGGCGCTATCACCGCCAAGACGGAAGCACAGTCCCCCGTCGTGGGTTATGCCGCGGCATATCCGGTGGCATTGATCTTCATGACCTTTGCCGCACAGTTGGTGTTTAAACTTGTCGGGTTGATGTAGACGACCTCCTTAATGATGCAGACCCCGTCGATCCCGGTTGATGCATGTAGGTCTGCGTTTATGGCGAGTGGCTCCTGACCAAGCTGAACTTCGAGCGCAAAGCGGTAGCGTATACAACCTCATTCATCCCATCCGGGGTGAAGTTACAAAAACACGACAGCTACCACGGGTAGCGCTGCGCTTCACCCGTGGCTACATTCCAGCGCCCCTGCAGGGCGATAGAGCGTTCTGCGCTCGGCGCAATGACGGATGAGACTCTCGTTGCACGTGAACAGATGCCGTTGTGGAAGATCAACACCCCGAAGGGGTATACGGTTGTAGCCACGAGTGGAGCGCAGCGTAACTCGTGGATAACGGACAGATAAATATGCTTCGCCCCGGAGGGGCGACGGTGATAACGCCTTCCCCCCTCCGGGGCGAATTTGAATGTGCGACACGGTTCCCACGGGTTGCGCTGCGCTTCACCCGTGGCTACATTCCAGCGCCCCTGTGGGGCGATCTCGTGCTCCGAGGTTTGAGACTTGCGGCCTAAAATCGGCTGGGTTGGAAGACCCGCGCCAAGCGCAGCGTTGCTGATCGCTAAGCCACGCGTGTTTGAGGTGGGTCGACCGTTACATCGTGGCTGAATGACCAATCAGACTGCATGAGTAAGCCGTCATCGTTGGGTAATGGCCGGCTGATGGCTGAAAGCACACGGCGGGCGATCTGCCAATACCCGCAGAGCAAACCGTTATAGCAACGGGCCAACGAGCCGAGAATGCCCGGGTGTTCATTGATGTGGCCGGGCATCACCAAGGTATCGCCGCGCAGGACCTGCCAGTCGTGGCGTTTGCGTAACTGCCGAATCCTGCGGCGGTCTTTGGGCAGATCGGGCAGGAGTTTAAACAAGGAACCGATCGCTGAGAAAAACTCGTGCGGCTTTCCCATGACCAGCATCAACAGGAACAGCGCGAGTTCATGTATCAGGAGGATGGGCAGGATGGCGATTAATGTGCGGAGTTCGTAGTCTTTGAGCATGAAGTGCCAGTGGTTGCGTAACTGGTACTTGAAGAACGAACTGCCGCGTTTGTGATGATGGTGTAGGACCTGCGCGGATGCGGGTTCGATGATGTCGAATCCGGCGATGGTGCAGCGGTAGGCGAACTCGCCATCCTCTTTGCCGAACAGGTAGCGAGGCTCATAAAGATCGATGTGTTTAGCAGCGTCGACACGGATCATAGGCGCACAGCCGCTGGCCAGGCCGACACGTTCGGCTCTGCCTTGCAGTTGGGTAAGCGACTTGTCATCGACCTCGGCGTTGGCTTCGGCAAGATAGTGGATCCATGTCCGGCTGTACTGGACGGTATCCGGCCGATCGCTGTAGAGAACGACGGGCGTGGCGATCGCGATGTTGTCGTCTTTAGCGATTACGCGGTGCAGCTCGTTGGCTGTGTCGGGCAGCAGTTGCACATCGCCGTCCATCACCAGGACGAAGGGTGTCGTGCTGCGTGTAATCGCCAGATTCCTCGCCGGGTTGGGCCCGTTGTTTTCTTCCAGGCAGTAAAGCGGAACGTCCGGATAATGCTGCGCCAGCCAGTCGCGTGTCTGGTCGGTGCTGGCAACATCGTAGACCGTGATCCTGTCATGTGGGCAGCCGGCGTCGTCGAGGCCTTGCATACACACCTGTATGGTCCGCATGGCGTTATGGGTGACGATAGCGGCAGAAACATCGACCGGGAACGGGTTGGCGTTCACGGGCCTGTTCATCGATCGTGGATCGTGTTCCTGACTGGCCATAACTACTTCAGGCAATCCCATCCAATCGGCATGCACATAAGTTGGCGTGCCGATCCGTGCCAGTTTCGAGGCAACCCCTCACATTGTAGCCACCGGCTGCTGGATTGATAGATCGGCTTAGACGGTTTTGGAATCCATCGCCGGTCGTGCTAAGGGCGATTGTGCGCGGCGGGTAATCCCATCAGCGTCCCATAAACAGAAGAATGGCGTTGTGTCTGTATGGATCGTTCGGATTGCGCCGGACGGGCAAGCCAAGGGGTACACGTAATGTAGCTAAGACACTTGCTTGCGTTTGCGGGGAGATGGGCTGAATTGGTCAATTCTGCTGCGTATAGCCGTTTCGGTGCTACCAGGGAAGCACCAAGATTAGTAATTGGAGTCGTAACAATGAGTCGTTACACAACCCAACACAGTATGATCAGCCGACTGATCACCCGCCCGGTCGTCATGGTACTTCTGGTACTGACGGCGTTACTGGTGACAGCGACAGAAGCCCGGGCCGCGGACCCACATATCCAGCGTGTCAGGGGCGTCGACTTCGGGGCCAAGATCAACGGCAGGACAAACATCAATGTTTCGGTTACGGATCAACCGGACCAGGTGGTCTTCGCGTTAACCGGTCCGGTTAACCGAACGGCTGTCCGCCGACAAGAGCCCTACACCTTCCTGCGAAACGGCAACGGCTCGCCGCGCTTCTGGCGTACCGACCGCTCGCCTGAAGGCGACTACACGATGCAGATCCGTGCGATCAAGAACGGTGAGATCACCGATTCGGTCACGATCAACTTCACGGTCGATCATGGCGAGATCAAGCAGCAGAAGCTCCCGCGAAAGGAACGTGTCCGCACGGAGGTTCTGACTGACAACAGCAACAGCACACCTGAAGAGGTCGTCGTACCCTCCAGCGGTTCCAGCGAGGACCAGTCATCGGGTGATGACGCCAAGCGTTCGACCCAGCCGGTGATTACCTTCGATAGCAGCAATGATGATATCTACGAGACCGGTTCCGGCGACGTACTGGATATCAATGTCAAGGGTCAGATCCCGAACAACGGCGACATCCTTGCGATCGCCTGGGACCACGGCCGCCGTCAGATCGTCGATGCGTTTGCGCACATGGTCGATAAAGCCAACCCGGTCATTACTTCCGACAAACTCGACCTGCTGCCCGAAGGCAAGATCCAGGTCCAACTGCTTTATCGCGAAAACTCGGTGATCCAGTACAAGAAGCTTTACGACGTTCAGGTCGTATCGAATATCGAAGAAGAGGATATCGTTGAGGATACACCGAAGGTTGTTCCCACGAAGATCATGGATATCGGTGGTGTTCAGGAAGGCACGGTCCTGAGCGGCCAGGTTCAGGTGGAAGTCGCGGTCAGCGGTGATGCACCTGAAGAAGTCATCTTTAACATCAGTGGTCCGCAAGACCTCACCTACATTGCCGAACAGGCCCCGTATGTCCTGCTTGGCAGCGGCAATACCTGGGACACTTCCAAATATTCCAACGGCCAGTACACCCTGACCGTGACGACGCTACTCGACGGCGATCAGACCGATTCGAAAACGATCCACTTCACGATCAACAATGTGGTCACGATCCCCGACCCGGTGGTTAAGTTCCGTAGCGATACACCGACGGAATACCGTCTGGGTGAAGGTATCGACATCCCCTACATCGTGAACGGTGATATGCCTGAGAATTCCAGCATCCTTGTGCTGGTCTGGTCGGCGGCGACATGGGGGATGGTGGATGAGTTTGCGCACTACGATCACGAGGGCGACCCATACGTCATCACTGCCGAGCAGATGCAAGCGGTTCAGCCCGGCCGTGCACAGTTGCAGTTGATGTACCTGGTCGACAATAAGATGGTGTACAAGCGTACACACGAGTTGGTCATCCTCGATCCTTACGGCAGCGGCACGAACGATGGCTCGGTCGTCGACGGCGGCGACACCGGTAGCGGCAGCGGCAGCTCCGGATCGATCGACGATGGCACGACCGATACCGGCAGCACGAATGACCCGGTAGCCGATAGTGGTAGTGACGGTGGTTCGGGCACCGGCAGTGACAGCGGTTCCGGCAGCGACAGCGGCAGCACCGCTGACGGCGGAGACAGTGGAGATACGGGCGGCAACACCGGTGATACATCGGCCCCGGATACCGTGGTCAACCTGGATCAGAGCCCGCTATTGGGCATGAACCTGTCTTTCGTAACCTATTGGACACGTGAATGGGTCTTCACCGACGTGCTGCGTCAGTCGGCTGGGTGGACCTCGACGAACACAGGCGGTCAGCCTTACGACGCGGGCCGCGATGTCGTCACCAACAACAACGGTTGGCCGATCCTGCAGAGCGGTGAAGCCGCAAGCACGATCACGATGAACGGCCACGACGGTCGTTACCCGGGCGGCAAGTACATCTGCACGTATGACGGCGAAGGCGACATCGTCTTCGGCTGGGACGCGCAGAACGGCGCGAGCCAGGCCGGCCGTATTGAAGTCAACGTCAATCCGACGAACTCCGGTATCTACATGCGTATCGAGAACTCGAACCCGGGTAATCCCGTACGCAATGTCAAACTGATCCACGAGGACCTGGTCGATCACGACAGCGAGTTCAATCCGGTATTTGTAGAGAAGCTTAAGCCGTTCAAGACGCTGCGCTTCATGGACTGGCAGCGTACCAACACCAGCAACCAGCATGTATGGTCCGACCGCGTGACGCCCGACTGGTACACGCAGGGTGAGCGAGGCGGCGTGTCGATCGAGCTGATGATCGAATTGTGCAACGAGCTCGGCGCCGACCCGTGGTTCTGCATGCCGGCCGATGCCGATGACGATTACGTACGTAACTTCGCACAGATGGTTAAGAACCGTTTGCACAAGGACGGCACGGTGTATGTGGAATGGTCGAACGAGGTCTGGAACAGCCAGTTCGAGGTCCACAAGTGGATCAAGAACGTCACCGGCGACAACTCCTTCTCAAACGCCTTCTTCGATATGTGGGCGAACAACGCGAAGCGTGACTTCAAGATCTGGCGACAGGTCTGGTCGGATGAGCCTGACCGGGTCGTATGTGTCGCCGCCAGCCAGGCCGCGAACGTATGGGTCACGGAAAACCTGGTAAACCGTCTGGACGGCACGTTCGACGCGATCTCCTGTGCCAGCTACTTCGGTATCCCGAACGAAAGCGGTCTGACCAGCGGTACATCAGCCGACGACCTGATCGACATCATGGCCGAAAGTATTGTGACCGATAACCGCAAGTATTACACCAAGCACGGCGATCTTGCCCGCAGCTGGAGTGATAAGCTTGGCCGTCACATCAAGTTCATCGCCTACGAGGGTGGTCAGCACCTGTCCGACGGCGGTATGAACAAACCTCACAAAGCGGCATTGATTGCGGCGCAGGATCATCCGAAGATGTATGATCTGTACCTGCAGAACATGCTCGAGTTCGAGCGGGCGGGCGGCTCAGCGAATGTCTTGTTCAACTACGTTGGCCGTCGCGATAAGTGGGGCTCATGGGGCCACCTGCAGTACCAGGACGAGCCGGTCACGAACTCGTTGAAGATGAGAGCCGTATTGGACTACCCCGGCTCGGACAAGCGGCTGGAACTGACGACCTTCGATTAATAACGGAGTTGAATTGGACCCAGGGAATACAAACGACAACCTAAAGGGTCCTGCCGAAACGGCACCGCCCCCGGATACCCAAGCCAACACGGGTGTCACGGGGGCGGTGGACTGCGCGGCCGAGATCGCGGAGCCCCCCGGCGAGATGGCGGACCCGGCGGACTTACCGGAATCGGCATCCGATCAGGTGGCCACGGGCAAGAAGTCGGTCAAGTCGCTGGCGATGCGCGGCTCGGCGTTTGTGCTCTGCGGCAACCTGTCGCAACAATTAATCCGTTTTGCAAGCAACCTGATCCTGGCCCGGCTGCTGCTGCCCGAGGCGTTCGGGTTGATGCAGGTCGTCACCGTCGTGCTGATCGGGCTGCAACTGTTCTCGGACATCGGGATCGGGCCGAGCATCATCCAGCACAAACGAGGGGATGACCCGAAGTTCTTCAACACGGCTTGGACGGTTCAGGTGCTTCGCGGTTTGATGCTGAGCACCATCGCGATTTCGATCGTATCGCCGATCGTTCACTTTATCGGTCACCTGATGGAAACCTCGTCGGAAGCGGGGTCTGAGGCGGTATATACCGATCCACGGCTGATCCCGCTGATTTGTGCGGGCTCGATCACAGCTTCGATCAGCGGATTCAACTCTACGAAGCTGTTCACCGCCAATCGGAACCTGGCGGTCGGCAAGATTATGGTAATCGAGGTCAGCGCCCAGTTGATGGGTGTGTTGTGCATGGCCAGTTGGGCGTGGTACTTCAAGAGTGTCTGGGCGCTGGTGTGCGGCAGCCTGGCACAGGCGTGGCTGCGGATGCTGCTGACACATGTCGTGTTGCCGGGCGAGGGAAACCGGTTCTTCTTCGAGCGTGAGTCGTTTGGCGAACTGCTGAAGTTCGGTAGGTGGATATTCCTGAGCACGGCGGCTCTGTTTATCGCGGCTCAGGGCGACCGACTGCTGCTGGGTGCGTATGTTGAGCCGAAGATCCTGGGTATCTACGGTTTCGCTTACTTCCTGAGCGAGGCGTTGAACCAGTTGATCGACTTCGTGAGCCGACTGGTGTTCCTGCCGGCGTTCAGCCACGTGGCGCGTGACAAGCCTGAGCGGTTGAAGCTGAATTACTACCAGGTGCGCTTGCGTTTGGACGCCCTGACGCTGCCGATGGCCGGTGGATTGATGATGGTAGGCCAGGACGTGGTGAACCTGCTTTATCCGGACGTTTACGAGGCGGCAGGCTGGATACTGCAAATCCTGGCGATCCGCGTGGCATTGGCGTGTACACTGCCGGCTGCGGTCTCATGCCTGCTGGCGATCGGGGATTCCAAGAGCGTTTTCGCGGGGAACCTCGGCAAGACGATCGTCCTGCTGATCGGGATCCCATTGGGCCATCATCTCGGCGGGCTCTATCTGCCGGAGTTGGTCTTCGGTGAGGTCGTCATCGATGGGGGCGTGCATGGGGTGATCTGGGCGATCGCGTTATCGGAACTAGGTTCGCTGCCAATCATCTGGTGGCGGATGTCCAGACACGGGCTGCTGCGGCTGAGCCGGGAGGCCCTGGCGGGGCTGTTCGTCCTGGTGGGGATCGGGGTGGGTTATCTGGTACACCTGGGCTGGGCCTGGCTGTGGAATTGATAAGTTACCCACAAGCTTTGCCATAGGGCGAAACCTCGATCGCCGATGAACGTATTATGCATTCGGGCGGTCGTGCGCCCGTTTGGCTTATGACGATCCAAGAGACGCGAGGCACAACGGTTACATGTATCCCACGGTCACCATCAGCCTGCTAGGGTGGACGCCCGTCGTGCTGTTGCTGTTTATGGCGATGAGGCCGTTACGTGCGGTGATCACGGCGTTCATCGTCGCGTGGCTGTTTCTGCCGGTAACCGTACCGGACCTGCTGATCATCCAGGGCCTGCCCGAGCTGGACAAGATGACAGTCACCTGCCTGGCAGTGCTGCTGGGCACAGCGATCTTCGATCAGCAACGGCTGCTTTCGTTCAGGCCCAGGCGATACGACATCCCGATTATCGTCTGGTGTGTCGTGCCGCTGTTCAGCTCGCTGACGAATACCGACTCGACCGTCTGGGGGCATCCGGGTATCCCAAACCCGTTGTACGACGGTTTGAGCGAGACGCTTAAGCAAACGGTGACGTGGGGCTTCCCGTACATCATCGGCCGGGTGTACTTCACCAATCTCAACGCGTTGCGTGAATTGGCGATCGGGATCTTTGTCGGGGGCCTGGTGTATATCCCGTTATGTCTGTTTGAATTCAAGATGAGCCCGCAGTTGCACTTCCTGATGTACGGCGTGCATCCTCACGTGGACTTTCGCCAGGCCATCCGCGGCGACGGGTACCGCCCCACCGTGTTCATGGCACACGGATTGATGGTTGCGTTGTGGATGGCAACAGCGACGTTAATCGGCGTCTGGCTCTGGTTCAGCGGCTCATTAAAACGTGTGTTCGAAGTCCCGATTCTTGCCCTGATCGTGCCGTTGTTCGGTGTAACGGTGTGGTGTAAATCGATGGCATCGTTGTTGTTGATGCTCATGGGGCTCGCGACATTGTTCTTTGTGAGCAAAACACGGATGCGCTGGCCGGTGATCCTGCTGATCATCTTGGCGCCGACATATATGACGCTGCGGGCGACGCAGGTGTGGGACGGGATGAATGCGGTCGAGATGGCGGACTCTTTGTTCGGAGAGGACCGTGCCCAGTCACTGGAACTACGCATAAGCAATGAGAATATATTGGCGGAACGTGCGCTGGAGAAGCCGATCTTCGGCTGGGCGGGCTGGGGGCGTTCGCGGGTGTATGATTGGCTGGGCAAAGATCTATCGATCACCGACGGGATGTGGGTGATCGCGTTCGGTCAACACGGCCTGGTGGGCCTGGTGTCATTCACGGCGGTGATCCTGTTGCCGGTATGGTTGACGTTAAGGCGGATCCCGGTGCGATTGTGGGCACATCCCAAAGCAGCGCCGGCGGCGGCACTGGCGATCACGTTGATACTGTACATGGTAGATAACCTGCTGAACGCGATGACCAACCCGGTCTTCATGCTGATGGCGGGCGCGCTGGCGGGACAACAAGCAATCAAACTGCGTAAGCGTGCAAAACAGCCGATGCGTCGTCAGAACGAAACAACCGAGGATACGGCCGAACAATCGGGCGGCGCTGCCGCGATTGAGGCAACGTAATAACCGTAAACAGAGAAACATGAAACTGCTGATTGTCATCGTGAACTACCGCACCGCCGACCTGACCGTCGACTGCCTGCGCTCGCTGGACGAGGAATTGAAAGGCCTCGACGGCGTGCATGTGATCGTGACGGACAACAAGTCGGGCGATGATTCGCCGGACCGGATCAAGCAGGCGATCGAAGACAACGGCTGGGGCGGCTGGGCGGAGTTGATGCCGCTGGAGCGTAACGGCGGGTTCGCGTATGGGAACAACGAAGCGATCCGCGTCGGGCTTAATAGCGATGATCCGCCGGAGTATGTGCTGCTGTTGAATCCGGACACGGTGGTACGGCCGGGCGGCGTCAGGAAGCTGCTTGAATACATGGAAACGAACCTCGCTGCGGGGATTGCGGGCAGCCGGCTGGAAGACCCGGACGGCACGCCACAGCGTTCGGCGTTCCGCTTCCACAACCTCGGTTCGGAACTCGATGACGGTTTGCGCCTGGGATTCGTCTCGAAGCTGCTGCAAAATAAAAACGTCGCGCCGCCGGTGCGGGACGACACGCATCAGACGGATTGGGTTGCCGGCGCGTCGATGATTATCCGCAAGCAAGTGTTCGACGATGTCGGGCTGATGGATGAAAGCTACTTCATGTATTACGAGGAGGTGGACTTCTGCCTGCGTGCCAACCGTGCGGGCTGGCCCTGCTGGTACGTGCCGGAGAGCCGGGTCGTGCACCTGGTGGGCCAGGCGTCGGGTGTAACCGTTCAGAACACCAAGCCGAAGCGTCGGCCGGACTACTGGTTCGACTCGCGAAGGCGCTACTTCCTGAAAAACCACGGCCGGTTCTACACCGCCTTAGCGGACATCGTCTGGGCGCTGGCGTTCGCAACGTTTAGACTCAGACGCTTGATCCAGCGTAAGCCCGATACCGATCCGCCGAAGTTGTTGTTCGACTTTGTCCGTCACAGCGTCATGCTGAAGGGGGCGAAGGTATGACAGAACCACAAAACACAACTGAACCTCAGAACAAGATGCCCGGCCTGATCGCGCTGATCCGTGAGGATTACAACAACCATGGTCGTGAGTTCACACGCCCGGGCTTCCGCGCGATCGCGGTGGCGCGCTTCGGGCAGTGGCGCATGGGTGTGAAACCGAAACTCCTGCGTGCGCCGCTTAGCGTGTTGTACCGCATGATGTACCGGCGGATACGTAATCATTACGGAATCGAATTGCCTTACGCAACCGAGTTGGGTCGTAACGTTATCCTCGAACACCAGCACGGTATCGTGATCCACGGCTGTGCGAAGATCGGCGACGGGTGCATCATCCGCCAGGGCGTGACCATCGGAAACCGCACGCTCGATAAACCGCTCGAAGCACCGACACTCGGTAAAAACGTGAACGTCGGCGCAGGCGCGAAAGTACTGGGCGGGATCACGATAGGCGATAACGCGGTGATCGGCGCGAACGCGGTCGTGCTCAAGGATGTGCCGGCCGGTGCGCTGGCGGTCGGTGTGCCGGCGGTGATCAAAATGAAAAAGGGGGAAGCCGAAGCGTGAGTGACGTTACCCCCCTACCCGATGTCGGCGCGGTTTTGATCGGCCGCAATGAAGGCGCGGCGCTGCGGCTGTGTTTGCAGAGCATCGTGTCGCGCGTCGCGTCGGTCGTGTACGTCGACTCGGGTTCGACCGATGGCAGCGTGGAATATGCCAAGAGTCTTGGGGTGGAGATCGTCGATCTGGATACATCCGTTCCATTCACCGCGGCACGAGCGCGCGACGCGGGGCTTTCGCGGCTTCTTGAAATGAAGACCGACCTTGTCTATGTGCAGTTCGTTGATGGTGATTGCGAGGTCAACGAAAACTGGCTCACGACGGCACACGAGGCTTTGGAAAGTGAAGAGAAACTCGCCGTGGTATGCGGACGCCGACGCGAACGCTTCCCCGATGCGACGAAGTATAACCGCCACTGCGATATGGAATGGGATACACCCGTCGGGGAAGCGAAGGCGTGTGGCGGCGATTCGATGATGAAGATCGAGGCGTACCAGCAGGCTGGCGGGTTTAACACGAAACTCATCTGCGGCGAAGAACCCGAGCTTTGTATCCGAATACGTGCAGCGGGCTGGAAGGTGAAGCGGCTGGACGCTGAGATGACGCTGCACGATGCGAAGATGACGAAGTTCAGCCAGTTCTGGAAACGATCGGTGCGAGGCGGCTGGGCGTATGCCGAGGGGTATGCGATGCACGGCAAGCCGCCGGAGAAACACTGCGTCCGCCAGTATTACAACACCTGGTTTTACGGGGCGATCCTGCCGATTTTGCTGCTATTGTTAGCGTTACCGACGCTTGGATTGAGTTTGTTGCTGGGCGTGGTGGTCTATTCGCGACACATTTGGAAGGTCCGAAATGATCGGCTGTGGCGTGGCGACGATCGCTATCACGCGTTGACGTATGCCAAACTCACCACGATCGCTAAACTCCCCGAGGCCATCGGCCAAATGAAGTACTGGCTGACACGCTGGCGGGGCAAGCAGGCCACCTTAATCGAGTACAAACCACAAGGCGCAAAAGCGCAGACCGGAGAAGCGTAAGTGAAGTCTGCCGTTATCGGGACAGGCGAGATCTCGGCCGAGCACCTCGGCTACCTGGCGAAGAGCACCGCTATCAATCTGGTGGGCGTGTGCGATCTGTCGCGCGCCGCCGCGGAGTATGCCGCGAAGTCGTTCGGGGCGGCCAAGGCGTACATGGATTACAAGCAGATGCTCGACGAGGCGAAGCCGGATGTCGTGCATGTCTTGACACCGCCTCAGACGCACGTGCCGATCTCGATGGATTGCCTGGATGCCGGGGCGCACGTGATCTGTGAGAAGCCGATCACGCTAGGCCACGGTGAATTCGTCAAGCTCTACGAACACGCCAAGAGCAAGAACAAGTGCCTCGTCGAAGATCACAATTACCGCTTTAACCGCCCTATCCTCGAGATCGAACGGTTGCGCAAGGACGGCGTGCTGGGCGAGGTGATGGAAGTCGACGTGCGGATGGCGTTGAAGATCCGAGACGGCGGAAGGTTTGCCGACCGTAACCTGCCAAATCCGGCGCATAAGCTGCCGGCCGGTGTGATCCATGACTTTATCACGCACCTGACGTACCTGGCACTCAACTTCATTCCGGATCCTGACAAGGTCAGCGCCGCATGGACAAATCATGGTAATGATGATCTGTTCAAGTATGACGACCTGGATGCGATCTTGATCGCGGGTGAGAAGCACGCGCGGATACGCTTCAGTTGTCGAACGGCGCCGGATGTGTTTGCGGTGACGGTGCGTGGGACGAAGGGCGAAGTGCAGACGGATCTTTTCCACCCGTTTATGCGTCTGCTTAAACCGCGCGCCGGCGGCGAGAAACTGTCACCGGTGACGAATCAGTTTGCTAATGGCGTGCAGTTGATGAGTTCATCTTTCCGGACGCTATGGAACAAGCTGATGCAGCGAACGCCATACGAGGGGCTGCATCGTTTTCTGGATCAGACTTACGACGCATTGAATCGCGAGGTGCAGCCGCCCGTGACGTTTGAGGATATGGACAGGACAAGCCGGGTGATCGACCAGATGTTGGCGGAGGAGAACCGGGCATGAAACTATTAGTCACAGGTGCATCCGGCTTCCTCGGCAGGCACATCGTCGCACAGGCGGTGCGGCGTGGGCATACGGTTCGCGCGCAGGTCAGGCCGATAAGTAGGATTGAAGCGCTGGGGTGGGAAGAAAACCCTAATGTTGAGATCGTGCGGTGTGATCTGCGCAGCAAGGCGGGGCTCGACGAGTTGGTGCGCGGCTGCGATGTGGTAGTGAGTAACGCGGCGTGCAAGGCGGGCGATTTTTACACGCAGTTTGCCGGGACGGTCATCACGACGGAGAACGTCCTGGATGCGATGGCCAAGGTCGGCGTCAAGCGATTGGTGGCGGTGAGTACGTTCTCGGTCTACGGCTTCATGAAGATGCGCGATGGTGCATTGCTTGATGAAAACGCGCCGCTCGATGATGACCCGATGGACCGCGATGAATACGCACAGACCAAGCTCGAACAGGAAGCGCTCGCACACCGTTTTGCCAAGGAACAAGATGGTAAGGTGACAGTCGTGCGTCCGGGTGTGGTGTATGGCAAGGACAACACGTGGACCGCCCGCATCGGCGCCGAACTCGGTGCGGATAAGTGCATGGTGATCGGCGGAGGTACGATCCTGCCACTGACGTATGTAGAGAACTGCGCCGAGGCGATTGTTGTTTGCGCTGAGCAAGACAAAGCGATCGGGCAGATTTACAACATCGTTGATGACAACCTGCCGACGCATCGCGGGTATATCAAAGTGCTCAACAAGCACCGTAAGCCGAAGATGAAGACACGGCCGATGTCGTGGAAGCTGTGGCGTTTCATCTCGGCTTTCGGGTTGTTTGTGAATAAAGTGTTCCTCGGCAGGCAGGCGAAGGTGCCTTCCATCCTGCGGCCGGCGGCGCTGCACGCACGGTGCAAACCCGCGAAGTACACCAACGCGAAGCTCAAAGAACTCGGCTGGACACAACAGGTCGATCTGGAAGAAGCGCTGAAACGCAGCTTTGATGACAAGGATTATGCGGCGCTAAGCGAGAAGATAAAGACGCATCCACAGGATACAACAGAGGCCGAAACAAACATCGATCAGGAAAACGAAACCCGCACATGCGCATAGCCTACCTGACAGGCCAATACCCCCGGGCGACCGACACGTTTATCCAGCGTGAGGTCGCTGCGCTGCGCGAGGCCAGCGTGCATGTGCAGACGTTTTCGGTGCGCAAGCCGGCAGCGGATGAGAACGTTGGGCCGGAGACGAAGGCGGAGCGCGAACGCACAAGTTACATTCTGCCCGCAAAGTTCGGCGAACTGATGGCGACGGGTTTTCGTTTAAAGTTCGGCTCGCCCGGCCGATACTTCCGCGGCTTGAAGCTGGCATTAAAAGTCCGGCAGCCGGGAATAAAGGGCTTACTCTACGGCCTGTTCTACTTCGTCGAAGCAGGTTTGCTCGCCGAGATGATGCGCAAAGAAAAGTTGACGCATCTGCATAACCACTTCGGGGATTCAAGCTGCACGGTTGCGATGCTTGCGGCGGAGCTGGGCGGGTTTACGTTCAGCTTCAGCCTGCATGGCCCGGGTATTTTCTTCGAGCCGTTCACGTGGCGGCTGGATGAGAAGCTGAAACGCGCTTTGTTCGTCTCCAACATCAGCCACTTCTGCCGGAGCCAGGCGATGATCTTCTGCCCGCCGGAGAAGTGGGACCGGCTGCACATTATCCATTGCGGCGTCGATCCTGCGTTGTTTAAAACTGTCGAGCATCAGGGCAAGGGCAAGCGGCTATTGACGGTCGGACGCATGGCGTCGGTCAAGGGCATGCCCGTGTTGCTTGAAGCGATCAAGCAGTTGCAAGCGGATCATCCGAAGTTAAAACTGATCGTTGTCGGTGACGGACCGGAGCGAAAAGACTTTGAAAGCCGTGCGGCTGCGCTGGGTATCGCGGAGCGTGTGGACTTTGTTGGCTATCAATCACAAGCCGAGGTTCGGCAGCGTTTGAGCGAGACGGATGTATTCGTGCTGCCGAGTTTTGCCGAAGGTGTGCCGGTCGTATTGATGGAAGCGATGGCAGCGGGTGTGCCCCCGGTGACAACGCGTATCGCGGGTGTCGCAGAACTGATCGACGACGGCGTGAACGGCAAACTCGTTCCGCCGGGCGATTGTAAATCACTGGCTTATGCGATTGATGCGTTATTGAATGATGCTGATATGCGTAACACGTTCGGCAAAGCCGGGCACGAGAAGGTTGCAGCAGAGTTCAACATCACGAAAGAATCAGATTGGCTGCGGCGCGTGATGACATCGGCGCTGGAGAGCAAGGTTGAAACGATCAGGCCTGAGTAACCACAAGAGGTTGCCACGAAAAGGCACAAAAGACACAAGAATAGAACCATGATAAAGCCAGAAAATCAGCAACAACCAGGCAATCAGAATATGCAGGGTTAAACGGCCCTCACCCTAGCCCTCTCCCGGGGGGAGAGGGGACAAGAACCGGCCTTTTTGTTTGTTTTGTGCCTTTTTTAAGGCTAGTTATCAGGATTCATTTTGACACTCACAATCCACATCCTGCTCTGGCTCGTTGCCTGCGTTGTCAGTGCGCCGTTGTGGGTATTGGTGGTGCAGTGTCTGATCGGGTTCCTGCCTGCACGGAAGTTAGCACAGCGGGAAAGTGACACGCCGTCGCTTGTCGTGCTGGTGCCTGCTCACAACGAAGAACCGGTGATCGGCAAGACACTGGATTCGCTGAAAGCGTCGCTACCCGACAATGGGCGCATCCTTGTGATTGCAGACAACTGTTCGGACCGTACGGCAGACATCGTGCGCGAGCATGGAGCGGATGTGCTGGAACGTAACGACACGGTGAACCGCGGCAAAGGCTTCGCCTTAGCCTACGGCTTGCAGACGTTGGAGAGTGATCCGCCACAGGTTGTGCTGATTGTTGATGCGGATTGCGAAGTGACGCCCAACGCGCTTGGTGAACTGGCCCGAACAGCGGTGGCAAGCGGTCGGCCGGTGCAGGGTGTTTATCTGTTGCGTACGCCGGATGCGCATGATCCGAAGGCGGTGGTGTCTGCCTTTGCGTTTATGGTGAAGAACCAGGCGCGGCCGCGCGGGATGGATCGGCTGAACCTGCCGATCCCGCTGACCGGTTCGGGGATGGCGTTCCCGTATGAACAGATCAAAAATGCCAACCTCGCGACGGGAAACATCGTCGAAGATTTAGCGCTCGGTTTGGAACTGGCGGAGCAGGGGTACGGACCCGTATTGTGCGATGCGGTGCGGATCACCGGTGCGCTACCCGAAGCTGGAGAGGCTGCGGTCACACAGCGGACACGCTGGGAGCACGGCTATATGTCGACGCTGCTAAGCACCGCCCCACGGCTTTTCTTCAAGGGATTGTTCGGATTCAAGCCGATGTTGGTCGCCGCGGCGGTTGACCTGGCGGTCCCGCCTTTGTCGCTACTTGTGCTGGGCGCGTTGGCGGCATTATTCGGTTGCGCAGTTATCGGATGGTGGTTTGCACTGCTTGGCCCTGCTGTGATGATCGCGGGATCATTAATGTGGGCGGCGGTGATATTGATTCTATGCTGGGCGGTGTATGCCCGGGATTGGCTGCCGTTTAGCGCGATATTGGCGATTCCCGGGTACATTCTGTGGAAGCTGCCGATTTATTTGAAGTTCGTTAAAAGACGCGAAAAGAGCTGGGTACGCACGGAACGCGGGCCCGGGCAAGCAGATAACGGCACAAGTGGCGGGTGAACCCGGACGATGTAAGAACTTATCAGGCCCAACGCGGCCGAACTGATTCAGGGACACTGATGATGATCAAGCAAGAGAACGAACACGACAACCCGATCGACGTTTCGATCGTTGTGCCTTTGTATAACGAAGAAGACAACGTCGAGCCGTTGTACAAAGAGATCGCCGAGGTGATGGACTCGCAGACGTTGCGCTACGAGGTGATCTTCATCGACGACGGCAGCCGGGACAAGACGGTCGAGCGGATGCGTGCGGTGGTGGGCAATGATCCGCGTGTGACGCTGCTGCAGTTCATGAAGAACTTCGGGCAGACAGCATCCACTGCGGCCGGTATCGACCACGCACGCGGCAAAGTCATCGTCCCGATGGACGGCGACTTACAAAACGATCCGCACGACATCCCCGCACTGGTCGCCAAGCTCGATGAAGGCGACGGCTGGGATATCGTCAGTGGCTGGCGTAAGAATCGCCAGGACAAGCTGATGAGCCGGCGTTTGCCTTCGATCATCGCCAACCGGCTGGTGAAAAGATTGACATGGACGACGGAGATCCATGACTTCGGCTGCTCGATGAAGGCGTACCGCCGCGAGGTGCTGGAAGATGTGCGTATCTACGGCGAGATGCACCGGTTCCTGCCTGCGATCTGCAAGTGGCGCGGGGCGCGCATCACCGAATCGGTCGTGAATCACCGGGCGCGTGTCGCGGGTGAAAGCAAGTATGGATTGAAGCGCACGATCAAGGTGCTCCTGGACCTGCTGACGGTTAAGTTTCTCGGGGATTATCTTGCCAAGCCGATCTACTTCTTCGGCAAGATTTCGATGGTCTGGACGGTACTTTCTTTCCTAGCTGTGATGGTGGCGATCATCCAGAAGTTCGGCTTCCTGACAGAACACGGGCACGCGGTCATGCTCAATGACAACGTGCTGGTGCTGTTTGCGATGATGACGTTCCTGATGGGCGTGATGTTCCTGATGCTCGGTGTGCTGGCGGAGTTGATGGCGCGTATTTATCACGAGAGCCAGGACCGCAAGCCTTACAAAGTCCGCCATATGTATAAGGGGCAGACGCCTGACGAGGCGAACGCTGCGTAATGAACGCCATGCCTGAAATAGAGATAGACAATGCGCCGCCGTTGGTGCGTGATGTGGATCGGCTTGCAACAAGTGAGTTCGATGTGGTCGTGGTCGGCGGCGGGATCTACGGCGTATGGGCGACGCTGGATGCGGCGCAGCGCGGATTGAAAGTCGCACTTCTTGAACAGAACGACTTCGGTTCCGGGGCAAGTGCGAACAGCCAGCGCGTCGTGCACGGTGGGCTGCGGTACCTGCAACATGCGGACTTCAAGCGGATGCGCGAGTCGATCCGCGAGCGTAGCAACATGCTCAGGCTGGCGGGCCACCTGGTAGAGCCGATGCCGTTTCTCGTGCCGACGTACGGGTTAGGCATGCGAGGTAAGCCCGCGATGTTCACGGCGATGAAGGTCAATGACTTTGTCAGCCGGGACCGCAACGATGGGCTGCATGATTCGCAATTGCTTCCGAACGGGCGGTTGGTTTCTCCAGAGGAATGCCTGAAGTATGCACCCGGGCTCGAGAAGCAGGGACTGACCGGCGGTGCGGTGTTTTACGATGCGCAGGTGAATAACTCCGAGCGGTTGGCGCTATCGGTGATCCGTAGCGCCGTCGCGGAAGGTGCAGTGGTAGCGAACTATGTGCGTGCTACAGGTTTACTGCGTGATGACGGCAAGGTCATAGGCGTCAGTGCGGAAGACCGGTTGACGGGCAAGGCGTTTGAAGTGAAGGCAAAGGTGACGCTTGGCTGTACCGGCCCGTGGACGGGAAGAGCGGGTTCGCTGCCGGAGGCGGGCACGGATAAGCAGAAACAGAAGTACCCGATCCTGCGCGCGGTTGCCCTTGTGACGCGTGACCTGTTCGGCGGGATGGGGCTGGCGGTGCCTTCACGCAAAGCACACAAGGATGAAAAGGAACTGATCAGCAAGGGATTCCGCAACCTGTTCGTGACATCGTGGCGCGGCCTGTCTCTGGTCGGCACGTTTTATACGGATTATGAAGGTGACCCTGATGCACTATCGGTTTCGCCCGAAGAAGTAAGTGGGTTTATTGAGGAATTCAACCAGACATACCCGGCTGCGGGGCTGACCTATGACGATGTGAAGTTCACGTTCATGGGTTTGCAGCCGAAGGCGCCGGGTAACAGCAGCGGCGGTGAGCCGGTGTGCGAAAAACACTTCAAGCTCATCGATCATTCGAGGTCGGAAAAGCTTGACGGCCTGATCACCGCGCTGGGGGTGAAGTGGACGACGGCGCGTGATGTCGCAGAGCGTGCGATCAATATTGCGGCCCAAAAGCTTGGCAAACAAAGCACTCCTTGCCGTACACACAAGACAATGATCTTTGGTGCGCCCGAGGATGATCCGCAACAGACGCTGTTAAAGGCTCAGCAGAACAAGCCCGGTTGGGCGGACGATGCATTGATCTCGCACCTGTTCGCAACGTACGGCACGGGGTACACGCAAGTACTCGACTTGGCGGAGGCCGATCCTACTTTGCAAAAGCGGTTATCCGATGACCTGCCGACGATCGAGGCACAGGTCGTCTACGCGGTCCGGTCCGAGATGGCCCTGACGTTGCTGGACGTGATTTTTCAACGGATCGATATCGGTTTACGCGGGTTCCCGAGTGATGACTGCATTGAGCGCTGCGCACAACTCATGGCCCAAGCGATTGGCTGGTCTGATGCCAAGCGTCTGGAACAGATTGAGTTAGTTAAAATTGCGTATAAACAACGCGGACTAAAAACTACTTAAACTGCCTAGATTAACACACGCCAATTCCTACCTGTGTTAACAAGCGCCAATAACAGCAAATGTGCGGATTATGTTGATCGTTACATCTCTGATGTTACGTTATCTACTGGCTTTATAGGCTTTTGAGCTTTACCCGCTGGCTTTTGTGTTCTACAATAGTTGGATAGGCAACCTATACTTGCAGGGTTTTTCAGCCGGTGGGAGTTAGTGTTAACCCGAATCGGATTAACCATATAAGCCGCTAAGAATCCGAACATCAACAGATCGGCTAGACCATTAACCCACACGGAGGGGTTATATATGAACAGGTTCGGTGTCCGTACTTCAATTGAACGCACATGCTTCCTCAGAGCCGTATCGGCTTTGGCTTTAGGCCTGAGCGTTACGGGATCGACCGAGGCGGCGCTCAATATTCTGCCTCTTGGCGACTCGATCACGTTCGGCCTGCAATCAACGGACGGCAGCGGTTATCGTGGTCCGCTTCAAGCCCTGCTCAATGGCACCGACACGCAGTACGACATCGTCGGCACCCTTCAGGATGGCCCCGTAAGCATTGACCAGGATCACTTCGGTATCTCCGGGATCAAGGCCCACGACTTCGGCAACGTCAGTAAGAGCCTGCTTCGCCAGTTGCAGATCCAGAACGTATTCCCAACGCTCAGTGGCAGTGGCGACTACCCGGACGTGATCCTGCTTCACATCGGGTCGAACTCGTTCAACGGCGGCGGCGGCGGTGACCCGGCCGGTGTCGAACTGGACTTCCTGCTGCAAGGCCTGACCGAAACAAACCCGGCAAGTGACTTCTACATGGGCGCTGACGGCGATCACGACATCATCGTCGCCCGAATCATCCCTAAGGCAGGCAGTACCACGACGATGAACACCGACGGCGGGGTGTATTCAGACCTGACCCAGCACCAGGCTCGCGTTAAGTCGAGCTTCGATTACAACTACGGTGGTGCGTCCAACCCCAACTGGACCAACGGCATCGAATCCATCATCACCAGCCGATCGCGTTACCTGGACCGTATCTCGATGGTGGACATGTTCCGCATTGATATGGCTTCGCTGAACCTGGAATATCTGCTGAATGTGTTTGGCGGCGATCTGGGGATCACCACGACCCAGGAAATGTACGACATCCTCAGCCCCGAAGATGACACCCTGGACGGCAACGCTTATGACGTCGTCGACTGGGTGTTGAATTACGACGAGTTCAACAACACATTCGACGCCGGGACAGATGGGGTGAACCTCGATCTGTATGCGGCGGGCGACACCATCCACCCAAGCGACCTCGGTTATGCCATCATGGCCCAGGTCTGGTTTAATGCCGGTCTGGAGCAGTTGCTTGGTGATATCAACGGCGACGGATTTGTCGGGCTGGATGATCTGAACATCGTACTGATCAACTGGAACCAGACTGTTACCGTTGGCGATGAATCAATGGGCGACCTGACAAACGATGGTTACGTGGGGCTGGACGATCTGGATATTATCCTGAGCAACTGGAACGCAGGGGTAGCTCCCCCACCGTCCGTGATGGCGATTGTGCCGGAGCCGGCCACGCTGAGCCTGATGGCGCTGACAGGGGTCGCGGCGATGCGTCGCAGGGTCCGATAGCCGGATTTTATCCTCCGATTGATAGGCAAGCGCGGTTAAGTAAATGGCCGATCAAACTGGAGTCCGGCGGATTAGAACTGCGTCAATAATGCAGTACACTACTGCCCTGTTTTGCGGGCGGAATCACAGCGACCCAGTACATGCGGCTATCGCATGACCTAATACGGTTGGAAGGGATCTGTTTCATTGACAGACGCCATTGCCACGGAATCCGATACGACACAGATTACTGACCTACCGGATGAGGTTGAGACACCCACCGGATTCGGGCAGGACACGGATGTGGATGACCCGGCCAATCCGTCTCGGACCGGCGAAGACTTCCCGCTGAGGATCCTGATTGCTTGTGATAGCGCCTCGCTTCGATTCGGTGGGGAAGCCGCCCTGCCGCTGCACTACTTCCGATACCTGCTAAGCCACGGCATCGACTGCCGACTGGTTGTTCACGAGCGTTGCAGGGAAGAACTGGTCGAGTTTTTCCCCGATGCCCAGGACAGGGTCGACTACATCGAGAACACCTGGATGGATCGCTTCCTGTGGCGGTGTCGTACCGCGATCCCGGGCAGACTCGGTCACTTTTCGTTCGGGTTGATCTTGCGACTGAGTACGCAGATCAAACAGCGCCGTCGCGTATTGAATACCATCAGGAAGCACAAGATCGACCTGGTGCATCAACCCACACCGGTTTCACCCCGAGAGCCATCGGCATTGTTCGGGCTGGGTGTGCCTCTGGTTATCGGGCCGATGAATGGCGGGATGGATTACCCGGAACCTTTCCGCCAGATGCAGAACAAGATGGTGGACTTCGGTATGTGGTCCGGTCGGCTATTCTCCAATCTGTTGAACCGGATCATCCCCGGCAAGCGGCAGGCTCAGACGTTACTGGTCGCCAATCAACGTACGAATCTGGCGTTGCCGTCGTGCCTGCGTGGCGAGGTATACGAGTTGGTGGAAAACGGTGTCGACCTGAAGGTCTGGCAGAGCCCGCCAAGATCAGATGACGCGTATGAGCCGGGACGCCCGGCCCGTTTTGCCT
This sequence comes from Phycisphaeraceae bacterium, assembly GCA_963667295.1. Taxonomy (GTDB): domain Bacteria; phylum Planctomycetota; class Phycisphaerae; order Phycisphaerales; family Phycisphaeraceae; genus JAJRRS01. Next base: position 2,881,162 of record OY763327.1, read on the forward strand.
ACTTGGGTCGGCTGGTGGACTGGAAGGCGGTAGACCTGCTGCTGGAGGCGTTCGGGCGCGTGGTTCAAGAGACCCCGGCGGTGCTTGAGATCATCGGTGACGGGGAGGACCGTGAAGCGTTACAGAAGCAGGCCGATGCGTTAAACCTGCGGGATAATTGTGCGGTGCGTTTTACCGGCTGGTTATCGCAACAAAAATGTGCCGAGCGATTGGCCCAAGCCGATGCGCTGGTGTTGTCGAGTCTGCTGGAATGCGGCGGCGCGGTGGTCCTGGAAGCGATGGCGATCGGGCTGCCGGTAGTCGCAACACGTTGGGGCGGGCCGGTGGATTATCTGGACGATACCTGTGGCTTCCTGATCGAACCCAGTTCGCGTCCTGACTTTATCCAGGGCCTGACGGACGCTATGGTAAAATTGGCCAAGAATCCCGAGTTGCGTAAGCAGATGGGGGATGCGGGACGCCAGAAGGTGGTTACACACTTCGACTGGGAGACCAAGGGCCGATTCATACTGGATGTTTACAAGGACAGTTATCAGCACTATCACAAACGGGTTGGCTCAAAGGCCTGAAAACCGTTTTGGCGGATCCAATTCAATAGCCCGGTCCAGGGGACCCGATGAATCAGCAGATGACGACCGCAGATCAGGAACCAACTAAACGGCTGCGCCTCTTTTGGCTGTACGTGCTGCTGATCACCGCCCTTGCCGGCGGGATGCGCCTGTATAACCTCGACAAGTACAGCTTCTGGGAAGATGAACTCTACACCGTCAGGTCCAGCAGCACGCTGGAGCAGGGGCAGCTATCCAAGCGGTTGGGCTACGTGCCGTCGGCGATTGGGCTGATGGCAACGGGCGTCGATCTGGACGAGGTGACGCCGATGAATACCGCCCAGTGGCAAGCATTGGGCGTCACGGAATGGGGCGTGCGGATCGGACCGAGTATTGTGGGGTTATTGACAATCCCGCTGCTGGCGTGGGCGAACAGACGGTTATTAGGCGACCGGACGACGCTGATCGCGGCATTGATCCTGACGGTTTCGCCCTGGCATCTGTTTTGGTCTCAGGCCGGACGGTACTACACGATCCAGTTCCTGTTCTACAACCTGGCGCTGGTGTGGTATCTGCGTTGTTGCCTGGAGAAGTCGGCGAGGTTGGCGGTGTTGTCGTCGGCAGCATTGGTGCTGGCGTACCTCTCGCAGCCGCCGGCACTGGTGATCTGCGTTGTGCTGGCGGGTGACGTGGTGATCAGCCTGATCCGTCGTGAGCCGATCGGCCTGGGAAAAGTTGGTTGGGCGGCGGGCGCGGGCGCGGTACTGCTTTGCCTGGGTATCCAGTACTACGACATCAACGCGAATAAAGAAGACTGGGCTTACTGGGGTGGGCTTGAAGGGCACAATTGGAAGATCATCGGCGCGAGCATGCTGCTGCGGAATCATCCGATGCTGATCGCTATCGCGGGGCTGAGCGTATTAGGCTTGCTGCGTAAGCAACCGAGGCTGGCGTGGTACTTCGGGATGGCGGCGGTGCTGCCGGTGCTTGCACTGATGGCGCTTAGCTTCAAGCAAGGCATGTATGTCCACGAACGCTACTGCTTCGTTGTGCATTATGCATGGATCGTGCTTGCAGCGATGGGCTTGTCCGCCGCATGGGAAGCAACGCTGACACATCACAGCCGACTCATTGCCGGGGTGGGTGTTACGGCTGTCATACTTTCATTCTTGTGGGTGGATATGGGTTATTACCCCGACGGGTACCGTAGACGCTGGAAAGAAGCGTTCGCTTACATTGAACCCTTGCGGCAGCCCGGGGAAGATGTGGCGTGTTTTTCATCCATCGGCACGCCGATCGCGCAATACTATCTTGAGACTGAAGACGTGCTTGAATACAGTGCGTTTCCAACAAGCCCGCAGATGTTGTCCGAACTGAAGCGACCGACCTGGCTGATTCTGCCGGCGGTCTCGGCAACAAGAGGTGAGTTGTTCCCCTGGCTGAATGATGCAGCCGATCTGAAGCGTTACTACGACCTGCGCGTGTTGCAGCCATTCGCCTCCATCCGGGTTTATTACTACCAACCCCCCACCGTTAACGAACCCGGTCAAGATTGATGAGTGAAGCGAGTGATCCCACAAAGAATCAGCGGATCGATCTGCGCGGCGTTGCGATCGACGTTTTGACGGAGCAAGGCTGCGTGGAGCGGTTGATCCGTGAATCGCAGGCCGGCCAAGGCGGTTGGGTGATCACGCCCAATCTGGATCACATGCGACGCGCGGAAACGGATGAAGAGTTCCGCACGATGCTGGATGAGGCGGATGTGGTGGTGGCGGACGGCATGCCGTTAATCTGGGCAAGCCGTATCCAGGGCACCCCCCTGCCGGAACGTGTGGCGGGTTCAGCGTTAGTCTGGTCCCTGGCAGAGGCGGCGGCGAAGGCGGATCGTTCACTGTACCTGCTGGGCGGCGATCCGGGCGCAGCAGACAAGGCGGCAGACGTGTTAAAAAACCGTTACCCGTCTCTACGGATCGCAGGCACGGACTGTCCCGAGTTCGGATTTGATAAAGACCCCGCAAGAAAGGCACAAGTTTTACAAAAAGTTCTGGAAGCCGGGCCCGATATCGTATATGTTGGATTGGGTTCGCCGAAGCAGGAACGGTTGATCCAGAAAGCCCGGATGGATCTGCCACATGTCTGGTGGCTAGGGGTCGGAATCAGCTTGAGTTTCATCGCCGGAGACGTCAAACGCGCCCCCCGGTGGGTCCAGAAAATCGGTCTGGAATGGATGCACCGGTTATTGCAGGAGCCCGGACGGCTAGCTAAGCGATACCTCGTGCATGGACTGCCCTTTTCCGCCCGATTACTAACTGGAGCGATCTTGCGACGGATAAGCGGCAAATAACCGATGCAAGAACCGGACGGCCCGGGCATTGATAAGGTTATTGGAACCCGCGGATCAATAGAACGTCGTACAATAAAGGCTGGTAGAGAATCCCACGAGACGTAACACACCCCGTAAACAAGTGACGTGACCAGGACGTATCGATACAGATGTACATCGATTCAGAAAAGCAACAGCAAGGCGTACCGCAGGGGCCCGTGGTCCCCGACGCCGACAAACCACAAACGTATTGCAACGTGCGCGCCGTTGTTCTGCTTGCCGGGTCTGTCCGTTCCACCAATCTCCGAAGGGCAACCGAGCGGTTCGTGATGGACCTGCCGTTGGACTCCCAAAAGACCATCCTGGACAGCTGGCACGACCATCTGGATGATTTGGCCTATGAGTTGGGTCTGGATCATTTGCCGGCGCGTGTGATGGTCAACCAAGCATCCGATCGGCCGACTGACACAAACCGGACAGGCCCGGCCGAGGTCCAATTCCAGCAGGACCCGCTGGATTTTCGCGGCACGGGCGGATTGGTCAGCGATGTTGCCAAGGAATATGACGACGACGATTACCTGATCGTCGCAACCGCAAACCAGGTGCTTTTTACGCCATTACCAAGGCTGTTCGAGGCGATGGCCGCGAAGAAGGCGGACGTCTGCCTGCTCAGCGATCGTGACAGCCGCCCTAGAGGGATCACACTGATCCGTTGCGGAGTCTTGCGTGACATCGCGTCTGTAGGGTTCGTGGACCTGAATGAGCAAGCCCTGCCCGAGATCGCCAAACACAACCGCGTGAAGGTCTGCCGATACGATCAGCCGGCCGGGATGGCGATCCGGACGCGACAGACTTATCTGGACGCGGTACGGATCCACCACGAGCGGATGAACGGCAAGTGCCGACTCACGGGCTGCGAACCCGACGAAGATTGGAGCGCTACTTTCAGCATCATCGAGCCGGGTGCCAGCGTTGATCCCTCGGCGGTCGTGCACGACTCTGTGGTGCTGGCCGGTGGCCGGGTGGAAGCCAACGCCGTGCTTGTCCGTTCGATTGTCGGCTCCAGGGGCTGGATCGGGGCGGGTGAATCAGTGGTAGATCGGATCGAATCCTCAGGCGGCAGCCGTCGCCGAAGGGCCTGATTCACCGTAAGATGTGCTGGCTGCTCAGGATCAGGGGTCCTATAACGTAGAAACAAGTGCGATCCGGGGTACGTATAAGTCGTACGTACAGGGGTGGGTCTATACCCATCGGGTACGCGATTTGAGCCCTGATTCTGCCGATGCAAGGGTAGTATCTGCCCTGATTTGGCGGGTACTGAGGCCCCCGGTGTGTCGCCGTAGCGTAAGGGCCTACAATATGGGCTGAATCGGTAATCCGGGTAACACGCACGAGGCCGCCGCCCGAAGCGGCTTCACAGGCTTGTGTCTTATGACCCCGATTCGGGAGTAGATGGAAGATGAATCAAAACAATATGAAAAGACAGGCCGATACGGACTTGTTCTTCGATGAAGCCGATGTCCAGGGGTCCGGGTCTAGCGGAATCCATCTGCAATCCCTGCTGCGTGGTCGATATCACTGGGCGATCATCCTGGGGCTGATCCTGGCGATCTGCGGCGCTTTGGCGGGGTTCTACAGCCAGGGAGATGTCTACCGCAGCTCCAGCTTGATCGGCATCTCACCGATCAGGCAAGGCATCTTCACGCAGGACTACGCCCGCAACTACGACTCGTGGATCTCACGACAACTTACGATCATGTCGGGCCCGAAGGTGCTGGAGCCGGCGATGAGCAGCGACGAGTGGCAGACCGTCGCGGTGGGCCCCTACCGTTCAAGTACCGTGCTGTTCGCCAACGGCTTGAAACTGGACCATAAGCGCGGCCAGGAAGTGATCGAGATTTCGTATGAATCACCGATCCCCGAGTTAGCGCAGGCCGGCGCAAACGCCATCACCAAAGCCTACATGTCTGAACTTGAACGAAGCGAACAGCAAGACGAAACACATGTGATGAGTGTGCTTGAGGACCGCAGGCTTGATCTGGTTAAAAAGATCGAGCACATCAAAAGCGAGAAACGTAAACTCTTCACCGAGCACAACGAACACACCATCAAAGATGTGCTGGAGCGATTGACTGCGGCGCGCGACAAGCTCGAAGCGGAATTGGAAGACACACGTTTACAGTTGGCCGATCTTGGCGTCAGTACTGACAATGAAGCAAATCCGGAACAGTTGACGCTCGAACAACTCGCAGCACACAACAGGCCACTGGCCGAACTGTTGGCTAGACGCGAATCACTCGAAACGCAGATTGATTACATGAAGCGCCTGGGCCGTGGCGATCGTCACCCCGAGATGAAGGACGCGACGGCTTCGCTGGACGCATTGAACACCCAGATCGAACGGCTGGCCCGTTCCTTGCGCGGCTCGATCGATGGCTCGTTCTCTGCGGAAAACCAGGATGAGGAAAATGTTTCGCCGATCGTCGCGTTGCGTGCCAAGGAGCGCCGGCTGACCAAGCAACACGAAAACGCCAGCGCCGAGGTACAGCACCTGGCGATGATCTACGGGCAGATGGAAACCCTGAACGCTGATCTGAAAGCTTATCAGGACGACTTGTCACAGACGGTTACCCGTCTGGATAACCTGCAGATCGAATCGCAGGCCTCCGGACGTGCCCAGGTACTCAGTGGTGATGCCGGCTTGCCTACTGAACCGTACAACACCGGCAAGCGCAAGCAGCTTGCGGCGTTGGGCGGCATGGCCGGGCTCTGTGGCGGTTTCGGCCTGGTCATCCTTTGGGGTTTAATGGATCGCCGATTGCGCCACATCGAAGATGCACAGGCTGGGCTGGGCGGCTACCGGATGCTCGGCGTGTTGCCGGAGTTGCCTGATGATCTGACCAACCCCGAGCAGGCGGTACTCGCATCGCACTGCGTGCACCAGGTACGTACGCTGTTGCAGATCAACCGAGGCGAGAACGGTTTCGTGCTTTCCGTCACCGGTCCGGCGGCGGGCTCGGGCAAGACCAGCCTGACGATGGCGCTGGGGATGTCCTTTGCCAGCAGCAGTTCCAAGACGCTGTTGATCGACTGTGATATCGTCGGCGGCGGATTGACACGCCGTCTGCTGCAGGGCGATCGTTCGGATAAACACTCGGGTGTGCTGGAAGCGTGCAACGGCACCGCCTTCAGTGATTGCATCATTCACACAAGCATCCCGAACCTCGACATGGTGCCGATCGGTTCCGCCCTGCCATCCCAGGCGGGCAACCTGTCGCCCAGCGCCGTGAAGAAGCTGTTAGCCAAAGCCAGAGACGAATACGAAACAGTACTGGTCGATACCGGCCCCGTACTCGGCAGCCTCGAGGCTTCGATGGTTTCTGCACAGGCGGACAAAACTATCGTCATCGTGTCACGTGGTGATCAGAAACCGATTATCCTCAAGAGCCTGGATCACCTGCGATCGATCGGGGCGAACATCGCGGGTATCGTGTTCAACCACGCCGATGCGGTGGATATCGAGCGTTCCACATACGCCAGCGTCACGGTCTCGCAGAACCGTCGCATGGACGACCGCGAGCTTAACGAGGTGCAATGGATCGACCGCGACACCTCCGATCGCTACGGACCGCTGGCTACCGCAGTGGCATCTTACGGCCGGGCAAGAGATGACAGCGACCACACCCAATCACAAGAGTGATGGATAACTGAAGCCCGACCATGATCCAGCAGACGAATCAAACTGTAGATGCGGAGGCGTCGTCCACCCAGACGGTCTGGGGGCTGGATGTCACGCAACTGCACCAGCGGTTCTGGGCCTCACGCGGCGTGCAGGTGGTTCGGCGCGGTGAGAAGACTCCCGTGAACGATTCGGCAGATTATTACCTGCTGATCGAGCCTTCACACTACTGCCTGTTCCGCCTTGACCAGGTGATCGATACGATCAGTTGGCTTAAGCCCAGCCTGCTGTTCGTGCGAATTCACGATACGCATGAACACGTTTATCGTGAACGCATCATCACCGACGGCAGCGACAACTTCGTCAGGTTCCACCGTGAATACGGCGGCTCGGATTGCCGGTTGATCCGCGCAGCGGTCAGCACGAATCGACAACTCGTCGAGGCCTGGTGCACGGCGCCTGACAACCGCAGCGCTTGGCGTCGATTACGGCAAGCGGTGCCGCAGGTTCAGCGGACGACGATCTCGATCAACGGCAGCGCTTTTTACCGGCATAACTCGGCCGAACGCAAGCAATTCATCCGTGAGCTTATTTCGGTCTGGCGCAGACCGGACGCCGCGATCGGCCGGGCCAGACAGATGCTCGATGGAAATGTCTGGATCGACAAACAGACACCAGCCCACAAAGGGACACGATTCATCGGTCCGGTCTGGGTCGGTGCGGGTCGTCAATTGGATGGCATCGATAGCATCGTGGGCCCGGCTGTCCTCTGGGACAATCCGGAGTCACGTCCACAGGCAGATGACGTTCAATGGTTGACACCGGATTTGGAAACACTGCCGGAAGTAGAAACATCGATCAGGCCCCCGCGCCGATTGAATCCGATCCAGAAGGCAAACAAACGCACGTTCGACATCGTCGCAGCGTTACTCGGTCTGATGATCACCCTGCCGTTCTATCCACTGATCATGTTCCTGATCTGGCTGGAGGACGGCAGGCCGTTCTTCTTCGCGCATCGTCGTGAGACGCGAGGCGGGGTTGAGTTCCCCTGCCTGAAGTTCCGGACCATGCGCAATAACGCGGAGCAGCTAAAGCAGGAACTCGCCAAGGAGAACAAGTGCGACGGCCCGCAGTTCTTTATCGAGAACGATCCGCGCATCACGAAGTTCGGCAAGATCATGCGAAAATGCAATGTCGACGAGTTCCCGCAGTTCTTGAACGTGCTGGTCGGGCACATGTCGATCGTCGGGCCGCGCCCCAGCCCGCACAGCGAGAACCAGTACTGCCCGCCGTGGCGTGAAGCGCGTCTGAGTGTCAGGCCCGGGATCACAGGGCTCTGGCAGGTGATGCGCAGCCGTGAAGCGGGCCTCGACTTCCAGGAATGGATCCGTTACGACATCGAGTACGTCGAGAGCTTAAGTTGGCAGTTGGACCTCTGGATCATCTGGCGCACATTCGCCAATCTCCTCGGGATCAAGGCCGGCGGTAAGAAGTACCCCAAGGTCAAGAAATCAAAACAGGACGCTCGTGATTGAGCGTCCTGCTTTTTTGTATCCGATTCTCTGAGCCGACGACACTTATCATACTTGTCGGCATAATCAACTGATTAACGATCATCCATTTCAATGTATTCGCGTTGTGTGGGTCCGGTATAGATCTGACGCGGACGAGCGATACGGGCATTAGGATTCTCGTGCTGTTCCTTCCAGTGAGCGATCCAGCCGGGCATACGTCCGATGGCGAACATGACGGTAAACATATTGACCGGCACGCCGATGGCACGCAGGATGATACCGGAATAGAAGTCGACATTCGGGTAGAGGTTTCGCTCGAGGAAGTAATCGTCGCTGCGGGCAACCTCTTCCAGTTCCAGCGCGATCTCCATCAGCGGGTCACTGCCGGTCTTACCAAGCAGTGAATCGCAGGCGTCTTTCAGGATGGTTGCGCGTGGATCGAAGGATTTGTAGACGCGGTGGCCGAAGCCCATGAGCCGGAACTCTTTCTTCTTCACCTGCTCGACGATGTCCTTCACGCTGACATTGGTCTTGTAGATGGTATCGAGCATTTGGATGCAGCGCTGGTTAGCACCGCCGTGCAACGGTCCCCAAAGGGCGCAGATCGCGGCTGACATGGAGGCGAAGAGGTTCGCTTGGCTGGAGCCGACAACGCGTGCGGTCGATGTCGAACAGTTCTGCTCGTGATCGGCGTGCAGCATCAGGAACAGGTCCAGCGCACGCACAACATCAGACTCCGGTGAATAGCGGCTATACGGCTTGCTGAACATACAGTGAAGGAAGTTGCCGCAGTAATCCATGTCCGGATCGGGATAACGGTGCGGTTGACCGATCGACTTCTTGTAACTGAACGCGGCGATCGTACCGACCTTGGCGATGAGTTTGGCTGCGAGCGAGAAGAAGGTGTCGTCGATCTCGCGGATTTCGAGGAACTCGGCGTGGTAGCAACTGGTCGCGTTGATCATGGAACTGAGTACGGCCATCGGGGGCGCCCCGGCGGGGAAACCCTCGAAGTGGTGACGCATGTCCTCATGGATCATCGCGTTCTTCCGGATCTCATTGCGGAACCGATCAAGCTGATCGGAGGTCGGTAGTTCGCCGTAGATCAACAGCCACGCGACTTCCAGGAAGGTGCTGTGTTCGGCAAGACTTTCGATGGGGTACCCACGATACCGAAGGATACCCTTTTCACCATCGATATAGGTGATGGCGGACTTGGTCGCGCCGGTATTACCGAACCCGTTGTCCAGAGTGATGTAGCCGGTTTCTGCACGCAGCGCGCTGATGTCCACCCCGTGTTCGTTTTCGGTGCCCACAACGATCGGTAATTCGATCGTTTTATCCGCAAATTGGAGTTTTGCCGTCTGATTTGAAACCGCTTGAGATGCCATCTGTTCCAGTCCCTCTATAGTGATAGTTTAGTGCCTGAATTGTAGGCACACTGCCCGCCCGCGACCAGATTCCGACCTGAGAATAAATAATTAGGACGACGTATTGGCCGCCACCCAACCCGTCTTAAAGTCCGCGATGGACTTCTTAATATCTTCACGCAACTGGTCATCCATCGCCTTGGCTTCGGCCAAACGATCTCGGATGGGCTTGGCCGGGCCGGCGAAGTGCTCGACCAGCGCGGAACTGAACGGCTGGACCTGGTTGAGTTTCAGGTTGTCCAGCGCACCGGTCGAGCCGGCGAAGATCTGAATCACCTGGTCGATCACATCCATCGGTACGAACTGTGGTTGCTTGAGCAGTTCCACCATACGTGCACCACGGTCAAGCTGGTGTTGCGTTGCTTTATCCAGATCGGTACCGAGCTGCGCGAACGCTTCGAGTTCACGGTAGGCAGCCAGGTCCAGACGCAGCGATCCGGCGACCTGCTTCATGGCTTTGATCTGTGCGTTACCACCGACGCGGGAGACGCTGATACCGACGTTAATAGCCGGGCGTACACCGGCGAAGAACAGGTCAGGCTCGAGATAGATCTGGCCGTCGGTGATGGAGATCACGTTGGTCGGGATGTATGCCGAGACGTCGCCTTCCTGCGTCTCGATGATCGGCAGCGCGGTGAGTGAACCGCCGCCGTTGTCGTCCGAGAGTTTGGTCGCGCGTTCCAGCAGACGGGAGTGCAGGTAGAAAACGTCGCCGGGGTAGGCTTCGCGGCCGGGCGGGCGCTTCAGCAGCAGCGAAAGCTGACGATACGACGCGGCCTGCTTGGACAGGTCGTCGTAGATGCACAGCACGTGCTTGCCTTCCCACATGAAGTATTCACCCATGGCGCAGCCGGTGTACGGCGCGATGTACTGCATGGGAGCCGGCTCAGAAGCACTGGCGGCGACGACAATGGTGTAGTCCATCGCGCCGGCTTCCTTCAGAGATTCAACCACGCTGGCGACTGTCGATTCCTTCTGACCCACCGCCACGTAGATACAAACCATTTCATCGGGCGTGCCGAGGAACTTCTTCTGGTTGATGATGGTGTCGATGGCGACAGCGGTCTTGCCGGTCTTACGGTCGCCGATGATCAGCTCACGCTGACCGCGGCCGATCGGGATCATGGAGTCGACGGCCTTGATACCGGTCTGCATCGGTTGGGTCACGGGCTGACGCTCGGCGATGCCGGGGGCGATGATGTCGACCTTACGCATGTTGTCGGACTGGATCGGGCCCTTGCCGTCGATCGGCTCGCCCAGGGCGTTGACGACGCGGCCGAGTAGTGCGTTGCCGGACGGCACGGACAGCAGTTCACCGGTCGAGCGGACGCTCATGCCTTCCTTGATGTCAAGGTAATCACCGAAGATAACAGCGCCGACGATGTCCTGTTCGAGGTTCATGACCTGGCCGCGGACGCTTTCGCCGTCGCCTGTCTGGAACTCGAGCATTTCGCCGGCCATCGCTTCACTCAGGCCGTAGATACGGGCAATACCGTCACCGACCTCCACCACGGTCCCGATCTGGGAGACCTCTAACTCGGCCGAATACCGTTCGACCTCTTGCTTGATGACCGCGGTGATTTCATCGGTTTTGATCTTCATCGCTGACTCCGGTGCGGCTTTGGCCGCTGACTTTCAAAAAAGTTAATTGAATCGACTTTGTTTATTCTTTGAACCACAGAGACACAGAGGCACAGAATTAAACTCTAATCTTGGTATGCCTTATCTGTATATCTGTGTTCATCCCTGTTTACTCTGTCTTAGCTTTTCTCTGTGACAATGTGGCTATCTCTAGTTTTCCATCTGTCCGCCGAGGCGAGCTTTTTCACGGCCGGCTTCGACGAGTTTACGTTTGAGGATTTTCAATTGCGTGGCAACGCTGCCGTCGATCAGGCGGTCGCCCACGCGGACCTTCAGGCCGCCGATCAATTCCGGGTCCACGTGCTGCTGTAGCGTGATGCGTTTGTTGACAATCGAGCCAATGGATTCGGCGACCTCGCGGCCGGCTTCGTCGCTAAGCGCTTCGGCGACATAGACGTCGACATCCATCTCGCCGCGTGCATCGGCCGCCAGTATGCGGTAGGCATTGAAGATGCCCGGCAGCGCAACCAGACGATCCTTCTCGTTGACGACCTGAAGGAAGTGATAGAGCAATTCGCTGACCTTGCCATTGAACAGATGCTCTACCAGTTCGCTGCGCTGGGAGGAGTTAAGCGTGCGGCTGGAGAGCAGCTTTTCAAGGTCCGGCTCGCTTGCCATCAGGCTAAGCAGATCGCCGACCTCTTCAGCCAAGGCGTCGGCCTGGCCTTTGTCTTGCGCCAACTCCAGCAGCGCCTGGGCGTAGACCCGGCTGACCGCGTCCGTGTGTTGTTCGGTGTCTGTAGACAACCGTGATCCTCCGTCAATAGGGGGCAGTTTGCCCGCATGGGCCCCGAGGGCCAAACCAAACTTCTGCAACAATCGGCTGAAACGATTCGCCATCGGCTTCGCTTAGTTGTTATCCGCCTGCCTGAGTTTGTCGATCGATTCACGAATAAGCGTCGCCTGGTCACCCGCGTTGATCTCACGACGCAGGATCTGGCCCGCAATCTGGGTCGCCAACGCGCCGGCAGTTTCATAAATGTCGGCGACGGCCCGCTCCTTGGCGGCGTTGATGTCTGCCTCAGCACGTTCACGTACCTGCGTGATCTGGGTCTGGGCTTCATCCTTCAACTGAGCAGCCACCTTCTGGGCGGCGCTACGGCTTTCCTCAACGATCTGCTGCGCCTGCTTCTGGGCCTCGGCCAGTTGTTTCTTGTACGCTTCAAGTGTGGCAGTGGCTTCCTTCGCTGCATCCTCCGCATGCTTAAGATCGCCACGCACCTTGTCCTCGCGGGCCTGCAAGGAGGCGAGGATCTTAGGCCAGACGAAGACGCTCAAGATACCGAAGAAGATGATGAAGACGACGATGGTGTAGATCGCTTCCGACACCTTCAGGTCCATCATCCCGCGTTCAGCATGAGCGGCGTCGCCATGTTCATCCACCCCGTGACTGTCGGCGGCAGCACCAGCCGCTTCCACGGCGTTATCCACATGTTCGGTTGCTTCAGTGGCATGGGTGTCCACTTCATGCGCCGGATCTGCGGCAAACACCTTCGTGCAGAAGATCAAGCCAATCGCGATAAGGAATATTGGGATTAGTCGAGTAAGACGCATCTGGGAAAGCCCCATGTTTACGAGTTCAAAGATCACCCGGAGCATCCGGGCATTAAAGTCACGCCATAGACTTCGATCCATGACGTGATCCGTATTGTTTATTGGAAGAAGTTACCTGTCATCTGCGCCACCCAGATGATGCCGAAGAAGGTGAAACCTTCGATCAGCGCGGCGGAGATGATCATCTGGACGAAGATCTGACCGGCCGCTTCCGGCTGACGGGCGACGGACTGCGTCGCGTTACCACCGATGTTACCGATACCGCGACCGGCGCCTGCACAAAGCAAACCGATACCAATACCGGCGCCAAGGACCGCGAGGCCTGCGCCGATGCCGGCGTACTCCCCGAGAGCCTGTGCCAAAGTAAGGAAGTCGAACATGTTGAATCTCCAAACGAGGTATGAATGTTTTGCCGACGATTAAAGTGCTCGGGCGTCGGCGTCCCCGAGCGTGTTCGGTTTAGTGCCCCGTTGCCGTAGGGGTCAACATCTGATCGATCGAATCACCGGGTTTAGCCCCTTCGTCCAATCCGCCATGGTGCTCATCATGTTCATCGTGACTTACCGCGCCGAGCGAGATGAAGATCACGGTCAGGAAAGTGAAGATGTAGGCCTGAAGGAATGCGACGAACAGTTCCAGGAAACTGAAAGCAGTTGCGCCAAAAAGACTGGCGCCCTTGCCGATCAAAGGTGCGCTGATTGCCATGATAATCAAGGACCCCAGTACCAAGTGTCCCGCCACCATGTTGGCGAACAAACGCACGCAAAGCGCGAAACTCTTAATCCCCAGGCCCACGACTTCTAATATGAAGACAATAAGTCCAACCGGCAGCATGATCGGCAGCAGCGGCAAAGGCTCAAAGGGGACGGGCCACATGTGTTTGATAAAACCGAAGCCGTTTTCTTTCAGACCGACAAACACGATCATGACCAGTGAGATAATTGCGAGTCCGGCAGTGAAGTTGATATTCCCTGTCAACGTCCCGCCAAGGTGAGACAAACCTGAAAGGCCGACCAATTGGAACAATGCGCCGATCGGCAGCATCCCCAGCAGGTTGCCGAACAGGACGAAGAAAAAGACCGACCAGATGTACTTGATGTAACGGTCGGTCATATCGCCCAACAGCGGACGTGTCATTTCGTCCCGCAGGAAGACGCAGAGGGTTTCAAATAGCTGAGTGATACGGCCTTTGGTGACATAGCCTTCAGCATTGGCTGCCTTGATGGGCATCCTGGCCGCAACCATCATCAGCAACAATCCCCCACCAACAAGAACGACCAACGCCATAAAGTGATGGTTCGTGAACCATTCCAAACCAAACAATGGGTGCGGCAGCACGTGGCTCATCGCGTCTGGTTCGGCTTCGGCAGAGGCAAGCAACAGGCTCGTCATCATTTATGTCGTCTCCGGGATCGACGCTACTGGCTTGGTCACCGCCAGCACGTGTGTCGAGATCAATTTTACTTCAACCGCCAGCACAAGCATGTACCAGCCGGCGACCCACATCAGTGTGGTCTGTGCATCAGTCATCCCCGATCCCCAGCGAAGCCAGGCGACCGCAGCAATACCCACGACACATCGGACAAGGATGCTGATCATGAAGCCATACGCACTGCCGTGGGCGCTTCGCCTGGACATCAACCAGACGGGCGCAAAGCCCGACATACCAATGATCAGGCTGATAAGTGCCCCAATGATGCAGGGCCGGCCGTGTGATTCGAAGCCAAAGAGCCCGATGAGTAACCCGTAGGCCGCGGCCGCCGACGCCATAACCACGACGATCAGCGTGAGTGACGCTTTGACGATCGGGAACGGATGCGGGATGGCTTTCGGGTCCGTCATATTGATTAAAAGACTTCTAGGTTAAATCCGTTGCGATACGGGGGCAAACCTTCATCGGTCTGGGTTGATGTTATTAAATAAGGTTGCGGTGCGTGGAGTTCTGTTTTCGGCAGTCAAAATGCCAGCTATTCGTTAGGTTTTTCCTGATCCGATGGCTTGCGCTTCCTAGGAAACAGCATGTCTTTAACGAGATTGTATGACCCGCCTACGGTAGCGAGTATGGCCCCGGCGAGTGTCAACCACGGGCCTGTGCCCCACTTCTGATCACCCAGGTGGCCCAGGAACGTCAAACCTCCGATGATCAGACCCAGCTCCATCCCACGCCCCGCCATGCGCCAGGCGCTGGGGCTGTAGCCGTAAGGGCTGGATCCTCGCTTTTTGACCATCGTCGGCCTCCTTGGCCGAGCTTCCGGACATGATGTTATAACTGTCACTACTTCAGCTATTTACACCTGATTTGCCAGACTACGTGCCTGACTTACCACCGCCCGGTGGGGCAGATAGCCTAGAGGTGCCTTTCTTGGGTGTCAAACCCTCGTAAATCCCCATACGATCGGCAACAATAAGATTTAAGACTCGTGAAATGGAAAATTACATAATATCTCGCAAATCGGCGGTTTTGTGATATCCTGAATGTCCGGTCCCAAAGTCGTTTCTGTTATTACCGGGGAGGAGATTTGCCATGTTGTACGTATGTGGAAAACACAGATCGGGTCTATCCGTGTTACTGGCTGCGGCAGGTATGCTGCTATGCACGGGTCTAACCCAAGCCACAATCACGCTGGATGCGAACTTCGATCACGGGTCGCTGGAGAGTTACTCTATCTCCAGCAACAACATCAACCTCATCGGTCGAGATAACTACTTCGGATCGGACCAGTGGCGGTGGGTCTACTTCAAGGCGACCGGTGTCAATGGACTTTCACCGAACTTCAAGATTTCCACAAATTTTGCCGGGGGCAGTTCTGCGGTCAGATACCAGAACTTCCGGTACAGCTACGACAACGAGAACTGGACCACCTTCGACAACCACGGCATCTCGGGCGACACCTTCAACTTCTCGAACAACACAACTTTCAGCCAGGATGAGGTCTGGGTCGCGTTCTCTCTGCCCTACTCCTACGGCCGATCGGCTGCGAAAGTCTCCGAGTGGAAAACCAGCCCCTACGTCAGCCCGACAATCAGTTCGGACAGCAATCTCGTTATTGGTCAATCCCCGGGCGGAATCGATGATCTTGGCCGAACGATCGCACCACGCGATTTGTGGGCCTTCAAGGTTACGGATGATTCGACACCGAGTGAAGGCAAGACCAAGATCGTGTTGAGCAGCGGTCTGCACGCCCAGGAAGTATTAGGCACACACACTCTGGAAGGCACGATCGACTGGCTTCTCAGTGATGACTCGCGTGCGGCGGAACTGCGAAAGGTGGCGGAATTCTACATCTACCCGATGCTTAATCCGGATGGGCGTTACGCGGGATACAACCGTTCAACAGTAGCGAATCCGAATACTGATCCGAACCGCGCATGGAGCCCAACCTACCCCGGACGAACCTGGTATGGCGAGCCTGAAGTTCAACTATCCGGCGAGGCGATGATGGCGGACCTGCAGGTCGCAACCGGCGGCGAAGCCGACTACTTCATCGATTACCACTCCACGATCACCACGAGTTCCAACGCTGACGACTACTTCTTCCTGCACCCGGAAAAAGGACACACGGCTGATCCCTTCTGGACATACCTGATGCAGGAAACCGAGACGGTGACGTGGGTGCAATCCACCGGGACCACGCCCACTACCGCCAACTTTGGTGAAGTCGAACTCGGCGCAGACTTTGACGGTACGTTCGAGACAGCGTTCCACCCATCGCGCGGCGAAGACTATTACGATGAGCTGGGTAAGGATGTGGGCGTCGCGTTCTTCCTTGCTTTAGCGCACATCGATGCTGATGTCAACGCAGACGGTTTCGTGGGCTTGGGCGACCTGGATATCCTGCTGAGCCACTGGAACCAAACAGTTCCATTAGGAGATAAAACACAAGGCGACCTTGCCGGCTCGGGGGATGGCTTCATCGGGCTGAGTGATCTGGATGTGATCTTGAACAGTTGGAATCAGGGTACACCACCGGCTGTGGCCACAATCATCCCTGAGCCGACGACGACAACTTATCTGTTGCTGGCACTCGGTGCTGTTTACCGACGGAAACGAAGTGCCTGACCAAGCCGAAAAGTGTATTAGCGGATAACATGGTGCGTGTATGCTTTCATTGCGCACTCAGGTTCTGCTGTTTGTTGTATTGATTGCGGCCATCGTGATCGGCTCGCTGATGCTATCCGTCGGCTGGCAACCGGGCGCATCAACCCGGGCTCCAGTTCTCCCACCGGGGCAGCAAAGTATTTGAAAGCGACTTACATCGGTCGTGACGCCTGCATCGAATGCCACGAACAGGAGCACAAACTCTGGCTGGGTTCGCATCATGATCTGGCGATGCAGGTCGCGAATGAAGATACTGTGCTCGGTGACTTCAACGATGTCAGTTTCACACACTTCGGCGTGACGTCGCGGTTCTACAAGAAAGATGGCAAGTTCTTTGTCAATACCGACGGGCCCGACGGGCAGATGCACGATTACGAGATCATATACACCTTCGGCGTAACACCGTTGCAGCAGTACCTGATCGAGTTCCCTGATGGGCGAGTTCAATCGCTTGGCATCTGTTGGGACGCACGGCCGAAGGAAAACGGCGGGCAACGCTGGTACCACCTTTATGCGGATGAGCCTATCCCCTACAACGATGAGCTTCACTGGACCGGGCCGAACCAGAACTGGAACTACATGTGTGCCGAATGCCACTCGACCCGGCTTCGCAAGAACTACGACCTGAAGACGAACACCTATAACACCACCTGGTACGAAATCAACGTTTCATGCGAAGCGTGTCACGGGCCGTCATCTAACCATGTGCGATGGGCCAAGGAAAAGGAACGCGGTATCGACCGTAACGATCCGACCATGGGTATGGCGTTTCAGATGACAGATGACGGCGGTACATGGGAGTATCCCGAAGGCGAAGTTATCGCCAAACGCAGCAAGCCGCGCGAAGACCGAACAATGATGCACATGTGTGCGCGTTGCCATTCACGCCGATCGGTGACAACCGAAGACTATGAGTACGGCCATCATCTTCTCGACACTCATCGTTTGTCGCTGCTGGATGAGGGCCTGTACTTTCCAGACGGCCAGATTCAGGATGAGGTGTATGTCATCGGTTCATTCCTACAAAGCAAGATGTACCAAAGCGGCGTGACCTGCACGGATTGTCACGACCCGCACAGCATGCAGCGATTGATACCGGGGAATAACCTGTGCTCGCAATGCCACCTGCCTAAACACTACGACACACCGAAACACCACTTCCACGAGCAGGATGGAGAAGGAAGCCTCTGCACAGATTGTCACATGCCGACGCGCACCTACATGGGTGTCGACGACAGGTTCGACCACAGTTTCCGCATCCCCCGGCCGGACCTGTCTATCCTGACCGGCTCGCCCAATGCGTGTAACAACTGTCACGACGACCAGACCTATGAATGGTCGGAAAACGCTTTGGATGACTGGTATGGGAAGGATCGCAGCAACAAACCGCACTACGGCCACACAATCCACGCGGCCCGAACAAATGCGCCCAGCGCGGCCCAAAAACTTCTGAAGCTTATCGAAGATGACACGCAGCCAGGCATCGTCCGTGCTACCGCCCTATCGCTGGCACAGGGGTATCCTTCAGAAACGGCGTATCACGCGATACAGAAACAGGTGCAGAACGCCGATCCCCTGATCCGTTTCGGGGCGCTGAATGCGTTGGAGTCATATGCCCCGATCATGCGTTTACAGATCGCATACGATCTACTGGACGACCCGATCACCACCGTGCGTGATGAAGCGGCGCGTCTTTTAGCACCAATGGACCCGGAGCAACTTACCGACGAACAGAAACAGTCGATCGAGAAAGGCATCGAGGGCTACATTGCATCGCAGTTGGCCAATGCGGAGCGGGCGGAGTCGCATCTGAATATCGCGCTGGTATATGTGCAACAGGGTAAAGTTGATGCGGCAGAGCAATCATACAAGACTGCTATCCGCGTGAATCCCAATTTTGCCCAGGCCTATGTGAATCTTGCAGATCTTTACCGCACCACCGGCCGTGATGAATTGGGCATGGAAGTACTACAAAATGCTATCGACGGTGGCCTCAAAGCCGGCGTTTTGCAGTATGCGATGGGCCTTGCGATGGTAAGGCAAGGTAATGCGCCGGAAGCTATCAACGCGTTCAAGCTCGCCGCGGAATTGACGCCGGAAGACCCTCAGTTTGGTTACACGCTCGGTATTGCCCTGAACTCCACGGGTCAACCGGTACAGGCCTTGGCCGTGCTGGCCGACAATCACGAACGTCACCCCAAGGACCTGAACACATTGACCGCCTTGATGACGATCAACCGGGATCAGCAGAAGTACGATGATGCGATCCGATACGCGAACATACTGCTGCAACTCAACCCGCCCAACCCCGATGCCATCAAGCTATTTATCCAGCAGTTAGAACGCCAGAAACCGCAATAATCAGCTTGTTAACAGCCTCCATATTCCTTCAAACAGCCGCTTTCTTCTTGGATTCAATACCCCCGTTTGCTAGCATATCAAGGTGGTTACGCTGGCTTCCGGTTGGAATGGTCGGCTATTTAGTGCCCCATCGGATGATTCGCCATGTATCGCCGTACATTGCATGTGTTAGCTCTGTGCGTCATTGTGGCTGTACCTCTATTAACAACTGCAACCACCCGGGGATTCATCATTGATCCGGAAGCCACACCCTGGTTTTCAACTGCATCGGGCAACCGCACAGCCAACGGCCAACCGGCCACTCTCACATGGGGTTTTGTACCCGGCGGCACCATCATCTACGACGGCATCTACTCGCTTGGTGAAAGTGACCTTATCGCAAAACTCAACGACGCATTCGGCGGCGACATAGACGAAACAAATCCACAATCACAGCCATGGTTCACATACTTTGAGGATTCGTTCAACCGCTGGAGCGAATTGTCCGGGCTGACATACGTTTATGAATCGAACGATTCGGGTGAAGCGCTATCCACTGCAGCGGGTGAGTTAAACGTGCGGGCTGATATACGAATCGGCGGCGTTTCTATCGATGGTTCCAGCGGTACACTCGCGTTCAACTACTTCCCTGACATCGGCGACATGGCGATCGACACCGACGACGCTGACTTCTTCGCCAATCCGGTTAAAAACTATCTGCAACTGCGTAACACTATCATGCACGAAAGCGGCCACGGCCTGGGCTTCGACCACGTCGTATCCGATACCGATGCATTACTCATGGAGCCGGTACTGGATCTTTCGTTCGACGGCCCACAATTAGACGACGTGCGTGCAGTCCACTACTACTACGGCGATGTATACGAAAAATCCAACGGCGGACTCGGTAATAATCAGGCGTCGCTGGCTACACCCCTGGGAACGATCATGGAAGGCCAAACCGCCAGCATCGGCGCCGATGCGGATATCCCGGACCAGACGATCGGCGCGGATGATGTTGACTTTGTGAGTCTGAGTAACGCAAGCGACATCGACTACTTCTCATTCACGATTACACAAACGTCTATCGTCAACCTGCTACTCACTCCGTTAGGCGGACAATTCACCCAGGCCGCAGAAGGGATCACACCCAATACCTTTGATGCCTCGGCACGCGCGGACCTGCTGCTTCAGTTGTGGGATTCTGACGGCAAAACATTATTAGAAGTAGCGGACCTCACCTCGGCAGGCGATAGCGAATCAATCGTCGGCTTCGAGTTACCCAAAGCCGGGCAGTACTTTGCTTCAATCTCCACTATCGATGACACGGTCCAGCTATATCGCCTGGATATCACGGTGCAGACATCCGCTCAAATCCCCGGTGATCTGAACGGTGATGGTTTCGTCGGCCTGATAGATTTGGATATCTTCCTGGTGGCATGGAATCAGCACGTAGAGCCCGGCAATCTGATGCAGGGCGATCCTTCAGGCGATGGCTTCGTCGGTCTTGATGATCTGGATATCGTGCTGAGCAACTGGAACAAAGGTACGCCGCCGAACGATTCGGCCGTACTCATCCCCGAACCGACAATCACCGGTTTTGCACTAACGATGAGTGTGACAGGGATGCGGCTCAGGCCATACGCTTGACCTGCTGGCGTGCCAACGGCCAGCGCAGCGGTCGGCCGGCCAGGTAACGCCGCAACTCTTCAATCATGATCCGGCCCATGCGGAAGCATTCCTCTCCCATTGAACCGGCAATGTGCGGTGTTACGAACACGTTGGGCAGGTTCCAGATGTCTGAATCTTCCGGGATCGGTTCCGGATCGGTCACATCGAGCACCGCTTGCAGGTCCTTGCGGCGTTTGAGCACCTCGACCATCTCCGGTTCATTCACCAGTCCGCCGCGCGCGGTATTGATGAATGTGGTGTGCGGCTGCATCATTTCCAAGTGGCTGCCGCGGATCATGCCGCGCGTCTCATCAAGCAACGGTGCGTGCAACGAAACAACATTGCATGAGCTGAAGATTTCTTCCATCGTTGCCAGTTGGATCCCCAGCCGTTCCGCTTCGTCTTTAGCAATGAACGGGTCGTAAGCAAGCACCTTGATGTTCAGATATTGCAGGTGCTCGACCATCTTTCGGCCGATCATCCCGAGCGAAATAATCCCGACCTTCCCGCCGAACGCGCCGCACACATCTTTGCCGGATAAACCCCAATTCTTATTCTTGCGATAATACTCGGCAAATTGGAATGTCTGTTTCAATGCCAACAGCACGTGCGCGAGCGTGTACTCAGCCACCGGAATCGCATTGGCGGCCCAGGCACTGCAAATCACGATATCCCGATCCCAGAACGCATCAGTCAGGATATGCCTGACCGTACCCGCCCCATAAAAGACCGCTTCGAGATTCGGCGCCGATTCCAGGAACTGCTTATCCAGCTTCGGCGCCCCCCAGCCCGTCAGCATGATCTGCATGTCCTTGAGGATCGACTTGTCCGCCAGGACTTCCTTGGGACCCATTATCGGTGCGTAAATGTCCACCAACTCGGTCGCGACCTCCTGGTCCTTAGGCGAGTAGATGTCGTGGATCCGTTGTGCGATGAACAGTGCTTTTTTCATGGGTGGGGTCTGATGCGGCTTTCCAGGGGGGAATTTCACCCGGCACGGTTTAGGCCGGCAACGAGCGTATTCAATATCTTAGCGTCTTTTTCAAGCTGTACTTCCGTGTCATCCAGCACGTATTCCAACATCGCGTACCGGCTCTTATCCGTTTGCGCAAGCACATCAAAAAATGCCTGCCATTGGCTTTGTCCCTCAGCAAGCGGATAGCGCACGATCCCGTCTGCTTCGCTGGCCGTCCACCAGTAGACGTGGATATTACTGACGCGCGAGAGCATGGCTTTCAGGGATGCCAGATTGGTGTCGAAGTCGTGATAAAACGGCGGCTGCCAGAGCAGGTCGACATTGTCCTTACCCACGAGGTCATGCAGCTTGATCGCCGATTCATGGTGGTCCGTAAGGGTACGCTGGTGGTACTCGTAACAGACACGTTTGCCCGCCTCGGCAGCAAGATCAGCAATTCGCTGGGCATCTTCAACAATCCGACCCCAGTGGGCATCGTCCGCGTCCGCCGTCCCCTTGGACCCTGCCCAGACACGCACGGTCGGCGCTTCCATCGCCACCGTCGAATCCAGTACGCTCTTGAAGCTCAGCCCTGCTTTCTCACTTTCCCCAAGTTTGTAATACGAACCATACGCCGCGACATCGATCCCGGCTTCGCGCGTCAGTCGGCCGATCCGTTTGGCGGTTTCAACATCGCCGTGCGGCACATGCACATCACCGCCCCACTCGATCGCCGCCAGCGCACACTTTCGGGTTACTTCGATAATCCGCTCAGCGGAAAAACTTCTAAACGAGATGGATACCAGGCCGCTGCGGATCAATTCCTATTCCCTTCTTTTTACGTGATTGATGCGAGTCTTCTTAAACAACGCTACAAGATAGCGGATACCAGATCACGTGTATTCTGCCAGAATACACTCTGGCAATAATTATGAAACGATGTATTACTCCATCCGGAATACTTCATCCAGAGGCTTGCACACAGGCTCATGGTCCGGGTGCGTGTCCATCAGATCGGCCATGTAATCCCACCACTTACGGACGACCGGGTGCTGCTTAAGTTCCTCACTTTTATTATCCGGGGTGAGTTTTTGTACCGCAAAGAGCTTGCCGGTCTCGTGATCCAGGTAAATAGAGTAATCCGAAATGCCCGCTTCTTTGAGCGCCTCGCTGAGTTCCGGCCAGATCTCGTCGTGCCGACGTTTATACTCAGCCTCACATCCGGGCTTTATCTGCATCGTCCACGCGTTACGCAGCATCCGTGTTCCTCCATCAGTGGGTCATTCTGGCATGGCTATCATAACGGTCGCGATCGACCGGGCGGGAATCGAAAGGATATCGCCGTCGACCGCCTGTTCGTGGAGCGTCAGGTCATCCGTCGTCAACCAGAATGACGTGGGTGACGCCGACTTATTATCTTTCAAATCAATACGAACCTGTTTGGCCGATTCGCTGTGGTTCGTGATCACGGTGGCAATGCAGTTCGCCTCCGGCGTCAGATAAGCGGTAATCTGTAGGTCTTGGTCCGATCCCTTCGCCTCAATCCTCTTTGAGCCTGGCTCGATAAACCGTGCATAATGAGCCATCACCCACAAACGCTTTGTAACCTCAACTTCCTTCGTCTTGGGATTCGCATAAATCAAACCGTCTGCGTATCCCCCCGTCGCGATGGCTAACCACCACTGCCAATTCACAACCGAGCCGATCGTCATGTCCTCGTGCATCACGTTCGCCAGGTGCAACCCGCCATCGATCCCCGTATCGTGAATCGGCTTCATCTGGCAGAACTCGGTCATCGAAATGGTTTTTTCAGGGTAGTGCTGCGTGAACCATTCGGTGAATTCCCGTTTGTTTCGACTGTTCGACCAGTAGGAGTGCATCGCGAACGTGTCGATCGCTTTATCCAGTACAGGGTCGCCATAAAGCGCCTCGGCGTACTCTTTGCTTCGTTTCCATTCGCCGGATTCAGGGGCCTCGACCTTCACATCCAAGCCGCGCCGCTGCACCTCGTCGTAGACCGCACGGATCGTACGGGCGACCTCATCGGGTTCATAATGACAACCCTCCTGGTGCCGACTGTCCTTGCCCCAGTTCCACTGCGGCTCGTTGATCGGCGAAAGCGTGACGTGCGGCAGGTCCAACTCGGTTTTGAGATGCTCGGTGATATCCGCGAGGTAACGGGCGAAGTCGTCTACTTTTTCAAGGTCAAGATTTGATCCGCCCATTTCGCCGCCACTGGTTTGGCCGTTGCGTGTCATGCGCGCCGGCGGGCTGTTGGCGAACAGCACAAAATGCTCAACCCCCATCTCCCGAGCGTCGCGCAGGAATCCGATCCCCAGCGCATCGGCTTCGTAATCGTACTTACCCGGACTCACTTCCAGGTCCGGCGTTCGGCGGTACGGATCAGTCACAGATTCGCCCGCCCCGGCCGGGATGTTGTAACGATAGATATCCAGCCCAGCGCCTTCATCGGTAAACAGCAGCCGAAGTATCCGCAGTTGCTCATCTCGTGGAAACTCCCCCACCCACCTGGGCCACCATGCCGCCGAAGCGCCAAACCCCTCAATAACCTGGAAGGTCTTACCCGGATCCAGCGTCACCACGCAGATATCTGTGGACTGAGCGAACGCCATACGTCCTCCAAGTGCCAGTGCCAGCGACCATGCCACGATTAAGACGTAGCGAGCGTATCCCATATGCAACAAACGAGCTTTTATTTATGCAACAAACACGGTTGTAAATCGCCCAGGCGAACCAGGCACACCCTATTAAGACGCTCCAAATGTCTCTATATTTCATATTCTATCAGATACTTAGTATTTGGCACATAAAAATCGAAAATGAAACGACCATTACATTGCAGCGTACTTTTCAACGCCTTACATACTGGTATAATCCAGGTGCCAGGCCCGGCGTTCTGGCCGAAGTCACGTAAATCAGGCCAATGGGCCCAGCAGGCACCCACCGCCAGCCATAATGGAGGAGCCGGTTATCGATCAGCCCCGCACAGGTCGCAGCACACCGTGGAGACCGGTGCTGATCTTGGTGTCGATCGCCGCCGCGGTCGCGGTCATCTCGTGGCTGCCCTCGGTCGGAGCCCGGAAGGAAGCGGACGGCAAAACCACCATCGAAGTCTGGAGCTGGAACATCGCGGCCATGAGCCTCGATCAGTTCAGCGATGAATTCGAAGAGCAAAACCCGGACATCGACATCTTCGTAAACCGCAACGGCACGAATATGACCTCACGCCTGTTACTCTCTTTGGCAGGCGGCGTCGGCGCGCCGGATGTCAGCCAGCTCCAGGAACGCGAGGCAGGCAAGTTCACCGCCACCGGTACCCTGGCGGACCTTTCCGAATACGCCGACCAGTATGCCGACGACTTCTCCCCTGCTTTCTGGGCAAGTTGTCAACACGATGGCAAGACCTACGCGATCCCCTGGGACGCCGGCCCGTGTGCCGTGTTCTACAAGCGCTGGGTCTTCGAGCAATACAACATCGATCCGGATGAAATCGAAACATGGGACGACTTCATCGAAGTCGGCCAGCGCATCGTCAAGGAATCCGGCGGCAAAACCTACATGATGCCCCTCTCTTCGGGGAACTTGGCCAACTTCTACCAGATCCTGATGCAGCAGGCCGGTGGCGGTGTCTACAATGAACAGGGTCAGATCATCATCCAATGCGAAGCCAACCTCCAGGCATTGGAAGTTCTTCGCAAACTGCTGAACGCCGGCATCACACGCCCGATCGATGGCCCGGAAGAACTCGCATCCTTCGGCACGGATTCTATTGCCTGCTACCCCGCCGCCGTCTGGGTGATGCAGCAGATCAAGGACTTCGAGGCAGGTACTGCCGGCAAATGGGGCGTCTTCCGCCTGCCCGCGCTCGAACCCGGCGGCCTGCGCACCAGCAACCTCGGCGGTTCGGTCCTCGTTATCCCCGCACAAGGGCACAACATCGAAAAGTCCTGGCGTTTCGTCGAACTGACAAACTGCACCGCTAAAAGCCAGGTGCTTCAATACAAAAACTTCGGCCTGTTCCCCGCATACCTGCCCGCACTCGAAGACCCCTACTTCGACGAACCCGATCCCTTCTTCGACAACCAACCCGTCCACCGCATCTTCACACTCGACTTCGAGAAGCTGCCGCCGCTGATCCGCACGGGCGATTGGAACGAAGCTGAACGCTACCTCGCCCAGACGCTCAGCCAGTGGCACAACGTGCAGATGGACAACAAAAAGTACCTGGACGATGCGGCCGCAACCCTGGCACGCAAGCTCGGTCGAGAAGTTAAAAACGGACTGGAAAGCGAGGGGACGCCATGAGCCAGCTATCCCCCGCAACGACCTCGACCTCAACGCAAGCCAATCGCAAGCAGCTTATGCGCGAAATCTGGCGTTATCGTTCGTTCTACTTGTTCATCTCGCCGTTCTTCGTCCTATTTGCGATCTTCGGCCTGTACCCGCTGATCTTCTCGTTATACCTGTCGCTGTTGCGATGGGATGCGCTCACCCCCGCGCGATGGGTCGGCTTTTCCAACTTCCAGACATTGATGCACGATCGGCTGTTCTTCCGCTCCCTCTGGAACACGTTGCTGTTCGGCTTGTATCACTTCCCGCCGATGTTGATCCTCGCATTTGCCTTCGCGCTTTTGCTCAATCAGCAATGGATCAAGCTGCGGGCGTTCTGGCGTGCGGCCGTGTTCCTGCCGGCTATCACCCCCATGGTCGTCATCGCGATCGTCTTCTTCCTGCTGTTCGGGACGGAGTACGGCCTGGTCAACTATGTCATCAATACCGTCGCGGGATGGTTCGGCATCGAGATGAACGGCATCCCTTGGCTGCAAAGCGAAAACTGGTCGAAGATCACCGTATCGATCCTGCTGGTTTGGCGATGGACCGGCTACAACATGGTCATCATGCTCGCCGGCCTGCAAGGCATCGATAACTCCCTCTACGAAGCGGCACGCGTCGACGGCGCAACACGCATGCAGCAACTGCGGCTGGTCACCGTCCCGCTGATGAAGCCGACGTTCCTGTTCATCACGATCATGTCGCTGGTCGGCACGGTGTATATGTTCGATGAAGTTTTCGTCCTCACCGGCGGCGGCCCCGGCGTATCCAGCATGAACTTCGGACTGTTCCTCTTTGATGAGGGTTTCGGCAACTTCCGGTTCGGCTATGCCTCGGCCGCGGCGTACACCGTCGCGTCGGTCGTGTTTATCTCGACGTTAATCATCCTGCGCCTCGGCCGATCGAATACGGAGTAATGTGTTGGACCCAGTCACCCATACAACCCGATATTCAAAAACACTGCCCGTCTCGCGCCTGTTCGAGCGCGGGTTGGGGTATGTGTTCCTCGGGATATCGGCAGTACTCTTCCTCTTGCCTGCGTACTGGCTGGTTGTCTCGTCATTTAAAACGCAAACCCGTATCTTCGCGCTACCGCCGGAAATCATTCCTGTACCACCGGTCTGGGAAAACCTTCGCGCGGTGTTTGAACAAACACCGCTGCTGCGAGCGTTCTTCAACACCTCTCTAATTGCGGTGATCCACGTATCTCTGACCGTATTCCTCTGCTCACTGGCGGGGATGGCGTTCGCACGCTACCGCCACGCACCGGGGCATAAGTGGCTCTTCGGCTTCGTGCTCGGGACGATGATGATCCCCGGCGCGGTCACGACGATCCCCGTCTTCATCGTACTCGCCAAGCTGCACATGATGAATAGCTATTGGGCCATGATCCTGCCCGGCGCTGCCAATGCGTTCGGCATCTTCTGGATGCGCCAATACATCATGCACAATGTGCCGGACGAACTCTACGATGCCGCCTCGATCGACGGGGCCGGGCAGTTCGAGACATACTGGATTGTTGTGCTGCCGATCATCAAGCCCGCGCTCGGCGCGCTGAGCGTGCTGGTACTCATCAGCACGTGGAACAACCTGATGTGGGCTTTCATCACGATGCGCACCGAAAACATGTACACCATGCCGCTATTGATCTACCTGCTCAACGGTGAACAACGCACACCCTATGGCCTGATCATGGCGGCGGGACTGATCGCGACGCTGCCGCTGGTCGTCGCTTTCCTGATCTTCCAACGCTCCTTCATCAGCGGCGTTACCGCCGGCGCGGTGAAAGGCTGATTACACACCTAAACACGCTCAAGAATTACCATGACACAGTCAACGTCTAATCCCACGACCGCCTGCCGGCTGACCACCAACGCCACCGACTACCTGCTCGACGGCAAGCCGCATCAGATCATCTCCGGCTCCATGACGTACTACCGCATGGTGCCCGAGGTCTGGAAAGATCGCATGGAAAAACTTGTCGCGCTCGGCGCGAACACCATCGAGGTGTACGTCCCGTGGAACCTGCACGAACCACGCAAAGGTGAATACAACTTTGATGGTCTATGCGACCTGCCGAAGTTCCTTCAATCATGTGCCGATGCGGGGCTCAATGTGCTGTTCCGACCGGGCCCGTACATCTGCGGTGAATGGGAGTTCGGCGGCCTGCCGTGGTGGCTGCTCAACGAACGTGATATCGTTCTGCGCAGTAGCGACCCGACATTCCTCAAGCACGTCGATGAGTGGTGGGAACAGTTAATCCCACGCGTGTTGCCTTATATGTCGACCAACGGCGGGCCGATCATCGCCGTCCAGGTCGAGAACGAATACGGCTACTACGGCGACGACAAAGCCTACCTCGAACACCTGCGCGATAAGCTGCGTGAACTCGGTGTGGATGTGTTGCTGTTTACCTCCGACGGGCCGGGCAATCCCGAGTGCTTTATCAACGGCAGCCTGCCGGACGCGGTCATCACCGCCAACTTCGGCAGCAATCCGCAGCAGCACATGCCCACACTGCGCAAAGCCCAACCCAATGGCCCGCTGACCTGCATGGAGTTCTGGATCGGCTGGTTCGATGCGTGGGGCAACGAGCGCAAAGCCTCCCGCGAACCGCAAAGCGCCGCGGATGATCTCAAGGCGATGCTCGATATGAACGCATCCGTCAACTTCTTCATGTTCTGCGGCGGGACAAGCTTCGGCTTCATGTCCGGTGCGAACGATTCGGATGGCTACGAACCGCACGTCACCAGCTACGACTACGACGCCCTGCTCACAGAATGCGGCGATGTCACGCCCAAATATGAACTTTGCCGAGAGGTCATCGCCAAGCACACCGGTAGAACCGATCTGACGCGCACCTTCGAGCCATCACCGAAGCTGGACCTCGGTGAAGTCAAATTCACCGAGCAGGTATCACTGACCGATGCGCTACCCGCCTTATCCGCTCCTCTTCGTAGCGCAAAGCCTTTACCTATCGAGCGACTGGGTTATGGCTACGGCTACGTGCTCTACAGCGCTGAAGTCCCCAGGATCTTCAAGGATTTTCTCATCCGCATCCGAGGCATGCGCGACTTCGCACATGTCCTGGCGGATGGCCAATCGCTCGGCACGTGGTACATCAATGACCAGCAACCCGATTGGAAACTGCCCGTCACCGGCGAAACCGTCAAACTCGACATCCTCGTCGACTGCATGGCCCGGCCGAACTTCGGTCACAAGCTCAAACAGCTCAAGGGCATCAGCGACGGCGTCTACTTCGGCCCACGCCGCCACGATGAACGCGCCCACATCGGCTGGGCCTGCTATCCCCTTCCGATGGATGCCGACCTTGCCAAGCTGCCATGGTCGAAGTCACCGATTGATGGCGCCGCACCACGGTTCTATCGCGCGAAGTTCAACGTCGACACGCCGGCCGACACCTTCCTCGCTTTGCCGAACTGCACCAAGGGTTTTGCTTCGATCAACGGGTTCAACCTTGGTCGATACTGGGAGATCGGCCCGCAGCACACGCTCTACATCCCCGCCCCGCTTTTAAAGCAAGGCGAAAACGAACTGATCGTCTTTGATGTTGTAGGCCAGGAAGCGGCCAAGGCGCGCTTGCAGGACAAACCCGAATGGGACCTATGATTTGTCGCGTTTGACGGTCTTGACCAGGACCAACTGCAGCAGGATAAACAGCAGCAGCAGCAAACCGGTAAATATATTCGTCCACCAGGTGCTGAGCGTCCCTTCATTATCGATCACCATACGGATCAAGCCGAGGATCAGCACGCCCATGAGCGTACCGATGACGTAACCTGAACCGCCGGTCAATAATGTCCCACCGATGACGACTGCGGCGATGGCGTCCAGTTCGTATCCCTCAAACCCCTTGGGATTGCCGGAATACATATCTGTGGTCGCAATAACGCCCGCAAGCGCCGCCATAAATCCGCCCAGCGTGTATACACCGATCTTCACCCGGCCAATGTTCACGCCCATCAACTTCGCTGAATCCTCATCCCCACCGACGGCATAGACCTCGCGGCCGATCGGCAGAAATTGTGCCGCCAGTATGGCTATCACAAAACACACAATCAACATAATGACCGAAAACGTGACATCGGCATGCCCCATCCCGGGGATCGTCAAGGGTATCTTTATATCTCGCAGCTTTTCGTATACAGGATACGCAATGCTGACGCTTTCCTTATGCACCACAAACGCCAGCCCGCGCGCCAGGAACATACCCGCCAGTGTGATCAAAAACGGCGGCAACGCATAGAAGTGGATCAAACATCCTTGCAGGAATCCAAACAGCGTGCCTACCGCGATCGCGACCGTGATCGCCACCGCCGGGTGCCAGCCCGGACCAAGCTCGGGTGAAATCAGCGTCGCCACCAGCATCGAAGTAAACGCGATCACAGCGCCGACGGATAGATCGATCCCGCCGGAGAGGATGATAAACGTCGACCCGATCGCTGCGATCCCCACCACCGCCCCGCCACGGAACAGGCTGACGATATTGTATGTCGACAAAAAGCCTTGGTTGCCGTAACGGATCGCTCCGAAGACAAAGATCAGCACGAGCACGCAGAACGTCGCAAGGACAGGCAGGTACTTGGGGTTGAATAACTTTTTCATGCCTCACCCCCCGCGCTGTTGGCAGGTGTTGCGGCGCTGGGCGCCGCGGCAGGCTTCTTCTTGAATCGGCCGAACACTTTTTGCCGGAACGTTTGCGATTGCAGCAGACACACCAGCACGATCACCAGCGCCTTGGGGATCAGCGCCACCTCCGGCGGAACCTTCTGAATCGTCATCGTGATCGTCAGCGTCTGAATCAACAGTGCCCCGATCACCGTCCCAAATATCAGGAACCGCCCGCCGGTCAGCGCTGTTCCGCCGACAACCACTGCGAAGATCGCGTCCAACTCGTACCACAGGCCGATCTGATTCGCATTCGCGCTACTGACGTTCGTCGATTCGATCAGCCCCGCGATACCCGCGCAGAATCCGCAGAACACATACACCAGGAACTTGATCGTCCGTGCTCGGATGCCCGTGTAATGGCTCGCCAGGTCGCTGTCGCCGACCGCCTCGATCATCAGCCCTAAAGCCGTACGCCGCGTCAGCAGGTACGTTGCCAAAATCATCACGGCGACAAGCCAGACGCCGAACGGCAAACCAAGCAGCGTGCCTTTACCGATATACGAAAGCTGCGGTACGTCATAGGTGAATATCTGCCCTTCGCAGATCAACTGCGCCACGCCACGCCCCGCGACCATCAAAATCAACGTCGCAATGATCGGCTGGATGCGCAACACGGAAACGAGAAAACCGTTCCACGCTCCCGCGATCAGTGCCGCAACAAGTGATGTCGCGATCAACACCGCAAGCCAGACGCCGAAGTTATTCTCGAACATCTGCACCGCCCAAGGCCCGAGTGTGGACTCAAGCCAACTGGGGGTGACCATGGACGCCGACACCACCGCCGAGATCGCCATCACCGCGCCGACGGAAAGGTCCACGCCGCCGGTCGCGATCACCAGCGTCATCCCAAGCGCAACCAGCATGACCGCCGAGCCGTCGCGGAAGATATCGATCAGGTAGCCGGACAGCCGACCATCCTGCACTGAGACATGCAGAAAGTTCTGAGTAAACAAGATGTTGAAAATCAGCAACAGCGCCAAGGCCGACAGGGGCCAGACGATCTGTTGAAGGCTCGGCGGCAGGTTGATCCCTTTTTTCGTGGTCGTGCCTAACTCAGACATCGGCGCCTCCCGCAGATTGCGTTTGCGTCGATGCCTCTGTTGTGTGTTTAGCAATCATGTTCAGGATCGCGTGCTCGGAAACTTCATCGCCCTCGAGTCGCCCGACCTGGTGACGGTCACGCATGACCACCACCCGATCGCTCGTTCGCGCGACCTCTTCCATTTCCGAACTGATAAAGAGGATGCTCATGCCTTGCTCGGTGAGTTCACCGATTAGGCTTTCGATCTGCGCTTTTGCGCCGACATCGATACCGCGCGTCGGTTCATCGAGGATAAATAACCGTGGTTCGATCGCCAGCCACCTCCCGAGCAAGACTTTCTGCTGATTCCCGCCGGACAGGTTCTTGACCAGTTGCTCGCGGTCTGGCGTTTTGATGCCGAGTGCCTCGATGTACTTATCCGCCAGCTCGCGCTGATCTTTGGCTGAAAGCCTGCGCAGGATGCCGCGGCGACTCTGCAGCGCCAGCATGATGTTCTCACGCACCGAAAGGTTCGGGATGATGCCCGCCGCTTTCCGATCCTCCGGCGTCAACGCAAAACCCAAACGCATCGCCTCGCGCGGCGAACGTGGGCTGACCTGCTCGCCATCCAGTTTAATCGTGCCGACGTCCGCCGGATCGACGCCGAACAGCATCTTCGCCGTCTCCGTCCGCCCCGAACCGAGCAGCCCGGCCAGGCCGACTGTCTGCCCTTGTTGAATATCAAATTGCACATCGTGCACCGTGTTGCGCCTTCCGAGCCCTTCGGTTTTCACCAGCGTTTGCCCCGCTACTGCTCGCCCGTGCTTCGCTTTGGCATCGGCTTCCTGTGCTTCGAGCGCCGCCACATCCTTGCCGACCATCTTGCCGATCAGTTTGAGTCGCGGAAGCTCGGCCGTCGGATACTCGCCGACAAACCCGCCGTTGCGGAACACCGTGATCCGATCGCTGATGCGATACACCTGGTCGATGAAGTGCGTCACGAAAAGGATGCCTAATCCTTCCTTACGCAGCCGATCCATCATCGCAAGCAGTTCATCCACCTCCTGCTCATCCAGGCTGGAGGTCGGCTCATCCAGGATCAACAGCTTCGCATCGGTATCAAGCGCTCGCGCGATCGCAACCATCTGCTGCACCGCCAGCGAATACGAAGACAACTGCCGGCTGACATCAAGGTCCATATCCAGACGCTTCAGCGCTTCACGCGCACGCTTCTTCGCAGCGCCCAGCCGGATTAATCCCGCGAGTTTCGGGAAGCGTCCGAGACAAAGATTTTCCGCTACCGACATCGACGGGATCAGGTTCACTTCCTGATACACCGTGCTGATCCCCTGTGATTCGGCATCGCGCGGCGAGGTCGGTTGGATCAACTTCCCGTCCATGCGTATTTCGCCGCCGTCGGGTACGTGCACACCGGTAAGGACTTTGATGAGCGTACTCTTACCCGCGCCGTTCTCACCCATCAACGCATGCACTTCGCCGCGACGCAGCGTCAGGTCCACGCCATCCAGCGCACGCACGCCGGGGAATGTCTTAACGATCCCGCTTACCTGCAGCATGGGTTGTTCGGCTGGTGTATTCGACATCGTATCTACTCGACTGGTTCCAATTTGATGTCATCGTACCAAGCCCGGCCGATTGATTCGCCCCAGCCTCCGAACAAACAATTAATCTGGATATCACGGCGGTTGCCGCTATTAAAGATAACTTCAACCTGCGTCCAAGGATTTTCACCGATTAACGGCTCAGAGCGGGCACCGTCCATGCTGGAAATGCTCAACAGCGCCCCCATCCCCGATCCGGCCCTGACCTCTTCGGTCCGGATCCAACCGCTGAGACGATAACGTGTTCGCGGCTCAACTATCGCGTATGCACTCCACGCCGCATCGGCGCCGATCTCCGAACCGATCGCCACCGCGGCGCTGCCGTTGCGCCCGTCCTCAGGAAAGTATTTGTGAACCACCTGACCCGACCAACGATTCATCTGCCAAGCTGTGGGTTTGTCATCGACCGCGTGCTCAAAATCACCATTCTGCAGACGATCCGTTTCCGTGAAACTAGGTAACGGCAAATCCGTACCGCTGACATCCGCCAGGAACACCGTGCCGTGCCGTGGATGACGCGTCGGCATACGCAGCTTGTCTGTCAGGTCGGTCCAGTTCTCCAGGTCCGTACTCATCGCCGCGGAATACCGGCCACGGTCATAGGTATCCCAGTACAACAGCCACGCATCCTTCGTACGCACTAACGAAGGGCCCTCGACCCAATCCGTCGGCGAGATCGTTGCGCCGGGCCCCGCGATCGGATGCGGCATGATCTGCCATTCACCGCTCATCTTCGCGTCAATCGTCGCAAGCCAAAGGTTCTTGCCGGGCATCTGACGCTTTTCTTTCTTGTACACCATCACCCAACGATCATCCGCCAGATCGTCATTTTGCCGATCGTCAAAAACCAGGTGGCCGTCGATCGATGTGTAACCAGGATCGAACAGCACCTTGGGTTCGGTGAACGTCTTGAAGTCTTTCGTGCGGATGATGTATAGCCGATGGTCCCAGTCGTTGTCGCTGCCGTCGTTGTCATTGAGTTCACGCGGGATCGTTGAGCTGAACACAACAAAGAAGTCGCCCTGCACCGGATCGTAATGCAGCTCCGGCGCCCAGACGTTCTCCGGCTGATCCTCATCGGCTAACGATTCGGCAAACGGCCTGATCATCAACGGCTTCGACCAGTTCACCAGGTCAGCCGACGAGGCGTAGCCCATCACCCGGCCTCGCCAGTTCGTGGTCCAGACCATGTGGAACACGCCATCGTGCTGGATGATCGATGGGTCACGCGTCAGGTGCTGGCCCTGCCAATCCGGAGGTGTAAAGATCGCCTGCCCGAAGTTAGCGAACCGGTAATCCAGGCCGTCGCGGCTAACCGCCAGGAATACACCGCTCTCACCCTGGCCTCGGAAAAAGGGAAACAGAAACATCTGCTCCGCTTGAGCAACAGGCGTATTGCTGTTGACGGAATTCGCATGACAACCCAACGGCGCATGCATCACCGAAAGCAATACAAAGACCACAGCCCATAGCCTGAATCGATACGGCATACCACTTCCTGTCAGATGACGATACGGGGCCCAAACAGGGCCCTTAGTACTTGCGTGTTTCCAGCAGATCCGCAGCCTGATCCTGCGTGTAAACGCCTTCTTCAACCAATACGCGACGCGGCACCTCTTCACCGGCCGCAACCTTTTCGATCA
Source organism: Phycisphaeraceae bacterium (assembly GCA_963667295.1). Classification (GTDB taxonomy): domain Bacteria; phylum Planctomycetota; class Phycisphaerae; order Phycisphaerales; family Phycisphaeraceae; genus JAJRRS01. Next base: position 2,916,247 of record OY763327.1, read on the forward strand.
GGTCGAACATTTTCGGACCGATCAGCGGGTTGCACTCGACCGTACAGTTCAATTCGCCCTGAATCATCGCGCGGAACGCATCTCTCACACCGTCAACCGAAACGATCAGGATATCTTCACCGGGCTTCCGACCTGCTTCTTTGACAGCCTGAATCGCACCGATCGCCATATCGTCGTTGTGGGCGTACAACGCGGTGACGTCCTTGGCTTCGGGCGACTTGAGGAATGCCTGGAACGTTTTCTTGCCTCCGGTGCGGGTGAAGTCGCCGCTCTGGCTCCAGACGATCTTCATATCCGGGTGCTGATCAATCACTTCGCGGAAGCCCTCGGCACGGTCGATCGCCGGTGCGGAACCGGGTGTGCCCACCAACTCGGCGATGTTTGCCTTTCCTCCCGTCGTTTCAAGAAGCCAACGCGCAGCCCGCCGCCCCTCCTCGACAAAATCCGAACCGATGAACGTGACATAAAGTGACTCATCATCCACATCAACCGCTCGGTCGCTGAGCACGACGGGGATGCCCGCCTGCTTCGCTTCTTCCAGTACAGGCTGCCAGCCTGTCTCGACCTTCGGTGAGAACGCGATCACATCTACGCCCTGTGCAATGAACGAGCGGATCGCTTTGATCTGGTTTTCCTGCTTCTGCTGTGCATCAGAAAAACGCAGATCGATGCCGCGCTTTTTGGCTTCCGACTGGATCGATTCGGTGTTGGCCTTGCGCCAGTCAGACTCGGCGCCGACCTGGCTGAAGCCGACGACTAGCTTGTCACCACCGCCATCACCACAGCCGACAAACAACATTGCAGTCAGTGTGAGTGTAAACAGTCCAATCAGGGTTATCAGTTTGGCTCGATACATTGATCTATCCTTCTCGATGGAATTAACTGTTATTGTTGTCTTGCCCAAACGTATCATAGTTACCTAGACTTGCCCGGTCTCACCGGACACTTGTGCGGCTTGCTCTTGCTGCTTTGGCTTGCCGCGCTCCCAGGCAAACGGCGCGACCACGAACCATAAAATCGTCGCGATGAGCATCAGCAGCTTCACCGCATCCACATCCATCCCGCCCACCAGAAAGATCAAAGGCGGGCCGATCGTTCCCAATAACGCGAGGATCGAAATGATCTGCAAAATGGGTCTCATGCCAACGCCCCTTTCTTCTGAACGAGCTTGCTCAGGACCAGGTAGAGCACAACAGCGATGAACCAGCCCGGCAGGCTCACGAAGTAGATCTGGACACCCGTCAAGCGCATGCCCCACAACTCGCCGGGCAGGAAGTTCATGTTGATTCTGGCCAAGTAGTCCTGGATCGTGGTGTAGTACACAAGGAACAAGCAGAAAGCGATCGTCAATAACCACGCAAGCCCGGCCGCCCAGTTAAACGAGATGCTGGTACGCTCCGCATAATTATCCTGCATACCGAGCTTCTTGATCAGGTAGAAGTCGACGAAGATCACCGCGCCCATGGGCATCAGCACCATGCCGTACAGCGCTACGAAGTCGAGCAACTGCATCGCGAATGCCGGGAACAGGCCCGCCACGGTAGCCAGCGCACCGGTCGCCAGCGTGACAGCAAAGCGCGACTTGTTCGGCATGATCGCCTGGAACGCCAAACCCGCACGGTAGATCGTCGGGTTCGCTGTGGTCCAGCCTGCGATGATCACGCAGATTACCCCCGCGACACCGGCCGCGTTATATGCCAAAGGCCCGGGCAGTACGGCATCGTTCGACGGGTCGTGGTGCAACTGCAATGCGTACAAAAGTGACGCGGCCAGCCAAGCCATAAAGTGCCCGACGAACATGCCCGCAAAACTCGCGACGCCGTACCACGAATGCTTCGCGAAGCGGAAAACGGACAGGTCGGACATCCCGACGTGCATCGCCATGTTGCAGAACCACGCAAAGAACATGACGTGCCAGAACGTGAACTTCACCTTGCCCGGTTGCGGATCACCCCCCTTCCAAAGATGTTCCGTGGCGAGCGTCCAAAGATCATTGGCGCTATGGATCTGTGTACCGGTCACATTGATAAACTCACGCAGCGCGATAAAGCCAAACGCCACAAAGACCAGCACCATCCAGGGCGCCGCGATGTTGGCAAAACGCGCCACCATCTTGTAGCCGCTCGCAGCGACGATCGAAATCAATCCACCCACGACCAGTACCGAAGTCACCCACCCAACACCCTTGGGCATCGTGTCGTTCAGCCCCGGCATGGGGAAGTCGAACCACACGCCCACCGCCGTCGCCGACACCGTGATCATCGCGCCGGCGAGGAAGCAGAACATCACGCCGTTCGCGAGGTTGTACAGCGTCACCAACTGTCGGCCGCAGATTTTTTCAAGCTGGTAATACAGCGTCAGACGCGCCCGCGTCGCGATGGGTGTGGTCAGAAAAACCCAGCTTAAGACCGCCAACACATTACCGACCATCAAACCCACCAGCACATCGAACGCACCGACCCCCGAAGCCACAAACAAAGGCCCGATCATCAGCTCCGTGCCCGCACAGTGCTCCCCGGCATATTGTCCGACAAAACTCTTGAACCCAAGCAGCGCCTTGGCGGGCACCGGTTCGCGTTCGTATTCATTCTTTGGTGCTGAGTTGTCTGACATAGACTCAGGTTGTCCTTTCTGCGGAAGAAGACACCGCAAAAACCTCCAAGCGTGTGATTGGATCCTAAGACTCAATCGATAGAACGGCCACTGAGTGGGCCGGCAACGTGAGCTTGATAGTATTGCCGGAAGTGCTGATCCCCTCAAGCGCTACGGGCATGACCTGCTCGGGTTGTTCAAACGTATTCATCGCCTGGATGCTTGCACCCTCAAGTAATCGTCCGGTTATCTGCTTAAGTGACGCGCCACGAACTTCACAGGTCACTTCCAGCAACTCGGCGTGATGCAAATTGCATAAGGAGATATGGATATTGCCGTCCTGGGCCCGGCTTGCGGATGCTGAAAGCTGCTCCAGGTCCGGTTTATCCAGGCTGTAATGCGGGCACGCCACTTCGGCCGGAAGGTATGTCGCGTCCTGGTGCACCTTGTACATTTCCAGCACGTGATACGTCGGTGTGACGATCATCTTCGGCCCATCGGTCAGGATCGGCGCCTGCAACACGTTCACAAGCTGCGCGAGGTTCGCGATACGTACGCGCTCGGCATGCTTGTGGAAGATGTTCAGCGTCATGCCCGCTACCAGCGCATCACGCATCGTGTTCTGCTGATACAGGAATCCCGGGTTCGTGTCAGGCATCACATCAAACCAAGTGCCCCACTCATCCACGACCAGAGCAACACGTTTTTCCGGATCAAACTGGTCCATCACCTCGCTGTGACGTGCAATGATCTCGTCCATGCGCGTCGCCAGTGCAAGTGTCTTGAAGTACGCCTGCTCATCAAAGCCGAAGGACTGGCCCTTGTTGTTCCATTCGGTCGTGTAGTAGTGCAGCGAGAGGCCGTGCATACGGTGGCCGATCCGCTCCATCGTGACTTCGGTCCATTTATCGTCCCGGCCGTTGGGCCCACAGGCGATCTTGTACAGCTCGTTACCGCTGTAGTTACGAGCAAATTCCGCGTACTGCCGGTACTGGTCCGAATAAAACTCCGGACGCATCGCGCCGCCGCAGCCCCAGTTCTCATTGCCTACGCCGAAGAACTTCAGCTTCCACGGCTCCTTGCGCCCGTTAGCCGCACGCTCGCGCGCAAGGTCGGAGTCGCCGGCGTACGTCATGTACTGGACCCACTCCTGCATCTCCTGAACCGTACCGCTTCCGACGTTGCCCGCGATGTACGGCTCGCAATCCAGCATCTCACATAAATCCATGAACTCATGCGTGCCGAACTCGTGCGTTTCAACGACGCCGCCCCACAAGCTGTTGACCGTGCGCGGCCGTTTGTCGCGCGGCCCAATCCCATAACGCCAGTGATATTCATCCGCGTAACACCCGCCGGGCCAGCGCAGGTTCGGGATGTCCAGCTTCTTGAGCGCTTCAACCACATCATTGCGGATGCCGCGCGTGTTGGGGATACTCGAATCCTCACCGACCCACAAGCCTTCATAAACGCATCGGCCAAGGTGCTCAGCGAAGTGGCCGTAGATGTGCTTAGAAATCTGGAACGAATCGGCGTCCGCCTGAATCGTGACTTTAGTTTGACCGGTAGCCATATAAATGCCCTCGCTAAGTGGTGCTTTCGTAGATTGTGTCGTGATTGCCTAGTGTCGCGAATGGATAGATTAACGTATTTAAACGCGCAATGTTAGTCGATCTGTCATCTACACCCAGCCAATCTCATCTCGCCCAACAGAACATACAAACACTTTTATAATAATTACTTAAAACCACTCCACACATCCTGCCATGACAACTCGAACTTGCCGGCGGATACATCTGCAGCCACCCATACGTAGGCCGACTCGCCCAGCGCTTCCCGCTTCCAGCGGTCGAACATCACCAGGACCCGATCATCCGGCAACGCCTGCATAAATGTGCTCTGTGTTGACCAGGTCATCTCGGGCTGATCCCCACCCCGGCACGGATTGCCCAGTTCTTCCCAAGGCCCCCAGATACTGTCCGCCACCGCCGACCGCGCCGGATTCGGGTCCCAACCCGTGCAACCGGATGCGATGTACCAGTACTTGCCGTGCGATTTGGTGATCGCGTGCGCTTCCATGTATCGATCGATAAACAGCGACTTCGATTCGGCGCTCAACGAGCGGTAATCGCCGCTCAAGCGCGTGACCAACGTCGTCGCGTTCATGTCCGTCGAGCAGATGTGATATGCAGCGCCATCATCATCCACAAACACAGTCTGGTCCCGGCTGTCTCGGCCCTGCGGCCTGATCGAACCCATATACGTGAAAGGCCCCTCCGGTTTATCGCTGATCGCTACACCTGCGCCCGCGAGTTTGTAGTCGGGCCGATCAATGTGCAGCCACATCACAAACGTCCCGCTCGCTTTATGAAAGATCACCTTCGGCCGTTCCATTACCTGCGTCGGGCACAGGTCGTAGTACGCTGCTTCCTTCGCCTTGAGCACGACACCCATCGGCTCCCAATTGACCAGGTCGGTCGATCTGTAACCGCCGACGCCGACGACATCTACGCGCACAATAGGATCGCCATCAGGTCTTTCATATCGCCTTGTTGGTCCGGACTTATCTTCGCCGTACCAGTACCACACACCATCGACATGCAGCAGCCCCCCGCCGTGCGCCTGGATGGGGTTGCCCTGAACATCTTTCCACAGCGTCTTGTTGGTGTGCATTCAAATACTCAATGTGTGCTTGTCACTTCTGAAACAGCCCGATCAATCAGCGAAGCTGTAGGAGATCGGATCAAGCTCCGATTCGTCGAGCGTGTCGATATCGATCGGGTTCATACGTGAATCGGGGTCTGGCAGCGGGATCGCGGATAACAGCGCCTTGGTGTATGGATGCTGCGGATTGTTGTAGACCTTTTCGGTCTCGCCCATCTCAACGATACGGGCCTTGCGCATCACGACGATGTAGTCGCACACCTGCCGGACCACGCTCAGGTCGTGGCTGACAAACAGGTACGTCAGACCCATCTCGGCCTGTAATTCCTTGAGCAAATCCAGCACGATCGCACGCACGCTGACATCCAGCGCGCTTACCGCTTCATCCGCCACGACCAACGAAGGCCGCAGGATAAGCGCCCGCGCAATGCCGATGCGCTGCCGTTGACCGCCGCTGAACGCATGCGGATACCGGTTGCGGTGGTTCGCTTCAAGCCCCACGCGCTCAAGCATCTGCACGACTTTATCCTGTCGTTCGGATCGGCTGCCGATACGGTGGATCAGCAACGGCTCGGCGACAATTTCGCCAACCGTCATGCGCGGGTTCAGTGAAGCGAACGGGTCCTGGAAGATCATCTGCATCTCGCGACGCAGCGGCTTAAGCTTACGCTCAGGCAGCGTCGATAGCTCGACCGTCCGCCCCTTATTGGTAAATTCAGCGATCCCCGCCGTCGGCGCTAACGCGCGCAGGATCGTGCGTGCACAAGTCGTCTTACCGCTGCCGCTTTCGCCTACGATTCCAAGTGTTTGCCCGCGATGGACATCGAAGCTGACATCGTCGACGGCCTTGAACACCTTGCCGTGGCGTTTATTATCCAGCGGGAAGTACTTGCACAACCCGCGTACTTTCAGGAGTCGTTCCTTATCACTCATACCAACACCCCCTGTTGAGCAGGCCAAAGCAGTAGTTCACGCTGGTTCCCGAATTTGTGGTAATGCGGCGTGAGCCCGTGTTGACCGGCCGGTTCGGTAAAACCGTAACCCTCGGGCGCGCCATCCGGCAGTCCGATCTTTTCTAATAGCTGACGACGCCGCTGCTCATAGCCCACGTGCGGCACGGCCGCAATCAAACGACGCGTATAGGGATGGTAAGGCTCGTGATACAACTCACGCACCGGCGCTCGCTCCACAATCCGCCCCGTCTTCATCACGACAACATTATCCGCCACCTGTGCGACCACACCCAGATCGTGCGTGATGAACAACACGCTCGTATTCATCTCGCTCTTCAGATCGTTAATCAATCCAAGGATCTGAGCCTGCACGGTTACATCCAGCGCGGTCGTCGGCTCGTCCGCGATCACGATCGCAGGCTGACACACAAGCGCCATCGCGATCACCACGCGCTGACGCATCCCGCCGCTGAACTCAAACGGGTACTGCTTCAACCGCGCACGCGGCTCGGGGATGCCGACCTTATCCATCATCTCGACGGCGAGCTCTTCAGCCTTCTTTTTGTCCTTCGTCACGTGCAGCAGGATCGCCTCGCACAACTGGTTGCCGATCGTGTGCACCGGCGACAGCGCCGTCATCGGCTCCTGGAAGATCATGCTGATCTTTCCGCCGCGGACGTTAAACAACCTCGGGTCCCTCTCACTCAACGCGGCCAAATCCAGGGGCTCCGCATCCTTGCTCTCTTTGAACAGGATGCGGCCCTTGGTGATCTTGCCCGGCCGTTGGATCAAACGCAGTACCGCGAAGCTGCTCACGCTCTTGCCGCTGCCGCTTTCACCTACCAGCGCCAGCGTCTTGCCTCGCTCCAGGTTGAAACTGACATCGCGCACCGCTTCGGTTCGGCCGTCGATCGTATCGAAGACGACGCTCAGGTCCTGAACCTGCAATACATAATCGGGTTGGGTATTGTGTTCTGTCATAGGTTTAATCACGAAGTCGCGGAATACGGATCGGCCGCGTCACGCAAACCGTCGCCCACAAAGTTAAACGAAAGCACAGTCACAATGATAAAGATAACAGGTGTCAACAACCAGGGGTAATAACGCACGGCCTGCACATCCATACAATCCTGCAGAAGCACGCCCCAACTGACCACCGGCGGCCGCAACCCCAGCCCCAGGAAACTCAAACTCGTTTCGCCCAGGATCATCGCCGGCACACTCAACGACAACGCCACAATCACGTGGCTGGTAAAGCCCGGCAACAAATGCCTAAATAGAATACGACCGTGACCAGCCCCCAGTAACCGTGCCGCCACCGCGTAATCCTCTTCACGCAAGCTCAATATCTTGCCTCGCACCACACGCGCCAGACCCGTCCAGTTAAGCAACGCAAGCACGATCGTGATCGCAAAATACGTCTTGATCGGCGACCAGTCGCCCGGCATCACCGCACCCAGCGCGATCCACAACGGCAACTGCGGGAAACTCTGAATCACCTCGATCCCACGTTGTATAAAGTTATCCGTCCGACCACCGACATAACCGCTGACCCCACCGATCGACATACCGAGCACGAACGTGATCGCGATGCCGATCAAGCCAACCGACAGCGACACACGCGATCCGTACACCACACGGCTGAACAAATCCCGGCCGTAACGGTCCGCCCCGAGCAGGTGGAAACTCGCCTTGCTATCCATTGCTTTAGCCGCTTCATGGTCAACCCCCAGAAGATGCCGCTGCATCGGGATCAAGCCCCACAAGTGGTACGGCTCGCCCTTGGCAAAAAGGTCCAGGTCAACAATCTGATCACGTTTCTCGATGAACGTTCGACGCAGCGTGATCGGATCGATCTGCCGCTGCATCGCATACGTGTAGAAGCCGTGCTCAAAGCTGAAGTGCACGAGCTGCGGCGGGCAGTACTGAAAATCCAGGTCGCGCGAGTGCGGCGTCTGTGGCGCGATAAACTCGGCGAACACCGCAACCCCGTACATCAATATCAGAAGCAGCACGCTCCACACCGCCAATCGGTGCATGGAGAACTTGTGGCGGATCAACTGCCACTGGCTCATGTACGCGGAGCTGTCCTGTTTACCCGACATCAGCTCTGCTTCGATATCCACGGGATCGGGCTTGATCGCTTCTTCCGGTGGCGGCTGGATCGCTGTCATCGCGTGCCCCCTTGGAAACGGATACGCGGATCGAGCCACAGCAGCAGCAGGTCACTGACCAGCGTGCCGAACACACCCAACAGCGACAGCACCATCAGCATGCTGCCCGCCAAGTACATGTCTTCATTAAAAAGTGCGCTTAACAATAATGGACCGACCGTCGGAAGCGCCAACACCATCGCGACAATCGCACCACCACTGACGATCTGCGGGAACAGATAACCGATCCCGCTGACAAACGGGTTGAGCGCCAGCCGCACGGGGTACTTGATCAGCAGCTTCAACGGCCGAACGCCCTTCGCTTTGGCCGTCGTGACGTAAGGCTTCTGCAATTCATCCAGCAGGTTCGCACGCATGATGCGGATCATGCCCGCCGTACCGCCGATCCCCAGCACGACGATCGGGATCCAGATGTGCTTGAGCAGGTCGATAAACTTGGGCCAGTCCCATTCAGGCTGCGCGTAAAACTCGTCTGAAAACAGGCCTTGCTGACCGCTGTACACCATCAACACCAACGCCAGCAGGAACGCGGGCGTGCACATCCCCAGGAAACCAAGCACCGTCAGGATGTAATCGCTGATGCTGTACTGCCGAACCGCCGAGTAGATCCCGATCGGCAGCGCGATCACCCATGTCAGCAGGATCGTGCCGATCGAGATCGCCATGGTCAATAGCAACCGGTCCCCAACGACCTGGTTGATCGGCGACATGGTTTCCATCGAACGCCCGAGGTTGCCCTGCAGCAGCCCCTCGTCGGCGGGCTCGAAAGAGGTAAACCAATAGAAGCCCATCCACCGACAGTAAAGCTTCCACGAGGGCTCTTCGTAATGGAAGACCTCTTTAAGGTCCTCGATCGCGCGGAGGTTGGCCTCGTCGCCCGACTCTTGCAACAGCATGATGCGCGTGGTCAGATAATCGCCCGGCGGCAACTGGATGATGGTAAAAGTCACGACGCTGATGACCAACAGCGTGGGCACCATGATCGCCAAGCGGCGCCATACGAACGGGTGCTTCCAGCCGATCATGACCAGTACAAGCATCACGATCCCAAACAACAGCAGCTTGACCAAGCGACCGACCGAGTTGCCGGCATCCGCATCCGGCCGGGGAGTCACGTGCTCCACGGCTCGTTTGACCTCCGCGATAGCACCCGGAGAATTATTGTTTTCAACAAAGTAATAGGTCTCGATCCCGGCGTTGCTGGGCGTGGTGAAAGCCCAGCCGTAAAGCGCAACTTCCGGCACGTTCTTGACCTTGTCGCTGACGATGAACGGCACGGGCGGCGCCGTAGCGATACTGATGCTCCAGACGTTCTCCGCGGCGATTTCGAACATACGGTCCATGTACTTTTTCTGCTCGGCGGAGTCCGGCGTGTGGGTCGCGCGCTCGTAGGCCTCGATCGCCTTGTACATCGCGTGATCCTTTGGAACGGGGACCGAGCCGCGGATCGTTTTGCTCTGCGGCGAGTCGTAGTACCCACCGTTCATGTACCAGCGCCCCCAGCCGACGGCGTAGAACGACTCGGTATTCATCGGGATGAAGTACCGCGGCGAGATCATCGGCATCATGTCGCTCTCGCCGGACCAGACGTTGAAGTCGAAGTCGCTGGAGTCCTTCTCGGTGTAGAACAAAGGCCTCGCACGCTCACGCGCCGTGGCGCGGACACCAACCTCGGCCCAGTCGTCTACGATAAACTGGCCCGGCCCGGCGCCGGTGAACTGCGTAAAGTCCAGGTAAAACGACATCCGCGTCCCGTCCGGAAAAGTCCGCATGCCTTCCTCATCACGCTTATCCAGCCCCAATTCGTCCAGTAGTTCATTCGCGTGTTGCGGATCGTACTCGGTGTAGGCCTTACTCAGCGCCGGATAATTGAAACGACTCTGCGGCCCCGGCGCGACCTGCGACGGCTCGCCGACCCCCGCCTGCTCCGCCTGGATGATCGGTTTGCGGTTGATCGCCAGCGACAATGCCTGGCGGAAACGTTTGTCGTCCAGCAGTTGCGCCTTCCACTTCGTCGACGGATCATCCGGGTCCACCCGTCGGTTGAGGTTCGGGTTAATTACAAACGCCGACCGCGTCGCCGGGTACCAGTGAAGGACGCGGTAGCCTTCCGTATCAGCACGGCTCATCAGCTCGGTGTAATCGCTGAAGCGGATGTGACGGCCCTGCATCGACACGCCGCCCTTCGTCGCTCGAAGCGCCAGCATCTTGGAATCCAGCACGTCGAACTGCAACTGGTCGATGTAAGGAAGCTGGTTGCCTTGCTTGTCAACCACGTAGTAATACGGGTTGCGCACAAAGACGAACGGCGCGTTGGATGTGTAGGTCCGGAAGACCCACGGCCATAACCGCGGGTACTCCGGGTTATTCCACACCTTGACGTAACTATATACGGAGGACCGGCTCGGTAGCTTGTACCGCCGCATCATATCTGCGATCACCTGCTCGTCGCCGATGTCCGGGTCCGGATGGTACTTGCGAAGGTAATGTTCAGGGATGTCGGTAAACGCTACCTGGCCGGCCAAAATCTCCAGGAAGTTAGGATACGGCTCGTCGAATTCAACCCGGACCGTGTAGGTGTCCAGTTGTTTGACACGCCCTGTTTTCCCCGCGTTGACCATCCAGCTCGGAGGGTTGGAGCTGACGAACGTGTTGTTCACCTCGTCATCCCACCAGTACATGATGTCGTCGGCGGTATACGGCTCGCCGTCCGACCAACGTATCCCCTCACGCAGCTTAATAGTCCAGACACGATCCCCATTCGAAGGCGTCACACTCTGGGCGATGTGCGGTTCAATCGGATAGCCCAACGGCGACCAACGCACCAGGTAAGCGCCCGCCATGCGGAACGGCACCACCGCTCCGACGTCGTCCGGTGCTATCGCCAGACGCAGCCACGTCCCGCCATACTTTCCGATCTCGTCCACCGTATCCATCACGACCGGTTTCTCAGGCATACGCTCGGCAAGTGGCGGCAACTCCCCGGCTTCAACAAGCTCCTCCAGGATCGGTGACTCACCCCGTGGCGTCACATCCGAAGGCAGGTGTAACGAGTACGTATTGTTCGGGTCGAATGTGGGATTACGCTGCTCGCGGTAATAACTCGCCACCTCAGGATCGATCTGCGTCGGCTTGTCCTTTACATCACCACGAACCAGCCACGCAATCACACAGATACAAATCACCATCGCAAACGTAACAACCAGGAAGGAGAACACACTCCGAAGTTGCTTTACGACCTGCTTCATGATGATTCATTTACCCCAAGTGGTTTCGAATTGTCCTATCTGTCACAACCTTGATTGAATTGGTACTACTCGTCGCGCCACCATTCCAAAACAGAAACCGGCGTCGCTGCAGCATCGCTCAGGCCTTCTGAATCCGCCTGCTCGACCTGCTGTAGATAGATGTGCAGTTTACCCGTTTCACGCCACAACACACGGTCGTAACTCGGTTCCCATAATCCCACCGATTCCTCGGTCAGATCCGTTAACTTCCACTTCTTCGAAGCGAGATTTTCACACGACGCCAGCGTCACCTTGCTGCCGCGCTCCTGGTCGCGATACACCACGTACACCCGCGTCCCATCTTCACTATCTTTCACCGCAACCTGCGGCCGCGAGATCGGGATGCGCTTCGTCCCCCCGCCGCTCAAGCTGAACGCCTGCGTGCGGTTGCCGACCTTCTGATGCGACCACTTCTTCCCATCATGGCCGATCAACCAGAACTGCGGCACATTCGAGCCCTCCGGACGGAAGTACGTCGCGATATAAGGATGCCCCTGCGCATCAGCCGCGATCGATGTCTGGTTTATTAATTCGTGCTTCTGCGGGATACGCATCGCGTACTCGCACGTGCTTGCGTTGATCGGGATCGCGTATGACTCACCCTTGCTGTTTACCCACGTCTCGCCGCCATCATCGCTGCGTGCATATGCCATATCGTGATTGGTAGCTACGTCCCACGTCTCGCGCCAGACCCACGCCACATGCACCGAGCCCTTGGCATCCACGGCCGCCTGCCAGTACGCGTTGCGCTGGCCCTGGCCGTCGATCAATACATCGTGCAGCCGCTGCCAGGATTGCGTTGCCGGGTCATATCGGTTGATCACCAGGTTGCCGTTGCCCGACGAGCCGTCGCGATACATAAACAGCAGTCTGCCGTCCGGCAGATTGAAGAACTGCGGATACGTCACCTTTTCTTCTGAAGTCCCGATCATCGCCTGCTTCTGGCCCAGCTCAAGCGAGTTCGGCTTGACTGACCTCGCGTACCGCAGCGGGTGGCCGTGATGATCCCAAGCGATGTGCAGGTAGCCCTGACCGTCGATCCCGATATTGATCCCGTTATGCGCGTCCGCCGCGTGGCCGGTGTACTGCGTGACATGCACCGTCCAGTCGTCCGTGCCCAGCTTTCGGCTTGCCAGGACCACGCGCTGCTGATTGTCGTAGTACCCGACCACCTGCGTGCCATCATGCGTGGTCACCGAGTTCTGCCGAAAGATCGTGGCGTTGACCGAATTCCTTGCCCAGCCGTCGGCCGCGACCTGCGAGATATGCGTGCCCGCCACCGCGCCAGCCGTGATGCACCCCAGGCCAATACCCCAGATCGCCAGTGTCGCCAACCATCGCAGGGAGACTTTGCGCATGTCCTGATCCTCATCTGATCGGTGTTGTGTTGCCAGAGGTCTGCACTGATACGTCAAATGGCCGACTCACAGCATATCCCGGATATGGACCCCAAGCGGCCGTTCGTAACAATTAAGTAAGCTGGGCCAATGTAACACAAGCCTTACACCAATGCAATTGCAATTACATCATGCAAAGAAACTTCTTTTCACATAACCGGCCAGCCGGAAAAGGGCCCAAAACCCGAGCAAGGCGCGAATTATATTTAAAATCATTACAATAAGTGGCTTAAAAGCAAAAACGCATCCATAAAACCCCTATACCATATGTGCTGTAAATACCTATGAATAATATATTTATCTCATATAGCCCCTGGATTGCTGCAGAAGGTCAAAACCTGGCCTGTTAACCGGGGCAAACTACACCTCTGTGAAATGTAACAGGATATCTAAAACAGGAAATATATTCTTGACTCAACACCACTAATGGATTAATATTACATCAGTAGCGGGCAGGACAGCTCTGTAATTCGATACATGTCCCCGCTCTGTTTAATTTGGAGGAAAGAGAAGGCAAGCACCATTCTTGTTTTAAGATCACGGCTTCACGCCGGTTTGCGAAAGCCAGCCTTTTCACTGATTTATTGAATTGATAGCGACCGTTCTTCGGTCAACAAGTGTCTTTATCTCGCTTAGTCATCTTAACCCTAATAGGAGGAGAGAATACATGAAGACCAGTACCAAGTTGAGCCTCGTTTGCAGCATGGCTGTGGGCTTGGCAGGCGCAGCCCAGTCACAGGCCGCGTTTACGCTGCTCGATAATTTCGACAGCTACGACACCTCAACCGAAACCCTCACGACCCCCGCGACCGGCGGCGTTTGGACCTCGGTGTTCGATGGCACGAACAACTCACACGTCGAAGTCACCGATCAGGGCCAGTCCCTGGCGACCTACGGCGGCGCTCCCTGGCGCGGTGCCGAAAGAGACCTGACCGGCACCGACGCGGCCATCCTCGTCGATGAAGTCCAGACCTTCTTCTGGCAGGTCTATGCCGATGCAACCGGCGGCGGCGGGTACGACTTCATGATGGGCCTTTCCCCCAGCGTCGACGACATCAACACCAACGATGCCTGGCAGGACTTCAGCGTCATGCCGTTCATCAACAACGCCGCCAGCACGCCTTACATCAACGCCGAGGCCCCGACCAGCCCATGGTGGGCGCCGATGGATCCCAACTCGTGGTACAACGTCTGGCTTGTCATCGACAATGACGCGACCGACCCGACCTTCGACCTGTACTACTCGGCAGGCTCCGACGCCCCCACTCTTGTCGCCGGCGACGCCAACTGGCGTAACTTTGCCGCAGGTGTCGACCTCAACGCGATCGGCTTCATGGCCGCAGGCGGCGCCGATAGCCGAATCCTCGTCGACAACATCTACTACGCCGCAGGCGAAGACCTGTCCAACCCCGTCCCCGAACCGGCTTCAATGGTTCTGATGGGCCTGGGCGGCATGCTGGTGATGGCACGCCGTAAGTAAATCTCTATCACAAACACCCGAACCAACCACACTCGACGGCCCAACCGCCGTCGAGTGTTTTATTTGCCCCATATCGTTCACACCCTCCTGCTCTTGCCATACGTGTTCACTGCACCCAAAGCCCCAGCCACACGACTTCTTGCATGAAATGCACTATTCATTTCATTAAATATGGCTATTCGTATATGGCTTTTTTATCTGGTGCAAATACGACGAACGACGTCCGGCACAGGCTGTTGTGTGTGCCATCCCCCACCACATGAGCCGCCGCTCTGCAAACGATACATGTACGACCGCCCCGACAATCAATAATAGCGTAAATCATTTATTAACAATTATTTATGTTTGAAACTTAAGTTGACAACCGTCCTTCCCTGCTCCTCAAATTTCTACAATGCCTGCTCATTACGCCAAGGATTCGATAGAGCACCGCATAGCGACGGATCTTGGCCATAATCATGTTTACAATGCAATGAAATGTATGATTACGGTTGCATTTTGCCTTGACTGCAACGCTGATTACAATATACTTACATTAGGTGTTCATGATGGATTCGGATGGCAACCCAGATTTGCCGCCGATGCCTGAGCCACAGGCTTGGAACACCGGGGCGATGTGAAAATGCTGGAGCAGGCTCAGTCTAGGCCGGTTCCAAACCGTTCGCGGATGGACAGATTAACCAGGTCAGTGGGAGCACAGACAGACAAACACCCAAACGCGGCCTAGAATTGAATGTCGGGCGTAATCTGATCGATCTTGTCTTACGTGCGACACCACCACCGGGCGTTTGAGTTCAATGTCTGTCTGCCACTGAGCATTCTGGAACAGAATGTTTCGTTGATATGGCCTGCGATCACTCGATCCATGGCCGGCACACGGATGATAAAAAACTGAAGCACGCCGCACTTGGAGATAATCGCATGCGTCGCAAAGCATTCACCCTCATCGAACTTCTGGTCGTGATCTCCATCATCGCGTTATTGGTAGGTATCCTCCTGCCGGCCTTGGGCGCGGCCCGCTCCAGCGCACGTTCCGCCAAGTGCCTGAGCAACGTACGCCAGATGGCCACCGCCAACGCGGCGCGGGCGACCGACAACAACTACATGAACCCCAGATACAAATCCAGCGCCAATGATGAAATCTGGGTGGTCACACTGCTGGATTACGGTTTCCAAATGGAAATGAAGCTTTGCCCCGATGCGGACACCTTGGACGACAGCACGCAATTCGCCAGCGGTCGGTACTACGGCACCGCGCAATCAACATGGAAAGAAAGCACTGACCGCATTGAAGCGCCCGATCTATCTGCCAGCGAACTTGAACAAGTCAGCCAGGCTAGTTACGGCATGAACGGTTGGAATTACGACCTGACCAAAACCCCGGCACACCTACTACGTGATGGCAACGTAAAAGCCCAGGAAATGTGCTTCCCACGTGCGGACTCGCCCAGGAAGCCGACAATGACTCCGATCTTTGGCGATTGCACGTGGCGCAACTCCTGGCCGAGCGATGGCAGGACCCTGTCCGCCGACGTCGGCGCTGCGGACCCCATCGCACCTTGGAAGCCGGGCGTGACCGCCGCCACCGGCATCCTGCAATGGCAGATGCGACGCCATCCCGGCGACAACATTAACCTTGCATTCAATGATGGACACGCTGCCGGCATCCACGTCGACGAACTCGACGATCTGACCTGGCACGCCGACTGGGATGATGAAGTTGAAATCAACAACCGCTGGGGCGGCGGCTCCTCCATCCCGTCCAGGTGATCCGTTGATTCCACTGACCGTTTGAAACAGACGATCTAAAAAAGCATACCCTCCTCCAACGGTAAACAGGCACATGACTCAGAGTCGTGTGCCTGTTTTCGTTACACCGGCTGAACAGCAACGATTACATTCCCAAGCGCGGCAACAACCCGCATACCCTCAAGTTACACACCCATTGTTTCGTTGAGCGCGCCTCCCAGATCCACCCGAACATGCAAAACAACACCATGATGCAACAAGGCAAACGACCCCTTGTCTTGATGGGCATTGCGGATACATCCATCCCAACACCACGGATCGGCCTAAACCTTGGCGTATCCCGCGACTAGAAGTAGAATAAGCCCAGCGCTCTAAACACATCCACCACTTGGAGACCCACAACAGGAGCTAATCACATGTCCAAGGAATCACTCGATCTGCGAGAACCCTACTTCAACACGCTCCGGGATGAGATCAAGGCCACCAAGGCACGAATCTTCGCGCTATTGCTCGCCGGCCTCTTCGGCTCGCCGATCCTGACCTACTGCGTGGTCAACAGCAACTCGTATATCTTCAAACTCGTCGCGCCGCTATTGGTGCTGCTCGTGCTGGTGCTCTATCTCTCCGAGCAGACCATGCTCATGCGCGCCGCGCAGTACATCCGCAAGCATGTTGAATCCGACGACGCCGACTGGGAGCGATGGGTCGGCAGCTTCAAACTACGCTCGGCTGAACGCCAACTCTTCGGCATGTTCATCATCGTCGGCCTGTTCCTGTTCACCATCCTTACCATGATCGCCATGAAAGAACTCAAAACGATTGAATACAATCGCTTCAGCGCCTTCAGCTATGAGTACTTCTTCTGGAAGTACGGCGTGATGGCGTTCTATTGCATCGCCACCGTATGGGCACTGGGTACCCTGGCTCGCTTCTGGCACGCCGCCACCAGCACGGATGAATAAGCAGACACAACGATCCTCATGCGCATCGAACAAGCAACCAGTAACATCCTGGAAGTCAGCCATGACAAAAGATCCCCTCGATCTGCGTAAGGATTACTTCGCAACGTTGCGCGATGAAATCAAAGCGACCAAGGCTCGCATCTTCGTGTTGCTTATGACCGGGATCATCGGCGCGCCGATCCTCACCCATTGCGTCGCCAGCACCGACTACCACATCTTAAAGATGGTCGCACCGCTGGTCATCCTGCTTTTGCTCGTGCTGTACCTGTCGGAGCAGACCATGCTCATGCGCGCCGCGCAGTACATCCGCAAACACGTTGAAACCGACGACACCGACTGGGAACACTGGGTCGGCAGCTTCCACCTCCGCTCCACTGAACGTCAACTCTTCGCCATGTTCATCGTCGTCGGCCTGTTCCTGTTCACCATCCTCACCATGATCGCCATGAAAGAACTGCGGCAGATCGGCGATGACTACCCGGGCATCCAGTTCAACAGCTTCTTCAATATCTACTTCTGGAAGTACGGCGTGATGGGCTTCTATATCCTCGCCACCATCTGGGCGCTGGCGACCCTCGCTCGCTTCTGGCGCGCCGCCGTCGACACCCACGCCGACTGATATATCTGTATTGATTTTTAAATCCCCAGGCGAGGACCGCTTCAGCGGTCCGGCCCTACCCCCTGTTCACCGCTTCATCAATAACATCAACGCGCCGCCCAATACCACCGCTGTCCCCGGCTCGGGGATGTTCGCTTGTTCACTCGGCGGCGTGCCCGCGTTCCAGTTACCCAGCACGATGTCCAAATCATCAAGCCCGACATACCCGTCGCCCGACGGATCGCCCTGCGACCAGTCCCCGGCTGTGACATTCGTATTCCAATTGCCCAGCACGATATCAAGGTCATCAAGCCCGACAAAACCGTCGCCGTTCAGATCGCCAGGCAGTGCATTGGTCACTTCAATCACACCAAGTGTCAACAGCTTCGACGTATCCCAGAACAAACCCGTATCAAGCATCGGCAATACCAGAACATCAAACGCACCGGTCGCCGAATTAAAGTCAAGCAGGTCGAACGAGTCGCCCGCCGCCAGTGCCGGCGCCGATGCATCGAGTACGACTTCAAACGTTCCCGCCGCGCTGAAGCTGCCGCCTACTACAAGCTTGTCATGAGCCGATGCTGCAACCACATCCAGCGTCAACGTGACATCCGTCTGCATCTGGAAGTCACCATCAACGGTCAGCGTTTCCCCGCCGTCTAGTATCTCGATACCGTTCCAGTCGTTCACAAGCGGGTTGGTCGTATTCACGCCGCTTGTGACATAAAGATTGTCAAGCAGGACCGTGTTCCACTTGTTCGTGCCTTGCACATAACCAAAAGCCTGCAGCGCCCCGGCCCCCAGGCTGTTGCGATACGTCGCATCGTCCGCGCCGAGCACACCATCAGCCGTGCCTGTCGAGGTATACACATCCACCAGTTTGTTAGCGTTGTCCACCACGAGCCAGACGTTGTACCAGGTATCCAGCGCCGCGTTCGAGATGATCTCGATGTCGGCCTGCCCCGACTTGGCAATCAGCAGATCGGCTGTGCCGTCCGCGTTACCCTTGAAAAACGGCATCACCGCAAAGTCCTGCCAGGCATCATTCATGTCGATGCTATCGACACTGTCGGTCAGGCCGAACATGCAGTCGAAGCCCGACACGCTACCTTCCACGTTGCTTGTCGGGTTGAACTGGAAGAAGTACGTCGCGGTTTCGCCGTCCGCCAGGCTGTAGTCTTTATCGAAGCTGCTGCTCAGGTCCGTCTTCATCCCGCGCCAGCCGTTATCGACGCCGAAAACTTCCGCCGCCTGATTGCTGCCGCTTTCATCAACGATCCGCGCCGCGCCGGTCCCATCAAACACGCCGACCCACACATCGCCGGTCAGGTTGTTCGGCGTTGGGCCGATGGTCGTGCTGCTGCTGTTGTTATAACTGTCAAAATCATCGATCAATCCATTGATCTTGATCGCGGATTCAATCCCAGCCCCACCGACCCGCACCGTGCCGTTTTGTGCATGCACGCTGCCGGTGATGTGTCCCGCGCCCGCGATCAACGACCCGCTCTGCACGGTCACATCCCCGTTCATCGAGTTCGATGAATTCACGTTAACCGTCGAACCGTTCGCCGCAACGATGTTGCCGTCGACATCGCCGTCGATCGTCAGCGTCTGGCCGTCAAGCGTGTACGACCCACCCGCCGCCGCGGTGACGTCAAGCGTCGCGCCGCTGTGTACATTGATGTTGGGCGAGTTGCTGATTGTCGCGTTACCACTAAGCGACAGCGTCCCCTTGGCGATCATCGTGTCGCCGGTGTACGTGTTCGCGCCGTTAGCAAGCGTCACCGTTCCCCCGCCGATCACGCGCAGCTTCCCGCTGCCGCCGAAGCCCGCGCCCGTGATGGTGTAATCATTGGCCGAGTTATTAAACGCTACACCGTTCGGCGCCACCGTGCTCTGGACATCCACCGTAAAAGAACTTGCCGTATCATCAAACGCGACCTCCGCGCCATTCATAAAGACATCCGTCACATCCCCGCCGCTGTCCCAGTTGGCGGTGTTGTTGATATCCCAATGCGTCGCGCTTCCCGCATCGCCGCGCCAAAGCAGGCTCTTGGCATCGGTCGCATCAAACGTGATGCCGACCACTTCGGTGTTCCAGTTTGTGTACGAGTAGTAATCCCCGCGAAGCCACGCCACCGCCGTGTTCTGTCCATCCCATTCAGGCACGACCGGCCGAAGGTTATCAACCGTCGAATTCTCCGTGATCGCTTCCCACGTCCACGTCGCACCGAAGTCGGCCGTCACCCCTTTGTAGAGTTCGTACTTGCTTGTCCCCGTATCCGTGCGCGGGTCGATATCCGAAGACATGTACACCACGTTCGGGTTGCTCGGATCGATCGACGCCAGCCCGGTGTAATCATCTTCCGCCGCATACAGATACCCGCCCGCTAGCGCCATCTCGTTCACCTGCCAGTCCACGCCGTCAAAACGAGCATAGAAGAAGCGGTGATCCTGGTTATTGTCGTTCGCACGTGCGCTGAAGATCGCGACCGGGTTGCCCGTGTTGTCGACCTCGATGTTGATCGTCCACGCCCGGTTCATCGTCGTGCCGTTGAAGTCGGTCCCGTTCTGGAACACGGTCGTCAACGAAGAGGGCGCAACACCGTTGCCATCAAACACGGTATTGTCGATCACCGTGCCGTCGCTGTTATACAGCACACCGTCCTGCACGTAACCCGCATAAATGCTGTTGGCGTAATTGCGCGGATGCCGGTCCGTGCTGATAAAGAAGATCTTCTCACCATCGGATGCATACTTCACGTAAGGCCGATCCCCCCCGCCGCCTTCGGTCAGTAATTTGCCTGCGTATGACCAGGTCAAACCTTCATCATAAGAAACCTGCACGGTCGGATCGTAATTAACCGTGCGCGTGAAGTTGTAAAGTCTGCCCGAGCCGCCGTTGTCATCGCCGAGGTAGTAGATGTTGTCGTATGTGGTGCCGGCCCCGTTGTTGATCGTCTGCTCCGCGCCCCACGATGTCGGATCATTCGCATTCGTCGACACACGGTAATAGTTGTATGCCTCCGAGCCGTGCTTTGAATACATCGCGACGTATCGCCCGTCCGATCGGATATAGAGCGCCGCCGAATCGTGATCGTCCTGCTCGAGCTGGTTGTGCAGTTCGTACTCGCCCTGCGCCTGTGTATCCAGGTTACGCCAGAGCAGGTCCACATCCCCGCTCTCCGAACCCGACCCGGCCGAGATCGAACTGAGCAGCAGCAACGTATTATCCGGATCGCTGTCATCAATGATGACCCGCTCATCCTCGTACCACGACCACACACCGTTCGGCGCCGTGCTCGAGTTCGTCAGCGTGAACATATCACCATTAACCAAGTCAACCTGCGCAAGAGCAGGCATAGCCGACAGAAGCAATAATCCCGTTGCGATACTGATCCGATGTTGCATGTTATCCTTCCCACCAGGTGAGACTAAAATTGTTTATCCCACCATGTACTTCAATCATTCCATCCGGCCCCCTCTCCCCTTGGGAGAGGGTTAGGGTGAGGGCTAGTCATTCTGTGGCCTGCATAAACAAGAACACACAATCAACCCTTGGCCCTCATCCTTGCCTTCTCCCGGGGGGAGAAGGGATTATCAAAGTTGCATCTTTTCTTTCGTGATAACCAATCCATCTTTTCGTTACCGACCACACTATCGATCAATCCTGAAAACCGGTGTTCCATCCGGCCCCCTCTCCCCTTGGGAGAGGGTTGGGGTGAGGGCTAGTCATTCTGCGGCCTGCATAAACAAGAACGCACAATCAACCCTGGCCCTCATCCTTGCCTTCTCCCGGGGGGAGAAGGGATTATCAAAGTTGCATCTTTTCTTTCGTGATAACCAATCCATCTTTTCGTTACCGACTACACAAACGGCCAACCGTATAAAACCGGTGTTCCATCCGGCCCCCTCTCCCAAGGGGAGAGGGAGAAACACAACTTTCCTTCCAACATTACCGACCACGTCGACGCTTCAGCACACACAATCCACCAACACCGATCAGCGCAACGCTCGCCGGCTCGGGGATCGCCGCACTTGCGCCGGCAGGCGTGCCCGCGTTCCAATTGCCTAACACGAAGTCAATGTCATCAAGCCCGACATACCCGTCGCCCGACGGATCGCCCGCAGCCCAATCACCCGCGGTCACGTTCTGATTCCATGCACTGAGCACGATGTCCAGGTCATCCAATCCGACAAATCCGTCGCCGTTCAGATCGCCGACCAGCGTGGGCTGCGTATCAACCACCGCCAGCACGCCCGTCGTCAATAGCGCCGAGGTATCCCAGTACAAACCGCTATCAAGCGTCGGCAAGACGTACGAATCGAACCCGCCACTCGCCGAAGCAAAGTCGAACAGGTCGAACGTATCACCAAGCTGCAACGCAACCACCCCGCCGAACACAACCTCGAGCGTGCCGTCGGCCTTCAGGCTGCCCGTGATATCAAGTAAGTCATTCACGCCGGACGTCGCGATATCAAACGTCACGACCGAACCGTCTTCCAGAACGACATCACCCAAAACCGTCAACACCTCGGGGCTGTACAATGCGCCACCGCCAGCCGCGAGCGGGTTCTGCGTGTTCTCGCCGACAAGCTGATACAGGTTGTCGATCCGTACACGACCGTCTTCACGGTTCGTGATGCCGAACGCTTCAAGGTTGAATGGATCGGTCATACGCCCGAACTCGACGCCCGCTAACGCAAGCGTCCCGCTATCCGCACCGGTCGATGTGTACACATCAAACGTCTTATTCGCGTTATCTACGACAAGCCAGACGTTCTGCCACTGCCCGTCCGTCAGCGCGGTTATCGTGCCGCCGCTGCGGTTATCGCCATACACGCTCAGCGTCGCCGAGCCCGGGTTGCCCACAACATAAGGCATCACCGAATAGTCGGCATACGCATCATTGATATCCAGCGTACTGAGGCTCTCTGTCAGGCCGATCATCGTGTCGGTGTATCCGTTGCCCTCGTTCATGACCTGGAAGAAGTACGTCGCCGTTTCGCCGTCAGCGAGGCTGAAGTCTGTCGCGAAGTTGTTGGATAGATCGGTCACGCCACCGCGCCAACCCCCCGCGCCTTGCGACGGGATGCCCCATGCCACCAGCGCGTTGTCCGCCGGGTCAGTGTTATCTACGATCTGCCCGTTGTTCGTCCCGTCAAACACACCATCCCACACGCCGCCCGTCACATCGCCATTGCCGTGCGCGCCGATGTTCTGGTTGCTGCTGTTGTCGTACGAATCGAAGTTATCGATCAACATCGCGGTCGAAGAGACAGGCAAACCAACCCCGCCGATCTGCAGCGTCGAACCGCTCTGCATCGTCAGGTTGTCCGCAAAGGTGCCGTCGCCGGTTACCGTCGATCCGTTGCCCGCGATCACATCACCGATCACGGTCGTATCGCTGTTGTTGTTCAGCGTCTGACCGCTTGCAAGCTGGAACGTGCTACTTGTACCAGACACATCGAACGTAGCGCCAGCCTGCACATTGATATTCGCCGAGTTCGCGATCGAACCGGCGCCCGCCAGCTTCAGGGTGCCTTCGTTGATGTTCGTATCGCCGCTGTATGTATTCACAGTTGAGAGCGTCAGCGAACCTGCGCCGGTCTTGTTCAAACCAGCGCTGCCCGCGATCGGCGCGGCGATCTCGTGTGCGCCGGTTTTCACCGATACCTGCGCCGAACCGGTCAGCGTCAGCGCGTTCGCGCCGCTGATGGTGTACGTATTCGCGTTATCGATCGTCAGCCGGTTCAACGTCGCGGGCGCATCCATATTGATCGTCGCCGGTGCGCCGCTGCCGGTCAGTTTGCTACCCAGCGTCGCGTCGCCGCCGCTTAACGGCAAGCCGCTGCTCCAGTTGCCCGCAACGCTCCAGTTACCGCCGCCATCGACATCCCACTGCGTCACCAGCGTCAACAAACCCGTCGACTGGTTAAACAGGTAGCTGCCGTTGCTCCACACACCGCTGGTGTTATCGAAGCCAGCGACTTCAAAGCTCGAACCGTACGTTGTATTTGCCGCAGTCACCAGCGACCATGAATCGCCTTCGTTACTCGTTGCGCCGCTCAAGTCGAACTCAAACACGCCGTTGATCAGCGTCGTCAGCGCGCTACTGCCGGAGATCGCGTTATTCACACCGCTGGCGCCGATATCAAAGACAAAGTTCGCGCCATCCGCCAGCTCGAACCGCGCCTTGTTGATAATGTCACCGGTAAAACTGTTGTTGCCCGAGAGGATCCGCACGTAGCGGTTATCCTCGCGTATCGCGGATGGCGGCGTCTCGATGGTCAGGTCGGCCGAACCGCTGATATCCGCGAGCACATAGATGTCGCCCTGCGTCGCTTCAAGCACGGAATCGCTCAACACCGTGATGCTGCCGTCCAGCTTGAACTTATCGCTCAGGCCGTTGAGGTGCTGTACCCAGCCGCCGTCAAGCCGCAGGTCGTTGATCGTCACGACACCGTTCGTGCCCGTGCCCTTATAGATCAGGCCGCCGCTTGCGCCGTTGGTGTTGTTGATCGTCAGTGAATCGCCTGCAAACGTGAAGCTGCTCGCGCTGGCGGGCGTGCGCATCATGTAGTCGCCGGTGTAGTAAACCGCGCCGCCGTGCGCGAAGTAACCGTCGTCCCATGTGTCCTGGTAATTAAACGCGGATGTGCCGAACGCATCGCTTGCCGACATTGTTACCGTTGTCGCGGTGGACGGATGCGCACTCGAGCCGATCCCAAGGTCGGCCCGCATCGCGTAGACCAGCGCCACCTGCCTGCGTGAAGCGATCTCGCTCCATTCGCTGTCGTAGTTCAAGCCGTAAGGCCAGAAGTGGATGCTGTCGCCGTTGATCGTCGCACCGTCGCCATCAAACTGCTGGATCAGCGCGGCTGCGTTCGGGCCGCTCCACCCGCCGGACATCAACGAACTCCAACTGCCTGAAGGCAATCCGAGGTAGTGACCCATCTCGTGCTGCGTGACGCGCAGGTTCGGGTACGTCCCGCCGAAACCGATGCTCCCGCCGTAACTTGCCTGCGCGGTGGGGATACCTTGATCGTAATACACGTAGACGTTGTAGTTGCCGAAGCCGCTAGGCGCGTACGCGTTGTACCGCGCGAGCACGCCTTCGACCGCAGCCACCGCCGCGTCGTAATGCGCCTGGTTAGGCCAACCGCTCGCCGCTTCGATCGAGTACGTCAAGGCAGCGTCGGCCGTCGTCGAACCAATACCCAGCGCCGTCGGCAATGCCAACAGAAGCGCCGCTGTGCTCAACTTCTTCATGTCATTCATCCGCATCTTAAGTTTGCTCCAGTTGGCTTACGCCCGATTCCTTCGGCTGACGCCCGCCAACACACAACCCGCCACCAGCAACGCCGAAGTGGGTTCGGGGATCGCCGCGTTCTCACCGGCCGGCGTGCCCGCGTTCCAGTTGCCGAGAATGATGTCAAGGTCATCAAGCCCGACGTACCCGTCGCCCGACGGATCGCCCGCAGCCCAATCACCAGCCGTCACATTCTGGTTCCACGCGCTGAGCACGATGTCCAGGTCGTCCAATCCGACAAACCCATCGCCGTTCAGATCGCCGTCCAGCATCACGATCGAATCCACCACCGTCAGCATGCCCGTCGACAGTAGCGCCGTCGTGTCCCAGTACAACCCTGCCGACAATTCAGGCAGGATGAAGTCATTAAACGCGCCGCTGGCTGACGCGAAGTCGAACAGGTCGAACTGATCGCCCAGTTCAAGCGCCGGTGCTGTTGCTTCCAAGACAACTTCAAGCGTACCGCCCGCGGTCAGTTCGCCGCTGATATCCAGCAGATCGCTTATCCCGTCGGTCGCGATGTCGAAGATCACGGTCGAACCGGTTTCGAGTATCACATCGCCATCGACGGTCATCACGTCGGCGGCGAACGAGACCGATTCACCACTGACCAGCGGATTAGCAATGCTCTCGCCGAGCATCATGTACAGGTTGTCGACGTGTACCAGGTCCGTGCCCGCGTTCATCGCAGCAAACGCTTCCAGGTTGGTCGGATTCGTGATGCGGCCGAACTCGACATCCGAATACGCCAGCGTCCCACCATCCGTGCCCGTCGACCAGTACATGTCAAACGTCTTGGTATCGTTGTCCACGACGACCCACACGTTGTACCAGTCGCCGCTGGTCATGGGGGTGACGTATTGATCGCCGATGTTGTCGCCGTAGACTTTCAGGTTGCCGCCGGCGATGTAAGGCATGACCGAGAAGTCCTGCCACGAGTTATTCTCATCCACCGAGGCCCGACTCTCTGCCAAGCCGATCATGCAGTCCGTCGAATTGCCTTCCGCCATCACTTGGAAGAAGTACGTCGCCGTCTGGCCGTCTGCCAGGCTGAAGTCGCCGGCAAAGTTGTTGGCAAGGTCCGTCTCCGCACCGCGCCAGCCGCTGCCTTCACGGACCGCCAATGACTGATCGCCGTCCGGGTCATCGGTGATCAAAGCGCCGCCCGTGCCGTCCCATACACCGATCCATGTATCGCCGGTCAGGTTGTTCGGCGTTGCTCCCAGTGAAGTCGTGCTGCTGTTGTCATACGCATCAAAGTCATCGATCAACGCGACGTTCGCGATAACCGTCAACCCCGCGCCGCCGATCTGGATCGTCGAGCCGCTCTGTGCGGTGAGGTTGCCGTTGAACGTGCCCTTGCCGGTAACAGCCGAACCATCGCCCGCGATCACATTACCGACCACGGTGCTGTTGCTGTTGTTGTTCAGTGTCTGGCCGTTTGAAAGCGTGAACGTCGAAGCAAGGCCCGAAACATCCAGCGTGCCCGACTCGGTCACATTGATATTCGCAGAATTCGCGATCGTCGCGTTGCCTTGCAACGAAAGCGTTCCGTTGCTGACGTTCGTGTCGCCGCTGTACGTGTTCGCGCTGTTGTTCAGCACGACCGACCCGCCGCCTTCCACGCTCAAACCGCCCGAGCCGGCGATCCCCGCGCCGGTCATCGTGTAAGTATTGCTCGTGTGATTGAAGACCGTCGCACCGGGCGAAACCGTGTTCGAGATGTTCACGTTATACGTCGATGCGCCATCACCGAACCACACCGTCTTACCCGCGGAGTAAGCAATGTTACCCACGCCGTCGCCGTTCGTGTCCCAATCCGTACCCGAACCGACCGTCCAGTTACCGCTGTCGTCGCCGACCCACTGCAGAATCGAATCCACACTGAAGTCGATCACGTGCAACGGCGTTCCCGTGCGCCACGTGACCGCGTCATCGTTTTCCTGGATATACACCGATAACACACCGTCTACCAGCAGACGCTTCTGATCGAACTTTGGCTCGCCGATGAAGTCGCGCTGGTCGGTGTAAACCACTTCCCAGTCCGTGTAGCCCGAAGCGAGCGATGCCGACGCAACGACCAGGTCGCCGTCCGTGTAATACCCGCCGCTGTCACCGACGCCGGGCGTGACATACGTCACAAAGATATTGCCATCCGCATCGTAAGCGATGTCAGGCCGTGAACCGACGGCATAGTCGGTCGGCAGCTCCGTGCGTGCCCAATCCCCGGTCGACGGGTCGCGGTAGTAATGGAAGTATGCCGATGCCGACGTGTTGAATCCCGAAACCGAATCACGGTTCGCATCGTCCGCGTGCCACATCACCATATGCACGCGCCCGTCGCCGTCGACGATCTGTGTCTGCTGATTCATGATCGAGTTGTAGATGTTCAGTTCGCCGAGCACGCCGTTGCCGCTGTTGCCGTCATCGATAAGGATGCCCGGCGAGTTGGGATACACGGTGCTGCCGAGGTTGACGCCGTCGCTGTTGTTCCATGTCGCCCCACCGTTGTCGCTGTAGGCGTACATCAGGTAGTAATTGCTGCTGCCCGCAGTCGGCCGCCAGGTCCAGGTCGTGTGCAGCCGGCCCGTGCTGTCGACATCCATCCCGTTGAGGTAAGGATTCACATCCGCCGACGAGCCGTTGATGATCTGGCTCGACGAGCCCCACAAACCCGAGGACGAATCGTACGCCACCATGTTCATGTCGCCGTTGCCGCTGTACCCCGTGCGATAGGTCATATACATATCACCCGACGTCGGGTCGGTGATGAATCGCGGATACGTCACGTCATAAATCGTCGACCCGCCGACGTTCAACGAACTCATCTGCGAATTGAAGATGCTCGAGTTCCACGTGCTGCCGGTCGCGGACCCGCCGTCAGTGTTGGCGTACTTGAGCGTGTTGTTGTGATGATCCCAGGAAAGGTGCACCGTCCCGTCGCCGGAGATGCCCATCGAGATAACGTTGTGCGCGTCCGACGTCGTATTCGTCATGTTGAAGCCGGTGTCCATGACCTGCCACGAACCGCCCGACAGGCTGCGCCGCGCCAAGTACACATCCTCATCACTGCCGAGGTGGTACCACGTCGCGTACTGATACCCGCCGTAAGTCATCAGTGCTTCGGTCTGATACGACACGCTGTTGATGGCCCGGCCGTACGTCGCATTGGAAGCAAACAACAGCGCCCCCGAATCAAGCACCGAATCTTCAAGCAGCGACAATTGCACCGCACCCAGCGCACGCGATCCACCCACCGACAACGTCGCCAGCAATACAGGCATCGCCACTTTGACCGTCCGACCACGCACAGCCCTGGTCAGCACATCGAGAACAGCATTACGGCTCATTGTTCTTAACTTTCGCTAAAACCAAAAAAACAGCACACCGGTTACTTTTCAAACCGGTTGCGCCTCATGAATATCACACAACCCAAACCCATCAGCGCAACGCTCATCGGCTCGGGGATGTCCGCTTGTGTTGCAGGCGCAGCGCCCACATTCCAGTTCGATAACACGAAGTCCAGGTCGGCAAGCCCCACGAACCCGTCGCCCGACGGATCGCCCGCCGACCAGTCGCCCGCCGTCACATTCTGGTTCCACGCCGTCAGCACGATGTCCAGATCGTCCAGGCCGACATAACCGTCGCCGTTCAGATCGCCCAACAGTTGTATCGATGCCACCGACAGTTCACCGGTTATCAATAACGCCGACGTATTCCATACCAAACCCGTTTCCAGCGTCGGCAGGTCAAACACATCAAACGCGCCGCTCGCCGAGGTGAAGTCGAGGATGTCGAACACATCACCCGCCTGCGGGCTCGGCGCGCCGTCGGTTAATGCAACGCTCAACGTCCCGCCGGCCGTGAACATGCCCGACACGTCCACGCGGTCCATCGCGCTCGGGTCATACACATCCAGCTCGAGCACTGCGCCGTCGACAAGCACCATGTCCCCCGCCACCGTCAACACCGCCGGCT
Source organism: Phycisphaeraceae bacterium (assembly GCA_963667295.1). Lineage (GTDB taxonomy): Bacteria > Planctomycetota > Phycisphaerae > Phycisphaerales > Phycisphaeraceae > JAJRRS01. Next base: position 2,945,391 of record OY763327.1, read on the forward strand.
CAAGCACCAGCCCCGCTTCAAAACCGGCAAGCGGATTCGTCAGGTCGATCCCGTTCAGATACGTCAGGTCGTCGAACCGCACCGCGTTACTCGTCGAGGCGGGCCCGCCCAGCGCGAGGACCTGATCCAGCACGTCCGTCGTCCCGTTGCGGAACGCCAGCGGCGACGCGTTCAGTTTGTTCGCCGTCGTCGCGTCAGCCGAACCGGTATTCATATAGATGTCGTACGTGTCGGCCGTCTGGTCGACGACCATCCAGATGTTGTACCACGTATCCAGCGATAAACCGTCCGACAAGGTCGCGCTGAACCCCGAGCCGTCGCGAGCATCGATCTTAATCGTGCCCGACGTCGAACCCTCCGCGACGCGCATCTGCGTCTCGTAGTTCGAGAAGTTCGACCCGCTCGTGTCCGCGACCGTGCCCAGCCCGAAGCTGACATCCGGATCGTCGACCTTCGCATTAAAGCGGAAGAAGAACGTCGCTGTTTCACTGTCGGATATCTCGCCGTCCTCAGGCATCACACGCGACGCGCTGCGGTAGTTATCCGACCAGCCGTACGTGAACACATGGTTGCCCCAATGATCTTCGATATCCGCAAAGCCCGTGCCTTCGTGTGCCGTCCAGGGCGGGCTCGCCACGTCGCGCAGGTTGCCGATCGCGTAACTTTCAAAATCATCCACCGTAAACCGTGCCGGCGCGCTCATGCCCGCATCACCGACGCGGATCACCGCACCGGACTGCGTCCGCAGACTGCTGTTGACCGCCCCCTCGCCCTCGAGCAACGCGCCGCCCGCGACGATCATGCCGTCCACCATGTCCGAGCCGATCGTGCCGCCGCGCAATTCGACATCAAAATCCATCGTCGCCGCGGTTTCACCGCGCGTTCCGTGCAGTTCAAGCGTCCCGCCATTTAAGACACGCAGCTCGCCCGTGCCGTGAAGCGTCGGGTAATACTCAAATCGCAGCGTCCCTTCCGCGACTTCGATCGAGCCGTTATTACTCACATCGACACCGCTTAAGGTGATCTTGTTCGACCCGGTCTTGCGGAGCGTCGCGCCATCCAGCACGCGCACCCAATTCGACGAGGCGTTCATCGACCAATCCACGCTGCCGGAGATCTCACTCACCCCGCCCAGCGCGCTGATGTAACGCACCGTCCCCGCCTCGCGCGTGACCGTCAGCTTGCCGCCTTCCAGATAAGCGATGTGTTCGCCCAGGTCCTCGTTATTAAAGTCATACGTCTGGCCCCGCTCGATCACACCGACATACTTCTTGCCCACGTTCGTCGGCGTAAGCGGGCTGCCCTCGACCATCTTCGAGTCGCCGAACCAGTTATAAAACGCATACCCGCCGACATAGCTCCGGCTTTCCAGCGCGGGGACCACGATGTCCAGAAACGCCGCGTTTGCCGCGCGAACTTCAGCATCCGAATAGTTGCCGCCCCAGTCGTGGATCGCAAACTCCGTGATCCAGACGGGCAACCCATACTGGTTGTGATACGAATCGACCCGGCTCAAGAATGAATACGCCGCACCGGATGGATCGCTCGGCGTGCTCGCGCCGTACCAGTGAAACGCCACCGCATCCACCTGCAAACCCTGCGAATTCGCCTGGCTCATGAAACTCGACAACCACGATTGCCCGCCGCTGGTATCCGACACCGCCGGACTCACCAGCTTGATCCCCGTGCCGTCGAACCCCGCATCAAGCGTCTGCCACGCCGAGATCGCCTGCGACACCGTCAAATCCGCCTGGTCGTCGCGCTCCGGCTCATTAAAACCAAGCACCCATTCGATATCCCCGTAACCGACGATCTTGTCGATCGTCGGCTGGTTCGCCGCCCAACTGCCCCAGAGCATCGGCACGAAGTCGGCGTCGTAATTGCCGATATTCGGCTTGTCCGATCCCCACGTGTAGTACCAACCGGCGTTCACCGCCTGAAGATTGCCGTAGTACGACCCCGTATCGCCGAATCCGCGCTTCGCGGATTGAATCTGTGCATCTGCTGCCTGGCCCGCAAACCCGAGCAATCCCGCACACGCAAAAGCCGCCAGCATCTTCGAAGATACGACGCCCCGGTTACGCCCTATTCCTTTAGAGCTTGTTATCTGTTGCTTATGTCCGATCCTTGACAATGCATTGTTATCTACCATTCGACTCATCATGTACACATCCCCAAGTGTTGACGGGACAATCCGTCTATTTTCACCGCGTATCACAGCGTTTCATCAACGCGACGCCTCCAATTGCAAACAAAACCAGGCTCATCGGTTCTGGGATATTCGAGCTTTCTGAAGGCGGCGCGCCCGCGTTCCAGTTGCTCAACACGACGTCCAGGTCGTCTAGCCCGACAAACCCATCACCAGACGGATCGCCCTGCGAACTGTCGCCTGCCGTCACGCTCTGATTCCAGTTGCTCAGCACGATGTCAAGATCATCAAGACCGACAAAGCCATCCCCGTTCAGATCGCCGTCGAGTAATGAAGACACAATCTGCAATACACCCGTGGTCAGCACCGCCGAAGTGTCCCAATCCAGGCCGCTGCCTAAAACAGGCAGCAGGTAGTCATCGAACGCGCCGCTGACGGATGTAAAGTCGAACAGGTCGAAGCTGTCACCGAGCCCCAAAGCCGGCGCGGAACCATCGAGGATCACTTCGAGCGTGCCCGCCGCGGTCAGGTTGCCGGCAACGCTCAGCATGTCGTTGATCCCGGTAGTGGCGATGTCAAAAGTCACCGTCACGCCGCTGTTTAATACCACATCCCCGTCCACCGTCAGCACCTCGGGCAGATACGCCGTGCCCGAACCGCTTGCAAGCGGGTTGTCCGTGTCGACGCCGTCCAGCTTGTAAAGGTTGTCGATCCGCACGCGCCCGTCGTCGCGGCCGGTGATGCCGAACGCTCCGAGATTAACCGGATCAGTGAGGCGCCCGAATTGCACGCCGCTTAAGGCAAGCGCCCCGTCATCAGTGCCGGTCGATGTGTAAACATCGAACACCTTGTTGGCATTGTCGACGACCAGCCAGACGTTCTGCCACTGCCCATCGGTAAGCGCCGCGACGATCCCGCCGCTACGGTTGTCGCCGTAGACACCGAAGCTGGCAGCGCCGGGCGAGCCGCTGACATAAGGCATGACAGCGTAGTCGGCATACGCATCGTTAACATCAAGCGCCGATAAGTCAGAGGTCAGACCCATCATGGTGTCGGCGTAGGCGTTGCCTTCGTTCATGACCTGGAAGAAGTACGTCGCCGTCTCGCCGTTGGCCAGGCTGTAGTCGTTAGCGAAGTTGTTCGCCAGGTCGGTCACGCCGCCGCGCCAGCCGGCCGTACCCTGCGACGGTTCGCCGAAGACGCCGAGCGAATTATCACCCGCGGTGGCGTTGTCAAGGATTTGTGCGTTGCCGGTCCCGTCGAACACGCCGTCCCACACGCCGCCGCTCACGTCGCCGTAGCTGTGCGCGCCGATGTATTGAGTCCGGTCGTTGTTGTACGAATCGAAGTTGTCGATCAGCGAGGGCTCGTCGATGGGCAAACCCGCCGCACCGATCCGAAGTTGCGAGCCGGTCATGGCGATCAGGTTGCCGTTGACTTCACCGCCGCCGCCAAGCGTCGCGCCGCCGCCGACCGTGGTCAGACCCGAGCCGGTCGAACCGTCGACCACGAGCGTGCCCGCGAGCACATCGGTCGGGCCGGTGTAGGTGTTGGCGCCTCTAAGCATCAGCGTGCCGATGCCGTTCTTGGTCAGCCCGCCGTTGCCGCCGCCATTAAGTAGCGCCTGTGCGATCGTGATATCGAACCCGTTAGTATCCACCACTGCCCCGCCGGACTTGATCGTCGTCTGCGTCAGGCCCTGCATGAACTTGGCCGCGGAGGTCGTGGCGGTGAGTGTGCCGCCATCAAAGTGGAAGTAGCTGTTGCCCATGCCGCCCTGAACGGCGCCGGTGCGGAGTTCGCCGCCCGAGAGGTTGTACGTGCCTGCGCTACCGGTATTGGATGAACCGATCGCTACAAAACTGCTTGCGGTAACGACGCCGCCGCTCTGGACGACCGTGCCCGTGCCGCCGGCCGAAAGAGGCTGCGTGCCGTCGGTGGTGGTGCGTGTCCAGCCCTTGCCGACATAGAGCTGGCCGACGTTGAGCGCCGCGTTATCTTCGATGTGCAGTTCGCCCGTGCCGCCGAGGTCTGCGACATTGAAGTCCTGCCCGGCACCGTTCACCTCGGCATTACCGCGCAGGATCATCACGGCACTTTCGTTCTGATATACGCCCACCGAGATGTGGTTGCCGCTGTTCAACTCACCGTCGGAGTCGATGACCGTCGTGCCCTCGCGAGCGTGGAACGCAGCGCCGCTGTCGAGCGTCGTCGTGCCGGTCAGTGTGAGCGTGGCCGAGCCGTTCTTGATGAGCTTGGGCGTGGAGAACATCGGATCGCCGAAGCCGCGCAACGAACCGGGGCTGCCGCCGGTGATATCGGCGCTGATGGTGGCATCCGCGTTGGTCGTGATGCGCGAGTGCGGCCGAACGGAAAGCGAACGACCGGCAGAACCCGCGATCGTGTAGCTGCCGCTGACGTTGGAGTCGAAAATGATATCGGTGACGGGGATCGTCGCGCCGAGCGTGACCGTGCCCGCCGTGCCGTTGCCCGAGCCGAAGATCACCTGCTCGGTGCGCTCCGGACCGTTGAAGGCGTAGTTCGTGCCGTCGGTGAAGTTGGTGGAAGCCAGGTTCCACGTGCCCGAGCCGTCGACCGCCGTTGCGCCCGCGCCGGGGTTGGCGTTCCATGTCAGTACCGCATGCGGATAGACGGTATTGTGGATCGTGGAAGCATAGGACTGCAGGAAGCCATACGCGCCGCTTGCGCCGCCAAGGGTCGTCCCGCCACCGGTCTGGCAGACGCCGGTCAGCGACCAGTCATACAGATCGAGGCTCTGGTCCGTGGGCATGTTGGCTTCCCACATGGCGCTACCACTGTCACCGCCCTGCTGGATACCGAGCACGTAGCCGTCGTTTATCAGGCGCGAGTTCTGATTCGCATTAAGGTTGAGAAACGCACCGCTGACCCATGGCGTATTAAAAGCTCGATGAAAACTGACGCTGCTGCTGGGGCTGCTGCCGAATGGCCCCCACAACCCGAACCCACCGATCTGCGCCAAACCATTACCGGCCCCGGCGACCTGTCGTTTTTCAACACCCGTCAACGTCGTCAACTGACCGGATGTGTAACCACCGACATGCACCAGCGCGACATCGGCGCTGCCGAATTCAACAATCTGATCGCCGTAATAGTTCTGGCCGTAGATGTTGATCTGAATCTGCCCGGCCGGCGCGACCTGGCCGTAGTCGCCGCCGTTCTGCACGACGTGGCGGGCGGTGAGGAACCAGCCGTTTTTCAGGTACGTCGCTGTGCCGCGTGTGGATGCGGTGCCGTTGTAGATGTAGGACGCGTTGGTGAATTGCCCGTAATTGTCGGTCAATCCGCTCGCGTTCACAGCGCTGTAGCTGGAATCGGTCGCGTTCCAGAGGACAGCCGACGCCTTGGGCGACATCGCAAAAGACATCCCCGCCGCCAGCACACATGTCGTCAGGTGCTTGCCAAGCAACCGCACACGACGGCGCGGCATGATCGGTTGGTTGCGTTCAGCGTGCTGGTGGTGGTGCTTCGTTGTCATGGCTGTGTCGGACTCAATTAAAAAAAACTTCACGAATGACGCATCAATGACCTCATGCCCTCAGTTAACGCCGGCGTCTCAGCATCGCCATACCGCCCAGGCCCAGCAGCACAACGCTCGCCGGCTCGGGGATGTTCGCATTATCCGTCGGTGGCGTGCCCGCGTTCCAGTTGTTCAACACGATGTCCAGGTCATCCAGACCAACAAATCCATCGCCCGACGGATCACCCAACGACCATTCACCCGCCGTCACGTTCGTGTTCCAATTGCCCAGCACGATGTCAAGATCGTCCAGCCCGACAAAACCGTCGCCGTTCAGATCACCATCAAGCAGAGATGATACGACTTCGAGCACACCCGTCGTCATCAACGAGGTCGTATCCCACATCAAATCCACGGCAAGCGCCGGCAGGATAACTTCATCAAACGCGCCGCTGATCGATCCAAAGTCAAGCAGGTCGAAACTGTCACCCGCGGTTAGCGCCGGGGCGCTGCCGTCGAGCACCACTTCCAACGTGCCCGCCGCGGTCAGGTTGCCCGTCACTTCCAGCAGGTCGTTGATCCCATCGGTCGCGATGTCGAAGACAAGCGTCGTGCCGCTTTCCAGAACAAGTTCGCCATCAACCGTCAACACATCCGGCGAATACGTGAACGCCCCACCACCGACCAGCGGGTTCGCTGTGCTCTCGCCGCTGATCATGTACAGGTTGTCGACGTGCACCAGGTCAGTGCCGTTATTCATCGCAGCGAACGCGCCAAGATCAATCGGGTCCGTGATCCGCCCGAACTCGAGCCCCGAGTAAGCCAGCGTGCCCGCGTCCGTGCCTGTCGAGTAGTACATGTCAAACGTCTTGGCGGCGTTGTCCACGACGACCCACACGTTGTACCAGTCGCCGTTGGTCATCGATGTCACCGTCTGGTCACCGAGGTTGTCGCTGTAAACCTTCAGGTTCCCACCGGCGATGTAAGGCATGACCGAAAAGTCCTGCCACGAATTGTTGATGTCCACCGTCGCACGACTTTCGGCCAGCCCGATCATGCAGTCCGTCGCCGTGCCTTCCGCCATCACCTGGAAGAAGTACGTCGCCGTCTCGCCGTCCGCCAGGCTATAGTCGTTGGCGAAGTTGCTGACAAGATCGGTCTCCGCGCCGCGCCACCCGCTGCCTTCACGCACCGCAAGCGATTGATCGCCGTCCGGATCGTCCGTAATGAGCGCGCCGCCCGTCCCGTCCCATTCACCGATCCACACGTCACCGGTCAAATTGCCCGGCGTCGCGCCCAGCGCAGTTGTGCTGCTGTTGTCGTACGAATCAAAATCATCGATCAGCATCGGCGCCGAAGTCTGCAAACCGGCGCTGCCGATCTGGATCGTCGTGCCGGTCTTCGCGGTGAGTTTGCCCGTCACGGTCCCGCTGCCCGATAGTTTCGCACCGCTGTCCAAACGAATGCCTTCGCTCAGCGCGGTCGCGTCAAGCGTCCCGCCGGCCAGCTCGACATCGGTATCGATATCCATCGAGATAATGTCGCGCACGCCGTGGAAGCTGACCGTTCCGCCGCTCTTAACACGCATCTTCCCGCTGCCGGAGAAGTTCATGTAATTCTCCATGCGGACCGTGCCTTCAGCCACTTCAAACACGCCGTCGTTCTCGATCGACGTGCTGTTCATCGTCACCGTGCTCGCGCCGGTCTTGCGCAACGTCGTGCTGTCCTGCACGCGGACCCACCCGCCGGATACCGAGTAATCCGTGTTGCCCGACATGATGTTCGCGCCTTCAAGCGCGTTGATATACTTCAGCATTCCGCCGCTGCTGTTATGCGATAGTTCACCGCCCGCAAGAAACGCGACATGCTCGCCGTGATCCACGCCGCTGAAGTCGTAAGACTCACCGCTCTCGATCACACCGATGTATTCATATCCCATCTGCGTCGGCGTCGCCGGGTTGCCCTCGTAAAGATGCGCATCGCCGAACCAGTGATACCAGGCATAGCCCTCGACCCAACTGGTCGATTCCATCCACGGGATCACGATATCCAAAAACTGCCGATTCGCCTCGGAAACTTCCTCATCTGTATAAGCCCCGCCCCAGTCGTGGATCGCGAACTCGGTCACAAACACCGGCAAACCCCACTGGTGATACCAGTTCATGCTGCCGATGAAGTTGCTCGCCGCCTGCGACGGATTGCTCGGGCTGCTCCAGCCGTACCAGTGGAACGCCACCGCGTCCACCTGCAACCCGTTGTTGTTCGCCTGCGTCATGAAATCGCTCATCCACGCCTTGCCGTCCGACGTATCCGACACCGCCGGCGAAACCAGCTTCTTGCCCGAACCGGCGAACCCGTTCGACAACGTCGTCCACGACGAGATCGCCTGCGACACCGTCATGTTCGCCTGGTCGCTGCGCTCCGGCTCGTTGAAGCCCAACACCCATTCCACATCCGCGTTATTCTTCACCGCATTGATATTGCCCGAGTTCACCGCCCAGCCGCCCCAGAACATCGGGGCAAACTGTGCATCGAAGCTGCCGGGGTAGCCTTCGCCCAAACCCCACGTGTAATACCAACCGGCGCCCGTCGCCTGCAGATTCGAGTAATTCGCGCCAGCATCCGCGAACCCGCGCTTGCTCGAGAGCACCTGCGCCTCGACAGACGCCGGCGTCACCGCAACCAGCGCCGCCGATGCCGTCATCGCCGCAAGCGCCTGTAACAGGACACGGGTACGGTAAGATTGCCTGCCTGCCATCTACAGTTCCTCTCTCTCACCCGGCTGGATTAACCGCCATTGCGACGGCCATACAACACACAAGCGTCTGCCGACGCAAACGCTCGATACTCGATGCACTGACTACGCGATTCGATGCACGTTCGATGCACGGATCAGCTGCTCATCACGGCTCACTGTTAGCTCCTGATCAAGTCGTCTGGTGCTTAGGCGCCGTCATGCCGACATTGCCGGAGCGATACTCCAACACGGCATCTTCTTTTAGCTTGCGCCCGCCCGTGTAGCCCCTGGGTTCGATCAGTGAAGGCGGAACATTTATCACCACCGGTGATTCCAACCGGTTACGCATCCGCGACCGCAGTCGACGGATCGCGATCCGCGCCACCTCGCGCGGGTTGATATCGATCGTCGCCGGCGTCGGTGACATCAGCGACAATTGTGTCTCATCATTATCACAGCCAATCACCTGGATATCCTGCTGCGGACGGACACCCGCCTGCTGCAACGCCGGGTAGAGCAGCGCCGCTTCGTAATCGCGCGGGCAGAACACGCCGTCAGGCTTGTAACCATCCTTCGCGATCGCCGACGCCGCCTCTTCCATCGTCGGCACAACCTTCACCGGCCCGGCATACGCCTTGCCGCAGGACGCCTCATCATGCACCACGTACGTGCTGATATCCATCCCCTCGTCGATCGACGTGCTCGCAAACATCATCAGACGCTGACGCGTTAACGCCCAGTCCGGCGAGACCGTCACCATCGCCACACGCTTGCAGCCGCGATCCGCCAGATAGTTCGCCGCCAATCGGCCTATCCCAAGATTGTCCGGCAGAATATGATCCATCTGCATGGGGTTCGCATGCCCACCCATCGCCCAAACCACCGGCAACTTCTCGGACAGGTCCTGGATCGTTCGCATCCACTGCACGCTGCGCAAAGCCAAACTGCCTACCAGCAGGATCGCGCCGCCCAGGTCACCGCGACGCACAAGCCGGCTCGACTCGTTCGCCTCGGAAATCTCGTCGAGCATCACATCCACATCGAACTCGCGCGCCGCCGTCGTCACGCCCGCTACGAACGCGCCAATCACCGGCGAAATCATCCAGTCTCGATGCAACTGCCCGATCGTAATCACCGCGATACGACGATTACGAAGCGAGTTGCGGCCCGAACGCTCACGCCGGGAAGACAGCTTCGGCCGAGGCACCGGTGGGGTGTAACCCAACTGAGACACCGCCTCGCGGATCCGGTTTGCGGTCTCTTTGCGAACCAGCGGCGAGTTGTTTAACGCTCGCGATACCGTCGCTGTGGACACGCCCGTTAATTTAGCAATTTCCGCTAGTGACATAGCCGTATACTTGATTAAAAACGGAAAGATGAAGTGCCGTACGGCACGGCGTGATGGCGAAACTACTACCCGCGCACCACGCCGTACCGTCACGGCGGTCAGTCAAACATTACGCACTACGACGCTTCAATAGCGCCATACCACCCAGGCCCAGCAGCACGAGGCTCGCCGGTTCCGGGACGGCCGAACCGGAACTCGGCGGCGTGCCGTTGTTCCAGTTGACCAACACGAAGTCAAGGTCATCAAGACCCACAAACCCGTCACCCGACGGATCGCCAAGCGACCATTCGCCTGCGGTCACGTTCTGGTTCCAACTCGTCAGGACGATGTCCAGGTCGGCCAGGCCGACGAACCCGTCACCGTTCAGGTCACCATCGAGCAACGCACTGGCGATAACCTGGATCACACCGTCAACCAGCAGGTTGCTTGTGTCCCATTCCAGGCTGCCGGTGAGTGTCGGCAGGTTGATCGCATCGAACGCACCGGTGATCGAACCAAAGTCCAGGATGTCGAACACGTCGCCTTCCGCCAGCGTCGCAGCGCCGTCCAGCGCCACATCCAGCGTACCCGCGGCCGTCAGCTCACCCACCACATTCAGCAGGTCGTTGATCCCGTTGGTCGCGATATCCAACGCCAAGATCGAACCGGCATCCAGAACCATGTCGCCGCTGACGGTCATCGTCTCAGGATCGTATTCGGACGAAGCTTCGGCCCAAGGGTTGACCAACGGGTTGGTCGTGTTCTCACCGGCCGAGTACCAGATGTTGTCAACCAGGAAGCTGCTGCCTTCGCCACCCGCGGCCATAAAGCCGATCGCGTTCAGGTCCTGACCAACCGCGAAGTTACGCCAGTTCGCGTCAGCCGCTACCAGCACCGGTTCTTCCGAACCCGTCGAGTAGTACAGGTCGAACGTCGGGTCCGTCTCATCATTGTCAACAACCACCCACACGTTCGTCCACGTGTCCGGACTCATCAGAGCCCACCACGGGCTAGTCGGGGCTTCTGCGTTGATGTAAGGCGTCTCCGCCGCGTTATTGATGAACGGCATCACGCTGAAGTCCTGCCACGCATTTGTCGCATCGATGTTGTCAACGCTCGGCGACAGACCCATCATGAAGTCATACGCGCCGCCCGTACTGGATGCCTGTACCTGCCAGAAGAAGGTCTGGGTTTCATTAACCAGCACTGACGCATCCGTGCCCGTCAGATCATACTCAGCGCCACGCCAGGCCGCACCACCGAGGGTCTCTAACGACTGACCTTGATCAGACGTCACGATGTTCGAGTTCGCCGTACCGGCAGACTCCGCTACCCAGGCGCCGCCCGTCGCGGTGGTCGTGTCGCCGGTCGCGTAACTGTCGAAGTCGTCGAGCTTGCCGCTGGCCGAGTTGATGATCGGCATCCCAGCTGCACCCACCTGGATCAACGCACCGCTCTGAGCCGTCACCGTGTTCGCGAACGTGCCGTGACCGCTGACGGTCGAACCGTTGCCCGCAATCACATCACCGACCACGGTGTTGCTGCTGTCATTATTCAGCGTCTGACCGCTGGCAACCGTGAACGTCGAGTTCAGACCGGACACGTCGAGCGTACCCGCCTGGATGTCGATCATCGGGGCCGCCACCGTCGCCGTACCCGTCAGGGCCAACGTACCCGTGCCGGTCTTAGTCAGCACACCATTGTTGCTGAGATTGCCCGAGACACTCATCGTCGAACCGGAACCGATGTTCGTGTTCAACACACCGTTGGACGAACCAGCGATGTTACCGGTGAACGCCAAGCCATCATCACCCGTATCCGCGTCCGCCGTGATCGTCGCGCCGCCGGCGCCGACCGTCACGTTGCCCGCGAAGGTCGCCGCAGCCGGGCCGCCGCCGCCGACACGGATCGTGCCGCCATTGAGCGTGATCGCTTCATTGGTCGTCACCGTCTGGCCGAACGTACGCAACGAGCCACCGGCGTTCACCACCGTGCCCGCGGCTACCGAGCCCAGACCGCTACCCTGCGTAAAGTCAAGGTTGCCGCCGTTGATCGTCGTCACGCCTGTGTAGCTGTTATCACCTTCCAGAACGAGTGTGCCGGACTGAACCGTCACCGAACCCGCGCCACTGACCGAACCGCTGATCACGTTCGCGCCCGTGCTGCTGCCGTTGCCGGCTTGAAGCTTCGCACCCGAAGCTAACGTCACGTCACCCGTGATTGCACTGTCGGCGTTGGCCAGAACCAGTGTCGCGCTCGCACCGATCGCCACATCGCCCGAGCCTTCAACCCCAGCACCCGTCAGGGTCGTGGTGCCCGATGCGATGTTCATCCCGCCCGGCGTCACCGCTGCGGCGATGTCCACCGTGCCGGCGTTGTTGAAAGTGACACTGTCAAGATCGAAGTACAGGCTGTCGCTGCTGCTCCAGTTGGCGGTCGTGCCGACGTCCCAGGTGCTGTTGGTCGCACCGGTCCAGACAACACTCTCGGCCGCGGCGAACTGAACTTTCAGGTCACCACCGCTGAATGTCACCGACACCGAATCATCTTGACGCGTGTTCAACTGCGTGCCGGATTCATTGAAGATCGCGACGTTGAAGTTGCCCGTGCTCACGCTGCCGCTGCCGCTGCCGCCGTTGATCAGCGTGTAAGCGGCTGTATCAAGCGCACCATCCACCGCGGTAACGTTCAGGTTGTACATGCCGCCGCCGCTGGCGCCCAGCGTCACCAAACCGCTGACGTTCAGCAGGTCGTTCGTCCCGGCCGCAGAACCACTCAGGTCGTAGTTCAAACCACCGTTGGGATTCAGGACCGTCGGGGTAAAGCTCAGGCTCCCGGTGATCGTCAGCGTACCCACGCCGCTATCACCCGGGGCAAACGAAGCATCTTCATACGCGGACATCGTGCCCGAGCCGGTATTGATCGTGCCGGCACCGGTCACCAGTTGACCGATCTCGTCACCGTTGAACGCCGTTCCATCCGGGTCTTCCGTCACCTGCAGGCTGTAGTTGGCAAACGTGCTGGTATCAAACACCGCACCCGCACGCACATCGATTGTTGAGCTGAATAGTTCACCGACGTTCGACGCGCCTGCCTGAACCTTTAACGTGCCTTCTTCAACCACCGCCGTGCCTCGCCAGAAGTCGTTGGCGTTGCTCGTCGAGGTTCCGATCGTCATCGTGCCGCTGCCGCGCTTCACAACATGTACGTTGTTGCCGTCGCTGAGCAGGTCGACCGTCGGATCGCCGTTCTCATCGACCAGCAGGTCGGTGATCTTGCCCGTCAGGTTGATGTTGCCGTCACCGCCGAAGACGAAGTAACGATCGTTCGGGGCCGCACCGTCATAAGACGACAGCGTGCCGCTGAGGGTCAGCGTACCGCTGGTCGACTCGATGATGTAGTGGCTGCCTTCACCGGGGGTGTCCGCATGGATGTTGCCGGCGATCGTGTTGGTGCCGGCGCTGGAGATGCTTGCGATCGCATCAGAAGCACGTTCGCCCAGGACGATGTATTCATCGCCGAGCGAAACGTTATCAAGCACGAGTTGTGCTGTGTCGTTGATGATCGTGCGGGTCGCCGCGGTGCCGTCAGCAGCACCCAGGGTGGCCGCGCCGCTGAGCGTCATCGATGCCGTGCCCGAGAGCGTGGTCGTGCCGCCGTAGGTGTGAGCGGTCGAGAAGCCGACCGTGCCGTTGCTCGAGCTGACAGAACCGTCGCCGGAGATGATCCCGGTGAAGGTCACATCAGCGCCGTCGTTCACGCGGATCGCGCTGCCGGCGTCGAGTGAGACATTACCGTCAACCGTGCCCGTACCGTAGCCCGTCGCACCGTTGTCGGAGAAGAAGCCGTTGTCAGCACCCCAGAACTGAACCTGACCATTGTTGGTCACGGCGATGTCATTGCCTGCCGAGATGGCGTCGGTGTTCAAGATGGAGACGCTGGAACCGTCGACATTCAAACCACCGCTGATGCTGTTGTCAGCGTCAAGCACCAGCTCGCCGCCGCCCATAACATTCAGGCCGACGCTGGTAACCAGCTCGGCATTGATCCAGTGGCGGCCGGCGACATCGATCTTGCCTTCGCCGGTCAGCGTCAGCGTTTGATTCGTATCGGCCACGATGAAGTAGTCGCCGGTGTTGATCGGATTGCTCAGCACCAGGCTGTTCAGAGAAACGTTCGTGTCGAGCGTGACCGTGCGGTTTTCCGTGATGATCGAGCCCAACAACACGTCGCTGCCCGCGGCAGGAACCGTGCCGGTCGACCAGTTGGCCGCCGTGCTCCAGGAGCCGTCGCCATCGACAAACCACTCGGTCGGGGGCTCAGCCACCGCGAGGATGCCGGACAGCGGATTGAATGTGTACGTGCCGTCGGTCCAGACCGAACCGGACTGCGCGAAGCCCGCGGTGCTGACACTGAATGTTTCGCCAAAGGCCGTGGTCGTGATGTCGAGGATCGTCCAGCTATCACCCGGGGTGGAGCTGGCGCCGGTCAGATCGAAGTTGAACACGCCGTTGAACGTCGCGTTGCCGCTGCCGGTGATCGAGTTATTCGTGCCCGAAGCACCGATGGTGAACAGCCAACTGCTGGTGTCTGTCCAGACCATATCGCTTGCATCGGCGACGACGTTACCACTCATCGTGCCGGCGCCGGCGATGTCGATGCCCTGGCCTGGGCCGGAAGCCGAGCTGAAACCGTACGCCGATGCATCATTTAATAGATACAGCGTGCCGGCGCCGGTGATGTCGGAGTTAATGATGTAAGGACTCTGGTCAGGAACCAACGCACCGTTGTTCGCGGTCACGTCAAGTGTGCCGTCAAGCGTAAAGGTATCAGTCGAACCCGAACCGCTGCGGACAAGACCGCCATCCAGAATCAGATTAGCGGTCAGCGTCTGCGCGCCGCCGTTCTTGTTGATGATGCCGCCGTCCGCCTGAACGGTCAGCGAGTCACCCGCAAAAACAAGATCGCCACTGCCGGGCGTACGAAGCCATTCAACATTCACAACGTAGTCATTGCCGGCCGACGGATCGAGTCCATCGCTCCAGTTGTTGACACCGTCTTGATCCATCGACGTTGTACCGATGGTATCGGTGCTCGTCAGCGAGACGGTAGCCGCGTTGGCTGCCGGCGCAGCAATGAGTCCCAGCAATGCAAGCTGGATACTCACCGCACCTGCCCGATACAACGGACAAACCTGGTCGCTCTTCTTCATCCTCAATCTCCTCAGCAAGTGGTAAGAGAAAATAAAAATTTCAACGCATCTGCCTGGTGCAACTTGCTATGTTTCAGTCGATGCCGGGACAGCGTTCAACGCCTGATTTCCTGCTCTAATTATGTACCGGCTAAGACCAAAACCAAGCAAAAACTTGACACCAACAACAAAATATTGCATGCAATATGGCCATGAAATATCTGTTGCATTGCTTGCAATTATAGTCGATTGCATTTTCATGTCAACGATTATTCGCCACCACCACCACATCAAAATGGATCAATATATCGAGAATCACGGCAGACGAATAGAATATATAAATGAATATATTACAGGTGCTTGACTTATATTGGCCGCATCGGTCCCACCCATCGGTAGAGCGGCCGCCAACCCCAAACCGCCGCTTATTCACCACCGGGCTGCAGCCCTTTCAGAACCGCCTGGCCGTTACACTGTTTCATCCTGACAGTAAGCAAAACGACAGCAACACCCCCCTAATCCCTAACCGATACAATCCTTATCATTACTTGCATCGCACACCCGCCGATGCGGCCACCAAATCATATGCGCGCGGAATAAAACAGTCAGATAAGCCTGAGAAAATATGCGTTATAAGTGGATCAACATGCCCGAGAACCAGGCGCGACCATCCCCATCAATCCACATCGCCGGACGCCCCCGGATCAGACGCCCCCGGACCAGATACCCCCGGATTCGATACCCCTGAAATGGCTGCACCCGGGAAGGATATCCCGGCCGAATCGCTCGGTAACACAAGTGATGGCGGGACGTTAATCACCGCAGGCGGCTCCAGGCGGTTACGCATCCGCGAACGCAGCCGACGGATCGCGATCCGCGCCACCTCGCGTGGGTTGATATCGATCGTCGCCGGCCGAGGCGACATCAACGACAACTGCGTTTCATCATTGTCACAGGAAATCACCTTCAAATCCTGCTCCGGATTCACGCCCGCCTGCTGTAAAGCCGTGTAAAACTGCGTTGTTTCATGATCGCGCGGACAGAACAGGCCGTCCGGCTTATAGCCGTCGTTGGCGATAGCGTCGGCGACATCTTCGATAGTCGGAAGCACCGTGACTTTGCCCGCGTAAGCCCTGCCATGGGCCGGGTCATCGCTGACCAGGTAGGCGCCGATCTCCATATCGCTGTCCACCGCCGTGCTGGCGAACATCATCAATCGCTGGCGCGTCAGGGGCCAGTTCGGCGTAAGCGTCACCATCGCGACGCGCTTGCAACCCCGGTCCGCCAAGTAGTTTGCAGCAATCCGCCCGATGCCCAGGTTGTCCGGCAAGATGTGGTCGATGTGCAGGTGATTGGCATGCCCACCCATCGCCCAGACCGCCGGCATCCGCTGAGAGATGCCTTCAATCGCCTTGACCCATTCAGGCCGGCGCGTGGCACTACTGTCGACCAGCAGGATCGCCCCGCCTACGTCGCCTCGCTTCACAAGTCGGCTTGATTCCGTGGCTTGCGGCATGTCATCCAGCAGCACATCCACATCAAACTCACGCGCCGCTGTGGTCACACCCGAAACAAACGAGCCGATCACAGGCATCGTCATCCAGCCGTGGTGCATCTGCCCCAGCGTCAGCACCGCGATCCGGCTGTTTTTAAGTGATTGTTTGCCAGTACGATCCCGTCGCGAGCCGCTTCTTGACCGGGCGATCGGCGGGGTGTAACCCAGCTTCTCGACCGCTTCGCGGATCTTTTTGACCGTCTCCTCGCGGACCAATGGCGAGTTATTCAACGCCCGCGACACCGTCGCGGTCGAAACACCGGCCATTTTGGCGATCTCTGCTAAGGACATGGACTTACCTGTAAATAAGACGAAGTCGTATCAGTAAATCTTACATCGGCGGTTACAAAATGCAATCTTACCTTTCATCAAAGTCGGCCCCCGCCCCACTATCGCCTTATTGTTTATATTTTCTCGATTTACTGCGATTAAAACGTATGGTTAACCAATGTAGCAATGTCCGGTAATGATCAAACCAGATGCTGAATGTAATGATAAACCCGTAAAGCAATGCCAATGACAAGCCTCGGCGATGACTTCATTGATACATTCCACCCCACCCCCGGCCCCGCCCCCGGAATGCCAATCCCATCAGCCGATCATCACCACGACTGCATCCTGCCCTTTCCGGCCGTACCCCACCCAACCGCATCAAGCAAATCCGTTCCATCCGAACGGCGGCTTTTCCACCACCACATGCGCGCACAGCCCCGTCGTGATTGGCCTCCGTGCGCACACCCACTTAGCCCCCGGTCGACGACCGGGGGCAACATCCGGACTCACATCGATGCGCCACATCCGGGGGCCGCATCCGTGCGCCTTCGCGAAGCGAAGACTTTAAATTGAAGTCTTGCGTGTTGAGCTTTGACATGATTTGATACATTGTGCGAGCAGGGCCCCACGTCGTCGACGTGGGGCTAAATGAAAGAGCATGTTATTGAATGGGGGGTAAAACACGTGGGGCAAACGCTGGGGGTGATGTTGACGATGACAACTTACGGCACGTGGCTGCGCGGCGATCGGCGCGGGTGGGTGGATAATGGGAAGATCCTTCCGCCGAACCCGCAGATTGAAGATTACGATCGCGAACATCTGAAGTACAAACCGTTCTTCTTCGACGAATCGCAACAACAATCCGCGGGCACGCTTGTGATCCGGTCCGCAAAAGAGAAATTGCATACGCCGATCTGGGCGCTATCGATCGAAGCCTGGCACATGCACGTCGTCATAGGCCCGATCGTGAAGTCAATCGGTGAAGCGTCGAAGGAATTCAAGTTATCCATCCTGCACGGCCTACAACTTGGCCGCCCTATCTGGTCGAAAGGCTACGACAAGCGATGGTGTTTCAACGCAGCCTCGGTCGCGGCGCGCGTTCGTTACGTGCAACGACACAACACACGGCGAGGAAAGAGCGAGCAGCGATGGTCGGGGTTGGATGTTTGTCCGTATGTTTAGGTTTATGTGTGCGTGATGCGACAAGCCTTATGTCTTCACCTCAGAAAAAGAGCATCAGCAATGAACATCTTTGAATATCTGGCAAAAACCGCCTTGATCTGAGGCATCAGTTACGGATCAATCGTAATCACATCTGTGATTGATATTCCGTTATGGCTTGTAGTACTGATGGTAGTTGGTATTGTCCAATTGATAATTTCGGCATTCGCCAGAACGCCGGAGAAAAAATGCGTTAATCCGTAACAGGGGTCCATCCCGCTCCACCCAACTCGCTTGCTTAAGAAAGTCGATATCGAGTGTGGATTTCTACCGTAGGCAATATAACTTCTGTACATCAAAAGGGGCATCATAATGTCGCAACTCAAGCATGCGTTAATAATTCTGTTTGCGTTTACATGTTTGGGCGGCTGCGTCTCGACTAAGCCGGGCAATACCTTTCATGATATTAGAAGCACTGACTACCTGATCGCGTTAACCGAGCTTCAATATGATTCGCCTGATCAACAACACGGCGTCGACTACTTCAGACGATTTGCGGAGTGGCGAATTCAGAAGCATTCATCACGCGGTCATGATGTGATGTATCGAGCCAAAGCAATCACCGGCATGCTGCGGGTCTTGAACGAGCACGTTGATATTTATAATTCCGGCCGGGTGTTGTTCATCGAGCAAATAACGGAAGATTGTTTTTCGGGTGGTTATGGTTATCAAAGCTATGCCATCATTTACATCTCGGAAGATGACCCGTGGAAGGATGAGGTGTTAGATGACGCCGGAGCCAACGTCATATTGGTGAATCAGGCGGCCTGGGATCAAGCTGAAAAACTCACGAGACAGGCCGAAAGTAGTAAGGACAAAAACTGGCCGTCGTCACCCTTGATCGTTCATCTGTGGGACGGTTCTCGCTGGCATTCTTCTATACACAATGATCCCGGCTTTAGTTGGATGGCGGATAAGGGAGCATTCGCTGATACCCATGGCGAACTCATGAGTGCAAATCGTGCGTGGTCTTCGCATCACACACAAGCGTTCGATCTGTCCACGCTGCTACTATATGTTTATCTTGTCTCCGGTTTGGATGACCATGCCGCGTTCGGCCCGGCGCCGGACGGGATAGCGGCCCGATTGATGGGGGACAATGAGTTTATGTTGGGGCAAATGGGAGCACGTTTCCCGGGAGGCGCCGAGGAAGCCATCGAACTACTTGAAAAACACGCGCCCTCGCTGCCGTCTGTATTTGAAGAAACCACACCCGAGAACTAACAAGCCTTCGAGCTTGAGCAGTCGGACCCCACGTCGTCGACGTGGGGCTAAATGAACCGAGGGGGATGCGATTGGCTCAACCGGGACAGGCGGGGTGTTAATTTGGGTATTTTGGGGGCTTAAATTATGCAATTATTGTCCGGAATCGGCCCAATCGGACCGTTTTATCTTGAAATAGTCTGTGGTGGATTTACACTTAACGCATGTAGAGTCCGGTGATGTAGCCGGGCGGGCTTCGCTGGATCGTATTGGCTTGCTGCGGTAAGCCGGGCGAAGCCGAATAAGGAGGGGCAGGAGGTTGTTTGCCTGCCGTTATCACATTTCACTTTCAAAGCAGGTGACAATCTCATGAAAGGCTTATTACGTAAAACAAAAGCGGTCACCCCGGCTGTTCTAAGCAGCCTGGCTGTCATGGCGTTGGGTTCGTCGGCATCGGCGACGCCTTACGCTTCGGGGATTCAGCTCAACGGCGCGAGTTCTTCGTTCGTTTTGAATGAAGGCGGCGCAACCGTGGATGTCGTGTATGACGGCGGCGCGACGGTCGTGAACCTGGGCGTGCTTGGCGCCGGGACGCACACGTTCGACGAGACGCTGGGCACGAGCTGGCAAATCGTCGTCAGCAAGAGCGCGGCCGCCGGCTGGACACAGATCAGCGACGACACGCTTACACAAAGTAAGTATTACTCGCCCAAGGGCGTGACCGTGGACACAAACCCGGCACGTTCAACGTTTGGCCAGATCATCGTGGCTGAAGCGCTGGGCGGCACCACCAACGGACGCACCACGACGGACGGCGTCTACATCATGAGCGCCGACCAAGGCGACGTGACCGGCCAAGGCGACACGGCGTACGGCGGCGGCATCGATTGGTCGACCAGTTCCAGCAGCCCGTTCAAGGTCTCACTGAACCAGGACGACCCGACGGGATCGGACTACAGCATCTACATCAGCGACTGGAGCGATTCGCACTCCGGCGTCTGGACGGCCGATATGCTCAGCCCTGCCAGTTCGTTTAATGAACTGCTGGATAACACGGGTCGAGATAGCGGCGGCGTGGTGCTGGCAAATGGCGGCGTCGGGCCGGATCAGTTGCACGGCAGCGTGCCGGTCGGGCCTTGGGTCGAAGGCACGGGCGTGGATCGCAAGATGTACACCGTGGATGAAGACGTGAATCTCGGCGACATCCTGCAGTACGACATCGGCGCGACGACGGCCGGCTACAGCACCGCCCCGACCGCGCGGGTCACCGATGGCGACGGCCTGATTGCTAACGGCCTGGCAGACGTGGTGCGCGATGAGGACGGCAGCTGGTGGATCGCACAGTATCGTTACACCGACAGCGACGCGGTGCCTGCCCTGTCGCACTGGGCGGACGGCGCGACCTCGGCGAGCTGGACCTCAGGCGACAGCACGTTCCTGCTGGACCTGGCGTACGGCAGCATCGATATCATCAACGAACTGGACCTGCTGGTGCTGGGCACGCGTGGCGGCCTGATCTACGTGGTTGATATCAGCGACCCGAGCAATCCGGTGCTGGTTGATACGATCACCCACTCGGGCAGCTACGTCCGCGATGTGGCGTTTGACGCCGCCGGCAACATCTATACGGTGAGTAACAGCAGCGAAACCCTGCGTATCTTCTCACCCGGTGGAAACACGGTCGCGACGACGGGCTCCGATGGCTCGTTCTCGGTCGTGCCCGAACCGGCAAGCGCCCTGCTGATGGTGCTTGGCGGGATCGCGATGGGGTATCGTCACCGCTAAGACGCGAAACCGGTGAACAGCCGGACGTTTGATAAGTAACAAACAATCAAGGTGCCAGGAGTCTGCCTGAGGGGTAGGATTCCTGGCACCTTTTTTATTTCGTACGTGATATATGGCAAATGGAATTTGGATTAGTTGACAGCAACAACACGCGACGAATGCAGTGGCGATTATCCCCTCTGCCCGCGGGAGTGGGGGTATGCGTTTGATATCGTGTTATTCTGTTTTCTCAGACACGGACTGGACGTTGCCGATCTCGATGATGTCAACGTTTCTTGGGTTGTCCACCATCAAGGTGACGGTGAATTTGTGCACCTCGCCGGGCTGGATCACGGGGGTGCGGTGGGTGGTGACGGCCAGAACATCGCGTTTACGATCGGAGAATCCGTAAATTTTACTCGCGGCGGCAATACCCATGGAATAACTGGCAGGCGTCGTAGAATCGTTACGGAAGAAAATGTCCACGCCGATGCGGTCGTTCATGTACTCTGAAAAACGATACCTGACGACCTCCCTGCTACCGTCACGTTTACGCATGACCATGCGGCCTTTGCCGGAATCACTAATCAGGTAATACTCGTATTCATACCGGTACTTAGCCACATCGTTGGCCGCGGCAGGTTCTGCTTCTAGTGGTTCGTGTAAATTGCTCAGCGCGTGGTTTTCTCGTGTGAGCGCTTCTAACTGCAGTTTGAGTTCGTTGTTTTCGGCGTTCAGAACTTCGATCCGGTTGAGCAAACGATCCGTCTTGCGTTGTAATTCCGTGAGTTCCTGTTCGTCTGCCGGCTTTATGGCAAGCTTTCGCTCAAGGCCCTCGACACGTTTGATCAGGTTGCGGACGAGCAAGCGAAGGCCGTCTTCATCTAACATGGCCAAATCGGTTTCGGCAGTTACAACAGGCGTTTGTACGGGTGGGTCCGTTTGCGACTGGGCGATGGATGTGAACAACAACATCAACACGATAGCGATGAATCCCGGTGTGGCTTTGCTCATGGTGGGTCCTTTCTAGGGAACACCCTGATTATCCGGTGGGGATTGATTGTGTCAATGATTTTTTGGTTTTAATTGGGCGTCGGTACAACTCGCACGGCGATCTGTGATCGCCCGCTAAACGGGGTGAATGCGAATTGTGATCATTAACCTTTTGCTTTGGTCGCGATCAGGTTGGGTTGGGTGGGTTTGATGGCGATGTTGGCGGATTTGGCGGGGTGTGTGACGCTGCCGGGGCCGAAGCCGGGCATCATGGGGGTGAACTTCGCGGGCAGGTTCTTGCCGTTGGTGGCGACGACCTGCTTGTACCAGTCGTAAGAATCCTTCGGCGTGCGCTTCAGGGTCTGGAAGTCGACGTGGATGATGCCGAAGCGTTGGTCGTAGCCCCAGCCCCACTCGAAGTTATCCATGATGGACCAGAGGAAGTAGCCGCGGACGTCGATGCCGTCGTTCGCTGCTTCGCGCAGGGCGCAGAGGTGGCGTGCGACGTAGTCGATGCGGTGTGCATCATGAACCTTGCCGTCCTGGTGGACCCAGTCCATGCCGGCACAGCCGTTCTCGGTGATGTAGATGGGTAGGCCGTAGCGTTCGTGGATGAATCGCGGGGCCCAGTAGAGTGCTTCGGGTGTGACGGGCCAGCCGATTTCGGTGTAGGGTCCGCCTGCGGGTGGCTGGACTCGCTGCGGGTTGCCGTTTTCATCCGCGCGGACGTAGATGCACTGATAGATGTTAGCGCCGTAGAAGTCGATGGGCTGGTTGATGGTTGGCAGGTCTTGCTCGAAGTTTTCGGGCATGAGTTGGCCGTGCAATTTCAGGCCGTCTTCGGGGTATTTACCGAGCAAGGCAGGGTCTGCGTACCAGGTGGTGTTGAATAACCAGCCGGGCTCATCGCCGACGCGCAGGGTTGCTTTGCGCGCCGCGTCGATGTCCTGCGGGTTTTGCGTGGCGGGAATAGTTGCACAACCGACGACCGCCCAGCCGACCTGCGCTTCTTGTTTCGTGCGTTCGCGGATGACCTGCACCGCTTTGCCGTGCGCGAGCAGTGAGTGATGGATGACGCGCAGGATGGATTGCGGGTCGTACTTCATGCCGGGCGCGTGCGTGCCGACGCTGTGGCCGTGGTCTATATAGACCTGTGGCTCGTTAAGCGTGAACCAGTGCTTGACGCGGTCGGACAAACGATCAACGACGATGCGTGTGTAATCGGCGAACCAGTCGGCCGAGTCGCGGTTCAACCATCCGCCTTGATTGAAAAGATGCAGCGGGAAGTCCCAGTGGAAGAGCGTGCACCACGGTTCGATGCCGCGCGCGAGCAGTGCATCGATAAGCCGGTCGTAGAAAGCGAGACCTTTTTCATTGGGCTTGCCATCGATATCGACGACGCGTGGCCATGAAATAGACAAGCGGTATGCCTTGACACCGAGGTTGGCGATCAGGTCGGCATCTTCTTCGTAGCGGTGGTAATGATCGCAGGCGACCAGGCCGTTGTGTCCGCCGCGGACGGTGTTGGGCTTGTGGTCGAATGCGTCCCACACACTGGGCAGTCGGCCGTCGGTCTTGGCGGCGCCTTCGATCTGGTAAGCGGCGGCGGCAACGCCCCACGTGAACGTATCGGGAAAGGTCATAAGCAAAAAATCCTCATTAGTGTGTTGAGAGTATACCAGCATGAGCAGGGTTTTCAATGTGTTTCAGTTGTTTCAGTGCAAAGAAACATAGTTTTTTAAGTCAATAAACGGATTTCTCTTGACGTGCCCATGAATCGCCTGTAATTTGTTGTGAGTTGTTTGCAACAAATGCTTTGTTTGTTGCAGATTCATTTCAGACCCCGAGGCTTGGAGGCTTCTGAACGTGAGCACCGTACGAGACATCGCTGCCAGCGTAGGCGTTTCCCCGGCGACCGTTTCCAGGTCGTTGAACAACCCGAACGTCGTCAGCCGTACCATTCGCGAGCGCGTCCTGCGTGAGGCCGAACGGCTGGGCTACCGCCACTATTCCGAGAAGCGAACGACCATGCGAAGCATCGGCATGCTGTACCTGGATGAAACGCCCGGCGGGCAGTACGTCGGGTATGACGCGCTGATCTGGGGCGGCGTGATCCGTGCGGCCCAGGCACTAAAGGTAAACGTCGTGGCGCTGAACCCGCTGACGCGGCGAGAGGGCGAATCGTTCGAGAAGTTTGCCGAGCGGATGGGCGTGGATGGGCTGGTCGTGCGTGTAGATCAGCAGAGCCGGCATCTATGTAAAGAGATCGCGGAGGACGGCGTGCTGCATGTCGTCGTCGCCGACCGTTTCGATGAAGATAGCATCAACTACATCCACTGCGATTCCAACACCGCATCACAGGCGGCGATCAATCACCTGATCGAGCTGGGGCATACAACGATCGGCATCTGCCACAACGTCGTGATCGATACGGATCACCAGGACCGGATCGATGGGTATTACTCGGCAATCAAGCACGCGGGGATCGAGGTTGATCCACGTTTGCGCGTGCCGGCGACACCCGATCTGGATGGCGGCAGCGCGGCGCTGACACAGTTCCTTTCCATGTCCAAGCCCCCCACCGCGATCTTTGCGACGGACCCGATGCTTGCCGTCGGGATCACGCGCCGCGCGCATGAGCTTGGATTAAAGGTGCCGGACGAGATGTCGGTGGTCGGTGTGGATGACGGGGATATGCGCAGGATCTCGCTGCCCTGCTACACAGCGATACGCCAGGATGCGACGGAGATCGGCTTCCGCGCCGGTCAATGGATCTGCCGGTCGATCCGTCACGACTCGGCGGCGGGTGAGAATATGCAGCTTCGGTTGGAAGCGTTTTTGGAGATCAATCAGTCGACCGCCCCGCCGCCGGCGACGCCCGTGCGGATGACGCCGAACGGGACGCGGATAAATAACTGAGCTTGAGCGAAACACCATTCGCCTACCACGAAGAGGAACCAAGACGTGTCTAAGCGTGCATTTACATTGATTGAGCTGCTGGTGGTCATTTCGATCATCGCGCTATTGGTGGGGATATTGCTGCCGGCGTTGGGTGCTGCGAGGCGCAGCGCGCAGGCGGTGGCGTGCAAGTCGAACGTGCGGCAGGAGCTGACCGCGATCGCGTTATTTACGAACGATCATAAAGAAGAGCTGCCCGTTGCGGTGAGTTACGATCCGGAAAAAGGCACGGCCCAGAGTGTGATGAACGATGAGGTGGAGTACATCCACCACATCCTGATCCCCTACATCGGCGGCGGGGAAGATACGGGCGAATACACCGAAACGTTCCGCTGCCCGTCGCGCGAATCCAACGGCAGCCCGGCGAACTTCCCGGACCTGGAAGACGAACTGCACACGCATTACCGCTACAACTGGCAGGCGGCGTACTACCGGTTCAACATCCAGGCGGCACTGCTCGGTTTCCCCAGCGCTCAGAAAGACCTTGTGCAGAAGCTGGGTGCGATCGAGGACCCGGTGAAAGCGGTGTTCGTGTACGACACGGTCTGGCCCGGCTGGGAGGATCGCGAGTTCGTGCACAACGAAGGGATCAACGTCGGCTACGCCGATGCGCATGTGAGTCAGTTGACGGCGGAAGAGTACAAAGAGCTTTCGCCCTACGGCGCTGCGAATAATCCGTACGCACCGGAATGGCCCAACAAGTTTTTGAATGATGGTTGGCCTTACCCGGAAGTCAATCAGAAGAAGAATTGATAAGTCTATCGTTGATTGTGATTGGAATATCTTGGAGGACACTTCATGTTAATCAGAAGGGAGAAACGTATGAGAAGGACCACACGATGGATGGTGGCCGCGGTTTCTACGGCCGCGCTATTGAGCTTGGGGATGAACACGGCGTCGGCGGAGTTGCTGACCAACCCGGGCTTTGAAGACACGAACACCGATGGCAACTACGGCGACGGCTGGGGCAGCTTCGGCTCGGCCGGTTTCCACGCGTTTTTCGGCGCCAACGGCCACGCCAGCTTCTTCTCCGATGGCAACGGCAACTGGGGCGGCGTGTACCAGCAAGGCATCGCCGCAACGCCCGGCCAGTCTTTCCAGTTCGACCTGACCGATGTGCGGATCGAATCAAACACGAATGCGAACTATCGCTTCGGGCTTGAGTACTACCAGGCGGACGACGGAACGAAGATCGGTGAAGACATCGTGCCGATGTCGCTGGCGGTGACCGGTGACGGACTGTCGTTCAGCATGAGCGCGACCGCGCCGAACGATCCGCTGCTTGCGTATGTCAGGCCGATCATTTTGTTTGATAACGCGGTGTCGGCGGGACAGGGACAGGAAAACGTGTTTGTGTTTGACGCATCACTGACGCCGGAGCCCGCGAGTTTGGGGCTGTGTGCTGTGGGTGGTTTGGCGTTACTGGCACGACGAAAGTAATCCTCGGTAAGCAACCCCGTGGCCGTGATACATCCGGTCACGGGGCGCGCGACCCGGCGGGTCGCGGCTAAAAACGATGGATTCGTAGGTCCGGGCCTGCCCGGACATGATGCGGCGAGAGGTGTGACACGTCGGAAACGAAAGGAACCCGACCCTCACCCCGGCCCTCTCCCAAGGGGAGAGGGAGTGAATCGAATGGATATCGGTTTGGATAATGAATCAATAGGTGTAAATAGTGATGGCGTTCATCCCCTCTCCCCTTGGGAGAGGGCAAGGGTGAGGGCCTGGTGGATTGTGTAACCGGAAAAACAAAAGCACTGGTACTACTCAAACAGAGATACGATTGAAAACTCTGGTTTTAATTCTTAATCCGTGTTCATCTGTGTTCATCCGTGGCTAAATAATGATGCATAACTGCAAAGGAAGTGAGATGATTAAATCGACAGTATTGAGCGCTTTGGTCGGGTTGGCGTTAGTCAATCCCGCGCATGCGATGACCAACATCCTGGTGAACCCGGGATTTGAAGACACGGACGCGGTGCCGGACGGTCAGTTTGGCGACGGCTGGGGCGCCTGGGGTGCTGCGAGTTTCAATGACTTCTGGGTCGGTAACGGACATGCGAGCCTGTACCCGGACACGGTCGGCAACAGCGGTGGCGTGTATCAACTGGCGATCCCCGGCACAGCGGGTACGACGTATCAGTTCGACCTGCTGGACACGCGGATCGAAGCGAGCTTTGATGCGTCGCTTCGTTTCGGCCTGGAATATTACGCGGCCGACGACGCAACGAAACTCGGCGAGACGATTGTTGAGATCGATGCGGCAACACGGCTTGGATTATCGAATGTCGGTGGCGACGGCGCGGTGAACGCGGCGGTGTTCAGCATGCAGGGGACGGCTGTAGCGGGTACGGTCTACGTCCGGCCGGTCATTTCGTTTGATAATGTGAACCCGGCGTACATCCAGCAGGGCCAGGCGAACGTGTTCGTGTTCGATTCGTACATGGCGGAGGTTCCCGCGGCCGGGGGCGAGCTTGCAAAAAACCCGGGCTTTGATGATGAGAACGGCGACGGCAACCTCGGCGATCGCTGGGGCTCATACGGCAACGTGGGATTCAACGACTTCTGGGTCGGCAACCCGCACGCAAGTTTCTATGCGGATTACGTCGGCAACAGCGGCGGCGTCTGGCAGCAGGCAATGCTCGGCGAAGCGGGTACGGAATACACGTTTGAGCTGACCAACGTGCGCGTCGAAGATAACTGGGATGCAGACCTGATGTTCGGCTTCGAGTTCTACGGCGATGATGATTACACAAAGATCGGCGAGCTGCTGGTAACCGCGGACACGAGTGTGACCGGCGATGGATTGTCTTTCGAGATGAACGCGACCGCGGTTGCGGGCACGAAGTACATCCGGCCGGTGATCCTGTTTGATAACGTGAATCCCGCATATATCGGCGAGAGCCAGGCGAACTTGTTTATCTTCACCACGTCGGTGAGTGAAACCGTGAACGCACTGCCGGGCGATCTGAACGGCGATGGGTTTGTCGGGCTTGACGACCTTGACATCATCCTCAGCGCGTGGAACCAGAACGTCCCACCGGCCGATAGCGCGGCCGACCCGAGCGGCGATGGGTTTGTCGGATTGGATGACCTGGACATCGTGCTGAATCATTGGAATGAAGGCACGCCGCCTGCGAGCGTGGTGCCCGAGCCGGGGACGTTGGCGCTGCTTGGATTGATGGGTGTGGCCGGTTTGCGTCGGCGGGTTTGATTTTAACAACATTAGCCACCGATGAACACAGATGAACACGGATAAGAAAAAGAGTTTTGATTGTGTTTGTTTGTGTTCATCAGTGGTTTATAGAATGCATAGGGAACCCGGCCCTCACCCCGGCCCTCTCCCGAGGGGAGAGGGAGTTAAGAAATGCGTTTCGCAGGGATCATATGTTTAAGAAGTACCAGGTCATGGCGGTAGCAACGGCGGTAACACTACTGGCTTCGGCTCATCGGGCCGACGCGGCGGTTCAGGTCTGGCTGACAAAAGGCAATCAGACGAAACTGCTGTCGCAGGAAAGCGATCTGTCTTTCTCGGCGGGGTCGGGTTCGTATTCGACGAAAGTAAACGTCGATGCATCGACAACGTACCAGACGATGTCGGGCTTCGGCGCGGCGATGACGGATTCGTCGGCGTGGCTGATTCAGAATGAACTGAGCACATCGCAGCGCGACGCGTTGATGGAGCAGCTATTCTCCCCCACCACAGGGATCGGCATCAGCTACCTGCGTGTGCCGATCGGGGCGTCGGATCTGTCGCTTTATCCGTATACTTATAACGATCAATCCTGGGGGCAGACGGATGTGGATCAGTCGGACTTTTCGATCGCGCATGATGTGTCGTACATCATTCCGTCGCTGTTGCAGGCGAAGTCGATCAACCCGCAGCTTGGGATGATGGCTTCGCCTTGGAGTGCGCCGGCGTGGATGAAAGACAACAACTCGCTGATCGGCGGGTCATTGAAGAGCGAATACTACGAGAGCTACGCGAATTACCTGGTGAAGTTTTTCCAGCGGTACCAGGGGCACGGTCTGAGTTTCGACACGATGACGGTGCAGAACGAACCGTTGCATGGGGGGAATCATCCGTCGATGACGATGTCAACGTATGAGCAAAGCACGTTCATCGGCGATCACTTCGGGCCGGCGATGGACGCGGCGGGGATCGATACGAAGATCATCGCGTATGACCATAACTGGGATAACTGGAATTACCCGGTCGTGGTGATGAACGACCCCGAAGCGGGGCAGTACGTGAGCGGCGCTGCGTTTCACGGTTACGGCGGGACGGTCGATCAGCAGTCGAACTTCCACAACTTCTTCCCGGATGCGGAGATTTACTTTTCTGAAATCTCCGGCGGGACCTGGGCGACAAACTTCTCAGACAACCTGATGTGGAACATCGAGAACATCATCATCGGTTCAACGCGCAACTGGGCGAAGACGGCGATCTTCTGGAACCTGGCGTTGGATGAGAATAACGGGCCTTACCTTGATGGCGGGTGCAGCGGCTGCCGGGGCGTGGTAACGATCGATACATCGGACGGCAGCGTCGAGTACAACGAAGAGTATTACAGCATCGCGCATGCGAGTAAGTTTGTGCAACCGGGCGCGGTGCGGATCGATTCGGATACGTTTGATGATGTGATCGAGACGGTGGCGTTCATAAACCCGGACGGGTCGCGCGTGTTGATTGCGCTCAACCCGACGAATTCATCGCGCTGGTTCGATGTGGTCGAGGATGGAGAATCGTTTTCGTATCGGCTGACTTCCAAGTCGGTGGCGACGTTCGTCTGGCCGGGTGTTGTGCCGGTGGCAGGTGATATTGATGGGGATGGATTCGTAGGCTTGAGCGATCTGGATATTGTGTTGAGTAACTGGAACCAGAGCGTTCCGCCGGGCGACGCAAGCGCGGATTTGTCAGGACCGAGCGGCGAACCGGACGGGTTTGTCGGGCTGGACGACCTGGATGTGGTGCTTGCCAACTGGAACGCCGGCACGCCTGCGGGTAACGGCACGAACATCCCCGAGCCGACGGCGTTAATGTGCATGGGATTGCTTGGCGTTGGGTTGATGCGCCAGGGGTGATGGACACGTTATCAATGCAGATACGACCCGACAAGGATGGTCGGGCTATATGTGCAATTGTTTTTAGTGTGCGTCGGGTGTGATTTATTCGATGGCTTTTCGCAGCATGTCACGCCAGGCGAGGCCGTCCTCGGTGAGGTCGATGCCTTGCGGCCGATCGGGCGCGTAACGTGCGACCATGTTCAGCGGGATGGGCGGCATCTGGCGTGGCTGGATGGGGCGCGTGAGCATCCACTTCGGATCACCGGGTGTGGCGAAGACGGTGTTACAGACGAGGCCGACGCCGTGACCATCGCGGACGTAGTTGAGGATGGTCAGCCAGCCGCCGGTCTGGATCAACAGCTCGGGCTTGGATGAAGAAGCGTAACGCTGCAAGGCTTCGTCGAAGTCCCGGCGGGTGCGTGAGTCGGGCTCGGGCGTGAGTAAGGGGAATTCGCAGACCTGTTTGAGCGTGATCGGTTTCTTCTTGGGAAGCTCCTTGAAGTCTTTCGCCCATGGGCTGGTCTTGGCGCAGACGAGGCTGTAGCCGAAGCGCATGAGTTCTTCGACGTAGAGCTCGGTTCGCGCAATCTCGTTGACTTCCTGTTCGGAGTAGCTGACAAGCGCCAGATCGAGCGCACCGCTTGCGACGCCCTCGATAGGTTGCGGGCCTCGCATGGTGCTGATACGGATCGGGCTGTCGGGGTGCGACTTGCGGAAGAGTTTGAGTGCGAGGCGGACCAGGTCGGACGTGGTGGATTGCCCGCAGGCGAAGCGGACGACCGGGTGCTGCACGGGCTTGGTGAGTGTGTAGCCGTAGAGTGTGTGGTAGCGTTCGATCAGGTCGCGTGCACCGGGCAGGACGCGCTTGCCTTCATCGGTGAGTTTCCAGGTCTTGCCTTCACGCACGATCCACGGCCGCTTGAGCACCTCGCCGGGCTGGTTGAGGTGGGCCATACGTTTGGACATGCTTGGTTGATTGATATCGAGCGCGCGCGCGGCCTGGCCTGCATCTCCGTCGTGCTGGATAAGCGTGACGAAGGTTTCGAGTAGTTCGATCGATAGTGTGGTTGACCTTGGCACTTCGTTTGTCGTGTTACCGTTGTCGTTGAAGTCGGATTCCATAATTCTATCGTCTCTTATGAGTATTGCTCTATAGAATGCTTGCAAGTGATAACCATGACGGGCCTTTTGGGGCCTATTCATCACGGATTTACGCGGTTTTAACGGTTTTCAGGGCGGATTTTCCCGGGCCGAGGGCGCAAAGATGCTGCGTCCCCGACGCACCCGGGCCGTACGGATATCCTCTGCGCCGCCATCATCCACCCACACATGGCAAAAGCCGTGGCGGACGGGCGAGCGGTTGTTCTTAACTTCTACAACTGAGTTATGCTGAGGCGCGATTCATCGAGCGGCATCCACAGCGTTGCCGGAACCTGCACACCCGACACGAGCACTGACGGCCTCCAACCGGACGGCTTTCGCCGACAGGGGCAGGCCGTGCTTCTAAAACACGTATGCGCCTCAAGCTATCTATTGAGGTTCAACTGGTATTGCGATTCATGGTTAAGCTCCTTGTTGCTTGCACTGATCACGTAAGGCGGCGCTATTGACCGCATACGGATAGGCCGTTGCATAGCGAGGCTATGGCGTTGTTCTGATGATCGCGGATCTGGGTTGAGGTGATCGGCAAGCCGGGCATGCGGCATGCCGGCATTTTGACGGGGCGTAGCCCGACCCGGCAGGGCTTGCCGGGGTGGATGTGTCTATCGTTATTAAGAATTACCTTGTGCGCCCGTTGATCGCTTATCCGCGAGCCGCGGTAGCTATTGGCGCTGTGTTGTTTCGCAATCGTCTGAAGTACGGTTTCAAGTTTTCGGCCGGTCTGAACACAGCCGCCTCCCATCCCTGCCCTGCCCGTCATCCTGACCCCCTGCCGCTTGTGTATGATCATCCATACTCATGACGCAAGGGATTGAGTCTACAGCGCATATTCCAAAAATCAATGGTGTAGTTTAATAATTCTTATATTTTTAGATTGAAGTCCTGGCCCGACGGCGGCCGGATGTGCTCATACGCATGATATCACGCTTGTGCGCTTCATGGAAGGCATTCCTGTTGAATAAATAAATTTGCACATGCTCCACGGCGGAACACATGAAACAATGCCACGGCTGGTACATCGATGACATCGCAATACTCTTGTACAAACAAAAGCAATGCCTGTTAACACAAAATGCGTTCGCCGAAGTTCGCCGGACGGCCCGCCACACGGGACACATCCTTCGCGGCTTGATTAATCGCGCACAAAAACGCCCTCTTTTATAAGGTGTTTTTCGGCATTGCGGATCCAGCAACAATTCCCAGTTCTTCCCAGCACACGAACCGGCAACGACAACAACAGCGGGAACATCGTTCACGCGATTCATGACAGAGAGTGGGTTTTCAAAATTGTGTGCACGCACATCGTCCGGCTCGGTACAAATAATCAGCACGTCGTGTGCGATTGCTGCATAAATGCGAAATCATTCCGATCCGGCAAGAAATGCTATTGATCTTCGCGCTTGTGTTTCGTAGCGTGGGTTATGTTAAGCGCGTCGGCCGACAGACGCGATCACACCAACGTCGGCGCAGCAGCGCCGGAAGGCGGGGGCGGAAGAAAAATAAATTCTATATAGAATTAATAGTTGATTTCATTCCTTATAGGCTTAACATGGGGTCGGCCCGTCGGGCGTCCGACGGGGTGACGGCACAAACCGGCAGAGCCGGAAAGGAGAGTGGATCATGGTGGCTTGTGTAGAAAGCAAACGGAATGCGGTCGATGTGGTGTTGGCGGAGCGGCGGGAGCGCAGCGGGGGAGGCGGGCGGCTGGTCGCCGACGCCGGGCGTGATGTGATCGGGCGGACGCTGTCCAAGGACAGTGAGTCGTTTGTCAGTCATTCGCGTCAGGAAAGCGGAGAGTAGCCATGCACGGGTGTATGGGGATCGAGACTGAATTCGGTATCGCGCCCATGCCCCAATCGTTGCCGGCGGTAAGCACGCACGCCGATCGTTCGCGACGGCGTCGTGTTGCCGGCGGCGGCTCGGGTGGGGCCGTTTCATTGTTAGAAGAGGTCATCGAACGTGTCAGCAATTCGACGCGCGCCCGGCTCAGGGCGGCCATGGGCTATGCGGAGCGGTCCGGTTACTTCCTGACCAACGGCTCACGCGCGTATCGTGACGGCGCGCATGTTGAATACGCCACACCCGAAGTCACCGACCCGTCCTCGCTGGTGTGCCACGTACTCGCCGGCGAGCGGATGGTGCTGGCGGGTTTGTCGCAGGCAAAAAAGGTACATCGCAACTGGCGCAAGGTGAAGCTCTACAAGACCAATCAGAGCTACGGCGACCGCCCCGCTTCTTTCGGGTGTCATGAGAATTACAGCTACAGCGTGGATGTGTTTCGGTTATACGATCCGCTTCAGCCGTTTCTGTGTTCGCGGGTGATCTATACCGGGGCCGGGGGTTACGATGTGAGGCACCCGTTGCGGTTTTCGCTTTCGCCCCGGGTAAGTTTTCTCAGAAGCGCGGTCGGCGGTGACAGCCGCGCGCTGATTAACGGACGTGATGAAGCATTGGCTGCGCCGCCCTTCCGCCGGTTACACATACTCTGTGGTGAATCCTCGTGCAGCCACCTGGTGATGTATCTGAAGGTCGGGACCACCGCGATTGTGATCGCGATGGCGGAAGCGGGTATCAATCCGGGCGCGGATGTGATGCCTGTCGACGTCATGGACGCGATGCGGCGGTTTGTGCTCGACCCGACGTGCACCGTGGCTGTACCCGTGATCGGTGCCGAGAGGTCTGTCACGGCGATCGATATGCAACGGGCGTATCTCGAAGCGGCGCAGACTCATGTCGGCGCGGATTGGATGCCTGTCTGGGCGCCGGGGGTTGTACAGCGCTGGCGCGAGGTATTGGAATTGTTGGCTGAAGGCGCCCCCTACTCGGTGTCGACGAAGCTGGACTGGGCGATCAAGTGGTCGCTGCATGAATCGTTCTGCCGTGACAGGGGTTTTACGGTCGAGCAGGTTCAGGAGTGGGACCGTGATATCAGCGAGATCGCGGAGACGCGCGGCGTAGGGCCCGGCGCGCTACAGTCACGGCAAGCCGATGTGTTGGTGAACGATCCGCGTGTCGTCAGGAAACTGATCCAGCCGCACCCGTTGTTTGAGCATGACCGGGAGCACGACAAAAAATGGGAGCGCCTTGCTGATGCGCTCACGCTACGGTCGCAGTTGAATGAGATCGACACACGGTTTGCCGAGATCGGCCCCGACGGCTTGTTCAATCAACTCGATGCGGCGGGTGTGCTTGAGCACCGACTGACCGAGGTAGGCGAAGAAAGGATATGTCGAGCGATGGAGCAGCCACCGGACGATACGCGTGCCCGCATCCGCGCCGAGGCGATCGAGCGGGTCAATCGCAGCCGAAGGAAGAAACAATACCGAGCGGACTGGCACTGTGTATATATGGACGATCAACGCATCCGCCTCGACCTGTCGGAGCTTTGGAACCTATCACCAAGCTGGCGGCGGTATCCTCGGCGGCGTGATGAACTATCGATCCTTGAAGAGGTCCTGTCGGAACAGCCGCCGGGCCCGACAATCGACGAGGTGGTGAACGCGTACCAGAGAGCGAACTTCATGAAAGCCCGTGCATTATCGATGCAGTTGATCGATCTGCGGCCGACGCGGGAGCATGGCAGGCCGTGCTACGCGACCTCGGACGTTGGCCGGGCGCAGCGTTACCTGGCGTGGGCCACGGCAAGACTCGGGCTTAGCGATCCGGCCGTGTTACTCGACAGGATCCACGATCGGGAAACCGAACAAACGGATGTGGTAGGCGATTACCTGTTTGTCTACTCGGTGATGGCACTGACGCCACCGCCGCAGATCGATCGCTGGATCGAGAAGGCAAACATGATTCACCTGAGGCTGGGTCGATCGACTATCGACCTTGCCGAACCGTTGGGTTACCACCTGCTATGCCAAGGCCGGCTTGAAGCAGCGAGGCGGATGCTCGAACCATATGCGCAGAGTACGGAGGTGCTGCGTGGGATGCGTGTGCGGACGAACCTTTTCAGGATTTACCTGCGGATGGGCGATCGCGACAAGGCCGAGCAGATGCTGCAGCAGATGAACAGCCGAACGGGCAGACGGTACCTGGGGCTGATGGCGGAATACCTGCTGCCCTGTAAAGCCAAGCTGGCCGAAGATGTCGACCTTCGCCGCCGACTCTTGCGGCAGGCCTATCTGATCCACAACATGCAGAACAACACGTTCGGACAGGTCAAGATCAACCTGCTGCGCACCCGTGCGTGCGGCGACGGGGGCTTCGCGGATGACCTTCGTCACCAGATCATCCATGACGCGGTCAGCGTGCCGACACTGCATCACTGCAAGAAGTTCGATCACATCCAGCGCCACTGGCGGGCGTGGTCGATGACGGATGAACCGGATGAACACGGCGACTACTGGTGGGGGCTGTGATGTCCGATCCTGCCGATCATTGTGCCGGCTGATACGCTACGGTAGGATTCGGGCTGCCATCTACAGCAATACCAGGGGAAGCGGACATGGTGAAGGCAACATTGACAGACCGCAGGAGCAACGCCCTGACGTCTTCGAGCCTGCGCTGCCTGTCGCATCTACCTACAATCAACATGACTGCCGGATGTGTGCATGGGTGCGCCTATTGCTATATCCGGGGGTACTCTCAGTATCCGGGAGACGATACGGTCGTGGTATACCGCAACACAGCCGACCAGGTTGCTCAAGAACTCAAACGCAAGAAGAAGCGGCCGATCGCTGTCTACTTCTGTCCATCATCCGATGCGTTCATGCCGGTACAGGAAGTACTCGACCAATCCTTCCGCACGATGCAGTTGCTGCTAAGCCAGGGGATCGGAGTTCAGTTTGTGACCAAGGGTGCGATCCCGGATCGTTTTTTCGATCTGTTTTCTCAGCGGGCGGAGCTTGTCGCCGCTCAGATCGGCCTGACGACACTTGATGAAAAGTTGAACAAGGCCATCGAGCCGAATACCGCCCCCGCACAGCGCCGGCTTGCTGATCTTGGCAGGCTGATCGAAATCGGTGTTACGGCATCCTTGAGAGCCGACCCGCTGATTCATGGCGTCACCGATGACGATGCGGGGATTGATGCGTTGTTTGCCGAAGCGTCAAGCCGTGGCGTCCGTCATGTTTCGGCCAGCTATCTCTTCCTCCGCCCGGCAATCATTGGATCACTAAAACGCGGCATCCGGGACTGCGAGTTGCTGAAGCGCATCCTCGCCCCTTATGAAAAACTGCAACGCTCCCCGATATGCGGTAACGGCACCGGCACAGGTACACACCTGCCAACCGATGTGCGTCAAGCAGAGTTTGAACGGATACGCACGATCGCCTCTGGCTACAAGTTGAAGTTGAATATCTGCGGCTGCAAAAATGCCGACCTGACTACCGGCAGATGCCACCTGACCAACCTGATATCCACCGCCCGCGCAACGAAGTTCAAGGACGATCAACCGACTTTATGGTGACGAACCAAACCGTGATCCAGAAGATTTTACCGGCGATCAACGGGAACCTTTTGCGCCCATTTATGTCCTTAAGGATGACGGCATAAATAACGCAAAGTCTAGAGCGTATCAACTTCAAACAGAGCAGAATGGGTGCCACACTTTGACTCCGCAGGAGCAAAGTGTGCGGGCAACAACACACCTTGTCGCTGCGCGATCAAGATGTGGCACCCGATACACCGGAAGTTGATCCGCTTAGACGTCGCGGTGGCAGACGCGCGCCTTATTCAACCTCAACCTTCAGCGTCACTGTCGGGTGCGTGTTGGGGGCGGTGACGGCGTTTAGGACTTCGAAGGCGAGGTCTACCGAAGTCTTTCGTTCGATGGTTCTGACATCAAGACGCTTGGTGCTGTGTGGTTCGAGCTTGATTACATCCGCGTCAAGATGGAACGTCATGTCGGACTGATTTTTAAGCAGATACTCGACGTCCGAGTTGTTTTCGATCGTGACGGTAAGCACCGTCAGCTTGCCGGGGTAGTGGGCCTTCTTAATGACAAGTGATGCCTCGATGAGTGGCACGAGCTGTTCTTCGCGGCCGATCAGCGTGTTCTTGAACCACACCGCGGTACGGCGGGCCAGGAGGGCTTCCTTGATGCCGGCGGCAGATCGTTCGGTGGCAAACACCAGCGTGACGGGTCGATGTCCGCCGGCCGGCACGTCATACTCCCAATCGATGATCCCGTGGACGTCAGAGTTGCCCATGATCGCCAGGTTATGGTCGAGGGCGATTTGCAGAGCTTCATCGGAGTAAGACCCGCTGTTGACGACTTCGATGCCTTGGATGAGTTCTTCCCGGATGAGTTCAAGGTGCATGTCGGTCAGCGTCGCGATGCCGTCGGGGCGCTGATGCTTCCAGGCGGGATGGTTCCAGAAAGTGAAGGCCCCCTGCCGCTTCGCCTCGCGAAAGACGGCGATGGGATCATCCATGAGAAGCGGATTGGCGTCTTCTAAAAGGATTGCGTTGCAATGACCCGGCGGCATATCCCGCGTGACTTCCGAGCCGTTGATGATGATCAAGGGCTTGTTCTCCGCCTCCTTGGTGGCGATCTGATAAGCACGGTTCCTGTCGGGATGCGGGATGTCATCCTTGTGGGCTTGATATTCAAGATGTTCGGTCGTGGCGATGGCGTCGAGCCCGTCGGCCAGGGCTTCCTGCACACGGATGTTGGGCCAGACGCTGCCGTCCGAGAAGACGGTGTGCATGTGAAAGTCGCACTTGAGCGTCAGGTAACCCGGCACATCGGGCAGTTCGATTCGGCGTTGATCCGTGTGCGTTTGCTGTGCGTAGGCGAACCAGGGAAGCAGTAGCGTGAGGGTAAAACCGAGTAGTAGCTTTTTCATGCTTGGCCTCAAAGTGTGGTAGAAGGATCGTCTCAGTTTACTTGATTGGTCATGAAGTTTCCGACAGGACGGTGATTGACCCGACCAACCGATCGCGTCTGGAAAGCACTCTCCAAGCAGGCCTTGTAATGATACTTGAGGCCGCTCTGCAGACGATAGGTCCGGGGCGCAATTTAAGATGCAACTGCCCTGACGGGCGGAAATGAAAGCGGAGAGGGCGGGATTCTTCCAGCCAAAACCCGCCTCACAACTCCTATTCGTCCATTTTACACCTAAACCCTGCACCAGATTAGGTTAATCCTCCATATCCAGCTTGGATTCGTCATTGCGTGTGTTGATACTGGGGGTATTTGCAATCCCAGAGATCGGGAAATAATCAGGAATAATAAGAATTTTCGTGATCAGACAGAGGAATTCGCAGCCTTCTATGTGAATACAGATACGGTTAGAGTGCGTTGGTAGGAGTAACAATCATGAGTAAATTTGAAGCAAACTGTTCTGATAGTTCTGCCCTTTGGGTGCGTGCCTATGCGGAACTACGTGTGGAATTAGAGAATCAACGTCTAGCGGCTTTAAATGCACATACTCGTTGTGATCAGTTACGTAGCCTTATCCATCAGATCAAACTAGAAGTCGATACTGCTATGGATTCTTCTGTTATTAAGAAAGCTGTGCAAAGAATCTTAGATAACGATTATAAACAGGTGTCGTCCCGAGCCTGTACCTATGAAGTGGTACAAGAATAGGCAACCTGCAATGATCAAATCGAACACCGGTTCGCACTATTACTCAAGTATTGCCAGATTTTGAGGTGTATTCAGTTCGCTTAACGAATTCATACCCGCTTGAGTTCAAATTGGCTTTTTCGACATATCTAGGCAAGTTTTTAATCGGATCAGAAATGCCTGAAGGAACACCCTCAACGACACTTACATGCGTGGCGACTGCGTCACAACTGTCGTACATTTTTCGCGCAAATTCGTTCGCAGCATCTACTGGCTTAGTTGATTCAAGTTGTACTACAACACACGTTGATGGGAGTCGTCCTTCACCACCGTTGGTCATTTCAATAAAATGGAACCCCCCCATTTTTGAATGAACCCATTCGTAGATTTTATCGTACTTGTCTTTATATTCCTCAGGAATGTCGAACGATACGAAATAGAACATTGCTGTACTCCTGCATTTGACTTGGGTGTCTCCCATGAAACGTTTAACGCCAACTATACAATACTGTGCAATCGCACGAACGCAATCCAAAAGCATCTATGACAATTCAATGGATATCGTGTTGGACTATGGTCAACCAGTACTATGACGTAATCCCCGAACCCGGCAACATAATATGGCACGGCTCCTTTACCGTGCCGACACCCCATTCGTTTTCTATGGCTCAAATACCAACATTTATCCCCCATCACCTTGTATATTACCTGATGGGGTAAGAAACGACTCTATTTCTTCCCAATAAGCCTTGAGTGCTAGGGCAAGCATTTCTTGATGTTTAGTATCAACAAAGTCATGCGGCTTCAACATTAAAAACGGATCATAGATTTGTATGGCTTTGTGAACATAGTGGAATCGCTTGAACGCCACCAAGTAGTACGCATAGAGAACAAGCTCATCTGTAGTTGGAAATGTCCGGACCACATCGACCAGATAACTACTCTTTTCTACTGACCTACGCTCAAGATATATGAGTATATTCGTTAAGGATTGAAAGTATTGCTCATAGCGTTTTATATTCAGGTCCGTATCAGTATACAACCAGTCCATCAGCTCATTTGTAGCGTCGTCTCTTTTAGCTATCTCGCTGGCTATGTTTTCGTTTGTGAGGGTTAATTTAGACGCCGTCATCTTGATTTGATCGAGCATTGCATGAGCAGCGTCCGCACCTCTCCATGTGGTTTGGCGCAAGCGGACATAAATATCGATTCGGGCCTGCCTTGCTACATCTAGTAGGGAGAAATATTGTCTATCGACCTGTTGTGATTGCAGATGTTTAGTATGTAACTTAAATTCTTTGCTTTGTCGCGTACTTTCATCCGCAAGCCTTTGTGTCTGTCGCCTTGTTTCTCCAAGTTCTTCTCGTTGAAGCTCTAGTTCCTTCTTCTGTAATAGAATGGCAACAAGAACACCTGCAAACGCCAAACCAGAAAATAAAGCGTTGATTGCGCCGAAAGAATCCCCAATATTGGCACTGTCTTGGTGACTACTTGACCTGGCGATCCACCATAGTGAGCCACCCCAGAGAAGAATAACGACGATAAAGCCGAGTAGGAGCCAACTCCAGACGGGTGTTCTCTTAGTATCAATATCTTCTACCATGACGTGATCCCCGACCAAGTGATGATAAACAGTGTATCAGACAGTCCACGGTTATGTTAGAGTACATTCGCTTCAATCCATTCAGAGAAGGGATTACCTTAATATATGTGCATAATTACCTCAACAACACCTCCAGACTGGAAGTCGCTTCAGAATGAAGTAGGTTCAATACTCGAACAATGTGGTTTCAATGTAGAGATTGAAAAGAAGCTTCGGCTTGTACGTGGTGAAGTAGAAATTGATGTCTACGCCGAAGAGAACGTCAAAGGGAGGAGATATTCGATCATTTGTGAGTGTAAAAGATGGGGGTCGAATATTCCGCAAAATGTGATCCATGCATTTCGTACTGTAGTTGGTGATGCTGGTGCCAATATCGGATACATCATCGCACATACAGGGTTCCAGGCAGGTGCCTACCCCGCGGTAGATTGCACAAATATAGAGCTTGTCACGTGGGAGGAATTTCAGGCGCGATTTTGTGACACATGGCTAGACCATTATCTATCCCCTCTTATTACAAAAGAGCTAGACCCAATACTTGGCTACACCGAGCCCCTTGTCCCCAAATGGTTTTGCGAAGTACCTGATGATGAAGTCGAAGTATTAAAAGCATTACGTGATAAGTACATGGAATTCGGAATAATGATAATGATGTTTACAACATACTCGACATTTCATGAGATAAATGGGATACCTCAACTTCCCATGAGGGAATCAATACGGATAAATAATATCTCTTCTGACGCAATACCTGAGTCAATTTTAAACGCAACTGGATATCGTGAGTTTCTAGAAGAATGCCTTGCATTCGGAAAACAGGGCATCGATGAATTCGAAGCTGTCAAAAATAGATGTGGATTATAGTTTAGATGTAATAGATGTAGTATGATCGAATTAAGCTCAATAAGTAATGCCAGTCACCAACTCTACATCAACTACAACCCTGCGATACATGCGTCACCGAATTTGATGCCATAGGGTGTGATCTGATAACCAGTAGGATCAAATCCTCCTGCAAATATGTTTGTAATTGATCTTTCGACTATTGCTAATCTAATGAGATTCTCTACTGATAACGAGGATACCATCGGGTCGATTGGTATCTCTGAATCACCATCTTCGGGATACACATATTTCACCTTGCCCGCCTTAACATCGCATTGATGTTTGTAGATCATCCTAAATACTACCGCATCTTCGGATGAGAATTGCTCAAGCACCCGAGCATATGAGGGATGTATATGACCAACTGATGCAGGATCGGCATGCCGCGCCAGTAGGGATGCAAACATATCGGATAGCAATTCATCGCTAGTGTTGCCTGCGGCATCAACAATTGGAACAAATACGTCGGGTAACATGGCTTCAGGATTGATGCCATTCTGCTCTAATATTTGTTTTGTTTTAACGAGCATACGGGCTTGATTTCTAAGCCTCCATTGTCCGATGGGGTCAGATAGAATCCCTCCTAGTTGAGCCAAGGACGGTTTAACCAGAACATCCGCATAATCTCTGGCTGTTTGGATGGCTGCGTCAACTCCCTTGACATAGAGTTGCAGTTCTTCCGGTGATGTCATCAATAGTTCTCCTGGTTGAATCTGAACCTTTATTCTACCCGGAGGGACATTCCCATTTCTGGAAACATTTTTCATATTCCCCACGTCTCTGGTACCTCGTAAAGGAGGATATAGCCCTCGCATTATTGAATACAACCCATCAACCTCTCCCATTCCCAGGAGGACCACCGATGGGCACAGAATCACCCAAGCAACCTCAAGACCTCGATCCCAAGACCAAACTCAGGATCGCCATCATACGCTCAAATTACAAGACACAACTGGTAAGAGAGACGATGGCAGCTCTCAGGGCGGTGGTGATGCTGATCTTGGAGGATGAGGAGGTGCCGGAGGAGGTGAAAGAAGCGGTCAGGGAGCGATATGAAGCGTATGGGGATCGGCGAAATAGGTTGATTGAGAAGCAAGTGGTGGAGTGCGGGCGATTGATTGGAGGAGACAGTAAAGGCTGAAAGTGACATCCTCTTGAACGCACTATTATGAAGTTCAGCATTTCCTGACCTGCCTAAAGTCTCCAGTCGTTACCGATTTCCAAGACTATGATATGTAAAGGCTCGATCTCGATGATATAATAATACCATGAAGGTTCTTGTCCTATTCTCCAATCCACCCGATGCTCCGCGCATAAAGCTCGATCACGAAGACAAGATATTCTTCCATCTTCAACACAAATACTCCAATCACGATGTGATTGTTGAACGCCACCCTGCTTCAGCAGTAGATGATGTCAACAATCTACTCAAGCATTCATATTATGATGTAATCCATTTTTCGGGACACGGAAGTCCAGACGGCATCTACCTGGACAAGAACAGTATTAATGCATCAAATGGTGAGTTGGTTAGCGCTAAGCGGTTGCTAAGTATATTTGATCTTGCTGAAAAACCGCCTAAGTTAGTCACGCTTCTATGCTGCTATTCGGATGAACACACCGAGCTACTGATTGAGACCGCGCCTTTTGTCATTACAGCGTTTGAGAAGGTGAATGATGATGCCTGTCTCGTATTTACAGAAGGATTTTACGATCGGCTCTTTTCCGGACATGCTATCCAGAGTTCTTTTGACCACGCACTATCACTGTTAAGAGCGAAGGGCATGCCTCATCATGCGTTCCGCATTTCTCGTCGAGCCCTGATTAATCAGGGTAATAGCATTCTGATTCAAAGTACTCCGACCAATACTAAAGATAGCATCTTGATTAACCTTGATGGTGTAAGAGACCGACTAGACAAACTCGGATTCGATTATGACGAGCTTCTACATTATTTGGCTCGTAAAATTACTATTCACGGTTGGATATTCGATCAGCCGAGAGATGGAGCATTAATACCAATTGGTAAGCTACTGTTTGGCGAGTTCCGTTGGAGCGATTCAAAGGATGTTGTTTATTGCACTCGTCTCATGAGGTTGCAAGCCGAC
The DNA here is from genome assembly GCA_963667295.1 of Phycisphaeraceae bacterium. Taxonomy (GTDB): domain Bacteria; phylum Planctomycetota; class Phycisphaerae; order Phycisphaerales; family Phycisphaeraceae; genus JAJRRS01. The sequence continues at coordinate 2,988,607 of OY763327.1, forward strand.
TATTCTCAGACTCGCTGGACGATGTGGTGCAGATTGCTTCTTTCATATAACGACCTTGCATCCAGCGAGCATCGCAGTCCTGATAATCCAGGCGGACCCACACGTCGTCAGGTTCTTGGGCGTGCCTTGGGTCTATTTACATATCACTGTAAACGTTATATAGCGCCTATACGGAGCACCATCGCAGATATGCGGGAGACATCGATATTGCCCCACTTGGAGTTAACCATAGCACACATAGAAGCTGCGGAGGATCAATTCCACTTAGAAAGGTATCCGCAGGTTGTCGAGTATCTTGAACAAGCACTTACTAACTATCATGAGATTGTGACTGCATTACAACCGCCAGAGGCAACTGATTTATGAAGGAGTTGGTGAAATATCTTGTAGATGGCGCATTCTATTCAGTTAATTGCCAAGTAAGTGAAGATAAGGACGACGCTATAAGAGAGATGGCTCGTGCTATGCTGGGGCATGCGCATTATTCCTATGACATTATTGAACAGATTGCAGATGAAATGGTTCGTAGAGAAAGACACGGATCAACAGGTATCTGTATGGGATTTGCAATGCCACATGCAAAGACCGATCTTGCACATAAGGCATCTATTGGATGGTTTCTGCTGAGTGTGCCGATTGATTTTTATGCGCTTGATCAGCAGCCAGTATGGTTGGTGTGCTGCGAAGTTGTGCCTAGTAGAGAACAGGAACTTCATCTGAAGTTCCTAACAAGTGCTTTCAACATGTTTGCACGTGATACTGTACGCCAGAGGCTAAAACAGTGTACGACGAAGCTGGATATGCGGACTATTATATTTGAGTCTTTATGTGACTGATAGAGCTATGAGTGCTAAGGATTTGAACTTGGTGCAACGAGATAATTCTATATATGTCGAGCGAGATTAACCGATTGCGCATTCTTTACTTATGCGAGCTGACGCAAACAAATACTCCCATGACGAAGCGTACTATTCTGTAGGATTCGAGGCGAATCGCGACATGCCCTCTTCACTCCGAAAGATGGTAAGAGCCATGCTTCAGGAGTACCACATTTCAAATGATGATATTGAATATGTTGCAAATATATTGATCCAAAGGGAGAGTATATGCTCAACCGTATTCGTAGAAGGAATTGCGTTTCCACATGCCAAGTTGGAAATTCTGACCGATGTACACGCTGGCTGGTTCTTGCTGCAAGAACCAATAGATTTTAGATCGCCTATGCCAAGCTCCGTGAACATGCAAAACCTCGTGATGCTTGTGTTTATTCTACTCGCTCCACCGAGTATGTTACATGTGCCGTTGATTGTACCAATCGCTTCCTCATTCATAAACAAAGCGTTCCGGACACGTGTGTTCAGATGTCGAACCAACGAGGAATTGAGAAATACAATTGCCCCAGCTATTCCGAATCATCTGCCTTACTAAGTAGGGGTGTCGTGCCGACTGCCACCAAACTAAACGAACTACCCCAACGAATCCCACCAACGGTCGCCAGCGCCCGCAGCCGCTTCTTCAAAGAACGATAGATTGAAGCCAACAAGCCAACAAGCCAACACGCCAACACGCCCTACACGACATCAGAAAGACGGCTGAAGACAGCCAGACGGACGTGGCGAAGCGATGTGAGAAGTCTCGGGAGGAGGTCTTGAAGTGGATTGAGTGTTTCAGGTTTCAGGTTTGGGGACTACCTCTAGGTGGTCGGCTCGGGGATGAGGGCTGACGTGGACCGCCCAGGACCGCCTACCAGAGGATCAGGCGGCTGTCTGGTCGCTTTGGTCGGACTCGACATGGATTACATCATTTTGGTCGTCTGTCTTGCCAAGGCTCTCAATAAGAGCGTAACTGCCCTTGCGACCGCCTGACCAAGTGTAGCGTAATCTCTTTCTCAACAATACCTTATCGGTTTTAGTCTGGAAACCGACTTGGTATAATGAGTCGGCTTCCAGACTAAACTCGCTTGGACAGTCGTAGAGACGCTTCGGGAGTTGGAACTCTATCTGGAACTCTCTTGTCGACGTATCAACCGTAGCTTGGACAACAAGCAGACGAAGAATACGACGAACTGCTTCGCTGGGCCCCTGACATATCCAATCTGATACATTGCATAGAGATTTCGCTAACTCCTCAATTGAGCGTTCAACATCTGACCCCCAGATTCCATCCTGTCGGTCTGCTTCTGCAATCCGTGTATCGATCTCATCGGCTCTTAAGCGGTTCTCTCGAACCATTTCAATTACCATTTCATCTCCATAGGTATCTCTATATTGATGGAAGAACTTGACGTTCTGATCCAATTCCAATCGTTCTGTCTTTAATCGATCAATCTCAACATTTCCTAGCGCAGACGCTTTCTTTTGGCGCTCAATCTCATCCCTAATGATCGCTTTGCTATCTGCCCATTGAGATACAACCCAATGAAGCGATTCTCGAACTATATCGTCTATAGGTCGAGCGTTGACCTGCTTGCGATCAGGAAGATCAGAGCCGGGATGCGTATTAGCCCTCGTAATCCGGTAGTAACGGTTCTTCGTACCTCCTGATCCAGACATGGACATCCCTGTACGAGCTTCTGTCAAGATTCCCTTGAGCAGATACGGAGAATTTTTATGACGGTCTCGCTGGTGCTTGTTTTTCTTCCATTTTGGCTTCTTAGAATTTTCATATCTCTTGAAACGCCGACTATCAACATGGGATATCGCTACCCCTCGAATCTCAAGGGGTAAGTATTCCTTCATATGCGGCTGATCAACATGCACCCAGTTCTTGGGGTCTCGAATGACTAAATCGGGTCTCTTTGAACCCGCCCGGCATTTAGGGTCTAGTACTACCTTCTCTGGTCCGTCTGGAGAGCAACGATTCATAATGGCTCTGGACTTTTGATTACCAACTACGTAGCCGCAGTAGCATTCCTGATCGAAGATGGAGTCAACTGTTCCAGTACCCCAATCGCAACCTCTTGGACTTAGAATTCTGCTTTCATTTAGCTTCCGAACAATCGTCGCATTCCCTAGTCCTTCGATGAATTTCATATGGAACATTCTCAGTACAATCTCAATGTCCTCTGGCCTTCCAGGAATAAGCTCAACAAGGTCCGTTTTCTGCTTGAAATACCTAGCTCCCGATTTGCTACGCCCAGCGGGGTAGCGGTCGATAATATTCTTCGTTATTGCATCAAGTACAACTTGAGAACCATCTCGACAGATACGAATAATGTGCCTGGGCGTGCCATCAAGATGGCTTATGAGCCGATCTGTTCCGAAGGGTGTATGTGGAAATGGCAGCATTCGGCGACTAGTAAGCGACGATTGCCGCCCTCTACAGATTGATCGGCTTAATGATTCTACTTGACCATGAGCTATGATAAATCCCCAAGCCCATTCCATCTGTCCTCGCTCATCGTTGGGTATGGGTCGAGAACTGACCAATACCTCAATCCCGAGGCTGTTGATTTCTACGAGTTCGTCAAAACTCTTCGCTAAATAGGCTCGTGAGAAGCGGTCGATGTCGTAGACAACCAAAATGTCAAAGTCGTCCGCATTTTTTTTGCGGTCAATGACTTCATTTAGGTCCACACGATTCCAAGATTCAAGTCCAGATTGACCGGCGGCCCCCATTTCCCCAACAATAATCAGACCGATCTGCTGTGCAAATTTGCGCATAGCCAAAATCTGATCCGCTACGCTAATCTCTTGGCGACTTGTACTACCACGAGGCAGCAATACCGCTCTACGCCCGGCATATTGCGCCTTTAGTTCTTTGTACAAATCGTATGACATACAAGTTCTAACCTTGACCGCGCATGCGGCGAATTAAAAAGCTTGCAACGTTCCTCAACTCGAATTCAAACCGATTCTCATCTTCCGATGTCATATGAGTCCAAGTAATAATGATTTGGATTCCATTAACATCAATCTGTGTTTTGCGATCTACCTTCCGATTGAGTTTGCTTGATATCTCTTCTTGCTTCACAGCTCTTTCCCTTCTCCTGACCGAAAAATCTCTGGAATCCAATCGAAGCCATCGCCTGCTCGGCGGCGTCATCGAACATCCGGAAGTACATGTCAACGATCTTGCTGTCGCTATGACCTAACCAAGCCATGACGTAGCGATAGGAAACATTGTTCTGAGCCGCTGCCGAACAGAAGAAATGTCTGAACGAATGCAGTTTGAACCTCAAAGCATTCTCGAAGCCGCATGACTCGCAGAGGCGCTTAAGGGCAAGCAGTAGTTTCTTCTGAGAAAGGGGGCGAATACTGTCTTTGTCATGGAATATTCGACCGTCCCTGCCAGGCAACTCATCCAGTAGGCTGCGTAACTGAGGATGAATCGGAATCAGTCGAGACTCATGATCCTTGGGCATGTCCCGAGAGCCACCCCGGGAAACTCGGATGAAGCCCGTCTCCCCTCGATCTAAGAGCAAATCCGACCATTGGAGGTCTCGTACTTCCCCAAATCTCAAGCCTGCAAAGGCGAAAGTTGCAAAGATCGGGCGCTGGTAATCGTCAGCCTGCTCCAATAATTTATGAACCTGATCAAAAGTAAAACATGGCTGCGGTTTTGATTCAGGTTTTGAGAGACGTACCGACTCTAGCGGGTATGTTGAAATACAACCTACCCTCTTCAGATACTTCATCGCTTGCTTAACAACGATTAAGCGGTCATATCGAGTCTTTCGAATAATGCCTGCTTCCGTCATTGAACGGTTGTACGACCAAAACTCTCGCTCGCTGAAAGTCGAGACAGGATCATCAGCCTGCCTACCTAATGATTCTTTGATCCCTCGGACGACCAACTCGTACTTCTGAATTGTCCGGGGGGATAAATCCCTATCCTTGCATACCCGGAGGTACTCATCCAAACCTTCAGCGATGCTGATTGAAGCATGGGATCGAGCTACAACCTGCCCGTTAGACTGCCGTTCGATGACCCGACGAATAGCAACCTTCTTGTTGCTGGTTCGAAGCGTTCGGGTGACCTGACGACCGTTGATGCAGTATCGCTCATGGAAGACGCTAGACGCTTTGAACTTGCCGGACTCTGGATCGCGCCGGGTCGGTCTGCCAATGAAGACCTTCGGATCGGTCCCCTCGACGGGGTGGCTATCAGCCCATCTCATACATTTCTCCTTAATCGGGCTGCGACCTCTTGGAGGTATCGGGTTGTAATGAAGGTCAGGGGCTTCCCGACGATCGCGCTTCGGGGGAATCGTCCCTCGCTGACATGGTTGCGCAGAACTGATGTTGATCGGTTGGCGATCTTGGCGGCTTCTTCAAGAGTTAGGAATGGCGGAAGTCCCCAAATCTCAATCATGGAACGGACTTCTCGCATTGAGAGCTTGACGCCATGACGGGTCCGCTTGTTGGTATCTGTAAGCGGTTCATCCCAATCAAGAGGATTGGGGTCGGTTGGTTGGGTCAGTTTGTCTAATGAGGTTTCCACGGTGCAGATATCGTTGGGCGCGCCAATACTGGGTCTTAACGAGCTTTCAGCTTCGATTTCTGGCAGATTTTTACGGCTTTGGGAACCTCGGAAAAAATGTAAGCTGTGAATTGGAGAATTGTTATGTGGCGAGAAGGGGGGAGTGAAAATTGTTTTACCCAACTTCAAATTTTCTGTCCGTATGGGGCTCAGAGAAGAAAATTTAGCGTTTAAGCCTGCATTGCTGTCCACCACCGTACAGTGCCCAGCGAGAAACTGAGCAGGATTTGAGGCAAGGCTAGAAGGGGATGTCGTCAGTTCCCGACCCTTTCTTATCGATGTCCACGCCCAGATCGAACATCCACTTCCGGAAGCTCTTGGTGTTCCGTTTGAACGAGGTTCGCTCCAACCGATTCAAAAAAGCTCGGACCTTGGCGTCGCTTATTGGCTCTGAGGAAAGGGCACCCAATCGCCCAGATTTCTGTGACTGTTTGGATGCCATTGCTGCAACGTAGCCCGATCTGGTACTTCGCTTCGGCGGTCCCTGGAACAGGTAGAAGTGGCAGGCGGCTATGGCTTCCTGTACTTCGTTGAGCTTGCGTTGCTGGGAGAGTCGGTAAGTTTCCTGACAGCAGGAACACCGCACTTCCATATAGACGAAGGGATCACGTCGGTCCCCATAGGACAGCCGATATTCCAGTCCAATCCGCTCGATCTCGGTCGGGAACAACGGCTTCATGCAGCCGTCGCATCGCCAAGCCTTGAAAATGTCAATGATCCACTTAGGACTCATCTTTTCTTTCCTTTCCGGCTTGGACATCTTGCAGCCCATAGTTGGAACTGAGCCGATCCATGACCTTGCTCGCGCATTGGCGGCATACATGCTCTGAGGGTGGATCAGAGAATCCAGACTGATGCCACGCTCGCCGATTGAGATGATCGAACACCTTCACGACCGCTAGAAGAAAAGCTTCCCGAGAGACATTCATGTCGCAAGCCTGCTTCGTTCCGCAGTCAGGGCATAGCGCCAATAGGAAGGGGCTGGGGACTTCAACGTATTTATCTCCATCGCCAACCAACTTCGGCTGAACACCGATGCCAACTACTTCTGAAGAACCGAGTTTGCATTTGCATCTACTGCAAATGCGATTTATCCGGTCCATCTCCCAATTGATCAGTTTGATGTGATCCATGCTTTCTCCAACTCCGCCCCGCTAGTTGATCTGCCATTTGGATTGCAGACGAATCCAAGGCTCGCCTACCTTCAAGTCATCCGCTTTAATTTTCAGTTTTCGAAACACCGTCAGCGCTGCTTGTCGCTGCTGTTTACTGATTACCTTGGGTCGCTCGCTCATACCCAGAGCGGCTTGGACAACTGCTCTTGAGAGCCTTCCTCGGATGGAGATGTCATACCGTGCCTCGTTTACCAGGCGAGCCAGGCTCGGGTTCGTGCCGATGAGGCTGATGATCTGTTCTTCGACCCCAGCTAAGAGAAGCCCTCGCTGTGATAAAGAGCAGCCGCAAAGAGGATCATTGACCTTGAATCCTGCGAGCTTTTCAACCATCCGCCGTGGGGCAACTGCTTGTCTGCCGTAAGCATCGCAGGAAGTGGCGTAAGTCAATCGAAGCAAGGGGTACATGGCATCTCGTTGCTTGACCGCCACTACGGTTCGGTCGGGATCATCAGTAGTCGGATGAAAGTTCAATGCCCATCCCTCGTCATGCTGTATCTGAACGGCTTCATCGATCCGTTTCTGGCTGAGATGGTCATAGCCCAATAAGTTCTGTACTAGATTTCTGGCTGTCAGCTTCTTCATCTTTATGCCTAGCAATACGAAATTTGTTAATCTGTTTTTCGTATAGTAAGCTCCCGGTGTCCCGGATCAAGCCTGAATTATGAATCCGGCGGAAAATATTTTGCCTCTCCAGGAAAACAGGTAAGGCAGGTATTGCTGGCAACTGAAATGAACTCGATCATGTGGGATAATCTCGATCATGGGTACATCCAAACAATGTGAATGCGAAATACTGCTAACGCAGATGGTGCAGCGGACTGCTCAAGTCACGCTCGTAAAAAAACAGCGTAATGCGCTCATCGATATCCTTGTGAATCTGAACCGCCTTGCGGCGGCAATCGGAGTGCAAGCGAAACCTGCGCCTGAAAGCCGAAAGATCGCAGATGGGTTGGTTGAAAATCTTGGTGAACTCCTGTACGACACGCAAGGCAGATTGAACTACGGCGACTATGTGATAGAGATGATGGCTGATCTCAATCGTCTTGCTGAGATCATGAGCATTTGGAAGGAACCGAAAACATCTCCCCAACCGAAGCAAGGAACACGGCTAGCCCAAGCTAAACTCTCATACCACCTGAAACGAAAAGGTAAGGCTCTCAGGCTTGTCGAGCAGCCCGAGGAATCAGGGGGTAGGTTTGGATTCGAGATGTCCAAAGATGACTACTCAGCAGCCGTCAGCGCCCTCAGTAGAGCCGTGGGCAATCCAACCAAGTACGAAGTTCTGAGCGAAAGATTCGTTAATCATGACGGAGAAAACTCGCATTCGGACCATCTACTGCGGGTGGCGCTGCGGTTCTGGCGATTAGTTGATCCTCCTCTGATCAAAAAAGAGCGGACTAAGTATTCTCCGATGGCAGAGACCGCTAAAGAATTCCGCCGCCAAGCGAAGCAGGTGTGGGACGATCTGCCTGTCAAGCAATGAATTAATCCGATATGGATTACTGGACTTCACGTTCGATATCCGCATAACAATCAAGAGCTTCAGCGATATCCTTGTCGCCCGCCCTGAAATTGATGTCCCGTTCTCGTTCAGCTTCGACTCTGGATACAGCGCTGGCGGCGTTAATTGCGTCACCCCATGCGGCAAGAGCTGTATCAAACTTGATTAGGACCGTTGCCATATTCGCATTGAAGGCGCTGATCCAGATATGGTTCTCGTTTGCGGTTTTGACCCACGGGTCTCGACTATCGATGTCTTTTATCCCCGACCCATTATAAGCAGCTTTCAGGGCAATTAGTGCGTCTTTGTGCTCTTTGTAGTTTCCGCCCACTTCTCGCAGCGCCTGTAAATGCCTCGTTTCTTTTACGACAGGCTGTATCTTTTCGTAATACTGCAATACCTTGGGGTCAATCTCTTTGGTTTCTGTTTTGCCAGGAACGCTGCCGCCATTTTGACTCACATACCATGTAACGCCCGAGGCAACGATGATACCCAGCAGCAGCAAGACGATGAGCTTGACGCTCCCTTCGGCGTGGCAATGGGGCACCAAGTTGCTTTTTGATTTACATGAGGTCTTACGGACATTTGTGTGGTGAATATGGGTCATCTGATTCCCCAGGTGGCTAAGGTTGGGCTTGGAGGGGCTGCTGTCCGTCAGCATCCTCACAAATGAAGCCCTTGACGGTTCAAATGTAGAGTATACTCTGAGGACGGAACGGGCAAGCCAGCTTAGCCTGTCTCGGTGGGAGGCAATGAACTACGAAAAGCTCGACAAGCGGCAGGGTTGACCCAAGAGGAATTAGCCTTCAAGACGGGTCTGCACCGAACCTATATCAGCATGCTTGAGCGGGATAAGAACTCTTTGACCATCCCAACCCTCTTCAAGATATGCAAGGTCATAGGCGTTCGCCCCTCGACGCTGGTGGCGAGGATTGAGAAGTCAAAGGGGAAAAAATAACCTCGCGCCGGTGGGCGGGGCATGTCTGATTGGGGGTCCGGAGGATCGCAGACTCGTACACTAGCGGGAAAAGTGCCTGCGTAACTGCGCGCCGAAATTGCCAGCGTAGTGCTGGCAAGGGTTTACGGCGGTTCTGATGTGAAAAGCGGAGAGGGCGGGATTCGAACCCGCGGTAGGGACGAGCCCTACACTGGTTTTCGAAACCAGCTCCTTCAGCCGCTCGGACACCTCTCCAAAGGTCGGGCTGCGTAGGGATCAGCCCGGCGGGTGGGACATGATAACCGGATCGGCGGGATTGTGCGACGGGATCAGAGATAGGGTTCGAGGTTCGTGGATTCATGATTTTGGCGTGAGCATCCCGGCCAAAGCCCTGCGGGCTATGACCGGGCTTTCGGAGGGTTGGGTGAATATTATTGCTTACTGGGTGCGGAGTTGTTAGTGACAAGGGGGTCTTTACAGGTGCGGGCTTTAAATCGCGAACAGGATGGGGTATGTTGCGCATCTTCAAGGAGCGAATATGACCGAACCGACAGATACCTACCAGCCCGGCCAGCGTGTGGCCATCACCCAGCAGGTGCCCCGCCAGGCGGGGGTCTGGACCGAGCGCGTCGAGGGCGTGGTCGAGCGGGCCGAGCAGAAGAAGACCGGCTCGTGGTATGCCCACAGCAAGGATGACAAGCTCTGGCTGGACCGGCTGGTTATCCGCAAGGACGACGGCGAGATCATCGTGGCGAACCTGGATGAGTTCACGCGGATCGAGGTGCTGTGAGACTTGGTCCGGCGCGTGAGGGATGATGTTGGTTTTGTTGGATGATGGCACCGGCGGCTGAAGCCGCCTCCGCCGCAAGTTTGTAGTGCGTTTCTCATTTTTATACCCCCCTACCAACCGGGATTTATCATGGCGATTGCTGACTGGCGTTCTTTGCATCACGACCACTTCGAGAACAAACGTGCGCTGGTCACGGGCGGTGCAGGATTCATCGGCTCGCACCTCAGCGAAGCGCTCATTGACCTGGGTGCGACGGTGAACGTGATCGACGATTTGAGCGGCGGTGATGTCGAGAATTTTGAAACCTATAAGGATCGGGCTGGGGATCGGCTGAACTTCGTCGAAGGTTCGATCCTGGATACAGCGCTGCTCAAGAAGCTGATCGACGGCTGTGATTACATCTTCCACCAGGCGGCGCTGGGGTCGGTGCCCCGGAGCATTGAGCAGCCTGTGCGGTACAACGAGGTGAACACGACGGGGACGCTGAACGTGCTGGAAGCGGCGCGGGCGGCGGGCGTGAAGCGTGTGATGTTCGCGGCAAGCAGCTCGGCTTATGGTGATTCGGAAACGTTGCCGAAGGTTGAGAACATGCCGGTCAAGGCCAAGAGCCCCTACGCGGCAAACAAGGTCGCCTGCGAAGCGTTGATGCGAGCCTATGCCGACAGCTACGGATTGGATACGGCCTGCCTGCGCTACTTCAACATCTTCGGCCCACGCCAGAACGCGAACTCGGCCTACGCGGCGGTGATCGCGGCGTTCGCCAGTGCCTTGTTGAACAACAAGCAGCCGCTGATCTTCGGGGATGGCGAACAGTCGCGTGACTTCACGTTCGTCGACAACGCGGTGCATGCGAACCTGCTGGCGGCCCGATGCGAGAAGCGGATCGGCGGCGAGGTGATGAACGTCGCGGTCGGGACGCGGGTGACGGTCAACGAGCTGGCCGAGGCGATGGCCAAGATGATGGGCCACCCGGAATTGAAGCCGATTCATGAAGCGGAGCGTGCCGGCGACGTGAAGCATTCGCTGGCGGATCTGAGCCTGACCAGGCAGGTTTTGGGTTATGAGCCGATCGTGCCGTTCGAGCAGGGATTGGAAGCGACCGTGCGGTGGTATGAGGCGGTGGCGGTTTGAGACGCTGACAGCCGGGGTTTGTGTCAATCCAAGGTGTACGCGCCAGCCTTGATTGCGGGGGCAGGGGTTATCCACAAGTTATTCGCAATCTCCGGTTAAGGGTTTACGGCGTTTGGGTCGCTGGCCTAGAATCTGCCAGCCATGTCACAAGCGCCTGTAAGCGATCAGACAGCCCGAGGCTACGAGCCACCACGCAACACACAGTTCAGCGTCTTTGTCGACAACCGCGTCGGCCGGCTGCTGGAGGTGATTGAGGTATTCCATGGCAAACCGCTGGTGCTGGCGGGTTTGAGCGTGGTGGAATCGGCGGATCATGCGGTCGTGCGGATACTGACCTCGCACGGCGACCTGGCGCGGCGGCTGCTGGAACGGCATCAGTTGCCATTCAGCGAGGCGAACGTCCTGGCGGTTGAGTTGGGCGAAGGCAAGACGATGGCGGAGATGTGCCGGGCCCTGCTCGCGGCGGAATTGAGCATCCATTACGCTTATCCCCTGCTGGTTCGGCCACGCGGCCTGCCGGCGCTGGCGATCCATACGGACGACCCGCTGCTCTCGGCGCAGATCCTGAGGCGGAAGCTGTTTACGCTGCTGGCAGAGAACGATCTTGGGGATAACGCATCTCGGAACACGCCGGGCAATCCGAACGATCCCATCGGGCCGGGCGGGCCATCGGAAAACTGAGTCAGGTGCCATCCAGGCGTCAGGTCTGGATCGCGGATACCTTCGGTCGACGAAGCGTCGGGGTCGGGAGACCCGCGCCGAGCGCGTTGTGGGCCAAGCGATTCGCTGGCGTGGTTACTTGTCCTTGGCAGACAGGTGTATCGTAAGGAAGACGACCAGGAAGACGATGGCGAGGAAGCCGAGCATAAGTCCTGCCATTATCAGCAATTCGAACCAGCCAATGCCGGCGCCGAGGAACAGGGCGAGCGTGGGCGTGATGTTCATTTCGACCTCCGGTCAATCGCGGACGGGCTAATCCTACCCAAAACGTGATGGAAATATTTGATAATGTTTTTATACCGGCCGATTTCTAGTTGAAACTGTGTATCAGTATAGGTAGCATTGTGCACACAAACCCCCCGTTAATCTGTTTAGAGCCAGCACATGATTTCGCCCGGTATACCTGCCCAAAAAGTACGTTCATCTGAAGCGAATGAGGGGCAGGCTTCAGGGGAAAGCTGTCGCGTGAGCCTGGACCAACTCAAGAAGGGCCAGTGCGGGGTGGTCTGGGACCTGAGCGTCTCCGAAAATGACGATAAACGATTGCGTGCACTGGGGATATGCCCCGGACGACGTGTCTGGTTGATCCGTCAGGGCAACCCGATGGTCGTCCGTGTGATGGGGACCCGGCTGGGCCTGGCCCGTGAGCTTGCGAGGATGGTGCAGGTGGATGTCTGTGCCCCGCCCTGCTCGATCGCCACGGACCTGACGCCTGCGGAGCTGGACGGGAGGGCCGGGCAATGACGGCGACCGTCTCGCTGGATGTTCTGAAGACCCCCCAGCCGCCGGTCAATGGAGCGGCCAACGTCGCACTGGTCGGCAACCCGAACTGCGGCAAGACCACGCTGTTCAACATGCTCACCGGCATGCGTGCCCGGACGGCCAACATCGCCGGGACCACGGTCGAGACGCGCCAGGGAAAAACGATCATTGACGGCCGTTCGATCACGCTGATCGATCTGCCGGGGATGTATAGCCTTTCAGACCCTTCGCCCGAACAGATGATTGCACGCCGAGCCTTGTTGGGGGAGGCGGAGGGTTTGAATGGCGCTTCGAATAAGAAACCGGACGCGGTGGTGCTGCTGCTGGATGCGACGAATATCCAACGGAACCTGCTGCTGGCCGGGCAGGTGATCGAGCTGGGCCAGCCGACGGTCGTGGCGCTGAACATGTGCGACCTGGCGGACCGCGCGGGGATCACGATCGATACCAAATCGTTGAGCGAGGAGCTTGGCTGCACGGTCGTGCCAATCTGTGCGAGGTCGGGTAATGGTTTGCCGCAACTGCGTGAAGCGTTGAGCGCGAGGTTGGCTTCGCAGGAACCACACGTGCTGCCGCAACAGCTCAGCGCCTGTTCGACGTGCGGCGGGTGTCCGATCCGTGCACGCTTCGACTGGGCGGAGGGTGTGGAACAGCGCTGTGCCCGTAAGCCGATGGGCGAACATGACCCGATCACGGAGAAGGTAGACAGCGTGTTCACGCACCCGGTGCTGGGTGTGATCTCGTTCGTGGCGATCATGTTCACGATGTTCGCGATGATCTTCTGGGCCGCGGATTACCCGATGGGCTGGATCGAGTCGGGCTTTGAAGCGCTGGGCGGCTGGGTCGGTGAGGCGCTGCCTGCGGGTGACTTAAATAGTCTTGTGGTTGACGGCGTGATCGGCGGAGTCGGCGGCGTGGTGGTGTTCCTGCCGCAGATCTGCCTGCTGTTCCTGTTCCTGTCGCTATTGGAAGATACGGGATATCTGGCGCGTGCGGCGGTAGTATCGGACCGTTTGATGCGGCGTGTGGGTTTGCCCGGCACGTCGTTTGTGCCGCTGTTGTCGGCCCATGCATGTGCGATCCCGGCGATCATGTCCAGCCGGATCATCGAGAACCGTCGTGACCGGTTGGTGACGATCATGGTCGCACCGCTGCTGACGTGTTCGGCACGTTTGCCGGTGTATGCGATGGTGACGGCGCTACTCGTGCCGAACCAGCCGATGAAGGCGGCGATAATTTTTGTCGGTGCGTACAGCCTGGGTATCGCAGCGGCGTTATTCGTGGCGCTATTGCTGAACCGTTCGTTGTTGAAGGGTAAAGCGCAGCCGCTGGTGATCGAGCTGCCGAGTTATAAGGCGCCGAACCTGCGTAACGCTTTTATCACGATGGTCGATCGGGGCCAGGCGTTTTTGATCAAAGCCGGGACGGTGATCCTGCTGATCTCGATCGTGCTGTGGGCGGCGATGACGTATCCGAAGTCCGCCCCCCCTGCCGAGGCGGTTGCGATGCAGCAGCAGGCGGAGGTGCTCGCGGCCGAGGGACAGGTTGCAGAAGCTGAGGCGCTGACGCTCGAAGCGGAGAACCTGATCTCATCGAACAACCTGTCGAACAGCATCGCTGGTCGGTTGGGCCAGGCGATCGAGCCGGCGATCAAGCCCTTGGGTTACGACTGGCGCATCGGCGTCGGGATCGTCAGCAGCTTCGCGGCCCGTGAGGTCGTGGTCTCAACACTGTCGATCATCCACAGCGTCGGCGAGGAAGATGAAGCGATGCTGTACGACTCGATGCGTGGCGCCAAGCTCGCGGACGGAACGCCGATGTACTCGACCGCAACGTGTCTGAGCCTGCTGGTGTTCTTCGTGCTGGCGATGCAGTGCCTGCCGACGAGTATCGTCGCAGCGAAGGAGGCGGGTAGCTGGAAGTGGGCGGCGCTTCAGTTCACGTACATGACGGTGCTGGCGTACGGGGCGGCACTGGTGACGTTTGTCGCGACGGATGCGATGGTTGGGTGAAGCCCGCAAGATCGCTAATTTCTAATGGGTCTTAGGAAGCCTACGGGTCTAAATCGGGTTGTCTCGCAGTAGTTTTAGCACAGCCTGGTAAAGATTGCCACGGCGGTGGTTGAATCGGAATTCGGTCTCTTTCAGGTGCAGGTAGAACGTATGTTTGGGCACGCCTTTGAACCGGGCGAGGCGGTGTTTGGCGTAGGCCCAGAAGCTCTCGATGCCGTTGATGTGTGAACGCTCGTTGGCGAACTCGTTGTCGCCGTGACTGACGCGCAGGTGTTTGGCGTAGCCGACATCGACCAGGCCGTCGTAGCCGGGCCAGCCGTCGGAATGGACGATGCTTTCAAGGTCGACACGCCCGCGAATCGCTTGAATTAAAGTCTTTTTGCGTGCATCGGGCACGATCTCGGTGTAGACGTGGCCGTTGCGTTTAAAGATCCCGAAGACGATGGTCTTGCCCCCGGCACCCCGGCCGCGTTTGCCACGGACACGCTTGGGACCGAAGTAGGACTCGTCGACTTCCACTTCCCCCCGGAAGGGGTTTTGCGATTCACAGTACTCGGCGATGCGTCGACGCACCTTCAGGTAGATCGCGTTGACCGAACGCACGCTCAGGCCGGTCAACGCCGCCGCATCGGTGGCCGTCAGGTCCATGGCAAAGGCGCGGATCAGACGCCGAAAGACCTTGGTCGAAATACGGGAACGGCGGTAGTACTTGTTTTTGCCGGTATTCATAGGGCCAGATACAGTTTACTGACCCGTAGGCTTCCTAAGACCCTTCTAATTTTTAATTGCTAATGTGATTGGATTCGTTGTGCGAGCTAAGCCGCGAGCGGCTTGGGGTGGTGCAACGGCGGGCGCAAAGTTTTACAATGCGGGGATGAATAACAAACTTACCTCCCTTATCGTTGCGATCTGCGCGCTTGGCCTGCTGGCTGGGTGCCAGAGCGTGTCGCCTGCTGCCGAGAAGAAGCCTAATCGTTTCCAGCCTGTCATTGATAAATGGGTGGAGCAGGATGCGGTGACCCCCCCACCGAAGGATGCGGTGTTGTTCATTGGCAGCTCAAGCATCCGTATGTGGGACTCATTGCACGAAGACTTCCCGCAATACGACGTGATCCAGCGTGGATTCGGCGGCTCGCATATTTCGGATTCGATCGAGTTCGCGGACAAGATTGTTACGCCCTACAAGCCCCGAGCGATCGTGATGTTTGCCGGGACGAATGATATCGCGAGCAACAAGTCGGTCGAGCGTGTGTTCAATGAATACAAGACGTTCGTGAAGCTGGCGCGTAAGGGTAAGAAGTGGGGAGAAGAGCCGGTGCCGATCTTTTTCATCGGGCTGACGCCTTGCGAATCGCGATGGAAGTATTGGCCGAAGTCGAGCGAATTGAATCGGCTGGTCAAGGAATACACATACAAGCACAAGAACCTTTATTACATCGACACACCGACGCCCATTTTGTCAACCGCGCCCGTAGCGGGCGGGCCGCCTTCTAAGGACCTGTTCCGCGACGATCTGTTGCACCTGAGCCCGGAGGGTTATGCGCTATGGACGCGTGTGATCACGCCGGTCTTGGAGGCGTATTGCCCGCCGGTGAAAACCGAGAAAACCGCCAAGTAACGATGGATGCGCAGCGCACGATCCCCGACGAGCCAACGTATGCCGTGATCGGCTCGGGCGCGGTAGGTGCGTACTACGGCGGGTGCTTGCAGCGGCTTGGCCGGGAGGTGCATTACCTTTGCCGAAGCGATTACGAGCATGTGTCGCAACACGGTTGGCGCATCGATTCATACAAGGGTAACTTCGTCCTTCCACAAGCGCAGGTGTATCGCGATGTAAAGGATATACCGGCGTGTGACGTGGTGATCGTCGCGCTGAAAACGACGAGCAATCACCTTTTGCCGAAGTTGCTGCCACCGACGATGCATGATGGCGCGGTCGTATTGATGCTTCAGAACGGGCTTGGCATCGAGCAGCAGGTCGGAGAGATCGTCGGGCACGAGAATGTGATGGGCGGGTTGTGTTTTATCTGCTCACACAAGCTCGGTCCGGGGCATGTGCACCACATGGACTACGGCCGGGTCGAATTCGCTGACCATACAGCCGACGGATCACCCGCGGGGATCACGCCACGCCTGCGCACGGTGTCACAGGACTTCGAGCGCGCGGGCAACGATGTCGTCGTCAACGAAGACCTGGTGCAGGCGCGCTGGCGTAAGCTTGTCTGGAATGTACCGTTCAACGGCATGAGTGTGGTGCTGGATACCGACACGCTTTCGATCATGAAGGATGATGCGCTGCGACAGCGCGCTCATGGCCTGATGCTGGAAGTAAAGAAGGCGGCGATGGCGTGCGCGGGTAGAGAGATCGAAGATGCGTTCATCCAGATGATGCTCGATTGGACGGCGAAGATGGAGCCGTACCTGCCGAGCATGAAGATCGATTACGATGAAAGCCGGCCGATGGAAATCGAGGCGATCTTTGGTGCGCCGTTGCGTGCGGCGCAAAACGTTGGTTGCGATGTGCCGTTATTGTCTGAACTGTACGAGGATTTGCGATCACTTAGCAAGGCAGAGTGAATACGACGACGAAGACGCCGTCTTCTCGAGATTCCGCGGTGATCTGACCGTCGAGTGTGTTGATGATCTGTCGCGCCAGAGGCAGGCCCAGGCCGAAGTGTTCACCGGTCTGCGATCTTGCCACATCAGCACGCCAGAAGCGATCGAAGACTTTCTTGAGGTCTTCGGCATTGATGTGGCTGCCGGTGTTGGTGACGGTCACTTCTGCATGAGAGTCGTTGATTCTAGAACCGATTGTGATAACGCCGCCATCATTCACGTAAGCCAGGGCATTGTGCAGGATGTTGCGTAAAACAATTGTCAGCAGCGCAGGGTCGGTTGTAATCGTTCGGCCTAACGCAAGATCGAAGCGGGCATCATATTGTTTGTCAGGTGGTTCATGGACGAGTGTCTGCCATGTGAGTTGTGTGAGTTGATTGATGTCGACCGGCTCCATCTTTGGTGATACCAATCCGCGTTCGAGCCGGGTCAGGTCAAGCAAACCCTCGGTCAAAGTCTGTAATTGAACGGCTACCTGCTGCAGATTCTTAAGGTAGCTTTGGTATTGTTCGGGTGAACGTGGCTGTGTGATCGCGACATCGATGATGGTGCGCAGACCCGACAACGGGGTGCGCAGCTCGTGTGCGACATTGGAAGAGAAGCGACGCTCTCGTTCGAACGCAAGATTGATGCGCGACAAGAGTTCGTTGAACTGCTCGAGAATCGGTGTTAATTCACGGGGCAGGTCAGGTAAATTGATTGATTGACCCAGGGCATGTTCATCGACACCCGCCACTCGCTTAGCCAGCTCGTCGACCGGCCGTAAACCACGGCCGACTGACAGGTACGTCAACACCGTTATGCCAACGGCGAAAAATACGCCCACGCCGAACAAGACCAGACGCAATACAAGTAACGGCTGATGCAACTCACCCTCATCACGGGCAACACAGAGAATGACCGGCTCCGGTTCTATTGGCGAACGCCATTCCACAATAGGTTTCACCCGACTGATCACGCACCTTCCACGATTGCCATCGGGCAAAGTAATACGAATGATGGTGGAAAAATCATCCGAGTGCGGTTCGGCCGGCAGGTCGTGGCCGGCCAGTGATGGTGAACGATACAACGACCTGCCATCTGCAAGGTATACCTGCAGGTAACCGCCCGTCTGGGCAGACATAAACTCGCTTGAATCCAACTCCCGAAATCCCAGCTCAAACTCATCGTCTTCGTATTCGATGCTGGATGCGAGCACCCTGGCTTTGCGTGATAAGGATGCATCGAACTGCGCGGTGAGGAACGAGGCGGTGAGGTAGTAGATCATCAGCCCCGCAGCCACACTGAGCGCGATCGCGCCTAAAGAAGTCCACCATGCCAGATCACGTTTCAGAGATCGCATGATGTCTGCTCCTCGAGGATGTACCCCTGCCCTCGCCGGGTATGGATCAATCTTGGTGTGCCGGGCAAATCCAGTTTCCTGCGAAGCTGAGCGACGTGTACATCGATGGCGTTGGAGTTCGGTTCGGCATCGAAGCCGTAGACGTGCTCGGATATCTGTGTTCGCGAGACGACCTGGCCGCGCCTTAGTGCAAGCACTTCAAGCACGGCAAACTCCTTCGCGGTCAGGACGATCGGCTTGCCCTGCCGCGTGACCTGCTTTGCCTTGAGGTCCACACACAAATCGGCGATCGTGGTCTGATTGGTGGCGACATCATAGCGCCGGCGGATCAAGGCGTGCAGACGCGCAAGCAGCTCTTCAAAAGCGAACGGTTTAAGCAGGTAGTCGTCGGCGCCGGTATCCAGCCCGGTGACACGGTCTTGCAGCGCATCTTTGGCGGTGAGGATCAGCACCGGGACGCGGCTGCCCTCGGCACGTATCTGTTGAAGTATCGACAGGCCGTCCCTGCCCGGCAGCATCAGGTCCAGCACGATCGCGTCGTATTCGCCGCCGCGTGCGTACCACAACCCCTCATTACCGTCACCCGTGGCGTCGACAGCGAAGTCGGCTTCGGTCAGGCCCTGCACGAGTGAGGTGCGTAGCGGCGTGTAGTCCTCAATGACAAGCAATCGCATGGAAGTGTCCGAAGGCATATGAAACAAGAAGTGGCGTCGGGGCCACTAGACTCCGACGCCACACGATGATTTACCTATCTGCCATTAACAAGTCAATCATCATCTTCTTCGTGTTCGTCATCATCGTCATCGTCTCGGCCGCGATGACGCTCGTGCTCACGGTCATCGTCGTCATCGTACTTCTCATCATCTTCATTGTATCCGCCACGCGAACCGTTGAGCCTGGTGCCGTCTTCAGCGAACATTGCCTTATGCAGCTTCCTGTTCACACGGTATTCGACTTCATATTCGGTGCGAGCCGGTTCAATTTTAGCGACCGCCAGTTCGTTGCGGTGTTCGACCTTCTCGACCTCGGCCTTGCTGCCGGCGGTGAGTTGCTTCACTTTTTCGGCCACAGCATGGGGCAGGTCGGCGATACTGACTTCTTGTTCCACGCTCAGCACCGTGCCGTCTTCAAGCAGCGTAACATCCTGAACTTTGCCGTCGACTCTAACCTCGACCTCATAGACGCGGAAAACCCGGGTTTCTCGTTCCACTTCGAGCACCCGCCCGCCGGGGAATAAGTCTTCGATGGCCTGCTTAACAGCCTGGCCGTTCCTGGGGCCGTCGTCATCATCCGCCCATCCTCGGTTGATCCCTACTACCAAGACAGCCAGTGCGGCAATGAAAATGCTCCACTTCCGGGTGTAACCCATGCTAGGTCTCCTTATGCAAACGAACCTGATCAGAACGCGGCGTCCATGACGGGCATCGGCCTCATCCGGGTAAAGGTCGCCGGATGAGAGCATAATTAAACGTACATGAAGGAAACGTGAAGGCAGGTGAAGATGCGGGTCAACACCCCTACTTGCGGGTGTACATCACCGCCTGCCCCCTGAACAGGAATCGCAGGTCGGCGATGGGCCAGCTTTCGATACCCATATCAGGGTCGGCGATCAGGGCCCGGTTGTTGTCGTCGGGATCGAGCCCTATGTAGACGACATCGTGATAGAAGCCGGGCATCCAGTTGTTTTGTCGGCCGTAGGCTGCGGCGTTGGGTGCGTTGCCGCGTGAGGGTAGGCCGACGAGGATAATGGCGGGGCCGGGACTTTGCAGCAGTTGTTTAAGCGATAAATGAGTCAGTCGCGTCTTGCGACCTTCGAGTTGCTCCTCATCTTCAAAGTGGCGCAGTGCGCGGTAGAGCCCGAGGCCTTCGGTGCCTTTGCCCCATTTGGTGCGTGCCAGTTCGATGGCCTGGTCTTCCGTGCATTCAACGCCGTAGGTATTGAGTAAGGTGACGATGGACGCGGCGGAGCAGTTATAGTCGCTGGTCTGTCGGCAGACACCGTCCTTGTCAATGTTTGTGCCGAAGGAAGGCGCTTGCTTGGCGAGATGGTAGCTGTATGGCTGAAGCGAAAGTACGAAAAGCAGCCCGCACCATAAGACCATTCGGACACGCTGGCCTCGCGTTTTTACAAACCACCAGACGCAGGGGAAAAACAGCGCCCCGGCAAGCGGGTATAGATTGTCATAAAAGGTCAGATCGCGGTACGGAACGAACATCACGATGATGTCGGGCCGGATCGCGATGATAAGTGCGATAAAAGCGACGCCGCCGGATATGAGGATCCCCAGGATCGCGCCGTTTCGACTGCGGGCAAGCCTCCAGCCCAAAACGGCGAACAAAACGATCAGGAACGCGTTGCCGATGACATGAACGGTCGGCATGGTTCATACCCCCTTACGACTATCCATATCCTAGGCTCGATTCCGGTGATAGATCAAGACACTTTACCGCAGTGGCAATCAGATTTTACCGGCATTGAGGAGCGAATCCGGTGCGGATTGACGTTTTGGGGGTGGGTTGCGATAATGCTTGGCCCTGTCGAGATACCGGCGTCGTATGGGAACGGCGCCAGGCGTGGGTCGGCAGGGATCATCGTTCAAACCCCCCGCCCCTTACGAATCCCAGATTTTTTGATCAACCCTGAGAAATAGGAGCTGTGGGGTTATGGCTGAAGACAAAACCGCCGTTGCAGAGCAAAACGAAGAAACCAAGCCGAAGCAGGATGTCAAAGTGGAGGACGCCGGCCCGGCGCTGAAGCGTTTGACGATCGAACTGCCCGAAGAGCGGATCAAGGAAAAGATCGAATCGATGTACAAGGAGCTGCGTGACGACGCGGTGCTGCCGGGTTTCCGTCGCGGACGTGCCCCCCGCCGGCTTCTTGAAAAACGGTTCAAATCTTCGATCACGGATCAGCTCAAGGGCCAACTGCTCAGCGAAAGCTACACGCAGGCCATTGAAGATCAGAGCCTGGATGTGATCGGCGAACCCGATGTGAAGGACCCGGACAAGCTGGAGGTGCCGGAATCCGGTGCGTTCAAATATGTCGTTGAGGTCGAGATCGCGCCGAAGGTTGAATTGCCTGAGTTCGACAAGATCGAAGTCAACAAGGCGGTCTTCGAAGTCAGCGATGACGATGTTGATAAAGAAGTCGAACAACTTCAGATGCGTTTCGGCAGGCCGAACACCGTCGAAGACGGCGCCGCGGAGGAAGGCGACTACCTGTCGTCGGACGTGGTCGTGCTGGCCGGTGATAATGCCGGCGACGATGCGGAAAAACTGCTGGAAATGCCCGACACATACGTGCTGGTCCCCGGCAAGAAGAGCGACTACAAAGGTCACGTCACGGGCATCGTGGTTGACGATCTTGGCAAGCGTTTGAAGGGCAAGAAGGCCGGCGACGTCGAAACCATTTCAATGACCGGCCCATCCGGTCACGAAAACGAAAAGATCAAGGATCAGCCGATCACGATCAAGGTCACGATCAAGAAGATCGAGCGGATCGAGAAGGCGGAAGTCGACACGCTGCCCGCGATGGTCGGCGTGGAATCCGTAGACGACATGAAGTCGCGGATCAAGGAAATGATCGAGCAGCGTCGCACGCAGAACCAGCGTGCCGACATGCACAAGCAGGTCGCTGAATACCTGATCGAGAACGTCGAGCTGGAACTGCCCAAGGGCGTGACCGGTCGTCAGACGGCCCGCATCCTGCAGCGTCAGCAGATGGAGCTGGCTTACCGCGGCGTGCCGGAAGAAGAGATCGCTCAGAAGATCGCCGAGATGCGTGGCGATTCCGAAGAAGCGGCGATCCGCCAGTTGAAGCTGTTCTTCATCCTGGACCAGGCGGCGAAGGACCTGGAGGTCGAGGTTCACGAGAACGAGCTGAACGGCCGCATCGCGATGCTGGCCTACCAGCAGGGTCGTCGTCCCGAGAAGCTGCGTCAGGAGATGCACAAGCAGGGCCAGATCGAGCAGCTTTACCTGCAGATCCGTGAGCAGAAGGTGCTCGACCAGATCATCGAGAAGGCGGATGTGAAGGAAGTCGAAGCCGAGGCTGACGACAAGTCCGAGGCTAAGAAGACAACCAAGAAGAAGACGACGAAAAAGAAGACCACCAAAAAGAAGGTCGAGAAAAAGTCTGACGAAGATAAGGGCGACGAGTAGGCTCAGCGTCTAAGAGCGCCTAGTATTGGATGTGGGCCGACCCGGCGTTACGAGCCGGCCCACACTTGTATCAATCCACCGGGCCCGAAGCGATGGTATTAGCAGCGCTGTACCCGACCGATTTAGCCGGCACAGGTTTACCGCCTGTGCTGGCTCAATCGGCACGCGCCGCACGGGCGACGAATGACATCTGGATGATCCTGACGATCCTGGTCGTCGCTTCGATCCTGATCGTGGCGGTAGCCCTGATCGTGCGGAAGATGCTGCTGGGTTCGGATGAAGCGAGCGCCGGCGAGGCGATCTTCGACCTATCTGAGCTACGGCGGCTGCACCGGGAGGGTAGCCTGACGGACGAGGAGTTCCAGGCGGCCCGGGCGGCGGCACTGATGGACGGAACGGGCTATCTCGGGGGCGAACAGGCTTCAGCATCCGCTACTCCCCCGTCGGCAAAAAGCAGTCAGGATGTGGAACTGGGCCCCGAGTTGTTATCGGAACAGGATTTGGCGGACCCGCTCCAGGAAAATCCGCCGGATGACGACGGCAAGAACCTATAACCTGATTCAGTCCTGATAAGTTGGGCAAACAGCTTCCCACAACTGAAAAAACCCACGTGATAACATACCTTGGACCCATATTTCCGGGTCTGGATAGGCTATGATGTGAGGCTGGTCGGACGGTTAGTCAGTCGTGGCCCGTTTCAGGCGCAAGCCATGACCAAGATCGCACTAACGATGCACAAGCATCTGGACGATCCAACCTCTACCGGCACGTATGCCGACAGGTACGTATCCCGGGCGACCGACCGTGGACGTCACCGCAGAAATGTACAAGAGATAATTGACCATGCCCAACAACAAAAATGGTGGACGAGGGGGGCGTGGCCCCGGCGAAGGTGACGACGGAATGACCGGCGGCGGCGGCAGCGGCGGTAGTGGTGGCGGCGGTGGCGGCTTCAAGGGCCGACGCGTCACGACCTGTTCGTTCTGCGGCAAGAGCTCGCGCGAAGTCGGACCGATGGTCGAGGGGCCCAACGACGTTTATATATGCGCCAACTGCACCGACCTGTGCCAGAATATCTTCAAGCAGGAACGGCGGCGGGTGCAGTCCGGGCGGCCGAGCATCGGGTCCATCCCGACGCCGCGGCAACTCAAGGAGTTCCTCGATCAGTACGTGATCGGCCAGGACATGGCCAAGCGTGCGCTCAGTGTCTCCGTGCATAACCACTACAAACGACTGACCGCCGGCGAGAAAGAAACGCCGGTCGAAATCGATAAGTCCAACGTGTTGTTGATCGGCCCGACGGGCTCGGGCAAGACGCTGCTGGCGCGCACGCTGGCGCGCACGCTCAACGTGCCGTTTGCCATCGGTGACGCGACCACGCTAACCGAAGCTGGCTACGTCGGTGAAGACGTCGAAAACCTTTTGCTGAAGCTTTTGCAGGCTGCGGATTACGATCTGGAAGCGGCGCAGCGCGGCATCATCTACATCGATGAAATCGACAAGATCGGCAAGACCAGTCAGAACGTCTCGATCACCCGTGACGTATCGGGTGAAGGTGTGCAGCAGGCGCTCTTGAAGATGCTGGAAGGCACGGTCGCGAACGTTCCGCCGCAGGGTGGTCGCAAGCACCCCGAACAGCAGTACATCCAGATCGACACGTCGAACATCCTGTTCATCTGTGCCGGCACGTTCGTCGGATTGGAAGAGACGATCCGCAAGCGTCTGGGACGCAAGGCGATCGGTTTCGCAAGCGAGCACAACACCGAAAACGAAGATCAGGACAAGGCCACACTTCTGTCGCAGGTGACAGCGGAAGACGTGTTGGAATACGGCATGATCCCCGAGCTGATCGGCCGGCT
The DNA here is from genome assembly GCA_963667295.1 of Phycisphaeraceae bacterium. Lineage (GTDB taxonomy): Bacteria > Planctomycetota > Phycisphaerae > Phycisphaerales > Phycisphaeraceae > JAJRRS01. The sequence continues at coordinate 3,013,094 of OY763327.1, forward strand.
GCCGGTGCTGACGCCGCTGATGCCGCTGGACGTGGAAGCGATGATCAAGATCCTGACCGAGCCGAAGAACGCCCTGGTGCGGCAGTACCAGTTCTTCTTCAACATGGAAAATGCGGAACTCGAATTCACGCAGGCGGCGCTGGAGCGTGCAGCCGAGAAGGCGATCGCACGCAAGACCGGAGCACGTGCGTTGCGTAGCGTGATGGAAGAGATGATGCTGGAATTGATGTACGACCTGCCGGAGTTGAACAACGACGGCGCGAAGTACGTAATAGATGCAGCCGCGATCGATGGGCGGAAACAACTGGCAGAAATGCGAGTGCCGCAGAAGGAATCGGCCTGAAACGGGCTGATGCCTGACAAAGATCCCAAGCCAATGTAGGTAACTGGCGAAGTGGCGGTATCTTGTTGAATTAAACCGAGCCGGCATCCGGTTATGCCGTTGCTGCATGGACAGGGGATATAATTACGTATGAAACGAACCGCCACGATCCGATATGGTGTGCTCCTGACTGCGGTATTCGCGACCGCTGCGATCTTTCTAGCCCCCCCACCGCCGACCGTCAGCGCCCAAGCCGTCGCGACCGATCTGGATGCGCTGGCTGAAAGCGGGCGATTCGACGAGGTACTGGGCTACCTGCGCGATAACGAAACGAATCCCAACCAGGTCGCCGTACAAAGCCTGATCGAAGACCTCGAGCGCTATCAGCGCAATGACGCGATGCGAGTGCAGCAGAAGCGTGAAGCCTACGACGAGGCCATCGCCGAACTCGAAGAGTACATCCAGGCAGACGATCTGGAAAAAGCGATCATCGCGGCCGTCAAGGCACATGGATTCGCCGAAGACCCGACCGCCCTGCTCGGTGATGTGCGTGTAGTCCGCCTGGTCGATCAGACACTGACCAAGGCAAAGGCATCTGAAGAAAAAGACGACTGGCTGGAAGCCTTGGCGTTGTACCGGGCGCTTGACCTGCTGTTCGAAGAAAGCAACGAATATCAGGATGAGGTAAATCGAGCAGCACAGCATATCCGTGTGTTGCAGCTTTATGCCCCGAAACATCTGCAAGCACTTTACGATCAGCGGGCGGCCAACCGGGGTGAAGAAGAAAAAGCCGAGGATGAGCCACAGTTAGAACTCGAGGACTGGCACTCGCGTCTGCTTGGCGTGCGGAAATCGATGCTTCGGCAGACGATCAGCCACACGACACGCAAGCACGTTGAGTTGCGTGACCTGACACCCTTGATGCAGGGCGCGGTCGATGCTTTAATCGTCATGCTGGATACCGAGGGATTGGAAGAATCTTTCCCGGCCTTCAGTGACAAAGACAACGTCGCACGTTTCCGGGATTATCTTGCGCACCTGAGCATCTCGCTTCAGGAGCCCGGCAAGAATGTGTCTCGAAGCGACGCCGACACGATGATCGAGCGGATTCTGGATACGAATAAATCCACACTCGATCTGCCTGAAGAAGTCGTTGTTTATGAACTGACCGAAGGGTTGACCGGTTCGCTCGACGACTTCTCCAGCGTGATCTGGCCTGAAGAACGCGAGACGTTCAGCCGAAGCACGCAAGGTAACTTCTCCGGCATCGGCGTGCAGATTACCAAGCGCGACGGGCGACTGATGGTTGTGAGTCCGCTGGAAAACACCCCCGCCATGAAAGCGGGGCTCAAAGCCGGCGACGTCATCGCACGGGTTGAAGGCAAGAAGACGGACACATGGAGCCTGAACCGTGCGGTGCAGGAAATCACCGGGCCACGCGGGACCAACGTCAGCCTCGGCATCGAACGGCCGGGCGAGGCGGAAATGATCGAATACACGATCACGCGCGACCAGATCGAGATCGAATCGATCCGCGGCTGGACGCATAAGCCCGAGGGCGGCTGGGATTACTGGATCGATCCGACCGACCGCATCGGGTACATCCGCTTGTCACAATTCATCCCGCAGACCGCTGAAGACCTCGATGCCGCGATCGCGCAGATGCAGGAAGACGGCCCGATCAACGGCCTGATCCTCGATCTGCGTTTCAATCCCGGTGGGTTGCTCAGCTCGGCGATCGATGTGTCGGACCGTTTCGTCATCGATGGGCCGATCGTCTCGACTGTTGATGGTGATGACAATTACTCACCGCCATACCGTGCGCATCGCTTGAAGACGTATCCGGCGTTCGACATGGTCGTGCTTATCAATCAGGGCTCGGCCAGTGCAAGCGAGATCGTTTCCGGTGCGTTGCAGGATTATCACCGTGCGATTGTCATCGGCACACGCAGCTTTGGTAAGGGTTCCGTGCAGGACCTGTTCCCGTTGACTACCAATGGCGCTGCATATCTGAAGCTGACGACGCAGTACTACATGCTGCCCAGCAAGCGGATCATCCACCGCAAGCCGAACGCAAAAACATGGGGCATCGAGCCCGACCTGGAAGTCGACATGACGACGCGCCAGGTGGCGGATGCGTTGCAACTGCGGCAGGAAGTCGACATCATCCGCGATGAGGGTGAACCTGTCACCGCAGAGGTGGAGCGGCCTTGGGCAGCGGAGCGCTTCCGCGTAGCCGGCGCAGAGCCCGTCGCGGACGGTAAGAATCCTGACGGGACCGACCGCGAAGTCGTCGAGATCGTAAAGCCAGAAGCGGGTATGTTGCTTGACCTGGGCCTTGATGCTCAGCTCGAGACCGCCCTGCTGGTGCTCAAGACGCGGGTCGCATCGAACCAGATCCAGATGGCGCAGGGGCAGTAATCTTCACCAACTTTTCAAAACCGTGAGATATCAAAAAAACCAGACCGCACACGACTTTGTTGTGTGCGGTTTTTTTATTGATTCCTAATCTGGGGGTGCTAAACTGGTCGCATAAACCAACTCTGTAAACCGGGAATCTCTTATGCCTCCTTGCCGCTTGCTCTTTGGTCCCGCCTTGGCGCTGGGCCTATCGATTGTTGCTTTCATCCCAGCCGCTTCATCAGAAGCAGTGATCGTCGCAACAGGAAACCTCACGCCGGCCCATGATGATTCAGACCCGTGGGTGGTTGCTGGCAATCTCGTTGTCGGCTACAACGCCCCGGCAACACTGCAGGTCGACGCAGCCAGCGTGGTGAACAGCGCGAGCGGGATTCTTGCCGCGTATGATGAGTCAAGTGGTGAGGTCACCGTCAGCGGGTCCGGGTCGGCATGGAACAATTCGGGGGCTCTTCTGGTCGGTCGCGTGGGAACAGGCACGCTTAATATCGAGAACGGCGGGATCGTCACTAATACGACATTCGCTTATCTCGGCAACGGTGCCGCCGCAACCGGAACCGTCAATGTCACGGGCTCGGGGTCGGCCTGGAACAGCAGCGGCGAACTTCACATCGGGCGTTCGAACACCGGCATACTGAACATCGAAGACGGTGCATCAGTAAGAACGGATGGCGTGACACTTCTCGGTTACGATGCCGAGGCGAGCGGGAGTGTTCTAGTTACAGGGGCCGACTCGGTGTGGGAGACCACGGGTGACATCGCAGTGGGTAGTACAGGTACCGGAACGCTGAACATCGAAAACGGGGCGGCGGTCAGCACTGATGGGATAAGCCATCTCGGTATTTACGCCGGTTCAACAGGTACAGCCACGGTGACGGGAGCCGGCTCAGTGTGGAATGCCAACCAAGATCTAAATGTCGGGTACTACGGCAGTGGGACACTGAACATCGAGAACGGCGCGACGGTAAGTACGAGTGGGGGAAGCCGTATCGGTTACGGTGCGGATTCAAATGGTACGGTCACAGTCACGGGAACCGGGTCCGTGTGGAATGCCACCAATGATCTACACATTGGCAGATATGGCACCGGTATACTGAACATCGAAAACGGTGCGACGGTCAATAATAATAATAATGGGGCAAGCTATATCGGTTACTATGCCGGATCGGCCGGTACAGCCACAGCCATGGGTGCCGGAACAGTGTGGAATAATGAGTATCTATATATTGGCTTTAGAGGCACTGGCACACTGAACATTCTGAACAGCGGTGTGGTGAGTACCCGACATGGAAGCGGTATCGGCCACAGCACCGGATCGCACGGCACAGTAAACATTGATGACTCACTTTGGAGTGTCTCCAACGATGACCTGACTATCGGACATCAAGGTACAGGGGAAGTGAACATCCGTCACGACGGACGGGTTGATAGCAACATCGTCAGAATCGGCTACTCTAACACTGGAATCGGCACGGTCCGCGTTAGCGATAAGTCGGCTTGGGAACTTACCACCCTGTTTCTCGGGTACCTGGGTCAGGGTACGCTACTCATCGAGGACGGTGGCCGGATAGACAGCACCGATGTCGAGGTTGGTTATAGAGCCGAGTCGGTGGGTGTCGCCACAGTAACCGGTACAGAATCGACCTGGAACACCAAGGCCGGCATGACAGTCGGGAATACTGGCAACGGCACGCTCACGATCGTAGACGGCGGCACGGTCTCGGTGGGTAACCTACTCACACTTGGCGAAGAGGCCGACGGGATTGGTATCGTTAATCTCGCGGGAGGTACGCTTGATCTGAATGGCGGCGAACTCACGGCGGGGCTGGGCGATGCCACCTTCAACTTTACAGGCGGGATACTTTTAAACGCAGGGACCATCAGACTCGCTCAGCCCTTTGTGCAAAACGGTGGAACCCTCGCGCCGGGCGGGTCGATCGGGCAGACGGTTATCGAAGGAAATTACGACCTCAACGCCGGCACGCTGGAGATCGAACTCGGTGGCATGGGCAATCCCATCGACCTGGTTACCGTCACCAGTGACATCGACATCGCAAACACCGATACCACACTCGATCTGCATGCCTTAGGTCCGATGGCTGCGGGAACCTACACGGCATTGGAATCGACCGCCGGAACGATCACCGGCATGTTCGAAAACGTCAGCGCGTTCAATCTCTTCGGCGTCAACGTCACGGTGCAAAATACCGGCAACGCTATCACCGTCACGCTCGACAGCAACCTGATCTTTGCGGACCCGAACCTCGATGGCTTCGTCGGCATCGACGACCTGGACATCGTGCTGAACCACTGGAATCAAACCGTCGTCGCCGGCGATATCTTGTCCGGTGATCTGGATGGCGATGGCTTCGTCGGTCTCAATGACCTGGATGCGGTGCTGAACAATTGGAACGCGGGGACGTTGCCTCCGGAAACAGCGAATGTCATCCCCGAGCCCAGCAGCGTTGGCTTGATGCTACTGAGCGTATTCGGTATCTGCCGACGGGGTTGGACGCGGGCGGCGTAGACCGATCGGCCACACCTGTTTTGCGGTCAGGCTATTGCCTGCGGTGGACGCCACTTCAGCGCTCAGCCCTCAGTACAGCCTCATCGCCCCCCTACCCGACACCCGCTACCCGATCCGCTACAATCTCCGTTATGGCAGGCAACAGTTTCGGACAGCTATTTCGTGTGACGACCGCCGGTGAGAGCCACGGGCCGGGGAACGTGTGCATTATTGATGGCGTCCCGCCGGGGCTTGAGTTGAGCGAGGAAGACCTGCTGCCGGATTTGGCGCGCAGGCGGCCGGGGCAGTCGAAGATCACGACGCAGCGAGATGAGCCGGACTACCCGCAGATACTTTCGGGCGTGTTCGAAGGCAAGACGACCGGCACGAGCATCGCGATCCTGATCGCCAACAAGGACCAGCGCTCGCGCGACTACGGCGACATCAAAGACAAGTACCGCCCGGGTCATGCCGACTACACGTTCGACGCCAAGTACGGCCGGCGCGATTACCGTGGTGGTGGTCGCAGCAGCGCACGCGAAACCACCGTGCGCGTCGCCGCCGGCGTTGTTGCCAAGAAACTCTTAGCCGAAGCGCACGGCATCAACATCGTCGGCTTCGTCACACAGGTCGGCGATATCATTGCTGATATCACGAACCCGCAATGCATCACACTCGAACAAGTCGAATCAAACATCGTGCGCTGCCCGGATAACGAAGCGGCGCAAAAGATGATCGACCTGATCGAAAAGATGCGAAGCGAACGCGACTCGATCGGCGGCGTTGCGCAGATCGTCGCAACCAACGTCCCGCCCGGCTGGGGTGAACCTGTCTTCGACAAACTCAAAGCTGACCTGGGTAAAGCGATGTTCAGTCTGCCGGCGGTGCTGGGTGTTGAATACGGTATCGGTTTCGGATGCGCCACACTGCGCGGCACGGAAAACAACGACACGTTCGTGCCCGCCCCTCAAGCCTCAAGCCCCAAGCCTCAAGCCATCACAACTTCAACCAACCGCCACGGCGGCATGCTCGGCGGTATCAGTTCCGGTCAGCCGATCGTTCTGCGTTGTGCGATCAAACCCACAAGCAGTCTGCCGCAAGATCAGAACACCGTGACGCGCGACGGCGAGCCTACCACAATATCTACAAAAGGCCGTCACGACCCCTGCCTGCTGCCGCGTTTCATCCCGATGGGCGAAGCGATGGTCGCGATCGTGTTAGCCGATCACATGCTGCGGCAGCGGGCACAGTGCGGGTAAACAATTAACGACTATTTTTGTCGTCACTTGTAACTTTCTGCCGAGATTAATCTTTGCCGGTTCAGGTGTTTCGCTATCCCCTTATCCGGCCGGATCAACAGATCTGGATGGCTCTATTCTTTTCAAACCGGGAGTTTTACATGCGCATCAGCCAAGGTTTCACCGAACCGGTCTTTCGACTGTGTCTGTTGGTTAGTCTTTTCGGCTACTGCTCATTCATCGATGCCGCCATCACACCCACGGGCGATTATTCTCCCGACTACAACGGTACGGACGATCCATGGATTTGCGATCTGATCGTCGGCAACAACGCCGAGGGGGCTTTGACGATCGACGCCGGAAGCGTGGTGTATAACGGTTGGAAAACGTATATAGGTAATAACACCGGTTCGTCAGGCAGCGCCACGCTTTCCGGTGTAGGTTCCGAATGGTATTGCGTGCCCTACGTGGGCTACCGAGGTGACGGGTCGCTGTTAATTGAAAATGGCGGGTACTTGTACAGCAATTACAACCGTGCCTACATAGGGAATTGGGCAGGATCAACGGGCACGGTCACAGTCACCGGCCCCGGGTCTACGTGGGCTGGCCCAGGTGGCCTGCACATAGGCTATGTGGGTACCGGCGCGCTTAATATCGAGAACGGTGGTTCAGTCTCAAACTCTGAAGAATGCTACCTCGGCCGTGATAGTGGCGCCTTCGGCAGCGCCTACGTCAGCGGACCCGGGTCTGTCTGGAGCAACTTAAAAGATCTGCATGTAGGTAACTTGGGAGACGGCTCGCTGCTGATCGAAAACGGTGGCACAGTGTCAAACACCCAAGGGTACGTTGGTTCCGGTAATGGTTCGACCGCCACAGTTACGGGCCCCGGGTCTGCCTGGAACAACGAGTCGTACTTACACGTCGGAAACTTGGGGCCCGCTACACTTCTGATCGAAGATGGGGGGACTGTCACAAGCAACAGTGGTTCTATAAACGCGCACAGTATCGCTACGGTAACAGGACCGGGGTCGACCTGGATTAGTTCGAATGATATCACTGTAGGAACCAGCGGAACAGGCACGCTGCGGATTGAAAAGGGTGCCCTGGTATCCAGTGGCTCGGCGAGAATTGGTAATTCTTCCCTGTCGTCCGGCACGGTCACTGTCACCGGAAATGATTCTGTGTGGAACAACACACTCGACTTGTATGTGGCTTATGATGGCGAAGGAACACTGAATATCAGTGATGGCGGCGAAGTGAATGTGGGTTTGAAGACTTATGTCAGTGTCGGTCCGAACCGCACCATTTCCTCCGGGCGTATCAACTTCAACAACGGCACACTCAACACAGGCAGCTTGATTGCTGCAGGCAGCGAGTTATTGGGCAACGGCGTGATTAACACCGAGGGGATCATCAGCGATGTCGACCTGGTCTTTGACTCAGCGAGTGGTTTGAGCACACAGACCAAACTCAATGGCTTGCCCGGTCAGAACGTAGTAATCAACGTGGACCAGGGGAAAAATCCCGGCACGACAATACTGGGCGTCGGCTACCGCGGGACAGGTGTGTTGACCATCGCTGATGGTAACGCGATCAGTTCCATAGCAGGTTATCTGGGTTACCATGTCGGTGCGGATGGCCGGGCTACGGTTACCGGATCAGGTTCGAGGTGGGACATCAGCAGTGACGACTTCTTTGTGGGTTCTGATGGTACGGGCATGCTGCTGGTTGAAGACGGTGGGTCGGCATCAGCAGTCGAATGCAACATCGGTTACAGCGCCGGCTCAAACGGATCGGTCACGATTTCTGGCCCCGGTTCAAACCTGACCACATCGCTGCAGACGGTCGTCGGGTTCTATGGCAAAGCCGCAATGACCATCGAAAACGGTGGCACGGTGACGACCGGCCGCATCAGCCGGATCGGATATGGCGCAGGCTCAGAGGGTGCCGTAACCGTGACCGGTGAGGGTTCGTTGTGGCAGACATCGCACCTATTTACAGTTGGAGATCAAGGTGACGGCACGCTGACGATCGCCGACGGCGGCGAAGTGCGTGTTACAAGAGATATTACACTCGGGCAGAATGAAGGCTCCAGCGGGACGATCAACCTTGCCGGGGGCACACTGGACCTTAACCGTAAGGAGATCGTTCGAGGTGAAGGCGAAGCCCAGTTCAACTTCACCGGCGGCACTCTCAAGAATGCTACTGCGGTGGATATGGATGTCATCCAACAAGGCGGCGCCTTAGCTCCCGGCGGACCGATTGGCAGAACCAATATCTCTGGGGGCTATGACATCCAGGCCGGTACAATCGAAATCGATTTGGGCGGCGCGGAGAATCCTTACGATAACGTAACGGCGCTACGTGATATCAATATCGCCACAACCGGTACAACACTCTCTATCACGGCGCATGGGCCGATGGCGGCCGGCAGCTATACGATACTTAGTAGTTACCGTGGAAGCCTCACGGGGATGTTCGAAAACGTGACGATGTTAAACATGTTCGGTGCCGACGCCGAACTGGTAAAAACAAACTTCTCCCTATCACTCGTCTTGAATCACGACCTCGTTTTTGCAGATGCGAATCTGGACGGCTATGTTGGCGTCGAAGACCTCGATATCGTTCTGAATAACTGGAATGCGTACATCTGGTATGGGGGTATCGCTGCCGGTGATCTCGATGGTGATGGTTTTGTCGGCCTCGACGATCTGGACGCAGTGCTGACGCACTGGAACGAAGGCACGCCGCCGACGGAAGTCTTGGCAAGTGTGCCGGAGCCCGCGGTGGTAATGACAATGTTTGCCGGGATTGGTGCGTTTTTGACACGACGTACGTAATTGAAAAGTGCCGACAGTAAGCTGCACGACTAAAGGGGAGATAGAACCGTTAGCCACTCGCATTATGGGGGAGCGGCATTACCGTAGATAGGCGGGATCGTCTATGCTGTCGGGATGCGAGTACTTCTACAACGTGTCAGCAAAGGTTCGGTAGCCGTCGAGGGTGAAGTGATCGGCGAGGTTGGGCGTGGGTATGTTCTGCTTGTTGGGATCGCAGACGGGGATACACAGGCGATCGCGGACAAGCTGGCAGAGAAGGTGGTGAATCTGCGGATTTTCTCGGATGATTCGGGGAAGTTCGATTTATCGTTATTGGACGTCGGGGGCGGGGCGCTGGTGATTTCGCAGTTCACGTTGTATGGCGATGCACGTAAGGGGCGTCGACCGAGCTTTATACAGGCGGCGAGGCCTGAGGTAGCGGAGCCTTTGTGTGATTACTTCGCGGATAAGCTAAGGGCCTTGGGTGTTAAGCACGTGGCTACAGGGCGGTTTGGCGCCAGCATGCGGGTTGAGATAATCAATGAAGGGCCTGTAACGCTGATGCTTGATAGCGATGTGTTAGGCATGTGAAAGAACGCCGCATGTGCTGACCAAGCGGTTGATTATCGGAACAGGCAACTCACTTCATCAGATTCAGAGGCGCTTAAATAGAGCCGATGTAATGGTATATCAAAGCGCTCCTTTCGCATGGAGCGCGGCCTTGTGTTACCTGTCGACTTGAGGAGGCATCTGGTGACGGAGCGAGCGAAGACCATCCTGATCGTGGATGACGAGCCGCATATTGTGCACATCATCCGGTACAAGCTGGAGCGATCCGGTTACCGAGTAGAGGTCGCAGACGACGGAGAGGCCGGTTTCGAAACAGCTCAGACACTCGACCCCGACCTGATCGTGACGGACTTCCAGATGCCTGTGCTCAGCGGGTATGAGATGTGTGTCAAGCTGCACGCATCAGAACTGACAGCCGACACACCTGTGATCATGGTCACCGCTCGTGGGCATAAGCTGTCCGCCGAAGAGCTGGAGAAGACCAATATCCGACAGATGCTGTGCAAGCCGTTCAGCGCCAGGGAATTGCTGGACGTGATCGGTGAACTTCTCAGCGACAGTGACTCCGGGGAAAATGGTTATCAAAACGAGGCGGACGCGGCATGAATATTCTGCAAGGGCCGGGCTATCAAACTGGATATACCAAGGCTCTTGCCGAACGATGCGAGGTGCTGCGGCTGGCGTGTTGGTACTTGCCTGCAAGCACGAACGACCTGAATCCGCCGGCGGCAGATGATTCGGCGGCAAAGTTACTCACATCATCAGCGCTGCGGGATCGTGTGTCGCAACATATCGAATCCTGGCTTTCACAGGAAGAAACCTCCGCGGTTGAAATCGAAGCCGGTTGCTGGTTGCTACCTGTTGTATTGCGTAAGCGTCGCAGGGTGACAGCGATTGTAGCGGGGATCACGTTCGGAGCCGGCGTATTCGACAGCGCATGGTTTGCTGATCTATGTCAGGCGGCACAAATCGATCCGCAGCAAGGCCGGGAAGCACTCGCCAAGTACACATGGCCGGGGAATGTGGATCTGAACCTGCTGACCGGTGCGTTTGAAAAAGCCGTCGAGGATCACACACAGGCAGAGAGCAGCGCCGCGATCATGGACGACTTCAGCGAGCAGTTGCTGGAGACATACGAGCAGACGAACCTGTTGTTCCGCCTGGCGCGATACATGAACAGCCTGGAGGACCCGAAGGAACTGATACCGACCTGCTGTTCACAGATACTTCCAATATTCCCGTTCCGCTGGATCGCGGTGAAGTTCTGGGAACAGGGGCATCAAGTCAAGGGGTTGACAGGTCGTCAATTTGTTACGGGCGAATTGCCGTGTGACAGTGATGAGTTTGAAAAAGCGGTGATTCAGCAGTTCAGCATGAATGGTGAAGGCGACTGGACGCGCCTTATTGAGCCGGGTAACGGGCGCGTGGCGGACCTGGTAGGCTCAGAGGTCATCGTCGAAACCATCAAACACGATACCGAAGTTGTCGGTGTGTTGATGACGGGTAACAAGCGTGGCTCCTGTCCGATGGAAAGCGATGTTACCAGCGGTGAGATGCTATTCTTTGAGGCAGCGTCGAACATGATCGGCGTCTTTCATGAGAACATCGCACGCTTCGAGGACCTGAAGGATATGTTCAAGGGCACGCTGCGTGCTCTGACCGCTGCCATCGATGCAAAAGACCCGTACACCCGCGGTCACTCCGAACGCGTGGCGTACCTGGCTGCCCGCCTGGCAGAAAAGATGGGGCTGGATAAGCCGGAGGTCGAACGCGTTCACACGACAGGGCTGGTGCATGATGTGGGTAAGATCGGTGTACCCGGCCACGTGCTGAGCAAACCCGGGCGCTTGACGGATGAAGAATTCGGCTTGATTAAAAGGCATCCGAGTATCGGTTATGAAATCCTCAAGGACATTCCGGCTTTAGAAACGATGTTGCCGGGTGTGCTGCACCACCACGAACGCTGGGACGGCCGGGGCTATCCGCACGGTCTGGCTGGCGAAGATATCCCGATGCTGGGACGTATCCTGGCACTGGCAGACACGTTTGACGCGATGAGTTCAACGCGATCGTACCGCCCCGCCCTGCCGCGAGAAACCGTCCTGAACGAAATCCGCGATTGTGCCGGCACACAATTCGATCCGAAGCTGGCGCCGTTGTTCGTTGAGCTGGATCTCAGTGAATACGACAGGTTGGTTGAAGCCCATCGTTCATTGAGCGTCTTCGCTGCCTAGATTGATCCAGACATTTGCCAGGTATCCCAATCCGTCACGCCTAATATACGACGCGCTTCCATGTGCCGGATTCGATCGTCCCCTCGCTGTCTATTGTGACTTCGAATGCATACATGGCATTACCCCAGATACCAACACTTGTGAGTACGACCGGATCAGAAGTATCGTCGGTCAGGTTGCCGTCATCCGGGTCGACACCGGTGACCGAAAAGGTCCCCATACCCATCGTGATATTCTGATAGTTTCCATTCTTGAGAGAAGTACGCCAGGTATTGCTCGTTTCGGTCTCAATGCGCCAGAGCATGTAGTCGATCCCTGAACGTGCCAACTCACGGGCTTGCACACGATCGGCGGTGTTCGTGACGCTGCGGCGTTGGACCCTGGCAAGCATCAGCGATGACACGCCGATCGCTGCCACAATCACGGACGCACCCAACACGAGGATGTAGACCGATCCACGCTCTTTCACCGAGCGGCCGACACGGTGATTGACTTTAGAGTTATGGCACATCCAGCGCCTCCTCCTTGCCCGCGGCCCAAGCGATGGCACGCTTCATGAGCAACTTACCATCGTCATTCAACAGACTTCCATCAAAGTCGCCGCCGCCCCAAGGCAATTGAACGCGTCGACCAGCAGCAACCCCCCCGCCATACAAACCGCTGCCCGCCTCAATCACGACCAGCACATGTTCATCATCCTTGTTGGTTTGCGCCAGGATATCGACACCTCCGCCCAGCCCGCCGATAATGCGGGATAATTCAGAGTTGGAAGAGAGAATAGTGAGTTTCCCGGTCGCAAATACTTCAGTGATGAAGTGGCTGTTATCCACAATGCGGACTTCATTACTACTGTAGACTTCATAGGTATCCGTAAATCCGAACTCATCATTCAGATAAGGTTCCTCGCAGACAACACCGATCTTTGTGTTTACAAGCTTGGTGCCCAGATCGTCTGAAGTGATTTCTTCACAAATGAACGCGACATCATTACGAGCCGTAGCGTCATCGTAGGCCGACTGTGCAACAGAAACGGTGATCGGTTCGACAACGAATCCCCAGGACTCCAAAATGGTTTTGCGGAGTTGTTCCTGGCTTGTTAATGAAGCCGAGTTAATAACAACGAGTAAAACATTGATGACAGGCGTTTTATCCGGCCAGCCACTGGTCCGCAGTGATGACAGCGTGGTGATGGGTTGGCCGTTGTGCGTCACCGTCACATCAATGCGCTTGACTCCGTTGGCGCTGCCGGAAGTGCTGTTCAGGTCGGCCACATTAGCCCAGGTCACGGTTACTTCGCGGCCCCATCCTTCCATGCCGGGCAGGGCTGTGCCGTTTCTATCCTGAGGCGGAGAGCTGCTCCAGCCGTTGTAGTCATCGACGTCATCCCAATCGGTGCGCACCGTGGCGTTCTCACCTTCCAGCCCGAAGGCGAGCGCGCCTGCCGGCTCCATGTAGTGTTGATTGAGGATCTCGGCCATCAGGTCCTGAGCGAGCATCGGGCCCAGGGATTGTTCGGTGTTGCGTACCTGCGAGAGTTTGGACGCCCCGAGCGTGTTTAATACCGCAACCAGCATCAATCCAACAACGAGGATCGACATCACCGCCTCAATAAGCGTAAAGGCGGCCGTCTTGCGACGAGATGAAAATGTACCGGTTGAATTTGTCATGGCATGGTTGGTTGATTGAGCACAACGACTGAAGACCGCGACTCCGAGGCCGAGTCGGTGTTGGGTGTTATCGTCATGGACACAGAACGTAATATGTTGTGCGTGGTCGTAGCTCCGGGCGTGGTGTACGTGCCGTAGAGGTAGTAAACCATTGATTCATTTGCCTCATCACTCCATGTACTTCCCCCGTTAGTGGTCTTGAAGAAACCGTCGCCGCTAGCGTTATCGTACATGGCATAGCATGCCACGTTACCCGCTTGCCATTGCAAGACCAACGCCACACACGAATCCGGCAGGAAACCCTTGACATTACTGAATGTGAAACCTTGCCAGCTATATGAGGTGGTGATGCTCGTTTCGTACATCGTTTGTGCTTCGATCACGGTGTTGGTGGGCTTGTCATCGGCCCCGATCTGCCGCAACTGCACCTGGGCAATGCCATCGATAAATATAATAGATGGAACAATGTAGATGTATACACGCGTCGGCGACCATGTCAAAGCATTTTCCGGCAGATTCTGCGGCATGAGGCACTGACCAATCCAATGGTCGTTATCGATCGTATAGTCTTTACTATTTTGTACAGAGCCATGACTGGCGAGGACAACCTCGGAACTGGTCACCGGATCGCTGGTAACGGTGACTTCCAGCGTGTCGTAGATGAGTTCGAAGTTCTTAAGGTTGGGCGCGACTTCAAAGACGGTGCCGCCGTTATATTGGCGGAACAGCCCGTCTCCTGCAGAGCCGTCCCACTTGTACTTGATGGTTTCGTCAGAGCCGTCGTTGTCACGGTCGGGGACCGTAAACTCGATCCCGTTAGCCGAGGCTGCAAGGATTGCGGTAGCGACTTGCAATTCAGACGCGATCTGTTCGATTGTCTCGCCGGCCTCAACGCCAAGAACAACCGGGCTATCGGGATCTGGAACAGCCTTTGCCGCAAGAATCATGACCGAGCCCATCGCAAGAAATACGATGGAAACGATCGTGAGACTGACAACCATCTCGATGAGGGTGAAGGCGATCGTGCGTGGGGACATTCCGGTCCCCTCTCCCCTCGGGAGAGGGCTAGGGCGAGGGCTGGTTTGACTGATTGGTTTGGAACTGGGATTGGCCGCCGAATCAAGGTCGGCCCTCACCCCGGCCCTCTCCCGAGGGGAGAGGGGGTTTAGCGCCGATGTCATGCACAGATCATGGGTATCGTGACGATTCATTGCACCACCGCCTCCCCGGTATCGGCATCGAGTACCACGGTGCGCGAATCTGAGCCGGAGCTCAGGACAAGGCTGCCACCGGAGTCCGGCATTCCAAAGCCATCGAAAACGATAAGCAGATCACCGCCAAAATCTGCCGAGATAATGTCTGCGTGATATGGAGCATAAGCCAAAAATGTTCGGGTGTGAGCGATGCTAGGATCATCAGGGTCTTGGATATTGTACAACACGACAATGTCGTTTGATGGACGTATTCGCACGGTAACGCTGGTGCTGGTCGTTCGGGCATGTTCGCGAGCAAACTCGAATTCTGCGACGACACGTCTTGCGGCAGCATCCGCACGGTATCGGGACTGCGCACTGCTATACCGTGGAACAGCGATCGCGGCCATAATGGAGATGATCGTTATGACCAGTATGAGTTCGATCAGGCTGAAAGCTGACCAAGAGGCACGACGTCTGCGTACCAGGCAGATACTCGGAATGCCCCGGGATGATTGCATGGTCAGTCCTTCACCAGGTCGTCCCGTACCAATTCGGTTGTGTTGATCACGTTCGAGACGATCGTTTCATCGGTTGCGCCGTCGATTCGTCGGATATTCGGCCTGATGATCCCCCTCGCGGGGTAATAGAGCCAACCGACATCAGCCGCATCACTGGTAGCAATCTTGGTATTACCTTTGCGTGCGCCCATAGATATTGGCGGGATGGTTCGCAGATAGGGGCCGTAAGGTATTTCAGTGTCACCTGAGGACCAGAGCGTACCATCCTGTTTGGTTTTGCTGGTCAGTTGTTGTTCGATGCCTGCCAGTGTGGGGTATGAACCGTCATGCTCGGCCGCGTAAAGATCGAGTGCTTTATTGATCGCGTTAAGGTTACTGACCAGAGCATTTATTGAAGCGCCCTGACTACCTCGGCTCATGCGGGGCACAGCAACAGCCCCGATGATCCCGATGATGACCACCACGATCACCAACTCAATCAGGCTAAAGGCCTGCGATCGTCGCGTGCTGTGTTGGTGTGTATTGAGCATCATCAAACGTTTCACAATCAGAAAAAAGCCCGGCGTGCAACTATGCATGCCGGGCTGTGTACCTGCTCGATCGGCCTGTTAACTACCGGCACGCAATCGTCTTGAGTCTAGTAAGTGTTATACGGGACATTGGCGGCGTCGATCTCGGAGTCCTTGCAATTGGCTTTCACATCGCCGGTGGATTCGTTGTAATACCAGCCGCCGGCCGCGGTCGTCGCTGAGGGTAATACACCGGTGAACTCCGTTTCACCCTTATTCGCTCCCACCGGAAGTTTGGGTATTGCACGCAGGTACGGCCCGTATGTGTGTGTCGGGTCCTTGGTTTCTGAGAAGTCGTCACCGGTAACGTTGGAGTATTGAAGCAGTGGATCGGGCATATCTGCTCCGATCGGATACTTCCCACCGTGTTCCGCCGCGTAGTGCTCGATCGCATCTCGCAGGACGGTCAGGTTCGCAGTCAGCGCCGATTCGGCGGCGCCCTCCGCCCCGCGACTCATGCGGGGGACTGCTATCGCTCCAATGATTCCAATGATAACCACCACGATCACCAGCTCAATCAGGCTAAACCCCCGGCCTGAACGAACCATCCGACAACACATACGAGGCTCCTTCTCCATGCCGATTCGTTATACGGAAGGATCGGCATACACCTCCGCCCCGTCGTTGTGCTTAATAGTCGTTGTAGGCGACGTTGGATTCGTCGGTTTCGGTATCCAAGCAATTGGCCAGGACGGTTCCGGTGCTGGCGTCGTAGTACCAGCCGGCATCGGCGACCGTGCCGCCCGGGGCCGTACTGGTAAAAGTAGCCTTGCCTTTGTTCGAACCAACCGGGAGTTTGGGGACCGCACGGATATACGGGCCATAGATCGCGGTCAAGGTCTTCGTTGCCGATGGTGTTCCGCCGGCATCGGTGTATTGCAGCAGGGCATTAGGCATGTTGGCGAAGGTCGGATACGAACCGCCATGCTCGGTGGCATACAGGTCCAGCGCGTTACGCAGGACGGTAAGGTTGGCGGTAACGGCAGAGTCAGCCGCGCCCTTGGCGCCACGGCTCATTTTGGGAACGGCGATCGCGCCGATAATCCCGATGATGACCACGACGATCACCAGCTCGATCAGACTGAAACCCTGCTTGCATGGACGTTTGATTTTGCGTGCCGCTTGCATCTGAAATTCTCCTGGATAGTAACTGCCCCGTATACTCGTACCGGGTCTATGTTCAAAAATAGAATCGGCACAAAATAACCCCCACGTAAGTGCGGGGGCTACATATAAGGTGTGTAAGTACTGATTTTAATATACAGGTGTCAATCTGTAACGGTTATAACGGCTCAGACGGTGCTGCATCAGAGTGGATGCTTAGGCTAACACGAAAACCGTTAACTTCAAAGTCAGCCGAACGTTCGTGAACCGCTACCAACTGGAGGCCTTTGTAACGCTGGCCAAGATAAATCGTCTGTCCGTTAACAACCGCATAACTATGTGATCCCGTGACCAGGACGGCGTCCAGGCGGCTATCACGTTTAAAGGCATCAAGGGCCCTGCGTGCACTTTCACTGCTCTGAAGCGACAGATCCGATTCTGACGCCAGCCATTCAGCGGGCACCACAAACGCATCGCGGGAAGCATCGGTTTCTGATTGCTTTGTGGATGTCGTCTGACGCAGACGATCGGCCAGGGAGACCTTCGGGGCCACCGGGGTTTGAGATACGGCGCTGGGTTCGATAAGCAACGAAGCCGGGTCCGGTTCAAACTCGATAATACCGGCAGAGGACTGCGATGGTCCTGTAACATCTGAACCTATCACAAACCGGTCAAATGCCAGACCCAGGCCCGCTACGCCAAGCACCGCGATCAAGATGTTTCTTTCCCTGGAGCTTTTCATACTCCAAGCGAACGATATAACCTAAAGCCTGTCAAGCACGAATTGTCAATTTCCCACCAAACCCATTGCGGGCAGGGTATACCAGGCCAGTCCGATATCAAAGCTCGCCGAGTTGCTCTGGGACACTTTAGCGCTCAGGTCAAACTCGATGACCGCGATGTCAGCGAAGTTGTCGTGTACTTCTTGCATAAAGTGCGTCACTTGCTTGTAATCACCGGCGCCGGACAACGCAATCGGTACGATGTCATAACGCTCGCCGGAGCGTATCGTATCCGGCAATATCTGGTGTACTTCCAAACCCATCGTCGCGGCCAACTCGGCCAGACTGGATAGTCGCTTGTTGACCTGTGAAGAAGATTCAAGCCTCAGCGACAGGCCCTGCAACTCCAACCTCGTGTTTTCCATCGATTCCTGCAGCGTAGCCAGAGAGGCACGTTCAGTCTGAACTTGATTACTCAGTTCAGCCAACTGGGGATGCAGTTGCATGTAAGCCCGCCGGCTCTCGATTGACGGACGGATTAATGCGAAGTAACCCAGCGCTGTAATAGAAGCGCAGATTGCAAGCCCGGTCAAATCAATCTTCCACCATCGCGTGATGGCCCGGAGGTTACCGTTCATGATCCACCTCCGTTTGCAGGCGGCATCGAGCACTTGACCTCAAAAGCAATCGCCTGTGTCTTCAAGAAAGGCTCACGATTCGTCCGGGTGAGTTTGACCCTTTCAAACAAGCCCATCTCTTCCAGCCGCAGGACAAACTTGGACATATCCGGAGCTGTCTGCGCGTAGCCCGAAAGTGTGAGAACCAATGGTGTCTTATTAACTTCCAAAGCGTCCTGCTGCTTATCATCCGGGGCCAGTGAACATTCGGCCAGAACGACATTATCGCCCAGCACTTCATCGGCCAGGTAAGTCAGTAACAGACTCCAATCAGGCTGATCTGTGATCGATCGACCTGCGGAAAGGATCAATTGCTGTTCTTTGAGTTCGGGTCGTATGCTATCTTGTTTTTGTTTCAGTTCCGCCAGCGTCAGTTGGTAATCCGAAATGTCATGATGCATGGTATCTATGTTATAAGACACGGACAGCCCACGATAGAACAAACATCCGATCAGTACCAGTAATGAATAGCCGATGACCGCTGCGGTCCATACGCGGATACAGTTGTACCGCTGCCGGGCAAGACGTCTATGCTTAGGTATGAGATTGATCTGATCCATCACATTACCCCTGACCTACATACCCAGCCAGGCCCAGCGCCGCGGTCATGAGGGCCTGGTCGGGCAACAGCTTGCCGGTTTGTGTTGAGATAACATCAGCATTCATGCTATTGTTCAGATACTCGGCCACACCCGACACACAAGCCCCACCCCCGGTCAGAACAATCCGGTGTGTATCCGTATCGGAGAACTCGTGCTCGGCGTATTCAAACGAAGTAATCAGTTCAGTCGCCACCTCGTCCAGATAAGCAGTGATCACCGGGCGTAAAACAGACGCCGCTGCGCTGATACGCGAATCCTGTTGTTCCGAAGAATCATGATCGGTTGTTATCCCAACGTTCTGCAGCAAAGCGTCGGCTTCAGCCGGTTCCAGACCCAGAGTCTTACTGACCTGATTCAGCAAAGACCCGAGACCACAACCATTCAACACGCGTTCGAATACGACAACCTGGCTGTGTACCAATGCGAGCCTTGCAGCACCCCAGCCCATATCGAGTAACGCCGAGACACTGTTGGCGGGACCGAGCATCCCGAGACTCGCCTTGACCGCTGAGCACAAACCCGAATCCATCACAGCAACGTCAAAACCGGCGCTAGCGAAGGTATCGAGGATAGGCTCACTGTCAGAATATGCACAGCCGATGGCCATGATCTTGGTTGAGGAAGATCTTTGTCGTCTGGGCACATCCCACCAGGCCATTTCGAAGTGACCCGGATCAAGACATTGCAGACGTGCAAATTCCTTGGCGGCAATCACATCATACGGCGCGCCCGATTCCCGCGGTGGCATATCAATGATAGAAGACATCAATCGCTCGGCCGGTGGCGAAAGCACGACGGTTCGGCCGACAAAGCCCTGCTGTGCGAGGACACGTGCCAACCGTGCGGCTTCGGCAGGAGTGATCTTGGGATCATCGCCCGACCGTCCGAACGAAGCATATGCACCGACGAAGGTCTTGCCGTGCTTCTGTCGCAACTGGACGGCCTTGATCATCCGTGTCCCGATGTCCACCCCGATTGGTGGGTTCGTGAATCTTTGTAGCAGACTCATTTGGGCCCTCCCGCCGACATTGCAGTCAGGTCGAACAATGGCAGGAAGATACTCAATGCCATAAAACCGACCAGCACACCCATACCCAGCAAGATCATGGGCTCGAGTACACCCGTCAGTGACTTGATCAGTACTTCGTTTTCTTCATCGAGCATATCAGACATGGTCAACAGTGATGGCGCGACCTTGCCCGACGATTCGCCGCTGCGCATCGCTTCGCTAACGGAAGGCGTAATAAGATCAGACGAAGTAAACGCCGTACTGATCGGTTCGCCGTGAGTGACCGCTTCGCGTGCCTGATCCAGTAACTTGCGGTAATGGACGTTGGTTGTGCCGTTTCGGATAAGGTCCAGAACCTCCAAGAGGGGGAGATGGCTATCCATGAGCACGCCCAGCAAACGGGCGATACGTGCGGTCGCGAAGCTACGTGTTACCTTGCCAACCATAGGTAATGTCAGCATCGCTGTATAGACTGTTTGTTTACCGTGGCTAGACTTAAGCCAATAAAACCCGCCCACAACAGTGATGGCAATGACAATCAGGATCGCCCACCAATAGCTGATAAGCGCTCCACTGAGGAACATCAAAAACTGGGTCGTTGGCGGCAAAGGCAGATCGAGGGTATCAAACAGATCTGCAAACCGTGGCAGCACGATCGTAAGCATCAGGCAGAGAACAACAACCGCCACGACCACAAGCAGGCTCGGATAAACCAAAGCACCGACCACCGTGTTACGTGTCTGCAACTGTTTGCGAGTGAGTTGTGTCAATCGCTCAAGCATCACCGATAACTTGCCTGATGTTTCACCGGCCGCAACAAGATTGCGGTAGATTGGATCAAACCGATGTGGGTAATCTTTCATCGCTTCGGAAAGCGGGATACCTTCCTCGACGCGTGAAGCAAGACCCGCGATCGTCTCGCGCCAGATGATACTGTCTGCCTGACGGTGCAACGCATTGAGCGATTGCACGATCGGCGTACCCGTGGCAAGCATGACCTGTAGCTGCCGGGTGAAAAGTGTTAGTCCCTTGACACCAGACCCACCCCGGCTGCCTTTTCTGCGTTTAGGTTTGCTTGCCCCACCGGATACTTTGCTGATCGAGGTGACATACAGACCTTTGCCACGCAACAAGTTCGATGCTTCATCGGTGCTGGTCGCATCGATGACATCGTGTACCGCCTTGCCGTTGCTGTCGTATCCCTGATAAGCGAGTTTCATGGTTATACCGTTTTACGGTCTTGCTTCTCTATATCATGCGGCGTCAGCCACATCCTGTGCGACGACTTCCTGATCGTTTTGTGTCACACGCAAAACTTCCTCGAGCGAACTCTTGCCCTGTAGTGCGATTGCAACACCTTCTTCACGCAGTGATAGCCCGCCGTGCTGACGGATCTTGTCCCGCAATTCATGCGTAGGAGCGCCACGGTGAACCATCCGACGCAGCTCGGGGCTGACCTCCATCACCTCATACACGCCGATACGACCGGCGAAGCCGGAGTTATGACATCGCTGGCACCCCCCACCCTTCTGGAAGGCGCGGCCGGCGTACTCTTCGATCCCCGCATCCTGAAGCACGTGCTCAGCCGGGTAGTACTTGGTTCGACACCCTGAACAGATTGTTCGGCACAGACGCTGCGCAACCACACCGTTGATCGCGCTGGATAGCAAATATGGCTCGACATTCATGTCCAACAGACGCGCAACGGCACCCGGCGCATCATTGGTATGCAGCGTGGCCAGAACGAGGTGGCCGGTCAACGCGGCCTGAACAGCGACACGCGCTGTAATCTCGTCACGGATCTCACCGATCATGATGATGTCCGGGTCCTGACGCAGAATACTTCGCAGTGCGGCGGCGAAGCTGAGGCCGATCGAATCCTGCACGTGTATCTGATTGATCAGGTCCATCTGATATTCAACCGGGTCTTCAACCGTCACGATATTTCGTTCCGGGCTGCGCAGCAGATCGAGCGCTGAATAGAGCGTGGTGGTTTTGCCGCTACCGGTCGGGCCGGTAACCAGCACAAGTCCGTGTGGCTGACGGAGCATACGTTTAAATGCTTCCAGCCCGTCGTGACGGATGCCAAGGTCCTCCATCTTCACATGAAGATTGGCCTTATCCAAGACACGCACCACCAGTTTCTCACCGAGTAGCGTTGGCATGCTGGAGACACGCAGATCGATCTCGCGTCCTTCGGCAACGAGACGGACGCGGCCTTCCTGTGGCAAGCGTTTTTCGGCAATGTCCATCTTCCCGATGACTTTGACACGCGATACGATCGCGGCGTGCATACCCGGCGGCGGCTTCATCAGGTCGCGCAACAGGCCGTCGATGCGGTAACGGATGCGCGTGCCCTTCTTGTCAGGCTCAATGTGGATGTCGCTGGCTTTGTCACGGATCGCGGTCAGCAAAGCAACATTCACAAGGTTGATGATCGGGCTGCCCTCGACCATCTGGTCCAGGTCGGTAGTCGGCCCTTCATCGATCGTTTCACGTTCGACTACTTCGACATCGGATTCCACCAGCGAAGTCAAGAACGCATCAACGTCGACATCACCGCCGGCATACTTCTTGACGAACTCGAGGATGTTCGATTCCATCGCCAGGACGGGGCGGATCTTGCAACCGGTGAGTCGGCTAAGACGGTCGATCGTCGGCAGACTCTGCGGCTCGGCCATCGCGACGGTCATTGTGTCGTGGATGCGAAACATCGGGATGACTTTCAGCCGACGGGCCTCTTCATCACCGATATCTTTTAATAGTGCCGGATCGATCAGGCCGTGTCTCAGCACACAACCTTTGATGCCCTGACATCTTCCAAGGGCATTGATCAGGACATTGGGATTGACCACTCCCTGATCAACAAGCACTTCACCGAGCATCGCGCCGGTGTTTTTCTGCGCAGCAAGAGCACGAGCGAGTTGCTCTTTGGAAAGAGCACCCGCTTCAATCAGCGCCTCACCCAGGCGAGGTCTGTGCCCCTGCTCGTTCAATGGAAACTCCTTAACGCTGAGTTCGTGTCATCAAAGTGGTCAAAGCGATTGCCTAGTCCGGTTAGGTCCAGGATTTCACGGATGGTTTCGTTGATCGCACACAGTTTCAGTGCGCGGCCACCCGCTGCCAGTGTGTCATTGGCTTCGACTAATACCTCAAGTCCCCGGCTATCAACGAACGGCACCTTCGTCAGGTCCACAACCACACGGCCCGAACTCTCCGCAAGCACCTCGGTGAGTTTGTTCTTGAACTGTTCGGCGTCGTCTTGTGTCAACGCGCCGTCCGGCTCAAGCACTGTCACCGCTCCTTGTGTCTGCTCGTTGATCTGCATTGCTATTTATGCCGCCTCTGCGTTGTATGGCAGGTAGAGCGTGAACGTACTGCCTTGATTCAGTTCGGAGCTCGCCTCGATATCACCGCCATGACGGCGCACGATTTCTCGAGCGATTGGCAAACCAAGTCCGGTGCCGACGATCTCAGATACACGGCTATCCTTGGCTCGATAGAACCGGTCGAAGACCTTCTCCAACTCGTCCTTGTCGATCCCGATGCCTTTATCCTTGATCGCAATGGTGATTTTGCCGTTATCAGCGGTGATCGAAACAGTCACTTCACCACCGGCGGATGAATACTTGATTGCATTGCCTATCAGGTTATGCAAAGAGATCGCCAGCTTGTCGCGGTCTCCCTGGATGACAGGCAGCTTGGGTGGCAAGTCGAATTTAAGACTGATCTGTTTGTCCTCTGCCTGCTGACGGAAGTCGTGTCCGATCGTTTCAAAAAGATCATCCAAACGGATATCGTCGTGGCGCAGTGTCATCGAGCCGGCCTCTATCTCAGAGACCGAGAGCATGTCGTTGACCACCTGGGCAAGGCGCTGCGTTTCCTGATTGATCACGTTCAGACAGCGACCGCGTAACTCGGCATCTTCCTCGCCGTCGTCTACTGCGGCTTCGACGTTCAGGCTGATATTCGTCAGCGGTGTACGTAATTCGTGGGCAACCTGTGCTACAAAGTTACGGCGTGTCTCCTCTGCGATACGGTTCTGAGTGATATCTTCGATGACAACCAGAACACTCCTGCCGGCGCCTTCACCCGTGACACGGATGCTGTATCGAAGCGCTTCGATCCGGCCGTGATTATCATGCTCGACGTTGATCGTACGCCGTCGACCGTCAGCATTATGAATCACCTCATTGATCGCATTGACGACCTGCTCATCATCAAAGACATCATTTACTTCACTACTCACCAGGTTGTCACGTGATGACTTCAGCAGCACCGCCGCGGCACCGTTGGCATAGGTAATGCGCCTGGCACTACTGATCATGACGACGCCATGCCACAATGCGTCCCCGATCAACCCGAACGAACCCGCACCGGTCTGACCGCTGGCGGCTGAGTCCAGCGCTCTCTCCAGCATGCTGGCTCTGTCTTCTTCGTCGCGCTGCTGCACCAGGCGGTTCCAGACCTGTGCCTCGGGTCCCATCGCATCGCTGATCTTCAGTGCCTTGGCATCCACTTCACCTCGTTCCAGAGACAACAGGGCTTCACGGATCATGGCGTAAGGCACGACACGTGATTTGGCAGGCCGCCATAGGAACATGAACAGGATGAGGATCGCGCCGATGATTCCCGCGGTAACCACAGAAGTCATCCCCGCTTCCCAAGTAGATTCACCGGTTGGTGCGGCAACACGCAGGATCACCGTCCCACGGCCGGGCAGTTGTATCGGGTAGACGATCGTCAAGGTAGCATCGTCGACATGCTGGGTGACCTCATCCGTGGCTGGTCCGCCTTCCCAAGTATCGGGTAACGCGCTGACAGTAGCATTGGCGGGGTCCATATCCGCAAGAATGGAGCCATCGGGTAGTTCGATTCGGCAAACTTCAAATGCAGCCTGATTGGCGGATTCGGCAAGCAATCTTCGAGTCGCCGTCAGATCGCCATCAGACAGCATTGCATGAGAACTGTCGGCCAGTAGTTGTGAGATTGAAACGATACGGGCCGTACTCGCACTGACCACGGCGGTTCGCTCAGCGCGCACGGACCACCAGCCCATTAAGCACAGGCCAACCAGAACTGCGGCTACCATCGTGCCGAGAATCGGCCCGATCATGGTTTCCACTGGTCCCAGTTTTAATAACTTTCTGGTGTCGGTCCCTTCACCCGGTTCCAACATAGCCTCCTCCTTCACAAGCAGCCGTGATAACTCTCGACTACTTCCTGAGGAATATCGGCAAGAGAGTAGGAGGTCTGAGGTGGGGCTTGCCTACTATATAAAAGGTTTACTGTCCGGTAATCACACGGTTACCGTTATAACCCGAACCGGCCTACCGATAACAGAATCATTCGTTAAACCATGTGGGTATAACCTTGCGCGGACGTTGCTAAATTGCACCGACATCGCAACGTAAGCGAAAAAGGTTAAACCGCGTGCACCCGCACGGGCTAACCATTAGGTTATATAGTTCAGATAATGGTGTGATCCGCGGCTGATCCAGATCAATACGGAGACATCGTCTCGTAGCGATAGGTCATCCGATCAGGGTCAAATGCATCGAAAACGGCAATGTGTCCGTCGGCGAACGCGGTGTTCAACATCCCGTCATGATGCGGCGCCCAGTGGTCATCATCCTGAGCAAAGACCTGAGTCAGGAATGTGTAGTCATCCTTGTCAGCGTCGGTCAGCGGGCCGAGGTCACTGAAGCCGCTGAAGTTGTTGTCGCCGGTGATAACGAAGCTGTCGGGGAAGCGAACCTTCTCGCGGTCGACGGCAGCAAATTGCTCGCCGGCGTCAATATAAGCGGCACGGGCACCGAGGAAGTAGTGGAACGGGCTTTTCAGCGGATAAGCACCGCAGCCTGAGAGCACATCCTTCTCCGGCAGATAAGCAACCACCTGCTGCATCCAGGACGGCATCTTGGTTTCAGGATCAACTTCCTCCCACGGGACCAAACCGCCCGCGATGGTGTAGAGGCTGTCATTGTCGTCAGCGTATTGGTTCAAACCATCATCAATGCGTTTGAGCTGGATCGAGCAGCCGATCTGCCGAGATGCGGAACGCACGCCTCGGAATGATGGCAGCAGCAGCACCATGAGGATGCCCAGAGCAACGATCATCACCAGCATCTCGATAAACGAATATCCCTCGCGGGCGATCGTTCGATCAGAGCGTGATTGTTTTACATTCGACTTCATGATGGCTTTACACCTCTGCATGGTCGTACTAATACCCCAGTTCTACGGTCGGACATTATAGCCTATCTTTCCACCTGTCACTACTGATATCGACGATTTGGGCCCGAAAAGTCCACGTCCAATTACCTGTTATCGGGTTAAAAATCAGTAATTATTCGTTACAGAGCATAGTATCGATAACCTCGCACATACTGTGGTAAAGCACCTGGTGGGCCTCCTGAATCCTAGCAGAAGCGTCGTTCTGAACGATAATCTCGACCTGGGCCATCCCATGGGCTTTCCCGCCATCCCTACCCAGAAACGCCAAAGTCGCCAGATTCAACGATTTGGCCTCTTCTAAGGCACGAACGATATTGGGTGAATTCCCGCTGGTTGTGAGTACCAGCAGCACGTCTCCGGGTCGGCCGTAGGCCTGTACCTGGCGGGCAAAAATATTATCGAAGCCATAGTCGTTACTTACCGCAGTCAGCGTGCTAGGCGACTCGGTCAGGGCGATTGCGGGATAACCCTTACGATCCTGGACAAACCGCCCCACAATCTCGGCCGCGATATGCCCGGCATCGGCGGCACTCCCCCCGTTACCACAGATCAGCAGCTTATTGCCCGCCAGAAGAGCATCCGCGATGATTTGTGCCGCATGCCCCAGAGCCTCAGTATGCTGGCTGAGATTCTGGATCGTCCGTACCGTATCCGCGATGTTTCGTTCGAGGAAGTCTTTGGCGTTGAGTTCATTCATATCGTTGGTTTTAAATACTTCTTTTAATACTGTTGCTGTTTATCGCAGGCGGTCCAACAGATTAGCCAGGACGACACGGTTGTCGCCGCAGATGTAATCGAGTGTACCACCCATCCGGGCAAAGCTCTTGCAGAACCGCAGGTAATACGCGGGGCTGTCCTTGGGTGGTTCGCCCCGGGTCCAGTCCCAGCCGCCGGAGTCCTGCAGGTCGACCACGGTCATGTGATGGTTCTCTACACACTTACCCTCCTGCGTGAGCAGATTATTCGCAAGACTCATCGCCTTTTCGAACACCTGCGGGCTCATGATCGCCGAACCGACGCTGAGGTATACCCCGCCGGAAAGGTTCTTAACGCCTTGAGCGAAGATGCGTGTATCTGTCGCGCTGGCCCGCCCTATCGCTCCGCCGTGAAACATCGGGTGATTGGTGATGATGTCGTAGCCGATGCCCGGATGTACGGTCAGCGGGACCTTATGCTGGAAAGAGCCGGCAAGTGCGGCGAACTTCTTATAAGGATGCTCGACCTTGTGCCTGCCGGCAGGTAGATTGAATCGCTTCATTGCGGTAAGCAAATCGGCCCGGGCGGCGGTCAATGAATCCGCGGGATTATCAGTAATCTGTTTAGCTAGTGCCTCGGGCTCGGGCAGCGTGTAGCCCTCTTCGTAAACCAGCCGCCCCACCGCTTCACCCCAGCCGATACCTTCAGCCGCACCGATCAGCGCTGCCAGGCTCAGGTATCTGCCTGTCTCGTCCCATGTACCGAACCGCCCCTTAGGGGTGTTGTCACGGACGGACTCGCTGGACTTGCCGTGATAAGCAAACTCCCAATCGTGGATGATGCCCGCGCCCTGTGTGGCAAGGTGTGTGATGAGACCCGTCTCCAACAGTGCATTGACCAATGGGCCGCAGCCATTCTTGATAACGTGTGCCCCGTAAACGAGCATGACTGATGCGTTGCGTTCGCGTGCCTTGCGAATACGGTCTGCCAAACGTTCGACCTGGCCTCGCATCGCGCCGGGTTCTGGTGGCGGAGCAGACGGATCGATCGCGTCCTGCTCGATCTGGATATAGCTCTTGCGCTTGGCAAGCGGCAGGACACAGATATGGTTTGGATCGATCGCTTCGTAAGGCATGGTCGGTTAACACAGTCTACGCAAACCGGACTCGGGTCAAATTCCGAAACAACAGCCCCACCCGGGAGGGTGGGGTTCCACCAATATACCGGCACAAAGCGGCAAACGAAAAACCCCCGCCTTTCGACAGGGGTTTCGGAGAAGAAACAGGTTATTGCCTGATTACAGGTGCTTTTCGATAAACGCGACAGCCGAGCTGATGTCCTTCACGCCCAAGGCGCCCTGCTCGTCCATCTCGATATCGAATTCTTCTTCAAACGCAGCGACCAACTCGACGCTCTGGATCGATTCGGCGCCAAGGTCTTCCACAAAGCGTGAATCGTCCTTGACCATCGATTCATCGACCTTAAGGGTCTCGGCGGTAACCTTTTTAACACGTGCTAGGGTGTCTGACATAACGTATAGCTCCTCTCGGGTTTAAGCGTTGACAGTCAACGATTTTTTCAGTTTCTCGATACGGGTGCCCAGGTCCTCAATGGCCTGTTGCATCTGCTTGACGAACTTGTTGCCGTCGTACGTGCCGCGAACCGCTTCGAAGTCGGCAGCCACGTCGTCCGGCGAACCATCCTGGCCGAAGCCGACCTGCGTCACCGTGTCGAATTCCTTGCCGGCGTCGATCAGGATCAGCTTCAGGAACTTACTCTGATCGGTCAGCAACTGATCGGCAAGTTTCTCAGCGTCATCAGCCTTGAGCTCGGTCTCAAAGACATGCTTGTATGCTTCGAGCACCCAGGCCCACTCATCTTCATCATACGCGGCAAGGATCGCATCGAGCGCCTTGTTGAATCCAGCAAGGTCAGCAACCTTGCCCGACTCGACATCCGCATACAAGCTATTGAGTCGATCGGCTGGCATCATCTGGCCACCGATGTCGACCCACTTCTTGCTGTAGACGGCATCCGGCGCAGCTGCCAATGCCTTGTCCAGCGATTCGCCCTTCTCGACCGCCTTTTCGATGCGTGCAACGATCTTCTCGAGCAAGTAGGTGTAGATACCCGAGCGGTAGTACTTTACGCCGCCACGCAGCAGTACGCGCTTCACCTGCGCGCCTTCGATCGTGACGGTGTCGACGGACTTGTCGGTCTTGTCCATTAAAGCCTTGATCCGGTCGTGGCCGTTGATCATCCGGCCGACAACGAGCGGGCAGAAGACGTCGAACGTAATACGGTCTCGCTTGAAGCCTTCCTTGCGGCGGTCACGTGCGGGCCACTTCGCGCCGTCGCGGACGGTGCCGACGGTCGAAAGGTTCAGGCCGGGCACGACCATGCAGCGACCATCGTGAGCCGCTTCAATGTGGCTGAACGGCAGGTCCGACAGGTCGAACGTGCGTGTGTGCTTACCCAGCACAACGGAGAACGGACCGACGCGGCAGGGCCACATCATGTAGCTGAAGCTGCCGGTCTTGCAGCCGCGTTCGAGCTTGCCCTCGTGGACGGGACCTAGCTTGTACATGTGGTTGGACTGGTTGGTACCGCTGCCCGCGTTGTAGAAGCTGAACATGCCGGCGATCAGCAGCGTGGACTTATGGTGAGTTACGGTGTAAGGCCCGGCGAAAATGCTGCATGCCTCGCCGTGGAAGCCTTCGCAGTTAGCGAAGAAAACAGAACCTTCCGCCGAGTACTGCTTACCTATCTGACAACCTTGGCCGACGAAGCTCTTGCTGACGATCGCGCCTTCGGTGACCTTGGATGCTTCACCGATGATAAAGCCGTGGGCCTGGACCGCGTCGCCGATCAACGTCGGCGCCGCGGGATCGGAGAGGATCGTGCCGTTGACCAGTGCATCAGCACCCCAGACAGTCGCGGCCGCGCCGATATTCACATCAACGATGCGTGACACGCCTGCGATCTTCGCACCAGCGCCGATCGTGCCGGTGTCGGACTTCACTGCTGCAATAGCTTGCTCAGCGTAAGCCTCAAGCTTCTTGATGAAGTTGGGCTTGTAGCGATGCAGACACAGAAGGTATGCAAACTGGCTGGACATCTCGTTGAAGAGCTTGATCTCTCGACCGCCGCCCTCGTTGAGGACTTCGATCTCCACGCCGTTGCCAAACGTCGCACCGGGATTGGTCTGCAGCACACCGACATCCTCGATGCACGCACCGTCACCGATGCAGTAATTAGCGATGTGCGAACCGATGCGGGCGATACGGGCATTGTCACCGACCGTGCAGTTGATCAGCGTCGCTTCCTCGATGCCGCTGGGACGCTCGATGCCCGAGGCACAAGTGACGTTACCGGCCAACGAGCCGATCTTCACTTCGCCCTCGAACACAACATCGTACACACGTGCCGGATCGAATCCGTCGGCGACCGAGACCTTGGCACCCCCGACGAACCGGCAACCCTGTGCCTTGAGTTGCTCGATCTGACTTGCCGTCAGCGTTTGATAATTCTTACTCATAACTCATTACCTTTCAGTCAGGCTTGACTCATTTCATAGGTATCGATGGCGATAGCCGCCTCTTCGTTTGTTGGTATCACCAGCACCGCAACTCTACTGGCGTCGGAACTGATCTTGGATGCACCTTTCGCGGCCTGGTTCGCCGCCGCATCCAGTTCAACGCCGATCTGGTCGAGGTTAGAGCAGATCGCGGCACGGATATCTGCAGCGTTTTCACCGATCCCGCCGGTGAAGACCACAGCATCCAGTGTGCCCAGGGCAGCGGTGTATGCACCGATGTACTTCTTGATCCGGTAGGCGAAAACATCCAACGCAAGCCGAGCCCGTTTATCACCCTCTGCCGCTTTCTCGGTGAGGGTGCGCATGTCGTTAGACGTGCCGGATATCCCCAGCACGCCGGACTGCTTGTTGCACAACTTGTTCATATCCGCGACGGAATAGCCTTTACCCGCCAGGTAGAACAAGATCGCCGGATCAAAGTCACCGGTGCGTGTCCCCATGGGAACGCCTTCCAACGGCGTCAATCCCATCGAGGTATCCACACTCTTGCCCTTGCTGACAGCGGCGATTGAGCTGCCGTTGCCGAGGTGGCAGGTGATACAGTTGATATCATATTTTCCTTTTCCGAGCATCTCCGCCGCTTTTCGCGCGACCCAGCGGTGGCTGGTGCCGTGGAATCCATAGCGACGGACGCCGTACTTCTCATACAACTCGTACGGCAGAGCATACATGTACGCGACCTCGGGAATGGTCGTGTGGAAAGCGGTATCAAAACACGCGATCTGTGGGACGTTCGGCATCGCGTGCTGCGCGGCACGGATACCGGTTAGGTTCGGTGGATTGTGAAGCGGCGCCAGGTCGGCGACCTTGTCGATCGAGGCGATCACCTCGTCGTTGATCACGACCGAACCGGTAAACGCTTCACCGCCATGAACGACACGGTGTCCCACGGCTTTGATTTCATTAATGTCTTTGATGACGCCGTCATTGGGATCGACCAGCGCCTCGAGAATAATATCCATACCGGTGTCATGGTCCGGCACGGGCTTTTCAATCTTGTTTTTACTGCCGTCGTGTTCGTAGATCAGAGCCGAGCCTTCGTTGCCTATACGGTCAACCATGCCTTTAGCGATAACGCGTTGCTCAGGCATGTCGAAGACTTGAAACTTGATCGACGAACTGCCGCAGTTAACTACCAACACAATCATGTGTCTGGCTCCTGTTGTGGTACGCCCCGGCCTGGCCGGGCAGGTCTAATTGTTATGTCATAGCAATGCAGATAGCGGTGGTTGCGACGACGTCCGAAGCGCTTGCGCCGCGAGATAAATCACTGATCGGTTTGGCAAAACCCTGTAGGAACGGCCCGATCGCCGCTGCACCGGCCATGTACTGCGTCAGTTTGTATGCAATGTTGCCCGCGTCGAGGTCGGGGAAGATCAGCACGTTCGCCTGGCCGGCAACTTCGCTGGGCTCCTTAACCTTCTTCGCGGCGACCTTGCCGATGATCGCTGCGTCGGCCTGGAACTCGCCATCGATCATCAAATCAGCGGCGCGCTGCTTTACGATCGACAACGCTTTGGTGACCTTGTCGATGTCATCATGTGCGGCGCTTGCCTTAGTCGAGAACGAAAGCATTGCGGTGCGTGCAGGCTCACCCAGGAGCTTCTCGCCGCTGGCGTGGCTGGCCAACGCGATGTCCGCAAGTTCGGCCGCGTTCGGTTGGATGTTTACCGCGCAGTCGGCATAAATGAACGGCTTATCCTTTGTGCCCTGGAAGTCGGGAACAACCATCAGGAAGAAGCTGCTGGCCGTTTCGATGCCGGGTGCGTATCCGACGGTCAGCGCGCCCGCCTGAATCACGGTCGCGGTCGCGTTGGCGACGCCGGCAACGAGCGTATCCGCATCGCCCTGCGCAACCATCATGCCGCCGTAGAAAAGCGCACGCTTAACCATACGCTGCGCAATGCCTGACTTCATGTCGCGGGCCTTGGCGTAGGCTTCGGTGTAGGCTTCGAGTTTGTCGCTGGTCTTCGGGTCAATGGTCTTGATACCGTCCAGCGAGACACCGCCCTGCTCCGCGGCAGCCTTGATCTCTTCTTCTTTGCCCAAAAGGATCGGCTCGGCGATCCCTTGGTCCTTGATCTGTCTTGCGGCTTGCATGATCCGCTCGTCATGGCCTTCCGGTAGCACGACCGAACGTGACATCCCCTTGGCTTTTTCAACAAAATTGTCGACGATACCCATGCTGTGTAATCCTCCAAATGCATGGCTGAGGTTTATGTAAATGCACGAATGACGAATGACGAATGCCCGAATGTCGAAGTACGGCGTTCGTACATTCGACATCCGGGCTCCGTCAGTTCAGTCTGTCTGTTTTACGCCTGCGGCGCGCCGGGCTTCTTCATCTGGATCCAGTCGTAGTATTCACGCATCTTCAGTTCCGAAGCGGCATCGCTGTCGATGTAGAACTTCGTGTAGGGATGCATCTGCAATGCACTGGCGGTGTTCATGCAGCAGACCGGGCCTTCAATTGCTTCGGCGATGCACTTGGCCTTGCCTTTGCCGCTGGCCAGCAGGATGACTTCATCAGCCTCGAGGATGGTCCCGACGCCCATGGTGATCGCATAAATCGGCACGTCCTCGACCTTATCGAAGAAACGAGCGTTATCGTCGATCGTCTGCTTGGCCAGGGTTTTGAGCCGTGTGCGAGAACTCAGCGAGCTGGTAGGCTCATTGAAAGCAATGTGGCCGTCTGAACCGATGCCGAGGATCTGGATATCGATCCCGCCGCATTCCACGATACGCTGCTCATACCACTGGCAGAAAGCTTTGAAGTTGCTCGTTGTGCCTGAAGGAACATGGATGTTCGATTCGGGAACGTTGACGTGCTTGAAGAAGTTTTCATGCATGAAGTAGTGATAGCTCTGATCGTGGCTGATCGGCAGACCAACATACTCGTCGAGGTTGAACGTGGTGCAGCGGGAGAAGTCCAGGCCTTCTTCCTTGTGCATGCGGGCCAGTTCCTTGTACACGCCTAACGGTGTGGAACCGGTTGCCAGCCCGAGCACCGCGTTGGGCTTACGGTTGACCACCTCTGCGATCTGCAGAGCGGCGGCCTTGCTGATTTCGTCATAAGTCGGCTTGATAATAACTTCCATCGTAACTCACTCCAGTGGTAGTAAAGTGTGACAATAACTGATCGGGTCGCATCGACCCGTGGTACATAACTCTGTTACGAGCCGGCCTTCACAGACTGGCTGTTGTTTTTCTTGACCGAGTGGTCGGATTCTTCGTTCAAACCCTTCCAGAGAACAAACGCTTCCATCGCTTCATACTCGGCCAGGCCGAGCTTGTCGTAGATCTTGGCGGTCTCGCGGTTGCGTTGCTCTGCACGTTCCCAGAACTCACGTGTGTCAATACCCGGGAACAACGCTTTGTCTTTCTGCGATTCGTGCTTGAAGATCGCGTTGAGCTTGCGCTCCAATTCCTTCGGCGACAGCGGGACCGCCATCTCGATCTGCTGAGGTTCCCATTCCTGCCAGGCGCCGCGATACATCCACAGTTCGCAGTCCTGCACCCACTTCTGGTCCTTGAGCCGACGCATCGCTTCAAAGATCGCAGCGAGGCAGACACGGTGTGTGCCGTGCGGGTCGGATAAGTCGCCGGCCGCGTATACCTGATGAGGCTTGACCTTCTCGAGAAGGTCCATCGTGATCTTGATATCTTCCTCACCGATCGGCTTCTTGCGCACGGTGCCGGTCTCGTAGAACGGCAAGTCGAGGAAGTAAGCACGCTCGCTGGGCACGCCGCAGTAACGGGCAGCCGCACGGGCTTCGCCGCGACGGATCAACGCCTTGATGTTCTGGACGATTTCCGAATCGACCTGGCCCGGCTTTTTCTGCCTGAGGAATTCCTCGATGTGATCCTCGATCTTCTGGGCTTCGTTGCTGTCCATACCGAACAAGTGGTTGTAATCCGAAGCGAAGTCAGCGAAGCGGATCGCGTCTTCATCAAATACAGCAATGCTGCCGGACACCTGATACGCAACGTGCACTTCGTGGCCCTGGTCGACAAGACGAATGAACGTGCCGCCCATGGAGATCACATCATCG
The DNA here is from genome assembly GCA_963667295.1 of Phycisphaeraceae bacterium. GTDB lineage: Bacteria > Planctomycetota > Phycisphaerae > Phycisphaerales > Phycisphaeraceae > JAJRRS01. The sequence goes on from OY763327.1 coordinate 3,047,848, forward strand.
TCCGGGTGGGGCGAGAAGATCAGTACGCGCTTGGGCACGACGTCGTTGGTCGTATCACGTGGGCCGGCCAATTGAATCGGCATACCCTCAACCAGACCACCGGGGCAGCCGCAGACCGTTGTCTGCATCGCACGGAAGACAAGACGGTTGATTTCATAGGACGGGCCGTGCTCAGCCAGCAGGTCCTGAAGGTGGTTGGCGTTGTAGTCTTCGTCTGTCAGTTTGAGGATGGCTTTCTCGGTCTTCATCGCCAGCCAGATCACGGCGTTGCGGATCTGCTGCCGCGTCCAATCAACCGTGCCACACTTCCAAGGCGTCTGGAAACGGGTCAGCTTCGCGGACGAAGCGGCATCCATGCAGATCATCGCGTTAGGATGTTCCTGCAGATAACTGGCCGCGACATGATCGGTGATCTGTCCCTCGATGGCCTGGCGCAGGATCGGGGCCTTGCCTTCACCGAACGCGATCAGGTAGACCTTCTTCGCGTTCATGATGGTCTTGACACCCATGGTGATGGCCTTATACGGCACGTTCTCCACGCCGAAGAAGTCGCTCGCGGCGTCCTGACGTGTGAGTGGGTCCAGCCAGATCAGACGTGTGCGGCTGACCTTGCTCGAACCCGGCTCGTTGAAGCCGATGTGGCCCGTTCGGCCGATCCCCAGCAACTGGATGTCGATCCCGCCGGCGTCTTCGATCGCCTGTTCGTACGACTTGCAGAAGTGAGGGATATCTTCAATGCTGAGCGTGCCATCGGGGATGTGCACGTTGTCCGGATCGATATCAACGTGGTCGAATAGGTGCTCCTTCATGAACCGGACGTAGCTCTGCAGCTCATGGGGCTGCATCGGGTAGTACTCGTCCAGGTTGAAAGTGATCACGTTCTTAAACGACAGACCTTCGTACTTATGAAGCTTGATCAACTCATCGTAAACCTCGGTCGGGCTGGAGCCGGTCGCCAGCCCCAACACCGCCATCTTGCCTTCAGCGGCACGTTTACGGATCAGGTCCGAGATCTCACGGGCAACCATCCGGCTGACCTGGGACGAGTTCTCAAATACCCTGGTAGGAATGTTCTCGTACATACATCTTTCTGGATCGTTGTCGATCATCGTTGTCCGCCCTTCTGTCTTATGAATCAGTTCTAATCAGGTTCTGGTTAAAGGTTGAATGTTTAGTCCGTTACTTGAAGTTGTTGGATTTGGTTCTGGTTTTCAGTATCGCGCACCTCGCCACCGACCGTCATCAGCGACGCCCACCGGCTTGTGTAAAAGTGTGCAAGCACCAGGCTCGCAGCGATGCGCGAAGGCTGCGATTCGGTCCGGTCCCACAGGTCTATCCGAAGGCGCTGCTCCAGTTGGCTCAGCGTCATCGCACGCACACGTTCGGTCAATGCTGTGGTAAATGCTTCACAAGTGGTCAATTCACTGGCAAGCACAAGCCGGCTGACACGTGTGAAGTTCACCGCGTTGGATAAACCTGTCGCCAGCAGGCCCAGCATCCGGTTCACTGCTTTATCCGAGCCGTCATAGTTGGCCGCACGATCCGCCAGGCAGGTGTCCGAGCCATTGATCAGGCTCAGATACTCAGTGGAGAAGATGCGTTCAAGACAACCAACCTGGCCACAGAAACAGACGGGCGCTTCCACGGGCAGCCGTGTGTGCCCAAGCTCGTTCGCGCCGGTAACACTGCCGCGATTCGGCTGACCATTAATCAACAACGTCGAACCAAGTCGGCCGTCACCCAACCGAACGATCAACACATCACCACCGGATTCCGCATCAACACGGTGTGATAACGCCCATCTGGCAGCCAGCGCCACCGCGTCGTTCTCCAGCGCGATCGGCACGCTCCCGGCAGCATCGTAGATCGGCATCAGACTCACCGGCTTGCCCGAAGGCACCGTCGGGCTGAACAGCATCTGGCTCGTTTTCAGATCAATAAAACCGGGTGCAGTCAGGCCCACCGCCAGTGTTTGAGCAGAAAGTTGATCCTGCAGCAGCTCTACTGCGGTATGCAGTGTCTCTGTCCGGCCCTGCGTCACACGGGCAATGGGCTCCCCCATTAACTTGCCCAGCAGGTTCACACGGCCGACCTCGACACCGCCACGGTTCATCGCCAGCCCAAGCACGTGGCAGGACTGCGGATCGATCTCCAGAGGCACACGAGGCCGTCCTCGACCATGAGCCTGCACGATGCATTCCCGCAGGATCTGCCGATCCAGTAAAACAGCCGTTTCGTTACCGATGGTGTTCAGCCGAATCCCCGTCAGCTCATGTAGATCCGACCGACTCACCTGAGCGTGTCGGTAGACCATCCTGAGGATCGCACGTTGTCGGGGGGCCAGCAAGACCATCCGCAATATCTTTCCAATTAGATATTTATAGAAAAATTTGACCGAGGTTCGTACCGCTTGCTCGGTACCCGGTCTATTTAATTCATCTGATGATAATAAATCGGGGCAAGATGTCAAGCCCCAATTATTATGAAATTTATATGAGAATTCCCGAATACCGCTTATACCAACCCACTTGGTGCCTTAGCGCCTGTTGGAATCAGGCGTGGATCGCTCTGTCGTCGACCGCCAGGGCGGCTTCTTTGACCGCCTCGGAAAGTGTCGGATGGGCGTGGCAGGTCCGGTATATGTCCTCGGCAGTGGCTCCGTATTCCATAGCTGCTGCACATTCGGCAATCAAAGACCCGGCATCGGGGCCGATGATATGCACACCTAAAACTCGCTCGGTCTTCTTGTCCGCCACGATCTTCACAAAACCGTCCGCCCCATCGATCGCGTGGGCCCGGCCATTACCTTTGAAGTAGAACATCCCCTTCTTGTATTCGTGGGCCTCATCCTTAAGGTCGCTCTCCGATTTACCCACGCAGGCGATCTCAGGATCGGTGAAGACCACGGCCGGGATGACCTTGTAGTTCACATGGCCGTGACCGTTGACGATCTTCTCTACACAAGCAATGCCCTCTTCCTCCGCCACGTGCGCGAGCATGGCCGTGGGAATGACATCTCCGATCGCGTAGATATTGCCAACGCTCGTGCGGTAATCATCGTCAACGATGATATACCCCTTGTCGTCACGCTCGATGCCTATTTCATCGACACCCAACCCCTCGGTAAAAGGGGCACGTCCGACAGCGACCAGTACCCGATCCGCCTTGACGGGTTCAGCGCCTTCACGTTCGATGGTCACGCTCTGCTTGTTCGCCTTGACACCTGTTACACGACTCTTGAGTTCAAAGTTGAGTCCTTGTCGAGCCAGCATCTTATGCGCGTGTCTCGCAAGCTCCGCATCCATGCCGGGTAACACGCGGTCCAGGTATTCGAGCACTGTGACCTTGCTGCCCAACCGACGCCAGACCGAGCCGATCTCCAATCCAATGTACCCCGCACCGATGACCGCTAAATGCTTAGGTGGCTTGTCATAACTGAGCGCATCGGTGTTGGTGTCGATCCGGTCCTTGCTGATATCCACATTGGGAAGCGTCGCGGGGCGTGAACCGGTCGCGATGATGAGGTTCTCGGCGACGATCGTTTGCTGCTTGCCCGCTTCATCCGTGACGGTGACCGACTTGTCCTCATTGATCGAGCCAAGCCCCTGGTAGTGCGTGATCTTGTTTTTCTTGAATAAAGCCGCGATCCCGCCTGATAGTGTCTGTACAACTTTATCCTTACGGGCGAGCATCGCCGAAACATCCAGCGACACGTCCTTAACCTTGATGCCGTGGACACCGAGGTGCTTGCTGGTCTTTTCATAAAGATGGCTGGATTCAAGCAGCGCCTTGCTGGGAATACACCCAACGCGCAGGCATGTCCCACCGAGTTGGCTGTTCTTGTCGACACAGGCAACATCGAGCCCAAGCTGAGCAGCGCGAATCGCCGCAACATAACCGCCCGGTCCGGCGCCAATGATAATCAGATCGTGAGTAGTATTAGCCATGATAATCGGGTATCGGGTATCGGGTATCGGGTATCGGATTCTATATCGTACCAACGCCGGTTCTGAGCGAAGCGAGGGGCCGGGTTTCTGTGCAGATAGCTAACGGCTTATCAATCACACTTCCATCAACATCCGCGCCGGGTCTTCCAGCGCCTGTTTGATGCGGACGAGGAAGCTGACCGCCTCGCGGCCGTCAATCAATCGGTGATCGTACGTCAACGCCACATACATCATCGGACGCACTTCGATAGTTTCCTTGCCATCCTTGGTTACAGCCACGGGTCGGCGTTGGATCGCGTGCATGCCAAGCACCGCGGATTGTGGTGGGTTTACGATCGGCGTGGAAAGCAACGAACCGAAGATACCGCCGTTGGTGATCGTGAACGTGCCGCCCTGCAAATCTTCCAGCGACAGCTTGTTGTCCTTGATCTTCTGGCCGAAACCTGCGATCGCCTTTTCGATCTCGGCAAAACTCATCCGCTCGGCATTACGCAAGACAGGAACCACCAGCCCCTTACCCGTACCGACCGCGATACCGATGTCGTAGTGATCCTTGTAGATGATGTCAGCGCCGCGGATTTCAGCATTCACCGCGGGGAACTGCTTGAGTGCATCAATACTCGCCTTGGTAAAGAAAGACATGAAACCGAGCTTGATGTCATACTTCTTCTGGAACGAATCCTTGTATTGGTTACGCAACTCCATGACTGCCGTCATATCGACTTCATTGAACGTCGTCAGCAGCGCCGCGGTTTGCTGCGCCTGGATAAGCCGTTCCGCGATACGTTTACGCATCGGCGTCATCGGCACCGCTTCTTCGTCCGGACCGACAACCGATTCATTCACAGATTCTTGTGACGGCGTATTGATCGCCGGCGCACTCGGCGCCGCCTTAGGCTGACTATCGAGGTAGGCTTTAACGTCTTCTTTCAGTAACCTGCCACCGGGCCCGGTCGGACGGATCTTGCTTGCATCTAAGCCGTGCTCATCGATTAGCCGCTTGGCGGCGGGCATGATCAAAGAAAGATCCGCCTTGGCTTGCGGCTTCTTGTCCTTCTTGGATGCCGGCTTCGATTCAGTTTCAGTCTTAGCTTCCGACTCAGGCTTCGGCGCGGGTTTGCTTTCAGCTTCTGCCGCCCCTTCGCCCACTTCCATGTAGCCGATCGTCTCGCCGACTACTGCCTCGTCGCCCTGCTTCTTGAGCAACTCACCGATCGTCCCATCAGCGGGAGCAGGCAGTTCGAGCGTGACCTTGTCGGTCTCGATCTCGACGATGGGATCGTCCTTGCTGACACGTTCGCCGGTCTTTTTAAGCCAACGGCCGATCGCGACTTCGGTGATGGATTCGCCGACCTCAGGCACTATCAATTCAACGGGCATGGTTATCTATCTCGGGTATCGGGTATCGGGTATCGGGTATCGGGTATCGGGTATCGGGTATTCGATCTTATTTTTCCAACGCCGGTCCTGAGCGAAGCGAAGGTCCGGGCTTCTGCTATAGACTTAACTATTCGTCTTCCTCTACCGGCTTCGGACCGATCGCTTCGGTCAGTATCTGTTCCTGCTCAATCAGGTGCGCGGCACGCGAACCGGTCGCGGGGCTGGCGGATTCCACACGGGCGATCCCCTTGAGCGTGAACCGCCCAAGGAATTCGGGACAGAACCGCATACGCAGGAACGGCCAGGCGCCTTGATTTCGCGGTTCCTCTTGAACCCAGAACACCTCGGCATCGCCGTCATACTCAGCCAACACTCGCTCAAGCTGCTCATACGGGAACGGGTAAAGCTGCTCCACACGGATGATCGCCACATCATCTCGGTGGATCACTTCTCGACGTTCGATCAGATCGTAATACACCTTGCCGGAGCACAGCAGCACACGCTTGATCTTTCTGCCTTCGCCGACGTGACTGTCAGGTAATACGCGCTCGAAACCGCCGGAGGCTAACTCTTCCAAATCCGACGCAGCGCCGGGGTGGCGCAACAAACTCTTAGGCGACATCACAATCAACGGCTTAAGCCATTTGCGCATCACCTGACGCCGCAACAGATGGAAGTACTGTGCAGGCGTCGTCGGGTTCACAACCTGGATATTGTCTTCGGCAGAAAGCATCAGGAACCGCTCGAGCCGCGCAGAAGAGTGTTCGGGCCCCATCCCTTCAAAGCCGTGCGGCAACAGCATGACCAGGCCTGACAAACGATTCCATTTATCTTCCGCACTTGTGATGAACTGGTCGATGATTGGTTGGGCAACGTTCGCGAAGTCGCCAAACTGCGCTTCCCAGATCGTCAACCCGTCGGGCGTGTCAAGGCTATAGCCGTATTCAAAACCCAGCACACTGTTCTCTGAAAGCGGGCTATTGTAGATCTCGATGGATGCTTGCTTGGGGTCAAGGTTCGCCAGCGGGATGTAGTCGTGCCCATCGTCTGCATCATGCAGAACCGTATGGCGCTGGCTGAACGTGCCGCGCTGAGCATCCTGGCCGGACATGCGCACTCGCACGCCGTCGGTTAATAGTGAAGCCAATGCAAGCGCTTCCGCGGCCGCCCAATCCAAACGGCGCGAGCCCTCCGCCATCTCCCGACGCGCCGCGATCCAACGCTTGAGCTTCGGATGTAGTTTGAAGTCATCCGGTGTGTGCGTCTGCGATTCAAGCAGCCTTGAAAGACAGTCGACAGGCACGGTCGTGTCAGGATCACGTGATGGATCTTCCGGCCCACCCTCAAAGCCCTTCCATACCCCGCCGAACGCTTCCTTCTGAGGCACGTAAGATTCACTACGCGCCGAGATCAGTTCTTTTTCCAGCAGCTCGGTACGACGCAATGCAATACGGTCAGCATCATGCTCGCTGACGCCGCCGAGTTTCATCAGGTGCCCCAGGTACGATTCTCTTACGCCCTTGTGTTCGCGGATCGCCTTGTACATCTTGGGCTGCGTGTAACTGGGCTCGTCGCTCTCATTGTGCCCGCGTTTGCGGAAACAGTACATATCGATCACGACGTCCCGGTCGAACTTCTGACGGAAGTCCATCGCCAGATCGACCACCTGGGCCACTGCTTCAGGCTGCTCGCCGTTTACGTGGAAGATCGGTATCTGCAGCATCTTTGCGATGTCGGTGCAGTAGGTGCTCGTTCGCGCACTGACGATGCCTGTCGTGAAGCCGATCTGGTTGTTGATGACGATGTGCAAGGCCCCGCCGGTTTTGTACCCGCGCAGGCCGGACATGTTCAGCGTTTCCTGCACGACACCTTCACCGATGAACGCGGCGTCACCATGAATCAGAATGGCAAGCCCTTTATCGCCCCGCCGCAGGTCCTTGCCGCGTTTTTCAAAGAGTCGATCCTGCTTGGCACGGAGTCGACCGAGTACGACAGGATTCACAAACTCAAGGTGGCTGGGATTGAAACAGAGCGACAGGTGAATGCTTTGTCCGCCGCGCGTGCGCCAATCGCCCGATTCACCCAAGTGATATTTAACGTCACCACCGCCTAGATAAAGCTGTGGATCGGCATCCTCAAACTCGCGGAAAATCCTGGCCGGGCTCTTACCGATGATGTTAGCAAGCACGTTCAGTCGGCCGCGGTGGGCCATGCCGATAACCGCTTCCTCGATCCCATGCCCCCCCGCTTTTTCAAGCGACAGGTCCAGCAGCGGGATCAGGCTCTCGGCCCCTTCCAGGCTGAAGCTCTTGGCGCCGATGAACTTCTTCTGGATGAACTCTTCGAAGATCGTCGCGTCGGTCAGGCGGGTCAGGATACGCACCTGCTGCTTCCGGCTTAGCTCAATCCGGTTCTCCGTGCTCTCCATCCGCTCCTGAAGCCATTCACGGATTTCGATGTCATCAATGTGCATGAACTGCGCGCCGATGTGGCGGCAGTAGGTGTTGTGCAGGTGGGCGATGATCGTGCGTAACGACCGCGCGGTCGGCGGGCCCGTGATCGAGCTGGTGAGGAACGGCGTATACATGTCGGCATCGGTGAAGCCGAAGTACGCCGGGTCAAGCTCGATCAATTGTTCGCGTGTTTGGCCAAGTGGATCAAACGCAGCAGCCCGGTGCCCCCTGACGCGATACAAACGAACCAGCTTGCCGACTTGGTGCTGCAGCCGTTGCAGGTCGAGCTGGCTTCGGGTGTCACTGCCTGTCGCTAACGATCCACCCGCCGGATTAAAAAGACTGCGAGGTGTGAATGTCGGTCTGATCGTCTTGGTATCGCTGATAGCAACATCACTTTGGGTATGACCATTTGAGCCGGCCCAGCGTTTGAAGTGCTCCCGCCAGCTTTCATCCAGCGCGTCGGGATTGCGCAGGTATAGCTCGTAGAGCTCCTCCACATAAGCCAGGTTCGAGCTGTCGGGCCAGGTTGATTGGCTATCCATGTCTCGCCGTAACCTCTTGGGTGATGTATTAATAACAAGCTGCGGCGAAAAAGAAAGTGCCACCCCTTGGAAGATAATAAAAGTCTGACATGTGTACGATGGCTGTCTGTATTTATTAGCGTTATGATTCAATTTTAAGATAATTTAATCTGTTGAATAACATACACCTTCAATCTGACGCATTACTCACCTGGGTGGATCGCCGCAGGTGGTGGTTATGGCTTTTCATTGCATTGGTTCTGCTGGCTGGATTTAACGGCCAGTGGCGCATCGGCCCCGACTCCGCCGTCCACGTCGAAGTCGCACGCAACCTCGCGGAAGGCTCGGGCTTCACCCACCCCACCGGCTTGGAAAGCACCATCCGGCCGGGGCTGGCCTGGCTCACAGCCGCGACGTTCCGCCTCTTCGGAATCGATCACTTCATCGCAATCGATCTGCTGATGCTGCTTAGTATGGCAACCGTGCTTGTGCTGACATACTGGACGATTCAAGTGCGCTTTGATCGCCCTACCGCTGTCATCGTCGTCTGCATGCTTGCGTTGAACGAAACGTTTTACCGCTACGGCTATCAAGTCCTGACAGACATGCCGTTCCTGTTGGGCCTGATGCTTTTGCTGCTTGGGCTTGAACTACTTCAGCGCGGCAGCAAACAGCGGCTGTTTGCACTAGTCGCGATAACGGTAGCTGTTCTAATCATGGTGTTTTTCCGAAGCGTGGTCATCATCGTGGCTGTCGCGGGTTTGCTTGCTGCGCTCTATCACATCTTGAAAGTAAGTGATGCCAAGACTCGCACGCGTTACATCACTTTCGCCGGCCTGTTTGTAATTGGATTGTTGATAGTCTCCTGGTTGATCGGCGGCGCATCACTTATCCGTGACGGCGGCAAAGCGCTTAGCCTGATCGATAACAACCTCGGCGACACCTTCACACGCATCCTCACCGATAACGGCCCCTCCCTAATCGGTGAACACCTTTCGGAATCAATGCTCGGTTTCGACCCAGGATTATGGCTGGGTTTGCCACTAGGCATCCTCATCCTCATTGTTGGTATCTCTTTGTTCAGGTACCGGCCGATATGGGGCTTGCTGATCGGCGTCTTCGTGATGCAATGGCTGCTGCTGATTACAACCGAAAGGTATCTGCTGGTTATCATGCCGCTACTGACGCTGAGCTGGTGGCTGCTATTGCGCTGGTGCGATGCCCACATCAAACAACCGGCCCATGCGCGTTGGGCAGTAGCCGGCCTGCTTCTTCTATGGTTTGCACCGAATCTCGCGGAGATCAGTGTGTTTGTCGCTGAACAACGGGCGCGACCCTTTATTCAGCATTACCAGGACGGCAGATACCTGTCGGTTCATGCCGTTGCCAACGAACTTAAGCAGGTTGCAGAAGACGGCGACTTCATCATCGCAGACAACGCCCCTCAACTCACCTACTTCTCGCGTCTGCCTGTCTACGGTCAGGCCGGCCTCCCGACCTACGGCTCGGAGCGCGACACAACCGCCGAATTACTACGCCAGGCTGATCGGATCCTGCTGGTCGAACCAACCAGCGAGAAGCTGAGCCTCCGCATAGAACAACTGAAGATGCAGAAGCTGGATGTGATTCGTGATGTACCTCCCGCGGATATGCAAGATGCGCCGGCGTATCAGATCACCCAGATGCGGGCGCGCAACGTCAACTGGGAAAACTATCACAAGCGTTTGCAGAAGCGGTTAGATCGTGCCCGGGCCTCGGAACAGGGAGACAGCGAGTCCGAAGAGCAAACCCGATAGCGCAAAGAGGCCGGAGACAAGACCTATATCAGCATTGATTGGTTTGGCCGGTGGAGCCGCATAGCTGACGATACGGACAATCTGCTCGCTGTCATCGCGTCTGACTTCAAAATCCGCATACCTTTTGTTTAGCGCATCCAACAAAAGCTTAGCCTGATCGAGTTCATTTTCTTTTTCAAGTCGCATTGTATCGGGCGCATCATCGGGTAACGCTTTGACGGCGGCTTCTGCGGCAAGCAAAGATGCCTTGGCCTGCTCAATCCTCACCACCGTTTGTTCAAGCTCTTCCTCAGTCGTGCCATACGCTTTAACCAGCATGTCCCGGCAGACCTCCGCCCACGTGTTGGCAATCCGGGCCGCCTTCTCCGGGTCCCGATCCACCGCCCGTAGCGAAGCCAGCTCCCGGCTCAACTGGTCGTAATAAACGATCCCCGCCAAGCCACCCCGGACTTCCTGATTTTGGATCTTTTTATCCTCGGCTTGCTGCACCAGTTTGCTCAATTGTTCTGTATCCGGCCAATCAGGATCGGGCCGACCCGCCAACCTGGCTTCCAGAATCTGAATCACCGCATCCGACTGGCAAACCGTCCCCACCGTCCGACGCACCGGTGGAATCAGCTCCACCTCCATCGGCGTGTCATCCGAACCAATACGCAAGACCTGGATGTTGACCAGCAACACCGCTTCAGCGCGATAGACCGGCGGGCTCAACAGGCTCCAGCCCGCCCCCACGATCAGGCCGATCAACGTAAACAGCAACACAACACGCCCGTGACGGCGTATCGCCTTACCTAGGTAACGCAACTCAAATGTGTCTACAAAAACCGGTTGTGTGGAGTCTGGACTACGCTGGGACATCCAAACATCATATCAATCAACAACAGGATGCGCACAACCGCTCGCTTACACGATATGCCGACGTCGCACCATCAATCCCAACCCCAGCCCCAAACAAACTGCCGTCCCGGGCTCCGGCAAAGTGGCCCCATCAGTCGACACCAGCACAGGCGAGGTATCGACAAACGAAGTATTAATGACAAACTCGTTGCGACCATCAATAAAATCGACCGGTCGACGAACTCGCTCGATCGGGTCTGTGGAATACTTATCCTTAAACAATCCGCCCAATTCGACGCTTGGCGTCCACACCCTGTTGTCATCAGGCCGGGTTGAATAGATGGGAACAAAAGGCACTTCATACCCTCCCGGAAAAACCGGACATCTGTACCAATCTGAATTATCCCAGTAGGTACCGGTTGGCAAAGAGGTCGTCGGGCACTCAGGTACCGGTTCTGCCTCGGGCTCTTCTTCAACCACCGCCGTCACCACCGGCGCGATACCCGCCCCGAGTACAACATCAAATCGCTGCTCATCGGTATAGAACGCCATCGTCCCCGTCGCGTCATCACTGAGCGTCAGTCGGCCTATCGCGGTCGTACCGATATCGCTTCTGTCAATGTTGTACCACGACACATCCAACCGTTGAGTTGTGAATGCAAACCCGGTCCCGTCCAGATCGCCCGCGCCGCCGGCGATGGTTCCTTTCACATGTGTATCAAACATCAGCGCGGGGTCCGAAGTCGCAAAAGATAAAAACTGAAGATCCGAATTGCCACCGAACGCATGCTGATAGATCTGCCCCTCATCGAGTTGCACTAACATCGCCGCCGAGGTCCAGTCCTTCTCGGTTGTGACCTGCAGGTCGTAGGTCACAAAACCGGACAACACCGCGCTGTTATCAACCGGTGTCATCTCAAACACGACCGACGCTTGTAAGCATGTTTGTGCACCAAGCACGACACTGATCAGGCTAGCCAATGGCACACGCTTAGTTGAAAACGAAAATCGCGAGATGCGTGTTGAACGAGCACCTGCTTCTGATATGGACTTGCGTCGAAACATACAGCCCCCTTCGACCCAGATAACTGACCTAAATACTGACAACCAATTTACGTTAGCAAGCGGCCGGATTCAAGCCGATCTGCCTCCCCCTAAACCGGTTTGCTGAATATCAGCGGACCACAGCCGCGCTAATCATTCTATCCGGGGCACTTACACTCAATAGTAGAAAAAAAAGCCCCGTCAATATCACGGCGACGGGGCGGAGGGGAGAAAGAATCGCGGCCAGAGAGGCCGACGCTTTTTACGCCAGTTCACGGAGCTTCGCGATGCGGTCGGCGGTCTTGGGGTGGGTTGAGAACATACCGGCTAACCCGCCGGCCGACAGCGGCTGCACGATGAACATATGGTTCTGCGTCGGCATCTCATTTTGCATCGGCACACGCTTCGCTTGAGCTTCAAGTTTTTGTAACGCAGAAATCAGACCATAGGGAGAACCCGCAATCGCCGCACCGTCCGCATCGGCCACAAACTCCCGGCTGCGGCTGATCGCCATCTGGATTATCCCCGCTGCAATCGGCGCCAGGATCACAAACAGCAGCGCCGCCAACGGGTTCGAGTCCCGGCTATTTCCGCCGAACATGAACATCCAGCCCAGCATGCTGATCACACCCGCGATCGTCGCGGCTATCGTCGATGTCAGCGTGTCCCGGTTCTTCACGTGCGCCAGCTCGTGCGCCATCACGCCTTCAAGCTCGTCATAAGTAAGTAGTTGCAGCGCACCCTGTGTCACGGCCACGGCCGCGTTCTTGGGATTTCGGCCGGTCGCAAAGGCGTTGGGCGCATTATGCGGGCAGACATATACACGCGGCATCGGCAAGCCCGCGTTCTGCGAAAGCTGTCTGACCATGCGAATCAAGTCGGGGGCCGAACGCTCATCCACCTGCTGGCCGCGCATCGAGGCGATGGCGATCTTGTCGCTGTAGAAGTACGCAATAAAGTTCATGAGCCCGCCGAAGACAAAGGCGATCGCCAGCCCGCGCGGCCCACCGAAAAAATGGCCCGCCATCAGGATCAGGCCGAACATCAGCCCCAGAAGTATGGCTGTCTTGGTGTTGTTGATGAATTTGGTCATGGTTGGTTACTCCTGAATCAAATCCCCGAAAACTCCTTTTCTGTGGTTGCTTTTTGGTCATTCCGCCCATTAATACGCAAGCCGTGTGCCCCGGTTCAATGGGCGCATAAGCGTAGTCGGGCAAGACCACAGAACCTTGCCAGTCAACATAAGTGATTATTGTTTGGTGAATTATGACCCGCCAAACCCTAGCGGCAGCCCTGCCATCTTCCAAGCTGCGACAGTCATCAGCAGGATAAAGGCGATCCGGACCTGCCGAAGCGGCAGGCGGTGGGTGAGCCCGGCCCCGATCCGCGAGCCGACCCAGGCGGTAGGCGCAAGCATCGCCGCGATCAGCAGGCTAACCTTCCAATTGATCGGGCTGGCTTCCGTGGCGTGCTGGGCGAGTGTCGCGTTCTTGTAGATTGCCCCGATGGTCGCGCTGATGCAGATGATGGCAGAAGAGTTCCCGATACAGTTACGCAACGGCATCTTCATCCAGACCTGCTGAAGCGGCACCGCGATCGCCCCGCCACCGATCCCCAGCAATCCCGCGATCGTGCCCATCACCGCCCCCACACCTAACCCACGCACCGGCGTGATCGTGCGATCTTCCAGCTTGTCCGGATGAGACTTGGCCCTGAGCTTGCGGATATTCACCACGATCACGTACACCAGGAACACCGCAAGCAACCGTCCCAGCCAGCGCCCGCCGTCCGCCCCTTCAAATACAGGCAGATTACTGACCCACACACCGATCAGAATAAATACCAGCGCCGCCGGCAACATCCACACAAGCGCATCGCCCACCAGCGCCCCGGCCTTGCGATGACGCAACATCGCGGGAATAGCCACAACCACATTCACAACCATCGCCGACGCCTGAAACAGATGCTGGTTAGGCTCAACCGACTTGCTCATCGAAAACAATATCGCCAGCCCCGGGATCATGACCACGCTCCCCCCAACCCCCAGCATCCCTCCAAGCATCCCGGCCAAAAGCCCAAGCAAAAGGATCAAAACAAAAATAACGGGGTCGTTGAAGAAACTGGCCATGTGTAGATTCTAGAGATTTTCACCACAGAGGCACAGAGACACAGAGAAAAACTATTTGGAACAGGGATGGACACGGATTAACACAGATGAAATGCAATATTTGAACTGCATGTCTAACCCTCTTCTTTTATCCGTGTTCATCTGTGTCCATCCCTGTTCCTCCCCCTCTGTGTCTCTGTGACTCTGTGGTTAGCCCCGTCGATCAACCTTGGATTCGACATTTTCCAGCCGCTCAGGCACTTCACGGTCGACCAGTTCGTAGCACATCTTCTCGTACTGATCCGTCACCGCTTCCCACGAGTACACCCGCGCCGCATGCGAGGCCGCTTTTTGTCGGTACGCCTGCGCCTCATCGGGATCCTTCAGGATTGCATCGAGTATCTCTACAAGCGATTCTGCCCCGCGATCGCCCTCATAATTCAGACCGCTACCTTCGACGGTTTGAAGATTCACGGGCGTGTTATTGACGATGCAGCAGTTGCCCATCGCCATCGCCTCGATCAGTGCCGGGTGCGTCCCACCGACGCCGGTCGTGGCGACATAGGCATACGCATTGGAGCCTAGCTCCCGGTAACCTTCGCCGAAGACATACCCCGTGAAGATAATCCGTTCATCGTCGCCGGCCAGGTCGCGAAGCTGCTTCTGGTAGTCCTCCGCATACGGCGCATCGCCAACGATCACGCACTTCATGTCCGTGTCGAGTTTCGTAAACGCTTCGACCAGGTGGTGCGCATTGTTCTCGGGCACGAGCCTGCCGACGAACAGGACATATCGCTTGGCTTCGAGGTTATATTGCGCAAGCGTCTCGCCGGGCGGCAGCTTGTCGATATCCGAGCCATACACGATGTAAGGCGGGGCCTTGCCGGTCGTGTCCTTGTAATACGCCTGCACCAGCGGGCTGTCCGTCAGGTAGAGGTCAGGCCCGTACTGCGCGTACCACTCAGCAAACTGGATGTACTTCTTGGCCAGGCTGTTCCACTTATCCCGCTTCCAGTCCAGGCCGTCGACATTCAGCGCCGTTTTCGTGCCGACCAGACGGGGGATCCACGTCACCGGGCTGTTACCCGCGATGAAGTACAGCCCGACATCGTAATTCTGCTGAAGCGCGTGGATCGACGAAATAAAGCTGTGCACCAGCGTATCGAGGAATTTATTGCGGATCGTCGGCAGTTTGATCAGCCGCATGCCCAGGTATTCATCGCCGGGATACTTGATGTGATGCGATCGGCAATAGACCGTCACATCATGCCCGCGTTCAGCAAGCCGCTTCCCCAGTTGTTCGACGCACGTCTCGAATCCGCTGTAACTGGCCGGGACGCCGCGTGTGCCCATCAGGGCGATCTTGAGTTTGTTCATTTCATCTGCCATGTAGGCGAGACAGTATAAGCATAATGCGCGCGTGTCGAACGCATGAAACAGAATCCCCACCCAACGCCGGTCCTGAGCGCAGCGAAGGGGCGGGTATCTTCGGGTGTGGGGTGTGGGGTGTGGGGTGTGGGGTGTGGGGTGTGGGGTGTGGGGTGTGGGGTGTGGGGTGTGGAATCGTAAGCGGATGTGTAGATTCCACATTGAACATCGAACATTGAACATCCCCCCCCCGCTCTCTACGATGTCGATCTGCAAACCCATGCCCGACACCACGCTGCCCAATCTGATCGTCGCCGGCGTCAACAAGGCGGGAACCACCTCGCTCTACGCCTACCTCGCGCAGCATCCGCAGATCGGCGCCTCCGCCATCAAGGAAACCTGCCACTTCCTGCCCCTGCGCTACGGCGAACCCATGCCCAGCCTCGATAACTACCGCAGGCAATTCCAGCAGGTCACCGATAAACCCATCCGCTTCGAATCCACCCCCGGCTACTTCTACGGCGGCCAACCCCTGATCGACGGCCTGCGTGAAACCATGGGCAACGACCTGCGCATCATCCTCATCTTCCGTGAACCCGTCAGCCGACTGGTCTCGTTCTTTAACTTCAAAAAAAGCACACTCGAATTGCCTGCCGACCTCACGCTCAGCGAGTACATTGAACGCTGCCAAACAATGACCGAAGCCGACCTGCGCAAACGCGACAACAACCCGTGGTTCGGCCTGGAAGGCGGCAAATATGCCGACTACCTCCAACCCTGGCTCGATGCTTTCCCCGATAAGATCAAGATCCTTTTCATGGACGATCTCAACCGCGACGCGCGTGGTGTGCTGATTGAGATTCTGTCATTTGTCGAACTCGACCCGGCCACAGCCGATACCATCGAACTTTCGCGCGAAAACAAGGGGACAGACTTCCGCTTCGCCGGCGCTCAAAAAGCAGCGCTTGCCTTGAACCGCATGGGCGAAACATTTTGGCGTTCGCACCCGAAGATCAAACGTTCGCTGCGTCGACTCTATTACGCGCTGAACGGCAAGAAGTTCGATAAGCTCGAAGACGGCCAGAAGCTGCAAGCCCTACAACGGTTCTATGAGCCTTACAACGCTCGCTTCGCCCAGCAACTGATTGAAGCCGGCATCACCAACCTGCCCGGCTGGCTTCAAACGAAGGGGGAACCCGTCGCATGATCGCGCAGCTCGACCCCGACTACATCCGCACCCGCCCGACCAAAGCGCTGTCGCGCATCATTACACATTTGCTGCTGCAAGGCAGGCCCCTCACCACTGCGGCACGCTGGATGAACCCGTTGCTTCTCGCGCAGTACAACGCAGCCAAACACCTGCCGATGCCTGAAATCGTGCACAAGCCCGTCTTCGTACTCGGTACAGGTCGCAGCGGCACCACCATCCTCGGCAAAGTCCTCGGCATGCACCGCGACCTGCTTTTCCTCAATGAACCTAAAGCCCTCTGGCACGCCGCCTGCTCTGTTGACGATGTCATGGGTAACTACCAGCTCGGTGATGCACGTTACGCGCTCGACGCAGAAGATGCGGATGAACAAACCGCACGAGCGATCCGACGCATCTACAGCTACGCACTTACCATCACCAACTCAGGCCGCATCCTCGATAAATACCCCGAGATGATCTTCCGTGTCGGCTTCATCAAAACGATCTTTCCGGATGCCAAGCTGCTGTTCCTGACGCGCAACGGCTACGATGCGCTGCGGTCGATCACCAGGTGGTCGGAAAAATCAGGACGTGAAACTTCGCAAGGCCTCGAAGACTGGTGGGGTCTGGATCGCCGAAAATGGAACCTGCTCGTGCGCGATGTGGTTGCCAAGGACGATGCACTCGCCGACCGCGCAGAAGCGATCAAAAAAATCACACGCCACGAAGACATGGCCGCTGTCGAATGGGTTGTGACGATGCGTAAAGGTTTACAGCTCAAACAGCAGAACGCGGACAGTTTGCACTTCGTGCCCTACGAATCGCTATGCCAAGACCCCGAAGCCGTGCTGCGTGAAGTTTGTACTTACTGCGAGTTGCCCGAAGACAAAAAGTTCCTCGACTATGCCAAGCGTACACTCTCCCCTGTCCCCGCCCGCGCCAAGACCGAACTCGATCCGCTGGTCGAAGATGTGTTCCTCGACACGATGCAAAGGCTGGCATATCCAGAATAGTAGCCACAAAAAGGCACAAAACACACAAAATGAATGACGATTGAGTCGACGGGTATTGGGGCTCGATCAACTCCGATTCGATTGTATGGGGCGGATTCAATTCTGAAGCGCAACACCGGGGCCGATAACTGAGGCATCGGGGCCGGCGGTAGATTGAGGTTATTCAACGACCTTGATCCACGCCGGAGCCCACGATGCCTCAGACACAGCTTAGCAACTACGAACGATACGTCATCACCCACATGCACAACGCCGGGTTCAGCAACGCCCAGATCGCCCGGCAGCTGGGCCGACACCGTGCCACCATCGGCCGGGAACTGCGACGCAACCGCGATGTCTTCAAGGTCTACCACTACATCCCGGCTCAACGCCTGGCCGAGCAACGGCGCAGCAGCGCCAGTCAGCGCTACAAGCTCGACGCTGCAACAAGCGACCTGGGCCGATACGTCAGGCGGAAGCTGCGCGAGCATTGGTCGCCGCAGCAGATCGCTGGGCGGCTTGAGCGCGAGTCACGCCGACGCGGGGCGGACCCGGCGATGCGCATCAGCCACGAGACGATCTACCGCTTCATCTACCGACGCTATCAACAGCACGGCGAACGCTGGTACGAACGGTTGCGTCAACGCCACAAACGAAGGCGATCGCGAAGCGTCGGCCAACGCCCTGTTCGCGGGCAGATCCCCGGGCGGGTCGGCATCGAGCAACGCCCGGCCTGCGTCGATCAGCGCCGACGCTTCGGCGACTGGGAATCGGACACCGTCGAAGGCGCCAAGGGCACGGGCCTGATCGCGACGCACGTCGAGCGCAAGAGCCGGTATGCACGCATGGGCAGACTGCCGGACAAGAAGGCCGCGACGTTCAGCGCCGTCACCTGTGAACTGCTGGAGGACCTGCCACCGATGCTGCGACGCACCGCCACCGCCGACAACGGCAAGGAGTTCGCCGACTTCGCCACGATCGAAAAGACACTGCGGATGAAGGTCTACTTCGCCAACCCCCACGCGCCCTGGCAGCGCGGCGCCAACGAAAACACCAATGGCCTGCTCCGCGAGTTCTTCCCCAAGGGCAGCGACTTCCGCCACGTAAGCAACGCCCGGCTTGCACGCGTCCAGCATCTACTGAACAATCGTCCAAGAAAGTGCCTCGACTACCGCACCCCGATCGAGGTCCTCAACGCCTTACCCGGTGTTGCGCTTCGGAATTGAATCCGCCTGGTTTTTGTGGCTTTTCGTGGCTAAAAAAAGAATTGCCTATCAACGAGCAAGGCGTCGGAATAGAGATTCACGCAGGTTTTTGATCCGTCGGATATTCAGCGCCACCGCGAGTGCGCTCTTGAATAGCCACGTGATTCTGCTTAAGAGCAGTGCCGCGATGGTTGACCGGATCTTTTCCGGTTCGTAGCCGTGACGGCTCATGTGCTCGCTGCAGAGGTGCTGGCAGATCGCGATCTCGGTTGATGTCAGCCCGCCGTCGCGCCACCGCCCTGCCGCTTTCGGGTCGAGCCCGCGTTCGGTCGGTCGATCCTGCTGATGCGATGAGCCAACCCTCGGCACATCCAACATATTCGCGTTAAACAGCAGCCCCGTCACTTCACAGATGCGCTTCAGTTGCGGCTTAGGATCGTTGAGTAAATCTTCAAACCGTAGCACACACACACGCGGGTCATCCTTGAACCGGTCACCCGCCGCGACGCCGCTACGCCACAGTAAACTGATCGTGATCGGGTGGTATCCCGCCCACGTGCGCAATGCGTTCCACCACGGCGTGCCCTTCGCGCCCAGCCGTCTTCGTTTCCACCGGTTTTTCTGCGATAGCAGCACATCCCGTGGATCACGCACCATCACGACAAAACGCGCCTCGGGATATAGCTTCAGCAACTCCTCGATGTAATACAGATTGCGCGGCGTCTGGTCGCAGGCGATTGTCTTGTGATGTCGGCCACATTCATAATCCAGAAACGCGGCGAACACCCCCGGCGGCGTGATGGGCTCGGATATATCAGCAACAACCTGCTCTGCTTCTTCGCGATACTGCTCAGTGTCCGCTTGTGTGTAGTAGCCGTCGCGTTGAATGGTCAACAGGCGCGCGACCAGGCTTATCGCGGCTGCGGCATCAATCAATTGCGGCTGTTTTTCAGGCTGCCATAACTGCTCGAAGAAGTGTAGTTCGTTGAACGTAAACACATCGCCGTGCCCGCCCAATACTCTACCCATCATGGTCGTGCCGCTTCGGCTGTTGCCGACGACAAAAATCACGCGCTCCATGACGCCCCCGCTTCCTGGTAAACACGCACCAACTCGCGATAGTGCACATCCGGCGTAAACTTTTCCAGCAACTTCGCACGACCGACCCGCCCCATCGCGTCGGCTTTTTCAGGATCATCCGCTAGCATTCGCATCGCCTGCGCTAGCGCATCTGCATCAGCCGGTTCAACAACCAGACCATCGGTTTCATCAATCAACTCAGGCAGCGCGCCCATCCGCGTCACAATCGCCGGCCTGTTCTGTGCAAAGGACTCCAACACCGTCAGCCCGAACGGCTCGTACCACTCTGCGGGCAACACCGTCGCCAGACTGTCGCGGATCAATTCCGTCAACGCATCACCCTGTGTAAAACCCGCAAGTTCCACATTCTGGATGTTCTTATCGTTGATGTATTTTTCCAGTTCCGCTTTCGCATCGCCCTCCCCGACGATTTTCACTTTCACATCCGGCAGCTTCGCCGCAGCATCGGCGAGCGTAAACATGCCCTTGATCCGCTCGATCCTGCCGAAGTACAGAAAATACCCACCACGCCCGGTCGGTCCCTCCGGTTGCACCCCGGGCTCGACGAAGTTGTAGACGCGCACCAGCTTCGACTTCGGCACGCCGTACTCCGCCATCTTGCGCTTCTGAAAGTCGCTGATCGCAATAAAACGGTCGATCAGGCGCTGGCTTCCCACGAGCCTCGACATGTACCACTCAAATGTCGCCAGAGAAGAGCGTGTAAACGATCCGCGGTTAAACCGCTGCATCGCTGCATGCCACGCCGACAAGCCGCAACTCGACTCATCGATCTTATCGTTGTGCACGAGCGTGTAATTCGGGCATATCTGCCGATACTCATGCATCGTGTGTACGACGGGAATACCTTCCTCCTTGAGCACCGGCAGGATCGACGCCGTCAGTTTGCCGTAGTAGATGTGCAGATGCGCCACGTCCGGCTTTTGTTCACGGATCAATCGGCGGATCGCCTTCGCGGCAGGCCTCGAATACACATAACGTACCAGGTCGATCAGGTGGGGCTTATCAAAGTCCGCCGCAACCGGGAAGTATTCCGCCCAGGGTGAATCAGCGTTATCTTCGTGTTCGGCTACGAAAGGGATGACCTCGTGGCCGTGGCGCTGCAGCAGCGAACACGTATCGAGGAACATCCGGTCCGAACCGCCGCGAATAAACAGGTTTTGCGAGACCTGCAGCACCTTCATGATTGTGTTGTATCATCAACCTCGGCGCTTGGCGATTCAGCCGGCGCCGACCACGCCGCATACGCCAGGGCAGGCAACAACCATAGATAGAAACTGAACGAGCGTATCTCGGGCACGCGGTTAAACCACATCAGTAGCGCCGCCTGGGCCACGATACAGAAGCCGGCCAGCCCCGCCCAGCGCAATACCGGATCGCCACGCGCCCCGCGCACCACCGCCGCACACGTCCACATCATCCGCACGCCCAACCACATCACCGCCAGCACGCCTACAATCCCCGTGTAGCACAACAGCGCCACCCAATACACATCCTCGAAGCCTTCCTTCGTCATCGTCTTATATAGCCGTGTGTGGTAAGCCTCGTTCAATCGCTTGATCGCATGCCCCTGATCCGGTCCGTAACCGATCAACGGCGCATTCATCAAGGCGGTGGGAGCTACGCCGATCACAGCACCAAGCCGCTGGCGCTTCGCCCGTTCAAGATATTCCACCGAAAAGATGTTTGTCATGTTCCGCACGATCGAACGCCGGCCATGCCTCGGATGATGGTACACCCCGCCCTGGGTTTCCATGAGCATCGAACCGGCGATTAATGCAAGCCCCAGCGAGATCGCCAGCAGGAAACCGCCCGTGACACGCCGCAAACCAAGCAACCCCCCGGCAAACGATAGCAACGTCATCCCCCCGGCGATCACCGCCGCCCGGGAGTATGAATAGGCCACCATCAGGTAGACCAGCACAAGCATCAACCCATCCCCGATACGCAAGCGCCGGACCCGCGCCAAGTAAACCGTCAGCACAACGAGCATGAACAGGCCGTAGTACAGCGTATCGCCCAGCGTACCAAATATGCTGCCGATCTCTCGCCCGCGCTCGACGATCGCAAACCGCCTCGCTTTACCCGCCACTTCAAGACCTGATGTATACGGCATCATCCAGATTTTCAGGTTATAGCCCGCGATCCACTGCGCCAGTCCCGCAATCAACTGCAGCAAACCGGAGATCAGGATGATCCACAGGATCGTCGACACCTGTCGCCGCGAAAGACCCAACTGCGTCACAAGATAGAACACCGCGACATACCGAAACGCAGATCGCAGGTTCATCAGGCTTCCAACCAAGGGTGTATTGTTCAAAGCGACCGACACCACCACGATCGCGAAAATCACCAATAGCGGCGTATCGATCGGCGTTCGGTGCAGACACCTGTCCCTAATTAACCTCACCGCAAGCACGGCTAACAGCGCCACATAAATCAACCCCTCGATAGCGAATTGCATCGCAAACAGCACGCGTGCGGGAAACAATCCCGTACGCCAGGCAAGCGTAATCAGGAAACTCTCCAAGGGGATCAAGGCCGTAAACACCGCGATCAGATAAAACACGCATCGCTGCGCCACCGTGTCGATTGGATTAGCAGTCACCGTGCTGTTCATCCATCACTCCAACCCGACAGATCGCGACCGATCAACCCGGATAGCGTTTCGTTGTGTGGCGCAAAGTAATCAATCAATCGCCGCCGCGAGTCATCAGGCATCGGCGGCGGATCAAACGATTTTTCGTTCAGCCGTAACAACGCATGGCGCGCCCGCCGTGCCAATCCATGCGGGATAAACCGGCGGGCGGTTCGTTTCATCCGACTCTTCGACTTCAGCACCCCCGCCATGCTGCGCGCCACCAGTTCGCTGCGGGCTGCGGCGGCTGCATTATGCTCACGCGACAGGTCCGGCTCAAAACCGCTGTCCACCCCCACCGCTTCGTACATCGTTCTACAAAGCGCACCCGCGTCCTGCGCCAGATCATCCGTTAAAAACACGTGCACGCGCTGCGGCCCAAAGACCTCCAGCAAACGCTCAATGTGTGGCTGGTAAATCCCGACCTTCAGGTGTAACCGGTCCCGGTCGGCCAGCCAGTCACCACTGATCGTCTGATCGAGTTCACGCTGAACCGCAGCCCCGAACGACTTGGCCGATTCCCAGCCGCGCCGCCTGGAATACCAGAATGACGAATACGCCCGCTTAACCGGATCGCGCAACAAGGCAAAGACATGCACACTTGGATTGTGTTCATGAAGCCGTTTGATCGCATCGGGTTTGTACATCGCAAAAACGTGCTTCGCCAGAAATAACGACTCGGAAGGATAGCGCTCCGGCAGATACTTCCTTGCACATTCAGCGTACCCCTGAGCGTATTCATCTTCGCTGAAAAAATACATCATCTCACGCTGGGCATGAGAAAGTAGCTGCGGATGCTGCGCGGCGTAACGATACAGGCTCGTCGTCCCTGCCTTCGGCGCACCGACAAGCATCGCACAAACTGGTGGGACAGCCCCGTGCTGCCGGCCTGTGTTTGAGGCGACACCCGCCGCTTCATCGGTTTGTCCGTTCTCAGACATCATGACGCAGCGTGCTCGGTTCCCTGATATCGCGATTGAACTATCGTATGAACGACCATCTTCCCTGACATCTCAACGGTGCTATCCCCACATATGATAACACGCACAACACTGGACACATCGAATATATCACTTCGATGCACCGTTACCAGACCCATTTATCCATGCCCAGTAAATGCGCCAAAGCTTCCGGCTCATTCTGGTAATACGCCTCCAGCTTGAGACGGTCCGCATCACTTAACGCATCGCCCGGCACAGCCCGCCCGCCTCCCTTGCCCGATCGACCAAGTCCCGCATCCGTCATGCTCCGCAACCGCCTCAAAACCGCACGCGCCGCGGGTTTGTCGTGCACATACGGCTTAAGCCGCCAGATCAACGAACGATACACCCCATGCAACCCGGGCCAACGCACACGACGTGAAGCGTTATGGATATCAAACGCATAATCATCGTAAAACGTCCGGTCTATCCCCACGCAGCCGCATATCCGCTGAACAATCCCTTTCGGTTCATCGATCAACTCACGGTAGTTAACCACGGTAAGTCTGTCCCGGCCGAACTTTTCCACCCACGGACGAAGATATTTTGAATACCGACCTTCCTGTATGGCCCGCATGTGTTGCGGAAGCGTTTCGCCTTTCGACACGGCCTCAAATTGTGTCTGTACGTATTGCGTCAAACTCACGCTCGAAGCCAGCAGCCCGTTCTGGATCGCGTAACGCCGCCAGGACTTCATCCGTGCGATCGGCTCACGCAAGACGACCACGACATGCACATCCTGCAGAGTCTCAGCGATCCGTTTGGCGACTACCGGCCTGAACAGATAATCCGGCGTCGCCTCAAGCCGAACCTTGTCCGCCGGGCAATCCGGATAGAAACTGTTATACCCCTCCGCCCCGTCTTCATATCGATGCAAACGACGCAATTCATCATGATCCAGGAAGAACCGTGTCTCCTTGATGGTCGATTTACACACGCCCGGATGGTCAGACAGGTAGCTGAATAGTGATGTGGTGCCCGCACGGGTGACGCCGGCGATGATCAGATGTTTTGCGGAGCTTAAAGTCATGAACTTGGATGGGACAAAGCGTTAGACATCGGTTTGGCGTTCAGTCGTAACAGGTTCAGCATGGACAATATCGCCGTAGCCACAGCCGCCCACGCCACGCCGGTCAGCCCGAGCCATATGAATAACACATAGGCGAGTATCACATTAGCGAAGGCTGCAAAGCACATATTACCCAGCACCGCCCCGAAACGCTTGCGGGCATAGAGCGCTGAGGTCAGAACGGGCAACGAGCAATAAAAAATGGTCGCAGGTCCAAGCACGAACAGCACAGCCGCCGATGCCACCAGCCCCGCCGGGTCTTTGCCTTTGCCGCCATAAAGCGTGTCAATAATGAAAGAACTCAACAGCATCATGATCACCGCGGCGGGCAGGGTTAATCCCAGAATAAGCAGCAATCGTTGATAAATGGATCGCTTGAACTGTTTCCAGTCGCCGGCAAGGTCTTGCTCGGTGAGTTTTGGCATCCCGGTCAACGCAACGGAAACCCCGATGATGTTCTGAATCGCCGCAAGCAAGCGGTACGCACAGTAATAGGCCGTCACCGAACCCGCCGGCCCGAGTGAAGCGATCGCGTACTCGACCACACGTGACGCCTGCCTCACGCCGAACCCCGCAAGCGGATATGCGATCGTGCCACGCAGTTGTGTGAAAGTCTCCCGCTGCGGCAGGTGGAAAATGTTTGGCTTGAAGCCAAACCTAACCATCGCATTGGCCAGCAACAGGACAAAGTACAACGCGTAACCCAACGTAAACGCGGCCGCGATCCAGTACGGCGCGCGGTCGTTGTGCCAGGTCAGAATCACAGCAAGTATCACAACACCGGGCGTGATCGCATTACGCAATGCGGTGACGGTAAAGAGCTTGTGGCTGTTCAGCATAACCTCCAGCACCGCCGATCCCATCGCAAACAGCACCACCAATGACATCAACTGAAGCAACGTCGCGGATAACGCCTGATCCTCCGGCTCCAGGCCCCAGCCCGCCAACATCGTGATCGGGCCCGCCAGCACCAGACCGACACACGTCAGCACGAAGCCGATCCCCAGGAACAGGTTGAACACGCGCGTACCAAAATCCAGGAACGCCTCGCCGCCCTGCTCTTTTTCAACCGTGATGAATACCGACATGAGGCTGAACTTCGTCGCGTCCCGGCCGACCGTCCCGATCAGTCGCGGCAGCCGCAGGGCGATGATCAGGGCGTCCGCCACGGCCGAAAAATCGAAACGCCGCACGATCAGCACGTCCGCCAGCAACGCCAGCACCATCCCCGCCGCCACCAGGCTCATCACCCGCTGGGTTGCACTACGCCATAGCTTGGCAAGGAGTCGGCTCATAACGGATATTTCGCAATAGGGATGGGGCTCAGACGTTTCATTTTCGGCAAGTGTAACGAGCAATGGCACTACGGGTCACGCCGAGCCGCCATAGGCTGCTCGATCGCCCCTAACTTACCCAATTGTCGGGGTTTGTTGACATTACGGCTACCTGCCTTACACTGACAGGTTAGTGCAGTGACTACGGCTTGTTTCGGCTGCAAAGGATGGCGCCGATCCCGCGCGCTAATGCATGGTCATGACACCCAGCGAAACTGCTACGAACATCTCGACTGCCTTGAATCCCGCAGCTGAGGTCTCGGTAAAGCCCGAAGTACGGATCACCACGACCACGGTCCCGCGCAAGCGTTTTCGCAGACCGCCGGCAAGAGACCCGTTGGCGTTTCGCATGCGCCGGCTGGCCGGGCCGACCCTCTTCCTCGGGGACGTCCTGGCTATGCAGATGTCCCTGCTGATGGGGTTCTGGCTCCGTTGGGGACTCGACGCCTTCGGCCGGATGACCGAATTCAAAATACTCACAGGCGGGCTAAGACGCGGCGAATACGGCGCCCTGGCGATCGGCATGATGGTCCTGCCCATCGCTTACTGGGTCCAAGGCCTCTATCCGGGTTACGGGCTGACCCCGGTCGAACGCCTGCGGCGTCGCATCTACACCGTCGGGCTCGTCTTCGCCATGCTGCTGGCATGGGATTACGCCGTACTCAAAGCCGATCCCTCCCGGGGCGTCCTCATGCTGACATTTGTCTTCGCGGCCGTGCTAGGACCGGTTATTGAAGCCGTCGTCCGTACGTGCCTGAGATCCGCTGGAGCATGGGGCATGCCCGTGGTCGTCCTCGGAGCCGCCAAGACCGGCAAAATGGTCACCCGTGTACTGCAGCGAGAGCCCGAACTCGGTTTCGTCCCCATCGCCATCTACGACGACGATCCGGACACTTGGGGCACGGAAATCGCCGGCGTGCCCGTCCTCGGCCCACTGTCCCGGGCCAAGAAACTGTCCAAAATCTGCAAGACCGCCCTGATCGCTATGCCCGGCATGGAAGCCCGCAAGACCGCACACCTCTGCCACCGCCTGCCCTATCCCCGCGTGATCTCGATCCCCGACCTGGTCGGCCTGTCCAGCCTCTGGGTCTCCTCACGCGACCTCGGCGGGATCGTCGGCCTGGAGGTCAAAAAGAACCTCTTCCCGCGTCGGAACTGGATGCTCAAACGCACGCTCGACTATATCCTCGGTTTCCACCTGTTCGTTGCGAGCCTGCCGTTACTCGCCGTTTTTGCGGTCTGGATCAAGATCGTCAGCCCGGATGGGCCCATCCTCTTCCGTCAGCCCCGCGTCGGTTTCGGCGGCAAGACGATCGGCGTCTGGAAACTGCGGACCATGTACCCCGATGCGGACGACCGCCTGCAAGCCTGCCTTGAGGCCGATCCCGAGAAGTTCGAGCAGTGGAAACACTACTGCAAACTCAAGGACGATCCGCGTGTCCTGCCCGGCGTCGGTCGACTCCTGCGCCGCACCAGCCTGGATGAGCTTCCCCAGCTTTGGAACGTACTCGTCGGCGAGATGAGCCTCGTCGGCCCACGCCCGTTCCCCCACTACCACCTTGCCCGCTTCAGCCCGCAGTTCCGCACCATCCGCCGAAGCGTCCTGCCCGGCCTCACCGGCCTCTGGCAGGTCTCCGGCCGAAGCGAATCCGATGTCTCCGTACAGGAAGTCATGGACACCTACTACATCCGCAACTGGTCCCCCTGGCTGGACGTCTACCTCCTCGCCCGCACCATCGGCGCCGTCATCCGAGGCCGAGGGGCATATTGATCGACTTCGACCGGATAACCCGGACATCAGATTCCAAATGACGAAGTTCGAATGCACGAATGTCGAATCAATGTCCAAATAACAAATGCCAAATGCCAAATGAATGCCCGGCCTCCGATTCGTCATTAAAGCCTTCGACATTCTTTCGTCATTCGGGCATTCATCATTCGGGCATTCCACCTATGCCCAAAATGAACCGTCTATCGTGAAGTGTGTTGCTCGACCAACTCAATAAACCGCGCCCCGCGCTGTTCGTAGTTATCAAACTGATCCCAACTCGCGCACGCCGGGCTAAGCAGCACGACCTGCCCGGGCTTCGCACGCCCCACTGCTTCCTGCACCGCGAGCTCCAACACCTCACACCGCACCACCGCCGCCCCGGCGGAGGCGGCTTCAGCCGCCGTTGCGATCACATCCCCCGTCACCCCGATCGTGTAAATCCCCGCACACCTCTGCGCTGCTAACGCCGCCAACGGCTTCAGGTCACTGCCCTTGTCATACCCGCCCAGAATGATATGGGCCGTCCCCGCATCAAAACTCTTGATTGCAAGCTCCGCCGCCTCCGGCGTCGTACACTTCGAATCATTGAAGTAACCCACGCCGTTGTGTTCACACACAAACTGCAACCGGTGCGGCAGACCCGGGAAGTCGGCAAGAGCCGAGGCGCTAAGTTTTTCATCCACTTCTGCATATTGGCACGCACCGACTGCCATCACCGCATTCATCAGGTTGTGCTCGCCGGGGATCTTTAATTCAACACCCCACGCTTCGGCATAATCTCTTGGGGTAGCATCAAAACCGATCACGCGCTTAGGCCAGCGATCACTATTCAATCGAAGTGCATGACGTTGCCATTCGGGGAATACAGCAAAATCTTCTTCGCTCTGGTAATCGAAGATCACCTGCTTGTCTTCAAGATAAGCCTCGTAAGTTCCATGCCAATCAATATGATTCGGACTGACATTCGTCACCACCGCGATATGCGGCGACCACCCTTTAAAGTGCTTGTTCTCACGCAATCCGTGCAGCATGAAACTCGACAACTCCAGCACCACCCAATCATCCACCCCGATCTCATCCACATGATCCAACAGCGACCCCCCGATATTCCCCCCAACCCACACGCTCCGCTTCTTGCTCTTATTTTCTGCTTTTCTGTTTTCCTGCTTTTCTGCTTTCCCCAACACATGCCCGATCATCGCCGTCGTCGTACTCTTGCCCGCCGTGCCCGTTACGCCGATCGTGCGATGGCGGTTAGGCAAAGCCTCGGCAAGCAACCGTATCTCGCTGGTGATTGGGATGTCCGCCGCTTCGGCGGCTCGTAGGAAACGATTGTCGGGCTTCACCGCCGGATTCGCGACGAGTAGGTCGCAGGTCGTGAAGTCGCTGACGTTGTGTTCGCCCAGCCGGTACTCGATCGGCAGGCCTTCGAGTTTGGCGAGGCTGTCCTTAAGCTGATCCTCGTTTAGCTGATCGGTCACCAGCACATCCGCGCCCTGTTTGACCAGGTATCGCGCCACCCCCACCCCGCCGCCGAAGCGGCCAAGACCGATGACCGTTACGCGCTTACCTGCCAGTTCCATACCAACAGTGTACGAAATCAAAGAAGCCCACGTTCAACCGAACGCGGGCTCCCGTGTTGCTTGATTGTATCTAACAAATCACTCGACCTTGTACGGCGGGTCGAACGTCTGGTTCGACTCGCTGCCGACACGGTAGGAGATCAGCGTCGCAGGCTTCGTGACGCTGAAGTAGAAGTAGAACTGATCATCATCACCCATCTGGCTGATCGGCGTCTGACTGGCGCTTTGGATCGGTTCGTAGTCATTAAAAAAGATTTCCTGGTCGCCGTTCTCCTTCTTCCAGACCCACGCGGTGGGACGCCACACGTTCCCATTCGAATCTTCCAGGAATATCGGGTTCAGCGCCTTGGCCGATGCTATACCACTACCGAAGATCGATCGGGTCTGCTCGCCCTTAACCTCAATCTGAATCATGGCGTCTTGAGGCGGGATTTCGAAACCGATGATCTTGTTGCGAGAACCGACATTCCCGCCCGGCTTACGGGCTGATCCCTTGCTGCCTCGGGTGATCAAGGCGCCGCTTTCGGAGTCCGTGGTAGAAATACCGCTGATGGTGTTCTTACTGGCGGTTCCCGGCAAACGATTGGTTTCTTTCAGGGCCAGCGCATAGCTGCCGACCAGGATGCTGTCCGCATCGCTGATCTGAGTTGTGCCCCGATCGCGATCCGGCCTGCCGGTGCTTTCTTCTGGGCCACCTTCTTCAGTTTCCGGTTCCGGAGCCTTCGGCTGGCCGAGTGCATCAAGCACCTCGTCGGCATTGCTCTTGATCTGGCCCTGATCGGGCAACTCCAGACGCAGCATACGGATCTGTGGGAACTCGGGCTCATATCCCGGCTCAACCAGGAACACGAAACCGAAGGTGCTGTTGGGCGCCTGCGAGAACGCCATCTGTGAGCCCGAATCATACGGGTAGAACGTTCTCACGCCGCTGCTGCCCATCGGCTTGGAAAAACCGATCGGCCCCACCGTTTTCACATCCTTGACCCCTCTTTCCTTCGACTGGACGATCAGACGCACCTGCGAAGAAGGCAAACGCAACGCACGGTCACCATCAACCGTGTTCTTAACCACCGACCACTCGGTGTCGACGATCACCAGTTGCGCCCCCGGCTGGTTGAACCGGGAACCGAGCACCTCCGCCATATCAGGCGTCAGGCTATCGACCAGGTTGGATGTATCCGCGATGTACGCATTGGTCACTTTCACCGCATCCGGCGACGCCACGATGGAGATAAAGTCCGGGCGAACGCGGACCAGCGACATCTGAACATCCAGTTCAGGCTTGTACAGCGCCATCGGGGTCTTGGTGGAGAAAGCACCGCGAGACAGGCCGCCGTAGAAGTTGGCGGCGATCGAATTCACCGGCACCCACAGCTTGCTGCCCGTGTCCTGGATCACGCCACCGGCCGCGACCGTGTAAGGCGCGTACCCACCCAGGTTCGGGGTGAACGGCAGGAAACCGATCGCGATCACAAAAATCCCCGCGGTCAGCATCCCGCTGAGTAAGCCGCAGCCGCCGCCTAATACCAGGTTCATCACCCCGGGAAACTGCGCGTTGGCAGGCACCAGCTTGTCCGACACCATACGCAATACAAGCAGCAACACCCCAAACGGCACAAGCAGGCCAAGCGTCCAGGCGAACAGCGGCACGTACTTGATCAGCAGCGACAGCGTCAGCGGCTCCCACAAGGCAAAGGCCAGCGTCCCCGCCACGATCACCACCATCAGGTGCAGAAACGATGAGAACAAGCCCTGCACCGTGCCCATGTAGATCATGGCCAGGATAAACAGAAGTACAACGATATTGGTAATAGGCATCGTGAATGATCCTCAACAGCGATGGGCTTGACCCGGTCCGCTGGTTTATTTGTCACTTGAACGGCGCTTGCTGCGGCCCCCACCACTCTTCTTCGACAGCGCCCGAGTGACTTCCTTGATGTCGGTGACGCCTTCCACAACCTTCGCCAGCGCCGCTTCCTGCAACCACAGCATCTTCGAGCGACGCAGGTGAGCGCGGAGCTTGTCATCCTCGCCCGCCGCAATGTACTGCCGGGCCTGGTCGTCAAGCACCATGACCTCGAACACAGCGGTACGGCCACGGTAACCAAGCCCCATACAGTCGGGGCACGGCTCGGGTTTGTTCTTCACCATCACCTGACCGGAAGCATGATAAAGCTGCTCGACCTTGCTCGGCAGGTTGAACTTCTTCAACGCCGCCGGATCGGGCACGAACGGTGTGCGGCAGGTATAGCACAGTCGCCGGATCAAGCGTTGCGAGATCGCGGCCGTGATGGACTTCGCTGCCAGCTTGCGGTCACCGACCGCCTTGACCCACAGCTTGACCGCCATGAACGTGTCGTCCGCTTCCATCGGCAGGTAGATACGCGCCTCGGCCGAACCGCGAGCGGCGTGGGCCGGGGTTTTGGAGTCGGCGAAGCGAGAAAGCAGCAGAACCTGTGGGTCGGCACGGATAATCGCCTGAAGTTTTTCGTTGAACTTCTCCGGCGTCATGCTCTCGTCCAGCTTGTTGTGGTGGACGCCTTCCAATTCCCAGGCGACTTCCTCTTCCATCGTCACGACGCTGCTGGTGTAAGGATCGTGCTCGCTGAGGATGCTGTAGAGCGTGGTTGTCGTCCCTTGAGCGGGCGGCGAAGCGATCAACGTAACCCCACCGACCGTCGAAAGCAGTTCGCGTACCTTCTTGAGCTGAGGCTCCATGAAACCCAATTGCTCCAACGGCATCTGCGTCCGCAGGTCCGGGTCGATGTTGATGATCAAGCTCAGCCCGCGGGTCGAGCCCGACGTCGCCAGGTCCATCGTGTGCCGACCGAGTTCACCGGCATCGACCTTCAGCAGGCCGGCCTGCTTCTTGCGTCGCTCCGCCAGGTCCATCCCAGCCGACATCTTCAGGTACTCCACCAGACGCATCGCCAGCGCCGGCTCGATCCCTTCGGATTGCGGATAGGACACGCCGTCGATTCGCGTCACGATCGCCGCTTTGGACGGCTCGACGACCACATCGATACGGTCGGCGTTACGCGGGAACGCGAAGTCCAGCAGGTTCTCCAGCAGTTGGTGCGCCTCGGAGTTTGGATCATCACGACTGGGTACAGGCAGACGCGTCTCGTCCTTCTTCATGAGAATGACGGCCGCGTGCTTTTGAGCCGACGCTTTATTCTTGTTGCTGATCGCATCCTTAATGAACTGCAGCGACACTTCCCACTTGGCGGGCGCCGGCACTTCATTATTTCGGTAATAGACATAACCGAACGACACACCCGCCAGGATCATCATCGCAAGTGGTAAGCCGATGAAAAAGAACGGGATCAGCAGCAGCAAACCAAACGCTAAGACCGCGCTGGCAAGATGCCCTGTATTCCAGAGTTTGCGTTTGAGGTAAAAACGTTCAGCATCCTTATCCAAGTTGCTGACTACCCAACCCCACCCGATGACGAGAGCCAAGAACAAGATCGGCTTGAACAAGCTCATCAGGAAGGCGGGTTCGGCCGATGCGATCACGTATGTCATGGTCAGTTTCACTGGTTCCGGGCGGTGGCCCCGGGGGTGTTAAGTTCGGGTCGGCCGGGTCCGGCACACCGACGCGAGCCAGTCCCGACGGCCCGGTCCTCTGTTCGGGCCTGATTCATCATAACCCCGGATGGCCTCAACGTTAAACCAGAGCCCAGCCGGGCCCCGGTCACACCGAAATACCGCGTAGCCGCATCTTGACCTCATCCGGCGACGGGGCCACTTCCGTCGCCACCTTCGGATGCACGTAGGCCTTCTCGACCAAGTCCACCAGACTGTCGGTAAAGGTCTGCATCCCCTGAGCACGGTGGCTCTTCATCACCTCCGGAAGCTCGTCTTCACGCCCTTCCAGGATGAATTTGCGCGTTGGCGGGCTCTGAAGCAGGATTTCTACCGCCGGCACACGCTGGACGTCCGGCATCAGCGTCGGCAGCAACTTCTGGTAAACAAATCCCTGCAACTGGTACGCCAGCAGGTTCCGGATCGCCTCTCGCTCCTCCTGCGGGAACAGGTCGTAGATACGACCGAACGCCTGGCTGGCGCTGGACGCGTGGATCGTCCCGAACACCAGGTGCCCGGTCTCCGCCGCCTGAAGCGCCGCCTCGAACGTCTCCTTGTCACGCATTTCACCGACCAGCACCACGTCCGGATTTTCACGCACCAGTGCACGCAGTGCGATCGAGAAACTCGGTACGTCCAGACCCACCTCTCGCTGATTGATGATTGCCTTCTTGTCTTCGAACAGATATTCGATCGGGTCTTCGATCGTCAGGATGTGGCAGGCGCGGTTCTTGTTGATGTGATCCAATAGCGCCGCGATCGTGGTACTCTTGCCGCTGCCCGTCACGCCGCACAGCAGGATCAGGCCGTGATGCAGATCGCAGAGCTTGTACATCGTCTCGGGCATGTACAGCTCTTCGAGATTGAGGATCTCGTTGCTCACACGACGGGCCGCGATACCGCTGCGCCCACGGGTTCGGAAGATGTTGATACGGAAACGGTGGATGTCGCCCTTGATGTCAAAGTCGACACCGATGTCCAGCGACCCGTGCTCGGAGTACCACTTCCACTGCGCTTCACTGAGCGAAGACTCGATCGCACGCTCGAATTCCTTCTTCGGGATCGGCGGGACGTCCAGGTTCTTTAGCGAACCCTTCAGCCTCAGCTTCGGCACGTGCCCGGCACGCATGATCAGGTCCGACGACTTGAACTTGACCGCCGCTTCGAAGTACTTCGCCAGCTTCGAGTCCGCCAACGAACGTTGCTCGTCAACGTGATCGATCACCACTGAATCATGCATCGATGTCTCGGATGAGGCCACGACAGCTCCTATTTCGCTCAAATGAATTCAAGATGACATCA
This sequence comes from Phycisphaeraceae bacterium, assembly GCA_963667295.1. Classification (GTDB taxonomy): domain Bacteria; phylum Planctomycetota; class Phycisphaerae; order Phycisphaerales; family Phycisphaeraceae; genus JAJRRS01. The sequence goes on from OY763327.1 coordinate 3,082,053, forward strand.
CGCGGTCGGTCCGGCCGCGCCACACAAATCCCCCGGCTGCAGGTTCTTGCGTTGAGCCCCACTCCGTCGAGGCATAGCAGATTCGCATTTTACCCCATGATTTGCCGCCTTGCACGGCAGACCTTCTGATAAAACGGATGGGCATGAATCTGGGCCCAACAGGCCCGCAGCCTCATAACCCCTTAGCCCGCTTCAAGTGCCGCAAGATTGCTCGATGATTGAACACTTATAGGGGCGCCCGATTTCGAGAAACGAACGTAATACCTTTGTATTAAAAATATTTATAAGCGCTGCAGTTATGCACCGTGTACGAAATAACGGTTGAAATAAGCACTGTAGTCGATATATTGAGACTTGCATATCAGTTCATTGGGCGGGCCGGCAGCGCTGATGCTGCCATTGGAGGGGGTAGCCGTGTTCGCCGTATCAACATCACGATCTTCGATGCACCACGGCGGTGCCTGCTGCGCGGACCGCCCGCCCCCCAAGACAATCAAACCGACCCAAAAATATCTGTAGCACGCGAGGGCTTTCTCACACACGCGTTCACACACGAAGCATTGTGAAATTGGGACACAAACTCAAAAACGTCAACACAACGCATCTGACAATTCATCGTTCGTTGTTGAGGGAAGAAAGGTTGACCACATCCAACCAGTGCCTGGAGCAAACACGATGTCAGAATCACACCGTCGAACAAACCTTCCGAGCGTGATCTTACGATTTGCTGTCTTTTTCGGTGTTGTGGCAAGTTGCAGCAACGTACACGCAGTGACCTATGAATATGTAGACGGCACCTTCGGCGGCCAGCGCGGCGCAGGGATGATCTTTGCCGGCATGGTCGATGACGGATGGATAGAGCACTGGAGCGAAGTGCCCGATCCCGATCCCGCCACCTCCATCCGTGAACTTGAACTGTACGATCCCCTCGTCGGCCAGGCGGTCCTTGAACTCACACAGGAAGGCGATGTAAACAACTCAGGTTCGACCCTGGAGCTTTGGAACCACGGCCGCGTCGAAGCGATTGCGGGATCGGCCGGCGACCTCATGAATAACTGGCAGGTTGCGTCACGCAATATCTCCGGATCACCCTACAGCCAGGCGCACTCCGACAGCACGCTGCAGGACCTCGCCTATCGCATCATGCCCAGTGAAGAAGGCGAGCAGATCGGTGACGCTGTCTGGCTGACCTTCTACAGCTACTTCAACGTCAGCCACAGCGTCAATAACCACAGCTTCTCCGAATGGACCGACTTCCCCGATTCCGACGGCCCCTACCACGTTAAGGGCATCCTCTCCGGGTCGTACCCCGCACCATTCAATGTCAGCCTGCGCACCGATGACACCGTGCGCGACAGGCCCGCACTCTATGCTGATGAAGACTATGACCACAGCGCCCGCGTGTTCTACGGCGAACGCGTTGCGGCGCACATCGGTGACACCATCGTGTTCAACGGCGGCGTCCTGCCATGGATGACGATCTACGACTACGGGGAAGATCAAGGCATGCAGGTCGGCGTCAGTGAACGGGCCGTCTCAGACCTCTCGCTGGATACTTCCGTCACCACGACGCTTGCCGAGGAAGGTTTCATCCTCGAGGGCCCGGCCGAACTGCACTGGGAAGCACGCCACGTCCACGGCGAGAACATGGGCATGGAAGAATTCCACGACGAGTCCGGTGAATACTTCGAATCTTTCGATACCTGGCAGAGCATCACCGATGCCCACGCCGATCAGCAATCCGAGATCACATCCTACTGGCTCAGCGCCGGTGGCCAGGCCGAGGCGCAGAACAGTGCGATGGCTGTGTCGTATTACGAGGTCGAGTTCGAGCTCTACGAGACAACCTCGTACCAGTTGCACATGATCATTGATGCATCCGACAGCGCGACGACCAGCTTTGATTTGAGCGGCCCAACGAACATCGCCTACTCGGCCAGCGGCGGATGGAATCCGCGATGGGATACCGGCCAGCTGATGCCCGGCATCTACACGCTCACCGTGCAAGCCGAAGCGGATTCGGGAATGGCTGGCGGCGTCAACGTCTGGGCCAACTTCGACTTCAACATGAATCTCGGCGAACCCGAACGCGTCCCCTTCGATCCGCCCGACACCACCATCCTCTACGACAAACTCGATCTCGGCGACCCCCTGGCGTGGACCGTCGAGACCGGCCCCTACGGCGACGCATCGATCGTCGGCCACCCGGACCGACCAGACGGCGTACTTAGCCTGTTTGATCCCGGCAACGACGCGGTCATCATCCGTCAACTTGTCGATGTCTCGAATATCATTGGCATCGAGTTCGACTTCCTCTTCGATGGCCCGGGCCGGTTGGACATCCTGCTCAACGACACGCTGCTGACCGCCATCTACTCCCAAGGATCTTCCGGTTTCACCTACTTCCAGGATGAGTTCACACTCGCAAGCGTCGGGCTCAGTCCGGGCGAGTACTGGCTTACGTTCAAACTGTCCAATCCCGACGCTGCGGACCCGCAGGCATACCTCGACGAGATGCTGGTAACGAGCTGGGTCCCCGAACCAGGTGCGATCTTCATCTTCATATTATCCGGCGCGATGCTCTTCAGACGCGAGCGTCAATAAGTAAGAAAGATCGCCAGCCACATACGAAAGGAGGTGAGAAAGCATTTTTAAAACTGCGGCCACTGAATGACGCCCCCGCGTAATGCATTCGCTCGGAGACGCCCCACCTCTCGACTCTCAGTTAGCGTGCTGTACAAAACAGACAATCCATTGCTCCATGTTATTGGGGCGGAGAGATGAGAAAGAACCATGTTTACGCGAACTTCCATATTCGTATCAGTACTTGCCGTACTGTTTACCTCGGCTGCCGTGAACGCCGATTGGTTTGTTGGTGACGATTACAAGATGCACTACCCTCAGTTGCCCGACCTGAGCCCCGAGGGCATGGATGTGCTGGCGAGCCTGACGACGGACCCCACCGGCACCAACGCCATGGTCAAGGTGCTGGCCGACGACTTCCGCTGCACCCAGTCGGGCCCCATCACAGACATCCACATCTGGGGATCCTGGTTACTCGACCAGGTCTCAGCCGTGCCCAATCACGGCACGTTCGTCCTCGGGATCTACAGTGACATCCCCGATCCGGATGGCACCGGCCCCGCCTACAGCATGCCCGGCGAGTTGCTCTGGGACATGAAGTTCAGGCCCGGTGAGTACGCCGTCCGCGTCGAAGCCGACGGCCCCGAACAATTCTTCGACCCTAACCTCAACGAGATCATCGGCACAGACAATATCGCCTGGCAGTACAACTTCCTGATCGACGAAACGCTGGCTTTCAGGCAGGAATTAGGCAAGGTCTACTGGCTGTCGGTGATGAACGTCGACCCGGACAACGACGGCGCTATCAGCCTGATTGATTTGTCCAACGTCCTGGCAGGACAAAACCGCTTCGGCTGGAAGTCATCGAAGGACCACTGGAACGATGACGCCGTGTTCATCGATCTGGAAAACGTATTCAACATGCCTGTCGATGCCATCTACCCACCAAACACCCCGGGCGCGGTGCTGCCATGGCAGGAACTGATCAATCCACTGACCGGTGAATCCATGGACCTTGCGTTCGTGATTACACCCGAACCGGCAACGATCGCCCTGCTGACACTCGGAGCACTCGCTGCGCTGCGGCGACGTTAACTCAAACACTTCACGCCCACCGGGCTTCATCCCGTCCGGTGGGCGCTCATTAAACCTGTACGAACTTTGAAAGGAGAGGATCATGATACAACGACTCGTTGTCCTCACATTGGCACTTAGCATTGCACTGATTGCCGCACCTGCCCAGGCAGACTGGGACCCGGGCGATTCCTATAAGATGCACTACCCACAACTGCCAGACCCAACCGGCTGGGATGTCGAGTTTGTGTCGTGGTCCAACAAGATCGGCGACGACTGGCAGTGCACCGAGACCGGCCCCGTCTCAGACATCCACATCTGGCTGTCATGGCAGGCTGACAATATCAATGGTGGCGGTCTGCCCGGGCGGATCGAAACCGTCGGCGTCGAAATCTACAAAAATGTGAATCCTGATGCGGTGTTGCCGTACAGCCGGCCGGAGATCGATCCGGTTTGGTCATACGTCTTCGACGCATCACAAGTCGCACGCCGAGCCTATGGCCAAGGCGATCAAGGCTGGTACTCACCGCAACTGGGCATGCAGCAAGGTCTCGCCTGGCAACGGCCCGACCACATCTTCTTTGAGCAACTCAACATCACCAACATCCAGGACCCCTTCATCCAGCAGGAAGGCGAGGTCTACTGGCTCGTAATGTGGGTCGCATGGGAGGGAACACAAAACCCCGCCGGCTGGAAGACTACGCAGGACCACTTCATGGATGATGCGGTCTGGTACGACTGGACCGAAGATAACCCGCTACTGCGGTGGAACGAGATCGTCGACCCCATCAACGGCCAATCCCTCGACCTTGCCTTCGTCATCACCCCTGAACCCGCCACACTGGCGCTACTGACACTCGGCGCACTGGCGCTGATCCGAAAGCGCTGATCGTACGTACTGTCAGCCCCTCGTCCGCTCGCGCCACACACGCGCGACCCCCCCCCGAAGCCCACGTTCTACCGAACGTGGGTTTCTTTCTGATTTGTGTCGATCATCCAACTATTCAAGACACCGGCCTGATCGGCAACCCCGCATCGATCAGATACTTCTTCGTCACACCGATCGGATACTCACCGTAGTGAAATATGCTCGCCGCCAGCGCCGCGTCCGCGCGCGTCTGTTCAAACACCTGCTTCATATGCTCCGGGTTGCCGCACCCGCCCGAAGCAACCACCGGCACATCCACCGCATCGGCGATCGCTTTCGTGATCTCGATGTCGTAACCATCCTTCGTCCCGTCCGCATCCATACTCGTCAGGATGATCTCACCCGCGCCCAGTTCCACCACATACCTCGCGTACGCTAGCGCTTCTAATCCCGTCGGCTTGCGCCCGCCGTGTGTGTGGACCTCAAACACCATCGCGGATGGGCGATGGGGGATGGCTGATGGATCAGACAGCGCCTCGGCAGACAACCATCCGCCATCCGCCATCCGCCATCCGCCATCGGCAGGCTCTTCGCGTCCACTTTCCTGGAAGTGCTTAATAAAATCCGCCGCCGTCACGCGCTTCGGATCGATATTCACCACCGTCGCGCAGCGCCCGAATCGTGTCGCCGTCTGCGCCACGATATCCGGGTTCATCACCGCGGCCGTATTGATACTCACCTTCTCCGCGCCTGCCTGGATCAGCTTCGTCACATCGTCGATCGTCCGGATCCCCCCGCCGACCGCGAACGGCATGAAACACTGCTCCGCCACGCGACGCACCATGTCCAGCATGATGTCCCGCCCCTCGTGGCTGGCCGTGATATCCAAAAAGACCAACTCATCCGCACCCTGCTCGTCGTAGGCCCGCGCGATCTCCACGGGATCGCCCGCATCACGCAGGTTCAGGAAGTTCACGCCCTTCACCACCCGCCCCTCGTGGACGTCCAGGCACGGAATAATTCGTTTCATCAGCATAGCCCCGGATTATAGCAATCCCTGTCCCCCCAGCCGCTTGCAGCTTAGCGCCCGCGAACCACTTGCTACAATCTGCCGTATTGTCCTACGGAGTAAACCATGCGTAATCATCGTATTTTGACGGTCGGCCTGTGCGTACTGCTGTTTTTTGCCCCTGCCCTGCAGGCCAAGGAGCGGATCACCGAGCCGTTCATCGGCGTGCATATCCGTGAGGTCACCTTCGACATGCCCCGCCCGCTGGTCATCCGCGTCGCAGAAATCGACCTCACCGCCGACGGCATCTCCTTCCTCATCACACCAAGCAACGGCGATCCCAACGGCGAAGAGCCCGGCGACCCCAACGGCGAAACCACTCGACAAACCACACTCGACTTCCTCAAAGAAACCGAGGCACAACTCGCCATCAACGCCACCTTCTTTGCCATGGACAAGATCGGCACCGACAACATCGGCCTGGTCGTCTCCAAGGGCGAACTCGTCTCCCCCTTCCGAGGCGACTGGCCCGCCATCAACATCGATCAAGACAACAAGGCCGCCATCGTCTGGGGTGAAGAAAACACCTTCAACGTCACCAGACCCGACCCCACAAAAATCAAACTCTACAACGCCGTCACCGGCAGCGATCAGATCGTCATCGATGGCAAACCCCTCGAACCACAACCCGACCGCGACTTCTTCACCATCGCGCACCCGCGCACCGCGATCGGCATCACCAAAGACCACAAGCTGCTTCTGGTCACCGTCGACGGCCGTGAACCAGGCATCTCCGAAGGTATGCCACTTAATGAACTGGCGCAACTGATGATCGAACTAGGCGCCGTTCAAGCCCTCAACCTCGACGGCGGCGGCTCCACCACCATGGCCATCGCCGACCCCGAACCGCGCGTCCTCAACCTCCCCAGCAGCAAAGATGAAGAAGGCAACTACGGCGTCCTCCGCGCCAACGGCACCAGCCTCGCCGTCTTCGCCAAACCCAACCCCGACTACCAGAAACCGGAAGCACCAGACAAGTAACGCTAATCCCCCACTCACGACCAAAAGCCCGGTCATAAAAGAAAAGCCCGGTCATACTTCCGAGGGCCAAAGGGCTTTGGCCGGGGTTGCCTTCTACCCTCAAGCTACTTTCCAAAACCGACTCCCCAATTCTCACACCCCTTCAACCCAAACGCCGATAAAAAAAGCACGGCGTTGTCGGGTCTGACACCGCGCCTCACCTGATCCGGGGCCACCACGACACGCCAATTAATCAACTTCGCAAGGAAGGAGCCTGCGATGCGTCATCTTCTGCAATACCCCACCAAAGCCGCCCTGCCAATCATCCTCCTCACCGCCTGCTCAGCCGTCGCACAGATCACACCCCTGGTCCCCCCGGTCCCCCCGGTGATCAACGTTCCGGGCGACCCGGTCCCCGGCCAGGTCCTCGCCGACCAGACGCTGAACCTCTACGACGGCGGCGAAGTCGATACCTTCCTCACGCTCAACAGCAACAGCACGCTCAATATCTACGGCGGCAGCATCAGCGGCGACCTGGTCGCCGAACCGCTGAGCACCATTAACATCAGCGGCGGGCTGATTGACGGGCTGTATGGCTGGTTTCAGAGCACAGGTGCAGTGATCAATATCAGCGGCGGTGAAGTTAACGCTGCATCTTTAACGGAAAACTCAGGCAATACCATCAACATCACAGGTGGAACACTTGGCGGTACCTATCTCGCGCCGGGCAACACGATCAATCTCAGCCAGGGCAGCATAGAGACCATTCTGAGTGTAGATGGCACATTCAACATGACCGGCGGCGTCATTGACGGCAGCTTAAGACTCGATGATGACGGCACAGCGATCATCAGCGGGGGCCGGTTCGGTTGGCAAGTGCGGACGGATACAGGCTCCAGCCTCACACTCACCGGTGGCGACTTCAGGCTCGATGGCGCACCCATCGCCGGGCTGGACTCCATCGGTAACACGGTCGACTTCGATATCCCCGAGGGCTCCACACTCTCCGGCACGCTCAGCGACGGCACGGTCTTCATCATCACGCCCCCCCGTGAGAACAACTCATACACAGGTGGCGGCGGCGACAGCGTGGCCGACGGCACACTCACCCTCCAAGCCTCGTCAGTACCATCCACGCCGACTCACTTCAATGTCCCCACCGATGCCGCACCCAATGGCCTGCGCGCCGGCCAGACACTCACGCTTACCGACGGCGGGTCAATCCCCAAATACTTCGCCGCGGTTGACGCCACCATATCTATTACCGGTGGCACGATCGAAGGCGGATTCGAACTATCAAATACCAGCATGACCATCACCGGCGGGGATGTCGGCGACTTTGAAGCGCACAACGGTTCGATCATCCAGATCCAAGGCGGCAAGGTAAATTTTGGACAATACACCGCCGGCAGCTCCGCCATCATCAGCGGCGGCGCAGTCCAAGGATTAGCCGCGCTTGATGACACGCAAATCACCATCACCGGCGGCGCAATCACAGATCACGCGCTTGCCGCACTCAGCGGCAGCAAGGTCGACTTCTTCGGCGGAAGCTTCCATCAGCTTCACATCGAAGACGGCGCAGACTTCAACCTCCACGGCGGACAGTTCATGCTCGACGGCGTACCCATTGAAGGCCTCGATTCGCCCGGTAGCTTCGTCGACTTCACACCATCGCCCGGTTCCATCCTCACAGGCACCCTCACGGACGGCACCGTCATCGCTGTGCGCGGCTATAGTGATCCGTCCGCAAACGGTTCTATCTCACTTATCAGCACAGCCATCCCGCAATCAACACAACAAGTCTTCTACATCCCCACGCAACCAGCGCCGCGCGGCCTGAACGCGGGGCAATCGCTCTACTTATCCGACGGCGGATCGCTCGACTACAACTTCGTCGCCATCGACGCTTCCATCGACATCGACGGCGGAACCGTCAACGATGGTCTACGCCTGATTAACACCGACCTGCTTATCAGGGGTGGTGAAGTCGGCGAAGTCTTCGCTCATCGCAACAGCCAGGTCAGCATCAATGGTGGACATGTCGCAGGGCTTTACCTGCAAGACAACAGCACCGGGCACATCACCGGCGGAACATTCGTCGATGTCAACGCCGGCGGAGACGCCACACTCCTGATTGATGGTGACACAACCATCGAAACACTTTACGTTGACAGCAGCAACACCGTTCACCTCACGGATGGTGCAATCACAGAGCGCGTCCATCTCGTTGACAATAGCACGTTGCATATGCATGGTGGATCGATCAGTGCAGACATCGACAGTTTCAGTCTTAGCAGTCAATTGATCATCAGCGGCGGTTCGTTCGACAGCGGCCTGAATGGTTTTTTATACCATGGCGACATCCTGATCCGCGGCGGCGACATCGGCGGCAGTTTCACATTGTTATACGGCAATGATATGACGATCAGCGGCGGAAGCCTCCTGCCCGATCTCGTCCTGGAACTGGAAGATGAATACGCAACCCTCAACTTCATCGGCCAATCATTCATGCTTAACGGCGTCTCGGTCAGCGACGACATGCTGCCCGGCGATACACTCATCATCTCCGACAACAACGCCGCGCTGCAAGGCATCCTCGCCGACGGCTCCCCTTTCCATTTTGGCAACCTGAGCTTCAAAGCAGTCGGCCAACTCTCCATCACCCTCGTCCCCGAACCCGCAACACTAAGCCTTTTCACCCTTGCTTTACTTTTTAACCTGAAGCGCCGCGACTAAAATAATCTACTTCGCAAGGAAGGAGCCTGCGATGCGTTTCTCTCTGCCATACTCCACCAAGGCCGCCCTGCTGCTGTCGCTTTCACTAGCCGGCCAGCCGACACTCGCTCGGGTCATCATCAACGTCCCCGACGATGAACTGCCCGCGGTCGTCAAGCCCAGCTATACCTTGAACCTCTACGACCTGGGCCTGTTGGAACAGGACCTCACCGTCCAGGCCTACGGCGAATTGAATATCTACGACGGCTCATCACGTTACAACGTCATCGCCGTCCCCCACAGCACCATCAGTCTCTACGGCGGGGGCTTACGCATGATTGAGCCCTTCGAAGATTACTTCGGTAAGCTGGACCATGTCACCGTGAATGTCAGTGGCGGTCGTTTGAATTCGTACAGGCTCAAGATCGGCAGCGGCAGCGCACTGAACGTCAGCAGCGGTCACCTCGACGCTTTCGCTGCTTATGAAAACTGCGTCGTCAATATCAGCGGCGGCACGCTGGATTGGTTCAATGCCTATGACGGCAGCATCATTAACATCAGTGGCGGGTACATCGGCAGCGGGGACGAGATTGCAAGCGGCAGCGTCGTCAACATCACCGGCGGTTCGCTCGGATATTGCGGGACGTATGAAGGCAGCATACTCAACCTGATTGGCGGTGAAGTCCGGGAGAACGCGCGGATCGGCGGCCAATTCAACTTGCAGGGCGGTGAACTGGGTATCGCCGCAAACATCGAAAAAAACAGCAACGCGATCTTCTCAAGCGGACGGTTCGGTCACGAATTCAAAACCTATTCCGGCGCAGACCTCACGCTCATCGGCAACAGCTTCATGCTCGACGGCGTCCCCGTCTCCGGGCTTAACACCACCGGCAACACCATCGGCCTGAACATCCCCGTGGGCTCTATTCTCACCGGTTCACTTTCCGACGGCTCGGTCTTCATCGTCGGTTCGAGTGCGGGCGATCAGATCGCCGACGGCACACTCACGCTGCAGGCCGCGCCCATCCCGGCAACCCAGACCCACTACAACGTCCCAGCCGAAACCGCCCCACTTGGCCTGCTCCCCGGCCAGTCCCTGACGCTCGCCGAGGGCGGATCGATCGTCAACTTCTTCGCCGCGATCGACGCCAACGTCAACATCACCGGCGGCGTCGCAGGCAAAGGCATGGAGTTCCTTAACTCACAACTCACCATCACCGGCGGTGACGTCGGGTGGTTCGATGCGCTTCTGGGCACGCACGTCGACATCCGGGGCGGCAACACAAGCTACGTAAGATGCACGCCCGGCTCCACCGCATCGATCAGCGGCGGCGTCATTGCAAAAATCACCGCAGAGGCTGATTCACAAATCACGGTCACGGGCGGCGACATCTACAGCCGATTCGCACTGGAAGTCCACGATGCTGGAGCAATCGACTTCTACGGCGGCAGCTTCAGCCGACTTTACACCAAAGCCGGCGCGAGTCTCACGTTCCACGGCGGGCAATTCATGGATAACGGCGTCCTCATCGAAGGTTTGAACCAGAACGGTGACGCAGTGACCTACAATCCCGGTCCCGATTCTCACCTCACCGGTATCCTCGCCGACGGCACGGTCATACAGATCCGCGGCAACCAATTAATTGAGACGGATACGATCACGCTCTCATACGCCGCGACCCCGCCATCAACGCAGCAGGTGTTCCACGTCCCCGTCGAAACCGCACCGCGCGGCCTCACCGCCGGGCAAAAAGTATACGTCTCGCAAGGCGGATCGCTCAGCCACAACTTCGTCGCCATCGACGCAGCCATCGAAGTACACGGCGGGAAGATCAACGACGGCCTGCAATTGATCCGCTCCGATTTAACCGTCACCGACGGCACGCTCGGCGCTATCACCGCGCAATACGACAGCCACGTCACCATAGACAACGGCACGTTCACAACCCTACGCCTCGATGACAACAGCAGCGCCGTTATCTCGGGCGGCACGTTCGAGTACCTGGAGCATTACAGCCAAGGCGGCTTGCACCTCTCCGGTAATACTCAGGCAGAATGGCTAACCCTCGGGGCGAATACCGTCACCACGATCTCCGGCGGCTCATACGCAAATGAAGTGATTGTTGGATGGCAAAGCACTCTCGTGATCGACGGCGGAAACATCGATGCACACGTCGGCATCTCGAAAGACAGCACGGTGATCATGAACGACGGTGTCTTCACCGGAACGATACATCCCTGGTCCGGGCCGTTCGACATCCGCATTAACGGCGGCGACGTCGGCGGCACGTTCATACTTCAGCACGGCACAACCCTCACCATCGCCGGCGGGCAGTTCCATGGGACCATCGATGCGTCTTATGTCGGTGACATCCCAAGCGAAACCGCTTTCATCAACCTCATCGGACAATCCTTCGCCATTAACGGCATCTCACTGACCGATGACATGCTGCCCAGCGATACATTGCTCGTCACCGACCGCGATGTCACCCTCGAAGGCATCCTCGCCGACGGCTCTTTCATCAGCCTCGAACTCTCCACCGACTACATCAGCGACAACAACATCCCCGCCAGACTCGACCTCACCATCACCCTCGTACCTGAACCCGCCACGCTGTTCTTACTCTTCACCGGTACATTAAGCCTGCTGCAGCGACGCCGCTCCTCCTGATCCCCCCTTCGCGCCTTCGCGGTTCAAGCCAAAAAAATAACCCCCCCGCTTCCGCGAGGGGCTAAGCAGTGTTTCTATTGTCGACCGCAGGCGTTTACCCACCCACCTGATACCGCACGAACTGCTTGATCGTCGTGCCCTTCGGCAGCAGGTCTTTGATCTGCTTCTTGTCGTCCTTCACGAACGGCTGACGGTTCAGCACGACCGTGTCCAGGTACTTGCGGATCTTGCCTTCCACCATCTTTTCGGCGATCTCACTCAGCCAACGCCTAATAGCTAAAATCCTTGAAATACTTCATAGAACTGATAGGCTAATTACGGGTTGATATTGCATGTTGTTTTCCATTGATCGCATCACCGTTTGAAGCACTGACAAACAGAATTAGGGGGATATTAGATGCCACTTCAATTCAAATGCCCACACTGTGGCCAGCCAACTGAATTACCGGATAAAGCGATCAACAGGATGGCCCGGTGTACCTCTTGTCACAACACATATGCCGTCAGGAGCGCTATCCAGACGCCTTCGGATGTAATTACTAGAAGTAGCGACTCCTCAATACGCGAAAAGCTCATTCTTAGCATCGGTCTTGGCGTTCCTGCCTTAGCTTTCATAGTGTTCCTCGTCTATTGGTTTGGCTTCAGAGATACTTGGGAAACAGATAATTTCGTGCTAATCAACGATAAATGCGAGGCGGTTTTATCAGCGGTCAGGGATGGAGATGATATATCAGCAGAGTCTGCTTATCTGAGCCTGGAAACACTCTTAGGTGATCGAGAAATAGAGCGTGATTCACTAATCTATTCGATAAAAAGAGCAAGGCAAGCATACGTTCCAGTTGGAGATCGTCTAGAGATTCTTCGCAAAGAACGCGAAGCTGCCTTACTGGCCCGCGAGCGGGAACAAAAGGCGAGAGAACAAGCAATCGAGAATGCACGACTTGCACAACTTGAGGCCACCAAAAGAGAGCAAGCACTGCAACTAACGCAAGGAAATATCAGATGGGACATGGTTGATAAAGCAAGAAAATCGTGGCAGGATAATGACCTTAGAAATGCAAGCCTTGAAGATCAGATAGCTGTGATGATAGTGATTCAAGTCGGAATTGAGAAAGCTGTAACCAATATACAAGATCGCGAAGCAACATTAGATTATATTCAAGAACATATTGATTCGTGGTAGATAACTGTACGAATAACCAGAAATTCGATAGCGAAGGCAATGAAGTCCAAGTGACATGTTTTCCTTCGGCATTTTACTACTTGTGCGACCTGGTCAATAGCCAGCCCTCAAGATCAGCTCACTTGGTTCATGGGAATATTCCTCGTTTGCCCCAAATTGCCGTAGTAAATCATGCTTGGGTAGAAACTAATAACACTGTTTACGATTGCAGTGATGGGAAGAATCTCATTAAACCAAAAGATGAATACTACGCAAGACTAGACGTCGGCGTTACATTCAAATACACCCAAGATGAAGCTATGAAGTTAATCCTAGAACACGGTCACTACGGACCGTGGGATGAATTGTAAACCACCATTGGCGATGAGATTTCTTCTTGGCAAACTTCGCGCCTTCGCGGTTCAAGCCAAAAAAATAACCCCCCGCTTCCGCGAGGGGCTAAGTAGTGTTTCTATTGTCGACCGCAGGCGTTTACCCACCCACCTGATACCGCACGAACTGCTTGATCGTCGTGCCCTTCGGCAGCAGGTCCTTGATCTGTTTCTTGTCGTCCTTCACGAACGGCTGACGGGTCAGCACGACCGAGTCCAGGTACTTGCGGATCTTGCCTTCCACCATCTTTTCGGCGATCTCTTCGGGCTTGCCGGATTCCATGGCCTGGGCCTTGGCGATCTCGCGCTCCTTGGCGATGATGTCCGCGGGCACCTCGTCTTCGGTCACGCCCAACGGCGACGGGCTCACCGCCGAGATGTGCATGCACAGGTCTTTGAGCAGCTCATCGCTGGCTTCGCCTTCGACTTCCACGAGCACCGCGATCTTGCCGGTGAAGTGCACGTAAGAACCCACCTTGCCGGCAAGCACCTTGCCCTTGGCAAACTGTGCGTTTTCCTTCGTGGTCAGACGGATCTCGTCGATCAAGCCCTGCATCGCGTCGGTCTTCTCGACGTCGCCTGCATCCTGTTCAAGCGCCAGGTCGGCGATCGCTTTGGTCATCACGATGAACGCTTCGTTGGAAGCGGTGAAGTCGGTCTCGGTGTTGACCTCGACGATCGCGCCCTTGCTGCCGTCGGCCGCAACAGCGACTGCAACCTTGCCCTCGGCGCTGGCGCGGTCGGCGCGGGTGTCCATCTTCGCCAGCCCCTTGGTGCGAAGGATATCCGTCGCCTTCTGCATGTCGCCGCCGGCTTCTTCCAGCGCGGCCTTGGCTTCCATCATCCCAAGACCCGTCGCCTTGCGAAGGGTCATCACGTCCTTGGCGGAAATCGCCATGGTCTTATCTCTCCGTTATCAATCGGGTGAATAGTTAACCGAGACTAAGGCCGCAAACACACTGCCCCGTAACGCCTCGTATCGCTTTAACGTCTGTTGTTTCTTTCATAGCCGCAAAGCGACGCTTTGCGGGCGGTAACACTATGCATCACCAATCCGTCGTGACCTTACCCCTGCTTGTCGGCAGCGGCGGCGGCGGGCTCGGGAGAACCGCCAGCGTCACCACTCGGCGAAGCGTCGTCCGCACGGTACTGCGATCGGCTGCTGCGACGACGCGGCGGCTCGGCCGGGCTGTCACTGTCCTTGCCTTCGTTCAGCGCCGTTCGGCTGGTCTTGCCTTCCTGAACCGCGGCACACAGGCTTGAGATCACCACCTCGATCGCACGCATCGCATCGTCATTACCCGGGATCGGGATGTCAGCGAAGTCAGGATCGGAATCGGTATCGATCAAACACACGGTCGGGATGCCCAGCTTGCGGGCTTCCTTCACCGCGTTCAGTTCGTTGCTCACATCCACCACGACCATGCAGCCGGGCAGCTTGTTCATTCGGCGGATGCCTTCGAGGTTCCGCAGGATCTTCGACTTCTCGCGGCGCAGTTGCGACTCCATCTTCTTCGAGTAGTTATCGATCTCGCCGGATTCTTCGATCCGTTCGAGTTCTTCCAGCCGCTTGAGACGTTCACGGATGGTGCGGAAGTTAGTCAACGTGCCACCCAGCCAGCGCTCGGTGACGTAGTGCATCCCGGTCTCGTTGACGTATTTTTCGATGATGCCGCGTGCCTGGCGTTTGGTCCCGACAAACAGGACGTCCTTGCCGCCGGCCACGGTCTTGGTGACGAACTTGCGAGCCAGCAGCAGGCCCTTGATCGTCTCTTTGACATCGATGATGTGGATCTTATTGCGCTTGCCGAAGATGTAAGGGGCCATCTTCGGATTCCAGTTCGTCGAACGGTGGCCGAAGTGAATACCCGCTTCGACCAAATCTTTAACCAGCGATGCCATTGCTAGGACTCCTTGGACAGGCTTGCCAAATCGAGCCTATCCGCCATGTGTGTAAAAAAAGATTCTGGGAAAAACACGCCCAACGGGGCCTGCCGGGCCTCCGCCGGACAACGATTCGGCCGGCATCCTGCCGACCCTAAGTGCTTGCCTATACCGTGTTTGCTTGCCGCCCCCGCCACCCGGTCCCCTCGATCGAACCGGCGCAAACAACGACCCCCCTGGAATCAATCCAAGGGGAGTTATTGTATCAGCATCGGTTGGACCTGCAACTACCTGTTTTCTAACGACCTGCAAGCCAATAGCCTCCCCCGGATATAGCCCGACCATTCTGGTCGGGTCGACTTTTGCCCTACTCGTGGCAAACTGGATCTGGCCCATGCAAAACCCTAGCCCCCGGCTTGCAGAAGGCTAATGGCTTAGACGTTGCTAAACAGGAATCTCAGGACTGATGCACGCCCGCGTGGGCGTCAGGCTTTTCTGCCTCGTCCGTGGCGGAAGCCATCGGCTTGGTGGTATCGTCATCTCCGTTGATCGCCTCGGGCAAGACCTTCTCTTCGCGCTTGGGCCCGTCTGCCGGGTGCAGGATGGCGTATTGCCGGCCGTACTTGTACGCCGTCACTACGATGAAGCCGTACAGCACGAAGAACACCGCAAGCACGTAACGCCAGCGAAGCTCCAGTGACACCATCGTGTAACCGAGCGCCGAGAACATCGCCGCGAACAGGTAGATCACACCGACGGACTTCTTCACGCTCAATCCGCTGCGGCGCAGCAGGTGGTGGATGTGCTGGCTGTCCGGGCTGAAGATCGGCTTGCCTTGAATCTTTCGTCGGAAGATCGCCAAGGAGGTATCCGTAATCGGCACGGCAAAGACGATCAGACCCGCGGTTACCAGCAGCAGGCTTCGGCCTTCGGAATCCGCAAAGAGCAAGATGGACGACATGCACAGGTAGCCAAGCAACAGCGAACCGGTATCCCCCATGAAGATACTGGCCGGGTTGAAGTTGTAAGGCAGGAACCCCAGCACGGCGCCGATCATCGCAAGGCAGACCGCGATCCGGACGGGGTCTTTTGCCATATTCGGATCGCGCATCGCCACGACCGCCGCGATGCAGAGGAAACCGATCCCCGCGATCACCGCCACACCCGACGCCAGGCCGTCCAGCCCGTCGATGAGGTTCATCGAGTTACAGCCGCCGATGACCAGCACCGCCACCAGGACCGTGCCGACGATGTAGCTGATGGTCGGCAGCGCATCCCACGCGCCGATAGGCAGCGCATCGAGACCGAAGATCGAGAAGACCAGACCGATCAGTTGCGTGCCGACGCTGTAGTGCGCCAGCGCCGCGGCCGCGAAAAGCTGGCCGCCGATCTTCACACGCGGGCTGATGCCGTATACATCATCGAAAAATCCCGTCAGCGTGATCGCGCCGGCGCCCAGCATGATCATGATTAATGGGTTGCCCCAGGTCAGCTTTAAACCGCGATGGTCCGGCACGAGGTAATACGCGATCGCGATCGCGATCACCCAACCCAGAAAGATCGCCACGCCCCCGAGGTAAGCGACCGGCTCGATGTGGTTCTTGCGCTTCAGGTCCGGCAGGTCCACGATCCCGTTACGCACCGCGAGCATACGCATCAAGGGTGTTGCCAGGATCGAGACAATGAACGCCGCGAAAAAGATGCCCATGTAAGGCGCGATCACCTGCGTCAGTGATGTCACCTCGGCCGTTTCTGCATTATCCAGGATCGTTTCCGCGGCCGCACCCGTCGTCTGGGCCGCCTGTGCTATGAACGTCATCATTTGCTACCCCCCCCCGCCATCGCAGACACATCTTCGGTCTGCTCCCTACATAAGCCGATCAACTCCGTCAAAGTCTGGTCCAGCGTGTACTGCGGTTTGAATCCGATCGCTTCACGGATGCGCGACACATCGGGAAGCCGATGCGCCGGGTCCTCGAAGTCGGGGCCATACACTTCTTCGTAAGGCACCAACTGCTTGTTCGCTTTACCGCCGGCCAGCTCGATCACACGGTCGGCAAGCTCGTTGATCGTCACGCACTTGTCCGAACCGAGATTGAACACCCGGCCGTAACACGTGTCCTTGGCCATCAACTCCGTCATCGCCCGCGTGACATCACGTGCATCGCAGAACGCGCGCGTCTGTGTCCCGTCGCCATAAACCTGAATGGTTTGTCCAGCCACGGCCTTCTCCACGAAGCGTGGCACTACCATACCATAGTGTCCGACCTGTCTCGGGCCGATCGTGTTAAAAAGCCGTGTGATCACGACGCGCAGGCCGTGACGACGGTGCATGTCGATCGCCAGGTGTTCGTCGATCGCCTTGGTCAGGCCGTACGCCCAGCGTGAAGCCGTGGTCGGGCCGTAGACCAGTTCCATGTCTTCACGTAATGGCAGCACGGGGCACTTGCCGTAGACCTCGCTGGAGGATGCGATCAAGACCGAAGCGTCGAACTTCCGCGCCGCATCGAGTACGGCGGCGGTCTGCTCGACGTTGTTGTGAACCATCGCCGCGGGGTCTTCGATCACGCGCTGCACGCCGACCGCGGCGGCCAGGTGATAGACCGAATCCACACCTTCCCACAAAGCATCGTCGGCGACCGCCTTGCATGCATCGGCTTCGATGAACCGGCAACGCTCGTCCAGCAAACATTCGATGTTGGATCGACGCCCGGTGGATAGATTATCGATAAGGATCAGCTCAAAGCCTGACGCCTTAAGCCGGGCCGCGAGGTGCGAGCCGATGAAGCCCGCACCACCCGTAATAATCACCTTACCCAACACGGGTTTTCCAGTCTGTAAAAAGTCGGCTTTTTAAGCCTCAAACACATTCGGAGGGTTTACTTAATCTCGGCGGCATCTTCGACGTCAACCGAGGCGCGTCGGCCGCGGCCGTTGCTCTGGCCGTTGCCGTTCTCGCGGTAACGGTAGAAGTTGCGGAAGTTGGAGCGGAAGTAACCACCCACGCTGGACTGCACGCCGTTGAGCACCAGGCCCAACAGATCGGCACGCTGGCCCTCGAACTGACCCGCCATACGGTCGACCATGCCGCGCTTGTCGTTGCCGGCACGCACCACCACCGCGACCGCGTCCACGTTCTTGGTCAGCACCTGGCATTCGCTGCTCAGCAGTGCCGGCGGCGCATCGATCAGAATAATATCGAACCGCGATTCCAACTCGCCGATCAGCGAACGGAAACGCGCACCTTCAAGCAATTCAGGCTGAGCATCACCCGCACGACCGGTCGGCAGCACCGCCAGGTCCGGGTCTTGGACCGTGATAAGCATGTCGTCCAGCGACGCGCCGTACAGCAGGATATCCACCAGGCCGCGGTCGTTACTGGCATCGACAAACAGATGCTGTGCCGGGCGGCGGAAGTTGACGTCCACGATCGCGACCTTTCGGCCGTTGAACGCCAGGCTCGTTGCCAGGTTGTGCGTCAACGAGCTGGTGCCCGAGTTGGGCTGGGCCGAAGCAACCAACAGCGTCTTGTATCCGCGACGATCCATCTTCCCGAGGATCGAGGTACGCACCTGGCGATACGCCTCGGCGAGCAGACCCGACGGGTACTTCTCGACCACACGCTCCACCGAGCTGGGACCGGACGGGTCTTCGTCCGCGTGCGGCACGATACCCAGCAGTTCCGCTTCCTTGAGCAGCTTCACATCCGCCGGGCTCTTGATGCTCTGATCCAGCAGTTCGAGCAACAACACCAAAGCTGCGACACCGCCTACCAGGACAATCATCACCAGGGGCACAACAATCAGGAATTCGGGGAAAACCAGCTCGGGCAGCGAGGGATTGGCCTGCAACTGCACCGGACGCGCTTCGGGGATCTTCTTGATCATACGGACTTCGGAAAGGTCCGCCTCGATACGCTGCTTAGCTTCCTTGGCATCCTCAAGCCGGGCCTGAAGGTTCGCGTAACCCGTCTGGTGGAGGTTCAAATCGATCAGGCGATCACGCAGTTCCAGGATCTCGTCGTTGTAGCCCGCGATCTTCTCGGTCATCGTGTCGATCGCCTGCTTGTATGAGCTGAGCATGGCCTGCTCGTTCTCACGGATCACCCGCTCCAGCTCGCGCTCACGTTCCGCTTCGGTCGCAGTGATCTGACGGTCGATCTGCTTGATGATCCGGTGTTCCGGGCCGTACTCATAAAGCGAGACCTCACGCTGCTCGCGCAACGAACGCAGGCGTTCATCACGCAGCTTGATCGCATCGCTCTGAGATGCCTGGGCGATGGCGGTGGCGTCCGGCGGGGCGCCGCTGGCCTGTTTCTCTAACGCCGAATCATAGTACGACTGCGCCTCTTTCAGCGAATCTTCCAATTCGTTGCGCTTCTCGATGATGTACTGCATGTTCTGCGCAGCTTCTTCCAACCGGCTGTCGAGGTTGGTCAACTCGTGTTCTTGTGTGTAATCTTCGATCTGGCTCGTAAGATTTAAGATGGTCTGGTCGTAGCTGTTCAGTTCCGTGACCAGCGTGTTCAACTGGCTGTTGACCTTGTTCTCCGTGTCCAGCATGATCCGACGCAGGTACTCATCAACGATGGCCTTGGCGATCTTCTGACAGTCTTTTTCATAGGTCGTACCAACCATCACATTGATCAGTTGGGTGTTGCGGATCATGCTGACCGACAGGTGGCTGTCCAGCAGGTCCTCGCGGGCCTTGTTGACGTCATACGTGCCGGGGCTGTCCTTGTTTTCGTATTGAGCAAACCACTGGGTGTTGCGCACCTCCGGTTTTGCCAGCGCCGTCGTCAGGATTTCTTCCGACTGGATCTTGTAGACTTCACTTTGAATATAGGGTTCAAGCGAAGCCAGACTCAGCGTACCGACATCCGAAGCCACCTGCCCCGGATTCACCACCCCTTCGCTAACGCGCAACTGCGCACTGGAGGCGTATCGCGGCGCGGTCTTCAGCAGCACGAACCACAGCCCGACCCCAAGGACCAGGCTTGCTACAAAGACAATCACGAACAGCCTCAGGTTCCGGCGCAGCAGACCCAACAAGTCGATCGGTTTGAAGCGACTCGATCCCGGGTTGGGGCCGCCGGGGAAAGTAGGTATTGGCATGGGGGGGGTGGTACTCATGGCTTACGACGCCTCCGTCAAATCTTCGACACGCTTGAGCAATTCCTGGGCTCGTTTAAGCATGTCCGGTTCATTTGTCTGTTCGGCGAGTTCGACCGCCGTCCGTAGGTGCCGAATACCCTCGGCTCGGTAACCTTGCTCGATCAGCAACTCGCCGAGATGCAGGTGATTAGCCGGCAAACTCTCCTCGGCGATACTCGCTTCAAGCGTGCGGCGCGCCTCGTCGGGCTGCCCGGATTTGAACTGGATCCATCCCAACGTGTCCAATACCTGGGCGCTCTTGGGCTGCAACTCAGCCGCACGCTCGGCCAACGGCAGGGCCTCTTCAACCTTACCCATATCATCGGCCAGCAGATACGCCATGTTGTTTAGCACCGTCGCGTTATCAGGCATCTGTTCCACCAGACGCCGATAATGCGCCATCGCTTCTTCACTCTTACCCAGCTTGTGCAGCACCGGCGCCATGATCTGCTCGTAAGACATGCGCTCCGCCGTGTCTTCGGCCGATAATGTCGGCTCCAACGCCAGCAGACGATCGTACGCCTGCTCAATCAGGCCATCGTTGAATTCCATATTCGCCAGGGACAGCCCGATCCACAATTCAGATGGCGGATTCGTCAGGCCGTGCATCAACGATGCCGTTTCATCAAGCGTGTAATCTTCACGCACCTGCATCGCCACGCCCATCAACTGGCCCAGCGACTGGCAACGCTCGATCGCGCGGGCAAAGACCTGCTTCGCCTCCGGCTGCTTGTCCATGGCATACAACGCCCGGCCCATCACCGCCTGCAACAGCGGCTGCGAATTCACCATGTCAGCGTTATCTCGCAGCATGGCCTGTGCGTCCGACGCACGCCCGTTGTCGATCTGCATCGAAGTGATCTTCAACAACGTGCCCGGCTGCGGTTCCAACTCAAACACTTTCTTGTAAGAATCGATCGCCGTCTGGTAATCGTCTTCACGCAACGCGATGTCACCCAACGCCGCATGCCAGATGGGCTGGTCTTGCGCCTCTTCAATACCCTGACGCGCCAGCGTCTTGGCGCGGGTCAGGTTACCCATCTGGGCATACATACGGATCAGCGTCAGGCGGGCGTCCGTGTTCTCGGGATACCGGGTAACCAGGTTGGTCAACTCACGGATCGCCTCGTTACGCTCACCGCGACGCAGGTACATGCCCACGAGCAACCGGCGCGAAAGCAGGTGGTTCGGGTCGTAGCTCAGCGCGGTATTCAGATCACGCATCACCTCATCGGTCAGGTCCGGGTCGTGCGAGTTCAGCGCGGCTCGTTCGTAATGGAACACCGCCGACCCCGGCTCGGTCTCGATCGCACGGTTGATCAGCCGGATCGCGTCGTCGTGATCGCCCTTCTGCTCCGCGATCAGCGCCGCCAGGGCGTCCTCGGTCGCGCCGCCTTCCAGCCCGTCAAGCACCTTCGCCGCCTCGTCGAACTGTTCGGTGCGGATCAACGAGTCCGCCAGACGAAGCCCCAGCCGGATGTCGTCCGGGAACTGCTCGTACAGGTCGCGGTAAAGCGGCACGGCCCGGTCGTAAATGTTGCGATGGAAGAACAACGCCGCCAACTCTCGCGACGCCGACCGTTGATCGTCCTCGACCGCGATCGCCTGCTTGTAAGCATTGAACGCGCCGCCGCCGTCCTTGATCTGAATCAGGAAACGCGCCAGCAGCAGGTAGTCGTTCATGCCCGCATCGCTGCCACGCGATTCAATGTAGCTACGGATCGTCTGGGCGCCCTGCTGCGCGTTACCCGCGAAACGCTGAATGGTCGCCAGCGCGATGGTATTCAAAGGCGTCTGGCCTTCTGTCGTGATCAAATCGCGGATGATCTGCTCGGCCTCCGGGCTCTTACCCGTTTCCGCTAACAGCATCGCCAATGCACGCAGATTGTTCTTATCATCCGGATCGATCTGCTGCTGCTCGCGGCGAAGACGCAACGCCTTCTGCTTGTCGCCGTAACGCCCCTCGTAACCCAGATAAAGCTCACGCAACTGGCTGTTGCTCGGGTACTGCGCCTGGGCCCGACGCAGCATCTCCAACGCCTCGTCGTTGCGACCCTGACGGTCACGGATCGACGCCAACCCCCGGATCGCGCCGAGGTTGTCAGGCTTCTGCTTCAACGCCGTCTCATACGCGGGCACCGCGTCGCGGTCGTTCTTATCCGCGACATAAATATCGCCCAGCATCCGCCAGCCTTCGGAATTGATCGGGACCAGGTCCAGGCCGACCTTCAAAAACTCGATCGCTCCCGCATAGTCGCCTTGGGCGCGACGCACCTGCGCCTGGTAGAACGCGCCGTTCGCCTCGTCCATATTGCGCTGCTGTGCGACGTCCGCCAGTTCCTGCGCCTTGGCCAGGTCCTTATCCTGCAGGGCGTAATTGAACTTCATATCAATCACGGCCTTGTCTTCCGGATTGATCTTCTCCGCCTCGGCAAGCGCCGCGCGGGCTTTGTCATGTTCCCCGGCCTGGCGATACAACTGCGCCTTGCTGATCGCTTTCTTGAACGGGTCGTCAACCTTCCCGACGATATTCGCGATCGTGTCGTCCAGGTTAGCGCCGGGCGTCGACGGGTCGATCTGTGCCGACAACAGGTTAAGCATGTCTTCATCCGCGCCGGCCTGACGCGCCTGCTCGATCAGCGCCATCTGTTCATCAACACCATCAACCGCGTTCAGCAGCAGGCCCAGCAGGTTCAGGTTCGTCGGGTCCGCATCGTAGTAGTGCTTGAGCATCCGCGCGGCCTGATCCTTACGGTTGCCCTTGATCAGGATCTGTGCAAGGCCCACCGCCAGGTCCGGACGGTTCGGCAAATCAAGGTCGCGGTAGATAGCGACCGCACCGTCCACATCACCACGCGCCCCCAGGATCGCGGCCTGTGTCACCAGCGCTCGTTCGTTGTTCGGATCATCCAAAAGGATCACGTCGATCTGATCCTGCGCCTTATCCAGCATCTGCTGACGCAGGTAAATCCCCGCCAGCGCCAGACGGATCACCGGGAAGTTCGGGTTCGCTTCCAGGATCTGCTCGTAACGCTCCGCCGCCGCGCCCCACTCGCCCTGCTGGGCTCGCGCTCGCGCCGACAGCAACATCACTTCCGCCTTCTCGCGGCTGAACGCATCGAACTTCTCCGCCGCCTGATCGATCAACAACAACCCCTCGCGGGTGCGCCCCTGATCCATCGCCAGCCGGCCCTTCAGCAACAGCACTCGGGCGTTTTCGCCGTGCCCCGTCGCCGTCATCTGTTCCAGCACCTTCTGCGCTTCGGCCTGCATCCGGTCACGCTCCTGGTCGCTGTCCGCCTTCTCCGCCAGGCTGATCATCAGGTCCGCGTGTTCAACCAACGCCATGTTCTTCAACGAGTAGTTACGCAACACGTCGAGGTAATTGCCCTGCGTGCTCAGGTCCTTCACCTTCGCGATCTGCTCGTTGGCTTTTTCATATTCCGTCGCCAGGCGGTATTCCACCCCCAGCAGCAACGGGTAGCGCGGGTCTTCGGGGTTGGCCTCCGCCGCACGCTCAAGCAGGGCGATCGACCGTTGGATACCCTCGTTGTTCGCTATCTTCTGAGCATCCGTCTCTTCTTCAGCCGCATCTTCCAGCGTGTCTTTTGCATAAATCAGCTTCAGGTACTGCTGCGCCAGACTCACCGCGTTGAACGGCTCGGGCTTGGCCAGAAGCTTCTTCTCCAGCCGGTCCAGCACGGGCTTGACCTCGGCGTACGGGTCATCCGAACTCCTGTCGATCTTCATGGTCTGCAGCATCAACTGCATGTACTCAAGCTCGATCGCCGGATCATCGGGATGAGCATCCAGAAGCTTCTTGGACATCGCCAACGCTTCATCACGCAACTGCTGCGCCTTTTGCGGATCGCCGCCGGGCTGGTCCAGACGCTTGGCCTGGAACACGTTCCACTTCGCCAACGTGTTGACCACCTCGGGGTCGTCCGGGTAATCCGACATCGCCAGCACCAGGTCGTCACGCACGAGGTTGATGTCGTCTTCGGTCATCTCCGCGTTCAGCAGCGGCATGCCGTAGATGCCGCGCATGCGATGCGCCAGCTTGTCGTTGGGATTCGCCTCGAGCCGCTCTTTCGCCGCGACGTGCAGGTAACGGATGAAAGGATGCAACCCGCCGCGCGTCTGCAGCTTCTCGATCATGTGCTTGATCAGGTCTTCGTAATCCTGAAGGTACTTCTCCGAGTTCGGGTCCAGCCGCGCCAGGCCCACCGTATTCGAGCGGACCAGGTTCATCGTGTTGTCCGCCTCGACCTGGTCGGACGCGGGGATCTCCTTGGCCAGTTCGATGTACTTCTGGATGATCGCCGGGTTCGTCTTGCTGCGGTTCACCGCTCGCTGCATCGTCTCCAACGCAAGATCGTACTCACCTGCCTCGAACTGCTGTTCGCTGGCGACCACCAGGTCGTCCACATCTTTGGACATGACCATCGCAACCACCGCAATACCGCCGACCAACGCGATGACGACCGCACTGAGGATGATGACAAACCTTGTATTCACTTGAGCTGCCATGAGCGCTTACTCTCCGTTACCCGTTTTCGAAACGGGCCCCTGTTCTGCGGGCCATCGGCCCTCGGTGACGTCCACCCAGTCGGGCAGACATGACATGATCTCCGGCATCAATTCTGATAACAGCGATGAGACACGCTCCATCGCCTCGTCCTTATCCGGCACTTCAACCGTAACCTGAATCTTGCAGTAATAGCTGTACTTGTCTCGCAGGTCGAAACCGTGCATCCGCACTTCGTTCGGGCCGGGCAGGAACTTGCCGTTGGCGACAAAGAAGTACGCCACGTTCAAACGCTGGTTGTTACGCGCAGGATTTGCAAACGTGAAGTACGTCGCATCGATATCCACTCCCGGGATCCGCACCTCGCCGTCAGAATCCTCACCCTTCACCGCGTGCAGATAAGCGCCCTCACGTTGCGGGTCAGGCTTGTAACCGTCGCCCTCCAGGTGAAGCACCGTCCCCCCGCCGCCGGCCGGTGTCAACCCACCAGCCTTGAAACACTGCTGAGGCACGTGCGGCACCGTGTCCACCGTACCCGTGTAATACGCGATGTGAAGATCCGCAAACCGGCCACGTGCGCCGCCGGCCCAACGGGTGTCCTCGTACGTCCGGTTCACGTACATCTTCGTGCCAAGCTCATCCTCAACGTCTTTGTTCAATGGCGGGTCTTGTTTGATGAACTTCCAACGGCCGCTCGGGTGCTCCAAACGATCAAGCGACTTACGCAGCGGCACCTCCGCCTTGAACATCACCACGCCGTTCGCTTCAAGGATCGCCACCTGCCCCAGCATCGCCGTCACCAGGAAGCCGCCTGACATCGCCAGCACGATCCCGCGCTTGCGGCCGCCGAGTATGCTGCTATCCGACGGGACAAGCCGAGGCCAGATCATCAGCGACAACACCCACATCAATCCCAACGATATGACCGCCGCAACAATCGCAACGATCCGGATCATGCCCTCTGTGCCGCCGATACGATCGGACAACAAGTCCGGCCGAACACCGACCACAGTCAGGACATACAACAGACAAGCCAGCAACGTCACACCGCCGCCGAACAACACGCCTTTGATGATCGTGGGCATGCTCGATTCGGTCGGCTCATAGGACATCGGCGCCGTCGCGACCTCGGCATCACGTTCACGCTTGGCCTTAGGGTCTTGAATGATCATCTTGTCCAGCACCCAACCCAGCAGCAGGAACAAGCCCGCGGCCGGGATCAGCATCAGCATGCCGACGAAGATGTGGAAGTCGCCCTTGGCGTAATCCGGGGCATAGACGTGCAGGATGCCCAGCGTCGTCACGCGCCCGACGTTCACCGCCACCGCGATCGGCAGCGTCATCATGACCATGATTACACGCTGCCACCACAGGCGCGGCATCAGAAACGCCATCGCTACACCCAGCGCCAGGAACGCCATCAGCATCCGCAAACCCGAACACGCTTCCGCGACGTTCATCGCCGGATCAATCTTCATGCCGTGATGGAAGATGTCGATCGTGTTGCCGCGCACCGTCGCTTCAAGGTCCAGGAACATACCGATGATGTTCAGCAGGAAAGTCGAGCTGACCGACGCGATCGTCTGCAGCTTCAGCGCCACCAGTTCCCAGAGCTTCTGCGATACCTTGACGCCGAAACCCAGGTAGAAAATCGGGAACCAGAGGATCGTCATCATCCGCGGGCCCAGGATGAACAGCACCAGCCCGAACAGGGAGATGATCATGCTGTAACCCTGGAACATGTCGTTGCGCCCGGGATAAATCCAGAACGCGTAGCTGACCATGCCGAAGAGCATGATCGGCAGGCCCCACCAGCAGACTTGGGCATTGAGTTGCACCAACCTCGCCCGCTGCTGGAACAGGTAATAGATACTGATCAGCGGTACCAACAGCGCGTGAGACCAGTCCGGGTCGTCCAGCGAGAACAACAGCGATCGATACAGGAAGTTGCGGTGAAGCAACATGAATAGAACGGTGAGCACAGCGATCCAGGCCCAGCCGCGTGGGGTAATGAGCGGCCGCGCATCGCTGGCGGTTGTCAGGTTCGTCGCCGCGGTGCTCGTCATGCGTTAAACACAAGCCTCAAAGTGCAATACGTTCCTCACCCACCACCTGCCCCTCGGGAATCTCACCCAACGGGTCACGATGGTGTATTACGTCCGACAACGTCAGCCGGTTCTACAGATATCCCACAACAAGCAGGACTGTTTCACCGGCCTCCCCACTTCGGTCCTGACATCCCACCCGCCACAACTGACGGGCCTACGATCAGTCAATAGACCACCACATCCATGTGATTGTTAATCCCGGCGGGTTTACCCCGGTCTCGATAAAGACCGGCCCCTGATCGTCCCACCGATCCACCGGGTACTAACTGTTAAGTCGTTCCTAACCGACTGTTATAAAAAAATTTAGAAGTCCAACGGGCCTGTACCGAACACGTCCGTGTTGAAGTTACGGTCAAGCACGAAGCCGAACCCGTAGGTCATACGCAGGCCGTTGCGGAAGATCGCCAAAGGCGTCGCCGGAAGGTTCGTGCCGATGTTGATCACATCGTTGGCCTTGAGGAACAAGTCCGGCTCGGTGCCGTTGAAGATCGCCCGCAGGTCGATACGGACCGTCGACTCCTGATCGTTGCCGATACGGCGGATCAAATCAACCCGCTCCGGCACACCAATCGCCGAGAGACCACCGCCGGAAACAATCAGTTGTTTAAGCGTTAAGTCCTTTTCGCCAGGAATGTTATACGCGCCGGGGCGGTTGATCGCACCACCCAGATACACGAAACCACCCTGCTGACCGGGCACCTTGATGATGTCGCCCGGGCGGATGATGATGTTGTACCGCATATCGCCGGCGTTCAGCCGGTCATAAGGCACCTCGATCACACGCTGGGTCACGTATTGCGACAGTTCCTCCGCCTTCGAGATCGCCGCGTCACCTTCAGAGGTGCTGCCGTCTTCTGCGCCGACACGGACCCATTCACCGCCGACGTTCACCCACTGGGCGCGGGCGGCGCCTTGATCCAGGCTCGACTCCAGACCGGCGGGGGCCGGCTCGGCTTGCTTCTTGTCAGGCGTCACCGCCGGTGCTGCACCGGCGCCGCTGTCCATGTTCATCAGTTGTTCGATCAACTCGGACGGATCGGTCGGCGCAGGCGGCGCGACTTCAACCGGCTCATCGCCTTCATCACCAACGCCGGCCGGCACCATGCCCGCGACGTCAGGCGTCAGCGGAGTCGTGCGGATCACCAGCAGGCGCTGTGTACGGTCGGGCACGCCGTTGGCCATCGCAAGCGCATCCAGCAGACGGAAGTCCGGCCGCGGAATGGTGAACAGACCCGAACGCGTGCCGCCTTGCAAAGGCGACGCCGTGACGGTGAAGGTATTCAGTGTCGAACCTTGCAGGATCACGCTGACCGTGGCGTCACGGATGATGTCGCGACGTTCAAGCAAGTCAGCGATGTGTTCTTCAAGTTGCGAAGCGGTTTTGCCCGCGGCTTTCACGGCACCGACGAAAGGCAATCGCACCATGCCCGTGCCGTCGATCTGCCGTTGGTAAGCTGCTTCCTGGCCGGGATCAACCAGTTCAAAGATGATCACAGCGATCGTGTCTTGCGGAGCAAGCGTGTACTCATTGAAGTCCGGCCGCAGGTCCGCGGGTGTGACTTCGCTGAGATCTACTTCTAATAGATCGCTGCTTTCGATCACGTCGATCCGGTCCAGGATCGGCATGGTGATCGGTGTGTGTTCCCAACGGCCGACGACTGATGGGTCCATCCAGGAGTCCGTCTCACAGCCGATGGGCCCGGCCGCTAATACCGCACCCAACAGCGCTGCCAAGCCGATCCGACTCTGCCAGTTCCGGTTTCTATTTTGCGTCACCGCTCGCTCCTGCCTCAAGGTCCAATAGGAGGTTGTGTTGTCCCGTCGTTGTCGGCCCACCACCTCGGTTACATGGGCTGTGCTACTACTCACAAGCCCCCTATCTTAAAGCAAATCCAAATCAAAAGCATCTTGCATCTACCGGGCTCCCGGCTCCCGGGTTCGACCCGCCGATCCGCCCCATCCGGACCCGATCCGCACGGGGCACACGTTAGCCGGCAAGTCTTCTTCAAGCATCGGCCTATCGCAAGCCGGACCTGATTGACCCCGCCCTCGTTTCCATAATTCAAACGATACAACCCCTTTAATCCGCATGCTTGCCCTTACTCGGCCCTTCACACACAATATCCCTTGTCCGGTAATCAGTTATTAACGCTCAAAGCGAGATAAATATGTCCCAACCTGCCAAAACCTGCATCATCGGCGACGGCGCTATGGCGACCGTCCTGGCCCTTCTATTAGAGAGTAAGGGCATGGATGTCACGCTCTGGGGAGTGTTTCCGGACCATCTGGCCGAACTCATCCAGACACGCGAGAACCGCCGGTACCTGCCCGGTTACCGCCTGCCGGACCGGATCCACGTCACGCCCAGCGAGCAACGGGCCCTTGGCGGAGCCGAATTGATCGTCAATGCCGTGCCGACCCAGTTCATCCGCAGCGTCTGGCAGCGGATCGCCCCGCACGTCGCGGCCGGCACCCCGATCGCCAGCATCGCCAAGGGCGTTGAGACTGATACGACGCTCAGGCCCACGCAGATCATCGCGGATGTTTTGGATTCTCCTGGACCGCTCGCCGCGATCTCCGGCCCGAGCGTCGCCGATGAACTGGCCCGCTGCCTGCCCGCGACCGTCTGTGCCGCCAGCGAGCACGCCGCCTTCGCCGAGAAGCTGCAGCAGACGTTCACCACGCACTGGTTCCGCGTCTACACGAATAACGACCTACTTGGCACGGAGTTAGCCGGTGCGACCAAGAACGTCATCGCGCTGGCCGCCGGCATCCTCGACGGCCTGCAGGCCGGCAACAACGCCAAGAGCGCCTTGCTGTCGCGCGGCCTGGCGGAGATCACCCGGCTCGGTTCAGCCATGGGCGCGAGCACCGAAACCTTCTTCGGCGTGGCCGGTGTCGGCGACCTGGCGACCACCTGCTTCAGCCCGACCGGCCGCAACCGCACCTGTGGCGAGCAGTTAGGCCGAGGCCGCAAACTCGACACCGTCCTCAACGAGATGCCCGGCGTCGTCGAAGGCGTCCCGACCACCAAGGCCGTGGTCGAACTGGCGAAAAAATTCAACGTCGAGATGCCGATCACCCAGACGGTGCACAAGGTCCTCTTCGAAGGACTCGACCCGCTGGAAGGTATCAGCCAACTGATGAACCGCGAACCGAAACCGGAAACGATCGGCTAAACCAGATCGCGCCCGACCGCAAATTCCGCGCACACACCACCCCACTTATCCACCACTATATGCGCGCACGGTCCTGTCGTGATTGTGCGGCGTGCGCATGTTTGAGACAACCATAAGATCGCACGATCGCGATATAAACATGCGCACAAGGCACAAGCGTGTGAGAGCAGAACGCAAACTGCTGGAGACCTTCGGTCGGCTGAGCTGAATCAGCGGGATCGGGAGACCCGCGCCGAGCGCGGCAGGATTTTGTATAGCCGCGGCCAGTGGCCGCGCGGATTTGTGGTTGTTGATGCGAAGAGCGCCAAAGAAACGGGGTCAGACCCCGTTTATGGGGAAGCCTTCGGCCGCCCCGGTCTGCGGACGGTGGA
Source organism: Phycisphaeraceae bacterium (assembly GCA_963667295.1). Classification (GTDB taxonomy): domain Bacteria; phylum Planctomycetota; class Phycisphaerae; order Phycisphaerales; family Phycisphaeraceae; genus JAJRRS01. Next base: position 3,112,770 of record OY763327.1, read on the forward strand.
TTCAAGGCCGCAAAGAAACGGGGTCTGACCCCGTTTTAGGGATTTGCCTTGGGCCGGCCGGGTCTACGGACGGTGGATTCGAGGCCGAAGGTTTGGATGGTGCGGTTTTGCCATTGGTCATTGCCGAACGGTGAACAGCGGTTGGCGCTGATGCGCAGGGCGTTCAGTTCGTCTTCGCTGAGCGGGGTGTTGACGGTCCGCAGCCAGTTGCGGGGTCGGCCGCGTTGGGGCGATGTCAAACCACGGATAGGCCAATCGCTGAGTAGTTGCTGTTGATCGGTATCGCCAAACTTCCAACGCCATAATCCCGACCATCGCCACGCTTCCGCCGCTTCCACCAAGCCCGCACGCATCGCATTGCGTTCGACGTATCGGCAGACGGTCAGCAGATGTTCGTTGCTCTGGATCAGAAAGGATTTGAATCGCCCCTGGTACAACGCCCCGTCTCCCACGCTCTTGTGTGCAACCCGGTAACGCCCGGCATGGGTCGTGGTCAGCCACTGCATGAACGGGCCAAGCGCGCCGTCGGCCTCGGTCTTGAGGACCAGGTGCCAGTGGTTGCTCATCAGGCAGTAGGTCAGCAGCCGGACATCGCCGCCACTGCGTTCGACTGCTACAGCCAGGACCTGTTCGAACGCTTCGAAGTCGCCATCCTTGCGAAACATCCGCCACCGCCCGGCCGTACGGTTCAGGACGTGGTAAGCATAGCCGCCGACATCAATGCGGGGAGGTCTTGGCATGCGGGTAGTTTAGAGCCGGTCGCCAAGCCCGTCCAAACGGGGTCTGACCCCGTTTCTTCCTTCGGAAGCGCCCGAGCTGGCATCGTGTAGTCTAGGCGTTTATGTCTTGGAGTCGGCCGTCCCATCATCTGAATTTATGACCGAGTTGCGATCGGAGGAGATCACGCAAACCGCCGCCACGCAGTCGAGATGACAGAAAATTCCAGGAGGTGGCCTGGCAAGCCATAACCGCAGAGCGACTCGAAAACGGTTAGGCGATATCTACGCTGAATCACATAGAACCAGGGCGGAGATCGAGCAGGAGATCCTGGCAGGACTTACCGATGAACAACAGGCCATGCTCGAAGCGCGGCGTGAGGCTTGCATGAAGTGTTCTGCAAGCACCGGCATGACCGAACTCACCGTGCGTTGCCGGCACCGCTCGCCGTGCAAGAGCCGGATTGATCTACTTGATACAAGCCAAACCTGCACGGACTGGCCATCCCGAAGAGGGTTTGGACCAATCTACAGGCTCACGCGGAAGTCCGGGCCGAGGAATAGTGCCTTGAGACATTTGCTTGCTCGTGACACGCGTGTTGCGTCGGAAAGTCGTGAGATATATCCTTGGCACACTTCCCCCCAATGCCTATCATTCTTTTACTGACAGTAATTCATAGCCCGCCCTCTTAACCAACTCCTTAGCTGGTAACTGCGTGCAGTCATTCATGTCTAACTTGGCTGCGTCGATTGAGGCTCTGGCCAAACGACGCAGTATATCCCACCCACCATCATAAGGGCCTGAGACGCGAGCTTCACTGCCCAACATTTGAAAATGGTAGTCACCACTGGTCTCAGCCACCACGAACATATATTCAACCATACATTCTATTTCTTGATAGATCATCTTTCCTGTAATATCCGGCCACTCATGCTCGACATTAAAGTGCCAAAGTATTGAACGGCAGGCAAAGAGGACAATGCCAGATGAAAACACTGTTATTTCATCGTCATCTGGAGTCAAATACTCCGCGTATACAGGCATGTCTTCGAGATATGCCGCCTTTTCTTCTTCTTCCCATATTAGGAATTGATATACCGAAAATATGAGTGACTTGTTCATGCTATTTTACCCCATAATCCATTACACCTGGCCTTAATACATGGTAATGGAAGGGTTTGTCTTCCCAGATAGCCACATCTCCAGCCCCCTGCTTCTTGTGCATCTCATGAAAGTCCATTCGCCATATCTGCTCTGGGAGTCTTCTGTATTTAAATCCAACTGCAAAGCCAGTTATCCTGCCTTTCTTCTTACTACCAGGTTTTGCCCCGCTCCCATAGCCAAGCACGACCCTCTTTGATCCTATTTTGAGTTGCACGGCTGGTATCTCACCATAGGGTATCCCCGGTACGTTTGGAAGCAAAATCACATACCGATTAATGTCGTAATAATGTCTCGCCAAGTATCCCACCCAGCTAATTGAACTCAACATAATCAGGTCATCGATATTGTCTTCCAAACTATCTAGAACTGCCTCTGTGGATAGTTCTGCAAACTTCTTGAAAGTCGTATTCATGTAGCCGCCAATTGTGCCTCCTATGCGTCCCGTCTTGATTGCTGTTGCAAGGTCGTTAAGCGACTTCAGAAAATTAACAAAATCTTTTACTTTATTCGCAATACGCACAACTTTAATCACTTGGTTACTCACAGCACTGATATCCGCCATCGTAACCTGTAATTCATTAAGGGACATCATGCCGCTTGGGTCGATCCCCATAATGGGGTTGCCATGCGTGTACAAGTACTTATGTAGGCTCTGTGGGTCACTTGTGTTACCAGCGAAAGGATCGAGGCGGTTGAAGCGGCCATTTGATGCATCGTAGTAACGAGCTCGTAGGTATTGCAGGCCCGTGAGTTGATCTGTAATTTCACCGGAGTAGAGCAGGGTCGTTAACGGCGTGCCTGAGAAGTTGGTGGCAGAAAAGGGGATAAGTACATTTATTGAGGTGTGGCAGGGCGGATTCAATTCCGAAGCGCAACACCGGGGCCGATAACTGAGGCATCGGGGCCGGCGGTAGATTGAGGTTGTTCAACGACCTTGATCCACGCCGGAGCCCACGATGCCTCAGACACAGCTTAGCTTAGCAACTACGAACGATACGTCATCACCCACATGCACAACGCCGGGTTCAGCAACGCCCAGATCGCCCGGCAGCTGGGCCGACACCGTGCCACCATCGGTCGCGAACTGCGACGCAACCGCGATGTGTTCAAGGTCTACCACTACATCCCGGCTCAACGCATGGCCGAGCAACGGCGCAGCAGCGCCAGTCAGCGCTACAAGCTCGACGCTGCAACAAGCGGCCTGGGCCGATACGTCAGGCGGAAGCTGCGCGAGCATTGGTCGCCGCAGCAGATCGCTGGGCGGCTTGAGCGCGAGTCACGCCGACGCGGGGCGGACCCGGCGATGCGCATCAGCCACGAGACGATCTACCGCTTCATCTACCGACGCTATCAACAGCACGGCGAACGCTGGTACGAACGGTTGCGTCAACGCCACAAACGAAGGCGATCGCGAAGCGTCGGCCAACGCCCTGTTCGCGGGCAGATCCCCGGGCGGGTAGGCATCGAGCAACGCCCGGCCTGCGTCGATCAGCGTCGACGCTTCGGCGACTGGGAATCGGACACCGTCGAAGGCGCCAAGGGCACGGGCCTGATCGCGACGCACGTCGAACGCAAGAGCCGGTACACACGCATGGGCAAGCTGCCGGACAAGAAGGCCGCGACGTTCAGCGCCGTCACCTGTGAACTGCTGGAGGACCTGCCACCGATGCTGCGACGCACCGCCACCGCCGACAACGGCAAGGAGTTCGCCGACTTCGCCTCGATCGAAAAGACACTGCGGATGAAGGTCTACTTCGCCAACCCCCACGCGCCCTGGCAGCGCGGCGCCAACGAAAACACCAATGGCCTGCTCCGCGAGTTCTTCCCCAAAGGCAGCGACTTCCGCCACGTAAGCAACGCCCGGCTTGCACGCGTCCAGCATCTACTGAACAATCGTCCAAGAAAGTGCCTCGACTACCGCACCCCGATCGAGGTCCTCAACGCCTTACCCGGTGTTGCGCTTCGGAATTGAATCCGCCATTTACGTATAAGCCTAAAATGTCTGATTATATGTTTGCTGGCTTATATTTTTCAATGGGTTTTTTACCGAAACCGGCTTGATTATATAGGTCAGCGAGCCCACCCCCGCCTCTCAGAGGGCAGGATGGGTCAGGATTGGCTGAGTTAAATGTGATTCATGTTAACGAAGTACCTCTCCAGAATGGCAAGAAGTTGACAACCGAGAACTTACGGCAAACAAATTAGCAAAAAGCATCTACCCTCCCCCACCTTGTCCTAACCTTATTTCTGGAGTTCACAGGAGAGGGAGGGATAGGATCCAATCCCATTTTCAGTAGTAGATGCGCCGGCCGATTTCACCGGAGACGGCGGCGGTGTTGATGTCGAATGTGTCGTTATCGGTCATGCCGGGAAAGGGGGACATTCCACTTTTCTCAATAAAGTAGAATGTCCCTCTTTTTTACGTGGTTATGGTCGGCGGTGTAACAGGGTGAAACTGCCGAAGAGCATGAAGCAAAGGGTAAAGGGCTCGGGGATGGTGGTGGCTGGGGAGGTGCCCTGGTTCCAGTGTAGAAGCAGCGTATCCAGGTCTTGCAGGCCGACGTAGCCGTCGCCGTTGAGATCGCCTGTGATATGTTCACCAGCCGTGACATTCTGATTCCAGTTTGCCAACAGTATGTCAAGGTCATCAAGGCCAACAAAACCATCGTGCGTCAGGTCGCCGGCCAGCATGACATGCAATGTCACTGCCGACAATCCGTAATCAATCCCAAGCATCAACCCATCGTTTAGTTGCAGCCCGTTGATTTGCGTAAACCGACCAACAAGGCTGGTCGATGACAGCAGCTCAAACTGATCTCCCGGAATGACTTCGACACCCGGGGCAAGCTCGATATCCAGCAGTCCGGACAATTCAGCCACACCGGTTGCGGTAATTACCGGCGAAGCCATGCTATCCAGACTTACCAACAGTTCGGCGCCTGCGCGCTGCTCATAATCAACTGTTGTCAGGTGTCCGCCGGCGCTCATGCGAAGCGTCGACTCACTGAACAACAGCAGTCTGCCGCCCACATCCAAAGCGGCGCCGTCTTCAACCACAACATCGCCGGGCCCGGTTACGTCGACCAATGCGCCCGTGCTGAAGTTTTCGCTGCCTGAAACGTACAGGTTCGCTCCGATTTCTGCCGTGGAGCCCGGCCCCGTTACGAGTAACTGCCCCCGGTACACATTGCTGCCGCCCACAACCAACCTGTCCGCAATCGACAGACCTGCTCCGGCTTCGACATGTATCCAGCCGTCCCCAAAGCCGCTGATCCATGATTGGCTCGGATTGGTGATTTGCAACTGCGACCCGGGGCCGCTGATCAGTAGTGCGCCCTGGTCATAGCCGGCGACCTGCAGGCCTTCCGCGCTGACTTCTGCGCCGCCGGTGATCTGCATCGGCTGGTCGGTTGACCCTTCAACCGTCAACTGGCTGAAGTACACATCCGAACTCAGGCGGAGCACGGTGCCTGCGCCGTCGACAATCACGGGGCCTCTTGCGGTAAGTGAGGTCGCGTCCACCTGGCCGGCATTACGTATGGACAGTTGGCCATAGTTTCCTACGGTCAGCGATCCGAGCAGGCTTACTTGCGAAGCATCAACAACCATCTGCGAGATCGGCGTGCTTGGCGGATCGAAGTAGTCTTCATTCGTGTCAACCACAAGCAGTCCACAACTGAACGAAGCCTGGTCAAGGACGTGCAACGAGCCCACGCCCCGCCCGCCCACGTAGAACACTCCCGTCGTATCCAACCGAGAACCGTTACCCGTGACCGTGATCTGGCTGACCGAGTCCGAGCTGCCGTCAGATGTCAATGAACGACCGGCGATGGTCATCCGGCCACCGGCTTCCACACGTAGCGTCGCCTGGCCGCCGCTTGTTTCAAACTCGCCGGTAACTTCCAGCAACGACCCCGCGCCCGTCACCAGCACGTCGCCGTCGCCGCCGTAGCGTGCGATGTACAGGTCGGGTGCCGTGACATACCCGCCGGATTCAACCCTCAGGTTCCCGTAGGTGTCTCTGTTCGTGCCGACGCTGAGGTTGTCGAGGCTGGCCAGAGTCGAACCCGGATCGCGCACCACGACATAGCCCGAAGCGTTATCGAGGATACCAAGCGCGGTGTAGTCCGCGATCACGCTGCCGCCCTGCTCGATCGTTAACGTTCCCGTAGATGTGCCGTCCTCACCCAGGCTCAATCCACGATGGACTGTCAGCGTCTGGCCCGCGCCGACGGTGTGGTTGCCGACACCGTCGTTGTGGCCGAGGTAAAGGTTGGAGGGGAAACTGATGTTATTTCCCAGCCCGATCATCTGATTGACCCAAACCTCGCCGGCGGTCATTGTCAGTGTGCCGCCGGGCAACACCTCAAGCGTCTGCACCTCCAGGTCCACGCCGGAGTCCTGCATGTCGAACGTGCCCCGGAGTCCGATCGTAAGCGTGTCGGCATTGAACTGCCCAAGGCCTGTTAATGTGACCGAACCATCACCCCATGTCCCCACGTTCACATTGCCCGTAGCGTTGAAGTTCCCCGAGACATAGACCTCACCGGACCCTTTCAATAGTGGATGGCTGGTACTCTGAGCGCCGCCGACATGGGCCGTCCCGATCGGGTTAAAAGTCGCACCCGAATCAATATGCATCAGGGCGTTGCCACGATCACCGATCAACGACTGCCCCGCCACCGTAAGGGAAGCGAAAGTCTTGAGGTCGATCTGCATGAATTCCGTTGTGGCATCATAGGAAACGCCAAGCCTGGCATCCCCCGTGACATTGACGGCCGCGCGGTTCTCGATCAGTGCTTCACTGCCTGTAGACCAGGCGAATAGCTCGCCCAGTTGCAGGTTTGTACCGGCATCAGTAATCCACAGGCCATAGCCGTCTGCGGTGTTACCATTACCACCAAAACCAAACCTGAGATCGACAACGGTTGAAGAACCACCGCTAAACTCAGTTTCTATACCGCCATTGGTGCTGGCAGAATAAATGCCGAACGCTTCAAGGACCGTGCCCGGCCCGTTCACGCGCAAACTCGCGGTAGATACGGTGAGGTAATCCGGCGTGGTAATCCTGGCTCCCGAATTTACTTCCAGTGAGCTTCCGGTATAAACACGAATCTGGCCCACTGAAGATAAGACCGAGGATGGCCCGGACACCGTTAGGTCAGCAGTATTACCCGCGCCTGTAAAATCACCAACCCTCATTGTTATGCCGTCGGTCATAAAGGACAGTTCACCCTGGATGGTGTATGCGCCACCGGACCATGCACTCAACAGGCCGTAACTCTCGCCCGCCGCCACGATCGTTGCTGGGGGGCCGCTCAGGATGACCTCGTCGGTCGCACCGGGCATCACGCCGTTCAACCAGTTGCCCGGGTCTGTCAGCGTTGTGTTGTCGCCCCCGCCGTCCGAGCCGATCCACGTCGCCGTTGCACAAAGCGCCACCCCGGGTGTTAATAACACCACAAGGCTGCATACCATGATCCAGAGTTCACACTTGAGCAGTTTGGCAGTCGGCATGTTGCACCAATGAACAGATATAAGAATGTGTTAATTGCCCCGCGATTTCGTTGGCATGAGGGTTCCAGTATACACAATACGTTAAGAATCTAAAGCCTTATTGGCCCGGGTTGACTGGATTAAATCTGCCGGTCCCATTAGTGCCCGGCTTCGATTGTTCCGGCTTGATTCATACATTTTTAACCTGTCCTGGGCATGTTCCGGGCCCGAGATATTGCATCTGGGGTTTGTTTTACCTGGTGGACGAACGGCTTTACATGCTCCAAAAATATGAATGCACCAGTCAAACTTTTTAATTCTTCTCGCGAACAATGCCTCTCGGGACTCGTAGCATACAAGATAGGGGGATTTAAAAAGTAATAAAGGACATAAGCATATGACAAGCACATTACACAATAACACGATACCGTCCCCGCCTTCTGTTGTTGATCCTATGCTGGATTTACCGATGGAGCTTCAGCAGATGCTGATGCAGGCGGTGGATCAGGACGCCAGCGACATTCACCTTGACAGCGGCTCTTCAAACCCGGCGCTGCGATTCCGAGTTGATGGAAGTTTGTATATCCAGCGCCGATTGGAGCGTAAAGAGAGCGCGCTGCGGTTGATCAACCAGGTGCGTGTGTCGGCGGGCATGCATATTGATGCGATCTGGACACCGGAGCAGGGGCAATTCCGTTGGCAATGGAAGGATAAGGTCGTGGACATCCGGGTTACTGTTGCGCCGACCGCGCCGGATAACCTGGCGCTGCACATGCGTCTGCTTCGGCCGCCGCACAAGTTGCACGGGCTGGATGAGCTGGGCCTATCCGAAAACAACCTCGAAACCGTGCGTAAAACGTTGATGCGTCCGGACGGCCTGGTATTGATCTCCGGCCCGACCGGCGCGGGCAAGACCACTTCGCTTTATGCGATGCTTGACAGCGGTATGTTTGATGAAAAACTGATCGCAACGGTGGAAGACCCGGTCGAGTATGAGTTACCTGAAGCCAGGCAGCTTGAAGTCGATCCGAAACATGAACTGACGATGGCTGAAGGTCTGCGTACGCTGTTGCGGATGGACCCGGACGTGCTGGCGGTGGGTGAAGTACGTGACGGTGCTTCGGCATCAACTACAGCGATGGCGGCGATGGCGGGCCGGCTTGTGTTGGCGACGATCCACGCGCGGGATGCAGCGAGCACGATCACCGCTTTCCACCGCATGGGCGTGCCTTACTACATCATCGGACACGCGCTGCGGCTGGTGATCAATCAGCGGATGCTGCGCAAGATATGTCGACACTGCGCCAACAGCAGAGCTCCCGAGAAACACGAAGAGGAATTGTTTGAATCCTACGGCCTGAAGGTCCCGCAGACCTTGTATGACCCGAACGGTTGCTCGGAGTGTCACCAGCGCGGCTATCGCGGGCTCGTGGGTATCTTTGAGACACTGACGACCAACAGCGAGTTCGGCTATTGGCTATCTGAGGGTCGAACCCCCGCGGCGATCCGCGAACGGATCGGCGAACAAGGCTGTCAACCACTGATCGCCTGCGCACTTGAGAAAGCGGCGAAGGGCCAGACCTCAATGTCGGAGGTCCATACCCTGATGGATCAATATGATTGATACCTGTGAAGGTGTCACCCCAAAAGGAGCATGGTTTGTTTTCGCTGACGGCCCCTTTGTAATTATTTAGCTGACATGCAACACAGAAAAACCCGACCTGGTGGCCGGGTTTTTTTGTGCAAAAAGCGGGAGCGCTAAGCCGCAAGCGGCTTTGTATGTTGGTCGTGTTGTTTGTTATTGAATACATAATGAATCCGGCCCTCACCCCGGCCCCCCCGGAAGTCTCCCGAGGGGAGAGGGAGGTCGGATAGCCGCGAGCTACTTATTGGGGGCGAGATTGTTAGGGAGTATTTGGCCGGTGCGGGCTTGGGCGAGGCGCAGGCGGGCGATGTCGATGGGTTGCCAGGTGCGCCAGACTTTGAAGGTTGGGGTGAAGCCGTAGGCGCCGTTGTTGACTTTGATGGCAACATTTTCCTTGAGGTACATGCGGTAGTCGGGGCGGATGGCTTCTAGTTGATCGAGGACTTGTTCGGCGCGGTCGTATTGTTGTTGTGCGATCAGGTCATCGATGATTTGCGCGTAGGTGTTGAGCCGGAATAGCCAGCGGTTGTTGTTGGCTTCATGGGCGTAGTCGGGCTGGGGGGTGTTGTGGGTGATGTTATCGATCGCGGCGAGGGCTTCGTCGAATCGGCCCAGTTTTGCCTGGCATTTTGCGGTTTCGAGATCGAGGTTTTCGAGGGCGAGTGTATAGACATTGTCATCATTGCGGATGTACTCAGGCCAGGCGTCGCGGGGCAGTGCGCGTTTTTTATTTATCGCTTCGATGGCTTTTTCGAATTGCCCCTGGTTTTGCAGTTGTGTGACTTCGTTACTTAGTTGCTGGAAGGGAGATTCATCGTTTTCCAGTTGCTTTGCGAGGTCGGGGTATTGTTTGAGCAGGTCGTCGAGCGAGTCGAACTTGGGCGTTGGCAGGTCGATGTGTTGTTGCCAGTTGAAGCGGTCGCCGTTGTAGGACCTGGCTGCTTCGGGATCGTCGAGCACGTTGACGATCACGATGCTGTAATCCAACTGGAGTTGGTCGGCGTCGCCTTGAAGCAGGTACGTGCGGATGCTGGGTTTTTCGCGATAGCCGTAGTCGTGGTTGATGGCGATCTGTTTCCAGTCGCTTGTGTCGGGGAGTGTGCCCGGGGTCCAGTGATTGTCTATATTGCCGCCGCGGTTGGTCGGGATCTGGATGGTGATGACGGTGTGGCCGTCGCTGCTGCGGGCGATGGCGAGGACTTCCGGGCCGTTGCCTTGGTTGAGTGCTTCGATCGCACGGGGGATCGCCATCGCGGTGGCGAGGCTGTAATGGAAGTTTTTATAACTGTGCACAAGTGAATTACGGTTCGGGTCGCCTGCCAGGTACTTTTCTACCAAGGGTTTGATTTGTTGATAGATCGAATCGTACTCGCCGGTGCGGCCCTTTCGGTGCAGGTAGAGCATGTATTGACCGAGCTGCTCCGCGGTGCTCCAGGTTTTGAAAGGATCGGCGAGCGCTTCGGTCAGGTGATCGCGTTCGAAGATCTTAGCGTACTCGTCCCAGAGGTCGTAGTGGCGGAGGATCTGGAAGCCATCGTCGTTGAGTGGTTCGAGGCTTTCAAGTGAGTCGAGTTGGACCCATAGCGGGCTGCGCAGCAGGTGGTATGAGTAGAGCGCTTCACGTCGTTTTTCCGGGTCGGCGAGCACGGTCCAGCCCGGCCAGGTATTGGGGACGCCGGCTTGCGCGGGTTCGGGGACGGTGACTTTTTGTTCGCCGACGAGGACATCCGCCATCATGCCTGAGTCGGTGGCGCGTTCGTAGACGGTGTAGCGCAGGGTGATGGTGCGCTGAGCTTCGCCTTGGACGAAAGGCGGAACAGCGATGTAGGTCATGCGGAGGGGCTCGTTCGGAACCTCGTCATAATCGTCGTAGCGATGCATTGAGGGTGCGATGCGATAGTAGGTGTTGCCCCAGTTGTCGAACAGTTGTTCGCTGTAGCTGGCGGCGTACATGCTGCCGTTGGGTTTGCGGTTGTTTGCGTGTTTGGCGGTGATGAGCAGGTCACCTGAGTCTGCTGATTCGATGGCGACAAACTCGGGCATGTGGATGCCGGACTCGGGGTCGTAGAGTTGTTCAAGGCCGACGGGTTTGCCTTCGAGTTTTTCAGCGCCTGCCCGCATGATCTGACCGACCTGGTACAGGTTGCGTTGCTTGATGATTTCGTCGAAGTGGTCAGGGTCGAAGAACGATTCGGGCTGCGGGTCGGTGTAGTCGAACGTCACGAGCAGGAAGTCTTCGTAGTTCGGCTGATAGAGTTTCATGCGGATGGGCAAGCGGGACTCTTTAAGGACCCAGATGCGAGCCCACTGCATGGTGGCGTCGTGGGAATAATCGAAGACTTCTATGCCGGCGCTTGCGGCGACGGTCGCGCTCTTGACAGGTTTGCCTTGCGGGGGATCGCCACGGAACATCATGTGCAATAGCGCATCGAGCATGCCTTTTTCTTCAAGCGTATGGATGTACCGATCGGGGATGAGTTGGAAGCGCGTATCCTGTTGTTCGATCCATTTGCGCTCATCGGCGTCGAAGATGCGCGAGGTTTCGCCGTTGCGGAACTGGACATGGTCGAAGCCCTGGGCGCGGAAGTGGCCGGGCGATCGGTAGTACATGTCGATCTTGTACATCTTGGGCATGTTGGCGTTGTGCGGTTCGTCGGCCCAGGCGGTGGCGTGGAAGTGATCGACATGATTCATGGCGGTGACGACGTCGGCCCAGGCGACGGAGGAGATTGTGTTGCCGTTATGCGTTTGCGTATCCGTGATCAGCAGGACAAACATCACGACGGCGGCGGCGACGGCGATCGGGCCCCAGACGCGCCAGCGCGAGGGCGTGTACTGTGACTGCGATTGCGGATTCGCTTGCATGGATTCCTTGCGCACGGCCTTCATGATGTCGGCTTCGAGGTCGGCGGTTGAGGCGCTATCGTTTGAGTCGGTGACGGCGTTCATGGCTTGCGTGAGCGCGGCAAGCTCTTCGTGGGATTCGACGTCGCCGTTGAGCGTGGCCTGGAATTCGGCGCGCTGTTCGGGTGTCATTTCGCCGGTGACGTAATCGATCATTTGTTGTTGGCGTTTTTTGTCTGTCATGAGATTGCCTCCGGCTGAGATTCGGTGGCGAGTGTTTCGTGGATTTTGAGCAGGCCGTAGCGCATGCGTGAACGCGCGGTGGCGACGGGGCAACCGAGCACCTCGGCGATTTCGGCGAAGCTGAGTTGGCCGAACAGTTTCATCGTGACGACTTGTTGCTGCTGCTCGGGTAAGGCTGCGATGAGTTGTCGTGCGTAGAGTGCCTGATCGGCGCGCTCGGTCAGGCGGGCGGGGTCGGTGGATGTATCGGCGGTGTGCAGGGTTTGCGTGTGATCGGTCAGCTTGGGTCGGCGGGCGCGGTGGCGGTAGTGATCGACCAGGATGTTGTTGGCGATCGTGAACAGCCATGTTTTCAGTGAGGATGCGCCGGCGAAGTTGCCCGCGCTGAGCGAGCGGAAGGCACGGAGAAAGACGTCCTGCGACAGGTCGTCAGCGGTGTGCTTGTCTTCGACGCGGTGCGAAAGATAGTGCGACAAGGGCCCGGCGTAGCGTTTGACGAGGATGGCGAACGCTTCGACGTCCCCCGCCGCCACGCGCTGGACGACGGCCGGGTCTTGCTCGTAGTCTTGGGTCTGCATAGGCATGAGTCGGTCCGTCAAGAATGACTGTGAAACTACAGCATTAGACGATGGATTGGGAGCAAGTGATTTAAATGACGTTGGGAAAGATGTGTGAAGCGGGAGAGAGGCGGCGCGGGGGTTGTGATAAAGAGTTTGGGTGTAGAAGGTTATATTTACATCAGTGAGTCGACCGGGGTGGTTGGATCATGTGGCAAGAGCGCTATGCCGCGAGCGGCTTGGGGGGAGTGTTGATTAGGAATTGCGGCGGTACAGCAGCAGGCCGACGGTGAGTAGCAGCGCAGTGGCGGGTTCGGGCACGGCGATGGGTGGCATGCCTTCGTTCCAGTGGTTGAGCACGAAGTCCAGGTCTTCCAGGCCTACGAAGCCGTCACCCGAAGGATCGCCCACGAACCATTTACCCATGTCGACGATCTGGTTCCAGTTCTGCAAGATGATATCCAGGTCATCAAGACCGACGAAGCCATCGTCATTCAGGTCGCCGGGGATCGGTTCGATCGGTGGCCATATCACCGGCCCCTTATTGAATCCATCCGAGGAGGTGATATTGGTGGTATAGCCGCCGGGGCTGTAGACGTAGGCGCGTTGCTCGTCGCTGCTGGTGGTGTAGATATTGCCGGCAAGGTCGATGGCGACCGGGACGCGGAAGCCGCCGCCGGTGTTGATACCGACCGCGCCGAGCATGATGTCCTGCTGGGTGTAGTCGCCGTTGACAGCGTTAGCCGCATCGGTCAGGTCCAGAACCGGGACACCGTCAGCATCGAGTTCGACAACGAGCATCTCGTTTGGGCCGAAGAAGTCATTGATGCCGGAGGTCGTGTTGTTACCGACAAGACTGCGGGACAGTACGATGAAGCTGCCGTCGGGGGAGACGACGGCACTGGTGGTAGCGCGGAAGATATCCTGGATGCCGTCGAAGTTAACAATCAGCAGGTCGTCTTCTGCGCCGTCGAGGTTGTTGTCGAGTGAAAACTGACGTGAGTTGAAGAGTATTGTGCTGAAGTCGCCGTCGAAGATGAGCAGGCCCGTCTCGTTGCCGTCGCTACGGCGTTGCGTGACGATGAAGTTGTCATGCACAGGATCGTAGGTCAGATCGCTATCGACACCGGGGACGTCGGGGAAAAGGATGCGGCTGCCGTCGGAGTTGGTGCCGTCGCCGTTGGGACCGATGAGGCTGATATCGACTTCGAGGACGGCGCTGCCGCGGTAGCCGCTGTCGCCTGGGTCCGAACCGATGTCGTAGCGCCAGATATGCTGGACGCTGTCGACGGCGGTGTCCGGATCGGTGGATTGCATATCCTCGTCGATGGTCCAGAGGGTCAGGTTGCCTTCAGCAAACGAGCCTGTGACGACGGGCGTGCTGATGATGGAGCCGTGATTCTGCCCGGCGGGCAGCGGCGTATCTCCGCCCGGGTTTGCCAGCAGCGGACGGCCGTTGGTGACATCGGCATCGGTGATGTACATGCCGCCGCTCGCGTCGGACCAGTCGCCGATCAGTAAGTTGTCATCACGATCGACTTCGATACGGAACGGCGAACTGCTGGTGCCGGCGAAGTAGCTTTCCAGACCGGCTTGCAACGCGGCGGAGGTATCGTTGGGGTCGGTGATCCCGTTGATGTCGGTGCCGTCGGCGTTGAAGGCGTAGATGCCGTCGCCCAGAAGCCTGCCGTTATTTGCGGTCGTTGCGGCGCGTTGCGAGACGTAGAACCGGCCGAAGTTTTCGCTAAGCGGATTGTTGTTGACGGCGATGCCGTTGGCGAGCTTGAAAGTCATCAACGGGTTGTCAAGACTGACCGGGCTTTCGGTCCAGCCGTACGGCGCATCATTAACGACTTCGATGCTGTAGGAGCTGTAGCCGGCCATCTCGAACGAATGGGCGCCGGCGTCGACATCATTCAGAACGATCACATCCCCACCGTCCCTGGCGATCATGACCTTGTCGGCGTGTTCGTTGAGGACCCAGTTGATGGTGTCGCCGGTCCGCGAGACTTGAGCGGCATAGGGCACGGCGGACGCTGTGTTTGCCGACGCGAGTACGAGCAGAACAGACGATGCGGCGGAACGCGTGAACATACGACACGCGCCCGCAATCGGCACTGATATTGTTGGCTTGTTTTGCTGGTCCACCGACGACACCCCTCCCGTGCTTGTAGACAGCCAGTATAGCACCGGGGACATCGTATTAACAGACTTTTAGTAATAGATACGCAGGCCGATTTCGCCGGTGACGGCGGCGGTATCGATGTCGAGCGAGTCGTTGTCGGTCATGCCGGAGTCGGTGTATCGAGCGCCGCCGTAGAGTTGGACGTTGTTGTCCAGCGAGACGGTGAGGCCGGCCATGGCCTGGAGGAACAGGCCGTCGCCGGAGATGGAGGATTCGGCACCACTGCCCGCACTGCTCTTGTAGCTGAATGAGCTGACGCGGAAGCCGACGCCGCCGCCTGCGTAGGCGCCGACCGGGCCGATGATGTTGGGCTGATCGGCCAGGAGGTTGAATGCGAAGGTGTGGAGCTTGACGTCGCCGCCGACGACTCGGCCTTCGTTGGGATCGATGAACGTGTCGTAGCTGAAACGCCGGTACATGTATTCGAGTTCCCACGCCAGCGGCGTATCAGGCATCTTAAAACCGGCGGCCACGCTGAAACCGATGCCCGGATCGGTTTCGACATCGAACCCGGTTGTCTTGGCGGTGGCGTCGGAGACCGGATCGACACCCATAAGCGAGGCGCGGAAGTACAAGCCCGAGGGGTCGATCAATGAGTCTGCGCCGAGCGCGGTTACGGGGGGAATGATTGCCCAGGATGAGTCGGTCATGCCCAGCGCAAGTTGCGTGTCGGGGTCGACCTGGGTGTCGGACGATGCAAGCAGATCGGTGGTTGAAAGTGGTTCGGCAACCGGAAGATGAGCGAAACATGCGGAAGCGGTCAGAGCGATTGCCAGAAGCCCGGCGAGACAGGATCGGATCATGGTAAGAACTCCTGCGTAGTGGATCATTTGGGACAGCAGGGTTTGGTGTTGGGCGGCAGGCTAACGTGTTGCCGGGTGCGTGTCCATTGGTGGTCGGGTGGGATAGTTGGGTGAGAGTCAACTGTTAAAAAAACACCCGACCAGGATGGTCGGGCTATATAGAGGAGCGCTAAGCCGCAAGCGGCTTGTGGGGGGGGCGGCATAATCGTTGTGGGCGTTACGATTGAGAGAGTTTGTTGTTAAGGCATCATTAAGGTTAATGCGCGGGTTGACGATGCGATGTTTGTATCGATTGATCGAACGTAGACACCCCGCTCGGTCTGGCCGGGCACGCGAGCAAACTTGTGGCACAACCCATACAGAACAACGAGCCGTCGGACCCGCTGAAGTCGCAACAGGACGGTGCGGCGCGCGTATGGATGAGCCAGCGTCAATGGATGGCGGTGCTGGAGAACACGGAGCGTCGGGCTCGCGAGGTACGGGAAGATGACCAGGCAAGTGGTGTAGACTTGCGGCAGAGCCCGCGTTTACCTTTGCCCGAAGATGCTCGCTGCATGATCCGGATGGATGAAAACAGCGACGATCACGGGACCTATCTTGTGAAACTGCGGGATATCTCCGCGACGGGGCTCGGTTTTAACAGCATTCAACGGTTCAACGCCCGGACACGCTGCACGGTAGCGATACAGGACCCGCAGGGGCACGGCCTGGTGTGTGCGGCGCGGATCGTGTGGTGTAAGTCGGTTGATGATGAGCATCATGATGTGGGTATCCAGTTCGATCAGCCGATCGACCCCACGCGTTTTTCGGACGACACGCTCAATGTTCCCTGCTGATAGGTTCAAAGATGACGAAAAAGCTTCGGCAGAGTCATCGCGGTGGCGGTGCGCTGAATACGCTCAGCCATTCGTTGACGATCGATGAATGGAAACAGGCGCTGGAATCCGCGAAGCGGTACCGGTCGGAATTATCATTCTACGAAGACCGGCGCGACCCCAACCAGACGCGGCACGACACGGTACGACGTTGCCTGCTGCGTGTAGACCGGGGTGATGCTGCGCCGGGGCTGTACGTCGTGCGGTCGCGTGATATTTCGGACGGCGGGATACGGATCGTACACGGCGGGCAGTTGAAGCCCCAATCCGTCTGCTGCATCATCATCGAGACGGAGAGCGGCCAGAGCATCGCGGCTGGCGGCGAGGTGAGTTGGTGCAACCCGATCGAGGATGAGTCGTTGGATGCGTACGAGCTGGGCATCCAGTTTTACGTGCCGATCAACGCGAGCTGCTTCGGGCCGGAGGATGATGGCATGCAACCGCCTGAAGCCAGATCGATCGCTTGAATCCGATCTATTTTTATTACAGACAAACACGTGTTGCTGTATAGCGCGGCCAGTGGTCGCGCTGGTTTTGTGTTTGATTACGTCATTAATCCGGCCCTCACCCCGGCCCTCTCCCGAGGGGAGAGGGGGTAGGCGTGTTGAGCGCTTATCGGAACGTGCGTGCAAGGCGTATTGGTCGAGATTGGTGCGGATTGTAACGGTCGTGACGGTCGGGTTATCGAGCTAAGTCCGGAGGTGTTGCCGGGGGTGGATGCGGCTTATCCGGCACCTGCTTAGCGACGATAGATAACTCGACAACCCATCGTCCGCACGGGCGGTCAGGCAGGGCCGGTGACGGTCCGCCCGTCTGTTGTGGAGGGGGCGAATGGAGTGCGAGGGCCCGATGGAACTAGACACGATCTTAAAGACCGCGTTGGATATGGATTGCTCGGACATCCACCTGATCGCGGGTCATCCGCCGCTGGTGCGTCAGCACACGATCATGACGCCGTTGGACTATCCGGTCCTGACGGCGGAGGGCGCGCTGCGGATGCTCAAGCAGATGGCCGGCGAAGACCAGATGAAGGTCTTTGAGAAGATCAAAGACTCGGACTTCTCGTATGAGATCCCCGGGCTTGGCCGTTTCCGTGTGAACGCTCACTTGCAGCGTGGCATGGTCGGTATCGCATTGCGTGCGATCAAGACGGAGATCCCGCCGCTGAAGAGCCTGAACCTGCCGGAGGTCATCAGCCGGCTGACGTACCTGCCGCGCGGGCTGGTGCTGGTAACCGGCGACACGGGTTCGGGCAAATCGACGACGCTGGCGGCGATGATCGACGCGATGAACAAGCGTTACCACAAGCACATCATCACGCTGGAAGACCCCGTCGAATACTCGCTGGTCAGCGACAAGTGCGCGATCGAGCAGCGGGAACTCGGTGCGGACACGCCTAGCTTCGCATCCGGCTTGCGACACGTCCTGCGTCAGGACCCTGACATCATCCTCGTCGGTGAAATGCGTGACCTCGAAACGACGGCCGCGGCGATCACGGCGGCGGAGACAGGCCACTTGGTCTTGAGCACGCTGCACACGGTCAACGCATCGCAGACGATCGAACGTATCATCGATATGTACCCCGCCGACCAGCAGAACCAGATCCGGTCGATGCTGGCCAACACGCTTCAGGCGGTGATCTCCCAGACGTTGTTCAAGCGCATCGACAAGAAGGGCATGGTGCCCGGGATCGAGATCATGTTGTGTACGCCGGCGGTGCGCAACCTGATCCGTGAAAACCGTGCGTTTGAAATCCCGAACGTGATCGAGACGAACCGGGCGCTGGGCATGAACAGCCTGGACAACTCGATCGCGGAGCTGTTCTTCAACGGGATGATCAGTCGGGAAGATGCGATCGCGCAGGCGGCGTATCCGGAGAAACTGGAACGGGCGCTGGTCGCCTAGCGATGACAGCCATTAGCCTTCAGCTATTAGCCATTAGCTGAAGGCGGAGCAGGAAGAAAGAGACCGATTTGTAAACCAAGAAGGCTGATAGCAGGAAGCTAACGGCTAAAGGCTAAGGGCTTAATGAAATGCCGACATACCGCTACCAGATGAAAACCAGCGGCGGGCAGACCTCGGTGGGTATCCTCAATGCCGAGAGTGCCCTGGCGGCTGCGCAGCAATTGCGTAACCAGGGGAACACCGTCCTTCAGTTGACGCCGATCAGCCAGGGCGCGGGCAAGTCCATGGGCGCCAAGCTCCAGTCGCTGAACTACAGCTCCGGGCCCGGCGCGCGTGACGTATTGAACTTCACGACGCAGTTGGCGGTGATGGTGCGTGCGGGCATCAGCCTGCGTGCGGCGATCGAAGGCATTGCAGAACAGACCGAGAACCAGAAGTTCCGCCACATCCTCCTTCAAATCAAGCAGGATGTTGAATCGGGCAAGCAGTTTTCCGAGGCGCTGCAGAAGCACCCGAAGCTGTTCGGGCCTTTGTACGTCAACATGGTTCGGGCTTCGGAAATGTCGGGTAGCTTCAGCCAGATGCTCGAACGTATCGCGGCGTATCTCGCTCAGCAGATCGAAACGCGGGCGATGGTGATCGGTGCGATGATCTACCCGGTGGTGATCGGTGCGTTGGCGGTGGGCGTGACGATCTTCCTGCTGACGTTCGTGCTGCCGCGGTTCGCGGCGGTGTTCGAGGGCAAGGAAGCGGCGATGCCCTGGCCGACGATCTTCCTGATGAACCTGTCGGGGTTCATGGTGAGTTGGTGGTGGGCGGTGATACTGGCCCTGATCGGTATGGCGGTCGCGCTGTGGTTCTTCATCAAGACGGAAGCGGGCGGCTGGTGGTTCGACGCGACCAAGCTGCAGGTCCCGATCTTCAAGAAGATGTTCCGGGCGTTATACATCAGCCGAAGTCTGCACACGATGGGCGAGCTGGTGAACGCCGGCGTGCCGATGCTGGACACGCTTGCGATCACGGGCGACATCAGCGGCAACCGTTTATTCCGTCGGCTGTGGCGTAACGTGTACACGTCGGTGAAACAAGGTAAGAAGATCGCGATGCCGCTATCGAAGAGCCATCTGCTGCCGAAGGCGGTGGTGCAGATGATCGCGGCGGGCGAGGAATCCGGTAAGCTCGGTGAGGTGCTGGACGAAATTTCCAGCTTCTACGCCAAGCAGTTGCGTGAAGTGATCAAGACCGTGACGAGCATGATCGAACCGATCATGATCATCATCATGGGTTCGGTGGTCGGCTTCATCGCGATGGCGATCATCCTGCCGATCTTCAAGCTGTCGACGTTGGTGAAGTGACCGAAGGGTGTAGGGTTTAGGGTGTTGGGTGTAGGGTCAAGAAAATACCCCCCCCCATCCAACGCCGGTTCTGAGCGAAGCGAAGGGCCGGGTATCAGGGATGAAGCGTTGCGTAGTCGGCGTCAACAGACGGTTTGTAACGGTTGTAGGGTTTACGAACAAATGGTTACGTGCTGGAAGTGGTGCGAGGATTTTTGTTGAGGCTTATCGGATCGTAGGTTTGAAGTTGATGAGAACCGCAAGGTGTGTGATATGAACCGATACTCCAAGACAAGAACCCGGATGCCGCTGCGGCGAAGCCGAGCGCGCGGCTTTACGCTTATCGAAGCGGCGTTGACGACCGTGATCGTAGGTACGGGCGTACTCGCGATCGTCGCGGCGCAGCAGGCATATCACCAGAAGAACGACTGGGCGCAGCGCACGGGCACAGCGATGCTGCTGGCCAACGAGATCCGGGAACTCACTTTACCCATGCCGATGACCGACCCGATCACGGGCAAGTCGAACATCGGGCCGGAGCCGGGCGAGGCGTCGGTCGCCGACTACGACGATCTGGATGACTTCGCGGGCTCCCCGAGCGGTGGCGTCTATCCGGGCACGACGTTCGACCCCCCTATCGACGCGTTACGCAGGCCGATTGCGGATATGTCCGGCTGGTCACAGAAGATCACGGTTGAAAGTGTCTGGGAGACAGACATCGCTTCAACGGCAAGTATCCCGTTGGGCACGACACCGATGCTGCGCATGACGGTTGATGTGTTGTATCAGGGACCGAACGACGCTACAGCCTCGACGATCACGACACTGTCGTGGGTGATTGGGGAGTAGAGAGGATGTGGAATGTTCGATGTTCAATGTGCAATGAAGAAACAGATTGAACATTGAACATCGAAGATTGAACATTAAACCGGAGCCATCCCGGAGGCCGGGAACTCGCATGATGATGTGTAAGCGAAAGACCACAATCCGTCACACACGTGAACGCGGCGCCGCGGCGGTGCTGGCGATGATGTTCCTGGTGATCTTCTCGAGCCTGGCGGCGGCGATGGCGATCGTGTCGCAGGGTAACCTTCAGACGGCGGACAGCTCGCTGAAGATCAATCGTTCGCTGGCCGCGGCCGAGACGGGCATGCGGTTCATGATCTACCGGATCAACCAGGTCACCGAGGGCGACCCCGATGCGGCGATCACACTCGACGGCATTAAAACCCGCGATGGTGAGATCGATACGTCGCTGGCGGACAGCTTGTGGACCAACACGCGCACGCAGTTGTTGAGCCTGCTTTCAACCGACTTCCAATACCAAGACGGCAACACGCCGTATGAAGACGGCACGCGCCTGGTGATCCCCGAGATCGCTGTCGGGCCGGGCCAGCCTTCGTTCTCTGCGGTGCTGGAACCGCATCCCTTGACGGATGAGGATTACGACGCCGGGATGTATCAGCGGCCGCCTTACAGCGACATGAACCCGCCGGTATCGAACCTGGCGCCCTTGGACAACCGATGGGTCCGTGTGACGGTGACGGCGAGCGACGGCAAGGTCGGCCAGCGTGTTTACCGATCGATCTCGATGGACTTCAAGATCGAGAAGAAGATCCGCTTTGCGCTGTTGAGCAAGAGCCGGATCATGATCGGGCGCAACGTGATGATCGAGGGGCCGATCGGTTCGAGCTTCCTGGAAACGAATCTGGACAATGGTCACCCCATCCAGATGGAAAGCGACTTCCGCGGGCTGGACAGCGACCTGGATGATGAGCTGGACCTGTTCCGCAATACGCTGATCAGCAACGATATGGACGGCGACAACCGGATCGCCGTCGCCAGTGCGACCGAGACTGACGGCATCGCCGACCCTTCATCGTACGACTACAACAGCGACGGTTATATCGACGACTACGACTTTTTCATGGCCAAGTACGACACCAACGCCGACCTGAAGGTCAGCCTGGCGGAGATCGATCCCGGCGGTACGGAGCTGGATCACCAGCAACTGATGACGCTGATCGATACGTTCGGCGACCCGGCACGGCAAGGCTACGGTGACGGGTTCATCGATGAGTACGACCGCTACGCCAAGATCCGCGGCGAGGTGTATATCACCGCGGACAAGCAGGGATGGGAAGAAGGCGCAGCCGATCCGGACGGGGCCGGCGGTGTTGCCGGGGCGTACCAGGATTACTTCGAGGGTCCGATCCATCCGAACCACGGCGAAGACCCGATGACGTTCGAGGCGGATACGGATTCGGTCCACCAGTTCGAGCCTCAAGATTTTGACGTAGCGACGTTCAGGGCGATGGCGACCGGCGATTTTGCCTCGCAGGCCGGCGCGCCTTCAACGACGGTGTTTGAGCAGGTGCCTTACGGCGCGGCGTATCCGTATGAGTATTACGATCGGCCGGTCTATGAGAACAAGACGTTTGATAACGTGCTGATCCCGGCGGGAACCAACGCGCTATTCCGCAACTGCACGTTTGTGGGCGTGACCTTCATCGACACGGCCACGGACAATACCGATATAAACTTCAACTACTGCGGCATGATCGAAGCGGACGGCACACTGAGCCACGCGGACCGTATCGCGACGGTGAACGGTACGGACTACGGCGGGCCTTCGGACCCGCTGGGCACAAAGCAGGTCGCTAACAACATCCGTTTCGATGACTGCACGTTTAACGGATCGATCGTGACGGCATCGCCTTTCGAGTTTACGCATGTGCGTAACAAGCTGTCGTTCACCGGGACGACCCGGTTCATCCTGGATAGTCCGCTGACGGAAGCGGAGAAGTACCTGTTCAAGAAGAGCACGCTGATGGCGCCGCACTTCTCGGTGGAAATGGGTACGTTTATCGCACCGGACGACATCCAGGAGACGGTGGAGATGTCGGGGACGATCGTGGCGGGTGTGCTGGATATGCGTGGCCAGGTGAAGATCATCGGTACGCTGCTGACGACGTTCAACCCGGTCAGCGATACCGGGCCGGTCATCGGCGAAACGAGCCCGCAGTACAACACGACGCTGGGATACTTCTCCAGCAGCAACGGCGACCTGGAATCTGAAATACCGCTAAACGGTATCGGTGTGATCCAGGTGCGGTACGACCCGACGCTGCCGCTGCCGGACGGCATCCTGGGGCACATTGACTTTACGCCGTACTACTCGACCTATCACGAAGGTGGGAAGAAGTACGTGGACTATTTTGGCTACGACGATTGATGATGCGCAACAGCCGGGCAAAGTACGCCCGATACGCAGGAGCGGCGACGTGAAAGCAAGACAACCATCAAGGATCATCAACCATAAGGCGCGGGGTCTGTCGCTGGTTGAAATGCTGATCGCGCTTGCGATCACGGCGATCCTGTTGACGGCGACGATGGTGGCGATCGACGCGAGCTTCCAGGCGTACGCCGCGGCGGCGGAGACGGCGAGCACGCAGTCCGCCACACGCATGGTCATCAACCGCCTGCTGACACTGGTGCGAACGAGTACGGCCCACGGACCGTTGCTCGACGACCCGACGGACACCCCGCCGGTCATCCTGCTGGCCGATGGCGCGACGATCGAGAGTTATTACATGGAGTTGCTGGACCCCGATGGGAACCTGATCCGCATCGAGTACCGCGACTCGACACACGCCACAACTCCGAACGAGCTTTGGATGATCATCACCCCGGCCGGGGGCGGGCCTGACCAGGAGCAGCCGGTCTTGGGCGGCGTGACGGACGCGAAGTTCTACACGCACCGCCGGTATGACAATGACGGCGTGCTGGTCCTTGAGCGTGGCTCGATCGACCTGACGGTCGAAGCGGATGATGACAACACACTTGCACTTGAAGGCGCTGAGCTGCCGCCTATCCGCGTGATCGCATCGACGATGCCGCGGAAGCTGGAATAAGTTTGGATTTATGATTTGGGATTTATGATTGATGATGTAAGTGTGCGTCCGGGCAGTTTGTATCATCAGAAAACAACAAATCCTAAATCATAAATTCTTCCACTCTCCCTATAAGCACATCTCCCAGGTTCTTTCTCCGCGCGATCGATTCAGCCCCCCTACCTGCTCCCGCTTGTATTGATTGTGCGTTCTGCGACGGGGCTGATAAACGAAGTTTATGGCTATCGGACCTTGCTTTGCGGGCGGTGAATCTTACGTTTGATTGTGAACTTTGATTCACGGAACGGTCCGCCCGGTGTAGGGCAGATCAGATGAAGACGGTCACCGAGCCGTGCAGTCAAGCAAAGAGCAAGCAAAGGAGTTCAAGATGAACAAGTGGACCCTGACCAGCGCACTGGTGGCCGCGGGGATGGTCGCCGTACCAGCGCAAGCGGACAGTATCGAACTGACCGGTGTAATCCGAGACTTCCAGACAAGCCATCCTGACATGGAGAAGTATCCCAGCACCTACAACAAGGTGATGGCTACGCTCGATGAGGACGGCTTGCCGCAGTTGGACATGTCGTACTACAACGAGAAGCGTGGCACGAGCGCCCAGAGCGTCTATTCGCCTGAGTCGTTTGCCCAGTGGTTCCGTGACGTACCGGAAGTGAACATCACGATCCCCTATGCGATCGTATTGGACAACGGCCAGGATGGACCGGGCGGTATCTATTCGTTTGCCCGCGAGAAGCAGATGCCCGCGCCGTACAACTACTTCTTCCCGATCGACCACATGGGCTTCGGTCTGACCCCGAGCACGTCGGAGTGGCCGCTGCGTTGGGCATCGGGCGGCGTACACAACTTCCACTTCACGTATGAGCTGAGGACGAAGTTCACGTACACGGACCCTGAAGAGCGAGACCTGCCGATGGTGTTCTCGTTCACGGGTGACGACGACGTGTGGGTGTTTATCAACGGCAAGCTGGCGGTAGACCTCGGCGGTGTGCACAGCCAGCAGCAGGCGTCGGTCAACCTGGACAAGGCGGCGGAACAGCTTGGCCTGGAGCCGGGCGGCACGTACAGGCTGGACCTGTTCTTCGCCGAACGGCATACCAGCGAGTCGAACTTCCGTATCGAGACGACCCTGCAGCTCGAGGAAGTACCTCCGACGACCGTAAGTCCGCTTTATGACTAATTGATCCCGGTTGTGTTAACCGAGTACGTTTCATCCTAGTCATGGCCCACGGGTGCCTCCCCCGTGGGCCGTTTTTATTTGGCACATATAGCCTGACCATCCTGGTCGGGAAGTGATGCGCGTGTGTTGTTGCAGATGCAAATAGAACCCCACACTTCCGCGTGGGGCTGCGGAGTTCTCAATCCAATCGTAACGGGCGCTACACCTTGATGTCATCCCCGCGCAGGCGGGGATCCACGTCTTTGGATTCATTGGGCGCGTGGATTCCCGCGTGCGCGGGAATGACGATATTCATTACTTCGCATTGTTTCTTGATGAAACTGACCATTGAACGCAGCGTTTGGTTTGAGAACGCGCGATCGCCTAACCGCGCAGAACCGAATCGGATTGCATGTGTATGGGCTAACCGGCTGGCTCGGGCGGGGTTTGAATCGTACGTTTTAAGTAATTGGGGGAAAGTAGTGCCTCCCCTAAAGCGTGCAAGTGCCTGCATCAGGTACGACTCACGGCGTCGCGTGCCGCTCCGGGCGTGGCGCCGTTTTTTAATGGACGTGGTTTGCTAAAAACAACCACGCCGAGCGAGTGCGACGTAATAATTTTCTCCCTCTCCCCTCGGGAGAGGGTCGGGGTGAGGGCCGACTACCTTACGTCGAGAGCCTCAATACGTTCACGCAATCACCCCGGCCCTCATCCCAGCCTTCTCCCGAGGGGAGAAGGAGCCGGGTCCACACCGAGCGCCGGACATACGCGTGATCACATCTTGCGGATGATCAGCGTATCGTTCTGCCCGCCGAAGCCGAAGCTGTTGGACAGGCAGACCTCGACCTCGGCATCGCGCGCGGCGTTGGGGACGTAGTCCAGGTCGCATTCGGGATCGGGGTTATTGAGGTTGTGCGTCGGCGGGAGTTTCTGGTCGCGGATCGCCAGCACGCACGCGATCGCTTCGACAGCGCCGGCGGCGGCGATCAGGTGGCCTAGCATGCTCTTGATCGAACTCATCGGGATCGACTTGGCGCGGTCGCCGAAGACGACCTTGACGGCCTTGGTTTCGATCGAGTCGTTCTCCTTGGTGCCCGTGCCGTGGGCGGAGATATAGTCGATGTCTTCGAGGCTGACGCCTGCATCTTCGATCGCCAGTTGCATACTCTTTGCTGCGCCGCGGCCGTCGGGATGGATGTCGGTGATGCGGTAAGCGTCGGCGGTTGAGCCGAAGCCGGAAATCTCTGCGAGGATCGTTGCGCCGCGTGCCTGGGCGTGTTCGAGTGTTTCGAGCACGAGCATGCCGGAGCCTTCACCGAGCACGAAGCCGTCGCGGTCGACGCTGAAGGGCCGGCTTGCGGTTTTTGGATCGTCGTTGCGGTTGGACAGCGCGGTCAGGCGGTTGAAACCGGTGACGCCGAAAGGATGGATCATGGTGTGCGCGCCGCCGGTAATCATGACGTCGGCGTCGCCGCGTCGGAGGATCTCGGTGGCTTCGCCGATGGCTTGCGTGGAAGCGGCGCATGCGGTGAGGCAGTTGTAGGCGGGCCCCTGCGCATCAAACTCCATCGCCAGGTGCGTCAGCGGCATATTGGGTTCCTGCTCGATCTCACGCAGGGCACTCATATTCTTCGTTGCGGCGGCGGCCCACTTCGCACCGTCGATGCCGCGCGCCTCATCGTCCCAGCCGGCGAGATTGGACGCGACGTAGTTGTCGAAGTCGAGTGAACCTTCGCCCGAGCCGAGGTAGATACCCAGGCGTGAGCGATCGAGTGCGTCAAACTTATCGAGGCCCGACATCTTCCAGGCTTGCGATGCAGCGCCTAGCGCGAAGCTGGTGTTCAGCCCGACGCCTTCGTGCAATTCGGGATGGGTAACGAGCGGTGTATGGTCGTAGTCCTTCACCTGGGCGGCAAATGTCGTGGGGAAGGTAGACGCATCAAAGTGATCGATCTTGTCGATCCCCGACTGACAAGAAAGCAGCGCGGCCCAGACGGTTTCGATGTCATGGCCCAATGGTGTAACGACACCCATTCCTGTAATTACCACACGATGCTCTGACATAGTCATTCCTTAGTATGCAGCTTAATCACGGAGCACACTGAAATAATGAGTTATTAACAGGGATGAACACAGATAAACACGGATAAGAGATGGTATCCATCAATTATGTTTTTCCTATCTGTGTTCATCTGTGTTTATCCCTGTTACTTTTTCTCCGTGTCTTAGTGCTATCTGTAATTCTTGTAGTTAATCCAGTTTCTTTAAAATCAGTGCGGTGTTTTGTCCGCCGAGGCCCGTGTTGTAGACGAGTACGTAATTCAATTCCGCGTCTGCGGCTGCGGCGTTGCCGGACATGCCATCGATCGGGTTGTCGCGGTTGATGATGGCGGGGACTTTCTGCTCCTTGACGGCTTTGGCTGCGACCGCGACGTCGATGCCGCCGCCGCCTGCGCCGCAGCTACCGACGAGGGGGCGTAAGCCGACGACGGGGATTTCCTTGAGGCGGTCGCCGAAGACGGTGCGGTAGCCGGTGGCTTCAGCCTTGTCCCAGTTGGGCACGGCGGTGCCGAAGCCGACGATCATGTCGATGTCGTCAGCGGTGATGCCTGCTTCACGCAGCGCGGCGTTGATGCAGGACGTGACAGCTTTACCTTCGGGGTCGGGCTCCAAGTTGCGCACGGCACGGTTAACGCTTTGCGAAGCGCCGAAGCCGACGACTTCCGCGTAGGCGCTGTTGCCACCACGGGCTTGGTAAGTGTCTTTGGATTCGAGCATGACGATCCCCCCACCGTCGCCGGCGACTGTACCTGCAGCAGCGGTGTCGAACGGGCGGACGGCGTTAGCCGGGTCATCGTTGCTTGATGTGTTGAGCCGGTTGGTCAGTTGCTGACGCAGGTAGACCATCGGGTTCAACTTGCAGTCGGCGCCGCCGCAGAAGCAGAGGTCGGCGTTGTTGCGTTGGATGACGCGAAGCGACTCGCCGATCGAGAGCATGGCGGAGGCTTCGCCGCAGGTGATGGTGTTGGATGGGCCTTGCGTGTCGTGGATGATGGTGACGTGGCAGGCGAGCATGTTGGGCAGGTACTTGAGCAACCACAGGGGGGTGAGGTGGTTCATCCCGTCGCTGCCCCACTTGTGGATGTCGAACTTGCCGGAATCATCCTTGGCTTCGTTGAGCGCGCTGGTCAGTTCGTCGAGCTCGGCGGCGATCAGGCCCGCGCCGATGTGACAGCCGACACGTTCGGGGTTGTACGTCGGTTTGAAGTCGCCGTTTGAGCCGGCATCGGGGTCGGTGCCTTTGGTGGCAAGACCCGCGTCACGGGCGGCGAAGTCGGCGGCGATGACGGCCAGCTCGATGTCACGGGCCATGACCTTCGTGGCCTTGCGGTGGCTCTTGGGGACGAACTTGGCGATCTTGTAGTCTTCGACCTCTGAGCCGAGGGTGCAGTCGAAGCCGCTTGGGTTGAAGGCCTGGATCGTGCTGATCGCGGTTCTGCCCTCGCAGACGCCTTCCCAGACCGCTTCGATCCCCAAGCCGAGGCCGCTGACTGGGCCGACGCCGCTGATCACTACGCTACGTGTCATAAATTGCTTCCAATGAGTCCAATCGTGCCCGTCTCGCACCGGGCGGGTCAAGCCACGCATTGTACGGCTTTGGCACACACGCGGGCAAAGATACCTGAATCTACCCTAACTGCAGCCGGCAGCAGGCTATTCCCCATACATGCGAGTCCTTATATAGATACACTACTGGACCCGTTTTACGGTAGAAAACGGCGATCTACGATCGCCCGCTAAACATGACGGCCGCGTACCGGCTCTGGAGGCTATTTGTGAGACTGCATTTTCTCGGCGCGAATCGACAAGTCACCGGCTCACGCTACCTGCTGGAGGCCGCGGGCAAGCGGATCATGATCGACTGCGGCATGTTCCAGGAACGCCGGTTCCAGGATCGCAACTACGGCCCCCCACCGGTCGACCTGAACAGCATCGATTACCTGCTGCTGACGCATGCACACCTCGACCACTGCGGGCTGATCCCGAAGATGGTCAAGCATGGATTCAAGGCCCCGATCATCACAATCGATCCGTCGGCTGACCTCGCCGAGATCATCATGCTGGATTCAGCACATATCCAGGAAGAGGATGCGCGGTACAAAAAGAAACGCCATCAGAAGCAAGGCAAGAAGGCGAAGTTCGGGTATGAGCCGTTGTATACCGGAGAGGATGCGGCCAAGGCGGTGGAGCTGTTCGAGCCCTGCGCGTACGAGCAGCCCGTCCACCTGGGTGATGACATCACCGTGTTCTTCCACGAAGCCGGGCATATCCTCGGTTCGGCGTTCATCGAAATCACCGTCAAGGAAAACGGCAAACAGCAGACGCTGGTCATGTCCGGCGACATCGGGCAGTGGGACAAGCCGCTGATTAACGACCCGCAACTGTTCGACCGGGCGGACTACATCGTGATGGAATCAACCTACGGCGATCGGCTGCACAAAGAATCCGGGCCGATCGAAGATCAGCTTGAAAAGATCGTCAACGATACCGCGGCGCGTGGCGGGAACATTGTTATCCCGACGTTTGCGGTCGAACGCGCACAAGAACTGGTGTTCTACATGGGCAAGCTGGCGGATGCGGACCGCATCCCGGATATCGGCGTCTTCCTGGACAGCCCGATGGCGGTAAAGGTGACGAAGGTGTTCGATCGCTGGTGCAAGTACCTGGAAGAGGAATCACGCTGCGCACCGGGCGGCGGCGTGGATGTGCTGAAGTTCCCCGGTTTCAAGCTGATCAGCGATACGGCCGACTCGATCGCGTTGAACAGTCTGAAGGGGCCGAACGTGATCATGTC
The DNA here is from genome assembly GCA_963667295.1 of Phycisphaeraceae bacterium. Taxonomy (GTDB): domain Bacteria; phylum Planctomycetota; class Phycisphaerae; order Phycisphaerales; family Phycisphaeraceae; genus JAJRRS01. The sequence goes on from OY763327.1 coordinate 3,142,463, forward strand.
CAGCTCGGGCATGTGTACCGGCGGTCGCATCAAGCACCACCTTAAACACAATATCACGCGCGCCGATTCAACGGTCGTCTTCGTCGGCTACCAGGCCGAGGGCACACTCGGACGCATCCTGTCCAACGGCGCGCAAAAGGTCCGCATCCACGGCGAAGAATGGCCCGTCCGCGCGAAGATCGCCCACCTGCACGGCCTAAGCGCCCACGGCGACAGGGATGATTTACTGCGCTGGCTAAGCGCCTGCAAGAACCCGCCGAAGCAATTGTTCCTCACGCATGGCGAAGAAAAAAGCGCACTGGCACTAGCCGAAGTGATCCGCCAGAAACACGGCTGGGAAGTAAGCGTGCCGGAGTATGAAGAGGTGGCGGAGTTATCTTAAGCCCCTACTGAAACGAACGTTCCACTCCGGTCCCTTCTCCCCTCGGGAGAAGGTTAGGATGAGGGCCGGATTGATTAGGCGTTTATTCGAAAACAGTTGGCACAAAGACTTCGGCCCTCACCCCGGCCCTCTCCCGAGGGGAGAGGGAGATTAAGCATTGCTTCACTTTAATCCGGGTGTTTTGCTTGGTATTCAGCTTCCAGATTGTCTCTGGAAACATCGAGGTCGCGGCCCCACTCGGCGCGGCTGGCTTCATATGCTTTGAGCCGGTCATCTAATTCAGATTCTGGTGCCGGTTGGTGTTGGCCGAACTTCAATCTTGTGTTTTCAATGACAAGCTGTATCCGGTGCTCCGTCATCTTGCCGATGAGCCAATCCTGAGCTTCGACCATCTGCTCCATCTTTTCCAGCTCGGGAAGCGGAGCGGGACGGCTTACCAACACCACGATCAACACCACTAACGTGACAATGTTCGTCACAATAAGAAGTTTGACATACCCATTCGGTTGTGTGCCGGGATTCTCACTATTCATCGATTAACTCCAGTGGTAGACATTGGGGGCGACGGCACCCCTTACTTAAACGGGTGCACAATCCGCTTCACTTTTTCACTGACTGACAAATGTTTCCAGTCGGTGAATTCGCCGGCGTCGAAGAAGGCTCCGCCGCAGGTGGCGCATTGTTCGTACTTGATGTGGGTCTGGTCGGGCATGGCGAGTTTGATGAGTTTGGTGTGGCAGCGTGGGCAGTTGATGTCGCGGATGGCGTTCATCTGTTTGCCTTTTTCGGGGTCGCCGGTGTCGATGCGGTCTTCACTGCCGCGGATGTCCTTGAGGTGGTCGTGTTCGCGCAGGTCGAACCAGATGCCGTCGCATTGGCCGCAGCAGTCGACTTCGTATTCATCGACCGAGACCGTGTGCATCGGGCTGTTGCATTTGGGGCAGTTCATTGTTGGCCTCCAGGAAAAGATAAGTTGACAGGCTGATTGTATCGCAAGAGCGGGATTGGGGGTGTCCCGTTTTTGTGTGTTTGATGGGTTGGGGGTGCAGAAGTGGAGAAGAGTCCAGGCGATGAAGGTTGACCTTCCCCACGAATGGTGGACACGGGGTGGTGTTAATTCAGGCCGGCCTCGAACGCTTCGGGGCTCTGATAGCCTAACGTGCTGTGCAGCCTTTGGCGATTATAAAACACCTCGATGTACTCGAAGATTGATGCCTGCGCCTCGGGCCTTGTCGCGTAATGTTCATGATGCACCAGTTCCGTCTTGAGTGTGCCGAAGAAGCTTTCCATCACCGCGTTGTCGTAGCAGTTGCCCCGCCGGCTCATGCTGCACGCGATCCCGTGCTCGGCGAGCAACGCCTGGTACGCGTCGGACGCGTACTGCACGCCCCGGTCCGAATGATGCAGCAGGCCACGCCCGGGACGACGACGCATCAGCGCCATCGTTAACGCGTCGCCGATCAGTTCGCTGCGCAGGTGATCCGCCATCGACCAGCCCACCACGCGTCGGCTGTAGAGGTCCAGCACCACCGCCAGGTACAACCAGCCTTCATCGGTGCTGACGTACGTGATGTCCGCCACCCACTTCTGATCCGGCGAGCAAGCGGTGAAGTCACGGCCCAGCGTGTTGGGCGCCACCGGCGCATCGTGAACGCTGTCGGTCGTGCGCGGCACGAACGATCCGGCGGTTTTCGCCTTGATTTGCAGGCTTTTCATCACCTTCGCCACCGTGTTCAGACACACCGATTCACCCCGCGCGATCAACGCGCGGTGCACACGCGGGCTGCCGTAGGTCCCCCGGCTCTGTTCGTAAACCTTGCCGATGCGATGGCCCAATGCCTCCCGACGACGCGCCGGTTCGCTCGGCTCACGGCGACGCCACGCGTAGAACCCGCTACGCGACACACGCAGCACCCGGCAGGTGACCTTCACCGGCCAACACGCCCGATGCTTGTCAATGAACGCGTACCTCACGGCTGCTCCTTCGCGAAGAACGCCGCCGCTTTTTTTAAAATCTCTCGCTCCATCCGGAGCTCCGCGTTCTCCTTGCGCAATCGACGCAGCTCCGCCTGCACCGCTCCCTCACCCGTCGGCGACATCCCTTGCTCAGCAGAGTACTTCTTGACCCACGCCCGCAACGAAGCCGGGTCCACCCCCAGTTGCTTCGCCGCCTGGCTCGGGCTGTAACCCTGCTCATTGACCAACCGTACCGCCGAGATCTTGAACTCTCGTGTGAACTTCCTGCGTGCCATAGTGGACTCCTTCGACAGCCATTATGCTGTCCCCCGCCCGTGTCCACCATTCGTGGGGAAGGTCAGGTAAACAGTTTTATTTTAAAACCCAGGAAATCCGGCCCTCACCCTGGCCCTCTCCCGCGGGGAGAGGGGACCGGAATATTCGCTTTTTTGCGCGAATGCAATCAGTTGGTGGTTTCGGGGAGGTTGTTTTGTTTGTGGGTGGCGCGGCGGTGGTAGTAGAGGATGAAGGCGAGGAAGATGGGTGTGAACATCCAGTACTGTTTGAGGAAGAGTGTGATCGGGTTGACGTTGCTGAGCATGGCGAGGAAGGGTAAGGCGAGGATCAGGCCGAGGGTGATGGCGCGTGCGAGGGGTGTGGTGTAGAGGTGCGGGCGCAGGTTGGGGTGTTTCTCAATGATGAGCCAGGCGATGTAGCCGGCGACGATACCGAACGCGGCGCCGGCCAGGACGTCGGAGACGTAATGCTTCATGACTGTGAGGCGCATCATGCCGACGAGACTTGCGAGGGTGAAGAGGATAGGCACGATGGCGCGAGAGGCCGGGACCGAAGCGCGGACGACGTAAGGCGTCAGCGCGGTGGCGATCGCGAAAGCGGTGGCGGTGTCGCCGGAGGGGAAGGAGGATTCGTAGCGTGCGAAGTCGTGCTCGGCTTGGGGTTGCTGCATGATCTCGATGCGCTGCGCGGGACGGACGCGGCCGGTGATAAACTTGGCGGGTGTGACCAGCGGGATGATCAGCAGCATCGCGATGAGCGCCGCCATCGTCGGGCGCACTTGCCGGGTGACCAATAGCAGGATCAACAACAGCCAGACGGAGAGCCAGGCTTTACCCAGTTCGCGCAGCGGGCTCAGCCACATGTTTTCGTGGAGGGTCGGCTGGTCTTCGAGGAATCTTTGGAACAGCCATTGATCGACGTACAGATACGAACCCAGCGCAAGCAGCAGCAAGGCAGTTACCGCGATCAATAAAGAGTGGATCGGTTTCATGGTACGCCACCCCCCGCTTCCGTGTCACACAAGCCGGGCCCCATTAATAGGGCACGGCACTGCAGGTTGAAAAGTATACGCCAAACGCTGCCGCACGGTTCAGATCATCAGTTGAACGGGCTTCGCTGACGGATTTATAACGCATAAAACATGAAGAGAACATGAACGCGGATGCAGTCGTTTACTGAAGTAAACCGGGCTTAACCGCCCTTCTCGACCGCGAGGATGGTTTCGCGTTTGCCGTTGGAATAGTTCATACCGGTGACCTGGCCTAGGATGGAAACGTCTGCGGGCTTGGGATCGGCCTGCTCGTAGAGGTCCTGGGGGATGATGAGCACGGCATGCTGCTTGTCGGCGAACCACTTGGCGACCTGCCCGTGCCCGACATCCTCGATGTGTCTGCCGATGTAGAAGTTGAGCGAGGGTTCGCGGAAGTCGCAGTAGCCGACGGTTGTATCTTTTGATGTCTCGCTGGTGATGATTTTGGCGACGCGGTACGGCATCTTGGTGCCATCAATCGCGGGCAGGACGGTAAGCAGGATCACAACCATGGCGGCGGCGAAGGTCTTGATCATGATCGGCGTGCTGCGCGTGGTGTCTTCCTTGAGCTGGTGCTTATTCACAAAGAATCCGCCGGTCAGCATGATGGCAGCGGTGACAGCGCCACCGATGTATCCGAGCATGCCGGTTTGCAGGTAGATGGGCACAGCGATCATGGCGATGGCGAGTCCGGTGTTGACGGCGCCGAAGAACCATATCCCGCCGCGCAGGAGTTTGCCGTCCCATCGGCTAAGCTCGTTTCGATAGCCGGTGATAAACGCGGCGGTGACGATCGCCAATGCGGGGAACGAGAGGATCATGTAGTGCGGCAGCTTGGTCGCGACGAAAGTCATCAGTACGACAACCGGCAGCGCCCAACCGAGCACCAGTTCTCTACTGATAGTACCGCCCGATCGGCCGCCGATTGATGCGTTAACCGCCGCGGGCATGTGCAGAGACCAGGGGTAGAACGTGAAGATCGGGATGATGAAGTAGTACGGCAGATACAAGAAGAAGTTGCCGCCGTGCGATTCCATCGGGGAAGCGGATCGGTCGATGACGTGTTTGCCGATACCGAGCCGGAGGAACTCGCCGTGGGTCGCGTTGTTGGCGGGGATAGCCCAGGCGATAAAGATGCCGAAGGCCAGCAGGACCGCGACCAATGCGGGGGCGAAGATCGGCCAGAACCTGGTACGGTTATCTCTTCGCTGTGCGATCAGCAGCACGGTCGTAGCCAGTGTGTGCATCAGTTTCGCGAAGAAGAAAAGGAAACGGTTGCGCTCGCAGTGTGGTTCGAGCATGATCGCGCTTAGCGCCGGTCCGGCATTGATTTCGTGGAGTTTGCGCAACCAGAGCACGACGAGCATAACCAGCAGCGGCAGCAGGCCGACCGGGCCTTTGGCTAAGAGTGCGAAGCCGAGGAAGCAGGCCATACCGAGGGTGCCAAGTATGGAGAGTTTGCCTCGATCGAGCGCACGGTAGAACAGCCACAGCGTTCCCACCATCGCGGGCAGGAGGATGGAGTCTGCCGTGGCGGCGGTGCCGATCATGAAGATCAGCAAAGTGGATGCGAGGATGCCGGCCGACCAGAGTGCTGTACGTTGATCGAACAGACGCCGGGCGATAAGGAAAGTGAACAGGCAGGAAAAGGCTGTGCCGAAGGCGGCGACGAATCGGGCGGGCAAGGCGTGCGGGCCGAGGAATTCAAAGGTGCGGACGGGCACGGACATGAGCCAGTAGATCATGATGGGCTTGTCGGGCCTCAGTTCGCCGTTGAAGGTCGGGTAGAGGTAGTTGCCGGTCTCGACCATTTCGTAGGTTGCGCGGGCGAAGCGGGGCTCATCACGGTCCCATAATGTCGAGCGTGTTGAGGCAAAGAGATAGACCGCGATGATCGCCAGCAGCATCCATAGCAGCTTGCTGGTGGCCCCCTTTTTTGGCTGAGGGCTAGGGCTGTTGTCGTTGTGCATAGGGTTACACCGGGTCTGTGAGGCTGTCAGAGCCCCCATCGTAGTGCGTCGCTGCTGTACTGCCAAAAGACGGGGCTGTGAGATATTCGTGCGCAGGTGGCTGATATGCGTGTTTGCCTGGGGGTTCTGTTTGTAACGGTTATGACGGTTATGGCGCGCAAATGGTGCGGTCCGCGCAGATCGAATCGTGGGAATGTTCGGGCTTTGCTTGCGGGCCGGGTAGCGATTCAATCGTGAGATTTTCGGGATGCGGACGGCAGCAAATGATGCGTGTGGTCTGTTGCGGATCAGCACGCAGGCAGCGGGCAAGATGCATGAGATTCGTTGAAAATCTGCGGGTAATAGCGCGATACAACAGTGCGCTACTCGAACACAAACACATCATCCGGGTGATATGATTTTGATGCTGGTCGATGGGATAAATGACACGGCGAATAGATATGCAAACAGTCACAGCAGCAAACAAAGAACTCTTTTGCATCGGCTGGTTAATCGAGTGATTCATTCATACGCGGGTTAGTCTGGAAGTTACTCCGATATATGTGCGTTAACTCTGGCTAGCCTGAGGACATGTTATAGCGATCAGCGCGACAAGAGATGTGCGCATTCGCGTCTACCGCTCAGGATTGTTGCATAAAGAACCGAAAAAACAAGTGTCGTAAGCAGTGTTACCCTGGAAACGATGTGGCTGCTTGGGGGCTATGTCATCGCGATTTGAAGCGGAACGGAATCGCTCTCTTCTACGCCAACTGATCATCAGTCACAGCCATATCCAATTCAGATGAAACCGACCCGTGCGTGCGAGAAAGCATGTCGGTAAACAGGTCCCACTTTGTCAGAAGTACGTGGGTTGTCGCTGTTGCGATACTGATACTTATCCTGTCGAATATCTGGCTGACACACACACTGACGGAGCAGTACAAGCAGCGCAGCGAACAGACGCTTTCGAGCCTGTTGAACTCGACGCATTCGGGGATCAAGGACTGGCTCAAGATGGAGCAGGCCCGGGCGACCATCTGGGCGCGTCGTCCGGATGTGATCGAAGCCACCAAAGACCTGCTGGTGGAACCACGCACCCGACAGTCACTGCTGCAAAGTCGTGCCCAGCAGAGGCTGCGCCACATCATGAGCCCCGCGATTGATACTTTCAACTACGACGGTTTCATCATCATCGCGCCGGATCACATCAACCTCGCTTCGATGCGCGACATTAATACGGGGACATTGAACGTGCTTGTAAAACAGCCCTGTGTTCTTGAGCAGGTCTGGTCGGGCCAGACAGCGATCAGCGCGCCTCAAGAAGCCGAGGTTGAGTTGATTGATGCCTACGGACAGTCAGAAGCATGCATGCACACGATGTTTGTGCTTGCGCCGATCCGGGGAGATGATGGCGAAGTCATCGCGGCCCTGGCATTCCGCCTCAGCATCACGAGCGGGCTGGATATGAAGCTGAAAAACGCGCGGCCGGGTTCATTTGGTAATAGTTATGTCATCGATCGGAACGGTGTTGTCATCGGTCACGGCGCGGTTGCGGATAAAATATTCATATCAAGTCATATCGACCAGTACATCACTGATACAAAAGATCACGTGATCGCAAAGGACCCGGGCATCAACTTGCTGGACGGTGGCACACCGACATTTGCCCGGGATCGCCAGCCGTTGACACGCATGGCCGCATCTATTGCGGCCGGCCGATCGGGTTCAGATGTCGAAGGGTACCGCGATCTGCGTGGTGTGCCCGTACTGGGCGCCTGGCACTGGGACCAGGACCTGGGGCTGGGGACTGCGATCGAGATCGAAAAAAGCAAGGCCTACGCCACACTGAATCTGACGCGACGGTCGCTGTCCGTTTTAACCGGCGTGGCGTCGGTCTTGTGTATCGTGGGCGCTATCATATTCACTGCGCAAAGACGCCGGGTGTACAAGTCCGAATCGCTCTACCGCAACCTGGTTACGAACCTGCCGGCGGTGACGTACCGGTGCTGCCTTGAAGACAACGAACGGATGCTTTTTATCAGCGAGCATATCCAGGCTTTGAGCGGCTATCCCACGACCGACTTCCTGAAGCCCGGCACCAGGCATTATTACGACCTGATCCACCCGGAAGACAGAGGGCATGTTGTCATAACGAGGCGTGAAGCAATTCAGAACTGTGGCTCTTACAGCTATGAATACCGTATTGTGCGTGCGGACGGCGGAACCCGATGGGTCTGGGAACGGGGGATGGTCGTGCGTGACAGCCAAAAGCATCACTCCCACATCGAGGCGGTGATCACCGACATCACGGACCGCAAGGATTCGGCACGATTAAGAGACCTGAACAAGTCACTGGAAGCCAAGACGAAAGAAGTCGAGCAGTTTACGTACTCTGTTTCGCACGATCTGAAGTCGCCCCTGGCCAGTTGTGTCGGGTTGATAGGTTGTCTTGAGGAAGACTTGGAGACGTACGGCCAGCGGTATCCCGCGGACCTGATCACGCGGATCAAGAGCAACATGGACCGGATGTCTCGGTGCATCGACGACCTGCTGGAACTGAGTCGGATCGGGCGTGTGAGGCACGAACCGGTCGTTCTTGACATGGGGCAGATCGCCCGGCAGATCGTAGATGACCTGAGTGTGCAGGCTGTCAAAGCCGGCGCCACGATTGAGATCGCGGAGGACCTGCCTGCCGCTTATGCCGACAAAATACGGGTAAGCGAGGTGATCGAGAACCTGGTGAGTAACGCATTGAAGTACGGCAGGGATAACCCGTCGCCGACGATCACGATCGGCTGGAAGCAAGTCAAGGGTAAGCCCCATTACTTTGTTCGCGACAACGGCAAGGGCGTGCCCGAATCATTTCAACCGAAAGTCTTCAACCTGTTCGAGAAGTACGACAAATCAAATAACGGAACCGGTGTGGGGCTGACGATAGTCAAACGTATCATCGAGGTACACGGCGGGGAAATCTGGCTCGAATCGGAACCGGGCCGGGGAGCCACCTTCTACTTCAGCCTGCCACAGGTGTGTGAAAACGAAACCAAACTGAGCCAGGCCGCATGAACCTGTGAGGGCGGTATCGTGGTAATCGTTGATACACGCCAAGCGAAGTGGAGCAGAAAAAAACACCCCGCTATTACACGGGGTGCTTTCACAAAAAGAAAACAGTGTTTGAGTGACTAACCTTATCAATCACTCCATAAAAACTTATTTACGACGACGGCGGACGGCGGTCGCCAGGGCGCCCAGGCCCAGCATGGACAGGCCGGCGGTCGCCGGTTCGGGCACCGGGTTGTCGCACTGCGGTTCGGGCTGGCAGCCGCCCCAGTTCCAGTCGCAATCCCAATCCCAATCACAGTTCCAGTCCCAGCCACAATCCCAGTCCCAGCCGAAGTCCCAGTCCCAATCGCAATCCCGGTCACGATCGCGGTCACGATCGCAATCACGGCTGTTGGTCTGCTTGGACCAGTTGTGGTCACGGCTGCCGTGACTGCTGCCCCAGAACGTCGCGTAGCTGGGCGATGCAAAGGCAAAGACAGCTACCATCGAGGATAATAAAAGTGCGCGTTTCATCAATTCGACTCCCCACTTAGTAAAGGTGAAAAAAATACTGTGTAACTCTGTGTTCAGCGGTGCTCTTGTCGTTGCTTGCACCTGAGCCAAGACTACACCAGCCAGCGGAGGATGCACGTGGCGGTGAACTTTTGATCTATTCCGTGTGGGGTCTGTTCCGGTTGCGTAAAACAGGTAAACCCGGGAGCCGGTCATATCCGGGCGCATAGAAAAACACCCCGCATCGCTACGGGGTGTGTAGAAGGTTATCGGTCTACGCTGCGATTACTTGCGGCGGCGACGGGTGGCCACGGCCAAGGCGCTCAGGCCCATCAGGCTCAGGCCGGCGGTCGCCGGTTCCGGCACCGGGTTGTCGCACGGCTCGGGATCGCAGTCATTCCAGGTCGGCGGGCAATTATCGTCTTTCCAGTCGTTGCCCCAATCATTCCAGTCATTGGAATCGTTTTGCCACTGGTTCCACTGGCCCCACTGATTCCAGTTCTTGGAGCCGCCAAAGCCCCAGAAGGTAGCAAAGGAAGGCGTGGCAAAAGACAGTACTGCGACGGCAGCAATCGGTAACAGAAGTTTCTTCATCATGATGGTTTACCCCACTTGTAAAAGAATAAAAAGGTATAAACAAATAACAGCTCGGAGTGAGTTCGTACGGATACCGCAGCAAATCAGTCCGATAACAGGTTGACAAATATACAGAGGAATTGGAGCAATACAAGCCCGTTTTGGTACGAATTGACAAATTTCTTATTTATTTAAATATAAGGATTACATGGTCTTGTGAATATGTAAAGATAGGTAATCTGCAAATCACTTGGAATCTTGCTCATCGCCCCGACCGCGCAGCAGGCGGTTCACCTCCAGGCCCAGACGCCGGCCGATCCAATCCTCCTCATCCACGGTCGTTGTGGCCCCGGCTCGCTTGATATCGTCTGCAAAGACGTGATACCGGCTGCGGGCGATGATGGGAATGTCAGCCCGCAGGCTCCTGACATGGCGGATCACGGTGACGACCGCGCGGTGGTCCGGGATGGTGACCACCACGACACGTGCCTCGGGGATGCCCAGATGGTGCACCAGTTCGGGGTTGGTCGCATCGCCGACCTGCACGCCCAACCCCATGCTTTTTGCCAGGGTGAGGTTGCGAGGATTCAGGTCCACCACCAGGAGGTTGGTCTGGCGTTTAAACATCTTGGCGTACATGCGCTGGGCGGCCGGGCCGAAACCGATGACGATGATGTGGTCTTGCAAAGTGGCGGTCGCAGCGCTCGGCTCGACCGGGCTCGGTTTTTCCAGCCCGATCGAACGGACGGCACGTTGTACGACTCGGCCGAACTTCGGCCCCCCCGCCACGAGATACGGCGTAAGGAACAGCGTCACCAGGGTGGATGAGACGAACAGCTTGAATGTGTTTTCCTGAAGCACCCCGCTGCCGCCGGCAAAAGCGACCTGTGCCAGCACAAAAGAGAACTCCCCCACCTGCGCCAGTGACAGGCCCGCCCCAGCAGCGTGACGGATGCGCGGCATGAAAAGGCGGACGACCGCTGACGTGATCAGGGTCTTGCCCACGATGATGATGCCGACGGTCATGACGATCAGCGCCCAATTGGACGCGATCCACTTGATGTCACCCAGCATGCCGACGGAGGTGAAGAACAGGGTGACAAACAATGCTCTTAACGCACCGACGTCCGCACGGACCTGGACCGAAAACGGGCTTTCGGCAAGCAGCATCCCGGCGATGAAAGCGCCGATGGCGGGACTCAATCCGACGCCGTGCGCCGCCCATGCCGAGCCGATCGCTAATACGATCGAAAGCAGGATCGCCAACTCGCGGTTGCGTGACAGCGTGGGATCGCGCATCACACGCGGTAGTACAAAGGCACTGATCACATACATCACAAGCCCGAGGCCGATGATCAGAAGCAGTTTCTGGCCCAGGCCCAGCATGATCGCGGTCGGGCTGGGATTATCGCCCAGCATGGTGACGATCAAAACCAACGGCACGACCGCGATGTCCTGCAAGAGTAATACGCCCAGACATGTCCGGCCCGTGACACTGTCCATTTCCGCACGGTCGGTTAAGACGCGTAGAACACACGCGGTGCTGCTGAGGCAAACGATCGCCCCCACCGCGACGGCCTCCACACCTTGAAGCCCCATCCACCGTGCGACACCTGCACCGATGATGCAGGTCAAAATGACTTGCAGTGACCCGCCGCCTAAACCGACCGCGCCGATCTTGAGTAATCGGCGCAGCGAGAATTCCAGGCCGATGACAAACAGCAACAAGGACACGCCCAACTCGGCGATCGCGTCTACCGATTCCGCGGCCTGCACCCACTTCAATGGTCCGCCCGGGCCCAAGAGCAAACCGGCAAGCAGGTAGCCGAGGATTGCGCTTTGCCGCAGCCGTTCAAATACCGCCCCCAGCACCAGCGCACCGGCCAGCAGGATCAGGACTTCGGTCAAAGCTTCCCCGAACGGCATATGTCATCCTTAACCCGGCGCGTCTGTATTTTTAAATCCGTCCACTACCCGACAGCCATCATATGCAAGGATCCAGGGTCGGGCTTATTTATCCAAACAATCGATGATGAGCTTACCCATGCGAGCAGGATACCCGATATTCCCGTAGCCTGTGATTGTTCTATAACCATGGATTATCGCGAAAAAAGCCGCGTTCACGCTCTGGTCGCTGGATGGAAGCCCGTTATAATTGCTGCCCCATGTGTCCGTGCGTGGGCACATCGGCTCAAAATTAAAACAATTAACCACTTGGAATTTTTTGCTGTGGCTGTCAAAAAGATCTGGTTTAATGGAAAACTCGTTCCGCCTGAGCAGGCATGTGTCAGCGTGTATGACCACGGGCTGTTGTATGGCGATGGTATTTTTGAAGGTATCCGTGCCTACAACGGGCGGATCTTCAAGATGGATAGCCACCTTAAACGGTTGTACGCATCCGCGGCGGCGATCCGTCTTGAAGTGCCTTACGAAGTTGATGAACTGAGGCAGGCGATTCGTGACACGGTTGCGGCAAACGACCGGACCGATGCTTACATCCGTTTGTGTGTGACCCGTGGCGTGGGGACGCTGGGGCTCAATCCGTTCACCTGCAACCAAGCTACGGTTTTTATCATCGCTGATAACATCAGCATCTACCCGCAGGAGTTGTATGAGTTAGGGATGGAGGTGATTATCGCCAAGACCATCCGCAACCACCCCGGCGCATTGTCCCCCGCCATCAAAAGCATGAACTACCTGAATAACATCCTCGCCAAGATCGAAGCGATCGACGGCGGGGTGCTTGAAGCGGTGATGCTCAACCACAAGGGCAACGTCTCCGAATGCACGGCAGACAACCTGTTTATCGTCCGTAAGAAGGATGGCAAGCCGGAACTGCTGACCCCCCCTGCCAGCGCGGGCGTGCTGGAAGGTGTCACCATGGCGACCGTGCTGGAACTGGCTGAAAACGCGGGCATCCGGACACAGCGAACCGACCTGACGCCGGAAGACCTGTTCCAGGCGGACGAGGCTTTCCTGACAGGCAGCGCCGCAGAGGTGATGCCAGTCACCAAGATCGACGGAAAGATGATCGGCGACGGCAAACCGGGCCCGGTGACTTTGCAGCTATTCAAAGCGTTCCACGAACTGACCCGCGGCCAGGTGCCAGAAGACTGAACCGTCGCGAGTTAACCCCCCCTCGCCGGCAACCAGGCGATCAACGAAGGCCAAGATCAACAGGCAACAGTGCCATGTTGACCTTGGTTTGTTGCCGTATGGTCTCAAGAGCCGTTACATGGTTCTCGGACGCTGTTACCTCATGAAACAATAATAAGTTTTCAACAAAACTTGAACAGAAGTGCAATGCTATGCAAACTAAAGGACATGTCGCTCACTGATTCACTTGCTTATCTGACTGCGGAGCTGCCTGGTATTGGTGGCGCGATAAAGCAACGGCCGCAAGACTTCCTAGTGGAAGAGCAGCCGTTGTATCCCACGCGCGGGCACGGGGAGCATCTGTTTGTGCTGGTCGAGAAGACCTCCGTTACCACAACGGACGTTGTCCGGGACCTGGCGCGAGCCTTCCGTGTGGGCCGAAACGATATCGGATACGCCGGGCTCAAAGACAAACACGCGATCGTCCGCCAGCACTTTTCGATCTGGTTGCCCGATCGTCATGATGAAGAAACCTGCATCCACCGGCTCAACGATCGCCGGCTGATCAAGGTGCTGTGGTCGGACCGTCATACCAACAAGCTCCGCCGGGGACATCACGGCGGGAACCGGTTCGTCATCCGGGTCAGAGACGTGAAGCCGAACGACTCCGCCATGGCCAAGGCCATCATCGATCAGCTATTTGCTGAAGGCGTCCCGAACTTCGTGGGCGATCAGCGTTTTGGCTACCGCCAGCACAACCACAAACTCGGCAGGCACCTGCTGCGAGGTGAATACCAGGAGTTGCTCGACGAGATGCTCGGCCAGCCGATCGACGCCGACCCGCCGAGCATGCAGCGGGCGCGCACGGCATACGACCAGAGAGACTATGACGAAGCGTTGAAGCACTGGCCCAAGCACCTGCGGTTCGACCGCCAGGCGCTGGACGCATTGCGTCAGGGTCATGATGCGAAACGCGCGGTGATGGCGATCTACAAGTCACAGCGAGAGTTCCTGATCTCGGCATTGCAGTCGGCGATGTTCAACAGCGTGCTGGACAGGCGGATGCGTGAAGGCAAGTTGACCCGCCTGATCCCCGGCGACCTTGCCTGGAAGCACGACAGCCGAAGTGTTTTCGCTGTGGACGAAGAGACAGCCGAAAAGGAAAACGCGCCTACCGGTCGTGTGCCGGCGATCGAGGTCTCGCCTTCCGGCCCGATGTGGGGTATCAACATGACGCGCGCGTCGGGCGAGCCGGGCGATATCGAGAAGCAGGTGCTGGATGTGTTCGGCCTGCGTCCCGAGGAGCTGGCGGGTGTCGGCGATGTGTACGCGGAAGGCTCGCGTCGGCCCATGCGTATCGCGCTGCGTGACCCGGAAGTCTCCGAAGACAGCGATCAGCACGGCCACTTCGTCAAACTCGCCTTCGAAATGCCGCGCGGCGCCTTCGCGACGATCGTTTTGCGTGAAGTCATGAAGGAAAAGGAAGGCGAGCCGATCGAAGAGGTCGAAGAAGAAGAAAAGCCTACGGTCCCGCCGCCGGTCGTCATCACCAAATCACCCAAGTCCCAATCCCCCTCCCGCTCTCAATAACAGGGCGTTTGCTGGATCAATTATCTACGAGGTGTTACTTGGCAGGTGATGCAATTTGCATCACTGCTAAGTTTAAGATTAACGTCATACCCGCGCACGCGGGTATCCACGCGTTCAGATTCATTGGTCGCGTGGATTCCCGTTTCCACGGGAATGACGATCAGAAGTGATGTAAATTGCTTTATGCAACCGTGCAATCATGTTCATTGGTCGCGCATCTTCAACAGGCCGATGAAGAACCCCGCAAATGCGGTCTGCACACCCAGCGTCATCGCCAGGATTGAGGGGATAACCAGGCGCATCGTGTGGAACGGGTCGAGGTCGCCGAAGTGTTGTTTGAACCAGCCGCCCACCGCGACACCTGCGATCGCAACACCCACGACGAACAGCAAACCGCCCGCCGTCAGGCACTTCTCCAATGAAAGCCATTTTGAGAACGACATGAATCGGCTGTTGCGTGGATGAAGCCCCATGTTCACCACGAGCACTTTCGCGCATACCGCGAAGATGCAGGACTGATAGCCAAGCATGACAGCCGTGGCAGCAAACAGCAGCGTATGCACATCGAGCCGGACCGAGCCGATCGTCCTGGGTTGAGGTAATAGCCACAACCCGACCAGCAGGCCGAGAATGACCAGGACCAGGCCGGGATACCAGAAGAGCCAGCGCGGGCTGAAGAGCATAAAGAAGCGCAGGCTGCGCCAGCCGTCGCGGAAGGTCCGCAGGTGCGGCGCTCTGCCGGGCGCATCAGGGGAAAGCGTGGTCGGTACTTCTGTGACGTTCAGGCCAAAGAGTGTTGAGCGCACAAGCATTTCAAGGGCGAACGTCATGCCCTTGCTGTGCGGCCGCATTGTCGGATAAGCCTTTCGGCTGAATCCGCGCAGGCCGCAGTAGAAGTCGCCGCAATCGCTCTTGAAAAAGAGCCGACCCACGCGCGTCAGAAACGGGTTGCCAAAATACCGGTGCAAAGGCGGCATCGCGCCATCGCTGATCCCGCCTTTGAAGCGGTTGCCCATCACAAGATCGTAACCCTCTCGCAGCTTTTCCAGGAACGGAGCAAGCGCTGAGAAGTCGTAGCTGTCATCGGCATCGCCCATGATGACGTAGCTGCCTCGCGAGGCGGTGATGCCCGCATCCAAAGCCGAGCCGTAGCCGCGCTTTTCAACATGGATAACACGCACGCCCAGGTCTTTGGCGATCTCGATGGAGCCGTCCGTGCTGCCGTTGTCCGCAATGATGACTTCGCCGACCACGTTCGCCTGCTCAAAGAAGCCCAACGCTTTACGTATGCAGATCCCAAGCGAAACCGCCTCATTCAGACACGGCATCACGACCGACAATTCGATCGCAGCCGGGGGGTGGGCCCCTGCTATTTCGCGTTGCGCCGAGTTGTCGGTAGTCGATACGCTTGTCATGGCGATAGCTTATTCTGATTTTCCCAATGCTGGACAATGGTACACAAAGCACTTGCCTCGCGGCAGCACCACGACATCAGCCGACCTGACCCGATCGGCATAGTTAACGTTGTCTGCGGTTCGTTCTTCTAATCCCACAAAGCGGTACTGAAACGTCTGCCACCACTGCGTGGGCGTGCGGATGGGATGGCCCTTGAAAATAAGTGATGAACCGATGCGCCAACTGAGCATGTCGCGCACGGCCTGCAGCGATTGCTGTTGTCGATCGTAAAGCGGCTTAAGGTAATCGGGGATCGGCTCAATCGATGGAAGTACACTGGCTACGTGTGGGGCGAGTTCTTCACGATACAAACGTGATTGGATGCGCGATACCCAATCATTGGCTTGCGCGTCACTCAGTTCAACACCTGCATCAGCAGCAAGCCGCTTGACCTCTTCGGCTTGCGGGGGATACGCAAAGATCGCCTTATCGAAAATGACAATCGGGCCGGGGTAACTATCAAGGTATGACTTTCGGATCGGGGCGACACTCTGGATCGGCAGGCCCGTGTAGTAAGTCAGGACCAACTGGTAGTTGGGCGTGCCGTAGATGCGTGCATCGGTCGGCAGGTCTGCCTCATTAAGGTGCTGGATAACCGTCTCGACATGTTCGTAAGGCTGGCGGTTGGTATTAAGCGTATCGGTATCGATCAGTCGGCCGGAACCCGCCAGCAGGAAAAGCACGATGATGGGCGCGATGACGGGGGCCCAGCGTTTATTGATAAGCAAAGCGATGCCGCCCACGATCATGGATGCCAACAAGATACAAGGCACCGCGATCATCAATGATAAGCGTGTCAAAAAGAAGCTTGCGGCAGGCATGCAAAAGGCATAGCACAGATACATAACACCGGCCCAGATCGATACCAGCGCAAACGCCCCTCGATTGACGCCGAACGCTTCAACCACGCGCGGCGGCATGCGATCGGCAAAGCACCAGACAAGTGACGCGGCAATAATGCCTGTGAAGAAAAGCACCAGTTCAACCGGCCGCTGCATGATGTAACTGATCAGGGCCTGCCAGAACCCGTCCATCTGCCAGGCGGGTGGGATGGATTCGGTGCTGTGCAGGAACCCGGTCAATAAAACCCAAGGCAAAGTGCCGCACAGAACGATCCCAAAAGCTGTAAACCGTTTCTTCCACACGTGCTCGCTGCGCTTGTGCCAGGGCAAGGTAATCAATGCCACGATGCACATGCCAAGACAGGAGCTGAGGTGAGTGTGAAATAGCAGCACCCACATGATCGAAGCGACCATGTAATCGCGCCACGCCCCGCGGCGGATCAACCGCCAAAGCGACCAGCCACAGCCGGCTATGAGGGTGATAGTCAATGAGTAATAGCGAGCCTGCGAACCGTAATACACATTCTTCTTGGCAACCGCCGCGTACACCAGCGCCGCCCACCCGGCAGCGGGGCCCGCAAGCTCCCGCCCCAGCGTAAACATGACAAGCATGAAAATGATCGAGAACAGGATCGCCGGCAACCTTGGCACGACCGTCCTGCTGACCAGCGTGTCTGCCTGGTGCACGGGCTTAAGCGTTTGCGAACGTGTGTCGGGCTCCTGACCGAACAATGCCATGGAACCCGCAATCGAATACAAAGGCAGCCAGCCGTGGTACACCACCACGCCTTTGTCCGAATAACTCAGGTCCTTGAACTCATACTCCTCATGGCCCGGCCAAGGACGCATCAGGATGTTCTCAAAGATCGGCTCATCCAGAAAGCGATCGGTGGGGATGCCATGCAGAAGAATCGTCTGAGCGTTGATGCTGGATTCCGCCTCGTCTTCCCATAGCGGGGTATCGGCCGCACTGAAACCGCGCAGCAACAGCCCGATCGCGATTAATGCGAATAACGCGATCCAACTTCCCTGTGTGAATTTGCCAGTCGACATATCGGACCTGCATCGGCTTAGCCCCATAACACATCGGGGCCGGATAGCCTGGTGGAACAGTATAGCTACAGGGTTTATCGACCAGCTTTAAGTTATAAATCAGATAGCGCTTTACGGATGATTGCCGATCTGTTCATCCAGCATGTCCGCTGCTTCCTGGACCGTTTGGCTGTCAACGTCAACGATCTGGTTGGCCTTTCGCATCATCTCGACGTTGATGCTGCTAATTAATGGCTTGAGTGCTCGAACAAGCTGTGGGTCCCTTGAAGCCTCGGGAGACAGCATAAGCACCGCGTCGTAAGGCGGGAAAACATGACGCGTATCGCTAAGCGTTGTCAGATCGAACGCTGTGATACGGCCGTCGGTCGAAAAGGCGGTGATCGCATCTACCTCACCATCAGCGACCGCCTGGTACATCAGGGACGCATCGAAGTTCATCAGACGCTTAAATGCCAGGCGGTAGGTATCGCGGAGGTTGTACCACTCGGGCCGGTTGAAGAACTCGTAGTCACCGCCCATGACCATATCGGGGGCGTAACCGGCAAGGTCGTCGATGGTCGTGATACCGAGAGACTCGGCACGGTCGCGTCGCATGGCAACGGCGTAGGTATTCTCAAAACCAAGCGGGCCCAGGCACTTGATGCCGTGCTCTTCTTCGAGCCATTGGTCGACGGCCGCAAGCACTTCCGGGCCGGAGGCCATATCTTCACGCTTCATGTAGTTGGCCCAGACCGTGCCGGAGTAATCGACATAGACATCGATCTGGTTCGTACGCAGCGCATCGAACGCGACAGTGGAACCTAGGCTTTCAGATACATCGACACCGAAGCCTGCGTCCTGAACGCGGTTAGCGATGAGTCGGCCAAGCACGTATTGCTCTGTAAAACCCTTGGACCCGATACGGATAACACGCCCTTCCTGGGCCGGTTTGAGTAACGGAGATGCCCAGCCGCCGCCGATGACGATCACCAGACCGAGGACAGCGATGATGCCCTTGCTCGTGCTGCGCTGACTTGCAGCGACTTCGGCCAGAGCAATCAGCGCATCAAGGATCACCGCCAAGGATGCAGCGGCGACACAACCGAACAAGACGGCCGTCCAGTTCTGCGTCTGCAACCCGCTGAAGATGTAATTCCCGAGACATGTCTGACCGACCGGCGTCGCAAGAGTCGCAATGCCAACGACCCAGACGGTGGCGGTACGGATGCCGGCAATGACCATCGGCGCAGCCAACGGTAATTCGACTTTCATCAAGAGTTGCATCGGCGTCATGCCCATGCCCCGCCCCGCTTCGGTCAATGCCGGATCAACCTGCGCGATGCCCGTCACGGTGTTGCGCAGGATCGGCAGGATGCTGTAGAGCAGTAACGCAAATAACGCCGAGCGGAACCCGAACCCGATCAAAGGCACCATCAACGCCAATAGCGCCAGACTCGGGATCGTCTGGATGATTCCCGCCGCAGTCAGAACCGGCCAGCGCAAGGGTTTGCACTTGGCGATCAACACCGCGATAGGCACGCTAAACAAAATGCCTAACCCCAGCGCATAAGCGGACAATTCGATATGAGCACCGAGGTACTCCGGCAACTTCTGGAATTGGTTGACCAGGTTCTCGTTCATGCCTCGGCGGACTCCTCAGCCAAAGCCTCAAGCCGGTCCGCCTGCCGCTTGGGCATCTGCATCAACGTACGCACGTAATCATCCACAGGCTTCGTGAGCATCTCGTGTGGTGTGCCATACTGCAGCACGTGTCCGCCGCTTATCACCGCGATACGGTCGGCCATCAATAGCGCCTCGGTCATGTCGTGCGTCACCATCACGGTGGTAAGCCCGAGCCGTTTGTGGATATTGACGAATTCATCCTGAAGCGTGTCGCGCGTCAACGGGTCGAGCGCCCCGAACGGCTCATCCATAAGCATGATCTTGGGTTTAGCGGATAGAGCCCGTGCGACGCCGATGCGCTGCCGTTGCCCGCCGGAGAGTTCGCGCGGATAACGATCGCGGTATTCATCCGGCTCCAGGCTGACCAGCGATAACAGTTCATCGACGCGCTGGGCGGTTTGTGCTTTATCCCACCCCAGCAAACCCGGCACGACAGCGATGTTCTGCCCGACAGTCAGATGCGGGAACAGACCGATCCCCTGAAAGACGTAACCGATCGCGCGGCGAAGCTGCACCGCGTTGACGCTGCGGTTATCCACACCATCGACTTCAACCACGCCGGAGGTCGGTTCGATCAGACGGTTGATCATCTTGAGTGTTGTCGTCTTGCCGCAGCCGGATTCACCCAGCAGCACGACCAGCTCACCGGCGCGCACTTCGAGCGTCAAACGGTCGACCGCGACGACGGCACCGTGGTTATAGCTCTTGGTAACCTTTTTAAGGTGGATCATCTACAAGGACTGGGGCAAGGTTGGATGACGATTTAGAGATTGCGATATTCGTCCGGGACATCGCGCCGTTTCGTGGCGACGACCGCGACATAGTGCAACGGTTCGCCGGTGATAGCCAAGCGGTGCGGGTAGCGGCGGTAAGCCTCCATGCGGATAATGCCGTCATCACAAAGCTTGTGGATCAAACCGGCGAATCCCGCACGATCACTCTCGTCGAGGAAGTCCTCCTTGATGTTGAAAGCGATCCAGCCGGGCGTATCGATCAGGTCCAGCGCATTGAGAAAAGCGGCGGCGGGGATATCACCAAAACCAAGTGCCGCAACGGTGGAAAGGCAGTTGAGCCCTTGCTTGCGTAGCTTCTCCTCGACCGGTTCGGGGATGTCGGTCATGTCGGTGACGACGTAGTCCTCATAAACCTCCGGCCGATCGCGCAGCGCTGCTTTCTTCGCTTCGGGGATGATGTCGACACCGACGACTTTTTCGACGCCCGCGTCTTTGAGTTCCTCGCCGACCATGCCGTTGCCTGCGCCGAGGTCGAGCACTTTCAAATCTTCCGGGCTATCGGGGTGATCTTCGAGCACTTCGTTGAGTTGCTGGACGACACGCTCAGGGGAACAACACCCCAAACGCTCATAAAAAATCGCCTCATACAATCCGGGCCGATCGTAGATTTCGTGGTAATCGTGGAATCGCAAGCGATGCCAACTCCCGTCTTCACGTACTTCGCACCATTCTTCATCCTGATCCAGGCCGTTGACGTCGGGCAAACGTATGTCGTAACCCGAGTCTGCTGCCTTGGTGAATTTTTTGGAATGTTGTGAATCGTCTGAGGTCATAATTCGGCTGCTCCTGTCATTCCCGTGGTAAAAGCCCAGGCCGAATCGCATGTACGATGTCGGCCGAAAGTCGGCTTCGTGAAAAGTGTTAGAAGACCCCCATACCTAACACACTGAGGTCTGGTGTCAAGTATTGATCTGTAAATAAGATGTGAATACGCCCAGGCAGGGATTCAAATGCTTGCATAAATCGCTTACATGTGGGAAAATACGCGACTCGACGGAATTAACCGCAATCAGTCTCTTTAGCAGGAGCGCCTCGCAATGAAGTCTCAGGAAATTCGGCCCGGTATGGCTATCAATCTGGACGGCCAGGTCTGGCTGGTCGTCGATATTACCCACGTCAAGCCCGGCAAAGGGCCTGCCTACACCCAGGCGAAACTTAAAAGCCTGACGTCAGGCAAGAACGTCGACAAGCGATTCAATTCCGGCGAAGAAATCGAGGATATCAACCTCGACCGCCGCGAGGTCGAATACCTGTACTCCGACGCCGACGGTGCGGTGTTCATGGACTGCCAGACCTACGACCAACTCACCATCTCCGCCGACATCCTCGACGACACGTTGCTCTACATCAAGCCCAACAACACCATCACCGCGCTGTTCTTCAACGGTAACCCGATGACGGTCGAACTGCCTGCCGCGGTCGATCTGGAAGTCACCGAAACGCCGCCGGGCATCAAGAACGCGACCGCAACCAACCAGCTCAAGGAAGCGGTGCTGGAAACCGGGCTCAAGACCCGCGTACCACCGTTTATCAACAACGGGCAGATCGTCCGCATCTCCACGAAGACGGGCGAATATCTCAGCAAAGTCTGATTGATTGCCTAGATTAACTGAACCTCGCAGCCCCACCCCCTTTTGCCGGGTGGGGCTTTTTTATCTCGCCCAGACCGGCTGAGGGCATAAACTATGGGTGGAAGGGAGTGCGCCTATGTCGCGTCTGACCATCATCCTGATCGCTGCTGTATGGCTGCTGTTGCCGGCAGGTTTATTGCGCGCCGATGAAGCGCCGCACGCCCGGGCCTATCTCGATGCGCTTGAAGCCGGGCTAGACCGGATCGAGCAGAACATGCCCCGGATCAGTAACGCCGCCGAAGTTGCCGCCAAACGTTTGTCGCGCGGTGCAGGTTTTGGGGTTCGCGGAGATGACGGGCTCGCAAGCGAACTGAGCAACCGGACCGGGACGTTGATGGGTTACGACGGGCGGCGAGGTGATGATGGCGATGTCATCCTGTACGTCATCGGTCTACCGGTATCAATCGAAGCCGATGCTGCAGTACGTATCGATATACAACTCATCAAAGCGGCAGAACTCAAAGCCAACGGCTGCGTCGTCATCGGGCTCGGTTCGACCGATCGCCTGCGCAGGCTCGGACTGATGGATCGTGCGATTGAAAGCTGCGACGCCTGGCTTGATAACGCTGTGATCGAACAAGACAGCAAACTCAATGCGCCGATTGAACCGGTGCAGAACGCGGCCGTAGCATGGACGTTTGAATGCGAACTTTTCGCTGCCTTGACGCGCCAGAACAAAGTGCCGGTCGTACAAAAGAGCTTCGAAATCGACACGCTCCGCAAGCGTTGGTACCGCTACGGCGTACAACACTTCCACCACGACCGCTGGCTCGATCCGATCGATGCGGGCTCGCTGGGCAGAATCTATCTCAAAGAACTGGACACAGTGCTACTCGATATAGGCACCAGTTCGTGGCGGGCGGTAGCGAAAACCGCAAATCGAGCATACACAACCAGAACAAATGACGGCACCATCTGGCTGCGTGCCGGTGGACGATCACTGCCCTACCACAGCGGCAGCATCCTCAAAAACGATCCCGGCATTTTCACGCTTCTCACGCATGACGGCTCGAATCCGAAGCTGCCGGCCCCCGGCAACAATGACATGCTCATCGCGGTCGGCGACCATGAAACGGCAGGTAGCTGGGAATGGGGCGAACCCGAGTTGTTGCGCAAGGCAGGACGCGGCGTTACGTGGATCGTCAACGGCTACAACACGCAGCGGGCCGACCTCGACTACGGCGAAGTCATGATCGATCTCTGGGCCCCCGTCGGCGACAGCGTCGTGCGTATCAAAAATTATGATGCCAACCTCGGCCCGGTCAGCGGGATCACCAGCGAAGCCGTGACTTGGATGATCGCTGCCGAAGTCGCCGGTCGCATGCAAGAATAAGCGGTTACGCCTGACACACGATTGGCGTATCATGTCTGCATGAGCATGCCGCGCCTCTACGATGATCTTGCCTGGCTTTGGCCGCTGCTCAGCCCGCCGGAACATTACGAGTCGGAGGCTGCGGTACTACTCGACCTGATTGACCGCCACGGCAAACGCGCAAAAGGCGAACGCTACAGCGTGCTGGAACTGGGCGCGGGCGGCGGACACACACTGGTGCATCTTGCCAACCGATTCGACTGCACAGCCGTCGACCTGTCAGAACCGATGCTGGCAAACTGCAAAAAGCTCGTACCCGAAGCGGAAACGATTGTGGGCGACATGCGCTCGGTGCGGCTTGGCCGAACGTTCAGCGCGGTATTCATCCACGACGCGATCGATTACATGCTCTGCGAGGAAGATGTCCGCAAAGCATTGCAGACCGCCGCGGTGCATCTCGAACCCGGCGGCCTGTGCGCCGTCGCACCGACCTATATCCGTGATGAGTTTGTAGACGGCGATGTCGCCGACGACGGCACAACCACCGACGCGCAGGACCTGACGTACTTCACCTACGTCCACGACCCCGACCCGAACGACAACACGTTCGAAATGATCCTGCTCTACCTGATCCGTGACAACAATACACGCCAGGTCGAAGTCGTCGAAGACCGGCACACCTGCGGCCTGTTCTCGTTTGAGCAGTGGATCACCTGGTTGGAAGAAGCGGGTTTTGAAGCGCGCTGCGAAGAATCAACCACAGACAGCGAGCCATGGTCGCTATTCGTCGGGGTCAAACGATAAACGCCCCACCTTCTTCAACCCTACACCCTACCCCCTAAACCCTACACCCTTTGCTCACCCATGCGCCGGCAGGTAATACCGCTGTGTGTACTCCCCGACCATGCGGTTGGTATTGAACATACCCGGTACGGTCTTGAGTGAGTTGGCCATGACCTTGACCCACTTTGTGGGGATGCCGGCGCGGTTGCGTGTGTAGAACATCGGGACGATGGTTTTTTCGAGCAGCGTGTACAAACAGTCGGCATCGTAGGTGTTTTGCTTGCGCAGGCTCGTGTATTCCCGGCCGTCGCCGATCGCAAAGCCGTTGCGCTTGTTGTAACCCTCGGGCCACCAGCCGTCGAGGACGGACAGGTTCACCCCGCCGTGCAGCGGCGGCTTCATCCCGCTCGTGCCGGAGGCTTCGTTGGGGCGCAACGGATTGTTCAACCAGATGTCGCAGCCCGAAGTCAGCATGCGTCCGACCTGCATGTCGTAGTTTTCGATCACAACGACCTTGCCCTTGAAGCCCGCCTTCTGCGAATATCTAACAATCTGCTTCAGGTACTTCTGCCCGTCCATGTCGGCGGGGTGTGCCTTGCCTGCAAAGATCAACTGCACGTGGCGTTTCTCGTCGCCGAGGATCTTCATCAAGCGCTTCGCATCATGGAAAATCAGCGGGGCGCGTTTATACGTCGCGAATCGTCGGGCAAAACCGATGGTCAGCGCGTTGTCATCCAGCATGCACTCGGCATCGATGATCGCCTGTGCATCGCCGCCGTGACGCACCGCCTGCTCGACCAGCCGCTGCCGCGCAAAACGTACAAGCCGACGTCGCAGCACACTGCGCAGTTCCCAGAGCGCCTCGGCCGGAACGCGATCAACCTTTTTCCACGGGTCATCAAACGCACCGGCATCGTGCGCCTTCGGCTTGATGTACTTGCGATAGAACGGCTGCGCTTCGGGCGAGAGCCATGTCTGGAAGTGTACACCGTTGGTCACGTGACCGATCGGCACGTCCTTCGCCTTGTCGACATCGAAGATCTTCTGCCACATTTCGCGCGACACTTCGCCGTGCAGTTTCGCAACGCCGTTGGCGCGTCGGCTTAAACGCAGCGCAAGTGCCGTCATGCACATCGGGGCCTTGGCGTTGCCGGGATCTTCACTTCCCAGTTCCATGAGTTTGGACATCTTCAGGTCGGTGCCCTTAAGTAGCGGCTTGAAGTATTTGCGCGTCAGTGCAGGTGTGAAGCGGTCGTGCCCTGCCGGGACGGGCGTGTGTGTTGTGAAGACCGTGTGCGAAGCGACCTTTTCGATCACATCGTCGAGCTTGCTCTTTTTCGTCATCTGATCGAGTACCGCCTTGACCGGCGCGAACGCGGCGTGCCCTTCGTTCAGGTGCAAAACGGTGGGCTTGATGCCGACCGTCTTAAGCGCCATCACGCCACCAACACCGAGTAGAACCTCCTGGCGGATGCGTGTTTCGTTGTTGCCGCCATAGAGGAAGGATGTAATCTTCCTGTCCGTTGGTTTATTCTCGGGTAAATCGGTATCCAGCAGATACAGCTCCACCCGCCCGACATCGACGCGCCAGATCTTGACCTTCACCTTGCTCGACGCCATGCGGATCGTGAAGGTTTTTTTCGTATCCGTTACGGGCAGTTTGCAGAAGTCGTAGCTCGGATAGATCGGATGCGTTGAGCCGTCCTGCCCGATTTCCTGCCGGTAGTAGCCGTGCCGATAGAGCAGGCCCACAGCCGTGAGCGGGACACCGAGATCCGATGCGCTTTTCAAGTGATCGCCCGCCAATACACCGAGCCCGCCGGAGTAGATCGGCAGACTTTCGTGCAATGCAAACTCGGCGCTGAAGTAAGCGACGCGCATCCGCTTCTGCTTCGCCATTGCGGTACGGGCAAACCATGCCTTGCTGCGCTTATATGCTGCAAGGTCTTTCTCGCACGCGGCCAGGCGTTTTAGAAAATCAACATCTTCGGTCAGTTGATCCAGACGATACTCAGGCAACTGATCGATAACCCTCAACGGGTTGCGCTCGGTCGCTTCCCACAGGACCGGATCGAGCGAAGCGAACAGGCGTTGCGTGTCGGCGTCCCAGGTCCAGCGCAGGTTCATCGCCAGATCATGGAGCCGTTGCGTGACGTTAACCGGTTTAACGGTCTTGCGTGTCTGTCGCGTCTTGCGGGTCTTTGCCATCGTTCGCTTCGCTTTCGTTTGTATTGCGTGATTTTGTTTGCGTGAGTGTAAGTCGATCGCAGGCGTTTCTCATGCTCGGCCGAACAGCGCGGTCTGCGCCGCCAGCCAGCGTGCGTGCGACTTCTTAAGTTGGCCCGGCTTCAAGCGCCAGGTCCAGTTGCCCCGGAGCGTTCCGGGGATGTTCATCCTCCCCCGGCTGTCCAGGCCCAACAGGTCCTGAACGGGGAAGATAGCGGTATTGGACACCGAACTCAAAGTGAGTCGGATCAGGTCCTGGTGGATCGTCCGCGGCGACCCCCCGGTGTATGAGAGGATACGTTTGCGTTCGCTCAATCCGTTTTTGTCAGGCTTTCGGCCGGCATTGAGGAACCAGCCGCGTGCGGTGTCGTTGTCGTGCGTCCCGGTGTAGACCACACTCCGGGCATGATAGTTGTGCGGCATGTAGTAGGTATCGTCCTCACCGAAGGCGAACTGTAATACGCGCATGCCGGGGAATTTGAACTGATCACGCAAGGCTTCCGCCTCGGCGGTCAACACGCCAAGGTCTTCGGCGATGATCGGCACGCTGCCGAGCCTGCGTTTAAGCACCTGGAACAGGTCCGCCCCCGGGCCCTTGCGCCATTTGCCTCGCCGTGCATCCTTATCTTCCGCGGGCACCGCCCAGAACCGGCAGAAGCCCAGGAAGTGATCGATCCGCGCCGTGTCGTATTGTGTCAGACATCGGCGGAACCGCTCGACCCACCACGCGTAGCCGGATGCTTTGTGCTTGTCCCAATCATAAAGCGGGTGCTTCCAGAGCTGGCCCGTCTTACTGAACGCGTCCGGCGGTGCGCCGGAAATCACCTTCGGCCTGCCATCCGCTTTGAGCAAGAACAATTCAGGATTCGCCCAGACATCGCAACTGTCTTGCGCCACAAAGATCGGGATGTCGCCGATCAGGCCGATGCCCAGATTCTTGCAATGCTTCTTTAGCGCGTTCCACTGCTTATCGAACTGATATTGCAGGAACACGCTGTAATCGATCTTGTCGGCCAGGTGTTCACGGGCCTGCTGAAGGTCGGCCTTGCGACGCTTGCGTATCCCGTCGGGCCACTTCCACCACGGCCGATTGCGCGTCGTATAACGCAACGCGCTGAACATCGCCCAATCATCCAGCCAGGCCTTGTGCTGCTCGTGGAACTTCGCCATCGCATCGCGGTTGCGCTTTGGCCCATCAACAAAGCTCTCATACGCCAGCTTCAGCAGCGGCTCCCGTCGCTTGCGCACGGCGGCATAGTCGACCTTGTTCTGATTGATCCCGGCAAAGCGTTTGATGTCGGCTCGACTCAGCAAGCCGTCGCGATACAAAAGCTCCAGGCTGATCAGCGTGGGATCGCCGGCGAAAGCGGAGTATGCGCTGTACGGGCAGCCATGCTTGTCTGCCGGGTTGATCGGCAGCGTCTGCCACCAGCGCTGACCCGCGTCCGCCAGGAAGTCAGCGAACTTATACGCCTCCGGCCCAAGGTCCCCACAGCCGTACGGCCCGGGTAACGAGGTCGGGTGCAGCAGAATCCCGCTGCTACGCTTTGATAAAGTTGGACCACCACTCAAGGTCTTGGGCTCCTGTTTCAAAGCCCAAAGGATAGCGTATTTAGCCCGGGGTCGACGACTCCGGGCCGGCCCCACGTCGTCGACGTGGGGCAAAAAAATCGTTACCCGATCGCCCCCGTGCAGCTCGAACCCGCCCCGGCGGTGCAGCCGAAGCAGTGCGTGCCCGTGCGGATCGGTCGGCCGATCAATTCATCAGGCGTGTACTCCCAGAGCTTCTTGCTCTGCGCCTCAATAATGTGCTCTTCTTCCGCCCCGTCATCCGGCCCATCCAGCACCATCAACAACATCTGGTTGAAGTCGCAGTCATACACGCTGCCCTGCCAGCCAATACTCACAAGGTCGCGGCACATGACGCCTTCGACATTGCACGGGTTGTGTGCATCGATGAGCTTGGCGATGTAGCTGTCGTATTGCCCGTCCCGTCTCAGCGCGTGCTCAAAGCGTTTGATCGGCATGTTGGTAATCGTCCACAGCTTGTTAAATACAATACCGAAGTGTTCCGCGAGGTACTTCTTGTAGTCGGTTTCGAGCGAAGCCTGAGCGGGCGGTAGCCCGTAGCCAACGGGGTTGTAGACCAGGTCGAGCCGAAGACCGCTGCCGTCTTTGCCGTATCCGAGCGTGTTGAGTTTACGCAGCGCCTTGATCGAACCGTCATAGACGCCCTTACCTCGCTGCTTATCGACGTTGTCTTCCAGGTAGCAAGGCAAGCTGGCGGTCACCTCGACCTGATTCTCTGCAAGAAACAGTGCCAGATCTTCATAGCCCGGCTCAAGCAGGATCGTGAGGTTACACCGGTCAATCACATGCAGACCCAACCGCTTGATGGCAATGACCAGGTCGCGAAAGTGCGGGTTCATCTCCGGCGCTCCGCCGGTCAGGTCCACGACTTCGATGCCCAATTCATCCTTGTAGCGCTTCAGCCAGCCGAGGATATTCTGCATCGTCTGCCAGGTCATGATCTCCGTGCGGCCGGGCCCGGCCTCAACGTGGCAGTGGTGGCACGCCAGATTACACATCTTCCCGACGTTGATCTGCAGCGTTGTGATCGCACGGCGGGTCAGCGTCTGCCCGTCAGCCGACAGCCGATCCGCAAAATGATCGCCTCCGGCATCCTCGGCAAGCGGCAACGGATAATCTTGTGTGATTCGTGCGGATTCCGTGGGCATATGCGTGTAACAATGAAACAAGCCAGATTATTCCCCCTTCTTGCTGATACGCCCCCTCTTGCGGGGTACAATCCGCGGAGTCACATCAGAAGGAGATCAGGTATGCAGACACGTAAACTGGGCAAGACCGACCTCGAACCGACCGTCATCGGCTTCGGCGGGGTCGTGGTGTGCGATGAGACACAAGACGATGCCAACCGCATGATCGCCGAGGCGTTCGACGCGGGCATCCGCTACTTCGACGTCGCCCCGCAGTACGGCAACGCTCAGCAGCGCATGGGCCCGGCCCTCGAGCCCTACCGTGACAACGTCATGCTCGCCTGCAAAACACTCGAACGTACAGCCGACGGCGCTCGCAAAGAGCTGGAAGACTCCCTGACCAAGCTGCGCACCGATCACTTCGACCTGTACCAGGCGCATGCCGTATCCAGCCTCGACGAAGCCAAGCAGATCCTCGGCCCCGGCGGCGCGATCGAGGCCTTCAAGGAAGCACAACAGGCGGGCAAGGTCCGCTACATCGGCTTCAGCGCCCACGATGAAGAAGCCGCCCTGCACCTGGTCGAGTCAGGCCTGTTCGCATCCGCCCTGTTCCCGCTGAACTACACCGTCCTGCAGCATGACGGCTTCGGCAAGAATCTGATCGAGGCAGCCAACGCCAAAGGTATGGGCCTGCTGTCGCTCAAGGCGATCGCACGGACAAAGATCCCGCAGGGCGGTGAACGTTCTCACAAGAAGTGCTGGTATGTGCCGGAGAATCGGCGGGATGTGGCGCACCTGATGCTGCGCTACGTGCTGAACCTGCCGGGCGTCGCCGCCGCCGTCCCCCCGGGCGATCCGGGCCTGTTCAAAATGGTCATGGGCTTCGCCGACAACATCGACCCGCTCAACGGCGAGGAACTGGCCGAACTCGAAGAAGCCGTAGGCGAAAACAGCCCCCTGTTCCCCCTGCAGACGGCGTAAACCGGTCCGGTCCCCTCTCCCCCCGGGAGAGGGTTAGGGTGAGGGCCGAATTCCTGGCGCTTTCATCATCCACGTTAACCTGCCAAAAACACCAATTATTGCTACGATCTGCGGTCCTGAACCCCGCTGCGTAACCCCGGCTAATCCCGGGCTTCCGCCCGGGGCTATGGTGGATATGCCTTCACAGGCTGCCGATGACTTGTACACCAACAGCCCCACCCGCAACGATGGGGTTCAACAACCCTCGAACCTTAAGTTACGCAGGACCAACCCCATGCCCGACATCGACCCCGCCGACAAATCCATGGACGCCATCGTCGCCCTCTGCAAGCGACGCGGTTTCGTTTACCCGGCCTCCGAAATCTACGGCGGGATCAACGGCTTCTGGGACTACGGCCCGCTCGGTGTCGCACTCAAAAACAACATCCGCGACCACTGGTGGAAACACATGGTCGAGTGCCCCCCCATCGGCCCCGACGGCGAACCCGTCTCCATGGTCGGCCTCGACTCCTCCATCATCCAGAACCCACGCACGTGGGAAGCGTCGGGCCACGTCGGCGGGTTCAGCGATCCGATGGTGGATTGCACTGACAGTAAAAAGCGATATCGAGCCGACCATCTGATGTGCCATGAGTTAAGCGCCGCAACGAATTTGGCTACAAAAGCACCTGATGCAGCAGTTGAAATCCGACCTATCGGTTGGCTAGCAGTTGTGGAAGATGAAGATTATGCAAATCTGTGGGTTCAACGTGCAAAGAAGATTATTAAAAAGACTGGAGGTGGTGAGCTTCATGTAGCAGGCCTGAATTTCGTTCCGTACAACGAATTGCCAAGTGACATTCAGAAACTGGTAATTGGCCCCGACTCTGACAAGCCCGGCACACTGACTGAGCCGCGCCAGTTCAACCTGATGTTCGAAACCTTCGTCGGCGCGATCCGCAACGAGGATGCTAAGGCATACCTCCGCCCTGAAACCGCGCAAGGTATTTTCCTGAACTACAAGAACGTGCTGGACACGATGCGTGTGAAAGTGCCGTTCGGTGTGGCGCAGATCGGCAAAAGCTTCCGCAACGAAGTGACCCCCCGGAATTTTATTTTCCGGAGTCGTGAATTTGAACAAATGGAAATGGAATGGTTCTGCGCCCCGGATGAGGCTGCCAAGTGGTACGAGTTCTGGAAGGTCGAGCGCATGAAGTGGTGGAAGACACTCGGTATCAGCGACTCGAACCTGCGCTACCGCGACCACGATGAGGATGAGCTGGCGCACTACTCCAAGATGTGCGTCGATATCGAATACAAGTACCCCTTCAGCGCCCCGGGCTTCGGCGAACTGGAAGGCGTCGCACACCGCGGCTGCTTCGACCTGACCCAGCACCAGACGCATTCCAAGCAGAAGCTGGAATACTTCGACCAGGAACGCCAAGTTAAGGCCAAGAAAGCCGGCGCCAGCAAGGAAGAGATCGACGCGCAGAGCAAGTATATTCCCAATGTCATCGAACCCGCCAGCGGGCTGACGCGCGGCGTGCTGGTGCTGCTGTGCGAAGCGTACACCGAAGACGGCACGCGCCCGAGCAAGGAGTTCATGAAGTTCAAGCCGAAGTTCGCGCCAATCAAGGCAGGCATCTTCCCGCTCGTGAATAAAGACGGCATGCCCGAGGTCGCGCAGAAGCTCTACATGCAATTGCGCGAAAAATACACCTGCCAGATCGACGCTAAGCAATCGATCGGCAAACGCTACGCACGCATGGACGAAGCAGGGACACCCTTCTGCTTCACCATCGATGGCGACACGCTTCAGGACCAGACTGTCACCGTCCGCGACCGAGACTCGCAGAGCCAGGAGCGGATCAACATCGACAAGGTCGACGCGTTCATCGCGGAGAAGCTGGCGGACTAGGTAGTTGCCATGGCACAAAATGGACATCCGGTGCGGACGACGCTGCGGTGGCTGCTCTGGCTTTGGCCGCACGTGCTTGTCCTGCCCGTGATGTTTTTTGTGTTCACCGGGTTGCACGAATCAGCGCATGCTTTGGCTGTCGTCGCTCAGGGCGGCGAAGTACTGGAGATTTCGATCATCCCCTCGACCCAGGCGTACGGCTACATCCGGTATCAATTCCCTGAAAACAGCAACGCATCGTTCTGGTTCGTCTCCGTCGCACCCTACCTGATGTGGCTGGGATTCATGAGCCTAACCAGTGTCATCGCGTTCATCCGCAAGTGGAACTGGTGGATCGGATCGACATTGTTTATCTGGGGCTATCTCTGTCCCTGGCTGGACATTTATCTGCACTGGACTACTTTCCAGATGGGCGACCGCGGGCCGTTAAGTGACTTCGCGCACGCCTTCGACAGACCAACCTCGCTGGGTTGGGTGTTGTGGGCGACGATATCCACCATCGTTGCGGTATGGGGATACGTCTTACAAAGACGGCTGTATCAGAAGCATCAACTGCCGTTAATCAGTTACATCCTTCTGGTGATACTGGTTGGCTCTGCGATCCTCGCGGGATTTGGCTAATATGCCGAGCCTGTATGAAGCCCAAGACACACACCGATAGACGCGAACAACTTCGTGAACTACTTCAAGCACACGAACCGGCATGCAGCGAAGAAGCAACGCACCGATCGCGCATGTTAAAACTCGTTGAAGCAACGGGTGACCCCTTTTCACGCGAGCATTACGAGCCCGGCCACTTCACCGCAAGCGGGTTCGTGCTTTCACCTGATGGCAAGAGTGTATTGCTCGTGCTGCATCGCAAACTCAATCGCTGGCTACAACCCGGCGGGCATATCGACCCGGAAGATGTCGATGTGTTTGCCGCCGCCTGTCGGGAAGTGACGGAAGAGACTGGCCTCGAAAACTTACGTGCAGCACAAAACACCGCCATCCTATTCGATGTGGATATCCACCCGATCCCCGCACGCAAAACCGAACCCGCCCACGAGCACTTCGATGTGCGATTTCTGCTGCATTGCGACAACACCCACATCACACGCAACGACGAAACGCATGACGCCGAATGGGTTTCATTGAATGAGCTAAGCCGGCGGATGACGGACCCGGCTGAAGCAAGAGTGATAAGGAAGTTAGAGGGTCTGGGGACTGGGGTGTAGGGTGTAGGGTGTAGGGTGTAGGGTGTAAGAATGGTATTGCTAATGGCTAACTGCTAATGGCTAACTGCTAATGGCTAATGGCTTTCTCCTCCCCAACGCCGGTCCTGAGCGAAGCGAAGGTCCGGGCTGTTTTTAATGTGGAATGTTCGATCTTCAATGTTCAATCAATAAGTCACGCTAACAGCTAATGACCAAAATTATAAAAGAACCCACCGCTAAAACCCTTCGAAGATTCCACCTCGAACATTGAACATCACCCCCGATTTCCCTTCCCTTCTCACAACCCCGTGGTAAAATAAGTTTGTAGTTATTTGCACATCGTTCTCCGATATCCGTTCTCTGTAGTCGCCTTGCGTTGCCCCTGGATGTCACTTCTCACATCGCTCCATGCAGGAAGGAGACCGCCATGCCCGTTAAGAGATTGCGAGAGTATTTGGACAGCCACGGCGTGAAGTACGTGGTGCTCAGCCATTCGCCCGCCTACACCGCCCAGGAGATCGCGAGGGCCGCGCACGTACCCGGGCAGGAGATGACCAAAACCGTCATGGTCAAACTCGACGGCGAACTGGTCATGATCGCGATGCCCGCGCCGTCCAAAGTGCGTTTCGACATGCTGCGAGAGGCCAGCGGAGCCGAGGTCGTCGAACTGGCGCGCGAACGTGATTTTGCCGGCCTGTTCCCGGGCTGCGAGCTGGGCGCGATGCCGCCGTTCGGCAACCTGTACGAAGTCCCGGTGATCGTGGACCACATGCTGGCCGAGGATGAATACATCTGCTTCAGCGCCGGCACACACACGGAACTGATCCGCATGTCCTACGCCGACTTCGACGCGCTGGTCAAACCCACACTCATGCAGTTGAGCGAACCGCTGATGCTGTGATAAGCTGAGTGAACTGAACGCGTACTTTTAAACCCCGTCTTTCATAGCTGCGATGTTGGGTGCCACACTTTGACTGCGCAGCAGCAAAGTGTGCATCGCAAAAGCACACTTTGCCCTTCGGGTCAAAGTGTGGCACCCGTCAACTGAAACCGTCTTTAAATATAGTCTTTCATAGCTGCGATACGACGCATCGCAGGCAGATATAGTTCACGTGTTCTTACAACCCCAGCCGAGAAAGATTCTCCGGCCGGCCTTTGACACCCGGATCAACACGGAACAGCGCCCCCGCATGCGGTCCGCGCTTGTCTTTCTGATCCCCGCCGGCGCTGGTGACATACAACTGATCCAACTCGGGCCCGCCGAACATCACGCTCGTCGTCAGCGCTGTCGGCAGTTCGATACTCTTGATATGTTCACCCTCGGGCGAGAACCGCATCACCCGGCCGCCTTCCCACATCGCGCACCAGATACACCCTTCGGCATCCACCGTCAGCCCGTCTGGTATCAATGACTTGTCCACTTCAGCGAATGTCCGCCTCGCTGTGATGTTGCCGGTCTGCCGGTCGTAGTCGTAGGCATAGATCGAATGCGTCACGGAATCGACGTAGTACATCGTCTTGTAATCGAGGCTGAAACCGACGCCGTTCGCGCAGCCGATCTCCGTCTCGACGACGCGACGTGACCCATCCGTATCAAAAAGAAACAGGCTGCCGAGTTTCTTCGGCTTATCGGGATTCTCCGGATCAGGTACGGGCATCGAGCCTGCAAACACACGCCCTTCAGGGTCCGCGCCGACATCATTGAATCGTGACTCACCCGGGATCGGCTCGGTAAATGGCGTTAATTCGCCATTGCGCCAACGCCAGACTTCACACTCCCAGCCGAAGACAAGCAGCGAACCATCGGGCTGAACAGTCGTCGCGCCGATGTAATCCAGTTTCAACACCTGCTCATGCGTATCGCTCGCCGGGTCGTAACGGAACAGCCGACCGGTCGTGCTGTCCTGCCAGTAGAGCCTCTGCTCCCCCCCGTGCCAGATCGGCCCCTCCCCACAGTGGCAGGCATAGTCAGCGATGATGTCAACACTCATTTCAGACTCCAAATTTATTTACCACGAAGGCGCGAAGAGACGCGAAGTAGTTTAGCCAAAGATGAACAAGGATACTGGAGTTTCACCCCCTCTCCCCCTGGGAGAGGGCCGGGGTGAGGGCCGGTTGCCTGTAAATGCACGAATGGCGAATATCGAATGTCGAAAGAATGCCCAATTACCAATGACGAATTTTTGAACGTATATGATTTTGGCATTTGTCATTTGAGTATTCATTCGACATTCGTGCATTCGACATTTTTCTTATCTGTGTTCATCCGTGTTCATCTGTGGCTAAATAATGCTTTTCTTAGCGCCCTTCGCGCCTTCGCGGTTCATCACATAAATATCAACACATACCCGATCCCAAATACCGCCAGGTCCGCAAACACGTGGCTGACATACCCCGCATAGATATTGCGGTACTTCAGGTAGATCCACGACCAGGTCGCCCCGCCGACAAACACACCGACCGCGCCGAGCGTCGTCACGCGCCAGTCAAAGTAAGCATTGAGCGCGATGATGTGATGCAACGTGAAGAACAAACCCGATGCAATCACCGCCGGCCAGCGCGGCATCACTGCTTCACAACGTGTAAAGACAAACCACCGCCAGACGTATTCTTCCAATAACGAATTGATCGTGCACCAGTAAACCGCCAGCAGGATGTACAAGAGCGGCGAGGTAAGGCCGGCGTCCTTGGCGTTACTGCTCACCCGCTGCACATCGATCCAATGCCTGAACAGGAAGTAACCCGCCAGGATCAACGCAAAAATAACGACCCCCGTAACCAACCCGGCTCCCATCCCCTTGCCCGTGGGCTTCGGCAGCGACACACGCTGCTTATCCACGAATAGCAACCACACCACCGGCAGCAAAAACAGCCAGACCTTGAAGAAACCAAATAAGGCTTTGGCGATAAACGCCCCCTGCATCCCATACAGCGTCAACCACACCGCAATACTCGGCGCGGGCACCAGAAGCAGCAAGGCTAACAACGCGTTACGTTTGCGATTGTCCGGCATGCTGAATTTATACTTGAATTAACACTTCTTAACCACAAAGCCGCAGAATTGAGGAACAGGGATGGACACGGATGAACACAGATAGGAAATAGAATTGGCTCGGATAGATCGGATGCATCAGATAAAAACATCAAACCTCAGTATTTTGCTCTATCCGATATATCCGATGCATCCGAGCTAATGTTCGATATCTGTGTTTATCCGTGTCCATCCCTGTTCCATGTTTCTTTCTCTGTGCCTGTGTGCTTCAATCCATCCGCGCGCAAAAAAGCACGGCCCAGGCAGAGGATGCACTGAGCCGCACTCGATCAGGGGTACGGTTATCCCGGTGTTAACCGGTTTGGATTCGTTCACATCGCCGAAGCGACGGGGCCTTTCTCGACCTTCGGCCGCATCGGAGCGGGGGCCGGGGTCATGGGTTGCTGCGGTGTCCGGCGTTGCATGAAGTCCGGGCGAAGCAGGATCGCGCGGGGCGTGATCGTCTTTTTCTCTTCAACCGGCGCCAGTTTGCCGCGGTGGATCACGTAAGCGGTGTTCTGGGCGGTCAAGGCTTTGTACAGCCGTTGGGCACGCATGATCGAATGCCCGCTGTCGATGCCGCCGGTCTGCTTGATGTAGTTGCGGTCCGGGTCGACATAGATCGCCTGTCCGCCCATCTGCAGCGTGGCCACTTCCGGTTCAACCACGTCGTCTCGCATCAACAAGCCCACGGTATCACGGTTCATGTTGCTGACCGGGATCAGTTCGTAGGCGGATTTTTCGCGTTGTACGGGTACGGTCAATCCGGGCTTTGCTTTGCCGACCACCGTCACGGGCCCATCGGCCAGTACCGGCATCGCCATCGCGCCCAGCGCAACCATACTTATGCACACATCCCTGAATCTCATCACTGATGTCTCTCCTTCCGGCTCCGGGCGGCTTTTGTCCGGGGCACGTCGAAGGGTCCCTCAACCGATCGACGTTCGACTCTCTTCATTTTGCCCCTCGCGGGCGGCGTCATCCGGCCTGAACATCTCTGGCCGGCACCTCTCCCTCCGGGCGACAAACAAGTATTCGCAACCATCATGCCACCCGATTACACCTATTATACCCCAATATAATCCAATGACCAGCAGCACTTTATGTTAATTTGGGTGGTTTTCGGACCCTGTCCGGTCACGCCGGTTGTTGCATGAAATCAACAGCCGCCCCCCATTCGTCGCCCCCGCACAACATCAACGCAGACTTGAGTTTGCAGTATCGAACCGACTCCCTATCATGCGCGCCCACCGGCTTGTGACGCGCGTCTGGGTCGAACACGCCAACCCTCCCCCCGCAGTACAACATGGCCCGCCGAAGTAGCCAACCCAAACCCGCACTATTGCGCACCCGCACCAGCACCGGCATGCCGTTGTCTCTGCGCCATCAACTGATGTTCGTCCTCTATGCCTGGACGTTCGGCTCAGTCTGGCTCTGGTCGATCTCGGGCGCAGCCATGACGCGCTTCAGCAAGGAAATGGGCCTGCCTGAGTACGGCTTCGGTGTCTTGGCGACGCTGCCGTTTGTCGGAACCTTGCTGCAACTACCCGTCAGCTACCTCGTCGAGCGCTACGGCCGACGGAAAATGGTCTTCCTCTGGCTGGGCAGTTTCGGGCGCGCGCTGTGGACACTCACAGCGATGATCCCATGGATCTTCCCCAACAGCCGGGAATGGTGGTGGCCGACGATGCTCTTGTCGCTGCTGCTGACCTGGTCATGCGCCCAGGCATCCGTACCGGCGTGGATGAACTGGATGTCGGACGTGATCCCCAGGCAGATACGTGGCCGATACTTCGGACTGCGCAACCAGATAGGCCAACCCATCGGTCTCATCACGACGCTGGGTATCGGATACGCACTGGATCAGGCTGCCCACGTGCAAGGCATGCACCCGGACATCATGCTCAAGGTCACCTCGGCGATCCTCGGCGTAGCCGGCATGGTAGGCACGCTGGATATCCTGTGTTTCCGCTTTGTGGACGACACGGATGACAAACCCAAACCGGATACGGACGGCATCCTGCGGATGATGCTCAAACCCCTGAAAGTGCCGGAATTCCGCCGATACCTGGCGTTCAACTTCACCCTCATGCTGGGCATCGGCTGCATCGGCCAATACATCTGGCTGTACCTGTTCGACGTCATCGGCTGGTCGAACCAACGCGCCAACATAATGCTGATCGGCGTCCCGCTGATCGTGCGGATGTTCAGCTTCAAGATCTGGGGCAAACTGATCGACCGGCTGGGCAAGAAACCCGTGATGCTGATCGTCGGATGCTTGAGCCTGTCGGACTCGATCGGCTGGCTGCTGGTCGGCCCCAACCACTACATGCTCGGTTATTCCATGGTGCTGATCGCCGTCTTCGTCTGGCCCGGGATGGAAATCGCGAACTTCAACTTCATCCTGAACATGTCCGGCGGCGGCCGGGGCAAGGATCGTACGGGCGGAACGGCCTATGTCGCGGTCAACTCCATCGCCACTGCGGTCGGCGGGATTCTCTCGGGGCTGCTCGGTGGGCTTGCGGCAAGCCAACTGGCCGGTTGGAGCCGCGACCTGCCCATCATGAATATCCACCTGACGTATCACGGCGTACTGCTGCTGAGTTCTGGCTGCCTGAAGCTGGTTGCGATGTTGTGGGTGCTGAGCCTGCACGAGCCCAAAGCGGTGGGCACACGTGACGCGATCCGCTACATGACCACTTCGATCTATTCAAACGTACGCCAGGCCGCGCTGATGCCGACCCGTGTCGTTGGCCAGGTGGCAAGGTGGAGTTACAAGGTTACACCCTTGCCTAAGCGTAAATAGTCTCATCTACACGGATTGGGGGCTACAATGCTGGGCGCAGCCTGTTGCCGGCATGGGGAACCGGCGGGCCTGTGCTGCGTCTAAAAGCGGTAGCAATGGAGATAACCATCATGAATATGAACCAAACCAAGCGTATGTGGACTGTAGCCCTGCTGGGTATCGCCGTCATGGCGGCAAGCGGCTGCATCAGTGACCGTGGCAACCGCGGCGGTCGGCTGGACGTCACCGAAACGACCGAAGCCGAATGGGACTCCGCCAAGGTCCTGCCCGTCTCGCTCGTCGAGTTCAGCGATCAGGCGGCCCAACGGGTCGTCGAAGACCTGGTCAACCTGCCGCGCATCCGCGACAACGAAGGGCGCGTCACCGTGATCCTCGGCGACATCAACAACAAGACCGGCATCGTCAGCTCGACCGAGTTCGAGGTCGTCACCGCACGCCTGCGCAACAACCTGATCAACAGCGACATCGCCCGCGGCACGCTCCGATTTGTCGAACGTCGCGCCCGGATGCTCGACCTTGCAGAACGTGAGGCCGTCGCATCCGACCAGGTGCTCGCCGATCCGCCGAACTACGATCCGCAGACCACCTACACCCTCAACGGCGACTTCTACCGCATCGGCCGAGGTGAAACGAACCAGTACTACATGGAAGTGCAACTCGTTCACTTCGGAACCAACGAAATCGTCTTCTCAGACCGCTACGACTCCAAACACTCGACCAAAGACTGATGCGGGATGGCAGGTAAACGATTCACGCAGCGCAAACATTTAGCCCCGGGCTTGCCCGGGGTAGCCGCACAATTACTCAAATATTGTGCATGTTTCACATTGTGCGCGATGGCCTTGTGCATGACAGGTTGTAACGCCAAACCCGTCGGCCAATCCACACGCTGGACGATCGGCGACGTCGAGGCCATGACCCACGAGATGGCCCAGAGCCTGCGCGACAGCGAAGCCTTCGCCAAACGCGGCCCCGACAGCGAACCATGGACCGTATCCATGGACAAGGTCCTGAATCTCTCGGATGAAGTGATGACGCCGAACGAGCAGTGGTCGATCATGGCCCAGGTGCGCGGCGCAGCCGATATCCAGGCGCTGTGGGATGAAAAAGCAGTACGTTTCGTGATCCCCCCCGAGCGCGTCGAGCAACTGCGCAACAGCGAATACGGCTACGACTTCGACGATAGCTTCGCGCAGAACCGAAAAGTCACGCACACCCTCACCGCGACCTTCCGGTCATTAACCCGCGCCCAGGCCAAGCAGCGCAGCGACCTGTATTACTGTGAATTCGAGATACTCGACTTTGCCACCCACGAACCGGTCTGGACCGACAAGTTCGAATTCAAACGCAGCGCAAAGGGGCACGTGTGGGATTGAAACGCACCCAACACGACGCCATTTGTCGACGCGCGGATCTGCGATCCGCCGCTAAACGGTGGCCCACGTTCTATTGCATGTTTAGCGGGCGATCGCAGATCGCCGTGTTGCTTGTCTTACCTGTACTCATTTTGTGCACACTCGGTTGCCAGGAACCGATGCGAACGCCCACCGCACGGCTCGCCGTCGGTGACTACGGCCGACCACGCACCGAACTGCAAAACGACATGCAGCCCAAACGCTCTGACCGGGAATACCTCCTGGATCGCATGCGCGTCGGCATCCTCACGCTCGCGGACGGCTACCCCCAATCCGCGCAGCACATATTCGAAGAAGTCTACGATGTCCTGCGCACGCAAGGCATCAACAAAGACAAAACCGTCGCCTCGGTCGTCATTAACGAAGACATCAAGATATGGAAGGGTGAACCGTTCGAGCAGGCGCTGGCATTGGCGTATTACGCAATGACTCAGGCCGAACTCGGTTCGTGGGACAACGCACGCGCCGCCGCGAACAACTCCCTGTTCTCCCTGCGTGACTTCGGCACGGATGATGAAGGCAACCGCATCGACACCTACGAAATCGCCCAGCGCGCCGTCGAATACGAACGCGCCATCGAAGCCGGTGACTCACCCGAAGAGGCCCTGAAAAAAGCGAACTACATCGACAACGGCTACGTCGTACGCGATTCCAACTTCGTCCTCGGCTACCTGCTTGCCGGCATCGCTAACCAGCAGCTCGGTCGAGACAAAGAAGCCGACGACAACTTCCTGCGCGTGCTCGAAGTCGACGACACGTTAGCCCGGCTTGTCGAAGAGCTGCGCAGAAACCGGTACAACACGATCCTCGTCGTCAGCTACGGCCTGGGCCCGCAAAAAGAAGGCTACGGCCCCGACAACGCCCTCGCCCGCTTCAGCCCCCGCTTCGCCAGCGACAAAGGCGAACTGCGCATCCGCTTCGGCCCGAGCATGGGTCGCGCCTACCCCGTCGTGCAGGATGTCAACACCATGGCCGCGGATCACATGTGGAACAACATGGAAGATGTCCGTAGCGCTAAAAGCACGATCGGAAACGTCATGCTCGTTGGCGGCGCGATCGCAACACAGTACGGCGGATCGCGGGGCGGGCACGACGACGCGGTCTATGCCGGTTTGGCTGCAATGGCTGCGGGCATCATCCTCAAAGCCGGGGCGCACGTCGATATCCGTTACTGCGATGTCATGCCCCAACGCTTCTACCTCGTGCCGCTTTTCCTCTCGGACCCGAAGCAGACGATCACGCTCGATGTTCAGAACCGTCCTTCAACCCAATTGGAATTGACCGGCCTCGGACCGCCGGGCCCGGAAATGATGGGTAAAGCCCAACTGCGATACATCCGCCTTGTCAGCAATAACAACCACAGCGCCCCACCACCCTCCTGGGCAAGCTCCGGCCAGATCTACTACACCAACCCGTACTCAACATCGCACACCTCCGGCCCATACATCCTCGGCGGGATGGACGTCAGCCCGCCCACCCAACAAGTGCTCGACAGCTACAAACAAGCAGGCCGGTTCTATGGCAAAACACTCAACGACCTGCGCGAACTTTATCGAGCCGAAGGCATCCAACTAACCACTGAAGACCAGGGCGGCT
This sequence comes from Phycisphaeraceae bacterium, assembly GCA_963667295.1. GTDB lineage: Bacteria > Planctomycetota > Phycisphaerae > Phycisphaerales > Phycisphaeraceae > JAJRRS01. The sequence continues at coordinate 3,184,291 of OY763327.1, forward strand.
TCGTCGGCCGACATGTGCTCGAAGGCGGTAACTCACTGGTTTCCCCCCTGCCGGGGACGACCGGCTTCGTCCGCCTGTTCGGACAGTTGCACTCACCGTATCATCCCAAGTCGCAGGAAGTCGCCCAGTTAGCCACCATCCAACCAGCCACAACGCCTCAAGGAGACACGCCATGACACGCTCAACACTGCTTTTCGCCGCCCTGCTCACCACGCCGTGCCTGCTTGTCGGCTGTGCCAACGCCACCAAGGCCCCCCACGCCGTGAAGCCCGACCCCGTCGCGCCGGTCAGCTATCCGCAGATCGCGACCGAGAGCAACCTCGGCGACTTCATGTCCTACTCCAAGCCAATCGTCCACATGGGCCCACCCATGAAGGTGACCGTCGCCCTGCGTCTGCGGGATGATAAGCCCGTCAACGCCCAGTACCGCTTCACCTTCCTGGACGCCACCGGGGCCCCCACCGGCCAGCCGATGGACTGGCGTTTCATGGTCCTGCCCCCCCGACTGCAGGTCTTCATGGAAGCCACCGCCACCAGCAGCGAAGCTCGCGACTGGCGCCTGGAAGTGCGACCGGCTAAGTAATTATACGTAAGTCTTTTTTACACAGCAGTTAACGTGTGAAAGAATGCGGGCCGCGCCAAGCGAAGGTCCGGGCTGCCACGTTGCAATCCCCAGCCATCCTGCTAGACTACCCGGCTCGATTCAAGCGATAGAACCCAATAGAGAACAGGCAGGAACTCAGCCATGTACGCGATCATTGAAGACTCCGGCATACAGATCAAGGTTTCCGAAGGTGACATCATCCGTGTCGACCTGCGCGATTTGGCTGACGACGCCCAGAGCCTCACCTTCGACCGCGTCCTGATGATCGGCGGCGAAGAAGCCGACACCAAGATCGGCCAGCCCGTCGTTGCCGGCGCTTCGGTAACTGCCGACATCATCGACCCCGATGATTCGGAAAAGGTCAGCATCACCAAGTTCAGGCGTCGCAAGACCTACAAGCGCCAAAACGGCCACCGCCAGCACTACATCAAGTGCAAAATCACGGGCATCAAGGCCTGATCCGCGCACCACACGCTCAAAACTTTTAATGAACCCCCGCGGCGAGGCGTGCTTCAGCACGCCGGCGGTTTTCTAATGTTCAATCTTCAATATGCAATGTTCAATCTGATGTTGTCACCGGCAACATGCTTTTAGATTGAACATCCCCCATCCCCCTCATTCCCCAATAATCTTCACCAGCACGCGCTTGCGCCTCCGCCCATCAAACTCCGCGTAAAAGATCTGCTCCCAAGGCCCGAAGTCCAACTCGCCATCCGTGATCGCCACCACCACCTCGCGCCCCATGATCTGCCGCTTCATATGCGCATCGGCGTTGTCCTCGCCCGTGCGGTTATGACGATACCCGCCGGCCGAGACATCGCCGGACGCATTAAACGGCGCGAGCTTTTCTAACCAGTCGTCATAATCCTGGATCAACCCGGATTCGTTGTCATTGATATACACGCTGGCCGTGATATGCATCGCGTTGACCAGACAAAACCCGTTCTGCACGCCGCTTTGCGTGACAAGCTCCTGAACCTTCGTAGAAATGTTCACGTAACCACGACGATCAGGAATATCAAACCAGAGTTCTTCGCGTAAGTGTTTCATTGTGTAGTGTGTAGTGTGTAGTGTGTAGTGTGTAGTGTGTAGTGTGTAGAAATTGTATTGCTAATGGCTAATCGCTAAAGGCTAATGGCTTTCTCCCCCCCAACGCCGGTCCTGAGCGAAGCGAAGGTCCGGGCCGGTTTAGAGCAGGAGACGAAATCCGATGGATCTAAATTTCTGCGTTTTCTGCGTTTTCTGTTTTTCTGCTTTTAATTTCTAATTTTCCAGCTTTTACCGATTCTTCCCCCTCACCTCTTCCTCCTCCTTCACCGGCTCATTGAACCGGCAAAGATAAATCCGCTCCGGCACGACCTTGCCGCCGTGCCCATCAAAGTATTCCGTGTTATCACCGATACCGTCCGTCGAGCCTTGGCTCGAGCGGTACTTCAAACCGATGCGGTTGCCGGCATCATCCGTGATCCAGCTCAGGAAGATAATGCTGTGCCCGCCCTTGGTGCGCCAGAAGTTGCCGAAGTCGCCCGGGCGTGCTTCATCGTGCGTCACAGCATGGCCGACGCCGAGGTGCTCCATCGCCATCGTGCACTGCGTCTCGCCGCTCTCTTTGCTCGTGCCGTACCATTCGCGCTGAAACTTCTTCACTTCTTCGTAAGTCTTACCTTCAAACAGCCCGCGATGCTCCGCCAGCCGGAACGCGACCTGGAACGTGAACCCGCAACAGTACGTACCCTCCGGCTGCTTCTTGAGGATAGTCTTGCCATCAAACTCAAGCGTTTCGTTGACGCCGGTTGAATCTTTCCAGATATACCCCCCGCCGTCCGCGTAGGCGTATGCGATCTTCAGCGCATCGTTCGCGTGCTTGCTCTCGCCCGACTCGCTTTCCTCCGCACGCACAATCGACGACTGCAGACCAACCGCCAATAAAACCATGGCCAACAAAACACGCGTGAATAAAACATTGCTTCTCATGTGTCTATCCCTTCTTCCCGGTTAATCACGCTGACAATCAGGCAAACCCTCCGCTGCCGGAACTTCACGAACCTCCGCCACATCCTCCGCATCTATCATCACGCCGTCAATGATATACCCGCGGATTCCCACCGCCTCGCCCGCCTGATCCAGCCCCGCCGGCACAACCTCCTCCACCTCGTGAAAACAACGGTCCGTATGCCGACGGATCGCGATACGGGGAGCTTCAACTCCGTTGTCAGGCTGGCTTTCATCACACATCGTGCTTATTGTAGCTGACAAAGATACCAAGGATGGAGCCCGCGTATGGCTGAAATCGAGATCGGCCCCGAGGTCGAAGGCAAAAACAACTGGTCCTACGAAGTCTGCGTCTTCGATGCCGGCAAACGCCACACCTACGCCGTCACGCTCAGCTTCCAGGACTACGACCACTGGAGCAAAGGCGCGATCCCGCCATCGAAAGTCGTCGAAAAAGCCTTCAAGTTCCTGCTCGATCGCGAACCCGCCACCGCCATCATGAGCAAGTTCGACTGCTCCGTCATCCGCAGATACTTCCCCGAAGTCGATACCGTGTTGCCGAAAATGAATTAGTGATTTTGATTGTTTGATAATAGCCGCCGTGCCACGCACGGCGGGCAGTGAAAGGAAGTCCCCCCGCATGCCTCCACGTCCTTACGTACTAATGGAAGCCAACTACAAGCAGCTTCTCGAAGATAAACCCAACGTCGCCGTCCTGCCTTGGGGCGCAACCGAAGCGCACAACTATCACATGCCGCACGGCACGGATGTCTACGAAGCGCAGCTACTCGCCGAACTGGCCGCGGGTGAAGCTGTCAAACAAGGCGCAAAGCCCATCGTCCTCCCCGTCGTCCCCTATGGCAACGACGGCCAACAACTCGACCAGGTCGCCACCATCAGCATCACCACCACCACCGCGCTCGCCATCCTCACCGATGTCGTCCACTCGCTTCAAAAACAAGCCATCGACAAACTCGTCATCCTCAACGCGCACGGCGGCAACGAATTCAAACCCTTAGTCAGAGACCTGCAAGCCAAAACCGGCATGCTCATCGTCGTCGTCAACTTCTGGCAACTCGCGTTGGACGTTCAAAACAAAGTCCTCGACGATCCGGGCGACCACGCCGGCGAACTCGAAACCGCCATGCTCATGCACCTGACGCCCGACCTCGTCCAAATCGACCAGGCCGGCCCCGGCAGCATGAACGAATTCAAACTAAAAACCCTGCGCCAACCCGGCGTCTGGACCCCCCGCCCCTGGTCCGCCACCCACCCCGACACCGGCGCCGGCGATCCCCGCAAAGCAAACGCCGAAAAAGGCAAACAATGCGTCGAAGCCATCACCGCAAAAATCGCGGAGCTGTTGGTGGAAGTATCGAAGGCTGAAAAGGGGCAGTTGCCGTATGTGTGAGCAGACCGAACTCCCACATTCAGTTTTTTGGCAGAAAGTTTACCTACCGGGTATTACATATAGTGCTGCAATCTTCCTTGCGGCCATCTTGATCTTATTGTTTGTTCCTGAAGCTCATCCGGTTGATTGGCATCTTCTATCCCCCATCGAAGCCTGTGCAGTCTATGCTGTCAGAGATGCGTTCTTACTACTCATCGTATGTATCACATCTCCGATCGCCATATGGGGATACCACCGAGCACAAAAAGAATTGATGGCGAACAGGATTCTTGTGACCTACGCGTGTTGCCAAATCCTTGCGGGGCTTCTGATCACATGCGCACACATTTACCTCATAATACATGGGCATGTTGTTACTCAACAAAGTCACGGCTTATTACCACCAGGAATAAATCTTTGGGACTTCGCTGACCTCATTAATTGGTTTATATGGTTCGGGTTTTGGAGTTTCCCACTAGTGATATTGATGTGTCGTGTGGCTTACAAAGCAATCTACGGAACGGGACAACAAGTTGATTCATCTGGCAGATTCTTAAAATGCCAAGTGTGCCAATACGATCTTCGCGGCACACCCGGCCACTCTTGCCCGGAGTGTGGAGCATCGGTCTTGTCAAACAAAAACCGTAATTAACCGAGCAGTCCGGGCCCAATATCCACAAAATCAAAATCTGCGGATTCTTCCTCTTACTCTTCTCCGCGTCCTCCGTGGTGCCCCCTCATATCCGTTTCCATCCGCCCCATCCGAGTTCCATCATTCCAACAGAGACTGCTTCACCTCGCGCGGCATGATCTCGATCTGCGGCGTTGGATCGGCGGGCAGTTCCTTCGCTGAATCAGCACCGAGTTCCTTGAATTTGCGGGCGCTACTGACAACGCGTGTCTCGAAGCTGCCGACGAAGTCGTTGTAAGCCTTGACCGCCCGGCCGAGGTTCTGGCCCAGCTTGTCGACGTGGCCCGTCGCGACGGTGATGCGTTCGTGCAGCTCTCGGCCGAGGTCGCTGATCTTACGGGCGTTCTCCGCCATGCGCGTCTCACGCCAGCCCATCTCGACCACGCGCAGCAGGCTGATGAGGATCGCGGGTGTTGCGATGACGACGCCGTTGGCCATCGCGCTTTCAGCAAGGCCCGTTTCGACATCGAGCGCCGCGGTCAGAAACGCTTCGCCCGGCACGAACAGCACGACAAAGTCCGGCGCTTCGGTCAGGCTCTGTGTGTAGCTCTTACGCGATAGTTCGGTGACGCGCGACTTGAGGTCACCGGCGTGCTTGTGCAGCAGGTGTTTCCGCTGCGTCGGGTCTTCGGTTTCCATCGCCTGGAAGTAGTTTTCGCCGACCGCCTTGGCGTCGATGACGATGGATCGACTCGAGGGCAAATGCACAATCATGTCCGGACGCAGGCGGTCCTCGCCTGTCCAGATGGTGACCTGCTCATCAAAGTCGCAGTAGTTACTCATGCCCGCCATCTCGACGATACGCCGGAGCGTGATCTCACCCCAGCGCCCGCGCGCGGTGGCGGAGCCTTTCAAAGCAGTCGTCAGCGCGGTGGTCTGTTCACCAAGCCGGCGCTGCACATCGATCATCGATGACAGTTGCTGACGCAGCGAACCCTGGTCCTGCTTGCGTTCCTTCTCGATATCGGTGACAGCCTTGGAATGTTTATCAAGCGCTTCGCGGATCGGTTTGATCAGCGCCTCGATCGCCTGCTTGCGCTGCTCAAGCTGCGCGGCCGCATCTTTCTGCTCGCCATCAAGCGTCTTCTTGGCTAGCTGCAAAAACTGCTCGTTCGATTGCTTGAGCACATCGTTGGCCAGGGCTTTGAACTTATCATCCAGCCCCTCGTGTTTGGCGCGCAGCTCGGTGAGCTGGTTTTCCTTTTCGTGAACCGACTTCTCCAGTTCATCGATCGCATTCATGTAGCCTTCGATCGCTGTTTCGCGCTGCTTGAGGTCCTGCGAAACACGGTCACGGTCAGCCCGAAGCGACTTGCGGTCGGCATATAACCAGACGCAATACGCAGCAACGACGGCAAAAGCGATCAAGGCAACGATAGAAAGAATCTGCCAGAGCATAGATGGATTGTACCCCGGCAGCAGGATGCGAGGAATGGGGATTTGAGGAATTGGGAATTGGGGCGTGGGGTGTGGGGTGTGGGGTGTGGGGTGTGGGGTGTGGGAAATTGTATTTATGATTTAGGATTTTGGGATTTGGGATTTGGGATTTGTGCTAATGGCTAATTGCTAAAGGCTAATGGCTCCCCTCCCCCCAACGCCGGTTCTGAGCGCAGCGAAGGGCCGGGCCGGTTTGAGCAGGAGAAGGTAGATCAGTAGAGCAGGAGAAGAGGATCACGCGAAGGCGAGTAAACTCGCCCGCTAAACGGGGAGCGTGGCAACAGTTGCAAGTATTGAATACTGTCCGACCAGACCCTAGACCCCAGACCCCATATCCCACTTTGAACATGCCACATCGAACATTGAACATCCATACAGCCGCCGGCGTGCTGAAGCACGCCTCGCCGAGGGGGAATAATGGGATATTGAACGATTACCGACCGCCTCACACCTTGATATCGATGTGCGTGTACAAGGCATCACCCTCTTCGCGCGGGCGGGCGCTGATCGCTTTCTGTTTGATGGCCGGATCGGCACTGGCGTTTAGCTGCTGCAGCAGCGTCTCGGAGTCAGGCAAACGACTGGCCTGCTCGTAAGCCATGCTGGCGGCCTGCTCCTCGGCCTCAGCGTGCTTCTCAGCCCGTTGATCGTCCGGGTGCTCCCGGTCAGGCTGCTGATTGTCCACGTGCAGACGCGTCGAATCCTCGTCGCCATCGTGCTCTTCCAGGCCGAGCAGACGGATCTGGAAGATCTCCGAATCTCGCTGGGCCTGGCGGGTCCGGTTGTTCTCCTTACGGTCCTGCTGACGGGCAACCTGCTGAGACTGCAGGCCCGTCTGGGCGACCGCGGCAGCGATACCGGTTCCTATAGCACTCACGATGAAGTCTCCAAGAGGCGTTTGCAGGTTGGAGTCGCCTGTATCCCATTCATCGGCTAAAGCGAGCACCAGACTTTAACCAGAATCTATAAAAGCAGATAGATAAGTTGTTTATCTAAATTTACCGGGTTATAGGGGCTGGGGGGATTGGGGATTGGGGAATTGTATTGATGATTTGGGATTGATGATTTGGGATTTGTGCTAATGGCTGAGGGCTAAAGGCTAATGGCTTATCACCCCCCAACGCCGGTTCTGAGCGCAGCGAAGGGCCGGGTAACTTGAGAAATCAGGTGTCGGGTGTCGGAAAATCGTACAAAGCAAGCGTCTTCATTTTCTGCTTTTCTGCGTTTTCTGCTTTTCTGTTGCTCTGCTTTTTCTCCCCTGGCGCGCAGAAAAAACGCCCCATTACTGGGGCGCTTAAGTGTAGTCTGGTTATTGACCTGCAGCCGGCCCGGACCTTCGCATCGCTCAGGACCGGCGTTGGGTTGACGGGAAAATACCCGATACCCGATACCCGATACCCGATTTTACTCTTCGAACTTCTCGATGAGCCAGTATTCCAGTTCGATCGGGGTGGCTCGGCCGAAGATGGTGACCACCACGCGGACCTTGCCCTGGTCGGGCAGCAGTTCGTCGACGGTGCCTTCCATGTTCTCGAACGGGCCCTCGCGGATCTTGATGTGATCGCCGGGGGCGAATTCCATCTTGACGGTGGGCTGTTCCTCGGCGGGCTTGGACGCCATCTGCATCTTCTCGATCTCGGGGATCGACATGGGCGATGGACGCCCGGCTGTGCCGATGAAGTCGCCGACGCCGGTCGTTTCCTTGATGAGGAAGAACACGTCCTGGGGGATTCGGCCGTCGTCTTCAAGCTGCATCTCTACGAAGACGTAGCCGGGGTACAGCTTCTTCTCGACGATCTTCTGCTTGCCGGCCTTGATGGTCTTTTCCTTCTCGGTCGGCACGAGGATACGGTTGACGAGGTGCTCGAAGCCCTCGATCTTGATCTTGCGCAGCAGCGTCTCGCGGACGGAGTCTTCCTTGTTGGAAGCGACACGCAGGACGAACCAGTTCATGCCTGGCGTGACCAGCAGCTCTTCGTCCTCGCCGCCGGGCATGCCGGAAGCCTCGGGCGATTCGTGCGGCTGCGAGGATCCCGCTTCGCCTTCGTTCGGCTCTGGCGTTTCGTCAGGAAGGTCGGGGTGTTCGGGATTCTGCATCGTGACGTCTTCGTCCTGGAGGAGGTTATCGTCAGCCATAATAGTTGCCCTGATCTGGAGATTCGCCGGGGTTGCCGTGGATTATCCTTAGACCAAGAGGCCGACGGCTCGGAACAGTGAAGCAAAGCCAATGTTGATCCCCCACAGCAGCAGCGCGATGAACGCGGTGCCGCAGATCACGACCCACGTCGAGCCGATGATCTCTTTCTTGCTGGGCCAGTTGACCTTGTTCATCTCGGCTTCGGTGGCGATCATGAAGTCGGCGACGTTAGGCTTGTTGAGGATCAGGAAAACGATGATCCCGAAAACCGCGATGACGCCGACCGCCATCCCCGCCTGGTAGTACAGGATGTGGTCCGTGTTTCGGACGATGGTTGGCATTTTTTCCCATAGCCAGCCCACACCCGAGAGCACCATCACACCGACACCCACCGCCGAGAGCATCCGCGTGTAATAACCTTGACCGGGTTTGTAGATAGATAGTGCCATGGGTATTCACCAAGCGTTAGGCTTGCATTGCGGCTGGATCAGTTGCAATTGACAACGAACCGCTTGTATTTAGTCGTCGGCCAGAACAGAACATTGCCTGCCACCCGGAAAGCCTTTGCAGGAGGCGAAAGGCCGATGGCCGACGGGTTTCGTTCACGTTGACAGGCCAAGCTTTCCTAACCAGCCCGTCCCGTCCAGACACGCCAGGGAGGACTCGAACCCCCAACCTGCGGATTTGGAATCCGCTGCTCTACCAATTGAGCTACTGGCGTAAGAGCGTGCGGCACGAGGGGTCGAAGCCTGGGGCCGAGCAAGCTCGGCCGTTAAACTCGGGCTGCGCCCTCAGCACGGCCAAGCCGTGCGTGCCCGCTTCGCGGTCACTACTTCCGTTTAATCTTATGCAGCGTGTGTTTACGCAGGCGTGGCGAGTACTTCTTCAGGCCGGCCTTGAGCTTCTCGGGCAGACCGCCCTTGACGTTCACGGGCGTGCGGTAATTCAGGTCACCACACTCCGAGCACTGGAGCCACACGTATTCAACTGCTTCGGCTTTCTTGGCCATAATTCACCTGCTATAAAGCCGTCGATGGCATCGACGAGACACCGGCAAGGCGTCCCGCGATGCCATCGCGGGCTTTTTAATCTTTACTCAACAATCTTGGTCACGACGCCGGCACCCACGGTGCGGCCGCCTTCACGCACAGCAAAACGCAGTTGCTCTTCCATCGCAATGGGCTTCTCGCCCAGGTCGATCTTCATGGTGATGTTGTCGCCGGGCATGCACATCTCGGCGCCGCCGGTCAGTTCGATCTGCCCGGTCACGTCCGTCGTGCGGAAGTAGAACTGGGGCTTGTAGCCGGCGAAGAACGGGGTGTGACGACCGCCTTCTTCCTTGGTCAACACGTAAATTTCGCCTTCGAACTTGGTGTGAGGCGTGATGCTCTTGGGAGCAGCAAGCACCTGCCCGCGTTCGATCTGGCTCTTTTCAATACCACGCAGCAGGCAGCCGCAGTTGTCGCCGGCCATGCCTTCGTCCATGGTCTTGTTGAACATTTCCACGCCGGTGATGGTGGTTTCCTGTGTTGGGCCCAGGCCGACGATCTCGACCTTGTCGCCAACCTTCACCTTGCCGCGTTCGATACGGCCGGTGGCGACGGTGCCGCGGCCCTTGATCGAGAACACGTCTTCGACGGACATCAGGAACGGCTTGTCGACTTCGCGTTCCGGTTCGGGGATCCACGTATCGATCGCGTCCATCAGCTCCTGGATGCACTTGGTGGCTTCCGGATCGCTGGGGTTCTGCAGCGCGGGGAAGGATGCACCCTTGATGATCGGGGTATCTTCCTCGAAGTCGTACTTGGTCAGCAGTTCCTGGACTTCCAGCTCGACCAGTTCGAGCAGTTCCGGGTCGTCGACCAGGTCGACCTTGTTCAGGAAGACCACGAGCTTGGGCACGTTGACTTGGCGGGCCAGCAGCACGTGCTCGCGGGTCTGCGGCATCGGGCCGTCCGCGGCGGACACGACCAGGATCGCACCGTCCATCTGGGCGGCGCCGGTGATCATGTTCTTCACGAAGTCGGCGTGGCCCGGGCAGTCGACGTGGGCGTAGTGCCGGTTTTCGGATTCGTATTCCACGTGCGAGGTCGCGATCGTCATGATCTTGGTCGCGTCACGACGGCCGTCGGATTCGGACGCCTTGGCGACTTCGTCGTAGGGCTTATAAGTTGCCAGACCCTTCGCGGCCTGCACGGCGGTGATCGCCGCAGTCAGAGTCGTCTTGCCATGGTCCACGTGACCGATCGTGCCGACGTTCACGTGAGGCTTGGTACGTTCGAATACACCCTTCGCCATCGTCTGAAACCTCCGCCTAACTTTCCGTTGTTCTTGGTTGTACCCGGACACGCTGTGTTAGGCGTCAACGCGTCCGGCCGTGATCGGTTTCCAATTCACCTGTGTCGGCCGCCGAGCCCGTACCCGGCTGATCTAATTAGCCGTCCTCAAAAAGCCACCCATGGGACTTGAACCCACGACCTCTCCCTTACCAAGGGAGTGCTCTACCACTGAGCTAGGGTGGCGGCCAAATGCCTTGACAGCCCGCGCACCCTGACGCAGTGGCTGTCACCGAGCCCAAGACTCGGCACTTTAGCGACTTCACACCGATTGACAAGGGGCGTCGAACTGGCCTTGTAACCAATCCGCGCCCCTAACATCCGGTCGCTATGAAAACCGCTGCATCGGTCAGCCTGGATCAACTCCAAACCGACGAAGGAGCATATCAGCATGCCCCATCTACGTCAAACCCGCAGCCGCTGCCACACTTCCCCCTGAACTGCCTTGCCGAACTGGGGATACTGCTATCGACCAGCAACCCGCCCCCGATCGTAAAATCATTCCATTTAACAGATTATCGGATTCAAATTGCCGCCAAATCTTTTGTGTAAACCCCTTTTGAACCCCCCATCCCCCACCCGACTGAATTGTCTATTGCCTTATGCCGACCTATCATACGGTGTCGCAGACGCAGTGACCCGGCAGCCCCGGACGTTCCGGGATAACCCGGCTATCAACGCGGCCACCACTTTCGATGGATCGCAAGGAGCACAATGACCCAGGACGGTAATACTACAGCTGACACCCGAAGTATCTACGAACGCGTGGAAGAGGTGATCGAACGGATCCGACCGGCCGTCCAGTCCGACGGCGGGGACCTGGAACTGGTCGCCGTCACCGACGAGGGTGTCGTGCAGATACGCCTGCTGGGCGCCTGCATCGGCTGTCCGTCCAGCGGGATGACCCTGCACATGGGCATTGAACGCAACGTGCGCGAAAAGATCCCCGAAGTGACCGGCGTTGAGCAAGTGAGCTAAACCCCTACCCCGCCAATGTAATCGGCGGACTCAGGACGAGATACCCAAGCCGCGACACCCCCAGCGGCCCGGGACGACAGGGTCAGGAGACCAAAGGCATGCTCGCACTCACACGCCGCGTCGGCGAAGAAGTCGTAATTGGCGACCCAGGCAACCCCCAAGGGGTCATCCGCATCGTCGAAATCCAAGGCGACAAGGTACGCCTCGCCTTCGACTTCCCCCGGGAAACCGCCATCAACCGCCGCGAACTCGCCGACCAGAAAGCCCGTGGCGAAAAACCCGCCAAGAAAAACAACGGCAACGGCGGCAAGTAAACCCCGCCGTAGCAACTCCGATCCATTTAGCCCCGGGCTTGCCCGGGGTTTTTAATTCAAATATCAACCGCGAAGGCGCTAAGAGCGCGAAGAAGAGAAGTCATTTGCCACAGATAAACACGGATGAACACAGATAAAAATACAAGAGAAGTCCAGACGCATCAGATTCATTGCAGTTCAACAAGTTAAAACAAGCAGCTTGAATCGATGAATTCGAAATAGATTCTTTTTCTGATCCGTGTTCATCTGTGTTTATCTGTGGCTAATTGCCTTCTTTTTTCAGAGGTTACAGCGTAGATCGAATTTGTTACCCCGGGAGAGGGTCGGGGTGAGGGCCGGATTGATTAAGTACAAATAGTAATCTCAATCTCACAAAACGCTGATCCACACACTTAGCCTTTGTCTTGCCCGAGGTTTTTGGGGGTGACTTTTAACTACATCAAAAAGCCGACTAAGATCGGCCCCATGCCTAAAGATAATCACTCACAACCAGCCCCCCGGAAACTCGGCGACTTCACCGAACAGGCCGATGCCTACCAGGCCGCGCGGCCGAGTTACCCGATCACCCTGATCGAACAGCTTATCCAGCAGCTTCACCTGCAACCCGATGCAAACGTCGCCGACATCGGCGCCGGCACAGGCATCTTCACTGCACAACTTGCCGACTTCGGCTTCAACATCACCGCCATCGAACCCAACCCCGTCATGAGTAACAAAGCGGTAACCCATACGAACGTTCGTTGGGTCAAAGGCACGTTTGAAGAAACTTTCTTGCCGGACGCTTCGCAGGATTGGATCACCGCCGCGCAGGCGTTCCACTGGGCCAAGCCCGACAAAGCCCTGCCCGAACTGCACCGCATCTTAAAACCCAACGGTGCTTTCACCGCACTATGGAACAACCGCCTCAATGATGAAGAGCCCATACTTACGCGCACATGGGAACTGATCCGCGCCAACGTCCCCGAATTCGACGACACCTACCGCGACAACGGCAACTGGGAATACGTACTGACTTCAAGCGGCCTCTTTCACGAAGTAACCCGCAACGAACACCGCCACATCCTCGACATGCCCCGCGAGCGTTACCTCGCGCTCTGGCACAGCCACAACCACCTAAACGTCTCCGCCGGCCCCCAACGCTTCGCCAAACTGATCCAACTCATCGAAGAAGACCTGGACAAGCACAACGTTGATGTTGTACCGATGCCATACCTATGCCAAGCCTGGACCGCCAAACGCGGCGACAAATAAACAACAATGCAAATAAACCGCGAAGGCACAAAGAGCGCAAAGAAGATTAGCCACCGATAAACACGGATGAACACAGATAAGAAAAGAAATTGGCTCGGACAGATCGGATGTATCGGAATATGATGCTTATTCAAGTTTATTGTATCTATCCGATGAATCCGATGTATCCGAGCTTTTGATTGGTTTTATCCGTGTTCATCCGAGTTCATCTGTGGCTAAAAACCTCTTTATCTCCGCGCTCTTCGCGCCTTCGCGGTTCACCCACAATTCAAAAATACTTCCCCCACAACAAATCCAGCCGCTTCACCTCACCCCGATCGACCTTCGACTTATCCGACCAGATCCCCAGCGCCAGCGCGCTATGCGCCGGGCTCGGTTCAGCCTGCAGCACGCTCGTATCGCGCAGCGCCTGTTTCATCAGCGCGATATTTGCCGCCGTTGCTTTCTGTAGATTCCCGATGATTTCTTCAAGCAGATTTTGGGCGGGTATGTTGGGGTCGTGTGGCCGCCAGCAGTCGTAATCCGTCGGCATGGCGATCATCGCATACGCGATCTCCGCTTCACGCGCCAGCTTCGCCTCGGGCATCGCGGTCATGCCGATCAGGTCGCCGCCCCACCCCCCGGAGCGGTGCATGTTGGATTCGGCCCTGGTGGAAAACGCCGGGCCTTCCATCACCACGTACGTTCCCGACTTATGAACCTTGATCCCATCGAGCCCCTTGGCCGCATCCAGCAGCCATTTGCGCATCACCGGGCAGAACGGCTCGGAAAATTCCACATGGACCGCGGCAGATTCGTAAAAGGTGTTGGCCCGCTTGTGCGTCTTATCTATCAGTTGGTCCACGATGACCAGGTCCCCGGGTGCGACCTCTTCGCGCAGCGAGCCTGTTGCGCCGCTTGCGAGAATATGTGTAACACCCAGGCTCTTGAGTGCGTAGATATTGGCGCGGTACGGCACAGCCGAAGGATTGAGCGTGTGCCCCGGGCCGTGACGTTGAAGAATACCAACTTCAACACCATCCCAATCCGCGAGCGTGATCGGTGAACTGGGTTTACCGAAAGGGGTATCGACTTCGATCGTCTCGCCCTTTTCCGCCCCGAGCGCGTCGCCCAGGCCGCTGCCGCCGATGATGCCGATTTTTACTTGTTCATGGGTTGTCTGATTCATCACAGGATCATAACCCATTTACAAAAGTGCAGACCCGATGCACAAAACCACCCGCGAGCACGGTGTGATCAATGAATACACACCCGAATCAAAATTTCCTATTGGGGGCATGACATAAATCTGTCCGTCATGCGACTACACCCATGCATCAGCCTGAAAGTGCCTCTGGCACGACACGCTAGGGAGGTGTCACATGTCAACGACGACGCTCCAGCCCAGTCTCAGCGATTGCACATCACAAACGCAGCCGGAGGCCCTCCAAACACCTTCCGGGGCTATTCATTCGCCTCATTCTGCTCGTCCAGGGGGACAAACGCCGGCGCTTTCCGCCAAGAGCAGCTCGGCCGCGCCCCCCGGACTTTTAGCATCCACCCACCGCCGCCTCGCCCCCGCCAAGGCCGGCATCCTGAGCAAAATGACGACCCAAGGCCTGGCGCTTACCGGTCTGGGCATCGTCGCCGCCTCGGCCTGGCTGAGCTACCAGATGGGTGAGATCGACCGCGTTCGCAACTTCATCGCAGACTGGCCCAACTTCATCACCTTCAGCGCCATCGACGAAGCCTACTACCCGTCCGTCTCAGGCTACCTCGGCCTCGCCTTCGCCGGCCCGCTCGGCGCGATCCTGACCGCCGCGCTGGCGATTTGCATGGGCATGGGACTATGGGCGTTAAGAACCGGCCGTCGGTCACAACCCCGCCTGCCATCCAAAGCATTACCGCTTACCGCCGCATACCTTTTACCCTTCCTGGTCCTCGGCTTTGCGATCTTCTCCGCCTTCGAATTCGCTGGGGCAAACGCGATGCCTGACACGCTCCGCGCCCAGCCGGGTCTGATAAACATCTGGATCATCACCGCCCTCTCCTGCGCCGCCCTCCTGACCCTCTCTTCCACCGCCCTGCTGCTTATCTGGGCCTGGCGACGGGAACAACGACTCACAAAAAACGCCTGAACCAAACCGGCACCAAAACGTCTGTAACACTCCGGCACCATCCGACGTATGCTTGATTGACCGACCAAACAAACATGCGTCAGCCGGAGAAAATAACCATGAAACGCAATATCACGTCCCTGATCCTGATCCTCTGCCTGCTTCTCACCGTCCTGCCCACCCAGGCCCAATCACAATCGACGCTCGTGCCGGACGATGCACAGTTCGCGCTCGTGCTCAACCCCTCACGGATCATGCAGAGCAAGCTCGGCCAAACCATCCTCGAAAGAATCCGCGAGGAAGAACCCGAAATCGACTCCATCATCGATGAGTTCTCCAACACCGTCGGCATCGACCTGCGTAACTCGCTCGGCCAAACCGTCCTCTTCGGCTCGGGCTATGACAAGAAACAGTTCGCACTCGTCGCCGACATCGGCCCGAGCGCGGGCAACATCAGCGGCCTGTTGCTGACCGCTCCGGAATACAGCTCCGAAGTCTACCGCGACAAGGTCATCATCCACTCCATACTCACCGAAGACCCGATGGGCCAGGCCGACCGACTCTACTGCGCCATCCCCAAACGATCGTTCGGCGATTCCTACTACCTCGTCGCATCCTTCGATCCGAAGCGTACCCGCGACATGGTCGACCAGACCATCGACGGTAACGCCAAGCTGATGTCCGACGGCGACGATCAGGGCACACTGTTGCAAGCTTGGTTCAACGGCCTGCCCGAACTGGCGCAAGCCGCTCGCGCCGAAGGCCCGCCCTCCAGGATCGCTGAGATGATCCAGCGAGGACAACTCACGCTCAAAGAAGCAGGCGAAGACGCCACCGTCACACTCAAACTCACCATGACCGACGCCCTCCGAGCCGAGCAGGTCTATCAACTACTGCAAGGCGGCCTGGCCATGATGCAACTGGTCGCCAGCAGCGAACCCGAGGCCCGACCGCTCGGTGAACTCGGCCAACTCATCAAGGTCAACTACACGCCTAACGACACCGTCGTCGTCGCCACCATGACCAGCAGCTTCGAGCAACTGGAAGAACTCATCAGTAAACTCGAAGGCATGGATCATCATCAAAACAATCATCATCCCAAGGCCGCGCCGGTAGAAGTGCAAGAGACCGAAGAAACAGTCGACGTCGTGGAAACGCCCTGATAATCCTGTCTACTCATCGCAACTAAACAATCGGATTCGGCAAATTGACTGACCTTAGCACGCAACATGCCACCAACGCAGGGGGACTCGGCACGCTCAGCGATGAACAGCTCGCTGAGCGTGTCCGCGGTGGGTGCGTCAAGTCCTACGAGCAGCTCGACAAACGTTTCCGCCCCAGGCTTGTGTACCTGATGCGTAAACGCACGGGTAGCCGCGAAGATGCCGAAGACCTGACGCAGCAGGCGCTGCTGCGTGCCTACCAGCAGATCGACAAGTACAACCCCAAGCACTCGTTCCGCGCCTGGCTGTTCACGATCGCGATCCGCCTGGCGATCGACGCTTTCCGAAAACGCACCATCAACACGGCAACCGAAGGCGTCGACCGCGCCCAGGACCCGACGCCCGGCCCGGCCGAAACCGTCAGCCGAATGGATACCCAACGCAGGCTCTGGGCGCTGGCCGACAAAGTACTGGACCCCGTCCAGCGGACCGCGCTATGGTTACACTACGGCGAAGACCTGAAAACCAAGCAGATCGCCAAAACACTGGGACTTACCGCGGTACACGTAAGAGTATTGCTCTACCGCGCAAGACGAACCATGATGACGCATCTGGAGGAGACCGAAAACAAAACCGAGGCCGTCACCGTCCCCGAACCGGCGTACGCCTCGACACCACCGCACGCCTCGACCCCTCGTAAGTCGAGGCTGAGTGAAGGAGCTGTGACATGATCCGTTGGCTTTCACAACTATGGGTCAGTAGCGCGATCGATCGTAACGACGCGCCGCCGAAGCTCTGGACATGGACGTTCGGGCGCCTGGCATCGCACCGCAAGTTCGCATCGCAACTGCAACAACTCGACGGCCAACTCAAACGCCAGGCCGTCTCACAACAGCGATCCCTCGCGCAAGAGCACCTGCCCATCGGTGACTACACAGCAAACAAAACAATCACCGATCCCGCGCCGATCAGCGCATCAAACGAATGGTTGCATCGCCTGCTCAAACCAGCCGTCTCACTCGCCTGCTGCGCGATCTTCGCCACCACTATCTGGACACTTTGGCCCAAACAACCTTCACCAGACACCGACCTGCTCACCAAGGCTTTCGAAGATCAATTCGAACAACTCTGGACCCCGATCTCCGAGCAGGCCCAAACGACCGGCCAAGCCCTGCGCCAGCAAACCACCTACATGACCGACCTCCCCCAGCGCCTGCCCAAGATCGACCAGGTCGTCCAGGACCTGAGCATGAACATCGAAACCCCCATCCGCGAAGAAATGAACCGCTTCGCCCAGGACATGACCCAACCCTGGATCTACATCACCAACCAACTCCCCCGCCCCACCCCACGCCAAACCCCACCACCCTCAAACGGCTAAACACAATTCAACTTGATACCCCACTAAAGCCCGGGGATAGCCATCCCCGGGCGTTATACAGTAAACCTGAAAACTACCGCGCCCGCGGCGCACGAGCCATCAGCTTCGCTGCCGGCGGCGACATGCGCGAGCTGCTGTGCCCGACATTCGGCACCTCGATCAACCGCCATGCCAGCTTCACTTCCATCGCCCGGGCCGATGCCTTGGCTTGATCGAAGAAGTAGTGCCCGCGCGCCAAGCGGTGAGGCCCCTGCGCCTCGGCCTCAGCCGCCTTGTTCAGGTGCTTATGGTTCGGATCAGTATCTTCCCGCCCTAGCAGCAACACCATCGGCTTGCCAAACGCTGTTTTCAAACTCTCTGTGTCAGCCGTGCTGCCATCCAGTCCATAAGGAAATGCCCGGTCCAGATCAGGCAGCGTGTACCAACCCGCGTTCGCCGAGACCGCCAACCGCACCTTCGCTTCCGGCACGAACATCATCAGACGGTGAACAAACTGCGCGCCCGCCGAATGCCCGAACAGACAATACCCTTGATCTTTCAAGCCCTCCCGTTGCACGACATGATCGAACACCTTGTCAATCACCGTGTACGACCATTGCGAACGATCGACCGGTTCACCATCTTCATCGAACATGTTGCCAAGGTTGTAAGCCCGCGACCCGGGATAATCCCTGTTGTTAAACTCGGGCGCCAGCACAATCGCGCGGTACTGTTGGCTCAATTCAATCCATTTGTCCCGGTATTCGTCGGCGTTACGATCGATCCCATGCATCACGAACCACACCGGCGTATTCGCCGTAGTACGCTCCGGCTTGACGTAGAACACACGGATCGTCTTGGCCGGCTCGGTCCCCTCTATGGCAAAACTGAAAACACCCTGCCCCGCAGCCAAAGGCTCATCCGGCGTCTCCGCCAGACAAGTTTGGCAACATAAAATGCATACGACGAAACAAAACATGAGGCATGACAGCCTTGAGGTTGAATACACACTAATCACATTCCCGGACATCATCGCTGCTCCTGTTTATCTTTCGTGTTCATTGTGCCGGACGCTTCACTTTGATCACGCATAGACAAAGTGCGCCGCAATACCTTGCACCAACATGATACCTTCAGCAGCCGATATCTGTCGCAATTTAGACTGCCCAAGCACACTTTGCAGCTTCGCCGTCAAAGCGAGGCACCCACCTTATGTTATCTGCCAGAATAATACCCGAGCTTGGGTTGACACCAGATCAATCGCAGAAAATGATATTTCGAACTGCTTTTCGCCGCGTAATAATAATGGACCTTCAGGTTTTTGTAATTCAGTGATTCGTTTGCCAATCCAAGCATGTATGGTTTCACGCCTTTGCCAATATGACGTGTGTCCAGAATTCTGCCAATGCAATTGATAATCGTTTTCCATCGAATTCTTATGGTCATAATTCGTAACTAACGGGTCGCCGGGACTCAGGATCTTCCAAGTCACCTCAGTTCCCTCAATATATAGCAGTAAGGCGGACCCATCCGTGAAAACAATAATTACCTCTTGGTCGTAGTATTTGACATCCTGAACTATTTTGCCACGGAGTTGAGTCGATTCAGTACGACTACGCTGGTATTCGGTGTTCTCGCGTAACGACGCAAAAGCCTCTATAGCACTGCGATAACGTCGAGGTTTAAAACATGAAGTAACTTTGATTTCCTGCATAATTTTTCTTCGTAAGAGGACCAGTCAAAATCCGTGTCGGGGACATGTCCCCGTACATCACGCCAACGTCAATAAATGTACTTATCCCCTTTTTCTTTTCCCCCTTTTTCTTTTCCCGATTAAACAGCCCAAGCTCGTACACTTGAATCAACGGACTAGACTTCTGCGATGGGTAAAGACATACCAAGAAACATACCAACAATGCGATAATCGCAATAACGACATATCGAATACGTCCGCGTTTCTGCTTGTTTATACGACTTTTCATAGGATGCCCGCTTGCACCTTCACTTAACTATACAACAATATAATAGCCGCATTGCAACGCAATGCGGGCCCTGCGTTGCGTCGCAACGCAGCTACGACAGAAACCTACGCGACACTCGACATATTGCATCTGCCGAAGATAGGAGTTGTCAAGAGCCTTAACCGTCGACCCAAGCTCCACAAATCATGAATTGGTACATTGAGAAGTTCATCTCATGTTGATGTCGGCGGTGATGTGTATCGTGATATCAATCGCATCAACGTGCGGATGCCGGTTGTGAATCCGACCAACACATGATGACACAATAGCCATCGGGGAAGCCCGCGGTTGAATCCCACACAACCGCGCAGAGCTGTTGATCAACCGGTACTATCAACAAAACAAACGCCCTAACGCGCCACTCCACAGCGATCAAATCACCACCCGCTCGACGGTCGGTTATCCACCACTTCACATGCGCACAGCGCTGTCGTGATTACAACGCGCGCGCACTTGAGTGAATCCCCTAGTTTCTGCTTCAGCGTTCCGCTGTTGAGCCGTCCTGATTTTCTGCTTTTCTGATTTCCCGCTCCCTCCCACCCCGCGTACAATGCCCGGCGACTGTGGCTTCGTGACTCATTGAGGGCTCGGGTGTGGAAAGTCAGGCATTTCGTGAATTGGCGTTGACGGAGATGGACGCGGTGTATCGCATGGCGATGCATCTGACGCGCAATTCCGACGATGCCTCCGACCTGGTGCAGGACACCTACCTCAAGGCGTTCAAGGCGGAAAAACGCTTTGAACTGCGTGAAACCGGGGTTCGGCCATGGCTTTTTAAGATCCTGCACAACAACTTCTATACCCGCGTCGGCCGCAAGAGCCGGGAGCCTGTGCTTTCCGAGGACCTGTCGTATCAGCCGCACCAGGATGGCGACCCGAGCCAGGACACGCCGGCGTGGGACCTGTCGCACCTGGACTGGGAGCAGGTCGACGATCGGCTGAAGCACGCAATCCATGAATTACCAGAGCATTACAGAGAGGTGCTATTGCTTTGGGCGGTGGAAGGATTGAAGTACCGGGAGGTCGCGGATGTGCTGGGTGTGCCTTTGGGTACGGTGATGAGCCGGCTGTACCGGGCGCGATCGATCCTCGCCGAGTCGCTGACCGGGCTGGCGGCGGAGCATGGGATACAGCCGGAGCAGAAGGATTCGTAAACCGATAGCAGGCATGGGATTCGGATGCATTCTGCCAGACCAACCATGCTATAAAAAGACATAAAAATCTTTGTAATTGCCGGGAAGAAAACACAACGCTGCGGGGTTAGCTAAGCAGAGCAATCAAGGAAAACTTAGATCACGATGAGTACCGACTTCCCCCAACTCGATAAAGAGCAACAACTTGCGGCGTTTGCCGACGGGGAACTAGATGGTGCGCAGAACCTCGAAGTGCTCAAACGGCTCAAGGAGGACCCCGCGACAGCCGGCCGAGTTGAGGATCAGCAGAAGCTGCGTCAGGCGGTCGCCGCAGCCATGGATGGGCCGGAGTATAAAGCCCCCGCCGCCCTGCGCGATCAATTGATGCAACTCGCCAAATCGACGCCGGCCGAGTCGGATAGCCCGTCTGAAACCACGATTGCAACACAGGTTAGCGATACCACGGATCGAGCAGGCGGCCCCCCGGATTCCCCCGTGCTGGCGGTGATCGGCCGCTGGATCCCCGCCGCCGTCGCCGCGATCCTGCTGATTGGCGCGCTGGTGGTGTTCAACCAGAACAACAACCGCTACCGACTCGGCGATACGCCGAACCTCATCAACGCATCCAATGTCCTGAACGCTTCCATCGTGGATCAGTTCGGCGACAGGCACTTCAAGTGTGCCAGGCACATGGCGAAGATGCACGGCGTCGACAAGCTGCCGCAGAACCTGACCGAGCTGCCCGGGGCGCTCAGTGAATACTTCCACGAGCCGATCAACCCGGAAGTGCTTGACTTTTCAGAACTTGGCTATGAATTCGACGTCGCGGGCCTGTGCCTGATCCCGGGCAAGGGCGCGGTGCACGTGGTGTATCAGTCCAAAGCCTCGACCGGCCAGACCGACTCGCTGAGCCTGTGGATGCGGCCTTACGAAGAAGGCACAAGCATCGAGCCGGACAAGCTTTACGCCTCCAAAGCCACCGAAGAGACCTACCCCATGGTCGTCTGGCACCACGGCGACATGGTCTACTACCTGGTCGGCGACAACCACGAGACCGTCGAACGAGCGTTCGACCTCATCCGCTCCAGCCAGCAATGAATCGATCTGCAAATTGAAGCGATCCGGGCGGATAACCGATCAACAATCGTCTAGAGATTAATCCTTGACGAATGAGGGTACTACGTGTTAGTATAAGAGTCTATGTTGTCCCTTGGACTCATTCTGATTACGGCCGTTCTGGCCCTGACGCTCCGCCTCGAGCTTGCTCGGGTAGCGGTATCACGCGTCGTTGTTAGCTGAGCGGAAGACCCGCACTCCCAGCTAAGCGTCCCCAACCCCGATCGAAACTGCTCGATTTAAACTGCTCTTAATCTATACCTGATATCATCCAAACCAGATGCTACCGGCTTATCCCGGCGGGCCTTACAGACAGATAGAAACGGAATTGAATCATGATTCTCCACCACAAAAACCTGAACGCAGAATCCATCAACACCACCGGTCACGGCGCGCCGACCGACAAGTACATCGGCATGACCGGCGCGCAGATCTTTCACGACCTGATGCGTGAGCACGGCGTCGAAGCGATCTTCGGTTATCCGGGAGGCGCGATCCTTCCGGTGTTCGATGCGATCCACGAGTCCGAACACTTCAAGTTCATTCTTTCGCGTCACGAACAAGGCGCGGGGCACATGGCCGAAGGCTATGCACGCGTGACCGGCAAGGTGGGCGTGGTGCTGGTGACATCGGGCCCGGGTGCGACGAACACGGTAACGCCGATGCAGGACGCGCTGATGGACGGCACGCCATTGATCGTGTTTGCCGGCCAGGTGGCGACGGGTGCAATCGGTTCGGATGCGTTCCAGGAAGCGGACATGGTGGGCATCAGTCGGCCTTGCACGAAGTGGAACGTTCTCGTGAAGCATGCGGCGGACCTGCCACGTGCGATCAACCAGGCGTTCCATATCGCGACGAGTGGCCGGCCCGGCCCGGTGTTTGTGGACTTGCCGAAGGACATGACCGCCAGCGTGCTCAAGGAGGCGGTGTATGACGAGCCGCACCTGCCGGGCTTCAGCGTGCGTGAGTTGGGCACGAGCAGCGAGATCGAGCGCGTCGCTGAGATGATCAACAACGCGAAAAAACCGCTGTTTTATGTGGGCCAGGGCGTGATCCTTTCCGATGGCTGCGATGTGTTGCGGCAGTGTGCCGAGAAGGCGAACATCCCCGTGACGACGACGTTGCTGGGATTGGGCGCGTTCGACCAGGAGTCGCCTTTGGCGATGGACATGCTGGGCATGCACGGCGCTGCGTATGCGAATTGGGCGATGCGTGATGCGGACTGCGTGATCGCGGTAGGCGCGCGTTTTGATGACCGTGTGACGGGTAAGATTTCGGCGTTCGCGCCGGGCGCGCGTGCCGCGGAAGCCGAAGGGCGCGGCGGCATCATCCACTTCGACATCTCGCCGGACCAGATCAACAAGAGTGTGCCGGTGACGATCGGCGTTGAAGGTGATGCGCGTAAGAACCTGGAGTTGTTGCTGCCCTTGTTGAAGGATTCGGCGCGCGGTGAATGGTTATCACAGCTCACACAATGGAAGAAGGATTACCCGTTCACGTATGAACATGATGAGCGTGAGTTCCACCTGAAGCCGCAGGCGGTGATCGAGGAGTTGTACAAGCAGACCAAGGGTGATGCGATCATCACGACGGGCGTGGGCCAGCACCAGATGTGGGCGGCGCAGTTCTACAAGTTCAAGACGCCGCGCCAGTGGGTGACGTCCGGCGGCCTGGGCACGATGGGCTTCGGTGTGCCGGCATCGGTGGGCGCGAAGCTCGGCGCGGGCGATACACCGGTGATCAACATCGACGGCGACGGCAGCTTCAGCATGACCGCGATGGAAATGACCACCGCGGCGCAGTACGGCATCGCCGCGAAGACCATCATCCTCAACAACGACTTCCAGGGCATGGTGAAGCAGTGGCAGGATTTGTTCTACCAGGAACGCTACAGCCACACCGAGATGCACAACCCCGACTTCTGCAAGCTGATCGAAGCGATGCACTGCAAAGCGGTTCGCGTGACGAAGCTCGCGGATTTGCCGGCAAAGATGAAAGAATTCCTCGAACACGACGGCCCGGCGATCCTGGAAGCGATGGTCGAGAAGCACGAACACGTGTACCCGATGATGCCCGCAGGCAAGAGCGTGGACGACATGGTGCTCGGGCCGGCGGTGAAGAAGTGAGCATCGGGTAAGTCTTCTGGAATCAGCAGACAATAGTTGATGCTATGAAGAGGTCCGGACCTTCGCTGCGCTCAGGACCGGCATTGGGAGGGGGAGTGAGATTGCTAATCTCTAATTGCTGATCGTTAATGTACGGGGTGATTTTAGCGATTAACGATTAGAGATTTCTGCGGCCCGGACCTTCGCTGCGCTCAGGACCGGCGTTGGGTGTGATTGTGTATTCAATGACGACCAACGCCGGTCCTGAGTCGACGCAGTCGGCGAAGGTCCGGGCTTCTTTATTTTCATAATTACCGTTGATATGATGCGCCAATGCCGACACCGGGTAAGCGCTGGTATCACATCATTCTAAATACTCATGGTTCCTGGTTGCCCGGGGACCCACGTGGATTTCGTAGTCGTAAACATAGAAAACATAGCAGTGGTGATTACAAACACCCACCACCTAAAGGTGAACATGCCGAACTGCATGAATATGCGAAGCGTGTAAGCGGTGACGCGATTTGGATCAAATCGTCGCTCAGGTCGATTGTGGGAGAAACGATACTTGGAAAAATCGAGAAGCAGGAACATCGTGTTTTAGCGATCTCTGTTGGTTCCAATCACGCACATATCCTCGTCGAATTACCCGATAACCGATCGGTCGTCGTGGCTATCTGTGGGACATGGAAGCAGGCGGCTTCGCACAAAGTGCGTGAAGAATTGCCCGGCAATATTTGGGCGGAGGGTGGTGATCCGATACCCATCCGTGATGAAGCACATCACCGACGGGTGTATGACTATATCCTGCGGCACCGGGATGAGCATGCATGGATATGGTCGTTTAAAGATGAAAAGTGAAGAGGTCCGGACCTTCGCTGCGCTCAGAACCGGCGTTTGGGGGGAGTGAGATTGCTAATATCTAATCGCTGATCGTTAATGTACGGAGTGATTTTAGCGATTAATGATTAGAGATTAGAGATTTCTGAGGCTTGGGTGGTTTTATTCTTGAGTTGTTTCTTGTGATTCTGTCTGATCGTCATGTTTGTGCATGACGAGTTTTTCCAGCAGTGTATCGATGTAGTAGCCGATGGACCAGGCGCTGACGATGGAGCAGGCGATGGCGTAGAGGGCGTTGGACCAGCATAGTGAGACGCATGCGCCGGCGAGGGTGAGCAGGCCGCAGGTCAGCAGTGTGAAGCGGAAGAACTGTTCGTTGTCGCCGAGGAATTTATTCATGCGCTTGTCACCGCGGTGTGGATCCTGAAGTCTTGTACGTGCAGTTCGGGTCGGCGTACGCCTTGCCAGGTGTTGATCTTGGGTTCGAACAGGACGTCGATCATTGCGCCGGCGGGGAGTTTTGTTGCGTGGTCGCCCTGCCCGAAGGCGACGGCTCTGATCGCCCTGCCATTATAGGTAAAGGACATCGACAGGTGTTTGCCGGACGCGCCCATGCGTTGGGCGGGCCGATCGAGTACGGCTTGTCGCAGAAGCAATCTCGGTGTCGGGTTGCCGCGGCCGAACGGGGCGAGTTTGGTTAATTGATCGAAGACTTCGAGCGTACACCAGTTGGGTTCGACTTCAGCATCGACGCGGATGCTGCGTGTCAGATCTTGCTCGGTCATCATGTTGTTGACTTGCTGAACCAATGACTCGCGGAAGTCGTCGATTTTGTCGGCCTGAAGTGTGAGTCCTGCAGCCATGGCGTGGCCGCCGAATTTATCCATGAAGTGGCTGCAGGCGGTGAGCGCTTCGTGGATGGATACGCCGTCGACGCTGCGTGCCGAGCCTTGCGCGATGCCGTTGTTGATGCCGAGGACGATCGCCGGGCGAGCGTAGGTATCGACGAGGCGGCTTGCGACGATGCCGACGACGCCTGAGTGCCAGCCCTGGCCCCCCACTACGATCGCGCGGCGGTCGGGCGTGTTGTAGCCTTTGTCTTCGATGAGCTGTTTTGCCTGTTCGACGATGGAACGTTCGGTGGCTCGGCGCTTTTCGTTTTCGCTTGTGAGGAATCGTGCGAGTTCTGTAGCGCGTGGGCCTTGCGCGGTGGTCAGCAGTTCGAGCGCATCCTTGGCGTGTCCCATGCGGCCGCAGGCGTTGAGCCTCGGGCCGAGGACGAAGCCGACGTGGTAGGCGTCGATCTTTTCATCGCGCAAGCGCGCGACGTCGATCAGTGCGGCTAAGCCTTCGAAGTTCGCCTGCTTGATCCGGCTTAAGCCGAACGCGGTAAGGATGCGGTTTTCATCGATGAGAGGGACGACGTCGGCGACGGTGCCGAGCGCGACGAGACTAAGCAGCTCGATCATCAGCTTGCGATACACGTCGGGCAGGCGATCGGAGCCGCAGAGCTCTCTTGCGAATTGCCAGGCGACTTTGAAGGCGACGCCTGCGCCGCAGATGTGGGGGCAAGGGTATGGGAGGCTTGAGGCTTGAGGCTTGAGGCTTGAGGGCTGAGGGGTGAGGCTTGGATGAACAAGCGTGTGGGCGTTGGGGAGATTGTCTTGGTCGAACTCGTGGTGGTCGGTGATGATGAGGTCGACGCCTAGGTCTTTGGCGACTTGCGCCGGTTCGGTGGCGGTGATGCCGCAGTCGACGGAGATGATAAGAGGTTTAGCGGTTGCGTCGTTGATGATGGCGCGGATGGCGTCGGCGTTGAGGCCGTAGCCTTCATCGAGTCGGTGCGGGATGTAGGTGTGGACATCTGCGCCGGCGAGTTTGAGTGTGTGCCAGAGCGCGGCGCTGGCGGTGACACCGTCGACATCGTAGTCGCCGTAGATCACGATGGGCTGTTTGTCGTGGACGGCCTGGACTAAACGTTTGGCGGCTTGGGTCGCGCCGGGGAGCAGCGCGGGGTCGTGCAGGTCGGTGAGTTTGGGATTGAGGAATTTGGCGGCGGATTCGCGGGCCTGTTCGCTGTTATCACAGCTTTCGGTGCGCTGCGCGAGGATGCGCGCGACCAATGGGGGCACGCCCAGCGAACGGATCAGGTCCTGCGCGAGCTGATCGGTCGCCTGCGGCGTTTGCTCGGTGAACTTCCAACGATAACGAATCCCTGCCTCCTGCATGGGTACATCATACCGCCCGACGCGCCTGGGTTCTTAGCGGTATACTGAAGGCAATTAATCACCCTTTTTAGCGGAGGATCACGGATGATCCGGCGCGATTCTGAGCAAACTAAACGAATCAGCAGCAATCTATCGCATGGCAAAGCCATGTCACACGGGCGGTATGCCACGGCACGAGCGGCGCTGTTGTGTGCGGTCGCGGGGCTGATGCTGGCGATCCTGGGCTGTGATGCGACGACGCCTGTCTCGCCTGTTTATCATCCCCGGCCGATGCAGCCGGTCCCGGCACAGAAGCAGGTCGTGCAGCAGCGGATCTTGTTGCCGGCAATTTCGTCTATCCGTAGCGAGCCGGTGATCCGTGTGCGTATCGATAAGGGTCAAGCGCGGGCGAACCTGTCGAGCCCGTCGGGATTGATGGTGGGCCCGGCCGATCCGAACCTGAACACGGCGGCGCGCCATTATCCAACCGCGGTGGCGGTGACGATCTATCAGGGCGCGTTTCTGATCACGGATACGAATCGACAGTCCATACGCTGGGCGTTGCCGGCGTTGTTGATTACGCCGGCGGCGACGGGCCAGCCTGTGACTTTCAATGGTAAGACATACCCCGGGTCGATCGCGCTTGTGCCGAGCAAGAACGGTAAAGGTGTGCCGACCGGCGGGCTTGATGTGGTGAATCACGTGGGGATGGAATCGTACCTGCCGGGCGTTGTTGAGCGGGAGTTGTACGGCTCGTGGGAGCCGACCACTTTCCGTGCGGCGGCGATCGCGGCGCGGACGTATGCGATCTTTGAAGCGTCGATGAGTGCGGACAAGCACTTTGATCTTGAATCGACGACGGCGAGCCAGGCGTATTCGGGGCAGGCGACAAATCCGAAGGCGGTATCGGCGGTGGCGCAGACGCGCGGGTTGTTGATTGAGTACCAGGGGCGGATCGTACCGGCGTTTTATTCGAGTTCCTGCGGGGGGACGGGGCAGGACGCGGTGTCGGCGTTTACGTGGTTGCCGGGCTTGCCTGACATTGCGCCGTTACGCGGGCAGAACCACGGGCCTTACTGCAACAAGAGCACGAAGTTCAGATGGGGGCCGGTCACGCGCAACAAATCAACGCTGGAAGCGCGGATGCGCGAGTGGGGTGTGAGTGAAGGGCATCCGATCAAGTCACTGCGTGGCTTGCGCGATATCCGGATCACGAAGACGAACGCGGTGGGTCGGCCGACGCAGTTCACGATTACGGACAACGCGGGATTGATGTATACGCTCGGGCCGGAGCAGTTCCGCTTTGCGTGTAACAACAGCGCGACGGGGATCGGGGCTGTGCCGAGGGAGCAGTCGCTGAACAGCAGCCACGTGCAGGTCTCGGTCGGCGCGTCGACGGTGACGTTCCATGACGGGCGCGGGTATGGGCACGGCGTGGGGTTGTGCCAGTTCGGCGCACAGGCGCTGGCGCAGGCGGGGTATAACGAGTATTCGATTTTGTCGTTCTACTATCCGGGGTCGCGCGTGGTAAGGGCGTATCGGTGATGCGCGTGGATTGCTGAAGCAACCACACATGGGGGTGGATGGATGAATGTTGTAAGAGTGCTAAACCGCAAGCGGTTGATTGGGATCGTGCCACTTATTTGATCGCGCTAAGCCGCAAGCGGCTTTATTATTGATCGCGTTCGGCGATCGGGGGGTAGGAGGCTCGGCGGCGTTTGGCTTTTTCTACGTGGCCGATGACCGGTTCGGGGATGGTGGGTTGAGTCTTGAGGTTCCACGATTCGAGGTCGAAGCGGCTGAGGATGTGGTCGACGCCGTCTTTTACATCGTCGGTGATGTAGAAGAGGTTCAGGTCTTCGGGGCTGATGGTTTCGTATTTTTCGAGCAACGTGTTGCGCATCCAGTCGACCATGCCGGACCAGAATTCGCTGCCGATGAGGACGACGGGGAACGGGGCGATCTTGAGGGTCTGGATGAGTGTGATGGCTTCGAAGAATTCGTCCATGGTGCCGAATCCGCCTGGGAAGCAGATGAATCCGCAGGCGTACTTGACGAACATGACCTTGCGGATGAAGAAGTAGCGGAAGTCAAGTGCGTGTGTCTGGTAGCGGTTGGGGTCCTGCTCCATGGGCAGGTCGATGTTGAGCCCGACGCTGGTGCCGCCGGCTTCGTAGGCGCCTTTGTTGGCGGCTTCCATGATGCCGGGGCCGCCGCCGGTGATGACGGCCAGCTCGTTCTTGACGATGTATCGGCCGCAGGCAACTGCCTGTTTGTAGATTGGGTTGTTTGATTCTGTCCTGGCGGAGCCGAAGACGGTGACGGCGGGGCCGACCTCGCTCATGACTTCAAAGCCGTCGACGAACTCCGAAAGGATACGGAACAACCGCCAGGTTTCGCGACTGAGGGATGCTTCGCGGTTGAACACTTCGATGCCGTTACCATTACCGTTTGCCATGTCTGCCTCCTAATCCGGTTCTCCATCAAGCCGCGAAGCTTAAAGACTTTTTATTAGCCGTGAATGAACGCAAATAGACGCGGATGTTGTTTCATGTCGAACCCTATCAATCGACAGAATTATTTGCGTGGATTAGCGTTTATTCGCGGCTACCTTCTTTGCTTGGCGGTTCGATCTCCTGTGAACGAAATAAAAACCGGCCGGGCGTGTTGCTCCGGCCGGGTCGTTTTGACGCTTTAAATTGCGTACACCCGGCGTTATGCCGCAGTGTTCAGGGATGCCAAGCCTGCCTTGGCTTGTTCGACGATCTTATCGAAGCCGGCCGGGTCGTGGATCGCGACCTCGCTGAGCATCTTGCGGTTCAGGTCGATGTTGGCGGCCTTGAGACCGGCGATGAACTGGCTGTAGTTGATGCCGCGCATCTGGCAGGCGGCGCTGATGCGGGTGATCCAGAGTTGGCGGTAGTCGCGCTTGACCAGACGACGGTCGCGGTAGTTGTAGACACCGGCGCGGATAACCGCTTCCTGGACCTTGCGCCATTGCGTCCGGCGTGCGCCGCGGTTGCCCTTGGCTTTCTTGAACCAGCGGACCTTCGCCTGTCGGCGGGCCGCACCTTTGCGTGCTCGTGGCATCGCTGTTCTCCTTATCGCGACGGCGGGGGACGGGTTTTACGCACCCGACACTTGGAGTTCCCGACTCGCAGATTGTTGGGGTGTAGGGTTTAGGGTGTAGGGTGTAGGGTCCCAAACACCGACAGCCCGCCCCAAGTGGTTTAATTAGTCGGCATCGACGGGCTTGAGGGGGCGGTGAAGCATGTGCTTGAGCCGGTTCATATCGCCCTTCTTAGCCACGAACTTATCGCGCTTACGTCGGCTCTCGTTGCCGGTCGACACGCTGTTAAGGTGGCTGGTGCCCGATTTACGGAACTTGACCTTGCCCTTGGCGGTGATCTTCACGCGCTTGAGCAAACCTTTATGTGACTTCATCTTGGGCATGGCTGTATCCCGTGTTTGATTGCTACTCGTTCAGTCGAGCCGGGTATTGTACTAAAAACCGGCTC
The DNA here is from genome assembly GCA_963667295.1 of Phycisphaeraceae bacterium. Lineage (GTDB taxonomy): Bacteria > Planctomycetota > Phycisphaerae > Phycisphaerales > Phycisphaeraceae > JAJRRS01. Next base: position 3,214,980 of record OY763327.1, read on the forward strand.
CAGAGCCAAATGTCATAACATCGTCTAGACGCTCAAGAATTGAGCAACTCCCGCCCGCCCTGCCAAAAAACTGCGCTGCGGTGAACAGTGTTTCAACTGAATTACGTCGAAATTCAGCACTCAAAGCGGGTTAGCGTTAGAGATTCATTGTCTGTTGGCTGGCCTGACGCGACTGGCACAGGGATTGCAACTCGCAAACCGTCCGCGTTTTTACCGCAACCTTGGCCTTGTCTGTATGCGTATCACACAGAACCCACAGGCCCCCCCCGGCCCCCGGAAGTGAACTACTCAAGCTTCCGAGGACTCCGAAACTTTCCCAACACACAACTATCAAGCAACAAGCTCATGATGAAAGGTATATTCAACATGAACAAGCCCGGTCTACTTATAGATATGGACGGCGTTATTTACCGCAGCAGTCAGCTCATCCCCGGGGCTGACACGTTTATCAATCGACTCAAAGAACTGGAAGTGCCCTTCCTCTTCCTTACCAACAACTCGCAACGCACGCGGCGCGATGTCGCGATGAAACTTCGGCGCATGGGGATCGATGTGGAAGAAAAACACGTCTTCACCTGCGCGATGGCAACCGCACGTTTCCTCGCGCAGCAGAAACCGCACGGCACGGCGTACGTCATCGGTGAAGCGGGATTGACACAGGCGCTGCACACCAACGGCTACGCGATCGTCGATCACGATCCTGATTACGTCGTCGTCGGCGAGGGTCGCACGTTTACGTTCGAGATGATGGAGCAGGCGGTGAACATGGTGCTCGGCGGCGCGAAACTGATCGCGACCAACCTCGACCCGAGCTGTCCGACAAGCAGCGGCACACGCCCGGGCTGCGGCGCGATCGTGAAGATGATCGAGGCGGCGACCGGACGCACGGCTTTCAGCGTGGGCAAACCCAGCCCTGTGATGATGCGTGCGGCGAGGGTCGAACTGGGCCTGCGCACCGGGCAGACGACGATGATCGGCGACACGATGGAGACCGACATCATCGGCGGCGTGCAGATGGGCTACCGCACGATCCTCGTACTTTCAGGCGGAACCAAGCAGGAAGACCTGGTCAACTTCGCCTATCGCCCGGATCGCGTAGTGGGTTCCGTTGCCGATTTGTGTGACGACGGGTTCCTGCTGGGTGAACTGGCAACGCTGACCGAATCCGCGGACGCCGATGACATCGACGAGTTGGTGCCGATGGCTGCGAATTCTGCGGCGTGAGTGAACAAACTCACAGCGAGACTTTTAACACCCGGCCAATCGCAGATTGACGTGTATGGTGGGAGGGACCATACGCGCATCTGCGGTTGGCGGGGTTGTTATCGCAACACTGAATCCAATCGCAAGATATTGACTGCCACAAACACCTGCGGGCCGGGGGCCGGCACGGTCGTTACGGCAAGCACATACCCCGAAGGGGTAAAAGTATGTAGCCACGGGTGAAGCGAAGCGCAACCCGTGGGCATCGAGTGGTTAATTTTTATTTAATCCGCCCCGGCTGGGGCGGCGGGTGTATTGCCGTCACCCCTTTCGGGGTGAAGTATGACATGCGACACATCTACCACGGGTTACGCTTCGCTTCACCCGTGGCTACATACCGGCGCCCCCTGCGTGGCGATATCTGGATTATTGTTCTTTGTCTGTCGGCACATCGACGAACGATGGGTCGGGCAGGTTGGGTTGATCTTGCTGCGGCTGATCGCCCGGCGAGGGTGTTTGCTGGTTCTTGAACTTTTCGGGGATGGGCGCCAGGTTGAGTTCGTAGCGCCAGAAGGTCGGGCCCGCGGGTTCTAATGGTTTTTTGCCGGCACTTGCGACGATGACGTTGTTCGGGTCATTGCGGTTTACCACGACGGTCTGGCAAAGGGTGTCGTGGACGAAGTGGATGCGTGCGCCGGGGATCAATTCCTGGAAAGGCTGATTGGTTGGGAAGCCGTCGGCGTACAAGCGGGTGTCGTTCGCCTGCGTGGCGGCGTAGACCAGGTGTTTGCTGTCCGGGCTGAAGGTCGGGAACTTGATGTCGTCGTATTCGCCGAGGACGTTCTCATCGAGCACGACGGCGGGTCGGCCGAAGTTGGATGCGAGGTAGGCGATGCGCTGGCTGTCCGGGCTGAACGCGATCGAGCTGATATCGATCTGGCTGAAGCCCGGCTGAGCTTTTTCACCTTCGATCAGCGACCAATGCCCCTGGTCCAGTGCGACATAGATAAAACGTCTTCCATCCGGGCTGAAACGTAAGCTGCCGGCAGCGAGTTGCGGGTAGGTGGCTTGTTCCTTGCCGTCGACGACGACGGCCCAGCCCTGATCATTGCGAGCGGCGTAGGCGAATCGTGAGCCGTCGGGGCTGACGGTCAGGCTGTTTTGTCCGATGGCGGAGTAGGCTGTGCCGGGCATTTTGTTGTGCACGACCATCCACTGCGCGTTGCGTTTGAGCACCGCCCAGAGGGTTTGGCCGTCCGGGCTCATCGCGAGTTGGCCGGGCCGATGCGCTTCGTAGCCCTTGACGGGTTTATGGTTGCGATAGACGCGCCAGACCTGGTCCTCGCCCATCGCCCAGTAGGCGAAGGTCCTGCCGTCATCACTTGCGACCGGCGGGGATTCGATCAGGTACATCCCCGGCCCGGCGGTGTGACGGTCGACGATGTGATAGCGTCCTTTGTGAAACACCACGAAGAAAACGCTGCGCCCGTTGGGCGTTGTGACCGGTGTCGAAGCGATGCGATCCCACTTCGGCCCGGGGTCGCCGTTGATCACCATGCGCCAGCCGCCGTCGATGAATGCGGGGTAAGCGATAACGAACGAGTTGGGTGTGACGACGAGTTTATCCCAATCGAGTGAGTCGGCGTGTGGATGTGCGTAATCGCTATCAACGAGGAAGCGTTTATCTTCCTCGCGTGACATGTAGAACATGCGGTTGCCGTCGGGCGAGAAGTAAACGGGTGTGACGGGTTCGTAGGCTTTGAATCGTTGCCTGCCGTGGTACAACGTCCAGCCACGCTCAGCGAGAACGACCGCGACGCCTTTACTGTCGGGCGAGAAGGTGGGATCGGTGGCCATGCTTGAAGTCAGTACATTCTTGCCGTTGAGCGCGATGCTGTCGGCGGCATAGCCGTCGCCGTGCCGTTGCCGGTAAGCCACACTCCCGGAGTCGGGGCTTACCTTGAGCGTCTGCATGAGGATGTAGCGATCCGGGGCGTCGGGGCCGATCGGTTTGATGCGCAGGCGCATATCGGGCGGCTGACCTTCGGGCAGAGGCGACAACTCGGGTTCGGGTACGGGCTGTTGTTCGGGTTTGGGTGCAAGGACGAGGTCGCTGTAGCCGGCGATGGTCTGGATCGAGAACAGCGGCTGTTCGTTTTTCTCGACGATTTGCGCGGGTTCAGCGTCGGGGCCTTGCGCCAGGGGCAGGCCGGGGGCTGAAAGCAGCAAGATTATGGCTATCGCTTGGGGGATCACGAGCTTTCTCCCATTGATTATCGGACCCATGCCCCATGGATCGGGGCCCACCCCATCAACCGCTATCGGCGTAAAACAGGGGCGGCTTGGGGCCTTTCAGGCTTGCCGCAGCGGCAGGCAGGCGGTAAGTTGTGGTGTTCCAATAAGAAGGTGGTTCCAATGAAGGTAATTTGCGATCGTGGCGCGTTGGTCGAGGCCCTGAACGTCATCGGGGGCGTGGTGGCATCCCGCACCCCCCGCCCGGCGTTAACCTGCGTAAAAATCCATGCTCAGAAGGATGGCCTGAGCCTGTCGGCGACCGACGGCGAGGTGTCCCTGCGCCTGGCGGACGCCCGTGTCGAGGTGTCCGAGCCCGGTGATGCGCTGATCCCCGCGGATAAGCTCCAGCAGATCGTCCGTGAGTCGATCGATCCGACGCTGACGCTGCACACCGAGCAGGATGTCGCCCACATCACCGGCCAGGACTCGAAGTTCAAGGTGTTCGGCCAGCCTGCGGGTGACTTCCCGACGATCCCCACCTTCAAGGGGGATGCTGACTTTGAAATCACCGCCGGCGAATTGCACCGGCTGATCGCGATGACGATCTTCGCCACCGCACGGGAAAACAGCCGGTATGCGATCAACGGCGTGCTCGTCGAGCGTGACAAGAAGAAACTCGTCGTCGTTGCGACGGACGGGCACCGGTTGGCCCTGGCCAAGGGTTCGTGCAAGAGTTCGACGGACCAGGCGGCCACAGCGATCGTGCCGACCAAGGCGCTGAACCTGCTGCTACGGCTGTTTGACGATGCCGACCAGACCGTCCGGGTCAAGATCGCCGACAGCCAGATCCTGTTCGCGACTGATCAGGCGGAGCTTTCGTCGAATCTCGTGGATGGCAACTTCCCGCCGTACAAGGACGTCGTGCCGAAGGACGGCGACAAGAAGGCGACGCTGTCGACGGACCTGTTCATCAGCGGCGTGCGGCGTGCAGCCCTTTTGACCAACGAAGAATCCAAGGGCGTACGTATGGCGTTCTCGCCGGGTGGGCTGACGCTGCGTAGCCGTGCGCCTGAGATGGGTGAAGCGGAGATCAACGTCGACCTGGCCGAATATACCGGTGAAGACCTGGAAATCGGGTTCAACCCGGGGTATCTGCTGGATGCCCTGAAGGTGGTGGATGAGAACCAGGTCCAGCTCGAGTTCAACGCGGCGAACAAGCCGGGCGTGATGAAGACGGGCCCGAACTTCCTGTACGTGATTATGCCGGTGAATCTGCAGTCATGACGCTACACCGGGTCTGAGGTTGATGCTCTGGACAACGCCGGGTCTGAGAGCCGCGCAGCGGGTCGAAGGTGCGGGTAACCGGTAGACGAGCGGGTGAGGGTTGGTTGGGAAGAGATCCGGGGTGGTTGGAAGAGGCCCGGACCTTCGCTTCGCTCAGGACCGGCGTTGGGGGGATGATGTTTGTTGAGTACTTCCGGGGGGGCGGGGTGTCGGAGGTTTGCCATGCCTGAAGCGTTTGGTTGGACGGACATCGAGGACATTGTGCTGTCGCTGGATGAAGCTCATCCGGATGTTGATCCACTGAGTGTGCGATTTACCGAACTGCGGAAGATGGTGGAGGCGTTGGAAGACTTCGAGGCGGAGCCCGGCCACAACGTGAATGAGCAGATCCTGGAAGCGATCCAGGCCGGCTGGCACGAGGAACGGCAGGAGCAGGCGGCCCTGGACCGCGATGAAGACGATGAAGAAGACGGCTACGAGCCCAACCGGCCGTTCCGTTGAGGATACGCAACTCTTCTAAGGGCGTGTGAACAACGTTAATTCATCTTTTTTTCTGCTACTGCCCGCACTTACGCCGCTGGATCGGCTAAAGTATGTCAGTTCATGAAGACAGCAGAAATGACAGCCCCTGCCCCCGATCAGGCGGTTGCCGTGGCTGACGCGGCCCCTGACCCCGTGGAAACAAAAGAGTCTCCGCGACCTGCTCCACTGCGCGCCAGGCACGAGGAGCCGAAGGTCGGCTGGTTCAAGCGCCGGATCTTGAACATGGAGGCCCGGATCTCCCGGCTGTCGACCAAAAATAACTTCTGGCACCGCGTCTGCTCCTGGATTTTTCTGCCGTTGGCGTTTCGAAGCGGTGTGAAGTTCAAGCACGTCGCGAAGGATTCGTTCTCCGTCATCCTGCCCTTTAGGCGGTTCAACAAGAACTGGTATTCCGCGATGGCGGGCGCGTCGCTGTTGGGCAATTCCGAAGTGGCCGGCGGCATGTTCGTCTTCACCAAGTGCGGCGGGGATTACACCGTCGTCTGCAAACACCTCGATTACAAATTCCTCCGCCCCTGCTACGGCCCGGCGATCTACAACATCGAGCCACGCGAGGACCTGGAAGCACTGGTCAAAGATGGCGGTGAGTTCAACATCACACTCGACATGACCGTCAAGCAGGCTGTGCACAAGAAAGACAAAGCCGAGCCGCGCGTCGGCAAGGCTGTGATCACATTCCACGTCACGCCAAAGGCGCAGGCACGGGCGCGATGGCAACGCCGATTGCAGCGGCTGCATGCGAAGGCGGAGAAGAAGTAAGAGTCATAACGCAAATCAATTTCAACTCACCCGTTTAGCGTGGTGACTTGTCGCCACATCGGCAGTTAGCTGCCCGGCCAAACGGGACGGATATCCTTTGGCGTTGAAAGCGGTACACTCTAGCGCATGTCCGACGCGGTGAACGAGACGATGAATGATGCCCCCCTGCCGGCGCCGATGCGTGGTGGGATGGCGGCGTTGATGTGGGCGGTGTTTCTGGGTTGCTCGTGGACGTGGGTGATCGGGATGTACTTCCCGGTGCTTTTGGTGCGTGATTACGGGTTGTGGGGGTGGATCGTCTTCGCGGTGCCGAACGTGCTGGGGGCGGCGGCGATGGGGTTTGTGCTCAAGGACCCCGAGGCCAGCAGGAGGCTGGTGGAGAAGCATCTGACGGCCTGCCGATGGTTCGGGCTGGTGACGGTGGCGTACCAGGCGTACCTGGTCGGCGCGTTTGCCGGGCCCGTCGGACTGGTGATTGCGGGGCTGGTTGCGGTCGGGATTCTGCTGTTGGGTAAGACGCACACGATCCGCGACACTTTTTCGGCGGCGATCGTGTTCGCGATCTCGCTGGGGCTGTTCGCTTATGCACAATCCACGGGCAACCTGTGGAAAGACCTGTCGGCTGTGGAATTCACGGGCAGACTCACGCCGATGCACCTGCTGATGTTTGTGCCGGCGGCGGTGTTCGGGTTTGCGCTGTGCCCGTATCTGGACCTGACGTTCCATCGTGCACGGCAGGCGACCGATGCGAAGACGGGGCGGATCGCGTTTGCGGTGGGCTTCGGCATCTTCTTCTTCTCGATGATCATCTTCTCGCTGGCGTACGCGGGGGCGTTTGAGAACGTCACGGCGATCAAGGGCATCGAGTATGCCCCGAAGCTCTGGCCCGTGCTGCTGAGCCAACTCGTCGTGCAGGGCGGCTTCACCGCGGCGGTGCACCTGCGCAGCCTGCGGAGCCCGGAGAACAGGCGTGCGGAGTTCGGACTGTTCGTCGCGGTCTTTCTCGGCCTGATACTCGGACTCGGCGCTCTTCTGATGGACCGTGAGCCGGGCCCGTGGCGGGACTGGACATTCGTCACCAGCGTGACGGAACTGGGCTACCGCGGCTTCCTGCTGCTGTATGGCACGGTCTTTCCTGCCTATGTTCTCATCTGCATGACGCCGACTTACCGACAGGTTTCTCACAAATCCAGAATCCTTCTCTTCGCGATCGTCGCTGCGTTAAGCTATCCATTGGCCTGTACGGCCTTCATCGCCAACCGAGCCGGCTGGGTCCTGCTGATCCTGGTAATTATCGTGATTGGGCGGGTGGTGGTGGAGTGGTTGCCGAAGAAGCAGGATTTATGATTTGGGATTTATGATTTAGGATTTGAAGTGCAGGATGCGTGATTAGATTGTTTACGGTCGCGTATCAAGCAAATCATAAATCATCCATCTCAAATCATAAATACAGATACCCGGCCCTTCGCTTCGCTCAGAACCGGCGTTGCCCCCGGAAGTGGAGCCCGGAAGTAGACCTCTGAACCGATACCCGAAACCCGATACCCGAATCCCGACCTATGCCCTTTACTAAAAGCCGACTTTCGTTCTGCCGTTTTTCTGTGACCGGGGATGCACCGACTTTAGCTGATGAGACCGCGATCGCGATCCTCAATGAGCACGGATTCAAAGAAACCGAGATCGGTGCGCCGGATGAAGTCGAAGCGGGATTCGTCACCGGCGAGCACATCCTCGATACACGTTTCAGCTATGAAAAGAACGGCTTCGGCGATGCGCTGCTGTTTGCGATGCGCATCGATACGCACAAGGTGCCCAGCGATCTGAAGCAGGCGTATCGCAAGATCAACGAAGATGCCGCGGCCGCGGGGAATCCATCCGGCTTTGCTTCCAAGGCTCAGAAGAAAGATGCCAAGGATGAAGCGGAACGCCAGCTTCGTGAGGACCTCGCGGACGGCAAGTTCCGCCGATCCAAGATGGTGGAGGTCTTGTGGGATTTGCCATCGCAAACCATCTACGTGTCGGCGACGGGCAACACGATCCTCGAACAACTGGCGAAACTGATGAAGCAGGCTTTCGCGGTGGACCTGCAATACCAAAGCTCAGGCACGCTGGCCGGTCGGCTGCTGCGCGGCTCGGGTAAGGGACGCGACTATGAGGACCTGCGCCCAAGCGCCTTTACCGCCCCACCGCCAGGCGCGACGGATGTGCATGATGATGCTCCAACTTCCGGGGGTGGCAACTACATCGAGGGCCCGCAGGACATCAACACGCCGCTGGTGCCGTGGATCGTTAAGAGCGTCGACCTGAAGGATTTTCTGGGCAATGAATTCCTCTTCTGGCTGTGGTGGCTGAGCGAAACCAAGGAAGGCACGCTGAACGCCACGGATGAACATGGCAACAAGCACGAAGTATTCATCGCGATCGACAAGGCGCTGGATATGGACTGTGCGTGGGATGCCGGCGGCAAGCAGACGCTCCGAGCCGCCGGCCCGACACGCCTGATTGAAGCGGGTGACGCGCTGGCGACCGGCAAGTGGCCACGCAAGCTCGGGCTGATCCTCTCCGATGGCGAGCACCAGTGGGAGCTTGGCTTCCAGGGCGATCAGTGGGCCGTCTCCAGCGCCCTGCTGCCGACCATCGAAGACGCTTCCAGCCCGCGCGAACAGCTCGAACAACGCCTGCTGATGGCCCGCTCGTTGGCTGGGGCGATCGAGGGTATGTACCGCTCGTTTTTGAATGTCCGCGTCAGCGAGAAGTGGTCGGCCCAGCGGGCGGAGATCCGCAAGTGGATCACCGGCCGATTACCCGGCCGAAAGCAACCCGTCCCGGTCTTGGAACCCGAAATAACGATAAAAAAACCCCAAATCAGCGAGATTTCGGGGTGACAAAACGATTATTATAGTATAATCGGCCCGGAAATTTATACAGGGCTCGGACGCATCGGAGCTTTCGGTATTGAGAACATGTGCCTGAGAATCAGGCCGCGGGACCACTTGGAGGCTGATTCGCCTACCAGATTCTCAACCGAAACCTTCCAAGTGTCCGAGTTCTTTTTTGCTTTAGTAAGTGTTCGAGCACTGACAGGAGATCAAAAAGATGATCATTGGCGTCCCGAAGGAAACGAAGCCGGATGAGTACCGCGTATCGATGCTGCCGGTGGGTGTGGAGTTGCTGGTCAAGGACGGGCACAAGGTGCTGGTCGAGAAGCATGCCGGCACGAACAGCGGCTACGAAGATGATCAATATGCCGAGGCGGGCGCCGAGTTGATCAATAGCGCTGAAGACGTCTGGGCCAAGGCCGAGATGATCGTCAAGGTCAAGGAACCGATCGGCGACGAGCTGAAGATGATGCGTAAGGGCCAGACGGTCTTCACGTACTTCCACTTCGCTGCGAGCCGTGAGTTGACCGAGGCTTGCCTGGAAGCGGGCATCACCGCGGTGGCTTACGAGACGCTGACGGACAAGCACGGCCGACTGCCGCTGCTTACGCCCATGAGCGAAGTCGCCGGGCGCATGAGCGTGCAAGAAGGCGCGAAGTATCTCGAGAAGCCGATGGAAGGCCGAGGGATTTTGCTCAGCGGCGTGCCGGGCGTTGAGCCGGGCAACGTGCTGGTGCTCGGCGGCGGTGTCGTCGGCACACAGGCTGCGAAGCTCGCGGCAGGCATGGGCGCTCACGTCGTGATCCTCGATGTCAACCTCGACCGATTGCGTTATCTCGATGATGTCATGCCCGCGAACGTGACGACGGCCTACTCCGATCCGCACACGATCCGCAAGCACCTGCCGTTGGCGGACCTGGTTATCGGCGCGGTACTGATCCCCGGTGCGCGTGCCCCGCAACTGATCACACGTGACATGCTCAAGACGATGAAGAGCGGCGCGGTGATCGTGGATGTGGGCGTCGATCAGGGCGGGTGCGTGGAAACCACGAAACCGACGACGCACAGCCAGCCGATCTACATCGTCGACGATGTGGTGCACTACTGCGTCGCCAACATGCCCGGCGCGGTCGGCCGCACGAGCACCCAGGCGCTGTGCCACGCGACTCAGCCCTACGCGCTACGTCTCGCCAAGCACGGCATCGACAAACTCGTGAAGGAAGACAACGCCTTCGCCACCGCCCTGAACTGCAAGGACGGCAAGCTGACCAACGAAGCCGTCGCCGAAGCACATGGCATGCAGGAAGTACTGGTGTAAGACTTTTCACCGCGAAGGCGCGAAGAGCGCGAAGAAGAAACAGAATTAGCCGCGAATGAACGCTAATCAACGCAAATAAGAAAGAAGAGGTCGATGATTCAGCCTCTTCTTTTTTTATTATTCGCGTTGATTAGCGTTTATTCGCGGCTTATTTTCGCGCTCTTCGCGTCTTCGCGGTTCAACTCACTTCGCCACCGGCTCAAGCACCCCGTGCTGTTTTAATATCTTTTCCAGCGCGGCGCAGTTGTCTTCTGACATTTCGCACATGGGCAGGCGCATTTCGCCGGTGTCCATGCCCGCAAGGCGCATGGCTGTCTTGATGGGGATGGGGTTGGTCTCGATGAACATGGCCTTGAAGATCGGGAACAGGTCCAGGTGCAGCTTGCGTGCGGTGGCGAAGTCGCCGGACAGCGCCGCGTCGGCCAGGGCCTTGACGCGCGCGGGCAGCAGGTTCGAGAGCACGCTGATCACGCCTTTGCCGCCGACGGAAATCAACGGCAGCGTCAGCGTGTCGTCACCTGAAAGGATCGTGAACTTCTCCGGATCGCATAGCTGGGCGACTTCGCTTGCCATATCCAGCGAGCCGGTCGCTTCCTTGACGGCGATGATGTTCGGGTGCTTGGCGAGGCGGGCGATGGTGGCGGCGGTGAGCGCGACGCCGCATCGGCTGGGGATGTTGTAGAGCACCATGGGCATGTCGGCCGAGTCGGCGACCGTCATGAAGTGGCGGTACATCCCTTCCTGCATCGGCTTGTTGTAATAGGGATTGACCTGAAGCGACGCGTCCGCGCCGACTTCTTTCGCGTGTTTGGTCAGACGGACGGCTTCGTCGGTCGCGTTGGAGCCCGTACCCGCGATGATCGGCACGCGACCGGCGGCGGCTTCGACCACCGCCTCGATCACCTTGTCGTGCTCATCATGCGAAAGCGTCGGCGACTCACCGGTCGTACCCACCGGTACGAGCCCGTCGATGCCGTTATCGATCTGAAACGCAACGTTGGCTGCAAGCCGATCGTAATCCACGACGCCGTTCACCATCGGCGTCACCAGCGCGGTCATAGCGCCTTTGAACATAACCTTACCTCCTGGTCAAAACCGCAATGTAGCGAGGACACCTGCACGACGCAAAAAGCACGTAAAAACAAGGACTAAAGTTATTATGTAACAGGGATGAACACGGATGAACACGGATTAGAATTCAGGGGAATAACATACTCGACGACCTACACATACTTCTTCTATCTGTGTTTATCCGTGTCCATCCCTGTTACAAACTTCTCGCCGTGATTCACTACGATTTGCGCAACGCCAGGATCAGTTCGACCTTGCCGACGTGTTCGTCGAGTTGTTTGGCGATTTCGACGGGGTCGTTGCCCATGTCGGAAAGCTCGCAAACGCGGGCTTTGAGGTCGGCGTCGGGGTCGGGGGATTCAAAGGCTTGAGGCTTGGGGCTTGAGGCTTGAGGGGGGGCAGGACTCTCCGGGGTTTCCGGGGGGCGGAGGGCGTCGATGTTGCGCTGGGTTTGTTGGAGTTGTTTCAGTTCGGCGATCTTTTCGTTGGCTTCTTCGATCAGGCGCTCCATGTGGGCGGTCTTGGCATCGAGCTGGGCGCCGAAACGTTTGGCGAGTTGTTCGACTTCGGTCATGAGCTGATCGAGGTCGCCGCGCACGGCTTGGCGTTGACGCAGTTCGTCGACCGTGTCACGCGCGGAGTTACTCACGCCCGGCCGACGACGTTTTTTGCGGATGCCCATCATCATGCTCATGGTGATCAGCAGGATGCCCAGCATCGGGATCCCATACTGCGCGATCGGCGGCAGCTCAGACATCTCAAAGCCAAGCGTCATGATCGCGATCATCCGCCGGCCCCCCGTCCCCCGCTGGATAACTCGGCCGCCGCGGCCTGCGCCGCATCCATGACTTCACGGACGGTCACCCCCGCTTCCTGGGCGAGTCGTTTGGCATCATCGAACTCGGGCCGGGCAACGACTACTTTGCCGTCCAGTTCACCGATCTTGATCCGCATCTTGCCGAAGCGCGTCTCGACGCTGACGTGTCGGCGGTCGAGGATGAGCCGGTCCCACTGCCGGTAGCGTACGCCGAAGCTGCCGGTCAGCTCGATGACGAGCCTGGCCAGTTCGTCCCGCTTTTGCGGCTCGCACAATAGTGAAAGCGACACGGCCGGCCGCTGCTTTTTCATCTGGATCGGCGTCGTCCACACATCCAACGCCCCCGCCTGCATCAGCTTCCGCTGAGCCTCCCCGATCAGCTCGCCGGTCACGTCATCAAGATTGACAACAATCTCGGTGACGGCGGTCGGGGTGGGGTTGTCAGAGGAAGTGGACAATGCACTGGCTCCTGAAACGCAATGGTAATACCCCTAAGTGTACGGCAGTTACATGACTTTCCACAACCGGTCACAGTAGAATGCTTGGGATGGAGGAACAGAACGAACAATGTGACTATGCGTATCTTTGTGCTGAATTGGAGGTCTGGCCGACCAAGCAGCGGATGGCTTCGCTGCTGAAAAACGCCGGGTTGAATATATATGTCGGCCGGTATTCGATCCGAATCGAAGACTTTTCGCACTTCACATTTGAGGAATACGGCGGGGATATGGGTGATCCTGTTGTCGATGCCGATTGCGATACACTCAAACAGATGTTGCACGAGAGTAGTATTGTCTCAAACATCCTTTGCGATGCAGGGATACGCCACAGATTCGAGATATATGGAGCCGATCGCGATGTGTTGCGTGGCTACTTCCATCATAACTGGCCTTGTGATGAAAGCTTGTACTTCATGGATGATGCAACATAAATGCGCGTGAATGCCAACAATCACTATAGCCGTATGGTAAAACAAATCGCACATACACTGCGCCGGCGCTGTGGCATAGGCGAGGGCTCCCACATCCTTATCGCCGTCAGCGGGGGTGCGGATTCGGTGGCGTTGCTGCGGGCGCTGGATGCGATCAAGGGGCGACGGCGGTGGAGGTTATCGCTGACGGTCGGGCATGTGCAGCATCATTTGCGAGGGAAAGATGCGGAGGGGGATGCTTTGTTTGTGGAAGAGTTAGCCCGGCAGCTTAAGCTGCCTCGCCTGCGGCGGGATCTGGATGCTTCGGGTATTCAAGGCAATGTCGAGGCGTGGGCGCGGCGGGAGCGGTATCGGGCGTTGCGTGAGATGGCGCGCGAATGCGGGGCTGGGTTTATTGCGACAGCGCATCATGCGGATGATCAACTTGAAACACTGCTGATGCGCATGCTGCGCGGGGCGGGAACGCGGGGGATGTCGGGTATCGGGTATCGGGTATCGGGTGTCGGGGAAGCATTCGACACTTCTTCCCGAAACCCGAATCCCGAAACCCGAATCCCGACGACCATCCGCCCCATGCTTGCAGTGACGCGCACGCAGGTACTCGACTACCTGCATGCAATCAATCAGCCATGGCGGGAGGATCATACGAATGCGGATGTGACGCGGTGGCGGGCGCGGCTGCGGCAGGATGTGCTTCCGGTGCTGGAGGAGATTCGGCCGAATGCGGGGCGGAAGGCGACGGCGTTTGCGCAGCAGATGCGTGATGTGCATCGTGTGTTGAATGATGCGATCGACGATGCGAAGCAATTGGTTGAGCATGAAGGGGATGAACGGTGGATCGATCGCGTGGCGGCGAGGCAGATGCGGCGGGTGGTATTGTCGGGATTGTTACGCGAATTACTCAATGAGGCGGGTGTGCACGGCGACAAGCTTGGGGTGAACCAGATCGGCAAACTTGTGCGGGCGGTTCGTGATAAGGAAGGCGGGGAGAGGATGTTTGGTTTTAAAGGAGGGGTTTTTGTTGTGGTGACGCGGGATCGGGTGCGGGTTGGGCGGGGGTAGGATTTCGATTTTTGGTAGCGCAAGGAAAAGCCCACGTTCGGCGAACGTGGGCTTCGGGGGGGTGTTTTTTTGGGGGGGTATTTTGCTGCGGGCTTAGTGGGCACGCAGGGCTTCGATGACGGGCAGTTCGCCGATGATCGGGCGGAGGTAGTCGCAGAAGCTCGGGTCGATGTTGTTGCCTTCGACGATGTACTTCGGATCGAGCGTGCGGGTCTTGGCCGCGACGTCGGTCAGGTGGATCCGCTTGTACTCGACGGTGTAGGGGTTGTCGCTGGTGCGCTGGATGGCGATGGAGCCGTCGATGTCGCCTGACAGCGCCTGCTTGGCGGCGTAGCGACCGGCCTCACGGGCCTCATGTGCGTCGGTGGCGGAGACGCAACCCACGAACGAACGCTGGAGGTAACCGAACGTATCGGCACGCACACGCAGGTTCGAGCCGAGGTTGTCCTTGATGAGCTTGACAGCGATGTCGCCCAGCGCGCCGGTGCCGGACAGTTGCACGTTGCCGTGCGCGTCCTTCTCGACGTCCTGCGAAACCTTCGTGACCAGCGGGGTGCCGTCGGCGTCGTGGACGCCTTCGCTCATCGCGACGAGGCATCGGCCGTACTGCTTGTAGACACGGTCGACATCGGCGAGGAACTTGTCGGTGTCGAACGCGACCTCGGGGACGTAGATCAGGTGCGGGCCTTCGCCTTCGTGCTGACGGGCCATGACGCTGGAAGCGGCGAGGAAGCCGGCGTGACGGCCCATGATGATGTTGATCTTGATGCCGGGCAGGGCGCGGTTATCGAGGTTGTCGCCCATGAACGCCTGCGTGACGAACTTGGCGGCCGAGCCGAAGCCGGGTGTGTGGTCGTTGTGCATCAGGTCGTTGTCGATGGTCTTGGGCACGTGGAAGCAGTGCAGCTCGTAGTCGTCGGCCTTGGCCAGTTCGTTGACGATACGGCAGGTATCGGAGCTGTCGTTGCCGCCGATGTAGAAGAAGTAGCGGATGTTGTTCTTCTCGAAAGCCTTGAGGATGTTGTTGCAGTAGTCGGCGTTGGGCTTATCACGGCTGGAGCCGAGCGCGGCCGAGGGTGTGTTGGCGATGCGTTCGAGCCGATCGCGGGGGATATCCTGCAGCTCGATCCAGTCGTCCTTGACGATGCCTGCGACGGCGTGGTGGGCGCCATAGATCTTGTCGATGCCGGGCAGGCCGGCCATGGTTTCGACGACGCCGACCATCGACTGGTTGATGACGGCGGTGGGCCCGCCAGACTGCCCGATCGCGACGTTACCTTTCAGGGGAGGGGTTATTTCAGCCATAATAAAACGGGCTCCGTATGCTGTTGAGGTAAGGTCTACCGGATGGAATCGGCTGTACGACTTACCAGGTCTGTGGGGGAATCCGGCCACGCCAGAAGCGACCGAATCGGCATTTTAGATGAATCCAGATCAGAAGACAAAACCGGTGGCTGGTCATCCATCCTTTGCGAAAATGGTCGTAAAATCCTGCTCGACCGGTGTTTTGAGCGATATGCCGGATCGAATCGGGGCTGATAACGATCTGTGCTTTTCACCAGATTCTTGCGGTCACAAGCGCGAGGCTGGGACGGCTGGGGAAATGGGGGTGAGTGTGGCAAGCAAGGATTAACCGGGCTTGTTGTATCGGGTGCCATACCTTGATCCACACACACTTTGCTCCTTCGGAGTCAAAGTGTGGCATCCATCATTTACATGCAAAAGTTGATCCGCTCTAGCCGATCGCGTTGAGTTCTTGTTTGGCCAGTTCCAACTCATCACCGCTGAGTCGGGGCATGGCCTGGTTGAAAAGCTCCTTGGCTCGCTGTTTCTGATCGAGGTAGCGCGAGAAGATCAATCCGAGAATGAGCTGGACCTGCTGGCGATCCGGGTATGTCTTGTAGGCGTTGAGGAACAGCGTGTAGGCCCGGGCCGAGGCGTCGTAACGCCCTTCGGACATCAATTGATTGGCGATATCCAGTTGATACTGTTGCGTCAGGACCTCGTCGGGGTGTTCATCGATCAACTCGACATAGAGCTGGGCGGCCTTGGGCATTTCATGTTCGCGTATGGCGCTACTGATCGCGGAGCGTGCCTGCATCAGTTTCTTCTCATCTTCCGTGGCAACGGGCGCAGCGCCCTTGCCCGATGGGTCGCCGGGTTTGTTGTGTTCCCAAGGTCTGTAACCATCGCGAGAAAGTTTTTTGAATTCCGCCTTTCGGCGTTTGTGTTCGATCAGTGAAAGCAGGTCGTAGGGTTCGCGCGCAAGGATACGGGTCAGCAACAACCCCATCCCGACCGCAAAGCCGTACGCATACCCGGAGAGGTGAGCAAGGTAAGCGGTATTCCCGACGCCGCCGATCTGGAAGAGGATGTCCTGGGCGACCTGGAAGAGGATGAGGATGATGCTGGAGATTTCAAACGAGCCGGGCAGGATAAACCAGTAAACGATCGTGACATTGGATAGCGGGAACAGCGCCAGGTACGCGCCGGTCACGGCAGAAACCGAACCGCTGGCGCCGAGCACGGGGTTGGTATCCACCAGGCCGTGCCCGAGCCCTGCCACCACACCGCCGCCCAGGTAGAAAAACAGGTACCCGACCTTGCCCAGCCGGTCCTCTACGCCGTTACCGAAGACGTACAGGAACAGCATGTTCATAATCAGGTGCATCCACCCGGAATGCAGGAACTGGTAGCTGAAGTATTGCAGCACGCTGCCATCGCCCGGCAGCAGGTAGTAGTTGAGGATGTCCGGTCGTTCGGGGATCACGGCCCCGGTCTTGATCGCGACGTCCATCGCATAAAAATAACCGTGAACCTGATTAATCTGGCTAAAAGTCAGCAGGAACACCACCACGTTGACCGCGATCAGCGTGTAATTCACCCAAGGGGTGCGTTTGAGTCGTCGGTCGGTGTTGGTGGGAAACAGAATCATGCGGTAATGGGGCTTGATGCGTCCCGTTGTGTACGTTTAAGGCCGGCCTTTGGATCGCCCAATAGTCGGCAAAGCGGTCGGGGTTGGCGGGTTAACGGGCGGCGGCGGTGACGGTCCATTCCTTGATATTCCAGGAAGGATTTACCGCGGTTCGGGTAAAGAACTCAACATAGTCGGCTACGTCCATCGGCAGGTCCCACTGCACGCGCCAGCGACGCAGCGGCTGGGCATCATGGTCCCATGCGGTGATGATCAGCGTGACAGACTGGATCTTCTCGCCGCTGTCGTTTCCGATGGTCAGACGCGCGATGGTGTCGGCGCCGGAAGATTCGGTCTGAATATCGAGGTCTTCGAGGAAGACGGCGGATTCGGCCAGGTCATCGATCGTGATGGACCAGGCCGGGTGCAGCGCGGTCGGGTCAAGGTTGGCGGGGATGGGCATGCGCAGCAGCAAGGAATGATCGTGGCTGATCAGTGACAGCGGCGCGGTGGTGCTGGCTTTTTCGATCCCCTGCGGATTCACCAGCGAAATGGACAACTCGCCATCCATGATGACGCCGGGCTTTGTACTGACCACGCGACCGACGTACTCGATCACACCCGCTTCGGCGGGCACGAGGTCGTCATCCGCAACATACACATCCGTATTCGTCTGCGGGTGCGATACGAACGGGCGGTTGGGTTGTTCCCAGGGATCGTGCTGCAAGAGCACGGAGTGCAGCATCGGCAAGCCTTGGAAGATCGGCCCATCGTAGACGGGTCCCGGATCGGGTTCGGATTCAACCCGGGTCTGAGGGCCGGGGCCGGCATCGCCGCTGAATGAAAGCATGATCCCGATGCCGAGGATCGCGATGGAGACAGCCACACCCGCTGCTAACAGGTATCCGCTTCGGATCGCCTTCTGCTGCTTGGTGCGTTGGGGGGTGGGCTTGATCGGTGGCGCAGGGGCCGGCATCACGGATGGGGCTGTGGCTACAGCCGCGGGCATGACGGGCGGTTTATCCGGCTCAGGAGCAATCGTGTCGTAATCATTGAACTGACTGTCACGCTCACGCTCGGCTTCGATACGCATCACCGAGGAAAGGTCATGAATCCCGCCGGGCTGGATCAGGCCGGTCTCCGCGGGTGCAGGCCTTGGCGCGCCTTCTCCCCCCGCTCTTGACGAGGACGGGACATGCCTGATGTGCGATTGATCGATCAAATAGCGGTGCTGACAGGACGTACAGGTCACCGCCGCGCCGACCCGGACAAACGGCGAGCTTACGACAACATGGCAGGATGGGCACGTGACTTCGTACACCTTACCTAACACTCTAGCAACAGCACCGAATTTGAACCAATGAACATCGGTAAATCCAACCTGGGCCCTATAATGCATCCATGGCGATGGCCCTACCCATCCTCGATACCGCCCCGCAGCGCCCCAACTACGCGCAGGGGCCACGCGACCTCGCCGCTGTGCGACTGCTTCGGCTTTCGGTCACCGATCGCTGCAATCTGCGGTGTGCGTACTGTATGCCTGAGGATGGCATCACATTCTATGACCGCAAAGACCTGTTATCCGCCGAGCAGATCATCACGGCGGCGGCGGCGGCACGGTCCGTCGGGATCAACCACTTCAAAGTCACCGGCGGCGAGCCTACCGTCCGTAGCGACCTCGTCCAGATCATCCGGCAGCTCAAAGCGCTGGCCCCTGATGACTTGTCCATGACCACGAACGGGCTGTTGTTGCCGGACCTGGCCGGGGACCTGAAAGCCGCGGGCCTAGACCGGCTGACGATCAGTTGGGACTCGATGCAGCCTGAGGTCTTCAAGAAAATCACCGGCGGGCGATACGGGCTGGATCAGCTTCGCCGGGGTATTGATGCCGCTATTGATGCGGGATTCGAGAGGCTGAAGCTGAACGTGGTGGTGATCGGCGGGATGAACGTCGGGGAGGTCGGCGACTTTGCCCGTCTTACGCTGGATCGGCCGTGGACGGTCCGCTTCATCGAGTACATGCCCCTGGGAGAGAGCAAGCTGCTGGCGAACGGGCTGGATACCGCCAAGCTCTACACGGTCGACAACGCCGCTGTCATGAAACGGATCGAAAAAGAGCTTGGCCCCCTGACGGCTGCAAACCGCTCTACCGAGGCGGGGGTCGGCCCGGCGGATGTTTATACGCTTGCGAACGCCACGGGCCGCATCGGCTTCATCTCGGCGATGAGCAGGCCGTTCTGCGAAAAATGCAACCGGCTGCGCCTGACCGCCACGGGGCAACTACGTGCGTGTTTGTTCGATGGCGGCGAAGTCAACGCCCTGCCGTTATTGCGTCGCATGCGGCCGGACGACGACCCGCAACCGCTGATCGATCTGATGGCCCAGAGCGTGGCCCAGAAGCCCGACACGCACTCGGCGCGCGGCAACCGCCCAATGAGTCAATTGGGCGGCTGACCGTAGGTATTCGTATTTTTGCTCGGCTACTGCTCGGCGCGGGTCTCCCGACCCCGCCGATCTATCGACCGCAGGTCTCATCTGCTGGAGACCTTGGGTCAGCCGTTTCGGCGGGGTCGGGAGACCCGCGCCGAGCGCTATGCTGATTTAAGCTTCTTCGAGTCGGCGCTGTGCTTCACGGACGCCCAGCTTGCGGACGGCGGCGACGGCCGGCATCTGGCTGCGACGCGGGCGGGTCTTTTCACGCTCCCAGAGGTAAATCGTCTGGGCAGAGACGCCTACCAGCGTGGCGTAATCGGCGGCAGAAATGCCGAGTTTTTCCCGATGGCTGCGCAGGCCCTTGGCGCTGAAGCGGAAGCGTTCGCCCTCTTCGGTTTCGACCTGAACCGACTTGGACGGCTTGCCCTGCTGGGACTTGATCTTCGAGATGCGTTTCTGCAGGTCCTTGATCTGCCGCTTGAGTTCGGCGATGTCCCTGCGGTGCTGCGTCGCGGCCTTGCGGACGGAGGCCATCTCCTGTTTGACTTCCTTGCGGGCAAGCCTTGCGATTTCGCTCTTCAGAACTTGTGTGAGGTTAGCCATACTAATTGCTCCTTGATTTGTTCGGCCGATGTGTGATTCGGCGCATCGCGTCAAGAGGTCTGATCCCGGCTCTTGGCATCTCTGCGCCAGGCAACCTGCGGCGCATCACCCCAGAGCATTTCCAGGTCGTAATGCGCCCGTGCCGTCGGCTCGAACAAGTGAATAATGGTGTCTACGTAATCCAGTACCAGCCAGGTCGAATCCGCGTCACGCTCGGAGCCGAAGCGGTCCAACCCGGATTCTTTAGCCAGATCATCCACCTGCCCGGCCACACCTTTGATCTGCCGGTCACTGGTGCCGGTGGCGATCAGGATGTAATCGGTCAGGTCGCTTAATGTATGCACATCGAAGAGGACAATGTCTTCGCAGTGCAGATCATTGAGCAGTCTCGCGGCTTCAATCAGGAACGCGCGCACGATCTGTTCGCGTTCGGTGCCCGTGGGAGCGGGCTTGGGCCGATCGTTCAGGTGCAGGGCACGGGCTGTAGGGTCTTCACGAGACTGAGCGGTCATGACATAAAAAAAAAGCGGTCGATAAAAAACCCCCGACGGTAGCCCGCCGGGGGTGAGAGATTATAGCAGATATTGGGTGCGAATGCTTAAAAAGCCGATCAGCCCAGGCCGATCATGCCACCGATCATCGGAGCGAACTTCACGATCAGGCCCGCAAACACAACACTGACAATACTTACGAGCTTGATGAGGATGTTCAGGCTGGGGCCGGAGGTGTCCTTGAAGGGGTCACCCACGGTGTCGCCGACGACGCCGGCCTTGTGGGCGTCAGAGCCCTTGCCGCCGTGCTTGCCGGTCTCGATGTACTTCTTGGCGTTGTCCCAGGCGCCGCCGGCGTTGGCCATGAAGATGGCGACGGCGAAGCCGCAGACCAGCGTGCCGGCGAGCATACCCATGACACCCGCGACACCGAGGATGAGCCCGACAACGATCGGCACGACCACCGCCATGCAGGACGGGATGATCATTTCCTTGAGCGCGCCACCGGTCGAGATCGCAACGCAGTTGGCGTAGTCGGGATACTGATGGCCGTCGACCGTGGTCTCGTAAGGCCACTTCAGCGGGTCGGCCAGGTCCTCGTCGCTGACACCGTCAGCCTTGAAGCCCTGCTTCATGATCCCGAACTGCCGACGGCATTCATCGATCATCGCAAAGGCGGCACGGCCCACGGCGTTCATCGTCATCGAGCAGAACACGAACACCAGCATCACGCCGATGAACAGGCCGCAGAGAACACTGGGATTCATCAGGGTGACGTTGTAGTATTCCATGACGTGCGGCAGGCTGGCGGTGGTAGGATCGAACGGTGTGCCGTCCGGCATTGTCAGAACCTGCCCGGCCTCTTGCATGTTGATCAACTGCGTCTGCACGGTCGCGACATACGCCGCAAGCAGAGCCAGAGCGGTCAACGCTGCCGAACCGATGGCGAAGCCCTTGCCGGTCGCGGCGGTGGTGTTGCCCAGCGAGTCGAGCATGTCGGTGCGTTCACGGACGTGAGGCGGCTGGTGGGTCATCTCGGCGTTGCCGCCGGCGTTGTCGGCGATCGGGCCATAGGCGTCGGTCGCCAGCGTGATACCCAGTGTCGAGAGCATGCCGACGGCGGCGATGCCCACGCCGAACACACCCATGAGGAATTTGTCGTTACCGATCTGGGCAAAGTTAAATGCACAGAGGATGGCGACAACGATCGTCAGCAGCGGGATGTAGGTCGAAACCATGCCCTCGGCAATGCCGGAGATGATCACGGTCGCCGGGCCCATGTTGGCCTGCTCGCTGATGCGCTGTGTCGGGGCGTGTTCGTAGCTGGTGTACCGCTCGGTGCCCCAAGCGATCACCAGACCGGCGATCAGGCCGGCGATGATCGAACCCCAGACGCCAAACCATTTGACGGTTTCGATGTCCTTGAACAGGAAGTAGAGCAGCGCGGCCGAGCCGACAATAATCAGTGCCGAGCTGGCGTAGACACCGAAGTGCAGGCTGTGCAGCAGTTCCTTGAAGCTGGCGTTTTCCTTGGTCTTGACCAGGAAGATAGACAAGATCGAGCAGATGATGCCCAGGCCGGCGAGCGCCGGCGGCGCGACGACCAGTGCCATCGTCTGAGCAAGGCTGAGTTGCATGATCACACCGGCAGCGGCGGCCAGTGCCATCGCGGCGAGGATCGAGCCGTAGTACGACTCGTAGAGGTCGGCGCCCATGCCGGCGACGTCACCGACGTTGTCGCCCACGTTGTCCGCGATGGTCGCGGGGTTACGGGCATCGTCTTCGGGAATACCGGCTTCGACCTTACCGACCAGGTCGGCACCGACGTCGGCGGCCTTGGTGTAGATACCGCCACCGACACGGGCGAACAACGCTTGCAGCGAAGCACCCATCGCGAAGCTGAGCGTAATCGTGGTCAGTTCGACGGGCGTGAAGTCACCAACCACGTTCAGCACGATGAACCAGACACTCACGTCCAGCAGGGCAAAACCGGTCACGCACAGGCCCATGACGGCGCCGGCGCGGAAGGCGACCTTCAGGCCGTCGTTCAGCGATTCCTTCGCGGCCGCGGTGGTACGTGCCGAGGCGTTTGTCGCCGTCTTCATGCCCAGGAAGCCGCACAGGCCCGAGAGCACCGAAGCGATCACGACGCCCACAAAGGTCATCTTCGACTGCAGGCCGCCCAGGCCCATCAGCAGCAGGATGATCGCCAGCACGGCGACCACAGCGTAAACGACCTTGGCCTGCCGGCCGAGATAAGCGTAAGCACCTTCACGTACCGCCTTGGCGATACGCACCATCTCCGGTTCCCCCTCGGACTGCTTCATGAAACCGAGATAGAAGATGAAGGCGAAGACCAGAGCCAGCACCGCCCCGATCGGCGCCAGGAAGTACAACGGGGGGATATCCCCGATGCCTTGTCCCAGCGTTAATACGGGTGCAAAAGAGACGGGCTCACAAGCCGATAGTGTCGACCCCATCACGGACATGATTGATATTCCTTATGAATAACGGGTACGGGATAGATACGGGACCACCAAACGTACCACCGGTCGTCAAATGACCATATGGTCCGTTTCTTGAGTATAACGATTCTGCAAGATAGGTGCAGGCAGCATGGAATCAACCCTGCTAGCTATATGGGAGAACGAAAGAAGTCGGCGGCACGGGGCCCAAGAACAGCACCCCGTAAAGATAAGACCCCGCGCTTAGGCGCTGCGAGGACGACGCGTGACAGGGGGCGCACCATTGGGCACACGCCGTTTGGAACTCTTGCGCATCGCGCGTTGCTTGCGTTCCGAGGGCTTCTCGTAATAAGCCCGGCGTTTGATGTCCTTGGTCAGGCCTTCCTTTTCACACAGCTTCTTGAAGCGGCGCAACATCTGCTCCGCTGATTCACCGCTGCGTGCTTTGATACGTATTGCCATAATGCATGTCGCCTTTCTTGCGTCCGTAAGTTCGGTCCGGTTTAAGCCGTTTAGAGCCACACATTTTGGCAGACGCCAGCCCCAGATGCAAATCGACTTCTATGTTCCTGACATCCGCAGGCGGACAGTCACCCGACAAACGCGCAAGTTACTGCAATCAATTTATTTACAAATATCTGCCCGACTGATCAATAGCTGTGATCACCGAGCTTGACCTTGCCGCGGAACGTCCAGTAGATCGCCAGCGTGTACGCCAGCACGCACGGCATGCCGAACAGCACCATCATCAGACCGATCGTCAGGGTCTTGGAACTGGACGCCGCGTGGTAGATCGTCATCCCCTCGGCCGCCGGGTCCGCCGCCCTGACCATGTTCGGGAACAACGCCGCCGCGAACAGGAACACAAACGCCGCAATCGAACAGGAGGAGCTGACAAACGCATAGAACGGCCGGCCCTGGAATAGCGCCCTGGGGATGTTCGCGATCGCCAGCACGTTCAGCACCGGCACGATCCAAAGCCATTGGAATTGTTTGAAGTTCTCCACCGCCGCGGGCACTTCGACCAGCGTGAACATCGTCGTGATCAGGTACAGCACCAGGAACAAACCAAACGTCCGCCAGACGTAACGGTGCACGCGCTTCTGTAAATCGCCTTCGGTTTTCAGGTACAAAAAGATCGAGCCGTGCATCGCAAAGAGCGCTACGGTCATGAACCCGACCAGCAGCGAGTAAGGCGTGATCTGATCGAGCAGCGCACCTGCGTATTCACCGCGTTCATCCAGCGGGATGCCTTTCATGATCGTCCCGGCCGCGACGCCGAACAGCAGAGGCACGCCCGCGCTACCGAGGAAGAACGTTGTATCCCAAACGCGACGCCAAGCGCCGGCACCGAACTTGCCACGGAACTCCATCGAGACGGCGCGCAGGATCAGGCAGAACAAAAGTGCCATAAACGCCGAGTAAAACCCGGAAAACAGCGTCGCGTACGCCTCGGGAAACATCGCAAATAACGCCCCGCCGAACGTGACCAACCAGACTTCGTTGCCGTCCCACAACGGGCCGATCGCGTTGATAAATACGCGCCGATCCTCATCCGAGCGCGGCACGAACGGGTGCAGGATGCCCACGCCCAGATCGAACCCGTCGAGGATCGCGTAGCCGATCAGCAACACGCCCATGATGCCGAACCACAAGATGCAAAGGGTGTCATGATTCATGGTCCACCTCCTGCATCATCCAGGTATCGGTCAACGAATCGCCATGTCCGGGCCGACGCGCCGCGGTATCCATCACATCCTTTGGCCCCCCACTACCCGGTGCAAGAGGTACAGGGTCGGGCCCTTTGTGAATCTTGTGATTCAACACGATGATCCAGACCAGGAACAGCAAACTGTAGATCAAGCCGAACATGATGATCGAACCGAGCGTCTGCTCCGCGGATATCACCGGGCTGACCGCGTCGGCTGTCCGCAAGCCCTGCACCTCGTCGTATGCGACCTTGCCTGTATCCGGATCGACCACGAGCGTGCCGTCATCGTTCCAATGCACCGGCGGATGCACGACCCAGGGCTGTCGCCCCACTTCCGCAGCGACCCACCCCGCCTGGTTCGCCGCCACCGCGCCGAGCACCGCGATCACGAACACCCACATCAGCCAACGCTTATCGAACAGCGTCCCCCGCCAGGCGAGGAAACTCGCCAAGAGCGTCACCGCGATGAAGAACATACCCAGCCCGATCATCAGCCTGTAACTGGCAAACGGCAGCATGACAGGAGGCCGATCCTCCTTGCGGAATTTGTCCAGCCCTTCCACCGGCTGACTGAAGTTCTCAAACAGCAGGAAACTCAGCCCGCCGGGGATCGCTACATCCCCCTTAATGGTCTCGGACTGCTCATCCGGCAGACCGAACACACTCAGATCACCACGGCCCGTTTCAAAATGCCCTTCAAATGCCGCGAGCTTTGCCGGCTGGGTGTGATAGACCGTCTTGGCCTGGAAGTGCCCGGAGAATAACGCCGCCAGGCTCGCGATCGTTGCGAAGATCAACGCGCCACGGAACGAACGCTTGGCAAACTCGACGTGCTGTTTCTTGAGGATGTAGTACGCCGAGATACTCAGGATAAAGAACGAGCCCATGATGAAGCAGCCGATCAGCACATGGCTGAGGCGGTTCACAGTCGATGGGTTGAAGACCACCTCCCAGAAGTTCGTGATCTGCGCCCGCATTACGGTTTCGCCGTTGACGATCCAGGGCTGGCCGTCGCGCATCATCGGCACGACCTCGTGGCCGGCGGGCGTCTGCTGCCAACTGTTGGCGACCACGATCCAGACCGAGGAGAAGATCGAACCGAGCGCAACCATGCATGTCGAGAAAAAGTGCATCTTCGGCCCGACCCTATCCCAGCCGAACACTAATACAGCAAGGAACCCCGATTCCAGGAAGAAGGCGAATATCCCCTCCGCCGCGAGCGCCGAGCCGAACACATCGCCGACGAACCGCGAGTACGCCGACCAGTTGGTGCCGAACTGGAACTCCATGACGATCCCGCTAGCGACGCCGATCGCGAAGTTGAGCGCGAAGATGCGTGTCCAGAACTGCTGGGCCGTGCGGTACAGCGGATCGCCTGTCCTGATGTACCTGGCCCCAAGATAGACCAGCACGACCCCCATGCCGATGGTCAACGGCGGAAACAGGTAATGAAACATCACGGTCAGCGCGAACTGAAGACGTGAGAGCAGTACAACATCCATGAGCAGACCTCCAATCGGGCTAATGGATGTGGTGCATCACAACCCCCAACCACATCCCCACCCGCGACATTAAGCAGCCGCCCTGACCGGCCTTACCGGTTACTGCTTGATAGTCATAACGATAGACATCCAGCAATTATTGTCCAGTCAGCAGGTTATCCACCATTGATTCCGGTTCTCATAAAAATGATTGACGCATCCTGAATAGCGCGTGATACTGCGCGCATGTGGTTGGCAACAGGCCAATCTGGGGTCCGGGTTCCGATGAACGTGGTGTATCAACCGTCCTGGCTGACGTGGGTCGCGTCCTGCACAACCTGCCTGCAAGCCCTCGGTGTCGACTGCGACCAGGCCGATGTGGCGGGGTACAGCGGTTACGCGTTCCATCTGGCCGTCAGCCAGGAACTTTGTCCCTCGGGCCCGACCATGGTCGATTGGGAGCGCCTCGCCGCCGCAGGCCGCTGGTTAGGTAGATCCACCACCGCATTCATCAGCAGCGACTGCCACACACCCGGACACGCCAA
The DNA here is from genome assembly GCA_963667295.1 of Phycisphaeraceae bacterium. Taxonomy (GTDB): domain Bacteria; phylum Planctomycetota; class Phycisphaerae; order Phycisphaerales; family Phycisphaeraceae; genus JAJRRS01. The sequence goes on from OY763327.1 coordinate 3,241,725, forward strand.
CGACGGCACACGCGCCCACTGCCGTGCCGCGTTCGAGTTAGCTAAAAGTGAGATTGAAGCGGGCAGGCCTTGCGTGATCTGGGGGGCGTACGTGCCGGAGTTCGCCGTCTGCGTCGGCATCGATGGCGAGTCGTATCTTGTCGAGAGTTACAAAAGCCATACGGGTGAAGAGCAACCACCGATCCCGTTCGACGAGATCAACGCGCCCGGCGGGCCGTACACACTCGCATTCCCCACGCCGCGCCTCGAACGCCCGAAAGAAAACGATCCGCTTCCCGCGATCGCCGCGCAGTGTGCTATCAACAACGCCATCAGCTTCGCCAAAGGCACCATCCTGGGCGTCCCCCACCGCTACGGCGTCCCCGGCATCGAACTGTGGATCGAATCTCTCAAACAGCACCAGGCCCTCAAATTCGGCAACGCCTACAACGCCGCCTGCTACGCACAGGCCCGCCGCTACGCACACAGCTTCATTCGTCGTCTTGCCGAAAAACACCCCGTCGCCTCTGCACCACTCACTCAGGCCGCCGAAGCCTACGACCGCTGCGCCTCGGCGCTTGGCAGAGTCAGCGAGTTGTTCCCCTTCAAAGGGGCCGAAGAAGGCATGGTGGATGATGATGTGAAGATCAAGGATGCGGTTGCATCGCTTGAACAAGCAAAGGCAGCGGAAGCACAGGCTGTGCAATCACTGGCAAAGGCGATCGATAGCCCTTGGTAAGTCATTCAACTTCTGTTCACCTAACGCCCGGGGATGGCTATCCCCGGGCGTTAGGGGGAACTTCGAAGTTGAAACCTCGGTTGACCAGATAAACCGCGCCGTCTTGTTTCACATGATCGTAGATGTAGGACGTGATATTGATCTGATGTTTTCGGTCGCGGTTCGGATCGATCTTGGGACGCACGCCCCAGACGGGGCTTTCGGGTTTGAGATGATTGTCGGACAACACGAAAGATGCGTGCTTCCTCACCCGGCCAATGAAGTGGCGCGGGGCGGGATCGCGGCCGTCCTGTAGGATGCTCTTCCCGTAGCGCTGCGCGACCTCGTCGGACAACGGCGGGAACCTCGCCAGCAGGTGGAAGTGGTTGGACATGATAGCCAGCGCGATCACTTGCACAGCGTCTTGCTTAAACTTGTCGATCATCGTCCGGCAGATAATGCGCCTCTGTTGTGCGTTGAGTTTGACCGGTGGGAATCGCAGTTCGGTTTTTGATTTTTCGAAGACCGGCGCGAACACGCCTGACGGAGGTGGGTTGCGGTAGTCGCCCTCTAAATGCTGGCGATGTCGGAACGTGCGGAAACCTCGCGGATCGCCACGCAACCAGGTGCCGTACGTGCTTCCCACGGCGTGGTACCAGTTGTTCCATGCATTGGGGTTGCGACCACCCGGCATGTATTGATGGTATCCCTAACGCCCCGGGATAGCCATCCCCGGGCTTTAAGGCCAGATGACAACTTCGCGCTTCAGTGCGATGCCGCTGTGGTCTATCACGGTCTGCTGGATGTGGTCCATCAGTGCGATGACGTCTGCGGCTTTGGCGCCGGGGTGGGTGAAGATGAAGTTGGCGTGGCGTTGGGAGACTTCTGCTCCGCCGATGCGGTAGCCCTTTAAGCCTGCCTCGTCGATCAGTTTGCCGGCGGACTCGCGCTTCATGGGTGGTGGCGGGCCGTCTTCTTCATCGGGCACGTAACCCGGGACGGGAACGTTCGGATTCTTGAACGCGCAGCCGGCGGAGTTTTCGGCCATGGGCTGGGTTGTCTTCTTGTAGAGGAATATCTCTTTGACGCGACGGGCGATCTCTTGCGGGTCGGCCTCGTCCATGTCGAACTCAACATCGAGGATGTAGGGCGCGACGATGTTGGTTGTGCGGTAGCCGAAGACCAGGTCGTCGCGGTCGCGGCAATAGGCTTGGCCGTTCTCTGCCATGACGTGGACTTTGTAGACGGTTGAGCCGATGTCGCCGTATGCCCCGCCGCAGTTCATCCGCACGGCTCCGCCGACGCTTGCCGGGATACCCGCGACATGTGCCAGTCCCGCCAGCCCCATCTTGGCACATTCGAGCACCAGCTTAAACAGGTCCACGCCCGGCCCGGCTGTCAGTTTCGTGCCGTCGACCGTGATCTGGTCAAACGCCGGATCGTCCAGCTTGATGACGATGCCTGAAACGCCACCATCCTTGACAAGCAGGTTGGCCCCGCTGCCGAGGACGTACGTCGGGATCTCATTTTCGTAGCACTTGGCCGCGAGCGCCGACAACTGGGCAATGCCCGCCGGATGCGCAAGCACATCGGCCTTGCCGCCCACGCCGTACCACGTCATCTTTTCGCCGATCGGCACGTCGGTTTCGTGACGGATACCCAGCTCTTCAAGGAGGGCTGTGAGTTGCTTGGGTGTGTGTGTCGTATTCACTTCGCCAGATGCCAATGCCCGCTCCGTCCATGTCAAGGGGTCTATCTACCAGATACCCCCGTGCCTGAGTGTACCTTGGAATCTGATCGGCGTTGCACAGCTAAACCATTAATTACATCGCCGCGTCTATCCATCCGCCGCCCAGCACGCGGTCCCCGTCGTAACACACCACGGCCTGGCCCGGCGTCACCGCGGCGATCGGCTTATCAAACTTCACCTCCAGCACGTCCTCAGCAGTAAAACGCACACGGCCCGGAGTCGGTTCGCTGTTATAACGGACCTTCACACCGCAAGATCGCCAATCGACGGGCGTCTGGCCGGCAAGCCAGTTGGTCTGGCTCGCGGTCAGGCCGCTGGATAACAGGTCTTCCTTGCTGCCGACGGTGACGGTGTTGGCTTCTGGGTCCAGGTGCGTGACGTAGATCGGATAGCCCAGCGCGACGCCGACGCCCCGCCGCTGGCCGATCGTGAAGTGCTGGTGGCCGGGGTGTTCGCCGACGACTTTACCCTCGCGGTCTACGATCTGGCCGGGCTTCACCTGATCCGGGCTCCGACGCTCGACGAGCCTTGCGTAATCGTTATCCGGCACAAAGCAGATCTCCTGGCTGTCCGGCTTATCCCCGACGCCAAGGCCCATATCCCGGGCACGCTGACGCACCTCGGATTTATGCATCTCACCGATCGGCAGCAGCATGTCGTCCAGCCGGTCGCGCGAGCTGCCGAACAGGACGTAGCTCTGGTCTTTGTTCGTATCCAGCCCACGCATGAGTTGTGCGTGCCCGTCGCCGTTGCGCTCGATCCGTGCGTAGTGCCCGCTGGCGATGTAATCAGCGTCGATCGATTTGGCGTAATCGTGCAGTTTTCCGAACTTGAGCCAGTCGTTACACCGCACGCAGGGGTTGGGCGTCCGCCCGGCGTTGTACTCCTGCACGAAGTAATTGATGATCCGCCCGAAGTCCCTTTTGAAGTTCAGGACATAAAAAGGGACGCCCAACCGGGCCGCGACCAGTCTGGCGTCGCTGGCGTCGTTTACCGAGCAGCAGCCCTGATGTCGGGTCTCGGGCTTCGGGTATCGGGTATCGGAAGATGCGTTAGGATGGCCCGATTCACCGGATTTACCGACACCCGAATCCCGAGACCCGATACCCGATCCGCAGGCTTCTTCCCGGATATTGTCGTAGCCGTCGGCGATTTCGGCCTCGTCCTCGCTGCCGAGGCGCATGAAACAGCCAACCACCTCGTAGCCCCGCTCGATCAGCAGGGCCGCGGCGACGGAGCTGTCGACCCCGCCTGACATCGCTACAACCACTTTTTTTCCCGCACCTGGTAGCATGACCCGTCATTTTAGCCCATTTGGGACGAACAAAGTAGGTATGATGCACGTCAAATAGCTTTGAGATAATCCCCCAACGAAGTTTGTCCCCGGCCAAGTTCGCCGGTACGCTCATAGCAACGCATCAGATGTCAGGGGATATCTACACAATCCAACGAACCGGGAAGGATAAGGAGTTGAAGATGGAAACCGTCCGATCAGTGACACGCAGCATCAAGACATGGGGCGTGTCTGCCACCGTGGTCGTCATGACCGCCCTCACACCCGCACTGGCCGCACCGCCGGATGCGCTGTCCAAGACCCCCCAGGGCGCTCAATTCGTCATGATCGTCCCGAGCATGTCCGAATTCAGCGGCAAGATCGCCATGATCAACCAGAGCCTGGGCATCGAGAGCCCGGAACTCGGTGACGCCCTCAGTTCGTTCAAGGCCGAGATCGGCATCAAGCAGGGCCTCAATGACGCCGGTTCCGCGATGGTGATCATCCAGGACCTGGCGACCGCGATCGAGACCAACGAAGAGCCGGACATCCTGATCGTCCTGCCGGTCACTGATTACCAGGCGTTTGTCAGTAACTTCCAGGCGGAGGGCGCCGCCCCTGCCGGTGAAGGCACCACCGAGATCACCATGCCCGACGGCCAGAGCGGCTACGTCATGGAATCCGGCGGCTACGCCATCATGGGCAATAACGCAGAGGCTCTCGCTAACTACGCCCCCGTCGGCAAGGTCGAAGCCTTGACCGGCCGGGTCGGTGAACTGGGCAAGTCATACCTGGAAAAATGCGATGCTGCGGTTTATCTCGACATCAAAGCCATGTCTCCGATGTTGATCAGCGCACTTGAAGATCAAGTTGAAGAGATGAAGGAAGAGTTCGCACAGCTTGCTGAGATGGGGATGGCTGACGAAACCAGCCTCAAGAGCATGAACGCGGGCATTTCCATGTACGGCTCGGCAGGTAAAGCCATTATCGAAGGCGCCGACGGCCTGGTGATGGCGCTGGATATTACCGACCACGGCATCGGCCTGACCTACGCCGGCCAGTTCCAGCCGGAATCGAAGGTCATGCAGTACATCCCCGGCAACGGCACGGGCGTCGCCTCGACACTTGCTCGCTTGCCGCAGGGTTCTTTCATCGCCGCCATGGCGTTCAACGCTGAGGCGTTTGATGTGACCAAGCTCGCCGATGCTGTCTTCGCCGCCTTCCCCGAAGACGATCCGCAGATTGCCATGTATCGCAAAGCCCAACCCATGATGGTTCAGATGCAGCAATGCGCCGCTGTGTTCTACACACCGGAGCCCGCCGCCATGATGAGCGGTACCGGCATGATCAACGTCCTGCAGACAGCCAAGGTCAAGGAACCCGACACCTACATGGCAAAGGTCAAGCAGTGCATGAAGGAACTGAACGGCACCACTGTCCCGATGGCGATGCCCATGGCCCAGGGCGGTGAGGCCCCGAGTATGAAGTACATCACCAGCTACACCGACAACGCTTTGCAGTTGGACGGCGTGCAGATCGACCAGTACTCCATGCAGATGCAGATACCCCAAGAGATGATGATGCAGATGGGCCCTGCCGCCGGCATGATGCAGATGTTCAGCAACTACACCGGCTACACCACGATGTTCGATGGCCACTACATCGCCAGCACCACCCTCGACCAGCAACTGATGGCCAAGGGTTTGGCGGCCGCTAAGAACGGCGACGGCATCGGTAGCGGTGACACCGTGGCCGAAGTCCGCGAGAAGGCCGTTCCCGAAGGCGCGATCGGTGAGGGTTACCTCAGCATCAGCGGCCTGATCGACACCCTCGCCCCCATGGCGATGATGTTCGGCATGCCGCCGGTCGAAGCCCCTGAAAACCTGCCCCCCATCGCCGCCGGCCTGGGCATGCAGGACAACAGCGTGGCGTTACGCTTGTACGTGCCCAATGACACGACCAAGTTCATCATTGACACTGCCAAAGATATCCAGTCACAGATGATGATGGGCCCGCAAGGCCCCGCTCAGCAGCAGCCCGGTCAGGGCGCCCCCCCGCCGCCGTTCTGATTCATAAGCTCAAATCACTGATAAACCACACCCAACCGGGCCTGCTTAAAAAGCGGTGCCCGGTTTTTTCGTATAATTGCTGGTCCATCCGGCTTGTTATCGGTCGATTGATAAAAGTCGATCCCCCGCCTGATAATCCATTGTTAAGTGCAAAAGGACCGATGTTGTAGCCATGTCCGCCACGTCCAAGCCGCAGAAACCTGTATTCATCTTTGGCAATCCCCGATCGGGCACCTCCCTGCTGGGTCGGATGATCAATTGCCATCCCAATATCGCGGTTCCGTATGAGGCGCATATCTACAACACGTTCTGGTTGTTCAACGAACGTTACGAGCCGCTTTCTGATCCGGCCCGTCAACGCAGGTTGGCCCTGGATATGATGTCGCTGCGCGTCAATCGTTTCTGGGAAAACCCGCCAGGCATCGAGCAAGTGCTCGAAGCCGTCGAACGCGAGAGCTTCCACGGTGTGTTCGAAGCGCTGATGAGTAGCTGGCTGAAAAGCCGGAACAAACCACGCTGGGGTGAAAAGACACCACAGAACGGTGCGCACTGGCGCGCCATCAGCGAAGGTTTTCCCGATGCGCAATTCATTCATCTGGTCCGTGACGGCCGCGATTGTGCGCTATCTTGGATCAATGCAAACTTCGGTCCGAAACTCACCTACCCCGCCGCCGTCAAGTGGGCCGCCTATGTTGATGATATGCAGGTGATGAAACAAACGCTTGGCCCGCAGCGCGTGATCGAGGTGCGTTACGAAGACCTGGTGACGGATGCAGACACGACGCTGCACGCGATCTGCGAATTCCTGGGCGAGCCATACGACCCGGCCATGAAAGCGTTTTACAAAAGCGAAGACACCTACATGACCGAACGTCGGAACAACGAAAAACTCAAGCAGCCGGTCATGACATTGAACACGGAGAAGTGGAAAAAGAAGATGAGCGAACGTAACCAGCGCATCTTCGAGGCACTGGCGGGCAAGCAACTGCAGCGCTACGGCTATCCCCGGTTGCACCCGGACGCAACGACCAGTTCATGGGACCGTCTGCGCGACACAAAACTGCTGCATCCGCCGCTGCGGGCCATGTCCATGATGAGAAACATCAAGGGTTGGGGAGACAGTTTGGCCGTCCAACGCGCCAAGTGGCGATTAAAGCTGGCCCGCCAATCCATTAACGGTTTACTCATATTGTCTGACAGCGCATTGTTACAACTGATCATACAGGAAGGGTATCTGACATAATCAGACAAAATTGACAGAAGTACTGGATCGCTGCGGGCCAGGATTTTATAATTGTTCGGCTGTGTTGATGGATTCAGATTTACCATGATCCAATCAGCCTCAAAAACAAGTCCTATTTTCCTGCTGGGCAACGCCCGGTCGGGTACGTCGTTATTGAGCAGGATGCTCAACAGCCATCCGCGTATCTGTGTTCCTTACGAGGCACACATCTACAACGTCTTCTGGGATTACCGCGACCGATACGAACCGCTCAGCGATCCGGACCGCCGACGCATGCTGATCAAGGATGTGTTGTCGATGCGCGTTTGCCGGGACTGGGCGCAACCGCCGCAAGTCGATGATGTCATGGACAGGATCAAACGGCATAACTTCCATGGCATCTTCGAGGCGATCATGGACGCCTGGGCCCGGATACAGAACAAGCCCCGCTGGGGTGAGAAAACGCCGCACAACGGCCCGTACTGGCGCGCCATCAACGAGGGGTTCCCCAACGCCAAGTTTATCCACCTCGTGCGCGACGGTCGCGATTGCGCGCTATCCATCATCAACGCGCGCTTCGGACCGAAACTCGTCTACCCCGCTGCCATCCGATGGATGCGCTACCTGGAAGTCATGAATGAGATGCGGCAATCATTGCCGGCCGACCGTGTCTACGAGTTGCGCTATGAAGACCTGCTGGCCGATTCTGAAAAAGAATTACGGGCGCTGTGTGAATACCTCGGCGAAGAATATGCACCGTCCATGCTCGAGTATCACTCGCACAAAGACAACTACATGACCGACCACCGCAACCGCGCCAACCTGAAAAAGCCGGTCTTGACCAACAACACACAGAAGTGGCGACGTAGAATGTCTACCTGCGATCAAGAAGTCTTTGAAGCGGTCGCACGCGAGCAACTCGAACGCTATGACTACCCTACACTGTATCCCGATGCATGTGTCAGCCAATGGCAGCACATCAAATACATGTATCTGCTACACCCGCCGCTGCGAGCTATGGCGATGTTGAAAAACACAAAGGGTTGGGGCGACGGACTCGTCCGTATGCGCGTGAAGTTACGCCTTATGCTCACGCCGCACCACAATCACAAGCCGGCCGAACAACCCGTCTGATCGGTGATCTGACCTTCAATCTGCTATCCGTGAAAACAAGCCGTCGCTCAGGCAGCGATGTCCTGTCTCAGACATTGTGCCGCAAAGTCCAGCACATCCAGCGTGGCGTATGGCACGTCGTAATCGCCTTCCATCAGGTCGTCGTAGCGTGCCCAGACCACGTCCCTGCCCTCGGGCGAAGGCTGGACAGACTCCGCTTCACCCAGGTACGCCATCGTGAGTTTTGAAATGCCTCGAGCATTGAAGTGCTCGAAGCGAACCAGGGGACCAAGGATTCGGACCGCTGCGCCGGCCTCTTCCAGACACTCGCGCTTCGCCGCCCTGGCAAGTGTCTCGCCGTAGTCAACGTGCCCGCCCGGCAGCACGAACTGGTCCGGATCGCTCCTCCTCGAAACCAGCAGAAACTCGATCCGACCTTTGTGCACCCGGAACACAACGACAGCCGCTCGCTCGCAACGATGTGCCAGCTTGCTGCGACTAACCGTGTTCGTAGGCAAACGTCTCAACCTGCGCCTCCGAGAGGTCTTGTCTTTCCCCCGACCGCGTGGCCGCTTCACTACTCGCTTTGGGTATGCACTCACACGCCAGCCATCGGTTCAGTAACAATGCGGGTTAACTTTCACACGCGCTAGAAACCCGCTAAAAGTGCTTATCGGACGCGGTATCGCTAAATCTTGAGCCGTAACTCGATATTAACGCTGCTCTAACCTCTCGCCCCGCCTGCGAGATTTGAGTCCGAACGGTCTTCTGTTAACCATGAGAGGTGTTGAACCACCCCATCCAGACAACAGGTAGGCCCGTACGTCAGACTATATAGATACCCGGATTCAAGGAGCCGTCCATGCGTTTGCGACAAATCTTACTGGCAGTGATGCTGTTGATCCTGTCTGCTGCAACATTGGCCTACGCACTCGGGGCAGATCACACGGGACCCGTCGGTGGAACAAATCACTGGCCCCAAGGCCTGAAGGATCTTGCCAACCGGCCTAATCGTGTGCATGGTTACTTTGTCAATAGTCAGGACGTCTTCTTCTACACCGGCAATACCGATGCCTTAAACGACTTCCTGAAAGAATACGCCGCCCTTAAGAACAACACCAGCTTGCTTGTCGTACTGCATCCGGGTCGCAAGCCTGTGTCTTCTCCCTGGGACAAAACACCCAGAAGCTTGTTTGCAGACTGGACACTGCATACCGGCAATGAATTTGAACTGAATGAGCAAGGAAAGTTACAGGTGATGCCGTTTGAGACGCGCGTGGATATCTGGCTGGGCGGCAAGGTGATACTGGAAGAACTCGATGTGCCTGCCGTGCTCCCGGTCAGGTCGGGTGGAGAGATCGAAGCCTTCATCATGGCGCACGAACAGCGGCGTGGCAGCAGCCGGGAGAAAGACAAGCCATTGAATACTGACCAACCGTCGGCCGAATAACCATCAGCCCGGTTCGCCGTTATAGTGACGGGCAATGTTCGTCTACGCGGGAATCGATGAAGCCGGCTATGGCCCACTGCTGGGGCCCCTGGTCATCGGCCGCTCCATCCTGACCATCCCCAAACTCGACCACGACGCCCCCACCCCTGACCTCTGGCTGCGGCTTGGCAAAGCCGTCTGCAAACGACTCTCCGACAAGGCGGGCCGCATCGCCATCAACGATTCCAAAAAACTCACCACCAAGGCCGCCGGCATCAAACACCTTGAACTCGGCTGCCTCGCGTTTGCCGGCCTGGCCCAGTCACAAGATCGACCGCTCCAATCCCTGAGCGACTGGCTTAACCACATCGGCGTCAACACACATCACTCGCCCGACCTGCTGCCATGGTACGCCGCGACAGATGACTACCCCTGGCAGACGCTACCGACTGCGCAAACCGCAGGTGAAGTCGCCGTCGCGACAGGCATGCTGCGAAACTGCACGCAGCGCATCGGCATCGAATTCGCGGGCTTCGGCGCCGCTGTCGTCTTTGAAGACCGCTTCAACCAGATGGTCGCCGCGACACATTCCAAGGCCTCCGTCAGCTTCACATTCGTCGCCCGGCATATCCTCCATGTCTGGCAACACTACGCCCAGCACCGGCCCACGGTCATCATCGATCGTCAGGGCGGCCGAACGCATTACCGCGAACAACTCGCGCAGAGCTTCCCCGATACACAAGTCGACGTCGTTGAAGAAAACAACACCTGCTCCCGTTACCTGATGTACGACCCCGGCCACAAAGAACGCGCCATGAACATCAGCTTCATGGTCGAGGCTGAGCAGCAACACATGCCCGTCGCCCTTGCATCCATGGCAAGCAAATACACCCGTGAACTGTTCATGGCCCGCCTCAACCATTACTTCATCGAGCGCCTCCCCGATCTCAAGCCCACCGCCGGCTACGCCAAGGACGGCAAACGCTTCTTAGAGGACCTCGTCCCCCACCTGCCCGAATTTAACCTCACCGAATCCCAGCTCCGCCGCAGTTCATAAACACCTATCTCCCTCTCCCCGCGGGAGAGGGCCCGGGTGAGGGCCGGACACCTTACGTCATCAATCATATCAAATCCCACCCAGCGCTCTCGCCTTAAACCCAACCACCTTGACGCCCGGGCGAATCTATCTATCCTTAAGAATTCGCCCGGACGCCCCCATCGTCTAGTGGCCCAGGACGCCAGGTTCTCATCCTGGAAACAGGGGTTCGACTCCCCTTGGGGGTACTTAGCAGCCTTGGAAGGCTGCTTTTTTATTGCGCATTACTGCTTGTTGCAGAAATGAGTCAGTTCCAAGCGAAATGGTCAGACACTTGATGCGATCATTCTTTGACGTCAGCGGCCTGTCGGGGCATCGACTGCCTTCAGCAGCACACCGGTTCCGCCGGCGATGTTGAGCGTCGCTTGGTGATCCAGCATCAGCAGGTCGCCGGTCTCGCCGTCGAGCCAACTCAGCACTTCAACACGCACGACGTTATCAGCAAAATGAAGCGTAACGGTGTCGGTGAGTTCGGCGGCGGTCTTGTCCATGCCGTGGCGTTTGTTCACGACCATGGCGTATTGCGAACCCTCCGGGTCTTCGAAGAAGCCGATCAGGATGTTGCGGGCATGCAGGTCGGTGATCCAGTAGGTGTCGGGCGTGAAAGGCTTGCCGGCATCGGGCGGCCGGTTGTGCACGACTGCGGTGCTGCGGAGCTTCAACAGCGTGTCCCCCACCTGCAGCACAGCTTGGTTGATGTCCTTGACGACATCGTATAACTCGGTCGGCGAACCGTCGGCCGGATCGACGATGGCGACTTTATCCCAACCTTCCCAATCGGTTGGCCCCCAATAGGTGAAGTACCAGAGCCCCTTAGCGCCGTAGGCAAGGTTGGTGAATTGCTTGTAGCGTACATCGCTCTCACTCGGTCGACGGTAGTGAGCGTGCTTGACCGTCAGCGCGAACGCCCAGAAAGGCACATCGTGTTCGAGGCTTTTTCGGCGGAAGAGTTCCAGGTGTGCAAAGTGCGGTTGTTGCTGTGTCGAGCCGTCAGCCATCATGATGTAGTGGTCGTAACTGAGGATCGGCAGGCCGTTACGCACAGCAACATCGATAACCGCTTCGGTGTCGGGCTGGCCCTGCGCGAAAGGCGGAAGCATGTTGAAGAGCGTCCAGCGCGTCGGGTCCTGGCGCATCAGTTCGTGGACAGCGCGGATGGAATGCATGACCGCGGCCGGGCCCTGCGGTTCGTCGTTGGTGATCCAGCCCACGGGTTCGATGCCATGCTTGTCGTAGTCGACTTTGCGGTGCTTAAGGATGAAGCCTTGCCCCTGCCGGAAGGGCATCACATCTAGTCCGGTCTCCTTCGCGAATCGCATGGCATGGTCAAAACCGGCGTCGGGATTGGCGGCATAGAGGTTGAATCCGGCGTCCTTGTAACGCTGAAAATCCTCGAGCGTCGCGGTTCCGGGAGGCCCCCACCAGGCGATGATGGGGAACTTTGTAAAACGCCAGGGTTCATGTTGAACAAACGGAAGTTGCAACGCCGTGAATTCAGCCATCGCATCACTCGCCTGGGCCCGGTCGGCTCGAACAGCGCCAATGATGCCTATTAAGCCAACCATCCACGACATCAGTATCAGGCACGCAGGCTTCTTGTTAGTTTTCATCGTGATATTGTAATAAAATCAGATTCACATCCGGCATCGGTCAGATATGGATTCAACCTGATGCGCGATCCCGAAGCCAGACACCCCACTGCTGTTAAGCGGGTCGGCGTGTCTCAACTGCTCCATCGTATTCGATCGGGCGTTCGCCTCGTCTGTTGTTTACGTTGAGCCTCCCCAAGATGGACACACATATCGTTCATCACATCGGCAAGCTCGGTTAAATCACCGTCCCCCAATGCGACGCGCTCCCACCACCGCCCAATGCAAAGCGAAAACTCGCCATTGGAGCCAATCAAACCGCTCCCCGGCCTGCTGGGTACGAATATCTTTGGGATAATCGTCTGTCTTCTCCCACGATCAATGCCTGTTGTATAATGCCACGATAGGGACCGCATGCTTCGTGCGATGTCGGGCAAATGTTCTTTCATGATGATTAAAACAGTACGGGGGTGTACGTGAAACCTGATGTACATCTGATTATCGCGACAATATGTGCCTTCATTCTGATCTGTCTGGTGTGGCTGCCGATTGATTGCAGTAGTGATGGTGAATCCGTAGCGATAGCCGCCACAGCACAAACATCCGACAAAGCAAATGGTACGCAGGTCACGTTAGGCATCCTGGTCCATGCAGATGTGCAACCGGATCAGAAGGTTTTCGGGGACCTGTTGCAGGTGGCTCTCAGTAAGCATCCGGACATCGCGACGCTGGAGCGACAGGCAATTGATGCGGTCATCAATGAGATCCAGTTCAGTCTCTTCTTCGCTGACAACGGGCCGGGCAAACGTATCGACGCCGGTAGCTTGCTGGATGCCGAGGCGTTGGTGCTGGTGAGGTCTTCCGCTACCAACCGGGGCTCGCTGTCGGTTGCTGTTGTGGAGACGCGTAGTGGCATCCGGCTGCTGACACACACGATCGCCGCGGACACCGATCTTCAACAGGCTGCCGATGCGTTGATTGATCTGATCGAGCCCAGGTTGGCGCGGATCAACGATCCGGCACAACAATTCATCGCCGTGCCCACATTTGTCGATAAACGGCTTGTCCGCGCTGATCGCGAACTTGGCGCCCGACTGGCAGAACTGGCTCGCAGCAGGCTGGACCGTGAGTCGAAGCTACAACTAATCGAAGTAAGCGACGCCGATGCGCTGAGTCATGAACTCAAGCTGCGAGGCGACAAACGATTGGGACCGCGAGGCACACCTTTTTATCTGCTTGGCGAGATCGATAGCGAGCCGACCGATCCCAACACACTCAATATCAGCCTGCGTATCGAACGGTCATCCCAAGTGCTCTCACAACGTTCGGTCAAGGCGCTGAGCCCAAGCGAAGCAGGCGTTTACTGCCTGGAAACCTTGCCTGAACTGCTCAATGAAGTCGCTGGTTTGCAGGTTGGGCAAATACAAACACAAGAAGAAAACATACGCCTGCTGAATCGATCGCAAACGTTCCTGCGTGCAGGCGACAAGCGGCAGGCGGTGGAGTTGCTGCAAGTCGCACACCTGCTCGAACCGGATAACCCAGCGATCACGGGCCAATCCCTGAAGCTGATGCGGCATGTTGTCTGGCACATCCTGTTCGATGAGGCATCCGGACGGCCTATTGAAGAAAGAGCAAACGCCGCATTGGACCTATACCTGGCCGGGCTCGAACAGGTCAGCCAGGAACTAGAAGCCTCGTTGTTCGCCCCTTCCTCACGCAGGCGCAAAGCGGTTCACATGCAGCAGATCATGGATTACCTGATCTTTGGGGATCAGAAGTTTGTACTGAGATACTACTACAGAAACGTAACCAATACGGAGTTGGGGGAGAAGGTATTAGCCGAGCAGATTCGCCCCAAAGTATTCGCGGCCCGGCGTGCTCTGAGAGACGCGATGCTCATCAAGCTCAAAATGCTTGCCGAAGCTGGAGACGTAAAAGGCCGGGAAACCGATATGGCGTGGTTCTTCGTTGACGCAGGCAAGTATGGCGAAACGCAAGAACAAGAAGCCGCATGGCGGTTCGAGGCGCTTAAAGCATTACAGGATGCCGACGATCTGGAGCGGGTTACACGATGGCTTCTACATGCACAAAGCGTGAAAGATCGCCCCGTTCTCGCAGAGGTCGTGTCGTCTCGGCTCAACGAACTAACACCCAAAGCATCGGCGTTTGTTGAAAACTTCATAGAGAAAAACCTGTCCAGCAAACCCGTCACCCCTTCACGATCACACCCAAACGAACTCACCGTCGACTGGGACGCTTTGATCCCATTGACAAAAGAAAAACTGGAACTGCGCGTTACCGATCGACAAAGAGGCGGCGCAGGACGAGTCCGACCCAAAGGCTGGTTCGATTGCGGCAAATTCGGCGAACTCGTCTGGCATGACACGGAAGTGTTCCTTATCACGGCCCCCGATACGATCCGCTCGCTCTATGTCCTGGACCCGGACGAGCATTACTGGCTTGACCCGACGCGCCAATCCGAATTGTGTACACCTGCATTCGACGGCCGCTACGTCTGGACAGCACTACCTATCGATGAGCCGAAGTTGATCATCATTGATCCAACCGACGGCACCGCACACACATTCAGTCAGGACGCGGGACTGCCTCCCATGGATGGCGGTGTTTCAGTTGCGCCGCTGGGCCCAGGCCGCGCACTGGTAACCGCCAGCTTCGGCACATGGCATAACCTCCGTGCGTGGTCCGCAATCGTGACGTACACTCCCAATGAACCGGTTCGGGTTGATGTATTTAGAGAAGCGACCTCGTTCGCGGATCAGGCCGACGTACCCAAGGGCTTGAGACCCCTGTATACCGGAGAATCGGTTGCCTTAACCGACCCGAATGATCCTAACAATTTCGTGATCCTGGTTGACCAACCCAACACACTGGATCGATCGCGGCATATCCTCACGCATAAACTCATGATCTTGCCGAACGAAAAACGCTTCAGGCTTTGGTACTCCCGCGATGGTATTTCTGAAGGGCTCATCTTCACCACCCTGATCGATGGCAAGCTGTATTGCGCCGGCAGGGTAGACCGTACAGGCGAACCGGGCGCCCACATTATGTCATTCGATATGAAAACACTCAAGATGCGCCCCGAACGCCGACTACGCAGCAACGAAAGCTTCCTGAGCGCCGCAAAACATGATGGCCTGTACTGGGTGCTCGGCAGGTCCAACCGCTATGACATGACGCTCTTCGCCGGCAAGGACTTGTTAAACGCATATGAGCCTGTCGGCATCCTTGGCAATACAGGTCTGTATTACGAAACAATCGACAAGCTCTATGCCTCCAGATATCTCGGCCTGATATTCCTCAGCGACATCGGCGGCGGCTACGACGTAACGCGGATCATCCCACCGTCAGACATCAAGCAAAGGCTTGGGCTTATCAACCACGAACAGGAGAACCAGCCATGAATTTACGCCATGCCATGCTGTGCATCCTGTTCAGCCTGTTCACGTCGGCTGTGACAGCGCATGCCATCGAATTGGTCGACGGTCGCGTTGTTTTTGAAGAGAAGCTATCCGCAGAAGAATACCGCCATCGGTTCAAAGCCGCCCTGGATGCTTTGCCTTCGGTCGAATCGCTAGAATCTTCACCAACCCCAACCGTCGGCTGCTATGTCAACAAGATTAATCCCGGACATCAGGCCGAAGCGCTCGGCATAGACTCGGGAAGTATCATCGTCTGGGTCAATGGTCGCCTGCCCTGGCCTCGCTGGATCGATTGGGGCCGGCGGAACACGCCGGTCACCATGAAGTTCGTCAACAGCGCCGGCGAACCGAAATCCGTCACCATTCAACCCGGCACAATAGGCGTCAACTACTCTGCCTACATGCGCCCCGACCTCGCATACATCCGTCGGCCCAATAGACTGAGAACCGTCGATGAACAGGTGCTGGTCGGGATGGCAATGGCCAGCAAAGACCCCGACCTTGCGGAAACCGCCTGGGCACAAGCCATCGCAAAAGGATACCCTTCCGACGACCTGTCCGATTCCTGCGCCGCGCTGATCGCGCTGCAACAAAACAAAGCACAGACCGCGGACGAGATCGCTACAAACGTTCCCGGTATAGATGCACTACACGCTTACCGTTTACACCCTCAGGATCACATGCGGATCGCTGTCGCCTGCGGCAGGTTTGAAGCGATTCTCAAACAACCCCGCGGATACCTCGAAATTAACCGAATTGATAGCGAAGACATCCGTGACCTGATCAACAGACGAGAAACGTTAGGTACAATCGAGATTGGGCCGTGCAATGCCGCTGATAAAATGAGGCGCGTCGACCTGATGGACTCGGCGATCGCGTTGGATGATCCGGCGTTCCATACCAGCACATTACAATACGAGGGGCTGCTTCGTGGTGAGGCGTTTGGTATCAGCGCCCCGCCTGGATACAACAGGACTTGTTATATAGGTTTCAAGCGACCGGTCAAGAATATCGAAGTCGTTGTCAGGTATACGATCGATGCCGAACCTCAAGGGCCCGGATATGCCAATATCTTTGAGGTCGATCTGCTCGATCGGGATCACCGCAAACGCCACAACATCCCCTACGATCAGGCACACGGCGTGCAATCTCGAAATGTAATGACACAGATGGGCGTAGGAATCGCTCGCGGTATCAATGAGGAATGTGTCGTACATCTTGACTTCGGCAATCGTACAAATAGCGTGACGTACTTCGATCCAAAGTACAACATGAGCGAACCGACCGATTTTGAAGTAAGAATCGTACATTTAAACGGGATCGCTGAAGCAAAGATCAATGGCGTCACCGCGGCCCTGTCTCCTGTCCGTGAAGACCCCGATCAGTTCGGCCTCCTGCTCCAGGTCGTCGGCGCCAGCGTCAAAGTCATTGAAGTACATGTCTGGTCACTTGAATAAGAGGACACACTGCCCACACAACGTCGAGCCTTCTGGTACGGGATTACATCGAATATAAACAGGCCGTATGATGCGTCATTATCTTGAATCGCAGAAAAGGTGTGACCATGTTGATCCAACGACTATTTGCTGTGTTTATGGTAACCACACTGCTTGGCATGACAGAGGCCTATTGTCAGAAGGCCACAGATGGCACTGATGATCCGGCCTTTCGCGAAGTGCTTGTCGGCGAGACATATAGTCAGCGCTTGCGCGAAGCATTGGAAAGATTGCCGACCGTACAGGGGCTGGAAGCTTCAAAGATGCCGGTTTCCGGCGCTCATGTCACCGGGATCAATCCCGGACATCAGGCGGAAGGCCTGAACATACAGATCGACGACGTGATTGTTTCGATCGACGGCCATCTTTGCTGGGCGAGGTGGGTCGACTGGCAGAGGAGCAATCAACCTCAATCGTTGCGGATCGTGACAAAAGACGGCAAAGATCGGGTCATGCAGATAGCACCGGGGTTGGTCGGCGTACAGCACATCAATTACCGCCGACCCGAACTGGCGTATATCCGTCGGCCCGATCGGAACAAGGACCTGGATGAACTCGTGCTCGTGGGCCTGATGATGCGCAGCACGGACCCCGACCTGGCGGAAACCGCCTGGCATCACGCTATCGGAGCGGGCTATGTCCCCGATGATCTTTCGGATGCTTGTCTGGCTATCATCGCCAATCAGCAGGGCCGATTCGATATCGCGGTCGAAGCCGCCATGCGCGTCCCCGCTGTCGATGCCGAACACCCCTACCGCCTCTATCCCGACGAGATCATCAAGATCGCCCTGCCGCTTGGACGGTTCGACTTGCTGCTCGACATGGACCCACAGATGCGCGAGCAAGTCGGTATCGATAGCCGGCGGTTTGAGACATTGGTGAACGTACTGAAGAACAACGCTACATCACCGCCCTCACCGGTCGCATCAGCCGAGAAGATGAACAAGATCGACCTGATGAACTCGGCATTCGTGATAGAGGATCTTGCGTTGAATACCGGCCGCGACGACCACGGCCTACTCACTGACGACTCCGCCGATATAAGCATGCCGCAAGGCGAATACACCAGCTGCTACCTCGGATTCAGAAAACCCAGCAATAATATCGACCTGACCATCCGGTTCTCGATGACCGCCCCGCCCCAACAAACGAAGTTATCCAACATATTTGAAGTCAAACTTCTGGATCGAGATTATCGAAGACGCCACGGGATCAACATGGACAAGATGTCGGCGTTAGAACTGAGACGCCGCTCAACCAACCTCGGTTTTGATGTCGCATGTGATGAGAAGGGACTGACGCAGTACTGTGTTTATTTTGGAAACAAATCTACAGGACATTGGTACGAAAAACCAGACATCGATCTCGCACAACCCGTCGACTTTGAAGTACGTATCACCAAACTGGATGACTTTGCTGATCTGCAGGTCAACGGCAAAACCATCGCGCTGACCCCCGTGCTCGAACCCACCGAACAACACGGCCTGATCTTCTGGATCGTTGGCTCACACGTTCAGATCCACGAGCTGAAGGTTTATGGGCTTGAAGCGAAGGAAAACACGCGAATTGACGCAGGTATTTACTCGCTCGATTCACGCGTATCTAGCACCACACGCATACCGACAACCAGGTCGCCGTAGCCTCCGTGACGACGAGCGCTTGATGTGCAACGTGATGGTTTGTCGTACCAGCCACCACCACGGACGATATAAGCCCTGCGCGAAACGTAACGGTTGGGCCCGGGCTTGCTGTGAACGCCATCACCCGCCAGATAACTGCTGGTCCACTCCGGTAGGTTCCCGTGCATGTCATATAAGCCCCACGCGTTAGGCTCGAACGATCCAACGAACGCGCGATTGCCCGCAGAGGCAAATTGCCCATCGTAGCTGCACCACCCGATCTTTCGCAGGTCTGCCAGGCTGTCGCCCGATGCGTATGCCGTTTCGGTTCCGGCCCGACAGGCGTATTCCCACTCCTGCTCGGTCGGTAACCGGTAATTGAGCCCTGTCATCAAGCTTAATCGTTGACAGAATATGAACGCTTTATCCACCCTGACATTAGCGGGTGGTGACGGTGCATCGGTTGGGACCGGACCGTCGTCCATCACATGACGCCATTGCGCATCGGTGACTTCAGTCTGACTCATCCACAAGCCATCGGATATCTCAACAGTGCTTCGTGGTTCAATCGATGCGAACTGCGCATCCGGGTATCGTGCGCCGATGTCTATGCGCCCTGCCGGCAACTTGACCAGCGGTAGCCATGCTGGCCCCGGATGGTCTGACACCAACTGCGCTTCATCTGCACGCGCGTCGGGATGCGTCCATTGCAGATAAACACAGGCACGCGCATCCGGCTCGACCGCAGTCAAGGTCGGCGGCGACCACCCGGCCTGCACCGGCCCTTCGGCCAGCCCATCAACTTTAATCCCCTCCAAGCGAGATGTAGATTGACCGGTGTCAGTAAATCGAAGTGTGTCGTCGCGTCGCTCCAGGCCTACCCAATACCGCTTATCCTTCTCATCACCGTTCAGCAACAATCCGAGACGGTCAAAACTTTCACGGTCTTTGATATTGACCAGCGATGCACTGTATGCCTGTGCCAGTCGCTGAGCTTCATCCAGGCTCCATGATCCCTTGACCGGAAGAACGAGTCGATCGTCAACGCGTGTCGCGGCCTTGGGCGGCTCCGCATCCTCATCCAACCTGGCAAGTTGTGGTTGTTCGAGTTCAACAATCCATAAGGTTCTGCGTTCGTCGGTGTCATTGTGACGCAACATCGCCACTAGCCCGTAATAACGAGACGCAATAAGGTTGGTAAACGTCTGTCCGTAGGATGCACCGAAGTCTCGCGTGTCAACGTTCTTGAACATTTGATCCGTAGAATCGTCCACCGCCGGACTGATTGCGCCTAAGCACCTCGCGATGTCCGTGACTTGCCGGGCGCCCCAGAGATTGCCATGCTTGTCCGTGCTCAGGAAGATGTCGCGCCATCGCACCATCCCGCTGACGCCCTGCCCGATGAACGCGGGCCTGATCGGGACAAATCGATCCGCCACCGGGTCGTAACACTTCACGAGTTCCAGATGAATCGTGACTTCCGGATTCTGTTCTGTGAAGTAAAAAACGCCATCGTCAGTAAAACACCGCGACAGGCCCATACCGGTAGCATTGTACTTACCCCACTTCAGTACACGGGACTCACCCGTGTCGGGCGATATCATCATTTTTTGTCCGTAGTCGAATGTATCCCCCCAGCCCTGATGGTCGACAAGCACAACACGCCTTGCGGGGTCTGTCTTGTCTGTGAGTGTGACGGCATGTCGCACATAGTTCATGAGTATCATCTTGTCGGGCGTTTGCTCCCTTGGCATATATTGATAGATGAGCTTGGACGACAGACCGGATTCGGGATCAAGCTTGAGTCGTGCCGACCAGCAACGCGCAAGACTGGGACTCATGGACGTGGAACCTGCCAACAAAACGTCACCGATACCCAAAGGCGCAATCGCCGCCCCCCCGCCGGTCGGCGGTAAGTCATCCGCTTCGGTAAAGTGCCACCGCCTGCGCGTCTGCAGGTCCAGCACAAACAGATGTACCGGCCCGTGACTGGTGATCATCCAGACATACCGGCCATCAAAACAAGGCGGCCAGAACCGAATGGCCTCTCCAGTCTCCGGGGCTTTACGCAGAGATTGATCGAGAGTGAATACCGGCTCAATCTCGTCTTTATCGGTGAGTAGATAAACCACGAACTGCGTGTAGAGAAGTTCTCCAAACCCGCCTGCATCGATCCAACCGAACGGCCGGATCGGTGTCTGCTCAAGTGTGCCGTCCGAACCTTTCGGGCGCATGACAAGCGGCCGAACGATGATCTTTGGCAATGGATCATCTTGCTTCGTTATCTCTTTCGGGATTGCACTATCAGTCTGCAACCTGGCCGCAATCGCGTCGCTACGGTACACCGGGCCTTTATACAGGTTGTACGTTGAGCCGACCCGATCGCCCTGCAGCGACATCAGCATGCGGGGCGTTAATTGTTTTGCGTACACATCCAGGCCATTGAATATCTGGCGTCTCTTGACGACGTCATGGCTGAACCAGAGATGGCGAGCGACACCCGATGCCCCCGGGCCGTTCTGATGTCTCAGCAATACTGCCAGGCGTTGTTCCTCCGACAGATAGATTTCGCGATCGCCACCGCGCTGCTCCATAAACAACACAGCCAGGTTACTCGCATTAACTCGGAATAGCTGCTCTTCCTCCAGCCCCATGACAAGTTGATAAAGTTGCTGATAAAAGCTGCGCAACTTATCCGTCAACTCGGTACGTTTGTCATCACGACCGGCATCCTTCAACCTGATCAGGCATGCTGTCGCGGTACTAAGAAAGTTGACGCCCGGCATTCGGCCTTTTGTTTCAGGGGTCGGCTTGCCTTGACGCAGGATGATGTCGATCGCTTTGAGTTCGTGCTCCAGACCCGCTTCGAACAGCGCGATCCGAGCCTGAAGATGCTCGTTCGTATCCGGCAAAGCAGCCATGGTGTATATCTGATGCACCAAGCTATCAAGCACACGTGCACGCAGAACGGGGTCATCCGGGTCAAGCAGGATCGCGGTTTCAAGCAGGTCTCGCGCCTGATCGTGCCTGGCCACCAAAGTCAGTTCCGCTGCACTGTCTTTAAGCCGTTGAATAAGTGCCGGCGTATCCGCCTCGGGGATCTGCACAGCCGAATCACTCATCACCTTTATGAGTTCTCTACCGAGCAGGACACTTGCATTGACCGCCTCAGCTAGCGATTGCGTGTTGAGTGTGCGTGACACCGGCTCACTTGAACTTCGTTGAGCAACCAGGTCCAAATCAATCCCACCCTCCGGCGAGGTAGCTATTTTGCCGATTAAAAACATCGGCTCCAGCAAAGCCTTCAAACGGTCATCCCCACGCAACTTCATCTCTCGAGCCAGCGCCCGGGCCTCATCGACTTCGAGCACAAGCACGCCGGGTGTATTGTCAGCCATCGTTTGGACGACCTCCGCTAACTGAACACCGAAGCGCGCAGGTTCAGGATTAAGACGGGCATCAACGAATGGCGGTACGGCAAGAATAAGCCGTAGCCCCTGCTGATCCCGCGTAAGTTCCTGACGGATCGCGGCAGATATACTCGGTAATACCCGCTCAATCTTGTCGTCATCAGCTATCAGAAAACCGCCCAGCCTAAGCCCATGGTTCGTTTCCATGACGGTCACAGCGATCTGGTCCGATCTACCTTCGGGCCGATGCACCAACACCAACGCCTCCGCGTCAAGCAGAGTAGAAGCACGCAAGCGCTGCGACACCGCGTCCGCACCCACAAGCTGTGATACCTTGATCTCTTGCAACACCGCTTCAAACTGATCGCGTTCCAGCAAGGCAATCCCATCGCCTTCCTGTAACATCACCCCAAGCAAATCCGAGAATAGCTCAAGTTTCTCGCGGTCCGGGCTCTGAGTATCCGTAAGGATCGCGACGCGCAGCCGGGGTTCCTGCCGATCAACTCCCGCTTCACGCTGCTGGGCATGAACCGATTGTGTGACAGCCAACAACACGCTCAGCACCAGCAGGCCTGTTATGCAACCAAACTTCTGCTCGATCCCCGTTATCCATCGCTTGTACATACGCCTGCCCTTTACTGACTACCCGCCGGCTCATACGCTTTAAGCAACTGGCGCACCTGCTCATCCTTTGCCACGTCGATCGCACGCTTGCCGTCCTTATCTGCATGATTCGGATCGGCGCCCAGGCGGAGTAGCAGCCTCACCTCGTCGATGCTTCCTCGCTCGGCCGCGCTCATCAGGGCGGTGCGGCCTCTCCATCTATAAGGCACATCAATCGAGTAACCCTTGCTGACAAGATCAATCGCACGATCAAAGTGAGCCACATATATAAACGCGCTGGCAATCAGATCGCCTTGGCGATGATCGTCGACGGGCTGGTCAAGATTGATCCCCTTTTCATTAAACATCCAGTCATAAATATCAAACTGCCGCTTGTAGACAGCCCACGCCGCGGGTGTGGTTCTACTGTCCAAACGGTACAGATCGAGTTTCATCCGCAACGTGCCGTCACTAAAAAACGGCGTATCGATGTGGATCCCGGTATCCATCAATTGCTCGACCAGGTCCCTGGATCCAAGAGAGATGGCAGCAAGAACCAGTTCGGGCGCGTAAGACTTGTCCCGCGGCCCGGCCTCGATCAGGCGCTCGGCTAACTCCGTGTCGCCGATGTATAACGCATAACTCACCGGCGTTAATCCGTTGAAGTCCTTATCAGCCGTGTTTGCACCGGATTCCAACAGGCGCGACACCGTTTGCTCCTGACCTAGCAGGATCGCGTACGCCAGGGGCGGCACCTCGCCCTTCGCGCTGACGGATGGATTGGCCCCGGCTTCCAAAAGCATCTTGATCGCCCGTTCATCGTTCTGCCTGATCGCAATCATCAACGGGCGGAAGCGTATGAATTCAAAGTGAGACCCAGGCCCGTCGAACGGCTCGCTGATACCTTCACGCAACGCATCGATCGGTGCATCATGTTCGAGCAACCAGCGCATCGCTTCATAAGATCGTGCCAGCGTCGCCGCGTGCAACGCCTGACCAAAGGATGGGCTCTTGTATTCCAGCCTGGCATCATAAGCGTGTAGCAGGTCCAGCAGGTCCGTCCGATCTTTCATCGCTGCCAGGATGACCGCGTTGTAGTAGGGTTCTTGCTGCGAAACGCTGTTGGGATCAACGCCCGACTCCAGCAGGAACCGCACCGTCTGAACGCTACCGCCCCGTATCGCTGCAAACAACAACATGCTTCCGGACGCGGGCGATCCATCATCGAATAGCCGACCTTCCGTTTTTCGTTGTTGCAATGCATCGATGTCGCCGCGGTACGCCTCCATGATCGCCGCCGCCTCGTCATCGTCTGGTTGCTCGTTCGCAGCGGCATCACGATTGAGTTGATCAATGATCGCATCGTCGATACCCAACGCCGACGAATACCTGGATAGATCATACTCTGTAACCGAGCTGCTGCGGCCGAGCTTGGTAACGGCATAAAGTTTGTCGTAACGGCTGGTCAATGTTGTGATCTGGCCACCCACCTGCCACTGCCCGGCAACGCGCCCGCTGTCTGGAAGCCAGACGACAACCTGCGATAACTGGTTCAGCTTCTTGTCGGGCGGATGCATGCCAAATACCGGCTTCGGCCTCAACGGCTTCGGTACTTCCCAACTATAACCAAACCACACAACAGGCCCATCATCCCGGATGATGACTTCCTTCAAGGGTGGGATCGGCGTCGGCCAAACATGCATGGCTTGCAGGTCCGCATCGATCCTCACCAGCTTGTCGATATACATCACCCAGAAGTGCTGCCCCGAGGCCCGGACCCAGACCGGATCACCCGATGCGTTAATCGATTCGGCATGCTCCGCCAGCCAGCCGGCCACCGCCACAACTCGCCCGGAATCCAGATCAAACCAATACCCCCCGCCCTCTTCATACAGCACGCAATGCCCCGCGATGCCGGCAAGCTTGCGCAATTGCTTCGCCTTATCGGGAAACGGTACGTGCAGCGCCTGGATCGTCGGTGTATCCGCCTCCAACTCCGTGATGAGTGTGAGTTGCTGATGGGTATCTTCAACAAGCAAACGATCGCCTATCAGGTGCAGCGACGAGAGGTGGCGGGATGACAAACCGTCATCGCCGATGAAGACACGATAAGAGCCGGTCTTCAGATCGTACCGAACCAATCCGTCCTGCTCAGTCGCCACCCAGAGATAGCCCGCATGACTGACCGCATCAACCTGATGGATCTTATGGGGCAACTTCTTGTCGACCAGTTGTGTCGTAAATCCAACCGGCCAAAGCGACAGGATATGGCGTTTACGAAGCGGTACAACATTGCTGTAGTACCCCTGATTATGATCGGCGATACCCAGCAGGCGATCGCCGGCCCAGGTAATGTTGGTGAACTCGAGATCGGGATTGTTT
The DNA here is from genome assembly GCA_963667295.1 of Phycisphaeraceae bacterium. Taxonomy (GTDB): domain Bacteria; phylum Planctomycetota; class Phycisphaerae; order Phycisphaerales; family Phycisphaeraceae; genus JAJRRS01. Next base: position 3,266,919 of record OY763327.1, read on the forward strand.
CTCCCGCTCAGTTGTGCTGCATCATCCTTATCAAAACAGAATATCAACGGCAGCCCGACCGCATCAATCGTCGGCGCGTCAGGATGTTTCGGAACAAAGAGTGCCGGCTCATCGGTGTCCAGATACCTGGCACCCGACAAGCGCGTGTTCTGCTCAAGCCGCTGTCTCATCTGCGCCGGTAACGTCTCGTCCTCTATCAAATCCTTCCACCGCTCAGACCTGGATACCGTCTGACGCACTTCGCGCTGGACATTCTCAGGACGATCCTGCTCAGCACGTGGACGCAACTTATGCTGTGTTTGAAGCGTCGCAACTTCCCGCAGTATTGCATCGTAATCAACAGGCTGTTTATCAAGGCTCATCGAAGCCACGGACTTATCATCAGCCGACAATGCCTGTTCCACCACGGCATTGTTGTTGGTATATGGGGCGTACTTTTGCTCGAAACGATCTGAAAGCCCGGCCCGGGTAAAAATATTTGAGATGGCGTTCACCACCTTGCGGTCGCTCTTGCTGTAAAACTCTCGTGGCCCGGAATAATCCCGGCGCCAGTCTTCTTCGATGACGGGCCACCACAACTCCCATGCTTCAACCCGGCTTGCCGGGCTCGCATGATCCAGATTGATGATCAGCTCGGTGACATCTCTATTGATAAAGCCGTGGAGTATGAGTCTGTTCGCTTCTTGGGATTGCTGAGATTCCGGCACCTCCGCGGTCAAGGCCTGGATCTCTTTACCCAGTGAGATCAATTCTGAAACGATCTGTTCATGAACCGATCGCCTCGCATCTTCAGGCATGTCCGCCGGCAAACCCAGGCGCGGTATCCTCAGTTCCTGCGTAAAACCGTTGGCTCGGACCCAATTGTTGCTGACACCGCGGCTATCGCCCTCACACGATTTGTACATTAATTGCAAAACGTTGATTTTGCGATCGATACTCCAGAAACTCACATTAATATGTCTGCCTTGTCTTCGCTCCCCGGTGAAGTGGTTGTATGCATACACACCGTGTCTGCGTATCACACGGTTGACCAGGCCCAGCGATCGACGCAGATACAGCCACGGCTGATCCACCCCGGTGGCCGGGTAAAACTGTGTAAATTCCTCACCGATGCCGCCATGTTCCGGGTCCAGAAACCACGCGAGATACAACCGGTCTCGATAGAGCATAAACCGCCTGACCGCCCAGCTATCCGGATCATCCGCCGTGCTGACACGCAACTTCTCCCCAGATTCGCGCAGCAGGCTGATCATTTCATCACGGCTCTTAAGCGACACCTTGTCGGGCAACTCGCCTTGCACGACCTGCCACGCCCGTGTGCTTGCACGCTCAACCGCCTGATCGATATCCCGGGCAGCAGATGTTTCCGTCACTTCGACCGGGTCGCCCAGGCCGTGCCAGAGCATCAACGTCAGCTTCACCTTGATGTCTTGCGGATCGATCTGGATAGCTGTGTTCTGCGGGTTCTCAGGATTGATCGGGTCCTGTTCTTCGATCAGGCCCCACATGTAATAGTCCGCGGCCCTCTGCCACGCATCGACATCACCTGCCGAAAGACCGATCAGCATCAATTCCTGTTCATCCATCGCAAGCGTCGGGTCGTGCAGCCGAACCAGGCGCACCTCCGGATCGTTCGCCGCCAACTCCGACAGACGCTGCGGCAAGGTAAACTCAAGATGATCCAGGCGATCGTTAACACTGACATTCCTGAAAAACAGCAGCGACACGATTCGGGCGTCGCGCGCTTCGACAAGCCGTTGATGCGCCTCGCCGAGCATGGACCTCACGTCTTCGGCCAACGCTTGCACGCGCGCACTGCTGACCCGGATCAGGCTGTTTAACGATTGCTCATACGCGATCCGTTTCTTCACGACACGCTCGGCTGTTGTCGTATCGACCACCGACAGCTCCAGCGACTGCGTTGGCTCGCCGACATCAACAAACCGACCCGACACGATCAGGTGCGCCTTCAGCCATCGCCCCAGCTCCAAACGGTCCGCCGGGTTGGAGGTAGCGAACAATCCCAGCTCATGCTCTTCACGGACCCGCGCGATCTCGCTGCGATCCACAAAAAGATAGGCCTTGTCATCCGCCAGGAACTGACGGACCAATTCAGAAATCCCGATGGCGGTCTGCTCGCCAAGATACGTGTCACGATCGACACCAAAATCGAGCACCGCAACCGTCGGCCTGTCCGGATACTGCGGCCTCTTCTGACGCTCGATCGGCGGTTGCTCGGCATGCCTGCTCATCACCAGCGGCGCAGCGGGATCGCGTTTTGCGAACGGCGAGGTCGTTGTGGTTCTGGGTGCGGATCGCTTGGGAAAGCCGTACTTCTTGATTGAGTCGGCGTTGTAGTAGAGGCTCAGAACCGCGATGGTAAAAAAAGCCACTGCAATGCACAGCTTGATCCATTGCCAGCGACTACTGAGCATCGTCGCCTGCCTCGGTAGAATCGACCAGGTACCTCAGCAAACGCTCCCCGATGACGCGCCCGCCCTTTTGCAGCGCTGTCTTGCCTGCGATCTCGTCGGCCAGGTCCACCGCGCGGGTTGTCGCGCGATCCGCGTGAACGATCCGCCCGTCTTTGCGTGCGATCGCGTTGATCTCGACTCGTGCAGACGCCAGACGCAAGTCCCCCATCGAGCCGGCCGATTCGCTGAACGCTTCGCCGACGATAATCACGTTCACCCCTTCCAACGTGCGGGGCCACGCCGGGTTGCCACCGGCTGCATATTCCTCAACCCAGTCCGCCAGCGCGTTGTCCTTAACGTCGCGCACATCCGCACCGGCATTGATCAAAAGCATCTTCAGTTCGGTCTCAACCGCCGGGTCCGGCGGAACCACGGGCGCCAACCCGTTACGGTGCTCCTCCGGGATCACCACCGCAAAGACGGGCAACTCCCGGCCCTTCAGTTGTTCAATCAACGCCGGGATCGGATCGACCGGATCAGGCGACGCGATCAAGGTCGGCCCCTTCGCGATGATCTTTTCCGTCAACTTCTCAACCAACTCAAACACCATCGCATCCAAGGGGGCATCAAGCTCGCCCTTCACCAGCACGCCTTCAACCAGCGTCGTTTCCGTGCCGATGACCTTCGCGGTCAGCATCCGGCTTTCACCCAGTTCAAACACCTTGCCGGTCACCAGCAGTTTCGCGCCGACCACCCGGCCAACCTTCAACGCGTTCTGTGTATCCGTCACGCCGGACAGGTTGATCCCCTGCTCGCTGAGCGTGTGCATCAATGAGCTGCGGTCCACGATCCTGAACTGTCCCGTACCCGAGAGCATGACTTCGATCGTGTCGTTGACCATTTCGCCTATCTGCCCCGCCTCGTTGCCGGGCGCATCAAAACCGAGCACCGCCACGGGGATATCCGTCGGTGCCGCGGTCGGCTCGGCCGTCTCCTCCTGGGCCCGCGCGACCGATGTAACCAGGGTCACGCAAAGCAGCAGGCTCAGAAGTACTCGGCTGATATTAAGATGCGATTCCATGAATGCCTCTCCGGATCGGGTGTATGACAGGTACATCACAACAGGACCCTATCTCGGTGATTTGTACTTGAGCCATTCTAAACGCTCCATCGGCCGGACCCAATCCCGAGTTCCGGCCGTCAAGCACGGCACCGGCGACTCCGGGACTATCAGACCGTCGCACCGAATGTGGGATCTTCTACACACTGCGTCCCCCGGAAAACGCAGGATGCAAAAAAACGGGCGACGGCCGGACCTCGGTATCAGGTCTCACCCTGTATGACGTCAAACCCCACGTGGATTTTACGACCCGGGGCAAATTCGCTTTATAATCCCGAAAAAGGGGTTAATTCGCCCCTGAACCCTGCCGGGGGTAAAAAATCCCGAAGCGCCGACGTCTTACAGGTTGAGGCCGTTGCCGATATTTGACGGGAGCCGAGACATTAACGATCCGTGGAAACAATCGATTGTCGAACGTGCGCGTTGTGATGGCCTCACGCATTTTCGCATCGCCCAGCGGATCGTCGGTGACCCGGCCGAAGCCGAGGACATCTGCCAGTACGCCTACCTCAAGGCGCTGACCGCACAGGACACGATCCGCGATCCCGAAAAACTCACCGGCTGGCTGACGCGCGTCATCGTCAACCAAAGCCTGGACATCCTCAGGAAGCGCAAAAGACATCGCGACGCCAAAGAAGAACACAACGCCATCGCATGGCAGAAAGCAAACGCCAACAACCCTCATGAACTGGTAGACAATCGTGAATACATCGCCTCGATGTTGGAAAGACTGGATGAGCCGATCAGGACCGTCGTGGTCATGCGGACCATGCAGGGACTGTCAGGCAACGAGGTGAAACAAGCCTTGGGCTGTAGCGCGGGATTGGTATCCACCCGGCTGCACCAGGGCCTCGAACTGCTCAGGCAGTGGATGACCGAGGACGACGGGAAGGAAGCAAGACGATGAATGAATCCATTTCCCATGATGATGCGATTCGACTGATCCTCAACCTTGATATGGATCAGGCTGAACTTAAACAGCTTGAACAAGCGCTGTCGCGGTTGCACACCGACGATACGCTCGCCCAACGTCTGGAAGAACTGCAACGGCTCAAACAAGCGCTTGCCGCGCCCGATCAGATGATGGATGAACCGGCGGGCGGCGCTGAGCTTTTCCAGCAACGCCTGATCAACAAGATTGAAAAGACACCTGTCACGCCAAAGCAACACCGGCCGGCTTTTGTAGGCCGATTCATCACCGGGTTCGCAGGCGGCCTGGCCGCGGCGGCGGTCCTGCTCGTCGGGATGCTCAGCATCAGTTGGTGGTCCGACGAAGACAGCGTCAACTCACAAAACACGATCAACGCAATCGATTCCTCCGTCTGGCTGCCCAAAGACCCCGAACAGCAACGCGCCCTGCTGGCGCAACTCGCCGGGTTCTACGACGGCCGCGCCGGCTGGTACGCCGTCACGGGTCAGGATGCACGCATGGGACTCGCCGACCACCCGATCGATACGTCCGAACCCCTCGTCACCCGCTTATCACTCGAAGCCCCCGATGGAAGCATCATCCGAACCGACCTCGTCCTGTTCCCCGGCCAGGACATCACCCTCGAAGTCCCACGCCCCGACGGCCCACCCGTACGCTATTCCATCAAGGTCAACCCACCTCACAACGGCTACAACACCATGCGGCTGAAACTCACCATCAGCATGGACGACGGCCCATCTATGACCACGGAAATCCCGCTCACAGGCAACACCGTCAAAGAAGTCGGCAGACTACTCACCGACCAAGGCCAATACCAACTACGCCTCGGTCTCGCAGACGCGTCCTGATCACACACGACATCCACCCCACCGTGCGACCAGAATTTATCTTTTTACTTCGCCACGATTCACCGTCATCATCTCGCCTGCTTCGTCGGACGGAACAGTATCTCGTTCACATCCACATCCTCCGGCTGGCTGATCGCAAACACGCACGCCCGCGCAAACGAATCCGCAGGGATCGCGATACTCGCATAAAACGGCTTCATCACATCGGCGATGTCCTGTTCCTTGATGCTGTCGGGCAGTTCCGACGTCACCGCACCGGGTGAAATGATCGTCGAGCGGATGTTGTGCGGCGTCATCTCTTCGCGGAAGCCTTCCGATATCGCACGCACCGCGTGCTTCGTCGCGCAATACACCACAGCATTCGGGAAGACCTTGTGGCCCGCCACCGAAGACACATTAATCATGTGCCCCGACTGCTGCTTGATCATGTAAGGCAGCGCCGCCGAGATGCCATATAGTACGCCCTTGATGTTCACATCGATCATCTGCTCCCACTCATCAATCTTCAGCCGCTCAATCGGAGCCTGCGGCATGAGCCCGGCGTTGTTGAGCATCACATCGATCCGCTCGTACCGCTCCACCGCCGCATCCACCAGCGCCTGGACCTGCTCGCGATCGGTCACATCCGTCTGTAGCGCGATCGCCTCACCGCCCTTACCCGCCAGTTCATCGACCAGCGTCTGTAACCGTTCAACGCGCCGCGCCCCCAACACCACCGTCGCGCCTTGCTCCGACAGCATACGCGCCGCCGCCTCGCCAAGCCCGCTGCTCGCGCCCGTAATCACAATGATTTTGCCTTCGATATTCTCGCTCATGATCTGACCTCTCGAATCTTTCGTATCAATCGTAGCAGTCTTTCAGTGTTAGAACCATTTGCGTTATTACTGGCCGTCATTCCCGCGCACGCGGGAATCCACGCGATCAATGAATCCAAAGCACGTGGGTCCCCGCCTGCGCAGCGATGACAGCAACCTGTGCGTTACTATTATTGCATGAATGTCCAGACTGGATACAGGATCACACGCCGCGTCTGGCGCTACGACCTAACTATAAGGCATAAACACGCTTAGACAATGAAACGATTCTCGAAGATGCTTGTATAATCCTCCAAAACAGACTGAACAAACGGTCAATCCCCCCACAATACGCAACATGAAGAACACCCAGTCACACGCCACCGATAAGCGCATGCAGATTAACCTGCAGGAATTGACCGACCGCATCACCCGCACGCTCAAGGAAGATGGCGACCTCGAACCGCAGCCCGGCCTCTTCTTCTACCGCAACTCAAAACCCGGCCGGCCCGTCCACGGCGTCATCGAGCCTTCGCTGTGTGTCATCGCGCAGGGCAGCAAAGTCTGCTTGATCGGCGACGACGTCTTCCGCTACGCGCCCGCGCAGTACCTCATCAGCACCATGAACCTGCCGCTGGTCGGCGAGGTCACCGAAGCATCAACAAAAAAACCTTACCTCAGCCTCAGGCTCGCGCTCGACCCAGCGATCGTCACCTCCGTTATGGTCGAGTCGGGTAACGTCAACCCCAGCAACGAAGGCAAGATCAAGGCCGTCGACGTCAGCCCCATGGATGCGGACCTGTTCGACGCGACGTTGCGCCTCGTAAGACTCATCGAAACGCCGGACGACTACCGCATCCTCTCGCCGCTGGTCATACGCGAAGTCATCTACCGCCTGCTCACCGGCTCGCAAGGCGACCGCCTGCGACATCTCGCGACCCTCGGCGGCCAATCGCCGCGCATGGCACGTGCCGTCGGCACCCTGCGCGATAACTTCGACAAACCCCTGCGCGTCGAAAGCCTGGCCAAAGATTTAGGCATGAGCGTCTCCGGCTTCCACGCGCACTTCAAAGCCGTCACCGCCATGAGCCCGCTGCAGTTCCAGAAACAACTGCGCCTCCAGGAAGCGCGCCGGCTGATGCTCAACGAAAGCCTCGACGCCGCCGAAGCAGGCTACCGCGTCGGCTACGACGACGCCTCACACTTCAGCCGAGAATACAAACGCCACTTCGGCAATCCCCCCATGCGCGACGTCGAAGAAATGCGAAAACTCGCCGCGGTGTGATAGCTCGCATACGTCGGAGCAAGCTCCGACGCTAAACGGGTGTGCGTGTGTGCAGGACGGTTACCGAAATCCCCCCCCGTTTAGCGTGCGAGTTTACTCGCACATCCATTTCACTCGCACATTAATCAATCTCACCGCCCCCTACTCGCTCGCGATATCGCCGTCGTCATACCCGACGGACGTATACCCCAATAGCGCGTTGGCGGCATCATCCCAAGTCGACTTGGGGTGAATCAGTTTACCGATCTTTCGGCTGCTGTCCTGATCTTTTGCGAAGAGGCGGTCGGCTTTGACGCCGGGGCCGTTAGTCCAATACGTATCGACAAGGGTATCCGTGATAAACCCGGCGCTGCCGTCGCCGAAAGCGACGTTGCCTGCCCACACTTGCTCTTCTTCTGATGTGTAGATGCTGTAGATCTTGTCGTAGTTATCTCCGATTTTCCCACCGGGAATACGCGCGCGATCAGACAGGAGTACCGCGCGGGCATCGACCGTTGCTTTCCATTCGCGGGCTCGTGCGGATTGGTCGGGCTGGACGACATCGCTTGCCAACGCGTTACCGTCGCTGTGAATGTTGAGCATGGCATAGGAATAGTGAGCGGAACTGACTTCGCCGGTGGTCCATGTGGTTTTCGTTTCAGCGTTGCTGATGATGTAATCGCCCGAAAAGTTGTTGTTATTGAGCATGAGCCAGAACCGGCCTTCAATGGTTCCGCCGTGCTTGGTCAAAGGCATCCAATCCGCGCTATCGCCGTCGACATCGCGAAGCAGGAAACCTTTGCTGTCCGTGCCCGGGAACCTTTCATTATGGTCGCCGGCGTAAGTGGCCATCCCCTGAACAATCCCGCGCACCTGGGCGCTGAGTTTGCCATCACGTACGGACCTGCGTACCGATCCGAGTGCAGCCAGGATCAAGCTGGCGATCAGCAAGAACAACAGAATGCAACCGACAATGATCGTGATGAGTTTGAAGAAGCTCTTGTTTAGAAGCGGCAAATGATTGTTGTACTCAGGCGGCTGAACCATAACCGTGCTCCGGAAGTTTCATGATGCTGTGATTATAGCATGAGGTATCCGGAGCCTGAACCTATTATCCCCTCTCCCCCGGGAGCCCCCGGCGTAGGTCAGGGTGAGGGCCGGGTTGATTGTGCGAGCAGACCAAGGCTGCTTTCACATCCAATGAACATGACTGCAAATAAACAACACGCGCCTGATACACAACGGCCCTCACCCCGGCCCTCTCCCAAGGGGAGAGGGTGTGTGACGTGTGTTTATCCTTGTGCATGTTGTTGATTGTATGATCGGCCGATCGCTATCTGTTGCGACGTAAACCAAACAAGCACATGCTCAGGCCCAACACCGTCGCGCTCGCGGGTTCGGGGATACTCGGCGAACCGCCGGTCGGCGGCGTGCCTTCGTTCCAGTGATTCAAAATGATGTCAAGATCATCCAGCCCGACAAAACCGTCGCCGTTGATGTCGCCGGGGATGTCTTCGGGCAATGGCGTGTAAGTGAAGCTGTGGATTACTAACTCCTGCTCCTGGCCGTCGAACGGGCCGGCGGTGCTGGCGTTGTTGTTGGTGATCCAGAAGTTGATGATCGGGATCTCATTGAGGTCCTGCGGGATGACAGGCCCATCGTAATGGAACTCCGCGATCTGCCCGTTGCCCGAACCGGGGCGCTGCTCGACGATCGGGTACTCAGGATGAGCGATCCCGGCGACGTGGCCGTTGTAGCTGTTCCAATGGATGTAATCCGGCGCCCATGTGAAGCGGTGCGTCGTGTAGTCGCCTCCCAGCGCCTGGTAGAAGTTCTTACTTGGCGAAGTCACATCCGGATCGTGCGTGGTGTAATAAAGGTTGCCGCTGCCCCAGTCGCCGGTCATCTCGATATCGATTTCGTGCGGCGTATCCGCGACGCCGTTACCCACCGAGCCACTCGTCTGGTTCGCAACTGACTGCGGGCTCTGATACGTGAACAAACCGATCACCACGTTGTCCGCTAACTGATCGTATTGTGTCGACAGCTCCCACTCGTACGTGCCGTAGCTCAGCGACTCGGTCAGGTCGATCTCCGCCGCGACCCACGTATTGCCGACCTTGCGGATCTTCAGATGCAGATCGCCTTCTTCATCGACCCAGACGCTGTCCGTGCTGTTGGACCAGACGTTCGCATTGGGCCCCTGCTGCGCGCCGCCGCTGTTGCGTACGGACCACGTATAGCCCGACCACTCGATCGTGCGCGCCTCCGCCGCCGCGCTCAAACCGATCGCCAACACCCCCGCCGACAGGACTGCGAACTTCAACATCAAACTACTCCAAAGCGGATAATAAAAAACACTCAACCTCATACCGGGACCGACGCTTCCTCCTGCGTCCGCATCAAACCGGTCATCTTACCCACCGAGTCGACGAGCCCGCCGGGCCGGCAACGCTTCATCCATAGCGCCTTGTACTCGGTGACCAGCTCATCAAACGCCGAGACCGCGCCTTGCCTGGCAAAGCGGCGCCATTCACTCGGCGTCGTGCCGTTCAGCCCCGCGCCTTCACAGATGCGTTCGCTGACCCAGCGTATCATCCCGATCGACCAGTTTACCTCACGTGTCAATAGCGCCGGCTGGTCATACGTCGGCCTCGCCTTGTCGATCAACAACTGAACACAATCCAGTGCCGTAAGTACCTGCTCCGCATGCTCAACTTTCAACTTGTCCCACACCCCGCCGGTGAACGTCTTATTCGCGCTGCGCAAAAAGTCGAACCACCACGTGCTGTTCGGCACCTGTGGCCCGCCTTGCAGATACACATTACTTAGCGCCCACAACCCCTCGCCGAAACGACCCGTCTTATCCTTGAATACGTGATCGTTCAGCACCTCGGGCAAGTCGCCACGATCCAGGTTCGCCTGCGTCGCCCACGACACCGCAGCGCCATACGCAATGCCCGGCCAGGAAACGACGAACGGCTGCCAGTGCCCGTAATCCCCCCAGTCCGTAATCAAAAAGCCTTCCGCGCGATAAGCCAAACCCGCTTCCGCCGCGGCGCTGATGTTGCACACCATGTTCTCGCCGCGCCCCGCCAGGCTGCACCAGCTCGACGTGCCCGGGCAAACATACTGCCTCACGCCCGCTTCGCTGAACATGCGAGTCTGCTCCATAAACGGATGCCCCGCTTCATACCCCCAGTTAAGCAGCACCGCTTCATCAGGCAAACGCTCCGTCAGTTCAGGATGATGTAATACCACATCGCCCCAGAACATCGGCGTCTTGCCGAAGCTGCGCACGTGCCGGCAAACCTTGTTTAAAAACTCCAGGTACACCACGCCGCGCCCGTCGCGCTCGCAACGGTCCTTGCTCTTGCCCTGCCCGACGTCCATCGTCTCATCGCAACAGATATTGAACAAACTCGATCCGCTGCGCGGCGCAAGCTGCCCGACGAGATCACTGACTAATCTGATCGATCTCGGATCGCTCGGGTTCAAAGAAAACGGCTCATCCGACCGATACCCCCAAGGCGTATCCCAGCCATCAGGACATTCCGCCAATCCTTTATACCCATCGACCGTCAGCCAGCGCTGCATGTGCCCGAACAGGTTCTGGCAAGGCACAAAATCAATGTGCTTATCCTTGCAGTACTTTTCCAGCACCTGAAGATCATCAAACGTCAGCGCCGAACTCTTGCCCCACACTGCCTCATGCCCGCGATACGCGATCGTGTGCTCCGTATAGAGCTGCAACTGGTTGATCTTCCACGCCGCCAGCTTGTCGATGATCGAACACAGCATCCCCAGGCTCGGTACGCGGTCCCGGCTGATATCTAATAGATACCCGCGCACCTTAAAGTCGGGCCAGTCATCGATCTCGCCGCAAGGCACCTCATGACCAACCAGCATCTCAATCTGCTCAAGCGTCTGCGTCGCGTAGAACATCCCCGCCGCATCGTGCGCAAAAATCTCCACGCCGTCTTCGCTTAAGCAAATGCGATAACCCTGCTCATGCTCGACCAAACCGGAATCGATCCGACGCGACACCTTCCGCAACACCGCCCGATCCACGCTCCGCCCGTGCCACCGGCAAGACCTCGGCCGGGGCAACATACGCTTCTCAATTGTTACTTGCGTATCCATAAAACTCACAAACTGAAAATAAAAACCACCGGACCCATAAACACCCGATCAAGCATCAAGGCTTGTCGGGATAAATATTCCGCCTTACCAGCGACTGCTGATTCAGGTTCCCCGCGTGGCCGTCCATGTAAGCAACGTTCGTATTCACATCGCCCGCATGACGGAATCGGAACTCGCCCGCCGTCGCGACCGTATCGACATTTTCCAAAAAGTCCGGCGGCTCATCGTTTGTCAGGTCACCCGGCGTCAAGTACCGGTCATCACTGGTCGAGTTAACACGTCCCTTGTCGGTATTTGATATCAACGCAAGACATGAACCCGAGGGCGGACGGATCGTTGCGTCGGCCGCGAGAATGAGTTCGGATTGTCGACTCTGGCTGTCAACACTTAACGGCCGACCCCATTTAGGGTCGCCACCCGAATAGCCGTCCCGCTGGTTTGTCAGGATCGGATGACTACCGCCATAGTGAAGCCAACCGTCCTGGTTAAACTCACCCTTATCCACCGCCGTGCAGGTGAATGCTTCACTCACCTGTTCCTGATCTGTGTACTGCGATCCCGTCTGCTGGATGTAATCCGAAATCAACAACGCCCAATTCGTTTGCTCCTCTGCAGGCACGCCCCACGCATAGATACCGATCGGCAATATGCCTTTCGAGCTGCTCGTATATCCGAAGAACCCGATCAACATCTGCCTCTCATTCGACAGACACTTCAAATCCTGCGCCGATCGTCTCGCCGCGCCCAGCGCAGGCAAGAGGATCCCCACCAATAGCGCGATGATTGAGATCACGACAAGCAATTCGATCAAGGTAAACGCTGCCCGTGGATGCCGTGTGTGAACCAACATGATTGACTCCAATCCGAAAGTTTGTACGACAGGCGCTACGCTCTAAGCGCATGTCCGGTTATCTGTGATGTCGTCGTGAATCAACGACAGTTAACGGTTATCTCGCATCGGCTGACTCATTGACCGCTTGCGCGGCCGCCTCGACCAACGGGTGCGAATTGTCAGGCATCCGGTCGTGCGTCACTTCCCAGAAGAACACGCCCGCCAATCCCTTTTGCATCGCCCACCGAGACTTCATCTGAACCGATTGCGGGTCATCAAAACCGATGACCTCTGATCCATCAGGCGCAACCAACCAAGGCGCGCCGTTATCCATGCGTTTAACTTCCCAGCCCTCACCCTTCATCTTCATAAGCTGGGCGTAGCTGTAGACCGTGTGCGCGTCGCTGTTCTTCTCGACGGCGCCGAACATCGGCGCGCCCCGGAAGCCGCGCCCGTACGCCGGCATCCCCATCACTAATTGAGACCCCGGCAAACCGCGCTCTACCAGCCAATGATTCAGCGTCTGCTCCGCCGTCGCGACGTTATGTTTCTTGCCTTCGCTTGATGCCGTCAAGGGCGCATGATGCCCGACCAGCTCAGCCCAAGGCCCCGTGCTGTCGTAACACATCACGTTCAGAAAATCGAAGTTATCTTTGAACACCTCCGTCGGGATCTTCGTGTAAGCCCACGCCCCGCCGACCGCGCGAGTCAACAGGTAATCCCGCCCCGTTTTGGCTTCCAGCTTCTCGATCTCGTCGCGCAAGCGTTCGATCATCAGGATCAAACCCTTTGCCGACTCATCCGACGTCGGGAACTCCCAGTCCAGGTCGATCCCGTCGTAGTTGTTTTCCTTCACATACTTCATCAACTCGCTGATAAACGTGTCGAGTTTCTTCTCATCCTGCGTGATCGGCGACAAAAACGCATCGCTCTCCGATCCGCCGATCGAGATCAATACCTTCACACCGTATTCATGCGCCGCATCGATCACGGGCTTGTTAGGCATCGTTGATTCCAGAATCAGATGCCCCTCGCTGTCCGCCTTGATAAACGCATGACAGATGTGCGTCAGCTTGTCCAGCGGCAGCATCTGCGGCGTCGTCTGCACCCAGCCCGGCAGATACACCAGCACGATCGGCTTGTTCTGCGCCACTTCCGCCTCCGCGCCAGCCTCGCTGTGGGCAGGCATCGTTGCACAACCTACCAGCACCAGCATCAACATCAGCGAAAAAAGTCGATTCATCATGCCCTTCATGTTGCTCTTGCTCTTATTCATCACAAACAAACCCGATCCGTCAGGTTCAATCAATTGTCCAGGTTCATAAACGATTCACGCACCGCCGCCCGCCTTGCCAGCATCGCCGCGCCGATCGACACACCTCGCTCGCCGTGAGCGCTAGGCCGAACCGTCAACTCCTTACAGTTACGCAACACACGCTGCCTCATCACACGCTCATTAAGCGCCTCGAAAAACGTGCGGTTCGTAACCTCCAGGCTGCCGCCCAGCACCACCACCGATGGATCAACCAGGTCGACAAGGATGCTCAAAAGCCTGCTGAACTGATCGACAAACGTCTCCAGCGATTCATCAAGCGACGCATCTTCATTACCGAGTAATTGAATCTGCTCGTGGTTCAACTTCATCTCGCCGATCATCGATCGCAGCCCGTCCAGCTCGCCCGCCCCGTTATGCGCGCCTGACTGCAACTGCCCGTGTTGAATCACGGACATGCCCATGCCGTACAACTCCGACGAATCGCTCTTGCCGGAACTCGCGTTCAGCGCCAGAAAGATCATCGAATCAGGCAACCCCGCGCCCAGGTGTTCCGCCTCGGCCCACGATGCAAGCTTCACATCGTTCTCCACGATCAAAGGCATCCCCCAGCGCTCTTTCACCTTCCCCGCAAGGTCGTAGTCCGACAAACCAAGACGCCAAGACTGCACGATCCTGCCCGAACGAAAGTCCGTGATCCCCGGCACAGCAAAACCAAGGCCCGCGATCGGCGTCTCGTTTTCACTATCAACCGCAACCACGCCGCCCATGTAATCTTCAATCACGTTCAGCGCATCTTCGATCGATTCACCGTAAGGCACGCGACGATGATCGACTTCATTACCCGCCGCATCCACCACCGTCACGGAAATCTCAGAACCCTCGATAAAGAACCCGCCGAATCGGCCGTAGTCCGGGTTCATCTCCATCAGCTCTTGCTTCTTGCCGACCGTATCGCTCTTGCGCTTGCCCTTGGGCCTGACAAGATTGTGTTCAAGCAGATCACGCACGACATATGTCAACGTCGACTTACCCATCTGCGTCATCTCGCGCAACTGGCTGCGCGACTTCGGGCCGTGCTGCCGAAGCAATTCCCACACGAGCAAACGATTGTGAGCGCTCGTCTCGCTATGGTCCTGGCCCCGCACCCGCATCGGGATGCGACCGGCCGGGGTGATATTCGCATTCGTCGTTGTTACCGACACGCCGCCGCTCCTTGACTTTGACTCGCTGAAACCGAACCCGCCCCGTCATCCCCCGCCTCCGGCCGCGCTCGCATACTGCTTAACGATGCAAAACGCATCGCATACTTCTGGGCATCCGCATGACCCAATTCCGCCTTCAACTCCGCCAACTGACGGATGCAAGGCAGCAGCCCCGGCGCCATGGATGCACAAACCGTAAACGCCGTCACCGCATCTTCCAGCCGCCCCGCCGCCGCAAGCGCCCGGCCCAGCAGGTAATGCGCCTTCGGGTACGCATGGACCAGACTCACCGCGTGCATCGCATGCTCCACCGCCGGCTCCGCATCCCCGCGATGTAGCGCCAGCTTGCCGAGCCCAAGATGCGCCGGCGCGTAATCCGGATCGAACGTCAATCCCATCCGGTACTGTTCTTCCGCTGCTTCACGTTCATTAAGCCGCACCAGAGCATCGCCCAGCCGGCAATGCGCACCCAGCGCCTCCGACCCGCCGATGCCCCGATCGATCAGTTCACGATAGAGCGCCGCCGCCTGTTCGTAATCGCCATCGATCATCGCCGCCTCAGCCAGCAGACTCACTAAACTCAGCGTCCGCTCATCCAGCTCGATCGCTCGATTGATGTACTCACGAGCCTGTGCCGATTCGCCTTTCACTAAAAGCGTCCGCGCCGCGATGCTCAGGATGTGCCCATCGTCCGGGTATTCTTCAAGAAGCTGCTCGACGATCGGCTCCGCCTGCTCGGCGCGTCGGCTGTCGAACACCGACAACACCAGATTCACCTTGTTATCACGCAAGGTCTGCTTGATCGTCGCCTGAATATCATCACCTAAAGGCGCGACGTAACCCAGATCAACCAGTTGCTGGATCGCCGCCATCGCCTCGGCCGGGTCTTCTCGCACTTCCTGCGTATGCAAGCCCGCATCGCCCTGCACGTCTTCCCAATTGAAAACCGTCTCCGCCTTCTCCGCCGGCTCCGTGATCTCAAGCCACGGCCGACCATCCATATCCGCGCCGACCGGCAGACCTAATAGATGCAGCACCGTCGGCGTCACATCCAGTACCGTCGCACCAAAGAACTTTTCATCCGCCTTGATCCCCGGTCCTGATGCAAGCGCGATCCCGAGTTGCCTATGCCAGTTCACGGGGTTCTCCCAGCCGCCCCCGCTCGGCCGAAGCTCATCCGACTTAAACCCGTGATCGCTGACAAGCACCAGCGTCGTCTCTTCGCCCGCATGCGCCATCAACGCTTCGAGCATCATGTCGAAGAAACGATACGTGCTGGTAACCACATCCTTATAGAGTTCGTATTCCCGCTGCGGCACGCCCGGCCGATGCGGCGGATGGTAAGGCATAAACCAATGCCCCACGTGATCCAGCCCATCGAAGAACACCGCAGCCAGGTCCCAGTCTTCATCGAGCATCAACCGCGTCGCCACCGCCTGCACCGAAGCGCACTTGGCGATGATGTTCGCAAGCGCGTGCATCGGCTTCGACTCTTCCGGTTTGATCTCGTTAAAACGCGGGATGAACGGCGCCATGTCCGTCGCGACCAACTCCTTCGTCATCACGCGAAACTCGGCAAGACGATCCGTCAACTCAGCCGGACTCACGCTGCCTTCGATCGGCTTATCTTTTTCATTAAAGAACCGATCGCTGACAACCACGCCATTGACCGGTTCAGCGGGATGGCTTGCGTACCACGACACGACCAGCGAACGCAGATCGTTCTGATTCGCGATGTTCCAAAGCGCTTTGCACTTTCGGCTCGTGCTGCTGACGGGCCTGACACCCGTCGCATCGGGATTCGGTTCCAGAAAACCATGAATCCCATGGCGGTCCGGACGCTTGCCCGTCGCGATCGATGTCCAGAGCATAGGCGACAGCGCCGGCTGGATCGTCGCGAGATTGCCGTGCGAACCGGCGGCGACCAGCTTGCTCAACGCGGGCATGTGCCCCTGCTCCATCAGCGGTCGGATCACGCGCCAGTCGGCGGCGTCCCATCCCACTACGAGCACACGTTTAGTCAGTCGCTTACCCATCGTTCACACGTTCCTTCAAACCTACGAGCTTATCCGCTCTGCAAACCGTTCGCGATCCGTCAAGACCGCGAACGAGGAAAACATGGAGATACTTTACGCTGACAGTCTCCGTCGGCGAACCGCCGTGCCCACAGCACCCGCGGCCAGCAACATCAGCGATGTCGGTTCCGGCACAGCACCGGCCTCGATCGCCGCGCCACTGTCGTCATACGCCCAGCCACGCACGGTAATACGTGTGTTGCCGGCTTCCACGCCCGGCTCGATCAATAAGTCCATCCAGCCGAAGTAACCTTGCGATGTCTGCACGCCCAGGTATCCGCCGGACGTAAACGTGCCGGAGTTGAGCACCTGCGCGCCGAAGAACACGCCGGCCTCGGTCGCGCTGCCGTCAATCACCGCGCCGGGCGCAAACGCCGTGGCGTAATTGAATGCTTCACCGCTGCCGGTAAACACCGTGCCCGCGTCGACATCGCCGTCGTCCGCAAACGCAGTGTTGTAACCGCCGGTACCTAACCGCACGTCCTGCACACCGTCGTTATCAAGATCAAACGCATTCGCGCCGGTGTACGAAACCGGATTGATCACGATGTCGAACGACGGGGCCGCACCGTTGTACGTGCCGGCGTTGGCAACGATCGCCGCGTCAGCGCTCGATCCTGCGCCGATCGCGAACGCGCCCATCCCGGCCGCACAGGCGTAACCCGCCCATTCACGCACCGGCTTCATTACGGATTGACTGTCTTGCTCTCGCTTCATCTTGCGCTTCTCCCTCCTGTTTCTTCAGGATCATTCAGCAACAACACTGTTACTGCTTTTATCTTTTCCTACCCCCTCTCCCCCTGGGAGAGGGCCGGGGTGAGGGCCAAAATGCCCTGTGTTTACAGTAGTTTTCAGGCCTTAACCCTGCTGCGCCTTACGACGACGCACCGCGACACCCGCCGCACCCGCTGCCAACAACATCAGCGAACCCGGCTCGGGGATGCTCGGTGTACCACCGCTCGGCGGCGTGCCTTGGTTCCAGTGGTTCAACACAACGTCCAGGTCGTCCAGGCCAACGAAACCATCGCCGTTGATGTCGCCGGGGATCGCTGCCACACCGTTGTCGCCCGCCGCGATCGCAGCGCCGCTGTCTTCATACGCCCAGCCGTGCACCGTGATCCGCGTGTTGCCATCGACCACGCCCGGCTCGATCGTCATCGCCATCCAGCCGAAGTAGCCCTGCGACGTCTGCAAACCCATGTATCCAACCGACGCGAATGTGCCGGAGTTCAACACCTGAGCGCCGTAGAACGTCCCTGCCTCGACTGCCGTACCGTCGATCGTCGAGCCAGGTGCGAACGCCGTGGCATACGCGAACGCATCGCCGCTGCCGGTGAACACCGTGCCGGCATCCGTATCACCGTCATCCGCGAACGCAGTGTTGTACCCGCCGGCACCCAGCCGCACGTCCTGCACGCCGTCGTTATCCAGGTCGAAGTAGTTGGCGTAGCCGTAGGTGATCGGATTGATCACGATGTCGAAGCTCGGTACACCAGCGTTATAAGTTCCGCCGTTGCTGACGATTGCAGCGTCTGCCGCGTTCCCCAGGCCCAGCGCGAACGCCCCGAGGCCTGCCGCATGAACGTATTTTGACCATTCCAGATGTGACTTTGTCAACGTTGATGCTGCCTTCAATTCACTCATCTTCTTAAACCTCCTACAGTTAGAAAATTTCGATAGGACCAGCCAAGCCATGATGTCGCCCCGGGGCCGCTCAACTGCCACGTCTTGCCCTGGGTGCGTGGATTTATCTTGACAGAGAGGATTAGCCCTGTCAAGATAAATTCGTGCCGCGAACGAATAAACCTTAATTTTCTTTTTTGATCCCCGTCACAGCAGGCTCACGCCAACGAAACCAAGGACTCTAATCAATGCATCCTATTGACTGGACTATAGTTATTGGATATGTCGTCATCGCCCTCGGTGTCGGGCTCATGATGATGAAGAAGGCGTCGCAGAACCTCGGCGAGTTCTATCTCGCCGGGCGATCGCTGCCCTGGTGGGTCGCCGGCACCTCGCTGGTCGCCACCAGTTTCTCCGCGGATACCCCCCTCTTTGTCGCCGGACTCGTCCGCACCGAAGGCGTGTTCGGCAACTGGTTCTGGTGGTCCACCGCCATGGCCGCCCTCGCCACCGTCTTCTTCTTCGCCCGGCTCTGGCGCAGACTCGACATCCTCACCGACATCGAATTCCTCGTCGTCCGCTATGACCAGTCCCCCGCCCGCGCGGTGCTCCGCATCTTCCGCGCGATGTTTGACGGCATTCTCGTCAACTGCATCATCATGGCGTCCGTCACGCTCGCCGCCTCCAAACTCATCCAGACCATGCTCGGACTCTCAGGCGACGCCCTGTTCACCATCCCCTTCGTTTGCGACATCACCTCCACCACGCTCGTCATGCTCTCGCTCGGTTTAATCGCGCTGATCTACACCACCCTCTCCGGGCTCTACGGCGTGGTCTACACCGACCTCGTTCAGTTCACGCTCGCGATCATCGGCGCGTTCGCCCTGGCGATCGCCGCGTATCTCGCCGCCGCACAGAACGGCCCGGTCATGCAGCAGATCACCGCGCTTGAAAACTATCACGCCGAGCAGACCGCGATGTTCCCGCCCATGCAAGGTAACGGCCTGGCGCTGTTCACCTTCATCGTCTACGTCGGCTTCTCCTGGTGGGGTGGCGCGCCCGGCAACGGCTTTGCCATCCAGCGCCTGCTCGCCACACGCTCCGAGCGCGACTCCATGCTTGCGTTTCTCTGGTACAGCGTGTGTCACTTCGTCGTCCGCCCCTGGCCTTGGATCATCGTCGGGCTCATTTCGATGTTGTACTTCCCCGGGCTTGATGATGCGGAAAACGCTTATCCACTCATGATCGAGCGTTTCCTGCCGATCGGACTCAAAGGCATCATGGTCGCATCTCTGCTCGCAGCATTCATGAGCACGCTCGATACGCACCTGAACTGGGGCTCATCCTATCTCATTAACGATGTGTACAAACCCTACATCAAGCCGCGCGATGACGATCGGCACTACGTGCTGGCGGCGCGCTGGTCCATGGTGTTGCTTACCGTGGCTATGCTCATCGTGACCACGCAGATCAACGGCATACTCGATGCGTACAAGTACCTCGGCGTCATCACCGGCGGCGCGGGCACCGTCATGGTCGCACGCTGGTACTGGTGGCGCGTCAATGTCTACAGCGAGATCAGCGCGATGGCGGCATCACTCATCCTCGGCAACATCGTCGCGTATTACCTGCCGGACAAGACGCTCGCCGATGGAACCTTCGCCACCTACTTCGGGCACCGCTTCCTCATCAACATGTTCGGCTGCCTCGTCGTCTGGATCACCGTCACGCTGTTCATCCCCGCCAAACCCACCGCGCAAGCGATCGCGTTCTTCAAGAAGACCGGCGTCGGCGGGCCCGGCTGGAAGCGCGTCGCGGATGACACGCACACAACAATCCCGCCGATGAACTTCGGCTTCCACGTGCTCGGTTGGATCACCGGTTGCGTCTTCATCCTCTGCCTGCTTCTCGGCGTCGGTGAAGTAATCTTCGTCCGCTTCATCCCGGCGGCGCTCTACCTCGGCGCTTCGGTCATCGCGGGCGCGTTGCTCATCACCAAGTTCAGCAAGTTGTTTGAAAATCCAAAAGAAAACATGGCGGAGAATAGCGCGGTCGGGCCGGCGTGAGACAGGCGTTCCACGAGCTGCCTCTTTTCGACCGCGATCGTGCGCATACTCACCAAACACGACTGGCCTGTGCGCATGTAGAGCGGTGGATAACCGCATACCCCTGTGCGCCATTTTTGCATTGCGGCTTCGTGTCGTGTATCGCTCGATTTGTTACTCAAGCGTCAGCGCTGCAAACGCGAACGCGGGCAGCTCGATCGTGATGTTCTTTCCCGACTGCGCTACGATCTGAGCGTTCACGATCTTGCCATGATCCTTATCGATGTAGCGCAGCGTCGGCTTCAAACCTTCGATGGGTTTATCGAACTGAATTTCAAAGTGCCGCGCGCCGTCTTGCTTGTTAAGCAGCAGGACCGCTTGCGCGCTATCTTCATCATCCGATGCTGCTATCACCACAAGCTGCTCGCCATCATGCTTCACCTCAACCTGCTGCTTATCCAACACTGTTGAGAACAAACGCATCATCGACAGCGAAGCGGTTTCATGATGCGGCGGCTCGTGCGTGATGATGCTTTCGAAGCGATCTTGCCTGGGCCAGACCTCGCGTGAGCTTTGCCAGAGCAGCGTCCATAAACATGTGATGTCCGCGCCGCCATCGAGAAACTCCATCAGCATTTCACTTTGCATCAGCGCGATCTGCGCATCGGGCAGGTTCCACGTAAAGTCGCTTGGGCCGATGTTCCATTCGAGCACGACGATGCGGATGTCGGGAAAGCCCGCATCACTGCACATCTTGCGGATCAGTTTCATGTCTTCGCCGAACGGCCGATCCATCCAGTCGTCTTTCCATTGATCGCCCGACCGCATCGGCGTCTGACTTAACCACTTCTCCCACGACGAGGTGCCCCACGACCAGTACCAGTGCATGTCGATGTAGTCGACGACGGGGCCGGCAGTTTCGATGAAGTGCTTGAAACCCTTGAAGTGATTGATCGTTTCCGACGATGCGGGGTTCACGATCAGCTTCGCATCGGGAAACTCCTTCTTGATCGCTTTGCCGAAGTAAAGCACATCTTCCGCGTATTGATTTTCTCGGAACGTATACGCCGCCTCGTAATGCCAGGGTTCGTTATCCAAAAACCAGTACTTGACTTTAAAACCTTTCTCCTTGCAGTAGCGCATCAGGCGCAGCGCTTCATCAAGACCTTCTGCACGTCGGTCGAAACGCCTGCCGCAAGACAGATTCAAACCAATAACAGGTTCGGCGTTCAACGCACGGCAACGCTTCATGTAGTCGTCGATACTCATGAAGTTTTCGTTGGTTTCCCAGTCTTTCGGATCGACCCAACTCACCTGAAACGGGCCACGGTCGCGCGGATTGCCGAAGACTTTAGGGTCGTCGTGGATGTCTTCGTAGCCATTCACGCCCGGATGCTCCCAGTGATAGAAGCTCGTTTCTTCTCCGCCGGGATATCGCAGCGCGCCGATGCCTGCCTTGCGTACCTTCTCTTCAAGGTTGTACTTGTCCCAGAATTCATCCGTGTCGTTGAAGTAGCTGAGGTTGATGCCGAGGAAACTTTTGGGGATATGCCGGTGGACCTGTTGCGTGTTGACCGTGATGGTTTCTACATTCGTTTGCGCGTTTACAGTCGGCGCATCTTGCTTGGCTTGACCGACAGCACAGCTTGCGATGAACATGCAGAGCAGAGCAACTAAGTGTGTGACTGGTTGACGTGCCATTGTTTGCCTCCGCTGCGAGGTAAGTATAGTCGGATTTTTAGCGATTATTGAGCGTGGACTTCGCCGCGGCGTTGTTCGAGCGCGTTGCGCGTCTCGGTAGCGCGTTTGGCGGTGATCGGATAGAAGTACAAGGCAATCAGCGCGAACAGCGCTGTCAAAGCCGGGCCGCCCGCGAGGAATAGGCGCATCTTGGTAAACGTCCCCGGCGTCTGATCCGCGCCCGCATCAACCACGAAGCCCGCAACCGCAAGCGCCAAGCCCGTGCCGAAGTATGCTACCGATACGACCATCTTCTCGAGCCAGGAGAAGACCGCGCTGAACATCCCTTCGCGCCGCTGGCCGTGCTGTAATTCATCTTCATCGCAGACGTCCGCCATCATGGACGCGAGCATGATCTTCACCGCGACCCACATCGGCCCACAAAGAAGCGGATCGATGAGGATGATCGGGTCGACGGTGATTTTCCATTCGCCGAATCCGACAAGGTACATCGTGTGACCGGGCGTGAAGATGAACCATTTGGCGATGCCGCCGACAACCATGAGTGCATAGACGAAGTAGAGCGAGCCGTGCTTGCCGAACTTATTGGCAAGCCAGGTGATGACGGGGATCGCGGCGAAGCCAACAACACCATAACCCGTCGTCAGCAGACCCTTCTGGATAAGCCCAGCGCCCTTGTTGCCTTCGTTCATAAAGTAGACGAGCAGGTACTGGTCGATCCCCATCGCGAGCACGCCGGAGAGCGTGTTGAGCACGATGATCGAAACGAGAACCAAAAACGGTTTGTTGCTGCACGCGCTTTTGGCGCTATCCCAGATTTTGACGATCTGTTGATTTGCGACCTTGTGAAAGAAACGTTCGCGGACGAACAGGCCCGGGATCGCGCCGATGCCTGCCATGATCGCGATGCCGACAATCCACGCCATCGAGTGTACACCTTCGATGGTGATGTCTTCGGCATCAACAACAAGCGCGAGACTGATCGCGGTCGCCAGTGGGAGCATCCACCCGCCGAGCAGTTCGCCCAGCTTATGGAAGAACGCGAGGAACGCCATGACGCGCGTTCGTTCGTGGTAGTCGGGCGTCATCTCGTAGGACAGCGCAGCAAAAGGCACGGAAAACACGGTATACGCAGTGAAAAACGCGATCTGTAAAACGATGAAGTAGATGATCTTCCAGGCGTCGCTGAACGCGGCCGGGACGTACCAGATGGCAATGAAGATCAGGCCCATCGACACCGCGCCGCCGACGATGAAGGGCTTGCGGCGTCCGAAGCGTGAATGACAGTTGTCAGAAATCCGCCCCATGATGGGATCGGAAAACGCGTCCCAGAAGCGCGGGATCATCAGTGCGATGCCGACCCAGAACGCGCTGATGCCGAGCATCATGTTGTAGACGGGGTACGCCAGCACGCTGATGCCTGCGTAGCCGAAGAACGCGGCGAGCGCGCCGATGCCCAGCGAAGACTTTTCAAAAAGTCCGACGCGGTCTTCGGGGCATGTGGTGCTTGATGCCATGTGCGTAAGCGTGTGTGATGAATCGGAATCGTGAATTCAAAAACGAAAACAAACGATCAAACTTCAGCGGGCCAGTCTTCTTCATCCTTGGCTCGGATGGCATCGACGGTCCAGCGTTTGAGCATGTGTTTGTAACGCTGCTTGTAGACCTGGTAGAGCGCGAGGACCTCCATCTCGTCGCCGACAAAGTTACAACGCCTGCAATAGAAGTCTTCCGACCCGGCTTCCTGCAAGAGGTCGTAATCGATCTCGCGCATCAGGCAGATCGGGCAGCGGTAGTTTATTTTGCCTGTTCGACCTTGAGACACGTCACAAGCTCCTGGTTGAGTCCGATGGTTTTAACTAATCCGATCTTCAGGTTGGGTGCGAACGAATACCCCTCTTCAAAGTAGCACCGGCAAGGCTCGGTTAACGGCGTCAAACTGACCTTCGTCTGCACCATGGGGATGACCGCTTCAACAACCTGTGCGTTGTCGAGCGAGGCTTCACGACAAAGATATTCATAAGAAACGTCTTCGCGTTTACCATCCTTACTTAAAACGGAAAGCGTGCAGCCGGTGAGGTCTTCGGGGTATTCGGTCGTGCCCCAGCACGAGGTCAGAAATTCATCGACCTCGATCGTCGCATCCGGCTTGGATACACTGATAAGCTTACGTCTGATTTCGATATTGCCGGTGTTCGGCGTGAAACGGTACGTCGTCGCTAACTCAATCGTCAGGTCCTTGAACTCGATCGTAACGGGCTTGACTGTCAACACGCGCACTTCCCCATCCTGCGAAGCGCGGCCGATCGTTCTGCATGAACTCAGATCGATCTCTTCACCCTGGTAGCGCACCTTGCAACTCTTGATCGCGCCTTCGCCCGCATAGTGAACGAATGGCCCGGCCCGGTAGCGCGACTGCACGATGTAGGGATACGATGCGTCCTGGTTCGCTTCCGTGCCTGCGCCACAGGGACGCTGGAGCTTGGAAGCATAAGGCCGAAGGTCGGTGATCGCGCCGCCGAGTTTAAGATCGATTTGCACGCGGAACTTGCTGTCGACGTACCAGTAAGCCTGGTTTTTCGTACCGAAGGCGATGTCTTTCCAGTGCCCGACAATCGGGCCGCTGCGAGGTTGGTTCGCGCGGAACCAGTCAGCGAACTCGGTCATGGTCATGTCGACGACTTCGTTTTGTTTTTTCAGTTCGCCGTAGTATGCGAGGAAGTCTTCGTAACTTTTCTTGAGGATACGGTAAGGCGCTTCCCACCGCCCTGCCTTGCCCATCCAGCCCGGGCCGACATAGACGAGGTTGTAGCTGAAGCCGTTGTTCTGATCTTTGAGGACACGGTAATGGTCGACGATGTTGTACATGTAGGGAAGACGTTCGTCTTCGTAGTTAAGCCCGCGGATGATATTCTGCGGGTGCGTGCCCCACATGTCGCCGGGGTTATCCATGATCGCAAGCAGGTCGCGCGAAAGGTGCGGCACGGCAACGATGCCAAGGTCGTCTTCTTCGGATTCGGCGATGGCGTGCATGTTTTGCTTGGAGGGGATCCACGCCGTCCAGGGCGAGCCGTCCATGATGGTGTACCACGAGTTGTTCGCGTGGCGGAAGACTTTCGGGCCTTCCTCGAAGCAGGTCGTGACGGCGGTCTTGACCATTGGGTACTTCTGTTTAATGAACGCAACGAGTTCGGCGTCCATGAAGTACGAACCGGTCGAGGTGGGGTAAAAGCCGAAGACTTCCTTGAAGCGATCGAAGGAGTCGACGACGATGCGCTGCTTGTCGGCCATGTTGTAGAGCCAGATGGCCGGGTCTTTGCGCTTGTATTTTTCGCGGAATTCCCTGCAATTTACGCCTAAAAACGTGTGGCCGATCTCGTCGCCGAACTGCTTGTGATGCTCCTTGGCGATCGCGCAGGCCTCGTCGTTGTACAAGGCTGCGTACGTCATCTGGATCGTGGTTTTCAGGCCGTTCTGATGGGCGATGTCCTGCTGAAGCCGGAAGATGTCGAGCGACTCGGTAACGACTTCGCTCTTGCTGAGTTGTTCGGATTGACCCTGCTGCGCATCGGTGTCGATGTATTCGGGGACAAGCTCCGGGCGATGGATCACGTTGAGCGCGAACATATCCAAGTGGTCAGACCCTTACTTATCGATTGCTTAAAAAAGACGGATCAGGTCAGGCTGGTGACCTGCGAGGACTTTTGCGAAAAGCGTGTAAATGCATCCAGTGCGGGTAGTGCTTCACCCGATTCATCAAACAGCGCGCGGGGCCAGCAGGTTTGAGCATCCGGCTCGTCGGTATAGCTTTCAACGTGAATCCATTCAGGCGCCCAGTAGAACAGGCCATCGAGCCCGGGTGCGCCGCGTGATCCACGCACGACTTTGAGTAAGTCGGTGACGAACTTGCGTTGGCCTTCGGGTGACAGCGGATAGCCGACGGGTTGCGTGCTTGGGATGCCGAAGGTTTCGGTATCGGTCTGTATGTCGGGTGAATCGCTGTAAGCGGGGTGCGCTTTGTATGGGAACGCGGTTTCGACGACGTAGATGCGCTTGTTGAACTGCTGGCGCAGGTGCCGGACGGTGTCGCGCAGGTCGGTCATCGAGCCGTGCCAGAACGGGTAGTACGACAGGCCGATGGCGTCGTAAGGTACTTGCTGGATCTCGATCGATCGGAAGTAAGCGGAGGCTGCGCGGTGGTTTCCGCCACGATCGATATGGAGCATGATCTGGACGGGTTGGTTTGCACCTTCGCGCACGCCTTGCACACCGGCTTTCAATAGGCCGGCGAATCGGCCCCAGGCTTTGGCGTTGTCGGCGAAGTCCTTCTCGCTCCATGAAGGCTCGTTGGTCAGGTGGGCGTGGGCGATTCGGCCGTGGTCCCAGAGCATGCCGGGGGTGATTTCGTTGCCGATCTGGACGCTGGATGGGCAGCAGCCGTGGGCGGAGAGGTCAGCGAAGACGTCGCGTGTGTAGGTGAACATGGCGTCGACGGTGTCTTTGTAACTCAAGCCCTGCCAAGCCTTTGGGATGTATTGCTTGGCGGGGTCGGCCCAGGTGTCGGAGTAGTGGATGCAGAGCATGACCTGCATGTCAGCGTCGATGCATTGCCTGGCGAGTTCGCGTGTGTAGGCGAGATCATTGACCTGCGCGCCCTGGCCGGAGGGCGTATGGAAGAGGCGAAGGCGGGCACAGGTGAAGCCGGCTTCGCGGAGGATGGTCAGTGGCGGCGCGGGGACGGCGTTGCGGGTATAGACGGCCCCGTGGTCGACCAACTGCTTAAGCATCGAGATGTCGGCTCCGAGGAGCGGCTGCTTAGTCATTGCGGGGGCTGCACTTCTGATGAATTCGGGCCGTCCTGGTGGTCGGCTGCGGGGTGCTGGGCCAAGCTGAAGCACCGATCGCGAGGCCGCATCCGGCCCCGTCCTCCAAAGGCTGAGGTCATTTATTCTGCGAGTCATCGTAACATTGAACGTTCAAATAGTCAAATGTTTGTACAAAATGCATCTCATTTGTGTGTTTCGGAGCGGTGTTGCGGGCAGCTCGATGGCGGACCCGGGACGGATTATCTGCGGCGGCGGAGCGGGCCCCGGCCAATTCCGTAAACTCTTGTCATATCAATCCATGAAAGCAAAAAACCCGGCGTATTTTGGGGTTTTTTTCTCGACATGAGCGGGTCATGAGGTAGAATATTGAAACCTTCAAGTAGGTGGAGCGCTCCGGGCCGTCCGGGTGAACCGGGGAGTATTCGGGGCAAGCCGGGGAAAGTTCGGGGCGCCGTTCGGGACGGGTGGGTTTTCCCGTGGGTTTTTATGATATATTTTGTAATGAAATTTTGCATTGGCGGTTGATTTGAAGACCAGTGACGACCAACAAAACCAGGCCCGACCCCGAGTAACCAAGCCCAGGCGTGCGCCCAAGTCGCGTGTGACGATCCGTGATGTGGCGGTCGAGGCGGGCGTGAGTATCGGTGCGGTGTCGGACATCATTAACCGGGGCCTGTCACACAATTACGCAGCGGCGACGCAGGACCGTGTGCGTGCGGCGATGGATCAACTGGGGTATCGGCCGGACCGTGCGGCACAGGCGCTGCGTCGAGGCAGGACGGATACGGTAGGCGTGATGTTGTCGCGCGGTTTGGAGAACCCGTACTACGGCCGGCTGTTCCACGAGATCCAGGTGGCGCTTGAGCGGTACAAGCTCAGTTCCGAATTGATGGTGTACCCGGCGCAGGAATCGAAAGACTCGCGCCGCGGCGCCGATTGGCTTATAGGCAAGGGTGTAGACGCTTTAATCGTCGGGCCTTTGTATTACTGGGACGAGCATATCCTCGAGGATTTACGGTCGCTCAAAGGCGGCGCGTGTCCGATCGTGACGTTCGGCGCGGTGCGTGATGAAGCGGGGATGCATCACGTGCTGTTTGAAGATGAGAGCTGCGGGCGGATGGGCGCGGAGTACCTGATCAACAACGGCCACAAGCGGATCGCATACCTAGGCGCGTATTCCGCGGCCGAGGCCGGCAAGGGCAAGGGGACGGTGCAGGAAGGCGTGGAGCGCGTGCTTAAAGCCAATGCCCTGCTCGACCGCGACTGGTTCATCGAAGGGCCCGACCATGGGCGGTTCGATGAGTGCAAGATGATGGCGGAGAAGTTCGCGGGATTGTGGCTGGACACGGCCCCGGCTGACCGCCCCACTGCCGTGATGTGCAAGAACGACCAGATGGCGATCACGGCCCTGGCGATTTTCTACGAGTTTGGGATCAAGGTGCCTGAGCAGTTGTCGGTGATCGGCTACGACAACGTGCCGGAGAGCGAGTTTATCGTGCCGTCGCTGACGACGATCGACAACGCGATCAGCGCGCGGGTGGCGAGCGTGGCGGGCCAGGTAGCGGAACTACTTAGTATAAAAGAAGTTGCATCATGGAAAGCGCCTGCGATCGCGCCATCGTTGATCGCCAGGCGATCAGTGAAACAGTGGGGTTAAGGAGCCGAGGGAAGTTCGGGGGAGGTCCGGGGGGAGGAGAAATTGTCATTTTTTGATTGACAGAGATGGGAGAAACGTTAAGATTTAAGCAGTTTGAAACGTTCAATCAACACTTGGCGGAGTCTAGGTTGTGCTTCTAAGCCCGACCGCTCAAATCGAAACGTTCAAATCAGCGGTTGAAAACCGCTGGCAGATATGCCTCCGCCCGAGGGGATTCGGACAAGACTATTTAAGTCACTTCGACAGCTTCACAGCGTTGGATGCTTCAACAACACCAAGAGGAGGAAAGAGAATGGACGGAGTAAGGAGAAAGATGTGCGTGGCTGCGGTCGCCATATTCGGCTGCGCGGCTTTGGCGAGCGGGGCGACGTTTACCGAAGGCAATCAGGTTGGCTGGACCTGGAGCGACATCCAGGGCCAGACGTTCGGCCCGGGCATCGCGCCGGTGTCTGATCCTGGCTTGACCGCCGGTGACCCGGTGTACCTGACCAGCTTTGAACTGACCCGCAGCGGTGCCGGCTACGGCGACCCGGATGCGGATGTGTACCTGGCGATCATGCCCGCCGCGTTCTACGACTGGAACAGCGCCCCCACCACCGCTGATGCGGTCGGCATCTCGGAAAACGCATACAACCCCTCGACGGTTGCTGAGAACACAGTGATGGCGTTCACGTTTGATACAGGATTAGAGCTTGCGTATGACGGCGTGTACTCGGCAGTGTACGTCACGATCAGTGGCGGCGCGTTGACGCCGGTGACGGTCGGCTCGTTGATCGCCGACTGGAGCGAGGTCGAGCCGGGCGTGTGGCAGCCCGATCCGAACTACGGTGGCGCGGGCAACTGGGACGCGGTGGTGCTGTACGCAGATTATGACGCCAACGGTTATCAGGAGGGCGGCTCCTCGGCCAGCGACGCGAACTTCCTGGCGAGCTTCTCAACAGAACCCATTCCCGAACCGGCATCGGCGGCGCTACTGCTAAGCGGTACGGCCGTGCTCGTTTCGGCACGTAAACATCGCGGGTAAACCGCATGATCCTCCCTGTCTGCCCGTGTGTTCAAGCGTGCGGGCAGGCCTTTCCCGGTTGATTGGCCGGATATAAAGCGGAACAAAAAAGGAGCAAGGGTAACATGACAACAAGCAAGACAAACAGGCTATTGGGAGCCGCCATCGCGATCGCAGGATTGGCATCGCTTTCGGCAACAAGCGGTTTTGCACAGACCTTTACGGAAGGTGGCGTCGCGGGCACGACATCGTCGGACACGTGGGGCCAGGGATTTGTTGTAGGTTTGGAAGCGACGCCGGACCCGGGCCTGACCGAAGGCGACGAGGTGACGCTGGTTGACTTCACGAGCTACCGCGCCGGCGCAGGCTTCGGTGATCCGGATGCGGATGTGTACCTGGTGATCACGGAAGGGACGTTCTTCGATTGGAACGGTGAGTTGGATGACTGGACGCCGACCACCGCGGACCTGGTCGCGGTCTCAACCAACTCATTTAATCCGTCGACGCTCGCAGCGAATGATGCGATGACATTCACGTTCGACTCCAGCGCGGTTCTGCTGGCGGGCAGCAACTACGGCGCTGTGTATGCGACGATCGATGAGAACAACTACGTCACGCCGGTGCAGGTAGGCAGCATCATCGGTGACTGGTATGAAGATGAACTGCTGGGCATCTGGTTACCCGTGCAGAACCACGGCGACCAGGAATTATTCGAAGCCAGCGCGCTGTTTGCCGACTACGACGGCGAAGGAAGTCTGGACGGCTGCCAACTCGGTTGCGACATCAGCTTCCTTGTTACGTTCTCGGTCGGCGCCGGTTTGGAAGGCGACCTGAACGGCGACGGTTTTGTTGGCTTGGATGACCTTGACATCATCCTCACCGCGTGGAACCAGAGTGTGACGGCGGGCAGCGAGCCCGATCCTTCGGGCGACGGTTTTGTCGGGCTGGACGATCTGGACCTGGTGTTGAATAACTGGAACGCGGGCACGCCTCCGGCGGCGTCGGTCGTGCCTGAGCCGGCGACACTGGGGCTGCTGGGCCTGGGCGGTTTGGCGCTACTGCGTCGTAAGTAAAAAAAAGACCGATGCGGCTCACGGCTTAACGGCCATGAGCCGTCTTAAACCAAGCAAGATGCTGACAGCGCCGCTTCTCCCACGGTGCGGGCGATCTAACCAGAACGGAACCCGTATGAAACAGACACGACACACAACTTGTAGCCGGGCGTTCACGCTGATTGAACTGCTGGTGGTGATCTCGATCATCGCGCTGCTGGTGGGGATATTGCTGCCGGCGTTGGGTGCGGCTCGGCGTTCCGCACAGAAGGCGGTGTGCCTGTCGAACGAACGGCAGTTAGGTGTGGCGGTGTTCACGTATGCGACTGCGAACGATCAGTATGTGCCGTTGGGTTACTCGGGGAACCTGGACTTCAGTTACTTCCTCTACTCTCAGTACTTTGACAACAACGCGCCGTGGGGGACGTTGTATTTTTCGGATGATTCGATCCAGACGCGCGATGTCTGGATATGCCCGTCGGCAAGCGGGCCGGACTGGCTGAATGAGGATATCGAATACTCCGTGTTCCCGGTGCCGAAGGCCGGCGATCATGCTTCATCAGACACCGCCTCCCATTATGCCAGCAGGCCGTTCCGGTATTCGAAGATTGATACGAACCTGGACACGTACTGGAATTACGACCCGTCGCTTACCAAGCACAAGGTCGCGAATATGGACAAGGACGACATCGACTCCGGGACCGCCATTCTCGCGGATATGTTTACGGGGCCGGACCTGGTCAAGGCGAGGCATGAAACCAGCATCAATGTTACTTATGGCGACGGAAGCTCAGAGTCGTTTGATCTTGGACAGAAAGATGATCTGGACACGACGAAAGTTCACAGTTCAGACTTATCCGTGATAGCCGACCGTTCCCTGGGCGAGGTGCTCGATCTGTACTTGAGTTTGCCTCCGGAATTACCTATTACCGCACGCAACATCATCGCGCGTCGGGGTTGGCCGCTGATCGATCGGTAATAATGGAACGCTACGATTTGATGACTCAATAAGCAGGAAGCAGTTAGCCACGGATGAACACGGATTAACACAGATGAAGAACGTCTCAATTGAGTTCACTGAATCTGTTTGCAACGGGTGCCACGTTTTGACCGCGCAGCGGCAAAGCGTGCCTTACCGATACACACTTTGCCCTTCGGGTCAAAGTGTGGCACCCGAAGCGACTGTCTAAAAGTGGGGATGGATATATCCAAGCATTGTGGGAGTCGGAGGATGATGGATAGACAACGTGTGAGTAAGGGCCTGTCGGTTGGGAAGTATTCACGACGGGCAGGGTTATTCATCACGACGGCTGCGGTTTGCGCGTTGACGGTGTCAATCGCGAGTGCGGATACCACCGAATACTACGTCGGCGCATCCATGAACTTTGCTTCCTACCTGCAGGACAAAGGTATCGTCTATAAAGAGAACGGGGTGGCGACCGATCCGTATGCGAGCATCGCCAACCACGGCGGGAATATCGTGCGGCTGGAGCATGTGTTCGGGCCTTACGAGAACTCATATACAAGCGGGTACGGCGCGGTGGACTGGGGCGAATGGAACCGAGTGAAGAACGATGTGGCAACGGCCAATTCGTACGACCTGGATGTATTTCTGACGCTGACGTTCAAGCCGCAGGCTTCGCATATCAATGCGGGTTCATCAAACTACATCCCCGATGAGTGGGTGGGCTTGAGTGATTACCAGCTCAGGCAGAACATTTATAACTCGACGTACAGCATGCTGGATGAGCTGGGAGCGGCGGGGATGCTGCCGGCGTTTGTCTCGATCGGCAATGAAGTGAACGGCATGTTCATGGAGAACCCGTATGGGTACAGCTACGATGCGCAGCGGATGACGGACATGATGAACGCGGGGTTCGACGCGGTGAAGGCTATCGCGGCGGCGTACAACACGGATATTCATGCGGCGGCGCACATCTTCGGGCCTGACAATATTGATTGGTGGCTGAACACGGCGGACTGGACGAACCTGAACGACTTCGACACGGTCGCGCTTTCTTATTACCCGGACTGGCACAGCTTCAACGACTTCGGCGGGGATTGGGCAGCGCTTGTGCAGTGGGCGAAGAACACCTACGGCAAGAACGTGTTTGTGCTGGAGACGGCGCAATCGTGGACGAACGGGTTCAGCGACAGCAAGAACAACGTGTATACGTACAACCCGTATCCGGGTCAGTCGCTTTCGCCGGCGACGCAGCGGCAGTTCCTGGCGGACATGGCGCAGGAGTTGATCGACGCCGGCGGGCTGGGTGTGATCACGTGGGGCACGGAATGGGTCGGGTCGGAAGGCGTGCTTGCGTATGCCGATCAATGGGGAGACGGTTCGAGCTGGGAGAACAATACGTACTGGGACTTCAACAACAACCTGCACGACGGCATCAACTGGATGGCGGATATCCAGGAACTTTACGGGCCTGACGAGATCGAAGGCGACCTGGATGGTGATGGGTTTGTCGGTTTGGACGATCTGGACATCGTGCTTAGCAGTTGGAACCAGAGCGTAACAGCGAGCAGCGCGCCTGATCCGACGGGTGATGGATTTGTCGGGCTGGACGATTTGGATGTGGTGCTTGGTAATTGGAACGCGGGGACGCCGGCAAGCGCTGTGATCCCCGAGCCGATGGGGCTGGTTGTATTCGGTTTATTTGCACCGATGCTGTTAAAGCGCGGATTGGCGTCATAGGTTCGATTCTTGTGCGCAAACGATTGATTTGGCTGCGCAATCCATTCAAAAATTACGTTAAGTGGCACTGAACAGGCGATAGCTGTCGCTGTGTTCATGGTGTAACATGTGATTCATCATGTGTTATCGTTTGGGCACGGCAGGGTGTACATATCGGCATGAGATGAATTCTTCACTTGGGAACCAAACATGTTTGAATGCTCTATTGACGTATTGACGCCGGTGCTGGCTCAGCAGGCGACAAACCTGGCGGGTTTAGACTGGGCGATCATCGGGATGTACTTTGTCGTGCTGGTGGGCATCGTTGTCTGGTCCAGCAAGAAGCAGGACACGACGGCTGATTACTTCCTGGCTGGGCGAAACGTCGGGTGGTTCGTGATCGGTACGTCGCTGTTTGCCTCGAACATCGGTTCGGAGCACGTGGTGGGTCTGGCGGGCCAGGGGGCGACGTCGGGTATGGCGATGGCGCACTATGAGCTGCACGCCTGGATCATGATCATGCTGGCGTGGGTATTCGTGCCCTTCTACTACCGCACGGGTGTGTACACCATCCCTGAGTTTCTTGAAAAACGTTTCGGCCCGACGGCACGCTGGATCCTGTCGCTGGTATCACTGGTGGCTTATGTGTTCACGAAGGTGTCGGTGACGGTGTACGCCGGGGCAATTGTATTTTCGACGCTGCTGCCCGGCACGTTCACGGGCGTAGCCGACCTGATCAACAACGTGCTCGGTACAACGGGCGACGCCGCGTGGACCGGCGGGGACGCGGCGTTCTGGTGCGGTGCGATCCTGACCGTGGTGCTGACCGGTTTGTACACCGTGTTCGGCGGGTTGCGCGCGGTGCTTTATACCGACAGCGTGCAGGCGATCCTGCTGCTGATCGGGTCGATATGCATCACGGTAATCGGCCTGGAAAAACTCGGCGGTTGGGGCGAGTTGCAGGCGGTCGCGAAGGAGAATGCCGATGCATTCTCACTGTGGCGGCCATGGAATGATCCGGACTTCCCGTGGCTGGGCATCCTGATCGGTTCGCCGATCGTCGGTATCTGGTACTGGTGTACGGACCAGTACATCGTGCAGCGAACACTGTCGGCGAAGGACCTGACCAACGCACGCCGCGGCGCGCTCTGGGGCGGTATCCTGAAAGTTTCGCCCGTGTTCCTGTTCCTGATCCCGGGCATGATCGGCTGGGCGCTGCATCATGAAGGCATCATCACGATCCCGCAAAGGGCCGGCGGGCTGAACGGCGACGCGGTGTTCCCGACGCTGGTGTCTACACTGTTACCGACGGGCTTACGAGGTTTGGTGATCGCGGGCTTGCTGGCGGCGTTGATGAGTTCGCTGTCTTCGTTGTTCAACTCGACGGCGTCGCTGTTCACGGTGGATATCTACGAGAAGATTCGGCCGGGCATGCCGGAGAAACATCTCGTGCGCGTCGGCCGGTTTGCGACGATCATCGTCGTGATTGCGGGGCTGATCTGGATCCCCGTCATGGCGAAGATCTCCGATGGCGGGCTGTATCAATACCTGCAGAACGTGCAGAGCTATCTGGCGCCGCCGATCACGGCCGTCTTCCTGCTCGGGCTTTTCTGGACACGCACCACTTCGGCCGCAGCGGTTTGGGGATTGGTCATCGGTTTCGCGTTGGGGTTAGGCAAGACGTTGATCCAGGCAGTCTGGGGCGCGGGTGAAGGTAAATACGACAACCCGGCGTTCCTGGCTTACATCGGCGACTTCAACTTTCTCTACTTCGCCAGCATCTTGTTCGTGATCTGCCTGGTCGTGATTGTTATTGCAAGCCTGCTGACCAAGCCGCCCGACGAGGCACACATCATGGGCCTGACCTGGGCGGGCAGCACGGAAGAAGACCGGCGCGAGGTGCGTGCAAGCTGGAACGTCATCGACCTGGTAATGACCGGCATCGTCGTGACCCTGGTGCTCGGTGCATACCTGTACTTCTCGTTCTGGTTGATGTGAGTCTGAAGATTCGCACCGCTGTATCAAGTCATTATCAGCCACAGATGAACACGGATAAATACGCTCGGCGCAGCGTTCCGGTCCCTTCTCCCCTCGGGAGAAGGTTAGGATGAGGGCCGGGTTGATTAGGCGATCTTATTCAAACAATACACACAAGGTCACTAGCCCTCACCCCGGCCCTTGTATCTTAATACACATCTCTTGGTGTACAAGAGACGGCCCCGTTCAGGCCGCCGCGCGCGGCGGGTTGAACGGCTGGGTGCGAGTTCGACCGGCCCTGGGGCAACCCTGCCCGCGGAGAGCCTGAACCGGCCCGGCGAAGGGTTGTGCCCGAACAGTCGCCAGAGTCGTCGGCCGTGCCGACAAGCTCGCATCTACAAGGAAGGGACCTTACCCATGCCCGATCATGTACGCACCGTCGGCATCGATGTCTGCAAGCAACATCTCGATGTCCATCTGCAACCCGACGACCGATCATGGCGTGTCGACAACAACGCTCAAGGCGTCGAGCAACTCACACAGCAGCTCGCCGAACTCAAACCGCAACGTGTCATCGTCGAGTCCACCGGCGGCTACGAACGGCCCGCGCTCTACGGCCTGCTCGCCGCCGAGCTGCCTGTCGCGCTGGTCAACCCCAGGCCCGTCCGCGACTTCGCCAAGGCCATGGGCCTGCTCGCCAAGACCGACCGCATCGATGCTCGCGTCCTGGCGATGTTTGCGCGGCACGTGCCCACGCGCGTCAGCGTCCTGCCCGATCAAAGGCAAAAAGCGCTCAAACAACTGGTCACACGCAGGCGGCAGCTCGCCGAACAGGTTGTCGTGCAACGCAACCACCTCGAACACGCCGACCTGCCCGTGGTCTGCGAATCGATCCTGCGTACCGTCTGCCACCTGCAGACCGAACTGGCCGCGATCGAGTCGATGATCCAACAACTGATCGATGAGGATGAACAACTTAAGCAACGCGACACCACGCTGCGCAGCGTCCCCGGCGTCGGCCCGGCGACCGCACGCGTGCTGGTCACCGAACTGCCGGAGCTGGGCAACGCCAGCCGTCGGCAGATCGCCGCGCTGGTCGGGGTCGCGCCTTACAACGACGACTCGGGCAACCGCCGCGGCGCCCGACGCATCCGAGGCGGCCGACCCACCGTCCGAAAAGCCCTGTACATGGCCACCCTCGTCGCCACCCGACACAACCAAGTCATCCGCGAGCACTACCAGCACCTGCAAAGCCAAGGCAAACCCAAAAAGGTCGCCCTGGTTGCGTGCATGCGGAAGCTGTTGATCTACCTCAATACCCTCCTGACGGAAACAAACAATGCTTGACAATCAAGACAGTCGCTCTCCCAAGGGGAGAGGGAGTGTGTGCAGGCTGTAATTGATCACACCTTGATCAGATGCGCGCCTTGGGCGGGGCGGGTGACGAAGGGGGTGGGCTCGGTGCCGATCTGTTTTTGGTAGGCGTTGCAGATCGTGTCGGCGATGGATTGAGCCTTGTCGGCGCGGACGAGGTTGACGGTGCAGCCGCCGAAGCCGCCGCCGGTCATGCGAGCGCCGATGACGCCGCCGTTGCCTTTGAGTTCGGCCGCGAGTTTGACGAGCAAATCGAGTTCAGGCGTGGAGACCTCATACTTCACGCTCAGTGATTCGTGAGAGGCGAACATGGCTTCGCCTGCTTTGTCCAAATCTTTCAATGCCATGGCGTCGGCGAAGGCGAGTGTGCGTTCGTCCTCATGAATCGCGTGGTCGGCCCGCATGTACTGGACATCCGAAAGCTTGCCCTTTGCGGCTTCGAGCATGGCGGGTGTGGCGTCGCGGAGTTGGGGCACACCTAATATCTGCGAGGCCTGTTCGCATTGCGTGCGTCGTTCGGCGTATTCCCCGCCGGATAGTTCATGCTTGACGTTCGAGTTGATGATGAGGATCGCGAGGCTTTCATCATCCAGCGGGACGTCGCGTGTCGAGTAGTCACGGCAATCGATCAGCAGGGCGCAGCCTTCCTTGCCCATCGCGCTGATGAACTGATCCATGATGCCGCAGGGCGTTCCGCCGTAGCGGTGTTCAGCCATCTGACAGAGCATGGCCTTGTTGACGGGGTTGAAGGTGATCCCGCCGAGCGCTTCGAGCGCGGTCGCGGTGGCAAGTTCGATGGCGGCCGACGATGAAAGCCCGCCACCTGCCGGGACATTGGAATCGAGCATCAGGTCGAAACCGGTGGGCGTGTAGCTGAAGGCGACGACGCCGCGCAGGTATCGGGACCAGTCGGGCTCGCCCAGTCCGATCGGCGCGGTGTGGATGGTTTCGCCGTTGATATCGACGGGCAGTTCGGCTTCGCCGGGCAGTGCGGTGGATCGCATGTGCGCGATCTTGTCGGTGCGTGGGCGGAGCATGACGACGCTTTGGCGTTCGATAGCCATGGGCAGGACGAACCCGCCGTTGTAGTCGGTGTGTTCGCCGATGAGATTGACGCGCCCCGGCGCGACGGCGGCGATGGTGGGTTCCGCACCGAAAGCCTCCTGAAAGGCTTTTCGTGTGGCGTCGATCTGGTCCTGCAACTGCTGGGCGTGTGTGTCTGGCATAGCCCCACATCTTAGCGAAATCCTGCCAAAGATTGCTCGGTCTGCAATTCAAAAGTCCGTGAAGCTAACCTGCCGATGCAATTATCAGTTGCATGATTTAACCCCAAATTGCCCGACTTACCGTAAGTGATGGAATGAGGTAAAGTACGGGTAATCTTGGAGGACAAATGCACCCCATTCTCGGGAGGTGTGATGAACACGTCTACGGCTCTTAGCGTTCAGTACACGACCACGGTCCGGCTGGAGTATCCACACGAAACCGGGTGGATGGCGAAAATCACCACGGCGATCGCGGAGCACGGCGGGTCGATCGGCTCGGTCGACCTGGTGCAGATCCGCAACGAGCGGACGCTGCGCGACTTCAGCGTCGAGTGCGCTTCGACGGACCATGCGCATGAGATTGTGAAAGCGCTTCAGAGGCTGGACGGCCTCGAGGTGCGCAGCGTGTCGGATAACACGTTCCTGATGCACCTGGGGGGAAAGCTGGAAGTGCGCTCGCGCGTGAAGCTCAAGACACGCGCTGACCTCTCAATGGCGTACACGCCAGGCGTGGCGCGTGTGTGTAACGCGATCGCCAAAGATGTACAGCACTCGTTCAACCTGACGATCCGCAAGAATTGCATCGCGATCGTTTCCGACGGCAGCGCGGTACTTGGGTTGGGTGATATCGGTCCCGAGGCGGCGATGCCGGTGATGGAAGGTAAGGCGGTCCTGTTCAAGCAGTTCGGCGGGGTGGATGCGTTCCCGCTTTGCGTGGCGAGTAAGGATATCAACGAGATCATCAAGTTCTGCAAGATGATCGAGCCGACGTTCGGGGGGATCAACCTGGAAGACATCTCCGCGCCGCGGTGTTTTGAGATCGAAGAGACACTGAAGCGCGAGCTTGATATCCCGGTATTTCATGACGATCAGCACGGGACGGCAGTGGTCGTGCTGGCGGCGTTGATTAATGCGCTGAAGATTGTGAACAAGAAGCCGGGCGATGTGAAGGTCGTGGTGTCGGGCGCGGGGGCGGCGGGCGTGGCATGTACGAAGATACTCATGTCGTACGGCGTAAAGAACACGGTCGTGTGCGACTCGAAAGGCGCGATCGACCGCGTGCGTGATTACGGGAGCAACAAGGCCAAGGTCTGGCTTGCCGAGCAGACGAACGCGGACAACGAACAGGGGCATTTGTCGGATGTGATCCGCGGCGCGGATATTTTCCTGGGCGTGTCGCAGCCGAATGTACTGACGAAAGAAGATGTGCAGGCGATGAACAGCGACCCGATCATCTTTGCATTGAGTAATCCTGACCCGGAGATTGCGCCGAATATTGCGCACGAAGTGGCGGCGGTAGTCGGGACGGGGCGCAGTGACTTCCCGAATCAGATCAATAATGTGCTGGCGTTCCCGGGGATATTCCGCGGTGCGTTGTCGGCGAGGGCGCGGGATATCAATGAGCCGATGAAACTCGCGGCCGCCGAGGCGATCGCTTCGGTGATCAGCGAGCAGGAGTTGTCGGCCGAGTACGTGATCCCGAGTATTTTTGATCGGCGTGTGACGCGCCTTGTTGCCGGCGCGGTGGCGAAGGCGGCGGAGGATACGGGTGTCGCGCGGAGGACGCCGAAGAGCACGATCGCCGTGTGGGCGTAAAATGTCAGTCAGGTTTAGTTAATAGATCAGTACACCGATTGGAAGTTATCAGGTAGCAGTTATGGAAACCGCCCACCCGGAAGTTCACAAAACGCTGAAGGTCTTCGGTGTTCAGTACACACACATCAAAACGCCCTGCGGCGGTGATCTGTGGCTGACGGATTACGGCATGGCTATGCGTAACCAGATGATGCCGGAGAACTGGTACGAAAACCGCTACTACCAGGCGTTCGGGCAACGGCTCTCTGGATCGACGGGCACGGTGTACCGGATGCGCCCGAAGAACGCACCGAAGCAGACGGAGATCACCGTCAAGTTCTCCCGCGTCGGGCAGGAGGTGCCACTGGTCATCGACCCGGACTTTCCTGATGACTTAAGTGAGATCGATGTGACGGGCGCGAGTTTCAACAGCCCGTGGGAAGAGTTCGGCCTGGTGATGGAATTGCGCCGCGGCGGGTACGGCGCAAACGACCTGCGCATCAGAACGCAACGGCCATTAGCAATCTTCGCACCGGCGAAAGAGTTTGAACTGTGGAAACTCGGGCGGACCAACAGCCGATTCGATCCACATAGGTATTCGTTGAAGCGTGACCAGGCGCGATACCCGTTAGCCGTCGAAATGGATATCCGCCGGGATTACCTCGTGCTCTACGGCTGGGTCGGCGGGATCGATGCGGTCGAGGCGAGCAAGGAAGGATTCATCCGCGAGCCGGAACTGCTGCAGTTCACCAGCGATGTGGTGGCGGACCTGCGGTCCAAGGGGTTCCGCGTACTGGACAACAAGCCGGACCACTTCATTGTGCGGCCTGATCCGCAGACCGGGCACCTTATAAGGCGGGACGGACGGATTGTTTACGCGCTGATTGATTTTGAATTGCTTCAGCGCACGCCTTCGGGCCAGCAGGTGTATCGCACGCGCCAGCGTGAGCATTACTTCCATGCCTTAGCGGGTCGCGTGAAGTCGAGCGCGGAGGTGACCGGCGCGACGCCCGTGAAAATCATGGGCGTGGACTATATCTACGGCCGAGCGCCGAACGGCGGGATGGTGTGGGTCGTCGGGGATAATCCGGACCTGATCGGCTACTTCCAGCCGGACCGCTGGCGCAGGACGCCGCGCGTGAAGCTGTCGCTGGGCGGGGAGATTTATCGCACGAGGACGCGCGACGATATTCATATCGTGTATCGCATGTCGCGTTGCGGGCAGCGGCCGAACGCCGATCCGTTTTACGGCCACGGCAAGCGCGTGCGTGAATACGGCTACAACAGCCCGTTCGAGGAGGTCGCGGTTGCGGAGAAGTTGAGGCACATGGGTATCCCGACCGTGCACCCGCGTGCGATCTACCGGACGGGCCACTTTACCAGCCGGGCCCGGCACCTGACCGAACCGAGCCGAACGATCAGCCACGCGCATTGGCTGACGCCGGACGATGAACACGAACCGATCCTCAGTGAGAACCACGACTACTACACGCTCTGGGGCCAGTGGCGCGGCATCGACCCGTTGTGGATGATCAGGCCCCGTGGAAGATGGGGCTTCATCGATGCGGATCGCGCGCTGGCGACGGGGCTATTAAGTGAACGGGAAGTGAACCGGTCCCTCAACGGCAGCCGAAAGCAGTTGATCCTCGCCGGCTGCGATGAGACGCTGCTGGACGATCATCAGTTCCTGTTCATGTTCGATAACGAAGGTAACCTTCAGAAGGATAAGAAAGGCAACTACGAAGTCGCGCTGGCGTTCGATGCGCTGACATCGCTGAACTTCGGGATGATCAGCGAGGATACGTATGTTTACCTGATCGAAACGATGGCGCGTAAGCTGAAGACGGCAGGCGTCGAAGCGCTGAACCTGACGGGAAGCCACCTGCTGTTGTCGTTTGATGTCAACAGCAACCTGCGCATCAACGATGTCGGCGAACGCGAGATGGCGCTATGCAACTTCGACCTGATCGCACCGCTGGAAGCGAATATGTCGATTATGGATTGGACGAAAGTGTGAGTTGGGGTGTGGGGTGTAGGGTGTGGGGTGTAGGGTGTAGCGACTGTCTTGATTGTCAAGCACATTTTAGGAACTGATCCCACATTTTGTCCTCTCGGATCATGGCGTTGAGCAGGATTAATAGTTTACGCATGCAGGCGACGAGGGCGAGCATCTTGGGTTTGCCGGCGGCGACGAGTCTTTGATACATCGAGCGGATCACCGGGTTGTGGCGGGTGGCGACCAGCGTCGGCATGTACAGTTGTTTGCGCACCGAATGTCGGCCGCCGCCGGTCATGCGTTTGCCGCGCAGGGTTCCGGAGTCGCGGTTGATCGGCGCCAGGCCGACGAGTTTGGCGATCTGTTTGGGCGTGCATCGGCCCAGCTCCGGCAGGTCGGCGGTCAAACGGCGTGCGGTGAGTCGGCCCAGGCCCGGCGTCGACTCGATCACATCCGCGTTGCGCATCAGCGCATCGTCCTGATCGATCAGTTCATCCATCTGCTTGGCGACTTGTTCGATCTGCTCATCGATAAACACGATGTGTTCGCGGATCATCTTTTCGACATCATCGTCGTGGCAGGCTTTAAGCCGGTTCACTTCGGCGGCGTGCGTGTCGCTGAGCTGTTGATGACGCGCGGACAGGTCACGCAGTTTTTGCCTGTTTTTATCGGGTAAAACGTGCGGTTTAGGCCGCAGGCGTTGGCCGAACTCAACGAGCATCCGCGCGTCGATTTTGTCGGTCTTGGCCAGTTGGCCCAGCGCGCGTGCCAGGTCGCGCACCTGCCTGGGGTTGGCGACGTGGAACGGCAGATCGGCGTCGGCCAGCGCGTGTACCAGGCGCCGCTCCAGCCCACCGGTGGCTTCGAGCACGACGAGTGTTGCCGCAGCCTTTCGGCATGCCTGAACAAGCGCATCGAGCCCGGCGGCGTCGTAGTTGACCCGGTGGCTGGCGGTCTGAGCGGTGACGGCGAAGTCGAGCGTGGCCTTGGACACATCGACGCCGACGACGATATGATGTTCGTTAACTTGCATTCGTGTTGACCCATCCTTGTGATGCGAGTACGTGCCGGCCGCACGACTCCGGCGACTGTTCGGGTGAACGCGAAGAACCGGGCGGCGATCCGGCTACACAACGGCCCATCCGGCCCAGGGTGGGACGATCAACCGCCCGGCGTTCAAGCCCCGCGGCCGCGGGGCTTGAACCTTTCGCAACAGCGTGTAGTTATCGCTTTATCCAATAAAGATGCAAGATACAAGGGTGTAGGGTGTAGGAATTATATTTCATGTAAACCAACGCCGGTCCTGAGCGTAGCAAAGGGCCGGGTATCTTCGAGCGTGTGGTGCAGGATTTATAAAAGAAAAACCCGACCAGGATGGTCGGGCTATATGGTTTTGGATTAACGTTGAAGTGACTGGATCAGTCGCCCCCCCCCACTTCTTCAATCCTGATTCATACTTCTTGCTTAAGCATTCAACGCTTACTTGATTCCCATCTTATTAAGGTTTTCGAGGCTGATCTTGAGGCTGTCGAAGGGGTCGAGGTCGCCATTATCGCGTTCGATGAGGTACCACTTGACGCCGGCGGCTTTGCAGGCTTCGAGGATGGCGGGCCAGTTGAGGTTGCCGGCGCCGACTTCGCACATCTTGTGGCCAGTCTTGGGTTGGATGGTCATGTCCTTGACGTGGACGGCGGGGATGCGGCCGGAGACGCGCTTGATCCACTCGGCCGGGTCGCCGCCGCCGTGCGCGACCCAGTAGGTATCGATTTCAAACCAGATTCTTTGATCGAGGTTGTTGATGAGTTTGGTGATCGGTGCGCGTTCGATGCCGATCTGATCGGGCGAGCCGAACGGGGCCCATTCGTGGCTGTGGTTGTGGTAGCCGACGAGCAGGCCCGCGTCGTTGAGTTTTTTGGTTGCGGCGTTGAAGTCCTTGATGAACTGATCCCACGCCGGTTCATCCGCGCCGCCGAAGCCGAAACCGCCCAGCGCGGTCAGTTCGCAGCCAAGGATTTTGTGTTCTTCGAGCAGCGCCTCGGGTTCATCGCGCATCTGGTCCATGCTGCGGTGTGTCGCGGCGCAGACGAGTCCGTTGTCGTCGAGGATTTTTTTGAGTTCCTTCGGGTCGATCGGGCCGAGCGCCGAAGCCTGCACCGCGCCGAAGCCGATCTTGCTGAGCTTTTCGCAGGTCTTTGCGATATCCGCGGGGGTTTTGCAGTGATCGCGGAGCGTGTACATCTGGGCGCCGATCTGGGTAGTCATGGCTGGATCATCCTGGTGCGTGAGGGTTATGCGGTTCGGCGGCCGGGGGACAGCACGCCGGGGGGTTATGCCCTCATCTTAGCAGATGATGAAGCTGACTCCAGTTAGCGGGTGCGGGCGCGATGTAACGAAACCTTGCAGATTCCGAGCGTCAGCAGGAGGCCGAAGGTGGCGGGTTCGGGGATGTTTGCGGTGTTTGTCGGGGGCGTGCCGGCGTTCCAGTTGCCAAGAACAATGTCAAGATCGTCAAGGCCGACGAAGTTGTCGCCGCTCGGGTCGGCCGGGTTGCCGGTCGGGACGGTCTGGTTCCAACTGCTGAGCACGAGGTCCAGATCATCGAGGCCGACGAAGCCGTCACCATTCAGATCGCCGATGAGCGGCTCGAACAGCGCGTTGAGTTGCTCATCTGACAAACTGGAAGATAAGTGCAGCACAAAGGCGTCGAAGTCGGTGTAGTGTTCGCGCATGGCGATGCGGAATTCGAGCGGCAGACCGACGTGGCTTTCGGTGATGACGAAGGTTTGGCCGACTTCCCAGTTATAGACGCCGTCGGTTGAAAGCGTTTGCGTCTGGTCGGGATCAACATTGAAGTCGCTTGGCGTGTAGATACTGTCGGAGCTGGTATCAAAACCACGGGCGCGGTAGTAGGCGGTATAGGTGCCGGGCTGCGAGAAGGTGATGTCGTAGACGGCGATGGCGTCGTGCGCATCTGCGGGCAGATCGACGCGGTCGCCGGCCGGGGCTCGCATGCTCTTACCGCCGAGTGCATCTGCG
Organism: Phycisphaeraceae bacterium; assembly: GCA_963667295.1. GTDB lineage: Bacteria > Planctomycetota > Phycisphaerae > Phycisphaerales > Phycisphaeraceae > JAJRRS01. The sequence goes on from OY763327.1 coordinate 3,311,631, forward strand.
GTGACCTGTTCGATCCACGTGTCGCCGTCACCGCTTGGGTCCAGCAGGTACGCATAATCTTCGGCCTGGATCGCACAACCAAAACCGTAACACCCCCCACTACCTGTGCCCGGATCATCATTCATCCAGTCGGGGCCGACGTTTTGAGCTTCAAGCGGGACGCGGACGATCGTGGCGGTGGAGTATTCATCAGCGCCGATATCGAAGATGCCGATGCGTGCCTGGCCGTCCATGTCATCGACGAGGTAGCTGCTGTAGTCGCCCGCGCCGTTGTTGATCGCGGGGCTGGTGGATAAGGGTCGCCACAGCCCGTCGCCGTTGAGCGCAAGCTGGGGATTGACAACGGTGATGCCGGATGCGCCTGCTTTCGGTCCGAGTGATGCGCCGTAAGCGATGTTGCCTTCCCACGTCCAGCCGGTTCCTTCGCTACCTTCAAAGAGCGGATCGTTTGTGCTGTAGATCAGGTTGTTTGCAATGGTGACGTTTTGGGCGAGCAGCGTTCGGTCGCTTGAGCCGAGTCCATCGTCGAAGGTGATCGCTGCTTCCTGCACATCCACGATCGTGTTGTGCGCGATCAATGCGTTATTAACCTGGACGTAACCACTATCCGGTGAATCGACGACGCCTGCGGAGATGGAGATCGCGCCGCCGGCCCGGCCGTCAAGCTGCGAAAAGTAGTTGTTAACGATCGTGTGGTCTTCGCCGATGACACGCACGCCGCCTGACTTATCTTTGCCTTCGCCGAGGAAGAAGTTGCCTTCGACGGTAGCGGCGAAGCCGTGGCGGAGCGTGAGTGTGCCGGCCGACTCGCGGAAGGTGTTGTAACGGTAGGTGTTGCCGCCGGTCTTGTTGGAGATGATTTCGATCTCGCCGTCGGAGCGTTCGAAGAGGTTGTTTTCGACGACGACGTTTGATTCGGAGTCGACGTAGTCGCTGGTGCCGATGCGGATGGTTTCAAAGCCGTTCGTGTCTGAAGGATTGATGGGCGTAGGGCGGCTGAAGTAGTTGCTGTCGATACGGTGGCTGCTGGTTGTGCCATCGGCCCAGTCGACGACGGTGACGCCGGAGTGGTTCTGTCCGGAGAAGAAGTTGTGGTCGACGCGGTTGTTGTCGCCGTAGAGCGAGACCCAGAAGTAACGTGTGTCGACGTCGTCGGGGTTGTAGTCGACGATAGCGGAGTTAGTGAGTCGGGAGTTATGCGAGACACCGTTGCTGCCTTTGAAGCGGACGACGTGTTGGCCCGCAGCAAGTGCGCCGCCGGAGAAGTTCAGACCATCGACGACGAGATAGTCGCCGGAGATGCTGAGGGTGGAGTTGCCGTTAAGCGTGACGCCGCCGGGCGTTTGCGGGCGGAGGGTGATGGGGTTGGCGGAGTTGCCGTCGCCTGCAAAGTCGATGTGCTGATCGGTCCAGACGCCGTCGGCCATGATGATGGTGTCGCCGGGGCTTGCGGAATTCATCGCGGTCGTGATGTCAGAGGCGTTGTAGACGAGGTAGTCGGTGGCGTGGGTTTTCGTCGATGCGCCGAGCAGCACGCATGATGCAAGCAGTACGGATGCAGCGCGGGTATAAACGCTTTGCGAACGGAAAAGATCAAGCGTCACGGACTTCCTCCTCGTGCCCCACTTCAATCGTGGCAAGCATCAAACTTTTGCGGCGGTCCGGCCGACCTCTTCGGGCGGGACCAATCTCGGCTCGACCAGTGCGACCGAGCGTAGCGGTGCGTGCGGATTTTCCATGCGCCAGATGAGTTGATCGACGGCACGCGCACCGATCACTTCCGGGCGAACATCAATCGTCGCAGGCTTGGGATTCAATCCGGCGAGGATGACGTTGTTGTCGCATGAGATCACAGCGATGTCGCGGCCCGGCTCGACGCCACGGTCGCGCAACGAACGGTAGACCTTGATCGCCAGCGGATCGCGCGGCACGAACAGACCGGTGGGCCTGGGCGATAAGTCAATGAGCCTGCCGATCAGCATGTCGATGTATTCCTGCGAATCCTGCTGCTCCTGGCTCATCTTGTCCGAGTCCGGATCACTGAGCACAGTTGCGGAACTGATGCCGGCATCGTTGGCCCATTCGACAAACGACTGGGCACGCACCTCGAAACCGATGTGAGTGGTGTTGCAGTGCAGGCAGGCGATGTGGCGGTGGCCGCGGTCGATCAGGTACTCGGCGGCGACGCGACCGATGGCCTGGTTATCCGGCGCGACACGGTCGCCCCAGTAACCGCGCTTGCGACGCTGGCTGAGCATCCAGACGGTCGGGTAGAGCTTGAGCGTGTCAGCCATCTTCGGGCTGGGCGGGTAGCCATGCATGAGCAGGCCGTCGACCTGGCCGTGCGCGACGGTCGGCGGGAGCCTGCCGGAGTCGGAGAGCCTGCCGACGATCATGTTGAAACCACGTTCAGCGAGGACATCTTCGGCGGCATGCAGCACGCCGGCGGTGATCGGCGCGACGACGAGCGCGGGATCGGTACCGACGAACAGCAGCGCGATGTTGCCGGTTTTGACGCCGGTGCGTGATTTGGGCTTGGGTCCACGGCGTTTGGCCGGGGGCGTGTAGTTCAGCCGTTTCATGGCGTCTCGGACCTTGCGTGTCAGGTCGTGACTGACCCCGGGCCGGTCGTTGATGACCCGCGAGACCGTTGCGTGCGAGACGCCCGCCAGCTTGGCGACTTCGGAGATGGACATGGTGGTATTCTACGCTAAGGGTGATTAATTTACAATGATATTTTTCAATTTTTCAAGGCGTTTTTAAGGACTTAAAATGTTATTTATTAGATATTTACATTACGTGCGAAAATTAAGTTTTTACCGTATATTTGAAAGTTTCTTGAACATTAATCTGAAATACAGTAAGATGCTTTGTACATTTGAAGCCTTGAAACAGCCTCTATTTATACCTCACTTTGTGTGAGTTGATGGGAGCAAACTGAATGACCACCATGAATCCGATGTCGTCCGGGTCGCGACAGATCCCGGGGATCGACCTGCCGGTTTCCCGGGTTGCCCTGGGCTGTATGTCCATCGTCGCCAGTGAGACGTATGGCGGGGTCGGCGAGGAGCAGGCGATCCAGACGGTGCGGTCGGCGATTGATAACGGCATCACCCTGCTGGACACCGCGCCGGCGTACGGCAACGGCGAGTCGGAACAGCTTGTCGGCAAAGCAATCAAGGGCCAGCGCGACCAGATTATCCTCGCCACCAAGGCCAGCGGCAAAACTCTCTCGGCTGAGGAAATCGTCGGCGACTGCGAAGTCAGCCTGAGGCGATTGCAGACCGATGTGATCGACCTTTACCAGATCCACTGGAACCGCCGGCTCGTGCCTGCCGAGGAAACGATGAAGGCGATGGACAGCCTGGTATCCAGCGGGAAGGTCCGAGCGATCGGCGTGTGTAACTACGGGCCTGAGGACCTGAACGAAGCGATATCACTGACGACGCTACAGACGAACCAGGTCGCGTACAACATGATCTTCCGTGCGATCGAATTTGATATCACTGACATATGCAGGGAAAACAATATCGGTATCTTGTGTTATTCACCGATCGCGCAGGGGCTTTTAACCGGGCGTTACGCAAGCGCGGACGAGGTGCCCGTGGGCCGGCAACGTACGCTGCACTTCAGCGGTGAGCGTGAATTAGCGCGTCACGGCCAGCCCGGCTGCGAATCGCAGACGTTTGAAGCGATTGCCAAGATCAAGCAGGTCTGCGATGATCTGGGCGAGTCGATGGCACGTGTGTCGCTGGCGTGGTGTTTGCACCAGCCGGGCGTCACGTCGGTTCTGGCCGGCGCCAGTCGACCGGAACAGGTGAAGCAGAACGTGGAAGCAAGCGAGCTGAGCCTGTCCGAGGACGTGCTATCGCGTCTCGACCGTGCGACGGCCGAGGTGAAGTCCATCTTAGGCCCGATCCCCGATATGTGGGCAGCCGAATCACGTATTCGCTGAGACCTGATGAGGGTGACGGGCACCCAGGAGTAAGAAGCCCATGGTAGAGGGTAATGGTTCGAGGTTGAAGGTAGGGATCGCAGGACTTGGACGTAGCGGCTGGAGCATTCACGCCAAAGCATTGGAGAAGATGTCGGACCACTACCAGGTGGTGGCGGTCGCCGATGCGGATCAATCCAGGCTCGATGAAGCAAAGGACGCGTTCGGCTGCCGGACATACTTAGACTTCAACGCGCTATTGGATGATAAGGACATGGACATCCTTGTCGTCGCTTCGCCGAACCTGTTTCACGTCGAGCATTCGATGACCGCGATGCGCAACGGGATGCACGTGGTATGTGAAAAGCCGATGGCACTTGGCACCGAAGAGGCCGACGCGGCGATTGCTTGTGCGAACGAGACCGGCCGCATCCTCGCGCCGTTCCAGAACCGCCGGTTCGAGCCGCACCTGCTGAAAGTCAAGGAACTCATTGATTCGGGCCTGTTCGGCAGGATCATTCAGGTCCGGCTGAGTTGGCATCAGTTTACACGGCGCTGGGACTGGCAGACTCTCAAAGAATTCGGCGGCGGATCGCTATTCAATAACGGCGCCCACCTGACCGACCAGGCGATGGTGTTCCTCGGCGAAGATGCGCCTGAGCCGGAGATTTTCGTCGACCTGCAAAAAGCGCTGACCTGCGGCGACACGGAAGACCACGTCAAGATTGTGCTCAAGGCCGAAGGTCGGCCGACCATTGATCTGGAACTGACCAGCGCCAGTGCGTTCCCGATGGACCGCTGGCACGTGATGGGAACCAACGGCGGGCTGCGCGGCGACCTGAACACGCTCGAATGGAAGTGGGTCGACTGGTCAACCATGCCCAAGCGCACCGTCGATCGCGTCCCCATGCCCGACCGCAGCTACAACAACGAAGACATCAACTGGCAGACGGCTTCATGGACGAAACCCGCGGATTATCCGGGCGAAGCGGTGATGTTCTATCGCAATCTTTACCAGGTGATCCGCCACAGCGATGCGCTGTTCGTTACGCCCAAGAGCGTGCGTCAACAGATCGCGGTGCTCGAACGTTGCCGACAGGCGTGCCCGGTCTGATCGAGTGGATAGGTCGCTTTGCATCGTTTATACCTCCCCTGTTTGATGTCATCCCCGCGCAGGCGGGGATCCACGTACAGGGATTCATTGATCGCGTGGATTCCCGCGTGCGCGGGAATGACGGACAATAATCGTGCGAGTAGTTCTAAGCGGGGTAGCAGAACAAATGATTGATTCGTAAAGTGGAGGCCATGATGTTTAAAAGCCTGATGGCCGACATGGTCGGTATCGATGTGCAACCGGTGGGGACGATCGAGCTTGCGAAGCGTTACGGTTTTACAGGGGTGGACCTTCGGCTTGATAAACACGAAGCAGTCGTGCGCGAAACCGGGGCGGATGTCTTAAATAATCAGATCGCGGACGCGGGCTTGCGGACGGGGTATTGCTCGCTGTTGCCGGGGAAGATTTCCTGTGAAAAGCCGATGTGGCAAGCGGGCCTGAAGCGTTTGCCGGCGCTGGCGGCGCTGGCGGAAGCGCTTGGGTACACGCGGACGTATGCGGTGGTTTTGCCGTTCGATGACAAACTGGATTACCAGGCTTTTTTCGAGCTGCACCTGAAGCGATTGAATGAAGCGGCGCCGGTGCTGGCGGATCATGGTTTGTCGCTGGCGCTGGAGTATGTGAGTCCACTGACGCGGCGGGCCGGACACAGGCATCCGTTTATCTACAACCTGCAGGGGATGCGTGAATTGTGTCGTGCTTCGGGGCACAAGAACGTCGGCGTGATGGTTGACAGTTTTCACTGGCACTGCGCGGGCGAAACGGTTGCTGATCTTGAATCGCTAGGCGCGGATGAAGTGTTCATCGTACATGTCAACGACCTCATCGCAAGCAGGCCGGTGAATGAACAACTCGTGACCGAACGGGCGCTGCCATGCGAGACGGGCGTGATCGATCTTGCGGGATTTATGAAAGCGCTGAAGCGCATCGGTTTTACCGGGCCGGTGACCGCGGAGCCGACGCACCCGAAGTGGAAACGGACGGACAGCACGCAAGCGATCGAGGCACTGACCGCGTCGATGGATCGGTTGATGGGGTTGGCTTGATTCAATCTTGACCTGCAACCAACAGGCTCTGCAAGAATACTTCATATAACGTGAACAAGATTAGCCACGGATAAACACCGATAAACACGGATGGGCATTCATACAAACGCCGCCCATCCCTACCGGACATCTAATATAAGTTATATTTGATGTCCTACAGCAAGCTCATCGCAAAGCACAGTTCTTGCTCCCTCTACCCTGGGAGGCCCCCGGATGTGGCCCACGCGGGGGCCGTTTGTCATTGTGTGATCTGATTTTACTTCGCTCGGCGCGGATATTCCTTGCGTAAACACTCTTAAATCCTTAGCCGCTAGCTGCCAGCTCGCGCGCCGAGCGACCGTGATATTCAATAAGACAAACCATACTGTCGCGCGGTTTCTTGGTAGGCGCGCAAGCTGGTAGATCGCGGCTATTGGGAGGAAGTGACGATTGAGGCGGTACGGTCGGCGATACGCTAAGCATCTACTCTTATCCGTGTTCATCCGTGGCTTCGCTCGGCGCGGGTCTCCTGACCTCGCCGTTATACCGGACCGAAGGTCTCCCGAATCAAGATATGTGCGCTGAATGTGAACAACAACATGCCCATGCAGGAGACAAAACAACAGGTTTGGAGACCTGCGGTCACAAAATCGGCGGGGTCGGGAGACCCGCGCCGAGCGAGGGATGGCTCATTCATACAAATGTCGCCCGCACCGCAAGACATCTAATATAACTTATATTTAATGTCTTACGGCAAGTTCTTCGTAAGGCACGGCTCTTACCACCACTGCACTTGGAAGCCCCAGGGTGAGGGTTGTTTGTCTTTGTGTTCACGGTTTGTATATGAGCGCCTAATCAATCCGGCCCTCATCCTAACCTTCTCCCGAGGGGAGAAGGGACCGGACCCAACCGATCACGCGCACGGCGCATTTCTTCTGCGTTGAGCAAACATCCTTAGCCGCAAGCTGCCAGCTCGCGCGCAAAGCGAAGGCGCGCAAGCTGGCAGCTTGCGGCTATTGAGAGAAGAAGACAACTGTGTACGCACGGTCAGTAGTACGTCAGTCATCAACTCTTATCTGTGTTCATCCGTGTTCATCTGTGGCTAAACAATTTCCACACATGAATCATCGACGACGAAGCAACGGCAATCCAACCGTCAAGCAGATCATGATCGTGGCGGGTTCGGGGATGGTGGCGTTGTTGTTCGAGGGGGTGCCGGCGTTCCAGTTGCTGAGGATAATATCCAGGTCGTCGAGACCGACGTAGCCGTCGTTTGACGGATCGCCATCCGGTAAACTTCCGGGGGTGACGTTCTGGTTCCAATGGTTAAGGACGATGTCCAGATCGTCGAGGCCGACGAAGCCGTCATCGTTGAGGTCGCCGGCCAGTGCGCCGATGAATGTTGCACGCAAGACTTCTCCGTTACCACCAGCAACAACAGAAAGCTCCCACATGGCAAGGTCGTCGCCGTCGATAGTGGGTGTGCCGATGATCGATGCACCGGTCAGCAGATCGAATGTTTGATTCGCGGCGGGCGTGTAGCTATCGAGCAGGTCGAGGTCGACCGTCGCATCGGTGAGGTCGGCATCGGCGGCGACGTCGAGCAGACTTGCGCCGGTGTTATCGATGCCGAAGGCGAGAACCGCGCTGCCGTGCGTATCGAGATCCGCCAACACATCGAGGTCCGCGGTGGGTTCAAGACGCAAGGTGCTGTTGCTGATGCTAATCGAGTTGACCGCGTCGACCGCGGAGTCGACCGTGATCGTCCCGCCGGCATCGAGGATTACATCAGCTGCGCCCGCGCCTTTGTCGGTAAGTACGGTGATCGCAACGATCGCCCAGTCGACGCCGGTATCGTCGTTGATGTTGACGCTGAGCTGGCTGTCGTTGTTGAGGATGGGCAAGAGCGTGTCTGTGCCGAGGTCGATCATGCCGACGAAAGTGTCGGTCGTGTTGACTTGCGTGTCCCAACCCATCGCGGCGTAACCCATCTGCCCCGCGCCGTCGATCTTGACGAAGTCTGTATCGACCAGGCCGCCGGTGCCTTTAAGCGCCATTGCTATCCAGCCGTGTACAACAATGTCGCCCGGATCGAGCACGAATTGCTGGGTGAACGCGACGTTCTGATTGCCGGCCATATCATCAAAGCCGGTGATGGGGTTGGCGCTACTGCCGAGGATCTCAGCTTCAAAGTCAGGATCGACATAGGTGTTGTCCACGCTGGAGGAGCCATCGTTTACATAATCATCAATGTCGCCGACAAGGTATTCGCGCACTTCAACGGATCGCGCGAGCGGGGTAGCGCGTTCGTCCCAGCCTTGAGTGTCCTGCCAATTACCATCACCGCCCGACCAGTGGTATGTGTTAACATCATCGCTGTCGGCGACCTGCGATTCGTAGAGGCTTGGGATGTCTTCGATCGCGGTGCCGTGCGAGTCGTAGTAGCCGGAGGGTTGCGGGCCGAAGTCGGTATCTTCGATGATGGTGCCGGTGGAGCCGATGAGCCAGTTTTGTGCGGTCGGGGGGTTCTGCACGATGAATTCGTCTGCCTGCGAGTTCCAGATGACCATGTTCGCGCCTGACCAGCCGTGGCGTGTACCGTAGGTCTCCCGGTTGCGGACGTAGATGCCGTAGCTGCCCTGATAGCTGATATTGTCGAAGAGCGTGCCGGTCGCCCAGCGCTGATGCGGGCCGGAGTCGGAGTTTGAGTTGGTCGCGGTGCAGTCGTAGAAGACGTTGGGGCCGGCGGGACGCGTGCTGTTGTTGACGAAGTCGTGTCGGCCGCTGTCGGCGGTTGAGTTGGTGACGTAGCCGAAGGAGCCGGAGAGGTCGTAGGTGTAACGTCTGCCGCCGGTGATGATGCTGACGGGGCTGTAGCTGATGGCGTTGTCGACGGTGACATACTTGGAACTTGGGTTGGCGACGACGGTGGAATCACCGAAGTGGACGGCAGCGATATCACGGACCCAGACGTTCATCGCGCGATCTGCTGTGAGTGAGGTTCCGCCGATGGAGATGAATTCCCAGGCGTGGTCTTCATCGGTCGGATTGTCGTAGTCGGTGTCACCGCGGAGGTTTTCGATGCCGACGTTTTCGACGACGCCGCTCCACGTGTACTTCTTGACGGTGCCGCCGCCGTATTGCTGTTCGAAACTGTTGGCCAGCGGGGCATCGATGAAGATGCGGTCGCCTTCAATGCGTGTGATGGTGCGTTCGTAGCGGAGGTTCATCGTGTTGGGCACCCAGGCCGGGTCTTCGCCGATCGGATCGCCCATGCCGATGTCATCAATCCATTCCTGCGTGCTGGGTCGTTCGATACGGATGGTGTCGCCGACGCTGAATGCACTTGCGCTGTTGATTCGGAAGCTGGTCGCTCCGACGGGGACGGTCTTGTCGATCATGTTGTAGGTCGAACCAACGAGCGACTGGCTGCCGTTGCCTTCGATACGGATCAGCGGGCGTTGGTTCGTGCCTTCCGCGCCGACGGTGCGGCCGTGCAGGATGGTGCCGGAACCTTCGCGTCCTTCACCCCGCAGGACGATGCCGCTGGCGTTGATGTTGAGTTGTGAATAGATGTCGTACGTGCCGGCCTGCAGGAGGATCGCGCCGCGGTAGCCATCGGCGCCGATGGGCATGGCGGCGAGGGTGTTGATGGCGTTCTGGATCTGCGTGGTGTCGTCGCCGGCGACGGGTGAGAGCGTGATGACGTTCTGGATGTTGTTGGGGATGGCGGCCGAGCCCTGGCCCATGTAGCCGACGTTGGAGAAGTCCATGATGCGGTCGCCCTGCGCGTCGGGCGTGTAGATCAGCCGGCCGGTTTCGCCGCGCTGGACCCACTGGCTTGTCTGCGCGTGAACGGACAGCGGCGCGAGGCCTGTGCAAGTGGCCATAGCGACAGTGACGATCCCGAAACGGGCGACCTTATCCATCTTCTCCTCCTTAGCAGGTCCGGGCCTACTTCTGCGCGTCTTGAGACAATTCTCCCATAAGAACCCGATCCGGCAAGGGTTTTTCATCATCTTTCGCGATTTGCTTGCCCGGGTTTCGCATTCCCACCCATGCTAGCAAGCCGCCGATGATCGCGACCGTTCCGCCGACGAACAAAATCACGACCCGGCCGGACCACGGATTCGGCAGGAAGACCAACAAGCAGATAAACAGCCCGATGATCGCGCTGAAAGAGCCCATGATTTTCAGTTGAGACAGGTCGTTACCTTCGCCGACTTCATTGGCGAAGTCGACGGGTGTGTGCATGCGTTTGAAGAACTCATCCACCTTGGCGCGGTAGCTTTGCGATGCGTACTTCCAGAACGGGATGGTGACTGCGTAGCCGATCAGCCCCGCCGGAACGATCGTAAAGATCTTCATCTGGTAGGTCCACTCATGTCCGTATTTGCCCATGATGAATGCGATCGTACTGGGCACCAGCGCGGCGCAGACCGAGAAGATTGCAGCCCACCACGGGCCTTGGCGTACAAACAGCGCCATCAACAACGGCAGGCCCATCGGTAGTGCGACCAGCGCACCGACATTGAGCATTGCTTCGAAGACGCCTTTGCCTTCAGCCTGCGCGAAGTAGAACGCCAGGCCGATGATGGTCAATCCAAAGATGCAGGAGAATATCTGGCCGAGGAAAAACGAGGCTTTCTCGCTTAGCGCGGGGAGGTTGAAGAGTTTCGCTAACGGCGGGTACACATCGCGCACGAGGATGGCGGCGTTGCGGTTGAGGCCGGTGTCCATACTGCTCATGGTGGCGGAGAACATGGCGACGACCATGAGCCCGGTCAGCCCCAAAGGCAACAACTCCATGCCTGCAATCGCGTAAGCAGCTTCGGCTGGTTTGGAGACGCCCTGCTCTGCTAAGGCCATCACCTTGTCTGAATAAAGCAATCGCGCAACCATCGGTGGGAAGAACCACACGGCCGTCCCCAGCAGCATCATGATGCTTGCAAGCAATGCCGCCTTGCGTGCCGCCCAACCATCCTTCACCGCGAAGTACTTCGGCGCCGCGTCCAGCTCCGCGGCTTTGACGACTTTATAAGTTATCGTCGCGATGACGAAAGCGATGGTGTACGTATTCATGCTCGGGGCGTCGGGGTCCTGGCCGATGAAGTGATGCCCCGGTTCGTTGATAAAGCTGAAGTCCGAGGCAAGGCCCTGCGCGTGGACCATGTCGAAGAACCCTCCGAGCCCCCCCACCGCCTGCAGCGCCAGCCAGCCCAGCGCCAGCGTCAACGGCATGAGCACGAGGAATTGCAGGAAGTCCGTCGCCATGACCGCCCACGATCCGCCGAAGACGGAGTAGATAAGCACGACGCAGCCGACCAGCAGGATGACGATCTTGACTTCGGTGTCGAAGATCCAGAACTGCAGGCCGGTGAAGTCGAAGATAGCGGCGCAGAAGATCGCGAGCCCTTGCAGCCAGAGCGCGGCGTAGAGCAGGCCGAGGACCATGGTGAGCCAGGCGTAGAACATCTGCGTGGTTCGGCCGTAGCGGAGGTAGATGATTTCCGGCGCAGTGATGCAGCGAAGTTGTCTGAACCACGGCGCGAGGAAGAGGAAGGCGAGGAAGAAGCCGATGGCGTTACCGATAAAGATGACGGTGACGCTGAAGCCGCTTTCAAACGCAGCGCCTGCCATGGCGGTGAAGGTGACGGCACTGAACGATGTCATGAACGCGCTGGAGCCGACGAGCCACCACGTGCCTTTACAGCCGTTGCGGAAGTAGTCGCTAACGTTCGAGTTGAAACGCTTGAAGACGAACCCGACCGATACGAGGATCAGCAGGTACGCGCCGATCACGATGTACTCGATGGTCCGCGAATCGATGGCGATATCCGGCATGGGAACGGTCCTGTCGCTTTATCAATACTGGTTTACTTCAGGCCGTACCGATCAATCCAGCGAATCGTTGTAGACGAGTTCACGTGCGTGGCCGGGGTCGCGCATCGCGATGGCGGAGTCTTCCTTGTTCATGGCTTCCACGTGGCCGTCAATGAGCAGGACGTTTATCTTTTCGCCTTGGTGGCGTTCGGGGTCGCCGGTGTTCCAGATCGGGACACCATCAACACCGCCGTTCGGCCTCTTGTACCAGAAGATTGATGTGCCGCTGGTTCGAGGGCTGAGGTGCCATTCGTTGCTATCTGCAATGAGGCCTCGCTGCGAGGCATAAGGTGAATCGTTGTAGCGGTACCAATCGGTATACGGCATCATCCCACCGGAGCTGGCATAACGCTCGGGGAAGTACTGTGGATCAGAATTACCGGGGTTGTTCGGGTCTTCGCGGCCGATCAGGTAACGGTTCATGCCCATACCGAACTTGTCGCTACGCTGTGAGGCACCGGGGTTGTGCCAGTCATCGGCGTTGTCGAGATATTCCGGGCAACTGAAGGTTTCGTTGAAGAAGGCGCTACGCGTGTTGCTGTCGCGTTTTTCTCCGATCATGTCAGCGGCGAGCACTTCAAACCACATGACATTGCTCGTGGCGTACATGCTGCCGGACACGCCGACCTTCCGGGCAAGGCCGAGATTAAATGTATTATCCTTGCGTCGGATCGTCTGCGCCAACGGGACGATGAAGTCGTCATTCTCTGTGCCATACGAGATATGAGCGATGCCGATCTGGCGCGCGTTGCTTGCACATGCGATACGTCGAGCGGCTGACCGTGCTGCGCCCAGTGCCGGCAGGAGGATGCCGACCAGCAGCGCGATGATCGAGATAACCACCAGTAGTTCGATCAGGGTGAAGCCCTTATGTTTGACGGACATGACAAGTCTCCAAGTTGCGGTGTAACCGTAGTCGTTTGTGTAAGCGCCGAAGATTCGGCGGGTTTTAATGCGGCCGCACACGGTCAGGCGGGCGGCCGCGGAGGATCGAAACGGATCAGCGTTTACGCCGGAGGGATGCGAGGGTACTGAGACCCAATAACGCTAAGGATGCCGGCTCGGGGACGGCGGCCGTGGAAGGCGTGCCGGCGTTCCAGTTGTTCAGCACGATATCCAGGTCGTCCAGACCGACGAAGCCGTCGCCGGAGGGATCGGCCGCCTCATCGGCGGGTGGCACACTCTGGTTCCATGCACCGAGCACGATGTCAAGATCGTCCAGGCCGACGAAGCCGTCACCGTTCAGGTCACCGGGGATACCAACCGAGGCTTCGATGACCTCGACCATGAAGTTGTCGATGACCAGGTCATAATCATCTTCACTTGATGAAGACGAACTGGAGTTACGGATGGCGAAGTAATCCCAATTATCACTTTGGATACCGCCGGAGCCGGGGATGCTTCCGTCGTTGAGTGACTCTTCAGCGCCGAACGAATAGGTCAGGCCGTCGGTCAGGTTCACGACGGTGTAGGTCGCATAGATGCTGAACTCGGTACGTTCGAGTGTCAACGAAAGGTTGTAGACCTTACCGGTATTAAGGGCGGTGAAGTTCGGGTTTTCGGAATCGGGGGCGGTGACGTAGTCGTTGTCGGTTCCACCGAGGAAAGTGGCGGTTTCACTATCATTCGTTTCTTCATAAATACGTGCGCCACCATTATCACCGTCCGAACCGTCTTGCGGCGAGTCTTCAAAGAGCTTGATACGTGTATACCAGCCCACGTCGCCGTTCGCACCGGCTTCGGGGCCCCAACTTCCCTGGAATTCTCCATCCGCCTCACCCCAGACGGCCGCGGTTGGGATACCGGTGTTTGTGTCAGGCGCTCCGGCAAACGGGTTGGTCGTGCCCAATTGGTTGTCGGTGTCCTGGAAGATACCAAAACGGAGGTCGCCGAGTTTGGATGAGGGTGTGCCGTCGGTGTTGAGGTTGGGCGTGCCGTCCCAGAAGCGCATATCGAAGCTGACTTTCACCTGGTCCCCGATATTCTCGCCGAGCGCGATGTTCTGGCCGAAGAATCCGCAGACCGAAGCACCTCGGCCTTTGGAGTTCAGCGAAAGTGCCAGGCCGTCGTCGATCACAGCCGAATCGGGTTGTACGCCTGCCGAATCGTCGATGATGCGCGTATGGAATTTGGCGTCGTACTCACCGCTGGCCGTGCCGGGGCTGGAAGTCCAACCACGTGTGCCGAACCATTTGATACCGGTATCCGAAGGATCGATAGCGGCGGTGACTTCATTAATAGTTGTGCCGGCAAACGATGCGGGTACATAGGTGCCGATCGTACCGTCAGCATTGGCGTCGGTGTCGTATTTATCGATCACACCATCGTTGTTGCGGTCGGCGTCGCCGAAGCCGTCAGATATAACGACGGTGGCGAAGGCCGGTGCTGCGGCGATCGTCAGGGCCAGCGATGCGCCTGCGATCCCAAGGTTTATCTGCTGCTTGCGTTTCATCATTGATCCTCCAACATCTCCAAGTAGTTGCGTGTATTTAAGACACGATTCGTTTCACAAGGGTCGGCCGGGTACACTCGACCGGGCCGACCGGGTTAAAGTTATGCCGTATCAACGACGGCGGGATAGCATCACCAAACCACCCAAACCCAACAGGGCCAGACTCACCGGCTCGGGAACCGGAACCGATTCGACCGACACGTTGTCAATGATGTAGTCGTAGTCACCGACCGAGTTGCGGAAGGCGATGTAGTTGAATGACTCGGGTGCCGGCAACATGAACGCCGCGCCCGTCAGGCTGGCGGTGATGTCATCTTCCAGACCCAGGACACCATCCACATAGGAGCGGATAATCAGGCCGTCCACACCGCGCTCGATCTCCATCATGAGCATATGCGGCGCAACGGGGATCTGATTGGTCGGGTCGCTGGTCAGATCGCCGCCGATCTTCAGGCCCGGGCCGTCGGACGTTGGCGAGGCCACGGTCGCGACGTCACCGCCGGCGCCCGGATCATTACTGGTGCCGCTACCCTCGAAGAACCGGCCGTTGTTGCTCGTACCATTGATGCCGGCCAGGTTGTACTCGTAGTTGATACGCCCAGAGGTCTCATCCGCAAGGGCGCCGATCTCAACGCGCGACCAGATACCCTTGTCGCCTTCGGCGCCGACGGGTGCATTAAACCAGTCGCCGTCGTTCTCGCCGGAGTCCGGTCCCCAAACGACCGATGCCTGGCCCGAGCCGGAGTCCAGGCCTTCGTTAGCACTCATGCCGAACTCGTTGTCGGTGTCCTGGAACAGGCCCCAGCGCAGCTCGCCGTTGGCAGGCGGCGGGGTTGGGTTGGTGGAATCGGTCCAGATGCGGAAGTTCAGTGAAACAACGACTTTGTCGCCGATGTTCGATCCTAATTCGATCGGTGCGCTGAAGAATCCGGCAAACGAACTGCCGGTGCCTTTGGATTCCACACCCAGTGCGTAGCCGGTACCCAGTCCGGCCGAGTCGTCGATGATCTTGATGTTGGCTTTGGGGTCGCCGGTGTTGCTGCTGGTGAATCCGCGTGTGGCGGCCCAGTAGATGCCGGTATCCGCGGCATCTTCGGGCGTGGTGATCTCGATGCCGTCGAGCACATCATCCAGATTGGCATCCGTGTCATAGATAGTGATCGCACCGTTGTTGTTACGATCGCCGTCACCGAATCCATCCGTGATCGCGAATGCGGTTGATGCAGTGAACGCTACGGCTAGCGCTGCACCGGTCGGCAAGATGTACTTTGCTCCGTTTTTCATGATCATTTTCTCTTTCCTCCAATTGGTTTCGTGAATCGATCCTCCATCCGACATCAAAACCGTTCGACTCATCCCTGGCCTGCAGAACGGCCACTAAAATGACATTGACACATTCACCGCATCCCCGGGCACGAGCTTCGGCTCGACAGATGACACGACGGTCACCGGGTCGTGCGGTTTACGCACCCGTTGGATCAGGTGCTCGACGGCCTGACGGCCGATGACGTCCGGCCGCAGGTCGATCGTTGCCGGCTTGGGGTCCAGGCCGGCGAGTAAAGGTTCGTTGTTACAGGAAATCACCTCCACGTCCCGGCCCGGCTCGATGCCCTGGGCACGCAGCTCGTGGTAAACCATCACGGTCAGCGGATCACGCGGGACAAACAAGCCGGTCGGCAACTGCGGCATGTTTTTCATCTGCGTGACGAGTTGCTTGACCGCCTGCTCTTCAAAGTCTGCGACGAACGGCGTGGACTGATCCACCCGGCCGTCGACGATGACATGCGCCTCAGCGCCGCCGGCTTTTGCCGCTTCGCTAAAGGCGCGGGTGCGGGCTTCGTAGCCAAGGTGATCGGGCGAAAGATTCAACAGCCCCAGGTGCTTGTGGCCTCGCGATACGAGGTACTCGGCCGCCATCTTGCCGATCGCTTCGTTGTCCGGCTCAATGCGGTCGCCCCAGTAGCCGCGTGCGCTGCGTGGGCTGAGCAGCCAGACGCAGGGGAACTTGGCAAGGCGCGACTGGTGCTTGCGAGGCGGCGGGAAGCCGTAGAGTAAAAGGCCGTCAACTCGGCCGTTGGCGACGTTGGGCGGCAGCCTGCCGGAGTCATTGAGTTTGCCGAGGATCAGGTTGAAGCCGTGATCGGCCAGCGCATCTTCCACGGCATGCAGCACGGCTCCGGCGACCGGCGCCATCATCAGCGTCAGATCGGCGCCAATCATCAAGAGTGCGACGTTGCCGACGCGCGTCTGGCCGTTTGCATGGCGTCCCCGGCCGGATGGTGTGTACCCGATGTTCTGCATGGCTTGACGCACCAACTTGACACATTCGGGGGATACACCGGGCCGGTTATTGATGACCCGAGAGACGGTGGCGTGAGATACGCCGGCGAGTTTGGCAACCTCTACGATTGACATGACACACACATTAATACCATGGCGAGCTGGAATATACAAGGTAAATTTTCAGAGAAATACAAATTGATCTTAATGTACAATCAATTATTAAATAAGGAGTTAAGTATTGTACATGAAAATTTGTATCTAATTTTCTTGAAATTTAATTGTTATATGAACAGTCGATCGGTATGCTGAGAGGCGTCGAAGAGGCCACTTGAAAGCGCGTGGCGGATTGATCGAAAATCCCACTTGGAGCCCTGCTCAGGGCCAGTCACAAGGAGCGAAACGTGCCAGCGATGCAACGAATGAGCCGGGATAAAGTCATGCGGACTTGGCGATGGGTCTGCTGTGTGTTGGCGGTTGGTTGCCTGGGGTGTCAGGCCGGGCCGGTGGCGGCGGAGATGTCGGATGCGAATGCAGACCTGATTCTTTATGACGCCGAGGGAATCAGCCGGGTGAAGCAGAAGATCGCGGCCGGGGACGCCGAGTTGCTGGCTATTGTCAAAGATGTGGTCGAGCGAGGCGATGAGTCTTTAGAGGTTGAGCCGGTGTCGGTGACGGATAAGCCCATGACACCGCCCAGCGGGGACAAGCACGACTACATGAGCATCGGCTCGTACTGGTGGCCGAATCCCGATACGCCGGACGGCAAACCCTACATCCGACGGGACGGTGAATTCAATCCCGAACGTGACAAGTACGATGTGACCAAACTCGACGTCGTCACAGGAACGGTGCAAAAGCTGGCGCTGGCGTATGAATTCACGGGAGACGAACGCTATGCCAAACATGCCGTCAAGCACCTGCGTCACTTCTTTATCGATCCGCAAACGCGGATGAATCCGAACCTTCAGTACAGCCAGTTCGTTCCGGGCCGGGATGAGGATGGCCGAAAGTCCGGCATCATCGAGACGGTGCGGCTGCGTTTCCTGCCTGATTCGATCACGCTGCTCAAAGATTCGCCGAACATGACCGATGCGGACTTCAAGGCGTTGCAGAAGTGGTTCGCGGATTACGTGCATTGGCTGCAAACCAGCGAGAACGGGATTGGTGAATCAGAAAGTGAAAACAACCACGGCACATGGTATATGCAGCAGGTCGTGTTGTTTTCGCTGTTTGCCGACGATAAAGATACCGCGCGTGACGTACTCGACAAGGTCCCGGCCCGTATCGCCAGTCAGTACGAGCCGGACGGCAGCCAGCCCTTGGAAAACGAACGCACGCGCAGCCTGCATTACTGCGACTTCAATAACCGTGCGATGATGGACCTGGCACACATGGGCGAATCACTTGGTTACGATTTGTGGAATTACGAATCGGAGGATGGCCGGAGTTTGAAGAAGGGTTATGCATTGCTGGTGCCTTACATGACCGGCACGAACAAGACGCCTTGGCCGCACAAGCAGATTGACGAACCGAAGTATCACTGGTTTGCCCAGAGTTTGCGATGGGCGGCCAACGGCTTTGACAATTCGGAATACGAAGCGGCGATCGACCTGCTGCCCGATCGGTTCGAGACCAACAACTGGATCGAGCTGGTGGTGCCGGCTCAATAAGCCAACTCAAATTCAAACTGTTTGCCGACATGGCAAGCCTGCCAGCGGTCGGGGAATTGCGACCAGAGCCAAGCCTTAGGCGTGGGGCCGGTGCAGTGCGCGGGCACGAGCATTTGCACATCAAGCTCGCGTAGCGCCCGGCCTGTCTGTTCGATGCGGTGCTCTGATGCGTTGACCAGGTGCATGCCGCCGATGACCGCGTGGATGGGTTGGTTATCTGTCAGGCGGCGTACGTGGTTGAGCGTGTTGATGACGCCGGCGTGGGCGCAGCCGAGGATGACAACCGTGCCGAGTGGTGTATTAAAGAAGATCGATTGATCGTCGAGGATCGGATCGGGTTGCGTGGCTTCTTTGTCGAGGAAGAACGGGCCGCCGACGTCTTCGTAATCGGTGTCGCGCGGGACGGGGCCGGTGATGTGGAGGCCATCGGCGATCGAGGTCGGCTTGTCGGTCCAGATCAGTTCATCGACGTGCTTTTTGAGCATGGATTCGTCAATGCCTGACGGGACACCGATATCTTCGACCAGGCCGGTGTCTTTCTTTCGGCCGTAGTGCTTGATGAGCGAGGCGGGATGCAGGTACATCTGTGGTATGCGCATCGCTTGCAGCAATCCCGGCAGGCCCCCGGTGTGATCGTAATGCCCGTGCGATAGCACCAGCGAGTTGAGTTCAGAAAGATTACACTTCAATTGCTCGGCGTTGTGACGAAGAACTTCGTATCTTTGTCCGGTATCGAACAGCACTTTGTGCGTGTCGGTTTCAATCCAATAAGACAATCCGTGCTCGGCCAACAAACCGACTTTGTAGGCGGTGTTTTCTATTAATACGGTGATGCGGATGTGGTTTTTCATGGCCTTACCTTCGACATTATGTCCGGGCGGGCCCGGAGCTACTTACTGCACTCATAATTGTCTGGCCGGTAACCTAAGGTACATTTTAATCAAATCATCTAGACCACACGCAAGTTTTTCTATAGCCCCACCGTCATGGTCGAAGTAGAATACCGGGAGATCATCAGTATTTGCTATGCAATCAGCTTTACAAAAACAAAACCAATTCCCCCCTCCATCTCCTGCAAATGCAATTAAATAATCAAATGCATTGGCCGAGGAAATATCTGCTGTCTTGGCAATACATTTAGGAATTGGAGCAAGCCACGAAGTCCCATTTTCCAAATGCATGGTCTCAAAGTCGAAAAACTCATCCATCGGGACCGGACAACTCAGTTGGTGCCCGGCATGCAGCCATGTATCACGCAATTCCGCCACATATGCGCCGCCATAGCAGCTTAAGAATAATCGTAGTGAAGTGGGGAATGTGACAGAGAAGTCAATCTCAAGCTGCGAAATCAGACTGTCCGGTATAGGCTCAGGCAGATTGGAATCGGGCCAGCGTGGTCGCGCAAAGCGGCTTATGAATTGCCTATATAGCTCTATGCGATCACTTGGATACTCAACCATGGTTTACCAACATAATCGTATTGTCTGTTTGCCACCAATACGCTATTAATGAGCAGCCAGCGCCACCGCTTCCTTCACCAGTGCCTCTACCTTATCAAATTCACCGGCGTTGATGAGTTTGCGGTCGACCATCCAGCTACCGCCGCAGGCGTGGACGCTGGGGAGGGCCAAGTAGTCGGCGAGGTTTTTGGCGGAGACGCCGCCGGTGGGGATGAATTTGATGTTGCCGTAGGGGGCGCTGAGGGCTTTAAGGGTTTTCGCGCCGCCGAAGGCTTCGGCCGGGAAGAATTTGAGGATGTTCAGGCCAAAACCGCAGGCGAGATCGATGTCGGTCGGCGTGGCGATCCCCGGCGTGATGGGGATGTTTTGTTCGATGCAGTATTCAACGACGGGCGGGTTGGTGCCGGGGCTGACGATGAAGGTCGCGCCGGCGCCGATTGCTCGCTTGGCTTGCTCGACGGTGAGTACAGTACCGGCGCCAACGAGCATGCCTTCCTGCTTGCTCATCCGCTTGATCGATTCCTCGGCCGCGTCCGTGCGGAAGGTCACTTCAGCAACGGGCAATCCCCCACCGATCAGCGCTTCGCCTAACGGCAATGCACTATCCACCGAATCCAACACCACCACCGGCACAAGCTTGTGCCGGCCTAACGCTTCCAACACATTCACTGATCCGTTGGACATTATCTTTGCCTTTCATTACTCATGACGAATAATCAACCAAAATCATAGGAGCAGCCACGAAAAGGCACAAAATACACAAAAGGATGCGTGTTAGAAGCACAGTTCACGTGAGTTGTGATTGATACTTCATATTTTGTGTCTTCTGTGCCTTTTCGTGGCAAACCTCTTCTTGCTTTATTCGCGTCAATTAGCGTTCATTTGCGGCGAAATAACGCATTCATAACCGTGGCATCGTCAGTCCGCCGTCGACCATCAGCAGGCTGCCGGTAGCGTAACTGAGTTCGCCGCGTGCTAATACGGCTACCGCCCTGCCGACGTCTTCGGGACTGCCCCAACGCGAGTCGACGGTTAAGCCCTCCGCGATCAGTTTGTCGTATTTTTCGGTGACGCCGGCGGTCATGTCGGTCTTGATGATGCCGGGGCGTACCTCGTAGACACTGACGCCGAACTCGGCCATGCGTGCAGCCCAGAGTTGGGTTGCCATCGCGATGCCCGCCTTGCTGATGCAGTAGTCGCCGCGGTTGACCGAGATGACCGTCGCACTGATCGACGAGACATTGACGATCGATCCCCGAAAGCTGTTATCCGCGCGGTATTGCTCGGCCATCCAGTTGGCGACGAGTTGTGTCAGGAAGTACGGGCCTTTGAGGTTGATACTGATCAGGCGGTCGAAGCTCTCTTCGCTTGCATCGAGGATGTCGGCCCGTTCGTTCGGCGCAACGCCGGCGTTGTTAACGAGCACATCCAGTCGGCCGAAGTGGCTGCGGATATCGTCGACCATCTGCTTGCGACCGGCGCTGTCGGCGACGTCGGCGCGACAGTACAAAACGTCGGCGCCGATAGCGCGGAGTGCGTTGAGTGGTTCTGCGACATCGGCTTCTTCGCGTCGGCCGTTGACGGTGAGGTTGAAGCCGTCCTCGGCAAGGCGTTTGGAGATACCGAAGCCGATCCCGCGCGTTCCGCCGGTGACGAGTGCGACACGTTTGGTGTTTTTCTGCTCGCTCATCGCGTGCTCCGTTTATCGATCAAAGAAAGAACTTCAGGTAAGGGCCTTTGCCGGCCATGCGGTGGATCAGCAGGGCCAGTTCGAGCAGGTGATAATCGCCCCACAGGCTGGACTCGCTGTGCGAAACCTTCGAGCCCTTAGGCACGTGATCCCAATGGTTGGGCCAGTGGTAGATCGAATGCAGCAGCAGGCCTTGATGGTCGCGCTTCGTTGACAGGTACGGCTCATCGAACAGTGTGCGGGCAACGGTGAGGCCTGCCTGGTAATACGGCTTACCTTTGCCGGTCTTGCCGAGATAATTGCCGAGACGGATCAAACCCTGTGCGGCGATCGCGGAAGCGGAGGCGTCGACTGGTTCGTAGTCGTTATAAGGATTGGCGTTCTTAGCTTGCCAATCGCCCAGCTTGTGCAATCCGGGTGCGCCGTCGTCCCAGTAGGTGATGCCGTCGAATGTCGAGACATCTTTGATGTAGTGGTCGCAGGTGTCTTTGGCGTTACGTTCGTAGACTTTGATGACGTCGGATTTCGCTAACCCGCAAGCGGCTTTGAACGCGGGAGCGGGGATGGTTTTGAAGAATTCGAGTTCTTCAGCGTAACCGAGCATGGCCCAGGCGAGGCCGCGCGTCCAGGTGCTGAACGGGCTGTATCCCTGCTGAGTTGATCGTGCGCGGAAAGCGCCGTCGTTGCGGTTGAATGTGCCTTCGTGTGCGGTACGGCCTCGCACATCATAAGTATGTTCGCTGTCACCATGGAAGACGATATATTGACTGGTAGTCAGGCCGTGGAGGACGGAGCGTTTGAGTAAGTTCGCTGAGCGGTCGCCCTCGTGCATGAGGCTGTGGCCGAGTTGCCATGCGACACCGAGGATGCGTGTGGTGCGCATCGTGTCGATGAACAGCGAGTGCGGGCCGTTGAATGAGTAGATGTAGCCGAGCGAGGGTGAATTGGCGGTGTGTTTGGATTTAACCGGGGCGGTGCCGGACCAGCGTGCTGCCTGGACCGCGCCGGAGGCAGCGATGGCGTTGGCGTATGCGATCTGTTCCCAGCCATCGCTGGCGGAAGACTTGATGCGCTTTTCTTTTAAGAGGCGCAGCAGGTTGCCGTAGGTCGAGAGGTTGTTGAAGCCGTGATCGTGCACACCTGTGTGTGTGACGTGCGGAAGCATGTTTTCGATCGTGCGTTTTTTACCGAGCTGGATGAGCTTGTCATCATCAAGCCCGTCCCCGGCGAGGATCATGCAGCCGTACTGGAAGCCCTGGGTCCACTCGGTCCAGCCGCGAGTGGCGTATTTGCCTTCGACGGTGAAGACGGGGGTTCCCTTGGCCGGGTCCCAGGTTTTATCGATCGCGCGGGCCTTGCGAGCGGCAAGCTCGAAGACGCGCCGGGTTTCGTTTTGCAGCGAGGCGGGCTTGAGTGTGTTGTCGATCTTCATGTGGTTTAGCTTTGATGTTTAATGTTTGATGTTGAGTGTTCAATCTGTAAACGTGGGTAGGAGCGTCTGGATTATTTTGTGCTCGAAGATACCCGGACCTTCGCTGCGCTCAGGACCGGCGTGGGGAAGTAGAGCCATTAGCCCTTAGCTGTTAGCCATTAGTACAAATCCTAAATCATCAATCCTAAATCATAAATACAATCCCCCATACCCCACACAAAGTGTGCCAGAATCAGGGGGCAAATACAAGCGCTGGATGTATTGAATCGGTGTCTATTTTGGCTAAGATAGGCTTATGTCCAGCCAGCCGCCCCAAGTCGATCGCCCCGCCGCAGACGAAGTCGCTGTGGGTGATCTGTGTGCGAAGCTGTTCAGTGAGCCGGCCCGCCTGGATCAGGCGGTGACGCATGCGATCGATCATCGGCTGTACATCGGGCCGCACGCCCATAAGGACCTGTTGCAACTGGACCTGATCAGCGGCTGCGAGGGTAGTTGCCTTATCGAGGGGCAGTGGCAGCGGATCAGCGGGTTGACGGCGATGACGACGTACCCGGGCGTGGAACATGGCTATGAACTGGTGCCGCACGATGCCGGGGCGCGTGTATTTAACATCCGCATGCGCGTCCGTCCGAACTGGCCGGCCATCAGCAATCAGACGCTGCAGTCTTGGACGACATCGCTGGACCCCGGGCGGGGTTTGATCCCGGTGATGCGTTTATTGACGGAAAACGGCACGTTAGGCGGATCCAGACCCGCATTGGTGACATCGCATCTGGCGGAGGCGATCTGTCTTTGGCCGCGCACGAGCCAGGGACCCGGGGACATGCCGCCGGGCTTTTCGATCGCGTCGATCCGGGACAAAGACCACGAACTTGCCGACGCGATCTCGCGGATCCATGGCGATGCGAGCAAGCCTCCGACGCTGGATGAACTGGCGGAAATCTCGCATATGTCGCCGCGTCATTTTGCCCGGCGGTTCGAGACGCTGCTGGGCTGCACGCCCCACGCCTACATCACCGCCAGGCGGTTCGCCCGGGCCCGGGAGCTACTGCTGCAGCAGCAACTTAAGACCAACCAGATCGCCGAGATGCTGGGTTTCAGCTCGCCTGCCACGTTCAGCCGATGGTTCAGCCAGCACGCCGGGACCAGCCCCCGCCGCTATCGGCTGGACCCACATGTGATGTAGGCAAGGCCCCTTTATTTGTCCATATTTGCAAATAATCTGGTCCCCAATCGGGAAGGAAAACCGCCCGGACTTAAGATACATTACTAAGCATCGGGGAACATCCCCCCCTCACCAACCACGAAACACCAGCCACCGAACAAGCACCATGAAAGAAACACGACGAATCGGCATCGTGATGAACGGCGTCACCGGGCGCATGGGCACGAACCAGCACCTGATCCGCTCGGTCCTCGCGATCATCAAGCAGGGTGGCGTGAAGGTCAGCGATGACCTGACGCTCATGCCCGACCCGGTTCTGACAGGACGCAACGAGAACAAGCTCAAAGCGCTGGCTAATGCGTATGGGCCCGGAGTGATCGGCGAGCCGTTGAAGTGGACGACGGATGTCGAGGGCGCGGTCAACGACAAGAGCTGCGATACGTTCTTCGATGCGTCGGGCACATTGCAGCGTGCGAAGTTCGTGGAGATGGCAGCCAAGGCGGGCAAGCCGGTGTACTGCGAGAAGCCCACAGCGGTGACGACCGAAGAAGCCCTTCGGCTTGCCAAGCTGTGTGAAGATGCGGGCATCAAGAACGGTGTCGTGCAGGACAAACTATGGCTGCCGGGCCTGCGTAAGCTGAGAATGCTGCGCGATCGTGGTTTCTTCGGCAAGATCCTGTCAGTGCGCGGCAACTTCGGGTACTGGGTTTTCTCCGGACACATCGAAGATCAGCCTGCCCAGCGTCCAAGTTGGAACTATCGCGAGGAAGACGGCGGCGGGATCATGATCGATATGTTCTGCCACTGGGAGTATGTGATAAACAACCTGTTCGGGCCGATCGGTTCGCTGGTCGCGCTGGGTAATACCGACTTGCCTGAACGCATAAACGAGCAAGGTAAGCCATATAAGTGCACGGCCGACGACTCGGCTTACGCGATCTTCCAATTGAAGAACGGCATCATCTGCCAGTTCAACAGCTCGTGGGTCACGCGCGTTCGCCGGGACGACCTGCTGACGATCCAGGTTGACGGCTCGCATGGTTCGGCGGTCGCGGGTCTGCGTGAATGCTGGGTGCAGTCGGGCGGCTTCACACCCAAGCCGGTTTGGAACCCGGACATCCCGCAGCCGATCGACTTCTATGAAGGCTGGCAACAGGTGCCGAACAACACCGAGTACGACAACGCATTCAAAGCCCAGTGGGAGCTGTTCCTGCGGCACGTCGCGCTGGATGAGCCGTTCATCTGGACGCTGCGCAAGGGTGCGGCCGGCGTGCAGTTGGCGGAGTTGGGGATGAAGTCGTGGAAAGATAAGCAGTGGGTGGATGTGCCTGCGCTGTAACACTACTAGTCACAGAGAAAATCGATGCCTCAAGACCTTTCCCAACTCGCGATACACACGATGACGCATCGGCCGTGGACGCTTCGGCAGTGCGTGGACGCATTTACCAAGGCGGGTATCGGGGGGATCAGCGTCTGGCGTAACGTGATCGATCCGGTCGGGATGCAGGAAGCCGGCGTGATCATTAAAGGCAGCGGATTGAAGGTGCCGGCACTAGTGCGCGGTGGATTTTTCCCGGCGGTTGATGCGAAAGATCGTCAGAAAGCGGTCGACGAAAATCGCGTATGTATTGATGAAGCGGCGGCGATCGGCGCGGAGATGGTTGTGCTGGTGGTTGGCGCGGTGCCCGGGATGCCGATGGACGAGGCGCGCAAACATGTGGCGGACGGGATCGGGGCGGTGCTACCGCATGCGTTAGACCGTGGCGTGAAATTGGCGATCGAGCCGCTGCACCCGATGTATGCGGCCGACCGTTCGTGCATTAACCGGATGCGTGAAGCGCGTGAGATTTGTGAGAAACTTAAGAGCCGTATGCTCGGGATCGCGGTGGATGTTTACCACGTCTGGTGGGACCCTGACCTGAAGCAGGAGATCGAACTAGCGGGCAAGCAGCACACATTATTCGGCTATCACATCTGCGATTGGCGTATCACCTTGCGCGACATGCTCAACGACCGCGGGTTGATGGGCGACGGCTGCATCGATATCCCGACGATCAGCAAGTGGGTGCGTGATACCGGTTTCAACGGGCTTGATGAGGTCGAAGTCTTTTCGGACGAGTACTGGGCGATGGATCAGCGGGAATACCTCGACCTGATCATCGAGCGGTATCGAACATTGGATGCATGAACGGACCGCAACGACATGAAAACACTCACGCTTGAAAAGCCGGGCCAATGGCGAGTCTCGGACACACCCGAGCCTGATTCGCCGGGCGTGGGTAAGGCGATCGTGCGGGTTCATCGTGTCGGGATTTGCGGCACGGATATTCATGCACACAAAGGTACGCATCCGCTGTTTACGTATCCGCGTATCCCGGGACATGAGTTAGGCGTGGAGGTCGTCGTGATTGGTGAGGGTGTGACTCACATCAAGCCCGGCGATCGTTGTGCGGTCGAACCTTACATGACCTGTGGCACGTGCCCGGCCTGTAGAGCGGGGAAAACCAATTGCTGCACGACACTGGCGTGCCTGGGTGTGCAGACCGACGGCGGAATGCGGCAGCGCATCATCGTACCCGCCCACAAGCTGCATCCCTCGGAGAAACTCAGCTACGAAGCGCTCGCATTGGTGGAGACACTCGGCATCGGCAGGCATGCCGTAGAACGTGCGGCGGTGAAGCAAGGCGAGCGCGTCGCGGTCATCGGGCTTGGTCCGATCGGATTGACGGTCGCGGTGTTCGCACAGATCGCTGGGGCCGAAGTTGTCGGGATCGATATCAGCGAAGCACGCATCGGTGCAGCGGAATCGTTATTGAATATCCGGACGATGAAGCTGGATACAGAACAGGCGATCGACAAGCAATGGGCGCAAACCTTCGGCGAAGCGCCGGCGGCGGTGTTTGATGCGACGGGCAACCGCACATCGATGCAGAACGCGTTTGCCTTGCCGGTGCATGGTGGACGGCTCGTGATGGTCGGGCTGGTGATCGGCGACCTGACATTCAGCGATCCGGATTTTCATCGTAAGGAAATGACGCTGCTTTCCAGCCGAAACGCTGTAGGCGAGGACTTTCGCGAGATCATCCGCTTGATCGAGGCCGGACGCATCGACGTCGGGCCTTGGATCACGCATACTTGCGAACTTGAACAACTGCCGGACAAACTGGACGATTGGCTAAAACCCGATGCCGGGCTTATTAAAGGCATGGTGTCGGTTGTTTAATGGGATTTGAATTAAGGCCATAATAATGCCCGTAAAATGGGCTGAGCATTACAGGAGCCAACACGTGTCATTGCCTCTCCGCGCTGAATCGGAATGTGAACTGGACCTGGTCTCGCTTGGCGAATGCATGGTGCGCCTGTCGCCGCCCGGCCACGGACGGATCGAGTTTGCCCATACGCTGGAAGTGCACGTCGGCGGAGGTGAGTACAACGTCGCCTACGCGCTGGCGCGCCTGGGTTTGCGTACTGGTTGGGTCGGCGCGCTGGTCGACAACCCGGTCGGCAAGATCATCGCCAATCATGCAAAGGGTGGATCGGTCGATATCAGCCACGCGCTGACGCTGCCTTACGACGGCGTCGGCCGGGAGGCGCGGATCGGGCTGAACTTCACCGAAGTCGGCGCGGGTGTGCGTGCGAGCGTCACGATGTACGACCGCGGCCACAGCGCGACCTCCAAGATGAAACCCGGTGATATTGATTGGGATGTGCTCTTTAATAAGCGCGGCGTGCGCTGGCTGCACTCCGGCGGGATCTTCACCTGCCTCAGCGAATCGACACGCGAAGTCGCGGCCGAGGCGCTCAAAGCGGCGCACGATGCGGGCACGATCGTTTCGTATGACCTGAACTTCCGCTCCAAACTCTGGTCAAGCGAAGAGGCGATCAAGACAACAAAGCCGCTCGTGCAATACATCGACTGCCTGATCGGCAACGAAGAAGACTTCCAGAAGGTACTCGGTTACGAGGTCGAGGGCGCGGAAGATGAAAACCTCAAGGAACTGCCGATCGAGAACTACAAGAAGATGGTCCGCCGGGTGGCGAAGGATTACCCGAACCTGAAGGTCATCGGCACGACACTCCGCGAGGTGCTCAGCGCCAGCGAAAACAACTGGTCGGCCATCCTCTACTGGACCGAGACGGACACCTTCTATCAAGGCCCGAGCTTTGAACGGCTGATCATCGAAGACCGCGTCGGCGGCGGCGACGGCTTCGCCAGCGGTTTCGCCTACGGCTTCCTCACTGGCGCCGATCCACAGACCGCCGTCAACCTCGGCACCACCCACGGCGCACTTTTGCAGACCACACGCGGCGACACCTCCCAGATCACGCTCAAGGAACTGAAGCACGTCGCCGGCGGCGGCGGGGCGCGGATCGTGCGGTAGTCGATATCTATCATTAATTGCGGCGATTGAGGGTATTTTCATCCTAGGCCGGGACGATCTACAATAGATGGCTCGGGTGCCCGAGGGGCATCCTGTTATGGCATTCTTGAGACACCCCGGAGTCAATCCTGTATGGCCGGTCATAGTAAATGGGCGAATATCAAGCACCGTAAAGGGCGTCAGGACGCTAAGCGGAGCAAGGTCTGGAGCAAGTGTTCACGGGCGATCATTATGGCCGCAAAGAACGGGGGCCCCGACCCGGATATGAACCTGTCGCTGCGGTACGCGATCGACGAGGCCAAAGCCCAGAACATGCCCAAGGACACGATCGAGAAAGCGATCGCGAAGGGCAGCGGTAAGGATGATTCAACGAATTACGAGTCGGTCGTGTACGAGGGGTATGGCGCGGCGGGCGTCGCGGTCATGCTGGACTGCCTGACGGATAATAAGAACCGTACCGTGCCGGAGATCCGCAAGATCTTCGAGAAGCACGGCGGGAACCTCGGCGCGTCCGGGTGCGTGGCGTACAACTTCAAATCCAAGGGTCAGCTTTTCGTCGCCAAGGAAGGAACCGAGGAAGAAACGGTGATGAATGCAGCGCTCGAGGCCGGGGCAGAGGATTTTGCCGATTCAGATGAGAGTTGGGAGATCACGTGCGAACCGAGCGATTATGTGGCGGTACGCGAGGCGCTGGAGACCGGCGGCTTCACGATCGAGTCCGGCAGCGTGACGATGATCCCGCAGACCACGGTTGAATGCACGGGCAAGGACGCTCAAAAAGTCTTCAACCTGATGGAAGCTCTGGAAGACCACGACGATGTGCAGAAGGTACACGCGAACTTCGACATCCCGGACGATGAGATGGAAGCTTTGCAGCAGGGATGAGTGTCGGGCTTGAGGCTTGAGGCTTGAGGCTTGGTAATCCTATATTCGAGGGGGATTGGGTCGAGTCTTTTTATATACCCTGACCGGTTGCGCATTTTTGGCATTGTGAACATATCCATGAAACACACACCGGACGAGACCGTCCTTATGATGTAGAGCTATTGTTCGCGCATCAATCGACCTTTAACCCCGGGAGCCCGACATGAATATCACTTTGCCGACCGCATCGAGCCGAATCCTGGTTGCGTTTGTTGTGTTGAGTTTGTGTTTGGTTTCGCCTGCCCTGGCGGTTCGGCCGACGGTGGTGGAGGCGGAGCCGGACAACGGGGCTAAGGATGTCGACCCGACGCTGCGGCAGATCGTGATCAAGTTCGACCAGGATATGAGCCAGCGGGGCCATTCGATCTGCGGCGGGGGCGAAACGTTCCCCAAACTCGTCGGCAAATCCCGATGGGCGAACCAGCGTACGTTCATCATGACCGTTCGGCTGGAACCCAATCACGATTACAACTTCAGCATCAACTGCCCGTCGGCGCAAAACTTCCGCAGCAAGGATGGCGAGTCGGTCGTGCCCTACCGTATCAGCTTCCGCACAGGCGTCGGCGAAGATGGCAAATCGGAATTGTCACAAGCAGAACTCAACGAAGGTGCGATCGAGATTTTGCGTGAGATGATCGACCAGCAGTACTCGTATCGCGACCGGATGGGATTGGACTGGGACAAGCTGTTTGCCGACCATAAGAAAATGCTGGTGGATTCCACCACGCCCAAACGTTTTGCACAGATCGCCGGCGTGATGCTTGCGCATGCCGAGGATAAACATATCTGGCTGGATGCCGAGGGCGATCGGATCGGTGCTTATCCCGTGCCGGGCAAGCCGAACGCGAACGCTCAGCTACTGCCCAATCTTGTGCCGAACTACCAACAGAAAAGTGACATCGTCTACGCCGGCGAATTCGAGGACGGCATCGGGTACCTGCGTATCGATTCCTGGTCGCCTAACGATCCCCGCGCCTACGAAGCAGTCTACCGTTACCTGGGTGAACACCCGGATGCGCCCGGGATCATCATCGATGTCAGGTTCAACGGCGGAGGCGGCGAAGACCTAGCCCAAGACCTCGCGGGCTGCTTTATCAGTGAACCTGTCGTCTATGCTAAAAATGTCT
Source organism: Phycisphaeraceae bacterium (assembly GCA_963667295.1). Taxonomy (GTDB): domain Bacteria; phylum Planctomycetota; class Phycisphaerae; order Phycisphaerales; family Phycisphaeraceae; genus JAJRRS01. The sequence continues at coordinate 3,342,172 of OY763327.1, forward strand.
ACCGCGATCCGAATTCGGAAACAGGCTACACCGATGTGCTTGAACGCACACTTTACCCCAACACGGGTCGGCCGCATTACGATGGTAAGATTGCCGTACTCAGCGGTAATGTCGTGATGAGTAGCTGCGAAGCGTTTATCCTGATGATGAAACAGGCATCCAATGCCAGCATCATCGGCGAGCCCACCCGCGGCAGCTCCGGCAACCCAAGAAGCTACGACCTGGGCAACGGCGTTACGGTTTACTTGCCCTCCTGGAAAGCCATGCGACCCGACGGCACCGTATTCGAAGGCGAAGGCATCCAACCCGATATACTAATCGAAACACAACCAAACGATTTTCAAAATGCCGACCCGGTCCTGGACGCCGCACTAAAACACCTACGCAAATAAAGGGTCTTGCCCCACACCCTAAACCCTAAACCCTATCTCAATGCACCGACTCACCGCACACTTCACCGGCCGCGTCCAAGGCGTCGGCTTCCGATACACGACGAAGAACATCGCCCGCAATTACGCGGTGGCGGGTTACGTGATGAATCTGCCCGACGGCCGAGTGCAACTTGTTGCCGAGGGCGACAAGAAAGAACTGAACGCACTACTCGTAGCGGTCAAGCAGGCCATGGGACGCAACATCACGGACACGAAGTCGGATATCACCGAGGCAAACGGTGAGTTTGGTGATCCGAATGATCCGAAATCATTTAACGTGCGCTATTGAAAGCAAACCACCGTTCACCATTTATCTATTGTTTGCCGTACCTGTTCGCCACCTGCATCACCGAGCGTGCAGTCAAACCCTTCATCGTTAATTCAACATCCGAGTTGATTATAAACGTCCGGACATCGCCGGGTAATAGTGTTACAGCCTGGTCGTCGATTGTCGCCTTGGGATCGAGTCGGTCGGGATAAAGGATGATGTCGCGCAATAGTGTTTTGGCCTTAATGGTCAGGTGATACGTCCCGCCATCGCGCTTGAGTTCGGCTTCAAATTCGGGGGCGGGATAGCTTATATCTTTATCACGCTGGAAGAACCAGAACGCACGTTTGTCGCCTAGTTCAGCGATAAGCATTGCATCTTTCTTTGCGAGCATCGTATCCGGGATATCAAAACGATAGGAGCTGCGCGGCTCGATTGATACGGATTGTGCATGTCGGCCGAGTTCCTGACCTTCGATTGTCAATAACCTCACGACACATTCACCGGCCCACAGCTTATCGCAATCGTTGTGCATACAGGCAACCAGGGGCTTGACAGCGCTGACATTGTCAACAGCTTCCGGGGGCATGATGGTCAGCAAGCGATCGGCGAAGAAACGCCGGGTGGCGTACCAGAGCGGCTTGGCTCGACCGTCGCCGTCGATCGCCGCCCAACTCGCGACGGGCCAGCAGTCATTTAATTGCCAGTACAACGCGCCGCTGTTGCGAGGTGACTGTGAACGGAACCAACTGCAGCCAAGATCGAGCGCGCGTACCTGATTCAGCTGCGCGAGATACCACCAGTTGTCGAAGTCATTCGCATCGACGTTGAAGCTGGCGGCGATCAGTCGGTCGGCCCTTTCCTGGCCGCCTGATTGTTTGTTGTGATGATGAATGGTTTCGGAATCCCATCGGCGTTCGTTTTCGGGGACACTGCGGGCAAGTGTAGGCCAGGTCGGCGGGCCGTGGAACCCGAATTCGGAAGCGAAGAGCGGGCGATGCAGCAGGTAATTCATGTAATCCCCGTGCCCGTTCCAGACATCCCAGTGGTGGTTGTTGCCGACCTCTTCGCCATTAGGGTCGAGATCGGTCGAACCGGAGTACGGGCTGTTCGCCCAGTAGGGACGTGTCGGGTCGATCTCGTGAATCAACTGCGGGAACATTTCAAGCCAGTAGCCCAGCCCCCAGCCTCGCGACTTGTCTTTCGCCGCCTTTTCCCATGCAGGCCCCCACTTATACGCGGCCCAGATGCATTCGTTGCCGCCGTTCCACAACACCAGGCTCGGGTGTGACGAGAGGCGCGCAGCATGATAGCGCACTTCCTTTTCGATCTCGCTCCGGATTGGATCGACTTCGGGGTAGAGCGCGCATGCGGTGAGAAGGTCCTGCCAGACAAGGATGCCCAGTTCATCGCAGACGTTGTAGAAGTCGTCCGATTCATACAGCCCGCCGCCCCAGACGCGCAGCATGTTCATATTCGCATCGCGCGCCTGCGTGATACGCTTGCGGTAGCGATCCGGCGTTACACGATGTGGGAAACAATCGTCGGGGATCCAGTTTGCGCCTTTGCAGTAGACGCGCCGGCCGTTGATCTTGAAGTGGAATGTCGCTGCGTTTGATTCGGCATCCTGCGTGACAAGCTCGACCGTGCGCAGGCCGATCCGCTTCTGGATGTGGTCAATCTTGTTGCCATTGGCATCAAGAAGCGTGATGCTCAATATGTATAACGGTTGTTTGCCATATCCGACGGGCCACCATAAGTCAGGACTATCAACCTTGATGGATGCGGTTGCCGTTTTGCCGGTCGTAGCATCTAACTGTGCGGAAGCGACTTTTTCACCGCTCGGACCCGTCAATTCATATGCAATCTTGATCGCTTGCCCGCTGTCAGAACCCGCGGCCGCAAGCACATGCAGTGATATCTCGGCGGCGTTTTTGTCGGCGATGATTACCAATGGTCGAACAGACTCAATCCGCGCAGTATCCCAAGCCTCCAGATAGATCGGCTGCCAGATACCGGCGGTAATCAACACGGGGCCCCAGTCCCAGCCGAAGTTGCACGCCAGCTTGCGGATCATGTTGTATGGCAACTGCGGATCGACGCTCGCACCGGCGTGCGGCAGTGCACCGATCGATTCACGCATCTGCTCCATGTATTTAACGGGAGGGTCAAACGTGATGCTTAAGGTATTGTTTGTTTCACGGATCGTTTGTTTTGCGTTGAACCGATGCGGGATGAACATGTTCGCGGATTCGCCGATCGGCTGGCCGTTCAGTTCAATCTTGGCGACGGTGTCGATCCCTTCACAGACAAGGTCGATGCATTCGCCGGCACATACATCAGAAGGTGCATCGAAAGTCGTCGAGTAACACCACTGCACATCGCGGATCCAGAGCTGATCGCGTTCGTTTAATCCGATGTACGGATCGGGTAGCAGGCCGGCCGCCATCAGGTCTGTGTGCACGCAGCCCGGCACGGTCGCGGCAATGCCCTCACCGGCCAGGGCTTGCTTCAGGTCCGCCGGCACAGCATCCAGCCCCCCTACCGCAGTCAAACGCCAATTTTTATTCAGTGCGTATTGCTTCATTTGTTCTAACTCAATTAAAAAAAGGTCCCTCTTGCGAGCGAACAATATACAGATAAATCTCTATCACAAAATAAGTCACCCAGACACTGGCTCGGTCCCGGGCAATCTGAGGCCGGTACAAGATTTAACAGGTGCACTATCTTGCACGGTAGTGCAATATGTATTCAGCGATGCTTTTTTTCTCACAACCCAAGAGCGGTTACTCGGCGTGCTTACCCTTCAGCGCCATCCCGAAGTAATCACGGGCGTTGTTGAAGCAGATGTCTTCAACCATCGCGCCGATGTGATCGTAATCCGCAGGGAGACGGCCCGACTCGATGTCTGCGCCGAGTAAATCGCAGAGCACCCGGCGGAAGTACTCATGCCTGGGATACGACATGAACGAACGCGAATCGGTCAGCATCCCGACAAATCGACTGAGCAGGCCGATGTTGGACAGCGCATTCATCTGCCAGCGCATCGCTTCGTCCTGGTCGAGGAACCACCAGCCCGAGCCATACTGCATGCGACCGGGTTCAGCCTTGCCGTTGGAGCCGGGCTGTTGGAAGTTGCCGACCATGGAAGCGAACAGGTAATTGTCTGCGGGATTAAGGTTGTAAAGGATGGTTTTGGGTAGCGTACCACGATCGGCGAGTGTACCCAGGTATTTACTTAAGCCTTCACCTTGCGGATAGTCGCCGATCGAATCGTAGCCCGTATCCGGCCCAAGCTCGCGCAGCGCACGCAGGTTGTTGTTGCGCATCGCGCCAAGGTGCAACTGCCTGACCCAGCCCCGGTCCGCATCGAAACCGGCCAGATGCAGCATCATGTACATCACAAAACGTTCGGCTTCTTCTTTGGCGACCTCATCACCGTGACGGAGCTTGGCGAAGATAGTCTTCGCCTGGGCGTCCGTGCAATTGACTGCAGGCAAGTGCGTCAGCCCGTGGTCCGACAACCGGCAGCCCGCGACGTGGAAGTATGTATGTCGTTGTTTGAGCGCGGAAAGAAATCCTTCAAGGTCGTTGCATGCCATGCCCGCCGCGTTGGCGATCCGGTCGACGTAGATGCTCCATGCATCGGGATCGGCTGTGGCAAACGCACGGTCCGGGCGAAAGGCCGGGTACACCGCGGTGTCTTTGAACTGACCTTCGTCGCGGATTCTTGCGTGCAACTTCAGGTTGTCCACCGGATCGTCCGTCGTGCAGATCAGCGCAACGTTGAACTTATCGAGTATCGCGGACACGGGCATCTGCTTGAGCTTCGCGTTGGCTTCATCCCAGATGTCTTTAGCGGTGTCGCCGTTGAGCGGGGTATCGATGTCGAAGTAACGCTTCAGCTCGAGGTGGGTCCAGTGATAGAGCGGATTGCGCAAAGTCTTGGGTACGGTTTGCGCCCAAGCGAGGAACTTATCGAAGGGGTCTGCGGTCCCGGTGATGAACTGCTCATCAACGCCGTTGGCGCGCATCGCCCGCCATTTGTAGTGGTCGCCCTCCAGCCAGACCTCCGCCAGGTCGACAAAAACCCGGTTCTCCGCCAGGTCATCCGGGGGCAGGTGGCAGTGGTAGTCGTAAATGGGTCGGCCTTCCGCGTGTTCGTGATACAGCTTGCGGGCCGCGTCCGTAGAGAGCAGGAAGTCGTCGTGGATAAATGGCATAGGCATATCGTAAATCAACGCCCCGACCTGAGCCACCGTGAAACAGGGATTTATTAGCACATCAACTTCCATTCCCACGTGTGCTCCCATGATTTGTTTCAGCTCCTGTTACATGGCGGAAACGACAGAATAAGGCTGATATTTGGCATCAAATCACAGCTTTTCCCATGGAATAATACGGGCAGGAAATAAAATTCAACCCATATATTTCTGAGACTTGCCACAGGACAAAAGACCTTGAGTTCGTTAACATCTGGGCTTGCAAAATCTTTCCCTGTGGATCGTTGAGGAGCACTTGGATGAGCAACGACCTTTCTGAATCGGCCCCGGTCGCTGGGTCGAAGAATTCTGCAGCCGTTCGGCTGAGCGTGATGATGTTTCTTCAGTATGCGGTGTGGGGGGTGTGGCTGCCGTACCTGGCGAATTACCTGGGCGCGTCGGTCGAGGCCGGGGGCTTGGGATTCAGCGGCAAACAGATCGGATTGATACTGGGGCTGGCCGGTTCGATCGGTGCGGTGACAGCGCCGTTTATCGCAGGGCAGGTCGCCGACCGATACCTCAACGCAGAACGGGCACTGGGATTGCTGCTGCTGCTCGGTGGGATCGTGCAACTGATCCTGTCGGTACAGACAAGCTTCATGGCATGGTTGTTGCTGTCAATCCTGTATTCGGTGTTGTACATGCCGACGCTGGCGCTGACTAACAGTGTGGCGTTTGCGAACCTGGATGATCCGGAGCGGAAGTTCCCGCCGGTGCGTTCGCTGGGCACAATCGGCTGGATCGTGGCGTCGGTAGCGTTCCCGGTGTTGTGGATGAAGACCGATGCACACCTTGTTGCGTATTGGCCGTTCGTTGACGGCACACCCAAGGCCAACGAGACAGAACTGATCGCCGATGCTCTGAAGGTCGCCGGCAGTGTGTCGATCCTGTACGCGATCTACTGCGTGCTGGTGTTGCCGAAAACCCCACCGAAGAAGGACGTTGCAAACCCGCTGGCGTTTGCCGAGGCATTTGGCCTGTTCGTGCGGTTCGACCTGCTGGTGCTGACGGTGGCGGCGTTGCTGATCTCCATGATCCACCAGTGCTACTTCATGCGTACGGGTCCATACCTTCAGGACGCGATCGGCTTCGCGGCGTCTGACGTCGGACCGGTGATGGCGATCGGGCAGGTCAGCGAGATCGTGGTGCTGGCGGTGCTGGGTCTGTTCCTGAAGAACCTGGGTTACAAGTGGGTGCTGGCGCTGGGGGCGCTCTCCTACGTACTGCGTTACGGCATCTTCGCGTGGGTGTTAGGCACGGATGAACCGAGCCAGGGTGTCGTGCAAGCGGCGATGGCGTTGCACGGCCTGAACTACGGCTTCTTCTTCGCCGGCTCGTTCCTGTATGTCGAAAAGGTCGCCCCGGAGAATATCCGTCACTCGGCGCAGACCGTGTTCGGGATCATCATCCTGGGCGTGGGGCCGGTGCTGGCAGGGATATACAACGGCTTCTTCGACCGATTTAAAGATGCCCAGGATCAGCAGTTATATGACGTATTCTGGTGGACGCAGTCGGGGATCGCGGCCCTGATGCTGTTGCTGTTGCTGGTCGCCTTCTGGCCCGCCAAGCCCGGCGGCAATACAAGTGACTGATATGTAAATGCTTAACGTAAATACGCGGCTTGCGTAATCCATCAATACATAAGGCGTATACTGCTGGCTTGGCTACACACCCTCTAAGGATCAAACACAAAGGCCCATCAATGCTTGAGGATAAAATGCTTGCAGGTTGTTTTTGCTTCACAAAGTGGAGGACTGGATTGATGTTTAGCACCATGATGATGTGTGCTTTGCTGCTGATTGGTTGTGCGGGCATGCAGGCCGGGTCTGATGACGCGCAAGCACCGAACACGCTGACAAAAATAGAAAAAGCCGACGGTTGGGAACTGCTGTTCGACGGCAAGTCGATGGATAAGTGGCGCGGCTATCAAAAAGAAGACATGCCCGAGGGCTGGACAATCGAAAATGACAGTATCGTCATGACCGGTGGCGGCGGCGACATCGTCACACGCGAGCAGTTCGACAACTTCGAACTGAAACTGGAATGGAAAATCCAGGAAGGCGGCAACTCCGGCATCTTCTACCGGGCGAACGAAGACCATCCCCGCATCTATGAAAGCGCCCCGGAGATGCAGGTGCTGGATAACAGCAAGCACAACGATGGTAAAAACACGCTGACCAGTGCCGGCGCCAATTATGGCCTGATAGCGGCGGCTCGCGATGTGACCCGACCTATCGGCGAATTCAACGAGGTCATGATCCACATCAACGGCAACCACGTTGAACATCACCTGAATGGCGTCAAGCTGCTCGAATACGAACTGGGCTCCGACGAATGGAAAGAACTGGTCGCTAAATCAAAGTTCAAGGACTGGCCCGACTACGGCAAGTTATCCAAGGGCTACATCGGCCTGCAGGACCACGGCGACAAGGTCTGGTACCGCAATATCAAGATCCGCCGTCTGAATGAAAAATAAATCGTAAAAGCTATCACCTATTTTGGGAGTTTATACCGTGAGTTCACCTACCCCCCCCACCGATCCCAAACAACCGTCAGGCCATTCGCGCCGTGACTTCATCGCACGCACGGCCGCCCTGGCCGGTAGCGCCGTCATCCTGGGCGCCGCTGCTTCAAAATCCCAAGCCAAGATCGGCCTGCCCGACAAAGCGAAAATACCCAAGTCCGGCAAACGCGCCGCGCTTGGGCCGAACGATCCGATCAAACTCGGCGTCATCGGCGTCGGCGGCATGGGCACCGGGCACGTCAATGCGTACCTCGACTTCGCCAGGGATCAAAAAGCAAACGTCCAGATCGTTGCACTGTGTGACGTCTGCGAACCCCGATGGAACAACGCGCTGAATGCCTGCAAGGAAAAGCAGCCCGACGTCGAAGTCAAGACATACACCAAGCACGAAGAACTGCTTGCCCGTGAAGACATCCACGGCGTCGTCGTCGCGTCCACGGAACACTGGCATGCTCAGCACAGCATCGACGCGATCGAAGCGGGCAAAGACGTCTACTGCGAAAAGCCCATGACGCTCCGGCTGCCTGAAGCGCTGTGGATGCGCGAGGTCGTTAAGTCCAATCCCGACATCATTGTACAGGTCGGTACCCAGCAGATGATGCGGCCGAAGTTCGGTGCCGCACGTAAACTGCTGGCAGAAGGCGCGATCGGTCAGCCCACGTTCTGTCAGACCAGCTACTGCCGGAACAACAAGGACGGCGAATGGCTGTACTACGGCATCGACCCGTCGTGGGAGCCGGGTGTAAACCTGGACTGGGAACGCTGGTGCGGCCCGCTCGGTCACTACGACTGGAACCCGCGCATGTACGCGAGCTGGCGCCGTTACAAGGACTTCTCCACCGGCATCATCGGCGACCTGCTGGTCCACGTCATGACGCCCATGATGTACGCCCTACAGGCCGGCTGGCCGACACGTGTCGTCGCTTCGGGCGGGCACTACGTCGACAAGGCCATGGAAAACCACGATCAGGTCAACATCAATGTCGAGTTCGAGAACGGCCCGACCATGGTCGTCGCCGGCTCGACGTCCAACGACATCGGTCTGCAGGAGTTGATCCGCGGCCACAAGGCGGACATCTACCTCAACAGCCGTAACTGCGTGCTCCGTCCCGAGCGCGTTTATGTTGATGATGTCGACGAGCAGGAGATCATGGCTGAAGACATCGGCAACGATCAACACGCCCTGCGTATGGATTGGCTTAACAGCATCCGCACCCGCAAGCCCAACCGCAGCCAGGTCGACTTGGCCGCACAGGTCATGGTCATCGTTGACCTCGCGACGCGATCGATGTGGGAAGGTCACGCTTACAAGTTCGACTCGAAGACGCTGACCGCTGAGAAGATCTGAAAAAGATAAACATTCGACCCCTTCCCCTGACAGGGCAGGGGTCGCTTTTTAGACTGACAGGACACCGATGCCGATCACACTTGCGACCAATGCGATGGGTACGCGCTTCGAGCTGGTGCTAGCCGGCGCCGCTCCGGAAAGACTGCGCCCGGCAGGTGAAGCTGCGCTGCAAGAGATTGAAGATTGCCACCATCGGTTTAACCTGTTCGAGCCCGGCAGTTGGCTGAATAACATCAATCGCCGAGCGGCTGAGGAAGCGATTGCTTTAGATAACGATACATTCGATCTGCTGAGCATGTGCATGGAAACACACGAAGCGTCTAACGGCGCGTTCGATGTCACGATCGCACCGTTGATGCTGGCGTGGGGATTTCATAGCGATGCAACAGCCGATGAACAAACCATCCTCGCCGCGCAGAAGCTAGTCGGGATGCAGCATATCCAACTCGACGCTTCTCAGAAAACCGTCCGCTTTACCCGCCCCGGCATGACGCTCGATCTTGGAGGCATCGCCAAGGGCTTCGCGATCGATCAGGCGATCTTTGTCCTTCGAGACTGCGGCGTCGAATGTGCGCTGTTGCACGGCGGGACCAGCACTGTCGCCGCGATCGGTACGCCACCTGATGAAGACGGCTGGCACATCACGCTGCGAACTTCAACAGATGTTCAGCCCGATCAGGATGCCCCATCGGTGTGCCTGAAGGACCAGGCGCTATCCATCTCCGCGCCACACGGGCGGACGATCGAATCGGACGGCCGGACGCTTGGCCACGTGCTGGACCCACGCACAGGCCGGCCCGCAATGTGCGGGTCATTCGCCGCCGCCATCGCCGACTCGGCCTGTCTGACGGACGCATGGTCAACCGCCCTTCTGGTCCTTAGCGAAGCGCCTGAAACAAAACCGGATACGATCCAGGCTATCCTGCCTGAAACAATTATGAATACAACGAAAACCCATTCGACACCCACTCGGTTGGAGGCTATTTGCAGATGAGTGAGACAGACCGACGTACGTTCCTCAAACAAGCGGGCACCGCGATGGCGGCCGTATCCATCCTGCCCAGCCTGGCGTTTGCGGCAGACCTTGAACTGAATAAGGAGTTGCCAGTCGCGATTATCGGGATGGGCCGGCAAGGCCGCACAATCGCGGGTGAGTTACAGAAAATTAAGGGCGTGAAGATTGTCGGCGTGTGTGATGTCGATTCGGGCCGGCTGCGTTCCGGTGCCCGTCGTGTTGCGGGTGCCGCATCTTTTGAAACGCATCAGAAGCTGCTGGCGGAAGCCAAGGATGTCTCTGCCGTGTTCATCGCGACGCCAACGCACACGCACCGTGCGATCGCCGAAGACGCGATGGCGGCAGGCAAACACGTCTACTGTGAAGCACCGATCGCCTCGACGGTCGAAGACTGTCAGGCCATGGCCACAGCCGCTCGCAATGCATCGACCGTCTGCGTCGCGGGCATGCTCGGTAGAAGCAACCCGATCTACAAACTCGCCCGTACGTTCTACCGATCCGACTCCGTGCGCGATCTGATCACCATGCGCGCCCAGGCCAACGAAAAGACCACGTGGCGCAGCCCCGCCCCCACACCGGACCGTGAAAGGGCCTTGAACTGGCGACTAGACCCGGAACTTTCCATCGGCCTGGCCGGCGAAATGGGCACACACCAATTCGATGTGTTCCATTACTACCGCGATGAATACCCCGTATCCGTGACCGGTATCGGTTCGATCCAACTGCATAAAGACGGGCGCAAGGTTCACGACACCATCAATGCCCTGCTTTCATATGCCGATGGCACGGTGCTCGATTACGGCGCGACGCTCTGCAATTCGCATGGCGGGACACAAGAAGTGTTCTACGGCTCGAACGCTGCGATCCAACTCGCCTGGACGCATGGCTGGATGTTCAAGGAAGCCGACGCCCCGACACAAGGCTGGGAAGTCTACGCCAATCGTCAACGTTTCCACAATGAAGAAGGCATCACCCTCATCGCCGACGCGACGCAGCTCGCCTCACAGGGCAAGCTCGAATCCGGTGTGGGCCTGCCGAACCCTTCCGTCTACTATGGCATCGCCGACTTCCTCAAGAGCGTGACGGAAGGCGAACCGGTCGTCACCTCCATGGCCGAGGGCGCACGCGCCTCGATCGTCGGCATCCTCACCAACCAGGCGATCGTCACCGGCCAGACCGTAAAGATCGATCCCGCAATGCTGGCTGGAGAATAAACCGTGGCGCAGCCTTCATACCTAAGACCACTCGGTGCCGCCGCACGGCTAGGACTGACCATTCTTGTGTTGACGCTGCTCGGCGGACTGTGCGTGTCGGGCCTGTATATGGCGTGGCATCATGAAAACCGTGACGAGCAGGCAGGCCTGACGATGGACGACATCCGCGGCCACTACGCCGGCGTCAACAAACCCTCCCCCCTGCTCCAAGCTCTCGAACGCAAACACCCCAAGGAGCAGCCTGAAGCCTCACGGCAGATCCTGATCGACTGGCTGACGGGCGACCGCATCAGCGAAGACTACGACAGTCTCGATCTTGGCGACCTTGCTCCCGCGGAAATTATCGCAAACGACTGCCTGGACTGCCACAGCCGACAAAGCACGGGTGAGGGTACGTACGCCGAATTGCCGCTGGACTACTACGATGACATCCGCAACATCGCTTTTTCCAAGGATATCCGGCCGGTCGGAACGGAAGTGTTGGCCGCGTCAACGCACACCCACGCGATCAGCCTGTCAATGTTGATCCTCGCCTCCAGCGGCCTGCTACTGCTGACCGGCTGGCCCCGGAAGCTGGTGAACCCCTTGATCCTGCTGACCGCACTGGGGCTTGCGTGTGACTTGTCCAGTTGGTGGATCGCGCGTGTCTACCCGGGCATCGTCCCATTGATCGTCGTAGGTGGCTTCGTCTTCGCAGCAGGGACCGCACTATCATTACTGATGGTCATCGGCGACCTGTGGCGCCCCGCAAAAAGCGCCTGACCACCTGAGAAAAACACCATCAATAAAAGAAGCCCACGTTCGTCGAACGTGGGCTTTTTATTTAACACACAAATTGCACCTGCATCACGCAAGCTCTTTTTTCACCCGCTCCAGTAACGCCTTGGTCGCGGCGATCCCTTCCATTTCACCAAGTCGTGATCCTTCGTATTCGATACCGACCCAGTTGTGATAGCCGGCATCCAGCACGATCTTCATCATCTTGAAGTAATCGGTCTTGGTTTCGTTGCCTTTATCATCAAAATCGTGTGTCTTGGCGGACACGGCTTTGGCGTAAGGCATCAATTCGGTAACACCCTTGTACCGATCGTAGACCTTGCCGTCACCGATATTGAAGTTGCCGAAGTCGGGGAGTGTGCCGACGCGCGGATGGTCGGTCATTTTCATCACACCGGCAAGCCATTCGCCGTTAGATGACAGGCCGCCGTGATTCTCAACCGTCACGTTGATGTCATAGCCATCGGCAAACTCGCATAGACGACGCAACCCATCGGCGGCAAGTCGCTGCTGCTCTTGGTATTCACCTTCACTGGCGGCATTAACTCGGATACAGTGGCAGCCAAGGAACTTTGCCGCCTCAACCCACTTGTAGTGATTCTCTACGGACTTGATACGCGCCGCTTCGTCGGGGTCGCCGATGCGGCCTTCCCCGTCGCACATGATCAGGACGCTTGTCACACCGAGGTCGGCCGCACGTGACTTCATCTCGCCGAGGTACTTCTCGTCTTTCGCCTTATCCTTGAAGAAGGAGTTGACGTATTCGACACCATCGATGCCGAATTCCTTCTTGGCAACGGATGCAAAGTCGAGATTGTCCAGCTTGCCCTCGTAGAGGGCGCGGTGCAACGACCACTGCGCCAACGAAATCTTGAACAGGGCGGCCGTGTCGGGTTCGTCTTCGGCGTCATCTTCCTTGGCGTGTGCTTCAGGCACAACAAGCGAGGCGCCGGCGATTAACGCAGCGGATGAGCGGATAAAACCACGTCGGGTAATGGATCGGTTCACAGCAATGAGCTCCTATTGCGGTTTTTTTGATGTATCTGCCTTATTCTACCTTCACGATCAGGCTCCGGGTACTGGAACCACCCCCTCCTCCGGCAGAGTCACGCCGCCGGACTCGAAGTCGGCCGCGGAGGGCGACAAGGCCAGGGCGTACCACTTGCTCTGCTTGTTCTCCGTCAGGTCTTCCCACGTGACCATCTGCCCGGTATAAGCGGAGATCCGGCCCATAATCGCGGTCAGGGTGGACTCGGCGACCTGCTTGGCTTCGTTGAGCTTTTCGCCCTTCACGATCGCCGCCTGCAGGTCGACGTGCTCCTGCACGTAGGGGTTACTCGCTACCTGGACATCAGGCAAAGTGATCGGAGCCCTATCAAAACGGGCGATGCGTTTTTCATCCCAGACCCGGCCTTCGGTGCCGACGAAGTTGGTGTTGACCTGGTTGTAGCAGTCGTTGATCTGCCGACACATCGAATGGATCGAGCAGTTATCCCCGTAATTGAACTCGACGCTGAAGTTGTCATACATGTTACCGGTGACGCGGCGCTGCCGGCTGCCGAACCCGACCGCCGACTCGGGATGTCGGCCAATGAACCAGTTAGCCACGTCGATCTGGTGCACATGCTGCTCGACGATGTGGTCGCCGGAGGTTTCCAGGAAGCTGACCCAGTTGCGGATCATGTAGTCGGACGCCGATTCACCGTCGTTGCGTTCCTTGTACCACAGACGATTCTGGCACCAGTAAATCTGACCGCCGAGGATCGTCCCGACCGCGTCATCCTTAATGGCTTGTGCATGTTTGATGTATCCAGCCTGGTGACGGCGCTGTGTGCCGGCGACGATATTCAATCCCTTGCTCTCAGCAAGTTCACCCAGGCTCATGACCTTCCGGCAACCGGGCGGGTCGACGGCCACAGGCTTCTCCATAAATACGTGCTTGCCCGCTTCAACAGCCGCCGCCAGATGCACGGGTCTGAAGTTCGGCGGGGTCGCAAGGATCACAAGGTCGGCATCCGTCTGCATCAGTTGCTTGTAACCGGTCGGCCCGACAAAACAGTGATCGTCAGATACGCCGTATTCCTTGGCAACACCCTGGGCACGATCGGCAAAGTAATCGCAGACCGCGATGCACTTGAGCTGGATGCCGTTGATCTCAGCGGCTTCCATCGCGTTCTTCAATGCGCCTTTACCGCGTCCACCGCAACCAACCAGAGCGATCTTCAATGATCCGTCGCCCTGTGCGTACGCACTGGAACCCAGCCAGCCGGGCACCATGGTTAATGCGGCCGCTGCGGCGGTGCCTTGCAGGAAGGTACGGCGGGTTACGCCTGGTGTATCCGTAGACATGAATCCTGAATTATCCGTATTGTCGACTTGCCTATCGCTCATGTTCCGTTCCTTTCCTCACAAGTGCGTTTAATCGAGGCCTGTATTTTCATTCGGCGGCATCTCGCAAACAACACGGAAGCCGACCCATCTTGCATTTACATACCACCACTGGCTCTTGGGTTCGTTCGGATAATCGCGGTTCCATTCGTCCTGGTCTTCCACGATCCGCCCGACGATAAGCTCGTTTAGTGGCGATTCAAAATGACCGCCGCGTACGACACGCTCATCGCCGGTGCCCGTGACCCACTCAGCCACGTTGCCGGCTAAATCATAGATGCCCAGGCTGTTCGGTTCACGTTTGCCGATCTGCGTGGTCGCCCAATCGCCGATATCGTCGTCCCAGGCGTTATCTGTATAGGTCGCAACCCGGTCGGCCTGCCCAGCAGAGGCCGGCGGGGAAAGCTCGCCTCCCCCTGCCGTGACAACCCGCTCCCACTCCGCTTCGGTCGGCAAGCGATACGTCCTGCCGGTCTGCTTGCTCAGCCACTTGCAGTACAACTCCGCGGATAGCCGGGACATGCCCAGTGCAGGTCGGCGGTACATCCCGAAGTTGCGGTCGACCGTGCCATAGGGCGAACTCGGCCGCAGCTTCAACGCACGCTCTTCCCCGACCTCGGCCTCATCCTCAAGGTCATTGCCCTGCACCCAGGGCATAAACTCGTCCCAGGTCACTTCGTGCTTACCGATATAGAACGCCTGACTGTTGCTGTCGGGTTCGGCAGGCACCAGCGCCATATCGAACTGAATCTGTGTGGCTGGGATCGTTTCCGTAAATGATTCAGGCCAGTTGGTTGTGTCGATCGTGCTGACGATCGATGTGGTTTCGTTGCCATTGGTTGCAGATGTATTCTCAACAACCGTATCGCTTGATTCCGCAGCATCCAAGGGTACTTCGATCCGCAACCTGATCGCGACGTTGTCTGCGATGTCTTCATTGGTCAGCAAGAGCCCAAATATGCCCTCTTCTTTCAGCTCCACATCAAACACGTGGCGGTTCAGACTGAATTCGCTACTAACGATGAGTGTGTTGCCGATGTGTTCAATGGTGACCGGAAACTCGATGTGCTTGGTAATGCCGTTGAGTGTGAATTCACCGGAGACAACCGTGGTATCCTTTGCAGCTTCATCCGTAGCATCATCGGCAGGCTTATCAATGAACCCGCCTTGGAAAGTTGCCCACGGATGCTGCTCCGGCCTGAAAAATCCCGCAGTCAACAGGGCCTCGGTAAGTTGATCTTGTTCAGACCAAAGCGAGTCGATCCGAGCTTTGGCATCGAGCCAGCGCGGCTCACTGGTCGACGCATCTATACCAAGTGTTCCTTCGATCTCGCTATCAAACTTTCCGCTCCACCCGCCGCGCACAACAAGTGTTTTCCCGGCGACGGTCTTGGCACATGAAAAACTGACCGTGGTGTTCTGCGCAGACAGATCAAGACGTCGGTCGGAATCATCTAAAAGTGTTGCAAAAGTGGGAGCTTTTGTGTCACCGATGTGCGCAGAGGTCATCACACGGGCCTCATCGTGCGCATTGGGATATAGCACGTACGCTAAACCGGCAAGACCGATCAACATGACAAAAACAATGACAACTTTCTTCATCATAAAACGTCGAGTGACCGATCCGAGGATGAATATTATTTCTGTTGTTGGGGGTCGAATCGAACATTACCATGTCGGCATGGCCGATCGCTCCCCCGTTATCTACTTTCTGACGGCAATACTAGTGCTTGCCATGATGAGCGTCAAAGAATCGCAAGCAGAGGCGCCAGAAATATTTAATCCTGATTTGATCCGGGTCGAGGTCCGGCAATCTCACATGGGGATGCCTGTTTTTCTACGGGTTTATGCCGAAGATGAGGCGGCCGGGCAACGTGCCTGCCAGGCAGCATTTAAGCGGATCGCCGAACTGAATATGGTGCTTTCGGATTACGAGCCGGACTCCGAATTATCTCGCTTATCCGCCGGTTCGGGAACTGGGAAGGTCCCGGTTTCGCCTGAATTATTAACGGTGCTGGTGCAGGCGAAAAGTATCGCTGAACAAACCGAAGGCCTGCTCGATCCTACTGCCGGGCCGGTGATTCGAGTTTGGCGCAAAGTCCGCACCACAAAACAACTACCCGATCAAAACACGATCGCTGAATCGCTTAAACACGTCGGTTATTCAAATCTGCGCTTGGATGAATCAAGACGAGAGGTTGAACTGACGCTTGATGATATGCGGCTCGACCTCGGTGCGATTGCCAAGGGATATGTTGGCGATGAAGCGATCAAGTGCTTACGCGAGTTGGGCTATCCGATCGCGATGTTCGAGGCGGGTGGCGATATGGTGTTCGGCGATCCGCCGCCGGGTGAAGAAGGCTGGCTGGTTAAGCCGGCGTATGATGGGCTGCCTGAACTACGGCTGGCCAATACGGCCGCGGCGATCTCCGGCAATACCGTGCAATTCGTCGAGATCGACGGCAAAAGCTACGGCCACATCATCGACCCGCGCACCGGGTACCCGATCACCACGCGGCATGTCTGCCTGGTCGCCGCCGCCAGCGGCCTGTCGGCTGACCCATTAGCGACACTGGGTACGATTATGGATGAAACGGCATATTACAAACTACTGGAAGCACATTATCCTGACACCCGGGCGTGGGTTGTTACACTAGAAGAGAAATGACTTACCCCATGGAGCTTGCATCATGATCGATCGTCGCAGTTTCATCGCCGCCGGGCTGGCTTCCGCCGCCGGCATCACCGCCGCCGCCACCAATACCGCCCAGGGACAAGACACGAAAGAGGACAAGATGCCCAGCGAGTCATCAAACAGCGCAACGCCTTTCAAGATGAAGTACGCCCCCCACTTCGGTATGTTCAAGGAGCATGCGGGCGATGACCTGGTCGCACAACTGAAGTTTGCTAAAAGCGTCGGCTTCCACGCGTGGGAAGACAACGGCATGATGGGCCGCGACGTCGCCACACAGGAAAAGGTCGCTGCGGCCATGAGCGATCTTGGCATGGAGATGGGTGTGTTCGTCGCACATGCTGAATGGCGCGAGCCGATCTACGTCAAGGGCGGCGCTGATGCTCGCAAGAAGCTTCAGGATCAGATGCGCCAAGCGGTCGAAGTTGCCAAGCGTGTGAATGCGAAGTGGTGCACGGTCGTACCCGGGCCTTATGTGAACAACATGGAATGGGATTACCAGACAGCAAACGTCGTCGACTGCCTGCGTGCGATGGCGGAGATCTGCGAGCCTAGCGGTCTTGTCATGGTGCTTGAGCCGTTGAATCCATGGGCGAACCACCCGGGTATGTTCCTGAGCAAGGTGCCTCAGGCTTATGCGATCTGCGAAGCGGTCAACTCACCAAGCTGCAAGATTCTTGATGACCTGTATCACCAGCAAGTCACCGAGGGGAATCTGATCCCGAACATTGATATGGCATGGAAGCACATTGCGTATATCCAGCTTGGTGATAACCCCGGCCGAAAGGAACCCTGGACCGGCGAGATCAACTATCGCAACATTTTCGCCCACCTCAACAAGAAAGGCTTTGACGGCATCATCGGCATGGAGCACGGCCTAAGCCAAGGCGGTAAAGAGGGTGAGCAGAAGCTGATTGATGCGTATCGCAAGTGCGATGACTTTGCTTGATTCACAATTGTGATCAACCCACTGCTTTTATCGGGAACAACCTGCCAATCATGACTACCAGGCCGGACACGCCAACGGTAGTTAGTGCGCCAGCGACCGCCCAGTGTGTCTGTCCAGTGAAGTTGCCGTAGGCGAAGACAGGCAATCCGATGCCGATCGACATCAGGATGCCGTAGAACACTGCACGTTCGGGCAATCGTTGCCAGATCAGTGAGAACACGGTCGGCAGGAGCGTCGAGGCGCGGAGTGTGCCGTAGAAGAGGAACAGGTACAGCACTTTCAAGCCGGGGGTATTCGCCAGCCCGATCCCGGCAAGCGCCAGTAACACCATACTGATGCGTGCATATCGAACGATCCTGCGGTCGTCGGCGATATGGCTTTGCGACAGATCATGTCCGGCCAGGCTTGATATCGCACAGAGATTTGAGTCGAGTGTTGAGACCAGGCCCGACAGCAACATAAAGACGAAGGGGAACATTACCCATGCCGGGAGGTAGTGGCGGACAGCCAGAACGTTCACCTGTTCGTTGGCTTGTGTTTCCAGACCGCTACCACGTGCGACAAAACCCAGTACCGATAGAGATAACGGGACTATCGCAAAGATTAACGCGCCAAGGATGAAAGCCGGGGCAACCCGTTTTTCCTTGATGCCGAACGCACGCTGCCAGAAGGATTGATCCCCGAACGGCCCAGCCAGCAGACCAATCGTGACGGGGATGCCGAAGCTGTAAGAGATCCATGCTCCTTTACCTGTAAACAGACTATTGATATCACCTTGCGGTCCATTTAATCCATCAAGTAATGATTGAGTGCCCGATTTCATTAATACCCAAGGCACAACGACCGCGCTGACTGCAAGGATCACGATCATCTGAACAAAGTCCGTCACGACCGAGGCGCGTAGGCCGTTTAATAACGAATAGAGCAGTGCGATACCGGCAAGCGAGAACGTAACCGACCAGAACGGCACGCCGCACAACAGCGATATCACTTTGCCGCCCGCGAGTAACTGCACCGCGAACGAACAGATCGCCAGGCCGCCGAGTTGGAAGCCATAAAGTATCTGTACGCGCTTGGAGTATCGGCTGCGCATGTAGTGCGATAGCGTGAAACCTTCGGGCAACAGCCGCCTCATACGCGCGGCGAAGAATGCAAAGATGATCAGACATGCAACGTTCGGCACGGTAAACCAGAACAAGCCCACCCAGCCCTGGCTGTATGCACGCTCGCTTGCGATAAACAAGGCCGGCGCCCAGATCCACGTAGCTGCTATTGAAAAAGCAGCGCCCCAAACGCCCAGCTTACGGCCCGCAACTAGGAATTGCTCCTTAGACAGAACATCATGTCGGCCTGTCCACCATGCGAGCAATAGCATCAGCCCGCCATAAGTCGCGACGATACTCCAGCCCTGCAAGGTTGTCATTACCGGCTCATTCACTTGCGCACCTCATATCGCCTCCCCATCTTCGACCATGCGCCGCCATATCTCGAACGTGATTAACATCCATAAACGCAGGCCGTATCGTCCCCTACCCTCTTCGGTTTCGTAGCTTAGTAATTGCTTGACACGTTCGGCGTCGAAGATGCCACGCTCCTTGATCCGTGAGGGGTGCAATATTTTGCGTGCATAGCGTTTCATTTCGCCTTGGAACCAGAAGTGTACGGGGACGCGCATCCCGCTCTTAGGCCGATCGATCACACTCTGTGGTAATAGATCGCTGTAAGCGCGTTTGAGTACGACTTTTTCGATGCCGCGGTCCAGTTTCAAACGCGTCGGCATACGGAAGCTTAACGTGATCAAGCGATCGTCAAACAGTGGAGACAACGGCGTGATCCCCCACGCCCCGAGCATGCGTTCGACCTTCGGCAGGATCAGGTGAGCGCCCTTTAGCCTGATATTCGCTGCTGTCATTTTATTAACAAACAGCGAAGGCTTACGGCAATCAAAGAAGGGCGTCATCACACATTCAAGCGCTTCCGTGCGATCGAATTGAGAGCGAAACTCGGGCGAGAGCATCAGGTCGACTTCTTCGTATGCTCGCCTGTATGAAGCAAGGTAAGCACGTTCGCGGAATAGCGGATCGCGTTCGATCCCGCCGTACCAATGTTGAAGCAGCATAGGCAAGTTTTTTGGCCCGCCGAAGAGAGGATCGCCGCCCTCGCCGTTGAATACCCATCGTGACTCCAGCGACACGCGCCGGCTCAATTCGAAGTTCGGCATCGTGATCGGGTCGCCGATCGGCTCATCGAGATGCCAGACCATCTGCCGCAATCTTGGCAGGAAGTCTCGCGGCTCCATCAATACTTCTTCATGGTCTGTCCCGACTTGTTCAGCAACAGCGCGGGCATATTCCAATTCGTTGGGATACTTCTTGCCGAAGTGGATCGCGAAACTGCGGATCGGCTTATCCGTGAGGCGTTTGAGTTCGGCCGCGACCACACTCGAATCGATCCCACCGGAGAGGTAAACCGCAAATGGTTCGTTCACGGGCATGCGATCAGATACTGCTTGAGCGAATGTTTCGTGAAACCGTTTTATCCATGCTTCATCTTCGCTTGGCGGTGGTTGTTCTTCCGGTTCAGCCGATTCGAAGTGGAAGTAGCGATTGAGTTCGACCCGGCCGTCCTCATGCACTGTCAGATAAAACCCGGCGGGTAACTCCGCTATATCGGCGAGCATCGTCGCTGCACCGGGAACGAAACTGAAGGTGAGATACTGCGCTACCGCGCTTGGCCTGACTTGGCGAGGGAATCCGGGCAATGACCAGATACCTTTGGGTTCACAAGAGAACAGGAATCGCCCGGCATGCTTTGCGTAATAAACCGTCCTTGCTCCCGCGCCGTCGCGGACGAGGTGTAACGTGCGACCATCCTGAATCGCAAGGACGAACGCACCGGATAAGTCTTCAACAAAGTCGATACCCTTTTGTTTGTAAAGGCGTATCAGGTCATGGGCAGGATTGTTTAAAAACACCTGTCCTGCAACACTGATCGTCAAGTCACCATCTTGATGAACGCCACATCTACAACGTTGTCTATTTGCCTCATTTAAAAGGTCCATGTAACCGGCATGCGTATGGTGATGCTGCTGGTTGTAGACAGAATCGCGGCCGCAGTGTTGCATGACCGAGGCCATCGCTGGCAAGAGTCGCTCATCCGGCGAACCAACGTAACCGAAAACGATGCTCATTCGCCCCCATCCGATGTCGATTCAAGATAATGGAGCATAGCCTTTGCTTCAGGCGCAAGCGGACCGTTGGGGTGTTCCGCTAATGATCGGAATCGCGCGACAGCCTCATCCGACCTACCTTCCCACAGATCGATCAGTGCAAGTTTATACTCGCTCTTGTGAGCCTCGAGAGAGCCGGGATATGTTTGGATAACGGATTCGAAAGCAGATCGTGCCGAGATAAGATCATCCATGCCAAGGTAAGCCTTGGCGATGAAGAACTGCGCCCGGCTGGCATCAGTATGATTGGGATGCTTCTGCTGGAAGGCTTGCAGTTTCGGGATCGCCTCGGCGTATTTGCCTTGCGTAACTAACAGCCTAGCAGCATCGAACTCACGAGAAGCCTGGCCGCCCCGCGGCTTCCCACAGGCCGGGATGCTGACTATCATGAGCATCAGCAACAGTATGGATAGATAGTGTTTGTGATCAGCCATATCCAAAGAATCCTGATGAATCTTCTGCCATTGCTCGACGTTCCAGCACTTCCTGGATCGCGACCTGTTCCATAATCGCTGGTGTGATCAATCCCGCCAGCGCTGCGGTTGGGATCATGCTGACCCTGTTGGCATACGACGGTTCTTTACGGTGTACCAATTTGAGCACACCGATATTCTGAGTATCTGATTCGTGCAATCCAAGATCCATGATACGATCCATCGGCACGGTAATTGGCAGTTCATCTTGCATCGCCCGACCGGATGGTGTCGCATCATGCAACAGGTAAACCGGTAAGTCATCACGTTCCAGCACCAACTGCTGTGCACGTTCGGTGATGTACCATGGGTAGCCGGAGGTCGAGAGCACCAGGGCTTTCATCTCGGCGTGCATGTTGTTCAGGACAAACTCATCAACCATCAGGTCGTGCTGGACAATCAGGATGCACTCCACGCCATAGTCGTAGATGTCGGGCTCCTCGTAATCGGGTGGTGGATCGTTCAATCTCGGCTCGGTGATGAGCATGTCCAGCGGACCGCGCTCGTCGATCCACTTTTTCAAGGCGTAATCCACAACCCTGCGCTTGGGCAAGTTGTATCGCAGGTGCCCAACGCCGATTAATCCCACCACCAGACTTATAAAGCAACCAAATACAAAACCCCCGATTGGTATTTGGCCGGCCAGAAAGGTGTTCCATGCAAGATAAAGAAGCCCGAGGACAGCGATAATAATGGCAGCGATGCCGATAGCCGGCTTTCTCTTACTCGCCCACATTCGGCAGCATGCAGCAAAGAACTGATCGGCGGTGAAGTAAGCGGTGTCGCCCCGGCTGGCGCGACGGACACACGCGAGAAACTTGCCATCGGTCCAGCCGTCATGCGTATCGGGACGAAACAGGAACATGTAGCCACAGGAGCACAAGTTCCCTGCCTTCTTCTTATGATTCGTACCGCATGACGGACAACGCATGGTTCACCCCCTTCCCGGATGATGCGGACAGTATACCGGACATCAACAGGACGGGAGCCACAGCGAGGTCACGATTATCTGGAAAGCATACGGATCTGCTCAAGGATGCCGGGGTCCTTGATCTGCTTATCTCTTGCTAACAATAGCGTCTTGCTGATCACCTCGGCGGTCTTGGGATCGTCATCGGCAAAAGGCAGGAACAGCCGCCCGCGGTGCTGGCCGTGGACGGGCACGATGAATAGCGAGCCACCCGGCATGACGTGCGTCACTGCGCTTCCCAGATGCAGAGAGTAGCTGGCATGCTCCGCGAGCGCCTTTACGTGTCTGACAACCAAGATGCGCCAATGGCCGGGATTCTAATCTATACTGCAGCGGGCGACGCTGAAGGGACACTCGGCGGCCTCGTCAGGATGGGACGGCCTCAGAAGTTTGCACCGATTCTAAGACGTGCGATTAACAGTGCCAGATGGTGCTCGCTTGATCCTGTATGCAAAGAGATGGGGGCCGGTGGAGGCCAGGGTCCAGATTCGCTCAATCTTGCAGCATGTCATTCTTGCTGTCTCGTGCCTGAGACAGCATGCGAGGAGTTCAATCGATTACTCGACCGAGGCCTAATCGTAGGCACTGCTAACAAACAGCAAGCAGGTTTTATGGCGGATCTGATTCAATGAGCCAATCTCCACCTATCATGTCGTTCTTCACGGGTGCCGGCCTGTTCGATATTGGATTTGAGCAAGCTGGGTTCGAGATTGCTTGGACGAACGAAAAGTGTTGCGTTGCGGCAGACCTATACAGCCAGGGACTAACGTCATGGAGGAGAAGCCGGCGTCGGCCGAACAGCGCGTCCTCTCGCATCACAGTAATTGGCGATATTCGCAAAGCTGATTTACAAGCTGCGCGTCATGCGACTCTTCGCAAATACACAAGCCAGCGCTTTGGTGTAATTGGAGGGCCGCCATGCCCCGACTTCAGCATTGGGGGATTGAACGGTGGAGCGAATGGCCAATCTGGACGTCTATTCGATGTGTTTGTAGAAGCAATTATCGCACTTTCACCTTCATTCTTTGTGATTGAGAACGTACCCGGCCTAGTTAGGACCAGAAAGCATCGATACCATCTTGAACACTGCCTGGCAAAGCTCCGCGAACAGGGAGAATTTGTCGTTGACTGGACCGTGATCAATGGGCTTGAGCTCGGCATTCCGCAGAACCGTGAGCGAATGTTCATAGTTGGTTTTGACCGCAATTGGATACTCAGCCAATACAGGGAGGCTTTCGAGGCCAAAGTTACGGAGTGGTTCACATGGCCGCGGCGAAAGTACCCGGAGGCTGCTGAACTACCTTGGCCAACGGTATCGCCGTTTGGCTCGCGCCCATCTCGCCCAAAGGCTATTCCTATAGAGCTCACAGTTTATCCCGTGCTCTCTTGCAGTAATGATCCAGAACGCATCGCAAACGGCCTAGAGTGGTTTCAACCATACTCCGCAAAGTTCCGCAAACGTAACGAAGGCGACGTGTCAAACAAGTCCTTCAAACGGCTCCACCGCTACAGATATAGTCCAACTGCGTGGTATGGCAATAACGAGGTCCACTTGCACCCTTGGAAAGCTCGTCGGCTGTCTGTGCGAGAAGCTCTTAGAATCCAGACTGTACCCGATTCATATGAATGGGATGTCGATGTGCCACTGTCAGCAAAATTTAGGGCAATCGGGAACGGCGTACCGTGTGAAATGGCAAGGCTGATGGCACTGGCGATTGCATCATTTAGTCTCAGATGGGTATTAATGAAACAAACCGTTTTGTTCGCATGTAGGATACTACGAGCTTAATTCATAGTATCTTAGGCCTGCGTTGCATACTAGGCGTTGCTAGTTGCCAACGCTGGGGCTTATTGCGACCACCCATCGTTGTCGTTTTGTGTATTGCAACGAATCGTTGTAATTAATTGTCTTCCAATGATTTACATAGTTTTCCCTTGCGGGCGATACCCCTTAATACTATAATATGGCTAATGAGGTGCTCTATGATATGCGTCTCGCCCCAACCATCTCCCGTTGTCACCCCGCCTGTTCTCAGGGGAAACCGCGCTACTTATCGGCTCAATTCGAAGATCGGGGAAGGAGCTTACGGCCAGACCTTTCTCGCAACCGTGCAAGGTGTATTTACTTCAGACCACTTATGGTTCCGCAAGGGATATCCTGTCGCTATCAAGATAGCGCCGCTACTGGACGACACGTCATACTCATCAGCCCAACGGCGCAAGTATCTGACGGATGTAAATTCTTGCTTTCGTAACGAGTACGCCTTGCATTCGAAACTTGTGAAGACAAAATCGTCTGCGCATCTTCTTGATACAGGCGCCTATTCTTTGGTTGTTGGTGGACAGAACGACCTCAGTTTTTTTGTTGTCTATGAGTTCATCCAAGGAGCACCGCTTCGACGGTGGGTGCAACAGAGAGGAATACGACTCTCAAGCAGCGAATTCTTCCACTTAGCAAGAGACATCACGCAAGCCGTCTATGAAATTCATGCCGTAGGAGTCGTGCACGGTGACTTATGGCCTCAAAATATCATGATGACACCGGCTGATAAACCAATTGTTATTGACTTTGGAGAATCCCATCGAAGAGTTGAGATTGAGCGTATTATCAACGAGCAGAAGCCCCATCCGTATCTCGCACCAGAACGAGAAGTATCGATCGCATCCGATATTTTTTCTCTCGGTGGAATCCTCTTCTTTATAGCAACTGGGGAAGACCCACCAAAGGTGACCGGAGATCGTGATTCAGTAAAATCCACCATTCAGAATGCCCTGAACTATTTCAATCCATCATTGATTAAGTCCTCCTATGGTGTCCCGGATATTATCGCTCGATGCTTGCGCCCTTCTTCTTCTTTTCGCATACAGTCGGCTCGGGATGTATTAATCGATCTTGACTTGTTCGACGATTCTCAACACGATAAAGGCACCAGTATTACTCAATTGGTCGATAATATTCAGCTTGTCTTAACAACAGTTGATCTTGACGACCCACTTAACAACTGGATCATATCCAAACAACTAAGTCAGCTAAAGCAGACCATTCAAGATCTTAGTAATGAAATCTATGAGGTTCGAGGTAGTCATGATGAGCTAGTGCTTCGATATTCAGAATTTCTTGCAATGATTGGACCAACAGATGAGTATTTGGCTATCAGTATGCCATGGTTTTGGTATCCAGATAACATTGGTATCCGCGGGCGGGGCCTCGAACTCAATCGGCGGTTGGTACATAAAGGAACTACACTTCGGCGCGTCTTTATGATTTCGGAAGAAGAACTGGCTGATGAATACACGTTGCAAGTGCTACAAGCTCATGCTGAGATGGTTAACGAATTAGCGGCGAATACAGAATCAGAGCCTTTTAATACCCAATGCCCTCAGTTGGATGCTGGTGGGATTTATGCCGGCGTGATAATTCTGCCGAGCGAGGAGCGCGACAAAATGTTTTCCGACTATCCACATGGCGGACTGTCGGCTAATGGCAATACAGCGCGGTTTTTAGTTCCCGTATTCGATCGCGATAAGCGACAACTGACAGACTTACAGATCAAGCCAGCGACAACAGACTACATAACGATACGAAAACGGTACGAAACTGAATACCTGGCTCGCGCGATAGAAATCCGCCGCTTTCTGGCGGAGGATCTGGGGTGCGGAGTGGAGACGCGCAAGTGAAAAGAGAGTATCTCAACCGACCTAGTTGGTGTTGGGTGTTATTACTTCGAATTGAAAGGCATATTAGGCGGTTGAGTGTGGACACCATTATGAACTGATTCGACGCCAACACATTATTAGCCAGTTGGTCGTGTGGGCGAACAACTACATAGGACAAGCCTGTGGCGCGATATGAGACCATAGCAATGGCTGGGGCATTTTGAAAGGATAATGCTGTATAATCTACAATCATGGCACAATCAAACGGCCTGGATTATTCAATTCTCGCAATCCAGTGAGCACATTGTAATTAGCCAGTTGACCATACCTCCTTCGTTTACTCAAATGGAACACCATCGTACGGCTACCCGCCACGCCCGATGTTCTCTCTTTCGCTTGCTCCAGCGAGCCTCGCGCCACTCCGGGCAGTTAGAGTAAGTGGTTGACCTGTCGCCGTAACCGAAACCCCAATTCATCCACGTCAACATCACCCTCGCCCAGAACACAAGTCCCGTCCCGTTCGATGACCAGGCTCGAGATCGCCACCTTGTGCCCTCGGGTCGGGTAGGTCGCCGTGCTGGCCTCCTCGACGTACACGTCGTCGAAGTCGTCCAGGTGCAGGTTCATCGATACATATTTTGACGAGAGTGGTTATTATGTTCAATCGTAAGGATAGTACAATTACCAATCAACTGTCATGCTTCAAGCTGAGCCATGGAATTAAAACCAACATTCTTCTCTGTGTCCGGATTTCTTGTCCCGGGCCTCGTCGGCACCGCCACTGCTGCGACCCTAATCCACGCCAATGCGCCGAATCGGTTACCGGCAGCGATAAAGCAGCTAAATCTGACACCGGTTGACGGGGCCGGCTCGGTCATTGCGATTACACTCGCTACCGGAGTGGCAGCCGCTTTTGCATTCGTTGTCGGCGCAACATTTTCGGAATTGTTTAATTTCCTAGGGCGCACTCTTGTCATTCGTCCGCTCATGGCGAAATCTTGCTCCGAATATGTCACAACCTTGTATGGACATCAGACGCTTGAAGCGATGGTCAAAGCGAACGCCGATGCCCGGGAAGTTCACGCCTACTTACATACATGTGGTCTTGATTTGCATTGGTACGCGGGTCGTATACGAATGCTGGGCGGTACTGGATTGGCTCTGGGAGCCTGTACATGCCTTTCGATCCACCTTGATCACTCATGGGGTGTAGCTATTTGGCTTGCGGTAATCGGGGCACTGTGTATTGCGGTAGCACTGTATAGGTCTATGAAATTCCACATGTACGTTGCGGCTACGTCCGCTGTAGTGCTACGTGGTGGTAGCGGGTCAGCCCAAGCAGAAGCAGATTAGTTGGTCTCACCGAAGCGGTGATCAGTCCGCAATCTAGATTCTCGCCATCCAGAGTCGGCTACACGAAAACCACGCATAATTATTAATCCCCCCCACTCTTGTCCAAAACAGCGATCCATAGTTTATCAATGAAAAAGTCTCCGTCGCGGCTACGATGGCGTTGTCTAATCGTCCTCGAAGCCCAACGGAGACACGCCCATGGTACGCGTCGCAAGCCTGTTTGCACAAGTGTTGAGTCTGATCGATCGGCCGGGGTTTGATCGGCGGGTGCGTGAGTTTGATGCCGAGCGTGGGGCGAAGGGGTTTACCTGCTGGGACCAACTGGTGGCGATGCTCTTTGCGCAGTTGGGCGGGGCGCACTCGCTGCGGGAGGTCTGCGGCGGCCTGGCGTGCGCGATGGGCAGGCTGCGTCACCTGGGCGTGTCGGCGGCGCCGGCGCGGTCGACGCTCAGCTACGCCAACGCCCATCGGCCGTGGGAGCTTTACGAGGCGGTGTTCTACCAGGTGCTCGATCAGGCGCAGGTGTTGGCGGGTCGGCAGGCCATCCGGGGGCGTCGGTTCCGCTTCAAGAACCCGCTGGTGAGTCTGGACGCGACGGTGATCGACTTGTGTGCCCAGGTGTTCGACTGGGCGCGGTTCCGGCGGACCAAGGGCGCGGTGAAGCTGCACCTTCAGTTGGATCATCAAGGCTGCTTACCGAGCTGGGCGCTGGTGACCGAGGGCAAGGTGCACGATGTGAACCCCGCTAAAACACTGCGTTTTGAGCCGGGCACGGTCGTGGCGGTGGACCGCGGTTACACCGACTTTGGCCTGTTTGGCACGTGGTGCGAGCAAGGCGTGTGGTTCGTCACGCGGTGCAAGTCGAACCTGGACTACAACGTGATCCAAGAGCGTGCCGTGCCGATGAATCGTAACATCCTCTCCGACCAGGTCATCGAGCTGGCGGGCACAAGAAGCCACGCCGCCTGCCCGCATCGGCTGCGCCGGGTGGTGGTGTGGGACGAAGCGGACCGCCGAACGATCGAGCTGCTGAGCAACCACCTGACGTTCGGCGCGACGACGCTGGCGGCGATCTACAAAGAACGCTGGCAGATCGAGCTGTTCTTCAAAGCGTTGAAGCAGAACCTGCACGTCAAGACGTTCCTGGGCACCAGCGCCAACGCGGTGCGGGTCCAGCTTTGGACAGCACTGATCGCGATGCTGATCCTCAAGCTGCTGAAGCTGCGATCAAGCTTCGGCTGGAGCCTGTCCAACCTCGCGGCCATGCTGCGGATGAACCTGCTGGTGTACCGGGACCTGTGGCGTTGGCTGGACGAACCGTACACCAAACCGCCCGATCCGCCGCCGACGCAGTTGGCATTGTTCGCTTGAAAACACTTGGACAGCAGATCGACCAACCTCAACCCGCCGCCGGCCCCACACGCCGCGAAAACACGCCTCAACGGCTACAATCGCCGCCCGGAAGGACATTCATGAATTGTTTTGGACAGCAGTGAATCCCCCCAGTTAATTATTAGGACGCTACAAATGGGCGAATTTTACACAGCAATCGTTGCCGCTGCTTTTGGCGCCTTGGCTGGCGTCATCTTCGCCGGCTTGTTTGAGTCTAAACGATCAAGAAGACAAAACGTTCTAGACTTCTACAATCGCTTTATTCTTGACCAGAACAATCGCCTCGTTTGGGAAGCCGTGTGGCACATTCGTGAGTGCTGGTTCGACGCAGATGACAAATCAATCCTTCTGTATTTTCTTCGTGGAGATGACATCGAGCGCCGAGCCGAAAAGCCTTCGCGTAATAGCATGACCCCGCATCAGAATCTTTCGATTGCCCTTCATTTTTGGACCAGCGTCAACGCATATCGTAGGCGTGGTTTACTTGATAATGTTCTTTCCCAGGATCTTCTTGGCCACCTTTATGAGTGGAACGCAGACTTCTATAAGGACTTTGTCAACCGATACGAATTGGAGCCATCGGTTCGTCGTCACGAAGTCGATCCTGCTTGGGTCAATTCCATCAAAGAATTGGATCTGTTCTTTCGCCCCCAGAAAACAGATGCCTCCTAATCATCTGCAACTGAATCGATTGACACCGATTGCCACTGATCCGCAAGGCATGATTTGTCATATGTTTTTGACCCCCACCGCCTGTCTACCTGTCGGCGCCGTCGGTTTAGAGACCTAGACGTATCCGAGATGCATTGTGCCCATCCTCGGCTGGTTCTCAAACAACCGTTATTAAAACAAGACCCGACACGTCGAAAACGCGGGAGTACTGGATGAGCAGCTGGTACGACAGCGGTCGGACAGACAATGCCGCTTGGTGCCCCGCCTGCTTCCTATATATAGATCGCGATTCCTGGTGTAGATCATCCACCAGGACTGAGACATGCCATTTCAGTTGTAAAATGGTTGTAAATCCTCCAGGCCTCGGCACTTCCGAGACACAAATATCATCCTAAGCCCAGATTTGGGATATGGTTGCGGCAGCAATCCATGAGGACCCAAGGTGGTAGAGCGTCAGCTTACTGAGATGACGTTCTGCCAAGGCGTCGCTTCCAATAATCGTCTGGACTCCAAGACGATATCCTCACGATCGTTCATATTCATTCTATCTTGATCCCACCAGCCTCTCGCAGTGCTTCGAGTTCCGCAAGAGCCGGTGCACCCTCTAGACGAGCGCACTCAATGAGTTCATCTAATGTCGGACCTTCGATAATACCTAAATCCACTCGCGTCGAATCAGGTGCCCACTCTGCATCAACAACGACCAAATTCTCCGTGTCGTAGTGAAAACCGATGACCAACCAACCAATGTTTAATTGAAAATAGTACCGCTCCATCTGCCCCATACTTACACTATCCATCCTTACAAGCCCACCCAGCCCGAGCATATGGCGATGCTCTGGAGCCATCGCAAATACTGCTTTGTATACGTCAAAGGTAATACGGAGTTTGGTTTGAAAACTATCCTTGGAGAGAAGGGCAACTAGATGGGCCGGAACTGTATAGTCAGCGCTCGCCAGCCGACATCCGAAAGCCTTTACGAAATATTTGTAGAGTGAGAGGCAAGAATTGACCGCTACTTCTTCGCCGAACACTTCATTCAGATCGATGTATCGGCGGGCGAGTGTAATTCTCTCATTCTTATAAACCCAGTTGACAAAGGTTTCATATGCTTTATCCCACGGTTGAGACCGATTCGAGTTACACTCACCACAGAGTACGGGTTCATACTTCAAAAGCTTTGAGTTTGGCCCTTGGAGTTCCCGAGGAGGTTGGCCATCGACGAAATGGAGCAACCCACCGTCATTCTTGAAAGGACCGTCTCCAAATGCGCGTACTATATCTGACCGCTTAATCTTGTGTTCACGGCTACCCGAAATTGATCCACATATCCAACAGAGCCGGGACATGAATCGAATGATACAAGACGCTTGATACTAGTTCCACTGGTCTATAAGTAGAGTGCCAGCTTACTCAGATGACACTCTGCTTTCTCTGATAAGAACCACTGGTGTTCAACAGCTTTCCAACTTATGTTGGGTATTATGCTTCCTGTTCAGCTTCGAACCAGTCGGTCCAATCATCGCCTTTCGGACATCCACGATTCTGCCAGCGATAATAAGCAGATTTACGAGTGCAGATCGCCTTCGCCAACGCGGTGTACTGCGGCAAATCCATAACACCGCAGTGAGCCGGAACTTCCTGCATTCTCTCATTCCAAAGGTCGATGGCCTGCTGTATCGCACGTCGGGTTTTTCCATCACCGACGACGAACATGTGCTCGTCGAACAACCTCATGTGCATGCAGATATATGCATCCTCCGTGTCATTGGGCTGGATGGCTAGTTGGCCGTTATTTCCAATTCCATATGTCCGAAGCCGAAATAACAGATAACCATAGTAGAGGTACATGCTGTCACACACACGGATGAATAATTCTTGACCTGAGATACTATCCTGCGCGTACGAATTACGAAGAGCAGTAAGCATGGCACGTATCCAAGACCAGACATCATCGACTGACAAGTCTGATGGTCTGGTGTAGCGGTGGTGTCCCTGTAGTCTTTCCCACATGAACTGCATGTCATGTATAAACTGCTGTTCCTCATGCTCCAAGGCATTACGAGTGTTCTCCGCAAGATTGCGGAATGATGCACGTGTGCCGTCAGGATGGGTGAAGAGCCGTTGGTCGAGTTCTTCTATAGTGGAAACGGATAAGACCTCGGCAATAATCTGCCTCGCAACATCGCGATCCTCAAATCGCGTGTGGTTGGCTAAGTGTGACGCCCCTACTGTGTCAGCATGCTCAGCAAATGGATCGTGTAACAAATCAAGGTGCTGCAGAATCGCCACGTGGCCGCGGCGCCGAGGAAACGCAGTAGCCGGTGTCTCACCCGCATTCACTTCATCCAAATGGCATAGAATTTCCCAAAGCGTGAAAGGAGAAACGGCGATCATCCTCTCCTCGCGGATTGCAAGGATGCTCTGTTTGCTCATGCCACGTATGACGGATGTATCTAAGATATCCATTCACTCTTCTCCAGATCGATGGGCTATAGACCAAGCCGGTTAACTTCTAGTGCTATACCGGTTAGTCTTGGGCGCGGATAGTATCTCCTTTCTGCGACTAGCTGATCACAGTCGAAATGATTAACTCTATCAGCATGTCCATTATTTTACACTTCTTTGTCAGCTTCGAGCGATTCATGCCTTGCTCCAAAACTATATTTTTCAACTCCTTGATGGCGAGGGAGTAAGTCACCAGCCCTGTCTAAGCGTTCGGAACCTTTGGCCAATCAAGTTTTTCCCGGACCGACAAAGGCATCCGGCCGTGTTCCTGAAAAGCCTTTTCCAGCTCTCTTGCTAGCCATGCATGACCCTGTATTGACAACATTACCGCAGGTTTCTGGCTGTAGGCTTTACGCGGGTTAACATTCCCGGACTTCTTAGCCGCGTTCCTTTGAGTGGATGCAAACGCATCGGAACCGAGCCTCCGCATCAGCTTGTTCAGGGATACCCCGTTTGTCATCGTGCCACTAAGGAATTCTGCACTATGAACTCGTATGTATCTCGACCATTTACGCTTAAAGCTACGTTTCTCCATCTCTTCTGCCGTCGCATCATCACGCCCCGCTTGATGTGCTAAAGCGAACGCCTTTCCGAAAACCATGATATCATTTGGTCCTTCTACAAGCCGTCCCATGTAAATGATGTCACCATCTTTCGGTTGCCTCGGACGTTGTTTTGCGGGATATGCGCAAGCCCAATGGCAACCTGCTCGTTTTACTTCATCTAGTATAAGATGATCATAAGGCATACGATCATTCTCACTTAAACCAAAGAACTTGACGAATGCTTGGGTGCCATTTGCCACCCCTTGTTCTTCTGTCACACTCGGAGTTCTCGCCGCCCCAATATCCTCCGGCTCATACCCCAGGTTCACCCCTTCATCAGAAAGCTTCTCGATTACTGATGGCCTGGCGCCGCTGGCTTTGGCTTGGAGGAGCTTCTGCTCCCACTGGTTGAGCTTTGCCACAGTCAAGTTCTTACCCGCTCTATTCCATAGCTTGTCAAAGTACGCTAAGCAGGTGGCTGTAATGTCGGGATCGGTCGCGACCAGACCGAACTCATGGTTCTTCACCAAAGCGGAGTGAGTCAAGTTGGCCGACGTCAGAATCGTTCGGCTATCACCGAAAAGGTACAACTTGGCGTGCAGGTTCCTGATACCACGGATCTGTGCGCCGACGTCGAGCAGCAGTCGCAGAGCCTGCGTATCACTAACGCCCCCGTGGAAATCCTTCAGACTGAAACGCGTAATCACCTCAATTATATCTGGTGTACCTTGGCGCAGTAGACGATCAGCAATTCCCGCCTTTATGAAGGGACAGATGATCCGCAGTTCTCTGTGATCTTGCTCAAGGGCCTGCCGGAGCTGCTTGTCCCAGCCTTTCGCAATGAATTCTAGTCTGCCGGACATGATATAATCCTCCAGCAAAATATTGTCTCAACCAATAATTTGGCGCGACATCGATGAAGGTTACACTTCTGAATCATCATCGCCTCCATCTGGTTTCTTCAGATCCGACCCGATCTGACATATGATTAGTGACGTGTGGAATACTCGACCAGACAATTTATCACCCGCGTATACTCGACATCAAATCACATACAATATCTACGTGTAAATCTAACTCTCGCTATAGTCAATTCTCACACTTCATACTCGGATGAACATGTTTATCATACTTTTCGGGGCAGAACCAGTCGCCGTATTCGCTGTACATATGATGTACGTAAAGCACGTCTGAAATAAACCACTGAACATTTTCGAACGCCGAACGCAACAAAGGGCAACTGATAAGATGATTGCCCTATAATCTGATCGCTAAACGTATCTTGAATCAGACTCTAGAAATGCCTTCGCTCGCTCGAATACCCGGTCAGGCTTCTTGTTGATCTGGCACTCCCACACTACTAATACGCTCCATCCCATCCGCCTTAACATCTTTCGATTTTCACGATCGCGCACTTTGTTCCGTTCCAACTTTGCCTTCCAGAAGGCGCGTCGAGTCTTTGGCATTGGACGCCCTAAACGACACTGGTGCCGATGCCAGAAACATCCGTGCACAAATATCACCTTTCTCTTTGACGGAAAGACGATGTCCGGAGTACCCGGCAAAGATTGATTATGCAAGCGATATCTGTATCCCGCAGCGTGTAACATCCGCCGCAGACTCATCTCCGGCGTTGTGTCCTTGCCCCGGATACTTGACATACAACGTCGGCGTTGCACGCTCGTTAGCACATCAGCCATATGGCCACATGGTATCATACATGGATGGATATAAAGTCTAAAGATCGCACCTCTTATTCTGGGCAGCTGGCACTACTTAATGATGGGGAACTCCTGAGTCTGCGTGCCGTGTTGGAGGTCGAAATGCGAAAACGGGGAGTCGCATTTTCCGTAGGAGAGATCGGCGAAATGCTCGCGATCGAATTCTTTAATAAGACCGCTGGTCACCCAAACCTTCAACCCGCGCCGATAGGTACAAAGAACGTCGACGCGCTCTCACGCAACGGAGATCGATACTCAATCAAAACTGTGTGGAAGGGCAAGAAGACCGGTACAATCTATCCAGACCCAGTCAATCCCGACAAACAACTATTCGAGCAACTACTGATTGTACGCCTAGATGATGAGTTGAAACTTCATTCAATACATGAGTTTGATTGGAAACAATTCCTCAAAGCACGCCGCTGGGACAAGCGGATGTCTGCTTGGTACGTGCCGTACACAAATCGATCACTGGGATTTGGCAATCTTATCCTGGATCGAATCGTTTGACGGAATCATTGATCGAACACTATCTAACCGCAATGGGGGCAATCCAACAGATCCATACATAGATGCAAAACACGCTTGCATCGCTTCCGCAAATGGTGATGCTAGCGTAGCTATTCTTGTGTAGTCGGTGAGTATTTTCGAATACTCGATACTCTCGATCTGAAGGAAATCACAGTAACTGTGAGGTATGTCAAGGAATTTTGGCAAATACCAGTAGCGGCCTCGCGGCTCTCCCATCTGATCAGCCGGTGATTGTGTTCGTCGGCGCAATTGCTCGATCATTCCTGACTCATCGTCTTTCCAATGCTTTTTATCCCCTTTCACTATTGCGATCACATCCTCAGCGGACATTACTTTGGTTGTAAGCACATAGGATGCCTTCGGATCCGTATTGTTATTTTGATGTGCTAGGTGACAGTGCGGCGTTAAGACAACACGCAAATCGTTATACTGGCTATTATGATGTATTATCTCACCCAAGCGAAAACTTTTCAGGACAATGCTGGGGTATACGTAATATTCGGGACCATCAAAATCAGGCCGTCGAGAATCACCATCACCATCTGTATCAATATCAGCCAGAAATACCGAAGCTCGCCTGCGAATGATACGCTCAAGTGTCCGATTAGAACTACCAATTGATTCCTGCAAGTCATCCCATTTGGATTCAAGAAACCCCCATAAGTAAAGGGCTGCTTTTGAGTCCAGGTCATCGTGTAGTCGTCTTGAGATTTGCGGAATATTTGTTTTTAACATTGTGAGAATACCTGCCACAATCTCTTTATTGCCAGCAGCTTTATCGGCCCAGTACAAAAACGGACCAACCTGAAGTGCAGCAGGACACTCGCCAGAACTGTAAGCGATTACAGGTGTAAATCGTGTAGATTTCAACGTATTAACAATATTAATCACCTGCGAATCTCTGTCATCATGAGCGCCGCGATATGTGTCAGATATGATGAGATCGTATCGTCGGCGTGATATGATCGCCTTTGCAGATTCAAAATCCGCACAAGGATCATATGTCAATCGATGCCCTTCCAGCTCGCTTGGAAGACCATCAAGTATACTCTGCATATCTTCGGCATCATCTTCAATGAGCAGAACACTAAGGTCCATGAGTTCCCCCTGCTATACCGCTAAAGACCAACGCCCTGTGAAAAAGTTGCCTCAAAACAAGCGCTCGGCAACTTGCAATCGTCACGATAGATTAACTTGCCATATGAATTGATCACGTGTCTCGCAATGTAAAGGCCCAGCCCCATACCATTAGATTTCCTAGAAAAATACTGGTCAAAAATCAATTCGCGGTCTTCCTCATCAACTCCAGGCCCATCATCCGAAAACCGAATACGAAAACCATGAGCCAATACTGTTAATTGAATATCAATAGCACCACCCTTACCATCACCATGGTGACGTGTTAACCAGTAAATACTGTTATCCAATAGATTGGCAATGATCTGGCCAAGATTTGATCGAGACATATGTACGGCCAGTGGTTCTTTAGGAGCACGCAGAGACACCTTAACTCGCTGCTTCTTTATCAGATTATCGTACAAGAGTATATTGCCCAGTATCTCTTCTTGGACACTAAAAGTTGTTGCGCGCCCCCGTTTACCAGAGGTCTTTGGGTCCAACCTCGCTCTTAGGTTGAATATTTGCTCAAGCCAGCCTCGAATATCGGACAGACTGTGGTCAAATGAGTCGAACTGATATTTATCGAGTGATTTTTTAAGATCACGCTCCATATAATCGATTTCTCGATTGATACGGCCCAACGGAGCACCTATTTCATGGATGACAAGATCGACCAGTTGCCCTAATCCGGCAGCCAGTAATACACGAGAATAGTGATCCTGAAGCTTCTTAACACCCTCTCGTATTTCTCCCTCTTTGCGATGGACAAGTTTAGATATCGGATGCTTCTTACCGAGCTGCTTGTCTGCTTCGCTTACTACTTCCGTCATATCAAACGCTTCAAACAGCGTTGTAGTATATTCGGGTTTGGCATCTTGTCGGGGACGCACGCGATACCGCTCTTCTTCGAGCAGCATCAAAATACGAATAAACCATTTAGACAAACTACGGAACTCATCGGTGTGAACCAAGCCCTCACGCGTCGTTCTATCTTTAAGTTCTGGATTTGTCTCTCGTGATGTTCGAATTGCGGCTATTATCTGGTTATTGCCCAGATGTCTCACCGGCGTTTGTCGGCTACGCGCATCCAGCTTTAGCCAATCGTCTCCAGGTTCGCCGTATGGATGAACACGGAACCCATCCCGGTAGATACTCACACCACAATAAGCATCTACAATGTCTCTTATGCCCTTGATGCTTTGGTCGTACTTAAGCATATAAGGTGTAAGACCGGTGCGATCTCGGTCCCATGCACGAATCTCCACATCAAATGTCCCGCACCGTACAGATTCCGTAGGTGAACCGAGCGGATGTTGCCGAAACTTCTTATGTTCTTTCCCATCAATTTCCAATGTTCCACTGAAATGACCTTTGGCCGTAATACTCCCAACTAAACGGTACTTAGGGTCTCTCGTGAGTTCGTGCGGTTCAACTAAACCTGAATACTGGGGGAATCCAGGAATCTCAAGATTGATCTGAAAATCACTGATCTCATTGCGACCACGCTCATTTTCAAATGGAGACATCAGGCGCGACAGCCTGTCGTGCAAAACCTTGAAGTCATCACCTGACCAGTGTTTTTTGCCGTGTAAATTCATCAATGTGAGTGATGTGCCATGCTCGATCTCAGGCAGCAGCGCATCTTCATAATCTATCTCTATCTCATCAAGATAACTGTCCTCATTGAACTTCCCCCAGTCCAAAAGAACAGCGACACCTGAATCTGCGGCTTTTTCTTTGGTTTCCATGTACAGTGATTCAGCTAGCCTGGCCGCAGCAAAGCGTCCGACACCTTTGGCCCCTTGATAGAGCCTGCCAGATTCCGATTGCCCGGCGTTCTTCTTGAGTGTCGTACCTGGCTCGAACCAACCATTCCGTACAACATCAAGGCTCATACCTACGCCATCATCACTGATGACCAGTGTGTCAGGGTCAGATGGATTATCACCTTTGAATACTATTGATACTTGGCTGGCATCTGCGTCATATGCATTTTTCACCAATTCAACCACAGCAACAGATTCGTCACTAATCAACTCATCGCCAAGTAATGTAATCAGGCGTGCTCGTGGACGCATTACAGCCGATCCACCACTTGGTACGTCATTATTAGAAGGTAAGTCAGTTTTAGGCATTGGCCACCAACTTCTTTACAGCCGCTTGCATGACGGGTGGACATACCCCATTACCAAGCATTTTTATTTGATCGCGCCGTGTGCCATGATTCAATTCATGAGTGCTTGGCATGCCCATGGCGGCCTTGAGTTCAGGAACTTGAAGCATCCGCATAACATGGCCAGAAGATGTGGGTTTAACAAGCGCAAAACGGTCGACTGTTGTCACAGTACGAAGTGGGCGTTCGACTCTTTGCCAACCACCCGAACCATCCGACCCATAGTAAACAATAAGGAAACGCTTGTCATTACCAAGAATACGGGTGGCTCGATGTGCTCT
Organism: Phycisphaeraceae bacterium; assembly: GCA_963667295.1. Classification (GTDB taxonomy): domain Bacteria; phylum Planctomycetota; class Phycisphaerae; order Phycisphaerales; family Phycisphaeraceae; genus JAJRRS01. Next base: position 3,380,664 of record OY763327.1, read on the forward strand.
TTGCAACGTAGCCTTAGCTCTGCGGGGGGTTTTGAGTGGAGAGAAGCGGTAATTACCATTAGGGTCAATAATTGTGGCAGCCGAGCGAGGGCGCTTCTGACTCGAACTGACCTGGGATGGTTCAGATTCCAGGCTGCACATTAGGAACAATCGACGACGTGATTGCGGTACTCCGAAGTCAGAAGCGTTCATTACCTGCTCTGCAATGTGGTAACCCAACTCATCTAAGTCATCCAAGAATTCCTGGTAGCGCAACCATTTTCGCATATTAATTACGTTTTCAATGATGATCCACCTAGGCTTGAAAGCACGCGCGAATCGAATGACTTGGAAAGCGGTCTCCTTGCTCTTTTCACAACGCGGACCGCTGCCCTTGGCTGGACTGTGATTTGTACATTCCGGCGAAGCTAAAATAAGATCTATTCTCCCCAACTTCTTTGCTTCACGATGGGCATCGATATCCTCTAACCTAGCTTGATAGAACCAAGCATCCGGGAAATTATCGCAGTAGACCTCACCAGCTAAACCCCACATGTCGAAACCAGCCACTACCTCAACGCCAGCCATCTGCGCACCCCGGCTGCTGCCTCCAGCACCGCAGAACAAATCAATTGCTCGAATCGAAGCCATAAATAACCCCAGTGCGGTAAACCACTTTCACAAACAGAATTGTACTCGGCTTTAAGGGTTGGCGCACAATAATATAAGTGATTGCCAGGCAATTAATTAACAAGCGTAAAACAACCGGCTGCCACTCACCACGGTTTTTATGGCTGAGGTGTGAATTATGCGTACCGAGCTAGCTGGGGACGAGCCAACGTCATACCAGTACCCCTCGATGACTTCAGCTTGACCTCTTCAGGCGCGTTTTCGTTGACGTCACAACTACGTGGAGATTCCGAGGCGGCTTGCCACTTACCTAGCGGTAGCAGGAGGTGAAATAAGAATCCAGCAACCCAAACCGGCCTGATAAGCTGTCACGTCTAACCGAGGTGCGGCCTTATGCCACACAACGGCATCTGGTTGAGATGGGTTTGGGTTACGACAGCAGCCTTCAAATTCGCGATCGGCCTCGGACTGGCATTTATTTCAGGCAGGCATCAGCAGGTCATCCATTGATCACCTCTAGGCACTCGCGACATCTGATGATAGAATTATGCCCAATCAATGCTGATGGTTGTAAAACTGGTTGTAAAGGCCTTGGAGTCCGTACCTGAGCAGTTGATCGTGCGAACACAAGCTCTTAGAATACAAGCGTTAACAGTAACCCCCGCGGGCGTAACTCAATGGTAGAGTGTCAGCCTTCCAAGCTGAATGTTGAGGGTTCGAGTCCCTTCGCCCGCTTTAGGCTCCGTCTCAAAACTGTGCTGCGTGACGGATTCTACCCGATGATGAAGCATACCATTTCAGATGAAAGGATTCATCATGCTTCGACATCGGCTCAAGGACGAGCAGTGGGAACGGATCGAGGACTTCTTCGGCAGCCCGGCAGCGACGGGGCGGCCACCGCGGGACCGGCGTCAGGTGGTGGACGGGATCCTCTGGGTCCTGCGCACGGGTTCGCCCTGGCGCGACCTGCCGGAGGACTTCGGGCCGTGGCAGACGGTCTGGCGTTTGTTCGACCAATGGAACGGCGACGGCACGCTGGACGCGATCCTCGGGGAGTTGATCGGCGAGATCGAGATCAACGAAGATTTGTGGTGTATCGACGGCACGACGGTGCGTGCGGCCAAGTGTGCCGCGGGCGGGGGTAAAAAGGGGATGACGACGAGCCGGCGGACCACGCGTTGGGCCGAAGCCGTGGCGGGTTGAGTACGAAGATTCATCTGCTGTGCGATCGTCAAGGCCACCCACTGACGTTCCGGTTGACCGCCGGTCAGGTGCACGAAGCCTCGGTGCTGGACGGCGTGTTGATGGGCGCCGATGCGCAATTGTTCGACGACGACGGCGAGCCGATCGCATGGCCGGTGGCGTTGGCCGGCGACAAGGGCTACCGCGCCGACTGGATCGACGACTACCTGCTGGAGCTGGGCATCGTGCCGGTGATCCCGTCGAAGATCAACGAAGACCGCGACGCCCGGCCGGTCGCGTTCGACAAGCACGCCTATCGGGACCGCAACATCGTCGAGCGTCTGATCGGTTGGCTGAAGGCGTGCCTGCGTGTGTTCAGCCGGTTCGAGAAGACCGCCAAGAACTTCGCCGGCATGATCAAGATGGCGTTTATCCAACGCTACCTGAGGCTGGCGGCAGAATAGGTTTCGAGACGGAGCCTAGAAGTAAATACTGAGTCAGCCGCAGTTAAGCGAACCTGCCGCCCCATTTATTTGCCCTATTATTACACGATCGATGATTACTTGCGACCTGTCTCTGACACCGAAGTTGTGTCAGTGCCAACCAATTCCCATATCGCCGTACTTACCGCTGGGCACCTGTACTCTTGCGACAGATGTGCCGGGATGCGGATATCACCCGGCGGGAATTATGAGCGGATCGGTCTGAACATGTCGGAGTCTAATCAATACAACGGGACACCAATGACGGCCTAATCCTTGCTATTGATGTGATAGTTATGGTTTTTCTTGAGCTCAAATGTGATAGCCCGCGTACGATCCAGGATCGCATATTCGATATGACTGTTCTCGGTCATGTCGATAATTTCAAACACTGATTCCGGAGTTAACTTTGAATTTACCTGAATGCTTGAAGTAGAACTGCCATCTGGCCAGTTAAATGTCCAGGATGTGTCTTTCAATGCAACGGGATACACTCTCGCACAGATCAGGCCACCCAGGTCTTCCTGAACAACAATCATACCTTTACCCCCTACAAATAGAGGGACTTTCCCCACGGGTAAAGGGAAGTCTTCTAGTGCCAGCGGCCCTTCGTATATGTCACCCGTTTCATAATCCATCCATTTACCCGGCGGGATAAACACATCACGTGTCTGAGCTGTCGTGCAATCATTGCCATAAAGCGGTGTGGCCAAGAGCGAATCACCGATCATCCATTGGTATCCTCGGCGTGTACTGTTTTCCAATTCATAAACCTCAGGCTGATCAGGCCAGAGCAGCGGCAAAGGACACATCGTGTAAGGGAAGCCGGTCTTCCAAGCATCTATCGCGCTACAATAGATATATGGTTGTAGTTGTGTGTGTAACTTAGCTGCATCAAGGCATACTTTATTCAGTTGCGGATCATTGAAGTTCCATGGGCCGTAGCCGAATGACATGGAAGGATGGAGCGCGGCATATTCCGCGTAACGAGCAAAGTATGTCTTCAACGTTTCAACAGGGACCTCGTCATACTTGTTTGTGGCAAGGCCCGTTCCGCCCACAATATCGGGATAGACATTGAACATGCCGGAATAGGCAAGCCCCAAACCATTGATCGGGCCGCGATCCTGATCCTGGTTGTAATTGAAGTCATCGTATCGTTGAATATCACCGGGGGGAGCCAGGTAACCATTCCGCCCCATCAGATAAATGTCCCGCTCCATCAACTCATTATTCACCGGGTCGATCTTGTCATCAGGCATTTCATATTCGTCATAGCCGAACAGGTCTTCCTTGAATCCATCCACACCGTATTCGATCCATTTGTCACACAGGTCCATATACCAGCGCAGGGCATCAGGATTTTTGGCATCCAGTAGATAAACCGGGCGTTTGGGAAACCAAAGATCGAACACCTTTGCCTGGCCATTTTCTTCGAGGAAGTAACCCTTTTCGACGCCTTCGGAAGAATACGGCCCTTCACAGATGAATGAAATTCTCAAACCGAGTATGAACTTGAGGCCGCACTCATGAAAGTGCTGAATCATACCTCTCGGATCCGGGTACAACTTCTTGTCCCACATACCGAAGCTTGTCGTCGCTTTGAAGCTTGGGTCTTCGTTGGGCCAGAATCCGGAACCTACTACCATCCAACTCAAAGGATAGCCCTGCTCCAAATACTGCTCGACGTTCTGCGTGACGGTTTGCTGGTTGGTATTCCACGCCAGCGCGCCATATGCCTCCCACCCAACACCAAACCACTCATACTTTGGCTTATAGACCTTGTATCCATCCGAGTTGCGGACCTTATGAAATGCCGCGTAGATCTGTTTTGGTTCACCAAAGAAGTAATACATGGCGGGCAGATCTGTAGCCTCAGCCACACCCTGCGCGTTTTCTTCGGTCATTAGATGCACAATTTTAGTTCGGGGCTCAACGTTCACCTCAGCGAATCGCTGCTTGGGGAATATGACAAAGTTACTGATGAGCCGCATCGCCCTGTGCGGAGATGTCGACCATACCTTATCCGAAGAATACCCGGTGAGGTCGGTGCTGTCGCGCCAGCCGCTATGATCACCTAATCCAAATGAAGGTGATACGCCTCCGGTGCGAAGCGTGATCTGTTTGTCTGTAGCCCCCGAGTTCATAACTTGCACACTGAACCGAACTGTATCCGGCATCGGCACAACAACAACTTCTGCGGGTATACCAGCGGTATTTGTAACGTGAAAGTGGATCGCGTTATCATCAATACGCGTGAGGGTTGTAACTGATACTTCTTCGCCGTGATAAAATAGCCCGCTTGTATCGTGTGCAGGCGCGATTACATCGCCCTTTTCATTAAGCAGATCGTAGCGGAACCCCTTGAAGTGGATGTCGATGCCGTAATTCTGTGTACGGATGCTCAGGCCATCTACTGTCTGTTCTGTTCTAAAGTCTTTAGCGGATACTGTTGAGCATAGGCAACAAGCTACCAGCATGAATAGCATGGACCGGACATATGCATATAGATAGATTCGCTTAAATGCCATTGAAGCTCCAAGTATGTTTGAAGAATGCGTTTGTTTTAGTCGTGTATTTGTGATGTTGCGGGATTACTTGCAGAACCGGCGGCCGAAACGCGCGCCCGAGCCGAGGCAAGAGAAGTGATCCGTATAATCATGCCCACAGCGATGATAAACAGCACCACCGAGAACATGGCCAATGTCCATCGATCTTCTGGGCTCAACACGGCAATACCAGCGATAGCCATGGCGATCACGCCGACCGTGTAGGAAACCAACCGAGCAGGCAACGTATCTGCTATTACAGGTTTGGCGGATACGGCTTGCGGCCGCACCGACTGTAATTGGGCCCATCCAGGATTCTCACGACGTCTAACCACTTCGATAACAAATAGCATTAACAACGGCGGTATGATGCCGACCCCCAATTCGGCCACCCTTGGATTCATCTGTAGCAGGTATGCCAGCGGTTTTAATAGGCTCCATTCCGCGAACCACCCGCCCTCCAATAAGCCGAACTTGAAAATGACTGCTGTGACAAATCCAACGATCGTAACTGCCCATGCATCTGCAAGACCGATCTTGCGGGAAAACATGCCCCAGATGGTCGGCAATACCAGTGGACCTGTCAGTAGCGCTGTAATCGCGATGATATAACCGGTATACGTCCCCAATCTCGGAATGAGGATCGCGCCACTTACTAAAATCACGCCAAGGAGCAGTGTGATCACTCGTCCCACAAATACCATGCTTTTTTCGGAAGCATTTGGCTTAAGAATCCGCTGGTAGAATTCAGTTGTAAAAGCGCCTGCATACACATTCAATTGAGTAGTCGCATAACTTGCAGTGGCCGATGCCATCGCGGCAAGCATCAAGCCGATCATCCCCGGCGGCAGGACCCACTCACATGCAAGAATATACGCCTGCTCATAATCAGCTTCGGGATTAACCGTTCGATAAATCATCGGTGGCAGCATCCAGAAGATCGGACTCAATAAATACATCACACCGAATATGTAGGACGACCAGCGTGCCTCGCGTGGAGAAGGCACGCACTGGTAACGCTGGACAAAGGCCCATTCCCCGCCGATCTTGAAAAAGTGTATCGCCACCCAACCGGCCAGGAACCACCATGTGAAGTCAGAAGCCACCGGCTGAAAGAATCCCTCCGGAGACGATTCGACAAATACACCGATGCCCCCCACTCGCATCAAAGCCAATGGAACGACAAACACCACCGAAACAGTCAAAACGACAAACTGAAGCACATCCGTAATAAGAACCGCCCACAATCCCCCGGAGAATGTGATGACTGTGACAAGCAGGCAGATGGCCACGGTCGCATACAACACGGACAGGTGCCCTGTTTCGGGGTCTGCCAAAGGATTTGACTTGGATAGTGGCATGAGCGCACACACAATCACAGCCAGTGCGTAAACAGTCCCCCCCGTCGTAAAGACGTTGAATCCCCCTTGCAACCATGTGTAGAACTGCACAATCGATTTGCCGAATCGTATCTGCAGGTATTCCGGAGCCGATGTCACACCCATGCGCTTCCAGCGACCCGCCAGCCACCACCCAACCATAATCGCTGCGATGCCGTAGCACATGCTGATCGAAACCGCGACCAGCCCAAAACGATAGGCGATACCTCCCCATACCACGAAGGTGCCGGCCGAAAACATCGTCATGAACCCGGATAAACCCGATACCCACCAGGGCGATCGTCCACCCGCAGCAAACATCTCGCGGGAGTCTTTCATACGGTTGGCATACAACAGGCCGACGGCAACGATGCCGGCGATATAACCGCAGAAAACAACATAATCCAACGTTGCCATAGATCTTTATCCCAAGCCGTTAATCACACGCCTGTCCTTGTACATCATGACGCCACAATCAGTCACGGTGATCCTAATTTTCGTAGCAACGCACATGAACCAGCGTAGCCGGCACACGATCATTGGGATGCTCGGTTTCAATCGAGATGCCCCGCGTATGAATGGGTGTTTTAAAATAGAGTGTACGGCGCGTCTGGTAGTTGTCTTTGATCGAGCCGATAATCCGACCCTCATGATCCCGGACTTGAATATTCCTGACACACGCGGGCATAACCTCTTCCGGATGAGACATCAATACGCTTTCCATGGGGTGATCCACATCGGTATCGAACGTCACTTCGATCCGTCGGATTGTCTGCTCCGTCGGCCAGTTCAAAGATATTGTGGGTGATGCATCATTCGGATCGGCCACCCAGACGTTCGGACGCGTTGTCGGCCGATCGGGATTCCGCGTGATATCCTCAGGGCTGTAGCACGCAATCGGTGGGTCCAGAACCATCGCCAGGTTCTTACCCTTTGGACGCCGCTCAGGTAACCAGAACTCAAACGCATCAATCCCTGATTTTTCCGGCGGCTCCTGATTCGCACCGATGGAAACGCGCCGCCCCTGGCTGTGAGACAGTCTCAAAACCCCGCAGGCCATACGATCTGTTTGCTGCACCGACACGGCTGGATTAGCCATCAGGCATACAAATACATACTGGTCTTCATCAAGCACCACATCGAAGTCCAACATGATTTGCTGAGGTTCTGACGTCGTCGATCTAGGAGCCGTCGCACCATGTGCAATATTCGATTGAGAAGCTTTGCGCTGCGTTGTGCTTCGTACCCCCACATACATCTTAGTGTATTCACTGACGTTAATCTGTGTCTCAGAGAATGTCTGCTTAACTGCCACGCGGCGTGTTGCCAGAATGACATCTGGTGTAAAATTGCCTTTTTTACTGGCTATTCGGAGCTGTACTTCAACCTCGGTTGGCCCATCTGCCATCAACCAGAAACCCATTTGAGGTACACGGCCGGCGTTGACGGGGATCATCATCGCGTGTGGACCACTCAATGGCAGATATTCCGCATCAGGCTCCAGTTGCTCCGGGGTATAGGTACTGGAAGCCGTAACTGTTGCCTTTGGTGCAAGGTCGGCAGAATCGTCGACGGTAACACCCGGTATATGTTGTCCTGAACGCAGCAACCGGGCTTGCAACTGCCGCATGAGGTCCACGTCCAACAGTTCATTCGGATCGAGTCCATGTTCAATACAGATTGCAGCAGCGACTCCAACCGCCTGTGCGTTGTGGGCGCAGGTTGCCATGACACGTGTGGAGCCGAACGCGACATGACTCGAACTGATAATTCGCCCGGCTAGGAGCAGGTTACTGATATTCCTGCTGTACAGACATCGCAATGGGATCTGATACACACCTTTGCTGTGCCACTGCGTACAAGTTGGGCCATCCCCGAAAACCCCCTCTGCGGGATGAAGATCGATCGCCCAGCCCCCGTATGAAACCGCGTCATCGTGGCAACGCTGTTCAACGATATCTCTTTGACTAAGTATGTAATCGCCTTCGAACCGCCTACTCTCACGCTTGCCCGGGATCATCCCGACCCATTCGAGCGTAAGCGTTTCGGCTTCGGGGAATTGGCCGGAGTTCTTGATGTGATCCCACACACCATAAACGATCTGCCACAGGTCCCACTTGATCCGCTCCGTGTCGTGTACCGTATCGAGCAGTCCGCCGTGCTCGATCCACCACAGTTCACAACCATGTTGATGCGAGTTGAACCGGCGATACCTTGGTATCTTCGTAATATCTTTAAGTGCAAATGCCGGTGGAACAAAACGCGTCGGCCTTCCTACATCCTTCGAGTAGAAGTAGAGCGAATGGCCAAGCAATTCGTGTCTCGGTTCAGGCGGCGCCAGTTTCTCATCAAATTCGCTAGCGGACTCCGCCCCGATCCTGAATGCCGCACCGGCCATAAACCCGACGATCCCGTCCCCGGTAGCATCAACAAATAAACCCGCCTTAACATCATAAACAGTGCTGTTCTGGCTGCAGAACGCACGCACCGTATCGATCCGGTCGTCTGCCTGCTTCGTCAGCTCATACACCGCGGTATTCAGTAGCAGTGTGATATTGGGCTCCGCGTGTACTTTCTCAAGCAGGATACTGTCGAAGATCAGTGCATTGCCATCTTGATTGCGATAGAGATTCTCAACAAGAACTTCATCAATAACACCGCCTTCCCTGGCCCAGCGGTTGTTATTTCCCATGTGAGATGTCGCGCCCAATACCCATAACCTGACCTCGCTGGAAGCATTACCACCCAGCACGGGCCGATCCTGCACAAGCACGACCTTGATACCTTGTCGAGCGGCTGTGATCGCGCAGCACGTGCCGGCCATCCCACCACCCAGCACGACAAGATCCGTCGACAAACGGATCGTATTCAATTCACGCCCTTCCGGTTTATACGGATACTTCAGAGTCATACCAATCGGCTTTCACAAATAACTGCTATTAACACAGCCTCCGTGCTTTTACATGGTCATAGAATCAAGATGGACCTAATTGACCCGTCGGCGATTTTTCGGTCGTTCCGTCTTTGTATTTGACCTCAACATAAAACTTGAACGGTTCACCTGAGTCATCAAGCTCAACAGTGAACTCATAAGGATATTGACTATCTTCCTTCGTCAACCACTTACCATTCACCTGGTAGTGCAACCGCGTGGATTCGACCTTTTCAAATGTCTCTTGCAGATAGACGTAGCCGCTTCTGTACCCTTGAGCCATATCGATGAGCATCGCTCGCGTTCCACAGAAGTCCATCGCCAGGTATGACTCACCCGCCTTGCCGGTCATATTCTTATATGGAGTAAATTCTCTATGGATAGACACACCGTCGATGGCAAGTGCGGTAATGCCGTTCGGGGATACATCCAATGTGATTGCACCCCCTTGCACTGCAATCGTTTCCGGTGACTGATTGTCATACCACACGCTTGCAGACAATTCACCGCCTGGCTTCAAACCCGCCAATTGCTCGTTAATCTTGAGTGTGACCTTCTGCGACGTCGGCGACTGGTTCGTCAGTGCGACATAGAGTCGATTGTTGCCTTCCGCGGTGAGGTAATTCACACGAGGATTGTCGACATCCAGCAAGCCCTTTGGCATCCATAACCACACATCCTTGTCACCGTAGAATTCACCGGGTTTGTCGCCGTAGATCTTACCTTTCAGATAGGCGTAGCCGGGTGTGTACTGTGATGGGAAGTGGATCTGCTGTTGGCTTCGGTAGAAGACATCCGAGATCAGGTAATCATAAAGCAGTGCGATGTGTGGCCATACATGATTGTAGTGGAATGAGTTGTAACTTAATTCCTCGTGCTCGTGCAGTGGATATTCCCGCCCCATGAACACATCCGTGCGTGCTGTATTCATGTGATAGCCCGGGAAGTTTTCATATCGCCCGATGATTGCTGACCGTGCGATATCGTGCAGGTACTGATCGTTCGTATACGCGGACAGCCGTAACATGACGGGAGCATATGTAGCCGGGAATATGGCTCGGTGCCCCGCACTTGTGCCGGACGACTCACATGTCAAGCCGATTTCTGACAGTTCCCAGGCAGGCACCGCGTGTTCCGGGGCATTCATCTGCAGGTGCCCCTTACTCTTGAGATACCAGTACTGCGGGGCCTTACCGCCTTTATTTACAAGCACATCCTGGTCCGGCACCTCGGGACACATCCAGATGAACTGGGTAAAACGATGTGCCGAATCAACCGCCGCATCCAGGAACCTGCGTTGGCCGGTTTCCTCATACAACTCGGTCAACTCGATGAACAGCGGTGCGTAAGATGTCCAGAAAAACATACCCGACGCATACGGATCGCTGTAATCATGCTGGGATGTATTGACGCGCGCTTGCAGGTAGGCATCCGCACCGCGTACCGCTTCTTCAAGTAGTTTCTGATCGCCGGTCGCCTGGTAGAGTGCAAGCAACTTGGGCCACGAACGGGGCACATCCCTGTCGTCGAGATTCAACGTACGTTTCTTATCGATCGTTTCTTCAGCAAAATGCAGGAACACATCGCTGTGGTCGTGTGATATGGCGTACAAAGCCGCCATTTCTTCCACCGGCGCACAAGGCCCGAGCAAACGCCAGGACGGGCTTTGGATAGTCTGATTCGGGTCCAGTGCGAACAAAAACTTCTCACGTGACATCAGGTACTCAATAATCGGACGCGCCCGCTTCGTGTATATATCCGGGTCATCCATGATGAATGCCACCGATAGCGGATGCAGACTCGATACGTTCTTCACTGCACCGGGCACATCAGTGATATAAGCACAGCCACGCTGATCCTCATTGAATCGGCTGTACTTGCTCATGCCGTATTCAACCATGTTGTTCAGCGTGTCGTTCAGTGAAAAGGTTGTTTGTGTGCGAAAATCCCGGAACTTGAACAGCGACCGTGCGATATATTCATACGCATCGTTCACGCCGCCGTGTACCACAACCAGATTGGCGGAAAACCGGCACAACTGCCCCTTCTCAAGTTTCGATTCTTCCGATCCCAGCACCGGCGCGAAAATCAGGGGCTGAGCATACCCTTTCTCGTTTCGCACCATTACACCGAAGCCCGAATTCTCCGGCCTGGGTAGCGGCTGAAACGGCAGTTCCTTTGAATCCGCCACCACCCCAACCGTCACACCATCGCGCGTGACGAGCGTAGTCGGCAAAGTACAACGGAAGGCAAGCGTGAGGTAAGGCACTTCAGGTATCCGCTTCTCCTGCCAGATCAACGGCTGCCACAACCCATCGATCGCATCAATGTCTGTGCTTGGAGCACCTGCATATCCCACGGAATACCAGCCCGCTTCTGCCGGACGAAAATCGAACCGCAACGTTGGAGGGCCGTCCCCCTCCGGCAGATCAATACGGGCGCCGATCTGATACTTGTCAGACCGAGCAAAACGCCAGATGACCGTGCGCCCCTGAACACCGGCGCCAGACGCTTCTACCACTTCGTGATCCGCGGCCAGATAATAATTGGCGGTCCTGCCTTCAAGATCACCGCTAAGAACCGATGGATCCAGACCGTCGCCTGCCGAGACGGTCGTATCGACGTTACGCAGGCCGGATTCATTATCGTTGCGCACACTCGTCCATGTCATGACGTCGTACTTGGCTGCGGCAATCCTCCGGAGTTTCATTTTAGGATCGTCGTCGCGGTGCATGACCACAAACCTGGGCGAAAACAGGACCGGCTCGACACCTTGGCATGAAATAAGCAAACTGCCATCCGTTTGAACCGCAACCGTATATCGCGAATTGCTCAAAGTCTTCTCAGCAACCTGTGCGAATGAATGCGTTGAGAAGAAATGAAGTAGAACCGCAACAGCAACAACCGCACACAACCGAACCCAGACACGTTGCGTTGCTGCTTCCACCAAGTGAGTCAACATTCCCATATATTCCATTCCCGCGTGATCGTCTTACGACTGTTTCCGAGGGTATAAATTTCTTGCCAAAAGAGTCTTTCACACGATTGACAATGATGATCCAAACGGACATAACATCATGCTCATCGCTTTATAGCACCCTTAATAGCCTACCCGAATACGCTTGACAGACAAGATGTGTATTCGTATTAATTCATAGGATTTGCGTCTACTCGTGTATGTAGCCGCACCTGCCGCTTAAGGGGCCGGCCCAATATGGCACGTAAAAAAGACCGAAAAATAAAGTCCGGGACGCCCCACGTCGCGATCCAGGTGGATACCGCCACGGGATGGGGCCGACGCCTTATCGGGGGGATCCTCAGCTATGTCAGGCAACATGAGCCCTGGTACCTTTGGGTCGAGGCGAAAGGACGCAGTGAGAATCTGCACCTGCCCAAAGGCTGGAACGGGCAAGGCATCATCGCGCGGGTCTCCACGCCCGAGTTTGCCCGCCATCTCAAGAGCTTCAAAATACCCGTCATTAATATCTCAAGCATCAAACTCCGCGAAGCTCGTTTTCCCACCGTGGCAACCGACCTGAACGAGTGCGGCAAGCTTGCGGCCGAATACTTCCTGAACCGCGGGTTCCGACACTTTGCTTATTCGGGCCCCTTCCGTTTTTCCTACATTCAAGAGCACAGCAGCAGCTTCGCCCAACACCTTAAAAACGCCGGCTATGAGTGCAATGTGTTCCGCCCGAAGACGGCACAGCGTATACAGGGCGGATGGGGTGACTCCAGCGAAGAACTAACCAACTGGCTGACTTCTCTGCCAAAACCAGTCGCGGTCCTGACATGGGAGACGCAGTACGGCCGACAGATACTCGACGCCTGCCGGCTCATCGGGCTGGACGTCCCGGGCGATGTGGCCGTGCTCGGCGGTGATGATGATGACCTCCTGTGCCAGATCGCGTTCCCCCCGCTATCAGGTATCGCCACACCCGCCGAGGCGATCGGATACGAAGCTGCCAAGATGCTTGATGCATGTTTTAAGGGAAGTCGCAGCACACAAAAACTGTTCATGAAACCAAGCGTCGTCATCACGCGTCAGAGCACCGACACGCTCGCTATCGAAGATGAAGACATCAAGATGGCGATCCGCTACATGCGCAAACATGTACATGAGCCGATACAGATACCAGATGTCTTAAGAAGTGTGCCCATATCGCGGAGTGTTCTGGAACGTCGTTTCCAGAGCCTGCTCGGCAGGTCGCCGGCCGCGGAAATCCGCCGATTACACCTGGAACGCGCACGCCAATTACTTGTCGAAACAGATCTGTCTATCGACAAAGTCTCCCAGCGTTCGGGTTTCACGTCGCCGGAATACTTTACTTCCGTTTTCCGTCCGGAGTACGGCCAAACCCCATTGCAATATCGCAAACACAATCGCGGACGTTAATTAAGCGCCACGATCGCTATTCATGTTGGCTGTAGGGCAATGTATCCGTCCTGAAACATATCGCAGGCAACCCGGCCGCATTCACCAGGTTCGGCTGTGCGATTTGATCCCACGCGAACCGCACCGCTACCGGATGTTCAACTTCCGAGTTTCGTACAATCACCGAATCCCCATCGACCCGTGCGTCCGCGTCCACAAACCGCATATCTTCACCCGCTATCGTGAACCAGCTCAACGGTTTTCCATCACTGCTGGTCAGTCCCGCTGCATGCTTGAATGTGACACGGATGCTATCGCCATCAATCCTGTAGCCGCTGTATATAGGCCCGCAACAAACGATATCTTTGCGTCCATAGGTGTGTGACAGCGCCCACAAAGACAGCCGCCTGCCCACTTCCAGCTTCCTGGGTGGATGCAGGTTATCTACTTCCACCACATCCGTCGTCACGACCATACCGGTATTGTGTATATCCAGTATTTGCCGTTGTGCTTCCCACATCCAGGGCAATGCATACGCGGGATGTAATGATCCGCCGTATTTGTATGGAGCGATCTGCACGTAGTAGAAAGGCATGTCCGGATTCTGCCACATTGCACGCCAGCTTTGGATCAGGCTCTGCATACGGTCCCGATAGATCGGGCCATCGCCGTTGTTGGATTCACCCTGGTACCACGCCACACCGCGGATCGCATACGGCGTGATTGGATGCACCATCGCGTTATACACGGAGGTTGGCTTGTTTTTCTCAGTTAATGCACTCGTCGGCCAATCTGGAGGCGCAGGGATTGCCGCTTCGTTCTCGATAGCCTCGCGAGCGACCTTGAGCCATGACTCTATTTGATTCACAGCCTCCTTCTTGGCTAACTCATAACGCTGATTGTCGGCGTGTATCACATCCAAGTCTTCGTGAAGCACCGGATTATTCTCAAACGCCTGAAGCGGTGTCCACGCCTCAATGCGGGTCCCCCCCCACGCGTCATGGATCAATCCAACCGGCACGTTTAACTCACGATGCAACTCCCTGCCGAAGTAATACCCCACCGCTGTGAACATCAATACCGACTTCGAATCCGATTGCTTCCACTGACCTTCCACATCCACGCGGGGTTCTGCCGATCGCTCCTGGTTGACCGAAAATACCCGCAGCCCAGGCAGGTCGGCGTTAGCAACCGCATCTTCACGGTTTTCACTATACGCCACCTTGAAGTCCATATTGGACTGCCCGGCACACAACCAGACCTCGCCAACCAACACATCTTTGATCGTAAGCCTCTCACCCGACGACGATTGAACGACGATCTGCAGTGGCTCAAAGGTTGCCGCCATCGGCTCGAAAACGACCCGCCATGCACCATCGGGATCGGCTGTCGCGGTATAGGACTTACTCGACACCAATACAGTGACGTCTTCACCCGGATTCGCCCAGCCCCAGATGGCAACCTCCGCCTGCTGCTGAAGGACCATATGGTCGCCGAGAATACTCGGTAGACGCAGCTCCGCGCGTGCTTGCCCCCCAAACATACACAACAAGATGATCAGAACACTGAAACTTGAACGCGATCGAAACAAATATCATCTCCTCACGTCAGCCGAAGGACTCGTGACTAGTTCGTAAAATCCCCGAGCCCGTTCCAGAACACCTTTTTCAACACATCTTCATCTGCAAGCGGCAAATCGTCTGCCGACGATGTTGCGCTGTGCCCGTCCATGTAAACCAGGTTGGCGATTGCTCCGTCACGATGTCGTGGTTGAACATACTGCATGGGCTCCGCGGTATCCCTGTTCCCGGCAGGCTGATCGCGAAACATCCGAGCCAGTGTCGAGACACGCATCGGAGATGAATTAGCGGCATCACCGAGCACCATCGTTTCGGAGATCGACCTGTACGATGAGATACTCGCACACTTGCCCCAGTCCGGATCAGACCGATTGATACTGCCATTTACGCATTGCGACTGGAATCCTTGCATACCCGGGTTAGCACCGGGCTGCAGATGCAGGTTGAAGCCATAGGATCGTGTCGTTGCGGGATTCGGCTCGTATATTTCCATCGAAGGACATTGGAGTACCGTCTCCTCCCATGGTGCTATCGTGAATATGGTTCCGCCTTGCGGTACATCCGGCAGAGACAAATAATCCCACAACTGCTGTTGCCACCAAACGGTGGGCTCCCCGGTGCGCCCGTTCACCGCCTGGGGCAGGAGGTCCTTGTTATCGTTCGCATAGACATTCACGCCGATGCCAAGCTGTTTGAGATTCGACAGACATCGGCTGACCTTCGCACTGTCACGGGCAGCGCCCAGTGCCGGAAGGAGGATACCAATCAGCAACGCGATGATTGATATAACCACCAACAACTCAATCAGTGTAAACGCGCTTCGATACTTGACGCGATGAACCACGGCCAATCCTCCAAAGTCAATTTGTTAGCCAGATCTGATACAAACAATCCAGGAGTAGTAACGCTTACCCCCGGCACCGGTTCACACCATTCAATGATGCTCATATAGCATTGCCGCGTCGCAACACCAGCATGCCCCCGATCGATATTATGGCGAGCGTCGCAGGCTCCGGCACGACACCTGTGGCAGGCTGAGTGCCTGCGTTCCAGTTGTTCAGGACCGTGTCCAGGTCTTCCAACCCGACATAGCCGTCACCGCTCGGATCGGCCAATGCATTTGCCGGCGGAACAGTCTGATTCCAGTTGGCCAGGATAATGTCCAGATCGTCCAATCCGACAAACCCATCACGATTAAGATCGCCTTCGAGTTGTACTGTCATGGGAACCCCGGTCACATCCTGATAGGCATCAGGGCCATCGCTCAACGTGATGAAGTCTACATACGAATCTAAACCCGTGCTATACCTCGATCCGCCCACGCCGATGCGATTGAAAGGCCAGATATTTGAAAAGGCAGTACTCCCGGAAGAGATATCCGGCGCCGGTAACGCTGCTGCCACGTCAGGATTAGCCCAGATATCAATCGTAAACCCGGTCACTCCATCATGTACCATTTTGAAAAGAATTAATGAATCTGTATCAGCCGGCAGAACATTACTGATAACGACATCTTCGTGTTCTAAATCAGCCGCGGAGTATGTCAGATCGGTCCCGTTCGCCAGGATCTTGGGCCTGCCGCTCAGCGAGGCGAACGTAATAACCGAGTTAAAGCCGATCCCCGCGGTCCCGCCGTTGTTGGTATTGACCAGGAATGTTCCCCAAACCGTGCCGCTCAAGGGCGTAGCAAAATCAACCCCGTTCTGCCGTTCCGCGTTGTCAAAACGCACCACCTGCGGACCGTTTCCAACGCTTTGCACAAGATTGAAGTTTGTACCCGCCGGGGCCGCCAGATCACCCGCATACACATCCGGGACGCCGGAGTTGGAATCCCATATCCCGGTCAAGCCGGTGCCGACCGCGGTCTGCCCGTCCAACGTACCAATATACTGCCCGTTGAAGTCGGTCTGGACGATGGTCGCGTTCGCATCGTGGCCGACACAACCGACACTCGCCGCAACAACACCAAAAGCAATCGTTCTGGTCAACTCTGAAATGACACTCCGGTTCTTAGTCAACATCAGATATCTCCATTTCCTCTTCAAGTGTGATGATCCAGGCTTTTCTTCAAGACGTGTGCCTGAATTTTGCAGTATCCCAATCGTGGATGACAACCACTCATATCAACACAGGATCACAGAGACTCATCGTGACATATGCGATCCCATGTCCGCATCAGGGTATCAGTCGTAATATCATTCGCTAGATGTAAATCAGTATTAATTCGTAGTATTTGCGTCACAATAATGTTGTTTGCAGGGAAGCGACCAACGCGCTAAGAGATTTGATAATGCGTCACCACCGGTATTCTCAGATACAGCAAAAGAGCTGGTCCCCAAATCTCGGACAGCCGGTTAAAGTGGGCTGGTCTGCAGATTTGAAAGGACTTACTTGATGAGCAAGCGACGACGATTTACGGCTGAATTCAAGGCGAAGGTGGCGCTGGAGGCGCTGCGTGGCGAGTTGACGGTGGCGGAGATCGCCAAGAAGTACGACGTGCATCCGAACATGATCGGCGGGTGGAAGAAGCTGCTGGCACATGAGGCGGCCCAGCTTTTTGCCCGTGGCGGCGGCAAGGACCAGCAGGCGTCCGACGAGCAGATCAGGCAGCTGCACGCGAAGATCGGCGAGCTGACCATCGAGAAGGACTTTTTAAAAAAAGGGTTGGGGCTTTGAGCCACGGCCGCCGCTGCGACATGGTCGAACCCAAGCACCCCGAGCTGAGCATCGTGCGTCAGTGTGGGCTGGTGTCGATCAGCCGATCGTCGTTTTACTTTTCAGGCAAAGGCGAGAGCCCGTTGAACCTGAAGCTGATGCGTCTGATCGATGAGCAGTTTTTGCAGACGCCGTTCTACGGCACGCGGCAGATGATGCGTTGGTTGCGTCGGCTTGGCTACAACGTCGGCCGCAAGCGTGTGCGTCGATTGATGCGTCAGATGGGTTTGACGCCTATTTATCAGGCCCCGAAGACCAGCGTCAAATGCCTTGAAAACAAGGTGTATCCGTACCTGTTACGTGGCATGAAGATTGATCGGCCGGGTCATGTGTGGTGTGCCGACATCACATACATCCCGATGCGGCGTGGCTTTTTGTATCTCGTTGCGGTCATGGACTGGTACAGCAGGAAGGTGTTGGCCTGGCGATTGAGCAACACGATGGAAGCGTCGTTCTGCGTCGAGGCGTTGGAAGAAGCGCTGAGCAAGTTCGGCCCGCCACAGATCATCAACACCGATCAGGGCAGCCAGTTTACCAGCCTGGAATGGACCGAAGCGGTGAAGAACGCGGGCGCGAAGGTATCGATGGACGGCAAAGGCCGATGGATGGACAACGTGTTCATCGAACGCCTCTGGCGGAGCCTGAAGTACGAGTGCGTGTACCTGCACGCGTGGGACAGAGGCAGCGAAGCACGCGCCGGGATCAATGAATGGCTGCGGTTCTACAACACCGAGCGTCCACACTCGACACTCGCTGGACGGACACCAGCAGAAGCGTATGATGGAAAACCAATAACCCAACCGCCGCTGGCCGCGGCATAAACCCGTTGGCCCACCTTATCCAGGCCAACCGACTGTCCAAGATTTGGGGACCAGCTCTAAACCCAATCCGACCTGTATCAAGTCGTGTGATTGGGATAGGTTGCCAATGATAGTGCCAGAAACTTCAGGATGTCCGAAGTTTGCTCAACTCCATTATGGTTGAGAGTTAGCGTTGTCACACCCTTGTGGCGAGAGGCTTTTGAGCGCATACTTGTGTCGTTCCGCCCATATATAGAGACCTTCTTTCCCAGGGGCACTGATTTCAGAACGAGGTCGCCATGAGCACACAGCCACACCGTGTCTTCACCATTGGTTTTGCCGGCAAGTCGGCGGAACAGTT
This sequence comes from Phycisphaeraceae bacterium, assembly GCA_963667295.1. Classification (GTDB taxonomy): domain Bacteria; phylum Planctomycetota; class Phycisphaerae; order Phycisphaerales; family Phycisphaeraceae; genus JAJRRS01. The sequence continues at coordinate 3,399,628 of OY763327.1, forward strand.
CTTCACGATCCTCAAGGACGCGGGTGTTCAGCGCGTGCTTGATGTGCGGCTATACAACAGCTCGCAACTTGCCGGTTACACCAAGAGCAGCGACCTGCCGTTCTTCCTGCGCTCCATCGTTGGTGCGGGATACATTCATTTGCCCGTATTCGCACCGACCAAGCAGCTTCTCAATGGCTATAAGAAGGGTGAGTACACCTGGCCTGAATACGAACGGGAATACGCAGCCATCCTTGAACACCGCCAACCCCACCGTGACCTGAACCCGGAGGATCTCGACAGCGGCTGCCTGCTTTGCGCCGAACCGACCGCCTATCAGTGTCATCGGCGATTAGCGGCCGAATACCTGCAACGGATTTGGCCAAGCCTGACGATCATACATCTCTAATCACTACATGACCGTGTCGGTGATTTGACACGGTTGTTCTGAACAACCTCTCGCGAAGCACCGCAAACCGCGGCAGTGCTTGGCAAGGCCATACAAGCACGACTTGTCGGCGAAAGGCAAGCCAAAGAAGGTGCTACAAGCTGATAGCCGGTGCTGTGCCACTCGGGCCCATGCATGCGGCGCGCAATCACTCAGAGAGAAATACTCTCGGCTCACGAGATGTTGGCTAACGTCGCTTGGTGATCAATAAAACACCCAGAACACTCAGGCTCAACATCGCGGGCTCAGGGACTGTTACGCTGCTGGAAGCCGGCAGGCTGGCGTTCCAGTTGTTCAGGATCACGTCCAGGTCTTCTAGGCCGACGTACCCGTCTCCGATGCCGGCCAAGTCGCCTTGGCTCTTGTCGCCCACCGGCACATTCTGATTCCAATTCGTTAACAACACATCGAGGTCATCGAGGCCGACGAATCCATCGCCGTTGACATCGCCTTCGAGTGTCGGCTCAAGCGGAGCGTGTTCGGCCTGGTCGGCGAAGGTGGTCAGTGGATGGAAGTCGATCCCGCCGATATCCGTGCCGTGGTAGGTATCGAGCGCATCGGCCATATTTAACAGGTCATCGAAAGTGAGGAAGGTTTCGCCCGGGCCGATGGAGTTGGATTCCAGGCCGATGCGAACTTCACCGTTGAAGTTGTCGATCTCCCACTGGACACCACTGTTGATGTGGCTGATTGTAGAGCGTTCGTACGCCATCATGCTGATGCCATCGAGAGACTGCGCGATGTCGATGAACCACTGGTCTCTCTCACCAACGTCCCAAGCGATAGCAGAAGAGCTGTCGAACCAGACGGGCAGGTCGGCATAAATCCCGATCTGCGTCAGGCCGTTCGTATCCAGCAGATTTCGCACATCGGTATAGGTATCACGTAGAAGCAACAGCAGGTCACGCCTGTCGGTATCGGTACCGTTCTTCCACGCTGTTAGGGCGTGCGGCTCGATGTCCAGGTGTACCGCGTCGATCCATTCGCTGGTATCAACTCGGCTGAGGTTATAGTTGATGAGTCTGCTCTGGATAAGGTTCAGCAGGCTGTTACGAGCGGAGCCTTCATAAATCCAAGTCGCTTCGCCTAACAGCATTTGGGATTGGATACCCGCAACGTCCAATCCGGCGTTCCAGTGGGCGACGCGCTCGGGATCGGTGCTGGGCCAGGTCCCGAGGCTGGTGTAGATGCGATCAAAACCCCAGAGTTCAAAGTCGTTGATCAGGGCCGCTTCGGCCTCGTGGTCGCCAACGATGTTGTAAGCGCCATAGTCATGACCCGAAGCCGACCACATCCAGGCGGATCGATGCTCCTGGGCATGGGCGGACTGCACACAAGCCAACCCAAGGGCGACCGACGCGATACATAAACAATTTTTAATAAACATCTTATAACTCCAGCATCCTGTAGACATACCTAGGCCCCGATACCATATTCTAGCCGACTGATGCGGAAATACAATTATTTTTTCATTTTTAAAGATAATAAGGGTGCGTGGATTCTAGCCTTTATCCCCGCTCAGAAGCAGGCCTTTGACCAGGAACCGCTGGGCCGCCAGGAACAGCAGCACGAGCGGCGCCAGAGCCACTACCGAGGCGGCCAGGAGCTGGTTGATCCAGGAGCCCTCCAGCGTGTTGTACATCTGCAGGCCGAGGCTGATCGGGTAGCTCTCGAAGTCTGAGAGGTAGATCAGCGGCCGCATGAATTCCTTCCAGTGGCCGATGAACGCCAGCACACCGACGGTCATGAGCACGGGCTTGGCGTTGGGCAGGAACACCGACCAGAAAATCCGCCATTCGGACGCCCCATCGATCCGGGCCGCCTCCTCCATACCGCGTGGGATGCCTTTGAAGAACTGCCGGAACAGGAAGATGAAGAAGGCCGCTCCCCCCAACCACTCCGGCACGATCAACGGCTTGTAGGTATTGATCCAGCCCAGGTATTTGAATTCCAGATAGCGTGGGATCAGCAAGACCGGCAACGGCAGCATCATCGTCGCCAGCAGCAGGATGAACCAGATATCCCTGCCCTTCCACTTTAATCGTGCGAATGCATAGCCCACCATCGCGGCGCTTAATACCTGTCCCGTAACCGCGGAGAAACAGATCACGACCGTGTTCAGAATGAAACGGAAGAAAGGCAGTTTATTCATCGCCTTGCTGTAGTTCGACCACTGCGGGTCTTCGATCCATAGCGAAGGAAAGTCGTATACCTCTTTAAGCGGGCGCACCGAACCGACAAGTGCCCAGATGATCGGGAACAGGAAGATCAATGACAAGCCGATCAACAGGCTGTACATCAACGCCTGCCAGAGCATCCGCTTGAGCGGACGTCGGCTGCCGGGAGTCAGCATTCGGGCCGGTGATGGCGTGATAGCACTCATGCCGCATCCCCTTCGTAGTAAACCCACATCTTGGATGAACGCAGGATGACTAGCGTGAACGCCATGATGATGACGAACAGAATCCACGCCAAGGCTGAAGCGTAACCGAGGTTGAACTGCTCGAATGCCTGTCGATAAAGATACAAAACGAAGAAGAGCGTGGAATTGTCGGGCCCGCCCTTGGTCATGATGTATGCTTCATTAAACACCTGGAAGCTGCCGATCACACCCATGACGAGGTTGAAGAAAATCGTCGGCGTAAGCTGCGGCACCGTCACATTAATAAACTTGCCCCATCGCCCAGCGCCGTCGATATCGGCTGCTTCATATAGTTGATCGGGCACGTTTTGTAAGCCGGCCAGGAAGATCAGCATCGCCCCACCGACACCCCAGACCGCCATGATGATCAGCGACGGCTTGGACCAGGTGCTGTCATAAATCCAGGCCGGGGGTGATGCGGTCGGGTCCAGTACGCCGATCGAAATCAACGCGCTGTAGAACGGCCGAATGACCATGTTCATTAAGCCCGCATCAGGATTGAAAACGAACAACCACATCATGATCGTCGCGATGCCGCCGATGACGTGCGGCATGTAAAACACTGTGCGAAACAGCGAAATGCCGCGCAAAGACTGATTCAGCAACACCGCCAGCATCAACGCCACCGTCAAACCCAACGGCACACTGACAAAACTGAACACCATCGTGTTCCATAGCGCGGTGTACACCAGGTCGTCGCCCTGTTCATCAAGCCGCAGTGCGCTGGTGAAGTTCTCTAACCCGACCCAGCGGATCTGACTGATGCTGATCCCGTTCCACTCGGTGAACGACAACAACAGAGACGCCGCCATCGGGAACGCGATCAACAGAAAGAATCCGACCAGCCAAGGCGATGCGAATAGATAGCCGGTCAGACCAAACCGGTCGGCAAACCTGCGCCATGAGGTTGTCTTTCGTATCACATCGGGCATAAACTTTGTGAATCCGTCCGGGTGCTAAGGTTATTGTACACCACGCTCGGTGATCGCATGAGCGATCCGCTCAATCGCCAGTTCATATGCCGCCTGTCTTAATGATACATCACGATCCTTCGCCCTGTCAGCCACCTTGCGGTAGTTGGCAATCATCCGTGTCGTCAGTTTTTCAATCACCTCCTCATGTGTCCAGTACAACTCCTGATGGTTTTGTACCCATTCGAAGTAACTGACTATCACACCGCCGGTGTTTGCCAAAATATCCGGCACAACACATACCCCCTTGCGATGCAGAACTTCGTCGGCTTTATGAGTCGTCGGACCGTTCGCGCCTTCGCAGATGATCTTTGCCTGGATGTCGTTGACGTTGTTGATCGTGATGCTGTCCTCGAGTGCGGCGGGGATAAGGAAGTCACACCGCGTGGTCAGAACAAGGTCACGGTCGATCGCCTTGGCATTGGGGCAACCCACGATGCTTCCCGTGCGCTGGGTATGAGCGATCAAGGCTTCAACATCAAGCCCCGACAGGTTCAGCAGGCCGCCGTTGATATCGGATACCGCGATCACTTTGCAGCCGCGCCGATGCAGTTCATGAGCCGCACCCCGGCCGACGTTGCCAAAGCCCTGGATCACGGCTGTACAACGTTTCATGTCCATCCCCATATCGCCGGCCACTTCGCCTAACGTGATGATGCAGCCGCGCCCTGTTGCTTCGGCTCGGCCTTCGCTGCCGCCCATATCAAGGGGTTTGCCCGTGATCATGGCGCGGCTGTACGTGCCGTCGGCCATGCGCCAGGCATCCAGCATCCACGCCATTTCACGCTGGCCCGTGTTCACATCCGGAGCGGGGATATCCGTGCTCGCGCCCACCAGCCCGTGCAGCATCAACGCAAAACGCTTGGTCAATCGTTCCTTCTCAGACCGGCTAAGCGATGGGTAATCCACCGCGATGCCGCCTTTCGCGCCGCCGAACGGCACACCGGCAACCGCCGTCTTGAGATACATCCAGAACGCCATCGCCTTCATCTCGTCTTCGGTCACACTCGGGTGAAAACGCAATCCACCCTTGTAAGGCCCGAGGTCGTCATTGAACTGCACGCGATAGGCTTTGAATATCCGCACCGTGCCGTCGTCCATCTCAAGAGACAGGCGGAATGACACCGTCTTGTCCGGCGTGGTCATCCTTTCCAGCACACCGCGGCCGGGATACTTCTCGTTGAGCTTCAAGGGCTCAGCAAACTTCAGGAACGTTGTCCTGGCACGATCAAAAACAGAATCAGCAAGACCGGTCGTAGGTTCCTGGACCGGCGGGGTCATAGTCGTCGTCATCGGAGTACTCCACAATAGTGGTGCGGACTAAACCAGATTCACACAGGGATGTTCACCATAGGTGATACTGACATACTTACCATCGTTGAGAATCGATAGCCGCCCCGCTTCCATGACCAGCTCGTTAATTGCGCTGTTGGCGGGGGTAGCGATGATGCCGCGCTCATCGATCTGCTTGATGAGTTTTTGCCGATCGCTTAACGAATTGGCGGCGCTGCAACGGATCGCAGAGAGAACATTAGCTTCGATCGAGTCGTAGCCGTAGCCGACTGGTTTCATACCTTCGCCTTCATAAGGTACGAGACGCATGTAGTCGGGATTGATAAAGCGGAACGCGGCTTCGCCATCTTTCAATGCGCCCTGGTCATAGCCTTGACTTACGCCGCGGAACTGATCGTTATGCTTGAGGATCGTGCCGCAGTCGTCACCTTCGCCGTACAGGCAGATGCCCTGATCGTTCGTGCCGGCTCCCTTGTCCGGGTAACCCAGACCATTCGCCACGTTCAACAACCCGCCGTTCTCGAATCGCACGCGCGCAGCCGACCACATGTAGCCTTCCTTGCCGTTCGGGAACTTGCCCTTCACGCCTTGCACCGAAATGCCGACCGGCTTCAACCCCGAGATGAAGTAAACCAGGTCGACGTAGTGGCAACCGATATACGTAAACGGATCGGTGTTCTCGCAGGTAAACCAGTTCTGGAAGTTGGAGTAGCGATAGAACCATGGCTCGATCAGCCGGGCTTCACCGCACTTAAATTCACCCAGCCGTCCTTGCCGGTACGCTCCGCGAGCATCGAGGCTGCGCCGGTCGAATCGCTTGTGGTACTCCACACCGACAAACAGGCCCTTCTCGTATGCGAGCTTCTCTATCTCGACCGACTGCGTGTACTTCAGCACCAACGGCTTGACCGCCAGCACGTGCTGATCCGCCTTCAGCGCCGCCATGATCACGTCGTAATGAAAATGATCCGGCACCGCGACGACCACCATGTTGTGGGCGGGCAACGAAGCAATCACTTGCTTGTACAGATCCGGATGCATTTCGTTCGGATCGGTATGCAGCGATGGAAACGCCTCGAAGCTCTGGCTCGGGAACGCGTCGGCAAGCTTCTTTGCTTCCGCCAACTCGCGCAGAGGCGCGGAATTCAGCGCGCAGATCTTGATATCGCCGACCTTGCCCTGCCGCTGCATGTGGTAGATCGTGGGCAGGATCTGATCGTGCGTAATCATCCCCCCGCCGACGATCACGACATCGATTTTGGATGCTTCAACTGCACTCATTGAATCGCCTCCTCAAGGCTTTCTTCCAGGACACCGATCGCTTCACGCAGTACATCCTCGGGTGTGATCAGCGGCGGTGCAATCTTCACCGTCCCGCCACCCGTGCCGACCGGGGCGAACATGAGTAAACCACGTTCAATACACCCGCGAACGATCGCTGTCGCCAGCGGCTTGTCCGGCTCCGTCGTCCCGGGCTTGACCATCTGTAGCGTCGCCACCGCGCCGACCGCATCCGCGGCGCCGATCGGCCCATCAAACTTTTCTTTAAGCCGGTTCAATTCAACCGCCAGGATCTCGCCGATCTTGCGTGCGTTCTCGACCATGTTTTCCTTACGGATCGATTGCACACTCGCCAGCGCCGCTGCGACACAGACCGGGTTGCCCGTATGAGTACTCGTCATCGAACCGGGCGGGAACTGATCCAGCAACTGTGTCCGACCGATCACCGCGCTAAGCGGCATCCCGCTTGAAATACCCTTGCCGCAGCAGATCAGGTCCGTCTCGATTTCATAATGCTCGAACGCCCAGAACTTACCCGTCCGCCCGAAGCCTGCCTGCACTTCGTCAAACGTCAGCACCGCGTCATTTGCATCACACCATTCGCGCAGTTTCTTCATGTAGGGCATGGGCGCGAGCTTGGCGCTACCGCCTTGGTACGTTTCCATCATCACGCCGGCAACATTCTCCGGCTTGACGCCCGCCTGCTTCAGCGAATCCAGGAACACATCGAAGCTCGTATCCGGCTGACGGAAACCGTCCGGGTATGGCACCTGCACCATCGCCGGGTCAAGATTAACAATCCATTCCTTCTGACCAGGCCAGCCGCCGGCCATCTGCGACCCCATCGTTCGGCCGTGGAAGCCGTTGACGAACGACACAATCACGATCTTACTGTTGCCGCCGACCGTTTTGCCGTGCTGACGCATCAGCTTGATCGCGCACTCGGTTGCTTCCGAACCTGTCGTCAGCAGGAACACTTTTTCCAGGCCTTTCGGCGCAACTTTTACGAGTTCCTCGATCAGTTTCCCACGGATCTCGGACGGGAAGCAGTAGTTATGCATCAAACCATGGTTGATCTGATCGAGTGCAGCCTGCTTGACTGCCGGGTGGCTGTGCCCGGCATTGGTCACCAGCACGCCGCTGGACCAGTCGATCCACTGATTGCCCCACTTATCATAAACACAGAACCCCTCGGCCCGGTCCCAGATCACCGGCGGCTGGCCACCCATGGATTGCGGCTCATGTTCGCGCAGCTTCTCCAGGATCGGGATCGACTCCGGCACCGGGATCGCCGTAACGATCTTGCGGTACTTGGTTTTGACAGGGGTGACTTCGCGGGGTTGAAGGGTAGTAGCGGTTGTCACGGGGCACTCTCCAAATTCCATAACTCTGGCCGCCCGGTATTTCGGGTGATGGCCTGTTGGTTATGGCTCTTTGAGTGCTGACCTTGCCGCCACGGTTGCCAGCGAGCCGTCTATTTAATAGTGTCGAGGCAAGCCTGAAGGCTCAACTTCGACGCCAATACTATATCACCCCGCCCGCGCCGATTCAAGCTTGCGAATAAATGGCAAGTTACGCAAAATGAGAGTTTTCCACCTAATGTTCGTCTTGTATAACTGAATTTATAATTACCACACCGAGCCACTTCGAGGTGTAACTTGAGCATTACCAACAGCCCCGGATATATCGACCTGCAAGTCAACGGTTATGGCGGCGTCGATTACAACACCGATAACCTTACAGCACAACAACTGCGCCAATCCTGCGAAGCTCTGCGAAAAGACGGCGTTGACAAGATCCTGGCGACGATCATTACCGAAAAGATCGACGTCATGTCCGCACGTCTTGCGAAGCTGGTGGAATTGCGACAACAGGATAACCTGATCGCCGACGTCATCGCCGGCTTCCACATTGAAGGCCCTTTTATCAATGAGCAAATAGGCTACCGGGGCGCTCATCCCGAAGACGCTATCTGCCCCGCCCAGCCCGATGCGATGAAGAAGTTACTCGACGCTGCCGGCGGCCTGACCCGCATCGTCACCCTTGCGCCAGAACGCGATCCGGGCCTGAAAACCACACGTTTTTTAGCAGATCAGGGCATCACCGTCTCGGCCGGCCACTGCGATCCGTCAACCGATGAGCTAATCGCCGCAATCGACGCCGGCCTCGGGATGGTGACCCATCTGGGCAACGGCTGCCCCATGCAGATGCACCGCCACGACAACATCGTACAACGCGTCCTGAGCCTCTCAGACAGGCTCTGGATCGGCTTCATCGCCGACGGGGCACACATCCCCTTCCCAGCCTTGAGCAACTACCTGAAGCTTGCCGGACCCGACCACGCCATCGTCGTCACCGACGCGATCGCTCCCGCCGGCATGGGCCCCGGCCGTTACTCGCTCGGCCGATGGGACCTGCTGATAGGCGAAGACATGGTCGCGTGGGCTCCGGATAAATCCCACCTCGTCGGCTCTGCCATCAACATGCCGCGCAGCACCGAAAACCTACGCTCCGCGCTCGGTCTAAGCGACGATTTAATCGACCGTTTAACCCGCACCAATCCCGCCAAAGCAGTCAGCCTGAATTAACACCTTCAACCACACATAAAAAACTTGTACTAGCCCCCTATCCCCCTAGGAGATGGCCGGGGTGAGGACCGCTTTTTATATGCGCTTCCAGAAATTCAATAAACCTTAAACTCCCACAGCCCCGCCGCGCCATGCAAAATGGTTACCCTGAAGTAGCGTGCTGTTACCGATTTGGCATCTCTGTGCGGCGACGGGATACTCACCTCTTCATGACCGCCGTACGACTGCCATGTTTCCCCATCGAGTGAGTATTCAAGTTTATACGCATGCCCGACGGTCGGCTTCACAAAGTAAAGCTCCGTCCGTTCGACCTCGCGCTGCTGCCCCAGGTCCAACCGGTACCAGGCCTCGCCGTCTTCTTCATCAGCCATCCATCGGCTGCCATTGGAACCATCAAGCGCATACTTGGGATCAAATTCTTCCAAACGGTTCAGTCTCGGATCTGCGATCGGCGGGATCCACAAGTCGGGGCGGATCGAAGAGGCTTTACCAAGTTTGCCATGCGCCAGGTTTGGTGTAGCGTAATCCGGGTCGTGACCTATAGCGCCAACACCTTCCATCGTTAATTGTATAGGTTTGATCGTGCCGTCCGGGTTGAAGTACATCCTGGCGGTAAGGACCTGCCGGTTAGTGCCGCTTCGCCCGTACTCAAGATAAGCAAAGTACCACTGATCTGAACCATCCGGTTTAAAGAAGTAACCGTGACCCGGACCATAAATACCCAGTTCATGATTGGTCGTGGAAATTATATCCTGCTGCGGCGCTACCCACGGACCAAGCACCGAATCACGGCTCATCATGTATGCGTATTGGTAGTTTTCGCTGCCGCCTAACGTGTAAAGGTAATAGTAAATCCCGTTTCGCTTGATGATGCACGGCCCCTCGGAGTAACCGCCGCGCTTCGTCTGGATCAATACAGGCTCGCCATCAAACCCGGTAAAGTCGGGCTTCAGCTTGGCGATATAGCGCTGCGACCATGTCATGTAATACGAACCGTCATCATCAAGAAAGATATCCGCATCAATCGGATGTCCAACATTGATCGGGAAGTGCTGCCAGCCGGAGGTTCGGGTGATGTCTTTGCCATCCAGTGTCTTGAACGGGCCTTCGGGTGAGTCGCTGACTAATGCGGTGATACGGTTATCGAGCGTGGGGAACAGGTAGTACTTGCCATCTTTATATACGGACGTGCTCGGCGCCCAATACTTCGCATCGTAATCGGGCGTAAACAGCGAGCCTTCAAAGCTCCAGTTCAAAAAGTCTTTCGACTTCCACACAACCGGCAAGCCCGCGGTAGACAAGCCTTGTCCCATCCCGTCGGTCGTGCAGTAGCAGTAAAAGACCCCGTCATACTCGACGATACTCGGATCGGCGACCAGGTCCGGGATCAATGCATGTCCGAAGTTTGTTTGTGGCGGCGTACGTTTGGTTTCATGAATAAGCTGGCCATCAAGATAAGCGCGGACGGTGTTGCCCTTCAATTCGATCTTGATGTCGTACCAGCGCCCCGTCTCGATCCGCCCGGCAACGCGCCCAGACGAAGTACCCGGCGATTCGATCCCATGTTGAGTATTGCCCCACCCGCCGATATTCCACCAGGATTTTGAACGGCTGTCGGGCACGCCGAACAGAATGAGAAATCCTTCATCGCCACCAAGCTTGCGCGCTTTGAGTGTGATCGTGTAATCGCTCCACGAAGGATCGCCGATCAGTGCACGCGCATCGGTTTGATTGCTTGTCTGACGCAACGCGCCGTCAATTACTTTCCACTCGCCACGGGATGTCCGCCAGTCTCCCATGCCATTGGAAAAATCGCTGGCAAAGAGTATACGGCCATCCTTGGTGACCTTGATGTCTTTGAACTCGGCCTGCGTCGCCCATGTGCCAACGCCGATCATGCCGCTGATTCCATCCGCCGCTTGCGCTGTTGACATGTATGAGTGAAGCACAACAGATATCGCAACAAGCAACATCAAAAGCGGTGTTGATAGCCGAAGTGTACCAAGGTTTTTCATTGTGCCCTCTGATTCATATGAACGATGGATTCAGTTCCGACACCCCCGGGCATCTGAGCAAGGGATTGTACGCACAGCATAGCACCGAACCAAACCCATCAAGGGCAACAAGCTGCAAACTGTGATTACATAAAAACGGTGCGGCCAGTCTTACGCTGAGCCGCACCGTGTGATTGTAATCGTTGTTATAAACCAGTAGCTACATGGTTAGCGCCTGCGTCCGACCACTAACAGCAATCCGCCGAAGATCATCATACTGGCGGGTTCAGGAACCAGCGCCTGCTTCAGGGCTTCAGCGACGACGCGCTGACCGAGGCCGTTGGGATGGATCAGATCGGCAAGGATAAGGTCAGCCGGATCGAGGTCCAGGTAGTTATCCGGCAGAATCGCCAGCAATTCCGGATCGGTCACAACCGTATCAGCTTCGAGAATGTCGTACAGCGCGTAGATGTCGACGAGTTCAACACCTTCCGATGCCGCGATGTCACGGATCGCCTGGGCATACTGCGGCAGCGCGGTGATGTCGACGCCCGAGGATGGCGCGGGTGTGTGATTGGGCGTCATCAGGATGACGCGCAAGCCTTCGGCCTTGGCCTGCTGCACGACCAGCGTCATGTTGTCGATGAAGTTACCCCTCGTGTACGTGAGCGGATCATAAGTCGCTTCTTCGGCGGCATCGAGTGCGACGTTGTGCTGGCCGTTCTTGAATACCGCATCATTGATCCCGAATTGAATGATGACTACATCGGCGTTCTGACCAAGCACATCCGTATCCAGCCGGGCAACCGCCTGGTGGGACATGTTGCCGCTGAGGCCCTCGTTGACCGAGTCAACCGGTGCGCCGGTCAGGTCCGGCAACTCATCGCGCAAGATGTCGCAATAGGTATACAGCCAGCGCGTCGGACCATCCGCATCATGATCGAGCGTCATCAGTGTGTAAGGATTCTGGTTGATCCCGACAGTCGTGGTGCCCGTCGAAGGTCGGCCACTGGTAGCCGTGGTCACCCCGGTGACACGCGCGGCGGTCGTTGAGTCGCCGAAGCAGATGATCTTATATGGCGCAACCGCAACGGCTGAAGCGCTGCTTGGTAAAAAGGCGGTCAGTAATGCGAACGCTGCGGCATAAATCACTGTTGAACGTAACACGATCAATTCTCCCTATAAGAAAGTCTTTTCGATCCGACAGGATCGTTTTCGTTGTCCTTACACCTATTGCTTGCACTTCCCTGCAACTTTTTTGTATGCCTCGGCATAACGTTTGCCGAGAATGATGACACCGTCGTGGTCATAATGCCCCCCATCGAAGCGCTCCAACCCATCCACAGAAACCACCCCCATGTAAGGCAGTTCCCCCGCAAGCGCATCCATCTGGTCGTTGATGATGTTCTCTCCGGAAATATGCCCCGCGATGAACGGCAACTCGGGCTGATTGAGGTCCTTACGGATGCCCAGTATCACATTGGTAAGTTTCTCTGCATACTGTTCGTCCATGCTGTTGCCTTCGCCTTGATGCCACAGCACGCCAACCAGCTTGACTTCACCGAGGTCTTTCACACGCTTCAGTGCGTTTTCATAGAGTGCTTCACCGGGCTGCCAGCGTTCGATTTTCGTACCGCCTCGTGCGTTGACGATCAGACCGATGGTTGTATCCGGGTCGGCTTCACGCATCGTTTCGGCGAAAGGCCCGCCCAGATTGAACCGCTGCATCTCCAGGTCCTTGCGGTCCGAGGCGTAACGATTCAAAGGTTGCTGTGCAGGCTCCCACTTGCCTTGATCGTTCAGCAGGTACACGCCGGGGATCACCGCGTCGTCGCCTTCAATCATATGCGCTCGGCCGGACATATTGGATTGGCCGATCAGCAGATATACATCCTTCGGCTGATGCGCACAGCCCGACAATACGACCACTGCCAGACACAGAGCCAGAACCCGCGAGATACCAGCGTAGATGTATCTTGTATATTTCATCACTTCGATTCCGTTCGTTTAAAGATCAATGGACGATAGCCCGGGTAGTAATGGAAGCCCCACTTCGGCGCGTCGGGGATCGACATCAGAAGTTGCATTTCTTCAAATGACTTTGAGTAGTTGTAACGGAACGCACCGAACGACCAGGCCCCCTGATGAATATCCCCGAGCGATTTGATTGGTATGGCCAGCTCAGCTGTAAAAGACACATCATCGTCGTGCCAGTTGCCATCCGTGCCGTTGATAACCGTTGCCACCTCGGCGCCGGCGTTCCACGTCTTGAAACGCCGGCCCCCACCGCCGCCTCGACTCGCGTGATACGCATCGAACAATGCGCCACTTGGCGAAACGACGAATTCCTTGTATCCGAGCCCGAACGTGTCCGCGTGGATGAAGAACTCTACCGCGTCCCCGTTCCACAGATCGTCATCATCCTTATCCGAGAACGACCAGATATCATCATCCTCACACTCGAACGCGATATATAGATAATCATCACCCCACAACAGGCGTACGCGCGTCGGTGAAAGCTCAGGCTCGGTCGTCTTTGTGTATGGATAGAACTGTTCAACAACTTCAGCCGACGCCCACGCGGGTTCGTCCGGCTTCCCGTCGATCTTGATTGGCTTATCAATATGCTGACACACATATGCAGGCGCGGGCTCATCCGCCGCAACAGGTTTGGCTGACTGGCATGCCTGCAACGTGAACAAGCAAACCAAAGCCAAGATCATCAATACATGCTTTCCGTGCATTGTTCAGTTACCTCGATGGTTCATAACTAAACCGTCCAGCCTTGTTCTTCGTGCAAGGCTCAACCCTCTTCCACGACATCATCGTCACCACCCTTATGGACACTACCGTCATCTGTATAGTCACGCTTCACCGCTGCAAGTGTCTGGAACAGCCTGCGTGTATCTATGATGCCACCGATCAGGAACCAGATCGTCGTGCCTATGGCGATGATGACTACGATCCAGATACGCCACATCCAGTAAACCACCCAGTCGTCATCAGTGAGTTCTCCCCACCATCCACGGCTTGAACCGATAAATTGGATCGTGCCAACGGCAAAAACGATAAACCAAGTGAGAGTCCAAGTGAGTTTGCCATAGTAGATCCACTTGTCGCTGGTGCTGAACTCACTGGTAGGTAGGACTGCGCGGATACCGCGGAGCGGTTTAATGTCTTTGCCGACATGTTCGCCTTCGATCGCGTAGCGCCCACGGTGCAGCATGCGTTCCATGTTAAACGCCGGCCGGTGGTATACCAGCCAAGCAACGAGCGAGCATGTTACATAACCCAGGATCGAAAGAACTATCGCAAAAAAGTTGATCCATTGGCCGTCTATCGGAAACTCCTCCGGTCCGACCTCCCAATTGATCCCCTTCACATGGGTGGATATCCCCTCAAGTACATACTTCACGCTGTCCAACAACCATGGCGCGTCACTCGCCATCCATGGGTAAAGGCTATCCGTCCAAAAGTAGCGGAGGACCATACCGGATACGGCCACAACCCAACCAATGGTCAAGGCCACCCAGGCCCCACTGGTCGCTCCACGTTTCCAATATAACCCACCGATCACCAACGATCCGCCACCGCCGATGTAGATCGCACCCGTGATCGCAAAGAACATAAAGATCAGGTCGTTTTGCTTGTATAGCAGGCTGAAGAAAAAGATAAAAACAGCAACAAATAGGATGGAAATGCGAAGCAACCACATGTGTTGCTTTGGCGTGAATGGCTTTTTCCGGAACGGCAGGATGACATCCTGGATAAACATACTGCCCCAGGAGTGCAGGTAGGTATCGTGCGTTGACACAAAAGCAGCGAGCATCGTGGCGCAGAGCAACCCAATTACACCTACCGGTAGCGCCTTGGACAGAACCACCGGCACAGTCATCTGATCGCGGATCTGCGGATTGCTGACCCCGTCAAGAACCTGGTTCGCTTCGTTGACCACACTCTCATAACCGCCGTGATTCAAGATCACGTAGGCGCCGATAGGCAGGAACATGCCTGCCACGAGGAAAACCATCGCACGCCACTCACCGAGGATCCCCGCCATCTTCGCCTCGTGAGCATTTTTCGCAGAAACGTTGTACCCTTGCGATCCCTGCCACACCTTCCACTTATATACCATCGTAAAGGCCGCGATAAGGAAGTAGAAGACATTGAACCCGGGCACCTTGGATGTGTGGTACGGATGGATCATCGATGCTTCAGCCGGCGCTGTCTTGAGTGACTCGATGATCGTAGACCAATCAAACATCCAGAAAATCACCACAAGACAAACCAGATACACGATGTTGGTAAATATGCCCTGGATAAAGTCGGTAATCATGACCGCGATCTGACCACCCAGGAACACGAAAAAGAGTGCGATCGAAAGCAGCAACACCATGATGCCGGCATACGTCAGATCGATTTCTCTTCCCAGTATGGACACCGGATATTGCGGTAAACCACAAAAGTAGATGAAAAAACGAGCGCCAACAGCCGGGAAGATGCCGAAGTTGATGATGCCGGATATCCACCCGAGGATGCCGGCGTAAATACGTACTCCCCGACTGTAACGAACCTCGAAAAACTGCGCCATGGTCATCACGCGCGTTTCGCGGTAGCGGTAGATTACCCAGCCGGTCAACGCGATCAGCAACGCCAACGGCGACATCATCAAGAGCCACCAGTCGGCGGTGAAGCCCGCGCGGTAATACACTTCAAAGAACGCAACAATACTGATCGCCCCCAAACCCGCCATGTCTTGCGAGATGCATAACAGATATCGCCCGGCGCATCGGTTAGCTGCCAGGAAGTCGGCAACGCTTTGTGTGTACTTCTTAGTCGAGATCGCCGCGCCCACGATCACCACTAAGAGGCCCAGCACGATGCACCAGTCAAGGGTGTGCATGTTGGTAGCAAGTGCAGCCAGGTTACTTGTCATCATTGCGCGTCGGGTCCTTCCATCGGGTTAGGGGACATTATTGATTGGCACGCCCCATCAGTGCGTGGTGGCGTGCTTTTTCCTCATCGCCATCCTCGCCTCCATATAACTTCGCCAGCCAGACATGCGCCGGCCGCATCCCCGGCGAAAGACGCGCACACGTCTCAAACGCCTGGATCGCTTCCTTGTTCATCCCGGACTCAGCAAGCGCCACGCCGAGGTTGAAGTGTGCACGCGGGAAGTTGTGCGCCAGGCCCACCGCGTGCAACGCGTAATCAATCGCTTTGTCGTATTCACCACGCGCGTTTGAGATACGCGCCAGGCCGTTATATGCCGTCGGGCTCTCGTCGTCGGCTTCAAGCGCTTTCTTAAAGGCGCGTTCGGCTTCGTCGTATTGCTTCAAGCGCAGATACGCCTGCGCCATAGCCGGCTGTATCGCCAGCATGTTCGGCGCGGTCTCTTCGGCCTGCCGCAGCAGGTCCAGCGCCTGTTCATATTCACCCTTTTGAATCATCAACTGCGAGAGCTTAACCTTGATCGCCGCGTTGTTCGGCATCCTTTGAAGCATCTCACGGTAGATCGCTTCGCATTCGTCCAAACGCTTCAGCCGCATCAGGCAGTTGGATAATTGCAGGCTGTAAAAATCTTTGCTCTCATCATTACCGGCAATCAACTCTTCCCACAGCGGCACCGCTTTTTCCAGACGGTGGCTGTCCGACAACGCCATCGCCAGGTTCACCTTCTGCCCAAGGATGGTCTTGTCGACCGTCTCCTGTATGTCATCGCTGGGCGCATCGACGTAACCCAGTTCGACCAGGTGCCTGATCGCCTCGGCCGATTCGGTCGGGTCTTCGCGCCGATCTTCCGGGTGCATGCCCGCCTCACCCGGGACCTCATCCCAACTGAGGATCGTCTCCGCTCTGACAGGCGGATCGAAAATCTCAAGCCAGGGCCGGCCGTCCATATCTCCGCCGATCGGCAGGCCGAACAGCGACAAGATCGTGGGCGTCACATCCAATAACGTCGCGCCGTAGAGCTTGTCATTCTTCTTGATGCACGGCCCGTTAGCGCATACCACGCCGAACGGACGATGCCAGCTCACGGGGTCTTTGTACCCATCCGTATCACGACGCCCTTCACCGCTGTGGAACCCGTGATCGCTGACCAGGATCACCGTCGTATCCTCGCCGGCCTTGTTCAACAGGGTTTCGAGCATCATGTCGTGGAAGCGGTAGCACCCCACCATGACGTCTTTGTATAGCTCGGCATCTTCCTCGGAAACGTCATCCATCTTCGGCGGATGGTACGGCATGAACGTATGCCCGAAGTGATCGATCGCGTCGTAATAGATCGCTGTAAAGTCCCACTCCTGGGTATCCATCAGCCGACACGCCGCGGCGTGGACGCTGGATGCCCGGGCAAGCAACTGTGCCAACTTCAACAACCGGTTATCTTTCGACTGATCGATCTCCACGGCCTTGGGAACAAACGGCAGGATCGCCGGCCCGCCAAGCTCCTTGGGATTCACAAGAAGCTGCATCATCTCGTCACGGATACTTACCGGGTGGAACGCATCGTCCGGCATGTTAGCCACAGTGGAATCTTTCGAGGACGGTGCGATATACCGGTCCGTAACAATCGCACCGTTGATCGGTTCGGCGGGATGACTCGCAAACCAGCCAACCACGATCGACCGCAGATCGTTCTGACTGAGAATGTTCCACAGCGCCTTAGTCTTCCTGCTTGTGCTCGTTACAGCACGGATACCTTGGCCGTCCGGCGTCGGCTCGGTGAAGGAATAAATCCCGTGCTTGTCGGCACGCTTACCTGTCGCAATCGAATTCCATAGCATCGGTGAAAGGATCGGCTGGATCGTTGCGAGTTTGCCGCTGACGCCGCCCTTCATGAACTTCTCAAACGTCGGCATCAACCCCTGTTCGATCAGGGGATTCATCATGACCCAATCGGCCGCGTCCCAGCCGATCAAAAGCACTTTCTTGGCGATTCGTTCTGGCATGTGCGTGTCCGTCTAAAGGGGTGAAGGGTGTGAACACCCCTTACGATACCAAAGAAATAGCTGGGCCCACGTTCAGGCAAGCCCAGCTAGAGGAATTACTCTCAAACACTACGGTTTCCGTATCGGATTAGGAAGCTTTACGACGCCTGAAGGCCAAAGCGCCTGCACCGGCGGCGAGCAGACCGAGCGATCCGGGTTCCGGGGTCGCACCGGCGATGATCGCGGTGTTCGGTTCGGTTTCATAAGCGAACTCATAAACCGTCACACCCTGCGGCAGCGTGCCGTCCCAGAGCACCTGGACACGGATCCAACCGAAGTACATATCTGTACCGCCTTCTTCACGCAGCGCGATAGCCATGTAGGAATCGACGTCACGGCCGAAGCCCGGGTCGGACGCTGCGGGCTTGAGGATGTCGTAACCGGTGCAAACCGCTACGTTCGAGTTTTCAAACCCGATGGTGTCGCCAAAATCAAACGAACGGACATAGTAGGCGTTGCCCTTGCCGGTGTTGGTCAGCGCCAGGTTGTCATGGGCGTCTACGCCACGGATGGATGCGTACTGAGAACCCCAGGGGACAAACCTGAACACGAAGTCGGTATCGGTGTCACGATCGACGTTCACTCTGATCTCATAACCGGGACCAATGGCCCGCGTATTCAACGTGATATCAACGATATCGGTGTGAATAACTTCCGCATCGGCTTGCTGGCCAAAGGCAAACGCACCCAAACCCGCTGCGGCCGTGTAGGCCAACAGTCGCTTGGCTCGGTCCTGACTTTCTCTCTTCTCCATCTTTCTCTCCAATTTAAAAAAAGTAAATGTTGTTCTTATTACACAAACTACACATAAAACATAAACGAGTCGTTGACTTTATGCCGGGTTGCCATCATCAACTGATGGACTCGACAGTCGATAAAACCATTCGATCACTTACGACGCCTGAAGGCCAAAGCGCCTGCGCCGACGGCGAGCAGTCCGAGCGAACCGGGTTCCGGGGTGATGGCATAGTCATAGACTTCAGCATAACCCACACCGGACTCGATCCCGTCACGGAAGTAACGCATGCGGATCCAACCCCAGTCACCATCGCTGAGCTTGATCGCCATGTAATTGTCGCTCGTAAGATCACCAAAGTTTGAGGTGTTCGAGTGAGCTACCGGTAACGTCAACGCACCGGGCACGCAGTTCACATTCAAGGGGCCGATCACATCACCATCGTTGAACGAACGGATGTAGTTGGCATTACCCTTCAGCAGGTTCGTGTACTCGTCCGCACCATTGATGGCTTCAGCACGGAATCGAACGAACCATGCCTCAGACTGACCCAGCATTTCGAGCTTGAGGTCATCGACACTGTCACCATCTAGGTCGAGGTAAGTTGCACCACCATCTTCCAGCAATGTGATATCCGGAATATCGACATAGTCCGAAGGACCCGGAAGGATTGGGGCTGCTTGAGTTGTCTGCGTCGCACCAAACGCACCTAAACCAGCCACTGCCGTGTAAGCGAGTAACCTGGCGGCGCGGTCTTTACTTTCTCTCTTCTCCATGTTTTCTCCCATCTTGTTATGAAAATGAAGCAGTTTGAAGTGATACATCAACGTAAATAGCTGAAATTCGAACGCGTTTCTTGATTAACCGACGCTCCTTTCTAGCTCCTTCCTCAATCAATCAACCCTATTCGTGTTATCAGAGATGATGCTTGGGGCCGATCCCGCCGCCCCTCAAGGAAGGGGCGGCGGCGCGGCCAACGCTGATTATTTAGTTACGACGACGCTTGAAGCTCAACGCACCGGCACCGGCGGCCAAAAGGCCCAGAGCACCCGGTTCGGGAACGGCGGCAACAGCCGGCGTGCCGTTGTTCCAGTTGTTCAACACAAAGTCCAAGTCGGTCAGACCGACAAACCCATCACCCGACGGATCACCCTCTAACCACACACCCGGGGTCACATTCTGGTTCCAATTAACCAAGACGATATCCAGGTCGTCCAGGCCGACGAAACCGTCACCATTCAGATCGCCATCAAGCTGCGGGCTGCCCATATCACCGGCGATGATGTCCGTGTTCACATCGGTCTCATAAGCCAGGTCATACAGGATCATGGTACGTTCGGTGTCCCAGAAGAAGTCGTGACGCGTGAGTTTTCCGTCCGGGATCGGGAAGTTGTTTTCGTTCGCCGCGTCATGGATGATCACCTGGAAGCGTACCCAGCCGTAACGCACGTTGCCGTCGATGTCGACCATGCGGATACCGGCGTATTCGTTGTAGTCATAGCCGTACGAGGCGGAATTGGGCGACGGATTCCAGAACGAGTTCTGGTCCCATCCGGGGTACTGCGACAGCAGGCCATAGAGCCGGCCGCCGGAGGTGCCTGTCTCATCCACGCACTTCGGGTTGCTGGGGCCGATGATGTGACCGTCGATGAACGAACGGCAGTAGTAGGCGTTGATCCCCCCGGTCGACGGGGCATCCATGTCGACTTGCAGATACGTAGCCGTGCTGACACCTGTTACAGGCAGGCCGTACCAGTCCGAGTCAACCGATGTGTTGAACTGCATGGTGCCGTAGCCGCCGATGCCACCGGCTTCGGTGTTCTGCAGCCGGAAGTCGAGAGTGCCGTCGCCATCGACGTCGACTTCGGCATACTCACCACGCGCAACCACGATCCCACCGAGGTCAGTGTAGGCGATACTAGCCAACGCCTCGGGGACCTGGGCACCAAAAGCGAACGCACCAAGACCAGCCGCCGCCGAATAACGCATCAGGCGCGAGCTTGTTTCCTGATCCAACCAGCCATCTTTCATCTGACTTCTCCTTCCTAAGGGATGGGATAGAGACCCATTAAAAATGATAATTCACGACTAAAGTAAACTAATATGTGCTTTTTGTCAAGACAATTTCACCGACTTGACTTGCTTTATCATCCTTTTTTAACTGCCGTTAAAGCCTTTGGCGTAACGCCCGTAAAAATAATAGGACTCGAAACTGCTTTGAACTTCATTTTCCCGTCACGGCGCGATAAACGACGCGAAAAATCATCAAAATTCTTCGATTCACGCGGCGACCATAAGGCTTCACTCAATGCCGCCAAACGAGGCAAGACGTGAGCCTCCAATTTGGCTTCATTCGGGATGAACTCGGTCCAGACCGGCGCCTCTCCACCAAGAACCAACTCACTGGCAGCCGGGTCCCCTGCTTCCCGGGCCGGGTCAAAATCATAGATCTTGTCTAACGGCAGAACCGGCATCCACTTGGGCATTCGCTTCTGCATCTCTTCTGTCCATGGATAATCCAGATACACCCATTCATGTGTCGAATTGATGATCGACCGGCCCTCGCTGATCGCTTTGGCTGACTGATCCGGGTGCCAACCCTGGATGATCTGGTTCTCGGGGATGCCGACATCCAGCTTCTCAGCCCAACCGATCGATTGCCTGCCTAAATCATACCTCACAAAATCCGCAATGTGAGACATGAACCATACGTGCAGCGCGTCTTCATCCGGGACGCCCATCTGCTTCATGCGAGCCTGGCAGTGAGGACACTCACTCCAGACACCCGAAGGCCTTTCATCGCCGCCCACATGGATGTAAGGCGTATCAAATACTTCAA
The DNA here is from genome assembly GCA_963667295.1 of Phycisphaeraceae bacterium. Lineage (GTDB taxonomy): Bacteria > Planctomycetota > Phycisphaerae > Phycisphaerales > Phycisphaeraceae > JAJRRS01. Next base: position 3,421,171 of record OY763327.1, read on the forward strand.
CAACCTCACGCAGAATATCTTTGATGAATTCAAGCGTCTGGTCTTTACCCACGCAGAAAGGCAGCCGCCCGTCTACCTGCGTAAACATATTCCAGCCATCCTCACCGATATTGATCGGGTCGCCCTTGCAGGACAGATACGGATACGCATGCAGCGCCGCGTTGCAGTGGCCGGGCATCTCGATCTCAGGCACGACGGTGATCCCACGCGCCTTCGCGTAGGCCACGACCTCACGTGCCTGGTCCTTGGTGTAGAACCCGCCGTACCGTTTGCCGTCCTGCACGCGCCAGGCCGAGACCTCCGTCAGCAACGGGTACTTATCGATCTGCAGCCGCCACGACTCATCATCACACAGGTGCCAGTGGAAGCGATTGAGCTTCAACGCCGCCATCCGGTCGATCCACTTCTTGATCAGATCGAGATCCTGATAATGCCGCGCCGAATCAAGCATGAAACCGCGCCAGACAAAGCGTGGCCGATCCTTGATACGCACGCACGGCAGGTGCCGGCCGTCACCGTTATTCCTCGGATCAGACTCCGACAGATCAAACAACTGCACCAGCGACTCGGTCGCGTAGTACGCCCCGCGGGAATCGGAGGCATAGATCGTGATCATGTCCGCCTTGACCGTCAGCAGATAGCCTTCTTCACCCAACTCGGTCTTGCCCGGATCGATCACGATCACAACAGAACCGATCGGCGCCGCGGAACTGTCCAGATCACCCAGCCAATCGCAGCTACTGTCTTCGAGTTCCAACCGATCAGCTAATTGTTCGCCGATCCAACGCGCATGCTCATCGTCATGCCGAGCCGCCAGACAAACCTTGCTGGTTGGCCTGAGACGGAAGTCTCCCGGGATCGTTTCTTGAACGGCTGGCTTTGGAATCATGGTGCAAACCTGTATGCACATACACTCAGTCTAGGCCGGACACCCTATCCAACCAGATCTTTGTGATTTAACTCTTGAAGTACCGGGTATCTTCTCCCGCACCCTCCGGCATCGTGCCATTGGAACTCTGTAAACGCGACAATACACTCTCATCCAGACTCAGCATCGCCGCATCGATCGCCGCGATCGCTGCCCCCACCGAAACGCCGCGGTCCTGATACGTCGACGGGAGCACATGAATCTCCCGACCGGGCGCTTGCAGCAACCGCTTATTCATCTCGGCCTGGATATGCTCAATGAGCTTCGTATTCGAGATCCGGGCGTTACCACCGAGGATCACCGCCTTGGGATCGATCAGGTCGGCGATCGCCGCCATCGTCGTTGACAGCCGAACCGCCAACTGCCCCAGGTTCTCGGTGATTGGAGCGTCCTCACGATCCATCAGTAACAATTCCTCGGCCGAGACGCGCGTATGCTCTTCGGTCTGCAGCAGCAGGTCGATTTCGCCGGCCGCAAAGTGCGATCCGCGACGCAGCCTGCCGTTCAGATACAACGATGAACCCAGACTGCCGATACGGTAGCTGTCGCCGTCGGTCATGACATTCATCAGGAAGAAGATGAAGTCAAGATGGTCCTGCGCGCTGCCTACCTGCGCCTCTGCATGGGCCGCAAAATTCACGTCGTTATCGATGTACGCATTGACCTTAAAGTGCTTCTTGATCAGCTTGGCCAGTTGGAAGTCGCTGATGTGGTATGCGGTCGACCGCATCACCACGCCGGCCTCCGGGTCCACCATGCCGGGGATACCCATGCCGATACTCAGCAGCCGGCCGATCTCGCTTCCCTTACGCTTGGCCCAACAATCAACGTGCTCTTTGAGCATCCTGATTGTTTCGTTGATGTCTGAACTCACCTCGAACTGATCGCGATCGATCATGTTACGCGAGGCATCCACATAAGCCAGCGACGCCAGATCACCACCCAGACCAAAACCCACGCTCCATCCCAGATTCGGATTCACCTCAACCAGGATCTGCTTTCGGCCAACACTCTGCGACGCCACCTTACCCACCGTCCGCACGATCTTGTTCTGGATCAGGTCACGTACGATGTAGGTGATCGTCGAGGTCCGAAGCCCAGTGATCTCCGACAATTGACTTCGGGTCAACGGCCCTTCGTGCAGCAGCTTCAACACCAGGCGACGATTGTGAATCGAGGCCCGGGGGTGGCTGCCCCGGCTGTGGTCCGAAAAGTTCAATGGGTCTTTCACTAGGTTCCCGCTTTCATTGGCTTGACAGGTATTCGATCCGGATATCCCTACCTGATCGTAACGGCCCTCGTAATCCAAGACCAGTCGTGATTACGAGGACCGATCGGGCCAATCACATCTTGGTCAGTGTTTTACTCTTCCCATTGCTCATCAACATTGTCAAAACGCAGATGCTTGTATGAGAACTCTTCACCCGTCATGGTATCGACGTGGCCGTCGAGGTAGGCGTGGTTGCCGCCGCCGCCCTGGTGCCGTTCGGGGTCGGGTCGGACACGGTCCCAATATGACTCAGCAAAGGCGCTATTCACAAAGTACCGGTCGGATTCAGTGGGCCTATTGGTAAAGTAGTATTTACCTACCCCCGGCCCTTTCTCCCGATGGCCCGCCGAATCATAGAAGGTGGTGTATTGGGACGGGTTCTTGACCGCCAGACAGCTATCACCGGCCCAAAGTTCCACTGTGTAGTTAGGATCGGGGTAAAGAGGCGCAATCATCATCCACTTCCTGCCCCCGTTTCGCCGAGTAGCCGTGGAATCATCCGTAATATTTGCCGGGCCGTGCCAGGTCAGGTCAGAATTGATGAAGTAGCTGCCGCCGACCTCGACGGTTCCATTTACAGTTGCACCATTTTCGATCATGGGCTCCGAATCATCCGGACAGATGACGGTGCAGTCTTCCAGATTGCCGTTGTCGGAGGGATTGATGATTTCGTTGGGGTATCTATGTTGCATAAACCACGTCCAGCGGTTGCCACGGGCTGTGTGCCACAGGGCGAGCTGGTCGCTGTCGTTCAGCCAGAACTCGTAAGTCGTGGCGATCTGCTTCAGCTTGACCTTGCACTTAAGGCTTCGTGCAGCTCCGCGTGCAGCGCCAAGAGCGGGCAACAGGATACCCACCAACAGCGCAATGATGGAGATAACCACCAATAACTCGATTAGTGTGAATGCTTTACGTTTCATGTTCTCAGCCCTTGTAATTCGGCTCCAGAGGCGGGGCTGGCATCCAACCCGCATATATAACCTCCAACAAACATGATGCTAATACGACCAAACCCTATTGTCAACATTAATTTTCTACTTTAATAAATTAATTGACTGGCCCAACTCGATCCGGTATAAATCCCGCTATGCACACATTAAACATCATCCAAAGAACCCTGATTGCAACCACCTCTTTCACATTTTTTTTGTTTTCCCTGCTGATATCCTGTCAGCAGAGCCCGGCTCAAGCACCCGATCAGAACGCCCCAATGACCCAGTCAGCAAAGTCATTCGATCCTTACCAGCTTTCCAACATCCAGGGGATGTGGGTCTGGCGCGCTTCATGGATCGATACCGACCAGGCCCAGGATCAGTTACTCGACTTCTGCCAGAAGTACGGCTTCAACCGCATCCTCATGCAGATCCATCCCGACAATGACGCCAAGACGTACACCATCCGCCTGCCCGAAGAACTCGCGCGGCTCATCCGCGAAGCAACCAAACGCGGGATCGCGGTCGAAGCGCTCGACGGCGCTAAAGACATGGCCCTGGCGGAAAACCACGAAGAGTCACTCAACAAGCTCGATGTGCTGATCGACTTCAATCAGTCGCTACCCGAAGGTGAACGCTTCGTCGCCATCCACTACGACATCGAACCCTATATCCTCCAGCAGTGGAAAGCTGCCGGCGAATCGCGCCTCGTCGTCATGCAGGACCTGCTCGACTACTACACCAAAGCACGCAAGAAACTCGACGAGCGCGGCTCGAAGATGATGCTCGCCGCCGACATCCCCATGTGGTACGACGCGAAGACCGACCCGAAAGACAACTGCGTCCTCGAGTTCAACGGCCAAACCAAGAACCTGCATCAACACATCCAGGATATCTGCGACTACGTCGGCATCATGTCCTACCGCACAAGCGCGCTGGGCCCCAACTCGGTTTCACAACACATCGAAAGCGAACTGGCGTACGCCGAGAAAATCAACAAGAAGGTCTGCTGCGCACTGGAAACCATCGAACTCAAAGATACGCCGCAGATCACCTTCTACGATTCAAAACCCGATGCCCTCTGGAAAGAAGTCAATCTGCTTCAGACCAAGTACAAGAACCGCAAGGGCTACGCAGGCATCCTGATCCACTGCTACCGGGGCCTGCGCGATCTGCTGCCCGAGTAATGTTTCGATCCGTCACATAACATCCATATTCACTTTTTCGCACACGGAAACATCATGACACGGCACTCTATCCTGCATCTTTGTCTGTTCCTGGTGGGCATCACGATCTTCCTTTGCGGCTGCAGCCAAACGCCTAAAGCGACTGATAAAAGTGGATGTGAATGCAAGTGCTCGACCGCCGGCATCCCCGATGAAATCCGCGGCGTCTGGGTCTGGAAAGACATCGTCGTCAAGACCGACAAAGAACAGGACCGCCTGCTCGACTTCTGCCAGCGCCACGACATCAACCTGCTTCTGATGCAGGTCCACCAGACAGACAAAGAGACCGATCCGAAGATCACATACCCCGAGAAGCTCGCGCGTCTGATCCGTGAAGCCGCCAAGCGCGGGATCGTCGTCGAAGCGCTCGACGGCGCAAAAGACATGGCCATGGCCGAGAACCAGGAACACACGCTGGGCATCCTCGACATGATCATCACGTTCAACCAGTCGCTGCCGAAGGGCGAACGTTTCGTCGCCGTCCACTACGACATCGAGCCGTACCTCTTGCCCGGCTGGAAGGAAGGCCAGGAATCACGCAACGTCATCATGCGCGACCTGCTCGATTACTACAGCAAGGCCCGTGAAAAACTCGACGAGCGCGGCTCCGAGATGCTGCTCGCCTGCGACATCCCGATGTGGTACGACGTCAAGACCGAGCCGGGCGACTCGTGCATCATTGAATACAACGGCCAAACCAAGAACCTGCACATGCACATCCAGGACATCTGCGACTACATCGGCATCATGTCCTACCGAACCCACGCCGTGGGCAACAACTCCATCACGTACATGGTTGAAAACGAGCTGGCCTACGCCGAGAGCATCGGCAAGAAAGTCTGCGCCGCGTTCGAGGTCAGCAAACTTGAAAACACGCCACAGATCAGTTTCTACGGCTGGGAGCCCGAAAAATTCCTGGAACAGTACAACCTGACACGCTCTACGCTCGCCGAGCGTCCGGGTTACGGCGGCGTGTTGATCCAATCCGTCCGCGCCCTGCGCGCCATGCTCGAAAACGAACCGTTACCCGAGTAATCGCGTCTTTGTTTTTGCTCTGAAAAAATCCATTCGGATCAAATCATGAAACCACTGCAGATCAAAGGCCTGATGCTTGATATGGCGCGTGTCACCGAACGCTATCAGCATTACATGGATATGGCGGAATCCGCTTCGGCGTGGGGTTACAACACCATTTTCGCACACCTCACCGACGACGACGGCTGCGCCATGGTCTTTGAGAATCGGCCCGACCTCGCCACGCCACACGCTTTGACGAGACAGCAGATCAAGGACTGGATACAAACCGCGAAACGTAACGGTCTGAACATCATCCCCGAGATCGAATGCTTCGGGCATACCAAGTACATCCACTCGCTACCCAAGTACAAACACCTGGCGGTTAAATGTGTCGGCCACCACAACGCCATCCACCCGATGCACCCGGACACGCACGCGATCGTCGGGGACATGCTGCGCGAAATCGCGGTTATCTTCGATTCGCCTTACATCCATGCCGGGTTCGACGAAGTTAACCTCGGCCAAAGCAAGCTCGGTGCCGCGGCCGTCGGCAAGGAACACTGGGAAGTCTTCGCCGACTACGTCAACCACGTGCACCACATCATCGATTCCCTCGGCAAGAAGATGATGATCTGGGGCGATCACCTGGTCAGCGAGCCGAGGATCGGTAAACGCATCAGCAAAGACATCATCATCTGCGACTGGCAGTATCATCCTGATGTCAACACCAAGACAACACAGTTGCTTCTGGATATGGGATTCACCGTGCTCTGCTGCCCGTCAAGCAGCCGATCCGGCGACATGATCCTGCCCCGCTCCAACACGCAAGGCAACCTGCAACGCTTCTCGCGCATCGCACATTCACTCGGCGACAACGTCGTGGGCCTGGTCAACACCGTCTGGTGCCCCGGCCGGATGCTCTGCGATACAGAACGCTTCGCCTACGCGCTGGGCGGCGCATGGTTCAACGACCCCGAGGCCGACCCCGAGCCGGTCATGTGCGAATACGTCAACAAACGTTTCGGAATCGATCCGCCGGACATGCTTGCCGACGCCATCCTCCGGCTCTCGATCCTCATGCCGCACAACAGCCTGCCGCGTCGGATCATGCAAACCGAAACTTCTGAAAAAGCGCCGCCCTCACCGGTGACGGATGCAGAAGTCATGCAGATGCGTGAGATCGCACTGGCGATCAAGCCGATTCGCAATGTTCTTGAATCATTACGCAGCCAGGTTCAACGTAACGAAGCGGAATACAACAACTTCATCCTGACCTGCGACCTGATCGACTGGTGGGACAAACTCGCACACGTGCGACTCGGCCGGGATACAGGTAACACACTCGCTTGTATTAAAGAACACGGCCACCTGCTGCTCAAGCGCTGCAAAGATGATTGGCAGCGCCGACGCTTCCCCGACGACCCGAAACGCGATGCCGACACCTATGCTGAACAAGACGGCCTGATCACCAACCTGCTCAGGTCGCTCAAGAACATGGAAGTTGCTCAGTAGGTCACAATCGCCTGATAATGCAGTAGACAAGGAGGCAGACCTGAGCGTTAGCGGAGTCATCAAGACGGTGCTGGCGGTGCTCGTGATCGGGGCCGTGGGCTATTGGCTTTTCAGCGACACCGTCCGTTTCTACAGCGGATCAGGCGAAGACAAGCCGTTGCGTGTCTCCTTCGCGGCGACCAGCGAAGAGTTCGAGATCTGGAAACAGATCCTCGATGACTTCCGCAAGAAGTACCCGGACATCCCCGTCAAGGGTGAGTTCATCCCGGCCCGTTACGAACAGAAGGTTCAGCAGTTGATGGTCGCCGACGACGCGGCCGACGTCATCCTCTACCAGGACGAGCCGTTCTTCCACATGGTCGAGTCCGGCAAGTTCGAAGACCTGATGCCGTACCTGCTGCGTGACATCGGCCAGACCGACAACACGCAGGGCCTCGACGAACTGAAAAGCCAGTACTGGCCGACCGGCCTCGAATCGTTCGGGCGATATGAAGGTGAAGGCAAAGACAAGCTGTGGCGACAGTACGCCGTACCCGTCTGGTGCGGATGTAACCTGATCTTCTACAATCGCTCCGCTTTCGAAAAAGCAAACCTCCGCGTTGAGAAACACGACGGCCCTGAAGCGATCAAAGAACTGCCCGATGGCACGTGGCTGCTGGATGATAATCGCTGGACGATCAGCGACTTCGTCCGCGTCTGCCAGCACCTGACCATCGACGCCGACGGCAACGGCAAACCCGAGCAGTTCGGCACGACGCTGCCGCCTTGGATTTACTGGTTCCCCATCCACTGGGCGATCGGCGCCGACCTGCTTACGCCGGATAAGACGCACACCGTCGCGTACGGCCCGGCATGCGAAAAGTCCTACCAGCTCTATCACGACCTGCGATGGAAGTACAACGTCGTACCCACACCCGCAGACCTGGGCACGATGACCGAACGCACGGGCTTCTTCACCGGCATCGCCGCGATGTTCAGCGACGGGCCATGGGGCATGCCCTTCTGCAACGCCGTCGCCGAGGAAGGCTTGTCCTACGGCCTGCTTCATATGCCTCGCAATGACGAGACCGGCTACCGCGCTACACGCATCACCTGGGACGGCCTGGCGATGTACACCGGCTCGCAAAAGAAAGAAGAAGCCTGGCTGCTCATCCAACACCTCTGCTCCGAATCCTCACAACGCGCGATCGCAAAGCTGCAACGCGCCATCCCCGCCAAGCGCCCGCCCGATGATGTCTTCGAGCGCGCTATCATGCAAAACAATCCCACCCCGGAAGACGAACAATACGCTTCGATCTACTTCTGCACGGTTAATCCGGATGTCGATACGCGCAAGTTCATCGAAGCGATATTCGACTACGGCCGGCTCCAGCCGATCACCGAACACTGGAACGTGATGACACTCACCTGGGCCGAGGCGCTCGACGGGCTACAGCGCATCGACCCGGACCGCCGCTACACCGTCCCGGAAGCGATCGGCCGATTTTATGCAGACAAGGGCAATGCCAAGCGATTACAGGAAGTCCTGCCGCCGCTCGATCCCGAAGAAGCGGCCCGATACCGGAAGATTTACGAAGCAAGCAATAAACCCTGATTCCGAGATACAACCATGCAACCTCTACCCGTTGCCGTCGTCGGATGCGGCCTGTTCGGCGATATCCACGCCACTACCTATTCCCACTTCGAGCAGAGCGAACTCGTCCTCGTCTGCGACCTCGATGAAAAACGTGCCAAGGCCGCGGCCGAGAAGTTCAACTGCGGCTATACCACCAACGTCGAAGACGTCGCGGATTCAAAACACGTCAAGGCGGTCAGCGTCGTCACCCCCGAGTTCGCCCACCGCGATCCGTGTGTCATGCTCGCCAAGGCCGGCAAACATATCATGGTTGAAAAACCATTAGCCACCAGCACCGAAGACGCCAAGGCAATCGTCGACGCGGTCAATGAAGCCGGCGTCATGGGCGCAATCGACTTCCACAACCGATACCACCCCTGCTTCCGCGCTTTTCAACGCAGAAAAGCAGAAGGCGAACTCGGTGATGTCCAGATGATCTTCGCTCGCTTGAGCGACCGTATCGAAGTCGCCACGCAATGGTTCGGCTGGTCAGGTAAGAGCGGCCCGCAGTGGTTCCTCGGCAGCCACCTCGTCGATACCGCGTGCTGGTTGATGGATGCCGAACCCGTGCGCGTCTACGCCGATGCGACCAAGGGCGTGCTCGCCAGCAAGGGCATCGACTGCTACGACTGCGTGCAGATCCACCTTTCGTTCCCGAGCAGCATGGCGGTGCTCGAAACGTCATGGATCCTGCCCGATTCCTGGCCCAGTGTCGCCGACTTCTCGGTAAGCATCCAGACATCCAACAGCCGCGTTGATGTGCAGGGTTCCGACCACGGCATGGTCCTCGCACGCCCGCACAGCTACCGCTGGCCCTTCCTGCACGGCCTGACAGCGATCGACGAAGACGACTGGGGCTACTTCAACCTGCCCATCAAGGACTTCGTCCGCGCCATCAACCGCGGCCAACCCGCGCCCGTCTCCGTCGAGGTCGGCCTGAAGAACGTGCAGATCATCGAAGCAGCACTAAAATCCATCGAGCAGAAAAAAGTCATCGAGCTTGCGTGACTTACCAGTTCTGCCCCGGCAGCGAAAACCCATCAATAAAAGGCTGATTGAAGAACTTGCGGTACCGCCGCGGTTCTGAAATCTCGTCGATCTTCTGCACGACGTCGTCCGGCAAAGATCGGTCCGCGATCTCATACACCTGGCTGAAGTGCTCCGGCCGACTGCCGCCAAGAATCAAAGTCGTCGCGTAGGGCTTACTCATCAGCCACAGGATCGCGAGCTGGTTCAACTTCACACCCTGCTCATCCGCGATCGCTCGCAACTGCCCCACCATCTCCGCGACCTGCTGATCTTCGATGAAGTTCCTCATGCGATTGGCGGTCGACTCGTGAATCGCCTCGTCCGTATACCCCGGCTGATGATACTTGCCCGTCAATATCCCCCTGCACAACGGCCCGTAACACATCAGCGCCACATTAAACCTTTTCAAGAACGGCACCGTCTCCGGCTCGATCGCGCGATCCAGAATGTTGTAACACGCCTGCTGTGAAATGATCGGCGTCAACCCCGCCGCCCTCGCTTCGCAAATCATCGTCGCCATCTGCCACGCATAATGATTCGCCACGCCGACGTACCGCACCTTCCCCTGCGATACCAGGTTATCCAGCGTCGCAAGCGTCTCATCCAAAGGCGTTTCCGGGTCCGGATGATGCAGCATCAGCAGGTCGACATGATCCATCTTCATCAATCGCAAACTGCGCTCAAGCGACGCATTGATATTCACCCGGCTGTTCCGCCCCACTTCCTTGTTGCGCGTAAACCGATTGAACACCTTCGTCGCAACATAGACCTGGTCGCGCTTCTCAGGCGTCAGCAACTTGCCAAGCAATTCCTCGCTCTGCCCGTAGCTGTCTGCTGTATCGATAAAGTTCACACCATGCTCGATCGCTTCATCGATCGTGCGTGCGGTTTCCTTTTCATCCAGTGCGCCCTGCCCGAACGTCATCGCGCCCAGGCAAAACCGTGAGACCTTCATCCCCGAGTTGCCGAACCGTACCATCTGCATCACGTCACTCCAATCTATTGCTTAACAATTTCAATACTATTCAGGTAAATTTTGTCGGAAGAACCGCAGCCAGTTGCCGTGGAAGATCGCGTCGATATCCGCGTCGCTGTATCCACGAGCTTTCAACAAACCGTCAAGCTTCTGCAAATCCGTAATACGTTTTAAATCGCGTGGCGTCTGCTCCGTGCCGAATCCGCCATCCAGGTCGCTTCCGATCGCCGCGTGCTTGCAGTTGCCCGCCAACTGACACACGTGATCGATATGATCCACCACCGCCTCCAACCCAACGACATCCGGCGAAGTCTTCCCACGCTCCCAACCCGTGTAGAGCATCCACGCATCAAACGCCGAACCAATCACCGCCCCGCGCTCGATCAACCGCTTCAACTGCTCATCATTAAACTGCCGTTCATCCGGCACAAGCGCCCGACAATTCGAATGGCTCGCCAGCACCGCCCCATTGAAACGATCCAGCGCCTCATCAAAACTCTGATCCGACAGGTGCGTCACATCCAGGATCATCCCAAGCTGTTCAAACGCTTTTAACATCTCAAACCCCGCTTGCGAGACAGGCCCGTTAAACCCCGTCCCCACCGCGTGTGCGCTCTGCCCGTAATGACACAACCCCGCCGCACGCAAACCATCTTCCCACCAACGCCCCGCATCATCCGCCGACAGAATCGGGTCCGTCCCCTCCATGCTAAGAATCAATCCGACGGCCCCCGGAAGCTTATTCTTTTCGCACCTCGCCCAATGCGCATCAAGCGTTTGCACATCCTTTATAAAAACAATCTCGCCGCGATCTGCCAGTACTTTGTAATACGCCAACTGTCCCTGCCCGACCGCGCGCGTGATCGCAAAATCACGATGATCTAGGTCCGTCCGCATCACCGCCGCCACAGCCGGATTGCACCGTGTCAGAATCGTCCCCAGGCACACCCCAATCCCCGCATTGCGAAGCTCCGGCAGACTCAACGTCGCCTTACCCCGACAAGGATGATCCGCCATCCCCCGCTCCGCCTCATTAATCGCATCAACCGTCTGCGTCAGATCACGATTAAACGACAGCGCATTCCAGGAAAGATCAAGATGTGCATCAATCATCAACCGCATAATAAGCGCCTTGCATTACCTCCCTCTCCCCCTGGGAGAGGGCCGGGGTGAGGGCCGTCTTACCCTCGATTTACGTTATTCCAAAAACCTCACGCCACCTTCCCCCGCGCATCCACACAACACCGCTGCACTTCACCATCTTCCACCCACCAGAACGCATCCTGCAGATTCACACACGGACAGACATGGTTCGGGATCACCGTCACCCGGTCGCCGACCTTCGGCACAGCATCGCACTTACTCATATCCAATACGCCATGCTCTTCATTCATCCACGCAATACGTGCCTGCGGATATTCCACCACGTGCCCGAATCCCAAATTCTTATCCCCCATGCACCCATCCGAACTCAGCATCTTGCTGCCTGCATCGATCACCACCTGCCCCGGCACCGCATCACTGACCACTGTCGTCAATACACGGGCCGCACAGTCATCGATCGTGCAATACCCACGAGCGACCGTGTTCATATCGTTATACACGTACGTGCCCGGCCGAATCTCCGTCACACCTTTAACCTGATGCGACTGATACGCCGTCGGCGTCGATCCACCCGAAACGATCTTCGCTTCCAGCCCATCGCCCCGCCAAAGTTCAAGCGCCTCAGCTACCAGATCCGTCACCGCTTCAAGCTCTTTATTCTGCTGCTCGGGCGAGGTCCGGACATGCCCCGGGTATATCATCAACCCGTCCAGCCGAAGCCCCGCCGCCTGATCGATCGCCCTCGCAAGCTCAAGCGTCTGCGATGCTGTCTGCACGCCCGTCCGCTTCAATCCCACATCAAACTCAACCAGCACGCCAAGCGTGCTGCCCTTCCGCTTCGCCGCTTCCGATAGATGCTGCACACCCACCATCGAATCCACATCGACGCGCACCGTCTTCTGTTGCGCAAGTTCCGCCAACACCTCGCACCCCTGCGGCGAAACCACCGGATACGCTACCAGCACATCATCCCCCGCTTCCACCATTACTGCCGCCTCGCCCGGCTTCGCCACCGCGAGCCCCACCGCGCCTAGCTCTAACTGCATCCGCGCCAGCTTCACCGACTTGTGCGTCTTCGTGTGCGGCCGTAGCCCGATCCCGTTCGCCTTCGTGTAATCCGCCAGCCTTTGCAGGTTCCGCTTCACCACCGCAGCGTCAACCAGCAGGCAAGGCGTCGCAACTTCGTTTGTTACTGTCATCCGATTAATCTCACGTTCTTGTCAATAAATGAGTATTCACGAAGCCAAACAGGCAGGCAACCGGCACATCCGATCCGCGACCTTACTAAGGTCCTGCTCATGAAAATCCGCAAGCGTCGTATGCAGTGTATTGTTCAAGGGCTTGACCCACCTCTGATCCAAACCCTTCGGCCCGAAGTAACAACCCAGCAGCGACCCGGCCGTCGCACCGTAGCTGTCCGTATCGTTACCCTGCATCACCTGTTTACAAATACCGTCGCCCACATTCTCAGCAAACCGTAGCGTGTTGATCATCGTCGCGGTCTCTTGAAACACCTTGCAGTGACCAAACGCTTTGTAACGCTCGTGGATGCGGTTGTAGCCATCAAGCCAATCGCTCGCCTGCTGAACATACGCAAGCCCGTTGCGGACCGCCTCGGCAAATCGGCTACGTTGCGGCACGAACTGCAGCGCGATACGGAACATGTCCAGCCGATCCTTAACGACCGGTGCACAGGCGATCGCAGCCGCGGTGAACATCGTGGCGTAGAGCCCGGTACGACGATGCGTAAGCCCCGCATCGCGCCAGGCCAGCTCCGCCGCCAATGCCGGATTACCCACGCAGGCATAGCCATACGCATCCGCACGGATCTGCGCGCCGCACAACTCTGCGCCCGGATTCCATTCCCGCACCCACCGCTCGCAATCCACCTCACCGCCACTCAACGACGCCTGACCAATCTTCAATAGCGTCGTACGCTCCGGCCCAAACGTCCAGCCGACCGGAAGCTGCCGCAACCACTGATCCGCAAGATGCGCCCGGGTAAACGATCGGCCGTAACGCTCCAGGATCAGCATCCCCAGCACGCTGTAGTTAATGTCATCATCCGGTATCGCGCAGCAGATCGTTTCACGACACGAGCCCGTCTCCAACTTAGCGCCCGGCCGAAGCGCGGAAACCGCACGCTGCGAAATATAGTCGTTGATCGGCCAGTCGCCCATAGGCTCCAGCACGCCGCGCAATTCGGCAAGCGTCGGATCACACTCGACAGGTTTACCGAGCATGCAACCGCAGACCGAACCGAAAAACCCCGTACGTATCCGCTCCGCCATAGCCGATGAATCGACCCCCGCGATCGCTCCCTTCGGTCGGGCCGGATCGCACTCCGCACGGATCGCATCCAACTCATCCGGCTCAACGTATGGCCAATCGCCTCGCATCGGCAGGTCCGCAAGACGCTGAGCAAACGCCTGCATCGCGTCATAACTCGCAGGCATAACCTTCAACTCGTCGATCAAACCGCCCGTGTCATAACCCTGCGCTTCCCGGGTGTCTATGACGCCCAGCAACAAACGACGTAACTGCTCAATCGAGGCTAGCATGGAAGCACTTTCTTCAATAACACCAAGGCGGATCAACCTTGAGCGAAACGGGATGGGTGCCACACTTGATCGCGCAGCGACAAGGTGTGCTGCTGCCCGCACACTTTGCTCCTGTGGAGTCAAAGTGTGGCACCCCCTGAAACACTCACGGTTGATCCTCACTAAAGTCCAGGTAAACGCAAACGCACCTTCATGGTAACCCGCTTGCCCTTGCTCCGTGTGTTTAATCGGTTCGCCAGACAAACCCGGTTGTCCGAACCGATCGCCGGCGTCTGCGATAGCGTAAAACCCCCACCCACTTCTGCGCCGACCTGCTCGATCGCCACATCCCCCCGCGCTAACTGCAACACGGCTCGCTTGCCGCCCCGCTCCACAACCGCGTTCGCCGGCGCAAGATGCAATGGCTGCTCCACACGCGCCGCCTTGTTCGCATCCACCTGATCCACGATCGTCACCGACTTATCCGTAATCGAAACGCTCCGCCGCCATACATAGCGGAATCCATCCGCGCCGCCCTTACTTTCGATCACAACTTTATTAAGTGCGTACTTCCTGATCCGGATATCGGTATCTGATAGATGCTTCGGATCAAACCCGCGCGCGTTCGCGGGGCTTACCAGCAAAACGTTGTGCGACTGCGCCGAGCGGTACCAGTCTTCCCAAAGTTCAAGGTCGTAGCTGCTGCACCCCGAATCCATTAACACCTGCTCATCGCCGACAAACACAAGGACGTTAGGCTTACCAGCATGAATATGATGCGATTTATTCGGCATCGCATCAATGTAAACACTCACATCCCCCTTACGCAGCACCACGATCTGGCTTTCCGTAAAACACACGCTCTTGTTCGTCTTCGTCTGCGGGATCGGCATCAACTCACGCACGATCCGTAAATCCTGCTCGACATCCAGCGCGTACGAATCCGACACCTGCATCGTCTTGCCTTGCGGCGTCGCGGTCGCTTCAAGATGCTTGTATTGCTTCTTGATCCCGCGTTCCAGGCCCGCGATCGGTTTCAAGCCGTTCAGTTTCAAAAGCAAAAACGCATCGACGTACAACCGCGCAATGAAGTGGCTGTAGCTTGGGCTGCCCTCGATGCTGCCGCCATCTTTGAAAATCTCTTTCGTCAACTGATCCTTGACGATCTTGCGACCCGCTTCGATGTAGCCTTCTGCGTTTTCAAGTTCCGGATAGAGCACGCCCGTGTACATCAGCGCAACGCCGTGCTGCAGGAAGTGGTTGCCGTGCCCGCTCTTCTTCTTAAGCGCGTTGAGCGCTTCTTCGTATAAGCGCCCGCTGTGCAGACCGATCGCCTGATAGATCTTCCGCCAATGATTACGCTTCAGGCTCGTTGAACCGGCCAGCAGCTTCACGCTGTGGATCATCACCAATAACCGCCAGGTGATCTGCATGTCGAACCACGTGTACTTCGTCTTAACCCGCGCATCCGGCAAAGCCATATCTATATAAGGATTCGCCTTGCACCAGTCGTCGAAGTACTTGAACCACAGCTTCGCCCATCGCTCCTCGCCCGACCGCATATACCGCTGCGCGATCGGCAGAAGGAAGTACAAGCGGTTCGCCCAGACATGCTGCTCGATGAGCGTACAGCAAGGCGAGCCGATCGTCTGATCGTACACCTTGTCCCAGACCATCCGCCCGTCAACCAGCCAGTCCGCCAGCAGCGTCCCGTCATCCAGCGCATCCAAAAAGTGCCGGGCAGTCGCCCCGCCCAGGCGGTGGTTCGTGCTGAAAAACGCCCCGCCATCCAGCACAAGAAGCGGGAAGATGTCGTACCGCTTCAGCAGCTCATCACCGTAGGGATAGCGACCCTGTTTTACGGTAGATTTGTAAAAGTCTTTGCTATACGGCCTGTTATAACTGGACACCCAACACCTCCAACACCCCCGCCTGCAACCGATCACTTATACCGCGTGACACGATCCTCCCCAATCCACGCCCTGAAGACAACATGATAATTAATTTTCTCAAATAGATAAAGAACATACGCCTCGTATCTATCTATATAGTACTACCCCCCTTCCCCCCGGCGTGGTTGCTTCAGCAATCCACGCGCCAAGCCCTGACATCCCCACCCGCCCCAAGACAATACCCAATCAACGTATCCGCCCTCACTTCTCACCACACGAACACACACAAAACAATCGCTTTTCACATCCATATCTACCGCTCAATCCCGTATCCTTTTTCAATAAGAATACTGGCCACCGACCGAATCCACGCCTTGTGCTTATCCGTGTTTATCCGTGGCTAAAATCAATGTCTTGAACCGTGTCTCATACGCACCCTTTTCATGACCGCAAACAATTGACCCGACCTTTTAATCCTGCTAGTTTTGATCGCGTGAGACCTTCACATCATGCCCTGCCTCGGCCGACACGGATGACTCTCTCCCGATACAGCGCATCATCCTCACAGTAGCCACTTGAAAGGAACGCTCATGGGTGTGTTTGATCCTCCCACTGATACCCAGATCGAATCCGCTTACGCCATCGCGAAAGACCGCTATGCAGCGCTCGGCGTCGATACCGAACAGGCGATCGCAAACGCGCTCGCTACTTCGATCTCCCTGCACTGCTGGCAGGCCGATGACGTCGCGGGACTTGAAACACTGCCCGGCGTGACCGACGGCGGCGGGATCATGGCGACCGGCAACTACCCCGGCAAAGCAACCACCGGCGACCAGATGCGCCAGGACTACGATAAGGTCCTCTCGCTATTACCCGGCACGCAACGCCTGAACCTCCACGCCTGCTACGCAGAAACCGGCGGCAAAGCGGTCGACCGCGACGGCTACACCGCCAAACACTTCGGCAAGTGGATCGACTGGGCCAGGCAATCCTCCATCGGCCTGGACTTCAACCCGACCTTCTTCGCGCATCCCAAGGCGGAGGACGGCCTGACGCTCAGCCACGCAGATAGCGGCATCCGGAAGTTCTGGATCGATCACGCCATCGCGTGTCGGAAGATCGCACAAGCGATGAGCGAAGCGCTGGGCACGCCTTGCGTCACCAACATCTGGGTCCCCGACGGTTTGAAAGATTCGCCCGCCGACCGCTGGTCTCCCCGCAAACGCCTGATCGAATCGCTCGATACGATCCTTGATAAAAACCTCGGTATCGATAACACCAAGTGCGTCGATGCAGTCGAGAGCAAACTCTTCGGCTTAGGCAGCGAAGATTACGTCGTCGGTTCGTTCGAGTTCTACAGCCATTACGCACTGACGCGCCACACGCTGCTTTGCTTGGATATGGGCCACTTCCACCCGACCGAAACCATTCACGACAAGCTCTCAGCGCTGCTGCAATATCATAAGAAACTGCTGCTGCACGTCAGCCGACCGATCCGCTGGGACAGCGACCACGTCGTGATTCTTAACGATGATGTAAAGAACGTCTTCCTGGAACTGGCGCGCGGCAACGCGCTTAACCGTGTCGTCGTGGCGATGGACTTCTTCGATGCAAGTATCAACCGCCTGATGGCCTACGTCGTCGGCGCCCGCGCAACACGCCAAGCGATCCTCAACGCGCTACTCGACCCGTCATCCAGGCTCATCGAGCTGGAAGCGCAAGGCAAAGCCGGCCAAAAACTCGCCGCGATGGAAGGTGTTAAAACGCTGCCGTTCGGCGCAGTCTGGGACATGCTCTGTCTGCGCAGCGGCGTCCCCGCCGGCGCAGGTTGGGTGCCGATCGTGGAAGCGTATGAGAAGGATGTGCTTTCAAAACGCTGACAGTAAACATAAATGAAAAAGATGTGATTGCGTAAATCCCTTCTCCCCTCGGGAGAAGGCAAGGATGAGGGCTAGGGTTGATTGTGCATATATTGCACAACCGCATACACAAAGACTCCGGCCCTCACCCCAGCCCTCTCCCAAGGGCAGAGGGAGTAAGAAGCAGAAGGAATGACAATGCCTCAAAACGGTGAGCGTGTTTACTTGGCGGTCGACCTCGGCGCAGAAAGCGGGCGTGTTGTCGCGGCGCAATTCGATGGTAAGGCGATCGAGCTTATCGAAGTACATCGCTTCCCAAACGGCCCCGTCGAACACGATGACGGTCTGCACTGGGACTTCACCTCGCTGTGGGACAACATCGTTGAAGGTTTGACACTATCCGCCAAGCGCTGGGGCAAAAGCATTGTTTCCATCGGCGTCGACACGTGGGGCGTTGATTACGGCCTGGTCGATAGCCAAGGCAATCTGCTTGCCGAACCCTTCCACTACCGCGATAGCCGAAACGATGGCATGCAGGATGAGGCGTTCAAGCTCGTACCGAAGCGCGAAGTCTACGACCGTACGGGCATCCAGTTCCTGCCGTTTAATACGGTCTATCAACTGCTTGCTGAGTCGCGTGCAAACACAAATGCTTATCAACAAGCAGCGCACCTGCTGTTCATCCCCGACCTGATCAATCATCGCTTAACCGGACGACTCACCAACGAGTACACGATCGCCAGCACCAGCCAGGCGATGGATGCACACTCGCGCCAATGGGCACTACCGATGCTAAAGCAACTCGGTATCCGCACCGACTTGTTCTGCGATCTCATCGAGCCCGGCCAAACGATCGGCAAGATCACTTCAACGATCGCTCAACAAACCGGCTTGCATCCGAACGTGCAAGTCGTTGCGGTCGGTTCGCACGACACCGCCTCCGCGGTTGCCGGCGTTCCCGCTTCAGGTGATGGTTGGGCATACCTGAGTTCGGGTACGTGGTCGCTGCTAGGCATCGAAGTCGATAAGCCGATCATCAACGACGAGTCTTTCGAGCACAGCTTCACCAACGAAGGCGGCGTGCTCGGGACGGTTCGCGTGCTCAAGAACATCAGCGGGTTGTGGTTGCTCCAGGAGTGTCGTCGGCAGTGGCAGCGCGAGGGTGACAACTACACATATGGCGAACTTGCATCGATGGCGGAATCGGCGCAGCCGTTCGCGCGCCGGCTCGATCCGGACGACCCGGTCTTCACCTCGCCGGGTCGCATGCCTGAGAAAATCAACAACTACCTTTGTGCGCACGCGCAACAAAAATGCCAGGATCGTGCGCTCATGGCGCGGTGCATTCTAGAATCATTGGCGATCAAGTATTTTGACACATTGAGCATTTTAGCGCAGCTTTCAGATCGGCCTATCGAGACGCTGCACATCGTCGGCGGCGGGTCGAAAAATCGCCTGCTCAACCAGTTCACCGCAAGCGCCACGGGCAAGCGCGTCGTCACCGGGCCGGTCGAAGCAACGGCCATGGGCAACATCCTTATGCAGTTGATCGCGTCCAGCGCGGTCGCCGACCTTGCAGCCGGCCGCGCAATCATCGCGGCTGATTCCGGCAGCAAGGTTTACGAACCGATCGATCATGATAAGTGGTTGGCGCAGGCGCGTAAGTAGTCGTTGTGAGTTTTCTACTATTCGCGATCAATACAAAACTGTAAGCACAAAGACTTCGGCCCTCACCCCGGCCCTCTCCCGGGGGGAGAGGGAGTTTAGCCAACTTTCATTCGTTTGATGAAGACAAACTTGATCACACTTCCACCAATACCGGCGTGGTCAGCATGGTGTAGGGGCCTTCGGGGATGACGGCGATTCGTGCATCTGGATTGTCTTTGATGAATTGATCGATGTACTGCTGTGTGCGGGCTTGCGCATCGCCGTTACCCGGCGCGGGAGTGACTGCGACTTTGTGTTGCGTTTCGATAGACAGGCCGTCGTTTGCGAAGAGGCTGCGTTCGATGCCGAGTTTTTGCAGGACGCGCGTCTGCATCTGGTAGCCCCACTGATCTTTTTCTGTTGTTGCGCTTTGTTTGATGTGTTCGAGAAATGCTTGCCAGTCCGGGCCGAAGCGGTCGTAGATCGCGACGTATTCCGGGTCGCCGATGCGTTGACAATCCGCGACGGTCAGTAATATGCCGTCTTCTTTTACTGCGGGCAGCGCGCAGCACATGCCTTTGACGGTTTGATAGAAGCTTGTATCCAAGGGGAATCCGCCGCCGCACGTTACGACCAGGTCGAACGGTTCATCGAAGTCGGCGGACGCCCAGCGTGCAGAGTCTTTGCATCCTGCGATGAACGCTTGATCCAGATCACCCGCGTAAACACCCGCAAGTTGCCGGTCGTGCGTGACGGCGACATTAAGCAGGAAGTCGACACCGACCTTGTGAGCGGCCATGTCTGCGATTTCGTGGCACGGGTTGCCGATAAGTCTGCCTTCAACGGAGTTCGGATCGGCCATGGTTGCGTATCCGTGGAAGCGCTGCACGGTAGCGAGGTCGACGATGCCGGGGCAGATGCCTTTGCGTCCGCCGGAGAATCCCGCCATGAAGTGCGGCTCGATCAAACCCGTCACGATCTTGAGGTCTGCCTCGGCGTAGAGCTTGTTGATCGAGATCGGCGGATCATCGGTGATGCGGACGTGGGTTTCGTGTCTGCGTGATTCGTGATCGACGACGTTGACTCGTTTCTGCAGGTCTTTGCCGATCAGGATGTCGAGTTCTTCCTGGGAAGATGGCAGGTGCATGCCGGTCGCGATGAGCACGGTGCAGGCGGCATCGGGGATGCCGACAGCGTTGAGCTGCTCGAGTATCGCGGTGATGAGCAGTTCGTTCGGCACGGGGCGTGTGATGTCGCTGATCGTGATGACGACGGTTTTAGGCTTCTTTTCCGCGGCGATTTCACGCAACGGTTTGCAGCCGATCGGGTTTTTCAGGCCATCGCGCACCGCGACTTGCGTGTCTGGCAGCGCGGGGATGTGCGGGCCGATCAGGACGGTAGCGGATTCTGGAAAACTGAGTTGCATGCGCCCTTTGCCGAAGCGCAGCGATTGTGTGTTGTTGGTTTGCATGAGGAAGCCTCTGATTCGTGTGACTTCGGTATTTTACGCGAATTCGACAAGGCAGCATTGTAAAACCGGCTCATGCTGGATACGAAGAGAATCCGGTCCTCACCCTTGCCCCCCGGAAGTCTCCCAAGGGGAGAGGGGATTAATACAAGGGAAATACTTGGATTTCATGCAAATATGATAGGCGGAAATGACAACGTGCCGGGGTTGGCCGGCACGTTGAAAGGAGATTGAAGATTGATAATAGTAGGCGTTACTTAGCGTTTACGTCGCGTCGCCAGGGGCAGGCCGAGCGCTGCCAGCAATAGTGCGGAAGCGGGTTCGGGGACAACGGTGATGCCGAAGCCCTGGACGTCTTTCTTCTGGATTTCCGCGGAGGAACCGTTTTCGCTGGTGGTGGCGAGGATGTTGTTAAGGATGACCTTCACTTCGGTAGCGCCATTGACGAACGGGACATTGGCGCCGGTCAGGAGTGCATCGACATCGACATCAAGTATGCCGGTCCAAATCACGCCGAAGCCCGCGCCGTCGTCGGCGAGGTTGTAGTCGCCGTTGGATGGGGTGAAGACCATGTTGGCGTTGAAGTTGATCGGTGCGACCGCGACGCCGTCGATTTCAACCACGTTGATGAAGACGGGCGCCGAGACGGTGGCGGAGGTGCCGATGCCGCCTGCGCCGAAGATGGTGTAGTCGCCGGCTTCGTAGAATTTGATTTCTTCGACGTAGTTGCCGGGCAGCGCTTCGATGGTGAAGTTAAGCACAGCGATGGTGCTGTCGAACGCGCCGCCGCTTGAGCTTGAGACGAAGTTGGTCGGGTTGAAGTCGAGCGCGTCACCGGAGATGGTGGGTGCGCCGAACAGCGGGACCGGATCGGTGGCGGAGTCTTCCGTTACCGATGTGAATTTAACGGTCGTGCCGATGAAGTCGCCGTAGTTAACAGGGACGGCTTGCGCGTTGGCGGCGGCAAGCAGACCGATTCCGATGAACGCTGAAGCCCCGAAGATAGAAGATGATCGCATGTTTCTCCCGCTCCTTAGTTGTCGCCCCGGCCCCAAGTGATCTTAAACGCACGTTCATATTAGTGGAGGGCCTGACAAATACAAGGCCCATATGGCAAAATCACCAAAATGATTATGTTTTTCAGGGGCAACCAACTGAATCATTAGCCACAAATTGCTGAACTAAATACCCATAATTATTTTGATATTGATGCCCCGGCAAACAATCGCAACGGATTATCTGCCGGGGACTTAGCGGTGAATATGGATCAGGCTTTGGCGTCGGCATACATGAGTTTTTCAAGCGCGCGGACGTGCTGCGGGCCGTAGCGGCGGTGGCCGCCGACCGTGCGGTGCGACGGCGGGATCAGGCCCAGACGTTCCCAGACGCGCAGCGACTCCGGCGATACGCCGAAGCGGTCAGCGAGTTTTCCGATGCTCATCATGTGAAGTTCACGTTCCATGTCATGTCCCCCTGCATCTTTCTATATGGATCACGATTCCAATCGCCTTATAGGCTTGAGGGGTGAGGCTTGAGGTTGGAAGTTTGAATGATGAAGTATTAGAGGTTGTGATTGATCACGTAATCAATCCGGCCCTCCCCCTTGCCCCCCCGGAAGTCTCCCGAGGGGAGAGGGGATGTGGTTACTTTGTCATTCTTCATTCAAGTCAAACTGCAAATTCATACTTCCTATCTCAAGCCTCACTGCTCAAGTCTCAAGCCTTCTTCACAACAACAATGAGGTGGGACGGAGTTGAACCGCCAGGGTCTTTCGACGGCTGGGTTACAGCCAGCGGGGCCTGCCAATGCCCAACCACCTCGGATGAGCCGTTAGCCATTAGCCTTTAGCTGTTAGCACAAAGTTGTTCCGCCTTTGGCGGATGGGGGCAGCAAGCTGCCCCGCTAAACTGAAAACGGTTTGTGCTAATAGCTAGGGGCTAAGGGCTAATGGCTTTCATCAAAGCGGAAGGCGGAGGACTCGAACCCCAGGCTGCGTGAGCCCCACCCGTTTTCGAGACGGGGGCCGCCCCACTGGCGGACTTCACCTTCCTTGTAGGCTTGAGGCTTGAGTTGTGATGCTTGAGGTTTTGGATACGTACATCTGTGGTTTACTCAAGCCTCAAGTCTCACGCCTCAAGCCTTTTTCAAATACCCCGACCGGGAATCGAACCCAGGTGCTCCGGCGTGAGAGGCCGGCGTCTTGCCAGTGGACTATCGGGGCGGGTATGGGGCAGCAAGCTGCCCCGCTAAACGGCAAGCCTTTACTTGAAAAGCGGAAGGCGGTGGGCACGATCCACAAACTCGTAAGAGTCCCGACCGGTTAGCAACCGATGCCCGTCCCCGACGGGTTCACCTTCCTGGTGTATGTAGGCTTGAGGCGTGAGTCTTGAGGCTTGATTAAGCATGCAAAACGTAAGCATTGCGATACTCAAGCCTCATCCCTCAAGTCTCAAGCCTTCCAAAGGCCGGGGCGGGAATCGAACCCGCTTGGACGGGGTTGCAGCCCGTCGCCTTGCCATTCGGCCACCCGGTCATGTGAAGAGTGGATGGATGTGAATTGAATCAAAGCCGTCCCGTCGGCACCTCTTCCGACGAGACGGGGCTAGGAGTTAATCGAGGAATACCACATGACTCATTGCGGTCGACTGGTTCTCCGTGTTCATGACCACTCTGTGCCAGAACGGGAGCTTGATCGTTGCGTGATCCGCATGCCGGACACAGCCGCGGGCGTAGACCTCTGCGTTACGCATCATTGCCTGCCAACCGATCGGCGACTTGGGATTGCGAGCAAGCCACTCGTTGTACTGTTTGATCGTAAAACCAGTGGGTGCGATCGAACTGACAAATACTTGTTCACCATGACGGCGAAAAACTTCGTCAACGATGTGTGGCTTGCTGCCGTTACCTCTGCTGAGGGGCTCACGACGCAGGACACTTTCATGAGGGAAGTGGAACTTTGGACAAGGAATAAAGAACCATTCGCCCTGCCGGATGAAAGCGGCGTTCTTACGTGCCAGGCGTTGCTTGCGTTTCAGGCCAGCACGCGATTGTGCCACGACGACTTCTTCCGGCTTCAGCGCCTCGATTGCATCAAGTACGCGTGTTGCTTTGGAGTTGTCAGGAATACCTGCGATAAACCAGTGGCGTTCATCGTGGCCACAGAGAAACTTCTGGCGGTTCCCACCGGTTGCACGTCGACCGGCCGTGATCAGCAGGTGACGCAGACGTGGGACGTTGTCCGTCACGTGCAAGTCGGCGAATCCGCCAAGCGGGACCTGCAGGTCGAAGTATTCGCCTTTACGATCGGTTGCGATGTCGAGTTGGAGCGTGTTGACGGGTTGTTCGCGGCGGCGGTGCCGGACTGTATTAACCTTGAGTCGTGCGCCCATACGCTCAAACTCACGTGTGATGGTGTATGTATCCATAGCGAGACTCCTTTCTGAATCAGTGAATTGCGTTAGATAAATGCGGCCGACAGGATTTGAACCTGCTCCTCCGCCGTGGCGGGGCGGCGCTCGGCCAATTGAGCTTCGACCGCGTGGTGGGTAGTGGTTGGTGATCTCGATCAGAAGCACGCACGGTAGGGATTGAACCCACATCTGGTGGATTTGGAATCCACTGCTCTGCCGATTGAGCTACGTGCGTAGAGGAAGCCACTAGCCATTAGCCTTTAGCTGTTAGCCGTTAGCAAGAAGATTCCGCCTGCGGCGGATGGGGGCAGCAAGCTGCCCCGCTAAACGGGGAGGAGGACACTAAACGGGGGGATACGGTTTGTGCTAATGGCTAAAGGCTAACAGCTAATGGCTTACCAAACTGCACCGGCAGGAATCGAACCCGCAACCGTCTGCTTAACAGGCAGCCGCACTACCTTTGTGCTACGGTGCAATGTGTGTGATTGACTCAAGCCTCACCCCTCAAGTCTCAAGACTTTTCAAATCACCCCGGCTGGGGTCGAACCAGCACGCTGCCGTTTAGAAGACGGCCGCTCTTCCGTTTGAGCTACGGGGCGATGTCAACAAAATAGCCGGCGGCCGGGATCGAACCGGCGCCTCCGTGGTACGAGCACGGTGTTCTGCCTGTTGAACCACACCGGCGATAAAACCCTCGGCCCGAAGACCGAGGGCTGCAGAGAAAAAACGCGAAACATTCGCATGCAGACACAATTTGAAGTGGCCCCGGTGGGACTCGAACCCACACCCAGCGGATTAAAAGTCCGCTGCTCTGCCGATCGAGCTACAGGGCCTTGTCGTAATGTTTTAAAATGGGAGAGCGCGCAGGCTGGCAGCCTGCGGCTAATGGGTGAGTGCGTTGGGATGAAGTTGTTGAAAACAAGATAGCCGTTGATATACGATGTTTCGCGGCAGGCTTTGTAATCCTAAACCCCACCCCCTAAACCCTACACCCTATCCACAATGCGCCGTGTCGGTCTCGAACCGACCACCTGCTGGTTGGAAGCCAGCCGCTCTGCCTGGATGAGCTAACGACGCGGGGTATGTTTCATTTCTGCATGCCCTGTGTGGCGCAGTTGCAATACAGCCACGGCCGATCATCTATAATGGGCGGCACCGATGGGACAGGCTGCCGAGAATACAGTATTGCGATCACGACGTGTTAACAAAACCCGTTGGATATCTGGTTTTGTCCTGGTCTCTGGTGTCACAATGGCTGGCGCCTGTCTGTTCATCATTCTCGCGACATTGCTTGCGGGCAAATCCAGCCCGATCTTGCAAGTGACTGTCACAGTCTGGCTGGGGATCACGGCAGCTTTCTTTCTCTGGTATCCACTTCACATGTTCAGCCGATCGCTGACGCGATATATCTTCACACCTGAAGCGTTAATTGAACGTTCGCTGTTTCGCCGACAGATCCTGCCCTGGCGTGACGTGACGGATTATTCCGTGGTGGCTGGTGACGCGGGGGAGCCGTTGTCACACATCATCTTTCATCTGGTCGACGGCCAGACCAGACAACTGCCGTTGGACCTGATCCCCGAAGGCCAGGTGGAGACGTTACTTTCGACATATGTGCCGTTGATCGCGGAGCATGGGTTGGAGCGTCCGAGGCAAGTTGGATCGACTAAAGGTGAACTATGTAAAAGCACTCGAAAGGAAGCCATCTCCGATTGGACTACGCTTTGTTTCACCATTTTGTTTGGTGGGATTTTAATCACAGTATCTGTCTTTCTCGTGCTTGGACGCATGGAGTATCAACAAATCATCAGCGATCCAGTGGAAGTGACCGCGACGGTTGTTGAACTGGATGTTGATGAAGATGATGCATCGTTAACATTTGAATTCACTGACGAAAATGGCCAAGTTGTCCGATCTGACCGGACGGTCCAGGTCAGTACAGCTAAAACATTGGCGGTGGGCAGCGAAGTAACGGTCCAGCATTTGCGTGGTTCGCCCGAAAAAGCGCGACTAAAAAAGGGCGACTTGGATCACCAGGCGTGGCGGTACGTATTCATCAGCATCCCGCTGGGGTGGTTATGTATTTGGGGGTGTTTCCGGCTGCTCAGGTCGATTTTTGGGCCTAAGACGAAACCGGCGTCATGGTCGGTCCGGTCTATTTATGACGAGGCGATTATCTCGTACAGCCCGACATATCTGGAAACCAGCGTTGCCATGATCCCCGAGCAACATGTCGGTGCGGCGGTTTTTCTTCGCCTGAACAGCAAGGAAAACAGTAACCAATTCGTGGATCAGATGTCCACTTTTTCACCTAGCTCGCATGAATTGAACGGGAACAATATCCAGTGTGAAAACATTGCCGGGATTTTTCTGTGCATGGGACCCGTGGCGATGTCTCGTTTTGTATCCCGCTTGGGCGAGCCGGCCAAGACCCGTGCTGAATATGTCGTGCTCGATCTGGCTGATAGCGTGGAAGTAAAACGCTGGGCGCTACGGAATGATCCGAGGCAACGCGACATGGATGAATTGATCAGCGACGAAGCCGTTCGGTTCTGTTGCCGAAAACACACGATTGGGCCGGTTCCGCCGGGCGAACTGACATACGTGTTTGATCGATTCATCATGCAAATGATCAAAGCCCTGTGTGAAGATCAGACGCCCGCGGGGCTATACGACGTCAGTATCTGTCAAATCCTGAATCTCTCACCCAAAGACCTTGATGCTAAGATCATGCTGTCGCTGCAGACAAATCAGTTGCGGATTTACGTGCAACAGCGCGGCGTCAATCAAGCTTCGGTGGCGGAGTATCAATTCGGACAGTGGCGGCGTATCCCGGAGATGCCCGTGCCATTAAGAATGCGCAACTTCAAGTGGTTGAAGTATGTGTTAGCGCTGCCGTATGGTCCGTGGCTGATATTGCCGGTGTTACCGTATCTCATCTACTGGGCGATGGAATTGCCATGCAAATGGTATCGGCACTTTCAACTGAAAAAAGCGCGGGCCGCGTTGTTGCATTCTTCCTCGATCTGAGCCCGACTCACAAAATCAATCAGCCCGGCTGGATTCGAACCAGCGATCTCTCCCGCCCGAAGGGAGCGTGATGACCAAGCTTCACCACAGGCTGAGAACTGAAAACAGCTTTCCTTACGCGCTCAAGCATGCAGTTGATAACGGCATGGAAGTAAATCTATTCCCTTCTCCTCCCGGGAGAAGGCTAGGATGAGGGCCGGGTTGATTGTGTGTTTAATAAAACGACAGATGACGACAGGTTGCCAGCCCTCACCCCGGCCCTCTCCCAAGGGGAGAGGGGGTAAGACACAAGGTTCAGCATCGACTGCTGTAGCCAAATTATTCGAGACGCTAAGCCGCAAGCGGCTTGTGGGTGAATCAGGGGAGAGGGAGTCGAACCCGCTTCCTCGGGTTCACGGCCCGAAGCTTTACCATATAAGCTATCCCCTGAATGACGGGCCCCCGATCCCGCCTCATTGAATCATGTGTGATTATTGTCTGAAGTAATGGCTGCGGTTTGAGCCGTCGAGTTTGCCGGTCTTCATGCAGCACTTCTTAAAAGCGTTTGCCGCTGCCGCAGGGACAGGGATCATTGCGGCCGAGTTTTTCGATCAGTTCTTTGTTGCCATGAACGCATTGATCGCCCCGCTTGACGCGCGACTCGGACGGGTAACCGTAGCGTCGCTTGCTCATGGGCTGGAAAGGATTGGTCGTCGTTAAAAGCGATGGTCCTTGTGCATGGTGCACCTCCTTTGATAATAGATTGTTACCACTCACACTCCCCCTCTCTTGCGTCAGAAGTTATAATGCAGGAGATGAAATTACGGCCTAAAGCATTAGAAAACTTGGCGGTAATGATTTGCGGAAATAAAGATGATCCGTATGGAATACCATTTTCATATCGCTCTAGTTCATACTTAACAGGTTTCTTTTCTGAGTGTGACTTAACATTTGTACATGATGGCTCAACACGTAAAAGGTGGGTACTAGATGTTCTAAATTCACTAAACCAAAATGTCGCAAGTATGCCCGATCTCCCCTCAGATGACCTGGTTCGGGTAATCACCGAATTAATGGATCCAGACCATTTTGACGCGGAAGATACCGATCGAGGACAGGCCTTGAACAAGTTAAACCAAACTCTCAGCCGAGATTCCTTGATCGCATATATTGAAAATAATGGGCAGTGTTATTTACGACATACAGGCGCTGGTACAACATCTGCAATGTTGCCTCAACGACCCCGCCCACTATCTCCAGAAGAAAAACAACAGCGAGACACACTGTCCAAATTTCTCGATAACGCGAGCGAAGACGAGTTTACAGAAACAGTACTAGTCCCATTATTTCAGCGCCTTGGATATCACAGAGTCATAGCATCGGGGCACAAAGAAAAAGTATTAGAATTCGGGAAAGACTTATGGATGAAGTTTCAATTACCAACTGCCCATTGGATATACTTTGCCATACAGGTAAAAAGAGTGAAAATTGATGCCAAAGGTAAAAGCAGTGGTAATGTTACAGAAGTACTCAATCAGGTGAGAATGGCTCTGGACCACGAGATATTTGATCCCGATGTAAATCGAACAGTACTACCAGATCATATCTACGTTATTTCGGCTGCAGAGATAACCCGAGCAGCACAAGCTTGGATCATTCGACATCTAGATAGAGAACAACGACGTCAAATCATCTTCATGGATCGCACGGAATTATTGAATTTCGCAGCTCGAATAGTTACAGAACTACCAACGCCGAATTCTATCGATGACGAAATACCTTTCTAAAAATCAGAGCGGCAGGACTCGAACCTGCGGCCGCCTGGTCCCAAACCAGGCGCTCTGCCAACTGAGCTACGCTCTGTGATAAAGCCCGGCCGGGCGCGCTTGTGAGAAGCGGCCCGATGGCCGGGGATATAGGGGTTAATCGTGCAACTCGGTGTTCCAGTACGCGGTGTCCACGAAGTGTTTCCACGTGTCGTGGCGGAACCGATGCGAACGGAACATGAGTGCCGTCGGGTCCGGGCGCTTCGGCTGACGGATCAACTTCAGGCCGGCCTCTTCGGGCGTGCGGTTGCCTTTGATCGCGTTAACTTCGACGCAGCAGCAAACCAGGTTTTCCCAATTCGTCTTGCCACCACGCGAGGTGGGGATGACGTGGTCGAGGTTCAGCTTGCTGGCGGGAAGTTTGCGGCCGGTGTACTGGCAGGTGTAGTTGTCACGCAGGTACACGTTCTTTCGGCTCAAGCGCACGGCCTGGTGTTGCATACGCCGATCGAACCGCAGCATGCGGACGACGTTTGGGACGATGATGGCCGAAGTGACCGTCCGCACGAAGCTGTGGGCCTCGGGCTCGAACGCGTGTGCGTACTCACTGAGTTCGTGCCAGGATGCGAAGTCGTAAGCACGGTAGTTTTCGTCAACGGCTTCGACTCGGCCGACAAACAGATCGGCCAGCGCTTCAGCAGCGGTGATGATCCGCAGCGCGGCGTAGTTACGGTTCAGAACGAGCACATCATGCGACAGAGCCGACGTCATGGCCGACCTCCTTTCAGGATTGAAGTTGATTGACTGGTTTTGTCCCCTCTCCCCAGGCAACAAATTCGATCTGCGTTGCAACTTCTTACAGAAGAAAACTATTAGCCACAGATGAACACGGATGAACACAGATCAGAATAGATCCTGTTTCGTGTTTCGAGCACATCGGCTCAGAATTTTATTTCCAGCTTCTTGAACTGCAATGAATCTGATGCACTTAAGCTTCTCTTGCTTTGCATCTGTGTTCATCCGTGTTTATCTGTGGCTAAAATTGGCTGGCTGAAGACTCCGAACGAATATGTTGCGAGGGAAGAGGGAGCAGGAGTAAAGCAAGTGGAGCTGCGGGGAATCGAACCCCGATCTCCCGGGTGCAAGCCGGGTGCTCTCCCGATTGAGCTACGGCCCCATGGTGAGGAATGTCGCCGGGAGGATTCGAACCTCCATCAACTGGGATCTCGGCCCAGCGCCTCTACCGATTGGGCTACGACGACGTTAATAAAAGTAAGTGGCCCGGGTGGGAGTCGAACCCACAACGCACCGGATCTGAGCCGGCGTCCTCTGCCGGTTGGGATACCGAGCCGGAGATAGAGCAGGAGTAAAACAGAGCAGGAGAACAGGAGATAGGAAAGCAGGAGAAAAAGATAAGTGCTCTCGGCTGGGGTCGAACCAGCACGCCGTTGCCGGCAGCGGGGTTTAAATCCGCCGCGTCTGCCTGTTCCGCCACGAGAGCGTTTGTTTGTTTAACACGAATGCCGCCGGCAGGATTCGAACCTGCACGTTGCCGGGTTTGAGCCGGCTTCCTCTGCCGATTGGGATACGGCGGCCAGGTTGGTGCGTCGGGCGGGATGATGAGTTTGCTGCGATACGGGCGGACGGTTTGTCGCGGGGTGTGAAGTTGCCGAAAGCGTTTCGCTAGCAGCGTACAGAATCGACAGTATTCAAGATCCACATCTTTTAGCTTAACTTGAATACAGCGTGAACCATCCAAGTATCTCTTAGCTTGCTTTTCGGCAATCTCTGTATACGAGCGTGCGTAATACGGGCCACCATAGATCCGCCACAACTCACTAATGCTGATAGGTGCTCTGCCCAGCACGGCGTCTATAAAGTCGAAACCCCAAGGGGGATACCCCAAGATTCGCCGGGCGGTGATGGGCGCCAGGTCAATCATGAACCAACGATGACGCCGGTGATGCAATTGGAAACCGGCGCAGACATCAAAAAACACACAAGGTGGGTCAAACTTTCTGCATGACCTAAACGACGGCGACATCATCAGTAGACCGGTGTCCGGATGCACATAGAACCGGTCGCGCCAATGGCGGCCCCAGATTGGTTGCCAACCGAAGGGGTAGCCGACCGAACAGGGTTGGCCGTCAATGATCCGGACATGTCGGACAACAAGCCAGAGCACGTGGTCGCGCACGTGGTTTTGAACGGTACTGTCAACCCGGACGTGTTGGCTGATCTCCGACCAGACATCGTTCCACGGCTTGCCGACCGAGCTCTGCAGGAAACGGATCAGTGGGGCCAGGTTTTCGCTTTGCCACTTCATATTTTTCCATGTCTGCCAGGCTCGTTTCATACCTTCTATATGGGGTAGGCCGGTGTCGTCATCGGCGTCGCGTGGTAATCGGTAGCGCTTGGCACCACGGGGGAACTTATTACGGCAGCCTCCCCGCGGTCGCTCGACGATCAGCTTGGCCATGTCGCTTCGCACGGCACACCTCCTTTCTGCTGTTGCGGTTGTTGCGGTTGCTACGAAGACAGGACAATCACCCCGGCAAGGATCGAACTTGCAGCCTTCGGCTTCGGAGGCCGACGCTCTTCCGGTTGAGCTACGAGGTGGGATTGAAGACAAAACGGTTTGCCACGAAAAGGCACAGAAGACACAAAAGGGCTGGCTTAAGAAGCACAGAACATTGCGTAACAAACCAATTGAATACTCATGTATTTCTATTTTGTGGTTTTTGTGCCTTTTGTGGCTACTTCTTAGTCTTACATGAATGTGAGATTAAACAGGCCGGCGGGATTTGAACCCGCAACCTGCCGGTTCAAAGCCGGCCGCTCTTCCGGTTGAGCTACAGCCCGATCGACCCGGCGGGACTCGAACCCACGCACAGGCCCTTATAAGGGACCCGCTCTGCCACTGAGCTACGGGTCGGGGGATTCGATCTGAAGTACCAATTCAATTGGATTACCCGCTCGATCATGTTGCATACGAATACACAATGAATCCGGCCCTCACCCCGGCCCTCTCCCGAGGGGAGAGGGGGAAAGTACAAGCCTCAAGACTCACGCCTCAAGCCTATGCAAAAAGCCACCCCGGCAGGATTCGAACCTGCACCTTCCGGATTCGTAGTCCGGCGCCCATCCGCTTGAGCTTCGGGGTGAAGTACCCGACGGCGTTATGCAAACCGACGGGCGATGTATGTATTGATCGTGTCAACAACACGACGCTGCGATGCGAGCACATGGTCTGCGTGAAGTCGAAAATCACGAGGAATGTGGCCATGCTCATCGTAGGCCACCTCGCGCCAAAGGATCACCAGGCCGACACCCGGGAATTTGTACCGATGGCGGTTCTCCGAAAAACGACAACGACGGACTAATTCCGCGCCATACGATACACGTGCCAGGTCCCGGCCGAAGTTACCCGTCCAGGTCACGATCTGTTCGAGGTCGGCTTCAACGAGAGGCCAGCCGTTCGATGCAACAAGATCACGTAACGTCATCAGCTTCAAGACCCTCGCCATATCGCGATCACGTTTGCGTGGGTAAACCTTTTCGCCCAGCCGCCAGATCAGTCGATTGCAGAACCGGCAACTGCAATGAATATCAACCGGTGTTTGCCGCAATGGGTGATCTGCGGAGGTATGTCCGAACGATACTAACATGCTTGTGTAAGCAACCATGTCAGCATCATGAGGAAGTAGTTCTTCCGGGATAACGCCGCGGTTATTCACAAGCCAATCCGCAGCAGCTTCGCACTCAGGTATATGTTTGTGGTCGTGGTCGAACCGCAGGCCGGTTTTGAAACGGGCATCACGGAGCCAATCGATGAATGCGTAGACAATCTGTTGTACACGTATCGCCTGATCAACTGTTTGTTTTGTGAGCACGATGCACCTGCCTTTGAGCAAAGAGCCACGAGTCGGGATTGAACCGACGACCTGCGGTTTACAAGACCGCTGCTCTGCCAGTTGAGCTACCGTGGCGGGGAACTTTCGGGGGGAAACTTCCGGGGGAAAGCGACGCCGACGGGGATCGAACCCGTGACCTCTTCCGTGACAGGGAAGTGCTCTTGCCGATTGAGCTACGGCGCCGTGCTTCAATCTGAATAGAAAGTATTTTTAGCCACGGATGAACACAGATAAGATTTGAAAATATCTCATTCAGATCGTAATCCGTGTTTATCTGTGTTCATCGGTGGCTAATACAGGTTAATACAGCACAAAGCTACCGACGGGAGCCCCCGGTTTTGAACCCGTGACCGCCCGCTTACCACGCGGGTGCTCTTCCGACCGAGCTGCGGCAGCATTAAAACAATTGACCCGAGAGGAATTGAACCTCTTGCCCCCCGCTTATCAGGCGGGTGCTCTTGCCGGTGAGCTACGGGTCAAGTCTGTAACAAAGCGCATCGCCCCGCCGCCCGATTGCGACGGGGCTTGCGATTTTTTTACATCCATCCACTCTTAACTTGTCAATGAACGTGTGGCTGTAAACACAGCCGACTAAGCCGCTGGTCCCGGATTCGAACCGGGGGCTCCCGGGCTTCAACCGAGCGCTTTACCCGCTAAGCGAACCAGCGCCCCCCCGATCCCCGGAAGTTTTTCCCTCGTGTTATTCACACGGAAGGAATGCTTCCGGGGATCGGGTTAAAAGTCGCCGCGGTCGGGATTGAACCGACGCACTTCCCCATGTAACGGGGATGCTCTACCGCTGAGCTACGCGGCATCGTTGGCGCACCGATCGCGTGGACGGTTTTGGCCGTCTTTGTCGCACCGATCGGTGCGCCACTTTCGGGTTGTCTCGGCCGAGAAGGGATATACCCCCGTCTCTCAGCCTCTCCCCAGCCCCCGGAAGTTTTGTCACTCGCGCTACTCACACGTAAGTAATCTTCCAGGGACGGTTGTTAATGGCGGCGGCGGGACTTGAACCCGCGTCTCCGGGACATGAACCCGGCAAGGAACCAACTCCTCCACACCGCTATCTACTTTTCAATCGCGATGGCTGGACTTGAACCAGCAACCTTTCCCGTATGAAGGGCGTGCTCTACACTTTTGAGCTACATCGCGAATTGGTTGTTTTCGATCTTCCTTTCTTTTGTACACTCAAACTTTGAATGGCCGCGGCTGGGTTCGAACCAGCGCCCCCCTGCTTGTCATGCAGGTGATCTACCGCTGATCTACGCGACCATGGGATAACCAATAGCCTTGGCGGGGATTGAACCCGCGGCTCCGCCTTGAAAGGGCGGCGTGCTTCCACTGCACCACAAGGCCAATGAATAACGACATTTACGTCGTATCGAACGGCTCGTTGCGTCAGGTTGTGCGTCGTGAGAAGCGGGCTTACGCGGCAGGTCGATCGGCGGGCATAAATCGCCCTGATCGGCCTTGGCCGGCGGCCTGTGTCCCTGGTAGTTGCACGCATAACGCGTGCCCGAAAATACCCAGGTAACTGAGGGCCGCGGAGGCTATCCCCGCGAGATTTGCGGGATCGCCCCAGATGCCGCCAGACAGCATCGACGCACAGGACGTGCGTTCGTATGTATTCAGTTTTTGCTGTCTGAGGGTCATCGGTTCACCTACTTCGTTAGAAGTTACTATTAACTGGCGAGAACTATATCGGCGCATTGGCCGTTGTGCAACAGTAAATACGTGAATTCATGCAAAATTATTGCAGCGAGTGGTCATAAGTTTAATAAATTGAGATTCTGGAGGAAAAAATAGTTGGTGATTGGATCTACGGAAAATGCATATTAGCCACCGATGAACACGGATAAACACAGATAAGAATCAAATACATGGATTCATTCTGTTTGAATCCGTGTTTATCTGTGTTCATCCGTGGCAAATGTTTTGGCTTTGATTAGCAGGATGCTTACTTAGCCGATGATTTTGCGGCGATTATTCACGTAGTCCCACAGGACGTAGCGATCGAGGTCATGGCCGCCGGTGAAAAAGACGCGGCCGCTGGTTGCCTGGGCCATGCGTTGAGCGAAGCGCACATCTTCTTCGGACTGGCTCCAACTCGGGACCAGAAACACATTGATCGTGATCTGTTCACGCGCGCAGGCCATGGCTTCGCGCATGGTTGCTTCTTCCGTCAACGGGTCCGGTGGGTAAAGCAGGTAGAGCATGGAATCATCGAAGTGTGCGGTGGGCAGGCCGTCGGTGATGAGGATGATCTGGCGGTTGGGCGTATCTTGTGCGCCGAGGAATTGCCGGGCAAGACGGAAGCTGTGCTGGATATTCGTGAAGTGCGGCGGGATCATCGATTCGGTCACATCTTCACGGCTCATATCCACGCGCAAACGTACAACCGGGTCATAGATTGTCACGGGCTTGGGCATTAACTGCGGGACTTCGGAAATGTGTTTGGGCTTGGCGAAGGTTGCCATTTCCAGGAACTGTAGATAATCGCCGGGGTATTCGCGACGGATCAGGCCGTCCATCGCCAGGGCCATGCGTTTGGCGTCGATGAACAGGCCGTCGTATCGCATCGAGCCGGACATATCCATGATGATGCTGGTGGCACACTTGGGTGTGTTTCGCGTTTGATGGATTTCGATGTCTTCGGAACGCAGGTTGATCCTGCCTTTATTGGCGCCGGCTTCCCAAGGCGGCGGATTGTTGGCGCATTCGCGCAGCATGGCGTTGATCATGGATTGGGGCACATCCATGTGTGTCGGGGAGTCGCCGAATTCGTAGGCCTTGGTGCGTGGCAGCTCGACTGCGCCTTCACCTGTCACTTTGCCTTCGTGTCGGCCGGAACGTGAGGCTTCGAGGTCGGCGAAGATTTCCTGGAGCAGTTTGCCTTGGAACGTGCGGTAGGCCTGGGGCGTGAGTTGATAGTTGCCCGCGTCATCGATCTCCAGGCCCTGGCGTTCGGCCATCTCGCGCATGTAGTTTTCGACCTGTTGTTGCAGGCCTTGCAGTTGTTCGATGTCAGCTTCCTGTACGAACTGCGCCAAGGCTTCCATATCGATCAAGGCGACCTGCGCGTTTTCCATCGCTTCACGCAACTGCTCCAGCAGTTGATCGATGGTTTCGAGTTCCTCTTTGACTTCAAGCGCACGCGGGACATCCATGGGGACGCGGCCGGTGAAGTCGTAGTTGGCGTCGAGTTCTTCGACCTGGTACTTGTCGCCGAGGCGTTCGGTGATGTTCAGCAGGTCCGCAGCAAACGGTGGATCGGAGCGTTCGACGCCGTACCATAAACGTTCGAGGTCACGGATCTGCTGATCGCGGATGATCCGCATGAATGGTTTCTGAAAACGCTTAGGTACACGCGCCTGCATGGCGGCGTCCATGTATTCCTTTTCAGCTTCTTTGATTGCTTCCGACGTCTCGTAGGTTTCGAGGATTTTTCGCTTGCGCTCTTCGAGCATCTCGATCAGTGATTCGAGGCTCGGACCGAGGCCGGCGATCTGCGAAGGGTCGAGCATGATCGCGTTGGCCAACTCTTCGGGTGTTAGTCTGCGCAGCGAACCGAAACGCATCATATGATCGAACGCAGCCGAGGCGATGTCCGGCTCAGGCTGGCTCGGGCTGGGGAAACGCTTGGGGTCGAACTTCTGGTATGCGTGTATCAACCCGCCGAGCGGTCGTGATGGATGGTCTTTGTTACTCATATCGATTATTCACCGCGAAGGCGCGAAGAGCGCAAAGAGGAAAATAAAAACGGCCACAGATGAACACGGATGGACACAGATGGACACAGATAGGAAATTCAATTTGATTCCGTGATTTGAATCCAAGTTCAAATCCGTGTTTATCTGTGTTCATCGGTGGCTAATTCCTGGATTTCTTCGTGCTCTTCGCGCCTTCGCGGTTTAATCAAGTCTCATACTCGATCCGCCCGTGGCGTTCGGCTCTACTAATACGGTCGGTAGCGTATAAGCCAGCGAGCACAAACTCGACGCAGGAGGCGCGGACGGCTTCGTCCTCGGCCGGGTTCACTTCAAACGCTTTTTCCCAGGCCGGGGGCACGCGCTTCAGCAGGTTGGCGTAGTGCGAACTGGGGAGCATGTCGCCGACTTCGATCTTGACGCCCTGCCCGAAGATGTCGGTGATTTCATCGAGGCCGTGCTCGTCGACGTATTCATCGAAGACGTCGCGGATCGCTTCGGCGGCGATGGCTTCGAGCACCTGGTGTTCGGTCATCTGGTGTGTGCCCATCATGTCGAGTTCGAGCTTGCCGAGAGCCGAGGCGTGGTAGTGCGACAGGTCGCTGATGCGCGGTACGGCCGGCGTCTCACCGATGCGGATCGCACGCTGACGCGCGCTAGCGATCATCGTGCGGTAGTTGGCGATGCTGAAACGTGCGGAGACACCGGAGGCCTGATCGACGTACTTGCTCTTGCGTGCGACGACCGCCATCTGTTCGCAGACTTCAGCCATGAAACGCGGGACGATGACGGGGTACTTACCTTCGGTTTCGATACCCGCTTCCTGGATCATGATCTCGACGCCAAGATCGCGCCTGCGCGGGTAGTGGGTCTGGATCGTTGTGCCGATGCGGTCCTTGAGCTGCGGGATCACCTTGCCCGAGCGGTTGTATGTCTGCGGGTTGGCGCTGAACATGACGAAGACATCGATGTCGAAGCTGACGGGATAGCCGCGGATCTGCACGTCGCGTTCTTCGAGAATGTTGAACAGGCCTGTCTGCACGAGTTCATCAAGGTCGGGCACTTCGTTCATCGCGAAAATGCCGCGGTGCATGCGCGGGATCAATCCGAAGTGCAGCGCCTCTTCGGCGGACATGCTCGAACCGGCGGCGAGCTTGGCGGGATCGATCTCACCAATCACATCGGCGAACTTCGTGCCGGGCGCAAGTCGTTCGGCGTAACGCTGTTCGCGTGGCCACCAAGCGATGGGTGTGTCTTCATCACCGTGCTGAGCAACATACGCCCGGCCGGCGGAGGTGATCGGATGGTACGGGTCTTCATGCACGGGGCACCCGCCGTGGAAATCGGCCGGGATGTCGAGGTACGGCAAATACGGATCGAGGAAGTTGACCAGAAGGCGCATGAGCTTGCTCTTGGCCTGGCCCTTCTCGCCCATAAAGAGGATGTCGTGTCCGGCGAGGATCGCGTTGATCAGTTCGGGGATGACGGTGTCCTCGTAGCCGATGATGCCGGGGAACAGCTCGTCGCCGCGCTCGAGCGCAGCGATGAGGTTTTCCTGAAGCTCCTGCTTGACGGGCCTGCTCTTCCAGCCGCTTGCCCGCAGCTCGCCCAGGGTCGTGATCTGTGTGTCGGGTGTACTCATCGTTGTCATGCCATCATTTTAGGCATGCAAATACCGGGCAAGACAAATACACGAAAGAATAGGGGTTAGTCCGAAGTCGAAACAGCCCAAGCATAGGTTACGGCCGCATTTCGCTTTGCAGCTTGAGTGCGGGCTTGAAGTCGGGATCGATCGCGAGCACCTCGTCGATGATGGCAAGCATCTGCTCGTTGGCATCGGATGCCTCGATGTCGCGATCGAAGTACTTGAGCCAGACCGCCCTGGCCCAGATGCGGTGGATGCGTTCGTAGTGCTCGAAGCGCTGTGTTTCTACTTGGTCAGCATTCACAAGCATCGACGCGATGGACTGCGGGCGGAACGGCCGGATGCCGGCCACGCGTTTGCCGAACTCATCATCGACGTTGAAGTTGTAATAGCTGACCGCGGACATGAATTCGAGATAAGGATGGTCATCGGTGTGCAGCAGGCCGTCACCGACATATTGGTGGTAGCCTTCTTCATCAAGATACAAGCAAAGCGGGATCTGCACCGGGTCCTGCAATCCGATGGCTTCGAGGTCCTGCATGATCTTCGGCGATGATGCGTAGTCGCGGATGCGGTTCATATCAAACGTCATCGGGCCCGGCGTGCCGATGAGGATGCCGAAGTTAGTCTGGGAATAGTCGATGTACCACAGCGACGCGTGCGGGAAGACGTCGCCGAACGTGCGAAGAAGCATCTTGAATTCTTCATCACTGATCGCCATCATCGGGATCCACGCACAGGCGATGCCGTCGTCGCTCAGCCGATCCTTCATCAACTGGAAGTATTCGCGCGTGTATAGCGAGCTGTTCTGGCGGTATTGCAGGTTGGTTACGTCGGTGGAAATGACATCGTACTTGCGGTCGCTGACGAGCAGGTGGTTGCGTGCATCGTTGAGGATAAGCTCGAAGTTCGGCTCATCGAGTACGCCGTGGTTTTGATTGGCAAAAAGCTTCGCAGAACGGATCACCTCAGGCTCGATCTCGACGGCGGTCGCTTTGATGACGTGTTGCGTCATGGACCAGGACGTGCCACCACTGCCGAAGCCGACCGTCAGCGCGGACTTGGGGTCGGGATGCAACAGCAGCGGGATGTGCGCGAGCATTTTGGCATCGATGGTCGAGTGCATGTGCGTGGACGCGACGTGCAGGCCGTCGATGTAAAGCGCGTTGAATGGTGCATCGGGCTCGGAGGCAAGCGTGACGTTTTTGACGATGACGGTGGCGCTCCGGCCGCTCTTGTAGCGGAGGATGTCGGACTGG
Source organism: Phycisphaeraceae bacterium (assembly GCA_963667295.1). Lineage (GTDB taxonomy): Bacteria > Planctomycetota > Phycisphaerae > Phycisphaerales > Phycisphaeraceae > JAJRRS01. Next base: position 3,460,899 of record OY763327.1, read on the forward strand.
CGGATGCCGGAGGCGGTATCCCATGTCGGGCCGAACGGGTGATAAGTGAGTTGGCCTTTGATGCGCTCAAGTTTGCCATCACGCACGAATGGCAACATCTGCGAGCCGTAGGTCAGAATCGTGCCGACGTAGATGACGATCAAGGCGTAGGGCATGATGCGTTTAGGTCTATCCGGGGAAAGCCCAAGCGTGATAAGCCCGACCGCGATCCCGATCACACAAAGCAGCAGCAATGAACCGATCAGGCCCATCGCGGGGAGGAGCAATAGCGCTGTGACGCCGACACCGATCGCGGAACCGAGGTTGCCAGCGAAGTAATAGAGCCCGCTCTTTCTGCCTAGCTCTTTGCCGGTCGATATCAACGCCTGACATACTGCGGGAAACGCGAGGCCCAGGAAAATCGTCGGCAAGAACATCATGATCGTTGCCATGAGTCCTTCAACAAGTACCGCGCGAAACAACGTGACCGGGACCATTTCTCCATCGGGGAACGCGATCTTGAACCGCATGAATGGAAATTGATAGAACGTCGGCAAGAGCAGCGAAGTGCTGATCCCCGCCATGAGGTTCGAGATAACAAACACGCGCACACCGGACATGCGTTTTGAAAGGATCGGGTAAAGCAGCAAACTGCCGAGGCTGAAGCCTGTCAGGTAGACGGCGAGCACGATCGCGAAGGTGGTCGTGCTGGTAGAGGTGAACAGCGAGAGCATGCGCAGCCAGACGATTTCGTAGCCGAGCGCGAGGAAGCCGGAGACGATGTAGAAAGGCAGAAGCAGGTGGATGATTTTGCTGTCTGCCAGCGACTGTGGCGTTGGTTGATCCTGTATTGATTCGGGTGCATCTACTTGTCCGCTACTTCGTTTGGGTGAGTAGCGGACAAGCGCGGTGCTTATGACAACGACGAACAGGTTCAATGCTGATGCGACGTAGAGCGAGTTCTGCACGCCGAGCGAGCGGATCAGGAAGATGCCGGTCAGCAAGCAGCCCGCGACGGCCCCGAGCGTGTTGATGCCGTAGGCGAGCGCGGTGCTGTAGCCGATGCCTCGGCCGTGCTCGTGGATCAGGCGGTTCATCACGGGGATGGTCGCGCCCATGCCGAGCGTCGCGGGCAGGACCATCGCGATCGCCAACAGCAGGCGCACGAGGTAAGGCAGCGCGGTGATCTGGTTGGAATCGCCGAACTCAATCAGCAGCAACCCCATCGCGCCGAGCAGCGCCGGCACAGCCAGGCTCCACAGGCCGATCCAGAACTCGACGCAGGCGTAGAAAAGCAATGCTCGATCGAAGCGTTCGAGGATGCGTCCGCCGATGAAGCTGCCGAGGCCGAGCCCGAGGAAAAACGCGATGAGGATCGCGGCCGTAGCCGGGGCGCTTGCGCCGAACACAAGGACCATGAGCCGTTGCCAAAGCGTCTCAAACATCAGCGAGCTTGAGCCGGACACAAAGAACAACAGCAATAGCGGGAAGTAGACCCGCGATGTCATTGGTTGCGGCTTGAATGTTTGTGTATCAGTCACCGGCAAGATTCATCCGCCTTGGATTCATGATTGATCGATCACGCCCGTTTCAATCCCACAGTTTAACCAGACAAAACGACCGCACCAATCCGGTACTGTCGGCTGATATGCAATGTCATGTTGCAGCAAAGTGTCAGCTTCGCCAGATGATGCGCATGCGTGTAAAGATCACGACAACGATCCCGAGCAGGAGCGTTTGAGTGACCGCCCAGATGAAGAGCATCCAGGGGTTCGGCCCAAGCAGGCTGTACATCCAGCCGTTGATGGTCGGGTCGTTAATCGTCGCGACTTTGCCGACCAGCGGCGCAAGCAGTGGCAACATGATGAATGGGCCAAGCAGGCCACGGATGCCTGCGTAGGCGAGCATCGGGTTCTGCCCGTTGATAACGAACAGGGAAGCCGTCCGCCTGAAACCAAGCACATCGATCCAGATAAAGAGCGCACCAAGAAACAGGATCGCCAGCCCGGCGGTGACCCAATAAAAACTCAAGGTCGAAGGTTCACCCTTGGTGATACCACGTTCCAATGGTTCAACGAGCAGCCCGAGGACCAGCCAGGCTGAACCCCACCAGAAAAGGGAACACGTAAACTTCGCTTTCGGATCGCCCGGCTCATTGACGAGCAGCAGGCCGATCGCCATCAACGGCAACACGCCCAACCACGTCGCCCAAGGTGTAATGACCTTGAAGCCCGCGATGTCAAACAACACACGATCGTGACATTGCAGCCCGATCAGACTCACCACCAGCAACCCGGCAAAAACAAAACTCATCGCAAAGTAACGCGCCGCGCCCCAGCCGCGCTGCTTGTCGGGTGAATCCGTTGGCTTGGATTGCATGTAAGCACGCAACAGGTCCCCAACGATCGTGCCGGGGATCACGACGAAGAGGAACTTGTACCACGTAAAGTCATATAACACGGAAATATCCAACAGGCCCGGCAGGATATTGCGCGATAGATGATCGTTAATCCATGTCAGGTTCAGCCAGCCTTCGGGGGCAAAGACGATCCAGTCGATCCAGGGCGAACCGTTGAGGTAGGATTCGCCGCCCATATAAAGCATGGCTTTGTCATGCGCGATAAAGACAAGGACCAATGTGCCCAGACGCAACAATATGTGTTGCCGGGTGAGGAGCCAGATGAGCGAGCCGGCGATCGCCATGTGCGCCAGGAGCAGGATGATGATGTCATTCTGAGCATAGGTAAACGCTTCGCCGTCACCGATGTTGAGATATGTCACAAAACCGATGCACGCGGCGACGCCGAATAATCGGATCGCAAGAACAGTTCCACGGTTCAGGGTTCTGGGCAGGCGGGTAAGGACCGGGAACAATAGCATGAACCCGAGGATGCCAAGACACCACGTACTGGTTAATGGCGGGTTTTGGATCACCCGCGGGATCACCTGGAAGATATAGATCGCAAAACCAATCAGCGTGATCCCTCGGCCAAGTACCCCCAGCGCAACACGCCAAGGCGAAACGCCTTTGTCGAGTTTACGCCCCAGCGCAAGCGGGATCGCCGCGCCCATCGCGAACAGGAAGAACGGGAACACACAATCAACCCATGTGAGCGCCGCCCACCAGGCGCGGCTCGTGTATGGGTCTGCCAACTGTTGCCAGACGCCCTGTGCATCCGGCAGGAAACGTGGGTGATAGCCGTGATACATCGCGTTGGGCAATCCCTCGGGCACCATGCCGGACAGACACATCGCAAGGATCGCCAGGCCACGCAGCGCATCAAGCGACAGCGCGCGTGGTGCATTGGGTAACGGCTCGGTTTGGCTTTTACTTGAATCGGCCATGAATATCCCCGGCTAATGTCGTGTGATACCAACGCTGACGATCTGGTAGGGCTTGACGGTTAATCCTCTAGAAGTAACCCGTGTCTGCTGCTTATCGTTTAGATCGAGCCGAGTGAGAGCGGCCGCCTCGTGCGTTTGTACTTTGCACCGTTCGGCTCTTCCGAGTATTTCGTGCAGACGAAGTGACCACAAGCCGGGCTTGATCGGCTTAGCCCATGCGGGCACAACGCCGGGGCCTGTCTCGATTGCGCGCAGACCCGCACTGACAGGTTTACCCGAGTAAGTAAACGGCTGATTGAATAATGTCTCAGCCAGCGCGGCGGGTTGCTGCTCAACAGGACTATTGCAGTCGTACCGCCCCACCGCCAAGCGGATCGTGTGTTTACCGAGATCGGAGTAGATGGGGACGTCGCCGCGTTGACCTTTGGCGCGTCGGCGTGGCGGGCCGGTGACGGGTTGCGTGATCTTGGCGCTGCGCAGCAGGCTCAGGTGCAGCAGGCCGTTCATGCAGCCGAAGCCGTACTTGGATTCACTGATCAAAGACAGGCCGTCGGTTTCGGTATCGTTGGTGACTGCGGCCCATCGGCTGGCGGGGGCTTCGTACATCGCATCGGTTTCGATCGTGCCTGAGAGTTGGGAACGCAACGTGCTGCCGAACGGCGAGCCGTAACGCGCCATCTTCCCGCGGTAGCTTGTCGGGAACGCGATCTTTAAAAGCGTCTGCGGTTCCTGCCAGTCGATGTCGAAGTCGATAAGCAGGACCGGTCGGGCCGGGTCGATGCGGTAACGGATGGTTGCCTGGCTTTGTTTGCCGATGTTGCGCGAAAAACAGACCGCGGCGTTGAGCGTATTGCGTTTTTCGATCGTGACTTTGGCGGGTGTTGAGATACGTTCGCCGTTACTTAATGTCGGGCGGTCGATGTCCCATGCGTCGTACTGCACGGGCTTGTCGGCAAAGGACCAGAGCTGCGCGCCGGGGGCGTCCAGTTGGATGGGTTTATCATCAATCTTCAGCGACGTGATCTGTCCGGCAAGGTCGAATTGCACTGAAACATGCTCGTTTTCCAGCGTATGCTTCGTGGCTTTAGGCGGAGAAGCGGCGACCGACTTAAGCTCAGACTCAAGCACGCCGGCCAGCGGTGGCGCGACTAACACCTTTTCATCCGTCACGTGATAATTGGGCAACGCGAGCGGGTTGAAGATACAAGACTTGCCGTTTTTTGAATTCAATTCCGCCTGCGCCTGATTGGTAGCACAATCGGCGACGGCCTGTAATTCCTCCACCGCTTCGGCGCAGACTTCATGGATCGAGCTGCCGGGCAGGCAGTCGTGGAACTGACAGAAGACGACGGTCTTCCACGCGCGTTCGTCGACGGGTCCTTTGCCGGTCGCGCATCGCACCGCTTCCCAGACCTGTAAGGCTCGCTCCGCAGAACGATACGCGGCCTTGAGATCGCCGTGCGTAGTATGAACGCCGCGGTGGTATTGCAGGAACATTTCGCCGTGCCACGTGGGCAGTTTGCTGCGCTGCTTGTTTAAGCGATCGAAGAACTGATCGATACGTCCCCACTTCGCATCGGGCACGCTTGCTGCTTCACCGAGCAGGCCGAGTTTACTCAGGCGTTCGACGCGTTCCGCCATTTCATCGTTGGGCCCTCCCCCACCGTCGCCGTAACCGGTCGGGATGAGTACTTCAGGATGGACGTCCGCCTGCTGATGTTTGAGCGTGATGTCGCGGTATTGCGCGGGCTTGGCTTCCTGGTTGTAGTGGCTCTGGATGATATGGGTGAGGACTTCGGAGCCGTCGTTGCTGCGCCAGCGGAAGCTGGTGTAAGGCAGTTGGGTGGCGCTGCCCCAGTGGATTTTAGTGGTGTAGAAGTACGGGATGCCGAAGCCGGCCATAATCTGCGGGATGCTGGCGGAGTAGCCGAAGGTATCGGGCAGCCAGACGACCGGGTCTTGACGACGGCGTTTGCCGTTCAGTTCTAAAAAGCCTTTTCGACCAAGCTCAAACGAACGCACGAGCGCTTCGCCGCAAGGCAGTTGCGTATCGGATTCGACATACATCGTGCCGGTCGCTTCCCAGTTGCCCTTGCGGATTTTTTCGCGGACGCGCTGCATCAATCCCGGCGCGAGGCGCTGCGTGTCCTGGTAGCTGGCGGGCTGGGAGTAGCCGAAGTGGCACTTCGGGTAGCGCTGCATCACGGACAATACATTGGCGAAGGAGTGCACGGCTTTAAAACGAGCAACGTGTTTGGGCCAGAGCCAGACGAGGTCGATATGGGCGTGTCCGGTGAGGATCGCGGTGTGCGAGCGTTTGGGGATGTCCAGATCACGATAGATCTTGCGAAGCGCCTGTCGCAGCGCGGCCGGTCCCTGGTTTTCATAAATATCGATCGCGTCGTTGAGCTGCCGAAGCACGGTGCGGTAAACGGGCGGCGCCTGATGGATCGGCGGACGGTAACCGAACGGCGCGGTTGGCTGATTGCTTGCGGGGTAGTCCGGCAGATGGATCAGCGACAGCGTTTCGGTCAGCACCTTCAAGTCGATCATGGCGTGCCAGGCATCGTCATCACGGCTTGCCAGGAACGCGCCGTTAAACTCGCTGCCGTGTGTAGACATCGGCGCCATGTTGCTGGGCACCCAGACGCCGGTCCGGCAGCAGGTGGATTCGATCAACAGTTCACGTGCATCATCGGGGATCGGGCAATACTTGTGACCCGGGTCGATGCCGAAGATCGGTTCGCCCTCGTGATAGACAGTAGCCTCGGCCTGATCGGTCCAGTAGAGGTAACGCGTGGCGCTACCGGCTTTCTTCTTGGGCAGCTTCAGTTTCCACCAGCGCTGGTCGAACATCCTGCCCCAGAACTGCGGCAGGCGCGTCACGGGTTTATACGTCAGGCGTTTGGCGGCCGGGGCGTCGACGATGTCAGGACTTGAAACGGTTGCGCTGACTTGGATCGGCGTCTTCTGGACGGACCAGACAGACGCTTCGAGTCTTTGAATCGTCGCCTGCAGGCGTGGGGCCATGAACTGCGGGAAGTGGACGGGTTCTAGCATAACTATCCAAACTCACTGGATGGATGAGGGTGGGAAGCCAAAATAATGTTGGGTAATGTTATCAGGAGATCAATCGCACGGCTTCGGGCCGGCCCGAGGTAACGCTGGCGACTTCCGCTTCGATGATACAGAGCGTCTGCATGGCGGTGCGTAAGGATGATCGGGCGGGTTTTTCGCCGGTCTTGATGCAATCGATGAAGTAGGCAAGTTCGTGCTCGTAGCCCTGGCCGGTTGGTACTTCCACAGGGACCGGCTCCATGTCCTGCTCGAAAAGCAACAGGGGCTGATCGCGTGTAAAGTCGAAGCTCGCCATCGCATTTTCAAAGACGGCCTCGTAGCGCATCTGGAACGGGTACTTTCTGAACGCGACCCACGCCCCTTCGGCGACGACCTGCGGCACGTGATCGTACTGATAGAACGTGGTGAGGTGATCCACCGCACCGCTTGGGCCGGCGTAGCCGACGCTTTTAACTTCGCGTGGCGGACCGAAGAGGTATTGGATGAAGTCGGTGTCGTGGACGTGCAGGTCGAACACGGCCCCGCCGGAGACTTTGCCGTTGTGGTAGAACGGGTTGCCGGGGATAGCGCCCTTGCGTTCAAGCCGAAGCGAGAGCAGCTTGCCGAAGCGTTGACCGTCGATAGCCTGTTTAAGCCAATCCCATTCGGGCCAGAAGCGCATGCAGTGGGCGCACATCGCGAGGCCGGGCGCTTTGGCTTCCGCATCGAGCAGTTGCTGGGCTTCATCGCTGGTGCGTGCAAGCGGCTTTTCAACTAATACGTGCTTACCGGCTTTAAGCGCGGCGCGTGTGAAGGGGATATGCAGCGGTGTCACGACGCAAAGGTCGACCATCTCGACATCGGGGTCGTTGATCAGGTCCATGCCGTCGGTGTAGCGTTTGGCATCGGAAAGGTCGTAGCCGTCTTGCGCCTGATTCTCTACATTGCTGTCCACCTTGCGGCCGGCGAGGCGTGATTCATCCTTGTCCGCTACAGCCACCACACAAGCGTCCGGCACATGGTTGTAGGCCTCCAGATGCCTCTGGCCCATCATGCCCAATCCAACCACCCCTACCTTCACCATCACAAGCTCCTTTTACTACATTAGCCGAACTTACCAATACCGATGGACGGGGCAACGTTTAAACCCGTCGCAGTGAACCATCTATCCGACAAAAGCGCTGCCGCATCGGTATCAGGACGCCCAATGTACACGCTGGCGAGGGGCGGGGTGAGATAATCCGCTACGTGGGGTAAACATGTGAAAAAATGATTGACAGGCCAACCTATAGCATGTATGCTATGGGGTATAGTTGAAAGCGGCGTCAGGCTGCCCCTACGCCGTCTTTAGGGTAGGCAAAGCAAGGCTTGCATTACCCTTACTCGTTGATGCGTTAGCCTAAGCCATATCAATCCATTTGGAGGAGAATTGCGTTATGCGAACAGGAACCGCCCGTCATATTGCTATCGCCACGCTGGCAGGTGGACTGCTGCTCTGCTCGAGCGCGGCTTCGGCCAGCACGCTGCTTGCCGACTTCGACAACCACCCCATCCCGGATAGTGCCGACATCTATGGCAGTTGGTCTACCGCTACGCTGACCGCCGGCCCTACCAGTTACCGCGTGGAATCAGCAGGAGGCTTCGGTGGCCAATGGAACGGCCTGGGCGATGGCGTCGACGCCTCGGCTGAAACCGACATCGAACTGATCGTCACCGTCGACGAGGCACACGCAGAGGCCGGGCTCGGCGTCGTCTTCGCGCTCGTGGACGGCGACGGCACCGAGTGGCAGTACGTCATCAATACCACTGAAAACTCATGGTTCGGCCTGCTTCCCGGCGAAACCTACACGCTCAGCGTGCCCATCACCGGCGCGACGGGCCTGATCAATCCCGGCTCCAGCTCGGGGCTGGACACCTCAAACATCATCGGATTCCATATTCAGGTTGATAGTGGTGATAACAACGTACCCTACGACATCTCATTCGAGAACTTCCGCATGTACGTTCCCGGTGAAGACCTCGAAGGCGATCTGAATGGTGACGGATTCGTCGGGCTGGACGATCTGGATATCATCCTGAGCGCCTGGAACCAGACCGTACCGCCTGCAGACGCTGCTGCCGATCCTTCGGGCGACGGGTTTGTCGGCCTGGACGACCTGGACCTCGTGTTGAATAACTGGAATGCAGGCACGCCTCCAGCCACCGCCGTGGTCCCGGAACCGGCGACACTTGGGTTGCTGAGCCTGGGCGCCTTGGCGTTACTGCGTCGCAAATAAGTACTCGACATGTATCCTCCGCGGCCGCATGCTTAACGGTGTGCGGCCGTATTCTTAGTAACAGAAGATCGATAAGCATCCGGGCCCCGGTGGCGAGGGATGATTGAAAAGATGTTGACTCCTGAGGCTTCGTGATGATCCGACCCCTGCTTGTTGTTTTGATTGGTTTGCTGTGTGTGTCGCCGAGTTTCGTCGAAGCGGCTGATGTGCAGAAAACGAACTCACAGAAGCTGTACATGCATTACATGCCGTGGTTCGAGACGCCCTACTCCCTGGGCGCGAACAATTGGGGCTGGCACTGGACGATGAACACCCAGAACCCCAACAACATTACTTATGATGCAAACTATCCGGACGGCAAAAAGCGTGACATCGCTTCGCACTATTACCCGCTGATCGGGCCTTACGATTCGAGCGATCCGGATGTGATCGAGTATCACCTGCTATTGATGAAACTGTCGGGTGTGGACGGCGTATTGATCGACTGGTACGGCGTGCAAGGCACGAACGGCGACATCACAAGTCTGCTGAACAGCTCCAACGCGTTAATCGAGAAGATGGACGACTTCGGGATGGAGTTCGCGGTCGTGATGGAAGACCGTTTCTCCGCCAACATAAGCCAAGCCGAGGCAAACGTCGCCTACCTGCGTGACAACTACTTCAACAACTCGCAGTACATCCGGCTGGGTTCGGGGGACGATCCGCTGTTGATGTCGTTTGGGCCGATCACGTTCCAGCAGGAATGGCAGTGGACGCAGATATTGGCGCAGGCGGGGGAAGATGTGAACTTCCTGCCGCTGTGGTACGAATCAGGTGATGCGGGTGTGAATGCGGACGGGGAGTATTCCTGGGTCTACGAAGATGAATCGCTGGATAACTACGCCAGCCACTTGTCGAACTTCTATCAGTACCGTGCGCCGAATCTGGGCGTCGCGGCGGGCAGCGCGTTCCCGGGCTTTGATGACTTCTACACGGAAGGCGGCGCGGGCGGCGGGTACTTCAATATCCCGCACGATGACGGGCAGACGCTCGCGACAACACTGAACCTGGCAGGCCAATACGCAAGCGAGGTCGACTTCCTTCAGTTAGTGACGTGGAACGACTTCGGCGAAGGCACGATCTTCGAACCGACCGTTGAGACCGGCTACGACTACCTGCTCCAACTGCAGGACTACAGCGGCACGCCCTACGGTCAGGATGAGCTTGAACTGGTGCACGCACTCTACCTGGCGCGTAAGGAATACGCCGGCAACACGGAGAAGCAGAACTCGCTGGACGAGGTCGCTTCCCTGCTGGCGGCGCTTGATATCGATGGCGCACAAGCACTGCTGAACATCGTCAACGGCCTGGCACTGGAAGGCGACCTGGATGGTGATGGATTTGTCGGGCTGAACGACCTGGACATCGTGTTGAACAATTGGAACCAGGTCGTTGTGCCATTCGGCGACACGCGGGCGGACCCATCAGGCGATGGATTTGTCGGGCTCGACGATCTGGATGTTGTGTTGAACAACTGGAACGCCGGCACGCCCCCCACTGTCGCGGCGCCAGAGCCGGGCTCGGGGCTGGCTTTGCTGCTATTGGGCGTTTCAGGCCTGTCGGGTCGTTTGCGAACCCGTTAAATCCCCCAATCAACCCACATTTTCCGAGGCCGACCTGTGACCATGCGGTGACAGGCCGAGTTTTTGTGATTTCAGCTTAAAATGCTTGACAGAAGATGCTATAGCATATATGCTATGGTCCAGTAAGGTATTCAGGCTTTCTTTCTGCCGTCCTGGATTTGTTTTCAAGGGGAACATCAAGCGGACTTCCCGCCGCACACTTCACACCACTTTGGAGAGGAGAGAGTTGATCATGTTTAAGACACCTTCGTTTGTGCTGGCCGCTGCCGTTGCCACGCTGGGCGCTGCATCTGCTTCGCAGGCCACCGTGGTCATCGAAGACTTCAATAACTACACCACCGGCGGTAACGGTGGCGCGTTCGCCAACTTCTCAACCGTCATCACCGCCGGCGCTGATGACTGGACAGTGGAGGTGGTCGATGGCGGCTTCGGCCTCCACTTCGACGACACGGGCAACTATCCCGATGGGATCGACATCACCGGCGAACCCACCCTCGAAATCGACTTCGCCATCAACTCCGGCGGGATCTACGGCACGACCGTGATTGTCCTGCTGGAAGACGTGAACGGCCTTCAGAGCGTGTATGACCTGGGCGTGCTGCTGGGTAACTTCGCGGCCGGCTTCGACGGCACCGCCAGTGTGCCACTGACCCTGCCCGCAGGATTTGATACGACCGGCGTGGCGTACTTCCATGTACAGGCCAACAGCTTCGATGACACGTATCCATACCCGTACAGCGTGACGTTCAAAGAGCTGCGCGTAACGCCCGAACCGACCACGATGGCATTTGCCGGCTGCGGTCTAGGCCTGCTGGCACTGCGTCGACGCGGATGAGATTAACCCGATTCAGCTTTCAGGCATCCGGGTTATAACGATGACCCACATACACCACGGCCGAGCAATTGGCCGTGGTTTTTTTGTGGATTCATGGGTTGCCGAATTGGGTCCATCCGGAAAAGCTGACGATCTGAGGATTAATTTGATTTTTTCCAGCTGGAGTATTGACAGGGCCGATGAATAGGTTACTATAGCACTAGTGCTACATTAACTCTCGCGTATCATGGCTGTATGAACCCAGTGATCGGGCAAACCAGCCAGCACGTGCGAACCGGCCCAGAGGCCGACTTGGAGGTACTCGCATGACCCGTCACCGGTTTAATGCATTCACACTGATCGAGCTGCTGGTCGTGATCTCCATCATCGCCCTGCTCGTGGGCATCCTTTTGCCGGCCCTGGGCGCCGCCCGGATCAGCGCCAAAAAACTGCAAAGCAACACGCAACTGCGCGGCATGCACCAGGCTTTTGTCACGCACGCCCAAGGCAACAAGGGTTGGTACACCGCTTACGACGCAAGCAAAAACCAATGGATGTCGCTCAGCCGCGGCTACGACATGATTGTTGATCCGAGTCCGGCACACGGCTGGGGGCAAGTAGGCAACTTCCCGGAGGCCCGCTTCTCCGAGTTGGTCAGGCTGAACCTGGTTACCAGCGCGTACCTGATCCATCCTTCTGAAGCCGATCCCAAAGACGCCTGGACCGGCACGAACAACGAAGAGTTCACCGTTGAAAACTATTCCTATGCGTTGAACGAGCTGGGCTACAACGAAGGGCCGTACGCGATGGACGGAACGCCCAAGTACCAGGAAGCGCTGAAGGAGTGGCAGGAAACCATGAACTCACGCGCACCGGTTGTGTGCGATCGCCTGTTCCGCCTGAAGGGTGACCACTACGAACACGACAGTTATCAGGGGATGTACTCCGGCAAGCTCGGGCAGATATCGGTCGGCCTGGCTTTCAATGACAACCACGTCGAACGCAGCGAATCGCCCATCTTCGAAAACATCAAGATCGGTGAAATCAATAACACCAGCGACAACGTCTTCTCGCGAGGCCACGACAGTTACCCGGGTAACGACAACATTCAGACCGGACCGATTATTGACGCAGGCCAAAGCTCCTCGGCCCACATGGTGCACTGGGGCTGGGCGTCCTACAACAACATCGATTAAACAAACACGCTTAGATTCCGGATCGCATCCAAGCCAATAAAAGAAAAGGCCCCTCAATAACGAGGGGCTTTTTTGCTTTTATTTATAGGTGTTTTGCGATCGGTTACTTGATCGTTGCGCTACGGCGCGTGCTTTTACGCATCTGCACGGGTTTGGGCGGCTGACGCATGGCTGCGATCGATTCGCCCTCGAACAGCACGGGATCGTCCGGCTCAAGAAGCAGTTCGCCTTCCCACTTGCCGGCGTTTTCGGCAAAGGTGTCGAAGACGCGCGACATCAGCGGCGCGATGTCGGGCATGTCCAGGCCGGACAGCGACGGGCAGAGGTATCGGCCGTTGACGATGTTGATCGCGCCGATGGAAAGGTCGCGTCCGACGTTAACGCCCTGCTCGTAGCAGGCGCGCATCGTCGCGATGGCTGCGGGCTGACTGGCGCACATGACCAGGCTCGGGCCCGCATCCGACTTCCATGTCCGAAGCAGACGCTTGGCCAAGCGATAAGCGTACGGCGTCGGGTCGGTGTATGGCGGAGCAGGCTCGTCCCAAATCTTGCTTTCCACGCCACGACGCGTGGACCATTCCTGCCACTGCTCGACGCGGCGGTCGATTTCTTCGTTATGCCCCTGGCTGTTTAGGAAGTCGATATGCCGATGCCCGAGTCGGTAGGCATATTCGAAGAGTTGTTCGATATGCGATGTCGGGTAAAGGCGGATCGACGGGATGCCGTGATGCACCATTTCGCCGTCGAATACGACGAGCCTGCCATGGCAATCGGCAAAGCGTTCGAGGACGTGCGGCGGTACGGTTTCGGTGCTGGGGATCAGCAGAACGCCATCGGCGCCGGAAAGCGCATCCCAGACGATCGGGTCGTCCCAGTGCACGTACTGCACCGGGCGGATCGAGACATCGCACTGGTTGGCAACTTCGGTCACCGCCAGGCGGCATTGATTCAGGTGATCGGATGGGTAGGCGGGATAGAGGAAAACGACATCCAACCGGCTCTTGCTACGGCGATAGGATGGGTCGACGTAGAGCTTGCCGTTCTCTGCCCGGGCAAGCATGCCCTCCTTGATCATGGCGAGTACGGCTTTACGCGCGGTCATGTAACTCACGCCCGTGTCGGCGGCGAGTTTTCGCTCACCCGGCAGGTCGTTTAGCAGGTAGTCACCGGCCTCGATCCGACGCCAGATGATGTCCATGACATCGTGATATTTGGTGTTTGGTGGCATGTGAAACAGCCTGGTAACAAGCGACGCGCGTTAATATTGATACTATATCACATAAGCTATAATTTGTCGAGAATTTAGGATAATCTGCCCCTGTTTACCTCCATCTGAGCGAAATAAAGACCTCCAGTATTCCGCTTCCGCTCTTGTGTTAGAGCGTTTTTGCTATAGAATAGATCTATAGCTTTAGTATAGCACGCGAGGGCCGGATTGTCCCCGATTCTTGCCAAGGATAAGGCCCGGGTTTATCCCTACGGGTCATTCACACCCTCAGCACTTGGAGACGGCACCATCAACTCAAAATGCACCCAGACAGCTCGCGCCGGGTCTTGCCGGAAACTAACCGGCGGGTATCTGCATCGCCTGGTCTGCGTGATTGCGTGCGTGCTGGTCTGCTTAGGCTGTGCGGGAGCGGGCCATGCTGAGGTGGACCCGGGCTTCACGCTACCTGAGCCGAACCGCGCGGAACTGTCAAAGCCGATCGCGGATAAGAAACTGGTGATCGCGCATTACATGACCGGGATGATCCCGACACCTGAGGGCGAGACCGGCCACTGGATGTCGCCGGACCTTTACGACCCGCAAGGCAGCACCGCGAAACTTGGTGGGATATTCCAGACGCTGCCCGTGCCGATGCTGTTGTATCCCGACCTGCTTCCGATGAAGGAAGCGGCGCTGTTGGAGATGCGAACCGCGAAGACGCTGGGCGTGGACGGATTCAACTTCTACTACCCGTTCGGGCCTGACGATGCGTTCCGCGATCGGTATGACCGATTTATCCTCAGCTTCTTTGAAGCGGCGAAGGAAAACAATCTCGACTTCAAACTCACGCTCTGCATCTCGCCGATCGGCGGTAGCGATATGGCCACCGAGCAGAAGGCGCGCACACTTGGTGAACACCTGCGTGGATTGCTGGAAAAGACCGGCAACAGCGATAACTGGTTACGCACGCCGGACGGCAAGCTGCTGATTTACACCTGGCTTGCCGACGCGATCGTGAATGAAGACCTCGATGGTAAGCAGTGGGAGATCTACCAAAACCAGCATCTATTACAGAAGGCGGCGGCGGTGTTCGACAAGATCGCGGAGCACGCAGGGACCGAAGCGGTCTTCCTCTACCATCTCGATCAGCCGAACGATCCGAAGTTCGTTGAGAAGGTGCTTGATTACTTCCCGGCGGTGTACGGCTGGTGTAGCGTCGGCGAAGATTTGAAAGTCTGGGAGCGTGTGGCCGAGCAATGCAAGGCACGGGGCCGAACGTACATCCAGGAAGTGCATCCGGCGTTCTATGGCTCGAAGGTTCACCCGATCGATAGCTGGGCGATGATCTTTGACCATCAACGCGCAGTAGAAATGGGTGTGGATCAGCTTGAGCGGCACATCCAGATCACGGGTTTAACGCAGACGTTCCGCGACAAGTTGCAGATGGCGATCGATCTGGACTCGCCTTTGATCAACCTCACAACGTGGAACGACTACCCGGAGGGTCATCACCTGGCACCGGAGATCAATCACAACTTCGGTTTCGCGCTGCTGCTGAAGCATTATCTCGAACAATGGCGAAGCAGCGACGAAGACTTGCCGGACGATACGGTAATCGTGTTCTTCAAGAAGTACCGGGCCGATGTGAAACCCGATCCTTACGACATCAAGGTGCGTGTGATGCGTGCGATCGGCGGGCCTGAGGTCGAAGACGGGATCGAAGTGATCACGCTTTTGAGCGAACCGGGCACGTTATATGTCAACGATCACGAGCCGCGCGATGTGCCCGCGGGCATGACGATAACGCGCTACAAGATGGAGCCGGGCGCGGTGACTGCTGTCGTGAAGCGAGACGGCCAAGCGGTCGCTTCACTGACGACTTCCGAATGGATCACCGAGCATCCGTTCCGTACCGATCGGCTGACGTACAGCTTCTCAAGCGCGTTCGATCACTACTACGAACTGATCTACGGCAAAGATGCGCCGAAGCACACCTCGATGCAGTACGCGGAGGACGATCAAGGTCAGCCTATGTGGCAAAGCGGTGTGCAGACCGAGTATCAACCTGCCGTTGCGGGTAAACGCCCAAATGAGTTCTTGGAGAATTGAAGTATGAAGTCCGCCAAAAATAATCAGCCGTGGTACACGCAGGGAGACCCGTGGGTCCTGACGCAGGACGGCTGGAACCCTGATCGTAATATCTATTATGAGACGATCTTTACGCAGTCCAACGGCTACATGGGGATCCGCGGTTATACCGAGGAAAGCAACACGGTTGCCGACACGGTGCGAGAGGGTTACCTGGCGGGTGTGTTCGGGCATACGGACCAGGCGGCGTTGAAACTGACGCGCGTCAAATACAAGTGGCCCATGCAGGCGATGATCACGTTGCCTGAATTATTTGCTTGTGAAGTCGAGCTTGATGGCGAGGTGCTGGATTTAGCCAAGGGCGACATTGTTTCGTTTACGCGCTCGTTGAATATGCGCAATGGCGAACTGGTGCGCGAGCTGATCTGGAACAGCCCGAAGGGTAAGTGCACGCAACTGCGTTTCGAGCGATTCCTGTCGATGGCGACGCCGCACCTTGCGATGCAGCGCATCCGCATCACACCACAAAACTGGTCGGGCAGCGCGAATCTGAAGTTTGAACTGGATGCCGGTATCACGACCTACTTCCGCTGCGGTGATCGTGAACTGCCGCACATCCCGCAGGACCTGCTGACACAGCAACGCATCGAGTGTGAAAACGAACGGTGTGCCACGCTCTCTTTCAAGACACGCGGCTCAGACCATCTTGTTGCGATTACCTCACAGGTTGATGCGGATACATACTCAACCGTCGCACAAAATGCAAAGGTGCTGCGTCAGAAGGCGAAACTTGAACTGCATGAAGGCCAAGCTGAAACCGTAACACACACATTGGCTGTGGTCAGCTCGAGAGATGACATCGAACGAGCGAACGTGCCCACAAAGTCGAAACAAGTCGTATCCGATTCGGCGGAGGCCGGCTACACCAAATCGCTGCACGATTCGCAGCGTGTCTGGCAGAAGCTCTGGAAGCTTTGCGATGTGCAGATCGAAGGGCCGGCGCAGGATCAGGCGTATCTGCGGTTCAGCACGTTCAGCATGCTGCAGATGGCGCCATTGCATACCGACAACATGAGCGTGCCCGCGCGTGCGTACTCTTACAACCGTTATCACGGTCTGTACTACTGGGACAGCGAAACCTTCCTCCTGCCGCAGTACCTGCACACGTGCCCGAAGCTCGCGCGCAACCTGCTCGTCTTCCGCCATCGCACGCTCGAAGGCGCAAAGCGCACGGCCGCGTATCTTGATTCACCCGGCGCATGTTTCCCGTGGATGACCGATTCGGATACGGGCACGGAGCAAGGCCCGTGGCACATCGGCGATTACCTCTGGCATCAGAACGCGGACATTGCTTACGCGATCGATCAATACGTCCGCACGACGGGCGACAGCGCATTCATGTGCGACTATGGCCTCGAAATGATCCTCGAATCCGCACGCTTCTGGATGTCGCGCCTGGAAGTCGATGATGAAGGTGTCTACCACCTGCATAACACCGTCGGCCCGGACGAGATCGAGAAGCACGGCAAGGACAACGGCTTCGGTAGCTACATGTGTCGACGTCACCTGCGCCTCGCGGCCAAGTGGATCGACGAGATGCGCAGGCAATATCCGCGTCAAACCGAAGACTTGCTGCAGCGGCTGGAAGTTCGACCGACAGAGGTTGCCAACTGGACCGAAGCGGCCGACAGGATGTGCGCCCCGATGATCCCGGGCACGCAGGTCCCGCTTCAGGATGAGTTCCTGCTGGATAAAAAACCGCTCGACTTCTCAAAGATGTCCACCAACGAAGCATACGAATTGCGGCACACACATCGTGTGGTGAAGCAATCCGATATCGTGATGTTGATGTATCTGCTTCAAGATGAATTCACGCTGGAGCAGAAGCGCGATGCCTACGACTTCTACGAACCGATTACGGTTCACTTCTCGTCATTGAGTTACAACACGCATTCGATCGTCGCGACGATGCTCGGGCGAAAAAAGCAGGCGTACGACTACTTCATGAAGGCGGCCGGGCTGGACCTGGACGATCTGAAAGATGCGACCGAAGACGGCCTGCACGCGGCGGCACTCGGCGGGACGTGGCAGACGGTGATGTACGGCTTCCTCGGTATGAAGCTGGCGGACGAAGGCCTGTCGCTTGAACCGCGCCTGCCGGATGAATGGAAGTCGATCAGGCTCCGGCTGGTGTTCCGTGGTTACACGCTTCGGCTTGATGTGTCGCACGATCGTCACACGATCGAAGTGGAATCGCGCGAAGGCGAGGCTCAGGGCACACTGACGCTCAACGGCGAACAACACGAACTGACTGAGGGTTTACGTATCACGACCGCACCCGGCGGCGTGGCTATCCCATAATCCAGTAATTGGAAGGAACAATCTGTGTCTGCCGTACAAGCCGTGATCTTCGATCTCGACGGTGTTATCGTTTCGACCGATGAGTATCACTATCAAGCCTGGAAACAGCTTGCTGACGAAGAAGCTATCCCTTTCGACCACAAGGACAACGAGCGCTTGCGCGGCGTCAGCCGGATGGAATCGTTGGCGATCATTCTCGAAAAAGCGGCGCGTGAATACAGCGACAAACAAAAGTTTGAATTGGCGGAGCGGAAGAACGGCTACTATCGGCAATTGCTTACCAAGCTGACACCGGCCGATATCCTGCCCGGCGTGATGCGCGTGCTGGAAGAATTGCGTAGTCGCAATATCCGCATGGCGATCGGCTCATCGAGCAAGAACGCGCAGCCCATCCTCAAAGCGATCGGGTTGGATAATGCGTTTGATGTGATCGTCGACGGCACACACATCAAGCGATCCAAACCCGATCCGGAAGTGTTCTCGCTGGGCGCTCAGCGCATGGGTATCGAGCCACAGCATTGTCTAGTTGTGGAAGATGCCGATGCCGGCGTTGATGCGGCGATTGCAGCGGACATGTTCGTGCTCGCGGTCGGGTCGGCACAGTCGCATCCCGGCGCAACGATCGCAGCGCAGGACCTTGAAGCGATTAGCGTGGACCAAATGCTTAACGTTGAAGCCTTGTCAGCCAGGTGATTACGTGCAAGTCGAACACGTTAATGGCTACCGTTGTTCGTTCCGAAGACACGGTCCCAGCGTTTGAGGTTCCACTGTACCTTTTCGGCAGGCGTCATGGATTCAAAGTCCGGCTCGCTATTACTCGATGCACTTCTCGCTGATGCGACAGCGGCAGGTTTAACGCTCTGCGGCTTCGGCGCTGGCTTACCCGCCCCACCGCTGTAGTTGGCTTCACGTAATGTTGAGCCCAGGTCTTCTTCAAGCGAGCGATAAGGTTTGATGCCAAGCCCCTGAAGTGCGCCGTGGTAGGACTTCACTGCTTCGGCGGGCTCGAGCTGGCCATCGGCAATAGCGCGCAGGTGTTTGATGAACGTGAGCTGGTGTTCGCTCTGATTAATCATTCGCCCGTACAGCGCGACACGCGCACCGTACTTGCGTGCTTCCCAGAGCTGGAAGAATGCATCAAATGTTGTACCCGCCGATCCGCCGAGGATGCCGACGACGAGTTTACTATCGAAAGAGGACAACTCTTCCATCGCACGTGCACCCATGTAAGGGATCTTCAGAAAGAGTGGCCGCTGCTTGCCGGCAATCCCCGCGAGGGTGCGTACGATCATGTCGTTGAGATATCGGCCAAGGTCCGGGATCGGCTTGGTCGGCGCGTTGGGCGCGAAGACTTCCAGAAAGTGACGGAATCCCTTCGCTTCGGCTTCCTGGCGGAACTTGCCATAGGCTTCGAGCGTGCGTGTGTCCGCATCGACCTCGTTGTTGAAGGTGACGGAATACAAGCCGAGGTCGGCGCCGACGACCGGCTCATCCGGATCACACACAGACTTGCCGCACATCGCATAATCCAAAGCGGCTGTGCGGAACGGGACGGATTTTTCTTCGGAGTATTTACCGGTTCCGGCAAGCCAGATATCAGTTGTGTCGTTGGCGCGGATGGCTGGCGTGACGTGGCTGTTAGCGAACAAACCCTCCTGGATCGCAAGCACCTCGTTTGTGCTGGCACTCATGAGCATGATGTCGACAAGGCCTTGCCTCGTGTTTTCACGGATGATCTTGCGGTACTCATCCAGGCTGCGGAACTTCGCTTCGGATGCGTGATGTTCCGGGCTCTTGCCGGGTGCGGAGATCCCAAACGCCATATCCGCATCCTTGGCGTCGGCGATAATGAACACATCGGCTGAAGGGTTCTCAGCCAGTTGACGCAGTTTGGTATCAAGTGATTTGGTGGACATTGTTTGGTGCCTGGTGGCTAGTGTCTGGATAAAAAAGCTAACGGCTAACGGCTAATGGCTCGCCTCACAAATACTCCGCCATCAGTTCCTTGCACGGCCGCGGGATCGTCAGTGCGCTGACGAGTAGTCCCTTCTTCACGACAACTTCCTTGCCCGCTTCGACGGCCGCATTACACGATGCAACCGAGCCGGCCATGAGCAGGAATGCCTTGCCGCCGAGCGCCATCGCCATGTGGATGCGGAAGAGCGTGATGTCCGCCGACTTCGCAGCGACGTCGGCAGCTTCGAGGATAACGGAAGCCGAGTACGACTCGATGATGCCAAGCGCATCGGGCGCCGCGTGATCCGCTGCGCTACTTGTCAGCTGCACCGACTGACCGAGTGCGGGAAAGACTGAATCATGCACACGCGGGATGATCACATGATCGATCACGCCGTCCGGCGCTACTGCAAGACCCGCATCAATCGCAGCCTGCACGGACGCAACGTCGCCGCCGACAAGGTTGATGTATTTGCCGGAGCAGATGGTTCGGCCGAGGATCAACTGCACGTCCGCCGCCTTGAGCATGGTGTCCTGCACCAGGTACCCGATCCCGACGCTTGTCAGTTCGATCATGCCGATCGCACGATGTTTCATAGCCAACTCCTCCCGGCCAACCCGGGATGCTTAATCAAGCTTCGATCACAACCATGCCGTTCACGTTCGTCACACACCCCGCTATGGATGCATGAATCGGTACACCCAGCTTACCTGCCGGCGGTTTGCCGATGACGTCGCCTTCCTTCACCGTGTCGCCGACCTTCACCGTCGGCTCCGCCGGCGCGCCGATGTGCATACTCAACGGGATAGATACCTTCGCAGGCGCATCGCCCGGCTCGATCAACGGCCCGACGTTCTTAAAATCACTCAATCCAAGCTTGCGGATCAATCTGCCGATCGGTACGCGACGGTTATTCAAATGCACGCTCGGCCGGGTCTCGATGTGCGGCGGATTCTGCCACTTCACACCCTCCGATGCACGGCGGCGCTTGTTCTGCGTGCAGATGTTTTTCGGATCGAGGTCTTCCGGGCAGGCGATCATCGTGCAGAGGTTGCACTCGCAGCAGAAGTCCGTGCCGATGACATTGGCTTCGCCCATCTCGTTAAAGCAGAGCGAACGCATCGCTTTGTGCGGTTCGATCGGATGGCCGAGCAGGTATCGTGGGCAGAACTCCGTGCAGAAGGAGCACTGATCGCAGGCGCTTGCGCCGATGCGCGAGATCTGCTGCCAGCTTGCATCGTATCTTCGATAGAGGTGATGGTCTTTGGGCAGGACGATCAGACCACCGGTCGTGCGTGTGACAACCGGGCTGAAGTCGGTGCAGAGTTTGCCCATCATCACGCCGCCGACCAGGCCGAACGGATCATCGCAGGTCGCGCCGCCAGCCAGTTCGATACAGTCAGCCAAAGTGCAGCCGATCGGCACATCAACCGTCACCGGATTCGCCACCGCGCCGGCGACGGTCAAGAACTTTCGTGTGACGGGCCGTTGCCTTGCGACGTTCATCGCAGTCTCGACGTTCATCACCACGCAGCCGACGGAGAGCGGGATGTTGCCCGGCGCGATGATGCGCTGTGTGCAATCGTAAACAAGTATGAATTCGTCGCCGCTTGGGTAGCTGTCGCTGAGTTTCTGGATCGTGGTCTGCGTGTTGAGCATCGGCGCGAGCAGATCGATCACATCTTCGTACTTGCCCTTGATGCCGACGATCGCGCGCTCGGCCCCGACCAACTGCCTGGCAGCCTCAAGCCCGTCGAGTATTTCCCGGCCGAAGTGGCGCAGCAGTTCCTTGTCTTTATGTAGTAGCGGTTCGCACTCGGCGGCGTTGAGCAGGATGGTGTCTGCCTTGCCCTTGAGCTTGACGTGGGTCGGAAAGCCCGCGCCCCCCGCCCCGACGACGCCACATGCTTCAATCTGCTCTACCGTGATACCTGCCATAAGGTTCCACCTTCAAGCTAGCCCCCGGCCGCCCGAATCGGGCCCAATATTTTATGTAAATATTGTATTTGCAAATATTTACATAATATTAAATCGCTCCAAGCACAAAACCCACCCGGTGTCTAACGATCACGCGGGTGGATTTATACGATAACATATGAAAGCTTATGATGCAATTTGACATTTATCTATCAGTATGATTCAATATCTTCCGTGGAGGACCCCGCCTAAATGACCATTACAGCCCCATCCAGACTGGAACGCTCGCAGGTCGAACAGCTTGTCCGCGAGGTGCTGCGCGACCGCTGGACCGAGATCGCCCCCACCTACCGCCAGCCGGCGCCGCACAATGGCCCGAACCCGCTAGTGGTCAATGTTTCCGCCCGCCACGTCCACGTGTCACAGGAAGCGCTCGAAGTGCTCTTTGGCCCCGGCGCAAAACTCACCAAGATGAAAGACCTCTACCAGGATGGCGAGTTCGCTTCCGAGCAGACGGTCAACCTCATCGGGCCACGCAACCGCATGATCCCGAACGTGCGGATCCTCGGGCCGACACGTGACTACACGCAGGTCGAACTCAGCTACACCGATGGTGTTTACCTCGGCCTGGACCTGCCGCTGCGCATCAGCGGCAACCACGAAGGCACGATCGGCGGCGTCCTCGTCGGGCCACACGGCGCACTGAATATCGACAAGGGCATCATCCGCGCCGAACGCCACGTCCACATGAGCCCGGCCGACGCGGCGCACTACGGCGTCCAGAACGGCCAATACATGAAACTCAAACTCGACGGGCCCTGCGGCGTTACCTTCGACCGCATGCGTGTCCGCGTACATCCGAAAGTCAAACTCGAAGTACACATTGATACCGACGAGGGCAACGCTTGCCACCTCTCGTCGGTTACCCACATGGAATTGATTAAGTAATCACTTTAGGCCGGTGAGTCCGGCACAAGCAGGAGTAATCAAGATGGCACAGAGTGCATTAGGACTGGTCGAGACCAAGGGCCTGGCCGCGCTGATCGAAGCGTCGGATGCGATGCTTAAGGCGGCCAATGTCGAGATGATCGGCTGGGACAAGGCCGGCTCGGGGCTGGTCACCAGCTTCGTTACCGGTGATGTCGCAGCGGTCAAAGCCGCTGTGGATGCCGGTGCAAGCGCCGCGTCGCGCGTCGGTGAAGTGGTTGGTGTACACGTCATCCCCCGTCCGCACGACGAGATCGATGCGTTGTACCCTGAATCCGCAAAATCCCGCAAAACCAAGGCAAAATAAGCCGTTTTCGGCTTAGCGCTCTTGCCTTACCCAAACTTTAACCCGTGTCGGGTACAGCCAGGCCCGCACGCGAAGGAGCAAATATTATGGCAGCGATTGGTATCCTCGAAACACGCGGAGAAACGGGCCTGATCCAAGGCACCGACGCCATGCTCAAGGCCGCGGACGTTCAACTGAAAAAGTCGATCGGTATCGGCGGCGGTTATGTGACCGTGATCGTCACCGGTGATGTCGGTTCGGTCAAGGCGGCCGTCGACGCGGGCGCAGAAGCAGCGGGCAGCATCGGCGAGCTCGTCGCCGCCCACGTCATCGCACGCCCACACGACCAGTTACTCGACTGCTTCTAAGCGAAGAGTTTGATGGCCTACCTCCCTCTCCCCCCGGGAGAGGGCCGGGGTGAGGGCCGACAACCTGAAGCATTCTGTTAACACCCAAAGCCTTCTACTACCAGACACCGCCCATGATCGTCCTCATCGCCAACCTCGGTTCCACGAGCTTCAAATGCAAGCTCTACGATTGTCAAGATAGCGACGGCGACAAGTCGTTCGACGCGACCGCCACCGCAGCGATCGATCGGATCGGCCTCGGGAATAGCGCGTGGGCCATCAAGCACGGCGAAAAGAAGCTTGAAGGCGTTGCCGATCTCGATGACCACGAGCAGGCGATCGCACTGGTACTTAAGCAGTTTGATGAAGTCGGTGCGACGCAAGGCGAAAAGGTCGGCGCGGTCGGGTTCAAGGCGGTACACGGCGGGCCGATCAGCGGCGCGGTGCGTGTCGACGACACGGTGCTGGCGGCGATGAAGGAATTCTCCGACGTCGCACCGGCGCACAACCCGCCCTATATGGCCGCGATGAAAGCGATGGAAAGGGTCTTGCCGGGCGTGCCACAGGTCGCCGCGTTCGAGACCGCGTTCCACAGCACCATTCCCCTGGCTCGGCAGGTCTACGGCACACCCTACGAATGGGTCGAGAAAGGCATCCGACGCTACGGCTTCCACGGCGCATCCAACCGTTACCTCGCGCAGCGCATGGCGCAGCTCGCCCCCGAAGCCAAGAAACTGATCACGCTGCATTTGGGCGGGTCAGTTTCCGTCAGCGCGATTAATGACGGCAAAAGCGCCGCAACCTCAATGGGCATGACGCCACAGGCGGGCCCGTTCCATGCAAGCCGGGTCGGCGACTTCGATACGTTCGCCATGCTCAAGCTGCAAGCGATGGGCAAGAGTGTTGACGAAATCTTCAACGACCTGGGTAAAAAAGGCGGGATGCTGGGGCTGTCAGGCGTGTCCAGCGATACACGCGAAGTAAAAGAAGCTGCGGACTACGGCAACAAGCAGGCACAGCTCGCGCTCGATGCGTTTGTCGAGGCGTGCAGGCATTACCTCGGTGCGTATGCCGTCGTGCTCGGTGGTGTTGATGCAGTCGTCTTCAGCGCGGGCATCGGGCAGAACGCGCCTTGGCTTCGTGAAGCGATCTGCAAAGACCTCGAATTCCTCGGCATCGAACTCGACTCAGTTAAGAACGACGTTACTACAGGCAACACCGAAACCACCATCAGCACGGGCAACTGTAAGACGCAGGTCTGGGTCGTGCCAACGGATGAAGAAGTTGTCGTCGCACAGCAGACCGTAGAAGTACTGGGAGCATAAACGCGGGACAGAACAACCGCGACAACGAAAACAACCCACCCACAGGGAACTATCAAGGAGTTTGTTATGGCACAGCAAGCCATCGGAACAATCGAAACCATCGGCACCATCAGCGCGATCGAAGCGCTTGATGCTGCGATGAAAGCAGCCAACGTGCAGTTCCTGCGCAAGGATAAGCCCGGCAGCGGCTTCATCGCGGTCACGGTCACAGGCGACGTCGCCGCGGTGAAAGCAGCCGTCGACGCGGGCGCCGAAGCGGCCCGACG
Source organism: Phycisphaeraceae bacterium (assembly GCA_963667295.1). Taxonomy (GTDB): domain Bacteria; phylum Planctomycetota; class Phycisphaerae; order Phycisphaerales; family Phycisphaeraceae; genus JAJRRS01. The sequence continues at coordinate 3,485,929 of OY763327.1, forward strand.
CGTCGGGCAGGTCGTCTCCGTCAACGTGATCCCCCGTCCGCACGACGACGTTTTGAAGATCTAACCCCCCGGGGAAGCATGACTGTAAAACCATAGCCTAAAATGCTTTACGGGAAATGCTTCCTCAGAAAAGGTGTCGGATACCTTTTTCTTTGAGGAGATTGCCCATGTTCCTCGGACGCGTGAAGGGTCAGGTCGTTGCGACCCTTAAAGACAAGTCGATGCGGGGCGCGAAGCTACTGATCATCGAGCCGCTGAAGGTGGACTACGATCATGCGAAGCTCGCTGCCAACGGCAACGCGAGCGTTGGCCGTTTTGCAGTAACCGGTCGTGCCATCGTCGCGCTGGACATGATCGGCGCGGGCGAAGAGCAACTCGTGTTGATCACGCAGGGTTCCAGCGCCCGCCTGGCGGACAACTGCAAAGATATCCCCACCGATGCGGTCGTCGTCGGCATCGTCGATAGCGCGATGGTCGGCAAGGAGACGATCTACGAATCGTCTACGAACAAGTAAAACCCAAAAGGGGGATAAGCCCCTTTTACATGGTTGAAGTGATATGCAACAGGAACTGATCGCCAACGTCGTGGAAGAAGTACTCCGCCGTATGAGCGCCCCTGCCCCCGGAGGTACTTCGGGTAATAGGCAAAGCAACGCTTCAAGCATTCAGGCCGTGCCGGCTTCGGGTTTATTCACCGACGTTGAACCCGCAGTGCTTGCGGCCGAACGCTCGCAGAAGCAACTGGTTCAAGCGGGCATGAACGTTCGCGCACAGATCTGTGATCTGTTCAAGAAGATCGCTGCAGACAATGCCGACGCCTGGGGCGCGTTTGAATTAAATGAAACCAAGGTCGGCCGGCTCGATCACAAGATCGCCAAGCTTGGTCTGCTCGATACCGTGCCGGGTGTTGAATTCCTGAAAACACAGGCATTCTCCGGCGATGACGGTATTGGCTTGGATGAAGCCGCGCCTTGGGGCGTTATTGGTGTCATTACGCCGGTGACGCACTCGATCCCCACCATGACAGCCAACGCGATCAGCATGATCGCTGCAGGCAACGCGATGGTCGTCAATGCTCACCCGTCCGGTGCTAAGAGTGCCGCGCTTGCCGCGGAAACCTACAACAAAGCGATCAAGCAGAAGTTCGGGATCGATCCGCTGATCTGCGTGATTAATCCGCCGACGTTACGCTCAGCAGAAGAAATCTTCCGCCACGAGCGCATCCCATTGCTCGTAGCGACCGGCGGCCCGGCCGTCGCGCGTGCCGCGATGAAGCAGCCCAAGCGTGCCATCGTTGCGGGCCCCGGCAACCCCCCGGTTGTTGTGGATGAAACCGCCGATCTTGATCGTGCCGCCGAATCCATCATCTTCGGCGCCGCGTTCGACAACAACCTGCTTTGCATCGGAGAAAAGGAAGTCTTTGTTGTCGAGAGCGTGTTCAACGACATGATGGCCGCGATGCGTCGGGCCGGCGCGATGGAACTGAACGCACAACAGATAGCCAAACTCACGGAAGCGGCGCTTGAATGGCATAAAGATCACTGGGTAGCAAAGCGTGAATTCGTCGGCGCGGATACATCCGTACTCGCACAGGCAGCGGGCACGAGTTGCGGCAGTAAAGTCGACCTCTTGTTCGGCGAAACCGCACCGGACAACCCATTCGTGCCGACCGAGCAGATGATGCCGTTCGTGCCGTTCGTGCGTGCACGCAACTTCGATCACGCCTTGGAAATGGCGATCGAGAACGAGCACGGCTTCGGGCACACCGCGATCATCCACTCCAACAACCTCGCCAACATTACACGCATGGGCAAAGTGATGAACACCACCATCTTTGCCGCCAACGGCCCATCCACCGCGGGGCTTGGCGTTGAGGGTGAAGGTTACCCAAGCTTCTCGATTGCGACACCGAGCGGTGAAGGCATCACGACGCCGTTGACGTTCACGCGCTTCCGGCGCTGCTCGATCAGTCGATCGTTAAGGATTGTTTAATACACACGACTCGGAGCGCCCATGCAGCTTGCGATGATCAAAGGCAGAGCGACCTCGACGGTCAAGCACCCTTCGCTGGAAGGTTGCCGGATGCTGATCGCGCAGATGCTGGACATCAAGCTCGAACCCACAGGCGACCCGGTACTGATCATCGACCGCCTAGGCGCAGGCCACGGCGATCTGGTGATGATTACCTCCGATGGTCTGGGCCTGCGTAATATGCTCAACGACAACACCAGCCCCGCACGCTGGTGGACCGTCGGGATCGTCGATAACGAAGGCGCACAGATGAGGCTCAACGGAGCTGCAACCAAAGCATGAGTCAGGTTGATCCACAACTCGTCAAGACGATCGCCGATCTCGTGATCGAGGCGCTATCCAGGCGCACGCAAGCGGCAGCCATCAAACCACCGGCCGGGTTGTGCACAGCGGGCGGCGATTCCGGGCCAAGCGATAACACACCGACAATCAAGCCCGTCACGACTTCCACGCCTTACGAGCCACGTAACATTATCCCCGCTACCGATCGGCCGATGCTGCACGGCATCGTAACTTCGCATCGCCTTGAAGATGCGATCGCTTCTTCGCCGGATAAGGTCGTGAACCTGGCGATGGATGCACGCCTGACACCGCTAGCTCAAGACATCGTGCGGGCGAATCCGAACGTTGTGCGTCGTGAGAACATCAACGAGAACGAAGCCACACTCAAGCAGCTAAATCACGGCCGTGCGTGGTGCTGGTGGACATGCTGCAGTTGTGATGCGATCCAGCGCACGGTCAGCGAACGGGCGAACATGCTCGTACCCTTGGCGGTACCGCGGAACTCGAGCGCGATCGCCGAGGCGGTGATGGATGCCGACGCGATGATCCGAAGCGGGCGCGTCGCCGGTGCGATCCTGTTTGTCAGGCAGGCCGCGCGACCGATGTGTCTGGCGAACCGCCGCCGATCCATGCGGGCGGTGCTCGGTTACTGCGACGAGACCGTGATGCACGGCATCCACGCGATCGGTGCGAACACGCTGATCCTTGAATTCCCCTATGTGAACTACGAACAGATGTCGACGCGTGTCGACATGATGATGCGGTCCGAAGCGAAGCCGCCGATGGAAATGAAACGTTTCCTGGCGAACGTGGAGGGGTCGGGCTACTGATCGAACTGTTATGCGAATCGCCACCGTCATAGGCCGAGTCGTGCTGAACCAGAAGCTGCCTTCGCTGGTTGCGGGGCAGTTGTTGCTGGTCGAAGTGCTTGATGCGGCGGGCTTGAAAGACGGCGGGAACAAAGTCTGCCGCGAGACCGCTTCGCCGCAGTCGCTCGTGGTATTTGATTCATTGGGTGCGACGGTTGGGCAACTGATAGCCGTCAGTGAAGGCCGCGAAGCAGCGGCGCCGTTTCATCCAAAGCCCGTCCCGGTCGATGCGTATTGCGCCGCGATTCTCGACCAGGTTGAATGGAAAGACTAGCAATTAACCCTCGGCCCACGGCTCTGCCGGGGGATTAATAGACGGGGGTGTATTGGAGATAACCATGAACCAGCAGATCTGGAAGATCAAGAAAGACATGTGCGACATCGGCCAACGTATCTGGCAGCGTGGATACTGTGCCGGCAACGAAGGCAACCACTCGGTGCGCATCGGTGAGAACCGCGTGCTCTGCACGCCGACCGGCATCAGTAAAGGTTTTCTTGAACCGGCCGACCTGTGCGTCGTCGACATGGAAGGCAAGCAGGTAGAGCCGAACCCCAAAGGCCGAAAGCGCACCAGCGAAGTGCTCGTTCACCTGGCGATCTACAAGAAGTTCTCCGATGTCGGCGCGGTGATCCACTCGCATCCACCGCATGCTGTCGCGTTCTGCCTGGCGAACATCCCGCTGCCCGAAGGCATCCACCCCGAAGCGGAAGTGTTCCTCGGCAAGACCGTCTTCGCCAACTACGCCACACCCGGCGGGCCAGACCTGCCGCAGAGTTTTATGGATAAACTCACCCCGCTGACCAACACGATCCTCATGGCCAACCACGGCTCGATCAGCATCGGCGAAGACCTGACGCAGGCCTATTACCGCCTGGAAATCCTAGACAACTACTGCAAGCAACTGCTGCTCGCCCGCCAGCTTGGTAAGGTCAACGTGCTGGACACCAACCAGATGATCGACCTGCTCAAGGTTAAGGAAAGCTTCGGCTTCAAGGACGACCGCCTGCAATGCGCGCCTACCGGCTGCATCGGCACGGAGAACGATCAGTTCCTGACAAACTTCGGTGTCCAGCCGATGAGCGCATCATGCTCGTGTGACGGCGGTGATGTCGCACCTAAATCAGCGGCCGGTAACAGCGAAGCGTTCGAGCAGATGGTCCGGGCGATCACCGATCAGATCATGGCCGCCGCCGTTCGGAACTAATTGATTTGGCAAAAAGTCGTCTATGTGATGGAGCACCGTGTTTGCTGATCGTTGAACGACAAAACCGATTGCTGGATATCCTCAAGCAAAAACACGCCGCGGAGTTGGCGGATTTGTGCGAGGCGTTGTCGGTCAGCATGTCCACCGTCCGGCGGGACCTGGAAGCGCTCGAAGACAAGGGCGCGATCAAGCGCACACACGGCGGCGCGATCTACCTTGGGCAGACCGAAGCGAAACCCGCGCCCACCAACGCGCTGACAAGCCGGATGCTGGAGAACGTGGACGCCAAGCAAGCAATCGGTCGATACGCCGCATCACTCGTGCAGCCGCATATGACGCTGCTGATGGATGCAGGCTCCACCGTCATCTATGCAGCCAAAGCCATCGACGCCAGGCCGATCCAGGTCGTGACCAATTCCCTGTCGATCGCAAGCCACTACGCGGAAGATGACCAAGTCGAACTCACGCTCATCGGCGGCAACCTTTATCCGCGCACCGGCGCACTCGTCGGCACACTTGCCCGTCAATGCCTGCGCGAACTGCACGCCGACCTCTGCTTCTTCTCGCTAGCCGGGATCGATCAACAGGCCGCGTACAACATCAATCTCGAAATGGCGCGTGTCGAGCAGATGATGATGCAGCAGGCCGACCGCACACTCATGCTGATGGACGCCACCAAGTTCGGCCGCAAGTCGTTAGTCAGGGTCTGCAATCATGATGAAGTGGACCAGATCGTGACCGATCAGTCGATCGAGGATGACTGGCGTAGCGCGTTGGGTGATCGGCTAGCGGTCGCGAAGTAATCATCACGACTCACTCCCCCGCCACCGGACGCCACGCCTAAATCCCGAAAATCGCAACCCGTGTCGCAAGCCCGATGAGCATGCCGAACATCAGGTTGATCAGCGTGCCGCCCAGGTAATACTCGGGGTCCTGCTTGATTTCTTCTTTACGTGCCAGCGCCTTGGCCGCCACGATCAAACCCAATGCGGATTCCTGACCGAGCACCATCAACGTCACCGTGATGATGTTCTCACATTTACCGATCACGCGCCCCGCTGCGAACTTAGCTTTGCTGGCATCGTTACTTACTTCCTGCTCATCGTCCCGGTCGCTGTTCCAGTTCAATATCCACGTGACGAAGTAACCGCTCATACTCACCGTCAATACATAGGCCGAGATAAACACCACAACCTTCCAGAAGTCGCCGTGTACCCAAGGCCCGATCTGGATCGTCTGTGTGACCGTCGTGAGTCCAAGCGTCAGCATGGTAACCCCCTTGCCCAATCCCTCATCGCGTCTTCGATCTTTACCAGAAAATCGTAGTCGGCCCTTTGCAGCGCATCTGAAACCGCCTGCCTGCTCTTGAACCCGATCCGCGCCGCCACCTCGTCCTGCGTCGGCGTGTCCTGACCCGGTAGCGCCTGATAATACGCTTTCAAAACCCGGATGCTGCCCTGCTTCAATTGCGCGAGCAGTTTGAGATGGGCCGTACCCAACAGGCTGTACAACTTCTCGCTCGCAGGATCGCAGAGCCCTGTATCCAGGTGCAGCAATAAGCCGCTAGCTTTGAGCGATTCGATCGCCGCCGCCGATTTATGAAACGCCGGGCCGTCCATCTTGGATGCGTCCCGGCTGTCACGATGCACATCCACCTCACCCCGCACAACGCTGAACCGGAAGAACGCCGGCCAGACATACAGGTTCAATCGCACCAGCATGTCAAAAACCGCCTCGGGTCGACGGAACACCCCCGATATCTCATCGATCCCCCGCGCCATCGTCAACGGCGCCTGCACCTGGTCCGCGAACTGGCCGTTGAGCCGATCCAGGGTATCCGTCAACCGATCCGCCAATCGCCCCCGCTCCACCCGATCGCGCGAGCGTACCATATCCCCCAACACCACAATCCGCCTGGATGTATCGGAGTCGGTCGCCATAAGCCAATCCCACTGCAAAACCAAATAGCAAGCAATTTGGCTTGCTCTTATAATAGCAAGCGAATTTGCTTGCTTTATCGGCATTCTAAAGCCAATCCTGCTAATCAACAAGCATAAAACGGCCTGGCGGGCGATTTTCCAGTCTTTTCACCGCACAACATGTGTATATTTTAGGTATTTGTTAGTATTTTCTCAAATCTTCACAAACACCTTCCGCCGATACAGCCAGACGCATAGCAACCAGAGCAGCAGCCAGACGACAAGCGCGTTCACCAGTACTGCGAGTTGCTCGTTGACGCCCGCCATCGTCAGCCAGCCGACCACGAAGATGCCCACCTTCGGATTCAGCCAGCTATAGGTGAATGACTCGGCGATCATATAGATCAAAATCGAGTTCATCCCCACCACCGCGACGATCCACCCGCCGAAACGGAAACCGAGCCCGTCGATCAGGCTGTAGAAGGCGGCCAATGCCAGCAGGCACCATCCGCCGGAGATGAGCACAAACGGCCCGGTGCATGTGCGCTTGATGATCGGTGCATACCCGATCGCATCCAGGCCATAGCCGACGCCGATCGCGACCAGGCCGAACAACGTGATCCACAACACACCACGGATCGGGTCTTTGGTTCGCACCAGCGCCCGGCCGGCGAGCACGCCCCAGATCGTGTGGGCCGCGGACGGGATCGCGTTGAACGCCACCCAGTTGTCGCTGTTCAAATGCCCCATCAGCAACATGTCGATATATGACCCAAAGTTTTCGCCGGGCGTAAAGGGTTGATCGTAAGGCGCGATCAAGATAAACCGGTACGCCGCATCCGACGCCCCGATCAGCGCAAGCGAAATCAATAGCTGCACCCAGAACGGCAACTCCATAATCAAAAACGCGATCAGGATCGTCACCGACAACTGCGTCAGCACGTTCCATAATTCAAACACCAGTTCACCCGCATAGATGCAGTGCAGGCCCGTACCCAACAGGAACAAGATGAAACACCGCACGAGGATGTGGGCAAAGCGATCGGACCACTTCTGGCCTTGCGCCGCACGTTTGCGCATCGAAAACACCATCGACACACCCACGATGAACATGAACGCCGGCTGCACCAGGTCCCAGAAACGCATGCCGTCCCACGCCGGGTGCATGCACTGTTCTGCAATCACACGCGCCCAGTGCGGCCCCAGTTCAGACAACGCGACATACACCCCCGCCGCTTCCGCGATCAGCAATGTCATCACCAACCCGCGATACACATCCAGCGAAAACAACCGCTTCTCTTTTACGACTTCAGTACCCGGCTGTTTTTCGCTGAGTGTTTCTGACATCAACAAACCCCTGTCCTGTTTAGCGGGCGATCAACGATCACTAAAACTATAGAAGTGCATCACCAAGGCGATTATAACAAACGGGGATGGAATCGATGGTCACGAACCCAGCCCCGTTCGGGATAGCACTTGTCAAGAACAAGTAACACGCGACCCCGGTCAATACCGCAATCATTCCTTAGAGTGTGTGTAAGAAGTCGGCTCTACCCCCTCTCCCCCCGGGAGAGGGTCGGGGTGAGGGCCGACAACCTTAAGCGAATATTCTCAATAAGAACACGTAATCAACCCGGCCCTCATCCCAACCTTCTCCCAGGGGAGAAGGGGCCGGACCGCTCGTTTATTGCAAAGGTTTTCACACCGATTTTCAACGATGCGCCCGGCGCTTATTCGTAATCAGACAAGCCGCCGACAACAGCATGATGGTACCGGGCTCCGGGATCGTATTTGTATTTTCGCTGATTGGTGGCGTGCCGGCGTTCCAGTTATTCAGGACGACATCCAGATCATCCAGGCCGATGTAGCCGTCGGGAGCACCGGTTGGGCCGGAGACGTCCGCGCGCTGATCAGCCGGGGGTACGCTCTGATTCCAGTTTGCAAGGACGATGTCCAGATCGTCCAGGCCGACGAAGCCGTCACCGTTCAGGTCCCCGCTTAGCGGGTCGAAAAAAAAAGCGTAGGCCTGGTCGATGAAGTTGTTGGCTCTGCCGGCGAACACCTCGGTGGAGTAAACGTTGGCTGTCTGATTGGGATGAGAGTTAGTCGTTTCCCCGCCGTATTCAGCCTTGAGACGGTTAGGCATGGTTGCCGCGTCATCGGCATTCGCCAATACATTAAACCAGTCGAATACCGCGACGTTGTTCAGACCTGTGCGCTGCTTGTACTCAACTTGCCATTCGTCGGTAAGCCATGTGTTGAATAAACGTGCGCGGTGGGCGTTGGCGTCATTGGTGCTGGTGTTACACAGGGGCGGCGCGGTCACGGGGATGAAAAGGATATCCGGGTTTGCCGCAAAGATGTCTTCCAGCGCCAGGTACTCGGCCCCGTTGCTGGCATAGGTATTACCCGAGCCATCAGGATGCTGATAGACAGCCTTGTAGTTGGTCAGCGTCTGCGAGCTACTGAACGGATCACCCGGCGTTGATCCGTCAGAAGTGACATTGCTGATCGGGTAGCAGCTCTTGAACATGATGATCTTGTTGTAGCCGTTACCGCTGGGAAAAGATTGCACGCCTTCCAGATAATCATTGAACCAGTAAACCCAATGGTTCATGTTGGTCTTATCGCCCGGTGTCGACGCCAGCGAGTCCGGCCGCCCCGAATCCGGCGTCAGGTCGTCACCATACGTGATGTCGTTGACAGTATCGATGTAATCTTTCGCAGCCAGGGCAGTGGACAGGCCGCCGTTACTGGCACTGAGCCAATTGCTGCCGCAGGAATGATGGATAAACAGGATGTCGCTTTGGGTTTGAGCCTGCAACGAAAGGCAAGTACATGCGATGCACAGTGACACGATAGCGATAACACGGTTCATGATATTCTCCATTCATAAGATCGAAATATCTGAACTTTTATCCTATCAAGCCTGCTCCGTTAATAAAAGGTACAGCAGACCAACTTTCGCAAAACGCTAGCGCTTTTTGAGTTTTTTATAGACGGAAATCCGATCCATGGTGGCGGCTAGGCGCTCCCAACCGCCGCTGAGACCTCGATCACAGGCAAAGATGAATCCTACGGAATCAGCAGCATCCGGCCAAAGATGATCAAGGCGAAGATCAGCGGAACCACAATCCACAGGTAGCCGAAAACGAGTCCCACGATAGCGGTATCCCGGTCGCCATAGACTTCGGGCTCGCGTTTGATCTGCACCAGCGCGACATGTCCCAGAACGATCGCGGGGATGCTGATTCCCAGCAGAGCACAAATAAAGCTGGCGACCGCCAGGCCTCGCTTCTTCTTGGCAAGCTCCGCCCTTCTATCTTCCTCACTGACGAGACCCGTTTCAACCTGCACCGAATCGGCATCCTCATCTTCATGCCCAAAGATCGACCGCTTAAGCACCCAGCGTAAAACGAATCCAGCGAGTACCGCGATCCCAAGACAGATCGCAACGCCGCCCCAGCGGGAGAAGATCGCCGAACCGATGCCGAGCAACATCGCATAAATAAACGCAATCGATGCCAGCCAACCGATCACGCTGCGGCCGAACTCACCGGGCTCTTTGGGGATGCCTTCGTAATAACGTATTACCGACCAACCCGGCCCGGAAGGCCGAACCTTGCGACAGAATTCGATAGCGCTGCGTGACGGCTCGTGACAAGTCAGTAGCGTCACCACCACCCAGACAAATGTCGTACCCAACGTTGTCACAATCATGCGGACCGCGAAGTAATCGGTCACGACACTGCCGTCAGTATCTATTACATTCGGTATCAACATCTCCGACGCGTTGCCGATGATCAGCGCGCCGATGATCGCCGAAACCTCGGACCAGGCCGTGACGCGCCACCAGTACCAACGCAAGATCAATACCACGCCTACACCACTGAGGATAACCCCCAGATACTTATAGGCATCGAGTATCCCGGTCAGTTTCGTCGAAACCACCAGCGCCATGATGGTCAAGATGAACATCGCGATACGCGAGACCATGACCAACTCTTTCGGCTTGGCCCCCGGCTGAATAAAAGGCTGATACAGGTCGTTGACCAGGTAAGATGCGCCCCAGTTCAGGTGCGTATCAAGCGTGCTCATGTACGCCGCCAGCATCGCCGCGACCATCACACCTTTAATGCCCGGCCCGAGCAGCAGGTCGATCATCTTCGGGAACGCTGTCTCCGCATCAGAGCCCTTCAACTCCGGGAAAAACACCATCGACGCCAGCCCCACTACGATCCAAGGCCAAGGCCTGAGCACATAATGGCAGAAGTTGTACCAGAGGAACGCCAGCAGCGAATCCTTCTCGCTCTTGGTCGCCAGCATGCGCTGCACCAGGTATCCCGACCCCGGCGCGTTCTGCCACGACGAAACAAATATGTACGTCAGGAACGTGAAGACGATCATGTCGAACGCGGTAAAGTGAGGAAAAAACCCGAGCAGGTTCACACTCGGATCGTACGCAGACGTCGCTTTGATCTGTTCAGCGAAGCTGCCGTCTTCCGTCACCCGGCTAAACGACACGATCGCCAGCCAGATCGTTCCGATCATCGCCAAAGCAAACTGCACCAGGTCCGTGTACACCACGCCGTACAACCCCGATGCCATGGAATACACCATTGCGCAAAAACCTAAAACGAGCAATACCGCCCCGGTTTCTGTAATCGTGAACAAAGGTTCAGCCGAACCAAACAGGTGCGGTGCAAACACCGGATCGGCATCCAGCCCCATCACCGCCTGCACCACTTTGGTCGCCGCGATTGTCACCGATGCCATGATCACGCAGTTCACGAGGATGCCATCGAACAACACCTTGAACACGCGCAACACCGAACGCTGTGGCGAAGGGTCATACCGGCACTGAATAAACTCCACATCCGTTAAGACCTTGGTCCGTCGCCAGAGCTTGGCGAAGAAGAAGATCGTCGCGGTTTGCCCGATCGCCGCTGACCACCAGAACCAGTTGCCGTGGATACCGTCGTTACGCGCCAGACCGGCTACAAACAATGGCGTATCCGTCGAGAATGTTGTTGCGACCAACGATGTGCCCGCGATCCACCAGGGCAAGCTTCGGCCGGCGACGAAGAAGTCCGCCGTGTTGTGCGACGCTTTTTTAACGAATATGAAACCCAAAACCAATGCGATCAGGACGTAGCCAGCAACGACGCACCAGTCTAGAGTTGTCATATCACTTATTCCGTTTCTTATCCTGAGAGGAATCCCATCAACGGGCTAAAGATAGCAAGTCACCCAGATTGAACCGATTACCGATTCCACGATGACGAATAAGAGCCCGAAGTTAGCAGGAATATTTGTATTGTCAAGTATCCTGCAACAAACAAGTGTTTTCTTGTAATAACTGATAAAACAGGGGTTGACGAACGATTGCACCAGCGTGTATGCTGCCGTAGTTGTATTTACAAGTTGTGTTTGAAAAAGATCGCTTTCCACCCGCCTATCCTTGCTTGGGAGTAACGCATGCCATCTGCACACCGCCGCATCCGCCTGTTACTGATCCTGTTCGGTTGCCTGATGTGTTCGACCGCGTGCTTCAGTTGCGCATCGTTGCACGCCGCGGAACAAACTTACGCACCGGATGACAAACGCGACATCGCCAACCCCGAGCGCGGTTTGTACATCCAGTTCACCAGCCAGGCAGAGCAGAATCCGCTCGAACTGAACGCGGTCAAACAACTGCACGATCAGAACATGACGCTCATCTTGAGGATGTATTACCTCAAGACTTTTCTCGATCGGCCGTTGAGTGATAAGCAACTGGAAATGATCCGCAATGACTTTGCGATCATGCGCGAAGCGGGCGTGAAGTGCATCTTGCGTTTTGCCTACAGCGAGGAGATCGGCAAGCCCGATGCGCCGATCGATGTCGTGCTTAAACATATGGAGCAGCTCGCACCGATCATCAAAGACAACGCGGACGTGATCCTCACCGCTCAAGGTGGATTCGTCGGCGCATGGGGTGAATGGCACGCCTCAACAAACGACCTGGCCGAGCCGCCCAACGCAAAGAAAATCGTTAACAAATGGCTCGATATCCTGCCGCCGAACCGCACCGTGCAGTTGCGCACGCCCAGGCAGAAGTGGATGATCCTCGATAGCAAAGAACCGATCACAGCTAGCCAGGCCTTTACCGACACACCGATCGCACGCATCGGCCACCACAACGACTGCTTCATCTCAAGCGACACCGATGTGGGCACGTACGAAGACATCGAAAAAGAAAAGCAATACCTCGGCATCGAAACACAGTTCGTCCCGATGGGTGGCGAAACCTGTGCGATATCCAAGTTCTCCGATACCGAAAACGCACGCAAGGAAATGGAGAACCTGCACTTCACCTACCTGAACCTTGGCTACCACCCGGAGGTGATCAAGAAGTGGAAAAACGACGGCTTCTTCCAGGAAGTCAAACGCAGGTTAGGCTATCGCCTGTCGCTGCAATCATTTGAATACCCCCCAAGCACCAGGCCATACGGAAAAATCAATATCGGTTTGACGCTGGAAAACACGGGGTTTGCTGCGCCCGTAAACCCGCGAGATGTCGTGTTGATCATGGTCAACCAGCAAGACAAAAAAGAATTCAGCTTGAAAATCTCCTGCGAGCCGCGACGATGGCTGCCCGGCAAACCGATCCGTATCGAAGAAGAATTACAACTGCCTCGCGATATGCCATCCGGCATCTACAAACTCTATCTGACATTGCCGGACCCCGCCCTGGCGGACAATCCCGCGTACATGATCCAACTCGCTAACCCCGGCATTTACGATGCAAAGACCGGGCGACACGACCTGAATGCAACCATCAAAACGGTGCTTCGCTGAACACAACCATTTAACACAATCGGCTAACACCATCCGTCGTAGTAAAGGTCCGCCAGCGCCAGCCAGCCTGCGGTCTCGGCCGGGTTGCCGACCGGCTGATCCCACAAGTCGAATCGAACGCGGTCAACCAGCTCGCGCAACAACCTCGAACGGATCGAACGCGTCAAGAGATTGCAGACATCAGGGTAGCGCGTCAGCTCGCTGACAATGACCAACCTGTGCGGACGGATGAAGTTGACGACGTTGACGATCCCGTTCGCAAGGTAGCCGTAGAGTGTTTCCAGCGCCTCGTCGCCGGGTCCGTAATCGGCAGATCGACGCATCAAGATCTTTTCGGCTGCATCAGAGTCAGCCAACTCATCGCCTTCAAGCTTGCGCAGGTATTCACTACTGAAGATGCACTCCAGGCAACCGGTCTGCCCGCAGTAACATCGTTGCGTATCCGCGAGATAGCGCATGTGCCCCAGTTCATTCGCACTGCTGACACATCCCCGGCTGGGCCTGCCCTGATTCAACACCGCAGCACCCAGCGTGCCATCACCAATATGCACCAACAGCACATCATGCGCCGCTTCAGCGCGGTGCGTCAGCAACCAGCGCGCGCCCAAGGCGTGCATGTCGTTTTCAACGATCAAGGATAAATCTTCAGCTTCATCAAACAATGGGCTGAGGCTGACAGGCTTCTCATCCGTCGCCATCAAACCCGCCAGTGCCCGGCGCGTTGCCGCGTCATAAAAGCCCGGCATACTCACACCCACGCCGACCGCCTGATCGCTTCGCACCTTTGCCAGCAACTCCGCGGCGACGGAAACGAGTTTGTCTGTTCCACCCCGGACATACCGGCCGACCGGCTTGCCGATCAACGCCCCCTGAAGGTTGAGCTTCGCGGCACTGACCATACCCGGCCAGATCGTCAGCCCGATGACATGACGTTGGGCCGGGTCGATCTCCAAAGGCACCCTCGGCCGACCACCGCTGCTTGGCCTGGCCTGACACTCCCGGACCAGCCCCTGCTCCATCAGGCCCGCCGCCGCCGCTCCGACACGGTTAGGAGCCACGCCGGTCAATTCATGCAGCCCGGACCGACTCTGGGCCCCCGCCCGCCAGAGCTGATGTAAGACTGAACGCTGTTCCGAAGTAAGTATCACAGCCACTTTTTATCAAATATATATTAAATATTCAAGCTATTAGACAAATTTTCAGGGCATACGGGTTGAAAATTGATACTTTTTTCTGTATAAGAAAAAAGTATATTCGACACCAAGGAGCTATTTGCGATGGACAAGGCAGTGATTCTGGCTGGTGGCCTGGGCACCCGCATGCGTAAGCAGGACGAGGCGGCGGCCCTGACCGCCGCACAGGCCGAGGTCGCCGGGACCGGGGTCAAAGCCATGATCCCGATCGATCGGCCGTTCCTCGACTACGTCATCACCGTGCTCGCCGATGCGGGCTACAAAAAAGTCTGCCTGGTCATCGGGCCCGACCACGACAACGTCCGGCAGTACTACAACGTCACCAGCCCACCGAGTCGGCTAAGCATCGAGTACGCGGTCCAGCCTAAACCGCTGGGTACAGCCAACGCCCTGGCGGCCGCAGAAGCGTTCGTCGGCGACGACCACTTTCTCATGCTCAACAGTGACAACCACTACCCCCTTGATGCAGTAAGTGCGATGCGAGAACTGGACGGCCCGGGCCTTGTCGGGTTTGCACAACAGGCTCTGATCGAAGCCAGCAACATCCCCGCCGACCGCATCCCCAAGATGGCGGTCGCCGAGATCGGGCCGGATGGCAACCTCGTGCGCGTGCTTGAAAAACCGAGCGAGCAGCAGATCGCCGCGTTCGGCGGCAAAGCCTACCTGAGCATGAACTGCTGGCGCTTCACGCCCAACATCTTCGAAGCATGTAAAAACATCAAGGTATCGTCGAGAGGTGAGTACGAAGTGCCCGATGCGGCGCAGTACTGCATCGACAAACTCGGCGAACAATTCAAGGTTCTCACTTCCGAATCACCGGTGCTCGATCTGTCTTCACGGCAGGACGTAGCGCCGGTTACAGAACTACTTGCCGGGCATAAGGTTTCTTACTGATGCCAACTACGACTAACAATCTCGACGCCGCGGTGAACGCACTGACCGAATCCGGTCTGCACCAGGACGCGGTAGAAACCAAGACAAAAACACTTGCCCGGCTGTACCAGACACTTGCCAAGGTTAACGATAAACCGGCACGTGCGTACTTCGTGCCCGGCCGGATCGAAGTACTGGGCAAGCACGTCGATTACGCCGGTGGTCAGAGCCTGACCTGCGCAACAGAGCAAGGCTTCTGCTTCGTTGCCGCGCCGCGTGATGACTGGCGCGTGCGCCTGATCGAACCCGTCCAGTTACTGGAAGCTTCTTTCCCTTTGGACCCGGAACTCGAACCCTTCACCGGAGACTGGACGAATTACCCGATGACCGTCGCGCGAAGGGTAGCACGCAACTTTCTACCCAACCATAAAGGCAGGCACGCCGGTTGTGATATCGTCTTTAACAGCGACCTGCCACAAGCCGCAGGCCTGAGCAGCTCCAGTGCGATGATCATCGGCCTGTTCCTCGCCATCGCGGAAGTCAATCGGCTTGGACAGTTGCTCGAATTCAAGCAGGAAATCCACTCCGACCTTGATATGGCGGGCTATCTCGGTTGCGTCGAGAACGGCTCAAGCTTCGGCGATCTTGCAGGCGATCGCGGCGTCGGCACAAAGGGCGGCAGCCAGGACCACACCGCCATCCTCTGCGCCCGCGCCAACATGATCGGCCGATTCAATTATCGACCCGTCGAGCTTGTTCAGCGCACCGCCCTGCCCGAAGGCTACATCTTTGCGATAGGTGTCAGCGGCGTTCACTCACAGAAAACCGCCAACACGCGCGAACAGTATAACCGCGCGTCCGAGCTTGCCGCGGAAGCCGCACGCATCTGGCGCGAACATACCGGCCGAAACGATGAGCATCTCGCCGCGGCCGCAACATCTTCACCCAACGCCCAGGACCAACTGCGCAAACTCATTGTTGATGTCGACAAACCGCTACGCCAACGTGTTGAGCAGTTCCTCGATGAAAACTATCGCATCGTGCCCGGTGCGTGCGAAGCGCTGGAAGCGGGTGACATGCAAACGTTCGGCTCGCTGACAGACGATTCGCAACGCGGAGCCGAATTAAAACTCGGCAACCAGGTCCCACAGACCGTGTACTTGGCCGACAGCGCGCGCAAACACGGGGCCGTGGCCGCGAGCGCCTTCGGCGCAGGCTTCGGCGGCAGTGTCTGGGCGTTGATCCACGAAGATCAGACCGATGCTTTCTTAAGCGACTGGTCAGCGGATTACCAGCAGGCCTTCCCGGATGAATCTAAAAACGCCGGCTTCATCACAACCCGCCCCGCCCCCCCCGCCATGCGGCTGGGATAAATCGGCTCCAAGTAAAAAACAAACACCTTGCCCCACTCGACGCGGGCACCCCGATCCCCCCCTGCCCGGACCGGGACATCTAATATAGCTTATATTAGATGTCTTATGGCGGGCCCTTCATAACTCAGTAGGGGCCAGGCTGATGTGTTTCAAGGGTTGGCGGACCCGATCGGGTCAAAGGTGCTGATGTTACTGAGAAACAAGCC
Source organism: Phycisphaeraceae bacterium (assembly GCA_963667295.1). Classification (GTDB taxonomy): domain Bacteria; phylum Planctomycetota; class Phycisphaerae; order Phycisphaerales; family Phycisphaeraceae; genus JAJRRS01. Next base: position 3,502,720 of record OY763327.1, read on the forward strand.
CCGGACCGCTTGCTCGCTTGCTCGACGTGGGGCTCCCGGCCCCGCCGTGTCGGCCGACCGAGGGGCTTTTGCGCCCAGAGCGATCTCAATCCAAGCGTAGCCAGTAGCCACCCTTTACTGTCATCCCCGCGAAGGCGGGGATCCACGTCCTTGGATTCATTGGGCGCGTGGATTCCCGCGTGCGCGGGAATGACGAGGTTTGTTACTTCGCGTTGCGATGTGATGAAACTGAGTATTAAACGCTACAGATGGATTGAGAACGCTCTACCTTAAGCGGTCGGCGTTGAACAACTACTTCTTCGGTGACGTCGAATCCCTCGAACAAGCCCTCCATGACATGTTCGCCCAACTACAACAACACCCCCACACCGCATTGGCTATTGCCTACCACCCCAACACGGACTTAGCCAAGACCGCTTAGGACATCCGCCCACAAATCCTCTGAGACCCGAGATATGTGAGACCTGCGGTCGATATATCGGCGGGGTCGGGAGACCCGCGCCGAGCGAGGCTCGTTGGCATGGAAAACATCCATGACCACAGAAAGCAGTGTCACATATCAATATTGATTTTTACGAGTAAAGCCGGCTTACAGCGAGCGTACGGCCGTGCCTGTCGGCTTCGGCGAATCTGAGCCCGGCACACGTATCTGCTGCATCCTTCCGGTCGATGCTGATTCTCGTGCGGCCAGGCACATCGCGGCGCTGAGCAGGCCGTCCTTAAGCGTGGATTTGGATTCGGCCTGGCCACGGATCACGTGAAGGAAGTTCTTGACCAGCACGTGGTCGCCGCCGTGGTGCCCTTCCGCGACAGGCACGTGGATGTCGTCGACCGCCTGGCCGTGATGCTCGGTGACACGGATCTTCTCGGTGAACCAGTCGAAGTCGAGCGTGGCGTAATAGCCGGTGATGCGCGCGCCGCGCCGGCCGGCGCTTCGGCGAGAAACGAAGTTCTGCGTATAGCTCAATTGCGTGGCGTCATCATAAAGAACCATCGCGGCCCCGGCGTCCTGATTCTCGATCGAGCTGGAGAACGCACAGGCATGATCCTTCTTGCCCATCCCGCCGTCGTCGCCGCGCTTGAGAATGTTGGCCGGGCTCTCCGGGCACAGCTCGGTCTTCGGACATTGCGAGCACATCAGGTTGGCCGGCTCGTTACCGCCATAAACCTTACGCGTACTGGTCGCCGAAATCGCCAACGGCGTCGCATCCAGCAGGTGGTTGATGTAGTCAAAATCGTGCGTCGCCTTCTGAAGCCAGAGCCCACCGGTGATTTTGTGATCCCGGTACCACTGCCCGAAGTACACGCCGCCGTAGGGAACATCGTTGAACGCAACAACCTGGTTGATCGTGCCCAAACGCCCGGACTGCACGATCTCATTGACGCGCTGGCACAAGGGCGTCATACGCAGCGGGAAAGATACCACAACATTGTCATCACGCCCTTCGAAAGCCTCTGCCAGTTCCGCTAATTGTTGCGTGGTAATCGAGACGGGCTTTTCCAGAAACAGCGGCATGCCCAGCGATGCAAGCTTCACCGCGATCGGCGTGTGCAGGTCGCAACGTGTCCCAAGCATCAATGCATCGAAGTCGTCCGCGTGCTCGATCAACTCGTCCGTCGAATCGTAGAAGATCGTCTCATCGAACGGCACGCCCTCTTCTTTGAGATGCGACCGTGCGTTATCGCCGTCAGGATCGGCCACCGCGACCAGCTTGACCTGCGGGTCCATCTCCTGTGCAAGCTTGACTAATGATGCGGCTCGTAAACCGGAACCGATGACTGCTAAACGGATCATTGCGTGATTAATCCTGGTAATGGTGAGGCCGGCAAAGCCGCCGTTCTGCTGCATATCTATCCAAATCGATCGAGATTGTTACCTGTCATTCGCCGGATTGGTATGACGCGGCCAGAACAGGCGCTTGGCCCGTTCAAAATCAGCCGTAGTCATGCTCTGAGCTTCTCCGGTACCGATGATATCGATATCGCGTGCTGCGGGCGCGGCGTGCCCATCGGCATAAAGCACATTGATCTTACCACTCGGATCGTTTAACTCGCCGCTGTGTCGACCCCATTCCGGATAATTCCATAGACCCGAAGCTTGCTCAACATCGGTATTAACCATGGCTAACTTGTTCGCAGGGAAGTTGCTGTAATTGGGGCTGCGCGTCTCAAAGAGATGGCCAAAATAGATTTCACTGGTCAGCAGCAGCTCGGTGGGCGTCAGCATGTTATCGATGGGATGCCAGAGCTGGCCCGGCGTGTAAGCGTCGATACCATCCAAAGGCCCGGGGACAGCCGAGTGATTCAGCCCATCCGCAATCGACAGGAACTGGTTCATGCCGTAACTGCAGGCGACGTTGTTGTTCGGATCGGTGGATGGCGCCCCGGTATTCACGACGTAGGGGTATTCATCAGACGGGCAGACGAGGTTGCTGGTCGCCCCCTCCTCGACACTACCCACGGCCGCCCCATCCAGGATCAGCCTGTGCCACCAGCGGGTTTCAACGCCGTTCTCCTGGTAGATGGTGTAGGGCAGCAGGCCCTTGTTATTCGTGGCATACGACATCATGGCCACGCCGATCTGCCGCTGGTTGGATAGGCAGACAGCCCGCTGGGCGGTTTTCCGTGCCGCGCCCAAGGCCGGCAGAAGGATCCCCACCAGCAGGGCGATGATCGAAATGACCACGAGCAACTCGATCAGGGTGAAGGCAAGTGTGTTTGGCCGTGCATGCTTCATGACTTGTTATCCTAGTCGTATCGATTAGTTGTTACGAATTGAGGCCCAAAAGAGACAGAATGCTGGCAACTTGTTAATACGACTTCATATGATAACACCTTGTCAACCCCATTTAAAGGCTATTTTGGGGATTTTGTGAATTTTCTAGTTGACAATACAAGCTACTCTGATAGATTGGGGGCATGTCCGTGACAGACGTACCAAAATATGAGCAGGTCAAGCGCAGCCTGGTAAAAGAAATCCAGACTGGGCGCTGGTCACCGGGCAGCCCCTTCCCCTCCGAAAGCCAGTTACTCCAACGGTACAAGGTTAGCAGGCCGACGCTGATCCGCTCGCTTCAGGAAATGGTAAGGGACGGTTATCTCTATAGAGAGCAAGGCCGGGGCACCTTCGTTGCCGATCCGAGCAAGAAGCCGGGCACGGATACCGTCGCGGTCTTCATCTCTAATGATGTCGCAGCACTCAGCGGCGACGCTCGCGAGGTGCAGTTGCGCATCATCAACGGCGTGCAGTCCGCGCTGGGTCAAGGTCATCAGGCCATGACCGTCCGCCAGGCAGGTCCCAACGTGATTGACCATGACACGAAGTGGTTCCTGGAACAGACACGGCCGGGTACCTCGCTGGTCATCGAGCCATCGTTTAACCCGACGCTGATCCGCGATCTTCAAGACCGTGGCTGGAACACGTGGGCGCTGAACGAACCGTGCCCCGGCTGCCACAGCGTCTACATCGATCAGGATTCGGCGGGCTACCTGGCGGCGAAGTACCTGATCGATCACGGCTGCAAGCGCATCGCCCTGCTCAACGGCCCGCAGAACACGTACTGGGGCTTTGAAGCCAGGCAACAGGGTTACGAACGTGCATTGCGTGAAGCTGGGCTGGAGGTCAATCAAGACCTGATCCGCAACGGCAAGCACGCGATCGACAGTGAAGCCGGCCGATCGATGTTTAGAGATTTGTTAGATGCGAACACGGAGCCGGACGGTGTGGTCGGCGCCAGTGACGCCAAGGCCATGGGCGCGATCGCCGCCGCCCTGGAAGCGGGTTTGGCCATCCCGACAGATATCCGGTTTGTGAGTATTGACGACACGTTGGCGGACCGTTCGGACCCGCCGTTATCAGCAGTAGCGCTGCCGTTTACACAGTTAGGTGAGCAGGCCGTGATCCAGGCGGGCCAAGCCCGGCAGGGGTCCAAGGGCGCGGTCGCGATGAATATGCAGGTCTGTTTGCAACCCAAACTTATCGAGCGCTGAAACAACGCCGGCGTCGGCGTAGGAATCGCGCAAGTTCTCTGAGGAGGAGAGTGATGATGCAACAAGTTCCCAAGTTTATGGCGGGGGCGTCTCTTGCCTTCGCCCTCGCGGCGGCCGGCTCGGCGCAGGCCGGGACGTGGGCCACGATCACCATCGATGACGACTATAGCGATTGGGCAAGCGTCCCCGTCATCGACAGCGATCCGGCGGATAACGTCGGCGGTGTCGACTTCTTCGAGGTCCAGATCGCCAACGATGCGGATTACCTTTACATCCGCAATACGTACCACGCCGCAAAAGCGTTGAGCACCTTCCTGTCGATCGATGTTGATGAAAACACGGCCACCGGCTACGACATCTTCGGCCTCGGCCTGATCGGCGCTGAAGTGAGCTGGCAAAATGACTATCCGTTTACCAACGCCACCGGCGTATTCAACGACGGCCAAGGCATGAGCGGCGAATTCTTCGGCAGTGGTGCAGGTCTTCTCGCACCGTATGCCGATGTGGTGACACGCGAAATGGCGATCAGTCTGGACATCACACGGAATGTTGACGGCTCGCCCGTGTTCCCCGACGACACGATCCGGCTCTTGTTCTGGACGGATAGCGCCGGCTCAGGCGGCGGTGACGTCAGCGCAGTGATTAACTATCAGTTAGCGGTTCCCGAGCCGGCAAGCCTCGCGCTGCTGGGATTGGGCGGCCTGGCGATGCTTCGGCGTCGCTGAATAAGTTGGCCCGACATGACACCTTTTTATGGGCTCGATAGTACATGATGCGCCCAAGAGGTTTCGCGTGCCCAACAACACCAAAACCAAGTGAGTCCTTTCGTTAACACGGATCGACTCACCTTTGACGGAAAACGTACCTTCAGGATTCATGTCATTGAGAACCGTACAAGGACACACAACCATGCATAAACGAAATGCACTCTTGTTGACCGCCGCCACCTTGACCTGTCTGCCGATATCCAGCGCCTACGCCGGCTCGATCGAAACCCAGAATAACCTCGTCGCCAACGGCGCGATCTACGTCGAGGCCTTGGACCCCGACCGCTCCGACTGGGACGCCATCACGCCCTACCAGGCCGATGTCGACGCCGTCGTCCCCGTTCTCAGTTATGGTGCGATCAGCATCGCCCACGACGACAACTACTTCTACTTCCGTCTGCAGATGGACAGCTATGAAGAAGGCAACGCCGACCAGTCATGGTTCGGCGCACACCATCAGATCCTCATCGATATCGACCAGAACCGCAGCACCGGCTGGATCGGTGGCGATGAAGACCTGGGTACCGACGACGACTTCTTCGCCATCGGCGCCGACATCCTCATCGAAGGCCCGGCCGTACACGCCTACGGCAACCTCTCGAATCCCGGCGGCGCTAACCAGGAAAAATGGACATGGGCCAACATCGTCCCCTGGGGCTTTGTAACCTATGACGACAGCCCGCCCAGCGACATCGAAATCATGATCCCCCGCTCGGACCTGCAGAACGCCACCGCGTTTAACTTCGTCTGCGTTACCACCGACGCCACCTTCGTCACCACCGATGCCTACCCGACCATGGGCATCTTCGATCCGACAACACAAACAGAAGCCGACGCCCAGTACTTCACCTACGACATCAACTATGTCGATCCCGGTGTCGACGGCGACCTCAACGGTGACGGGTTCGTCGGCCTCGACGACCTGGACATCATCCTCAGCAACTGGAACCAGAATGTGACCGTGGGTGATCAAGCCGATCCGAGCGGTGACGGTTACGTCGGCTTGGATGACCTGGACTTCGTTTTGAATAACTGGAACGCCGGGACACCCCCCGCTTCCGTCGTGCCTGAACCGGCAACACTCGCATTACTGGGCTTCGGTGGGATGGCCCTGCTGAGAAAACGCCGGTAATACTCCCTCCGTGGTGAGGCGCATGCGCGGGCGCCCGTTCAACGACGGGCGCCCGCATTCATCTGGGGGATGAATGACAACGAATGAAAACGTTGCCGGGAATGGTCGGCGAACAATCGCCAACGAAGATATTTAATACCACAGACAAGGAGCCCTACGTGCGGTTACCCCTTGCCATCCGATTCGCTTGCCCGCTGCTTGCTGTCGTGCTGTTTGGCCAAACCAACGCCAGCGCCGACTTGACCGCGATCGTGCCGGCTTACTTCTATCCGTCCACCAACAGCCCGTGGGACGACCTTACCGCCGCCGCATCACGTATCCCCGTCACCGCGATCATGAATCCCGGCAGCGGCCCCGGCTCATCACAAGACTCGAACTACGTCAACGCCGTCGACACCTTCCGCGCCGCAGGCGGAAAAGTGATCGCCTACGTTTACACCTCCTACGGCTCACGATCATCCGCACAAGTCAAGGCCGACATCGACAAGTACGTCAACTGGTACAACATCGATGGCATCTTCTTCGATGAGTTCTCCAACGCCTCGTCCACCAGCACCCTGAATTACTACCAGGACCTCTACGACTACGTCAAAGGGATCAATTCGACGTGGGAAGTCATGGGCAACCCGGGCACGAACACCGTCGAGTCTTATTTGACGAGACCCGCTGCCGACAGCTTGCTTGTTTTTGAAAACTACGGCAGCAGTTACACCAGCTACACCCCCTCCGCGTGGAACTACAACCACGATTCCTCACAGATCGGCCACCTGGTTCATACCACCAGCAGTGAAGCGGACATGCTCACTTACCTCGACCTGGCTGTATCTCGTAACGCGGGACAGGTCTACATCACCGACGATGTGATGAACAACCCATGGGACACGCTGCCCTCCTACTGGGACGCGGAAGTCGACCGCATCGAGCAGATCAATAACAGCAATGTCGAACCACCACCGACCGGTGGCACGACAATGAGCAACCCGGTCGCTAACGGCTCGATCGTCGTCACTACCACCGATCGTTCCGACTGGGCCGGCATCCCCGCCTACGATGCGGACGGCTCAGAGACAGGCGGCGTCGAAGTCGATTACGAAACCATCCAGATCGCACACGACGACACCAACTTCTACTTCCGCATGCTGCTCAACAGCTCCGTTTCACTCAGCTACAAACACAACGTTCTGATCGATGTCGACTACGATCGGGGCACGGGTTTCATCGGCGGGGCCGGGCAGTTCGCCGTCGGCGCTGAGTATCTGCTGCAAGGCTCAAGCGTCTACGAATTCACCGGTAGTTCACAAGGCTCGTGGAGTTGGAATTACTTAGGCACGATGTCCGTCAATTCTTCACCTTATACGGATATCGAAACATCGATCCCCCGCTCGCTGATCGGCAACCCCGACGGGTTCGACTTCGTCCTGTTCGGTGACAACGCCACCGTGGATATCGATTACTACCCGAACGTTGATCTTGACGCGTTCCGCTACCTGATTGATATGCCTCTGGTCGGCGATCTGGATGGCGACGGCTTCGTCGGCTTAAGCGACCTCGACATCGTCCTTAGCGCATGGAACCAGACCGTCACTGCGGGCGACCTGGCCGCCGGCGACCCCTCCGGTGACGGCTTCGTCGGCCTCGACGACCTGGACCTGATCCTCAGCAACTGGAACGCGGGTACGCCGCCGACAAGCAATAGCAACATCCCCGAGCCTTCGACCCTGCTACTATTAAGCGTCGCAGGACTTTCCGCGCTGCGCCGACGATAATCTGTAATACAAAAATCGAGCGTGCCCTCATCATGAAAAACTTAAGCCTGTTGTTCACCGTCCTGAGCGTACTCGTCGGGTCGGTTACGTCCGTCTCTGCAGCCACGCAAACGTTCCTGGCGGATGACGGACGCCTGTTCGCCAATCCCGAGCGCGGGATGTACTACCACGTCGGCTCAACCTCAGAGCAGGATGTGATCCAGCCGTGGATGTTCAATGTCATGGAAAACAGCAACATGACCTTGATGCTCCGGCTGTACTATCTCGAAGACTTCAAGAATCAGCCGTTGAGCCAGACACAACTGGACATCATCAGCAACGACTTCGCACAGATGCGCCAGGCGGGCGTCAAGACGATCCTGCGCTTCGCCTATAGCAACGACATCGGCGTATCGGATGCGCCCTTGAGCGTCGTGCTCAACCACATGGACCAGCTCGCACCGATCATCCAGGCTAATGCCGATGTCATCGCCACCGCGCAGGCAGGCTTCATCGGCGCATGGGGTGAATGGCATTCCTCAACCAACAACCTCACCGACCCCGCCAACGCACGACAGATCACTGAAAAATGGTTGGAGATCCTCCCACCCGAAAGAACCGTTCAACTCCGCACCCCGGCTCTGAAGCAAATGATCACGCAGGACATTTCAGCGCTAACCTCCGGCGAAGCGTTCACGGATACGCTCAAGGCCCGCATCGGCCACCACAACGACTGCTTCCTGGCTAGCGAAACCGACTTCGGCACGTACACCAACCCCGTAGCCGACAAGGCTTGGCTCAACCTCGAAACACAGTTCCTCCCGATGGGCGGCGAAACCTGCGCCACCAGCTCCCGTTCCGGCTGCGACACCGCGCGCGTCGAAATGCAGCAGCTTCACTTCAGCTACCTCAACAGCGGCTATCACCCGGACGTCCTCGCCGACTGGGAATCGGACGGCTTCCTCGACGAAGTCAAACAAAAACTTGGCTATCGGTTTGAGCTTGTATTGGCTGAATACGAACCAGCCGCAACAACAGGCTCGCAATTGCCCATCTCACTCGACCTGTTGAATACCGGCTGGGCCTCGTCCTACAACCCGCGTGACGTCGTACTCACACTCCAATCACTCGACGGCCTGACCGAATACGCATTCACACTCGATGAAGACCCACGCACCTGGCTGCCCGGCAGCACGATCAATGTCGATGCCATGCTCGACCTGCCCACCGACATACCCGATGGAAACTACCGCCTGCTGTTCTCTTTACCCGACCCCATGGCGGCTATCAATCACCGCCCCGAATACGCGATCCAACTGGCAAACCCCGGCCTGTGGGACGCAGCCACCGGCAAACACGACCTCGGCATCACCATCGCCATCACAACCGCAATCGAAGGCGACCTTAATGGCGACGGCTTCGTCGGCCTCGATGACCTCGACATTATCCTCAGTGCATGGAACCAAACCGTCACTGCCGGCGACACGGCCGCAGGCGATCCTTCCGGCGACGGCTTCGTCGGCCTCGACGATCTGGACGTCGTCTTAAACAACTGGAACGCCGGCAACCCACCGGGCAGCAGCGTGCCTGAGCCGGGCGCAATCCTGATCGTGGGTTCACTTGTATCGGTCTTGATTCAACGAAGACCGTCGTCTGCATGCGGATAAGCTCGCACATACTGTATTAACGAAGCAACTTAAGACAATTCAATCGGGGCGGTATCACATCAACAAGTCGCAACAAAGTTGTGCAAAAAGCCCGCAAACATCCTCGACTGGCCCTTGGTCACCGGGTATCCTCTTACGATAGTCGGCTTCATCTATCTCGCCGGCAAGGGCAATCGATCAGGAGGCTCAACATGAAGGATCAGCGGGATACACCTGTTACCCCCGCAGGCGGCGGATTCTCAAGACGTGGTTTTATCAAGGGCGTCGGCGGAGCGGTCGGTGTCGCGGCGCTCGGTTCGGTCGCGCGCGGACAAGATGAAAAAGAATCCACCGGCCCCATCAAGCGCGGTGGACTCACCGTCTACCCCGCCAAGGGTGTCGACATCACACTCAATATCAACGGCCAAGACACCAGGCTGCACGTGCTGCCATCCGCAACGCTGCTTGAAGTCATCCGCGAACAAGCCAACCTCACCGGCAGCAAGGAAGTCTGCAGCCGGGGCGCTTGCGGCGCATGCACCGTCCTGCTTGATGGACGAAGCGTTAATAGCTGCCTGACACTCGCGGTCGACGCGGTCGGCAAAAAGATCAAGACCGTCGAAGGCCTTAGCGATGGCGACAAACTCGACCCCGTCCAGCAGGCCTTCATCGATCACGACGCGTGCCAATGCGGCTATTGCATCCCCGGCTTCGTCGTGCGTTCCCGCGCGTTGCTCGATGAATTCCCGAACGCCGATAGCCAGCAAATCCGCGAAGGCTTAAGCGGCAACATCTGCCGATGCGCTGCATACGTCCGCATCTTTGAAGCGGTCGGCACCGCCGCGAAGGGAGGTGGCGCATGAGTTACCGTGAAGACAATCACGTTGCCTACGAAAACGAAGCCGTGCGCCTGGACATCGTTGAGAAAGTCACGGGCAAGGCAAAGTACACCACGGACTACTACCCCAAGGACATGCTCTGGGCCGGCTACATCCGTTGCCCGTACGGCGTGGGGCAGTTGCGATCGTTCGATAAAGAGGCTGCCCTCAAAGTACCGGGCGTGCTTGAAGTCGAAATCACCAAGCGCGAGGGCGCTTATGCAGGCGACCGCATGGGCCACATCTGCGCCGAATCGCGACAGGCATACGAAGAAGGCTTAGCAGCACTTGACGCAAAGTTCCGCTCGGGTTTTGCCAAGACTGACCCGGAGATGGAAATGACCCCGCTCGATCAAATCCAGCAACCGGACAATCTCTCACGAGCAAACAAGGTCCTCGAAGACGCTGCCGTCGTCGTCGAAGCAACCTACCAGACGCAGGTGCAGACCCACTGCTGCCTCGAACCGCACATCGGCATGGTCGACTTTAAGGGCGATCGCGCTACCGCATGGGGCTCGACGCAAGGCACGTTCTCCTTCCGAAACGATCTTGCAGGCACGCTCGGGCTGAACAACAGTGATGTCGAGTTCCACTGCGAATACATCGGCGGCGGGTTCGGCAGCAAGTTTGGCGCAGGCGCTGAAGGCACACTCGCCGCACAGATGAGCAAAAAGTACAAACGACCCTGCCGCGTCGGGCTATCACGCAAAGAAGAGCAACTCGACTCCGGCAACCGCCCCGGCAGCATCCAGATGGCAAAGATCGGCGCAACCAAGGACGGTAAACTCCTCGGCGGACGCGTGCACATCGCTGGTGTCGTCGGCCCGACGGGCGGCGGCGGTGGCGCTCGTAACCCATCGCGGTACAACTTCGGCACCGTCGCCACGACCCATGAGGATGTGCACCTCAACGCCGGCTACCCACGAGCCATGCGCGCACCGGGCCACCCGCAAGGCGTGTTCGGCGTCGAAATGATGATGGAAGAGCTGGCCGTCAAACTCGGTATGGACCCCCTCGAATTCCGACTCAAAAACGATCCACACGAAAACCGCCGAGAGATGCTAAAGGTCGGCGCGGAAATGATCGGCTGGAACCGTCGCCAACCTAATGGTTCAAGCGAAGGCCCGATCAAGCGCGGGCTCGGCGTCGCCGTCGCGGATTGGGGCAACGGACCCGGCGGCGCAACCGTCACCGTCGAGGTTTATCCCGATGGCACCGTCGTCGCCCTCTCCGGCAGCCAGGACATCGGCACCGGCTTCCGCACCATGCTCGGTGACTGCGTGCTGCATCAGATGGGCTTGCCTCGCAAATACCTCAAAGTAAAAGTCGGCAACAGCACGCTCCCGCCCGGTCCTGCAAGCGGCGGCTCCGTCACCAGCCGATTCGTCGCCCCTAAAGCGCTCGGCGCAGCCGACCAGGCCAGACAGGCAATGCTCAAACTCGTCGCACAAGAATGGCAAACCGATGTTGGCGGCCTATCCATCGCCGACGGCGTCATACGCAACGGCTCACGCGAAATGGCATGGCAACAAGCCTGCCGACTCATCACCGACGATCGACTGACGTTCAGTTCATCCGAAGACGGCGCGTTCCGCACCCGCCCGACGGATAGCGATGCCGTGCAATTCGTCGAAGTCGAGGTCGATACGGAAACAGGCATCGTCCGCGTGATCAAAGTCGTCGCACTTCAGGATGTGGGCCAACCGGTCAATCGACACACCGTCGAAAACCAAATAACCGGCGCGGTCATCCAAGGCCTGAGCTTCGCACTTTTTGAAGACCGCACGCTCGACCCAACGCTCGGCGCGATGGTGAACGCGGATATGGAGTACTACAAGATCGCCGGGCCCGCGGATGTGCCGGAGATTGTGCCCGTGTTGTGGGTTTCGCGTGATGATGCTTCGGTCAACAGCCTGGGCGAACCGCCTGTCATCCCGACGCCCGGCGCGATCGGATGTGCGGTATTTAACGCGATCGGCGCACCGGTGCGTCAGATGCCGATCACGCCGGCCCGTGTGCTTAAAGCAATCGCCGGTATGGAAGGAGGCCGGGCATGAAACCATTTACTTACGAAGTCGCGGACGACCTGGATAGCGCCCTGACAGTGCTCAACAACCAGCGCACGCTCAAGGCAGGTGGGCTCGACCTGGTCGACCGCATGAAAGAACGGATCGAACTGCCCGACACGATCGTCTCGATCGGCGGGATCGATGCGCTGCGTTACATCAAGGAAGACGGCAACACGATCCGCATCGGTTGTCTGACGACCCTCGCCGACATCGGGCGTAGCAAGATGCTGGCAGAACGCTTCCCCGCGTTTCACGAATCCGCCGGCGGCGCAGCCACACCGCAAGTGCGCGAGCAAGCCACGCTCGGCGGCAACCTCTGCCAGCGCCCGCGCTGCTGGTACTTCCGCAGCATCGACTTCGATTGCCTGAAAAAAGGCGGCGGCACATGCTACGCCGTCGAAGGCGAAAACCGCTACCACGCCGTGATCGGCGGCGGCCCTTGCCACATCGTCCACCCATCCAACTGCGCCCCGCCGTTGGTCGCGGCCGATGCCCAGTTCGTTATCAGAAGCGCCAAGGGTGAACGCACCGTCAAAGCTGCCGACTTCTTCAAGCTCCCGCGCGAATCCATGTACGCGGAGAACCAGCTCGAAGAAGGCGAAGTCCTTGCCGAAGTCGTCATCCCCAACGTGCCGACGCATAGCGCAAGCGTCGAGTTGCGCGAAAAGCAATCCTTCGACTGGCCCATGGCGATGGCGTCTGCCGCAAAAGTCAACGGCCAATGGCGCATCTGCCTCGGTGCCGTCGCGCCGATCCCCTGGCTCAGTCAGCCCGCTATGAACGTGGTCGGCTCATCCGACATCACGCCCGAGCTCGCGGCCAAGGCGGGCGAAGCGGCCGCCGAGGAAGCCGAACCCATGGCGCACAACGCATACAAAGTCCAATTGATCAAAGTCGCGGTGAAACGTGCGCTGCTCATCGCATCAGGTAAACAAGTGTAAGAAGAAGAAGAAGAAGAAGAACGTTCACCGCGGAGGACGCAGAGATCGCAGAGATGAATTAGAGCAGATTAATCTCGATTCATTTGTTTTAACTCTGCGTCCTCTGCGCTCTCTGCGGTGAATATAAGTTTCAGGAGGCATCTATATGAAAATCATCCCAGGCGGCGTCGACATCTCCCCCGGCAATGAACCACTGAACCCCAGCAGCACCTCCCCTCTGCCCTGCTGCGCCAAGCTGTGCTGCAAAACCATGTACTACCGACCCGACGAAAGGCCCGGCAAACTCCACGAGTCCGACACCGCTATCCACTGGTGCAGCCTGACCCAACAACCCGTCGGCCCGGACAACCAGGAAGCCAAACCAAGCCTGTGCCAGGCCGGGCGCGGGTGTTTCTGTTTATAAAACGCATTTGTTTCACCGCGAAGGCGCGAAGCGATCGCGAAGTTATGATGGGCGGATGGATAGATACGCCGTACATGGGTGCTTGTTGTTACTCGTATTGTTCTTGGTGTCGGCAAACGTCATGGCTGAAAACGACAACGCTTTCACCTTCACCAATCCCATCGCTGCGCGCGGGCAGGACCCGTGGGTTGTTCGGCACGACGGTTTGTTCTACTACTGCTACTCCGCCGACGGAAAGATCGGCATCCGTGTTTCCGATCGGCTCGAGAAGATCGGCGACGGCGAGGAACACATCGCGTGGCGACCGCCAGAAGATAAACCTTATTCAAAAGAGATCTGGGCGCCGGAGCTGCATCACATCGACAGCCGCTGGTATATCTACTTCGCGGCCGATGATGGCAATAACCACAACCACCGCATGTACGTCCTGCAAAGCGAAGCCGACGACCCGCTCGGGCCTTACAAGTTCGTCGGCAAGGTCGCGGACGAAACCAACAAATGGGCGATCGACGGCACTGTCCTGCAGCACCACGGCAAGCTGTACTTCATCTGGTCCGGCTGGCCCGGCGACGAAAATGTCGTGCAAAACCTCTACATCGCGCCGATGAGCGACCCCGTCGCCATCTCCGGCAAGCGCGCACTCATCAGCGAACCCACACACGACTGGGAACGCATCGGCGATCCGAAAGTCAACGAAGGACCGCAGGTCCTGAAGCGAGGCGACAAGGTCCACATCATCTATTCCGCCAGCGGAAGCTGGACCGACGACTACTGCCTCGGCCGACTTACCCTCACCGATAACGACGACCCGATGAACCCAGCCTCTTGGGTCAAACACAATCAACCGGTTTTCAATCGCACGCAATATGTCTTCGGCCCCGGCCACGCAAGCTTCGTGTATCTCGAAAACGCCACTGGCCCCAAAGACTGGATCATCTACCACGCCGCACAACACCAAGGCGCCGGCTGGAAACGCGATGTCCGCCTGCAGCCCTTCACATGGGACGCGGACAACAATCCCGTGTTCAGCGAACCCATCCAACCCGGGGTGCCGATCGAAACACCATAAGACTTCACACTACCTAAAAGACCTCGCCTCCCACCACGCACCACGCACCACGCACCACGCACCACGCACCACGCACCACGCACCACGCACTTTGAACTTTGAACTTTGAATAGTCTTTAGCACCACAGCCGGCTTAAGACATATAATATAAGTTATATTATATGTCTTACAGCGGGACATATCAAGGGATTCATCGAATCCGTGGATTTGCACGTGCGCGTGCACGGGAATGACGGGCATCAATGATGTGAATGGCAATTAATGAAGTGTTTTGAGAACACCTCATCGGGGCGTAGGGTTATTGCCGCGGGTGAATCGAAGCGTAATCCGCGGAAGAGGTGCCACACATTTCTTCTCACCCCGAAGGGGAAAAAGGTAAGTCCCCGCCGCCTCTGCCGGGGCGGATTGAGCCAGGAATCGTCCGGTTACCACGCGTTGCGCTGCGCTCCACACGTGGCTACAACCTTTAACCCCTTCGGGGTAGTTATCTCCCCGCGTGCGCAGGGATGAAGGGCATCAAGCATGCAATCGGCACCAAATACATCTAATATAAGTTATATTAGATGTATTATAGAGAGACATATCAAGGGATTCACGGTGCACGTGAGATGCGGCCTGTAATTACGGTAATGTCGCCAAGCACGAGACGGGCTACTTCGCTACCGGTTCCGCTTCTTTCAGATCGTTCTGCTCTTTGCTCTTCTTGATCTTGTCGGTGACGGCTTTCTGCATCGCTTGTGCGGTTACGACTTCTTCAACGATCACACAATCCGCGCCGGCCTGCGAGCAGAGCATGCCCTTGCTGACGAAGTTCGTGCGGGCGGCGATGAAGATATCCGGGTTGAGGTTGCGTGCGACCTTGCACGCCTGCACCGCGTCCTCCTCGTTGGGCACCGCTAAGACCAGCACATCCGCTCGGTCGATGCCCGCACGCTTAAGCGTCTCCGCCTCCAGCACGTTGCCATAGATAACGTTCTTGTTCAGACCGAGTTGTTTCTCGATGGTATCGAGGTTGAGTTCGACGATCGTGACATCAAGCCCCTGCCGTTCCAGCTCCAGCGCCACCATCCTGCCCACCACGCCGAAGCCGACGACGATAGCGCGGTGATGGTTGGGTGTGATCCGTTCGTGATGCTGTCGTGATGTGTTACTCACGCTGGACCCCTCGCCTGTCCCTGATGGATATCGAACGCCACGAGCTTATGGTACGTATTCTAGCAGCCGTAATAAACCGTCGCCCGGTCTCAGTATAAGGGATGGCTGAATCCCTGTAATCAAGCGTCCGGCCTGTGCGAAAGCCCCGGCCGTTGATCGGGCAACGCACCGATGCGGGTAAATAAAAACCGGCGGGATTAGCCGCCGGCTTGTGTTCGATTAGGTTTTAGATCGGGAACTCAGCGTCGCCGGATCAGGACACCACCCAGGCCGAAGGCGACCAGGCCAAGTGTCGCGGGTTCGGGCACGACGGCCGAGGTCGTTTCGCTTTGGCTGGAGGTCACGGGTGTGATCGGCGTGTAATCCGGGTCCGGGATGTACGGCGGATCAAGCGGATCAAAGAGATCGTCCGGATTGATCGGATCATCCTCTAACGGGAAGTACCCACCACCATTGATAAAGTCGAACTTGTGGACAATATCAAATGCGTACCCTTCCAGATCGCTTAAAAGCTGGAAATAATGCTCATAAGGATTTTCGTCAGGGTAATAGTACGAGAAGTATGAAAAACCATACTGCAGGTAGCCGTCATAATCCTGGATGGCTTCGACGTAATCATTGTAAAGGTTGACGTCATACGTCATGTTCACAAGATCGTTATAAGCGTAGAAAAGTGGGTCCCCCGTGTTCAATGAATAGGCGTTTTGCGCAATAAACATCTGCGTGTACGTATCGGTGTCCGGCGTGCGGTAAGCCGAAGCAAGTAGCTGCAGATAGTCCTCGTAAGCGACATCCGAGAAGTCGTAACCCTTGCTGCTCAAATCCGGCATCGGGAAGGAAAACGGGTTCGGCGGTTCGTACACCAAATAAGCTTCGGCATCACCGAATAGACCGAGTGTGCTGAACGACAGGTAGGTCTGGCTCTTGAGCTTGCCCCTGGCAAGATCACCGATCGTGGCGATCCTCGTATTACCGCTACCGCGGTACTGCTGAGCATGAACCGGATAAGCCGCGACCAGGGTAAGAACCGTGACGACGAGGCTGATTTTTGTCAATAACGATTGATGCATGATGAACCCCGGGACGCTTTACGCCCCAACATAAAATGGACCCACAAAGTAATCCCCACTGATGCCTAAAGTGTATTCGCAAAGTGGTTTGGGGGCAAGGAAAAACCGCCGGAACCTACCCGTCTGTAGCGATTTTGACGGCTAATGACGGGGATTATCAGCCCGGCCGGTATTATCGGACGGCGACTGATACGCCCCGATATCCACCGGCAATCCCGCCGAGACAGGATTCGCCCAGAAGTCGAACCGTCCGTGGCTGGAAAGACGGATGCCCGCCCCTCTAAGTGGAGAATTAGACTGGGTTTGGTAACCATTGAGCCCCAGTTCCATAGATTGGCCCATCCCCGGATCGATAAACAGCGGGTCTTCCGTCACCGGGTTCAGCTCATCGGCAGGCCTCTGGCAGTCACCAAAATAGGCGTTGTGCTGGAACCGGATCGCAGCCTGCTCATCCTCTTTGACCGGGATTTGCCCCATCTCCAGGACCGCTGATCCCATTGTGAAAAAGGCGTTATTCGCAAGCAGAGCACTCGGCTGCCCAGCCCCCGCACGGCTAACTTGCAGCATGATGCTTTGCGTATCAGGTCCACAATAGACCGTATTGTTGTAAAGCATTGCCTCCCGGACCGGCCCCGATATCCAGAACGCTGCCTGGTCGTTCTGGCTGATGTTGTAGCGCACCGCCGTCTGATTGTTGCCGACATGACCTTGATTCGCACCCGCGTCGGCCGGGCTGCCCGCCACAACCGCCATCGCCCCGCTGTTGTCGTGTGAGAAGTTGAACTGAAGTGCGTTCTCCCGGCTGTTGGCTCCGCACCTCATCGCCGCACTCTTCTGCCCAGCAGTGAGACTCACCTCGTTGAACTGCACCAGCGAATTATCGCAAGCCTCAAGCGAAACGCCGGCCGCCTCGCCCGACTCAGCCTTGCCCGCGCTTTCGATCTTGTTGTATTCAACGATCGCGTTCTGGCAGCCCGTAAGTCGGATGCCGTCGCCCGCAACGTCTTTGATGCTGTTCTCCCGGATATTCACGTCGACATTTGCCAGCCAGCGACTGCGATCGGTATGACCGCTAACGATGCAAATGCCATTGCGGGCCGCATCCTGAATCGTGCAACCTTCGACAAGCACGCCTTCAAAACGCGTCGGATTATTCATCCCACGATTACGGAAGACGATCGCCGCCCCCTCGCCCAGGCCCGGCTGATCTTCGCCGTTCACATCATGCACAAACAGGTTGACCAGCTCGAAGTCCCCCACCGCCCCGAGGTCTTCAGCTAGCACACTGATACCGAAACGAAACGCTTCAGGCTTCTCCCCCTTGTTCGTCAGTTCAAGATTCCTGACATGCCAGGCGCTGGTGTTCTCCAGCAATAGCGCCGCGTCGTAGTCACCCTCGGCATGGATCGCCGGCCGATCCCCGTCCCCGTAAGAATCGATAGTCACCGGCCGGCCGGGTATCCCCGAACCCTTGGGGAATAATTGCCCGTGATACACCGTCCCCGCCTTGATGTAGATCGTGTCGCCCGGCGCAAACTGCGTCGAGTTGACCCGATGAAGCGTCTTCCACGCCGACGTCGGCCGGGTGCCACGTGCTTCGTCATTGCCCGATTCGGCGTCCAGGTAATACGTCGTGTTCCCCGGCGACTTAAACGCGATCAACTGCCCGAACTGCGCCTGAGAACTGCTCGGCACCAGACTCGGCAGCAGACACAACATCCCCACCAGCAGCGCAGCAACCACAAACGCCCTTCGGCGAGCTAAAGCAACGGAATATCGGACAGTCTCAGACCTCAATATGAACCTGCCATTCAACCCTATCGTCGGAGATATGACACCGATAGGTTAACGCTTATCGGGGGATTGTGCAGGGATCGCGAGGATACAGACACAGAACACACCGGAGCGTTCCCATACCAAACGATGTGTTCAACCGTAGCCCCACGCGGGAGTGTGGGGTTGAACCGTGGGCTTCAACGTGACCATCACGCCTTACAGCGATCGGCTGTCACGCTCCTTCGTCACCTTCTTTACAAACTCTTCCAACGGCACCGCGCCCTGGTCGCCTTCACTTCTATGGCGCACACTCACCGTGCCTGCCTCCGCGTCCTTGCCGCCGACGACGAGCATGTAAGGCACCTTATCTTCCTGCGCAACCTTGATCTTCGAGTTCAACCGTTCGTTGCCGTCATCGATCCCGACACGGAAGCCCGCATCCTTGAGCGTGGCTTCAACCTGCTCCGCATAATCAACGAACTTGTCGCTGATCGGCAGAACACGCACCTGTTGCGGGGAAAGCCATAGCGGGAACGCGCCGTTGAAGTGCTCGATGAGTACACCGATGAACCGCTCCATGCTGCCGAACGGCGCACGGTGGATCATCACCGGCCGGTGCGGTTGGTTGTCCGCGCCCGTGTAGCTCAGATCGAATCGGATCGGCAACTGATAGTCCACCTGCACCGTACCGAGCTGCCATTCACGGCCGATCACGTCCTTCACCACGAAGTCGATCTTAGGCCCGTAGAAAGCCGCCTCGCCCGCTTCCTGGCTGAACTCCACGCCCAGGCTCTTCGCAGCCTTGAGGCACGCGGCCTCGGCCTTGTCCCACTGCGAGGGCTCACCGACATACTTCTCGCTGTCCGGGTCACGCAGACCAACTCGCACACGGTAATCGCTCATACCCAGCGTGTTGAAAACGATCTTCACTAATTCCAGACAGCCTTGCAGTTCATCGCTGAGCTGCGTCTCCGTGCAGAAAAGGTGCGCATCGTCCTGCGTGAAACCGCGCACGCGCGTCATCCCGCCAAGCTCGCCGGACTGCTCCCAGCGATACACCGTGCCGAACTCCGCGATGCGGATCGGCAGGTCGCGGTAACTGTGCTTATCGCTGTCAAAGATGCGGATGTGGTGCGGGCAGTTCATCGGCTTAAGCAGGTAGCCGTCGATCTCGCCCGCTTCCATCTGGTTCGACAACTGTGCACAGCTACACCCTTCATCCGCAAGCTGTTTCACCTGCTCGCGACTGACAAGCGGCGGGTACTGGCTGTCCTGGTAGTACGGGTAGTGACCGCTCGTTTTGTACAGATCAAGCTTGCCGATGTGCGGCGTGAAGACCTGGTAATACCCCTGCCGCGTCAGGTGTTCGAGAATGAAGTTCTGCAATTCCTGCCGCACGATCGAGCCGTTTGGCTTCCAGAGGACAAGCCCCTGCCCGACCTTCTCGTCGATCGTAAACAGTCCAAGACGGGGCCCGATCACGCGGTGGTCGCGCTGCCGTGCCTGTTCGAGGTTTTCCAGGTATTCCTCAAGATCAGCCTGCGTGAAGAACGCCGTGCCGTAGATGCGCTGGAACCGGTCGGACTCGATGTCGCCGTGCCAGTGCGAGCTTGCAACACTCATCACCTTGAACGCACCGATCGCGCCCGTGCTCGGGACGTGCGGCCCCATGCACAAATCTTCAAACTGACTCACCTTCGGCGGCTTGGCCGGCATCGACCAGGGCTTGACGCCATCCGCGCCGCCCGTGATGTACCACGACAACGTCGTCGCGCCGCCTTCACACGCACGCATTGCGTTATCAACCTTGTACTTGTTGCCCTCGGCCTTGAGCTTCGGGAAACCCGTGTCAACATCCAACTCGTACCGCGTGAACGGCCGATCCTCTTCAATGATCTTTTTCATCTCCGCTTCGATCTTGCCGAAGTCGTCGCTGCTGATCGAATCGTCGAGCTTGATGTCGTAATAGAATCCGTTATCCAAAGGCGGCCCGTACGCAAGCTGCGTGTTTGGCCAGAGCCGGCAGATCGCCTCCGCCATCACGTGGGCGCACGAGTGCCGCAGCAGGTACAACGCATCGGCGTCCGGCTTGCCGTCACGCCACTTGCTCTTGCCCTGCTTATCCTCACGCGGCTTGGTGATGATCGCGAGTTTGCTGTCCTTCTCGATCGGCCGATTCAGATCAACCAGCTTCCCGTCCACCTTCGCACCGATCGCGGCCTTGGCCAAACCCGCACCGATATCCGCCGCCACATCCGCAGCCGAAACTGACCCTTCAAACACCTTCTGACTGCCGTCCGGCAGAGTAATTTTCATCTTAAATTCCATCCTGATTTGAAAGCTAATGGCTAACAGCTTATAACAAAAAAGCCGCCCGGTGAGGGACGGCCGCGTTGTTCTGCAAAGGTTCTTACCCCACCTAGCAGACCACGGCCCTCCCGCCGGTAGTGGCGGTGGTCGTCGTAGTAGCGGTGGTGGTGCTGAATCGGTTCATAGCCTGTAAAGGGTACATCGGATATCCGAGCCGTCAAGGTGAACCGCCCGCCCCAATAGCATGTCCCCCACCCCCACTGCGAACCATTATCAACAGCAAAAAAACCCAATCCCCCAACAATACCCCCCCCCTCCAAAGCCCGGTCATAGCCCGCAGGGCTTTGGCCGGGGTCTCCAAGGCTTAACCATCCAAAGTCATTCGGAAAAAACGGCTCAAAAAAGGGTATCCCCGTTCCATTCTCTCCGTTTCTTCTTCAAGAGGGGTTTATGCTCAAGATTGCATTCACCCGGTCAGTGAATTCAGGTCGCCATTCTCGCACACCGGCCAACACATCTCGGGCTGCCGCTTTTTCGTCTGACTTACCGCGTCGATATCGCTCGACGTACTCCGCTCTCGTGGGCTCGGAGTTCAGAATTCGCATGTGCAATATTCTCGCCCAGCGAGGCGACTTTCGGACCAACGCAGGAAGAGCATGAAGTATGCGATCTGTGTATACATTGTCTTTGAACATCTCGATTGTGTGGACAACCGAGAACATCAATTCGTCCAAAGACTCGTCATCCTCCAGCATTAGAACCAGTGGACCAATGCAGCCCGGATCCTTGAGGGCCATGATTTGTTCGAGAATGTTCTCAAACTCGGCGAACGATGCCGGTGTTCGGTCCCGTGGTATGGATTCAAGGGATTCGATCAACTGAGTCAGTTCGCTTCCCATTGGTCAATCCCCTTTTTCATTAAGAACTGGAAAACGAAAATAAAAATGGTATCCGACACCCGACACCTTTTTTGGTTCGATAACACGATTAACCTTTATATACAAGTAACTTAGACCCCACAACCGCCGCCGCTGCTGGCCCTCTATCTGTTGGGGGGGCCTACCCCAAAAAGGTGTCGGATACCATTAATGACGCAACGCCGAACAAGAAATCAAGCAACATACAATGAATGCAGGATATGTACGGATGCTGTCCTTGCATCACCTGTTGTCGCTTAATCATCCTATCCGCATGCCGATCAAGCAGCGCGTACCCGGCGGCATGTCAGCACCAACCCACCAACCCCCAGTAGCACCAGCGCCGCAGGTTCCGGGATGTTGGCTGTAACACTTGGTGGCGTGCCCGCGTTCCAGTTGTTCAGCACGACGTCCAGATCGTCTAACCCCACATAACCATCACCCGAGGGATCGCCTTGCAGCCAGTCGTTGGCGGTGACATTCTGATTCCAATGATTCAGCACGATATCCAGATCGTCCAGGCCGACGAAGCCGTCGCCGTTCAGGTCGCCCGCCTGTACGGGGACCGTGCTCAGCGATGTCAGACGCAATATGTTTCCATCCACCACATCCAGCGAATACCGCCAGTCCCCGTTCCACGGGTCCAGGCCGAAAACGTACACCGCACTGAACGGATTGCCCGTTGATAAGAAGAACGAATCAGACACGATCAGGTCAAAGGTCTGCCCGAGTTCGGGGATGAAACCATCTTCAAACCAGAGCATCATCCCGCCATCCAGCGACACGTTACCGCTGACATCGATCGCGGAATAGCTGACGCCGCGCTCCGTTCCGGCGATGTGGAACTCGACAAAACCCTCGTAAAGCTGCGTGTACTCACCCTGGATCGAGAGCAAGCGGTCCGAGTCGCCGGGGCCGACCAATCCGTGTTCATTGATAACCTCAACCGCATCCACGCTGCCCGTACCGCGCAACTGTCCGCCCGCTCCCATGAACACGGTGCCGTCATAGATGGATTCGGTTTCGGCCTCGGTTTCACCGAGGATGACCCTGCCGTCACCGACGATCAACTCACCCGAACCCGCGCCACCTACGTATAACTGCTCCGCGCGCAGGACCGAGCCGTAACCAATGAGTTCCACCACACCGAGACCGCCGGCCTCCGTACCGATCTCCACGCCGATGCATTGCATCGAGCCGCCGTCTACGATGCTGAGATAACCCTCGCCATATCCGCCGACAACCGACAGGTAGACACTGTTGCTGACGTAGGACGCATCCTCTCCATAAATAAGGACGCTCCCGCTGCCCGACGCAGAATAATTACCGATGAATAACTCGCCGTCAGAGATCACGTTGCTGTACTCGTAGATCTCCATTTCGCCGTGGCCGTTATCCCCGATGTTGATCGGCGCCGCCTCCGCTTCGAGCACGCCGCCGCCCTGCACATAGATGTAACCCTCCGAACCGGCATTTTCCCCGGCAGTGATCCACCCCGAACCATCGATCGTACGAACATCCGCACCGTCAACCGTCAGCACGCCGACACCATAATGACCGACAACAATGTTGGTGTCCGAAACAATATTGGCAGAGGCATCAACAATAAGATCGCCTGTCCCACCCCAGAAGCCCAGATCGATCCGATGGGTTTCGATACTGCCGTTGTAAAGGATCAGCGAACCGAAGTCGCCGCCGTTCTCCCCAACAATCAGGGGATGGAAGCCGTCAGGCGTCAGCGTGTAGGTGTTGCCCGACAGGTCGAACTCGACCAGGTCCGTGCGGACGATCATCTGTTTGTTTGTGACCGAGCCGCCGGAGAAGTCGACGACGTAAGAGATCCACGAATCCAGATCAAAGATCGCCACATCATCCGTGCCCGGCACCTGAATCGGATTCCAATTGACGTCATCATTAAACAGGCCACCGCCCGCGCTATCCCAATACACGTCGTCCGCAGACGCCACCGAAATGATGCACGCATTAATTAAAAGCGCACAGACCGCACGCCAGACCATTCGATGTTTCAACAACATGAGCCCCTCCTTCAATACGAGCACGTACGTTAGATGTGACGATATTGCTTATACCCTTTGCCCGGCTATACAGCCGGATTTCCCCCGCATAAGTTTAGTAAAACAGCCCAAAGAACACAAGACAAATGTTCTTTTTATCCGTGTATAGACAGGAAATAACAAGGCAAAGCGCGCTTCGCCCACGGGATTACGCACGCAGTTTATCCAGGTTCACATCAGCCGCCACCCAATATTCTGGTAACGGATCATTACGAATTAAAGCCCGGCCATGGCATGGCCGGGTAGCCCCGGATAGCCCCGGATAGCCCTACCCACTACCTACCCAGTCTCCGCATCACCGACGCCGCAAGCTTCTCCCCAGCCAAACGATTAAATCGGAACAGCAACTCCGGCTCAAACAACTCAACCTCCATCACAATCAGCAACCCATCAACATCAATCACATCCACCCGTGCGTAATGCAGCTTCTCCGGGCACGCCCTGACAACCTCTTCCGCAATACGTTTCTCCACTTCACTGGCGGTATGAGCCACCGCATACCCACCATGATCGTCCTGCACACGGAACTCACCCGCTTTTGCCAGCTTCCTGACCGCGTGCGTGAACCGCCCATCGATCACGATCAACGACAACTCCCCCTGCTCAACAATCGCCGGCAGGAACGGCTGCACCATCATCGTCTTGGCCGCTATCAACGACTGGAACTTCGGCTCGAACGCTTTGGCGCCCGCTTTGGATACCCTGAACGTATCCACCCCTCCCGCCGACATCGCGGGCTTGATGACTAACTCATCACATGCCAATTCCGAAAACAACCGCTCCAGCTCTGCTTGTGTCGACCGTTCAACAAACAACGTAGGAACCGTCATCACCCCCTTCTCCGCCAACTCCAACAGGTAACGCTTCTCCTGGTTCCACTTGATCACCTCATACGGATTCACCAACGGCAGCTTGTCACGCACATGCTCAAGCCATTCATTGAACGGCCCGGGCTTCTCAAGGTAATCCCACGTGCTGCGAAACACCCCGCACCCGATCTTCGACCAGTCTACGTTTGTATCCGACCAACTGATCCGCTCTGCCTTCACACCATGCCGCTTGAAGTAGTCCAGCATGATGCTCTCTTCATAAATCACCTGCGCGTTATAAAAACTGTGCGGATCAGGATGCAACAGTGCATCACAAGTTAATACAGCAATGTCCAGCATGCTTATCTCAAGAAAAAAGTGTCGGATACCATTAATGATCGCTAATGGTATACGACACTTATAGTAAGGTCATTTTTGTGTAAGCGAATCAGCCGGCGCAAGAACAGGGAATCGGACCATTATTCAGCCACGTCGGCGCAGCATCACCCATCCGGCCGCCACCAGGATGCAGGCAGACGCAGGCTCGGGAACGTCCATGTCCGACAAGGGCATCATCGTTTTGAAAACATAAACAACGTTGTCCGGATCGCCCGTGAACGGCGAAAGGTCGTACCCGGGCAGCAACGTCGGCAGATCACCCACCGTCGAGACAAACGAACTGTGCGGCGTGTACTCGATGCCACTGACGCCGATCATCCGCTCCTCCTCAACACCCATCGCCTCATCCGGCGCGATCCCCATGATGCTCAATGTGTCCGGCGACGCAGGGTTCGGATCCAGGCCGTAGATCGTCGTGATCTCCGCCATGCCCGTTCTGCTGTCGTCCGACCAGGTCTGGTACGCCAGACCGATCACGTCCTTGGAAGGTAAAACCACGCCAAAAGAAAAATCGTACTCAATCCAGAACCTCGTCCGGTCTTTGACAATCCGGTTGATCTTCGGATTGTAGTTGTAGGTGTCCTGCGGGAAGTGGAAGATGATAATGATGCCGTTCTGCGGATTCGGTGGCGGATCGAGCGTGGCTTTCAGATCCAGGAAAGGCCCGTCGATCACCGAGCCGTGCGCCGCCGATGCGATCAGAGCCAAACATACCGCAAGTACAAGCAATAGACGTGAAACCATGCGCTTTCTCCTCTCTTAGAGATGGGACTGGACGACCACGTAAACCACACACCGCGTTCCGCCCGATGCCGCAACGAGTCGTCCGTTTGAATTGGTTGAGTTTTCCAGAGGGCAGAAGTGAAGTCCCGACCCGCCCCGAGTCGGCCAAGCACGCCTTGGGATGTTTTGTTCACTACGCTCCGACGGACCGCAAGAACCCTAAGACGCCCTTCGGGTATGTCCGCATTTTACCGACATGCCTGCCAAAAAAAAGACCAACACAAACCCCAAAAGCAAAATAACAACATAAGCTCAACCGAGTGTAAGGTCGGATGACGATAGCCGCCCACGAAAAATGGTATCCGACACCTTTTTCTGAGTGGTATACGCGATTAAACCTTTTATCAGTGGTATTTACGAATCACAATTGCAACCCGGTGGGCATGTTATCCATCTGGTCGCGGGTCGGCGACATTGTCGCGGTTGGCATCGACCTGTCAGTGGTTCAAGCGGATCGTTGGGGGCAAATAAGGTGCAGCAGACGTTGTGTAACTACTCCGATCACGGCCTTCATTCCGGTTGCTCATCTTTGCCCGCCCCGCCCGGAAGCCCCTGCAACCCATCGAGCCTTCTTTGAGAGCTTGCTGGCAGTTGCGACGTCGCCTTCGAGTGGTTGGCCAACAGGGCTAGGCCTTCGGCATCATGTATATCCCTAAACAAGACCAGGGCCCGCGGACGAAAAATGAAAAAGAAAAATGGTATCCGACACCTTTTTATGGATTATAAACACGACTAACCCTTTTATTACAATTACTTATCGCCAATAATAACCGCCCCGGAGTTTTGCTATCTTGGGAACAAACAAGGGGCAAGGCGTGTCGGACACCGTTGATTCGCTACCCCATCAGGACATTCATTCCGGTCTCACACCGTTGCCTTCCTCGGCCGGTCTCTGCTGCAATCCATCAAGCCTTCTTTGAGCGCTTGCTTTTATTTGCGGCGTCGCCTTCGGGTGGTTGGCCAGCAGGGTCAGGCCTTCGACATCATGCAGATCGATAAACAGGGCCAGAGCCCGTACATGCACTTCCGACGATTCGGATCGCTGTGCCGCGTCCCGAATGGCCGGCAGCAGAGATGTATCGTCTTTGCGCTCCGTGATATTCTCAATGTTCAAAAAACCGATTACCTGCGCTATCCGCTGCTCATCATCTGACTCAAGGTATTGACCGAACAACGGCACAATCTCCCGGCCGAAACGCTTCTGTAAAATGGCGTAGGCGATCGTACCCGCCGCGAAGTCCGGTGAGTCCGAAATAGCCAGCAACCTCGGCACCGCCTGCTCCGCTGGCAGATGGCTGGCCTCACGCGCCTCCCGTACCTCCTCTGTATTCATAGCTTCAGGGGTAACACCTAACGCGTTGTAAAGTTTGGCATCTTGATACTGCTGCGGGCAGTCTCTCGCGACAATAAAGGCATTCATCGCCATATGGATCACGATAATCGGAAGCAGGCTGCGCTTCGTCGCACGCCACCAGCCGACCGCTAAGCCGAACCAGAAAATCCAAACACTTGAAAGTAGATACACGGCGTGTGCGAGCGAAAAGATCGCCGCCTGAATCAACACCGATGCCCAACGTGGCAGCACTCTTTCCAATTGCGTTTGAAGATATCCCCGGTAGAAAAACTCCTCGACCACCGGAGCGATGCAGATCGCGTACAAAGACCAGACAATAATATCGCCCGGCCTGTTGATCTGTAGATCATCGATTAACCAGTACTTTGCATGATCTGCCCCGACCAGCAGAATCAAACAGAACAGCACGGCAAAGCCGATCACCCATATCAGCACATATAACCCAGCCGCCCACAGCCAATCCATCTTCCGCCGGGGCCGCCACACCGGCTTTGCCCCCGCGAGCCTCGGCCAACGCCACCACACCAGTAGCGGCAACCCAACCATCAGCACACATCCGGCCAGCACCGCAAACCAACGCATGGATGAGTGCAACCCCAACCAGCCATTGGCCCAGGTGATCGGTATCTCCACAACAACCCACAACCCCAAGGCCAGCAACAAGCCCAGCCAGGAGATAGAGCCATTTTTTAATTTCGCAATACCACCAGAAGTCATTTTATAACATTGATTTAAACTATAATTATTAAAAACAATGGTGTCGGATACCATTAATTTTGAGACATTCGGCCACTTGCTGGTCTATCGCCTTGGCCTGCCACGCTGACGTAGGACAGATTGGCTGCCGAAGCGATCCACCTGCTGCCGCACCCAGTTCGTGTGGCCGAACGGCCGATTATGCTCGGTCGATTCCCGCACCGCTTTCAATTCGCGTTCGTTTAACGGCATGTTGACCGTCCGCAGCCAATGCGTCGGCCGACCGCCCGGGACAGGCCACTCACCGAACGTCAGTTGGAGATCCGTGTCCTCAAGCCGTCCCGGGTCTGACTGACGCCAGCGCCACAGGCTGGACCATTGCCAATCCTCAGCGCGTAATACCAGACCTGCACGGGCGGCATTACGTTCGACATATCGGCAAACGGTCAGCAAGTGACGGTCCTGCTCGATGACAAATGATTTGAATCGCCCGCGATAGATCGGCCCGTCGCCGACGTTCTTATGCGAGACGCGGTAACGCTGCGTGTGTGTGAGTGTCAGCCACTTCATGAATGGCGATAGCACGCCGTCGCGATGGGTTTTCAACACCAGATGCCAGTGATTGCCCATCAGGCAGTATGCCAACAGCGAAACATCGCCATCGCATCGGATCAACGCTTGCGCCAGAACACGCTCGAATGCCTGGAAGTCGCCAGCTTGTGTGAAAATCAGCCGGCGCCCCACGGAACGGTTAATCACGTGGTACGCATAGCCACCAACATCCACCCGGGGAGCTCTTCCCATAACCACACTGTATCACAACATCCGCCCCTAAAAAAGGTGTCGGATACCTTTTCTAAAATAAATGGTATCCGACACCTTTTTTAGGGGATAAGTGTGCGGTTAATCTTTGTGTGGATTGTACTTAAACCACGTCACCACCACCTCCGCGGGCTTGCCATCTGTTGGCGGGTCGGCGACTTTGTCGCGGTTGGCATCCACTAGCCAGAGGTTCAAACGGATCGTCGTGGTGGCGTGCGGCCTAGGGATGAGGATCGGGTCGGACGTGTTACCTTCGTCATCGCCAACTACGCGCGGCGGGTTGTTGCTATCGAAGCGCCATTTGCAGATCAGCTTATCCGCGTTCGGCCCATCGCCGCCGACATACGCGGCACACTCAACATAGTCCGGCATCCACGTAATGACGTGCGTGCTCGCTTGCCCCTTCAGATCGATCGTCTCAGCGTTGAACCGCTCAGGGTGCTTGCCATCCGGGCCCCACGCGGGGTGCACCGAGTAGTGCAGGTTCGGCGCATCGGCCTCGCACCAGCGGGTCAGCTCGATATCGATCTCACTGTTGGCATCCGTCTGCCAGGATTCGTTATCCCAGGTAAACAACCCCAGCACGATATTCGGATCAAGCTGGTCCGGCCCTCCCCCGCCCCCGGAAGTTTCCCCGGAAGTTTTGCCCCCAGCCCCGGAAGCTTCTGACGCTCCCGCATCTGTACCTGCCAACCGAAACTCATACGTCCCGTACCCCGCCGGCTGATCGCAGACCACCTCCGTACTCAGCCATCGCCCGTCCCGTTTGTGGACCGTCAGGTGCAGGTTTCCATCCTCATCCACCCAGACATCGCGCGGATCGGCGGAGAAGTAGTTGGGTCCGGGGCCCACCAGCTCATCGCTCTGCTTGATCTGCCAGCGCTGGCCGGCAAACGCCAGGCTGTCCCGGCTCGGTTCCGCTTCAACTTCAGCCACAGCACACCCTTCATTCAGCAATAGGACCAGCATTAGCAAGGATATACCAACAATTATCATTCGGTTATTCATGATTGCACCCTTATTTTCATTGCATGAAGAAATAACAGGATACTTCCACCGCCCCCGACCCGCAAACTCTTTTGTTTGAGCTTAAAACGTGTACAATGAGGGGCCGTCCTTGCCATGTGCGCATCGGCGCGGCTTTCACATAGGCGAAGGATTGAACAATGGTTAGCAGCACATCAACGCAATTGGCGTTTGGGTTCTCCGCTCGGGCACGCAATGCCGTGGACCAGCCGATCAGCTACCTCATGGAGGTGGCACTGGCCCGACCGGACCTGATCTCGCTCGCCGCGGGGTTCGTCGACTACCAGACGCTGCCCGGCGTCGAGGCAGACAAGATGCTGCACGACATCCTCAGCGATCCCAAGGCCGCGCAGGCCGCTCTCCAATACGGCAAGACCCAGGGCATCAACGAGCTGCGCGAAGAAGCCTACAAGCACCTCGCTGAATGCGACGGCATTGCCCCCGAAGACTTCCCCGGCAACCCGGACTGCGTCGCACTGACCACCGGCAGCCAGCAGATGCTGCACATGCTCGCCGACCTGCTCGTCGACCCCGGCGACATCGTCATCACATGCTGGCCCAGCTACTTCGTCTACACCGGCGCGCTGTCCGTCTTCGGCGCAAAGGTCCGCAGCGTCGACCTCGACCAGAACGGGATGATCCCCGAAAGCCTCGAAGCTGTACTCACCGACATCCAGAAATCGGGCGAGCTGCACCGCGTGAAGATGGTTTACACCTGCACGCACCACCAGAATCCGACCGGCATCACACTCAGTGCCGAGCGCCGGCCTCAACTGCTCGACATTGTTAAGAAGTTCTCCACCGAAAACCGCATCCTCCTGCTCGAAGACAACGCCTACCGCGAACTGACCTACGAAGGCGATCCGCCCGTCTCGATCAAGAGCTTCGATACGGATAACGAGTACGTTGCATTATTGCACACGTACAGCAAGCCGTTCGCCCCGGGCTTGAAGACAGGTTACGGCCTGCTGCCCGCCGACCTCTGCGAAAAAGCCATGATGCTCAAGGACGGCCGTGACTTCGGCTCCGCGAACCTCAGCCAGCACTTATTATTGCGGGCCGTGCGCAGCGGCGCGTTCGACAAGCAGGTCAATATCCTCTGCCAAGCCTACGCCCAGAAACGCGACGCCATGCTCGAAGCGCTCGATGAATACCTCGGCGACTTCATGCCCGAACAAACCCACTGGACCAAACCGACCGGCGGGCTCTACGTCTGGCTCACCCTGCCCGAATCCATCGACACCGGCAGGCACGGCCCACTGTTCGCCCGCGCCATCGAACGCGGCATGTTCTACGTCCCCGGCGCTTACTGCTACCCCGCCGACCCCACACGCAAAGTCCCCAACAACCAGATCCGCCTAAGCTTCGGCGTCCCCACCGTCGAACAAAACCGCGAAGGCATCAGGTTGCTGGCGCTCGCGATTAAGGATGTAGCCGGAAAATAAATTTATGATTTAGGATGTATGATTTATGATTTTAAATCCTAAATCACTGCTGTCCAAAACAATTCATGAATGTCCTTCCGGGCGGCGATTGTAGCCGTTGAGGCGTGTTTTCGCGGCGTGTGGGGCCGGCGGCGGGTTGAGGTTGGTCGATCTGCTGTCCAAGTGTTTTCAAGCGAACAATGCCAACTGCGTCGGCGGCGGATCGGGCGGTTTGGTGTACGGTTCGTCCAGCCAACGCCACAGGTCCCGGTACACCAGCAGGTTCATCCGCAGCATGGCCGCGAGGTTGGACAGGCTCCAGCCGAAGCTTGATCGCAGCTTCAGCAGCTTGAGGATCAGCATCGCGATCAGTGCTGTCCAAAGCTGGACCCGCACCGCGTTGGCGCTGGTGCCCAGGAACGTCTTGACGTGCAGGTTCTGCTTCAACGCTTTGAAGAACAGCTCGATCTGCCAGCGTTCTTTGTAGATCGCCGCCAGCGTCGTCGCGCCGAACGTCAGGTGGTTGCTCAGCAGCTCGATCGTTCGGCGGTTCGCTTCGTCCCACACCACCACCCGGCGCAGCCGATGCGGGCAGGCGGCGTGGCTTCTTGTGCCCGCCAGCTCGATGACCTGGTCGGAGAGGATGTTACGATTCATCGGCACGGCACGCTCTTGGATCACGTTGTAGTCCAGGTTCGACTTGCACCGCGTGACGAACCACACGCCTTGCTCGCACCACGTGCCAAACAGGCCAAAGTCGGTGTAACCGCGGTCCACCGCCACGACCGTGCCCGGCTCAAAACGCAGTGTTTTAGCGGGGTTCACATCGTGCACCTTGCCCTCGGTCACCAGCGCCCAGCTCGGTAAGCAGCCTTGATGATCCAACTGAAGGTGCAGCTTCACCGCGCCCTTGGTCCGCCGGAACCGCGCCCAGTCGAACACCTGGGCACACAAGTCGATCACCGTCGCGTCCAGACTCACCAGCGGGTTCTTGAAGCGGAACCGACGCCCCCGGATGGCCTGCCGACCCGCCAACACCCGCGCCTGATCGAGCACCTGGTAGAACACCGCCTCGTAAAGCTCCCACGGCCGATGGGCGTTGGCGTAGCTGAGCGTCGACCGCGCCGGCGCCGCCGACACGCCCAGGTGACGCAGCCTGCCCATCGCGCACGCCAGGCCGCCGCAGACCTCCCGCAGCGAGTGCGCCCCGCCCAACTGCGCAAAGAGCATCGCCACCAGTTGGTCCCAGCAGGTAAACCCCTTCGCCCCACGCTCGGCATCAAACTCACGCACCCGCCGATCAAACCCCGGCCGATCGATCAGACTCAACACTTGTGCAAACAGGCTTGCGACGCGTACCATGGGCGTGTCTCCGTTGGGCTTCGAGGACGATTAGACAACGCCATCGTAGCCGCAACGGAGACTTTTTCATTGATAAACTATGGATCGCTGTTTTGGACAAGAGTGATCCTAAATCTCAAATCATAAATCATAAATACTTTACTTATGTCCCTCTCCCTCTCACACGGTAAAACACTTAACGTCGATCGCTTCGGGATCGCGCAGGAAAACCTGCCATCCATGGACGACGGCAAGATCGATCTGCGCACCTGGTTCAAAGACGCCGACGGCAAACTTCCCGATGCAGATCGGCCGTTGGAGTTGGAGATCGGTTCGGGCAAAGGCACGTTCCTCGTTCAGCATGCGAAGCTGTACCCGAACGTCGACTACCTCGGCATCGAATGGGCCAAGGCGTTCTGGAAGTTCGCAGCAGATCGCGCTCGACGTCATGGCCTGGAGAACGTGCGTCTACTCCGCTGCGATGCGGATATGTTCGTTAAGCATTACGTGCCCGACCAGACGTTCAGGCAGGTACACATCTACTTCCCCGATCCCTGGCCGAAGAAGCGCCATCACAAGCGTCGGCTGATCCAGGAAGGTTTCTTGCGTGAGTTGCACCGTGTGCTGATCCCAGCGAACCAGGAAGTGGCCGGCGAAACCGCTTGCGTGCGTATCGCCACCGACCACGCTGATTACTTCGAGTGGATGGGCGAACACGCCGCGAAAGTGACGGACCTTTTCGACCGCGAACCCTTTGAACGACCCGCCTCGGCCGGCGAAGGCGAACTGGTCGGCACGAACTTCGAACGCAAGTACCGAGAAGAGGGCCGCGTCTTCCAAGGCATGATCCTGCGCAAGCTGCCGTGAC
The DNA here is from genome assembly GCA_963667295.1 of Phycisphaeraceae bacterium. GTDB lineage: Bacteria > Planctomycetota > Phycisphaerae > Phycisphaerales > Phycisphaeraceae > JAJRRS01. Next base: position 3,536,185 of record OY763327.1, read on the forward strand.
CGACGGGCCGTGTTCAGTTATAGTGAAGATAGATAAGCTCGGACGGCACGATTGACCGCCCTTCTCGTGATACGGAGATCTACCCATGCGATCCATACTGACTGCTTCAGCATCCATACTCATCGCCGCCGGCCTGCTGGTTGCACCCGGCTGCGAAACCGCGCCCAAAGAAATGCCCTACCAGACCATGGACCTGGCCGAACCTGTGCCCATGTCATACAAAGCGATCGGCGGACACCCGGCCTTGGCCGAGCCCGGCGTACAACTGGTCAGCTCGCAAGCACAGCTCGATGCGCTAGGCGTCGACGACCTGCTCGGTCGAACGATCAACTTCAACAACGATGAAGTCATCCTCGCCACCCTCGGCGAAATGCCCACCGCCGGCTACTGGATCAACATCACCGCCGTCAACCAGGAAGGCGACGTCCTCCAGGTCTACGGCCAAGCCAACCGCCCCACCGAAGACATGGCCGTCGGCCAAATGATCACCTACCCCTACTGCGCCGTCGTCGTCCCCAAAACCGGCGCCACCCAAGTCCGCGACCAGATCGAATCCGTCGAAGGCATGGAACCACCGATGTAAAAACACATCGCAAGCCTTAACAGCAACCAACCTTAAAAAACCAAAAGCCCGGTCATAGCCCACAAGGCTTTGGCCGGGTTGTTTTACTTTCACATACCCCAATTAAACGTCGACCTACTCACCCCCCGCTTCATCGCGCCGATACGAATTAATCAACGCCGCGATCTCCTTCTGTTTACTTTCCAGCGCTCGGTCGCCCGGCGTGAATCCGATCGCGTCCGGCGCTGCCGGGTCGGCGCCGGCTTCCAGCAGGATCTTTACGCATTCTTCTTCATAACATATGACCGCTAAATGCAGGGCGGTGAATCCCGGGCGGTACTGTTGATCCGCACCTGCTTTGGCTTCCATGTCAAAACCGTAGTCGATCAGGAACCGAACAATGTCGGGCCGACCTTTTTCAACCGCCTTATGAAGTAGCGTCCCGGTCGCCGGGTAATCGCACCACGTCTTGCAGTCGCCTGTCGCATCCAGCTTCTGCCGAAGTTCTTCCCATTCACCGGAGTCGGCGAGCGGCGTGATGACGTGTTCCCACCAGAGATCGGTAATCGTGTAGCCAAAGACATCTTTATACTCAAACGATTCGCCGGGCCGGTGCCCCTGATCGTCTTTTGCATAAAGATCGCCGCCCGCTTCCAGCAACGGCGGCATCATCTTGTAATGTAGGTATTCTCTTGCCAGCCAGTGAACGGGTGTTCTGCCATGCTTATCTTTCTGATGCACATCCGCCCCCGCGTCGATCAGCATCGTCACGAGCGTCGGGTCGGTCGAGCTGATGTAGCCGAGATAATGAAGCGCCGCCAGGCCATCCTTATCGGTGGCGTTCGGGTCGGCGCCGTGCTTTAGCAGGAATTGCACCGTAGCGTGCGGCGGCTTGCTTTGCCGAAGCGCCATTTCAAGGAGCGTCTCGTCACTCATGCCCCCCTTGCCCAGGTTGGGATCGGCGCCGAGCGCGACAAGCCGCTGCATCAGCGGGAGGTTATTCCTTTCGACTGCATAGCCAAGCATTGTATGGCCCGGCATTGTCTCATCGACGGCATTGATATCGATCGGCTCCTGCATGATCCGATCAAAAACCGCATTAGGCCCGCCAACAAACAGGGCGACCATCGCCGGCGGAGCTGCCTGGTTGTAGCTGTCGTACCGCCCCTTGCCCCAATCAATCGCTAACAACGGGTCTACCGTCAGCAGGTAATCGACCTCCGCCAGGTTCCCCCGCGCGACCGCATCCGCAAACCGTATCGCCCGCATCGCGATCTGGTCATACAGCCGGCCGAATCCCCAGAATCCCGTCCACGCACATGCCCCCAACACAACAGCCGTCACCAGCATGGGCTTGTGGCGGGCGCGGTGCCCCACCTTCGCGTTATAGATGTCGTTGTACTTGCCGCATTCAGGACAATCCAGCGGCAACTCCAAACCGTTCAGGTCATACCCGCACTGCCGACACAAGCGATGCCGATCGAGATACTTGCCGCGCCAGCCCTTTTTCCAAAGATAAAGCGCTACCGGTATCAGCAACAGCGCCACCCACCAGCCAACATGCCACAGATAGATGTAGTTATGCGTCATCCAAACCCCTCGACTACCGGCCGAAACCCATCATATAGAAGGACGAAGTCGAATGGATGATGACGACATACAAACCTGAATAAACGCATGAATCAATGCAAATCCCGGCCTTTATCTGCCTCCAGCAAAGCGAGGCCATGCACATCGCCCGCTGTTACCGGGCAAATTCACCCCGGATTACCGGACCGCACCCGACTAACCGATCTAACCCTCACAAACAGCCGATGTACTTCGCATGGAATTAAACGGCCTGACAACCGCGCGATCGACGCGGCGGGTGTTGATGTTAACCCACCGGGTACCCTACCCGCCTGATCGGGGTGACCGCATCCGCGCTTATCACATGCTCAAACTCCTGTCGCGCCACTTCGAGGTCGGCCTCGCCTGCGTCAGTGACGAAGAAGTCAGCATCGAACAGCAGCAGGTCCTTAGCCAACTCGCCGGCCGACTCGCCATCCAGAAGACCAACCCCCTTGTCGGCAAGGCACGCGGCGTGTCGGGCCTCATGCGCGGCGAAGCCGTCACGCCCAACCTTTTCTACGATCCGAAACTCGCAAGGCAGATCATCAACTGGCATGCCAAGCGCCCGTTCGACGCGGTACTCACCTTCTGCACCGGCATGATCCGCTACGCACGCATGCTGACGCACCCCGCGCATCGCCCGCCGCAGTTCGCTCGCACGCGCCCGATCCATGTGCTCGACCTGGTCGACGTCGATTCACAGAAGTGGGCCGCCTACGCCAAGAACGCGCACGGCCCGATGAAGTGGGTCTACGCCAAGGAAGCCGAACGCCTCGCACGCATCGAATCCGGCATCGAAGACCGCTTCGACCGCATCAGCGTCATCAGCCAGCCCGAAGCCGACACGTATCGGCAATACCTCCGCGATCACCCGGGCCTCGCCGTCGTCGAGAACGGCGTCGACCTGAAGTACTTCGCGCCGCGCCCCGATGTCAATAGCGAAACAATCGTCTTCGTCGGCGTGCTCAACTACAAACCCAACATCGAAGCGGTGCAGTGGTTCGTCAAGAAAGTCCTGCCGTACGTGCATCGCAAACACCCAAACGCGGTGTTCAAGATCGTCGGCAAAAACCCGGGCCCGAAGGTCAAAGCGCTGCGTCACCACAAGGGCGTCGAAGTTGTCGGCACGGTGCCCGATGTCAGGCCATACCTCGAACAGGCCGCCGCTGTCGTCGCACCGCTTAAGGTCGCGCGCGGCGTGCAGAACAAAGTCCTCGAAGCCATGGCCTGCCGGCGCGCCGTCGTCTGCTCACCCGAAGCCGCCGACGGCATCCGCGCTTTACCCGGCCGTCACCTGCTTGTCGCGGATCACCCCAAACTCTTCGCGCGATACGTGCGTGGGCTCATCCGAGACGATCACTACCGCCAGCAGGTCGCCGCAGCAGCGCGACGTTGCGTCGAGCGCCGTTACGCCTGGCCGCAGGCACTCGGTCCGATGATCGAATTACTCGGTGGTTCGCGCAGCGAATGGGGATCGGTCACGCCGCCGCTTGCGATTGCAGCGTAAAAACGCCTGCTTTTTCAGCTATATCCTCAAACGTCTCAAGATGCTCGGCGATCGGCCGCCAGGTGCTTTGCGCCCCCGATTCATCAAACGACCGGATCACATGCTCGAGCTTCTTCGCCGCCGACTTCAATCCCGTATACGTCCGCAGCCGACCCGTCGCGCTCAAAGGCATCCTCGGCATATCGGGGTCAAACTCCCACGGATGGAAGTACAGCACCGCCGGCCGCTTCTCAACAGCCGCCTGACGTAAACCTCGCTTCATCAATGACAACGGCAGCAACCGGAAGTATCCGCCGCCCGCGACCGCAAGATTCTTCCCGCCCACGCGCCAAGTCAACGGCGGCAACTCAAGCAGTCGCTTACCCGTTGCACTCGAACGAATAAAGTATGGCCGATCCGGTGCATCCGGCACGCCGTAACTCGGATGACTCACCGGGAATACCGAAGCATCGTAACGCAGCCCCGCCTCGGCCAGCACATCCACCGCCCAGCTCGTCTGCCTCGTCACCGACCACGTCGGCGCGCGATACCCCAGGACAGCCTTGCCCGTCTGATCTTCAAGCACCTGCTTGCTCTCACAAACATCGTGCAACATCGACTCCGCCGTCAACCGGTGCAGCCGATCGTGCATCGAACCATGCGAGCCCACCTCGTGCCCAAGCTCGACGCACCTGCGCGCCAGCTTCGGATGCCGTTTCGCGATGCTGCCCAGAAAGAAGAATGTCGCCCGACAATCCGTGCGATCGAACAGATCAAACAGCAGGTCCATGTTCCGCTCGACGCGCGAGGGCCAATCGTCCCACCGCCCGGGCCCGACCGCATCGAACGCCGCCTCGATCTGAAAGTACTCCTCCACATCGATGCTGATGCAGCGGATCGGCGCAGCACTTGCCTGCCCGGCAGCCCCGCGCTCAAAAGCTTCAAATAAGTTGCGTTGTTCTTGAACCATACCGACCCTGGCGGTTTTCACGGAATCCCGCTACGAACATCGACCACCGCCGACCGGTCGGTTGTGTTTTTCGCCTTTAAACCCACTTGAGGCCGGTAAAAAAGGAAAATCGTTGACCAGCCGGCGGTTATTATGATATTATCCGCTTGGCTTGTGTGGTTTGGATCTTTCTTCATTAAGGAACCCTCAAGGGCCGATAATCGGATCCGCCACAACATATTTGTCTGACATGTAACAATCACCGGGACGGACCGTTGTGCATCTCAACCCGGCTTGGCGGATCGAAATCCTAAAACGCGTTTGCATATTGATAGGGCGGCCGCGCGTTTGATATCAGCCCATTTCCAAGATCATGTACATAAGGGCATGCACCATGAACAAGCGAAGTACCCACCCGGCGGGATTCACCCTCATCGAACTGCTCGTCGTCATCTCCATCATCGCGCTGCTCGTCGGCATCCTGCTCCCGGCTCTCGGCGCCGCGCGCAAGAGCGCTCAACGCATCAAGTGCCTCAGCAACGCAAGACAGGTCTCGCTCGCCGAGGTCTCCTACAGCACCGACAACGGCGAGTTCATCATCAATTACAAATACAACCTCACAGCACGACCCGACGTTAACATCCAGAACGATCTCAAGTGGTGGTGGTCCTCCAAGCTCGTGCTCGATGGCTACCTGCCCGGCATCGAGTCCTTTTCCTGCCCGAGCTTTGAAATCTCCGGCAAAGCCAGCGCCACAAAAGATGTCACCGAGTACTACGAGGCTGAAGTCGAATCCGCCATCGGCCCGCGACTGCTCTGGTGGGGCCGCGTCCATTACGGCGTCAACGTCTACTTCCTCAACACGCGCATCGGACACCCCTTGGAATCCGACCCGAGCACCGAAGCAGAACGCCGAAACCAGTCCGCACGCGAATCGGAAGTCAGAAGCCCCTCCGCCACCAACATGCTCATGGACTCGATCTACGAGCGCGATATCACGGAAAAAGGCAACTACTGGGGCATGGCCTACATCTTCCCATCCTATGACCCGCCACAGCTTCAGGTCGGTCACGCCGACGCCCGCCACCAGAACTCCATCAACGTCGGCTACGCCGACGGCCACGGCGAAAACGTCCAGGTCCAGGACAAGGAAAACCCGTTCCACGAAGACGAGCTGACCGACATCCGCAACACCGGAGGCCGAACGTGGGGCGATCCCGACAATAACAAGTGGGACCTCAAGTAAATCAACACACTTGGATACCCCTGAAAAAACCGGCCCAACGGGTCGGTTTTTTATAGGCCCCAAACGGCCGCCTTGCACACTCACCCAATCACAGGCATATTGTCCCCATGCTTAACTACATCTGGGCCGGTCTGATCATCATCAGTGTCATCTTCGCCCTCGGACAGGATGGATACGACTTCGCTACCCACCGATATCGCAACGGCGACACCTTGAGCGTCGAGATACAAGGGCTGCCCCCCGACTATGAAGGGCCTGATCCGGCTAAGAAAGTCGAGGTATCGGTACACATCGATCCCGATGAATACCTAGCGTTCTTCGACCCGATCGGGCGGATGGGTTACGCGGACGATTCGCCCGAAGCGGCAAAACTCCGCAAGCAGGTCGAAGATTACTTCAGCAAACCACTGCCTGCTTCATTAATAACCTCGGACAAGGGCCGGGAGCTGTTCATCACCAAGCCCGACGCTCTGCCCGCCCCGCTGGACGTGATCTACAACGTCAACAAAAGCAGGGACGACGACCTTCCCGCACCCATCATGTCGTGGGATTCGTTTGAAGTCGTTCAGCCCTCGACAGCAACCGCAACCGCGCACATCACGTTCGGTCATACCGGTTTCGTCAAGATGCGCAATGTCGGCGATGCCATGTTCGAGAAAGCGAAGGGTGCGGTTGAACTGGCGATCGGTCTGATCGGTGTTATCGCACTGTGGATGGGGTTGATGAAGATCGCCGAAAACTCGGGCCTGATCGATGTCTTCGTCAAGATCGTCCGGCCCGTGCTCAGCCCCTTGTTCCCGCAACTGCCCAAGGATCACCCCGCGCTGGGTTTGATCGCGCTGAACCTGGCCGCCAACATGCTCGGACTGGGCAACGCAGCCACACCGCTGGGTATCAAGGCCATGGAATCGCTCCAGGAACTCAACCCCGAAAAAGACACCGCTACCAACAGCATGGTCATGCTGCTGGCTATAAACACCGCGGGTGTCCAACTGATCCCGCCTGTCACACTGATCGCCATTCTCGGCGTTGCCGCCGGTGATGTATTCGCGCCCATCCTGATCGTGACAGGTCTTTCCATGATCATCGCTATCGTCACGACAATACTGTTCGGGCGGATGAAGATATTTAAAAAGACAGACCCCATGCGTAACGGTCCCGTGAAACCTCAAACCGCTGAAGGAGGGGCCGCCTGATGGAAGTCTTCCGAATCAATGCAAGTTACTTCGCAACCATCATCATGCCGATACTGGTCTGCCTCATCCCCTTGTACGGCATGTTCAAAGGCGTAAAGGTGTATGAATCGTTCGTTGAAGGCGCCAAGGAAGGCTTCAAGGTCGGTGTCATGATCATCCCCTACCTGGTCGCGATCTTCGTGGCGATCAATATGTTCAAAGAATCCGGCGCGATGGAGACGATGCAAAACGCGCTACGCCCCGTGCTCGGCTTCATCGGGTTCCCCCCCGAAGTGCTGCCGATGGCGATCATCCGCCCGCTTACCGGTAGCGGTTCGGCCGCGGTCGTCGCCGACATGGCGCAACAGTACGGCACAGACTCCCTCTTCACACGTATGGCGGGAACCATGTTCGGCTCGACCGAAACAACCCTCTATGTCTTGGCCGTTTACTTTGGGGCCGTCAACGTGAAAAAAGCTCGCCACGCACTGGCGGTAGGCCTCATCGCCGACATCGTCGCTATCTTGTTAAGCGTTTATGTCATCCGTTTGATGTTCGGTTGAATAATAGTAATTTGCATTCAATACGTTTTCACATGAATGAGTAACTACATGCAACATATACCCACGATGCGTTGTCGCCCGTTTGTTACCGCTTTGCTCTTCAGCATCTTTGCTGCAACGCTCACCGGCTGCCTCGGCCGAGGCACCGTCGATACTTCCGCAAACCTAACCCTCGCGGATAAAATCGATAAGGTCCTGCACAGCAAGGCAGACACCGGCGCGATCGTCTCCGCCCGCTTCATCGAAGTACCCAGCGGCAACGTCATCTACGAAACCGAAAATACCGACTACCCGTTCAAGCCCGCGAGCAACATGAAGCTCACCGTCACGTCCGCAGGACTGGACTTCTACGGCTCGGACCACACCTTCAAAACCTACCTCGCGCTCGACGGTAAAGACCTCTGGATCATCGGGACCGGCGACCCCGCGACCGGCGACCCGAGACTCGCCAAAGCTAAAGGCGGCGACCCGACCACCATGCTCGGGGATTGGGTTAAAGCCCTCAAAGAACGCGGTATCACGCAGATCGACGGCGACATCGTCTACGACGACCTCATCTTCGATAAGTTCTATATCCACCCGTCGTGGTGGCCCAGCAACCTCCTGCACTGGTACGCGGCCCCGGTCTCCGGCCTCGCCTTCAACGATAACTGCGTCGACATCACCGTCACACCCGCAGAAGAAGGCAAACCCGCCAACTACACCGTCATGCCCCCGGTCGAGAATATCGAGGTCATCAACAACACCATCTCAGGTGGAGAAGAAAACAATCCGTCGATCGTCAAGAAAGTCGGCGGCAACATCTACGTCATCTCGGGCCCGGTCACCAAAGAAACCGAACTGAAAAGTAAACCGGTCGAAGACCCCGGCGCGTTCTTCGCAGATGCACTGAAAACAAAACTGAAAGCCGAAGGCATCGAAGTGACGGGCAAAATCCGCCGCGCCGAGTCGCATCTGGATGGCAGCCTGATCCCCTCCGATGACAAGCTCATCGCGGTCCACGAATCAACGATCGCGGATGTGCTCTCGCGCATCAACAAGCAGAGCCAGAACCTGTTCGCCGAAATGCTCTGTAAGTCGATGGGACATGACTATCAACTTAAGCGTGGTAAAAACGAGCCCGGCTCCTGGCTCAACGGCAGCTTCGTGATCGAAAAGTTCTTCGCTGAAAACGGCATCAACGCGCACCCGCTCGTCGTCACCGACGGCTCGGGACTCAGCGATAACAACCGCGTCACCACCAAGATGATCAGCGAAATCTTCCTTGTGATGCACGACCACAAGGACGCCAAAGTCTTCTGGGACAGCCTCACCATCGGCGGCATCGACGGCACGATCGGCAGCCGATTCACCGACGTCAAGGGTCGCGTGCGCGGCAAGACAGGCTTCATCGACGGCGTCCGCTCGCTCTCCGGCTACGTCGAAACCGACGCCGGCCCCACCGTCATCTTCTCCATCATCTACAACCAGATCCCCGATTCGGTTAAACCCTTCGAAAAACTGCAAGACGAATCCGTCATGCTCATCATGCACGAATACAAACCCACAGATACGAAATAACGTGCTCTTTCAATAGCCGCGAGTTGCCAGCCCGCACCAATGAACTGCCCCATATAGCCCGACCATCTTGGTCGGGTTTCCTTTTTGCCTATTTTTCCCGATAAAAACGCTCTCTCGGCGCGGGCCTCCCGACCCCGCCGCCCCCTTAGCCCCCGGCTTGCCGGGGGTAACCAACCAGCGCTTCATTCAACAACATACAACACCCCCCATCAACCGGGACCAAAGGTCTAGCTATAGCACGAACCAAAAGCCCGAATCCCATCCCCTCACCAACCCCGCCCAAGACATCTAATATAAGTTATATTAGATGTCCCAAAGCAAACCCACCGCACAACCGCCCTCATCCAAACCAATCCCACTCAACCAAACCGAGCGCCCCGTCCGCCGTCAATTCATATTCCGCATTCAACGGCAGCGGCGCGTACTGCGGCCCGTGCCCGACAGGCAACTGATACGCAACCGGGAAACCATATCGCTCCGCTTGCGTCACGAAAATCCCCTTGATCGCTTCAAAGTCATCGTACACAGGTCGAAGGGGGATACGTTCGTGCTTGGACTTATCCGACATCACCATCGCCGCCTGTTCCGGCGAAGGTTTTTCCTTGAGCACCTGGTACGCATCATCTTCACAATCCGTAAACTCACCCAGCACCACCGCCGCGATCCCATCCAGCCCGCCCGCCTGCGCGATCTGGTTGAGCAATGAATCCAATCGGTAATACCCCTCGCCAAGGTCTTCAAAGAACAGGATCTTCCCGGCCATGTCCTTCTCTTCCCAGGGCGTGCCCGTCAGGTAATTCCACACCGCGAGGTTACCGCCGACCAGTTTGCCGCGGATCGTTTCCTTCGGCGCGTTGGCAAGGTAGCGCATCCGTTCGTTGTGCCAGGACATCGCGATCTTCTGCTTACGAACCAGCGAGAGCGTATCGTCGAAGTGCGCGTTACTGATGCTGTAAAAGTCGCTGGCGGGCATCGAGGCGTGCAGCGTCGACCAGCCCCAGCGCGAGTGTACGTAGTGATGCAGCGCAGTCACATCCGAATAACCCACCAATAGCTTCTTCTTTGGCACGCCTCGCAACGCGGTCAACTCATCCAGTATCGGTAGTAACCTCGGCCCGCCCGACCCTCCTCGGCCCGACCAGATCACGTCGATCTGCGGATCATGGGCAAACTCAAACAGCGCCTCGGCACGCTCACGATCCGTGCCGGCAAACCAGTAGTGCTGCTTGGCGCATTGCGCGTGTACACGGACGTTGAATCCCGCGTTTCTCAGCTTATCAACGCCGAGCGACAGCTCGACCTGGGGCGTGGCGGAACAGGGACAGACGATGCCGATGTTGGTAATCATGATGTTTGGGTCTTGAGTCTGGGGCCTGGTCGGATTCTTCAATACACTTTGGATCCGCAAGGATATCGACATACCATAGCGGATAGTAGACGCATGATACCCAAGGAGAACGATCGCGTGTCAGACAACAGAACCATCAAGCTCGGCCTGATCCAGCACGCCTGCCCGGTAGGCTCGACCCCGCAGCAGAACCTGGATAAAGCGATGCAAATGATCCGCGACGCCGCCGGCCAAGGGGCGCACCTCGTCGCGACGCAGGAACTCTTCACCGGGCCGTACTTCCCGCAGATCGAAGATGATGCCCGCTTCGATCTCGCCGAGCCTATCCCCGGCCCAAGCAGTAGCGCCCTGTGCAAACTCGCCGATGAACTTGGCATTGAGATCACCGCCAGCCTCTTCGAGAAACGCGCGCCCGGCCTCTACCACAACACCTCCATCATGATCGATCAACACGGCAAGATCGTCGGCCAGTACCGCAAGATGCACATCCCCGACGACCCACGCTTCTACGAAAAATACTACTTCACCCCCGGCGACGCCCCCGCCCCCGGAAGTACCCCCTGGAACAATCAAACCTCCAACACAACCCACTGCTCACCCCACGCCGGTCCTGAGCGCAACGAAGGTCCGGGCTCTTCTCAAGAAACGGCACAAGAAACGGGGTCAGACCCCGTTTATAGCGTTAAAGATTCAACATTGAACATTGAACATCCTCCACATCCCCCCCTCCCCAACCCCCACGGCTTCACCACCCAACACATGTCCCGCGCCACCACCGGCATGCTCGTCTGCTGGGATCAATGGTTCCCCGAAGCCGCACGCATCACCGCGCTCAAGGGCGCCCAGGTCCTCTTCTACCCGACCGCGATCGGTTGGTACCACGGCGAAACCGCCGATGAGAAACCACGCCAGCGCGAGGCCTGGCAGATCATGCAGCGCTCGCACGCCATCGCCAACGGCGTGTTCGTCGCCGCGATCAACCGCGTCGGCACCGAAGACGACCTCACCTTCTGGGGCCACTCCTTCATCGCCGATCCCGGCGGCCGCATCATCGCCCAGGCGTCCGGCGACAAGGAAGAAGTCATCGTCGCCGACTGCGACCTGTCCAAGATCGAAGAGGTAAGAAGAGGCTGGCCCTTCCTGCGCGACCGCCGTATCGACGCCTACCAAGGCCTGCTCAGCCGGATGCTCGACTGACCAATCTTCGATTTTTCGACACTTTCCCGCGTTCGTGCGCCCGGCAGGCCACAAGCTGTGCCGTTACGACATCTTCATGCGCACAACAACAAATCACGACAAACCCGTGCGCAGGATCAGTGGTGTATAAGTCGCGCACAAACAGCGCGCGATTTGCGTTTAGCGTTAATATAGTTCAGGCAACAATTGCTGTATTGGGCAGCATCACGTTTTACCGCTTTTTGACAAGTCCGACATCCCCTACCTGGATAGCGAGGACATAAAGAAAACCCGCAATGAATGACATCGCACGTCAAGAAAACTTAAGTTCGACTTTTGCGCTGATATGTTTGGCCGCTTTGTCATGCCTGACGGGTTGCCCATCGCCCGGAGAAAAGTCCCCGATCCAACCCGGTCGGTGTTTTATTACGATGCCGGATAAATATATCGAGTACTATCAAGTTCGATATTACGTCCCGGATTCTTACGACCCTCAACAAGAAGCAGAGTACTTTCGATCGGCGTTTAAAGTAATACCAAATACACTATACGACAGTGATGGATATGAAAAGGAAAAGAAGTACTATGCGATTATATTAGTAGATCTATCTCATGATTCAGCTACAGATGCCTATAAATGCGGCGCAATATTCAAAATATCTGATGTGAAGGAGCCAGCCATAGACTGGGATACATTAATATCCAACACGCCTGTTGCCAGGTCGCCCGTATCGTTGCGAGATAAACATTACTTGACTTGGGACTTCCTGGAAAAGCATGCAGAAATGCGAAATATGAGAGGAGAAGAGGTTCTTGAGAAGTGAGTCGGGGCGCCACACTTTGTCACGACGTAACCGAAGCAGTAGATATTAACGTTTGCGGCATGACGGAAAGTAAATCCAGATGAATAAACTTGCGCTTGGCCTGATGATCGTATGCCTCTTGCTTGCGGTAAACGGATGCAGGTGGCATATCCCGAAGTATCCGCCGGCAACGAGTCAGACTGACTCTGACACCCCTGTTAACTGGGATACCGACTTCGTTCAGGGGCAGGTGTATGAACTGCAACAACCGGTATTTATTGTCCCCTCCGATATCATTAAAGGTGTTCGTTGGCAGGTTTATCCCGAGTCGCCTCATATAAAATCAAACAGACCCTATGCACCCGATACGGTCGAACAATACCAGCGTGAAGGGGCAAGTCGTTGGCCGAAAGTAAAAGCGGTCTTGGAGCCCGGTACACGGTTTGTATATGTTGATATACGCATGGCAGGCAACAACGTTGCCGGCTACTGCGGGTATGCACTGATGCGTGTTCTCGGAGATAAGTATGACCAGCTCGGACTCATTTCCACGAGACAAACATGCAAATACATCGGTTGGAGTGGTGTACCCCAGATTAATAGTTACTATCTTGAGGAAGCTGAAGAATGATACACAGCCGAGAGCGAAGCAGTAGAGATTAACGTTTGCGGCATGACGGAAGGTGAATTTGGATGAATAGACTTGCGTTTAGCCTGATGATCGTATGTCTCTTGGTTGCGGCCAACGGATGCGGATGGCAATCCCCGAAGTATTCACCGGCATCGAGTCAATCTGACTCGGACACCCCTGTGAAATGGAACACCGATTATGTTCCAGGACAAATTTATGAATTACAGAAACCTGTAGTCTTGGTTCGTTACCATACTAATATTAAAACTGATTACCTGATTTTGGAGTTAGGATTTAATTCAAATCATAATTTTGGTGCGCCACAATCCATCGAGGAGTATGAGCAGAAAGGTCCCAAAGCATGGCCCAAAACACGGGCTATACTCCCAGCCGGGACACTCATACGCTACGATGAAACTCGCATGTATAATGGGGGCCCCACAATGGGGAGTTCTGGAAAGCCTGTTGGAATGCTTATCGCAAATGAATTCAGTGATGTTGGACCGGTTGATATGGAATTTCTTTCCCAAATGAGCAAAACCGGGAATTACGGATATCTTGCGATGAGCGTTGATCCTGAAATGATCAAACCATTAGATCAATAATCGGATGCCGCTTTTCTTCGACGTTGCGATCATGCGTGGTGTATATATGGGATGGGAGACCTGCGGTCGATAAGCGGCGGGTGCGGGAGACCCGCGCCGAGCGCGGTTTGCTGTATAGCCGCGACCATTGGTCGCGCTCTTGGTTGGGTATACGACCCAGATGAACAGGTCACGCTATATGCAGTGCGTTGGTTTTGTTATTAACGAACGCGTAGCGGCGCGACCGATGGTCGCGGCTATACATTATTCCAGACGTTTTACACTCACGTCGGACAGCACACTTTGTCACTGCGTGATCAAAGTGTGGCACCCCGAGCATTAAGATTGTTTGTATTTACGTCTGCGCGAACTTTTTGCCGACGGCGAAGTGTTCGTATTCTTCTTCGCTGGGACGGCCCCACAGGGCCCACATCTCTCTTGTCGATGGGCTCATGATGCAGGCGCCGGCGGTTTCTACATCGTAGCCGGGGATGGGCGACTGGCAGACGGAGAAGCCTTCTTCGGTGCGGATGCGGGAGAGCTCCATGAGTTTGTCGACGGTGAGTCGGCCGTGGTTCACGGTCAGGTACGCGTGGGCCTGGTCGAGGCGGGTGACGGTACTTTGGCGCGCTTGCGGGGTGCGGGGGCGTTCGAGGCTGATCATCGGGTCTTCGAGGCAGTGATTGCTATGCGCGAAACTCTTTTCAAGTTTAGTAACGCATCGCAGGGTGGGACCGGCTTCGACGTTATAGCCTTCACCGTCCGGGCCCATGACCATGTAGTTGTGAGCGCCGGCGAGGTCTGCCTCGGCGAGTATGTTCATGGCGGCATCGAGTTCGGCTTGCGCGAGCATCTTGCGGACGACGAAGGGCCAGGTGACGCCGCGCTTGCCTTCGCGCGTGTAGAGGTTGCTGATGCCGACGCTGATGCCGACCTCGTTCATGCCGATCATGCCGACGCAGCCGTTGACGGTGAACGTGAGCGCGGCGGGAGCGCCGTAGGGGTGGACCTCCAGCATCATGACATAGGGTTTGACGCCGACGTGCATATCCCAGGTCTGTGCGAGGTACGGGCGGTTGTCTTTGGCTTCGCCGGCCGAGACGAGGACGCCGGTGCAGCCGCCGGGATCGTCGACGATGTGCTGATGCAGGACGTCGGCGAAGTCGGTGAAGCCGTTCATGATGAGCAGTTCATTCATAGGCACGCCCGAGCCGTCGGAGATGCCTTCGAGTTCGGCGCAGAGGTTGTCATCAAAGCGGTGGTGATACGGCATACAGCGGTCGGCCAGTTCATGGATGACATGCAGGTGGATGCCGCCGCCGGTCCAATCTTTGGACGAACAGAGTTGAAGTCGTTGCTGGGTGAGTTCGCCGATCTCTTTAGCAAAAGCCTGGCCGTGCCTATGGCCCATGCTGTAGGGATCGCCGCTGACAGAAAGTGTACGGATCGCTGGCAAAGCAGACACCTCCAAGTGTGGTACGCGATGTGTTTGTTAATTATACGTGATGTGGGGCTGGGGGCCAGTGTTTTTTGGGGTCTGGGGTTTAGGGATTGGGGATTGGGGATTTGAATTAATTCGGTTGATGCGGGTTGACTGACGCGGCGATCTGTGATCGCCCGTCGGCGCTGGGCGCGGGGTCTGGGGTCTGGGGTCTGGGGTCTGGGGTCTGGTCGGACGCGAATCGTGCGATCAATCAAGTATCGACACGATCATGATATCGATCATGGCAAAATGATTCTTCTGACCAGACCCTAGACCCCATCCTCAATGCGTCAGCGCGTAGGCGAGGATGTTGACGTTGAGTTTTTTGGCGCTTTTGACTTCGTTTCCGCCGCAGCAGCAGCAGTTGGGGCCGGCGTTGCCGGTGTCGTTGAGGCCGTCGGGCGACCAGATCATGACGACGCGGCCGTCGATTTCGAGGGCTTCGAGGTCAGGCAGCTTGGGGCCGCCGGATTTGTAGCGGGACTGGGTGATGTCGTAGACACTGTGGTAGATGGGGTGGTCCGCGGTGAGTTTGGTGAGTTGGAGGTCGGGGAAGGCTTCGCTCATCATCTTCTTGAAGCTTCGGTTCCACGGCTTGGAGCTGCAGCCGGCCGAGGCGACGAGGAAGCCGCCGCCATAGAGATAATCCTGGAGGTTGGTCAACTGCTGTTCGGTGAGGTCGAAGGTGCCTTCGCCGGACATGACTGCGAAGGGGTAGTCGAAGAGTTCCGCTGAATCGAGGTGGACCTCGTCGAAGCCGGGGTGGGTCTTGATGTGCGTTTCCTCGGCAGCGGTTTTCAGGAAGCCATCGGAGAAGCAGACGGCTGTCTTGCCGTTGTCGTAAACGAGCTTCGCACAATAGACGGCCGCTTCCTTGGGCTCATTATCGACATCGTCCTCGGCACGGTCGGATTGTTGAGCGGAGAGCGTGGGGACGATGAGCGTGATGATTGCGAGCAAGGCAAGGAGACGGGATTTGTGGGTGATGGATTTCATCGGGGTGCCTTGGGGAGATTTTATGATACTTGAGGGTCGACGTTCAATACCTAATCTGTAATTGCTGATGTTTAATCGTTAATTGAGGGAGGATTTAGGGGACAAACCACTAATCACTAATCACAAATCACTAATCACTAATCACAAGATACCCGGCCCTTCGCTTCGCTCAGAACCGGCGTTGGGGGGAGTAAAGCCATTAGCCCTTAGCTGTTAGCCATTAGCACAAATCATAAATTATCAATCCTAAATCATAAATTTTTTCAGACCCTAATTCTCCTCTGCGATGCGTTTGAAGTAGGCTTCGGCTTGCTCGCGGTATTGGGTGGGTAGGGTTTGCAGTTGGACGGCCTGGAGGTTGTCGATGGTGGATGGTTCGGCGTTGATGACTTCGGCGTATTGGTCGGGGTCGAGGTCGCTGTCGATGGATCGGCCTTGAGCACGGCGGGCGTTATTGCGGGCGCGGCGTGATTCGCTGTCGCTGTTGGGTTGGCCGGGCATTTGTGGGCCGATCATGGAGAGGCGCGCCATGTTGCCGGCCATGCCGTAGCCTGAACCGCCTTGAAGACCTGAACCCGGCGCGCGTTGGCCGGCGGCCATCTGTTGTAAGAGGCTCTGCATGTTCTGGCGGGGCAGGTTGAAGCAACCGTCGAGGTCGCTGCTTGCCTGCATCTGGGCTTGATCGACATCGGTCAGTAGCGAATCGAGTTGGTCGGCGGCTTCACGCGCGGCCTGATGAGCGAGCGGGCCGTTGCCTGCGGTGGCGGCTTTTTCGGCGGCGGATTGCGTGGAGACGATGCCCAGGTTGTCGATCCGGTCAGCGATGTCCAGCGCGCCTCTACTCATGCGCGGCAGCGCCTCGCTTGCATCTTCGGCCGCTTCACGCAGGGCCTGGGCTGCATCTTCCAATTCATCTCGCAGTTCGGCCTGCTCCTGGGCAAGCTTGTCGGCGCGGGCCTGGTCTTGCGGCGAAAGCGGATTCGACTCGGCCAGGCTTGACAGACGCACCGCTAACTCATCCTGCGCCAGCGCGACACGTCGGATGCGCTCGCCCTGTTGCATCAAGTCGTCGGCATGGCGGAGTTTTTCAAGCTCCGCTTGTGTGTATTCGGTTTGCTGCCGGGTTTCTTCGGAGAACGGTTCGCTCATCAATGCGAATTCGTCGGCAAGCTCTTGCATCTGCGATTGCCGGGACTGACTGGAGTCGCTGTTTAGATGTTCGAGCGCATCATTGAGGGCTTGAGCGAGTTGTTGCTGGCTTTCCAAGTCGTCGGCGAGCTGCTCGAGCATCTGCTTGTAGTTTTCTTCAAACTCATACAGCGAGGATTGATCGGTGCGTTGATTCAGCTCCTCCGCCAGCTCAGAGCTTTGTTCGGCATAATCGGTGAGGGCCTGCTGCAACTGCTGCATGGCTTGTTGTTGCTCATCGGTGAGCGCTTCGCCTGCGTTGAGCTGGTTCTGCAACTCGGCTAGTTCGTGGAGTAGTTCATCGCGCTGAGCTTCGAGATCACCTAAGCGATCGAGTATCACTTCGTACTCCGCTGCAAGATCGTCGATGCGGTACTGCGTGCGAGCGAGGTCCATGTACTGCTGCATGGTGATGATGTGGATCGCGTGAACGGGGGACTCGGTGGACTGCGGCGCGTCCGGATGATTGTCTTGCGCGCTGGCGTAATACTTCAGCGTATCGCCTGCTCTTGCGTTGAACAGGTGCGGCTGGATGGTGTAGGCGGAGCGGGCGACGGTGTGTGATGATTTTTCGAAGGCGAGTTCGAGGTCGATCGGCTGTGTAGGTTGATCGTTGACGCCGAGGTGGAGCGTGGTTTGATTGATGGCGATGTCGTCTCCGGCTACGAATGTTGCATCGATCGGCCAACCTTCGGGGACGACGGCCTGACGGTCGGGCTCGAGGATATCGATCTTCGGTGGACGGTCGGGCAATGCGGTGAGTTTGCCTTGCAGTGTGTCGACGCCGGGCTTGTTGTCTGCGCCGGTGAGGGCGAGCTTGAATTCGCCTGAATATTGCAGGGGGAACGTGACGGCCGCGATGCGCGGGTCGTTTGGGTCGGGCGTGAGTTGATAGGTTTGGTTGCTGGTTGGTGTTGATGAAGTAAGTTCGAGCGAACCGCCGGCGAGAGTGGTGTTGCTTTCGATGTGCAGCGTGATGCTGGAGCCGGTAAGTGCGCGGATGCCCGTGGAGGTCAGGCGGTAGTGTGCATCGGGCCAGTTGGTGTAGTCGGGGTAGTCGTATGTGATGGTAGCGCGTTCGATTAAGGGGGAGGTGTCGGGGGTGAGTGTGTAGAGCTTGCTTCGGCCGCGCTGTGTGGTGATGTAGAAACGGCGTGGGGTTTCGACGCGCTCTAGGCGGAGGGCGTAGTGGTAGGTTGTGTCCTCTTGCTGAACCGTTTGGTCTGGCGCGAACGTGCGATACATCGGCAAAGGTTGGGACTTGACATCGTCATCGACGAAGACGATATGCGCCGGGCCGAGTTCGCCGGGGGCGGAGAGGTTGGCACGGATGGTGGCGGGTTTGCCGAGATAGACGGGTTCGGGATCGATGCGGACATCGAACTTAACGAGCGTGAAAGGCGGCAGGTCGGCAAGGGGCAGGACCAGGCGTGGAATCACGGCGTGGAAGATAGACGGGATAAGCAGGTAGATGATGAGTAAGCCGACGACGACTGCTGCGGCGGGTTTGAAAGCTTCCTTGACGGGGCGGCGGTCGATGATGGAATCAGGCGCGATGTCTTTGGCCGTCGCTTCGGCTTGCTCGATCGCTTCAGCGCGGAGCGAGGCGCTTGTGTGTGGATCGTTTTGCGATGCGAGGTCGATCGCGTTGATGAGCTGGTTATCCTTAATATCCAGGCGTTTTTCGATGTAGAGTGCGGCAGTGCGGATATCCGATTGGCCACGCAACATCGAACGCAGCAGCGGGCGCAGCGCCCAGACGGCGGCGGCGATGATCGCAAGATCAAGCAGCAATAAACCCGCGCCGGGCAGTGCATAACCAGCGTCGATTAAAACAGCTCCGGCGATGGATAGCACGATGATCAATACCGCACGCAGCGCATGGCTGAGAAGTTCGACGAGGTGCGTGGAACTTGCGACGTGATTCGTCAGGCGGTTGATGTGCGGGGTGTTCATAGCAGCCCCCCTGCTCTTCGGAGGATCCATTCGAAGCCTGCCCATGAAAGGATCAGCGACATGATCCAGCCGTGGTTCCACGCATAGACGGGCCGGGGAGGCGTTTGCATCGCTTGCTGCTGTTTATCGAGCAGCTTGAACAGCTCATGGGGATCGTCGGCATTCAGGCACCGGCCGCCGCTGGTTTCGGAGAGGGTGCGCAGTGCGCTGCGGTTGGCGCTGGTGTGCATGCGTTCGATGTCGATGTGGTAGCAGTTGAACTGGGCGCGCATGCTCTGGCCGGGCGCATCGGGCGCGTGAGCGGTGACGGTGTAGACGCCGGGTGTATCAGGATGCAGCTCTGCGCGTCGGCGTGTGGTGACGCCGGGGACGGGGGCGAGTTCAACCGTGGAGCGCGAACCATCGGGCGCTTCGACGATGACGAGCGGATCGATCGAATCGAAGCCGCTTCGGCTGATCAGGTCGAGTTGGATCGGATCGCCGATCTGTACGCCGAGGCGAGACAGGCGCAGGCTGATAGGGACGCCGGGCTTGAAGTCGCTGCCGAGCGCGAGCCAGCGGACGCTATCCATCCAGAAGCGGTCGAATGTGTCGTTGGTCTGGTCGCTTCTTCGTGGTCGCAGCGCCCAGCGCCAGAGGCCTTCACCCAAGATGGACACGACCATGCCGCGGCCATAGGGCATGGTGACGATGGCGGGTTGGCCTTGGGTTTGATTGTGTGCAATACCTTTGGGACGTGTGCGTGCGAGCACGCGCGCGGCGGCTTTTTCACGGATGACGACGGGGATGTTGATGAGTGTGGGCGAATCGATTGATTGGTCATGACTGGGCGGCGGCTGAAGCATGCCGATCGGTTCGAGGTCGAGTTGCTGGTTGTGCAGCGAGCCTTGGCCGAAGATGACAGGTTCGACGCTCGATAGCACAGACGCTGTTTGCTGGTCTTCATCAAGCTCGGGGTCGTATGCTCTGCCGCGTGCGAAGACGAGTCGGCCGCCGTGCTGGGAAACGTAATCGGGCAATAGCGCGATGGTATCTTCGCTAAGCACGTTCGCGATGCTTTGGCCGAGGATGATGATGTCGTATCGGCCCAGGTCTTCGAGTGTCTGGGGCAACTCGGCGGATGTGCCATAAAGCGAGACGATGGCTTCGCGTTTGTCGGGGGTGATCTGCGTGATCTGCGTCAGTTCGATGCGTGCATCTTTACGCAGCGCATGGGCGAGGAACTTGGTGTCCCAGTAGGGTTGGCCTTCCAGTAACAGGACGCGCAAACGTTTGGCTGTGACTTCGACGAAGACGGGCTGCGTGTTGTTGTTGTCGTCGACTTCGCCGGGGATGGGGTCGGCCCAGACGCGGTAATCGTACGTGCCCGGTTCGTTGTGCACGATCGGGACGTCGATGGCGGCGGTGTCTTTACCGTTGAACGTAATGGGCAGCGTCTGGAGGTTATCGCCCTGCTGCACGTGCACGAACATATTTTCCTGGCCGATGTTGGATCGCATGACGCTGACGGTGATCGAGCCGGGCTCTTCAGCGAAGAGGTAAGGCTGGCGCGGCACGGCAACGACGGCGAGGTCGCGCGCCATGCTCGGGCCGCCGAGCGGGACGGTATAGATCGGGCAAGCGCGTGAGCGTGCGAGTTGGCCGACCGGGTGCATGGGCGCGTTGAGCGTGTCCCGACCGTCGGAGAAGATGAGCATAACCGAGCCGGGCGGGACGGTTTCGATCAGGCTGTCTGAGACAGATTGGGCGATGTTGGATACATCAGCGGTTGAAACGGTTTCGCCCGGCTGTTGCAACACATCATCGGTGATCGAGCGCAGCGACCTGTCGAATGTGAAGAGCTGCACGTCGTAGTCCTCGCGGAGTTGCTCAAGCCAATCGGGGGTCAGCCAGTGCGTGCGTGCGAAGTCGTAGCGCGGCTGCTGCTCGACATCGGCGGTCTGCATCGAGGCGGAGCTATCCAGCAGGATGCGCAGCACAGGCCGGTTCATATACGCGCTGCCGGCCTGCATGATGCTCGGGCCCATGAGCAGGGTTGTGACGGCCGCAATCAGGATGATGCGCATGGTGAGTGTGAATGCGCCGAGCGTCGGTTTTTGCAGTGTGGAGCGTGAGTATGACCAGATGGATAAGCCGATCAGCACGGCTGTGGCGGCGAGCGTGAGGGTCGGCGGGAAGTACGGCCGCCAGAACATGGCTAGTGGCAACGTGCAGATCATCGTCTCCAGTGTCCGAGTAAAAACATCTCCGCTGCCAGCAACACACACGCCACCAGCAACGGCCAACCCCACAGCCCCTTGTGTTCGTCCGCTTGTGCCTGTGATGCCTGAGCGGTCGTGCTGACCTGTGCGACACGGTCGGTCAGGACGGCTGTGATCTCGTCTGCATTGATCCGCTGCAGGTCGCCTTCGCGCGGATCGATATTGACCGCCACTGTGCCGAGCAAGGTATCGCCCTGGCGTGCGGTGTAGAAGCCGGGCGAATCAGGTGAGGTGATGATGATGTCGGAGGTTGGTTCACCGAGCACGAGCGAAGCATCGGTGGGCGTTCGGCCGTCAGGCAGGTAGGCGGTTGGCGCGGATGTGTTGCGGTCGATAGTGACACAAGTCGAGAGTGTGGCGGATCGGCCGACGTGGTTTTCGATCGGTTTTGCGTTTGTGTATTGCAGATAATCAGCCGTGCATTGCATGAGCGCGACGAAGAGGCTGTGCTTGCCGAGGTCGCTTTGCTTCGCATCGGGGCTGAAGTTGGCGATCATGAGCCGACCGGCCCCACTATTACGCGAAAGCAGCGCGGGGGTATCGTCTTGGTAGCGCAAGAGGATGCTTGTGTTCGGATCGGTTTGCCCCCCTACCCATGCGTGATTGATGTGCATCTGTTGAAAAGCATGCTGGGCTGTTTCGCTGAATCCTGAGAGCAGCGGAGAACGCCAATCGCCGTGCGTGATGGTAAGCGGCTTCTGCGCAGGCTCGATGATGCGCAGCGCTTCGGGTTGCCAGAGCGGCTGCGCGTCCGGCTTGAGCGACTCGAGCGCGGAGAGGTTGGCGATGGTGTTGATGTCGGTCGCGAAGAATATCACGCCCCCGCCGGCTTGGATGTATTGATGCAGAGCGCTTAGTTGGGTATCCGAGAATTTTTGCGTTTGGCCGATGAAGACGGCTGCGGCGGTGTTGATGTCGGGCGAGAATGGTTCGGAGCTGTGCTTGTGGTTGACGATGAAGCGATCGAGGTTGCTGCCGCGCGGGGCGAGCGCACGGGAGATGAAGTAGCTTGCGCCCCCCCCGGAAGTGCCGGAAGTATCAGCATTATCGTCGCTGATCAGCAAGATGGGCGTTTGTTCGACGCCGTAGAGCATCTGGTAGCAGGTGTTGTCGATCGCAAGCGCATCGGTGGACAGTTTGAACTCGGCGCGGTGTTCGCCCGGCCGATCGAGTGTGGCGGTGAAGACGACCTCATGGCTTTGTCGCGGCTCGATCGTGATCGGCTTGGGCTGTAGTGTTTGCTCGCCGATGGATGCGTGAACCGTAACGGATTGCATCTGCTCGCTGTGGTTTGAGACGGTGGCATGCAGGTTGAACGGTTGGCCGACGCGCGGGTTTGGCGGCTGCGAAACCGGCGAATGGATGGAAAGATTTGTCGGGGGGCGTGCGGGCGGCGTGTAGATGACGACGTTCACATCGTCGGGCAGTGTCATGTGTTGATCGAGTTGTGTAAGCGTGTCGGTCCAGTTGGTTTGCTGGAGGTCGGAGAGGATAAACAGGCGTGTCTGGCCGTCGTGTTCGGCGAGCATGCGACCGGCCAGCGAAAGCGCGGCGTTGAGATCGGCGCGCTCGGCGGTGGGCTTAAGCGTTTTCAGGTCGGATTGCAGCGCCAGGAAGTTGTCAGCCATCACGGGTAATGCGGAGCGCGGCCTGGCGGCAGCGAAGATGATGTTGGCGACGTCTTTGCCGGGCTTGAGTGAATCGAGGATGCCATCGGCTTCGGCTTGCAGAGATTGACTTACCGGGATGCCGTGGATGAGTTGGCCTGTCGAGGCGCTGGTGTCGATGACGATAAGTGTTGCGCGCTTGGCGTCGGGAGATTGGCCGGCGTGCGCCCATTGCCAGACGGGCTGCATGAACGCGAGCACGATCGCGAAGACCGCGAGGCAGCGTAAAAGCAGCAGCCACCAGCGGCGCATCTTGAACATGGAGGACTGGCTTGCCGTGGCGGCGACGAGCAGGACGATGCTTGGGAAGGTGACACGCCGGCGGGCTTTGCGGTTGAGCAGGTGCGCCACGATCGGCAGCACGACCAGGCCCGCGCCAAGCATAAAGCCGGGTGCAAGGAGCGAGATGGCGGCGAGCGTGGTCATGGTTTAACTCAAGAACGCGGGTTAAACGCGCGCAGCGCGTGTGAACAGATAATCACGTAAGGCATCGTGGTAATGCGTCGCGGTCGAGACATGGTGGTAGTCGATGCCGCGCGCGGTCAGGTCGTCGTGCCAGTTGTCGCATAATTCTTTGATGCGTGATTCGTAAGACAGTCGGATGTCCGGGACGTTAAGGCGGACGCGTCTTTCGGTTTCGCTGTCGATAAAGATCGCTTCCTGCATGTCGGGCAGTTGCCATTCATCTTCGTGCAGGATGTGGAAGACGATGGCTTCGCCGCCGCGCGAGGTGAACGCGGAAAGCGCCTGCAGAATCGGGGCGCGTTTTTCCAGCAGGTCGGAGAAGATGATCAACAGGCTGCGACGCGGCAGGCGTTGCGTGAAGTATTTGGCGGAATCGGCGAGGTTGGCGTTGTCGTTTACGCGCACGCGGTGCATGGCTCGCAGCATGTTGTTGAGCTGTTCGAAACCGCCGCGTGCATCGTGTTCGCGGTGCAGGCCCCTGCGTGCAAATGCGAAGGCGATGTGGTCCTGCTGGCGGATCGTCAGAAATCCGATGGCCGCAGCGATCAGGCATGCCTGGTCGTACTTACTGGGGTGTTCGATGATGTGGCTGGTTTTTCGCGTGTCGACTTTCGTGCCCAGCGCTTTGAGTTTACCCATCCAGGATTGAGCGGGTTTGACGGGTCGTTTGGGGTCGAGGCCGTCGTATGCCATGGAAGCCGAGGCGTCGATGAGCAGGCCGACGGTCATGTCGGTCTGGTGTTCGAAGAGTTTGATGAAGAGTCGATCGCTTCTGCCGAAGACTTTCCAGTCGATGTCACCGACCTCGTCACCGGGCGCGTATTCGCGGTAGTCGTTGAACTCGACACAGTGGCCGCGCTGCCGGGAAGTGTGCCGGCCGGCGTATCGGCCGCGGATGGGGTGGCGCGGTGCGAAGATGTAGTTGCGCAGCACCGCCAGGTCCTGCACCTGAAGATACGGGCTGATGTGCGAGGGCTCGGCCGGGCTGTCGGGTTGGACTGTCTGGTCGGGCATGGGGTTCAATTAAGAACGAAGTTTGAAAGAGACAAGAAAAACAAAAAGAAAAACGGCCCTCACCCCGGCCCTCTCCCGAGGGGAGAGGGAGGAAGAGCGCGCTAAGCTGTAGCGGGTTCTTTGTGGGTTACTTCATCGATGATGCGTTGGATGATTTTGTCGGTGGATAGACCTTCGCCTGCGGCCTGGTAGTTGGGAAGCACGCGGTGGCGCAGGACCAGCGGCGCGGCCTGGCGGATGTGCCCTTCCGTGACGGTGGGCGAACCGTCGAGCACGGCGAAGGCTTTGCCTGCTAACACCATGTGCTGACCTGCGCGCGGGCCGGCCCCCCACTGCACGAAGCGCGACGCCCAGTCGCTGCTCGATTCGCTACCCGGGCGCGTCGCACGCGCCAGCGCCACGGCATAACTGACCACGTGCTTACTCACGGGAACACGGCGGACAAGTTGCTGGTACTGCATCATCTGCTGTTTGCTGAATACGGTTTGAAGTTCGATCGGGCGCGGCGCGGTCGTCTCCATGACGATCTGCTCTTCATCATCGACATCCGGATAATCCATCCAAAGGCT
The DNA here is from genome assembly GCA_963667295.1 of Phycisphaeraceae bacterium. Lineage (GTDB taxonomy): Bacteria > Planctomycetota > Phycisphaerae > Phycisphaerales > Phycisphaeraceae > JAJRRS01. The sequence continues at coordinate 3,561,478 of OY763327.1, forward strand.
GAACATGAAACGGTCGAGCTGCGCTTCGGGCAGCGGGTACGTGCCTTCCTGTTCGATAGGGTTTTGCGTGGCGACGACGATGAACGGGCGCTGAAGCTCGTGGCGCTTGCCCATGCTGGTGACTTGCAGTTCCTGCATGGCTTCGAGCAGCGCGGATTGTGTCTTGGGCGGCGTGCGGTTGATTTCGTCGGCGAGGATGATGTTGGCGAAGACCGGGCCGGGCACGAAGCGCATGGCTCGGTTGCCTGATTCATCGTCTTGCAACAGTTCCATGCCGATGATGTCGGCGGGCATCATGTCGGGGGTGAACTGGATTCGGCGGAATTCCCAGCCGAGGACTTGTGCGAGTGTTTTGACGAGAAGTGTTTTTGCCAGACCGGGCACGCCGACGAGCAGCGCGTGACCTTCACAGAAGGTGGCGGCCAACAAGGCACGGACGGTGTCGGTCTGTCCAATGATGACCTTTGCGACCTGCTCTTCCAAACGTCGGAAACCGTTCGACGCTTCGGAGAGTAGCGCAACATCATCCACGGCTAATTCCTTGACCTGATCACTCACGGCAGGCTCCTACCTGATGCTCTGATGCGTTGGGTTTCCTATTTTAGAGCATCTTCCACGCCTCTGTAGCGCCCTTGTACACAAGTGATTATGCTGTGCCTTCAAGCAAGGAGGCTTCGATGAAGGCATACTCGATGGACTTGCGCAAGCGGGTGTTGGCGGCGTGCGATGCCGGGCACGGCACACGTGAGGTGGCCAAGCGGTTCTCGGTCAGCGCCTCGTGGGTGCGTCGGCTCAAGCAACGGCGTCGTGAAGGCGAGGGGATCGCGCCGCGGCCTCAGGGCGGCGACTACGTCAGCCGGTTCACCGGCGAAGACCTGCAGCGAGTGCGTGCGATGCTCAAGCAGAAGCCGGACACGACGCTGGATGCGTTGCGTGTGCGTTGTGAGCGTGAGCTGGGCATCCGTTGCGGGCTGGGCACGATGTGGCGGACGGTGCGTTGGAAGCTGGGGTGGACGTTTAAAAAAAGTCATTACGGCCCAGCGAACAGGACCGCGCGGATGTGAAGCGTCTGCGTGTGAACTTCCGCATCGCTGCGCGGTTCATCGAGCCTAAGCAGCTTGTGTTCCTGGATGAATCGGGCGCGAGGACGAACATGACCCGCCTGCGGGGCTGGGCCGGACGCGGTTGCCGGCTGGACGCCGCGGCGCCGCACAGCCACTGGCGGACGACGACGATGCTCAGCGCGATCGGTTGTGAGGGGGTGATCCAACGGGCGACGCTGGCCTTCGACGGCGCGACGGATGCGACGCTGTTCCGCGGCTACGTCGAGCGTTGCCTGGCCCCGGCGCTGAAGCAAGGCCAGATCGTGGTGATGGACAACCTGGCGTCGCACAAGGTATGCGGGGTGCGTGAAGCGATCGAAGCGGTGGGCTGTGACCTGTGGTACTTACCGCCGTACTCACCGGACTTCAACCCGATCGAGAAGATGTGGAGCAAGGTCAAAGCCCTGCTGCGTGCCGCCGCCGCACGGACCCACGACAAACTGATTGAGGCGATCGGCCGGGCGTTACGTGCGGTATCACTGGACGAGTGCCGCAACTACTTCCGCAGCTGCGGGTATGCTACATGAGATTGGAAGACGCTCTAATAGGAATGTCCCGGTTCAATGTTGTCGGCCACGAAGGATCCCCCCGGAACGGACCCGACGAAACCATTCCCCCTGGATCATGCCCTTTGGACCTCAATTATCCAAAGCGGCAAACAAATGCGTGCGGCTGATACCGAATGTATCAGGACACGTGTCCCGGGTGTTGGATTGTGTGACGATTATTCCCATCATTGCGACTGCTGGCTGGATGCCCGGTCCAGCAAGGCTTGCAGAGCCCCCACATTATCGAGCCGGCCTACGACTGCCGGTGCGCCGGGCACAAAAAGTACGGGCACATAATCCGCGCCGCTTTCCCCATAAGATAGGACGTTGCGGCTTATCCGATCTTGCATACGCGGATCGTTATAAGCTTGTTCAAAAGTTTTTTCTCCAAGCCGTCGGATTGCCTCGGCGCGGGCTTTTTTAGCGGTGCGGGGCTGCACGGGCTCGTACATCCACCGATCAAAATCCGGATATGCATCGGGGTCTGCCAGGAAAAAGGCGACCGCGATCCGGGTCAATTCACAGCTTTCCTTGAATCGCTCGTCCAGATCTTTCGGGACGTGGGGGTTGCAGCCGTGATTCAGAGGCATGGGCACGAGGACGACGGTGAGACTGTCGGGGTGCTGCTTTTGATATTCCTCGACGACGCTGTGCGTGTGTCGGCAGTGCAGGCAAGCGTAATCGAGCATCATGACCATGACCTGCTTGCCGTCCGGCGGACCGAGTAGCGGTTCTTCACTCAGGTTGAGTGTGAGTTTGCCGTCAAGGACGGTGACGGTTCGGCCGTCGGCGGTTTGTTGATCGCTAGTGTGGGTGTTGAGCGTGATGAGCAGCGAACTTGTGCCCATCTGCACGAGCATCATGGCGAGAACGAGGACGATGCCGAGCACGATCGCGGGGATGGTGCGCAAACGGGTGCGCCAGAACAAAAGAGGCGCGAGTATCAAACCGATCGTGTGATCGGCCATGCAATAGGGGCAGATCGCTCGAAGCGGGATGAGCTGCAGGTAGATGAACCAGAGGGCGGAACCCGCGATGATGGTGGCGAAAAGCGAGAGAACGAACCGGGCGATGTAATTTGTCTTTTCATTCGCAGAGCGAGAGAACGGCAAGGCGATGATGATGCCGATGTAGACGCCTATCGCCAGCAGGCTGACCGGGATGCCCAGACAGTGCGAGAACTTGCTTGAGAGGACCTCGGCGCAACCGGAACCCGAGCCGCAACCTGCGGGGCTCATGCCTTTACTCATCGAGGTGTAGGACAGGTAGGCACTGATGAGTAGCGCGGTAGCCGCCAGACAAATCATGGGGATGAACTCAAAACGAGCCGGGCCCGGTTTCCGGTAGTCGTCGAAAGGATCATTCATGTGCCCGGATTGTACGGCAGGTTATCGATTGTTGTTCAGCTCGTTGATTTTCTCGGCCAGGATATGGGTGAACACCTCGCGACCGGCGGGATTCAGGTGCGCGTAATCGGAAAAGGCGTCGTCGGGCATGGCGTCGCGCAGGTCGATAACGAGGATGTTGCGGCCGACGCTGACTTCATCGATCAACTCGCGGAAGACATCGTTGGATTCGGGCGGCAGCCAGCCGCGCAGGCTGGATGACACGGGGAGGTTTACGATGATGATCTGTTTGGGCCCGAGCGCATCGAGGTCGGCGATGAGGTCGCGGAAGGCGTCGGCGTGGCGTCCGGTGGTTGAATAGCTTTCAGCCTGGAACCAGCCGAAGCGTGTCCAGCCGTTGAACTGGCGTTTGAGGTATTTTTCAGGCCGACGGTCGGGGACATCTCTGCGACCGAGCGGCCTCCAGGGGCGGTCTGATGGTTGGAACAGTCCGACCGCGCCGCTGTCGAGTTGTTCATGCAGGGCGAGGCGTGCCTCGAAAAACGCGATGTTGGTGTGGTGGCTGATGTTGCGGCGTTGGTTGCGGACCCAGTTGTGATCCTTAAGCCAACGGTCCGGCCGCCAACTGTACTCGGAAGGTTCATTCTTTTTCGCTCGATCATTCGCCGGGGCTTCCGTTTCGTCTTCATCGAGATCGGCGGCGCCCTGGCCGACGAGCATAGTGGGATGCAGGCCGAGGATGATGGTGTCGGGCTGTATCTTGCTGGCGGTGAGTGTCTGGGCGTAGAGCCTGAGCTTGACGAAGCTGCTGCCGAAGCCGTTGATGAGAAGCCAGGGATGACGCGGGACAACTTCTTTTTTCAGCAGCGTGGGGTCGATACCGCGCAGGGTGGTGGACTGCCCGAGGACGACGCCGAACGCTTCGGGCCCACCGTTACCATGATGGCGTGTTTGCATTTCGACGCCGGCGACGTTCTCGCCGATGGTTTGCAGCTGGACCCAGGCGATTTTCTTTTCCGGGTCGTTGAACATGGCTGGGTCGCTGCCGAACATGACGTTCAGCAGGATGTTGCAGAAGACGAACGCGCACAGCATCCCTCCGCCGACGATGAGCAGGCCGTGATATCGTTTGAAGTCAATCATGACCGCGTCGGCTAAAAACCCTGATAGAAGAATGTTTCGCCGGTGCGCGAGAGCCAGTACGCGGCGATGATCATGAGGACGATCTTGATCAGCCGGTATGCCCACTGCCACCAGGCAAGTTTTTCGATTGCCTCATCGCTCATAAGAACAACTCCTTCCATGGGTAACTGATGATCAGCAAGGAGAACGCGACGTATTCAAAGGTCAGGAACTGTGCGACGAGGCGATAGGCCCACTTTTGTCGGTAGGCTTTGACACCCTTGCTGCCCAGTTTTTTCGTCAGCCAGTAGCGGTAGGAATTGGTGATGACCAGGCCCACGGCGTGCATCGCGCCCCAGAAGAAGAAGGGCCAACTGACGTTGTGCCATAACCCACAGAGCAGGAACGCGACGGTGAAAGCGAAGGTCGCGATCAGCAGCGGGTGTTTGCCGTCGGTCTTACGTGCCATATTCAGTTGCATGGGGATGAACATGTTGCGCCTGATCCAAAGGGACAGCGAGATGTGCCAGCGGTCCCAGAAGTCGATCATGTTGCGGGCGATGTAGGGTTTGTCGAAGTTCTCGGGCGTGTGGATGCCCATGAGTTTGCCGATGCCGACGGCGATGTCGCTGTAGGCGGAGAAGTCGAGGAAGAGCCAGATGTAATGCATCTGCACTTCAAAGAGCATGTAGGGACCGGTCACGTAGAAGTCGGTAAGGAATACATGCTGGATCGTGAAGGCGACAACGAACTTCTTGAACAGCCCCAGCGCGATGCGTTCGACACCTTCAAGCGTCTGGACCGGCGTAAGCGGATCGGGCACGGACGGCTGATCGTAGAAGTCTTCGTAAGACTGGATCGGCCCGGCGGCAAGCATGTGGAACGGGAGGATGTAGTTGATCGTTGCCACGGGGTTCGGTGAAGGTCGGCCTCCCTGATAGACGACGCGCCCGACATCGAAGATACGCAGCATCGCGTACGAATAACCGACCGCCGCCAGGATCGGATTGACCCCGCCTACCCCCATTGTTGTCGAAACATCCGGCCGCTTGTTGAACACGAACAACACCAAAGCGATCAGCAGACCGACCAACATCAATACCAACCGCCAAGGCTTAGGCTGCGCCAGGATGCGCAAGCCCAACCAGACACATAACACACCCGCCAGCACCCACAGCACCTGCACATGCAGTATGAGCGAGATGAACATGATGTTGACCGCGGCGAACACATACTGACGTGCGACAGCCTTTGTCAGCGGCGTTAACAGCGCGACCGCCAGCAGCATGGTCATCCAGAATTCTTTGGTCGCCAGGTCGATCGTTGGAATCATCCGGGGATCGCCTCGGCGGTTTTGATGTGGGTAACGACTTCGGGTGGGTCGGACAGGTCAAGCGTGTAGACGATTGAGCCGTCCGCATCTTCGGTTTTGCGTTTAAAGCCGAGCCGGTCGTAGAGGTCGGCTACGAGTTTATTCTTCGCGGTGGGGATGAACTCGCCTTCGAGCGTTTTGAATCCGGCTTGTAACGCGCGCTCGAGCAGGATGCTGAACATGAACTGTTCGGATGTCCTGTTGATGACGCGGCAGCTCATGAGCCAGGTGTCGATACGCAGGGTTTGTTCGTCGTTCGGCACTGCGATAACGAGGGAGACGAGGCCGTGATCCCCGAACTTATCGCTTAGCCTAAGCGTCATGCCGACTGCGCCTACTTGGGCGAGCATGGCACGGACATCCTCGGCGGTGTGGCGGCGAGTGGTCAGGTTGAACTGGTTGGTCTTACCCAGCAGTTGCACGACGCGCTGCATGTCGGTTTCGTCGATGTCGCGGACATCGGCGATCATTTCCAGCGACGCGAGGTAATCGTCGATCGAAGTGAACGACTGTTCGGCATCACGGCGCTTGCGTTCGACGGCGTATTGCTCAGCACGTTGACGATCCGCGCCGGAGACTTCGACTGCCTCGAAGTAGAGCCCCGCTTCCACCGCTCGGACGTAACCGGCTGCATCTTCGGGCACTTCGACGACTTCGACTTCGGGCAACACCTGGCGGACGTGTTCGCGTTCGGCAGGGTTGTCATCAACGAACACGAAACTATCCAGCCCGAGGCGCAGCGTCTTGGCGATGCGTTCGATGGCAAGGGGCTTGGGGTCCCAGCTTGCTTCAAACGCGGCGAAGTCGTCGAGCGTGAGGACCATGTCCGGGTGTTTGCCGAACGGTTCGCGCGCATCGTCAGGATTGTTCTTGGAGCAGACGGCAAGGACGACGCCGCGCTCGGCTAAACCCTTGGCGTACTTCTGGAAGGAGCGATAGGCCTCGCCGTCCGCGGTTTCACCGACGGAGATACCGAGCGGGCCGGTCTCGCCGACCACGCCGCCCCAGAGTGTGTTGTCCAGGTCGAGCACGAGCACTTTCTTCGGGCCGGTCGTCACCGCACGCAGAGCGGCGGCGAGGTGATAGCTCAGTAACGAAGTGCCCTCTTCGCTGAACGGCTGCTTGGTCCAGTGGTATCGGCGTGCATCGTAAAATTGATCGCGGCCCATCTGCCCGGCGACGCGCTGGAGATCGACGAAGTACGCGCCTTTGGGTAGCGCTTCACGCAACGCGCGGTCCATCGCACGCATCAGGCCTGTCGGGCCATCCGGTTCGCCCGAGAGGTTGACGCCAAACGGGCCCGCATCGATGCAGTCGTAACCGACCTGGATGATGCGGGCCTTGAGTTGATTCGATGCGATCTGCCATGCCTGTTGCCAGAAGGCTAATTCGTCGGCGATGCGGTCGGCGGGGCTGCGGTCTGCGCCGCTTAATAGTCGTTGATGCCAGGGGACGAAGACGACGGTGTCGATGCGCTCGCCGGAAGAAGCGGCGGTCAGCAGTTCCTGCATGACGTTGTCGTATTCGCCGTCGATCACGTAAGCGGACATGCCCCGGCCGAGCGCTTGTGCGGCCAGGCCGTTAGCGAGCCAGGTGGTTGTGCATTGGCCGACCATCAGGACGCGGTGGACGTCGTTATTGTCTTTGAATTGTTTTTCGATGTAGCGGCCGGCCTTGTCGATCTGTTCGCCGGTGAATCCGCCGAGCCGCAGCGCGGCGCGCAGCAGCTCGATGCCTTCGTCGGCCTTGCCTGCTTTGCGGAGTTTCACGGCCTGCTTGATCTGGTCGGCTGGATTCATGCTTATCTACTTACCGGCTTACTTTGCTGAGGGAACGCAGACGTACGCCACATCGATCGACGGGTCCTGCTTGTTCTTGCCGTAGTCGGCGACGCGGAAGGATTTTTCGGCGACGATGTCGAAGCCCGCTTCTTTAAGCATGTCGTTGACCTGTTGGCACTCGGTGAAGAGGTACAGGTGATCGATGGCGTTGGAGTTCACAACCGTCGTGGCGAACATCGGTGCGCCGGGCTTAAGGCAGCGGCACAGTTCTTTCAAGGAAAACAGCGGGTCGGGCACGTGCTCGATGATTTCGGCGAAGACGCCCCAGCTCAGGGTGTTGTCTTCGTAGGGCCAGCGAACGCGCGCATCACCGGAGCCGAGGGTGTAGCGGTCTTTGGCGATACCTGCTTCGGCGAGCAGTTTGCCGGCGTATTCGATGGAGAATCGGCTGACGTCCAGGCTGTTGGTGCTGGTGCCGGGCCTGGCTTCGAGGATGTTCAGCAGGTACAGGCCGTGCCCGAACCCGAACTCGCAGCCGACGCCTGAATCCGGGACACGCGACAGGAACGCTTCGGTGAAGAAGTGGTGGATGTCGAAGTGGATGGGCCAGTAGGCGTGGGTGAGCATGAGCCCTTCGAGGTAGAACTTACCCATCACATCCGGATTGTCGTAGACCTCTTTATAGACATCTTCGAAGTCGCTGTGGCTGTATTCCTGTGTCTGCATGAACCGCGCCTGCTCTTTGAGGTAGGCGTAGGTGTATTCGATGAGTGAATCCATCGGCGAGCCGCCCATGCGCTGGGCGAGGTCGACAAGGTGTTCGGCCTGCTGCCAGAAGGCGTCGCCGTGGGTGTTGATCTGGTGTTCGGCGTGCGGGGCGAGGAGGTTGCGTGCTTTTTCCAGCAGGTCCTGTGTGAAGCGTGCGGCGATGGGATACTTGGCCGCGGCGGATTCGATCGCTGATTGCACGTCGGTTACTTGTGTCATGCGTCTTACTCGTTAGGTATCAGGTTCGTTTTATTCAGGAAACGTTCTGCACCAACTCCACGGTAACGCCCCGCGTGTAGATCGGGGAGATGAAGTTGATCAGCAGCGGGCCGGCGTCGACGGGTTCGGCTTCGAGGAGCTCGACCCCCTGCTCGTTTAACTGTTTGGCTGCCAGCACGATGTCGTCGACTTCAAACGCGACGTGGTGCAGGCCCCCCATCCCTTTATTGAATTTGGCAAGCACACCGCCTTGCGGCACGACAAATTCGATCAGGCCTCTTGGCCCTTGGGTGAAAATACATTCCGCCTCATACGCGGGGACAAACTGGCGCCGGCCTATCTCCAGGCCGAACAGATCGGCCCACATCGTGACCAGCGACTCATCGGGGACGACGATGCCCACGTGATGCAATGCGGGATTGTTCACTTACCGGCACTCCTTGCCTTAGCCGCGACCCATCCACGCCCTTTTCAGGCCTTCGCCAGGTGCGCATCCACCAGCGACGCCAGTTCGCCGACGTCCTTGAGGCTGGCGACTTCAGTCCCGGTGAACCGCACGCCGAAGCGTTTTTCCACCGCCAGGATCAGGTTCACGTGCATCAGCGAGTCCCATTCGTCGATGTCTTTGGCGGATGTGGAGCTTTCGATCTCCAGTTCATCATCGTCGAAGACCTCCTGAAAGACCTCGCTTAGCAGTTCTAATGTCTGACTCACGTGTACGGCTCCTGATCAGTTAATTACACTTGAAAAGGCTTAGAATAAGCCAAGGTGGGTAGACCCGCAATGACGGAGTCAGTCCTCCAGATCGATGGAAACCGGTGCGTGATCGGAGACGGCTAAGCCGGCCTCACGGTCGATGTGGGCGTGTTTGAAGCGTTTGGCGGCGGCGCGGTTGGCCAGCAGGTAGTCGATACGCCAGCCGCGATCCAACTTACGTGCCTGACCACGGTTACTCCACCATGAATACGGGCCCTGAACGTCGCCGGTATGTTGGCGGATCAGGTCGGCCCAGCCGGTATCCAGCAGGTCGGTGAACCAGGCGCGTTCGTGGGGCAGGAAGCCGGAGGTTTTCTCGTTGGATTTGGCGTAGAAGATGTCACGCTCGGTGTGGGCGATGTTGAAGTCTCCGCCGAGGATGGTCGGGACGCGCGACCTGGCGAGCTTCTGGGCCCAGGGCATGAACCGGGCCATCCACTTTTCCTTCTCAGCCTGTCGGTGGTCGCCGCTGGAGCCTGAGGGCAGGTAGACACTGACGAGGCGCAGCCCTTCGATCCTGACACTCAGGACACGGCCCTCCGGGTCCTTGTCATCATCAGACAAACCCGTGCCGAGCACCTTCATCGGGTGGCGCGACCAGACAGCAACGCCCGCGTAGCCTTTCTTCTCAGCAGGATGCCAATGCACGTGCCAACCGTCCGGCGCGGCCCATGGCATGGGAAGCTGATCGGGCAGCGCACGCACTTCCTGAAACAGCAGGACATCCGGCTTGACTCGGGTTAAGTGGTCTTCAAAACCTTTACGCAAAGCAGCGCGCAGGCCATTGACGTTCCATGTGGTGATACGCATGGGAGCAGTTTAGGGGAAACGGGTGTTGAGTGTTCAATGTTCAATGTGCGATGTTCAATGTGAAGAGTTGTTGCACGGTTGCAGCTTTACAGATTGAACATTACACATCGAACATTGAACATCCCCATCACCGCCGTTGCTTCCATGGGGTATCCGTCTTGCCGGGGTTTAGGTCTTTGAGAAGTTCCTCGGCAAGGGGTTTGGGTTTGTGGTTGTCGTCGCGGTCGAACAGGTGCGAGTAGGCGAAGCCGGCAAAACCGTCGGTTTTCAGGCCCTTGGTGATTTCGACCTGCTGGCCGATCACTTCAGCGCTGTTGCCGAAGCTCATACCCGGTACGACCCAACCTTCCTTGGGCCTCTTGGAAAGCAGTGCCTTGCAGCGCTCGGTGAAGGTCTTGTTGTCGCCGGTGTAGTTCATCGTGATCGCCACGTCGAGGTAGCCTTTCTTCATCCACGTGACGTAGTCCTGCATCTTGGTCTTGTAGGCATCTTCCGGGTCCGCCATGACGGCGGCGCTGATGATGATGTCGGGCTTGATCTTGCGTACGCGCTCGGAGACCTTGCGCGTGGTTTCGGTGATCTGCGCGGCCCGCCATTTGATCCAGGCTTCCGGATTCACGTCGGGTGCGGCGACGCCGGTCTCTTTGCTGAAGCGGGCGAGGCTGACCGGATCGAATGACCAGTTGCCGAGTTTCTTTTCACGTGCTTCGTAACCTTCCGCAACTTCGTGGATCTCGCGCGGGTAGCGGATGTAGTCGTAGTGGATGCCGTCGATGTCGTAGTTCTGGGCAAGTTCCTCGCAGAGATCGGCGATGTAGTCCTGCACCTCGGGGACGCCGGGGCTGATGAAGCTGTACCAGTCGCGTTTGTTATCGATCTCCTGGTCACGGGGGATCATGCGCCGGCCGGCGGCGTCACACATGAACCAGTCGGGGTGTTCCCACCAGAGTTGGCCGCTGTCCTTGGGAGGAAACTTCTGCGAGCGCCAGGCGGGGAAGACGTTGAAGTAGGCGTGCAGTTCGATGCCGCGCTTGTGTGCCTCGGCGATAGCGACCTTCAGCGGGTCCCAGCCGGGGTCCTTGCCGGTCGTCTCCGGGCCTTCGCTGGTCAGTTCAAACGCCCAGGGTTCGATCTTGGACGGGTAGAACACCGTGCCGTTGCCGCGGACCTGGAAGAGGATGACGTTGAACCGCATGGAAGCACAGTTGTTGATGATCTTGCGAACATCCTCGGGCTTCTTGTAGTCCCAGCGCGTAACCCAGATCGCACGAACCTGCTTGTCGGGCCGGGCGGCCTGTGCGGGGGCGGCGGCGAGCAGACTCAATAGTGAAACCAGAGCAGCGACGAGGAATTGTTGCCAGAGACGGGTCATTATCTTGCTCCGAAAGATGATTGCAGGACACCCAGGACAGACCTCAAGACAGGTCTATCAGACGTGTGTTAATTATATAATAAATCGGCGGCTGTGGGTATCACTCATCCCGCGCTGGACATCTGGCCGGTGTTCATGCGGGGGGCGGGCAGGTCGGAGTTGCCCATGATGTAGGTGTCGATGCAGCGGGCGGCGCCGCGGCCTTCGGCGATGGCCCAGACGACCAGGCTTTGGCCTCGTCGGCAGTCGCCGGCGGCGAAGATGCCTTCGATGCTGGTGGCGAAGCGGCCGTACTCGGCTTTGAAGTTGCTGCGCTCGTCGCGTTCGAGTTCGAGCTTGTCGGCGAGCGTGTCTTCGGGGCCGAGGAAACCCATCGCCAGGGTGACGAGGTCGGCGGGGAACTCGCGTTCGGAGCCGGGGACTTCGGTCATCTGGAATCGGCCGGCGTCGTCTTTCTTCCATTCGACCTGGATGGTCTTGACGGCCTTGACGTGGCCGTTGCCGTCATCGACGAATTCCTTGGTGAGGATGCAGAACTCGCGTGGGTCCTTGCCGAACTTGACGGCGACTTCCTCGTGGCCGTAGTCGACGCGGAAGATGCGGGGCCACTGCGGCCAGGGGTTGTCATCGGCGCGCTGGACCGGCGGGACGGGCAAAAGCTCGAAGTTGACGACGGACTTGCATCCGTGGCGCATGGAGGTGCCGAGGCAGTCGGTGCCGGTGTCGCCACCGCCGATGACGATGACGTTTTTATCCTTGGCGGAGATGTAGTTGCCGTCTTTCAGGTTGGAATCCAGGAAGCTCTTGGTGTTCTTGTGGAGGAACTCCATGGCAAAGTGGATGCCCTTGAGGTCGCGGCCGGGGACGGGCAGGTCGCGCGGGACGGTCGCGCCGCAGGCGAGCAGGATCGCATCGTAATCGTGGCGCAGCTTGTTGATGTCGACATCGACGCCGACGTGTGCGTTGGTGATGAAGCCGACGCCTTCTTCGATCATGCGGTCGATGCGTCGCTGGACGATGTTTTTATCGAGCTTCATGTTGGGGATGCCGTACATCAGCAGCCCGCCGACGCGGTCGTCGCGTTCGTAGACGGTGACGGTGTGGCCGGCCTTGTTGAGCTGATCGGCGGCGGCAAGCCCGGCGGGGCCGGAGCCGACGATGGCGACGCTCTTACCCGTGCGGTCGGCGGGCGGCATCGGCTTGACCCAACCTTCTTCATAGCTGCGGTCGATGATGTTGCACTCGATGCTCTTGATCGTCACGGGTGGTTCGGTCACGCCCAGGCAGCAGGAACCCTCGCACGGCGCAGGACAGACCCGGCCGGTGAATTCGGGGAAGTTGTTGGTCTTGGCCAGGCGTTCGTACGCGCCGCGCCAATCGCCGTGGAAGACCTTGTCGTTCCATTCGGGGATGAGGTTGTCGATCGGGCAGCCGGTCTCGGACTGACAGAACGGCACACCACAATCCATGCAGCGCGCACCCTGCTCGCGGAGCATCTGTTCATCTGCGTGCTCGATGATCTCGTAGAAGTCGTTGATCCGCACATCCGGCGCGCGGGAGGTCATCGGCTGTCGCTCGTATTCTAAGAATCCTGTCGGCTTACCCAAGGTCAGTCTCCAAGTTTTGAACACCTCAACACATCGAGGTGTCAGTTTTTAATCAGCGTTGCGTGGCGGGGCTACATGCTTCTACAAATCGTCCAATCCGGTTCCGGTTTAACCGGGCCTGCCACCCGGCAATTCCACGGCACCCGGAGGCATGGCCTGTAGCAGCTTGGCCTTGCGCTGCTCAAGTACACGGCGGTAATCGACCGGCATGATCTTCACGAACTGCGGTAACACACGGTCCCAATCGGCCAGAACGCGGGCGGCAACACTCGATCCGGTGTATCCCAGGTGTTTCTCAATCATTGCCTTGACCTCGGCCACGTCTTCTTCCCGGTCAAGCCCTTCGAGGTCGACCATGCCGAGGTTGCAGTTTTGGAGGAACTCGCCTTCCTTGTCCCAGACGTAGGCGATGCCGCCGGACATGCCGGCCGCGAAGTTGCGTCCGGTCTTGCCGAGGATGACGACACGACCGCCGGTCATGTATTCGCAGCCGTGATCGCCGACGCCTTCGATGACGGCCTTTGCGCCGGAGTTACGGACGCAGAAACGTTCGGCCGCAACGCCGCGGAAGTAGGCTTCACCGGCGGTTGCCCCGTAGAGCGCGACGTTGCCGATGATGATGTTTTCCTGGGCCTCGAAGGTAGAAACCTGCGGCGGATAGATAATGAGCTTGCCGCCGGAGAGGCCTTTGCCGACATAGTCGTTGGCGTCGCCTTCCAGGCGGATGGTCACACCGCGCGCCAGCCATGCACCAAGCGACTGGCCGGCCGAGCCGTGGAAGTTCAGCTCGATCGTGTCATCGGGCAGACCCGACTCGCCCCACTTGTTCGAGACCTGGTTGCTGAGCATCGTGCCGGTGGTTCGGTCGGTATTGCCGATGGGCAGTTCGATGCGGACTTTTTCGCCGTGCTCAAGCGCGGGGGTTGCGTGTTCGATGAGCCGAACGTCGAGGACCTTATCGATGCCGTGATCCTGTTTGATTGTCTTGCGGACTTCGACTTCGGGTCGCGGCTTCGTAGCGGGTTTGAGGATCGGCGTGAGGTCCAGGCCGTCGGCCTTCCAGTGTTCGATGGCGTCGCGTGGTTCGAGCAGATCGACCCGGCCGATCAGTTCATCGACCTTGCGGATACCCAGGGCCGCCATGTATCGCCGGGCTTCTTCAGCCACGAGGAAGAAGAAGTTGACGACGTGCTCGGGTTGGCCGGAGAACTTCTTACGCAGCACCTCGTCCTGCGTGCAGACGCCGACCGGGCAGGTGTTCAGGTGGCATTTACGCATCATGATGCAGCCGATGGAGATCAGCGGCACGGTTGCGTAGCCGTATTCTTCTGCGCCGAGGCAGGCGGCGATGATAAGGTCGCGCCCGGTCTTGAGCCCGCCGTCGGTTTCAAGACGCACGCGGGAGCGCAGGTCGTTGAGCACGAGCGTCTGGTGTGTCTCGGCGATACCGAGTTCCCAGGGCAGGCCGGCGTGCTTGATACTCGTTAACGGTGAAGCGCCGGTGCCGCCGTCGTGACCACTGATCAGGATGTGGTCGGCGTGGGCCTTACTCACCCCTGAGGCAATCGTGCCGACACCGACTTCCGACACGAGCTTGACGCTGATCGGCACCTTCGGGTTGGAGTTCTTCAAATCGAAGATCAACTGCGCGAGGTCTTCGATGGAGTAGATGTCGTGGTGCGGCGGCGGGCTGATGAGGCCGACACCGGGCGTGGAGTAGCGGATGCTGGCGATGTACTCATCGACCTTGTGGGCGGGGAGCTGGCCGCCTTCGCCGGGCTTTGCGCCCTGGGCGATCTTGATCTGGATAAGGTCGGCGTTGGCCAGGTAGTAGCTGGTGACACCGAAGCGGCCGGAGGCGACCTGCTTGATCGCGGACCGCTTGGAGTCGCCGTTTTCAAGGGGCGTGAAGCGTTCGATATCTTCGCCGCCTTCGCCGGAGTTACTCATCCCGCCGATACGGTTCATGGCGATCGCAAGCGTCTCGTGCGCTTCTTTGGATAGCGCGCCCAGCGACATGGCGCCGGTGCGGAATCGCTTGACGATTTCCTTGGCCGGTTCGACTTCGTCGAGCGGGATGGCCTTGGATGTATCGTCGGTCTTGAGTTTGAGCAGGCCGCGCAGTGTGCAGCGGTTGCGTGCATCGTCGTTGCACTTGTGTGCGTACTGATCGTACGCGGCGGAGCTACCGGTGCGGGCCGCGACCTGCAGGTTGGCGATCGTGTCGGGTGAGAAGGCGTGCTTGTCGCCGCCGGCCCGCCAGTGGTATTCGCCGGGGTTGGGCAGTTGTTCCAGCCGCACCGTCTTGCGCGGCGGGAAGCCGAGGTGATGACGGCGGCGGGCTTCTTCGGCAAGCACATCGAAGCCCGCGCCCTTGAGCTTGCTGGCCGTGCCCGCGAAGCAGCGGTCAACCACATCCTTACTGAGGCCCAACGCCTCAAAGATCTGGGCACCCTTGTAACTGGCGAGCGTGGAGATGCCCATCTTGGACATAACCTTGAGCACGCCCTTGTTGATGCTCTTGATGTAGTTGCGGACGAGCTGTTCGTTGGACAGCGACAATCCGACGCGGCCGCGCACCTTAAACCACTTGAGCGCATCGAACGCGAGGTACGGGTTGATCGCATCGGCGCCATAGCCGAAGAGAACGCAGAAGTGGTGCACCTCGCGTGCCTCGGCAGATTCAACGACGATGCCGATCTGCGTGCGGGCATGCGTGCGGACCAGGTGATGGTGCACCGCGCCGGTTGCAAGAAGCGAACTGACGGGCAGCCGATCGCGGTTGACCTTACGGTCGGAGAGCACGATCAGTTGGTAGCCGTCTTCGATGGCTTGCGAGGCTTCGCTGCAGATGCGGTCCAGCGCATCGACCAGGGCCTTGCCGCCCTCGACGCCGTTGCCACCGGCCGGTTTCTGGTAGGTGATATCGATCACGCGCGACTTCCAGCCGCGGTGGTTGACCTTCTTGATCGCGCCGAGCTGCTTGTTGGTGAGGACAGGCTGATGCAGTTGCAGGCGGTGGCACTGCTGCTCTGTCGTCTGGAGGATGTTGCCTTCCGGTCCAATGAAGGTCTGCAACGACATGATAATCTCTTCACGCAGCGGATCGATCGGCGGGTTGGTCACCTGCGCGAACATCTGCTTGAAGTAGTCGTAAGGCAGACGCGGCTTGTCGGAGAGCACGGCCAGCGCCTGGTCGTTACCCATCGAGCCCATCGCTTCCTTGCCCTGGCGTACCATGGGCAGCAGGATCTGGTGCATGTGTTCGACGGTGTAGCCGAAGGACTGCATCAGCGGGAGGATGCGGCTTTCGCTGATCTTTTCGAGGTCTTCCGGCGCCGGTGCGGGCAGGTCGGAAAGCTCGATGCGCTGGGTCTGGAGCCATCGGCCGTAGGGACGTGCGGACGCCATCTCCTGTTTGAGTTGGTCGTCGGCGATGATCTCGCCCTTTTCGAAGTCGACGAGGAACATACGGCCGGGCTGAAGCCGGCCCTTGAAACGGACCCTGGCAGGATCGATATCGAGCACGCCGACTTCCGACGCCATAATGACGCGGTCATCTTCGGTGACGTAGTAGCGGCTGGGGCGCAGGCCGTTTCGGTCGAGCGTCGCGCCGATGTACTTGCCATCGGTAAACGCAACCGATGCCGGGCCGTCCCACGGCTCCATCAGCGCTGAGTGATATTCATAGAATGCACGCTTGCCCATCGGCATGGATTCGTGGTTCTCCCACGCCTCGGGGATCATCATCATCGCCGCTTCGGGCAGCGAACGACCTGCCATCAACAGCAGTTCCAGCGCGTTGTCGAAGTTACCCGAGTCGGAGCAGTCGGGCTCGGCGATCGGGAAGAGCTTCTGTAGGTCGTCACCGAAGAGCTTGCTCTTCATCAGGCCCTGACGGGCGGCGACCCAGTTGACGTTGCCCTTGAGGGTGTTGATTTCGCCGTTGTGGCTCATGAACCGGCACGGCTGGGCGCGGTCCCAACTGGGGAACGTGTTGGTGCTGAAGCGCGAGTGGACCATCGCCAGGTGGCTGATGTAGCGTTCATCCTGGAGGTCCGGGTAGTACGGCATGACCTGGCCGGAGGTGAGTTGACCTTTATAGACGATGACCTTGGTCGAGAGGCTGCAAACGTAGAAGTACTTGCGCTGTTCGAGCTCGGTCTCGTGGCGGATCTTTCGGCTGGCGTATTTGCGGATGATGTAGAGCTGGCGTTCGAGGTCGTCGCCTTGGACGCCGTCGGCAGCGCCAATGAAAACCTGCTCCATGTAGGGCTCGGTGCTGCGGGCGGTCGGGCCGACATCGGCGGCGTCGGAATCGACGGGCAGTTTGCGCCAGCCCAGCAGGACCTGGCCCTGCTCTGCTACGACACTTTCAAAGACTTCCTTGCAGGTCTTGCGCTGCGCTTCATCGGTCGGGAGGAAGACGTTACCAGCACCGAAAAGTCCGGCGTCGGGCAGTTCGATCCCGGCGTCGCGTTCGGCAACGCTGCGCAGGAAGCCGTGGGGCAAGGCGGTGAGGATGCCGGCGCCGTCGCCGGTATTGGCTTCGCAGCCGCAAGCGCCGCGGTGGTCCATGCGGATGAGCATGGTGATGGCGTCTTCGACGATGCCGTGGCTCTTGTGGCCCTTGATGTGGGCGATGAAACCGACACCGCAGGCGTCTTTCTCGTTGGCCGGGTCGTAGAGCCCGTCGGCCTTGGGGAAGCCGGGGCCGGGGCTTAAGTCGCCGCCGCTACTGACAACGGGCAAAAAGTCGTACTTGTCTTGGTTCATACTCTCGTTCATATACCCGCTCCCATCAGTGCGGTGTTGTCATGTTGAATCTGTTGGTCGAAGTCTGAGTCGGGCCCGGCGTGGGCGACGAGGAAGTCGGCGAAGGCCTGGGCCTCGGGCGGGAAGGCTGAGCCGTTGCGGCATCGGCGTTTGCAGATGATGCCCATCGGCCTGACGAGCCTGGGCGTCAACGGCAGCATCGCCAGCGTCCCGGCCGCCACTTCTCGCATCACCGTGCGGTCCGGCAGGATTGTCACCTGCTGAGTCACAGCCACCGCCCCCTTGAGCGTGTCGATGTTGTCGAACACGTTGATGATCGTGGGCTTGGCGTTATGCGACTTGAAGTACTCACGAATCCGACGTCCTACCGGCAGGTCCGGCTCGAAGGTCACCATCTCGTATTGCTGCAGGTCCTTAACATCCACCCGCTTGCTGGCGAGGATGGGGTGCTGGGGATTGCACACGACCACCATCGTTTCGTCCCGCAGGGGGATGCAATCGACCTTCCGCCAGGTCTCAGGATAAGACACGATGCCCATATCGCTTTCGCCATCGTGGACGGCCTGATACACCAGCTCGGGCCTGACGTAACGGATCTCAACGGAGATCTTCTTGTGTTCTTCGATGAACCGCTTGCGGGCTCGGCTAAGCAGGTCGATCCCGGCCGAGTAGATCGCGCTGACGCGGACCAGGCCCTCCGGGTCCTTGGTCAGCCCGGCGACCCTGGATTCAAGGTTCTCGTATTCCTGGACCAACGACTCACAACCACGGGCGAAGATCGCCCCGGCATGGGTCACCGCCAGCGGGCGAACGGAGCGGTCCAGCAGCGTGACACCCAGCTTTTTCTCCAGTTGCCCGATGCGCTGGCTGGCTGCGGATTGACTTATACCGTGCAGCTCCGCCGCCTGGGAGAAACTGTGATGTCTGACCACGTCGGCAAATAGCTTGAGCGTCTGCATTGGTTCGTACACGCACACACACTTCTATAATAAGTATAATTAATACCTAAGCTCGCAGTTCATAACTTTAACTTATTCAAGACGGGAAAGCAAGGGATTTGCAGCCGCCACAAGAGATGAAGAAGACTTTTCTTGTATTGGTTGATATCTAAAGCCATGTCAGAGACTTGTCCGATCGGATAGCAACCGCAGAGATGGCAACAGGTTGGCCGATAGTTAATTGCAGCGTATGAATGAGGATCGCCCTACGATCGGCCACGTGTTACACCAGCTCAACCGCGCCGGCGCGGAGATGCTCGCGGCCGACCTTGCGCGCAAGCTGCGGGATCGGTATCGGTTCATCTTCCTGTGCCTGGACGGGATCGGGGCGCTGGGTGAGGAGCTGGCGGCGGAAGGTTTTACGGTTGTCGAGCTGGATCGAAAGCCGGGTATTGACTGGAAGGTCGCCAACAGGTTGCGCACTGTGGTGAAGCAGCAAGGCATTCATCTGCTGCACGCGCATCAGTACACGCCCTTCTTTTATGCCTCGTGTTCGCGCCGGTTTTCCGTCCTGCCACCGATTCTTTTTACCGAGCATGGCCGACACTATCCCGATCAACGCAAGCCCAAGCGCGTGCTCGCCAACCGGTGGCTGATTAAACCGCACGACCGTGTGACCGCGGTTGGTCGATTTGTAAAGCAGGCGCTCATTGATAACGAAGGCATTGCGGAAGGCCGGATCAAGGTGATCTATAACGGGATCGACCCGGATGCCTTCCCCCCTGCCGGAGCCGAATCACGTAAACGTGCCCGGCAGATCATCGGTGTGGATGATGAGGTGCCGCTATTGATGCAGGTAGCTCGGTTCCATTCGGTGAAAGACCACGCCACGGCCATCCGGGCGATGGCGCAGGTTGCAGCGGGCTTCCCCCAGGCGAAACTGTGTCTGATCGGTGAGGGTGATGAGCGCAGTCACATTGAAGCGCTGGTCAGCGAATTGGACATCCGCGAGAACGTCATATTCATGGGGGCGCGGGCGGATGTGGCGGCGTTACTGCCGGCTGCAGATGTGTTTGTACTGTCCAGCCTGAGTGAAGGGATATCTGTCACGCTGCTCGAAGCCATGGCGACGGGCCTGCCGATCGCGGCGACGGAAGTGGGCGGAAACCCGGAAGTCGTGGAACACGAAGAGACCGGCCTGCTGTCGCCACGGCAGGATAATGAAGCCTTGGCGATGAACCTGATGAGCCTGCTTGATAATGCGGATCGACGCCGGGCGATGGGTAATAAGGGGCGGGCGAGGCTGCTGGAGACATTCACGCAGGAACGCATGCACCAGCAGTACACGCAGCTCTACAGTCGGCTGCTGGGTATGGATGCGGGGTAGGCCTCTTGATCTTCGATCGATATCAATATCGAACCGGGCGCTATCGTTGATTTGATCTGCCTACAATCTGGGTATGAAACACAAACGGTTTTCTATCGTCCTCGGTACGCTCGCGATCATTGCGGCGATCTGTCCGACGCTGCTTGCTGAGTCTGAAACGTTCGAATCATTCACAAAAGCCTGGCGGGTTGACCCGGTGTGGTTTGATGGCAAGGCCGAGTGCGCCACGTATGAAGCGACGCGCACGATCTACGACAAGCCGCGAGCGTACACCGCACGCATCTACATCAATAAAGAACACGCCAGCCCTGAAACTTTCACTAAAAGTTCCGATGGAACGGGGCGTGCGGTATTCAAGCTGCACGTGCGTGATGATATCCCGACTGAAAATTACACCTACCACTACTCAACCATGTGTTACGTGGGGCAGGACGATCTGAAGAGTCTGAAACTGGACATGGGCTCGCAGGAGGACTGCGGCGCCACGTTCAAACAGTACATCAATCACGCGGGCACACTGCGTTGGCGGCAGCAGAGCTACTTCCCCAATGAAGGGGAACGCGCCGATGAACTGAAGCCTGAACCTAACTTTGCGTTTCAGGATGCGCTACCGCTGATTTTGCGTGGATATCCTTTTGATAACCCGCCCAAGACACTGGAACTGCAACTGTTGCGTGATCAGACGGATACGCACCTGAGCTTACCGGACGAATTACAAACCGGCGTTGCGATCGTGACATATCAGGGGCGGGAAGAGTTGGAATTGCCGTATGGCAAGCTCAATGCCTATCACCTGGTCGTCCACCTTGCGCCGGGCTGGCATGAACAGTACTGGTTTGCCGCGGATCCGGACCTGCTGCATGTCATGGTCCGGCATACAGGCGGGCATGGCATCGTGTATGAGTTAAAAACACTTGAACGTCGTGCATACTGGCGTCGCTAGGCCCTCTGGCCCGATGTAAGGGGTTGTACTAGGATGTGCAGGTTACCCCCCCACGAGGGCGAAAGATTGATCCGTAAACGTATCCCGCTGCTGACCCTGATCTTTATATGGGCGTGTGCTTCACTGGCCTATGCCGGGCCGTTGGATGGTGCGCTCGAACAACTACTTAACAGCCGGGACCTGCGCGGGACAAGCTATTCGATCTGCGTGATTGATGCGGACACCAACGAGCTGCTCGCCGAGATCCATGCCGATGAACCGATGATCCCGGCCAGTAACATGAAACTGCTGACCACCGCTTCGGCGCTGGACATGCTGGGTGCTGATTTTGTTTTCCGAACCGAACTCGGCGTGATCGCCAAAACCCTCAATATGGGGAACCAACTTATCATCCGGGGCGACGGCGACCCGGCGCTGGGCGACCCGATCCTCCTTAAAGAAGCCAACCTCACCGCCGAAGACCTGCTTGCTCAGTGGGTCGAAGCTGTGAAACAGACCGGCGAGACACACTTCGCACGGCTGATCGTGGACGACACGGTATTCGACCAGCAGATGGTGCATCCCTCCTGGCCCGATGGGCAGTTGCACAAGCACTACTGCGCCCAGGTCGCCGGGATCAACTTCCACGACAACTGCTTGCACATCCTGCCTTCACCGGCAAGCCGTGTCGGCGCGGCCCCGCGATACGAACTGTATCCGGATTCACCGTTCCTGACGGTTTTTAACAGCGCGGTGACCGGCAAAGCCAACGAAGTGTGGATGGATCGCAAGCCCGGCACGAACGAGTTGACGTTGAAGGGTCGGGTCAAGTCGACGTTCTATTCGCCGATACGTGTGACGCTCAACGATCCGCCGGTATACCTGGCGCAGTTGCTTATCGATCGACTCGGTAAAGCGGGGATACAGGTCGACCAGGTCGGTCGGCTTGTGCCGGGCCAGGCGTTGCCTGCGTATCAACCGATCCATCGTGTCGAAACCGTTTTGCCGGCGGTATTGAGGCGGACGAACCAGGACTCGATGAACCTGTTCGCCGAGGCGTTGCTCAAGCGGATGGGCCATGCGTTGACCGGCTCCTCAGGCAGTTGGGAAAACGGCGCCGCTGCGATCCGCCACGCTTTGACCAATCGTTTAGGGACGCATGCCACCGGTGCGACGATCGCCGACGGCAGCGGACTTAGCCGTGACAACAAAGTGACGGCACGTGTGTTGGCTGAACTGCTGCAATCGATGCATCAGGATGCCGAGAAGGGCCCGATCTTCCTGGCGAGCCTCTCCTACAACGGGAAAGTTGAACCAAACGAATCCATGGGCGACGGCACACTGGACGGGCGGTTCCGTAAACTGCCGACCGGCCATTGGGTCTACGGTAAAAGCGGCTATATCCGCGGCGTCTCCTCGCTGTCCGGCTACCTGATCATCACCGATCCAAACGTCCCCACCGAGCCCGGCAAGCCGACGCCTACCCAACACACCATCGCGTTCAGCTTCCTGTTCAACGGCTTCCCGCCCTCGATCTCCAACGCCAGCATGAAAGACCTGCAGGACCGGATGGTCGAGGTGATTGATCGGGAAGTCAGATAAGCATTTATGATTTGGGATTTATGATTGATGATTTGATCAGTGCTGGTTACATAAGAAAATCATAAATCATAAATCTGAAATTATAAATGCTTCTCTACCACACCCCATCCAATATCTGACGGATCGCATGAGCGACGCCGTGATCGTGGTTGGGTTTGGTGACGTAATTTGCGTGTTGTTTGGCGGCGTCGATGGCGTTTTCCATGGCGATGCCGCAGCCGGCGGCCCGGAGCATGGCAACGTCGTTGATCTCGTCGCCGATCACCGCGATGCTTTCGTGGCCGATATTCATCTGCTCAGCGATCCACTGTAAGCCGTGCCATTTGTTCACGCCTGGTGCGAAGACTTCGAGGATGTGGACCGATTCATCGGGATCGGGCGACTGGACGGCGGCGAAAGCGTGTGCTTCGATTTTGTCGGCAAAGTTTGTCTGTACTTTTTCGAAGATGCGCGGCATCCGTGACCCGGGCGCGACCATGCCGATGCGCAGCGTGTGATGAAGATCGTCGGGCGTGACATCGCGTTGTTCGTGCAGTTGCGATTGGGTGAAGTCGAACCACCACTTGCTGTTGGGTGTGACCTGGCCGAGGCCGGTGATGAGGTATTCGTGGCCGACAAGGTTGGGTTCGCGGTAGGCAAGCACAGCATGCGGTTCGTCACGGAGCAATTCAACCAGACCAGATGCAATCTGTGGATCAAGCGCGGTGTGATGGGAAGACTTGCCGGACTTCACATCGGTGATAGTTGCGCCGGTGACGAAGACGCCGAGCCCGAGGTTGGGCACCTGGTCGAGGATGTATTTGGACTCGCGCCAGCCACGGCCGGTGCAGGGCACGACGGTGAGTCCAGCCTGTTGGGCCTCTGCGATGGCGGCAGCGTTCTCCGGGCTGAGTTTACCCTCCGGGCACAGCAATGTGCCGTCCAGATCGATAGCAAGCAGGCGGTACTTCATGGCCGCACTGTATGCAGGAGGGGGTTAGGAATCAAAGGGGTGTGGGGTGTGGGGTGTGGGGTGTGGGGTGTGGGGTGTGGGGTGTGGGGTGTGGGGTGTGGGGTGTGGGAATTGTAATTTTGGATTTATGATTGATGATTTATGATTTTTGCTAATGGCTAATGGCTAAAGGCTAAAGGCTAATGGCTTTGCCTCCCCCCAACGCCGGTGTTGAGCGCAGCGAAGGGGCGGGCATCTGACTTCAGACACCCGCCCGGTTTGTGCGCCACGTTTTCTCTACACACCGGGTTCCGGTGCAGGAGAGGGCACGGGCTGGATCAGTTCGATCTCGTCCGCCTGGATGCGTATCGGCTCGCCGAAGTTCGGCATGCTGATCATCTGCTGTATTTTCTGCCTGACCTCTTCGGGTAGCTGCGGTTGTTGTTCGGATTCCGGGTCCCAAATCCCATCAAACAGGACCGTGCCCTTGGTATCGGTCACTTTCAGGCGTGGGCCGTCGTCGGTAATTTGGTTTAATTCGATGGTGTGGTCGCCATCCTTCATGCTCAATTTGAATCGATCGGCGAGAGTAAGTTTTTCCGGCATGACGAATTGTTCGGGAACGAGATGCTCGAGGTCGGTCTTAAGCTTTTCCATTTCAAACTTCGGTATCGTGAAGAACGTAGCGTTGTTAGGCATGGTCATGTTGGGGAAAAACATGCCGGGCGCCGGGCCGGGCATCATCGATAACTCGGGCACCTCGTGTTCGGCAAGCGTCGCGGTGACCTGTTGGCTTTCCCCGCCACGGATCAAAGTAAGTTTCACGGTGTCGCCGGGCTCGTGCAGGCGGATCAGTACCGCGAGCTGCTCGAAGTTGACCAGCAACTGGTCATCCAGTTTGTGCAGCACATCATGCTTCTCAAGCCCGGCCGCCTGCGCGGGGCTGTCATCGGCGACGTGCGTGACGACGAGCCCGAGGCCTTGGGGAAGTTTGAGCTGACTGTTCAATGCCGGGGAAACGCGATCGGCGGTAACACCCAGGAAAGTCGCTTTGACCATCTTCTGTTTGGGCGCTTTTGCCATCACGTGAAACATCGGACCCGGTGCGGGCGCATCCGGTTTTTGTTCTGCGTGCACGGGGGCTGCAGCAAGACCCATCAACAACAAGACAACGGAGAGTGAAAAACGATACATGGCTTGTTTCCTTATACACAAGGCGTTTGATTCAATAGGGATTCTGTCTGGTTAATGTGACTTCACGCACGGGGCGGATCAGCTCGATATCGCGGTTGTTTTCAGGATCAACCCAGCGCGTGCGTTCGATGGTGTCCTGAACAGTAGCGCGGATCGGCGGTCCGGCATCGATGTTGTAAGAAAACTGCGATTGAGCGATCGGCCACTGCGCATCGATCTGCGTGGGCCCCGACACGAGACGCGGACCGGCCTCATCGGAATTCGTCGGCGTCTGCTCTTTAACTTCACCCAATCGCCCGGGTGTTGATTCATTGTTCACGTTGTCCTGCCGACCAAGCAATAAACCAGCGGCAAAACATATCCCACCGAAACACGCTGCGGCAGCGTACCCGCGCCAATGCGAACGCCGGCGAACCATCGTCTGCTCGACGCGGTGATCGAGCACCCGGCTTGGTTTACGCAAAGGCAAGCCACGCAAGGCGGTTTCCAGTCGTTCATCGTGGGGCTCTTGCTGGTTCATTCTTCATCTCCCAATACTTCACGCAATCGGCAAAGTGCGCGCTGGTAGCGAGAACTGATCGTGCTCAACGGCTCATCACACGCTTCGGCGATCTGCTGAAACGTCAAACCCGCATACACCTTCATCACGACTGCGTGGCGCTGCTCATCGGGCAGGTTGTCGACCGCGTCGCGTAGCCGGTCGGCTGTTTCATCGGCGAGCACGGATTCGGACGGATCGTGATACTGGCCGTTGTAAAGCGAGGCCGGGTCCGTCGCTGCTGTTTGTTTCCGACTCACCGTATCGATCGCGGTGTTCCGCACGGTGGCGAAGGTGTACGCAACCGGATCGCCGTTGGCCGTAGTGCCGCGTCGCCACAATCTGGCGAACGCTTCCTGGACCGCGTCTTCAGCCAGGGCCGGTTGGCGGGTGATCGAAAGCGCCAGGCTGTACAGGCCTTGGCGATGATCCCGATATATCCCTTCCAGTGAATCTCTCACCGATCCGGCGCCTCCCTCGGCCGCGTCCATGTTCTCTACCTGTATACACCCCCAAACCCGGTCGGGTTTACGCATCGGGATGGGTATTTCTATGCGTAAAATGCAACTGACGGACCGACCAATCAAATCTTCAGAACAGCGCGGTCCTCTTGAACACCCAAAGCTCTTACTCCTATCCACCTGCCTGAAAATGAGTTATACGGAAGCCGTCAATGCGTACCTGCAAATGCTGGTGCTGTGCGCTGGCGTCTTCGCGTTGGGATATTCGTGAACCCACAGAACCGTTAGGGAGTAATATTCGGACACTAGAGGCTGTTGCGGTGGCAACTGGTGTGTTTCTGATTTGCCGTGATCGTTCATTGATGCATCGTCGGGGTCATACTTTGGCAAAGATCGTTACGTTCGTATTCCCATTCGTTCTACTTGGGGCATGTGTCGGGATCGTGTATCCCGGGTTTGCTCTTGAGATTTACTTCGGTGACAAGCTTCCGTTCCCGGGCTTCGTGCCAGGCGCGATCATCGGCACAATGCTCGGCGTGTTGCTTGCGGGTATCACCCGGCTTGTGATAAATCGCAAGGGACGGTTCGGCCCGATCGGAACCGCGGTATGGTCTCTCGTGGGACTGATCGTTTTTATGTGGGCCTTCTCGCCGATCTCGCATCGGGTGATCTGGTTTGTTTTCGGTGGCAAGCTGTTTACCGCACGGCCGATCGTTACCGGCGGGGCGCTCGATCAGTCCAGCCTTCATAAGGGATTCTTTCTTTTCTGTCTTTTCTGTCTTTTCTCCGTCATAACCGGGCTGTACCTGTTAGTGATCCGCAGTATCGCGGACCTGAAGCAGCGCAGGGTTCGCAACGTGTATCGCGTACTGGCGGTGGTTTGTTTCTTGCCGGCAATTTGTATGTTGACGGCCACGTCCTATGACTTGTTGCGCTATCTGTCCGTCATGGGCTATACGCCTAAGCGCGTTCAGGGAGTTGTGTTTTCTCTATTGAGTTATGCGTTTGTGGCGGGATTTATCATCTGGAGTTCTTGCGAATGGCGGCCGTGGTGGTTGAGATCGAAGCGATCGGGCATCTGCCCGCAATGCGATTACGACCTGCGAGGAACACCCGGATATTGCCCCGAATGCGGCTGGCGCGCAGCGGAACAATCTAATAGCACGCAAGCGGACGTGAACAGCAGCTTACAAGAGCGGTGAGAACAGCGAAGCCGCGCCTTCGGCGTATTGCTTGATGATCGGCCGCTCGCGCCATTCGCTGAGCATGACCGGTTTGGAGTTATTGAGATACTGTTGCTGAGCGAAACGCAGATGCTTGGTGATCTGCCCGCCGTAAAGCAGAACATTCACTTCAAAGTTCAGGTAAAACGAACGGATATCGAGGTTTGCAGAACCGAGCAGCGCAAAGGCATCGTCGACGGTGATCGTCTTGGCGTGCAGCATGCCGCCGTCGTAGGTGTGGATGTTGATCCCCGCTTCAAGTAGTGGCTGGTAGTAATAACGCCCGGCTGCGGCGACGAGCGGGTGGTCGGACTTCCTTGGCACGATCAGGTCGACCTGCGCCCCACGGTCGGCCGCCATCGACAGCGCAACCAGGCTCGGCTCATCGGGGACCAGGTATGGCGTGGTCATGATGATGTGTCGTTGGGCGGCGGACAGCGCCGCGATCAGCACGCGACGGAAGGTTTCACCCTCGTTGTTCGGACCTGTCGGCACGACTTGTGCGGGGATGTCGCCGGTCGGTTCGAGCGGGGGAAAAAGGTCCTCACCGCCAAGCGCCTGATCGGTTTCAAAGGTCCAGTCTTCGCAGAAAAGTTGCTGGAACTGCGAGACGACGGGCCCGGTGAATCGTGCGGACAGGTCGACCCACTTGCCCGCATGCTTGTGGCCGTAATCTTCATTGACCGCGTTATGGCTGCCGGCATAAGCGCTGCGCCCGTCGATCACCGCGACTTTTCGGTGGTTACGTAGATCGATCCGCGCAAGCTTTCTGCGCCAGGGAGCGACCGGCAGCATGGGGATGACTTCCACGCTGTTATCGCGCAGATGCTTGGGCATCTCGCTGCGGAAAAACGGCCGAGAACCCGCGGCGTCCGCCAGCAACCGGCAGGCAACGCCCCGCTTGCTCGCGCGGACCAGCGCTTCGGTGATCTTTGTGCCGATATCATCGGGCCGATAGATGTAGTAGAGCAGGTGTGCGTGGTGCTTGGCCGCGTCGATATCTTCCACAAGCCGATCGGTCAGGTCGTCTGCGCTGGAAAGCAGTTCAACATCGTTGCCGGCGATGATTGGATTGCCGCTGATGCGCTCGGCCTGAAGGATCATGTTGTGCTGCTGCGGCTCGATCTCTGGTCGAACAACAAACTCCGCAAACCTTTCAGGATTATAACGGGCGCGCGATTGCGCCTGTGCGATGCCATAGGTTCGGACGCGACGTTTGCCAAGGTGACTCACGCCGATCAACAGATAGATTAACAGGCCTAATTCGGGCAGAAAAAAGATAAGCACCAGCCAGGCCATGGACGTGCTGGGCGAGAAGCGTCTGCGCAGAATGACTCCGGTCATCACGATCCGGATGATCCATTCAGATGCCGCCAGCAGAATGAGTAGAAACCAAGCCATGCAATATCACCCCTGGTGCGGCCTACAGAGTAAGGGGGAACGGGTTGGGAGCCAAGGAGGCGCAAGTGTCGCGAGTTGGAGAGCCAAAGTAAGACGAGCGGTGATGATGTGGAACGTACGTGTTCGTTCGCCTCTCCGTCCCGGTATCGCCGGAGGGGGTTGGTGGCCTCGTCAGGGCCCGGCCGCAGGCGGTCCACGGCCGGCGCTTGACCAATATTACTAAACGTAATATTCTATATAGACTATGACCGATTCCCGCACACTCGGGCGTCTCAAGCTGGCCCTGCTGGGGCTGATAGCGCAGCGGCCGTGTTCTGGTTACGACCTGCTGAAGGTGTTCCGCGACACGGCCATGGGTGGATTCAGCCACAGCCCCGGCGCGGTTTACCCGGCCTTGAAGTGGCTGGAAACGAATGGGCTGATCCGGGGCAAGCTCGACAACCACGCCAGCTTGCGGCCCCGGCAGGTCTATCACCTGACCGCGGCGGGGACCGCGGCGATCAAGAAAGAAGTCAGGCTGCCGGTCACCCGCGACGACGTGATGCGAAACGCCGACGGCGTCTTGCTGCGCTTCGTGTTCGCCGGCCAAGTCCTCGGGCGGGATGAGGCGGTACGCATACTCGACGAATACGCAGGCCAGATCGAGTCATACCTGCCCGATCTCAAGGCGCAACTCGCGTCGCTCTCAGACCGAAAAGACCCCTACGGCAGGCTCGCGCTGCAACACGGGATCGACATGTACCGCACAGATGCCAAGTGGGCGCGGAAGACGATCAAACAACTGAACACCCAGTCACCCGTAACATGGGAGGCATGACAACATCCAGACTACTTCATGACGCATCAGGCAATGACGTGGAGGATATGCTATGAAACGCCGAACAACCTTGATCTGCCTGTTGACGATGGTCGGGCTCTTAACACCGAGCGTTGCCCATTCGAAAGAAAGCGAACCGACCGACGAGCTGAGGGTTATTCTGAGTCAAAACATCGACCTGAATGGCCCGCGGTCCGCCGGAACACGTTATTACCAGATGCAGACAACCTTGGTCAGCATAAGCCCGGACGGTACCCGCGGTGAGACGGAGACTTTTCGTGTCAAGCTCGCATGCGCCGCTGTGAAAGAAGCTGAAGACGCCGGCGTCCGGTACACCTGCGCGCGCTTCGATTACGTGAAACCGAACGGCGAGACGGTCCAGATCCCCGCGCTGGCAGGATGGGGCTATACCTATCATGAAACCGAAGACGGGCTCGACGATAAGGGTCAGGTATTCGGTATCGATCACAGCCGATTCGAGAACCTGACCGACTCACAAGACCAACCCATCGGGCCGGACAAGGCTTACTTCATCTACAACACATTCGTCGACTTCCACGCGATCGTGGACGTCTTCGCCAAACCCGCCAAGGATGGCCAAGGCATCCAGAACCTGTCGGCGTTTGGGCAACAGGTCGTTCACACCGCAGCGGACTCGACAGCGCCGACACATTTGGGCGGCAATATCATGGAGGGCTCATTCTTCAAGAACGGCCGTATCACACTGACACTCAAAGGCCTCACCGTGGTGGACGAAAATCCGTGTGCGTTGGTGGGCTACGACTCGGGGGATTCGTCGTTCCGGATGCTGATGGAACCCATGCCCGGGATGCAAGTTGAGTCGGTTGGTTCGTCCCACTACTTCGGCGACATCTGTGTCGATCTACTGACTAAATGGCCCCAACGTGCCGACATGGGCGAGTTCGTGGTCACACAATCCACGATCCCGATGCCCAACACCGATACACCGATGACAATCAACGCGGCCATAGAACGCCGAACCGTACTCACATCGATAAGCAAGCAGGTGTACGAAGGTGACTGAGTTATAAGCAACACGCTTTCAACTTTTGTATTCTTCCCTCCACCCTCGGCAAAACCGGGGGTCGAGGGAAGCGAATATCCAATGTGAGATGGGTATTAGAACGGTTGCGTCAACCTCGGGCGAACCGGTTTAAGCGCTACACCGACGCCACCAGGCTGTGCATCACAGATGCCGCCAGGTGGTCGCAGGTAAGGGAGAGATTAACGTTGGAGGCCAGCAGCAACTGCGCCTCATTGGTCGCTTCCACAACATTCAGCCAGGGAGTCAACATTGCTTCGCCGGCGATCGGGTCATCCGGATCACATTGAGCGGTGAGTTCGACGATTTTACTGCGAGCATGGTTGGCGATCAGCGACCACATCATGTCGGCCGCCTGCTTGTTCGCGGCTTCCTTGGATGCGTTGTCATGTGCTTTGACCCAGTCGCCGGCAAACGTGTCGATGTAGTCGTAGAGCATCTGCCCTAATCCCGGCGTCGGCCTGCCTTGCGCGGCAAGATCAAGGGCGGGCAAAACATTGTCAGACCAGCGAAGCAGATCAAACCGCATGATCGTCTGCGCACGCCCCATGCTGCCATCGGCAAACTGCATCAGCGCACGACGCTGGGTCGCGCTTAAATCCGACGCGTGTCGATCGCACCAGCGCTCTATCGCTTCGTTCGGCAAGGAAGCAAACGCGACACGCATGCATCGGCTTCGGATCGTGGGCAGCAGCTTGTCTTCGTTACTGGTGACCAGGATGATCGTCGTGCCGTCGGGCGGTTCTTCAAGCGTCTTGAGCAAAGCGTTCTGACCCGTCGGGTTCAACAGTTCCGCTTCGTCGACGATGAATACTTTGCCGTGCCCGAGTTTCGACGCCAGGTACGCCGGTTCGATTAATGCTGAGCGCAGCACCTGCACGGGGATGCTCGTCAGTTTGCGGTCGCGGATCGTGCGGTCTTCGTTGAAGCGAGCAAGCTCTTTGCGGATGACGTGCAGGTCCGGGTGGGCGGTGGTCAGGCCGTGCGTATCGTTTTCTTCGTCCGCGTCGTCTTCCTGCGAAAGCGATCTCAATAACCGGCACGATTCACAACTTTCGCAGGCACTGACTTGGCCGGTTAATCCGGTCTGGCGGTCCTGACACAGCAGGACACGTGCGTACGCCAGCGCGGTGGTGAACTTCCCGACGCCGGTGGGCCCGTGGAAGATCAGGGCGTGGTGCTGGCGGCCGGTGCTTAGCTGGCGATCCATCAGGTCGATCGCCCGAGGTTGTCCGAGGATGCGGTCCATAAGTCCATCCTAGCAGAGACCGGCTAAACGTATCAGTCGGGCGCTGTTTTTCAGAAATATATCAAGGTTTTGCCGAGCATTTGCGTGCGGCGGGCACTCGGCAAACGGCCTCGGCTTTGATACAATCCGGTCCTCATTCACTTATTAGCGAGGTGGCCATGACAACCCCCAACGGCCCGTTTGATGCGCCTGTGGACTCGGCCGATCCCGGCATGGGTAGACCGATCGTGGCGCTGGTGATGGTCTTCATCGTTGGTATAGCGTGCGTCGGCCTGATCTACGCCGTCGGCGAACCGATCGATCCAACCACAATTGTCGCGGCAGACGGTTCGGCTCAGGTAGATACTGAAGCAAATGCAGCAGGGAAAACCGACACTTCAAAAACGCCGACCCACACCACAACACCCCCCGCTCAAGCCTACGTCTCCCCCGGCGGCACCAACCCCTTCCCGAATTACGGTGAACCCAAAGCCCCGCCGATACCTCCCACTCAACTCATCGACGAACAAACGTTCGACGCCCCGCCGCCGCAGGCTTCCACGCTTCCCGATCCCGAAGGCCCCGTGCCGTGGGACGAGGCGCACAAGTACCTCGATCGCGTGATCACCGTCAAAGGCACGATCGTTGACACGAATAACATCGGGAACATCTGCTTCCTGAATTACGACTCCGACTGGCATGACAAGTTCTACATCGCGATGTTCCAGGAAGCGTTTGAACTGTTGCCCGATCCGCCGGAGGAACACTACCTGAATAA
This sequence comes from Phycisphaeraceae bacterium, assembly GCA_963667295.1. Taxonomy (GTDB): domain Bacteria; phylum Planctomycetota; class Phycisphaerae; order Phycisphaerales; family Phycisphaeraceae; genus JAJRRS01. The sequence goes on from OY763327.1 coordinate 3,593,541, forward strand.
AACGCTGTTGGTCACCGGGAAAGTCACGCTGCATAAAGACCGCCCTCAGATCGAGGTGCGGGACGTGTCGCAGATCGAGGTTGTCGATTGACCGACTTGTAGATTAACAGCACAAGCCAAGCGTACCACGAATCAGTACCCAATTATCCTTAACCACCTTGGAGATTGAGAACCCCTCATGAGCTCAGGAAGCAAACCCGGCAGTGCGGATAAGCCTCTGCGTGTCGCCATCATCGGTGCCGGCCCCGCCGGCTTCTACGCCGCAGATCACCTGCTTAAGCAAGCAGACCTTAACGTGGAAGTCGACATGTTCGACCGGTTACCAACGCCCTTCGGCCTCGTGCGCCACGGCGTCGCGCCAGACCACCCCAACATCAAGAAAGTCACCAAGGTCTTCGACCGCACCGCACAGAACCACAAGTTCCGTTTCTTCGGCAACGTCACCTGCGGCGAACACCTCAAACCCGCAGACTTCCGCAAGTACTACCACCAGATCGTCTACACAGTCGGCGCCCAGACCGACCGTCGGCTCAACATCCCCGGCGAAAAATTGAAAGGCTCGCACTCGGCGACCGAATTCGTCGCCTGGTACAACGGCCACCCGTATTACCGGGACCTGGAATTTGACCTCTCGCAAGAGTATGTCGCGGTGATCGGCGTGGGTAACGTCGCGGTCGACGTCGCTCGCATCCTCTGCCGGACGGTGGATGAACTGAAGGAAACCGACATCGCCGACTACGCGCTCGAGCAGCTTGCCGAGAGCAAGGTCAAGCATGTTGTGATGCTCGGTCGACGTGGGCCGGCGCAGGCCGCCTTCAGCCTGCCGGAACTTAAAGAACTGGGCAAGATGCACGATGCACAAGTGCGCGTTTTGCCCGAGGAAGTCGCGCTGGATGAACTGACGAAGAAGTACATGGCCGACAACCCCGACAGTACGGTCGAGAAGAAGGTCGAGACGCTGCAGGCCCTGGCCGAAGCGGCGGATGAAGGCAAGTCGCGTGACCTGATCATCCGCTTCCTCGTCTCACCGACGCAGATCACCGAGAAGGACGGCTGCGTTGCAGGCATCGACATCATCCACAATGAACTGTACAAGACCGACGACGGCACGCTCCGCCCGCGCGCTACTGAAAAAAGCGAGCACCTGGATTGCGGGCTCGTGTTCCGTAGCGTCGGGTATCAGGGCGTCGCGCTGGAAGGCGTCCCCTTCCATTCACGCTGGGCGGTGATCCCGAATGAGAAGGGTCGAGTTACCGATGACAAGACACACGAGCAACTCGTCGGTGAATACTGCGCCGGCTGGATCAAACGTGGCCCGACCGGTTTGATCGGCACGAACAAGGGCGACGCCATCGAAACCGTTGAGTGCATGCTTGAAGACGTCCAGTCGGGCAAGCTGCTCAACCCCGAGCACCCCGACGCCGATGCCGCAGAGAAGTTCGTACATGAACGCCAGCCGGCATTCTTCAGCTACGACCACTGGCAATCGCTGGATGCTCATGAGCTGAACCTCGGCAAGGAGCTTGGCCGACCCCGCGTCAAACTCACGACGATCGAGTCCATGCTCGATGCGCTGGGAGATTGAGCGAAGGTTTGTCGCAGCAATTAAAGTGCATATAAATTCAACAGCCGCAGGTGGAAGCCTGCGGTTTTTCTTTAGTTATGTTGGCTCAGCCCCGGGTTTCTTCGAGGGAGCTATTATGTCGGTGTGATTGATTGTTCAAGTGAGAAGCTTCAAACGATATGACCGATAGCAATCCCTACAACGCAACGCTGCTGGAACGCAAGGATATCAATGATTCACTGGCGATCTTCACGGTCGGCTTTGTTGGCGATGAAAAGCTCGACTTCGAGCCGGGGCAGTTCACGACGCTTGCGATGATCGATCCCGATGCCCCGCCGCATCCCGCCAATTCGCGCCGGCGAGGCCCGAAGATGATCCGCCGGGCTTACTCGATCGCCAACACGCCCGGCCAGCATAAGCAAGGCGAGTTCTACATCGTGCGTGTAAACGATGGCAAACTCACGCCGATGCTCTGGCAACTCAAACCGGGTGACCCCTTGTTCATGGATACCAAGGTCAAGGGTGAATTCACGCTCGAAGGCGTCCCGGAAAACAAACACCTGATCCTGATCGCCACCGGCACGGGCCTCGCCCCCTACTGGTCGATGATCAACACATACCGCAACCAAATGCGCTGGCAGAAACTGATCCTTCTCGAAAGCTGCCGCAACGTAGCCGATCTGGCTTATCACGATCAACTGAAATCCTTGGCGGCGGAGGATGATTCGGTCATCTACCTGCCTACCATCACACGCGAGTCGGCGGACTCACCATGGCGAGGCCTGCGAGGTCGGATAGAAAACATCCTGAAGCCCGAAACATTCAAGAACCTAACGGGTATCGAACTCGACCCCGAAAAGTGCTTCGTTATGCTCTGCGGCAATCCTCAAATGATCGAACAGACAACTGAGTCGCTTAACAACCTCGGCTTTATCACACAAAACCGCGACCACCCCGACGGCAACATTCGCACCGAGCGGTACTGGTAGGACATCAAGCAATTCAATGATCTTTTATACACCCTTGTCCTATTTGCGATATTTTGTGTTCATTCGCGGCTGGCCCGGTGCTATTCTGCATAGCTAAAATACCGCCATGCAACTGATCTCGATCAATACTGGGCGGGTACGCGATCACCTTATGGACGGCAAGCTGGTGCGCAGCGGGATCGTCAAGCAACCCGTGCAAGGCCCCGTCATGATGGGCCACGACGGGCTTGAAGGCGATGAGATCGCAAACACGAAACATCACGGAGGGCCGGACCAGGCGGTCTACGCCTATGCAGCCGAGCACTACGACACGTGGGCAAATGAGCTAGGTCGTGATGATCTATCCTTCGGACAGTTCGGTGAGAACCTGACCATTAGCGGCTTCTTCGAAGAGAACATCTGCATCGGCGACACATTCCATATTGGTAAAACCGTCGTGCGTGCGACGGGCCCGAGGATTCCCTGCAGCAAGCTGGACTGGTGCGTCGGTGATAAAACCACCTCAAAGAAGATGACGGACAGCCGACGCTTCGGCATCTACCTGCGCGTCATCGAGCCCGGCATCATCAACGCGGGCGATGAAGTTGAGCTGATCGATAAAGGCGCATCCAACCTTGGACTGATTGAGTTAGCAGAGTTATTCCTGTTTCGGCCGAAGGATGTCGAGGCGATGCGTGCGGCGCTACAAGTAAAAGAACTGGGCGAGCGCGTGCGGGCAAAGTTTGAAGAGCGTATCGCGGCCGCAGGTTGAATCAGGGGTCCTGCCCTTCATCGATATCGGCTGATGTGTTGAGTCTCAGGTAGTGGGGATAAATCTCGGGAAGAACCTGTGGGCCGATGTAATCCGGCAGGTTCATGTAGATACCGCGGATGGCGCTGGCCAGTTCGTTGCCCTGCTCTTCGAGCGCTTCCAGCGGCGCGTCGACCGTGTCGTTTTCGTAGTAGGTGGCATAAATCCCCATAAACGAATACGGGCGGAAGTCGTAAATATGTCTGTTGTTGACCAGGTAGACATCGTCTCTCAGGATCGGGTTGACGTAACTGTGGACACCGCGGTGCTCCTGCTGCATCCAGTAGACGAAGGTCCAGTCGCCGTCGATGACGGTGTGTTGATGCTTGACCGGCCCGGCAAACTGCTTGTAGAGCGGAATGTTTGTCACGTGCTCGGTCGATAGTTCGATCCGCCACCATGCGGGGGTGTGTTCGTGCAGATCGCGCACGTACTGTTCAGCATCGGACAGGCTGTAGCCGTCAACGGGATACGCTTGAGCTTCCCGGTACGTCTGATTTGCGATCAGGTCGACCAACTCATCGACTTCCACCCGTCCCGCACGATCGGCGACATCCAGTTCATCCGCATTGTCGGCAAAGAACATCTCGTTGAGCAGCCCGCCCGAGCCGAAGTCGGCCCGCCGATGCTTGTTGAACTCCACGCCGGGTGCGGGCGCGTACTGCGCCTGTCGCCAGGCCTCGTATCGATCTGTCACGCTCGACCGCTGTAAACGCGTCATCGCCAGGCCGAAGAAAAACAGCAGCGCCAGGACGATGAAGATCAACGGCAGGACAAGCACGGTCTCCGTCATCGCCGAACCGCGATAGCGATGAGAGGCAACCGCAGAGTACGCAGAGCGATTGCGATCTTTACTTCGTTTGAGTGCCTTCATCATCATTCTCGAAGTTCTCTGTGCCCTCTGTGGTTCAATCAGTGGTTCAGCATCACCGGCGCTAATGGTTCGAGAATGCGCAGGTTCTCCGCCATCTCGTCGATTACCTGCGATTCCAAGCCTGACACGTTCGGTCTGTTGTTCACCGCATCTTCAGCCTTTTGCACCCAATCGTCGAAGTGGTCCACATCCACCGGCTCGAGGTTTGCCTGCCAGGCCTGTGTCCACAGGTCCCACGAATGGTTGTTGAAGACGTAGGCCTGCGCGATGGCGGTGTTGTAGGGGTAAGGTTTATCGCCCTGGAACCGGGAGGGCCAGAACTTGGGACTGTTGGACTGCCGCGCGACACCTAAAAAAGTCAGGTACTCGAAGCGAGCGTTGTAGTTATTCGCAGGCAACATACCGTGGTCGATGTCGATCGGCGCGGGCGCATCATCCGCCTTTTTATTAAAACCCTCCCAGGGATTGGTTACTTCGATCTGCTCGCCGACGTTGACGCCCACGAGCATGTAACCGACCTGCCAATACACTTTCTGGGCAACATAGACTTGGTTGCCAGCATCATCCGTACTTAGCTTGGGAGCAAGGCCGATGGAAGGATCACCGCCGCGGTCCGGGCCGTACGGGTCTGTCTCGTAGACAGCGGACATCCGCCAGATGTGGTCATCGATTTTCTTCCACGTGGGCCCGCTGACAATGCTTCGTGGGTCAACCGAATAAGGCGGGTGCGAGGAAGTATTAGGAATAGTAGAGCCACCACGATAATCCACACGCGGAGAACGCCGTTGAGGGATGTCGACATAGTCCCAGGTAATCCCCTGCCGCTGCGGTAAACCCGGATCGTCTTTGATACGGCTCTTGATCTCAACGATGACGTACATCACCGCCGAGATCTCCGTGGAGTCATACTTTCGAGCATACTCGCTGTTACGGTCGGACGACCGTTCGTCGTCGTAGTCGATATCGATTTCCCACTTGGAGTCTGTAACAGTACGGCTTACCGCGTCCGACCAGAGGTAACTTGATTTACATGAGTAAATATCACCCAAGTGATCGCGAAGCCAACTGAATTCCCGCCCCGGTACGGTACGCCAGAGCATCACGTGCTGCGGACCAAAGACGCGGTATTCCTCGGGCTCCCTCCCAGACCTTGCGCGTCCCATCTGTGGTGGCAGGCGGCTGGTTGACGGGATACTGCCCGGGTCATCATTGATCCGGTCGGTAGTGCGCCAACCGAACAACGCATCCCAAGGCCCGCGGTTGATTTCTTCGTTATCGATCTGTCCGAATCCGATCCCTGTGCCATCAAAATCCAGCCGGCGATCCGAGCCGGGGAGCAGGCCGTACTTCATGGGCCGTTCGTAATCCGCGAACTTGCCACGTTGCCATGGAATGTAAGGCGTGGCCGGCAGAAGCAACCCGGCGGTGGCGTCGCCTTCCTGCCCCAGATTCGCCTGCACCGATTGGATGGCTGCGGTTTGTGCTGATTCTGCCAGCGTCGCCATCACCGCCTGGCTGTGGGCGTCCATCGAACGCATCGCCTGGTGCATCTTGCCCATGTTTCCGGATGGCGCCTGGTAGTGCGTCATTTCCGGGATCAGGTTCGGCTGGTTGCGGAATAGCTCATCCAGCTCGCGCATGTACTGCTGTTCTGCGATGACGCTGTCCGGATTACTCTGATCGATCATTTCACGCAGCTTGCGTGCGAACCAGACATCCGTCACGCCTGCGCGGAGTTGCCCGCTGACTGCCTGCGCCAGTGCATCGACATCACCGAGCTCGGACTCGGTCGCATCAGTGATCGACAGGTCCACCGCCAAGGGCACACCATCGAGATAACTGACCGCGGCGATCAGCCTGGCCGTCTCGACGTTGTTCATCGCGACCGTGTTCATACTGCGCGCCACCTGGCTGGCGCCGCCGATCGCTGCCGAATCCGCGGCATGCTGGGTGACGACCCGGCTTTGCACGCTTGTGCCGACGTTGAAGACGTAAAAGAGCAGCGACGCGATCAGGATGATCGCCAGAAGCGTGATCACCATCACCACGCCCCCGCTGCGCACGCGAGATGGTGCGAAGTTCAGAGCGTCATCCATCCTCGCCTCCTTCTCTGTCCTTACTTTCGGCCAAACCCTTGGTGACCTGCTCGCGCAATGCAGTCAATTCATCGGTCACCCGGATCTTCGCCGCGGTTGACAAGATCCCACGCGCGCTTGGCCATTGTTCGTTGGCGATATACCCCCGGGCCTGGGCGAGCAGGTGATTGAACTCGGTGTCGTCCAGCCTTTGCTCGATCTCTTCGGTTTTCATCACATCGCGGGCGCTGCGAAACGCCTGCTTGGCCTGGGCGTATCGGCCTTGCTCGGCATAGCCGTCGCCCTGCTTGAGAAGCTCGCGGTAACGCACGTGGCGGGCGTGGCGTTCCATCGCTTCGGCGACCGCCGGGCTGTCCGGCTGCAATTCCTTCGCTTCGTCCAGCACTTCGCCGGCCCGTTCGAGTTGACCTTGTGCTATCAACTGCTCGGCCTGCGCCAATGCCGCCCCGGCCTCAACACGATTCAGCGCCGACTGGACTTGCTCATCAGGCCCGCTCTGTAACGCGGCGCGGTAGTGGCTGGCCGCTTGCAAAAGATCGCCGGAGGCTTCTGCTCGTTTACCGGCCTCGATATACGAACGCTTTTCGATTGTCACGTTCATGCGCGCAAGCCAACCGCGAGCCTCGGCGTTATTCGGATCAAACGCCAATGCATTGGTGAACGCCGCCTGGGCCCCCGCTTCATCGCCGGATTCGACCAACGCTCGCCCTTTTGTCATCGCCGCCTTCGACTTGAGTATCTGAATGCGTGACGAAAGTGAGTCGTCTTCCATGAGCGCAATCGCCTCTTCGAATGACTGGATCGCCTTGTCGTAATCCGCGCTGCGCTCCGCCGATTCACCGCCGGCCACCAGTTCACGGAAAGACTTCAGCACCGTCAGCGACTCGATCTTCTCGTCGATGCGCGGATTTTGCAGACGCCGTTTCACGCCGGACAGGTGGTTGATCGCGCCGGACACGTTGTTTTGTTCGACCATTTCATCTGCAGTTGCCAACGCTTCATCAACCTGTTCGCGTTCAAGCTCCGCATCGATGCGAACCTGGAAGTCCAGAAGCGCCTTGGATTCATTTTCCGTCAGTTCGTTGCGCTGTGCTTCCTTGATAACGTTGCGTGCCTGTGCAAATTCCCCGGCTTCAAGATGGGTCTGCACCTCGGCAACCGTATTGTCAAACGCCTGGCGTCGATCGACCTCATCGCTTAACGCTTTGACGGCTTCACGGCTGGCGGGGCCCGCCTCGGCCAGCATTTCGAGGTCCGTGGTCAGGCTGCGCGCTTCGTCGTACCGGTTTTCCGACAGCGCGATCTGCGCCTTGGCAATCAGTGCGCCGACTTTGCCGTGTAAAGCAAGCTCATCCCCCGGCTCGGTCCAGGCAGTAGCCTGTGCTTCATACAGTGAGATCGCATCCGCGAAGCGCCCGGCCCTGTAGGCGACGTCCGCATCTGCAAGCGATGACGCCGCGAGCGAACGCTTGTGTTCGTATGCGTTCTTGTTGATCGTGCTGACGGTAAACCACACGCCAAGTGAGAGCACCACCACGACCGCGGCCGCGATCCCGATGACCATCGGTTTCTTGCTGGGCTGCGGCAGTTCGGTCGTATCGCCCGGGCCGGTCGCTTTGATTTGTGCGCCGGAAGGTGTGAATGCATCGGGGGAGGCTTCTGCTTTGACGATGGCGTCCTGCCCGAAGTGGCGCTGGATGGCTTCAAGCAACTGCTCGCCCGATGCGATACGCTTGCTGCGGTCTTTGGCCATCATCCTGGAAATCAGGTCGCTTAAACGCACGGGTACGCGGGGATTCAGTTCGTGCAGGTGCGGCGCCTGGACGCGCGCGTTGGTGTGCCACTTCATCCAGCGCATCGCAGAGTTGCGCTTATCGCCGATCACGGCATTGAATACATGCTCGAACGCACCACGCCCGGCAAGCATCTCGTAGGCGATGATCCCAAGCGCGTAGATGTCCGACCGTGCATCCCCCGCCACGCCGTGGAATAATTCCGGCGCCATGTACCGGGCCGCGTCCGGGCTAAGCGCCTCTTGCTCGGCGATCAAACCCGTGACACCCGCATCAACGACCTGAACACCGCCGCTCAAGCGCAGCACAATGTTGCTCGGTCGCAAGCCGCCGTGGATCATCCCGAGCTTGTGCAGTTGGCTTAGCACCTTGGCGGTGCTGTGTACGATCCGCAGGCCGCGCACAAGATCGAACGGGTCGGGCCGGCTGTTCAAAAGCTGTTCGATACTCGCGCCGCCGGCATAATCGGACACCAGGAACGCCCCGCGGGGATCGTCGATCAATTCCTTCAAGAGCACGACCCGCCGCCCGGACTCACCGAGTTTGCCCTGCTTGTCGATTTCTTTCTGGCAACGCTCTAAAAACGAACGCTCACGCGACATCGGCGAACCCGGGATCAACTCACGCACCATCGCGTCAGCACCCGTTTGCGTATGCTGTGCTCGCCAGACAACGCACGTCTCAGCCGCACTGAGCAGACTGACGATCTGGTAAGACCCCACGGTATCGCCGACCTTCAGGACCGGTTGCACGTCGGAGGCAGCATCTTGTGGTATTTCGTTGGCGTCTGTCATGTGGCTCGGTCGTTCACTCTTCCGTTAGTTATGAGGTATGCGCGGCAGCGAGGGCGGATCGGGCAATTCGGGGTCGAGCCCTTCGTTGGTCAACGTGTAATGCGCGGTGACCAGCGCGTATCGTCCACGGCCGTCGGTATGTTCGCCATCCGCGAATAATGCCCCCACATAGGGGACGGATAAATTAAACCGGTGTTCAACACGGACGGTGATCGGATCACGCGGGCCAAAGACGTGCCCTTCCGATCCGATGTCGTAGAACTCGACCGCCCCGTCGTTGTCATCGACTTCCACGATGTAGACATCGGTGTTGTCAGCCGCGTAATGCAACCGCTCTGCTGCCAGTGTCTCGACCCATCTTGGCGTATCCTGCCCATAGTCAGAGAAGTAGCTTTCAAGCCCGGCCAGGTATGCCTCGGGGTCCACATCTTCATTGCTATCCGTCCGCTTGCCGCAGACCGGTGCGACCGCCAGGTACGCCGCGGAGCGGATCGCGTCGAACTTAGTCCGGCCCTTCACAGGCATGATCGCGTTGCGGCCCTCTTCGCCAAGGTCGGAATAATCCTGCGAGATATAGACGATCGCCGAACGTGTCGCGGCGAACGCGGAATAATGCACGTACTGGTTGCCCACCATCAGCAGCGTCGACTGAAGCAGGATGAGCACGAGGAACAGGACGATCGGCAGGACCATGCAGAACTCGATCGTGGCGGTGCCTGATTCGGGGCGCAACAGGGCGAGGTAAAGGCGCTTCGCGATCGAACCGGTGAGGGCCGATGCGATAAAACCACCCCTTGCGGGCGGGCCCATGATTACTTGGCCGTCAGCTTGGCTGGGCATCGTCTCCTTTCGGTCCCCAGGACTGGCCCCGGCACACCCCAATCAACCCCGGAACGCGGTTACCTATTCTACCCGATGCCCCCCGGGTGGACGATCGTAAAACGCACGAAACGGGACCGGATTTCAGCCCTGAGAGGCGGTCAGGGCTAAAAATCGTATCTTGTATCTTGAGTGAACCAAGATCTAACCGTAAATTGAGGTGTTTGGCTTGGACATCTCGCGAGGCTTTCATATGCAGACAACGTCGTATGAACTGCGGGGGAACGTGGTGGATATCGTCCGCCGAAGGGTATTTCCCGGGATCGTGGTTATAGAAGATGGCCGGATCAGCTCGGTCACCGATGATACCGAGGCCGGATCGCAGACCTACCAGACCTACCTCATGCCCGGGTTCGTCGATGCCCATATCCACGTCGAGAGTTCGATGCTCACGCCCTGCCAGTTCGCCCGCCAGGCGGTGGTCCACGGGACGGTCGCGACGATAAGCGACCCGCACGAGATCGCGAACGTGCTGGGGATCGAAGGTGTACGGTTCATGCTGGACGATGCGGCTAATACGCCTTTGAAGATCATGTTCGGCGCGCCGTCGTGCGTGCCGGCGACGGCGTTCGAGACGGCCGGTGCCACCTTGGATGCCGCAGCGGTGGCGAAGCTGCTGGATGATCCGCGCATCGGATACTTAAGCGAGGTGATGAACTTCCCGGGCGTGCTGATGGGCGACCGCGAGATGATCGCGAAGCTGGACGCCGCGAAGCAGCGAGGTAAGCCGATCGACGGCCATGCCCCGGGCCTGCGTGGCGAGCAGGCTGCAGCTTATGTCCGTGCCGGCATCAGCACCGATCACGAATGCTTCACCAAGGAGGAAGCGCTCGACAAACTCGCCGCCGGCTCGTTTATCCAGATCCGCGAAGGCTCAGCAGCGCGCAACTTCGAGGCGCTATACACGCTGATCGATGAGTTCCCCGACAAGGTGATGCTTTGCAGCGACGATAAGCATCCTGATGAACTCGTAAACGGCCATATCAACGAGCTTGCCCGCCGGGCCGTTGCCAAGGGGATGGACCCGATGAACGTGATCCGTGCCGGCTGCGCGAATCCGGTGCATCACTATGGCCTGGATGTGGGCTTGCTACAGCCGGGCGACCCGGCAGACCTGATCGAGGTCGACAGCCTTAAGTCTTTCAATGTGCTGCGCACATTCATCGATGGCACGTGCGTTGCGGAGCAGGGTGGGTCTCTACTGCCCGAGCCCGCCGCCATCGAGCCGATCAATCAGTTCAAAGCGGAGCCAATCAAGCCGGGCGACCTGAAACTGAATAAAGGCAGCGGTAAAGCTCGCGTCATCGGTGCAATGGATGGCCAACTCGTCACCGAATGCCGTATCCTTGATGTTAAACAATCCGCAGACCAGATCATCGCCGATCCTGAAAAGGATATCCTCAAGATCGCCGTGGTGAACCGTTATGCAAAATCCGTCCCGGCGGTCGGCCTGATCCAAGGGTTCGGGTTGAAGCGTGGAGCGATTGCGTCCAGCGTCGCGCACGATTCGCACAACGTCATCGCCGTCGGCACAAACGATCACGACCTTGCCAACGCCATCAACCTCGTCATCGAAAACACCGGCGGACTCAGCGCAGTTGACGGCTCAGAAAAGCAGGTCCTGCCCCTGCCGATTGCCGGGCTCATGGCGACGGGATCGTGCGGCGAAGTCGCCGATGCCTACGCGAAACTGGACCGGGCCACAAAAGACATGGGCTCGTCCTTACGCGCGCCGTACATGACGCTTTCATTCATGGCACTGCTCGTCATCCCCAGCCTGAAGCTAAGCGACAAGGGGCTTTTCGATGGCGAGAAGTTTGAATTCACCACGTTGCGTGTGCAATAGCACATGAACGCCTGATGTACAGGCACAAAACTTCCACAATTGATCCATGGGTTTTCACGGGTCTGAGACTATAATGCGGGATCAGGCCCAAAGTATCCGACACAATAGATCAGATATGCACAAACCCGCTTCTACATCACGCGACCACTTGGTGCTGTTTATCAACGGTAAGCGTCATGATGTGGCCGGTCGAGATGCGTTCCTGACGCTATCTGATTACCTGCGCCAGCGATCGGGCATGGTCGGCACGAAGATCGTCTGTTCGGAAGGCGACTGCGGCGCGTGCAGTGTGTTGGTCGGCAAAGTGGATCAGGCGACCGGTCGACTGACGTATCGCGTGATCGATTCGTGCATCCAGTTCATGTACCAGCTCGACCGCACGCATGTCGTCACTGTCGAAGGGCTCAAACGCAACGGCCTTCTCAGTCCGATCCAGGACGCGATGGTCAAACATCACGGCTCGCAGTGCGGCTTCTGTACGCCGGGCTTCATCACGACGATGACGGGCATGCTTGAAGGTGATGGGCACGACAGGCAATCGCCGCTATCGCGCGACGAGTTATCGCACGGCCTATCCGGGAACCTTTGTCGATGCACCGGGTATCTGCAGATCCTCGATGCGGGTTGTGCTGTCGATCCGGGAAAGACCGCGCGGCTGTGTGAACTGTATCCCGAAGAGCCTATCGCCGAACAGTTCACGGATCTTCATCAGGATTATGTTGTAATCAGCGATAGCAAACGCGTGGTGGCGATCCCATCCGACCTCGATGCGGCAGTAGCTTTCAAGGCAGAACATCCAAGCTGCACAGTCGTTGCCGGCGCTACCGATATCGGCGTGCAACACAACAAGGGCAAGATCGCTCCGAGCGAAGTGCTTTGTCTGGCGAATGTCGACGAGATTCAATCGCTCGAGCGGAACGATGGCCGGCTGACCATCGGTGCGGGGGCCACATGGTCGCAGATTGAGCGGGAAGTTAAGGAGCTTGTTCCGCCGTTTCATGACATCCTTACGGTGTTCGGCTCCCCACAGATCCGTAATAGCGGGACGATCGGCGGCAATATCGCCAACGCCAGCCCGATCGCGGATTCCTTGCCGTTTCTGTTTGTGACAGAAACCGAGTTAGAGCTTGTAGGCCCGGCCGGTTCGCGCCGCGTGAATATCAATGATTTTTATACGGGATACAAAAAATTCGATCTTAAGGCGGACGAACTGATAGCGTGCGTGCATGTTCCGTTGCCGACCGATTTGCAAACGCTGAAGCTCTACAAGGTTTCCCGTCGGCGTGACCTGGATATCTCGACGTTTACCGCCGCGGTATTGATGGAACTGGACAACTCGACGGGCGTTATCAAGACGATACGCATCGCGATGGGTGGTGTCGCGCCGGTGGTATTGCGATTGCCAAAGACCGAAGCGTTTTTGGCCGGCAAACCACTGGCAGAAGAAGTCTTTCAAGAAGCAGGCCGGCTCGCACGCACGGAGGTTGCCCCGATCTCCGATGTGCGCGGCAGCGCCGACTTCCGTCTGCAATTAGCGGAGAACATCCTGAGCAAGTTCTACTTCGATTGTGCTCAGCCGGTAACAACATAAGGACGAACGTACAGAAGCATCATGCCCAACGTAGGCCAATCCATCCCGCACGACTCAGGCCCCGGCCATGTTACCGGCGAAGCGCTGTACATCGACGATCTCACGCCGATGGAGGGTGAGTTGTTTGTCGAGTTCGTCGGATCGCCCGTTGCATGCGGCACAGTAAAAACTGTCGACGTTTCCACTGCTAAACAAACACCCGGCGTCGTCGGCATCTTCACCTACAAAGACATCCTCGGCCCAAACCACTTCGGTGCGATCTTTCATGACGAACCTTTCCTCGTTGAAGACCGCATCGATTACGTCGGCCAACCGATCGTACTGATCGCCGCCACCTCGCGTGAAGCCGCCCGCGAGGCTCGCAAGGCGGTCACCGTTGCGGTGGAATCCGAAACACCTGTTCTCGATATCGATACCGCGATCGAAAAGAATCAATTCCTGGGCCCGGAGCGTCGTATCGAACGAGGCGACTTCGATACCGCCTGGCAGAATGCGGAAAACACCCTCGAAGGCACGTTTGAATCCAACGGCCAGGAACAGTTCTACCTTGAGAGCCAGGCGGCAATCGCATATCCCGGTGAGCAAGGCCAACTCACCGTCGAATCCTCCACACAGAATCCGACTGAGACACAAGCTGTCATCGCGGAGGTGCTGGGACTCGGCATGCACGAGGTTGTGGTCCGCTGCAAGCGTATGGGCGGCGCATTTGGCGGTAAGGAATCACAGGCTGCGATCCCCGCGTTGATGGCGGCGCTTGTCACACAAAAAACCGGTAAGCCCGCGCGCGTCGTCTACACCAAAGACGACGACATGAAGATCACCGGCAAACGCCACCCTTACAAGACATGGTACAAGGTCGGCTTCGATTCTGATGGCAAACTCGACGCCATCCAGCTCGACTTCTACTCCGATGGCGGCGCGTTCGCTGACCTTTCGACCGGCATCATGGAGCGCACGCTTCTGCATGCGGACAACGCGTACTACCTGCCGAACATCAAGATCAAGGGCCGGATCTGCAAGACGAATATCCCGCCAAACACGGCGTTCCGTGGCTTCGGCGGGCCGCAGGCGATCGCGGTGATCGAGAATATCATCCAGGAAGTCGCTGCGGCGCTAGGCAAAGATGCGTTCGAGGTCCGTAAGCTCAACTGCTACGACGAAGCGCCTCGCAACACCACGCCCTATGGCCAGGAAGTGAAGAACAATCTGCTGCCACAGATATTCGATCAACTCGCGCAAACCAGCGATTACAAAACGCGCCTGGCAGAAGCAGAAACGTTCAACAAGCAATCGTCCACGCATCTTAAAGGCCTTGCCATGACGGCGGTGAAGTTCGGCATCTCCTTCACCACCAAGTTCCTTAACCAAGGTAACGCGCTGGTGCACGTTTACACCGATGGAACGATCCAGGTCTCCACCGGTGCAACGGAGATGGGCCAGGGAGTCAACACCAAGATCCGCCAGATCGTCGCGGATGAGTTCGGCCTGTCGATCGAGCGTGTGATGATGATGACGACCTCGACAGAGAAAAACATCAACACCTCCCCCACCGCCGCCAGCGCGGGGACGGACCTCAACGGCGCCGCGGCCGTGAACGCATGTGCGACGATTAAGAATCGCATGGCCGCCTATGCGGCTGAGTTGTTCACCGAATCCAACAAAGACCTTGCGCCAAATCCTGAAGATATCCGCTTTGAAGATGGCTTTGTCTTTGACCGACGCGCAGCAGAGAACCGCATACCTTTCGGGCAGTTCACCAACCAGGCTCGCATGGCGCGCGTCGACCTGGGCGCACGCGGTTTCTACTCAACACCGGGCATCGACTTCGATCGGGAGACCGGCAAAGGCAATCCGTTCTTCTATTACACTACCGGTGCTGCGGTTGCCGAAGTACTCATCGACCGATTCACGGGCGATTTGCGTGTGACCGGCGTCGACATGCTCATGGACATCGGGCGCATGATCAATCCCGGCATCGATCACGGCCAGGTCATCGGCGGGTTCGTCCAAGGCATGGGCTGGTGCACAACAGAAAACCTCGTCTATAACGATGATGGCGAACTGCTCAGCTACTCGCCGACGACATACAAGATCCCCAATATCACCGACATACCGCAGCGGTTCAACATCGCGTTTATGGATAACAACGCAAACACAAAGAACATCCGCAGTTCGAAGGCGGTCGGCGAACCGCCTTTGATGCTGGGCATCGCTGCGTGGGCGGCCGCGAAACATGCGCTGGGTTGTGTGGCCGGGAAAAACAAAGTCCCGCTTAAGCTGCCTGCGACGAATGAAGAAGTGTTGATGTGTTTGACGAAGATAAAGCAAACCGAACAACACACAATCAACAAGTAAATCTTCCAGAATATAGATTATGTTCCTCCCTTCTCCCCCCGGGAGACCCCGGAATAGGCAAGGATGAGGGCCGGGTTCATTTTGTAACCCGATTCAACACCGGCCACGCAAACACATACGGCCCTCACCCCGGCCCTCTCCCGAGGGGAGAGGGAGTAAACCGCCGTATTCACATACTCGTCAATAAACAACTAAAATACCCGCATCATGCAAACCACAGAACATATGCAGCGTTACATGGAACTCGCTTCGGCGGGGACGCCGTTTGTCAGCGTCACGATGGTTAAGGCCATCGGCAGCACGCCGCAGGACGCGGGCAGCAAGATGCTTGTCACCGCAGACGGCCTATGCCACGGCACGGTCGGTGGCGGGCAGGTCGAAGCCAAGGCCATCGAGCGCGCACAAGCGATGCTCGAAAACAAAACCGACACGCAAGGCCGCACCGATCTCGTCGAATGGAACCTGAAAAAAGACGTCGGCATGACCTGCGGCGGCACGGCCACGCTTTACTTCGAGTCGGTCAATCACAACGTCTGGCCGATCGTGATCTTCGGCGCGGGCCATGTCACGCAAGCCCTGGTCAACCTGTTAACCACACTGCCCTGCCGAGTCACCTGCATCGACCCGCGCAGCGACTGGCTCGACAAACTGCCCAAGGCCGCCAACGTCCAGACAATCCAGACAGACGATCCCCCCGCTCAGGTCGCGGCGCTGCCCGACGGCGCATTTGTCATCAGCATGACGCGCGGCCACGTCACCGACCTGCCGGTTTTGATCGAAGCCTTCAAACAAAAACGTAACTTTCCCTTCCTCGGCGTAATCGGCAGCAAGTCCAAGGCCGCCATCTTAAGACGCGAACTCACCGAAGCCGGCATCCCGAAAGATCAACAAACTTTCCAATGCCCGCTCGGTTTACCGATCGGCACGAATCATCCGGGTGAAATCGCAATCAGTATCGCGGCGCAGTTGCTGGAAGTGAGAGATAGATTGGCCGCAAAGAAGTGATTTTTAGCCGCGAATAAACGCTAATAGACGCGAATCAAGAAACTGAATCTGCTCCGGTCCCCTCTCCCCCCGGGAGAGGGCTAGGGTGAGGGCCCGTATCTGCTTAATCATCAGAACTTCAAATAGCACAACAGGCACCAGCCACGAACCACAACAAAAAACCCGACCAAAATGGTCGGGCTATATAGAATCACACTTCTCATTCGCGTCTATTAGCGTTCATTTGCGGCATAACTATTCCTGGCTGTAAACCACTTCCCCATTCACCACCGTCGCTTTCACCCATCGGTCATCGAATGCAAACATCACCATACCTAGCGGATTGTGCGCTTCCTGCCAGGGGATGTCGGGGTGGAGTACGACCAGGTCCGCTTCCATTGCTTCCTGGATGCGTCCCGTGTTAGGCCAACCCATCGCATCGGCGTTGCCCGTTGTGATCTGCCACCACGCCTCTGCGGCGCTGGGCACATCTTCCATCTCGGCGCCCGCGTAGAACGTCGCTTCCATCATCGCCTTTGCGACGCGGATCATGCTGCGTTCATACCCGCCGCCGATGTCGCTGCCCAGTGAAAGCGTGATGCCTGCGTCGAGTAAATGCTTACGATCCATCGTGCCGGAGCGCAAAAAAGAATTGGCGGTCGGGCAGTGTGCCGCGATGCTGCCTGTCTCGGCAAGCACGGTGCGTTCACTATCCGATAAGTAGATGCAATGCCCCAGGATCGTACGCGGCCCGAGCAGGCCGGCCTTTTGGTAGACGCTCGTGTAATCGGGTCCACCGTGCAACTTGGCGACGGCTTCCAGCTCCGGCTTCATCTCCGCCAGGTGTGTCTGCACATAGGCATCGTGCTCGCGCGCCAGGTCCCCCGCCGCTTTGAGAAGGCCTTCGCTACAAGTGATGGCAAACCTTGGCGTCACGGCGGTACTCACACGGTTGCCCGTGGCGCGCTGCCTCGGTTCACTCGGCCAATCGTTCAATAGCGCATTCGTTTCAGCTAAGCATGCATACGCTTCGCGCAGCATCGAATCCGGTGCTTGCTGATCGATCAAGACCTGTCCGACCAACGCACGCAAACCCCAGCGTGCACATGCCTGAAGTGCCCGCCGGGTTGCTTCGTGGTGTACCGTTGCATAGGCTGCAAAACTTGTCGTGCCGACCGAGACCAATTGTCCGATGACGCGCTCGGTCATCTCGGCCGCATAATCCGCGTCCGCCCACTTCGCTTCATTAGGGAACGTGATCTGCTCAAGCCAATCCAATAACGACAGGCCATGCGCCCCGATCAGATCGAACTGTGGCAGGTGCATGTGCGTGTCGATGAAGCCGGGCGAGACCAGGCAATCTTCACCCCCAAGATCAAATGACGCCGGCATCCCGCCCTCATGCACCTCAACGATGCGGCCGCCGTCGGTGCGGATCCAACCCGGGGTGATCCTGACGCCGGGTCGCAACCGGGCCGAATCTGGAAGCAGTAATTTACCTGCAAGTATCAATCCAATCGCTCCTGATAAGTGAATTCTGGATATCTATCCTAACGGCATTGGGTTAAGGCCAACACCACATATCTGATAAATTTAAAAACAATCCATCGGCAGATGATCCTCGAACAAACCGGCCAGATCCATTCCATGGTTAATATGGGTTAACTCGACAAAACGAACGTATGCCATTTAAAAGCGTTTATCTGCGTACTAACCTCAGCCCACATAAACATCTTAGATATACATGCCGATGATGAACATAATCGGGGTAAGATCCGCCGAAAGGTGGAGATTATAGGTCGTTGGGAGCGTGTGAGGGCCGATGATCGAAACCAAAGAGACCAACAATATCGATCAGCCCGCGAAGGTTGGCGGCCGGTTATCTTTGTCCCATCGAAAAGGAATCGGCACGGCTACGATCGCGATGATCTCCTCGCTGATCCTGATCGTAGCCGGTATCGCCTGCCTGGCACAGCAACTGCAACTCCGCCATTCACTATACATATCCCTATCGACACAAGCAGAGATCCAGGACTTTGGTACGGACATCCAGGTATATGCGCTACAGTGTCGTCGGTACGAAAAAGACTACTTCCTGAATATCGACAATCCCACGATCAGGGCAGAATATCTTGAGAAGTGGCGGAACGCCTGGGACGGGATGTCCTTGCACTTCAGCAAACTTAAGCAGCAACAGTCATCTGCCAAACAAACGATTGATATCCCGATTGATGATTGGAAAGAAGATGCACAACAATACAAACAAGCGTTTCTTGGTGTCGTGGCGGATATCGACAACAAACATATCACAACGTCTGCACAGGCAAATGAAGCCCTAAACCAAGACAAGAATTCAATCAGGCGGATTATCAACGCAACGGACGAGGTCAAGGAAGAGGCCGAGCAGGTCATTGAATCTGAGAACAGCCGGTTGATGAGCGAATTCAGATTTACGATCGTACTGACGATGTGTCTGATGTTCGCCCCCGCGATCCTGATCATCCTGGGTCAGTTTCTATACAACCGCCAGAAAGCCGCAATGCAGCAGAAGCTGGTTGAACAAAATGAAGCGCTGCAGAAGCAGGAAAACGAGAACCGTACACTAGCCGCAATCGCTCGGATCACCGACAACAGCGTGGTCGTATGCAATACGGATCACCAAATCGTCTGGGTAAACGACAGTTTTTACCGTATCCACGGCCTGAGCGCCGAGCAAACCATCGGCCTGCCTATAAATGCCGTCCTGGGAAACACACCAGCACAAGTCGATGCTGTTAATCAAATTGGAGAGGACCTTGCCAAAGGTAAGAATGTGAAGGCCGTTCTGGAGTTTCATAATGCCGCCGGTAAACAGTATTGGATTGACCTGGAAGCGCGTCCGATCCACGGCAGGCACAATGAAGTCACCGGCTATGTCGCAATCCAACGGGATGTCACACAGCAGAAGTTTACCGAAGACACCCTGTACAACGCCGCCCGCAGCGATCGGCTCACCTCTCTACCAAACCGCACCGCAATTAATGAGCAGATCAAAAACGCAATCGAACATACTCAACAAGGAACAGGCGGTCGCTTTGCGTTGCTCTTCCTCGACTTCGACCGTTTCAAGATCATCAACGACAGCCTGGGTCATGACATCGGCGACATGCTATTGATCGAGATCGCCAATCGCCTGCGTGCCTACATCCGTGCCTGCGATGCTGAAGAATCCTGGACCCCGGCACGCCTGGGCGGTGATGAATTTGTCCTGCTGATGCACGGGGTCAATTCGATGGATACAGCCAAAACACACGCCAATCAGTTGCTGGAAACGCTCGCGGACTGCTACAACCTTGCAGGTAATGAGGTGCGCAGCACCGCGAGTATCGGGATCGTCCTTGCGGATGAACATTACCATCGTGCCGAGGATGTGATCCGCGACGCAGATACGGCGATGTACCGTGCCAAAGCCGGAGGCAAGGCCCGCGCCGTTCCGTTCGACCGTGACATGCTCAACGCCGTCCAGGCCCGACAAAAACTCGAGACCGACCTGCATCATGCCGTTGAACGCGGCGAATTAACGCTCGAATATCAGCCGATTGTTTCGCTGGAAACCGGGGCCGTCCACGGATTCGAGGCCCTGGTCCGATGGGACCACACACACCTTGGCCGGGTCAATCCCAGCGAATTCATTTTCATCGCTGAAGAGACGGGCTTGATAATCCCAATCGGCAACTGGGTCTTGAAAAACGCCTGTGAGCAGATCACACAATGGCGGCGGCAGTACCCGGACGTCGCGTGGTCCATGAGCATCAACGTCTCGGGCAATCAATTGATGCATCCCAAGGCGATAGAAGACATCCGTTGCGCTATCGAAGCATCCGACGCCAAACCGGAATGGATTCAACTTGAAATCAGCGAGGCCGCAATCTCGCGTGACCTAAATGCCGCAAAGAGTGTGCTCAATGAACTCAAGACGATCGGTGTCAAGATCGTTATGGACGACTTCGGGGAAGGCCAGTCCTCATTGCACCACCTCCAGGAACTGCCGCTGGACATGCTCAAGATCGACAAGTCCTTCGTCAGTAATCTTGAAACCAACATGGTCTACCCCGCGCTGATCCAGTCGATTGCCACGCTCTCACACAACATGGGCATCGACCTGGTCGCCGAGGGCATCGAATCACCCAACCAGGTCGCCCACCTGCAGGCGCTGGATTGCGAACTGGCACAGGGCTACCTGTTCGCCCACCCCATGACGGCAGAGAAGTGCATCGAATTCATCAATCGGTCCGCCGACAAAACCATCTCCCCGTCGCTGCGGCAGTCGGCGTGATATTGCCCTGGATGTGCATATCACATGCGGAATAGTGCGTGGCTGACGTAGGCGTTAAACACCTCAAACGCAAAAAGCAGGACGCATATAGCGATCAGCCACTTTTTACCACGCCGGCCCAGCAAAACACCAAAGACAAGCAACAGCAGCGTGACGAGACCGGCAACACCAAAGATGGCATACTCCTGAAGCAGCTTGTCTAGTCCTGTAAAAAATGATATCCAGGCCGAGGCGTATAGACCCGGCAACGCGGGGAACGCTTTCACCCATATGCCACGGTACGTCCCCCACGGGTAATCGATCCAGAACACCCACGTGTTCGGCAGATACATCGCCAGCGAGACGCTCGTGATCGTTAACCACCAGGGCAACCGCCGCCACCGCTTGACCGGTTTCAGTGTTGCCGGATCAAATGCTTTCCCACATTCCGGACATCTTGCTTCGGTCGTGCCCGTCAAGTCATATCCGCATCCCGGACAGCCCTTACCCGCAAAAGGCATCTGCTCGCGCTTTGCTTTCCCGGTTGCTTGAGACATCTGTTCGTGCTCCCGGGACATTGTACAAACCAACCTCAATAACGATGGAATAATCCGGATCGCTGCTCGGTAGGAATACTGCGTGCGGCACAGGGCCGTGCCGATTCAGGCCTCGATGTGGGACCACTAGCCGTGAATCCGATCGCTCGATATACGCATTGGCTGCACTCACGCTGGCCCGCAGGGCATGTGGAAAAGCTGCCCGTGGTCAATCCCGACGGCTCCACCGTCGTACCGGGGCTGTACGTGGTGGGCGATATCACGGGCATCCCCCTGCTGAAGTTCTCTTCAGATACCGGTGCACGCGCGGTTCAAACCATACTTGCCGATACTGCATTCCAAAAACGTAACGCGAAGCAGAACGGCACGAACGTACTCGACCTCGTCATCATCGGTGCGGGTGTTTCCGGCGTCGCCGCAGCCATCGAGGCGCGTAAAAACAACCTGTCATTCGAGCTGCTCGAAGCCTCCGAAGCTTTCTCCACGATCGTCAACTTTCCCAAACGCAAACCCATCTACACCTATCCAACCGACATGACCCCCGCCGGGGAATTGCAATTCGGTGAAAAGTCCGCGGTCAAGGAAGGCCTCGTCGAAGAACTGCACGGCTACCTCGATCAATACAACATCCAACCCAGACACATGCGCGTCGAGCGCATCGCGCGCAAATCCGGCCTGCTTGAAGTCATCAATCCGAATGGCGAAAACCTGCTCGCGCACCGCGTTATCGTCGCTATCGGCCGATCGGGTAACTTCCGCAAACTCAACGTGCCCGGCGAAGAGAAAGACAAGGTCTACAACCGCCTGCACGATCCCAAAGACTACTGCGGACAAAACGTGCTCATCGTCGGCGGCGGCGACTCCGCACTCGAAACCGCGATCGCGCTGGGCGCCTGCGGCTGCAACGTCACGCTCAGCTACCGCAAGCCGCAGTTCAGCCGACCAAAACCGGAAAACATCGAGCAGATCAGCGAACAATCCGTCAACCTCATGATGGCAAGCCGTGTCAAGGAGATCCGTGATAACGAAGTTACCATCACCGACTCCGATGGCAACGACCAGACGATTCCCAACGATTCGGTCTTCACCATGATCGGCAGGGAGGCCCCACTCGACTTTTTCCGCCGCTCCGGTGTACCGATCCACGGCGAACGCAACGTAAAATGGTGGATCAGCCTCGCGCTCGTGCTCGCGCTATTCACATTCATATACCACTGGAAAAAACCCGGCGCAGGCATCCCCATCGGCGACTACTTCGCCAGCCACCAGCTATTCCCCTACCAAGTCCCGCAGTGGATGGCCGGCATCAGCGCCGCCTTCGCCAACCCCGCCAACATCCTCGGCACGCTGAACAATTCACTTGGCTCGCCGGGTTTTTACTATTCACTCGCCTACTGCATCATCATGCTTACCTTCGGCATCCGCCGGATCAAGCGACGCAAGACGCCTTACGTCACCGCACAAACATGGACCCTGCTTGCGGTGCAATGGTTGCCGTTGTTCATCCTGCCCTACATCCTTTTGCCTTGGATGGGTAACAACGGCTGGTTTGATAGCGGCGCACTCGGATGGCTTGCCGACCAACTTTTCCCACGCGTCGATTGGGACCCGAGCGGACGTGCTTACTATCACGCCTTTGGCTTCATCCTTGCATGGCCCCTGTTCGTCTGGAACGTCTTCACCGAACAACCCATGTGGCTCTGGCTTGCAATCAGCTTCCTGCAAACGTTTGTCATCATCCCGCTGATGGTCTGGCGCTGGGGCAAGGGCGCGTACTGCGGGTGGATCTGCTCGTGCGGCGGCATGGCGGAAACACTCGGCGACACACACCGCCAAAAGATGCCGCACGGACCCGTATGGAGCCGCCTGAATATGATCGGCCAGGTCTTCCTCGCTGTGTGTTTGCTACTGCTCCTGCTACGCATCGGCGCATGGTTGCTGCCCGGCTCATTCATCAGCGCTGCCTATTACGGCATCCTCAAGAGCATTCCCGTCCTTAACTACACATGGTTCATCGACCTGCTGTTTGCAGGCATCATCGGCTTCGGGCTTTACTTCCACTTCTCCGGCCGGGTCTGGTGCCGATTCGCCTGCCCACTCGCCGCACTGATGCACATCTACGCACGCTTCAGCCAATTCCGCATCGTCGCGGATAAGAAAAAATGCATCTCCTGCAACGTCTGCACCAGCGTCTGCCATCAAGGCATCGACGTGATGAACTTCGCCAACAAAGGCAATCACATGGAAGACCCACAGTGCGTCCGCTGCTCCGCCTGTGTGCAAAGTTGCCCGACCGGCGTGCTCAGCTTCGGCCGCATCAACCGCAAGACCGGCAACATCATCGCCCTTGACAAACTCCAAGCCTCCCCCGTACGCATGGCCGAACTCACAATCAACAAACATACCATCCAGTAAACGAAAACCTAACCCCCTCTCCCCCCGGGAGAGGGCCGGGGTGAGGGCCAAAGTCTTTACGTCTTCAATAAAAACCAACACTCACCGATCAAAATAAAGAGCACCCATATGAACCCTCACCTAACCAAACTCCTCACCATCCTCTTACTGCTAACCTCCCCAACCTTCGCCCAAGAACAATCCAAATTTCACAAACACTTCGCCGACTCCATCGGCACTGCCCACGGAATCAAAGCCTACAACAAACAAAAAGCCCTCCAGGCCAACATCACCGTCACCTTCGGCGGCAGCACAACCAAAACCGTCACCACCTTCGATACACCCGTCGGAAAGTCACACATCAAAACCGATGACGGCATCATCATGGTCCTCGATGGCAAGGATGCATGGGTCGCCCCCGCCGATGGAGATATCCCGCCCGGCCGAGCACGATTCATGCTGCTGACCTGGCCCTACTTCATCGCCGCACCGTTCAAACTCGCCGACCCCGGCACATCGATCACCGACCAAGGCAAACAACCGCTCGATGCACACCGTATCTATCCCGCCGGCAAACTCACCTTCAGCGAAAGCGTAGGCGACTCACCCGACGACTGGTACATGCTCTACCGCAACCCCGACAACGACCAACTCGCCGCCATGGCATACATCGTGACCTACGGCAAATCTTCCGACGATGCTGAAATTTCGCCGCACATGGTCGTCTACGAAACGTATGAAAAAGTGGACGGCGTCACACTCCCGACGCGCATGAGCTTCTGGAACTGGGACCCCGCCATGGGTAAGATCGGCGAGCAGATCGGTGAAGTGACGGTAACCGACTACCAATTTGTCGAGCCGGATGAAGATTTGTTCACAAAACCCGAAGGTGCACGCATCGATGCCATGCCTTCAGAACACGAGGGGTAACACACCATGAGTAGCGACCGGGATGATGGCAACGGGACCCTTTTCGCCGACGCGATCGGCCGACTCGATGAAGCAGGCAATATCGCCGGGCTCGAACCCGAGGTTGTTCAACTGTTGCGTCATCCCAAGGCCGTACTGCAGGTCTCCATCCCCGTGCGGATGGACGACGGCTCGTTGCGCGTCTTCAAAGGCTACCGCGTCCGACATAACAACCACCGCGGCCCGACAAAAGGCGGCATCCGCTATCACCCCAACGTCAGCCTCGATGAAGTTAAAGCACTCGCCTTCTGGATGACATGTAAGTGCGCCGTCGTCGGCATCCCCTACGGCGGAGCCAAGGGTGGCATCATCGTCGACCCTCGCGAGCTTTCACACATGGAACTCGAACGCCTCTCGCGAGGCTTCATTGAGGAGGCCGCCAACTTCATCGGCCCCGATGTCGATATCCCCGCGCCCGATGTCTACACCAACGCCCGCATCATGGGCTGGATGATGGACGAGTATTCCAAGATCAAACGCCAGTACAGCCCCGCCGTTATCACCGGCAAACCCATCCCGCTCGGGGGCAGCCTCGGTCGAGACGACGCCACCGGGCGCGGCGCTTACTACTGCATCAAGGAATTGGAAAAGAAAAAACATTGGAAGCCCTCCGACATCACCGTTGCCGTCCAAGGCTTCGGCAATGCCGGACAACACGTCGCCAAACTCCTGCACGCCGATGGTTACCGGATCGTCGCCGTCAGCGACTCCAAGGGCGGCATCTACAAACCCGAAGGCTTCGACGTCCCCAGCCTGATCCAGTTCAAGAACGAATCCCGCAAACTCAAAGCCGTCTACTGCGACGGATCGCTTTGCGAAGCCATCGACGCCGACACGATCACCAACGAAGAATTGCTTGAACTCGATGTGGATCTGCTCATCCCCGCCGCGTTGGAAAACCAGATCACCGAAAACAACGTCAACAACATCATGGCCAAAACGATCGTCGAAGTCGCCAACGGCCCGACCACATCCGCAGCCGACAAAATCCTCGCAAAGCGTGACACGCTCGTCATCCCGGACATCCTCGCCAACGCCGGCGGCGTCACCGTCAGCTACTTCGAATGGGTCCAGAACCGCGAAGGTTTCTACTGGCCTGTCGAGGATGTGCACGACCGGCTCAGCAAGATCATGCGAGACTCGTTCAACGCCGTCTACGACATGATGGAAGACCACAAGACCGACATGCGCACCGCCGCTTATGCCCACGCCCTGAAGCGCATCGGCGAGGCCGTTGAAGCCGGCGGCACCCAACGCTACTTCAAAGAACCTAATTAACCGCACACCGCCTTCACCCCCAATAGCCCCGGGTGGAAGCCCGGGGTTCACGGGGTTAAACCCCACGCCCCCGCATGAGGCTGGAGAATAAGTGCGATTTTCATATTTTGTGTAATCAATTCAAGCGATCCACCGCACACCGAATATTCGCGTTAGAATGGATATTGAGCCATTGGCCGTTAGCCCTTAGCACAGAAGTCGGGCCGAAACCCGATACCCGAATCCCGACACCCGACGCACAATGTCTACGCCCCAACCGCTCCAATTCGACAGCCTGCCCAAGATGCCCGGATCGCGTATGGTCCTCGCGCTCGATGGCTGGATGGATGGCGGCGAGGTCTCGACCGGTACCGTCGGCTGGCTTATCGATCAACTCGGCGCAACTGAAGTCGCACAGCTCGACCCCGACCCGTTCTACCTGCTCAACTTCCCCGGCTCGATGGAAGTCACCGCCATGTTCAGACCGCATGTCGATGTGCAGAACGGCGAAGTCTATGACTACCAGGAACCGGTCAATGTCTTCTACGCCGCGCCCGAGCACAACCTCGTCTTCTTCCAGGGCGAAGAACCCAACATCGCCTGGCAGCTCTACACCGACTGCGTCTTCCACCTCGCCAAAGAGATCGGCGTCGAAACCGTCTACTTCATCGGCAGCTTCGGCGGGATGGTCCCCCACACCCGCGAGCCGCGCCTCTTCGCCAGCGTCTCCGACCGCAAGATGAAGCCCGGCCTCGAATCGCTCGGCATCAAGTTCAGCGACTACGAGGGCCCCGCCAGCGTCGCCACCCACCTGCTGACGCGCGCCGAAGAAAACGCCCTGACCATGGCCAACCTCTCCGTCGAAATCCCCGCCTACATCGAAGGCCTCAACGCCAAGAGCATCGAAGCCGTCGCCCGAAAACTCACCGCCCTGCTGGACCTCAACCTCAACTTCGAAAAACTCCGCAAAACCAGCGACCGCTGGGAAGCCAAACTCAACAAGGCCGTCGCCAAAAAAGAAGAGCTCGCCGAACATATCCAACGCCTCGAAGAAGACTACGACCACGAAGTCTTCGACACCCAGATGGACGACCTGAAGGACTTCCTGAAAAAACAAGGTGTAAGGGTGGATTGATCACTAAGATATGATTGAAGCGTAATAATACTACAACTCAGTTACTTCTTAACATGAGCTAACACATGTGCATAAAGCGATCGTGCAAAAGAATTGAACCCAACCTCCGGATCTGGTTCAGAGTATACGCCTTTTATACCTTGCTCTTGGGGGCTTAAGATTAAACCTGCAGAATCATACAAACGCTCACGTACAAGCCGTTGCATAAGTAATAGATAGCGCTTTTCATAACTAGCATTTTTAAACTCGGGAAATACTTCGAAGTGAGGTTCTTTAACACCCACACTTCTTTTCACACTATGAGAATCCTCAAGCAACATCAAATAGCCAAGCCAAGGGCGAGGCGAACTGGCAAACGCACCTTCACGATATGCCATCCAGAAATCTTGACCATTACCTATAGCTTCTTCACACCGATTATTGAAGTTATTCCCGAAAGAACCAACTTGTGATTTGAGTTCAACACACGCAATTAGGCGCCCGTCACCCACAACCAGTAAATCCCAATTCTTTTCTGCCCGAAAGTATCCGGGAAGTATGGTTTCAGTACGACCACTTGTGTAAATCTGCGTCTCTACTATCCCGGCATCCTTAATGATAGAAGCCACAGCCTCTACAAAACCATCAAGTTGTTTACCACCAGTAACCGCAGATCGACTGCCTGCGTCTTTAACTCCAGTTTTTATGCCCTGACTCTTCTTCTGATTTGCCCTACACTTCCAGAAGTGTTTTACAGCGGTTTCAAGCCTTGCATGTAGGACTTTTTCCGAGATCATATTGGCTGTTCCGTTGCAACTTCGATGCTAACACCACTAAACAATTGAGTGGTTGCCTCCTCTACTCTTCGTCGAGCCTTTTCAAAGTACTCAGGATCTACTTCTACACCAACACCATTTCGTCCAGATTGACCGGCAGCAACTATAGTTGTCCCGGTACCCATGAATGGATCTAATACAGTGTCCCCTACAAAACTAAACATCCGTATTAGCCTGCGAGCAAGCTCCAGCGGATAGGGTGCCGGGTGATCACGAGTAGAAGCACCAGTCAATCCCATCCAAACTTGTTGGAACCATTGACGATGATCTTCTTCGCTAATAACACTGAGTAGCCGCGCAGCATTGCTTGGTTTACGATATCCACCCGGTTTACGGAGCATAAGAATATATTCGATATCATTCTTAATAACGGCATTGGGCTCATATGGCTTCCCCAGAAAACCACCTCCGCCTCCCTCAACCTCATATGCTGCATTAGCAATCTTATGCCAAATAATTGGAGCAAGATTGTCAAAGCCGATCTTGCGACATTGTTCTTGTATCGATGCATGCAATGGAATAACCGTGTGTCGGCCATTATTCTTACGCCGCGACAAGCACACATCGCCTACAACACATATCAGCCGGCCACCAGGAACAAGAGCTTCGTAACATTGCGTCCACACCCGGCTTAATTCTTGGAGAAACTCATCGTAATCTTCAATATGCCCCATTTGACCTTCAGAATCCCTATATGTCTTAAGCGTCCAATAAGGGGGGGATGTAAGGACCAAATGGACCGAGTTCGGGGAGAGAAATGGCATTTGCCTGGCATCACCAAGAATTAATTGATGAGCGCTCGGTACTTGGTGCAATGCCTGCTCAACATCGGCAATAAACCGTCGGTCTTTGGCAAGCCTGGGAATAGCTGTCTGAAGATCTCCGTCAGCCGTGATGCCCGACGGGATCAGTGTATCAAGAGATGGTGGGGGTATAACATTCACCTCACAATCATACCATGACTTACTTTAGAGGTGAAAAACAGGCCCACAGGGACTCGAACCCCGACTAAGTGAACCAGAATCACTCGTGCTACCAATTACACCATGGGCCTAAGGTGGAAGGCGATTCCGCCTTGTTTTCAGACAGAAGATGCTACGGCTGCCGGGCCCCGGCGTCAAGGCGGGGGAGGAAAATCAGAAAAGCAGGAAATGGTAAGAGCAGAAAATAAAGCACACGCTCACGGACGCGATTGCCTTGAATTTTCTGCTTTTCTGTTTTCCTGCGTTTTCTGCTTTCTCTATCCCCTCACCCCCCCAACTTCCTAATCATCTCCGCCAGCGGCATCTGGTCCAGCGATTCCAGCAGCAGCCCCGCGTGAGAAAAATCCTGATACCCCGTCATCGCTGTGGGCACCGCGACCGTCTTCATGCCTGCGGTATTAGCGGCCGTGATGCCGAGCGCGGAATCCTCAAATGCCAGTGCCGACTCGGGCTCCACGCCAAGCAGATCACATGCCCGCAGATATGGGTCAGGATCCGGCTTGTGTTTATCCGTATCCTCGCAACAGACCGTGCATCGAAAATGATCGAACAAACCGAGTCGCTTCAAGTGCCCATCCACCCAGCGGCGGGTTGAGCCTGAGGCGACCGCGAGTTTCAATCCCAGGCCAAGCGCATCCCGGATCACCTCACGCACACCCGGCTGCACGGGTTGTTGATCGAGTTTTTCCGCAACCACTTCACGATACTGTGCGATCACCGCATCGATATCGAGTTCGCGATTCAGTTCTTTGGCTAAGCGACGCGGAAACAGATCGATCTTGACGGGCTTACCCATCACCTTGAGCCACGCCTGTTCGGGCAACTCCCGGCCATACATCACATAGATCTGCCGCCACGCCTCGCATTGCGGGCGCTCGGTTTCGAGGATTAAACCGTCGAAGTCGAAGACGATGGCTTCGATCATCGTGACGCGGCCCGTATGGCTTTGATGGCTGCGGCGCGATCAGGTTGGCCGAAAAGCGCCGTCGCGGTGACGGTGCAGTCAACGCCCGCAGCAACTGCCGAAGGCAACGTCTCGGTGTTGAGCCCGCCGTCCATCTGTATGCGCGTGCCTTTACCGACGCGTTGCTTGAGCCAGCGTGCCTTGTCGAGCACCTCGGGCATGAACTTCTGGCCGGAGAATCCCGGGTTCACACTCATCACCAAGACCATCGCAAGCTCATCCAGATAAGGTCCGATCCCGGCCTCGAGTTGTTCGATCGTGGTCGGCGGATTGACCACCATCCCGGCGCTCATGCCGGCGTCTTTGATGCGCTTGATCAACTCGGAAGCGTCGTCGCCGTCAGGCTTGTACGGCGCGCACACTTCCATATGGAACGAATAATGGTTGCAGCCGGCTTTGGCAAATTGTTCGATGTAATCACCGGGCTTTTCCACCATCAAATGTGCGTCCAAAAACGACGCGTTTACGTTCCTGCGCACACCGGCGATCATATCCGCCCCCATGGTGAGGTTCGGCGCGAAGTGGCCGTCCATCACATCCACGTGAAGCAGGTCCGCGCCCTTCTCCAAAACATCCCGGCAGTCCTCGGCCATCCGGCCAAAGTCCGCGGACAGGATAGAAGCGGCGAGATACGTATGTTCAGGCGGTTGGGTCAGGTCAAGCATGCGGACATGATAGTGAAAAGCAGGAAACGCAGGAAATTCGGAAAGCAGGCAATAAGCACCCTGCCATCGAAAACGAATGAGTGTATTTTCTGCTTTTCTGTTTTTTACTATTTTCTGCCTTTTAAATAACCCTAATCCTCCGCCCTTTCAGCCATTAAAACCGCATCATCGCACCGATGCGCACGAACGGTTCATCGCTGATATCGCGCAACGTGTCGTCGTCCCGGACGTCCCAGCCACGGCTGAATTCCTGGTCGAATGCATATCCGCCGGCCAGGGTGACCGTGACCCCGGGCAGGCGATTGTCGACATTGCCGTTCCAGGTCAGCCCGGCTTCGACGCGCTGCTGGGAGAACATGAGTCGGCGGTGCTCGGGATCGTCATCGAGTGTGTAGGCGTTGAATCGGCTGTCATAGCTGGCAAAGGCGGTCCAGCCGTCGACAAGCTCGTAACGCGCGTTGGCGTTGAAGTTCCAGGGGATGATGTAGGTCGCCTGCAGCCGGGTCTTCTCATTGGGGAAGACCGTGACGGTGCTGGCGGGGAAACCGACCGCGTATTGCGCCCCCTCATACACGCCGTAATACACGAAGCCCGGCAGCGGCAAGTCGGGGAAGATGCTGCGGTTGCCGTTGTATGTGAGGATGTATTTATACCCGTGAGTTTCATCGATCGGTTGTGTGACGATGACGTCGGCGATCCCGTAGTAGGCTCGTCCGTCGCCGAAGGCGTTGTCGCCTGCGTACCCAGCGCCGAGCGTGACCTGCAGATCCAGGTCGTTTTCCAGGTCAAAATGCATTGAACCGGCTGCGGAGACATCGATAAGCCTGTCCGGTATGACCGGGTCGTCGCTGTGGGTATTGAGCTGGTGGTAGAGCACACCGGCTACAGGCTGCTGGGGGTTGCCCGGATCAAGTTGCATTCGACCGACCGCCACATATCGCGATAGCCGAACATCCTGCCCGGATTGCTTGGCTTCACCGCTGTTCTGCGACCAGTTGTTGACATAGAACTGGGCCGTCTCATCGCTCTGCCAGGGTACGACAAGGATGGTCGAAGCCGTCTGAGCGTAAGCGATCGTTGCCGACAACACACAAGCGATTATGCCAAAAAGCCCGCATCTGATAACCGTGAACCGCATGACGTACCTCCTGATCGGATCGGTCGGAGCCCTCGTGACTCCGTGCAAGACAGTATAACCTTCTCAGCGCAAGAAAAACCGGGTCTTTGACGCACAAAAACCCGGCGGGTTCCGATTTAACTGGCTGATTACTTACTTCTCGTCGAGCAGCTCAACGCTGGCGAACTTCTTGCCTTCGAGCATCTCCAGGCTCGCGCCGCCGCCGGTGCTGACGTGGCTGACCTTATCGGCGAAACCGAGCTGCTGAATAGCTGCGGCACTGTCACCGCCGCCGATGATGCTGGTCGCGTTGGAGTCGGCGATCGCCTGGGCGACGGCCTTGGTGCCGGCATCGAACGGAGGCATCTCGAACACACCCATCGGCCCGTTCCAGACGACCGTGCCTGCATCCTTTACAGCGTTACAGAACAGATCGATCGACTTGGGACCGATGTCCAGGCCCTGATAACCGTCGGCGATATCACCTTCAGCGATCTGCTTATTGCAGTCGCCGGAGAACGCGTCGCCGCAGTGCGTATCGACAGGCAACATCAGCTTGTCGCCACCGGCTTCGAGCATACGCTTGGCATCGGCGACACGGTCCTGCTCGACGAGGCTGCCGCCGACGGTCTTGCCCTGCGCGAGGAAGAAGGTGTAAGCCATCGCACCGCCGATCAGGACCTTGTCACAGATCTTCAGCAGGTTGTCGATGACGGTGATCTTGTCGGAGACTTTGGCGCCACCGAGGATCGCGACGAACGGGCGCTTGGGTTCGGCGATGGCGTCGGTGAGGTACTTGATTTCCTTCTCGACGAGGAAGCCGCAGACGGCGGGTTTGCCGGCGGCCTTCATGGCTTGGGGCACGGCGACCATCGAGGCGTGCTCGCGGTGACACGTGCCAAAAGCGTCGTTGCAGTAGATGTCGCCGAAACCTGCCAGCGTCTGTGCGAAGTCAGGATCGCCCTTCTTTTCGGCCTTGGCGAAGCGGAGGTTCTCGAGGACCAGGACCTGCCCGGGTTCGAGCGCCATCGCTTTGGCGCGGGCGTCTTCGCCGATGGTGTCGGTGGCGAACTTCACATCGATCCGTAGCAGCTCGCCGAGGCGATCCGCAGCGGGCTTTAGGCTGAATTCCGGCTCAGGGCCTTCACCCTTGGGCCGACCCAGATGGCTCATCAAGACCAGTGACCCCCCGCCATCCAAAACACTGTTAATCGACGGAAGAGCCATGCGGATGCGCCGATCGTCGGTAATCTGCCCGTCTTTTAACGGGACATTGAAGTCAACGCGCATCAGTACGCGCTTGCCCACCACGTTAGCGTCGGCAATCGTCATCTTGGCCATGGGGTACTCCAAAAAAAAAAAGGCACCGGGGGACGTATACGGCCCACAATCATAATGGGACCAAAGTGATAGGCAAATGTTGTGCAAAAACCGGTCAACTCGGGGAGATTATAAATAACGCCAGATACTGGAGATGAAGTGGGTCTGCTATAGGGCGATTCCCAAGCCGGAAGCTATGGGTGATCGGTCGGTTTATCGCCTGATATTGCGGGCCATCGCCTCAACAATTATCCAAGCGACGCACAATGGATGGGGTTCTGTAATAAGCGAAGCCACGGGGCATGTCAGCCGCGTAACTGATCCGACAGCGTGTTGATAGCCTTGTCAACAAAACGCAACAAGGCCCCTTTAACGCCCGTGACGGGGGCATAGACCTCCAGTTCGCCGGATTGCTCCAAATGGGTGCGTACCGCTTTCAATTCCTCTAACTCACCCTTATCTAACCAGATACCCTTACACTTCGGGCACATGTCCACGGCAACCAAGGTCTGGGGATATTTGAAACAGGCCAGGGGCTCCATGCAGTCCGGGCAGACCCTGTTTGTAATTTCTGCGTTGTCGAGTACTTTCAGGTCTTTGGCGGCCACAGACAGCACCCGCGTCAGTGAACCGGGGTGAAACCACAGGCCCCCACACTCACGGCAGCGATCGACCCGGGCGTCCGGATCATTCTTCACGCGCTGGGCAACCAGCGTCCCGCTATTGCAATTCGGGCAGCGCATGCTGCGACTCCTTACCAGCTCCCTGTTGCCC
Organism: Phycisphaeraceae bacterium; assembly: GCA_963667295.1. GTDB lineage: Bacteria > Planctomycetota > Phycisphaerae > Phycisphaerales > Phycisphaeraceae > JAJRRS01. Next base: position 3,627,340 of record OY763327.1, read on the forward strand.
CACCACCGCCACTGGACCCGCCCCCGAATCCCCCGCCGAATCCGCCGCTGCTCCAGCCGTCACTGGAACCTTGCGGCATGTGCCGGCCCACCGTCACAACAAGAGCCAACAACGCCATGATCAACATAATCAGTAAACCGACCGCCACCCAACCCCAGCCGCGTTTGCCGCTGCGGAACAGGCTGTAAGCGATAGCCCCCACGATTGGGATCGCAACAAGCAGGATGATCAGTGTCCAGTTGGTGCCTACCCGGACGCCGCCGAACTCCAGCATGATTGCCTTGACACCTTCGCGGATGCCCTCGGCGTAAGCGTCCTGTTTGAAGTACGGGATGATGTCGTTGTCCATAATCCGCACGGCGTCGCCGTCACGCGTTCGGCCGTAACCTGCGCCTAATTCGATGCGTGCTTTTCGGTCCCGTCGAGCGATCAGCAACAGCACACCGTTGTTCTCCGGCAAGTTGCCGATGCCGTAGGTATCGAACAGTCCGGTAGCGAAGGTTTCGATGCTCGTTTTCTCGGTGGCCGGGTAATCGCGGATCGATTCGATAGTGACGACCGCGATCTCGACGCCGGTCCTCGATTCGGTCTGCCAAAGCCAGCGTTCTATTTCTTCTTCCTGCGGCTGCGAGAGCAGGCCCGCCAGGTCGGTGACGTAGCCGTTGTCGGGCGCAGGATACGGCGCGAAACGGCTGGTGTTACGACCGACTTGTTGTCCCGGCGGAGGACCCGATTCCGTATCGCTCCACTGCTCCTGCGCAGATGTCGTCGTCGTGCACACCAGCAATAGCAGGCATAAACATAATCGAAGCAGCGGGCTATTCATCATACGCCACCTCGTTTGGTATCTCGTTGACATCGCCCGGTTGGATCGGGAAGTGTTCCGCGAGGGTATTGCCGATCGCAATGATCGCCTGTTGCAGTGTGTGGCCGTGCAGCCCAGCCTTGAAGCCTTCGACGATCTGATCACGTATCGAAGTCCAGTAGTCATCTTGGACATACTGATGGATACCCTGGTCACCGTATATGAGTAATTCTCGATTGGTGGTCACGATCATGATCATGACGGCATTGCGTTGTACGGTCTTGTCGAGGCCGTGCTTCCGGAACAACCGGGACGCCTTACGGCGAATGTCGTCGAAGCAGTGCCGAACGATCAGCAGCTTGAATTCGGCGGAGGTGCGTGATTCGGCCTCGGTGATGGCGCGGCTGACCTGCTCTGTTTCCTCAGCGGTCAGGAAGTGCTTGGGATCATGCGAGCGTTTCATGGGCCCGGCTCCGGCGTCGATGTATATAAGGCAAGTCCATCTTAATCGACTTTCAACCAAAATGCTTCGTTCAAGATCTGTTAAACGTGCTGCCAGATTGATATCGGAAATTGGATAACCGCTTGATTAGGCCTTACATTCGTACAGGTTCAGCGGGTATTGAAGGACGGGAATATGGCTAAAACAAGAACGATACAAGCAAGTGAAACCGACGCCGGCGCGGAATTTATCAGTTACGGCCCGACAGACAACGCGGCCGTCGAGATCGCAGAAAGCTTCGGCCGGTACGAGGCGGAATACGCCGCGATCCGCCAGCGGGTCGGGATCATGCACCTGCCACAGCGTGCCCTGCTGAACTTCACGGGCGCGGACCGGCAAGACTTCCTGCACCGGATGGTCACGCAGAACATCAACGCGCTGAAAGGTGGCGCGACGGTGCGGTCGTTTCAGTTGAACCAGAAGGGCCGCATTCTGGCCGACATGCTCGTGCATCACGGCGATGAAAACACGTGGTTGGAGATGGACCGTTTCGACCTGCCAACCGTTCAGAACCTGTATGAATCGCACCTGTTCGCTGACGATGTTGCGATCGAAGACTGGACCGAAAAACGTACAGCGTTAGCGCTACACGGGCCGAGTTCGGTTGAGTTGCTTCGTGCGGTATGCGAAGAAGACCCGCAGCCCATGGCGGACATGCCGGGGACGCATCACGTGCTGACGCTCAAGGGCGCGAGGGTGACGGTATATCGACGTGATGTATGCGGATCGCCCGGCTTTGGGTTGTGGGTGCCGAACGAACATGCAGCGGAGGTTTACGAGGCCTTGTTGGCGGCGGCGGGATACGAGCCGGATGTGCCCGATCAACAGACTGATCCCGAGCAGGCAGCGGCGTTCGCGCAGCGGAGGCGGGAGAGTTTGCGTGGTCGGCCGGTGGGTTGGTCGGCGTTTAATACGGCTCGGATCGAGGCGGGCTCTCCGATTTTTCATATCGACTTCGGCCACGACTCGCTGCCGGCGGAGACGGGCGTGCTGGACGAGGCTGTGAGTTTCACGAAGGGCTGCTATCTCGGGCAGGAGATCGTGGCGCGGATCCAGAGCCAGGGGCATCCGAAGCGGCTGTTAGTGGGATTGCATGTCAAGGGGGATGACCTGCCTGTCGCCGGGGCCCAGGTGATGGAAGCGGGCAAGGCCGATGAGGCCGGGCAGTCGAGCACGACGCAGAATATCATCGGCGGTGTGAGCAGTTCGGCGGTCTCCCCGGTGCTGGGCCAGCGGCCGGTGGTATTTGCGGTGATGAAGTGGGGACACCACACGCCGGGCAGCCGCGTGCTGATCCCCACGGAGGGCGGCATGGTCGAGGCCGAGGTACAGGGGCTGCGGTTTCTGGATAGCTGATTAGCCTGTTAAGGTAGGTAATAATATAAAGTCCGATATTTTCAGGCCCGGGAACACTTGAGGCCTCAGCACGTCTATCATTTTGGGAGACCACTAAAGCATCAGCCCCCGAAGTTACGGGCCAAGGGCCCGTGATGTCGATATGTTATATGTGACACGTATCCAGGAAGCAGGCGGGGTATGAATCAGCAGGCCTATCAGATTGAACGGGACAAACGGGTACTGGTCGCCCGCCCTACCCGCAGCGAATGCAGCGGCAGTGATATCGCGGCGTTGATCGTGGAATTGTGCCAGCGGATCAATGAGGGCGAAGCGGACAGCGTCGTGATTGAGCTGAGCAACGTGCAGCACATGGACTCGGCGTGCATCGGGAAACTGCTTGGGCTGCGTGGACATACGCACGTGGTCGGCGGGTCGGTCGCGTTGGCGGGTTGTCAGCCGAACGTCGAATTCCTGTTCAAGATGACCCGGCTTGACAAGGTATTTGGGATGTATGCGTCGACCGAGCTGGCGGTAGCGGAACTGCGGGAGCGGCGGACGCGGCCGAAGCAGGCGGCTCTGGAGGAAGAGTCGGCGGACGGGCGACGCGCCAGGCGGTATGCCCCCCTGCTGAACGCCTTATTGCGTGCCCATCAGCGCAGACGGGCTCATGCGGGCGACCTGCGGCAACATGGGGCCTGAATAACGGGCTTGTCGATCGGGCGGATTCTTACGATCAGGCAAACAGACCAAACAGGATAATTGAGGCAAGGCTAGCTTTGACCTCAGCCTGTCTCATGGACGATCCGATAAAAGTGTGCGAGGCGGTACTTTGCTTTGAGGGTGTATGAAATGTCTATGCTCCCAAATGGCTTTGAAGTTGAACAAGCTGGTCACCTGGTCACGGCACACCTGCGCGCTGCCGAAGTCGCTCACGACGACATGCAGGCGCTGGTGCAGGAATGCATCGAGAAAATCCGCTACGACAAGGCCCAGAACTTCGTGTTCGATCTGGAACAGGTCGAGTTCCTGGCGTCTGCGTGCATCGGATCGCTGGTGGAGTTCCTGCAGGAGGTCGAGCACTGCCGGGGGCAGATCGCGCTGGTGAACTGCCAGGAGAATGTTGCGTTCCTGTTCAAGGTGACCCGGCTGGACCAGGTGTTCCCGATGTACGACGACATCGAGGAAGCGATCGAGAATTTATAGTCCAGGCATTTGGGGGACCATATCGGGGTCCGATAGTGCGTGGGGTTGAACAAGTCTTGCGCTATTGAATCACAGTAAATCACGAGCGTTGGTCCACTTCACCCGGTTTTTGGCCGAAGTTGTTGATGAGTGTCTATCCCAAGGCCAAGGTTATCGGGTGAACGATCATGACAAAGCGATCCAGCTCTGAAGCAGGCGAAGACCAGCGATCCAAAGGTTCCAAGAAAAAGGGACGGCTTGGCAAGATCATCAAGCGCACGCTGGTCATCGGCGTGTCGGCGGTATTGCTGATTGTGGGAACCACATTCTTCCTGGCGCGATCGGAACCGAGCTATTGGAAAGAACACCAGCGATTCATCGCCGAAACCTCACCGACGCGCATGCAGGCATTGGCTAACGAAGTTGAAGCGAAGATCGATGAGCTTTCCAACCTTGGCTTGGAAGAGGCGCAGAACAAGCGTGGCGAGGTTGAATCGTGGATGCAGTCTTTGACACGACCCACGGACCAGCCAACCGATGACGGGCAAGCCACCGAAGAAAAGCAGGAAACGGTCAGGCCGGAAGACGTGAAGATCAATGTCGAAAAGAAGATGACGTTGACCAACGAGCAACTCGCGGCGATCGTTCAGACACGCTTTGATGATTGGATGAAGGAGCGGGGTTACGAACGGCCGAAGGAAATGCAGGACCCGATGGTGGCGGTTCAGGACGACGACCTGGTGATGGCGTTCCGGCTGGAGTCCGGCTCGTTCAGCGCGGTGATCTCGGGCAAGTTCTACGTCGAGATATTGGACAACGGCATGGCGGAATTGACGCTGCGCCGCTTCCTGGTCGGGCAGTTGCCCGTGCCTTCGGACATGCTCGGCGAACACCTGCGTAGTGCCTCCGGCGGCGACTCGCGGATGCAGCAGATCGGCGAGTGGCTGGGCAAACTGCAGTTCATCGAGATCAAGCCCGTACTGGAAATTGAAAACCGCCGACGCGCACGCATTATGGATTACAAAATCATTAAAGATGGTTTGGAACTGTCGGTGCGTGTGCAGGACCACAAGACGTACAAGTCGATGAACGAAGCGCTGGCGGGTGTGCCGACGGATTGAAAAACAAGAAACACAGGGAACGCAGAAAGTATTTTTTGGCAGGGGCGTTTTCCCCGGTATTGGGTGGCTGAAAACCAGCCGTCTTGTGCGCTTGCCTGAGACGCGTCTTCTGACCGAGCCGGATTGGCGCGCACGGCGACCGGACACGGCGCCCCCCTCCCCCCTTGGCCCCGGAATTTGGACTAACCGTTTGACGAAAAGCCGGTTGTGCGTATGTCCGCCCTGAAAGCTAGGACGTCCGCCCCTTGTGCGCACAGAGTGTGCTGTATTCATGGTCGTGAGAAGTCGAGATTTCATAAGTGAGGGCTCCATCGCACGTTGGCAAATTGCCCAACGGTGGTCGTACCTGCCCTTTCTGCCCAGCGCTGCGGCAAGACACATGTCGAGTCTGCTAGACCAAACAAACAGGCCTCCCCTATAGGCGAAACGGCCGTGTTTGTGCGCGCGAGAAAGCCCCCGCGATCTCTACATTTATCTGATGAACGCCGACATGAAAGAGATGGAGACCTTCGGTCGGCGCTACCCGCGGGGCCGGGAGAGCCGCGCTGAGCGTGTGGTGTTGAGCATTATCAAAGCCAAGCCCATCCAGCATCCCACCGCAGGCTCGGGGATGAGTGCTGATGCATTCGTTGGCGGTGTGCCCGCGTTCCAGTTGTTTAACACCACATCGAGATCGTCGAGGCCGATGTAGCCATCGCCGGAGATGTCGCCAGAAGACAGGTCGGCGATGCCGACGTTTTGGTTCCAGTTCGCGAGGATAATATCCAGATCGTCGAGACCGACAAATCCGTCGGCATTGAGGTCGCCGGGGACGTAATCCCAGTTGAGTGTGACAAACACGGAGTAATCACCGTAACTCACATCGACCAAGCCTTCGAACATGGCTAAGCCTGTAATGTGTTCGAAACGGCCATAGAGCGTGCTTCCGAACGCACTAATAATGGGGTATGTTCCAGCTTTGAGTGGCCCAGCCCCAACCAAATGAAGTGTTGTGCCAATTGATGCAATATTGATATCACCCGTTGTTTGCAGGTAGTCATGATAATCGTAATCACCCCCCAGTTCGACTTCGATCGTTCCAGCATCCAGATCATAGGCAGACTCGATCTTTGTTATCCCTGATATCCCGCCGGGTGCGAATGTGCCACCGGATTGTATGAAAGTATTTGGTGTTCTTATTAAACTCACGTTTTCAAATCGTCCATCGATAAAATTAAATGCTCCTTTACCAGGAAGGTCGTTCAGGACACCGTTCTGCAAATCTAATATGCCGCCCGTAAGATTGACCACCCCACCACTGCCGCCCCACTGACCGGTAAATGCGAGGTTACCGTGAATAGTCACGATACCGCCGTTTGAGATATTAAGTGTGCCGCCCTCACCATACTCGGTCAGGTAAATGGAGTCTTCACAAACCCAGGACGAACCCGGCCCATCAACTGTCACCACGCCCCCACTGATAAGCATGCCATAGGTGTTGGTGCGTAACTGTCCCCCGTTTAGGATATTCACATCACTGCGGCCATAAACTTCCAAGCTCTCATCAATATTCCATGAAGAACCACTGCCATCAATTTCCACGAGTGAATATTCATGATTAAGGGAATCGCCGACCACCCCCAGCAAACTGGTCACCTTACCACCATTAGAAATTCTTAACGTCCCCCCGGCCGACTTGTAACTATATATAACGCCAATACCCAGGGCTGAATCTACTATCGACCACGTAGATCCAACACCATCAACTGTAACCACATTATTTGTGCTTCCCGAACGACCAATGAAGCAAGCGCCAAGGGAGGTGACGGCACCTCCGTCTAAGATTTCGAGTGTTCCCTCGCCATATTCATTCCCAAGTGTAATGGAAGCTGTAGAAACGTTACCTCCATCCCGAACTACTAAGCGTCCATTGCCTTGGTCACCGATGGTAAATACCGACCCGGTCAAAGACGCATTTGGCCCGGAAATCCTTACGATACCGGTTGAATCAACCTCTTCTCCAATACTGACGCCTTGGTCAAAGTTATTTGAACCATAATAAGATGTCACGCTGCCGCCATTTGTGATGTTTAACTCACCGCTGCCTTCATATCCAACTCTGATCTTACCATATGCAGTCCAGCTAGAATTATCACCATCAATCTCAACGGTGCCCGTCGAGTCTGATTTCTTGGCGATATAAACACTCCCACTAAGCACTTCACCGCTATTGATGACTTCTAGACGACCGGTACCTTCATAGCCAATCGATACTGATCCTTTATAGCTGTCAGTGACCATTGACCAGATCGAGTTTGCACCATCTACCAGAACGCTTCCGTTTGATTCATCGCCTACACCAATTGTTCCACCCCGAGTTTCAAGCATACCATCGTTCTTAACGTGCATCGTTCCCGCACCAGAATCGCCGACAATTATGCCACCGGAAACTGTCCAACTGGACCCAATACCATCGATGACAGCAGATCCTTGCGAGCCTGCTTCGACACCCAGGTAACCGCGTGTAGAAGTTACTGCCTTCCCATCTTGTATTACTAAAGAACCGTGACCGCTTACACCGGCCCCCAGCACTCCCAAGTTTTCCAGATCGGTTGCATCAAAATTAACGGTAATCTGTTGCCCGGGCAGATCATCAAAAACAAACTGCTGATGAAGGCTCGTACTATCATCGAATATAAGATCAATATCGCTGACAAGCCCATTCGTACTAATTTCACCAGAGCCAAGTAGCGCACCCGGGGATGCAACAAGCCCTTTTGTATTTAGCGTGCCGCTATCAAAATGTATGAAACCACTACCATTCCCGATAGCATTGTTACCAATCTCAGTCACCCCTTCAGCGAGAACTGTTGCGTTGTCCTCAATATATAGTGCGCCATCCCCTCCCCAGCCTACGTACAGATCATCTGTAATATGTAAGTTTGACCCGGTTCCCATCAGATGAACACTACCTGATGCGCCAGACATGCGGCCTATGTAACCCGCTCTGGCCGTAACGGTAGCTCCGGATTCAATAGTTAATTCACCTTGACCGTATTCACCGACAAACAAGTAACTCTTAATTGTCCATGTTGAGGTAGACCCGCTCAATGTCACTGAACTGGTAACATCTGAATTCCTCGCCAGAAAACCGTCATGGCTGATAACTTGACTTCCCCCGTTTATTATCAAGGATCCGTCCTGACTTTCGGCTACGTCCAAGCTATATAGATCGCTGATACTCCATGGATCACTTGTGCCGTCATAACTGGGACTGACATCGCCCGTGGGGATAATGACAGCGAGCGTAGGTGCGAGATGGATCGAGATGCTGGTATAGAGGATAACCGCATAGACCAAGTGCTTGATTGATGTACGCAACGTAGACCTCCGGACAAAGCACATAAATTGAACTAAGTACTTGCTGCAGAATAACACATCCGATCGCGTCGGAACAAGTTAAAAAGTAATAATTGTCCTAATATAATGACGAAGGCTTATTTAAACCCATGCGTCGACACAAAATGCCCCGGTTCGCCGGGGACTTCTTGTAAAGGTGGGCGGTCCAGGAGGCTTTGGCGGGTGATGTAGGTGATGCCGGCGTCGGTGTGTTCGTCGGGGCCGGCGGGTTTTGATGCTGTCTTGTGATCGTCTTTGTAGAAGTGGATCGGGCTGGGGACGTCGCCCTCGAGCATGATGCGTTGTTTTTTGCCGGTTGGTTGCGGGTTCGGCGCGGCGCTTAATAGTGCGCGCGTGTAGGGGTGCATCGGGTTGCGGTAGAGCGTGTCGCGGTCGGCGAGTTCAACGATCCTTCCTAAGTACATCACAGCCACGCGGTCGCAGAAGTGTTCGACGACTGCGAGGTTGTGCGCGATGAACAGATACGACAAACCGAACTCATCCTGAAGGTCGGCGAGCAGGTTGAGGATCTGCGATTGGATGGAGACGTCGAGCGCGGAAACAGGCTCATCGCAGACGACGAACTTGGGCTCAAGCGCGAGGGCGCGTGCGATGCCGATACGTTGGCGTTGGCCGCCGGAGAATTCGTGCGGGTATCGGTAGGCGTGATCGGGTTCGAGGCCGACTTTCTTAAGCAGCGTAGCGACGCGGTCGCGCAGTTCGGAACCCTTGGCAAGCTTATGCACGATGATGGGTTCGCCGATGATTCGGCCGACGGTCATGCGTGGGTTCAGCGAGCCGACGGGGTCTTGGAAGATGATCTGCATTTCCTGGCGGAGTCTTTTGAGTTCGCCACCGCCCATACCCCGGACGTTTTTACCCTGGAAGGTGATGGACCCGCTGGTCGCGGGGATGAGTCGGAGGATGGTCCTGCCGACGGTGCTCTTGCCGCAGCCGGATTCGCCGACGAGCCCGAGCGTTTCGCGTTTACCGATATCGAAAGAGACGTTGTCCACCGCCCGGACCTCACCGACGATGCGTCGCATCAGGCCGCGCTTCACTGGGAAGTAGGTTTTCAGTTCCTTGACGCTGAGGATGGGCTGATCCTTCGGCGACTCGTCTGCCGCGGGCGGGGTCTGTGTGGCGGTGGCTGTCATGGGGATAGTTTAGGGGAAAAACAGGAAAGCAGAAAATGTGAAAAGCAGAAAATAAGGCTCCTGCCCATGACGAGCGATTTGCCTTATTTTCTGCTTTTCTGCTGTTCTGATTTCCTGCTGTTGTCTTATTCCTCCGGCAACTGCAGCACGATGAAGAGGGAGACGTAGTCCTTGCTGGCGGCGTCCCAGGTCTTGACGCGGACACGGATGCCTTCGGTGATGTCGTGCTCAGCGATAGCGTCGACCAGCTCTTCGATGGTTGCGACGGGCTTGTTCATGACGTGGGTGATGATCATGCCGGGCTGCAAACGTTCGGCGGCAGCGTAGGAGTTACGGCGGATCGATGTGATCTTCACGCCGGGTATGAAGTCGACACCAAGTTGCTTGGCGTTGTCTTCGGTGAAGTCCTGCAGACCTGCGACACCGAGTTTGCGTAAGGTAGTCATACCCGCAGCATCTTCTTCAATCTGCTGCTGATCGGGTTGAGCGCGGAAGGCGACCGCGTTTTCCGGGAACTCACCGAGCGTAACATCTACGGTCTGCAGGTCACCATTACGGAACAGCTGCACTTCGACTTCCGCGCCGGGCTCGAAGTCGGCGACCATGCTGCGGAGGATGGCGATGGTTGGTGTGGGTTGGCCATCAACCTTGGTAATGATGTCGCCGCTCTGGATACCTGCCTTGTCGGCCGGACCGCCGGCGTTGACGTCGCTGACAAGCACGCCATCACCATCGAAGCCGAAGGTCTTGGCCATGTTCTTGTCGAGGTCTTCAGCGGGTAGGGAGATGCCGAGGAAACCGCGGCGGACAGAGCCGTCTTCGATGATGCGATCGGCGATGCCGGTGACCATATCGACGGGGATAGCGAATCCGAGGCCGACGAACGTGCCGTTACCCGGAGTCATCGGGCTATTGCCTGCGGCGATGGCGGTATTCATACCGACGACTTCGCCGTAGATGTTGGTTAATGGTCCGCCGGAGTTGCCGGGGTTAATCATGGCATCTGTCTGGATGAAGTTCTCGTAGCCGCCGCCGCGCACACGGATGATGCCCAGTTCACGGCCTGTGGCGGAGATGATGCCCTGGCTCATGGAGAAGTCGAAGCTCAGAGGCGAACCGAACGCAAAGACGATATCACCCTGCTGCACGTCTTCCTTGGCGATGCCCGCGGGGATCAGGTCGTCTGCTTCAACGGTCAGTACCGCCACGTCGGTACGCTCATCGGTGTTCAATACCTTGGCTTCGTACTCAGCGCCGTCATGGAAGCGCACCTTGATCTGGTCGGCGTTACGCACGACGTGATTGTTGGTGATGATGTAGTCCTGGAATTTGTCGGGATCGTTCGGGTCGTGATGGCGATAGACCCAGCCGGAGCCGGAGCCGATCGGGCGGAGGGGTTGATACTTGTCGTAGCGGTCGTTGTTGCGAGGTGTTTGCTCGCCGTCGGGTATTTCCAGGTCCCTGAAGTGCTCCTGGAGGTCCGGTCGCAGTTGGCGGAGTAATTCGTGCGGGTCGTTGTCGGTGCGTGCCAAGACGCGGATGGCTACGACACTCGGTTCAACCACCTGGGATACATCCCGGAAAGAGTTGCTGAGTTCGGCGAGGAAGGAACTGTTTTTGAGTGACTCACTGATGACCTGAACGCGGGCGTTGCGGTGCTGGTAGGCGATATCACGCGCTACCCCGGGGCCGAGGATCATGATCAACAGGACGGTTATCAGCAGAACCACGGTCGGTCCGTACCAGCGTATTCTTGACATTGGATAACTCCTGCATGTAACGATGCGTTTGTCGTTTAAGCAATGAACGGAGCCGACCTCCGAGGCAGTGTAAGCTGGCTATCGGCCGATCGGCTCTTTTTTCTATACGACCCCGGGACGGGATGGTTCGCCAGGTTTGCGTGTTTTCGTGTCGTTGTTTTCTTTTATGTGGTATGCCCCGCCGTCCTTGAGGTATTCACCCCGGGAGACGGCCTGGACCCACGCGGCGGCGGCGGCTTGGACCTGGCTGCCCAGATCAAGCACCGGCGGCGCGAACGGGGGCTGCCAGTCCGATAGCTTCAGCAGGTCATGCAGGACGACGACGTGGCCGTCACAGGCAGGCCCGGCACCGCAGCCGATGACGGGGATCGGCTCGCCGTCTTCCGGGTCACGAGCGATACGCTTGACGCGCTCGGCTACCTCGTCCGGAACGGCTTCCAGCAACAGGACGGAAGCGCCGCGGGCGACCATTACCTCGGCGGTATCGACGATCAGTGCGGCCTCACGTTGGGTTCGGCCGGCGGCTTTGTATCCACCGGTAGCCCGGACCTGTTGAGGACGTGAGCCCAGATGTGCCACCACCGGGATGCCGGCGTGGCTCATGCGTTCGATCAGGCCGGCGTGTGTCTCGTCGACCTCGACCTTGACCAGGTCCGCCCCACCATCCTTGATAAAAGCAACCGCGTTATTCATCGCCTCATCAGCGCCGCACTGGTAACTGCCGAAAGGCATGTCCGCGACGATCAGCGCGTTAGGTGCGCCACGACGGACGGCCCTGGTGATTTCGAGCATGAACGGCATCGGCGCGGGGAGCGTCGAGTCGTGGCCGAGGATGAACTGTGCGGCGGTGTCGCCGACGAGCATCGTTCGGATGCCGCCGCGGTAGAGCCACTTGGCCATGGTCGCGTCGTAGCAGGTGAGCATGGCGAAGGGGTCGCCATCCTTCGCCCAACGGCGCAGGGTACGGAGGGTAATACGCTTATCGGGGGACAAATCAGCCATCGGAGTATTGTAGCCTGTTATGCGTGCCGGTCCTGTTAAGCCGGGTAAAGTAAATCAAGGGGCAACCAATTCTTCTTCCAGTGGCACCTGGGCAGATTCGACCTTTGTATCGGTCTTATTGGGATGCATACACAGCGTGATCAGTACCGGCAGGTGGTCTGAACCCGTCTCAGGCCCGATTGTGCGGAATGTACAGGCCAATTCCTTGCTGAAAAGGCAGTGGTCGATCGGCAACTTCCATGGCAAAGGCAGGCCGGTCGGCCAGGAGCCTTGGTTACCCTGACCATCAAGCGAGTTTTTGAGCTTGCCATCTTCGAGAAGGATGCTGAACGCGGGGGACCATGGCGTGGTATTCAGATCACCGACGATGATGTGCGGGTTCGTCTGTTTATTCGCCCAGTCTTTGGCTTGTTGGATGATCGTGTTACGCTGCCTGGTATAGACGGCATTCAGTGGAGGAGGCGGGTGGATGCTCAATAGCTTGATCGGCTGACCTGCGAGATCAATCGTGGCTTCAATGGTGGGACGGCCGAAACCATCCTTTTCGAGCAGGACGTGCGCCTCATTGACCGCAATCTGATCCGATTGATCCAATGATTTGTTGGCAAGCAGCGCGATGCCGAAAGAGTGATCGATCGGATGTGCCACGACAACGTTGAACGGAATGTCGGATGACATAAGAAGTTCGTTCCACCAGGGATCGAGTTCCTGGATAATCATGATGTCCGCATCGCAGGAACGAATGAATGCCAGCGCTTTATCTTTGTCGCGGTTCTTATGGAGGATATTGACCTGCGCCAGCGTCAGATAGTTACCTTTCGATTTGATAATCTTGTTAGCCGGATTGAAGGAGGGCCAGACGGTGTAGCCGTGAAATGCGAATATCGCCAGCATCACAAGCACGATACCCCACCGACGCAGGATCAGTGCCGGTACGAGCACACACACGGAGCCCGCGACGTAATACACCGCAAAATGGTTGAACAGATCAGCAAACCACCAGAACCGTCCGAGCAGGCTGATCGCGGTGGCGATTAAAAGCACGAACATCGCCAGCACGGTCAGCCGTGAGATCAGGCCGGGCTTTTTCTGGGATTTGGGTTGCACTTCATGTGTCTGGTCGGTCATACGGTCCCCGTTATAGCAAAGCATGCACAAGCTGACATCAGGATAGCCATCGGCTATTCCGGTTGTGCTATCGTGAATTGATCCTGAGATGGTTGGTTATCGAAAGCCGGTTGGACCGCTTGTGGGTCCAGCGCAAGCGTCACGCATAGAGGCAGGTGGTCTGAGCCGACGTATGGGCCGACCGTGCGTTCGAGGCAGTACATATCCGTGCTGTGCAAGCAGTGGTCGATCGGCACGAGTAACGGTAATGGGAAGTCGGCGCGTATGGTGCCTTGGTTACCCCGGCCGTCCAACGTGCTGATCATCTGGCCGTCGGCGTCCATGATGGAAAAGGCGTAGGACCAGGGCGTCGTGTTGAAGTCGCCGATGATTATGTGCGGTGTCGTTTGTTTGTTCGCCCAGTTTTTAGCGGCACGTAACATGCGGTCCCGGGTGTTCGTAAGTTCGGCGCTGACGGGGTGTGCGGGATGGACGCTTAAGACCGAGACTTCCTGGCCATTGACCGTGAAGACGGCTTCGATCGCCGGGCGGTCTATTTCTTTGGACACGACATCGAGGATGCGTGAAAAAACTAATTGCACATCGCGCTCGGCGATGCGAGCATCATCATCCCGCATGAGCATCATGATGCCGAAACGCCCATCACCCGTCTGCGATACAGTTTCATGATATGGGATGTCCGCTGCGCGCAGAGTATCCACCCACCAAGGCGACGCCTCCTGGATGAATACGGCATCGGCGTCGCAGTTGTTCAAAAAGGCAACGACACCCGGCTCATCACGATTGGGACGCAGGACGTTAAGGTGGGCAAGGCGCAATTGATATTGCGTATCAATCGAAGGCGGCGGCGGGGGTGATGCGATTAATTGCGGGTAGATCAGGAACAGGTAGAAAACCGTTGCTGCCACGGCCACAACCGCGAAGCGCCATCGCCTGAAAACCAAGCAAATACATGTTAAAACCACCGCAAAACACGCCAGGTACACCGCGAGGTGATTGGGCAGGTCTACCGGCCACCAGTATCGGCCGAATCGGCCCAGGAACGTGACCGCCAACAGGCCGAGCACAGCGACAGTTAGCAGTCTAGTGAGTCTTTTCGATGATTTTCGGCCCGCGGAATCGCTCAAGTGGCACCTCTCTGGTATAAATCCCGCCTATGTCTACGAACGTCTGTGTTTATTGTTCATCAAGTGACGCGATCGACCGCAGGTTTTTTGACGTCGCACGAGAGTTGGGAACCGCGCTGGGCAAGCGCGGTGATACGCTGGTCTATGGCGGGGGCAGCGTCGGGCTGATGGGTGAGGTCGCCCGATCCTGCCACGAGCACGGCGGGAAGGTGCTGGGCGTAATCCCCGAATCGCTGAAGACCGAGGAGATCGCTTATCACCAGGCGGACGAGTTGATCGTCACCGAAACGATGAGCGAGCGCAAGACAATCATGTTCACGAAAGGCGAAGCGTTCATCATCCTGCCCGGCGGATTCGGCACGCTGGAAGAGCTGGCGGAAGTGATCGTGTTAAAGATCCTCAAGTACCAGGACCGACCGATCGTAATCCTTAATTGCCTGGGCTTCTACGATCCGCTGATCACGCTATTCGATCACTTCATCAAAGAGAACTTCGCCAAGCCGAAGCATCGAAAGCTGTATCGCATAGTTGATACGGTTGAAGAAGCGATCGCTGCACTGGAAGGCGCAGCATCGTAGAAACATCTCGTATAAAAGATTTACAAATCTTAAGTCATTCGTGTTCTGAAATGTGTATAAACATGGTGCTGAAGTAAATTTGCCCCTTGATTTCAGGCATTTATCCGTGAAACTGCACTTTCTTCATCGAAGTTGAGTGAAAGTGCTTGCTTTTTATGACGATCAATGGCTACACTGCCACGCAGTCAAGCGAATCACATCTGCTTGCGATTACCAGACACAACAACAAGTATCCCAAGGCGCACCAGGGCGGGGCGCCGGGGATATTAGGTTTTATAAATAACGACAAACCACTCGAATTATGGCGTGGCGCCACGTTCGGTTTCGAGAGCACTTGACAACAAATAAGACCAACAAGTATGACTATGTCTCGCACCCGTGAGATGGAGCCATGTGGAAGACGCTTACAACTCGTTACTTCATCCCACCGATTGGCTCGTCGCCGATTGGAACGGGTGTACTCATGGCGGTTGTATTAGCACTGCCGAGTCTGTGCTATCCCATTTGCGGCCAAATCTTTTTTATAAATAGTTATAGACGTGATGAACCCTTCTATCATTGGGTAGATGGCTCAGCCGCCGTAGCAGGCATGTTCTTTTACATCTTCGTCGGATTAACATTTCACTTCACCTACTACTGGAGTGAAAAACCTGCGCTTGAAAAGTACAGTGCAATCCTGGCGAACATATCCACGATCGCATGGCTGTCTTTAGCGATTCTATACGGAGTATTCCTGTGATAAAGAACGAGGCGATCATCCCAGTTTTGATACGGGTAAATGTACTCTACCTATTACCAACTACGCTTCGCTGGCGTGGATGAATTGGCGGTAGAGGTTGGCATACGTACCGCGTTTGGAAAGCAGCTCGGCATGTGTGCCGCGTTCGATGATTTCACCCTGATCCAAAACGAGCACGATGTCGGCGTGGCGTACTGTACTCAAACGGTGTGCGACAACGAAACTGGTTCGGCCATGCAACAGCGTCGAAAGCGCCTGCTGGATGCGCGCCTCGGTCATGGTGTCGACGCTGGAGGTTGCTTCATCGAGGATGAGGATACGTGGATCGGCGAGCATGGCGCGCGTAAAACAAACGAGCTGGCGCTGGCCCAGCGACAGGTTGCCGCCGCGCTCGCCGACCTCGGTCAACAGGCCATGCGGCATCGACTCGAATAAATCAAGACAATCCAGACGACGCGCCGCCTCGATCACTTCCTCATCACTGGCATCCCCCCGGCCGATCCGGATGTTGTCCATCACGGTGCCGGTGAACAAAAAGTTCTGTTGAAGCACGATGCCCAGTTGTTCCGTCAGCGCACGTGCTTTGATCTTGCGGATCTCGGTCCCGTCGATGAGTAACTCGCCGGCGGTCGGCAGGTAAAACTTGGCGATCAGGTTCGTGATGGTGCTCTTGCCGCTGCCGGTATGCCCCACCAGCGCGACGGTCTGCCCCGGCTCGACCGAGAAGCTGATGCCGTGCAGCACGGGTGTACCCTTGATGTACTCAAATCCGACTTCCCGGAACTCGACACGCCCCTCAATCTGCGGCGGATCGACCGCGTCGTCGTCATCCAGACGCTCGGGCTCTGAATCCAATAATGCAAACACGCGCTCCGCGCCCGCCATCGCTGTCAACGCCATGTTGTATTGTCGGCCCACCATCGTGATCGGGCCAAAGAAACTGGGCACCATGAAGAAGAAGACCCACATCGCATCGAACTGCTCTTTCGCCGTGCCCCCACCGATGTCAGGATTAACAAGCACCAGGTAACCACCCAGCACAAGCAGCACACTGATGAACAATTGGTTGTTCAGCTCGATCAGAGGCAGGAACACACCGACCAGCCGGTCCGCCCGCATGTTGTAACCCGCGTGGTCGGAGACCAGATCACGGAACAGTTCCGCGTTGACATCCTCGCGCACAAACCCCTGTGTAACGCGGATACCTGTTACCGACTCGGCGAGCGTCGCGGTGACCCGGCTGAAACTCTCCTGCACGTTACGCCAGGCGGTGCTCAGATGATGTCTGTAGTAATTGCTGATCAATAATAGCACCGGCGCCATCACCAGCACCACCAGGAACAAGACCCAGTCGTAGTAAAGCATGATCACCGCGGCGAAGAACATCTGACCGCATTGAACGATCGAAACGAACAACACATCCTGCACACCTGCGCGGATCGCTTCGGAGTCGCTGGTCATTCGGCTGATGATCCGCCCGAGCTTAGTCCGGTTGTAAAACCGCATCGGCATCTGCTGCAAGTGCTCGAAGATCCGGTTGCGCAGCTCGAAGATCACCACCTCGCCGATCTCAAGCCCGTAACGCATCCGGAAGTGGAACGTCAGCGACGTCAGCGCTGCAAGCAGCACAAACCCAATCGCGTACACCCAGGTGCCTTTATAGTCCCCGGCCGAGATCGGCCCGTTAATCGCCGCCGCAATCAGCAGGCCAAGCACGGGTAACTGCATCGCACGGAAAATACAAAGGAACAGCAGCATATTCCGCTTCCGCTTATGCGGCGCCATCAAACTCATCACGCGCCGGATCAACGCCATATCCAGCGGGCGTTTGTGCGCCTCCTGGTCTTTGACGACGTGTGTCAGCATCTTTATCTGCTTGGTGTCGCTCATATCCCATCCCCCTCACCGCTGGCCATCCCCAGCAAGCGTTTGCTTTCGTGGTCCGCGATCTGAAGCGTCGCTGCGTGACGGTAGTGCCCCTGCGAACCCATCAGTTCCGCGTGTGTCCCGGTCTGCACGATCCTGCCCTTGTCCATCACGATAACCTTGTCCGCACGCCGCAGGGTGCTCAAGCGGTGGGCGACAACAAACGTAGTTCGGCCGCGCATCGCGTTGTTCATCGCTTCCAGGATCTCGTGCTCAGTCTGCGGATCGATCGCCGCGGTCGGGTCGTCCAGCAACAGGATCGAAGGCTCGAGCAGGATCGCACGTGCGATCGCCAGACGCTGACGCTGCCCGCCCGACAGGTTTGACCCGCCCTCGCCGAGGATCGTGTCGTATCCTTTTTCCAGGTCCATAATGAAGCCGTGCGCGGATGCGATCTTTGCCGCCTTCTCGATCTGCTCCTTCGTCGCCTCGGGGTGCCCGAACGCGATGTTCGCAGCAACCGTGTTGCTGAACAGGAAGCTCTCCTGGAAGACCAGCCCGATGTTGCGGCGCAGGTCCGCCAAGTCGTAGCCACGGATGTCCCGACCGTCGATCAACACACGCCCCTGCTGCGGATCGTAAAAACGCGGGATCATGCTCAAGAGCGAACTCTTGCCCGCGCCGGTCGCGCCCAGAATCGCGATCGTCTGGCCCGGCTCGGCGACAATACTCACCTGCGAAAGCGCCGGCTCGCCGGGTTGATACCCGAAGGTCACGCATTCCAATTCCACGCGACCCTCCGCCCGCGCCAGCGGGACCGCGTTCGGCGGGCTCGTCACAGTCGACGGCGTATCCAACACCTCAAACACGCGCTGCGCACCTGTCAGGCTCTGCTGGATGCTGTTCGCGATCACCGCGATGCTGCCGACCTGGCTGGAAAACTGCTGCAGCAGGCCCGCAAAGACGAAGAATCCGCTACCGATTCGGAACGTCGGGTCCGTCATGAACAGATGCCCGCCGTACACCATCAGCACCACGAGATTGAGTTGCGGCAGGAAACCGATCAGGGGTACGAACGTCGTGACCCGCCAGAAGATCCACTGCTTCTGATCGCGCACCGCGGCGTTTGCTTGCGTGAACTTTTCGATCTCCTGCGGCTGCCGCGAGAAACCTTTGACCACGTGCACGCCCTGCACGTTCTCTGACAGCCGCAATACAGCCGTGTCGAACAGCTCACGGTTCCTCCGCCACGCCGGCTTCACCTGTCGCGAGAACATCACAGTAAGCAACCACAAAAACGGCGTCGTCGCCAGACACCAGATCGTCAACCAGAAGTGGATGCTCAGCATGTACCCGACGAAGAACACCAGCGAGATCAGGAGCATCAGCACCTCGATCAGCACGCCGTCGATAAACATGCGCACCGCCTGCACGTCGCTGGTCACACGATTAATGATCGAGCCCGACGCGTTGGCATCGAAGAAGCTGAAGCTCAACCGCTGCATCTTGTCGTAAACCTTCGCACGCAGGTCCACGATGATCCGCAGCACGAGGATCGCCTTGGCGATGCGCGAGGTCTTGTCCAGGTAGAAACGTATCGCCGCGACCCCCAGCACCGCGGCCGCGACGACGCATACGGTCTTCATCGCCGACCAGTCACCCGGCGGGACGAGTCCAAAGGGGAACGCGGGGTCCGCCGCGTTCTCATCCAGCCCCTTGCGGATAACGTCGATGCCCAGACCCGTCAGCCCAAGCCCGGACAGCGCAAAGGCCAGCAGCACACACTGCAACCCGATCACGCCCAGGGCCGGGAGCTTGTAGTTCCAACCGAGCTTGAGCAGGCGCATGACAATACGGGCGTTGGAGGAGCTATCCTCATACATACGCCCGTCGCCTGATGTCTGATTTGAGTTCGCTGGACCTGTCACAACCCCACAACCACTTCCCAGCCCGTCAATCCATGACGAACTAAGTAACGACCATAGACTCGCCCGGCGAAGGTATCAAGCGGGTTGGGGCGATGTAACATAAAAAAAGTGTTTGAAACGCGCTTTTCCGGCAGACCAATTGGTGTGGATTCGTCCCGAATAAGGGGCCAGTTGACCACGTACCCGACAGCGGCTAGGTTTGCGCCTCTCGACGCGGCTGCGATGTCGCGGGACCCGCTTTTCACCCTGCCTTAACCAAGGACAGAACGAGATGACAGCCCCTACCCAGCGTTTGCTGACCCCAGGCCCCACAGCAGTGCCCCCGCGCGTGCTCGAAGCCATGGCTCAGCCGATCATCCACCACCGCACCAAGCAGTTCCAGGGCATCTTCAAAGAGGTTTCCGAGGGCTTGCAGAAGCTCTTCAAGACCTCGGGCCCCGTCCTGTCGATCGCCGGTTCGGGCACCACCGCGTTTGAAGCCTCGCAGATCAGCCTCGCCAAGCCGGGCTCTAAGGCCATCACCGTCTCCGGCGGCAAGTTCGGTGAGCGTTGGCAGGATATCTACGATGTCTATGGCAAGACCCTCGGCATCGAACAGATCAAGATTGACACCCCTTGGGGCGACCCCGTCCCGGTCGACCAGGTCGAGCAGGCTCTTAAGGACAACCCGGACGTCAGCGTCGTGACCGTCGTCTGGTCGGAAACGTCCACCGCGACAGCATCGGATATCAAGGCCCTCGCCGCGCTGACCCAGAAGACCGACGCCCTGCTGCTGGTCGATGGGATCACGGCTGTGGGCGCTCTGGAGTGCGAGATGGACGCCTGGGGGATCGACGCATTGGTGACCGGTTCGCAGAAGGCGATGATGCTCCCGCCGGGCCTGGGTTATGTCGGGCTGGGCGATCGCGCGATGAAGCGTCTGGAAGAAGTCCCAGCCGGCGCATACTACAACCTGGACCTGCGTAAGTGGGTCAAGAGCTGGCAGAAGAACGATGTGCCATTTACCCCGCCGGTCTCGCTGATCCGAGGCCAGAAGGTGGCGCTGGACATCATCTTCGAGAACACGATCGAAGGCACGGTCACCCGGACGCGCAAGCTGGCCGAAGCCACGCGCGCAGCACTGACAGCGATCGGCCTGAAGCTGATCAGCTCCAGCCCCAGCGATTCGGTCACCGGCCTGTACTATCCCGACGGCGTGGATGACTCGAAGTTCCGCGGCGCACTACGTGACAACCACGGCATCCACATCGCCGGCGGGCAAGACGGGCGCGGCGCAAAATGGAAGGGTAAGATTTTCCGCCTCAGCCACATGGGCTACGTCGACCACGAAGACACCCGCGCGGCGCTGGCGGCGATCGAAGTCGAACTGAACGCACAGGGCTTCAGCGTCCAAAGCGGCGCAGCGGTCGATGCGTTTAATAAGGTGTGGGGATAAATATCAG
Organism: Phycisphaeraceae bacterium; assembly: GCA_963667295.1. Taxonomy (GTDB): domain Bacteria; phylum Planctomycetota; class Phycisphaerae; order Phycisphaerales; family Phycisphaeraceae; genus JAJRRS01. Next base: position 3,648,393 of record OY763327.1, read on the forward strand.
AAATACCATCGCATTGATGCGGCCCTTCACTGATCAAGTGGAGGGCCGCTTTTATTTGATAGGTCTCAATTGTATATGCGACTAAGACCGTCCAGACCGGAAGATAGTATGTAAATGGAGAGATATGCCGAGGTCAACAGGATCAGTGACGTAATCAGAATGACGTAGATGACGGAGAATCTATTCAATTCGCGACGATCAGAGACAACGTTTTTGCGCCAGAGACTGATTGAGCGAGCGATGCCCATACCGCTCAATATGAGTGACATACCCCAAGCCACCGCCGCAGGAATAATCCCAAGCACGAGAACAGGGCCAAAAAGTATGTCGTCTTTGTGATCATCTAGAAGCCACATCCAACCAATAGGAACCGCAAAAAGGATGAGTGCGATCGTAGACAATATCCAGGGGGCGCGGGGAGTCTTGATGCTTTGTGTGGTCGCTCGAATTCTCTGCTGCTTTTGGAACATCATTAATCGTCTACACAGATGGTGGCCGCACAGCACAAGGGTACTGCATCACAACCCATGTGGACTATCCTACCCAATCAACAACATCCCCGCGAAGAGGCATATCCAGACGATGTCGAGGAAGTGCCAGTACATCGTCATGTATTTAACGGGGCTGCAGGACTCGTGGTCGTAGCCGTGTCGCCAGGCCTTTTTGGTGATAAAGCCGAGAGGAATCATGCCACCGAGCAGGTGAAGTGCGTGTACTAAGATCAGAAAGAACATCATGCCGTAGGGAAGCAGGCCGATGGTGGAGTCTTCACGGAGTTGATCCATGTAGGCAATATTCTGCTGCAGCAGCTTCCAGAGACTGGGTGTCTGGATGACAAGGAACATCACCGCCAGCGCACAGGTGACGGCGAGGCATTGCCGGAAGATGGTTTGACGTTCGTAACGGATCGCGCGCAGCGCCAGGTGCATGCTGAAGCTGGACGCGAGGATGATGGTAGTTGATATCCAGAGGCCGACCGGGACCTGTATCGAACCGAGCGGCGGGCCGGCTTGTCGGACAACCTGGCCGGTAATCGCATCGATACCGGGCTCGAGCGTGACAAGGCGGATAACCAGGTAGCCGACCATCGACGAAGCAAAGAGGATGCCCAGTGCGATCAGGAACAGCCACATCCCGAGCGTACCGGTGCCGGGCGGCAGGTGCGAATGCCTTTTCTGGAAGATGCCGGTTGGTTGGTTGGCCTGGGTCATGGTTAAGTTGCTTACGGCACAATTACAGGTCTGCCGCGCGGGCGTTGCCCGCGGGCTAATGGATCATAGGCATTACACGATGAGTCCGGTCGCGCGAGCTATTGAGCGGGTCGGACAGTCAGCGGGGCCGGGACGTTCTGTTGGTAATCACCGGTATCCATCAGCGAGATGCCGATGAAGATCGCGAGGAAGAGCATCGCGGATACGAGGATAAGCCCGTTGAACGGCGCATCGTAGCGCAGGTGCATGAAGTAGAGCGCGACCAGTGCGGCCTTGGCGACAGCAACACCCAGCGCGATCCAGATGTTGGCCGAGCCTAAGTCGACGAACGTCACCGCCACGGTCAGCACGGTCAAGGCGATCAGCACGACAAACACGCCGATGAGCAGAAACGGCGGTGAGATGTGGCCGATCGAGTCGTGGTGGTCGTCGTGTGTTGCTGCATCACTCATGGTTCGTCGCTCGGGTATCGGGTATCGGTTATATGTCTGTGCTAAGAGCTAACGGCTAATGGCTAACGGCTCATCAATGGATCAGGTACAACAGGGGGAACAGGAAGATCCAGATCAGGTCGACCAGGTGCCAGTACAGGCCGCCGACGTCGACGGGGGTGAAGTAGTCCTTGCCGAAGACGCCCTTGCGTGCTTTGAGGAAGAGCCAGGCGATCACCGCCATGCCGACGAGCACGTGGATGCCGTGCAATCCGGTCATCATGAAGTAGATGTCGAAGAACAGGTGCACCTTCTTCTGCTCTTCCGGCTTGAGGCTGTCCCATGTGAGTTGAGTATGTTGGGCGTTGCGCGTCTCGGAGATACCGGCATTGTCGATCGCGGAATCAACGACGCCATGGTCTGCCGGACTCGGCGGCGGCTTTATCAGTGAGACATCGGCCGGCGGCGCGAACGCGGCGTGGACGATGGTCGGTTTGACCTCTTCGGCATGAGCTGCTTCTGATGCGGTGGATTCAGCCTCGCCGCGTTCAGCCATCTCGGTGTGCTGAGCGTGTGATCCTGTGGCATGCCCGCCGGTGTTTTTGCTGTCGATGTAAGCAATGGCGTGTTCGAGCGCTTCGGGGTACTTGGCCTGACCCGACGCTTCGAAGTAGAACGCGTTCTTCGTGCCGGGGAACAGGTGATGATCCCACTTGGCGTAGTATTCAACACCTTTGATGCACATGAACCCGACGCCGCCCATGAAGGTCAAAAAGAGCATGGTCAACAGCAGCTTCTGCTTGCCGAGTTGTGCGGCGCGGACGGCCCAGGCCATTGTTAGCGAGCTAGCCAGCAGGACGACGGTGTTGGTCGCGCCCCACATCTTGTCCAGCGCGCCGTAGCCGTAGAGGAAAACATCCTGGTGGTTACCACGGTAGATGGCGTAGGCACAGAACAGCCCGCCGAACATCAGCACTTCGGTGGCGAGGAAGACCCACATCCCGAGCTTGCCCGATTCGAACTGCTGCTTGGGCGTCTCGAAGTGGTGCGCCAAGTGCGGGGGATGGTCCGCGTGGTCATTATGTGTATCAGCGTGGCTCATGGGTTGTTTACTCAAACTGACCGATCAAAGCGGGTGCGGGGTTGTAATGCACGAATGACGAATCCACGAATGCCGAAAGAATGCCGAATGCCCCAATGATAAAGTGGAGCAATCGACCGCCTTCGGACATTCGTCATTTGAGTATTCATTCGACATTCGTGCACTTATCATTCGTCATTCAGTTAAATGGATCTGTGACAGTCGGTCCATTCGGCAATCAATGATGCTCCCGCAGGGCGAGCTCGGCCGCCTTGGCTTCGTTATAAACGTAACACTCGCCCGCTTCGTCGTAGTCCCAGGCGCCCATCACGTAAGGATCAGACACCGGCGGGTCATGGATAAAGTTCTCATGCGGCGGCGGGCTGGACGTGTGCCATTCCAGCGTGTTGCCGCCCCAGGGGTTCTGCGGCGCAGGTTTGCCGAACCGCAGCGAGTGGATCCAGTTGAACAGCACGACGAACAGGCCGATCGCCAGGATGTACGAACCGATCGTGGATATCTGGTGGTACAAGGCGTACTCGGGGATGAAGTCGGCGTAACGACGGGGCATGCCCTGGCTGCCGGCGACGAACTGCACGAAGAACGTCATGTTGAAGCCGACGAAGATCAGGAACCACGCGATCTTGGCAACCTTCTCGGAGTACATCTTGCCGAACATCTTGGGCCACCAGTAGTACATCCCGCCGAGGAAGGCGGTGAGCATGGACCCGACCATGACGTAGTGGAAGTGGGCGACAACGAAGTAGGTGTCGTGAGCCATGATGTCCAGCGAAAGCGAGCCGAGGAAAACGCCGGTGAGTCCGCCGATGGTGAACAGCCAGATAAACGCCAGCGCGTAGAGCATAGGCGTCGCCAGCAGGATGGAGCCTTTGTACATGGTCGCCAGCCAGTTGAAGACCTTGATCGCCGAGGGGATGGCGACGCTGAAGGTGATCAGGCTGAAGATCGCGTTGGTCATGGCGCTCTGGCCGCTGGTGAACATGTGGTGTCCCCAGACCAGGAAGCCGAGTAGCGCGATCGCGACGGAGCTGAAAGCGATGAAGCTGTAGCCGAAGATGTGCCGTCGGCTGAACACCGCGATCAACTCGCTGACGATGCCCATCGCCGGCAGGATCATGATGTACACGGCCGGGTGTGAGTAGAACCAGAAGAAGTGCTGGTAAAGCACCGGGTCACCGCCCAGCGCCGGATCGAAGATGCCGACGCCGAAGACGCGCTCTGCCGCGAGAAGCAGCAGCGTGATCGCCAACACGGGCGTCGCCAGCACCTGGATCACGCTCGTCGCGTACAGCGCCCAGAGCATCAGCGGCATATCAAACCAGCCCATACCCTTGGGCCTGAGCATGTGGATCGACGCGATGAAGTTCAAGCCCGTCAGGATCGAACTGAAGCCGAGGATAAACGCGCCAAGCGTCGCAGCGGTCACGCTTGTGGTCGTCGAAGTCGAGTAAGGCGTGTAGAAGGTCCAGCCCGTATCGAGCCCACCGTTCAGCAGGACAAACAGGAAGAACGCCCCGCCGCCCATGTAGCAGTACCAGCTCAACAGGTTCAACCGGGGGAAGGCCACGTCCTTCGCGCCGAGCATGAGTGGTAAAACGAAGTTGCCGAGGATGCCCGGGACGGCGGGGATGATGAACATGAAGACCAGGATCGCGCCGTGGAGCGTGAAGAACTGGTTGTAGAGGTCTTGCGTTGATGGGGAGATGGGCGTTTCGGTGACGGCACGGGCAAAGAGCATCGTCCGCAGGATGATCGCAAACGATCCACCCAGCAGGAAAGCGCCGAGCACGGTAACCATATACATCAGCGCGATGCGCTTATGGTCCAGCGTCAGCAGCCAGGACATGATGCCCTTGCTGTTGTTGATGTAGTTCGTGCCGGACTGCTCCTGCCCGCCGTACACCCCCGCCTTGACCGGGTCGTTAATGACTGTCATCGCTCTATCCTCGTTCCGCCCACCCGGTTTCGCCGGGCATAATTATTAAAATCGCTTACTCTTGCGTCTTTGTTTCGGATTCTGTTCCGCTTTCGGTCGCGGCGCCTTCTTCTGCAGGGGCGGACTCACCCGCACCGTTCGCCGGTTCGTCGGTCGGCATCTCTTCAAGCACGAAGCCCTCGTACTTGGAGCTGATCGACTTGAGCAGTTCAATCACGCCGAGGATCTCCTGATCCTTGATCTGGCCCTGGAAGGTCGGCATGACGTTTTCGTAGCCTGCGACGATGTGGTTACCGGGATTCAGGATCGAATCGCGGATGTATTCTTCGTCGGCAACCAGCTTCGTACCATCAGCGAACATGCGCTCGTTATTGAACACATCTTTCCAACTCGGGCCCGTCCCGGCCGTGCCGTCGAGTGAGTGACACGCGACGCAGCCCTTTTCCTGATGGACGGTCTTGCCGACGTCGATCGGCTTCTGCCCTTCCCACCACTTGCCGCGTTCTTCCAGATAGGCCAGGAAGTCGTCCATCGGCTCGACCACAACCTTCGTGATCATCGTCGAGTGCTGTTGGCCACAATACTCGGCGCAGAACAGTTGATACTCTCCAACCTCCGTCGCCTCGAACCAGGTCTTGTTGAATCGGCCGGGTACAACGTCTTTCTTCACGCGGAACGCGGGGACGTAGAAGCTGTGGATCACATCTTTACTGGTCAGGACCAGGCTGATGGGCGTGTTCACCGGGACGTGCAGTTCGCCGTCGTTTTCGCCGCCTTCATAGGTAAACGCCCAGTTCCACTTCGTGGCCGTGACAACCACCTGGTAAGCGCTGTTGGGCGCCTGATTCAGGTTGATGAAGCCGCGGAAACCCCATGTGAAGATGACCATCACGAGAATCAACGGCGGCAGTGTCCAGCCCAGTTCGATCGCGGTGGAGTGGGTCGGCCCGTCGGGCACATCGTGCGGGCTCTTTCGGCGGTACTTGATCACGAAGTAAATCAATAGCCCTGCGATCAGTGCGGTGAAGAAAATACTCATCCAAAGCACGAAGTGGTACAGCCCGTCGTGCGCCGGCGCGATCGTCGACCGCGCGGGAGGCAGGAAGAAGGTCTTATCAGCTTGTGCAAGGATCGCCAGCATCCGCTTGTTTATCCCTTAGGCTCAAGAGCCCTGTGCCGCGACATCCGCGGCTGTGTGTGCATGTGTCTTAGCCCGTCGGCGGTATTCCCGCCACAAGAAAAATCCGATAACCCCGCCCAGAATGACCACCGTCAGCACCCCGCCGATACGCATGATGCCCATCGCCGTCATTGAATACTTGCCGACGCTCGGATCGTAATGCAGGCACGTCCAGAGGAACTGGTCCTTCAAGGTGCCGACCTTACCCTCAGACGCTTCGACCAGCGACAGGCGGAATGTCTGTTCTTCGTAGTTAATCCCGGAGAGATAGCGTGTGATCTTGCCGTCGGGCGAGAGGATCATGATGACCGCGGGGTGTGCGAACTGCTGCTGTTCACGGACCCATTTGAATCCGAAGCCGACTTCATCGGCAAGCCGTTCGATCATGTGCGACTCACCGGTCATGAAGTACCAGCCGGTTTCGCCCTCAACGATGTCAAGATCCTTGACCGCCATCGAACGCTTCTGTCGGGCCAGCGATGGCTGCTCAGCCGGATCGATACTGACGGTGATGATCTGGTAGTCCTCACCGAGTTTCAGGCTCGTTTCGGATGCGACCTTGTTCAATCCCTGGAAAACGAGCCCGCAGAGCATAGGGCACTTGTAGTAGCCCAGTTGCAGCACGACAGGGCGCTTGCCGTCGAGGAAGTCACCCAGCTTGACGCGGTTGCCGTCCTGATCGGTGAAGACCAGGTCGGGCGAAACCTGATCGCCGAGGTGGTAATCCATCTCGACGCCTTCAAGCTGCTGCGGCTTGGCATCGGCGGGAGCCGGGGACGATTGCGGCGTATAAGCTTGGCCGAGCGCGACGATCGCTGTACCCAGGATCAGGGTAAGGGCCAGCAGTCGTGTTGTCGCGGTTGTAATCAATCGCATGGTTTAACAAACGTTAATGCGTCTTAGTGTTGGGCATGCTCTTTCACCACTTGCTGCATCGCCCAGTCGATAGCGGTCGTCTCGCTACTTGCGGTCATCACCCGCTTGTTCAACTCAGCCAACTGTTCTTCTTCCAGTTTCACCAGCGGACGGAACGGCACATTGACAAATTTGCGTTCATTCTCCAGGGCAAATTCGTAACGGAACCACGCCTGCGCCGCGACGACCAGCGAGAACACGAGGATCGTGCTCACGATGCCCATCAGGGCGAGCAGTTTGACGTTGATGTCGTGTGAGCCGGAGGGCATCGTTTACAGTTCCTTCAATTCATCAATACATATTGACGTGGCCAAGCGAATCGCCAAGCCTCGGGTCGCCCGCAGCGATCAGGCCCTGCTTGGTTGCACGCTGCACGGCAGCGCCGACCGCGATCCCGCCCAGGCCGATCAGGCACAACAGTTCCACCGTCGGGACCTGTGGATTCGGGGTTGAGTAATTCGGCATGACGACCCACCATTGGTCGATCCAGTGCATCACCAGCAGCCACACCGCCCAGAACGCCAGCAACGGCCGACTACGCTTCACCCACCGGGACAAGAGCCCCAGGAACGGGATCAGCAGGTGTCCAAATAGTAGCGCGACGCCAACCCAGGTCCAACCCGAGACAAAGGGATTGCCCTGCTGTGTGGTCATGCCACGCAGTTCGAACCAGTAGGATTCTTCCGGGATGTTGCCGTACCAGATCAGCATGAACTGGCTGTACGCGATGTAACCCCAGAAAAAGACGAAGGCGAACAGCAGCTTGCCCAAGTCGTGGTAGTGCTCATCCGAGACGCTGGGCAGGTAGCCGAACTTCTGCAAAGCCATCAAAGCCAGGATCAGCGTCGCGATCGAGCCCAGGGCACAGCCGGCAAAATAGTACACGCCCCACATCGTCGAGAACCACGCCGGGTCCATCGACATCAAAAGATCAAATGCTGCGAAGGTCAGCGTGATCGCGAAGAGGAATGTGCCCGGCGCAGCGAGGACTTCCATCTTGCGGGTCATCTTCGGCGCCTCGCCGCTTTCTAGCGTGACGTGATCCTGCTTCGAGGATGTCTTCAGATACCACAGGCCCAGGCCGGACCAGACCAACAAATAGATGGTCCAACGCAGTGTGAAGAACCACTTGGTCAGGTAAGGCTGCTTGCCCGGGACCAATTCATCGGTCAGGGCCTGTTTGTAGTGCATGTTTTCGGCGATCTGACCGTGTGCTTCACCATCACCGTGATCCATCTCGGCCGCATGTTCGTCAACGGCTTCGGGGTGATCGGCTGCAGATTCAGCCGCGGCGCCGTGTTCTTCGTTCGCGACGGTGATGATCCGGGCGTCGTGTGATTCCACGGCCGCAGCGTGTTCAGCCGCTTCGGGGTTGGTGTATTTATCGCTCGCCCAGGGATACAGCATGCCGTTGCCCATCAGGACGTACAGCAGTACCGGGATGAAAAGCACAATCATGACCGAAGTGGTCGCGGCCATGACCTCGGCAATACGACGCACCGCCACGACCCAACCGGCTCGGAACAGGTGCGTCACGAGCACGATGAACAACCCACCCAGCGCGATGCTTAAGACATACGCGAAGTTCAGGACATAGGCGTAACCGAATCGCTCAAGCCCTCCGCCCTGCAGCATGCTCAAGCCCAGCGCCAGAAGCAGCGCGATGACGCCTACCACAATCGCTGTCAGCCCGAACGACCGCGCGCCCGCGCCGAGCCGGCGTTTGTCGTCGTCATGCAGGATGGGCTCGTGATGATGAGCCAAGACTGTCGCTCCCTATTACAAGTGCTTACTGCCCTGTCGGGGCATCTTTGACCTTCTGTAACGACCGGACGTAGGCGACGATCGCCCAGCGGTCTTCCACCGGGATCTGCTTGCCGTAAGCGGCCATGTTGCGGATACCGTTGGTGATCGTGTTGAAAATATGTCCCGCCGGCCTTGCCGAACGCTCTTCGTCGGTCAGGTTGCTCGGGGGGACCCACACCGCTTTGATCTTCACCGCGCGCTGGTGGATCGGGCCGTTGCCGGCGCCGCCGTAGCCGTGGCACGGGAAGCAGTAGGTATTGAACTTCGCCTGGCCTCGCTTCAGCAGGGCTTCATTAACGACGATGTTTTCCGGGAAACCTTCGTAGTAGACCGTAACGGTTTGGCCGGACGCATCTTTCTCGTTGCGGTAGCCGCGGTAGTAATGATCATCCTGGGCGAGCGCATCAGCACTCGGAACTTCGGGATTCTTACCCCACGCGACAGTGCCGGGTACGGGCTCGCGCATCGCCCTGCCGTCAGCGAAGACAGGCGAGTCGTCCTGAGCCTTGAGCTTGGTCTGCTGGTCCATATCCAGGAACATGTGGACGCGCGGCTTGGTCGAATCCGTCACCCGCGCGCGGGCGATGAACGCCAGCGGAACCAGATGCAGGCTCAGCAGGATCAATATCCCCGCGATCAGCCAGAACGGCGGGGCCGGGAGTTTGAATTCTTCAACGATCCACTTGATCATCGTTATCTCTGTTCACCTGTGTGCGGCACACGCCGCACGTTTAGTCTTCAATCAGTTCAATCGACGTTGCGCCAAGTCCTTTAAGGAACTCAGCCGTCTTATCCTTATCAAACCGGATATCGCGCGCCTGCACTTCGATAAAGAAGCGGTCGGCGGTCGAACGCCTGAAGTTCTTGCTCTTAAGCAGCGGGTTGTACAGCTTGGGCAGCCGGTTCAACAGCAGCATCCCGAACACGGCCCCGAACGCTGAGAGCAGAATCGTCGTCTCGAACGCGATCGGGATAAACGCCGCGAGGCTGTTGAAGGGCTTACCCGAGATCAGGAACTTATAGCCACGGATCGGGGCGGCCGCGCCGGGCAAGCCGGGCAGGTCGATCCCGCTGGTCGCCATCGTTCCGATCGCCAGGCCTAAGCCGACCATGGTGCCGGTCACCCCACAAGCCAGGACAATCCAAGGCAGGATCGTGGCGCGGATACCCATCGCCGAGTCGATGCCGTGGATCGGGAACGGGCTGTGCACATCCCAATGCTTGAAACCTTCATCGCGCGTCTTCTTGGCCGCACGCATGATGTCGTTGACGGTTTCGAACTCGGCGATGATCCCGTGCAATTTGCCCGGTGCCTCGGTCGCCACATCTTCGGTGGGTGGGGTGAGAACCTGTGTCATCGCTTCTTCCCCCATTCATAGTGCGGACGGTCCGGACGGTAGTCCGCCTGATCCTCGTCGGGGTTGTACGGCTCATCGGGATCGTGAACGATGTCGTGGGCCTGCGGCATCACGGTCTTGACTTCCGCCATCGCGATCACCGGCAGGAACTTGCAGAACAAGAGGAAGAACGTGAAGAACAGGCCGAACGACCCGATCAGCATCCCGTAGTCGACCCATGTCGGTTTGAACAGGGCCCAGCTCGACGGCAGAAAGTCCCGCTGCAAACTTGTCACGACGATCACATAACGCTCGAACCACATGCCGACGTTCACGCACATCGCGGCGAACATGATCGTGGGCGTCCACCGCCTTGCCTTCTTGAACCAGAGCACGTGCGGCCCGACGCAGTTACAGAAGATCATCGTCCAGTATGCCCAGGCATACGGGCCCATCAGACGATTCAGGAACGCGGCCTGCTCGTAGTGGTGGCCGGAGTACCAGGCAACGAAGAATTCGATGCTGTAAGCGTAGGTCACAATCATGCCCGTACCGAGCATGACCTTGCAGCAGTTTTCGATGTGCCGATCGGTGATGATGTCCTTAATGCCGAACATCGCGCGGGCGGGAACGGCGAGGGTAATCACCATCGCGAATCCGCCATAGATAGCACCGGCAACGAAGTAAGGCGGGAAGATCGTGGTGTGCCAGCCGGGCAATTGAGAGATAGCGAAGTCGAAGGACACCACCGAGTGCACGGAGAGCACCAGCGGGGTCGCCAAAGCTGCCAGCAGCAGGTAGGCCTTTTCATAACGGTGCCAGTGGCGTGAAGAACCGGTCCAGCCGAGGCTGAACAGACCGTAAGCAAACTGGCCGTACTTGTTCTTGCATCGGTCACGCAGCGTCGCAAGGTCCGGGATCATGCCGACGTACCAGAACAGTGCGGAAACGGTCGCATAAGTACCAACGGCGAACACGTCCCAAAGCAGCGGCGATCGGAACTGCGGCCACATGCCCATCTGGTTGGGAATCGGTTGCAGCCAATAGGCAAGCCACGGACGACCGACGTGGATACCGGGGAACAGGCCCGCACACATGACGGCGAAGATCGTCATCGCCTCGGCGAAACGGTTGATCGCGGTACGCCAGTTCTGACGGAACAGGAACAAGATCGCGGAGATCAGTGTTCCGGCGTGGCCGATGCCGACCCAGAACACGAAGTTGATGATCGGGAAGCCCCAACTGACGGGCTGGTTATTACCCCAGACGCCGGGGCCGGTCGTGACCAGGTAGCCGATCAGGCCACCGAGCATGCCCAGCAGGGAAAGAGCAAACAGGAAGGCGATCCACCACTTGGCCGGCGGCTTGCCCGCGGCGATGCCGGTGACCTTGTCCGTGATGCTCGTGAAGTCGTTATCCCCGAGCACCAGCGGTGCGCGGCGTGTCGGGTCGTCGGTCGTGTTATCGAACAACACCTGCGGTTTTTCGGGTTGGGTAGAAATCGTCGCCATGGCTTAGCTGTGTGCCTCCTGTGTATGGGAGGCCTCTTCACTTTGATGATGCCCGCCGCCGGTGCTTGCAAGCGAAGCATTGGGATTGCGGAGCTTGGCCAGATACTGCGTGCGTGATCTTGTATTCAACCCATCGAGCACCTTGTAACCACGCGGGTTCTGCTGGTTTCGGCTGACTTCGCTGTTCGCGTCGTTCAGGTCGCCGAAGGTGATCGCCTGCGTCGGGCAGGACTGCTGGCAGGCGGTGATGATTGCGCCGTCGTCGACGGTCATCTTGTCACGCTCGCCACGGGCCCATTTGTTCTTGGCGTCGATGGTCTGACGCTTGATGCGCTGGACACAGAAGGTGCACTTCTCCATCACGCCGCGCATCCGCACGGTGACGTCGGGGTTGAACACCATCCGTTTGATCTTGTCGATCATCGCTTCCTGCTGCATGTCCGGCATGAGCAGCCACGGCTTGGCGGCCATGCCCGGGATGCCTGTACCGCGCGGGTTCTGCGAGTGGAAGTCGAAGTAGTTGAACCGGCGCACCTTGTACGGGCAGTTATTTGAGCAATAACGCGTGCCGATGCAGCGGTTGTAAACCATCACGTTCAGCCCCTCGGCGTCGTGGACCGTCGCAGCGACAGGGCAGACCTGCTCGCACGGTGCGTTCTCGCACTGCTGACAAAGCATCGGCTGATGCACGACCTCGGGATGTTCCGCATCCGGGTCGGCTTTGCGATCGTTCTTGAAGTAGCGATCGATCCGCAGCCACTGCATCTCACGGCTCATCAGGACCATGTCCTTGCCGACGATCGGGACGTTGTTCTCCGCCTGGCAGGCGACGACGCATGCGTTGCAGCCGATGCAGGCGTTCATGTCGATCGTCATGCCCCAGGCGTGCGGTTCGTTGAATGCTTCGGGACCGCCGGGACGCTTCGGATCAGTCTTGTATGGCTCATCCCACAACTGAAGCGACACCGAGCCGTGCTCGCCGTGCATCTTCGTCGAGTGTACAGGGTCTTTCTTGTACGCTTCGAAGTTCGCTTCCTTAATGATCATGCCGGCCTCGCCCTTGTGGCCGACACGCACCTCGGTCAGATCCATACCGATGTTGTCATTAAGCAGGTGGTGGTTCTGCGTCAGCGCCAGCTTGTAGGTCTTGCCGGTCTTGGCGATCTTCGCATCACGTGCGATGCCCGGCCTCTGGCTGCTGCGGAGTTTGTAAGTATCGAAACCGACGTTGACACCGATCGGGCCCGAAGCGGTACGCCCGTACCCAAGCGGCAACGCGATCGAACCGCGTGCCTGGCCCGGCATCAGATAGGCCGCGATTTCCAGCGACTTTTCTCCGACCGTGATCGTGATGATGTCGCCGTTACGAACGCCAAGCTCTCGGGCGTCGGCGATGTTGACCAGCGCCGCGTTGTCCCATGTCAGCTTCGTCAGCGGGCCGGGTGTTTCCTGAAGCCAGCCGTTATCCGCATATCGTCCGTCATACATCGACGGGTCGGCGATGAAGGTGACTTCGTAGCCCTGCGTTTCGGCAAGCGCGGGCGGCACCAACTCGTTCGCCGTCTTGGGCCGAGCAGTCAAAGGTTTGAATGCAGAGTCCGGCACGACGCCTTCATGCAGTGCCTTTCGCCAGTTGTTTTCAAAGCCCGTGCTCGGCAGGAACTGAGCCATCGTCTGACGCACGAGCGTGTAGCCGTCGGCTTCTTTCTCACCGAGCATCATGGCGAGCAATTCGATCGGGCTCTTTGATTCAGCACCCTTACGCGCGATCGGCAGGATCAACGGCTGCTGAATGCTCAGTGTGCCGTCCCACGCCCGGCCGTCACCCCAGCACTCAAGGTAGTTGGCCTTGGGCAGTTGCCAGTGGCAACGGCGCGAGGTTTCGTTGCGGTATTCGGTGAGGTGGATCGCGGATTCGAGCTTGTCGAGTTTGCCGGCAAAGTCCAAGTCGGCAGGCGCGTCGTACGCGGGGTTGCCGCCGAGAATCAACAGGTGCTTGACGCGGCCCTCTTCAATGCCGTTGCTGAGCTGAGCGATGTCACGGAAGCAGCCGGCACCCGAGCCGCCGAGAACCTTGGGCTCATCGGTCACGTCGACCGTCTTGCCGATGTTGCCGAGGGCGTCATTCAGTGCCCAGCACAGGGCGTGTACTTCCGGTGGCTGGTTCGGCCCCGCGACAATCAGGCTCGTGCCACGGTGTTTTTCGAGATCGTGCACGGCCGCCTGAACGAACGTGCTCGCACCATTTAGCGATGATTGGCCGGGCATCAGGCCCAGTTGTTGAGCCATAGCCTGCACGAGGCCGCCGATCTTCGCCGACCGGGTCGGGAGGCGGTTATCCGCGACCGAGCCGGTGATTGTCATCGTGCTTTCCGCGATGTACAGCCGGCTCATCGTGCCTTCATCCGCACTCTTACGGCCATTGGCCCAGTCGCGAGCGTGACGCACCTGGTTGGGGTGGCAACCTAAAAGGTCGCTGTCGAGGCTGACGATGACCTGCGCCTTGTCCAAGTGGTACTGAGGCCTGACGGGCTTGCCGAAGGCTTCGATCGCGCCCTGGATCTCGTTGTCACGGTTGATCGGTTCGTACTCGTACCAACTCACTCCCGGGAACGCCGAGAGCAGCGCATCCTTGAGACGCTCAAGCGATGGGCTTGAGCTGGGCTGAGAGAGCACGGCAAACGCGCCGGGGTTATCACGAAGCGACTTGCCCTGCTCGGCTGCGTACTTGAAGTATTCATCCCAAGTCGGCTTGGAACCGTCGCCGTCATCCTTGCCCCTGGTGATCTGGCGCAGACGGTAGGGGTCATACATCTGCAGGACGCTGGCCTGCGTGAAGGCATCGGTCGCGCCCAGCGAGCCGGGGTGCAGCGGATTGCCTTCGATTTTGATCGGCCTGCCATCGAAGCTGGTGACCAGTACGCCGTTGGCGACACCGCCCTGCTCGATCATGGATGCGTAGTACGTGGGCACGCCGGGCGTCTGCCCTTCGGGGCGTGATGCGAAAGGCGCAAGCTTTTCTTGTGGCCAACGCCGACAGCCCGTCAGCGTCAGGCCCGCAAGCGACATCGAAGCCGCCATCAACTGCACGAAACGCCGACGCGATACGGTCAGCACATCGTCGGGGTCATACCCCGGGAACTCCTCTTTGAGCAGTTCCGCGACTTCAGGCGCCTTCGCGTATTCTTCGAGGCTGCGCCAGTATTCGCTACCGGTTGTGTTCTGGTTTACCTGTGGCACGTGGAGCAACTCGTCATATAGGCTTCGTCGTGAATATCCAGTTTGTCTTTCATAAACAGACCGATCCGCAGTTGTGCGTCTTCGGCGGTCTCGCCGGGCTCCCGCTCAGGCTCCCAGGCAAGGTCGGTCACCTTGTCCAGTGGACGCAGGTGCTTTTCGGGCTCGCGGTGGCAGTCCAGGCACCAGCCCATGCTCAGCGGCTTGGCCTGCGTGACCACTTCCATCTTGTCGATACGGCCGTGGCAACTCACGCAGCTTACGCCCTTGTTCACGTGGGCCGAGTGATTGAAGTACGCGTAATCCGGCAGGTCATGAACCTTGACCCACTCGATCGGCTCGCCCGTTTCGTAGCTCTCTTTCACTGGCTGAATACGTTCACTGTCGGGCCAGATCGAGGTGTGGCAGTTCATGCACGTCTGTGTCGGCGGGATCGCGGCGAACGACGCGTCGTCCACGGTCGTGTGGCAGTACCGGCAATCCATGCCAAGCTCGCCGACGTGCAGCGCGTGACTATATGGAACCGGCTGCACGGGCGCATAACCGACGTTCAGCGTGTTGGCTGAGAACGCCAAACCCACCACCGCCGGTGCGAAGGCTCCACCTCCCACCGCACTCAGAACGATGAACGGTAGTAAGTAATTCGCCCACTTCGGAAATACGAACTTGTCGGACGGTGTCTGCTCGTTGGCCATGTGAGTCTAAAGATCCGCCTCGCAAGATGGATGGATACAGGGAGTCTGAACAACCCGCTACGGTCGTGCACCTTGCCGAACACGCCGTATGCTGAGAACAATAACGAACTGTCACTCCGATGACAAAAGTCAGCCCAGATCGATTGAGACATCAATCGGTCAACAACGATCGGGCATCATAACGATTTATAAAGAAGAGGAAGTGATCTTTAAATAAGTATTGTGTTGTTCAGGGTTCATCGCGGCGCACATCGCATCATCCACCCCACGATACACACCATCCGATCAGCACCCATACGACTTCAGACATCTTGCGGACATGACAATCGACAACAATTCGTTCACCCCGAAACAGATAACTATATATTTAATTATATTAAATAGTTAACGCGCAGGAACCCGATAAGTAGCCGGACGACAAAGATGAAGGCGTTTTTCGCGAGCATCCTTCACGCGCGTTGCCGTACCGATTGACCGTATCTACACTTAAAGCCATGCAAAAAAAGATTTACGCCCTGATCGTCTTGAGTGTTTTCTGCCTTGCACTTTCCCCTACCGGCGCGCAAGCACAAACCTACAGCATCGACGGCATGATCGGGCAGGTCAACGGCCGCGCCATTTACACCAATGATGTCTTCGACGAGCAACTCAGCGAAACACTCGCCCAATGGGGGCGTGAATTATCCTTAAGCGAGTTCCGCAAACGCGCCGCTGAGCGCATCGTCGTCCGGCTCAACGGCATGGTCACCGACGCCCTGATCTACGGCGAAGCCCAACGCGATCTTTCCGACCAGGAACGCCAGGGCCTGGCCGTCGCCATGACCAAGCAACGCGAACAACTGCTGCGTGAGTACGGCCAAGGGTCCGCGGCCGTCGCGGAAGCGGTACTGCAACGCCAGAAAGGCATGGGCCTGGATGAGATGCTTGAAAACTGGCGCCAGGCTATGGTCGTACAACGCTATATGCGCCAGAAACTCCGCCCGATGGTCAACGTTACCCGCAGAGACATCAAACGCTATTACCAGGATCATTACGACGAATTCAACAGGCCCGCTTCGCGCAGCGTCCGTGTGATCCAGGTCGAATCAGAGGAAGATGTACAGTACATCAGCGACCTGCTGGCGGGCGGAACACCGTTCACCGAAGCGGCGGCCGATCAACGTAATAAGTTCAGGCCGGATCAAGGCGGACTGATGGGCGATATGGCGGGCAAGCAGCTTTTTGCAGATGAACAGGTCAACCAGGCCACACTCGATCTGAAGGCCGGGGAATACGTCGGGCCATTAACCGTCGGCAATCGCCAGTGGTTCGTCGCGGTGGACAAGATCAATGAAGCAGAAGGCCGGTCGCTGATGCAGGTGCAGACCGAGATCCATAACCTCCTGTTTGAGCAGCAACTCCGCGAACAAACCCAGCGATACCGCGAGGAGCTATTCGAGAAAGGCAGCTACAACTCGATCGAGCAGATGGCCCAAACCCTCGTCGAAATCGCCGAAGACCGCTACGCCCGCACCGAAACACAATGATGACTGATGACTAAAGCCCGGTCATGGCCCAATGGGCTTTGGCCGGGATCTCTCCGGGATCTCCGGGAAGACCTCCATGCCGCCCCCTCCCCCATTTAGGCGCCTGACTCAACTGCTCGACTCCATCCGGGCCCATCACCAAAAACGGTCCGCCACCGGCCCACGCGGCGAACGCGCCGCCGCCGACTACCTCAAGCAAAACAACTACCGCATCATCGCCCGCAATCTCCGCAACCGCTACGGCGAGATCGACCTGATCGCCATCGCGCCGGACGGCCGAACCGTCGTCATCATCGAAGTCAAAACCGCTGAAGACCCTGGCGCACGCCCTGAACTTCGTGTAAATCCGAAGAAGCAAAAGAAACTGACCGCCCTCGCCGCCCAACTCGTGCGCCGCTACAAGTTACAAGACAAACCCATCCGCTTTGATGTCATCGCAGTGAACCTGCCCGAAGGAAAAGCCCCCATCATCCGCCATTACCCCGGCGCGTTTGAATCGATCGTCTGAAAAGAGCTAATCCAGCAATCAATCACCTTCTGGCACGCTGTTTGTTTCTATCACTATCAACCGCCGCAGGGACGCATAAACGGTCACCCGGGGCCCAACGTTTGGGCACTCCCGGCGTTTACCCGTGCGTGGATGCGCGCTTTACAGGCAACCCCGGAGCCTGACCATGAGCTTGGATGGATATCAGAGCGATGATTTTTGAATGAACGACTGTTTCTTCCAGTTTGAATCCGCGGCCGACCCAGGCTGGGCCGCCATGCAAGAAAGCTCGCAACAACAATGACAGCGATAGCACCTATGACCATGCCCGAAACAGACACAACCATCATGACCAGCGTCAGCAAGCCCAGCCCCGTGGCGCCGAGGCGTTACGACATCATCCACCAGACGCGCTTCACCTACTCTTCACCCGTCAGCCTGGATCAGCTCGTCGTGCGCTTACAGCCACGAAACAGCTTCGACCAGCGCCTGGTTCACTTCAGCATCCAGACCGATCCGAAGCCGGCCCGCCACACGCACTGCCTCGACCTGCACGGCAACATCCGGCACTGGTTCTGGTTTGAAAAACAACACGCCACACTGACGCTGACGACACGCTCCATCGTAGATTGTCTGGTAGACAATCCGTTCGACTTTATCGTTGTCGATCCGGGCGTTGAGTCGCTGCCTGCGGTGTACGAAGAACCCGTGCGATCCGCGACACAGCATTATCGCCATCGTCCGATGCCCAACCCGATAGTCGATGCGCTTGCGCGACAGGTCCGCCAGCAGTGTGACGGTCATACTGTCCACTTCCTATCCGATCTGGCCCGACATCTGCGAGAAAACATCCGCCACATCGTTCGGCCGAAGGGTGATCCGTGGAGCCCGACGAAAACGCTCGAACGCGGCGAAGGTACTTGCCGTGACACGGCTGTGCTCTACATCGACGCCTGCCGAGCCGTGGGCCTGGCGGCGCGTTTCGTATCGGGTTATGCATTCGATGCGATGGACGACAGCCACCGTGAGCTTCACGCATGGGCCGAGGTGTATCTGCCCGGCGCAGGATGGCGCGGTTACGACCCGACGACCGGTCTTGCAGTGAGCAACCGGCACATCGCCGTCGCCGCTTCACCTACAGCGGGATACGCCGCGCCGACTGCCGGCACATTCACCGGCCCGAAGGTCGACGCCTCGCTCGAATACGACATCCAGATGAACGTAACCGAAGCCGACCTGGCCCCAGACAATGGCGAAGTCTATACATGGCCGCCTTCGATATGACACCAAGACTCTAGCCGCCAATAGCCACAAATCACCCTCTTCTATAGCTGCGATGCGTCGTATCGCAGGCTGTAATCCCGCGCGCAACAAAACATCTCCGACAAAATCCGACATCCAACCTTGACTCACACCAACTCGATGCATGGGATGAGGTAGATACTTGTTGTGGGCGGTCGGGCCGAAGTGGCTCGGGTGTCTGCGGCATAGACGCGCGGAAAGGACCAACACCATGTTGACCATCACCGAAGCGGCCGGCACACACCTTCAAAGCATACTCGATAAGGCCAACGCCCCCGATGACGCGGCGCTGCGCTTCGTCCCGGGACAACAGGGCCTGGAAATCACGATGGATAAGCCCCGTGAAAACGACCAGCAGCTTGAGCACGAAGGTCGAATCATCCTCCTGCTCGATCAGCAACTGGCGGAAGAACTCAGCAAACACACGCTCGACGCCAAGCAGACAGAACAGGGCCCGGCATTGACACTGCAGACCGCCTGATAAGCAAAATCGAATGAGCGAATAACCCGTTACTGTCTCGATTCGGTTGCACAGCAGCCCGCGAGCAGCGGGTTTTTCTGTGCGCTACCCATCTGCCTGATTCAATCCGTACAATGTCGGGCTTGGACCCTCAATGGTCTTGGAGCCTAGCCATGCGATTGAATCTGTTGCTGCTGCTGCTGTTGTTGTGTATTGCATACATTGCCCCCACCGCTAACGCCGAATCCTGGATCCGCGCCAACCAGATCGGGTACCTGACGGACGATCCGAAGATCGCGATCCTTTCAAGTGATCAGCCGCTTGAAGGTGAGTTCTCGGTCGGCTCATTTAAAGCAGACATCGGTGAAGATCAGGGCGCGTGGGGCCCATTCGCACACAACTACCGGCTCGACTTCTCAGACCTCAAACAAGCCGGCCGATATACGATCCAATTCGAGGATATCCAGTCACTGCCACTTACCATCGGCGATGATGCGTACAAAGAAGTGCCGGGGAAGCTGCTGCAATTCATGCAGCTTCAGCGCTGCGGGGTGAACCCGGTGACGGGCGAGCTTTGCCATCAGGAAGACGCGATCGACACGATCAGCGGCGAGAAGCTCGACCTGCGCGGCGGGTGGCACGATGCGGGCGATCGGCTCAAACACATGATCACCACCAGCTACTGCGTCGCCGCGCTTTATCTGGCGGACGCCAAAGACGAAGCCGACTGGGGCGCGGACCTGCTGAAGCGTCTGCACCCTGATCCGCAGACTATCTACGTGCAGATCGGCGACGATCGCGATCACATGCCGCCCGCCACGCTCTGGCACGACGACAAGTCAGACTACGGCCACGGCCCCGGCGGACCTCGCTCCGCCTGGCGCGCCACCGGCCAACCCGAAGGGCCGAAGTACAAAAACAAATCCGACGGCCTGGCCAACCTCGCCGGTCGCACCTCCGCCGCGCTCACACTTGCCGGCGATCTCGACAAAGCCAAATCGCTCTACGCACTTGCTAAAGCAAACCCCGGCTGTGCGATGTCCATACCCGTCCGCTCCCCCTACTACTACGGCGAAAGCACATACTTCGACGACCTCGAATGGGCCGCGACCGAACTCTACATCGCCACCAAAGACGAGCAATACCTAGCAGACGCGATCGGTTTTATTGATCCGGCAGGTTCAAGCCGGTGGATGGGAAAAGGCAGGCACGGCCACTACGAGTTCTTCCCCTACGTCAACCTCGCACACTGGCGTTTGTATCCACACGTCGATGAAGCTGCGCAAAAGAAAATCGCGGCGTATTATCGTGACGGCCTGGAACGGCTGCGCATCGAAGCGGAGAAGAACCCGTATCGACTCGGCACGCCTTTGGTCTGGTGCTCGACCAACGATGTCGTCGCCTTCGCCACACAAGCCAAGCTCTATGAGAAGATGACTGGCGACACGACGTACCGCACCTTGGGCACGGAAGCACGCGATTGGATCTTTGGGCGTAATCCGTGGGGTGTGTCGTTTGTCATCGGTGTGCCGGAGGACGGCGTCGCAGCGAGCAAGCCGCACCACCTTTTCTGGAAACTCATCGGCCACCTGCCAGTTGGCGGCCTCGTCGACGGCCCGGTCTACAAAGACATCAACGACGGCCTGAAGTTCAACGACTTCGGCGAAGATAAACTCGCCCGCTTCCAATCCGAAGCCGGCGTCTACCACGACGTCTTCGCCGACTTCTCCACCAACGAACCCATCATTGATGGCACCGTATCGCTGCTCCTACTAATCGAGGTGTGGGAATGACTTTTTTACCTGTACGAAAATGTCCTGCATCTAACCCCCTCTCCCCCCGGGAGAGGGCCGGGGTGAGGGCCGTAGCGAAAAAAACGAACTGTAACTCTTGCCGTAACAATAATAAATCAGGCCCTCACCCTAACCCTCTCCCGAGGGGAGAGGGGACTGGAAAGATCAACTTACTCGCAGTAATTCTCACCTTTTTATTTTTCCTCCCCGCCTGCAACAGCCAATCCACCATCACCAACAATCCCAACTGGACATACGCCCACGACGGCGTCGTCCGCGGAGACGCATCTCATAAACAACTCGCCCTCATCTTCACCGGTGGCGATAAGGGCGAAGGCTCGCAACACATCCTCGACACACTCAAAGGCAAAAACGTCAAAGCCTCCTTCTTCGTCACAGGCGGTTACGTCGCGCAGCCCGGTTACGATCAATACCTGAAGCACATGGTCGACGAAGGCCATTACCTCGGCCCACATTCGCACGGCCACCTGCTCTACGCCCCGTGGGAAGACCGCAGTCAATCACTCGTAACCGAACAAGTATTCAAAGACGACCTGCAGCAGAACATCGATGAGCTGCGCACATTCGGCGCAATGCCCAAAGGCAAACCCATCTACTTCATCCCGCCTTACGAATACTACAACGCCCGGCACGCCCAATGGGCCCGCGAGATGAACTGCCTGCTGTTCAACTTCACCCCCGGCACCCGCTCCAACCGCGACTGGGCACCCGAAGGCCACAAATCGTTCGTCCCATCCACAAAGATCCTCGAAGACATCCTCACCTACGAAGCCAACACCCAGGACGGCCTGAACGGCCACCTGCTGCTTTTGCACCTCGGCGGTGAACGCCAGGACAAGATGTATCTGCTGCTTGGCGAGTTGATCGATGAACTACACAAGCGAGGGTATGAACTGGTGCGCGTGGATGAACTGCTGTGCGGTTCTTAACCCTAAAACATGGAGACACGATTTATAGTAACAGTGATGAACGCTGATAAACGCTGATTGAAAAGCAAGAGGGATTAACTCCAGCGTTTTTATCTGCGTTCATCACTGTTAAATACTTCTTCGCGCTCTTTGCGCCTTCGCGGTTAATCAGCCCGCTTCTTCCCCAAAGGCACCAGCGCCGCCGCCAGCGCGACGATGACCAACAGTGCCAGGAACAGTATCGGCAACTGCTTCAAAAGAGCCGGCTGCGCCATCGCGATCGTGATCCACAAGGCGGCCAGTGCGTAGCGGGCGGTGTTGAGTCTGCCTAGCGCCGCGGGGACCTTTAGCGTCTTTCCTTCAGACACATCCGGGCTCATCAAGGATTCGATCAGCATGATCGCGATCACAGCCAGCATCAGGGCGTTGATCCAGCCGGTCAGTTCGCCGAGACGTTCCCGGCAAGCTTGCTCGTATTGGGCTTTGAGCAAGACTATCTGTTGCTCTCGGCCGGCGAGTTGTTCGGTGATCGCGACTTCGGTGACATCGGTCCCTTCCAGTGCCTCGATCTGTTGCCTGGTTTTCTCCTGCTCCGCTTCAATCTGCTGGAGGATCTCACCCCCGCCGACGAAGACCTGTTGATAGAGCGAGGGCGCTGCCCGACCCAAGACGGCCGGGCCAAGCAAGACCCCGAGCAACAAGCCCGCAACTAATAGATACAGCCCCCCCAGATCAGGAAAAGGATTTACGCATACGCTTGCTTGTTCAACGGGTTTATCTGTCATAGTGCGATCACCATCGCATAGTGCGCACGGGTATGCAAGGGGGAGGATGGGGTGTGGGGAGTAGCGATGCAATCGCTAATGGCTAATCGTTAATCGTTAATGTTCAAATCCCAACGCCGGTCCTGAGCGCAGCGAAGGCCCGGGTATCCGGATGTGCAAGGTTCAATGTGCTTACGTCAATGCACCGGCAAATCACATTGAACATTTAACATCGAACATTCCACGTTGCTCCCGTTCACCCAAACATCTGCGGCGTCACCGGCATGTCCGCCCACTCGTTTCGGCTGCCAAGATCGTGCTGGCGGACGCGGATCAACACGCGCACGGTCAGTTCCACGTACAGCTTCACCTGAACCAGGTGATGCGTATCCACGATCGAATCGCCACCGATTTCCATGAACAGTTGTTCGAGGATCAGTCGCTTGATCGTGGAGCGGAACTTTTCGACCGGCCGATCCGTGCATTCGCACACCAGACGGATCATTCCCGGCAGCACTGCGATCACCGGCGACAACTCATGCGACAAAGATTCGCGCAGCGAGGTCATGTCATCGCGTTGGCTGGTGCGCTTGCCGCCCGGTTTCATCGACGCAGGCAAACGCTCCCACTCTTCTTGGAGCAGACGTTGGGTGTGAAGGTCTAAGCCATGTTGACTACTGGTCGATTGCATCAATCGCCTCCCAAGTCCATTCGGGACAGGATGGGTCGTTCCCAATCACTGGATGTAAATAATCGGGTGTATCCGCACCCGATGAATACGCTGGAGGTGGTCGTGCAACTGCTGAAGACCGATAACACTATATATTTTAAGTCTTCAGTCGGTCAAATGTTGTGGAAAAGATTCTTTGCCCGGAAGTCCAATCAGGGCACGAGGAAACTATCATCAGGATTGGCCTGCGTTTCGGTGCCGGTGTAGTAGTCGATACCGCTTGCCGCCCAGAAGTTGTCACTGGTTAACCCGTTGCCTCCCGGGACGGTCGGGATCGTCTGCCATCGCACTGTGCCGTCCGCGCTGAGCACATTCTGCCCAAGCCCGCGATGCGCCCGGCTTGGCGCCAGGAACGAAGTATCCGGATTGAACACGATCTGGCCGTCCTGCACTTCAAATAACGGGTTACGGTCGGCGAGCACCGCCATAGTCGGGTTGTCTTCCAGCCGTAAGAGCTGAGGTGTGAACTGGTTCTGATAGCTGAAGGACACCGCCTCGGGCCCGGTCCAGTCCACGTAACCTTCGCCGGGATTATGACGCAAAGCGTGTTCGTTTTCCGGACAAGCGAGAATATTTACATCATCAATGAAGCCCTTCGTGACAAGGCGATACAGGTGAGCCGAGTTCGAGGGGATGTATTTGTTGTCGTTGGATGGGGTCTGGCCGACCTTGAACCAGGGTGTGCCCGGCCGGATATCGCCGCGGGGCATCTGCCCGAGATTGGCCGCAGCATATGTAGAAATCGCCTCACCGGCCTGCCGCAGGTTGCCCATGCCCGCCACACGACGCGAATCCGCCTGTTGACGTGACATGACCGGGATCAAAAGCGTCGCACCGATCAGGAATACCGCCGCGGCCGTCACCAGTTGACGCCAGTCAAAACCGAGTGTTCGGCGAGGCTCGGAGAGCATCTGGACCTGCTCGGCAAAACGTTTCTGTTGGGTTTGTCGCTGGATCGTTTCAAGTGTCCGCGCGGTCAGATCGGCCGGCGGGTCCTGCACCGTGTCCTGTTCCAGCAGAGAAAGAAGTGCGGCCAGTTTGTCTGTACGTTCAGTCAATCCCGGAGGTGTCGGGCCACGGTCTGCACCTGTCGCCCGTGCAGCGAATAACGCATCCAGCGCTTCGCCATCCGCCTCACAAAGACGCTTGATCGTGACGTCTTCCGCAGGCTTCGGATGAATCGGCGAACGAGGAATCTTCCCGCTGCCCAAGCCGTTCGGTGCTACAGGGTTCTGCTTCTCAGGATTCTGATGCGTAAAGTCTGACATAACTCAATCTCACGAACGTACCCCACCAGGTATCATCCACCCTTCCATACGTCAGAAAACCGGCTACGGATCAAAAACTTCTGACGTTTTTTCAATACAAATCTTAATTAGTGTAAGTGCTTAATCATCGGGCGTTTAAGAAAACACCCCTCGTCTGCGTACAATTACCGTGGTAAACATGACAGCTCCGATCCGGGACGACTTTTCGCCCCGCTGAGGGAGAAGGATTCTTCTTACTCCGCATCCGTCCCTGTCTGGGCCCTCCATAACTCGGCAAAGGTCCCGACCGCGGCGTGAAGCCTGCTCTTGACCGTGCCCAGCGGGATGCCCAGGTTTTCGGCAATCTCCCGATATGCCATTTTGTTAAAATACGCCAGTAACAGAACTTCTCGTAAATGCTCCGGAAGAGACGCCACCACGTTACGCACGATCTGGCCGGTCTCTTCCTGCTGAGCTCTCTCCTGTGGAAGCGGCAAGTCCGCTTCTAATAAATCGATAAACGCCCTGCCGTCCTCCGAATGCTTATCCAGCATCGCGGAAAGGGGTACGGCCTGCTGACGTCTGTTCTTACGTAATAAGTCCCTGGCTTTGTTCGCTGCAATTGTGAATAACCACGGTTTAAATCGTCGGCTGGTATCGAATGTGTCCGCTGAAATGTGAACCTGGATAAACGACTCCTGAAAAACGTCATCCGCAGCCGCCCGATCCCCCAAAAAACGGGCCAGAAAATGATAAAGCTCGAGACGATATCGCTCGATCAACACCCCCAACGCAGCCTCATCCCCCCCACAATGGCGGCCAAGTAACTGCTCGTCGGTAAGCTCTTCAAGATTCTGCGTACGGTCCGCTTCCGGCATGGATGCAGATTGTACGAAAAGGTGGGCCCAAAGGTTGTAAACAATTGCCACCTTAGCCGAACCGGCTCCAGCCGACCGGCTGGTTCCGAGAATCGTCGCCGCCAACACCTCAGATGCCCGCCAAAGAATCCATCCGATGATGGAACTGTATCCATATAGATTCAGCCCCCATCACGAGGATATGACGTGTTCCGAATCGCGATCCTGGCATTACTGGCGACCATCGTGGCTTCTCATGTGCCGGCCGACGCCGGGCTTATCTTCCTCAGCGGCGATGTCAATATAGGCAACCCGCTTAATGACACCTACACCTCCCCAAACCAAGGCAACAGCAACTGGTTCAAGAACATCCTTGGCTCCGGGACAACCGTCCTGATCCAGAACCAATACACCGGCCCAAGCACAAGTATCAACCTCGCAGAAGAAGCGATCGGAAACTACTACAACAGCCTGACCGATGTCACCTGCTCCACTTTCGACGGGATAATCACACCATCCGAGCTTGTTGATGTGGACCTGTTTATCAGCATGATCCCCCAAGACCATTACAGCAACGATGAAGTCGCCGCACTTTCCGGCTTCCTTTCCGCAGACGGCTCGCTCCTGCTCATGGGAGAGAACTTCATCAACTTCTACGAAAGCAACTTCTACATCAACACGCTCCTGGTCAACCTCGGCAGCAGCCTGAAACTGGATACCGACTCGTTGACCGGCAACTTCCAGCAAACTACCAACATCGAGAACAATCCATTCAACCTCGGTGTCGACACCATCACCTATGCCTACACCAACACCGTCATCGGCGGCACCCCGCTATTGCGAACGATCGACAGCGAAGGCGCCAAGACCTTCGTCGCCTACGAAGTCGCCCCGGAACCCGGATCGGGCCTGCTGCTGCTGGCAGGTTTAGCCTGCATCCTTCACTGGGGACGGGATATCACCGACTGACAAGAAGACACGCTTCCACTAATACACATCAAATACGCCATACCCGCCTTCATACAACTGGTACTTGATCCTCGCCTTATGCTCGCACAGCCATCGCAGCATGGCAGGCAATCCCACCGCCGGTTCGTTGAAAGAACACCACTCCACACTCACAATCGGACCGTTGCGCTCGATGTATCCGCCATACACACTGTCCGCCGCGTGACTCTTTACTTCTTTACCAGCCTCGGCCTGACGACCCAGTAAGACCGACATCTCTTGCAACCAGCTATTCATCGCCTCCCGGTACGCTTCGTAGTCGACGCCCTCAACTTTCCCTCCCGCCGACAGATCCGCGGTAACAGGCATGTGATCCGTAACGGTAGGCATGTGATCCGTAACGGTAGGCATGTGATCCGTAACGGTAGGCATGTGATCCGTAACGGTAGGCATGTGATCCGTAACGGTAGGCATCTGGTCATAAAGCTCGATCACCCGGCTGTCCAGCTTGCCCTCGTGCTCATCCATCAATGCCTGTCGCTGCTCCACCTTCAGGACTTCCATACGCTTGTCATACTGTGCTTCCAATGCATCAATCTGATCCTGTTCGCCAAACCGCTGCGCATCAGCAAGCTTTTCATCCAACTCAATAAGCTGCTCATCTTCGTAATCGATGTACATGGTATTCAGCAGGCGATAGGTGAGTCGTGCATTCCGGTGCGCCTCCGTAACCGTTTCCGTTTCGGACCATGGCGGGATCAACGCCATCTGCATGCCGCCGCTCAAATAGTCTTCTAATTGCCGTACAACTTCTTCCGCCTCCTCACTCGTGTTGAATATCAGCATGAGCCGGCCATTGATCAAAGCATCCGGCCGATGCACGATCAACTCCCCGCCCTGATAGATGAACCAGTCCGACATCTCACGGGCGCGATCGGATGCCTCTTTCGGCAACACAAGCATGACCGTCTGGCCAACCACCAACTGTTGCGATCCTTCAGGCGCCTCATTTGCCAGAAGCGACAAAACCTTTTCCGCTTCATCGTGACTTGAAAAAGTACCCACCAACGTAATCGCACCGTCCGCCACGTCGATCCGTTTGTGCGTAGCCGACTCTTCACAACTGTATTGATAAGCAGGCTGGTCAATCGCCATATTAAAGAACTGGCCCATATCCACCTGTGTCGCCACCAGCATGATCAACCCGAAAAGCAAAACCATGCCGAAGCTGCCAAGGTAAACCGTGCCCAAACCCAGCGACGCCCACACGCCCGGCGGCCGAGCGTACAGCGATTCATACGCCATGATCGCCTGCTGCGCCAACGTTCGGCTTGACTGGCCCCGCCTGGTCTGCTGCTCGAGTTGATCGATCAACGGCAGCATCGTCGCATGACTCAATTCCTCGCCATGCTCATCGGGCGGCGGCAGGTCGCTGCGCTTGCGCACCGTTTCGACCGCCATACCCACGCGGTACACCGCGCCGAGGCCGACCAATATCAAAATCCCCAGAAACAACAGCAAACGTGCGCCCAATATCCCCCCGAGCCCTATGATCCCAAGCGCCGCGATGCCGCGAAATATCATGTCGATCCGGAAGTTTCGGCTGGTCACCAGGACCTGCGTGATCCAACCACCATCCAGCGGAGGGAACGGCAAAAGATTGAATCCATTAAGCACCAGCATCAACGACGCCAGCTCGATCAGCAGATCATGATCCAATACCATCCCGACAATCCCGACCACGATCCCCACAAAAATCCCCGGAACGGGTCCCATCAGGTACACAATCGCTTTCTTCCAGCCCGCAATCGTGTAGTGCTTGCCCGTCACCGCAGCGCCAAGCAGCGGGATGAAGAACATCCGCAGGTTGCGGTAGCGGAACACCCACATCGCCAGCAGGTGCCCCAGTTCATGAAACAGAAGAATCGGGATCAACAGCAACACAAAACGCCAGGGCCACGCCGCCCCGCCCAGCACGACAAACAGGATCAACGAAATGAACAGCAGCATCAACGTGCTCTTCATCGTGCCTTTGCTTTTCTGCTGTTCGTAGACCTGCCAGAGCACACCCTCGCTCCTGGCAACATCAATAGAAGTCGGCCTTTCATCAAACGCCAGTCGCGCCGCACGCGCCTGACGCTCATCATCCAACTCGGTGAATACACCACGCTTCAGATACAACGCACTCGCTTCATAATGAAAGCGATCCAATACATCGCGCATCGCCTGCTGCGTCGAAATAACTTCAACCTGCTCAGAAGCAAGTCGCTGCTGATGCATGGCCCACAAGCCTTCGTTGCTTACACCCTGCTCACATTGCACGAGATAGCCGGCCGGCAACGTCACATCCAACTCTTCAGACCCGCTGATGATGAAGCCGCCGTTGCGTGCCGCGGAAATGATCGTAGCGCCCATGCGTTCCTTCATCGGTCTCGGATACAACCACGGCCGACGACACACCTGCGCAATCGCCCGTCCGCTGTCGTGCCGTAGCGTCACCGATTGATACAACGTTGCACTCGGCGCGTGAAACAGGCTGTGATAGATCGGGTCTGTAAAACCCAACGCCATCAATGATTCAACCTCCGGCTCAAGTAGTTGATCCGTCTCGGCGCCCACCCCATCTCGATCAACCTCGAACGCTCCCCATTCCGATACCGCCGGCACATCCATCGAACCCGACACCTTCACCAACGCCGTCCTGCAAAACACCCACGAGAACGCCGCGGAGAACCACGAGTTACCACCAGCCCGCATCTCTGCAAGAGAAAGCTTGTTGCCGTTAACCTGGTAAAACCGAACGCCCTGCCCACCGACCATTGTTGATTCAGACATGCAATGCCCCTTAGAACTCAGAATCCCCGACAAGCCCGCTTCATTGTACAGCAGGCCCTTATGCTGAACATTCTATTCAAACTGACAACGTCTTGAGCTGCGCCGCTTGATGTTATCCACGCACAGGCGGGGATCCACGTCTTGGGATTCATTGCTCGCGTGGATTCTCGCATGCGCGGGAATGACGGTTACTAATGATGTAAATGGTTCTAAGACTACTGCACCACCCAGCGGATGCCCATCTTCTTGATGCGTGATGTAAGCGTGCTGGGTTTGACGCACAGCAGCGAGGCTGCGCCGTCCGGGCCGGAGACTTTGCCGTTGGCGGCTTCAAGTGCACGCACGATATTGCTGCGCTCCAGCTCCTTGAGCTGCGCTTCGGTCAAGATCGGTTGTTCACGGGACTCAACGGGTTGATCCTTCTGCGTACTATCCTGATCGGCGGATGGCAGCTCAAAACGCAGCCTTGAGCCGGGCGACGTGATGACCGCGCGCTCAATGAGATTCTGCAATTCGCGCACATTCCCTGGCCAGTCGTATCGCTGCATCGCAGCGACCACCGTCTTGGTCAAACGCGGCTGCGGGCGATTCATCTTCTTGCACGTCTGCTCAAGAAATCGGCTGGCAAGTTCGGCGATATCTTCTTTGCGTCGACGAAGCGGCGCCACCTCGATCGGGAAAACATTCAACCGGTAATAAAGGTCTTCGCGGAACCGCCCATCGTCGACTTCCTGCTGCAGGTCGCGGTTCGTCGCCGCGATGATGCGCACATCCACCTCGTGTGTGATCGCTTCGCCGACGCGCTCGTATGTGCCTTCCTGCAAGACGCGCAGGAGTTTGCCTTGCAATTCAATCGGGATTTCACCGACCTCATCCAGGAACAGCGTCCCCCCGTCCGCAGCCTCGAACCGGCCGGCACGATCGCGCACCGCGCCGCTGAACGCACCTTCCACGTGGCCGAAGAATTCACTTTCATAGAGATCGCGCGGGATCGCGGCACAGTTCACCTTAATCATCGCCCCGTCGTGCCGACCGCTGCGTCGATGAATCTCACGCGCAACCAGCTCCTTACCGGTGCCGGATTCACCGGTGATCAGCACGTTCGCATCGGTATCGGCGACCGCTTCGATCTGCCTGGCGGTGTTGCGCAACGCCGGGGTCGATCCGACCATCTCGCCGAACGCGCCCTCGGCCGCCACCTCTTCACGCAGGTATTCGTTCTCCACTTCAAGGTGATGCTTCAATCGATCGATCTCATCGAACGCCCGTGCGTTGGCGATCGCCGCAGCGGCATGGTCCGCCAGCATACGGTGCCAGATTAGCTCATCCATCACGACCGGCTCACGCATAAACACCGCGAACACGCCGATCACTTCGCCGCGAAAGACCAGTGGGTGTGCCGCCATGCCACGGATCGACTCGGCCTCGATCCAATCCTTATCAACCACCCACTTGTTGTCTTTGGCTGTATCCCAGACCACCAGCGCGTCGGCGGTCGTCGCAACCCGGCCGATCTTCCGCACACCGAGCGGGAACCTTCTGAATCGGCCATCAAGCCCGTTCCATGTCACCGACTCATCCACCACCGACTGACCTGCGCTGGCGACCAGGTGCAGACACCGCGTCTGATCCGGACACTCACCTCGCAGTGGACATGTTTGACAGATATCTCCGCGCTCAATCAGCCACACCCGGCAAAGCGCAACATGCGACATCGCCGCCACCCGGCCGACGATCAAATGCAGCAAACCATCCAGCGATCGCTCGCCCGCCAACTCCAGCAATAACGCCTTCAGCTCCGGCGATCCCGATCGGTCGTGCGTGTATTCCATGTCAATAATTTACGATATTTCGCGAACCAATCCACCAAATTTCATAAATTTTTGATATTTAGCAAATCCCGCCTGGCGTCTTTAAATACTTCTATCGCTTGATATTAAACAATTTATATTTTATTTTGCCGATTGGCACGGGTTATGCATTGCTGGTCCACACATACGCCGGAATGTCCGGTCAAGCAAACCAGAATCAGGAGTCAAACCCATGCCTCGTATCCAACCCATCCAAGTCACCGAAGCCGATGACAAAACCCGCAAGCTGCTCGAAGGCGTGCAGCGCGCTCTCGGGATGGTCCCGAACATGATGAAAACGATGGGCCATTCGCCCGCGGCTCTCTCAGCCTACCTCAACTTCAGCGGCGCGCTGAGCACTGCACTTAACCCCGCGCTGCGAGAGCAGATTTCTCTGGCCATCGCCGGGGCCAATCACTGCAACTACTGCGCCTCGGCCCACACCGCGCTGGGCGCAAACGCAGGCGTCGACGCCGATGAAATGGCAAGCAACCTTCGTGGTGAATCCGCCGACGCCAAAACACTTGCCGCCATCCGCTTTGCACAGGCCGTGATCGACACGCGCGGCTTCGTCCGCGACCAGGACCTCGCCGACATCCGCGACGCCGGCTACAGCGATGCACAGATAGTCGAAATCATCGCACTGGTAAGCCTGAACCTCTTCACCAACTACTTCAACCACATCGCCGAGACCGAGATCGACTTCCCCGTCGTCGAAACCGCCGGCGCCTCGGCCTGACAACTCAACCAACAAAAAAAATTAACCCACCAACTCAACATCAAACACCAACACGGAGACTTAACCCATGAACTTCAAAACCCCCGGCATCCTCCTCGGCTCTTTCGCCGTCGCGGGCGCATTGGCGATGACCATGCTTGCCAACGCAGGTGCAACCCCCGCACAAGCCGATGCAAACACACCCGAAAACATGAAACCAGCTATATCCGCGCACCCGGCAGGCAAACCCGATGCGCCGCTGCCGAAGTACGACATCAAGCTCGATCCTAAGCGCGTCGCGCTCGTCGTCACCGATCCGCAAAACGATTTTCTCAGCCCGGACGGCGTCACGTGGGGCGTCGTCGGCGAAAGCGTCACCGAAAATAACACCGTAGAACACATCGACCAGCTCTTCGCCGCCGCACACGACAACAACGTCCCCGTCTTCATCAGCCCGCACTACTACTTCGAGCACGACCACCGCTGGCACTTCGAAGGCGCGCTCGAAGCGCTCATGCACAAGATCGGCATGTTCGACCGACCCCACGCCCTGACACTTGAAGGCTTCGAAGGCTCCGGCGCAGACTGGCTCGAACAATACAAGTACTACATCAACCACGAAAACACCGTCGTCACCAGCCCGCACAAAGTCTACGGCCCGGAAACCAACGACCTCGTCCTGCAACTGCGCAAACGCGGCGTCGACCAGGTCATCCTCGCCGGCATGTCCGCGAACCTCTGCACCGAAGCCCACATGCGCGAACTGATCGAGCAAGGCTTCGAGGTCATCGTCGTCGCCGACGCCACCGCCGCCGCAAAACTCCCCGACTACGACGGCTACGAAGCAGCCTTCATCAACTTCCGCTTCATCGCCAACGCCGTCTGGAACACCGACACCGCCGTCAAGCAAATGCAAAAACTCGGCGAATCTAACGAATAACAACGCCCTCTCAAACATCCATTAAGAACAAGCCTCCAACTAACCACCAACCCTTAACAAAGGAACCCTAACGATGAAACTTCTCAGCAAAGAAAACATGACCAGCTTCTCACTCACCGCCCTCATGGTTGTCGCCATCTTCGCCACCATCGGCGCAGGCGCAAAAACGCAACCCATCGCACCAAACTCACGCGCTTACCTGCACAGCTACAACCTCCCCGCGTCAGGCGTCGCGCTCGACGGCTACTGCCCCGTCGCCTACTTCCTCGCCAACGAACCGATCAAGGGCGACCCCGCATTCGCCTCCGATTACAACGGCGTCACCTACTACTTCGTCAATGAAGATGCACGCAAACTCTTCGACGAAAACCCCGAAAAGTACCTCCCCGCTTACGGCGGGTGGTGCGCCTTCGGCATGGCGATCCAAGACAAATTCCCCGTCGACCCCACCAACTTCAAAATCGTCGACGGCAAACTCATGCTCTTCCTGCGCAACGAAAACCTCGACGCACTCAAACTCTGGAACCAGAACAACGAACAAAACCAAGTCGCCAAAGCCGACGCCTACTGGAACAAAGTAAGCAACTAACCCCCACAACCCCCCGGCGTGGTCGCTTCAGCGATCCACGTCCGCATCAAACACCCACAACCCTCCCTCAGCCACGAGGCCCGACCGCTTCGTCGGCTGATTCTCCCAAACACAACAACCTTCTCGCTCCCAATAAAGGACACAAACACCATGGCCTCCCCCACCGACATCCGCCCACCGTTCAACGAACATACCGCCCGCGCCAAAGTCCAGGCCGCCGAAGACGCATGGAACAGCCGCGACCCACAGCGCGTCTCGCTCGCCTACACTCCCGACTCACAATGGCGCAACCGCGACGAGTTCTTCACCGGCCGCGACGCCATCCAGGCATTCCTCACACGCAAGTGGGAAAATGAACTCGACTACCGACTCATGAAAGAACTCTGGGCCTACACCGACAACCGCATCAGCGTCCGCTTCGAATACGAATGGCACAACGCCCAAGGCCAATGGTTCCGAACCCACGGCAACGAACAATGGGAATTCGACCCCACCGGCCTCATGCGCCGCCGAGACATGAGCGCCAACGACATCCCCATCCAACAATCCGACCGCCGCTATCTGTAACCCCCCCTCTTCCTCCCTCTCCCCGGTCCGGGGGCGGGAGAGGGCCGGGGTGAGGGCCACAACTGCTTACGCGATCCATGCTTCCCCCTCCCATCCGATTTATCTGATCCATCCGAGCCAACTCTTCTTCTATTATCCTCTTCTTCTTATCCGTGTTAATCCGTGTCCATCTGTGGCTAATTCTTCCTCACTCATCCGCCGCCTCATCCAACTTCGTCTGCCGCTTCACGATCCCCTGACAATACCGATCGTAAACCGCGCGCAGCTTCGCATCCGTCTGCTCACTCAGCTTCAACAACCCCCCGCCGCCCTCGTAATGCGCCATCGCCGCACGCTCCATCGCGCCGCCTTTTTCAAACGCATCCAGGTACGCATGCATCCGCGGCAAGAAATCCTCCGGCTGCGAGATGATCCGACCATCCCACTCCATCTCCATCCCCATATCATGCGCCTTGCCAAACGCGACCGCCTCATCTAACCGCTCATCTGCGACCTTACCCGGATGGAAAAAATGGTTCGGCTGCTGGTACGCCGCATCAAAGCCCATCGCCTTCCAATCCCCCGCGCCCCGCGCGTTCCAATAAGGGATCCACAAAAACTTCCAACCATGCCCCCTTACCAACTCACCCACCCGGGGCAGCACCTGCTCCCCTTCGTTGGCCGTCGTCTCCGCCACCCAGTAAATCCCGACTAACTCGATATGCTCAAACCCCGCCGCCGCCCAACGCTTTTCCAGTTCATCCAGATACCACGCCGCCGCAGCGACACGGTCCTCCGCCTTGCTGAAGTTGAGCATCTTCCCATCAACTTCGCCCCACGCATCCAGCGTAACGATCGGCTCAGGCAACGTGATCGCCACCCGCCTTTTTCGTATTGGTTCTCCAACCCCCGCCGCCACCTCACCGATCTTCTCATCCAGCGCATGCAGCGCCTTGCCCTCTTCAAAATAACGATCGAGCAGCCACGCCCAATGCTCCTTCGCGGCCGGCTTCTGCCCATACCCCTTCGCATACTCCTGCCCGCGCGCATCCTTGAACTCGATAAACAAAAACCCATCAAACAACCACTTGCCTTGCCCACCGTCCGGCCCAACATAAACCACGTAAGGCCCAAACTGCTCCGAAGTCCAATCCATCCGATGAGCACCCCCCGCATAAATCAAAGCCCAATCCCCCACACCCCCCGTCTCCACCGCGCCCGGCGCTATAAACTCCCCACCCCCCGGAACATCCCCCAGAACATCCCCCGGAACTTCAGATCCCTCCGCACTCGCATTGCATGCACAACCCAAAACCAACAACCCCCCAACAACAAACAGAACCAGTAAATGCTGCACGTGTCGATCCTTCTATAGAAAACAAGTCATGAAATCCAAAGTAACCATTCTACCCCCCGAAACCCACGTTCGGAGAACGTGGGCCCTCCCCCACATAACACAATCCTCCCCCCAGCAAGCCGCTCACGGCTTAGCGACACCTCCACAATCAAACACCCCGGCCCAGGTCCCGGCCAAGCAAGCCGCCCTCACGCCACTTCGCCCCCCCCTTCACGACAATTCAACAACCTGCCCCACACGCCCCGTATCACCGACATGAATCCGCATCAGCCCGCCAACAACTTCACCACGGTGGGTTGCGCTTCGCTTAACGCCACCCTACAAACGACAACCCATGCTACTTGCTTAGCGACACCTCCACAATCAAACACCCCGGCCTAGGTCCCGGCCAAGTAAAGCCCAACCCACAGCAGACACACACCCAATCACACACCACCATTCACCGCAGCCCAATCCCGCCCCCAAAAGATCCAAATCGACTTGGACACTACCAATCGTAAATGAATTTATCCCCTTTTTGCCCTCCGGTTCTTCAGAGTAAATAGACACAGGTTCAACACGCTAGAAACGAAGGCAAGACCAGTACCCGGTACACCAATAACCCAATTTTAATCATCAAGTGAACACCGTTCTTCTAGCTCTTCGGTTTTTTCTTCCCTTTCAACTCGATATAGATCCATTCTCTTACCCATCTCACCTGCAAGACGAATTCTTTCATCCGGGTCTTCTTTCAGACTATCCCATTCTTGCGCCAGTACCTTGTAATGAGTTGATGCCTTGCCACTTACCAAACCCGTACAATGAGTGGCATGCACTATATCCTTGGTTGTGTATCCATAAGCAAGCGCTTCGATCGCAAATGTCCGCCATGTTGTATCCACACAGCGGTCTAGCGGTAACAAGTGATATCGATCAAGCTCTTTATTATCAAGCAAGTATTTGTACATCTCACCACTAACGCCGACTATCGCATTAACTGCGGAGTAAAGACCATATCCATCTTTTGCGCTTTGTATTATTGACTTACGTTCTTCGAGTGATAATACAGAACATGCTGCAAAGAACACATCTTCTCCATAGTATGGATCGCTAGAATCACGGTCTATCTTCTCAGATATCCAAAGATGAGCCAAGACATGATCATACTCAAACATCTCTTTCAACCAATAGTCTTCATCAATACTTCTGACTGCTGCTTTACGCCACTCTTCTTGAAGTGAATTGATTATAACCCTGTTCTCCCCCCTATCCCATAGACCCATTACAGCCGCAGCCGAAAGGGGTTTTGATTCATGTCGTAATATACACAACACTCTATCTTCCGATAGCTTCGTCCAGCTTATTAGAAGTTCGATATTAATATTATTTTCATTCGCAACCGAAACAGCAGCATTAAATAAACTTTCATCTGATATTGGGTTGTTTAGTATTGCCGCAATCGCAGTAGAACATGTTCGCTTATCGTTCAAACAACGCGGCATGACCCCACTCCAAAAGATAGGATTTTCATCACAGAGTCGATTCAGAAAAGGCGATATGTGCTGCGATTCCACTTTAACTTCTAGTAACTCTGCAAGCCATATACTCGGATACTCAACTTGGTCTGCGATTCTTTTACATATGTAGGCTAGTAGATTGGGCCATTCGTTCCCAACATATTCATTCTCATCCAGCAAACCGCCTATTATCGTCGCTGTTTTCTGTGGGCCTTTCTCGATGCATTTAATAACAAAAGCATCTGCATTCATTTCCCATTCTTCATTTCTTTCTTCCTGAGAACGTCCATCTCGGATGTCGTGTTTCGGGAACACTGCCATATACTCAGGATCGAGCTTGTCAGTTATGTTGATACCAATACTTCTACCAAATCTCTCTAATGCCTTTATCGCCCCGGCGTGACCCGAAAACACTAGCACAAGATCCTTCACCATCGTGCTAGCCAAGTCTTTGAATGCCGCAAATTGCTCACTTGTTGCTTTGGCCCCACCCCCGGTGTGGGGATATACCCAAGATTGGACTATTGAAGATATATGTGTCCAACTATCGATTCCACGATGTGATATTGCTGCGACGACACGAGGCCACCGTGTTTTTATCTCGGCTACCGTTTCTATCGGGATGAAACCAAAATGAACTGCTCCCGACCTCGGGTCGCCCGGCGTGTTCGTCATATACTCCACCGATGTAGACATTGCAGCTTGAATAGCCCCAAATGCAACTTTGGATTGGCCACCAGCTTCATACCACTCGATAGATTTGTCTAAAAGCAGAACCCGATTACTTCTTAACTGGTTCATACTGTATTCAGCAGATGAATCCACCCAACTATCTAGTACCCGAAGCGGATGACTTGGAGTTGAGTTTAATCGTCTATCGTCACCTATAGCCATATCTAATATGATCGGTATCATAAGCTCAGGTTTACTATAAAGCATTGGTTTATACAATCGCTTCACTTTATCTCGGTGCCGATTGAGTAATATTGGCACATGCTCACTATCAACAGACGCATAATATTTCCATGCCTCGTCCGAGTTGGCGGCTTCAACATATCCAAGAAGGGCGTATGAATCGATTTTAGCGCCACGAGCGTAGGCGCCGATCAACGTGCTTACAGATCTCCCCATATCAGGCATGACTCTTATTGTTGTATCTAGACTTAATCTAATGCTGCTATCAAAGAATACTTCTTTAACAAAATTACATCGCAAGGCATCTGGTACTATTTTCACTCGATCAATTCCAAGCTCCTCAACGATACCGCCATATGCCAGCGTTGTGCAGCAATTACGAATTGATGCTACTTCTGACCCTAGAATATTTCCTAGATTGTTTCACTGCTGTCCAAAACAATTCATGAATGTCCTTCCGGGCGGCGATTGTAGCCGTTGAGGCGTGTTTTCGCGGCGTGTGGGGCCGGCGGCGGGTTGAGGTTGGTCGATCTGCTGTCCAAGTGTTTTCAAGCGAACAATGCCAACTGCGTCGGCGGCGGATCGGGCGGTTTGGTGTACGGTTCGTCCAGCCAACGCCACAGGTCCCGGTACACCAGCAGGTTCATCCGCAGCATGGCCGCGAGGTTGGACAGGCTCCAGCCGAAGCTTGATCGCAGCTTCAGCAGCTTGAGGATCAGCATCGCGATCAGTGCTGTCCAAAGCTGGACCCGCACCGCGTTGGCGCTGGTGCCCAGGAACGTCTTGACGTGCAGGTTCTGCTTCAACGCTTTGAAGAACAGCTCGATCTGCCAGCGTTCTTTGTAGATCGCCGCCAGCGTCGTCGCGCCGAACGTCAGGTGGTTGCTCAGCAGCTCGATCGTTCGGCGGTTCGCTTCGTCCCACACCACCACCCGGCGCAGCCGATGCGGGCAGGCGGCGTGGCTTCTTGTGCCCGCCAGCTCGATGACCTGGTCGGAGAGGATGTTACGATTCATCGGCACGGCACGCTCTTGGATCACGTTGTAGTCCAGGTTCGACTTGCACCGCGTGACGAACCACACGCCTTGCTCGCACCACGTGCCAAACAGGCCAAAGTCGGTGTAACCGCGGTCCACCGCCACGACCGTGCCCGGCTCAAAACGCAGTGTTTTAGCGGGGTTCACATCGTGCACCTTGCCCTCGGTCACCAGCGCCCAGCTCGGTAAGCAGCCTTGATGATCCAACTGAAGGTGCAGCTTCACCGCGCCCTTGGTCCGCCGGAACCGCGCCCAGTCGAACACCTGGGCACACAAGTCGATCACCGTCGCGTCCAGACTCACCAGCGGGTTCTTGAAGCGGAACCGACGCCCCCGGATGGCCTGCCGACCCGCCAACACCCGCGCCTGATCGAGCACCTGGTAGAACACCGCCTCGTAAAGCTCCCACGGCCGATGGGCGTTGGCGTAGCTGAGCGTCGACCGCGCCGGCGCCGCCGACACGCCCAGGTGACGCAGCCTGCCCATCGCGCACGCCAGGCCGCCGCAGACCTCCCGCAGCGAGTGCGCCCCGCCCAACTGCGCAAAGAGCATCGCCACCAGTTGGTCCCAGCAGGTAAACCCCTTCGCCCCACGCTCGGCATCAAACTCACGCACCCGCCGATCAAACCCCGGCCGATCGATCAGACTCAACACTTGTGCAAACAGGCTTGCGACGCGTACCATGGGCGTGTCTCCGTTGGGCTTCGAGGACGATTAGACAACGCCATCGTAGCCGCAACGGAGACTTTTTCATTGATAAACTATGGATCGCTGTTTTGGACAAGAGTGAGATTGTTTATATCCAATCCGGTTGAACCCGATAAAGATATCACTCCAAGCATGCGGAATGCCTGCTCACCTACAGCACTATAGAAAGTTTTTCGCGTCCAACTAGCAAGTGCGCTGCCATCCCATACCTCAGTAACATTCTCGCGCAAACACAAGTCTGCCAACATGGCCGACCTGCCTGGACATCCATCTGATTGGTGAACCAAC
This sequence comes from Phycisphaeraceae bacterium, assembly GCA_963667295.1. Lineage (GTDB taxonomy): Bacteria > Planctomycetota > Phycisphaerae > Phycisphaerales > Phycisphaeraceae > JAJRRS01. The sequence continues at coordinate 3,688,076 of OY763327.1, forward strand.
TGATGTAGCAGTCGCCTAGGCCCTGAAATACCCGAATTTGTCAAAACTTCGACAATTTGTTTTCCATTAAGTTTTTTCAGCTGAAGCCATTTTGTTCTAGTAATTCCAAGGTGTGCCATCATCTCTTCCGCGCGATTGGGCCACGCGTCGGCTACTATTGAGAATGGAATGCCTGATTCCGCTTGTAGCTGCAAAAGCAGATACAATAATTCTATTCTGTTGTGTGAGTCTTCAATAATTAAACATTGTGGTTTATTATCTCGAACTGAGTCTGCTATCTGACCACTTGAAGCATTATGAACAAAATACACTCCTTGACTTTCGCAATACTTGCGCAAGAGAAATGTTTTACCAATTCCTGGCTGGCCAGTTATTAAACGATTACCCTCGGTTGCTTGTAACCATTCAAGGTCCTGTTCACGACCAATTAAAGGTATGTCGTCAAGCGGACGGCTATGATAAGGGAGCTTCGATATACACGGCGGCTCTCCAGTTAAACCTAACAGTGCAATACGTACTCTTGAATTACCATATAACCTTTGTGCGATAGCATCACGGGTATAAACATGTGGATGCGCTGGCACAAATCCCAGCATAGTAATACGATTATTAATGTTCTGACATTGTCTAGCTGATAATTTTGCCGGGGTCGCAACTAATATACCGCACCCCTTCCACCCATGTTCTGTCATTTGCTCAAGATTGCGAGTGACATTTGCTATTACTTTACTTCCACGAGAAGTTGTGGCAACCAAACGAATTGGTTTATCATCTTTTATTGCAGCACCATCCATCCCCCCATCCTGCCCGCCTTCAACTTGTATAAGATTAGGCCACTCTGCTCGCAGAAGCTCGCATATCCAACGCTCAAACGCAATTCCATCATTGAGTTTGTCTAGAGCAGATTCAATAGCATTAAGCAAGTTATCCATACAATTAGATTATCATTTATGTGTACAGGTAGCAGTGCCAAAATATAACAAATACCGTTCGTAGTATGCTATTAGCATTCTGATTCAAAAACCCACATCAGCCAAAATAAGCGCCCATCAGTGTTCCAAATCCTGCATCCAAACAACCACACCGATCAACCCCCATTGCGCGCACAAACGTGTCGTGATCCTGTAATAGGGGAAGCGGTTTGTGTTCGGCCGTGCGTGGTGCAAGGCGTCGGGCAGGTTCGTGGCTGGGGACTACTGGGGGGGGGACCGGGGGGATATCCGGGGGCTTCCTGGGGGACACTTCCGGGGGGGGCACTTCCGGGGGGCACTTCCGGGGGCATCCGAATGTAAGCCTTTGGGGAAGAGTTACTTCCGGGTCGGGCGGGTATTACCGGGGGCTGGGGGGGCGTTGCGGGCGGGCTGGTCTGGGGGCTTGGTTACCTTTCGTCTAGCTGGCTGAGGCTGATTGGGCTGTTGCTCAGGCTGTGGTGGGTTCCGTTTTGTGGCGGGTGTTGCGTTGCGATCGCGGTGATGCGGGGGTTCGACCGGTGCGGCCGCGATGACTGGGGCGGGCGGGTGCAGGAGGAGATTCAGGGTTTGCGGGCTTGGCAGCACAAGGCTTGCCGACACAGTTTTGTCTTTGCGGTGGAGCCCGATCATGGATGCCGTGGAAGCATGTTGAGCCTGTTAACGCCTGGCCGGCGTAAGGGTTCGGGCCCGTGTTGTCGGCCGGGGTTGATTGCCGCACCTGGGCCGCGCGCGCGGGGCAGGTGGGCCCGGCATCTATGAAAGGAGCAGTCTCCTGTTTGACCGTTACCGATCCATCCCGAGGGCCGAAGCTGGCCACAGCTTCAACGGGAATAGCGCGTTGATTCAGGCCCCGCGCCAATCCCGCGCCGCTACGGCAAGCCAAAGCCCGGCCCGGATAAGAAGAAAACGCCGACCGGATTTTTAAAAATCCGCTCCCGCGAGCACAGCAACCCAGTGATTCCGATTAATCCTGTGCGCCAGCCGGCAAAAGCGCGCACAGCACATCAACCGCCCTCCCCCCCGCCGCCTGCCCGACCCCACCTCTACCCGACAGCGGATCAACAAGACTTGCGATAAGATAGCCCCCTAACCCGGGTGCCGCCGATGGACCCGCGTGATGGAATAGATCGGCCGGTCGTGCGTTTATCCAGACCCGACCCGATCGGAAGAAGTGAAAACCCTCATTCAACCTGTATGGAGCCTGTTTACATGAAGTTTCAATCGATCACCGTGCTGGTCCTGGCCTTGACCATTCCCGTCGTCGTGGGTTGTGAGAAGAAGTCGAACACCCCGCCCGCCGCCGGGTCAGGCGAGGTGGCCGTGGCCACTGCTGAGTTCGACTCGCTGCACGACCTGATGGAGGAGCTGGCGGACAACTACAAGTTCCTGCGTCGCAACACCGAATCGGGTGATGCTGCTGAGCTGCTCGATCATGCCGCGGCGATGCGGGACCTGGTCGCGAAGGCCAAGACGATGACGCCGGAGCAGGTCGAGGATGCCGCGGATGCGGATAAGGAAGCGTTGGAAGCGTCTTTCCACAAGCACCTGGACGCGATGGGCCCGGCTTTGGATGCCTATGAGACTGCGATCAATGCCGATGACCGTGCCGCAGCCGAGAAGGCAGTGAATGAGCTGCACGAAGCCGAGGAAGAAGGCCACGAAGCGCTCGGCGTCGAAGACGAGAAATGATCGCTAACCGCCTATGAAGCCACAAACCTTCCAACGCCTGCGTTCGCTGCACCGCTGGGCCGGCCTGTTCTTCGCCCCGCTGATCATCCTCTTCGCGATCTCCGGCATGCTGCAGGTGCTGGGCGCGGAAGACTGGAAGATGCCCGGCTGGATGTACAGCATCTACGATGCGCTGGAAGATGCGCACCAGAACCAGTACTTCCGCAAGGACACCGCGCTGCGTGAGGTGGCGCAGTGGTTAGCGGTGCTGTTGTGTCTCGTGCTGAGCCTGACATCCCTGCTGGGCGTGGTGATGGCGTACAAGATGTTCCCGAAGAAACGCATCCTGATCACGATCGTCCTCGTGCTGGGCGTGGCGGTGCCGGCGGTGCTGCTATTGGTGTGAGTGATAAGCTCATACTTGATGGGAGCCACACTTTGACTCCGCAGGAGCAAAGTGTGCTCGGTTAAGACACGCTTTACCGCTACGCGGTCAAAACGTGGCACCCTTGATAGTCCGCATGTAATTGCACTAATCCAGCGGGTTGATAACCAAGCCCGTCGCCAGCTTGGGATAGAAGAACGTGCTCTTCTGGGGCATCAGTTCGCCTGCTTCGCTGACAAGGCGGACGCTATCCAGCGGCGTTGCACGCAGGACAAGACCCAACTGATAATCAGGCGTGTCCGCCAGCTGCTTGAGTTGGGCGATCTCGTGCGGGAACTTCCACGCGATCTGTTCGCCTTGCGGTACAAACGTCGGCTCGCAGACCTGCTCGACGATCAGGTGCTGGACGATCGCGACATCCAGTTGACGCCATGCGTCGGACTGATCGCCATGCGTCGCCTTGAGCGGATCGTTGTCGATCGTGGTTGCGAGGTAGAGCGGCGCATCGGGTGTCGCGGGGTCGTACAAACCGATCGCGTGCGGGTGCGTGGACTTATCCAGCGCCTGCTCGAGCATCGCTGGGTCCTTGCCTGTAACAGGCTGGACAAGCAGCTTGCCTTCAGCAGCCTGCTTGAACTTGTCCATGCTGAACGTCGGCATGTTGCCCAGCACGCGGTGTGTCGGCAGGACGATCATGCCGGGATCCTGCATAGCGATCATGACGAACAGACAATACGCTGCGTTGCCAACAGGTTTGCCTGCGTCCTTCAGTTCGTTGTAGTGGTTCAGCGCGGTGTTGTAGCGGTGGTGGCCATCGGCGATGAACAGGTCCTTGGTTTCCAGCGCCTGCTGGAACGCGGCGACGCGCGGGGCATCGCATACTTCCCATGCTTCGTGCAGCACGCCGTCGTCGGCCGTCTTGCCGGTGAAGGTTGGCTCGGTGTTCTTGATCACAGCATCGAGCAACGCGCCGATTGCCTGATCCGGGTCGGAATAGAGCCCGAAGATGGGCGAGAGCTGTGCCTGCGTGGCACGCATGAGCTTGAGGCGGTCTTCCTTGGCGGCGCTGAAGGTCTGTTCGTGCGGGTGGATGCCGCCCTTGCCATCGGGCGACGGGCCGAAGGGCTGGACCTTGACGTTGCCGATCAGGCCGCGACGCTTGAAGGTGTCGCCGTTGACGTTGTAGGTCTGCTGGTAGACGAAGAACGCGGGCTTGGCGCGGCGTTCGAGGATGCCTTTATCCAGCCAGTCGCGGTAGTTCTTGCCGGCCCCGACATACGCCTCATCAGGCCCGACGGTCTTGGCGGGCAGGTGCGGCAGGTCGATCACGCTGATGTTGTTCGCACTGGCGGCGACAAGCCGGCCCTTGGATTCGTGGTCGAGCACGTCGTAAGGCGGCGCGATGCGATCGGACAGATCGTTGCCGGTCTTGGTGGAGAATGTGATCGCCGGGATGGGTTGAACTTGTGGCATGGCAGTGGGCGTGGGTTCGGGGGTCCAGGGTTCGGTATCAAGGCAGGGTTGGACGGATTCCGTATGGATTCCAAGTCTCTCGGGGCGGTAGCTTACACGCCTTGCAGGTTCACGGCTAACCGGGCCGGGAAATGGGGTTTTAAAGTGTTTAAAGCGGGGTATCAGTCGGGCGTATTTGCGCGGGTCGCAAATATTATTCCGAATTTCAGGGAACAAAGCGCCATGTTTGAGCGTTAGAACAGACAACAAAGCACAAGGAAAAGACTGAAAGATTGTTTTCAAAAGGTTAAGGAATTCGTCATCATGTCCGCCGTCAGCACCTGCCATCGTGAACCGGTTTCACTGAATAAACGCCAACAAGCCCGCGCCCTGTTCGCCCGTCTCCGTCACAAACAGCTATTAAGCGCAATGTCCGGTCGAATAAGCGAATCCGCGATCTATGCCCAACGCGCGCTGCGCGTGAAGCAGGCGGTGTGTGCTCAATGATCTATCGTTGAATTGTCGGATTAGATTTGATCTGACGATTCCGATTCATTTACGTATCAATTAAAAAACACCCGGACAAGCTATCCGGGTGTTTGTGTTTGATATGGATGTTTCAGATCAGAACTTGATCTTCAATTCCAGTGCAAGGTTCTGGGCGTCGTATTCGTCCTTGAGTTCGTAATTGAAGTCGACGCTCAGTGTCATGTTGTCGGCGATCTGGCCGTCGAGGCCTATGCCGAGGACGGCGCTGTCGTCGTCGGGTTCAAGGCCTTTGGTTTCAAAAGGTGTTGAACCGGCGAAGGCGGCTTTGCTGACAACCTGGTTGTCGCAGAACTCGTGCAGCCAGGTAGCTGAAGCGCGGAGGTCAAGATCATCGCGCATCGCGTAGGTGCCTTCGATGCCGAGGCTGGTGACGAATGAATCTTCGTCGAGGCTGTCGTAAGACAGGTTTGCACCGCCTGCGCCGGATTCGCTGTAGGCGTCCTGGTCGTAGTAGGTGTAGGCAGCGCCGGCAAACGGACAGACGGAGAGTTTATTGTCGATGTCGTACTGGTAGCCTGCTTCGGCGTAGAGGCTGAAGACGTCGGCGTTGGTGCTGCCTTTGGCTACGGCATTCAGCGCGGTGATGGAGCGTTGGTTATCGATCTCGTTGTAGCCATAGGTCACACCGGCATCGATATAGAGAGGTCCGCGGAGCCAGGTTGCGTAGGCGCCGAAGGAGTATGCGTCGACTTCAGAGCTGCTGTACTGATCGGCATCGACATCGGTGCCGGCGTAACCGAAGGAGAGGCCTGCGAGGAAGTCGGGGCGGTATTCGGTTTCGATACCGAACGCCACGCCGTAGGTATCCCATTCATAGCCCATGAATCCTTTGCGGCGGTCCTGATCGCCCCAGGTGGCGTAGGGATTGACCCAGATGTTGATGCCCTTGGAAGCGGTTTTTTCTTCCGGCTCGGCGGCAGGCCCGACGGGGAATGCTTCGCCGCTCCAGACCAACTGTCGGAAGGAACCGGTACGTCCGGCCTGCTGGCCGACGAAAGCGTTGTTGGTGTTCATGGCCGCGTCGACTGCGCCGAGGACGGATTCGGGCGAGAGCTGGTTGAGCGTCTCAGCCAGGGTGGCGCTATCCATGCCGTCGAGCTGCGTAAGCATCTGCGTGACGGCGGTGGAGGAGCCGGCGTAGTTATCGAGCACGTTGCCGACGCCTTGAGCGTTTGTTGAGCCGCCGAACTCTGCGTAGGTGGCGGCGCGCTGCACATCCAGGAGGACCTCGGAATCGTCGAAGTCCACATGCAAGGTGTAATCGAGCACAGCCGACTGGTCTTTCAACGCGGCCAGCGCGGTGTTGATTGCGCTTTGATTATCGGCGGCCGCGGCTGTGCCTGCGACGGTCAGCGTGTTGCCCCAGGTGAAGACGGGCATGTCCTGGAGGTTGTTGGTGATACGAGCGCCGTCTTCGCCGGTGACGGTGACGGTGGAGCCTGCTTCGAGCGTGACGTTACCGGTGGCGACGACCTTGTCGCTGTTGCCGTTGTTATCGACTTCAATTTCGATGGTGCTGCCGTTGCCGAGTGTGTAGTCACCCGCAACGTTGAGCGTGGCGATCGAGTTGCCGGGATTGTGTCGCGCCCCGCCGGTGACCTCGAAGTCACCCCCGACACTGCCTGCGCCACTGACAACGGTGTTGGCCCCGCTGACCTCGACGTTACCGCCGAGGTTGGAATTGAGCACGAGGTTGCCGCCGGTCATAGCGAGCGTGCCGGTAAAGGAAGAAGAATCAGCCGCTGGTAATTGCACGTTGGTTGAGCCAAGCGTGAGTGTTCCGCCGCCGGCAACGGTGAGGGTGGTGCCGGCGTTATTGGTAGCGGCAAGTGACGCGGCTGAGAGCCCCGATCCGGAGGCGATGTTCAAGGTGTTAGCGGTGGCAGCGCCGACAGTATCGGCGACGGCGAGTTGGGTGGTGCTAATGGTTCCGCTGCCGGCGATGTTGGCAGCGCCGCCGGAGCTGATCTGAACGGGTTCGTCGATGCTGACATCGTCGAGTGCTGCAAGAGTAGCACCGTCACCGAGTGTGAGGTCGCCGCCGATCGCATCGTGGTCGAGCGCGAGGGTGGCGTTGGAGCCAACTTCGACGTTGCCGGGGACGATAGCCGAACCCGTGATCGCGAGTGTGCCGCTGCCGCCCAATGTAATCTTTTCGGTGCCGGTGCCGCCGGTGTTGTCGATGGCGCCGCTGATGGTGGCGGTGGTGCCGTTATCCAGTGTGAGGGTAGTATCGGCAGTGAGTGCTGTGTTGCCGATGTTGACCGACCCGCCGCCGTCGAGCGTGGTGTTGCCACCGGTGAGGGTGGTGGTGACTTGCGTCAGGTCGACGGTGCCGCCTTCGGTGGTGGCGATGGACCCATTGGTCAGGTCCTGGTCGGTTGATGCGGTTATCGTTTTGGTCGAATCGTCGTAGGTGCCGCCGAGCGATGCTTCGAGTGCTTCGCCTGCATAGATGATGGTAATTCCCGCGGCGATGTCGTCTTCGTAATCCGGTTCTTCAAGGATGATGGTCGCGCCACCGCTGCTGTTATTGGTGATCGCGTCATCGTCGAAGTAAGTGGTGATGTCATCCGTATTCGAGGTGCTGGTCAGCAGGCGGAAGGTGGTCCCGTCGGCGAGGTCCAGGGTATCAGTGCCGTTGCCTTCTTCGGCGATATCGACCAGCGAGAGGATGCCTTCACCGGTTTGGGTAAAGGTCATATCGCCGTCGACGACCAGGCCGGTGAGTGTCATATTGTGGCCGGAGGTCAGGTCGAAGGTGTACGAACCGTCGGTTGTATCGAGTGTGACGTTCTGGCTGGCGTAGTTGCCGCCGGCGGTGGAGAGTGTTGAGCCATCTTGTAATACGACGGAGGCGGCGCCGATGGCGGTGGTGTTGGTCGCGAGTTCAGAAGCTGCAGCAACCGTGATGTCAGCGGATTGATCGATACTCAATGCACCGGTCATGGTGAAGGTGCCGCCGTCGATCGTCAGGCCGCCGCTGCTAAGCCCCGCAAGCGCTCCGGAGAAGGTTCCGCCTGTGATGGTGAGCGTTTCGGCGCCGGAGGTTTGGCCGTAGGCGACGTTGCCTGCACCGTTAAGCGATCCCATCGAGGAGGTGTCTTCGACGGCGAGGTTGGCGTTCTTATAGACCCAGACGTTGACGTTCGAGCCGAGTGTATCGGCGGCGAAGGATACGCCTTGATTGATCGCGAGGTTGCCGCTGCCGGTGACGTCGCCGGTAACTTCGAGGGTTGCGCCGGTCGCGTCGGCGGCGTAGTCTGCATTTGCAGCGACGTATGCCGCGCTTGAAGTGAGTTTGGCGACTTCCATATTGCCGCCGAGCGTCAGGTCCGCGATCTCGCTGTCGCCGGCAACGTTGACCGTCGTGGTGTCGGCGCCGGTGGAGACGGTGCCGAGGACGCTGGAATCGACGATGTTGATGACATCCGCGCCGCCGCCGGTAAGGTCGACGTGCCCGGAGAGGTTGGCCTCATCTATATAGAAGGTATCAACGCCCGATCCGCCGATGATCGACTTCTTGGTTCCACTGTCATTGAGGAATATCTTGGCGGTATCGCCGACAGCATCCTCTGCGCCTTCGCCGATGAGCAAGACGGTGTTGGCGCCGTTGCCGAGGTTAATGTCGTCGCTGACATTGATGTTGGCAGTACCGCTGGTTGTGTCTTCATCGTATTCGGTGGCGATATAAAGATGATCGTCACCGCCGCCGAGTGTGACGCCGGCGTCGAGATTGACGATCGCGCTACCCGATCCGTCACCGATCATCGCTGCGATCGTAACGGTGTTATTGCCGCCGCCGAGATCGATCAATCCGGTGATGTTGGTTGTAGCGTCCTGGTCGGTGAAGGTTTCCGCGCCGACTTCGATAAGGTCGTTGCCGCCGGCGGTGGTGACGGTACCGTCGAGCTGCATCAGTGCGGAGCCTGTGCCGCCATCGACGATGGATTCGATCATCATCGCGTTGTTGCCTGCGCCAAGGTCGACGTCGCCTGTGATGGCGGTGCTGACGTTGGCGGTATCACCGTCATCCACTTCTGCGCCTGCTTCCAGGATGTCAATACCGTCGCAACCATCGATGGACCCGGTGACGGTTGCGTTGTCACCGACATGGATAAAGGAATTGAGTTGCGCGGATGTAAGCGTGTCAACAGCCGAGTCTGCGATGTCGATCGCGCCGCCGCTGGCGCTTGCAGCGACTGTGCCGTTCTCAATGTTGATATAGAACGCCTTTGTCGGGACCCAGCTCTCGAATACGTTTTGCGTAAAACCGTAGCTCGCATCGTCCGCCTCAAGGTCATCTGTATCCAGGCTGCGCCAGCCGAGGGGGACACTGATGCTGGTGCCGCCGGAGATGGTGATCGTGGTATTGGAGCCGGACTGGTCCTGCGCTGTTTTGCTGTTCCAGATACTGATTGCCTGAACCTGGCTGCCGTCGAGGATATCGATGTATCCGGCAGTTGTGGAAGCGTTCTGAACGATCATGCCATTGACCGTGCTTGCACCGTCATCTATCTGGGTGAGGAACGGCGTCCAGTTACCGCCGGGCGAACCCGAGGCGGTGGTGGTGGTGTACGTCATTGTTTGGTTGCTGGCCGCGTCACCACCGTCGGAACTGTTGCCCGTCGTGACATCCGCAGCCAGTACATAACCGGTAAACAGACAGGATGTCGTGGAAGCGATCATCCACGACCTTAGCCAGAAGTCTTGCATTGTGAGTTCCCCTGATATTGTTGTCAGATCAAGCGTGTTTTAATACGGTCTTAAAGAATAGCTGGTAATAATACTCAATCGTCTTGATACGTTTAGCTTCTTGAACAAATCATCGACTTAAGATGCGAATGGTTCACTTGTTCGGTCTTAACAAGCTGCTGGAAAGAGATATGAAGCAGCTAACCGGTGGGTAAGAAAGTAAAGATGTCCCCGCCAGATTAGAATCTATAAAAACAAGTGGGCTTTTCGTTTGTTAAGCTTCCTGTTAACTAGGGAAAACGAGTAGACACATGAGCGTTTCGAAGGATTACGACCAGTGGTCCAATATCTATGACAGCAACGAAAACAGGACGCGCGATCTGGATGCGGCCGTGGTACGTCGGCAACTGGCGGGCAAACACTTTCGGTCGATCGTTGAGATCGGATGCGGAACGGGTAAGAACACGGCTCTTCTGGCAACACTTGCAGATACCGTGCTCGCGTTTGATTTTTCTGAAGGGATGCTGGCGCTGGCGAGGGGGAAGATCAAAGACGAGCATGTTGCGTTCGAACGGCTGGACATAACGCAGCACTGGCCTTGCACGGCAGGTGCGCATGATCTGGTGATGTGCAACCTGGTGCTTGAGCACATTAAGGTGTTGGATGGCGTGTTTGCCCAGGCGTATCGTGTGCTTGAGTCGGGCGGGATGTTTTTCATCAGCGAGTTGCACCCGGCCAGGCAATACCGGGGGAGCGTCGCGCGGTTCGAACATGAGGGGCAGACCGTCCGCGTGGATGCGTACACGCATCACGTCAGCGAGTTCACCAGCGCGGGGTTCGAGGCGGGATTCAGACTTATCGAGCTGTTGGAATACTGGCACGAAGAAGACGAAGCCGATGGACCGCCGCGGCTGTTGACGCTTGTATTCGGTAAGCCATGAACACCATGCGTTATGAAATATCTATCACATATCGGCCTGTATGCTGCAATGATAAATATTTCTAAAATCATGCGCTCAATTAGAGCGTTAACCGTCGAATCTTTCTCAATGCTTTCAACTTCAGACAACCTATGCGTGGTGTATGATGTAACCGCCTAACAGTTGCGCGAGAGACCATCATCAAGAGTTTTACTACCAAGTTGTTCACCGCCAGCAAACCGACGCGTCGGTGTGTGGTGTTGGGGACGGTGGTGTCGGATGTGAAGGCTCATGTTAACCGCGCAGCACTATTGCCCGGGGCGACGGTGATTTGTGATGATCCGCGGTGGTCGCTTGGCGGTAACGCGGGGCGATGTTCGGCGGCGCTTGCTGCGCTTGGCGTGGATGTCGCGTTGATCGGCGATGTGGGTTCGGACCTGCCGGGCAGACGTATTGTTGAAAAGTTGCAGGCGTTATCCGTAAATGTGGACGGTGTGCGGATGCACGAAGAGTACGCAACCTCTTCCACAACGGCGCTTGTCGGCGAGGACGGTGAACGCACGCTGATCCATAACTACGGCGCAAATGCGTGTCTTGATATCTCTGTGTTCGATCGGCTTAAGGCGCTTTTAAGGGCGGGCGACATATTCATGATCTGCGGAGCACGGTTGCTGCCGGGGCTGTCATTTGAGGATGTTGGCAGTTTGTTTGACCAGGCACGGCAGGTCGGCGCGATATCGGTATATGACACGACCAAGCGACCCGCGGATTCGCCGGCAGACGATCTTGGTCCCGTGCTATCGAGTGTGGATGTGTTTTGCACAAGCATGGGAGAAGCGCAAGAAGACTGGGATATCGCTGATGCGCATCAAGTTACGCAGCGCTTGTCGAAGTTATGCAAAGGATCGGTCGTTGTGAAAGACGGCGGCGAGGGAGCATGGTTTGCGGACAAAGATAAAACCACAGGCCGCTGTGTTGCGCCGCGCGTCGAGGTTATCGACACAACAGGTGCGGGTGATTCGTTTATGGCGGGCCTGCTTTACGGGTTGGCATGCAATCAAACATTAGGTGATGCCGTATGCGGGGGTGTGGCGGTTGGTTCGCTATCGGTATCACAAAGTCATGATGTTTGCGATGGTGTATCCATTGAACGTTTACAGATGATGGCCGGGTCTATGACCTGTGAAGCCGTCGATTAGATAGTTAAGGAACCGAAGGGAAAATGGCTATGGAATTCTGGCTTGCCGATGCGGACCCGGATCGTGTGTCCCGAGCGATGGCGTCCGGCGTGTTTTCCGGCGTGATTACAAACCCGGCGGTGGTGTCCGCGACTAAAACGAATCCCGAAAAGCTGTTCGCCAAGCTGTGTGAGCTTGCGCCGGTCTGCTGGTATCAACTGCGGCACGGCAGCGAAAGCGAGATGATCGAAGAGGCGAATCGTATGGTCGCGGTTGATCCGAAGCGGATGCGGATCAAGGTACCTTCGACGCGTGCGGGGCTGGCGGTAATTAAACAGCTCAAAGCAAAAGGCTGGACGGTCATGGCGACGTGTGTGCCGACAGCGCCCTGGATGATGCTGGCCTGCGCTGCCGGGGCCGATTACATCGCGCCGTACGGCAGCATGCTTCAGAAGCGTGGCATCCACGGCAAGTATGCCGAGGTTCGCAACATGCAGGCGTTGATCGATCGGCAACAGATGGATGTCAAGATCTGCACGGGCTTGTATTCGGTAACGGAGATCGAAGACTTCGCGGCCGTCGGCGTGAAAGCGGGGTTCGTCTGGGGCAAGGATGTGGAAGACTTCCTGACGCAGCCGATCGCCGAAGAAGCTGTACAAGCATTTGAGAAAGACTGGGACGCGATCGGCGGGTATTAGTGGTTGCTTCCCGCTGATGTTTGTAAGAATCCCAGACGCTTAATGGACCAAATCATGCGTTGATATCGCGGTGGTTGGCCTCAGGTTGTTCGGGGTTGTATCGTATTGATATGACGTACTTGACAGCAGCGATCACGGTGACCGATCTCGAACAGGCCCTTGCCGACAGCGCCAAAGCTGCCGAGCGAGGGGCGGACCTGGTGGAGTTCAGGATTGACTCATTTACGGATAACCCCGACGCGGTGACGGAGCTGGTGCAGCGATCGGCGCTGCTTTGCATCATCACGTGCAGGCCCACGTGGGAAGGTGGCGCTTATGACGGGGATGAGCAGACGCGGATCAGCGTGATCGAGCATGCCGGGATGGGCGCGAGGAAGCCGGCGTATATCGATATCGAACTCAAAGCGTGGCAGTCATCAGCCAACCTGCGGCAAAAGGTGTCTCTGGTGGTGGACGACCCGAACCGCCCGCGTCAGACCGACACGGGATTGATCCTGTCATCGCATGACTTCGAGTCTCGGCCCAGCGATCTGATCCGCAAGATCAAGGACATGGCTGACGAACCGCTTTGCCGGGTCATCAAGGTGGCGTGGCGGGCGAGATCGTTGCGAGACAACCTTGAAGCGTTTGAGTTGATCGGGCAGCAGGTCAAGCCGACGATTGCGCTGTGTATGGATGAGTGCGGATTGCCGTCACGTGTGCTGGCTAAAAAGTTCGGCGCGATGCTGACGTTTGCGGCGTTGGATGAAGGCGCCGGCACAGCGATCGGGCAGCCGACGCTTGATCAGATTAAGGGGCTGTACCGGTGGGATGCGTTAAACAAAGACACGCGCGTGTTCGGCGTGATCGGGTATCCGGTCGGGCATTCGATGAGTCCGGCGATACACAACGCCAGTTTCGAGGCGGCGGGTGTGAACGCGGTGTACCTGCCGATGCCGATCCCGCCAGAGTATGAACACTTCAAGGCAACCGTGTCGAGCTGGCTCGCGGAACCCGATCTGCACTTCGGCGGCGCGAGCGTGACGATCCCGCATAAAGAGAATCTGCTTCGGTTCGTGGCTGAACAAGGCGGAGAGGTTGAAGAACTGTCTCAGAAGATCGGCGCAGCGAACACGCTGACGGTCCGGGAAGACGGCTCGCTGTATGCCTGCAATACGGATTACGCAGCGGCGCTGGACGCGGTCTGTAATGGGCTTGGGATCGAACGCGATGGATTGAAGGGCAAACGTGTTACGGTGATCGGCGGCGGCGGCGTGGGACGAGCGGTGGTCGCGGGGTTCAGCGCGTATGGCGCGAAAGTTACGGTCTACGACCTCGTCGCTGAACGATCGCAAGCTTTGGCTGAAGAATTCGATGCCCAGGCCGCTGCGCTGGATGATCTACCGGCAAGCGAAGCCGATGTCTACATCAACTGCTCACCGATCGGGATGCATCCGAAGGTCGATGCGTCACCCATGGCAGCCAACGAGCATTGGAAGCCGGGCGTGGTCATGTTCGATGCGATTTATAACCCTGCTCAAACCAAGTTCTTGAAAGACGCTGCCGCCGCTGGTTGCACGACGATTTCAGGGATGGAAATGTTCATAGGGCAGGGCGCTGCGCAGTTTGAACGCTGGACGGGTGTGGATGCGCCGCTGGATGTATTCAGGCGTGTGTTGGAAGAAAAACTTCGGGGATGAATCAGATAAGATCGCTAAGCCGCAAGCGGCTTCTTGTAGTGAACGCGTGAGGGATTACTTGGATATTTTGCGCATGTGGCGTCGCATGATGTGGGCGGTGAATCGTGGGCACGCGGCACCGAAGGCGACGGCGAGCCGGGCGAACGGGGACGGCCAGACTTCCGGACCCGGATGACGCAATACACGGACGATGCAGTTGGCGACGTGTTCAGCAGTTTGCGTCAGCACCTTGGGCGTGTTCGAGCCCCGCTCGGCGGCCTGCTTATCGGTTGATTTGTTGCGAGCTTGCTCACCAAACTCTGTAGTCGTGCCAACGGGGTGAACGCTTGTCACGTAGATGCCTTCGTCGGCAAGTTCGGCACGCATCGCCCCGGCTATCGAGTCCTGCGCCGCCTTGGTCGCACAATAAGCACCGAACTTTGGTATACCGACTTCGCTGGCGACAGATGAACAGATCAACAGGTGGTTCAGGCCGTCCTGGTTTTGTTTGAGGTAGGGTGTCGCAGCTAGGAGGGTGCGCAGTGTGCCGTAGTAATTGGTTTCGAAGATGTCGCGGTGTGCTTGAAGGTCGGTATCGAGAACGGAGCCGAACATGCCGTAGCCTGCGTTGGCGAAAGCAACGTCGAGTCGTCCGAATGCCCGCCATGATTGATCGAACAGTTGGTCGACATCTTCATCCCGATTGACATCACAAGGCACGGCCAAGGCGCGTCGGCCTATCGTTTCGATCTGCTCGGCGACGGTTTCGAGCTTTTCAACACGCCGAGCGGCGAGCACGATATCCATCCCGGCCCGGGCGCAGGCGAGCGCGGTGGCGGCACCGATGCCCGAGCTGGCGCCGGTGATCACAATGAGTTTGTCGGTCAGGTCGCGTGCCATGTGCTGGTAGTCTACGCGGAGAAGGCAGGAAGGTATATTGCGGCGATTGCGATCTGGCATGGCCAAAGGGCCTGACCCGGGCGTGTCAGTTTGAATATTAAGTGAATATCTTTGACGGGGCGGGGCATGATGAGCGGCGGGGTGTTATACGCTACATTATTCTCCTTAACATCAGTAACCTTGGAGTTCTTGCCATGCCCCAGATTGATATGCCTTTGGAAGAGCTGAAGACCTACGGCGGGATCAACCCGAAGCCTGCGGATTTTGATGCCTACTGGCAGCGTGCGTTTGATGAATTGGACCAGGTCGATCCGCAGGTGGAGCTGAAGCCGGCCGAATTCCAGGCCGCGTACGCTGAATGCTTCGACCTGTTTTTTACAGGCGTGGGTGGGGCGCGGGTGCACGCGAAGTATCTGCGTAACAAGGCGGCCAAGGGCGCGGGCCCGGCAGTGCTGGAGTTTCACGGCTATTCGGGTGATTCCGGGAGCTGGAAGACGAAGCTGGCGTGGGTCGCGGCGGGTTTGAGCGTGGCTTCGCTGGATGTACGAGGCCAGGGCGGACTCAGCACGGATGTCTGGTCCAACAAAGGCACAACCCTGCGCGGCCACATCATCCGTGGGCTTGAAGATCATCCGGACAAGATGTTCTACCGGAACGTGTTCCTTGATACCGCCCTGCTCGCCCGGATAGTGATGGGCTTTGAGGAAGTCGATGCCGAGCGCATCGGCGCAACGGGTTGGTCGCAAGGCGGCGCGTTGACATTAGCATGTGCATCGCTCGTGCCACAGATCAAACGGGTAGCGCCCGTGTACCCGTTCCTGAGCGACTACAAGCGCGTATGGGAAATGGACCTGATCAAGCAGGCCTATGCCGAGATCTCCGAATTCTTCCGCAGGCACGACCCAAGACACGAGAACATCGAGAAGTGGTGGCAGAAGCTGGGGTACATCGACATCCAGCACCTGACATCGCGCATCAAGGGCGAGGTTTTGATGGGCACGGGATTGATGGACGAATGCTGCCCGCCATCGAGCCAGTTCGCGGCATACAACAAGATCGCATCAAAGAAGAACGTGATGATTTATCCGGACTTCAAGCACGAGATGCTGCCGGGGATGGACGATGCGATCTTTACGTTCTTAAGTGGGTTGTAGATTGACTCACCATGCATGCCGAATCAAAAACAACAACCCCTGGCTGATGCTCGGGGTTGTTTTATAGTTATGAAGGATTTGCAAAATTTAAGCCATCATCATCCCGCCGCGGCGAGGTCGTGGGCCTTCTGGATGATTTCACGGCTGAGTTCCGGCATCGGGTAGTGGACCTGCAGGAACGCGCGGAGCTGCTGCTGCTCTGCGATGCGGAAGTAGACGGCCCGGTCGATGCGGTTGGCGGCAAAGGTGACGGCACGGGCCAGACGGTTGGCGCTGGCGGCCAGGAGCATTTCGCCATCGGGTTCGGTCCGGATGGGCAGCAATTCGAATTGCCAGGCTTGCCGACGGTTCAGGACGCGCAGGGCCTCGGCGTCGAATGCTTCGTGAGTCAGGTCGATCGTGCCCGTGAATCGGTGATACTGTTCGACCCAGGCGGTCTCGATGCTGTGCAGTGTGACGTCGAACATGCGTTCGGCCAACACGCCGAAGGGCATGCGGTGCTTTTTCTGTGCTTCGAGGATCTCAATGACCTGCTGGTCGCTGAGTACGCCTTGCTCGACCAGTATCTGGCCAATTTTGATCGTTTGCTGATTCACAGTGAACTCCTGGAAGGACCCATACAACAACGGCCCACACAAGCCATCGGCGTATCGTGGGTGAAGTGTTAGCCCTCACCATCAGGTTTATTGCGCAGGGCAAGACAAAAGGTGTCGTGTTGCTACAGCCGCGCCAAACGCACTGTCTTCAAGCCGTGCGCATAAATAAATGTCACGATCTCTATAGTGATATCGCGGTCTTATGACGGCAGATATTTACCCGTATTACGTACCCGTCACAGTCGATACAGGCCGATCATTCGGCGGATTGCAGCGGTGTAATCTGCTCGACGGTGATAATTTTGAGCTTGAGGGCGGGGTCGTAGGCGGTTTCGCCCTTGATGCCGACGAGCTTGCCGAGGTATTGAGTGGCATCGATGGAGTCGACGGGGCGGATGTAAGCCAGGGAACGTCCGGTTGTCGCATCTACGATGCGAAACATGCGAGGCAGTGTCCGGCCGTCGTACACGCTGGAGGCCAGCAACCGACCTATCGCGTCATACGGAACAGGCTCCATGACCGGCTCGGGTAGTGGGGCCTGCGAAGCACGGGCGGCGGCGATCACGGCCAAGCCCTCAGCGATCCGCTTATCGTGACGCAGCAGAGCCAGACGGCTTCGGACGCGGTATGCATCCGACTGTGACAAGTCGCCCTTGGATAGCAGCGCCTGATACTGGGCAATCAATTCATCCAGCGGCTGCTCTTCCAGAGGCAAGGCACGCGCGGCTTCAAAACGGGCTTCCAACTCTGCCAGGGGCAAAACTTCGACGGCCGGGCCGGTTTCGGTCGGGGGTTCGGTCGCTTCTACCGTTTGGGTCGGCTTGGGCTGTTCGCCCAGCATGTCATCCAGCGCCCGATCGGACGTATTGGTCTCGCTGACCTCGGCTTCGACAGCCGGCTTCGGCTCAACAAACGTGCTGGCGGGGTCTTCGGTTGCAGTCACTTCGTTCGCATCGGGCTGCTCCACTTCCACGACCGGGGTCGGTTCCGGTTCGGGGGTGGGCTCGATAACGACCGGCTCCGGCTCGACGGCAGGTTCGGGCTCGACGACAGGCTCTTCAACAGCCTCCGGTTCATCCGGCGTTTGCGGTTGCGTTTCCATGGTCAGGGCGCGTCGGACGGAGCCCGGCGGAAGGTAGACGTAGGCATTGGGCGGCGGCACGATCTTGTAATGGCTGCCCTCTTCGTCAACGATCTGGACGCCGTCACCCTGATTGAGAATGACCTGGACGCGGTAGCTGCCGGCCGGGCCGTTGACATCGGCGGCGTAGACACGGCTGCGGTCGGCATTGACGACCCCTACCGTTCCGTCGTTCTTAGCGTCCACGAAAGCCTTGGAGATATAGCTGTAAAAGCCTTCGGGTGGGACGATCTTGTACCAGCCAACGATAACCTCATCGACCTGGACGAGTTGTCCTTTGTTCAGTTCACCGACCCGGTAGAAGCGGTCGTTACCGCCAGCCCGCACGTCCGTCTGGTTCTGGATAACGACGCCGGTAAACGGTACGTCCTGAGCGTAAGCTTGACGTAACAGTCCGGGGCAGGCTGTTAGAAACAAGGCCAGCAGGCAGAAGGTGGCCGGGGTGAATTTTCCGATTCGCATGTCATGCCTCCTGATCGTCCATCCGTGCAGCGCGGTGATCGCGCGGAATAAGCCTGCTTGACGGTATCGCGGGCGCGAACGAGCGTCAAGCATGCAATTCTATTGTACGAGAGATAACCCGACGTGGTTTGTGGATTTACACAAAACACGGCCGGCGAATAAACCTGCTTGGAACGACAGGATTTAAGCGCAAGATCGCCTATCAGCCAGACGGCGGCAACGGGGGACCGGACGTCGGGGGCGGCTTGCTCGGGCTGGCGGTGGCACGACGGCAGATATCCACCAGGTCGTGTAACGCTTCACTGACCTCCGAAGCGTCGGTCTTGCTGGAGTGATTCAGCTCCTGCTGGGCCGCCACGGCCGAGGCGCGGATCTCCACGTAACCGTGGCTGGTCGCATTTCGCTTGATCTGGTCCAGCTCATCCCGCAGCTTCTGGATATCGCGCTGACGCTGGGCAGCCAGCAGCGACTCGATCGTGTCCGGCAGGTTCGAGACGAACCGACGGAGCATCATCATCAATTCAGGATAAGCGGCCAGCTCGCTGGTCACCTCATCCGGGCGAGCCAGCACGTACCGCCGGGCCCGTTCACGCTCCACGAGCGAACCGGCGGTTTCATTCAGGTCCGACGGGTCCATCGGCTTGCGCAGCAACTCATCGCAGCCGGCCTCGATGCAGCGCTTCCCGATGCGGCGCGGGGATTGATCCGTCAACGCCAGGATCGGCCCGGCGAACTGCGCAGCACGCAGCCGCTCGGCCACTTTAAAGCCTTCGGCGCCAAAAGCCTGAAGGTCCAGGATGACAAGGTCATATGGTTCCAGGAGCCGATGTGCCTGTGAGAGAGATTCCAGGGCTTCATCAGTGCTACTGGCAAAATCAACGATCGCGCCGGCCTGCTTGAGGTCCGAAGCGATGCGGAAACGTGAGACGTCTTCCCCATCAATGAGCAACACACGCGATAAATGCAACGATGCTGCGGCCGTCGGGGCGGCCGAGTTAAAGGCGCAATCGTTGAACTGATCCCAATGGTCAGTCATCGCCGAAACTCCGTGCCTCCACGGGTACAGCCCGGCCCTGACCGGGAAAGTCCATGCGAGTTATACATCGGCGATGGCAACGGGTTACTCAAGTCGGAGTACCAACGTCCGGATATTGCACGAACGGTTATGCCGGGTGCAGCAGTTGCGCCAATCAGATAAACAGGAAAAGTGTTTCTATAAAAAACACACAGACAAGTAGTAACAGCGTGGCATACGTATGGCTGGGATTGACCGATCCTTTGGCTTTCCCCAGACCAAAATGCGTTCCGAGCCTGTGCCAGAACAGGAAACTCAGCGGCATACAGATGCCGCCGAACAGCCACAACTGCCATGCGGCCGCGCCGAGGTCCAGCAGGTTGCCCGCGTCGGCGATGTGGCCGAACGATCCGACGCCCAGGTAAGCTCCATTTGCCAGGAGGCAGAAGCCTGCGAAGAATCGCAACAGGTAAGTGAATCGAGCCTTACACAACATTGCTACCAGCCAGGCGATCACAGGCAGGGCCACACCAAACAACGGCCCGGCCCAGACAGTCCATAATGGATGGGGAATGTGTTTGTATTCCGTCGAAGAGAAGCCGAACGGCGGCAGGTTCACACGAGCCACCGCCCCACCGCTGGTCCAGGCGCCGAGCACGTGGCCGAATTCATGCACGATCATCATCCCCAACCAGGTCAGACCCAGTGTAGAGACAATCAGGATGATTTGATGCTTGCGATTCAAGGTAGATGCGGCCTCAGTAACAATGATAAGGCTCCACCATCATTCACCGACCACCCTGTTGTTCCGCACTTCCACACGCCAGGCTAAGGCATAATCCCAGGGTTCTTCGTGAACAGCCTCAGAACGCCTGACCTCCAAACGGTATCGGCCGGGCTCAAGTCGCTTTAAATAGATGTGCTCCACGTTGTCGACTCGGCTGGCGCTGACAGCCAGCTCGTGCTCTTCGCCCGTTTCATCGGTGTGATAAAGATAGAGGTCCAGGTCGGCAAGGCGTGGGATGCCGTACCAGATCGCCGGGCTGCCACCGGTTTCCGAGTTATCATCGGTCATCAAGCTACCGATTCGGCGGTGCCAGTTAAGGATAATGGATGCTTCATCCATGGGCGCCTGCAGCCTGAATGTGTAGGCGTGTGTCTGGTTGGGCTCGATTTCACGGAAGACCCAGCCCATACGGTTGGGCAGGTGGACTACCTCATCCGCGGCGACTTCTTCGCTTTCTGCATCATCCGTTTGCGCGGTGGTGATGATCGGCGTGCCGGCCTGAAGGATTTGCAGACTCTTATCAAAGTTGACGATCCCCGCGCCAAGATGTTCATCCAACGGTTTGCCCGGCTCGGGTTGCCAGTCCCTGCGCTTAACCGCACCGGCAAGCAGAACAGCCTTGATGACCTCGGCCTTATTCGCCAGATGAGCGACGTCCGTCATTTCGTCCGCCGCCTGCAACAGACGCGCGACACAGGCCGCCACATCGGGCGTGGTGAAGCTGGTGAGTTTGCGCAGTCCGACGATATCGGGTTTACATCGGCCGGCCACTTCGATGCGCGTGTATCCACCGCTGGACCCGCCGCTCGGTCCCGGCCGCGCGGTGCCGACAGCGATCACGTTATAGGCGGTACCTAATAGATAAGGAACAGGCGTCTGTGTTCCGTTATTGATGCCGACACACATGATCGTGTCGTAGTTATCGATCTGCCAGTCAACGCGGCGCAGTACATCGACCGCATTAGGTGGATCGCTCACCCAGGAATGCGTCAATACGCGCATCGGCCCACCGACGGGCGGATCGGGGGAACTTGCGTTGAGATAACCTTGGCCCATCCAGTCGTGTGCTTCAAAGCAATGCACGACGCTGACACCCGGCGCAAGGCCCGATCGGCCATAGATCTCACGCGCGGTGGCAAACGCATGGCTGGAAATCTTGGATGCACCGGAGCGTTCTACGAACGTGACACCCTTGAACTGCGGCGAGTTGATATTGGGCAGGTAATTGCCGACGCCGATCTCGACGTGGCCGACAGTGATACCTTCGCCGGTCGGCACAGCCCTGCCCAAACGGGCCTGCGCGGCGTTGAAACCCAGCAGCTCGTGTAGTGAGGGCGGTTTGGGCCTGGGCTGCTGGGCCTGGGGCCGGTTCGTTGCCAAGTCATTGCTCGGTTCGTCCTCAACTACATCGTCGGGATCAGCGGGGACAGGCTGGGCCTGGGTGTCGACGTACTGCTGAGCCGTGGATGTCTGCGGCTGCAGCCACCACGCCGCCACACCAAGTGTCAGGACGGTCAGCCCGATAAGGATCGTGTTCTTAAGGTCATTCACCATGGTGGATATCGGCCCGATCCGTGCGGTGGCTTGGCGATTCATGCATAACGTTCCCGGTATGCCTGTGGCGTTCTTTGTACCACAACCTGACAATGCCCACAGGCTCCTGTTCATAACGCCGATCAAACACCAACGGTTCGCCAATTTCCTATGATGGTGGGCCGGTTGGATCTGGAAAGGTTGGCACGAAAGGATTGTTTTGCAGCAGGTGGACTATCTGATAGTGGGCTCCGGGCTGACGGGCGCCGTGATCGCGCGGGCGCTAGCCGATGCGGATCGCGACGTGCTGATCGTCGAACGGCGGGACCACGTCGGCGGGAACGTCCACGATCACGACCATGAATCCGGCATCCGCATCCATACCTACGGCCCCCACTACTTCCGCACCAACTCCGACCGCATCTGGGACTTCGTCACACGCTTCGCTGAGTTCTTCAAGTACGAAGCCAGCTTGAAGACGCTGGTCGACGGTAAACACGAAAACTGGCCCATCGCGGCGAGCTATATCGCCAAGCACATCGGTCAGGACTGGAGGCCCGAATTCACCGGCACACCGAGCAACTTCGAGGAAGCGGCGCTGTCGCTGATGCCGCGCGCGATCTACGAGAAGTTCATCAAGGAATACAACGAGAAACAATGGGGCGTGCCCGCACACACGCTCAGCGCTGACCTGTGCAAACGATTCGATGTCCGGGCCGACGATGAACCGAGACTGAAACCGGACTGCAAACACCAAGGCATCCCCCTGCCTGGTTACACCCATCTGATGCAGAAGATGATCGAAGGCATCCCGATCGTGTTTGGTTTCGATTACCTGAATCAGCGAGATGAAGTCAGAGCAAATAAACTCACCGTCTTTACGGGTCCGATTGATACGTTCTTCGATTACGAGTTGGGCAAACTTGTTTATCGTGGGCAGCAACGTAAGCACACGTATCTGGGCGAACCGGGCGGCGATGGCTTCGCTCAACCCTGCGGGCAGGTCAACACGCCGATGCACGCGCAAGGGCCTTCGATCCGGACGCTGGAATGGAAGCACATGATGCCCGCCCCGGCTGCGGCAAAGACCCGTGGCACGGTCCTGACAACGGAGACGCCCTACACGCCCAGCGAGATAGGGGGTTACGAATACCCCTTCCCGGACAGCCGAAATGCGCAGCGTTATCAGCGCTACCGCAAGCAGGCGGACGACATGCCGGGCGTGCTGGTTTGCGGCCGACTGGGCGAGTACCGATACTTCGATATGGACCAGGCGATCGCCCGTGCGATGCTGCTGGCGGAGCGTATCCTCAAGGACGAAAAGGACGCGGACAAGCTGCCCAACGGTTAGGTATGATAGGGACCGCAAATGAACGCGAATGCACGTCAAGGATGGCAAGGTCGCTTGCCGATTTTTCCAGGATTCATTTGCGTAATTTGACGTGTATTCGCGGCGAATCCGGTTAGACTTAACATGGAAATCACCCAACCCAAGACACCGAGCGTCAGCATTGTCATGCCGACCTACAAGCGGCCGGAGATGATCAAGCGCGCGATCAAGAGCGTGCTTGAGCAGACCGTGACCGACTGGGAACTCGTCATCTCGGACGACGAAGACCCGCCCGGTCAGACGTGGGAATACCTTCAAAGCCTGGCCGCCCGGCACAAGCGCATCCGCATCTTCCGGAACACCGGCGACCACGGACAGATCCCCAACAACAACTTCGTGCTCCAGCAGGCGCGCGGCACGTGGATCAAACCGCTTTACGATGATGACGCCCTCAAGCCCGGCTGCCTGCAGCGCATGCTTGTCGCCACCATGAAACACCCCGACGCGTCGGTCATCATGTGCCTTGCGGATAACTATGTGAACGATGAACTGGCTAAGCCGGGCCTGCGCGGTAAAGCATCAACGCTCGAATTCTTAAGCTCGGATGATGCGCTGCTGGCCTGCTACCTTCAGGACCTTGAAGTAGGCACGCCCGTGCAGTGCATGGTGCGCGGCGAAGATATCCGTACGGGCATCTACTGGGAAAACCCCGGCGAGATGAACTCCGCGTTCGATACATGGTGGCTCTACCGCCTGATCGCGCGCGGCGGCATCCTTCTGCTCAACGAACCATTGATCAACCAGCACTGGGGACACGAGACCGGCACACAGGAAATGCAGGACAACCCGCACCTGATGGATAACGACATCGTCCGCCTCAAACAACTGCTCTACCCCCTTATCCAGTCCGGCCACAAACCCCCCGCCCTGTCGACCGTCGAACAACAGGCACGCATCATGCGCGCCATGCTGCGCATCCGCGATAAACAGTACGGCCAAGCCATCAAGCTCTTGTACAACTGCTGGAACCCCCAGTCCTGGCGCTACGCAACAAGCTGGCTGCGCAACAAACGCCACCCGGGCAGGTCGCCCATGATCGAACGCGAAGAGTTGTGGCCGTAGATTCACGAGTTTTTCTGAAGTTAAACAACAGGCCGCCCGTTTGGACGGCCTGTTTTGTTGGGAGTGATAACTTTCGGGTTGCCTGATTAATTACAGGCTTTGGCGGCGTCGCGCAGGTCGCGGATGCCGTCGTG
The DNA here is from genome assembly GCA_963667295.1 of Phycisphaeraceae bacterium. Taxonomy (GTDB): domain Bacteria; phylum Planctomycetota; class Phycisphaerae; order Phycisphaerales; family Phycisphaeraceae; genus JAJRRS01. Next base: position 3,712,424 of record OY763327.1, read on the forward strand.
GCCCTTCTTGATCTCGGCGTACTGCTTGTGCAGCACATCACTGAGCGGGCTGCCCGCGGTTTCCTTGATCGTTTGCTCGTAGCAGGCCTTGATACGGTCCTCGCAACGTTCCGCTTCGGCGAGCACGGCGTAGGCGTCGCCGCCACTGAGCTTGCCGCGCAGGTCCTGCCACCAGCGGTGCAGCGTCCCCTTCCACGTGCCGGAGAGATTGTCGATCGAGAGCATGCTCTCGTCGTTGTCGTTGACCGCCACGTAGTGGCCAAGTTCACCGGCAAAGCGTTTGCGCTGTTCGCTCATGTCGCTAAAGAGCTTCTTCAATTCAGGGTCTTCAACAACATCCGCCGCATCGGCAAAACCCTTGGAACTGTCGTTATTGATGCGGACCAGGTCCTTAATGTGGTCAACCGTTTCTTGCGAGAGAGCAGCAGGTGTTTCAACAGGTTTCATGGTTAAATCCTTTCGTATGTATCCGTTTCGTGCACAGGCGCCTGTCTCGGGCAGGACGGTGCTGCTGTGCTAAGAATCAAGTTAACGCCCGAATGAATGTTCTAAATTGGTTCGACATTAATGATGCGCAGTTAATGTGCGTGCGTTACACACCCGACCGTCCGCCGGTCACAAGCCCGGCCACCAGTGACGCCAGGAATAGGACCACGAAGATGAAGAACAGGATCTTTGCGATACCCGCGGCGCCGGCGGCGATACCACCGAAACCGAACAAGGCGGCGATCAGGGCGATGATGAAGAATGCAAGAGCAAAGCGAAGCATGTGTTATCCTTTCAGTTATTCTCTTTTTCACTGTTTGTATCTTGTGTTGCTAACCGCGAGACTTTCTCGCTTGCGTCTGCCCTGAAGAGTTGCAAGCACCGTGCCAGCTGCGCCCTTGATTCAGAAAACGGTTTTAAACACAGTGTTTCAAGGGCTCTATAAGACAAGACACCTTCTTGCCGTGTATACGGTGCCGTATAAATCAGGCTTGTAAGATTTACAAAGTGCGTGTAATTCTTTCCGGAAGTGTGTAAAGCGGTCTTGTAGAAGTGACACGGCCAAACAGATAACAGAGTGCGTTGTTCTCTGTTCAATAGCCCCGTATCTATTATTAAACGCCAGCGAATACGCATGTTGCTTGTTGAAACGCGGTGAATAGCTCCCACATCATCAAGATACCACTTCTGGCACGGCGATTGCACATAGTACCTGCGTTATGCGACAAGAATCCGATACAACCAAAGATACTGCTCGCAGAAAAGAGAACAGCAACGCACAAGATAGTGGCGGCAAACAGGTTCGCTACCCGAACAATCGTGGACGCTCGGTGATCTCCGCAGCTTCGTTGCGGAAGATGCCGGTTTACGACTGCGACACCCGTTACCTGGGCGTACTCAAAGACCTGATGATCGAAACGGATCGTGGCACGGTCGCTTACGCGGTGCTTCTGTTTGACGACAACAAGACCTTCGCCCTGCCGTTCAGCGCTCTGAAGATAGATCACGAACAAGGCGCGGTCTATGTCGACATCTGCTACGAAGTGTTCGAGGCCGGGTCGGGCTTGTCAACCGCACACCGAGATAACAACTGAAAACTGTAGCCACCGAAGGTTGTTAACGGAGACAAACGGGCAACCATAAGGTGAGTCTGTAAATACATACTCTTGAAAGGAGAGAACCATGACACTTATGCGAAACATCACGATCCTGTTCATCGGCCTGGCCGCCCTGGCGCTGATTGGCTGCAACACGATCGAAGGCGCCGGCGAAGACATCGAAAGCGCCGGCAACGCGGTTCAAGATGCCGCGGATTAACAGCCGGTTATGTGAAAACACGGCTGTAAATAATCAGCCAACAGCACGACATAAATTCCAGGAAAGGATAGACGATGTACACGATACGCGCCTTAGGAATGGCAACAGCTCTTACACTCAGCACAACCGGACTTATATTGATGACGGGTTGTGAAGACGACGCAACCCCGGACACGGTTGAAGAACACGTCGAGGAAGCGGCGGACAACGCAGAAGATGCCATCGAAGATGCCGGCGACGCCATTGATGATGCGGTGGATGACGCCGGAGATGCCGTGGATGATGCGGTCAACAATCTGGATGGTTAACAATAACCGGGCGGCCGGGCAACCTCACACCGGTCGTTACCGATCATATCGTACCGTGACTTGACCATGGACACATGTGCCCCTTGACCTTGAGTCGAGGGGTATTTATTTGAAATGAGACCGAATTAACCAAATCGTCCCTTAAATAGATAACCACTATAATGCCGCTGTGCATACGCTCGACCGTCAGAGCCCCTACCGTGTAAGGCTGGCGTGAGGCGGTGCCGTCAGAGATACGTACATGTACAGTGTTCTAATCGTCGGGCTCAAACGCCACGCGCGACATCAATTAGCAGAAGTGATCGAAGGCTATGGCTTAACTGCGCGCACCGCCGGGACGATCGAAGGCGCCCGCACCGCGATGGAAAACTACACGATGACCGCGGTCATGATCGACTGCGGCATGGATGATGCCTCCGGGCTCCAGGCCATCGCGACACTTCCATTGAAACCTCATCAAATCGTCATCTTCTTGTCTGACAAGGCCAACGGCCCCCTTGCCCAAACACTTGCATCATCAGACTCGGCGATGTTCGAGCTATTGCCGCGTGAACCAAAGCGAGATGAGCTGGACCGTGTTTTCAAGAAGATCAAGCTTGAGAACATGGGCAGGAATGCAAGCCGGCTCGAAACGAAAAAACGCTTTGAGTCGATGCTGGGCAACAGCCCGCAGATGCTCGATGTTTACAACATGATCGCCAAGGTCGCGCCGACCGACGCGTCGGTGTTGATCTGCGGGGAAAGCGGCACGGGCAAGGAACTGGTCGCCAGCGCGATCCATGAACGCAGCAACCGTTCGGATAAAGCATTCGTCGCTGTAAACTGCGGCGCGATCGCCGAAAACCTGATCGAAAGTGAGTTATTCGGCCACGAGAAAGGCGCTTTCACCGGAGCCGACAAAGCCCACGCCGGCGTGTTCGAACAAGCAGACGGCGGAACCCTGTTTCTGGATGAGATCACGGAAATGCCGCTGGAGGCACAGGTGCGTTTTCTGCGCGTGCTGGAAAACGGGACACTTCGTCGACTCGGTTCAGAAAAAGATACGAAAGTAAATGTGCGTGTCGTCGCCGCGACCAACCGCGAGCCGAAAGAAACCGTCCAGCAAGGCAACTTCCGGGAAGACCTGATGTACCGCCTGGCGGTGTTTCCACTGACGCTTCCGCCTCTGCGCGAGCGCGGCGACGATGTGGTTCTGCTGGCAAGCCACTTCCTGTCTCAGCACAATAAACAGCAGAAAACCGAAAAGCGCCTGACGAATCTGGCACGCATACGACTGGCTCAATACGACTGGCCGGGCAATGTTCGACAACTGCGCAACATCGTTCAACGCTCCTTCATCCTCGAAGGCGCGGAAGTCAACCTTGATTGCCTGGAAGACCTGCTGGACGACGACGAAACCGGGACCTGCGGCGAAGCCGTGAACACGCAGCAGACCGATTCGACCGACCCCAAGACGACCGAATCCACATCACCAGACCGGGAAATCGACGACGACAAATCTCAAGCTTCAAATACTGAGCTGCGGGTGACGGTCGGCACCACGATCGATGAAGCCGAAAAACAGCTCATCCTTAAAACACTGGAAGAACTCGGCGGCAACAAAACCGAGGCGGCAAAGGTGCTCGGTATCAGCGTTAAAACACTGTATAACCGTTTGAATGAATACGAAATCGATTAAGGATTACCAGTTCAATCTTGTGGATCAGGGTTGACATCCCCATCCCTCGCGGTGCCTTCGAGCCGCTGCGAAACAATACGTAGTGTCTGCAATGTGAAGAACGTAAAAAGTACAAGAAGCCCCGCCAAGGCGTAATACCCCGCCCCTGCAGCGACACCAACGGATGCGACGACCCATATCCCCGCCGCAGTCGTCATGCCTTCAACCCCACCATCCTTGCTCTGGAAGATGCTGCCCGCGCCCAGGAAACCGACTCCGCCGACAATCCCCGCGATAATCTTCGATGGGTCGATACTCACCGGCGTCTCGGGCCGAACGACGTATTCATTAATCATCAATAGCGCCACCATGGTGAACCCGGCCGCACCCAACGCGACAAGGATGTGCGTACGCAGTCCGGCCGGTCTGGCTTTCTTCTCGCGCTCCCAGCCCACGATCGCCCCAAACACCAGCGCGATCACAAGCCGAAGCACCATATCAAACGTCGGGATCCAGTCTTCTGACATCAGAACATTGTAGCCGCCTTCTCCCATAACGATGGGAGCCGTTGTATTCCATCAAAAACATAAAAATGAAGGATCGGCCGTAAGGATCGTGACTCAGCAACGTCTATACATGAGACTATGCGATCCTATAATCGCAGGCTTAAGCCCCGTGTATTTAACGCGTCAACGTCAACTAAAAACGTCCTTTCCCGAGATCAACATGTACAAACTCATTCTTGGCGCACTGATTGGCTTGGCGCTGCTGCTGACCCACAGCACAGTCCTTGCGGCCGACAACAAAGAACCGACATGGGAAACACTCATCAAGGTGTATCAGATCAACAAGAAAGTCTCTGACTTCCCCGAAGCAGAAGACTTTTCAACACCCGAATCAGCTTACGCCACGATCAACCGGCTATCCGCCACAGGCGATCAAAGTTTCTGGCCTCGCGTCAGCGTCAACCGTGCTGCATCCCGGATGGACCCCAACGCGGCCCCGGTTCAACTTTCATCAGATGTCGTCAAGGGTCGATTAGAAGCGAATATTGTCGAGGTCAGGCTATTTGATTCTCGCCTCGCCATGGTGATCGCCGAGGAATCTGCAAACGGAAAAACCGTCTTCGACATGCGCTCGTTTGAACTTGAAGACAGCCAATGGAAGAACGCGGGCAATGATGTCAGTGGCGATCTGGACGAAGCACGCGCCCGGTTCGACATCCGCTGCTCGCGACTTATTCAACGCCCCACCCGGTCCGGCATAGACAATCCCGAAGCTTATCTCAAAACGTTTACCGACTTTCTCACTGAAAACGGAAGCGACCCGCACACGTTCGTCATGGATGCGTTGAAGGATCACAAACTCCTGATCATCGGCGAGGTACACCATCGGCCGATCTATTGGGCGTTTAACAGTTCATTGGCTAGCGATCCTGAATTCGGGGACCACGTTGGAGCGATCTACCTGGAATTGCCCGCCAACCAACAGGAAACGGTCGACGCTTTCCTCGCTGAACCCACCTGCCGCAAAGACCTGATTATCAAAATCCTGCGCGACATGATGTGGATGGGTTGGCCGGACCAACCGATGCTTGAGTTTTTCGAGGCGGTCTGGTACGCAAACGCTCAACTGCCGGAAGAGAAGAAGCTGCGCATCGTGCTGGCGGATATGCATCGGCCTTGGGACAAACTCGAAACACGAAAGGACTTCAGGCAATACCGCGTCGACCGCGATGAATTCATGGCAGAGCAGGTCATAAAAGATATCGAAAGCCATCCCGATGATGATCGGGCGGGCCTGTTCATCGTCGGCGTCGGCCACACCGCGAAAGACTTCAAATTCTTCGGCAACCATCCGCATAAAACCGCGGGCTGGCACCTGACGCAGAAGTTCGGCAAAGAAAACGTCTACGCCATCATGCAACACCGATGCGTGATGACCAACAACGGCCAGGTCAGCGGGCGCGTCGGTCTCGGTTTATTCGATTCAGCGTTTTCAGCACAGAACAACAAACCTGTCGCGTTCACGCTTGAGCAAGGCCCCTTCGGCGAGCAACCCTATCAAGCACAACCGGACACGCCTGTGTTCAGCAAATACCGCGATGGTTTTAATGCGTACCTCTATCTCGGACCATTGGAAGATGAGATTTTCTCACCACTGATCCCGGGTTTCTATACCGACGAGCATGTAAAAGAACTGGATCGTCGCCACAAAATGCTTTTCGGGCAAGGGTGGGTAGAGGCGTACAACATGCCCGAACCAAACGCGGAGTCTTTCATCGATTGGATGAGCGGCGAATATGGAGGCTGGGGCAGGCCCCGTGATTGGACGCGTAAGCTCGGTCCCATCGATGCCTGGGTCTACGGCGACAACTGGGAACATAAAATCCAACTCGCCAAACACCGTGATGCGCTCGAACATCCCGATGAACTCATACAAGCCGCCGAGAAACTGTTCAACGCTATTCGTGACGCGGACTACGACAGCTTTGTCGGCGGTAAGAACTGGAACCACTTCCCAAGCGATGAAGTGGATTACCAGGTCGGCCGCAATTACCCCGGTTGGGTGGCATGGTCGTGCAAGACTTTCGCAAACAACTCGATTCAGGATGTGCAGATCGGCGAGGTGCTGTGGTCCGACAAGGGCCTCCCGGCTGTCCGATACAGCATCACCTTAAATGACGGCAAAGTCCTGACCGGTGAACTGCCCTTCCGATACAACGCCAGACTAAACGGATGGACCGGCATCGAAGGAATCGACTGGCACCTGCAGCCCCCGCCCCCGGAATGACCCCCGGAATGACCCCCGGATTGCCCCCCCGGATTGCCCCCCCGGATTCATCCCCAGATTCATCCCCAGATTCCCCCACGGATTACGCAAACGTCTTACCCCCTCTCCCCGCGGGAGAGGGCAAGGGTGAGGGCCGGGTTCATGTAGATGCACATATGTCGAGAGAATGCTCAATCGACAAATGCCAGAAGAGCACAAATCCGCCTGCACGCATCACCAGTGCGACTCATCTATTCCACTCTGGCTGACCAGCTCGGTTTGGTCGTCCCGTGGCTCGTACACATCGTTACGTGTCACTTCGACGTGATCCGCCTCAGCCGTACGCAAGTCATCGAACCAGTCAGCGGCCTGGCGCAGAGATTCGACCCTCAGCCGGCAGGGACGCCATTGGGCGTTTCGGCCACGCTCGATCAGCCCGGCACGCTCGAGGACCTTCAGGTGTTTGCTGATCGCCGGGGCACTGAGATCAAAAGGCCGCGACAACTCGGCGACGGTCATCTCGCCCTCGACCAACCGAGACAGCATCTGCCGACGGGTAGGATCCGCCAGTGCACCGAACAGTGCGCTGAGTTGATCTGGGGCAGCCATAATTCACCTATTGGTTAATAAACTAATTGGTTAATTATATAGGCAAATGGCATATGTCAACCAAATGATGATGGCCGGCTATCCGATCGATCGTAAATTCTGATAAGTCAGCGATTAACCTGTCGCAACCCCGACGCTACTCCACATTCAGTTCGAAGTGGTATTTGCCGGGTTCGAGGGTTTGCGACTCTCTACCATCGGGGAATTCGACCGTCGCGGTGGTGTTCGGCGGGACGATGACTTCCAGCTTGGCGACGCCGTTGTGCTTCGTCCAGCCGCTGACCGCCTTGCCGTAGGGCGTGTCCAGTTCAGCCCGGGCGTGGTCGATCGGGGCGGAGACGAGTGGCCTGATGAAAAAGTGCTTGTAGCCCGGGTTGGCCGGATCGGGAGCGAGGCCGGCCAGCCTTTCGTAGAGCCATTGCCCGATTGCGCCGTAGGCGTAGTGGTTGAACGAGTTCATACCCGCGTCACCGAAGCCGTGCTCGTGGCTGTAGCTGTTCCAGCGTTCCCACATCGTGGTCGCCCCCTGGTGGATGGAATAGAACCACGAGGGATAGGTCTCCTTGAGCAGAACCTTGCAGGCAAGATCAGGATAGCCGGCCTTATCCAGTTCGCTGACGATGAAAGGCGTCCCCAAGAAGCCGGTGCGCAAATGGTCATCGGCCTCATGCACGAGTCGCACGAGGTGCTCCACAGCCTTGGGCTTTGCATCACTTGGAATCAGATCAAACGCAATCGCGAGCAGGTAGGCGGTCTGCGTCTCGGGGGCGTTCTGCAGCTTGCCGTCTGCATCAAAGTAATGCCTGGCAAACGCCGACTTCACCGCGTTGGCCTCGTCTTCATAACGTTTTGCCTCCTCGTCACGTCCCAGCACACGCAGGCTGTCCGCAAGAATCTGCGCGCTGTGGGCGTAATACGCGGTCGCGATCAGCGGCGCGGGCGTATCGCCTTTCGTTTCTTTGGCGTAAGGCTGCAGCCAGTCGCCGAAGGCATTGATTTCCGTGATCAGCCCGTCCTTTGACTTCGACCGGTAGTAGCCGACCAGCTTTTCCATCATCCCAATGTTGTCAGCCAACAGCTCTTTATCGCCGGTGCGGACATAGACCGCCCAGGGAATGATCGTCGCGGCATCCATCCACCCCGGGCTGCCGGCATCACGCTTCAATACATCGGGGATCACGTGCGGGATTCGCCCGTCTTCGACCTGATCGTCACGCATCGATCCGAGCCAGCTCTTCCAGAACGCGTGGCAATCGTAGTTGAACATCGCGGTCGGGCAGAAGACCTGCGCATCACCGGTCCAGCCAAGACGTTCATCGCGCTGCGGGCAGTCGGTCGGGATGTCGACGAAGTTGCCGCGCTGGCCCCAGACGATGTTGCTCTGTAACTGGTTTAACAGATCATGAGAAGATTCAAAGTGCCCGATGCGATTCAAGTCTGAATGCAGAACAACGCCAGTCACCCAATCCTTCTTAGGCTTCGCATTCTCAGGCAGACCGCTCAATTCCACATAGCGGAACCCGTGGAACGTGAAGTGCGGTTGCCACGTAACCTTGCCCGACTTCGCGGCCGTATATGTATCGGTGCTCTTGGCCGATCGCAGGTTTGCCGTGTAGATCGTGCCATCCTGGTTGAGCATCTCGACGTACCGGATCGTGATCGTCTGATCTTTCTCGACCGGCATATGGATTTTCGCCCAGCCCACGATGTTCTGCCCCAGGTCGAAAACATACTTGCCCGGCGCGGGTTCAGAGACACTCACCGCTTTAATCGTTTGTGTTTGTCGGACGGCCGGGAAGGGTTTGGGCATCATCCTGACATCGCCAAGATCATCATTAGCAACAACAGGCGCCCAGCCATCGGCAACTCGACGGGCGTCGTAGGTTTCGCCATCGTATACGCTTGAACTTACCACGGGCCCGTTCAGCGCCGACTGCCAATCCTCATCCGATGTGATGACCTGCGTCGAGCCGTCCTTGAAGGTTATCTCCAGTTGCAGCAATAATTCAGGTGTTTTTCCGTAATACCCGACCTGTTCCGCCCAGCCGATCCGGCCGCAGTACCAACCGTTGGCAATCATCACCTGTAGCTGGTTGTCCCCCTTCTTCACCAGATCCGTCACGTCATAGGTAAGTGAATCAAGCCGGTTGCGGTAAGACGTCCAGCCGTTGGCGAAGTGATCGTCACTGACGCGCTGATCGTTGAGCAAGACGTCGAACATCCCACGTGCGGTGACATAAAGCCGCGCACTGGCAACCTGATCCTTTGCTTCGAACGCCCGGCGCAGGTAGACAACCACTTCCTCTTTCGGCTCAGGCGCATTCTCTGCCTTGATCCACTTAGCTTGCCAGTCATCCTTGGATAGCAAACCCAACTCAATGCTCGCCGGTTCGCTCCAGCCCGACTTCACGCCATCCTGATCTTTATAGCTCACCCGCCAGGTTACCTGTTCACGCGAATCAAAAGGCTTGCCGCCATATGGCACAAGCACGGACTGATCTGATTCCACCCAACCACTGTCCCATTGCGTCTGTTCATCGCCCCCGCAGTTAACTTCGATACGGTACGCCGTCTGTCGTTTCACTCCCCCGGCCAGCTTCCATGAAAAAGTCGGCGTCGGATCGTGAAAACCGATCGGGTCAACGAATCCCTCACCCGCGACAAGTGAGCGGGCCGGGCCTGTCCCCTGCGAAGCACAAGCAGACATGAGCATTACTCCAGCAAACAGCAGCAGGCACCTGCACCACCGCGATAGATTAAATGTGTTGAGAAGAACCTGAAACGATAAAGTTGATTGTATAGACATGCAGACGATGATACGTCTTGTAGCGCCCGGGCTCAATCTAACGAGATAGGATTATCCGTAGACGACTTCGCGCGCCTCGTCCTGGGCCTCAAACCATTCGATGGTTTTCTTCAAGCCTTCCTCGAAACCTGTCTTGGCCTGCCAGCCCATCGCTTCTTTGGCCTTGGAGGTATCCAGGCATCGGCGGGGTTGGCCGTCGGGCTTGGTGGCGTCCCATTCGATCTTGCCTTCGAACCTACAGAGCTTGGCGATCAGTTCGACCAGGTCTTTGATCTTGATCTCCATGTTCGTACCGAGGTTGATCGGATCGGGCGTGTCGAGTTTTTCCGCCGCGGTGACGATGCCGTCGGCCGCATCTTCGACATAAAGAAATTCACGGCTTGCACTACCGGTGCCCCAGCAGACGATGTGATCTGCTCCATTATCGCGGGCTTCAACGCACTTGCGGATCAACGCGGGAATAACGTGAGACGAGTTGGGATCGAAGTTATCGTTCGGCCCGTAAAGGTTAACAGGCACAACGACGACGCCGTTCATGCCGTACTCGCGCTTGTAGCCATCCAACATGACGAACAGCGCCTTCTTCGCGACGCCGTACGGCGCGTTTGTTTCTTCGGGATAGCCGTTCCAGAGTTCGGTTTCATGGAAAGGCACGGGTGTGAACTTCGGGTACGCACAGACGGTGCCGGTATGGATGAATTTATCAATACCGCGGACGCGTCCCTGCTCGATCAGGTGCATGCCCATGGCAAGATTGGCATAGAAAAATCGGCCGGGGTGCTCACGATTAGCGCCGATCCCCCCCACCTGTGCCGCAAGATGGATCACGACATCCGGCTGCGCATCCTCGTACATCCGAACCACATCAGCCTCTTTCGTCAGATCGTAATCCTTACTACGCACGACAAAGATCGAATCATCGCTGACGCCGCGCTGACGCAATTTTTCGCAGACCGCCCCGCCAAGGAATCCGCCGCCACCAGTGACACAGATGCGTTTATCTTTGAGGTAGCTCAACTTATCTTCTCCCAATGGATCAGGGTCAATTAAAAGTTCAAATCTTCAAGAAAACGCAGGTCTGGACGAATAGCTTCGTGCGTGATACCCAACTCATAACCAAGTATCTCAACAAGCATATCCCATGCCGCCTCCGGACTCACCTGGCCTCGGAATATGAAAGGCGTTCCGCATTCAGGGCATCGTGGGCCTCTCAAGCCCCACAGATTATAGTTACACCGACGACATACCTGCTCCTCAGAAACCATCGATGGCGTATCCATGACTTCCAGAATCAATTCATGTAGTTGCCCGACAGTTTGTGCCTGTTCCAGTCGCTTTTCCGGCAAGTTAATGCAAAACGCCTTTTCGATCTGGAGAACAATATCGATAGCATCAAGACCCATTGCTGTCACCGACTCAGACAAGTTTATCTTAGAGGCTGTCCAATTTAATCCTAACGCCTATTCCCGTTCAACCCATCCGCAAGTCTTCAACAAAGCGAGATTCCGGCCGCACCTTATCCGGGCGGCAACCAAGGTTCACACAAATAATATCAACCAATATAGCCCATACTACTTCATGGCTGGACCGTGTCAGATCAAGAAAGAATTCTTTGCCGCACTCGGGGCAATACGGATCGCGCAAACCACGCAGGTTATATCCGCAGTTACGGCACTCACGATCAACGCCCTCAAACTTTGAGGTCGGCAACCCCTCTAGAATCAATGAATAGAACTGGCCAACGGTGTAACAGTTCGACGTGCGCTCGTCAGATAGGCTGATACCAAAGGCTTCTTCGGCATCGATCACGATTTCTACGGCATCAAGACCCACGGTCGAGCCCCGCTATCTTGTTCTGGTTGCCCCCGATACCTCGCAGCCATGGATGCGCATCGCTCACGCGCTGATCTTTAAACGCGGCGGGTCCGGGTAACCAGCGTCGCTGAGTACCTTCTCGCTGCTGGCTAACGCCACGTCGGCATCCACCATCATGTCAACCAACTGCCCGAACGTGACCCTTGGCCGCCAACCGAGCTTGGTCCGGGCCTTGGTCGGATCGCCTAAGAGTAAATCAACCTCTGCGGGACGGTAGTATCGCGGATCGATCTTGACGTAATCCTCGTAGTCCAAACCAACCCGCGCAAAAGCACGCTGGCAGAACTCGCGCACGGTGTGTGTCTCGCCCGTGGCGACGACGTAATCGTCCGGCTCATCCTGTTGAAGCATCAGCCACATCTGCTCTACATAATCACCGGCAAATCCCCAGTCACGCTTGGCATCCAGGTTGCCCAGGAAGAGTTCATCCTGCAGGCCGTGCTTGATCCGGCCGACCGCGCGCGTGATCTTGCGCGTCACGAAAGTCTCACCACGCCGCGGAGATTCGTGGTTAAACAGGATCCCGCAGGACGCGTGCATATCGTACGACTCACGGTAGTTGATCGTGATCCAGTGCGCATACAGCTTGGCAGCGCCATATGGTGATCGCGGATGGAAGGGTGTGCTTTCATTCTGCGGCGCGGTCTCAGGCATGCCGCCGAACATCTCGGACGTGCTTGCCTGGTAGTAACGCACACCTTCACCGGTTTCGTACTGATAATCGCGGATGGCTTCAAGCAATTTGATCGCACCGACGCCGGTCGCATCGGCCGTATAGACGGGCTGATCGAAGCTGACACGCACATGACTTTGCGCGCCAAGGTTGTAGACCTCGGTAGGTCGAATGTGTCGGACCAGATGCGCCAGGCTGTTGCCGTCAGTCAGGTCCGCATAATGCAGACGCAGGCGCGCCCCGGCATCATGAGGGTCTCGATAAATATTCTCAAGCCGATCGGTATTAAACGTGCTGGCACGGCGGATCAGCCCATGGACATCGTAGCCCTTGGCCAGAAGGAACTCTGCCAAGTAGGAACCGTCCTGCCCGGTTATCCCCGTTACCATTGCACGCCTGGGATTGGTAATGGCCACGCCGTACTCCGTGTCGTGTTTATCGGTCTGTTGGCTCCGGCGCATAGCTGGAGCATGCGTCGGACTTGTATCGACCAGATCAGACAGAATCAAACACCTGCCGGGCCGATAACGGCGTCGGATTAGCGCTGGTCAATAAGAGTAATTGCTGTTTAGCCTGATAGGCGTCATCACTTGCCGGGATAGACTTGGCAGCGTGTGATATTGAAGTCATTCCCGGTCGTCACCGCCGCGATAGTCCGTGCCAGCTTATCGCCTCCGATCGCCGAGGGCTCGATCGGGTTGGCGTAGTCTGCCGGTTTATCGAAGAGGATGCGCAGATCGATGACGGGAAGACCGTGACGCACCGCCGCTCGTGTGATGATGTCGTTAAACGCGGTCAACGCTAACACGGAGACGCGCTGCTCGATCCCGTCCGCAAAGTTCGGATCGTAAACCGTACACAAGGTAGTGGGCTTTTTCGCAGCCAGCACAGCATCGATCATCGTGTTGTAGTTACGCTTAAATTCCTTGCGTACACCAACCATATGCAGCAAGGCCGACTGCACATCGCTCGCCGGCTGCGACAACACGCCGCTTGCCTGTAAACCGTCGTTCCCGCCGACGCTGATCACGATGTGCGTTGCATCATCGGGCAAACCCTTTAACTGGTTAACCACATCCACCGTTGTATCGCCATCCACCGCCAGCAACGTCGCACGCCAATCTTCGGGCAGGTGCTTGCGCAACTGATCGATTACGCCGGGCTCCCCGGGTTCGACGTAAACCTGATTATCAAAAATGGAATCACCCAGCAGCACAACATGCCCGGCCTTGCGCGCACCGGTAGCACCAGAAGATAAAGCAGCAACAACCGTAGCACCTAAACTACTCATGATCATCTGCCTTCGTGTGATGGACATCAGATAAGACCCTCGTGAATAACAATACTATAGCACGCACACAAGGATATTGTGCACTGATGCAAATGTTGAATGCATGGCAAAGCATCATGCAACCAGCCAGATATCTGATGCGAATCAAAAAGGATGCGAAAGCAACAATCACTTACTTCGTTCGTCTTCTGCTATACCAGGCGGCACCAACAACCAGGATCACACCGGTTACCGGCTCCGGAACCTGTGTGCCGACAGTCGGTGGCGTACCGGCGTTCCAATTCCCCAGCACAACATCCAGATCATCCAAGCCGACAAAACCGTCGTTCGTCGGGTCGGCAGCGGGGTCTGCGGGCGGAACAGCAAGGTTCCAATTCGCCAACACGATATCCAGATCGTCCAGGCCGACATAACCATCATCGTTCAGGTCGCCGGTGATTGGTGTGATGAAGCCTTGAGGTACACCAAAGGTGAAGTCGTCCGCGCCGAAGTAGATGCCCCCTTCAAGCACGTTCTCTTCGTTGACTTGAAGTGTTCCGGTGAGGACAACATCAGTGAAGCCGTCCGGGTCTATAAAGCCGATGAATTCGTGTCCGAATGACGGATTGTCGCCGGGATACATCGCGCCGAAACCAGGCAGGACATAGCCGGGCTCGTTCGCGGTTGTGCGGTTTTCAAAAAGGACGCCGACCGACTGACCATCGGGATTGGTATCGAACCAGCCGCCGATGCCGTAGATCGGCGTGACAGATGAGACACGGATCGTCGTGGGATAAGCTTCACCGAAGTGGTTTTCGAATAATCCCCACTGCCCGCTTCGCGCCCAGTTGTTGTTTGTCGATAGCCCGTGCTGTTTCGTGCTGTACAAACTGCCCCAGACATCCTTCGCCGCCGGCTCCCACAACAGGCCCTGACTGAGCACGCTGGGTTCTGCGGCCGGGTTAACAATCGTCGAGCGTGACCCATCCCACACGGATGACTCAAAACCTTCGGTCACCGTGTCCAGCCCGAGCTGTACAAGCCGGGCAAGATAATCTGCCTCAACCTTGTAACGCTCCACGGCAGACTGTGCCGGTTCATGAAGCACAAAAACCGATGTAAAAACCACCACCGCCACCACTAGCCTTGATCGCCACATGGCATGCCTTTCTGAATTTGTCCGTTACCGCCCACAACTTACGAGGCACTATTGTACCAAACACAAAAACCACACTTGCGTCTTTATAAGTATCGCAAAGTTTTATAAAGAATTGGTTTGGATGTGGAGCGATCGAACCCGTTCAGGATGGCTCGCAATCCAGATGACAATCAGACCTGGCAAACCCATCAAGTATAGATACCGATGCCCCGTCATCATCAGTGAATTCATCTGATATCCGAATGCTGTTGATATCTGGCGCGGGTTTATCGGTTATCAACCAGCCCAAAGAGCCTTCGGATATCCGGACGGGTCAACACCTTGTATTGCCAAATGATCAGCGCAAAAATGAATAACGCAATCAGACACGCCACCTCTTTCGACAATTCAGTTGCCTCAATACCGAACAAACTAAATGTGGCTGGTCCGGGTAACGCCAGACAGAGTACTGCAAAGATAGGGGCCAGCACCATACCAATCCAAATCAGTACCAATGCAAATGTCCGCCAACCGGGCCTAAGCCGTAGCAATCCCCAGCCAATGAAAATCGCTACAACACCAAAGTCGATATAGATACCACCCTGAGACAGAGCCATCAGCATCTCTATTACCGAAGATACCCCTTCCAGAATAAAGAGGATCGCAACGATTATTAACGACACGGGTAATGATCTGTCAGATATCTCATTCATAAAACACCCCGGATTCATTCATTCGACAGGTTCGATGCTCTTCACCTCGTAATCCCACGTCCAGTCATCGAAGTACAGGTTCACGCCGTCGACTTCGACTTCGCCCCGTTGGAAGTCCGCGGGTTCGGAGCGGAGTGATGGTTTGGGCGGGTGAAGATCGCGGCCGTAGTCGAGATTCACAATGATACGGTAGATATCGAGGTGGCCAAGGTAGTAGTTGCGGACATCCGGGTTGTCTGATTTGCGGTAGCCGAAGGATGGATCGGCAACCACCCAGCCGTGCGGCGGCAGGTAGATCTCGGACCAGTCGTGCATATTTTCACCGCCCGGCGTGCTGGTGAAGCCGGACTGCCAGCGTGCGGGAATCCCGACCGAACGCATCATGGACATGAGCGTAACCGCCTGCACGCCACAGTCGCCCCGCTTTCGTTGCATGCAGATTTCTGCAAAGCTCGGGATCGTCGCGTACTCGAATTCGGGCAGCCAACGGATGTTCGCATCCCACCAGTCGAAGATTGCCTTGGCTTTGAGATAAGGATTGGTCTCATCACCGACAAGCTCCTTAGTCAGGCTTGTGATTTCATTAGTGAAAACAACATGCGGCGGGCGCGGGGCAAGATAGTGCGCAAACGCCGAACGCTCTTCTTCAGTCAGTACACGTGTGTTCTCGGTGGTGATTACCGGGTAATGCGCTGCGATCGTGTAGGCAAATACCTGCTCGAAAGCGATCAGCTTGGTCGGATCATCAACGATCAGCTCATAGTACGTCGTGCGCTGCGGCGTGCCGCCGATCGGCCCGGGGCCGTCGAAGTTGGTTGCACTCGGCGCGATGAAAGGCTCGTACGGCTCGCCATCGATTGCAGCGCTAATAAGTTCAACATCCGATTGCTGACGGTATTCCTGCGGGAACGGTAGCCAGACGCGAAGCTTCGAGCCCTTTTTCATCACGTTCGGATCGGTCTGCTCGGCAGCGGGTTTCACCGTCAACGCATAACGCACGGTAAAACGGTGCGGCAGCACGATCGGCGATTCACCGGCTTCGGCCGCAGCTTTTCCGGCAACAGCAGCCTTAGCCAGAAAATCGTTCAGCGTTTTGTTGGACCGGTCTTCATCCAGTAACGCACCGCCCGGTTGCCCTGCTTTCCGCTTGGCGTCCCACTCGGCCTGACGCTTCTTGATCTCGTCACAGAACCGGAACATCACGCCCGGCTCACGGCGGTAATAGCAAAGCTTGCCATCGATCGTTCGGCAAACCACTTCGCCCTCTTCCACCAGACGCCGCAGGTCTTCAACCGTGAAGTCATCGATCTTTTTCTGCACCGCGGCGACCAGGTCTTCTTCACTCTGGTTAAATTCCCGGCGGACTCGGCGGATGGTCTCCAGCGAATCATCCCGTAGCTGCCGACCCTCCGGGCCCATGAAGTTGGCGCCTTCCCGGATCAGCAACTCCGCGTTCTTGAAGTTGCCCGACTTGAGCAGTTCGCGCGCCTTTTCGATGGCCGGGTGCTCGCTGGTCCAGAACGCCGACGCACCGGTGTTTTCCATGACTTTGTCATCAGCACCCATCGTTTCGACCGCTCCGCTCATCAATACAATCCCAATCAACAGTAATGTTAAACACTTCATCAGATACGCCCACCTTCTGGAAGTCTATGGCATGTAACTGCCCCAACAGGACCGCCGCATTGTACTCACAGCCCGGTCGGAATGTGTACACTGCTGACTGATCCACCCCCGGAATATCTCCCATGGGAGTCAATCTGATGTCGAACCGCGGACGCAAACTGTATCTGGCTGCTCAACTGCTTCTTGTCATGCTCGTTTGCCTGACTTGCGGATGCACCAGCATGCCCGCATGGGCCGGCGGACCGATCAAGCCCAAACCGCTCGAGCCCGGCGACACGATCATGTTCATCGCCCCGGCCGGCGAACTGAACAAAGAGCGCGTCGAACTGGCCCAGAAGCGCCTCAAGGAAATGGGATTCATCATCAAGCAGCGCGACGACCTGTTCCGAAGCTACGGCTACCTTGCCGGAACGGATGAGCAACGTGCCGAGGAAATCATGCAGGCCTTTACCGACCCCGAGGTCGACGCCATCTTCCCCGGCACGGGCGGTTATGGCACCACACGCATCCTCGACATGCTCGATTACAACGTCATCCGCAAACACCCCAAGATGCTCATCGGGTTCAGCGACGTCACCGGCCTGCACCTGGCGATCAGCCGCAAGGCCGGGCTCATCACCTTCCATTCACCGAACCCACAATACGGCCTGGGCAGCGAAGGCAACCTCTCCGACTTCAGCGCCAAGTACTTCTGGCGTGCCATCCTTAAGTCAAGCTATTACGACGAGGACGGTAAGCGCAAAGCGCCGGGGTGGACGTACGAGATCCCCGACGATATCGATCAGCCCGTCGTCATCGCCAAAGGCAAAGCACGCGGCCGTTTGATCGGCGGCAACTTCTCACTCGTCGCTGCTGTCATGGGCACGCCTTACGAACCGCAAACACGCGGCAAGATCCTGTTCCTGGAAGATGTCCGCGAGGCCCCCTACCGGATCGACCGCTTCTTCTCGAACCTTAAACTGTCCGGCAAGCTCTACGACTTTGAGGGCATCATTCTTTGTAAATTCACCCACACGGAAAAAGAGGGCGAAGAGCCTTCTGAATTCAGCATCCGCGAGGTCATCGATCAGTACTTCGCCGACGCCGACATCCCGGTCATCTACGACTTTCCGACAGGCCACTTCGCGCAAAACGCAACACTCCCTGTCGGCGCACTTGTCGAACTGGAGGCAACCGAGGATGGCTGCACGGTACGGGTGCTTGAAGACCCGGTTGATTTAAAGAAGTAAGTTAGCCGGATTCTGCCGGGAATCCTGCATACTGTTTATTGATCAGAAGCGGGCGCTATCTGAATCACACCGGGCCCGGATCGGGCAGCTATCTGTGTCGGTTCTGTTTGTACCGTCCATGAGGGCTGGTGTATCTGGGGAATGCACCGATTGTATAAGTTGCAGAATCTTGCGAGATGAGGTTGCCGCGGACCGAGCTAAATCGGTTTTTTCAGTTGAATAAATACATCCCGGGACACACGCGACCCTTGTCCGAGAGGATACCCATGTTCGCCGACAAATACGTGAGGCCGATTGCAGGATTTGTAGCCGCGATTGTTGTCGCTGTCGTCGGGTCTGCGCACCCCTTGAGTGCGCAGACCACCGAGCCGGTAGAGGTCGCCCAGACCCAGGAACTGGCTGTACCCGTTGATCCGGATCTCTCCATCACGGAAATAACAGAAACCCCTCTCGATCCCGAAGCCCCCGGCATTCAGGCGGGCGACTTCAACGGCAACGGCACATACGAATTCGACGACGTCACCGCCTGCGCCCTGGCGTGGAAGCAACGCAACGACTACTGGACCCAGTACCCCAACCTCACCGAATACGACCTGCTCGAAGCGGGCGACTTCAATAATGACGGTGTTTTCGACGACTCGGACATCGAACCCTTCAAAATCTTTATCGTTGCCGAACTCACCACGCAGCAGCAAACCGCCGTCACCTCCGACGACCAGACTGATAGCGGCCAGAACAACAATTACACAGAAGCGGACATGGACAGGTTACTTCCACGGCTGACTATCGTGGATTCGCCTTTGTCCAATACATCCACAGGCGAAAGTGTCGGCGGCGGGACCATCATCACAGCAACCTCTGGCAGCGGGGGCAGTGGCGGTGGTGGCGGCAGTATGCCCGGCAGCGCCGGGGGTGGCGGCGGTGGTGGTGGCGGCGGCGGCGGTTCCAGTGGTGGCGGTTCCACCGCATCGTCAGGTGGTGACTCATCCTCCAGCGGCAGCGTCTCGTTCTCTGGCTCATCGTCTTATCCGATACTCATCAGCTCCGGTGGCAGCACGAATATTGATAACGAAGATCCCACCGACAACAGCAACGAAACCGCGGTAGACCTTCAGCCTTCCGAGCCGGACGGCACGCTGACCAATCCGTCTGCAGGCGAATTGGGTATGCCCGTCGGTCCGGCGGGTGTTGAAGCGCCCGGCTCTATCGTCTTGGGCACGCTTAACTTGACCAGCCACAGCTCTACGCCGATGATCAGTGAAGTCAGTAATGTCACACTCCCGGGTGAATCACTCGTCATCACAGGACAGAATCTCGAAGGCGCCGGCCTGAAAGTCTTCACGCCCGAAGGCAGCATGAACCTGTTGCCCCTGCGCTCAGACGACCAAACGATGCGAGCCGTCATCCCCCTGCTCCGCTACGACCAGGGTAGCCGTGTACCGCTTGCGCAAAGCACGATGATCGTTGTGCCGAGTTCTGCCGGCTACGACGGCGCGCCGATCCGTGTCAATGCCGCGGAAGCATGGTGGAGTTGGCCCTGCCGGGCGTATGCAAACCACAGCGGTCAGACGGTACGCATCTTCGGTAAGAACCTGCTGTTGCCCGATGCCACGCCGCTTGTCTACCTCCAGCGGGAGAACGGCACGCCGGTCGCGCTGCAAATCATCAGCTCGAATCCTTACAGTCTCGAAGCGGCGCTACCCGGCAACTTGAGCGCGGGCACGTATTACCTCTGGACACACAACGGCACCGGTGGCGAGTACGGCTGGTCCGAGCGGCTGGCGTTTGATGTTGTAACTCAAGCATCTCTGCCAACCACCGTCGTCTATGCCAACGATTACCTGCCCAACGCGATATCAGACGGCGACGCCATTCAACAAGCCATACAAGCCGTGCAGGCCGCCGGGGGCGGCACGGTGCAACTCGGCGCGCGCGTATATCAAGTCAACGAGCCGATCCATGTATTCCCCGGCCCCCCGGTAGTCATCAAAGGACGCGGCACCGGGCAATGGGACCCAATAACAAACACGTTGTCGGACCCGTCGGGCACCGCCACGGTGATCCAAACCTCACCCGGATACACCGGATATTACGTGATCGATCTCAGGGCCCATGGGTCGACCCTTTCGAATTTTACCCTGCGTAGCGAACTCGAATCGGTCCGTACGGGTATCCGATTGCTAGCCGAAGACCTGCGCGTTGATTCCGTGACCGTGATCCGAGGCGTTGAGAAGGATCAAGACAATCCGAACTCGTGTATCCAGGCTTCCTACAAAGGTGCCGGGAATAACATCATAGAAAACTGCATACTTTACGGGGTTTCTTATTGCGTCCTAGTATTAGATGACTGCGATTATGTAAGGATCTCGGATTGTGTCTTGCGAGGACAATTTGCAAAAGGCTGGAGCACATCTTCGAACGCCGTCATCAACGTGGGTGGCAACGGGATGATCATGGAACGGTGTGATGCGCGTTCCGTCGATCGCGAGCATGCCAGGATGTTGGGCAGGACCTGCTTGCTATACGAAAGCTCCATCCAAAACACCTACATCGCCGACAACCATAGCGAAGACTTTGGGCCCCACCCCTCTGTGCCGGGTATCCTGGGAAACACGGGCGAACAATACGCATTCCATTTGCGGGGCCATAAAGCGGGGCTGTACACGGTGGCATCTGCGGGGGAACGCACGGTGGCCATCAACGGTGGTTTGCCCGGCACGGTCAGCAGTGACGGTGACTGGATCGTCTTCGTCGCCAAGGGCGTCGGCGCGGGCCAGTGGCGCACCATCGTTGGTCGAACCAATTCCGGTGAGCAGGTGCTGGACAAACCCTGGCGCGTCCGCCCTTCACAGAATGCAACCGTTATCGTGCAACAGGTTTTCAGGCACAACATTGTATATAACAACACCATGCAAGGCCCCCCCCAGCAAGCAGGCATCAGCAACGGGATGAAGACGGTAGGCGTATACTTTTTCCAGAACGCATTCGACAATATCGTTGCCAACAACACGATCGATCGGGTATCCGTCGGTATCGCTATCAATGCCGAGTTTGACACGCCCTGCGGATGGAACCTGATTCGCGAAAATGATATCAGTAACATTGAGGGTGCTGCCGGCGGCACCGCCTCCGGCCCCATGGCGTATGTCGAGATGAATCAGGGGTCCGTCCATGAAAAGCGAGTGAAGATCAACCACTGGATCACCATCGGCAACATGTTCCGGGCGAACAATATCACCAACAGCCCCACCGCTGCGAGCCTGGGCTGGCGATTCCTTGACCGGTTCTACGACCAGGAATACATCGCCAGAACAGATGTCGGTATGACGCTCAGCACCCTTGAACGCAATACCTTCGATCAAGTAGATCACGGCATCATGGTCGGATCACCTATGAACCGCGTACTGCTACGAAACAATACCTTCAACTTCAATGATCCCGGAGGACAGGACGTGGAGGTGCCAAACCCCAATTCCCTCTATGCCCCCTATATACCTTCTGATGCTTCTGCCAGCTACGATTAAGGCGCGTCTCATTCGCTTTAACTACAACCCCCCGGGGTAATCCCGGAAGGTTAACGGGAGCCGGTGTGACGCAACAGCCCGGTGGATGTGAATTTAGGCAATTTGCCCCTCCTTTTTTTCTGCTCAAGTGGTGCCGCCTCCGGCGGGAGTGACAAAACCCTTGATATTACTGATATTTGTGTCACAATTAGGCGACTGTGGATCAGTAAAACCACAGCACGATACTCATTTTATAGAGACACAAATAAGTCATGGCCCGAGGTACAGGCATTTCTCGAGTTACCGCGGCAGTACGTCGCTGTTTGTCTGCGCGCCGCTCGCAAACCCTCCACCGGCAAGCACTGGTTGAGTCGTTAGAACCCAGGTTCTTTCTAAGCGGCAATCCTTTGATCGCAGATGTAAACGCGGACGGCGTTGTTGACGATCAGGACATCGACCTGATTAAGCAACAATGGAACGTCAGCGCTTCGCCTGACACCTTGAGTGCTGATCTGAACGGGGATGGATATGTTGGTCTCGACGATCTGAACTTGGTACTGAACAGCCCGTACCTGTATCAACCTGCCTTTGTCGGACCGATTGCATCATCACAAGACCCCGTCAGTTCCAATACTGAAGTTCAGGTCATCGACACGTCACTGTTCACCGACTTCGATGGCGAGATCACCGGCAACTGGACACCAACGTTCACACGCGATCAGGAAACGGTCGATCCGTCGGGGCAAATCGTCGAAGCAGACGAACCCAGATGGGGCGACCTGGTCGCCACCGGCACCGCGGCGCAGTGGGAACAGGTGCTTGCCACCGATGCGAGCCTGGTCAACATCGGCCAGGGACCCGGCGCCGACGGGCAATGGTTAAGCGTCTGGCACGACCGGGAGGCCGACGTATTGATTGCGTTCAACCACGACATGAGCGCGTGGAAGACACTGGACATTTCACGCGGCACAGAATCGGAATGGCTGACGGAAGCCGATCGGCTTACGGACACGCTGTATATGCCCAAGACCGGACGCATCGTGCCCGGCGGCCTGTGGGTGGTCTACCTGCAACGGGAAACCGACCAGAATCCAAGCGCAACCGGCGTGGACTGGACGCCCGTAGGTACGTCGTTCGGCATCGTGCAGGAAGTGACCTTCGACAACATCTTCGATCAAGCAAGAACCGTGATTGATGGGCAAGCATTGATCAACAGTGAAACCGGGCAGCCGTACCACAATGAGCGCGGCCAGGAATGGAGCATAACCATTACGCCGATCGTCGTTGATGGTAGGGTCGAAGCGGTCTGGTGGGCGATTACCGACTACCTGCAAGACCCACTCGTATCGCCGGAAAAACCCGGCGGCAGCACGTGGGTGATGCTCACGCAGCGCGATGCCGACTCGAATCATTACACGGTCCGAGAACCACGCCTAATCGAGCAGCAGGAAGACCCGGCCGGGGTTGACGAAGCATCCGAACACCGCCACTCCGCGATCGTCGTCGTGCATGAAACCGGCGAAGTCGATGTGATCGTCTCTGCGGGCGACACCCCCCCACATTCATTCCTCAAACGTTACCGCATCGACGATCCCGATCACTACGAGACATCGACCCTGACCGTACAAGAGACCGGCCTGCTCGGGATCACCGGGGAAGCATCTGCGCAATTGATATCGTTTCAGGTCGGCAGCGCAGCAAACAAGATCCTGGCCGCAACGGACGGTCGAGATGAGGGCGTCATCGAGTTAACGATACCCCTTGAAATGGACCAGCCGGCACAAGTCAGGTCTGTCATCGTACATGGTTACACCACGACACGCGCCGCAACCGTCAACCTTGTTTGCGCCAAGCCGTGGGAGCGATCGGGTTACGCCATTACGATCAGGCCCTTCCTGATTTATGACAGCTCAGAAATACCACCGGAATCCATGACCATCTTCTACTCAGAAGAAGGTGAAAACTGGGTCGAAGTGGCATCCAATACTTTAGGCAGCGAACTGGCATTCCATGACGACTGGCTTGTCATTGCCAGCACGAGAAACGGCCACGGCGTTTTGAAAACACAAATCGGCGACTTGACGCCAAGCTCACCGTTGCTGATCGCACCGGGCGGCACGCAACGCCTGAGCAGCTCTCTGACCGAACTTGTCGATTACGAAGACACCGAAGTTACCTTCCTTGAAAAAGTGGATGGCGTATGGGTGGATGACGGTGTTGCACTGGCCTCACAACCTCCGACTCTGGGCCAGGTCGTCAAGATCAGCCGGACCGGTGAAGTCAACACCTCCAACCTCGCAAAAATCCTGCTCGCCGGCACCGGCGCAGACTTCGAGGCCGGCGGCTTCGTGTATAAGGTGTGGATACTGACGGTACCGGGATACAATCCGGTGCTCGGAGTGGGCATGGCGGGTGACGGCGAGTTCGTCACGAATTCTCAATACCCCACATCCACCGAGGACTGGCTGCCGGTATTGATGTGGTCGGAACTGGACCCGAACGGGGACGGCTCTGATTACGTGCCTTACATCCAACTCACTGCCCAGGCTCAGAAGATCGCACAACACGCTGAATTCTATATCGCGTTTGATCTGCTGCTTAACGAAGCCGACAGCAATGGAACCGTTGCGCCGGTTGGTGATATCAATAAAGACACCTATGTAGGCATTGAAGACCTCGAAGCACTTTTAGCCAACTGGAGCGAAACATCGATCCCCGAAGTGATCGAAGGTGACATGAACAGCGACGGTTTTGTTGGAATCGATGACCTGACTGTCGTGCTAAGCAATTGGAACAGCAGTGTCACACCCGGCGATATGACCAGTGGTGATGCAACCGGTGATGGATACGTCGGTATCGATGACCTGGAACTTGTCCTGAATAACTGGAACGCCGGCGAACCACCGGCCCCCGGCCCGCTGGTGGGCGACCTTAATGATGACGGTTTCGTCGGGCTCGCCGACCTCGACCTGTTGCTTAACGAGTGGAATGTTGCGCGTGCAACCACCGGTATCGTCCCGGGTTATTCGATCGCCCCCAGCGACACCGAAAATATCACCGCCGACCCCGAAAAACTCATCTGGGAAGTACCCGCTTCCACAACCGACAGCTTCACGGTCGGCTTGTCCATGACCGTCCCCGCCGATGGCATCGATGCAACATGGGGTGAAGACGACTTCAGCACCGGCTCCACGTGTTACGGTTCCGTCATAATGGACGAGAACAACCACATGGAAGTCTGGCACCACCGGGAAATCCAAACATGGTCGCTTGAGGTAACCATCGACGGCCAGCGCTTCGGCGCAATTCATATCCCCGATGCCTGGCTGAATGTTGACGGCCGATTCCACTGGGTGATCTCCTACGAACAGGGGGAACTGCGATTCGCCATCCTCCAACGCGGCAACGAAGTCGCCTCCGGCACCATGTCGGTCACGCTGCCGTTCATGCCCACACAGATGCAGGTCGGCTCTCACGACTGGGTCAGTGTCCCCACCGTCGGCATCCTGTCCGCGTATTGCAACTACGGCGTCGGCGAAACACTCGAGCAGATACGCCAGCGCGTCCTCTATGACGACATCTATGTCTCACTGGATACGTAAGTTTTGCCGAATGTTTAGCGGCGGATCGCAGATCCGCGCGTTTCCCGACAATGACCAACACCGCTTCACCTTTCCAGTGATTGCTTATCAATCCGCAAAGGCGCACCGTCCGGCCCGAACGCGGTAATCACCAGGCCGTCATCCGTCCATTCATAAGTAAAGTTGCCCGGCGAGTCATCTATCTTCATGTCTTGCCCGGTCGTCGGATTCTTCATGTGAACCAAGATCGCCTGTATGGTTGCTTCATAACCATCCGGATCGTCGATACCGTCAACTAGATTATTAAGTGTACCTCTCATAATAGACCACCGGACGCGGGAACCCGTGACAAGCTGCGCTTTATGCTTAGGTAGCAACAGATAGGTACCCAGACCCAGCACCAAACTCACAGCACAAGCGCCGAGCACGAACCTGGCCGCCCGCCCTTTCGCTTCTCTCATCCAGGCCCGACGCGGATAAATAAACGGCAGCAACATCACCGCGATAGATAAACTGATGAACCCGACATTTGCCGCAATACGAACAGCGCCTTCTTCCGTCCAACGCTCAGGCACGTATAACTCATCACCCGACCATCGAATCATCGCGTCCCGCGACATCTGGTCCGGCGTAAGACCGGCAGACAACTTCGTCACGTAAGTCGACGGCTGCACGAGCCGAACCAACTCCGGATGCCGCATGGGCATATCATCGATATCACGCGGCTGCGGCCAAGACTCGATATCGACACCTGAAAAGGAATCTGTGCGATTACAGTACGCAACCTCGAATCCATCTACAGCCGCACGTTCAGGCCCGAAGACGTACAAGTCGATATCCAGCAGCGTTGAACCCGCCGCGGTCAGACGCAACGGATAGATCGGCTTCTCAACAGCAAAGCGAAACCCAAGCGGATGCGTCGACGCCCCCCCTTCCGCGATCAACTCGGGCCGAAGCCGAGTCGCCGTGAAGAACCATCCTTCAACAACATAATGCTCAATCGCCTCTCGCGAATCATCTGAGATGTAAAAACCATTGTCTTCAAGCCAGCCGGATAACGAATCGGCATCATCGGAGCTGATCACAGCAACCTCGTAATTACCGACCACCCCGCGCTGATGGACATCCGTCCCTCCAACGCTTACCACACTTCTCGCAGCACCCAACGATGGCAATAAAACACCCACAACAAGAGCAATCAACGTAAGCACTATAAGTACATCTATGTGACGTCCCGCCGCACAGCCCAAGACCGATAGCGCCACAAGCCAGAAAAATAGAAACAGCATTGACTCGGTGTGCTTCATCTTCGGTGCCGTCAGCACACGCAGCGTCGTAAACAAACCCGTGGTAGATGCGGTTACCTCCGGCTTGCTCGGTGTAGGCACAACCCAGGCAAACTCATCGCCCTCGCCAGTAAAACCCGTCTGGATGACCATGGTCTCGACACCGTCCGCCCAATGGATCAGGGCTTCCTGGTCAGGCATGTTGACCTTGGCGGTCGCACGCTTGGGAAAGACTTTGCCGTCCGCTACGGCATGTGTAGCCCAAGTTAACGAGAGGATGAAAACCAATACGAAAGTAAATACACGAAACATCGACAGGCTCCCGGGCAAGAATATCCTTGCACAGGATAGCCCGAATGCTATCGCATAACACGTCGAGAATGCTTACTGATTCTGCTCGCTGCCCTGACCGCCGCGGTATTGGCCCCGTCCGTTTTCACCGCCACCGGGCCCCCGGCCATTACCTCGGCCCGGTCCACCCCCCATACCATTACCACCACCACGGCCGGGCCCTTCGCCCTGCTGGCCGAACCGGTTCTGTTGCCGACGGCTTGACCGAACGCTCTCAGCACAAAGACCCATCAACCGGCTGCGCTGTTCAGGCTCGAGATGCATGCGGATTTTCAGGATATGCTCAGCCACCCGACGCTTCAGCGCATTATGCGCCTCGATCGTGGACTCAAACTGCTTCCTGATCTGCTCATCGGTCGCATCATCACTTTCAAGAACTTCCGCGAGTTTGGTCTTCGCGTCGTCTAATGCGTTGGACAGGTCCGCCGCGTCGGCATCAAAATCAGGATCGGCCTGATCGATCGCCGCGATCTGCTCGCTCGTCAGGTTAAGCAGGCTGTTCAGATGCGGGTCCTTCGCGGGCGCGCTCTTCGGGCCTGCGCCGATCGTCAACGTAAACACAATGCCGGCGAAGAATGCCCCGGTCAACAAAATCAGGAGATTGTTTCGTCGCATGGCTTATACCTCTTCTTCCGAGGCTTCCGTCGCATCCGGGAAGTCCGGGGTATCCGTGGTTTCAGGTGGCAGGATCACAGACACCAGCCCGGTCGGGTCGTTGTCTGTGATGATGTCCAAATACAACTCGTTCGCGGCCTGCTGTGGGTCCGCAGCGTCCACCGTCATCACTTGTGGCGCCGAACGCACCGCCAGACCCGCCGCGTGACCGATCACCGCCGCAAGCCCGACACAGGCCGCCAGCTTCGCCACTGGCCAGACCCAGTCCTGCACGCGGAACGGGCCGGCGTCCGACGTGTCCGCTTGCTCAGCTTCCACGCGCTCGAGCACCCGGCTCGCGAGATCGACCTTACCTGCGCCGGCTTCCCAGCCCCCCAAAACTTCCCAGGTTAGCCTTGTCTGCCGCAGTTTTTCAGCGCACAGTTCACACTCAGCAAGGTGTGCGTCAACTTCGCTTCGGGCAGCGGTCGACAACTGCCCGTTGCAGTATTCGATCAACTGGATGTCCTGAAGGTGGGCCATAATTTGCTCCATTACTTAAACGTTCCGAAACGCCAACGCCTGCGGCGGTTTCAGAAAATAACTAACCATTTTTCAAATCCGATAACGTTTCCCGCAGCTTGACGTAAGCCCTTACCAATAAAGATTCCACAGCCGATTCACTACGCTCCATCACCTCGGCGATCTGCCTGATCGGCTGGCCCTCAAAACGGTGCAGGAGCAGCGCCGTCTGTTGCGCTTCGGGCAACTCATTCACCGCTTGGCGAACCCGCTCGCTTCGCTCACGAGCCTCAAGGCGATCCTCCGGCAACTCGCCCATCCGATCGAGCTGCTCCTGGCTGACCGCCACCGGCATACGCGCCGCCTTACGCTTCATATCCAGGCAGTGATTGACCACGATCCGGTACAGCCATGTCGTAAACAACGCCTCCGGCCGGTACTTGCCCGCCGACCGGTACACCTTGATAAACACTTCCTGAGCCGCTTCCTCCGCCTGATCCCACCGGCCAAGAACCCGATAACTCAATGAGAATACGCGCTGCTGATGGCGCTCAATCAGTTGGCCCAGCGCCGCATGATCGCCACGGGCAACCCGCTCAACCAACTGCGGGTCCGAGGGCACATCTGCGCCCGGACGATCCGTGGCGTGTGAAGCGTTGTGCGGTGATGTATGGCGTGCATCATCCAATTTTCGGTGTCCCAGCCCTCTGGATATGGCGCGGCCTGCAACCCAAATAAATTTCTTTTCAAAAAGTCCGCAGGCGATCCGTACCGCTGACGTTCATAAGTATAGACGATCCGGTGATTGTCGAGCGAAACACACAACGTGAAACCCCGGTAAGTGCAACGAGCCGGGCCCGATGTAACTGCCTCTATATCCGGAGGCGACTAACGCCGAAAGGCACAGTCAAACAGAAAGGAATCCAAGATGAAGTCATTAACACTCTTTGCCGCCGCCCTCGCATTGCTGCTGCTTGCAGGCGCCGGGACCACAACCGCCTCGGTAAGTTCATCCATTGGCGACTGGACCACGCCCGATTTGATGCCCATGGCAGACCAGACCCGTGCACGCGACCGGGACAAGGACGGCGACTGCGACAAGGATTGTGACCAGGACTGCGACAAGGACAAGGATCAGGACCGCGCCCGTGACCGTGATGGCGATTGCGACCAGGACTGCGACAAGGATCAGGACCGTGCACGCGATCGTGACGGCGACTGCCCGTTCCAACAAGCCGCCATCAGCATCGACCGTGACGTGCAAAGCTTTGCCAAGCGTCAGCGCAACCGCGATTGTGACGGCAGCGGACAGCAGGCCGGTAAAGGCAAAGGCGCCGGCAAAGGCAAGGGTAAAGGCGATGGCAGCGGCAACGGCACGAAAGACCGCAAGCGAGACGGCAGCTGCGGATAATACCCAACTGCTCTAGACAATACTTAAGTGCAGGAGACATGTGTCAGCGGCGTGCCCGGCACATGTCTCTTTTTTTATTTCTTCTTCGCACGCCCGCTCAACAGCCACCCCAACTCTTCCGCCCCGGTCAGCCTCGCGCCGGCCAGGACAACAACCGCACCGATCAGCACCACCGCCGCCAGCAACCCCAAGCTGCCCGACCACGTCAACGTTTCAGCCGGGTACTTCATCATCAGCGGCGCGATCATGAGCGTCATCACAAAACTCAATAGCAGCGTACGCGCCCAACCCATCAACACACGCTTGTCGATCGGCCTATCAACGTGTTTGCGCACAAGACCCAGCAGGATCAGCACCTGCACACTCGCACTGATCGCGGTCGACCACGCAAGCCCCGCAGCGCCGAGAGGCCAGATAAGCGTCAGGTTCAGCACAAGATTGAAAGCGACCATCCCCATACTCACGCGAAGCGGGGTTTTGGAATCACCCACCGCGTAAAACGTACGTGTCAGAATGTGCGTCATCGAATATGCCCAGACGGCCGAAGCATATCCCGCGAGAATCATGGCTACACGCAACGAGTCCTGAAGCTCGAACTTCCCGTGCTCGAATAAAACGCGCGTCAACGGCACACGCACGAGGATGAGCCCGACGCTAGCCGGCATACCAATGAAGAACGCCAGCCGAAGCCCGTGATGCAGTATGGTCTGGAAGTTGGCTCTGCCCGCATCAGATTTATCCGCCGCCGCATGTGCAAGCGCCGGGAAGATCGCCGTCGCCAGCGCGATGCCAAACACCCCCAGCGGGAACTGATACAGCCGCTGCGCACCTGCGAGCGCCACCACCTGCCCCGCATCATCGATCGGGTATTGCCACTGCCTGCCGAAAAGCTCCAACACATCCGCTCCACCCTCTTTCGGCGCAAAACCAAAAGCGATCAGCGAGTCCATCGCCGCGTTGATCTGGAACACCGCCAGCCCCAGCACCATCGGCAGCATCACCCAGAGCATCTTCTTGAAAGGCTCCAGCGTCTGCGCAAAGTTCAGTGTCAGCCCCTCAACTCGCAATAAAGCAATCAACTGCCACACCAACTGCAACACACCGGCAACCAACACGCTCAGCGACACGTAATCGATCGCCTTGCGCAACGGCGCATCGTCGGTCACATCCGGTGATATGCCGTACGTCGCCACGAAGATCGCCACGATCATGACAAGATTCAGCAGCACCGGCGCGGCCGCCGGGGGCCCGAATCTGTTACGCACCTGCAATGCCCCGCCGATCAACGCCACCAGACAGATCAATGGCATGTAAGGCAGCATCAACATCGTCAGCCGGATCGCCAGCAGCGTGTCTTCCGTGACACTGAGCTTTGTGTACATCAACCACAGCACACCCTCACCGATCAGTGTCAGCGCGCCTGTAACGATCATCAGCGCTGCGAAGCAGAATGAAGCAAAGCGCTTAGCTATCTCGGGCTTGTTCCGCGTCAACTCGGCATAGGCCGGGATGAACGCCGACGACAGCGCCCCCTCTCCGAAAAGACGGCGAAAGAGATTCGGCACCATGAATCCGATCAGGAACGCCGAACCGACCGGCCCACGCCCGAACGAAGCAAAGAGCACCGCATCGCGCAGCAAACCTGTAAAACGTGAAACGAGCGTGAGCGCCGACACGAGGATGGCGTGGCCGACAAAACGTGGGGCCTCGTCGGCCTTCGCCGATCCGCTCGGATCAGATTCGCGATCCGCATGTTCAGGGGCGTTCGGTGTTTCGGTCATACCTGATCGGTCATCGGTCGGGGTCTTCGTACGTGTCGGACAATCGCCGACACTGCCAAGGCTGTCATCCCCGTCAGCAGGCCCAACTGGTGGGCGTACAGATCGTTCATATCCACGCCCTGCTCGGCAAACAGTTTGGCTGATTCTATGATCGGCCCACCCAGCCCGATCACAACAATGCTCAGAAACATCCCGAGCCGGGGATGGTTTACCCCCGCCGGCCGTGATGAGACCAGCAGCAGGGTCAGAACACAGGCGATCATGAAGCGACCGACCTCATTGATATCCAGCCCCGATTGCTGCGCGGCTGGTTGAACCTGTCCCCAGGCGTTCAAGCGTGCCGCCAACACCAGGACGAGAACAGCGACAACCAGCACCGCCGAAACAATACGAAAAATCACGACCCGCCTTGGCGTGGTGTTCAGAGGCGGCAGTGAATAGGTCAGAACCAGGAACACACCGATGATCGCGATCAACCCCGCCACGACGTCGCTGTAGGAGACATGCCGGCCTGTAAACTTCTGGGTGTACTCATCGACCAGAGCGTACACGCCGCCGATCAACAGCGCTGCAAGCGCATGTGCGAATGAAGATGCGTTCGGCCCGGCCAAACGGCTCATGGATAAAAGCCAGGCAAGCCCCGCGAAACCGACCACGTGCAGCGACTTATCGATCTGAAAGAAACCGATCTGATTCGATGTGTCGCCCAGTGTAAAGCGCGGCAGATGCGAACCCGTCGCCAGCAGCAGCCAATAGATCGCCAGACACCAACGCGTCCGTGAAACCGATTGAAAAAAAGAAAAAACGTTAACCACCGACACATCATAGTTGCATTCAGAACACCAGTCCTGCCGGGTATCGGCAGGCACACGCCAAGGGTGCTCCGAATTGATCCGCTTGAAGGAGCGGGCCTTTATTCGTGCTGCCCGCGGCTGATATCACGACCTTTTACGCATGCGAAGAAGGGCCATACCGTACACGGCCAGCACCCCTAAAGAACCCGGTTCAGGCACATCGGCGCCGGCAGCGGGAGGCGTGCCCGTGTTCCAATTCCCCAAAACGAGATCAAGGTCGTCCAACCCGATGTATCCGTCGGGCTCACCAGCAGGACCCGAGATGTCCCCCGGTGCTCCCACCACAACGTTCTGGTTCCATGACTGCAGGATGACGTCCAGATCATCCAAACCCACAAAGCCGTCATAATTCGCATCACCGGGAAGCGGCAGTGCATTGGGATATGCGCTTACCACATCCCAAACAGCATCCTGCACAAGCGTGGCAAGTTGCTCGGTGATGGTGATCGGTGTGACCTGACCGGGGCTGGTAAGAAAGAAGTTGTTGGTAGGCGTGCCCGTCGGGTCTTCTTCAAATAATGTCGCAAGATAGGTGTTCGATGCGATGAACCGGCCGAAGTTAGTCATGTGCACATCGTCGCGGTAGATCTCATCAACACCGCTGAAGCCCGGGATCTGGCCCGCCCTCATACGCTGATCCACCTCGGCCAGCACATACCCCGCGGGGATCACGTACAAGTCAACCCCATAAAGGTCCGGATCGGTTCTTAATGCGTTGTAAATCCACCCGAAACCGTTCGCGTTTCGTATCAGGTCAACATCCGGGTCCGTCGGAGTCGGGTCGTACCACTTATCGTAGAAACTCGTACCCGTCTCGGGCAGGGTGCCCCAGGTCGCGTAAAGGTAGAAGCGTGTATCACTGTTTGCGGAATTCTGCCGGGCAAGTTGTATCAGCGCCTTGGCCGCCTCGTACTCTTCACGGGGCGTCGCGCCGGAGTGCGGCTGCAGGGTGATCGCGTCCCAGGCATTGTTGGCAAACGCGTCGGTGTAATATCCAAACTCGTTAGGCTCGACGCACACGCTCCCGGGATTATCGATGATAAAATCCAAAGGCCTGCCGCATCGGATGTGGTAACCCGTCGTCAGCGTATGTCCCGCATCGGCAGCCAACTGTACTAATCCGCCGCCGACCTGTGCGTCCCACGTCAGGCTGTTGCCGACATGGTACGTGTTCAAAGTAACCGCTTGGATCGGACCAGACATGACCAAAAGACCAACCAACATCGCCGCGAAGTTAATACCATTACGCTTATTCATAAAGCCCACCATATCGGAAAAGAGAAAATACAAGTTACATCAATGTCTTACACAATAGTTACCATATTCGATGCGCTACCGGACTATCTCAAAATACGCCAACGGCGTAGCGCAATACACATACTCAACACCAGCAATCCTGCGCCGGATGGCTCGGGAACCAAAACCCCGGGCAACGTCCCCACGTTCCAGTTGCCCAGCACGATATCCAAATCATCAAGACCGACGAAGCCGTCACCGCTGGGGTCCGCCGAACTGTCGCCGGGCGGAACGTTCTGGTTCCAATTGCCCAACACCAATTCCAGATCATCCAACCCCACGTAGCCGTCATCATTCAGGTCCCCGATCAAATAGGTCGGCGTGATGTCCTTGTTGATGATGCTGAGGTGGCGCTTGGCCGGACTCACCATCTGTGAAGCGGGCCCCCACGTCTGCATGTTGTCGTATGAATCGATATACAGCCCGGTCCACTCACCCGGGATCAACTTCGTGCCCGGCCCCGGCTGGTCAAAGAACATCCGCCAGTGTTCGCCCTCAATCTGAACCACGTAAGGCCCTTCAACGGACGCCTCGATCCCGTACCAGTTGCCTTGATGATCCTCGTCCAGCGTGTACGGCCCGGTTAAGTTCGTAGAAGTGGCGCGTACGTTATTCGTCGGGATATTCGAGCGATCCGTGTACCAGAGGTTGTACACCCCATCAATGAGCATCACCATGCCATCCACAACATGACTTTGAAGCCCGGTTAAATGTTCCGGCTGCGACCACGTGGTGTAATCATCATTGGTCGGATGCATCTCGTACATCTGCAACGTGGCGCTGCCGTCCGACGAAAGCCCCACGATCAGATGCCAATCATCGTCATCCTGGATCCACTCGGGCGCCCATGACCGCGGATCGCCGTTAGCAACACTCGATGTGTCGATCTGAGTCACGTGCTCCCACGTCACGGTATCTCGGCTTCGTGCCAAACCGATGTAATCGGACTGGACCGACCAGTGCGCGGTGGTATAAGCCACCCACCAGTAACCGGTCGCCTGATCAAACATCAAAGACGGGTCCCGCACCACATCATCGCCCGGCGGATCGTAAACCGCGTAATCCCCGGTAAACGTGCGAGCGTCTTCGGAATGCAGGATGTACAGTCGTTGATCCCTGTCGCTGACCCATGATGCAGCGATATAGTCCGCGTTGGTATCAACGGGTGTCGCCGCCATGATCATGGCCGGTAACAAAAACCAGAGACTAAAACGAAGCATGTATTCAAAACTCCCGTTTCTACGCTCCCCCTGCCGACTGCCTGCCAGCGTGTTGTCGACCCCGTGGAAACTACCCACCGGGCAATGGTCGATGCGTACGACAATCCGCCGGTGGTATTACGTTTGATGCTTACACTTTGTTGACCCAGCCGATCAACAACGTCTGCGACAGGCCGACCAAGTAGTCTCTCGGCCCGGTCCCATCCACAAAACATCGCAAATCCCGCAGCGTCAGGACAATGCATTAGTTTACCATTTCATCATGTAAAAGCGAGATTTACGGCAAAATATCCCGCTCTAAGCAGAAGAACATTATCCGGGCGCTGTCATAAACATACCCAGATAAATGATGCCTAAAAGCGTGTAAAGATAGGTACTCTGAATGTTAAGATGGGCCAACTGGATACTTAGGCGCATCGAAACTCGGAGATAGCATCTGTGGGCCACCCGGCCATGCAATGGCTGGGCTTTATTGATTCATAATGACTCATGACTCGGGTTTGAGTGCATAGCTCATCAGGGACATAACCCCTTCATCTTGCCTATAATACGGGTCTGCCCAAGCTGAGGTCGGGCCCGAAAAAACCCGATCTGTATCAATAGGAGTCAATACAACCAATGCGTTCCCATATGAAAAAACGCAAGGTCGGGCCCATCGGTCGAAGGGTGATCACCGCAACACATCACCTGTCCTACTCGCTGGCCAAGCACTTCCCCAATGCCATCCCGATCACGTTCGTCGTCGGCTACCCCAAGAGCGGAACGTCATGGGCCTGCCAGATGGTCTCCGACTACCTTCAGTTGCCGTTTGCCGATATGTCCTACTTCCCGATCGGCTTCCCCGCGGTGATGCACGGCCACTACCGCGTCTGGCCCGACAGCCCCCCGATGGTTTATGTGGCCAGGGATGGACGGGACGCCCTGGTCTCCTTGTACTTCTACCTGTCGCGCGCCTTGCCGGAGGGCGATCACCCCAACGGATTCAAGAACGTCCCGCGCTGGCTGAATCGCTGCTTCCCGGGCGCTACGAATCGTGAAAACGTGCGTGAGAATCTGCCGGCATTCATCGAGATGCAGATGCAGCACCCCGCAGGCTGCCGCGCCAATTGGGGCGAGCACGTATCTTCGGTTGAACAGAGCGGCCGCACCGACGTGCCGATCCTCAAGTACGAAGACATGTTGGCTGACTGCCCCGCCGCACTCGGCGCCGCGATGAAAATGCTGACCGACAAAGAACCCGACGAGGAAGCGATCAAGGCCACCGTCTGGAAGTTCTCGTTTGAAAGGCAATCGGGCCGATCGCGCGGCACGGAGAGCCGGTCAAACTTCCTGCGCAAAGGCCAGGCCGGGGACTGGAAAAACCACTTCACGAATAAAGCCGCGGAAGTGTTCGACCGCTACGTCGGCGAAGACCTGATCCGTCTGGGTTATGAAAACAACCGAGAGTGGATCAAGAACTGCGGATAGCGTGAGGCCAACGTCTCCAATCCTTGTTTCATCCGTGTCGTTGAACCGCTCATGGTAGATTGTTTTTATGTTCGTCCTGCACCTTTCTTGCTACGTTTGCTACGCGGAGTGAGGTTGGTTATCGTGCTTTTTACGGGAAGCATTGGCGTGTTCTGGACGCGGTGCAACGCCGGTTGTGTCGCCAGCAGGTCGGACAATCCGCTATTTGAACGAGCGGGCAGACCGACACCCGATCCGTGATGAGGAGCCATCACATTGTCCCAACTCAATCTGGTCCATTACCTTGAAGCTGTCCGCTTGGAATTGGGTGGAGTCGTGCGCGCCGTGCTCGACATGGCACAGGTCATGTCCGATGCGGGGCACCGGGTTCACTTGCTTACCCCAGACGCGCTGGATGTGCCCAAGCCGTGGATGCAGGGCGAGGCGGGACAGCCCAAAGTAAGCGTCGTCCCTCCGGTGAAGTTCGGCCGACGGATATCGGCGGAGGCCGATCGGGCGGTCCGTGAGGCGGATGTCTTGCACCTGCATGGCCCGTGGTGCACCGGCAACCTTGCTCTGGCGAACATGGCCCAGCGGATCGGCAAGCCATACATTCTGACCCTGCACGGCATGCTTGACGATTGGAGCATGCAACAGAAGCGCCTGAAGAAACGCACCTACCTCACCCTGTTCGGCCAACGTGTCCTGGAGCGAGCAGCTTCGATCCAGTGCACGGCCGAGGCGGAACGGAAGCAGTCACACCCCTGGTACCCCAAGGGCCGGCCCATAATCCAGCCCTACATCATCGACACCGAGCCTTACCAGCAATTACCCGGCCCGGAAGAGGCACGTGAAAAGTTCACCCGGTTGCAAGAAGACCGATTCAACGTCCTGTTCCTCAGTCGCATTCATCCCAAGAAAGGCGTAGAGCACCTGATCGACGCCGCGCCCCTGCTGGTGCAGCGCGGAGTGCAGGCAAACATCTTCATCACGGGGCCGGAAGAGATCGCGTATCAGGCGGAGTTGACGGATCGGATCCGACGGCACGGCGTGGAAGATTCGGTCATGTTCACCGGGCCCGTGTATGGACAGACAAAAACGTCGTTGTACCAAGCGGCCGATGTCTTTGTGCTGCCAACCAGCCAGGAGAACTTCGGGCTTGTACTGACCGAAGCGATGTCGTGCGGTACGCCCGTGATTACGACACGGGGCACGGACATCTGGTCGGAGGTCGAGTCGGCGGGCGGGATCATCGTCGAACAGGAGGCGCAAGCCATCGCCGGGGCGATTCAGGACCTTGCAAAGGACCGAGACCACTGCAGGGCATTGGGCGAGCGTGGTCGGCAATGGGTGCTCGAGCGTTTCGACCGCAAGCGCCTGATCCAGGAATACGAAGCGATGTACCGCAAGGCACAGTCCTCGCACAGCTAGTGTCGCCCGCTGGATTTAATGCAAGATATCCGTCGTGGCGCATTGGGCTTTGTACCCCCATCGTGTTGAATCGGAACACCCGGTGCGACAACCGCGTATCCCCGGCGGCTGTGACAACCTCACAGCCTTCAGCTACGATATATCACTCATTTGAGACGGGCCGGGGTGTGTTGAATTGAACCCCGCCGAAGTTGTAAGCGATTGAAATACAAGGATAATTGACGTGTCACGCCTGCCGGACTTCTTAATTATTGGCGCAATGAAATCGGGGACCACCACCCTGTTCCACGACCTGGCCACACACCCCCGCGTGTTTTTCCCCATACACAAGGAACTGGGCTTCAGCATCAACCTGACCAAGCCCGAGATCCTGACCGAGGAAGGCCGGGACAAGTACAGCCAGTTTTTCGTCAAGGCCAAAGACAACCAGTTGGTCGGGGAAGCATCTACCGCCTATACCAAGCTCCCCACATTTGAAGACGCGCCCAAACGAGCGCTTGAGCTGCTCGGCCCGAACATCAAGCTCCTGTACATCATCCGCGAACCCATCAAGCGACTGATCAGCCATTACCACCACGAACTGTTCCGTGAGTTGATGAGCGATCCGATCGAAGAGGAACTCCCACGGCACCCCGAAATGGTCCAGTACAGTCGCTACGCGATGCAGCTCGAACCCTGGATCGAAACCTTCGGCCGCGAGGCGCTCAAGGTGATCCGCTTCGAGGATTACGTAGCCGATCGTGTCGCGGGCTGTGCCGCAGCGCTCGAACACCTGGGCCTGGACCCCGGCAAACTTTCATTGGATATCGAGACCGCACACAATCAAACACAGGGCAAGCCGCTTTCCAAGGGCTGGGTATTCCGGTTGTCAAAGACACCGGTCTACGAAAAATTCGTCAGGCCCATGATTTCGATGCATACCCGAAAGAAACTCCAGAACCTGCTGCTGCCCAAGGCCAAGAAACCCGAGACATCACTCAGCCAGGCAACCATCGATCGGCTCGTTAAAGAATTGGGAGATGACCAGCAGCGTCTCCGGGTAATGCTTGGCCTCGAAGCGCCTTTGTGGGACCTGCCGAAGATTTATTCGAAAGATAAAAACAAACCGAACGTTGCCTGAGCATCAAGGCTCGCTCGGCGCGGGTCTCCCGACCCCGCCGCAACGGTGTTGTTTTTTTCATTCAGGTTGTTCGCCGTTGGTCATCCCCGCTTTGCGTTTCAACATCCCTACGATCCGCGCCCGCTCTTGTGGCTTCAAGACAAAGAACGCCGCGATCAGCAGGTAGGCCCCGCCATACGTGCCCAGCGCAAGCGCAAGCTTGATGAGGTTCCAGTCTTCAAACATATACTTGAACGCGAACAGGATCACCATACACACGAGCGATCCGATCAGTGGCCTCAGCAACGGCTGATAGACTTCAACGATCCTCATCTGAAGTATCCGCGACACCGCCACGCCAAGCCAGATGCCGTTGAAAAACACCAACGTGGCCGCGTATGCCCAGGATACGCCGTAGATACGGACAGACTCGGGCAACACAAACAGAAGAATAACGGCACCGATCGGGTTGGAAATACCGCTGAGGATGATGATCCAGACGTAACGCCTGACATGCCCCGCGCCGTACAGCACGCGCATCCAGCTATCCGAGATGCTGCGGCAGGCAACGCCGATCATCAGGATGCGGATGATGTTTGAGGCAAGCGGGATGGTTTCGGTTGGGTTTTCAATCCGCCCGTGCAACCAGACGTACATGATGGGTTCGCACAGCACGATCATCGCTATCGCTGAAGGAAACGTAACCAGCGCGTGCAGCATGGATGACTGCTGGTTGAACCTGCGCACCGCGTTGTCGCCGGCGGTCGATGCGTGTCTGGCCGCCACCGCATCGGCGCCGAACGTCATACCCTGCGCGATCATCCGCACGTAGCTCGCCATCTGCACCGCCAGGCCGAACACGAGGTTGCCCAGCAGACCGAACGCCAAGTTCATGATGAACGCATCGAGGCGGAAGTGAAGGTTTACCGCGGCGACCACGCATGTATTCCATCCGCCGGTCGTGACGATATCTTTGGCCGCCGACCGCGTCATCGCCTTGGGCGACGGGATCAGCGAACGGTCTTTGAGAACCATGAACCCCACAAAGACCGCGTAGATCACCACGGTCGCGATAGAAGTCAGCCATCCAAAGACGATCACACCGCGTGCCGGATCGTCAGCGGGAACCCACCAAAGCACAGCGAACGCGGCAAGCACCAGGGACAGACGCTGGAGGATCGAATACGAATGGAACGCAAACATGCGTTCGCTGATCAAAAGCATGTTGAATTGCGGCGCCAGGACGATGTTGAAAGTCGTGCTGATGGCCCGGGCGACCAGGAACCATCTCGCGGCTACAAGTAATTCCGGCGGGATCGAAAGCCACGGCAAAGCCAGGAATACCACCGCGAACATGACAATGCTCGCCAGCGCCATCAAGGCGGATATCAGCGTCGCCGAGCTTAATACCACCTTGAACTCTTGCGGGTTATCGCTGTGATACGCGACCCCAAGCTCACGCACGAGGCTGCTTCGGATGATCTCTTCAAACATCGCCGCCAGCCCCACGGTCGAACCAAGCAGCAGGATCATGCCTTGCGCATCATTGCCCACCGCGCGCAGCAGGATGCGCACCAGGAACAGGCCAAACACCAGCGTCGCCACCAGCCGGGTGTAATTCGCCAGGATACGAAGGAGGCTGCGCTTAGCTTCGGCGGACATGGAAAATCCACATAGGGGTTAAATGACAACGATCGCCGGAATAACCGACATACTGTCCGGGCTTATGCATAGACACCGGGCAACATCAGAAAAATATACGGGCGTCTCTGCTGTTTTGTTCTTCAATGAGGTCTTTGCCTTTCAAGGCGGATGCCTGCCGGCGCCTTGACACAGACGGTTGATGCTATCCCTGTGCGTGTAAGCGCCTGTCGAACTGCATGGCTACTGAGTGGCCGCCTATCAGCATGGAAAATACCAGCAATATCAGGTAAGCGCTGAGGATCGCCCAGAAAATCTGCATATAAAACAGCGCAATATCCCCGCGCGACAAACCCGTTAACGTTCCCAGAGACGCACCGACCGCAAGAACCACAAGCGGTTGATAGTAATGCATCCAGACCAGGTTCTGAAGAAAACGGATACTCATTGAGAAAAATACCGCGTAGATGATGACCGCATAAAGCCCCCCCTCGGCCGCGGCAAACCCGATCACCCCGGGCGGCAAGGTGACCCCCTGTTCACCCAGCGCACGGTTCAGATTCGCCTTCTTGATCTTCGCCTGATACGCGAGCAACGCGCTGTAAACATAAGGCTTGTCCGGCCAGAACAGCCGTGGGATGTTAGAGACCGGGATGTAGTAGAGCGAAAACAGCGGGCGATAGGCGATGTTCTCCGGATAGTTTTCGATTGTCCAGAAAGAGGCCGCACCGACCGTCTGGCCCCCGAGCGTGTCGATGATCCCTTGTTTGAGATCGATGTTCGCCGGGTTGACAAGGTCCTGAACAATCTGGATGGAGGTCTTCTCGCGGAAGTCCTGCGTTCGCACGGATGTGTAAACCGCCAACAAAATAAACGGGGGAATCAACAGCAACGCAAGCAGTCCGAAGCTGCGGCTCGGCCGCATGTACCGCAAACGGCTGTAAAAAACACCCCACAACAACGCGAACAATACCGCCAACAGGATGCGGCGGCTCATCTGCTGGTAGATCGCGATGAGCATGTCCATCATCACGACGACACCACCCATGATCCACAACCCCACATTCAGCGGCCGACGCCCCACGACCCAGCCGATACAACCCGCGGATACCGAGATGAAGGCCGTCGACGCATAGATCGATATGACGCCGATCACCGGGATCACCGCCGCGATACGAAGCGGGACTGCCAGAAACATCAGCGCCACCGCCATCAGCAGAAGACCGCCATCGGTCGGCATGGTCTTGGCAACCGGTACCACCCGGCTTAACTGAAGCATGGGCCAGGTGCGCGAATAGGTAAACAAAAACACAACGAAGAACACGGTGACATAAAAACAATAAGTAAATGCGGCCTTACTGATGTTCTGGACCGTGAACGGGTCTGTCACGTCCGTCAGTAATACGAGGATCGGACTGACCAGGATGTAGATGATCGCGCCGAGAAGATAAAGATTCCGCAGGCTGATGATCTCGTGGGTGCCTCGAAAGTGTTGAACGATCATCATCGTCACTAACGCGACGATCCAACCGATCAAATAGACTGCCATCAAACCGTTACTCATTACCGGCTCCCAACTTGTGACGCATTACCGCGGCCTCAATGCGCCAAATGATCCCACGTTAAGTATGATCGGAGAGATATTGACCAGAGTCAATTGGACCGAGAAAAACCGCCTATAAAACGGTTATGAAGCCCTGACACATAAACCGTGCCCAAACCGATACAACCGTAAAAACATTATCAGGCGTCTTCCGGCATACTCGTACACGCCGGGTCTCTTGAACGGGCCTGCTCCAGGTGCTCGTCCCGCATTGGCTTGTACGTGGCGGGGATACCCACCGCGATATGCGCCGGTGGAACGTACCCGTTCACCACCGCCCGTGCCGCAACGATCGAATCTTCCGCGATCACCGCACCCCGGATCAACAACGCGCCGCTGTTTAGCTGCACCCGGTCACCCACGAGACCGGACTTGCCCCGGTCCTCCGGCATAATGTGAACAATCTCAACGCCCTGCCGAAGCCTGACATACTTGCCCAGCCTGGCGCGACTGTTCAATACGATGCCCAACGGGTGCGGCACCCAAAGCGCCGGACCGATCTTCACCGAACACGGGATCAGGCAGTGGTACCAGTGATAAATAATCTTCTCGATCACGATGCAAACAGGATAAAGTCGGAATTTGTGGCAAAACGCGCCGAGGCGGTACAGCGCCACCATATGAAATCCACTTGAAAGCATCGCCGCGACCAGCAGCCTCAACATGTAGCGCCACAACGGTGCGTTCTTGCGCGGATGCGTGTGGATACATAGGTCCTCGATAAGACCGCTGAGCGTCACGGGCGCCGCCATCTGGATCGGCGGGCGATCCTCGGGTGCTTTCTCAGCGGTTTGATTGCCCTGTTCATTCATATATCACTTCCTGCCCGACACCCGCATCCAACACATTACCTCCCGGTGTGTAATGATTCTGTATTGGTTACGTATCGAGTACGACAAAAGATCATTTTCGTTCGAGCGGTTTGGCCGGGCCACCCGCGACCAGCGCGCCCGGGGGGATGTCGCGGAATACACTGCAACGCGCGCCGAGCACGGCGCCGTCGCCGATGTTGACCCCGCTGCCCACGAATACATCCGACGCCAGCCAGCAATCGCGGCCGACCGTGATAGGCTGGCCGATGATCCGCATGTCACGCCTTTCGTATTCATGTGTCGCCGTACACAAATGCGATAGCTGGCTGATCCGCGTGGCCGCACCGATCCGCAACGGCGCCTGACAATCCAAAATGACATCGTGCATCACCACCACCCCGCGCTCAAGCGTCAGGTCCCAGGGATGGATGATCCTGACACGGGGGTGGATCTTCACGCTCGGATGTACACTCGCACCGAACCGCCGCAACACCCACAGACGCCAGCCGTTCGCCGACACCGGGCTTCTGCGGAACAACAAACACTGCACCCAGCGCCAGGCAAAATCCGCCAGCCTGATCCTGCTGGTCTGCACGCGAAACATGCGCTGCCGCGGCTCCGGAACGATCGTGGTGACCGGTTCGCTTTCGGGTTGTCCAGTACCGGGTTCGATCACTTGAGGTTACGCTCCTTGATCGGCTTGGCCGGGTTGCCCACGCAAACCTGCCTCGCCGGCAGGTCCTTGTACACGCTGGACCTCGCCCCCACCACGGTCAGGTCGCCGATGTTCACGCCCGGACCGATGAACGCATCCGTCCCGATCCAAACATCCGAACCCACCGTCACCGGTGAACGGATCAGCTTGAAAGCATGGTCGGCATAGTCGTGTGTCCCGGCACACAGATGCGAATACTGGCTGATGATCGAACGCTTGCCGATCTGCACCTTCCCGAGGCTGTAGATGATCGCATAGTCACCGATCGTCGCATCGTCCTCGATCTCAACCATCCAAGGCACTTCGATGTTCACCGACGGACGGATGGCCACTCCCTTGCCGATCTTCGCGCCGAACAACCGAAGCAGCTTCGCACGGAAGCCGTACCAGTTATGGAAGCTGACGCGGAAGATCGGCTTGCCGAAAACCATCCACACCGCGCGCCCGAGTTTTT
Source organism: Phycisphaeraceae bacterium (assembly GCA_963667295.1). Taxonomy (GTDB): domain Bacteria; phylum Planctomycetota; class Phycisphaerae; order Phycisphaerales; family Phycisphaeraceae; genus JAJRRS01. The sequence goes on from OY763327.1 coordinate 3,756,503, forward strand.
CCTTAAAACTCCAGGGGCTCGCCTCGGGTTGCATCTGCATCGCGCCAACCTTCGGCTCGGGCCCCGGCGACGGTTTGCGCGCCGAAACGGTGACCGTGCCCTCCGGCAGCGATAGCGCAGAGGCCGTCGCCTCGGGCATCCCCGTTTGCGTACGCTCCGCCCGCTTGTGTTGACGCAACAACTCACGCAGCTTCAACGCCACCATCGAATCGTACGTCGCGATGAACCGGCAGAACTCGAACCCCACCGCCCCGTCCAACACACCCAGCTTGATCACGTACATGTACAGGAAACGCCAGAACGACGGCATCGGCACGAACTGCGTCACGTTCCGCTTCAACCAGCGCCGACGACGCGTCTCCGACGTCACGTTTGCACTCTTGCCTTGCGACTCCGGCTTCGTGATCTCGTTGAACAACTGCTTCGATTCAAGCGTCGAGTACCGGTTGTGCTTCGCGAAGTAATGCTCCAGCCCGCGACGGTCTTCGTGCAGCATCGGCTCTTTTATCTTGCCGATCGGGTCGTCGATGATGATGTGCTCGTGAACCAGGCGGCTCTCGTATCGGCCCTTGTTGCGCTTGAAGAAACGCATGTTCCAACTCGGGTAGTACCCGCAGTGACGGATCGGTCGATCCAGGAAGAACGTCAGCCGGTTGATGAAGAACCCGTTCTCCGGCACCTGGTCTACAGGCTTCTCCGCCAACGCCACCAGCAGGTTACGCAGCTTCGGCGTGATCACCTCGTCCGCGTCCACGATCAACAGCCACGGCGACTCGAACGGCAGGTTCTCCATCCCCCAGTTCTTCTGCTCGGCATACCCGGGCCAATCGTGGTGTACCACCTCCGCCCCGAAAGACCGCGCGATCTCCTGCGTCCCGTCCACCGATCCCGAATCGATGACGAAGACCTTGTTCGTCCAGCCCTGAAGGGCCTGCAAACAGTGAGGCAGATTCAATGCCTCATTAAACGTGATGATCATGACGTCGATCATGGGTGTCCTTCAACTAGCCGCGGGCCGTAACCCCGATAATCTCCGATGCTTACAGCAACACCTTAATATATCGGTCCGGATCGACCCCCACGCCACGGCCAATCCGCGAATCCCGCCTGTTCTCATAGATCGAACAGGGTATCGTATCTCCCGACAACAGACACATTAGCTGATAAATTCGGTCAGCACCGCACGCCACCGCACCGGCCGGCTGCCGTGGCGGCCCCGACTGACTATAAACATGCATATTATCCCGCTCAATTGCCGCTGTTATCCGGACCCTGCCGCCGCACCGCCCGAACGCAAGGCCGCAACAGCATCGGGAGCCACTACATCAGCAAGGTGGTATCCGACATCTCCTCCATCTTTACAAGGATCATCGACTTCGCCCTGTTTTTACGTGCTATAACTCCTCAAAGTTCTGGCCGGCAAAATCGCCCTTCGTCGTCGCCTCACTCGGTATCCGGCCCCACTCCGGCCGCCCCGGCTTGAGCATGCAATCATGCACTTAGGTATGGGACCTTGACTCGGGTAGATGTGGAACATGTCGATCCGATAAGCGCTGCCGAACGCCGTTTAACGTGCATGAAATAGGCTCGGCAGCAAAATGATCGACCACGGGCCGCATACGCCTAACGAACCGAATGATATGAATTTACCGGCCGGAATTTGGGCCGAATTTCTAGCGCAACGATCACCTCGCTCTGCTGCCCGGTCGATATAATGCCTGACATCGAACCCCGAGGCCCCGGCCGACGTATCACTATTTCACCGTGCCGTGCGAGTAGGTTTCGCCAGAGCACCGATGGGTGGGTGGGCTTGGACGGCGGAGAATTGTGATCCCTGATGGGACAGTAACAACATCAGATCAACCAGTTAGATACAGGAAAGGCATCAGAATGACGGCAGACAAAGACCAACTCATCGTCGTTGGTGGCGGCGGCGGATTTATCGGCGGACACATGGTGGGCAGCTTGCTTGCCAAGGGATACACCAAGGTTCGCTCCGTCGATATCAAGCCCACCAGTGAGTGGTACCAGGTCTTTGATCAGGCCGAGAACCTCGTGCTTGACCTCAAAGACAAGAAGAACTGCTACACCGCCTGCAAAGACGCCGCCGAGGTCTACAACTTCGCCGCCGACATGGGCGGCATGGGCTTCATCGAAAACAATAAGGCCCTGTGCATGCTCTCCGTGCTGATCAACACGCACATGCTCATGGCCGCCAAGGACTGCAAGGTCGACCGCTTCTTCTATTCCTCCTCCGCATGCGTCTATGCCGCGGACAAACAGGTCAACGAAGACGTCATCGCGCTCAAGGAAGCCGACGCCTACCCCGCCATGCCCGAAGACGGCTACGGCTGGGAGAAACTCTTCTCCGAACGCATGTGCCGACACTTCCGTGAAGACTTCGGCCTGACCACACGCATGACACGCTTCCACAACGTCTACGGCCCGGAAGGCACGTGGGATGGCGGCCGCGAAAAAGCACCCGCCGCTATCTGCCGTAAGGTCATCCACGCCAAGACCACCGGCGATCACTCAATCGAAATCTGGGGCGACGGCAAGCAGACACGCAGCTTCATGTACATCGACGACTGCCTCAAGGGCGTCGACATGGTCATGCACAGCGACATCACCGACGCGATCAACCTCGGCTCCAACGAGCTGGTCACCATCAACGGCCTGGTCGACATGGTCGAAGATATCGCCGGCATCAAGCTCGACCGTACCTACAACCTCAACGCCCCCAAGGGTGTCAACGGCCGAAACAGCGACAACACCATCATCAAGCAGTTGCTCGACTGGGAGCCCAGCATCAAGCTCCGCGACGGCATGGAGAAGACTTACGCCTGGATCTACGACCAGTACATGGCCAAGCACGGCCGTTAAGGGGTACACTCCGGTGTAATCGGCGAATGATCCAACCGTACCCCGGTCTAGAAAGGTTCAGCGGATGAGCGCGTTGTCTGAGAGGGCCAAGGCGATGATGCCCGGCGTGTTACGTCGGGTAAATCGCATCACCCAGCGATTCGGCTTTAACATCACGCTGAATCACTTCTATTCCGACTACCCGGACTACAACCAGCTCGAAAAGTCGACCTATTGGCGCAAGCCATATTCGATGTTCGGCATCCGAGGCGCAGAGACCGGGCCGCAACTGGAATTCGCCAGACGTTGTTGTGAATCCTATACCGATTCACTAACACAAAAAAACACCTACGAACAGGCTTGCCGTGCAAACGGGGAAGCCGGCTTCGGCCCGACCGAGGCCGACTTCCTGTATTGCTATGTACGATCGCAAAAACCCAAAAAAATCGTACAGGTTGGCTGCGGCGTATCCACGCAACTCATCCTCCTGGCCGCCGATGACGAGCCGGATTATTCTCCGCAGATCGTGTGCGTCGAACCTTTCCCAACCGACAACCTCAAGAATCTGGACCGGGAGGGGCGCATCAAGCTGCATGCCGAGATGGCGCAGCAAGTCGACCTGTCCGTCTTCACCGAGCTGGGCGAAGGCGACTTACTGTTCGTGGATTCCACCCACACGGTACACGTCGGCAGTGAAGTCGTGCGGCTGATCTGCGAAGTGCTGCCGCGGCTGGCCGCCGGGACACGCGTCCATTTTCACGACATCTGTTTCCCCTTTGATTACGGCCCGACTTTCCTGACCCACACCCTGTTCCCCTGGCGGGAGCACACCTTGCTTTACGCTTTCCTGCTGAACAACCCACGTTTCAGCATCGATGTCAGTTTGTCCATGCTGCACCACGCGGAGCCTTCTGCTCTGAAACAGCTTCTTCCTAACTATACGCCCTGCCAAACCCAGGATGGCCTGCTAACGCAAGAAGGCCACTTCCCGGCTTCGATATTCCTGCGTGTCGGCAATGAATCGTCTTGAAGAATCGGCGCTCCGCTTGAATACCCAACCGTGCAAAAAATGCGATTGGGCATCAGCCCGGCTATCACCGCCAAACCAGCGCCCATCAAAATGAACTGAACATCACGGTACGTGGGTTGGTTTAGGGTCCTACGCCCACGCCCAATCGATTGACTATACTACGAATCCCGACCTGGGGATCGCGTTGAGCCAAGCAAGCAGGAGCCCGGACCAGGGATGAACGATACGCAAAAAACAAGCTCGCCGAACCAAACCCTGCTGGTCATCAGCCAGGTTTATCCCCCCGACCCGGCCAGCGTAGGCCAGCACATCGCCGACGCCGCCGCGGAAATGGTTCAGCGAGGCTATCGCGTACGGGTACTGACCGCCAATCGCGGTTACGACGACCCGTCCATGAAGTACCCCGCCAAAGAATTGCGCGACGGCGTTGAGGTCCGCAGGCTGCCGATGTCCTCGTTCGGCAAGGGATCGATCCCCGTGCGCGTGCTGGGCGCTTTCTCGTTTCTGTTTCAGTGCATCCTTCGGGGCTGGTGCACGCCCAAACTCTCCGGCATCCTGGTCAGCACCTCGCCGCCCATGGCGTCGATCGCGGCGCTGGCTGTCGCCATGTTCCGACGTGCACCCATCACCTACTGGGCGATGGACCTCAACCCCGACCAGGCGATCGCGCTGGGACGCGTCCGCGAAAACGCTTTGTCCGTCAAGGCTTTTCGCGCGCTGAATCGGCGCATCCTGAGCAAGGCCCGGACCGTCGTCGCTCTGGACCGGTTCATGGCCGACCGACTCAAGGCATACACGAACCTGGACGGCCGGATGGAAGTCATGCCCCCCTGGCCGCACGAAGATCACCTGGAAGTGGTCACGCATGAGACCAATCCATTCCGCAAAGAACACGGACTGGAAGGCAAGCGCGTCATCATGTTCAGCGGAAACATGAGCATTGCTTCGCCGTTAACCGCCATCCTCGAAGCGGGCCTGAAGTTTCAAGACCGCGAAGACCTGGTGTTCATGTTCATTGGCGGCGGCGGAGGCAAAAAGGCCGTCGAACAGTTCATTGCCGAACACAAACCCACGAACATGCGCGTCCTGCCTTACCAGCCGTTGTCGCAACTGCGGTACTCGCTGTCCTCAGCGGACGTGCATATCGTTGCGGTCGGCGACGACATCGTAGGGATATGCCATCCCTGCAAGGTCTACGGCGCGATGGCGGTGGCGCGGCCGATTATCCTGCTGGGACCGGACCCCTGCCACATCTCCGATATCATCCAGGGCCACGGCATCGGCTGGCACGTCGCGCAGGGTGACACCGACGGGGCAACCAAGGTCATCCAAGACATACTCGATTCACCCGAGCAGACACTCACCGACATGGGCGCCAAGGCCAAGAGCCTCGTTGACGAACAGTTCAGCAAACAATTCCTGTTGAATAAGTTCTGCGATATCGTTGAGCGCGACATCAAAACCGGCGCGTAAACACCGGGCCGAAACATGAATCTACAATCGGACCAACCTTTTCAACGCCTGGATCAAATCAAAAGCTATCCGTATTCCTTGAGTGAATACGCGAGGCGGTTTGCCTGGACGTTCGTGCAGGGCACGATGATCCGATTCAGCCCCGGGCGGGCGATGGGTTGGCGGCGCTTCTGGCTGCGACTGTTCGGCGCAAAACTCGGCAAACTCTCGGGCATCCGCCCTACGACGCGCATTGTTCATCCCTGGCTGCTTGAGCTTCACGATTACGCCATGCTTGGCGATCACGTCATTGTCTACAACCTGGGCAAGATCACCGTCGGCGAACACTCCGTCGTCTCACAAAACGTGCACCTCTGCGCAGGAACACATGACTACACCAAGCCGGACCTGCCGCTGATCCGCAGCGAAATCAACATCGGCCGCGGCGTCTGGGTCTGCGCCGACGCCTTCATCGGCCCGGGCGTCACCATCGGTCACAATTCGGTCATCGGCGCAAGAGGTGTTGTCGTCAACAATATCGAACCGGGCGTAGTAGCCGCAGGAAATCCCGCCAAGGTTATTAAGCAACGTGACACAAACGCGCAGTAAACCAATACACTGACGGTTCGGCGTGGTCGCTTCAGCGATCCACGCATGCAAAGTCAATATCCGGTTCTTACTTTAAACACCTCACCCACCCGCCGTCTTTGCCTGGTCGCGGTTGTCGCTCTCAAGCCACTTCATCGTCGGTTCGATCCAGCGGCGAACGGCTTCGAGGTCGGCGGGGTCGGCTTCGTCCAGACGGCGGTTGGGGATGTTGCGGTTGAATTTGGATTCGGCGTACGCCGTCAACTCATCGCACGCGCTTAGCTCGCAGAACTCCAGCAGTTTTCTTACGCCGTCCATCGAGAACGTTTCCAGGTGGAACTCACAGTAACGATCTTCCGGCATGGTTCGGCCGTACAGACACGCCTGTTCCACACACGCACGCCATTGCATCGCGCACACTTCCAGCAGCGGCAGTTCCTTGAGCATCCCACGCATGCCCGGCAGACGCGGGCCCCAGATGTTTGTCCCGACCAATCCCCTCAGCGGCTTGGGCATCGTCCGACGCAACACCTCCATGCCGTAGTACGGCAGGCGACGCAGTTGGACTTCTTTCAGACGTTGCGTGATGCGACCCTCCGCCAGGCCGCGCAGCCCGCTGGCGTGTCTCGTCCACAAGTCGTGGATCGCCAGCGTGCCCGGCACGCCGTCACGGATCATGTGAATGATCTTGCAGTCGGGCATCACGCGATCGATGAACCCAACCCGCAGCGAGTTGCTCGGGGTTTTTTCCAGCAGCCGGCTTCGGCCCGCATCCTTAACGGCGCGGCCAAACGTGTCGCGGATGTAACGGATCACCTCCGGCCGAGCATCATCAGGCTTAAACTGATCGGACTTGCGGTCGTTGCCGTAACGCCACGTCAGCCGCGGCTCGCCCAGGTACAACACGTCGGGGTGCTTGGACAAAATGTCGCCCATGAGCGTGGTCCCCGAGCGCGGGGCACCGATGATGATGATCGGTTTATAGAGAACGTCTTTCTGGTCCGACTGTGTAGGGGTCATGCCCATATCCTAGCAATTCCTGCTCAATTGACCCCGGCATGATGAACATCAGAGAGCAAAAAAAGAAGCCCACGTTTGTTAAACGTGGGCTCCTGCGCAATGAATGGTAGTGCTTTCGATACTGTTCAAGACATCGTTGTTTTACAGAGCGTCGTTGTTCATTTCGCCCGTACGGACGCGGACAACCTTGCTCAGTTCGTAGACAAAGAGTTTACCGTCGCCGACCGAGCCGGTACGCGCCGATTCGGTGATGGCGTTGATGGTGTTCTCCAGGTCTTCGCTCTTGACCGCGATCTTCAGGAGGATCTTGGGAACGAATCCCACATCCATCCGGGCCCCGCGGTAGCGTTCGGTGTGTCCGCGTTGCTTACCGTAGCCTTTGCATTCCAGGGCGGTCATACCCAGGATGCCCAGCTCTGTCAGCCGCTTCTTCAGCGGGGCTAAGGCCGAGGGCTTGATGACTGCTTCAATCATGTGCATGGTCTAAATCTCCAAGGTGTTTCTTTGCTTGCCGTGGGCCGCCCGATGGGTGGGAGCTTAGGATCACCCACCGGCGGCGGCACGGACGAGATTCTCATATAAGGAACGATTAATCAAGCCTCACGTAGCTGGTAGCTCTTGATGGTGGTCTGCTGGAAGTCTGGGTAGGCAGCCATATCGTGCTCGCCCAGGTCCAGGCCTTCGGCCTGCTCGTCGTCGGAAACCCGCAGCCCGATGACCGCCTTGATGGTTCCGCCGACGATCAGCGTGAAGATCACGGTGAACGCACCCATCGCGATGATGCCCGCGAGCTGGTAGCCGATCTGGGCGATACCATCGCCGTTGATCATTATGAAAGAAGCCTCTTCGCCGGCGTGGCCGATCTGGATCAGGCCCATGTCGCCGAACAGACCCACCGCCAGCGTACCGAAGATGCCGCAGACCAGGTGGACACTCGTCGCACCGACCGGGTCGTCGATCTTCAACACGCGGTCGAAGGTGATCACCGCGAAGTAAACCAGCACACCGGCGATCGCACCGATCAGGAATGATTCTACGATCGTCATCTGGTCCGCACCGGCGGTGATGCCGACGAGGCCGGCGAGGATACCGTTCAATGCCATCGACAAGTCGGGCTTGCCCGCGGCCGCCCAACTGGTCATCGCGGCTGCGACACCACCGGCAGCGGCGGCGATCGATGTGGTGACCAGGGTCAGGGAAACCAAGGCCGGGTCAGCACTCAGCACCGAACCGCCGTTGAACCCGAACCAACCGAACCACAGCAGGAACACGCCGATCGCTGCAAGCGTCATGTTGTGACCGGGGATCGCGTTGCTCGAACCGTCGGCGTTGTACTTGCCCAGACGGGGCCCAAGCAGGATGACCATCACAAGGGCCGCCCAGCCACCGACCGAGTGAACGATCGTCGAACCGGCGAAGTCATAAAAGCCCAAGCCGTCCAACCAACCCGTCCCCCACTTCCACGAGCCGGTGATCGGGTAAGCGATCGCGACAAACAGCGTGGCGAAGATCAGGAAGCTGGAGAGCTTGATACGCTCGGCGACCGCACCGGAAACAATCGTGCAGCAGGTCGCGGCGAACATCGCCTGGAAGAAGAAGTCGGTGTACCAGGTGTAGCCGGGGTTGTAGTCCGGGCCCATCATGCTCATGTCCGACGTGCTTCGCGTGATGAAGCCCGAGATCGAACTGAGGTCCAGCCAGCCGGGGATGATGTTCAACGAAGTATCACCGAAGCCGGGGTACATCAGGTTGAAGCCGATCAACGCGTAAGTCAGGACACCGATACAGACAATAAAGGTGTTCTTGAACAGGATGTTGACGGTGTTCTTGGCCCGGGTCAGGCCGGTTTCAAGTGTGGCGAATCCCAGGTGCATGATGAACACGAGCATGCCCGCGATCATGATCCACAGGTTGTTCACCATGAAGGTTGCATCAACCGGGGTGCCTGCCGATTCAGCCGCATCTTCCGCCGCATCCGTTGCTGCGTCTACAGCTTCGGCTACGGTCTGTGCCGCTGCCGTGACCGCTTCTTCCGCACCCGCGGTGTCCTGGGCAAACACACCTTGCGAAAACGCCAGTAGGCCTAGGGCGAGAATGATCAGGGCCATGGGCTTGGCGCCGCTTGCTATCCACCTCATGTCATAGGTCTCCAAGTTGTTAATTGAAAGGCCGAACCCACGACAGGCTCGGCCCGTACCTGCTATCACTTTGCCCGGTGGATCCGGCCCCCATTAAAGAGGGCCGGATGCCGGGTTCGTGGAATTGAGTGGACGTCGTTTCTGACGCCCACCCATCCCTCTACTCACGCAGCAGAGGGTGGCTTGTGTCATGGTTATGCCCCATTAATTGCAAGCATCGTGCCAGTGATATGAAGCCGTGCCCGAACCGGACCACCAACAGGCCAAAAACGCCCCTGGCGAGCTTTCAGTTGGGATAAAAAGCTTAAAATCAGGCCTAAAATTCTCCGGCGGCCCCCAAATCACCACCCGGAGAATGCGCGCTAAATAGGCATGTGACTTTCAAGTAGCACAAAAATGGTCAACCTGCGCGCAGGAGTGTCTATGTGTTATGCAATATTTCAAATGCTTTTCAATAACAGACTTATGCACAAATCGCACTTTTTGCCGCCCGTGACATCCAGCAATGAACACCGCTCATCGCCGCGATTTCGCAACGTGACGCTTCATTAAGCATCGATTGGGCCGACCACCAATCGCATCACAAACTTCCTAAAACAAATCACTCATATGCACAGGTGCGACTTGTTAACGCTTGCGGTAAAATAGCTCGGCCCCGGACCCTATGTCCGCCCCGCCGATGTGCGTACCGAACTACCCCCCACCCTTGATCGCACCACCGGGACGGTCTGACACACTTGAGGAGTGACCGATGGACGCCACCGTGCGAACGCCTGTCGTGACTGCCGCACTGTTGCTATCCCTGTGCCTGGCGTGCTTCACCGCGCTGTTGCCCGCCCGCGCTCAATTAGCGCCCAACAACACAGACCTGCCGCAAGAGCCGAACATCGATCTGGATGTGGATGCGCTACTCAACAACAGCCAGGTATTCGAAGACTCGATCGCCAGCAGTATCTGGAGCATCGCCGCGCAACCCGGACGCCGGCTTGTCCAGATCCCCATCACCGTCAAACCCAAGAACGAAGAAACACGCCTCGGCACGCCGTCCATCAAACTGAAAGGTGGACGCTTCATCGCATGGCGCATCGTCGCGGATGAAACCGACAACCGCAGAGGCGGCCGATACGCAAACGAAACCTCATACGATCCCTACAGCAACCCGACCTCCGTCGGATCGCTGCGTAACTACGGCGAAGAGGAACTCGGGCAGATCGATCAGCCAAATTACGACGAGCCAATACGCTCTACACAGAGAGGCCAGCAGCCAACCGATGAGATTCCGCTGATAACACGCGACATCACCGTTTCGCCACAAGGCATCATCCACTGGGAACTGGATCGCGCCATCCCCGGCGGCGAACTCAAGAGCGGTGACACGGGCTACCTGCTCAAGCTCCGGCCCGATCGGCTCAACGAACTTCGCCCCGAACCGCCCGGCCGCACCACACGCTCCACGACGTCTCGTTCCTCACGCGGTACCGGTGGCGAGACATCAACCGGCAGAACCACAACCACCAGACGCCCCTCCGCTACCGATGCGCGCGAAGCCGCCGCACGACAACGCGCTGAAGAACTGGAATACCGCCAGAAGCTCGAAGAATACAACGACCTGCGCGAGCATATCCGCGAGCTGCCCGACGAGTTCCAGGCGCCGCTGCCCGCCAGGCTCTGGGCGATCTACGAAGTCTCCGACCGCATGGATGAGCTGGAATTCACGGGCGAACCACCTTTGCCCTGGAGCATCAGGCAGGCGGACATCGAGGCGCTCAAAAACCTGACGTCTCGCTCCAGCAGCGGCGGCAACCTGACAACCGAAGACTTCACGGCTATCTCACAGATGACGATCATGCTCGCCAACGAGCACCCGTTGACCGAACGCACCGTCGCCAGCTCACTCAGCGCCGCCGGCATGCTCGGCCAATCACAACAAGGCGACGCGCTCTATCGCCTCATCGCTCGACTGCTTAAGAGTAAAGATTCACAAACCGTGCAGATCACGGCCGCGGGTCTTGCCGCAAATGTCCCGCCCAGCCCCGCAACGATCACGCTGCTGCGCGACGCGTTCGACGATCTCGACCCCGCCTCCAAGCTCATGGCGCTCGGCGGCCTGCTTACCACCGAAGGCAACGACCCCATCGCACAGCGGCAGATGGTCGACACCGCCAACCAGATCATCGCAGACCCCAACGGCCCGGGCGTCGTCCACGTCCTGGACCAGCTCGTGCGTGCACTTGCAGACAATCCCGACGCTACCCAACTCGTTGGTGCGAGTATCAAGTTCGACGACCTTAAGCCCGATTCGCTGGACAAGGCGATCGTCTACATCGCCGAGACCGCAGGCGACAGCCCGCTTGCTTCGGAATGGATGGAGCACGGCCTGCTCGGTTCGACCAACCCGCAAACCGTCAAACGAACCGTCGAACTGCTCGCAACAAGCACACGCGGCGACGGCATCGTCTCCCGGTCCACACGCTCCCTGGTCACCGCCACCTTCGGCCCGGGAACTCAACTATCAACGAACCACCAGACCGCGCAGATGCACCGCGTCGCACGCATCCCGATCAACTCCACCGGCCACAGCATCTATCGTGTCCTTAACGCCGGCGACCCAGAGCTGCGCAACCTCGGCTGGCAGGCCCTGCGACACTTCCAGGTCCCCTCGAACAACCAACGCAATAGCCGCGTGCCGACGATGGGCGGCGACGCAGGCGAGCAAACCGATCGCCTTAAGCTCATCCTCGACGCCGCGTTCAACGAAACCGTGACGCCCCCGCAACTCGTCACCTTCCTCGTCAATCAGGAAGACGCCGAACCCGCGACCGAAGCACTGGTCCGTATCGTCGTCGAAGGACGCGGCCCGGCGATCACAAGTGCCGCCCGCGCACTGGTCCGCTCCGGCCGACGCATCGATCAATCGCTGCAGCAGCTTACGCCCGAACAGCGCGGCTCATTCGCTTCAAGACTCTACGAAGCCGTCACCGGTTCCTCCCCCATGGTTGCCGGCCTGATGCGCATCAACGACTCACGCTCGCGCGTCGTCGGTTGGTTCGCGCAGCAAGTCACGACCACCGGCCTGCCGCAATCTTCCGAGTGGGCGTCGGCCATGAACGGCGAAGACGCCCTGCTCGGTTTAGCCTCAAACCCCGATCCCGAACTCGCCGACGCCGCCGTCGCCAGCCTCGTCGCTTCGGTCGGCGGTGATGAAGTCGTCGCACGCGACCTTGCAAGGCAAATGAGCAACGCTACCGACCGCTCACCAAGCGGCCTGGGCGACATCTGGAGCCAAGCCAAGCAGGAAATCTACGCCGGCAAACTTCAATCCGCCGCCGGCAGCTACCTGCTTATCATCAACATCCGCGGTAACAGCAACACCAACACAGGCTTCGACGCGCCCGGCGGATATGACTACGGCGGATACGATGGCGAATACGGCGAAGGATATGGCGGCGAGTACGGTGGACTCGGACCCGACCCCGGCATGGAACTGGCAAACGCAGACGCCCTCCCACTGATCAAGAGCATCAACCTCGCGCTGATCGAACTCCGCGCCGATGGCACGAGCATCGAACTGGCAAGCGGCACGCTCACCCTCTCCGCGTCCGATGAACGCCTCGCCATCGTCATGCAGGACCCCAAGGAACTCAACGACTTCGGCAACAACGAAGTCTCCGATCTGCCGATCGAAAACCTCAACTCACCCATCGAACTGCTGCCCCAACCCGGCAACGCATGGCGCGGCGCAGCATCCCTGGGCGACGGCCGAAGCATCGAAGTCATCTTCGACCCCCAGTAATCCCGAGTTGATCCGCGCAGTTTGCAAAATGCTCCCTCCAAACGCCGGTCCTGAGCGCAGCGAAGGTCCGGGCGGTTTGTATGTTCAATGTTCGAGCTTCAATGTTCAATCTGAAGCCCGTGCTAATCGCTAACGGCTAACGGCTTTGCCCCCCCCAACGCCGGTCCTGAGCGCAGCGAAGGTCCGGGCGGATTTAGAGCAGTAGATGGTTGAACAGGAGAGCAGCAGACCAGTATCGGGTATCGGGTATCGGGTATCGGACAGATTGTATTGCTAATGGCTAATCGCTAACGGCTAATGGCTTTGCCCCATCCCACCCCCATCCTGTAAAATCACACCGCATCACCCGCCCCATCCAAAGGAGACAGCCATGAAGTTCCGGACGTGGTTACTTGTGTCTGCATTTATCTGCCTGCCAAACCTGACTCAGGCACAGGTCGTCATCAGCGAGATCATGTACAACCCCAGCAGCAATGAAGGCTGGGGCCCCGACCCGAACAAGCCGGACGACAAGGGCAAACCCAACAGCGTCGAATGGGTCGAGATCTACAACGCTTCCGACACCGCCGTTGATATCTCCGGCTGGTCGCTTGCCGATGAAGACGGGACAACTAAAACCATCCGCGACGGCGCGGTGCTCGAACCCGGCGAAGCCGCGGTCATCGTCCCCGGCAGCATGACACCCGCCGGCTTCCATGCCGCCTGGAGCGGCGCCTTCGCCGTCTATCCCGTCCAGGGCTGGGGCGACGACGGGATCTACAACCTGTCCAACGGCCCAAGCGAAACCAACGAAATTCTCCGCCTCGTCGACGCAAACGGCGCTACCATTGATGAAGTCAACTACGACGACGAGGGCGACTGGCCCAGCGACCGACCCGACGGCGCAAGCATCTACCTGCCTTACGAGATGCTGAACGCGGAATTGAACGATCAGGGCGCCAACTGGAAACTCTCAACCAACGGCACAGACGGCGCAAAGAAAAACCGAACCACCAAAGACTTCAACGGCGAAGACCTTGGCTCGCCCGGCAAAGTCCCCGAGCCAAACACCGACAACGAATAAGCAAAAACAAACGGAATTAAAAATGAAGAAACGGCCCCTCATTCACGCCGCCCTGCTTCTTACAACCCTGCTCATCGCAACGCCCACGCAAGCCTGGCACGATGAGGGCCACTACTACGCCGCACGCGCCGCCGTCAATGCCCTGCCCGAAGATGTGCCCGAATTCTTCCGGCAAGGCGTCGGCACCGTCGCACACTGTTCGCTCGACCCCGATGTCTTCAAGGTCCGTGACCTGCCGCAACTCAATCACAGCGAATTCCCCGAACACTTCCTCGACATCGAATTGCTCAAAGGCAAGCCACTGCCCGCACAGCGATCCGAATTCCTCAAACTCTGCTACGACAACGATCTCGACCCGAGCAAGGTCGGCACACTGCCGTATGCCATCACCGAATGGACGCAGAAGCTGACGATGGCGTTCGCCGAACACCGCCAGCACCCGGACAACCCGCACATCCACGCCAAGTGCCTCGTCTACGCGGGCATCCTCTCGCATTACGCAGCCGACCTGCACATGCCGTTGCACACGACCGTCCACTGGGACGGCCGATACGATGAAAACATGCCTTACGCCCGCACAGGCATCCACACCAAGGTCGACGCCTTGCCGACTTTCATCCCATACAACGACCTGTTCACCAAGCCGCTGCCGACCCCGCTCGCCTCATCGGACATCTTCAGTTTCACGATGGATGAATTCGCCAAGAGCCACAAGCTGGTCGACCGCGTTTACGAACTCGAAGAAATTCTCGATCCGGGATTTGGCATGCAAAGACCCGATGCGGTCCGCGAATTCACGATCGAGCGCATGCGCGCCGCCGCCGCTTTCACCGCCGACCTCTACCTTAGCGCCTGGCGCAACTCCGCCAACATCGAAGTCCCCGACTGGATGGACCGCACCATCTTCGACGACGACTTCGACCCAACCATCGTCCCCCCCCAACCCGACAACCATTAACCGCAACTCCGGTCCCCTCTCCCTGCGGGAGAGGGTTAGGGTGAGGGCCGGGTGGATTACATAACCAATCACAAACAAAAACCCACACATTATCGCGGGTATTTCATATAGCCCGACCATCCTGGTCGGGTTTCTTCATTCCCCCACACCCCCCGCTTAGCTCCGCAGCTTGCTGCGGAATACGGCCCGCCAGGGCCGCTCATATAAACACCCAACCCAATCAGCGAATGTGTTGTCATAAAAAAAACCCGACCAAAATGGTCGGGCTATATGAACCGTGCGACCATCGGTCGCGCTCTTACAAAATCAATTCGCACCCGAACCCATGTTGTTCGCCGGCCCGGTCGCCGCGGTGATGTCCGGTTTGATCTCGGTGATTAACTCGGGCGTATCCAGCCACGCTCGCAACGACTCGCGCGTGTTGCGATCGATCAGCGAGGTCAGCGCTTCCGTGGCCTTGTCCATCTCGTCCGTGCTGCGCCAGCAGAAACTCGACCACTCGACCTGCCTGAACTCATCCGCCCAGTCCCACGCGGACGGGCCGATCTTATCGACCAGCATCCGCAGCACGTCCGCCTGCATTTCCGGCTTCACATCGAAGTAGAGCTTGCGGAATTCCGCGTCCGACAGTTTCTGTACCGCGCCGGGGTCCTGTTCGTACACGAGCACAAGAAGCGCGTCCGTGACCCATACCGATTGCTGCGGTGTGAGTCGTTGCCCTTCCCTCTCGATCAGATCGTCCAGCGCTTTTGATGCAACAGCAAGCGACCGCTGTTTGTACCGAAGCCCTTCCTGGTTGTTCATCTGTGCCAGCAGGTCCGCAACCAGGTACGTATGGAACGGCACGGGCAGGTTCGGGATGGTCAGCCTGCCGTAGCGGCCGTCCTCTACTCCGAACAATTCAGACTTGAGGAAAGGCTCAGCATAAGCAGGGTTCACTTCCTTCCACGCGTGCGACATCAGCCACGGACGTGCCTGGAACGCCTCCGACAACGACGCGCGGTAGTTGATCATCGTCTGCTCGGCAGCGCCCATCGGGAAGAAGTCCCGCACGCAAAGAGCCGCCGGCGAAATACGCAGTGTGCCCGCGTTCGCCGGGATAGCATCATCACCCGTGTATATGTGTTTGCCACGAACGATCAGGCGCGGCTTGATCGGCTGCGGGTTGGCGTATTGAAGCCTCGCGATCTGCTCAAAGCCCGCAAGGAACGACTCGACATCCGCCTCGACATACTTCGCGTACATCTTCGCCCATTCATCGAACATCAGCGGATACTGCGGCGCGACATACGGCCGCAACTCGTACAAAGGGTCTTCTTCCTCGCGCTCGCTGATCTGCTGCACACCCGCCAGCGCCGACGGCAACGGGATGCCGAACGACAACACCGGGCGGTCGTCTTCAACCGTCGCGCCGATGCCCGGCATCGACATGGTGCTGGACGTATCGTTGCGGTCCTTCGCCAGCGCCTCGCGCAACACCGGATTAATCAGGTCCAGCGAGCTTTCTCTAACCAACAACGGAGAACCGAAAGCCGACCTCTGCGTCGCGGGCAACTTCAACTGCCCGCACCACTGCACGAACTGATCCGTGCTTTCCTTCGTGACCTGCTCGGTCGTGAACTCGTCGATCAATTGCCCGCTGACAGCGTCGATCGCCTGCAGGCATACGCCCGCCGCCACGCCTTCACCGGTCCACGCGCGACCGACGATCAACACCGTGCCCGTCATCGTGCTGTGATCGATCGACCGCGGGTCCTGCCTTGTATCATCCAGCCAGAAACGGCGCGTCACGATCGCCAGATCATCATGCGCCTTGTCCGCCGCTTCGGTCAGGCTCGCCGTCAACGCTTTCGTCTGGTAATACATGCCCAGTTCATCGACCGGCAGGATCGGTCCGACCACCAGCAAACGCGGCGCTTCACCCGAAGATTCGGCTACAGCGACATCTTCGGGTAACCGCATGTCCAGATAGTTGCGCAGCGCCGCAATAAACATATCAACTTTGTTCACTACCTGGTCCGCCTCGGCACGCGCCAGCAGACGCGACTGCCCGGTCGACAAATCCGTTGCCCACAGCGACAACACGTTGCCGCCGGGACCGGTCGAATCGACGACACGCAAGACAACTTGCGCGGGCGTACCACTCACATCATCCATGTGACCTACCAGGGCCCGGCCTTCATCAATATCAACAAAACACCTTAGCGCCATCCGGTCCACAACCGTAATACCGGGAGCATTCTTAAAAGATGCCAGCAGGTCTTCGAGCAGGATCGCGGTGGGCTTGCCCGTGCCGGCATAACTCAACTCGGGCATGCCGATCGAAACGTAAAGCCGATCAAGCCCGGGACTCGGCACCACACCGGCGGTTGTCTGGACGCCCGCACAAGGCACCATCACCGGGATCGTGCCGTAACCATCCACCCACGCATCGGCATGGATCAATGCGTCGGCCGATGAAGTCCCCGCCCGGACCAAGGAAAGCTCATACGAAACGGATTGGCCGTTGCTGACATCGGTATCGGTGATGCCCGTGCTGTCGGCCGGCAGCAGCGCAACCTTCGCCACGCTGCCATCGGCATCAATACGATGCACCGCGATCTGCACTTCGCCTTCATATCGGTCGCGACCGGCGATCAGGCCCGTGCTGTCCCAGCCGATGTGAACGTTGCCATCGTAAGGCGTCGCCGAAACACCCGTCACGATCGGCGGCGCCATCGCCATCAATGTCTGCTCGCGCGAAGACGGCGTGGCAAACGTCACCGCTCGACTCGCACCGTTTGTTCCCATGATGATCGAACGCGCAATCCCGTTGAACTTCGATTCGCCCGGGACAAACTTATAATCCAACGCGCCGCCCGCTTCCACAGGCACCACACCTACAACCTCGCTGCCCGCTTTACCCGTGCGACGAAGCAACTGGCTCCGCCACTGCATACGCCAACGGCCGGTCCCCTGACTGTCCAGCACGATCCCCGTCGGCATCGATACCGCAGACTCGACAACCACCGGCAAATCGTTCGGCAAATCAGGCAATACCTGATCGATCGATCCCGCAGCAGACGCCTGCCACAACAAAACGTTTTCCCAACCCGGAGCATCAAGCCGCACCTGCAAGCGCATCGCCGGCGCAGGTTTGTCCTTCACACCAAGCGTCCAGGTAA
Source organism: Phycisphaeraceae bacterium (assembly GCA_963667295.1). GTDB lineage: Bacteria > Planctomycetota > Phycisphaerae > Phycisphaerales > Phycisphaeraceae > JAJRRS01. The sequence continues at coordinate 3,774,571 of OY763327.1, forward strand.
CACGATCGCCCGCGACCTTCGGTTCAGGCACGTGTGCGAAACTGCCGGCCGGCGTATCAAACAAACGCTTGCCTTCGCTATCAAAACCCGTCAGCCGATAGTAAAGCAGGTTCGCGCCGACAACCTCAGGTACATCATCAAACACTTCAAACGTCAGCGAACCGGTCGCACGGTTGAATCCATCAACCTTCGCGCGATCGATCTGCTTGAACGGGCCTTGCTCATCCAATGCGCGATAGAGCACAACCGAAGTTGCCATGCTCAATCGGCTGTCACGAGCGCTGGAAGCCGGTTTGAATTCAACATTGAACGTGAAACGAGATGATTCCGACTTCTCGACATCGACATGAACGCCGTCCATCGCAACGCCGCTGACTTCGGACGCGTTTGCGACCGCCCACGTCACGTTGTTATCGACCGCTTGCTTGCGTGCTTCGACAATAGCCGGTTTGGAAGTGTTGTCCTCGGCGATTTCGCCGTTACCTACGCCGTACTCCGTCTTGAGCACCTGCACCGCGATCACGATGCCGATGCCGATGGTCAGCACTGCGATCCCCAGACCAATGAACAGTTTTAACTTACTGCCACCACCGGTTTTAATGCGCATCTCTTTGCCGGCGTACACCTCGTACAGCCGGGTCATGCGGTCGTCGACTTCCTGTGAAATCGCCTGGTCGCTGGACGTGCCATCGCCCATCGTCGAGCCGCCGCTGGTCTCGCTGCTGCCGCGCGATCGCAGGCGGATAGAACTTCGGCCCGCGGTGGCGTCACGGGAGCCGGTAGGCTCCAAAGCGTCGTTTTCAAGCGATGTGAGGTCGCCTAAGTCCGGTTCGGGGTCCGGCGCAAGCTGAGGGCTGGTATCCCCAACCTCGGGCACCGTGAGCGTCTTGCGGCAGGACGGACAGCGAACCACCTGCCCCGCCAACTGTTCAGGTGCAGCAAACACTGATCCGCAACTGCAGGTCACTTGTATCTTCATAATTCACCCGGCAAATTCGATTTAAAAAATGAAACCACCCCGAGCCGGAAAGCTGGAGGCACAATATGGGGTCCAACCGGCCAAGGCCCCGTACACCGCCTTCGCCGGTACACGGATTATACAGGCTATCCATCCCCACTTACGGGCTTCTACTGCCGTACGTTCGATATTCTGGGGTTTAGATCATGTTATCCCCTATTTTACCCAAGTTTACATCTCCACACCCATATGACGTTTAACGTGGGTAAGTGTTCAAAAATTTCGTCCATGAAGTTCCGGTTAGTCGGTCTGATCCGGTTGTATTCGCTCAGATATCGTGTACAGTAGTCGCAGCAGGGAGTGGAGAAAGCACCCCTGGGAGGGAAGCTGAGAGGAGAAAACCGTTCTTTTGGGAGAAAGACGGATCGGGAGAAAGATAGGAGACGGAGAAAGCGCAGGAGCGGAGAAAGCAGGAGAGGAGAGAGTAGGAGAGGAGAAAGGCAGGGAAGCACCTTGGGGAGAACAAGCAGGGATGCCCAACTCAGCTTCCAAGACCCTCGGCGAAAGCCGAGGGTTTTTCTTTTGTCAACCCCAACGACTTATCCACCACCCAACAGGCGCACGGCCCTGTCGTGATTGAACGCTATGCGCACGTTGAGGACAGGCACAAAACACCGTTGATGGATGCCCTTTTACCGGGTTCATGCGCGCAGCCTGTCACACGCACTCGACTTGCTCGCGAGGATCGTATAGTGCATGGCCGCCACGATGAAGTGGTGATCGTAAAGGATGTCATTGCTTATATGGCTTGAGGTGCTGGGGTGTCGGGTGATACATCCCGGTTATGCAGCAGTGATGGGTGTGTGGCCGTATGATGATTGGTATACTCGCTAAGAGATTTCAATACTCGAACACAACACCGGGAAAACCGAATGGAGCCGAACTCTTTAGGTGACTCAATCCATCAACAGATAGAGGACCTTTGCTCCCTTGGGGACAGCCAGGTTGAACAAGGCAACCTGAAGATAGCACTTAAGTCTTACCGCGATGCACTTCATTTGCTACCCGAACCGGTTGAAGATTGGGAGGCCGCCACTTGGATCTATACGGCCATAGGCGACCTGTATTACCAAGCAAGACAATTCGCGGATGCGATAAAAGCACTCAAGGCGGCGGTGCGATGTCCGGGTGGATTAGGCAATCCATTTATTCATCTGAGGCTTGGTGAATCACATTATGAATTGGGTCACGAGGATCTGGCAGCAGACGAATTAACCAGAGCATATATGGGGGCCGGACGAGATATATTTGCAGCCGAAGACCCTAAGTACATAGACTTTTTAGCCACGCGGATTAAACCGCCTACCGGACAAGAACATTTGTAACTGGATACGGTAATAATCGGGAGATGTACTTTGTCAGTTTGTGAACACAGTGTGGCACCCGACTAAACAGCGCCGCAAACCAGGGGCAATTGAAATGCAAGGGTTGGAACAGGTTGTTGAATTGATTAAAGATAACTAGGATATCGCTGAGTTTGGAGACGGAGTTAGTAATGAATGGATCGCCAAAGCCGAAGGAGCGATTGGTTGCCCCTTGCCCGATAGCTACAAATGGTGGCTTGCGAAATACGGTGGCGGAGAGATTGGAGGCGAAGAAATCTTCAGCGTTTATGAAGAAGACTTCGATGAGGTTGTAGGTGGAGACGTGGTTTACATGTATCGCCTCGATGCTGAAGAGAATAAGCGAAAAAACAGAATCCCGATCTGCCACAGTGACGTTGATGGAGTCTTTGCTTTCAACGTTCAACAAGGAGTTTCAAATAACGAGTATTCAGTGGTGAGTGAAGCAACCGGAACGAAATACGCTGAGAATTTTTTGGTTAAGCGAATTGCATGCTTCAAGGAACGACGCGGGCTCTGCCCCTCCCCGCTTTCGTGATGTAAGGGCCGAGGACATAGATAACAGTTAAATTCCTGCGGTAGACGCGCAATGGTAAAATTTGATTTAGATTGCGGCAGTGCAACGCCGGAGGCGTACGACGATGTGAGCAAAGAGGCGCTGCACATTCTCAATGTATACTTCATCGACGATGTGAACAGAAACCGAGTGGTCAATTTCGCCTGCGCAAGAGTCTTGCACTTTCACAAACACCTACCCAAAGGCAGTTCTCAAAGAGTTATATTCGATCTGAGGGGGCAACCGGTTGGTAACAATAATTTGGAATCGGCGCGAATGGCGATTGAACAAGAAGCTGTGAAGTATGGAATCCGAATCTCCGTCGAATTCTTAACGAGTTAGTTATGGCGTATAACTTTACCGCTGAGAATCTTGGCAAGCAGGACCTACATGCCCTGGGAAAACGACTGTCTGAGTACAGCTTAATCGAGTTTTTTCCTGTTGAAGTATCCGCCGCGTCGCTTACATTGGGAATTTCTGTCCCGTTCAAAGCAATAGGCGATCCGGGATTTAGAACAGAGATCGAAAATGCGATGAGCTATTTGGTGACGGAGCAAGGATTCGTAGTAACCGATCTCTACACCGGCAACACAATCGCTCCCAGCGATATCCCCGGCTTGGCTCAACAGATCTCAAGGGGATAACGAGCGATAATAGCAGAGATAACGAGGCCTGACCTCGTTCAACTAGCTGATCGAAGTGAAGTATGATGCCCGCTCAATTTCAAGTAACCACAAAATGATTTTTGTGTGATGCCGGTATGAAAAGTCGCCAGTGTTCGGAATGGTTGCTGCCGTCGGGGAACACATCCAGCCTGTTGTCATCGCTGAGCGCCATCGAAAAGCCGCCGACATCATCTACGGTGTAAGAAGTGACCTTCGGCGGGCTCATCTTGAATCTTTCGCGAAGTGATGAGGCCTGCTGGTCGAATAGGCTCTTGCCGATCACATCCCAATCTTTGAGCACTTCGCCTTCGGGGCTGCAATAGTAATCCTGGCATGCAACCTGGATGCGGCCTTGCTGACAAAGTCGCCAAGCACACTGAACGTGAATAGCCCATTCACCGACCGTCCTCACACCACCTCCGCGTGCAGCCACCTCGTGCATCTCACCGAAGTGCAACCAAAGCAAATCAGCCGCACGACCGATCGTACGCAGCGGCAATCCAACCAGAGGCGCCAGGGCTTGCTTGATAGTTTCTTGGTTCATGATGTCGCTCGAAGTTTAGGGAAGACCGATAAGGGACTTGACGCTGATAGACCATTGACCCCGTTTCTCCCCCTTGACATCTATTCCGCCTTGAAATCCGGTTCAATCGAATTCTCACCAACACTCAACTCAGCAACCACCACCTCATCTCCATACCATAATCTGGAAACATCAGAGAAGTTGTCTCCATTGCAATAGCAATCATATAAAAATTGCTGCAATTCGGCCTTACTTTTGATCAGGTGAATTGGAATGATTTCCAGCCTTTCGCGCTCAAGATATGCCATAACGACTTCTTCAGTTTCTCCGCGCAGCAGCATATTTGCGGCCTCGTCTACCGTGGTTGGGATTGATTGCCACGCCTCAATAATCTTCGTATAGACTCTATTTCGATTTAACCAGCGACGCCGTTGGACGGGGGTTTCCCCAGCCGGTTTTAAGCATAATGTTGGTGCAAGCATATACCTCGTTACATAATTCCTGTTTTCTTTTTGAACAAACACATCAGACCAATATAACGCAGCTAATCTGCTTGCAGTCGCTTTGTATAGCTCGTCACTCATATATACTTGCTCACACACTCACGTTGTTTTTATATGAAGAGTTAGACAATATTACTCGGTGCTTCGGCTCTATTCCCTGCAATATGGTAGTGAGTAGCATGGGTTACTGCTCCGGCGTCGGGTGTGGTTAAGCGAGGCCGGGTGCCCGTCTTTGACCCGCAGGGCAAAGGCGGTTGACACGAACTTCAAATCCAATACATAACACAGAAGCCGGATCGCTACACACTTTCATTTGACCGTGGTGGGTTGCGCTTCGCTTAACCACGCCCTACGTGTAATTGCGTACTCCCTCTCCCCGTGGGAGAGGACCGGGGTGAGGGCCGTTGTGGATTACATGCTCGGTGTTTTGTATGCGATGATCATTGTTTGTTGTATCGGTTGTTCTGATCTTCACGCATAATCAATCCGGCCCTCACCCTAACCCTCTCCCAAGGGGAGAGGGGGCCGGAGCGCGACCGGTGGTCGCGGCTATACAAAAATGCGGGACAGTTGTGGCAATCCCGTCGAGGTAGGTTTGTTGTGGGGATATCGTAAAATGGATTCATGATGATGGATGCGAACAAACAACCGTACATCCTTGGGCTTGATGTGGGTGGGACGAAGTGTGCGGTGATTGTGGGGGACCGCGGGGGGCATGTGTTGGATCGTGTGGTTTGGGCGTCGGACGTGGCGCGTGGGCCTCACGCGATGATTGATGAACTTTGTGAAAAGGCGCAGGTGTTGATTGCGCGCTATGGCGGCGCGGGGGCGTTTTCGGGTGTGGGGATTTCGATTGGTGGGCCTTTGGATGCGGCGGAAGGGATTGTTTATGAGCCGCCGAATTTGCCGGGGTGGGTTAACATTGCTTTGCCGGGGATGGTGAGTGAACGGTTAGGTGTTCATGCGAAGATGGAGCATGATGCGGCGGCGTGTGCGTTGGCGGAGACTTTGTGGGGAGCGGGGCGTGGGTTGTCGCGTGTGGCTTATCTGACGTGCGGGTCGGGGTTCGGCTGCGGGTTAGTGGTTGATGGGCAGATTTATCGCGGGGCGCGAGGGCGCAGCCCGGAGATCGGGCATGTGCGGTATCGCGCGGATGGGCCGAGCGCGTTTGGGAAGGTGGGATCGTTTGAAGCGTTCGCGGCGGGCAACAGTTTGCCGAAGCTTGCGGCGTGGATGTTTGCGCGGCGCTGGAAAGACGATCCGCCAAGTGGTGCGGCGCTGGCTGAACTTTGGCGAGCGGGAGATAAGGATGCGGAAGCGGTTATCATGATGAATGCACGGGCAACGGGTGATGCGTGTGCGTTGGTGGGTGATCTATTGATCCCGGATGTGATTCTGCTTGGCAGTCTTGCGCGGTATCTGGGGGACGCGTGGGTGGAAGCGGTTCAGCGGCAGTTTGCGTTGGAAGTTTCGGAAGATGTGGCGCGGCATTGCGAGGTGCGGGCTTCGGGGTTAGGCGAGAGGCTGCAGGATTGTTCGGCGTTGGCGGTGGGGATGTGAGTGCAGCCGGAACTCTATAGGCATTGGCAAGAAGATATTAGCCACAGATGAACACGGATTAACACAGATAAGAAAAGCGTGTTTTTATATATGTCTGAGATGCTTGTTGTAGCTTTATGAATGGTGATGAATCTGATCGTGTAATGAATCCGGCCCTCACCCCGGCAACTTCCGGGGGCTCACGAGGGGAGAGGGGGTAGGAATTTGTGTATAGCCGCGACCAGTGGTCGCGCTCGTTCGTATAACAAACAAATTCAGCGCGACCGATGGTCGCGGCTATACATGTTAAAACGCGCCGGGATGGTTGGGTTATGCGGTTATATGACGACCGATGCGCCGGGTTCGATGGATTTGGGCAGGTTGGCGGTGGCGAGGTCTTCGGGGGCGATGGCGGTTTGCAGGCTGACTTCGATGACAGCGTCGACGTTGCCGGCGGCGTCGCGTGGGGCCTGGATGCCGTGCTTGGCGAGCCAGCGGGCGGCGCGTTCGGTTTGTAGTTGTTTGCTTGTCGCGGGACAGTCCACCGCGCCTTCTGCGTCGGCGTTTTTGATCGGGGCGAATTCTTCGACGCGGTCGGTTTCGTAGATGATGGATTCATCGCACAAAGGCAACGCATCGAACACGAACGTCTCGAGCTTGACGGCGTTGGGCTCGCTTGGGTCGATCGGTTCGCCGGAATCGATATCGATGCAAGGCACTTTCTTTTCGGCACGGTGGAACGGCAAGCCGAAGCCTTCGGGGGAGGTGTTGAGGTCTTCGACGAAGGAGGTGCTGATGACGTGGATGGCGATGGAGCCCGCTCGGAAGCGCAGCTCGCCATCATCCGTGCGTTGTTCGGCGAGTTCATCGGGCAGGTCGGAGTATTCGATGACGGTCATCTTGCCGTCGGCTAAACAGAAGTTGCCGAGCTTTTCCTTCGGGCCGGTCTTGGGCAGCATCTTGGAAGACATCTGCGCGTTGTCGAGTGCGTGCAGGCCGATGAATAAAGGATCGACGACGTGGACGGTCGGGTTGTCGACCTGCATGTAGCTGAGTTGTGTGACGCCGCGTTGTTTCATGTCTTCGATCGCGCCGCTGGTGTAGAGGGCTTTGAGCGATCCGCCGTGGCCGTTGGGCGAGAGTGCGAGTGAATCCTTGGCGGCGAGCAGGACCTTGCCTCGCTGCGAACCGGTCAAGCCGATCGCGGGCATCATGGCCTGGGGGAAGTGCTTGACGTTTTTCGGATCGAGCCCGAAGTAGTCGTTTTCCTCGAAGAATTTGACGGTCGGTTCGTGGTTGACCGGGCTGGTCATGATGTACCAGGGGATGGTGCTGCCGTATTTTTTTTGAGCTTTGATGATGTAGTCTGCGAAGACGCCGAAGAGCGGGCGGCCGGTGATGGGCGTTGCGGGGAAGGTGCCTTTGGGGGCGTCCCAACCGAGGCGTGTACCTTGCCCACCTGCGACGGTGAACGCGGCGACCATGCCTTCGCCTATCAGTTTTTCGCCGAGCGCTTTGGCTTCGCGGTACTTGCTGATCTGTTCATCCGTCGCCTTTTGCGGGTAGAACGGCGCGGGCTGGATGTTTTTCGGCAGGTGCAGTTCGGGCGATTGCAGCACGTGCGATTCGATCAACCGCCCCACCTCCGGCCAGTCGATGCCTTCGATCTGCGACAGCAACTGCTCGCACTGCGGATCGCTCAGTTCGTCGTAGAACTTCAGGACATGGGACTGATTCACAGCGGCAAGGGTCTTGGTGGCGGCGGCGTGTCGTTCGGTAAGCGTAGGCATGGGGTTGTTTCGGGGTTGGGGATTTGGGTTTGGGGGTTGGTGTTCGGTGTGCTCAACAGCATAACGGGCAATGCCCGGGTGGTGTTTATTGTCTGTGAATTTCGGTCCGCCAACTGATGTCATCAAAAGCTAACGGCTGCAAGGCTCACAGCTTAACGGGCGGGGTATGTTGCGGCAAAAAGGCGGGGGTTTGAAGCGTAAATAAGCGGTTAAATCGCGCTTGGATAGCGCAGGATGGCGGCGGCGGCAACGGCGGCGGTTTCGATTCGCAGGATGTGGGGGGCGATGCGCCATTGACGGCAGCCGGCCCGGGTGGCGGCATCCAGTTCCTCATCGCTCCAGCCGCCTTCGGGGCCGATGAGGGTGAGGACTTCACTGGCGTTCTTTAACTGATTCTGCAGGTCGGGGACCACGCCTGCGGCCGGGGCGGCGAGGAGTTTGAGGTCATATCTCTGGTCTTGCCAGACTTCATTGGGGAAGGCGGGTTCTTCGATCTGCATGAGCCAGGTTCGGCCGCACTGTTTGGCGGACTCGATGGCGGCACGGGCGAACTTTTCGATCTTGTTTTCCTTGGGGACGGCAACGCTGTGCTCGCATTTAAGCGGGATGAAGCGGTCGACGCCGAGCTGGGAGAGCTGGTCGATCATGGCATCGGCGCGCGGGCCCTTGGGGACGGCGGAGGCGACGGTCAGCGTGGGTTTTGGCTTCGGCTGATGCGTGAGGTCGTTAAGACGGCAGATGATGCGTTTGGCTTCGGTGGCGTGGAGGGTGGCGGTGGCAAGGGCACCTTTACCATCGAATAATACGAGAGGGTCGCCGACCGATAAGCGCAGGACGTGCAGGGCGTGGTGGGATTCGGGTTTGTCGAGTTTGCAGAGGGAGTCCGATACTTGCGAGGATTGGACGTCGATAAGCGAGGGGCAGAAGAATCGGGGTGCGTGATGTGTGGGATTTGGCTCGTTCATCGGATTCTCATGCGATTAACTGTGGAGCGGGCTTGAGTCGGGTGTCGTGTGCGTCGATAAAGCCGGATGTAACGGTTAGGTAAAGCCGTATGGCCGCATGATGGCAGAAGCATGGGGCCAAGGCCAATCAGCGGGACCGCATCGGACGTCTACCAGTGACTGACAAGCCAGAAAACAAAGACAGCGACAAGAACACTCAGGACATGGATCTTGAGGCCCAGCTTGACGCGTTGCTCAGCGACCTGGAAGAGGTGGACCCCCAGAGCGTGCCGGCCGACCTGCGAAAGAAACCGAACGATGCGGCAGCCAAACCGGTTGAGCCGAAGCCGAAGCCGGAACCCGAACCGGTAGCTGAAGCGGAGCCTGAGCCGGAAACTGTACCGGAGCCTGTGGCGGCGGCTATCCCTGAGCCGACGGCCGAGTCAGAAGAACAAGAAGAAGAAGAAGAAGAAGAAGAAGAAGAAGAACCACCCGCTCAACCCATGGCGGCGTCGGAAGACAGCAGCCAGGCGAAGAAGCCGAAGATGGGTCTGGACCTGGAGACGATCGCGTCGATGGCGTCGAACCTGCTGGACGAGCAGATCGAGTCGACGATCGAAGCGGCGTCGAAGGTGATCGATCGCGTCGAAGGTGAAGCCAAGACGGAAGCGGAAGCCGCTGCGGCCGAGCAAGCTGCCAAGGAATCGACGCAAACGGGTCTTGAATCCAAGACGGGCGGAGCGGTTGATAATGATGTGCTGGGCGAACAGCTTGCCGCGCTGATGCAGGACATGCAGGCGATGAACGGCGCGGCCGAAGAGAAGGCCGAGGAAGCCGAAGCGGTTGCGCAACCGTCCACGGCAGCTCAAACCAGCGCCGAATCCAGTGATGTGACGGCATCGATGGAAGCGGCATCGGAATCCGAAGACGAACCCGGCGCGGTGTCGATCGAACAGATAGACGCAATGCTTGCAGAGTCCGCGGAGCAGGCGCTGAGTTCGGAAGACGGAAGCGATCAACCCGTGCCGGGCACGGATGAGATTCTCGCAGCCCAGGCGGAAGCGGAAGACAAGGCGGCACAAGAGGCGGCCGAGGCGATGTTGGCGGCTCAAGCGCAACCCGAGCCGGCGCCGATCCCTGCCGAGGTAGTTACCGAAGCAACCGAAGCGCCTCAGCCGACGCCGGTGCAGAGCTTTGATGCCTCGGCGGCAGATGTGGCGCGCGAGCTTGATAAAGACAGCGTGGCAGAATCCAAAGCGGCAACCCCCGCGCCCCAGCCGGCGCCGGTCGCTGCGCAGGCGATTGCTTCAACGGATGTCTCGCAACAAACAGAAGCGCAAACGCCGGGTGATGCCGTCGAGCAGGAGCAAGACGAATTACTTGAGTCGGAAGCGGTCATCAAAGAGAGCGCCTTGGAGAAGGCGGAGCGGATGTTGCTGCGTCTTTGCCGAAAGATCAATCGTCCGCTGCACCGGCTGTCGCCCGAGATGCGAGACACGGTGGGTTACGTGGGGATTCTGACAACCGCGGTGGCGCTATTCATGATTGCGTTTGGATTGATTTTCTGACTTCGTTGCCGATGCGCCTCGGGGATTCCAAAAACATAACTGCATAAATGTATAGCCGCGACCAGTGGTCTCGCGTTTTGTCATTTCAGTTTGGGCAATCAATCGGGCCCTCACCCTAACCCTTGTATCTTAATACACATCTCTTGGTGTACAAGAGACGGCCCCGTTCAGGCCGCCGCGCGCGGCGGGTTGAACGGCTGGGTGCGAGTTCGACCGGCCCTGGGGCAACCCTGCCCGCGGAGAGCCTGAACCGGCCCGGCGAAGGGTTGTGCCCGAACAGTCGCCAGAGTCGTCGGCCGTGCCGACAAGCTCGCATCTACAAGGAAGGGACCTTACCCATGCCCGATCATGTACGCACCGTCGGCATCGATGTCTGCAAGCAACATCTCGATGTCCATCTTCAACCCGACGACCGCTCATGGCGTGTCGACAACAACGCTCAAGGCGTCGAGCAACTCACACAGCAGCTCGCCGAACTCAAACCGCAACGCGTCATCGTCGAGTCCACCGGCGGCTACGAACGGCCCGCGCTCTACGGCCTGCTCGCCGCCGAGCTGCCTGTCGCGCTGGTCAACCCCAGGCCCGTCCGCGACTTCGCCAAGGCCATGGGCCTGCTCGCCAAGACCGACCGCATCGATGCTCGCGTCCTGGCGATGTTTGCGCGGCACGTGCCCACGCGCGTCAGCGTCCTGCCCGATCAAAGGCAAAAAGCGCTCAAACAACTGGTCACACGCAGGCGGCAGCTCGCCGAACAGATCGTCGTGCAACGCAACCAGCTCGAACACGCCGACCTGCCCGTGGTCTGCGAGTCGATCCTGCGTACCGTCTGCCACCTGCAGACCGAACTGGCCGCGATCGAGTCGATGATCCAACAACTGATCGATGAGGATGAACAACTTAAGCAACGCGACAACACGCTGCGCAGCGTCCCGGGCGTCGGCCCGGCGACCGCACGCGTGCTGGTCACCGAACTGCCGGAGCTGGGCAACGCCAGCCGTCGGCAGATCGCCGCGCTGGTCGGGGTCGCGCCTTACAACGACGACTCGGGCAACCGCCGCGGCACCCGACGCATCCGAGGCGGCCGCGCTACCGTCCGAAAAGCCCTGTACATGGCCACCCTCGTCGCCACCCGACACAACCAAGTCATCCGCGAGCACTACCAGCACCTGCAAAGCCAAGGCAAACCCAAAAAGGTCGCACTGGTTGCGTGCATGCGGAAGCTGTTGATCTACCTCAATACCCTCCTGACGGAAACAAACAATGCTTGACAATCAAGACAGTCGCTCTCCCGGGGGGAGAGGGGGTAAGAGACCCGACTAGGATGGTCGGGCTATATGGTGTCGAGGAAGGCGCGGAGGATGTTGGCGGCGGCGAGGGCGTCGCGGCGTGCTTTTTTCTGACCGTGGGTCAATCCCGATTGCGCCATCTGATCGTCGGCGGCGGCTGAAGTGAGACGCTCATCAAACAGGTGTACGGTGAGTTTGAATCGCGATTCCAGTTCCTTTGCGAACGCTTCGGCTTTCTGCGTGCCGGGGCTTTTTGTGCCGTCCATGTTGAAGGGCGCACCGACGACCAGCGCGGCGGGGCCTTGATCTTCGATCGCGCGGGCGATTGCCTTGAAACGCTCTTCGGCGCTGGATGTTTGAATGACATCAAGCGGCGAAGCGATGCCGGTGATGTCATCGCCGACGGCCAGGCCGGTCCGTTTTTCGCCGAGGTCTATTGCGAGGTAGCGCATGGGGGGATTGTACTTGATGCTCAAGAATTAGCCGCAAATGAACGCGAACGGGGTATCGGGTATCGGGCAGAGGATACAGCGATCACGAAAAATAGCGATTAAGGATCAGCGATTAGAAATGGCTGATCTTATTCGCGTCTATTTGCGTTGATTCGCGGCTAAATGTTCTTACAGCAATTCTTCGCCGAACTTTTCGCCGACCAGTTGGTGCAGCTTCTTGATGTGTTCGGCCTGGTTGGCTTTGCAGACTAACGTGGCTTTGGGTGTGTGGATCACGACCATGTCGTCGCAACCGATGGTGGCAACCAGGTGATCGGGGTCGCTGCCGGTGACGAGAGTATTGTTGGTGTCGTAAAGCAGCGTCTTACAGCCGGCGGCGGCGTTGCCTTCATCATCCTTGTTCAATGTCTGTGAGAACTGGGGCCAACTGCCGACATCGAGCCAACGCAGGGGCATCGGCACAGCCAGGACACGGGCGCGATGGTCGCGGCTGGCGGGTTCCATCACGGCGTAGTCGACGCTGATCTTGTCGAGCGTCGGGTAGACACGTTCGAGCACTTCGTTGCGCTGTTCGGAATCCCAGGCGTCGGCGACTTCGCTGATGCCCAAGTAGTTATCCGGGCAGAAGCGTCGGATGCAATCCATCAGGGCGCTGGCGCGCCAGACGAACATGCCGGAGTTCCAGAGGTATTTTTCCGGGCCGTCTTTGTAATAGCCTTCGGCGGTTTGGAGGTTGGGTTTTTCTTTGAAGGTATCGACGGTATGCGCTTTGCCGCAGGAAGTAGCTTTACCGAGTTGCAGGTAGCCGTAGCCTGTCGCGGCGTGAGTCGGCGTGATGCCGAAGGTCACAAGCGTGTGCGGCTGCTCTTCTGCGAGGGTGTAACCTGTCTCGACGACGGAGCGGAACTTATCTTCCGGCTCGATGATGTGGTCGGCGGTGAAGACGGCGATGATGGCGTTTTCATCTTCACGGCCGAGCACCGCGGCGCCGAGTCCGACGGCGTTGAGCGTGTCGCGGCCACAGGGTTCACCGATGAAACGGTCGGGCGTGAGTCCCGGGATGCGATCGAGCATCACCTGCCGATGGGCCTGGCCTGCACAGATGAAGATCTGCTCCTCGGGGACGAGCCCTTTGAGGCGCTGCATCGCGATTTCGAGCAAGCTCTTGCCGTCGATAAAAGGGATAAGTTGCTTGGGCAACTCACGCGTGGACATCGGCCACAGCCTGGTGCCGGAACCACCTGCAATAATAAGAGCGTAGCGCATAGGAAGGGTCTGGGGTCAAGGGTCTAGAGGTATTTAAAGCATAACAAGCAGCATGTCAGCCATGAATCATTGAGAGATTATTATGTTAGTTCATTATAAGGGTAACGAAGTATCGCCGGGTGGGGAAGTTCGGGTCTTATGCTCCTGATCCGCTATGATCTCTGAGCAGACCCAAGCCACCAGACCCCAGCCCCAAACCACCCGTGCGTTCTATCAAGTTCCAATTCTTTCTCGGATATGCCGTATTAGGCAGTGTGGGGCCGTATATCCCGGTATACCTGGGTTGGCGGGGGCTGGCAGACGATCAGATCGGGTGGCTGATGAGCCTGGGGGGCGTCTCGGCGCTGATGATGCCGGGGATCATGACGTTGCTGGCTGACCTGAAGCTGGAAAACCGTACGCTGCTGCGGGGTGTGTTTCTTGTCGGCGCGACGGCTCTGGGCATGATGCTGGCGACAACGGGTTTGTGGTGGTTGATCCCCGCGTTTCTGATCTGGGCACTGGCGATTTCGCCCCTGATGTCGTTGTGCGACGGGTTACTGTTCAGCGTACGGGGGATACGTGAGGCGGCGGGTGAGTCGACACCGCCCTACCACCAGATCCGCGTCTTTGGGACATTAGGATTCATCATCCCTTCGTTTATTTTGTTCTGGCTGATGCGCGACCCGGACCCGTCGGTGATCCGGCTGTCGCTTGCGTGCGGGCTCGTGATCGCACTGATCGCGGCGGCGAACACCTTCACGCTGCCACATACACGGGCGGCGTTCGGCCAACCGGGACCGACATCCGAGGTGCCCGATCCGCACCCGCCAGCAAAAATCGCTAAAGCGCTTCCGACCAAACTTGCGCTGAAGCGCATGCTGCAGCCCGACCTGGCGCTGTTCCTGTTCACGATGTTGCTGATGCATACGGCAACCGCTTCGCTGTATACGTTCTACCCGCTGTACCTGACGCGCATCACACATGTCAAAGAAGAGTGGCTGGGCTTGATCTCGTCGGTGGGCGTGTCGGTCGAAGTGGGATTCGTGCTCGCGTTTGGGTGGATGCTGAAGAAGCTGGGCTTGCGCTGGCTTCTGGTGCTTGGCATCGCCACGATCGTTTTGCGTATGGCGCTGTTGTGGCTGGTCCCGACGCTGACCGTAGCGGTGGGAACGCAACTGCTGCATGGGATGAACGTGCTGATATTGTTCATCCTGCCGCCCTTGTATCTGAACCACCGCTCGGAGACGGCGTTCCGCAACTCGATGCAGGGGCTGTACGCGACGCTCATCCTCGCCGTCGGACGCATGATCGGGAACATCCTTGCCGGGCAGACCTCAAGAATATTTGATGGTGATCTGAGAATGATTTTTGCCTTGATGACGGCCGTCTCCGCGGTGGGATTACTGCTGCAACTGTTGTTTTTCCGGGATAAGAGCGGCGACACGATCGAGCCTTGATGGGGCGTGATATCGTTACTTTCGGGGCCGGTCTACACCGGCTATGCTCTGCGGCATGACAGATGAACAACTGATCCAACGGATAAAAGATTCGGCCCTGCTGCACGGGGACTTCACGCTGCGTTCGGGCCGAAAGAGCAAATATTACCTGGATAAGTACCTGTTCCAGACGCAGCCGGACATTCTAGAGGCACTGGCGCAGCGGTTTGCGAAGAAGATCGAGGCGCTGCCGGGCAAAGTGGACAAGCTTGCCGGGGCGGAGCTGGGCGGGATCCCGATCGTCAGCGCGACCAGCATCGCGGCGAATAAGCCGACCGTGCTGATCCGTAACCAGAAAAAGAACTACGGCACAGCCAAACAGGTCGAGGGCAAACTCGAAGCCGGCGAACACATCGTCATCCTCGAAGACATCGCCACCACCGGCGGGCAGGTGCTGGAAGCAGCCAAATCGTTAACCGACATGGGCGCGAAGATCGTCGCGATCATCGCGGTGATCGACCGACAGGAAGGCGCGAGAGAGAACGTCGAAGGCGCGGGGTATGTGTTTGACAGTCTGATGACGAAGGGAGATTTGGGAATCGGGGATTGATTGGGATGTTCAATGTTCGATGTTGAATGTTCAATCTATCGCGCTCAGTGCGATGTTTTTAAATTGAACATCGAACATTGAAGATTGAACATCCCCCCTACCCGATCATCTGCCCGCCGCCGGTGGTTTTGTCGGCGTCGGGCTTGTTGCCGTGGACGATGACGGGATCGATCTGGCCTTCGATGGTGACGCGGCCGTGGTGGTCGATGACGCAGACGGGGATCTTGCCTGCTTTCCAGTCGGCGAGGGGGAGCAACGGCCAGCGTTGTGGCTTGTGGCGGTCGGGGTCGACGGTGATGTATGCGCCGCCGGGCGCGCGGCGGTCGATGATGAGACGTGGCGCGGCGAGCAGGTGGCCGATGACGGTGATGCCCCTTGGGCTGTAGGCGATGTAGTTATTGATGTAGGCGTCGGTGTAGCCCATGGAGTTGGGGCCGGTGTTGCTCATGACCTGCATGTCCCAGTAATACTGGGAGGACATGGGGCGCAGGCGGATGTACTGGGCGAGCGTGTCGCGCCAGAGGTTCTGGCTGACCCAGACGTTGTCAGACTCGGCCGAGGTGTGGCCGCAGCCGTAGCGTGAGGCGTTTTCACGCTGCGCGTTTGCGACATCGGTGCGTAGCCGGCGTCGCTCGATCAGGTCGGGTCGGCCGACCATCATCGGCAGCAATAGTCCGTTGCCGGTGTAGATCGAGTAGGCGTCCCAGCCCGGGAGTGTTTCGTAAGGCAGCGGCCTGCCGGTCCAGGCATCGGTGATGCCGACAGCCGATTTATCGATACAGACCGCGTAGTGATCGCTCAGCCAGGCGGCGGATTCGACTTTGGCAAGGTCACCCTCGGCAAGTGTTTCGCAGGAGCGCGCCAGGTCGTCGTGCCCGCCACGGATCGAGAGCAGATCGGCAATGGCCTTGAGCGCGGCGATGCGTTTGACGGCGAGGTAGGTTTGCTTGCGCGAGAACTGCATGGCCGGGCTCGCGTCATCGATCGTGTTGGCGACGCCCATCGAGGGGAAGCCCGAGCCGTCGCGGTCGCTCCAGACGAGATAGCGTGCGAGGCGTACGATCAGGTCGGCGTGTTTCTGGAGGATGTCGTCTTTGCCGGTCCAGTGTGTGTAAGCCTGGAGCAAAAGCAGGAAGTTGCAGTTTTCCTCGACTTCCATGTCGTGCTGGTAGTACTGGCCGGTCGCGTTGACGCCGGCGCCGAGGTCGTGACAGATGAAACTGCCGGATGAAGGGGCGTGTTTGCGTTCCTGCTCGGCCCATTGATCGAACTGCATCCCCAGCAGCTTTGGCCAGAGCGTGAGGTAGATCAGCGAGATGTTGTATTCGACGTCGAGCGTGCCGATGTAGGCACACGAGCCTTCCCACGCGCTGAACCATTGCGGGGGGACCGGCTCATCACCGACGATGTCGCACCAGAAGGTGTTGCTTAGCCAGGCCTGGAAGCTCTGTGCAAGCAGGTGGGATTGTGCGGTGTCCATCGGCGCCTGCTCGAGGAGTTTTTCGAATCGGCGCGACAGTGCGAGCCGGACGTCGCGTGTCTCGACGGCTTCGTCGATCACTTCATCGAGGCTGTTCCATGCGTGGTTGTAGCGGAAGACGGCGTCGCGAATTTTACCTTCGTGTTTGACTTTCAGGACGGGTTCGCGGACGTGCGCGCCCCAGACGAGGCGCCACTTGATACCGCTGCCGGCGTCGGTGACGGGCAGTTCGAGCATGAGCCCCTGGCCGCATTCGGTGGCGGTGCAGCCGGGGTTAAGGCTGACGATGCGTTCGTGTACCTGGACCGATCGCTGCTGGGCCGGGTCGTTGTCGGTCGGCATGGCGAACTCTTCGTTGTGTGGTTTCAACGAATTGCTGTAGGCCATGTTGATCGAGCAGAGTTCACCTTCTTCGATGCCGGGTTTGACGGAGATATCCGTGTCGGGCCGTTTCAGGCGGATGAAGAGCTTGACCTTTTCGGGGACTTCTTCGGATTCGTACCAGCGCACGCGGTGCACGGGATTGACGCGCATCTCCAGGTAGAAGGCGGGCATGATGCACAGCCGTTCGTCCTGGGGGTAGAAGACGGCGTGGACATTGAACTCGAAGCGCAGGTTTTGTTTTTCGCTGTAGCCCCGATAGGTGATGGAGTTGATGCGTTCGAACTGTTCGCAGTTGGTAAGCGTTCGGCCGTCGGTCGTGAAAGGCAGCACGCGGTGGGTCCCGTCGGATTCCACCAGTCCTACTTTCAAGTCCAACGGCTTGTCCAACAATCGGCCCATAGCCGAATGCATCACACGGTTGTGGTAGGGCTCGAACAGCAGATTGAACCGACTGCCCAACCGCGATATCGTCCACGTCATCGACTGCATGAGTGGTTTACCTCATCCTCGTAAGAATACCTATTGTGCGACAGGACGGGCTTGAGGTAAAGCGCGGGTTATCCATGGGGCATTAATCGACCCAATCGGCCGACCACTTCGGGGATCAATTCCAATGCCCGGTCCACTTCCCGGTCGGTTGTTTCCCGGCCCAGTGAGAAGCGGATCGAGCCGTGAGCCACCGCTTCGGGCACGCCCATCGCTAACAAAACCGGCGAAGGTTCGAGCGATCCGCTGGAACAGGCTGCGCCGGCCGAGGCGCAGACGCCCCGCTCACTCAAGCCCAGCAGGACGGCCTCGGCTTCAATGCCGGGAAAACCGATATTGCTCGTGTTCCATAGCCGAAATGCCGGGCTTTTATCTTTCGGAGCGTTGATGACGGCGTTTGGAATACGCTCAAGCAAGGAGGATTCGAAACGGTCACGCAACGCTGTCAATGCGCTTAATTGCCGGTCATCTTTAAGAAATTTTTCGGCCAGTTCCGCCGCCACACCGAACCCGATGATCGCGGCGGTATTTTCCGTGCCGCCTCGGCGTTGCAGTTCCTGCGGGCCGCCGTGGATTTGTCGTTTTAATCGTAACCCGCGATGAACATATAGTGCACCCACACCTTTCGGGCCGTGGAACTTGTGCGCAGAGAGCGTTAATAAATCCACCTCAACCTTGCTGACATCGACCGGCCTCTTGCCCACCATCTGGCAGGCATCGACATGCAGGTAGATGCCATGGCGTGATGAAGTTTGTTCACGGGCTTGTTGCACGACTTGCACGATCTGCTCGATGGGCTGGATCGCGCCGGTTTCGTTGTTCGCCCATTGGATGCTGATGAGTATCGGCCCGGCCGCGTCTTGATATTCACGGATCGCATCAGCGACGGATTGCGGATCGATCACGCCACCATCAGCGATCGGGAGCCAGACGGTTTTACCTATCTTGCCAAATACCTCGGCCGGTTCGCGCACAGCCGAGTGCTCGAGTCTGCTGGCGATGAGAACGGCGTCGGGTGATTCGCCGAGGACGCCGCGGATCGCAAGGTTGTTGGACTCGGTCCCACCGGAGGTGAAGACGATCTGCCGGGGATGCGTGTTGATCAGGGACGCGACCGAAGCACGGGCAAGCTCGACCTGCTGGCGGGCAAGCTGGCCGTGACGGTGGATGCTGGAAGGGTTGGCCCAGAACTGCTGCTGCGCCTGCTGCATGGCTTCGATGACCCGCGGATCGGGTCTGGTGGTGGCATTGTTGTCGAGGTAGACGAGGTCCATGGGGGGATTTTAGACGGGATTGGGGGTTGGGGGTTAGGGATTGGGGTGTAGGGATTGGGGTGTAGGGATTTTAATCGCTGATTTTTAATCGTTAATCGCTAATAGCCCCCTCCCTAAGCCGCGCGATAGCTGCGAAGCAGCTTTCCGCGGGTCTCTTCCAAGGGATCAGAAGGATTTCATTTCCTGCTTATCTGCGATTCCTGCGTTTTCTGCTTTTCTTCAATCCCAGCCAGCCACGCATTCAGGACTCGGCGGCTTCTGAAGCGGATGCGTTGTTGGTGGGCGTGGTTGGGGTCGTTGAAAAGCTCGGTGTATCGGGTGCGGTTGCTGCGGTAAGTGCGCAGGGCCCAGAGGAGGATCGAATCGGTAGAGAACAGGGACAGGCGGAAGCTCTCGCGGTTGCCGTGCCAGAGTTCTTCCTGCGTCCAGGCCCGGCGGATCGTGCGCTTCAGAAGCTGGGGAAGCACGGTACGCAACGGCAGGTCGAGCCAGATGAGCGTGTCGACGCGGTCCAGCACCAAGGCGTTCTTGGCTTTGGTAGCTGTGCCGAGGTTGCCATCGAAGGTCCAGGCTTCGCAACAGGTAGCCTCGTCGTAGCCGGCGAGTTGCTCGTCAGACGACTTCAGCGTCCAGTTGGGCCCCCAGAGGATCGCATCACTACAGATGTAGGGGATCTCCAGCAGTTCGGCCAAGCGTTTGGCGACATAGGTCTTGCCGCTGCCGCACGTGCCGAGGACGGCGATCCGTTTGCCGGGCTGGAATGTGCTGGGGTCAGACATTTGACTTTGTGTTATACGGGAGAAAATATCGCCCCGCAGGGGCGGCGGGTTGTAGCCACGGGTGAAGCGCAGCGGAACCCGTGGTGTCGAGTCGTTTATGTTGCCCACCCCGGAGGGGTGGAGGAAGTACTCACACTCCTTCGCCCCTGCCGGGGCGACAGGGATATAAAGCATCCCCTTCAATCCACGGGTGGCGCTGCGCTCTACCCGTGGCTACATGCCTTGGCTCCTTCGGAGCCCTGAACCGTAATCTCAGCCCCACAGTTTACCCGCTGGATTACGGGGCTATGATGTCGGACTTGACGCATTGTTATAGAAGGATCCGACATGGACTCATTTACGTATCGTGATGGCAGGCTCTTCTGTGAAGACGTGGCGGTGGATGACATCATGGCCAAGGTCGGTTCGCCGGTCTATATCTACTCTAAAGAGACATTTCTCCGGCATTACAAGGCGTTGACCGGCGCATTTGCGGAGATCGACCCGATCATCTGCTACTCGATCAAGAGCTGCGGGAACCTGAACATCATCAAGCTGCTGGCTGAGCAAGGCAGCGGGATGGATGTGGTGTCGGGCGGCGAGATTTTCCGCGCGCAGCAGGCCGGGGCGGACATGAGTAAGGTCGTGTATGCGGGCGTCGGCAAGACGGACGCGGAGATCGAGCTTGGCATCAACGCGGGGATCGGCTGGTTCAACATCGAATCGGAAGCCGAGTTCGAGAACATCGCTGCGATCGCCCAGCGCCTGGGCAAGAAGGCGAACGGCGCGCTGCGCGTGAATCCGGATGTGTACGATGCGAAGACGCACGCCAAGACAACGACGGGCAAGAAGGAAACGAAGTTCGGCGTGGATATCGAACGCGCCAAGCGTTTCTTTCAGTCGTACGGCCACAACGAACACTGCCGACTGACCGCGATCCACCTGCACATCGGTTCGCCGATCTATTCGCCCGATCCTTACGTGCAGGCGATCACCAAGGCGATCGAGCTGATCGATGGCTTGCGGGCGGAAGGCTTTACCGTGGATACGCTGGATATCGGCGGCGGTTACGCGGCGGACTACGAATCCGGCAAGAGCCCGGCATACACCTCCTATGCCGAGGCGATCATCCCGCTTGTTAAGGACAAGGACCTGAAGGTCATCATCGAGCCCGGCCGAACGATCGCGGGCAACTCGGGCGTGCTGGCGTGCCAGGTGCAGTACATCAAGACCGGCGGAAGCAAGACGTTTGCGATCGTGGATACGGGGATGCACCACCTGATCCGGCCTTCGTTCTACGAAGGGTTCCACTTCGCCTGGCCGACGCAGGTTGCCAAGGAGCACGAGCCGAAGCAGCGAGCGATGGAGATGGATTTGCCGGGCTTGCAGGCGTACGACGTGGTCGGGCCGATCTGCGAGACATCCGACACGCTGGCGAAGGACCGGAAGCTGCCGCCCTTGAAGCGTGGCGACGGGCTGTGCTTCTTCACGGCCGGGGCGTACGGGATGGTGATGGCGAGCAATTACAACGCCATGCCGCGCCCGGCGGAGATCCTGGTCGATGGGAGCAAGGCGACGGTCATCCGCCGACGGGAAACCTACGACGACCTGGTCGAGCAGGAGCGGGAAGTGGTTAGGGTGTAGGGTGTGGGGTGTGGGGTGTGGGGTGTGGGGAATTGTATTTATGATTTGGGATTGATGATTTGGGATTTGGGCTAATCGCTAATCGCTAAAGGCTAATGGCCCTTCCCCCCCAACGCCGGTCCTGAGCGAAGCGAAGGTCCGGGTGGTTTTCGGGTATCGGGTATCGGGTATCGGGTATCGGGTATCGGGTATCGGATTTTATTTTCTGCTTTTCCTGCTTTTCTGCTTTTCCTGCTTTCCTTCCCGTAACCGGTTACAATGCCGGACCATGGCACATTTAGAAGTTCATACCCGATCGGGCGTTAAGCGCTGTAATCTTGCTACCAGCAAGGTCACGATCGGTAGGCACGCCAGTAATTCGGTCGCGGTCGAGGACGACAAACTCATCAGCCGACACCACTGCCAGATCGAATGGTCGAACAATGGTTACGTGCTGCGCGACCTGGATTCGCGTAACGGCACGAAGATCGACGGATTGGACATCGTCTCGGTCGTGCTGCGCACGGGTACGGTGTTCCAGGTCGGCTCGACGAACGTCAAATTCATTGATGACGGGCAGACGGTGCAGGTCGCTGCGAACCAGTTGCCGCATGCCGACCCGAGCCAGCGGCGAGGCAGCCCTTCGGACACGATGTCGGGGAGCCTGGAAGCGATCGACATCGAGGTCGGTGAGCCGGTGATTCTGGATGAAAGTGAAGGGCCGGTGCCCGGCAGCTACGGCATCGGTTCGTTTACCGCGTTATTGAAGGTCGGCAAGGATGTGCCTTACGGGCTGTCCAAGGTTGCGTTGATTAATGCGCGTGGCCAGACGGTGCACAGCGCGGTCGGCGCGGAAAAACGCGGCGCGTCCAGTGCCGAGGCGCTGGACATCATGCGGTTATTGTTGATGGGCTGTATCCGTTCGGGCGCATCGGACATCCACATGGAGCCGAAGCGCGAGGGCGGGCTGGTGCGTTTGCGTATCGACGGCGCGATGGTCGAGGTCTCGAAGGTGGATACCGAGACGTATCGCCGGCTGTCGAGCCTGGTGAAAGTGCTTGGTGATATCGACATCGCGAAGCGCGGTATCGTGCAGGAGGGCCACTTCTCCGTACAGGTGCCGGACAGGCGTATCGACTACCGCATCAGCTTTACGCCTTCGATGTTCGGGCAGAAGCTGGTCGTGCGCGTGCTGGACCCGAAGAACGCGCCGCAGCACCTGACCGATATGTACCTGCCGGACTGGATGTACACACGCATCCGCGATCTGACCCGGCAGAACACGGGCATGCTGCTGAACTGCGGGCCGACCGGCTCGGGCAAGACGACGACGCTGTACGCAGCACTGCGTCAGATCGATTCAAACCAACGTAACGTCATTACGATCGAAGACCCGGTTGAGTATGAACTGCCGGGTGTGACGCAGATCCCGGTGGATGAAGATCAGGGGCACAGCTTCCACCAATTGCTGCGTTCATGCTTGCGGCAGGACCCGGACATCATCGTGCTGGGCGAAATCCGCGACCGCGACACCGCAACCGCTGCGATGCAGGCGGCAAGCACCGGACACCTGGTGCTGTCAACCGTGCACGCGAAGGATACGATCGGCACGATCTTCCGCCTGATCGATCTTGGCGTTGAGCCTTACCTGATCGCTTCGACACTGAACCTCGTGCTTGCCCAGCGTCTTGCACGACTGCTTTGCGAGTACTGCAAGGTGCCCAAGCGCCCGACGCCCGAGCAGGTGATGCGTATGGGCCGAAGCACGACCGGGATCGAAACGGTCTACGCGCCCGGCGGCTGCTCCAAGTGCTTCGGCACGGGCTATCAAGGCAGGCAAGGCGTGTACGAATTATTAACTACCAACGACGCTCTGCGCGACGTCATCATGAAAACCCCCGACATCGGCGCGATCCGCAAAGCCATCGACTTGACGATGTTCACCAGCCTCAAAGAAGCGGGCTACGACATGGTGATCCGCGGCGAAACGTCGCTGGAAGAGATCGAGCGCGTGATCGGGATGGATTGATTGGTGGATAGGCTTGAGGCTTGAGCTATAGATCATATCTGACCAACGCCGGTTCTGAGCGAAGCGAAGGGCCGGGTAGTTTTCGGGTATCGGGTATCGGAAATTGTATTGCTAATGGCTAAAAGCTAACGGCTAATGGCTTTTCCCACCCCACATCCTACACCCCAAACCCTAAACCCTATATCATCACCCCATGGCCACCGAACGTATTGTCTCCGGCAAGACCCGCACGCCCGGCGAAGAGGCGCTGAATCTGTCGCTGCGCCCGACGCTGCTGGATGATTATGTGGGCCAGCCAAAGCTGGTCGAGAAGCTGCGGATCACGCTCGAGGCGGTCAAGCAGCGCAACGAGCCGATGGAGCATGTGCTGCTGCATGGGCCGCCGGGATTAGGTAAGACGACGCTCGCGCATGTGATCGCCAATGAGATGGATGCGCATCTGACGGTGACGAGCGGGCCGGCACTGACCAAGCCGGGCGACCTGGTGGGGTTCCTGACAAAGCTGCAACGCGGCGATGTCCTGTTTATCGATGAGGTGCACCGCATGCCGGTGTCGCTGGAAGAGTATCTCTATTCCGCGATGGAGGATTTTAAGATCGACGTGACGGTCGATCAGGGGATGCACGCCAAGACAATCACGCTGCCGCTTCAGCCGTTCACATTGATCGGCGCGACGACGCGAGCGGGATTGATCTCCGGGCCCATGCGTTCGCGGTTTGGCTTGACGCATAATCTCGACTTCTATCCGCAGGATGATTTATTACAGATCCTGCGGCGCAGCGCGGGTCTGCTGGATATGAATCCGACGAATGAACCGTTGCAGGCGATTGCCTCGCGATCGCGCGGCACACCGCGTATCGCCAACCGCCTGCTAAGACGCATACGCGATTACTCACAGGTCAAACACAAAGGCAAACTCGATGCGGCCATCGTTGATGATGCGCTGAAACTGGAAGGCGTCGACGATCTGGGGCTGGACGAACTGGACCGCAAGTACCTGCGCGTCATCGCCGAAACCTACGAGGGCGGCCCCGTCGGCGTCGAAGCCATCGCCGCCACGCTCGGTGAGGATTCCGGAACACTGGAAGAAGTCTGCGAGCCTTACCTCTTGCAGATCGGCTTCCTGGCCCGCACACGCAAAGGCCGACAACTCACCAAAGCCGCGGCGGAACATCTGGGCATACAATTGGCTGTGCATGAAACAGACAACGATCTGTTTGAACAGACCTGATACTCAAGATAAGGGCGGAAAAATGAAATACAGGAAAATGCGTGCTGTCGTATGCCTGTTGGCGATGGTTGTTTGCGCGGTGACTGCGCCGGTCGCGCAGGCAGGGAAGTCGGACGGGGAGAAAATCGCGAAAGAGGTTGCTCGGGCGTACGGCCTGAAGCAGTGGGATAAGGTGGCGGAGGTGAAGTACACGTTTAGAGTAAAGACGGAGACGCGTGATGTGGCGCGGCACTGGACGTGGCAGCCTAAGGATGATCTGGTGACGCTCGAAGAAGAAGGCAAGCTGACCATCACCTACAAGCGCAGTGAGTTGGGTGATGATACGTCCGAGGAAGTGATGACCGCGGATAAGCGATTCATCAATGACAGCTACTGGTTTTTGTTCCCGTTCCAGTTGGTGTGGTCGAACCCGTCGTTTACGGATGAGGGAATGACGAAGCTGCCGATGGGCGAGGGCGAGGGGCGTAAGCTGATCGTACAGTACCCGGATGAAGGTGGGTATACGCCGGGCGATGCGTATGATATTTATCTGGATGAGAACCACATGATCACGCACTGGGTCTTCCGCCGCGGCGGCGGCGATGAGGGCGGCGCGATGACGTGGGAAGCGAACAAGAAACTCGGGCCGATCAAGGTCTGTACGGACCATCACAATCCGGAGGGAACGTTCAGGTTGTTTTTTGATGGGATCAGTCTGACGACGAGTGATGGGAAGATGTACGAACCCGAGTGATACGTTTTCAGATGGCAATCAAAAAAAACGGCCCCACGCGGAAGTGTGGGGTTTTTGTTATGCCTGGTGTTGTGGTTGTGTTATGGGCGAGCAAGCTCGCCCGCTAAACGGGAGGAGTTGTGCCTTACTCACGAATATGTCGCGCCTCGTCGATCCATCGTTGATAGATGGGACGTGCGCCGGGTGGGTATTGCGCGCAATCCAGTACTTCATTTACATCAACTAGTCGGCGGTCGGTTGTCTCGTGTTGTGATTCCCATGGCAAGAGGGTCACGTTTGCTAATCCCACCATAAGGCGTGCACATGTACTCCCGGCCCCAAATCTGGAGCAGCGGGAGGTTTCTTGCCTGTGTTACAAGACCAATTGTCACCGATATCATCCGGCTTCAATATCGCGGACCAATCTGCAACCTCGTTGCGTGATGCAGTTGTCAATACATACACCGTGTCACTGTCGGGCCAGATTTTATAGTCCTTTGGATCATCGGCGTAAGGCGACTCGTGAATAGCCACCAAAACGTCCTGCACTGTCTCCTTGCTGCGAATATCTTTGAGTATTTGATAGCATTCAATGAGCGGAGGACGGTCATAATCGACCATATTGGGTGCCAGGGAGTACTCGTCCCAATTTCCTTCGAAAAAATCCTCCAGTGACACAACCGGCAACACTTCACTATCAGTTATCTGGTCGTATTGCGCCATAATCTTATTGATCAGGGCGTTTCGTTGTTCAAGCCCCTCGGGTTTGGAGGGGGTTTTTCTAAACCATCGACCCAAATGCATCTCGCTTACCCCTTACTCACAAACGCGTCACCGAAGGTGGAGGTGTCGATGTTTGGGGGGAGGCTGCGGTTGGTGGCGAAGTTGAAGAGCAGGGCTTTGAAGACGACGCCGGCGGCGCTGTTGACGGCTGTGCCGATGGCGAAGAGGACGACGGCGACGGCGATCGCGGCGATCAGGCCGCCCGGGCCCATGCTCTTGGTCGCGAGCCAGATCAGGCCGCCACCTATCAAGACGATGGGCAGGATGACGAGCATGCCGAGGAAACCGAGCGAGAACCCGCCGACCAGCGCGGTCCCCCACTGCTTCTTGAGTGTGCCGACGGATTGTTTGAAGGCTTCGATCGGTCCCACGCCGTCGACGACGATAACGGGCACGACGAAGT
The DNA here is from genome assembly GCA_963667295.1 of Phycisphaeraceae bacterium. Classification (GTDB taxonomy): domain Bacteria; phylum Planctomycetota; class Phycisphaerae; order Phycisphaerales; family Phycisphaeraceae; genus JAJRRS01. Next base: position 3,801,215 of record OY763327.1, read on the forward strand.
AGGTCAGCGCGGTCCAGGCGCTGCCGAGGATGGCGGAGATGATCTGGCCGGCTTTTTCGTGTGCGTTTTCGATGATCTGCAGGATGACGCCGACGATCGCGGAAACAAACGCCCAGGCGATGATCTGCGGCAGACGTTTGAAGGCCATGGCTAAACCGTCACCGATACTCGCGTCTTCGCCGTTGATCACGCGCATGGCGCAGGCGGTCAGTGCGGAGTTGAAGAAGACGATGACGAAGTAGTTGCAGAAGTAGAACGCGAAGAGGATGACGTAGAGCAGGATGTTGTTGGCCTGCGACTGCGCCGCCTGTGGATCGTCGGTTGCATTGGCAAGTTGATCGAGCATGCCGCTCGTCCACAAGGGCAGCAGGAAACTGGCGATCACGATGATGGCGGCGATGGAGGAGAGGATCGGGAAGATGACCAGTTGCTTGTTTTCCCAGATCACACCGTAACTGATCTTGGCGTATTCCCAACTACGGCTGAGTGTTGCAAACATGAGATGTCCCCTAAACGGATAGTGTTATCGATTTAACAAGCCTTTACATGAATAGCATACGCTATCTTGTCTTCGTCAGGAAGAAGTTAATGGCTTGAACCTTGCAGGGAGGCGATATAGCCGATCGCCGTGTAGGCGATGTACATGACAACCAGCGGTGCGCCCATCCAGCGGGAGAAGTTGCCCACTTTTGTGGCGCGGCTGATGTAGATGCGGAAGAGCGCCAGCATGATGAGCATGGTCGGCAGGTGCAGCCAGAGGAAGATGTGTGATGCGCTTACCGCTTCAGCTTCAACGATGGGCAGCGGTTTGGCGAGCGAAGCTGCGCCGATGACGAACAGGACGTTGAGGATGTCTGCGCCGATGACGTTGCCGACGAGCAGTTCGGCGTGGCCCTTGCGGATGGCGGTGATGCCGACGACCAGTTCGGGCAGTGATGTGCCGAAGGCGACGAGTGTCGCGGCGATCACGGCCTGCGGGACGCCCCAGTAGACCGCCACTTCACTTACCGAAGACACCAGCGCATCACCCGAGACAATGACGATCGCGAGGCCGATCAAACCCGTGACGATCAGTTGCGGCAGTGGCCTGGGCGTATCGGGGACATCGGTGGCGGGGACGTGTTCGGTGGCGTCGTTGCCGATGTGGTCGATCAGGTGCGGCGCGCCGTGGGCGTGTTGCCTGCTCCACTTGACGGACATGTACATGTAGACGACAAGCAACGTGACCAGTAGCGCGCCGACGGATCGGCCGAGTTGTGCTGCGTCGCCTTGCACGGCAAACAAGATGTAGCAGATCGCAGCCAGCAATGCCGCGGAGCCGAACTGCACCCAACCCTGACGGTTGAGTACGAACCTGTCAGCGGGCAGCTGTGTCATCAGGCAGCCTAATCCGAAGATCAGCCCGGTGTCCGCGATGATGGAGCCGACGCCGTTACCTAGCGCAAGTCCCGCGTCGCCCTGCCAAGCAGCGAGGACGGACACAGCCGCCTCGGGGCTGGTCGTGCCAAGCGAGACGATCGTCGCGCCGATGATGACCTTGGGCATACCTAGCCGTGACGCGATCCCCGCAGCGCCATCCACAAGCCAGTCCGCACCCTTGATAACGCCGGCCATCGCGACGACGGCGATGAAAAGTAAGAGCCATTGGCTTTGGCCGGCAAACCAGTATTCGGGGAGGATGGCGAGGGTCATGGTGGGGTGTAGGGTGTAGGGGATTGTATTTATGATTTAGGATTGATGATTTAGGATTTGTGCTAATGGCTAACAGCTAAAGGCTAATGGCTTTGCTTCCCAACGCCGGTCCTGAGCGAAGCGAAGGGGCGGGTGGTTTTCGGGTATCGGGTATCGGGTATCGGGTATCGGGTATCGGATTTTATTTTCTGCGTTTTCTGCTTTTCACTCCGGTGGTCCGACGACGCCGATGGCGAAGGCGCTGCGGATGAGGCGATCGAGTTTTTCGCGGCCGCAGAGCAGTTCACTGCGTTTCCAGAGCCATTCGGCGAGTTCCCGTCGGCCGGCGCGTTTGGCGGAGGCGGTGAGCATGGCGTGCATCGCGCCGCAGTGGTCGGCGGGCATGAGTTCAGCCATCAGCAGTTTCTGACGGATGTCGTGCAGGGCGGCGCGGTCATGGCCGCCGAGTACTTCGTAGCGTGTCTGGATGGCTAATCGTTGCAGGCGTTCGGCGATGTTGAGCGTTTCACCTTGCAGGGCCGAGAGCGCCATGTATGCGCCGTAAAGATCGTGGCACTGCATGCTGGCTTCGGCGAGCATCAGCAGCAGCGAACCGCGCTGCCGGCGTGCGGGACCGAGCGGTTTACTGAGTACCGCCTGGCAGATCATGGCCGACTCGGCGAAGCGGTGCTGGCGGTGGCGGATCGCGGCGAGCCGGTGATACAAGAGTAAGCGCAGCCAGGGCATCAGCGGGTACTTGTTCAACATGTTTGCCAGGTGCGCTTCTGCCGTGGCGGGGTCCTGGCCGATCATCGCGGTCACGTGCGGCAGCATGCGCCATACATTTGCACCGATCGAACCTATACCCATCCACAGGAACAGCACGAAGATCACGAGCATCAGTCCGAGCGTTGTATTGGACTGATCGAGGATGAGCAGGAACAATAGCGCAAACAACGCCAGGACCAACATGCCCCGGCGCAGGACCAGGTCGATCAGGCATTCGCGCTCGAATCGCTCGGGCGAGAAGGTAACCGAATCGCGCGGTGCATCTTTGGGAGCACGATCATGCTGCGCGGTTTCATCGCTGTTGCCTTCGTCTTGCCGGGGCGGTTCTTGTAAAGGTTGTTCGCTCACGGCATCTCCGTCAAGGGCGCCAGTTCGGGGTAACGCTGGAGCAGGGTTTTCGGAGGCAGGAGCAGGGTTGCACGGTCCCACCAGAGCCGGGCTTTTTCGTGCGTCTGCGGCTCGGTTGTTTGCAGTGCTTCAGCCTCGGTTGGGTAGTGGTAATGGCAAAGCGCCATCAGCGCGTGGCCGTAGCCGGCTTCAACACCGAGCGGCCGCAGCGCCTCCAGGAGGTCATCATTTTCATTAACCGCTTCACTGAAGTGGTTGGTCCTTACCTGCTGCGCGAGCTGCGCCAATCGGTAGGCGGCACTGATCGAGGTATCGGGGAAAGCTTCAACCGCGCCGCGCAGTCGGCGTATCGAGTCGTCGGCATCGGATAAGCGTTCAGCGCCGAGCACGGCATTAGCGCGGCTGACACCGATGTGTACGGCGATGGGTTCACCGGGGGGCAGGCGCTGAAGCAAGTAGTCGTAGCCGACGATCGCGGCGTCGTATGCGCCCAGTGAATCCAGGCAGTGTGAAATCATCGCAACCGTCTGGCTGTGCAGGTTCGGCGCGGGGGTGGTTTGAGGTAGCAATCGCCAGGCCTGGCGTAATGCGGCAGGATACCGGCGCGTCATGGCGACCTGTTGCGTGTCGCGCACGCGGGCTTCGAGGTTCATGGCTCGCTGGGTGCGCGACCAGTTACTGCCGAAGAGGATACCCAGGCCGATCCAGGGAAGCACTGCGGCGGCTATCCCGGTTGTTGCCAGACCCATCCCCAAGAAGATAGCCGCGACGATCAGCGGCGCGCGCAGTTGCCACTTGGTCGGCGGGCTGGCCGGGTTCGCCTGCAGCAGCGACTCGAACTGCTCGGCGCTGGGTGGCGCGAATCCGATTTTGGGGATATCAGGCATAAGAAACAGCCATTATAGTTGTTTATGGGTGTGCCCGGAGCTTTGTTTATTCCTGCACCAGTCGGCGCAGGTCGGCCAGCAGTTGGATGCGGCCGGCTTCGCTGAGCCCGTTATAGTAACCACGGATCACACCGGTGCGGTCGATCAGCACAAGATTACCGCTGTGAAGGATATTCAACTCATCACCGGGCGGCCCCGCCTCCACGGGCAGCTTCAACCCGCCTTCAACCAAGGGCCAGACAACGTCCTGCTCGCCGGTGAGGAACTTCCACTGTGCGGGATCGGCTTTGTAACGCTGGGCAAATTGCCGCAAGATTTCCGGGCTGTCGTGTCCACCATCAAGACTGATACTGACAAGTTGCACTTCGGCAGACAAGATGCCGTCGTTCTTGATGACGGCTTGGATGTCGCGCATGCCGCTGGTCAACGTTGGGCAGATGGCGCTGCATCTTGTGAAGATCGTGTCGACAATCCAGACCTTGCCGCGCAGGTCGTTAAGGCCGAAGGGATTGCCTGATTGATCGGTCAATTCGAATACGGGAAGCAGATCGAAGCGTTGCAGTGATTCACTGGTTTCGGCCTGTTCATCTGCGTTGACCAGTGCCAGTTGTATGACGTTGTCGGGCTCGCCAATCGGGCCGAAGGTTAAGACGGTGATGGTGATCGCCACCGTCGCCAGCCACGAGAACACCGCCACCATTACCAGCACAGTCTTGGACACCATTTTCAGGTCCCGTCCCTTCTGGGCTTGCCGACCAGTCTTACCGCGAAGATGAGCATAACAAGGGCGAACAGGCCCATGAACGTTGCATCAAGCCAGATGGGCAGCCCCGTCTGAACGGTGTCGCGACCTAACAATGAATATGACAAGGCTGATTGTTCATAGGTCAGCGGGTTGATCCACATCAAGACGCGCAGCCAGGGCATGGCAGTTGAAACGGGGAACAGCGCGCCGCTTAGGAACCACATCGGCATCAATAAGAGCATCATGATCGCGTGGAACGCTGAGGTGGAGTCCATGGGCCAGGCGATGCACAGGCCGATCGTCGTCATGGTGACGGCGGTCACCACGATCGTGACAGCAGAGAGCAGGATGGTCATCACGTGCGGATGGGGCCCGATGAGCGGCCAGAAGATCATGAATAAGAGCGCCTGTGTGACCGCGATGCTTGTTCCGCCGAGTACTTTGCCGAGCACGATGGCAAGGCGCGGTACGGGGGCGACGAGTACGCCCTGCATGAAACCTTCGCGTCGATCCTCGATCACGCTGATGGAGGAGAAGACGGCGGTGAACATGACGATCATGGTCAGTGTGCCGGGGAAGAAGTAGGCCATGTAACCGGAAGCGGGTGCGTCGGATGTCGTGCCATCGGTGACAAAGACGTTGTGCAGCCCTGCGCCGAGCCCGATCCAGAGCAATACGGGCGTAAGCAGGACGCTGGCGATGCGGCTGCGCTGCCTGAAGAAGCGGACCATCTCGCGGCGCCACAGCGCCGAGGTCGCTGGCCAAAGCCGGCCGTACGCCACATCATCCGCTGGAGACGATGACGCCTGCCCCGGAGCAAGTTGATAATCTGCCTGACTCATTTGATTACGCCACCAAGGCCCACACGAGGCCGAATAGGTCATCTTAGACACCCCCACCGCCCCAGCCAAGCCGGTTGCCTATCTTCACGGCCTGCCGATGGTCAGGGCCCAGCGATCCGTTTGTGAAACGGCGATCTGCGATCGTGCGCTAAACGGGCTTCAAATCGGGTATTTATTTGTGAAGTTGATGATTTCTACTGCCCGATCAGTAGAACTGGGCCCGGAATCCCTGTTCTTTGCCCTTCCAGCCACACCGGCTACAATCTGAGCCGAAACTGATATCCGCACCAGAAGCAAGGAAGCGACACGAATGCCTTATCTAGTCCCCACGGTGATCGAGAAAACAGGCCGCGGCGAGCGGGTGTATGACATCTACTCGCGCCTCCTCAAGGACCGCATTATTTTCCTCGGCGGCCCCGTCACCGACGACACAGCCAACCTCGTCATCGCCCAGATGCTCTTCTTGTCCAATGAGGACTCCAAGAGCGATATCCACTTTTATATCAACAGTCCCGGTGGGTCGGTCTCGGCCGGGCTGGGTGTGTATGACACGATGCAGTTCATCCGCCCGAAGGTGGCGACGTATTGCATCGGGATGGCGGCGAGCATGGGGGCGGTGCTTTTGATGGCCGGTGAGAAGGGTAAGCGGCACGTGCTGCCCAACAGCCGGGTGTTGCTGCACCAGCCGTTGATGGGCGGTGTGGTTGAAGGCCAGGCCACCGATCTTGGCATCCAGGCCAAGGAAATGCTCCGTACTCGCGAGCGTCTGTACCGGATCATGCAGCAGCACACCGGCAAGGATGCGGAAACGATCACGCGGGACTGCGAACGCGATAAGTGGCTCGACGCCCAAGAAGCTGTGGACTACGGCTGCGTCGACAGCTTGCTGCAGCATATCCCGGACGCGATCGCTGAAGGCCACGAATCCGAAGACGATTGATCAACCTATCGCCTATGACCCACTTAAACCAACACGCACGGACGCCCCGCCCTGCCAGAATCGGACACGGCAGGTGGGTGTTCGCGTTGGCTGTGGTCGGATTGTGCCTGATGCATGTCGGCTGCGGGCCCAAGAACTTTCTGAATGAAAACGACACGCTGCGGGCCGAGAACCTCAAGCTCAATCGCGAGGTTGAAGAGCTGAACAAGCAGATGGAGCTACGGCTCGGCGAGATCAAGGCGCTGCGTGCCCAAGCTTCGGACAAGCAGGCGATCAAGGAAGCGACGCCGCCGATACTGGTGAAGCTGACCTTCGAGCGCTACAGCGGCGCGCTGGACACCGACAGCGACAAGAAGGACGACCTGGTCCGCATCTACCTGCAGCCGCTGGATCAGCACGGAAGAGTGCTTCCCGTCGCGGGTCGGCTGAAAATGCAGATCGTGGCGATCCTGGCTGATGCTCCTCCTTCTTTACTCACGGAGCGCACGTACGAACCCGACGAGTTCGACGCCGCGTATCGCACCAGCTTCATGAGCTATCACTACACCATCGACCTGCCCCTGCCGGAAAGCATCGACCCCGAAATCACCAGCGTCACCGTTAAAGCCTTCTTTACCGACGCGATCACCGGCAACGAGCTGACGTACGAGCAGATTTTCCCGATCAGCGTGGAATAAGCAGTATCGTCATTCCCGCGCAGGCGGGAATCCACGCGTCCATTGAATCCCTGTATGTGGATCCCCGCCTGCGCGGGAATGACAGTAAAGGGCGGCAATCACTACGTTTTTGAGATCGCTTCCGGGGATCTGGGGTGCCGCGGCCGGGGAAACTCATTCGATAAACATCAATCGTTCGAGCGGTTTCCACTGTTCGCCTGTGGGTGTGCCGGGCAGGCGGCGTTGGCAGTTATTCGTGATGGGCCACCACTTGTCGCGCGTGGTCGGGTCGGCGGCGATGGAGGCCATGTCTTTTTCCAAGTCGTCGCCGGTGTATTCCATGAAGCTGAACAGGTACTTCTTGCCTTCGACTTCGGCGAGGTAGATGTTGTAGTTGCGGATATGCGCGTTCTTGATCGCCGCGACGACCTCGGGCCAGACGTTGGCGTGGAGTTGGCGGTAGAGGTTTTCTTTGTGTGGTTTGAGTTCGATCATGGAGCCGAAGCGTTGAACGCCGTCGGCGGGAGGCTGCGCAGGATCAGGATTGGTTGGGCCGTGGTGGGGATTGGGTTTGATTTGTTTTCGTCCAACGGCTCCGTTGAATCGTGTGCGTAAACCTGAACCTGACATGGTCAACTCCCAAGGTCAAATGGAAACGCGTATAAACCTGTAGTGTAACTACACCGCTTGTTTTGACACATCACTTCAAAAAAGAAAATGCCCACGTTCGATGAACGTGGGCTTCGGGAATCATGAATGGTTGCAAGCCGCCGAGCCTTACGCCTTGAGCTGCGGGCGATCCGCTTCGGGCCAGTCGATGTGGAAGAACTGGCCTCGCTTCTTGTCGGTGCGTTCGTAGGTGTGAGCGCCGAAGTAGTCGCGTTGGCCTTGCAGGAGGTTGGCGGGCAGTACGGCGGAACGGTAGCCGTCGAAGTATGCCAGCGCTGACATGAACGCCGGGGTCGGCACGCCGTGCTCGGCGGAGAGCGCTACGACCTTGCGCCAGTTCTTCTGGCTGTGGTGCAGCGCTTTCTTGAAGTACGGATCGAGCATCAGGTTCTGCAGCTTCGGGTTCTTGGTGTAGGCCTCGGTGATCTTCTGGAGGAAGCGGGCGCGGATGATGCAGCCGCCGCGCCAGATCTTGGCGATCTTGCCGAAGTTAAGTTTCCAGTTGTATTCGTTCTGCGCTTCTGCAATGAGCTGGAAGCCCTGGGCGTAGGCGCAGATCTTCGAGCAGTAAAGCGCATCGTGGATCGCTTTAACGAGCGCGGGCTTGGAACCGCTGTAACGCTTGCGCGGGCCCTTGAGCTGCTTGCTTGCGGCGACACGCTCTTCCTTGATGGCGCTTAAGAACCGGGCGAACACGGCCTCGGCGATCGCGTTGGCGGGGATGCCCATATCCAGCGCGTTGCTTGCGGTCCACTTACCGGTGCCCTTTTGGCCGGCGGTATCGAGGATCTTGTCGACGAGGAAGCCCTTGGCGTTCTCGGGATCGCGCTGCTGGAGGATGTCGGTGGTGATCTCGATGAGGTAGCTGTCGAGGTCGCCCTTGTTCCACTTGCCGAACACTTTGCTCATGTCGCCGGCGCTCATGCCCAGGACATCTTTCATGAGCATGTAGGCTTCGCAGATGAGCTGCATGTCGATGTATTCGATGCCGTTGTGCACCATCTTGACGTAGTGGCCCGCGCCGTCGGGGCCGATGTGGAACGTGCAGGCTTCGCCCTTCTTCACGGGTTTGCCCGCTTCGTAATCTTCGTAAGGCTTGCCGGTCTTCTTGTCGACCTGCGCGGCGATGGCGGTCCAGATAGGCTTGAGCGACTGCCACGCTTCCTTCGAGCCGCCGGGCATAAGCGACGGGCCGAAGCGTGCGCCGAGTTCGCCGCCGGAGACACCGGAGCCGACGAAGTTGATGCCCTTGGCGGCCAGGTCTTTTTCGCGGCGGATGGTATCGGTCCACAGCGCGTTGCCGCCGTCGATCAGGATGTCGCCCTTCTCCAGGAGGGGCACGACCGAATCGATCGTGGCGTCGGTGCCTTTGCCGGCTTGGACGAGCATGATGATTTTACGAGGGCGCTTGATGCTTTGGACAAAATCCTTGAGCTTCTCGAAGCCGATGACGCGCTCGTGCGAGGGCTCGCGCTGTTTGCACTCGGCGATGAAGTCGGTCATCTTGCTGGTGGTTCGGTTGAACACCGAGACGGTGTAGCCGTGGTCGGCCATGTTAAGCACGAGGTTCTGGCCCATAACAGCCAGGCCGATCAGGCCGATGTCGGACTTGCTGCTAGCCGCGGTTTGCTTCTTCTTCGCCATGTCTGATTATCCGTTTCTGGTAGTAACTGGGGGTGCAACGTCTATGGACGCCAAGTGGGAAACGTCCGGGATAGAGTTAAACACTTTAAGCGAGATTGCCCGCCGGGGAAAGCGGCGTCGAGCCAAACGGCTTGAATTAATGGGGCGTGAATAAAGAAAAAACCCGGTGAAATAACCGGGTTTTGGAGTTTGCATTTGGCGACAGTGCCATGTCTTGAAAAGAAACGGATTAATATGAATTTATTCCAGCCAGGGCACGGGCGCGGGGTCGTCGGCTTTGATCTCGACACGGTCCTGTTTCTGGTTGCTGCCCATCCGCTGGACCACTTCGTAAAACAGAGCCTCTTTTTCGCTCGGTTCGACGCGGGCGGCGTATTGCACGGTGTGTACGTCGTAACGGGTGGGTTTAAGCCTGCTGATAAAAACCGCGTCCCCACCGAAGGGGCGGCGGATATCGAGATCGATAGGTTTGTCGGTGTAGTTGCGGATGCGTTGGGCGTAGACGGTGTGTTCGTCCCAGCCTTCGACCCGGCCACGGTCTTCGATGCGTACGCCCGGCTCGTCGAACTGTCTGCGGACGGTCGCGCCGATCGTGCCCCAGATGTTGTCGCGGAAAACGCGCAGGCTAACCAGCTCAAATACGACGTTCGGATCGTTGCCGAGGTTCAGCTCGATCTTGTCGCCGATCGGGATGTACTTGATCCGTTGTTGTGTGATGTAGGAAAGCGCGGCGGATTCGTTCTTGCGGAACAGTCGCACGACGCCGTCGGGCAGCGGGCTCTCGCCGAGGCCGGACTTATCATCATTGGTCAACAGGAACATACGGACGAGTTGATCACCATACTCGTAGAGCCGGTAGCGGTACTGCACCTCGATCGGCACCTCGCCGGCGTCGAAGCTGCGCATGCGCTTGGCCCAACGGTTCGGTACGGTTTCCGTACCTTCAATCGTGAAGATGAAGTATTCGCTTAGCCCTTCCTTAACGATCTGTTTTTCCTCAGCCATATCCGAGTCGGCAAACATCGACTCTGCATCAACGACCGCACTTTGAAGAGCCCTGTGGCGTAACACCTTCTTATCCGCCGGGCGACTCGCCGACGGCGTCGGGACCATACCCTGCTGCGCGAGTTGTGCGATCTTTTCCACAAGATTGATCGTGCCGACGACCAGGCGTACCTGCGCGTTTTCGTAGTCTTCACCGGAGTTGTTCGTGACGGTGACGAAGCCTTCCAGCCGCATGGTGGATTCATCGGGCTCGGCGATGCCGGTGTAGTCGGCGCTCCAGCTTATGCCGGAGGTGAAGTAGGTGATTTCGACTTTGGCTTCACCGGAGAAGTCGCTGGCGACGTTCCAGTAAAGCATCTGGGGCTTGTCGTGCGGGTAAGTCGTATCGAGTACGGTCAGCTCGTCCGGACGGGTGAGGAACTTCAGCTCAACCGAGGTCGGATCGATGAGCGTGTTGGCCCAGGAAAACTGTAGCGAGTTGTTGCCTTTCTTGAAGGTTATCACGCGCGTCTCGCGGACGAGCGTGAGGTCTTCGGCGTTATAGATCGTCAGTTGCACGGTGTCGCGCGGCGGGACGGTCGAGAGGTCGATGTTCTTCGCGATCGTCGGCAGCGCGAAGCTGAGCATGAGTATCAGGGCAAGCAGGCGTTTCATGGCTTGGTCCTCTGTGGATGAATGCGATGCGGATCAAACGGACGCCCACGTTCGGCGAATGTGGGCTTCGGGGGTATCTATGCGTTAAAACTGATTGCGGAACACGAGGTGCAGCTTGTGCACGATCTTCTCGGCCTTGTCACCCTTGCGAGCGGGCAGTTCGGCATGGAAGAGCACGCGCTGCAGGCTGGACTCGTCCGGATCGGGTTTGCCTTTGAAGGTTGTCTGGTCGCCGATCACCCATTCCGCCGGTTGGTCGTCACCGATTCTCGATTCGTCGCGCAGGTCGTCGATCTGCTCGGCCACGTCCAGCACGACGGGCGCATCTTTGAAGTTCTCGATTTCGTACTTCACGACAACCTCGTAATGCGACAGGTCGCCGCCGACCTTTATGCGCTCGACATGATCGATGGTGCGTTTGACGACGACGTCCTGTGCGACGCCGAGGTAGAGCTTCATTTTATCGTCGATGGGTGTGAACCGTCCCCAGTCTTCGCCGGTGAACGCGGTGGTGCCGGCACTGTCTTTCTGGAAGATGCGGACCTTGCCGTTGGGTAGCGCCGCATCACCGAGTTTGTGGTCCTTGTCGTTGATAAGCACGTAGTGCATCGGCACGCGAACCTTCTTCTGAGCAAGATCGAGGTAGCCGAATTGTGCGAGGTCGCAGGTGTAGGTCTTCTTGATCGGGACGCCGGGCACTTTTTCGAGCAGGATTTCTTTTGTTTCGTTGAGCCCGATGGGTTTGCTGAAGTTACCGCCGAAGCCCGCGGTGATCTGCGTGTCTTCATATTGTTCGTTGGCAAAGTTTTGTACGCGGATGTACTTGGAAAGGGTCAGCGTTGACTCGTCTCGCTCGGCAACCGCGCGGTAGTTGTAACTCTTTTCCAGACCGCCCAGCAGGTAACTGATGCGTACGCGCACGGGGCCGGAGTGTGAACTGGAAATATCCCAAACCAGTGCGTTTTCACCGGGCGGGTAGCTGACGCTTAAAACATTCACTTCGGGCGCTTTGCCCGAGACGCGCCCCTCGTACCCGATGACGCGGAACACGATCGTGCCGGGGTCGATGTTCGTGTTCGCCCAGGAGAAGTCGACCTGGTTCGTGCCGGCGACAAGCGGGACGACGCGTTCTTCCTCGACCAGCGTCGCGTCTGCATGATCGAGTTGCACCTCGACGCGCTCACGCACCGGCAGCGTGATGAGTTTAACCCGTGCAAGTGTCACCGTCGGCAATACCAGCGCAATCAACAAGGCCGGGATCGGCCACAACATCTGATGTCTCATGATAAAGCTCCCAGGCGGGGATGAGTTCGTCTGTCTGAGTATAGACGATTGGGGCTCGGGGTTGTTCCAGGGGGATTGGGGGAATTTTAAAATCAGAAAAGCAGGAAAACAGAAAAGCAGAAAATACGAGCCCCCTATACCGAATATTGTTCGAGCTTTAGAATCTAATTTTCTGCTTTTCCGTTTTGCACATTTTCTGCTTTTTACCCCCACCCCAGCAGCCGTGCGGCCTGGGCGACGACGAAACAGACCGCGAAGGCGATCGCCAGTGGGCCCAGGGTGGCCAGCGTGGTCCAGCGTAGGCTACGGGTTTCTTTCCAGATCGTGATGATCGTGGTCGCACAGGGGTTGTGCAACAGCGAGAAGAGCATGAGGTTGATCGCAGTAAGCATCGTCCAGCCGTGCTGATCGACCAGTACGTGGCGGAGGTGATCCTGCGAGACGTCCTCGGTCATCATGCCCGTGCCGAGGTAGACCATAAGCATGGTAGGCACAACGATTTCGTTGGCGGGGATGGCGATGATGTAGGCGAGCAGGATCACACCATCGAGCCCGAACACGTGGCCGAACGGATCGAGGAAGTCGGAGATGTGTGTTGCCAGTGATGCATCGGCGACGTTGATGTTGCCCAGCAGCCAGATGACCGCACCGGCGGGCGCCGCGGTGGCGATGGCGCGCATCAACACGAAGAACGTGCGGTCGATCAGGGACGTGTAGATGATGCGCGGGATGTTGGGCCGACGGTAGGACGGCATCTCGAGCGTGAACGCGGAGGCCTCGCCCTTGAGCACAGTCCGCGATAAGAACGCTGAGACGATCAGCGTGGTGATCACGCCGATGACGACGATGGTCAATACGGTGCCTGCCGCGATCGCCGAGGCGAGGGTGGCGTTGTGACCCGCCGCGACGAAAACGATCGCGATCAAAATGAGCGTGGGGAATCGGCCGTTGCAGGGAACGAAGTTGTTGGTGAGGATCGCAATAAGACGTTCGCGTGGCGAATCGATCACACGGCAAGCGATCACGCCCGCGGCATTGCAGCCGAAACCCATGCTCATGGTCAGTGCCTGTTTGCCGTGCCCGCCCGCTTTCTTAAATAGCCAGTCGAGATTGAACGCGACGCGCGGCAGGTAGCCGAGGTCTTCGAGGATCGTAAAGCATGGGAAGAAAATCGCCATGGGCGGGAGCATCACAGCGATGACCCACGCAAGCCCGCGATACGTGCCGTGCCAGACGAAACCGGTGAGCCACCACGGCGCACCAAGCCAGTTGAATAATTCTGCGCCTTGCGCTTCAACCCAGAACAAACCGGTCGCGAGCAATTCGGACGGGTAATTCGCGCCGACGATGGTCATCCAGAAGATCAGCCCGAGCAGCAGGATCATCAGGGGCAAGCCGAAGATCGGCGAGAGCACGATCTTGTCGATGAACAGGTCCAGGTCAAAGCGTTTGCCTACACCGCGCTTCACGCTGCGGCCGGCGATGTCGGTGGCGTCGCGATAGATGCTTTCCACGACGCGGTCGCGGAAGCCTTCACCCAAAGTGTGGCGCACACCTTCCGTAGCTCGCAGCAGGTCGGCGACGGGTCTGGGCGCATAAGGGTCCAACTTCATTGCGAACCCTCCAGCGCCATCTTTCGGCTGAAGCGTTCGGTGGGTGCTTTCTGCTTTTCTGCAATCTGTGAGAGTTCGCCATCAATCAACGACTCGCGCACACGCCAGTCGCCATCCAATAGGCGCATCGCGACCCAGCGCGCGTTCGGTAAACCCGGAGCGATTTCTTGAATCTTGGGCACCAGTTGATCCAATGCGTTGTTAACCTCGTCACCGAGATCGACGTGGTGCGCGTGTGTTTCGATTTCGCCGTTGATGACACCCGCTACCGTTTCGACCAGATATGACAAGCCGCGGCCGGAGCGCGCAGTCGCTGTCACGACGGGCACGCCGAGGTCTTGCGATAACTGCTCGGCATCGATCTCGATACCTTTGCGCTTGGCTTCATCCATCAGGTTGACGCAAACCACGACTCGGTCGCTGATCTCAAGCACTTGCAGTATGAGGTTCAGGTTACGTTCGAGGCAGGTGGCGTCGGCGACGACGACGGTGCAGTCGGGCTGGCCGAAGAGAATGAAGTCGCGTGCGATCTGTTCGTCTTCAGAGGCGGACAGCAGCGAGTAGGTGCCGGGCAGGTCGACGAGTTTGTATGTTTTGTTGTCGTGGGTGAACCGGCCCTCAGCGCGGGCGACGGTTTTGCCGGGCCAGTTGCCGGTGTGTTGCCGCATGCCGGTCAGGGCGTTGAAGACGGTGCTTTTGCCGGTGTTTGGGTTGCCGGCGAGCGCGACGACGCCGTCGAAGTTAACGGGCGTTTGTCCATCGGCTGCGCCGCAGGTATTGCAGGTATCGCAGCTACTCATGACGCTACCCCCGTCCTGCTTTCAACATTGGCCGGCGCCGCTTCGATCAGGACTTTGTCTGCTTGTTCACGGCGGAGTGCGACCAGTGTGCCGCGTACGCGATAGGCTTTGGGATCGCGGAACATGCTTTGCCGTTCAGCGCGGATCGGTGTGCCGGGTGTCAGGCCGAGGTCAAGCAAACGCCTGCGATGAAAACCGCGCAGGCTCGGGTCGAATCCGCTGATGATCCCGTCCTGCTGATATGTCAGGGCGCTAAGCCGTCGCACATCCGGTTGAACTTGCACCTCGGGTTTGACCGCATCGACGTACACATTACCCGCGATGACCGGCGGGACGACGCATTGGCGGTCATCAAAGGAAACCTGCAAGCCTTCGGAGGTCGCGCCATCGACGACCACGGTCTGCCCGGGAAGTAAGCCCAGGGCGATGATCTGGTTGAACACGCTGGCCGGTTCGTCTTCGAGGTGCGTGATGCGTGCGGCTTTGCCGCAGGGCCAGTCGGTGAGTGGTTTGCCGGCGAGCGCAGCGAGTCGGCCGTCGGCGGTGGGGATCGGGTCGCCGTGCGGGTCGTGACGTGGATGGCCCAGCGCGGCGTCGAGCTGGTCGACCTGCCTGCCGTCGCGGTCGTGTTCGCGACGGTTGGCCTCGGCGTGAACACGGCTTAAAGGCATGCCTGCTTCGTCAGCCAGGTAGCGTTCCCACAAACGATGGGCACGGATCACGCTGACCGCAAGTTGTTTGCCGTCTTCGGTCAGTTCCAGACCTTTTGAGGTGGAGCGGATCAGGCCGTGCCGTTCGACATCCTCGATCACCTTAACGGCCCGGTGTGTCGACCAGCCGATCGCCCCGGCCGCAGAGGCTGAGGATGCGGCCTGGCCCTGCTGCTGACAGGCGTGGATATGCTTGAGCAGGTCCTCGACGGCGTGGCGTTTTCGGCGTTGTGAGAAGCCGAAGAGCCAGCCCAGCAGGCGTCTGATGCCTTTGGGTGGAGGGTTAACCTGATTTTGATTAATCAAAGTTGCCATTTCGATAGTACGATATAATCTATGGGGCGTAAGTCAAGCGCCTGGATATAAAGTCGGCTCAAAGAAGGTGGATATGCCTGTTTTATGCCGGGATAGCCGGATACCTGGCCCGCCGGATCCCCCCGGACCTT
This sequence comes from Phycisphaeraceae bacterium, assembly GCA_963667295.1. Lineage (GTDB taxonomy): Bacteria > Planctomycetota > Phycisphaerae > Phycisphaerales > Phycisphaeraceae > JAJRRS01. Next base: position 3,816,918 of record OY763327.1, read on the forward strand.
CGCTCCGCTCAGGACCGGCGTTGGATGGATGTGACTGACCAGACCCTGAACCCAGAGCCTAGACCCTAACTATGCCCACAAGTACTGTTGAAGACTACCTTAAACAGCTCTACCTGCTGCAACAGGGCGGGGACCTGGTGCCGATGGGTAAACTCGCGGCAGCGGTCGGCGTGACACCCGGGACGGCGACGTCCATGGTCAAGACGCTCAGCGAGGCAAACCTGGCTGAGTACGAACCACGGGCGGGTGTGCGGCTGACGCCGTCCGGGATGAAGCTGGCGCTACAGGTGCTGCGCCGGCATCGACTGGTTGAGCTATTCCTCGTGCAGACGCTGGGACTCGACTGGTCGGAAGTTCATGATGAGGCAGAGGAATTGGAGCACGCGATCTCGGACAAGGTGCTTGAGAAGATCGACCTCCTGCTGGGCCATCCCGATACCGACCCGCACGGCGACCCGATCCCCCCCGCTTCCGGCAGCAGGCCCAGGAATCAGAAACTCACGCCTTTGAATCAGTGCGCGGTTGACAGTATCGCGTGCGTTGCACGCATTACCGACCAGGGCGTCGACTACCTGCAATTCATCGACCGCCACGGCCTGATGCCCGGCGCGCGATTCACCGTCATCTCGCACACACTATCCGCCGACGCCATCACCGTTCAACCAGACGGATGTGATCCCGTCACACTCGGATCGTCCGCGGCGATGAAGATTATGGTGAAGGTGGAGGAATAGTGGTTAATGTCGAATGCGCGAATGTCGAATGACGAAAGAATGTCGAATGCTCAAATAACAAATCAGTTAGCTTTTTTGACATTTGTCATTGAGGCATTCTTTCGACATTCGTGGATTCGTCATTCGTGCATTCTCAGGGCTCGCCCTCTTGACTTCTTAAATAGAGAAGTGGTCATCCCCGCAGTTTTTGGATAATCATCTGCGTGACGAGTTTGGGGTTGGCCTGGCCCTTGCTGAGTTTCATGATCTGGCCCATGAGGGCGCCGACGGCTTTGTCTTTGCCCCCCCGGATATCTTCGATGGCTTTACTATTCTTTGAATCGGCGAGCACATGGTCGATGAAACCGTCCAGTGCGCCGGTGTCGGAGACCTGGAGCAGGCCTTGTTTTTCGGCGAGTGCTTCGGCGCTTTCATCGCTATAACAGCAGTAGGCGAAGAGGTCGGCGGCGGCGCTGGAGCCGATTTTGTCGGCAGCGGACAGGTCGGCGATGCCTTTGATCTGCTCGGCGGTGATACCCAGTTCGTGCACGCCGAGGTCACGTTCATTGGCGAGTTTGGCTCCGTAGTTCAGGAGCATGGCAGCGGCGCGCTTGGCGTCCGTGCCGGCTTCGACACAGGCATCGAACAGGCGCGTCATGCCGGGCTCATCGAGGATCGTCGTGGCGTCGACATCAGAAAGCTTATGGTCGGTGGTGTAGCGTTTGCGCTTGGCTTCGGGCAGTTCGCCGACGGTTGCCTTGATTTCGTTGAGCCGATCTTCATCGATCACGACGCTGACAAGGTCGGGGTCGGGGAAGTAGCGGTACTCATCGGCGTCTTCTTTTTCGCGCTGCGGGGTGGTGACACCTTTAGCATCATCCCAGCCTCGCGTGCTCTTGGCGCGGGCGCCCATCACCTTGCCGGTCTTGAGCCATTCTTCGACCTGGCGCTTGTACTCATACGAGATCGCGCCGTGGACGGCTTTGAACGAGTTTAGGTTTTTAATTTCAACGACGGGTGTCTTGTAGACCTGGCCGTCCTTCTCGATGTGGACGTTGATGTTGGGTTCGAATCGCATGTGCCCGCGCTGCATGTCGCCCTCTGACACGCCGAGGTGCCGGCAGATGTGGCGCAGCATTTGGCCGAACGCGACGGCCTCATCGGGTGTGCGGAAGTCGGGCTCGGTGACGATTTCAAGGAGCGGTGTGCCTGCTCGGTTCAGGTCGACGATCGAATGATCGATGGGGATGCCGCCCGGCGCTTCGTGCATGAGTTTGCCGGCATCTTCTTCAAGGTGGGCACGGGTGATGCGGATCGTGCGTTTCTTGTCCGGATCGCTGCCGTCACCCGCGGGGATTTCCAGTGCGCCTTCGCCACAGAGCGGCTCATCGTACTGGCTGATCTGGTAGTTCTTGGGCAGGTCGGGGTAGTAGTAGCTCTTGCGGTCCCACTTGGTTTTCTTCGCGATTTTGCAGCCCAGGGCCAGCCCGACGCGGACGGACATCTCGACGGCCTGTGCATTCATCACCGGCAACACGCCGGGCATGCCGATCACGACCGGGTCGAGCAGCGTGTTGGGTTCGGCTTCGAAGTAATCTTTATGGGCAACGTTGGGGGCGCTGGTCCACATCTTGGAACGCGTAGCGAGTTCGACGTGGATTTCCATCCCGACAACGAGGGTGGTCTTTAAATCAGCGGGTGCGGTAGGCATGGGGTGGTCAGGGTGTAGGGTGTAGGGTGTTCGGATTTTATCTTAACGGCAGAGTCTTATCTTATTGACTGCTGTATCGATTGCTGTCGATTTTTTTGCCTTCGATCAGGTCTTCGATATCCAGCGGGTGTCGGGGTGAGCCGGACATCAGTGCATTTTCTGTAATAAGCATGGGCAGCAGTGTCTGCTTGGAAACTTTGCCCAGCAGCGCGTAGATGCGCGTATCCAACTCGATCCGGTCGGCGATCCAGTCGTCCTCCGCCCCACGATCCATCTCCTTGTCCTCTTGCGTATCAAGCAACTTCCGGGCCTCTATCCGCGCGCGGGCGGGGGTGCGCTTCTGCTCATCCGTAATAAGAATCTTGTCGAACTCGGCCCACTTCTCCGGCGCGATGCGCCAGACGGCCAGCGAAGTCTTCGCCAAGTCACATGAATATCGGTTGGTGGGGCTGGTATGCCTGACCAGCTTGTTGCATTTGCTATCCAGGGGCACGGGCAGGTAGACGATGGCAAGCTCGTTGCCATACTTTTGCTTGGTCTTCTCCAGCATCTCGTGAGTTTCACGGCAATGCGGGCAATTGTAGTCGAAGAGGATGACGATCACCTTTGGTGCATACGGATCACCGATGATCGGGACTTTTGTCGTATCGACCGCGAACTTCCCGCCATAGAAGTTCAGCTTGCGTGGCTTGAGGTTGGCAGGCCGGGGATTGGTTCCGGTTGTATCCGTGTTGTCCGGTTCGTCCGACGAATCGAGTTTGAATACGTCCTCGTCGGCAGCATGACTGAGAGGATCGCCCAGTAGTGTGTCCGGCAAGTCGTCCAGTGCTTCTATTGAATCCAGGTCGACCGAGCTGTCGGCGTAATTAATAATCGCGTCCGCCCGCTCCGGGCCATTACCCATTACCTGGCCGACGATGAGCACCACAACCGCTAGTAGCGCCGCACCGGCCGCCGATGCAAAGCCTTTAACCCAACTCAAAGGTTGAACCATCAGCAGGCACATCACGCCCGCCGCAGCAGCGGCCACATGTGTCGTCATGCAATAGATACAGAACATGCGGATAACGCCGAATTGCACGACCGTGAACCATACCGCCGCGATAATCGTCGTTATGCCGCCGAAAAGCAGTACCCAGTCGATAGACCGTTGCGGACGTATCGATTCGGGGTCTCGCATGACGGCTGTACAGAGTATCGCGACATACACACCCATCGCGAAGAGGCTCACCGGGACACCCAGCCAACTCGACCACTTGCTGGATAGAACCGTGTCGCAGCTCGATCCCCCGCTGCAACCGGGCAATGCTTCGAGCATCTGCGATTGATACAGCAACAGCCCGGCGAACCCCGCAGCCAATGCCGCCAGGGCCACGGTTGTCCACTTCGCAGCCGGTGAAGTCCTGAAGTCCATAAGGCTAACGATTATAGAGTAAAACCCGGGCAAACCAATGGCATCGCCAATTGAAACAGAATAGCCACCGATGGACACAGATAAACACCGATTTTTACAAAATGTTAAGTTGGGACAGCAGGTTTGTGGCTTGGACAAATAGAGCTATATTCAAACCGGTCGGTTGGTTTTGAACCTGATCGGTGTTTATCTGTGTTAATCGGTGGCTAATACTATCTGCACAGAAAATCCGCAACGAACCCCGCCGTCTCCAACGCCTGCTTGAGTAATTCAATATGCTCAGCGTCCCTCGTCTCGACAAGACAGTAAACGTTGACGGTGGACATGTCTTCACCGCTGAATATCCGGTCGTGCGAGACCTCCTTTATCGAAACGCCCGCCTCGGCCAGTACTGTCGTGAAGCGTTTGAGCCCGCCGGGCCGATCGCTGACTTTTGCGACGAACCGGCACAAGCGCCCATCCGCCGCCAGGCCGTGCTCGATGACGCGGCCGAGCATCGTCGAATCGATATTCCCACCACACAACGGCAAGACCACGCGCTTGCCTTGCAACTGCGGCAGCGCCCCCGCGATCAATGCCGCCAAACCCGCAGCGCCCGCCCCTTCAACCACACTTTTTTCTAATTCAATACAACGCAGTACCGCCAACGCGATCGAGTGCTCATCAATGGTCACAACTTTGTCGACGTATTGCTTTGCTACCGCGAATGCGTTGTCGCCGACCTTGTTCACGAGCAGGCCGTCGGCGAGCGTTGATTTGGTGTCTACGCATACGGGTTTACCCGCTTTAAGCGCCGCGGTGAAACTCGGTGCGTTGGCGGGTTCAACGCCGAATACTTTCACATCGGGCCGAAGCGACTTCACTGCCATAGCGATGCCCGCGATTAACCCACCACCACCGATCGGGACTACGACGGCTTCGAGATCGGGCGCCTGTTCGACGATCTCGATACCGATCGTCCCCTGGCCGGCGATAACCGCCGGATCATCAAAGCCGTGCACGTGTGTTAATCCACGTACTTTAGCCAGTACATCCACGTGATCGCGTGCTTGTGCGTAATCCTCACCATGCAATACAACCTGCGCGCCCATGGCCCGGCAACTGGCGACCTTGTTGATCGGCGCATGCACCGGCATCACAACAGTTACCGGCACGCCCAACTTTTTGCCGTGATAAGACAAACCCTGCGAATGGTTCCCCGCTGACGCCGCGATGACGCCCTTCTTCTTCGCTTCATCGCCCAGCAGCATCAACGCATTGCGAGCGCCGCGTTCCTTGAAGCTGCCGGTGCGCTGAAGATTCTCAAGCTTGCAGTAAACATCACATCCCGCAACCTGCGATAACGGTTGCGACTCCGGGCAAGGCGAAAGATAAATCCCGCCGGCGATGCGTTTCGAGGCGTCCTGGATGTCCTGGAAAGTGATAGGCATCTATCCATTATGGGTAGCGTTGGTATAAAAACCAAATGTGAAGATTTAACAGGGATGAACACGGATACACACAGATAAGAGCAGATCATTGGATTAAATCCAAATCCGTGTTTATCTGTGTTCATCCCTGTTAATAGTGAATTTTGTGATAACGAGAATTCATGGTCGCCAATCATTGCCATACCACTTCACCATTGCCGGGTCGTGCATATTGACTTGTTCAAATGCTCGGATACGAAGCAGGCATGAATCACAATGGCCACAGGGTTTACCCGCATCATCGGGGTCGTAGCAGGAGTGGGTCAGGCTGTAGTCGACGCCGAGTTCCAAGCCCTTTTTGATGATGCCGGTCTTGGGCAAGTCGATAAGTGGGGTATGGATATTGAGTTTATGGCCTTCAACGCCGGCCTTGGTGGCGAGGTTGGCCATCTGCTGGAAAGCTTTGATGTATTCGCCGCGGCAGTCGGGGTAGCCGGAGTAGTCCACCGCATTCACACCGATGAACAGGTCGGTACTTTTAAGCACCTCGGCGACGGCGAGCGCGTAGCTGAGGAAGATGGTGTTACGTGCGGGGACATAAGTAACCGGGATGCCGTGACTCATGGCTTCGCCGTCGCGGTCCTTGGGCACATCTATCGCATCGGTCAGCGCCGAACCGCCTAAGCTGCGCAAGTCGATATTGATCCAGCGATGACTGACGACACCGAGCTGGTCAGCCACGCGATGGGCCGCGTCGATTTCCGCTTTATGCCGCTGCCCGTAGTCGAAACTGAGCGCGTGGCAGGCGTAGCCCTGCGCGTTGGCGATGGCGAGGCAGGTCGCGGAATCGAGTCCGCCGGAGAGGAGGACGATCGCCGGGGGTGATTGTGAATCTGTTGATTTCATGGCAGTAAAAATCTGGAAACCTGGAAACCTGGAAAACTAGAAATAAAGAATTTTCACCTGTACCGCATTGTACTATTTCCAGTTTTCTAGTTTTCTAGCATTTGTTTTCCCCCGTCATCTGCACAGCCAAACGGATCGCGGCCTTCATGCTTCCCGCATCGGCCTGGTTTTTGCCAACAAGGTCGAATGCGGTGCCGTGGTCGGGGCTGGTGCGGATGATGGGCAGACCGAGTGTAACGTTGACGGCCTCATCAAAACCGAGCAGTTTCACGGGGATCAAACCCTGGTCGTGATACATCGCAACGACGAGGTCGTACTGGCCGGCGAGGGCGGACATGAAGATCGTATCGCCGGGAAATGGGCCGCGTGCGTCAATGTTGTGGCTGCGCGCTGCTTCGATAGCGGGCGAGATGATGCGTGCTTCCTCGTCGCCGAACTGGCCGTTCTCTGATGCGTGAGGGTTGAGCCCGCAAACAGCGATGCGCGGTCTTTCAATCCCGAGTTGTTGACAGAACTGGTTGCCCAGGTCGATCGGGTTGTAGACGGCACCGATGGTCAGCGTGTTGCGCAGGTCCATCAAGGGCAGGTGCACGCTCGCCAGCGCGACGCGGAGCTTTGGTGACTCAAACGCCATCACGACGCGCTTGGCTTTGGTGCGTTGCGCGAACATCTCCGTGTGTCCGGGGAAACGGCAGCCGGCCATCTTCCAGGATTCCTTGCAGATCGGCGCGGTGACGACCGCATCGACTCCCGCCTCATCGATCGGACGCTGGGCGGCAGCGATGGCATCATCGATAAAGTTCAGGCTCGCCTGCCCGCCTTGGCGGGTCGGCCGATGCACCGCGGAGCCGAGCTGGCTGTATTCGTCGTAATCCAGCACGACGATATCGTGCGTCAGACTGAACTCGGTGCGTGGCGAGTCGTGTTGGATCCGCCACCAGAACGGCTCGATCTCCGCCAGGTCGGCGGCGTATGCTAAAAGCTCATTCATCCCGAAGATGACGTAGCGGGCGAGTTTTCGGGTCTCCGGGTCCGCCAGTGCTTTAACGACGACCTCGGGGCCGATCCCGGCCGGGTCGCCCATAGTGATACCGATCACGGGTTTTCGCCGTTTGGCTGCTGATTCCGGTTGATTCGTTGCTTCAGACACACATACATCCTAACAGCATGCGGCGATTACGGGGCAACAGGCGTGCTAAAGGCTTTTGTGGGTGTTATGTAATCTGTTTTCGGGCAGTTCAATTATTCCCGTTTTCCTGCTTCTGTCCGATCCCCTACCATGTGGGTATGACAGACAACCTTAAAGATACCGGTGCGCCACCGGTCGCGGTGATTGGTGTCGGGCGGATGGGCAAGCACCACGCCCGCACATATAAACAGATGCCCGAGGTCGATCTTGTGGCGGTCGTTGATGCCGACGAAGACCGGGCGCATACCGTCGCAGATGAGTATGGCTGCGCAGCGTATACGTGTGTTGATGCGATGCTGGCGGCCCATCCGGATATCAAGGCAGTGACGGTCGCCGTGCCGACCAAGTATCACCGGGCCGCCGCGGAACCGTTACTTGAACGCCGTATCGCCTGCCTGATCGAGAAACCGCTGGCGCCCTCGATCGACGATGCCCATGCATTGGTTGATTGTGCGACCAGGCACAATGCGGTGCTTCAGGTCGGTCATACCGAGCGTTTCAACCCGGCCGTCCGCGCTGCCGAGGCCTTGAACTTCAAGGCACGATTCCTGGAAGTCGATCGTGTGAGCCCGATGACGTTCCGCTCGCTGGATGTCGGCGTCGTGATGGACATGATGATCCACGACCTGGATATCGTGCTGATGCTCGCCAAGAGCCCGATCAAGAAAGTGGAAGCGGCGGGTGTAGCGGTGCTGGGCAGTCATGAAGATGTGGCCGGGGCGCGGATCGTTTTCCAGAACGGTTGTGTCGCGAACATTAAAGCTTCGCGTCTTGCGCTGAAAACGGAGCGCAAGCTGCGTGTTTTTTCTGAGAACGGCTACATCAGCCTCAACTACCAGTCGCGAGAAGGCATCGTCATCCATACGACCGGCGACAACAGCGAGGCGCTTTTAAAGATCCGTGAGCAAGTCGCCGAGGGATTGGACCTGTCCGACCTCGACTATCACGATCTGATCCAGGTGGAAGAACTGACGTTCGACCTGCCGCCGGGCGAAGAGGACCAACTTACCGCCGAGCAAAGAAACTTCCTGCATGCGGCCTGCCATGGCAGCCGGCCCGCAGTTGACGGTGCAGCCGGTTACGCCGCCGTCGACGCCGCCGAGCGCGTGATCCGCGCGATCAAAGAGCATACGTGGGAAGGCTTGGAAGGATCGTCGTTGATATTGGATAGTTGATGATCAAGAAGTGCTGAATTTATGATTTGGGATGTGTGATTTATAATTTACATCCGCAGGTCGACACCGGATGCCGCCCTGTTTTATTTTCTGCTTTCCCAATTTTCTGCTTTTCTGATTTTTCCTCATGGCCCTGCCTACCATCATGCTACTGAGCCTGCCGGTGCTGCTTGTGCTCAGCGGTTTTTTTTCCGGCAGTGAAACGGCGCTGTTCAGCTTATCGCAACACGAACGGCTGAAGATGCAGGCGTCGGGGACGCTTGCCGGTTCGGTCATCACGACGCTGCTTGCCGAAACACGATCGCTGCTCATCACGCTGCTGTTGAGCAACATGACCGTGAACGTGCTGTACTTCGTGATCAGCACACAACTGCTTATCCATGCGGGTAAAAATGAACTGGTCGCGCCCTGGTTGTTAGGCGTGGCGAGTCTTGCGCCACTGCTGTTGATCATCCTGCTGGGTGAAGTGTTGCCGAAACTGATCGCGGCGCGTTCCGCGGCCATGTGCGCAAGCCTCGCGGCCGTACCGCTTCTGACCGTACACCGTGTGCTAGCGCCAATTAGGCTTATCGCCTCGGGCCTGATTATCACACCGCTTGCACGCCTGATCGCGCCATCCAAGCGCCCCGAGGCCCTTACGCCGGACGAACTGGAAACCCTGCTGGACCTCAGCCGAAAGCAAGGCGTAATCGATCCACAGGAACAACGCATGCTCCGGCAGGTGCTCGAACTGGGCCAGGTTAAGGTGGATGAACTGAAAACGCATCGCGTCGACGTTGAAGCGTTTGACCTTAATAACGATCCGTCTGAATTAGCCGATCTTTTCAAGCGTACGAACCTGCGGCAGGTCCCCGCTTATCGTGGTGATCTTGACCATATCGAAGGCTTTATCACCGCGCGCCGAGCGCTGCTTTACCCGCCGGGTTCTCGGTTGGAATTAAACACGCTGATCGAACCCGCCATGTTTGTGCCGCAACAGCAGCGAGCCGACCAGTTGCTTGCCCAGTTCCGTGAAGAAGCCAAAACGATTGCCGTCGTGGTTGATGAATACGGCGGGACGGCGGGGTTGATCACCATCGAAGATGTCGCAGAGCACCTGGTCGGCGACATCGCCGGTGCGTACTACGACGGCTCAGAGTTGATGGTCGAACAGGTAGAGCCCGGCTGCTGGCGCGTCAGTGCGGAACTGTCCACGCGCGATTGGGCGCAGGCGTTCGGGCAGATCGTGCCGGCCGACGTGCTTAAAACACTGGGCGCGGTACATACGCTGGGCGGGTTGGTCATGGCCGGGCTCGGTCGGGCTGCGAAGATCGGCGATCAACTGACAATCGGCAACCTCGAACTGCGGGTCGATTCACTCGACGGCAGGCGCATCGAATACATCACTGTCCGGCTCGCGGGCGCTACGCAAAGCAACAAGGGGGCTAACGATGATTGATCTACAGATCATCATCTGGTCGCTGTTGATGCTCGTCGGCTTCGCGGGTTCGGCGTTGTATTCCGGCATGGAGACCGGTGCGTACAGCCTTAACCGTATCAGACTGCATGTGTTGACTCAACACGGCGTACATTCGGCACGCACACTCGATTATCTGCTGGCACGCCCCACCACGCTGCTGACCACCCTGCTGATCGGCAATAACATCACCAACTACCTCGGCGCTGCGGCTTTGGGTGTGATCCTGGAAACCATGTCATTCGGTGAGTGGGAAGTCATCCTGCTTAACGCGCTGATCGTCACGCCGATCCTGTTCGTGGTCGGTGAAACGCTGCCGAAGGACCTGTTCGCTGTGCACTGCGATCGGCTTATGTACAAGCTGGCACCGGTGCTCAACTTTTCTCGGCTGCTGTTTACCTATACAGGATTCGTGCCGTTGATTTCGTTATTCAGCGGCGCAGCGATGAAAGCGATCGGGCAGGACCCGCGATCGCCGGCGTTTCACCCGCGCCGACAAGTCAGCCTGCTCGTACGCGAGGGCGTGGGCTACGGCCTGCTTAGTCATGAACAATCCGTGCTGGCCAGCCGGGTACTGAAGCTTTCCGATCAGACGGTGCAGGACAAAATGCTGCCTTGGACCAGCGTTGAACGCCTGCGAATGCAGGACGATCCGGAGGCGATCTGGCACATGGCTCAACGCATCACACATTCGCACGTACCCGTGCTGGAGCGCAGCGGCGAAGTCGCCGGCGTGCTCCGCATCAATGATGCGCTGATCTACGGGAAAGACAACTGCCCGCCTATCAAGGAGCTGATTAAACCGGCACACACCGTGTCTCAGGATTTGCCTATACGCGATGCGTTAAGTGATATTAAGCGGCACACAGCGGGCCTGGCGATTGTGATGGGCAAAGCAGATCAACCCATCGGCATCGTCACCATCAAGGACTTGATCGAATCCATCACCGGGGAGTTGAGGCAGTGGTGAGTAATAGGCTTGAGGCTTGAGGCTTGAGGCTTGAGGGGTGAGGCTTGAGGGGTGAGGTTTGAGGGGTGTAACTTGATTTATGATTTAGGATGGATAATTGATGATTTGTGATACGTGCATGCCCGAAAGAACCATGGCTTAATTTCCTGTTTTCTATATTTCCCGCCTTTCACGCTTTTCCCATGTGGTCCACTGCTGACATCGCCGACGCCATTGAAGCCGGGTTGAAGCGCTGCGCTGATGAGGCCGACCTGGAGCAGGCGGTTTATGGCATCGACGCGCTGGATGAATTGGGATTACATCCGTTAATCGAACGCGCTCTACAGGATCATGGCTTCGGCGTACTGCGCGAGCAGCGGTATCCGGACGATCGCCACAAGACCCGCCGCAGCGAGGGGCAGCGTTGCGACATCGTACTCACACCCAACGGTTTGCCGCTGCGCGATCCATTGATCAAGGGCACGCTCTTTGATGATGCACCGGCCGCTGATCCGGACGAGGCTTACTGGCTGGAGGTCAAGAGTGTCTCGCAGTTCGAGACGTCCGGGCCTTTCCCGAGATACGCTTCTGAATTGCTCTCACCTGTCGTAAAGGACATCAAAAAAGTCTGGTCCGACGGCATCATCCGTCATGGCGGGTTGCTGCTTGTACTGTTTACCATTAACCAGGAGGTTGCCGAGCACGACTTGGCCACCTGGCACACGCGCTGCCTGGATAAGGGTTATCCGGTCGGCACACCTGCGGTTCGCGGGTTCGAATTGAACGATCGTATCGGTAACGGGTGGTGTGCCATCGCTTTATTTGGCATACGCGGGGGCTAAAAGCTGCCTAATCTTAGATACGTTTAATTAGACAACCACCCATACCACATCCCAACAGCAATAGACTAAACGGCTCAGGAACAATACTGGGAACCGGTGGCGATCCCGCATTCCAGTTATTAAGTACCCGATCCAGATCATCAAGACCGACGTAGCCATCTGGTTCATAACCATCTGGTCCAGCCACATCGGCCTGACTGCTTCCTGGCGGAACATCCATACCCCAGTTGGATAAAACGATATCCAGATCAGCCAACCCTACGAAACCATCGCCATTCAAATCACCCGGAAGTACCGTGATAATCGCGGGACCCAATCCCAATTCATCTGACTCGACATAATAGGTTCCAGGATTAAACATACCAATTAGCGGTACATTCTCGGTAATCAAACCCGGTCCGGAAGTAATCACAAATTCGTCACCCGGATTAAACTGAATAAAGGTCAAGAAGTTGATTACAACATCGCCCGCATTGTCGTCAGGATTCTCCGGATCGGGATAGTCGGGACCTACAATCCCAATAGATGATATCTTCGCTTGACCCGGGCTGGTTGTGTTCTGAATGTAACCGAACTCATCTTCGACATTAAATGTAAGGTGCCAATGTCTGGTAAAAAACATATCATCTGCATCCAGTAATTTGAAGCGAGGCCTCGCACCACTAAAAGAAGATGTCCCGGAACCGGATAGCTGGATCGTAAGGCGCCCATCGGGTGTAGACGACAGATCAAGATAGATCATGCCATTAACATCGTTATAGCACCATATGCTAATGACCAGTACTGACACAAGAGAAGTAATGCGCAGATTCATCATGATTCGACCTCCTTACGTGTTACCAAGATATGCCGCGGAAATGAAAGGTGTGCTGTATATTACCAAACTTAGGACCGTATCAGAACACTTAACATCTAAATAATCTACGGTATGTTCCCAATTCAGTTCACTAGACACCACCACCATTAGTATCCTGGTAGACGAATGGTAATGGGGTTTGGTTGATGGGCGGCATGTACTGCTTATCTGTGGTAGAATTGCCGATCCCCCCGAATGAGCCCGCCATGCAATCCCCCACCGACCTTAGCGAACACCGAATGACGGAATCTGCACGCCTGTGGAGCAGGCGTCTGAGTGCGGCGGTACTGGTGGGCGTTCTCGCCGGTTTGGGGGCGGCGATGCTGGAATGGATCATCGAGGAAGGATCGTCCCTGCTGGTCGGGCGGTTCACACATGTCAGCGGGCCGGATGTGATCCACTTCGACTGGCGTGTGTTGCTGCTGCCGGCGGTGGGATGTCTGGTCGCGGGGCTGATCGTGCAATTGTTTGCAGGCGACGAGAAGGGGCACGGCGTAGACCAACTCACGCGGGCCTTTCACCAGCGACTCGGTCGGATGAAGTTCCGCAATCCATCGATCAAGACCGCAGCAACCGGGCTGGTGATTTCCTGCGGCGGATCGGTCGGGCCGGAGGGGCCTATCGCGGCGATGGGTTCGGCGATCGGCGCTACCGTCGCCAAGTATGCCAGATTCTCACCGCGTGAAACACGCATCCTACTGCTTGCCGGTTGTGCCGCAGGCATCGGCGCGATCTTCCGTTGTCCGTTGGGCGGCGCACTGTTTGCCACGGGCATCATCTATCGCGAGCCGGAGTTTGAATCCAACGCGATCGTCAGCTCGTTTGTCGCGTCTGTGATCGGTTATTCAACGTATGTCTCTATCTGGGGCGCCGATCACGCGCTGTTGGCCTCGGTTGACGGATTGACATACGACTCGCCCACCTATCTGTTCTGGTACGCGATACTGGGCCCGCTCTGCGGTCTGGCGGCGATCTTGTTTTCCATATCGCTGCGTTTTGTCGAAAACTGGGCGGTGCCACGATCGGGTTTACCACGCTGGGCAACGGCGGCGCTTGGCGGGCTCGTTACCGGTGGATTGGCGTGTCTGTTACCGCAGATTATGGACGGCCGACACGGCTTCCTCGAACATGCGATCAACGGCTCGATCTTCACAGACGCCGGACGAAGCTGGGCGATGTGGACCGGACTGCTCGTATTGATGATCCTGGCGAAGATCTTCGCCACCGCGGCAACCGTCGGCAGCGGCGCTCCGGGCGGTGTACTCGGTCCTTCCGTATTTATCGGCGGCATCATCGGCGCGGCGCTCGGCGCATTCGGTATGGCGATGTTCCCCGAGAGCTTCAGCGAACCGCTGCGTGAATCACTGATCCCCGTCGGGATGGCGGGCGTTCTCGCCGCCACAATGCGGACGCCGCTAGCCGCCATCGTCATGGTCGCGGAGATGACCGGCAGCCACGGACTGATCGCACCGCTGATGCTTGTGTGTGTCAGCAGCTACGTCATCGGACGCCGATGGGGGCTTAACCATGAGCAGGTTCCCACCGCCGCACACTCACCCGTCCACGCCGCCGATCCTGTCCTGCACCTGCTGGATACGGTGAAGGTCGGCTCAATCATGCAGAAAGACTGGCCGATGGTCGCCGGACCCGATCAGCCGCTTGATGAATTGGTCAGTAAGGCCGAACCGGGCACGCGCCCCGTGGTCGCTGTCATACGAGATGAGCAACTCATCGGCCTGATCACCGCGTCCGACCTCGGCGCGATCCTCGCCTCACCCGAGCTGCCCCCCTTCCTCGTGGCTGAAGACGCGATGACAACCAAGCTCAGCACGCTCTACCCGGACGACAGTCTGTATGACACGCTGGACCTTTTCGATCGAACCGCCTACGAGGTCTTGCCCGTGGTCAGCCGTGGCCGGGATCGGCGGTGGTTAGGCATGTTGTCGCGTGCCCAGGTCGCATCAATCCTGCGAACGGAAATGGAGCGCGTCAGCCGGGCCGTTGCCAAGGAACACGCCGGCCTGCGTGCCTTGCAGACCGATGTGCGCGTCGAACAATTGCTCATGACGATGCCACAGGAGGACGTGAAGGTCCAGCGCCTGTTCGTCCCGATCGACGTAGTCGGCAAGACGCTGCGTGAATGCCAGTTCCGCAGCCGTTACAACGCCGACGTCATCGCCATCGAAGAACGCGACGGCTCCATCAAATGCCCGCCCCCGATCGATATCCCACTGAAAACCGAGCATCGTCTGCTGGCGGTCGTGCATAAGAAACTTGAATCACAAGAAACACGAATCGATTGAATCGGTCGAGTAATTTTACTTCGTACGATCCGCAGCATTCAGCTTCAACTCGCCGAACTTTTCTTCATAACCGCGCACGATCTGGCCGAGCGAGAGGGCGAGGCGCTTGGCGGTGTAGTAGTTCAGGACCAGGCGGTTGTTGACCTGGAAGAGGATGTCACCCGCGACGTCGCTGCTCTGGGCTTGCGGATTGGGAACGACCATGTTCAGGCCAAGGTCGACGATCACCTCTTCGCTGGTCGCGTTGGTTTTAAACGCATTGGCATAGTTGCTGCTCATGCCGGACTGGTCGACTCTTAGCCGTACCTGTTTACCCATCTGTTGCTGGGCTTGTGCTTCGGGTGAATCGCCGCCGGCCGGCACTTGATCTGATTTATCCGCCATGTTGGGTCTCACAATCCTTTACGGGGTCAATTACACACAATACGCAGGCCCGGGGTGCGGGCGTTTCTGAGTTAACGAGCCCTCTCGGATCATCTTGCGTGGTACGAGAGGGCTCGCATTTGTAACCTGGTTTTCAATCAACCGACGAGTAGAGTCAAGCTCCGTTATCAGGCAACTTCACTCTCCCAGAGGCCCAGCGTCGGCTCAAGCTCTTCGTCGCTCTGCCCGAAGGCGGACCTTGCCGGGGCCTGCTGCCAACCGGCCAATGTTGTGGTCTGCTGCCGGGTTTGCTTCTGCTGTTGTTGAGTCTGACGCTGCTGTTGCTGCTGCTGCGTTTGCTGAGCAGGTTTACGTGCCTGGGTTTGTTGTTGGGTTTGTTGCTGTTGTTGTTGACTCTGACCTGTCGCGGCCTGGCTTTGAGTCTGCATCTGGGTTTGTGACTGAGACTCCGACTGCTGCGAGCTGTTGGAAGCAATTTCTTCTTCCTCACTCACAGACACAGCCTGGGCTACCGGTGGCGTGCCGGCGTTCCAGTTGTTCAGCACGATATCCAGGTCTGTCAGGCCCACGTAACCGTCACCGGATGGATCGCCGGACAGCCAATCACCTGCGGTGACGTTCTGGTTCCAGTTGTTCAGGATGATGTCGAGATCATCCAGGCCAACGAAGCCGTCGCTATTGAGGTCACCGGAGATCGGCTGAACGTCGATGCTTCCGGCGATGTAGTTGTAGGTCTTGCCACCGAGATCGGTCGGGCCGTCAGCGGTGACGTTGGTGGTGCCGATCGACGCGGCGCCCGAGAGTACCGTGAAGTCGAGGATAGCCACTTCCCCGCCACCAGCGGGCATCGGGCCATCCGCACGGTAGAACGCGAGCTTGATCGTGCCGGCCACATCATCGACGTTGGCCACGACATTCCACCCGCCGGCGCCGCTGAGCAGGCTGCCCAGTGAGACGTCGCCGTTGGTGATATCAAGCACGTCAGTGTCGTAGGCCAGATCGATGTTGAACCCGAGCAGGCCGTCGGCATCATCGATGTTGATCGGAACGCTGACGGTGGTGCCGATGTTGGCAACCACACCGCTGGAGACCGTCAGGACCGGGTCTTCGCCGGGCACGCCGGCCGGTGCGACGGCAGGCAGGTCCGGGATCTCAGGCCGTGGCAACGCAACGGACTTCTGGGCGACGTAGGACGCGTCCAGACCGTTGAGCGTGCCCGTGCCGGTGGAGTTCGCCAGGATGACCGGGTCGGTCTTATCAAAGGCATCAAAGCCCGTGACGAGGTCGACCACAACGCCCGAGATCAGGCTCGCATCCAGGCCGGAGAAGAAGAAGTCACCGTCGACATCACCAAGGTATGCGGCCTTGTGCAGGGCACGATCGCCCACCGAGTTGATGAAGCCGCCGTTCACCGCAACGCTCTCGAGGCGGATGACCTGTGCCCCACCGAACTCAGCAGAACTCGGGACATTTGCTGTCAAGGTAACGATCTGGACATCACTGCCGCTGAGCGTCGTGATGCCGGAGGTCGTGACCTTCAGGTGGCCCGGCGAAACAAGGTTGTATGTCACGGTCCAGTCACCCGGTAACGAAGCGCCGAGGCTGACGCCGGTGATGTTCAACAGGGTTGCATCGAAGATGACGTCGAAGTCCACGGCATTCACGCCGGTAGCATCGTCCAGCGTCACCGGTAGACCAAGACCTGTTGCCGGCACATCCACGGTCTGACCCGGACC
Source organism: Phycisphaeraceae bacterium (assembly GCA_963667295.1). Classification (GTDB taxonomy): domain Bacteria; phylum Planctomycetota; class Phycisphaerae; order Phycisphaerales; family Phycisphaeraceae; genus JAJRRS01. The sequence continues at coordinate 3,833,961 of OY763327.1, forward strand.
ACGAGCGAAGTCAGGCAGGCTCAGAACGCGATCCGTGCTGGCGGTCACCGTGAAGTTCATCACATAGTTGTCACCAGGCGTGCCGTCGGAGTTGCCGTCAAGCAACGCACCCGAGCCGGCTTCCTTCATGGCGTTCGGACCACTGACCATGAACACGGTGTAGTTACCGGCTTCGAGCACGCCACCGGTCTTGACCCACGTCAGCTTGTTCGAGGATGGATCGAAGATCGCCGAGCCGGCTACCTCGCCGTTGGTATCGACGACGTAGAGGTCCGCCAACTCAACCGGTGCATCGTACGAGTCGTACAGGTTGAACACACCCATATCAAGATCGCCACTGAACACGGCCTCGAAGCCGCTGGCGTTCGTGGTGAAGTTCAGGACACGGAACGTGGTCGCGTTAACCGTGATCGTCGTCACTTCTTCGTATGACCCGCCGTCCTTATCACGGATCCTGCCGCGGACGTCATACGTGCCCGGGGTGGTCAGGTAGAGACCCGGAACGGTCGCGAAGTTCATCGACGAACCGATGATCTCGAACGTACCGTCATCACCGAAGTCATAGTCATACACCAGCGAGGACGCGTCGACCGGGGATGGGTCGCCCTGTGCGTACCAGGTGACGAATCCCGGGCTGCCGGCATCAACCGGCCCACCGTTGTCGAACGTGCCGTACGGATCAAGGTTATTAACCGACAGTGGTAGTATGCCGGCGTTGGCGTGGATGCCATCCTCATCGGTCAGTTCGACCGAAATCTGGCTGACGCCACCCGGGCCGTCCTGGTAGGTATGCGAGACCAGACCGCTCATCAGGGCGATCTGTGCCGACGTGTAGACATCAAAGTTGCCATCGCCCCAGATCACGCGGTACTGGATAACCGTGTCGTCGCCCGGATCGGTAACGGCGCCGATGCTCAACGTGTAGACATCGGCTTCGTCGGTCGTGGCTGCACCGGACAGTGCAACCGTCGGCGCGACGTTGTTGACCGTGGCCGTCAGCGAGTTGTCGGTCAACACGCCGGGGCCGGCATCTTCTTCAAGCGTCACGCCGATCGCGTAAACATACGGGCTGCCGCTTGGGACAGGACCGTTATCGTCATAGGTGTGGGTGATGCCCAGCGTGCTGAGGTCGTACACCCCGGCGGGCACGGCAATGATATCCGTGCTGCCGTCACCCCAAACAACCGTCAGGGTGTGATCCTGCGGTGAGTTGCTGAAGGTGCCGAGGAGCTGCACCAAGCTGCCTTCACCAATCGTCGCAACATCCAGCGAGACGGACAGGCTCAACAGGTCAGCGAAGTCGACGAAGCCGAGGTTGTTGTCGTCGCTGTCGTGATAGACAACATTTTCAATACCGCTGGGGCTGGCATCGTCCCACGTGTTGCCGAAGGCCGGGACGTCCGGCGGCAGGCCTTGCGTGCCGACGAGTCCGCCATCGTTATTGAGGTTAACGATCGCGCCGTTGGAAGCGGTGGCGGTCGTTGTGTAGCCGCTGAAGTCATTGAGGCCGGCGCTGGAGCCGTTGGATCCGGAGCCGGTGCCGAGGCCCGTGATGTCAGAGCCGGTGTTATCGCCGAGGTCTGCGACACCGCCGTTCTGGATCAGCACGCCGATCGTGTTGCCGTTCAGATCGTTGTTCTCGATCAGGGCGGTGCCCCCGTCGACATCGATGCCGACTTCGTGGCCGGTGATCGTCGTCGGATTGTTGACGATGCTGGCTGAGCCGCCGGCACTGACGAGTACGCCTGTCGAACCTGCCGTACCGGTGATATCACTGTTCGTGATGCCGGCCGAGCCGGTGCTGCCGACGTCGACGCCGATTGCATTACCGCTGATGGTCGCGCCGTCGATCGTCACACTGCCGTTGCTGTCGACATCCACGCCGGTCGTGCCGTTCTGGATCGTCGTGCCGGCATTGATCGACACAGACGCACCGTTGATCGACACGCCGTACTCGTTGCCGTCAAGCGTGTCACCGGTGAGGGTAATCACGCTTGTATCAGTGCCGTCGTAACCGGCGGCGATACCACTGGTGGAATTACTGATCACGTTGCCGGACAGATGCGCTTCGGTGCCGGGCGCGAAGTAGGTCGTCACAAGCACGCCCGCGGACGTCGAGCCATCGGAAGCGGCCACACCGAGGTTGTCCGTGATGATGTTGTTGTTGATATTGGCAATCGCACCTGCGCTGACTTCGACCGCGTAGTCGAGGAAGTCGCCGACGCCCTTACCGGTGTAGGTGTTGCCGCTGAACGTACCGGTCGTCCCGGCGCCGAAGTACTGCACGCCGATCCTGCCGATCGTGTCGAAGTAGGAGTTGGTCACATCGACCGCACCGACGCCGCCGAATGCCGCGATAGCCGTACCCGCGTAAGGCGAGCCGGACGCGCTGTACTGGATCGTGCTGAACGCCACATCGTCGAACGAGCCGGTACCGAGATGCCGTACGGCCTGCCAGACGCTGTTGCCCGTGCCGTCATACGTCAGGCTGCTGACATCCAGGTCGATGCCCGCATTGACCAGCCACCAGCCGCGTGCATTGCCGCTGGTCGAGGTGTCGTAGCCCGGGGTCAGGATCGTGCCGACCCGGCTCTGACCGTCGATGGTCAGATTCTTATCGATGACGACCTGTGAGCCTTCAACATACGTGCCGTCCTGGATATAGATCGTGTCGCCGGCCGTAGCCACATCCACCGCACGCTGCACCATCGCGTTGGTATTGATACCGCTGACGAAGCTGCTGGTGGTCAGGTAGTGGTTACCCGCCGGGTCGAAGTCTATCAAGGCCGCACCATCCACATCGATCGCGTGGACGATCTGGTCCTCGATGGTCCAGAACGCCGGGTCGCCCGTGCTGAGCGTACCCGGATCGACACCGTCGAACGTTGCGCCGGTGACGTCGATCGTGTTGGCACTGACGAAGTAGGCCGGGGCAGGTGACGGGTTCACCGCCGCGAGGCTGATCGCCGCCGCCGTGTTATCGAAGCCGGTAAACGTGCTGCCCGTCACGCTGATCATGTCAGGCGACAACGTGCCTGTCTCATCCAGACCCAGCGCCGAGACGCCGGCGGTTGAAGCCGCGCCACGGACGAAGTCCGCATCGGCATCGACATTCGTCACGTTGCCGAACATCATCAGGCCGATGACGTTGTTGCTCAGCGTGACGTTGTCGCCGATCGTCTGGCCGATCTGGATGTTATCGATCGAACTTGTGACACCCGCGTTGAACAGTGTAATGCCGCCGAACAGGAAGTCGCTGATGCTGATTGTTCCACCGATCGTGACATCACTGATCAAGCTGGCGCCGTGAGCATCATCGACGTACAAGCTGATACCGTTGCTTCCTTCCGGCCGCGTCGACGAACCATCGGAGAACGTGCCGCCGATGATGTCAATGTTCGAGCTGGCCCCGGTCGTGCTTGCACGAGCGGAGATACCGATGCCGGCCGAGTAATTATCGACCGCGGTGAGGTTTGTCAGGACCGCGTCACGCACGCCGTTGAGGTCGAAACCATGCCCAACCGTCGGCGGGTTGACCGCACCGTTGTTGCTGGCGGTCGAATCCGTGATGACAAGGTCATCCATGTCGGACAGGTGGAAACCGTCAAGGTCGTTGCCCGAGGATTCGACATTGAGGATCTCGATGTGATCCTGGCCGTAGGCCACGACGCCATGACTCGCAGAACCGGTCACGTGCAGGTCCTGGACAGTCAGGCGATTCGAGGCGTCAAGACCGCTTGCACTGATCTGCAGGCCGTACGTGCTGGACACCGGGCTGATCACCGTATCCACCGCCGGGTTGCTGCCGCTGCCGGCGCCATCGAGGTTGACGTAACGGTTCACGTTGACGTCTTCGATATAGGTACCGGCATCGATAAAGACCGTGCCGCCCTCATCGACCACCTCGATACCACGGTTGATCAGGCTGCTGAAGGTCTCGGTGATGTAAGCCGTCCCGTCGACGACTTCAACAAAGCCGTGGAACGAGTTGAGGTGAGACGGATGATCCGGCTCAACGTAGTGCAGGATGCGGTCTTCAACCTCGAACAATTCATCAAGCGTGAGGCTGGAAGCGGCGACCTGCGTGCCCGTTGTGGTATCCCACTGGGTATTCGTGCCGTCGGCCCGGAGCCAGGCAAAGTTATTATCCGGTGCAAACTCGATATCAGATACCAGCCCGCTGATACTGCTGACGATGCCGCGGAAGTAGGTGTTACCCAGGTCGACACTGGCGGGAGTCGCTGTACCCTTGGAGGCAAGATCACCCACTGCGTCGAACCGCAGGACCGCACCCCACCCGCCGACCAGGTCGGAAGCGCCACCGCCGAGTACGACGTCGTTGAACGAGAAGTTGCTGACATCGGTGTACCGCTGGATGCCGATGAACTGATTGCGGTACGTGCCGGTGACTTCAATATCGTCAAGCACGATGTTGCCACCGGCGAGCACACCCGTGCCGTCGCCCGCACCCACGCCGCGGAACTGGATCGCGCTGCGTGCGCCGCTGCCGGCGCCTTCGTTACGGTTGCCGACGTGGACCAGACCGGTCAGTGTCGCGTCACCGTTGTATTCGTAGATCTGGACGTCAGCCGTGCCGCCGCTGCCGGCGATGCCGTTGTTGGAGAACGTCAGGTTGGTCAGATCAACATCCTGCACGGAGATGCCTGTGCCCGCGTCGCCGAAGACCGCGATCGCGTAGTAGTTGAATCCGGTGAAGTCACCGTTGGTGATCGACAGGTTGGCAAAGTCAGCCGCGGAGCCGACGTAGACACCGGCGTTAGCCGTGCCGCTTTGGCCGTCGAAGTCGATGTCCTGGATCGTGACGGTCTGGTCATCGCCGAAGACGCTGCCGGCGATCGTGACGATGTTGCCGCTGCCGCTTGGCGTCCATAGCGTCGAGCTGCCCTGGCCGACGAGGTTGATGTCCTTATCGACAGTGACATTCTCGGCGAACGTGCCGGCGGTCAAGGTGACCGTCGCGTTTTCATTGGATTGATCGATGGCGGTCTGGATCGAGCCGGTGTAGCCCGCGGTGGGCTCGGTGATCCCGGCGGCTGTCAGGTAACCCTGAATCGCTGCGGAGACCGCAAGGTCGTTCGTCCAGACATGCTGGCCTGTCAGGCTGACCGAAGCGCGCGGCAGGTCGCCGGCGTTCATGACGTACAACTCGACGTTGGAGAAGTCCGCCACATCCTGTGTGACGCTGCTGCCGCTGTCTGCAAGCAACCGCACACCGACGGACATGTTGGCATAGGAATCGTTGGCGATCGTCACGTTACTGCTGACACCCGCAAGCGGGTTCGCGCCGCTGCCGGCGAAGGTCACGGAGACGCCCGTGCCGACATCGTTGAGGCCATCAGCCAGGTCATGCAGAGCATTACCGGTGATGGTCGCGCCGTTCACGTCATAGAGGTTGATGCCGTAGCCGCTTGCCGTGCCGGCCGAGCCGAGGTCGTAGATCTCGTTGCCGACGATCGACAGGTTGGACAGTTCGCCCCACGTGCTGACGCCGTTGCTGTCGCCGAGGATGCCGTAGGTCAGCTCGCTGCCCGAAACGACCGGGTTAGGCAGAGCCATACCGTGGATGAAGTTGTTTTCGATCGCGATGTTGTCGAGGTTGTTGCCGCCACCAGAAATGTAGATGCCGTAGTTCGTGGCAGAACCACCGACGATTTCGAAGCCGGCGAAGGTCACATCACTGCTGGTGATGCGGATGCCTTCACCGATCGTACCTTCCTGCCCTTGCAGGTCGATGATCGCTTCGCTTGCATCACCGGCCGTACGACCGGACGTCGATGTGCCTGCATACGCGTCGCTGTGCAGGTTGACCGACTGATCGAGGTCGAATCGCTCGTTATACGTACCGGCAAAGACGATGATCTCGCCGCCTGCGCTTACCGCATCAAGCGCATCATTGATATTGGCAAACGCATCGATGCCGTAGATCGCACTCACGCCGCCCACACCGTCCGGATCAACACCGACCACGGTGCCTGCCCAATCGTCGTCCACGTAAATCGGCGAGGTGACGCCCGCGCCCTGCGGGTTGGTCGCGATGACCATGCTGCGGGTCGCGTCGTCCGTATCATCAAACACGATGGATTCGATGACGCCGGCAACTGTCGAACCGAAGCTGTTGTTATCCGCATAAACATCGGGCTGTGCCGCGAGGTTCAGGTCTTCGATCGCGTAGTTACCGCCGACACCACTGTAGCCGGTCAGGTCGTTGTTACCGACGCTGGCAAGCGATCCGCCGCCGAGGTCGGCCGTCGCCCCGCCGTCAACCAGCACGCCTACCTGGTTGCCGGTCAGGTCGGTGTTCTGCACCGCGACCTGGCCGCCGACGATGGCGATGCCGACATCGACGTTGTCGCTGACATCGGCGTCGATGAGCACACCGCTCGGGCCGGTGTTGGCCTTACCGGGTTCACCGATACGGATGCCGATCTGGTTGCCGCTGATGGTCGTGCCGTCGATCACGACATCCGTAAGCGTCGCCGGGTTGGAGGCGTAGCTCGGGTCGTTGCCCGTGCCGCGCGCCTTGATCGTCAGGCCGGTGCCGTTTACTGCGTCGCCCGTGCCGGAGTTGGTGATCGCACCGCCGAGGATATCGATGTTGGTGTATGTGCCGTACTTCAGGTTGATATCGATACCCGAGTCATAGGTAGCCGCGCCACCCGTACCGCTGCTATCGACAGTGACATTATCGAGCGTCGCGTTGTCGAGTTTCTCGGTATAGAAACCCTTCTCCAGGTTATTGGAGAAGCTGGTGTTCTGTATGAGGATATCGGTGAAGTTCGCTTCGTTGTTCGTGATCGAACCGGAAGCGTAGACGGTCATGCCGTAATCGTTGCCGTCGAACGCGCTGTTGAGCAGGTCGAAGCCGACGATCGCGCCGAGTGTCGCGACACGCATGCCTGTCCCGTTGCCGGTCAGCGTGACGTCGTCGAACATCAGGTCCGTCAAGGAACTCTGAACGCTGACACCACGTGCGGCATTGTCTGCCTGGACATGCAACAACTGAACGCCATCAACAACCGCGTCGAACCGCACGGCATCGTTGGCATTAGTGATACGCAGGTTACTCAGGACCAGGTCATCCGCATGAACCAGCACGCCGTGCGACGCAACGCCGCCGGCATCGATGATGCTGCTCAAGCCCTGACCGTCGATCGTGACGCTCTTGTTCGCATCGACCGTACCTTCGAACGTACCGGCCGCCACGTTGATCGTGTCACCGTCGACGGCTGCATCGACTGCCGCCTGGATGCTCATCGTGTTGCCGGCGTTATCGAAGACGTACAACTGCGTCGGGCCGCTGTTCGGCAGGCCGTTGGAATCGTCGGCCTCCTGGATGTAGCGATCATTAGCTGCGATATGATCCGGCGAACCGGCTGCGGCGGCTTCTGCCTCAACAAGCGTCTGGTAGAAGCGTGTGTAGAGGTTGTCATTGTCTGACGTCGGGCCGCTCAGGGCGTAACCAAAGTCCGCCGAGAGGAACGTGACATCCGCGTTATCTGCCGGGTTGCTCGACCAGGAGATCAGTTCGGGATTGAGCGGATCGTTGTAGTTACCCATCTCAAGCTGCAAGCCGCCGTTGTCGGTCGCGGTTTCACCGAAGCTGTTCGTGCCGCTGAAGACGATGCCGCTTGTACCAAGCGGTGTGTATCGGCCCCATGTCGCGATGGAGATGCCGATCCATGGGTTGTTGCTGGTCGTGATATTACTCAACGATGCACCGTTGACATCGGTCATGAAGATGCCTGCGCCACCGTTGTTTTCAGACACAAGGTTGTTCAACGTGATGTTGCTGGCACCGAGGATGTCCAGGCCCGTACGGTAGCTGTCGCTGATGGTCACGCCATCAAGGACAACGCCGTCGACATCCGCAACCTTCACACCGTAGCGCGGCGTGCTGCTGGCATTGTTGCCGGTCACGGACAGGCTGCGAAGCTCGGTGTCGTCGGCCGTGAGATAGACGCCGGCATTGTTGTTGCCGGGTTGGCCGGTGTGGTCGATGATCGTCACACCCTGACCCTGACCGATGACCTTCACGCCTTCGGTGCTGATAAGCAGGTCTTCGTTGAACGTGCCGGCTTCAACATTGACGGTGTCCCCTACCGCCGCCACGTTGACCGCGTTCTGGATCAGTTCATTACTCAGGCCTGTGCCCGGTGTCGTCACGTATAGATTACCCGCCACCACGCGGATCAGGCCGCTGGCTGCGTCGTCGGCTGCGTGATACATCTTGTCTTCGATGCGGAAGTTGTCGACCTCATCGTAGATCGAACCGAGACCGACCAGGTTCATACCCAGGCCGGAGAGGTTCTCGATGTAATAATCGTCGCCGCCGAAGGTGTTGCCTGCACCGATCGTGATAGCGGTAGCGGTGGATGCCAGTTGGATATCAACCAGGTTGTCGTTGGCGTTGTCGAAGCTGTTGCCGATGATGGTGGCCGAACCGCCGACCAGGATGCCGGTGTCGAGGTTCTGGAGGGTCACACCGCTGACCATCGCCGAGTTACCGTCAGCGATCTGCACACCGATGCCGGACGCGCCGGTGATGCTGCCGCCGGTGATGTTGGCGGAACCCATGATCCCGCCGATGTCGTAGGCGACACCCGAGTTGGTCACGATGTTGCCGTTCATCTCGACCGGCAGTGTGCCGGTGTAATCGATCGGGCTGCCGTAGTAGACGTCGAGCCAATCGAAAGCCACATCAGCCTGGTCAACGGTGTTGTTGTCATAACTGACCGTGCTCGAAGCGCCGGAATGCGAGGTCACGCGGAAGGCTACCTGGGTTCCGGTGTTGCCGGCGTTGCCGCTGAAGCTGTTGCCCGAGACGGTGATGTTGCTCTGGTGGGCGTGGCCGTTTTCCCAGATGCCGTAGATGTTTTCACCACCACCGTTCATCACAACGATCTGGTTGCCGCTGATGTTCAAACCGTCGTAGTTCGTCCCGCCGTGTGTGTTCGACTGGATCGCGAACGTGGTGCCGTCACCGCTACCATCCAACTCGAACAGGTTATTGGTAATGGTGATGTTCGTGCCGCGTGCGTAGTGGATACCGATGTTCTGGAAGCTGTCGGTCGCGTCGTCAGCCGCCACGCGGATGTGCATGTTATTGATCGTCAGGTCGGAATAATCATCACCCGAATAGTAAAAGCCGATCGCGTTGTCGAAGTCGAGGATGCCGAAGTTCTCGAACGTCCAGCCGGTGTTCGTGCCGTTATCGAAGGCAAGGAACACGCCTTCCAGGTCGAAGCTCGTTATATCGCCCGGGCCCTGGATCGAAATGTTGTCAGCCGTGTTGGCGGTGACGGTCACATCATTCTGGCCGTCTCCCAGCAGGATGCCCCAATCGTCATCGGTTGCCGCAACGCCGTCGTTGCCCAGTTCCCATGACGCCAACGCGTTGACTTCATCCCAGTTAAAGACACTGTCCGTACCATTGGGCAGCAACATGATGGTGTCGCCCGCCGTAGCGGCTTCGATCGCGTTCTTGATGCGGATGTAGTCGTTGTCCGCAGCCGTCGGCGACAGCGTCGGGGTGACGACGATCAGACCGCCCTGCAACTGGATGCGGCCAAGTGCCCCATCGTCCAACTGATCGGTGATCTTCGCTTCCGCAGCAGCCAACTGCGCCGGCGTCAGGCTCGCGCCGATCGTGCCATCAACCGTCACTGCCGAAGCATCGACGACAAGGTTATCCAGCGCGCCGTTAAGCAGCGTGACGTAGTCGCCGCTCTGGCCTGTGAACGACAGGTCATTAAGCGACAGGCCCGTAATCTGTGTACCAGCGCCGTCGATCTGCAAGCCGGTCGTCCCGCCGCTGATTGTGTTGCCCGCACCCACTGTCAGAACAGGATCAACCGTGGCGTCATCATCGATCATCTGCACGCCGATATCGGCGCCGCTGATCGTGTTACCCGTGAGTGTGGCTTCGGAGTTGCCGCCGCTACCGCTGAACGCGACGATTGCAATACCGATGTTACCGCCGGTGATGTCGTTACCGGTCAGATCGGATGTGCTTTGATCAACAAGAATCCCCTCGTAACGGTTGGCAACCGATGAGCCGAGGATGTTGTTGCTGACCTGGACCGTACCGCCCCAGCTATAGATACCGATGTCATTGGCGTCGATCGTGTTACCGTCGATCACCACGCCGCTGCCGGCATCGTAGAGCAGAATACCGATGGACTGCCAGTCATTGAACAGGTCAGGCCCGCCGGTGGTGCCGCTGTACATATGGTCACTGATCGTGTTGCCGCTGATCGTGCCCGTCGCGCCGCCGAGCATAACGATGCCGTTCTGCGCGATCACCGTGACATCACCGCTGCCGGTGATCATGTTGCCGCTGATGTCGGCTGTCAGGCCGACGCCGCGCAGGTCGATGCCGTTCTTCTGATAGTCTTCGATCGTGCTGTCGGTGACGGTAACCGTGTAAGGCCCGCCATCATCGACACCGGCGAAGATCGCACGGCCGCGCTGCGTGCCGGCAAGCACGCTGTCGCGCACGCCTGTCACCGTCACGTTGTCGATCGTGACATTCGCGTTGAGGATGCCGATGCCGTCAAAATCATTGCCCGAAACCACCGCGTTGCCCGCGCCGTTGCCATCCACCGTCAATGTCTGGATGGTCACCGTACCGCCGGTCACCGCGACGACAGACTGCTTGGTCTGCCCGCTGTAAACAAAGCTGTTATCCAGTGTCAGCACCGGAGGCGCCTGGATCACCGTGCCCAGTTCGCTCTCGCCCGTCACGACCAGGCCGAAGTCAATGAGCAACTGCTCGCCATACGTGCCGTCATATATCCTGACTTCACCACTGCCGTCATTAACGACCGCAGCAATCGCATCGCTGATTGTGGCAAACTGATCGTAACCATAGCCCGTGCCGTCGCCGTGCGAACCACCCGCGCCGTCGGCATCCACGCCGAGGGCCGTACCAGCCCAATCGTCGTCGACATACACGATAGTCGGTGCGGTCAGTACCGGGGCCTGCGAGAACAGGACTTCGGTGTACTGCGCATCGTCAACGGTGTGATAGACGACATTCTCGATCAGGGCCGACAGGTTCGAGCCGAAGTCGTTGCCTTGTGCATAGACATCAACATTGCCCGCCGCGTCTTCGTTCAGGTTTTGGATGGCGTAATTGCCTGCAAGGCCCGAGTAACCGGTCAGCGTATTGCCGCCGGCGCTGGTACCGAGGCCCGTGTTGCCGCCGCCGCCCGCATCCACCTGTGCATCGCTGCTGACACGGATGCCGACCGAGTTGCCCGCCAGGTCCGTACCTTCGACTAACGCGTTGGCGTTATCGACGGAGATGCCTATTGTGCTGCTGTTGACGAAGCTGTTGAGCAACGTGAGGTTGCCGGCTGTCTGATCGATACCGGTTGCCGCCCCGCTGATGGTCACGCCATCAAGCGTCAGGCCGCTGCCGAGGATCTGCGCGCCGACTGTTGTCGCGGTAATCGATCCGCCAGTGAGAGTAGCTTCACCATTGCCATCAACCTGCAAGCCGATGTCGTTGCCACTGAGTACAACACCGGTGAGTGACAGCGACCCGCCGTCCACCAGGATGCCCACATCGTTGCCGGTCAGGCCGGACAGATCATCCAGCGAGGCGATGGTGACGTCGTAGCCGTTCGTGTCCGCATCGTATTCCGACAGCTTCAAGCCGAGGTCGTTGTTCGTAATCGCGTTATTGCTGAGCGTCGCGCTGATCTGGCGATCGCTGCTGGTCAAGGCCAGTTCGATACCCGTTTCCAGATCGTTGATGTCGTTATCCGAAATAACCGCGACCGCGTTGCCGTGGTCTTCACCTTCGGTCAGCAGGATACCCGTGCCGGCCCGGCCGGTGCCCTGGATCGTGTTGCCGACGATCTGCGTGACCTTGCTCAAGTCAGGCGTGTACTGAACGAGGATACCGGTGTTCTGATCGCCGACGGTGAGTTGGTTGTTCTGGATCGTGACTTCGCCCGGGTTCCACCAGACGTTCATGCCGATCACATCGCTGCCGCTGGAGATGTCGATGATGTTTTCATCGCCCGGGTTCGGCCCGCCGATCATGCTGCCATCCGCGAGATTCACCAGGCTCATGCCGATCCCGTACATCACGTAGCCGGTATCCCGGATGTTGGTGATCTGGTTGCCCTGAATCGTAACAAGCGATGCGCCGGCGTTGGTGCCGTCGTAGAACAGGTTGTTCATCACGATGCCGACCGAGACATCATCGATAGTGTTATCCAGGATCGTCGCGCTCGTGTCACCGACAATGCCCCACAGGGCGTTGCTGATATCGTTGCCGATGAAGGTAGCCTCGGAATAGCCTCGGATCGCCGCGGCGCTGGCGGTTGCATTGTCTCCGTTGACGTTGCTGATCGTGTTGTAGAGGAACTGCGCTTCGCCGATCGAGATGATGCCGTCGTTACGCGTCACATCGGTGATCAGGCTGTTTTCAACCACGTGACCGGTCGATGTCGTGCTGCCGATGTAGATACCCCGGCGGTAGATGTTCTGAATCGTCACATCATCGACGTGCAGGTTATCGAAGCTGCCGCCGTCGGCGGTGGTGATACCCATGCGGAAGTTGTGATCGTTGGGCGATAGCGCGGCGTTGGCTTCGCCGTCGATCGTCAATGTCTGAATCGTGACATCGTCCGCGGCAACGATCAGGCCCTGTTGATACGTGCCGGCAAATCCGCCGTTGGCGTGATCGTCCACCGCTTCGGGCGCGATGATCACACCGGATCGGCTTTCGCCTTCCAGTGTCAGTGACTGACTGATCGTGGTGTTCGATTCGTTGTACTGGCCGTTGAGCACATGGACGGTGCCGCTGGCGTCGACCATGTCCACCGCTTCCTGTAGACGCCCATCCGTCCCGCTCTGTGAACCAAGTGTCGTCACATGTATCGTGCTGAAGTCCCCCTGGAACCCGGCCGCGAGTGCGTCGGTATCGGCGCTGCTGACCAGGAACGGGCTGAAGTCCACCAGGCCCAGTGTCTGCGCGGCGACACCCGCTTGTGTCACCGTGCCCCAATAGTTACCAGAGGCATTCACTTTTGTCGCTGAGGAGTTACTGATTGCTCGGACGGTGTTGCCCGCCAGGCTACTGCCAAAGACGGTCGCCGAACCGGTCGCCCCTACCAGCACACCCGTGGCGTTACCACTGATAACGCTTTCGCTGATATCCGCGCTGCCTGCCGATGCGCTGACGCCTGCGGTATTCGCGTTGATGATCTGGCTGCCCGTAACCTGAGCGCTGCCGCCATTAACTATTTCAACACCGAAAATCCCGGCGTTGGTCAGGATCGATGCGTCGACCGTCGCCGACCCACCATCCACGCTCACGCCAACCAAAGGCCCATCGATCGTGGAGTCGGACAACGTGACTTGCCCGTCTTCAACCGAAACGCCGCCGGTAAACCAGTTGGCAAACGTAAAGCCGTCGATCAGTACAGTGCTGGATGCGCCGGTGATCGTCGCCCCGAACACGCCGAACAAGGATGTGCCGTCAAGCACCGGAGCCGAGGCTCCTTCGCCTTCCAGTGCATCACCCGGATCACCGATCAGGTCAAGCGATTTGTTGATGGCCAAGGCTTCGTTGTACGTACCTGCAAGCACGTTGATAACCGCGCCGTCGTCCGCCGCATCGATCGCTTCCTGGATCGTGGCAAACGCGTTGTATCCGAAGACACCTGCCGGCCCGGCCCCGTCCGGATCATCACCGAACGCCGTGCCCGCCCAGTCGTCATCCACATACAACTCGCTGACAGTCGCCGGGACGCGGATCAGTTCGACATCGTTGCCGTCGCCGCCGGTGTAATCGATCAGGAATGTATCACCATTGATCGTAAGCAAAGCGCCCTGCGCCAAGCCTGCAAACGTGCCGGTGATCGCATCAGCGCCGTCGTTATCGATCAAAACCAGAGAATCGGCAATCGACGCGTTGATTGTCCCGTTTGCGTTCAGTGTCGCGCCACCGAGATCGACCGTGCCGGTGATGACATACTGATCGTGTTCGGTCCCGGCGGTGAGGCCGTTGACTTCCGCATCAAGAATCGAGCCGGCGGTCAGGGCAAGGTTCCCGCTGGCGATGATGCCGGGGCTGTAACCGGCGCTCAAGGTCGCCCCGGCCACGCTCAGCGTCAGCGTGCCGTTCAACGTCAAGTCACCGCCAACCAACAAGGCCTGGTTGACATCGACATCTTCGGTAAATGTGCCGGCAAAGCGCAGCGCCACACCGGGCCCAGACGCGTCGATCGTCGCCTGTACGCCGGAGGCGATATAGACGGTGTTTCCGCCTTCAACCGCGACCGCGTTGGTCGCGAAGATATTGGCGCCGACCACTTCGCCGAGCCCGGTCGGATCGGTGGAAATGCCGTTGGCGGTTGCGCCGTTGGCAAGATACATGAAGTTCGTCGTCGCGGTCTGCCCGGAAGCATCGAACGTGTTACCGACGATCACGACATTACTGCCGCGTGCGCGCAGGCTCGAGCCGTAGCGCTGGGTGGTCCCTGCAAAAGTGTTGTCGGTGATCACCGCGCCGGCGCTGTCGATCGTCACCAGCGTATTGCCCTGCTCGTGCGCAGTCGTAGCGGCGCCGGCGTTATCCGTCAGGCTTGTGCCGCCGGCCGTGCCGACGACCTGGTTGTTCGTAAAAGTAATATTGCTGGTGTTGCCCCCACCGGTTCCGCCGCCCATAGTCACTAACTGTCGTGGCACGTTCGCTAACGAGAACTGAGCGCCAAACCCATCACCGGCAGGATTAGCGCCGACGAACGTCTGGCCGGAAAAGATGTTGCCGTCAATAACGAAGCTGTCAATGGTCGCGCCGTACTCTGTCAGCAGGCCGTGATCCCCGTTGGCGACAATATCATTGCCACGGATCACCGCGCCGCTGTGGCCGCCCTGGAAGTAGACCGCTGCATTCTCGACGCCCGGCGCACCGTTATCGATCCCGATGATCGTAAAGCCCTGCCCGCCATCTCCGATCTGAACGCCCGTGGTGGCGTTGGTCACCGTAACCGTGCCGAGATTGCCCAGCCCGGATACGCCCTGGATCGTCGTGGAGGTATAGCCGTTTTGCGACAGCAGCGTCAGGTCTTTGTCGATCGTGACGTTGCCGACGAATGTGCCGTCGCCCACCTGGATGATGTCGTCCACCGAGGCAGCATTCACCGCATCCTGGATGACATCAAAGGCATCCGTACCAAAGACCGCGGTCCCGCCGCCGAACCCATCCAGTGTGACGATGTCGCCGGCGTCGAGCGTGCCGGAGCTGTTCACATCGTCATAGATCTGGAAGTCGTCGGCATAGTAGGTAGCACCGGACAGAAGCAGCTTGGGTTCCAGCGCTTCAAATATCGGTCGGCTCTGCCGCTCTTGTTCTTGTCTACGCAACCACCGCTGGTACCATTCACGACGTTTCGTTCGCAGGACTCGCTTCTTTTGCTTGCGTGACATGAGCATGCCTCTCTTTGGCTGAATCTTCCGGGTGTTTACCGAAGACCTTAGTATTTCGTAACCGTTGTTTACATGGGCACACGCAAACGCTCACGGCTTTTCTTTTGGCCATGAACATTTGCATCAAAAAACACAGTGAGAGATGACTTTGAGCGCGCACAGAAACCGGGAATTATCTATCGATAGATAACTCTCGTAAATTGCATGTGACAGCATCCCTCGATTTTATCCTCCAACCACTCCTCCACCATTTGAGACGTTAATGTGGGTGCCGAATAGGCAAGAACTGATTGCCCGGTTATTCCCCCATGTTGTCGTGGCACATTTCGTACGGAGTTTTTATAGCGTAAAACAATTGTTGCTGTCAATTCATTTCTGACTATTAATCTAAATAATGTTTGATGTTCGTGTGTTAATGATTTAACAACGGAGGTTTAAGACTATATGGGCTTATGTATCAAGCGAATACATAAAACCGTCCGATTTCGCCTTGTTTTTTAGAAAGATACAAGGTCACAATTATGCCCGTGCGGGTGAAGCCACTGCTTCGTGAGTCCAAAATGTTAAAATAGGAAAACGACTTTTTTAATATGAATCGTTTACGACACGTATAGCGTAATGCGACAGCATCCCGTCCCGTTCATCGCTAATTGGCGCTGCGGCACAGAAACTCTTTAGGTGTACCGTTATCTGAATGACGACTCCACCCACTGTATAGATGATACGGCCCCATCGACAACCACAATAAGTTGTGATGGCCGGCATAATATCAAACCGGTTTTACCGAATTGCGCATAGACTAAGGCCATTGGCATTGCTATTGCTCAAGCCACCGGTGCTAAACCAAAACGTCTCAATCTGTTACGGTCTTATACACACCCGCGTATTGCCGAATGATGTTTGACCACGTTACCGACAACTCATCAACCAGCTTCTCAAGCGCTTCGGACTCGGCCTTGCGACGGGACTCGTCGACCCCGGCTTCATTATTCCACGAGCTGGTGTCCTGCTCGCTTCGGGTGGTGGCCTCGGCGACGCCATAGATATAACCGTTTCGCACATCCAGCAGCGCCGCGGAAGCGGTGCAGGTGATGCGCACTTTCTTGTGGCCGCCGAAGCCCAGCGTGATCACATCCAGGGGCGTTGCGTTGTCCTCGTGGTAGAAGTGTGTGTCGAAGGTATAGATCAAGAGCACCTGCGTGTGCAGTTTCGCGGCAGCCTGGCGAAGCTCCATGTCCGAATTCAGTTGCGATGGCAGCAAGAGCCGGTTGACAGTCGCAACACCACGAACCATCGGCATGGATGCAAGACGGTTAAGCTGATCTTCGGTTTCCACCTCACGCATCGTGACTACGCTGTAGGCCCCTCGGCCATAGGCGTACCCGTGTGCGTTGCGGTAATCCGTGCTCTGCACATGTGCAAGACAAATCCCTGCGGGAAACGAAACCAGGGGTTTGCGGGCCAGTTCATGCTGGATCTGTTGATCAGTTAACTGGTCGCGCTGGTCAGCGGACACCACGCCAAACGCTTCCATCGGAGCACCCGGCCCGGGGACCGTATACCTCATACAGCCCGGCAGAACAGAAAATGTCAGTGCGAACAATAACAGTACGGCATGATACGCGCGCATGATAGGCCCTCATCTTTTAGGTTGGGTTAGGAACTGGACTTTTATTCTTGAACCGTCGTGTCGTACCGCACGCCGTCCGGCACGGGGACGGGCACGTTCACCGTCACGCCCTCGTTGCCGGCCGTACGCCCGCTGGCGTCGATTGCGACAAACGAGGTGTAAGCACTCATCAGGTTGTAATCCAGCGCCAGGCGCGTGATCTGCCCAGCCAGTTCGCCGTGCGGATCGCCTTCATAGGCCTGCCGGTCAGATAGATCAGCAATACAGGCTCGGGCCCAGACGCCAGCCAGCGCATCACGATCCTGGCTTTCACCTTCAAGACTCACTTGAACGTCGACCAGCACAGGCTCGCCACCAACTTTGCCTGCAACCGCGATATCTTTCGGCATCTCACCCGTAAACCGGCCGGTGATAACGATCGGCTTGCCGACGAACAGGTCGCTTGCATCGCTTGGATAAACTTCCGCTACCTTCGCCCCACGCCAATCGACCCGCACATCCGTCATCGCGGGTCGGCTTGCTCGTTCCAGAAAACGGCCCATTACCTCAGCGCCATCATCATGAAGCCCCAGATACGCGCTCGATCCCCTGCCGATACTTGCCATACGTTCCAGCAGGTAACGGTTCGGAGAAGAGCCCACGCCGAAGCTGAAGATGCGCGCTGCGCCGACGCGCTGTTTTACTTCATGGAGGATTTCCGCTTCGTTGCCGATGTAACCGTCGGTCATGAAACACACAACGCGCAGTTTTTCAGGATCGTGCGGGAAGTCCAGCGCCGCTTTGATCCCTTCCACCATCATCGTCCCGCCGGTGCCTTCAAGCTGCTTTACATACTTCAAGCCGCGCTTTTTATTCTTATCCGTCGCGGGCAAGGGTGACTTGCCCAGCGCCGAGGCATCGTTGGAAAAACGGATGATCTGGAAGCTGTCCTCCGGCCCAAGTTCATTGAGCGCAAATCGAACCGCGTCTTTCACCTGGTCAATAGGTTTGCCGTTCATGCTGCCTGAACAATCCAGCATGAACACCATCTCCATCGGGTGTTTCGGTAACGATCCCAACTCGTCCGGGGGCACAAGCAACAACGAGAAGTAACCGCTCTTTTCATCCTGATACGTCAACAGCCCCGAGCGCACCGCGTCCGACGCCACCTTGATCCGCAATACGAAATCCTTGTTCGGGATCGAATCTTTCTTGGATAGCTCAACTCGGTAGCCCGAGGTCTCGTCGCCGCGTATTGCTTTGACTTCATGGCTGCTGCAAACCAGTTCCTCAATCGGAACGCCCGCATCGATATCCACAGTCAGCGCAATGTCGTGGCCACTGCGCTCGTTCGGCCGAAGATACCGCACTTCTGTTTGCTGGCCCAAACTCCCTCGCGCCCCGCGCGGGACGGCGCCGATGCCACCATTCATCTCCGGCGGATTAAACCGCGGCCCCACTACCATCGGGAATACAAAATCCAGATACCCGTCGCTGTACGCAAGCGTGTTGAAGTAACGGATATCCACATCGATCTGCTTGCCCGGCTCAATGTTCGCGACCTTCTGCGTAAAAATGTTCGGCCTCTCCTGCGTCATCAAGGATGCACGATACCCCTGGGCGCGGGCTTCCTTGTATAGCCGTTCCGCTTCTTCACGTTCACGGATGATCCCGCGTATCCGCCGATCACCGATCGTCATGACAAACTCGTTCACCGCCGCGTTCTGCGGCAGCGGGAACACATACACCGCTTCGATCTTCGTGTCGTAAGGATTCTTAAATTGCTGCGACACCCGCACACTTGAGATGTACCCACAGATAATTGCATTCACATCCGTATGCGCTAACGGCAGAGGCACATGTTCAATCGCTTCCGAATCCGGTACCGGCATCAGGCCTAGCATCACACCGCAACCGGGAATGTTGTCTCCCTGTGTTTTTTGTTGATCCCGCATTGATTCACGGCTGATGAAGACAGTATCTTCGGTCAGCATATTCGTACCTGCAGATGGTTCGAGTGTATGCTCCCACTTGGCAACAACGCTTGGGGATTGCCACTGATTTGAGCCGGCCCCCGGTTGGCTTGAAGTCTCACAGCCAGGCATCAACAGCATGCAACACAAGGCGATCACGGACAAACAACTCGACACCCATTTGAATACCTGCTCTTTCATGCCTTTGGTTCCTCAAGTTCTGCTTCGGCGGCTTTAATCCGCTCGCCTTGTGGGTCGGCAGCGACAGTTAAATCAACCTGATAATGCGGCTGAATATCCCCGCTGATCTGCAAATGAATCGTCGCGATGCGCGTCCTGCCGGCCGGCAGTTGCGAAGCGTCAGATGTGTTGAACGCCGCGATGATGACACGTTCCTGCCGGATCGCTTCGGGATCGTAGTAAGGCGGCTCGCTGAACGCTTCATGCTCCCCGCCTTCGATGCCGACGATCTTCACATCGCCGGTGCTTGCCTTGAACTGAAGCTGATACGCGGCCAACGGCGTGTCGCCTGAATCCAGATAGATATCAACCGTGGTAAAACGTACCCCGCTCTGGTCGGCCACATCGGATTCCGGTACTGCACCCAAGCAAACAACTAGCGAAATCATCCACGCGAGAAGTACGCTCATGACGACGCCCCCCGCCCCCGGAATGGTTCATCATCCCCATCCCCGGAAACACTCACCGCCAAACCAGCCACAACCGTCACATCGTCGTGGTCGATCTTTCCATCTGCGTTGAAGTCCCATCCGGGCGGTGCGGACTGCCCCGCATCGATCACGCGCGCTATCGCAAACGCATCCAGGATGTCCACCGTGCCGTTTTGATCCGCATCCCCCCGCACCACGGGCATCGGCCGCACCGTTTTCGGGCCCGAGCCCGGCCAGGTAACCCACACACCCAGCCCGATCATCGCAGCAGCCGCGATAGGCCCGGCAAATCGCAGCCACAACCGACGCGTAACCGCACGCTCCTGCCCGAAGTGTTCTTCCGCAGCGTCCAGCACCGCCCGGTCCACGTCCGGCGGAACAAACACCCGCCTGTCGTGCATGGCCGACAAACGCTCCGCCAATTCGTCAGGCAGATGCAGGTTATCAGGCTCGGATTGTCGTGTATCCCGTGTGGGCATAACTGATCTCCAACAGGTGAAGGGCGCAACGCCCATGAAAGGTTCAATCTTCAAAATATTTTTTTGTAGCAGGGTCCTGCCGCAAGGTGCGGATTGCGTGATGAATCCGGGATTTAACGGTTCCGGCAGGGATATCGAGCGCCAAAGCGACCTCTTCGATGCTCAACCCATCTACGAAGCGCAATAGCAAAACCTCCCGCTGCTGCGCGGGCAGGCCGGCCAGTACATGTTCAATCTCGTCGCTATCCCCCGGCCCGGCCCTGTCTGGCGCAGGCAGACCCGCCAAAATCTCGTCCGAGCCGGCAAACCGCGCCGACTTCCGCCTCGCCGCCATCGCGGTGTGTTTGATCACCGGATAAAGAAACGTCGTGAGTTTTGCCGCCAGCACAAACCCCGGGAACTTGCTAAGCAGGTAGATGAATACCTCCTGCATGACATCAAGCGCAGCGTCCCGGTCCTGAGTGAACCGGTAGGCGGTATTCACCACCCAATCCCGGTACCGGTAGTACAACGCTTCAAACGCCCGCGCGCCGGCCGAACCACCAAGGTTGGCGGCATCCACCAGCTCTGAATCAGACCGTTGATCGCTGCCCGGTTTATGTTGCACACAATCAGCTTACGCCGGATCGCATCAACACCACAAGCCCTGATACATCAAGATGCCGGTTACCCCATCTGCCCGACTAACTTCTCCCACACCTCATCCACCGTAATCTTCGCGATCAGGGTCGGGTCGTCGTTGTGCTTGCGGTAGTTCGCTTCATATTGATGTGCATCTGCAGGCCTGATCACGCTCGAATCTCGGCGGTAAGGCCCGACAAGTGCCGGGTCCGTTGGGCCGAACAGTGCAACGACCGGTCGATCGAAACCCACCGCGATATGCAACGGCGCCGAATCATTACAAATAAGCACGCGCGCCTCACTGAGTAACGCCATCATCCGGCCGACTGTCGTTTCCGGAAACACAACGCGCTCACGCAGATCACCCCCGGTCGCACCATCGCCCATCAGCGTTTCATACATCGCCAGCACCTGGTTGCGCTCATCCGGCGAAGCGATCAAAACTAACTTATCGCCCGCCTTACCCGACTCGATCAACCGACGCGCGATCTGTCCGTACCGATCGATCGGCCAGCATTTGCATCCCCACCTCGCTGTCGGCGCGATACACGCATAGCCCCCGTCACCTATGCCGTGCTCCTCTTTGAACTGCTTAAGCCAGGCTTTGTCTTCATCGCTCAGGTACAAGCGCATGTCATGAACCGCTTCAAGCCCGTCGGCTTTGAGCAAACCAAGCATGCGGTCTACCGTGTGCAGTTTCGCATCCACATGATGACGCACGTTGTAACCCAGCCAGCCAAGCTCCCGAGCGTTGGCAAACCCGACACGCCGCTTCGCTTTGGTCAGCTTCGTAAACAGCCCGGAACGGAACAGCCCCTGCATGTCGTACACCGCGTCGTATTTTTTCTCGCGCAACAATCTGCCGAACCGCATGCCCGCGCGTGTCGCTGTCGGCCTCAGGCCGAAACCGGATAATGCCTTGCGATCGAACTCAACGACGCCGTTGAGCATCGGGTGATGCTTCACCGCCGGGGCAAACACCTTGGCAACCAGCCAATCGATCTTGGCATCCGGATAAGCCTTGCGCAGCGTCGCCAACACGGGCACCGTCCGCGACACATCCCCCAACGCCGTCGGGCGGATGATCAGCATGCGCTGCGGGGCCGTTTGCCCCCCCCTCTCGGGCTGAGATGGATCAACAGAATCGACCATGCGAACCTAA
This sequence comes from Phycisphaeraceae bacterium, assembly GCA_963667295.1. Taxonomy (GTDB): domain Bacteria; phylum Planctomycetota; class Phycisphaerae; order Phycisphaerales; family Phycisphaeraceae; genus JAJRRS01. The sequence goes on from OY763327.1 coordinate 3,855,944, forward strand.
TATAGCTACGCCGAGCGAATCTGCCCGCCCACTGGCGATAAATCGCCCGCCCGCCTACACTTTGGGCTTATTAATTCGACCGGTAACTGCGATAGCCGGCTGGAAGATATGGGAAGTAAAGTGATGTGAAGCCATCCGCCCGATACCCGGCCCTTCGCTTTACTCAGGACCGGCGTTGATCGTTGGTAAATGTGTTTCCGATACCCGAATACCGATACCCGAAATCCGACCCACCCCATGCCGACCACCGCCCTGATCTCCGATATCCATGGCAACGCCACCGCCCTCAAGGCCGTGATGGCCGATATCGACCGCCGAGAGATCAAGCGGATCGTCTGCCTCGGTGACATCATCGGTTACGGCCCGAACCCCGTCGAATGCCTCGACGTCGTCATGGAACGCTGCGAATTCGCGCTGATGGGTAACCACGACTTTGCCGTGCTGTTTGAACCCACCAGCTTCAATACCAGTGCCGAGCAGGCCGCGTTCTGGACACGCAGGCAGTTCGAGCTCGAACCAGACCCGGTCAAACAGAAAAAACGCTGGGAATTCCTGGGTAATCTACTGATCCGCAATAAAGTCGACGGCGCGTTGTGGGTTCATGCCTCACCACGCCGACCGATTAACGAATACATCTTCCCCGACGATGTGATGACAAGCCCCGGCAAGATGCAGGCCATCTTCGACCGCACCGAAGGCCGATGCTTCTGCGGCCACACCCACGTCCCCGGCGTCTTCACCGACGAGCCCGACTTCTATCCCCCCGGAGACCTCGGCGGCAAACACACCTTCTCCGAACGCGAAAAAGTCATCGTCAACCCCGGCAGCGTCGGCCAGCCCCGTGACCGCGACCCCCGCGCCAGCTACGCCATCCTAGACGACGACTGCGTCGAATTTATCCGCATCGAATACGATGTCCAGACCGTCGTCGATCAGATCACCGAAATCTACGACCTCAACGACTTCCTGGGCCACCGCCTCCTCGAAGGGCGATAGCCCGCGAGCCGGCGTGTCTCCACGCCGGTGTCCCCACGATTCCATTACCCCATTTGGCCCCCAACACAATATCCGTTACAATCCCCGATTCGCCGGTCCGACGCGGTGGGTGTCGGCGGCCCCGTACGGGATGTATCTTCAGACAGCACAGAGGTTTAAACGTGGTTAAGCTACGCTTCAAGCGCTTCGGACGCACACACCATCCGGTCTATCGACTCAACGCTATCGACCAGCGCAGCCCGCGCGATGGCCGGCCCATCGAAGAACTGGGCACCTATGACCCGGCCAACAAGGACGAATCCAAACAGTTCGCCTGCAAGGAAGATCGCGTCAAGTACTGGCTGAGCGTCGGCGCCCAACCCAGCGAGACCGTCTCCGCACAGCTCATCAAGGCCGGCATCCTCGAAGCCCCCGCCAAAAAGGCGTGACTCTGACGCGAGCCGGCGTGTCCCCACGACGGTAATCCTTGGACGCAATAAACCATTCACCCACGGATGCCCAACACGGCCGTCCGTGGGTGTGTTTTTTTATAAGCCGCTTGCGGCTTATCGCTCAAGTACAATTAATCACAACAAATACCCCCAAAGCAATCAGCTAAAGGCTAAAGGCTAACGGCTAATGGCTAATGGCTCACCAACACGCATCGACGTCCTCACCCTCTTCCCCGACATGTTCATTAACGTGCTCGGTTCAAGCATCCTTAGACGCGCCGCCGAACCCGTCACCAGCCCGGCCAATCCGGAGGATGTAAGAGACCCCGTCGTCAGCTACCACATCACCGACATCCGCGACTACACGCAGAACAAACACTCCAAAGTCGACCAGCCCTCCTTCGGCGGCGGCCCCGGTATGGTCATCCAATGTCAGCCCGTCTGGGATGCCGTCCAGGCCGTCGAAGCCCAGGACGATCGCCCCGCCACGCGTATCCTCCTGACGCCCCAAGGCAAACCCCTCACTCAACCCCGCGTCGAACAACTCGCCAAGCAGCCGCGCCTCCTCATGATCGCAGGCCATTACGAAGGCATCGACGAACGTGTCATCCAGAAACTCGATCCCATCGAAGAAATCTCCATCGGCGACTACGTCCTCTCCGGCGGCGAACTCCCAGCCATGGTGTTGATCGACGCCATCGTCCGCTTAATCCCCGGTGCACTGGGCCATCAGGACTCCGCCCACCACGACAGCTTCTCCCCCGGCGCGCAACGTCTCTTGGATCACCCCCACTACACCCGCCCAAGAACCTGGGAAGGCATGGACGTCCCCGAGATTCTCCTAAGCGGCGACCATGCCCGCATTGCCCAATGGCGAGCCGACCAAGCCCTCGAACGCACCCGCAATCGCCGCCCCGACCTACTCGACAACGATCCCGTTTAACCACATCGGCCACGACGCGCTCTTGTCCGCACTCCCCCACTCACTGCAAGCCGCGATCACCGCGAGCCGTGATGTCCCCATCACGGCATCCCCCCGATTCCCTTCCCCTCCCCACCTAAATAAAACCTCACCACACCGGCGTGAGACACGCCGGCTCGCGATCACTGAAAACCTCGAATACAATCCCCCTCATGCAACTACTTCCACCGGGGCGAACCGTCTGGCACATCACCTTCGGGACCTACGGCTCAAGACTGCACGGCAGCGACGAACCCACCGTCGACCGAAAACACAACACCCCCGGCCAACCCTTCATCTATCGCGACGATGACCGACTCAACCGCGAACGATCAAACATGCGCGGCCCGGCTATTTACCTCACACAACCACAACGCCAGACAATCCAGAACGCCTTACCCGCACTGTGCGCCCAATGCGGCTGGACCCATCACACCAGCGCCGCTCCGCCGCAACCTGACAACGACCACGTACACATCCTGCTCGACGCCGACCCTTCCGCTGAACCCAAGGTCATACGCAAACTCATCAAACGCCTGACCACACAAACACTCAACCAATCCTTCACCCGTCCTGTCAACACCCCGTGGTGGGCCGAAGGTGGCTCAACAAAACCCGTCAAGGACGCCGCCTACTTCAACAACGTCATCCACTACATCAACCGCCAACGCACCCCATAACCCAATCCCTGCGAAACACGATTGCTGCGAGCCGTGATCGCGAGCCGGGGTGTCCCCACCCCGGCATCCCCCCGATTCCATTCCCCTACCCCCACCGAATAAAACACGTCCCCTCACCGGCGTGTGGACACGCCGGCTCGCATTACAACAAATTCGCCCCCCAGCTCAATCGTTGTCCGCCTTGTCTTCTTCGCGATCACGCGCCTGCGCCCCCTCACCCAACTGCGCCAACAGATGTTCAATTGCCTTGTGATTCTTACGTGTCGTCTTGACAATCAGGTTCCCGTTTTCTTCGGAAATCGAACTGATGTCTCCGCCGTTCGCTTCCCACTCGTCGTAATACCCCACCGACTTACGGATTGTAGTAGCAACCTGCTCGACCTGTTGCGCCCGGCTGGGTGTGTCACGTTCAACATGCTCCGGTACCGCCTCATCGGCACGCGGTGCTAACGGCAATGGCTCAACATCCGCTTCGGCCGCACGTAACAGGTGCCGGATGTCGTACACGCGTGTATCAGGATTGATCAGGTCACGCTCGGTCGAAATCGCCACGGTACCTTTCGCGAGGATAAACGCCGGGCTGTTGTAACCCTTGTATTGCGCCTTGGCCCACATCACCTGAAACACCAAATTGAGCACCTCATCCCCGGGCATTTCCCCGGTACGCAGCGACACCGCCGTTGTCGGCTCGACCCCCGCCTCCTTCAGCCTTGCCCAGTTCACGTACACAGGCATACCCAACTTGTCGCCGATCGTTTGCACCGCATCCTCGAACGGGACGTTGTCAAAATCGACACGTATGGGCTGACGCAGCTTCTGCCCGGACGTCCGGGCTACCTCGGCCTCAACCTCTTCCATAGTTGGCGCAGAGACCAGCTTGCTTGTAGTGGCGATGGTGACAACCCCGTCGATCACACGGAATTCAATCCGCTCTTCGGCGCCATAAGACACCTGGTGCAGGACGAGTCTCAAGGCTTCGGCAGCATCGATGTTATTGAGCTTCAATGAAACAAGCGCGTCCTGATAAACGCCCGCCTGTTTCAACGCGGCCCAGTCAACGAACAAGTTGACCTTCGTCACATTGCGAAAATAGTCCAGAATATTCGCAAGCCGGTTGCTCTCAAAGTTGATCGGGATCGGATGGTTGAGCTTGTTCAAGGCCTGCATGGTTGCTTCGCGGTCTTTATCCGCGGATGGAATCTCAATCGGGTAGCCGACCTGCGCAGCAACAACATCTGCTTGAGTGCTGACGACCACGACACGACCACGGATGCCAAAAGTAATCGGCTCAGTGCTGCTCTCCGAGGCCAATTCCAATACACGCTCCAACACCGATCGGCCGGTCACTTCCGGACCGTCTAACTGGAACGTGATCTGAGTGTCCATAGCCACCCCCACCGCTTTCAACGCCCGCCAATTGACGTAGATATTCGTGCCGGTCACGTTGCGCACATAATCGATGACATTAGCTAACCGGTTTTCCTTGAAGTTCACCCGGATGACTTGATCCAAAGAAGTCTGGATGGGTTTGGTGGAAGACCGGGTAAACGGGGTCGTATTGCCGTTAAAGGTCACTAATAAATCTTCACTGCCCATCAATCGATATGTGAACTCAAGCGTGTCCCCCCCTTGCTTCAAGAGCAATTGGTCACCATGCAGTGTGTACCTGTAGGTCTCTGTCGGGTGCGGATCGTCCGTAATCGTCGCGACGCCATTCTCCGCAAAGGTTATGACAACCGGGTCCGGGTCGCTATCAAGTGTGCTCCATTCACCGATCAGATTCATGCTTGAATCATCATCCACACCAATCTCGCGCGTCTGTATCCCCTTGTCTAACTGCCCCAACAACCGCTTAATCTCCTCGTGATTCTCTGGCATCGTCTTGATGATTAACTTGTCTCCCACCAAGTCGATAAAACTGCGGTCACCACCATTGACAGACCATTCATTAAAGTCACCAACATTAGCCTCGATCGCCATAACGATCTGGCCAAGTATCTCATTACGCGTCGGTCTTTGCCCCGTCGGCACATCCTTCGCACCGGGGTCGGACGCCAACAGACTCCGAAGATCGTAAACCCGGATAGCACCCGCTTCAGCCGCATCAGAATCCGCCGGGCCCTTGCCGGCAAGTTCCGCCAAGAGTCGCTTAATCGCCGCATGATTCGCGGACGTTGTCTTGATGACAAGCGTATCACCAACCTGCTGAATCGTGCTCTGGCTGCCGCCATTTACAGACCACTCTGTGTATTGACCAACCGTTTCAGCAATCGCGGATTGAATGTCATCAATCATTTTTGACCGTCTTGGACGCTCTTGAGAAGGCATGTCTTCCGGATATAAACCGGACGCCAGCAGGTCACGCAGGTTATAAGTCTGTGTCGAAGAGCCGGCTTCCAGCTTGATATGTATATCACCTACAGCATCAGTGCCCACGCCCGGATCGTCATCCACCTCGACGTTACTCATTGGAACATTTGCGGCCTCTTCCGCCCCCGGCTCCGCCGCGTCCGTCAATCCAATCACCGCAAGCGTCGCCAGCAACATCACTCCAACTACCGTTAGCGCAGGCCGTCGCTTCGGCGACAGCGCAATCATGCGTATCCGCCTCTTCAACTGCCCCATCCCGTCGCCGATGCCCGCAATCGCGGGGTTTGCCAGGCGCGGGCGGGTCAGTTGTTCGAGCACGCGGATGATGGTTTGGCCGTAGGCCTGGCTTGCATCCGTACCTGTTGCACGCAAAACCAGTGCGTCGCGCGCCAGTTCACGGTCGGCTCGCAATCTCGCAAACGCAAACCACACCAGCGGGTTGAACCAGTGAACCGCTGCCAGCACGATCAGCAGCCAGTTCATCGCGATGTCGTGCTTCTTCATGTGCGCCAGCTCGTGCAAAAAGATGAATCGCAATTCGTGTTCAGGCATCTCATCAACAAGCGCAGTCGGAACCAGAAGCTTTGGCTGGAACATGCCCGCAAGCGCAGGACTCGCGAGCTTCGGGATTACCAGCAACCGAACGTTCTGACGCAAACCCATCTCGCGTTTGCAGGATTCGAGTAACGCCAGCAACCGCTCGTCCGTGACCGAGGCATGCTGACGCAATCGCACAGCAAGCACCGTATTAATGAGTAGAAGTAGTCCCAGCACCAGCAACACGCCCACGAGCCACGCCACCAACACGATATCGGCCATGCGCCAAGGATCGACCGGCTCAGAAGGCTGCTCGCCCGCCGCGGAGGGGACAGGCTCCCACCCGCTCAGATCGATCGCCTCTATCTCCACCCCTGCCGGAGGCGCAACCGGTGCGACCGGCAATTCCGCCACAACCACCGCTTCCGCTTCACCGCGAAACAGATTGAATACACTCACCACACTCCCCGGCGTCACCGGCAACATCAAACGCAATACCACCACCGACCACAACGCGTACCGCCACCGCGCATTCAGCCATCGGCCGAACATCATCTGCACCGCAAGCACCAGCATCACCAGCACCGACGCCTGCCACGTCGCCTGCACCAGCGCCTGCATGGCCGGACCCAACCCCGAATGCCAATCCTGTAACCATGCCATCACTTGCGCTCCTTATCTTGAAGGATCTGCTTCAGTGTCTGGACGTCGTCATCAGATAGCTTGCCCGCGTCCACCAGGTGCGCAAGCAATAACCGCGTGTCCCCTGAAAACACACGGCTCAAAAAACTCTTGCTCGCATCCCGCAAACACGCCGACCGCGAGACTGCCGGGCGATACAGGTAACGGTTGCCTTCCTGTGTAAATGCCAGCGCTTCTTTTTGCACCAGCCGCCCGAGCATCGTCTTGACCGTGCGCGGCGACCAGTCCTGCTCTTGCGCGATCCGCTCGACGACCTGGGCCGCAGTCAGCGGCGACTCATCCCAAAGCACCTGCATCACCTGCCACTCGGCATCCGAAATCTTCGGCATCGGTTCGTGCGACTTTTTCGGCATGGAGCCTCCCAGATTGATTACATATGTAATCTACTACACCCGTAATCATTCTGCAAGCCTCAACAAAGCCGCTTGCGGCTTAGCGATCTTGTCTATGCAGTCACCCCCACCCCCGTGTGCACAAACTCGTCGCAAGCACCTATAGGGGACGAACCGTTTATATCAAGCGCCAGATCGCGGATATCCGCCCCCTAACCCCCGAAACGGGCCGTAAGAACTCACCACAACCCCAAAATATGATAAACCACACAACTATTTTAAAAATGATGCTTTACGTGTTTTTTGTCGGCCTCCACCCCCTCCAACGAACCCGGACAGACCCAAAAAAAGTCAAAAAATCGATCCACGCCACAGACGTTAACCCAGTGTTTCCGATTATCGCCGATCCGGCCTGGTGGAGCCTGTTTCCAAGCGGATGCGCACGGATCCGACCCACTTTTGATAAAAAGATCCATCTTGCACAAGTGCCCCAAAAGCCAACGGCAACGGTGGCCCCACGCTCGTTGCTCATGTGAATAACGCTCGTTATACTACTCGGCTCGACCGACACCCCGGCTCATCTCCGGGGCCATGGTGGGACACCTGTCGGAAGTCGACGTAGATACTAAATATATGGCACCCCAGCTAGACGGAAGGCTCAAGCCATGAGCGACGCGATTATGCAAGCGGTCCAAGCGGCCCAACTGAAAAACGACCTGCCCGTGATCAGCATCGGCGACACCATCGATGTGCACGTCCGCATCATCGAAGGTGCCAAAGAGCGTGTCCAGGTCTTCACCGGCGTGGTGATCAAGGCTCAGGGCTCCGGCCTGGAGCGGACCATCACCGTCCGCCGCATCGTCGCCAACGAAGGCGTTGAGCGTACTTTCCCGCTGCATTCGCCGCGTATCGCGAAGATCGAGATCAAGCGTCACGGCCACACCCGCCGCAGCAAGCTGTATTACCTGCGTGAACGCGTCGGTAAGAAGCGTCGCCTGCGTGACCGCCATCGTGGTCTGGGCTGGCTGACCGAACAGCAGGACAAGGCCGAAGCCGCCCGCGCCGAAGCCGAAGCCAAAGAGAAAGCCGCTGAAGAGGCGGCAAAGGCCGAAGCCGCGGCAGAGTGATCGCATTCAGTGATCGCGAGCCGTGATGTCCCCATCACGGCAACCCAGCGATTCCCTCACCGCTCGCCCCCCTGGCGTGTGGATACGCCAGCTCGCTTAAGCGAAACATTGCCGCCCCGCCGTCCCTTTAAGGACCGGCGGGGTTTTCTTTGATAGGATTGCCATCCCATGAATGATCAGGCCCCACAAGAAGAAGCACCGCAGCGTTCCAACCGCGACCTGCTCGCAGACCGCCGCACACGATTAACCCGCCTGCGCGATGAGCACGGCGTCGACCCGTTCGGCGGTCGTGTCGATAACCTCATCACGCTCACCGACGCCAAGGCGCAATACGATGAGCCGGCCGACACCGCCCATAAGGACAACCCCGACGAAGATCGTCGCCCGGTCGTGAAGATAGCCGGCCGCGTCATGCAGCACCGCGTGATGGGCAACCTGATCTTCATGCTGCTGCGCGACCAGACCGGCGACCTGCAGCTTGCGGTGAGTAAGAAACTGGTCGGCCCGGATGCGTTCAAGGTAGCGAAGCTGGTCGAGTTATCCGACATCGTCACCGCTTGTGGACCGCTGGCCAAGACCAAGACGGGCGAGATCACGGTTTGGGCGGACCAGAACGCAAAGCCACAAGCGGCTGAGGGTGAGCAGCAGCAAGACGTCGCGGCATTTGCCATGGCGACCAAGAGTCTGGCCTTGCCGCCGGGTAAGTTCCACGGCCTGCAAGACCCCGAACAGCGGTACCGCAAGCGTTACGTCGACATGTACGCGAACCCGGAAGTGATCGAGACGTTCCAGTTGCGGTCGAAGATCGTCAGCGAGATCCGCCGGTTTATGGACGGCCGATCCTTCCTGGAAGTCGAGACGCCGATGCTCCAGCCGATCGCCGGCGGCGCGGCGGCGCGGCCGTTCATGACGCACCACAACGCGCTGGACATCCCGCTGTATCTGCGTATCGCCCCCGAGCTGTACCTGAAGCGCCTGATGGTCGGCGGCCTGCCGCGTGTCTATGAGATCAACCGCAACTTCCGCAACGAAGGTGTCGACCGGTCGCATAACCCCGAGTTCACCTCGATGGAGGTTTACCAGGCGTTCGGGGATTACCTGACGATGATGGAGCTGACCGAGTCGCTGATCCGCCATCTCGCGATGACCGTCAGCGAGAACGGCGTGATCGAGTGGAGCGGCACGCCCATCGACTACAGCAAGCCGTTCACGCGTGTGACGTATGCGGAGCTGTTCGAGAAGGCGAACGGCTTTGCCATGACCGACTTCGACCGGGTGCGTGAGAAGGCCCGTGAGCTTGGGCTGAAAGAACAAGGCAAGGACAACTGGCTGGTCGTCAACGAGGTCTTCGAAGAGACGGCCGAGGGCGGGCTTGTGCAGCCGACCTTCGTGATGGATTACCCGAGCGTGATCAGCCCGCTGACCCGGCCTCGCAAGGACAATCCGGACCTGTGCGAGCGTTGGGACCTGTTCATCGGTGAGATGGAGATCGGCCCGGCATACTCGGAGCTGAACGATCCCGACATTCAGGAATCGAAGTTCAAGGAACAATTGGCCGGGGCGGACGACGAAGAGAGCACGTTCCGCACGCTGGACGAGGACTTTTTAGAAGCGTTGCGAGTCGGCATGCCCCCCGCCGGCGGCCTGGGCCTGGGTATCGACCGGATCGTGATGCTGTTGACGGGCCAACGCAGTATCCGCGACGTGATCCTGTTCCCGCTGATGCGGCCGGAGGGAAAAGCGGAAAAGCAGGAAAACAGGAAAGCAGAAAATTAGGTTCTCTGCTTCACCCGCTTGCTGTTGTCTGATCGATTTTCTGCTTTCCTGTTTTTACTATTTTCTGCTTTATAAATGTACAAACTCACACTCATCCTGAAGTACATGCGACGCAAGCTTGGGCCGATGTTTGCGGCGGCGGCGGTGATGGTGTGTACCGCGATGGTCATCACCGTGATCAGCGTGATGGGCGGGTTCCTGACGATGCTGCAGGATTCGGCACAGCAGTTGACCGGGGATGTGAGTGTGATGTCGCGGTCGATGACGGGGTTTGCGCACTATGAAGACCTGCTGGCGCGACTGGATGCGCTGCCCGAGGTGGATGCGGTGACGCCGGTCGTTTCCATGTTCGGGATGATCAACCTCAACGGCCAGACGGTCGGCGTGAACATCATGGGCATCGAGCCGGAGACCTTCTCCAGGATCGTCAGATACGAGAACACGCTGTACTGGTCGAAGGAAGATATCGCCAAGCAGTACGGGGTCGTGCTGGGTGAGAACCCGCAAGAAGACGCGATCATGGATGTGCACGCGATGGGGATGTCGCTGAAGCCTTACGCGACCGACATGCCCGCGGCGGTCATCGGGATCGAGGTCAACCCGTGGCAGTACCGCAACGAACAGGGCCAGTACAACATCGGCAACGCCGCGGTCGGCGAGCTGGCGACGATCACCGTGCTGCCTTTAACCGAGCGCGGCGCCCCGGCGGAGATCGGGCCGGTGTATCAGAAGCTTGTGGTTGTCAACGAGTTCAAGTCGGGCCTGTATGACATCGACAAGAGCCAGGTCTTCGTCCGGTTTGATGTGTTGCAGAAGATTCTGGGGATGGACTCTCATGAAGTACAGGCGTTCGACCCTGAAACGGGCGAACCGCTACCCGAGAAGTCGATCCGCCCCGGCAGAGCATCGGAGCTTGTCTTGAAGGGTGCGGACGGCTACACGCTGGAGCAGGTGCAGTCGGCGGTCGAGCGAGAAGTCTCGCTATTTGGCGAGGAGCACCCGGACGTGGTGACGCCGGCGGTGCGCAGTTGGCGTCAACGGCACGCACAGTTCATCAACGCGGTGAAGAACGAGAAGGGCATGGTGACGTTCCTCTTCGTCATCATCAGCATCGTGGCGGTCTTCATGGTCGGCGCGACGTTCTACATGACCGTATTAGAAAAGACGCGCGACATCGGTGTGCTGCGAGCGGTCGGGGCGAGCCAGGTGGGCATCATCGGGATGTACCTGGGCTACGGCCTGATGGTCGGCACGGTCGGGGCGCTGGCGGGGTTGGTCGTGGCGGTCGCGCTGGTGCTGCGGCTGAACGATGTGCAGTTCTGGCTGGCGAATTACCTGGGCGTGACATCGCACTTCGCGTGGTGCGCGGCGGGGCTGGGGATGTTCGGCCTTGTCGCGGGCGGGATCATCGGGTTCCGTCGGCGTAAGTTCGTAAGGCTGGCGCTGCTGTACGGGGTGATCCTGGGCGCGATCGGCCTGGTGATCGCCTGGGTGATCCTGATGATCTTCGCCGACCTTGGGCCGCATCTCAACGACCTGATCGTCTTCAAGATGTGGGACCCGCAGACGTATTACTTTGACAAGATCCCGGGCCGGGTCGACCCGGTCGAAGCGATCACGATCGTCATCGGCGCGATCCTGTCGAGCGTGATCGGCGCGTTGATCCCTGCGATCATCGCTGCGGAGCTTGACCCGGTCGAGACGCTGAGGCATGAGTAGTGCAAAAATGGGTTCGGGGTTCAGGGTTCGGGGTTTCGGGGGTTGGAGCTGTTGGTGGTAGGCAGGAATATGCAATGAATACTGAAAATGCCACAACCTCGCTTGCGCCCGACCAAGCCCCCGGTTCCCAACCGCTCTTATCCGCGCGCGGGCTGCACAAGCATTACCGGATCGGCGGGAAAGACCTGCATGTGCTGCGTGGAGTGGATGTACAGGTCAATCAAGGGGAATGGGTCACGGTGCTCGGCACATCGGGGTCAGGCAAGAGCACGTTGCTGCACCTGATCGGCGGGCTGGATCAGCCGGACGAGGGCACGGTGACGTTCAACCAGAAGAACATCTTTGATTTATACGGCGGCGAGCTGGATCGGTACCGCAACCGTCATGTCGGGTTCGTATTCCAGAGCTACCACCTGCTGCCTGAGTTGACCGCTTTGGAGAACGTATTGATCGGCGCGATGATCCGGTCGTCGGTGTTTGGTTGGCCGAGCAGGCGCGGCGAAGCGCGTGCGCGGGCGGCGGACCTGTTAGAGCGGGTGGGGTTGGGCGAGCGGATGAAGCATCGGCCGAGCAAGCTCTCGGGCGGTGAGCGGCAGCGTGTGGCGATCGCGCGGGCGCTGGTCAATGAGCCGGACGTTCTGCTGGCGGACGAGCCGACGGGCAACCTCGACAGCGAGACGGGCAAGTCGATCATGTCTTTGATCACCGACCTGCATAAGCAAGGCCAAACGATCGTGATGGTCACACACGATCAACAGATCGCGGCGTCAGCGGATCGCCAACTGTGGCTGTGTGAAGGTAAGCTGGAAGCGAATTAGCCGCGGGCTTTTAAGCCGCAAATGAACGCGAATCAATGCAAATGTGATGTTGGGTAAACCCATCAGGATTTATGTGCGTGCATTCGCGTTCATTTGCGGCTTAAAATACATCAGTCAAGGGGCGTGATTCTGCCGAGAGGGAAGCTATGGGTACGCAACGCAAGCTGACGGCCGCGGTGGTGATCGGCGTTATGGCGGCGCTTGTGGCGTGGGCATTGAATCAGACAACGCTGTTAGACGCGGCCGAGGATATGACGTGGGACCGTCGCCAGATCGTGTTCGCCCGGCCGGTCGGGCGCGATGTGCCTATCCGGCTGATCCTGCTGGACGAACAGAGCCTGGAATGGGCTGAGGGCGGGATGGGGATTCGGTGGCCCTGGCCGTATGAGTTGTACACACCGATCATCCGGTTCTGTAGAGACAGCGGCGCGAAGGCGATCGTGTTCGATGTGCAGTTCTACGACGGCGGTCGTTACGGACTATCGGATGACCGGAAGCTGTGCGATGTGGTTGCTGCGGGCAAGGATGTGGCTTTGGCGGTTGTCCCGGGAGAAGACCCGGCGGGTATCGCAGCCTGGCCCGAGACGCTGAACCGGCCCGATCTGAATGTGCCGGGCTTTGAAGAATACATCGCTTCGCATGGGACCGACGATCTTGTAGCCGAACGGTGCAGGTTCTCTTTCGAGCAGCTATCACAGAGTGCGGCGATACTTGGGCACATCACGCCGTTTGAATTGGAAGTTGGGGGCAGCAAGAACCAAGTGGTTCGGCGTATAAAACCCTTGCTGCGATTCGATGGACAAAACATCCCCGCGCTCGGTCTCGCAGCTTATTTAATCCATGAAGACGTCGCCGACGGATTGCGCGTTGAAAACGATGTGCTTCACGTAGGCAATCATTCAATCCCGCTTGGAAGTGATGGTCATGCGCTGTTGCGTTATCGAAAACCACTCACGGCTAACAACGACCATCTTTATCGAAGCTACAGCGCTTCGGCGGTGATTCAATCGCACTTGCGGGCGCTTGCGGGTGAAGAGCCGACGATCAAGTCGGAGGAGTTTAAGGATTGTTATGTGTTCTTCGGGTTCAGTACACCGGGTTCGTATGACAGTCGGCCTGCGGCGGTGTCGGCCGGGAATCCGGTGGCAGAAAAACTTCCGGGGGCGGGGGTGGAGGTGCAGGCGACTCTGCTGGATAACCTGATAAACAGCGGGTATCTGGTGGAATCGAGCTGGTACAGCGTGTGGTTGTTTACGCTGTTTATTTCGATCATATCGGCGACGAGTGTGCTTATCGTCTCGGGGTGGGTGCGTGTGACGATTGTGTATGTGTTGTTCTTGCCCATCCCGGTATTGGTGGGTTCGGTGTTATTTGTAAACAACATCGCCTGGCCGATCATCTGGCCGATGCTGGGCGTGAGTATGGCGCTGGTGGGCGCAACGAGCTTCGACATGGCGACCGAGGGCAGACGACGTGCATTCATCAAGCGGGCGTTCGGTCACAGCTTGAGCCCGACCGTGATCGAAAATGTGCTGGCTGATCCGACGCTACTAAAACTTGACGGCGAACGGCGCGAAGTGACCGTGATGTTTATCGACCTGGAGGGCTTTACGTCGATGGCGGAGAAGTTAGTGCCGGACCATGTGTCGGGGTTGTTGAACGAATACCTGAGCCGAATGAGCGAAGCGATCCTGGAAGAGGATGGGACGGTGGATAAGTTCGAGGGGGATGCGGTGATGGCGTTCTGGAACGCGCCGCTGGATCAGCCGGACCATGCGCTGCGTGCGTGCCGGGCGGCGCTGAAGTGCAAAGAGAAGGTTGTGGGATTGCGTCGGTTGTGGTTTGAAAAGACCGGCAAGGATCCGCGGATACGGATCGGGATCCACACCGGTGAATGCATCGTCGGGAACATGGGCGCGAAGCAGCGTTTTGATTACACCGTGTTGGGGGATACTGCGAATCTGGCATCGCGCCTGGAGGGTGTGAACAAAGTGTTCGGCACGACGATCCTGGTCTCCAGCCAGACATGGGAAGAAGTCGGCGAAGCGCTGGCGGGGCGTGGGATTGCGCGTGTGCTGGTTGCTGGGCGCAAAGAGCCGGTGATCGTGATCGAGCCTTACGGCACCGACCCCAACATGCCGCACTCGACGGGCGAGGCATTTGATGAGGCTTTATCGTTCTGCGAACAAGGCCGATATGTCGATGCGATGCACCGCTTCCACAAGCTGAGCCAGGACCCGGTTTCGCGAGTCTATGCAGAACATTTAGCTGAGATTCTCAAGATGCCGGAGCCGGCTTGGGACGGTATCTGGCATATAAGAAGTAGGTGAAAATGGGCGCCGTCATGCTATAAGAAGCACGATTCGGGGGGGACATTACAGCATTTTCAAAACAATTAATAAGTATTTTCCCTGATAAAAAGGATGGATAAAATAAATCGTGATATGATTATATTATACTGATATAAAACAATTTACGAACATGTATTGTCATGTTTGTTATTTTTGTGTTAGGGGTTTTGGGGGGTTATAGCGTACTTAGATAAGCTAAATGGGCTTGACCTAGGTATTTCGAGTGATAATATACGGATGTTGTGAGTGAGTGGTGAAAACCAACACCCACAGCTGGCCAGAATCTGGCCAATAAACATTGCCCCCGGAAAGGCTCGGCTTGGACTTCGGTTCTTGCCGGGCCTATTTTAATTAATGGTTAAATATCGATTTAGTTATTTGTTATAGCAAATATATCAACAAATTATTTAGATTTTTAGCCTCATACCGGATGACACTCGCCACCGGGGCTTCAAGATGCATATCAAGGCAAAAAAGTTGCGATACATCCCGGCGCTTCTCCCAGCCGAATTTCATCGAGCGTCACCGCTATGGGAAGCTGTGGCTTGATTGCCAGGGCTATCTGCTCGGCGACTCGCTCGGCGCTGGGATTGATGGCTTGATCGGCAAACGGCGGGACGTCGTTCAGATGCTGTTTGTGCCAAGGATCGATCACACCGGCGACGATTTTTTGCAATTCATGGAAGTCCATGACACAGTCCATGTCGTCCAGTTGGTCGCTACGGACGGTGACGGTGACTTGCCAGTCGTGGCTGTGTATGGGTTCGTAACTGCCATCGGGCAGGCGCAGGGCGTGGCTGGCGGTGAAGGTGGTTTCAATAGTCGCCCGGTAGGTTGGCATATGGGCATTCTATCCGCGCTGGCCGGGTCGGCGCAGTAGGCCTACACTTGCTTTCTATGGCTGAAGTAACAACCGAACAAGCAGGGCCCATCATCGGGATCGACCTGGGTACAACCAACTCCCTTGCGGCCTATTGCGATCAGCGTGGGCCCCGGATTCTGGAAGGGCCCGACGGCCAGCGGCTGCTGCCGAGTGTGGTTCGTTATGCCGAGACGGATGGGTCAGTGGAAGCGATCGGGCGCAATGCCCGGCTGCACGCGGTCGAGCACCCGCAGAACACGATTTTCAGCGCTAAAAGGCTGATGGGTCGATCAGTGGCGGATGTTGGTGATGAAACGGGGTATCTGCCATACGAAGTGGTTGAAGGCGAACAGAACACCGCGCGTGTGAAGGTCGGCGGGAAGCTGATCAGCCCACAGGAGGTAAGCGCGGCGGTGCTAAGCGAGCTGCGCCGATGGGCGGAAGATGCGCTGGGCAAACCGGTGCGTAAGGCCGTCGTGACGGTGCCGGCCTATTTCGATGATGCGCAGCGACAAGCGACGCGCGATGCGGGGCGGATCGCGGGTATCGAGGTCGTGCGTATTGTGAATGAGCCGACCGCGGCGGCGCTGGCGTATGGAATCGGGTCCGGTGACCGGGGATTAGGGATCGGTCACAAGAAGACGGATGGCACGGTATCCCTCAGTACGAAGCTGAATCCAGAGAAGTGCAGCGGTGACCCCCAATCCCCACCCCCCAGCCCACAATCCCCAAGTTCACAAACCGTTGCAGTATTCGATCTAGGCGGCGGGACGTTCGACGTATCTATCCTGCGCTTAATGCAGACGAACAATGGGCGTGTGGACCAAGTGTTGTCGACATCGGGTGATACGCATTTAGGGGGCGATGATGTTGATCGCATGATTGTCGAACTGATCCAGAAGGAAGTGCGCGAACAGTTCGGCGAGCAGATATCGTTCCCTGCTTCGACACGTCAAGCGTTCCGCAACTTTGCCGAGGTGACGAAGGTCCGCTTATCACAGGAAGATGAAGCCCGTGTCGAGGTGGATCTTGGTGCGGATAGCGAGGGTGAGCCTCGCGTGTATCAGCGAACGCTGACGCGCGATGAGTTTGAAACGATGATCGGGGCCTGGGTTGATAAGACGATTAACTGTTGTGAGCAGGCGCTGCGTGGGGCGAAGTTAAGTACAGAGGATATCGGGCGGGTCGTGATGGTCGGTGGATCGACGCGTATTCCGCTGGTGCGTCAACGTGTGGGTGAATTCTTCGAGACCGAGCCGTATACAGCGCTGAATCCGGATGAGGTGGTGGCACTCGGCGCTGCGGTGCAGGGATCGATCCTGGCCGGGGTGAATCGCGACATGCTGTTACTGGATGTGATCCCGTTGAGCCTGGGGATCGAGACGATGGGCGGCGCGGTGTCGAAACTCATCATGGCAAACTCGACGATCCCCGCGCAGGCGACGGAGATGTTCACGACGTATGCCGACAACCAGACGGGCATCAAGGTGCACGTCTTGCAGGGCGAACGCGAGTTGGTTGGCGATTGCCGGTCGCTTGGTGAGTTTGAACTGAAGGGCATTCCCCCGATGCCCGCGGGTTTGCCGAAAGTCGAAGTAACGTTCCTGGTCGACGCCAACGGTGTGTTGAACGTGCAGGCTGTTGAAAAGCGCAGCGAGAAGCGGGCGTCAATCCAGATCGTGCCGAACCACGGGCTGACGCGCGAAGAGGTCGATCAGATGGAGACTGCGTCGTACGCACATGCGGCCGAGGACATGCTGGCGCATCGTCTGATCGACTTGCGTAATCAGGCACGCTTGGACATGCGTGCGATCGAGAAGCAGTTGGCGAAGGTCGGCGACGAATTGGATGCCGAATACAGGGCCGAAGTAGAAGCGAAGGTCGCCGCGGTAAAAGCGATGGCTGACGCGCCGGATGTGAATGCTGATAGGTTCCACGAAGCATTGGATGCGATGGACAAATCGACGGTGCGTCTGGCGGAGATGGCGATCGCGAAGACGTTGCGCGAAGAGCAGGAAGGGTAGAAAACAAAGAGCTTTAGCCAAAGATGAACACGGATAAACACAGATAAAAGAAGAAGGCTATATGTATTCAGCATCTGTGTTAATCCGAGTTCATCTGTGTCTGTTTGTTTTTCGGCATGTGTCGCCGCAAACATCATGGATCGTTTATGTCAGATTTAATCCGTGTTGAACATGAGAATGGGTTGGTGACGTATGAGTCGCCTTTGCTGCGCGCGGCGGGTGTGCCGCATGCGTTTACGACGCGGTTGGGCGGGGTGAGTCCAGCCCCTTACGATTCATTAAACCTTGCGGCCATGGTAAATGATCCCGATGCGGACAACAGCAAGAATGTGGCCGCCAACTTCCGGAAGATACGTCAGGCAATCGGTTGCCGAAGACACATCCGGGCGCAGGTAAACCAGGTGCACGGTTGTGCTGTATGGCGCCCCCCTGCCGAGCCGGTGAAGCCCGTGGATGCGCCGCGAGCGGATGCGATTGCGACGGATAAGCCGGGGTTGCTGCTGATGGTGCGTGTAGCGGATTGCGTGCCGGTATTGCTGGCTTCACGAGATGGGCGCGTGGTGTCCGCTGTACACGCGGGTTGGCGTGGGATTATCGCCGGCGTCATCACCGAGGCGGTGCGCGAGTTAATAGACCTTAGCAAGCTACGCACACAAGACATCGTCGCCGCGATCGGCCCCTGTATCAGCGTGAATCACTTTGAAGTCGGTGGCGAGGTTGTCGATGCGTTCGATAATGCGCGATTGAGCGATGCGATTAATCGCGATGGTTTTGCCAAACCGCATATCGATCTACCGAAAGCTGTCGCAGCACAGTTGAAGACGGCAGGTTTAACCGATAAACAGATCGATCGCACGGACCGCTGCACGTATACCCTTGCCGACGAGTTTTTCAGTCATCGCCGGGATAACGGGCGAACCGGGCGGCAAGCGGCACTGATCGCGGTGCGTAGCGGGCCCGGGGTCTAGGGTCTTGGGTCTGGTCATTCCCAAGGCCAACGTAGCGGCACCCCAAGCGCGACGAGTCGGCTTTGAAGCGCATTGAGTAATTGTGGGTCTTCGTGGACTTGTGCGGGCTCGAGGCGCTGGCTGATGCACATCACCGCCAGGATGCCTGCGGATTCGCCGACGTTCCATTCAACGGGGTGCAGGCGGTAGCAGCCGTTGGCGATGTGCGAGACTCCGATCGCTTTACCGGCCGCGATGACGTTGCGAACTCGTATGGGGAGCAATGAGCCCAGTGGAATACGGAACGGGCAGGCGGGGATAAACACCTCATCACGCATGGCAGCCGAGGGGTGCAGGTCGATCGCGTAATGGCCGATCCCGACGCTGTCGTTGAAAAGCTCTCCCGCAACACGTGTTGGGCTTGTCATCTGCGGGTGCCCCGCTTCAATGCGCTGCTGCTGGCCAACATGGACTTCGGTGACCATGGTGCGAGCTTTGAGCCGACGTGGCTCGCGGATATAGGGCGCCATCGCAAAGCCATCTTCCGTGCCGAGTTCATCGCCGCGCAGCTTCAGGCCGGGATAACCTATGCGTGTGCTGCTGTCGTGGCGTGGCGCTTCGGTCTGCATCCAGTAGAAAAAGCACAGGCTTTGTTGTTTAGCTTCATTTAGCGCCGCTTGTTTTTCTTCTTCACTCACGCCGAGTATCGGTTTGAGGATGTAATCCATCTGGGGGGAGTTGAACAACGACACATCCGGCGGCGGGAATTGACCCGTGTCGAAGCGGTACAGCGTGTGATTCACGATACGACGATAGCACCACAGTTCGAGTTGGCCGGGCTGTGGATTGTCGGGCCAGGGGACAAGCGGCAAGGTGCGTTTGGGCGTGTCACGGCCGGCAATATCCCATGAAAACAGCGGCCCGGGCCAGCCGCCGGCTAATGGTGGAACATACGAGCGCCAGAAGTCATAGCCCTCGGGCTTGTCAATGATGTGGTCTTCACCCGGATGGTTTTCCATCGCGAAGCACCATGTGATGGCCTGCTGATCGGTCGGGTCGTCTTTGTCCAATCTGCCGTGCAGTTCGCCGAAGGTGTCGCGGTGTTCGGCGCCGATGGCGTGTTCGATGCCGGCAATGGGGTAGAGATCGCCGGCCTCCGTGGCTTCGAGGATGTAGTCGGGTTCGACGATCAACTCCTCGCCGGTTTGTTTATTTAACAGCGTAACCGAATTCACGGTGTCGCCGGCCACGTCCGCGCTGACAGGCTCATGATGCAGAAGTAACGTAACGAGCCCGGCGTCAACATACTCGGCCAGCATGTTGCGCAAGACCTCGTGGCCGATGCGTGGCTCGTGACATAGCCTGCTGACCCACCCCCCGCCGGGATTCAACAAGGGATTATTCGCTGCGGCATTGGTCAGCGCGCGATTTTGGTGATACCAGTCGCGAACGGCCCTGCGGTAGGAGAGATAACTAGCGGTAGCGGAAGTGACGCCTTCGATGTTTTCGATCCAGCGATTCTCGTCCGGCGGCACGGCCTGGCTGGTGAGTTGCCCGCCGATCCAGGCGGTCGGCTCGCTGACCACGCAGCGGATGCCGTGCTTCGCGATCGCCAAAGCCGCGGCGATTCCGCCCGTTCCACCACCAAGAATCAACACCGGGATACTCATCTGCCTTGCCATGGTGTAGATGTATCATGAATAGGCCGACTTGTCGCGTCGCCTTGATCGAAGACAGGCGGTAAGATGGCTGCCATGAGTCAAAACAACAAACGTATCGGTGTGTGCACGTGGTCGCTTCAACCAAAGAATCCGGCCGAATTGATCAAGGTGCTCAAATCGCTTGAGATTTCATGCGTGCAACTGTCGATGAGCCCGATGGTGGCGGACACTGCCACATGGGGTGGCGCGGCGGCAGAACTGAAAGCAGCGGGTATCGAGATCGTCTCGGGTATGTTCTCGCCGATCGGAGAGGATTACTCGACGTTGCAGACAATCCGCAAGACCGGCGGCATCGTGCCGGACGAACATTGGGATGCGAATCTAAAACTGGCGACCGAGATCGCAACGATCGCCAAACGTGAAGGCGTCAAGACGGTGACGTTCCATGCCGGCTTTGTGCCGCACGACCCGGCCGATGCGAATTATGCGAAACTGCGTGACAGGCTGATCACACTCGCGAGCGTGTTCGCCAGGGCTGGTTGCGACCTGCTATTGGAAACCGGCCAGGAGACGGCTGACGATCTGAACGCGTTCCTCAGCGCGGTGAACCAGCCGAACGTCGGCGTGAACTTCGACCCGGCAAATATGATCCTCTACGGCAAGGGCGATCCTATCGAAGCGATCAAGAAACTGATCGCACGCATCCGCCAAGTCCATATCAAGGACGCCACCGCCTCCAAGACGCCCGGCGAATGGGGCACCGAAGTACCCGCCGGGACCGGCGAGGTGGATTGGGCCGCGTTTTTCAACGTGCTTGCCGATGCCAGCTACACCGGCAACTTCGTGATCGAACGCGAAGCGGGTGATGATCGGCAAGGCGATATTGCCAAAGCGTGCGATCTGGTGAAGAAGCATTGCGGCATGTGATTGATCGGCGGCATTAAGCGCTGCCCACGCGGGCCAGCGCGCCACCCACGGCAACTAAAATGGCACCCAGGACGAACGCTGTCGCGCCGACGCTAATCAACGTGAACGGCGAGGCATATACCGGTAGATGCCGACGCAGGCTATAAGACGATATCGCAATAACACCCAGAGCCTCGACCACGAACCCGGCCGCCACACAGACAATCCCAGTGATTCGGATGATGTCGCCTATAAGTTCCATTCGCTGTGCCACTACCCGTCTTTAACTTGAGCCCCCCCGCAAACCTGACAACGGTGGATAAGCCAGACTTATGAATCTGATTGATTTAAGCCAAATGCATCACGATCTTCACGCATATCCCGAATAGCGCGATCGACCATCCTGCGGATTTGCCGTTCCAACTCATCGATATTTTTCTTGCCTTCGGGTAACGCCATCCAACAGAACTGGATCGCCTGACGGATTTGCTGG
Organism: Phycisphaeraceae bacterium; assembly: GCA_963667295.1. Taxonomy (GTDB): domain Bacteria; phylum Planctomycetota; class Phycisphaerae; order Phycisphaerales; family Phycisphaeraceae; genus JAJRRS01. The sequence continues at coordinate 3,877,637 of OY763327.1, forward strand.
TCGATTTGTTCCGGCCCGAACATCTCGCGAAAGTTGTCCGGCAGGTCCGGATCGTCGGCTGAGAAAAATGCCATATGTACAAGGGCGATGAATATAGGACGGATAAAGCGGGAAATAGGTGAACGGGAACCACGCACCATGTCGGCACTTACAGCATTTTAGGCATGGTTTCGATAAATGGGATTTCTGGGGCGGATTTCACCACGACGGGGCGCGATATGGGATTTCGATCGGCGTTCTCGGGCCCTTCAATCGGCATTCGATCGGTGATCGTGCGGACGTCGGACATCGATGTCCACCCCTAACAAAAGGCACTGGCCCTCGCGATTGCATTCAGGTTGGGGAAACTCAATAGACATACAAAAACCGCGCGACCTCGAAGGGCCTTTTCCAGTCGCTCCGGTTGGCGGCCGGAGCGGTCAGATTGGAGACCTAGCACTGTCGCCGGTGTACAAAGGCGCTATATATAGAACGAATAAAGCGGTAAATAGATGAACGGGAAGTACCCAACGAGGCGACACTTACAGCATGTTAGGTATGGTTTCGATAAATGGGATTTCTGGGACGGATTTCCGCATGATGGGGCGCAAAATGGGATTTCGATCGGCGTTTAAAGGCTATTGAAGCGGTTTTGAATGATAGTCGGGCGGACATCGGAAGTGGATGTCCGGGCCTAACAAACCGAAATCGGGCGTTTGGGGTGGGTTGGCTGGTGAAGATGCTGGACGGGCACAATTACCGCTGGGCACTTTCGAGCCTTTTTCAATCGCTCCGGGTGGCAATCGGAGCGGTCGGGATGGGGGCCAGTGCGGTTGCCCGCACTGGTCTACTACCAGTGTATAAAAAATCATCGCATTCGATCAAGTAAAAAACAGCGGGCCTGGTCAGGCTCGCCGCATGGTGTGGTGACAAACGTCAACGTATGGTGACACCACCAGCACGCGGGTCACTCGCTGGGCGGCACGGTTTTTTCGTCGCCGCCGGGATCAGAGTTTTGCTTGTCGATCAAATCTGTCAACTTCTGGCCTATCTCCATGAGCGTTTCTTCATTAGCCAAGTCGAGTAGCGAAGTAATCATCTTCCGAAGAACCTTCAAATCCATAGGCGATGAGGCAGATGGTTCCATCACAACTCCCGTTTTTACTCTGGGTAAATCACTTGGATCGTGCTGATCCCACGTAGTAAATAGTGTGTGGTGGTCCACCTCCAAGGCGCGACACAGACCGCTATCTAAACCTTTTCGCATTTTTGTTGGTGGCGATTTTTGCTTCAACCAGCGGTCCAATTGCTGGCGAGAACACTTAATGCGTTCCATGAGATTGACTTTACTCCGATACCCGAGCGCGTCGGCGCGTGCTTCGACCCATCGGCCCCAGTGTTTTTCTTTGATATCGCTCACTGGCTGGGGTTATACGCCGTAAATGCTTTTTTTTCAACGACCTATATTAGCCTAAATATCAAAATACAATCCACAATTAAACCTTAATCCTATATGTTGCATTTATGGGTGACAAAATATATAATTAAGTTGCAATGGAAATGGTGCAGAAGTGCACCGTAATGGAGTGCAAGGATGCCGATCACAATCAAAGACCCAGAGCTTGAGTCGGATATCGAACGGCACGCGCAGGCGGGAAGCCTCCGAGTCTCCAAGCGAGCGCTATCACGTTCAATCCTTGACGCCGCAATTCGTGCAGCGGATCGGCGTGGCGTATCCATCGGGCGGATCATCGACGAATTGAATCCGGTGCGGGTTCGACGTGCCAGGAAGGCACGGCGTACACCCCCGCCACCGGTATTGAAGCTAAGCAAATCGTCGGCGGAGTAGTCGGCGTGATGCGGTCGGTGCTTTAAGCAAAGTGCCCCCCGCATCGGTGAACCCTGCAAGGTGCAACACCAACACGAGAGGCAATGAAGATGGTAACAGCAACGAAGGCGAAAACAAACGGACAGAACAACGGCAACGGTAAGGCTGCGCGCTCGATCACGGACAACAGCGACCCGCGCAACAGGGATAAGGGCGGTGGCGGATGTGCCGACTACCAAGGTATCGAACACGGATGCCCGGCACGGATCGGCGCATACGTGATGGATGGCGATGGCCCGACAGGACTCATTACGGGCTTTACTGATCAACTCGTCATATTTCGAGACCCAAAGACCGGTGAAGAATACGCTCAGCGTTACGGCCATTGCATGACGATCACAGCGCCGCCCGAAGGCATCAATACCGGAGAGCTTGTGAGTGGTTCAACATCGGTGAATGGGTCGCCCGGCCTGATCGGCCAGCTTCGCGATCGACGCTATCACGAACTGGCCTTGAAGGTGATTCAACTCATGCTTGAGTTGGAGTCGATCCCGGCGGATCAATCCTCGCTGGAGGGCGATCACTACAAGGCGTCTGAATTGCTTGAGGAAGCTTGGCTAAAACTCACTGAATTAGATGACAATCGCATGATTGTACTTGCGCGAGAAGCGAGGCAAGACATTAGGAATAACAAGGCAAACACCGACACGGAAGCCGCTTAGTTTGTCTGGCAATTGATCAGTGAAGTACACGGAAGTTCACTGATAGAAGCACTCGAAAAAGTCTGGAAAATCTCTGGAATTCAAGATGGCAAGGAAGCCGTTTAACACTACAAATCAGCCCGAATGCGCTAATTGCGTGTTCGGGTTTTTTGCGCACCAGTCGCGTGTAAGGCTGGTACGTCATGGCTAAACGCGGAACCACCAGCCCATCAAAACTCGGCGGCACTGACCTGCAGCGTCCCGATCAAATGCTCAAGTATTCCAGAGCATTACCCGACGCGCAGCGGAAGATAATCGCGGGTTTCACCAAAGGTGATATCGGCCGCAGGGGTGTTGAGCATTGCGTAGCGGTGTTGATGCGTGAAGGCGTCGACCTACGAGTGCTTCGCCAGTTTGAAGGCCTGACGTTCAATCAAATTCGAGAAACCGTCGTGTCGGTTTTACGGCGTGTTGAGCTTCGCTTGGACAAGCCGGAGACGCCGCCCAACGCGGCCAAGATCAAGCGACAATACCGCAAGTCGCTGAAGTCTAAAAACGAAGGTGAGAAGCCGTTGTCGTGTCTCGACCAGCAGCATTGATGCTCGATCAATAAAGGAATCATCGTGTATTCAACACCACCAAAATCCGATAGCGCCGCCGCGATCCCACCTAAGGAATCGAGCGCGTCCGATGCCGCTGGAATAAACGAACGCATCGCCTCTGCTGTAGCTGCGGCCATGAAACCTATGGCCCAGCAGTTGAATGCGTTGGTTGTCAGCCAAAGCAAGGCATCGGCTACTGATTCAATAGACAAGGCAGTCGCCGAAGCGATCGCGGCCAAGGACGCCGAGCACGCAAAAACCGCAGAGCGGCAGAAGTTCATCAGCGAACACCTGAAAGGCATCCCCGATGCGTTTCATTCGCACATCGGCGACGATCCGGAGAAGTTTTTGGACGACGCCAAGGCGTTGCGTGAAGCATTGCATTCGGTCGGATTCATGGCTCCCAACGTCGGCGGCCACGCCGTACCCGGCAGCGTGGGTACTGTTGCTGGTGTGAATTCTTCGCGAAGCGTGATGGCGTTGTTGGACCTCAACAACGCATCGGCCTCTGAAAACATCCGCGCAGGTTTGTCTCAATCAAGGAGCGATCGACCTATGGCTCTGCCGGTCTCCGAAGCCATGAAAACCGAGTAAGCAGTAGCAAAAATTAACCCCACCCACGACGAAAGGACTCATCGTGAATACATCACATATCCCCGGACCACTCGACGCCGAAATGTTGCTTGAAGGTGCGGCGGGTGTAACGAAGACAGCCGACTATGTTGGCGCGAGTTTGGACCACGGCAGCGGCTATGCTCCGGGCAGCATCGGCCAGCCCGTTGCCGCTGTTGCCCAGGTCAGTGCATTGGACCTTGCGAACGCAGACGAAACCTACTCGTTTGTGCTCGAAGAATCGGACGACAACGCAACGTTCACGGCGGCCGGGCCGATCATCAGCGTTACGCAGACCGGCACGTTGAGTGTGCCGGGATTCTTGAGTAAGCGCTACACGCGGCTCAAGCTCGATGTGGGTGGGACTACACCGAGCATCACGTACATCGCACACCTGGTGCCGCTGGGCTCGGTCGCCTGACCAGTCCACACAACCGCCACTAGCAACGAAAGAGTTAATCATGGATGAAGCCAACGGCATAGCAGCAAGGATCAAGCGAGGATTGACCGGTTGGCTTCATACTTCCAAGCCAGACGCACAACTGCAAACAACAACGAAAGGATTTGATGTGGCCGAAGCCAATTCAAACACAACCGAACAACCTAAAGACGATCTCAACGACCGCATCGCTGCTGCGGTGGCCGAAGCGATGAAGCCGGTGACGCAGCAATTGCAGACCCTTCAGGACAGCATGAAGAACGAACCGACCGCCGAAGCGATCGACAAGGCCGTTGCCGAGCGCATGAAGGCGCAGGAAACCACGCAAGAAGATCGCCAGGCATTGGTCGACCGGATCACCAAGGAAAAACTCGGCGGCCATCCAAACCTCGGCAAACTGTTGACCGGTTCGACAGCAGAGGAGTTATCGGCGCAGGCCGATTTGGTTGCAGCCGCTTTTAAAGTCGGAGCACCCGACTTCGGCGGTGCCAGAGATGGTGGAACTACTCCCGCTGAGATGACGGGTAGTTCGCTAGGTGCACCTTCAGCGTCGTCGGATATCGGGGCGGGGCTTCGAGCTGCCAGGCACAACCGCGACAGGGTCGCACCGGCTGCTCAAGTAATAAGCCAGCCCCAGCAGCAGTAGCACACAATCAATCAACCGCGTCTATCACACACAGCTTCAGCGTAACGAACGGACTCATTCAGAAAGGCGGCAAGAATGCCAGCAATCAGCATTGTTCAGTATGTAGCGCAGGAGCCCGACCAGATGCGTCGGGGCCTGATCCAAACCATCCTCGGCGTATCGGTGTTTTTCCGGCTGCTTCGGTTTGTGCCGGTGGATGGATTCAATTACCCGTACGGCGTACAGGCCACACTTGGAGGCATCGCGTTCCGCGGGTTGAATGAAAACTATGACCCGAGCAAGGGTGTTGTTAATCCGAAGGTCGAAAACCTGAAGATCTTCGGCGGCACGATACAGCTTGATTGGCAATTGGAAGGCACCGAAACGCACACCAACGCGGTAACCGCGAAGATGAAAGCGGCGGGCCTGCACTATGACTACAACGTCATCAACGGTAATCCGGAGGCCGACGCCAAGGCATTCTATGGTCTGAAGTATCGCCTGACCGGCAATCAGGTTTCTTATGCCGGTGCGAACGGGGGAGCGCTAACCTTGGCGTTGTTAGATGACCTGCTTGACCGTACGGCCGGACCGAACACGAGCAAGGTACTCATCATGAGCAAGTACCAGCGTCGCAAGCTCAAGGCGTTGTTGCTTGCTTCCGCTGGTGGTGCGAGCCTCGCAGACGCCGCAGCATCGCCGACAGAATACGACGGGGCAAAGATCGAAGTGCTGGACGAAGACGACGTAGAGACGCCTGTGCTGCCTCAGACGGAAACACGCGGCAACAGCAACGTCACCGGCTCGATCTACTGCATCCGTCCCGGCGAAGACCCGGCGGGTGATTACGTGCAGGGCCTGGTGCGTCGCGACATGGTTCAGCATCGGCCACTGGCTCAGACGGGCACGATGATCGGCGACCTGGTTGAAATGGTCGGCGGCTTGGGCGTGTTCCACGGCCGGGCGGCTTCGCGTCTTGCCGGTTTGCTTTGAGTATCTGCCATCGCTCGGCTAACTGGTTACTAGCCGAGTTTGATTACCTTTCGGGCACGGTCGTCGGACACGGCGGCCGTGCCTTTCAGAAAACCATAGCGATCGGTTTGCACCATGACGGCTTCGATAGAACGCAAGTTAGAGCAAAAACGGGCGTACTACCGTCGCAACCGTGAGAAGATTCTTCCCAAAGCAAGAGCGTACAACCAGGCGAACCGTGATCGGATTCGAGCTTGTCAGCGTGCATGGTACGAGGCCAACAAGGAGCGGGTTAAGGCGTATCGTCGGGTGAACCGCGAGAAGATCAACGCAAGACGGCGGGAACGACGGGCAAATAATCGCGAACAGGTCAACGCAAACGCGAGAGCATACCGTCAACGCAACCTTGAACACGTCAGGAAGTATCAACGTGAATACATGCGGGCGTGGCGTGCGAAACGACGCCAGCAGGTAGCCTAGTAACTAACGGAGTTTCATCATGGTAGCAGCCAACTTCATCAACCGTCGCCAAGGTTACGATAAATCGTCCAGAACGATCGAAGATAAGTACCAGGTCGAAGTGGATGTGGCCAACGATCAGAGCGCAGCGATTGCAGCGGTTGAGGCTAAAAGCGTTCCTTATGGCTACGTGACAGAATCCATTCAAGCTTCCCACATCAACCGCAATCCGATGTGGTATGAAGTTAATGTCACGTATAAGTTAAATCCCGCTGGCGGTGTAAGTGATGATGATCCACTGAGCCGACCATCCATTTTGAGCGCGAGTTATGAGGAATGGACTGAGGCTTATGATATCGATAACAGCGACACGCCAAAACCAGTCGTTAACTCGGCAGGTGATCCGTTCCAAACATACCCGCAACGCAGGAACGGATCGCTAATCCTTCAGATTACGAAGAATATTGCCAGTTACGCTGCCATAGCGTATGACGCGATCAAGTTCACAACCAATGCGAATGCTGTGAGTATCAATGGCACGACGTACGCGGCCGATACGTTGTTGTATTTGCCACCCACAGTTCAAGAAGTGTGGGAACAGATTGGCGCAAATACACATCATTACTACAACGTTACTTTCCGCTTGGCTGCCGACGCCGGAAAGCATCTGCACAAGGTCGCTGATCGCGGATATCGTCAGCTATTGAACGGCAAACTGGTTCCGATCCTTGACGGGTATAACGCGCCCACAGAAGACCCTTGGCCCCTTAACGGGACCGGGTGGGCGTTGGGGCCGCAGGAGGTTCCGGCAACACTGACATTTAAGCCTTACGCCTCCGTCGCATGGAACATTGACTTCAGCTAACTGCGTCAGCGTTCAAACACATGAGAAATAGGATGCACTGATGAGCGTAGAGATGACAACACTGACCGGCGGATCGATCGATGGTGCTTACCTTGATGTGGCATCGGCAAGATCGATCGGCGTAACGCTTCCAGGACTCACAGCGTTGCTGGCAAAGTCGGATGAAGATTTAGCCGTGCTGCTGTTTGCCGCGTCGATCGATCTTGATGCGGCAATGCCGTACCAGGGCGTGAAGTATTCAGCCGATCAGTTGCGGGAGTTTCCACGATATCAGCGTGCGACCGATTGCATCGAAGTTATCACACCTTTGGAGGCTTACTACGGTGGCGTACCTGTCTGGGATTGGGATAACGACACAAACACAGCCACCGTGCCCGACCAGGTGAAGATTGCCTGCATCTATCAGGCCGCGTCGCTGTTGGACCCGAGCAACCAGCGTCGGCTTGAGGCGATACGTAGCGGCCTGGCGGGCACGAGCATCGGTAGCCTGTCGGAGACTTACATGAAGCCGACGGACCTTCCCGGCGGCCTGACGGGGCTGTGCGACAAGGCACAGCGATACATGGACCGTTACCGATTGCGGACAGGACCGTTGCTTTGATGGATCGTACAAAATCGATCACCGGCTAACACCGAGGGTCGAGCTTAAAACGGCTGATCGCCTTGGCAGGGCTGATCCGGTCGGAGCGCCCGATACGGGGCCGCTCGAATGGGTTTCGATCCCCATTCGAGCCCTCTTTGAAAACCGAATAATTGCCACCCCAAACCGGCGGCGGTGCGTGCCTGACCAGGCCCAAGCCGACCCGTCAATCCCCGCCGGTAGGACCGCACAAGGTGCGGGGCCGGGTGAGACAGCCGTAAGGCTTATACAAGCGTGGTGGCGGCCACGCTTATCCTATGCGCGTATGGCCCGTCCCATTTAGCGCCCCGAAATCTCATTTCGCCTGAACTTCTACAGCCACCCCAAACCGGCGGCGGTGCGTGCCTGACCAGGCCCAAGCCGACCCGTCAATCCCCGCCGGTAGGACCGCACAAGGTGCGGGGCCGGGTGAGACAGCCGTAAGGCTTATACAAGCGTGGTGACGACCACACTTATCCTATGCGCGTATAACCCGTCCCATTTCGCGCACCGAAATCCCATTTCGATCGCACTTCTACATCGATCGCACTTCTACAACAGAAGCCAACATAACAATGCCCGATAAGCGGGTTTGGCGGTGTTAGGGTATCGGCTAGCCGGGGAATTTCTTCTAAGTCACTTTTTCATATCACGTTGAACATAGGACTTGACGTTCGGTACATTTTGGGGTAACTTTTACCGAACAGAATTTTGAGAGAATGTTCAAGCATGATCAGGCGGAACGTCGAAACAAGGAGCGGTCCGGGGATGGGCCCCACAAGATGTTGGGCTTCAGCGAGCTGTTTACCCCAAGGGAGGCGATGCCGCCATGACGATTCCGCTTGTAATGTTAGGACCTGGAGGCGATTACACGACAACCCTGAGCGTTCGGGGCCGAGGCCTGACCCGTCAGAGCGGTTCGGAGGTCGCCGGAACGCTGAGCGGCCAGGGGCACGACCCGGAGGGCGATTCGGCCGGTGGCTACGCCCAGTGGGGTCGCTGGCGGAATCAGGAAGCCGAAGCGGATGCCCCTTATGGGCAGGACAAACCGCGTCGCCAGGAGCCGGACCGCTTCGATCATGTGCCGAACCGGTTGCCCACGGATGTGTACACCGAGCGTGGCACACTTCGGGCGGATACGAGCCGGTTAGCAATGATCCGCACTGCTTTGAGCTGGCTGGCTCATCAGCAACATGCCCTGCTGGCGCTGGCGGGGTTTGTGGCTCCGTTGAGCAGTCAGCAGATGCAGGGCGTTTCGGCGGAAGCCGATCGCTTGACGAAACAGACAACCACTGCGGCCGCCCCGGTCCGTTTGCCCGGCCCGCCGGCGCCGCCGCCCTACCCCACCAATATCCCCCTGCCGGCCGGATTGCCGGTGAATGCGGAGGCGAATCATGAGCATGAACCTCACCCCCAAACAGTTGCACATCCTGACGCGGATACGCGACATCCGTCTATCGCGCGGCTATTCGCCGACGATGCAGGAGCTCGCCGACGAATTGCAGGTCTCCAAGGTCACCGTGTTCGAGCACGTCGAGGCGTTGATCAAAAAAGGCGCGTTGATCAGAAAGCCAAACAAGGCGCGCTCTTTGGAGGTTAGTCCCGAGGCGGGCTTGCCGGACGAGCAGCGCAACAGCCGGTTGCCACTGGTCGGGACGATCGCGGCCGGGTTTCCCATCGAAGCTGTCGAAGAACGTGAGCACCTCGATCTGGAACAACTCTTCATCCAATCGACACACAAGTCCGGCGAAACCTTTGTCCTCAAGGTCCGCGGCGACTCCATGATCGATGAACAAATCCGTGACGGCGACTTCGTCATCTGCGAACAACGCACCAACTACCGCAACGGCCAAACTGTCGTCGCCCTGTTGCATAACGGTGAAGCGACGCTCAAAAAGTTCTACAAAGAACGCGACGGCAAAATCCGCCTGCAACCGGCGAATGATGCGTTCGAGCCCATCTTCGCAGACCCACAGGATGTCACAATTCAAGGCATAGTGATTGGTGTGGTCAGGGCTTATTGAGTTTTAGCCGCGAATAAACGCTAATAGACGCAAATAAAAAGCAAATGGGAGAGTCCAGCGTTGGGCTTTCCCATTTTCATTTGATATTCGTGTTAATTGGCGTTCATTCGCGGCTAAAAGCTTTGGTCTATCATGTTAGACATGGAAGATGACCGGCCGATCGGATTGATTGCGGGGGGTGGGCGGCTGCCTGTGTTGGAGGCGGAGGGTATCCGTACGGCCGGGCGGCGGGTGGTGTGTGTCGGGCTGGGTGGTGGCCACGATCAGGATTTGCCGGATTTATGCGATCATTTTGCTACGACGGGCGTGCTGCGGCTAGGAAGCTGGGCACGGCGGCTACGACGATGGGGCGCCCAGGAAGCGATCATGGTCGGCGTGGTTCGCAAGACGCGGATGTATGATCCGGTCGGCATCTTCAAATCGATGCCTGATATGCGGACGATCCGTCTCTGGTATCGTGTATTGCGGCACGACCGCCGAAGCCAGGTGTTGCTCGCGGCGGTGGCGGACGATTTACTCAGCCAGGGAATTGAACTGATCGACACAACACGTTACATCCCGGAGCACATGGCCGAGGCCGGCGTATTAACCAGGCATCAGCCCAGCGCCAAGCAGATGGCGGACATCACGTTCGGCTGGCCGATCCTGATGCGGATGAATGACCTCGACATCGGCCAGGCAATCGCGGTGAAAGATCGTGACGTGATCGCGGTCGAAGCGATTGAAGGCACGGACCGGATGATCGAGCGAGCGGGGAATCTGTGTAAGAGCGGCGGCTGGATCCTGCTTAAGGGACCGAAGCCTGACAAAGATCGGCGTTTCGATGTGCCGACGGTTGGTGTGCAGACGATTGAGTCGCTCAAAGCGGCGGGCGGCGTGTGCCTGGCGATCGCGGCGGGTTCGGTGATCCTGGCGGACAAACCCAAGGTGATTGAAGCGGCGGACGCGGCGGGCATCGCGATCGTGGGTTTGGAACCCGAAGCGGATCAAAATAAGAACAAGGGCGGATAACAGGGATGAACACGGATAAACACAGATGAAGAATCTGTTTCAAGTGACATGGTGCGCATCGTCATAGTCATAAAAAACTGCTTTATCCGTGTCCATCTGCGTCCATCCCTGTTTCATATGTATTAATGAAGTTGTTTAATCATGAATGAATCTCTGATGATCGGGTTGGCGGCGGTGCTGGTGCTGGGCATCGGTGCGCAGTGGGTGGCATGGCGTATCAAGCTGCCGGCGATCCTTGCGCTGCTGCTGTTCGGCTTTCTGGCCGGACCAGTACCGGAGGCGGTGTACGGCAAGAAGTGGCTGGATCCGGATGATCTTTTTGGCAAAGTGTTGTTCCCGATCGTTTCGCTGTCGGTCGCGGTAATATTGTTCGAAGGCGGATTGACGCTGAAGTTCCGCGAGTTGAAACAGATCGGCGGCGCGGTGCGAAACCTGGTGAGTATCGGGATCGTCACGACGTGGCTGCTGATCACAGGGGCGGCCCACCTGCTCTTGGACTTCGATCTACGGTTATCTTTGCTGATCGGTGCGATTTTTACGGTGACCGGGCCGACGGTGATCGGGCCATTGCTTCGACAGGTCAGACCGAGCGGACAACTCGGGCCCGTCTTGAAGTGGGAAGGCATCCTGTCGGACCCGATCGGTGCGTTGCTGGCCGTCCTGGTATTTGAATCGATCCTGCCGGGCTCTCACAGCGAGGTGGAACAGACGCTTGCGGGTGCTTTGCTTGCGGGCGGGCAGGCGCTCGGAAGTGGATTTATTGTCGGGATCGCGGGTGCGGCGCTATTGGTATTGATGCTGAACCGGTACTGGATCCCGGACTACCTGCAGAGCCCGGTGACGCTTGGCCTGGTGGTGCTGGCGTTCGAGATCAGTAATCATCTGTATCCCGAATCGGGCCTGGTGGCGGTGACGCTGATGGGTGTGCTGCTTGCCAATCAACGGTATGCCTCGGTCGGCCACGTGATCGAATTCAAGGAAAACCTGCGTGTGTTGCTGATCTCGTCGCTATTTATTCTGCTGGCGGCGAGACTAAACGTGGCGGATGTGAAGCGGCTGGATTGGGGCGGTTTTGGATTCATGTTGGCGGTGATTCTTGTAGTTCGGCCCGTCTCTGTATTGCTTGCGACATTGAAAGCCGGTCTGTCGTGGAAAGAGCGGTTGTGGTTAAGCATGGTTGCACCGCGCGGTATCGTCGCGGCGGCGGTGGCGTCGATCTTTGCGTTCAGACTGGTTGACTCGAAGTACCCCGGCGCGGACGACCTGGTGCCGGTCACGTTCCTTGTGATCGTGGGCACGATCACGTTCAGCGGACTCGTCGCCGGGCCGATGGCGCGTGTGCTGCATCTGGCGAAGATGGACCCGCAGGGCGTTTTGTTTGTGGGGGCGCATGCATGGGCGAGGCAAATTGCCAACACACTTGCAAATGAAGGTTTTAAAGTTGTCATGCTCGATACCAACCGCCGAAACATCAACGCGGCGAAGATGGATGGCATCAAGGCGCACGTGGGATCGGTACTTAATGATGAGCTATTAGAGGAGATCGATCTGACCGAGGCTCGTCGTGCTCTTGCGTTAACGCCAAATGATGAAGCGAATGCGTTGGCGTCCGTACACCTTGGCGAGTTATTCAGCAGCCAGGATGTCTACCAGCTCCCGCCGGATCGTTCCGGCGTAATGGATGAAAAGTCATCCAAATCACACGACCTGCATGGTCGATACCTGTTTGGTGACAAGATCACATTCGCCGAACTTACTGCGCGTTTTGGTACAGGCCAAACCGTCAAGGTCAGCAAACTCACTGAGTCTTACACTTACGAGACATTCCGCGAACACTATGGTGACGAGGCGCTGCCCTTGTTTGTGATTGGCGAAACAGGTTCGTTGTCGCCAATCGTAGCCGGTTCAAAAATCGAGCCCCAACCCGGTCAGAAGTTGGTGAGCCTGGTACGCGAAATTGATACAAATACGTGAGTATTCAGCGTACTTAGCGGCGGTTGCGGTAAGCGAGCAACGGCAAGCCCAGCAGCGCCAACGTTGCGGGTTCCGGAATAACCTGAACGCTCATTAGTGAAAAGTCCGGTGCGATACTGTTGCCGTGGTTCGATGGTGGTGCGGCGTTCGAGATAAAGCGCACAACAAGTTGCCCATCAGATAGCAGCGAGATATCCACCGGCACGGTCACCACGGATGCCGACGAAGGATTGTGCGATATCCCGATAAACGCTGAATCATTCTGTTGGATGCCGTCAAAGAAGAAGTCGATCGTATCAACCGAATCGAAGGAATCGTGATCGATCAATCCGATCGTCAGTGTAGCGGAGACGATGTCGGCAATTGGTGCAAGCGTGGTGTGTGTATAGCTGAAGTCGCCGAAGTTATTTTCATATCGGTCGTCGCCGAAGAGCACGCCGTTGAAAGGCGAGGGTTCGCCTTGGCCTGCAAGAAAAGTTTTGGAAGCTTGGATTGGCGTCTGCCCATCCAGGAAGTCCTGCTCGCCCAGCAGATCATCGAAGGTGACGGCATTTGCGGTTGTACAAGCACAAACGATCAGGCCGTGGATCACGGCTGTATATGTAAGTATGCGACGCATTTGTTACTCCCTCCAATGCAAACCTGAAGCACCCGCCCCAATGCAGGGTTAAAAGTTTTGTCGGCATAAACACACAGACAAATTACGCCCGCTTGCTTTGTGTGTTTTGGATGAAAATAAAGCCACGCCGCCTATAAAGTGGCGGGTATCAGCCTGATATGGGTGGGATTCTCGGGCAGCGCATGTACGCCAGCCACATGCTTATTTGTTGAGTTTCGAGGCGGTGAAGTCGCCGACTTCGTGCGGCAGCCACTGCGGCGCCGGCTTGCCGTTGGCAGCTTCATAACCGCGCCATAGTTCGAACCAGTATGCAAGAAACTGATAAGGCTTGTAACGCGAGTAATGCTTTTCGATGCGTGGGTGGAGTTTGGTTGGGTCTTTCGGGCGTTTGACGCCGTATGTCTGGCTGAAGTGGCGGTAGGTTTCGGTGTCGATTGCAAGGCGGTCGTAATGACCAAGCAATTGGCAGACGTTGGCTGCGGCAAAGGGCCCCAGGCCGTGGATTTTCAGCAACGCCTTGTAGACTTCTTCCGATGTTCTTTCCGGCAGCTCAAACCACTCCATATTGATATTGCCGGCTTCAATATCGCGAGCCAGGCGCACGATGCGTTCGGCACGGTAGCCGACTTTACAGTTTGCCTTCAGCCAGTCGGGGGTAACGTCGGCGAGTTGTCTGGTGGTCGGAAAAGCGCCGTGTGTACCGAGTTTTTCACAGAGCAACTTGTTCATACGGACGGTGTTGGCCCACGTGACATTACAACCGGTGATGGTCTTGACGATATCTTCAAACAGTGTCGGAGAACGGAACAGCCGGCCAAACTTCCTGCGCTGTGCGATCGGATGCAGCTTGAACCAGTCTCGTAGGTCTTCATCCACGCGCAGCATGCGTTTGACCTGAGACTTGATGGTGTTGCGTTCGGCGGGGTTGAGTTTCTTGTCACACACAAGGCGAAGGATGTGGCGGTTGGTTCCGGGCTGGCTGATGGTGATGTAAACGCAACGATTGTGTGCGGCTTGTAACGGGCGCGAGAATGTTTGTGTTCGGGTATCCCAGTAGTTTGGTGCGAGGACGAAGTAGCCATAGCTACAGACCGCGGTTTTAAGGTTGAAACCGCGCGGTACAGGGATGGTCAGGTTGGAGGCTGGGCGCGGCATTCGTGAATGATAGGCGCTAAGCCGCAATCGGCTTCATACTTGCTGAATTGGTCAGATCAGGATTGTGATGCGTCGAAGTTGGCGACGGGGCCTTGGGTATGTTGAAGGCGGTGTTCGATGCAGAACAGCCACGATGCGAGCGACTGGCACAACCGTTCACCGAGGTGGCGGTACAGACCGTACTTCTCATCGGCCTCGCGATGGATGGCCTGGGCGTCATAGCCGGAGTTGCTGATCCAATCGGCAAACTGCTTGAGCACGCCGTCGATATCCTGGCGGGTCCACTCGAAGTGATACTGGAACGCATATGTGAATAGACCTACACGGAACGCCTGATTCTTGCAGGCATCGGAGCTTGCAAGCAGTGCCCCGCCGGGCGGAAGTTCAGTCACCTGGTAGCCGTGGGTATGGAATTGCACGGCCTTCCAAGGGATACCGCCCATGATGGTGTCGGGGAAGCCGGGACGGAACTGATTAACGGGGAACCAGCCGATCTCGGGCTTGTCCATCTTTTCGACCTTACCGCCAAGCGCATGAGCGATGATCTGTGCACCGAGACAGATGCCGACGATCGGCAGGCCGGCCTCATGAGCTTGCTTGATGTACGCGGCCTCTTGGTCGATCCAGGGATACGCCTCGGCCTGATCGATATCCATAGGCCCACCCATGCTGACGATACCATCTACATTATCCAGGTCCGGGGGGATAGCGTCGCCTGCATAGAGCCGGATCGTGCGCAGCTTGTGGCCGTGATCTCGCAAGACCTGGCCGAGGCGTGCGGAGGTTTCCATCGCGTGGTGTTCGAAGACGACGATCGCCATAACGGGCTCCTTGGGTTCGGACCGGGGGATTTTAGCGGATCGGGCAGATGAGGGTGGGGTGTGGGGTGTGGGAATTGTATTGCTAATGGCCAATGGCTTTGTCTTCCCAACGCCGGTTCTGAGCGAAGCGAAGGGCTGGGTATCTGGTGACTGATGGGATTTTATTTCTGTGTTCTCTGATTTTCTGCTTTCCTGTGTTTTTCCCCCAATATCAACATTTCAGCCCGGAGCGAGCCTACGACCGATAATCCGTTCATGCCTACACCACATGCCCTGATTCTGCATAGCGGCGGCCTGCGGAGCCTGGTAGCGACCGCGCTGTCGATCGAAAACGATGAAAAGACCCGTTATTCGCTTCTGTTCATCCATGATGGACGAGACAACGAACAGACACGTGTCAACCACGTGCACAAGCAGGCTGAACGATTCAACCTGTCAAGGGTCCATGAGTTAGAAATCCCGCACTTATTTGGCCACGGCCACGGCAAGGGGCCGGACGGCTCGCCGATCGGGCCATTGGTTGTGCCGCAAATGCTGCTTGCCGCCCTGGCTAATGCTCGGTTGCTGCAGGCCGGGCGTGTGATCTGGCCGGCATCATTCAACGCGGACTACAAGGCTGTCGCCAAGGCCAGTGAGCAAGTGATCCTGGCCGATCAATCCGGAGACTTCGATCTGGGAGATGCCCCGAGGATCGATACCCCCCTGCTTGAGTTGAGCGACAAACAGATCATTGAATTAGGCCAGGAGCTTGGGGTGTCGTGGGACCTGTCCTGGTCGTGCCTGGGTTCGGCGGAAATGCCCTGCCGGGCGTGCGTCGGGTGTCGGCGGCGCAAGGCGGCTTTCCAATCGGCGGGTGTGGTGGACCCGATTGAACGGCCGGCACGTGTGGCGGTGTGATTAGATAGAGACAAACGCTGAGCCGCAAACGGCTTGGGATTACCAGCGGTAGTCGTCTTCGCCCTTGATCAGTTCTTCAATCCGTTCATCAATAATAGATTCTCGCTTGTTGAGACGATCTTCCAGTTGCTCAAGCAGTTCCGCGATTTTTTCCTTGAGTTTAACCAGGTCGTGCTCGCGTATCTGCTGGCGGATGTCGAAGTGCTCGGTCACTAATTCTCGTAATTGAACCTCTTCGATCGCAGCGATTTCATCGTCACCCTTATCAAGTGCTTCGCGCAGACGTTTGGCGCATTCATGTGTCTGACGGCTTAAGGCCATATCCTCAACGCGCAGGTCAAAACCTTCAGGATCATATTTGCGCCAGGACATGAATCGGCTTAGATGCGGGAATTTTTCGTTGATCTCTTTACCGACACGTTCGGGATTTTCCTCGATGGCTTGTCGAAGTTCTTCGGCTTTTTCAGGATCGATTTTCTTCAGTACTTCCAGGGCCTCGCGCACCTGCTCGGCATTCATGGGCTTGTCCGGACCATGCCAATCGTTGCGGAGCCCGTCGCCGTTACGGCGAGACCCCTTATCGTCGCGATCACGTTCACCCTTAGGTGGTGGTCCATCCGGGCGATCGCCGGCTCCCGGGCCCTGGGCGAACGCAAATACACCCACAGAAGCGATCAACAGGATTATCAGCGGCAGGTTCGCCCACTTCATTGTGAAAGCCTTTCGGTCGTTTGCCGGGCTGCGGGTTAGAAGAGTTCCGGCTCATCCATCAGGGCAAGCGTTGTGTCGTCGTTAAACTGATCGATCTTAAAACGGACGGCGGCGCGATCCATACGGTCATTGGTGCTGAGGCTCTCGTCACCCCACGCATTTTCATTGCTGGCCAGTTCCACACGCAGCGCCAGCACATCCATTTGCTGATCGATCACCGTGTTGCCGGGCTCGTACGCCTTGTTGATCTCGGCAAGACTCGGTGCGATTGATTCGATTTCGATGGGGTCTGTTTCGACGAGATTAATGGTTTCTTTTTCCTCGGTGTCAGTGCCGCCAGATGCAATCTGTTCGTTGTCTTGTGGTTGGTTTATCTGCACCATCGTAAACAGGCCGGCGGCAACAACGATTGCTGCGGCGGCGGCGATACGCAGCAGGTTCGGGCCGATGCGTGCCAGGACCGGGCGCTGATTGAGCATGGGCGTGGTCTGGTCGTAGATGCGTTTGGCGAGATCGGGATCGACGGGTGGTGTGCCGGCCGAGACCGCTTCATCGAGCAGCGCATCGAACGCCGGATCGGTCTTGGGGTAGTCGGTGTCGTGTTGTGGCTGATGCGTATCCATCGTCGTCGTCCAATCATGGTCCCGGGCAACGCGCCGGGTTGGTCTGGCCGTTCAGGCCGGGGTGGTGGTTTTCTTTTCGTTGCTTCCTTGCGGGTTATCTTCACTTTCCGTCATTAACTTCTTCAGTTTCGCCAGGGCCCTGTGGCCCCGGGAGAGTACGGTGCCCAGCGGCTGGTCGAGTGTTTCGGCAATCTGGGCGAAACTCAGTCCTGCGCCGTGGCGCAGGTGGATGATTTCCTGGTCGGCCTCACTGAGTTCGCTGATCGCGGCTTGCAGGCGTTGGACCTGTTCAGCCTTGATCATGGCCTCGGCGGGGTCGACTGCCGGGGATGGGCCGCCCGATTGAATCGTAAGCTGGGCGGCGGACCAGCCTCCGGTTTGTTCATCCCGACCACTGGCAGCGGCTGGGCCCATGTCGGTCGGCACGGCCTGACGCTTTCTGCGTCGCATTTCGTCCCGAAGGCCGTTCATCGCGATCCTGAAAAGCCAGGCATCAAATCGGCCGGACTCTTCATATCCCCCTTTATCGCCGATCTTTTTCACGACCTTAACGAATGTTGCCTGTGTCAGTTCCTCGGCTAACTCCTTATCTCGACAACGATTAAACAGCAATCCATAGACGCGGGGCGTATAGCTTTCCACTAACAACCGCCACGCGGTGGCATCACCCTGGGCCGCCCGTGTAAGCACTTGTTCTACAGGCACTTCCGGTGTTAGTCGGCCCATTCATGCTCCTGTAGTCAAACGTCTTAATCGCCTGAATATTGCCATTATCATCATCTACAGCGTCACACCAACACATTTTACGTTCTACTCGGCTCGCTATCCGGGGCAGATTGGCCGATACTGGCAGGTCTATGGTTGATTTGATGAATACACAAGAACCGGACTTACGTGACGCAGACGAGGTCGCGGAGGTCTTTCGACAGGGTGAACAGGCTAACCTGGAAACCCCCGGCCGGGCCGGGTCCGTGGTAGATCTGCCGGATTCCGGGCGTTTGTTGATGACCGGTGATTTGCACGACAACGCCCAGAACTATCAGCGGTTGCTGAAGTTGGCCCAACTGGACGCATCGCCGGATAACCGGCTGATCCTGCACGAAGTGATCCACGGGCCGGACCTGGTCAACGGGCTGGACCTATCGGTGCGGATGTTGGCCCGCGTCGCGGCGCTGAAAGTTCGTTATCCCGAGCAGGTCTACATCCTGCAGTCCAACCACGAACTGGCACAATTCCGTAGCGAAGGCATCCTCAAAGAAGGTCGGGATACCGTGGAAAGCTTCGATGAGGGGATCGACTTTCTCTACGCGGATAAAGCCGACGACGTGCGTGAAGCGATGAACGGCTATATCCGAAGCCTGCTGCTTGCGGTGCGTTGTGCCAACGGCCTGTTCGCCAGCCACAGCCTGCCGTCCAACAGCCGAATGAAACGGTTTGATCCGACGGTGATCGATCGCGAACCGACTGCAGAAGACCTGTCAGAGAAAGGCGATGTGTATCACATGGTCTGGGGGCGAAATCAAAGACAGTCAACCGCAGACACACTGGCTGAGGCCTGGGGATGCAAGCAGTTCCTGATGGGCCATCAACCGGCGGATATGGGGTACGAACCGGTCGAAGACACGATGCTTGTTCTGGCATCCGACCACAGCCATGGTGTCGCGCTGCCGCTGGATCTGTCGCGCACGTACGACCAGGAACAATTGATTGGTGAGATCGTGCCGTTGGCGTCGGTAATGCTTTAAGCGTCGTTTCTACGACTTGCCATTGATGTTGCTTAATCAATCACTGCACGGACCTGCTCGGTATTCACGGGCCGGATGATGCCGCGCTCGGTAA
Source organism: Phycisphaeraceae bacterium (assembly GCA_963667295.1). GTDB lineage: Bacteria > Planctomycetota > Phycisphaerae > Phycisphaerales > Phycisphaeraceae > JAJRRS01. The sequence goes on from OY763327.1 coordinate 3,897,012, forward strand.
TAATGGCGGTAATCAATTCAGCGGGCGTGACATCGAATGCGGGGCTGTAGGTCTTGGCGTGCAGTGGTGCAGTGCGTTTACCGAAGCCTTCGGTGATTTCCTCACTGGCGCGTTGCTCGATGGGGATGGCGTTGCCGTCGGGGATGGCCATATCGAAGGTTGAGCTAGGCGCTGCAACGAGGAACGGGACGTTGTGATGTTTCGCCACGATCGCCAACGGATAAGTGCCGATCTTGTTCGCGGCGTCACCGTTGCTTGCGATGCGGTCGGCTCCGGTAATGACAACATCGACTTTGCCTTCACGCAAGACCTGCCCGGCCATGTTGTCGCAAATGAGCGTCACGTCGATACCCGCGGCATCGAGTTCGAACGCGGTCAGTCGTGCGCCTTGCAATAGCGGACGGGTTTCGTCGGCAAATACACGGATGGGCATGCCTTTTTGATGTGCGAGATACATCGGTGATGTGGCTGTACCGATCCCGCCGGTGGCTAAAGCGCCGGCATTGCAGTGGGTTAAGAAGGTTAGGGATTTGAGGCTTGAGGCCTGGGGCTTGAGGGTTTGAATGATGTTGAGCGCGTGTCGGCCGATCTGCTGGCACATCTTTGCATCTTCGGTGTGGATGGATTTGGCTTCGGCGAGTAGTGCTTCGGGCGTGCTTGGCTGGACCTTTTTCATCCGATCGATCGCCCAGAAGAGATTGACCGCGGTGGGCCGGCTGGTTGCAAGGTGGTCTGCGGCCTGATCGAGTTGATCCGACTGAGCGCCGATCACACAACCGAAAGCAGCGGCGACACCGATCGCGGGCGCGCCGCGCACGCTCAAGCGTTTGATCGCATCCCACACCGATTGCACATCTCGACATTCAAGATAAACCACTTCGCTCGGCAGCCTGGTCTGATCGAGCAGCCGGAGGTGGCCGGTCTGGGCGTCACCGATCCATTCGATGTTGCGCGGGCCGGGGATAGGGACGATTTGCGAGTTGTTTTCGGTCATGCATTTATCCGGTTTGGGCTTTGTTGTACGCCAGCGCCATGATGATATTCAGGGCGTTGAAGCCCATGTGAACAAGGATGCTCGGCAGGAGGCTGCCGGAACGTTCGTAGAGCCAGCCGAGGGATATTCCAAGCACGAGCAGGCCGGGCAAGGCTTGCCAGTTTTCCCAGGTCTCAAAGTTCACGTGCATGAATGTGAAGAGAAGCGATGCCACGATGACAACTGTCCAACGTCTGCTCTCGCCGAGTGTTTCGACCATGACGGATTGAAAGATGCCACGGAAGACCCCCTCTTCGAGGATCGGTGCCACGATCACCGCAGAAAACACGATCAATACGGTGCCAAGCAGTGAATCGGAATCGACCAGCATTTTGAGCATGTTGTGCGCGAGGACCGGTGGCTGCTGGCCGAAGAATTGGCCGATCAGCACGGTTATCTGGATCGCAGCCATGACGATTGGAACCACAGCGAAGAAACCGAGCGCCCCCCAACGCACATCCCGCAATGGTTTGGTGGGGATCACGCCGATCTTACGCCAACCATTCTCCGCAAAGCTGCTACGCCAGATCAGGTATAGCACGGGGACCAACTGCCCGCTCGCCTGGGCCAGCAGCGCCCTGCCGGCATAGGACAGTGTGTCGATCTGCTGCGGATCGCCGGCCTCGGTCTGTCCTTCTGAGAATTGGCCAACCAGGATCGCTACCAGGTTCGGAACCACCATCATCAGCCCCAGCGCGATCAGCAGATCGAAGGGTAAAAGACCAACCTTTCGGGAAGGCCCCTCATCCAACGCCCGGGGGCTGAGAAATCCCTTAAAGATGAGCAGCACGAACAGCCCCACGCCGGCGGCCAACATAATCGGAGGTAGCAGGACGTTTAGGGACGGCATCGGGCTTTGTCTAACTCTCTCTATGAAGCGGGGTTTGGTACGTTCGTATCGGCCAGGCACCTGTTCTCAGCAGGAAAAACACACAATACTCAATTAGTGGGATTGCTACGAACCGTTTAGGTCCCTAAGCTAAGGGATTCGCTAGGTTTTTTGTAGCCGCACGGGTTGATTTATGTCTATCACAACATCCTGGTCGCCTTTTTTTCAGTCAAACGTGAGGATGCGCGGCCGGGCATACCAATTGGGTGGGAGAGTCGAACGGATCGAACCGGAGGCGGACGAACTGATCCGGGCTGAGGTCCGCGGGCGAGAGACGTATATCGTGACCATTGCGCGCGAAGATCGTGCCGCGATTGCGGAATGCACCTGCCCGGCGTTCGAGAAAGGCGCATACTGCAAGCATATCTGGGCTACCCTGCTGGACCTCCAGCACAAGCCGGACGGCCCGGGCATATCCCCGCAAGAGCTGGCGAAGCTGCGCGTCCGCGCCCCCAAAGCACGCAAGCGTGACCTGAGCAAGCCCAAAGCCCGTCAAGGTGAACCGACGTGGATTGGCCGGCTGAGCCTGATGCGTCCGCCGGGCTTCGACAACAGCCAGGCTGAGCACGTTTTCCCGGATCAACGACAGATCTGCTACGCCATACTCCCGACGATCAGCACACGCCAGGGCGGGCTCGTGGTCGATCTGCGTCAACGCACACCAACCGCCGGCGGATGGAGCAAACCCAAAGCGATGCGCTTGTCGACCGGCGGCGTTGCGTCGCTCACGGATCAGGTCGATCGCGAACTGTGTGCCTTACTGCTGGGTTCGGATACCGTGCACGATCATGACTCCAGCGAGTCCTACCGAACCTCACGAGGACATGCGACGTTTCGTGTTCAGGCAGGTGCATGGCGGGCCATGCTTAAGCGCATGATCGACACCGGCCGATGCTTCCTGGAATCCGATGACACCGAGGCACGATCGCGGCAAGCCCCGCTTGTTTGGGATGGCGATGAGCCTTGGGTCTTGTGGATGAAGGGCAAGATCGACAGCGAATACCTGATCGTCGACGTTGAGTTGAGGCGCGGCGAGCAACGTATGGCCATCGAAACACCCGCACTGGTGCTTGGTGGCTGGGATGGGCTGGTGATTTATCAAGGCAAGGTTGCGCCGCTGGACGATCGCGATGCATTCCGCTGGGCAAGCCAATTCCGCGATGCGACGAAGCGCGGCCGGGAAGCCCCTTCACCGTTGCGTGTGCCGAAGAAGGACGTAACGAATTTTCTGGACCGGCTGTATCTGTTACCCCAGCTACCGGAGATCGACTTGCCGGAGGGTGTGGCCAGAGAAGAACAGCGGATCAAACCCGTCTGTTGCCTGGACCTGCATCGTTCCGGCGCCGGGGGCGGCGCGGGTAAGAATCAATTGACTGCCCGTGTCTGGTTCGATTATGCGGGTCAGCGCGTGAATCCGATCCAGCCGGGCCGATTCGTGCCGGTCATGCCGGTTACCGAGACGGAACATACCGAGCCGGCTTTGCCGACACACGTGTCCGAGACTTCTGAGCACGAGAGCACCGAAAACGCGGAAACATCGGACACGACCACGGCTGTGCAGGAACGGGAGGATACCGTCAACAAGCCGATCCGCAGAGATCATGTAACCGAGCGCCGCGCGCTTGGGCAATTGATGTCGTTGGGCTTACGTCAAACCAATGGCGACGCAGATGAATTGGCCGTGCCAACAAAGCGCATGGTTGAAGTGGTGCATGTGCTGTTGTCGACAGGCTGGACGGTCAACGCAGACAAGCGTGTGGTTCGTCAGGCAAGTGCGCCGCGGTTGTCGGTCAGCTCCGGGATTGATTGGTTTGAGTTGCATGGTTCGGTTGCTTACCAACGTGCTGACGGCACGGAGCAACGCGTTGCGCTGCCTGAAATACTGAAGATGGCCCGGGCCGGGCAGGATATGGTCACGCTTGATGACGGCACGCAGGGCCTGCTGCCACAGCAGTGGCTTGCAGAGCACGGATTGCTGACCGGGCTGGGTAAGTTGCAGGACGATCATCTGCGCTACAAGAACAGCCAGGTCGCATTGCTCGATGCGCTGCTGCGTGAACATGAAGAAGTCGAGATCGACGATCCGTTCCGCCAGGCGCGTGAACGGTTGCACCAGTTCGACGGGATCAAGCCACTCAGCGCCAGCGAAAGTTTTCACGGCAAGCTGCGCCCATACCAGGAAGAAGGTTTAGGCTGGCTCTCGTTCCTGCGGTGGTTCGGTGTCGGCGGTGTGCTGGCGGATGACATGGGTCTGGGTAAGACGATCCAGGTCCTGGCGATGCTGCACAACCGCAAGCTCGCCGCGGAAAAAGCCAAGACAGAGGGTACCACCCCACAAGATGTGCATCATGATGCGCTGCCGCATCGCCCGACGCTGGTCGTCGCGCCACGGTCCGTGGTGTTTAACTGGTTGGACGAGACGGAGCACTTCGCCCCAGAATTAAAGGTACTTGCGTACAGCGGCGCGGAGCGCGAGGCGATGCGGGCCGACTTCGATGATCATGATCTGATCGTGACAAGTTACGGCCTGATGCGTCGTGATATCGAACAACTCAAGGAACACGAGTTCGACTACGTCGTGTTAGACGAGGCACAGGCGATCAAAAATCCCGCTTCACAATCCGCCAAGGCGGCGCGGCTACTCTCGGCACGCCATCGGCTGGCACTAACCGGCACGCCGATCGAAAACCATCTGGGCGATCTCTGGAGTATTTTCGAGTTCCTCAACCCGGGCATGCTCGGTTCGAACAAGCGGTTCAATGACATGATCCGTGCGGGCACAACCGCGAGTAAGAGTGTCACGCAGGAAAACGGCACACCCGAGGACAACGAAGACGGACCGGTGGAAGACACGTCAAAGATGATGGTCTTGTCGCAGATCGCCCAGGCGCTTCGGCCGTTCGTCATGCGGCGAGCCAAGAGCCAGGTGCTCAAGGACCTGCCGAAGAAAACCGAGCAGACGATTGTCTGCCAGATGGAGCCGGCGCAACGGAAGGTCTACGACGAGTTGCGGGCGTACTATCACAATCAGTTGCTTACCCAACTCGATGCGCCGGGCGACAAGGGTCCATCCGGACCGGGTATCGGCGGCAAACCTGCATTCATGGTGCTCGAAGCGCTATTGCGCCTACGCCAAGCCGCGTGCCACCCCGGCTTGATCGATCCGAAACGAAACAACGAACCCAGCGCCAAGCTCGATTCGCTGTTGGATCGCATCGCTGATGTGATTGATGAGGGCAGCAAGGCTCTGATCTTCAGCCAGTTCACCTCCATGTTGTCACTGGTCAAACCCAAACTTGATGAGCGAGGCATCAAGTATTGTTATCTCGATGGCCAGACGCGCCACCGCCGCGAGGTTGTTAAGCAGTTCCAGGAAGATGGTGATTTCCCGCTATTCCTGATAAGTCTCAAGGCGGGTGGTTTCGGTCTGAACCTGACGGCAGCCGAGTACGTGTTCATCCTCGATCCGTGGTGGAATCCGGCCGTGGAAGCCCAGGCGATCGACCGAACACATCGCATCGGCCAGACCAAGCCTGTGTTCGCTTACCGCATGGTCTGCCAGGATACCGTCGAACAACGCATCATCGACCTGCAAAACCGCAAGCGCAAACTCGCCGAGGCGATCGTGGGCGGCGATGACAGCCTGTTGCGTAGCCTCAGCCGGGAGGACCTAGAGAATCTGTTGAGTTAGAGATGCCTAAGCGGCATCGATGTCGCGACAAGTCGCGCCGCTAAACGGGTTATGTGGTGCTCGTTGTGTTACGGCCCGTCTAAAGCATCAATATCAACATCGGGGGAGAGTGCAGCACGAAACTTTTGTTCATCCATACGCTCAACACGACCATCAGCGAACAGGACACTTCGCAGGGTTTGATCGTCTGATATTCTTGCGGAATAGGCAAGTATCGCACTAGACGGCTGTAACTCAAATATATTTGTGCCGAGTTCCAGAAAGACGAAATCGCCGTATCGGACCGCCAGATCGTCGTTTAATCTGCGAACAACCAATTGCGTTTGATGTTTACGATATGGACTAGAAAACAGGTCTCTCTGACTTTCTGTTTCGTGGGCGAAAGCCATCAAATAGTATGGAAATGGCGGCAAAAGATCAGCGTTCTCGTCAGCATAGGTGTAAGCAGCTGTCCAAAACAGCCTCAATTTGTTTACTTCATGTAGATCGGGCTTTGCTTCTCTGGCATGAGGAATTGAAATAATGACTATCGCGAAAAATATACAAATGAAAAAAGCAAAAATAAACACAATAAAAACATGGACCGGCCTTATAACGAGATGTAAACCTTTCGATTGATGGGATTGTGTGCTGTTGTCATTTGTTTTATCCATATTATGCCCCGTTAGGTTGATCTTATTTGTATCAGGGCCCGTCCATCGCATCGATATCCACTTCTAGTGGGAGGAAGTCGGGCAGATCGTCTTCCGATATAAGTTCGGCGTGGCCGTCAACAAAGAGAACGGCTCTGCGGCGTTGGCTATTAGAAGTCTTGGCGGTGTAGGCCAATACGGTTTGTGAGTGGTAATCGATATCCTCCAACGACGTTCCTGCATAGAGAAATACGTAACTGCCGTAACGGATGGCCGGGCCGTCGAAGTCGCCTCGATCCAGTACGGTGTTCGGGTCGTGGTGCGGGCTGATGAAAACTTGTTGAGTTGTACCGCTGAGGTAAGACGATAGATCGCGAGGATGGTTGGGCAGCACATCGTTATTACTCGTGGCGTAGTACTGCATGGCGATCCCGATCTGCCGAAGGTTCGACATGTCCACTGTGTCTCTGGCCGCCATTCGAGCGGCACCGAGTGCGGGCAGAAGTATGCCGGCGAGCAGTGCGAGCATCGGCAGCAGCACAATACTCGACCCGCCCAGGATGGTGCCGGTCATGGCCAAACCTTTCCCGGCCAGACGATTGCGTGGATCGGCGATCTGCACCAGCGCCACGATCCCGAGAATCAACGCGGTGATCCCCAGCGGGGTAATGCATAGGCCGGGGATACCGAGTATGAGTGCGAGTTTTGCCAAGGCCGACGTTTTTTGTGTCGGCGTCTCGTAGTCAGAACCGGGGCCGTCGTGCTCGGATTGATAACTGTTATTCATGTGTAATGGCCATTGACGAATGATGCGAATGTAACGGACGTCACTCAATTCCCCTCATAGATCATCATCGCATCTTCGTGGCTGACCTCCTCGAAGATGTTGTCGTACTGATTGATCTGGCCGCTGCCGTATTTAGTTTCCAGTTTGTGATATTGTTCGTACGAGGCGGAGCCGTCGTTGCGGCCGACACTGCCGACCCAATCACCTGGCGTGTAGGTGTGGATACTCATCACGTCCTGGTCGGCGCTTGAGAGGCCGGTGTTGCGGTCGGAGATGACGATGGCGTAGCCGTTCATGGTCTGGCGCCACTCCGCAGACCGACCACCGATTTCGGGGACTTGTAGCATCGAGTAGGAGTAATTGTCCGCGGAAACCTGGCCGGTGGTCCACATGATTTTCGTTTCGGCCGGGCTGATGATGTAATCACTGCTAAAGATGTTGTTATCGAGTAACAGCCGGTATCGGTTTTCCACGCTCAAGTCGTCTGTATACCCCTGACGGTTCAGTCCGGGATAAAAATCGCGGTTGCCCGAGGCGTAGGTTACCATCCCCTGTGTGATGCCACGAAGCTGGGTGGTGTTTTTCATCTGCATGGCGGCACGCCGGGCGGCGCCGAGTGCGGGCAGGAGGATGCCCAACAGTAGAAACGTGAACGGCAGGAGCACGGTGCTGATGGCGCCGAGGATCGTGGCGGTCAGTGCCATGCCGCGTCCGGTCAGGGCACGCCTGGGGTCGGCGATCTGGGTCAGGGCAATAATCCCCAGGATCAGCGCGACGATGCCCAATAATGGAATACACATTCCGACAAGGCCCAATATCAGCCCTGTGACCGCCAGGGCCGAAGTTGTGGGGTTCTCCGGAGGCATATAACCATAGTTATCGTGAGTCGGATTTTGCTCGAACGGGTCATTCAGATCGGACATGGAAGGCCTCCGGACAAAAACACCTGATTTTCAAGAAACGCTAAAAAGATACGGAATAGGCACCTATAGCCTAACAATTGTTCTTGCAAGTTAGAAGTCTGGTGATTATGTTTAAAGGGCTCGCAAACCGGCGGGCAAGATACACGAGACCTGAGGAATTCAAACCATCCATTTTCAGCATTAGTCAGACTCCGCCAGCGCGGCAACTGCCCGAGGGCTCCGCTGGGGATATCACACTATCGGGCTTGGAAAAGTATTGGGGCTGACCGTGATTAACATTTATGTGGGGAACCTCCCCTTCTCGACGACCGACACAGAATTGGAAGACCTGTTTTCGCAATTTGGCTCGATCAGCCGTGCAGCGGTGATCACCGACCGTGAAACGGGTCGCTCGCGAGGCTTTGGCTTCGTCGAGATGGAAAACGAAGAAGAAGGCAAAAAAGCGATCGAAGAAATGAATGAAGCCGATTTCGGCGGTCGACAGTTGACCGTCAACGAGGCACGCCCACGTGCACCGCGTCCCAGTGGTGGCGGCGGTGGCTACGGCGGAGGTGGGTACACCAACCGTAAGGGCTGAACCCGGCTCCGGGGACAGAATAATCGAATAAGAACGAGAGTGAAGGTCCCCAATCCGGGGCACCGGGCCTTTATTCTCGTTTTTTTATGCGCTGGTGATGGGAACGAACTCCGAGATCGACAAATCGAATCCGCTTAATGCTGTGGGCGTGAACGGGTGGTTGGTGATCAATCGCATCTGGTGCACACCAAGGTCGCGCAGGATCTGGCATCCGATGCCGTATGCACCCTTGTTGGTCGGCGGCTGTATGCCGGGCGTAGTCTGGCTGTGACCGATCTTGGGCCGATCATCATCATCCGATCGGCTGTCCATTAATGCGGCGGATGTCTGAAGGCGTTTGAGCAAGCCCGCGCCCATGCCCTCGTGCCGCAGGTAAACGACCGCCCCCTTGCCTTCATCATGAATCATCTTCATCGCTTGTCTTAGCGTTTGGCCGGAGGGCTGTGTCAGATCATTGAACACGTCGCCGAGCAGGTTCTGGCTGTGCATGCGCACAAGCACGGGATCTTCAGTGGGCTCAATAGTTCCGTCTGCCGCTTGCTTGCCGATGTCGCCACAAACCAGCGCAACGTGCGGGAAAGGATCGACCGGCGACCGGTAAGCGATAAGCGTGAACTGCCCGATGTCGTTCTCAAACGGCACGGTATCGATGCGCTCGATCAGTTGTTCGCGCGCCAAGCGGTGCTGCACGACATCCGCAACGGAACACATCTTGATCTGAAACTTATGACATAGTGCTTCGAGCTGCGGCCGACGCGCCATCGTGCCGTCTTCACTCATGACCTCGATGATGACAGCCCCCTGCCGCAAACCAGCGAGCCGACAAAGATCGACCGACCCTTCGGTCTGACCGGAGCGGACAAGTGTCCCGCCGTCACGGGCGCGCAGTGGCTGCATATGTCCCGGCCGATCAAAGTCGGTGGGCAGAGCGTCGTCATTGGCAAGCATCTGGGCGGTGATCGATCGATCCGAGGCGCTGACACCGGTGGTGATCCCGAAGCGTTGGTGAGCGTCAACGGTGACGGTGTACGCGGTGCTGCGTTTGGATGTGTTGACCCGGCCCATGGGTTCCAGGTGCAGCCGGTCACAGATCTCACCACTGAGCGCGACACACATCATGCCTCTGCCTTCGCGGAGCATGAAGTTCACAACTTCGGGTGTCGTATATTGGGCAGCGCAGACGAGGTCGCCCTCGTTCTCGCGTTTTTCATCATCGACCAGCACGATCATCTTGCCATCACGCAGGTCGTCAAGGATTTCGGGGATAGTGTTCATTATTACAAAAGGTATCACGAAGACATAGAGACACAAGGCAGAGCATTGAAGGTTCCTGCCGGAGCCTTCTTAACAAGACTCGGTATTTTATCCGTTTGAAGAATCTTGCGCGCTGCGGATCATACAACCGACGGCCCCAGACGAAGAATCGTCTTGGGGGCAAACGGCGGATCGGCGACAAGGCGGCGCAGGTCGTCGGGTGTCACGGCCATGACGCGGGCGAGTTCTTCTTCCAAAGGCAGGTATTCACCCAGATAGGTCCAGGTCGAGCCGATCGAGGTCATCCGGCCACGCGGACTTTCGCCTTGCAGCGTTGCACTGGTCGCGAGCTTGTTCTTGGCTCGTTCGACCTCTTCATCCGTGATGTTGTCCGCCGCAGCATCGATCGTTTTGATGAGCACTTCTTCAACCTGCTTGGCTCGTGCGGGATCGCAGGAAGCGTAACCCAGATAGCAGCCGAGTTGATCGTGTGGCAGGAACGAGAAGTCGGCCTCATCGGCAAGGCCCGGATCGATCAGGGCCCAGTAGATGCGTGAACCCTCCGAATCGCCCAGTACATCCGAAAGTACCTTCGCGGCGTACCGATCATCATCCTGCGCGCTGGGTGCTGGACAAAGCAGGCCGAGATAGTGACGAGAGACTTTGCCATCAGGCATGGTGTGTTGCTGGGCGGTCGGTTCGGGCGCATCGTATCGGCGTGTGGCCCCGCTCGGTTGCCAACCACCCGCGATCTTCTCGACCTCTTCGAGCAGTTGATTGAATTCGAACTTGCCGACGGCTGAGACAACGACGTTATCAGCTGCGTAACGTCGGCCGAAGTATTCGCGCATTTGATCGGGCTTCATGTCACCGACGGTTTGAGGCGTACCCAGCACGCGGAATCCCATCGGGTGACTGCCGTAGTAATGTTCAAGCAATGCGTCCTGCAAGCGCCAGCTCGGTCGATCGTCGTACATGCCGATTTCTTCGAGGATGACGTTCTTTTCCATGTTGAAGTCATCGTCACGCAGCGCCGGCCGAAGGATGTCGCCCAGCAAGTCGACGGCACGCGGGAGAAACTCCGGCAAAACATGTGCGTAGTAGACCGTCTGCTCGTGACTGGTAAATGCGTTGTAGTTTGCACCGATTTCATCGAACTCACGGTTCACATCGTCGGCGGTCCGTCGGGCGGTGCCCTTGAACATCATGTGTTCAAGGAAGTGGGACACGCCCATCACCTCTGACTGCTCGTCACGCGCACCGGTCTTGACAAAAAAACCAACGGCCGCGGTATGGGCTTCAGGATTGGATTCGGCAACAAGGGTCAATCCGTTAGGCAGCGTGTGGTGATGGAAAGTTGGCGGCATGATTGGCTAGTAGCTAATGGCTGGACATTGTAAAGCCCCGCACGGGGTACGGGGCTGGTGATAATTCATCATGTCAGGCGCGTGATGTACTTCACACCTTGTCGAGTTCGGCTGCGAACGCCTGCTTGGGCTGAACACCTTGCCATGTCTTGATAGCCTGGCCGTCTTTAAAGAGGATCACGGTCGGGATCGCCTGGATCTGGAACTTGATGGCGGTGTCGCGGTTGGAGTCGGTGTCGACCTTGCCGACCTTGACCTTGCCTTGATACTCCTCGGCCAGAGCGTCGATGGTGGGACCGAGCATCTTGCAGGGTTGGCACCATTCAGCCCAGAAGTCGACCAGCACTGGCTGGTCGCTGTTGGCGACTTCGGCTTCAAAGTTGGCGTCGGTGATTTCCAATACGGCGTCGCTTGCCATGGGTTTCTCCTTCGTGTGCGTCCGTCTGATTTGGGCGCGATGATTTTGGGTTCAGTAGTGCCGATTCTAGGCCCCTGCCATGACTGGATCAAACCCCGCCGATCATAGCCCCGACCGATCCGATAGAATGCGAGAATATGACGCTCAAACAACAAATGGAAGACCGTAGCGCCTTGATCGGCGTCCTCGCCTTGGGCTATGTCGGGCTGCCGCTGCTGCGGTCTTTCTTCGATGCCGGATTCCGGGTAATCGGTTTCGATGTGGACCCCGAAAAAGTCCGGATGCTCAATCAGGGACAGAATTATCTACAGCATCTGGGCAAGGACTTCGTCGGCCAGATGTCGGCATCAGACCGGTTCGAGGCGACAGACGACTTTTCCCGGCTGGGTGAACCGGACGCAATTATGGTCTGCGTGCCCACCCCGCTTGGCAAACACCAGGAACCGGACCTCAGTTTTGTCGAACATTCCGCGGACGACATCGCTAAAACCTTGCGGCCGGGCCAGATCATTGTGCTCGAATCCACCACCTATCCCGGCACCACGCGGGATGTAGTAATGCCACGTCTGGAGGCCGGCGGTTTACGCTGCGGTAAAGACTTTTACCTGGCGTATTCCCCCGAGCGTGAGGACCCCGGTCGTAAAGACCACAACACACAAACCATCCCCAAACTCGTAGGCGGGATCGATGCCAAATCCGGTGACATCGCAACGGTTATGTACCGGCAAGCCATCAAAAAGGTGATTCCTGTCAGCAGTGCCGAGGTCGCGGAAAGCGCCAAAATCCTGGAAAACGTTTATCGAGCGGTGAATATCGCGCTGGTAAACGAGATGAAAGTGATCCTGGACAAGATGGGGATCGATGTCTGGGAAGTCATTGATGCGGCGGCGACCAAACCGTTCGGTTTCCAGGCGTTTTATCCGGGCCCGGGATTGGGCGGCCACTGCATCCCGATTGACCCGTTCTACCTGACGTGGAAAGCACGGGAGGTAGGCCAGCCGACACGGTTCATCGAGTTAGCAGGGCACGTCAACCACCACATGCCCGATTACGTGATTCAGCAGACATTGCTGGCCCTGAATGAGGACGGCAAGCCCATCAAAGGATCGAAGGTGCTCGTGATGGGCCTGGCGTATAAGCCGGATGTGGACGATGTCCGGGAAAGTCCGAGTTTTGAGCTAATCGAGCGTCTGATCGAATTGGGGGCACAGGTGGATTACCACGATCCGCACGTAGCAGCGACCCATAAGATGCGACGGTACGACCTGAAGATGGAAAGCGTGACGCTATCTGCTGAAAAAATAGCAGATTATGACTGTGTCCTGATCGCCACGCATCACAGTGCCTGCGACTGGGACCTGCTGGGCCAAAAGGCCAAACTCATCGTCGACACGCGAGGTGTGATGCGTGGCAGAACCGGCATGACCGCGCGAATTGTCACAGCATGACTATTTGTCACAACTACCTGTATTTACCGTAATTTAGCTTGACTATCTGCTGTCCCGGCGTCAAAATTAAGTGCGGGATGACCGATCGTGCACCCCGGTGCGTATAATGATCATACCGGCCCGCCGATCAGACGGGTTGGATGGGAGTTATTCAGTTGATGAAACCGTTATGCAAAGCCATACGAGCGGCTGGCGTGTTTAGCTGCCTACTGACTGCGGCTGTCACCGTCCAGGGCGGGATCATCGACGATAACGCCAACGATCAGGACCACCAGAACCTTGCCAATCAGAGCGCATTTGATGCTGTCGGTGTGGCCAAACGCTTAAATGCCGCAGGTACATCCATCGTCGTTGACAGCTCGGGCATTCTGATTGGTTCGCAATGGGTGCTGACCGCTGCACACACCGCGATCGCCAAGGGTTGGGACGGGGCCACCTTTGAGGTCGGCGGTGAGGTCCGTGATGTGGTCGAGACTTATCAGAATCCCAACTTTGTAGACATCGAAAACGGCTGGGACATCGCCCTGCTCAAGCTGGACTCCCCGATCACCTCGGTCACACCGGCCCAACTCTACACCGGTACCGCAGAAAGCCTGGTCGGTGAAGAACTGGTATATGTCGGTTATGGCAAATCCGGAACGGGCAGCACGGGGGATACGATTGCGGCTGGCACTAAGCGCGCCGGCTACAACGTGGGCAATCAACTTGGATACACCCTCAACCCCGGTACGGGCCAGACGGTCTACTCAAGCCAGATCATCTTTGCAGATATGGATGCAGAGCCCGGCGGCGGATTACCCTATGGCAATCCTCTGGGCAGTACTTTCCCGCTGAATTTGGAAATCCTGATCGCTCTGGGCGACTCCGGGGGTGGATTGTTCGTTGAGCAAGGCGGTCAATACTACGTCGCCGGCGTTCATTCGGTCCTTTTCAATATGGATCCTGTCAGCACGATCGGCTACGGCGACGTGATGGGCTCAACCACCATCGCAGCGGCACTGGACTGGATTAACGACATCATGGCGCCCGATCCGATCGAAGGTGATCTGAACGGCGACGGATTTGTCGGGCTTGACGATATCGATATCGTGCTGACTTTCTGGAATCAGAGCGTTACCGTGGGAGACCTGTTGAGCGGTGATCCATCCGGCGACGGTTTCGTCGGCCTGGATGACCTGGACATCATCCTCAACAACTGGAACAGCGGCACCGCACCAACGGCCTCTCAATTACTGGGTATCGTCCCCGAGCCAACTACTGCATTACTGCTGCTTGCAGTCATGCCCGGTTTGTTACAACGTCGCCGCTAATCCGGACGTGACCTCAATCGTCTAGCCGGAACACTTCGACCTTGATTGTTGAGCTGCCATGGGTCATCTTGCATACATTCGGCTGGCCGGGCTTGTGTCTTTCCTGGGTCTGGCTTCGGTATGTTCGGCAGATGTCACCCAAGAATCACTCATCGCTCAAACACTACCGCTTTACACAACGGTCGATGATCCGGCGCTGCACGTCACATCGGCTGACGGAACATTCGACAGCGTCGTCAAACTCACAATCAGCAGAAGTAACGGTATAGCCACTTGCACCGGCGCGCTTCTGAACAACGGCCGGGATATCCTTACCGCGGCTCATTGCCTGACCGATGAAAACGGCAATCTCACTGCCACCGGCGGTTTTGTACTTTTTCAAACACAGTACGGCTCCGACACTCTCTCTGCCAACAGTTTCACCGTTCACCCCGACTGGACGGGTAACGCAGGTGCGGGCAGTGACCTGGCAATCATTCATCTTGGCGAATCGGCGCCGTATGGCGCTTTCGGTTACGAAATCTACCGCAGTACCGACGAGGTCGGTCAGACCGTTACACGCGCAGGTTACGGCCTGTCCGGCACTGGTGACACGGGCACTACACTACCATCCGGCACGAAACGCGACGGTTTAAATCGCTACGATGTACTTGGCGATGTGTTCCATGGCGTTCTGGATAGCTCCCCTTTATCCGGCGCTCAACTGGCTTACGATTTTGATAATGGGACAGTAAGCCACGATGCGTTCGAGTTCTTCGGCCGAACACTGGGCACACGTAACATTAACGACCTGGGTTTAGGCACCGACGAGGTTATGGCCGCACCGGGCGATTCAGGTGGGCCGGCCTTTATCAACGGCCAGATTGCAGGCGTGACGTCGTTTCTGCTTCGTTTAAGCAACTCGCTTGGCCAATCGTCTGATATTGATGATGAACTGAACTCGTCGTTTGGCGAGTTCGGTTTTGATACGCGTGTTTCCTACTTCGCCGATTGGATCGATGCGAACCTCTCCGAGCCCCCACCCTTCATCGCCGGCGATCTGAATAGTGATGGTTTTGTCGGCTTGGACGATCTGGACCTCGTGCTCAATCGCTGGAACCAGACCCTTGATATATCCAGCTTGATGGGGGGAGATGCAACGGGTGATAGCTATGTCGGGCTGGATGACCTGGATATCGTGCTGAACAACTGGGGCGCGGGCACACCACCCATGGAAAAGGCGACAATCCCTGAACCGGCAGCAGTTACTTTGATCTTAATTGGAAGCAATATACTTCTAAGTCGACGCCATTAGCGGCTGCCGTACTGCTTTTCGTAGTAGTTACGGTATTCGCCGCTCTTGACGCGCTGCCACCAGGTTTCATTTTCGACATACCACTTGATCGTGCTTTCCAGCGCGCCGGGCCAGGCGCTGCGGGTTGGTTCCCAGCCGAGTTGCTGTTTGATCTTGGTGGCGTCGATCGCGTAACGGCGGTCGTGGCCTAGACGGTCTTTGACGTATTCGATGCTCGATTCATCCTTGCCCATCGCGGCGAGGATCGAATGGGTGAGTTCGAGGTTCGAGCGTTCGTTGTTGCCGCCGATGCAATAAGTTTCGCCAGCAACGCCTTTCTCCATAACAGTCAACACTGCCTCGCAGTGATCTTCAACGTGCAGCCAGTCGCGGACATTCTTGCCGTCGCCGTATAGCGGGACCTTCTTTCCTTCGATCAGGTTCGTGACGAATAGCGGGATCACCTTCTCGGGGAACTGGTAGGGCCCGAAGTTGTTCGAGCAATTCGTCGTGCAGGCGTTGATGCCGAAGGTGTGGCAATAGGCGCGGACAATCATGTCGCTGCCCGCCTTGGATGCAGAATACGGGCTACTTGGTGCAAATGGTGTGGTCTCGCTGAACTTGATCTCCGGCTTATCCAACGGCAGGTCGCCGAAGACTTCGTCGGTCGAAACATGAACGAAACGCTTTTTATTATCAGGATCAGCACGCCGAAGTGCATCGAGCAGGGTTTGCGTGCCAAGGACATTGGATTCAATAAATGGCCGTGCATCAATGATCGATCGGTCGACGTGGCTTTCCGCAGCCATGTGAACGACAGCATCACATTCCTTGATCAGCTCGGTCGCCAGGTCCAGATCGAGGATATTGCCGTGAACGAAACGGTAGCGGTCGTCACCCTCAAAGTCACTGAGGCTCTCAGCGTTGCCGGAGTAGGTCAGGCAATCAAGGTTGATGACAGAATAGTCCGGCCGCTCACGCAGGACCAAGCGAACAAAGTTGGAGCCGATGAAACCGGCCCCGCCGGTGAGGAGGATACGCGTGCTCATGCGGTGGTCGACTCCATTTGTTCAATGACTTCCTGAAGGTTTACTTTCCAGTCGGGCATCTTGCCGAGGATTTGCTCGGTTTTACTGATATCCAGCACACTGTAGGCGGGACGTATTGCCGGGCGCTTGTATTCATTGCTGTTACACGGGTGTATCTGGCATTCGTGGCCCGCAATCTGTTTGATCTCGCAGGTGAAGTCATGCCAGGTGCATTCCCCGCCATCCGTAACATGGAATGCGCCGGTCTGGTTGTTTTCCAGTAACGCCAAACTTATGCGGGCCAGATGCTGAGCGCTGGTAGGTCGACCTCGTTGATCATCAACGACGCGCAGCTCATCACGCTCGCGCGTCAACCTTAACATGGTCAACACGAAGTTGTGGCCCCATGGCGCATAGAGCCAACTCGTTCGGATCAACAAATAGTTGCAACCTGAATTCTCAAGCGCAACTTCACCCTCGGCTTTGGTTCGTCCGTAAGCATTAACCGGTTCGCGTGGGCTGTCGACCGGGTACGGTGAACTTGCGTTACCGTTGAAGACGTAATCCGTTGAGTAGTGTACGAGTGTTGCGCCGATCTTCTTGCAGTATGCAGCAAGATTCGCCACCGCCTGAGCATTGAGAACAAGAGCAGCTTCTTCACGTTCTTCTGCACCATCCACATCCGTAAACGCTGCACAGTTGACGACGACCTTGGTCTTCTTGCTGATGTTTTCTTTGATCGAAGCGGGATCGGTGATATCCAGTGTGGGCAGGTCCAGGCCGACATGCTCAATCCCACAACCGGTCAACAGCTCCAGCCAGGCGCGTCCGAGCATGCCGAGCGCACCCACAACAACGACAGGGCTGATGTGACTGAGTTGCGTCTGTTCAGCGGATTCGCTCATTTATGCTGCGTCTCCCACGGGAAGCCAACAACTGAATCGTAGTCACGGCGGTCTTCATCCGGATTGGCTGGATCGTACTGGTGCGTCACGTAATAGAGCAGGCCGGCCGACTCGACGCCGATCGTCGCAGCACCGTGCCACAGCGGCGGCGGGATTATCATCACACCGGGGCGTTTCTCACCAATCACAGCCACCCATGCCTTGTCCGCGTCCTGGTCGTAGACGCCGACCTTCAAGTGCCCGTGCAGACAGAGCCAGAAGTCCGTCTGCTTGGCGTGGCGGTGCCAGGCTTTGATGACATTGGGATACATCACGGAATAATTGATCTGCCCGGTCGGCGAAAGCACATCTTTGTACTGATTCATCAGCGACCAGCCACGATCGTCCGTGAAGATCGGCGAAGGCGAGAAGATCGGTTCGTTCTTGTCCTTGGCAAGTTCGAATGCTTCGCTGATTGGGCCGTTATGCGTTGTGGGGGAAAGTAGTTTCACGATGATTGGGTCTGGGGTCTAGGGATTCGGGTCTGGTCAGAATGAGCGTCAGGGTTTCTTGTTTGCGCCGCCGGTCCTTACCAGATCGCTGGCGCGGAAGAGGCTTTCGAATGTGCCGGCATCGGTCCACCAGCCTTCGAGTACTTCGCTGGTCAGGTCGCCGCGTTCACGGTAAGCGTTATTCACATCGGTGATTTCCAGTTCGCCCCGGTCCGACGGCTTGAGTGTCTGACATATGTTAAACACATCGAAGTCATAGAAGTAGATGCCCGTCACAGCGAGGTCGCTCTTGGGCTCTTTCGGTTTCTCAACGATGCGTAATACATTGCCGTCACTATCCAGTTCCGCCACACCGAACCGCTCGGGATCGTGAACCTGCTTAAGCAGCAGCTTTGCGCCGGTGGGTTGCGCTTCAAAGTCGTTGACAGCTTTGGCGATGGAGCCTTCAATGATGTTGTCGCCGAGAATGACGCAGACCTTCCCGCCGTCGGCAAACTCTTCGGCGAGTTTCAGCGCGTCAGCGATACCGCCCTCCCCTTCCTGGTAGGCGTAGCCCAGATAAGACAATCCGAGCTGATGGCCGTTCTTGAGCAGCTTCAGGAAGTCGCCTGCGTGTTCACCACCGGTGACCACCAGCACTTCGGTAATGCCGGCATTAACCATGCATTCGATGGGATAATAGATCATCGGTCGATCGTAGACCGGCAGCAGGTGCTTGTTCGTGACCAGCGTCAGTGGCCGCAACCGGGAACCGAGCCCGCCAGCGAGGATGATGCCCTTCATGGATTGTATCCTTGCCCTTTTGATCCCATACGGGTTATCCGGACCCTACATCAGGCCGCAACGTGTTTAGTGCATCGGCCAATCAGGATCACCAGTCCATCATAATCCATTGCCCGATCCTGTGTGTTGGCATATGATTAACTGTCTATAAACGAACAGATTGTCGTGTGAACGGGATTCCAGTCGGCCATCTGGGGATGTCTGGGCCGACCGGAACGATCAGGGTTAGATATGCAATTACCAAAACCGTCATGGGAGCCACTGAGTTCGATCGCATTCGTGGGCAGTTATCGGCCCCGAAGGTGCGGTATCGCGACGTTCAGCGGTGACCTGGCGGACGGGATCGCTAAAGCTGCCCCTCATACGGACGTACGGTCCGTGGCCATGAACGATCGACCGGAGGGATATCGGTACCCTCCACGCGTCTGGTTCGAGGTCAATCAGAATCGTCCGGGTGAGTATCGCCTGGCGGCAGACTTCCTGAACATGTCCAAGGTAGATGTCTGCTGTCTCCAGCATGAGTTT
This sequence comes from Phycisphaeraceae bacterium, assembly GCA_963667295.1. Classification (GTDB taxonomy): domain Bacteria; phylum Planctomycetota; class Phycisphaerae; order Phycisphaerales; family Phycisphaeraceae; genus JAJRRS01. Next base: position 3,916,346 of record OY763327.1, read on the forward strand.
GGCCTCTTCGGTGGACCCAGCGGGCAATTCATCCTGGATATGCTCCGCAGGCTGCGAATGCCGATCGTTGCGACGCTGCACACCGTCCTCAAAGAACCGAACAAAGACCAACTCGCGGTCACACGCAAACTCGGCGACCTCTGCGACCGCTTCGTCGTCATGGCAGAACGGGCCTATGACTTCCTGACCAACATCTACGATATCCCCACCAACAAGATCCAACTGATTCCCCACGGCATCCCGGATGTGCCGTTTGTCGATCCGAACTACTTCAAAGATCAGTTTGGTGTTGAAGGCAAGAAGGTCATCCTGACATTCGGCCTGTTGGGTCCGAACAAGGGTATCGAGAACATGATCGAGGCAATGCCCCGGATCGTGGACCGCCATCCGGACGCGGTCTACATCGTCCTGGGTGCCACCCACCCGGGCGTGATCGCACACTCCGGCGAAGATTACCGCATCGGTCTGAAACGGCGCGTGACCGAATTGGGTATCACTGACCACGTCGAGTTCGTCAACAAGTTTGTTGAGTTGGACGAGTTGGTCGAATTTCTGGGTGCCGCTGATGTGTATATCACGCCGTACTTAAACGAAGCACAGATCACCTCCGGCACGCTGGCTTACGCACTGGGGACAGGCAAAGCGACAATCTCAACGCCCTATTGGCACGCGCAGGAGTTGCTGGCGGATGGCCGGGGTAAACTCGTGCCGTTCGGTGATGTAAAGAGTCTTGCGGCGGCGGTGAATTACATGTTCGATCACGAGACCGAACGCCACGCCATGCGCAAGCGCGCTTATCAATACACTCGGCCCATGTGCTGGCAGAATGTAGCCGGTCAGTACCTGGACCTGTTCGCACAGGTTCGTGATGAACGCAACCGCTCGCCGCGGCCGATCGAGCAGACGCGCAAACTTCTGAATGCGCCAAACGAACTGACGGAAATCAAACTCGACCACCTGCTGACCCTTACCGACGATGTCGGCATCCTGAGCCACGCCAAGAACACGATCCCCGATCGTCACCACGGCTATTCAACTGAAGTCAATGCGCGTGCTCTGGTCACTGTACTGCTTGCACAGAACCATGTTGACTTTTCAACCGGCGGGAAGGTCGAACCGCTTCTGTCGCGTTACCTTGCGTTCCTCGAACACGCGTTCGATCCGGAGGTCGAGCGTTTCCGGTCAATGCTAGGTTACGATCGGAAGTGGGTGCCGGCCGAGTTGTCTGAAGATGTGCATGCCCAAGCGGTTCTGGCGCTGGGTGAAGCGGTCGCACGGTGTCAGTCGCGTGGGCAGATGACACTTGCCGCGGATTTATTCCATCGTGCGCTTCCTGCCTGTGAAGTTTTTGAAGACCCATTTGCCTGGTCGCATACCTTAATCGGCATCCACGCTTATCTGCGGCGGTACTCCGGCGATAGCCATGCGCGTCGCGTTCGTGAAAACCTGGCGGAGAAGCTGTTCAACCTGTTCAAACAGAACAGCAGCATGGACTGGAACTGGCCTGTCGACCAACTGACATACGCAAATGCTCGCCTGCCACACGCTTTGTTGATGTCCGGCCGATGGATGTTCCGCAATGACATGATCGAATCGGCACTTTACAGCCTGCAGTGGTTGCAGCATATACAGGAAGGTGACGAAGGACGTTTCGCGCCGATAGGCGATGAAGGCGGTATGTGGCGTGGCGGCGAAAAGGCTCGCTTCAGCCAGAAACCACTCGAAACCGCGGTCACGATCGAAGCCTACCTGGAAGCCTACAACGTAACCGGCGATTCGATCTGGACCGATCGTGCAGACCGTTGTCTGAACTGGTTCCTGGGTGAAAACGATCTACACGTGCCTGTCTATGACCATCTCAGTGGTGGTTGTCATGATGCGTTGATGTCTCAAGGCGTCAATGAGAATCAAGGGGCGGAGGCAACGTTAGCCTGGTTGACCTCACTGCTGAGCCTGTACGACCATGCAGTGCAAAGCCCGGGCGACAGCATGGTTCAACCACCTTCGCAAACTAGCGGTAAATCCGAAAGCCTCGACCTGTCCACTCCGCCCAAGATCCCGGGCATCAAGGATAAGCCTGCAGGCGCACCGATGTAAGTACACCACACACGCTTGAGTCGTTATTCCATATAAAGAATGTCGTAGCGACTCGGATCAGCCCGAGTTTTCGCCTTTATCCAGCAGCGTGCTGAGACCCGGGCGGAACACGACCTTGTCGTCGACAACAAGCAGTTTCTCATCAAGATACATCTGCACCGCTTCGGAAAGCACATGGCCTTCCAGTTGCTGGCCTTTGCTGCGCACATCCGCCGCGCTATCTTTGCCGACATCAATGTGGAACACGTCCTGCAACACGATCGGTCCTTCGTCCAGGTCCTCGGTAACGAAGTGTGCGGTGCATCCGGTCACACGCACGCCCTGTTCCCACGCCTGATGGTAAGGCTTGGCGCCGGGGAAGTAAGGCAGCAGCGACGGGTGGATATTGATGATCTTATGCCTGTAAGCGGTAACCATCTCCGGCGGAACGATCTGCATATACCGGGCCAGCACGACCAGATCGGGTTTGTACTGACTGAGTTGCTCCATCATCCACTTGAAGTGGGCGGGTTTGTCTTTAGCGGTCATGTGAGCGAACGGTAAACCGGCTGCCTTGGCGATCGGTTCAAGGTCCGGATGGTTTGCCAGAACACAAACCAACTCGCCGCGGCAGCGCTTGTGCTGGAAGTCCTCGATGATCCGTTCAAGGCAGTGTGCTTCCTTACTGACGAGTACCGCGACACGCTTGGGCTTGCCTTGATCGTGCAGCGCAACCCTCACACTCATATCGATCTGCTTGCCGAGGTCCAATAGACCTGTGATCAATTGGTCCAGGCTGACGCTCAGGTCCGCCAGGTCCACGAGCATATCCATGATGAATCGGCCGCGTGTGACCTGTTGCTCGATATCGAGAATATTCACGCCCAGCTCGGCCAGGTGCGTGGCGAACTTCGCGACCACCGCCTTCTGGTCTTTCCCGACAACACTGACGACCGCCTTAATTTGTGGCACAGCTACTTCCTTATGGTGTCTGTTCTGGTTCTGTTGATTCAATCCCGAGCGCCTCGTCGAAGGCTTCACTTACTCTTGCTGCAAAGTCCACTTCGCCGACATCTTCGGGTATGTCATTTTGATCGGCCAGATCGTTGGCGTTATCAATCACCTGTTGCAACTCCTCAACGGTGGGATTCTGCTTGAGTTGCTGCTCATTTGAGGAGGACTGCTCCATGATCGGTGCAAACATATTATTGGTCTCGTCTGGATCGATCTGACCCTCAAGCAGGCCGTAAGCCACACGGTTGAGCGCCTTTTTGCCCTCAGCCTTCTGGTCATCGCTCATTTCCGACGCACCGATCATACCCGTACCGATGTACTGGGTAATACCCGCGGTGACCAGCTTTTCGACGTCGAGTTGCTTCATCGCCTGGTCGATTTCTTCAACTGTGATATTGCCTGCGGCGAATTCTTCCTTGATGTAATTGACCTTATCTTTGATAGTCTGCTTCTGATCATCCGGCAGCGTGGATTGATCGACTACTGAATTGACTGTGTAAGCAAAGACAGAAGCCCCGATCGATCGTCTGTTCTTCCAAAGAAGCCCCACCGCCACCACAAAGATAATCACCAAAATGATTAATACGATTCCACAACCGATCGCGATCTTGCCGCAGCCACTTGAAGACTTCTTCGGCGCCTGTCCCTGTTCGTTCATCACAGAACCCTTTCTTTCCGATGCGGTTGTTTATTCTCAGCCCTTAATCCGCCATAAGCTGAGTATTAAACCCGATTTTGCCACAAGTTGGTAGTCGATGTGGGCAATTCACCCGGCAAGGTCTACCCCTATTGGCTACAATAGATCGTTCCCACGAAAGTGTGTTCCATCAATCATTTAATGAGGATTTAACGCGATGCCCGAGGGTTCGAGTTTCGATCTGATAGTTATTGGCGGCGGCCCGGGCGGGTACGTCGGGGCGATCCGTGCTGCACAACTAGGCTTGAACGTGGCCTGCGTCGAGCGGGATAAGCTCGGTGGGGTCTGCCTGAACTACGGCTGCATCCCGACCAAGGCCCTGCTCGCCGGAGCGGAGTTCTACCACCGCGTGACCCATGAGGCCGCCGAATGGGGTGTCTCCGTTGAAAACGTCAGCTATAACTGGCAGAAGGTGATCGAACGCTCTCGTGGTGTCGCCGCTCAGCTCAACCGGGGTGTGCACGGCCTGTTCAGAAAGAACAAGGTCACCCACATCGAAGGGCACGCCTTCATCAACGCGCCGGGCACCGTTCAGATCTTCGATAAAGACGATATCGAACACAAAGGCACGCCCACACAAACCCTCACAGCCAAATACATCATGATCGCCACCGGCGCCTTTCCGCGCGAGCTGCCGGGCGCACCGTTCGACGGCGAATACATCATCTCCTCCAAGAAGGCGATGACCATCCAGGAGCAGCCCAAGAGCCTGCTGATCGTCGGCTCCGGCGCGATCGGGATGGAGTTCGGCTACTTCTACAACGCGTTCGGCACGGATGTAACGATCGTCGAGATGGTCGATCGGCTGATGCCCATAGAAGACGGCGAAATCTCCAAGGAAATCGAACGGGCCTTCAAGAAACAAGGCATCAAAACCCTGACCGGCCACAAGACATTGTCCCTGGAGAAAACCGGCAACGGTATCAAGGCGGTCGTCGCGCCGACCTCTGATGAATCCAAAACACAAACAATCGAAGCAGACAAGGCAATTGTCGCGATCGGCGTTAAAGGCCGGTTTGATGGCTTATTCGATGATTCACTCGGTCTTGAGATTTACAAAGAACATATCAAGGTCGATAAGAAAAACTACATGACGAACATCCCGGGAATCTACGCCGTGGGTGATGTGATCGGCCCGCCGTGGCTTGCGCATGTGGCATCGGAAGAGGCGGTCGTCTGTGTCGAATTACTGGCTGGTCATCACGCCACGCCGATCGACTACGAATCCGTGCCCGGCTGCACGTATTGCCACCCGCAGGTCGCCTCCATCGGCCTGACCGAAGAAGCATGCAAAGCCAAGGGTTTGGACTATACCGCAGGCAAGTTCCCCTTCTCCGCTTCGGGTAAAGCCCAAGCACTCGGCCAAACACAAGGTTTCACGAAGATCATCACCGACAAGAAGCACGGCGAACTGCTCGGCGCACACATGATCGGTGAAAACGTCACCGAACTGATCGCCGAAATGGGCCTGGCACGACGCCTGGAAGCTACCGGCGCCGAAATCACCGCCACCATGCACGCTCACCCGACATTGAGCGAAGCAGTCATGGAAGCAGCGCTCGGGGCGGAAGGTCGCATGATCCACTTTTAAATTGCGAGGCTGATGTGCCAGTAACCATACGCGATGTTCAGGTGTTTCTCACCGCTCCGGCGGGGCGCAATCTGGTTGTCGTGAAGGTATTGACCGATGAGCCGGGACTATACGGCCTGGGTTGCGGCACGTTTACGCAGCGCTACCTGCCGGTACGCTCGGCGGTAGCAGATTATCTGAAGCCGATGTTGATCGGTCGTGACGCATCACGGATTGAAGAGCTGCATCGATTGATGAGCGTTAACAGCTACTGGCGCGGTGGGCCGGTGTTGAACAATGCGATCTCAGGCGTGGACATGGCGCTGTGGGATATCAAGGGTAAACTCGCCAACATGCCGCTCTATGACCTGCTCGGTGGGAAGTGTCGCGAAGCAGCGGCTGTATATCAGCACGCCGATGGGCGCGACCTGAATGAACTGCAAGATCACGTTCAACAGCAACTCGATCAGGGTATGACGTATGTACGTATCCGCTTTGGTGGCGGCGCAAGCCAGACCCGCGCCAGCGGTGAAGCGGGCGGTAACGCCTACGGCGGTCCGGGGCTTGGCGCGCAACAGCCGCCGGATGGCGCACTTGGTGGCGCGTATTACGATCCGCAGACCTACACGCGCTCAACACTCGAAGCTTTCGCGCACATCCGCAATCACTTCGGTGATGACATCGAACTACTGCACGATGTGCATGAACGACTCACGCCCGCGCAAGCGATCCAATTCGCAAAAGACCTGGAACCGTTCCGCCTGTTCTTCCTGGAAGACCCGATCGCGCCGGAGGACCTGGGCTGGTACGAGCGACTACGTTCGGCAACCAGCACACCGATCGCAGCCAGCGAACTGTTTACGGGTATCAATGAATGGTTGCCACTTGTATCCAACCGTCTGATCGATTTTGTGCGCATGCATATCAGCGACCTCGGCGGACTTACGCCTGCGAAAAAAGTCGCTACGGTTGCCGAAACCTTCGGCGTACGCACTGCCTGGCACGGCCCGGGCGACTGTTCGCCGATCGGTCACGCGGTGAACCTGCACCTGAACCTGGCGTGCATGAACTTTGGTATCCACGAATTGATGCCGTTCGACGAGCTGACACAAGAAGTCTTCCCCGGTTGCCCAGAATTCCGTAAGGGTTATCTTTATCCAAATGACCGCCCGGGTCATGGTGTCGACTTCAATGAAGATGAGGCTGCGAAGTACCCTTGCGACCCGAAGACAATCGAGTGGACGCAGGCACGGCTGCCCGACGGCTCGCTCGCTCGGCCTTAGTTTGTATTTAACAACATAAAATCAGGACGATTTGACTCTTATGCTGTTTTCCGGATTTACACTTCATGGCTAAGCGAATCACACTCGAGCAACGTTTAGTCGAATTAGGCGCACTGCGATCAGACCCGCAATCCGAACAAACACAGTTGGCTCTCCGCCACGCATTGGATATGAAAAACAACCTGGTCGTCGCGCGTGCCGCTGAGCTTGCAGGCGAGTTTGTTTTGCGTGAGCTAACTGATGCGCTCGTGGCCGGCTTCGAACGGCTGACTAATGGGGGTTATGAAAAAGATAAAGGCTGCCGCGCCAAGGCCGCGGTGGTTGATGCGCTACAGCAGATCGGTGCTCCAGAAGACGGTGTTTTCCTGCGCGGGGCGAAGCATGTGCAGATGGAGCCGGTCTGGGGTGGACGTACAGACACGGCCGGGCCCTTACGAAGCGCATCGGCGATCGGTCTGGTCAGGATGAATCACCCCGAGAGCTTGCTCGTTCTGGCAGATCTATTGGCAGACCCGCTTGCGCCTGTGCGTGCGGACGCGGCACGGACGATTGCCTACCGTGGTGCCGCCTACGGCCTGCCGCTATTACGTATGCGCATCAAGATCGGTGACGACGAGATGAATGTCATCACCGAGTGTGCTCTGGCAATGCTTCAACTCGACCCGGGTTCGAGCATGGACGTGATACGCGAGATGTATGAAGGCAATGACCCATTGCGCAGCGAGTCAGCGGTGCTCGCACTGGGACAATCGCGTTTGCCGGAAGCGCTGGCGTTATTGAAAAACTGGTGGCTGGCCTGTGAGGTCCGCGAGATGCGGAAAACGTTGTTACTTTCAACCGCGATGCTCCGCCGAGATGATGCCACCGTGTTTCTGCTTGCCACAATCAGCGATGGTCGGCAGAATGATGCATGTGATGCGGTGGACGCCCTGGCAATCTATAAGCATGATGAACATCTGAAAGAGCAGGCGATCGAAGCGAGTAAAACCGCTGAAAATCCCGAAGTTTCTCGGTATGCGGCTTCTATTTTTGGTGTCGACTAAGACAAGTTGATGTTTCGTGTATATGATCGAATAAATCGTAACAACAAAACGAATTGATTCACGGAGAATTAACAAATGGCACTCACCCCCTCCACCATGCTCGAACTTGGCACGCAAGCACCCGACTTCACGCTACCGGATTGCGATGGCAACACGGTTTCGCTTAATGATTTTAAAGATGCCAAAGCGTTGCTGGTCATGTTTATCTGCAACCACTGCCCGTTTGTCGTGCACGTCGCAGACGAATTAGCGAAGCTCGGAAAAGACTATCAGGGTAAAGGCGTCGCGATCGTGGCGATTGGCCCGAATAATATCGAGACACACCCACAGGACGGCCCGGACAAGATGAAAGAAGAAAAAGCCAATCGCGGCTACACCTTCCCATATCTGTACGACGAATCACAAGCCGTAGCCAAGGCCTATACCGCCGCCTGCACACCGGACTTTTTCCTTTTTGACGGCGATCAGAAACTGGTTTACCGCGGCCAGCTCGACGACAGCCGACCCAATTCCGGTATCCCGGTAACCGGTCAAGACCTGCGTGCGGCGCTGGATGCGGTGCTCGCCGGCAAGGCCGCGCCTGGAGATCAGAAACCCTCAATGGGCTGTAACATCAAATGGAAACCGGGCAATGAGCCGGCATACTTTGGAGGTTAATGGCGTTGATTGCTAAGCCGTCAGTGTGTTATTTTCATTGAAGGTGTTGATTTGATCGTACAGCTTTCCGGCTTTGAAAGCTTTGCCAATGGCCTTGGTATCAGGATTGGTTTTCAAGGCTTCCAGAACTTCGCATAGCTCTTGTTCTTCCGGCTTTAACGGTGCAAGCCGTTTAATGACTTCGCGCGCGTACTGCCGCCGGATAAAGCGTGAAGAATCACCGACAACACAAATAGTAAAACCAACCACAAGAACCAGAAATGCCCCAAACGATATCCAGTATGCCACATCATTACTCATCCGCATAGCCGGAATACTGATGAGGATAAAATACAAAACGATAGGCCCCATGATCATGGTGATCAGCCAAAGGCTGGAAACCCAATCCAGATTGATTCTCTGTTTCCGTTTAGCAATGGGTCCGATGATGAAGTGAAAAGCCTGATGGAGTAATGCCCTGCGTTTTTCTTCACTCACCTCACCGAGCGCAGCCTGTTCGCGTAATTCGAGCATGCTGGCCAGTTGCTTAACCAGTTCAGGATTTGTCGCATCAGTTAATTCCTCCAGGCTACCCAGCTTTTTCTTACTGATGTGGATATATTGTCGGGGATTACTAGCAGACTGGTTCTTACAGCGATGGCACTGTTTGATGTAACCAGCGGACTCACCCCTGCCTAAGGGTATGTAATACAAATGTGAAACCATGCGCACTTCCATCAGGCGATGGACATGTGCATCGTCACATACCGGGCAATAATCTGATACCCATCCAAGTTTCTTTTCGACCCGCTTGGTTCCCCAGACAATAAACACGCAGTAACTCCATTCTAAATACTCGGGAGCAGATTAATCATGCGCCCATCTTGGTTGACCCGTTGCGTCAATTACGGCCGACCACATCTCGCCGTGCGGATCGACGCATTGGCGTTGGCTGACCGCGAGTTTGATCGGGATGTGGCAGAATCGGCCGTGCCATTTGCCGATGATCAACTCGGTCCGGCCGGACATCGCGGCATGAACTGCATACGCTGCGAGACGGAAACACAACACGCTGTCGGTTGCTGTCGCCGGGACACCCCGGATGATGTAGCTCGGATCGATGTACTTCATCGAGATCGGTTTGTTGATCATTTTGAAGTGTTCGATAATCCTGTCGCGCAGGAACACGCCGACATCCCCGAGCTTCTTGTTACCTGATTTGTCCGTACCTTCAGTGGGACAATACTTCTGGCCTGACCCTTCGGCAACGACGATAACTGCGTGGCCCCTGGCGTCCATGCGTTTTTCCAGAGAGGCGAGCAGCCCGTTTTCTCCTTCAAGCGGAAAATCAACTTCGGGGATTAGCACGTAATTCACATCATTACTGGCAAGCGCAGCGCCTGCGGAAATGAATCCGCTGTGTCGGCCCATGAGTTTGACCAGGCCGATACCCCGCCGGGCCCCGCGTGCCTCGTTATGAGCCGCGGTCACCGCTTCGTGTGCCATGGATGCCGCGGTAATCAGGCCGAAGCTTTGTTCGACGTATTTAATATCGTTGTCGATGGTCTTTGGAACCCCGACGACGCTCATTTTTCTGCCGCGCTGTCGGGCGGCGGTGCTGATATCCAGCGCTCCGCGCAGAGTGCCATCCCCCCCGATACAAAAGAGGATGTCGATGCCGAGAGAAGATAGGTAATCCAGCATAACCTGGATATCCTGAGGGCCTCGCGAAGATCCGAGCATCGTGCCGCCCTGTTCGTGGATCGAACCGACGACTTCCGGGCAGAGCTTGATAGGTTCGTGGCCGAATGCCGGATTCAATCCTTCATAGCCGTAGCGGAATCCCAGGATGTTCCTGACACCGTAGCGGTGCCATAACACCATAGTTAAACCACGAATAACATCGTTTAGTCCGGGACATAATCCGCCACAGGTAACGATCCCGGCCGTGGTCTTGGCCGGGTCGAAGAACAACTTCACCTCGGCCCCGGCTAATTCAAACACCGGGCGGTCACCGCCGACCGGTTCGCGCGGAGGCCAGGCGTCATCAAAAAGCATGTGTTTAAAGCGGTGAGAATCCCGGGCGGCGTTACGCGCTTCAAGCGTTTCCATGATTGGAGAATCATGGGTCGGTTCGCCGAGTGTTAATATTTTTAAATCATCGCTGGTCATCATGCCGTTATCCAATTTGTAGTGTAAACTGTTGCGCTGCTTGTGTGAACACGGCGACGTTCCCACCCTATGTTACAGTCGCCTAGGTTGTGTAAGTAGTTGAACAGCACCCAGATTATTGTGATCGCGTTCGCCATGATGTTCGGTTGTGCCGTACAGGGCGCGGTTGGTTTTGGTTCCGGCCTGTTTGCCATCCCCCTGATGATCTGGGCCGGCGTCAGTCTACCTTCTGCCATTGCGATTTCACTGGTAGGTATCGGCATCCAATGTGCATGGAACCTGCATCGTAACCGCGGGCAAGTTACTTTTCACGAACTGATACCGATATTTACCCTGCGTCTGGTGACGCTGCCGATCGGGATCTTCCTACTGGGCCTGCTGGTGAGTTTAGGTACTGCCCGAGTCAAGCAGGTGGTCGGCCTGATGATCGTGCTGGCCCTGATCATGCAGTGGGCGTTCCGAGTCAAGCCAAAAGAAAAGGTGGCCTACTACTGGACTCTCTTGGCCGGGACGACCAGCGGCATCTTCGCGGGACTGGTCGGTCTGGGGGGGCCGCCGGTCGTACTTTGGGTAATGGCTCACGATTGGCCTTCCAAAAAATCCCGGGCATACCTCTGGGCGACATTCCTGATGCTCACGCCGATCAACCTCAGCCTGCTGGTGTATCGGTTCCCCGATCAGACGCTTCACGCCCTACTCATTGGATTGTTCTTGTGCCCTCTGATGCTTATTGGCTCGGAAATCGGCCTCTGGACCGGTGGGAGAATGAATCGACAACGCCTCCGCACAGCAGCACTAAGCCTGCTGCTTATCCTGGCGGTGATCTCGGTACTCGGCCCGATCATGGGCTAGAATCACGGTCAGATTCACAAATGTCGAACGAGCAGGTTGAGATCACAGGTCGGTTAGGTCAAAACAAGGCACAAAGCCATCTGGTTCTGGCAACCGGGACTGAATTATTGTTGCTGTTGTGTCGCAGGTGGTTTACCCGCAAGCCCCAGGTTAGCCGGTGGTCCCTGGTGGTCATGTTCTGGGGTATAACGTTAATCCTGTTGAGTCTCGCCCTGATCCTGTTCCGGGATTGACGCGCTCTCGCAAGAAAGCGTACCTCAACGTACAATCTCCATTGGAGGAACCGTGAGCCCTAACCGTCGATTGCAGCATGGCTAAAGCAACCCCACGTTCAACAAAAAAGAAGATAACCAAGAAGCGGACGCAAAAGCGCGCCAAGGCCGCCGCGTCCACAAGTACAGATGCGCCTGCCCCCCCTGCCGAGGAAACAACCTCGGATAAACCATCAGGCGTGGCCGCTCGTCGGGTCGAGCCGTTGCTGATTGAAGTTGCCTGGGAAGTCTGCAACCAGGTTGGCGGCATCTACACGGTGTTGCGATCGAAAGTCCCCAGTATGGTCAGCCGTTGGGGCAGCCGGTATTGCCTGATCGGGCCGTACAACCCGCATACCGCCGAAGTTGAATTCGAGCCGGCCCCGCTGGTCGGTGCGGTTGGACAGGCAGTTAAACAACTGCAAGAGATGGGCTACCGAGCTCATTACGGACGCTGGCTGGTCAGTGGTCGGCCTCACGTCGTCCTGCTGGATGTCGGTTCGATTGGCGGGATGCTCAACGAAGTGAAGTACCGGATCTGGTCGGACCACGGCATCCCCTCAAGCAACGAACCCACAGTCAGTGACTCGGCAGCATTCGGTGAAATGTGCCGGATGCTCCTCCAAATACTGGCGCAGAAAGAATCGCAACGTAGGCAGCTCGTGGCCCACTTCCATGAATGGCAGGCCGGGGTCGCCATCCCCATGCTGCGAAAAGAAAATTGGCCCGGATCATTAGTCTTCACCACCCATGCGACGTTGATCGGCCGATACCTCGCAACAAGCAACGCCGCTTTTTACGACCATCTGCCCTTCCTCAACGGTGACCAGGAAGCGAAAAACTTCAACGTCCACGCGCAGCACGCGATTGAAAAGGCCGCAGCGCATGGCTCGCATGTGTTCACAACTGTCTCCGATGTGACCGCACAGGAATGTACGCACCTGCTCGGCCGAACACCGGACATGCTGCTGCCGAACGGCTTGAACATCCGTCGTTTCACCGCGATCCACGAGTTCCAAACCCTGCATCAAAGCTACAAAGAACGGTTGCACGAATTCTCGATCGGCCACTTCTTCCCAAGCTACAGCTTCGATCTAGATAACACGTTGTATATGTTCACCTCGGGTCGCTATGAATACCTGAACAAGGGTATGGATGTGACGATCGAGGCGCTGGCACGTTTGAATCATCGGCTGCGTGAAACTGCCAGCCCGATGACGGTGGTGTTCTTTATCATCACCAAGGCGCCGTTCCGCTCGATCAATGTTCGGGCGTTGCAGACGCGCGCGATGCTCAATGAGTTCCGAACCGCCGCGGACGCGGTTAAGGATTCGGTCGGAAGCGGATTGTTCCTTTCAGCCACCGCCGGCGAAGTACCGGACCTGAACACCTTGATGGAAGATTACTGGCGGCTGCGGCTTCGCCGGGCTATTCATGCCTGGAAGAGCAAGGCCCCCCCCGCCATCGTCACACACGACCTGATCGATGACGCCAACGACCCTGTCCTTAATCAACTGCGTAACTGCCGGTTGTTCAATCTGGAGGGTGACCCGGTCAAGGTCGTCTTCCATCCGGACTTTGTGCAAGCAACCAACCCACTGTTCGGGATGGAATACGACCAGTTTGTTCGCGGATGTCACCTCGGTGTGTTCCCGAGCTATTACGAGCCGTGGGGTTACACGCCGCTTGAGTCGATTGCCTTGGGCGTGCCGGCGGTGACCAGTGATCTGTCCGGTTTCGGCTCCTACCTGAAGCAACTTATGCCCGACCATGCATCTAAGGGTATTTACGTTGTACCGCGACGTCACTGCGACTTCCATCGTGCCGCGGAAGAACTGACCGATCGCTTGTTCCGGTTTGTTTCTTTGGGTCGTCGCGACCGTGTTATGCTGAGAAACTCCGTTGAATCTTTCAGCGAACACTTCGACTGGCACAACCTCGGTCGCCGCTATCATGAAACACATGACCTGGCTCTAGACCGCGCCAGCGGCGCATAAGTACATTCCCTTAGTAACCACATTGGATATTCACATTTTTTTCATCATTATTTAGCGAATAAAATCGCTCATTGATTCAACTAACCGGGGCATGTTAGCCGATTGAATTTCCTGAATTGATACGCATAGCGAAATGCGTTTCTTGTTCTTGCGGCTTTTCAAAGCGGCATAGCTATGTGTCTGTTGCTCGTATGGTTAACACGATTTTAAGTACATCCAATGGGGATGGGGCATGTCATCACAGAGTCTGCACTCCAACGATCAACTGCGCAAGGCAATCGGAAAACTGATCAGGGGTCTCGAAAAACGGGAACGTGAACTGCGTGAACGTCGTCAGTACCACCGCTTCAACCTTGGTATGAAAGTCGGTCTTTGCCAGAGATCACCAAGTGGCAATATCGAAAAATACTGCGATGCCTGGGCGCTTGACCTTTCCATCGGCGGTATCGGATTCATGTCCGAACAAGCAATCAATGTCGGTGATGTCGTGTTCATCAGTTTTGAAAACCTGATCGGCACACACGCTTATATCCCGATCATTGTAAGAAACACAAGACACCTGGTCGGTAGTGTTCACCAGGTCAACGGGCAGTTTGATTACGATGCCGAAACCGAATCCTGAGCCGACAAATCCAAGCTTCAGCTTAAAGACGATATTAGTGAAACGACCTCATTGCTGAGCGTCATACCACGTCGTTCAACCATACGTTGCATCACCTGTATTAATCTATCCGGATCGGTTGGACAGTAACCGTTATCCGTATAAAAACCTTTGGCCTTGGCGTACTTCGGCGCCCAACCGGAGACCGCCAGCATGCAAGCCGGGTGAATGACCGCCCCGGTTGGCAGGCGGGTGCCGACCGCTGTGCGCACGTAGTCGCCTATCATCGCACCTAAAAACGTTCTACCGGTGTCTTCTTCACCAGCCTCATCATCAATACACACGCGCACGGATCCGTACGTATTCTTCAGGTTTGATGTGGTGGTGCCTGAACCGAGGTTCACCCATTCACCAATCAGACTATCGCCTACGAAGCCGATATGAGCTTTATTGCTGTAACCATGGAAGATGCTGGACGAGACTTCGCCGCCGATCCTGCAAGTCGGACCGATGACGGTGTTGGGCCTGATCCATGTGTGTGGCATGACGATCGTGTCGGACCCGATGTAGCACGGCCCCTGCAGCACCGAAAATGATCGAACCTCAGTGCGCGCATCAATCACAATCGGCCCCTGCTCAGCATCCAAGACAACGTGCGGCATCAGTCGAGCATGTCGATTGACTTTGATCGTGTGCTGACCGATCACTGTCGCTACTGCGAATTTGCTTGCATCGATCAGCGATGTCGGATCGGCTTCCAGGTCAGCGGCAAGCGACAAAGGCAATTCGTCCAGGATATGCCAGGGGCGATCTATCAATGCTCGTTCACGCAAACGAAGCGTCGTAACGTGATCAGGTAACAAGCGACAACCGCTTTGAAGGAATTGGCAAGCCGGCTGCGCACCAAGACAAACAGCGACAACCTGCCCATCGCTTTGAACCACCGCCTGGTTCTCCTCAAGCCCGCGCACCTGCTCCGCGAAACGCAAACCCAGCCATCGGCCGTTCACCAACAGAACAGACTCGCCGGGCAGTTGCTGCGGATTGACCGCTCGATCCGGAAAAGCGTTATTCAAGACCCCATACAGTCTTTTCGGAGCCCATATGCCACAGGCTCTGCTGCCCAGGGTCCGCTCGATCCGTTCCCGGGTCGTGACGGCTCCGGTACGTACCTGAAAGATCGCCCGCAGGGATGTAATGGGGCCAAACCGCCCACCTGAATCGTCATAAATAATGAGAGTGGGCGTGTTCATATCAAAAACACTAAATCATACACGTTCAGAAGCATATTGAGGTATCCTGATTCAGTGCCATACTAGGGAAATGACCATTGACAGAAGGGTTTACGTTTCATAGGGTGGGTGTTGTGGATAACGGTTGAACAAGATCGTTGCAAGCGACAAAACGGAGGGCCACGCGAAAATAACCTTTCCACGACGCAGAGCTCAGTTGGTCGTTAACGATAACCCTTTAGTTTTCTCAATATGCCGAATATTGATCCCGCGCTTTGGCGTGACATGATGGCGTACCTGCGCAAGCGGCACAGCTCCATTTGCCGACAGTGGTTCGAGGAGTTGGAGCCTATTGACCTCAAGGGCGGTCTGCTGCGCGTCGCCACGACTAACAGTGTCCAGGAAAAATACCTGCAAAGTAAGTGTCTGGATCACTTCAATGAAGCCGCTCAGGCAGTCACCGGGGCTTTAATCGGCATACGGTTCATCACTCAAGACCGTTCTGGGGTTGATTCAGCCGACCCGGCACCCGCTCCTGAGGTCACGATCACCGCCAGCATCCCGCCCAGACCTTCACGAACATCGGGTAGCTCAAGCTTTGATGCCGACCAGATGCTACTGAGCCCTGATTACAGCTTCGATAACTTCGTCACAGGGCCTAACAATCAACTCGCCTACGCCGCCAGTGTCGCGGTCGCCAACCAGCCTGGCACAGCTTACAACCCGATTTTTATCCATGGCGGCGTGGGGCTGGGTAAAACACACCTGCTTCAGGCCATCTGCCAGAGCATCATTCATAAAGCCCCGAATACCGAGATCCTCTACGTCTCCTGCGATGCTTTCATGAATCAGTTCATTGAATGTGTTCAATCAGGCAAAATGAGCGAGTTCCGCGATCGATACCGCCATGTGGACGTGCTGGTCATAGACGACATCCACTTCTTGGCCAGCCGCGACCGTTCACAGGAAGAGTTCTTCCATACATTTAACGACTTATATCAATCAAACCGCCAGATCGTGCTGTCCTCGGACGCTGCGCCCGATGAAATCAACGACCTGGAAGAACGGCTGGTCAGCCGGTTCCAATGGGGTCTGATCGCCGAGGTTACCAAGCCCGGTTACGAAACCCGCGTCGCTATCCTCAAAGCCAAATGTGAGTTGCGTGGCATTACCATGCCAAACGATGTCCTGGCCTACCTGGCGACCAAGATTGACTCCAACGCTCGGGAGCTGGAAGGGGCTGTGATCAACGTTCAGGCCCACGCCGAACTCCAAGGCCGGCCGGTGGACCTCCGCATCGCTCAAGAGGCTCTCAGGGAGCCGGACGTCGGCTCAAAGCACAGCCAGGTTACGCTCCAGCACATCATCGACGTCGTCACTTCGTTCTACGGCGTCAAACTAAGCGATCTGCAATCCCGCCGCCGACACAAGTCCGTCACGGAGCCTCGCCAAGTCTGTATGTGGCTGGCACGCAAACGAACACGATTCAGCCTGGAAGAGATCGGCGGGTACTTTGGCGGCCGCGATCACACCACCGTCATGCACTCGATCCGGACGGTTAATAATAAGACTGAAAAAGACAAGGACTTCGGTAAACAGATGCAACATCTGGAAGACCTCGTCAGCCAAGGCGCCGGGATTTCCACAAGCTAAACACATACTTGCCGACAGCCTGTGGATTGTATGGGTTTGTCTTTCTTGATTCGGCCTGTCGTTAATTCTGTGGGTTGTCTGTAGAAAAGCGCGCGATTCTGAACGTGTAGCGGTCAATATCACATGTCGGTTTGGTCTTTGACGACCGTCGATCTGCTGAGCCCGGTCATTAACGTCCTCCAAACCTGCACAACCGATTTCAATCACCGAGTTACCGACAAGCTTTCCGCCTCATGGTTTGTTATGTAAACACGATTATATAAACATCTTATAATTATCAAACCCTGTTTTCCCCCAATAACAACAAGCGTTACTACTAGAGAAGATGAAGTTTATATTAATCTACTAATAGTAAACCTCACCTCTACTCCCATGCTCATGTCGTCTGACACGCATGGCAATAAACCGTGCTTCGTCCTGCCAGCGTATCGCTTGATAGCTCGGTACCACACCGCACGCATGGCTGACCCGATCGCCCGTAAACCTTATGCGATATCTGAAACGCACCTGCCTGCCCCTTGACGCTAACGTAATCCCGCAAGGTTGAGCCTCCGCTCCGGATAGCCCGCTTCAATAAACACCTCATCTGGTGAACCAACCGCCTGGCCTGGTCCTCGTTAAGCTCGCTGGCTCGCTGTTGAGGGCGGATCCTGCAAAGGAAAAGCAGTTCATCCACATAAATATTGCCCAGACCCGCTACCACGGATTGATCCAGCAATACCGCTTTGATGGCCCGTTGGGTACTTCTCAGGCTGGATAGAAGCTGCCTGGGCTTAATGACCAGAGCATCCGGCCCAAGACACATCCACCGCTGCTCAACAAGCTCCTGCTTGGACCCGAACGTCCACAACCCACCAAACCGTCTCGGGTCTCTGAAAACCAGATACCCGCTATCTGATAGATGCCAGGTCACGTGCGTATGGGCGTCAGGTTCTAAGTCTTCCGCCGAGTCGTAGTACCGCAGTGAACCCGTCATACCCAGGTGGACGCATACACATGGGCCATGTCCCTTTTCATCGCTAAGAAGCACCAGTTGCTTGCCAAGCCGCCCAATGTCCGCGATCTTCCGGCCACTTAACAGATCGCCCGGTCTCTTCTTGCCCGTCACCACATCCGCCCGTCTCAGGCTTACTTTGCGTACGGCCCGACCGAGCACTGTTTTCAGCAGACCCAGACGGACGTTTTCGACTTCTGGTAATTCGGGCATGATTGCATTCTACGCTCGGTATACCGGTTTTCATTTGAACAGTTACGCAAGTACAGGGGTATACTTAGCTATACCCTCAATCCCCCATTAGGCCGGGAGAAAACATGTCCGACCAGCAAGATGCAAACCCCCCAGCTTCACAAGAACTGATCAATCAGGTCCAAACAGCATCCGCCCAGCTCCGCGAAGAGATCGCCAAAGCGGTCGTCGGCCAGGATGAAGTCGTTGAACAGGTTCTGCTCTGCCTCTGTACCCGTGGTCATGCCCTGCTCGTCGGCGTGCCCGGGCTGGCTAAGACGTTGCTCGTTTCGACCGTCGCCCAGACGCTGCACCTGTCCTTCAACCGGATTCAGTTTACTCCTGACCTGATGCCCTCGGATATCACCGGCACGGAAGTGATCGAGGAGAACCGCGATACGGGCCGGCGAGAATTGCGTTTCGTCAAAGGCCCGGTCTTCGCCAACGTCCTGCTGGCTGACGAGATCAACCGCACGCCCCCCAAGACCCAGGCCGCCCTGCTTGAAGCCATGCAGGAGCATCACGTCACCGCCGGTGGCATCCGTCACGACATCCCTCAGCCTTTCTTCGTTCTGGCGACCCAGAATCCGATCGAGCAGGAAGGCACCTACCCACTGCCTGAAGCACAGCTCGACCGGTTCATGTTCATGATCCGTGTCGGATACCCGACCGAAGATCACGAACTCGACATCGTCAGGCGCACGACGGGTCGGCATAAGGTCGAAGTCAATGCCGTGTTGGATGCGGAAAAGGTCCAGCAGGTCCAGGAACTGGTGCGCGATGTGCCGATCGCAGAACACGTGATGCGGTATGCCTTGCGTCTGGTGCGTGCTACCCGTCGACCCAAACGTGGTGAAGAAGATCACCGCCCCGGCTTTATGCAGCAATACCTCAGTTGGGGCGCAGGCCCGCGTGCCAGTCAGCACCTGATCCTCGGCGCCAAGGCCCGTGCGATTTTGAAAGGCCGAACGCACGCGACGCCGGAAGATATACAGGCTGTGGCAGCACCGGTGCTACGTCACCGACTTATCCTCAACTTCAACGCCGAAGCCGACAACATCTCGACCGACGAACTGATCGAACGCCTGATCGAAACGACCAGTGTCGGTGGGGCCGCCGATCCGCAGGCCGAGCAGGTGTTGCGCTGACGTGACTGTTTACAGATAACACCGCCGTTGAATACGTATTGCTTATGCAGCCAGCGACTTCGCACAACTATCTTGATCCACGCACGCTCGCAGCGATCGGGCCGATCGAGTTGCGCGCTCGGATGATTGTCGAAGGCATGATGACCGGCATGCACCGCTCGCCTATGGAAGGCGTCAGCGTCGAGTTTGCACAGCACCGTCAATACACGCCCGGGGACGACACGCGTTTCCTCGATTGGAAAGTCTACGGCAAGACAGACAAGCTGTACCTCAAGCAATATCAGAAGGAAACCAATCTCGACATGGTCGTGCTTGTCGATGGTTCCGGATCGATGCGCTACTCTTCGACACGCGGCCTGATTGCAAGCGGCGCGCCCCGCTCAGAGAAGGGACTCACGTGGACCAAGTACGACCACGCCGCCAGCCTTGCCGCGGCCATGTGTCACATCGCGCTAAGGCAACAGGACCGCGCTTCGGTCGTCCTCTTTGATAATACGATCAGGACCGCCACACGTTTGAGTAACTCTCACGGCCATTGGAAGTCGATCGTCGAAGCTCTCGGGTCTGTGGAATCGCTTCAGAAAGATGCTGTGGTGCAAGCCGATGCGCCAGACCCACAAGCGCCCGGCCGAACCAACCTTGGTCGTGTGTTTGATGAATCGGTTGCCCGTTTGAACCGCAGGTCTCTGGTGATTCTGATCAGCGACCTGTTTGATGATGTGCAAACGATCGAGCGCGGTCTGGCACGCTTCAGATTCCATCAGCATGATGTGATTGTCCTGCAGACGCTGGACCCGGCTGAGCTTGAATTTCCCTTTACCGGTTCATCCCAGTTCATCGGGTTGGAAGCAGAGGGACGACTCAATCTCGATCCTAAGGCGCTGCGTAAAGCATACCTGGAGGTACTCCAACAACACCTTGACGCCGTCGAGACGCTGACTCGGCGGTTCCAGTTCGACTACATGCTACTTAATACCGGTGAGCCCTTGGGTCCGGCTCTTAGTCACTTCATGGCCAAACGCGGATCAACCATCGGCAAACGTTCATGATGCTCTACCTCTCTCAGGTTGTTGCCCCTTTTATCAGCCCGGCGCTCGCCTGGGCCGGCCTGGCGATGGTCTCGATTCCCATAGCGATCCACCTGCTCTCGCGCTGGCGGCGCAGGCCGCAGCCGTGGGGCGCGATGCGCTTCCTGCTCGAAGCCTATCGGAAGCAAAAGCAGCGCATGCGCTTTGAACAATGGTTGCTCTTATTGCTCCGCTGCTTGATCGTGTTGCTTCTGGGTTTGGCGCTCGCCAGACCGCTATTGGCAGGTGTCTTGGGTGCATTGTTCGGCAATCTGGATAGCCGAGGGCGCGTCATCAATCTTGTGTTTGACAATGCCATGTCTCTACAGGCCGGTGCGGATTCCGGCCAACAACGTTTCAACGAACTCATAGATTCTGCAGAACAAGTGATCGATCATCTCGATCATGATGATCGTGTCACGCTTTGGTATGCCGGCAGACCTGCACAACCAATCATCGCCGAACCATCGCGCGATCATCAAGCGTTGCGTTCAGCATTGGCATCTCTACACCCGGGCTACGGCCGATCTGATGTTCCCGGCGCATTGAAACTTATCGAAGAAGCAAAACAAAACCAGCAGGATCTATCCTCGGGATCGCTGACCTTCGTTTTTTCTGACTTTGTCCGGTCGGCAAACTACATCAACGAAACACCGGCGATAGCAAGCAATCAAACAACCGGATCGGATCAATTGGTTATCTCCCGACCGATGCTTCCTCTTGACAACTATCAGGTGTCTTCCATTACGCCGCGCCGCCGCGTGGTATGGGTCGGTGGTATTACAGATAGCAGTGTGCCTGTAGAGGTCAAAGTCACACGGTTCTCAGACGACCTCCCGGAAAAGTCAGTTAACCTGTTACTCGATCTGATCGATTCACAAGGTAGAAGCCTTTCTTCCATCCGTCGGCAAATCACTTTTGTGAACGGCCAAAATCAAGCGACACTCGGTATCGACCTTCCGGTTAATGCATCATCAGCCAGACTTGATCCGCAAGGCGGCACGCTACTAACCATCCGTGCGAAGCTGGAAATGCCTGCGGACAATCTGGAAGCAGATAACCAGGCGATGTCCGCGGTGGAATTGCGTCAGCGAATGCGCGTCGCTGTTGTGGATGAACCCGCAGGCACACTTAACGGCCAAGACCATGGGTTAAACCCCGGCCAATGGATCTCACTTGCGCTGAATCCACAAATCATCAACACGACAGCTTCAATCGAAGTGCTGCAGATCACGCCTTCCGATCTGAATAATCCGGATACGCTAAGCGATATTGACGCGCTGCTGCTGCTTCGGCCCGATCGCGTTGTGCGCCCCGTCTGGCCGGCGCTGAAGACATTTGTGAATGATGGCGGACTGCTTTGGGTGTTTACGCCGCCGGATGAAGGCTCCGCCCCCTGGGTGAGTCAGTTGGTGGATGAGTTTGAGCCCGGATGGCGTATCGGCCTGGAACCGGTAGTATTGGATGAGACTTCAGAAGGTCTGCCTTTAACTGCAAGATCCATCGTTGCCGAACCGTTAGAAAGACTGGCCGCAGATTGGCAACTCATTGTCCGCCCGGTTCGCGTATTTGGTTATTTACCACTGAATACAGATGAAAGCGATGCGTGGTTGACCTTTACCCTAGAGGTTGACGATTCAAATCAAGTCCGCAATCAAAATGTCTTGTTAGCACATCAGCGTGTTGGCCTGGGTTCACTCATGCTGTTATCCACAGCCGTGGATACACAGTGGACAAACCTGCCGACAAAGCCATTGTTTGTCCCGCTTATACATGAAACGTTGCATGGTGTATTGGGGACGCGTGATCGGCCCGGCGTGGTGAATGCCGTTGCAGGCGATCAGCCGGTGTTGGGGCCCGCGTGGAACGGCGCAACATCATTACAGCGCTTGAATCTCAGCGACGACGTATGGAACATTGAAGCGGATAAAGCGCAGACAGATCAAGCACCCTTACTTAAAACAGATGAATCGGGTGTGACACTCTCCGATTCAATCGACTCGCCCGGCGTTTACTTTGCCGACTCAGACCTCGGCCCACGCAGGTTGATCGCGAACCCGGACGCTGTGGCCGGTGATTTACGAGCGATCAATGAAGAACAACTTTCCGGCTGGTTGAACAGCCTGGGTGACTGGCGTTGGTTGGATGAAGAGAATCCCGGCTCATCCTTAGCTCAAACACAAGAGACGGCCGACATCGGTTGGATACTGCTCTGGATCGTTCTTGCACTTGTGCTGCTCGAATCCCTGGTAGCAAGACTGTTCAGCCATGCCGGCGCGGGGCGCAGCACGTCACTAAGCGCAAAGCTATTGCGTTCAGCGATCCGTTTACGCAGCGGCGACAGCTCGGAAAAAAACAGCGGGAGGGCCGCCTGATGACCCTCACGCTCACGACAACAACTATTGCACAAAGCGGTCCGCTGCTTGACCGGCTGCTTGGATTAAGCGAATTGAGTTGGTCGGATCCAAATGCCAACCTCGGTTTTGAATACATGTTGCCGGCCTGGGCATGGACGCTGATTGTGTTAGCTTCCTTCGGATTTGCTTGCTTGTGTTACCGACATCTGCTCGGGCCCCGCTTCTTACGGATCGCGCTGGCTATGGTCCGCACACTGGCGATCCTGCTGCTCGCGGCATTGCTGGCCGGACCCACGCTTGTTTTACCGCAAGAAAACATCGAGCAGGACTGGCTTCTCGTGATGCTGGATCGCAGCGCATCGATGAATATGCGTGACGTCTTCGACGCTGATACTGACAACGTGATCAGCCGGGAACAGAGCATGATCGAAGCGTTGCAACAACAAGCGGCGGTCTTCGGCGATCAAGGACTCGGCAAAGATCGTCGGGTGGTCTGGCTCGGGTTTGGTGGCTCTGCCTATGAAGTGAATTCACCGTTCTCTGATACCGGGTTGGATGCAGCCGATGCGCAAGCAACCTTGATCCGTACTTCCATCGATCAGGCTTTGAGATTGCCGTCCGGCAAACCGATCAGCAGTATCGTTCTTATCACTGATGGACAAACCCCACAAGACACAGGCCAGGACCTGACCCAGCGCCTACAGCAGCAAGGCATACCTGTTTTTACCGTACCACTTGGTGCGGCGCAACCACCCTTGGACCTTGCAATCACCCAGGCCGATGGTCCGTTGCGAGCATTTGTGGGCGATACCGCCCCGGTCAGTGTCAGCATCGAACAACTCGGCGGCGATCCGATTGACCCGTCACAAATCGTCGTCACACTTACCGATGAAGCCGACGGTGAGTTGCTCGATGAAGCAACACTGGATGAAGCACCACCCGGCGAACCCTTAAAATTGGCGGGCAAATCCGAGTCAGTCGGTGTGGCACGTTGGCGCGTGGAAGTAAAACACGAACCACCTGCGGGGACTGCCCCGATACGTGAACTGGTCACAGACAACAATGCACGCGTGGTTGAAATCGACGTGATCGATCGGCCGATCCGCGTGTTGTATGTCGATGGTTATCCACGCTGGGAGTTTCGCTACCTCAAGAACCTTTTGATCCGTGAAAAATCCATCAGCGCAAGCACGTACCTGCTCAGCGCCGACCGCTCGTTCGCGCAAGAAGGCGACATCCCGATTACGCGTATGCCAAACTCGGCGGAAGAGTTTGATACCTACGATGTGATCATCCTCGGCGATGTTCCGCCCTCCTTCTTTCAGACGGGCCAGTTAACACTGATGCGGGATCACGTCTCCGTCGGCGGCGCGGGGATATTGTGGATTGGTGGCCAGACCGATATGCCACAGCAATACGCGGGATCGCCCTTGGCCGACCTGCTTCCGATGCGTCGCCCGGCTGATGTCTCGCGTTTCGGATTAGCGTCCAGTAGTTTCCATCTTCAGCCTACTTCCGCAGCCCGTTCATTAAACGTACTGCAACTGCGAGGCATCGACAACAGCACCGATAGCGAAACAGTCTGGTCAACCGAGTTACCTGCGATCCGATGGGTACAGGACCTTGGCACGCTAAAACCGACGGCGGAGGTCTTGGCCGAGTTTGTATCGAACGAACAAAGCGATCAACATGTGCCCGGCCTGGTCATGATCCGCTACGGCGCGGGTCAGAGCCTGTACATTGCTACCGATGAATCCTGGCGCTGGCGCTATGGCCGTGGCGATTGGTACTTCCAGCAGTATTGGGTGCCGTTGATCCGCATGCTCGGTCGGGCGCGCGTTCAAGCGGACAGTGATCGTGTGTTGTTCAGCGTCTCGCACCGTGCGGTTACCGTGCGTCAGCCGGTTGTGATCAAGCTGGAACTCGCAGACGCTTCATTGATCAACCGTGGCCTGTCACGGATCGAGGTCACAGCCAGATCATCTTCGGATCCGACAGGCTTGCCTATAGATACCTTAATGTTGCTGCCGGTTTCAGAAAATGAATCAGCCGGTCCAAACACGATCCAACGTACCGGTTACCGCGCGGTCTGGCGGCCCTCCTCAGTTGGAAACTTTATGTTATCGGTGTCGGACCCTGCACTGGCGGACCTCGGTCTTGTCAGGGCATTGCGCGTTTCGGCCACCGACGATGAAGCGTCCAACCCGCGAGCGGACCATGCTCGCCTCAACGCGCTGGCCGAGCAAACCAACGGAGCGGTCATACCTCTCGATGATTTGAATCGATTGATCAATCTGGTTCCCAACCGGGCCAGGATCACCGAGACGGATATCCGTGAACCCCTGTGGGATTCGACTCTGTCATTGATTTTGCTTGGAACATTGCTGGCAATGGAATGGATCGTTCGCCGAGCGATCCGCCTGGCTTGATGCCTAGAATTGGCCAAAGATCATAAAACAACATATGCATGACGCAGCCAGACAACTCGAACAGGTAAGATCGCAGGCACGGCTGTGGCTGCTGGTGTTGCACCTGCTTCAGTTCGCTGCGGTACTGGCGCCGGTGATGCTGATCCTGGCGCTGATCGATTGGGCGTTGAAGTTGCCGGGTTGGTTACGGCTTCTGATCGGGTTATTTGTCCTGATCGAAAGTTTTTATTGGCTCTCAACACGTCTGTATCGCGCTGTCTCATTCAAACCGAGGCTGGGCGATCTGGCTCTGCGAGCCGAACGCATCTACCCACAACTCGCCGGCGTTTTTGCCAGCAGTGTTGAACTGCAAACCCAGTCAGCATCCGACCCATCTGCCATCGGCCCACATCAAAAAGCGCTCGTTGATCTCACGCTCAACAAAGCCCAGCAAATGATGTACGGCGTGCGTCTATCTCGATTAATCGATTTATCGCATGTTGCACGCTGGTTTGTCCTGACGATGTTGGCGGTGTTTATCATTGCTGCTGCGGTAGCCTACGCACCGACAACAAGCAGGATTGCGATGGCCCGCTGGTTCGCACCGCTCGGTTCCACGCAATGGCCCAAGCGCGTTTTGCTTGTGGATGCGACCATATCGAAAGTCTGCCCGGTCGATGCGCCGGTCCGGCTTATGACTCACGTTCAGCGCGGACATAAACCCGGTATGCGCGTCTGGGTGAGTTATCGTCTGACTGATGCTCAAGGCCAGACCGGCGACTGGCAACGTGTGCTGATGACGCAGCAGCGCGTCAATGATCAAGTGCAAGATGTCGGCTCTTTCTATGAGCGTATGATTGATCTGCCTCCCACGGTCATTCATTCGATCAGCAGCCAGCCCGACGGCGCCGCCGAAATTGAATACACATTCACCGCAGGTGATGGCCAGACAACCAGCGAACGCATCGCACTCATTGCCCGCCCCGCTGTCACCGCCCTGCACGCCACGATCGATCCGCCGGTTTATGCAGCGGGTTTGATCAGCTCTCAGACCGTCGCCCTGCATGAACAAAGCGGCCAGATCGCAACCGCATCGGCAGTGATCGGTTCACCGGTTCGGTTTGAAGTGTTATTGAACAAGCCCGTCTCGATAACGAGCACAGACCTGCCTGCTGTTCTCCCGGGGCTTATTGACGCGATCGGTTACGAACATGTCACACTACAAACAACCTCGGCAGCCGATGATGATAAGCCGAGCAATCGCTTCACCGTGTCGTTTACCTTAACCAACACGTTCAATACGCGCGTTCACTTAAGCGACGAATACGGTCTGGAAAACCTTTCTCAACGCCGATATCGCATTGAGGCCGTCGATGACAGCCCGCCCTCGGTTTCCATCACAGAACCTATCGCGGATGAGCCCGTGCTCGTCACGGCGATCGTCGACCTTGCCGCATCGGCGCAGGATGACATCGGCCTGGAGCATCTTGAACTGACCGGCCTGATCAAGCAACGTGACAAAGAAGGCAAGCCGGTCGAAACGCCATTACCCAATCCCGCGGAGCAGAGCGGCCGACAACCTACGCTTGAAGCACGGGCAACGCTTGACCTGTCTACGTTGTCCGTGAATGCCGGCGATGCCCTGTTGTTTGAAGCGATTGCACGTGATGTGTATGAGTTGAATGGCAAGCGTCACGATCCAGTCCGCTCCATGCCACGGACCCTGCGCATCATCGATGAGCCTGCCCTGGTAGCGCAAATCCGCGGCGAACTGGCGGGCTTGCGCCAGCAGGTTGTCCGCTTGGAACAGACACAGCAGCGCATCCAATCGGAGCAGCCGCCATCGGTCACGCTCCCGCAGCAACAGCAGATCACTCAGCGTCTTGATGCCCAGTCTGCTTTGTTAGATCGTCTCGAACAGCGCATCGACCGCAATCGTCTGGAAGATCAGCCGATGCGTGAATTGCTGCGCCAGGCAGACGACCTTGTCCGCCAAGCACGCGATCAATCCTCAAACGCCGCGGCAAACCTCCAGCAGGCAGACGAGAATCCCGAACAGACAGAAGCTCTCGAAGAACAGGCGCACGAAGATCAGGAAGCGGTGCGTGAAACATTGTCTGAGCTTGCCAACCTGCTCGATCAAGGCAGGGATGTGCTGACGCTGCAGTTACAACTCAAACAGCTCAAGACCCAGCAGGAGTCGATCGCCACTGACACACGCGAGTTACTGCCGCGCACTATCGGCCAGGACCCCGAGCAGTTAAGCGATGAGGACCGCCAGCGTCTTGAAGACCTTCGAAAAAGGCAGGAAAAACTTGCCGATCAGGCTAACGATCTCACCCGTCAGATGCAGATGACCGCCGACAATCTCGCACGCCAGGGTGAGCGCGATCAAGACCTCGCCGCCGCTGAGGCACTTGCCGAAGCCGCCGCGATCGGCGAGCGCCAGGGTTTGAATGACACGATGGACCAGGCCTCTCAATCCATCGAACGCAATCAACTCTCACAGTCCGGCCAACAACAGGAAGCCGCGCTCAACACCATCGACAAGATGCTCGCTGAAGTCGGCAACCAGGAACAACGTCGTCAGGCTATTCTTCGACGAAGACTTCAGGAGCTGTCCGCCCTGTTGCGCAAACTCATTGAGCGCCAGAATACGCACGCCGAGACACTCGAAAAGGCCGCCGCCGATCAGGTCGTGGCGCTCGAGCCGGGCCAGGTCGCGATCCGTCGATCGACGATGGGCGCTCAGCAGCAGGCCGGCGCTTCGAATGAAACAGAAAAAGTGGCGTCACAACTTGAACAAGCGGTCAGTGAACAGGGATCGGCCGTAGGTTCACTGCGTAAAGGTGAAGCCCCGCCGGCACTTGCTGCGGAAGTTCAAGCGATCGAGCACCTGACCGCCGCGCTCGAAGAGTTGAACAAGATCACCCAAGACAACGCGGCCGAACAAGCGCGTGAGCAACGCCAGCAGCTCCGCGAGGCTTATCTGAAGTATGCCGAGTTGCAGGACACATTGCGAGGCTCGGTTAGCGAAACGATAGATCAAGGCCCGCTTGATCGCCAACGCCGTGCTGCGCTGGTTGGATTATCCACTGAACAAACAGAATTGCAGCGGCAGGTAGCCGAAACAGGTGAACAGGTCACCGATTCGCTCGTGTTCAGTAGCATGCACGAGCAGATCGATAGTACCTCAGGCCGAGTCGTTTCCAATCTTCAACGCGGTATTGGTGACCAGGCGGTACAGTTGGATCAGCAAACGATCGCCACAACCCTGCGCGCGATGGCCGAGGCGCTTAAGGTAGACCCGAAAAATAACCAGTTTGCCGATAACTCCGGTGGTGGAGGCGGTGGCGGTGGCGGGGGAGATCAACAGCAAGGCGATAACCCCGCTGTTCCGCCGATTGCTGAATTAAAACTGATTCACGGCCTGCAAAACCTTGTCTATGACCAAACGAAACAGATTGAGAATTCACGCAGCACGCTGCCTGAAGAGCCGATTAAACAAAGGATGCTTGAAGTCTCTACCCAGCAACGAGAACTCTCGGTGCTCGGTGAACGTCTGATAGAACAGATGCAGCAGCAGAACCAGCCCGGTATGCAAACACCAGAGGAAAACCCCTCGTGAACCGTTACAGCAGCATAACCAGAAAGGCTTGCGCCTCGCTACTGCTGTTAGCTGGATTTGCCGGTAGCGCATTAGCTCAATCGGCTCAGCCAAGTTTGGATGAATTGCTGGATCTTGGTCCGAGCGAACCCGCGCAAACGCCTGCTGAGCCGGCAAAAGATTCAAACGAATCCATCAAGGATGCGCTTTCCGTCACCGAAGCCACGGATGCATTCGAGCAGGCGGTTGTGGAGATGGACAGTGTGGCCAGGCGTATCGGCCGATCATTCGATACCGGTGTCGAAACGCAACGCATGCAGGAATCCATCCTGCGCAAGCTCGAACAAGTTATTGAGTCTGCCGAGCAGAATTCCGGTGGCGGCGGATCAAGCTCATCAAGCAAGCAGGACCCCGGCGCCGAACAACTGGCCCAACAAGACGGTCAGAATCAGGGTGAACCCAGCGGCCGGGGCAACCAGGCCAGCACCGGCCAGGCCGGCGTCACCACACCGATCGATCCGGAAGACCAGGATGCCGCGATCGAACAATTACGTAAGGAATGGGGTGTACTTCCGCCAAGAGTGCGCGAAGAATTAAGCGACGGCCTGCGTGAACGCTTCAGCCCGCTCTATCGAAGGATGACCGAAGCGTATTACAAAGCACTGGCTGAGCAGGAGTAGTGGCGTGAGGATGAGTTTCCAATATGTGTTCTGGCTGACAGCCGCCCTGCTGTGCGCAACTCTACAGCCATCGGTCACACGCGCTCAGGAAGCAGCCGGTGATATGCCCGGGTTCACCGAGATCACCCCCGAATCGCGCCAAGCGGTACTAAATGGTTTTGCCTATCTGGCACAGAACCAAGCGGAAGACGGCAGCTTCGGCGGGCCGCGCTTTCCCAAACACGTCGGGATCACCGCGCTGGCGTGCATGGCTTTCATGGCAGATGGACAAATCCCCGGCCGTGGCGAATACGGACCGAACGTACAACGCGGGCTCGACTTCATCCTCAGCCATACCAGTGAATCCGGCCTGATCGCCGCCGATACTTCGCATGGCCCGATGTACGGCCACGGCTTCGCGACGCTCTGTCTTGGCGAAGCCTACGGCATGACAGGGGACGAACGATTGCGCGAAGCCCTGCAAAAAGCGGTGCGCCTGATCATCACCACGCAAAACCACGAAGGCGGTTGGCGCTATCAGCCACGTCCTTTCGATGCGGACATCTCCGTAACGATCTGCCAGATCATGGCTCTGCGATCGGCGCGTAACGCCGGACTCAGCGTGCCCAAAGACACGATCGACCGCGCTATCGCCTACGTGCGTCAGTGCCAGAACCCGGCCGACGGCGGATTCAAATACATGCTCAATTCAGGCGGGTCCGCGTTTCCCCGTTCCGCTGCAGGCGTGGCGTCGCTCTACTACGCCGGCGTCTACGAAGATGATGCGATCGACAAAGGCCTTGCCTACATCGAACACGGCGCCGGCGACAACATCACCTTCCGTACCGGCGGACACTACTTCTACGGCCACTACTACGCCTCGCAAGCCATGTTCCTCGCCGGCGGCGACCACTGGCAGCAATGGTACCCCCAGGTCCGTCAGCAACTTGTGGCAAATCAACTCCCGGACGGCTCGTGGAACAGCGGCCACGGCCAACCTTATGGGACAGCAATGAGCCTGCTAATCCTTCAGATACCCAACCGACTTTTACCGATATTTCAGAAGTAATGCGTTTGTTTTTATCCATCCCGAGAAGGTCCCGCTGCGTTATCGCACACGTTGGTGTGGTCGCGTCTGCTCTGCTGATTCTGGCCAACTCAGCCTCCGCACAAACGGACGCAGAACTGATTGGCTCCGATCTCGATATACAACGGATCAAAATCACCAGCCTGCACGATCAGACACTCAGCTACTTTGATCAGCAGCGCATCCTCCAGAGCAAACCCATCCGTGAGTTTGTACAACTGCGATCCGTCAATGGCGTCGATCAAATCATTACTTTGCCGTATCCCAGTATCAGCCTTGTCGACGGTCAGGTGTTAACCGGTGAATGGCTCGGCGCCGTAGTTGATGGGACCGGTCTACGCTGGCGGCATGAAGTGCTGGGTGACTTTGAAGTGTCCTTGGATGAAGTCAAGCAAATCGTGTGGAACAATCCACCTCTACAAAATGCCGTTTCGCAGGAACAAGGCGGCGACACGATCACACTGAACAATGGAGATCACCTTACCGGTTTTGTGACTTCGCTCTCAAAGCAAGGCGTCGAACTCATCCCCGCCAGTAGCACGCAACCGGTTACGATTCCCTACGCCCGGATCGCGTCACTGGCTCTGGCAAATCCTGATCAGCAGCCGCAAGCCTTCACATACCGTCTCACGCTTATCGATGGCACAAAGATCTTCGGCGAAGATTTAAACTTCTCCGGTGATGAATTCTCATGGCTTGCCACCCCACCCGGGCAGTCGCCCAGGTCGGTTCAGGTCATGGTCGAGGAGGTCGCCCGCATCGAGTTCGGTGCAAGCGGCTACCGGTTGATCGATCTGACAACGATCCCCATGCAACAACTAAAGCCGACGAACGTCTTCGGGTTGGATATCCCGGCCCGGGTCATTGGTCAAACGATCCATGCACACGCCCCGGCTAAGCTGGTTTTCGACCTGCCGTCGGGCAGCAACCGTCTGATCGCCAACGCCCAATTGGCCGGCCACCAGCAGACCGATCGCGACAGTGAATGGGCTGACTTCCACATGATCGTCTTGAATGATGAAATCGAAATCGGACGATATCATCTGAACGATCAGAATCCCTTAACCCACATCAATCTGCCAATCTCCGGGGCGAAACTGGTTTTTCGCTTGGAGTCCGGCGTGAACGGCCCTATCCTAGACAGGCTGCTGTTACGTGACGCGGTTATCCTGCTCAAACAGACCGCCACCGGGCAGTAATCAGGTGGGCTAGCCCCATAACAAAAAGGGACCCACCCGAGCGGCCGAGAATATGTCTGGAACCATGAACCAACCTGCTAACGAATCACTTCCGTTGAACCTGCCTGTGCCCGGCCACGCCAAGGTCGATGAGCACGGCAACATCCTGTTTCTGAACCGGGAGCTTTCCTGGCTGGAGTTCAACCGCCGGGTCCTGCACGAGGCCCTGGACGAACGCACCCCCCTGCTCGAGCGGCTCGCCTTCCTGGCGATCTTCAACTCGAACCTCGATGAGTATTACCAGAAACGTGTTGGCGGATTGAAGCGGCAGATCGCCGCACGCGTCAGCCACCGCAGCCCCGACGGTCTGACCGCGGCCGAGCAGCTCTCCGCGATCCGTCAGTCCGTCCTGCCCATGCTCCGCCTTCAGGCCGACTGCTTCGAGCAGGTTCTCAAACCCAAACTCACAGAGCACGGCATCCACCTGCTGAAGTGGGATCAACTCAACGATAATCAGCGCAAGCTCGCGACGGAATACTTCCAGAAAAACCTGTTCCCCGTCCTGACGCCGCTGGCTGTCGATCCCGGCCACCCGTTCCCCTTCATCAGCAACCTGAGCACCTCGCTCGGCGTGCTCTTATCCAACGATGCAGCAGCGAACAGCAATCTTGAACGTCATCGGTTGCGCACAAATATCGATCCGGAAACCGGTGAAACCAACCGCTATCACTTCGCCCGTGTAAAAGTGCCCGTGATGTTGCCCGGTTGGGTGCGTTTGGACGGCGACGGCGATCCTGACGAAGCCAACTCGCACCTGTTCGTCAATCTCGAACAGATCATCCGGTACAACCTTGATGAACTGTTCCAGGGAATGAACATCATCGAGGCCCAGCCGTTCCGTGTTACGCGTAATGCCGACGTTGAGCGCGACGAGGAAGATGCCGAGGACCTGCTTGAACTGATCGAGCAGGAGTTGCGCGACCGCCGCTTCGCTCAGGCCGTGCGCCTGGAAGTAACCGATGATCCACAGCGACCGATGAACCGGCTGCTGGCTGAAGAACTCGACCTGCGCGAGCAGGACATCTACCAGATGCCCGGCGAGCTGGAGTTTACAGACCTCTGGAACATCCACAGCCTCAACAAACCGGAACTCAAGCACGAGCCGTGGAAACCGGTTGTCCCGCCGAGACTTGCCGACACCGAAGCAGATATTTTCAGCATCATCCGCAGCGGAGACGTGCTGGTGCACCATCCGTTCGAGTCGTTCAGCTCAAGCGTCGAACGCTTCATCCACGCGGCCGCGACCGATCCGAAGGTGATCGCGATCAAGCTGACGCTCTACCGCACCAGCGATGATTCGCCGTTCATCCCGGACATCATCCGCGCAGCAGAGAGCGGTAAGCAGGTCGTCTGCCTGGTTGAACTCAAAGCCCGGTTCGATGAAGAGCGTAACGTTCAGCTCGCACATCGTCTTGAAAAGGCCGGCGTGCACGTGGTCTACGGTGTGGTCGGACTGAAGACGCATACTAAAACAAGCCTCGTCGTCCGACATGAATCGGATGGCATGCGCTGCTACGGCCACATCGGGACGGGTAACTACCATTCCAAGACCGCTTCACTGTATACCGATCTGGGCCTGTTCACCGCCGACCCGCGTATCACCGCCGACATGATCGACCTGTTCCACTTCCTGACGGGCATGAGCACGCAGCGGACCTTCGAGCGGCTATTGATCGCGCCGATCAACATGCGCTCGCGTTTTGTCGAGATGATCGACCGTGAGATCGCACACTGCAAAGCCTGGCACGATCGCGGCGCTGATCCAAACGACCCGAACCGCCCCGCCATCACCGCGAAGATGAATAGCCTCGAAGACCGCGGCATCTGTCGTAAGCTCTACGAAGCCAGCCAGGCGGGTGTACGCATCAAACTTGTTGTCCGTGGCTTCTGCACGCTCCGGCCGGGCGTTCCGGGTTTGAGCGACAATATCACCGTCGTAAGCGTGATCGGCCGATTCCTCGAACACTCGCGCATCTTCTGCTTCCATAACAACGGCGACACCGAGTACTACATCGGTAGCGCCGACTGGATGTACCGCAACCTCGACAACCGCGTCGAATGCATCGCCCCGATCTACGATCCCGTGCTGCAAGCCAGGCTCAAGCAGATCCTGAACATCGTGCTCAACGATCAACGCCAGGCATGGGATATGCAGTCCGACGGTATCTACGTCCAACGCCAACCCGACCCGGACAATCCCGATTCGGCGATCGGTACGCACCAGCGCCTGATGGACCTGGCCCGTGAAGAAACGTCCACCCCTGCGCCCGACGCGGATTAGCGTTTAGCAACGCTAACCTCAAATCCATAAACGGGCTACGCACAAGATGGCCGGCACGTTTCGTTTCAACCAGCTTCGTTGGGTTCGCGATTAATACCGCAAATTTTGCCCGATAACGCTTGAACTTTTGCGCTGCCGAGATTACATTTGCTGACGCATATCAACGTGGGGGGTGGGTTAATCGTTTGTCCCCCTCGGGTATCACTTCGGTTGATTCAAATCTTAAGTGGGAAGGAATACATATCATGAATCGATTGCTCTTAATCACGGCGGTGACTGCTGCGCTGTTTACATCACAGACGTTTGCGCTGACGATGAGCCTTCAAAGCGATAACCGCAGCATCGGTGCGGACGCGCTGACCTCACAGGGAACCGACTCGGATAGCGATGTGCCGGGCATCGCCTTCAGCAACTTTAACAGCACCGTGAACGCCAGGTACCCGGAACTGCTTCCTCCCCCTCGGATCACAGAACAACTCAACGGCCAATATGATCCCTCCGCTTACGCCGAGGCTAACCAAGGTTCAACAATCGATGCGTATTCAATTTCCGGTAGCGGTTACGCCTACGCGAACGGGTCAGGCGGTTTGCCCGTTCCCAGCATCACCAGGTTGTTGACTACCGGCGACGCCCAGGGTGAATCACTCGCATTCGAATCCGAAGCCAGTAGTATTCTGGAAGTCATCTTCTCCATCGATGAGGCCGCAGAATTCAGCTTGCAGGGCTTCATCTCCGCCGGCATGCACATTGTGATGCTGGATGCGCTTTCCAATGAATCGATGAACCAAACCAGTGTTTTGCTATATAACAACACAACCGGCACCACGGAATTCGAGACCACCATCAATGAGGGAAGCAGCAGCCTTGATGAGTCGGGCATCATCGGTCCCGGTACCTACACGTTCAATGTCCAATCCTATGCCAAGGTATACGGTGAGAATGTCGGTATCCCCATCCAACTGACGGGCGATGCTCAAGATGAAATCCCGATCGGTAGGGACTACTCAAACGCCGGGTTTGAACAGGTTTCGCTCTCTCTGTCGTCGACCGAACAACCGATCCCCGAACCCCTGACCACGACGCTCGCCTGCCTCGGTCTTGGCGCACTTGTCTTCAAGACGTCACGCAGACATCACGTCTGATACGCACCGTCCAAAGTAGCAACGACAAGACCCGCAGCCTTCGCGTTGCGGGTTTTTTCTTTTTTGCTATTCAACGGACTCACAGGTGTATCGCTTCACCTGCACATCACTCGGCCAAGCATCCGGGTGCAGACCCGCCTTGACCTTCAGTTGCGAAAGAAAATCCTTCGGTTCGGGTAGGCTCTCCCACACCGCCGGCAGAAATGTCCCACGACATCGCCCCGTCTCTAAAACAAGCCCGTCCACCCCAGGGTCCAGTTGGTTCAGCAAATCTTCTTCATCGCGGAACGTCATCGGTTCGGGAATACTCAGCACGGAAATATGAATCGAAAGCTCCCGGCTTTCCAGATCGCTGACCGGCCTGAAGCGGGGGTCCTGAAATGCGGCGGCATAAGCATTGCGCGACACGCTGCAAACCAGCGGCCCGTCGGGTTCAAGCCTGCCGATGCATCCACGCAACTGCCCGTCCAGACGCAGCGTCACAAAACACGCACGGGGTTCAATTAATAAACCGGAAAATCTCCCCGGGTTCACATCCAGCGACTGGTGGCGCACCAGGCCGTGGCTGATCGATGTCCGCGCGATCTCAAGCAGCGTTGAACGTTCCTGCGAATTGAATCTGGGATGCGTCATAACGGATCAATCAAAATTAATGAATCGCAAATGCCCCGTACCCCACCACACGATCGCGCGGCCCGGCGGTATCACCCGAGTTACGCAAATCCAGCTCGGTTACACGCAAACCACGGCTATTAACACAACTCAATAAACCCCGGATCGCGTTATGCCCGCATGCGCGACTCGATGTTATCACATCACCTCGCCCGGCAAGTATCGCGTCCGCGGTCTCACGATCAAGCCGGCGGGCCGACTCGTAATCGTGATAATGCGACAAGTCACTGGAGACGACGATCAGCGTCTGCGGTTCATCCAGAAATGGGTCTAACACATCAGACGTGTGTTCGTATGACACATCACCAAACAACAACGGCACGAGCGAAAAATCGACCCCGCTATTCCTGTCGGCTAAACAATGAATCAGAAAAGGCAGATGCACCTCCAACCCATGTTCGGGTGCGTGCGCTTCATCATGAATATTGACTATTTGTGAATCAACCAGCTTATGCACGCACTCGGTATCGACCGCGATATTGCCCAACGGCGTTTCAAAAATATCCGCGCTTGAAACAGCGAGACCGGAAAACGCCACGTAATGAGCCGGCCCGATCAATACAACACGTCGGATTTTGCCTCGTAAATCCACCACGCATCGGTACGCCGAACCCGCGATCGGGGCGCTGTAGATATACCCCGCATGCGGAGCAATGATTGCCTTTATGGGTCGATCAAAATCCGGCCCCGGCCTATCCGGCTGAACATAGTGATCCACATCTTGCTGCAAAACAGCCGGGTCAGACGGATAGAACCGTCCTGCAACGGCGCAGGGGCGTATTTGCTTGGGCCTGTCGATCGCGTCTCGTGAAGGCATGAGGCCCCCTTCATGGGTCGATCTGATCCACAGGTCATTCTAGTCTGCCAGGTTGTCTCGTAAAGCCTGCCTGCGGTTATGCAGATTCAGATCGGCCTTCATGCTTCATCATGTAAAGCCGTTGATCCGCTAACCGCATCAGGTCACAGGAATTGTCGGGTTTATCCGCTATCAGCGAAGCCACGCCGTAGGACACGTCCAGCATCTGGGAATTGGGGAACATCGTGTGAGCCTGCCGCGTGAAGAGCTTGCGGATGTGCTCCGCCGCCTGCCTGGCCCGGTCCGAATCAGAGCCCGGCATGAACACCACGAACTCATCCCCGCCCAGACGGACCGCGATGTCATCGTGCCGGCAGGTCGCCCGGATCAGCCCGCCTAAAAAGACCAGCAGATGGTCACCCGCTTCATGACCGAGCGTGTCGTTGACTTGCTTAAACTTGTCCAGGTCCAGCATCACGCAGGACAGGTCTGTATTCGATTCTTTTGATGAATCGAACAATGGCTTCAACTGTTCATCCATGAATCGCCGATTGCCCAGGTTCGTCAGCGCATCACGCATGACCAGCCGGCTCAGTTCGATCGTCGCCCGACGCGTCGCTTTGACGACACGTTGATCCAGCGTCCGCCGAAGCGCTGATGTTTCCATATGGGAACGCGAGACGTTCACACCCATCGTGTGTACCGCCTTGGCGATCCGGCCGACCTCATCCCGCCGCCCGACCGGCAGAAGGCGCAAGGCACTGGTCAGGCCCGTGCGCGAAATACGTTCCGTTTGTTCAGCCAGATGTTTAATCGGATGAACTATCCACCACTGGCAGACCCACCACAACACGCACAGAACGATCAATGAACAACCCACGATATGCCAGTACATATCAACAGATCGCTCGGCATACACCCCCAGCCCTATGCCGGCCACGCACGCCACCGTCACCAGAAGCCACATCTTCTGCAGCATCGGCGGGTCATTGCGCACCGGTTCCGGGGCCGATCGACTTGGTGTCGGTGTATCCACCGCTTGCGCAGCGGGAGTATCGGTTTGTGAGAGTGTGGTCACATCCGGTTAATCGGCAATCATCAGGCAGCGATTTATACACCGTTGCGAATGAAAACCTTAGTCATGTGGTATCACAAAAGGGGTATTGGCCAGTAACCGGTTATCGGCCTGTTTAGAGGCCGTATATTCGGTTTATAGCGATTCGGGTCATTTATTCCCGCACTGATTTCTGTCATCCACGCGCATGCGGGGACCCACGTACAAGGATTCATTCGGCGCGTGGATTCCCGCGTGCGCGGGAATGACGATCATAAATCACGCAAACGGCGCACGATTCACATCGGCCGGCAGATCGATCGGTTCGATCGCTGTCGCAAGCCGGGTCTTGATGTCAATATTAATCACCACGCCCTGCACACGCGGATTGGCTTCCGCAACATCAAACGGATGCGGCATGTTCGTCGTCATGTGCGCGACCACGCGATCCGCCCGTCGCCCCAACACCGAATCATGCGGGCCGGTCATTCCCAGATCACTGATATAAGCAGTGCCGCCGCGTCCGATGCGTGGTGTGCCGAAACCTTCAACCTGGTCCGGCAAAATACGATAGTCCGCCGTCGGAGTATGCGTGTGTGTCCCGACGACAGCCGTCACGCGCCCGTTCAGGTGCCAGCCCATCGCGATCTTCTCGCTCGTTGCCTCGGCATGCACCTCGACGATCACGATAGGATTTTTCTCGGGAATCTCTTCCAGAATCCGGTCGACCGTCGCGAATGGATCGTTAGCCGGCATGCTCATGAAGATCCGCCCCAGAACGGTGATCACGTACACATTCGGCCCAGCCGCCCCGTTTTCGCCCAGCTTCGTCGGCAGACACATGTAGCGCTTCCCCGCCGCCCCGCCCGAGAGATTGGCTGGACGACAGATATTGCCTTCCCGCTCCAGCGTCTGGACGATCTGCTTCTTCTTATAGACG
Source organism: Phycisphaeraceae bacterium (assembly GCA_963667295.1). Lineage (GTDB taxonomy): Bacteria > Planctomycetota > Phycisphaerae > Phycisphaerales > Phycisphaeraceae > JAJRRS01. The sequence goes on from OY763327.1 coordinate 3,955,104, forward strand.
TGGTCGCCCAGCGTCATCGCGTCGATCCCGCGCGAGCAGAGTTTTTTATAAAGTTCGGGTGTCAGCCCCGAGCCGTTCGAGGCATTTTCCGCGTTGGCGATCACCAGGTCGGGATTCCACTTCTCGCGGATGACGGGGACAAGTTGAGATACCGCCTTGCAGCCGGGGCCGCCCACGATATCGCCGAGAAATACCAGACGTAAGCTCATTTAGCCGAGGGTAGTGCTTTCCGCCCTCCCGGTCTAGCCGATCCAACCCGCCGCATTGACCCGCCGTGTCTATCAGCCGATACTAACTACGCTTATGCGCTGCCCTTACTGCCACGATAACGACGACAAGGTCATCGACTCACGCTCCAGCGAGGGAGGCAAGGCCATCCGCCGCCGCCGCCAGTGCAACGCCTGCGGTAAACGCTTCACGACTTACGAACACATCGAACGCCAAACCCGCCTCAACGTCGTCAAACGCGACGGTGCTCGCGTCCCCTACGATCGCGAAAAGATTCTCTCCGGCATCCAGAAGGCCTGTTACAAGCGACCCATCCCTGCCGAGCAACTCATCGACGTCGTCGACGACATCGAGGAAGAACTGTTCCGCTTAGGTCAACGCGAAGTCCCGTCGCTGGATATCGGCAAACGCGTGGCCGAACACCTGAAGCGCATTGACCAGGTCGCCTATGTCCGCTTCGCCAGCGTGTACATGCGCGTCCATAACATCGACGACCTGCTCGAAGAGGTCCGCGAAGTTAAAGAAACCCACCAGCCGCCTACCCCGAAAGATCAAGGGAACCTGTTCTAAAATCTAGAAATCTAGAAAGCTGGAAATTGAATCCAGCCGATTATTTCCATACTTCCAGCTTTCCAGTTTTCCAGTTTTTCCCCACACTCATCACCCGGCTCAACACCAGCGCCGCAAACGCCAGCGCTATCGCCACGCATACCAATCCCACCGTCTGAGCTTCCGCCCCCGGCTGACTCAGCGACGAAAAGATCGCCAGCGGTAACGTCCGCGTTTGCCCCTGGATGTTGCCGGCAATAATGATCGTCGCACCGAATTCACCCAGCGCTCGCGCAAACGCCAGTGCACAACCCGCCGCCACACCATGCCAGGCCAGCGGCAGCGTTATCATCCAGAACACGCTCCAGCGCGACGCCCCCTCCGTCTGCGCCGCTTTTTCCAACTCATGATCCACCGCTTCAAAGGCTACACGTAATGCAAGCACCAGAAACGGCAGCGCAATCACCGACTGAGCGATCGCCGCGCCGAACCAGGTAAACGCGATCCGTATACCCACCGTTTCCAGCACGGGCCCCAGCATCCCCCGCCGACCCAATAGGATCAGCAGCAGATACCCCGTCACCACCGGCGGAATCACCACCGGCAGCATCACCCCCATCTCGACCAATGCCTTGCCCACAAACTGCCGCCGCGCCAGCCACAGCGCGATCAGCGTCGCCGGCACGATGCACAGCAGCACCGCCGCCGTCGCACAAAGCAGCGACAACCCAACCGCCTGAATCACCGGGCCCATATCCATCCCCTTAGCGTATCAAGCTACCCGCATAACCGGATGCATCAAGCACAGAAACATCAACACACCCCGCCATCTGATACGCCTAAGTCCTTGGCCAGACTCGACCGAATCACACTTGCGGCGGATATAAACCGATTAATTGCACTGATTAACAGAATAAATAATTCTTGGATTCGTGCGATCTGTACGATATGATTAGTGATGGTAAACGTTAACCCGTCGGCCTCTTCCTATCCGCCGTCGACGGGCAAAGTCTTTTGGCACAAGGGCGGGCCCGCCAAGGCCCAGACATACATTCAGTTTTGGAGGAACTCTCATGGCCACGGTTAACGACGTGCTCAAACTCAAAGGCACCCAGGTTTTTTCCATCGGTCCCGACGCCAGCGTCCTCGACGCTGCGCTACTCATGAACGAACACCGCATCGGTGGCCTGGTCGTACTACACAACAGCAAAGTCGATGGCATCATCACCGAACGCGACGTTCTCCGCCGCGTTGTTGCTCAACGCAAAGACCCCGCCTCCGTCCGAGTCAAGGAGGTCATGACCACCGACGTCTTCGTCTGTAAAAAAGACGCCACCACCGACGAGGCCCGCGTCATCTTCAACACCAAACGCATCCGCCACCTGCCCGTTGTCGACGACCACGGCCAACTCCACGGCATGATCTCCATCGGCGACATCAACGGCTGGAAACTCAACGGCCAGGAAGCAACGATCCATTACCTCAAGGAATACCTGTACGGCTGATCTGCACGTTTAGCGGCGGATCGAAGATCCGCGCGTTTCCAATTGACATCGCACAGCGCTCGGCGCGGGTCTCCCGACCCCGCCGTTATTTTAGACCGCAGGTCTCAAACCACGTCAATGTTTAGATGAATCATTCGAGTCGAAGACATTGATATACGTTCGCTTTCCGCTGTCGTATAGGTACACCCGTACGAATGCTCCGCGGCTTAATATTTCATCATGTTTTTCATGATGAATATTGATGATCCCCGAAATCACAACATCCTTGAATCCATCATCATTAATATCCTTGAAGGCTATGTCCGCTAAAGAGCCTTCAAAGGTTTGGCCGTCATCGTGCTCATCATAGACCTTGCCGAGCGATACTTCGCCCACGGACAAAAAACCGTTGCCTTTTGCTGTTACTTCAATCGTTGCCGGGAGCGTAAGGTTCGGACCAACGTTAATGGTTTTGGACCACACCAGCTCACCCGGCATCTGGTTCGGGTCGGGTTGCAGGTCAACTTCGGGGGTGATGTATTGGCCGCTGCAAGTGATCGCAAGTATGACAAGCATGCACGACGTGCCGATGCATGAACCCGGTTTCATCCTGAATCCCCTAAATAGAATTGGCCATCCACCATCCACACATTACCGTGTCGCGTGCGGATTCCGTTTGATCTTCCGCTTCACTTCATCCTTCAGCTTCTGGATCACCGATTCCTTGTCGGTGTTGGCGATGATGTCGGCGACGACGGCCTTCGGGCTCTTGCCGCCCCAGCTTGCGCCGTGTTCGAGGTAGAACTTCGCGGCTTGGCCGACGATGTAGGAGCCGTAGCCCGCGGCGGCGCCTTGCACCGGGGCGGTGATGAGTGTGCCCGTACCGGCGGTCAGACCTTTCAGGAAACTCGCGCCCAGATGTGTCGCGATTTGTGATAGCGTCACCCAACCGGCCGCGATCATGATCGCTTTGATAAGACTCGCCGCGTTTCGGCGGGTCATCTTGATGTCGTAAACCTTACCCAGCGCGACGATCTGGCTCGCATCAACGAGCGTTCCGCCGAAGATATCCAGTAGCGGCAGCGGGTTCGCCCCGGTTGCGATCGCTTTGGAGGCTGCATACGTCCAGATCAGCCGGTTCGCCGTCCTTTCGCGCATGCGCACCTTCACCGATGCGATCTTGTCGGATTTATCCGAAGCGAACATCGCAGCGTTAAACGCGAGCAAAGACTTGCCGTCGCGGCCAAGAATCTCCAGGATCCGTGAAGTCAGTTGCTCGGTATCCGGCTTGGGCGAACGCATCTCCGTCCGCGTCGTGCCGTCCGGCTCTTCGATCACGTATTCGATCTGCTTCGGATCGGCAGCGGTCACGACCAGGTCTTCCGGCGGTAGCGAATTGGCGAACCGCTCGTCCCGTATCCCGCTGATCAACTCTTCCATTTCGTGCGGCGTATATAGATCGCGCTTGTTCAGCACGACCACCACCGGGCGGTTGATCTCGACCAATTGTTTAAGTGATTCGTATTCGGTCTGGTTCAGGTCGGAGTCGGTGACGAACAGGATCAGGTCGCCGTGCGCCGCCGCATCGCGCGCCAGTTGCGCACGCGCTTCACCGCCGACTTCGTTGATGCCCGGCGTATCGATCAACGCAACTTTTGAGTCCGCCAGCCCGGGCACGTGGTAGCCACACTTATCCCACGCGACCAGCCAGCTCTCGCGCGTCCAGCCGCCCTCAGCGCTGACACTTGCCGCCTCTTCGCCGACCAGTGCATTAATCAGTGCGCTCTTGCCCGTACTGATTTCACCGAACACGACGATGTCGATGCGGCCGTCACGCAGTTTCTTAAGCATCTGCCGCAACTGAATCGCGTCGCGAGACAGTTCGGATCGCTCCTGTTCGCTGCATCGGCCAAGCTCTGCGATCACGCGCTGCACCGCATCCACCGCGTCACGGTAACGCGCGTCGATCGCTTCCTGGTTCTGTTCTTCCTTGCCGGTCATGGTTCTGACTTCACCTCACCGTTACGGTGCGCCTCGTTCAGACGCGTAAGCGCCATATCAGCGATTTCCTTCGCCGTCGAGACTTCTTCCCACTTCCGACGTGCCAGTGCACCGAACCCGCCCTTCGGTGATTGCATTTCGTTCTTAAAGTATTCGATAAACACGCGACCTATCCAACGCGTCACCAGCGCCTGCGTCAGGCCCTGGATCGCCCCACCGGTCAGCGTCCCGATGCCCGGCACACTCTTAAGCGCCGAGCCGATCATCGTACCCAGCAGCGGCCCTGCCGCATTCGCACCCAGCACCGTGACCAGGTTCTTGCTCAGTTCCTTAAGCAATTGCTCGGCCGTGCCCAGGTCGATTTCCTGGCGATAGATCCGCGCAAGCTCCAGCACCATCTTCGTCGAGATCGTCACGCCCGCCGCGATGTCGACCATCGGCATTGGAATCACCGCCGCCACCGCGCCGGCACGCCACATGTAAATGTGAATCAGTTGGTTCGCACGCTTATCCAGCGCTGCCTGCACCTGCTCCCGCGCATCATCCGCCAGCGCACGCGAACGCAACAGCAGATTCGCCAGCAGCATGTCGCGCCCGTCGCGGTCGATCGTCCCAAGCATACGACGTGCCAGCACGCTGATATCCGGCGGAACGTCAAGTTGTTCATGCTCTTCGCTGCCGTCCGCTTTCACGCGCACTCGTGTTTTGCTGATCGGCCTCGCCTGCACCGCCGTCACATCACGCGGATCGACCCAAGGCCGAACCTGCTTGGAAATCTGACGGATCAGATCGTTCTTCTGATCATCCCCGTACCAGTCCGTCTTGTTCAGGCACACGTGTAAGGGTTTCTTCAATCCACCCAGCACCTTCAGCGTCTCGAACTCGCTTTCACGCAAAGGCCCATCCAGCACCAGCAGCACCAGGTCCGCGTGCTCCGCCGCTTCCTTGGCGATCTTTGCGTGCTTCTCGTTATCCACTTCCCCGATACCCGGCGTATCCACGAGCATCACACGATCGCCGCCTGTCCAAGGCACTTCGTTGCGTGTCGTCGTCGTGCCGCCACGGACATTCGTCTGGAACACCTCTCGGCCGCACAGTGCATTCAACAGCGCGCTCTTGCCGCTCGAGATCGTGCCGAACGCGATGATCTCCAGCGTCTGACTCTCTCGCTTCTGTTCAAGCACCGCAAGCTGCTCATCCAGTTCACCCCGTTCAGCGCCGGACATCTGAAGGTCCTGCGCGACCTCGTTGACTTCCTGGATCTGGCTGTTGATCGCGTCCTCGATCTCCCGTTCGGTCATCTGCGACGGGTCCAGCGTCCGCTGGTCTCGCCGTTTCTGTTTTCGGCGGGAGTTTCGGACAAGCGTCACGATGATCCGGGCCATCACCCCCGCGATGATCAGCGCTCCCAGCGACACCGCCGCCAGGTACAGGTACGCAAACACCGCCCCGTGCTGGGCCGCCTTGTTGTAGTTTTCAACGATCGTGCCCGGGAATTGAATCAGTACAACCCCCACCACTGTTGCCAGGATCAGCAGCAGCACGCCGTTTAGGGTTTGTGACATTCGTGAGAACATGCGGGCTCGTATCCACGGATCAGCGTTCTAAGGCCGATCGGGCGTCGGCGGGCGAATTATAGTAGGCCGACGGCAAAGGCGTCACGAGCCCCCCACCGAGACCGGCACAGTTACCTAACATCGGCTAATTACAAGTGTTGGCTGAATTACACTACGCCCGATAGTAATAGGCGGTTCGCAGCGTTGACCGTCAGAATCCGCTTAATGTCCCAACCCGACATCGCTCGGCGCGGGTCTCCCGACCCCGCCGAAACAGCCGACCGAAGGTCTCCAACGCCTCGGTGCTTGAAAGCTACGTCGGTTGCATGATGGAACAAACAGATGGAGACCTGCGGTCACACACCCGGCGGGGTCGGGAGACCCGCGCCGAGCGCGTTCCACTATGACGAAAATGTGTACCATAATCCGATAAAGACAACAATACCGAACAGTATGGTTCCCCCAACTGCGGTAACAACACATTCCCAAAAAGAAAATAACAAAGCATAGAGCCAAGCTGGTTTCGATTTGTCCTTGTAGGCTTCACCATACCTGAACTTTTGAGCAAGCATAAAACGTTTACTTAGATAACATCCATGTAGTATCGGTGGGCTTAGTGCTGTTGCGACCATACCAGCAAATAAAAGTGTGCCAATCAATACCGATTGGTTATCCATCAAGATGACGAAGATAAATATTACGGGCACAGCTACTATGGCCCAGAGAATCGCGTACAGGATTATTTTGCCTCGGATTTTGGCAGGCAATTGCATGACGCGTTCTTGTTTTTTGGCTAATTCGTTTGGGTCGTATTCTCGTCCGCATTCCGGGCAACGATGAATTTCGAGCCCGGTTAGGTTATAGCTGCAATCAGGACAATATAGAGTCACAGGCATAGCGGTTACCCCGTATGGCAAAATCGAAACCGCATCAGTGTACCCGCGCCTCGCGCTGTTAATTCACAGACTCCCCATCCGTCGGCTGAAACGTCGCCCAGTCAAAACCGACTTCCGCCAGCACGCGCTCAAGTTCCGCGGTCCTTGCGGGGAAGATTTTGTGCAGACTTTCGATCTGTGCGGGTTCGCCGTATGTCCCGAGGTACAGGCGTACGAACTCGGCGAAGTCTTCGGAGGGGTTCAATCGGCCGTAGTGTGAGACGGAGAGGATGTCGCTGTTGAGTGCATCTTCCCACGATAGCGCGCAATCGGTCTTGCTCATCAAGAGGTGGCCGATCTCATGGCTGAGTGTGGAATCGAGCACACCGAGGTCGGCCGGGCCGCCGAGGCGGACCCACATGTTGTCGCCTCCGCCGTTGAATTCGTTGGCTGTGCCGTAGGGTTCGACCGTGACCTTGTTGAGCATCACGCGCAAGGATGCGGGCAGGCTCGCCAGCGCCTTGGGCACATTCTCGCGTTCGCTCGCCTTTTCCAGCGGCGTGTACAGCGTCACCTCGTGCCCATCCTCGAACGTGATCGTCTGCATGAAGCCTTCACGCTTCGCGTTGTTCCATCCGTCGTACGTCGTCGGCTCCGCATCGCTGACGGCGAACTTATCCCGATGACGTACCGGTCCGCGCTGTGTATTCTCCGAACACCAGCCGCGCAGATGCCCGGATAGCACCTTCACCTGCTGCCAGTAAGGAAGTTCATCGTAGTTCACCGCTTCCAGCAGGTTGCTGAAGTCCTTGCGGTGAGTTTCGGAAAACAGCGTCGGCCCTTCGAGTAGATCAACTAATAAATCACCTTCCGCTTCGGGCAATTCAAAGAATCCGCTGCTTTGGAAAACCTTTCGGTACGCCTTCTCCGGATGGTCGCCGACCGACTCCGGTGATTCCATCGCTTGCATGGCTTCTTCCACCAAAGCAGTTGAAACGCGGAACGCTTCATCGGGGATCAATTCAAAATCAACTCCGCCCGGCTTCTTCCACTTCACAAATAGCTTCGCGCCGCCATCACCCTGGTAGAAGCGCGCGTGAATATCCACCCAACCCTCATCGAGTCGGCGCATCCCCCGGCTGGGCGGTTTGCTGCCGTTGACCCAAACGTCTTTTGCGAGAAATTCACCATCCAGATAAATCTCTACGCCGTCATCGCTATCCAGATCGAACTCATACTCGCCTGCCTCGGGGATATGCAGTTGCCCGCGGATCTCCATCTGGATCGATTCCTTAGGCCCATCGAAACCTGCCTGCTTCGTGAAGTGCAGCCCATCCAACACCCCCACGCTCGCAGGCGGCACGCCCGGCAAGAGATTGCGTACCGTCTTCGGCCGGCGCGGCAATTCGTACAGTTCGTACAACAAGCCCGGCCGGGTTTCATCACCCGTATCCGCAGCCATTACCGAGCGTACACCCAGCCCGAGAAACAATCCGAGGATACACCCCGCCAACACGCCGAACATGCCGGCCCGACAGTAAATCGATTGTGAGTTCATATCCCAAATAGTAGCGTACGAAAACACCCGACAACGGCCCGATCGCGTTACAACTATTCGTTACATTAAGATTTTTCGAGGGGCGATCTCACCGCCGCGTCAGCGTCGGCATGTCCACGGTAAAGAAGACGTACAAAACCACTTACGCTACCATGACGGCTCAACGTTCCGGAATAGCGCAAAACGATCTTGCGAATCCGGGTGTATCTTGAGTGACCGTGTCATATGAATTGGGGGCAGCTTGGACGCAGGGAAAAATCAGAAGAGTCTCATATACGGTATCACCGGCCTGGTCCTGCAAGTGGGCGGGCTCTTTGTAGCGCCGGTCGCGAATGAAATCGATCCCGCAACCGGCCCCCTTATTATTATGGTCACAGTGTTGGCCGGCATCGCGCTATTGATCGTCGGCCTGGGGTATTACGCATCCGCTAAGGGCCATTCTTGGGTTTGGGGACTGGTCGGCATGCTGAGCATCATTGGCTTGCTGATCCTTGCGGCGCTGCCCGACCGCAATCTTGTGCGCATCAATCCGCAATCGACAGACATGGACCCATCCAAACCCGTCACCGTTGGCGGGCTGGTGTTCCGCTGTCTCGGGTGCAACTATATCCTTAACGGAAGCACCGCATCGGCCTGCCCGGAATGCGGACGCACTTTCAACGTGCATGACCCTTCCACGATGCGCGTCAATGATGCGCTGGGTCGCGGCGTCTCGAACATCGATCCCGCCCCATGGACCGCACGCTGGAGCCTGATCTGCGGCATCATCGGAATAATCACTTTTTGCGTGCCGTTATTCAGCATCATCGCACCGATCTGCGGCATTTCATTCGGTCACATGGCACGAAGCAGCACCCGCGGCAAAATACACCTCAGCGCCGCCGCCGGCCTTGCACTTGCGGGCTTGATTGTCAGCTACACCGCGCTTGCGCTGTCCCTGGCTATGACCGCATTTATGATTGTCTCGTTAGCGACACAATAGCCACGCATCGCTGCACAAATACAGCGCAGCAATGAATGGACAAAGTGTTATTCTTGTTGAAACGCAGGGTTTTACCCCACCGCCGCGGCGCTTAGCGCTTCGATCACCATGTCGCCGACTTCCGAGCAGCTATAGCCCGAGCGGTCGAGTTGTTTGCCTGCGAATTTAGGTGTCACCGCCTGAACAGCCTGGCCGATCTTTTCGCCGCAGCGCAGGGCCGCATCGTCGCCCTTGATCCGCCCGACTTCACGCAGCAATAGACCGATCGAATCGATCGCCGCGATCGGGTTGGCCTTGTTTTGGCCGGCGATATCCGGGGCGCTGCCGTGGACGGGCTCAAACATGCTGGGGGCTGTGCCGTCGGGATTGAGGTTGCCCGATGAAGCGACGCCCATGCCGCCAGCGATCGCGGCGCCGAGGTCCGTGATGATGTCGCCGAACATGTTAGGCACGACGATCACGTCATACATCTCCGGCCGTGTAGCCATGTACATACAGCAGGCGTCGACGTGGTGATACACGCGCTGAATATCCGGGTAATCCGCTTCGCCCACTTCGTTGAACGTGCGGAACCAGGTGTCACCGCAGTGCGTCAGCACGTTGGTTTTGTGTACGAGCGTGAGCTGGCCTGGGTAGCCCTGGGCCTTGCGCGTCCGCGCCAGGTCGAAGGCGAACCGCACGCAGCGCTCGGCGCCGAAGCGCGTCGCGATCATTTCCTGCGTGCTGATTTCCTGGGCCGTGCCCTTCCGAGCGATCCCGCCGTTGCCGCAGTAGAGGTCTTCCGTGTTCTCTCGCACGCAGACAAAGTCGATGTCCTTCGGCGTCTTGTTCTTGATCGGCGTCTCCACGCCCGGGTACAGCTTCACCGGCCGCAGGTTGATGTACTGATCCAGGTCGAACCGCAGCTTCAGCAGCAGCCCCTTCTCTAAAATGCCCGGTTTAACATCCGGTGTGCCGACCGCACCGAGCATGATCGCGTCATAAGCCTTGAGCGCCTCAACCTGCTCGTCTGTAATGACTTCGCCGGTCTTGAGATAGTGCTCCCCGCCGTAGGGCATGTCCGTGGTGGTGTACTCAAGTCCCTCGGGCTTGGCTATCGCATCCATCACGCGCAACGCCTCCCCCACCACCTCCGGGCCCACACCATCCCCACCAATCACCGCGATCTTCAACGCCATGGCTCATAATCTCCACGTAATAAGTTCAGGAAAGCCCTACTTTATAGACCACCGGGCCCGCTCGATCAATGTGGCGATCTAAAGCCGCGATCGGCGGCGGCGCTGCCGCCGGCCCGCGTTCCCATTTCATCCACAAACCCGCCTGTGACTGAACCGCTCCGCTTAAAACCACGTCTTATCCTGTAACGGGCCCATCAGGCCGGATCACGACGACGCACCCATCACGTGCACGCAAAGGAGCTTGGTATGCGACAGGTCACCGGTTTGCTGATCCTCTTCTTCTTAATGATCACATCACCCAAGGCGCTGGACGGCCTGTTTGCCGTTGACGATCCGGCCACGCCAGATACCAACCGGGATTTATACCGTGACACCGACTTGACGCCCTTGATCGAATATGAGGACCCTTTTGAAGTCGACGGTCATCGTCCGGGCGTCGTCGGCCTGGATACTGATAGAGTGCCTTGGTTCGAAACCGGTTTTACCCTGGACGGCATCAACTTGGCATTAGATTGCTACGAACCGATCGACATTACCAACAACCCAAGCGATCTGTGGCTTGTTGATGTCGACGTCAATCGCAGTGCGACGGAGGACGAGAGCTTCGGCCGATCAGTCCCCGCCGATCATGTCAATTACTTCATATCAACAGATACACTGGATTGTGCAAAGCATGCCATCGACACGACAGGCTTTTCTGTGATGCGATTCGTGCCCGTTGAACCGGCCTCGACCCCGGTCTGGCGCAAATCGGGTTCGCGCGTGATCGGTCGTATTGTCGATGGCTCCGGCACATCTTTGACCGAGATATGTGTCGTCCCCCTCATCGACTCGTCGTCCAGTTCACGACACGGTATCTCCAGGTAGATTGTTTGATAAATATTCCGGGACCGGATTGGATCATGTGACGTAGTCACCTTGCCCGGCTACGGAATGTTTGCAGTTATACGTATGAACCGCAGTTATTCCGTCTGCGGCAGATATCCACCGCTTGACAGCAAACCGATGGCACGCATCCTATGATATTGTCAAGACTCGAACTTACGCGATTAACCTGACTGATATTAAGCTGGGCAACCCATGGCGGGATCACCGGATAACAAAACAACCGTCGGCTGGCGCGAGTATGTTGCCCTGCCGGACTGGGGCATCCCTCGGCTGCGGGCGAAGATCGATACCGGCGCACGCACCAGCGCGATCCATGTCGCGCAGATCGAGGAGCTGGACAACGGGCACATCCGTTTCGAGGTCGTCATCCGCGAGCGGCCGAAGCATGAAACCGTCTGGGTCGATGCCGTGCCGGTCGTTCGGGAATCCACCGTCAAGCCCAGCAGCGGCCACCGCCAGCAGCGGCCGGTCGTTCATACGAAGATGGTGATCGGCGGGGTCGAGCGCGAGATCGAGATCAGCCTCGTCTGCCGCAAGGGTATGCTCTGCCGGATGCTTGTCGGGCGCTCGGCGTTGGATGGTGTGTTTGTTGTCGATCCCTCCAGGCGCTACCTCGCTTCCAGACCGAAAAAGACCAGAAGTGAAAAGAAGGGCGGCCGAATATGAAGCTCGCAATCCTCTCCACCTCGCTGAAGTGCTACAGCACGCAGCGTTTCAAACAGGCCGCCGAGCAGCGCGGGCATACGGTCAAGGTGCTTAACACACTCCGCTTTTCCATCGGTCTGGATCACAACGAGCCCGAACTTTACTTCCGCGGCAAAGAACTCAGCGACTACGACGCCATCCTCCCGCGCATCGGCGCATCGATCACCTACTACGGCACGGCCGTCGTGCGCCAGTTCGAACAGATGGATGTCTACACCCCCAACACCGCCTACGGCATCAGCAATTCTCGCGACAAGCTCCGTTCGCTGCAGATCCTCAGCCGACACGACATCGGCATCCCGCGTACGGCATTTGTGCGCAACCGCAAGGATGTCCTGCCCGCCATCGAACGCGTCGGCGGAGCGCCGGTTGTGATTAAGCTCATCGAAGGCACCCAGGGCGTCGGCGTCATCCTCGCCGAGAGCGACAAGATCGCAGAGGCCATCATCGAAACACTGCACGGCGCGCAGCAGAACGTGCTGATTCAGAAGTTCGTCGCCGAGAGCAAGGGCAAAGATGTCCGCGCTTTTGTCGTGGGTGATCGTGTCGTCGCGGCGATGCGGCGGGTCGCACAGGGCCAGGAGTTCCGCAGCAACGTTCATCGTGGCGGTAAAGCCGAACCGATCGAGCTGACGCCCGAATACGAAGCCACCGCCGTCCAGGCCGCCCAGATCCTCGGCCTGCGCGTTGCCGGCGTCGATATGCTTGAGAGCAACTCCGGCCCGCAGGTCATGGAGGTCAACTCCTCCCCCGGTTTGGAAGGCATCGAAGGCGCGACCGAGTTGGACGTTGCCGGCGCTGTGATCGACTACATCGCCGGGCGCGTCAACCTGCCTGAAATCGACATCCGCCAACGCCTCACCGTCAGTGCGTCCTATGGTGTCGCTGAAATCCACGTCCCCGACGGCTCCGACCTGATCGGAAAAACAATCGAAGCCTCCGGCCTGCGCGACCGCGACATCGCCATCCTCACCCTCAACCGCGGCACCAGCGTCATCTCCAATCCCAAAGGTTCGCGCACCATCGAACCCGGCGACCGCATGCTATGTTATGGCAAGCTCGAATCCATGCGCGACCTCGTCCCCGAAAAGAAACGACGAAAACGCAAGATGAAAGTGCAACCGCTTGATCCCGAACTGGTCAAGGATATCGAGGAGGCCATGTGACAAACACGCTCGGTGATATCGGTGATTGGGATAGCGTCCACGTCGAGCCCGGCCAACGCGCCGAAGTACATATCACGGTCACGCAAGGCTACGCCGGCAGCAACATCAACATCCCCGTCTACATCTGGCGCGCCAAAAAACCCGGTCCGACCGTTTCGATTACCGCCGCCGTCCACGGCGATGAAATCAACGGCACCGGCACGATCCGGCAACTCATCATCGACGAGCCTTTCAAACTCATCGCCGGCACACTCGTGCTTGTACCCGTCATCAATATCCTCGGCTTCGAGCGGCACTCCCGATACATGCCCGATCGGCGCGACCTCAACCGCAGCTTCCCCGGCTCACGCACCGGCAGCCTCGCCCGGCGCTTCGCCCGCGTGGTCCACGACAACATCATCCAGCGCTGCGACTACGGCATCGACCTGCACACCGCCGCCGTCCGCCGAACCAACTTCCCCAACGTCCGCGCCGACATGTCCGATCCCAGGCTGGCCGACTTCGCACGCGCCTTCGGCTCGGAACTGATCATCTCAAGCCAGGGGCCGCTCGGTTCACTGCGCCGCAGCGCCTGCAAGGCCGGCAAACCCACCCTCATCCTCGAAGCAGGCGAAGTCTGGAAAGTCGAGCCCGGCATCGTCGAATATGCACTGCGCGGCATCCGAAACTGCCTCATCTACCTCGGTATGGTCAAGGGCAAACAAAGACAACCTGCCTACCGCGTCGAAGCAAGCAAAACCCGATGGGTCCGCGCACTGCACGGCGGGCTGCTTACTTTCCACAGCTCGCCCGGCGACATCGTCCGCAAGGGTGAAGCGCTCGCCACCAATACCAGCCTGCTAGGCACCGAGCAGAACGTCATCGAATCCCCCTTAAACGGCATTATCCTCGGCATGACGACAATCCCCAGCGTCGCACCGGGTGACCCGATCTACCACATCGTCCGCGTGGATCCTGACGCGCTAAAGGAAGTTGAAAAAGCCCGTGAAGCCCTGTCTGAAATGAGCCTGCATCACCGTTTACACGACGACCTTGCATCGAGCGTCTTCGTCACCGAAGAGGATGAGGACTGAGTTTTATTACTTCCGGTGTGCCATGCCAACCTACTACTGCCTAAATTGTGGCTACAACCTGACCGGCTTGGCCGAGTTGCGTTGTCCTGAGTGCGGCGCCCGGTTCACCAGGGCCGAGTTGTACAAGGCGCGGGTGAAGGTCGAGCGCGCATCACGCCGGATATGGGGCCAGGTCCTGGCGTTTCCGCTTTTTATCATTGGTATGGTGCCGGTGTCGTTGTTCATCATCGGCAGGCTTGAAGGGATTCATGAAGCCCTAGCGGTCCTGGCCGCCTGGGTATTGGGGCTTTTCACTTTTCCCATCATGCCGATCGCTATGAGTTGGTCGCTTGCCCGGCGGTATCGCAATTCGTTGGTTGCCCTTGAGCAAACCAGCCGAAATCAGCGCCCGGTCAGGCCCCTGTGGGTGTATTGGCTGATTTTTGCGATCATCTTCGCCGCTTTGATGTTTTTATACCTGCTCCTGATCGGCTTCTACCTCGGCAGCTCTCCTGCAATGTTCCTGTATTATCTATGAATCCGTAAAATATCTTCAATTCCCTGTAAGCCCATACCCCGCGGGCGCATCTATTGATATGAATTGAATGATGACACCGAGTTCGATCCCATGGAGCAAGGGGGCCGGTCTGTTAGGCGAGACGGATCACAGCCTGGCCGAACGGGCCGCCAACGGAGACCCCGAAGCGTTCGCGCACATCGTGCGGACGCACCAGGCCTACGTCGCCCGCCTCGCCCAGCGGCTGCTCGGTTGGAGCCCGGATGTCGAGGACGTCGTGCAGGATGTCTTTGCCAAGGCCTGGCAACACCGCCGACAACTGCGCGAGCCCGAAAAGCTCCGCGGCTGGCTGACGATGATCACAGTTAATACCGCTCGCAGCCGGCTCAGAAAAATCAAACTCAAACGCGTGCTCATGATGAATATGCACGCACAGCAGGACGGCAGGCAGGTTGAATCATTTGTCCCAAGCGGCGAAGTAGAACGTGAAGAACTCGGCCGACAGGTGCGCGAAGCGATGAACAAACTCGCCCAACGCGATAAGGAAGTACTCGTGCTGCGATACATGCAGCAGATGACCGTCAGCGAGGTCGCCCAGGCACTGGGCCTGTCCCATAGTGCAACCACAGGTCGGCTTCACCGCGCACGCAACCGCCTGGCCGAATGTCTCCCACGGGAGTTACAACCATGAACGAACAGCAACTCAACGACCTGCTCAATCACGCGGACGCCGGCGCTCCAAAACCGCAAGCTTGCGATACGGATATCGCGCAGCAGGCCATCCGCCTCGGCAACCGGCGCAAAGCGGTGCGGCGCGCAGCGATCGGCGTGTTAAGCGTTGATGCGGTACTCGCGGTCCTGTTCTTTGGTTGGATCATGCTCAGCCAACCCGACCGGACTTCCTTAAATCCACCCTCACAGATCGCATCCACAGCAGATACTATCGCGCAAGAAACCGAAGCCGATCAACCATCGCTTGAAGAACTGCGCATGCAGATCGCGCTACAGGAAACAGTCGTCAAATCGCTGTTAGCCAGACAATCAGCACAACAAACACCCGAGGCATCCAACCCTGACATCGCCGCCGCTGCACAGGCGCAGGCCGACCTCGCCGCCAAGCGCCTTGTTCTCACTGCCGACCGCATGGAACGCGACCTCGGCCCGAACGATCAATCGCAACAGCTCTATACAAACGTCTTAGCGAACTTCCCCGACTCCGCCTGGGCCGGCATCGCCCGAAAGCGGATCAACACCAACCTAACACCTACTCAACCCAGGAGTGCTTTACCATGCGATATGCTTTCCACCTGATTATCGCGCTGATTATCTGTGTCCTGCCCGCGATCGCCTCAGCCGAAATGGTCGAGTCGACCTGCATCGCCCGTGTCAGTACCGACCCGTCGCTCGGGATTCATAACACCGCGCCGGCAATGGCGGGCGGCATGGGGATGGGCATGATGGGCGGCGGCTACGGCGGCGGATCTACCGGTAGAGCCGCAGCAGTCATGAACAACAGCGTGCTCATCGACCTGATCCATAGCTACCCCGTCTCGGGCCGGGCCGCTCGTGAAGTCTTCGGCACGACACTGTCGGAACTCAACGGCGAACTGGATGTCAACATCTACCAGAGCACCGGGTCGGTCGCCATGATCGGGCTGGCAATCAACGTGGATGTCCCCGGTCCTGAAGGCGAGCAATCGGACGCTTCGGTTTTAGCTGACAAGTTCCTTTCCAAGACGCTCGAAAACCTCAATGATGTTCTGCAGCGGATGGACGAACAGGTCCGCGAAGCCAACATCCAGCCGATCACCAAGGCTGAAGAACAACTTCATCAAGCCAAGGCAAAGGTTGAGGCGTTAAGGGATCAAATGCGTCAATTGCGAGAGCAGGCGGGCACCGCCGCGTTGTCGCTGGACGAGGTGCTCGGTCAGCAACAGCATCTTGAGAGTGATCTCTTAGACATGCAGATGGAACTTAATGTATCCCAGACGATGCGTGAACGGCTGAGCCAGCGCATCGCCGAAAAAACATCCGAGGTCGAACACCGCGCTCAAGATGACGAAACGATGAAGGCGCTGCAGGAGTTGCTCGAACTGAAAAAAGCCGCGCTTGGCCGGATGGCTAAACTCGTCGAGAGCGGCCAGGCCAGCGCCATGGATCTGGATAACGCCAAGGCGGAGGTCGCCGAACAGATGGTTCGTCTCGCCGAGCGACGCGAACAACTCGCTCAAAGCCTAAGCGACGGCCTGCTGGAGAACCTGAACAACCGACTGAACGATGTGCTCCAGGATACCGACCGCCTCCAGGCCAGACTCCAGGCCTATCAAGTCCAACTGGATCAAATGAAGGAAAAAAGTCTGCTCGAACTGGCCGAGCAATACCAAAACGCCGCACAACAGTTGCACGAAGTCGAACGACAAGCCAGGTACCACACCGAACTGCTAATGAAACTCAAAACCCAGGCCGAATCCATGATCAAACCCCAGGTAATCATCGTCGAGTAACACAATAGAACCCACTATCCCCCCTCGCCCCCTCTCCCCTTGGGAGAGGGCCGGGGTGAGGGCCGACAACCCCACGCGCTCAAAATTCAACTACACCCCCTTTAGCCGCGACCCGCCGGGTCGCGCGCCTAACTCACACTTACAAACAAATAAAATCAATCCAATCTCCAATCTCCAATCTCCAATCCCCGATCCCCCGATCCCCCGATCCCCGGCCCTTCGCTTCGCTCAGAACCGGCGTTGAGAAAAAAAGCCCTTAGCCATTAGCACAAATCCTAAATCATCAATCCCAAATCATAAATACAATTCCACACAACCCACCCAATCATCCGCTATCCTAACCGTGGATGTCCACCCTCCACTGCCCCGAATGCGGTTACAACCTCACAGGTCTTCCGGAGAACCGCTGCCCGGAGTGCGGCAAAGACTTCGATCCGGAGCAACTGGAAGAACAACAAAACCGTGAGTTTTCGGGCGGGGATTCCACACTTCTCGCGGTATTCCTGGCTCCCTGTCTATCAATCTTCGGGGCGTTTTTTTCGCTTACACTGCTTGCTATCTTTGATGAGTTGATGTTTAAGTGCTTTTCGTATTCGTATTACGAAACGATATTTGCCTCACCGCTGGTTTACATCTTCGAGTTTCTGGTATTAAGCGCGGTGACGCCCGTCCTTTTAGGGATAACCCTCGGCAAACGCTTCCGCCTCCGTCGACTGAAAGACGATTCCGGCCGGGTGCCCATGCCTTTGTGGGGCTTTATCCTGACACACATTCTGATTCAATATGTGTTGATGTGGATTTGCTTTTCAGTATGTCTGCTGCCGTTCATTTTGTTCTGACGGTTTGTTAAGTCTGCGACTTACTGCAAGATGAGTATTCCACCACTGCCCAGCCATCCACTATCTTATATGGATGCCCACCCTCTATTGCCCCGAATGCGGTTATAACCTTACAGGCCTTACGGAGAACCGCTGCCCGGAGTGCGGTGAAGAATTCGATCCACAGGAATTAGAGGAAAAACGTGCAAAGTGCAGGTCGCCGAAGCGATTGTTTGCCTCGGTATTTTATATCCCCGTTGGGATTGCCTTGACTTATCTAATCTTGCTTGTTCTAGCCGAAAAGATCTATAGCAAAGCAACCGATACTCTGCTGATTATTCAACTCTTCTTCGCGTGTATCTTGATACCACTATTCAGTATGGAGGCTGCGTTTCGTTTGGATGAAACCTACCAGGTAACCCGTGGCCGCCGAAACACACCTTGGCACATCGAAAGTGTCGGACCGACCTGGCTGGTATTTATGGCTATGGAAGCTATCTTCTTCCTCTTCACGCTGATTGCCGGGATTATCTTCATCACCAACTTATTCGGATGGTGATACAGGCCACCGGATGTCTTTGTCTTTGAATTGTAATTTGTGATTTTGACAGTCTTATTGGTCGCGATCGTGTACGAGCTGCTGGCCTATTGATTCTGCCATACGGCAAGACAACCACGTGCTTAGGTCCTATCATTCTGCCGACACCCGACACCCGACACCCGACACCCGACACCCGACACCCGACACCCGAAAACCACCCGCCCCTTCGCTGCGCTCAGGACCGGCGTTGGATAAGATAAACCGTATGACCCCAAACGACGCCAACACCGCCATCATCATCGTCGACCACGGCTCACGCCGGGATGTGTCGAACCGCATGCTCGAACACTTTGTCGAGCAGTTCGCGGATGGCAAGGATTGTGCGATCGTCGAGCCGGCGCATATGGAACTGGCTGAACCTTCGATCGCCACCGCGTTTGATCGCTGCGTCAAGCGCGGCGCCAAGCGCATCGTCATCTGCCCGTACTTCCTGCTCCCCGGCAAACACTGGCGCGAAGATATCCCGCGCATCACCAAAGAAGCCGCCGTCAAACACCCGGGCGTCGAATACCTCATCACCGCCCCGATCGGCCTGCACCCCATGATGCACGATGTCATCCGCTCGCGCATCGACCACTGCCTAAGCCATACCCAAGGCAACGCCGACGAATGCGAATCCTGCAAAGGCACCGGCGTCTGCAAGTTCCAGCAATCAAACCAGACTGATTAATCAATCCCCCACACTTCGATATGCCCCCCCCGAATATGCCCCCGTTTAGTGCGGCAGCTTGCTGCCGCATACCTACACAAACAAACCTTCAAAAAGATACCCGGCCCTTCGCTGCGCTCAGAACCGGCGTTGGGGGGGAGGAGAGCCATTAGCCTTTAGCTGTTAGCCATTAGCACAAATCCTAAATCATCAATCCCAAATCATAAATACAATTCCCCACACCCCACACCCTAAACCTTGTCATCATCCTCGTCATCATCATCCCGCCCGAACGGGAAGTCGTCATCATCTTCCTCTTCTTCATCCTCACCGTATCCGCCCGCCTGCCCAGCCTCCGGCTCATCATCTTCCAGATACGGCGAGACATGTGCATCATCCGGCCCGGCATCCTCAGGCGCGATCCGCTGGGCCGCTGTCGCCCATGCATCCGCACGTGGCATGTCGTTGTCACGCTCTTCTTGCGCCTCTTCGATCTCACGCTGACGCTTGAGTTGATTACGCCACGCCGCCAGTAAACCGATCATCACCAGCAGCCCGATCCCTAATAGCGACGCAATCAGTATCAGGCTGATCCACGCCCGGTCATGAGCCGAGATCTGCGATTGTTTCGCTGCGTTCTGTGCCTGTGCCAGGAAGAAAAAAAGCATGCCACAGTTTACTGTGCGTCCGTCGATTTGCCACGTCCCGGCCCGCGGTACGTACACACCGTCTTGCTCGTCTCCCACACGCTCAATTCTTCCAGCCCCCAGCCCGCTTCGTTCATCGGCTCATCCAGCATCCCCCAGATCACCCGCACGATATTCTCCACCGACGGGTTCAGCTCCGCGAACTGGGGCACATCGCTGTTCAGGTGCTTATGGTCCAGCTTAATAACCGCGTGCTCGTTCACCAGTGCATCCAGCGCCCCCGCCTCCGCCGTCCTGCCCTCGCCATCGATCGGCACACGCACCACCACCTCCAGACGATAGTTGTGCCCGTGCCCCGCCGGATTGTTGCACTTACCAAACACCTCCCGGTTTTCCGATTCGCTCAAACTCGGTACATGCAGCCGATGCGCTGCGGAAAATTCGTACATCTGCCGGATCAACACATGCTCCATGTCTTCGCTCCGTATCGCGATCCCATACGTTGGCGTCAGCTTCAACTCCGCCCGCACCACCGTGTCACGCAACGCCGGCCCGATCGCCCCGAGCAGCCGTCGCATCAACCCGCCCATCGCCACGCCGTCCGCCTCCGCAATCGCCTCCGCAAAACAGCCCAGCCCGTGTTCCTGCACCGCCCGGTCGATCTGCTTGATGTTGATGAAGTACCCCGTCACCGGGTCCGCATCGCCCCGGCACGTCACGTCCAGCTCGTAATACCGCCCCAACCCGCGCATCGCAGGCCACGCCGCAAACGTGTTATCACGCCGCCCATCTCCCGCTGCGCCCCCCGTCGGCGGATCATTGACGCAAAATCGCACTGTTCGACTAAGTTCAAGCATCGGCCCGGGATTATAGACAACCGCCCGCCCTCTCCCAGCCTCAGCCACGAAATCACACATTTTGCCCCACAACCGCTTGCCGGCACGCCACTTGAATTGGATGCTTCAAACGACTGTTTTCGGTTACTTACGGGAGACACCATGCCAAGCTGGGTCCGTTACAGCGTATCCGCCTACCTCGGCCTGTTACTCGCCGGCTCTATCTCCACGCCGGTCAACACCACCGCTCTAGACCAGCGCATGGCCTCCATGTACGAACAGCAACAACAAAACAACACCCACGAGACCTACTACCTCATCCCGGGCCCCCCACCCCCGCCCCCCACCGACCTGACCGAATCCTGATCCGACCAGCCTCAATCCCCCAGGCGAGGTTGCTTCAGCAACCGGGTCTGCCCCCCCACCATTAATTCCCCCCCTCCCCCTAACTCCTGACCCCCCAAGCTAGAAACCCACCCAACCTTCCGCTACGCTTGGGCCGTGAATCCTGATAACCCAAACAATCCGCCCAACCCGAAAAAGCCTTCACGCATGAGTCCGCTCTTCTGGATCATCATCGCGTTTTTCGTTTTTGCGTTTCTCATCGCGCCATTCATTTTTTCATTCCAGTCTCCCGGCCCCAGACCAACCATCCCCCCCCTCGGCCCACCGCCGCCGCCCGCTGAAGTCCAGGCGCTCAACGACGCCCTCGCCGACCTCGGCGATCAGTTCGGCCTCGCGATGGAAAACAACCGCGACGTCGGCCCGCTCATCGAGCGTCTCGACCAAATCATCGCCGACTACCCCGATGCCGCACCCGCCTACACCCTCAAGGGCCAGATGCTCATGTTTGCCGGCAGGCTTACCGAGACCGTCGACGCCTTCGAGCATTCCCTGCAGATCGATCCCGACCAGGCCAACATCCATCAACTCGTCGGCTCCGCGCAGATGAAGCTCGGTCACCTCGAAGCCGCCGTCGAACACTACAAAAAAGCCCTCGAACTCGAACCCGACCAGACCAACCACGCCATCTTCCTCGCCAACGCGCAGTTCAAACTCGAGCAATACGACGACGCCATCCAAACGCTTGAGCAGGCCATCCGCCACGACTCGCAACTGCACAGCGCCTACGCCCTGCTCTCCGATATCTACGCAAAGCAAGGCAAGACCGGGCTCGCGCTCGACCAGATCGACCGCGCTATCGAAGCCATGCCCGCCGACAAGGCGCGCTTAAACATCGCCTACATACTCAAGCGCGCCGCGCTATTACGCCATGACAATCAGCCCGCCGAATCACTCGCCCTGCTCAACCGCCTGCCCGCCGAGGCGCAGTTGAGCCCGGCTGTTTTGCAGGCCGTCGCCGAAACCTGGGACATGCTCGGCAAACCCGCGATGGCCGCCGACCGATACCAGCGCGTCCTCGCCGCCGACCCCACCAACGACCACGCCGCCGCCGAAGCCGCCAAGTGGAACCTCAAAGCAGGCAACAAAGAAGCCGCCCGACAAGATGTGAAAACCTTGCAGCGCATCAACCCAAGACACCCATCCCTGCCCGTTTTGCTGCAGGCACTACAGGACAATTAATCCGTTCAGGTCTTTTTATGTGCAGTTTATTCTGAGCTTACACATAGACCGTGTTTGCCTTGGAGGGATATACTGTCGCTGATCACTTCGGCACAACTATAAGAAAGTACTTGAATGGAAAAACGGGCACAAAGTCCTGCCAGGTTCAATCAGTTCCTGTTTCTCAGCTACATCGTCACCCTCATCAACACTTCCACCTATCTGCGCTCGGTGCACCTAGATCGGCTGTCGACCACACTGTTTGTGGTGGCGGTGTTCCTGATCTATTCACTGCTCTACTTGTCTCCCGCTATCCTCATGGTCTGGCTCATCGATCGTTTGCTGCAGTTGTCCTCGAAGTTGAGCTGGGGATCGACGTTCCGTCAGCGGTGGGGACAACGCCTCATGTTCACCGTCGCCGTACTGTTAACGACCACGATTCAAATCGCTATCTACGCGGATAAGACGATCTACACGATCTACGGCATGCACTTCAACGGGTTTGTCTGGAACCTCATCACGACGCCCGGCGGGATCGAATCGATGGGCAGCGAAGACTCGGCTTTTCTGACATACGCCCTCATCATCGCCGGATTCCTGTTCGTGCAGTTGGTCCTGCTCGCGATCGTGTTCTGGGTCGCACCGTTTCAGCCGGCCTGGAAACGCGTGTTCATCAAGCCCACACGGGTCAGCATGATCCTGAGCCTGATCATCGTCGGCGCCTGCGTACAAATCGCTTACGGTTTCGCCCATATCCATGCTTACGCTCCCGTGCTGGTGAACGCGCAGACCTTCCCCCTCTACATCCCTACCACCTTCGATAAAACCGCCGAGCGGATGGGCTTCGAAGTCGACAACGACCCCGCATTTGAAATGAAGCAGGGCGAGCTCAATATCGAATACCCGCTTAAACCCCTTGACGTCGATCCCCCCAAGCAACCCCTGAACATCGTCTGGCTCGTCTCCGAATCACTACGCGCCGACATGCTCGACCCGGAAGTCATGCCCGACACCTGGCAGTTCAGCGAACAGGCCCGGCGATACACACACCACTACAGCGGCAGTAACGGCACACGCATGGGGGTCTTCTCGATGTTCTACGGCCTGTACGGCAACTACTGGTTTGCCTTCCTCAACGAACGGCGCAGCGCCCTGATTATGGACGTCTTGCAACAACAGAACTACCAGCTCGACCTCTACACCAGCTCCGGATTCAATTACCCCGAATTCGATCAGACCGTGTTCAGCCGTGTGCCACGAGAACAGATGCATCAATACCAGCAGGGCCATGGCTGGGAGCGTGACCGCATCAACGTCACCGACATTCTCTCGTTCATCGAGAACCGCGACAAATCCCGGCCCTTCATGACCTTCATGTTCTTCGAGTCCCCGCACGCACGCTATTACTTCCCCGATGAGAGCATCATCCGCGAGAACTACCTGCAGGACTTCAACTACGCGACGATGGACCTGGAAAACGACATCGGCCTGATCAAGAACCGCTACATCAACTCCTGCCACCACCTCGACAGCCAGATCGGCCGGGTCATCGACTACCTCCGCGACAACGACCTGCTCAAGAACACGATCGTCATTATCACCGGCGACCACGGCGAAGAGTTCATGGAAAAAGGCCGGTGGGGCCACAACTCCCAGTTCACCGAAGAACAGACACGCACGCCCTTCGTACTCTGGGTCCCCGGCACACCGCACGCCGTCGTCGACCAACTCACCAGCCACATGGATATCCCCGCCACCATCATGCCGCTGCTTGGCGTCAAAAACCCGCCCGAAGATTATTCGCTGGGCTATAACCTCCTAGGCGATAAGCAACGTGAATACACCGTCATCGCCGACTGGTCCAGGATCGCCTACGTCGGCAGCGAATACAAAGCCACCTTCCCCGTCGACACCGATCCGATCTATCAGAACCTCATCACCGACATGAATGATAAACCCATCGAAAATCCCGCCGACTTCTACGCAACCTGCAAACCCCGCCTGATCCAGATCCTCCAGGACCTCAATAAGTTCGGCTCATAAAACAACGCCACACCCCTCACCCCCGGGACAGGGCCGGGGTGAGGGCCGACACCCCTTACACTTCCCATCTAACGCCCCCCCTCTTTAGCCGCGACCCGCCGGGTCGCGCGCCCAACCCACACTTACAAACAAATAAAATCAATCCCCAATCCCCAGATACCCGCCCCTTCGCTTCGCTCAGAACCGGCGTTGCTGAAAAAGAAATAAAATTCCTACACCCTACACCCTACACCCTACACCCCCCGCTTCAACCTATACCAATTAAACCGCTCCTATAACACTTTCCTCATCCAATTCTTCATTAACCACTTCTCATCCCTGCCCGCCATTTGCCATGCTTCACTGTCACAGCCGCCGACCGACGGTCCGATAGTGTTGTGACGTTTTGCTAACCGATCAGGGAGATCCAGATGGCTACACGCCTTGCATGCACGCTCGCCGCCGCCTCGCTGTTTAGCGCCGCCGGCTACGCACACGCCCTCACGCTCGACTTCGACACCGACGCCCAGGGCAACCCCATCCTCGCCGGCCAGTTCATCGACGAGGAATACGCCGACTGGGGCGTGCACATCACCGCCAACAACTACAACCGCTGCTTCGACGCCGCCATCGCCTTCGACACGCTCCACCCCACCGGCGGCGATTACGACCTGCGCACCGACCGCTGGCGCTACGGCCGAAACAACGACGAAGAACTCGGCAACGTCCTCATCCTCGCTGAAAACATCCGCGACCGGAACCGCGACGGCTACGTCGACAACCCCGACGACGAGGGCGGCCGACACGCCGGCTACTTCGACTTCCTCTTCGACCAGACCATCAGCTCCGGCAGCCTCATCATGCTCGACGTCGACAACCGCTGCGAGCCCGGCAACGTCCAGTTCTTCCTCGACGGCCATCTGCTGGACGAAAGCTACGACCTCATCGCGCT
This sequence comes from Phycisphaeraceae bacterium, assembly GCA_963667295.1. GTDB lineage: Bacteria > Planctomycetota > Phycisphaerae > Phycisphaerales > Phycisphaeraceae > JAJRRS01. The sequence continues at coordinate 3,980,435 of OY763327.1, forward strand.
CGGCGACAACAGCGTCCAGACCCTCGACTGGTCCGGCTTCACCTACGACAAGATGCGCGTGAACTTAGGCGGTAGCGGCGCAGTCGCCCAGGTCGACGCCAACGCCAACCCCGTCCCCGAACCCGTCACCGCCATCTTAGTCGCCGGCGCAGTCACCAGCCTGACCCTGCGCACCACCCGCCGCCGCCGACACGAAGCAAACGAATAACCAATCACCCCAAACACAACGTACCCATAGCCGCGAGCCGCCGGCTCGCGCGCCCAACACCCCCCCCCTACTTAGCCCCGGGCTTGCCCGGGGTTGTTTTCTTTATTTTCAAGTGGCCAATTAAATCCTGGCGTGTGAATCAGAATCCTTGATCACCATCTTCAATATCCAACACAATAGCCAATGCAAGCGCATTGCGTAATAGGAAAGTACCTTTAGATTTAGCCAGATTAACTACTTCTAGCGAGGCTTCCTTTGTCCACTCGTGATGTAATACCAGAGATGCGACAACCTCATCATCATTCAGCGAAGATAAATATTTGTATTCGTCTGCCAAGTTGTCAACGTTACATTGGTTGAGCATTGTTAAATCCCGTCAATTGTTCTGAAAACGATTACTTCTGTGCCAGTTTAAAAACTCTTTGTTCGGGAGAAATCTTTCAGGCAGAATGATCGACTTGCCCTGATACGATGTAATTAATTCTGTAACCGGCGCGTCTTTAATAGACCTAACTTTGGCGGAAATATCTATCGTAAAATCATCACAGATTGTCAACAAACCACTATCGAAAAGTCGATCCATCGTAGCATTCAAGCATATACCATTACGCGGATTTGCTCTCTCCGCTTTCGACTCACTCCACGGGACAATATGGCTTGCGATGAGGCATTCGGTGATCGAAAGGCCGGTGATGGCACATCGGCCAACATAACTGCTCAGAACGGATTCACGAAAAAATGATTGATGAAGCCGTTGCTTTGATTTTACCACACGTTCACTGGGGCCTTCGGGTTGCGCCCAAATTGTTTCGGGTTCTTCTAATATTTTGAATTTACGTCTTAACTGCTGCGCTTGGCGTATTAGTGAATCCCAATCACTGTTAAACTCATTCCAGACTTCTTCATCAAGTTTTGAGCCATGCCCCAGACCCGAAATGTTTCGTTTCTGCAGTTCGGGATCAAACGCGCCAAAATTACCGAGTTTCCTTGCTACCGAAGCCGGTGTCCGATCAATAACAGCGGCCAATTTACGCACTTCCGGATTTGAGGACTTGGTTTTAGCAAAAGGGATACGACAATACAGTTCAAACGCGAGAATCAGTTCTTCACGCGACCATAATTGTCCGTAACGTGCAGATTTCGCCATAACACAAATCCCAGAGTATTAGACATGGAATTCAAATATCATAGCACATCCAAGCCTTATGTAATGACCAAAGATTGGCTCCCAAAGTATTTCTTGACCAAAACTGAATATCTTCAGCCCCCCCTCTCCTTGCAACAAATTCGACCAACATCATATCTATGCGGGTAAAAACACGATTTACCATGGATAAATACCGACACTTCCTGTCTTTTTTTTATCCGTGTTCATCCGTGTTTATCCGTGGCTAGATATGGCCGAATACCGGCTCCGATCATAGACCAGATTCGTTGTAATAAAAGAGCATATTGGCGATCAACTCACCCGCGCATCTTCCGGATAATATTCGTCGTGCTCCGTCCCTTCACCATCGGGACGCGGGCGATTTTGCCGCCGTAGGATTCGACGATCTCGTAGCCGACGACTTCGTTGTGGGCGTATTCGTCGCCTTTGACTAGAACATCCGGCTTAAGCTTTTGTAGAAGTGGTTTAGGCGTATCCGAGTCGAAGATGACCAGGTAGTCCACGCTTTCCAGCGCGCTTAGCACAGACACGCGGTCGGCCTCGTGGTTGACCGGGCGGTCCTTGCCTTTGAGTTTGCGGATCGAGCGGTCGCTGTTGACCGCGACGACCAATAAATCCCCTTGCTCGGCGGCGGCGCGCAGGTAGCTGACGTGGCCGGCGTGCAGGATGTCGAAGCAGCCGTTGGTGAACGCGATCGTCTTGCCTTGCCTGCGGTGTGCGGCCAGCTCGGTTTGCAGTTCTTCGATCGTCCGCAGCTTGCTGTGCGGTTGATGGTTGCTTGCTAAGACATCGAGCAAGACTTCATCAAGATCAACGGGAATCGCGCCGAACTTCTCGACCTCAAGCCCCGCCGCGATATTGGCAAGCTCGGTGGATTCGGGCCAATCAATATCGTTCGCAAGCGCAGCGGCGAGCATCGCAAGCACCATGTCGCCCGCGCCGGTGACGTCATACACCTCGCGTGCCCGCGTCGGCACGAAAAGGGGCTTATCCCCTTTTTTCATCAGCAGCAATCCCTGCTTATCCAGCGTCAACACCAGCGTGTCCAGCGACAAGCTGCGGATCATCTTGCGGCCAAGCTTCACCAGCGCATCGTGGCCGGTTTCATAAGCATCCGAACCGGTGGCAAGCGCCGCTTCGTATCGGTTCGGCGTGATGCACGTCGCGCCGCGATACTTGCTGTAATCCTCGATCGCGGCCGGGTCGACAAGCACCGGCACGCCCGCGCGCTTGGCGAGCTTGATCATTCCCTGACAAAGCGTTTCGCTGAGTACGCCCTTGTTGTAGTCCTCGATGCAGAGGATGTCCGTCTGCTTGAGCTTGCGCTCGACGAGTTTGAGCAGCTTGTCCGTGATCGATTTGGAAATCGGCGCCCGGCTTTCCTGATCGACGCGGAACATTTTCTGCGGATGCCGGTGCTGGGCAAGCCCGATGAAGTTGTGTTTGACCGTGGTGGGCCGGTCTTTGTCAGCGATCAACCCCTTGCCGTCGCAGCCCGCATCTTCCAAAGCGCCGCGCAGCTTGTCTGCCATATCATCGTTGCCGACGACACCGATGCAGTTCACTTCGCAGCGCAGCGCACGCAAAGCCAGCGCGACGTTGGCCGCGCCGCCTGGTTTAAGTTCTTCACGTTCTGCCGCGAGGACCGGCACGGGCGCATCGGGGCTAAGCCGTTGTGCATAGCCATAGACGTATCGGTCGGCCATGAAGTCGCCGACGACGGTGACACGCCTTTCGCGCCAGTTGTCCAGCAGCCTGATCAGATCGCCGCCGGGCAAGGTTTACTTCTCTTCGTTATGCGAATGCTTGCTCGCGCGTTCGAAGAGCATGCCCGCGATGAAGCCCGCGACCGATGCCATGGCGAGGATAGCGACCATCATGCCGCTGCCGCCGTGGGCCAGTGTCCAAACCGTATCCATCATGCCGGTCATATCCGATCCTTTCAAAACTGAAAAGTTTTAGCTTTCTTGGGTTACCTCAGACGAGGCACAACTGCGACAGTGTACACAGAACCGACCCGCCGGTCATCATTTTCATACTTTCTTGCTACCTGTCACATTTACCCCAAGCCCGGTCTTGATCCAAAGGGCCTTGGCCGGGGTGTATCGAGCAGAGCAAGATTAATTAATTAAATAAACATGCAAAATCAGCCACCCGGGCAACGATTGCCCCGAGTTATATCGAAATCTTGCCAATCCGCCCCCGGCGTTCTGCGAAAAGAGCTGTAAACCTCCCGGAAACATCCGGAAACGCCCGGTTGTTACATGTTGTTACTTCACGCTTTATCACAATAATGCCCTCCAAAACCAAGGGCAAAAACGGTAAACTCTTTATCGATTCCCCGGCCCCGGCTGTCGGCCCGGACCGGTTCACGCTCAACCCGGAGCCCGCGCATGCCCACGATGATCCGATCGACCTGTGCACTTTTCCTGATGGCGATGTTCGTCATGATTTCGGTCGGCGCAGGACCCGCCGCCACCGAGGCCGAAGCGCCCCAGAAACGGGACAAAATAGTACCGTGCGATGCGCACATGCGCAGTGACAAGCGGGGTGTGTGCGCAAATAAACTGGTGGATAACGACTTCCGCGTTTTGTCGACCGGGGTGTCGTGGTGGTATAATTGGCACTTCACGTCCCACGATACCCCACCCGATGATGTCAGTTTTGATTACGTCCCGATGGTCTGGGGTGACGATCCCGATTCACTTGCCGGCCTCGAAGCGCACCTGAAGTCGCACCCCAAACCGCGCCGCATCATGATCCTTAACGAGCCGAACCTCAAGGACCAGGCGTTCATCCCGCCCAAGCGCACCGCCGAAGTCTACAAGCAAGCCAAAGCGATCGCGGACAAGTTCGGTGTCCCGGTCGATGGGCCGCACATGTCGCTTGGTTCGGCAACCGAAGCGAGCATCACCGCGTACGACCCGATCGATAAGAAGGAAGTCACTTACACCTACATGGTGCCATTCTTAAAAGCGTTTCTTTATTACGTCGGCGACACCGAAGTGCCGGGCATCGGTTACCACGCGTATGGCGACATGAATGAAGTCCGCTGGTCGGTCGACGAAATGTATAAACAGTTCGGCAAACCGTTGTGGGTCACCGAGTACGCGCGCTGGGATGCCAGGGACATGGACACCGCGATCACGCATATCATGCAGGCAACGGATCTGTTTGAACGCACCGAACACGTGCACGGCTACGCGTTCTTCAAGGAACGCGCGGACAATCCTTACATCTCACTGCTCGAAAAAGAGCCCGGCAAACTCAGCCCGCTCGGTGAAGTCTATGTCAACATGCCCGTGCACGATAAGCATGTGTACTATCAAATCCCCGGGAAACTGCAGGCAGAACGTTACGTGACGATGAACAACGCGGAGATCTATCCGACGAAAGATGCGGACGGCTTCGCGGACATGACGACAACACAAGCGCGCGGCGAACTGTCTTACAACATCTATACGGAAAGTGCCGGGATGTATGAACTGACGCTGCGCATCAGTGGCGAGTCGGGCGAGATACAGTTAGGCGTGAATAAACGTATCGCCGCGGCGGTAACACCGACGCAGAACGGTTGGCAGGATGTGAAAGCGCGCTTGCGACTCAAAGCGGGTAAACAAACACTACTTGTGCGTTTTGCATCGGAGGGTCAGACGCTGAACTGGATTGAGTTCGTGGAAGTTGAATAGTCACAGATGAATACGGATAAACACAGATAAGAAGTCAGAAGAAGTATCCGCAGATTACGGTGATTACACAGATTCAGAAGTCAAGCCTGTGCGACCAACATCGCCAGTTTCTTTACTAGCTGCATTGCGACGCAACGCAGGTAGTCGTTTGAATGAGGCGCGTAAGGTTTTAGCCCTCACCCCGGCCCTCTCCCAAGGGGAGAGGGGGTAGGATTGCCTTGAATATCTGAAATACACTGTTATTTCAGGGCTTTTCTTAGTGTGGGTTCGACGCCGTCGGCCATGCGGAGGAAGCCGAGGTCGGTGGCGTGGACGCCGTCGACGGTGGCTTCGCTGTCGTGGCCGTAGAGGTCATCGCAAGGAACGTAGTAGAGTTCACGCACGCCGTCTTTGCGCAGTTGTTTGTAGGCTTCTTTCAATCGTGCGTTGCTTGATTGGTAAGACTCGCGCATGGATTGCACGAACCAGGCGTTCTGATACGGAACGTTTTCAACGATGACGATCGGCGTATCGGGATGCGCTTCGCGCAGCTTGGTAACCAGAGGGATGGTCCGCTGCGTGATCATGTCAGGGCTCATGTTCGGACCGCAGTCGATGACGTAGGCGGCGACGTCGAGTTTGGCGATCATGTCGACGATCTCGGGGTCCATTTGGCCGTTGCCTGAGAAGCCGAGGTTGATGGTCGGCCGGTTCATTCGTCTGCCGATGATGCTCGGGTAAGCCATGCCCGGCCGTGATGCGCAGCCGCCTTGCAGGATGGAGGTGCCCCAGAAGAGTATGGGTTTTTCATGCCCGGCATCATACGGAACAGGTTCAGCCAGGCGCGAATCTTTTGCGACACCGATCTGTAATTGTTTGACCCCGTTGTATAACGGCAGATACAAGCGGTATTCGTGCGTTCCTTCCGGCGCTTTTTTGATCAGCGTCCATTCGCTGTCATCCTGTTGTGTGGGCCGACCCGCGCCGACCCAGCGGTACTGTCCCGTTGCGTCTTTGGCGTAAAGGTCGACGCCGCTGTCGCCGGTGCTTGGCATGTGGTGCATGGACAGGCCGCCGGAGTTAAGTGACCAGCGCGCCGCGATGACAGGTGAATCGGAAGTGAAACTCACCGACAGGCCTGCCGAATCGTGCGACAGCCCCCAGACTTCACCACGCACGACACTTTCCGCATCCGCGGGAAGCCGGTCGTATGGGAGCTTGACATCTTTCCAGCCTTGACCTTCAACGCCGATATCAAGCGCATCGAACCAGAGCAGTTCGCTGTCGGCAATGGTTGTGGCTTTGGACGGGTCGATGGCAGGTGTGTCAATCGCTTGTTGAACGTGTTGCGTCTTGCAGGCGGTCGTCAGCAGCGCCAACAGTAACAAGCAGATGAGGCGTGCAAACGCGGGGATTGTGGTTGGGGTGTATTGCAACGTATGAAGCTCCTTTCACGTTGGAGCGCTAATCATACATCGCAGTCGTGTTGTTTGTTTTCACGGCTTCGTGGAGTTGTTTGATCTGGTGTTCGAGGACGCGGCAGTGTGAGAGTTCGGGTAACTCGTCGACCGAGAAGAAGCCTGATTCGGAGGACTCGTTGGTGGCGCGGGGTTCGCCGCCGATGATCTTGCAGTGGAAGAAGAGTTTGTAGACGTGGTAAGGCATCGGCGGTGTGTGGCCTTGCTTTTCGCGGTCGAGTACCGCAAGCAGGTTGAGCGTTTCGACTTTGTATCCCGACTCTTCTTCGACCTCACGGATGATGGCCAGCGAGGGTGTGTCGTTCACATCCGCCCACCCACCGGGCAAAGTCCATCGGCCTTCATCCACGTCTTCACGGATCAGAAGCACCTTGTCGTTCTGCACGATGAAGGCGCGCACGTCGACTTTAGGCGTGGCGTAACCGTACTCGGCCTTGCGCCATTCATAGATGTCCTGCTTTGTGAGATTGGAAGATTCGGCTAACAATTCCGCGGAGACTTCACGCAGACGTTCATAGCGTTCACGATCGTATTCGATCTCACTGAAGTGCAGGCCGGTTTGAGCGATGGCTTCGAGTTCACGGGCGAGGGAGATCAGGTCCATAGATGCAGGCTTTCTTTACGGAATGATCAGCCACAGATAAACACGGATGAACGCGGATAAGGACAAGCGGTTTTGTCCAGAGATTACGCAGATGACACAGAGACAGAGTAAGACGACCTTCTCTGTGATTACTTCTTAATCTGCGTAATCACCGTAATCTGCGGACACTTCTTCCTTCTTATCCGTGTTCATCCGTGGCTGAAACTGCTTTTAATAAATCGTCTATTACATCGGCGCTTTCCTGGAAGCTCAGGCCGAGGATCGGACGGAGGATGGGCGGGTCGGGGTCTTCATGTTGAAGCAGTTCGGCCCACTTCACCCAGTCTTTTTCCGTGGTTACTACGGCATCGGCGTTTAGTTGTTTGGCGTTTTTCAGGATGCGCTGGATGTCTTCGATGGTGTAGGTGTGGTGGTCGTCGTAGGTATCGATGTGCAGGAGCTTGCCTGCTGCGGATTCGAGCATGCGTTGGAAAGCTTCGGGGTTACCGATAGCGCAGGCAGCGGTGACTTGTTTGGATTGCAGGTGATCGGGCGGAAAAACGGGCGGGGAAACGGGGTCTGACCCCGTTTCGGGGCGTGTTTGGGGATGTGTCTCAAAATTAATGGTATCCGACACCTTATTTTTTGAGACGGTGTTGGAAAGGTAGCCATTCCAATGGCTTATGGCGCTGGCGCGGGATGGGTGACCCGCGCATCTCTGGATTATTTGATTAAGCAGGGCCAGTGCTTCGGGAGGGATCTGATCACTTCGGGTGATGATGATGGCATCGGCGCGCTTGAGGTTTTGTTTGGATTCGCGCAATAGGCCTCTTGGCAACAGGTGGTTGAAGCCGAAGGGTCTGGTGGCGTCGATCAGGACGAGGTTGAGGTCGCGGTGGACGCGGCGGTGTTGGAAGCCGTCATCTAACAGGAAGATGGTGGTTTCGGGGTGGTCGGCGAGGACGCGGCGGGCCCCTTCGACACGGTCGGGGTTGGGCATGACGGGGACGATGCTGCCGAGGGCGTTTTGGATTTCCCGGGCTTCGTCGCTGGTGGCCCCCTTCTCACCGGCCATGTAACCGCGCATGAGGACGGCGGGCTTGTGGTTCAGGGCGAGTAAGCGTCGGGCGAGTTCGATGACCATGGGGGTCTTGCCGGTGCCGCCGGTGGTGATGTTGCCGACGCTGATGACAGGGCGATCGAGTTTGATGGTCTTCTTGATGCCGAGGTCGTAGAGCTTGTTTCGGGCAGTGGTTACGAGGTGGTAGCCGGGCGTGAGGATAGCGAGGCCGAGGCGTGTGGCGGCGGCGGCGGGGTCTTTAGCGCGGCCGGACATGATGTCGTAGAGGCGTGCGTGGTTCATGGGCCGGGTGCCATGATACGTGGGAGAAGGGATTTAGCCACGAAAAGGCACAAGAGACACAAAGGACGGGTTAATGGAAGCGGATGGATACTTAGGGAGCGTGGATCGCTGAAGCGACCACGCCGGGGAGATTCCGGGGGGTTTTATTTGGGTTCGATGCCGAGGTTTTTGAGGGCGGGGAGCAGTTTCAGCATGGGCAGGCCGACGACGGTGGTTTCATCGCCTTCGACGATGAGGGGCCAGCCGGCGTCGCGGCGGTCGAAGAGGTTGTATCCGCCGGCCTTGCCTTTCCACTGGTTGGAATCGAGGTACTCGTCGAGTTGAGCGCTGTTCAGCTTGCCGAGGGTGACGCGGGCTTCGTCGGCGAAGGCGTTGGGCTGGTCCATGCGGTCGGTCAGCAGTGCGACGCCGGTGATGACCGAATGGGTGTTGTTCTCAAAGTGCTGGATCATGCGACTGGCATCATCGCGGTCGACGGGCTGGCCGATGAGCTTGCCATCAGAACCGACGCAAATCGTGTCGGCCGAAAGAATTACGACATCCGGCGCGGCTGCTTCCCGCAGGCTCAGTGCCTTTTCAATCGCGAGTTTGGCGGCAAGGGTGCTTGCGGAGCCGGGGTGGTCGTTATCCGGCTGAGGCGGGTCGTGGAACGGCGGCTCGGTCTGCTCGAAGGTGAAACCGGCTTCGGTAAGCAGTAGCGCACGGCGCGGGGATCGGCTGGCGAGGATGAGGTTTGGCATGGGGTCTGGGGTTAGGGTCTGGGGTCTGGCAAGACGGATACGGCATCGCTTGCCTGGGGATAGTGTAGCGGGGTGTTGAGGTCTGGGGTCTAGGGTCTGGGGTCTGGCAAAGCCAATGCGGCCGATGGCTTGGAGTGGTTCGTGAGGGTGCCGGGTGTATGGCACCGCCGGCTTCTTACTTCCGACCAGACCCTAGACCCCAGACCCTAGACCCAACACCTAAATCCGCTTTATCAGTACTGATATTCAAGATTCGGTGCAGGTGGTCCCGATAACTGGCAACAGGGTTGATACGGTTGTCGGCCCCTCGAAGCGCCCGGTACGGCTCTGACGTGTGAGTTGGTCGGCGGGTTTCACGGACGAAAGGCCCGGTTGTGCGAACCATTGCGATCATCAATCAGAAGGGTGGATGCGGCAAGACGACTTGCTCGATCAATCTCGCCGCCTCCCTGTCCGCCAAAGGCAAGCGCACCCTGCTGGTCGATATGGACCCGCAATCACACTGCGCGATGGGTTTGGCTGTACCTGATGCACAGATCGACAAGTCGATCGCGGACCTGTTGCGCGTCGGTCTTGACGGGTCGCTTGCGATGTCGGAGATCACGTGGCAGATCGCGCGCGGGTTTGACCTTGCGCCGTCGTCGATCATGCTTGCGGGGATCGAGGCACAACTGAACAGCGCGCCGGACAAGGATCGCCGACTGGTGCAGGTCCTGTCGACGGTACAGGACCATTATGATTTTTGCATTATTGACTGCCCGCCATCGATCGGGCTGTTGACGTTTAACGCGCTGCGTGCTTCGGACGAGGTGTTGATCCCCGTCGAGACGGGATTCTTCTCGATGCAGGGTGCGGTGCGGCAGCAGCAGACGATCCGGATGCTGGCAAGGCGTGCGGGGCATCACGTGCGTTTCAGCGTGCTGGCGACGATGTACGACGTGCGTACGAAGCTGGCGCGCGAGATCCTGTCTGAGCTTCGGCGGCACTTCGGCGAAGACCTTTTGCCGATCGTGATCAACTTCAACAGCAAGCTGAAGGAAGCGGCGAGCTTCGGTCAGCCTATCACGGAATACGACGCGGCCAGCCGGGGCATGCAGGATTTTGAACGGCTGGCGGACTGGTTGCTGACGAACCCGCCGGCGCCGATGGTGTTCCCGCAGCAGGGTTTTGAAGGCGAGCAGCCGATGCAACAGCCTGCAGCGCAGAGCCAGACGATGAATCCGGCGATGAGCCGGGCGGCGGAGCTGGTGGAGCGTGCCCGTGCGTTATCGACGCGGACCGCGGAATTGTCTTCGCGGCTGGCCAGTGATGAGGATGCACAGGCGGAAGGTTTTGCGCCCCAGGCTCCGCATATCCCTTCGATGCCAAGCCCGCAGCCGTCGCCGCAACCAGAACAAGCACCCGCCCAGGCGCCGATGTCGAGTCGGCTGGCTCATATAGGGCTTGAGGCGAGTAAACCGGTGGTTCACGAGGTGCCGGATAGTTTTGAGAAGAAGCTGGCCGGGCTGTTTGGCGCCCGGCATACGGCCCAGGGGCTGCTGTTTATTCAGCCGGACAACAAGGCACGACAGGTCGCGATCGCGGGTGACTTCAATGGGTGGGACCCGGCGAGTACGCCTTTGAAGCGTGATGCGAACCTGGGAGTCTGGCAGACGTGCGTACCGGTGCCGCCGGGCCGATACCGCTACCGGTTGGTGGTGGATGGGCACTGGGTGCAGGACCCGTACAACAGTTATGTCGAGTCGAATCCGTTCGGCGAGTTGAACAACATCGTGGTTGTCGCATAGGCTTTGTTGTATCCCACGGAGGGACCCGGGGGTTCGCATGCCATGGAGGGCGGCGAGGAGAAGTACACGAACAACCATCGGCGGTCAGTCATGGACGACACACGCACGCAACAAGCCTTGGACGAGTTGGCCGATCTGTTTCTCACAGGTCAGGGGCCGAAGTCTGCATCGGCTCAATCCGAGCCGGGTTCCCCTTCTGCTATTGATGATGAAACGGACGGTTTGAGCGGTCCTGCGCCGATCCGGCTTGGGCCGAAGCTGCGGTCGACGGCTGCGCCGCGTCCGGTTCAGCCGGTTGAGCAGGACGAGCCGGATCTGGACGAGACGCCGTTGCGTCTGCATACCGACGACGATGATGATGAACCGGTGGGCTCGATCGGTATGGATGAAGAAGATGAGTACGAGGTGTTTGAAGACGACCGTGATGCGCTGCTGGAAGAAGCAGAGCACAACGAGTTTGAAGAAGCCTCGCCCGGTTATGCCGTGGCGGTTGAGGCGGTGATCCTGGGGAATTTGCCGGGATTGAGCGGGCCGTGGTTGACGCAGTACGCGCAGTTGCTGGCTCAGCAGGAGGGGCCGGTCGCGATCCTGCATGTGGATGACGACCTGATCGACCTGGAACTGGTAGAACCGACCAGCCAGCAAGGCAGCAGCCGGGGCGTGTCGCTGCGGATGGCTCCGGGCGGCGGGAAGCTGGACCCGGTGACGGTGCTTGAAGCATTACTGGATTCAACGGACAGCGCGCCGGGGACGATCCTGGTGCATCTTGATCCGCAGAATGATGAGCAGGGGCTTTCGCGTGCGTTAATGATCGAAGACTGGACGCTGATGAGCGGCGCGGATGACCTGGCGGTCGTCGGCGGGTACCGCATGCTCAAGACGATGGTCGAGCAGGACCCGGCGGTCGCTTCCAAGCGTGTCGGGCTGATGGTCATGGGGTCGGACCCGCAGGTCAGCCAGGAAGCGGCGCGGAAGTTCCAGACCGCGGCCCAGAGTTTCCTGAATACGCCGGTACAGTTGCTTGGCTGGCAGAAACAGATGGTGCCGGTGAACCTGCGGCATCTCGGGCGGTTCGAGGATGTGGACTCGGCGTGGCCTCGGTTGGCGGACTGGTTCGATGCGTACGCGGCGACCGAGCCGATGGTCGTGGATCAGCCGGTGATCCAGGAAGAGCCGATCGAGCAGCCGGTGTATCGATCGACGGTCGTGCGTGAACCTAAACGTGAAGTCGAGCCTGAACCTGTCAGCGAGGTGGAAGTCGAGGAGTTGATCGAGCAGGCAGAGCCGGAACCGATCCGCATGCCGGAGCCGGTGATCCGCAGGCCGCTACCGCGATTCGAGCCGAGATCGCGACCAGTTGCGCCGCCTGCTGCTGAGCAAGCAGAACCCGAAGTCGAAGAAGTAGAACCGCAGCCGGTCGCGCGTGAACCTGAGCCGCAGCCGGTTGAAGTGGCAACTCAACCCGCGCCAGAACCTGCGCCGCAGCCCGAACCTGAACCCGTCGTGCAGCAAGCGCCGCAGCCGATCGCGGCCGCACCGCCTGCCGAACCGGAATACGAAGCGGAAGAATACGAGATCGAAGAGCCGAACCTCGTTGAGCTGTTGATGGCTGGTCCCGGTGCTGTGCCGGGCGGGATCGCGATGGAAGCGCGCTGCCCGCATCAGCCCAATACGCAACTCATGCTCGATCAGGCCGGCCGATTGCACCTGCTGTATTACCACGACTCGGAAGAATCGGGTCTTGACGGTTTGCAGCCGGCGATGGTCGATCTCTTGCAGGCCCGCAAGTGGGTGCATGAACATCTGCAACTGCTGCAACTGACCCAACGCCAGTTGAAGTTCGATACCGATGCTGAACCTGTATTGCACCTGTTTACCGATCGGGCGGACTGGGGCACAGCCCTGGTGATGCGCGTCGGCGAATCGTTAAAGCTTCACCTGCTTCAGGCCGTCGAAGTCGGCGGCGAGGTGGCGTGGTTCTGCACACCCTTGAACTAAACGATACATCCCTGCACCGTCTTCCTTCCTCCCACCGCACCGGATTGCCAACACCCGGCAACTTCCGGTGCCGACGGGATGTGGTTAGTTGCGCATGAAAAACCGCCGGTTGTGAACCGGCGGCTATTGAAGTTGTGTTGTGCATCGTTTTATCAGTGTCGTCGAAATAGTACCGCGCCACCCATCAGCACAAGTGCTGCCGAAACAGGTTCGGGGATGTTGACGCTATCGATTGCTGGGGGTGTGCCGTTGTTCCAATTAATGAGGATGATGTCCAGGTCATCGAGGCCGACGAAGCCGTCGCCGCTGGGATCGCCCATGTTCCACGCGCCGGCGGTGACGTTGGTGTTCCAATTAAGGAGGAGGATATCCAGGTCGTTGAGGCCGACGAAACCGTCGTTGCTCAGGTCGCCTGCGAGTGTGGAGATCACTTCCAGGATGACTGCCGAGCTGGTGTTGGTGAGTTGCCATCTCTGATCGTATTCGGCGATGTCAGGCAGGCTGATATTGTTGAGTGAATAGATGATCCCGCCGTCGGTGGAGAGGATGGTGAAGCTGTCGCCCGGGGAGGGGAGGAAGTCGTCGATGAGTGAAACATTCAGGTCGCCTTGGAGGTCGGCCGAGTTGGTCACGTGGATGTGGTCGTACTCGGTGTCTTGTGTGATACCGCCCAGTTCGATCTCGAGCGTGCCGTCGTTGAAGGTGTAGTTCCCATCGATGGTGGTTAAACCTGCCGACGATCCCGGCGAGAGGGTGCCGCCGTTCTGCAAGAGGTCGCCGTAGAACGTCTGGACGTGCAGGGTTCCGCCCGTGAAGCTGAAAAGGCCTGTGGCGTTATAGAAGCCGGGTGCGGTGAATGTGCCGTCGGTGAGGTTGACGGTGCCGCCGTTGATCTGGAATTGGCCTCTTGCGGTAAACGAAGCGCCGCTATTGACGTTGAGTGTGCCGTTACTGATGACTTCGGTGTAGTCGCTGCCTGTCGTGAAAGCGGCGTTGTCCTGCACGTTCAGGACGAAGGAGTCGCCGGTGTCGGACCCGACACTTAACAGTGCACTGTCACCCTGTGTGATCTTGGTGTTGTCGCCGGTCGCGGTGAAGCTGCCGTTGACCATGTACCAATTGCTGCCGCCGGTCATCTTGGCGCCGTTGCGGACGACGGCGCTGGCGCTGCCGCCGTTTGCGCCGAAGAGGCTTGTGGTGGAGCCGGTGATGTTGAGGTTGGTTCCTGCGCCGTCGACGATCAGTGTCCCGGTTGACCCGTCGCCGAACGTGATGCTGTCGGTATTCAGGTCGGCGGCGGTGTTCAGCTCCAGAGTTTTGCCGTCACTGAATTCGATGCCGTTGTCGTCGGTGAAGTTGATCAGCGCGTTCGTGGTGGCGGTCAGCTTCTTGTCCGTGGCGAGATTGAGCGCGGCGTCGTTGCTGCGTGTGTAAGAACCGCCGGTGAAGGTGGTGTTGTCGTTGAGGTTGAGCGAGCCATCGGTGTGGTTGAGCGTAACGCCGGTGAAGTTGATCGGGTCGGCGGTCGGGGAGAGGTCGTTGTTGGCGTTGATGTGTCCGCTGTTGACGGTGAAGGCGCCGCCTTCGAGGGTGAGTGTGCCGTCGGTGCTGATGCCGTCGCCGCCCGCCAGCGAGATCAATCCGCTGTTGAGTGTGAGGGAGCCGCCCGTGATGTTGATGGTTCCGCCGTTGCCGCCTATGACGTTGGTGTTGGCGCTGGATCCACCTTGGCCGCCGTCGACGCTGAGTGTGCCGCCGTTAATCATGACGGAGCCTGCCGAGAGATGGATATCGCCGCCTTGTCCGCCGGCCCCGCCGAGGTAGTTCGCGTTGGTTATGTTCGCGGACGGTCCGCCGTTGCCGCCGTCGGCGGAGAGGGTCGTGCCGGCGTTCAGCGTGATGTCGGCCCCGCTGAGATTGATCGTGCCACCGCTGCCGCCTGTCCCGCCGCGGCGGCCGGTGACAAGCGCTCTTTGTTTTCCCCCCAGACCACCGTTGACGTTGAACTTCGATGTGCCCTCGAGCGTCAGCACACCGCCGGTGAGGTTGGCGGTGCCGCCTTGTCCGCCGCTGCCCGCGTTATCGCTGCTGTTACTCGGGTAGTCGCTGCCGCCGTATCCACCAAAAAGGCGCACTTCGGAGGCGAGTGTGAGTGCGATGTTTCCGCCGGCATTCAGGGTGAGGGTGCCGCCGGTGCCGCCCGCCGCGCCGTCGGCGTGTGCGGGATCGGACGAGCCGGCCCAGCCTTGTCCGCCGCTGAAGTTGATCGTGCCGCCATCAATCATCCATGTGCCGGCCGTGGTGACGGAGCCGCCGGTAGAGCCGTCCTGGTCTACCTCGGCAGACGGTGTCAGTGCGCCGAACTGGCCGAAGGTGTTGACGTTCAGTTTCCCGTTGACTGCGATGTTTACCGTTCCGGTTGTGGAGGTGAAAAAATCGCCGAAGTTTTGCACGTTGATGGTGGCGTTGTTGGTCGCTTCCGCGCCACCGAGGGTGAGGTTTGCCCCGTCGCTCTGGATCAGCGTTGAGCTGTTGATATTGATGGTCGCGGTCGAGTCGGTGGCGGCGTAGGTGTCGTCTGCGAGGTGCAGACTGTCGATGGTCATGGCTGAGGCGGTGTTCAGGTTGATCGTGCCGGTTGAGCCGCTGCCCTGTGAAGCCAGGAAGATATCACCGGAATGGATGGTGGCCTGAGCGATATCGCTGATGGTGATAGACGCGGTACCGCCGTTGAGCCCCCAGAAAGTGGGCGAAGCATCGACGGTGAAACTCGAACCGAGGCCGTCGACGGTGACGGCGCCGTTGCTGGTTACCTCGTCGTAGGCGGTGAAGCTGCCGGCGGTGATGTTAAGGGCGCCGCCGCTGTTGATGGTGGTGAGGCCGTTGACCGTGGTCGAGCCGGTGTTGTTGAATACGGCATCGCCGGTCTGTGCGATGGTTAAGGGACCGGTCACTTGCAACGAAGCGGCCTGGTTGAAGGTTGCGGCCGCGCCGCCGACGTCCGTGCCGAACTTCAGGCTTGAGACCGTGCTGGTGCCGGTCGGTGTTGCGGCGGTGAGCGTAAAGGCGTCCGCGGGCGCGATCAGATCGACGGCCCAGGCGCCGGCCTGGTTGTTGCCGGATTCATACATCCTCAGCCGGTAGGCATCGATGGGCAGCGGATCGGGATTCAGCGCCGTCCCCGTGGGTTGTGTCCAGGCAATCAACGAGTCTACGCCGGATGCATCGTTGCTGTACCCGTGCAAGACGGGTGTGCTGTCGGTGAGTTCCAGGACCGAATCGATGCCCCCGGATGTAATGGCGTCGCCCGCGGCGTTGGTTCCTCCGTTGCCGGCGAAGGTAATGAACCGCATGTCTTCACCGCTGCCAACCGTTCGGGAGAGCGAGAAGTTGAAGTCGTGTGCGTCGCCGGCGGCGATGAAGTCTCCCTGCAGCGAGAAGTAAGCCTGCTGCGCGGCGGCATGTGTACCAATCAAGCCTGCTAAAAGGAAGCACCCACGATTAACAAGCCGATATTTTTTTGCGTACCCCATGCCGGATAATCTCCACCTTTTCTATGACACCACGTGTTTGAGAGCGGTGGTGTTTAGTTCGATGGCGACTAATTATATTTATATTTGTGATGCCTGCGGCGACCAAGCGCGATGCAGGTAAGCGCCAGGAGAATTGCGGTCCCGGGCTCGGGGATGGTCGTGCTGTTGTTTACGACCGGCGTGCCGTTGTTCCAGTTGTTCAGGACGATGTCCAGATCGGCCAGACCGACGAAGCCATCGCCGCTGGGATCGCCCTCGGTTAACGCGCCTGCGGTGACGTTCTGGTTCCAATTGGTAAGGACGATATCCAGGTCGTCCAGGCCGACGAAGCCATCGTTGTTCAGATCGCCTGCGAGCGTGGAGAGCACGTCCAGCACAATGGCAGCGCCTGTATTGGTGATCTGCCACGCCTGGTTCGATGCGGAGATATCGGGCAGGTTCAGGAGATTGAATGCGTCAATGACCCCGCCAGCGGCGGTGAGGATGGCGAAGCTGTCGCCGGGCAAGGTGGTGAATCCGTTGATCAATGAGACGTTCAGTTCGCCGTAGAGTTGGGCCATACCTGTTACATGTACGTGGTCGTACCCGGTGTCCTGTGTGATCCCGCCGATTTCGATATCGAGCACGCCTGTGTTGAAGCCGTAGTCCCCGTTGATGGTGGTCAAGCCCGCGGACGAACCGGGGGAGAGTGTGCCGCCGTCCTGTGTGAGTGTGCCGTGGAAGGTGCCGACATGCAGTGTGCCGCCGGTGAAGTCGAACGTGCCGCCGGCGGCGAGATAGATCGAATCCGCGGTGACGGTTGCGCCGCTGTCTATCGAGACCGAACCATTGGCGAGGATATCGAGTGTTCCGTCGACCTTGAGTTCGCCGTTGTTCATCACATCCACCGTTCCATTGTCGACGCCGAGGCCCTGCTTGGCCCACCAGCGTGAGCCTGCGCCGGTGATATCAACGTTGCCGACCCTGGCGGCATCAAACGTAGAACCGACGCTGGTTGTGAAGCCCGTGGCGGTGACTTTGCCGCCGCCGGTGATCAGCAGGTTGGCAGAAGAGCCCCGGCCGACATCGGTGTATTGGGCGGTCAGGGATTGGCCCGCGCCGATCGTCGTGGTTTTTGGTGTCGCCGAAACCAGGTCGGCGTTGAACACACCGAAGTTCACGAAACCATTCCAGACAAGATTGGCGCCGACGCCCTGCAACTCGTTGACTGTAAGCCCGCCGCCGGACATCAGGAAGCTGCCGCCGTTGATGTTGACGGTGTCGGCCTCGATCTGCGCCGCGCTAGAGACATCAAACGTACTGCCCGTGTTCAACGTTGCGGTGCCGTTTATATACACCCGCGTGCCTCCTCCGGATGCGTTGAGTTTGCCCGCGCCGTTGAGTATGAGATCGCCTTTAACGTATAAGTCGCCGCCGGAGTTCACATTCACGGTACCGGTAGCGTTGATCGTGCTGTCGCCGGTGCCGGTGGTGAAGGAGGCGTTGCTGGTGATGTTCAGTTCGGCCGTGCCGGCGACGGCGTTGCCGACAATCAACTGTGACGCACCGGTCTGGGTGATGGAGGAGCCGGCGTCGGTGACGTTGACGATGCCGGTGCCGGTGTTGGTATCGAAGTGGGTGATCCGCAGGTTGTTGAGTGTGAAGGATCCGCCGGATTCGACGTTGACGGTGCCGGAGGTCGAGGCGGAGGTCCCGCCGGTGGACGCGACATGCAATGAGCCGGAATGAATCGTGGCTTCGGCGTTATTGCGGACGGTTAAGTCGCCGCTTGCACCATACGCACCGACGTCGCTCACGCCTGCAAGAGAATCGGTATTAATGGTGAGTGTTGATCCGCTGCCGTCCACGGTGATGGTGCCGTTTGAAGCCGAGCCAAGCCCGACATTGATCGGATTGGAAAAACTCACATCCGCGCCGGATTCCACCTTGATCTCGCGGCTACCGTTGATGCTGTAGAAGATGCCGTTGTTACCGCCGTTGAGCGTGACCTGGGCGTCGTTGGAAGCGGTGAGTGTTTTGCCAGAGGCGAGTCGGAAGCCGTTGGTCTGAGAGTCGATCGTGCCGCCGTCGACGGTGACGTTGCCGTTGGCGTTGAAGATGCCATTGGTGTTAACGGTGACAGTGCCGGAGGGGTTGATGGCGATGTCGCCGGTGCCAGAGTTGAAGACGCCCGAGTCGTAGACGTCAAGGGTCGCGGTGCCTGTGCCGGTGCCGCCGACGGTGAGTGTGGAAGCGCCGGTTTGCGTGAAGGTTGAGCCGGAGCCGGTGACGGTAACTTCGCCTGACGCGGCGGAGCCTGTCGCGAGGTCGAGGCGGGTGAAGGTCAGGTCACCGCCGGATTCGACGTTGATGTCGCCGAAGCTGTTGCTGTCGCCGCTGGAAGCCAGTGTGACGCCACCGGCGAGCGCGATGTTGGCGGATGCGTTATCCAAGACATTGAGCGTGGCGGTGCCGCCATTGGTGGCCCAGAAGCTGTTGAACCCGCTGCTGACGGTGAAGGTTGAGCCCGTGCCGGTGACGGTGATCGTGCCGTCAAGCCCGGTGCTGTTGCCGACGCCGAAGAAGCTCTGGTACAAGACATCCGCGCCGGACTCGACGATGAGTGTGGTGTCGTGATTGAAGGAGGTGCCGGGCGCGTGGGTGAACTGCGCGTTGTTGCGGGCGGTGATGGTTTTGCCATCCGCGAGGTTGAGGGTGCCGCTGGTGAAGTCGATGGTGCCACCGTCGATGAGGATATCGTCGTCGGCGTCGAGTGTGCCGCCGGTGATGTTGACGGTGCCGCCGCTGTTGATGGTGGTTGGTCCGCCGACGGTGATCTCGCCTTGAGCGAGGTTGAGTACGCCGCTGCCGGTCTGGGCAACGACGAGCGGGCCGGTGATTTCCAGATCGGTCAGGCCGATGTAGTCGAAGGTGGCGGCGTTGGCGCCCGCGCCGGTGGTGCCGAACTTGAGTGAATCAAGACGTGAGACACCGCCGGGGTTGGCGGCATTGGGTGTGAGTTGCGTAAGCTGCAGTGCGTCTGCCGGGCCGATGAGGTCGACGGCCCATGCGCCGACGTTGTTGTTGCCCAGATCACTGAAGGTCAGGCGGTAGTCGTTAGCGACGGGCAGCCCGGATGCAGGCAGCGTTCCGCCGGACTCGGCGACGCCGGGCCAGGACAACAGCGAATCTAGGGTGGTGTTCGGGCCGAACGCGCCGTCGTCGTTGGATGCAGACAAGCCGGCGCTGAAGCTGAACAGATCCAGCAACGAATCGATTACCTGGCCCGTGCCGGGGATGACGTCGCCGGCGGCGTTGGTCCCGCCGCTGCTGGCGAAGGTGATGAACTGCACATCCTCGACCGTTGTCAGCGGTCGGGTCGTTTGGAAGTACATCTCGTGCGTGCCAAGCGCAAAGGTGATTTCACCTTCCACGGAGAAGTAGGCTTGTTGTGCCAGCGCTTGTCCGGACAAGGACATTGCCAACAAAGTACACCCGCCACGGCATAGCCGATTCTTCAACACCTTATTCATCTGAATTGTCTCCGCCCTTTTGTTCCCAACGGGATGATTGATCACAGTAATGCCGGTGAATCCGGTGCCCCCACAAACCGGCTGAGCGGATTCGAGCAAGTAACGTAATCTACAGGCTGTCGCCCTCACGGGCCAGCGTTATTTTGTTAAATAATTGTCGGAAAAGGTTTTAGGAGACAAGTGGGTCCGGATACCCGCCCCGACCAACATCTGCCAAATCGGCAGCATCCGGTGTCAATTCGGCGTGCAAATATTATTAAAACAAGGGTTTACGGATAAGAACACTGGCGCGGCTTTTGCAGTAATAGCATTGGATTCGGGCTGGTATCAGGCTGCGCCCGTGACCATTCAGATTAGGGATTGACTATGGCTGTGAAGTTTCAGGACTACTACCAGACACTCGGTGTGAAGCGCGATGCTTCGCAGGATGAGATCCAGCGCGCCTACCGCAAGCTGGCGCGGAAGTATCACCCTGACATGAATAAGGAAGCGGGTGCTTCGGAGAAGTTCAAGCAGATCGGCGAGGCGTACGAGGTCTTGAAGGACCCGCAGAAGCGCAAGAAGTACGACACGCTTGGTGAGAACTGGAAAGCGGGTCAGGAATTCAGGCCGCCGCCGGGCTGGGAATCGCACTTTAGAAGCGCCGGCGGACGCGGCGGGGCCGAAGGCTTCCAGTTCCAGTCCGGCGGGCAGTTCAGCGACTTCTTCGAAGCGTTCTTCAGCCAGATGGCATCCGGGGGCGGTGCGCAGGGCGGCCGGGGCGGCGGGTTTGAAGATTTGTTTAACGGTGCGCGCCAGCAGGGTCGGCCGCAGGCTGCGCCGATGCAGGAGGCCGCGCTGAGCATCAGCCTGCATGAAGCGTTCCACGGCACAACGCGTTCGCTGCAACTGCAAGGACCCGGCGGCACGAAGACCATCGAAGTGAAAATCCCGGCGGGGACCACGGACGGTGCGAAGATCCGGCTGGCGGGCGAAGGCTTGATCCTCAAGGTCAGTGTCGCAGCCGATCCGCGTTTCACGGTATCCGGGCGGGACCTGACGACGGATGTGAAGATCACGCCCTGGCAGGCGGCGCTTGGTGGGAAGGTGGATGTTCAAACGATGGATGGAACCGTGAGTTTGAATATCCCCGCAGGTGCAAGCAGCGGGCAGAAGCTACGGCTCAAAGGCAAAGGTTTACCGAGCCGTCGAAAAGATGAGGCCGGCAACCTTTTTGTCCGGTTGATGATCGTTCTGCCCAAGGAGCTTTCCGAACAGGAACTGCAGCTCTACGAAAAACTGAAAGAATTAAACGCACCCAACGCCGGGTCTGAGCGCAGCAAAGGACCGGGTACGTAACAAGAAAACCATGGATACCCGGCCCTTCGCTGCGCTCAGGACCGGCGTTGAGTGACACTCATTAACAATAATCATCCGAGGGAGACTCAATATGGACTTCAATAAATTCACGCAGAAGACACAGGAAGCGCTTCAAGCGGCGCAGAACATTGCGATCACGCGTGGCCATCAGGCGGTGGACGCGGAGCATTTGTTGTACGCGCTGTGCGAGCAGGAAGGCGGGCTCGTGCCGCGGCTGTTACAGAAGCTGGAGCGTCCGGCGGATGTGGTGGTCGGCGAGCTTGGGCGCGAGCTGGACAAACGGCCGCACGTTTCGGGCTCGGGGATCGAGCCGGGCAAGGTGTACCTGACGCAGCCACTCAACGAGATCCTTATCAGCGCCGAGCAGCAGGCGAAGCGCTTGAAGGATGAATACATATCGGTTGAGCATTTGTTGCTGGCGATGTTGGATAAGCCGCAGGCCACCGCTGCCGGGCGCATCCTCAAGGACCTGGGCATCACACGCGATGCACTGCTCAAAGCCTTGACCGAGGTGCGCGGCAACCAGCGCGTGCAGTCGGCGAACCCCGAAGCGACGTACGAAGCGCTCGAGCGTTACGGGCGTGACCTCGTGGAAATGGCGCGTGACGGCAAGATGGACCCGGTGATCGGGCGCGATGAAGAGATCCGCAGCGTGATCCGGATTCTGTCGCGAAAGACGAAGAATAACCCCGTATTGATCGGCGAGCCGGGCGTGGGCAAGACGGCGATCGTTGAAGGTCTGGCCCAGCGGATCGTGCGCGGCGACGTGCCGGAAGGATTGAAGGATAAGACGGTTTTCGCCTTGGATATGGGTGCGCTCGTAGCAGGTGCGAAGTACCGTGGCGAATTCGAGGAGCGGCTCAAGGCTGTCTTGAATGAAGTGAAGCAGGCCGACGGGCGGATCCTTTTGTTCATTGATGAACTGCACACGATCGTCGGGGCGGGCAAAGCCGAGGGCGCGATGGATGCGGGCAACATGCTCAAGCCGATGCTTGCGCGAGGTGAACTGCATTGCTTGGGCGCGACGACGCTGGATGAATATCGTCAGCACATCGAAAAGGATGCGGCCTTAGAGCGTCGTTTCCAGCCGGTGATGGTGAACCCCCCTACCGTCGAGGACACGGTGTCGATTTTGCGTGGCCTGCGCGAACGGTTCGAGGTGCATCACGGCGTGAAGATCCAGGACAACGCGATCGTGTCTGCTGCGGTGTTGTCGGACCGGTACATCACGGATCGGTTTTTGCCGGACAAGGCAATCGATCTGGTTGATGAAGCGTGCGCGATGATCCGCACGGAGATGGACTCGATGCCGGCCGAGCTCGATCGCGTGAGTCGGCGTGTGATGCAGCTTGAGATCGAAGAAGCTGCACTGAAGAAAGAAAAAGACAGCGCGAGCCGTGCGCGTCTCACTGAACTGCAGAAGGAGCTTGCCGACCTCAAGGAAGAGGCCGCGGCGATGCGTACGCAGTGGGAAAATGAAAAGGCTGAACTCGGCAAGGCTCAGCAGGTACGTGAGCGGATCGAGCAGGTGCGCCACGATATCGAAGTGGCGGAGCGCAATTACGATCTGGAGCGCGCAGCGCAATTGAAGCACGGCGAGTTGCCCGCACTTGAAAAACAACTGGCGGAACTTGAATCGGAAGATATCAAGCCCGCGATGTCATCGCGGGTTAACGGCGAGACATCTGATGCAAAGGACTCGGGCGTGAAGCCCGCCGATGCCATCGGCGGCTTTGTGGGCAGGCGTTTACTGCACGAAGAAGTCAGCGAGGACCAGATCGCCCAGATCGTGGCACGCTGGACGGGTATCCCCGTGACGCGGCTGGTTGAGGGCGAGCGCGAGAAGCTGCTGCACCTTGACGAGAAGCTGCACGAGCGCGTGATCGGCCAGGATGAAGCGGTGCAACTGGTTGCCGACGCGGTGATCCGTGCACGTGCGGGGATCAAGGACCCGAAGCGGCCGATCGGTTCATTCATCTTCCTCGGGCCTACGGGCGTGGGTAAGACAGAGCTGGCCCGCGCGCTGGCGGAGTCGCTTTTTGACAGCGAAGAAAACATCATCCGCATCGACATGAGCGAGTACATGGAGAAACATGCTGTGTCGCGGATGATCGGCGCGCCTCCCGGATACGTTGGATTCGAGGAAGGCGGGCAACTCACCGAGGCGGTGCGGCGCAAGCCTTACTCCGTCGTGCTGTTCGATGAGATCGAGAAGGCGCACCACGATGTGTTCAATGTGCTGCTCCAGATTCTTGATGATGGCCGGGTGACCGACAGCCACGGCCGGACGGTGAACTTCAAGAACACGGTCATCATCATGACCAGCAACATCGGCAGCAGGTATCTGCTGGACGATCAGGTCATGGGCAATAACGAGATCGGTGAACAGGCGCGCAGCGCGGTGATGGCGGAGCTGCGCCAGCACTTCAGGCCTGAGTTTTTAAACCGTGTGGATGACACGATCCTGTTCCAGCCGTTGGGTGTGGACCAGATCACGAAGATCGTGGACCTGCTCCTGGCAGATATCCAGAAACGGCTGGCGGCCCGGGAGATCGAGTTGACGCTGACGGACGCCGCCAAGCAGCACGTCGCCGAGGCCGGTTACGACCCGGTTTACGGGGCGCGACCTTTAAAGCGGTATCTGCAGCACGAGGTGGAGACCCGCCTCGGCCGGGCGATCATCGCGGGTGAAGTGCCTGATGGTGCAAGTGTTACGGTGGATTATGACGGTAACGGGCTGGTCCTGAAGACCGCGGTGGCCAGCTCCGTTTAAGCGGGACTGTAGAACGAGGGTAAACAAACGCGCCGGGTTAGCCTGTTACCGGCTGGTCCGGCGTGTAAATTACCCTGTTTAACACGGTTACTGTCTGAATACGTAAGAGTTGCGCTAATTCCCATAATAACCCATGGCTATACCTCCCGGTTTGGGTATACTGTGATTGCACGTGCTGAAAGTACGCGTGCGAAAAGGATGGAGGAGGAGAAGACGGGCCGTTTTTATGGCCGCTACCTCTCTATGGGTTTAATACCCGGCATCCGAACACCAACCCGCGAAGTGTAACTGGCCAATCAGCTTGGCAAGTGCTTGTGTTTAGATATTTATAGTCCCGTTTTATAGGAGAGGAAGAGACATGAAACGTAATCTCGTAATGGCGCTGTGTGCCTGCGGTCTGATGGCTTCGGCCAGCGCCCAGGCGGCGACCTTCTCGGCCACCTACGGTTGGGAAGACGGTGCGGGTACGATCCTCGGCTCGTACGGCAACCTGGCTAATCCCGCCAACGTCACCACCGGTGATGAAATCAGCAACAGCCTGGTCATCACCACCGGCGTGACCCCGAACAGCGGCTCGCAGATGCTGACTGTCAGCGAAAGCCCCCACGCCAGCACCCCGCAGGCTTATGTGGCTTACATCGAAAACCTGAATGCCGGCGACGTGGTTGACGCCTCGTTCTTCGGCTGGGACAGCACCGCTGCTGCCTCCCCGTCTCTGCGTATCTGGGGCCACTATGCCGACAACGGCGACGTGACCTCCTATGCCGGTTCGGCTGGTGGCAATGACACCTACACCGACGGCAGCGGTTGGAGTTCGGTGGGCTACAGCTACGTGATGCCTTCGGCCGGTGCCCTGGTCATCGAGGCTCGTCTATACAGCAGCCCGAGCACGGCCGACCCCGCCCTGAGCAGCTACTTCATCGATGATATGACGATCGAAGTCACCACCGAAAGCAGCACGGCTCAGATCACCACCCCCGGTGGCACGACCGTGATTCCTGAACCCGCCAGCCTGGCGCTGATGGGTCTGGGCGCCCTGGTGACGTTCAAGCGTCGCTAAATTGTTTTATATGCATCTCTTAGGTGCATAGCCGGATACAACCAACGAGGGTGGGTCACATTGGCCCACCCTTGTTCTATGACTGATTACCCGCACAACTTCCCAATCGAAAGGGCTACAGATGAGTAAAGGATTATTCGCGACTGGATTGGCTGGACTTGGGCTGTTGGTATCTGTGAGCGCGGCCGATGCCGGGCTCATTATCACCGGTGTGATTGATGGCGGTCTGCTCGGCGGCGAGCCCAAGGTGGTTGAGCTGTACGCCACCAGCGACATCGCTGACTTGAGTGTTTACGGCGTCGGCGCTGCCAACAACGGCGGCGGGACCGATGGTGTCGAACTGGTGCTGTCCGGTTCTGCCTCGGCCGGCGACTTCATCTACATCGTTGAAGATGATGACCAGGGTGCTCTGGGTGTTGGCTTCGCCAGCTACTTCGGCTTCACCCCATCGCTGATTTTTGATGGCTCGTTCGCCAACGGCGGCGCGGCTTCGATCAACGGCGACGATGCGATCGAACTGTTCTACGACGCCAGCGGCGCGTTTGCCGGCCTGGAAGCCGTCGTGGATGTCTTCGGCGACATCAATGTCGATGGCTCGGGCACGGCCTGGGATTACCTGGACGGCTGGGCCTATCGCGCGGACAACACCGGGCCGGACGGCTCGACGTTCGTGATCGGCAACTGGTCCTTCAGCGGGATCAACGTGACCGACGGCACGACGAGCAACGCTCAGGTTAACCCGTCGTTCCCGATCGGCACGTACGTTCCGGAGCCCACCAGCCTGATGTTATTATTAGGTTTAGGCGGCATGTCGGCCCTGCGTCGGCGGTAAATGATGCTATAATTGAGTCCGAACGGATTCAAAGATTGAATGACTCAGGGGTGGACCCAAACGGGCCCGCCCCTGTATTTTGCCCCAAGATACACAAGGTGTTGTTTTGTAGCGGCTTATAAACCTGGCCGGGGTGAATGTCCATCAAATTCGGCCTGCACCGGGGCGGATATTCACAGACGGATCGGGCGTTGAATCGGGGGTCTATGATGAGTTTTGCGCTTATCTTAGGATTTTTTGGTTCGTGGAATTGGCCCAAAGGGTTACAATGCGGATCACGATGGGGGTGCGCCCGTTTGGCGCGAGCTTGTGTGACAGTTAAACGGTTGACCATCCCTGGTGTTGTGGGGACGGGGACCGTTCGTCGGCGACAACATGTGATCGAGATCGGGGCAGGACTAAAAACAGGGACGAGGCAAAGACTAATGAAAACGATCAACAAGCATGGCAGCAAGCAGGGATTCACACTCATCGAACTGCTGGTGGTGATTTCGATCATCGCCCTTTTGGTAGGAATCCTGCTGCCGGCCTTAGGCGCAGCGCGGCGCTCGGCACAGAGCGCGGTTTGCCTGGGCAATCTCCGCAGTGCGGGGCAAGCCATGGCGACATATGCATCGAGCAATCGGGATTGGCTGGCGGGCCCGAACACGAGTGGCGCCAAGATCGACAATGGTTATGTCTGGGGGATGAATTCGACAGAGCCGACACAGAACATGGACTGGGTGTCGCCGACCATGGGGGATGCTTTAGGTTTGCCCGCCGACAAAGAAGACCGGATTCTTGCGATCTTCAACAATGAATTCAAATGTCCGGCGAACCAGGAACTCTATGGGCCCACGGTTTACAGCGGCCATTCACCCAATGGTGTGCCCGCCGATTCGATTAACGTCAACAGTTATTCGGCCATGCTGGGTTTCCACCTGGACGGCACCGGCAAAGGGGTTGGACTCGATGGCCAGCGAGGAAATGTTCTAACCATACCCAACAACTATGCACCTCGACTGGACATGGTCGGATCTGCATCTGGCAAGGTTTATGCGATGGATGGTGTGCGTTACCTTAACGGTGACGTGATGAGTTTCAACGGCATCAATTTTCAGGTACAGGGCGGCAACTACATGAGCAACGGTCCTGCATTTGCTTTGGGCGGCGACCCATATCAGTTTGAGTCCGGCTCATTAACCCCCAACGCGGCTTCGCTGCGTTATGCCTACCGGCACAACGGTGCGGTCAACAGCTCTTTCTTCGACGGCCATGGTGAAACTCTGAGCGCCGAGGATAGTGTTGATCTGAACCTTTACTACCCGACGGGTACCAAAGTGGGTTCTGGTGTCGGCCATACCAACGATAGTGACTTCGAGGGAAATGTGATTCGTTAATTTACTGTGGCCTGCATCTTGTATGGATGCGGAGCCACTTCAACTAACATGCCCACTTATTGTTTTTTTATTCTTAAGGAGAGAAGGTAATGATGGCTAAGCACATATCAAGGCTTTTATGCGGCGGACTCGCCTTGGCGGTCTGTTCGTCCGGATTGCAGGCTGATCCGACTGGAGGATTTATTGCCATACTCGATGAGGGGGCCAGTGCCAGCTCATCAAGCCTCGATTCGCTCAGTTCGGTGCTCTTCTATGATGTGGACGACATGTCATCACCACTTTTTTCGGTTTTCCTGGGTTTTGAAACGGCATTCAACTTTGAAGACCCCAGCGCCATGGCGGTCGATCCGGCGACCGGTGACACGTATGTTCTGGCTTTTGACAGCGGAACAACGGGCACCGATGCCAGCGAGATGGATGGCGGCATCGACGGTAACGGAGACATGGACCTGTACCGCATCGACTTCCAGTCAGCGTACAACCACTGGGCGGCCAACTTCCAGGGTCAGGGTGCCGGTGGCTCAGATATTTACGTGACCTACGGCCGTGGCGCAAATTTTGACTACCGCGCTGTTAATCCGCAGTCGTCAGGTCCCTTTACCTTCGTAGAGAAGGTCGGCGAAATCGCCCGTTCGGCAGGCGACGGCTCTTACCAGGACCCCCGGTTGGAGTTTGTGGATGAAGACACCCTCGTGTTTATCGATGCATCGACCACCAACGACGGTACTGCCGGCACGAACAAGCGCGTGAAGGCAATCAACCGCGTATCAGCCGACCCCGGTTTTGCTACCTGGACAGCTGGCAGCGAAGAAGGCGGTTTCAACCACACCGGTACCACCGAAAGCTGGGAATCCACGCTTCTGGGTTATCTCGAACTGGACCTTGACAGCCGCAGCGAAATCACTGACACCGCCATCGTGGTGAATCAGGACGGCGTAACCGGTCTGTGGGTGGTCGAGGCTGATACGAGTGCCGCCGGCGCCTTCGGTGACGATGTTGCCTTCTTCCAGATCGCCAACTTCTTCGGCACCAGCGGCAATGGCCTGGTCGAGCAGAATGTTGGTGGCGGCCCCACCTATTCCACCGACTTCCAGCTTGATAACAATCCCACGGTTAATCCGTTGGATAACACCGGTAACGCGGACAAGATCTTTGTCGATCCGAGCAACGGCATGTTGATTTTCGTGGAATCGGGCTATCTTGATGCGGATGATCCGACCGACATCGATGGCGACTCGGACCTCAACGAAAATGGCCATGTGTCATTCGGCGCCCACGAGCCCAACGTTTTCACACGTGAGGTTCTGGACCTGAACAACGCTGACGGTCGTATCGATTTTGGCGCCTGGAGCGCCAATATCGCGATGGATACCACCGGCCTGACCGATGACGACACCGCTGAAGTCATTACGGATAGTCGCATGGCGGTTTACGATTACGTCAACAACGTGATCTACTTCTATGATGCCGATAATCCCACCGAGGGCGGCAGCTACGATCAGGACTGGTATATGCTGGACCTGAACACCGGCGTGACCTCCTTCATCGCCCAGGATGTCGACAACATCATCTCGTACAGCTTCGGCGACGACACGATTGAATACTTCTGCCTGGGCTGCTCGGTGGTCCTGGACGGCGACCTGAACGGTGATGGTTTTGTGGGTCTGGACGATCTGGATATCGTCCTGGGCAACTGGAACCAGAACGTGACGGCCGGCGATTGGCTGCAGGGCGACCCGTCGGGTGATGGATTTGTGGGTCTGGACGACCTGGACTTCATCCTGGGCAACTGGAACGCAGGGACGCCTCCGACGGCTTCTGTGGTCCCCGAACCTGCCTCGCTTGCCCTGTTTACCATCGCGGGGCTGTCTGCACTGGCTCGTCGGCGTTCAAATGCGTAAGAGACTGTAAAAAAACCCCTAAACTCCGGCCGGGGCACTTGCCTCGGCCGGAATACGGGGCTTAATTTTCACAGAAATTAAATCAAAAAAGGCTTTCAAAGTGACCTTGTTCGTGGTATATTCCTAGTGCCGTTACTCCCGAAGCCAGTAAGGCCTCGGGTTGTTTTCAGTGTTTGAGTTACTTCTTTTGTGGGATCTTAAGGAGATTGAAGATGAAGATTGCTAAGTTTGTTTTGCCCGTGATTGCTGCCGGCCTCGCTAGCTCCACCGCTTTTGGTGCAGTTACTGTCGAGCAGGTTAACCAGGCCGTCGTGCCCAACATCGTTGCCAACGCCATCATGTGGGACGGCGGCGGTTCGGTCGACTGGACCAGCGCCGCTCTGGTTGTTGATCTGACCAGCGGCTCGGCCTATCAGACCCCCGACGCTGGTGCCGATGGCCCCCCGTCCGCGTTCATCATCGGCATTGTGCCTGCGGCTGAGTTCGACACCTATGTCGGCATCATCGGCGGTGATGGCAACGGTATCGCCGGCGGCGCCGGTGACATCGGTGGCGGCCCCAAGAGCTTGGACGCTCCCCAAATCAGCGTTAGCTGGTACAACAACGGTCTCGCGGACACCGGCGCGGTCAAGATCGGCAACATCAGCCTCAGCGAAGATGCCCAGGGTACCTGGAAGCTCCTGTCGGCTGGCGTGATCATCGAAGGCCCCGTCGTGAACGGCGCCATGGTTCCCGAACCGGCCTCGCTGGCTCTGCTCGGCCTCGGTGGCCTGGCCGCCCTGCGTCGTCGTTAATCGACACGCAACCAAATAGGTTAAATCCTACTGCAACTGCCCGCCTAACCGCGGGCAGTTGTTTTTTTATTAGGGGAAAATCACCCTGTTATTTCACGCCCCCCAGAGGTATCATGGAGGTGGTTGAGCCAATGTTATCCGCTGCTCGCGGCCTGGTTTTCAGACCTCAACTCCGACCCGTGATTTAAATCCCGTCCGGGTGTCTCTTGCCGTGAGTCACAATTCCAGGGATTCTAAGGAGACCGATCATGAAGTTAGCCAAGTTTGCTTTACCCGCGATCGCTGCCGGTTTCGCTTGTTCGTCCGCGTTGGGTGGTATCAGTGTTGAGATCGTCGACCAGACTGTGGTGCCTGGCGTTGTTACCCATGCCATCATGTGGGACGGCGGCGGGACTCAGGATTGGACCAGTGCCGCTATGGTTATCGACCTGACCAGTGGTTCGGCCTATCAGACCGACGGCGCTGGCGCCGATGGCCCCCCGTCGAGCTTCGTGATCGGCCTGGTTCCGGCCGTTGAGTTCGACACCTATGTCGGCATCATCGATGACGGCTCGGCCGGTATCGCCGGCGGCGCGGGTGACCTAGGCGGCGGCCCACTGAGCATGAACGCTCCCCAGATCAGTGTTAGCTGGTACAACAACTCCACCGATGACACGGGCATCGTCAAGATCGGCAACGTCAGCCTGAGCACCGATGCTCAAGGTACCTGGTCGATCCTGTCGGCCGGCGTGACCGTCAGCGGTATTGTTGGGGATGGCTACATGGTGATCCCCGAACCGGCGTCGCTGGGCCTGCTCGGTATCGGCGGGCTGGCGCTGATTCGTCGGCGTTGATCCGGCAGACAACCTGATAAGTGAAAACCTCTTTCAACCGCTCACTTCACGGTGGGCGGTTGTTTTATGGGTTTTCTGCGCGATTAAGCCTGTGATTTCATCACCCCGGCGCGTACAATGTACGGGTCAATGCGACGTTTCTGTCTTCTTAAAATGTGGTTGGCATAGCGGTTGTGTCAACATCCGGGTCACCGCCCCTCGATCCGGGTCACGCCAGGCACATTCATCACATGAGGGGCTGGGGGCATTAACCATGAGATTGATTAAGCGTGTTCTGCCCGTGATCGCTGCGGTGCTTGTTAGCAATGCTGCACTTGCCGGCATCAGCATCAACCAGGTGGATGATCCACTTGTGCCTGATGGCTATGTAGCGAACGAGATCGTGTGGGATGGCAACGGCACCCAGGACTGGACCAGCGCTGCGATCTGGGTCAACCTGCCGACCGGCACGGCTTACCAGACGCCGGACGTCGGCGGTGATGGTGCACCAGCCGAATTTGTGATCGGTATTGTGCCTGAAGTTGAGTTCGATACGTATGTCGGGATTATCGGCGGTGAAGGGGCAGGTATTCCCGGTTCTGGTTTTCCATCCGAGCCCATGAGTCTGGACGCCCCTCGAATCTATATCAGTTGGTTTAACAATGGTACTAACGACTTCGGCCCTGTGCGTATCGGGATGATCACGCTTAGTGAAGACGCGACGGGTGACTGGACGTTGATCTCGGCCGGCGTGACCTACAGCGGTGATGTGATCAACGGCGCGATGGTGCCGGAGCCGGCGACGCTTGGGCTGCTTGGACTTGGCGGGTTGGCGCTGCTGCGTCGGCGGTGAGGGGTGAAGTGCTGTTGGCGTACTTTTTCTTAAAAAAGAAAAGGAGTTGGATAATGAAAATCGCCGGGTTTACTTTGCCCGTGATTGCTGCGGGTTTCGCCTGTTCTTCGGCGTTCGGCAGCATCAGTTTTGAGGTCGTGGATCAGTCATTGGTCCCTGGTTTCTATGCCAACGCCATCATCTGGGATGGGCATGGTACTGAGGACTGGACCAGCGCTGCATTGCGTATCGACCTGACCCACGGCTCGGTCTATCAGACGCCGGGCGCCGGCGCCGATGGCCCCCCGACCAGCTTCGTGATCGGCCTGGTGCCTGAGGTTGAGTACGACACCTACGTCGGCATTGTCGACGGTGTAGGCAACGGCATCGCAGGCGGCGCGGGCGACCTGGGTGGCGGCCCGTTGAGTATGGATGGCCCGCAGATCAGCGTGAGTTGGTTCAACAACGTCGCGAATGACTACGGCCGGGTGCGTATCGGGATGATCACACTCAGCGCAGATGCTCAAGGCCAGTGTGTGATCTTGAGCGGCGGCAAGACTTATTACGTGCCCGTCACGGACGGAATGATTT
The DNA here is from genome assembly GCA_963667295.1 of Phycisphaeraceae bacterium. Lineage (GTDB taxonomy): Bacteria > Planctomycetota > Phycisphaerae > Phycisphaerales > Phycisphaeraceae > JAJRRS01. The sequence goes on from OY763327.1 coordinate 4,012,806, forward strand.
GGCCCGAGCCGACTTCGTTGGGGTTGCTTGGGGTAGGTGGATTGGCGCTACTGCGTCGGCGTTGAGGTGTAGAACGATAAGCATGTGATTCATAACCCGAAACGGGAGCATTACGATGAAGATGACCGGCTTGCTTATGTCAGCAGTTGCTGCGGTGCTTGCAAGTAATGCGGCGCTGGGCAGCATCAGTATCAACCAGGTAGACGATCCGCTTGTTCCAGATGGCTATGTGGCGAACGAGATCGTGTGGGACGGCGGCGGGACCGAGGACTGGACCAGCGCTGGACTTTTGGTCAACCTGCCGACCGGCACGACTTACCAGACGCCGGACGTCGGCGGTGATGGTGCACCATCCGACTTTGTGATCGGTATTGTGCCTGAAGTTGAGTTCGATACGTATGTCGGGATCATTGGAGACGGTTCGGGTAGTATCGCCGACTATGCAGGTGACATTGTCGATCAGGCTTTTAGCCTTGACGCCCCTCAAATCTATGTCAGTTGGTACAACAGTGCTACTAACGACTTCGGCCCTGTGCGTATCGGGATGATCACGCTTAGTGAAGATGCGACGGGCGACTGGACATTGATTTCCGCCGGCGTGACCTACAGTGGTGATGTGGTCAACGGGGCGATGGTGCCGGAGCCTGCGACGATGGGGTTGCTTGGACTTGGCGGGCTGGCGCTACTGCGTCGGCGTTGAAGTGTAGATGTCGTAGAACGATAAGTATGAATAACCCGAAACGGGAGCATTACGATGAAGATGACCAGCTTGCTTATGTCGGCGATTGCTGTGGGGCTCGTGAGTAATGTTGCGCTAGGCAGCATCAGCATCAACCAGGTGGTCGATCCGCTTGTGCCTGATGGCTATGTAGCGAATGAGATTGTCTGGAGCGGGCCGGCTGATTGGACCAGTTCGGCACTTTTGGTCAACCTGCCGACGGGCACGGCCTACCAGACGCCGGCCGCCGGCGGTGATGGTGCACCAGCCGAATTTATGATCGGTCTTGTGCCTGAACTTGAGTTCGATACGTATGTCGGGATCATTGGAGACGGTTCGGCTGGTATCCCTGGTAATCCGGGTGGAATCAATCCTGACCCCTTTAGCATGGACGCCCCCCGAATCAATGTGTCGTGGGCCAACACCAGCCCGTATGACTTCGGCCCTGTGCGTATCGGGATGATCACGCTTAGTGAAGATGCGACGGGCGACTGGAAGTTGTTATCCGCCAACGTGCTCTACAGCGGTGTGGTGGTCAACGGCGCGATGGTGCCGGAGCCTGCGACGCTGGGATTGCTTGGACTTGGCGGGCTGGCGCTACTGCGTCGGCGGTGATGAATTAGAAGAGATCGTCAGATGAATTGAATGCGGCCGTCTGCTTTTGTGGGCGGTCGTTTTTTATTGGGGGGCAAAACGCGCGGCGATCTGCGATCGTGCGCTAAACGTTCAGAGGTGGATTGGGGGGCAAAGATGTAATACATGGGGGTTGGTTACGTCTTTATGAATGTGGGGGTGTTTCTGTTAGACTGCTGTTGAACACAACTCCTTTAGATACGGGGCACTATGATGCAAAAACTGATATCGGCGATGCTGCTTGTTTTGTTGACGGTGACGACGGCGTGGGCTCAGCCTTTGGTTGAGCGTGTGCCGGGGGATGCGGTGGTGTATGTGGGTTGGCGCGGTGCGGACGATCCGGACTTGGGGTATGCCGGGTCGAACCTGGAAGCGATCACCGCGTCGACGGATTTGCCGGGGGCACTGAATCGGACGCTGATGGTCATTCAGCAGGCCAACCCGGGCAATCCGTGGGTCGGCCTGGTGACGGGGCTGGTCGATTCGATCGGCTCGGCGAGCTGGCATCATCCGACGGCGGCGTATCTGCAGGCGTCAGGAGAGCCGCAGATGCCGGTGCGGTTGACGGTGATGTGGGAAGTTGAAGGCGAGGCGGCGCAGAAGCTGTTGATGTCATTGGAAGACCTGGTGGCGCAGGTTCCACCTGATGCACCGCTGATGGTCGGGCAGGAAGACGGACTGGTGTCGCTCACGATCGGCCCCGTCCCCGGAAGTAATACCGCCCCTGAGGGTGAAGCGGCCGAGATGGAAGCCGGGCTGCTTGGTAAGACGGAAGGCTTCAATCGCGCGATGAAGCAGGTTGATGTCGAGGGCTTGCTGGTGGTTTACGCCGATGCGCAGGGGTTGCTAAATCTGATCGATGATTTTGCCGCGACCGAGTCGCCGCGTGAGCAGCAGCAGTGGATGACACTGCGCGCGGCGCTTGGGCTTGAAGGTTTGAACGGCCTGGCGGTGTCGGCGGGGTTTGATGGCAAGGACTGGCGGTGTGATTCGTTCATCGATGCGCCCGCGCCGCGTACGGGTTTGCTGTCGCTGTTGGACGGCGAGCCGATCACGGATGCGGAGTTGAAGGTGGTGCCGGCCGAGGCGACGTGTGTCGCGGTGTTCCGCCTGGATCTTGGCATGCTTCTGGATGAGGTGAGGCGCGTAGCCGGCGAGATCGATCCGGAGGCGCTGGAAGAACTCAACCAGGCGCTGATGCAAGCGGACGAGATGACGGGCGTGGACATCGAGGGCGATCTGATCCGTGCGTTGGGTTCAGGCTGGGTCATGTACACCGATCCGGGCGCGACCGGCAGCGGGATCATGGGTTTGACGCTGGTGAATCAGTTGAAGGATGCGGAGGCTGCGGAGCGTTCGTTGATTTCGCTTCAGGCGCTGGCTAACGCGGTGATGGGCCAGGCGGGCGGCCGATCGGGGATACGTGTGCGGTTCCACACGGTGGAAGAGAACGGGATGACGATGTACACGTTGGGCATCCCGTTTGTTGCGCCGACGTGGTCGGTGCATGACGGGAAGCTGTACGCGGGTTTGTATCAGCAGACGGTGAGTCAGGCCGGGACGCGTGCGACGGCCGGGGGCAAGAGCATTCTGGATAACAAGGGATTCAGGCGGGTGATGGATCGGCTGGATGCGGGGAGTCGGCCGAACAAGATTGTCTTCACCGATCTGCCGCGAACGGCGGAGGATTCGTACGCCAACATGGTGATGATCACGCAGATGGGTACGGGCTTCCTGTCGATGTTCGGCGGGCAGCACGTGCCGCCGATGTTGCCGCCTTACGCTCAGATCGAGCCGGTGCTTTCGCCGTCGGGCGAGGTGGCGTGGGCGGATGCCGCGGGATATCACGGCCGAATGATCAGCCCCTTCCCGGGTTCGGCATTCCTCGGCCCGCAAGGCAGTATGAATTCGATGTCGACGGCGCCGGTACTGGTCGGGACGATGTTGCCGGCGCTGGGTGCGGCTCGGCGCTCTGCACGGCAGATGAAGAGCACAACGCAGTGCCGGGGGATCGTGCAGACGCAGGTCATGTATGGTTCGTCTCACAAAGACGTGATGGCGAACGACATCGCGGAACTGGCTCAAGGCAATTACTTCTCGGTTGAGTATGTGATCTCACCCAGCGTGGGGATTTCTATTCCGTGGGACTACAAGCAATGGGATGAACAGAAGCAGAACGAGTGGGTTCGGCAGAACGCTTCGTATGTGTTGATTCCCGATCTTAAGGTGGATATCGATCGTAATACGGTATGTGTATTTGAACGGCCGGATCATTCAGGCGGCGGCGGGATTGCCGTCGGTTTTAATGATGGCAGCGCGCAGTTCATGGACGAATGGGAAGCGCGTCAGATGATTGAAGCACAGACCGGCAAGACGTTGGAGGAATTGGTTCAGCGTCAGCAGAACTACAAGCCGGCGTCCGAGTAATTTTTAAAAAGTTATTGAGTCAATAAAAAACAGCCCCCGGCGGTAACCGGGGGTTTTTGTTTGTTTTACAGTGAGCGTAAGGCTTATGTTTAAGAAAACCCCACCCTTCCGGGTGGGGCTATTGTGTGTTTTTCTTGAAGTTGAGGCGTTCAAGAACGCTCAACCGATACTATCGCCCGAACCCCGAACCCCGACTATAGGTATTGTTTCTGATACCACGCCCAGAGTTTAGCCAGGCCATCGGCGACGGGGGTTTTCGGCGCGTAGCCCAACAGATTGCGTGCCTTGTCGATGTTGGCGAAGGTGATCTTCGGTTCGCTCGCGGGGGCGGGCGGGGTTTCGAGGATTGCTTTTTTACCGATGAGGTCTTCGACGATGGTGACGAAGTCTTTCATCAGGACGGGTTCGCCGCGGCCGAGGTTGATGACCTCGTAACCGAGCGGTTTATCCATCGCGGCGCTGACACCCGAGACGATGTCTTCGACGAAGGTCCAGTCGCGTTTCATGTCGCCGCCGTCAAAGAGGGTGATTGTCTCACCGCGGACGATGCGGTCGGTGATCATGAAGGGCATCATGTCAGGCCTGGCGCGTGGGCCGTAGACGCTGAAGAAGCGCAAGGCGGTGAAGTTCATGCCATGAAGGTTGTGATAGGTGTAGCCCATCAGCTCGATGGCTTTTTTGGAGGCGGGATAAGCGGAGAGCGGCAGGTTACAGGCGTCGGTCTCGATGAACGGCAGGTTCTGGGTTTTGCCGTAGATGCTGCTGGTGCTGGCGAAGGCGAAGACTTCAACATCGTTATGGTGCGCTGCTTCGAGGAGGTTTACCGAGCCGGTGATGTTGACGTCCGTGTAAAGCGGGGTGCGTCCGATGGAGTAGCGGACGTTCGCCATCGCGGCGAGGTGCGCAACGGCGCGCGGCTTATGGTCGGCGAAGATAGCTTTGACCGCTTCGTTATCGCGGATGTCCACTTCCCAGAGCGTGAAGTTTTTGTCGTCGATAAAGTTGGCGACGTTAGCGTGCTTCTGTTCGACGCTGTAGTAGTCGTTGAAGTTATCGATGCCGATGACGCGACAGCCCTGCGCGAGTTTGACCTGGCAGAGGTGGGAACCGATGAGGCCGGCGGCGCCGGTGATGAGTACGGTATTGTTCATGGGGTTTAGGGTCTGGGTCAGGTTTTAAAATAATGCACGAATGACGAATGCGCGAATGACGAATCAATGTCGAATGCTTCAATGCTCAATGAGGCGATCCGCAACTATTGGATATTCGTCATTTGAGCATTCACTCGACATTCGTGCATTCGAACTTCGTCATTCAAGCCACGTCTTACGATCTCACCTCACCGGGTTGGTAAAGCGGTTGTCTTTTCGCAAACCTTCGCGGTATCGGCCGTGTGCGCCGTTGAGGGTGGATTTACGGATGGCGTCGGTGAGTGCTTTGACCATCCAGTTGCCGTTGTATTGTGCATCCAATTCATCCAGCGCGGTGAAGCTGGCGCCGCCGGTATCTTCGCTGGCGCGTTTGAACAGCACTTTCCACGCTTCTTTCAGGCATTTTTCGTCATCGGGCGAGAAGCCGTGGCGTTTCAGGCCGATCGCGTTGACGCCGCGGATGCGCGAGGGGTTGCCCTCGGCGATCATGAAGGGCGGCACATCGTAGACGATGCGTGTCATCCCGCCGACGTAGGCGTACTGTCCGATGGTGACGAAGTGATGGCAGGCGGTAGCGCCGCCGACGGTGGCGTGGTCGTCGATATGGACGTGGCCGGCGAACTGGACGCCGTTGCAGATGACGGTGTGGTTCCCGACGACGCAGTCGTGGCCGAGGTGGGCGTAGGCCATGATCAGGTTGTGGTCGCCGACGGTGGTGACGCTCTGGTCGTTATGCGTGCCTTTATGGATGGTGACGTTTTCGCGGATGTCGTTGTGGTCGCCGATGATCAGTTCGCTGTCTTCGCCCTTGAACTTCAGGTCCTGTGGATCGGCGCCGAGTGTTGTGAAGGGCCAGACCGTGTTGTCTGTTCCAAGCGTTGTGCGTCCGAGGACGCAGACGTGGCTGACCAGCCGTGTGCCGGGGCCAAGTGTTGTTCGAGGCCCGACCCGACAGAACGGCCCGATGACCACATCCTCAGCGAGTGTGGCGCCGTCTTCAACTACCGAACTGTCGTGGATGGTGGGCATGGGCAAAAGCAGGAAAGCAGAAAATTAGGAAAGCAGGAAATAAAGCCGGGGTTAAAGATCGTTTTCTTTCGATACCCGATACCCGATACCCGATACCCGATACCCGATACCCAGACCCCTACTTTCCTTGATCGTCATCGACCAGCATGAATTTGACCTCGGCTTCGGCGGCGAGGTCCTCCGCGACGTAAGCCCGGCATCGCATGTGGACGATCCGGCCGCGCATCTTGACGCTGACGGCCTCCATCATGAGTTGGTCGCCCGGGGTTACGGGACGGCGCAGTTTCACGCGGTCCAGAGATAACAGGACGGCCAGCTTGCCGGTGTGTTCCAGTTTCTGTCCGATCAGGACGCCGGAAAGTTGCGCCATCGCTTCGACGACGAGTACGCCGGGCATGATCGGTGTCCCGGGGTAATGTCCCTGGAAGAAAGGTTCGTTGATCGACACATTCTTGATGCCAACCGCTCGGCGGTCGCCGTCGATTTCGACGACACGATCGACCAGCAGCATGGGGTAGCGGTGTGGCAGGAACTTGTGGATCTTGCGGATGTCGAAGACGCTTTGGTGTGAGCCGATGTAGTTGCGGACGCTGGCTTCGTGCGTCTTGATCAGTTGCCGGACGAGTTGGTGATTCATCGCGTGCCCGGATTTGTGTGCGATGATTCGGCCCTTGATCGGGCAACCGAGCAGGTAGAGGTCGCCGATCAGGTCCAGCAGTTTGTGTCGGGCCGGTTCGTCCTCGAAGCGCATTTGGTTGCTGCCCATCGGACCGTCGTCGCCGATGACCAGCACGTCATCTTCGGAAAGGTGTGAGCCTTGCCCGGTTTCGCGCAGCGCGCGGGCCTCGCGTTCGAGGATGTAGGTCCTGGCCGGGGCGATTTCGTGAGCGTAGTTGCCGTTCTGGAAGCTGAACTGGTGGGTTTGTCGGCCGAGTGGGTTATTCGGGCCGTAGTCCAGCTCGTAGAGCAATTGGGTATCGTCGGTTTCGTTACAGGGCATGGCGGCGACCATAGCGTCTTCCTGCTGGACGACGACGGGGTGCCGAACGACAAGGCAGTGCTTGGGCTGGTCGCTGGATTCGGTGCCCGCTTCGGTGAGTGCGTCGAGGAACGGTTTGGCCGAGCCGTCCATCGCGGGCAGTTCTGGGGCATCGATCTCGATCTGGAGGTTGTCGATGCCGAGGCCGGCGATAGCGGAGAGGCAGTGTTCGCAGGTTTCGATGATGGCGTCGCCGGAGCGTAGCGCGGTTCGGCGTGGCCGACGGACGACATGGGAGACCAGAGCGGGGACTTCGATGCCGCCGAGATCGGTACGGATAAAGCGCACGCCGTGATTGGGCTCGGCGGGCTTGAAAGTGACCTTCGCCGGCTGGCCGTGGAACAGCCCGGGGCCGGAGAGGGAAACGGGTTTGCAGATGGTCTGCTGGCCTGACATAACTCAATGATACCCGGGCGCGGCCGTTGTCGGCCCGGCATACCGGCTACGCGCCGGGATCAGTAGAACAATTTGATTCCACCGGGGGCTATTCTAACGGCGTCTTAGTTCTTTCAAAAGATCGGGCAGGCGTTTCAGGGCCTGAATCTCACGCATCGCTTCCCGGAGGGGTCTGGCGGGCATGCCGCCGCAGATCGCCCCATCGGGGATCTCGGTGGCGACCATCGACCCGCCGGCGAGCTGTACGCCCTTGCCGATCACAACGTGGTCCGCGATGGCCCCGTGGCCGCCGATCATGGTGCCGTCACCGATCACGGTGGAGCCGCCGATGCCGGTGCATCCGGAAACCACGACCAGTCTGCCCAGTTGGCAATTATGCCCGATCTGGACGAGGTTATCGATCTTGCAGCCGTCGCCGATGATGGTGGCGTTGCACTTGGCGCGGTCGATGCAGGCGCCAGCGCCGACTTCGACATCGTTGCCGATCTGGACGGTGCCGATCTGCGGGGTTTTGACGATGGTCGGGCCGTTCTCTGTCATCTGCGGTCGGTAGCCAAAGCCATCTGCGCCGATGACGGCGTTGGGATGGAACGCGCAGCGGTCGCCGATGGTGCAGCGGTCTCGGATGACGACGCCTGGCCAGAAGGTGCAATCTTTGCCGACCTTGGTTTCGTCGAGGATGGTGACGTTGTTGTGCAGGACGCAGTTCTCACCAAGCGTGACGCCGGGCCCGATCACGCAGAACGGGCCGATTTTTACGCTGTCGGGGACCCGTGCGGTTTCGCTGACGCAGGCGGTCGGGTGGATACCGGAAGCGGTGTGGACCGGCGGCGGTGCGAATAGCGATAACGTCTTGTTGAACGCGAGGTCGGCGTTGTCGACCCAGATAATGGTTTTGTTATCAGGGTTGGCGCATTCCAGGCCGCGTTTGATCAGCGCGGTGGTGGCGGGACAATCGGCCCATCGATCGGCGTATCGCTGTGTGCCAATGAGCGTGAGGTGTCCTGCCTGCGCCTGATCGAAGTCGCTGACGCCGTGGACCTGGATATCCTCAGCGCCTTGTAATTCACCATCGACAAGCTCGGCGATGGCGGCGGCGGTTTGGGAAGGCGTATGGGGGCTCAAGACTCGGCCTTTGGTTGGGTAATACGAAACCCCGGGCACGGAGCCCGGGGCTACGGGTGGTCATACTAATCAGTCACTCATCAGGTTTACAGGTTCTGATCAGCGGCTGTTTTCAAAAGCGTTGTTCATGTACTTGGCCACAGCGTCGGTGATGTCAACGCTGTCGCTTGACCATGCCACGATGTTGATGTTCGCGGCCTGGACGCGGCCCTGCTGATTGGTGCCGAGGCGGATCGTCTGCTGCTTGAACAGGACCATGTCGATGTTCTGGGCTTCGGCGACAGCCTGGATCGCTTCACCGGCTTTGTTGGTCAGCGCTTCGATCTTCGCGCCGTTTTCACGGCCGACCTTGTTCTGTTCGTAGGCGGCCCAGAGCTGGTAATCGAGGGCGGCCTTTTCATACTTCTCTAAAGCTTCAGCGTAGGGCGGCGTGCCCGGGACCAGCATGTCCATGTCCTGCTGGAGCTGCGCGATTTCCTTTTGACGATCGTCGCGCTCGGCGGTCAGTTTGGTACGGATGGTTTCCATGTCCGCATCCATCTGCTGTTTCTCACGCAGGGCATCGTAAAGGTTGCGCAGGTCGACGACGGCGACGGTGGTGGGTTCACCGCTGAGCACGCCCTGGGCCTTGACGCCTACCAGCCCCACCGCCAGTACTATCAGGGCGGCCGAGGTGATCAGAATATTTCGTTTGATGTGCATTTGTCTCTCCATGGCTTGGCGGGCTTTCGGCCAACCGGCGTGCCGGCCCGCGGGTGTTCTAAACTCAACAATTACAGGGATTATAACCGGATGTAAGGTGTCGTATTGGTTAACTGATCATACGTCGAATAATCGGATGGTGTTCGTGAATCTGCTGGGTTCACCGTAACGGCAGGTCCAGGCTGAAGCTGATAAGCTGCGTCTGGTCCCCGGACTCCTTCATGACCGGGACCGCCAGGTCCAGGGCAAACGGTGCCGAGCCGAAGAACGGGACTTTGATTCTCAGACCCGTGCCTACGGAGACGCGCCAGTCGTCCACGCTAGGTTCATCGGTGAGTGTGCCCATATCCGTGAAAAATACGCCACGGAGCACTTCGCTGTAGATCGGGTAGTTGTATTCCAGGCCGGTGGTCAGCAGCCATTCATCGCCGACCGCATCGTCGCCATATTGTCCGTTATCGTTGCGGATGCCGCGTTGGCCGACGCCACGGAATTCAAAACCGCGGAACGTGTTGTGACCGCCAAGGTACAGCCGTTCAAAGAACGGGGCTTCATCGTCTTCGGGGATGATCGACGCGCCGATGCGCCAGCTCAGGACGGTTCGCCTGCCGAAGAAGTCTTCATCGACGGTCCAGAACTGCTTGAATTCGGAGCTGATCCTGGAGAAGTCGTAATCGCCGCCGACCAGGCCGACACGTTCGATGTTGAACTGCCACTGGTTGCCGCGTGTCGGGAACAGTCGGCTGTCGGTTGTATTGCGTACGAACCCGAAGCCGACCGCGGTCACGTTGCTCTTGCCTTCGACGTCGTAGACATCGACCGGGGCGTCTTCTTCGATATCGGTGATATCAACGTTCGCGGTTCGCAGCGAGGTGGATGCCGACCAGACGTCGCCGAAGCGGCGTCCGAACGAGAAGCTGGTGCCCAGGCGTTCCTCGTCGTAGGCGTTGTACTGGCGGTTGTAGAGGAACAGTGAAGTGCCGAACGAATAATCCGATTCCATGAGGTGCGGCTCACGGAACGAGACGGAGTATCGGCTGACTTCGCTACCGGGTTGCAGTGAGAGTGCGAATGACTGACCCGCGCCGCGGAAGGCCCGGCCGGTCAATAGTTCTTTAGGCGTCTGCGGTACATCGGTGATATCAAAGTTGCGCTGATTCAGGTCGATCGCACCGAGCAGGCCGGCGTCTGAACTCAGCCCCGCGCCGAAACTGACCGAACCGGTGGTGGCTTCGGTTACATCAATAAGCACGTCGCGTGAACCGTCGCGCGGTTCGCCGAGGATGGTGACCGTACCTTCGCTGAACAGTCTGCCGTCGGTCAGCAAACGACGTGTTCGATCGACGCCGGTCGCGTCGAAGTTTCGGCCGGGGTCCATGCCGCGCAGTTCCCGGAGCACAACTTTCTGACGCGTCAATTCGTTACCGGTGATGCTGACCTTACCGACGACCGAGGGCAGGCCCTGATTGATCCGCACGACCAGGTCGACCAACGCCTCGTTTTCGTGCGGTAACGGGGTGATGCCGACGCGCACATCCAGGTAACCGAGCTGGCCCAGCAGGCTTTCGATGTTCTCGGCTGATTTTGCGACCTGATCCTGCGAGAAAACATCGCCCGGCGAGAGCGTCATGTTCTGGCGGATCTGTGAGTCCGGCAGCAGGCGATCATCATCCTGGTCCGGCGGTTCGATACGGACTTCCGAGACCAGGTACCGTCGCCCTTCTTCGACCAGGAACGTGACGACCGCGTTTTTCTCATCCGGCGACAGGTCGATGCGTCGGCCGACCTGTGCATCGAGATAACCCCGCTCCTGGTAGAACTCGCGAACGCCTGCGGCATCCAACTCCAACTGCTCACGGTTCAGGTCGCCCTTCTGCAGGATGAAGAAGTATTCCTTGCTGCGCAGTTTGCTCTTGAGTTGTTTCTTGGTGTAGCTGGTGTTGCCCTCGAAGCGGATGCCCTTGATCTTGACGCGCGGGCCTTCGCGGATGGTATAGACCAGGGCCTTGGATTCCTCCAGCAGTTCCTTATCAACGGAAACATCCGCGACGAAGTAGCCTTTGTCGTGGTAGGCGCTGACGATCCGGTCCAGGCCCTGCTGGATCAGGAACGGGTCTGAGGGGTCGCCGGGCCTAAGCAGCACCATCTTCAAGATCTCGGCATCATTGATGGCTTTGTTGCCGACGACCTGCACATCACTGAGCACAGGTTGCTCGGAGACGTCGAAGATGAGGATGACCGAGCCGTCGGGCCAGGGCTCGACGCGTGCGGTGATCTTGTCGAACCGGCCGAGGTGCGTCAGGCGGACGATATCGTTGGAGACGGTGCGTGAGTCGTAGGGTTGGCCGACCTCGGAGCGTAGCTGGTTGCGGACCAGTTGCTCGGAGACTTCTTTCAGGCCGTCGATGCGGATCTGTGCGATGGGCCTGTTTTCGGGGTCGATGCCTTGTGCGGTGGCTTGGCCGGCTATTAGCACCAGGCTCAGGATCAGCCCCACAATGACCGTGATCTGCCGCGTGATGGTCGGATGATTCATATAGAAGACAGCCTGATCGTGTGCTACCTACCGGGTCAAAGCGAGAGTGTAATCGAAAGGACCCGGTTATGGCGAGCCAAGGCGGTGTACGGCGGCTGTCGGGGCATGCGCTTGTCCTGATCCGATAGATACTTGCCGCTGGGGGATGCGGTCCCTAGACTAATGAGCCTCAACAGGGATCGTTGAGGTGGGCGCGGGACTCCACCCAGCAGAGTCGTGACCTTTCCGGGCCCCAGGGCCGACCGTAACGAACCGGTGTTATCGGCCTGTGAAGCGCTTGTGTGCGTTTTGTCGATTATAAGCCAAGAATAAAACTAAGGTTATCGATGTGTACCGGGTGTCTGGGGTTGACGCTCGCCCAGACTCGATAGCCGGAAGTCAAGAATCGAAGGACCCTCGATGACCACCACCACTGAGGACAAGGTGAAGCCCATGGCCTCGGACCAGCTACCGACCGACAAACTGATGGACATGCTCTATCAGATGATGCTCATCCGCCGATTCGAAGAGCGGACGATGCAGGCGTACCAGCAGGCGAAGATCGGCGGGTTCTGCCACATCTACATCGGCCAGGAGGCCACCGCCGTGGGGGCGATCGCTGCTCTCAAGGATGATGACCCGGTCATCACCGCCTACCGCGATCACGGCCACGCCCTGGCTCGTGGGATGCACCCCAACTACTGCATGGCGGAGATGTACGGCAAGATCACCGGTTGTGCCAAGGGTAAGGGCGGGTCGATGCACATGTTCGACAAGCCTCACCACATGTACGGCGGCCACGCGATCGTCGGCGGGCAGTGTCCACTGGGCGTCGGGCTGGCGTTCGCTTCTCAGTATGAAAAGAAAGACAACGTCACGGTCTGCTTCTTCGGCGACGGTGCGATCAACCAGGGTGCGTTCCACGAGGCGATGAACCTCGCTGCGATCTGGAACCTGCCTATCCTTTTTGTGGTTGAGAACAACGGCTACTCGATGGGGACGGCCATCAACCGCGGGACCGCTGCGGCCGACAATCTTGGCGCGAAGGCGGCGGCGTACGGTATGCGTTACGCCGAGTGCGACGGCATGGATGTGCTGGACACGTACAAAGTCTTCAAACGCGAAGCCGATGCGTCGCGAGGCAGCACGAGCAGCGCCCTCGGCCTTGAAGATGCCGGCGGAGGCCCCTGCTTCATCAACGCCAAGACCTACCGCTATCAAGGCCACTCCATGAGCGACCCGCAGAAGTACCGCTCGAAGGACGAGGTTAACGAGCGCAAGGAAAAAGACTGCATCAACACGCTGGTCAACTACCTGGTCGAAAACGATCTGGCGTCACAGGATCAGATCAACGAACTGGATAAGAAAGCCAAGGTCGCCTCACGCGACGCCATCACCTACGCCGAGCGATCTCCCGACCTGCCGATGTCCGAGATGTACACGGATATCTACGCCCAACCGTACGGCCCACCGTTCGTGAAGGGCGGACTGCCGAAGATGATCACGGATGGGAATTCGGGGGAGTAGATCGGGTATCGGGGTTCGGGTGTCGGGTATCGGGAAGATAACCGCATGATGGATAACGATTCATACCGGGGTTTGGAGGTCTGGCAGGTTGCCATGGACCTCGTTGAAGAGGTTTACCGTGTAACAGCGTTGTTGCCGGAGGCCGAGAAATACGGACTAACTAGCCAATTACGAAGGGCGACTACATCCATACCCGCCAACATCGCAGAGGGTTACGGCCGATCACACCGGGGTGATTACTTGCGCCACCTGTCGATCGCACGCGGTTCGCTAATGGAGATAGAGACTCACCTGATGATCGCGGTGAGGCTCAAACAACTGGAACGTGAGATGGCCATCCCTGCATGGCAACTCACTCAACGCGTCGGCCAGATGCTTACGAAACTCATCCAGGCCTTGAAACAAAGCGAACAGGGTTAACACACCCTCTTCCGATACCCGACACCCGATACCCGAAACCCGACATGAGAACCATCCAATATAGAGAAGCCCTCCGTGAAGCCATGCAGGAAGAGATGCGGCGAGATGACCGTGTGTTCCTGATGGGTGAAGAGGTGGCGCAATACAACGGTGCTTACAAGGTCAGCCAGGGGATGCTCGATGAATTCGGGCCTCGGCGGATCGTCGACTCGCCGATCAGTGAGACCGGATTTTCCGGGCTGGGTATCGGCGCTGCGATGTACGGGCTTCGGCCGATCATCGAGTTTATGAGCTGGTCGTTTTGCCTCGTCGCGGCCGACCAGATCATCAACAACGCGCCGAAGATGTTGTACATGTCCGGCGGCCAATTTGGATGCCCCGCTGTCTTCCGCGGTAATAACGGCGCAGGCGGTCAGCTTGGATCGACGCACTCTTGGTGTGTGGAGTCGATGTTCTCCAGCGTGCCGGGCTTGAAGGTGGCGATCCCTTCGACGCCGCGTGATGCGAAGGGGCTATTGAAGACCGCGATCCGCGATGAAGACCCGGTATTCAATCTCGAATCCGAACGCATGCTCGGCTTGGGCGCGCGTGGTGAGAAGGATTTTTCCCGTTACATCAAGGACATCTGGGCTCCGCCGACGGTTGAGGAGGATGAGGATTTTAAGATCCCGTTTGGCGTTGCGGACATCAAGAAGCCCGGCAAAGACGTCACCATCGTCGCCGCCGGCCGGCCGGTGCACTTTGCATTGGAAGCGGCCGAAGAACTTGAAAAGCAAGGCATCGATTGCGAAGTGATCGACCCGCGTACGTATCGCCCGCTAGACATCGACACGATTGTCAAGAGCGTACGCAAGACGAACTACTGCGTCGTCGTTGACCAGAGTTGGCCTTTCGCGAGCGTCGGCGCCGAGATCGCGGCACAGGTGTACGAAAACGCGCTGGATGATCTGGATAACAAGGTGATCCGCGTCAACAACGACGACATCCCCGCCCCCTACAACCGCACGATGGAACAGGAAATGCTCCCGAACGCGAAGAAGATTGTGGAAGCGGTAAAAGCGGTGACGTATAACAATTGATTAAGCGAGTCGTTGTTTAGCCGTCGCGGCCACGCGACGGCTAAACAACGCACAATCCCCGGCGTAACCGCCGGGGCTAAACACATCCTTTTATGTTTTACGTTAGCGTCGCGCCACGGGGCGATCGTTTTTGATTGTTGGTGTGCTGAGTCAGGGGCTATCGTTCTTTTCGGGCGTTAACTCTGGGAAGCCGTTTTCTTCGAGTTCTTTCAGATAAAGCCGGTAGCCTTTTTCGGTAGTAAGGTCATCCAGATACCACGCATCGTCTTCATCTGATGCGATCACGTCGTCATCCATCAGGTCATCCGGGGTGTCTGTTGTTATTGTAGGCCAGAGTCTTTCGGCGATTGGGCCAAAAACCAAGGCGATATCCGTGCCGTTCTTGCCGGCATCGCGCAGCCATGTGTATCCGCCTGGGTTCCCGCCGTTATCTTGCCCATCCTGCCCAATGCTGTAAACGACTGCGCCGTCGTGTTCGTATCGATACTTTAATGGTTGTCCTGTGAACGGATCGATGGGGACATGGTCCATGTACCGGGGCGTCAAAACTTCGAGGGTTTCAGGCAACTCCCCGGTGGCTCGTCGGTACTGTTCTATGCCGATCCCCGCGAGCAAGACCTGTTGCTGGGCAATTGTTTCGATTGAATTCACAATACAATTGTCCAACGCCGGCATGACGATACCGGAGACTAGATACAGCCGGGGGATGTCATATTCGTTATCGACGTATTCATCTGGGAGGGGCCAGGTGGTTACTTGGACCACATTGATGTACGCCCCCATCTGATCAAGGTAATAGGCGTTATCCAGGTCCATCAGCCCTATCAACCATGTGAGCACAAACACCGGATTCAATTTAGCGTTTAAGTCTAATTGCTCTACATTCAGGAAGAGTCCTTCCCCCATACACCGTTCGCCAATGAAGGCGCGGTGCATGAGTCGGTGGTTGTCATTCGCGAGGATCGCCCGTTGAATCAGACCGATCGATTGATCGCTCAGCCCGCCGTTTACGATCAGCCGCTTAAGTTCTTCGTGGGCTATTTTCTGCATCGATTGATTGACTAACGCGGAGATAAGAATCGGTTCATTCTTAATCGCGTTGGTTAAAGCGAAAATCTTTAAGCACGATGATGCCGCCGCGTCGCTATAGCCCCGGCTTTCGTTCAAAGCCGATTGGAGCACCCTGATCCTGGCACTGTTACGGACGCTGCCCAGGTGGGGCAACAAGGTGCCGATCCCTTGAGTAAGATCGATCGGGAATCTGCATGATTTAATGGTTGCTGCTTCGTCAAGTTTGGTGATTGCGTCGGCGTTCTGTTGGAGGTAATACGCGATGCGGTCAGCGACGTCCTTCGGCAATGATTCTCCCGGACCGGGCAGTGTTTCCCTGTCGCCGAGTACCGGTAGCGTGTATTCGAAGTCTTTATTGCCGACATAAGCAGAGAATGCCTGTAGGTATACGTCTGCGGCATTAGTGCCTTGGGGGTAGACATACCAGGCGTCGTGCTCTTCCAGAGATACGGGATACCCGGCATCACGGATGGCATTTAATCGATTTTGCACACGCTGGTACACCACGAAGCGGAAGGCGGCGAAGGTCAGCAGCAGAAAAAGCAGGCCGCCAAGCGGGACCTTCCACCACAGACCGCGGCGCTTTTTAGTGGATTTGTTTTTGATGGTGTCAGACATGATGCCTCCGGATTTGTTGTACGGATCGTGGCACATCATAGCGTGATGTGTTTGTTCCGATGTCTTCCGGGGGTGAAATGGCAGCTTATGCCGGGCTCAGGTCTCCCAGCACGTGTGGGAACCGGCCTTGGGCGCGGCGGGTCTGTTCGTTGATCACGCGGTCGCGTGTGTCAAGGATTCTGTTCCTGTATTTGTTGGCCAGTCGTATGATGGCGGGGTTGTTGCTGTTGTGTGTATTCAGTTCGAGGTACCACGCGGGTACATTGGCGCTATCGACACGCAGCGTGTCTTTGAGTTGTGTCAGGTCCCGGTCTGTCAGTTGGCCGCTGATTAGAAGCCGTTCAGCCAGATCGCGGGCGTCTTCGCGGACGCGGAAAGACGTGTAGGCCGAGATGAGGGTGGGCTCCTGATAGATGGCATCGGCGATGCACATGATCTGGGCCACGCGTTGGCAGGCCTCGGCGGTGCGTTTGCGGTCGAGTTCGGATACGGCGGCCAGGTACAACAGGCGGGCGGCGATGCGCATGTCCTGGTGGTGGTAGGAAAGGTAAGGCTCGCCGTTGTCGCAGATACAGACATCGAACCGGCACTGCTTGATGCCGGTGGCCCGCTCGATTAACGCGAGTGATTCGCTGTTCTGGTTGAGCAGATCGAGGATGCGTTTGGCCTGAGGCCGCGAAAGCTGGTTGGGCAGATCAGACAGATGGTCGGTCAGGATCAGTTCGAAGTTCCGGCTGTATTCGTCTTCTTGGTATTCACAGAAAGCACGTACGTAGATATCCGCGGCGTTAGGCCCCTCTGTGGCGGGGTACCAGGTATCGAGCCGTTGCCAGGTCAGTTGATGTTCCGGGTAGCCGAAGTCGCTGTGTTGAGCCAGCGGGTTGTGGCCGGTGATTACCAGGCACGCGGCGAAAGCGGCGGCGATGGAGCAAATGAATAATGAAACGAAACCGGTGCAGCACGGACCGGATACGGGTAGAAGTTCGGCCCCGTCCGATTGGCTTTTGCGTTTGATAGCTGAGAAACAAACGTACAGCATGACACACCCCCTGGCGACGAAAGTTCGGGACAGGTGACTCCGGTTTTATACTTGGACCCCCAATACCCCCGGTTGGTTCCACCTAATGGGTCGTCCATCTAATCAACAGGCCCTTCTATCTTGATAGACGCAGCCAAACAGGTTTTTGACTTGTCGATTTGCAGGAATTGTTAGAAATCATGAGATTGGCTCTGAATCCTCGCTCGGGGTGACGTGCCCGAGGGGGATTCTTCGGCTACGATATGGCGATTGGGCGGGTGCCCAACCTCTAATAACAAACCCCAAACGCACAGGAGCCCCACCGGATGTCGATTGAGATCACCATGCCACGCCTCTCGGACACCATGGAAGAGGGAACGCTGGTCAAATGGCGGGTCAAACCCGGTGATGAGGTTGCCTCCGGAGACCACCTGGCGGACGTCGAGACCGATAAGGCGACGATGGAACTCCAGGCGTTCGATGACGGCAAGGTTGCCGCGCTGGCGGTCGAGGAAGGCGATACGGTGCCCGTGGGCAGCCCGATCCTGGTGCTGGCTGAGGACGGGGAATCCCTGGAAGACGCGGCAGCGGCCCTGGATGGGGCATCTGAAGGTTCCAACTCTGGCTCGGCATCTGAAGGCGGCGGCGTGGCTGTCGCGGACCCGCCCAAAACCGAGACTACGACCACTATTTCCGGCAGGCCGTCCGAGGCGACCGACAGCCGGATGCGTGTCAGCCCCGTTGCGAGGAAGATCGCCGAGGAGCATGGCGTCGACCTGATGCTCCTGACGGGAACGGGCCCGGACGGACGGATTATCAAGCGGGATGTACTGGCGGTGGTTGAGGGGGATTCGACGCAACAGACTGCCGCCCCGGCGGCGACACAGGTTGCCAAACCGCAAGCCGCGACGGCGCCGAGTGTGCCTGTGGCCGCGGTCGGGATGGAAGCCAAGACGATCAATCTTACGAACATGCGTAAGACGATCGCCCGTCGGCTGGTCGAGTCCAAGACGACAGTCCCCCACTTCCAGGTCTCGATGTCCATCAACATGGACCCGCTGATGGAACTGCGTAAGACGCTCAATGTTCAGCTTGAGGCTCAGGGCGTGAAGCTATCGGTTAATGACTTCATCACCCGAGCAACGGCGCTGGCATGCCTGAGCCATCCGGCGGCCAACAGCTCTTGGAATGGTGACACGATCATCCAGCACGGGACGGTGAACGTCGGCGTGGCGGTGTCGTTGCCGGAAGAACGAGGCGGCGGGCTGGTGGTGCCGGTGATCCGCGATGCTCAGAACAAGGGCCTGCGTCAGATCAGCGAAGAAACCAAGCGATTAGCCAAGAAGGCACGCGAAACCGGCCTGAGCCCCGATGAGATGGCCGACGGCACGATCACACTGAGCAATCTTGGGATGTACGGCGTGGATCAGTTCACCGCGATCATCAATCCGCCACAGTCTGTGATCCTGGCGGTTGGCGGCGCGATCGAGAAACCGGTCGTGCGCGACGGTCAGATCGTGGTCGGCCACGTAATGAGCGCGACGCTTTCCGGTGACCATCGCGTGATCGACGGCGCTCAAGGCGCGGAATATCTTGCCAGCTTCAAGCAGTTGCTGGAAAACCCGGCTTCGTTGCTTGTGTAACACTTTCCGGACGTATTGGGTAGATAATGATCAGGCCGCGGAATCGTGCTGGTTGATGACACCGGCCGGTGCATGTGGCTTTTCGTCTCGTTCCAGTCGAAGTATGACGGGCGAGCCGAAGGCGTAGGTGAGTCCCAAGGCATGGCTGGCGGCTTCCATGGCGTGTGAGAGCCCGGGGCGTTTAAGCGCTCGGTGTACGACCATGGGCCAGAAGAACTGGCGTTGTCGGCCGTGCGGGATGAAGCCGTGTGCTTTAGTGATGGTGCTGATCTGCTTGGTAGAGAAACACCGGTACCAGCGGGTGTTGCCTTCGATTCGTTTTTTGACGCCGAACAGCAACTTCTCAACGAGATTCACACTGAACAACGTTGGGTAATCAAGGATGACGGCGTGTCGGGCGACGCGTGTGGCCTCGGCGAGGAAACGCGGATAGTCCTCGACGTGAGCCATCAGCCGTAGAGCGATGACGGTGTCGAAAGACTGGTCTTCGTAAGGCAGGTTCAGCAGGTCGCCGGTGTGAAACGCGAATCGTTGGTGGTCGAGGAACGGTTTAAGCCGGTGAGAACAGCTTGGGTCGCTGCCCATCACGGTCAGGTTGTAATCATGTTCCAATAGCGAACCGGCAAGTTGTGCGTGGCCGCCGCCCAACTCCAGGACGTGTTGACCGGGGCAGTCCTGTAGCAGGTTGTGAACGGCTTTCCATTGGACATCCAGCAGCCATGTACCGACGGGTCCCGTAAACCGACGGGCGTAGTCGTCGGTGGACGTTTCGATATCCGGGGTTTCTCGCTGGATCGTTTCCAAGGTCATTTCTCAAGGCCGGCCGGTGTTGCTCTAATTGGGGGGGGTGTCGGCTGGTTCATATCATCATAGCACACACACCCGTCAACCGGCTCGGGAAAATATCGCGTTATGAAGCCTTGGACATACACGGGTATTGGGTGAAGGTCACTTGCCCGTTGCCGGCACGTTTGCTGGTGTACATAGCCTCGTCCGCGGCGGCGATCAGGTCGTTCATCAGCATTTGCTTGCCCGGATTGTTGCAGATCGCGGCCCCGATACTCAGGCGGAGTGTAGCCTGTCTGTTTGGGCCCAGGTGCACGATTTTGCCGTTGCATGCCGCGGCGACACGTTCGATGATCTTTCTTGCGGTTTCTTCGTCAACATTAAGCTGAAGGATGGCAAACTCGTCACCGCCGAGCCGACCGAACAGGTCGCTGGAGTCGATGTTGCCTCGGATCTGCTTGGCGACTTCCATTAGCATGATGTCACCTGCATCGTGACCGAGTGTATCGTTGATGGCTTTGAAGCCGTCCAGGTCGATCATGACCGCACAGATCGGCAGGCAACGTTCCGCGGCGGTATGTATCCGGCGTTCCCCGAGGCGGTTGAAGCCGCGCCGGTTGAGCACCTGTGTCAACGGATCGGTCATCGCCTCGAACTGCAGCGCGTGCAGTTGTTCGTGCTTGCGGGTCAGTTGGGCTTCCAACTCACAAAGCTGGTGGACCATGCCGGCGGTGTCTAATTCCAGTTCACCGAGCATGCGTAGCCGGGTCGCTTCATCGATCCGGATCGAGGGAGCGGCGCCGTGGACCTCGCGGGACTGTTTCACCGCCTGCTTGATCATCTGCTCGGGCGAATCGAATGATGAGTCGAGGAACTGGCTGTGTGTTGCGGCCAACCATTCCATACGGTCGGGCGTCATGGTTTCGCAATCGTGCGGCAGCATCCCCGCGATGAGGTTGCCCAGGTTGGAACCCGAGTAATCATTCTGCGACAGCATCGGCTGATGATGGTTGAGAACCTCTTCGCATATCAGCGGTGAAGCGTTCCATGATTGCAGCAGGTGATTGGCCGCCTGGGCGTGATCGATGCCGAAGTATTCCTGCTCGCGGATCGAAAGCGGGTTCTGGTGGCGGTGATTGTTACTTACTTGCTCATAGAATTGTGGATCGATTGCCACCAAGGCGGTGAGTCCGATGTCCTGGATCAGTCCAAGCGTGTATGCACGGTCGGCTTCCCGGGGTTCAACTGCTTCGGCGACGAGTTTGGCGAGGTGTGCCTTTTCGAGGCTGTTGATCCATATCCGATGAGCGACCTCGAGATCGATCCCGCTGTCTTTGGAGAGCATATGCAACCCGAAAGCCATCGCGATCGAACGGGCACGGCCCGCGCCCATGTGCAGGACGGCGCGACGGATATCGCTGATCTCGCCGACCACGCCGATCGCAGCCGAGTTTGTGACGCTCAGCACACGCGCGGACAACGTTGAGGATTGCATCAGGGCC
The DNA here is from genome assembly GCA_963667295.1 of Phycisphaeraceae bacterium. Classification (GTDB taxonomy): domain Bacteria; phylum Planctomycetota; class Phycisphaerae; order Phycisphaerales; family Phycisphaeraceae; genus JAJRRS01. The sequence goes on from OY763327.1 coordinate 4,034,205, forward strand.
TGAGTGACGCGCTCGGGATCGTCCGGCGGCGCTTCAAGCAGTGTCAGCAGCGGCCCGGGCTGGACATCCAACCGGTCCAGGCGCTGTAACGTCGAACACGCCAGGTTCCGCGGGTTATCCAGGCTGCGGTCAGATTCGCTCTCGCGATTTTCCATGATGTTGTTACACAAATCCTGTATCGATGGCGGGCATGAACCACAATGCCCTATCTGCCTACAAATCGACAAGATAGCTCTGTAGATGAAGTAATTGCCCGGATATTCCCACCCTATTTAGTGTGTTATTCTGCGAGTTCTCGGGCCTTGAGCAGGACCGCATGCAGCATATCGGGCGTGAGTCTGCCGGTGAACGTGTTCTGTTGGCTGGGATGGTAGCAACAGGCTAGTTGTGGCGCGTTATCGAACCTGTACCAGGCGTCGTGGCCGAAGGGATATTGATTGATCTTCCGGATGTGTCCAAGCCTCTGGTAAACCCCCAAAACCGCGCGATGTGCGATACCCCCCAGCGAGAGGACGACCTTGAGTTGAGTTAACGCCCTAAACGTCTTGTCCAGGTACTCGCTGCAATTGTGAAGCTCTTCTGCGATGGGTTTGTTGTCCGGTGGGGCGCAGTGGCCTGCCGCGGTGATGACCGTGTTGATCAGTTCAAGTCCATCATCTTGGCCGGTTGATTCCGCCTGGTTACAGAGCCCTGCCCGGTACATGGCGTTGAAGAGAAAGTCCCCCGAGCGGTCGCCGGTGAACATCCGCCCGGTTCGGTTAGCCCCTTGTGCGCCCGGCGCGAGGCCCACGATCAAGAGCCTGGCAGAACCGGGACCCTCTGAATCAGAAGGCAGTAAGTTGGGCACCGGTTTGCCCCAGTACGTCTCATTTTTGTACCGGGCGGTTTTCTGGTTGGCGACGCGTTGGCAGTGTTCGACCAAGCGAGGACAGCGCCGACAGCGTGTGATGGTGTTGTTTAGCACGAGCAGTGGTGGTCTGCGTGACATATCCGGATTTTAGCGGAGATTCGTGTCCTAGCGGTTGCGCAATGTATGACTCCCGCAAGCGTCTTCAGGCGGTCGATTATCGGTAATCCATCTCATCCGACCTAATGAAGTCGCCGAAGTTACCCGCAGCAATCCTATGTGGGGATCGTTATGCGCTGGTTGATTAACTGCATGACATGTGTGATGGTCGCCGTGATCGTGGTCGCGGCAATCGGCCATCAGCGCGCGATCAAGCAGGATGAACTGAAAATGCGGGCCGTTCACAATGGCCTGGACCAGTTTGACGAACAGCTTGCGCTGCACGGGGTGCTCTGGCAGAGCGAGAATGAAGAGGCCGGGGCCTATCCGCCGCAGGTCATGCCCGATTGGTTCAACCATAACGTACCCAACAACCCGTTCCTCTCCGAGGATCGGCCCTGGATCGATATCGCGCCCGCTGACGACTACAACGAACACCCGCCGGACCCCTTGGTTGACGACGGTAACCAGGCCGCGTTCTGGTACAACCCGAACAACGGCATCGTCCGCGCACGTGTGCCGAGGCAGGTTTCCGACCGGTTGACGCTGTCGCTGTATAACTCGATGAATCACACCGGGCTGTCTGAACTGCCCCGCGACAGCGATCCGGACCGTGTGCCGTTGGCGTTCAACCCCAACCCGGTCACGACCGGCCGACACGCCAGCCCCTACAAGTTGATCACCGGCAAGGTGACGGCGATGGATTCCGAAGATAACGCCGAAGACACGGAAGCTTCCGCTTCAAAGCAGGAAGAAGTGCCTTGGTATAAGAAACGGGTTGTGCCTGAGGAGCCCGTTGAGACGGTGACCGAGGTCGATACGGAAGCCGAGCAGAATCGGCCCTCGCTTTTAGGCCAGTAACGCCCCGCCGCTACCCCCGTTATCTCGCTACAATCGGGGGTATGACCCAGGTTTTTCACGAACAACTACCCAACGGCTTGTGGCTGGTAGCTGAACCCAGCACCTCGGCCCAGTCGTTATCGATGACGATGCTTGTGCCCGCCGGGGTCGCCAGTGAACCCGAGGGAGCTCAAGGTACTTCCGCCCTGCTCGAAGAGATGATCACACGCGGCGCGGGCGGGCTTGATGCGCGGGCCCACAGCGAGGCGTTGGATCAACTCGGTGTCCAGCGCGGGACCAATGTCGAAACCCGGCACCTGCGACTAAGCGCCACCATGATCGCGGAGAAACTTGATCGGGCGCTGCCATTGTTGCTGAACATGGTGGCCGCCCCGAACCTGTCGGATGCGTCTCTGGAACCCAGCCGGGACCTGGCGCTTCAGGCGATCCAGTCGTTGAATGATGAACCGCAGCAACAGGTCATGTTAAAACTACGCAGCCAGCACCACCCCGCGCCGCTCGGGCGATCACCCTTTGGCACGGAGGCCGGGGTCAAACAAGTTACGGCTGACGGCTTGCGTGAATTCTGGCGCACGACCTGTGTGCCCGACGGTTCGATCCTGAGTTTTGCCGGCAAACTCGACTGGCACAAGTTACGCGACCTTGTGAATCAACATGTCGACGGCTGGCAGGGCAAACACGAAGAGATACAGCCGGCCGATAGCGGCCCGCGTGGTTATGCCCACGACAAGGCGGAGACCGCACAGGTGCATATCGCACTGGCATACGACTCGGTGCCCGAGCCGAATGAAAACAGTATCCTCCAGCGTGCGGCGGTGGCGGCGCTTTCAGGTGGGATGTCAGGTCGGCTTTTCACAGAGGTGCGTGAGAAACGCGGGTTGTGTTATTCGGTGTACGCTACCTATGCGGCGGGCAAGGACCGCGGCGCAGTGTTTGGTTATGCCGGTACGACCACACCGCGTGCACAGGAGACGCTGGACGTGATGGCCGGCGAACTGCGCCGACTCAGCGAAGGCATCGACCAGAGTGAATTTGAACGCGCGATCGTCGGCATGAAGTCGAACCTTGTCATGCAAGGTGAATCAACCGGGGCGCGGGCTGGGGCAATCGCGGTAGATCAATATGTACTCGGTCGGCCGCGCACATTGGATGAATTGGCTAAGCGCGTCGACAAGGTGACCTTGGAAGCGCTCAATAACTTCTTACACGAACAACCGCCGGGAGAATTTACGATAGCAACGATTGGACCGGAGGCGTTGAAGGTATAAGACGGATGATGAGTTATTCAACTTGCCTTGATTTACTGCGATTAGAGATTAGCGATTAATGATTAGCATTTAAGAAACCCGGCCCTTCGCTGCGCTCAGAACCGGCGTTGGGGAAAAAGCCATTAGCCTTTAGCGATTAGCCATTAGCAATACCATCCCTACACCCTACACCCTACACTCTACACCCTACCATGCGTCTTCTCATCACAGCAGGACCTACACGTGAACCGATCGATGCGGTGCGGTTTATCAGTAACCGTTCGAGCGGGAAGATGGGGATCGCGATCGCAGAGGCGGCGGCGGATGCGGGTCATGATGTGACACTGTTACTCGGTCCCGTGCCGGTGCTTGATTCACTGTATGAGCGGATGCGGATCTACCGTTTCGGCTCATCGGCTGAATTGAAGCAGTTACTCGAAGCACACTTCCCGGATTGTGAGTTGCTGGTGATGGCGGCGGCGGTGGCGGATTACCGTGTGCAGCAGGTAACGGACGGCAAGATCAAACGCGAATCCAAAGCCGGCGGTGACAAGGACCTGACACTGCGATTGCAGCCAACGCCCGACCTGGTTGCAGCGGTGGCATCAACACGGCGGCCGGAACAAAAGATTGTTGCATTCGCGCTGGAAGAGCCCGGGGAACTCGAACAGCGCGCGGTTGCAAAAATGAAACGCAAGGGTGTCAACGCCATTGTCGCAAATCCCTTGGGCACCATGGACGGGGACCATATCACGCCATTATGGCTGACCGCGGACGGCGGACGTACCGAACCGGGTTCGATGCCCAAACCAGAATTCGCACGTTGGCTGGTAGAGCGGTTGGCCGCGTTATAGTGCACTGCGATTGTGCAGTTTACACACGTATTCAGCCGATTTTTCTTGAAGACGTGTCCCCGATGGGATACGCTTTAGTAGTTGGATTATTCGGGGGTGTGATGCCTCATTTCTATCAGGTGGGCCGACAACATGATGAACACCCATGTCGTACCTTGTCCGGCGTGTCAAACCCCGCTCAACGTCCCGCCCAGTGCAGGCGGCCGACGGGCCCGATGCCCCGCGTGCGGAGATCGTTTCATTATTCCCACACGCACCGACCTGCTCGAAGACACTGTTTCGGGCTGGATCGAGCAGGATGTGGATGATGTGATCGATCACCGTGATCGCGAGTCAGATGAGCGGCAAGCCGAGATGCGGGCACAGGCTGCGGTCAAGGAAAAAGCGGAGCAAGCAAAGAATACCGAAACACTTGAGGAAGTCCCTTCCGGCGAGACGATCGTTGGTGTGCCGTTTGACCGACAGGAGAAACCTGTTGTGACACCGCGCCCTGTTCCCGCGGTGCCCCGGCCAAGCATCAAGCCGTCACGCAAACTTGATGAAGAGGATGAAGAAGGCGAATACCCGCGCAACCTGCGCACGGACCCGAAGAGCCCGCACCTGGTCGTGCTCAAGTGCGGTAGCACTGGCGTGCGTTTCGCATTCGACGCCAAGTGGCTTTCGCATGAAGGATTCCGCTCGTCGATGCCGACGCGCTGCGTGTATTCGGGTATCGCGGAACGCGCCAAACTGATCTCCCGGCCATTTGTCTTCGTCGATCGTACGCGAGGTGGAACGATCGATGCCGCGGAGATCAGTTCGCACCACGACATCCGAAGCCTCGGTGATGCAGGGCCCAGACAAATCATGCAGATGATGGGCACGATCGAGGGGATGCCTAATCCATTTCTGTACACGATGCCCTACTACATCAGCACACGCTACGCCAACAAGATCGTGCACTGCATGACGCGCGATCGACCCAGCGGCGGGATTACCTGCGAGGTTGTGATCCCCGATGCGGTTTGTGCGCTTGAGTGGCTGTCGCGCGTCAATGGCGTGTGTGGTAAGGAATACGAACTGCTTGAACGCGACACGTCGCTGTTGCATGGCGACAGATTCCAGGAGTTGTCTGAGATATGTCGGTCGCGCATCCAGAGTTGGTGCAAGCTGAGGCCGCATGAGGTGTTCCAGGAGTATCTCAGTGATGCGGACTTCGGCCGGTTGGACGAGGGACTTGCCGGCGTGATCATCACCGATCAGCGCGTGGTCTATTGCAAGTACCACCACCGCGGCCAGGTTCGTCTGGACAGCGAGGAGGCGATGATCGTGGTCAAGTCCGATGGCCGGTTCTACAGCCTGTCCCTTGAGACCAGCGGCGAACGGGCCCGCATGTGTAAGCTGCATAAGGCGGACATCCCCAAGCTGGAGACGGCGATCGGCAAAGACGCTGCATTGAAGGTTTTAGTGCGATAGTCTTTGGGGGCGGGTGATTGCTTTGGGCGCGCAGGCCGGCAGCCTGCGGCTGTTATTTTTTATATCTCTGCAGCAATTCCCGCGCACCAACACATCGTGTCGGCCGGCTCGATTTGCGTTTCCCGTATGCGCCCGCCTAATCTATCGGGGTATTCGGATATCTCAACCTCATTTTCTCGCTAGTGTTAAGGAGCTTGTCGTGCTACGAAATCTCACCTCACTGTCGACGGTCTGCCTCATTCTCATCGCAGTTACTACCCAACAGGCGTTGGCACAGACGATGCCATCGGTCAACCTCGGATTTACCAGCTTCCTGGACGGCGGCCCGCCGGCCGGACCCGGGTTCTACTACCAGCAGTATGCACAATACTTCTCATCCGACACGTTCCGTGACGCGGACGGAAAAGAGCTGGATTACGATGTAGATGTCTTCGTAAGTTTGAACCAGTTCATCTATCAATCCGATCAACCGGTATTCCTGGATGGCAAGTGGGGACTTGATGTGATCGTGCCCGTTGTGCATCTGGACGGCGACGGCACGATACCACCACTACGCGATAACGGCACGGGGCTTGGTGACCTGCTCGTCGGCCCGTTCATTCAGTGGGACCCGATCATGGGCGACAACGGCCCGGTCTTCATGCACCGCTTCGAGTTCCAGGTCATCATGCCGACAGGTAAGTATGATGCCGACCACGAACTCAACCCGGGATCGAATCACTTCTCGTTGAATCCGTACTGGGCCTGCACCTGGTTCTTCGCACCGGGCTGGACCACTTCGGCGCGTATCCACTACCTCTACAACTTCGAAAACGATGACCCGAGCAATCGTCTGTATCCCACGGCCGATGACGTGCAGGCCGGCCAGGCGATCCACGCCAACTTTGCTGTGGCGTACGAATTGATCGAGAAGAAACTCCGCGTCGGTCTGAACGGTTACTACCTCGAACAGATCACTAAGAGCAAAGTCGATGGCTCCAAGATCGATGCGGAGGAAAGAGTGCTAGGCCTGGGCCCCGGCGCCGTCTGGCACATCTCGCAGGATGACCACCTGTTCTTCAACCTGTACTTCGAGTCCGAAGCAGAGAACCGTCCGGAAGGCACACGTGCCCAGATCCGCTGGACGCACCACTTCTGATCCCAGGGCAGGCACCCCCGCCGATCGGCACCCCTACTATTTACCGAAGCCCACGTTCATCGAACGTGGGCTTCTTTGTTTATGAGTGAGTGAATACGGAATCATCCCTGCGCGTCATCGGGAATTGCACGGTGGTCGCGGATGACGATCTTGATCGGGACTTCCGAATACGCCAGCTCTTCACGCAGGTGGTTGGTGAAGTAGCGCAGGTAGTTGTTGTCGAAGAGGTCCGGGGTATTGACGAACAGCGCGATCGTCGGCGGGTCGATGTCGACCTGTGTGGCGTAGTAGATCTTCGGCTGTTTGCCGAGTTTGGATCGCGGTGCGCCCTGCGACATCACGGCCTGCACGACCTGGTTCAGTTCGCCGGTCGGTGTTCGGTGGCGCGCCTGCTCGTAGAGGTTCATTGCCATGCCGACGGCTTCACGCATACCCTCGCCCTTGTTGGCACAAGTGAAAACGATCGGGGCGAAGCTCAGGCCGCGCAGTTCTTTGTCCAGGTACTCGACGTACTCTTCCTGTGTGCTTTTTTCTTCGGCAAGGTCCCACTTGTTTACGACGATCACCGTCGGGCGGTGGTGTTCGAGAATTTCGTTGACCAGCTTCTTGTCGACCTGACTTACCGGCACGGCCGCATCGATCAATAGCAGACACACATCCGCCCGGCGTACACTGCGCAGCGAACGGTGCATGGAGTAATACTCGATGTCGCCGTCCAGGCTCTTGCGTTTGCGGACGCCGGCGGTATCGATTGCTGTGAATGTTTTGCCATCGATTTGAAAACGCACATCCACCGAATCGCGTGTTGTGCCTTCGATCTCGCTGACGATAACGCGCTGCTCGCCGGCCAGCGCATTGACCATCGTGCTCTTACCGGCGTTGCGTTTACCGACCAACGCGATGAGCGGTCCGCCGTCATCTGACCCTTTACCGGCATCTAATTCATCGTGTCGATCGAAGTCGATCGCATCATTCAATCGTTCGTAGAGTTCAAACTTGTTCCGCCCGGTGATGGCCGCGAGCATGACGGGTTCGCCGTAGCCCAGTTGCATCGCTTCGTAGGCAAGCGATTCGTGCTTGCTGTCGTCGACCTTGTTGGCGATCAGCAGGACAGGCGTCTTCGAGCCGCTGGTGCGGATCAGGCGCGCGACGGTCTCGTCCAGCGGTGTGATCCCGGCCTGGGCATCCACGACAAACAGCACGAGGTCGGCTTCACCGAGCCCCTGGGCGATCTGGCGTTCGATCTGAGGTGTCAATTCGAGGTTATCCGTTAGCCCGTAACCGCCGGTGTCAACCAGCTCGACACGGTGGGCTTTGCCTCCCTTACTGGCAGGAGACAGTTCGACGATGGTGCTGATGCGGTCGCGCGTCACCCCTGCCGTCGGCTCAACGATGCTGACCCTCTTGCCTGCTAACAGGTTCATCAGGCTGGACTTACCGACATTAGGTCGGCCGACGATAACGATCTTGGCAGGCATGGCAGGGGTGGTTTTTCTGGGTTCAGGGATTGGGGGATCAGGGGGAAGATGATAGTGCAGGATGAAGCCATTAGCCATTAGCAGTTAGCAGTTAGCCATTAGCAAGAAGGCAAAGAGATACATGCTAAGGGCTCAAAACTGGACCCCTACGCCGGTCCTGAGCGCAGCGAAGGGCCGGGCTTCCTATCAACTATCTCCTACTGCCCTTCTTTTTTTAATTTCTCATCCCACAGCGAGACAGCTTCGGGTTCGCGGATATACAGCGGGACGAGTTTCATCGGATCGTCGGCCCGGCGCGTCGCGGCGGCGATACGACCGAGCTTGTACACCGCTTGGCTTCGGCCGACCGCAGACTGGGCGGGCAGGATCGTGACACAGTTGGACAGATCATCCGGAACCTGCGGCAACGGGTCGCCGATCACACTCACGGGCCGCGGGCAGGCGCTCAGTAATTCCGCCATCGTCCGCAGCTTCGGTTCGACGATAATCGACCAGTTTTCGCTGTCGCGTTGATACACCGCACTATGCACGGTTTCACGTTTAAGATTCAAACATACCGCTACATGTTCCGTATGAAGCGGCGTGTTTTCAGCGAGCACGTCCAGCGTCGGGATGCCGAACACTTCAACACCGGTCGCCAGCGAGAGCATTTTTGCGGTGGTGACGCCGACACGTAGCCCGGAGAACGAGCCCGGCCCGAGCGAGACGTACACCTGCCCTATCGCATTGGGTGTCACGCCGTGTTTCCGGCAGACTTCATGAATCGTCGGGATCAGCTCGACGTTGTGTCGGCGCTTGTTCTGAAGCGCGATGGTGTCGATAAGTTCATCGTCACGGCCGAGTGAAACCGAGCCGCTTCGGCCGGAGGTTTCGATCGCCAGGTTGTACGGCCGGTCGGGCATCGAAAAGATTCTACTTCCGTCAATTAATGGTCGTTGCCCGTTGCGTACTGGTGATGGCGTAGGTCAGGTAGCAGGCGATCGCATACATGAACAGTTTGAACAGGTCCAGCAACGCATTGATCGTGGCGGTCAATTCTGAACCGAACAATACCGACAGCGGTTTATTCTGAGCCAGCATGATCCAGGCGACGTCGCCGATCACACAACCGATCAACACGAACAGAAGCGAAATCCATCCGATACGTCGGCCAAAACCCCGACCCCCAAAACGCATGATCAGCCCCCCGATCCCACCGGCGCCTAATGGCGGAAGGATCATGCCAAGCGACATGCCGAGTTTCCATGCAAACACGTAGCCCAACATCGCCCACACGCCCGCGGCGGCAACCAGGGCAACCAGGCCCGCAGCAATCGCCAAAGGCAGGCTCGCAGAGTTCGGTTTGTTCGCTTCAGCTTCCATGATCTGCCTGAGATAGTAGGCGCTTATGAGGGCTGGGGTGTCGGGTCGGCTTTGGTGATATGAACAAGTTTTTCCAGGGCGCGTTTGGCGTCGCCGGAGTCGATCGCGGCGGCGGCACGTTCCAGGCCGTCAACAAGGTCTTCGGCGATGTCGGAAACGACCAGGGCGGCGGCGGCATTCAGGCAGACGATATCACGTGCCGGCCCGTGTGCGCCGTCCAGTATCTTCCGGATAATCCCCGCGCTTTCCTTGGGACCATCGGCGTGCAGGGCTTCGGGATGAGATAACGGCAGCCCCAGTTCCGCCGGGTCGACCTCGTAGGTTTTGATCTGCTCGCCCTTGACGTGGCTGATCTGGCTTGGGCCACAGGTACTCAGTTCGTCCAGCGCGCCCTTGGATTGGCCGGTGTTGGCCGGGAGCTGGCCGTGGACGACCATGGCGTGCTCGCAGCCGAGTTTCTTAAGCACATTGGCCAGCGTCACGGTCAGGCTGGGCTCGAACACGCCGATCACCTGCCGGGTTGCTCCCGCGGGGTTGGTCAGGGGGCCGAGGATGTTGAAGATCGTGCGGAACCCCAGGTCGGCCCGGATCGGCGCGGCATACTTCATGGCCGGGTGGTGCGCCGGGGCGAAGCAGAAGCAAATACCCGCATCGTCCAGGCAGCGGGTCAGCGTGTCGTGCTGGACCATCAGATGTACGCCCAGCGTCTGGAGCACCTGGCTGGAGCCGGAGTTGCTGGTGACGGCCTTGTTCCCATGTTTGGCGACCGCGACGCCGTGAGGCCGAGCAGCGGCTGCTGCGACGAGGCTGGCGGCGGTGGAGATGTTGAACGTCCGGGCGTGATCTCCGCCGGTGCCGACCAGGTCGATCGCCATCAGGCCGTGCGGAACCGTGACTTTTTTTGCACGTTCGCGCATCACGCGTGCCGCCCCGACGATTTCATTAACACTCGGGCCACGCTGCTGAATCATCGCCAGCAGCGCCGCGGTCTGTGCCGGGGTCGATTCGCCGGTCATGATCAGGTCGAACGCGGCGTAAGCCTGGTCGACGGTGAGGGTCTGGCCCTGAACTAGTTGTTGCAGCGTCGGCTTCATATTTATTTTCAGTTTCTCAGGCTCTGGATCATCCATGGGCCGAGGGATCAGACGAGTTCGGTAATCATCCACAACGCGAAGGCGGCCATGATCATGAAAGCGATGATCTGTAGGGCCATCACCGTGGCCTCATACGGCAGCCGCTTCAGATTGCTCATTTTGATCGTTTTGTAAACCACTGATATCCCCACCACCAGGGGAATCAACAGCAGCATCCAATACTTATCCAGCGGGATCGGCTCCATGAAGGGGCGGAAACCCAGGGTCAGGGTGCTACTCAAAGCTGCCAGGCTAAGGCCGACGAATCCCATCATGCCGCCCCCCCGCTGGTTTCCGTGGTCTCGGTGGTCGCTGCGGCGGCTAATTCCTTGGGCCCGGGAGCGACCGGAGCGGGCTTTCGCGACTTTGCGGCCGGGTCCTGGTACAGCACGTCCATGATGGCCAGCAGGTTCAACATGCCCGCCAGGGCGGTGTAGAGCACGCCCTGCTCGTGGATGTGGCCGTAGCTGGGCTTGAAGGGGATCACGTCCGCGTCAGGCCGTGGTGGAGCGACATTGGGCCCCTGCAGCGAGGTGTGCCACTTCTCGACGAGGATGGACGGGGCGATCAGCATCTGCCCGACATACCAGATTGGGTGGGCTTTTCGGTCGAATATGCCGACCCCGCCGATAAAAAAGCCCCCGATCCACAGAAAGTTGATGCTCAGGAAGAGGATCATGGCCTTCTGCCGCTGACCGAGCAGCCAATGGCCCAATCCGGGTGCCAACCAGGCCGCGATTGCACCGGCGACGTGCCACTTTGGGCTTACGTTTGTATCAGCCAATTCAACGACTCCTGAGTGGTCGGTTTGGGGCGGGTATGACGTCTGGGCAAAAGTTTCCGCGCCCACCCTGCCGATGAGCATTGACAAACCCCACGGCAAAGATAGTTTAACCGCCAGAAGGGCACCCGGCCACCAATGCCCGACCTGGACCTGATGTTACTAACCGGCCGGATTTGAAGCTGGGATTAGGAGATCGTGATGCTTGACCAACTGACAGATCTTGCCGATGTACTGATTGAGTCCGAAGCCGGTTATCCATTCGACTCGCAGCCCGCCACCGTCTGCCCGGCGAAGGCGTACGACGATGACGAGATGGAGGACGACGACTTTCTGGACGATGATGAGGATGACGACTTCGACGACGACGATGATGACTTCTTCGACGACGAAGACGACGACGATCTGTTCGATGACGACGAAGATCTGCTGGACGAAGAAGATTAGCTCTAGGCCGACGGGATATGTTCGTTCCTGTCCGCCGACGTGCTGACAGGAGTTAAGAACATGCCCGATTCTTCCAAGCAACCATCGCAAGGCCAAGACCCTCAGGATGAGCGCCGAGGCAAGGGGCCGGACCGCAGGCAGTCCGTAGTTGACTTGCGCCCGCCCGGTACGGGTTTGGAACGTCGGCGCGGCCCCGGACGTCGGCGCAGCGACTTCATGAAAGCAGCCGAAGAAGGCGAGATGACCCAGGAGCAATTCCTGTTCATCAAGGCCATTGATGCCTACAAGCGCGTCAACGATAAACCCTTCCCGACCTGGACCGAGGTGCTGGAAGTCATCCGCAAACTCGGCTACCGCAAGACAACCGAGTCGATCCTGCAACTGGACGCCGCCGAAGACTGGACCGAACCCGCCGACGCCCCGGCGTTCCCGCCTTCCAGCGATTACGACGACGATGACGATGACATCGAAGACGCGGCGTGATTCATTGCCGTTGGCAGTGAACAAATAACACGACCACTTGGATACAAGCCCTCGGCCAAAGCCGGGGGTTTTTTGTTCGCGTCATCTATATCAACGACAAACAGACATAATCACACACGCCGCACCGAACCGTCTCGGTTTTCCTGCGTATTAATGGTGACAACGATGGTGACAGACGAGTCGTCAACACCAATGCAAGGCACTCGCACACCGGTTTGTCTGACGGGGGACACACACTATTCGGTGGGCCGGCTTCCAGGGGCACGTGTAGCGCCCCGGCCGACCGCCCTCGATTACCAGGAAAGGAGACCGTCATGCTCAGACACTTCATCGTACGTGACTGCTACGTATCCGACGTGATGGTTGCATCGGTAACCGAAGCGGTCCAGGTAGTCATTGCCGACTAACCACCGATGTCTGCACGGGGTCTTTAGCTCGAAACGAGCGACGCGGCAGCGACTCATCGGAGGGATGAGCCCCTACGGCAAGTCTTGTACCACCCGAATTACCATACACCATCAACACAAGACCACCCCACACAGGGCCTGTGCATCGTTGTGCAGGTTCTGTTTTATATTCCAATACGGCCTCAATCCCTACAGAAGGCCTGCCGTTATAGCGGTCAATGCGGTATCCTGTTGGGTGTTACTTAAAACGGTCCAACACAGGAGCCCGGTCCGATGCGACACATGCTTGTGATAGCTGCTCTGACATTGTTTACTCACATGGCCGCAAACGCGCAGGAAGTTCAGATGACAGGCGACAGGATGCTGGAAACATTGCGATCGGGACACCCGAGATTATTCGTTGATGATGCTACATGGGACCGTATCCGGGAACGGCGGAAAGTCGATGCAAACTTCGACGCATTGGTCACCGGCATCGAAGCGGACGCGGCGGCGGTGCTCGAAACCGAGCCGGTGGTGTATCAGAAAACCGGCATCAGGTTACTTCACGTGTCTCGTGAGGCGTTAAGGCGGATCCTGCTCCTGGCATTTGTCTACAACCTCAACGGCGACGACGCGTATCTACAGCGGGCCGAAGCCGAGATGCGCTCGGTGGTGGCGTTCAAAGACTGGAATCCGTCGCACTTCTTGGATGTCGGGGAGATGGCCGCGGCGGTGGCGATCGGATACGACTGGCTGTACGACGGGCTCGACCCCGCTTTCCGTGATGAAGTACGCGCGACGCTCTGGGACAAAGCATTGGCGTATCCTTTCGATCCGCAGTGGACCGAGCGCTTATGGTGGATGCACGGCGAGAACAATTGGAACTCCGTCTGCTACGGCGGGCTGACGATGGCGATGCTGGTCGTTGCCGAGGATGATCCGGCTCGCGCCGCCGAGTGGCTTGAAATGGTTCGCAAAGGCAACCCGCTCGCACTGGCCGAATACGCGCCGGATGGTGTGTACCCCGAAGGGCCGGGCTACTGGACGTACGGCACGTCGTACCAGGTGATGCTGATCGCGGCGCTTGAGTCGGCGTTGGGCGATGACATGGGTCTGTGTGATCCGCCGGGATTCATGCAGACCGGAGCTTATCCTTTGCAGGTGCTCGGACCAACGGGCATGTCGTATAACTATTCGGATGGCGGCGCCGGGCGAAGGATGGACCCGGCCTTGTTCTGGTTCGCGCAGCGCACCGACACGCCGGCGCTCGTTGCCAAAGAGATGCCACGCGATTGGTCGAGCACGGGCAAGGGTCGAGAACGGCTGCTGCCATTGGCTGCGGTGTGGTGGTCGATGATGGACCCGGCCGACGATATCTCGATCGATCTGCCACGCTACTGGCAAGGCAGGGGTAAACAGCCGATTGCGATCTTCCGTAGTTCGTGGGCGGACCCCGATGCGCTTTTCCTGGCGACCAAGGGCGGCAGCGCCTCGCTCAACCACGGCCACATGGACGCTGGTTCGTTCGTGCTCGAAGCCAATGGCGTTCGCTGGGCCGCCGACCTGGGCGCACAGAATTACAACAGCCTGGAGTCACGCGGCATCGACCTGTGGAACAAAAATCAGGACAGCGACCGCTGGCGCATCTACCGCATCGGCCCGTTCAGTCATAACACACTGACGATCGACGGGAAGTTACATCGTGTAAAAGGGCACGCGCCGATGATCGCGTTTTCTGATGATCAAGAATCACCCGGCGTGCGTTATGATTTGTCGGAAGTGTTTGAAGGCGACGCCGAGCGCGTGCTGCGTGTTTTTGAATACGACGAGAACAGCAAGACCGTGATCGTCAACGATACCTTAGCCGGGGTCAAACCCGGTGCGATCGTCCGGTGGGCGATGATGACGCCTGCGGAGATTGAATTGAACGGCGCTTCTGCGCAATTAACCAAAGAGGGGCACACACTCACGGCTCGGATAATTGAACCCGAGACCGCGGTGTTTGAGTCGATATCTGCAGCCCCCCCCGCCGACTACGATGCGCCGAACGATGGGTATCAGCTATTGATTGTGAATGTTCCTGCGCCCGAATCGGGAAAGATAAAGATCGGGATCGGTTTACGGGTTGAGTGATTAAGTCCGGTTGAACCTATTCGGGTGGCCCCACGTTCACCACACCCCAGTACAGGCTCAGATCGTGCACCATCGCCTGAAAGCCGTTGCTGCTGATCGGCTTGACGACGTAGCTGTTGGCGTTATGCATATAAGCCTTCGCCCGATCCGATTCGGATTCGGAAGTTGTCAGAACGACAACGGGGATGCTGTGCAGTGACGGATCGGACTTGATGATTTTCAGCACCTCGTGCCCGTCGACTTTGGGCAGCTTCAGGTCGAGAAGGATGATGTCCGGTCTCGCGCCGCTTTCGGCGAACTCGCCACGCATGTAAAGATAATCAAGTGCTTCCTGCCCGTCCTTGACCCGGTCGACGGTGTTGATGATACGGTTGGACTTCAGATTACGATTGATCAGGAAGGCGTGATCATCATCATCCTCGACCAACAGCATGTGTATGAGATTTGCTTTTACGTTCATCTGGCCGCGTCCAATTGTAAGTGATGTGCAGATGAGTCGGTTCATGCTATCAGGATAGTATAAACCACAAATGATCGGGGTTGCATGTGTTTTATTTGTGCAGTTAATAGACTTTTTATTTTCCCGGGTTAGCCCGTACGTTCTTCAAGCTCTATACCAAGCACATCTGATTGTTTATTCATCGCCTGAAGTCCGCCCTGTTGATCGATTTGCCGTCCGCGTGGTTAAGGCAAAAGTTGTGTTGGCTTGGACTTGGGGATCAAAGGCCGGATCGGTTTTTGTGCTCCATCGCCATGGTTTCAATGTGATATCTGGAAGCTGTTGGCATAGATGCTCTGACATTTAATCATGCTCGAATGAACACATTGATTGTTCCAAAGCAAACAAACAAATATGAGCAGCGCATGCCAACCCCACTATCTCATGTCCAGCCCGATACTTCTTGCGGCGCCATGGCCATGAGCCAACAGGTTTGATATGTATCACGATCATGCAAATCAACATTGCCGAGGTTAGCCTTGACACCCCGGTTTTAGCAGACACTTCGATCCTCAGAAATCTTTCCGAAACCTTACACGCACCACCATTGTCATACGTCACCTACTTCATCATTCATCTTTCTGTAAAGAACACATGTCGACCGATTAACTGACCGCAACGTGCCGATAGGCATCAGGTGATGGAATGCTGGCTGTAATTTTCGATGCGTATTGCATCAAGTGCGAACGAGGCGGACTATGTCGGGACCTTTACACGTCACACAGTTCATCATCATCGACGACGATGAAGATCAGGCTAGCCTCTTCGAGCGTGCGCTGCGTAAGGGTAACTATCAGTCGCCTCAAAATGGGCAATCGGCAGCTATCCGCAAATTCGACAATCCAACGGAAGCAATCACAGAGCTGCCGACCGAAGGGCCCGTCGTCGTCATCTGCGATTACAACCTCAGTGAATCCACGGGACTCGATTGGTTACCCCATCTTGTTAAAGAAGGTCTCGGCCCTGTGATTATGGCCAGTTCGCAGGGTGACGAGAGGATCGCGTCCGAAGCCTTCAAGGCCGGCGCCAGCGATTACCTGGTGAAAATGGATGTCTTCCAGGACCCGTCCATCCTGCACCAGGCCATCCGTGAAGGATTGCTGCAATACAAACTGGAACGCAGTAACCATGACCTGTCACGCAAACTTAAGAACGCCAACATCGCGCTGCAATCCAAGAACGAACGACTGCGCGAATTGACCGAGACCGCCCACCGTTTTGTCGAAGACGTCGCCCATGAATTCCGTACACCCCTGACCGTCATCAAGGAGTTCGCCTCTTTAATCAAAGACGGGCTTGGCGGGGAAGTAACCGGTCGGCAGGTTGAGTTCCTGGGGCATATCGAAACCAGTGTGACCAACCTGGCTAACCTGGTGGACGATTTTCTCGATACCAGCAAACTGCGCGCAAAGCTGATGCGTGTTGATCGCCGCGAGCATGCGGTTGAAGATCTGTTTTGCTCGGTCCGTGCCGTGTTAAGTACGCGCGCCGCGTCAAAATCGATCCGGTTTTCCGAATACATACAGCCGGGCCTGCCGCCCGTATTCTGCGACCGCGAAAAGGCCGGACGCGTCATTATCAATCTTGCGATCAACGCCTTCAAATTCTCCGAAGATAGCGGCGAAGTCGAACTCTGGGCCAGGAAACATTCGGATGGCGGTGTTGAGATTGGTGTAACCGATCACGGCCCGGGGATTACCGAGGACGATCTGGCCAAGCTGGGCAACCGCTTGACGCAGACCGGCGCGGGGCAGCGCTGCAGCGTGAAAGGTTTCGGCCTCGGTCTGAATATCGCGATGGACCTGGTGCGTGTGAACCTGGGACGCATGAATGTCAGCAGCCGCTACGGACAAGGAAGCACGTTCGCCTTTACACTGCCCCGTTCTGATCGCGCGGACATCCTCGACCATTACTTCGACACGGTTGCCCAGCAATCACCGGAATTGAGCTTAACCACCCTGCAGGCAACCCCGATCGATCAAAAAGTGGATATTGAAAAAGCCCGGCAGTTCCTGGCAAGCAATTGCCAGTCTTTCGATCTGTTGTTGCCGGATTCGGACGGCCGATCGGTTGTGCTGGTCGGGCCCACCAACGAGCCGGACAGTTGGGTGCGTTCGCTGCAGAAGCACATCGAGCAATCTCGTTCGCAGATGAAGATCGATAGTTTCGGCGTAGATATGAACATCCGCTGGGTCGGCACGTGGTCAACCCCTCAGTCAAGAAGTGCGATCGTTACCAGTGTCACACAATTACTTCAAGGAGTGCGTAACTGTGCCTGATTGCAGGGTCTTGATTATCGAAGATGAGGTTGCGATCGCCACCGCGCTGGAAGTGCGCCTTTCGGCCATGGGGTATCAGACAATGGCCGCTCACGACGCGCGTTCCGGGATGACCGCGGCCTCAACATTCCAACCCGATGTGTTGATCCTGGATATCCGGCTTCCCGATTTGGACGGCATCGAGGTGTGCCGTCGGTTGAAGGAAGACCCGGACCTCCGGTCCATCCAGGTAGTGCTGCTTTCTGCGAATATCAACGATGTTTCACGTGGCGAGGCCGAGGACGCCGGTGCGTTCGTCTGCCTCGCTAAACCCTATGAGATTCAGGATGTGGTTGCCGCGATCGAAGCGGCCGCCTCCTACAGTACGACCGAGGCATAACGGAGCGTCCCATGGAATACGAACACACGCCAACCGTCCTGATCATCGATAACGATGAGGGGTTACTCAAAGCCATCTCCACGCGCATCGAGATGATGGGTTATCGATGCATCACCGCAGGCACCGGGGCGCAGGGCATGAGTGAGTTTGAAGCCGACCGTATCGACCTGGTCATCACGGATATGAACATGCCGTCACTTGACGGGATGGGTGTTATTCAGCAGATCCGCAACCAGTGCGACACACCGATCATCGTCGTGACCGGTTTCAAGCAGGCATACGTATCAGCCCTGAGTGAAATGCACGATATCCAGATCCTTGAAAAACCGTTCCACAGCCAGGACCTGATGGACGCGGTGGAGTCTGAGATCTTTCTCAGACAGGCCAGGGCCGCTTGACGTTAATCACATAACCAACCCACGTGCACTGCTACTCAAATCGCACTTTGACTTCGGAGACAAACCATGGCTCGAAAACCACGAATCTTATTGGCAGACGATGACAGGCCTTTGCTTGAAGCAATCAAGGTGCGCCTGGAAGCCTTGAACGTAGAAATCATCACCGCGACCGACGGCTACACCAGCCTGTCCAAGGCCATCGAAGAAAAACCCGACCTCTTGATCCTGGACGTCAATATGCCGGCCGGCGACGGCTTCAGCGTACAGGAACGCTTGGCCAGCGCGTCAAAGGAAATGGGTAGTGTCCCGGTGATCTACCTGACCGGCGATCAATCCGAACGACTCGACAAGATCGCGAATGAACTTGGCGCGTTCGCT
Organism: Phycisphaeraceae bacterium; assembly: GCA_963667295.1. Classification (GTDB taxonomy): domain Bacteria; phylum Planctomycetota; class Phycisphaerae; order Phycisphaerales; family Phycisphaeraceae; genus JAJRRS01. Next base: position 4,052,905 of record OY763327.1, read on the forward strand.
GTCCACCACAAACCCTTCAAGATCCAGGACCTGGTCGTAAGTATCCACGACGCGCTGTTGCCCAAGGCCGCGTAGCGCCAAACGTACAGCACAAGATACCTAAGCCCCGACCAAAGCCTTTTGTCTCTGGTCGGGCTTTTTGTTTTTAATGACGGCGGTACATGAACGCAAGACCCAATCCCAACAACGCAAACGTCGCCGGTTCGGGGATGTTCGCGTTTGCATCCGGCGGTGTGCCCGTGTTCCAATTTGCCAACACGATATCGAGATCGTCCAAACCGACGTAACCATCGCCGGATGGGTCGGCACGCACATCACTCGGCGGGACGGTCTGGTTCCAGTTAGCCAGCACGATGTCCAGATCGTCCAGGCCGACGAACCCATCGCTGTTCAGGTCGCCGGGGATGGCGGTGAAGTTGGCGAGGATGATCTGCATGTCTTCGAAGCCGGTTGTGCCGTCGTTGTTCATGTCGCCCGTGGCCCAGCCGGTCCCGGTTACGCCGTTATATTGCATCGCGATATCCAGGTCCTGCTGATCGACATCACCGTCCAGGTCCACATCGCCGTACGTGGTTTTGAAGATGTTTTCCAGCAACACGACTTCGTCATCTTCATCAGTAAGACCGTTGACATCCATATCGTAAAGCCAGTCGGTTGAACCGAACTGTAGACGCAGCGTGTCGATGTCGCTTGCATCGGTCAGGCTGTCATTGTTCAGATCGCCCCGGCCAAGCAGTACCTGCTCGAAGGCGTCCATCGTGGATTGATCCGCCCCACCGCTGACAAGTGCATTTTCAAGCGCGAACAGGTCGTGGTTGTCCACCAGCCCGTCGCCAGTGACATCCGCGGCGGCGTGGAACTTGTCGTTCTGGCTGTAGAGGATGTCTTCAAATCCGCCCGGCACAGCCGTCAGGTCGCTCGGTGATAGAACATTGTCAGAATTAAGATCGCCGAAGCCCGCACCGTTCGCGCCGCTCGTGTACATGCCTGCGATGCGTTGAATGTTGTACGTGCCGGTGGATTCAACCGTCAGCAGCGTGATAACATGGTTGCCATCTTTGACGTTGAGGAACTCACGCCGGAACAGATCGCGATCGATCTGGAGCGTGGCGTTCTGTGAAGGATTGATATCGAGGATGTCTTCTTCGCTCGTGTTGGCGGGCAGGTCGATGTAGACGAAGATCGCCGCCGCGGTCTTATCGACGCTGCTCATGACAAGGTCCATGTCGCCCGTGCCGCCGCCGTTCAATTCAAAACTGTCGATCGCGGATTCCGGCGGGAGCAGATCGATGTAGACCACGCGTTTCTGATCGTCATAGATCGCCGGGCCCGAATCACGATGGCGGAACGTCCGCCCGGTGATGTAGTGATAGCCTTCGGATAATTGCGTGGCATCAATAACCTGTTCGTACACACCTATGCCCGTGCCGATGTTTGTTCCCGAACCATTGTCGATGTAGCCGGGTGTATTGGTAGTCAGGAACCTCTCGAACCCGTAGACGACTGATCCGGGTGTGACAAAGTCCACGGCCCCGTTGCCGTTGGCGTCGTATCCTTCATCGATCTTAAACGCGGCGAAGTCGCCGTCGGCATCGTAATCTCGCCAACCATCGGGCAGCGTCACGGCGCTGCTGTCCAGCCGGATCGTGAAGGTATTCGATTTGATCACATCAACATCGCCGATCACTGCGGTTCCGCTTGTGGATGCTGAACCCGCACCGACATCCGTGCTGTCGACATTGCTCAGGCTCATGCTGACTTCGGGCGTCGCCAGGCCGTACATCACGTAACCCTTGCCGTGCGTAGCATTGGCGGGGATTTTGATCGTGACCTGTCCGTTGCCGTCCACGACGATTGTGTTCGGGATGTTGTCGCCCGGGTCGATATTGACATCATCCGCGTTGCCGGTCAGCTCGATCAGGTGTACGCCGGGCTCAAAACCGGTTTGCACGCCGCTGCGCGTTTCGATGTAGTTATCCAGTCGGCTGCTCAGGCCGACGATCACGGAGTTCTCGCGTTCGTAGATGTAGATGTTGGAGAACCCGCTGGGATTGAACGCGTCATCGAGCCAGCGTTCGTGGAAGTTGCCCCGGCCATGCGAGTTTCGGATATCCAGCAGTGTGGTGAGCGTGTCGGAATTGTGCCCGCCAAGCGCATCATCACGCCCATCGTTAGGGAAGTCTCGCCCGCCGCCGAACTCTTCGGCGTTGTGATATACGATCGCCTGGCCCGGCAGCATGAGCGTGTAGGCGTAGGCGACGTTCTCCAGATACGGGAACCCGCCGGCCAGGTTGTCGTGGCTGCCGACAAAACTCACACCCTGACTGCCGTTGCGCAGCCCGTCGTCGGCAAGGTCCTGCCCGGAATTACGGATGTTGTGCCAGTTGTTCGCAAAGCCGTTACCCGTGAGGTTGTTCCGCAATGCAAAGAACAGTGAGAAGTCCAGTGCGTCGCGGTTGCCTTGTACCTCGTTGTCCGAAGTATCGATGCCGTACTGATTCGTTAACCCGCGATTGATGTATGTCTGAACCGTCCCGGTATTGCCATCAAGCACTTCGCTGAATGAATAGATCGGCTTGATCGATCCGTCGTGCTGGATCGTGTTGCTTGCGGCGTATACCGCCTGGTCCAGCATGTCGAGCGTTGATTCAGGGAAGTGTTTGGCCGCGTCGATACGGAAACCATCCACGCCGATGACCTGGATCATCCACTGCGCGTGCCGCATCAGCATCTGCTCTGCCGTCTCGACGGTCGCGTCGCCGGCCATCGGGTTAGACGTGTTGAAGTTGTACCGCGTGATCAGGTATTCACCCGGGCCCGGATCGACATCCAATACCGTGCCGGGCGAGTCCATGTCCGGGTAGTACTGTGCGTTGGATGCGGTCGGTACATTTGCGATGCGGCCAAACGCATAAGTCGTCCCGGCCGGGATGTTGTTCGGATCGTTCGGGTCGACAGGATGGCGGATGTAAGCATGCGTTTTTTCCTGTGCGATGTCGACCAGACCCGAGAGCCGGCCGTTCAGGTCGCCCGACTCATACGCGCCGTGGAAGTCGCCGTCGATATCGCCATCCGTTGATAACACGAAACCGGGGTACCCGCCCGCATCCAGGAAGGAGTTGCCGCCGTCATAGGTCGACAGATCGCTGAAGCCGTTGTGGTTGAGGATCAGGTCGGTGTAGACACTGATGCCGGCGTTGTGTGCCGATTCGATCGCGGTCTTCAAACCCGTTTCTGTGCCGTAACCCGTGGACCGGTTTTCATCACCCAGGTCGAAACGATCGTACACGTCGTAGCCCACCGACTGATCGCCCGAATCCGCGCGTCCCGGCGGGGGCAGCCAGATCGCGCCGTAACCGGCGTAGAACATATCGATCGACCTCGCCTCAACCGTTTCCCAAGAGGCATCGAAGATCTGGAGTATGGTCGGCTGCGAAACATCCTCGGCGTGAGTAAGTGCCGGAGATAGACAGCACACCATGGCCGCCATCGCGCCGGTGATAAGCCGCCCTCGCATGGACGACGTTGTGATGCTGATAGAACACTGCTCAACCGCTTGGTGCATGTTTCACTCCTGACTCATGCCTGTCTCAGTAGGCCGATCGCGCTATGAGGGGGCAATCGGCCTGTTTAGCAGAGCTTTTTTGCGTCGGTCCGTAAAACTGGAGGGCCAATGCAATCAGCTCGTTTTTGAAAACCACGGCACGGCGGTCGGGCCGCGCCGCGGGAGGAATGTCACACACGATGGATCAATCGTCCATCGAACCCATCATCAGCGACGGCGAAGCATCGCCAGCGCGCCCAGGCCGAGCAGCGCCATGCTGGCCGGTTCGGGGATCACGAAGTACTGATCGCCCGCGTACTGGTTGAAGTTGATGCCGGCCAGGTTGCCGGTGAAGTTGCCACCGCCATCGCCACCGAGGTTGCCCTGCGGGGCGGGCAGGCCGCCGAGGACCTGGTTAGAGTGGTAGTTGTTGTCGCCGTTGCCGTAGACAGCGTGGATCTTGATGTCGCCACCGGTGTAGCCGAGGTCGGCCAGTGCGATGGAGAATTCAAGACCGGTGGTCACGGCAGCGGCAGCGACGGGATCAGAAGCCTGATCGCCACCGATGACGCCGGCGGTGTTGGTGTTGTTGAAGCCAAAATACACGTCACTGGTCAGGAACATGCCGGCATCAGCGCCGGTGGTGGCGGTGCCGCCGGCCAGGACCGCGCCGCTCTGAACGCCCGTTCCCACGCCGGTGTCTGCGGCGCCATAGTTACCGAGTTCCGCGCCCGGGGTGCTGTTTGAGCGATCGACGACGTCCATCTCGAACGCGCCACCGTTCCAGCGGCCGAACAGGTGGTAGTCAGCTTCGAAGCCTGCATCAAAGGTCAGGCCGCCGAAGTTCGACGAGACGTCGGAGAAGTCGTAGGCCAGTGAGCCGTCGAGGGTGTTCTCGCCGCCTGCCTTCGAGTCGATGAAGACGCTGACTTTGTTGAAGTTGGGCTCGATGTTGCCGGTAAGCATGACATACAACCGGCCGCCGTCGATCACGGCATAACCGGCATCCAACTCACCGCCGCCACCGGCACCCATCCCGGTCGGGTCGCTGGCATCACCGAACTGAGTCTGTACCGTTTGCACCGCCAACGCGGAACCATAACCCGCATCGACCGTACCATCGACCACAATCGCTTGTGCGCTGCCGGCCGCTGCCAACAACGCAGCAGCCGAAAATGCTGTTACGTAACCTTTCATACCGTCCTCCTTTTCAAGTGAATGCAAACACGTCTCTCATGTGAAAGACCCGGCGTCGTTGCCGGATCCGCCTCTTCATTAACGGCGTTGACTAGTCATCTCAACTTGCTTAACCGTTTTAATCTGATTGCCAAATAATAGCCCTGGTAAGGGCGGCCGTCTTCGGAAGCGTTTGAAGGATGCGTCGCAGACAGGTGCTTGTTTTCTCCTGGCCCGCCCAGCGTCCAAGCGACACGGGTTCTCCTCCGTTGGTGAATATACCTTCAAGCCGTTTCGTGTCAAGCAAATATCCCGTTTTATCGCTGTAAATATCATTATCACAAACGTTTTCAACACGATCGGCTACGGCCCGCCAAAGCAGATATGTTAGTATAATGTTTGGTATTTCGCTGGACCCGGCGACCTGCGTGTTATTTTCAACCGCACGCAAACCACGCTTTGGGCTGTATTAATCTGCATCTGCCACTGGTTTTTCTTACTTCTTTGGTCCATACTTACTTGACGGTGTTCAACGATCCGTTAAACTGTTTAAGCAGTTAACGGTTTAGCAGCCGTTGCGGGGGCCTTGGAGGTTTTGTACAACCCGGATGCGATGGATATGCCCGACAGTCAGGCTGACATGCTGAATGAACTGGTAGCCAAGCCAGATACACCCGGACAAGTCCGTGGCCGTCAAGGCAATGGCTCGCGGGCCGGCGGCGCTCGCCGCGTCTCCATGCGCGAGGTCGCCCAGCAGGCCAGCGTCTCTGTCGCCACCGTCTCCATGGTCCTCAACGACAATCCTCGCATCAGCAAGGCCACCCAGATCAAGGTCCGCCGGATCATCGACAAGCTGGGCTATCGGCCGAACCGACTCGCACAGAGCCTCTCCAGCCAATACACACGCGTCCTGGCAGTGCTTTTGCCACCGCTTCGCCACGCCTTCAGCGACCCTTACTTCGGCGAACTGCTCAGCGGGATCTGCGACCGTGCCGACAAGCTCGGCCACAAGATCATGCTCGAAAGCGCCAAGCCCGACTTCCTGCGCGAACGCAAGCACATGGAACTGTTCGAACGCCGCTTCGTTGATGGCATGTTCTGCCTCGGCGTCAACGACCGCCATCACTGGGTCCGCGACTTCTCCGATGCGGGCTTCCCGATGCTCTGCGTCAATAACTACTTCCCCGAACTCAACCTCGACTATGTCGTCGCGGATTACCGCAGCGGCGCTGAGCAGGTCATGAACGTTCTGCTGCAGCTTGGTCATAAGCAGATCGCCCTGATTAACGGCGCTCCCGAAGCCCAGACCGCTCGTGACGTCTTAGAGGTCTACACCGCCCGGATGCAGGAGGCCGGCCTGGAATGCGATGACGGCTGGACCGCTGACGGTCGATTCACCGAAGAAGGCGGTGCTGCGGCACTTAACGAAATACTCGACAGGCACCCCGACGTCTCTGCGATCTTTGCCGGCAACGACAAGATGGCCCTCGGCGCTATGCACCAACTCGTCGAGCGAGGCCGAAACGTGCCCGACGACGTCTCGGTCGTAGGTTTTGATGATATTCAGCAGATGGCGTTCGTGAATCCAAGCCTGACGACCGTTCACCTGCCCCTGTACGAGGTAGGCACCCGGGCTTGTGAGCTACTGGTCCAACGCATCCGCGGCAAGACGGAAAACGTCGCCGAACGGCTGGCGACGCACCTGGTCCTGCGTGACTCGACGTCCATCGTCCCCGGCAGACGCTAGGCCGGACTGCGTTTCAACTTTTGATCCATGGGTTGTGGGCCGGGTCGACACGTTCGTGTCCGATCCATCAGCACCACCCGATTCAGGGAAAGGCGAGGCAAGTTGATGATACGGCGTGCACTCCTGGCTTGGTTGGGTGTGTGGCTGTTGTGTTGCGCAGCCGTCGGTGCGGAATTCAAACCCCCCACGCTCACTGAAGGTAAAACCGCTGAAGACTTCGGCGGCAAAACCGTTCTGATTGTCCACTACCGCCGTGACGCCGCGGACTACGCGGGTTGGAACCTCTGGGCGTGGCACGGGCAGGCCGAAGGCGCTGCCTATGACTTCACCGGCTCGGACGACTTCGGCCTCTACGCCGTCGCCGTTTACGAGCAGCCCCAACAAAAGATCGGCTTCATCATCCGCCGAGGCGACTGGCTCGAAAAGGATGTCGACGAGGACCGGATGGTCGAGGTCAACGCCGACGGCATCGCCGAGATATGGGTCCGCCAGGACCGGCTAGCCTTCCAGACCAGCCCGCCGTTGATCGATGAAGCTCAAGACGCCAAACCGGCAGGCCAATCCGGTGACCTCGATCAGATGGACTTCCCGTCTATCGCCCCACCCTCTGCCGAGGCGGTCGGCGCCGAAGGCGTCGTGATCTTGCACTACCATCGGCCGGACGGCCGATACGACGATTGGAATGCCTGGGTCTGGGCGGAAGGCAATCAGGGCGGGGCTTATCCTATGCAAGGCAGGGATGGCTTCGGCGCGTACGCACAGGTTTTACTCAATGAGCCGGCAGATCGTGTAGGCTTTATCATCCGCCATGGTGATTGGCAGGAACGAGAGGGCGACCAGGATCGTTTTGTATCCTTAAACGCCTCGGGGGTCGCAGAAGTTTGGTTATTGGCTGGTGAGGAACGTGTGTATATGGACCCCGCGAACCTGGAATTTTCGTTGCGAGTGCAAAGGGCGTTGCTCGACGCTCCGGACAAGTTGTACGTCCGCTTGAACCGTCCGGCCAAAGCCGACCAACTCAGCGACCCGCCCGGTTGGATCGAAGCCGACGGCAAACGCTACCCGGTCGGCGAACTGCGGGTGCTGGGCCACGGCGAGGCCGGCTCACGCGACCTGATGATCACCTTGACCGAGCCGATCGCGCTCGATGCGGTTTCACGTTCGATGACACTCACATTGCCGGGGCTCGAACCAGCCATCGTCTACGCTCGTGACATTCTCACCGACCAAGCCTTCCACGACCTCGGCGCCACGCTCGGCAGCGACCACACACCACAGGCCACCGCCTTCGCGACCTGGTCGCCCGTAGCGGATCAGGTTGAACTGCTGCTGTACAAGTCGGCGGACGATACCGAGCCTTACGAAGTCCACGACATGCACAAAGGCACCGGCTCGGTCTGGCGCACACGCGTCGAGGGCGATCTGGATGGTGTGTACTACCTCTACCGGTTCACATCTTACGATGAAGTCCGTGAGGTCCCGGATATCTACTGCAAGGCCGCGACCAGCGACAGCAGCCGTTCGATGGTCATCAACCTCGACCGTACCGATCCGCCCGGCTGGGATGAAGATAAATCACCCACACCCGCAAGCCCGACGGATGAAGTCATCTACGAAATCCATGTGCGTGACTACTCCATCGCGGACGAGTCATGTCCGCCGCAGCAGCGCGGCAAGTACCTGGGGCTGATACATAAAAATGATGCCGAACTTGCCACGGGTATTTCGCACCTTAAAGAGCTTGGTGTGACGACCGTGCACCTTTTGCCCGTGCAGGACTTCACCACCACGATGGATGAATACAACTGGGGCTACTGGACCGCCCTGTTCAACGTGCCCGAAGCACAGTATTCAACCGACTACGACGATCCGGCCCAGGCGATCAAAGACTTCAAGGCGATGGTCAAGGGATTGCACGATGCGGGTATCCGTGTTGTGATGGATGTGGTGTACAACCACACGAGTTCGTCCTTCGCCGCTTCGCCGTTCGATCAGACCGTGCCGTGGTATTACTTCCGCACGACACCGGGCGGGCGACTGCGTAACGAATCAGGCACGGGCAACGCCATCGCGGACGAGCGTCCGATGGTCCGCAAGTACATCGTGGATTCGTTGGTTTACTGGGTCGAGGAATACCACGTCGATGGCTTCCGCTTCGATCTGCTGGGTATGACCCACAAAGAAACCGTCGCGAAGATCGAAAGATCACTGCACGAGATACGCCCGGACATCCTGATCTACGGCGAACCCTGGACCGGCGGCGGCCCGACCTACTTCCCCAAAGGTGCGCAGAAGAAGATGCACGTCGCGGTCTTCAATGACCACTTCCGCAACGCCATCCGCGGCGACCTCGACGGCGTAGCACACGGCTTTGCCATGGGCGGCGGACACGAACGCGAAGTCCGCAACGGCCTCGCCGGTGCGATCGACGACTTCGCCGAAAACCCGACCGAAACCATCAACTACGTCTCCGCGCACGACAACCGCACGCTCTGGGATAAACTCACGCACACGCTCCCGGATGCGGACGATGCTACGAAACGCGACATACAAAAGCTTTCGCTCGGCCTGGTCCTGACCGCACAAGGCGTCCCCTTCCTGCACGGCGGCAGCGACTTCTGCCGAACCAAGCTAGGCAACCACAACTCCTACAACGCCGGCGACGAGGTCAACAGGTTCGATTGGCAACGCAAGGCCGAGTACCGCGATGTCTTCGACTATGTCAGCGGCCTGATCTCGCTACGCCGCGAACACCCCGCGTTCCGTATGGCGCAACGCAAACAGATCCGCAAACACATGCACTTCCACGACGGGCCCGGCCCGGTCTGGTATCAACTCGATGGCGCAGCGGTCGGTGATTCGTGGCCCACGATCATCGCGGCATATAACGGCCTCGTGGACCCGCACACGATCGAGCTGCCCGAAGGCACGTGGAAGATTGTTGTAAACCACGAACTGGCCGGCGTCGAAACACTCGGCGAAACCTCCGGCGAAGTCGAACTGCCCCCCCACTCCATGATGGTGCTCTATCGTGATTGACCGGGATGTGTGTAACAAGATTGTGACTGACTGATGGAGCACGACCAGCCATGCCGATGACGGTCCGCCAAAGCGCCCGCAAGTTAAAGCGATTAAACACGATCGTGCTGCTATGCATGATCGGTTTGACGCTGACCGCGTGCGCATCAGCGACACACGTTTCAAAACAGCACACGCTTTGGCTCAACACCTCCGACGCGCCGCCGTCGCTGAGGATGATCCCAACCGAAACCGAAAACGGCCTCGTTTATCGTTATCGCTTCCAGGATCTGGATAAACCAACATGGATCGGCGTACGCACGGACACCGGCATAGATAAGCTTCTCCTTAAGCCCGTCCATGGCTGTGCAATCGTCGAGTATCGACCCGACGCAGATGAATTGCTGCAACTCTCCGGCACCTGGCACCTATTCGAATACAAGCCTGCCGATGATGTTGAACCGCAAACCGTTCACCTGGCCGGTTCTTTCAACGGCTGGTCGACCCACGCGCTGCCGATGTTTAACCGTGGCGATGATGTTTACCTCGCCCTGTTGAAACTGCCCGAGGGTGTGCACTGGTACAAGTTCGTCGTCAACGGCGACACGTGGATCAACGACCCGGCCAGCGACAAGGAATTCGAGCAGCCGGATGGGAACTACGGCGTGAACTCCGCGGTGCTCGTCGGTGTCGATGCCCGTCACCTGCCTGCGCCGCAGCCAAACCACATCGAAGCCTCGGCGGTTATTCATGATCCGGGCGATGTCCCAGACCGGGCGGCGGCTTCGCAATCACTATTGCGTCTGAGTATCCGTGTGCAGGCCGGCGATGTGGATCGCGTGTCGGCGCTCGTCGCGGCCGGCGACACGAACGATTGGCAACACTACACGCTGCAACCCTGCGGCGAACAGGTCGGCCTCGAACGCTACGGCGCATTGATCCAGGTCGACGACAGGCCGGTCAGCTACCTCTTCGAGTTGGTCGATGGCGACGTTACCCAATACCGCTCCGCGGACGGCCTCTTTGACTCGCTCGAACAGGCAAAGCATTCCGCCTATACCTGCAACATGCAGCCTTCCTTTGTTACACCTGACTGGGCGAAGGACGCGGTGTGGTACCAGGTTTTCCCCGAACGCTTCAGAAATGGCGAAACATCCAACGACCCGCCGGACATGCAGCGATGGCAGGCCGACTGGTGGGCCACATTGCCCGGCGAGGTTGAAGGCGAAGAAAACTTCTACCGCGGCCACGGTAACGTCTGGCGCAGACGCTTCGGCGGCGACATCCAGGGCGCGCGCGAAGCACTGCCCTACCTGCGCAAACTCGGTGTCAACACGCTCTACTTCAACCCGCTCTTTGAAGCCCGGAGCATGCACAAGTACGACACCAGCGACTTCCGCCACATCGACGACAACTTCACGCTCAAGTATGACCCCGCCATCCTCGAAAACGAAACCGACGACCCCGCCACCTGGGTCTGGACGCCCGGCGATCAACTGTTCCTCGACTTCATCGAAGAAGCGCACCGCCAGGGATTCAAAGTCGTCATCGACGGCGTCTTCAATCACGTCGGCGAATGGCACTACGCGTTCCGCGATGTTTTAGAGAACGGCAAAGACTCTCGCTACGCCGACTGGTTCGAGATCATCGACTGGGGCACCGGCGGCGAACCCGGCAAGCCCGGTGGCATCCAGTGGCGCGGCTGGGATCGCGACAACGGCCAACTGCCGTTACTGAAAAAAGACCCGGTGCATGGCCTGGCCGATGGCCCGCGTCAACACATCTTCGATATCACAACACGTTGGATGGCGCCCAACGGCGATCCGTCCAAGGGTATCGACGGCTGGCGCCTCGACGTCGCGCCCGATATCCCGCACCCCTTCTGGATCGAGTGGCGCAAACACGTCAAGTCCATCAATCCAGATGCCATCATCACCGGCGAGGTTTGGACGTGGGCGCAGCCCTGGCTGGAAGGCGATCAATTTGATGCGGTGATGAACTACCAGTTCGCCATCCCCGCGCAGGACTTCTTCGTCGATGTGAAAACGTGCATTAGCCCAAGTGGATTCTCTGCGCTGCTCAATCAGTTGGTCTATGCCTATCCGCTCCAGGCCGCGCTGGTCATGCAGAACATGCTCGACAGCCACGACACCGACCGCCTTGCATCCATGTTCGTCAATCCCGACTGCGGCTACGACACCGCCAATCGCATGCAGGACACCGGCCCCGACTACAGCCTCGACAAACCTAACGCCGAGCAGCGCAAGCGCATGAAGCAGGAACTCGTCTGCCAGATGACGTTCGTCGGCGCGCCGATGATCTACTACGGCACGGAAGCCGGCATGTGGGGCCCGGATGATCCATCCAATCGCATGCCCATGATCTGGCAGGACCTGATGCCTTACGACGATCCGAACGTCACCTTCGATCAGGACCTGTTCGATTGGTATCAGCGCCTGATCGCCTTGCGTCACGGCCTGCCATCGCTGCGCCGCGGCTTCTTCCGCACACTCATCGCGGATGATGAAACCGGCGTCCTGGCTTACGCGCGCGACCTCGACAACGACCACGTCTACATCGTCCTCAACCGCTCAGACAAACCTCGGCAGGTCACGCTGAACCTCGCCGCGAATGGTGAGGGTGTGCAACTGATCGACTGGCTCGATCCCGCCCAGGCCAAAGTTGTGCCGGCCGACCCCGCCGACCCGACCGCGCGGCCGAGGCTGATTGTGAACGAAGACAACGGCGATAAACTAATGTATAACAGTACTGTTATACTTACGCTCCCGGCCTACGGATCGGCGGTGCTCTCGGACAGGACTCAGATGAGATAAATCCCCGCCAGCAGGCTCCAGGCACGGTTGGTGGTAGAAAAATATAGCAAATATGCTATAGTAAACGAAATCAGACCCACCGCTCTCATGCGGCACCTTTGGAGGTAAACACCATGACCCTGGCCCGCGTACTTCGATGGCTCCTGGCCTTCGCGGCGGCGCTGGTCATCGTCTGGTCGTTCTTCGACGTCGGCATCCGGGCCGTCAAACGTTTGGACCTCACCAACAGCGATACGCGCACCGAACTGACCATCCTCCACTGGGGCGACAACGACGAAATCGAAATCGTCCAGAAACTCGTCGACCAGTTCGAGGCCGAGCACCCGGATATCAAGATCAACCGGCTGCACGCTTCGGACTACATGACCAAGCTCAACACCATGTTTGCTGCGGGCGATCCGCCGGACCTGTTTTATCTCCCGGCAGAAGAAGTGCCCAAGATGGCGGGCATGGGCCTGCTCGCCCCGATCGACGAACGCATCGATCAGGATGTCAAAGAGACCGGCAACGACTGGATCAGCGACTTCTTCCCCGTCATCGTCAACGCCTACCGCTTCGAGGACGGCACTATCGGCGAGGGACCTCTCTACGGCATCCCCAAAGACTTCACACCCATGGTCATGTACGCCAACCTCCAGCTCTTCCAAAGGGCCGGCGTGGATGTGCCTTACGACGGCTGGACGTGGGATGAGTTCGAAGAGGACATGAAGAAGATCACCGCTCTGGAAGACCCCAACGGCAAGGTCTACGGCTCGGTCATCGCAAGCTGGGCGCTGGTGCTCCGTGACATCGTCTGGTCGCATGGCGGGGATTACTTCAACGGCAGCGACTTTGAAGATGTCACCATAGACGACCCGCCCGCCATCGCCGCGCTCGAACGTGTCCGCCGGATGCGCTTCGTTGACCAGACTGCTTACAACGCTTCCAGCGGAGACGCACAGGGCCTCGGTGAACAGGAGTTCTACACCGGCCGCATCGGCGTCGTCGGGCCGATCGGCCGATGGCGCACGCCACGCTTCCGTTCGATCGACAGCTTCGAGTGGGATGTCGTCCCCATGCCGCACACGCCCGGCGTACCTCGTGCTACCGCGATCGCGACCACCGCATGGTCCATGTCATCGACAACGGAACACCCGGATGAAGCCTTCGAGTTATTGAAGTTCCTCTGCGGGCCCGACGGCCAGGTACTCACCGCCCGGTCCGGCCTCGCCGTGCCTTGTATCCGCTCGGTTGCGGAAAGCGATGACTTCCTTCAGCCCGACCAGCGCCCCGCCAACGCGAAACTTTTCGTCGACCTGATCGACGTCAGCCGGCTCGGGCAACTGCCCGCCGAATCCGAATTCGTTCGCATCCTTCAGGATGAAACCGAACGCGCGATCCGTTTGAATCAAAAAACACCGCAGCAGGCCGCGAAAGATATTGAGTCGCGCTGGCTCGAGGAATTGAAGTCGCCGTTGCGTAACCGCTCGTATCCCAAGATGCCCTGGAAGATCGTGACATCTTCCGCGGCGGGGTTGCTTTTCGTAGCCATCGTCGTCCTGTTCCTCTGGCTGCGTCGCGAAAAGCTCGGCGCGATCGATCGTGCACAGGAACGTGCCGGCTGGATATTTATCTCACCTTGGATCATCGGCTTCCTGCTGCTGACCTTCGGCCCGATGCTGATATCGCTGCTGTTGGCGTTATCTCGCTGGACCAGCATGCAGCCGCTGCACGAAGCCGAATTCGTCGGCCTGGCGAACTTCGGGCACATGGTCAACTACGACTCCAACTTCCTTACCAGCGTGTGGGTCACCACCTATTACGCACTGCTGGCTGTGCCGTTCGGCCAGGTACTGGCGTTGCTCGTTGCCGTGCTGATGAACCAGAAAGTCCGCGGCATCGCGATCTACCGCACGATCTTCTTCGTCCCCTCGGTCGTCTCCGGCGTCGCGCTGGCAACCTTGTGGGTGATGATGTTCGACAACCAGAAAGGCATCATCAACAGGATACTCATACCATTACTCGCACCGCTGGACCGTGTTCCTCCCGACTGGTTCGGCACCAACGCGCAGACCGCCGCGATCCCCGCCTACGTCATCATGGCCTTGTGGGGCGTCGGCGCCGGCATGGTGATCTATCTTGCGGGCCTCAAGGGCATCCCCGAATCGCTCTACGAAGCCGCGACCATCGACGGGGCCGGCCGCATGCGTGCGTTCTTCAATGTCACGCTCCCGCAGCTATCGCCGTTGATCTTCTTCAACCTCGTCATGGGCATCATTGGTTCGTTCCAGGTTTTCACGCAGGTCTACGTCATGACTAACGGCGGACCCGGCAACGCAACACTCGTCTACGTCCTGAAGCTCTACCGCGAAGCCTTCGAATACCACAAGATGGGTTACGCCTCCGCGATGGCGTGGGTGCTGTTCCTTGTCCTGCTTGTACTCACCCTCTTCGTCGTCAAGACAAGCAAGAGTTGGGTCCATTATGAGGGGCTCAAATAATGACGAAGTTAAGCCCCAACTCTGATCTGGACGCGCGGCAGAGGGCGGTTTACCGCCCGGCCCGCAAACGCCCCGACGGTCATACGATTCTGGTCTATTCCCTGCTCTTCTTCGGTGCGTTCCTGCTGCTGGTCCCGTTCTACTGGATGCTCAGTAACAGTCTCAAGACCGAAGCCGAAGCAAGCAAGATCCCGCCGACGCTGCTGCCCATGGCGTCCTACATCGATGTTGAAGGCGAATCCATCGAAGTTGCGCTCGGCGAAAAGTTCGACGATGGCACGATCCGCGTCACGCTAAAAGCAGGTGAAAACGATCCTCGCACGGGTAGCGAATACATCGTCCAGGAATCGGACATCGAGCGCAAACTCACCCCGCGCTGGGAGAACTACCCCAATTCGCTGAAGCACATGAAGTTTACGAACGCCTTGGCGAACACCACCGTCATCACCGTGCTCTGCGTGATCGGGCAGATCCTCTCGTCGAGCCTCGTCGGCTTCGGCTTTGCGCGCTTCCGTTTCCGCGGGCGCAACTTCCTGTTCATGTTGATGCTCTCGACGATGATGCTCCCGCCGCAGGTCAGCATGATCCCGCTGTTTATCATCTTCCGGCACCTGGGCATGATCGATTCGATCTGGCCGCTGGTGATCCCGATGTGGCTGGGTTCGCCGTTCTACGTCTTCATGTTCCGCCAGTTCTTCACGCAGGTCCCCGAAGAATTGGTTGAAGCGGCGCGCATCGACGGCGCGGGCAACTGGAAGATATACTGGTGGCTGATGCTGCCGCTATCCGGCCCCGTCATCGCGATCGTCGCGATCTACACATTCATGTTCACGTGGAACGACTTCCTCGGCCCGCTGATCTACCTCAACAGCCCCGAGAACCGCACACTCACCCTCGCGCTCAACGCATTCAACGGCCAGTACGGCACCACCAGCGTGCAACTGCTCATGGCCGCAAGCTTCGTCACCATGCTCCCCTGCATCCTCCTGTTCTTCGCCGCCCAACGCTACTTCGTGCAGAGCACCGCAAGCAGCGGGTTGAAGGGCTGATGCGCTCTGCGCTCGGCTCGGGTCTCCCGACCCCGCCTTGTAGCTGACCGAAGGTCTCCATGGTTCAAGACCCGCGCCGAACAAAGAAAAACCTTTACTTGTAACATCCCACCACATACCATCGTATGCGTTGGCGGGAGCTCTCATGCGCACTGATTGTTTACAAATCCACCGTGTTTTTCGGCACACCATATTCACCATGGTTTGTCTGCTGTGCATGTCAACACCCCTGCATGCCGACGACGCACTCACCGAACATCAGATGGCCCGTCACGTACTCACGCGCATGGGGTTCGGCCCCGCACCCGGTGAAGTCGACAAAGTCGTCGAGATGGGCTGGGAAACCTGGGTCCGACAACAGCTTGATCCGGATTCGATCGACAACGATGCATGCAATGATTACGTCCGCAAGCATTACCCGTCTCTGACCATGACGATGGACCAGGTGTTCTACGAATATCAGCCCGCATACGAAAACAATCCGCCGACCCAGGACGAGATCAAGAAACGCAATGAGTTGCGCTACTCACTCAACCGCGAGTTGACTGCTTCAGTTCTCCATCGTGCGACGCACAGCGAATGCCGCTTTGAAGAAGTCATGGCCGAGTTCTGGCGCAACCACTTCAATATCGATCAGAACAAAGATGAGGTGCAATACCTCGCCGCCAACTACGAGCAGACGGTGATCCGCCGACACATGTTCGGCAAGTTCTCCAACATGCTGCTCGCCTCCGCACGCCACCCGGCGATGCTCATCTACCTCGACAACGATGTCAGCCAGAAACCATTGAGCGAACGCGAACAGAGCCTGATGACACGCTTCGAGAGCAAGCGTTACCAGCCACGCATCGTCCAGTCACTCGGCCGACAACGCGGGCTCAACGAAAACTACGCTCGCGAGGTGATGGAACTGCACACGCTCGGCGTCGACAACGAAAACCGTAAGGGCGGCTACTCTCAGCACGACGTCACCGAGTTGGCACGCCTACTCACAGGCTGGACGGCCGGGCGGACCGGCGAATCCATGACCATGATGAGCGACGGCGCAGGCTACGGCTTCCGCTTCCGCCCCGAGGTGCACGACGACGGACCCAAGAACGTTCTTGGGATGTATTTTGACGGCGATGAGGGCGAGGCCGGCGGTGTGCGCTTGCTCAAAGCGCTCGGTGAACACAAACAGACCGCACGCTTCATCTCGTTCAAACTCTGCCGATACCTTGTCTGCGACGATCCACCTGAAGAACTCGTCGATCACGTCGCGCAAGTATTCGAAGAAACCGACGGCGACCTGACACGCGTCTACGAAGCGATCCTCTTCAGTGATGCATTCAAAGACCCCGCCAACTACCGCGCCAAGTTCCGCACGCCTTTCGAGTTTGTCATCGCGTCATTGCGTGCAACCGATGCGCAGGTGACGAACTACAACGGCACACGCGAAGCGCTTCGCCGGATGGGTCAGCCCGTGTATAGCTGCGTCGATCCGACCGGTTACGCCGACACCGCCGAGGCATGGCTCGACCCCGGCGTGTTGATGTATCGCTGGGACTTCGCCCTGCGACTTGCCGAGGACAGACTCGCCGGCGTGAAACTGCCCAAGACATTCTTCAGTGATTTGAAAGCCGATGACCCCGCCATCCTGAAACGCACGCTTGCTGAAAAACTCTTAGGCGGCAGCGACATCAACGGCTGGGATGACCTGGAAAATGCGTTGGGTGATAAACCCGAAGCCAAGAATGCCACGGGCCTGGTGCTTGGCTCACCGATGTTTCAGCAGCAGTAGAATGAACCGCGAAGGCGCGAAGAAGTGAGTCGCAAATGAACACGAATCAACGCCAATAAACGCATTCTGTATTCGCGTCCATTGGCGTTCATTCGCGGCTAAAAATCGGAGTTCACATGCCATCAACACGCAGGCAATTCATGAAGACCACCGGCTCGCTCGCCCTGGGCGCTGCCGGGCTCGGTACGTTCGGGCCGTACAACGTCTTCGGCGCAAACGCCGCAGAAGCTACAGGTAAACCGACACTTGTCGTGCTCTACCTGCGTGGCGGGTCCGATCCGCTCAGCACGCTCATCCCCTACGGCGACCAGACGTACTACAACCTCCGCCCCACCATTGCTATCCCTGGCCCCGGCGGCGCAAATAACAACCAGTCCGTCATCGCCTTCAGTCGTTACTTCGGTTTTCATCCGTCCATGGCAGGCCTCGCACGGCTGTACAAAAAGAAACTCATGGCTGCGGTCGTCAACGCGGGTTCCACACACCCGACACGCAGCCACTTCGACGCTCAGGACTTTATGGAACGCGCCGCCCCCGGGATCAAGAGCGTCACCGAAGGCTGGCTCAATCGTTATCTCTATCTCACCAAGTCCGCCAACGACTCCGACCTGCGCGCAGTTACTTTCCAGCCCGTGCTCCCCCGTAGCATGCGAGGTCAATACCCCGCCTTGGCCGTGCCCGATCCCGAAGCACAAAAAGCCGCCAGCGCATTTGCGAGCCTCTATGGCTGCGATGATGAAAAAGACACGGCCAAGAATCAGACGCCAGCCACCGATCAAACAACCGACGCGCCACCTACCGGCCAACAGCGCGTCGTCGAAGCCGGCGCACTAGGCATCACGCGCCTCAACCGTCTTAATGAAGTCCTCAACAACGAAGCGTACAACACCGCGGTCAAATACCCCGAGTCGAACCTCGGCAGGCAGTTCCGCGATGTGGCGCGGCTCATCAAAGCCGGCGTCGGCCTGGAAGTCACCGCGATCGATTACAACGGCTGGGACCACCACGCCATGCAAGGCGGCAGCGCCGGCGTCTTCGGCCAGATGATGGGTAACGTCTCGCAGTCCATCGAAGCGTTTGTCGAAGACATCGGCCCGGCGATCGACCGCACGGTCGTCATGACCATGAGCGAGTTCGGCCGAACCGCGCGCGAAAACGGTAACAGCGGCTCCGATCACGGCCACGGCGGATACATGCTGCTGGTCGGCGGGCCCATCAACGGCGGCAAGGTCTTCGGCAAGTGGACCGGCCTCGGCAGCCGCAACCTCTACGAAGGGCGCGACCTGCCCGTATACACCGACTTCCGCGACGTCTTCGCCGAAGTCCTCGCCGGGCTCTACGGCTTCCAGGCCGACAGCCACCAGTTCTTCCCCGAATATGATGCCAACGACAAACCCATGGGGCTCATCAAATCCTAATTTTCTAACGCCGCCTCTAAGAATATTGTTTGAAGATGGTTATGGTTGTCTTGCGGTTCGGATGGCGGGCAAACTTCCATTACGCGCTTGACCGCGAATCATAAACACCGACACTGTAAGGCTCTGTCGTCATGCCGTGTCTGTGGCTGACGTGCGTACGAATGGTTACATATCCAAGCTGACGAGGTTTCTGCAATGACCGAATCCCAACAAGACGGCGCGAAAGGACAAAAGATTTCAATGGCACGGCTGATGGTAAGCATCATTGTTGTGATCATCATCGCGATCGTTGCGTTCCAGATCGGTAAGCAACGCTTGCCACAGGTCGATGCTTCACGAACCAAAAAGATCTTCGGCCTCAGCGACCCGCAGCCGCGCGAAATGGCTGAGGGCCTGACCGATGCCGACGGCGATCTCGTCGCCGATCCACCCGCCGAACAAACCAAATGGATCGACCCGCAGGCTCTGCTTTTCTCCTTCGTCGCCTCGCCCGAAGCCGAGAAGTCTGAACAGGCCTGGCAGCCGTTGGTCGAGCACCTCGCGCAGGTGACAGGCAAGCCCGTGCAGTACATCCGTTTTGAAAATGCGCCCGATCAACTCAAAGCCATCGAAGAAGGACGCCTGCACATCACCGCGATCAACACGGGCAACATCCCCGAAGCCGTCGCGTCCTGCGGTTTCGTCCCTATCGCCACACCGGCGGTCGGTGAGCAGAAACAAACCTACACGATGAAGATCATCGTCCCGGCCAACAGCCCTATCAAGAAGCCGGAAGACCTCAAGGGGAAGGAAATCGCCTTCACCACCGCCGGGTCCAACTCCGGCTGCAAGGCCCCGATGGAAGTGCTGCTGCGTCAGTTCAGGCTCAACCCGGACGCCGACTACCACTTCATCTTCTCGCGCGGCCACGAACAATCCATCAAGGGCATCGCCGAAGGCAAATACCAGGCAGCCGCCGTCGCCAGCGACCTGCTGGACCAAGCCATCGCCGCCGGTGACATCGAAGAGTCGGCCTTCACCACGATCTACACCTCCGAGCACTTCCCGCCGCTGGCGATCGGTTACGTCTACAACCTCAAGCCCGAACTGGCAGACAAGATCAAGTCCGCCATCATGGACTTCAACCCCCAAGGCACCACAGCCGCGTCGCAACTCACCGACGACGTCACCGGCTTCACGCCCGTCTCCTACAAAGACGACTGGGCCCTGGTCCGCCGCATCGACGAATCCTTCCGCCCCGCAGCAGGCAAAGCGACGGAAGAGGACAAAAGCTGAATCTCAATTACCGAACACCCAATAGCCGCGACCTGCCAGGTCGCGCGCCTGTTAGTCAATAGATCAACCACGCGCACGCTGGCAGCATGCGGCTGAGGTGTGTGTAATAACAGTATTAAACGCTACCCGTGCGTCGTCTGCTCATGCATAGCCGTGAAGGTGAAATAAGAATAATCGCCGACTTCGCTGCACAGGCGGAGCATTACTGTGCGTTTATCGAGTCGCTAAAAACCAACAAGAGCGGCGATCTATACCTTACGCTTGAAGAGTTGCTCGCACACCTATACACAGCCATCTTGCCGGTCGACAAGTGTTGTCACCCGATAGAAAAAGAGAAGTATGAATCCCTGAGGTTGAGCAGTTCTGAGCGTGGTAGTATTCAAGTCGCAATTGCCGAGGCCGTCCGCAAAGAATCGGCTGAACTATTTGAATTGCATGGCAGCGATCGAGACAGGCTCGATTTTGTCGGGAAGTTCACGGCGACACGGGCCGAGCTGCTTTTTGACGACCTTACCGATATCTATACTGATTTGAAAAACGGTTTGCGCCTCTGGGAACAACAGACACCCGAAACTATAGCGGAAGCCACATGGAACTGGCGCTTTTTTTCGAAACACATTGGGGTAACCATCTGTTCCGAGCTTGCCAGACGATACACGAGATACGGTATCGATTGGATACGGATTGAGTCACTTGTTTTACAGCACAGTGCACTTCAATCCGAATACCCAATAGCCGCGACCTGCCAGGTCGCGCGCCTGTTAGTCAATAGATCAACGACGCGCACGCTGGCAGCGTGCGGCTATTAGGCGTGCTTCAATAGGTCTATTCACGCCCCGACGTGCTCTTCCATCGGCGGGCAGGTACAGACCAGGTGGCGGTCGCCGTACGGATTGTCTACGCGCCCGACGGGCGGCCAATATTTGTATTCGCGCAAGCGGTCAACAGGATACGCGCCCAGGCTGCGCGGGTACGTGTGTGGCCAATGGTCACCACTCACCGCTTCCGCGGTATGTGGCGCGTGCTTCAGCGGGTTGTCATCCTGATCGAGTTCGCCCGATTCGATCTTGCGGATCTCATCGCGGATTGAAATCAAGGCATCACACAACCGATCCAGCTCCGCTTTCGATTCGCTTTCGGTCGGCTCGATCATCAGCGTCCCCGCGACGGGCCAGCTCATCGTCGGGCTGTGGAAGCCATAGTCCATCAGGCGCTTGGCGATGTCTTCGACGCGCACGTGTGCCGATTTTTCGAACGGTCGACAGTCGATGATGAATTCGTGCGCGACCCGGCCGTTCTCGCCGGTATAGAGAACGTCGTAATGGCCACGCAGCCGCGCCGCCATGTAGTTCGCGTTAAGGATCGCGCCCTCGGTCGCCTGCTTCAAACCGTCGCCGCCCATCATCGCGATGTACATCCAAGAGATCGGCAAAATCGATGCACTGCCATACATCGCGGCGCTGACGGGCATGTCACCGGTTAACGGATCGCCCGGCAAGAACGGTGCAAGCGCCTCATTGCACGCGATCGGCCCCATGCCGGGCCCGCCCCCGCCGTGCGGGATGCAGAACGTCTTGTGCAGGTTCAGGTGGCACACATCCGCGCCGATATCACCGGGCCTGCACAGCCCGACCTGCGCGTTCATGTTCGCACCGTCCATGTAAACCATCCCGCCGTTGTCGTGGATGATCTTGCAGACTTCCTTGATGGTTGTCTCGAACACGCCGTGCGTCGAGGGGTACGTGATCATCAGTGCAGCGAGTTTGTCTTTGTGTTCTTCGGCCTTGACGCGCAGGTCGTCGACATCGATATCGCCGTTATCTTTGCAGTTGACCGCCACGACACGCATCCCCGCGATCACTGCCGACGCAGGATTGGTGCCGTGTGCGCTGACGGGGATCAGGCACGCATCGCGCTGTGTATCCCCGTTAGCTTCGTGATACCTGCGGATCGCAAGCAGCCCCGCGTATTCGCCCTGCGAGCCGGCGTTTGGCTGCAGCGATACCGCAGCAAAGCCGGTGATCTCCGCAAGCCACATCTCAAGATCAGCGAACAGCTTCGCATAACCCCCCGCCTGATTCTTCGGCGCAAACGGATGCAGGTTCGCAAACTCCGGCCACGTGATGGGAAGCATCTCGCTCGCCGCGTTCAGCTTCATCGTGCACGAACCCAGCGGGATCATACTGTTCGCCAGGGTGATGTCCTTGGATGCAAGCCGCGTCGTGTATCGCAAAAACTCATGCTCGGCGTGATAACGGTTGAAGACCGGATGCGTGAGGATGCCAGACTCTCGATGAGGCAACTCCTTGGTGGTGCATTCGTAGGGATGCACAGGGCTCACCGGATTTTTTGTCAATGGCATCAGGGCATGCACCAACACTTCGATGTCATCATCTGATGTGGTTTCATCAACGGTGATACACACTTCGATCGTGCTGAGCTTTCGTATATTGAATCCGGATGCGACAGCCAACTCGGTCAAAGCATCAGACGCACCGATTACATAGCTTTGCTCATCAAGCTGGATATACACGGTGTCAAAGAAGCTACGTTCTGGCGTGTAGTATCCAATTGCGGCCAAGCGATTTCTTAGATGAACTGCTTTTTGGTGAACGGATTCTGCGATCCGCTTCAACCCCTCAGGCCCGTGATACACCGCGTACATCCCCGCAATCACCGCCAGCAGCACCTGCGCGGTACAGATATTCGATGTCGCGCGATCTCGCTTGATGTGTTGTTCACGTGTCTGGATCGCGAGTCGATACGCCGGGTTGCCGTGTGCATCTTTGGATACGCCGACGATACGCCCGGGCATCTTGCGTGCGTGCTGTTCGTGCGTCGCCATGTACGCCGCGTGTGGCCCGCCGAAACCCATCGGCACGCCGAACCGCTGCGTGCTGCCGATCGCGATGTCCGCCCCCCATTCGCCCGGCGGCTTGAGCAACACCAGCGCCAGAATATCGCACGCCGCTACCATTAACGCCCCCGCTTCATGCACTTTCTCCGCAAGCGGCGCGTAATCCTCAACCCGCCCATCCGTCGTCGGATACTGCACCAGCACACCGCACGCATCGGTAAAGCCCACGGATTGCCATCCGTGGGCGTTTTCTGATTGTGCATCAATCTCACGAACTTCAATCCCCATCGTAGTCGCGCGCGTCTTCACCACCGCGATCGTCTGCGGATGACAATCATCGGCCACATAGAAAACAGGCTTCTTCTGCCGCGCGATCGCATGACACATCGCCATCGCCTCCGCCGCCGCCGTCGCCTCATCAAGCAGCGAAGCGTTCGCCAAGGGCAATCCCGTCAGGTCGCTGACCATCGTCTGGAAGTTAAGTAGCGCTTCGAGCCTGCCCTGGCTGATCTCCGGCTGGTACGGCGTGTAGGCCGTGTACCAGAGCGGGTTCTCTAAAATGTTCCGCAGGATCGGCGCGGGCGTGATCGTGCCGTGATACCCCATCCCGATCATCGACCGGGCGATTCTGTTCGAGCCTGCGATCGTTTTCAGCCGTGCCAGCGCCTCATCCTCGCGCATCGGCTCACCGAGCTTCAGCGGCTCTTTTAAGCGGATATCCTTCGGCACGGTCTGGTTGATCAGTTCATCGATCGATGCGCAACCGATCTGCTCTAGCATCAGCTTGCGGTCATCAGCGCTCGGACCGATGTGCCGGTGTGCGAACGGATTGCTTTGTTCGGTTGGGTTTTGCGGATGGGTGGAATCGGGCTTGTTGGCCATGGGCGTCATGCTTTGGCTCATTTGTGAAAATAGCCTGTTGGGGGATTGTTGGGGTGTGTGTCTCCGACACGCTTGGTTCAGTCTATGGCCAGCCCGGTATCGAATCAACGCCCCCCCACCTGCTCGACACCAGACCCCCGACTCACCTGTCGCTTAGCCATCCACCGGCTCACTCGGCGTATCCAGCACCCGTTGCATCAGGCACAGGTCAAGCCACCTGCCGAACTTGAACCCGACTTGCGGGATCGTCGCCACGTTTCTGAATCCGTATTTTTCGTGCATCCGGATGCTGGCCGTATTCTGTGAATCGATCACCCCGATCAGCGTGTGAAACTGCTGCGCCTTCGCCCGGATCACGAGTTCTTCCAGCAGTCGCTTGCCCAGCCCCTGCCTGCGAAAGCCTTCCGCGACATAGATCGAATGCTCGATCGTGTACTTGTATGCCGGGAACGGGCGGAATCGGCCGTAGCTGCCGAACCCCATCAGTTCCCCCTCATCCGTGATAAGCCCGATGACGGGAAAGCCGTCCCGCTGCTTACCCGCGAACCACTCGCCGATCATCTCCGCCGACCGGGGTTTGTAGTCATAGACAGCCGTGGATTTTACGATCGCGTCATTGAAAATAGCACGGATCGCTTCACAATATTCGGGACCGCAATCGATCAACTTCATCGCCCGAGCATACCGCCGTCCACGCCCCGAGCCAAGCCCCCGAATTGAACGGGGAATGAAACGAACCTGCTGTAAATCAGGCGTTACATCATTGAAAAATACTCAAGCTAGAATGTCCGGGTTATCCCCAGATGACTGTTCAGAGGATGGCTGAATATGATGAAAGTTCGTACAGAGAGGCTCACGGATTCAGCGGGCCAGGATTACGCCTACCGACCCGTGCCGTTCACATCCGTCGATATCAACGACGCGTTCTGGCGGCCGCGCCTCGAAACCAACCGCAAGGTCACCATCCCCTTCGCATTCAAACACTGCGAAACCACCGGCCGGATCGATAACTTCCGCATCGCCGCCGGCCAGATCGAAGGGCAGTGGAAAGGCGACTTCGGCTTCGACGATACCGATGTCACCAAGATCATCGAAGGCGCTTCCTACAGCCTGCACGTTCAGCCCGACCCCAGGCTCGACGCCTACCTCGATAAGATCATCAGCCACATCGCCGCCGCGCAGGAACCCGACGGCTACCTCTACACGCTCTACACCGCGCGCGATACGTCCGACCGCTTCGGCAAAATTGTCTGCGGGCCCAAGCAAGATCGCTGGGATAATCTCGAATGGTCGCACGAGTTCTACAACGCGGGCCACATGTTCGAAGCCGGCGTCGCACATTACCTCGCCACAGGCAAGCGCAGCCTGCTTGATGTCTGCATCAAGAACGCCGACCTCATCTACGACACCTTTGCCGATGATGACAAGATCGACATACCCGGCCACCAGGAAATCGAACTCGGCCTCATCAAGCTCTACCGAGTCACCGGGGATGTGAAGTATCTCGAGCTGACAAAGACGCTGCTCGACCGCCGCGGACGCAACGCTGATAAACGCAAACTCTTCGGGGAATACGCACAAGACCATGTACCCGTCACCGAGCAATCCGAAGCCGTGGGCCATGCCGTGCGCGCCAACTATATGTACGCATCCATGGCCGACATCGCCGCGCTTACCGGCGACATCGACTACTTGAACGCTATCAACCGTATCTGGCAGAACGTCGCCGCACACAAGCTCTATCTCACCGGCGGCACCGGCGCACTTCATCAGGGCGAGGCCTACGGCAAGAACGACGAGCTGCCCAACCTCACCGCCTACGCCGAAACCTGCGCCGCCATCGCCAACGTCTACTGGAACCACCGCATGTTCTGCCTGCACGGCGACGCGAAGTACATCGACGTCATGGAACGCTCCTTGTACAACGGCGTCATCAGCGGCGTCGCGCTCGATGGTAAATCCTTCTTCTATCCCAACCCGCTGGCAAGCAAAGGCGAAGAAGAACGCAGCCCGTGGTTCGGCTGCGCCTGCTGCCCGAGCAACATGACGCGCTTCATCGCTTCCGTCGGCGGATACATGTACGCCGTCTGTGATGATGTGGTTTTTGTCAATCTGTTTGCAGAGGGGGAAGCCGCCGTCGACGTTGCCGACCAGACCATCAAGATCGAGCAGCAGACCAACTACCCCTGGGACGGCAAAGTCTCGATCACACTCACGCCCGAACGCGCTGGCGAATCCTTCACGCTCCGCCTGCGCATCCCCGGCTGGGCACGCAACGAAGTCGTCGCAAGCGATCTCTATCATTTCGCCGATGAATGCAGAGAAACGCCAACCGTCAAAGTCAACGATGAACCGATCACGATCAATGGCAAACTAGGAAACGGTTACCTTGCTATCGAACGCAATTGGCAAGTCGGCGACACGATCACGCTCGACCTGCCGATGCCGGCCCGCCGCGTACTGACGCACGAACGTGTCCAAGCCAACCGCGGCCGCGCCGCGCTGCAACGTGGCCCACTTGTCTATTGCGTTGAACACCCGGACATCTCTGACGCCAACGTGCCCAACCTCGTCCTGCCCGACGATGCAAAACTCGGCACCCGTTTCCAAGACGACCTGCTCGGTGGCGTGCAGATAATCACCACGACCGCTGAAGACCAGACCCCCATCACCGCCATCCCCTACTACGCCTGGGCCCACCGCGGCAAGGGCGAAATGACCGTCTGGATCCCCCGCTCAAAACAAGCCATCGAACCACTGCTCTGACCCAAAACCGTACGAATAACTCTCTTCTTTCATAACTGCAGTGCGACGCACTGCAGGCAGTACACTGTGCACGTCCCCGATAAAGCCCCGCCCATAAAAGTTGGATTCCCCGCTCCCCTTGCTAAGCTAAAGAGATGTCACAGACCAACGCCAAGCTCTCGCGCATCTTCCAGCAGATGGCGGATGTCCTCGAAGTCCTCGGGGCCAATCGCTTCAAGGTTATCGCTTTCCAGAAAGCCGCCCGCGTTTTGGGTGAACTCACCGACGATGTCGCGTCCATGGAAAGTAAAGACCTGCGCGCGGTTGAAGGTATCGGCAAGGGGATGGCCGACCGCATCGAGGAATTCATCGAGACAGGCGGCCTGCCCGAAGCGATCGAACTATTCGACAAGGTACCGCCCGGCGTCATCAAGATGCTCGACATCCCGGGCCTCGGCCCCAAGACCGTCTCCATCCTCTGGAAACAGGCCGGCCTTGAAGATATCCCCTCGCTGACCAAAGCGCTCGACACCGGCGAACTCGAATCACTCAAGGGCTTCGGCAAAAAGAAGATCGAGAACATCAAGAAGAACCTCGCCTTCGCCAAGCAGGCAGGCAAACGTGCGAAGATCGGCCAGGCCCTGCCGCTCGCACTCTGGTTCGTTGAAAAGTTAGGCGAACTTAAGCAGGTTAAACGCATCGACTACGCGGGCAGCCTCCGACGCGGCAAGGAAACCATCGGCGATATCGACCTGCTCGTCGAAGCCAAGCCTGATGACGCCCCCGCCATCATGGACTCCTTCGTCAATCTTGATGTTGTCGCGGATGTGATCGCCAAAGGCGAAACGAAAAGCTCGGTCCGCACGAATGAACAATCAGGCCAGATGCAAGTCGATCTGCGTGTCGTCCCCGCCGAAAGCTACGGCGCTGCACTCATGTACTTCACCGGCAGCAAGGAACACAACGTCAAGATGCGCGAACGCGCCATCTCGATGGGCATGAAGCTAAACGAGTGGGGCCTGACCAAGCAGGACGCCGACAAATCCCTTGCGGGCAAAACCGAAGAGGATGTATTTAAGAAACTGAAACTCGCCTGGGTCCCGCCGGAGTTGCGCGAAGACCGCGGCGAAGTCGCGCTTGCTGAATCCTCCTACAAAGTCGGCGATGCCATCGCCGGTCCCCCGCTCGTCGAACTTGCCGACATCCGCGCCGACCTGCACATGCACACCACCGCCAGCGACGGCACGTGGACGATCGAAGAATTAGCCCTCGCCGCCGCCGAGCGCGGCCACCACACCGTCGCCATCACCGACCACTCCAAGGGCCAGGTCCAGGCCAACGGCCTAAGCGACGCACGACTTGAAAAACACATCGTCAACATCCGCAAGGTCGCCGACAAACTCAAGGACAAGATCACCATCCTCGCGGGCAGCGAAGTCGACATCCACGCCGACGGCACGCTTGATTACCCCGACAGTTTGCTGAAAGAACTCGACGTCGTCGTCGCCTCGCCCCACGCCGCGCTCAGCCAGGACCCCGCCAAGTGCACCAAGCGTTTCCTCAAGGCGATGGAAAATCCTTACATCACCATCATGGGCCACCCGACCGGCCGACTCATCGGCAGACGTGAAGGCCTCAGCCCCGACATGAGCGAACTCTTCAAAGCCGCCGCCCAGCGCGACATCGCCATGGAAATCAACGCCAACCACTGGCGCCTCGATCTCCGCGACACACACGCCCGCGCAGCCATCGCCGCCGGCGTCAAACTCTCCATCAACACCGACGCCCACGGCCCCGCCGACCTCGATCAACTCCAGTACGGCCTGCTCACCGCCCGCCGCGCCGGCGCCACAAAGAAAAACATCATCAACTGCATGACCAAAGCAGCGCTGGCGAAGTGGATCAAATCCCGCCGGTGATGAACAAAGAAGTGGAACAGGGATGGACACGGATAAACACGGATGAAGAGGTGAAAACTAAAACTAGCTATTAAGTAGTTTGTCAATAAGTAGTGATGCACCCCGTTTGTCAATGTTGTTCAGCCTACGTGGTGTAGCACCAAGATCTAGTAATAAATAAATTTGTCGATCTGTCGCTGTATATACAATATTCTTCGCAATTGCCTCCCATTTAAGTTTACGCTCAATTCTTTGGCGTTCAATATGTTCGGATCGCATTTTCTGCACGCGCAACGATTCTTCTGTTTCGCTGTACCAATCTGTATTCCAGATTGTTGAGGCGTCAGCATGAGTATGGTGACGACATCTACCCGAAACGCTTTTGGTCATATTTGCACAACGCACTTGGCCATTATTGAAACCGATACACTGTATGGAATCTTTTAGCTTCCCGTATTTGTCTTGCGGGCCATTCAATCTCTGCCATACTACGAAGCAAATACCAACCGCCCCAAAGCGATTCGATTTCAATAGAATTTGAGCTGATCGTGTTTGGAGAAAAAAGTCCATGAAACTCTCAACCTCTTCGGGGCTGACAGATGGAGGCCGATCATAAAGATATGAAAATATATCGTCCGTACGATCTAGTCCAACAGCGGCTGACACAGTATCAAATGTAGATTGATAAACTACGACGGGGTAACCATGTACTGAAAATTCTATAGGCACTACATCTAATAGTGCATGTGAGCCAGCATGCTTCTGCTTTCTCCATGGAAGGCGAGATAAAAACGCTTTGAACCCATGCATTTAGGATTATCCCAAGAAACACGGATATGGATTAATTCTGTATTTCCTATGATTCATCCGTGTTCATCCGTGTCCATCCCTGTTCCAACCACATCACGCCCCCAACTCAATCCGCTTGCGTATCGCCCGAAACAGTGCCGTCTGATCGCGGGTCGGTTCGAGTTCCACGCCGTTGATCGTGATCTTGACCTGGATCGCGCGGGCGAGTCTGCGGAACAGGTCCGGGTCGAGGTCGAACGTCAGGCTTTCGTCGTCCTTGCGCATCGAGTGTTTATTTGCGATGCGTGTAGTACGGGTGGTTGCCTTGTAGTCAGCGATCGGCACCTCGATTGTTTCGCCGTCGATATCGAAGGTGGCGGTTTTCGCGCCGCGGTAGACCCCGCCGGAGAAACGCGATTGGATGAAGAGCTTGATGATCTTGGGCTTTTCCTGCATCTGCTTGCCGTCATACATGTACGCCAGCGAGAACTGGTGATCCGCCCCGCTGCCCTTGACGACATGCAATAACTCCGTGCCGGTCCGCACAACTGTTTTGCCTGTCGATTCATCGTACTTGCTGGTAAACCGCGACGCCGCAACCTCGACGCGATCACCGCTCGGCGTCAGCCCCGCCAGCTCCGTCAGCTCTTTCTTCTCAACCTCCAAATCTTCCTTGGTAACCTGCAGCTTCGCCAGCTCTGCCTGCAGTTTCGCCATCTCTGCTTCCAGTTCATCATAAGCCGACTTCACCCGCTCGAGCTCTGCGCGCAATTCCGCGTTCTGTTTTTGTAACGCCGCCACATCGTCTGTTGTTTGTGCAAAGCTAGCCGATGCAAACAGCAGAACAATCAGGCAGCAGGTGTAAGCAAGTGGATATTTCATGGCAGGTCCGTGGTTGGTGGTTGATCTTAAGTGTTTGTTGTTTGATGATTGGTCTTTGATGGTTAGTTGAAGAGTCCCGCCCCTTCGCTTCGCTCAGGACCGGCGTCGGGCTGCGCATCAGCGCTTCACCCTTTTTCACTTCAACATCCTATCCATCAACAATTCCAAATCATACATCCTCAATCATAAATCATAAATCCGTCACCCGTCCGGTTTCGCCTTGCCGATATCCGCTAATCCCAGCGGGTCCTCGGGTACGGCAAACATACTCCGTTTCACCTTCGCTCCCTTCTGCATCACCACGTTCGGCGCGGTCAGGTCGCCGTGGTAATCACACTTCGGCCCGAGCGTGACCGTCCCGCCGGAGAGCACGTGCTTGGCGTCGATGATCCCCTGGCAGTCGATCCCGCCATGGGCCTCGATCGTTTCGACGATGAGTCGGCCACGCTTTGCGACGGTGATCTTGCCGCAGGTCCTAAGCTCCTTGAGCGGGCCTCGCAGCTTGGTGATGTGTTCGTCCCCGACCATCAGGGCTTTGTTGCAGCCGGGGCAGGATGTGGACTGGGCGCGACCGCTGACCTCGAAGCGATGTCCGCAGTGGTAACACTGAACCAGGCGTGGGCCTTGGTGTCGCGCCATGAGTAAAACCGCGAGTGGATCTCGGGTGGTGAAGGTACGCAGTACCTAAGCGCGCAGCGGCGCGCCGTCGATCGACGGCCGATCGCACTTAGCCATTACGCATGACGCTTACTTCTTGGGAGGCTGACCGCCCGGCTGCGGTTGTCCGCCTTGTGGCTGGCCGCCACCGCTCGGCGCCGCTGAACTGGGCCTGCCCGAATCCGGACCGACGGCACACATGCCGTGGAAACTCGCCCCCTCGCTCATCACCATCTTCGCCGCGGTGATGTCGCCGCGCACGACGCCCGAGCCGTTGAGCTTGACGGTGTCCTTGGCGTTGAGGTTGCCCTCGACCAGCCCGTCGACCTGCACGCCTGCGGCGTCCACATCGGCTTTGCACTGCGCGTTCTGGCTGACCT
Organism: Phycisphaeraceae bacterium; assembly: GCA_963667295.1. GTDB lineage: Bacteria > Planctomycetota > Phycisphaerae > Phycisphaerales > Phycisphaeraceae > JAJRRS01. The sequence continues at coordinate 4,084,316 of OY763327.1, forward strand.
GAAGCTCACCCTTGCCCGTGATCTTCCCGTCGAACTTCCCGTTGATCCTGGCGGTCCGCTCGAATGTGAGCTCGCCCTTGAAGTGGCTGTCCGAGCCTACGATGGTGGTGTCGCCTGTTTCGGCCATGTCTAACTCCTTGACTATAAGGGTGAAAAATACAACTAACGCAGCCGCCCACCGCGGCCACAGTGTTAACTAAGTGTAAGTCAGGTCAGGTCCTTTGGGTAGGTGCGCTAAACTGGCCCGATCAAACCCCGGCAGGGCTGTTTTCAGGCCGCCCCTCTTTCGCGGGCCCCGGGCAATCGAGATTGAAATTAACTCGCAATACCAAAGCACTTACGACGATTGCAGAATGCTTTTACATAAACTTACCTTTAATATGTTGCTTCACAGGATGATTTGAACCCGAAAGGCGATCAATGCCCCCCCAAGCTCTGCGTCTACCAATCACACTGCCCGAAGACCCGCGCCAACGCTCGCTCTACGCGGGCTGCCTGCAGGATCGGCTCGCCGGCCAGCGCGGCGTCCAGTCCGTCCGCCTCGTCGAAGATGAGGGCTCGGATGGCAAAACCCGAACCGGATACATCGAGCTGGACTACGACCCGCACGTCGTCAGCCTCACCCAGATCAACGGCTACCTCCGCACGGCTGACAGTTGCCTCAGCGAATCCGTCGGCCACGTCGTGATGCCCGTCGAACGCATCGTCTCGGCGCGGCACGAGAAAACCATCGAAGCCAAACTCAACCGCTTGCCCGGCGTCCGGTGCAGCGCTTCCTACACCTCGCAAACCCTGCGGATCGAATTCGACCGCCAGCAGTGCGCCCTGCCGCAGATCGTGTTCGTGCTCGAACAGGAAGGCGTCCGCGTCCTGCCCACACGAACGCCCGGCAGCCTCAGCGTCGATCAGGATGTTAAGCAGACTGGCCCGACCGCTTCCGCTTTCCAGCCACAACAGCACGGCTGGTTCCGCTCGGCACTGCGCGAAAAAGACATCGTGCTCGCGGTGTTGGCCGGACTCTTCCTGCTGGGCGGTTTCCTCGTCCACATCACCGGCGGACCGCAGGAAATCCGCATCGCGCTGTTGCTCGTCAGTTATGTCTGTGGCGGCTTCTACCCCGCACAGGACATGATCGAAACCCTCGCCGACTTCAAACTCGATATCGACCTGCTTATGTTCGCCGCTGCTTTCGGCGCTGCGGCGCTCGGGCACTTTGAAGAAGGCGCGATGCTGCTGTTCCTGTTCAGTCTCGGCGGCGCGGGTGAAAGGCTTGCGATCAGCCGGGCACGCGGCGCGATCAAGGCCTTGGCTGATCTCACGCCACAAACCGCCATGCTCGTTCAACCTGACGGTAAGCCGCGCGAAGTCCCCGTCGAAGAATTGCGCATCGGTGACCGCGTTCTGGTTGCACCCGGTCAGCGCCTGCCCGCCGACGGCAAAATCATCACGGGCGATTCCGCCATCGATCAATCTCCCATCACAGGTGAATCCGTCCCTGTCGATAAACTGCCCGGCGACAGCGTCTTTGCCGGCACGATCAACGGCGACGGCACACTCACCGTCGAAGTCGGCAAACTCGCATCCGACAACACGCTCGCCAAAGTCGTACGCATGGTCGAAGAAGCGCAAACCACCAAGAGCCCGACTCAGTTGTTCACCGACCGTGTCGAGAAGTGGTATGTCCCGCTGGTCGTGATCGCGACGGTGATGCTGATTGTTATTCCGCCGTTAGCCGGCCTGCAACCGAGACGCGAACACACCAGCGACTGGGCGGGCTGGTTCTACCAGGCGATGGCGTTCCTCACCGCCGCGTCTCCCTGTGCCTTAGCCATCGGCACCCCGGCTGCGGTGCTCAGCGGCATCGCGCGTGCCGCTCGTGAAGGCATGCTCGTTAAAGGCGGCGCACACCTGGAAAACCTCGGCCGCGTTCGCGCGATCGCTTTCGACAAAACAGGCACACTCACCTTCGGCCGGCCCGAAGTGACGGATATCGTCCCGCTTGCAGATAACGTTGATGAACAGCGACTGCTTTTCCTCGCCGCATCGGTCGAAGCCGGCAGCCGGCACCCGATCGCAGAAGCGATCGTGAACGCTGCTGACAACCGCTCGATCCCGCACACCATGGCGGACGACATCGACCAGACGCCCGGCATCGGCATCAGCGGCGTCGTCGATGCAGCGACCATCACCGTCGGCCGCCCCGCTTCGTTCGCCAATCCCCTGCAAGGCGTCGAACCCATGCAGCAGCGCGCGATCGATTTGGAAGATGCCGGCCGAACCGTCGTCGCGATCGCCGATGACAAACAAATCCTCGGCATCATCGGGCTTGCAGATCAGGCCAGGCCCGAAGCGCGCGAAATGATCGCTAAACTCAAAGACTACGGCGTCAACCACACCATCATGCTCACCGGCGACAACCAACGCACCGCCGCCGCCATCGCCAAAAACGTCGGCATCGATGAATACCTCGCCGACCTCATGCCCGAAGACAAGGTCGGGAAGGTCCGTGAACTGGACGCACGCTACACACGCGTCGCCATGGTCGGTGACGGCGTCAACGATGCACCCGCCATGGCAAATGCAACCGTCGGCATCGCGATCGGCGGCGCCGCCGGCTCCGCAAGTGATGTCGCGCTCGAAACCGCTGACATCGTCCTGCTCGCTGACAACCTCGGCAAACTCCCTGCCGCCATGAGTGTCTCGCGCTTCGCACGCAGGATCATCATCCAGAACCTGGTCATCGCGCTGGGCGTGATTATCGTCCTCGCACCGATCGCCGCGCTCGGCGGCACACCGATATCCCTGGCCGTCCTCTTCCACGAGGGATCCACCGTGCTGGTTGTCATCAATTCCCTGCGCATCCTCACACATAAAACCGATGGCTGAATAGAACGGATCAACGACATGCGTAACACGATGGGTGTCACACTTTGACTCCGCAGGAGCAAAGTGTGCGAGTAACAGCACACCGCGCCGAGAGCAACACGTTACGCGCAACAAACAACCCGGCAGCCAACGCCGTCGGGTTGTTCAATGTGTGATTCAGTTACGTTTACTTCGCCAGCGCGCCCATCGGGTCCCACGGCGGCAACACGATCGGTTCCAGCTCGACCGCTTCCTTCAGTTCTTCCGGCAAATGTTCGCAGTGGATCGCCACCTCGAACATGTACTCGTCGAACCACGAGTCGTTCATGATGTAGAAACCCTTCTTGCCGTTCTCATCGCCCCAACTGTTCTCGACGCGCCAACGCCGAGGCGAATCATCGTCCTTCACATCCACGCCGGTGAACAGCATCGCGTGCGTCATCAGCGTCTGATGATAGATCAAACGCTCAGCCTTGGTGTGATTGAACGGTGTCTGGTAAACGCCTTCATAATCGAACAGCTTCGCGTCCCACAGCCCGAGGTTGCGCTGCATCATCTTCCCGACGTCGCAGCCCATCCACACCGGCTCGCCACCGATGAGCGTCTTCATCGTCAGCTTCTTCATCAGGTCCATCTCGATGTTCAGGTACTTCACCGGCTTACCGCCGATGACGTTGCCCAGATGCGCAACCGTGAACGTCTTACCCATCGGGCTCGTCGGCCGCGGGTCGTGAACAAGACAGACATATTCATCCAGCGGCAGTGTGCAATACAAATCCGCAAACTCCAGCGGCGTCAGTTCACCATCACGATGGAAACGCTTGTCTTCATCCTGCCACTGCCAGACAAACTTCTCCGGCGGCGTGCCTAAATGAATGCACAACACGCGGTACACCGCTTCGACGATCTCAAGCTTCGCCGCCGCAACTTCATTGTCCGACTTCTTGTCCGCAATCATCTTGCGAAGTTTCGCCGCACCCTGTCGCAGCACCGTTAGAAGGATGCTGTTCATACGAGGTGTGTTACCCGAGCTTTCCGTCTCCGGCATAAACGCCTTGGGGACCAGCCCGTGCTTGCGCACGATACTCACGAACATGTTCCACTGACCGCCGTCATCCAAAGGCCGATCCAGCAGGTACGCCACCACGCGATCGTCCGCGTCTTTGTCGGCCGTAGCAATAATCTGTTCGAGGAAGTAATTCGCCCGTTCGAGCTTGTCCCAGAACAGCGTATAGTTCTGGCTGAACTCGAAGTTCTTCAGCTTCATCTTCTTCATCGCCCCGACGCGCAGCAGGTTCAACCCCGCGAACATCCAGCAGCGCCCGGACTTCTTCTGGTTCGTCACTTCCCAGTCGTCCAGGTGATGGCTGAACGTGTGGTCCATCGTCGTGACGACTTCGCGATTCAGCGCGACTTCATCGACCGCCGTCTGCGTGACCGCGTTCTGCATCAGCCTGTTACGCGGGTCGGCCGCAAACGAGGCACGCAATTCAGACAGAGTCTTTTCATCCAGCGCCGCCTCGGCCGCGCTCACGGAAGGATCAGATGACAGGGTAGACACGAGTTAACTCCCACTAATAGATAACAGTTTGGGCACAATATAGCCTGTTTATACAATAATTAATAGAGACGCCCCAGTTTCCGACCGAGCCCTTGTTTAATCCGACATTTTTCTCTTTCCCCCGCCCCCTGATCAAAATATAATCTCCTCACCATGTCAAACGGGGAAACGCACACACCGACGGACCTTCAGGCTTTGGAGCATTTTGTCGTGGAAAACGACGAGCTGCTGGAACTGGAAGAACGGATCGGGCGGTTCAACATCTTCGACGCCCTGCGGATCGTGGATGCCGAGATACGCCACTCCAACTTCCTGGCCTGGCTCCTGGACCCGAACGAATCGCACGGCCAGGGGCCGCTGTTCCTCAAAGCTATCTTGATGGACCTGCTGCGGCAGAGCCCGCCCGACCTGCGCCCCTTGAGCCCCGTCCAGATCGACGGCGCTGAATTGCGGGGCGTAGACATCCGCCGCGAGTGGCGCAACATCGACATCTTGATTACCTGCAAAGACCCGGCGTTTGTGATTGCGATCGAGAACAAGATCAAAGCGGGCAAGTACAACCCGTTCAAAGAATACGAAAAACGCATTCAGGCCGAGTTCCGCGGCCAGCCCACCATGTTCGTCCTGCTGACCACAGACGGTTCGGAGCTTGAAGACTCGCAGTGGGTGCCCTACTCCTACGAAGACATCCACAGCGTTTTAACGCGCGTGCGCAAAACCCACGCCACCAGCATCGGCGACGACGTGCTCGCCTTCCTCGACCACTACATCCGCCTGATCGGGAGCCGCTTTATGGACGATCCGAAAATCGACGAACTGTGCCAGACGATTTATAAGAATCATCGGCGAGCAATCGAGATGATTGTTGAACGCACTAAAGCGGGTCGATCTGAATTGCTGTCCGCTATCGAGGACTTGATTCGTTCGGATGAGCAGCGTTGGGTATTCCTGAATTCGACGACTCGTAATATCGCGTTTCTACCCAAGCGGTGGTATGAATGCGTGCCGCCCATTGGAGATAATCCCAGAAAAGACCCTCGGTCATGGTTGTATTGGGATTTGTGGTGCTATAACGGTTCATGTCGTTGGCGTCTGGTTTGTAACAAGGTTAACGACGAGTCGTTGCGCAAGAATATTGTGTCGGCTATCAGCGGTTCTCAAGCGGGATTTGGGTTGAAGGCGCGCAAACGAGATTTATCGCGTGGGTGGAACAGTCTTGGTTTACGTCTGATCGAAAAGTGGGCGGATGACGACCCAGAACCGCAAGTAATTATCCCAAAGATAGAAAAGCTTATGGCCAAGTTGGAACAAGAGCTGGCGGGTATACCCGACGTTTTAAAGAAGATAAAGCTTGCATAATGTTGTTCGCCCACGTTCGGCGAACGTGGGCTTCGGGGTATTTCTTGGAGTCATTGATGCCCGGGTGGAACGGCTGGTATCATTGTATGGCCAACACCTACGGCACCTGGTTGCCGGGGGACCCGCGCGGGTTTCGTACGCGCAATCACCGGGAGCACGTTGATGGTGATTACAAAAATCCGCCGCCTAAAGGTAAGTGCGACCAACGGCACGAGACGGCGAAGACCCGGATGAATAGGGAGGCTGTCTACCTGACGCCTGAGGCGAGGCGGGTAGTGTGCGAAGAGTTGCAGGATTCACTGGTAAGACATGGTGCTGAGCCCATCGTCATCAGTGTCAGCGTCATGCACATGCATGTCTTAGCGCGGTTCCCGCTTGAAGGGAAGCCCGCGTTCGCCGAACGTGGGCTTCGGGGCAAACCTACATCAGCAGTGGATGATCCCGTGCGTCACATCATGGGGCTTGCCAAACAGTGGTCCGCCAAGCGTTTGATTGCTGAAAACCTCACCGCTCCCGGCGGCATCTGGGCGGGCAAGGGGAAAATCGTTCCGATCAAAGATCGATCGCATCAAGTCCGAGTCTATCACTACATCCTCAACCACGGCCCCAAAGAAAAAGCAGCGGTGTGGTGCTTTCGGGATAGTAAACACGAGTGAGTAAACAACAAAGAAGCCCACGTTCGTCGAACGTGGGCTTCCGGGGGTTTATTTTGTATTCCGTCTTTCGCTTACGCACCCGCTGCCATCTTCTCGGCTTTCTTGCGGGCGTCGTCGAGAGTGCCGACGTACATGAAGGCGTTTTCGGGGATGTCGTCGCCTTCGCCCTTGCATACGCGCTCGAAGCTGTCGAGCGTTTCCTCCAGCGAGGTGTAGATGCCGGGGAAGCCAGTGAACTGCTCGGCCACGAAGAACGGCTGACTGAAGAACCGCTCGATACGACGGGCACGACCGACCGCCTGCTTGTCTTCTTCAGACAGTTCGTCGATACCCAGGATCGCGATGATGTCCTGCAGGCTTCGATAACGCTGAAGGATCGACTGCACCTGGCGGGCCACTTCGTAGTGCTTCTGGCCCAGGATGCCCGGGTCAAGGATACGGCTGGTCGACGCCAGCGGGTCCACCGCAGGATAAATACCCTTTTCAGCAACCGAACGCTCGAGCACGACGAACGCATCGAGGTGGCTGAACGTCGTCGCCGGCGCGGGGTCGGTCAGGTCGTCCGCGGGGACGTACACGGCTTGGATCGAAGTCACCGCACCCTTGTCGGTCGAGGTGATGCGTTCCTGCAATTCACCCATTTCCGTCGACAGCGTCGGCTGGTAACCCACGGCTGAAGGCATACGCCCGAGCAACGCCGACACTTCCGAACCCGCCTGCGTGAAGCGGAAGATGTTATCCACGAACAGCAGCGTTTCCTTACCCGAAGAATCGCGGAACTCTTCGCACATCGTCAGCCCCGACAGCGCCACGCGAAGACGCGCGCCCGGAGGTTCGTTCATCTGGCCGAACACCATCGCCACACGATCCAGAACGCTGTGCGTCTTGCCTTCGGCATCGGTGAACTGTGCTTCCGCCATTTCACGCCAAAGGTCGTTACCTTCACGCGTCCGCTCGCCCACGCCGGCAAACACGGAGTAACCACCGTGCTCACGCGCGATACGAGCGATCATTTCCTGAATGATGACGGTCTTGCCCACCCCCGCACCGCCGAACAGGCCGATCTTGCCGCCACGCACGAACGGGCACAGCAGGTCGACGACCTTGATGCCGGTTTCGAGGATTTCTGTCTTCGGGTTCAGGTCGACGAACTTCGGCGGCATCTGGTGGATCTCGCGACGCTTCTTCGCGTTGACCGGCCCCTTCTTGTCCACCGGCTCGCCCAGCAGGTTGAACACGCGACCAAGCACCTCTTCGCCCACGGGCACACTCACCGAAGCGCCGGTGTCCTTCACTTCCATGCCGCGGGTCAGACCGTCGGTCGAACCCAGCGCCACCGCACGCACCTGCCCGCCGCCGAGGTGCTGCTGCACTTCGCCGACCAGGTCCAGTTCGATGCCGTGATGACTGGCCTTGATATGCAAGGCGTTGTAGATCGCGGGAAGATCATCCTCAGGAAACTGGGCGTCGAACGTGGAGCCGATGACCTGAGAGATCGTACCGGTGCTGGCCATGTGTTGATATCCTATTGCTGTAGTTCTACTTAGACATACTGCGCCCACCGCGCAAGCCCGCCAAGTCAGGTAGGGTAACGGCCGATCGTGTTTTTGCCAAGTCAGGCAAACCACACGGTTTGCCCGTGACCGCGGGTCCTTTGCCTCTGTGCTCGACCCGGTTTCGAATCGAACCCGGCTATAATAACAGTTATGAACACTACAAACGCCAAGTGCATCGAATGTGGTACCGTCGGTTCTCACAAGCTGCTGCCGGTCAGAACGGATGACAAAGCGGACCGGTACCAGGTTTTGAAGTGTGAGGCTTGCGGGGCCTGCTGGGAGATCCCCATGGACCCGACGCAAAGGGCTAAGTGGGATGCGGATCACACCCCCCAATAAATCGCACCCTCCAATCACGCCGCACGTTCTTACACGATCTGGGGAATTTGATTCGTACTTGCTGGATAACGTGTTATACTCACTGAGCCCTATTGTTATCAGACGCATGGAGGCGTCCGCTTGACCGCGACGAATTCCTCATCCATCCAGGAAACTTCCGACCAAGGCCAGCCCGCAGATGTCGCTGCGCCTCAGCAGCCGCATCCGCCGCAGGCTGAATCCACCCCCACCCAGCCCACGCCACAGCAGTCTGCCGAGCACCCGCAAACCCAGCAACAACATGACACGCCGGCTGCCGAACCCCAACCGGTCGGCGAGCCTGTCATCACCCCCGGCATTCAGCCGACCGTATCGCATAAAGACCCCGAGCCCACACCGCCACCCGCCGCGCCCAAGCCGGATAACAACCGCCCGACGCGCATCATCGCCCTGATGAACCAGAAAGGAGGCGTCGGCAAAACCACCACCTGCACCAACCTCGGCGCAGCCCTCGCCCGCATGGGCCAGCGCGTCCTCATGATCGACCTCGATCCGCAGGCCCACCTCACGCTCTCGCTCGGCGTCGACCCCGACGCGATCGAAAAGAGCATGTACGACCTGCTCACCGATCCCACCACCACCGCACAAGAGGTCGTTCAACCCATCGGTGAAGACGGCCAACTCCAGATCCTCCCCGCCGAAGTCAACCTCGCCGGCGTCGAAGCCGAACTGGCCGACAAGGTCGTCACCGGCATGGCGCAGACGGTTTTAAAGCAGAAAGTCGCTCCGTTTTTGTCGGGTACCGGGTATCGGGTATCGGGTCTCGGAAGAGGCCAGGAACAAGACCCGAAACCCGAAGCCCGAAGCCCGAAGCCCGATTACATCCTCATCGACTGCCCGCCGAGCCTCGGCCTGCTCACCGTCAACGCCCTCACACTCGCCAGCGAAGTTATCGTCCCCATGCAGGCGCACTTCCTGGCACTGCAAGGCCTCGGTAAGCTATTCGAGACCATCATGATGATGAAGCAGGGCATCAACCCCTCGCTCAGCGTCGCCGGCGTCGTCCTCTGCATGCACGAGGGCAACACCATCCTCGCCAACGAAGTCATCAACGATGTCAACGGCTTCCTCGAAGCCGCCCGCGGCACTGATGCCCCCTGGGCCGACGCCGTCGTCTACAACCCGCCCATCCGCCGCAACATTAAACTCGCCGAAAGCCCCAGCTTCGGCCAAAGCATCTTCGACTACGCCCCCGACTGCCATGGCGCACAGGACTACGCCAAGCTCGCCGAGTCCGTCATAGGCCAGCGCGTCAACCAATAAACCATCATTCGCGATCTCCACCCCCCAGGCGAGGCCGGTTCACCGGCCGTGTCTTCTATATGTTCTTAAGTCACACATCCTCACAAGACACACTCACACCACTTAATCCACCTCCCGAATCCGCACAATCTATTTACCCTCTCCCCCGCCCAAATCGCACCCATAAAAAAACCGCCCCATGGCGGGGGCGGTCTTTACGTAAATCAATGATCCAATTGTTTACTTCAGTGTCTTAAATCACAGGATGTCTTCGATCAGGTTTTCGATCGCAGCTTCGGTCTTTTCTTCGGTTTCATAGCTGCCGTCGGCGATCGAAGCCTTCACGCGGTCGATCAGCTCTTGTCGCACGTCAGGAAGCTCTGCGATCTTGCTGAGATACTGAGCGCTGTCCGACAATTCGACCTGGTCTTCGCCGCGCTGGGCGGTCGTGGTCGAAGTCTCGGGCTTGCTCGGACGAACTCTGGGTTCGAGGGTTGGCGCGGCTGGTCGGTTGATCGGGGTTACGTCGCTCATAACTGTCTCCTAACTGACAACGGCCGGACATCTGGTCAAGGTCAGGCCGTACGGGGAACACGATCGCAACAAGCGATGATTAGTGTGCCCTTACGCATATATTTATCGCCCAAGCCTTGAGCGCAGCTTGAAGTTATGAATTCGAGGAGGTGTTTTGGTCTAAATCTATTGCAAACAAGGGTTTAAATTAAATCACAACCCCTCAATGTCTGATAATCCACTCCCCGCCTGTACTGGTACAAATGCACCCAACCTCAATCTTATACACAACTTATCCACACCCTGAACATTTACCTAACGACTTAAAAATACATCTAAAATAATTCAAATTTCTTCGCTCAGCCCCCTTTTTATTGCCCCAATGAGCCTCGCAGCCTGCCGATTTGGCTCCACATCATGCACGCGCAGCACCTGAACGCCTGCCGAAACACAATACGCCGTGACCGCGCACGTCCCCCCCAATCGGTCCGCCACCCCCGCTCCCGCCCCCGCATCCACCTCGCAGATGAACCGTTTTCGACTCGCCCCCACCAGAATCGCATATCCCGTCGCCACAAACGTGTCGATCGACCGCAATAACGCCAGGTTGTGCTCCGTCGTCTTCCCGAAGCCGATCCCGGGGTCCAATACGATCCGCCGCCGATCTACCCCCGCCTGCTCGGCCGCTTCCGCACGCTCCAGCAGAAACTGTTTCACCTCCACCACCACATCACCATATTCCGGCGATTCCTGCATCGTCCCCGGCTCGCCTCGCATATGCATCAGCACGATCGGCAAGCCCCGCTCGGCCGCAAACGCCAGCATCCGCTCATCCTCAAGCCCCCCGCTGACATCGTTCAGGATCCCCGCACCCGCATCCACCGCTGCCTCCGCCACTGCAGCACGCGTCGTATCGATACTGATCTGTACCGCTGGATAGTCTTGATCCAGCTCCTGACGCAGCGCCCGCACGATCGGCACAACCCGCCTGATCTGCTCATCCGCTTCAACCCGCTGCGAGCCCGGTCGCGTCGACTCACCGCCGATGTCGATGATGTCCGCGCCCTGCTTGGCCATGGCTAACCCGTGCTGCACCGCGCACTCGGTGTCCAGATAACGACCGCCATCAGAGAAGCTGTCCGGCGTCAGGTTCAAAATCCCCATCACCCTCGGCTCATCCAGCGACATCACTTCCTTGTTGCTCAGCAGCAGTTGCATGTGATGAGTGTATCGACTGTGACTTTTAAGACGAATCAGGGGTTAACCGATTGTGTCAGAATCGTCGTGGAAATTACATAAAACATAGGGGTAAATACGTAAGTCAAACCGTTGTTTTCAATAGCGTTAGATCGTTCGTTTTTAGAGCGATGGCAGGTGTAGTTTGTCTTCTGTTTTGCCGATATAGCTGGCTGTGGCTCAACGACTCAAACAATCCGATCCAAGCCTGCAAGAAGACCTGGCTGAGTTGCTGGATCAGCTCGATCACGAATCGAACATCGATCCCTGGCAACGCACCGGCAAGCGACGTGCTATCCATGCACCGGTCACGCTTGGCGTGATGGCCGGCGGATACAAAGCACTGTACCGCGGCTGGGCCACCGACCTCTCGCCCGACGGCATAGGACTGCTGACCGAACACGATGTCCCCATGGGCGCCGTGCTCTACGTCAACCTCGAATCCGTCGCAGGCAGGTCACAGCTGTTGCCGATCCGCATCTGCTACGTCAGCAGACTGCTCAGCAAAACCTTCCGCGTCGGCGGCGCCTTCAGCTTCATCGACGCCGACCCCGGCAACACACGCCTCTCCGCGTGAAGTAGCTGTATCAACGTTCACAGCACACATACTTCCCCACCCAACGCCGGTCCTGAGCGCAGCGAAGGTCCGGGCGGTTTGTATGTATAACCACAGAGACACAGAGATCAATACACTTTCAACAGGGATGAACACGGATTAACACAGATAAGAAGTGTTAGTTGGTGATTGCATCACACCAGATCCTATCCGTGTTCATCTGTGTTCATCCCTGTTCCCCGTCTTCTTCTCTGTGCCTCTGTGGTTCAAACACAATCAAACCTTCGTCTTCAACCACCCGCCATGGAAGAAGCGGCCGGCAAACAATATCCCGCGCACCGCCATCTCGCCGCATAACCCGTACCAGATCCCGACCAGACCAAGACCGAAGTACATCCCGAACAGGTACGCCGCCGGCAAGCGGAACACGAACAGGCTGATGTACCCGAGGATCATCGTCGACCGCGTGTCGCCCGCGCCCTTGATCGCCTGGCTGAACACGATGTACATCGCAAAGAAAGGCTGAACCCAGCCGCAAACCCAAAGCAGTTGCGGCGTCACTTCACGATGCACCGCCACCGGCGAAACCAACGCGATCAGCTTGTCTCCCATCGTGATAAACACCACGCCGCTGACCGTCATCACCGTCACCGCGATCCCGCAGCACATTAACGCCGATCGCCTCGCCATCGTCGGGTCTTCCGCGCCAAGGTACTGCCCGACCAGGATCGCCGCCGCGCCCGCCAGCGCGAAGCCCGGCAAAAAGCTCGCCGACTCGATACGCACCGCCCACATGTGCGAGCCCATCAAACCCTCGGACGATGCAAGATGCCCGATCATCAGGATCACCAGGAAGTTGCCGCCCCAGATGACGATTCCCTCTGCAAGCTGCGGTATCGCAACACGGATGATGCGCTTCGCGGTATGCCAATGCGGCTTCAGACGCGCCGGACGCAGGCGAATCAATCGCTTACCACGGAACAGAACAAACATCGTCAGCACCGCACCGACACCCCACGCGACCGCTGTGCCCGCCGCGATCCCCGCGACGCCATGCCCGCCGATCGGTTCAGGCCCGTAAACAAACAACAGACTCGTGCATACGTTCACCGCGTTCACGACAACGATGACGAAGAAAGGCGTTCGCGTATCACCCGCTGCACGCAGGCACGCGCCGCCGACAAACAACACCGAACACATCGGCCCGGCCAGCGAAACGATGCGCAGGTACATCGTGCCCAGGTCCAGCGCCATCGCATCCAGACCGGCCATCATCACGATCATTCTTGCCAGCGCATAGATGAGCACCGACATCCCCAGACCCATGAGGATCGCCAGTAAAATCGCCTGACCCAGTGCCGCGTTGGCTAGTCGTTTGTGTCGGCCGCCGATCGCACGCGACACCAGCGCCGACGCACCGACGCCGACCGATCCCATCAGCAAACCCATCAGCCAATTCACGTACCCCGCAACGCCCAACGCATCGTTCGCCGCGACCGCCAGATCCTCCGGCTTAAGCTGCGACGCCAGATACATGTCCACCGTCCCGACCAGGAACGCCATCACCTGCTCAAGCAAAGGCCAGATCGCCAGCACCAGGATCTGCCTGCGCAGCGACAGCCCCGCCAGCTTCCCGCCCAACGCTCTGGGCACCGGCGCAGCCACCGCCACCGCTTCACTTTCCGATCCTTCTTCACGGCGCATGGCGGGCATTGTAGCCATGTAGAAAAATCACGCGCGTATCTGTGAGTATTGGGTAAGTAAACCGCCCACTATCGGACACCGGATATTAATGCTTGCCCTTCACCCATAAACGCTCGGGGAAAACAGGTCGATATCAATCAGACGGTTCTATTCAAACATTTTAACTCTGACCAGGGGAATTCGATGAGCATTTTAAAAACGCAAGCCATTCTTGCGGCCGCCATCTTTGTCATGTCCGCCGCAACTGTTCTTGCTTCCGACAACGCATCCGAGCCGGTCAATCTCATCGGCAAACGAACCTTCACACAGGGCGAACTGTTCAAGATCAACGGCTCGAGAACGATTAAGAAACACATCGTCGTCACTTCGTTCGGCCGAAAGGTCGACGACAAGGTCTTGAAGATGACCTTGGAAGCCGAACTCGAAGTCTATATCGCAAAAGTCGACGAGGAAGGCGCGGTTCGGCAAGCGAAGTTTCGTATTGTGTCATGCGATGTCAAAGACGAGTACGGTCTAATGACGGCTCTGCCGCAAGGCACCGTGCTCACCGTTTCGTTGAATGACATCGGTGAATCAACCATCACAAAAGATGGCGAGTTGCTTGATGATTCGGCAGCTCAATGGGTCGATGGCTTCACGCTGATGCTGGATAACGACCACGGTCAATACTTGAACCCCGGTCACGAAGTCAGCCCGGGTGAGTCCTGGCCGGTAGATGCAAAACAGATCGCTGCGAAACAAAACGCATCCGAATCCGATATCGTGATTGATGAAAAACAAATTAAGGGTAACGTCGTGTTTGACGGCGTTCGCGAGTACCCCAACTCGCCGTTGTACGAGATATCCTACCACATGGATTTAGGCGAAATCCCCTTCCCCGACATGGCCGTATTCGGCGGGCTGAAAGTGCAAACCAACTCACTGAAAGTCGACAGCAAAATGTTCATGCCCGCCGACAATCATTCGCCAATCGTTGGGCACAAGGAATCGGCTATCAACTATCACCGGCTGGTTGATAAGCAAGACCCCAATCGTATGGTGCTTCAACAGACCTTGCTGCTCACACAACAGTATCAGCGGGTGCCCGTGAACACGCAGCTCGGCGCCGTTGATGACTCGAGCCATTGACAGGATGTCATCAGGCAACAGTAGCGGGGTGCTCTATCGGCTCGTTAAGTAATCGCCCGTAAGGAAGTGTTGTGTTAAGCCATGGGCGGTGTTGCGCGCGACACGGTCCTGGCCACCACAGGCGGATCGATCGCAGTCGTCTCGCTTGCTTCCGGCTTCGGCGCTTTCGTGCCGACCGCTTTGGGCATCTGATCTTCGCGCGGCATCACGATCTGTTTGGCCAGGCCCACCAGCGACAGCGCGCGGATCGTCCAGTACGTCAGGTCGAACTCGTACCAGCGCAGCCCGTGTGCAGCGGAGCGAGGCAACGCGTGGTGGTTGTTATGCCAGCCTTCGCCGAAGCTAAGCAGTGCAACCCACCAGAGGTTGGTCGACTTTTCGCCGGTTTCTTCGTAGTTCTGATAGCCCCACGTGTGTGCGGCGGAGTTCACGAACCACGTGATGTGGAACACCGCAACGGTGCGGAACGCAATCGCCCAGACGATCCACGATAAACCCAGTTGCCAACCACCGATTGCAAAACCGATCGCAAACAGCAACACGGTCAACACCAACTGCGGCACGTAGAAGTAACGGTTAAGAACGCGCTGACCTTTATCACGCAGCAGGTCTTTGGCCGCGTCTTCGCCGCAGATGCCTTCGAGTTTGTCGTGCAACGTCCAGAGAATGTGTGCCCACGTGAAGCCGTGCTCCGGGCTGTGCGGATCGTGATCGGTGTCAGAGTGTTTGTGATGTAAACGATGCACGCCCACCCACGTGACCGGGCCGCCTTGCCAGGCAAGACAACCGCAAACAGTCAAGACATACTCGAACCACTTAGGCGTCTTGAACGAACGATGCGTTAACAAGCGGTGGTAACAAAGCGTGATACCGACACCGCCGGTTATCCAACCCAGCAGTAGCGCCAGGATCAATCCTGACCAACTGAACAGGCTGGGAACGAAGACAAATAACGCGATCAGGTGCATCATGCCGATGCCGAGGATCACCGTCCAATTGAGGTTCGCCCATTCAATCCCGCCACGGCGTGGCGCGGCAGGTACATCACTGTTTTGTTTGGGCATTCGCTTACTCTCGTCGTGGAATGGATAGTCAATAGAGGTGGCACATGGTAGGAGCATCGGTCCGGCAAAGCCAACGCCATGAACAAACATTTGCCCCCTGTTGACTAGACCGTACGTGAGCCTGTGTCAATTGAGCACTTATGTATATAAGGACTTTTCCACCGTTATATGAGCGCACATGTTCGGCGCAACCGGTGCGCGTGCGCACGTAGACGGCAAGGGATGTGTCAGATATGCGACTTTTAATCTTCGGTTGTGTGGAGACCTATTTTACGACGACGTTGCGCGTCACGACCTGCGCTTTTTCGCGCGACAGGCTCGGGATCAGGGGCAGCACCGCATCGACCATCTTCTGTTCGGAGATCGCGGCGCTGTTGAAGGTGACGGTGAACAGGCTGGCAGACAACGGCGTGCCGGGCCAGTAGCGTTTGTAGAACGATGTGCGGTTCTGATCGATCCGACGCACTTCCGACGCGGCGTGTTTGTGATCGCAATCAAGCGTTCTTGCCATCTGATCAATGCGATACTCAAGCGGCGCGACGATCTGGATGTGTACGCCGCGCGGCATGTTCTGCGTGATCAGCGCGCCGCCCCGTCCGACGATGACGGCCCGGCCGCCCTGCGCCAAGCCGCGGATCGTCTCGGCGACGCGGCGGTAGACCTGCGACTCGGTTGTCTGTGCGGACAAGCCGGCGAAGACGTCATACAGCCAGGAGTGGCATTGTTCACCGAGCAGGTTGACCAGTGTCTTGTGCAGGTTGTGGTCTTGCGAGACCTTTTCGACAAGTTCCTTGTCGAATCCTGTCCAGGGTGTCTGGCCCGGCTCCGGCGGGTCCAGCGCGTTGAGCCGTGTGACCAGGCCGCGCATCAGCGACCGTCCACCGGCGCCGGCTTCCCGGCTGATGGTGATGAAGGGGGGCGAGGTTTTGGCCGTACTGTCCGCGCGTTCACCGATATTGTGGACATGGGACCGGACCGCCGCCACGATGGGGTTGAGCCTGTTCATCACACGCTCCTTTCAGCGTTAAACCGCCAGATATGCCGCCAATGCTCTATCGTAATTATAGATCAGGATTTTGCGTATCCAAGGGCGGGATGGAAAGTCAGGCAGAAACTTTTGATTAAGCACTGCGGTTGTGAAGACGCGGAATAGCCACGAAAAGTCACAAAATTCACAAAAGGGCTGGTTGAATCATCAAACGGGAATGGGCTTGGATTTTGTGGGTTTTGTGCCTTTTTGTGGCATAAAAACTGGTTTGAGGTCCGCGTGCTGAAGCACGCTCGCCTGGGGGGT
This sequence comes from Phycisphaeraceae bacterium, assembly GCA_963667295.1. Taxonomy (GTDB): domain Bacteria; phylum Planctomycetota; class Phycisphaerae; order Phycisphaerales; family Phycisphaeraceae; genus JAJRRS01. Next base: position 4,101,428 of record OY763327.1, read on the forward strand.
TAGGCGGTATGGGCGTTGAGGAGGTTTTCGTAGGCGGTGAACGGGACTTTCTGGCTGCCTAGGGAGATGGTTTTGCGGGAGCCGTGGTAGTCGCTGCCGCCGGTGGTCAGGAGTTTGAAGCGTTGGGCGAGCTTGTTGAATTGCTCGACGTCGCTGGGGTTGTGGTCTGAATGGCGTGACTCGATGCCATCAAGCCCGAGGCTGGTGAGTTTGGCGACGGCGTGTTCGAGTTGATCGTGCGAGGTAAACCCGAGTTGAACAGGATGCGCGAGCACCGCCAGGCCGCCCGCATCGTGGATGGCGTTGATCGCTTCTTCCGCTGAAAGCCGGTCTTTACGGACATAAGCCAACCCGCCCTGGCCGATGTAGCGTGAGAACGCTTCATGAATGGACTTCACATAGCCCTTCTGCATCAGGACCTGCCCGATGTGAGGCCGACCGACGATCAAGCCCGCTTCATTGGTTGAACCTTTAGCGCCGCCGGCGGCTTCGATGACTTCTTCGTAATCGATCTGTAAACCGAGTTCTTTGAGCTTTGCGACCATGGCGGGGTTGCGCTGGGCGCGGGCTTCGCGCAGGCGCACTTCGATGGCGGCAAGATGTGATGCATCCGGTTCGATGTAGTAGCCGAGGACATGCAGCGTGCCGAGGCGGTCGACCTTGTCGGGTTCTGCGTAGAACAGCGACGGGTCGGCGGACAGTTCGATGCCGGGGACAGCCTTGATCTTCGCCTTTTTTGCGGCGGCGAGGAAGGCGTCGAGGCCGGCGGTGGTGTCGTGATCGGTCAGCGCGACGGCGCTAAGACCCGCCTGCTTGGCGAGCCGTGGCAGGTCTGCGGGCGCATCGGTCCCGTCGCTGGCGGTGGAATGGGTGTGCAGGTCGCAATACATATGTCAGATAGTAGCGGGTTTTACGAGGAAGATGTAGCCGCGGATGAACACGGATCAACGCAGAGCAAAGCGCGCCAAGCCTCAAACGGCTTAAGGTTGCAGTTACTGGGACGTGGTCGGATTGGTGATTATTCTTCGGCGGGTTTGACCGGCCGTTGCACTTCACCGTAGCGCAAGAAGCTCGGGACAAACGGGCTGTTGTAACCGAGGTATCGCGGTGGGCCGTCGGCTAGCCACTTGTCGTTGTGTTGATCAAGCCAGGCGTCGAGTGTGGCGAGGGTGTTGTAAAAGCGTTTATCGTTGTAGTTGCCGCGCACGCCGATCGAGGCGTAGGTTCGGGCGGGCATGTTTTCAACCGTGACATTACCATCATCGCCGGTCTTGCCCATGTCGGGTTGGCGGTAGAGAAAAGCCATAGAAGACATCGTGTTTGTCTGCTCGTTCTGGTAGCCCATTTCCACGGGTGAGGTCATGGCGATGTCGTTGGTTTTGATATGGTTGAACAGCTGTCCGAACATCTGGTTCATCCGGCCACCTGATTGTGACGTGTCGTCGGCGCGAACGATCGCGGCGCGCACTTGCGGGTAGTCCTTGACCTCTACCTGCCCGACGGGTGTCAGGCTGGGCCAGCCTTCTGCGAGCGGTGCTTCGTGGATCAGCCATGGCGGCTTTTGCGTGGTCTTTTCGGTGTCGGTAGCACAACCGCTAACAGCAACCACACCGAGCGTGCACCACGTCAGCAATGTTCGCAGCAGCTTGTTCTTAATATGTAGAACGGATTCGTTCATGACCGCGCGTCTCCTGATACTTACCCATAATTATACGTTGGGTGTGTGCGATCGGTTTCACATCCCCGGCATAAGTTGACTGTTAAAATCAGTCGACCACAAGCGTGGAACGTGTGCCTGACCGGACAAGTTCTGTAAACAGATCAGAGAGTCTGTTGGTCATCGGGCCGGCTTGTTTGGGGAAGTCATGATTGTCGAGTTTGATGACGGGGACGAGTTCGCCCATGGTGCCGGTGACGAACACTTCGTCGGCTTTTAAGAGGTCAGCGTGCGGGATGTCGGTGACCTTGTGCGGGATATTGTTCTGCTTACACAGTTCGAGGACGGTAGCGCGGGTGATGCCTGTGGGGCAGGCGTCGCAGGTGGAGGTCAGAACGGTGCCATCCTTAACGATGAAGACGTGTGTCGCGTTGGTTTCGGCGAGGTTGCCGTTGAGATCGAGCATGAGCGCATCGTCGACGCCGGCGGCGTTGGCTTCCAGTTTTGCGAGGATGGAAGTTAGCTGGTTGCAGGAGTGGATGACCTGGTTGAGCACGTTCGCGGGTGGTCGGCGGTGGTTGGCGGTCATCAACGTGATGCCCGAGCGGTCGTAGACCGGGGGCTTGTGTTCAGCGAGGATGAAGTAGGAGCAGCCCTGGTTGTTGATGCGCGGGTCGAGGCCGGACGTGTATTTTAAGCCGCGCGAGACGGTCAGGCGGATGTGGACGTTGTCGCGCATGTTGTTTGCGGCGAGGGTGGCTTTGAGTTGATCGATCAGAAGCTCATCGTCGGGAAAGCCCTGGTATTGCAGCATATTTGCGCTTTTGCGCAGGCGGGCGAGGTGTTCGGGGAGTTTGAAGATGGCGCGGTCGTAGAGGCGCAGACCTTCCCAGACGGCGTCGCCGTTCTGCACGGATGAATCGAACGGGGAGACGCCCGCTTGATCGCGGTGGACGAGTTGGCCGTTGATGTTGACGATGAGGTCGCGGTTTTTTTCGTTGAAGGTTTGGAGCATTGTTGGTGGTTAGTGGTTAGTGATTAGTGGTTAGTGGTTAGTTGATGCGGTGGTCGGCCAGTATTTGGTAGAGGGATTCGGCTTGTTCGATCAGGGGTTCGTACTGGGGGTTGACGGGTTCGGTTTTGGGGGTGCGTCTTGCGAAGGTGGTGGAGGCGTTGACGTTGTTGTACCAGTGCGGCGCCCAGATGCCGTCGTAAGGTTTGGGGCCGCGCTCCCATTTGAGCATGCGCTCGGAAAACGGCAGATTGATGTATTCACATAGTTTGCTCAGCACGTTGCGCGGATTGTCGAGCACATCGTCGGTGTCGATGACGGCAGGTATCCGGCCGGTTTGCTTCTGCACCATGCGGAAGAGTTCGACCTGTTTGGGCAGTCCGGTTTCTTCGAGCGTGAGGTCGGGGACGACCTTGACCCACGAGCGGACGACATCGCGCGGGTCGCGGATGAGGAAGACGTTGGTCACCTTGTCGAGCCAATCCAGCGGAATAGGCGGGTTGTCATCGAGCATGTGCTGGCACATGTGTTTCTGGTAATAAAGTTTGATGCCTTCGGGCAAGGGGGCGGTCAGCTCATCGATGATCTTGCGCGAATCGGTTTCGTAGTAGTCGATGATCTTTTCGCGATCGGGGTGTGCGATGTGCGGGCGCTTTAACAGGTAGTGCGCGTAGAACGGTTCGTCGACGACCTTGGTCGCCGGTCGGTTGCCGAAGGATCGCATCATGGCGGTGGAGATATTGCGCGGGCCGGACCACATCGCCAGGTGGGTGACTTTGTTGATGGTGTTATTGTGTTGTTGCTGCACGCAAAGAGTATAGGCAGTTGTTTGGAAAAGCGTGAGTGGAAAATAGCCGTGAAGATGTAATGTGAAGTTACATGGGGTGGCGTAATGCGGCCGCTATGGGGTAGTAAACCGCCCCGTTGAATTGTTGAGCTACGCGGCGTGATCCTGGCGATCGGCGTGTTCGTTTCGGTCGGCTTGTTCGCCTAGGCGCATGGTCGACGTGCCGATTTTTCTTCGGATGGGTTTCTGAAAGAAGGTATTGTTGGGGACCTGGACGAGGTAGTCGTCGCCGTCGCGAAGGGTGGTGAAGATGAGGTTGAAGTTGATGACTTTGCCGCCGACCTCTTCGCCGGGGAATTCTATTTCGTCGCCGATGTTGAACGGGCGGGCGATCATGAGGATGACGGAGCAGAGGGTGTTGCTGAGCACGCTCCAGACGGCGACGAAGCCGATCGCGATCATGGCGAGGATGGCGGTGACGGCGGCCCAGAGGTTTTCCAGCAGGCCGAACTGCTGCGCGATCAGCAGGACGGCGATGGGGAAGATGGTCCATCGGCAGAGCTTGCGGAGGATGGTGTATGTGTTTTCCGAGAGCCTGTGTTTACTGAGCAGGCCGGCGAGGCTGCGTGTCAGCGACCAATACACGATCATCGCGACGACAAGCACGACCACGGCCGCGAACGAGCGCGAAATCATGTCGGGCCTGACTTCGGGTAAGGCTTCCATGAGTTGTCTGATGTATTCAGTCATAAGTTCAACTATAGGCGCAGATGGATTGATTGCCAGTGTTGATTTTAAGTTTGTGTTTGATGGAGAAGAAGTTTAGCCGCGAATGAACGCTAATTGACGCGAATAACGGGCGTCTAGAATTTGCGTGCATTTGCGGCTGATTCCGGTTTGGTTGATTGATAATTTGTTTTGTGAAAAAAACCATCTGAAAATCGATTTATAGTTGACTTAATCATTCATTTGATTGAAACTATTGTGTAGCTGGATGACCCATCCGCTTTTCCGGGCGTTTGGGTATGTCCTGCGATGACAAATTTACTTCCGGAGAGACGCCATGATCCTGCTTGATGGTTCGGTATCTGGTCTGATCGCATTTGTGGTGGTATTTGCGATCGGGGCGATGTTGTATGTGATCTGGTTTCGAGATCGCGTACGCTGGTCGGAGCCGTATTGCGCCAAGTGTCGGTATGACTTGCGTGGCCGCGGGCCGGAGGCTACGCCAAGTTGTCCTGAATGCGGCGCGGACCTGACGCAGCCGCGTGCGGTGGGCTACATGCAGCGCGGTCGCTGGCCGTGGCTGATCTGGGTGAGTGTGGTGATGATGATCGGGCCGACTTTGCCGGTGTTTGTTGCGCCTTTAGTGCAGACGGTGGTTGAGAAGGTTGTCTCGCGCGCGCCTCAGAAACCAACGAGCAGTACTACGCGGGCTCCACAGCAACACCTGGTAAGCTCGAAAGATTGGGACGATCTGGTCGACCGTATCGACGCGGGGACGTTGAAGGCGGACGAGGCGGAGCTTGTCGTTCGATCGTTTATCGCGCAGTACAAAAAGCAGGCGACGCAAGGGCGTGGGCCAAGGCATGAGCCTTTATCTCACAGCCCGCAGAAGCTGTTTTTCAAGCGGGCGTACCGGGCGGGATTGCTTGACCGGGCCGTGCAGATCGATCTGGCTAAAGCGTTCTATGACCAGCAGGCGGCGTTGCGGCAGATAACGAATATGCACATCCGCGAGAAGGTGTTTCCGCTGCGTTTTGATGTGCGCGACGATCAGAGGCTCGAAGAGGTGTTCGGTTTGCCGATCGAGCGGAAGTGGGTTGTGAAGCAGGTTTCAATCGACGGCCAACCCGCGACGTTTACAACCGCCCAGGATAATCCCGCGATGTATGGGGCGATGGTCGATCTGCCGGAATTGATTGAAGGTGTTCATATTGTTACGGCTGAGCTTGAAGGGACGCTTTTGTATGCGGCCGGGGCCGCCGTCGAGGATGGCGAGGCGGATGCGGCCGGCGACGATCAACCGCCCGAGGTATTGCACCGCTGGCATACCAAGGCGCAGACCAAGCTGGTGCTCGTAGGCAAGAACAGCGGCGCTGTTGCGCTATCGACGGACCCGGCGCTCGATCCGGGAGAGGATGGCGTAGCGCCGGTGTATGTCGCGGTTCAACAGTTCGGGAAGCTAAAACATTTAACCGTGAAGCTGACGACGATGGGGGTCTACCAGGGCGCGCTGTGCTACGATGTTTCTGTCGTGATCGACGGCAAGCCTTACAGCGCGGGGTACTACCATTACTATCAGGTGGGGTCCAAGTCTTCGATTGGTTATGGTCCCTTGATGGTGTTGTTGCCGGAGTTGGATGAATCGATCGACTCGGCCGACATCGTGCTGACGCCCAGCCCGGAGCAAGCGGGCAAGCTCATGAAGGTCGATGCGATCTGGGGCAAATCAAGCACGTTCGAAGATTTTCCCCTCAAGCGGTACGACCTTTTGGAAACCGCCAGCGAACAGGAACCGGTGATATCGGGCGAGCAGCAGATCAGTATCGGCATCGGCATGTTCCCGAATCCTGCGATGTTAAACGGGATCGTGCCGGAGCAGTTATCTGAGGCGATTGAAGCCCAGGCGGCGGAGGCCGAGGTGATAGTGGAATCTGAAGAAGCGGAGTAGGTAAGCCTGGCGTGGTGTATTTAGTCAGCGCGACGCCAGCGTCCCCATTTGGTATGTGTCATGTAGGTGCGGCGGTCGCCTTGTTCATCGATCAGGGACATGTTGTTATTACACGAGACATACGCGGCCCCACAATGACGACAGCGGTAATGATATTCGTCGGCTTTTTGTGCTTCTGCTATTGCTTTGTCAATTGGGACAAAGTCATAGTCGCACCGGCCACAGGCGCACTTCGGCAAGTCGGGGCGCCAGAGCGTGAAGAGTTTTACGGTTATCCCGAGTAAAACGAGTGGTGCAAAGACGGCGGCCACCCCAATGGAGGCGCCGAGGTACCAGGTTCCGCCCAGCCACCATGAAACGGCTGCGCCGATCAAGGCAAAGAGGATCAGGATGAGGGGCAGTATGCTGCAGAGGTTCATGCGGTGTTATTGTTGTTTGATGTGAAGATCGGCATCGAACTGGATGGTTTGCCCGGGGACGAGGCGGTCGCATTCGATGGTAAGCGTACCGGTGTTAGCGTCGGCGTTGATGAGGAAGGTGCGCTCTTCGTTCGGGGCGAGGCTGCGCAGAGAGGTGTCGGAGCGGATGGTGGCGATGGCGGGATAGGCGTCGTAATAGATCGGGGCGACGCCGGTGTTGGTGATGGTTATGCGTGACTGGCGGCCGTTGGTTTGATAATCGGTGATGACGAAGTGGTAGCCGGTGGCTAAGGCTGCTTCTTTGATGCGGTCAGCGGATTGATATTTGAATTGATCGTTGGCGAGCATGTAGGTGATGTGGAAGCGTTTGGCGGCGCTTTCAAAAGGCTCATCGTGCGGCCCGTTTGGCGCTAAAGCGTTTTTCTGATCGTGGTGGTTGTAGTAGCTGAACTCACCGCCGGCGGGCGCGGTGCGGTAGCGGTTGCGATCGAAGAAGTTCCAGCAGGTTTCGTTGTATTCGTTGTGCGAGCCGTGCATGAACGAATCGTCGAACAGGCCGAAGGAGAGTTTGAGCAGGTCGGGGTGGTCGGCGAAAGGTGTGCGCTGCGTTTCGGCGGCGTCTATCGAGATGCTCCAAGGCGTGTTGCGGAAAACCGCGTGCAGGTGCCGGAGGAACATCGCCTGGTATTCCTTGGACGGGAAGGTCTTGCCGAGTTGCATCGGCCCGTCGTAGATGTGGTACTCCGCCCACAGCCCGAAGCCGACCTGCACGAACGCGAGACGCGGGTCGTTGTCATAACGCTTGGCGAACCGCGTGTAGAAGTCGAGCGCGAAGGCTTGCAAGGCCGGGTGCGACCAGTCGCAGAACGCGGTGTCGTTGCCTTCGCTCTTGGCGATCACTTCGCGATAGTCCGGCAACTTCTTGATCGAATCCGGCACAGCGGTCTGTTTGTAGCCGGGATAGATAAAACGGAAACGCAATATCGCATGGTGCTTCCGCTTTGCGATCTCGTTAAGCAGATCATCCACCGCCGACCAGTCGTACTTGCCATCGGCATCGACAACCTGGTTGTACAGCATGTAAGAAAACTCAAGCTGGATCGCATCGGAATCCGCGTGTTCGTTGTCATGCCAGACGACCATGCCGGTCATGGGCTGAACATGGTCGATGGTGGACTGCAGCGCGACGGGCTGCCAGTCGTCGGCGAGCGCGACGGTTGAAAAGAGGATGGCGAGGCAGGCGATGATGAGGGTATGTTTGATGAACATGCTTATATGACAACATATTTGGGGGTCCGGCACAAAACGGGGGTTAGCCACGGATGAACACGGATGGACACGGATGGGGAAGAAGAGGGGTATCCGCAGATGGTGCGGTTTTTGGGGATTGGGAGAGGGGGCAGTGCCACTTAATTAAATGTTGCGTTGGGTATAGACTGGATGGGCCATCGTATATATCTTGATGTCATGGAAAATCCGGGAAAACAAACGGCGCGACCTGTCAAGAGTCCTATCAAACAATCACCATTGCCTCAGCCCGGTGATTCTCTATTCGAAACGCTACAGGATATTGCTTATACGAAAATTCTATTCTGGGTGTTGATAAGCAGTGTATTGTTCGTACTCGCGGCGCAAGAATGGATTGCTTGGTTGTTAAACAGTCCAAGGCACCCTCTTCTATACACATTGATGGCGCTGGGGGTACTTGTGGTATCCATTGTTAAAGGCCGCAAACATTGGGATCACATGCAGCTCATCCGTAAAGGCCTGCAGGGTGAAAGAGCCGTCGGCCAATTTCTGGATAAGCAGTTGAACTCACGGGACTGTCATGTGTTCCATGACATCACCGAGCGCAACCAGGATGGCACGGTGTTGTTCAACATAGATCATGTGGTTGTCAGCAGGGCCGGCATATTCGTGATTGATACGAAGACGCGCTATAAGCCAGCGAAGGGTCGCGTGAATGTTGAATATGACGGTAAAGCGGTCCGCGTCAACGGCGGGCCTTGGGACGAGGCCCCGATCCATCAGGCGATGGCCAACGCGAAGCATATTCGTGATGTATTAACAGACATGACCGGCCACGAGAACATCCCCATACGCCCGGTGGTGCTTTTTCCGGGGTGGCGCATTGATGGTCAAAAGTTCAACTACGATGTCTGGGTGCTTGAGGCCAAAGCTTTGCCAAAATTGATCGCCAATGGCCGCGCGGTGATCAGGCCGGAAGATGTTGCGCTGTATCAGTCCAGAATAACGATGCATGTCAGGAACAATCAGTGCATCAGGTAATGGCCCAGCGCATTTTGCCTTGCGGGTCAAGATGTGGCACCCCGGCCAAAGACAGTAAGATCGATTCCAGAACCATTATCCACATCAACCTAGGCACCTACCAGGAGGTTATATGGGATTGTTTACGAGATACCGAACTCCCCAATGGGTACGAATGATGCCTGTTCCATTGCATCCTACACGCGAGCAAATAGGCAAATTAGAGCAAATTCGTAGACGAGCGGGTATTCCACACGAAGCCTTCGAAATGCATATAACCGGGCATCCTCGTACTACAGTACGACTGATAGAGCAACAGTGTGAATATTTACGTCTACAAAATCATGGCGAGTCTATTCAAGACATCTTTGCGACGATTCTATTAGGTCGTGTTGCTGGTGGGGAGAGAGCATTCGGTATCAGTTTGGCATTGGGATCAGATTCGGCTTTTAATCAGGCGAAGATGTGCGTCTCAGACATGCACAGTAGTAAAGAATTTGCTGAGTGGGTTGCGCACGAAGAAAGCATGCACGGCATCGCCATACCCACAAACCCTCAATATCAATGGGTTGCTGATGCCGTTGATAGTATCCTCGCAGAGAAGAGTAGCGATAATAAATGACATGCTCTATGAGCATAACGCAACGACTATCTGAGTAATAGAAGAAATCACAGCAACAACGATAGCAACTAAGGCTAGTTTTTCGGAACGCTGCGAAGTACGCTGTGCTTCATTTAGGTTCATTAGGTTTAAGTAAACTGCAAGGCCATGCACTGAAAGACGCCATTGATCCAGTCCCACTTCGGTTGTGCCCGCCTTTATCAAAAAAAGGTCTTTTAGTGGAGCACCACTTGCATATCCATCCAGATTGATGTCTGGATGAGCATCGCGCAGATCTTTCCATGTGAAAAAGTCATGAGAAGCAGCGAACTCGAGAAGCATTGTGAGATCATGATTTATATTTGAATGGTTGGTCATATCCTGTGTCCCAAAGCCATCTTCGCCACATATCGTGTAATGCTCGGCTGCAAACGGGTTTATCATTGATATATAGTTGCCACAGTATATCCGCTCTATCGTGGCGGGCATATTTATGGCTAAATGATGAAATACATGAATAATACAACGCCATATTTGGCGAGTATTCTGCTTCAACATTAACCTTGCAGATAATCCCGTGCCACCTGCCACACATCTCCCGCGCCCATGGTGACGACCAAATCTCCTGGCCGAGTTATCAACTCTAATTGTTCGACGATCGCGGCAAACGGGTAGAGGTGCATGGCGGCGACGCCTTTTTCTCGGAGGCGGTCGACGAGGTCGCCGGCGGTGACGGCGTGGCGCTCTTTTTCGGAGTCGCGGACGAAGTAGATGTGCGGGACGATGACGGTGTCGGCGCTACTGAAGCTGACGGCGAACTCGTCCATGAAGAAGCGGGTTCGGCTGTGCTGGTGGGGTTGGAAGACGCAGATCAGGCGGTTGGGTTCGTAGTGGTGGCGCAGCGCGCGGAGGGTGGTGTCGACTTCGGTGGGGTGGTGGCCGTAGTCATCGACGACGGTGACGACCTCGGTGCGCGGGGTGTTGCGGTCGGCGGGTTTGCCATCGGGGGATTTGGCGCCCATCCATTGCATGCGTCGGTCGAGGCCGGTGAAGGACTCGATGGCTTTGGCGATGTCGGGCCAGTCTGCGCCGAGGCGGTGGGCGGTGATGGCGGCGACGGCGGCGTTGTAGGCCATGTGTTCGCCGGGCATGGGGCTGGTCCAGTCCATGACGCCGGCGGAGTCGTCTTCACCGTGGTGCAGGCGGACCTGGTCGCCCTTGATGCCGACGCGCCAGTCGGCCTGGTAGGAAAAGCCGATGGTCTCGACGTGGCAGTTGAGTTCGGCGGTGATGGGCAGGCGGTGAGGCATTTCGTGGTTGATGAGGAGTGTGCCGCCTGATTCGGGTGAAGTGCCGGAAGAGGTCCGGACCTTCGCTTCGCTCAGGACCGGCGTTGGGGGAGAGTCAGGTGTATCAGATGGAGAAGTCTTCCGGGGGGGGATGCGTTCGGCGAAGACTTTGAAGGACTCGACGATCTCGTCGAGGGAGCTGTATAAGTCCAGGTGGTCGGCTTCGACGTTGAGGATGGTGGCGTGGGTCGGGTGGAAGTTGTGGAAGGAGCGGTCGTACTCGCATGCCTCGGCGACGAGGATGTCGGATTCGCCGACGCGCACGCCCCCGCCGATCTGTCGGCAGTTGGCGCCGACGATGAAGGACGGGTCGAGCCCTGTCTGGATGAGGATGTGGCTGAGCATGCTGGTGGTGGTGGATTTGCCGTGCGTCCCGGCGATGGCGACGCCGGTCCGGCCAATCATGAGCTCGCCCAGCATGGCGGCGTACTTCTTGACAGCGACACCCCGCCGCACGGCCTCGGCAAGCTCGGGATGGTCGGGCTTGATCGCGGCCGAGATGACGACCAGTTCGACATCGTCGGGCAAACTCTCGGCGGATTGTTCGAGGACGACGGGGATGTCATCCGACTGAAGCGCGTTCACTGTGGCGGATTGGTTGAGGTCGGAGCCGGAGCAGTGTGCGCCGAGGTGCTTGGCCAGGCGTGCCAGCCCGGACATCCCGCAGCCGCCGATCCCGATGAAGTGGACACGTTTACCTGCTAATAGAGGCGCGGCGGCGCTGGGGCTGTCGGCGGACGGGGCTTGATCGCGAATAGGAGTAGACATCATGAGGATTGTATCGGTGGTGTTGGGGTTTGGGGGTTAGGGATTGGGGATTGGGGAAGGAAAGCAGAAATAGAATCCCCGTGTCCTCTGTCTGGTGCTCTCCTGATCTACAGTCTCCTGCTCTATCCGGCCCGGCCCTTCGCTTCGCTCAGAACCGGCGTTGGGGGGAGGGAAGCCATTAGCCTTTAGCGATTAGCCATTAGCAATACCATTCCTACACCCTACACCCTACACCCCACACCCCACACCCCACACCCCACACCCGATCCACCCCCCGATCCCTAATGCCGCTATGATAAACACATGAGCGACTTCCTTGGCGACTTCTGTCTGGTACTGCACGGCCACCTTCCTTATGTGCTGCGGCATGGCACCTGGCCTCACGGCGAGGACTGGCTATATGAAGCGGCGGCAGAGACTTACCTGCCTTTGCTGGCGATGGTGGATGAGTGCGTGTTCTTCAATGCCCTGCCCAAGGTCACGATGGGTCTGACGCCCGTCCTGCTTGAGCAGCTTAGCCATGAACACTTCAAGAAGGGCTTCGAGCATTACCTTGAGGATCGCGTGCAGCAGGCGACGTACGACCTGGGCGACTTCAAGCGCATCGACAACGGGCACATGGCTTTCCTGGCGGAGCAGTGGATCAAGACATTCACCGGCTTGCAGGAACAGTTCAAGAAGATGGATCGGGATATCCCCGGTGCGTTCGCCAAGCAGGCGAAGGCCGGGTACCTGGAAATCCTGACCAGCAACGCGACGCACGGCTACATGCCGCTTTTGTATCACGATGACTCGATCAGGGCGCAGATCCGTGCGGGTGTGGCGTCGAGCGAGCGGATCCTTGGGTTCAAGCCGACGGGCATGTGGCTGCCGGAGTGCGCGTATCGACCGAGCGGCGACTGGGACCCGCCGATCCACTGGGGCCGGGTGCATGGGCGCGTGGGCATCGAGCACCTGGTTGCCGACGAAGGGATCACGCACTTCTTCGTGGAGAACCACCTGATCCAGAACAGCCGAAGCGAACAGGTCTACAACAACGACCAGTGGTGGAAGGTCGGCTGGGACGAGGCGGTGAAGTATCCGAGCCGGGGCTGGCGCAGCGTGAACGAGCCGCATGGTGTGAACTCGGACGGCACGGGTCTGGCGCGCGTCGCGGCGTTTGCGCGCGATCCTGATGTGTGCGAAAGTGTCTGGTCGGGCGACATCGGTTACCCGGCCGACGGCGTGTATCTTGAATTCCACAAGACGTGGAGCCCGAAGCGAGGCCTGCGCTACTGGAAAGTAACGGGCAAGAAGACGGACCTCGGCGATAAGCACCTGTACTATCCCGACAACGTGCCCGGCAAGCTGCACGAACATGCGCAGGACTTCGTGAACAAGATCAAGGGTCGGCTGTACGAATACCGCGAGATGACGGGGCGCTGCGGCATGGTGACGGCGACGTTCGATGCGGAGCTGTTCGGGCACTGGTGGTATGAAGGGCCGAAGTTCCTGCGCGACGTGATGCTGACGCTGAACGCGGACCCGCAGATCGGCGTGTGCACGACGAACGAATATCTTGAAAAGACCTTCGTGGATAAGGTTGTCGCGCTGCCCGAGGGTTCGTGGGGCGATAAGGGCGATCACCGCGTGTGGGCGAACGAGCAGGTCAACTGGATGTGGGACATCGAGTACCGCTGCGAGACGAACTTCTTAAGGTTTGTGCGTGAGCTTCCCTGGAAAGAGAATAAGGAAGTGCACGAGCTACTGAAGAAAGCCGGGCGCGAGTTGCTATTGCTCCAGGCAAGCGACTGGCCGTTCGTGATCCGTCGCGGGCAGGCGGTGGACTACGGCATCAAACGCTACATGCAGCACGTTGCACGCTTCGAGAGCCTGACCGATATTGCTGAAAAGGTTGCGGCCGACAACGAATACCTGGGCAAGCTGACCGAGGTCGAGAAGTTCGAGATCCAGGAAGCGGAAATCCACGATGTGATCTTCCCCGAGATCGATCTGAACTGGTGGAAGTCATAGAAGAGATTCACCGCGGAGTACGCAGAGACACAGAGGAGGGGAACAGGGATAAACACAGATGAACACAGATGGGATTGAGTGTGCAACCTCTTAACCCATAAAATTCTTATCCGTGTTTATCTGTGTTCATCCCTGTTAATCATGTTTTTCTCTGTGCCTCTGTGTCTCCGTGGTTCAAAATCATGAAGTTATTAGTAGCTACCTCCAACCCACACAAGCTTGAAGAGATCGGGGCGATTATTCGTGATTCTTCGATCGAGTTGTTGTCGCTGGATGCGATCGGCCTGGAGATCGATGAGCCGGTCGAGGATGGGGAAACGTTTGAAGCGAACGCGGAACTGAAGGCCCGCTATTACGCGAAGGCGGCGGGGATGCTGTGCCTGGCGGATGACAGTGGGTTAGAAGTCGATGCGCTTGATGGCGAACCGGGCGTGCGCAGCGCGCGTTACAGCAACACCGACGGCCCACGCGCCGAACGCGACCGGGCGAACGGGCGGTTCCTGTTGAAAAATCTTGAAGGAGTGCCGGCCGAGAAACGTGATGCGCGTTTTGTCTGCGCGATGGCGTTAGTCGATGGGCGCGACGGTAAGGATGAAACGATCGCCGTCGTTCGCGGCACGCTGGAAGGGCGCATCCTTCTGCCGGAGGAAGCGGACGATCCATCACAACCCGAGCGAGGTCGTGGCAATAACGGGTTCGGTTATGACCCGATCGTGTATCTGCCGGATAGAGAATTGACCGTTGCGCAACTGAGCAGTGACGAGAAAAACGCGATCAGCCATCGGGGCAACGCGGTGAAGAAGATGTTGCCACATCTCAAGCCGTTTATCGCTTAAATCATTTTTTGGCTCGGATGCATCGGATAAATCGGATTGGGTTCACTGCGATCGCGTGATGTTCCTAAACAAGAGATGAATTAAGCGGCCAAACCCGTTTTTCTCTCGACTTTTGACCGCTCTCATGCGAGAATGAATTGAGACTTGCGTCGTGTTTTAATGACGGGGAAGACATTATGATCGAGCTGTCCAGCCAAAGCCCTGCGGCAAGGCTTTATGTTGCATTGAGTGTTTTAGCAATTGCTATTACCGGCTTGCTCGCGGGTGGTTTGTTGCTGTTTGCCGAGCACGCAATGGCCGACTTTGACTTCGATACCACCAGCGTGTTTCAGACGATTGCTTCCTGGGGATTGATACCACTCGTGGGTTTATGGCTTATTTACATGTTTTCGGTTGCGGTGTTTTTCGGCTATCGCACGACGGAGAATCGTGCGTGGGCACTTATCATCGTTTTTCTACTTGCTTTGCTCTATAACCTGTTCGTGGTTGTGGTCGCATTGGACACGATCATGCCGATCTGTCGCGGTGTTACGGTGATGTGATCAAGCCAATAACTTACCAAGCTCGCTGCGATTCCTTGATACTTCTTGGTAAATCTTCGCGACGGCTTCGCCGGTGAGGTGGTCGAAGTCTTCGCGTCTTGGGGTGATGAGCATGCCGAGCATGTCGACGAGGCCGGGGCTGACTAACACGTTTGCGGGGGCGGGGTCGTGGCCGAAGTTGCTGGGGCGGTGGGAGACGCGTGGGAAGAAGACGACGCGCATCAGGCCGTTGGCGTGTGTTGCCAAGGCGTTGAGCATCGGCTCGGGCTGGGCGGGGAAGTGTTCGTCGAGGTTGGCCAGCGTTTTGATCGCCTGGTTCAATACGTCGCCGCGGTCTTTGCCGCCGATGACAATGGCGGGCGGCTGGGGCTGCGCGGTCAGACCCAGCGCGATGTTTTCGATCTGGAGCGTACGGTCGTAAAGCGCGGGGTCGCCGGAGAGCAGCGCTTCCTCGAACGGGGTTGCGCCGAGCGGGCTTGCTTGTAAGTGCAAATGGTCGGGTGCGCTTGCGCCGCACTTCGGGCCGTTGTAAAACAAAGTGAACTCGCCGCTTAAGGTTTCGGCCAGTTCGAGCATCTTCGGCAGGCAGGTGCGGATCGATTGCGGTTGGTGTTCGAGCGTGGGCACGGTGAAGTGCGGATCGAAGATCGGCATGGGGTTGCAGAGGAAGACGTAGCCGTCGCCGGCATCGATGCCGCGCTGTTCAGCAGGTCGATTCTTTTCACATAGGAAGCACGGGCGGGCCGCGATGGATTTGGCATCGACTTTCGCCGAGGCACTTGCGACGCGGCCGGGATTGAACTGCAGCCGACAATGCAGCCCATCGTATTCAACCTCACGCACTTCGGATTCGGCGAGGAACCCGACGCCGCGCTGCATCATCGGCCATTCGTTTTTCTGCTCGTCCCAGAGCGTGCGCAACTGATCCGCGAGATTACTTGCCACAGCTACAACTCGCTTTCGCGTTCATCTTGATGCGGGCCATCAGTTCGAGCGTACGCAGCCGATCCTTGTACAGATCGTGGTTGTTCTTCACTTCCAGCGGCAGGTCGGCATCGGTGTTGTCGTCCCAGCGTCGGCATAAGTAGAGCGGGTCGTAGATGCGTCCGATCTCGTGGCGGCGGGAGATGGTCATCGCGATGCCGTAGTCTTCGCCGTAGGACGTATTGGGCAGCGGATTTTCACGCATGACGGCGGTGCTGAACGCACGTGGCGCGCCGATGCCGTTGACGCGCATCAGGTTGTTACGGCCGTTGTCGCGGGTCCATTCCTTGTGATCAATCAGGCCGGGCGGGATCTCTTGCAGATCGAAGTTCACCATCCGGTACGCGCCGACGACCATGGCATACGGGCCGGCTTCCAACTGCCCTACCATCTTCGCGACGGTGTTGTCGTCAATATAGATGTCATCGGAGTCGAGCTGCACAGCCCACTTGCCGCAGTATTCACTTTGCAGGGCATAATTCCAGCAGCCGCCGATGCCGAGGTCCTTCGGCTCGGGGATCAGGTGGACGAGGTTGTCGTATTCCTTGGTCGCCTTGGCGAGCATGTCGGTCGTGCCGTCGGTCGAGTGGTTGTCGACAACGATGACGTTGAACTTGAAGTCGGCCTTTTGCGTGCAGGCGCTTTTGACGGCGTCGGCGACGGTCTTGATACGGTTGCGCACGGGGATGATGACGCTGGCGGTCAGCGGGAAGTCGCCATCGACCTTAGGCGATTCAAACTGCGGTGCGAGGTAAGCGCCGATGCGCTTAAGGTGTTCGGTTTCGATCGCTTCGCTTTCGAGCTGCGCGGCGCGGTTTTTCGGATCGACATAGTCGAACATCTTCTTGCCGGTCGGTCGCAGGTCGGGGTTCGGCCGGGTGTAGAGGTTTTCCTGTAAGCGGATGGGCATGCCGACTTGCGTGATGCGAAGGCGCAGGTCGTAGAACGCGCCGGCTTCTGAATCCATCAGCTCGCCGGATAGCTCCGTAACTTTCTTGATCGCACCGACGTTCCATGCGGTCACCGGGCCGAACTCGAACTCGTCGCGCATGCTGCCGAGCTGGTAGTCGATGGTCGCGCAGGCCTTGGGGCCGTCGGCAGTGTCCTGAAGGTAGTGGCAGTACATCATTGCTGCGCCGCTGGAGCAGGTCGCCTTGGCGAGGCGTTCGAGTGATGCGCCGGACATGGTGACTTCATCGCGCACGCAGACCATGACGCCGGGCTCGAGTGAGGCGAGCACACCGCGCCAGGCAGCGCCTGAGAGCGACTTATCGGTGACGACTTGTTCGACGGGTTTGGCTGTTTGACCGAGCTTCTGTTCCGGGCCGACGAGCACGACCCGCCCCACCGGCGTGTTGGCCCAGCCATCGAGTAACTTCGTCAGCCATCCGTCGGTCAGGCCGGTGTGCGGGATAAGAACGGTGATCACAAGTCGGCTCCAGTTAATGGTTTGTGGGCTCTTGCCGTGATTGTCGGCGCATGCTGATTCACGGCACAGACCAATATTATAGAATTTTCCGCCGCATCCGTATACCGCAAGCATACGCCTGTTAAGCTGCGCAAATGGCGCCTCCCCCACTGCTGGATCTTACCTATTCGGCGTCGGTCTTGAAGTCGATGTTGTTGCGCTGAAGCAGGGTGCCCGTGGACTGGTACAACGTTGCGATCGCGTTGTGATAGTCGGCCAGGGCTTGTGCTTCCTGCACTTCAGCGTCGGCTAAACGCTCCTGCGTCGACAGCTTCTGGTTGATCAGGAACTGCGGCGTCAGCGCGACGCCGGACGCTTCCTGCACCTCGATCGCACGCAGGCTGTCGGCGGCGGCACGACGGGCGGCGCGGGTCGCGCCGATCAGCTCGTACGATGTCTGCACGTTCCGCAGCGCGTTCTTCACTTCCTGCACGACTTGCTGTGCCTGGCGTTGATACGCCAGCGCCAGCGATTTACTTTCCAGTTGACGCCTGCGGTAGAGCGCTTCGGCGGCGCGGTTGCCGATCGGCATCTCGAACTGCGCGCCCAGCAGGTAATCGATGTAGTCAAGATCATCCACGACGCTATAGGCGCCTGAAGCGTCGTCGGTCGACATGCCGTTGAACTGCGCGGCGGCAGCGACGTTCAAAAGCGGCAGGCGGGCGTTGTCGGCTACGCGCTGACGCACGGACGCGTCTTTGATGTCTAACAGTGCGATCTTCATCTCCGGCCGTTCGCGTAACGCCTGGGTGACCAGGTCCAGCAGGCTGAATGTGATCGGCGCGTCGGCCGGGGCGTCTGACGGGATGATCAGTGTTTCTTCTGCGACCGGCAGGTCGGGTGAATTCAGCAGTTGTTTAAGCTGATCGGAAGCGGTCCGTACCGCCGAGCGGGCCCGGATCACGTCCGCACGATGCAGCTCAACGAAGCTGTTTGCCTCGGTGATTTCGACGGGGCTGGCATCGTATTCCCGGCGTTCGATCAGCCGGTCGCGGTCGTTGGTCGAGCGTTCCAGCAGGCGAACACGCACACGCAACTGCTGCATCGCGAAGAAGACGTTCCAATAGCCTGATTCCACATCGGCTACAACCTGAAGCAGTTGGCGCTTAAGCCGCTGGGTTTCTGCCAGGCGCTCGTTTTGTGCCAGCACGATGTTCGAGCGGTTGATGTCGGACCCGAAGTTCCGCAGCAACGGCTGTTCGAGCCTGACAAGCACGTCCGCGTCGTAGTACTTCTTGACGTTGTAGACGGTGGGATCGGAGTAATTACGGTTCAGGTCGGTTTGCACCGTGATCTGTCCGCCGGAGATCATCGGCTTGCGGATGCCGGTGCTCAGTTCGACCGTATTGCTTTGCGTGTCGCCGGACAATGACGAGAAGCTGCCGAGCGGCTGGGGCGTGTCGAGGTTGCTGTAATTAAGGTTGGTGAAGAACGTCGCATCGAAGACAGCCTGGGCCTGTTGGATTCTGGCCTGGCTGATCGCGGGGCTCATCTGGGCGATCTGGATGTCGAGGTTGTTCTTGACGGCGATCGCGACCGCTTCCTGAAGCGAGAGGCGGACCACGGACACCCGGTCGCTACCGAGCAGGTCCTGCCCGGGTTTGAGTTCCAGACCCTGGTACGCCCGCAACCCGCTCATGCTGTCCAGCTCTTCACGGCGCTCGTTGCTGAGTTCGGATTCCACATCGCTGGGTTCACGGCTCAGTTCGATCGACTGGGCTTCGGAGATCGACGCCAAATGGGCCCGGTGGGCGTTGATCATCGATTCGCGCAGCGCCTGCTCGGGCGTACGCTCCATCGGCCCCGCGCAGCCCGCCACCACGGCCGCCAACAACGCGCCCAAACTGGCGCACCCGGTCAATAAAGGCATTTTTCGCTTCATAAGAGTCGGATCATACGCCCCAGACGGTGAAGATGCCAATTCGGGCGTACATTGTACGAAGGTGCTGTGAATTGTCTTGTCATGATTGGGATGGGTCGGATCGGGTGCCCTGTTGTAATGAAGGGGCAGAACAGCGTGTAAAGGCTTCTATTGCTCGGATGGTTTGTCGGCAGCGATCTGGGTCTGGCGTCGGTCCAGCAGTTTGCGGGCCAACAGTTGCATGTCTTCGACGGTGTCGGTTTCGTCCATGATCTCAACGCCTAGCAGGGTTTCCAGCACATCTTCGAGGCTGACCAGCCCCGCCGAGCCGCCGAACTCATCCACGACCAGGAATAGCTGTTCACGTCGCTGGATAAACGTTTTGAGCACGTTGGATAGCCGGGCCGTCTCAGGCACGGCATGCAGCGGCTTGGCGAGTTGTTTTAGAGTCGTCATGCCCCGCCCCTCGCCCAACGCTTTGTACAGCGCGTGGCGGTGGATCTGGCCCTTGACCTCGTCCAGCGATTCGCCGACCACGGGGATCCTCGCGAACGGCGGCGGCGTGCCTTGCGTGACATCGGCGACGGTTTGATCGGCGGGTAGCGTATACACCACCGTGCGCGGCGTCATCACCTGCTCGACCGTGGTATCGCGCAGCGCCAGCAGGTTGCGGATTACCCGTGCCTCATCCTTATCGAGCGTCCCGTCCGTCTGCGCGAGCGTCGCCAGGCCGCTGATTTCGAGCCGGCTGATCCTTGGCTGGTCCTTGCCGCGCCGAGACAGCATGCGGGAAATCAGTTCGCAGCCTGCGACGGCCGGACGCAACACGATGATCATCACATGGGTGATCCACGCCGCTGTCGGGGCCAGCGACTTGGCGTGTACTGCGCCCAGAGTTTTGGGGATGATTTCGGAGATAACGAGGATCAACAGCGTGACCACGAAGCCGACCACGCCCACCCACGCATCGCCCCACAGTAACGCCGCTTCTGCGCCGACGCCCGCGGCGCCGAGTGTGTGAGCGAACGTATTCAATGTCAGGATCGCTGCGAGGGGACGGTCCACATCGTCTTTCATCCGTCGCAGCCGTTCGCCCGCCGGCCTGCCCTGCTCGATCAGCGACGCGATGTGCGATTGCGGCACGCTAAGCAGCACCGCCTCCAGCATCGAACACAGGAATGATATTGCCAGCGCCATAAACAGGTACGCCAGCAGCAGGATCATCATCGGTATCAACTCCCTGTGAAGTTATCCGCCCCTATTGTAGCGAGCATACACGTCGGATCGCGGGTGTTTGAGTTACGGGGTGCGTTGGAAGCGATGTGTTTCCATCTCTCAACAGTTTAGGAGTGTGCATGATTACCGCCCATAGGGCGGCGAAATGTAGCCACGGGTGTAGCGCAGCGCAACCCGTGGTCATCGAGTAAGTTTAGTTCCCTTCACCCCGCCCCGGCAGGGGCGGCGGTAACAATACCTTCGCCCCCCCGGGGCGAATTAAAACAGACCGCAAGTTTCCCACGGGTTGCGCTGCGCTACACCCGTGGCTACATGCCCTAACCCCTTCGGGGTATGCGCTTTGCCCACTGGCCGTGATCAATGCAAGAATATCACTCTCATCTGATATTCAATTGGCCAATGCGTTACGCGTTGATTTAACCCTTGCTTGTCAGCGTAAACCGTACCGACTCCAGGGTGCTGCCGTGCAGGGCGGCGTAGGGGCTTTGCATGTGGGCGGGCCTGTTTTTCCTATCTGCGGCGATGATGCGCGTGGGCATGTAAACCGGGAGCGGATCGATCGCGAAGGGGTAGGGATCGAGTTGAACGGTCCGGGCGTCGATGCGCTTCCAGTGGATTGTCACTCGGTCTTGCCAGCTATTACCCGGCACGTCCGGCAGGTCGTGAGTTTCCAGGTTGTTCATGCACAGGTGCAGCGACATCGTGTCCAGCAGTTGCAACAGGCGCAGGTTTGCCAGCGCGTGCTGAGGCGAGGTTGATCCCGCCCACTGTTTGTCGGCTTCGATCTGTTGCGTCAGTTTACGTTGGACTTGTAGTTGCTCATCCAGGAAAGCGCGTGTCTTGGCGCGGTCGCCGATGATGTCGGGTGAATCTTCCAGGCCGGTGAATACGAAGTGGCGCATCACGTGGTCCATCTGTTCGCGCAGATCATCAAAGCCTACGGCGTAAAGCCAGTACGCATGCAGGCTGATCAATAATGCTGCGTAAGGGTAGGGCCCGGCCAGGCGGTCGATGCCGACGGTCCAGCGTTCGAAGCCGCCGGTCCGCCATTCATCCAGACCGTTGTCGGGGACGGCCTGCGTCTGTTCGCCCAGCCCGACCGGCAGGCCGTCGGCAGCGCTGATCTTGGGGATCATCTCGGTTTCCCACCAGCCGCTGTCGTGCTCGGCGATCGCGAGGATGACGGTTTCACGCCACAGCGCAGGATTCGTCGCACCGGGGTACGTGCCGGGCTGCGCGAAGCGGTCGTTGCCCCAGTGTGCGGCGAGGTACCCGCTGACCTGGGCGTGGTGGTGCTGCTGGACCATCCAGATATGGTCGTCGACGTGTGTTTTAAGCATGGCGGTGTCTCCTTGCTGTTTTTTGTTGTGTCGGGTCCCGTCCCAGCGATTGAAAAGCCTACCCGTCAATTATCTTTATGTCAAGATACTTGATATAAAGAAAATCAGGGCTATACTGTTTTGTATGCAAGACGCGATCGACCGTTTGATTTGTCAATGGAAGCAGGAGACGCCCGATCTTGATCCCCGGCCGATGGGGCTTATCGGGCGGGTGCTGCGTTTATCGCTGTTACTGCAGGCGCGTGTCGAAGAAGTGCTCAAACCGCTTGGCCTGAGCCTGTGGCAGTTTGATGTGCTGGTGACGCTGCGGCGCAACGGCAAGCCCTACCGCATGTCGCCGACGCAACTGATGCACGATGTCATGCTCTCTTCGGGAGCGATGACCAACCGCATCGATCGGCTGGAGAAGATGGGGCTGGTCAGGCGCCTGCCCGATCCGGACGACCGCCGGGGCGTGTTGATCGAGTTAACGAAGCAAGGCAAGTCGCTGGCCGAGAAGGCGGTGGCGGCGCGTTTTGATGAGGCAAAAGAGGTAACCGATCTTTTTACAGCCAAGGAGCGTAAGGCTGTTGAGGGTTCGCTACGAAAATTAATCCTCGAACTGGAACAAAACATCGAGCCTAAGCATTAACTGGAAGAGGATTTGCCACGGATGAACACAGATGAACACGGATAAAACGATAGTCAGGAGGTATCCGCAGATTACGCAGATTGCACAGATTTTGGATACAAAACAAAATGGATTCTTAATCTGCTACATCTGCGTAATCTGCGGATAATACCTCTTATCCGTGTTTATCTGTGTTCATCTGTGGCTAATTATAACCTCGATACCAGACTGACATTGCAACCAAACTTCACGAAGTGACAAAGGAACCAAACCATGGACACCCTCGACGCGATCTACAAACGGCGGGCAGTCAAGCATTTTGATCCCGAACACCGTTTGACTAAAGAAGAAGAAACGAAGCTGCTTGAGACGACGATCCAGGCGCCGACAAGCTTCAATATTCAGCATTGGCGTTTCGTGATCCTGCGCGACCCGGAGCTGCGCGCAAAAATCCGCAAGGAGTTGGGCAACGACCAGGCGCAGATCACCGATGCGTCGCTGCTGGTATTGTTCACCGCTGATGTGAACGCCTGGAACAAATCCCCCGAGCGGTACTGGGTCAACGCGCCGCAGGAAGTGGCGGATTTACTGGTGAACTGGATAGCGCCGTTCCACGAAGGCCGTGAGTGGCTGCAGCGCGATGAGGCGCAGCGTTCGATCGGCATGGCGATGCAGACGCTGATGCTTGCCGCAACATCGATGGGCTACCAGAGTTGCCCGATGATCGGCTACGACATCGACGGGCTCGCCAAACTCGTCAACCTGCCCGACGACCACGTGATGGGCCCGCTCGTTGCGATCGGCAAGGGCACGAAAGACCCGTGGCCGAAGCCGGGACAGTTGCCGTTGAGCGACTTGGTGGTGGAGGATTCGTTTTAAAGCTGATCCGGCTATCTGATATGCCCGCCGATGGCGATGAATTGTGTCGCGATTGTCAGTCACTTGCTGTCGGTGCAAGGATATCCTGCACCATCGCTGCATCAACTTCGACCATATCGTCGCGGTCGCCGCGGTGCATCCCGACGTTCACTACATCGTTCGGCTTGATGTTTGCGTACGCGAAATCCAGGGCCATCCTCGCATCGATCCGGCCTGCGCCCATGACTTTGTAGGCGATGCATGGCTTGCTGAGTTCGCGTATGACTTCTACTGCCCGCCAGATGTCCGAAAGGTCAAAGCGCTCGCCTTTGCCGGCATGAATGCTGCCGCAGTTGAAGAAGCAGACGGTGTGGAAGTCGACCAGGCCGAGGCGATCGACCCAGCGATGCACGTCAGGCGCATGGCCCGCGACGCCGACCGGGATGTTGTGCTTGCGTGCGGCTTCGATCCAACTCGCTAACGTTTTTTCGTCGCGCTTCAGCCAGAAGTCATCGACCTGCCCGCCGTGGAAGTACATCGCTTTGCAGCCGATATCTACAGCTTCCTGCACTGCATCGGCAATATCCGGTTTCACCCGACCGTTCATCTGGGCGATCCATTGCAGGTGACCACCCGCTGAGAGGTATTCACGTACTGCCTGAACCACGTGAGGCGTTTCGTTGTTGGTGACCATGCAGTTGATGCCGGCCGCCTCTGCCCGCGCCCAGGTTTGCTTGATCCGATCGACCGTGTAGTACTCCCGCATCTGCACATCGCGGGCCGGCGTCTGATGGCTGTAGCCGCCAAACGGGTTGGCCCCGATCAGCAGGCGGGTCATTGTTAAACCACAGAATGAAACGGTCGGCAACATGGGGGCTACTCGCTCGGTGAATTATGTTATTTGAGTTGGACGACAGCCTCGTGTCAACGGAAAATCGGCAGAACATCAGACAGATTTGTTTCTCGTGAATCGGCTTTACTCACAAACATGACCTCGCATACCATTGTCCATTGAACCATCAACGACCCAAACCGGGAGGCATATCCCCATGCAAAAGATCACACTCGGACTCAATGGCCCCCCTATCTCGCGGATCGGACTTGGTTGTATGGGGATGAGCGACTTCTACGGCGATTCAAATGAGGCCGACTCGATCGGTGTGATCCATCAGGCGCTCGATCTGGGCGTGAACTTTCTTGATACGGCCGACATGTACGGCGTCGGCGCGAACGAAGTACTCATCGGCAAGGCGATTGCCGACCGGCGCGACAAGGCGGTGCTCGCGACGAAGTTTGCAATCATGCGCGATACCGAGGGACAGTTCATCGGGATCAACGGTAAACCCGAATACGTCAAGCAGGCCTGTGAAGCGAGCCTGAAGCGGTTGGGTGTAGACTATATCGACCTGTACTACCAGCACCGTGTTGACCCGAACGTGCCGATCGAAGAAACCGTCGGCGCGATGGCGGAGCTTGTGCATGAGGGGAAGGTGAAACATCTTGGATTGTCAGAAGCTGCGCCGGCGACGATCCGCCGGGCTCATGCGGTGCACCCGATCTCCGCGCTACAGACGGAATACTCCCTGTGGACGCGCGATCCGGAAGGTGAACTGCTGAACACCTGTCGTGAGTTGAGCATCACGTTCATAGCGTACAGCCCGCTTGGCAGAGGTTTCCTCACCGGGCAAATACGCAGCGTCGATGATCTGGCTCAAGACGATTGGCGAAGAATGAATCCGCGCTTCCAGGGCGAGAACTTTAATAAGAACCTTGAACTGGTCGACCACGTGCGCAAACTGGCGGAAGCAAAAAACTGTACGCCCGCGCAGCTCGCGCTCGCCTGGCTGCTCGCCCAGGGCAAAGACATCGTCCCGATCCCCGGCACTCGCAGTGCCGGCCGACTCAAAGAAAACGCGGACAGCGCGACCGTCGAATTGAGCATGGATGAATTGCAGGCGATCGACCGCATCATGCCGCCTAATGCTGCGCTGGGGATGCGCTACCCCGAGCAGTCCATGGCCGCGCTGAACGGGTGATACGGGCGGGTCTAGTTCAACTCGACGAGATATTTGCTGCTGTCGCCCAGTGGTTCGGGGATGGTTTGCGGGATGAACTGGCCGAGGTCCGGTATCTTCACACACCGCTTGATAAGCCGGCCGGCTTGTTCGCATTCGTCGATCATGGCCTGCGTGACGCGCAGACAAACCTGGGTCACGCTTTTTTGTTCCTTGTCTGAAATCAACGTTTGGATACGGTTTTTCAGTGTTGACGGTAGCGGGTTGGCGAACGTCCACGTCAATTCATCGCCGACCTGGAACGCATCGCGGTTCATAATCATCGGCAGCGTCGGGATCGCGGGGTACAAACGCTGGACGACACCTTCAAGCCCGGTGGAATCATCGAACAGCAGGTGCTTGACGCCTTTCTCATGTGACTGGCACACGCGCTGGGCCGAGTTGATATGGTCGTCGAAGTACGCCAGCGTGTTGGTTGTGATCCCGTCGATTTGAAGCTGGGAAAAATCCTTATCGTCGATCAGCTCTCCGCCGGGGATGTCGGCCTCGGGCACTTTCAGGCTTTTGAGGTTCGGGTCGATCGCGATCACTTTTTTCAGGCTCGGGCATTTAAGGTACGCGTGCAGTGAACTGCCGATGAAGACGCCGGATTCGATGTAGATATCCGGGTTGAACACGCGGCCGAGGCACCAGAGGTTGAGGTGGTCTTTCTCGCGGATCCCCCACGGGGCGAAAAGCCCAAGGGTTTTGGCGTGTTGGGCTTCTTTATCGTATTCGTCGACCAGGTCGTTGAGGTCGGCCGAGGGTGCGGGCTTGGCGAAGTAATCGGTGTAAAAGGCCAGTGCCTGCTGCATCGCCTTAAGCCTCAGGCTCCGCAGCAGCCGGTCGTTTATGTGTGTGTCCTGCTCGTTGGGCACTTCCGTGCGTGTCAGCGCCCCGCTGTTTGCCATCAGGAACTGGTCGTCCATGTCAGAGAACCTCCTTGTTCAAGCTCTGAACCTGCGGCTGACATGGTACCTTAAAACCGAGGTTATCAGGTGCTGCGGCGACAGTGGGCATGGTGTCGGGGGCGTCGTCTTCGCAATCGTGTATTGCTCGGATACCCTTACTGATTTCAACGAGTGCATCGAACAGTTGGAGTCTAAGTTTGGTGACATTCTGACTCGCGGGTCAAGCAGCAGCACCAGAAACAAACCAGTCAATCAACGCATACCGGCTCTACCTTTCTATATAGATGTTCATGTAAAAACCTCACCGACCTGACGGACGGCCGCTGGGCCCGACCCGCGCACATGATGCCGTCCTGTATCACGGCAGACCGGTTGGGATTGAGCGGCAAGTACGGGGCGATTTGTGATGCGGGGTTGTAAATATTTGCGGAATAGGAATATAGGCGATTTCGCCGGTCCCGCCTTTTCGGCTCGGTCCGCTTTGGCCCCACCCCAACCGCGTGTGCTACAATACCCGGCTCGGCCGAATCGCCCCTCATCAGGCGGCCCGGCTGGTTTCGAGATGTCACCCCTGTATTTCGTTTTGAAGGACCAACGCCATGCCACGTGCCATGACCATGACCGAGAAGATCTTCGCCGCCCACGCCGGCAAAGCCGAAGTCGCGCCGGGCGAAAACATCTGGGTGGGCGTTGACCTGCTGATGACACACGATGTCTGCGGGCCGGGCACGATCGGCATCTTCAAGAAGCAGTTCGGCAAGGACGCCAAGGTCTGGGACAAGGACCGTGTCGTCATCATCCCCGACCACTATATCTTCACCGCTGATGAAAAGTGTCACCGCAACGTCCAGACGCTGCGCGACTTCGTCAAGGAGCAGGGGCTCAAGTATTACTACGACCCCGACTTCCTGAATACCGAAGAGGGCTCGGGCTTCCCTAATCCTTACCGCGACCCGAACCAGACTAACTATAAAGGCGTCTGCCACAAGGCGCTGCCGGAGGAAGGCCACTGCCGACCGGGCGAGATCATGCTCGGCACGGACAGCCACACCTGCACCGCCGGTGCGTTCGGCCAGTTTGCATCAGGTGTCGGCAACACCGATGCCGCGTTCACGCTCGGCACGGGTAAGACCTGGCTGAAGGTTCCGCCGACCATGAAGTTCACCTTCCATGGCGAGATCCCCCCCTACCTGACCGCCAAGGACCTGATCCTCGCCGTCATCGGCCAGATCGGTGTCGCCGGTGCAACCTACAAAGCCATGTACTTTGCGGGCGATGGCATCCAGAGCCTGAGCCTCGAGGACCGCATGACGTTGACCAACATGGCCATCGAAGCCGGCGGGAAGAACGGCGTGTGCGATGTCGATGAAAAGACACTCGCTTACGTCCGCGCCCGCTCCACGCGCCCGGACTGGACCGTCTATAAAGATGATCCGAACGCTGAGTACTGCTTCGAGCACGAGTGGGACCTGGGCACGATGGAGCCGATGGTCGCCAAGCCGCACAGCCCGGACAACAAGGACACCGCCCGCAACTGCTCGGATGTCAAACTCGACCGCGCGTACATCGGCTCGTGCACCGGCGGGAAGATCACCGACATGATCTTCGCCGCGAACATCCTGGCCGGTAAGAGCGTGAAGATCCCGACCTTCGTCGTGCCCGGCTCGACCGAGGTCCACTCCGACATGCTCACGCTCAACCTCAAGGGCGAAAAAGCCGCCGACGGCGAATTGACTGTCTATAAGGCTCTGGAAGAAGCCGGCTGCCTGATCGGCGCCGCAAGCTGCGCCGCATGCTTAGGCGGCCCCGCCGACACGTTCGGCCGCCTCAACGAGCCGATCAACTGCATCAGCACCACCAACCGAAACTTCCCCGGCCGCATGGGCCACAAGGAAGCCGGCGTCTACCTGGCCAGCCCCCTGACCGCCGCCGCAAGCGCGCTGACGGGTAAGGTGACCGACCCGAGAGAGTTCGTCAGCGAACCGATCGTGACGGGTGGGGCCGGGGTGGTGTGATGTTAGTTCGACCGCCAGATGTTACCGATCACCAGATCAACACTTTTCTTCAAGAAGAGTTAAGGCGATCTGGTAAGGATTCATTTACTGCGGTTGAAGCCGCTTCAAGGCTGGACAAGGCAAAGTTACTTCGAGACTCCGAATCAAGACGAGGTCGGGAACTGCGTCGGCTGTTACGTAAAAGGCGAATTCGGGGGGCACGACAACTACCGAATCGACGCTGGTATATCGATCGTATGTTTTAGTGTATTTTAATATTAGATTAAGCTATTACCCGAAAAGATTATGCTACAAATCATTGCAGTAAACGGAAAAATCCGTAGTTGATCCGTTGAATATCCAAACTTCGATGAGTTTATTTATGTAAGCAAATAAAACGAAGAGTATATTTGGTCCATCAATGGTTAGATATTCCCCGGCCTCCGGCTTTCTCTCGAATAAAAAGCCGTCATTTCTTATCAAAGCATAATCTTCGCCAAGAACTACTATTACTTCAGGTAAGTATTCATCTGGACTATAATTTTTATACGATCCGAAATCTTCAATGCGCGTTAATAGCGTTTCAACTTTTGGTCCCAAAAAAGAGAATACAAAAGCGGGCGTGTTTGGATGTTCACCATTTTTCCAAGCGCTACTGATAGGTGATCTGAGTGGATGCAATCTTTTAAGACGCTTCGCTTGTGCTGTTGTACCTAAGGCCTCTGTGAGTTTTGTATTCTTTTCCGGTTTGTCACTTGTTGTGAGTTGTGATTTTACTTCGATTACACCTACTACACCTTCTACAAGTGCCACTTCTAATCCATCAAATAAAGGTAATCTTGGATGAAATGCTGATTGTAAAACTAAGTCAATTTGTCCCGAGCGATTATCCTCGCCATCGATTATTTCTCCTGTTGGATATTCGACCACTCTCGGGAGATGATTCCTCAAGAATAATTTTACAAACCCTTCTCTGGCCATGCCTTTCACATCTCCATGCTTGGCAAGTCCAGCATGATCGCCGTAGGCCTTCAATTGGCCAGCAATATGACGAAAATGTTCAAGCAGTATTCGGTCTGGCATGTCGCTACCCAAGTAATTTTGTAATTCGGTCTCTCAGGCGAATTAAAACATCTCTGGTGCCTTTCGCAATTTGCGTTTTGAGACGAAATGCTTGAAGTCGATCAATTAAAGCAAGGGCTCTGCTTTCGAGGTCTCTCTGCTCGTAAGATCCTTTTACTGAATCCTCAAAGGCTTCTGTAATGGTGTATGATTGATCTGTTACCAACTGTTTGAGAATGGGCAATACCTTCTTTTTACTCATACCCGCTCGTTCGGCGCGAGCAATCTTACTAACATCACGGAATTGAACGATATTCTTAACAACACCTTGTTTATACTTCTTGTACATAGTATCTAGATACTGTCGTTCAGTGACATCTTTGAATACCTCAGGGGCGTGCTTTCGTACAACGCGCTGAGATTTACGTATCTCTATGAACAAGTCGGGTGTTATACGTTGCTCGTTTGCAGGTTTCTCTGCCTCATCTAGCAAAATTCTTTGGTACTTGACTGGTAAATCTAGAAGTTCAAGACAATTACGAATTAATGATTTACTCATTCCAGTTATAGCCGCCAAGCGTTTAACATCTGGTTCATCCTCTCCGCTTTCAACGAGTAGGTCGCGGACTTCACCAAGTTTCTGCGCTGTCGGCAACAAGTCCCAATCCACACGCACTTTGTGGATGTTGAACATCATTAGCAGGTTTTCTAGCGGGCTTGGTTTTGGCTGAACTATTACGGGAACAGTAGGTAACCCTAATTCTTTTGCGCAACGCCAACGTCTTTCGCCATCAAGTATTATGTAGTGGCTCTTTTCTTTGTATACAGTAAGGGGTACTTGAATACCAACTTCTTCTATTGATGTTTTTAGCTCTTCAAGTTCGTTTTGCCGGAAGATTAGACGGGGATTCTCTGGATTGGCCTTTATCTTATTTGGAGAGAGGTCGGTTAGGCTTGTATTTTTGGCCATCTTCAAATCCTTCTGGTATCTAAACCGAAGATAGGAAAACTCGACAGTAAAACTTCTTTTACACGTCGCCTATAATCAGAGCCTCCACCTATTAAACTATTTCGGGTGACTTCGTAACAATAAAAACCCCTGTATAATGACACTGCTGGTTTGAAAGGTGCTTGGCTGACTAATACAAATGTTCCATGCTTCGCCAGTTTTTTTGCAACTACAGAGAGTCGCAATTGATCTTGCCAGCTAAACAAATGATCGTTGTACTTAATGAAACCATTGTTTGTATGGCCGGTTATATATGGTGGATCTAAATATACTAAGTCGCCCGTGTCTGCATCTGCTAATGTGGTTGCGAAGTCTCCCTCCCGTATCTGAGAGTTCTGGAGTAATTTGGATGCGCAGCGAAGTCGCTTTTCATCACATATTGTCGGGTTTACATATCTCCCATATGGCACGTTAAATGCGCCCAATTTATTTACGCGATACATGCCATTAAAGGCTACCTTATTGAGATAAAGAAATCGTGATGCAATATCTAAATCAGATTTAGGCCTTTGAGAACGTACAAGATAGAATTCTTCCGAGTCTCCATTGTATTTGCTGAGGTTTGTAATTAAATCCTCGACAGAGTCTCTAACAACTCTATACAAAGTCATTAGATCGACATTTTTGTCAGATAGAATTCCTACATTTGGTTCAAGCCTAAAATAGGCTGAGCCTCCGCCCAAAAATGGCTCATACAATGTCCCATTCCATCTATCTGGTATAATCTCAGGTAAAATAGGTGCTAGCCACTGTTTCCCACCAGTCCATTTCAGAATTGGTTTGACACGAAATCTATCAATGTCTGTTTTGACATTTGGTAATGTATGTCTTGGTAACGTCAGGTGTGCGAATGAACCGTCAATAGAGATGTGAGGTAGCGGGGAGTCGAACAATTGGAAGCCCCAGAGAATCTAGAGGTTAATTTAATATATCTTACTATACTTCTAGGTTATATCGCAAATACAGTAAAAGTAAACCATGCCCCTAACCCCCCAACAGAAGCGGAAACTCAAGAGCCAGGGCCAGACCATGCCCGATGATTGTCGACTTGGTAAGGGCCTGTTCAGTAATGCGTTTGCGGGGAATCTGAATCGGTTGCTGGACCGGAAGGGGTTAGTCAAGATGCGGTTTACGGAGTTGGAGGGGAAGGACCGGAAAGAATTGGCCAATGCGGTGTGTCAGGCGGTCGGGGCGGAGTTGGTGCAGGTCGTCGGGCGGACGGTGTTGCTGTATCGGGAGCCGAAGGAGGAGCCTCGCCCGGAGGGCGAGAGCGGGGTGTAGGGTTTGGGGTGTCGGGTGTCGGGTAGAAAACCGAGGGGCTGGGGGAAGTGTTTGGTTGAATGATGTGGACCCCGGCCAAGCGGCTTTGCCGCATGACCGGGCTTTGTTGCATGGCTGGGGTTTATTTTTGTGGGGGGCGTGTTGTGCATTGGGGGCCGCCGCGTGTGACGCGGCGGCTGGGGGGCGGGGTTGTTTCCGGGTTGTGCGCATGAGGGGGGCGGGGTGCACCTCTATAGAGGAGGTGTTTTGTGATGGATGAATTGGATCGGAACCTGATGGAGGCGTGGGGTGAGGTGACGGCGAAGTTGCGGGGGGATCGGGGGCTTGCGCGGAAGCGTTGGCGGCGGAGTAAGGGGAGGACGTTGCAGCGGCCGCCTCGGGCGTGGTGCATGGCGGTGCGTGCGTCGGATACGCGGCTTCAGGGGTGGAACACGCTGATGGATGATCGGCGTGCGTTTGAGACGTGGCGTGGGCATCGGCTGGAGCTGGATGGTAAGAGGCTGCGTGAGTTGTGCGGGCCGGTGTGGTTGGGTTGGCCGGGGATGAGGCTGGTGGATGCGGCGCGGGAGCTTGGGAGACATCCGGAGGCGCTGCGGCATTGGTTGCCGAAGGCGGGTCGGCCGGGGCGGTCGCGACGGGTGCGTGCGCATAAAGCACCGCGTCGATACGAGGAGGTGAATGAGCAGGGCGCGGTTTTTCGTGTGCGTTATGAGAAGGCGCAGTGTCATGGGCACTTCGGGATGGATGTGCCTGTGGTGTGGGCGGATGTGCCTTTGAATCCGGGTGCGTCGTTCGGGCGATCGCCGCACGCGGTTTGGGGGACGATGTGGCAGTACTTGGGGCAGGGTGTTCAGGATGAGTATGTGCTGAAGGTGGAGCGTGTGCCGAGGTATCGGCCATACGGTGACGGGACGGAGCGGTTCAGGGGGTGGAACTTTGTGTGCCCGGGGCGGTATGATCCGGCGACGGGCGAGCATCGGTCGTGTGGGCGGCTGGTGCAGACGTTGTATGGTCCTTTGCCTGTGTCGACGATTGCGCATCGGTTGAATGATGATGAGGGGATTGATGTCGGGGAGGCTAATGAGGGGAGAGGTGAGAGTGGGAGCAAGAGCGGGAGCGAGATCGAGAGCGCTAAACCGCAAGCGGCTGATGCGGGGGGTTTACGGGGGGACTTTCAGGGGGGCTTCCGGGGGCGGTTGAGTGGGCGGTGGTATCCGGGGGTGGAGGATGTTTTGAAGGGGAAGCGCAGTTTTGCGTGTTCGACGTGTTGGAGGGTGCGTAACTTTTCGTTGTGTGATTATCGCGGGTGGAACGAGTTTGTGAGTTATTTGAGTGGCGGGTTGTTGTTCGGCAGGGAGGTGAAGCGGCCGGGGTGGTTGGTTTATGAGCGGAAGCGTGAGGTGAAACGTGGGGCGCGGGGCAGGGGGCGAGAGCGGGGTGTAGGGTTTGGGGTGTCGGGTGCAGGGTAGAAAACGGGAATGTCAGGCCTGCTGTTCATCTGTGTCATCTGTGTGATCCGTGGTTGCCCTCATAAACTCTGCGATCTCCGGGGTGTAAACCGCATAGCTACTGTTTTCATCAGTTACCGTAACCGGCGCGATGGTTGCGCCGCATTCGGGGCATGATGTCGATTCGTCGGGCGTGCCGCGCAGGTCGTAGTTGCATATCAGGCAGATCGGCGGGCGTAGTTCGATACGGACCAGTTCGTTGTGGACGTGGACTTTTTTGTAATGTCGCGATGCGGCATTTTGGCTGTAGTAAACCAGGCAGAGCAGGCTGGCGAGTACAGCGTTGTCGAGTACATAGGTGATCTGGCCCGACGGCAGTTTAGCATGCAACACGTGCCAGGCGATGTAGATCGGGACGGGGTAAAGCCAGCGTAACCACCACATGGGTTTCATCCAGACGCGGTTCCTTCGGCCGGTCAGGACCAGGTGCATACGCACCTCCATCTGCATTGACTTAAGCTCGGGAAACATCTGATCAAAGCGATTGATCTCTTGAGAAAGTTTCTTGACAGCGCGCTTGTCTTGACTCATTCCCCGGTCTCGCTTTCTGTTTCCGTCGTTTGTTTTTCTCTGCGATCTCTGTGTCCTCTGCGGTGAAAATCAATCCGCCTTCAGTTCCCTTCGCAAAATCTTCCCTGTCGGGTTGCGTGGCAGTTTTTCGAGGACGCGGACTTCTTTGGGGATTTTGAACTGGGCGAGGGAGTCGCGGCAGTGGTTTCGGATGGCGGCTTCGTCGAAGGTGGCGTCTTCGTTGAGTTCGACGAAGGCGATGGGGACCTCGCCGCGCATGTCGTCTTTTTTACCGATGACGGCGGAGGCGGCGACGGAGGGGTGGGTGTTGATGACTTCCTCGATCTCGCGGGGGAAGACGTTTTCGCCGCCGACGATGAGCATTTCTTTTTTGCGGCCGGTGATGAAGAGGAAGCCGTCCTCATCGATCTTGCCGATGTCACCGGTGCGGAAGGCGCGGACGGGTTTGTCCGAGCCGGGCGGGGTGATTTCGGTGATGACCTCGGCTGTCTTGTCGTCGAGCTTGTAATAGCCCTTCATGATGTTCGGGCCGGTGAGGATGATTTCACCTTCTTCGTTGGGCCCGAGGATGTTGTTGTGTTCATCGACGATGTAGTTGCCGACACCGGGCAGCGGCAGGCCGACGGAGTAACGTTTGTTCTGCGCGCGTGTGCACCAGTTGGTTGCGGGGGAGGTTTCGGTAAGGCCGTAGCCTTCGAAGAGCTTGGTGTCGAACTTTTCTTTGAACGCGGTGTAGATCGAATCGGACAGAGGTTCCGCGCCGCAGACCGCGAAGCGCAGCGAGTTCATCGTTTCGGGCTTCGCGCTTTTGACTGACAATAGTGCGCCATACATCGAAGGTACGGCGATGAAGATGTCAGGTTTGTGTTCTTCGATCAGGCTGATGAGTTTGCGCGGCACGAAGCGGGCGGTGTAGACGACTTGCGAACCGATGAATAGCGGCAGCAGCGTGAGGACCGTGAGGCCGAACGCATGGAACTGCGGCAGCACGCCGAGGAATTTGTCGGCCCGGGTGATCTTGGCGTGTTCGATGGCGGCCAGTACGTTGGACTGCAGGTTGTTATGCGTGAGCATGACGCCCTTGGGCTTGCCGGACGTGCCTGATGTGTAGAGCAGGACGGCGAGGTCGTCGTCTTTGGGGTTCGGCGGCCAGCCGATCGGGGGCATGCCTTTGAAGCTGACTTTTTCCAACTCGATGACCTTGATGCCCTCGGGGATGGCGTCTGCGCCGCCGAGGTGTTCGAGCATCAGGCTGGAGGTGAAGAGGGTGTCGATGTCGCTGTCTTTGATGACGTAGGCGAGTTCTTCCTTGGACAGCAGGTAGTTAAACGGGACGGGCACCCGGCCGGCGATCCAGGCGCCAAGCAGCGCAATCGGGAAGGCCCCGCTGGTCGGGAGCATGATGCCGACGTGCATGGCGGAGCTGTTGCGTTTGATCTCGCGGGCGATGAAGTAAGCACCGGCGATGAGCTTGGCGTAGGAATAGGACTGGCGGTCGTCGATGACGGCGACGGAACGTGGGCGTTTGATGGCTTGTGCAAGAATGGGCCGAAGCAGGCTCATAGGAATCCCCAAATGTGATAGAACGATACGTAACGCTTAAACTATACCAGCCAATGAATCGCAAGGCCGAACCACGGACGGATCAGGGGACACGATGATGCAGACACATATGAAACACGTAAGGACCGCCGCCTGGCTTATCGCAGGGCTGGCGCTTTGTTTTGCCGGATGCCAGACCGCCAAGGGGCCTAACCAGGTGGAGCTGGCGCAGTCGCACTTCCAGCAGGGCAACTACACGCAGGCGTATTCGACGGCCGCGCGGGCGGCGAATGCGACCGGCGGGGCCGAGCGCGACCTGGCGAATTACCTGGCGGGGGTTTCGGCGTACCGGTTGGGCAATATGTCGGCCGCAGAACGCTATCTGCGCGTCGCCGCATTGAGTAAAGACGAATCGCTCGCTGCGGACGCCAGCTCGACGCTCGGGTTGATCTATTCCCAGCAACGGCAATACGCCGCCGCCGCCA
This sequence comes from Phycisphaeraceae bacterium, assembly GCA_963667295.1. Classification (GTDB taxonomy): domain Bacteria; phylum Planctomycetota; class Phycisphaerae; order Phycisphaerales; family Phycisphaeraceae; genus JAJRRS01. The sequence goes on from OY763327.1 coordinate 4,137,088, forward strand.
ACGCCTTCATGCGTGGTGCATCGTTACAGCAGGGTGAAGACCGGGCGCAGGGCTACTTCTACGCCGGCGTCGCACAGCAGAAGCTGGGTCAATGGCCTCAGGCGCGCACGAGCCTGCTGCTGGCCCGCAAGGCGACAGCCGACAAGAGCCTGATTCAGCGCATCGACGAGCAGCTTGCGGTCACGGGATACACGATCCAGATCGGCGCGTTTGCCAATCGTGATAATGCGGACAAGCTGGCGTCGGAGTATGCGGGCAAAGTCGCGGCGGCCGAGCTTGGTTCCGTTTATGTCACCCCCGGCGCGACAGCCAGTGGACGACCGCTCCACATGGTGCAGGTTGGCCGGTTCGCCACGTTCGGTGCTGCGAGTCAGGCGAAAAGCAAACTGGGGTTGCGCGATGCGGTGATTGTGTCGTTGCAGCAGTGATGTTGAATGTTCGATGTGCGATGTTCAATGTTCAATCTGTAGGATGATGGGGAGCGCTTCATTAAGCGCTGAGCAACTCGAAGTAGATTGAACATTACACATTGAAGATTGGACATCAAGAAGCCCGGATACCCGGCCCTTCGCTGCGCTCAGAACCGGCGTTGGTTTAGAATTGAATACAATTTGTTAGTCTCAAGTCTCAAGTCTCAAGTCTCAAGTCTCAAGTCTCAAGTCTCAAGTCTCAAGTCTCAAGCCTCAAGCCTCATGCACAACGGAAGATGATCTGGTCGCAGACGATTCTTGCCAGTTCGCTGAGTTTGAAGCGCATCTGATCGTCGAGCTCGCTGAACTCGAAGCCGATCATGTGTTTGCGGAAGCCCTGGCGTTCGACCCAGATGACGCGAGCTGGCAGTTTGAGGACGGGATCGCCGGCGTTCGGGTGGACGCTGATGGTGTACGAATCGCCGACCTCCATGATCTGCCCGCCACGTCGTAAGACGCGCATGCCCGATCCGGATAGATCGATCACCTGACCGACGCAGCAGCTTGCGTCCTCGCAGCGCAGTCGGCCGTGCCGTCTGCGTTCGTTGGATGGTGGCGCGTCGAGCACGAGTTTAGGATTGCGGACCAGTCTCATATCGAAAATATCGGTGTGGCGACAGCGCGACTGATGGTTCGGCTAGGTTAATCCAGAGATAGTATGGGGGTTGTAGGGTTTGGGTATCGGCTGGGGGCGATAAGTATTGGGAAATGAACTAAAGAGTTCATCGTCGCTAAGCCGTAAACAGCTTCAGGCGGAGGCGCGTGCCCGTCGGTCGATGAGTCGGCGCTCGATGCGTTGGATACCGCGCAGCACGTCGTCGGCCGTCTCGAAAGGCACATCCTGTTGTTCTTTAGGCCGAAGCACGGCGGCGGTCAGGCTCGAGATCGCCTGGGCTTCGACCGTGTTCGGATCGTACTCGATCAGGTGCGCGAAGTTGGGGTTGTGCGTGGGTTTGGTGATCTGCAGTGCGAGATAGAACGTATCGATCGCCGGGTCCGGCTTCTGGTGAACGCAAGTGAATGAGCGGTTAGTGACCTGCCCTTTTTCGAGCATCTGCCCGAGCATGCGTTGGATCTTGCTGGTGCGCATCATTTCACCGAACAGGCTGGTGAGCATCGGACTCTGCTGGATGTTTTCGCCGATGCGTGCGGATGATCCGAAGTCGACGAATCCGACGCCGCGCGGCGTAAGGACGAAGTTATCCAGGCGCAGGTCCAGATGCATGACTTGAGCCCGGTTGTGCAGCGCACTGAGCAGTTTTGCGCTTTGCTTGGCGAATTCGATTTGTGACAGTTTCGGCCCGCCGGTGCGCAGCCAGTTCATCGCCAGCCGGCGGACAAACCCGTTGCCGTCCTTGATCACGCCCATCGGTTTGGGCACGCTGTGACGGTACGGCTCGGGCAGCTCCGTCTGCAGGATCTTCAGGATCGCCGCTTCGCGCGTCAGGAATGTCGGGAACACATTGTCGACGAGCTTGCGTGTGCGCAACTCGATATCTTTATCGTTGGCATCCGGGAAACGGCGCCTTAATCGGTACGCGACGTCGGCATAGGTCGGCACTTCCTTGCAGACGACGTAGCCATGCTCCGCGCTTGGTTCGCGCATCAGTTCGACTTTGTACGTGTATCGTTCCGTGACCTCGCCGGGCTGGATCATGCAGACCTTACGGGCGGCGAAGTAATGGATATTTGTCGACAGGCCGGGGAAGCGGAAGCCCAGGCGGTTTATGCGTGTCAATGCGTGCGGCGTTTCCAGAAGGAACCCGCGTTTGCCGTCATATTCCCGCGCGATGCCGCGAACGCGCTTTTCATCACGGTCGGCGTAGATGAACAGGCCGCCCCAGAGTAGTTGATGGAAGACTTCATCCGGCAGTTTCGGGTCTTTGCCGGCAGCGAAAAGAAAATCGACCGGCGGGCCGTTTCTTGCCGGGGCGCTGCGTGTAACGAGATAGCCCTGCATCGCGTCCGTGAAGTCGCGCTGCGCGACCGTGTCGATCAGTCGATCACCGAACACGCTGCCGTTCATCCCGTTCGTGTTGCGCAGCAGGCACGTGTCCGCCTTTTCGGCGCGACGGTTTGGGGCGGGCTCTGCGCCAGTTACGTGCATGGTGGAAGTAAGTCGCATTCAATCCTCGTCTGGTCTCACAAGCGTCCCGGCATCGCGCCGGGCCCCGACGAGCAGGATCTTGGCTTACCTCATCATACCCCGGATCATGCCCGAGGTATAGGTTTTATTTTGAGGAATCACCTAACTTCTCTGTCTTAACCTTCATCGGCCGAATGATATAGGCCACCCCACCATGGCGGATCCACGCCCGCGCTAATTCTTCAGACCGATAAATAATGCCCTCCCCGCGGGATTTACTCGCCGAATCGTTCATCACCGCGTCGCCGTCTTCGGTCAATCCGCGGATCACGACCAGGTGCCCTTTTGTTGAATCCATCACATTGCTCGGGAACGTGCCGGACTCGAAACGGATCGATGCGATCAAAGGCTGGCCTTGTGCGATGTAGGCTTTGACCTGGTCCCACGTGCGGATGCGATCCAGGTACGCATCGAAACCGAGCTGCCCGGCATACGCAACCGCCCTGCCCCAGTTGCCGAAGATACTGTACTCCGGGTCGTAGATCGCCAGCGCGTTATCCACCATCGTCCCGTCATCGCCCAGCGATTGCATCACCATCGTGACGGATGTCGGCGAACAGATCTGCGGCTTGAGTGCCGACGGAGCATCAGCCTGTGTGAAAAACGGCACATCCAGCGTCCGCGCCCAGTTGCCTTCAATCTTGATCGGTCGGGCGAGTTCGACGCGCTGCTTTTCATCTTCGATCGCGCCCGAATAAATCATGACAAACTTGCGCATGCTCGGGTTGGATGCGCCATCCACATCGTAACTCTGGAACACCGCACGCATCTGGTACGCGTCGGCGGGTCGTTTGAGCACCAGGAAGTCGATATCAATCTTGCCGTGCTTGAATCGGATTTCCTGTTTGCCGCGCGGTGAGGTCTTGCCCCATGAGCCGATATACAGCCAAGGCGACCAGTCGCCGCTTTTCATGTCACGCGAACGGATAAAAAACTTCACGCCCGACTCGGCTTGCACATTCATGTTCCATGAAGGCAACACCTGCGTAAACGGGAAGTCGGTGACGTATTCCGGACTTGTCCACGTCCCACTTCGCGGATAACGCTCACGGCTGGGCGGATCGTCCAGCGTCAGTTGTCCATCATCATTAACCTTGATGCGTTTGAATTCACCAGTCGACCAGTCCGCCGCATCGTCCAACACGATCATGCGGTCAACAATGTGCATCGGATTATTGCGCCAATCGACATCCGGCGAAACGGTTTTTTCGGTGACAATGGGTTTGCTTGCACAGCCAACGATAAGTGAACTAAACAAAATTAGAAGCAACGCAATTCCGGTCCCCTCTCCCCTCGGGAGCCCCCCGGATATGGGGTTAGGGTGAGGGCCGTCTTTCAATAAACGACCGTTAAACAACAAGTGCGTCATCTGCCGTCTCGCCCTCACCCCGGCCCTCTCCCAAGGGGAGAGGGGGTTAGTCCAAGTTGTTTTTCGCCGCTTTAGTAATCCCATATCTGGTTCCACGCGGTCATCCAGTCGTCGGCCTTACTCACCGCCTTGAGCGGGTCGACTAATTCAACGCCGTAGCGCCCCATGAACCGATTGGCTGTATCCACCGTCGACAGGTTGACCGTGATCGTCGTCGGCTTCTCGGGGACGTAAGGCTTCAGGTTCTTCTTCGGTAATTCAATCAGCGCTTTTTTCGCGCCATCTTCGATCATCTGTCGTGCGCGCTTGGGGGGGACTTGTCGTGCGCTGTAGCGTGACAGGCCTTTCTTCACCGCGACGCATTCCAGGCCGTCGATGATTTCCCGGGCTTCGCGGATGGTGGCTTCGTCGCCCGTGACCAGCGCGACCGGGCAATCGTAGTGGCCGCACAGCGCCGCGTTGATCCCGAACTCGCCGACCTCGTCGTCGTTGAAGAAAACGCTACGCCATGTGGTGGTTGAGATCGTGTGACACATCACGCCGTCCGGCGTCCCTGCGCGGGCGTGCATCGCGACCATCAGCGCCGCGTCGCAGCCTTTTTCCAGTAGCTCCGTGTAGCGTCCCCACGCGTGGTGTGCGACGAATTCACAGTCCGGGTGCAGGTCTTCGGGGATCAGCGAATTAAAAGACATGTCGCCGCCCGCGCCGTGGCAGTCGACAACGACGATCTCCGTCGCCCCGCCCGCGATCGCGCCGCGCACGGCCGCGTTGATCTCTTCGGTATACAGCTTGCGCCCCTCCTCATACATCGGTGCGCCGTAGTTCACCCAGTCCCACGTCACAATCCCGCTGACGCCTTCCATGTCCGACATGATCAGCACGCGCATGCTAATGCTTCCTTAATCTGAATAGATATCCGCCCTGTCAGACCATTGTAACCGGAGTTTTAGCCACAGATGAACACGGATGAACACAGATAGAAGAGATATCTGCAGATTACACAGATCACGCAGATTAAGACTCTTTGGTTTGTAAACTCAAAAAAAGAAACTACGTCATCTACATATTCTGTGGATACTTCCTCTTATCCGCTTTCTTATCTGTGTTTATCTGTGTTCATCCGTGGCTAATTCTTCTTTTCTTCGCGCTCTCCGCGCCTTCGCGGTTATTCCTGCTTCTCTTTCGCCAGGCTCTGCGAGGTGAGCCAATCCAGCAGGCCCGGTTCTTCGAACGCCGGCGACCAACTGTTGTGGCCGACGCCGGGATACTCGGTGTACTTCGGTTCACCGCCCGCTTCTTTGATCGCTTTGATCATCGCACGCGTCAGCTCGACGGGGACGACGGGGTCGGCGTCGCCGTGGAACGCCCAGACCGGCGTGTCGACGATGATGTCTGCTTTAGAAGTGTCACCCCCGCCGCAGATCGGGACCGCCGCGGCAAAGCGCCCGGGCCAACGGCTGATCGCGTCCCACGAACCGAAGCCGCCCATCGACAGTCCCATGATGTACAGACGGTCCGTATCGACGTCGTACTTCTCGATCATCTGGTCGACAACTGCCTGTGCGTTTTTCATCGGCTCGGCGGGTTTGGGATTGAGCGTCATCTTGCCTTCAGCGCGATCGATGTTGCTCCACCATCCGCCTTCCGGACATTGCGGGACGATGACGATGCAGTGGTATTCGTTCGCTGCTTTGAGCAGGATGTCTTTGCCCCAGACAAGTTGTTTTTCATTGTCGTTACCGCGCTCACCTGCACCGTGCAGGAACAGTAGCAGCGGCATCGGGCCTTGCACATCCTTCGGCACGAGCAGGCGGTAAGGCAACTCGCTTCCGTTTTCATCTTTATAGATGTGCGATTCAAAAGGTGTTGTTTGCTCGGCGGATTCGTTGGATGCTTCAGCGTGAACCGGCGTCGTTTGAGATATCCAAACGACTGCGAGCGCGAACATCGTGAGCAATTGAACGAGTGAACAACGTTTACCTGGCATCATGGACTCCTTCGCGTTGAGTTGTTCATGTCATTGGATTGTTGAATAGTCTAACGACCTGTTGATGAGTGGTGGATAAGTTCTTCGCGGCAGGTGTTTAGAGGCGATCTAAGACGAAAATCGTTAGGACTGGGATAATTTTCGTGCTATTTGGCAAAAAGGGGTTGCGTGGATTGGCGGGGTTGAGTTAAATTCGTCGTCGCAGGAGACGGAGGGGACAAGAGGAGAGGAGAAAGACGAACTACCGTCCCTACGGTAGTGCGGAGACCGGAGCGAAAAGCCCGGACTTTTGCCTCAATCCGTTAACTGTAAGACCGCCGCCTGGAGGGGAGAGCTCATGGGCGGCGGTATTTTTTTGCGCGCATCGTGTGGGGGTTTGGGTGGTTTGGGCCGGCCGCTGAAGCGGCCTCGCCAAGGGTGTGGCACTAGCAGCATGCTTGGGTCGGCGCATAAAAAAAGCTCCGACCGTGATCATCCTGCAGTACCAGAACAGCCTTACAGGGCATAACGGTCGGAGCCTGTCAGAAGCCGGCACAGGACCCCGAATCCGGAGGGCGGGTTCCGGATTGGGGCTCCGAGTAGTGCACTCGGCAGCCAGCCCCTCATTCAGAGGTAAGATAACGACCAGATCGTCATAAGACAAGGCGATCTTTTCAAATTTGTACATTTTTTTCGTACTTAAATACTGCGAAATATCCACGAATCCGGGTTTATCCGGGCTTGGTATCTGGTCTTTTCGTGCTATTATTATGTAATAGACCTCCCTTTGCGCGCCATTAACCCCCGAGTGGAGAGCTTCGGCGGCGTGCGGACTGAAAAGACTAACTTTTAACGAACCTAATCTTATTTATGAGGACGGGGAAAACATGCCTATCGACGCATCCAACGACCACTCGGCCGACCACCGCAAGACCGATCGCGAGCCTGCCCGAATCGAGCCGCTTGAGCCGCGCCTGCTGCTGTCCGCCAGCACGGTTGATTCGATCCAGGATCAGCAGGACTTTGATGAGTATCTCGATAGCGTCGGGCTTGGGAACCTCGATCAGTACGATGTCAGCATCACGATCGATGTGCCGGACGGCTACGTTGCCGCGTCTGCTTCCGCTGCCGAACAACTGGCGTCGATGGCCGCAGCGGGCCTGAACGCAATAGGATCGCAACCCGTCGGTGCGCTGACCGGCAAGATCGTCTACCTGCACGGCGGGCACGGCTTAACCGCCAACGAAAACGGTAGCTGGGGCTTCCAACGCCCCGAGATAGAGGAAATCGTCGAAGACACCAGCAACCAGGACATGATGACGTTCCTGGCCGACTTCCTCTGGCGCGCCGGTGCGACTATCGTCCCGCTAAGACCTATCGGGCATCAGCTCAATGAGGTTATCATCGACAATGACGATGCCGAGGTCACTTATGTCGGGTCATGGGGCAACAGCAATCAATCAGTGTTTTATGGCAGCCCGGGTGATACCCCTTATCGTTACGCATCTACTTCGGCTACCGAAACCGCCTACGCCCGTTACCGTCCTGATATCCCCGAGGCCGGGTACTACCCCGTCTACACATGGGTGCATGACGGATCGGACCGGGTCAACCAGCTCTATAAAGTAACCCACTCCGGCGGGACAACCGAAGTACGCGTCGATCACCGGATGGTCGGTGACGGCCTGGTCTACCTCGGCACTTACTACTTCGAGCAGGGGACCGACGGCTACGTCGATATCAGCAATGAAAACAGTGAGTCAGGCAACGTCATCGCCGACATGATCCGCTTCGGTAACGGCATGGGCGACATCGCGCCCTACGGCACGATCTCCGGGACGTCACGCGAGAACGAGCCCGGTGTCTACTGGATCGCTCAAAACCTGGGCCAGGGCATCTCCGCCAGCACCGCCTACGGCAGCCTAAGCTCCACCGTCAGCGCCCCACCGCGCTTCGCGGCCTTCATGAATAACTCTGCGGCAGGTTCGCTCAGCGATCGCGTCTTCATCAGCTACCACTCTAACGCGGGCGGCGGCCGTGGCGCGGTAGGGTTGCACAACACCAATAGCGGTGGTGCGACGCCCAACCAGTACCTGTTGGCGGACATCCTCGGCGGTAAGGTCAACGATGACATGTCCGCGCTCAACGGCACGTTCGAGCACGACTGGTCTACCCGCACTTCCGACACGTACCAAGCGGACTTCAATTACGGCGAGATCAACAATTATTACATCGACAACGAGTTCGACGCGACCATCCTCGAGTGGGCGTTCCACGACAGTTCGTTGGACCTGGACCTGATGCGTGACGCGGACGTCCGTATCGCCGTGGCCCGCGCGACCTATCAGGGCCTGCAGCAGTACTTCAATACGGTCGACGGCGGGGCCACCGGCTTGACCTTCCTGCCCGATCCCGTGACGGACGTGATGGCCGAGACCAACGGCGATGGGACCGTGACCGTCAGTTGGACTCCGCCGGCATACCTGGCGGTCGGCGGCGACACACCGACAGGCTACATGATCTACACCTCGCTCAACGGCTACGGCTTCGACGGCGGGACGTATGTCGCCGGCGGTTCGACCACCAGCTTCAACATGACCGGTTTGGATTACAACAACGGCACGCACTACTTCAAGGTTGTCGCCGTGAACGCCGGTGGTGAATCACTCGGCTCCAGTGTTGTCGCCGCGACACCGCTGCCCGCCGCGGCCCCGTCCAAGGTCCTGATCGTCAACGGCTTCGACCGCGTCGACCGCACCGGCAACGACCGCGAAGCGCAGCCCAACGGCTACGTCGTCGACCGCATCCGCCTGCAACATCAGAACTCCGGCGATTATGCCGTGCAGGTTGCCGAGGCGCTTGAAGCGTTCAACCCCGCCATCGCGATCGACACCGTTCAAAACGAAAACGTCACAAGCCTTGACATTGATCTGACCGACTACGACACGGTCATCTGGATCCTCGGCGAAGAGTCCACCGCCGACCAGACCTTCAGCACCGCCGAGCAGTTCCTGGTGGATAACTTCGTGTCTAACGGCGGCGACCTGCTCGTTTCCGGCTCTGAAATCGGCTGGGACCTTGATGCCAGCGGTAGCGGCGCATCCTTCTACAACAACACGCTTGGCGGCGACTACGTATCCGATGACGCAGGCTCTTACAGCGTCAACGGTGTCGCCGGCTCCATCTTTGAAGGGCTCAGCTTCAGCTTCGACAACGGCACGTTGTTCTACAACGTCGACTATCCCGATGTGATCAACCCCTCCGGCGGTTCGCAGCTCGCGCTGACCTATTCCGGTGGTGGCGGCGCAGCCGTGCAGAAGAAGGGCTCGACCTCCGGCGACGTCGTCATGCTCGCCTTCCCGTTCGAGACGATCACCACCGCTTCGGATCGAGCCGATGTCATGGCGGCCATCATGGACTTCTTCGGCGCACCGCCCAGCGAGATCCCCGGCCCGCCCAGCGGCATCGTCGCCACACCGGGTGATAACAGCATCGGCCTCGACTGGTCGGATAATACCGAAGAAGACATCCTCGGCTACAACGTCCTGCGCTCACTCAGTGAAGCCGGCACTTACACCCAGATCAATACCACGACCGTTCTCGTCAGCGAGTTCGTCGATAACGATGTTCTCAACGGCGTCACCTACTACTACAAGCTCGAAGCGATTGATAACGACCTGAACGTCAGCGGGCGAAGCATTGCGATTGATGCCACCCCCGACGATTACGCAAGTGATAAGAACGGTGCGATTACGATCGCGATCCCGTCGACAACCGACGGCAACATGGGGGCGGCCGACAGCGACTGGTTCGGGTTGAGCCTGGTCGCCGGCACGGAGTACATCTTCACCTTATCGAATGACGGTCTAACCAGCGGTGGCTTACGGCTCTACACCGCAAGCGGTTCCACTATCCTTGCTACTAACGATGGTCCGGCCAGCGGTTCCACGCTTGCACAGATCGTGTATACCCCGACATACAGCACCACGTATTACATCGTGGCGGTTGGTAACGGTGGAGCAACCGGCGATTATCAACTTGCCGTACAGGAAGCCGACGATCATGGTAACTCGATTGCCGAAGCGACCGAATTGCCGGGCGCGTTTAGTTTTGGCAAGGTCGAAGTCAGTGGTGATGTTGATTACTTCCACGTGCCGGTTGTCGAAGGCATGACCTACACCTTCGGTGTTCTTGACCTGGGTCTGCCCGACGCGATCCTCAATCTCTACAACGATAGCGGCGCGATCATCTCGCAGAATATCGGCTCCAACCCGGGCGGGACGCACGCCCAAATCAACTGGCTCGCTTCGGCTGACGGCTACGTTTATCTCAGCGTTGCCGCACAAGCCGGTTCGCTCGGCCAATACGCCGTCACCATCAGCGCTACCGACCAACTTGATGGCGATCTGAATAGCGACGGTTTCGTCGGCTTGGCCGATCTGGATATTGTCCTGAACAACTGGAACCAGAACGTGACCGCCGGCGCATGGTCGCAAGGCGATCCTTCCGGCGACGGTTTTGTCGGCCTGGATGATCTGGATATCGTCCTGAACAACTGGAACAACGGCACACCCCCCGCCGCCACCGCCAGCGCAACCGAAACGCTTGCCGCGTCCACCAGTGAATCAACGCAAACTGAGCAAACCCAGCAGCAAAGTCAGACGCAACAACAACAGCAGGCACAACGCCAGACCCAGCAGCAACAGCAGGTGCAGACACAACAGGTCAACACCCCGCTGCTCGGTAACTGGCAACAGTCCCAGTCACGCTCTGCCTTCGCTTCGCAAGATGACGACAGCTCTGCACCGACGCTTGGTCTTTGGGAGGCCGACGAAGTCTGATCTGATTTAAAAACTTACCCATCCCAACGAACGCGCTCCGCAGTGCGTTCGTTTTTATTTAACAAGACCCGACCAGGATGGTCGGGCTATATGAAGGTGTTGGCGCGCAGATTGTTTTGGGGCCCTTCTACGCCAACTCATGCTTGGTGTGTAATCACGCTGCCTTCTGTCCCGGCGCCAATGCCGCCAAACCCAGCAGCAGCCAGCCGACGATAAACGATGTGCCGCCGAGTGGCGCGATCATCCCGAGCCACTTCACGCCCGTGCCGACCAGCAGGTACAAGCTGCCGCTGAAAAGCACGACACCCAGGACAAACATCCACCCCGCCGCGATCGGCAATCGGCCGGGCCAACGCATGCATACAAACGCCGCCGCCAGCGCCGCCAGCGCGTGATACATGTGATAGCGCACCCCCACCTCGAACGTGTGCATCGCATGTTCATCCAGATACTTCGGCAACACATGCGCCGCGAACGTTCCGCCCACCACCGCCAGCATGCCCAGCAGCGCCGCCGCCGCGATCAACACCCGACATGCCAGTAGAGATCCCGCCTTTTCCATATTCACCTCAATAGTAGGCGGGAGTCGTTTTCAACGCCCAGCCATAGATCTGCGTTGTTTCGTTCAGCTTAATCCTGTTTCTTCGGCCGGCCGATCGGTTTGAGGCTTGAAGCGATGCCCAGACGATCGGCGGTGCGCGTGGCCCACCGTTCTTCACCATACGGAGCGCTGCGCCTGATGCACCGGCGCAAGGCCTCGGCCTCTTTATCGTTCAGCGCCGTGTTCACGATCTGTTTCCATCGTCTCGGTCGATCGATCGGCCAATCACTTAATACCGGCAATGCCGGGTCGCGCCCTTCGCTGCTGCGCCGATTCTCCCAGCGCCACAACGATCCCCAACGCCAGCGCTCAGCACGCTTGACCAGCTTGGCACTTAGTGCGTTACGCTCCACGTATCGCAACATCGTCAGCAGGTGTTCATCCTGCTGGACCGGGAAGGATTTGAACCGCCCCTGATACACCGGCCCCGTCCCGGCCGATTCAAAATGGACGTGCCAACGCTGCGTGTGCGTCACCGTCAGCCAACGCATGAACTCGCTCAATTCCCCGTCACGCCGCGGCCGGAGCACCAGATGCCAGTGGTTGGGCATCAGGCAATAGCCGAGCAGCCGTACGCCCGGCTCACGCTCCAGCGCCTCCGCCAGCACGCGCTCAAACACCGCGTAATCCTCATCATCATCAAATATCTGCATCTGCTCCATGCCACGGTTTAAAACGTGGTAAACAAGTCCCCCCGCCGATGCTCGTGGTGGTCTGGGCATGGTGAAAGGTTAGAACCTGTCAATGAACCGGTCAAATCGACTCCCGGCCCCTTTTCCTTAAGCACAATAAAAGCCAAAAATATCTTGTATATCACGCCACATCCGATTACCATAAACCGTTGCAGGGTCGGTTCTCGACGGTGTGGTTTCCCGGCAGCTATCGCATTCTTTGTCTGTCGCGCATCATCAATAAACGCCTTGGTCGGCAACACCAATGCGACACAATTCACGAGGAGGGCATCATGAAGACTTCCGTCTGGATCACGTGCGTTTTCGCGCTGGGCTTATCAGCAATATGCTGCGCCCCCGCTTCGGCTGAGGACCTGACTCGCCGTTTTGAGATCACGTGGAGCACACGGCAAGCAGGCCACTTGAAGATGTGGTGGACAACTAACGGCATCCGCGATCCTTACCCATTCATCGACAGCGACATCGTCCCGCCTAACGGCGGAACCTATGAGTATCACAACATCGCACCTCGCGACAATATCAACGACATGCACGAGCAGTGGATACTCGATAAGAACAACAAGAAAACGTGCACCAACGCCTACACCGACGCCACCTATGCCCACGCATCATTCAACGACTTCTTCCTCGCTCATCCATACGATGAGCTGAGCTACTTCGGCCTGACGGATGAACTCGAGTTGAGCGACGTCGAGGTCTTCATCGATCTGACGATCTGGGGCGACCATGTATTCATGAACCCGCTGCCGGACCCCGAACTCGTTTATCAATTCAACATGGGCTTCTGCCCCGAGTTGCCCGGCTATGAAGTACACAATGATTCACTCGGCGGCTTGTTCACCGGCCCGATGGTTGTTGTCAGCCAGACCCTGATCCGAGCCTTCGAGTCTATCCCGGGTGATGTCAATGCTGACGGCTTCGTCGGTCTCGATGACCTGGATATCATCCTCAGCAACTGGAACCAGCCCGTACCTCCCGCCGATGAACTGGCCGACCTTAATGGGGACCTCTACATCGGGCTTGATGACCTGGACGTCGTACTCACCCACTGGAACAACGGCACTCCGCCCGTGAGTGATGTTGCTGTTCCCGAACCGGCGGCCGTGCTATTGTTGGGCTGTCTGCTTGGAATGCGGTGCGTTCACCGGCGCCGCGGATGATCCATTATCTTCTCTGAGTGATACCGTGTTGAGCTATACGTAATGCGGCCACGTATGCTCTGCGCATTTTTAACCAATCTTATAAATGCGCTTGCCGCGTAAACCCTGGATGATAAACACCAGTGTGAATACAGCCGTGCATGTCAGCACGATGGCGCCGCCGCTGGAGATCGATAGATAAAACGACAGGTACAATCCTGTCGCGGTGCTCGCGCATGCCATGATGGATGCGACGATCATCATGTTGCGTAAACGTTTTGTCAGTAGCGCCGCCGTTGCCGCGGGCGTGATCAACATGGCGCTGGTCAGCACCACCCCCACCGCCTGGATGCCGGTTACCACCGCGAGCGCCAATAGAATAAGCAGCACGTAACGCAAACGCCCCGCCGACAGGCCGATCACCTGTGCATGCGTCGGATCAACGCTGGTCAGCACCATCTCTTTGTGCAACAGCACCAGCACGCCGATGACGATCACCGCGACAACAGCAATCGCGATGAGGTCGGCGTTGGTGACGCCGAGAATATTGCCGAAGAGCATGTGCGAGAAGTCACGATAGCTCTGTGACCGGCTCATGATGACGATGCCCAGCGCAAACATTCCTGTAAACATGATCCCGATCGCGGTGTCTTCGCGAAGCTGTCTGCGCCGGCTGAGCCAGCCGATGCCTATCGCCGTCGTGACCGCTGCAAGCACGGCGCCGAACAGCAGGTTCCAGCGGTTCAAATACGCAATCACAAGCCCCGGCAAGGTCGTGTGCGCCACCGCGTCGCCGATGAACGCCATGCGACGCAGCACGACGTACACACCCAGCACCGCGCATGTCACGCTGATCAACATCCCCGACAGCAACGCCTGCTGCATGAACGGATACGTTAGTGGTTGTACAAGCCAGTTCACCCGACCATCTCCATCACATTATGCAACGATTCGGTTGCCGGTTGTACGCGCAGCACCCGGCCGCGCGACAGGTAAGCAACGGTGTCGAAACTCTGTTCCAGCCGTTCAACATGATGCGTGGCGACGACGACACTCCGCCCTTCTTCCGCGAGCTCGCAGATCACCTGCTCGGTCATGATGCGCGTCTCGTTATCCACCGCGTTCCAGGGTTCATCCAGCAGGATCAGGTCCGCGTTCTGCGCCAGCGTTCGTGCCAGCAGTGTCCGTTGCTGTTGGCCGCCGGATAGTTCACCGATCTGTCGGTCGGCCAGGTCGCCGATACCCAGGTGCCCCATGGTCTCTAACACGATCTTCTTATCTTGCCGGGATGGTCGGCGAAGCCAGCCCATGTACATGTACCGCCCGGTCATGACCAGTTGCTTTACGCTCATAGGAAACGACCAGTCCAGGTCGCTGCGTTGTGGCAGATACGCCAGGCGGTGATGACATACACCGACAGGCTGGCCGAAGATGCGGATCTTGCCCCGCACCGGCTTGAGCAATCCCGCGACCGACTTGAGCACGGTGCTTTTGCCCGCCCCGTTGTGGCCGATCATCGCGACACGCTCGCCGGGATGCACCGCCAGGTCCGCATCCGTCAATGCAAGCTCTTCGCCGTTGTCATAACCAACGCACAACCCTTCAACGCGCAGCGCCGGCTCGCCCTCGATCTTCGGGGAATGACGACGACCCCCGTAAGGCAAACGCGGATGCTCGAAACGCTCTCTACTCACCGCAGCGCCCCGACGATTGTCTGCACGTTGTGTCGCATCATCTTTTCATAGCTGTCGCCGTCCGACCCGTCGGGCCCAAGCGCATCGCTGTAAAGCGAGCCGATCACCTTGACGCCCGCGTCCTCCGCGATCCGGCGCGTCAGGTCGGGGCTGAGCATGTTCTCGACAAACACCGCACGCACGTCGGCGTCTTTGATCTGATCGATCACCTTCGCCATGTCCGCCGCAGACGGGTCCCCGCCCTCACTCGATACCGAGCCCATCACGGTGATCACTTCAAAGCCGTACCGATCCGCGAAGTAACCCATCGCGTTGTGCGTCATCACCAGCTTGCGATTCGCCTGCGGGATCGTTGCGACTTGTTCAGCGATCCATGTGTCCAGCTCATTCAGGCGGGCAACATAGGCATCGCAATTCGCCCGGTAGACGTCAGCATGCGCCGGGTCGGCCGCGATCAATTCCTCGGCAATCACTTTGGCCATGGACGCGACGTTGCGCACATCATGCCAGGCGTGCGGGTCGAATTCACCGTGATGATGGTGATGGTGCTCGTGTTCTTGGCTGTGTTCCGCGTGCTCTGCATGTTCGTGTTCGTGCACATCTTCATCCGCATGCCCGGCGCGGCGCGGCTCGATATCGCGCGTAACCGCAACGCGCTTAGCCTCCGTCTTGCTGCCTTGGTAGAAGTCATCAAACCAAATCTCAAAGGCAAGGCCGTTCTCAAACACCAATCGTGCATCAGTCAACGCGATGCTGTCGCGCGGTGTCGGCTCATACGTGTGTGCATCCCCGTCCGAACCAACCAGCACCGTCAGCTCGATGTGATCACCCCCGACCTGCCTGACCAGATCGCCGAGGATACTGTAAGTCGCCACGGACTTGAGCTTCCCGCCCTCGTCGCCCGCTTGGCTCGGCGTCGACCGATCACAGCCGGATACCATCGATAGCCCCAGGATCACTAACCCCAGCACGACCCGCTTGTACTTGCACATGGATGGACCTTTCGGGCAATTTGGCCCGTTTTATTGAGAATACGATATCAATATAAGATGATATTAGCTTCTCAATAAGGCAAAATCAAGTGTGAAAATAATAATTTTAATACATTCTGTTTCAGGGTTTATGTGAATTTACATCCCGGTGCTCTCGTGCTTCCCGTCGAACGGTGTGTTTCGCGCTTGATGGCACCCTTTGGCCACCAGATAGCCCAAGCCGGCTTTGCCTTGGATGCAAAAAACACCGGCAGCCGTGAAGCCGCCGGTGTTTGAGATTGCTTGATTGGTTGTCGAATCAGACTGACTATTGCCAGCCCGATCACGCAACGTGCTTGCGACGGCTCACGAGCACCACGCCCGCGACGCCGAACAGTACGATCGACATCGGTTCGGGCACCGCAATAACCGTGCCCCGAACTTCAAACGCCATCGCAGTTCCGGCCGACGCGCCCGCGATATCCTCGTCCGAGGTATATAGCATGTACGTCGCCGAGAACACGCCTTCCACGCTTGTGTCCATCGTAAATTGGAATGTCTCACCCTGGCCCGCGCCGAGGTTGCTGAACGCCGCCATATCATTGGTGAAAGCCGAAGCGTCTCCACCCACCAGGGCGAAGTTGTCAAGATCGAGCCCGGCGGTGTATTGACCGTACGCCAGATCAAGATTGAAGATATCCAGATTCAGCACCGGGCTGCTATCGCCCACCGTTATCGAGCCGAAGTCCAGGACCTGCCAGTCAATATCACTGTCCGCCGCGAATGAACCATTGGAGTGGCCGAGCACCGTCATGCTGGCGTCGATGGTGTCGTTGCCGTCGCCCGCGCCGTAGCCGCTGCCGAGCCCGGTCGTGACATCGAGGTTGTCGATGGTGACCGTGCCGCCGACCTTGCCGGGGGTGTTGCTGTTGCCTTGCAGGCCGATGTTGATCGCCTGCGAGCCTGAGCCGCCGACTTCAAACGCGTTGAACCGACCCGACACGCTGGTCGCGACGGCTGCCGAGTCCGAGCTGACGCTGTAGTACGTGCCGGCGTTACCGGTTTTATTCAGGTACACGGTCTGGCTCATGCTTGAGACAGGGGCCCCCATGATGACCCGGCCGAAGTCCAGATCAAGATGTGATGAGCCGTCCGCCGAAGCCGTCGCGCCGCCGAGCGTCAGTTTTGAATCGTTGTTCTGATCCACAAAGACCGACCAGACATATTCCGGGTGATCGATGTAGGCGTTGCGGTTGTTGGTGTAGTAGCTGGGGTTCAGCGAGCTGCTGTAGATCGCCTCGTTGCGGTGACGCTCGAATTCATCGGGGGTGTCCGAATAGTTCCACGCGATCAAGGCGATGAGGTCGCCCATGCTGTTGCCGCTGGCCGAGCCGTTCTTGAGTGAGATGCCTTTTTCGGGGCCGTAGCGTGTATCGGAGTAGAACAGTTGGCGGGCGATGTCGCCCTTGTCCTGATCGCCGGGGAAGTAGTACCCGCCGGAGACTGCGCCGTAGCTGCCGGTGCTGCTGGCGCTGCCGAAGGGCTTGTTCCCGCGTGAGGAGTTGATGCTCGGGTTGATCGGGCGCAGCGAGTGTGGATCACCCAGGTTGCCGCGCGTTGAGTTAGACGCGTCACCGGGCTGAAGCGACTGAGGCCAAACGTGCTCGCGGTTCCAGGTCGAGCCCGAATCCCAGTTCGCCGAAACCGAAGCGCGGTTGTAAGCCAGGAGGATGTAGCCCGGACGATTCGGGTCGGCATCCGTGATCCGCGCCGAGTAACGGAAGTCCCCGTAGCGGCGCTGGATCTGGCCGGTACGCATGATGTTGTACAGTTGGTTTTCCAGCGTTGAGCCGGTGCCTGTTGCGGAACTGTAGTAACCCGCAGGCGCATCATACATATCCGCTAACGCCGGGGCGGACAGCGCACCGACCATCAGGCTGGCAGCTAATAACTTAGACACGTGCATGCAAACTTCTCCCATCACTTAAACTAATTGTGAAAAAAACGCTTCAATCCCCGGACGTTTTACTTCGTCCCAACACTATTGTACTTGCTATCACCCCGGGGTTCTTTGCCCCGGGGTGATTAAGCCTGTTCATCTCGGCGTTCGCCAGCCTCGCTCACTCAGCTACGGGACTTGCGTCGCGAAGCCAACGCCAACACACCCGCACCCAGCAGCCCCAGGCTCGCCGGTTCCGGGACAGCCGTCCCCTGGACAAAGAAGTTGTCCCAGCGGTTTTTATCCGTGTCGCCCGTTGCGCCGCTGTAGGTAATACGGAACTGGAACCCCGCGATGTTATCGACGTCGGCGATTGCACTGAAGTCAACGACCGCCACTTCCCAACTGCCCGAAAGCGATCCGGTTTGGGTTTCAAAGTTGTGCCAGCTGATCCCGCCATCGGTTGAGTAATCAATCACCCGGCTGTTAAAACCGTCGGTGTCACCCTTCTGAGCCCACGACACATTGATGTCTTCGAAGCCCAGCGTCGGGACAGACCAGATCGCCTGTGCACCATTGGAGGTACCTCGGATAATCATCCCTTTGGTCGCGCCGGTATCGACCAGACGGTTTGTCGAAGTGCCCGACAGGTGATCCACCGCGTAGTAGTCGCCGTTTTCGAGCGTCTGGTCAAAGTTCTCGACCGTGAAGCTGCCTGTGCCGTACTCCGCATCCAGCGGGAAGTCGCCGGGCTTGTACCCCGTGCTGCTTGTGTCCAGTGTGAAACCCGCAATGATGTCAGCCTGTGCCGAACACACAACACCACCGCTGACAACTGCGGCGCACAATAAACCAATTCGCTTTTTCATCATTCTCCCATCCTTATTTTGAGAACCAAAAACACGAATTCCCCGTGTGAACCCGGGACACTTTCCCCTGATGCCCACGGCGGGAAACCGGGACTACACACGCAGCCCCGCCCAAATAATTACCCTCCCTGATCACAGAGAAGACGGTTGATCTCTTCTGCTGTGCAACACGAGCTGGTGGCGGGCCCTGTCAGCATCCATGTCATGGCAACACCCTCAAGAACCATGCCCGAACCGGCACGCCCTGAAGTCGTTCGATGTATATCGCGCATAAACAAGCGGCTGCAAGACATAGAACAACAAAACCCTAAACAGCTCGTGGTTTCGTGTGGTTTGCAGCACTTAACGACCGCTGCCGTCGGTCAGGCGAAAGATGCAGAGTTTCCTCAGAACCGCGCTCCCCGGTTGATCGGCCGGGCCCCTACAAGAAGCCAGCGTCAACCATGTACGGATCACCTGCATGCAGCAAGTTTCCATATACAACGCAGACAATATAAAACCGCTTTGTTTTGTTTGTGCGAGGTAAATATGAATTACGTGTTAATACGATCATTGCCCGGCCAAACAAGCTCGGGAATCTACTATAGGGGTAAGTACGCACGCTTCACCCCGTTCCCGCTTACACAGTCCCCCCAGCTTTACGGCGTAGGCACCGCCACGATCTCCACCTCAAGCGCCGCCGCCATCTGCTTGCACGCTTCCCATTCCTTGTCGCTGATGCACGCCGACTGACGCTCGCCATAAATGATCCGCGACACACCCACCTGCAGCAGCCGCCTGAAACACGCCGCGCAAGGCGGCCCCGTCACGTACGCTGTCGCACCACGCAAGTCACAACGCGCAAACGCCACCGCGTTATCCTCCGCATGGATAAACCAGTCGTACTTCTCAGGCCTAGTCAAAGGCACAATCTCGTTCGGCAAACCCGCGACAGGCCCGTTGTACCCCGTGCTGATCACCCGATGGCCCTGGTCCACCAGCACACACCCATGCTTGGTGTGCACATCCGGCGACCGCCGACTCACCTGCTCCGCGATCGTCAAAAAGTATTCATCCCAGGATGGTCGTTCAGTGCTCATGTTTGGCTCGATGTAATTAAAGGTAGCAATCACGGCCGGGTCTTCCGACAACGCGATGCTATATTATCCGGCATGCTTTGTCACGAGGGGATCGAAGTGCTACTTGCTGAGTAATCCATATAGTCAAACTTTCTCAGATACTCGTACCACAACGGCTCGATCTCTTCGATCGCACCGATGTGTTTGCGAAAAGCATCCAGCGTCCCGTGCTCCAGCAGCAGCGGTTTGATGCCTGCCCGGTAACGCCCGTCGTCGTAGTGATAGAGGAAGTGCGCCAGGCTGAACCAGTGCATGTAGTAGAGGTTGACGTGCTCATCGATGTCGGGCCCGCCGCGATCCTTGATGAGAGTCTCGAGCGGGATGAACCGCTCATCTCGGATGTCGGCCGCGATGTCGCCGGTGAAGACCATGTCGCCCCGCCACCATACCGGGTAGGTATTGCTGTCGACTTCGCCTAAGTGCAGTTTTCCATCGCGCCACGTGCTCGTGCCGAAGTATTCAGCGATCCCTTCGTTGAGCCAGCGAGGCAGGTCCAGATGCGCTACCTCCGCGTTGAGCTGGTGCGTCGCCTCGTGGGTCATCCAGTGATACGGATTCGGTTCATCCTCGGAATAGTATTGATGGCAGTAAGGCTTGCGGTAGAACGCCTCCGCCCATCCACTAAGCGGGTTATATCGCTTAAACTCATCCCGATCCTTATAAAGTTTGAGCTTAAGCTTCGAGTGGTCGGCCGAAAGATCGGGCAGGTCGGCGAACTCCGTCGTGTAAGCAGCGTAGAGCGCTTCAGCCACATCCAGGATCTTCTGCGTCTGCGCTTCGCTCGCGGTGGAATAGCAAACGTAATGCTGCGACTCAGCCGTCAGATCGTAAAACCATGGCCGCCTGACATACACAAACGCCGCCAGCGCCACCGCCAGCATCAGAAGCATCCGAACTTCACGCCCCTTCAACTTCCGCTTGAAAATCGCCAAATCGACCTCCCGGCATCCACGATCGGTTCTCTTCAATTAATCTTGCCGTGAACTATATCTGTACGCGCCAGCTTTTCACGCCCGTCACCGACGCAGGGTCCACGCCCGGCAAATCAATGTCCGCGGTGATTCCCTCGGGCAACGCTAACTCCACAGCATACTCACGCTCGCCCCGCAATTGCCAACGCACATGGATCAATCCGTGCGGCGTCGGGATCGTCGCATTGCATCGGTCGGTCGTCCCCAGCAACGGACGGAAACTCACACGGTCCCACCCCGGTTCCGTCTGTACTATCCCACCGACCGACCCGGCCAGGTGATAGATCGGATGCGCCGCCCACGCATGGCTGAACGTGCCGACGTATCCCGGCTCGGGCCGATGCGTCTGTGCATCCAGCGTAAACATCTCGCAGCAGCCGCCGTACGACACCATCGGCCCCCAGTGCTTGCGGATATGTTCAACCACAGCGCGGTCGTAACCGGCCTCACGCATCACCGAATAAACATACGTCACCCAGTACGAACTCGGCTGCGCCCCCTCGATGGCTATGCCTTCCAGGTACGGTAGCAACCGCTGCTCGCGCATCTGTTCATGCGCTTCAGGAGCAAGGCCGCTAAGTAACGCAAGCGTCTGGTTGTGGATCGAATGAACCACCACCGGCTCGCCCGCCGACGTCAATCCATCATGGAACAGCCCAGCTTCTGCATCAAACAGTCGGTCCATGATCAACGGTGCAATCATGTCGCGCCGCTGCGCCAGCGCATCGTGTGCTTCGCGCTGCCCGGCCTTATCCGCGACCTCGGCGAGTTTGTCCATCGCGTGGTAGTACCACAAGTTCATCAGCGTCGGCGCACCATCCTTATGCATGTCCGCCCAATCCAGGAACAGCCAGTAACGCTTGTCGTAAATCAAAAGCCCGTGATCGCCCCGGCCCTCCGTATCGAAGTAATCGAGCACTCGTTGAACACGCGGCCACATCGATTCAAACAAATCCGTCCGCCCCGTCTGGAAGTAATGATCGTACAGCGTCAGCAGCCAGATGATCGAGAAGTCGGGCAGGATGCAGTGGTGCGCGATCGTAGGCGCGTGGCCGTAGGTCAGGCCGTTCGGCGCTGACTGTCCCGCGATCTGCTGAATGCCGCGCTGCAGTAAACCCGCATCGTTCGACAAGTGAAACGTGTTCCACGACTGGACACGCGCATCGCCCCACCACTGCGCCTGTTCCCGCCAGGGCGTATCCACATACGCATCCAGCGCGCAGATCCGTTGCGTATTGACGCAGATGCCGTAGATGTCGTTCAATTCTTGATCGCCGCAGTCAAACGCACCCGTCACGTCCATGGGGTACACCGTTTCGCGAAGATTGCATGCGATCGTCAACGGCCTATCACTTTCGCGCACGATCACCGTCAGGTAACGATGCCCGATCATCTGCACCGCTTCCCATCTCGTCCGATCCTCACGCAACACAACACGCGCCGACATGCTCGCTTCACAATCCTTGCGCGTGCCCGGCACGTGCGGCCCACCATCATCATCCAGCCACTCGCAGGCAAACAGGTCGATCACCTCGCCGCCCGACGCTCCCGCCACATCCAGGCAGAACGTGCCGATGCTCGGCCGACCCAGGTCAAGTAGCACCGCGTGAAAATTCCCCGCACCGGTCGCGGGCACGGAAAACGACAGCCCATCCGACGACGCCTGCGCAGCCGTCTCTTGCTCCCAAACCAGCCCCGAACGCTCGGCAAGCCAGGCCTCTTTCAGGTTTTCCAGCTCGCGCCATTGCGCGCCGCACTTACCTGTGGCATGAGCAATCGCTGATTTATAAGCCAATAACCTATTGCCGAGATTCGCGATCCCGCGAGGCTCCAGCGCATGCCAGGGCATCACCCCGAATGGCATGAGCTGCAACCGCTGCCCCCAATCCTCGCCCGGCGGGGTTGCGCTCTCTATCCACTGTCGATCGTCAAGCCGTGCATCTACCGCTTCCTGGAAGTTCAACTGCACGCTCAGCCGCGCGGTATACCGCTTGTGTGATTCGTCCAGCCGACCCCGCCATTGACCGTCACTGACCAGCCGATCGCCATCCATCTCTAGCGCACACAAAAACCCCGCCTTGGTTTGATGCAGATACTGATACGTACTCACGCCGGCGTTATACGCAATCACGTTGATCCAGTTCTTCCCCTTCCGCAGAAGCGATGCAACATCATGCATGTCGAACGGCCAATGCGCCTGATACCCCCGCGCCGGCCCACGCCCGACATATCCGCCATTGACATAAACCACATACATCTGGTCCGCCGTGATATGCAACACCGCCTCGCCCGGCACATCCGACAACTCGAAGTCACGACGAAAATGCGCGTAACGGTTATAAGGATACGTCTCCGTCCCCGGCCAGATCCATTCCGCACTGCACAACGGATGCTCAGATCCGATCGGTTCAATAACAGAAGTTACTTGCACCACTAATTCTCTCGCTCTCAGGTTTCAAATAAATCCAACCCCCTGATTATACGAGATCACTCCCCCACCCCAACGCCCACCTCCAACACGCCCCTCCCAACGCCGGTCCTGAGCGCAGCGAAGGTCCGGGTATCTTTTCCAGTGTTTCAGAACACCATTTATTTCAAAAATGTCAAAACTCAACGCGTTCACCGCGCGCAGTTTCTTACCCCCCTCTCCCCTCGGGAGCCCCCCGGAATTGGCCGGGGTGAGGGCCGGATTTCTTGTGCATACTCACAGCAAATAGGATGATATCGCGCTGCGCTCGGCGCGGGTCTCCGACCCCGCCGATCTTCGACCGCAGGTCTCAACTCACGGAGACCTTCGGTCCACCACCACGGCGGGGTCAGAGACCCGCGCCGAGCGCGAGGTCAAAACCCAAAAACACAAATCAACGCACCGCACCGCGCGCAGTTTCTTACCCCCTCTCCCCCCGGGAGAGGGCCGGGGTGAGGGCCGGATGCCTTGTGCAGAGTTTGTGTAAACCTCCATTAACGCCAGCACATACTGTATCATGTTATTGTTGTAGTCACGGCTCACTATGTCACGGCACGCTCATAACGTAGTCCCTGACAGATCGGATGATGCACTTCCGCAAGGAGGATCGCGATGCGCAACAGTTGCTTGCTGATTCTGATCTGGTTAACTCTCTTCACGTGCAATGGGTGTGCCAATTCTTCCGGACCCGTGACCGGGATCGTTGGAGGGCTTGATCACGAAGTGGCCCCTCTTGTGGCCGATCTAACGCATGCCAAGAAGCGCGTGATTCAAGGCATTGAATTTACAGCCGGTGAGTTGCATGGCAAACGGGTCGTCATCACCACCGGCGGTTTTGGTAAGGTCAATACCGCGATCACCACCGCACTCTTAATCGATCGTTTTCAGCCCGATCAAGTGATGTCAATCGGTACCGCGGGCGCAGTCAATCCTTTACTTGAAGCCGGCGACATCGTGATCGCTGAGCGCGTCACCTACCATGATCTGGGCAAGTACACGCCGGAGGGTTTTGTACCGAGCCCCAGCCGCAACCCACTTGCCGGAGGGGAGAAAACTCTTTACTTCGAATGTGACAGCCGACTCGTGTCACGATCGCTGAGGACAGCCGGTTATCCCGAAACTACAACCGAAAACAAAACAGAACCACACACGCTAAGGGTGCGATCGGGCGTTATCGTCTCGGGCGATTCTTTTATCGCATCTTCAGACAAGCGAACGGAATTACACCAACGCTTCGACGCCGACGCCGACGCCGTCGACATGGAATCCGCCGTGGTTGCCCAGGTGTGCTGGCAGCGAGGTATACCTTTCATAGCAATCCGCGGGATCAGTGATCGGGCGGATGATACCGCCAAATCAGACTATGTCCGGAATTGTGAAGTCGCAGCAATCAACGTGACAGAACTGGTTCGTCGGATCGTGAATGCAAGCGGTGGCAAATCAGGCTGAGTTCCTGGAATATGCTTGCGCAGATTTCGAGATCGTCTTACCACATACCGAGTACTTTATGGGTATCGCTCAATTCATCCTGCCCGGACAAGCTTAGAAGTTTGTTAAGTTATGCCCGGGCATACAAAACCGTGCACGGCGCGTGACAGCTTCTTGCCCCCTCTCCCCCCGGGAGCCCCCGGAGTTGACCGGGGTGAGGGCCGGATGCCTTGTGCATACTTAATAACAAAGATGGTTGTCGCGTCGCTCCAGCCTCCCCACCCGACCTCGACCCATATTACTTGCTACGATTCAATAGTTACTCAATGCTTGCTTGGCCACAATCGAAGTTATCGTCTTTTCGTTATCGGCAATCTTGACAAGGAATGGGACCGCTTGTTTTTCGTGCCGAAGCGCCAATAGAGCAATCGCCCCACAGACTTCTTGATCGTTGGCATACGGTCTCGAACCGTCTACAAATGTCAACAGCACCTCGGTTGGCACTCTCAATTCATCCTGCAGCTCCCGGTTATCAAACTGCAATAAATTCGCGTTATGAACCCGTTTTGCATTGCTCCAGATATCGTCATCCTTAACATGAAGGCCGGGTTTAGTACTGCCCGCTATAGATAATACTTCACGATATCGAGATTCTTTTTCTATTTGCTCGCTATCCATGCCTTCAAAAGTCTGCAGGTATGCCAGAGCATTTCTGATTCTTGTCTTACCGTCTTCCGTAAAATGCTCTTGGGTGTCTAACAGATCTTCGATTATGATTGCCGCATCACTACTGCCGGATGCCGCCGCTGCATTTATCGCGATCCAAAAATGATGCAATGTTTCGTTAGCATGTAATTCTGTTTCGACACACCGATTAAGCCACTGCACTGCGATATCCTGCCGATTCTCGATCGGCATATAATTCAACGCTGTGATCGCCGCGTATATAGACTTGTAATCTTTTTCCAGGAGCAACTCTTCGACAGCCCGTATCGCTTCAGGGTCAACGCTTGCCATACTTCCGAGACATGCTGCAGCGATATCCATTGATACGTTTGACACATTATTATCGTTTTTCAAGCGACCAAGCAGAAACTCAACAGCACCATCAGGATTCTGTATGGCAAGCTGCCTGGCAAACGGTTCAATCTCTACACGGGTTATACGCGTGTGTAATAATGCGCCACCTTCATCGGTCAATTGCGCTGCATAACCAAGGTTGTAGTATATCTGTGCTACGATGTTCTCATACGCCAGTTCGGCTTCTGGGATCTTTAATGTATTATCGTTCTGTACAGGTTCATTGCCGGCGAATTCTGCATGCAGGAATGCTGGTGATAATGCAATAGTAACAACTGCAACAAAGACACGTAGAATGCCATGCCAACGGGAATTATGCAGATGTTTAATTTTGTACATAATTTAATAACCCCAGCAGTTAGTAGGTCCGGGCATACGAAACCGTGCACGGCACGGGACAGCTTCTTACCCCCTCTCCCCGCGGGAGCCCCCGAGTTGGCCGGGGTGAGGTCCGTTGCGTCTCATCCGTACGATGTTATATACGTGATCATGATTCGTGTCTTCGCCATTCACGCCAATCTCCACGCACGATCAACCCGGCCCTCACCCTAACCCTCTCCCAAGGGGAGAGGGGATAAGATTCATCCGTAGGTCCGGGCCTGACCGGACAAACGTAGACGTTTCGTGATCTTGTGTCCGGGCTGGCCCGGACCTACAAAACTTCCTATTCCAGGAAGTTCTGGTCAACGAACACTTCTGCAAACTGTTGTGGTGTGAGTTGTACACCCTTGTCAAGAGATACGGCTTTATTTTTGTGCCACATGTCATTGACCAAGTCCGGCATGTTGGATGGAAAGTCCATGATGGATGCAATAATCTCGTGCCATTGCCCCTGTTTGCCATAGGTTTCCTGTAGCTTTGGCGTCATTGTTGACAGAGTTGCCTGTTGCGAATCATCCAACTCTGTAATCGCCCATAGCACATAGCACTCAAGCAGTCGTATTAACGGCTTTCCATCGTATCGAGTAGTCATTGTCCCCCTTTCAGAATAATTCTGGGTCTACGGTCGAAAAGTCCCCACACATAAACATACCCCCCTACTCCTCCGCCACCCTTAACACCTGCCCCTGTATCGTCTCGATCAACCGTCGTTGAATCGTCGTGCTTGGCGCGCGGATGGTGAAGTCGATGGTGGTGGTCTGTGTGCTGTTGCGGCCGACGGCTTCGTGGCGCGACAGGTCGTACATGATCTGCGTTTGCAGTTCGCCCTTGACGAGTTTGACATCGGCGGGCGGTAGATTTTCGGGGATGCTGGAGCGGTCCAGGTCGAGTTTGAGTTTGGCTTTGCCGTCGATGATCGCGATCGGGACGCCGGCCAGGTCCTCGACGTTGCTGAACGTGTACTTCATGTTTTGAGACAGGAAACCCTCGAACGGGCGGTCGCTCCATGTCCACTTCATGTCCGCGTCCCACTTCTTGCCGACGGTCGTTGACTCGGGCGCGGCGACGAGGGTCGCAAGGTCGGTCGCGGTCTCGATGAAGTCCAGTTCTTCGGGGACCATGTCTTTGTAGTCGGCCTTGATGCGCGAGCTGATCGCGTTGATCCCGTCGACCTTCGTCACCGTCCCGTCGGCCGCGACGCTGACTTTCAGCGGCACGCCCATCATCGCTTTGAGCATTTCATGATAAGGCGGGATGTCGCCCGACGACTTGCGCGAATCGTTGGTCATCAGTTCGCCGTCCGGGCGCAGCAGGCTCAGGCTCAGCCATTCGAGTGTCATCGTGCACGTCGATGAGCCGTCGGCTTTAACCTTGTCGACTTTCCAGTTGATCTCACCTTCGCTGGTCATCTTCAACCCGCTGCTGCGCTTCTGCCCGGCAATGGTGATCGTCGCTTCCTGCTCACGGCTGGTCCAGACCTCGTAGCGCGCGGCCTGGCCTTCCTTCCATTGCGGGCGCAGGTTGTATTCTTGCGCCTGTTGAGCTGAAGCGATCGACGTCAGCAGCAATAGCGCAAGCGCCGCGGCCAAACTGATAACCGTTTTATTTGTTCCGCAGCGCATCATCGTTTCCTTTCGTTTTCCCAATCGATCAAGGCAAAATGCTTTGAGGCGTCTCGACGCCGTTGAACCGCATCCATCGTATATCAACCACGCGCCACGCGCCGTCGTCGCCGTTGCGTTCCCAACGTAAACGCCAACCGGTATTCAATTGCCCGCTGCCGGTGCCCGCTTCGGTGTGCACGGTGACAACCGATTCACCCCAGTTACCTTCATGAGCGATCGCATCGAGATAGCGGATGCTTTGGCTGGCGATCGCTCTGCGGTTGGCGACGCTGTTAAGCCGAGGCAAAACATCGCCCGCGTTCACCCATATCCCGCCGTTCGGCCCGGTGACGACAGCGTTCGGATCGACCAATCGATTCAACACAGCCGAATCAAGCGGCGCGGTCGCCTGGACGAGGTTGCGCGTGTTGGTCATGAGTTGTTCGCGGTCGGTCGTGACCAGGTTGGAAAGCAGATACACGCCGCCGGCGATCGCGATGGCGACGAAGCCGGCGATGAGTAAGCCCGTTTTCTGTCTGCGTTGACCGGACATAAAAAGGATCAGCGCCGCGACCAGGCAAACGATCATCACCGCCCAGGGCGATTCGAACAGCAGCACATCAAACAGCGACGGTGAATCCAGTTGCATCACTACATCTTTGCGGTGCGGCAGGCATTAGGCAAATCCAGAGAAGAATTGAATTTAGGCGCGCACATCCGGGCCGCGCGAATCTCAAGCAAAGCACGACTTTGTTCCGATAACACCTAGACGTTATGTCCAAACCAAACGATATCCTGGCGAAGAATCTGACGCTATTGGCGCGCCAGGACCCGGAACTGGCCGAGCGGATCAAGAATGCTGAGCCGGCGGAGCTTAACTGGATCGAATCCAAGGCCGGGCCGCTGACCGCGAGCATGGAGCACAACGGACGACCGCTGTGGCTGGCGAGCCGATATGACCCTGAAAAAGAAGCGGACAAGCTCGTTTCCAGCATCGAGCACGAGAAGTCCGCGTGTGTTGTAGTGCTAGGTTTGGGCTTGGGTTATCACGTTTTAGAGCTGGCCCGGGACATGGGCCCGCGCGGCGTGATGGTCGTGTATGAGCCGGATGTCCGCATCTGGCGTGCAGCCTTGGAAAAGATCAACCACATCAGTTGGCTTATCCGCCCTGAGCTTGTGCTGGCCGACAGCCAGACCGATCGTGCCGGGCTGACGACGCGCCTCGACAAGCACGCCGCGACAATCACGCAGGGCACACACCTGTTGACCCACCCCCCTACTCGGCAACGTAACCCCGATCAAATTAAAGACTTCAGTCAAATGGTCGCGGAGGTGCTGGCGTTCTGCCGGACCAATGTCGCGACCGCTTTGGTCAACGCCGCACGCACCTGCCGGAACCTCGCCAGCAATATCGACCACTACGCCGCGGGCAACAGCACGGATGAACTGATCGACGCTGCCAAGGGATACCCCGCCATCTGCGTGGCTGCGGGCCCGAGCCTGGTGAAAAATGTCGACCTGCTGAAGGACCCCGACAAGCGGAGCAAGGTCGTGGTCATCGCTGCACAGACCGCGCTTAAGCCTTTACTTGCTAGAGGCATACGTCCGAACTTCGTAACCGCGTTGGATTACTCGCACATCTCCAGCCGGTTCTACGAAAACCTGCCCGACTTGCCGGATGTGACGCTGGTCGCCGAACCCAAAGCCCACCGTGCGATCCTCGAAGGCTTCCCGGGGCCTATCCGCGTGGCGCACTCGCAGTTCAACGAGATCATCCTCGGCGACATGTCGCGCAAGCGTACGCCAATCAAGGCCGGCGCGACCGTCGCACACTTGTCGTACTACGTCGCCCAGCATCTGGGGTGCGATCCGATCATCTTTATTGGTCAGGATTTAGGCTTCTCAGATGGCTTGTACTACGCGCCCGGTACGGCGGTGCACCAGGTCTGGTCCAGCGAGCTGAATCCGTTCAACACCATCGAAATGATGGAGTGGCGCAGGATCGTGCGGATGAAAGGCCACCTGCGTCGAGCGGACGACATCCACGATCGGCCGATCTTCACCGACGAGCAGATGCAGACGTATCTCAAGCAGTTCGAACGCGACTTCGCCAAGAGCCCCGAGACGATCCTCGATGCGACCGAAGGCGGTGTTAAAAAAGAACATACAACCATCATCACGCTGGCGGAGGCGCTCGATCAATACGCAACGCGTGATGTGCCGCAGATTCCGATCCCGCCGCGCGAGTTGAACGCCGATCGGCTGGAGCAGGTTCGGCTGATGTTGCAGCAGCGCGTCCGCGAGGTCAACGATCTACGAAGCACAACGAAGAAGACGATCCCGATCCTGCAGCAGATGCAGGAACATCAGAAAGATAAGATCCGTATCGACAAGCTTTTCGAGCGTTTGAAGAAACTGCAGCGACACGTCGAAGAAGACCTGCCACAGACGTTCAACCTAGTGAACGCGGTGAACACGATCGGCTCATTCAAGCGAGCTAAAGCGGATCGCGTGATCGGCCACGTCAGCCGCGATCAGTTCGACAAGCAGTCGCATCAACTTGCGCGCGATATCGAGAATCTTGAATGGCTGATCCAGGCATGCGATGAGGCGCTGAACATCCTTGATGAATCGCAGCAGCGCGTGATGGAAAGTTGCCGCAAGGCGTCGGGGGATTTGAAAGTAAAGGTCTGTTAGTTGGGGAGTTAGGGTTTGTAAAGCAGAAAAGCAGAAAAACAGAAAAGCAGAAAATAAGATCCCTACACCCTACACCCTACACCCTACACCCTACACCCTACACCCGATACCCGATACCCGAATGACAGTGACCGCCCTGATACCGGTAGACCTTGAGACGAGTCGGCTGGGGCTGCGCGCTCGGTTGACGGATAAACTCGGCGAATTCAATATCTTAGAGCACACCCTGCGGCGTGTTGCGGCCATCGATCGTGTGGAGAAACTGGTGCTCATCCACCCGTTGGGGCAGGACCCGCAGTCGATTATCGACCAGGATCGACTCAACCTCGGTAAGCCGGTCGTCAATCACTTGGAATTGGGCGGCTTGCGCGATGCGATGACGGACCACTGGGTCTCGAGCCGGCGGTGGTCGCAGCCGAACTGGCGCGGCGGTCTGGGCAGCACTACCACATATGATGAACTCTTACCACCGGGCGGGTTATCCACCGCTCTACATGCGCATGAAGCCGACTGTGCGCTAGTCGTGCGCGCCGACTGGTGCCTGGTTTGCCCCAAGCTGGCGGGCGCTCAACTGGACCTTTTGTTCCAGGACCCGGACGCGATGAAGATGATCTTCACGCAAGCGCCGCCCGGCCTGTCGGGGATCGCGGTGACCCAGCAGGTCCTCGACCAGCTCCATGAACAGTCGGCCAGTTTTGGTGACGTGCTTGCGTATAGCCCGATCAAACCGCAGATCGATCCGGTCGGCCGGGATGTGAACTGCCCGATCCCTGCGTCGGTGCGCGACACGACCGAGCGCTTTATCTACGACACGCCGCGCAGTATCGCGTTGATTAAGCGGATCGCTGAACGACTTGGCGATGATCTACTTGATGCGGATACGAAAGCGGTGACGGATGCGTGTCGCGCAATCAAGAGCGAAGACCCGAGCTGGTTGTATCAGTGGCTGCCTCGGATGGTGACGCTTGAGTTGACGCCGCGTCGTGAAGTCAGCGGCCCGGTTACGCCGCAGCACCATGTGACGTTTGATCGTCCGGACCTTGATACGGATTTGGCGCTGCGGATCATCGAGCAGATCGCTGATGAAGAAGCGGGCGGAGATGTAACGCTGCTGCTTGGCGGACTCGGTGATGCGATGCTGCACCCGGAGTGGCAGCGGATTGTTGGCGCTGCCAAAGAAGCGGGCGTATTTGGTATCGGGATCGAGACGGATCTACTCGGTGAACAGGATGAAGTCGGGAAGCTGCTTGATCTGCCTTTGGACCTGGTATTGGTTCACTATAACGCGGACACGGCCGAGACATACAAGAAGACGATGGGCACGGATCAGTACAAGCGCGTGCTTGAGAATCTGCAATGGTTGTACGATCAGAAGATCAAGCGTTCGCCGACGAACAAGGATGTGCGTGGCGTGATGCCCTGGCTCGTGCCTTCGATGGTGAAGACCGCGGACACGTTGCCTGAGCTGGAGAGTTTCTTCGATAAGTGGTCGCACTACATGGGCCACGCACTGATCGCGCCGGCATGCGAAGGTTGCGGTTTGATGCCTGCGATGAGCCCGGTGCCTATGACGCCGCCCGATCGGCGTGCTTGTCTACAGATCACACGCCGGATGACGATCCTGTCGGACGGGATGGTGGCACGCTGCGACCAGGACTGGTTAGCAAGAGCGCCGATAGGCGATACGCGGGCGCAGACGTTGATGGATATCTGGCAAAGCTCGCGCGAAGTTGCGGAGGCGCATGCAGCGAAGCGGTTCAGTGAATTGACGATCTGCGGGGAATGCGGCGAGTGGCATCGGCCATAGAACCAAGAAGTTCACCGCAGAGAACGCGGAGGGCGCGTAGAAGAAAAGGCGAAGGTGAAGAAGTTGTCCGCAGATTACAGAGATTACGCAGATTTAGGGTGAGGCTGTTCGGTCCCTTCTCCCCTTGGGAGAAGGTTAGGATGAGGGCAGCGGGTTGATTATGCGAACTTTTCAAACCGGATATACAAAGACTTCGGCCCTCACCCCGGCCCTCTCCCAGGGGGAGAGGGAGTGTGTGCAAGTAACTCTCTGTGATCTCTGTGTCTCTGTGGTTAAATCCGTTTTATAGAAGTAGGTGATTATGAGCACACTGACGGTCATATTGGCGCGGGCGGGCAGCAAGGGGTTGCCGGGGAAGAACGCGCTGGAGGTGGCGGGGCGGCCGATGTTGGCGTGGACGATCGAACATGCGATCAACTCGCAAAGGTCCGGGCGGATTGTTTTGTCAACGGACGGCGAAGAACTTGCGCAGGTCGGACGATCGATGGGGGTCGGTGTGGTGCTTCGGCCTCAGGCGTATGCGAACGATACCGCGACGGTGGATAGCGCAGCGCGTCACGCGGTGCAGACGATCGAGTCGCGCACCGGCAAACGCTTCAAGAATATCGTGATCCTCTACGGCAACATCCCGGTCAGGCCCGCCGACCTGACGGACCGTGCGGTGACGAAACTGATCGACACGGGCTGCGACAGCGTGCAGAGCGTGTACCCGGTTGAGAAGATGCACCCGTACTGGATGAAGAAGCTCGGCGATAGTGATGAGCTATTGATGTACGAAGAAAACGAGGTGTATCGTCGTCAGGATTTGCCACCGGTGTACATGCTGGACGGCGGGGTCATCGCGGTGAAAAGGCGGAGTTTGTTTACGGAAGACCTGAGTAAGCCGCACAATTTTCTGGGCAAGGACCGCCGGGCGATCGTGACGGAGCCGGGCGATGTGATTGATATCGATAGCCGGATGGATATGCGTTTGGCGGAGTTGGTTTTGATGGAGCGTCGAAAGAGTTCGGTGGCGTAGGTATGCCGAGCAAGCGCAAGAGGATTGCCGTGGTGACGGGCAGCCGGGCCGAGAGCGGGCTGCTTTTGAGTACGATGCGTGCGATCGAGGCGCATCCCGATTTAACGTTGAAGGTGATCGTTGCGGGTTCGCACTTTGTGCAGGGTTCGTGGCGTGATCTGCGTGATGCGGGTTTGCCGATCGATGCGAAGGTGCGGATGCAGGTGAAGGGGAAGTCCGGGCGCGTTGCGGATTGTGAAGCGCTTGGGCGCGGGGTGATCGGATTCGGCAAGGCTTATGCGGCGCTGAAGCCTGACGTTGTGTTGATGCTTGGCGATCGTGTAGAAGTGCTTGCGGCGGCAAGCGCGGCGACGGTGGCGGGCGTGCGGATCGCGCATGTGCATGGCGGGGATCGTGCGGAAGGGTTAGCTGACGAAGCGATACGCCATAGTGTGAGTAAGTTGGCGCAGGTGCATTTTGCTGCAACGGCGCTAAGCCGCAAGCGGCTTGTGCGGATGGGGGAAGAGGAAGATTGGGTCTGGTGTGTGGGGTCGCCGGCGGTGGATGGGTTGGAAGGTGTTGTTGCGGATGAAAATGCGCCGCAGTTGATCGTGATGTATCACCCGACATCCGGGGATGCAAAGACTGAAGCCGGTGTGATGAAAGCGATTCTATCGGCGACGCGCGGATATGAACGGATTGTCATGATGCCGAACCTGGATGCGGGGGGCGAGGGGGTACGTCGGGCGATTAAGTCGGCGAAGGTGAAGCCGGTGGAGCATCTGCCGCGCGATCGGTTCTTGTCACTACTTAAAGGTTGCAAGGCGATTGTCGGCAATTCGTCGGCTGGGTTGATCGAAGCAGCGGCGTTGAAGACGGCGTGTGTGAATGTCGGGCCGCGTCAGAACGGTCGGGAGAAGCCGGGGAATGTGATTGATTGCGGGGCGGGTCAGGCTGCGATTGAGCATGCATTGCAGAAGGTGTTGAGTTTTGATTTACGACGGATGGGGCATCCTTACGGGGATGGGCGTGCGGGGGAAAAGATCTCGGGCATCCTGGCGAAGGCTGATCTTTCGGATATGCCTTTGCATAAAAGGAATACTTATTAGGGGGAAGTAGCCACGGATGAACACAGATGAACACGGATAAAATCTCTTCTCTGTGTTTATCTGTGTTAATCGGTGGCTAAAAATCCTCATATATTGATATCGCTAAGCCGCAAGCGGCTTTTGGGGGGGGGCAATTCTTTTTTATATGGGAACCTTGGGGTGAACCGGGGCGTCGAAGGGGGAGTACGGGGCATTACAAGCGAGCGGTTGCCTGCCGGTGTCGGCGGGTTGGTTGTCCTTTTTTTTGAAAGGGGCCTGCGATGCGACATGGGATGATTTGGGTGTCGGCGTGCCTGGTGTGCGTATTGGTGTTCCAATCGGTGGCCGGGGCGCAGCAGCAGAAAGCGGGGCCGATCAAGCAACCGAGGCCGGCGGTGGATGTGGCGATCCTGCTGGATACGAGCAATTCCATGGACGGGCTGATCGAACAAGCCAAGGGGCAATTATGGACGATCGTGAATGAGTTTGCCGCGGCGAAACGGCATGGGCTGACGCCGGTGCTTCGTGTGGCGTTATTTGAGTACGGGAACACGAACCTGCCTGCGAGCGAGGGATACATCCGGCAGGTGGTGCCTTTGACGGACGATCTGGATTCGCTCAGCGAGGCGCTATTCGCATTAACAACGCGCGGCGGGGATGAGTATTGCGGGCAGGTGATTGATGAGGCGATCAAGCGATTGGACTGGACGAAGGAGCCGAACGCATACAAGGCGATATTCATCGCGGGTAATGAGCCTTTCACGCAGGGGCCGGTCGATTACAAACAGGCGTGCGGGTATGCGATCCAGAACGGCGTGATCGTGAACACGATCCACTGCGGCGACTACCAGACGGGTATCCGGGGGATGTGGCAGCACGGCGCGTCGCTGGCTGAGGGCAATTACATGAACATCAACCAGGACGAGGCGGTCGTGCATATCGATGCGCCGCAGGATGCGGAACTGATCAGGCTGAATATCGAACTGAACGCAACATACTTGTGGTACGGCAAAACGGGCAAGGCGGCCGGGGCGCGTCAGGAAGCGCAAGACCGTAATGCGATGAGTTTCGGCAGCTCGAACGCGGCGAGCCGAGCCGGGAGCAAGGCGTCGAGCGTGTACAACAACAGTGCGACCGACCTGGTCGACGCGGTAGATGCTAAAGAGGTTGATCTGGCCAAGGTCGACGAGGCGGATCTGCCCGAAGCGATGAAGGATATGACGGCGGAAGAGCGTGAGGCGTATGTTGCCAAGCAGGCGCAGAAGCGTGCCGAGATTAAGAAGAAGATCCTGGAGCTGACCGCGGCGCGTGATGAGTATGTTGCGGCACAGCGCAAGAAGATTGCAGAAGGCGGCGACGCGACGCTTGGCGACGTGATGGTGACATCCGTGCGCGAGCAGTTGCAGGCGGCCGAGTTTGATGTCAAGGACGGCGAAGTCGAGTGAGTTACGCGGAGAGCGCTGAGGATGCTTCTTCGGGCTTGGGTAGCGCGTTGGGGCGCTCGAAGTTGTAATCGGCGACGTTGAAGCCGTCGCACTGCGTGATGAACAGGCGCGGAGATTGCTCGGCGAGGTTGATGAGTTGACCCAGCGGCAGGTCTTCGCGTGTCAGGTCGCCGGGGTCGGGGATTAACTGGATGATCGGTCGGCACGGCCGCAGGGGGTGATGATCAATCACAACGGCGTGCCGGCCGTCATTTAATACGACGATCGAACCGGGCGCGTATGGCGGGACGACGCAGAGCAGTGCATCGAGCACCTGCGGGTCGTAACGTTGGAGTAACGGCGCTTCGAGCATGCAGCGCAGCGCCCAGACGGTCGGTTGCGCCGGGCAGTTGGGTGGATTGCGCAGGCGGTCGAACTGGTCGGCGACGGTGACGATCCGCGTGAAGACGTGGATGCGTTTCTGTAGCATGATGGGGAAGCCTTTGCCGGCGAATCCCGTGCCGTCGTAGTGTTGATGGTGATGCAGGACGGTGGAGGCGGCGGTGGCGCTGACGTTGCCACGGACCAGGCGGTAGCCGAGTGCGGGGTGTTCGCGCCAGGCGGGGTCGGACTCATCGCCGGTTTCGTAGTATTTTTGTCGGACGGCTTCGGGTAAGAGCGTCATGCCGATGTCATGCAGCATCGCGCCGATGCCGAGGTTCACGACTTCGGCGGCGCGTGTGGGGTCGACGTGTTTTCGTTCGCGTACGAGATAGCCTTCGAGTTTCAGGCCCATCAGTAGCGCCAGGTAAGTGACGCTGGAACTGTGGCGCATCAGGTCTTCATCGGACTCGTTGAGGTCGCCGAGGAACACGGCGGACTGGGGGTGTGAGATCAGTTGGTGGACGAGTTCGGATATGGACTTGGTGTATAAGTGATACGGGAGCTTGGCCGAGGCCTGGCTCTGCATGCTCTGGAAGGTCTTGGTGATCTGGCCCGCGACGGCGGTCTGGGACTGGATGGTATCCTGGTTGATGACGTCGGCGAGGAAGGAGAGGCTGGGGTAACCGACCCAGAGCGTGCGGACGCGCAGGGCGATTAACTTGTTGATGGTTTCCATCGAGAGTTTGTACCCGACGCGCAGCAGCAGGCGTGTAGGCGCTTCGGGCAACTGCACGGGCAGCGCAAGCGTCATGCCTGGTTTGGCGTTACGGGTTTCGATTCGAAGCATAGTTCTCCCCTGCCGTCTCCACTAGGGATTTCGGCTATCAGGGGTAGTGCCTTGACGGTCCGGCAAGGTTGATGGGTCGTATCGGGGGGCGTCGTGGGCGGTAGAATGGGTGTAATCAATTGAGACGGTCTAATCGTTATAACCGTTACAAACGGACTTCGGGCTAATTCATGGGGGTCCGATGCTGCACGGACGGCCAATAACCGATATGCTTGATACGTTAACCTCTTGAGCGGGAACACTGGAGGTGCTTGATGCATGACGATCAACAGATGTTGGAACTGGCGGCGCGCGTGATCAGCGAGTCGTTCGTGGGTGTGTTTACGACGACGGACATGAACTCTGCGCCGTTCAGCCGATGGATGGGTGCGGTGGCCGAGGACGACGGCCTGCACCGGCTCTACAGCCTCAGCGCCAAGGACACGCGCAAGATCCTGCACCTTGAGAAGAATCCGGCGATCAGTTGGGTGTTTGGTGTGCCGCCGTACGACACGACGGTGATGCTGCGTGGTCGGGGCCATTGTGCCGAGACGCCGAACGTGCCTCAGCCGACGTGGGACCGTCTGGCGGACTGGGCTAGGCCGTATGCGGCGAACGTGTTGACGGATGACTCACATTACAGCTTCTCGGTGATCGTTTCGGATATCCACACGATTGAGGTGCTGAGCCCGAAGATGGGGATCAAGTCGCCGCACGTGATCAAGCTGGACAAGCTGGCGGAATAGGATTGGCAGCCATTAGCCATTAGCCATTAGCCATTAGCTAAATGCTATGGGTTTTGTTGTGCGCTATTGTTGTTGTCGTGCTCAGCTATTTGAGATGGTTTGGGTTTGTTTTTGTATTGAACCATGGCGACGGATGCCAGGACGCCGAGCAGCGCGATGACCTGACGGAACGTGATGGTTTCGTTGTCGACGCTTCCCCAAACCAGTGCGCCGAGGGGGATGACGTAGGTAACCATGCCTGCATAGAGCGGGCCGCGCGTCTGGACCATGTTATAGAAGATGACGGTGGCGACACCCGTTCCGATGACACCGAGCCAGATCAGTATCGCGGTAGCGGTGAGAAGTTGCGTTCCGGTGACGGGCTTAACACCTTCAGCGCCGACACCGATAGGCGTGAGCACGATGCTTGACAGGCCGAGGATCATCGCCGTCATGTAGAGCGAAGGCATGTCGGAGAGTCTGCGTTTGATAAACGTATTGCTGCATGCGTAGCTGGTCGGCACGAGCACGGCAAGAGTCAAGTCCCACGTGGAGACGCCGCGCAGTCCGCCGTCGTGCATCAGCAGCATCATGCACACGAGCCCGAAGAGTACGCCGACCGCTTCGCGCCACGTCGGAAGGATGCGCAGCATGGGGATGGAAACGATCGCGGTTAACAGCGGTACGAGCGCGGGCATCATGCCGAAGAAGGCGCTGTCCTGGTGTTTGGTTATCAGGTACGGCTGCATGGCGTAGGGGTAGCACGAGCCGATGATGACGGGTATGAGTAGCGCCACCCATTGAGCGCGTGAAGTCGTACTCGGCGCGCCGCGCGTTTTGGGATTTGTGAAAAACCAGAAGAACCAGAGCACGACCGCCCCACCGAGCACGCGACCGGCGGCGATGCCGATCGGTCCGAACGCGGCGCCGGCCCACTTCATCAGGATGAAGTTGCTGCCCCAGATCAGGCAGATCATGATGAACAGCAGGTGGTGCATGCGTGTGGGTCCGTATCAGTGGGGTGGCTCATCGCCGATTATGACGGCGTGAACGGTTCGTGTCTTAGCGCGCTGGTGAGGCGTGCTAGCAGGTCGTCATAGGCTTGTCAAGCGAAAAGCCTGCAATACTAGGTGTTTTTGAGTGTTTTTGCGTTCTTTGTATGTTGGGTATGCGCGTTATGATTGTGACGTGCAATAAGTAGTAAGATATGGGGGTAGAAAAAATTTCATAAAGACGGCTCGCACAAGCCGGGGGATTCACGCTATATTAGCCGTCTGGTGGGAGCACCCGGAATTGCGTAGAAGTCAAAAGCCCATAGTGATAGCCGCACGAACCAGCCCACTGGCGCGCGCGCAAGCAGAGCTTGTTGGACAAGCTCTAAATCGACTGCACCCGAAGATCGAGGTGCGTTATCAATTCGTGCAGACGCGCGGCGATGAACTCGAAGACCGTTCACTGGCCGATCACGGCGGTAAAGGTCTGTTCACACGTGAAGTGGAACAGCTTTTATTAACCGGTGATGCGGACCTGGCGGTTCACAGCCTCAAGG
Organism: Phycisphaeraceae bacterium; assembly: GCA_963667295.1. Lineage (GTDB taxonomy): Bacteria > Planctomycetota > Phycisphaerae > Phycisphaerales > Phycisphaeraceae > JAJRRS01. The sequence continues at coordinate 4,176,331 of OY763327.1, forward strand.
ACCTGCCCGCGACGGATACGACCGGCCTGTGCCTCGCGGCCGTGCCTAGGCGTAACGATGTGCGGGATTGCCTGATCAGCGCCGATGGCGTTACATCTATTGCGGACCTGCCTGAGGGTGCTGTAATCGGCACTGCGAGCCCGCGACGTGCGTCTCAGCTATTGAAACTACGGCCTGATCTGACGGTGGGCCTGTTACGCGGCAATGTACAGACACGCCTGGATAAGGTGCTCAATCCCCCGCAGACCAGACGATACGACGCGACGCTCATGGCGATTGCGGGCCTGAAGCGCCTGGGGCTTGAACAGCACACGCAGCACGCGATCCCCGTTGAAGACATCATGCCCTCGGCCTGTCAGGGGGCTCTGGCGGTGCAATGCCGGGCGAATGACCATGTAACGCTAACACGTTGCCTGCCCTTGAATAACCCCGAAGCGTCGACGGCGGTGCATGCCGAACGTCAGGTGATCGCCGGCCTGGGCGCCAACTGCCACAGCCCGCTTGCCGTGCTGGCCGAGCAGGCCAAGCAGCCGCCGACACCCGCCAAGCGCAATGCCGATGCCCACTGGTTCCGCCTGCGTATCCGCGTGATGTCCGCTGATGGCACGCAATGCCTGGAAGTGGATGAGCAGGTCAAGACCAAGGACCTGCGTCGGCTGGTCAAGAACTCGATCAAGGACCTGAAAGACCGTGGCGCTCGTGAATTGCTGAAGACCGGCCACGAGATCGCCCCCCTGCCGGTCAGTTCCGCGGTTCAAACGCCGACGAACCAGTCCGCCTAGGGTCTTTGACGCCGGGCTTGAGTCCTGTCCGGAGATTAACGTAAATCCATGTGTAGAATGGTTTTCGAGTTGGCCGTGTCCTGTGCGCGCACAAGGACATCAAGGTCTGCTGGATTTCGTTATACTACCCGGCTCGCAATCATTCACCCCCTTATCTGGAGTTTTAACGGTGGCAGCGCGGAAACCTTACGTCGGCGGTAACTGGAAGATGAATCTCAACGGCCAGCAGGCTCAGGCGCTGGCGAAAGAGTTGGCGGACGGCTTCAAGGCCGGTGACAAGGCCGAGGCGGTTGTCTGCCCCGCATTCCCCTACCTGGAAAAGGTCTCCTCCGCCCTTTCCGGCAGCCCGATCAAGGTCGGCGCCCAGGACTTCTACACCCAGCCCAACGGGGCATTCACCGGCGAAGTCAGCCTGGAAATGCTCAAGGATGTGGGCGTCAGCGTCGTGCTGGTCGGTCACTCCGAACGCCGTCACGTGATCGGTGAGACCGATCCGCTGCTCAACGACAAGACCCTGGCGGCCCTGGAAGCCGGGATGGAAGTTATTTTGTGTATTGGTGAGAAGATCGAGCAACGTGAGGCCGGCAAGACCGACCTCATTAATGCCGGGCAGTTGGGCTACGGCCTGGCGGGCGTGTCGGCCGAGCAGATGGCGAAGGTGACCATCGCTTACGAACCGGTCTGGGCGATCGGTACGGGCAAGACGGCCACGCCCCAGGACGCCCAGGACACGCATAAGGCGATTCGTGCCGCCGTCGCGTTCCTCTACAACGACGGCGTCGCTGACGCGGTGCGTATCCAGTACGGCGGCTCCTGCAAGCCCTCCAACGCCAATGAACTGTTCGCCCAGCCGGATATCGACGGCGGCCTGATCGGTGGCGCGGCCCTGAAGAGCGCGGACTTCCTGGGCATCCTCCAGGCTGCGGCTGACAACGCCGGCTGATCCGTCTAAAATTACTGTGAGTCGTAACGTCGCATCAATAGAGACTTATCCATGCTCCTGACACTCGGTGCTAGTTGGCTTGTTTCGATTATGGCGACGCTGTTCGTCCTGACCTGCTTTTTCATGATGCTGGTGATCCTGATCCAGAAGCCCAAGGGCGGCGGCCTCAGTGGTGCGTTCGGCGGGGCCGGTGGATCAGCGCAGGCGGCGTTCGGCGCCAAGACCGGCGATCTGCTGACCATGATCACGATCGGCTTCTTCGTCGCGTTCCTGGGTCTGGCGATCGGCCTGGTGTATGCGATCCGTGCAGAGGTCGCGCCACCCGATAAGAAGATGGTCGATTCGGCTCCCGCCACACCGGCAACCGGATCGACCGGCACGTCTCCAACGACGAGTGAGACCGGGTCCCCCTCGACGGATACGGCTGAAGATGCAGCCGATTCGCAGGCGTCACAGCCGGCCGCCGAGGTCGAGAGTGAGTCGGACATGGATGCATTAGGTACCAGTAGTGACCCATCGGCGCCGGTTGAGGACACCGAGCCCGTGACCCAACCCTGATCCTCTTGGAGCGACGCCCTTGATCCGTTCGATGACCGGTTTCGGCGACGCAGCTACCCAGGCCGACGGCGTCCATTACAGCGTCGAATTACGCAGCCTGAATAACAAATACTTCAAGTGTCTCATCCGCCTGCCCGAGTTGTTTCAGGGTATGGAGGCCGAGCTGGAAGCGCAACTGCGCAAGCGGGTGTCGCGTGGTTCTTTCACGCTGACCGTCAAGTACAAGGCCGGGGACGATCAGTCCGTCTCGAAAGTCAACGAGGAGGCGATCCTGACGTACCTGGATCACCTTGAGACGATCCACGCCAAGATCCAGGACCGGTCGGTTCAGATCGACCTGACGCAATTGCTGGCGCTGCCGGGCGTGTTGAAGCCGGCGCAGGATGATGCGTTGTTGCTGACCAGGAGCAAGCCGGTGATCGGCAAGCTGCTGGACGAGGCGACGGACCGCCTGCTGTCGATGCGGAATACGGAGGGCCAGGCGTTGGCCGAGGACCTGCTCAAGCACCTGGGGCTGATCGTGGACCGGATGAAGCAGATCGGCGAGCGGGCGCCGCTGGTAATTGAAGAGTACCAGGAACGGCTGCGCTCACGCATGGATGAATTGCTGGCCAAGGCGGAGTTGAAGGCGGACGAGACGATTCTGATCCGCGAGGTGGCGGTGTTCGCGGAACGGGCGGATATCAGTGAAGAGGTATCGCGGATGGCGGGGCATGTCGCCCAATTCGAAGAGATCATCCGTAACGGCAAGGACACGGAGCCGGTCGGTCGTACGCTGGACTTTTTGGCGCAGGAGATGCTGCGTGAGGCGAACACGATCGGCAGCAAGAGCAACGACGCGCAGATCAGCCGGGCCATGATCGAGGCCAAGAGCGCGATCGATCGGATCAAGGAACAGGTCCAGAACGTCGAGTGATGGTGGTCGCTTCGGCGTGCATTAACACGGAACGGGGGGACATTTGCGGCAGGTGGACATGGACGAGGAGCAACGGCCGGGACTGGCGACGACGGCGGGCGCCGATGATGTGAAGTCATCGGGGACGTCGGTGTCGGGGTTGTCCGCGATCGGGAGCATGACGGTCGACGCGGAGGGCCGGCAGGTCTTTGCCGCCGAGGAGCTTGCGGTCGTTCTGTCGCATTACCGGGTGGGTCTGATCAACATGGTCAAGCAGTTTAAGCGCGGTTCGCGTAAAGCGCCGAAGCTGGTGATCCGTTCGGATATGGGTTTGTTTCTTCTTAAACGCCGGGCACACGGCCGGGATGATCCGTACAAGGTGGCGTTTACGCACGGCGTGCAGTTACGATTGGCGGAACAGGGTTTCCCCCTGCCGAAGCTGATCGGGACGCGCCGCGAGAACAACTCGATGGTGCAGTACAAGGGCTCGGTGTATGAGCTGTTCGAGTTTGTGCGTGGCGGGGAGTACGACAAATCGATCGAGGCGACCGCGGACGCGGGGCTGACACTTTGCAGGTTCCACAGCCTGCTGTCGGATTACAAGCCGCACTATCAGCCGCCGCGAGGGACGTATCACGGGGCGCAGGTGGTGCTGGATGCGCACCAGAAGCTGCCGGAGGTGTTGAACCGTCATGAAAACGGGAATCCGTCGGCCGACCCGGCTCGGGTGCAACAGATCGTGGATGATCTGGACGGCTATTACCGAGAGGCGGCGGGTGAGGCGGACAACCTGAGCCTGCGCGAATGGCCCAAGCAGATTGGTCACAGCGACTGGCATCCTGGGAACATGCTGTTTGACGGCTCGAAGGTGTCGGCGGTGATCGATTACGATTCGGCGCGCCTGATGCCGAGGATTATTGATGTAGCGAACGGGGCGCTGCAATTCTCGGTGTTGCGGACCAACGATGAGATCTACAATTGGCCGGAACACCTGGATGAAGATCGCTACCGCGCGTTTTTCGCGGGCTATAGTTCTATGCCTGGTGGCGGATTGACGGATGCGGAGCGTCGTGTGCTGCCCTGGTTGATGATCCAGGCGATGATCGCTGAGAGCGTGATCCCCGTGTCGACGACGGGCAAGTTTGCACAGATCAACGGCACGGACTTTTTGCAGATGGCGTTACGCAAGGTGCGCTGGCTGCACGATCATCATGAGAAACTGACCGCGTATGTGAACGCTTGATGTGTGGGCGGAGGTGAAGGTGAGTTGGTTGGGTGAAAGACATTTGGATGTCAAGCGGTCCCACGCCTGGAAGGCGTGGGCTTTGGGGGTGGTGTGTGTGCTGGTGTGTTGTGCATCGGCGGCTGCGCAGTTGGATGAGCGGGCGGTGCTGGCGGGGTTGGGGGATGATGATTACCGGGTGCGGCAAGAGGCGACGCGTCAGCTTCTGTTGGATGAGTCGTTGACGGCGGATCAGTTGGATGCTTTGTATGTAGCAAGCGAGACGCCGGAGCAACGGAATCGTTTGTTGCGTGTGGCTCGACATCACATGATCCGTCGGCTGATCGAGCAGAACTATGGGGAATTGCGTGGTTCAGGCTCGATGGGGTTGTCGCATCACGTGGTGCAGGTGACGGGGCCGGACGGTCAGACGCAGCAGACGGGCGTGATGGTGGTGATGACGCTGCCGGGTTTTCCTGCGTATGCGATGCTTGATCCGGGCGATGTGATTGTTCGTTTTGCGGGTGAGGACATGCCGCAGCGGATGTCGCCGACGCAGTTTCAGTTGCTGATCCGCGACCACAAAGCGGGTGAGGTGATTGAGATTGTGGTCATGCGTAACGGCAAGCCGATGACGCTGGATTTTCAGATGAGCCAGGGCCAGGCGCTGAGCGAGGTCTATGACACCAGCGGGATCACATTGAACGAGCCTTACCTCGGGCTGTGGACGCAGGAGCGGGCACGGATAGAGGGGCTGTTGCGGGTTGAGACTGAGGATGAATCACCGTCGGAAGCTCCGATAACCGACGATCCCGGGGCGTGATAATCGTTACAGTTTACCCAGCATGAATCATGTGCAGGGCCGGTGTTGTTTTGGGGGTTTTTTATCTCATCGGATTCGCGTCCGGGCAGGTTATATCGTCTGTTTCAATCGGGTGAAACGCCGGAGGTCGGCGGGGCACAGACCGCGCGTTTGGAGCGAACGGATGAAATCGGGATTGAACGTATTAGCTTGGGGATTTGCGATCGCCGTCATTGTGTATATGGCGGTAGGGCCCGGCGTAGGTGTGTTGTATCACAGCCCGCTGGCGAGCCTGGGTGTAGGCCTGATCGGCCTGGGGCTGATGATCGAAGGTCGGCGTAAGCTCGTTACCGCCAAGGCGACGGCACCCGTAGAGCATAAAAAACCGACACGATAGATACCTGCAATTTTACTCAGTGAACATGCTTTATCGACCTGCCATGTTTTGACCGCGTGGCGATAAAGCATGTTTTTTTATGCATACAAAAACACCGCGCTTTGCCGGGTATGACAAAGCGCGGTGTCACTCATTATTGATTGTGTGGATCGGCGTCAGTTGCCTGTCTTATAGTCCAGCAGCGCGCGGTACTTGGGGGCGGTGCTGATGGCCTGGTCCATGAAGTCGAGCTGACCCCACGCGCCCCACTTGTCGGGTTTCTCGACGAAGTTGAAGGCGGTGAACAGGCTGCCGCCGGCGTTCTCCCACTCGCGCATGTTGGCGATATACACGTCGTACATGAGCGGGTGGTTCTGCATGTCCAGCAGGGCATTTAGGTATGACGGGTTGCCGCCCTCGGCGGTGTAGTGCTGGCCACCCTCGTAACCGATCAGCGGGATGTCGCGGCCGGTCTTTCGCGTCCACTGACGTGACAGTTGGCCGTGAGCGCGGTAGTTGGTGCGCTGGCCCTTGACCATATCGTCCATGGCCTTCTCCAGCAGCCGCCGGGGCGTGACGTTGCCGAAGCTATCCATTTCGCGCTTGGTCATGCCGAAGTAGGTGGTGCAGGAGATCGCATCGAACTCGCCTTGCAGGTTTTCGACGAGCTGGCCGGTGACCCAGGGATTGTCCTTCTGGCCCGCGGCGACACGGATGACGCGGCCGCTCTGGTTGCCCCAGACATCCATCCAGATTTCGAAGTCGCGGTCGGCTTCTTCCGCCCATGCCTCGTTGAAGGCATCCGACAGTGATCGGCCGTCCGTTCGGCTCTGGATCCACTTGTGCTGCGGGAACTGTGAGTTCCAGACTTCATTGGACCATTCGACGTAGACGTTCAGGTCCTTACGCAGGCGTGATTTGACCAGCTTGGCGAAGTTCTCGACGTAGCGGTCGTTTGCCAGGTGCGGCATGCAGAACCAGGGGTCGGCGCCGAGTTCGTTGCACAGGTCGATCATGTATTCGAGTGCAACGCCGTCACCCGTGCCTTGTGTGTAGTAATCGTACCTGGGCCGATCCGACCAGGTGGTGATATTCGAGCCGTTGGTTTGCATCCAGTCCATGAAGCGGATGACGCTGAACGGCTTGAGGCGTTTGAGATACAGCGGGTGGAACGGCGACTGGGCGTCTTCGAAGCCCGGCAGCCAGACCTTGACGTTACGCACGGGGTCGTTGCGGTTGGACCGATCGATACGCAGGTAGATGCCGAGGTCGGTCGGCGTGACTTCCGCGATGATGCGGTTGCCGTTTTTGCGGATGACCTTGGCGTCCCAGCCGAGGTCGATATCGCCGTCGCCTTCCCATGTACAGACGTAGCGCCCGGCGGGGTAGGAGCCGCGTGTGTCGTGGAACATGATGGTGTGCGCCGCCTGGCCGTTTCTCAGCAGGGGCCAGCCGCTTTCATTGAGTTGCAGGCTTTCGCCGGAGTCCCACGGGTCGCTGTCCCCGGGGTGGGTCGGCAGCCAGCGGTGCGATTGCTTCATGGCGTCAACGAAGACCCATTCACGCGTGTAGTAAGTGACATCAGCGAGGTTCATGCCGAGGAAGTTTTTGCTGCGCGGCTTGGGAGCGGTTCCGGTATCGTCGCCATCATCGTCGTCCGGGTCGGGCTGCGGGTTCGGCTCATTGTTCAGGTTCGGGATGCGGAAGCTGATGCGCCGGCTGTTAGTAAGTTCTTCGCCGGAGTATGCACTGACGCGCAAGATGTATCGGCCGGGCGGGTAGTTGGCGGGGTCGAAGGTGTTGCCTTCGCCGAACATGACGTACGGCGCCTGTGTTTCGACGTCATACACATTCTCGGGGCCGGTGAGTTTGAAAACGACTTTGGACGGCGTGCCGCCGATAACGTCGGCTTCTATCTGCGTGGGGGCGCGAAGGACACTGCCCCTATCGATACCCTGAATACTTCGAATGCGGATGTCGCTCTCGATATGGAACGGGAGCGTGCGGGTGTCGACAGCCGTGTCGCCGCTGTAGGCGGTGACGCTGATTTCATAGTCGCCGGCAGGTACGCCGTGAACGTCCCACTTCACTTCGTCACCGATCAGGAAGTAGGGGCTTTCATAATCGGTGTGCTTGATATTAACCGGGCCCTTGATGTCAAAGACGACCTTGCTCGGCGTGCCGCCCCGCACCTTGGCCTCGACGGCGGTGTCGCGTGTGAGGGTGACATTGCGGTTGATCCCGATAATACGTGAGACCTTGAGGTTGCTACCGATGTTGAAGTCGATGTAGCGGAAGTCGAGGATGCGTTTGTTGCGGATGAGATAGACGTTGAGTTTGTAGTTGCCGGGTTCCGCGTCGCCGGTACTCCACTCGCGATAGCGTTCGTTCAGAACGAACGGCGCTTTGTCGTCGAAAAATTGATATGACGTTGGGCCTTGGATGTCGTACCAGACGGTGTATTCCTCGCCGTCGACGAGGTCGGCGACTTGTGTCTGGATGCGCAGTTCGCCGGTGACGGTTTCGCCGTCGCGGATGCCGGAGACGCGTGTGATGCGTTCGGCGTTTGCGGTTTGTGCTGTGATGGCGAATATCCAACACAGCGCGATAAGGATGAAGCTTCCGTTCTTTCGTCTTACATTCAACAGCATGTACAAAGTCCTCTTGGTGTCGGTGGTGCTCCTCACCACCTTCGGGCCGAATCACGCGTCGTCTGCTTCTTGCATGGCGGTGTTCGGCGTCAGTGAGCGGGCAGGGGTGTTGGGGGGTCGTTGTTCAATACGGTGGGTGTCGAGTGACCGGGCTCGACGGCGTAGCAAGTCCCGCTGGTGTGGGCTTATCGACGGCAAAGCATTTATCAGTGACAAAGTTTGCCGCGCCCGCCAACAGGCCCGATAACTATAACCATACGCTAACAAATTGCCACCCCTTACCGCGTTTTTTGCCTGTATTTCAAGCTAATTCTTGATGGGTGCGATGCTTAGGACTGGTTTTTTTCTCCCCCGGATATCCACATCAACAGACTCCTGCGTAATGTCCCGGATGTGAACGGCGATCAAGTACGTTACGCTGCAAACGTCGGTCCGATGTTTGCAGCAGCAAGCTTCCGTAGATAGGCTCGAAGTCTTGCCATTGCGCAACTTTTTTCAGGAGTAAACCGATGTCCATACTGGCAGGTAAACGTGTACTGATCTTCGTCGGTAACGATTACGAAGACATGGAATTGCAATACCCCAAGTACCGTTTGATCGAAGCGGGCGCGCAGGTTGTTGTTGCCGGTTTAGAAGCGGGTGTTGTTTATAAAGGTAAGCATGGATATCCGCAGGTTTCACACGAGCGCATCATGGATCTTGAAGCGGCCGACTTCGATGCACTTGTTGTGCCCGGCGGGTGGATGCCCGATAAGCTGCGCCGATACGACGAGGTGAAGCGCATCACGAAACAGATACACGACGCGGGCAAGTGCGTCGCGTCGATCTGTCACGGCCCGTGGATCGATATCTCCGCGGGGATCGTGAAAGGCGCAACGTATACAAGCACGCCGGGCTTAACGGATGATCTGCGTAACGCCGGCGCAACCTGGATCGATGAGCCGGTGGTGATCGACGGCAATCACGTGACCAGCCGCAGGCCGGATGATTTACCGGCATTTTGCAAGGGTATTTTGGAGGTGATGACAAAATGAAAAAGCTGAATGTTTATTTGTCCGCAATCCTGTTTTTGATGTTGAGTGGCATAACGATGGTTCAAGCTGTTGCTGAAGAAACGCAAGATACAGAATCGCCTCAGCCGTTTCGCGTGATGAGTTTTAACGTGCGCTACGGCAACGCGGATGATGGTTTGAGCAGTTGGGAATACCGGCACGAACTGTTGCTTAAAACCATCCAGACTTATGACCCGGATATCCTCGGCGTGCAGGAAGCGATCCTGAAGCAGGTGAAGTACCTGCGCGATGAGATGGATGGTTATGTTTTCTTCGGCGCGGGGCGCGATGACGGCAAGCTCGCCGGTGAGATGTGCGCGATCTATTATCGGAGTGATCGCTTCAGACGCATCGACGCGGGGCACTTCTGGTTAAGCGAAGAACCTGACAAGCCCGGCAGTTACGGATGGGATGCGGCGTGTCCGCGCATGGTCAGTTGGCTGCGCTTGCGAGACAAGACCGACAACAGTGTGATCTTTGTGGCCAATACGCATTGGGATCATCGCGGTGACGAAGCGCGGCTGAATTCGGCGAAGATGATCCGTCAGCGCCTTGCCGAACTGGCGGAGGGCGCGCCCGTCATCATCATGGGCGACTTCAACTGTAACGAGGATTCAAGACCTTACGGTGTGTTAATAAGCGGTGAGTCGGATGATACGATTGGGTTAGCCGACAGCTATCGCGAGATGGTGCCGCAGCGTGACCCGCAAGAGGCGACTTTCCATGGATTCCGTGGTGATCTGAAGGGCAGCCGTATCGACTGGGTCCTGCATAGTCTTGACCTGAAGGTACTTGCGGCGGACATCGACCGCACGCATGAGGACAATCTCTACCCGTCGGACCACTACCCGGTGACAGCCACTTTCCAGCAAACAACCGAAAAAAACGCGGAAAAACAGGCAAAAAATCCATCTGAGTGATTGACCTGAACGCAAAAGTGCCTACCCTAACAGGTCCACGGAGGGCTCTGTAGCACCCCCCTGCCCGACTAGAGCCCGGCACACCGTGGTGCCGATAACACAAGCAGTGCCGGTTTTGTTCTGATGCCGACCTTTGTGTTATTTGCCCTGATAGACAGAGGTACCCCATGCGTTTCTGGTCAGCGTGTCTGTTCATTGTCGCCGTCGCGGTCGCGTCGGTCGGTTGTGGTTCCTCGCCGCAGTCGTACAACTTCTTCTCGCGCAGTGCCAAGCCCAAGCAGGTGGTTCACAACAACGACTACCGTGTGATGAGCTTCAACCTCCGCACGAAGTTCATCGGCGATGCGCACAATCACTGGAACCACCGCAAAGAGTACGTGGTGCAATCGATCCAGAAGTTCTCGCCCGATCTGTTGGGCACGCAGGAGTGCCAGGCTTCGCAAGCACGCTATCTCAAGTCGCATCTGCCGGGCTATGAATTCGTCGGCGTGGGGCGCAACGACGGCAAGGGTGACGGCGAGATGTGCGGCATCTTTTACAGGGGTGATAAGTTCACAAAACTGGATCAGGGCCACTTCTGGTTAAGCGAAACACCTTACGAGCCGGGCAGCAAGAGTTGGGGCTCGTCGTACAAGCGGATGGTCTCCTGGGTGAAACTCGTACCACGCTCGGGCGGCGAACCGTTCTACTTTTTTAATACACACCTGGATAATTCCTCGGAACGTGCCCGGGTCCAGCAGGCATGGTTACTGCGGCGCATGATCGATCAGATTGCGGACGGCCGATCCACCATCGTCACCGGCGACTTCAACACCGGTTGCGAGACCACGCCCTACCAGCTACTCGTACGCGGCCCGCAGGATTGGCGCGGCTACCTCGTTGACACTTACGGCGAAGTAAACAAAATCACCTTGCACGGCGAGGGCACACGCCATGGGTTCCACGGCGGAACGGACGGTGAGCGCATCGATTGGATTATGACCACCGACAACTTCACCACCGTCAGTGCCGCGATCGACCGCACACACTACGGCGGCAAGTACCCGTCGGACCACTTCCCCGTCACCGCGGTGATCCGTCAGGAACAAGGATCTCGCTTCGCCGGCCACCGCAGCTCATACTACGCCGGCGGCTCCTGAGTTCGACATTTTTGCAACGATCAAAATCAGCAGCCCTGCACGCAAGTGTGGGGTTTGTTTTTATTGATTCTTACTTTGATTAGGAAAGAGAAGGCACCCGACCAGGATGGTTGGGCTATATGTGAACCCTTTGCGGCGACCGAGCGTAAAATGCCCACCATGGGGATTATTCGCACGCAACAATTGACGCGGACATACGGCCGACACCGGGGGATCAACCGATTGGACCTGAATGTGTCGCGCGGGTCGGTGTACGGCTTTCTTGGGCCCAACGGCGCGGGCAAGACGACGGCGATCCGCGTATTGCTGGGTTTTTTAAGGCCGACCGCCGGCTCCGCCTCGATCCTCGATCGTGATTGCTGGTGCGAAGGGCACGACATCAAAAAAGACATCGGCTATCTGCCGGGGGATTTAAGGTTATATCCGTGGATGACCGGTGAAGCGGTGCTGCGCTGGATCGGGCAGGTCAGGCAATGCGATCTCATGCCGCACGGCCGGGCGTTGAGTGAAGACTTCGGGCTGGACCTGTCTCGGCGCGTGCGTGAGATGTCTCGTGGGACGCGGCAGAAGCTGGGGCTGGTTCTGGCGATGGCGCATAAACCAACACTGTTGATCCTGGATGAGCCGACGGCTTCGCTGGACCCAATCATGCAGCAGAAGCTGCACACGCAATTGCGAACGCTTGCAGACAACGGGCACACGGTGTTTTTCTCAAGCCATACGCTAAGCGAGGTGGATCGGTTGTGTGACCATGTTGCGATCGTGCGCGAGGGTGAGTTGGTGACGCAAGGATCGTTATCCGAGTTGCGCAACAAGGCGGGGCATTGGGTAACAGTGCGATGGAAGGACGAGGCTTCGGGGAAGACAGATCCGCCAGAGTATTTGAAGCTATCGCAGCGCGAGGCGAGGTTGTGGATCGGTGAACTGGACGGGCCGGTCGATCGGTTTGTTGCGTGGTTGCATGGCCGGGCGATTGAGGATCTATCGATCGGGCCGCCTGACCTGGAATCGCTGTTCCATCATTACTACGAGAACGGGAATAGCGGTAAGGAAGTGACCAGGGAAGATTCAGCAGAAACTTCCGGGGGGCGGGACGGGGGTGGTGTATGAATCGGGGATTGATTAACAAGACGGTGCGTGAGCTTTGGCCGACGACGCTGCTGATCGGTTTGTTGGTTGCGACGTTTGAGGGGCTTATCGCGGTGGTGTTGCCGCGGTATGAATCGCAGATGGGTCTGCAGATGCTTGAGATGCCGTTCGTAAAGCGAATCATCGAGGGGATGTTGGGGTCGAAAATGGCGGACCAGGTCGGGCCGGAGATTTTGTGGTCTATTCCCTGGGCGCATCCAGTAATGTTGTCATTGATTTTGGCGCATGCAGTGATCTGTACGACACGATTGCCTGCCGGGGAAGTGGACCGTGGGACGATCGATATTGCGCTGGGCTTGCCGATATCTCGCTGGCAGTGGATACGGACGGATACGCTGCTGTGGATCGGTAGCGCGATGATTGTGGTGGCACTGTTAATCACCGGCAACAAGGTCGGCTCGACGATCTATGGCAACGAGCGGGTGTTGAGTTTAAAAGAAACCATCATCATCTACGTGAACCTGCTGGGCGTGTATTTAGCGGTCGGCGGCGCGGGTTGGTTGATTTCATCATTGAGCGATCGGCGTGGCAAGGCGATCACGATTGTGTTTGTGTTGATCGTGCTGTCGTTTTTAATCAGCTATCTCGAACAGTTCTGGGAGCCTGCGGAATACGCGGCGTGGTTCAGCGTGGTGTCGTATAACCGGCCGTTGTTCGTGTTGCGTGACGGTGCGTGGCCGGTGCGGGACCTTTGTGTGTTGTACAGCGCGGCGGTGGTGTTGTGGGGGACGGCCGCGTGGTGGTTTACACGCAGGGATTTGTGTACGACGTGAAAAACAAGAGCGCTAAGCCGCAAGCGGCTTAAGTGAGTAGTTCGGAGATCGAGTGGATGATGCGGTCGGGGGTGATGTCGGTGTCTTCGGGCAGACCTGTTTGTTTCCAGTCGACCCAGATGCCTTTCATGCCCAGTTTCTGCGGGGTGGCGACTTCCCAGTGCAGGTTGTCGCCGACCATCCAGGTCTCTTCGGGTTTGGCATTGAGTGTTTTCAGCGCGTGGTCGAACACGCGGCGGTCGGGTTTACCGATGCCGAACTCGCCTTCGAGGATGATGCAGTCGAAGTAGGGTTCAAGCTCGAAGCGGATAACTTTTTCGCGTTGCGTTTCGCCCTTGCCGTTGCTGATCAGGGCCAGGCGTACGCCGGCATCCTTGAGGGTTTGCAGCGTGTGGATCGCGCCGTCGAAGGGCTGCATCGTGGTGATGCGACGTTGCGTAAACCAGTCGGCTATCTCGGTGGCGAGCCTGGGATTCGATGCGCCAAGTTCTTGTAGCGCATGTTCCACGCAACCGGCACGCGCACGATACAGGTCCATCCGCCCTGCCTTGTTCCTTTCAGGATCGGACCAGAACCATTCCCGGCTCTCTTGCATCTTTTGATCAAACGCAGCAACCTCCACACCCGCCTTTTCTGCGAAGGCTTCGGCGGCCTGCGACCACAAACGATCGGCGCTGAGCGTGGTGTCGAGGATGGTGTCGTCGAGGTCGAAGATGATAGCTTTGGGGAACTGCATGGTTGTGATGTTTGATGTTGGTATTCAAAGGTACGATGAATCAACCTACAGTGCGTATGATACCGCCCTGCTGGTCGCGGATATCGGTTTTATTAACAATCAGTGTGGCGTTATCAACTCCCGGGATTGTGTATTTACCCTGCTTGGGGATGAAGATGTCTTTCAATTCGTCTATCCGCTTGGGGGGAATTCGTAACACAAGTGTCTTGTCATCGATCGTCCAGCCGGCGGGTTCTTCCGGCTTCAGGATGACACACACTTCAGCCGAATCCAACATCAGTGGCTGACCCGATGACAGGCGTGCCAATAACGCATTGCGGATGTTTTCCAGGTAATACGCCCCCGCCCTGATGGTAAGTTTCTTTCGGAGCAGACCGCTTACCGAGAACGAGAGATCGTGTACGTAGAATAGACCCGTGGCTGCTGCCTCATCACGGATCCAGCCTTGGATACGCTCGGCAATGTCGGGATCATTCAGGATTGTGTGACGATCCAAATCCACAACCCATTTGGGTGTGGCATGATTCAACTCATCCAACAGGTGTTCTGTTTTCATCTGCTGGGCCGCGTCGAGTTCATTCGCGGTAATACCGACAAGTTGCAGGAATTTGACGCGACCGTTTGGGGTGTCGATCGGTGATAAATCGGGGTCAGGCGCGAAGCAGAATGCCGTGAGTTGGGTTTGGGAATCGGCGCAGATCGGACCGTTTGCGTTCATCGTGTGGCCCGGCTCGAACGCGTTTCCGGTTTGAAAAACATAACGCGCGATATTCTGGAGAAAGTTGATTGCCCAAGCGGGTGGTTGTTCTTCGTTTTCCGACCGTTTTAAGCGAAACGTCATCTCGAATCCGTAGCCACTTATCTCGGGATTATCCGATTCTTTGTTGTAGAGCTCAGAAAAGCCATAGGTGACATAATGCCAATGCGGGACTGGTGATTCAGGCTTATAGACACTGATGCCCGTGATCGGATCGGGCCCACCGAGTCGATACGGCATGATGGTGCCGTAGTGCTTGGGTTCTACCCCGGGGTATAGCGCATCCAAAGCCTTGTCGATCGCGTCCCAACCGGGTGAGGAGTTGTCCTCAGACATGATCTGTTCCTTTTCAGGCTAGAGTTGTTTTAGTGCCAATCTTCTGGCGTGGCAGAGGGCGATGGCGATGGCGTCGGCGACGTCGGGGGGGCTGGGCACTTCGGCGAGGCCGCATTGGGATTGTACCGCCCGTTGGACCTGTTCTTTGGAGGCGTGACCGTAGCCTGTGAGGGATTTTTTTACTTCGGTGGAGGGCCAATCCTGCACGGGCAGGTTGCGCTTTTGCGCGCAGAGGAGGATGACGCCGCGAGCGTGGCCCATGAGGATGGCGGTGCGGGGGTGTTTGTAGTGTGCGTAAAGTTTTTCGACGGCGAAGCAGTCGGGCTTGTGCTCATCGACGATCGCGGTGAGTTCGTCGTGGAGTTGGCCGAGGCGTGCGGCCATGTCGGCTTTGGCGTCGATGCGGATGATGCCGCCTTCGACGAGGGTGGGTTCGATTGCGCCCTCGGCGATGTCGACGACGCCATAACCTGTGATGCGCAGGCCCGGATCGATCCCCATGACGCGGGTGGTCGTAATGCTTTGCGGGCCGGTCATGCCTGCGGCTCCGTCGGTGGTTTGTTTTCTTTGGCTGCGACGGTGTCGAGGTACTTGCGGATGATCTGCTGTTCGATGCGGCCTTTGCGCTGGATCGGCGCGGCGACGCGTAGAACCAGATCGATGCGATCGGGCGCAGCGATCGTGATGGTGACGCGTGGTTCGACCGAGGGAGCGTCCACACTTTCGGTGCGGGTGAGGTATTCCATGCTCGCACGGGCCTTAGCCATGTAAGGTGCGCAGACATCTGCGGCGGCTTCGATCAGAGCGTGTTCGTGCACGAGGTAGTCATCATCTCGTTTGATGGGAATGGTGAAGTTGTGGACGCCGTACTCACCGGTGTAGTTTTCGTTGATGACGGGCGTGCTCAGGAAGAGGCTGTTGGGGATGACCAGGACACGGCCGGTGTGCTGGTGGGTGGTTTCACCCGGGCCGACTTCCATGAGCGTGGTGGACATGAGGGTCTGATCGATGACGTCGCCGCGCATGTGGTTGACATCGATGCGGTCGCCCAGCGAGAACGAGCCGCTGCTGGCTTTGAGGAAGCTGCCGGTGATGCAGAGGATCAGTTCCTTGGTCGAAAGCACAACGGCGACAATGACCGCGACGAGGGATAGTGCCAGCGATCGCAGCTCTTCGGCCCAGATCATGATCAGGCCGACGGCGATGAGCGCCAGTGTCAGGTTGCGAACGATCAGGATCCAGCGCCGGCGCAGTTCTTGGCTCTTGATGGGCATGCGGGTGACGCCCTTGTGCAGCGACCAGCGCAGAATCAGCACGCCGATGACTACCGCCAGGCTGACCAGGGCTCGGAAGACCCACGGGTTATCCTGCATGAATTCGGTGATTTCTTTTAACATAGCAGGGCTGTTTCTGGCTACGGATTAAAGTTTATTGGCATGCACGCCTCTGGGTAGTATAAATCGGATCAGCTTGATTGTACTTATCAACTACACTGGTGGACGCAACCTGATCTTCTGCTAAGCATAGGGTTTAATCGCATGGCACAGCAACCGAAAGTCGCTTTGATCGGGGCGGGCAGCCTGTTTTTCGGGCGAAAAGCCATCTGGCAGATGGTCCATTCGCCACACTTGCAGGCCGGAACGCTTGCGCTGGTGGATACGGACGCCAAGCGTCTGGACAAGATGCGCCGGCTGGCGGAGATGGTTGTGGCGCACAATAAATCACCACTAAAGATCGAAGCCTCGACTGAGCGGCGCGAGGTGCTTGCGGACAGTGACTTTGTCATCCTCAGTTTTGCCGACCGCAACGCGCACTTCCGCGGGGTGGATGTGAACATCTCCGCCAAGTACGGCATCCGCATGTGCTCGGGCGACACGATCGGACCCGGCGGGGTGATGCGTACGCTACGTGAATGGCCTCAGATCGACGCGACCTGTCGGGACATCCTCGAGCTTTGTCCGAATGCCTGGGTGATCAACTACATCAATCCCAGCGCGGTGCACGGCATCGGCTTGAAGCGTTTCCACCCCGAAATCAAGTTGTTGGCGTTGTGCGATGCGCAGTGGGGCTTGCGGGGACATTATGCGAAGTGCGCCGGTGTGGCGGACGATGACAAACTGGTGATTCAGTCCGCCGGGCCGAACCACTTCACGTGGCTATTGCGCGCTGAGTACGACGAGCGGGATATTACCGAAGCGATCGTGGATGCGATGCGGCAGCACGCAGAGGAGGATGCGAATAAGCAGGCCCAGGGCGGGGCGGCGGACGCGAAGGGATTACTCAATAACGCAATCGCAGTCGAGCTTTACGATCGTTTCGGCGCGCTACCGACGGTGGTTGCGCATACCAAGGAGTACGTGCGGTTCTTCCAGCATCCGGGCGTTGAGGGTCGCGATCCGATCCCGCCTTTGAAGTTGTTCGAGGCGGACAAGCGGATGAAGTGGACGGACGATGTCTGGGCCCGCGTGGATGCGTATCTCGATGGGTCTGCTGCCATCAGCGAGTTCGATACCGAGTTCGGCCCGGACCCGGCGACTGACCTGGTGGAAAACATGTGGGCAAACCTGGGCAAGCCGATGTTCATCAACACGTTCAACAACGGCGCGGTCTCGAATATGTCAGACGACGCATTCCTCGAGACGTTGTGTGATGTGGGTATGGACGGCGCGCGGCCGCGACCGGTCGGGCCGATGCCCCGGGGGATCCGCGGGATGTGCGAGACGGTGCTGGACACCCATGAACTGACCGCCGAGGCGGCCTATCGTACGGACCGGACCTTGCTCATACGCGCGATGCTGACGGACCCGCTGACATCTTCTATAGGAGACACGGAGGCTTTGGTCGATGAATTATTGTCAGCCGAGCGCGACGCGGTTTCTGAGGATTGGTTCAATGCCTGAAAACCGTATGCCGGGCCGATCGCTTGTCGGCGAGGCTGATGTTGCGTATGTTGCGTGATTGGCCGGGATGGAACCGGCATTTGTACCGCCCCTGAGGCCAGGGAGGGCTTGATTGGCCAAGCGAAAAGGTAAGAAGAAGACGGAATCCAGCCTGTTTGATGCACCCGGTGAGGGCGGTGGAGACGGTCTGGACACACTCGATACCGGCGGGGGCGATGGTGAGGACCGGGTTGCGCTGCATGAGGCGGCCCAGACGCGGTACCTGAACTACGCGCTATCGGTCATCACCAGCCGGGCCCTGCCGGACGTCCGCGACGGGCTGAAGCCTGTTCAGCGGCGCATCCTCTACACCATGTGGCAGCAGCGGATCACCGCGGATGCCAAGCACCGCAAGTGTGCCAAGGTGGTCGGCGACGTGATGGGTTCCTATCACCCGCACGGCGACTCGGCGATCTACGATGCGCTGGTCCGCATGGCCCAGCCGTTCAGTCTGCGCGTGCCTTTGATCGATGGCTCGGGTAACTTCGGCTCTCTCGACGGCGACACAGCCGCGGCGATGCGGTACACCGAATGCCGGCTTACCCCCCCTGCCGGTGAAGTCCTTTCCGATATCGCGCATAACACCGTTCACTACCGGCCCAACTACGACGGCACGAAGAGCGAGCCGGTCGTTTTGCCCTCAAAACTGCCGAACCTGCTGCTCAACGGTGCGACGGGTATTGCGGTCGGCATGGCGACGAATATCCCGCCGCACAACCTGGATGAACTTTGCGGCGCGCTGCTGAAGATCCTCGACGAACCGGATATCAAGGAATATCAGCTTGTCGCCAACGACGCGATCAAGGGCCCGGACTTCCCGACCGGCGGGCAGATCCTGAATACACGCGATGAACTGCGCGAACTATATAAGACCGGCGGCGGGACGGTACGCCTGCGCGGCACATGGGCGAAAGGGCCGGCATCGCGCGGTGGTAAGACGCTGTATATCACCAGCATCCCGTACACGGTCAACAAGGCCCAGCTTGTCGAGCAGATTGCTCAAGTCGTGGTCGGACGGAAGATGCCGCTGCTTCTTGATGTGCGCGATGTGTCGACCGATGACGTGCGGATCGAGCTGGACCTGAAGAAGGATGCCGACGAACAGAAGGTGATGGCGTACCTGTTCAAGAACACGGCGCTACAGACCAACTTCAACGTGAACGTCACCTGTCTCGTGCCGACGGAAAACCCGGACGTGGGCCGGCCTGAAAAACTCGGGCTCAAAGAGGCGCTGTGGCACTTCCTGCACTTCCGATTGGAAGTCGTGACGCGCAGGCTGGAACACGAGTTGGCCGCATTGCAGAAGCGGGCGCACATCCTTGAAGGTTTTGCGCTTGTCTTCGATGCGCTGGATGAGATTATCCGAATCATCCGCCGATCCGACGGCAAAGCGGATGCCGCGAAGAAGATCATGGCGAGGTTCAAGCAGCTCGATGCTGAACAGACCGATGCCATCCTGGAATTGAAGCTGTATCGGCTCGCCAAGCTTGAGATCAACCTGGTTGTCGAAGAGCTGAAGGAAAAGAAGAAGCGCATCCGCGAGATCAAGAAGCTGCTTGATGAGAAGGCGGCGACCGGTCGATGGGGCATCGTGCGCGGCGAGATCGAGCAGATCCGCAAGGACTATGCCAAGGATGACAAGCGCCGTACGCTGATTGAAGCGCCGGAGGATGAGCCGGAGTTCTCGGCCGAAGACTTTATTGTTGCCGAGGATGCGCATGTGCTGGTGACGGCCGACGGGTGGATCAAGCGTCAACGCGAGATCAAGGACCCGGCGAACACACGCCTGCGCGAGGGCGACCGTGTGCTTGCCTGTGAAGCCGGTTCAACCCGTGCGACGATCGTGTTCTTCTCGAGCTTCGGTGTGGCGTATACCAGCCGAATCATCGACGTGCCGGCCACGACGGGCTACGGCGAGCCGATCCAGAAGCTGTTCAAACTCAAGGACGGCGAACGGATCGTTGCGGCCTACTCGCTGGACCCACGCGCGATCGGCGACATCGCTGAAGACCCGAAGCAGCCGGAGCTTTGTCCGTTGACGCACGCGGTTGCGGCGACCAGCGACGGGTTTGCTTTACGCTTCGGGCTTGAACCGTTCATCGAACCCAGCACGCGAGCCGGTAGGCGTTTTGCACGACCCGCCAAAGGTGCGCAAGTCATCGGCGTCGAGAAGATCCACGGCGACGAGACCATCCTCGCGGTCAGCCAGTTGTGTCGGGCGATGGTCTGCCGGATCGACGAGATCAATTATCTATCCGGGCCCGGCAAGGGTGTGATGCTGATCAAACTTGGTAAGGACGACCGGCTGATCGGGTTCAAGTCCTCCGCGGGCGATCGTGATCTATTGAATGTCGAAACCAACCGCGGCGCGAAGAAGACGATCAGCACCGCGAAGTACAAGAGAACCGGTCGGGGCGGCAAGGGAACGGAGATCCAGAAGAACGGCCGGATAGCAAAGATAGTACCTGATGTTCCTTCAATGCCCCTGTTACTGGATGAAGAAGAAGAATGATTATTGATTCACTGGATAACGCGTCTGCTTACGAATCGCTTGGTCCGGGATTTGCCAAGGCGTTTGCATACCTGCAAAGCGATCGGCCGATGACGGACCCGCTCGGCAGGCATGAATTGGATGGTGAGGATTTGTACGTCAGCATTGATGAATACAACTCCAAACCGATCGAGCAAGGGCGTTTCGAGGCACATCGTAAATACGCGGATGTGCAGTACATTGTGTCCGGACATGAGCGGATCGGTTATACGACACTCGACGCGCTGAAAGAAGAGCAGGCCTACGATGAACAGCGGGACGTCGCCTTTTACAAGGGCGAAGGCACGATGCTGGACATGCAGGCCGGGCGATTTACGGTGTTTCTACCCCAGGACGCCCACATGCCATGCATCGCCGCCAACGGCAAACCCGAACCGGTCCGGAAGGTTGTAGTCAAAGTCAGGATTGGTGAATGACCGCTACATATACCGCTAAAGATATTGATGTCCTCGAGGGTTTGGAACCCGTGCGTAAGCGCCCGGGGATGTATATCGGTGGGGTCAGCAGCACCGGGCTGCACCACCTTGTCTGGGAAGTGCTGGACAACGCGATCGACGAGGCGATGAACGGGCATGCGTCGGAGATCGGTGTTACGCTTCATAAGGACGGCAAGACCGTCACGATCAGCGATAATGGCCGCGGTATCCCTGTTGATATTCACCCGAAGCACAAGAAGCCGGCGCTGGAGATAATCCTCTGCACGTTGCATGCCGGCGGCAAGTTCACCGAGAACAACTACAAGACTGCGGGTGGTTTGCACGGCGTCGGGGCGTCGGTCGTTAATGCTTTATCAAAAGAATTGACCGCGACCGTCAAGCGCGATGGCAAGGAATACCGCATGGTATTCAAGCGCGGCATCCCGCAAGGTAAGATGAAACGCAAGCCCGGGGCGCGGGGCACGGGGACGACGATCACGTTCCATCCCGATCCAACGATCTTTCCCAAGAACGAGTTCAATGCCGACACGATCCGCGATCGGCTGGAGATCGCCAGCTACCTGCACAAGGGTGTGAAGATCACGTTCGAGGATCAGGCAAACAGTAAGAAAGATACGTTCCAGCACAAGGAAGGCATCGCGCAATATCTGGATAAGATCGTCAAGGAGCGCAACGCCCGGCCGATCAACGATGCAGTGTTTACGCTGGAAAAAGACAACGGTACACGGGTTGAAACCGTGTTCCGCTGGACCGAATCGACCGACGAGCATGTGCGAAGCTATGTCAACGGCATCCCGACGGGCTCGGGCGGCACGCATGAAAACGGCTTGCGGGCTGGACTCACCAAAGCGGTGCGCAATTACATCGAAACGCACAGCCTGACGCCGCGCGGCGTTAAGATGACGCATGAAGATGTGCGCGAGGGGCTCGTCGCGATCCTGAGTGTGTTTGTACAGGACCCGCAATTCCAGGGGCAGACCAAAGATCGGCTGAACAATCCCGAGGTGCAGGGCGCGATCGATAACGTGGTCCGCCCGGCGCTCGAACATTGGCTTAACCATAACCGCAGCGTGGCGGAGTCGATCGTTGCTCGCATCATCCAGGCGGCAAGGGCGCGCGAAGCGTCGCGTGCAGCGTCGGCGAGCGTATCGCGGAAAAGCGCAACGGCCAACCGCGTCACGCTGCCCGGCAAACTCAGCGACTGCACGAATCAGAAGCGACACAACACAGAGCTGTTCATCGTCGAAGGCGACTCGGCCGGCGGCAGCGCCAAGCAGGGCCGGGACCGTTCACACCAGGCGATCCTGCCCCTGCGTGGTAAGGTGCTGAACACAGAAACCGTGTCGTTGTCAAAGGTTTTGCAGAACAAAGAGCTTTCCGACCTGATCACCGCGATGGGTTGTGGCGTCGGAAAAGATTTTGATTTAAGCAAGCTGCGCTACCAGCGCATCATCCTGCTGGCCGACGCGGATTCGGACGGCCATCACATCACGACGCTGCTGTTGACGTTCTACTACCGTCACTTGCCGGAGTTGTTGCGAGAGGGCCGTATCTATCTCGCGGTCCCGCCGCTCTATCGCATCGACATCGGCAAGGAAACCTACTGGGCTGCCGACGAAACCGACCGCGAATCGATCCTTGCCAAGCACGGAAAGGGTAATGCCAAAGCCGACATCACCCGCTTCAAGGGTCTCGGTGAAATGATGCCGAAGGTCCTGTGGGAAACAACATTGAACCCCAAGACGCGCCGCCTGCTGCGTGTCGACATCGCCGACAGCCTGGAAACCGACCGCGTCATGAGCGACCTGATGGGCAAAGACCCCAGCGCCAGGTTCGACTTCATCATGGAACGCGCGGACGAGGCGCAGGAGTTGGATGTGTAACAACATAGTGCGTTGGTGCACATCAATATGAAAAGAATTTAGCCACCGATAAACACCGATGAACACAGATAAAACCAATCGAACTTAAATTCGATTTCAAATCTGTGTTCATCGGTGTTTATCGGTGGCTAATCTTCTTTCAGCGTTTGGCCAAAATATGCATGTCTGTACTGTCGCAGTGCCCGCACCACACGCGGCGCCAGGATCAATGTTGTAATCATCGTTGGGAAGGCCATCAGGCCGTAGGCGGTGTCGATCAGGTTGATCATCTCATCATGCGGGGCGGCTGCGCCGAGGATTAAGGTAAAAGCGAACCAGGCGAGGAAGAGCCATTTGCCGATTGTGCCGAGGCTTCCGCGGAAGAGGTAGTTCCAGCATTTGGTGTTGTAGTTAGCCATGCCGACCATGGTGGAGAAGCCGAAGAGCGCGACGGCGATCGCCAGGCCGTGCGTGCCGTATTTGCCGAGTGTTTGCTCGAAGGCGTAGTGTGTGAGGACGACGCCCTTCATGCTTTGTTGTTCATCGACGTTGGTGCTGACAAGGATGACCAGGGCGGTCATGGTGCAGACTATCAGCGTGTCGATCATGGGTCCGAGCATGGCGACGAGGCCCTCGCTGACGGGCTCAGTGGTTTTTGCGTTGGAGTGTGCCATGGGCGCGGTGCCGACGCCCGCTTCGTTGCTGAATGCGGCGCGTTTCACGCCGGTGATGAGTACGGCGATGAACGCGCCTTGTGTGCCGCCGTACATTGCATCGGGTGAGAATGCTTCGGCGAAGATACTGGCAAACGCCGTGGGTACAGCATCGAGACGTAGCGAGATCACCACAAGCGCCGCGACCACGTAGAACACGCACATCAACGGCACCATCGCGCTGGTCCATTTTGCCAGGCGTTTTATCCCACCGAGCAGGACGTAGGTGATGAGAGCAGCACAGACGATACCCATGATGAGCCGGTCGCGCGGGATATTGCCGAGGATGTAGGTCGTGTTTTCTTCGTTGTAACCGAGCCAGGAGTTGTGAAAGAAGCTGACGGTTTGGTTGGCGGTGTAGAGAGCGGTGGTGCCGATCATGCCGCAGAGGGCAAAGAAGATCGCGAGCGGTTTGAAGTAGTGAGGCAGCGCATTGTCGATGACGTACATTGGCCCGCCCTGGACTTCACCGCTGTGGTCTTTGCCGCGGTACATCACAGCCAATGAACACTCGAAGAATTTGGTGTTCATCCCGATGAAGGCGGCGACCCACATCCAGAAAACGGCGCCGGGTCCGCCTTGCGTGATGGCGACAGCGACGCCGGCGATGTTGCCTAATCCCACGGTCGCCGCCAGCGCGTTACAGAGTGCTTTGAAGTGGCTGATTTGACCGGGGTCATCCGCGTCGCCGGGGTGATGGTATTTACCGAGCGTCAGCTTGAGTGCATGGGTGAATCCGGTGAACGGCAGGAAGCGTGAGAACGCCAGCAGCACCAGCCCCCCACCGATGAGCAGGACGACCAACGGCATGCCCCATGCGAGGTTGTTGAGTGCGGTGTTCAGTTCCGAAAGTGCTTTGCCCAATCGCGCTAACATATCAGCGTTATTGACAACTTCGACTTTCGCAATGTGTATCAGCAAGACAACACCCTCTGCGCCAAGATGAAGACGGCACAAGAGAACGTTAACGGGTGATAAGAGTGATAGCAACCGCGCGGTCGGTCTTGCGACAAGGTTGTCATATGGTTGATTAGATCAACCCCCGGAGACAACCCTGCCTACGCTGAAGATCGGCAGCAGCAGCGCGATGGCGACGAAGCCGATGATCAGACCCATAGCGGCGGTCATGACCGGTTCGATCAGGCTGGTGGTGCTCTTGATCTGTTCGTCGAAGTCCTTCTCGGTGAAGTCGGCGATGCGTTCCATGACGTCACCGATGCGCCCGGAGCGTTCGCCGGAGTACACCATCTGCGCGACCGAGCGCGGGATCAACGGGGAATCGAACAGCGAGTCCGACAACTGCGCCCCCTGCCGAAGCCGGGTGTCGGCATCGGTCCAGAGGTCTTCGTAGAGCGAGTTGTTTGTCACCTCCCGGACGATCTCGATCATGTCGAGGATCGGCACACCGGCGGAGACCATCGTTCCCATCGTGCGGCAGCCGCGCGTCAGGTAGAGCTTGTTAAACAGCGGCCCGATGATCGGCGCGTGCAGTTTTAAGTAATCCAGGAAGCGTTGCCCGCCGGGTGTTCCGGCAAAGAAGTAGGTGCCCGCCACGACCATGATGATCGCGCCGAGCCACAGGTGCCATTGCGACAGAAGGCTGTTGCTGAGTCCGAGCAGGATCTGCGTCGGCATGGGTAATGCCGTCCCACGTGACTGGTATATCCCGGCAAAGCGCGGCAGCACAAAGATCAGGAGGAATGTCGTGACAACAATCACCATCCCGAGCATGAATGCCGGGTAGGTCAATGCGCCACGGATCTTCTTGGCGGTCTGCATTTCCTTGGATAAGTATCCCGACACGCGCTCCAGCATCCGACCCATGGTCCCGGAGACTTCGCTGGCGCGGATCAGACTGGTCATCACCGGCGGGAATACCTTGCTGTGCGCTCGCAGCGCGCCTGACAGGTCGTTGCCGGCCTGCACCTGGTCGCTGATATCCTTGAGTATCACTCGGAAGGCTTCGTTCTCGCTTTGCTGTGCGACACACTCCAGCGCTTCGGAGATCGGCACACCGGTGTCGACCATGACCGCGAGCTGGTGCGAGAACGTGATCACTTCCGACCGACGGATTTTACCGCCGGACTTTGCCGGGCCCTTATCCTGCGAAGCGGCTACTTCCTTCGTCTTTTCGATCGAGACAACGAACTTGCCATCATTGCGCAGCAGACGACTGGCCTCCTCCACGTCGGCTGCGCTGAGCACGCCGGTGACCAGCTCGCCCCGGCCATCTCTCGCTTTGTACTTGAACTTCGCCATGTATCCCTGGGTCCGTACAGCTTGGATTCGCTTATTGCGATGTTGCGGCGATCAATTCTTCCAGTGTCGTAATACCGGCCGCAACTTTCTCTAATCCGTCCTGCCTCAATGTTGTGTAGCCCGCCTCAAGGCCGATGTTGCGCAGCTCCTGGAGGCTTGCGCCCCGTGTGATCGCGTCGAGCGCCTCGTCGTTAGGCTCGAACAATTCGTAGATACCGGCTCGGCCTGAGTGTCCCGTGTCACGGCAGGCCTTACATCCTTCACCGTGATAGAACGTTTTGATCGCCTGGGCTTGCGGTCCCATGCGCTCGATAGCTCGCTTCTGCGGGTCGGTGAGTTTGACCTCTTCCTTGCATTGCGTGCAGATCCGCCTGACCAGTCGCTGGGCCAACGCGCCGCGTACACTGGCGGCGACCAGATAAGGTTCGACACCGATGTTAAACAGGCGTGTGATGGCGCTGGGCGCATCGTTGGTGTGCAGGGTCGAGAGGACCAGGTGTCCTGTGAGCGCAGCCTGGGTTGCGATCTTGGCGGTTTCCTGGTCGCGGATTTCGCCGATCATCACGATATCCGGGTCCTGACGCAGCAGCGCCCGCAGTGCGCCTGCAAAAGTGAAGCCCGCGCGGTCGTGAGTCTGGAACTGGTTGATCCCCGGGATATTCATTTCGACCGGGTCTTCGACGGTACTGATGTTGACGGTTTCGTTATTGATCTGGCGCAGCGCGGCATACAGCGTGGTGGATTTACCACTACCGGTCGGGCCGGTCACCAGTACGATGCCGTTGGGCTGGCTGATCATATTCGTGAACTGCTCGAGCATCGACGGGCTGAAGCCGATCTGATGCAGCCCGGTCATGGCGTTGTTCTTGTCGATGATACGGATGACGACCTTTTCGCCGAACTTGCCCGGCATGGTCGAGACACGCAGATCGACCGGGCGTTTGCTGATACGGATCGTGATACCGCCGTCCTGAGGCACACGGCGCTCGGAGATATCGAGCTTGGCCATGATCTTGATACGGCTGACCACGGCCGGGAGCATCTTGATCGGCGGCGCCATTTTCTGGTAGAGCCGGCCGTCCACGCGGTATCGCACGCGAAGCGAGCCGTCATCCGGCTCGATGTGGATGTCGCTGGCACCTTCCTGCACCGCTGCAAACAGCAGATAGTTCACCAGCTTGATAACGGGCGATTCGTTGGCGGAATCTTCGCTGCCGTCCGCCAGGTCGGTGATCTGCTGTTCGACGACGGTGAGGTCTTCCTCGTCAATCTCGTCGATGAGATCGTCGATGACCGCGTCGGTTGTACCCGTGGTCAGCGAGAGTTGGGTGGACTGGATGTCTTTCGAGGTTGCCGCGACGATCTGTACTTCATGCCCGGAGATACGGTGGACCTCTTCGGCGACAAAGACGTTGGCGGGTTCTGATACCGCGAGTGTGAGTTTGCCGTTGACCAGGAATAACGGCAGCACGCACTGGCTGTCGAGAAATTCCTGCGGCAGTTCGTTCACGACAGCCGGGTCGCACACGCTGGTGTCGAGTTTCACGAACGGTACGCCGTAAGCCTCGGCCAGCGCTTCCATGACCTGGGCTTCACTGACGTATTCCAGCTCAACGAGCACTTCGCCCAGCAGCTTCAGGTTGCCCCGGTCTTTCTGATAGGCGAGGGCCTTTTCGATCTGTTCCTGGCTGACCAAACCCTTGGCGACCAGCAGATCGCCTACACGCACACGTGGCATCATGGCGTTGGCTTGTTCTGCTGATATCGTTCCGGTTTGATCCATTTGGACACTATCTCACTTATGCTTCCAGACTATCGATCGCCTGCTGGATGGAATCACATGCCTTGATCGTCTCATCAAGGCGGGTGATCCTCAGGATCGTGCTGACGTTATTCTGGCAGGCGGCGAGCCTGATCTGCCCCAACTTCTCCAGGCATTGATCCTGCAGCCAAAGCAGCGACTCGAGCCCCTGTGAATCCACAAAGTGCACCTGCGACATATCCAGCACGAAGTCCCGCGCCTTGTCGTCCATCTGCTCCAACACCTTCTTGCGGAAGTCGTCCACCTCTTCGGAAGTCAACTCGCCACGAAGCGTGAGCATTGCGTATTGTTCTTTGTTTTCACAGGTGATTTTCATGACACTTCAGGAGGGCTAACCAGTTCTTCCTTCTCTTGCTTGTTTATCCGGTTCTTGTGTTGCTCGATCATTTCCTGGTACGCACTGAAGTCCAGGCCCACGAAGATGTCCGCCAGGTCAGGGTCGAACTGCTTGCCGCTGCATCGACGCACCTCGTCCAGCACCTTGTGCATGGGCATGGCGTTGCGATAGGTGCGGTCGCTGCTCATCGCGTCGAAGGCGTCAGCCAAGGCAAGCACGCGGCCGAACAGCGGGATGTCGCGTCCGGCCAGGCCGTGCGGGTAGCCGCCGCCGTCCCACGCCTCGTGGTGGTACAACACGCCGGGGATCAGGTCATCCATCTGCCGGATGCCTTCGAGGATCCTGGCGCCGATTTCCGGATGCTTCTTGATCAGGTCGAACTCTTCCTTGGTCAGTCGGCCGGGCTTGGTCAGCACCGCCTCGGGCACGCCGATCTTACCGACGTCGTGGACCAGGCCGCTGAGATAGATGCGTTCTACGGTGTGGTCGTCGAGTCCCGCCGCTTTAGCCAGTTGCTTGCCGACCAGTGCGACGCGTTCGCTGTGGCCGTGTGTGTACGAATCCTTGGCGTCGATGGTTGTGCTCAGGGCGTGCAGTGTCCCGAGGAACATCGAGTGCATATCATCGTAGAGCAGCACGTTCTTGAGATAGATGCTCAGGCTGCTGCCCAGCGACGCGCACAGTTTGGAGTCGACCGTGCTCAGGCCCGAGCCGGGGTCGATCTTGTCCGCACCGTAGAGCAGGCCGAGGGGTTGTCCTTCGATATGCAACGGCGTCAGCAGCAGGCTGTGCGCGACGCGATTCATGCCATCGATCCCCAGCACGCGCGCATCATCGAGGATGACCGGTTCGGTGCGATCGTGCATGCGTTCGATGAGCTTCGGCCCGAGTTTGCGGACTTCATCGGCGTCAATTCTGGATTGATTGTCAACGCACACCGGGACCTTGAGGTTGGCGAAGCCGTGTTCGGCGGGTGAAGGCTGGATCGCCAGCCATCGAAGCCCGACTACTTCTCGCATCTCTTGGCAGGCTTGTTCCAGGAAAGCCTGCGGCGGGTGGTCAACAACCATCGACATCGACAGCTTGTAGAGCAGGCTCAGTTCTTCGTATGTCCCGGCAAGCTCCCAGCTCAGGTCGTGCAACTCGTGCAGACGCCAGCCCAGATCACCGGCATCGCGGTCCATCCACGTGATGACCTGTGCCAAGCGCTCGGCTTCCATGTTGCTGAAGAGTACTTCCTGGTCGAAGCGGCAGATCGTGGCTTGCAGGTCGAGTCCGGCGGAGTCGCATATCCTGCTGAACTGTTCGCTATGCAGCAGGTCCTGGCTGAACAGGGCCGCCGCGATCACGGTCGTATCGTTGGGCGAGGGCTTGAACGTCGCGATCCCCTGGTTGGGGCCGATGGGTACAAGCGTCAAGCCGGGCCAGATCATCGTGGGGTGGCCCACGCTGTGGCTGAGTTCCCGCAGCTTGGCGCGCATGATATTGGTGAAGATCTGCGAACCGAGGATCAGTTCGTGTTCGCGACGACGCGGGCCGATCAATTCACACTCGCCGTTGGGTTTAAGCAACACGACAACCACACCCAGCTCCGAAAGCCGCTGCCGCAGCCGGCCGGAGATGGTGCTGCTGTCGAGTTGTCCCGCGGCGATAGTCATGACGCCTTGGTGTCCTCCACGTCCGGTTCGATATTCAACAGTGCGTTGACTTTGTCGAGTACTTCACGCGGGCTGAACGGTTTGCAGATGGTTGCCTTGATGTTCTCAACGTTGCCCTCGGGCATGTTGTGGCTCAGGCCCGTCAGCATGATCACGGGGACATGTTGCGTCCGTTCATCCAACAGCAGCAATTCACTCAAAGCCCTGCCGTCGAGCAGCGGCATGCGGTAGTCGGTAATCACCAGGTCCGGCGCTTCTTCCTGGGCGCAATTGATCGCCTCCCGGCCGTCGGTTGCGCAGTGTACGCGGAACCCGGCGCTGCGTAACTTGAGGGACAGCACATTGACGACGTGGGTTTCGTCATCGACCAACAAAATCAGTGGCGGCTTAATCATGCCTCCTCCCTGAACTCCTGGCACCGTGTTGCCGGCCCTGTGCTCGGCGTTTCGGTGTTTGCGGTATCAACAACGCGGCTGACCGGCGCGTTGATCCAGTAATGACATCGGCTTAATGCATCATTCGGTTGATATGCATTGAGCGGACCGATTGGGATATGTCGGTTACGGGGGTTTGTAGGGATTGCGCAGAAAAAACCCGGCAATGATGCCGGGCTGTGTGCGGGTTATCGGTTCATTCGGTTAGCCGTTGTCGGTGGTTACGGCCGAGAGCAGCTTACGCGCCCTGATGTCATCAGGCTGGCGTTTGAGGGCCTCTTTGTAGGCCTCGACAGCGGCGGCGTTGCGACCGGCCTTCTGGAGGCTCAGGCCACGCAGGATCAGCGGCTCGGTGCTTGTCGGGGCCACCTGGGCCGCACGGTCGAACATCTGCAGGGCGTTATTCAGGTTGCCCCGCTTTTGCCAGACCATCCCGGCGAGCAGGTAACCTTCATACCGATCGGGCGACAGGTTCATTACCTTGCTCGCCGCCTGAAGCGCGCCGCCAAGGTCTTCCTGCTGGTAGCAGACTTCTCCGAGCTTGATCCAATCGGTGACCGTGCCTTGCGGGCTTCGGGCCAGTTCGAGCAGGATGCTGCGGGCTTCTTTTGCCTTCTTGATATGCAGGTAAGAAGTGGCGAGTTCCCGCTTGATGTCGGCCCGGTCTTTGTTTTCCGGGTTTTCAAGTAGTTCGCTCAGGATCTTGGCTGCTTCGGCGTGTTTACCGGAGTCTTGCAGCGAAGTTGCTAATTGCTGTTTGAGCTTGCTGTCACCGGGATCAAGCAGTGACGCTTGGTAGAAGTATTCCGCCGCTTTATCGGGCTGGTTTTTCAGCAGGTAGAGTTGGCCTATCGCCGCACGAACCCCTGCGTTCTGATCGAAGTATTGCTTCTTGCCTTCCAGCAACGCGATCGCTTCATCGACACGACCCAGTTCGACCATGCCTTCAGCAACGGGCAACAGGTAAGAGGCGTTGTCCGGTTCTTTCTCGTAGGCTTTCTGGTAGAACTCCAGCGAGCCTTCGTACCGTTGCCAGCGCTGCAAGACCAGGCCCTGGTAGTAGTACGGCTCGGGGTTCTCCGGCTGCAATTCGATTGCCGCGTTGAACAGGTGGTATGCCCGCTCGAGCTTGCCGCGTTCGATGGCGATACGCCCTGCGAGTACGTGCAGACCGGCGTGTGTCGGATCGATCGACAGACCGTCCTTGCACGACTTCTCGGCCTGCGTCAGGTCCCCGGTTTTGAACTGCTGCTTGGCCATGTCCAGCATCATCGAGCTGCGCAATTCAAGCCAGCGGTTCTTGGCGTCGGCCTTTTCCTCGGTCAACGCGCTCATGTCCTTGCAACCAACAAGCAGCAGCGGCGCAATAAGCGCCGCTGCTGTGAGGGTGATAACTTTGCCATGCTTTATGGTGCGTTTCATCTCTTTCCTTTTCACGTGAAGGTTAAGGAGCCGGATTACTCGTTCACCTCTTCGGTATCAACACTGCTGACCGCTGCTTCGCTTTCGCTGTTCGCATTTTCACTGTTGCTGAGCGTCTTCTCGACGAACTCGAAGATGTTGACCGGCTGGTCCTGCTCCTGCTCATCGACGAAGAACTGGTCGGGATCGTAAACCTCGACCGAAGCCGCTTCGTCCAGCGAGCTGTCGATATCGTCCAACTGGCTGAATTCCTGATCGACTTCGCTGCTCTGCCAGTTGTCAGTCGACGCGGATTCTTCGGTGGTCAACTCGACGCGCCAAGGCGCTTCAACCGACTGGCTGTCTTGGGGCTGCTGTTCGGCGGAAGCCGATTCGTTCCAGTCCGCGGCGGGTTCGACGAACTCGACGTTCGATTCACCCTGAGCGCCGGGCTGATTCCATTCGCTGGTTCCTTCGATATCCAGACTCAGATCGAGGGCTTCGCTGTCGGTGCTGGTCGTCTGGTCTTCGGTTTCTGTCCATTCGTCGGCGTCGACGGAGATCTCGGCATCGATTACGGAGTCCACAGCGTTCTTCAACATGCTGCGTTCGTAGAAGTAGTTCTTTTCGCCGGTGATCTGGGCCTTGAGCTGCAGGGCGTCGGCCATGGTCGGGTCGAGGTACAGGGCCTTATCCAGTTCGTACAGGGCCTTGTCCTTGTCGCCTTCCTTCATGGATTCGATGGCGTTGGTCATGTACTTGCTGGTCAGCTTCGAGCGCGACCAAGGCAGCAGGCCGTTGCGTGTACCGGTGCGAGTGGCCTCGATGTCGTCGCTGATGCTGTTGGCCATCTGTGTCAGGTCCTCGTCGCGCTGGACGGTGGGCTTGATCATGAAGATGACTTCGCTGCGAGTGATGTCGTCATCCTGGCCCTTGAAGGCGGGACCGACCAGCGGCAGATTGCCCAGGCCGGGGACGGCGGTACGGCCGATGGTGGTGTCTTCCTTGAACAGGCCGCCGAGTACGACGGTCTGGCCGGACTTGACGATGACGTTGGAGACCAGTTCCTGCGTCGTGGTGTCGGGGATGACGAAGCCGCCGACCAGGCTGGTGCTGCCGTCAGACACGCTTGGGCGCAGTTCCATGCGGACGAAGTTGTCGTCGCTGATGAACGGGCGCAGCGTCAGTTGTGTACCCACGTCGAGGAACTCAACGGTCTGCGTGTTAGACGTTTCGGTTGCGGTGGTGGACAGGTAGCCCAGTTTTTCACCAACGAGCAGGTTGACGCTCTGACGGTTGAGTACGAGTACCTGTGGCTTGGCCAGCACGGTCGTGTCGGTGACCGAGTCCAGTGCACGTACGAAGACGGCGGCGTCGGAACCGAGTACGCCAAACTTCACGCTGCTCTGGCCTGTTCCTACGCTGCCCGGTGTGCTGCTGATGGCGCTACCGGAGTTATAGTCACCGTTCGGGCCCGAACCGGTGATCAGGTCGTCCACCGCGCCAAGCGGGGTGGTGAAGTCGGTCAGGTTCAGGTCCGCGAAGACGGCGAAGTCGACGCCGAACGCGTTGGCTTCGGTCAGGCGTGCCTGAAGGATGGTGGCTTCAACCAGGACCTGCTTTGGTCGGGTGTCCAGCTTCTTGATGATGCCAAGAATCTCTTCGATGTTCTCGGCATAGTCGCGGATAACCATGCGGTCCTGATGGGCGGATGAGTTGGAGCCGCCATTGGAGATCGAGGGCTCGAAGCCGTCTTCTACTTCACCGGACAACGCGATCGAACCCGCTCCGGAGAGCAGCGGGCTGGCAAACGCCGAAGCGTCCGCGGCGTTGATGTAGTTGAGCGTGACAATTTCAGTTACCAGTTGACGGTCTTCATCTTCGAGCTGAGCGATTTCTTCAGCCGTGTAGACGTAGATGAACTGGCCCTTTTCCTGGTAGCCGAAGCCGTTGGTGTGGAGGATGGCGTCGAGCGCCTCGTAGAAGTCCACGCCGTAGAGATCGGCCGATACGGTGCCGGCGACGTTGCGACTGGCGATGATGTTGCGTTGACTCTGGATGCTCAGCAGTTGCAGCACCTTGGTGAGGTCCAGGTCTTTGACGTGCAGGTCGATCTGGCCGAACGATCCGACCTCAACCTGTTGGCCCTGGGGCAGGGCTTCGTCTTCGGAGGCGGTTTCAAAGAGCGCCGGGGTGCTGTTATCAGGCGGGATCGGTTCGCCGGGGGCTACCCCGCTCGCCCCATCTGCGCCCAGCGCCGAGCTGTTACAGATGCACCCTACGGAGCAAAAAAAAACGCCCAACCAATACTTTGTATTTCCGGTAACCATGCTCGACTCCTTCAAAAGCCTCCGCGGCTTTGGCTCGTTACATCCTGAGCTTGATGAACAGTCCATACTTTGTGAGGATCACGTGTCGATCCGTGACTTGTACAAGCGTGAATCCTTCGTATTCGTCGCCGGGCGCCAACAGGTACCCGTTGATGTACGCCCTCGGCTCCGTGCCGGTGACGACGCTTTCAAGTCGCAACTCGGCCGCTTCATTGCGGACGAGCAGCTTTCTGGGGTCTACATCGGGTGTAACTTGGGGTGACTTTGCACCAGTCTGTTTGGTTATCGCATCCGGATTCCGTTTGTAACGGTTGGGGTCCATTCCAAACAGGTCTCGCCCCGGATGACCCGGCAGGTCCACCTGCACCACCGGTAACGCCTTTGCCGGCTTTACCGATTGTGTTGTCTGGTCGCCCGTATCCTGCTCCACTTTGGCGACGTTGGTTTTCTCGTCGGCCGTGGCGGTACGCGGAACGCCCTGAAGGATCAGCCGACCCCACAAGAGCAACCCCAGCGCCAGCGCGCAGACCATGATCCCCAGTTTTTTCTTGTCCGCAGTGATCTGGTGGATCAGGTTGTCCAGGTGATGCTTCATGAATCACCCCCGATCCCTTCGGCGGTGTAGAAGGCGCTTAGCTCCATGTTCACGGTCAGCGGCTCACTCGGATAGCTGTTGTCCGCTTCGATATCCAGACGATCGATCCGCACAACACTCGACAGTTTCTCGATCCGCTCGATCAGGTCGTAAGCGGTCGTAAACGGTGCGTTGAACTGGATCTTGACCGGCAGGATGTTGTAATCCGCGTACTCTTTGGACTGGACCGTGATGATCTCCTGGCCCGAAACGCCTTGGGCGTTGATCAGGCTTGAAAAATCCTTAATTACCCGTGATATCCCGTCTTCATCAGGGATGTATTTGCCGCGGCTGTCGAGCTTGGCTCGGCGCTGCTTGACATCTTCGTAAAGACGGACCAGCCCCGCGTTATCGACGCTGTCGATTCCCAGTTCCGTTCGCGCCTTGTTGATCCGACGTTGCAACGACGCATCGCGCAGCCCGTACGGTACAAGCACCACGCCGACAAACAGCACGAGCATCCCGCTGATGATGAGCACCGTTTTTACTTTTTCGTTCTTAATCTTCATCGGACACCCCCGCCGTCTGGAATGTCGGTTCATACTGTCGATCCAACGGGATCTCGGCTCCGATGCTGAACCGGCGCAGGATCAATCCGCCCTGTTCATCGACCCGGCTGAAGTGCATCGCCACACTCTCGAACAGGGGATGATCGTTCATCGCGTTAACCAGATCGGCAACCACAACATCATCCGGCGCGAATCCCTTAACCTCGATGCTTACGTAATCACGCAGCTCTTCGGGGTTGACCGGTGCGGTCTTTTTCGTCTTCTTGGTTTTGGTGTCGTTCGGGTCTTCCTTGGGCTTGGGCGCGGGGCGGTGGGTCTTGACCGTGATGTGCGTCAACCCGGTCGAGGGAGGCATCAGCCTGCCGACCACCGCGACCGCTTGTGTGACTTCGATGGGTTGGTCCAGTTGTTTCTGGATGTTCTCCTGGTAGATGAGGGCCTTTTTCTCATCCCGGAGTTTGTCGCGTTCGCTGAGCTTGAGCTTGTTGGCGACCAGTTCTGTTTCCAAGGCGCTGGCCCGCTGTGCGAGTTCCATGGAGGTCTGGTGCCGGTCGATCCCCCACACCACAAGCGCCATCCCCACCAACAGGACAAGGATCAATCGGCGATGCTTGAAGTTGCGCATCGCACGCTGTTCATGGTAAGACTTAGGCAGGAAGTCGATGTTATTCACGCCGCCCCCCTGCGCTTACGCTTCTTCAGGATGTCACAATCGCGCAGAGCCAGCCCGATCGCCACACCCCACCCGGCCCAGTTGTCCGGCCCGCCGACCTCTGAATGTACGGCGCTGAGGTCGAGATTCGATAGCGGGTCATTGGCTGTTGGCTTCAGGCCGACATCTTCACACAGCCGTGCCCACAGCCAGGTGTTGCCCGACTCGCCACCGACGACCCAAGCCTCTTCCGGGCGCCGGCCACGGAAGGTCACGCTGTAATAGCGCATGCACAGGCCGATCTCACGCGACAGGTCTTCGACGATCGGTCCCATCGCTGAGGCGATCTGTGCATCGTGGCTCGGATCGATCTGATTATTGAGCCATTCGCGGCGAGCTTCGGCCGCCGCCGAGGTCGGCAGTTGCAGCTTCGACGCCAACGCCTCGTCCATGTGGCGGCCGCCGATCTCGATGTGCTTAAAGAAGCATATCCTTGATCCACGCGTCATCAGCACCTTGGTGCCGTTGTAGCCCACATCAATCACTACGCGAACCGGCAAGTCCTCTTCAACATCAGGCAACGCCTGTTCGATGCAGCGCGCCAACGCATTGGGCACCGCATCGATTGCCTGCAACTCCAGGTCGCACGACCGAAAAGCCTGAATGTGATCCTCAATGAAGTTTCTGGACGCGGCCAGCAGGATCACCTCTTGCCGCTTTTCCTGGCCCTGCAAGACTTCGCCTGCGTCGATGAATTGCACATCCATCGCCTCGCCGCTGAACTTCAGACGTTCGGTGGCTTCCCACTGCACCGCTGCCGCCAACTCGTCGTACGGCATCTTCGGCAGACGGATGTTCTTGTAAAGCAATTTGGCTGCGGGTAAACAACTGACGACGCGGTTGCCCCGGAACTGGCCCGATGAGAGCATGTCGCGGATCGCGGCGGCAACCTGTTCAGTATCGGTTTCGCCTGTTTCCCCGTGCCCGAGTGTGCGCGAAGTGGCGGCGGTCGCGATCGCTAGATCCGACTCGCGTCTGAACTGGATCATCCGAATCGTGTGGTCCCCGACATCCACACCGATCGGGCCGTAACTGGATTTTCTGCCTCCTCCGAACAACGCTTCCTCTCTATTCTCCGGTCAGATCCGTTCGACCGTCACCCTCCCGGTAAAGGCCGCAACCGTTACACGGTATTGCTCGCCCTGGTACTCAATCACAACGGTCCCGCCGTTACTGGGACCTCCCAGCGCATCAAACTCAAGCGTTGATGTGCCGTTGAAGTCCGCGGACACGATCTCGACGCCCTGGAACCGGTCGTCCGTCGTGAAGTCCACGATGTAGTTATTGCTGGACCCGTTTTTCCACCGGACGCTCAGGATGCTGTCGGATTCGTCGGTTAATGCGTAGCTCTCGGTGGCCGGATCGAAGACCACCTTACGCACACCTTGCCGTGCGATCGCATCGTTTTGTGCGTAGAGGATGTCTGCCACGATGATGCGGGCCGCGGCCTGCACGCCCAACGTTCCCGCAGACAACATGTGAGGTACGATCATCGCCGAGGCGATCCCCAGAATCGCCACAACGATCAATACCTCGACCAGCGTATAGCCGGCTCGGTTACGGGTTGGGTTGGATCGTACTGCTGACATCGAAACAACTCCCATGCAAACCCACGTTCAACGAACGTGGGCTTCGGAGATAAAACATATTCATATTTACTGCTGCTCTTGGGGCTGCGAACCGGCTTCCAGGCGGACACGCGCCGTGCCGTTCTTGAACATCGCTTTAACTTCACCGACTTCGGTGCGGACTTGGTTGACCGCATCGACGATCTGCTTGCGCTGCTGTGCCGCGTTGGCGATGCCTTGGGCGTTTGCTTCCGTGGCGACGGAAAGCGTCTCGCCGCCGGGCGTGATCGACCACATCGTCCAGACGTTTACGGTCAGCAGGACCGCGATCACCGTCAGGATCGTGTTCAGGTATCGCAAAGACTTCATGTTCCTTCTCCTTCGTGCAGGGAGAAATAGCTCCCATGACGGATAGATCGGTCAGAAAAAGTTCAGACTGAGGTTCGGCCGGGGATTCACCGATACTTTTTCCGGCTACTTATCGGTCTGTGACGACTGCGGAAAGTCCGATCACTCATACGTACGGACATCATTGGTCGTATCCAGGTCAATCTCGGCAGCCTTGTCGGCGGAGATGACACCGTAAATGGTGTGTGTTGCTTCATCGTAAACCCAACCCACACCAGACGCGGCGGTGTCGGCCACCGTCTCGCTGTTTTCAAATGGGTTGACGGGCATCTTCAGGATATAGGGACCGAAGTCCGTACCCGGGTTGCCGTTCTTATCGGTCTGGCTTGTCAGCACGTTCCAGGCGTTGCTTAGTTGTGCCAGCGTGGGATACGTGCTGTCGTGATGTGCGTGATACAGTTCGATCTGGGCGCGAATGGTTTGAAGCGAAGACTTCAAGTTGCTGGAACGCGCAGATTGGGATGCGTTCGCAAGCTGCGGGACGACCAGAGCGGCAAGGATACCCAGGATCACAACGACGATCAGGATTTCAACCAGTGTAAAGGCGCGTGTGTACTTCCGTGTACTGCTAACTACATGTGACCTTTGCTTCTCCATCGGATGGTCTCCTAGGCCGAACGCCTCCAGCTTCGCGCTTTTCCCTGAAAAACACCGCCGCGGCTGTCAGGCCGCGGCGATGGGTAGATTCTGTTAAGTCAGTTCAGATTAGGCGCCTGGCCCCTTAACAACATCCGCATTCTCGGTACCATTTTGGTCAGCTTCGGTACCAAGACCCAGCTCTTCGAGCTGATCCCACTTGTTGGCGGGGATGACGGCCTTGATTTCGCCGGTGTTTGCGTCGTAGCGCCAGGCGGCGGTGTTGTTGTCTGCGACGTCGGTGTTGCTGCCGCTGGGCATGAACGAGTTGATCGGGGCCTGCTGCAGGTACGGGCCGAAGTCGTCGCCGGCGGTGTCGCCGTTAACGTCGGTTTTCAAGATCAGGGCGGACCAGTCGGTGGTGGTGCCTGCGGTGGCGGCTACGCCGGCTTCGGGGTAGTCACCGTTGTGCTGTACCTGGTACAGCTCAAGCTGGCTGCGGATGGTCTGGAGTTGGCCGGCCATGCTGGATGCCTTGGCCGATTCAGATGCACTGGTGAACTGAGGGATTACGATCGCGGCTAAGATGCCGAGAATCACGACGACGATCAGGATTTCGACCAGGGTGAAGCCCCGGGCCACTTGCTTACGTGCCAACATGGATACTCTCCTAAACCTAAAGGTTCAACCAAAACCCACTTGCTCATGAGCCCCACGCGGGCCCGGGTGTGTTCGGTAACAATCTTGTTTTCAATCCCCCATCCGTGGGCTGGTCGGAACACCGTTCGGTTCGACCTGACATCCAATCGTCCAGTAATCGTGGCGACTTAACTCCTGATAACCGGGATTCACTTCTTCAATCCACGGCCGAGCCTCATCACCCTTCCAACGCTCAACGAAACGATTCAGGCAAACAAAAGGCAATCCCAATAGTCACTTTTTCCCACCCCGCACAGCCCGATAGCATCAACCTGACGTCATAACCGTTACAGGTTGACGGAAGGGGAAAGCTGGAAAGCAGAAAAACAGGAAAACAGAAAAGCAGAAAATAAGAAGCATGTTTGGGCGCAAATACATATAGCCCGACCATCCTGGTCGGGTTGCCTTGCTTTTTTTCTCATTTGGTCAACAACTCAAGCCCCGACATCGGCCGAGATTGGGTTGATTTATTCAGACTCGATCTTGTTCAGATGCGCCAGCACCCGAGAAAAAAGCTCGCGCGCCTCGGGGAAGGTCAGCCGCTGCTTCACTTCGTCCGCGGCCAGCCAGGCATAATCCTGCACCTCTTCCGGCTGCACCGTCACGGTCGGATCATCCACCCGCCCCAGAAAAAACGTCACCGTCTTGTCGACACGCTTGCCCTTCTTATTGATAAACGCATAACGCTCAACGAAAAGCTCATTACCGATCAGTTCACAGGACGTAACGCCGGCTTCTTCTCCCAGTTCGCGCAAAGCGGTTTCTGTCGGTGTTTCACCCGGATCCGCGTGCCCCTTCGGGAATCCCCAGTGGCCTTTTTTCTGATGCACGAGTAAAAACCGACGTGTGCCGTTGTCGTTGTGGATCGGGATGATGCCGAAGGATTGGTCTTGCATAGTAAAACAGAAAAGCAGGAAAACAGAAAAGCAGAAAATTAAGACTGGGGTTTGCGTTTGGTACGAGCGATCATGGTTTTCATGATCGCCAATAATTCCTTGGATTCGCCGAGTAAAGGTGCGAGACGTTCTTCAGTGAAGTATCCCTGTTTCACCATGACACGTAGCCAGAACGTGGTTTCATGAATTTCTTTTGTTGCAATTCCTACTCATTTTACAAAGTCGGCCCGGCTCATCGCTTCGTGAGCCTCGAACAGGTTCGCACCGACTGACGTTCCGCTGCCGATTAATTGATCGATAACACGGCGGGGTCGGCCATCGGTTTCTAATTGCTCGGCTAAATTCAAAATTCTACGGCCGTATTCCACTGCTCGATCAAGCATTTCATCTCGTAGCCTCCCGGACATAACGCCTCCTATTTTCTGCTTTTCTGTTTTTCCTGCTTTTCTGCTTTTACTCGCCGGTGTCCAGCACGGCCATAAACGCTTCCTGCGGGATATCCACAGTGCCGACGCGTTTCATCCGCTCCTTGCCCTTCTTCTGCTTTTCAAGCAGCTTTCGCTTTCGCGTCACGTCGCCGCCGTAGCACTTTGCCGTGACGTTCTTGCCGACGCTCTTGATGGTCTCGCGGGCGATGATCTTGCCGCCGATCGCGGCCTGGAGGGGGATCTCGAACAGGTGTTTGTCGATCTGCTTCTTGAGTTTCATCAGTAGCGCCCG
The DNA here is from genome assembly GCA_963667295.1 of Phycisphaeraceae bacterium. Classification (GTDB taxonomy): domain Bacteria; phylum Planctomycetota; class Phycisphaerae; order Phycisphaerales; family Phycisphaeraceae; genus JAJRRS01. The sequence continues at coordinate 4,216,887 of OY763327.1, forward strand.
GCCGCGCTGTTCCGCTTTTTCACGGTGCACGATCACGGATAGCGCATCGACGGGCGTGCCGTTGACGAGGATGTCCATCTTCACGAGGTTCTCTTTCGAGAAGCCCTTGAGGTGGTAGTCCATCGTGCCGTAGCCGCTGGTGATGCTCTTAAGCTTGTCGTAGAAGTCGTAAATGATTTCCGCCAACGGCAGGTCATATTCGAGGATCTGCCTGGTTTCGGACAGGAATTGCTGTTTCTGGTACACACCACGCCGGTTGCCGCAGAGTTTCATCAATTCGCCGATCGAGTCCTTCGGCGTGATGATCTCAACCTGCACCATGGGCTCGCGGATTTCACGGACCTGCGACATGTCGGGCAGGTCGGCCGGGTTGGTGATCTGCATCACCTCACCGTCGCTTTTGAGGATCTCATATGTCACCGTCGGCGCGGTCTGCACGATGGTGACCTTGCCCTCGCGCTCGAGACGTTCCTGGATGATGTCCATATGGAGCATGCCTAGGAACCCGCAGCGGAAACCGAAGCCCAATGCTTCACTACTCGTCGGTTGAAACGTAAAGCTCGCGTCGTTGATGTGCAGCCGGCTGATCGCGTCGCGCAGCTCGTCAAACTCGGTATCGCCCGACGGGTAGAAGTCGCAGAACACCATCGGCATCGGCTCTTTGTAGCCCGGCAGGGGCTTGTCGGCCGGGTGCAACTCGCGCGTGATCGTGTCGCCGATGTTCACATCATCCAGCGTCTTGATATTCGCGACGAAGTACCCCACCTCGCCTGCCTTCATCGGCTGCTTATAAGCCGTCATCTTCGGCGTGAACTTGCCGACCTCCGTGATGATAAAACTGCGACCGGTGCCCATCATCAGGATCTTGTCGCCGGCCGTGAGTTGGCCGTTGAAGATACGGAAGTACACCACGACGCCGCGATAATCGTCGTAAATCGCGTCGAAGATCAACGCCTGTGTCTTGGCGGTCGGGTCGCCCCCCGGTGCCGGCAGCTTTCGGCAGATCGCGTCAAGTAGTTCATGCACGCCCTGCCCGCTCTTGGCTGAGCAGAAGATGCACTCGTCGGCGGGCAGACCCAGAATATGCTCCGTCTCCAGCGCGATCTCCTCCGGACGTGCGGCCGGCAGGTCGATCTTGTTGATGACGGTGATGATCTCGAGGTTCGCGTCCACAGCCATGTACGCATTGGCGACGGTCTGTGCCTCCACCCCCTGGCTGGCATCGACCACCAGGACAGCCCCTTCGCACGCGGTCAACGCACGGGAAACCTCGTAGTGGAAGTCCACGTGGCCCGGCGTGTCGATGAAGTTGAGCATGAAGTCTTTGCCATCACACTTATGGTTCACCGTGACGGCCGAGGCCTTGATCGTGATGCCCCGTTCACGCTCCAGATCCATATCGTCCAGCGTCTGCTCGCGGGCTTCCCGGTCACTGACCGCACCGGTCCCTTGGAGCATACGGTCGGCCAGCGTGCTCTTGCCGTGATCTATGTGTGCAATAATGCAGAAGTTACGGATTTCCATAGGTTTCGGTCATCTATTCATTGGTAATAGCCCCTCGCGGAAGCGTGGGGTTCGCCAAAGGCTTGAGCCACACATTCTAGCAGGCCCGGGCTAATAAGTCGGCTACCCACCGGCCCGGCAGGTCTGTTCCAGCAGATCGCACTCCGCCCCGCTCGCCCCCGCCTCCAGCAGATTGCCGCGCAGGTTCGCCAGCATCCGGTCGGTATCCTTCTGGCCACGACTCCGTCGCACCCCCACCACATCGATCAGCCAGGGTTTAGCATCTTCATCGACCACGATATTGCTGGCCTTGTGGTCCCGGTTGAACAAACCTTTGGCAGCCAATTGACGGGTTAACTGCCCCACCGCGGTCATGAGCTGCGTCCGTTTCTGCGGATCCGTCAATTCGCCGTGATGCAGCAGGTTGTACAGGCTTTTGCCCGTGTAAGGCGTGACCAGCCAGTACTTCCGCTGTGACACACCCCCGCCCACGATCGGCACGACCGCCAATCCCGCCGCTTTGAGCATCTCACAACACCGCCGCTCGCGCTGGCCCGGATGAATCCCCAGCATGCCCGCCAGCATCTGCTTGATCGGGCTGTACTCAAACCGCTTGATTACATACGCCCGCCCATCCGGCGCATCGATCCGCCAGACCCGGCTACGCCGATCCTGCTTGTACACCTGCGTAGGCTTAACCGAATCGACCCACTCGGATTGAAAGGCTATCTCCATAAGCCAAGGTGTAGCCGCATCCAACCAAGCCCGCAAGCCACTGGGCCCCGCACTCCTCAACGCCTGCCCCGGCTTGCTACCCACCACCCTGCACCGAATTCCTCAACAATGCACACCGGACTCCTCAACACCCCGCCCCGCACCCCCCGAACACCCCGCAAGCTATCCCATCAACACCTGAGCACCCCACCCACCCCCGCTACCACTCCCCCGCTTGACAAAGATAGTATTTAGGCTAAATACTATCTTCATGACAAGGCCATTACTTACCAGCGAGGATCGGGCGGATGTGTTTCGGGGGTTAGCTCATCCGATCCGTCGGCAGGTGCTGGCACTGCTGAAGCAAAAAGACCGCACCGTCGGGGAGATACACGAACAACTCGACGGCCCGATCGCGATGCCCACGCTCTCCCGGCACCTGCTGGTCTTGCGCGATGCGGGGCTGGTCAAGCAGCAGAAGCAGGGGCATCACCGGGTCTACCGAATCAACCGCAGCGGTGCACAACGGGCCAGCAAGTGGTTGAGCCAGATGATCTGATCTATTCGCACATCGCTTTCACATATCCGCCCAATCTGTCACAATGCCCGGTTCATGGGTAATTACTGCATCAAAGACGGCTACGAACACCGCACGGTCAACGCGACGATCGAAGAGTCGGCCGGCGACTACTGGGACCCCAAACGCCTGCGCTTAAGTAACTACGCGCAGTGGCATGCCTACAACCGTGCCGCGGAGTTGATCCGCCAGCACGACCTCAAGACCGTCCTTGATGTCGGTTGCGGCGTCGGGCATAAGCTGATGAACATGGTCGCTCCGCTCGCTGAGGTTACGGGTGTTGAGCAGCCCACCGCCGCCGCCAAGGCCAAGGAGCTTTTCCCCCAAGGCAACTTCGTCAGCGCCGACCTCGAACGTCCGGATGAGACGGGTCTCGGCAAATTCGACCTGCTGCTCTGTGTCGATGTCATTGAGCACCTGCTCGATCCCGACATCCTTCTACGCTTCATGCGATCGCACTGCCACGACAACTCGTACATGCTCATCTCCACGATCGAGCGCGATGTCCGTCGGGGTAAAGCCAACATGAAGTCCACCAAGGCCGAACACGTCCGCGAGTGGAACCTTGATGAGTTCGGGCGCTACCTCTCCAGCCAGGGTTTTGAAGTCATCGAGCACAGGACGGCCCCCGCGTTCAAGATGGGTTTGTGGTGGCCGCTGATTAAAGACCGTTGGCGCCTGCTAAAAAAAGGTGTGAGTCTGAACTACAACCAGGTCGCGATATGCCGGCCCGCCAAACAGGATTGAACAGGGGAAACGCGATGCGCATCTGCCTGTTCACCCCGACATTCCTGCCATCGATCGGCGGCGCGGAACTGGCCGGCGACCGCATCCTGCGCGGCCTGCAAGCGCGCGGCCACGAGGTGCAGGTCCTCTGCCAGGACCACGGCGAACCGAAAGATTTGCCTTACCCCGTCACGCGCTACAAAAGACCACCCTCGCAAAACCTCTGGCCTGAAGTCTTGAGCCGGCACATCAAGCGTCTTTACAAACGTGCAACCTTCGACATCGTGCTCGCGTTCTATGGCTATCCGACCGGTTTCGCCGCCGCTCACATCAAAGATAAACTCGGTTTCAAACTCGTTGTCAGCGCACGTGGTTCCGACCTGTACCCGAACTTCCACGCCTTATCGAAACCTCGCGTCAAGGCAACGATCCGTGCCGGCTACCGCGGGGCAGACCGCATCATCTCGTTAAGTGATTGGCTTGACGGCCGCCTGCGCGAAGTGGCCGGGCCCGACCTGCCGCCGATCGATCGCGTGCTCAACGGCATCGATCTTCAAGCGTTCGATCACGAACTCGATAAAGCTGCTACCGCATCACCGCTATTTGAACTCGAGTCCGGCAAGTACATCCTGCACCTGTCGCGCATCGGTCCGGTCAAACGCCCGGACCTTGCACTCGATGCCGTGAATCAAAGTGCCGATCACTTCCGCAGCACCAACATGAAGTACATCTTCGTCGGCGACGGTGAATCACTCGGCGCGCTGCGTAATAACATCGAAGCGGCGAAACTCGGAGATGTCGTGCGTTGCCTGGGCCGCCAGACAGGCGACAACAAATACTGGCTGCTCAAACACGCCCGCGCGTTTGTTTCCACCAGTCGTGAAGAAGGCATGCCAAACGCCGTGATCGAAGCAATCGTGTCAGGTCTGCCGGTTTTATTAAGCGATATCGGCCCGCACGCCGAACTGATCAACCTCACCCACGCAGGCAAAACCTTCCGCTATCCGGAAGCGGCAGACCTGTCGCGACAACTGGTCGGTCTGCTGATTGATGATCTATCCCAATACCGCACCGCAGCGCAGAACTGCCGACAACTGTTCAGCCTCAACACCATGATCGACGGCTACGAGCGCAGCTTGAAAACAGCGATGGAACAGGGATGAACACGAATAAACACAGATGAGAAGACAAGCGGATTAGTTTTTTATCTTATCCGTGTTCATCTGTGTTCATCCCTGTTTCAAACCTCAACACGATACCGATCCAGCCATCCCAGCAATGCGATGATCGTGTACACCGAGCGCATCTCGCCTCGCCCGGCAAGCGCAGCGTTCCATATGTTTGAGATCGATCGCTGATTCATAAACGGCGCTAGCTCGCCGCAGCGTGACACCCAGTCGTCGCAACGTTCTTTCCACTTGCCTGTGAAGTAAATCTGTAGCGGTACGGAAAAGCCGTGCTTTGGCCGGTCCCACACATCGCTTGTCAGGTGTCGTTTGGATAAATCAACCAACACAGACTTAAGCCCGTGCTTGAGCTTGACGTTCGCCGGTTGCGGCAACACAAGGTCAACAACCGGATTACCCAGCATCGGTACGCGCGCTTCGAGGCTGTGGCACATGCTCGCTCGGTCGCTCTTGATCAGGCAGTTCTCGCTTAGGTACGTCCACAAGTCGGCTCGCATCAGTTGATCGGTCTCGATTGGTTTGCCGAATGAACGCGCCAGGTCGAGCCAGCTTCGCATCGTCTGGTCGATCTTGCATCGATTCGCTGCGTCTGCAGACAACAGCGCCGACATATCCTTGCGCGAGCCGGCAAACGGCCCGTATTTTACGCGGTCCCAGAGTAAACCCTCATCGCCTTGCAGTGTTCTGCGAAGTAATGAGCCGGGCAATATGCCCATCGCTCGCAAGACATTCAGTGCCGCGTTGCCCGAATAACTTGAATCGCCCTTCATGAACCTCGGGTATCCGCCAAACAGTTCGTCGCCACCATCACCAGCGACGGCGACGGTGACATGCTGCCGTGTCAATCCGCAGAGTTCTCGCAATGGCAGATACGCCGGGTCGGCCATGGGTTGATCCAGGTCGGCGATTGCTTGTGCCAGGATGTCACCATCGATCTCGCGTGCATCCAGTTCATGATGCTCGCAGCCGTAGCGTTCTGCGACCCGTCTTGCGTACTTACTTTCGTCGTAGCCTCTTTTTGGATCAAAGCGCACGGTAAACGTCTTGACCGGGTTGCTCGACGCCGCAGCCATGTAATGCACCATCAGCGAACTGTCGATCCCGCCGGACAGAAACGCACCGAGCGGCACATCTGCGATCATCTGCCGCTTCACGCTCACGGCCAGCGCCGCATCCGTCGCCTCAACCAGCGCGTCGTAGTCCATCGGTTGATCGGTCGCCGAAGGTATCTGCCAGTAACAACCGGTTTGCAGTTCGCCGCTGTTGCGCTTCCACGTTAACCATGACGCAGGCGGAAGCGATCGTACGTCACTTAGCAATGTCAACGGCGACGGGATCGATTGCACAGCGAGATATTCCCGGAGCGCTTCGTAATCCAGCTTCCTCGGGAAGCCCTGCAACTCAAAGAAAGGTCGAAGCGTCGAGCTCGTGATCAATCCGCCCTGCGTCGAGTAATACAACGGCTTGATCCCGAACCGGTCGCGCGCTGCAAACAGCGTTTTGTCCTGCTTATCCCAGATCGCAAATGCGAACATCCCGTCCAGCCGATCCAGCACACCCCGGCCCCACTGCGCGTAACCTTCCAGTAACACCTCCGTGTCGCAACTTGTCCGCATCGTTCTACCGAGCCTCGCAAGTTCATCGCGAACCTCGAAGAAGTTGTAGACCTCCCCGTTGTAGGCGATCACGTAACGCCCGCAGGCGGACGTCATCGGTTGCTGGCCGTGTTTTAAATCGATGATGGAAAGCCGGCGGTGTCCGAAGTGGATGTCCTCTTCGTGCCAGACGCCGCGCTCGTCCGGGCCGCGCGTGGTCAGTGAATCCAACGCACGATCAAAATCCTGCGCCCAACGGTCGCCGGCGATGGTGAGAAAGCCGCACAAGTCAGTCGCCGCTCCGCATGCCCAGTGTCTTGCAGATGGTGTTACGCGTTCGCGTGAAGAAGTTCGCCAGGTGCAGTTGCGTCAGCAGCTTGCCGTAGGATGCGTTCGGATCGTAAGGCAGGCACGCGAACGTCGGGCCGTAGCTCGGGGACTTCACATCCTTCGGCCGCCATTCCATGTCGCCCATTTCATCAAACGCACGCCAGCAAGGCTCATCTATCTGCTTAAAAGATTCGACATAAGCCTTGTGGTCGCTGAATAGCGCGCCCGGCACGTTCTGCTCGACGAACCGCCGTGTCGCCAGCCCGCGATACACATCGTGTACGAACACCATCCTCGCCTTACCCGTCATCAATAGTTGTAGGGCAAGCCGTAGCGCCCTGAAGCCCTTCGGCCCATCAATGATGATGACCGCGTCCTGCTTCAGGTGTTTAAACAACAGCTTCTGTGAATCCCCATAAAGCAGCTCGATGTGTTCAAAGCTCTTGAGCCGGCCTTCAGCGATCGGCACATCCGGCGAATCCCGATCAAACTCGACGCTGACGATCTTTGACTCCGGGAAGATCTTTCCGAGCACGTATGTGCTCTGCCCGCGTGCCCGGCCGGATTCAAGTACCAACGGTGTCGGCGCCAATCCTACCGCCGCGAATACAAACAGCATCTCGCTGAAGAATACACCCTTCTCTTCGTAAGGCACATCCGCTATCGCCGCAACGAACCGGCCACGCATGTCCTCGGCCCGGCTAAGGATCACTTCGCTGGTCAATGCCTCTTCGGATTGTGTTGTCTGTTTTGTGTTCAAGCCCCCAACAGAGCAGAATCGCGGTTAAGTGTCAAACGTGCATCTAAATTGTTCACACCTTCAACACATCCGCGTGCTCGTAGGCCTTGCCCAGCGTCGCGGTTGAATCGATCTTCATCCAGTTATCCAAAACGCTGGCGTAGACGCTGCGGAAGTCGATCTGGTACTTCAGGTCGCCGTCGTCCAGGTCCTGCAGGCTGGGGTGCGTGCCGATCAGGCCGGGCGTTACGTGTTCGCCAAAGACAAACATCGGCCCGGCCGTGCCGTGGTCGGTGCCGGAAGAGGCGTTCTGCTTCACACGCCTGCCGAACTCGCTGAACGCGATGGTCACCACGCGGCTCTGGTGCCCGGTTGCCTTTAATTCTGAGTAGAAAGCCGACACGGATTGTGCGAATTCATCCAGCAGTCGGGCATGCTGTGCCGTCTGGTTGGCGTGGGTATCGAAGCCACCCATCGCGACGTAAAACACCCGCGTCGGCAGCTCCGCCTTGATCATCGATGCCACCATCTTCAACTGCCGCGCCAGCCCGTTTGCCGGGAACTGCGTAACAGGCTTCTGGCTCACCGCCTTACGCACGCGCTCGGAGGCAACCTGCGCATCCATCGCCGTTCGCAGAATGAATGCCGCTGGATCGCTTTCATCCATCACGGCTGATGATTGATTAAGCTCGTCGTAACTTTCACTCAGCGCCTCGTGCAGGTCGCGCCCGGACCAGCGGAACATCTCGGGCTTCTCGAACGTGACGGGCTTCACCACCTTGCCCATCGTCGCAAGCGGCGCTTCCGAACCCAGGCTGATGCACGATAGCGCCGTGTCTTCCTTGTCATGCAAAGTGTCCATCGCCCGGCCGACCCAGCCCTCGCCCTTGTTCGATAGCGTATCACCCGTGTGCCAGACATCCATGCTCGCAAAGTGCGAACGTATCGGGTTCGGATACCCCACGCCCTGCACGATCCCCGCGAGCCCATCGCCGACCATCTCGCTGATCGGCCTAAGCGAAGGATGCAACCCGATACCGGTTTGTGTATCGAGACTGATCAATTCCTTTTCACGCACAGCGATGCCTGATCGGTTCTTGTAATAATCATCAAAACCGTAGGGGATCACCGTGTTCAGCCCGTCGTTCCCGCCGGATAGCTGAATCACAACCAGCACATGGTCCTCGGGCACTCCGGGATTACTCGGCAGCATCCCCGCGCTCTGCGCTAACACGCTCGACGAACGCGACAAAAAGATCGGCACTGTCGAGACCATCGAAACCATCGCCAGCCCGGATCGCAGGAATTGCCGCCTCGTATATGCATTCTGATCCGTCACGATCAACTCCTCTCTCGCTTAACAAAGCTGGTACTCGGGCATCGCGGTAATCAACGTCAGCAAACCGATCAGGCTGTCTTTCGTTACACCCTTGTCGCGCTCGCGCATGAACTTGTACAACGGTTCGCGTCTGGCCATTGGTGTATGATCACCGAGCATAAAGCCGACGAAGTGGTCCACCACCGGCTCGGATTCCCTGCTATCCACCCCCGCAAGCAACAGCATCGGATCGTAGTTCACCTCTTTACGGTCCCACTTCTTTTGCCTTGGGTCCTTGCCTGTGATCAGGTAAGTGCACACGTTCTGTCGGGTGAATAAGGTCGAGGTGTTGATCCAGCTCCTCCCGCCGCACCAGCCCGCAACGCTGGGCGGGTCGAATAACTCCTGGCCCATCGCGCTGAGCCCATCGCTAAGCGTGCCGGTGCTACGGGTCGGCGTACCGAGCGTTCTTGCCGTGCCGATGACAAGTTGCGTCGGGCTCTTGATCTTCTTGCCGACGATCTGCTCATCGTAGAAGTGTTCGCTCTTGAATACGCGCTTTAGCACGGGTCCGATCTTGTAGCCGTTCTTCTTGAGCATCAGCGCCAGCCGCTCGACAACCTCGCGGTTTTCTTTCGGCACCTCATCCAGGTAATCCGGCACATCCGCGACAAAATGCCGGTACAACTTCAGCGCGATATATCTTGGGCAGGCCGGCTGATCCAGCAATACATCAACAAAGTCGTCGCCATCCATGTTGCCCGTCTCACCGAGCACGGTCTTCTTCGAGTCATCGTGACGATTTTCATTGAAGACGAAGTCGTTATCCTCAACGTGATAACCCGTCAGCGCCTTGGCGCCCTGCTTGATGTCGTTTTCGCTGTAGTTACCCTCACCCAGTGTGAACAGTTCCATGAACTCACGCGCGAGGTTTTCGTTGGGCTTACGCTTGAAGTTCTGGTCGTTGTTGAGGAACTTGAGCATCGCCGGGTCGTGCACGACCGCCTTGGCGAGTTTGCCGAAGTTACCCGCTGCATGCTCGCGGAACATCTGGTTCTGCTGGTACATCAGGTACGTGTCGCGCACGTTGCGGTGGCGCGACGCGAAGTGGCTGTGCCAAAGCAGCACCAGCTTCTCACGCAATGGCGTCGGCGTGTCGATCATCAAACCGACCCACCACCGACGCAGCTCCCCGAGCATCCGCCGATCTTCCGCACGCTGTTCGTTGAGCCTGCGACGGATCTCCGACCGGGCCGCCTCGTCGTTCTCTCGGCGCGCCCTGGCAAAAGCCTCACGCTCGTCTTGCGTGAAAGGTCTGACCACATCCGGGTCGACCTTCGGCAAATCCGCCGGCTCTTCCGTCTTCGCATCTTTGATAAGCTCATCCACCGCCTCGTCCAGCCCCGCGTCGACCAGCGTCGATATCTCGCCCGGCCCTGCGCCGAAACCGGCCCGCAGCAACAGATGACGGGCCTCCCTCGGCCCAAATGCTTCCCGATTGATCGGTGACAACGATGTTTTCATGACCGCACCCAATGACAAGCCCAACACGGACGCAAAATACTATTCCTTCAACGTCCCGGGAATCACATTATTGCCGATTTTAATCTAAACTCTGAACGGGCTGAAGATAGCAAACATAATGTTGTTAGCCATTAGCCATTAGCCATTAGCCACGATTTCAGATTGAACATTGAAGATCGAACATCAAAGATACCCGCCCCTTCGCTTCGCTCAGGACCGGCGTTGAGGAAGTGAGAAATACAATTCCTACACCCCACACCCCGAAATCACCCCGGGCCCACCGTGTCTGCGGACATCGGGATCTGATCAAACCTTACAGGCAGGTAAATCGTGAACGTCGTGCCCTGCTTGCGTTTGCTTTCGACTTTTACCACGCCGCCGTGCTCCTCGACGATCTTCTTGGTCACGACCAGGCCTAAACCCGTGCCGCGCAGTCCCTTTGTCGAATGGAACGGCTCAAACAACCTGTCCAGCGTGCTCTTGCCCATGCCCTCGCCGTTGTCCGCCACCGTGATCTTCACCCGGTCGTTTTCCCCATCATATTCGCAGCGCACACTCACCACCCCCGTCTCCGGCTGCACTGCATCCAGCGCGTTATTAAGCAGATTCAACACCGCCTGATGCACCCCACCCGGATCGACTGGCACCGGCGGCATGTCGTTGGGCACATCCACCAATAACGCCGCGTGCTTGCCATCAAATTGTTTCTGTACCAGTCCCGATATCTCGCCCAGCAGCGCATCCAGGTTCACAAGTTCCAACTCGGGTTTGCGCTGCTTGGAATACGCGAGCATGTTCATGACAAGCTCGTAGATCCGCTCGACGTTACGTGCAACGATCTCCCACCCGCCGCGCGTCAAGTCCATGTTGTTCTTACGTAAACCAAGCTCAACGACATCCGCCCCACCCCGCATGCCCTGAAGAATGTTTTTGATCGAATGCGACAAGCTCGCGACCGTCTGCCCCACCGCCGCGAGTCTTTCATCTCTTAATCGCTCGGCGTACAGCCGCGAATTCGATAACGCAACCCCCGTCTGCACACCGATAGCCGTCAGCAGCAGCAACTGATCTTCCGTGTACGTGTAATTGGCGACCTTCGAGTCCAGGTGGATCACGCCGTAGAGCCGATCCTTGAACTTGATCGGCACGCACATCGTCGAGCGGATGCCGTACGCCTGCACGCTGTCGCCGGTCGAGAAGCGCCGGTCGGTCATCGCGTTACTGGACAATACGCCCACGCCTTTCTTCATCACGTACCGCACGATCGTTCGGCTGACGCTGATCGGCTCGTTGTTTTTCTTCTTGTTCTCCATCGGGCTGCGGTGCCGCACCAGCGCCGGCTCGGGCACCGCGTCCGGATCGTCCTGCAGCATGATGAAGCCGCGGTCGGCCTTGAAGTACTCGAACACCACATCCATCACACGCTCGAGCAGTTCCTGCTTGTCCGTCACCGATCCGATCAACGCGGTCAACTCATAAATCACACGAAGCTGAAACTCCGCCGCCTGCCCGGGCTCCGGCACCGCCATGATCATCGAATCATCATTGCTCGCTGCGGTCGACTCGACGCTGATGTCGATCTCCCCGCGCCGGACCAGCCGGATCGATTCTTTCTTGGGCTTGGGTTTCTCATCACCAAAGATAAACAGAGTCGCCCCGGTGCGGATCTGATCGCCCGGCCGAAGCAGCCGACGCTCCGTCGTCACACGCACGCCGTTAACGAACGTGCCATTCGATGAATGCAAATCCCGGATATACCACTTGCCGTTGTCGGGTGTAAGCTCGGCGTGTCGGCGGGATATCGTCTGGTCGGTCGTCTCAAGCGCCTCGCTCGACCGCCCGATCAACTGTGGCTCATCATCAGGCAACTCGTACCGCCGCCCTTTGTCCACACCCTTGATGACCGTCATCACCAGCAAAGCAAATCACTCCTGAATCAAAACGATCTGAACCACCCCGTCTCACCCCTTCTCCGTTTGGGAGAGGGCTTCTTGTGCTTATCCCCTCTCCCCTTGGGAGAGGGCCGGGGTGAGGGCTAGTCCCCACGCGATCTGTGTTTTTAACAGATCACACAATCCACCCGAAGCCCACGTTCGCCGAACGTGGGCTTCCCTCCCATTCACTCCTCCCCCTTCACCCCCACCTTACATCGACCTATTCCGCGCTATCCCCCAACCGTTCTTTCCATGCCTCAAGCTGCTGCTCAAATCCACTCACCCCCGCATTCCCTGCCGTCTGATAACGCTTCACCACGTTTTCAGGACCTAACCAATCATAGACGTCGTCTTCTACCAGAGTCTTGCCAGACTTCTCGCTGCACGCCGCATTGAAGTCTTCCAGCTTGAGTAGCGACAGCTTCTCATACCCCTTATCCCGGCACATCTGCACAAGCTTGCCCACTACCTGGTGCGATGTCCTGAACGGCACACCCTTGGTCACCAGGTACTCCGCCAGGCTCGTCGCATCGAGGAACCCACGATCAAGCCCCTGCTTGATTCTTTCTTCATTGAACTTGGTCGTCTTCACGATCCGCGTCGCCATATCCAGGCAATCGCACACCGCATCGTACGCGGTGAAGACATGCCGCTTGTCTTCCTGAAGATCGCGGTTGTAACCGATGGTCAGCCCTTTGCACATGGTCAATAGCGCCATGAGCGAGCCATAAACAAGCCCCGTCTTGCCCCGTATCAATTCGAGCATGTCCGGGTTCTGCTTCTGCGGCATCATGGACGAGCCGGTCGTGTACAGATCATCCAGCGTGATGAAACCAAACTCGGTCGTTGAATAAATGATCCACTGCTCCGCCCAGCGCGAGAGGCTTAATAGAATCTGAGAACAGCCATAAACAAGATCAACCGCTGAATCGCGTGATGCCGTTCTTTCTATACTGTTTAATGGTCCACCGTCAAAATAAAAAAACTTCTTTTGGTCGCCTTCTTCTGTAGACCATCCGAAGAGGTGATCGTTTGTTACTGAAGTATCAAGTGGCAGTGCACTACCCGCGATGGCTCCACTTCCAAGTGGTTGTTTGCGCTCACTCCACCCCAATCCGCCAAGTGCAAATAATCTGATGTCGTCACCGTAAAACATCTCTGCCCATGCCAACAACTCTGCACCAACAACAATTGGCTGTGCTCTTTGCAGATGTGTGTAAGAAGGCATTACGATCCTGCCGTATTCTGTTGCAAGATCGACATAGGCTTGACAGAGTATCTCCAATCGTCGAGACAGATGCCCGTAAGCATCTGTAATCCACATCATGATATCCGTCGCCACCTGATCATTCCGGCTTCTTCCGGTATGCAACTTCCGTCCCGCATCGCCCGTCTTCTCGATCAGCGCGGCTTCGATACACATGTGTACGTCTTCCAGCTCGATTTTCCAGCCGGGCCAAGCGTCGCCCTGTTCGTCGATCTCGGATTTGATCTCGTTCAGGCCCCGCTCGATCTCGGCAAGCTCGTCCTTGTTGATCAGCCCGACGTGCTCAAGCATCTGCGCGTGGGCGATGGATCCGCGGATGTCGTGGGTGTACAGCCGTTTATCGTAATCCAGGCTCGAAACAAACCGCGCCGCCAGCGGGTCGGAACCCGAGCCGGAGCCGGACTTGGTGTGTTCCCAGGGTTTTGGGGTGGGGTTGGGGGATTGATTTTGTGTCATACACGGTAGTGTATGGGAAAGCAGAAAAGCAGAAAAACAGAAAAGCAGAAAATCCAAGGCATTCGCTCCCGGACGCAAATGCTTTATTTTCTGCTTTTCTGTTTTCCTGCTTTCCTGTTTTTCCTTAGAACGGCAAACCGTCGTCGTCCTCGTCGTCCTCTTCCGCCGTGCCGAAGTAGCCGCCCTCTTCGAAGGCGTCGTCGTCCAGGCCTCGGTGATGGATGCGGATCACCCGTGCCAGGGCGTCGCCCAGCAGCGGGCCGACCGCTTCGGCCGTGTCCAGCACGGTCTGATCGAACGGGTCGGAGGAATCCCGGAACAGCGCCACCACCGCCAGTGACTCGTTTTCGCTGCGGCAGGCAAAGGCAAGCATATGCGAGTCAACCAGGTAAGCGGCGTCACCGCCCAGCAGATGCGCCAGGCTCTTGTTGTCCGTGACGTGTATCAGGTCGTCACGATTCGAGATCTTCGGTGCGACGATGTCGGCCAGATGTTGCAGCAGCATGTCCGCCGACTCAGGCGTGCAGTCGTAGTTGACGTAGCCGCCCAGCGTGAACTCATCCATGCTCGAAGGCAGGAATACGGCCGCATTCGTCGGCCCAGCCTTTTCGACCAGGTGCTCAAGCGTCTTACGCAGAAGCTGTTCAAGGTCCAGTTCATCCCGGATCACCGCGCCGAATTCCGACGCCTGCACGACCTGCTGCATCTGTCCGGCCAGTTCCTGGTAGGCCGTCACCAGATCGTTGCAGAGGATGTCGACTTGTTTGCTGACATCCGCACGCGCCTGGTTCAGCTTCTTGCACAGCCGACGAAGCCGACGCACGCGCTGCGCCTGGTCACGGCTCTTGCGTTGCTTGGCAAGCGCCTTGCCGACGCGGTCGTTCAGCTCCGCCATATCAAGCGGTGTCACGATGTAATCCAATGCGCCGGCGCGGATCGCACGCATCGCCGATTCGAGGTTCGGCTCGTCGTCGATCAAAACCGTCGCGACGATCCGCCGGCTCTTATTCAGTTCATCCGCCAGATCGAATCCCGAACCGTCGGGCAGCTTCGGGTTGATCAATGCCAGGTCCACTGACTTTTCGGTCAGTTGGGCACGCGCTTCGGTCAGCGAGCGGGCGTGAATCAGTTGAACACTATCCCCGGCGGGCACGACACTCTGGATCACCGCGCCCAGGTTCGGGTCTGCCCCCACCAGGAGGGCCCGAACCGTCTTCTTAGGTGTTTCACGTCGGCTTGAGCCGACCCCGGTTGACTTAGGCTTGCCTGCCAAAACTTCCTCCCTGCCAGTCACTTCCAGTTACCCACCGCCTTACTCTGGTGGGCTGCAGTTGTGCTA
Source organism: Phycisphaeraceae bacterium (assembly GCA_963667295.1). Classification (GTDB taxonomy): domain Bacteria; phylum Planctomycetota; class Phycisphaerae; order Phycisphaerales; family Phycisphaeraceae; genus JAJRRS01. Next base: position 4,232,096 of record OY763327.1, read on the forward strand.
TCGGTTTATCCCGGGTGCGAATCGAGTGGCAGAACAAAAGTCGCCGTAGTTCCTTCACCGCGCTGGCTGCGCAACTCCAACCGCCCGCCGTGTCCGGATAACCACTGCATCGCACGAGGCAAGCCCATGCCGACACGTCGGCCCGCCGCCTTTGCGCTAAAGAACGGATCGGGCGCGTGTTCCAACGTGTATGGGTCCATCCCCTCACCATCATCACGCACCTGAACCACGATGCTTTCGCCGCCCGGCTCAACCTGCGCAGTGACCTGCACCGACGACGCCGGATTCGCCTGCACCGCGTTGTTCAATAACTCTTTCATCACACCGCGTAATTGATCAGCGTCCGCCTGGATCTTCGGCAACTGTCCACGCAGCTTCAGCGTGAAGATCACCGCCTTGTTCCGCTTCTCCTGCGCTGTGCTGAACTGCTTGACCGTTTCGTCAAGCAGTGCGCCAAGGTCCGTTTCCGCAAGCTCGGGCGCAGGCGGGTCCGCGATCATCCGCAGGCTCGTGATCAAACTGCTGAGCTTGTGTGATTCCTGGAAGACGCTCTGCGCATCCTTTTGTTCTTTTGAACCTTGCGGCAGCGTCATCGATAACAACTGGCTGCGACCGGCGATTACCGCAAGTGGATTGTTCATTTCATGCGCCGCACCGGCCGCCATTTCACCTAAACGCGCGAGCGATGCCTGACGCGTCAGTTGCGCCTGTGCTTCGGATAACGCCTGGTTCGTCTGGGCAAGGTCTTCCCCGAGTCGCCTCGCCCCGTCGTGCTGCGCCGCCGCCGCGATCGCTGCGCCCCAGACGCTTGTCATCGCGGATAGTTGCTTCCAGGGCGGCGTATTTTCACGATCGTGCAGCAGCACCGCCGATGCACCCCAGCCACAACTCAGCGGCAATAACCGCACCTTACGAAGGTCCGGCGCCTGCACGATGTAGTCCGCCACCCAAGGCAACACGCCCATCAACTGCAAGCCCACCGGTTGCGATGGGTCCAGCGCCGCAAGGTCCGGCGTGTGCGGCGGCGCTTCGATGTATTGACTGTGTACCGGCCGCCCCTCCTGGTTGTACTGACAGATCAACCAGCCGTCGTTGTCTTCCAGCGAGTCGTACGAGGGGAATGCATCGCTATGCGTAATCCGATGGTCCACGCCCGGATCGCCGGGATAAATCAAACCATAGAAGCCCGGCCCCAGCAGGTTCGCACACGAGGCGACCACTGCGTCCAGCACATCCTGCACGCTTCGGCCCGGTGTCGCCGAACCATGAAACGCGCTGATCGTTTCCAATATCTTCTGCTGTTCTTCCGCATCGTTCGCACGGCGGTCCAGCACGACGTTGATCCGCCCAAGCGCTTCGTTTGCACGCTGCACCGATTGCAGCAGCAGCTCGTGCGAAGCCGCGTCGTATAAACCTAACGCCTGGCCTCGCACTTCAAGCTCTTCGTGCAGTGTTTCAGATACACGCGAAACCACATCCGGATCGAGCCCCAATTCCTGCGAAAGGTCGCCGACGTTTTGACGAAGCGAGAAGTTGCCGGAATACCCCGCGTGCATCCGGCGGGCAACCACATCCGCGAGTGTTACCAAACCGATCATCCCGCGGTGTTCGAGTTTGGGTAGCGAACTGATCGGTGAGCCGTGCAGCCAGATGCAGTCGGTGATCATGTGCGGCAATCGCCAGCGTTGTGCAAGCCGCTTGCCGGCCGTGTTGTGATCGATCCCGATGATCCGCCTTTCGTATTCCGCAATGTTCGCCTGATTCAGATCGGTCAACTCAACGATCCGATCGAAGCTGCGCGGCAGCACGTAGTCCAGCGCGATCTTTCCGATGTCGTGAAGCAACCCGCAGACAAACGCCTGCTCCGGCATCAGGTCTCGACGCTTGGGATGTGCCTTGGCGATCAACTCCGCGGCGACGCCCACCGCTAAACAGTGCATCCAGAATGCTGCACGATCGAACGACTGGGGCGCATAGCCTTTTTCAGTGTCCGCCTCTTCCTCGACCGGCCTCGCCGTCGCCGAGTTGGGCCGCTGCGCGTTAGGCCCGAAAGCCTCGAACACCTTCACGCTCAGCACCGCGTTGCGGATGGCGTTAAAACCCAGCAACACCACCGCGCGGTCCACCGTCAGGTGATCGCTGCTGATGCCTTTTTCCGCTGTCTGACACAGCGTCAACACCTTCGTCGTCAACGAAGGATCGGCGCTGACCAGTTCAATGACTTGCTTGGCGTTGGAATCGTCGCTGCTGGTCAATCCCAACAAGCGCGCAGCGACCGCGGGAAGGGTCGGCAGGGAGTCGATCTGACGCAGTATCAGCTCGATCCTTCGCGGCTTGGAGGGCTCGGTCGCCAGCATCGTTTGTTGTCCTGAGGCGCTAACCGTAAGTCATCCAGCCCGACACAAAACCACCCCTTATCTATCAGGGGTGGCCGGCTCATCGGGTTACACTTCCAGCAATGCCTCGATCCGTCTTTGAAGCACTTCGATATTGAACGGCTTCTTGATGAATTCATCAGCACCGCTCTGCAGCAGGCCATCAATGTCGCCCTGGTGCACGACGCCCGAGACGATGATGATCTTCATGCTCTGCATCGCCGGATTTTTGCGGACCGTCTCGCAGACCACGTTGCCGTTGATGTCCGGCAGCATGTAGTCGAGGATCATCAGGTCAGGCTTGAACGATTCGGTCAGGATGCCCGCGTCATACCCCGTGCTCGCGGTGCGCAGTTCGTATCGTTCATCGTTGCCCAGCAGATCGACGAACAATTCGACGATCTGATCGTCGTCGTCCACCACGAGGATGCGCTGCTTGCCTGATTCCAGGCGATCGGTCGGGATGTCGTTATCGCGCATGAACTTGAGCAATTCTTCACGCGGGATACGCCGAAACCGGCTGCCCGGCACACGGAAGCCTTTAAGCCGGCCACTATCAAAGCAGCGGATGATGGTCTGCTGCGAAACCTTGCAAACCTCCGCAGCCTCGCCGGTGGTGAACACCTGTTTGAGGTCCTGTTGTGACGATCCGTTGTTTTGGTTCATGGCTTAACCCACCATTGCATCAGCCCGGACCCGCACACAGGCACGGAGAGTTGACCGAGCTTCCCTATCTTGTCTACCTTGACATCGGGCATGGGTAGGCTTGACTTAATCACCCAAGCAGGTCGATTAACACAGTTTCACATCTGAAAACCGGTTATTTCACGTCCGCTTTGAGTTATCGGGGTGTAGATGAACCGCGAAGGCGCGAAGAGCGCGGAGGATGAGTTCTTGAGCTTTCATAGCACATCAACGCCGGTCCTGAGCGCAGCGAAGGGGCGGGCCGCTTGACTGCACATACGATTGTCAGCCATCAGCCCCGACTTCAGATTGAACATTGAAGCTCGAACATCGAACATCGAACATTCAAGATACCCGGCCCTTCGCTGCGCTCAGAACCGGCGTTGGGAACAGAAAGCAGAAAATGCAGAAAATCAGAAAATGCAGAAAATAAGTAAAGCCAGTTGCAGTTAGCCATTAGCACAAATCATAAATCATCAATCCTAAATCATAAATACAATTCCACACCCCACACCCCACACCCCACACCCCACACCCCACACCCCACACCCCACACCCCACACCCCACACCCCACACCCCACACCCCACACCCCACACCCCACACCCATACAACAACCTTCGCGCTCTTCGCGCCTTCGCGGTTTTCTTATTATTCTGGATTCCCCCTACTTCAGTTCCACCGACCAGTACGCTTGATCCAGGAACTGCTTCCAGCTCGCGTACTTGTCGTTGCCGATGCGCAGGCTGATGACGGGGTTGCGCTTCGGCTGTCTTGGGATCGTGATCAGCTTCATGTGAGCCTGCTCGGGGGTTCGGCCGCCCTTCTTGGCGTTGCACTTCACGCAGCAGCAGACGAGATTCGTCCACGTGCTCTTGCCGTTCTGGCTTCGCGGCAAAATGTGGTCCAGGCTCAATTCGCTGGTTGAGAAGTGTTTGCCGCAGTACTGGCAGCGATTGCGGTCACGCGCGAAGATGTTCCGCCGATTGAGTTTGACCTCCTGCCTCGGCAGCTTTTCGTAACCCAGCAATCGGATGACCTTCGGCACAGCCAGTTGCATCCGCACCGTCTGCACCCATTCGTACTCCGACCGGTCAAACCCATCGTAATCCCGATGAGCCGCGGCCGAGGCGTCTGCCCAGTTCTCGAAGTCGTAGGCCGCGTATGACCCGTCATCGACACGGATCACCTCGGCAAGGTCCTTGAAAAGCAGCGTAAACGCCCGACGGGCATCCACCACGCGGATCGCCATCCAGAGCTTATTCAGCACCAGGACCTGGCTGTTCAACGCGGTAGTCTGTCCATCCGTCAGCACTACTTCACATCTCCCATAACCTGCTATTAAATGATAGCATCTGAAATACTATCGGTCGTTCATAGTTCACGCAATTAAGCCACTTTGTGCGTTTTTTGTAAGGGAATTGGGGGGTGTGAGGCCCCAAAGCCGCTCGCGGCTTAGCGAGTTAGCTTTACGAGCCATTAGCCATTAGCCCCGATTTCAAATTGAACATTCAAGATACCCGGCCCTTCGCTTCGCTCAGAACCGGCGTTGTGATAGAGATATTAGCGATTAACGATTAACCATTAGCGATTAAAATCGCTACACCCCACCCCCACCCACAGCTTGCCACAAAAGCCATATCGCGATACAGTGCCCCGTCCCATTGGGCGGATGCCAGAGCGGCCAAATGGGGTGGGCTGTAAACCCACTGGCGCAAGCCTACGCAGGTTCGAATCCTGCTCCGCCCATTTCCTTTAAATACCCTAAAACCCCGCCGCATCGACCGGTTTTTCAACCTGTCGATGCTGTTGCATATAGCCCGACCATCCTGGTCGGGTCTTTACCGGGGGGATTGTGCCGCTTCTGGTTGACTGTTGCGCGCGAGCTGGCAGCTCGCGGCTACAACAGTCTGCGTGTTTAACGACAATCCAATAGCCGCGAGCTAACAGCTCGCGCGGTTCAGTTAACGTGACTTCGTACGTTTACCCCCGGCAAGCCGGGGGCTAAGGCAAACATGAAAAACCCGACCAGGATGGTCGGGCTATATGTAAATCATCAAAACTCGGCCAAGGGCCCGTCGAAAGCACATCCTTTGCTTTCGACGGTCGGGCCCTTAGGCCGCATCCGTGCAGGGGTGTTAGGCGGTTGTTGTTCCCTCTCACAACCCAATAAGGGAAGCCACGGGTACACACGGATCAACACGCGGGGCAATTGTGATCCCACACGTCCGCTTTGTCTGTGTTCATCCGTGTCCATCCGTGGCTAATAACGGTTCACTTCGCGATCGTCCGTGCGCGAATCAAATACTCATTGCGCTTGCCACGTGGATCACGCGGCCTTGCTGTTGCGCTTGATGATCTGGCGCAGCTCTTCCAGCAGCCGGCCGGGCGTCGTTTCGCCGGCGCCGGCTGACATACCCGGGACAAGCACCGGATCGTCCTGCTTCAACTGCTTCTTGATCCGCTGTGCTGCGGTGATGATCGTCGAATGGTTCGGCCGACCCATCGCCGCGGCGATCTCCGGGTAGCTCATCGGCGTCAGCTCATACGTCAAGTGGATCAGCAGCGAACGTGCCAACACGACATGCGACTTGCGCATCCGCCCGGTCACCTGCTCGGCAGGCAGTGCGAACAGTTCGCACACCGCATTGAGGATCGCATCAAAGCGTACAGGCTTGCGCGGCGTCGCATCGGGCTGGCTTTCAAATAACTGCTCAACCAGGCTGTGCCCGATCACCGGCGGCATGCTGGCCGCGTGCGCCAAACCACGCTGATCGCGACGCTGAAGCAGCGACAGGGCCTGCAGCTTGTTTAACGTGCCTTCGATATCACGCACCGACCCGTCCGTCCGCTGCGCGATCAGACGCGCAACCGGTTCGGACATCGCCAGGCCGCGACGTTCAGCCAGTGCGTCGACCAGACGCAGACGCGTTTCGGGATCAGGTTCGTTGATCTGCACCACCATCCCACGCACACACCGGCTCGATAGCGCGTCGCTGAACTGCTTGATCAGCTTCGGATGGCAATCACTGACCATCACCACCCGCGCGCCGCTCAATTCGATCTCGTTGAAGCAGTGCAGGAATTCCTGTTGCGTCTTTTCCTTGTTCGCCAGGAAGTGCACATCATCCACGGCCAGCAGGTCGAGGTTGCGTACCTTGCGGCGGAACGCGTCCAGGGTGTTGGTCCGTACCGCGGTGATGTAGTCGTTGGTGAACTGTTCGCCGGTCGTGTAGCGGATCTTCAAGTCCGGCTGACGTTTGGCGGCAAGTTGGCAGATGCCTTGCAGCAGGTGTGTCTTACCCAGGCCGCACCCGCCGTGAATAAACAGCGGCGCGCCGGGTTCGGTGTCCTGTTCGGCCAGGCGCATCGCCGCGGCGAACGCGAGCTGGTTGCTCGAACCGACGACAAAGTCATCCAGCGAGTAGCGCCACTGCCTGCTGCTCTGCAGCGTCTTCCTTGCCGCCATGTTCTCACGTTGCCGGCGCGGGTCCGCCTGCTCAACAGTTTCTTGAACGGCTGGAGCCGTTTGAGCTTGTGATGGACTGCGGACACCCAGGTCGAGTTCGACCTCGTGGCCGAGCTCATCGCGTGCCGCTTCGCGCACCTGCTTGCGGAACTGGCGGTTGATGCCGTCGGCCAGGAACTTGTTCGCGACGGTGACGTGCAGCGTGTGCTTTTCATCGTCGAGTTCAAAGCTGGCCGAGCGGTCGAACCACATCGCGTACCGCTTGGTGCCCAAGGATTCGTTTAAACGGGTGGCTATACGCGCACCGATATCGTTTGTCGAAGTGGCCGTGGTCACGATCACCTCTCCATGTTACGGAGCCTGTGGCAGCCTTGGCCGCCTTGTAATGGGTAACAGGATCTGACTAATGATCCTGACGCCTGAAGTGGTTCCGTCCCAAAGTCCGCTGATCGTTGTGCCCGTTCGGCTGCGGGCGTCTACCCTCGCGAAAGTGCCGAAGATGCGTATGTCATTGCGGGGCGTTATTCCGTTACCGCCAGCACAGAAGATAAGGCCAAGCCCCTCGGCGTTCAACCGCGTTTGTCTTGAGAAAATGTGTTGCGTTCTTCATCGTGGTGATAATCAAGCTGTTAGATGCAATAAGTTTTTTTCTCCACCCCCTATTCACACATCGTGACAAGCTGTGGATAACACCTTGAAAAAACCCCTAGAAAATCAGTGTTTTCTTTGCCTGTTTCACTTTAAGACACAAATCATCGCGGTTTTACGTCCCGTTGCGCGGAAGCCCAATCCCTTGTACAGCTTCACCGCCGGCGTGTTCAGTTGATCGACCGCCAAGTGGATACCCGTGTCGTGACGCGCACGCGCCGTTGCAATCGCCTGTTGCATTAATCGCGTCGCTAATCGCTTTTCACGAAACGCAGGGGCCAACCCCAGGTACACAAGCTCAAGCTCGGGCCGATCGATCAGCGGATTCAACAGCAGCACCGCCGCCGGCTCATCGTCCGCGTAGTACGCCGACCACAAATCCGCCTCAAACCGCCCTACCGCCATGTGTCCGGCGATGATGTCTTCGATATGCCTCACGCCGACCAGGTTCGGGCAGTCCAGCGTGTCCAGGTAACTCATTTCAATTGCGCCAGCGAAGTGCTGGCGGTTCTCTTCGCTCCAGACGATGCGCTTTAACGTTCTGCCTTCACATTCGATATAGGATTCCAGCCCGGCCTGGTCGTCTAATTGGGCGCTGAGGCAGGACCGCCGCATATAGATCAGCGCCGCCAGCTTGCTGAATCCCGCCCGTTCCAGCATGGTCTGTTCCCGCCGGTGCATCGGCTCCAGCAGGACCTGGACAAGCCGTGTCTGCTCCGGCGACTGGTTTGCGAGTACGTTTTTCACCAGGTTTGTGGCCAGTGGCAACAGCGATGCTGAGGTTAGCGGGCTGGTGAAGAGGACCGCCGTCTTGCCGGCTCCCGGGATAATAAGTGATGAATAGACAGGTGTTTGGCCATCATATGCGGCCCACAGCCCGTCCAGGCTCAGCTCCTGCTGTTCGGCAAATCGCATGAAGTGGTCGATTGCCGGTTGTTGCGGCTGATCCCGTCCGGTCAGCAGCACCGCCAGCACGCTACGCTGCTCATGCGGCTCTGGCTGGCGAAAATGATGAGCGTCATCCAGGGGCTGACCGATTGATGGTGGACTGATATGGGCCATCTCTGATCCTGACCGCGGCCTGCCCCCCAGGCCGTCTCTTGCCGGTGGATTGACCGGTCTGGGCCTGATCGTACAATGTTGGTTCGGCCTGTGAAAGCCCGTAACCGGCGGTGGGACACGATTTTCCCATCCATCCACGCAGGCCTGTATGATTCTAGGCCGAATCAAAGAGAGGTTCTCATGCGATACCTGGCGGTTGTGCTGTTGTTGGTGGGTCTGGGTCTGGCGATCGTGTGGAACCCGGGCCAGGTAGCCCAGGCTTATCCCGAGCCCGAGATCGTCAGCCCGTCCTGGTCGCTGGACATCACCGTCCAGAAGCCCGATGCGATTTCCATTGAAGATGTCGATGGCACGGTGCGCTGGTTCTGGTACATGCCTTACAAGGTTGTGAACAACACCAACGAAGACCTGCTGTTCATCCCCGAGATCACCATCGCCAACGACCTGGGCCAGATCATCAACGCCGGCCAGGATGTACCGCCCACCGTCTTCCCCGCGATCAAAGACCGTCTGGGCAACCCGCTGCTGCTGAGCCCCGTCGAAGTCGTCGGCAAGTTATTACAGGGTGAAGACTTTGCCCGTGAAGGCGTCGCCATCTGGCCCGCCCCCGCCGGCGACGTCGATGCCTTCAGCGTCTTCATTGCCGGGCTCAACGGCGAAACGCAAAACGCGACCAACCCGCTCACCGGCGAGTCCGTCCTCGTCCGCCGCACACTCATGCTCGAATACAGCACCCCCGGCAACTTCGATCGCCCCCAGGATCAACAGATCATCGAAGTCAGCCGCAAAGAAGTCATGCGGTAAAGAAAAACTGGAAATCTAGAAAACTGGAAAGCTGGAAATAAAAACCAGCGATCGGTTTTTCTAGGCCTTATTTCCAGTTTTCTAGCTTTCCAGCTTTCCAGTTTTTCACTTCACATCACAAACCAGCACCCGCGGCAACCTCTCATGGTCCGCCAGAACATGTACGTTTTCCCACGCGCCCGTGGCTTCGGCCAGTTTGATCAGTTCTTTTTTCTGACTCGCCGCGCCTTCAAGCACCAGTTGCCCGGGATCATCCAGCAGCGGTCGGCTCTTTTCGATCAGTTCCCGCAGGTATAACAGCCCGTCCCCGCCGCCACGCAATGCACTCTCCGGCTCATAATCCTTGACGTTCGGCTCAACGTCTTTCCACTCCGCGTCACTGATGTATGGCGGGTTACTCACCAGGTAGCGCAGCCGTTCGTTTTTGATCGGTTCGAGCAGATCGCCTTGCCGAAATTCAATGCGGTCCGCGACGCCCTGGTCTTTTGCGTTTTGTCGCGCTGTCTCCAGCGCTGCCTCGCTGATATCCGTCGCGATGATCCGGCTGTTGGATATGTGCTTCGCCAGCGCGATCGCGATCGCGCCGCTGCCCGTTCCAACGTCCGCAATCAACGGGCTGTGAAACCCCGGCGTCCTGCGTGCATGCTGAATCACATGCTCGACCAGTGTCTCCGTACTCGGCCGCGGGATCAGCACGCTCGGGTTCACGTTCAACATCATCGACATGAACGGGCTCTGGCCCACCAGGTAGTCCACCGGCTCGTGCCTGGCTGCACGCTCGACCAACGACCGGAACGTCGCACGCTCCAACTCATTGGCCGGCCTGTCCAGGTCCATGTATAGCTTCAGACGGTCCACGCCCAGCACATGCGCAAGCAACATCTCCGTCGCCAGACGCGGATTGTCCACGCCCTTCTGACCAAGATGCTGGCCCGTCCACGCCATCAGTCGGCGGGTCGTCCAGGTCGTGTTGTCGGTGGTTCGCCTCGGCACGCCCATGATTCTACACGCCAAACCCCGACCCACGCGAAGTGCCCCCACTTGGAGCATCGCCCCTCCTCGCGTAGCATCAACAATATGTACGCCGCTCTGCTGACCAACATGGCCTGGCTCGATGAGGAGCTTATCCCCTTCCAGCACCTGATCGTCGGCCTTATTGATGAACGCGTCCGCGTCGCCCAGGTCGTGCCCGTCGGCGTTTCCTCCGATGACCTCTCCGGCTTCGGCGACCACATCTTCTGGCAAGAGTCACGCATCCCGTTCATGAACCGCTACCGCGTCGCCGCGCTCGACGATATCTTCACCGGCCTCGGCGTCGACCTCATCCACGCCATGGACGGCCGGCTCTGGCGCGGCGCGCTCAAACTCGCCGATGCGCTCAACCTCCCCGCGGTGCTCAGCGCCAACTCCGTCATGGATATCAAACTCGCGCAGCGGCTTCTGCCCTCGCTCGATCCCGCGAGATTCGCCGTCACCGCCGCCACTGAACCGCTTACCAAAGCCATCCACGAACACGCGCCCGAAGGCATGCTCATGCAGACCGTCGGCACCGGCGCCCACACGCACGAGGCCGAGCCGCCCACCATCAGCAGCGAACAGGCACTCTGCGTCATCGTCTCCGGCAACGGCGTCAAGGATGAATACTACGAGTCGCTGCTCGCAGGTATGGCTGAATTCGTTCAGCACCACCCCGCGACGCAGTTCTTCTTCGACGGCCAGGGCAGCACCCAACACGAACTCTGGAAAGCCGCCAGTGCATTAGGCCTGCTCAGCAACATCTCGCTCATCCCAAGACGCCTCGGCCACCGCGAAATGCTTCTTAAGTCGCACGCACTGATCCACCCCCAACCGCTCGGCCGATCACGAAGCCTCACCCTCCGCGCCATGGCGCGCGGCCTGCCCGTCATCGTTCATCACGATCCTTACCTCGATTACCTGATCGACGGCAAAACCGCCGCCGTCCTCGACGATCCCGCCCCGCAGGACTGGACCAACGTCCTTAGCCGTATGGTCAACCAACCCCACACCGCCGCCGAACTCGGACGCAGCGCCCGGCAGTGGATCAAACAAAACCGCCCCATCTCCCACCAGGTCAACGGCATTCTCGACACCTACCGCCGCCTCACCGGCCAAACCCTGGAATTCAAACCCGACGCCTGATCCCCTACGTGCCTTTCTCTTTTTCCCCGCGCCAGAGGGTTGGGGTGAGTGCTGTATTATCACGTATCCAAACAACACACAAAGCCCGGTCATACTTCCGGGGGCCCGCAGGGCTTTGGCCGGGATTCTTATACATCACACATCAACTTACCCGCCCCCATCCTCCAACCGTTCCACCACAGCGCATAAAAAAGACCGGTCGGCTTGTTACACCGACCGGTCGACTGGGGTAGTGGGGGCAATCTATTTAAGAACGAGACAACTACAGTTTGAACGTCGATACCAACGCTTGTAATTGCTCTGCCTTAGTCGAAAGTTGTGTAGCGGCCGTGGCCGACTGCGTCGCGCTTTCGGCGCTCTGGTTCGTCACCGCGCTGACCGACTGAACGCCGTGACTCACTTCTTCACTGGCTGCGGATTGCTCCTCCGCCGCCGCCGCGATCGAGCGGATCATCTCCGCCACTTCATGAGCACCTGTCACGATCTGGTCCAGGCTCTGGCCTGCCTGCGACGCCTTTTCAACACCGATCTTCACCTGCTCGATCCCCGCGTTCATCCGCTGCACCGCCTGATCCGTCTCCGTCTGGATCGACGTGATCGAATCGCTGATCTCTTCAGTGGCGTTCGTCGTGCGATCCGCCAGCTTGCGTACCTCATCCGCGACCACCGCGAAACCTCGGCCGTGCTCGCCGGCGCGGGCCGCTTCGATCGCCGCGTTCAACGCAAGCAGGTTCGTCTGGTCGGCAATATCGTTGATCACTTCGATGATCTGGCCGATCTGCTCACCGCGCTTGCCCAGCTCCGACACACTCATCGCGCTGGCGTTCACCGCTTCGCTGATCTCGTTCATCCCTTCGATCGTCTCATTGACCACCTTCCCGCCTTCCTGCGCGGTATTGCCCGAAGACTGCGCGTTCTCCGCCGCCTCCGAACTCTTACGGGCCACCTCGACGATCGACGATGACATCTCCTCAATAGCCGAACTGATCTGCGTCACCTGCTGGTTCTGCTCGCTGATGCCTTGGGCCATCTCTTCGCTGCTCGCCGCGATCTCGGTGGCCGCACCTGCTACTTCGTTCGCTGCCACGCCGACCTCGGATACCAGGCGATGGATCTTCTCGACGAACGTGTTGAACCACTTGCCCAGCTCGCCCAACTCATCCTTGCGGTCCTGATCGACACGCTGCGTCAGGTCGCCCTCGCCCTCAGCGATATCCTTCAGACGATCGACCACACTGGCGATACCCTTCGTCACCGTGCGGATCAGAACGATACTCACGCCCAGCGCCACAACCACCGCCACCACGCTGATGAGGATGGCCTTGAACTGGCTGGCCTTCGCGTTGCTGTCCATCTCGGCCTGCAACTCATTCTGCTGTTCGCCCATCACACGTACCAGGTCGTCCGCCGTCGCAGCGATCTTCGGCCCGATCTGATCCAGTTGATTCAAAACAATGTCATTACGCTGATTCAACAACTCGATCAATCGTTCCACGCGGGCCGCGTAAAAATCGTAACCGCCCTTCGCTTCAGCTAACCACTTCAGACGCACCGGGTTCTCAACGCTGGTTTCAAGCACGCCAAGATCCGCCTCGCCGCTCTGCAGATACTCGATCGCAGCTTTCGCATCGTTCTGATCGCTTGTTCGCAGGAACTTCATCACGTTCACACGCGCCAGCGCCAGCTTCTCAAGTGTATTGGCCGCATCCAGCGACGTTTCCATGTCGCCGTCCTGCTGCGACGTCTTGATGATCGCCTGCAGCAACTCCGTCAGCCTCGCTCCCGCCGGGTTCATCTGGCTCGCCACGATGCCGTTACGCTCATCGATGACACCGACGACATCAGCAAAATGTGATTCATACGAATCAACCATATCGAGAATCTCATTGATCCGCTTTAAACGCTCGCCGTCTTCTTCCCCGGCCTTCGCCGCAGCGAGCTTCGCCTCCGCGTTCGCTAGGTAATCCGAGTACTGCTGCAGGTCCAGGTCTGAATTCGTGATCAGAAAATCCTTCACGTTCATCCGCACCATCAGCACGTCGCGCTGAAGCAACCCGATCAGGCCCGATTTGTTCGCGATATCCGCATACTGCCGTGAATCCGTCGTGTTCTGGTTCTGCGATGAGATCGCAATCGTACTGACCAGCAGGATCAAGCCCGCCATCACGCCCATGCTCGAACAAAGCTTCGCGCCCAGCGTAAAGCCGCGCCGCGTCTCGCCGTTGCCGCTCTTGATGCTCGCAAGCTTCAGGCTCATCAACACCGTCATCACGAACGTGCCCACGATCACCGACCAGAACACGTAAACCATCGTCGATGACACCAACTCGACCTCATGCGTCTGGACCACATCCGCCTTCCCCGCCTCGGCCCCGAACGCCGCACGCTCCGCCAGCGAAATCGTCGGCTCGGCAAACTGCCCCGCCGTACCCAACTGAGCCGCCAGCACATTCAACTCCCCGGACCCGCCCGCATGCTGAACATACGCCGCGTCCGTTCCACGGCTTGCCCCGGTGCCCTGCACGGGCTGCTGCGCATGCGCTGAAACCGCCCATGTGAGTGACATGACAAACAGTGAAATACACCAGATTATTGAAGAACCGCTTTTCCTCGCATTACAATTTAGCATCGCCAGCCTCCGTAGCCCTGTATATACTGCCACACATGCAACAAGAGCATGTTTTCATCTGCGGGTTACTCTGCAGGCTAATCGGTATTGGGGCTCAGGCAATTAATCACAATTCAGCGAAATGATCCGCACACTCGGGCCGGGAAAACCCAATTACTAATCAAACTTAAATTGTGTATAAGTGAAGGGCGGTCTCGCCAGGAAATTAAAAAAACACCTATAAATATAGATATATTTATTACCTAATACGAGAGGGTATCGTATTGAAATAGTAAGTATCAGAGAATGTTATCGGAATGACACGAAAATGGTCAAAATAGAAAGATTTTCATAATTAATTTTACTGATGGAAAGCAGGATAATGCCTTTTACTACGTAACTATCCCTAGCTAAAAACCCTGTTATGTGTCGCCATCCATTCAAGACAACGCGCGCAACCTCAACCGCACATTTTAAAAAGCATATAACGAAACTACGGGGATACCCTTAGATACAAGACAAATGCTGCAAGCCTAAGCTATCTGAAATGATTTCAATATGCAAGCAAAATTATTACGAAAAACCGTTACGGATTAACAAAGATAAAACATACGGTTCGCCGCACAGGCCAGATCCGCATTATTCTCTCACCCGCCTGCCTTACCTCCGTTTAGCGGGCGATCGCAGATCGCAGCGTCCCCCGGTATACCTGGAACCACCACAACCATCCCCAACCCTCATCCCCGCCCCGCCCGCATTGCGTCGCAATGCGGCTATCAAATAAAAAGCCCGCGATGTCATCGCGGGTCTTCCAAATAACAACAATCACACACCTCCGGTCCCCTCTCCCCGCGGGAGAGGGTCAGGGTGAGGGCCGGATTGATTACGCAACCAATTAACCCCCCCCCCCCAAAGCCCGGTCATACTTCCGGGGGCCCGCAGGGCTTTGGCCGGGGTCACCCTCTGTCTTCATCAGTCACCCGAATTTACAACCACCCATTCCCCCGAAACCAGATCCAACAAATAGAGCATCCCGCCACGATCTACACGCACACGTTCGAGCGTCACCGCATGCGTCGGATGATCCTCATAGACCCAGAAGTCATACCCCTCATCATCCGAAGCTTCAAGCACGACCCGCACCGCACCGGCATCCGCCACCAGCCCGCGGATATCAGCCAATAACCCTGAGGCATTCACCATCCGCAACGCGTCATCCGCATCACGCACCCTCTGCCCGTCCTGGCTGCACGCGCTCACAGCGAGCATTAACAAGACACAGGCAACGAGCTGTCGTCGTAACAGACGCATGGCACAATAATAGATTGATGGCTTTTCTATTGCCCTGCCTCCATAACCCACGCCCCGCTCCGTTCAAGCAGCGTTTTGTATTCCGCATCACTGATCTCATACAACGTTTGCCCCTCATCTAGCCGCATCATCGCGGTGTTGTAGTCGTTTTCATTGCCTGACCACGCATGAACCAGCACCTCCCCCGTTTCACTTTTCGCCAAACTTACCGAAACGCCAGGCTTATTCATCGCTAGCTTCACCTTATGAATCGACCAGGTCTTTCGTTTATCAAGACCCAGTAATATCCGCTCTTCCAGCGGGGCCGATACCGCTTCTTCCTCGATCTGCTTACCGGGAAACAACGCCGATCGCTTGATCCCGTGGAACACCACCCGGACTTCGCACCAGATGTGTGCCGTCGCCCAGCCATGTGTCTTGCCAAACGCAGGATTAAACTCGCTGAAATAAGCGCGCGACACATCCTGCAATGGTTTAGGCGACGTGTTATTCATCACCACGTACTTGTCGTTGTCAGACACCAGCGACAGGATCACGACATAGCCGTGCCCAGCTTCCCCCGGGTGCTTGATCGTGTAATGCCCCCCGATCTTCTCGCCATCGATATCCCACTCGACTTCCGTCGATTCCAGCAAGTCATACACATAAGGCGGCGCCGTCGGCACATCCCCGCCACACCCCGCAAGCCACAACGCCATCAAACACACCGCAATATACGTCCGCATACTCAACCTCCCGGTTTGCCGATACACCACACCCGATTCATGAGATAGCAAAGTGAGTTGTCCGGATGTCATTGTACACCTACCGCAGCCAATCTTCTCCCCCACCCCGCCCGCATTGCGTCGCCATGCGGCTATCAAATACAAAGCCCGCGATGTCATCGCGGGTCTTCATTAAAAAAACAAATCAACATCTCCGGTCCCCCCTCCCTCGTATAGCGGGCGATCGCAGATCGCCGTGTTGATTGTGCATCCGGTTCACACACCACCCAAAGCCCGGTCATACTTCCGGGGCCCTGCAGGGCTTTGGCCGGGGTCGCTGACATACAAACGCTTCCCGTTCACTACGGTGGGTTGCGCTGCGCTTAACCGCACCCCGCACAACTCATGCATGTTACTTCGAAGGCATTGGGACACGTAACAACGGAAACCTGTCCGCGAGCGCCAGGAAGTTCGGACACGACTCGTCATAGACGCGTGTTATTTTAAACGTATCCCGATCCATGTAGTCCAAGGACCAGGACAGCCATTCGTCATTCACAACACCATTAGGACCCGTAACAAGCACGCCATGTGTTAAGCGCCCCAGTACACGACAGAGCGTCATACCCAGAAAATCAATGACGGGATCAGTGTGTACTTTGCCTCGGAAAGTAATAGCAGGTATGCCTAAAGCTATTGGGCTCCGATCTTCGACCAACCATTCCGAGTCTTCAGCAAGCCGCAAGATGTCTTCGTCGAGTTGCCCGTACCCGATAACAACCGAGTATGTTTCTATTTGGTCGGGTACGCCAAAAACATGTGTTACCGCATCAACAGGTTGGTGTGCCAGCCGCACCCCAACCTGGGCCGCGTCCGCCACAATGCGCTCTGGCCCGCAATCGCTCAACGAAGCCTTGGGCGAGACGACCGTGAAAAAGACATCCTCCTGCCGGATCGATTCCTGCGCCACGCGGCGCATCTGCTTGCGTTGCTCTTTTGAAAGTCGTGCCAATTCACGTCCCCCTAAATTAATAGGCCATGTTGTTATTTGTCGTTGTGCTTGTCTTAAAGAGAGAAAATACAATAGCCAAGTGTATCGTCTACTTGCCTCATACATCCACACCCAGTTGCTTCAGTAACACCTGCATTGCCTCTGTTAGATTGTGCAGTCCACAACGTACTTTGATCTTTGTGCCGTCTTGAAAACAATGAAGCCAGTCTTGATCGTTGCGTTCTACCCGAACAGCTTCCAATTTAGGATCGGATGTCGATAGCCCATCCGTTTCCAGGTCAATTGCCCAGCCGGGATTATCGAGTGTAGATATCACTATGCCGTCCCCATGCTCCCACTCGCCGTCACATTGATCGGCTACCCATTCCTGTAGTTTTCCTAATTCATTCATTTGGGAGTCTCACATGGATACGCAGTAAGTAGCACGGGCCACTTCAATTCTGACCGGTAGCATCATCCTGTGCCGACAATTCCCACCGGATTTGTGCGTTCAATTCTTCAGTAGCTTCACCCTCAGCCACCAGATCCCCCTGGTTTATCAACTGCTCCCAGCCCGGCGCTTCAATCGTGGTGTGTATCACGTACTTGTTATTCCTGGTCTTATTGACCTCGGTACTAACGGTAGTCGTTCCAATGATCGTGATCTTGTCGGAGGCGACGTTTGTCGATTCAATCTCGAAGCTGCTGTCGTAGCGGGAGCCCGAGTTATCGAAGTACATGTGCATCCTGACCGGCCACCCGCACATTTCGCCTGTGATGACCCGCTTGCCAGATACAAAACGTATATGGATATACACCGGCCTGAGATGCTTCGCGACGTCTTCGTCGCCGCACGTATCGCCAATCTCTTTCAGTATCGGGTCCGGCAACACGGGGGCGAGGGTGATGTCAGTACGCATGTCCCATTTTGCATCCACATGGGGAGGAGGCGGTCCGGCCGACCTCGTTTCACCGTAGCGCACCGGTGCTTCCGTGGTAACAACCAGACCCTCTTTGTCGTTCTCAGGAGTATCATTGCTGCTCGACGAACTAACTTCTGAAAGGTTCGATGCTGCCCCTTGATCACTCTCAGGAGAACCTTTGTCGTTCAATGAACTTGCTTCCTGCCGGCACGATGTCGTCACCGCAACAAGCATCACAACAACTATCAATCGGGCTGTTGTGCGGTAGGTGAAGTTAAGATAATTCATGGCGATCCCCAGTTGTATTAGACAAGAAGATGTCATCTTACCATGGTTATGTGTTTACAGGGATTTGTACACGTATAACCAAACGGCCCTCACCCCGGCCCTCTCCCAGGGGGAGAGGGAGCAAGACGGATGCGCCCCGTGCATTCATCCCGAACACTTCCAACTGATTTACAAATAGCATTGCTAGCCACTAGCCCCGACTTCAGATTGAACATTGAAGATCGAACATTGAACATCCAAGATACCCGGCCCTTCGCTTCGCTCAGGACCGGCGTTGGGAAAACAAATCCTAAATCATCAATCCTAAATCATCAATCCTAAATCATAAATACAATTCCTACACCCCAAACCCCACACCCCAAACCCCACACCCTTTCCCAAACTTTCCCTCCGCCGCCCATCGTGTTAGCTTGTCTCGTCATCATGCCTGACAAAGAAGTTCAAGCTGTAAACCCATCAACCATCTCCGTCCTCCACACGGTCCCAGACATCCGCGCGCATCGTCGCGCCGTCCCCGGCAAGGTCGCGCTCGTGCCGACGATGGGGGCGTTGCATGAGGGGCATCTTCAACACATCCGTAACTGCAAAAAGATCGCAGACCATGTCATCGTCAGCATCTTTGTGAACCCGACGCAGTTCAACGATTCGGATGACTTCAAGAAGTATCCTCGCACGCTGGAGGCGGATGTCGCCAAGTGTGCCAGCGCGGGTGCGGACGCGGTGTTTGCGCCGGATGCGGATGAGATGTATCCGCCGACGATGCTCAACGCGGCCGAGATCGATGTGCCGAAGGTGACGTCGATCCTCGAAGGCGCGGATCGGCCGGGGCATTTTCAAGGCGTGTGCCGTGTCGTCGTGAAGCTGTTAAACATCGTCCAGCCGGACATCGTTTCGTTTGGGCGGAAGGATTATCAGCAGCTATGCGTCGTGCAGTCGGTCGCGGACGATCTGATGATGCCGGTGCAGATCGTGCACGTGCCGACGATCCGTGAGCCGGACGGCCTGGCGATGTCGAGCCGGAACGCGAGGCTTGATGAAGCGGATCGCAAGCGCGCGGTCGGATTATTCAAAGCGCTCAGCGCAGCCAAAAACCTGATCGAACAGGATGGCGAAACCGATCCCGAAGCGGTCGAGCAGGCGATGGTTTCGGTCATGCGTTCGCACCAGTTCGAGGTCGGCTACGCGGTCGTCCGACACCCGGTTTCGCTTGGTGAACTTTCATGCATCGAACCCAAACTGACCGGCGGCGTGATCGCGCTTCTGGCCGGGTCGCTCGGGGGCGTACGGCTGATCGACAACATGCTCATCGGTGCGCACGAGGGTTAATCACGACGGGACCGTGCGCCCGAAAAGTGGTGGAAAACTTTTGATCGGATCGGCCGACCGCGTTGACGGGCTGAAATTCAGGGGTCGGTCGGGTCGGGATTTTTCGCTTCGGACGCGTCCGTGCGCTCAGGGGCGGATTCGGCCTTATTTTCGTCAGATTCGTTGTGTTTTTTGGCGCGCCTTTCTGCGCGCGCGTCGATCAGATGCTGCGGGAGCCGATGCGCGATCGGCGGCTCGGGCAGCGGCTCGACAATGCTCGGATCGCCCGTGACGCGCCCGTCGTAGCGCGTGCTGGCATCGCCGATGACCTGGTTCGGCCGGGGCCAAAGGTCGTAGTTGTACCGTGCCGTCTGGTCGGTCGGATAGGACAGATCGAAGACGGTATTTGGCGGGATCAGGCTCAGATAATGGCCATCGGCCGAGGGCGCGTGGTTCAGGCTCAGCTCGCCTGTCTGGTCGATGACCAGGTAATCCGGCTGATCAATGTATGCGGTAAACCCCGGTCGTCGCATCATATACTGCTGCGACAGCGGCGCACCGGCGGTGAGCCAGTTGCTGTCGGTATCGGTTCGGCGGTAGAGCGTGCCGGACTGGCCGTAGACGCTGATGCCTTGTTCGACGTGGCGCAGGCTGGTGGCCCGCAGGTCGAGGTCGGCGACGGTCTGGTCAACGGGCTCCCAAGCGACGGGCTGGCTGTCCTGGCCGAACGCTGAGCCCGAGACGGCAAGCTGGGCCGCGAGCGTGAGTACGAGCGAGTTTCGGCTGAACTTTGCCATGCGATCAACTCACCGATGCGGGCGGTGATTGGTGTGTAAGCTGTTATTTACGCCCCGGTTACGTATGGGGCTTACTTGGTCGCGTCTTCGGCTTCCTTAGCCTGGTCCGCTGCTTCGTCGGCCATCTCGGCGGCTTCTTCAGCTTCCTTGACCTGGGTGGATTCCGGGGCGTCTTCCGCCTTCTCGGCTGCCTCGGCCTTCTCTTCCGCAGCCATGGACTGGGCCTTGGCTTCGGCGGCGGCTTCGGCGGCGACGGACTCGGGCGTCTCCATCACCGGGATCGGCGCCGCTTCCATCGAGCCGGGCATCTCCGGTGCTGGACGGTAGTTAACGATGACACGCACGCGGGTGCCGGTCAGGTCGACGCGGTCTGAATTAACCAGCACGCCTTTGCGGGCCCGGCCGGTGTCGTTGGGCTGATCGTCAGCGCGGTAGAGTTCCCAGTCAACCCAGCTCGGGGCGGTGCCCATATCGCTGACGGTTTCCTGCTCGACGTTGTTCTCGAAGTCCAGTACCAGGTTGTAGTTAACGGGGATGTCCATCTCCCAGACCGATTCGTTCTGATACACATCCAACAGGGAGATGGTGGTCGGTCGGTGGATGGTGCTGCGGAACACGTGCTTATCGTTGGACTGGCAGCCGAAGTTGGCCAGCGCAAGGGTCAGAGCCAGCAGGATCATGAGGGCACGCTTGGAACTGAGCATCGGTCGGGTCCTTTCAGTCA
Organism: Phycisphaeraceae bacterium; assembly: GCA_963667295.1. Classification (GTDB taxonomy): domain Bacteria; phylum Planctomycetota; class Phycisphaerae; order Phycisphaerales; family Phycisphaeraceae; genus JAJRRS01. The sequence goes on from OY763327.1 coordinate 4,252,948, forward strand.
AATCGGGTCGGCCCGGCGCCGGGCCCGTCCATAGTCTACAGGTTACATACGATAATCCGAGCACGGCCGTTAAGCCAGCGCCCCTTTTCATGAGCAAGTCGGCGTACCGGAGCCGTTGGGTCCAGTACACGTGGTGCATTCCAAACTATAGGACCAAGACTTAGTACTTTTCGCGGTACTTCGACGGACTGATCCCCACCATCTTGTGGAAGGTGGCGGTGAAGTGTCCGTGGCTTGCGAATCCACAAAGGTTGGAGATTTCCCCAATCTGTTCACGGCTGGCGCGCAGCAACCACTTGGCGTGCTGCAGTTGGGTCCGCAGCAGGTAGTGTTTCGGGCTGATCAGCGCGAATCGGCTGAACAATCGGTGGAAGTGGAACGGGCTGGTGTCGACAAACTCGGCCAGTTCGTTGAGGCCGGGCGTCTTCACGAAGTGATCGCTGAGGTAACCCATGGCGATCGCGGTGCGTTCATCTTCAACCAGACCAACCGCGGGCAGGTCGTCTTTTTCCGACGGACGCAGTTCGACATACAAGTGGCGTTGATCGATGCCGCGGCCAGCGCGGTTCCGGCAGAAGCGGATCCACGTTGTTTTGCCGTCGAGGTTCAGCGTCATCTCGTGCATGTCCTGGTCTTTGATCTCTTTCCAACGTTGATCGGAGACTGGCTGGAGTTGATCGGCCAGGTCGCTGAGTATCTGCGGCGACTTTAAGAACATGGCTTCGCAGCGCGGGTCGGCGTGTATGAGGCGGTTGTCTTCGCCGAGCAGAAGTCGGCAGAGGTCGGGTTCGCCGGTGTGATCGAACTGGCTGCGGACCATGCTCAGCGCGAGGTCGCCCTGGACGAGTTCGCTATCGGAAAACTCCTTTGTTTTTCGGCCTAAAGCGAGGTACCAGAAGCGTTCGGCGCCGTTGACCGCCGGCTGCATGAAGATGGCGGCATGTTTTGAGGTAGCGAGCGCGGGCCCCGAATCGTTTCTTGTATGTTTACCGGTCGCGACGCCTTTCTTCCCGGCTTCGCGCAGCAGCGTATCGCCCTGGCAACCGCGTTTGCACCAGTCGATCACTTCGGCGCCTTTCGGTCCGAGGATGGATAACAACTCGTCGGGTTTGGGTTGACAAGGATGGATGACGCCCAGCACCAACGCATCGACCCCGAGGTCGCGTTTGAGATTGTTGGCGTACATGCCGGGACCTTCGCGCCAAGGCACAACCGCCCCTGAAGAACTGTCCGATGAAAGTGACTTCACGTGAATACCCTCTAAGTGACACACAAGCCCACACGCTGCTTACGGCAAGCAGACATTGGTAGGACAGAGGGGGTTCGTTGCGACGAATTTCGAGAGCGAAATATAGCCACCCCCCCGAAATCCATATGAAACTTTAGCCAGAATTCATAAATCCCACAACTCTTAATACGGTTTTTCGGGAATAAATTTATGAATTTGACTGCCAGGGTCCGGTATCGTCGGCGGGTTGTTCAACACGCCAGCGCAGGCCGTCGCGGCAGTCGATGTGTGCCATGAAAAAATGACGGCGGTAGCGCCAGAACAAAGGCCAGATCACCTGCCGGTCGGTTTCGGGGATAGATAGTTGATAGATAGCGTTTTGGCCATGCCACTCAAGTACGCCTTCATCCATCTCGCCGGCCTGCACTTTTGCGGGATGAATTAATTCGTACAAATACATCAGCCAGTGAGATTGGTTTTCATACCCTGTTTCGGAAATGATGCCGGTCAGATGCAGATCGCTTGGGGTAATTACCAAACCGGTTTCTTCGAATACTTCTCGGATAGCACAAGCGGTCGGGCTTTCGCCGTCCGCCATTTCGAGCTTACCACCGATCGGTGAATAGAGGTCCTGGTTGGGCTGTCTTTTGCGGTGTAGCAGTAAAACATTGCCCTGTTCGTCGAACAAGTAACAAAGGACGGCGATCTTGTAAGGCAAGGATTGGTCGGGCATTGATGAGGGTATAGGGTGTTGGGGTTAGGGTTTAGGGAATTGTATTTAGGATTTAGGATTGATGATTTAGGATTTGGGCTAACGGCAATGGCTTCCTTTTCCCCAACGCCGGTTTTAGGCGAAACGAAGGGGCTGGGTTCACATTTCTTCATAGTTATTACGCAAAGTTGATCACTAAAAATGGGGGGGGCTGGGGGCAGGCTGCTGGTATTCCCTTGTGTGGGTCGTTGAAACCTTCATACTATTATGTAATTAGTATGACGCGTTAATCGGTGAGTGTGGTGGGGTCGGGGCGGAAGAGTTTGGTGTCGAGCGCCCAGATTTTTTCGGTGAAGTCGCCGCCGAGGTCGGTGGGTTTGCCGTCGTCGTTGCGTGTGGCGCTGATGGCCATGTTCATCTTGGCGTCCAGGTTATCGAGGATGCTGATGGCGATGGCTTCGGGTGTGGCGGGGATCTTCACCGCACCGAACTCGGGGACGCCGTGGTGCGAAAGGATGATGTGCATGAGCACGCGGAGGATGGGCGTGGGGATCTTGACATCGAACTCTTCGCAGGCCTTGGCCTTGGCTTCGAGGATAAGTGCGCCGCGGGCGATGTGGCCGATGAGCTGGCCGTCCTCGGAGTAGCCGAAGCCGTTTTCCCAGGTCAGTTCCTCGCACTTGCCCAGGTCGTGCAGGAACAGGCCGAACATGATGATGTCGCGGTTGAGCTTGGGATAGAGCGGGCAGAAAGCGTTGGCGAGTTTCATCAGGCCCAGCGTGTGTTCAAGCAGCCCGCCGAGGTAGGCGTGGTGCAGGGTCATGGCGGCGGGCGCTTTGCAGAACTTGTCCATCAGCTCGCCGTCTTCAAGGTAGCGGTTGGCCAGCTCCTTGATGGCGGGATTCTCCAACGACTGAAGGAATCCGAGCACTTCGGAGAACATCTGGTCGATGTCGTACTCGGTCGAGGGCAGCAGGTCGACGAGGTCTGAAGCGCTGGGCTCGTAGGGGCGGATGTCGTGGATGATGATCTGCATCTCGCCCTGGTAGGGTTGTGTTTGGCCGGCGATCCAGACGAAGCCGTCGGTGGGCAGCGTCTGGAACTGTTCTTCGGAAGTGTTCCACATCCGGCCGGGGGTCCTGCCGGTCTTATCAGCGAGCAGGCACTTGATGAAGGGCTTGCCGTTCTTGGTCTTGCCAAGCTGGCAGTTCTGGACAGCGAAGACGCCATCGATGTTCTGTGCGGCCTGTAAGTCACGAATATAAATGCGCTCGGGCACGGGCGAATCCTTCCTTTTTTACGTATGAGTGGCGTTGCTCCCTCTCCCCTTGGGAGAGGGCTGGGGTGAGGGCTAGTCATTAGGTGATCTTTACTACTGACCTTCCCCACGAATGGTGGACACGGGGTGGTGTTAATTCAGGCCGGCCTCGAACGCTTCGGGGCTCTGATAGCCTAACGTGCTGTGCAGCCTTTGGCGATTATAAAACACCTCGATGTACTCGAAGATTGATGCCTGCGCCTCGGGCCTTGTCGCGTAATGTTCATGATGCACCAGTTCCGTCTTGAGTGTGCCGAAGAAGCTTTCCATCACCGCGTTGTCGTAGCAGTTGCCCCGCCGGCTCATGCTGCACGCGATCCCGTGCTCGGCGAGCAACGCCTGGTACGCGTCGGACGCGTACTGCACGCCCCGGTCCGAATGATGCAGCAGGCCACGCCCGGGACGACGACGCATCAGCGCCATCGTTAACGCGTCGCCGATCAGTTCGCTGCGCAGGTGATCCGCCATCGACCAGCCCACCACGCGTCGGCTGTAGAGGTCCAGCACCACCGCCAGGTACAACCAGCCTTCATCGGTGCTGACGTACGTGATGTCCGCCACCCACTTCTGATCCGGCGAGCAAGCGGTGAAGTCACGGCCCAGCGTGTTGGGCGCCACCGGCGCATCGTGAACGCTGTCGGTCGTGCGCGGCACGAACGATCCGGCGGTTTTCGCCTTGATTTGCAGGCTTTTCATCACCTTCGCCACCGTGTTCAGACACACCGATTCACCCCGCGCGATCAACGCGCGGTGCACACGCGGGCTGCCGTAGGTCCCCCGGCTCTGTTCGTAAACCTTGCCGATGCGATGGCCCAATGCCTCCCGACGACGCGCCGGTTCGCTCGGCTCACGGCGACGCCACGCGTAGAACCCGCTACGCGACACACGCAGCACCCGGCAGGTGACCTTCACCGGCCAACACGCCCGATGCTTGTCAATGAACGCGTACCTCACGGCTGCTCCTTCGCGAAGAACGCCGCCGCTTTTTTTAAAATCTCTCGCTCCATCCGGAGCTCCGCGTTCTCCTTGCGCAATCGACGCAGCTCCGCCTGCACCGCTCCCTCACCCGTCGGCGACATCCCTTGCTCAGCAGAGTACTTCTTGACCCACGCCCGCAACGAAGCCGGGTCCACCCCCAGTTGCTTCGCCGCCTGGCTCGGGCTGTAACCCTGCTCATTGACCAACCGTACCGCCGAGATCTTGAACTCTCGTGTGAACTTCCTGCGTGCCATAGTGGACTCCTTCGACAGCCATTATGCTGTCCCCCGCCCGTGTCCACCATTCGTGGGGAAGGTCATACATCGATCGCCCAATCCACCCGGCCCTCATCCTAACCTTCTCCCAAGGGGAGAAGGGACCGGAAACACGATCACTTGGTTCAGTCATGAATACAGTGATCTTTGCGAACAAAGCATGATAGCTGTTTAACGGGTGGCTTGCCCGAGGGGGGAAGGGATGTGTAACCACAGAGGCACAGAGGGCACAGAGAAGAGCTGTAGGTGAGGTATCCGCGGATTGCGGGAAGGTTGCAGATTGGAGGTATACGGCGCGCAAGCTGGCAGCTTGCGGCTATGGGGTTACTGGGTGTTGGACATTACTCCAGTTAATCGCTCAATCCTCGCCCGTAGAGTGATTCGGTGGCGAGACATCCTTTTTGGTATCAGTACTCTTGGTCTGTCGTTTTGGTTTATTAGACGAACGCTTGATGCGCCTTCTGGCCTGTGAAGCGATATCACCTTCCATAACCTCTCGTTTTAACACGTCTGGTAGCAACGTTTGGATGTCTTCAGCCGAGACTTTCATGCCGGGCTCAAGTCGCTTTAACTCACGACGAAGTAAATTGGTGACGGAATCAGAACAAATTAATGCGGCAAGAGTAAATTTATTCACAAGTTGGGAAAAGTGGTGAAATTCTTCGATCGCTGCTTTGGCAAGGCCTTCTTTGCAGAGTAGGTATAGTTTGGCAGCGTCATCGTTTTGGCGATGGTTAAGTTCAAGAAAATCGAACGAACAAACCAACTCCTCTGAAATGGGCTTCTCGAATTTAATAGCATAAATATTCCAAGTGATACCGTTTGTCAGTACTACCCATGGAATTCCTTGGTTGGCTCCGTAGTTGATCGCTTGACGAAGGTGGTTTTCTTTTAATGTCAATCCTATTGCTTTGACTTCAATAAGGTATTTGATGGAGCCTTCAAGTTTAACGGCCAGATCACAGTATGTTGCTCTGATGGCCTGTTCGCTGGTCACCTCTAAATACTTGTCAAAACCGAAAAGGCTACCGAGCATATCGGCAATAATCGTGACGGTGTCCGATTCGTTTACATCGCGATCGCGTGCATCACTGAGAATGCGTTGAAATGAACCGATTTGCTTTGAAAAACGATCAAGTACTTTCTTAGGGATTTTGGCCATAGGACCCGGCTCCTTGAAAATGAGTTGAAACGTCCGGGTACCAGGCCGGACGGCATTCACACATAATAACCGAATGTAAACCGCCACACTTACCTGATCCAATTACACTCGGCTTGCTGGGGGGCCCACAGATGCAATCCGTGGGTTTCGATGCGCCAAAGTGTTCAAACAACCCGCTACCAGAATACGGAGGGCGCTGAGAAGAGCAGAAGGTGATGTATCTGCGGATTCTGTGGATGTTGCAGATTGAGGGCGCGCAAGCTGGCGGCTTGCGGCTGAGGGGGATTGGTCAATTTTGTGTTAGCGGGTCAATCAGGCGCGCCATAGCCGCGAGCCGCCGGCTCGCGCGAGGGAGCGGCTGAGAGCCGTGGGTGGGGTATCTGTGGATTCTGTGGATGTTGCAGGTGGCGCGCAAGCTGGCAGCTTGCGGCTGAGGGGGAGGGCTAATTGCTGGTCGCACAGGTTAGGTTGTATGTGACAACTATTGGGATGCTGATTGTTGGTTACTATATGGGGATGAATACATTCAATACACGATCGGCTTGTGGTTTGGTTTTCTTACTCGTTGGGATGCTCGGCTTGCCTGTTTTGGGGCAGGACGGGGTGGAGGGGCCGGACACGTTGTTTTTGACGTGGTTCAAGGACCCGACGACTTCGATGGTGGTGCAGTATCTGGAAGAAGGCGATCCGATCCCGTTGGTTGAGGGGGCGAGTGATGGGGTGCCGGCGTTTGATGTGCCGCGCGTCAGTGAGATTGAGATCGATGGGCTGGTCGGCGACTGGGGGGATCGCGGGTTTGATCCGGGGATGATGCGTGATGAACGAGGTGGGGTGTTTGCCGCGGACGATGCGAGTGCCAAAGCGAGGATCGGCTGGGATGCGCGAGGTTTGTTATTGATGATTCGGGTGAAGGATGACTCGGCGCTTGAGTCGGATGATATCGAATCGTTGTGGGCGGGTGACTCGATCGAGTGTTTTATCGGTAAGGGCGTGGGTTCGGATCAGCGTTACCAGGCGTTGATCGCTCCGGGCGCGGATAAGAAGTATGAGCAGACACGACAGTGGCAATACGACTATCGCAAGCAGCGCGTGAACGAGCTTGCGTATAAGGCGGCGAGCAGTGTGACGGAAGATGGGTATGTGATTGAGGTGTTGTTGCCTTGGCGCAATCTGGAGAAAAACAATGGCGGGCCGAAGGCTGGGGACACGTTCGGATTTCAGTTTTATGTGAATGATCTGGATGCTGAACAAGACATGCAGACGCTGGTCTGGTTCCGGGCCCACGATGCGCATGAGAATCCGGATTCGATGTACAGCCTGAGGCTGGTGGGTGAGGATGAACCGAGCGGCAAGCCGGTGCGAGCGTGGGCGGGTATTAGCCGAACCATTGATAAAGCGTTTGGTGCAGGGATGCCCGTGGCTTCGATGTATGTGATCGCGGATGATGCATTGGCGGGCAAGACGCTTGTTGCGAAGTGCGGCGGGGAAGTGATCGGGCAGACGGTTATTCGCAAAGACGAAGATCTTGCGGGCATCGTTTTCCCAATAAAGCAGTCGGTCGAGGGCGAGCGTTGGGGGACGATTCATGTTGAGATGGATGGTGAGGTGTTGGCATATGCGGTAGCGCCGGCGTGGATGAAGACGCGGAAGCCGGAGGCGCGTGAGGTGCAGCTATGGGATGCGAATGGGGGCGATGTTGTTGATAAGACACGGGCGAAGGATGTGCAGGGCAGTGTCTGGACGTTTGATGAAGAGATGGGCCTGTATGTGCATCGTTTTGAGTTTGATGGTTTGAAACCGGCGGGTGAGTATCAGTTCACGATCGATGGTTTGCCGATGAACCCGTTGCGTTTCCGCACGGCGCCTGCTGAAGTGGATGGGCCTTTCGTGTTTGCCGAGGGCGGTGATGTGGGATGGGGGGCGAACGTTGCGCCGCTGCACAAGATCGCGGCGAGCTGGGAGCCTTGGTTTGGCTTCATCGGTGGCGACTGCGCGTATGCGAATGGTCGGACGCCGGAGAGTTGGGTGAAGTATCTGCGGCTCTGGCGTGAGAACATGGTGGATCCGCAAGGCCGGCTGATCCCGATGGTGTGTGCGATCGGCAACCACGAGGTGGATGGTTCGTACGGGCAGCCGCGCAGCAGATCGCCTTACTTCCTGACGCTGTTTAGCGGCTTGTATCCGGAGGTGTCGTACGCGACGATGGACTTCGGGGACTACCTGTCATTTGTGTTATTGGATTCGGGGCATCTTGAATCACATGAGTCGCAGGTGGATTGGTTGAAGCAGGTGCTGGCGGCGCGGCAGGATGTGCCGCATTTGTTTACGGCGTATCACGTGCCGGCGTATCCATCGCATCGTGATTTTGACGGCAAGTACAGCGAGCTGGCGCGGCGGTACTGGGTGCCGGTGTTTGAAGAATACGGGGTTGATGTTTCGTTCGAGCATCATGACCACACGTACAAGCGGACGCACGTGTTGAAAGGCGGGAAGCCTGATCCGGACGGTGTGTTGTATATGGGCGATGGTGCGTGGGGTCAGAAGCCGCGCGAGGTGGCGACACCGGAGCAGAGGCCTTACCTGGTCAAGAGCGCATCGGCATCGCATGTGATCCGCGTGACGCTGGATGGGGATAAGCGCAGCTTCCTGGCGGTGGATGTGGATGGGAATGTGCTCGACCGGTATCCGGAAGAGGATTAGCTGTTTAGCCGCGGCCGGCCGGGGGGATTCAACCGCAGAGTGCGCGGAGGACGCGGAGAAGAGTTGAGTGGAGGTGTTTGGATTGTGCGAAGGTTGCTGATTGGTGGGCGCGCAGGCTGGCAGCTTGCGGCGAATGATGTTGTGGGTTGTGTGTGGATACCTCTGGTAAGGTGAGGGGCTAATTTAGTCGGGGATCTGGTCGGCGAATTTATGTTTGAACTCGTCGAGGTTGGCGATGCCATCGGGCATGGCGGCTTCGTCGATGAGCAGGATGGGGATGCCATCGCGGATGGGGTATCGCAGGCCGCCGACCTGGCCGACGAGTTCGTCGCCCTGCTGCTTAAGCGGGGAACGCGTGAGGGGGCAACGCATGATTTTCAGGACTTGCGGGTCGATGGTGTTGGACATGGGGGCATGATAACAATTCTGTTTTGCTTTAGCCGCGAATGAACGCAAATGGACGCGAATGAGGGGGAGGGGGAAGCAGAAAAGCAGAAAATAAAATTCCTACACCCTACACCCTACACCCTACACCCGAAAGCTACCCGGACCTTCGCTGCGCTCAGGACCGGCGTTGGGGGGGGAAGGTGTTTGTGGCTAGTTTGAGTTGCTGATGCGTTGGATGTCGGCGCCGAGGGATTGGAGGGTGAGTTCCATGCGTTCGTATCCGCGGTCGAGGTGGTAGACGCGGTTGATGGTGGTGGTGCCTTTGGCGGCGAGGCCTGCGAGGACGAGGCCGGCGGAGGCTCGGAGGTCGGAGGCCATGACGGGCGCGCCGACGAGTTGTTTGACGCCGGTGACGACGACGCTTGGGCCGTTGCGTGTGAGGTTGGCGCCCATGCGCAGCAGTTCCGCGACGTGCAGGAAGCGATCGGGGAAGATTTTTTCGGTAATCGAGCTGTTGCCGTCGGCGAGGCAGAGCAGGGACATGATCTGGGCTTGCAGGTCGGTGGGGAAGCCTGGGTGCGGTTGGGTGAAGACCTGCACGGGTTTGAGGCCGTTGGGCACGTTGATGGTGACTGCACCGCGGTGGCGGTCAAATGCCCCGGGAGTTTTGTCTGAATCCGCGACAGGTGCGACATCGACGCCGATGGCTTGCAGGCGGTCGAGCGCTGCGCCGAGGGCGTCGGTCGGGAAGTTTTCGAGCGTGATCTTGCTACGGGTGATTGCGGCGGCGAAGACGTACGTGCCGGCCTCGATTCGGTCGGGGATGATGCAGTGGTCGGTGCCGTTGAGTTCATCAACGCCGTCGATGATCAGCCGTGGCGAGCCCGCGCCCTGGATTTTGGCGCCCATCTTGATGAGCATGTGGGCGAGGTCTTCGATTTCCGGTTCGCAGGCGGCGGACTCGATGATGGTCTGTCCCTTGGCGAGCGTGGCGGCACACATGACGTTGGCGGTGCCGAGGACGGTAGAGCCGGATGGCCCGCCGAGGAAGACGTGAGCGCCGATCAGTTTCTTGTCAGGTCCCGGCGCGACGGCCACGATATCGCCTGCATCGAGTGAGATTTCAGCGCCGAGGGCTTTGAGGCCGCGCAGGTGCAGGTCGACGGGACGGTCGCCGATCGCGCAGCCGCCGGGCATGGAGACGCGGGCTTTTCCGCGTTTAGCGAGCACGGGCCCGAGCACGCAGATGCCTGCCCGCATGGTTTTGACGATCTCGTAAGGCGCCTCGGTCAGCGAAGGATCGGTCGCGTGTAGCGTCAGCGTCCTGCTGACCGGTTCGTCGCCGGCGTGTTCGACGGTGCAGCCGAGGGTGGCCAGCAGGCGTTTCATGTTGCGGATATCGGAGAGGTCGGGCACGTCGTGCAGCGTCAGGGGCTGGTCGGTGAGTAGCGCCGCGGCCATGAGCGGTAGGCTGGCGTTCTTCGAGCCATGCACGCGGACCGTGCCTTTGAGTTCTCGCCCGCCGTTGATGATGAATGAATCCATGGATCGGGTATCGTGTTTCGGGTGTCGGGTATCGGCCTGTTTGCTGATGGTACAAGACAGGGCGTGTATGTCATGGTACAACGTGACCGATGTAGCTGTACACGTTGTATCGGTTGATTGACGTATTTGGCCTGACCTTTGAAGCTTGATCTCCGATACCCGATACCCGATACCCGATACCCGAACCCCGATACCCGAACTTACACCCATGAACCTAGACTCCCTCATCCGTAACGTGCCGGACTGGCCCAAGCCCGGGATTCAATTTAAAGACATCACCCCGCTACTGCGTGACCCGGCCGGGCTGGCGATGGCGGTGGAGCTGATGGCCAGCCCCTGGCGGGGTAAAGGTGTGGACCTGGTCTGCGGCGCGGAGAGCCGGGGCTTCATCTTCGGAACAGCGATCGCGCAGGCGCTGTCGGCCGGTTTCGTGCCGATCCGCAAGCCCAACAAACTGCCCGCCCAGACGCATTCGATCAGCTACGATCTGGAGTACGGCACGGACACGCTGGAGATCCACACCGACTCCGTCGTCGAGGGCCAGCGTGTATTAATGGTCGACGACCTGCTGGCGACCGGCGGGACGATGAAAGCCAGTTGCGACCTGGTCAAGAAGATGGGCGGGAACATCGTGGGCATCACGGTCCTGATCGAACTGGGCTTTTTGCCCGGTCGGGAGTTGGTCGGCGAACATGGGTCGGTACACGCGGTGCTGACGTATGATTCGGAATAATAGGCCGGTCGCCTGCGGCGGCTGTTTGATAACGAGGAAAACCGAACACGCCCCGTGAGGGGTCTGAACCGTTGTCTGAAGAATCGAGTTCACATCTTGCCAACCGTGCGTATGCCGGCTACTGGGAACGCGCCCAGTGGCCGTTGCAGGGGCTGTACTTTTTGATGCCCCTGCTGGTGTTGTACGAACTGGGCACGTGGTGGCAGGCGCCGGCCGGCGGTGATCGGCTGCCTCCGAACCTCGCCGAGTCGCTGCTGGGTCTGGGCTTTGAACAGCTAGGCGTGACGGGTGTGTATCTGCCTGCGATCATCGTTGTGGTCGTATTGTCCTGCATGCACCTGGTTCGGCGGGACCCGTGGAAGCCTGAATTGAAGTTGCACGCGGTGATGTGGACGGAAGCGTTTGCATGGGCGTTGCCGTTATTCGTTTTCATGCTGGTACTCGTGCGTGAAATCGCGGCGCAGACGGGAGATGCCACATCCACAGGTGAGGTGCTACAGGCGGTCGTGAGCTCGGCAACAAAGGACCCTCCGCCGTTTACGTGGCAAGACGAACTGGTTTTCAGCGTCGGAGCGGGGATCTATGAAGAGTTGCTGTTCAGGCTGATCGGGATCGCGTTATTACACATGTTGCTAGTGGATGTGCTTGCCCTGCCGGAGAAGTATGGCGGGGCCGGTGCGGTCGCGGTGACATCGCTTGCGTTTGCGTTTTATCACTTTCTCAAGGCGTCGCCTGATTCGATGGTCGGGTTTTCTGTGGAAGGTGTGAGGTGGGGTCTGTTCGCGTTTTACACGCTGGCCGGTTTTTACCTGGCGACGATCTACCTGCTGCGCGGTTTCGGGTTGGTCGTCGGCGCACACGCGCTGTTCGATGTGATGGTCGTCGTCCACAACGCGATGATCGCACGCGAGGCGGCGGGATAAAAAAGATTCATTGGCAGGGACGATTGGTTATTGGTGGATATTTATAAGCCAATAGCCGCGAGCTGCCAGCCCGCGCGCAATGGTTAACGGAAGATTGTCGTGTTACCCCCGGCAAGCCGGGGGCTAAGTTTTGGGGGCTAAATTATTCGGGGATGACCAACAACTGGGATGCGATGCCGGGGTGCGCCAGGTCGGCGTGTGTGCGGACGAGCTGGTTGATGGCGGGGCTGTTGTCGAAACGGGTCAGGTCGCCGAGCAGTTCGAGTGATTTTTCGTAGCCGAGTTTGTTGAACAGCTCTTCGGCCGGGGCGCTGCTGTGGGTCATGTCGCTGAGCACGCAGAGCATGATGGCTTCGGTGGTTTTGAGCAGGCGGAAGCCGCGGTCGTGCTTGTACATGGTTTCGTAGCACTGTTGCGCGGTGGCGAACCACTTCTGGCCGGTGAGATCACCGGTATGCAGGCGTTGAAGGATGTGGGTCGCGGCGTTGTTGAGGCAGTAGCTGCGGACGCGGTTGGGGCTGGGCGTGCGACGGTCTTGCGGTTGCAGGCGGACCCAGGCCATATCCGTTTGTGTGGCGCGGTCGTGGACTAACTGCCCCGCTGCTTCTGCCAGTTCTAGCATCTTGGCGACGAAGAATTCGGATTCGAGCATGGGCCGGCCGACCATCAGCAAGTTGAGCCGTGCCATCAGGCCCGCCAGGGAATCCGGACCGACCAGGTCGGCGACGACGTTCGCGCCGGCGACGACCAGTTGCATATCCGCTTCGCTTGAATCGTCGTGGTCGCGCAGGGCGGCGAGCAGACGGTCGAGGTCTTCACGCAGGCCGGTGCCTTCGTGAGACTGATTGATGGCCCGGCGGATGTAGGCGAGGAAGCGTTCGCGGGTCGCGTCGAGGTCGACGTAATCGGGGATGCCTTCACCGTAGCCGCATTCGATGAGTCGGCCTGCTGAGGCACGCAGCGCCGCCAGCACATCATGCGCTACGGCACGACGCAGCACGTGTCCGCCGGCGTCGCTGGCAGCAAGCAGCTCATCATGTTGTGTTTGCAGTTTGCAATAGAGCGCGTCGAAACGTTCGGCGAGCGTGTTATTGCGTTGGGGCGCCGGGTTGCTGTGACTTTGTGAAGCCGCGTCGCGCAGGTGCCGGACGGCGGTCTGGATGCGCTTGGGGCTGAAGTCTGTACCGAGCGCCCGGTTCACTTCCTCGGTCAGTGCGCTGTAGTTGATCGCTGTGGTGTCTGAGCCGGGGCGCAGGCAGCGGTCGAGCACGCGGTCGAGGTTTTCGGGCGCGTCGGCATCGTTGGGTTGGGCGTGCTGCGTGATGGAAGCGAGCCAGGTAAGCAGCGCGCGGGCCGCGTCCTGCACGTTGCTGCGTAGCGCGGTGACTTCGTTGTCGACCGTGGTGACGCGATGGTGCGGCGCGGCTCGGCGTGCTTGCTGCTGCTTGTAGACACGCAGCGCCTCGGGGCCCGACACGGTGGCTTCGAGCTGCGCGAAGTCTACGTAGAGCATCCGCGGGGCGTGACTTTCTTCGTCACCGCCTTGCGGCTCTAAGTAGATCGGGTTGGCTCGTTGCGTGACGGGCATAGCGCTCAACGTGAGGTTGGTGGTTAGCTGATGACTTGGACGGCGTTGTTGGGGGTGCCGTTGCCGCCCTTGCCTTTGATCTTGTGGCAACCGGACTCAGCGTTGGACGGGCTGGCCAGCCACAGTGAGACGGTGACGGCCGCCAGTACTGCCAGGATCTTGATGAATCGTTTGTTTCGCATTGCGAGACTCCTTTGTGAGAATTCGTACCCTCACTAGTACAACGTACGAACCCGACGGTTTTGACGCATGTGTCGTGGAAAGGTTCCCGGCGGGTTCATTTGTAATTCATTTTAATTCAATCGCTTAGAACAGGGAAGTTTTTTTTTGCGATTCTGCGCACCACTTATGCGAGGCGGGGGCAGGGATAAAAGTTTTAGAAAATTTTTAAAACGTGTTTTATCAATGAATTGCATGTTTAGGCGGATCTCCTTTCGGTGCTAAATCCGCGTGTGCTGGGCTTGAAAGTGGAAAGGCGACATGAAACGGGACGCCTGGACGAGACCGGGCCGCAACGACACGGCCCACGTCATGGCCCTAAACCGGAAGGAGGCTCATCATGACACGGTCCAACACGATCAAGACTGCGGCGTGGATCACGGCGGTGCTGGCGGTGGGTGCGCTGGTGTTGCCCGCCGAGGCCGCTTCTCGGCAGCCTGTGAAGAAGCAGCAGGCCCAGGTCAGCGCCCAGGTCGACCAGCAGTCGTTCGGACGTAATCCCAAGGCCCGTTCAGAGAAGCAGCGGGATAATCAGCGGGCTGGGAACAACCGCAACCCGCAGCGCGATAACAGCAAGGCCCGGGCCGAGCAGCAGCGCAAGCAGCAAGAGGCGAAGCAACGACAGGAATCTGAACGCAAGGCACAGGCTCAACGTGAGGCGCAACAGCGTCAGCGTGCGGAGCGAGAGGCGCAACAGCGCCGCAAGGAACAGCGCGAAGCGCAGCAGCGTAAGGCGGCACAGCGAGATGCGCAGCAGCGCAAAGCCGCAGAACGTGAAGCAGAGCAACGCAAGGCGGCACAGCGTGAAGCACAGCAGCGTCAGCGTGCGGAGCGAGAAGCGCAGCAACGCAAGACCGAGCAGCGTCAAGCGCAGCAACAGCGTGAGACTCGTCAGAGAGCAGCGCAGGAAGCGGCGGCGCAACAAGCGGCCCAGCAGCGAGCGGCGGAAAAGCGTGCGATGCAAAAGGCGGCCGCGAAGCAGACCTTGACGGTGCGTGGCGCAAACTGGGGCGTGAACGCGCAGAAGAAGAAGCTGGCAGAGCGTCAGGCCATCGTCCGCAAGCAGGAGCAGCGTTTAGAGCAGAAGCGGATCGAGCAGCGACAGGATCTGCGAGAAGCCAAGCAGCGATTCGCCAACAATGTGCAGGCAACCAAGCAGGTGTTGCGGCAGCGCGACGCACGGTTGGATGACAAGGCACGGGCGCTGCGCTGGGCAGCGAACCACGATCGCACCAGATACCGAGCACCATACGTGCACTATCGGGCGCCCAGACCCAAGGTGTACTACACGCCCCGGCCATACTACGGCTACCGCCCCAGCAGTTGCGTCTACAAGCGCGATTACGACTACTGCGATTGGGGCGACATCTTCAGCGTGCGTGTGATCCTCGGTACGGATTGCGGCTACCACTATGAGCACGGCCACCGCAGACACGACTGCTGCACGGGTGGCTACTACATCTGGAAGTGGTGCGAGCCGGTGCTGGAAACGCGATACGACTACTACGGCGAGCCTTACACCGTGGTGATCGCCGACGGCTACTGGAAACGTGTGTGGACGCCCCACTACTGCCGGTACGGGATCCACTTCTACTACGCGGACTGATATGAAGCCTGACCGGGGTGCATGGCAAGGCCCGTACCTTCTTGCGAGGGTACGAGCCTTTTTTGTTGCGCGGTGTCTTGAAATAAATGGTATCCGACACCTTTTTTAGGGGTACTGAAACAAGAATATTTAGCCACGGATGGACACAGATGAACACGGATAAGAGGGATAAGGTGTTGTGTGGTTTGATTTGGGTTAAGGGTTGGCGCCGAATAAAAAGTAATGAAGTGCTATCGATTGGGAATCTAGGGATACCCGCCCCTTCGCTTCGCTCAGGACCGGCGTTGGGGGGGGAGGGAAGCCATTAGCCTTTAGCCGTTAGCCATTAGCAATACAATTCCCACACCCCACACCCCACACCCCACACCCCACACCCCACACCCCACACCCCACACCCCACACCCCACACCCCACACCCCACACCCCACACCCCACACCCCACACCCCACACCCCACACCCCACACCCCACACCCCACACCCCACACCCTTCTCCATTCGTGCATTTGGTATTCGTGGATTACTATCTGGTTTAATCAATATGTTTGCCTGACAAAGACCCGACCAGGATGGTCGGGCTATATAGAGCGGTTGGAAGCAGGTGGTATGTGGGACGGATGACATTTGGCCGGTATGACGTGGCGGCGTTTGTGAGTTTTTTTGCTTACGCTTCGGGGTCGGTGGTGTTGCCGATTGCGCTAGTGGCGTTGGCGGTGGATCTGGGTTTTGATCTTGAGGAAGGCGGGATGTCGGCGGGCGGGGCTTTGCCGTTGGCGAGTACTGTGCCGATGGTGGCGGCGATGTTGTTGGCAGGTTTTATTGCGGGTCGCTGGGGCAAGCGGCGGACGATGGGGTTGGCGGTGGTGTTGATGGGCGTGGGGTTGCTCGTCTGTGCATCGGCGCCGGTGTACGCGGTATTGTTCGCTGCGATCATGATTTTGGGGCTCGGTCAAGGCGTGCTTGAAGCATTGGCGACGCCGTTTGTGCAGGCGATGCATCCACAAGAATCGGGCAGGTACATCAACTTCGCGCATGCATTCTGGCCGGTCGGTGTGTTGACGACGGTGCTGGTAGCCGGTGGATTGATTGCGGTGGGTGTGTCGTGGCGTTTGCTTGTCGTGGGTGCGGCGTGTCTGACGTTTTTAGCTTCGGCGTTGATTTTTCAACCTGCGCCGAAAGACAAGGCGTATCCGGAGCATCTTGAGCCGGTGCATTGGACGGTAGTATGGGGGCACATCAAGGCGATCCTGAAAACGCGGCGATTCTGGTTGTTTTATGCGGCGATGTTTTTAGCCGGCGGCGGTGAGTATTGTCTGACGTTCTGGAGTGCGAGTTATATCCAGCTCCACTTTGCGGCAACCGCGTGGGCGGGCGGCGCGGGTGTCGCCTGTTTTGCCGGGGGGATGTTCCTTGGGCGGACGGGTTGGGGATACCTGATCCGGCAACATCACTTGAACCGGCTAGTGTTTGTGTCTGCGTTGGTGGCAGCGCTTGTGAGTTATTCGATCCCGTGGTTGACGGAGTTGTGGTGGTTGTTTGGTTTGTTGTTTGTGTCGGGATTGGCGACGGCGCCGTTCTGGCCGAGTATTCAGAGCTACAGCACGGATCGCTTGCCGGACCGTGACAGCACGATGATGTTTATCCTGCTTTCGTGCGCGGGCGTGCCGGGCTGCGGCGTGTTTACGTGGCTGATGGGATTGGTGGGAGATTACGCGGGCGGATTGCGGGCGGCGTTTTACCTGGTACCGGGCTGTTTCGTGGGATTGGCGGTGTTGATGCTGGTGGACATGGTGTTGCCGGTGCGCGCGGAAGCGTAGTTGGATGCGTTTTTGAAGGCGAAGATGATGAAGTAAGACGTAAGGTTGTCGGCCCTCACCCCGGCCCTCTCCCGGGGGGAGAGGGGGAAAGCATCAGCGTGTTTAGTGGTTTTCGATACAGTGTTCGAAGAGGGCGACCCATTCGAGTCTTTGCATGGCGACGAGTTCGGGGGAGTCGCTGTTCTGGGCGGAGGCTTGTTCGACACGGTCGACGAAGTGGTGTGGTTCGTAGCCGCCGATCGCGGTGCCTGCGCCCGCCCCGCCGCCGCCGGCGTCGACCCTGGTGAGTACCGGGTGCTGTCCGATCTTGCGGTACCAGTAATGGCTGTTGCAGAAGTCACCCTCGCGTCGGTGCATGATGGCGTGCCAGAAGGAGCCGGACGGGCGGTGCATCTGCTGGCTGACTTTGTGTGATTTTTCGAGATCGTCGACGTACAGCCATAGCGCTGCTTCGAGGCCGGGTTTGTTTTTCAGCGCCGGGTTTTTGAGTGCTTGTTCGACGAGGTGTGCGTGCTTGCTCGGGCCGTGGCCGTTGACGACAAGGTGGTTCATGGCCTGGTCGATGGGCAAGGCTTCGAAGAGCGGGCGCAGAGCGTGTTCGATCGGCTCGGGCATATGCGGTGTCATGGAATCTCCACTCGATGTCGGTTCGAGGCTGTAAAATTCAGGCGCGTAGCACAACCTCGCGGTCACGCTGGTGAAAACGGGATCAGTCCCTGTGGGACGTAAGGAATTTGTTAAAGCGCCGGGTGGTGTCATCGTTACGCCCTACGCTTAATCCTAGGCAGCCCGAACATGAAAGTTAACCCCGTAAGCATGAGTAAAAGCATGCCGGGTTCCGGAACGGTGTTCGCACCGTATTGTCCGGTTGTTACTTCTTCGACCGCGTTGAGTTGACTGATGAGTTTTAAGCCCGAGTGGGTGGACAGGTCATTATCGATGAGCGTGATCGGATCGCCAAACGCGTCACCGGTGTACCGGCCCTTGGTGGCGATGGCGAGGGCGACGGCTGCATTTGCATCGATCAGGCCGAAGCCGGAATCCCAATCTTTACCATCGGCGCCGATGTCGACGGCGGTGCTGAAGAGGATGTTGCGGACCTGCCACGGTGCGAGTTCGGGATTGGCGGTAAGCATCAGCGCGGCGACGCTGGCGGCGATGGGTGAGGAGAAGCTTGTGCCGTACCAGCTATAGGTTCGGTCTTTGGTTGTAAGGCTGAGGATGTTGCTGCCCGGCGCGACGAGGTCGACGAACTTACCACGGCTGGAGAAGTAGGTGACGTCGCCGCCCTGATCGGTGGCGCCGACAGCGATGAGGAACTTTTGGTTTCGCCAGTTTTTGTGCACTAGGCCATCGTTGCCCGCGGCCATGAAGACGATCGCGCCTTTGCTCTGAGCGTACTTGGCGGCGCGGTTGAGTATGCCCAATTGTACGCCGGAGTAGCTGACGTTGATGACACGAGCGCCGGCGTCGGCGGCGTAGCGGATGCCCGCGGCGAGGTGGGTGGTGTAGGCGGCGCCGTCGGAGCGGTTGCTGACACGGATGGGGATGGCCTCGGCGGACCATGCGGCCTGGGTGATGCCTTCACCGTTACCACTGGTTGCGGCGAGGATACCGATGGTGCCCGTGCCGTGGGGGTTAACCGCCGAGATGTTCTTGGAGCCATCGACGACGTTGATGCCGCTGGCGACAGCGAGGTTGGCTTGCAGGTCGACGTGATTGGTGTCGAAGCCGGAGTCGACGACGGCGACGGTGACCTGGCCTCGGGTCGGCAGTTCGATTAGCTGGGCCCAGGCGTCGCCGAAGTTCAGCGCGTCCAGGTACCACTGGCCGGATTGCCCGGGATCATTGAAGCTGACGGTGACGCCAGCCGATGTGTTGCAAGCGATGAGTAACGCCAGGACCGCGAGGAGGCGTTTAAGCATAGAAGAGCCCTTTCACAAAGTGGCCGGATGGGGTTTGCCTCGTTTTTGTGCGTGTTCGCACCGGTAATGCATCGGCCAAGCGAAGCGGCTCGATCAATAGGAATCGGCGAGTATTGGTCTAACGTCCGGTAGTGTTTTGCCGACCGCCTATAAGTGATGTGTCAGCGATACAGGCGGGGCCGGATTGCATACGGCGGGGTATCCGCTACGATCCATGATCCTGAATTGAGTCACCCCTTTTTAAATGTTGAGGTAGCAAAAGAATGGCAGAGCAGAAAGCAACGAACATCACCTGGCACGAAGGCAAAGTGACGCCGGAAGAGCGCCAGAAGAACATGGGCCAAAAGGGCTGCACCCTGTGGATGACCGGCCTGTCCGGCAGCGGTAAGTCCACTGTAGCAGTGGCTTTAGAGCAGGTACTCATGCAACGCGGCAAGCACGCCTACCGTCTGGACGGCGACAACATCCGCATGGGCCTGAACAAGAACCTGGGCTTCAGTGCCGAGGACCGCGACGAAAACATCCGCCGGATCGGCGAGGTGACCAAGCTCTTCGCCGATGCCGGGATCATCAGCATCACCAGCTTCATCAGCCCCTACCGGGCCGCCCGCGACATGGTCCGCGAACTGCATGAATCGGCCAACATCCCGTTCCTGGAAGTCCACGTCGACTGCTCCCTGGAAGAGGCCGAGAAGCGTGATCCCAAGGGCCTGTACAAGAAGGCCCGCGCCGGCGAGATCAAGGGTTTCACCGGCATCGACGATCCGTTCGAAGCACCCGAGAAGCCTGAAGTCGTCATCAAGACGCATGAACTGAGCATCGAAGAATCGGTTCAGGCGCTGTTGGACGCGCTGGCGGAACGTGGGTTGATCTGAGCGGGTAATTGATAACTTCCGGGGAGGACGCGGCGTTGCCGCGATGTCGGAGTGAACTCCGACGCTAAACGGGGGGGTTGATGTTACCGAAATGAACGTTTAGCGGGCGAGTTTACTCGCCCGTTTTTTATTTACATATGCAGTCGTGTTGGTTACGATCCATTGCATGATCCGGGCATCTCACCTCATACTTTCCTGTTACGGATTCTGGTTGCCGAACGATCCGCGTGGTTCGTGGTCTGATGAAGTTCGTCGATACGAGTTGTTGCGCTTCGGCCCGGCAACGACAGTAACCACACGCCGATCGGTGGCAGGGATCGAACATGATTATGCGTTGCGTGATGCGGCGAAGGCCGCGCTGGTCCGTCCGCCGGTTCAATTCAACGGCAAACAGGCGCGGGCGGTTGCAAATGGTTTTGCGGATGTGTGTGCAGCAAACAGTTATCTCGTTTGTGCCTGCGCGGTCATGATGGACCATGTTCACATGGTGATTGCGCGTCATTCAGTGCACACATGCGAACAGATCGCGCGACGTTTAAAAGCAAAAGCCACGCAACGGTTGAACAAAGACGGCCTGGGGCTCGGTTATTCACCGTGGGCAAAAGGTGAATGGAAGGTATATCTGAACACGCCCGAAAGTATCGTGCGTGCGATCCGATACGTCGAGCGCAACCCGATCAAGGCGGGGTTTAAGACGCAGCGCTGGAAGTTTGTGACGCCGTACGATGGTTTGTGAATTTGTTATGTCGGATCACTCTTGTCCAAAACAGCGATCCATAGTTTATCAATGAAAAAGTCTCCGTTGCGGCTACGATGGCGTTGTCTAATCGTCCTCGAAGCCCAACGGAGACACGCCCATGGTACGCGTCGCAAGCCTGTTTGCACAAGTGTTGAGTCTGATCGATCGGCCGGGGTTTGATCGGCGGGTGCGTGAGTTTGATGCCGAGCGTGGGGCGAAGGGGTTTACCTGCTGGGACCAACTGGTGGCGATGCTCTTTGCGCAGTTGGGCGGGGCGCACTCGCTGCGGGAGGTCTGCGGCGGCCTGGCGTGCGCGATGGGCAGGCTGCGTCACCTGGGCGTGTCGGCGGCGCCGGCGCGGTCGACGCTCAGCTACGCCAACGCCCATCGGCCGTGGGAGCTTTACGAGGCGGTGTTCTACCAGGTGCTCGATCAGGCGCGGGTGTTGGCGGGTCGGCAGGCCATCCGGGGGCGTCGGTTCCGCTTCAAGAACCCGCTGGTGAGTCTGGACGCGACGGTGATCGACTTGTGTGCCCAGGTGTTCGACTGGGCGCGGTTCCGGCGGACCAAGGGCGCGGTGAAGCTGCACCTTCAGTTGGATCATCAAGGCTGCTTACCGAGCTGGGCGCTGGTGACCGAGGGCAAGGTGCACGATGTGAACCCCGCTAAAACACTGCGTTTTGAGCCGGGCACGGTCGTGGCGGTGGACCGCGGTTACACCGACTTTGGCCTGTTTGGCACGTGGTGCGAGCAAGGCGTGTGGTTCGTCACGCGGTGCAAGTCGAACCTGGACTACAACGTGATCCAAGAGCGTGCCGTGCCGATGAATCGTAACATCCTCTCCGACCAGGTCATCGAGCTGGCGGGCACAAGAAGCCACGCCGCCTGCCCGCATCGGCTGCGCCGGGTGGTGGTGTGGGACGAAGCGAACCGCCGAACGATCGAGCTGCTGAGCAACCACCTGACGTTCGGCGCGACGACGCTGGCGGCGATCTACAAAGAACGCTGGCAGATCGAGCTGTTCTTCAAAGCGTTGAAGCAGAACCTGCACGTCAAGACGTTCCTGGGCACCAGCGCCAACGCGGTGCGGGTCCAGCTTTGGACAGCACTGATCGCGATGCTGATCCTCAAGCTGCTGAAGCTGCGATCAAGCTTCGGCTGGAGCCTGTCCAACCTCGCGGCCATGCTGCGGATGAACCTGCTGGTGTACCGGGACCTGTGGCGTTGGCTGGACGAACCGTACACCAAACCGCCCGATCCGCCGCCGACGCAGTTGGCATTGTTCGCTTGAAAACACTTGGACAGCAGATCGACCAACCTCAACCCGCCGCCGGCCCCACACGCCGCGAAAACACGCCTCAACGGCTACAATCGCCGCCCGGAAGGACATTCATGAATTGTTTTGGACAGCAGTGATGTCGGATATGTCGGAGTAAACTCCGGCGCTAAACGGGTGTGCAATGATACAGTTAAATGAATCCAATCATGTTTAGCGTGCGAGCTTGCTCGCACATCGTCGATAACCATTATTCACTGGCGATGTCCCCATCGTCATACCCAACAGACGTATACCCCAGCAGCGCGTTGGCGGTGTCGTCCCAAGTTGCATTGGGGTCGGTGAGTTTGTCGATACCTCGACTGCTATCCTGTTCTTTTGCAAAGAGGCGGTCGGCTTCGATGGCGGAGCCGGCACCGTATTTGGTATCGGTTACGCTTCCCTGTTCGAACAAAGCGCTGCCGTCGCCGCGACCGATGCTGCCGGCCCATTCTTCGTCATCTTCGGATGTGTGGATGCTGTAGATCTTGTCGTAGTTGTTGCCGATACGGCCGCCGGGGATGCGGGCACGGTCGGCGAGTAGCACGGCCTGTGTGTTGATCGATTGTTTCCACTCGCGAGCCCTGCCGGCTTGGTTCGGGCGGATCTTTTCTTCCATCCTGTTTGGTGAGTTGGCGTCGTCGTGGATGTTGAGCATGGCGTAGGAGTAATTGGCGGAGGTGACCGGGCCGGTCATCCAGACGGTTTTGGTTTCAGCGGGGCTGATGATGTAGTCGCCGGAGAAGTTGTTGTTATCCAGCATGATCCAGTAGCGTGCTTCAATAGTTGCTCCGTGGCCCGATGCACCGGTATCCGAGGTGAATGGATCGCCGTTGTCGTAATGGATATAGCCCTTGCTATCGACGCCGGGCATATGTTCCTTGTTGCCGTTAGCGTAGGTGACCATGCCCTGACAAATGCCGCGGATCTGGGTGGTGTTTTTCATGAGTCGGTGTCCGCCCCCACGTGACTGATTCAGTACCGGCAGGACGATCGCCAGCACGAGCAGTGCAAGGATGGCAGTTACGACAATGATCGCGATGAGTTTGGTCAGGCTTTTTGAGTTCAGTTGGACGTGTTCATCTGAAGAGGTTTCGTTTTGATTTGGTTGCGGGTCCATGTTCGTGCTCCGGAATGTGGATGATT
Organism: Phycisphaeraceae bacterium; assembly: GCA_963667295.1. GTDB lineage: Bacteria > Planctomycetota > Phycisphaerae > Phycisphaerales > Phycisphaeraceae > JAJRRS01. The sequence goes on from OY763327.1 coordinate 4,276,137, forward strand.
AATCGCTGGCGATGTCGGGGTCTTCATAGCCGACGGAGGTATAACCGAGTAATGCGTTGGCGGTGTCGTCCCATGTGGCATTGGGGTCGATGAGTTTGTCGATCTTTTTGATACTGTCCTGATCTTTCGCGAAGAGGCGGTCGGCTTTGATAGCGGGGCCGTTGCCGTATTGGGTGTCGAGCGAGGATGGCTTTTCAAACGTTGTGCTGCCATCGCCGTGGCCGACTTCGCCTGCCCATGACTCACCTTCTGATGTGTGGATGCTGTAGATCTTGTCGTAGTTATTGCCGATCTTGCCGCCGGGGATGCGGGCGCGGGCCGAGACAAGTACTTCCCGTGGATTGATGGATTGCTTCCATGCACTTGCGCGCCCGGCCTGGTCGGGGTATGTTTGATCGTCCGGTAGCGTGCGGCCATCGCTGTGGATGTTGAGCATGGCGTAGGAGTAGTTGGCGGAGGTAACTTCGCCGGTGGTCCAAGGGGTTTTGGTTTCAGCGGGGCTGATGATGTAGTCGCCGGAGAAGTTGTTGTTATCGAGCATGAGCCAGAAACGACCTTCGACGGTTCCGCCGTGGCTGGTGAACGGCATGCGGTCGTCGTTGTCGCCGTCGACATCGCGGATGAGGTAGCCGTTGCCATTGAGCCCGGGCATGTATTCGTTGTTGCCGCCGGCATAGGTAACCATGCCTTGTGTGATGCCTCGGACCTGCGTTGTGTTTTTCATGCAGCGGGCTGACCTGCGTGCTGCGCCGAGAGCGGGTAAGAGGAGACCGATGATGATCAGCAGCAGGAGGGTGCTGCCGATGAGGATTTTGGCGAGTTTGAATCGGCCCGGATTCGGATTGGCGGGTTGGTTTGCAGGTTGTGGCGGGATATCCATCGCCGGTCTCCGGAAGGTGTGGTGTGTATCCAATTATAACACGGTGCATCCAAAACCGGTGTGATGAGTTGTGACGTTCAGGCCTGGTTGGCCCTCACCCCGACCCTCTCCCGCGGGGGAGAGGGAGTGGATACATGCTAATAGTGCGGCGTTGGTTTAACTCTGGGAACTCTGTGTGCTCTGCGGTGAATCACTTCTTCCCTGCGCGTTCCATATCGCGGAGGCGGATTTGTTCTTCATCCGCGGCTTTCTTTTCGGCGTTGCGTTTGCGTTCGAGTTCATCGTTAGGGTCGAGCTTAGCTTGCCAGTCGTAGGGGACCATGGCCCAGGTGAGTTCGCCGCTGGGGTGGCATTCGAAGATGGTGTAGCCGGGGCCGCAGCCGTTGAAGTCGCCGGCCCACCAGGAGCCTGAGACGGCGGGGCTGGTCAGGTACCAGACATCGTGCCAGCGATATTCTTCGGGGCGGTGGGTATGGCCTTGCAGTAGCGCTTTGACACCGTGGCGTTCGAGGATCTTCTGGAGTTTGAGCGTGTCGCGGACAATGGCCCACGCGGGCATGCCTTCGGCTTTGGGATCGCCCTGCTGCTGTGCGATGTTGCAGTAGGCGGCGATGTGCGTGGTGACGATCTTCGGTCGGTCGCCCGCTGAGCCAAGGTCGTAGGCGAGCCATTCGAGTTGTTCATCGCCGATGCGCGCTTCGTAGCCCGGGCCGTCATCGGTTTGCGTTGGGTAGATGCAGTCGAGGACCGCGAAGTGCCAGCCCTTGTGGTTGTAGCTGTAGTACGGGCTTTCCCATTCGAGCTGGTCCATGATGTACTTCTTGCCGATGTCCGGATCGTTCAGTTCGACCTTGCGACGAGAACTCCAACCGAGCGGGTCGTGATTGCCCATGCAGTTGTAGTACGGGATGCCGAGTGAGTCGGAGACTTCTTTATAGATGCGGACCTGCTCGATGTACTTGGCCTTCTCGGTGTACATGCCGTCGAAGGCAAGGTCGCCGCCCATCTGCGCGAAGTCGACTTTGGGGGTCAGTGCTTTGATGGATTCGATGCACTTGAGATAACCCTCATCGCCGTGGCGTCGTGGCGTGACATGCATGTCGGTGAGGTGGACGAAGCGGAAAGGTTCGCCCCCGGAAGTTGCGCCCCCGGAAGTTGTTTCTGCGGATGCTGCGGTCGCGCTATTGGCGGCGAGCGTTTTTGAACCATGCCCCGGCAGCGCCAGTGCGCCGGCAGCAAGTGCGGTGGTGGCGAGGAATTCACGGCGGTTGAGGGGGTTTGTGTTCATGGGGCAGATTATATAACAGTTGCCCTATGGGGATGGGCGACCCGGTGAAGTAAAGATAGTATTTAGCCTAAATACTATCTTTGTGGTGGTTGGTGGTTGGTGGTTGGGTAGGAACTCCACGCCAACGCCGGTCCTGAGCGAAGCGAAGGGGCGGGTATCTTTGTGGTTAGTGATCAAGGGTTGGCGTTGAGAAAACAGCCGCCGGCCCGCCCGCGGGGGGGATTATTGATGATTGAGCGGTTTTTACCCGCGGCAGCTTCGCAGCCCGCGGCTTGGTGAGGCTATTTACCGGATGACGACCCAGTTCGCTAGAAGCAGGATCCAGGTGATTGCGCCGATCCCGCAGATCGTGTTGAAGGTCGTGTCGCCCAAGCGGCCGCCTACCAAGACCGCGAGCACGCCTAATGCGATCGTGTAGGTGATCAATAACAAGGCGCGGTGTGGATGGACGCGCGTGTGTTTCATTCGTGCATTATAGGGTGACCTACTCGACGTTGACAGGTCAGGCGGGCTCATCGAGGTGGTATTGCTTGATTTTTTTGTAGAGGGTGCTGCGGTTGATATCGAGTTGCTTGGCCGTCTCCTGGCGGTTCCAGTCGTTGGCTTCGAGGGCGGCGATGATGATGCGGCGCTCGGGTTCCTGGAGCGCATCGGCTAGGGACATCGGTGTCCAGCCGTTGGCCAGCGCGGGGATCACCCCCCCACCCCCGCCCCCGGAAGTTGCGTTATGTGATCCAACGACACCTGTGGGCGCGAGGCCCGGGTTCGTTGCGGCGATGATGGGTTCGGGCAGGTCGGTGAGTTCGATCTCGTTGTTCTTGCTGAGCACGACGGCGCGTTCGACGGCGTTTTCCAGTTCGCGCACGTTGCCGGGCCAGGTGTAGTGGCGAAGCGCTTCGGTGACTTCCTCGTTGAAGCGGCGCGAGCGGCCGAGTTCTTTGCAGTGTTTTTCAAGGAAGTGTGATGCCAATAACGGCACGTCACCGAGGCGGTCGCGCAGCGGGGGCATGTTGACGTTGACGACGTTGATGCGGTAGTAGAGGTCTTCGCGGAAGTCGCCTGCCTGGACCATTGGTTCTAGCGATTGGTTTGTGGCGAGGACGAAGCGCACATCTACGTGGATGGTTTTGGTTGAGCCGACAGCCTCGAAGGCTTTTTCCTGTAAGACGCGCAGGAGTTTGAGCTGCAGCGCGGGGGTGGCGGAGTTGATTTCGTCGATGAAGAGCGTCCCGCCGTCGGCCGCGAGGATCTTGCCGGGCTTGTCGTGATCGGCGCCGGTGAATGCGCCTTTGACGTGGCCGAACAGTTCGGATTCGAGCAGCGTTTCGGGAACCGAGCCACAGGCGAAGGTGATGAACGGCCCACCGGAGCGCGGGCTCATCGTGTGGATCGCGCGGCCGATCAGGCTCTTACCCGTGCCGGATTCGCCCGTGACAAGGACGGTGGTTTTGCTCTCGGCGACTGTTTCGATGAGATCGTAGATCTTCTGCATCTTGTAGTCGTTGCCGACGAGGTTGCCCATGCCGAAGCGTTCGGAGAGCTGGGTCTTGAGCGATTTATTTTCGTGAACGAGCGTGTGCTGGTTGACGGCTTTGTTAACCGCGAGGCGCAGTTCATCATCGACGACGGGCTTGGTGAGATAGTCGACCGCGCCGAGGCGCACCGCTTCGACGGCCGAGTCGATCTTGCCGAAGCCGGTGACGACGATGGGGACGATGGACTCGTGGTTCTTGCGGACGTTTCTGATCAGTTCCATGCCGTCGCATCGTGGCATGTTCATGTCGGCGATGAGGATGCCGAAGCCGTCGCCGTTGGGTGAGTGCGACTCATCGTCGAGGATGTTTATGGCTTCGACACCGTCACCGGCTGTTGCGGTGGCATAACCTTCTTTACCGAGGAACTCGGCGAGGCTGTCGGCGACGATGGGGTCGTCATCTACGATGAGGATGCGTGTTTTTTCAGCCATGATCAGTCGTTGGGTTGGGTGGTGCGTGTCTTCTTAAAAAGGTGTCGGATACCATTTATTTTGGGGCGTCAGAAAAGGTGTCTGACACCTTTTTCTGGTGCAGGCTTGCTTCGGGGTATCGCATGACGAGTGAAGCGCCGCCTTCGGGTCTTGGGCGGAGTTCGAGTTTGCCTTGGAGGTTGTTGGCGACCTGCTGGCTGAGCGAGAGCCCGAAGCCGTGGCCTTCGGGCTTGGTGGTGTGGCCGATGCGGAGGTTGCCGTCGTTATCGATCATATCGGGGTCGATGCCCGGGCCGTCGTCGTTGATGAGCAGCCAGACGGTGCCGGTCTCGAGCCGGGCGATGATGTTGATATGGTGCGGCGATGCGTCGGCAGGACTTGCGGGGCTTCCGAGGGCTTGCATATCCGCGATGGCTTCAATGCTGTTGAGGATCGCATTAGCGACAACGGGGAAGACGGGCCCGGCGGGCAGTGCAGCGGCGCGGGGATCGACTTGCAGCGAAAGCTCGATGTTGTGATGTTCGGCCGAGGGTTTGTGGATATCGACGATCTGCTTAAGCGTTTGGCCCAGCGTCTGGGATTGCGTGGACAACTCGGTCGGCTGGGGCGCTGCTTTCATGAAGGCGCGGACAAGCGACGCCATCTGCCGCATGGCTTTGTCGGTGGTCTGCAATCTATTGAGTAGATCGTTGTTGTCAGGCTCGGTCTGGGGGGTGTTTTCGCTAAGGCTGTGGATCGCCAGGCCGATGTGCCGCATAGAGCCATCCAACAGGTTGGCAAGCTCGTGCGCAAGCTGGGCGGCAGTGGCCGGCGACTGCGGCGCAGACTGTGCCTGCTTTGCAGTGTCTTGCGGGGGCATCACGGGATCGTTCGGGTTGTTGTTGTTTACAGACGACATCCGGTATGGATATCGATCCGATAGCGTTGTGGATTAAGCACGACGTCGCGATCAGGCAACATTGTTCGGTGGTTGATGACGATGCGTGCGGGCATCATCGGGTCGAAGCGTGCTTGGTAGAGATTATCGGTCTTATCAGGCGGCTTCGACGCTTGATTTGGGCTTTGCTTCGGCTGTCACCTTCTGGTCGCTGTCTGCGTTGTCTTCGGCCAGCTCCGGCTCCGACTCCGGCTCTAGCTCTGCGGCGACTTCGGCATCGGCCTCTTCGATGGTTGCGGGGTCGACCTCAGCTACGACTGCTTCCGCTGCGACCTCAACCGTCTTAGCCTCAGGATCGGCAACGGGGGTAGTCTCTGCTTCTGTCACCGCTTCGATTGTGCTGTTGGTTTCAGGAGCAGGTATTGGTTCTGCTTCTGCTTCAACTTCGACTACCGTATCCGGCTCGGTCTCAACTTCGGCAACGTCTTCGGCTTCGGCCACTTGTTCGACGGCGGGAGGCGCTTCGGCGTGCTCATCTTCCGAGGCGCACCATTTAGCGCCGGGCCAATCGACGGGTTGATCTTCGGTGCCGTGATAGCTGAACTGGCATCGACGCACACCCGAGCCGCACACCTTCATCAATGCCTTATCGAGCAGGTCGCTGGTGACTTGTGCGGGGTCTTCGAGTTTGCCGAGGCACACGTGCAGGTCGCAAGCCCCGCCGGGATTATGCACGCCGATAACCGCGGCAATGATTTCGTGCTCTAGCTGAGTGATGAGACTGATGTTCTGGTCGATATCTTTGGCCCGGATATCGAACCCAACGGACCTGGCGAACTCGGCCGCGGCTTCGATGCCTTCGGGGCGCAATTGTGAGACTTCGGTCGTCATGACGGTCTTCCCGGTGCGTGTCTGAAGCAGACACATTCACACCGGAGTTATCGGTTAGTGCGGGGGGTGGGTTTTGCACGGCTGGTGCGTCACATAAAACACCCACGGATGGCGATCCGTGGGCGTTAGGTGTTGGTACATGTTAAGTTGTGCGGATTAGTCGAGCCCGAGCGCCTCGGCGTCACGGTCCGATAGTTGGCCGCCGTCGCTGCGCTGCTTGACGGTGCCGTCGCGTTTCCACGATCGCTCACAACGCGGTTCGTTACGCAGGTCGTCGACGGCGGGTTCGGCAAGCGAATTATCGAACTCGAATCGGCTGACACCCAGAAGGTCTGCCAGGTCGCACGCATCGAAGGCCGAGACGTCAACATCTTTGACAGCCGGGACACGGACGCCGCAGTCGAGCGGGTTATCGATATCCTGTGCCTGGCGCGCCTCTTCGATAGCCTTAAGCCAGGCGTCACGTTTTTGCATTACAGATTGCCAGGCGCTGCTGACGGGGATATCGCCGATGCACTTCATGTTCTGGAACGGCAGCAGGTGGACGCAGTCATCGTTGTTGCCCGTCAGTGCGAGCCACGCCTCGTCCGCGGTGTGCGGTAGCAGCGGCGCGAGCAGACGGATGAGCACGGTCGAGACGCGGTACAGCGTGGTTTGCGTGCGACGGCGACGTGGGCTGTCGGGCTTGTCGCAATACAGGCGGTCCTTTACCGCGGTGAGGTACACGGCACTGAGCGTTTCGTTACAGAAGTTAAACAGCGCCTCGTGGGCCTTGCGGTATTGGAAGGCATCGTAGGCAGCCAAAACGGTGTCTGACACCTTTTTCAGTTCGCCGGTCATCCACGCGTCGATGCTGGCGGCATCCGATTCATCGAGGCGCACCTTGTCCTTCTCGAAGTCGAAGTCATCAAGGTTGCTCAGCAGGAAGCGGATGGTATTGCGTACCTTGCGGTACTCTTCGCCGGCCAGGCGGAAGTATTCGTTGTCGACCTTGATGTCGTTGTCGGTGTTCAGCGAGCTGACCCACCATCGGCAGACATCTGCGCCGTAATCTTTTAACAGGTCATCGACCTCGAGCGTGTTGCCTAGGCTCTTGGACATCTTTTTGCCTTCGCGGTCGACCATGAAGCCATGGGTCAGCACGTTTTTGAACGGTGCTTTGCCGGTGACGCCGAGGCTTGGCAATAGCGAAAGCTGGAACCAACCGCGGTGCTGGTCGGAGCCTTCGAGGTAGAGGTCGACAGGGTGCCAGTCGTTGCCGAAGCGTTGACGGATGACCGCGTTCCATGATGAGCCGGACTCGAACCAGACATCGAAGATGTCTTTGGAAGGCTTGAGGCTTGAGAGTTGAGGCTTGAGGTCTTTGAGCCAGGCGGGGGCGTCGGGATCGGTTTCGGGGTTGTAGTGTTGCAGCAATTCTTCGGGGGAAGCGAGGAACCATGCATCGCTGCCTTTTTCACGGAACAATTGTGCGACCGCGCGGACGCTCGCGGCGGTGAGCAGCGGTTCGCCTTCGACACCCTCTGGAGGATAGAACGCGGGGATCGGTAATCCCCATGCACGTTGTCTACTTAAGCACCAGTCCGGGCGCGAATCAAGCATGCCGCGCATGCGGTTTTTGCCCCATTCGGGGAAGAACTTGACGTCGGTGGCGGTGACGTCGAGTGCGCGTTCACGCATCGAACCCCCGGAAGTTTTCCCGGCTGCATCATCAACTTCAAACGATTTGTTGACATCGACGAACCACTGTTCGGTGGCGCGGAAGATGACGGGGCTCTTGCCACGCCAGTCGTGCGGGTAGCTGTGCATGAACTGTTCAGCATGGAACAGGTGGCCGGACGCTTTGAGTTTATCAACGACTATGTCGTTGGCCTTCCAAACACTGACGCCTTGCAGCCAGTCGGGCGCGGTATCGTCGAACGTGCCGTCATCCTTGACGGGGCAGTAGATCACGAGCCCTTCGCGCAGGCCGGTCTGGTAGTCCTCAACGCCGTGGCCCGGCGCGGTGTGGACGAGGCCCGTGCCGTCTTCAAGTGTGACATAGTCGGCATGTACTACTGGCCAACGATCGCCACCCACTGCTGGCGAACAATAACCTAATGTACCCTTTGACATAAAGGGATGATCATATTGTAAACCGACTAGTTGAGAACCCTTAAAAGTCTGTTTCGGTTTAACAACAGCCTCACCAGCTTGTGATAAAACTCTTTCTGCAAGCTCTACTGCAACAATTACATCACGCCCAGATGTTGGATAGAGGCCATAGTCAGCCCGTTCATGGATAGCCACTGCTAAGTTTGCTGGGAGCGTCCATGGCGTAGTCGTCCAGATTAAGAAATCGCAATCCCGTAAGTGCGGCCAGTTATCAGGTTCTGCTGGACCATATCCAGGAATATTCTCTGCTCGATAGTCTTCAATAGGCCTGAGTGGAAATCGAACATACACACTCGTGTCTTCGCGATCGTAGTATTCCAGCTCTGCTTCGGCCAGCGCGGTCTGGTTTTCGATGGACCAGTGCACGGGCTTTAGGCCGCGGTAGACGATACCGCGGGCGACGAGGTCGGCGAAGACTTCGAGGACGGCCCCTTCGTAGCGCGGGTTCATCGTCAGGTACGGGTCTGTGTATTCCGCGACGGTCAGCAGCCGCTGCATCTGGCCCGACTGGAGCTTGACGAATTTTTCAGCATACGTCTTGCACTTGCGGCGGACCTGGATGGGCTGCATCTCGCGCGCTTTATCACCGAGTTCCTGCATGACCTTGTGCTCGATGGGCAGGCCGTGGCAGTCCCAGCCGGGGACGTAAGGGACGTCGAACCCGGCCATGGTCTTGGTGCGGACAACGAAGTCCTTGAGCACTTTGTTTAAAAGGTGCCCGAGGTGGATCGAGCCGTTGGCGTATGGGGGGCCGTCGTGGAAGACGTATTTTTCGCGGTCTTTGCCCTGCTCGCGGAGCTTCGCGTACAGCCCCAGCTTATCCCAGCGTTTCATGCTGGCCGGCTCGTTCTGGACGAGGTTGGCCTTCATGGGGAAGGCGGTCTTGGGCAGGTTCAGTGTCTTCTTGTAAGTCTTTTTGTCAGCTTGTTGTGCGTCGCTCATGGCTGGTTCTCTGGGTAATAAAAAAGCCCTGCTTCGGGGCAGGGCTCTTGGGAATTCCGGGGTTCCGGGGGGTGTGTGGATCGCCTGCCCTACCGTTTTACGGGAGAGTCGATAATTATCTCGGCGATGCTAATAAGCAATTCTGCGCTCATTTCGTGGGACATTATACGGAGAGCATCGGGTGTTGGGAAGTTGGGGTTTAGGTGCCGGAAGTTATGTTCTAAATGCTGCAGTGGCTCACGGAGGCCCACGTTCGTCGAACGCGGGCTTCGGGGTCAGGGGGTAGAGTCTTCACCATGAAGCCAATGGGGACCATTGAGCCAACCATTTTGAGCTTGCTCCAGGATGCTGCGGTAATAGTTGTTCAGGGTACTGGTGGTGTAGTCGTATTGATTGTGGTTCTGCACCGGGTAATCTGCGACGGCGGCGGCGAGGAATTGATCGGGATGGCAGTATCCCGTGTGATCCGAAGAGCGGTGCGATTCGATCAGGTCTGGGTCGGACATCAATTGCCATGTGGTTGCAGGCGAGCCGTCGGGTGTTTGGTAGATGATTGATGCGATTGGGTCGACGGCCCCCCACTGCCCATTACGCCAGGCTTCGATAATCGCGTGAGCGCTGTAGGCTTGCTTGAGGTTTGCCATGTAGATCAAACGAGCGGGTAAACCTGCGACCTGACACAACACGCAGGCAACACGTGCGATGTCCGTGCACCAATCGGTTCCGCGTTCGATGATCTGTTCTTCTGTTCCGCCGAATCGCATCGCATCTAGAGAATCCGGCGAGTTTTGGATCACGGTTTGACAGACGTTCACGATCCCGGCGATGTGTTGCTCCGGGTCTTGTGATGCGGTGCGTATCGAAGAGATATATGTCTCCAGTGTCGGGCGGGAGCCTGTTACATATGCTGAAGTCGAGGATATGGGAGTTTGATAAAACAGGTGTGCGGTTTGATCGCAGACGCGCACCATGTTTTCGGTGAGTACACGATCGACCGAACCGGGGGCGTGGGTGTCATGCTCCATCATACGGCGATAAGCCGGGCCGAACTGGCCGATCCCGCGGTAAGGTGCGAAGAAGTCTTCCTCGAACGCGGTCACAGCAGGTCTTTCAGGGGCATGCTAATCGCATCGAACGCTTTGGCGGGGAGGCTGACGGTGTCCCATTTGGTGCTGCGGTGTTTCATGTGCTGGGTGTAGTCTTCGAGTCGTACGGCGAGCACTGCGTACCAGCGCTGGTTGTATTCAAAGACTTCATGGAACAGCGCATCGGGCGGCTGGGCGTCGCACCAGAAGAGGAAGGCGAAAGCGGGGTCGAACCCTTCGCCGAAGATGCCTTTCCATTTTTTCAGACACTTCACATCGTCGTTGGTGACCCAGTTCTGGAAGGACTTGCCGGTCTTGCCTGAATGTTTACGGCCTTTGACGTCGACGAGCAGGTTGTTGGCGGCTTCGGAGTAGACGACGAAGTCGAAGCTTTTGAGTTTGGCCTTGGTGCCGGTGAGTGCGCCGGGCGCGAGGGCGCGTTTGGCTTCGTCGACGGCGACGTAGGGGATGGCGTTAGCACGCAGGTAGTGCTCGAACGCGCGGTCGTAGTGGAACCGGCGGTTGGCCATGAGGGGTATTGTACGGGATAAACAAACCGCGGCAGCATACTGGGCTGCCGCGGCCTGAAAGATGGTTTTTTATTGCGCTGTTTTAACGGCGACGCAGCAGCGCGGCGCCTGCAAGGGACATTAAAGCAAAGGTTGTGGGTTCGGGGATGACGCCGGTGAATGTTTGGCCCGCGGTGTTCAGGCTCCACGTGCCGACGGCATCGTTGCTGAGTGTGATGTTGCCGATCTTGACTAACCCGCGGTTCTCGGAGTCCCAGTTTTTCCAGTAGGCGAGGATACTGTCGGAGTCCATTTCAAGCGGGATGCTGCCGTCGTAGTTGCCGCCGACGATGCTGGCGGTGTCGTCGTCGATGATGCCAAGATAAGTGTCGTAAGCAAGGTCGGGTGAGTTAGCGATATCCGCAGAGGTTGGCGCTACATCGCTACCGGCCGGATCGTTGTAGATCGTGCCTTGTGTCAATTCGAGGGAGAAGTCAGCGTAGCGCCAGTCGTTGTAGCCAAATCCGTTGTAATAGACTTCGTAGGCGGTGTAGCCGGGGATCACGTCAGGCTGGGTGGGTATCAGTTCTACTTCGACCGGAACCATGGCGCCCAACAAACCCGAATCCACTACCCCGCTTGACATCTGCCCGTCGGAGATGGTCGATACGGTCCCTTGGACATCATTGCTGAGCGTGAGCATGCCGATACGTTTGATACCGATATCGTCAGGGTCGGTGTTGTACCAGGAGACGCTTACCTGGGGCGCGTCGAGGCTCAAAGCACCGCCGCCGAGATCACCCGCGCCGCCGGCGATACCGCCGGTGCTGTCATTGATGATGCCGACGTAGGTATCGAACTCAACCTGCGGTAGTAAGCTGATCAGGAAAGAGGAGGGTGCAGAATTGCTGCCTGCCGGGTGTTGATTGTAAACCGATCCGCTGTACAGGTTGAGCAGCATGGCAGAACTGGTCCAGTCGTTATCGCCCGTCCAGACAATCTCGAAGGCCAGGTAACCCGTCGGGACATAAGGATCGATGATGTTTTGGAACCAAACCCCGGCAGATGCGTGGGTGGCAGATGCAAGCAGAACCAGGGATGCGATCGGGGTGCATAGTCTTGTGAACTTCATGGTTTGGTCCTCCGGTGTTATGTGTGGTTTCGACGTGTGAATAATGCCGGACAGGTGAGAGCGAGTAGCGCGAAACTGGCGGGCTCGGGTGTAATGATGCCGCTGTAGGTTTCACCGCTGGAGAGGATCAGCCATGTGCCGATGGCGTCGTTGGTGACGGTGAAGTTACCGATTTTGACGTAACCGGTGTCGGTGGTGCCGTTGTTGTACCAACTTACATTGATGCGCTGGTCACTGAACATCGGCTCCCACACAGCCAAGTTACCTGCATTACCTGCGATAGCATTGCCTTCGCCTTCGATGATGCCGACGTAGGTGTCGAACTCAACCACTGGCACAAGACGAATCACGAATTCTGTCGGCGGGCCGTCGGCACCTGCGCCTGGTGTTTGGTAGAAAGTGCCTTGTGTCAGATCGGCGATGAGATCGGCGCTGGTCCAGTCTTCGCTGCCTCCGCCGTCCCAGTAGATGCCGTAGGCGGTGTAGCCGGGGAGGATGGCCGGTTGGGTCGGCACTACTTGGATGCCGGCTTGGGTGGTGGTGATAAGCAGTGTGGAGAGAGCTGCTGCGGAGAGAAGTTTAGCCGGACCCATCTCGTGCCTCCTTAGCGATGTGAGTTGTGCGGTCCCAGAGCGGGCGTGCGAGGCCCTATATCAGGATACACAAAGGCTTTGAGAAATGACAGGGTGATTAGCGCGGATTTATAGAAAATGGGGGGGATGGGTGAAAGCGTAATCGTTTTTTATAAAGTGCACGGCCGGTGAACCGGCCTCGCCGGGGGTGGACATAAAGGAATACCCTGCCATTGTGGGGATGACAGGGTATTGCAGGTGATTGAAGATCGAAGTTGCAGATTGATCATGTGCGGCGTTTGAGTAGTAGTGCCGGGCTTGTGAGCGCGAGCAGTGCGGGGATTGTGGGTTCGGGTATGACAACGCCATTTACGATGGTGGCGCTCCACTGGGTGTTGCCTGACTTAAACGCGATCATGCCGTTGGCGTCTTCACTGAGCGTGAGCATGCCGATGCGTTCGATGCCGGTATTGTTGGGGTCCTTGTTGTACCAGTGGACGCTGACATGGTCATCAGCCATGCTGAAGGATTCGGCATTCAGTTCATCCGCGCCGCCGGTTGCTCCGTTTTCACCGGTATCACCGACGATGCCGACATAGGTATCGAACGCCAGTTCGGGGTAACTATCGATAAGCAGTTCATTGGGAGCGGTATCGGAACCGAGTGGGTGGTTGAAGACTTCGCCGCTGGCCAGGTCAACGCGCATATCTGCGGAGAACCAGTCTTCGTTGCCCTGGCCGTTCCAGATCACTTCATTGGCGACATAGCCGTCGGGGACGTCGGGTGATGCGACAAGTCTGGTGAAGATACCGACTTCATTTGCATCGAGAGGTCCGGGCAGCACGGGGAATGGGCCCGGCGGATTGAGTTCCGGGGGATCAAAGGGGTCGATCGCCACGTTTTCGAAAGTATCTGCGATTGATCCATTGGTGATGGTGAAAGGCATCTCAACGCCGTATGAATAGAGAATGCCGGTGCCGACCGCGTCATCGCTGAGCGTCATCATCCCTACACGGAGATACCCGGTGTCGGTGTTACTTGTGTTGAACCAGGAGACACTGAGTTGTGGCGCATCCATGCTGAACGGGCCGCCGCCGATATCACCGGCGCCACCGGCGATTCCCCCCGTTCCATCACCGATGATGCCGACGTAGGTATCGAACTCTAATGTCGGGAAAAGGTCTATGACAAATTGCGGGCTGGATCCGTCAGCGCCATATGGGTGCTGGTAGAACGATCCTGCGGACAGGTCGATGCGCAATGCCATGGAAGGCCACGGTTCGTTCTCTGCACCATTCCAGATAACTTCGTTGGCGACATAACCGGTGGGGACAGTCGGGTCGGTGATGCCGTGGAGGCCGAACACCGCGGCGTTTGCGTTGGCGGCGACCGTAAAAACAGCAGCGCCGGTTGCCAACAGGTTGGCTATTTTCATCTTTCTCTCCCTGCGAATTGGTTCCTTGGGAACCGCAAGTAATCAGGTTATTTCAAACACGGGCATGCGTGTCGTACTGAACCGGTGTTGTTCGGGTCAGCGACGACGTTTTAACAGTAGCGCCGGGCCGGTCAGTGCGAACAGCGCCACGGCCGCGGGCTCGGGCATGACGATGACACCGTTGACGATGGTGGTGCTCCAGGAAGTGCCTTCATAGTCGAAGGCGATCACGCCGTTGGCATCTTCGCTGAATGTGAGCATGCCGATGCGTACGGTGCCGTCGTATTCTTCACCCGAGGTGAACCAGCCCGCGCTGACATGCGGGGCTTCCAGGCTGGTGGAGCCTCCATTGAGGTATTCCGAATCAGCAATCGCGCTGTTGCTGTCATCGATGACGCCTAAGTAGGTGTCGAATTCCAATCCCGGGTAGTTGTCGATCAGCAGCGAATTCGGCGGTGTATCAAAGCCGAATTCGTGGTTGTAGACATCGCCGCTGGTCAGATCGACGCGCACGGTCGAGGAGTGCCAGGCTTGCCGGTTTTTGCCGTTCCAAATGACTTCATTGGCGACATAGCCTTCGGGAACGTCCGGTGAAGAAACGACATTGGTGCTGATGCCGACTTCGGATGGCGCCGGTGGGCCGGGTAGTACGGGGAACGGTCCGGGCTCACGGTACTCCGGGGGGTCTACGATCCAACCACTGACGTTGGCAAAGGTGTCGGCAATGCTCCCGTTTGTGACGGAAAATGTCAGCGTCGTCCAGCCGGGCGCCATTAAGGAGCCGGTGCCGGTTGCATCATCACTCATCGTGATCATGCCGATGCGGATATTCCCTGTGTTTGTATGATTCGTGTTACCCCAGGTGACGCTCAATTGGGGCGCATCCATGCTAAGCGGGCCGCCCCCCAGGTCGCCGGCTCCTCCGGGGATGTACACGGTACTGTCTCCCTGGATGCCGACATGCGTATCAAATTCAACCTCGGGAAACAGATCAATCACAATCGGCGGGACTGTGTCGTTTCCCCCGTAGGGATGCTGATAGAAGCTGCCGACGGACAGATCAATGCGTAGCGCATTGCCCGACCAGTCTTCGACACCACCACCATCCCAGAAGATTTCATTAGCGACGTAGCCTACGGGGACGTTGGGATCGGTGATGCTGTGGATACCAAGTACCGCGGCATTCGCGCTATTGGCGCAGGATAACGCGGCGGCGCATATCATAAGCGTGCTGGCTTTGGACATTCTTTCTCTCCTCCTGAAATGTTTCCTCGGAAAACCGGAACAACGGCCACATCATAAACAGATTGGCCGGGTTTGTTAAGCGCGAAGTGCTAAGAAGTCACATATTTTTAGTGATCTCGTGTAGGGCGGGAGGAATCAGCCGTTTACGTTCTGTCCCCACGCCCAATCGTTGGGGCCGGTGTGGCCGTCGTATGGCCAGAAGTTTTCCAATTCCTTGCGCAGGGTCAGCATCTGGTCATCCACTTCGATGTCGTCTGTAGGCCAGAGTTGTTTACAGATATCGCACGCTGCCTGGATTTTGGGCAGCCCGGTGCATCGATCGACCCATTGTTTGAAAGTCTCGGGCCAGAAGTAGCCGTCGCCGAAGATGTCCATGGCGACGTAGCCGACGGTGTAATACACATCCCAGTCGAAGTCGGACAGTATGGTCGGCCCGACGGTAAGTGAGAGATGGAACGGTGTGAATGTGTTGGGATTTTCTTCACTCTCGGGTGCGCTCAGTAGCGTTTCCACTTCTTCATCCATCGTCCAGAACATGATGTTGGCGCGTTGGATGGATTGGCTGCCGCCTTTGAATTGATCAAACAGATCGTCGAACGACTTTGCGTCGATGTCGACATCGTGATCGTGATTGATAAACCGGCTGATCGTGGCGTGTGGTTTATTGAAGCTCAACAGCCTTTTCCACCAAGGCGGCGAAACGATTTGCAGATCATCATCAGTTTTATGGCGTCGGTCGATGCGTTTGCCGTAGTCGACTTCAAAGGTGATCTCGCTTGATGGGTCGACAATGCCGGTGTCCTTGATGCGCTTAACCCAATCAAGAAGCTGATCGCCCGTTACGACGGGTGGCGGTCCCATTCGATAAAAACGAGCTTCAGACTGGGTGCTCATAATGATATATCCACCGTTAGATTTTTCGGATGCAAGCCAACGGGTTTATACCGGATTCAAACCTGTACGTCACTCAGCCTTGCCGCAGTGTTTTGGCCAGATCATCGGGATTGATCGCGGACTGTTCGCCGGAGCTGAGGTCTTTGAGTTGCAGGCCTTGATCTTCAACGATCACAACGAATCGTGCGTTGCTGGCGGCGGCTTCCTTGAGGAGTTTGCCGACGTTGCGGGTGGTTTTGTAGCTGAAGCGTGTGTGGGTGCCCTGCTGGCGGAGTGTGGTCGCCAGGCTGGGTACGCGTTTGGCGGCTTCGTCGCTTGCGGCGACGATGAACACATCCGGGGTTGCTTCGACGTTTTTCGGCACCAGGCCTTTATCTTGCATGACAAGCGAGATGACGACGTCGCCCATGCCGAAGCCGACGGCGGGCGTGGGTGGGCCGTCAAAGAGTTCGATGAGTTTGTCGTATCGTCCGCCGCCTGCGACAGCGCGTTCAGCGCCGGAGACTTCGTGTACTTCGAAAACGGTGCCGGTGTAGTAGGCGAGACCGCGCACGATACCCAGGTCGTACTCGCACCATTCGGCGAGGCCGAACGCTTGCAGTTGCTCATCGAGCGCGTGCAGGTCTTCTAAGCCCGTCTCCATACCGAGGCTTCGGCCCAGGTGGTCGATGTCGCCTGCGGGGTACTTGCGCCTGCACATCTGTTCGAGCCGATCGACCTTGAATTCATCGAGCCCGAGCTCGGTGGCTTCCTTGACGAAGTCTTCGTGCGGGATTTTTTCCCGGCGGTCGAGTAGCGCAAAGGCGTCCATCATGTTTTCGTCCGGCACACCGAGCCGTGCGAGCAGTTGCTTGACGACTTCACGGTGGCTGAGCTTGAACTTCAGGTGCGTTGGCTCGAGGCCGACGGATTGGAAGAAGTCGACGGCGGTGGCGATGACTTCGGCATCCGCGCTGGCGTCGTCGACACCGAGCATGTCGATGTTCCACTGCCAATGTTCACGGACCCGGCCTCGCTGGGGACGTTCGGCGCGGCAGAGGTTGGGTGTGCAGAACCATTTGATCGGTTTGGGCAGGCTGTTTGCCTTGGCGGCGACCATGCGTGCGAGTGTTGGCGTGAACTCGGGACGGATCGCCAGTTCCCGGCCGCCGCGGTCTTCAAAGTGGAACAACTCCGAGACAATCCCGTCACCGCTTTTGGCTTTGTAGAGTTCGAGCGATTCGTAGATCGGGCCGTCGACCTGCTCGAACCCGTTTCTGATCGACACCTTCCGCCAGGCATCGATCAGGAAGTTGCGCCAAGCCATATCAGCGGGGTAGAAGTCGCGAGTGCCTCGGGGGGATTGGTATTTCATGTCAAGTAGGCTTGAGGCTTGAGGGATGAGTCTTGAGGTTCGGATTTCTAATTGATGATGTGAAGACATCACCCGATTGCACGGCACATATCCGGATTATGAAAATCATAAATCATCAATCCTAAATCATAAATAATGCCATTACTTCGCCGCTACGATGTATGCGATCCAGCAGGGTTCGCTGCCGGCGTTTTCGGTGCGTGTCCAGTTGCCGTCGCCGTCGCCGTCATCATCCGTGCCTTCCCAGTAGACGTACGAGGCGCTGAAGCCGGCTTCGGCGAGCAGCTCGCGGACTTCGGGGATGGTCCAGAACCGCCAGTGGTATTCGAATGCTTTATCCAGCTTGCTGCCGTCCTTGAACTTGAAGTGGATGTAGTAGCTGGCTTCGTGGGTGATCGGGTTGTACCGCGCCTGTTCCCAGATGTATTTGAACGAGCCGATCTTGCGGACGTCGGTTTCGTCTTCGGTGATGCATTCGCCGCCGCCCATCATGTCCAGAACCATGAGGCCTTCCTCGGCCAGGTTCTTGTGGGCGATCTTGAAGTAGTTGACCAGCTCTTCGCGTGTCTTGAAGTACCAGAAAGAGAAGTTCTGGGCGGCGAGGATGTCGGCCGGGGGCGTGGTGTTGGAGCGGACATCGTCCTGGATGAGCGTAACACGTTGCTGCTCAGAGGGCTTGAGCTTAGCGAGGTTGTTAGCCTTACCCCAGTCCAGCGGTTCGGAGTCCAGATCAATGCCGAAGGCGGTGCGGCCGGGCTGTTTGACCCATTCGCAGCAGACGGCGAAGGTGCCGCAGAAGTCCTCGCGGAGGACCTTGGGCTTGCGACCGAAGGCTTCGTTGAAGGCCTGGTCGAAGAACTCGATCTCGTGCTCGGGCTCCTGGACGGACTTCTGATACAGCTTGTACTTGTCGGCCTTCTCGGCGAGGGTCTGTTTGGACTTGCCTTTACCCTTGCCCTTCTTTTTCGTGGCGGTCTTACTCATGTGGGCATCATATAGACTTCAGCGGCGCGTACAATCATGGGCATGAGGATCATCGCAGGCACCCATCGCGGCAGACGGCTCATCCCGCCTAAGGACCAGAATACGACCCGCCCGATCACCGATCGCGTCAAGCAGAGCCTGTTCGACCGGTTATGGTCGATGGGGGTCTTGCCCGCTGAAGTGGACCCCGAGACGCCGGATGAGGCCGGTGGTGGGGATCAGCCGGAAAAACTTCCAGGGAGGGCGCTGGATATTTTTTGTGGGACGGGGAGTCTGGGGCTGGAGGCGTTATCCCGTGGGGTGGAGCACTGCACATTCGTGGATCTGGACCGCGACGCGATCAGCCGGCTGAACAAGAACCTGACGGATACCGGTTTGACCGACCGGGCCCGCGTGGTCAAAGGCAGCGCCTTGAGCCCGATCTGGCTGGGGCAGGTCAAGCCGGGCAGTATCAGCGTGATCTTCCTCGATCCGCCCTACGCCATGGCCGAGAGCGAAAAAGGTCAGCGGGACCTGGTTCGCCTGATGACGGAGCTGGCGCGCGTCGCGAGCGACGATTGCGTGTTGTCATACCGAACGAGCAAACACATCACCCCCCCACCGGCGGCGGGCTGGGACGGGCCGACGAGTCATACATATGGGTCGATGACGCTGCACTTTTATGAACGGGGGTGAGGCATGCCGGGGACTGAAGAACATCAGGACTGGGTGAGTTGTCTTCAACTGCTCGTGATGCCGTGGCGGCTACCCCGGTATGTATTTGTGATAAGCCCTGTCACGGCTTGCCTGTTAGGCACGCTATCTGTCTGGTGGATTTTGGGGAGCTTTATGGCATTATTAGGGGTATCGTTCAGTGAGTCTTGGGGCTGGTCCGGGATTTGGTATGACTTAAAGGCTGTTGTGGGTGTGTGCGCGATGGCCTCAGGTATTATTGCTTTTGTTTGCGGTATTGCATTTTGGCCTATGCGTGAGATAAGTAATCACGAGCATCATCCACTCACATTTGCACTTTCGTTTGTCTGTATGTTGCCGGTTTATACGATTTGGCTTGTATCAAACGCTATTATTGAGTTTTCCTATCGAATGCAGAATCCTGGGAACGTGTTAGATGTACTTGCAGACATGGTAATCGTACAAATCGTTAGCTCATGCTTTTGGCTTCCTCTCATAATCATAGTGTGGATCGTACTCGTCATTTTTTCGATCAGGACTGCGGATAAGATTTTTCTATTGCGGTATGAATATGTCTGTATCTGTGGCTACGATCTGCGCGGCAGCATCGCTGGCGGATCGAAAAAGTGTCCGGAATGTGGAATTGATATTCCAGGCTGGATGTTGACAAAATCGTTATTAATGCGTGTCGATAGCTGACACTGCAGTTATCACCACCCCACCGCGCGCATGATCGTCTGGACTACTTCAACATACGCATTGGTAAACGCTTCCTGTCGGAAGAAGGTGGTTTCCATGCCGGGTTTGCCGATGAACGGGCGCAGGGTCCAGCCCATCTGGATGCCGACGAAGGCGTAGATGACCAGCCAGAGCCGGACCATGACGCGGTGGCGCGGGTTCTTTTTAATCAGTGGGCGGTAGAGGCGCAGCAGCACGAGTTGTGCGGTGATGCTCGCACAGCCGAACATGAACGCGTTGAAGAGCTTGGCGACCTCGTAGTCGGCGAAGGACAGGTACCACAGCGCGGTGAATGGTGCGAAGGAGGCAAGGATGACAGTGAGCGCCGCCTGCGTAGAGATCAATAAGCGGACGACTTGTGCGAAGTCGCTGCGCAGGCCCATCAGGGTGTTGATGACAAAAAAGCTCGGCAGGCTGAGCAGGAACGTTGCCGCGAGCAGGACCGGGACCTTGGTGGCTGAGTAGAGGATCTGCTGGAAGCGGTCGGGCGTGATCCCGCCGAAGCTGCCCATGACGATGCCGTACGTCAAGCCGAAGACGATCATCCACAGGATGATCTGCCGGTGTCTTGGCGCGCGCTCGAGTGAGAATTGCATCCGGGCGCGCAGCAGGTCGTCGATGTTGCTAAGGACCTGGCGGGTCAATGGGTGTCGCCTTATTTACCAGCCGAACAATTTGCTGATCGAATCGATGATGTCGAGGAAGAAGTTGCTTTCGCGGGCGCGGAACCAAGTGAAAGGCATATCGGGCGAGCCGATGAAAGGTCGAAGCACCCAACTCATCTGTGCGCCGACAAGCGAGAAGACAATGATCCAGATGCGGAAGACGGAGCGAGCTTTTTCCGTCGTGCCGTAGCCGACCTGATCCAGCGCGCTGGTGTTGTCATCCTCGTCCACTTCGATTAGTTCAACAGGAACGTCTTGGTCATTGGAGGTTTCTGTTTTCGACGCGGGTGCGATGCCTTTGCGATCGAGTTCGATCTGGGCAAGCACCAGCCGGTGCAGCGTGCGCAGCAGGAAGGCGAGGCCAAGGAAGCCGGCAAGCGCCGCGACCACGACGTTCAACAGCTTCATGAACGGGTAGCTGTCGGTGCTGACGCTGAAGAACACAACGATCGGCCCGAACGATGCAAGCACGGCCAGCATGACACCAAGCATCGAGATCAGCAGGCGGATCACCGACAGTACGGAAAGGCGTGAACCGACCAGCGCGTTGAATACGTATAGCGAAGGCAGCGTGATCAAGAGCGTGAGGAA
Organism: Phycisphaeraceae bacterium; assembly: GCA_963667295.1. GTDB lineage: Bacteria > Planctomycetota > Phycisphaerae > Phycisphaerales > Phycisphaeraceae > JAJRRS01. The sequence continues at coordinate 4,297,011 of OY763327.1, forward strand.
AAAGAGGAGAGGCAGTTTCACCGCACTAGCGAGCATCTGCCAGTATGCATCCGCGCTTGCGCCGCCGGTGCGGATCATGGCGTAAGCACCCATGCAGACGCCATAGGTCGCACCGAGCAGGATGGTGATGACCGTCACCCCGCCGACGGGCGTTTCGATTTTGCCGTCTTTGAGCGCGGACATGCGTGTGGCGTCGCCGCGTAAGATCCCATCCAACTGCTTGATCCATCGAATCATGACGTCGTCTCCAGAAGAAGTGCCACCCCGCGAATACGAATGCGGTTAGAGGTGAGCCGGAAGTCGGGTTACATCATCACATACGTGGGGCTGGGATGCAATGGTTCGGCTTCGGGGTGAGAAATATCTATGAAGATTAGCCACGAGAAGGCACAGAATTCACAAAAAGGGCTGTTGTTTGAAGCAAAGGCCACGCTCGATCTTACATGTCGTGAATAATCGAGCTAAAACTTATCGATGTGACATTAATCAGCCCTTTTGTGCCTTTTTGTGGCTGTGTTGGCTCGATCATGTTTTTGTCTTTTAATCCACATCCCGCTACCATTGCCGTGGCTCCGATCAAAGCCCTGACCCTTATAGCCAACCAATAGCATCCGTGGGCTACGAAGGGACGTCATGTTTACCAATCTATCTGACAAATTCGAGGGCGCGCTGCGCCGATTGTCCGGGCGAGGCAAGATCAGCGAATCCAATGTCCGTGAGGCGATGGAAGAGGTGCGGACCGCGCTGCTCGAGGCAGACGTGCATTATGAAGTCGTCGAGGACTTCACCGAATCGGTCCTGAAGCAGGCGGTCGGCGAAGCGGTGCTCAGTTCGCTCAAGCCGGCACAGCAGATGATCAAAATTGTCAATGATGAACTGGTCCGCGTGCTGGGCGGTGAGGATGACGATACGGCGGCGGACCCGATGGCGCCGGAGCAGCCGCCGATCATGTACGTGCATCCCGGGCCGACCGTCATCATGATGGCTGGGTTGCAAGGATCGGGTAAGACGACGACGTGCGGCAAGCTGGCGGGCTACTTAAAGAAGCGCGACAAGAATGTCATGCTATGTGCGGCGGACCTTCAGCGCCCCGCTGCTGTCAAGCAGTTGGAAGTTATCGCCAACCAGGTTCAGGAAGAAGCGCCGGGCTCGGGCAGCGTGCATTTTTATTCCGAGCCTGACAAGGTCGCGGAATACGGCAAGGCTGTCGGTGCTGCGGTCGCTGTTTGCCGAAACGCACTCAAGGCGGCGAGAGACACGGGCTGCGATGTGCTCGTACTCGATACCGCGGGTCGCTTGCACGTCAACGACGATCTGATGGGTGAACTTCGGCAGGTCAATACAGCGGTGCAGCCGCACCAGATCCTGCTTGTGATCGATGCGATGACAGGTCAGGACGCGGTCAACTCCGCCAAGGCGTTCAACGATCAGCTTGAACTGGACGGCGTGATCCTGACGAAGTTCGACTCGGACACGCGCGGCGGGGCCGCCCTTTCGGTTAAGCAGATCACCGGTAAGCCGATCAAGTTCATCGGCGTCGGCGAGAAGCTCGATGCACTCGAAGCGTTCCACCCACGACGGATCGCATCGCGCATCCTCGGCATGGGTGACGTGGTCAGCCTCGTTGAAAAAGCGCAGGAGCAGGTCAGCGAAGAAGAAGCCCTGGCGATGCAGGACAAGATCGCGCAGGGGAAGATGACGATGGACGACTTCCTTAAGCAGCTTCGCATGATGCGCCGCATGGGCTCGATGAAGTCGCTGCTTGGGATGCTTCCCGGTATCGGCAGCCAACTGAAGGACATCAACCTCGACGACCGCGAAATAGATCGGACCGAAGCGATTATCCAGTCGATGACGTCGCAGGAGCGCAAGGACATCGACATTCTGACCGCCAGCAGGCGTCGGCGTGTTGCGGTGGGTTCGGGTACGGATCAGGCGGCGGTGGGCAAACTTGTCAAGGGATTCGAGATGGTCTCGAAGATGGGCAAGCAGATGTCCGGTATGGGCGCGCTTGGCAAGCTCAAGGCCATGCGCGGCATGGACCCAGCGATGATGGGCGGCATGGGGGGCATGGGCGGCATGCCCAAGATGAAGGGCTCGACGAAGCAGCCCAAGCCGAAGTACAAGCAGCGGAAACGTAAGCGGCGGTAGGAGTCAAAACATGTCCACCCAGACGGCGCAGACTGTGGTCTTAATCATCAGCATTGCCGCGGCGGTTGTTTGGCTTACAGCGGTGTGTTTGTGGTGGTTCACCCGGCGTCCGAAAAAGACGGAGCCTGTCAGCCGACGGCTGCCGGATAAGCAGGTGACGGAGGTGCGCGATTCACTTTCGCGTGCCGCAGCGTTGATGGTCCCGCCTTGTGAGTTGATCGGCGGCGATTCTGATGGGGCGATGTTCCGTCTCATGCTGCCCGGCAAGCCGGAGATGCTTGTCGAGGTCGGATCGGATGATCGGGGGATTACGGTGGCGACGGCTGAACTGACCAGTCAGGAAGCGCCGCTCTGGTATCGATTGCTGATGCCGATCTGGCTGGGGCTGACTTTTGTGATTGGTGTGTTTGGGGTGTGGCTGATGCTGACGCTTGTCGTGCCGCACCAGGACCCGAACGTGCGTGGCCAGGCGATGCAGATGTTGCAGATAACGCACTTTATTTGGCCGCCATTCATGTTTTTGGCGATCCGTAAGGTCTTGCAATGGATAACGTTGAAGCAGCGGGATCGTTTTCTGACGACATTGGAACTGCTTTAAAAGCCAGTCTGTTCCCTGTGCATCCTGCTGTCATGCAACGGAATTTTCGTTTTGTGTATTCACCGGGTATTTGCCAGGGGCGGGCACTTTTGATCCTTGCCGAATAAGCCGATATATTCATTCCATGATCTATGTGACCCGCCCAACCCGCAGCGTCCCCGTTATGTGAGGGGACGACCCCCATCTTTCCCGCCGACCTCGGCACACGTTATCCTTATAGTTTCAACACAACGCCCGGATGCCCCTTAGGGTGCATACTACCCGCAGCAGCTTCGCAGCCCGCGGCTTGGGTTAGAGTGAAGTCGAACAGCGACGATCCTTCCGCCATCCACCATCCGCCATCCGCCATCCACCATGACCACGACACCCCCCACGAACGAACTGGCTAAGCAGTACCGCCCTGAAGAGGTGGAGCGCGATGTCGCCAAGCGCTGGGACGAGGCCAAAGCCTTCGCCGCCTCCCCCCAAGACTCAAGCCGCAAGCCTAAAGCCTATTCAATCGTCATCCCCCCGCCGAACGTCACAGCAGCATTACACATGGGCCACGCCCTGAATAACACGCTGCAGGACATCCTCATCCGCTGGCACCGGATGCTTGGAGATAACACGCTATGGATGCCCGGCACGGACCACGCCGGCATCGCGACGCAGACCGTCGTCGATAAGCGATTGCAGAACGAGGGCCAGCCGGCGCTCAAGGATTACAAGCAGCTTGAAGCGGAAGGCAAGGACGGCCGCGAGCAGTTCATCGGGAAGGTGCAGGCGTGGAAGGATGAATACGAAGCGGTCATCACGGGCCAGCTCAAGAGCATGGGCTGTTCTTGCGACTGGGACCGTCAGCGGTTCACGATGGACGATCAGTGCGCGAAAGCCGTGCGCGAGGCGTTCTTCCGCCTGTTTAAGGACGGGTTGATCTATCGCGGCAAGCGCCTGGTGAACTGGGACCCGGCCACGCAGACGGCGCTCGCCGATGACGAAGTCGAAATGCAGGATGTGGATGGGCAGTTCTACTACATGAAGTACCCCGTCATCGATGATGAAGGCAAGCCGACCGGCGAATACGTCACCGTCGCAACGACCCGCCCCGAAACGATGCTGGGCGATACGGCCGTGGCGGTGAATCCGCGCGACACCGCGCGAGGCCAATTCATCGGCAAGCGCGTTGAGCTTCCCATCGTCGGCAGGCGCATCCCGATCGTAGGCGATGATTATGTCGTGATCCCCGACCCCGAATCCGACGACTCGAAAGCGAAGATGGCAAGCGGCTTCCTGAAGGTTACCCCCGCGCACGACCCGAACGACTGGGAGATCGGCCAACGGCAAGGCGTCGAGCCGATTAACATCTTGGCTCCCGACGGTACGATCAGTAAGGATCATGGCTGGCATGACTTCGATAGCTGGCTGAACAATTCCCATGCGGATAAGCAAACTTTAGACGCCCTGCTTGGCCAGTCACGCGAAGAAGCTCGCAAGACGGTGGTGAAGTGGTTTGAGGCCAGAGGTCTCATGGCCGAGATCAAGCCCTACCGTCACGCGGTAGGCCACAGCTATCGTTCGCATGTGGCGATCGAGCCTTACCTCAGCGACCAGTGGTACGTGAAGGTGACGGATGAACGCCTGCGTGGTGCGGCGATCGACGCGATGGCGCCCGACCAGCGTCAGCCGTTAGCCGATGCGTATGAGTTCGAACGCAAGCTCAGCCGGGAGCAACTTGAGAACGACGGCGTCAAGATGAACGTACCCGGCGAGAAGGGCGCGACATGGCAGAGCGAACTACGCTTTTACCCCGAACGCTACGCCCGCACCTTCCAGAACTGGCACGAGAATCTGCGCGACTGGTGCATCTCAAGGCAACTCTGGTGGGGACATCGGATTCCGGTGTGGCATAAATCTGCGTCGTCGATGGATGAAGCAATGACGGAATCGATGTCATTTATGGCGGAGGTTGGAGAGTTAGAAGGAACGGATGGGTCTTCCTCTGAAACCAACGTGATTTATGATATTCAGGGTACAGATCATCCCGAAGTATTTGTTTGTACTGACCGCGAAGATAGCAGGGTTGAAAAAATCCTTGAAGAGCAAGGCTTCGTCCAAGACCCCGACGTTCTCGACACTTGGTTCAGCAGCGCCCTCTGGCCCCTATCCACCATGGGCTGGCCGGAAGACACGGCCGAACTTCAGACGTGGAACCCGACGAACGTGCTTTGCACCGCGCGTGAGATTATCACGCTGTGGGTGTCGCGTATGGTGATGTTTAATACGTACCTGCACGGGAAGCTGCCGTTTAAGGATGTGTTTATCCATGCGATGATCCAGGACGGGCACGGGCAGAAGATGAGTAAGTCGCTGGGGAACGGCGTGGACCCGAACGACATTATTCATAGCCACGGCGCGGACGCGATGCGGTTCACACTCACGAGCATGACGACGCAGACGCAGGATGTGCGTATGCCGGTGGACATGGTGTGTCCGCACACGGGTCAGATGTTTACGCCGAAGTTCGTGACCAGCGGTTCGAGCCAGTCGCGTGTCGCGGCGCCGATTCAGGATTCGCCTTTTGCCAAGGGCAAGAAGATGACCTCCAGCTTCGGCGTGGCGTCGGGCCAGGCGAAGCCGACCAAAGATGCGCCGCTTGCGCGCAACACCAGTGAGAAGTTCGACTACGGCCGCAACTTTTCCAATAAACTCTGGAACGCGACACGCTTCGCATTAACGAAACTGGCGGAAGCGGAGAACACCGACGGTGGCGGAACGAGCGAGCAGCTCAGCCTGGCGGATCGGTGGATCCTCTCACGTACCGCGCGCACGATCGAGGATGTGAACAAGGCGCTGTCGGTCTATGAGTTCCATAACTATGCCGGGCGTCTGTATCAGTTTGTGTGGAACGATGTGTGCGACTGGTACATCGAAGCGGTCAAGCCGACGATCAGCACGCCGCAGGGCGCGCGATCAAGGCAGGTTTTGGCGACGGTGTTGGATGTGTCGCTGCGTATGCTGCACCCGACGATGCCGTTCATCACCGAGCATTTGTGGGAATCGCTGATCGCGGTAGCGCCGAAGCGCGGCGTGCGCGGACTGGACCCGAACGAAAACGACCTGTTGGTAACCGCCGACTGGCCTGTTGCGGACCGCGCGCTGGTTGACCTGCATGCGGAGGATATCTTCGAGAAACTGCGTACGCTGATAACGATGATCCGTGAAGTACGGACAGTGAACAAGGTGCCGCCGCGCGAATGTGTGGAGGTATCAGTGAAGATCGCGCCGGACCTGGTCGGCGAGATCAGCCCGCGACAAAACATCGTCGAATCCCTGGCGAACGTGAAGCTGGTAGCGATCGGAGACACGATCGAGAAGCCTGCGGACGCGGCAGTGATCGTGCGGCCGATGGTTGAGGTGTACCTGCACAACCAGCTCGACGCCGAAGCCGAGAAGGCGCGTCTTACCAAACACCTCTCGGACGTGACGGGCCAGATCAAGAACCTGGAAGGCCGACTGAGCAACGAAAACTACACCAAGAAAGCCCCCGCCCACCTGGTGCAGGAATCCCGCGACAAACTGTCGGGCCTGAAGCGCGAGCTGGAAGCGGTGAAAACACAGTTGGCAGAGTTGGGGTGAGGGAAAACGGGATGCCTTGGGATGGCTCAAAAGTTCCCATCCATGTGCGAGGCCTACTGCAAGTCATGTGGATATGACCTGCAGGGATCAGTGGAGGCTATCTGCCCGGAATGTGGCCAAGCGTTTGATCCGTACGATGTCGGAACGTTTACACTCAAACAGTACCGGGATGAGCCACTATTTGGCAAAACGCGTGGACGGGTGGAAACACTGTCCATCCTTTACATATTCGAAGTCGTGGCAATTGTTTACCCCATGATTCTGATGGGGGCGGGTAAAATAAGCTATGTATTGAACGCAGCATATTACGGTGTTTGGCCGACGCCGTATGAGTACGTTGCCGATTCGTTTTTAGTTATCATCCCCGCTGCTATTGCTCTTTTTTTAGCGATCTTTGCACCGCTCGCGATCATAATTGCAGCCGTAGTACTCATATGCTCTGCATTGGTACGTTTTCTGCGTTGGCCTATCCGTATTCGTTCGTCGCTTGCCACGATTTTCATCTTTCTTGCATGGGCCTTACTTATCGTGGACATCTATTTTTGTAGACTCCTGTGGATTGATACGCTCTGGATTCTGGATTGATCGCTAAGATACGCTCATGCCGCGCTTCAAAGATCACGCCATCTGCATACGTCACATCGACTGGTCGGAGTCCAGCCAGGTGGTGGTGTTATTAACGGCTGAGCACGGGAAGCTGCGCGGACTGGCCAAGGGGTCGAAGCGGTTGAGCCCGAGCAGTGTGCAGCGGTTTTCAGGGGGGATCGAGCTATTGACGTTGGGGCAGGTGGTGGCGGTGACGAAGCCGAGTGCCGAGTTGGCGACGCTGACGGAGTGGGATTTGCAGGAGGATTACCACTACCTGCGAGGCGACTACCGGGCGCAGTGTTATGCGATGTATGCGGCCGACCTTTGTAACGCGATGCTGGCGGACGAGGATGTACATCCCGGGGCGTTTGCAGCACTGACCGAACTGCTTGAAGCGTTGCGCGATAAGGATCGACTTGGGGCGGCGCTATTGTGGTTTCAGTGGGCGCTACTTTTAGATTGTGGGTACCGGCCGGAGCTTGAGGTCGATGTGCGCAAGAGCGGTGAGCTTCCAAACAGCAAAGCGTACACATTCGATCCGGTCGCGGGTGGGTTGACCGTCGAGAACGGCATCGCAGACTGGCGCGTGCGCAAACAAACGGTGACGCTGTTGCGGAAGCTATCGAACGGAGAAGTGATCGACGATGAGGAAGTAGACGCGATCGGGCGGGCGAATAAGTTGCTGTGTGTGTACGCGCGGGCGATCCTGGATCGGGAGTTGCCGACGATGGGGATTGTTTTGAAGGGGTGAGGTTTGAGCGCTGAGTGCTGAGGTAAGAAGCGGGATCGCTAAGCCGCAAGCGGCATATTGCCTCACACCTCAATCCTCAAGCCTCAAGCCTCAAGCCTACTTACGGTTCATATCGTTCGATATAGAACATGCTGTCGGCGGCTCTTGGGCCGATCATGTGCCAGCTCAGGGGGTACTTGGGTTTGATCTCGAGGTAGAGTTGATACAGGCGTTTGCCGATGGCGTGTTGCTGGTCGATATTTTTTTCGATGCGTGAGACATCGGTATTAGGGATGAACTGGCCGGTGGTGTAGTTCCAGTTGGGATCGATGCGGACCATGAGGTGGCCCTCATCCCACTCGATGGGATAGCCGTGGACGTGTCCCTCGCCGGTGTTGGGGGTGTGGAACCAGTAACAGAGGAAGCGGTCCTTGGTGACGGTGGAGGTATCTTGCGTGCCACCGACCAGGAGCTTGGCGTGGCTGACGCGGACGGGGACAACGCCCCATTTTTTCTTGGCGATCCAGGGTTTACGGGCCTGGACGTCGTACAAGCCGACGTGGGCGTAGTCACAACGGAGCTTGTCGGTGCAGTGCTGCTTATTAATCTGGTGTTGGCCTGACACGATTGCTGGCTCGTCGGTTTGGTGGCGGTGGCTCCGGGCCGTTATGTTATGTTGCCCGGCGGCTTATCGCACGCCCGGGATGATACGCAACTTGGCTACTGAGTCCAGACGGAGATACATGATGAGCGAAGCGACGGCGGCGGGTCCGATCGCCACAGGTGTGTTGGCGGAGAAGAGCCCGGAGAAGCTGGTACTGGCGGTCCCGGGGTCCGATTATCGTTTGCACCTGGTGCCGGTCGGCACGATCGACGCCCAGGTGGATGAACGCGTCAGTGGAATGATCCGCGCCAAGGCCCGTCGGGTGGACGTGATCTCGGCCGGTGGAAGGTTCATCGAACCGGTATTCGGCAGACCCCGCCGTGTGCAGGGCAGGATCATCGACGGTGATCCCAAGGCCAACACGATCACCGTCCTGGCGGCCGTCCCCGTGACCGTCAGCCTGATGCCCCAACAACACACCGGCCAGTTTGCCCCCGGTCAGATGGTGAGTTTTGATGTTGAACCCGGCGCGACATTCAGCGTAGCTGAATGAGAAAGCTGGAAAACGAGAAAACTGGAAAGCTGGAAATACGATCTTTCCGATACCCGATACCCGATACCCGATACCCGATACCCGATACCCGATACCCGATACCCGGACCTTCGCTTCGCTCGGGACCGGCGTTGGTCAGAAGTTCTGACCAGACCCTAGACCCTAGACCCTAGACCCCACTCCATGAAACAACGTCTACAACGTATTTTAATCACCGGCGGGGCCGGCTTTCTTGGTTCGCATCTTTGTGATCGCCTGGTCGCGCAAGGTCATGATGTGATCTGTCTGGATAATTTTTTTACCAGTCAGAAGCTGAACGTCATGCACCTGCTTGGCGAGCCGAACTTCGAATTGATCCGCCATGATGTGACGCACCCGATCTACCTTGAGGTTGATGAGGTGTACAACCTGGCGTGTCCCGCGTCGCCGGTGCATTATCAGTACAACCCGATCAAGACAACGAAGGTCTCGGTCATGGGCGCGATCAACGTGCTTGGTATCGGCAAGCGGTGCAAAGCCAAGGTGTTCCAGGCCTCGACCAGCGAAGTCTACGGCGACCCGGACATCCACCCGCAACCCGAGAGCTATCGCGGCAACGTGAATCCGATCGGCGTCCGCGCCTGTTACGATGAAGGCAAGCGCGTGGCGGAGACATTGTTCTTCGATTATCACCGATCCAACGGCGTAAACATCCGCGTCGTGCGTATTTTCAACACGTATGGGCCGAGGATGCACCCGTATGACGGGCGCGTGGTGTCGAACTTTATCCTCCAGGCGCTGCGTGATGAAGACATCACGCTGTATGGCGATGGGTCTCAGACACGTTCCTTCTGTTATGTGGATGATCTGGTTGAAGGCTTTATCCGGATGATGAACGGGCCGGACGATTTTATTGGCCCGGTGAATCTGGGGAACCCGGATGAGTTCACGATCAAGGAACTGGCGGAGATCGTGATCGAACTGACGGGCTCGAAGAGCAAGCTTACGTATATGCCTTTACCTGCCGACGATCCGACGCAGCGCCAGCCTGACATCAGCCTGGCGAAAAAGAAGCTGGATTGGGAGCCGACGATCAAGCTGCGTGACGGACTCACCAAGACGATCGAGTACTTCAGGTCCATCGACCTGAACAGCTTCCGTCAGCCAACGGATCACACAGCACATAAATCGTCGCAGAACGGTTAATTTCCGCATTTTGGTTTGAGTTGGCGACTCTGGTTCGCTCGTTGCGTGCCGGAGCGGTTATCATGCCTGTTCTGCACACCCAGGTATTTATATAACAAGGCAGGTAGATAATGGCTGTGAAAACCGAAATGTTCGATCTGACAGGCAAGGTCGCTTTGATCACCGGCGGTGCAAGCGGGCTTGGTAAACATATTGCTGCTGCGATGATTCAACACGGCGCGAAGGTGCTGGTTGGTTCGCGCACGCAAGCCAAGGTTGATGAAGCGGCTGAAGAGCTGGATGCGATCGGTGATGCGACGGGCGAAGATGCTGTGGCGGCGGGGATCGCGTTGGATGTGACAAGCGATGCTTCGGTCGAACGTGCGGTGCGTAAAGCGGTCGACCTGTTTGGTGGATTGCATATTGTTGTGAACTCGGCCGGGCATCAGTTGAAGAAGCCGACGTTTGAATTGACGCCGGATGAATTCAACGCCATGTTTGATACACATGTGACCGGCAGCCTGCGCGTCGCGCAGGCGGCGGGGCATATCTTCCGTGAACAGCACGAGGGCTGCATTATCAATATTGCGTCGATCAGTAGCTACGTCGATCTTATCGAAGTTGCTGCGTATGCATCTGCCAAGAACGCGGTGCTTGGCCTGACACGTTCACTTGCCAACGAGTGGGCGAAGTACGGCATCCGGACCAACGCGATCGCGCCGGGCTTCTTCCCGACGGACCTGAACCGCAAGATGATCGAGGGCACGGACCGGGGCCGACGGATCATCGAGCATACACCCTTCGGCCGGTTCGGCGACGGGCCGGAGCTTGCCGGTGCGGCGGTGTACCTGGCCTCCCCTGCCGGGCGGTTCGTTAACGGGCACACCATCCTGGTGGACGGCGGTTACCTCGCCTGCGGGATCGGGGACAGCAACGCCGATTGGTAATCATCGGATACGGGGGGTTTTTGAGTGTCATTTGAGGCTGTTTTGATACGGCCAACCAAAAAATGCTTGCAGACGGGCAAACAATCTCCTAACCTCAGGATTCTATTCTGGGATCATGGGGTATATGGATATCGGCGTGCGTCGATCCATGTATGCCCGACTTATGAGGAGGCGATGACATGCGTCTAGCGACTTTGGTGTTGATCGGCGGGATGGGTGTACTGGGATTTACCGGTGGCGCACAGGCGATCGATATCGTGATCGACTACACCTACGACACCGGTAACTTTTTCGGCTCGGGAAACCCGGATGGTGCGGCTGCGGGGCTGATGGCCAAAGATTCGCTTGAAGCCGCGGCAGATTATTTTTCCGAGATCCTGACGGATTCTTTTGATGCGATCAGCACGCCCAGCCCGTATCAGAGCCAATACTTTAATGGGCAAGTTATCTGGCAGTGGCAGGCAAACTTCTCGAATCCTTCCACCGGGTCGACGGTAACGCTTACCGACCCGACCATTGCGGAAGATCAGTACATCATTTACGCGGGTGCTCGCAGCATCGGCGGATCGACATTAGGCATCGGTGGGCCCGGCGGGTGGGGCTACAGCAGCAACCCCAGCGGTGGGTTTACGCAGGAAGAAATCAACGAGATCAACGACATCAGCGACGCTTTTTTCAGCTCCGTTGAAGATCGAGGGGAGGCGACCGGTTTCGCCAACTGGGGCGGGGCGATCACGTTTGATAACGATAGCAGCACGGATTGGTGGTATGACCGTTCCGCTTCGCCGACCTTCGGCACCAGTGACTTCTACTCGGTCGCGATCCACGAACTGGCGCACTCGCTGGGATTCGGGGCCAGTGATGAGTGGAATAATCTTGTCAGCGGCAGCACTTTCTACGGCTCGGCTTCCTATGCAGAAAATGGTTCGTATCCCTCACTTTCCGCTGATCTCGCTCATTGGGTGGACAACACGACCAGTACCGTTTTCGGCGGCAGCGATTCCCAGGAAGCGGCGATGGACCCTAATATCACACAGGGCACACGCAAGTTGTTTACTGCATTAGATGCCGCGGGTTTAGAGGATATCGGCTGGACGGTGGTCGAACCGGTTGTTCAGTTGGACGGCGACCTGAACAACGATGGCTTCGTCGGCCTGGACGATCTTGATATCGTCCTCGGTGCGTGGAACCAGACGGTTCCGCCGGCGAATAGCGCCGCCGATCCCTCAGGGGACGGTTTTGTCGGTCTCGATGACCTTGATATTGTCCTGAACAACTGGAACGCCGGGACGCCTCCGACGGTTGTGGTTCCTGAACCGGCGACGATCGGTTTGTTCAGCGTGGCTTTGATGGCCGTGATGCGCCGTCGATAAGCACTCGGTTGTCTGAACATTACATCATTGCTTCAACCATGGGCAGCACAGCAGCGAATCCTGTCCGCGCGATCCTTGCAGCCCGAGTAATCGTCAGAATCCTCAAGCACACCCGCGACGTCTGGTCCGGTGAGATTCGTTCTATTTCGTTAGAAACACGGTAAAAATACTTGTATCGCAGGTGTCACGGGCCTAACTTCAGGGCATAGACTTAGGCACAGACTGCAGCCTGTTCCCGCCGAGACGTTTTCCGGCCGGGAAGTGCTGTTCGTAGTGGTCGTGATCGAGATATGAATATGAAACGGATTAAACAAAGCCTGATCGGTATGCTGGCTTTACTCGTCGTTGCTGGGCAGGCGTCGGCGATTGACATCGTGTTTGATTACTCGCTGGATACGAACAGCTTTTTCGATGCGCAGGCCAAACGCGATGTGTTGGATGCGGCAGCGTCAGTCTTTGAGATTTTTACGGATAACCTTGAAGCGATCGAGCCCGGTACGGTCTACAACGCGGGAACTCAGCACGAGTTTTCAGATACATGGGAAATGAAGTTCACGCATCCGTCCACGGGCGACAGCTACTCGGTAATAGACATGACGATTCCCGAAGATGTCATCGTCGTATATGTCGGGTCGCGTGACCTGGGAGGTTTGACGCTGGGCGAAGGCGGTCCGGGCGGCTACGACGTAAACGGCATCCAGTCGTTTGTGGATTCCGTTGAATCACGCGGCCAATCAGGCGCTATTTCCGCTCTGCCCGACGATTTTGGGCCTTGGGGTGGTGCGATTGCATTCGATATTGATAGTCAATGGCACTTCGGGACGGACACCACGCCCGGCTCCTCGCAGACCGATTTTTACTCGGTGGCGGTGCATGAACTGGCGCATCTGCTGGGCTTCGGCACAGCGACGTCATTTGATCTGCTAGTTGCGGGAACGTCTTTTACAGGTGCTGAAGCGGTGGAGGTTTTTGGATCGAATCCACCACTTAATTACGATCAGGCCCACTGGCAGACCGGGACGACAAGCTTCGTGCCGGACGGCGGGCCGCAAGAGACATCGATGGACCCGGATATCGCGGACGGCGAGGTGAAGCACTTCACGCTGCTGGATTATGCCGCGATGGCTGATATCGGCTGGGAAGTACCATCCATGTCGGCCGAGGGCATTGAAGGCGACCTGAATTCCGACGGCTTCGTGGGGCTGGACGACCTGGACCTGGTCCTGGGTAATTGGAACCAAAACGTCGCGCCGGGTGACCCGTTGTTGGGCGATCCGAGCGGTGACGGCTTTGTCGGCCTGGACGACCTGGACCTGATTCTGAACAACTGGAATCAAGGCACGCCCCCCACCGCTTTGGTACCCGAACCCGGAACACTCATATTGCTGGGATTAGGCGGCTGGGCGCTGCTGGCCCGGCGTCAATCGGTGTGTGAAAGTGGGATGAGCGTTGTTCATTAGGGGTTTCCCGGCTTGATCGGCGTGCTATAATTCATGTCGATTAAGCGGTTTGTGCCGACTGTGGGGGGAATACGGGTGTGGGGCCCGGTTACGTTGAGATAATCGCTGAATCGATATGGCCCGGCCGGTGGGGTCGGGTAGGCTTTCAATGTCACCGAGCCGTATCGGTGTGGGAGAATCCCGGAACGACCCGGGAATACACCCGGAGGAATCCATGTATCGCATCAATCAGTGTCTTGCCGCCGCTATTGCAGCGACGTTGTGTGTCTTTACCGCCAGCCAGGCTTCGGCCAGCACGATCGTGAAGATGCAGTTCAACCTGTCGCTGTCGTCTGAGCCGTACGACACGATTTACCTTGAACTGTTCGACGACACACCCGTCACCAAGGCGAACTTCCTGAACTACGTCAACGATGGTGATTACGACGGTGTGATCATGCACCGACTCGTCGCCGGATTTGTTCTCCAAGGTGGTGGATTCGATCTGGACCTGAACGCGATCGAAAACGATGGCACGATTGTCAACGAATTCAACCGTTCAAACGAGCGCGGTACCCTGGCGATGGCGAAAGTCGGGAATGATCCAGACAGCGCAACCAACCAGTTCTTCTTTAACCTGGCGGACAATTCCGGAACCCCTCCACTTGGTCTTGATTATCAGAACGGCGGTTTTACCGTGTTCGCACGGGTGCTGGGCAACGGCATGACGCTGATCGATGCATTGGCGGGATTGCCAACGATCAACCTGGGTTCACCTTTTGATGAAATCCCGGTTTACCCCGGCTCCAGCGGCAATATCCCGATTTACATGCAGAGTGTCACGGTCACTGAATTGAAGATCGGCGATACCGACTTGAACGGCACCGTCAACCAGGCGGATGCGGACCTGCTTACGACGACACTGACCGGCGGCACCGATGAGCCGCAGTTTGATGTCGATCAAAACGGTACGATCAATCAAGCCGACCTCGACCTGCTCAATGCCCTGGTCCTCGGTGATATCGATGGCGACGGCTTCGTCGGGCTCAATGATCTGGACATCGTGCTCGGTGCGTGGAACCAGACCGTTACCGTCGCCGACGGGGACGGCGATGTGAACGACGATGGGTTCGTCGGCCTGGACGACCTCGACGCGGTACTCAACGCCTGGAACGCCGGCACACAGCCCCCCCCGGCCGCAGGCACACCTGAGCCGACCAGCGCAGCGCTGCTGGGTCTGCTGACGGGTGTCGCCGCCCTGCGTCGACGCGGATAACCGACATCTTGATTCAAACCGAAGATCGGCATGGACCGGCTGCCTAGAATGGGTTTTCCATTCAGGAGCCTGTTATGCCCGACCCCCTGAACAACGAGCAGATCCAGAACGCCCTTGAGAAGCTGTCCGGCTGGACGCACGAGGATGATTCGCTGGTGCGCGCTTATCAGTTTGCCGACTTCAATGAAGCACTTGGTTTCATCGTCCGCATCGGCCTGCTGGCGGAGCAGCACGGGCATCATCCCGAGCTTTTCAACGTCTACAACAAGGTCCGTATCGCGCTGAATACGCACGACGCCGGCGCCAAGGTGACACAGAAAGACATCGACCTCGCCAAGGCGATCCAAGGGTTGGATTAATCCCGGGTAACTCAGGGCTTCAAATGGCCCCATGCATTCGCTTTAGCCACCGCTCCACCGTTATACTCCCGACATGAAACTACTCGAACAACTGGTCCTGACCCCCGGCGTCCCCGGCCGGGAACACCGCGTCCGCATGCTGATCGAATCGCAGATCAAAGGACTCTTTGATGAAGTCCGTACCGATGCACTCGGCTCGCTGATCTGTGTGCGTAAACCAAGACCCAAGCAGGGCGCGAAAGCAAAGAAAAATCCCGCGAAGATCATGATCGCGGCCCATATGGACCAGATCGGGTTCCTTGTCAGCCACATCGATGACAAGGGATTCCTTCGCATCAACCCCGTAGGCGGATTCGATCCACGCAATTTGTTTGCACGGCTCGTGACGGTTTGTCCGGATATCAAGGACCCGAAGAAAGACATACCCGGCGTGATGAATCCCGGCGGCAAACCCGTACACATCGCAACGCCGGAAGACCGCAAGAAAGTGCCTGAGCTGGACGAGATCACCATCGATCTGGGCATGCCAGTTGATGAAGTGAAGAAGAAGGTCAAGCTCGGTGACATGGTCGTGCTCAAAGCGCCGATCGAGAAGGTTGGCGATACCTATGTCTCGCAGTGCATGGATAACCGCATCGCCTGCTGGATCGCGATCGAAGCGATGAAGAAGCTGGATAAAGCCAAGCACCACGATTGTGAAGTCTATTGCGTCTTCACCGTGCAGGAAGAGGTCGGCTTGCGCGGGGCCGGCACAGCAGCGTTCGGCATCACACCGGACATCGGCATCGCTATCGACACCACGCTCTGCTGCGACACGCCCGGCGTACCCAGCGAACTGCGCGTCAGCGAGCAAGGCAAAGGCGCAGCGCTGAGTATCATGGACAGTGCTTCGATCGCCGATCTGGACCTGCTCGAAGAGATGGAATCGGTCGCGAAGAAGAACAAGATCCCGCATCAACGTTCGATCCTGCCGCGCGGCGGCACCGACGCCGGCACGATCCAGCGTTCAGCAGCGGGTGTCAGAACTTTCACGCTTTCGTGTCCGACCCGGTACATCCACACGATCACCGAAATGGTCCACGAAACCGAGATGAACGCCTGCCGCGACCTGTTAGCGGCCTATCTGCAGCAAGCGTAAGGCCTGTAGGCGAATATTGTTAGGTTTTTCTGGTGAAACCGCCCATTTGCCGTATACTGTTGCGGCCCACGGGGTGTAGCTCAGCTTGGTAGAGCGCCTGCTTTGGGAGCAGGAAGTCGTCGGTTCAAATCCGGCCACCCCGATATGTATAAAGGACCGGTCGCAAGGCCGGTCCTTTATACATATCGGTTAGACGCTGTAGGCGGATATGGATGCGAAGCATACATGGTGGCGGATTCCACGAAGCGAAGCGGAGTGCAATCCTGTTCCGGCCACCCCGATTCTTCAAATGAAAAGGCCTTCCGTTAATAAGCGGAAGGCCTTTGTCATTTTCAAAATAGATCACGCTTCGATAAAGACTCACCGCCTACGGCTGACAAGGCCCAGCATGCTGAGGCTCAGCAGGCCGATCGTGGCGGGTTCGGGGACGATGGTGAATCTGCCGCCGGTCATGTCGTAGTCGATCATGCCTGCGTCCAGTCCCAGTACCTGTAGTTCGTTGAACTGCCCGGTAAATGTCGCGGCATCCATGAAGCTGTATACATCACCGATAGTGGGTGTGAAACTTCTGAAGTCGAGGATCAGGATGCCGTTCAGTTCTGCGGTGCCCAGGACGTCGATGTAGTCGCAACCGCCCAGCAACGGGAGGTCGGTGATCTTGACGGTCAATTGAGCGTTATCCGCCATGAGCCATTCTTGCGTTGCTTGTGGTGCATTGGCAAGATCGAACTTCTGCCGGACATCGACGAGGTCGTAGGTGAGGCCGTCGGCCTGGGGATCAAGTGTCAGGCCTGCGTCTAAGTAGACGGGACACGTGAGGATGGTATAGGCGATCCGGTAGGTCAGGTGCATGTCGATGCCACCTTCGGGGACCAGGAAGCCGTAGACATCACCGACTTCGAAATTGATGACGCGCTGCCGGTTGCCGTCGGCTCCGGTGTAGAGGTTGCCGTCCGAGTTGGGATCTGCGGAGAGTTTGGCGTATCTGAGGGTTTTCGTGCCGGGGGTCATCATGACCATGTCGTAGCCAGCGTAATCGTGGCCCAGATGGGTGGCATCCTGGCAGACAAATGTGGGGGCTGCGGTCGAGCCTTCGATGCCCAGATCGGAAGCGGAGTATTCGAGCAGGCCGGTGGTGCTGTAGCCCTCGGCCAGGCCAATCAGTCGCGGGGCATCTGCGTTCAGTTGTGGGCTTCGGATGTGCAGCCCGACATCGGAGCCCGATCCGGTGACCAAGTCGCCTGCATTCATGGTGGTGTTCACCCCGGCGATGACATCATTGGCGATGATCAGTCGGCCATCGCCGCCGGAACTTGCGCCGCCTGCGTCGTCGCCGCCTGCCATCTGGCCGGTGACTTCACCGATGCAGACGATCATCGTCCCGGCGAGCCGCACGGTCCCGGCTGCGCCGCCGCCACCGCCGCCGCCTGTGCCGCCATTCCCACCTTTGCCGCCGTTCCCACCATCGCCGCCATCGCCGCCGCTCATTGCGAGGAGAGCAGTGCCCCCGGCTTCACCCTCTTCTCCAGCATCACCGTAAGCGCCCGATTGCCTGCCTGCGCCGTCGCTGCCGTCCTGGCCGCCGGCCATCGCGTAAACGTCGCAATAGTTAATGAGTCTGCCGCGTGCGATCAATTCGACCGCGCCGCCGCCGGTCCCGCCATCACCACCTTTTCCACCGTCGCCGCCTGCGCCACCTGTGCCGCCGGTCCCGCCATCACCGCCTGAGCAGCCGATCGTAAATCCCAGGACGCCGCCCCCGCCCCCGCCGCCGCCACCGGTACCGCCCTCACCGCCACTGCCCTGGCCACCGCCGCCGCCGCCGCCGCCGCCGCTACCACCATTGCCTGCGGAGAATGCGCTTGCATCGGTGACGGTCGGGATGTTCTGGCCACCTTCCCCGTCGGTGCCGTTAAAGGCTGAATCGCCGGCGAGACCCCAGTCGCCATTATCTCCATCCGTCCCGTTACAATAGATGTTTCCTCCCACCCCGGGGTTTTTATAACTGCTAGGGCCGGATCCGCCGCCATAACCTCGACGACCGCCTGTTCCAACTGACTGGCTCTCGTCGCTGAGTCCGCCTGCGCCCACGGCACCTAAGCTGCCCTGATTACCGTTGGTACCATTTTGGCCGTAGCTTCCCATATCACCAAATGAGCCATCACCGCCGGCAGTGGCGACGAAGCCCCCGGCTCCGCCCCTTCCGCCATCGCCGCCGCTGCCGTAGCCATCCCCTCCGGTTCCTTTGCTTCCTCCCGAGCCGCCGAGCCCGCCGCCGGCCCCCTGGATGAGGTTGCCCGAGCCGTCGACATAGCTGGAGGCGTTGATGACAACCGCTGCTCCATTGAAGGACCCGAGCCGCACTTCGTCGGCCTGCACGGAAGCGCGGTTAGAGCCGACGAACTGCAGGGTAGTGCCTGACTCGATAGCCAGGTCTCCGAGGAAGTTCCAGGTGCAGGTCTGGGCGGATGAATCCACCGTATAGCTGTATTCGCTGGTACCCCATGCGAAACCGTTGCCGGTGATCTGTCCGGTGTCGGTGTTGAAGAGGATGGTATCCCCCTGTGCCGAGACAACAGCCATACCAAGGGCGGCAAAGCCCCCCAGCAAACACATCTTATTAATCACGAATCTTTCTCCTCAACAACTGTAAAAAATCTATCGGCCAAGGTGGATTATTAGGTGTCGGATACCGTTTGGTCTTCCGTTTGGTCTTACGCCTGGCTTTCTATGTTTCTGGTTCGGTGGCGTTTGATGAGTACAAGCGTTGCTACCGCGAACAGTCCGAGGCTTGCCGGTTCGGGGACTTCGTGGCCATTGATGCGGAAGGCAACGCTCGATGTCCATGAGGGTGGATAGACGGTCCACGTGTCGGTGTTGAACCTGTATAACGCGCTTGTTCGATCTTCGCGTTCGGCGGTGCTGCACCAGCCGATGTAGGTATCATCCGCAGCCGGGCTGATGTTGAGCCAGTAGGTGACGCCCGGCTCGAGTGTGGGCTGAGAGGCCGAATCAAACACCCATAACGGGTCACCAAAGCTCACGTAAGTTAGCTCCGGCTCCAATTCAAGCAGATCGATGACTTTGCCCGGCTCGCCGTTGGCATCCGTGCGAAGTTCGAGATCGAACCTGTTTGAGCCTCCCCCGCTGCTACCGATTGGCAGCTCATAAGAGTCCACGGCCGAGAGACTGTCAACGGTAAAAGCGATGGCGAAGCTGTATGAGGTAGAGCCATACTGTTCGGCTATAGTGCTGCCATAGATAACGGTCCAGCTTGTATTTTTATACCCGGTGTCGCCGTTGAAGTTGGTCGCGATGACATCGGCAGAAGCCGGGACATTCGAGCCGATGACCGTGATCAGCGCGAACAGACACAAAACATGCTTAACCGTCGAGAGCACTTATCTCTCCTCCTGTGGTTGGGTGGTCCCGGAAGCTAATCCATCGCGGTCAGCTCGGAAGTTCACTACATGATTAAGTGTAGTCCTAAAAATAAATAAGACAAGAAGGTGTTTAGTAAATGCTCTAATGACAAACGGTGCTGTCGGTCTAGGCAAGATGGGTGGCAGGCTGGGTAAGTTTGCCTGGTGATGAAAACAAAAACCGGCCATGGTTTGTGCCATGCCCGGCTTCATTTTTTACGATTGAGAGATTGGGTGGCGTTTGAGGATTACACCACCGCGGCTGCCTTGAGCGTCATGTTGGCGCCGTAGGTGCCGGGCTCGAAGACGTGGACTTTGTTCATGTCCACGTACATCTTGACCTGCGACTCCTCTTCGAGTTGCTCGGCCTTGAGGCGTGCGACGAGGCGTTGGTCCTGGCTGGTGTTGGCGTAGACGTCCATCGTGCTGCCGAGGGGTTCAACGACGCCGATGGTGACATCCACGGTCTGGTCTTCACGGTTGGCGCTGTCAGTCGGTCGCAGGTACAGACCTTCGGGGCGGATGCCGATGGCGGCTTCCTGGCCGACGCGACCCTGGCAGAGTTGGGCCTGTTCGTCGTCGAGTTTGATCCGGATGCCGCCGCCTTCAAAGACCACGCCGCCGTCGGCGCTGACCAGCGAACCTTCGAGGAAGTTCATCGGCGGGGTGCCGACGAAACTGGCGACGAAGCGGTTGACCGGATAGTTGTAGACGTTCAGCGGGGTGTCGCACTGCTGGATCAGACCGTCGCTCATAACCACGACGCGATCGCCGAGCGTCATGGCTTCTTCCTGATCGTGTGTGACGTAGATCGTCGTAGTCTGCAGGCGATGGTGCAGACGTTTCAGTTCGGCGCGGGTTTCGACACGCAGCTTGGCGTCGAGGTTGGACAGTGGTTCGTCGAAGAGGAAGCACGCTGGGTCGCGAACGATGGCACGCCCTACCGCGACGCGCTGACGTTGACCGCCGGATAACGCCTTGGGCTTACGGTCGAGCAGCTTGGTGATGCCGAGGATCTCGGCGGCGTGACGCACCTTCTGATCGATCTCCGCCTTGGGCACTTTGCGAAGCTTCAGGCCGAACGCCATGTTCTTGTACACGGTCATGTGCGGGTACAGGGCGTAGTTCTGGAAGACCATCGCGATGTCGCGATCCTTCGGCGGGACATCGTTGACGACGCGGTCACCGATTCGGATCGTGCCTTCGGAGATTTCTTCCAGGCCGGCGACCATGCGCAGCGTGGTGCTCTTGCCGCAACCGGACGGGCCGACGAGGACGATGAATTCCTTGTCCTGAATATGCAGGGTGATGTTGTCTACGGCACGGACGTCGCCGGGATAAATCTTCACCACGTTATCGATCAGGACTTCGGCCATGAATGACACCTCGCAAGGGGTTGCAAACTACACACACGATCTTGACGTGCGCACCAAGTGTTCGGCAGCAAGAAGCCGCCAACAGAGCTAGTCGGACTATTCTACCGGAAAACGCCCTGAATGTGGAGAGTAAACCCGCCTGATTGTGTTGTAACAGCGATACACGGTTAAGACGGGCGGTCTGGGTAAGGTTATCCACGACGTCTTAACAGCCAGCCCACCAGACAGCAAGCCATCAGGCATGTACTCGGTTCGGGGATCACCACCGGAGCAGTCCAATCGGCCTGCTTGTTCCAGTCATTGAGGACGGCGTCCAGATCGCCCAGCCCGATATGCCCGTCAGCGTCAATGTCAGGACCCATGAAGGGAACGCTTGATTGGTCGAACGATCCCAGCACCATGTCCAAGTCTGCCAGGCCAACATACCCATCACCGTTGATGTCTCCCATCAAAGGGAAGTCCGCGTAGGCATCGAGCTGGTAGTTGAACATGTCGCAACAACCGGGATTGTTCTCACCAACCAGATGCAGTTGTTTATTTTCGACCGTCACGCTTACCTGCATCGGCTGACCTCCGCCGTCCACGCCTGTGAAGAGCAGGCCGGGGCGCTCAATCGGCGGGAACACGAACGAACCCTCAAGTCCAGTCAGGTTCAGCAAGCTGTCCAGGTCGGCGCCGGCCATCCAATTTGGGGGACCGAGTAGTCCCGGAGGACTGGTCAGGACGGCATCGACTTCTGCGAACTGGACGAACGGCACCAAGGCAAAACCATACTCGGGGTCAACGACCTGCTCGAATCCCAAAGCGATGCCGAAGGTTCCATCAATGCCATAGGTATCGTGAATCCCGGCGATGCCTCCGGTGACAGTGAATGTGCCGGTATCCGTATCAAAGCTGAACGAACGCAGGATGATCGGCGGGATGGCGATTGCTTGTGAAGCGGGAGAACAGAACAGCGTGCAGACGACAAGCCACCGCAAGCAATGTGAAAGATTAACTGGCATCGGGGGCTCCTCCTGAGAATTGGTTTTCGGAGAAGAACGCTCTAAAAGATAGCCGACCGATGGCGTCGGTCTCAAGAAAAACATCAAGAAAAGTTGTTTTTCAAGTGGTTGAAAGCTGAAATGAAAACGGCCGCTTACCTTGGGGCAAGCGGCCGTGTTTGGTTGTATTTAGTGATGATACGTTAACTTAGCGACGACGGATCATCGCCAGGCCGCCGAGACCGAGCAGCGCCAAGGTGGCGGGTTCGGGGACGACGGAAGCAGGCGGGGTGCCGTTGTTCCAGTTAACCAGCACGAAGTCAAGGTCTTCCAGACCGACGAAGCCGTCACCGGACGGATCGCCTTGCAGCCATTCACCGGCTGTGACGTTCTGGTTCCAGTTCTGCAGGACGATATCCAGGTCGTCGAGGCCGACGAAGCCGTCACCGTTCAGGTCACCATCGAGGGGGGTTGAGCCACCGACGTTGGGATAGAACACGCCGTTGATGGTGAAGCCATCAGACGAGGTGATCGCTTCGCTGTCACCACCGGGGCTGAACACGTAGGCCAGTTCAGCGGTGTTGCTGGTGGTGTAGATATTACCCGCCAGGTCGATCGCGATCGGGACTCGAGTGCCAGCGCCTGTGTCGATACCGACCGTACCGAGCATGATGTCCTGCGGGGTGTAATCGCCGTTGATGGCGTTACCGGCATCGGTCAGGTCAAGGTCCGGCACGCCGTTAGCGTCGAGCGGAACGACGAGCACTTCATTCGGACCGAAGAAGTCGTTGACGCCGGAGGTCGTGGTGGTGCCGGCGAAGCTGCGGGACAGAACCACGAAGCTGCCGTCCGGGGAGACGACCGCATCGGTGGTTCCCCGGAAGATATCCTGGACGCCGTCGAAGTTAACAACCAGCAGGTCGTCTTCGGCGCCGTCGAGGTTGTTATCGAGCGAGAACTGGCGTGAGTTGAAGAGGATGGTGCTGAAGTTGCCATCGAAGATCAACAGGCCGGTCTCGTTACCATCGTTACGACGTTGCGTGACGATGAAGTTATCGTGCACGGGGTCATACGTGATGTCGCTATCCACGCCCGGGACGTCCGGGAAGAGGATCTTGCTTCCGTCGGAGTTGGTGCCGTCACCGTTGGGGCCGATGAGGCTGATATCGACTTCGAGAGTGGGGGTGCCGCTGTAACCGCTGGAGCCGGGGTCCGAACCGATGTCGTAGCGCCAGATGTGCTGGACGCTGCCGGCGGCGGTATTCGGGTCGGTGGATTCCATATCTTCGTCGATGGTCCAGAGGGTCAGGTCGCCGCCACCGAGCGAGCCGGTGATGACGGGCGTGCTGACGATGGAGCCGTGGTTCTGGCCGACGATCGGCGGGGTGCCGCCGGGGCTGGCCAGCAGGACGTTACCGGTGGTGACGGACGCGTCGGTGATGTACATGCCGCCATTGGCGTCGGACCAGTCGCTGATGTACAGGGCGTCGTCTACACCGACCTGGATTCGCCATGGCGAGCTGCTGCTGCCGGCAAAGTAGCTGCCGAGACCGGCTTGCAGGGCGGCGGAGGTATCGCTGGGGTCAGTGATGCCGTTGAGGTCGGTGCCGTCGGCGTTGAAGGCATAGATGCCGTCGCCGAGGCTGCGGCCGGCAACCGTGCTGGATTCAGCGCGATGCGAGATATAGAACTGACCGAAGCTGGCGCTGCCGGGGTTCATGTTGACGGCGATGCCGTTGGCACGCTCGAATCCCATCATCGCGTTGCCGAGGCTGACGTTGGTTTCATAATAACCGGCGGCTTCGCTGTTGGTGACTTTGATGCTGTAGCTGCTGAAGCCGGTCATATCGAATGACTTGGCGCCGGCGGCTTCATTGGTGAGGGTGATCGTGTTGCCACCATCACGGGTGATGACGACCGAGTCGGCCTCTTCGTTGAGTACCCAACTGACGGTGTTGCCGGACTGCGAAACCTGCGCCGCGTAGGGCACAGCCAGAGCAGTACTGGTCACCGACACGATAGCCGCCGAAGCGACACACGCGAGCAGAGCCTTAGTGGAATAGCGAATCATGTTTTCCTTCTCCTAATTGAGGAATAAAAAACGGTTGTAGTCAAACACGTGTCCCCCCGATCCATCCCGGACAGCCCTAAACTTGTCCTGGTATATCGAAAACGGTCGTGATGTACGGCCATAGGAAAGCACTTTGTAACCGTGCCACGCCGTAGAACCTTCAAAATACGTACTGCCTCATCCTTCCCGTCGCCCGTCCTGGTTGAGATGATCACTCATCCTCACTTCATAGCATCGCTCTAGACAGGTACCACCAGCGATGCAGACACAAGCCAAACCAATAATATTCTACCTCCATCCTTCACTTATTCACAGCCTAATTATGCAAGATTCCAGCATATCAACCATTTTCTAACTTGCCCAACCCGATTTATATAATCAATGTGAAAATAGGGGGTTTACGACTCACCTCGGATTCTAGGAGCTTGGGCGGCGGGGTCCCATATCCGCCCATAAAAGAAGTCTCGATTATTGCTCGGGCCAACAAGAGCCCGTTCATACGAATAAATCTCGGGATCGGTTTTCTTTCGAACTTCACCGTGTCCATCTGCAAATCCAAATGCTGCACCGTCTGAGTGATACCATTTGGTTTTGTCAGCAGAACCCGCGCTGTTATTCCCATCTGGACTGAAAAGATCGAGGAAGTACCCATCAATTACGCCAACTTGAGTTTGCGACCCAGGTAGATTGGCATCTACTGCTGGTGCGCCCTCATCTACGAGAAAAATCAGGTTGGAAGGCTCAGCAAATTTATCCGAGTTTGGATATCGAGCTCTACCAATGATCCCCCCGCTGCTATTTCGCAAAGAAACCTGAACCGCTGGGTCTGCATAACGCGCGGGGAAACGGACTGTAGGTGTGCCTCCATTCGGAAGTGTCGGCCAGTCTTGTGCACTTGAACCACTTCCAGTGGGCAGTCGATAAATATGATTACTCGTTGTGTAGCTTAAACCACTACTGTACGGTGTATATGGATCACTCGGACACGCAAAAACATTGTAATCCGGAGTGTATTGCCAGATTGTACCATCGGCTAAATCTGTAGGATAAGGTTCCGTTCCATCTTGATTAAATATGAATCCACTTGGAATCCAGCCATGATTTCCAAGACCGGACTCGCCACCCGTGGCCCAACATGGCCACCATGCGTTGTTGTCCGCACCGTAGGCGACAAACGCGGTGGAGACATTCTTCATGTTGGACTGGCAGACCACAGCCTGAGCCGTCCGACGTGCCGCGCCCAGTGCCGGCAGCAAAATGCCAACCAGTAGTGCGATGATCGAAATCACCACCAGCAATTCGATCAGGGTAAACGCTTTCTTTTTACTTGCAATCATCATTCTCATCCTGCTGTTACTGTGTTTTTGATACAAGCCCGCCAATGTTATGAAACGAAGTGATTATCTGAGGTCCCATTTGTTGTTGTCTGGATCCACATCATAGTCCGTCAGTTCGTCCGGCCCGTAGGGGTCTTCGGGATCGGCGATTGCGAAGCTGTCGCCGTGGCCGTCCGCCCAGGCGACGTTGATCGATGAACTGTGTCGCGGATCGGGGAAGCCCGTGTGAGTGTCCTTGGTGGCAGAGCCCGAGATGCGACCCGGGTAGACGTAGCTCATGCCGATCTTGATGTCGACGCCCCTCCTAGCAAGCGTGGTCTCAACCAGGTAGTTGCGTGAATCGGTCAGGGCGATGGTTCCAGAGGGGTTGTCGACGTCGGCGGTGTTTGCGGTCGAGTTGAAGACATGCCAGTCAGGATGTGTGCTGTTCATTGTAGCGATCAGCGTGCGAGTACCTTGCGCGCGTGCCGCCGCATCATTCTTCATGCCCCTGCC
Source organism: Phycisphaeraceae bacterium (assembly GCA_963667295.1). Classification (GTDB taxonomy): domain Bacteria; phylum Planctomycetota; class Phycisphaerae; order Phycisphaerales; family Phycisphaeraceae; genus JAJRRS01. Next base: position 4,323,230 of record OY763327.1, read on the forward strand.
GTAGCCGGAGCCGAGGTAGTAGATGTTGTAGCCGTACTCGCCGAAGTTCCAGCCGCGCCATGCGGTGTCACCGGGCGTTTGGCCGGCGGTCATCTGGGTGAAGTCGGAATGGGCGCGGACGCTCTCGGGTACGGGGATCGAATCGAGCGACGGGCAGTCAAAACCGAGCGGTCCGGGCAGGTAGCCGTCCTCGACAAACTTCGCGGTCCACCAGGCGCCCGGACCATTGGAACCCGCCGGTGCTTCCAAAAGACTCTGGGCATAGTTGACCGGCGCCAGGCTCCAGCCGCCGCCGAAGATATAGATCGGGTAGTAATCCTTGTTATCCGCGGTGTAGGCGATGATCGCCACGCCGGTCTGTCGGACGTTACTGAGGCAGACTGCTTTCTGGGCGCTTCTGCGAGCGGCGCCCAAGGCCGGAAGAAGGATGCCGACGAGCAAAGCAATGATTGAAATCACCACCAACAACTCGATCAGCGTAAAAGCTTTGGTTTTTTGCACGGCTAAGTCCTGGTATTAAATGCCTGACTGTTGCCTGACCACAAGCCTGCCAAATATCAACCCGCCCGCCTAAACTCATCCGGACCCATCAAGTGGGCTATGCCTCAGCGCAGATCCCACTTGTTGTCAAGGGGGTATTGCCAAGCGTCTGTCAATTCATCCTGCCCATAGGGCTCATCATCATCGGCGATTGAGAAGCTGTCGCCATGGCCGTCAACCCAATAAAGGTTGATGGAAGAATTATGGCGAGAATCGGCAAAGCCCCATTGATATTGCTTGTTCCCTCTGGGGTCAGTCGCAGGATATAAATAACTGATGCCAATTTTGATGTCAGCGCGACCTATCATGGATGTCTCTGTCGCATAATTTCGAGAATCTGCAAGTCCGATCGTTTGTGATGCGTTATTGACATCAGACACTCGGGGTGAACGTGTATAGTCTGCAGCGATAAAGGCTGAGACCGTGCTGTTATCCTTTTTGCGTAATCCCAGACCCGAGCCGAGGAAGTAGGTGTTGTAGCCATACTCTGCATATTGCCAGCCGGCCCACGCGGTGTCGCCACTGGTTTCGCCCGCGGTGCATTCTGCAAAGTCTCGATTTGTGCCCGGGATGGGGATTGAATCCAGGGTCGGGCAATCAAATGCCAGTGGGCCCGGCAGGTAGCCGCTCTCGACCATTTTGGCGGTCCACCAGCAGCCCGGACCATCTGAATCGCTTGGGGCAAGCAGCGCCCTTTGTGCGTAAGAATAGGGGGCCTGATCCCACCCCTTGCTGAAGATATAAAGCGGGAAAAAGTCGTCGTTGTCGGTGCTGTACGAAACGAGTGCGACACCGACCTGGCGAACGTTACTCAGGCACACAGCCTTCTGGGCGCTCTGGCGGGCGGCGCTGAGGGCGGGCAGGAGGATACCGACGAGCAGCGCGATGATGGAGATTACTACGAGCAGTTCGATCAGGGTGAAGCCGGAGACGCCGACTTTGGAACGTTTCATCAAATTACCTTTCACGCACTTCAAAAACATAAAAAAGATTCAACGCAAATACGAGAGCCCTGAGGCTCCATGCTGGCTGATCGTGATTGATGCCCTGCCGGCGTGGCGTGTGCCGATGCGATTTTTGCTATCAGCATGCCCTTGCCCGGGCCAAAATGAACTCGCCCTTCCAGGTAGTTCGGCCCCATAATCCAAAATGACCCACCATACGCTAGTACGACCGACACACAAGCCAAAAGAAAAGAACAAAAGCTAAACGGCCGTTGATAATAATATAATATCCCTTTGCGTTCTCAATGCAACCCCTGACCGGGTGCTTTCTGCCGGAGAATTCAGGAATAAAATCACATTATTTACGCATCAAAAGAGCGAGATATTCCATATTTCCGCCCTTGCCGCCACGGATAGGTGAAGGGATGTGGTGGATTGATTTAAAACCCATGTCTTCCAGCTTTTGAAGAATCTGCTCAGTCACGTGCAAGGCCTGCTCGTCGTTCAGCTTACCCTTGCGCCGGCCGCCCATGGCATCGGCGGTCGCTTCATAGTGAGGCTTGATCAGGCTGATGATCCGGGCGTCGGGCGAATCGCTCAGCCAACGGGCGGCGGCCGGGATGGCGCGGTGTTGCGGGGTCCAGCCCAGGTCCACCGTGACCAGTTCGCATGGGGCTAAGGGCTCTTTGTGTAAGGCGTTAGACCGCTCCAGAACGCTGACCCGCTCGTCCTGACGCAGCTTCCAGGCCAGCTCCCCGTAAGCGGTGTCCACAGAGTAGACATGTTTGGCGCCGTGCTGAAGCAGGCAATCGGTAAAACCACCCGTCGAACAGCCCAAATCCGCACAGGTCAGGCCCGTCGGATCGACCTGGAAGGCCTCCAAAGCGGTGTGGAGCTTTAAACCTGCTCTGGATACGTACTTAGGGGCGTCTTGTTCGGGCATGATTCGGGTAGTCCATGGTAACGATTTGTCAGAGAAAGTATTCTTGTGGAAATTGTCGGATTATGCGGGCTATATTCATATTAACGCTTGATTTTTCGGGTTTAAGTTTTATTATGAATGTGCAGTTAGTCCCGTTTTGGGGCGAGGTGCGTCTGCCATGGGTAACCGTATCGGGCTCTGGCGGGCCATCAACATCGTGAGGAGGAGAACCTGAAATCTCCCTCCTTACAACCTGCTTGGTTTTTTTGTTGTAACACCTTGCGGATGTTGTGGTTAAAGCCTCGCGGATAAATTTGATCCCAAGACATCCTACGGAGGGATGCTTGAACGCTGAGACGACCCGTTCCCGCTAAGGGGGCGGGTCGTGTTTTTTTGCGCTTGTTATTTGGGGATTTGAATCACAAAAATAAGCCCACGTTCGACGAACGTGGGCTTCGGGTGTTATTAAGTGTTTATTGTTTAGATCAGCCTTGGAAGCTGCTGCCGCAGCCGCAGGTGCTTGTCGCATTCGGGTTATTGAACACGAAGCCGCGACCCATGATCTCGTCTTTGAAGTCGATCGTCGTGCCGTTGAGGTACAGGTAGCTCTTGGGGTCGCAGACGATCTTGATTTCATGCTGATCGAAAGACTCGTCGGTATCGCGGTGCTGTTCGGTGAGGTCCAGCAGGTAGCTGAAGCCGGAGCAGCCCCCGCCCTTCACGCCGACGCGAAGACGGACGTTCTCTGCATCGAGTTCCTGCTGCTGGATGATGGTCTTGATCTCACGGGCAGCGGTTTCGGTGAGGGTGATTGCCATGGTGTGGTACTCCAAAAATCGTGCCGGGCGATGCCGCCGGGCCGGGTGTGGTTAGCCCAGTATTGTAGGCAACTAATCTGAAGAATGTTCGGACTTAATGGTCGTGATCGTGGTCCAGGCCGTTCTTTTCCTGGTAGTCGTGGATCGCACTCTTAATCGCATCCTCAGCCAGGACCGAGCAGTGGATCTTCACCGGCGGCAGGCTCAGTTCCTGCACGATCTCGGTGTTCTTGATCGCCAGGGCTTCATCAATCGTTCTGCCCTTGACCCACTCGGTGGCCAGGCTCGAGCTGGCGATCGCCGAGCCGCAGCCGAAGGTCTTGAACTTGGCGTCGGTGATCTTGCCGGTTTTTTCATCGACCTGGATCTGCAGCTTCATCACGTCGCCGCACTCGGGCGCGCCGACGATACCGGTGCCGACATTTTTAGCGTTCTTGTCGAGACTGCCGACGTTGCGTGGCTGTTCGTAGTGGCTTAGTACTTTATCGCTGTATGCCATGGGGTACTCCGTTTATTCTTTTGCTAGTGTGATTATTCGTATCCAGGTAAGCTCGCGTTCGCCGAACGTGGGCTTGTGGTTGTTGTTTTTTCGAGGCAACACATTCAATCAGTGCGCACCCCACTCGATCTTGCTGATGTCGATGCCTTCAAGCACCATCTCATAGAGCGGGCTGAGTTCCAACAGCTTCTTCACCGCAGTGACGACCTTGTCGACGGTGTAGTCGACTTCTTCCTCGGTCGTGAATCGTCCCAGGCCGAAGCGGATCGAGCTGTGTGCGATTTCATCACCGAGCCCAAGCGCCTTGAGCACGTAGCTGGGTTCAAGCGATGCGCTGGTGCATGCAGAGCCGGAACTGACAGCGATCTCCTTGATCGCCATCATCATGCTTTCACCTTCGACATAGGGGAAGCTGATGTTCGTCGTGTGCGGCAGTCGGCGCTGCTTGTTGCCATTGACGACCGCATGTTCGAGCTGACTGACGATTCCGTTTTCAAGTCGGTCGCGCAGCGAGGATAATCGCTTGGTTTCTGCTTCCATTTCCTGGTTGCAGATTTCGCAGGCTTTACCCAGGCCGACGATGCCGGTGACGTTGAGTGTGCCGGAACGCATGCCGCGCTCATGCCCCCCACCGTCGATGATGGGCGTCAGGCGGACGCGCGGCTTACGCCGACGCACATAAAGGAAACCCGCACCCTTGGGCCCGTAGATTTTATGAGCCGAACCCGAAAGCAGATCGACGCCGGCGGCATCGACATCCACAGGGATCTTGCCGACTGCTTGCGTCCCGTCGGTGTGCAGCAAGACGCCCTTTTCCTTGCAGATCTTGCCGATCTCCGGCAGTTCATTGATCGTGCCCAGCTCATTGTTCGCCCACATGATCGAGACAAGGATCGTGTCGTCACGGATCGCTTCAGCAATCTGCTCCGCGTAGATGATGCCGTCCGATTTGGGCTCAAGCCAGGTCACGTCATAACCCATCTTCGCAAGGCGCTTGCAGGGATCAAGCGTGGCTTTGTGCTCGTGCACAGCCGTGATGATGTGCTTGCCCTTGTCCTTATACATGTCGGCGGCGCCTTTGATCGCCAGATTGTTGGATTCGGTGGAGCCGCTGGTCCAGATGATCTCTTTCGGGTCAGCACCGATCAGGTCGGCGACCTGTTTGCGTGCGAGCTTCACGCCGTCCTCGGCTTCCCAGCCAAACTGGTGGTTGCGGCTGGCAGCGTTACCGAACTTCTCTGTGAAGTAAGGCAGCATCGCTTCGAGGACGCGCGGGTCCACTGGGGTGGTCGCGTTGTGGTCCATGTAGATTGGCAACGTCAGTGCCATGGTGTTCGACTCCTTCGAGAATCAGGCCGTTTGTCGCGGCTCGGTGTAGGGTGATTCACTTTCGTTGCGGCAGGTACAACCTCTGCCTGCAACCTTGTCTGAGGAACCCGTTACCCCGGCCGGTTCCATCTTGTCTTCGTACAGGTCCTGCAGCGTCATTTCGGCCAGGAACTGGTTGATACGCTGGTGCAGCGATCGAACGGTGCCTCGGATCGGACAGTTGGCGGACAACTCGCAACCTTGGCCCAGTACCGGCAAGCGATCGGCACATTGTGTTAACCGGATCGGCCCTTCCAGTGCGGTGATTACCTCCAGCAATGACAACTGGGCCGGTTTGGTTGCCAAACTATACCCACCTCGCGGTCCGCGTGTGGAAGTCAGTATCTTCGCCTGAACCAGTTCCTTCAGGATGTTCATCAACAAAGGCAACGGCAGGCCAAAGGTCTCGGCGATCCGCTTAGCACTGACAGGATTGTCGCCTTGGGTCTGTTGTTCAACCAGGTACGACAGTGCTATCAGTGCGTAATCGGTTTTTCGAGTCAGTGCTAGCATAAGGTATTCCTGACAAGCCGCCTTGTGTGTATTCATGTATCCGAAATTGATAACGGATATCAATTAGGGTTAATGTTGCCCGAATATTAGTATCGGATTGGTGCGGAATCAACCCTAGTTAGAACTGTTCAAAGCTCTGGCAGAAAATCATGCTTTAAAGCATCAAAATATATTTATATAAGTGTTTCTGCAATACATACTTGGGTGAAATGGATTTGAATGCATCTATTGGCGAGTTTTTTTGAATATCATCTCAATCAATGAGATAATGGCCGGGCTGATTTAGCCTGTCCAGCTCAACTTCCACACTCTGATAAGTAAAGGTGCGAAACAGCCTTTTTTACCTTATAAAGGGCGTTCCAGTAAGGATTCGGCCTCTACTGGGCCTGGGTCATGCGGCCCCGGCTATACCTTCAACCACTGGATCGGGAAGCAATCCATGGATCGTTACAAGTGTGTTCTGTTGTTTGGCGCTCCGGGCTCGGGTAAAGGAACCCAAGGCAAAATCCTGGGCATGATTCCGGGCTTCTATCACTGTGCCTGCGGGGATGTGTTCCGCAACCTCGATATCCATAGTGAACTGGGCAAGGTCTTTTACGATTACAGCTCACGTGGCGAACTGGTGCCCGATGAAGTTACCGTCAAGATGTGGGCGGAGAACATCCACGCCCATGCGACGATCGGTCAATACAAACCGCACGACGATCTATTAGTGCTGGACGGCATCCCGCGGACACTCGAGCAGGCGAAGATCATGGAAGAGCACATCGAGGTGCTGAAGGTGATCCACTTGTCTTGTAGCGATGAGGCAAAGATGACCGAACGGCTCCGCCGTCGTGCGCTCAAGTCCAACCGCCACGATGATGCGGACGTCAAAGTCATACGCAACCGCTGGGAAGTTTACGAACGTGAAACCGCGCCGGTGCTTGATTATTACTCAAAGGACATCGTTGCAGATGTCGACGCGATCGGCTCCCCCGCCCAGGTGCTGCACGATGTGCTGGACGTGGTCGTCCCGGCCCAGGAAGCCCACTTTGCGGCTTTCGCCGGCGGATGATTTGCGTTTGAATTCTGCGTAATAGATATTGTGGTATTAGACATCGATCAAGTGAACGATGCTTCGCGCAGGTGTCCTGCGCGTGCAGGGCAAGCAGAAGCAGCACGATGCAAACACACCTGAAGCTGGAACAACTCAACGAGAAGCATGGCATTGTCGGCGCCCTACGATTCGATACCGGCCAAGGAGGCCTGGTGAGGGCGGAGGTCGATACCACCTTATGCAAGGCCGCCATCTACCTGCACGGGGCGCACGTCAGTGAGTTTGCCCCGGCAGGGACTCAGCCGGTTCTGTTTATGAGTGCGTCGTCCAACTTCGAATCGGGCAAACCGATCCGGGGCGGTGTTCCTGTCTGCTTCCCCTGGTTCGGCCCGCACGCCGACGATCCATCCAAGCCTTCGCACGGCCCGGCCCGTCTGATGGAATGGCAGGTGTTGCGCACGTCTGTGGACGAGGGCGTCGTGACGATTGAGTTGGAGGCACAAGTCGAATCCTTCGTCGCCAGGCACACGGTCAGTTTCGGCCAAGACCTGACGATGAAACTGTCCGTCCACAATACGTCGCAAACCTATGCATCCTTCGAGTCGGCGCTGCACACATATCTGGCCGTTTCCGATGTTCGGCATGTCCATATCCAAGGGTTGGAAGGCGCTGCCTACCTTGACTCGATCGATGAGGATCGGCTGAAGCACCAGGACAGCAACCCGATTACATTCGATGCTGAGACGGATCGGCTCTATGTCGATACCGATGCGACCTGCGTTTTAATTGATCCTGGATTGGGTAGGAAGATTACGGTCAGCAAGAGCGGTTCGCGATCGACGGTCGTGTGGAATCCGTGGATCGATAAAGCCGCACGGCTCGATGACATGAGCGATGATGAATGGCCGGGGATGGTCTGTATCGAAACGGCAAACGCCGGCCCGAACGCCGTCAAACTTGTGACAGGCAAAATTCACCAGATGACTGCGACCATCAGTGTCACACAACTGTAACGTCATGCTGCGATAAGAAACGCTGTATTATACCAATCCCGCAAAAAACTCGTGCGCGTTAGGCGCATGTTAGGTTGCGCTCCCTCGACCAGTCTGGGACACTGGCTGCTTTGGAAAGGAGTCCACCATCGACATCTCACTGCACCAGCCCGACGACGCGGTTGAACTGGCACGTCTGATACCAATCCCGCAAAAAACTCGTGCGCGTTAGGCGCATGTTAGGTTGCGCTCCCTCGACCAGTCTGGGACACTGGCTGCTTTGGAAAGGAGTCCACCATCGACATCTCACTGCACCAGCCCGACGACGCGGTTGAACTGGCACGTCTGATCCGACAAACACGTGACGCTAAGCAACGGGACCGACTGCGGGCGGTCGAGTTGGCGATCACGGGCGAATCCACCCCCACGATCATGCGGATGCTCGGCCGCTCACGCGGCTTCGTGCAACGCTGGTGCTACACGTATCGCGACCTCGGCCTGAGCGCGGTCCGGGCGCAGTCGCCACCGGGCCGACCCACCAAGCTGGCGGTCGAGCAACACGAGGCGTTCAAAGAGCGTGTACTGGCCGGGCCCAGAGATGAAGACGGCGTATGCACGCTGCGAGGCCGGGACTTTATCGACATCCTCGATCGAGAGTTCGGTGTGCGTTACGAACTGTCGGGGGTGTACGACCTGTTGCATCGGCTGAACCTGTCGGTGCTCACGCCGCGGCCCCGGCATCGCCACCACAATGAACAGGCGATGCAACAGTGGGTCGAACGCGCCCCCTTTTTGTCCAGAGCGTCCGCGAGCAACACCCGCAGCAAACCGTCGCTGTCTGGTTCCGGGACGAAGCACGGGTCGGTCAGCAAGGCACGTTGACACGCGTGTGGGGCGAGCGGGGCAGCCGACCGCGTGCGGTGCGACAGACCGAATACCAGTGGGGCTATATCTTCGGCGCGGTCAACCCGCTCACCGGTCAATCTTCGGCGTTGATCGCGCCCACCGTTAACGCCGGATTGATGAGTACGCACTTGCGGATGATCGCCGAGGAAGCCGGACCCGGTGTACACGTGGTGCTGGTGCTCGACGGCGCCGGTTGGCACAAGGCCGCAGACCTGGCGGTGCCGGCGTCGATGACGCTGCTGCTGTTGCCGCCGTACTCGCCGGAGTTGATGCCGATGGAGCGTGTGTGGCTGTGGATGCGGCAGCACGACCTGAGCAACCGCGTGTTCGAGGACGGGGCCGACATCGATCGCGCCTGCCACGACAGTTGGAACAAGCTGACGCCGGATCGACTCAAAACCATCGCCGCCACCGACTGGCTTACGCACGAATTTTAAATGGGATTGGTATTACTTACGTTCCAGAGTCTTCTGGCCTTCCTTGTCTTCGACCACGCCCGGGGCTTCGGTTTCCGCTTGTTCGTCTGCTGAACCTTCCGGCATCGGGAAGAGTTCGTCAACCACTTCACCGTACCCACGATTCATCTCACGTTCCTGGCTCCTGATAACCTCAATGAACCGCGGATAACTGTCACGCCGGAAGCTTGGATAGGAGTTGCGATAGACCTGGGCACGTTCGATCAGGTCGAAGTTGGGCGAACGCATGTACTTGACGTACGTGTCCATGAATAACTGTTCGAAGTTGTCCCAATCGATCAGACGTCCTGACCCGCTTGGTGCGATCGGATTGTCGTACTTCCGATCCTTCATGAGTTCATCATTGATCTTGGTGGCGATTTCGATCTGCCGGCCGAACGTACGGTAGTCCGCCCGCGCTATGCCTTCCCGCAGCGACTTGATAATCAACGATTCCAGGAGCGGGCGTGCGACCTGGTCGGTCATCTGCCAGTCGGCTTTAATTTCCGTGACAATCAGGTCGCGCAGCGGAACGTTGTATTTGCTCTGGCCTGTAAATGGGCTGATGTTGTGCGGTTTTTGGCCGTAGAGATCGCGCAGTTGTTTGTAATACGCCTGTGCTTTTTCCAGGTCCCCATACAGATAAGAATAGAGGACCGCACGCAGCAGGAAGTTCTCGTGGCCCTGCTCGAAGCTCTCCGTGTTACCCGTGCCGGCCCAGTCGATGTTCATCTGCCGCTCATTGGCTTCGGTCATCGCCTTGCCGTAGGAGTCGATGAATCGCGGGTCGGGGACGGTGTCCTGACGCATCGTCATGGGATTGAAGTTGATGGTCCCGGAGTTCATCAGCATCTGGAGCCCGTGGATCACCTGCCTGTCGGTGTTCAGCACATCGATCTTGGTCTTGTCGCGTAACTCACCCGCCTTTTCGACACCGGTCGCGCCCCAGTAGATCGCATGGCTGGCGGCATGACGCCAATCCATCGGCCCGAACTTCTGCATCAGGGCGTACATCCGCTGCGGCTCCATGTGGTAGTCCTCTATGAGGACACGCGCCCGCATGAACGCCACCACCTTGCGCAACCCTTCCTGGTATTGTGGATCGCCCATCAGGTCGTACAGCTTCCGACCCCGCTCATCCAGCAGCGGTCCGTTCGGCCCGACCAGTTCGCGCGGATCGGCGTACGGGCTATACATCAGGATACGCCCGAATGTACGCAGACAATCCTGGTCGATGTCGAATCCGAACTCACGGAGCTTCGCGACAACTTCACGTGTTTCAGGATGATCCTTGTACAACAGGGTAAAGGGGTCTTGCGGGGTGGTCGTTTCGACCTCTTTGGGGAAGTACTTTTCTGCGGCTTCAGCGATGGGTTTGAAACGCTCTAACGCGACCTCCGTTGTCGCGCCCTCCGTGGGATTACCCAGAAGCTCCTGCCACTCCTGTGCGAGTTTGGCTTTGTAGTACTGGTTCATGTCGTCGGCGCGTTGGCCGATCTTGTGGAAGAACGTCCAGCCAAGCTGGCGGTAGATCGCGATGTTGTTGGGGTTGTAGACGATGCCCTCGTCGCGCAGCAGCTTGATGCCTTTGTTGACCCAGTCCCAACGTTCCTCGGGCGTGTGTGTGATGACGGAGATGTTGTAGGCCATGTTCCAGCTCTGGAAGACCCAGACCTGGCCGAAGCGGGGCTGCAGCGTGGTGATCCATCCCGCGGTGGTGTTGGCTTCGAAGAGTTTGCCTTCGTTTTTGAGCTTTTCCGCGCGGTACCAGAGGAAGTCCACAATGATCCCGCGGAAGGTGCCCATGGCCGCGGCGAGGATGACATACTTGGGCGCGTCGGTGTAGCGCGTCTCCTGCACGATATCCAGGTCAACACGTTGCTGGTTGATCGGTTTGACCAGTAATGACGAGCCGACCACGCACAACAGGATGATACCAATCGCGACAAGTTGTACCCAGCGTCCGGGTTTCATACGGTGACCCTCGCCAATTCCTTGCCACGGAAAATGATCCACCCGATAAAGCCCGCCAGACCCGTCCAGACCAGGCCCGCCCACGTGACGGCTCGGATGAGCATCTCGGTCGGGACGACCCGGCCGTCCGACACCAGCGGCGTCGCGTTCAGGTCACCAAACGACGGCGCGACCAGCAGGAACCCGGAGCCGATCAGCTTGATGATCATCTTGAACAGGTCGTAGTACTCGCCTTCGCTTATCAGGCTCATTGCCTTATCAAGGAGCCACATGATCTTGGCCCATAACGGCAGCGCGTCGTTGGGGAAAGCGGCGTAATACTTCAAAGACTCGGCGATGTACGCGTTGCCCGCCGCGGTGCAGTAGATCAACAGGCAAACCAGCGACGCCACGGGGAAGCCCAGGTACGAGCCCGCCGCCAATCCGAGCATCGCCAGGAACATCAGCCGCAACCAGATGATGCCGAACGACCGGATCAGATTCGCCTCGAAGTCGCCGACACGATAGAGCACCTCAAGGCCGTCCTTGGGATTGAAGCTGAGCGCCGGTTGCTGCATGTTGCCGATCGCCGGGTTGGATATCTCAACATCCATCGTGCCGTTTTCATCGATCACCGCAGGATTGATGTCCAGCACGTGGAAGTTGTTCTCAGCCAGTTTCAACAGACCGGCCTCGGTGGTGATGCCCGGTTGGCTGAAAGGTCGGCCGTTAATACGCAGGCCGAGGAAGCAGTAGCCCTCAAACGATTGCCCTGCAAGCTTGGGTTTAAAACGTAATTGAATCGGCTGGGAGTAATTTTTCGCGTCATTGAGCCCGGTGAACCGGTAGACCATTCTCGAACGATTGGGGATCGTAAACCAGCGCAGCATGACCTTCTGTTGGATATCGGCCCTATCTACCGGCAGAACGACGTCCTGCGGATCACCCGGGTTACCGTATCGCTCAGGGTCTTCATCGCGTAAACGTTCGAGCATGTCGTTGTACATACTCTGAAGTGCGGCGGGCTCCGGCGGGGTAGGATCTATTGCCTTACGCGCGACGAGCACCTGGCTTTGAACCGCGAGCCGATCGGCATCGTCACGTGCCGGCTGTGCTTCGAGCAGCTTGGTGAACGCGTAAATACCCGCGCAGGCCACCGACAGCAGCAGCAGATTCAACAGCGTGATCCCAAGCCACTTGCCCAGCAGGTACTCACCTCGATGCAAAGGCTTGGTCAGTGTGATGTATATCTGTTTCTGCTTCTGCTCGCGTGTAATGGTCGCGATCGCCAGGAAGATCGTCATCAAACTCAGCAGCAGCGAGGTTGCCATCATCGACCACGTCAGAAACGAGGTGATGCGGTACTTAAGAAAGTCCTCCTGATCGATGGCGAACGGAAAGATCGCGATGAGCAGCGCTACGCCGATGATGAAGACGAGCGCGATCTTCATGCGGATGGCTTCGTCGATGAGCGTACGTGCCACGCCGAAGATACCGATACTCGGTGAGAGCAACAGGCGTATGAGCCAGAGGCCTGCGTAGAAGATCATCGCCATCGCGTACACGCCGGCAAGCGCGATGACCATATCGGTCCAGCCAAATGCCCAGCAGATCAATATGAGCATCTGCACCGCGGCAGTAGCGATCAGGATCAACCCAAACCGGCGCACCCAAGGCACGTGCCGCCAGGCGATCAGGCCGTAGATAATCCACGCGTTGGCAAGAATGCCGCCGACCCGGGCGACCACCACACCAGCGGTCCATGATCCCTGCAGCATCAACACGATACCCAGCCCCACGGACAGTCCGAACAGGGACAGCAACACGATCAGCCACATCTTCCAGCTTTTTCGCATGGTTCTCGCGTTGGGGGCAGGCATCAGCCTTTGGTTTGGTTATCCCCGTCCTTCTTTTGGATTAACGAATCAATCAGGCTCGTGTCGGCCTGCTGTTGAGGTTCTGGTTGCGGTTGCGGCGCCTGGGCTTGAGGCTTCGGCTCGGCGCTGGTGAGTGTGTCGATCACCTGCTCATCATGCGTTTTGGCTTCCGGTTTTTGCTCGGTCACATCCGCAACATCTGGTTTCGGTGTCGTGGCAGATTTTTTAACCAGTTGATCGATAACCGCCTCGCCCTCGGTGTGTGATGCATCTTCCTCGCCGGAGAGGAACGACGCGATCTTGCCGCCGGACTGCGCGCCGCTGGTTGCGATACCCGCCGCCTGTGCCTCGGCGACGATGTTCAGGAAGAACGTCTCCAGTTTCTGGCGGGGTCGACTCACGCTGGCTTCACAGATGCCCTGCTGCTCGAGCATCGCGATGATGCGCTCTTCAACTTCAGGCGTCATCGTAGGCGTGCTGATAAGTGTGCGGTCGTGCTCTTCCAGCAAATCGTCGATCTGCCCGTAACGGCGGACCTTCCCGCCGTACATGATCGCGACACGGTCGGTGACATCCTCTACATCCGCCAGCAGGTGCGAGCAAAGCAGGATTGTCTTACCACGTTCAGCCAAGCTCTTGATGACGCGCTTAACGTCAGCGGTGGCGATCGGGTCCATGCCGGAGGTCGGTTCGTCGAGGATCAGCAGGTCCGGATCGTTAATCAGTGCCTGTGCCAGGCCGACCTTTCGCTGCATGCCCTTGGAGTACTCCCCTACCGGCCGCCGAGCGACGTGCTGCAATCCGACCATTTCCAGAAGCGTTTCGATGCGCCCCTTGCGGATGGTGCGCTTCTGGTGAAATAGCTTGCCGTAGTATTCGAGCGTTTCGTAAGCATTGAGGAACGGGTAGAGGTACGACTCTTCGGGCAGATATCCGATGCGTTGTTTGTTTTTAACATCGCGTGGGTGTCGCCCGAAGACAGCGATACGCCCCGCCGTCGGATGCAGCAGGCCGAGAATGAGTTTGATGGTTGTGCTCTTACCCGAGCCGTTGGGACCGAGCAGGCCGAACACTTCACCGCCGTAGATATCCAGATCGATTTCGTTGACCGCCTTGACGCGGTTGCGCAGCCAGAAGTCCTTGAAGACCTTGGTCAAGCCGACACACTTGACGATCGTGTTTCCAAGCGACTTGTCGATGCTGTCGGCGGCAGGTTGTGCGGGTGCTTGCGTCATGGTGATCTCGGATGAACTTATCTACGACTCATCTTAGGCCTACAGACCGGACTCTTCCTGGAGTTTCAGGATCCGTTCCTGTTCGCGTTTACGGGATATTTCAGGATCGGTGTTGATTTCCAGGTAGAGCTGGCCGCTGTTGTTGTAGAGGGTTTCGACGTCGCCGGAGAAAATCTCCTCGCGGGCCTGCTCGCTTTCCCGGCTGATGAAGAGCTTGGGTGCTTCACGATACTTGCTGAGCAGTTGCACGAAGCTGTTGGCCTCGCTCTTGATGCGTTCTACGGTTTCGGTGCGATAGGTGTTGGCTTCACTGATCAGCCGTGCCGCCTCGCCGCCGATCTGTGTCCCGCCGTACTCAGCGGGCAGGCGCAGTTCATCGAACGCTGTGTCGATGACCTGAGCGAGTTGCTCGGCCTTGTCGGTTTGACCTGCGGACTGGGCAAGTTCGTATTCCTGCACCAGTTTGAATAGCGCCTCGTGCGCCTCGCCAGCGGTCTCGTTCAGCAGGCTGGTCCGTTCCTGGCGTGCGGCGCTGATCTTTTGGCCACGTTCGCTCTCGGCGTTGGTGACCAGGGCGTATGCGGGCTTCACGACCAGCGGCGCTTCGTTACCCTTGATGTTCACCTTCGTGATTTTGATGCCGGTGTCCATGCTGTCGAGGACTTCCTGCATCCGATTTGCGATCTTCGCTCGGCTCAATTGCGACTTAATAAAGTCATCCGCGCTGATCTGTGCGGTCGCGTAGACGATCCCCTGCTCTGCGACGCTTTCAACCAGTTTGTCGGCCTGCGAGAAGTCGCTGGGTTTAGGCATGCCGACGTTCTCGATGAACGCGATCACATCATTGATTTCGTAGTACACCTCAAATCGGCCGTGCACGATGTTGGCGTCACTGGTAATCAGTGAGCCGTCCTTCTCAGGATTCAACGGCCCGCCACGCGGGTTGCCCGCGGTGTCGGTTGCATTCGTTTCATACCAGAAGGCTTTGTAAATACGGATATTCTGCTCGGTGGTCGGGACGGCGATCTTTTCTTCGACCGGGTAGGGCCAACCCAGATGCCAGCCTTGCTCGTAAACCTTGCCTTCGCCTGCGCCGACAATCTCTCCGAAACGGAGCCGGACCACTTTCTGCTGAGGTTCGACGATGAAGATGCCCGTGCACAGATACGCGATAAGCATCAGGAACATGATCGTTTTAAGGATCATGAAGCTGACGCGCATGGCGTCGGCCAGCGACTTCTGCGCGGGGTCCGAAGGCTCGAACGGCTCATGGTCATGATGGTGGTGGTGGTGACCGTGCTCACAGCCATCATCATGCGAGTGGATGAACGGGTTTTTTATTTTCTCAGCCATAGGTGATATCTAAGGTCTGGTGTCTTGGGTCTTGTCTGTCTGCACACCACGCCGGTCCTGAGCAAAGCGAAGGTCCGGGTAATCTGTTTTTTTAAAACTTACTCTCGATTCAAGTCGGTGCTTTCACCGTTGAGCGGGCTCAGGAACCAGAGCTTGTTGGCGTCGAGGATGAACGTCGTGTTGTTGGAAAGCATTTCCTTAAGCGCATCGATCTGACGCTGGAAGATGGCAAAGTCCTGGTCTTCACGGAAGGCGCTGAAGTACTGCGCGGCTTCGCGGTTACCTTCATCACGGATCGCCTGGGCACGACGCTCGGCAAAGGCGAGGATTCGCTTCTTCGCGGCTTCGGCCTGGGCCTTGATCTTGTTCGCTTCAGCGTTACCTTCCGAACGCGCCTTCTCGGCAAGCTGCTCACGGGTCTTGGTCATGCGGTCGAAGACCTTCTGCGTTGTCGCTTCAGGCAAGATGATCCGGCGGATGCCGACCTGTTCCAGCTTGATGCCGTAGCCCGGCTGGATCGCACTGAGCTTGCCGCGCAGGAAGTCCAGACCCTCTTGCTCTATGTTCTCAAGCTTGACCTGATCGGGATTGGGATTCACCAACTGATCGAAGCGGTACTTCGAGACCACTTCGTTCAATTCACCCATCATGGAGATCAGTTGATCTTCCGCTTCCTTCTCGGTTTCAAGACGCAGGAAGAACGCGTACGGGTCTTCGATGCGCCACGCCAGGTACATCTTGACGGTGACCGAATACCCGTCGGCGGTCTGGATCTCGGTTAGCTGATCTTCCAGCAACTGGATTTTCTTGGAGTAGACGCGGACCTTCTGGATCGGCGTGGGCCATTTGAAGCCGTAACCGGGTTCCAGGATCAGGCTGCCCGGGTTATCCGGGTCGATGTTGCCGTCGGCGTCACGCTGCGGCTCGACGACCTTGTCCCAAGTGGTTCGGACCGCGACCTGGTCGTAACGGACCTGGAACATGACCATGTAGACCAGCAGCACGGTGGCAACAGCCAGAGCTACGAGGAAGATGAGTTTGTTTTTCATTGCAGATGCGTCTCCAACAATCGTTGGTGTGTTCTATGGATGCTACTTTTGCTGTGATTCGATCCCCAGGCCCTCGAGGCCGGAGGTGGTGGTTTGTGCGTTGATACGGATGATTGGCGGCAGTTCCTGCTCGCCGACGATGACGAATTTACGACGATCCTTAAGCGTTTCTTTGAGCGTGTTGAGGTATTCCCGGGCCATGTAGTATTTGGGTGCTTGCTGATACGCGTCATAGCGTGAAGCGGTCCTCATCGCACGAGCTCGTTCGCCCAGAGCGTATTCCCAACGATAAGCGCGGGCCTCATAAATCAACTTCGCCGCCTCACCACCCGCCTCGTCCAGCAAACGTTCGATCTCGGTCTTTTTCACCAGAACCTGATCCGCGATCTTGTCGGCCTCGGCCTGATCGTAGTTGTCGCCCAGTCGCATCGCCTCGAGTGATTGCTGCAACGTAACAACCCCCTGGATGGCTTCATCGATCAGTAGCGCCTTTTCCTTGGAGCCCGCGATTTCCGCAAGCTCCGAGACCGCTACACGCTGCGCCTCCTGGATCATGGTCTGTTTTTCCTGGCGGGCATCGATCTGCTCGTGGAACTTCGCCGCCACATCACCTTCACGCGGCGGGTGCACCGCGTTCAGACCCACGTAAACGACTTCGATACCGAGATTGAGTCCGTCGGCATCCGCCTGGATCTGCCCCTGCAGCACTTCAGATGCATCGATGCGCGCCGTCGTGAGCAACTCATCAATATCATGCGTGGCAAAGTACTGGTTGAATCGGCGTTCAGACAAGGATTCAAGCAACCGAACCGGATGCTTCGGATCGTCCAACGCCATCTTGCTGTAGTCCAGCAGACCATCTTCCGCGATGCGGTACTTGACGATGCCCAGCCCGCCGGCCAGTTCACCGGCAACGGTTTCGGTTTGTTGCTGAGCGTTCTGATCGGTCGCGTTGTCGACCAGTTGCGTCGGCGCGGTCACCATGTACTGCTCTTGTTCGCCGGTGTGTTGCGTGGTCCAGAGGATCGGGACATCTCGGTTGAAGCTATCGGCTGACGAGCCGACATTGATCTCGTGGACGCGAGAGGCGTCAAACTTATATGCCAGACCCAACGGCCAAGGCATCTTCCAGTGCAGGCCCGGACCGACAACGCTGCTGTCTGTCAGATGCCCCCAGCGTGTGATGACGGCTTTCTGGTGTGGCTCCACCAGCACCGCCGAACTGAGCAGGAACAGCACGATAATGCCGACAACGATCAACGGCGTGACGGCCTTGGCGAGCAGGCGGTAGAACCAGCTATCCGAAACCTCGAAGCCGAACTGGTAGTTGATCGCTTCACCGATGATCTTGCCGAGTGATTCGTAGTGGGTCAGCCAGCCAAGGATGCGGCTGTCGAACGCCGCTCGGGGGCGCTGGCCGGGCCGACGCGGCTGGTAGAACCCGAAGATGACCGACAGCAGCATTTCCGCGCCCAGCAGGACCATGATCGTCGGGATCACGATCGCCAATGCCGGGAACAGTTCGGCTGCGTTCAGTGCTTGCAGCGATGCGGTGATGATCAGAAGCAGCGTGCCGACGAAGTTACCCATCAGGTAGCTGGCGCCGCCGCGAAGCTGTTGCCATTCGGTAACCTTGGTCATACCCGCGATGTAGCGGGAGATCAGGAACGCGGGGAACCCGATGATGACGGCAATAATCGCCACGGCCCCGACGCTGCTGCCGGTGAACCCGCCACCGGACATCATCATCTTGCCGATGTCCTGGAAGTACCCCCCCGCTTCAATGTCCTGTGCGACCTGGTAAGCGCCCAGGGCCTTATTCAACATGACAAAGCCCATCGCCAGCAGGTAGGCGCTGACAAGCAGGCTGACGATGTTGATGCCGTACTTATAAAGACGATCCAGACGCTTCTGGGCGATGTGCAACTGTTGACCGGCTTCATCGAAGAAGGCGGTTGTCTTGGCGTCCTGTGCGGCGAGCTGCTCGGTTTCCAGGGCCTCGACACGCTCCAGGCGGTGCTGGTTGTAGACCAGCCAAAGGATGATCCAGATCGGCAGGCCGCCCAGGTAGTACCAGAACAGGGCGTTGATGCCTTCGGCCCCGGCGTACAACCCCGTCAGCGCGGTCAGGATAGACAGCACCAACTGGGTGATCAGGCCCAGCAACACCGCGTTACATGCTCTGCGGTAGGTTTCTTGATCGTGACTCATCTCAAATCCTCTAGTGGCGGGTCGGGTTGATCCGACGACCACACGTGGGTTAGCGTACAGTACTCACAGTATCATTTGTGCCGATATCAAACCCCCGAGGCCTAACGGCCGTATGATAAGGACCGTTAGCCCGGCCCGTTTCAAACCCCCGGATACGACGACTGTTATGTTTCAACAACTCGTGAACATCGCACACAACACGTTCACCGAATCGATCCGTCAGCCGATCTTCGTGGTCCTGGTCCTGCTCGGTTCGTTGGCGCTTGTCCTCAACCCGCAGCTTGCCGCCTACACCATGGAGGATGACAACAAGCTGCTGATCGACATGGGCCTCAGCATGATCGCCTGCACGTGCCTGTTTCTGGCGGCGTTCACAGCCACGGGCGTCTTTTCCAATGAAATCGAAAACAAGACCGTCCTGACAGTGATCAGCAAACCGGTCAGCCGGCCGCTTTTTGTCGTCGGCAAATACCTGGGTATCGCAACGGCGATCGCCGTGGCGTACTTCCTGCTCAGCATCGTATTTGCGTTGACGATCCGGCATCGTGTGATGTCGACCGCCAGTGACCACTTCGATATGCCCGTGCTCGTATTTGGAATCGGCGGCGCTGTAATCGCGATTATCTTCGCAACCTCCGCCAACTACCTCTACAACAAGGTGTTCAGCTCGACACTGACCATCGCTTTGCTTCTGACGCAGACCGTCGCGTTCTGCCTGGTGCTGGTCATCAATAAGAAGTGGGGTATCCAGTCGCCGTTGACCGAGTTCACCTCGCATGAAGGAGAACTGACGCAGGTCGTGATCGGCCTGGGGCTGGTCTTCCAGGCGATGCTGGTCCTGACCGGTATTGCCGTAGCCGCTTCCACACGCCTGGGACAGGTGATGACGCTGCTGATCTGCATCGGCATCTCTCTGCTGGGGCTGGCCAGTAACTCCCTGAGCCAGTCGGTCAATGCCCAATTGTCCATCCCGGTCGAAACCGGTTACTACCAGAGCCTGATGGCGATCTTCCAGGCGGACCTGGCCTTCTACCAGAAGCTGGTGTATGCGTTCGCCAAGATGCTCTACATGCTCGTTCCGAACCTTCAGTTCTTCTGGCCCGCCGACGCCATCACGCAGGACACACCGATCACGCTTGGGCTGTTCGGCTCGGTCTCGGTCTACGCCGGGCTTCAGATCGTAGCCATCCTCGCCGTCGCGGTGGCTCTGTTCCAGAACCGCGAGGTTGGTTAATTCACTCGACTTATGTCGAGTTGTCGTGATGGAGGGGCGGATCAATGACACGGCTGATACGGTTGTGGGTTCTGTCTCGTACTAACTAAGTTTTCGGGGTTGATTCAAACGGCTCGGCAGTGAGAGCAGCAAGTTAGGCCATGGCCGGCGTTGCCTGCCCGGGTTCTGCGTCCTGCTGAGGTTTGGCTTGCGAGGCTTGCAGGGCCTGGTGCTCCTGCTGCTCGATTTCCTCGCCACTACGGACCAGACGCGCCGAGTTAAACACCACGATCAGTGAGCTGACCACGTGCAGCAAGGCCGCGACCACCGGCGGGATGTGACCTGTGCCGGCGACGATGAGGAACAGCAGGATGAAGCCGCCGCCGATCGCCATATTCTGCTTGATCACCGCGCTGGTCTGACGTGAGAGCCGGACCAGGAACGGGATGCGGTTCAGGTTGTTGTTCATCAGTGCGATGCTGGCCGAGTGGATCGCCACGTCGCTGCCGGCAGCACCCATCGCGATCGAGATGTCGCCGGCCTTCAGCGCCGGAGCATCGTTCACGCCGTCGCCGATCACCGCAACACGGTGGCCCGCACCCTTCAAGCCATCCACCATCTCCAGCTTCTGGTGTGGCAGCACCTCGGCCTGGTATTCGGTGTGCATCTGGCCGGCAACACGCTTGGCAACCGATTCGCGGTCACCCGTGACAATAATCAAACGCTTCAGGCCCATCTCACGCAGGTCGTCCATCGCGCCTGCTGCCTGCGGACGGGTATTGTCAGCCAGACCCAACCAGCCCAGGAACTGGCCATTACGTATCACAAACAGGGTGGAAAGCCCTTCTGCTTCAGGATCGTTGATGGCTTGTTCGATCTGGCCGCGGATGTGATCGTCATGCACTTCCTGCGTGATCCAGTTACCCCGGCCGACCAGGATGGTCTGATCGTTGAACGCCGCACGGACGCCCTTGCCGGCCTCTTCGTGGAATTCGTTCGGATCACTGAGGTTCAAACGAGCTTTACGGGCGACTTCAAACACGGCCCGCGCCACCGGGTGGCGTGAACGCTGCTCAGCCGACGCAGCCGCCAGCAGCAGGTCCGCACCCTCGACGCCCTCGGCCGGGCTCAGGCGTGTTACTTCCAACTGCCCCGTCGTCAGCGTGCCGGTCTTATCGAAGACCATCGCGGTCAGGTTACGTGCGCCTTCCAAATCAGTGACGGACTTGACCAGCACGCCTAATCGCGCGGCAGCGGAGATCGCCGCGACCATCGCGGTCGGCGTGGCGAGGATTAACGGGCAAGGACAGGCAATCACCAGCATGGAGATCGCCGCGACCGCAGCCGCTTCCGGATTGGTCTGCGAGGTGTAGAACCAGACAATGAACACGATCATCACGACGGTTGGCGTGTACCAGCCGGCGTAACGGTCGATCATGCGCATCAAGGGGATCTTGGTCCGCTCGGCCTCGATAATCATGTCCTTGACCCGGCCCAGCGTCGTGTCTTCGCCGGCCTTGGTGACCTTGATATCCATCGCACCGGTCAGGTTGATCGTGCCGCCGAAGACCTCATCGCCTTCGATTTTGTCAGCCGGGAGCGATTCACCGGTGATGTTCGCCTGGTTGACAGTGGAATGACCCGATTCGACAAGGCCGTCAGCGGGGATGTTGTCGCCCGGCCGGACGCGGACGATATCGCCGGGGATCAGGTCCTTGGCTTCGACCTCGGTCTCCTGGCCGTTTTCCAGCTTGTGGGCTTTGGTCGGGGTGATGCGGACGAGGGCCTCGATATCACGCTCTGCACCCAGGGCCGTGCGGTTTTCGATCAGCACTGAAATGATCATGAAGAACGCAATGAAGCCGGCTTCGATGTACCAGCCCTTGGCGAACGCGGCGAGCACCGCCAGCGCCACCAACTCGTTCATGTGCATGTGTCCCTGCCAAAGGTCCTTCAAGGCTACCCAGACAAGCGGGGCGCCCAGCAGGACCGTAGCGATACCGGCAAGCAGGTCCGAGGGATCGTTGACATCAAAGGTAAGTTTGGCGATCAGCGCGCACATCAGCAGTGTGCCGCCAAGCAGCGTCGCGATGATCTCCAGGCTTACCCGCCCGGTTTTGGATTTCAGGGCAAGGTCTTCTGCCAGATAGTCGTGGGCCATGGGTCGGTTGTTCCTTGGAAGTCCGATAACCCAAGTTCGTTTAAAACAGGCGAACAGCGGGTGTTAAACAATACGTCGGGTATGCTAGAAAGTTCGCGCCAAACGTTCCAATCCTCAAATCCGGCCCGATGCAACGCGACTCATTCTCGGGACAACAGATAATTACATAACTCTAGTTAGATCAAGAGACAAAGGCGTTCAGGCCAGAAATCGGCCTATTACTTTCAGGTGATTGATATAAAAAATGATTGAAGAAATACCACAGCGGTCAGATCCTGCCACTCTCCTGCTCTGCTCTTCTACCTTCGCCTGATCTGATCGGCCCGGCCCTTCGCTTCGCTCAGAACCGGCGTTGGGGGGAAGGAAAGCCATTAGCCTTTAGCGATTAGCCATTAGCATCGCTACACCCCACCCACCCCGCGCGTAAAAATCCCGCAGCCAGATCCGCTATAGATATGCCGGTCTGACTGCGGGACCACTTGGAGGACAATTATGGAGTGCGTCGGCTTCTGGTTTTTCAGGTGACGCTTCCCTCGGAATGGGGTGGGGCTTATATCTTACCCTATTATTGTCGCGGTGGTCGGCGTTTCTGCCGTTTCCCACAAGTTTTTAACATGTTTCTGCTTGTTTCTTAATCTCAACCATCCACGTTGCACAGTTTTTTGGCTGATCTGCGGGCTGGCTTGCCTGGTTCCTTGTCGTTTTCGTCGACTTCTTCGGCAGGTCCTGTATCCGAGTGCGGTGCCCAGCGTTATGCCGTACTTCGCGTTCGATCTGGCGTCTGCCTTGCCTTCTTCGCCGAACCTGTACTGAGCCACGTATGCCCGCATCACATCACTCGCGGTCTACTTGGCCTTGTTACGTCAGGCCACGGTTCCGGTGTTCGCGCTGACACGCCGAGAAACACAGTTTCCTGGCCCGCCCGTCGGAGTACGTCTCCGACACCCTTCCTATATGCAATGACCGTGCCAATTACGAAATCAGCCCTGCGGGCCAAATATCCCGTATCCGCTTTTGTCCCCTTGCTTATGTAATAATCAGTGGGCACTTGCTCGCGCATTTAATAGGCGAATCCGCTAACTGCGTTAAGATCGCATGAGTTAGGATTGGGCAAGACAGGCAAAATACGAACCCGCTTCGCGGTAGCATGGTAAGAGAACAACACGCGCGATGACTCGTCCACTTTCAATACGTTCAACAAACCTGTAGCGACCCTTCATGGAGACTACCTGTCATGTCACTGACCATTACCTACCTCGGCCATTCCGGTTTCCTCTTCGATGATGGCAAACACAAGCTCGTCGTTGATCCATTCCTGACCGGTAATCCCCTGGCTGTACACAAACCCGCCGACATCGCCTGCGATTACCTCGCACTCACGCACGGCCACGCCGACCACTTCGGCGACACAATCCCCATCGCTAAGAAAAACAACGCCACCGTCATCGCCGTGTTCGAAATATGCGAGTACTGCGCCGAGCAAGGCATCCAGAAGTGCGACCCCGGCAACCCAGGCGGCCGTGTCTACACCGACTTCGGCTACGTCGCCTTCACCCCCGCGTTCCATTCATCTTCCTATCAAGGCCGATACATGGGCCAACCTTGCGGCCTGGTCATCTCCATGGGCGGCCACAAGGTCTACCACGCCGGCGACACCGCCCTCTTCAGCGACATGAAACTCATCGGCGAAATAGGCCAACCCGACATCGCCATGATCCCCGTCGGCGACCGCTTCACCATGGGCCCCAAACTCGCCACCTACGCCGCCGAATGGGTCAAAGCCAAAACCGTTATTCCCGTCCACTACAAAACCTTCCCCCTGCTCACCGACGACATCAGCGAATTCAAACCCAAGGGCGTCGAGGTGAAGGAAATGCAGCCGGGTGAATCCTGGTATGTAGACGGCTAAGCCATTTATTCAGGCAACTCAGCCTCTCGGCATCGGATGGCCTAGGATTATTTGTTATCACAATGGAGTTATGCATGAGACGAATCCGGTTATTGATACACGCGCTCTGTTTATGTCTGCTTCTGAACTTCACAGCCGGTTGCGGCGTGGAGCTAGCCATGTTGGGGATGGCGACTTCGGCGGCATCGACCGGGGCGGCGGTTTATAAACGCGGCAAACTCGACGCGTCATGGATGGCCTCATTCGAGCTGGTTGCGGCGGCCGGCGAAGAGGCGTTCGAGGAATTGGGGATGCAGATCACCAAGTCAAAGGGCGATCAAGAGGAAGGTGAGTGGCAGATCGTCGCCGTCGACGACGAGGGACGGAAGATCAAACTGTATGTTGAACGCCGGACACCGCACCTTACCGAGTTTCAGATCGATGTCAGTATTTTCGGAAAAGAAGCAACCGCCCGCCTGATACTTAAGCGCATGGCGAACGTGATCGACCTTGGTGCTACACGCGACGGCACCAATTGATTTGCCTTGATCTCGTCGTTTTTAGAGCATCCAGATTACAGAAGCCCACAGATTCCATCTGTGCACCACCCAGCCATGCAATGGCTGGGCTTTAATGCAATCTATATACATTGTGACCCATTACTGAAGACGGTGCCTATCGGTACACAACACTCGCCGCGCTCTTCGGCTTAACATCATGCAATGCCGAAGCGACGTGTGTGAAGTACTCGCCTAGCCCGACCACATCGGCGCCCAGACTCAGGAATTGATAGCCCAGCTCTACCAGACGCGCGCCGGTCGTGGGCGTTCCCACGGTACCCGCATACTTGCCGTGCTTGGCCGCCGCCTCAGCAACACGGATGCGTGCATCCTCGATCCGTGGATCGTCGAACTTCCCGGGTCGGCCGATGCTCTGGCTGAAGTCGCCCGGGCCGAAGAAAATCATGTCGACGCCTTCAACCGATGCGATCTGGTCGAGTTCATCCAGCGCTTCGACATCCTCGATCTGTACGATGATGAGCTTTTGTGTATTGGCGTGCTGCATGTATTCATTGATGTCGACCTGGCCGAACGCGCCGTCAGCGTTGCCGCCGTCGAGTGGACGTTGTCCGAGCGGGTGGAAGCGTGTTGTTTTCACGACCTCCTGCGCATCCTTCGCCGACATCACGTGCGGGACCATGATCCCCGCGGCATCCATCTCCAGCGGGCGGATCATGTCGGAGTAGCCGCCACGCATCACGCGCACGATCGCGTCGGTGCCGTGTGCATAAGCGGCGCGGACACAGTTCTCGACATCCCTGATCGAGTTCGGCACATGCTCGGTGTCGATCCACACACAATCGATGCCACAGATCGCAGCAATCTGCGCAACGCGCGGGTCAGCCAGATTCATCTTGATGCAACTGGCTGTGCTGCCGTTTCGAAGTTTGTCCAGAACACGGTTGGGACGTAACAGGTCGGCCATAGCCTAACTCCTTCATATGACCGGCTTGTTGTGCCGGCTTACGGGTTTTACCCGCTTAAATAGTCGTTCTTATCAATCGGTCACAATTAATTATTGATCTCGTACTTCACATCTTCGATCAATCAGTTGCACTTCAGCGTTCTTTTTCCAGCAAAATCAAACCCTGGGCCGCCCGTATACGCACGTCCGCAACGGAATCATCCAACAGTTCAATCAGTTTGGGTTTCAGGTTTTGAAGACCCGCCTCCCCTACTACCAGTGCCGCGTTCGCTCGGGTTCCCGGTGACTGGCTGGTAAGTTGATCTTCGATCAGCGTGCGTGCATGCGCGTCCCCGATCCGCGCCAAGGCCTGTGTGCAAGAAAGACGTTCGATCTCTTCGGTGTCTTGCCGGTCAATGATTTTGTGGAGTTGATCAACCGAAGCTGTGTCGGCTAACAGTCCCGCCGCAAATATCGCATATCGGCGTGGTCGATCTTCTTTCAGCTTCAGTGATTCGTGAAGCGCGTTAAGTGCAAATTCATGATCTTCTTCTGAACGCGATAGCGCTGCCGCGGCGAACACACGGAGGTTTAAATCGTCTGTCTGTGTCATGGTTTGAAGCAACGCCTGCCGTTCACCGATCTCACTCAGTTTCAACAGCGTCTCCGCAGCATGTACGCGGGCATTCGATAGTTCATCTTTAAGAGCATCGATAATTAACGTAAGTTTGTCGGCATCGCCTGCCCGTACCAATTCGCGCGCTACCCCCACGCGGTGTTGTGGATCCGTTGTTTCCGGCAGTTGTTGTTCAAGGCGATTGCGTGCCAGCTCTTCACGTCCAAGTAGGGTCAAAGCTTCGGCGGCATGCATGCTCGGCCAGAACTCGTCGCCGTGCAGTCCTTCAATCAATACGCTTTCACATCGCTGCATTAATGGATCGGTTACGGGCTTATTGTCTGCCTGCATGCCGGCGCAGCCAGCACACAACACCGCAACCACCACCAGCAGCAGCGATTGAGTGATATGTACATAGGCATTTTTAGTCATCTGTATCACGTCGCACTCTGCTCTGAAGTTGCCCGTGTTTCCATTGGTTTAACCAGTGATCCCAATCCCACGATCAGCATGCTGACGGTGAACGCCGACGGCGCAACCCACAGGCTTTGCCATGGGCTGAAAGCAATCACCCAGGCAACCACGCTGCCCACCAGCATGCCCACAATCATCGCTATCGGCTGCACGCGCATCCGTAACAACGAACACACGATGCATGCCAATAGCGGCCCCAGGAACGCGCCCAACAATGTCTGTGCGATATCAAAAATATCCCCCAGGTAGCTGACCAGTCCCGCAAGCACTGTTGCCAGCAGGCCGATCAATAAACTGGTATTGCGGGCGTATCTGAGTTTTTGTTTTTCCGTCATCGGGCTGCCGAACCTTGCTCGGAAGTCCAGCGTGATGTTGGCTGAGAGCGTGTTGATCCCGCTGGTCATGCTGCTCATCGTCGCTGCGAGAATAGCTGCAAGAACCAGGCCGGTGACACCCGTCGGCAATTGCGTCGCGATGAAGTACGGGAAAACCTGGTCCGCATCCGCAGGCAGGTCGCTGGCAGGTACGCTGATATACCAGGCCGCCAGCCCCAGACCGACCAGGCACAGCAGAACGACTACGAGAATCACACCAATCGTATTGATCCCAAACGAACGGCCGGCCGCTTTCTCACTGCCGCAGGTGATGTAGCGTTGAAGCGACATCTGGTCGGACACGTAACTACTCAAGTTCGCCACGGTGAAGCCGGCAAGCATCGCCCAGATCGTGAACGGAACGGTAGGATTCAGCGAGAAGTTGGCGACTTTGAGTTTGCCGTTATCCGCCAGGCTTTGAGCCGCTTGCGACCAGGAGATCGGCATCTTGGTCAGGATGATGATAAGTGCCAGCACCAGGCTGCCCGCGATCACGACGAACTGCATCGCGTCCGTCGCAATCACGCCGCGTATACCACCGAGCGAAGCATAGACCGTGCTGCTGACGCCAATCGTTATAGCGATCGCCCAGAACCAGCCATCCTCTAATCCGATCGCGCCCATCAACGCGACCGTCGGTGCATAGATCAGCGCCGCCATCCAGCCAACACGCAATAGCAAAAACATCCCGGCCGCAAGCGTACGCACCTGAATCCCGAAGTGCTCCTCAATTACCTGGTACGGCTCTCGCGGCGGGTTCTTCATATACCGTGGCAAAAACCAATACTTCAAGACAAACCACGACACGATGAAACTGACGAGCACGAAGAAAACAGTAACGCCGTTCTTATACACAATACTCGGGAAAGCGATGAAGCTGATCCCGCTGAACAGCGTCGCCGCGATACTCAACCCGACGAGTATGTTTTGAAAGGTGCTGGTCATCCGCCCGCCGCCGGTGAAGTAGTCATCGGCATCGCGTTGATGCCCTCCGTACCACAAGCCGGTCGCGATTGTCAGCAAGAGGTAAAGAACAATCACAATCCAATCGAGCGTTGTCAGCATGTGTCAGCTTCACTTCAACGGGTTAAACCAAAGTGTCAACAGAACAATCGGGCACCCGTCGAATTGATCCCTGCCGGCAGATAACGTCTGTCATCTGCGCGCGATCCCGTCAGGTCAGGTCCTGCAGGCTCGTAGCCGGGTCGAAGCCCGTCTGGATCTTGTATGACACGGGGCTATCTAGTGGGAGGTGCCCGTCGATCATCTGCCCAAGCAGTTCGACCGATTTACTGCCCGTGTACGATTCATCAACGATCACGGTCGCCAGCTCGCTTGCGATCACACCGTCGCGTTGCTGGCCACCGACCGTCACGATGGACAAGTCTTCCGGTACGCGGATGCCCAGGCGCGATGCGATCACATACACCCACTCACCGACCGGCATGAAACTGGTGAACACAGCCGTCGGCCGATCCTTACTTTTAAGTAGCTTCTCCAGCCACTCGGTAAGTTTGGGTGCAAAACGTTTGGGCACATCCGTAGCCGAAGCGATGTCGCCGATGTATGACCAATCCTCATTCCAGGCCACATCCACGTCCCCCATGGCCGCGCGTAGGCCGCGCGCATAACCCATGGTGGCCGCGGATTGCTGGAAGGATATAAAGCCGATCTTCTCGTGGCCGCGCTGAAGCATCGCGCGTCCCGCCGCTTCGCCGATCTCCCTCGCCGGATAGATCAGCAGTGGCGCTTCCACGCCTTCAACACCTCGGTGCAACAACACCACGGGCACACCCTGGTTGTGCAACATCTCGATCTGATGGCGTGGCGGCGGCCCGCTCGTGGTCGGCAATAGTGCGACGCCGCTGATCCCCTCGGTCATGATCTGGACCATGATGTCACCCTGCTTGTAGACATCATTATTACTCGCGCAGGCGATCATGCGCCGCCCGACCTTCCCGGCCGAGGTCTCGAAAGAGGTCACAAGATTGGGATAGAAACCGATGTTCAATTCCGGGATGACCAGGGCGTAGGCGTTGAGCCTGGCCGATCCGCTTGGCCGGGCCGGCTTCTGCGGTGCGACGACGTGCGTGCCGCCGCGCTTCTTGGAAACCAGCTTGCCCTCGGAGGCAAGGGCGCTGATCGCCCGGTTGATCGTGCTGTACGGCAGGCCCGCCTCCGCCATGATCTGGCGGATGGTTGGCAATTTGTCGCCGTGCTTCAGGCGCCCCTCATCGATGGCCTGCCGCAACTGGTCGGTCACCTCGCGGGTGGTCTTCGGTGGACGCTGAAAGATTGTTTCGTAAAGGACAGTCATGGCTTCACTTCCGGGGCTGAATCAATAAGGATCATTGACCAGCCAGTATGGTAACTTTAATCGAATTCCGCAGGCCAGTCAATATATTATTCAACAAAATGCGAATAATATCCATAATTTTACCTGTCACTGACAACCCCGCCCCGCGCCCGGTCGGGTGTTGTCCATGCCCCTGTGTCCCGCGACGTTGTCATCATTTAAATGACTGTATATTAAAAATTTGTGCAGATATAGTCTGCTGCTCGTCCCGCCCGGCCAACTCAGATGCTCCGATGTGGCCGATTTTGGCTGGAAGTTTTGGATAAATCTATTGACATGAATATTAAACGTGATATATTGATTATTAATAAATGTATGATTTGTTCTGATTGTGTTTTTTGTTGCGGCATTTATTCGGCGGGCTGACTGGCTTCCCAGTGTTCTAGAGCGGCCCGCTCTTAACCGGAAAGGTGATCGTGAAAGCTTGTACTCGGCCAACCCGCGAAAAAGCTCTTGTGCCCGGGTTGGCGTGCGGATTGTCTGCGGAGCGGTTCCGCAGCACACGCACTTATCTATATAGAGAGGATGGAGAGAGAATGATGAAGCCTGAATCGAGAATCAAGCGGTGGGTGTTGCCCGGCGCCGTTGCCGGATTGGCATTGGCCTGTTTCGCGGGATCGGCATCCGCAGGTTATGTCGATACCGTCAGCTCACAATCCCCCGAGTTCTACTGGCGGCTGAACGACACCGTCAAGGGAACCATCGCTGTCGAAGTCGACAACAGCGCCACGGCAGACAACAGTGCGTTGGTGTTGGAAACCAACGACATGATCCTGGGTGACACATCCGGTGCGTCTTTGACACCTGCCGGTGGCTTTGCCGGCATGGAAGTGACGAACAGTTGGTTTACGATTCCGGGAACCAACTCAAGTGACCTCATTTCCAACCTGACCAATCCCAAGGGCGTCATGAGCAGCACGCTCGGTTCGGTCACGAACTGGATCAAGACCACGACAGGCCCGACACCGACTTATACCTACGGCACCCTCTTGCGCGTCGATCAAGGCGGGACCGGCTCGCTTTACACTTTCATCGACAACGATGGCAAGTTCGGGGTCCGCATCACCAACGGCTCCGGTGAAACGACCGTGCTGGCAGATGTCCGGACAACGAACGCATACAACGACGGGCAGTGGCATCATGTGGCCGCGACTTGGGATGAGTCGGCAGGACAGGCGATCATCTATGTGGATGGCGGCAGCCTGCTCGGCGGCGAGACAGTGATCGGTACATTCACGGATGGTGTTGATTTTGTTTCCAGCGGTCGACTTCAGTTCGGCAAGGGCCACAGTAATTCCCTCCGTTACGTGGGCAGTGCCGATGAATTGGCCATCTGGACCGGTGCACTAAGTAGCCAGCAGATCGCAGCACAGTATCAATCGGCGATCCCTGAGCCGGCCAGTGCGGCACTGATCGGGTTGGGTGCCCTGGCGCTCTGTCGGCGTTCGGTTCGAGATTGATCTGACGCACCTTCCTCCAAGAGCGGTGGTCACTTGACGGTGGCCCCCGCCATTAAAAACCAAGGCCGGACTACAAGACCGGCTTAATCAGGTAAGGAAACGCTCAACATGGCGATACGTGAAGGATTTACCAAAACGCTGGCAACCGTCCTCCTGTCAACCGCGATGGCTGCATGCACCGCAGTAGCGCAGCAGTCACCTGCGACAGGCAAGAGCGGTATGCCCGCCCGAACTTCATCGGGGGAACTAGCCAAACCGACCGTTGCCATCGAAAACGTCTGCGCCTGGCCGAACCTTACGATGCTTGATGATGGAACGATCCTTGCCACGATCTACAACAAACCGAGTCACGGCCTGATGCTCGGGGACATCGAAGTCTGGGGTTCTACCGATCAAGGCAAAACCTGGAACAAGCAAGGCGCACCAACCGTACACGAGCCGGGCGAACCAAACACACGCATGAATCACGCGGTGGGTCTGGCAAGCAACGGCGACTTGATCGTCATCGGAGGCGGGTGGTCTCTGGCATACAAAGACCCTGACAATAAAGACAAGGGATATAACCGCGTTGCGCGTTTGCGCCCTTGGGTTTCACGATCAAGCGACAACGGCCGAACATGGCAAGTCGATAAAGAAGGCTTCCCCGCCAATGCGCCGGACGGCGGCATCCTCCACGGCTTCGGCGACATCGTCCGCGGGCAGGATGGCGATCTGCGCGTCGCGGCTTATACCTACCACTACGAACTGAAGAAGGCGATGGGCACTTACGTCCTTCGCAGTAAAGATGATGGTCGCACGTGGGGCGATCCGGTCTTGATCGATCCAGACAAAGAAACCGACGAGACTTTCCTGATCCATCTTGGTGAAGGCCGTTGGCTGGCCGCGGTGCGGTCCGGTCGGTTGTTCCTGTATCGCTCGGATGATGATGCCAAACATTGGGAGCTGGTCGGCCCGCTTACGGAAGACAAGGAAGTCCCCGCTGATCTTCTGAAACTCAAAGACGGCCGGCTGCTTTTCTGCTACGGCCGACGCGTCGAGGGCGATGAATATGTCGCGGCGCGCATCAGTGAAGACGACGGCCAAACCTGGTCAAACCCCGTGCGTCTCGCGGAATTCATCGGATGGGACGGCGGCTACCCAAGCACGGTGCAACTGGCGGACGGCTCGCTACTCACCGCTTTCTACGCACGAAAAACAACGTACCAGAACGGCCACCACATGGGCGTGGTCCGTTGGGGTGCTGATAAAAGCTTTGAACATTAACTGATTTACCAATACGTAACGTCAACGTTTTTTAACTGAATCGAATCGTCTTATTCATTTTTAGTGGTGTTTCAATCCTGAGCACCCCGGTCAAAACCAGTCTCGCTGATAAGTGGGATCAACAAAAGAACTCTTAGGAGGTTCACATGTTCGGAGAAGTGAAAGGTCTGACAAAAAGTGGATGGATTGCGGCGCTGCCGTGCGGTGTTTTAGCGTTCGCGTTGGCTACACAGTCGGCGCAGGCGGGCAACTACTACGATGTCCTTGCCGGCCAAACCCCACTGCTGCATTTCGGCTTTAATGAATCAACCAACCCGGGTGACACCTCGATTATCGCAACCGAGGTCGACAACCTCGATCTGCTGCTGGGTGCAGGCAACTTTGCCGCGGATGCCAACCTGGGTATCGACACGGTTGTAGGCGTGGCGAGCCTCGAACCGTCAAGCGGTTTTGATGGTTTCGATGCCGGCAACACCGGTTTTAACTTCAATACGCTTTCAGGCAACTGTCTCGTTATGAGCCTCACCAACCCCTTGAATTCCATGGGTATGTCCGCCGGCAGCTTCAGCACATGGGTGCGCTCGACCGATCCGAGCCCGGACGGCTTGGGTACCGCCGGCATGTTGTACCTCGGTGATGAAGGCGGCGGCGAGGTCATGAATGTGCGCTTCGCCAATCTGCCCGACGGCAGCGGGGTCCTTACGATTGAACTAAGCACGGACGACGTGCCGACGATCTACGCTGAAACCGATGGAACCACCGACTACTCCGACGGCGAGTGGCACCATGTCGTGGCGACCTGGGGATACGACGGGGTCCTGGATAGCGGATTCCTGAATATCTACGTGGATGGCGGTGACCTGGCGGGCGGCGAACAGGATACCGCCACGTTCGACTCCATCTCGTTCCCGAACATCTGGATCGGTGATGAGATCATGGACTTCGACTACCGTCAACGTATAGGCAAGGGGCGCGCCAACGCGATGCGCTACAACGGAGACATGGACGAGCCGGCGTTGTGGAACCGCGTTCTCACGGCCGAGGAAGTCAAGGCACAACATGATGCCGCGTTCGCCGTTGGTGGATTGGATGGTGATCTGAACGGCGACGGCTTCGTCGGCCTCGATGACCTTGACATCATCCTCAGCAACTGGAACCTGAATGTTCCGCCCGGTGAGGCAGCCGCTGATCCGACAGGTGACGGCTACGTCGGCCTGGAAGACCTGGACATCGTTCTGAACCACTGGAACGAAGGCACCCCGTCTTCTGCGGTCGTTCCCGAACCGGCGGCTCTGTCTGTGCTTGGCCTGGGCGGCCTGGCACTGATCCGCCGCAACAAGCGCTGAACATCACCGATACACCACCCGTGCCGGTTAACGCCGACACGGGTGATTCACAAACAAGTTAGTAGTCAAAAGGGACGACGTGTCCCTCACGCTATCCGTACGCACTCATGAAGGACTCAATCATGATCCGGTCGAAAGGTTTCACACTCATCGAACTGCTCGTTGTTATCTCAATCATCGCGCTGCTGGTCGGCATCCTTCTGCCGGCGCTCGGAGCGGCTCGCCGGACCGCGATCAGTGTCAAGTGCCTGTCCAACCACCGCCAGATCGCGATCGGTATCGTCAGCTATCAGAATGACTATGAGGATCACTTCCCGAACAAGGTTATCTATGAAGAACCCGCCAGCCTGCATGGTGCGGCCCCGATGGTTGCCACGCAGTCCTGGCTGGGTACCGCCGGGAGTGCCGGCGGATACGCCAGGTACGGCGCTGATGTTCGTTATCTGAATCCTTACGTTGGCGGCCCGTATGATGATCCCGAAGACGCCGTGCCTGTCGCTGTTTGCCCGGCGGATGAACAGCAGGATGACAGCTCCCTGTTTTATTCCTGGGGCACCTCCTACCGTGCCAATACGGCTCACAAACGCAGCCTGACCCGTAACGATCATGGGCTGAAGTATCAGAACGGCCGGCTGGCGACCGAGGTGCTCAATCCGTCCAAGACCGTGGCGATGTTTGAGTCCAAGGCTCTTGAGGTTTGCTATCCCGCGAGCAACTACAACGTGGAAACAAATATGACGGCTCGTGACTTCTGGCATACGAATAAGGGCGATTACCGGTTTAATACGTCCCTGTGCGACGGGCACGCTGAGATGATCAGCTATGAGCCCACGAAGTGGGTCACGGATTCCTATACGTTTAATGTTGATCAATATCAGGAGTATCCGGATCAAGCAAACGAAATCCTCCCCTGACCAAACTTCTCAACCCTCCAACCTTGATGCCTCACAAACGCTTTGTTTGCATGGCATCAAGGTTTTTTCATTTCGGTTGCGGCGGAACGCTACCGGAATATGTGAAACGTGTTGGCGCGACAGATCCTTACGGGTGTATTCAAACCGCCCCACTACCCAGGAATCGAAAGTCAAATAAAAGGCAAGGTCAATCAGCACATCCTTGATAAACTACATGTTCGCGTTCGTAACCGTGCCGCGCCGTTGCATCATCCGGCGCATCCGCGTGTGATGCACGAGCGATTGATGTCGCAAACATGTTTAAGGGATTCTGCGATGTGCCGTCTAACCACCTGTTTCCTGTTATCGCTTGTATTGGTTGTCATCGGTTGCGATCGCGGAAGCGGCCCCGACAACCAGGCGCAGGCCGTGAACATCTATGCCGCGGCAAGCACCGCCCACGTGCTCGAACCATTGGCCGCACAGTATGAAAAGCAAACGGGTCTGCCTGTTCGATGCAACGCCGCCGCCAGTTCGACGCTTGCGCTGCAGATCGAACAAGGCGCACCGGCCGACATCTATCTCTCCGCCAATCAGCGCTGGATGGATCATCTGCTTAAAGCCGGCCTTATCAATGAACAAACCAAGACCGACCTGCTTGCCAACCGGATTGTCCTGGTCGGGTATGCGGGCGAAGAACTCGCAAATA
Source organism: Phycisphaeraceae bacterium (assembly GCA_963667295.1). GTDB lineage: Bacteria > Planctomycetota > Phycisphaerae > Phycisphaerales > Phycisphaeraceae > JAJRRS01. Next base: position 4,358,121 of record OY763327.1, read on the forward strand.
ATCCGCCGCAAGACGTCGATATCGCCAAACAGTTATCCAGCTATGAAGGCAAACTCGCGATGGGCGATCCCGACCACGTCCCCGCCGGGATGTACGCCAAGTCCGCCCTGCAGTCATTAGGACTCTGGAGCGCGGTCGAATCAAAGATCATCCCCGCAAAAGATGTACGCTCAGCCTTATTGCTTGTTGAACGCGGCGAAACCGAGTTGGGCATCGTCTACAAAACGGATGCGGTATCCAGCGATCGCGTTGTCATCCTCGCAACCTTCCCCGATGAAACCCACAAGCCGATCCGCTACCCCATCGCCCTCACGACAACAGCGAATGATCACGCACAAGCGTTCATGGATTACTTGAAAACCGAAGCGGGCCGTAACGCCTTCGAAGCCGCCGGCTTCACGTTCCTCGGCAAACCAGACGGTGCCCCCTGACACCCGCCTGAAGCATCACGCTATACAACCCCATGCCCCGCTTCGACGATTCTCGGATGCCCCAGGCTCGGGTAAGCATTTTTTTCAATCCCTAATACGCATGATTTTGCTGGTAACCCACCATCTAAACATCCAGCAATCGCTTGTGAATAAACAGCTTATGTTTGATTGGCGCGTCATTGAGAATGAATCTCAGTATCTTGACAAACCCGCCAATAAACCTACACTGGTCCCGGCTTCGATTCGGCGGTGACCTGAACCATCCATACAGATGACAGCCACCGTACCGAATCGCAACAAATTCGATCTACGCTGTAACTACCTAAACAAGAAGGCAATTAGCCACAGATAAACACAGATGAACACGGATCAGAAAAGAGCCTGTTTGAATATATTGAACCGCGATGAATCTGATGCGATATAGATTCTCTTTTTTTACATCTGTGTTCATCCGTGTTCATCTGTGGCTAAACACAGTCTGGATACAAGCTTCGAGCATAGATCGAATAGGTTGAACCGGATGCAGGAGAACGGATCGTTTGATCTGATGCTCGATCGGGCTCAGCAGCCCGAGCCGGCCCGTTGTCAGAAGGTGGATCGATGAACGAGATGGAAAACAGCCGCAACCGGTTTGTGCGTGATGGATCGGCTCAATCCATCGAGCAGCCGCCGATCATCGATTCACAATCGATCCTGGGCAGCCGAGGCGAAGTCCGGATCCAACACGAGGGTGATGTGTATCGCCTGCGAATTACCCGCAACGGCCGATTGATCCTGAATAAGTAAACCAATCAAACGTCTTGTAGCGCGACACCGCTTACCCAGCCAGCCATAAGCCAGCCAGGGAACCGAGTCGCCGTAAGCGATCGGTTTTTTAGTGCGCGTGTTTGTGCCGGCCAAGTGGACGCTGCAATCGCAACACGTAATACAACGCATTGATCCTATGAACGACAAAACGTCTTGAGCCGTAAGGAGCTAATGATGTGCTTGATGAATAACAACCACGCCCAACTGACCCGCTGCCCTCATGGCACCTACTACCTGAGGGTCGGCAATACCACATTGCACCTGACCGAGAAGCAGGTGCTGGATCTGTATGCAGAACTCGACCGTTGTGTCTGCATTGAAGACGACACGCCCAGCGAACAGGACACACAGGCAGCGCACAACAAGCCTCGCATCGATGCTTATTTGAACTAACCAATAAGGAAAGGGAATCAGATGTCTATATTAGGTGCTATCAAGATCGATATTGATCGGAACGCTTCACACGAAAGCCGACTCGAAACCGCGCGTGAAGCCTACATGAAAAATCCCCAGCAGATGACTTCTATCCTGGCTCGTCAGTGCGGCCTGACCGAGCTGGATGTCATCGGCATTCTGCCCAGCGAGCTTGCAACACCGCTTGATGTCACCAGGTGGGAAGACATCATCCGCAGCTTTGAAGCACTCGGCGATGTCCACGTGATCATGACCAACAGCTCGGGTGTGCTCGAAGTCTTCGGCAAGTTCGGCAACTTCAGTCAGACCGGCCCGTACTTCAACGTGCAGACCAAGAGCATCGACATGCACATCCGCCCCGACACCTTCGAGCAGATATTCGCCGTCGAAAAGCCCAGTCACATGGACGGCATCTCCACGCTGAGCGTGCAGTTCTACAACAAGGAAGGTAGCGCAGCGTTCAAGGTCTTCCTCACCTTTGGTTCAAAAGCCCCGACGCCCGAACGGCGAGCACAGTGGGACGCGATCCGCAAGCAGTACGCAATCTCGTAAGTCAGTTGACGACAGCATGCCGCAAGGTCGCGCACACCATAGCGTTATCAATTCAACTGTAGCGTTTGACCGCCCTGTTTGCTGTCATCCCCGCGCCGGCGGGGATCCACGCCACGTGCAGGGATTCATTGGGCGCGTGGATACCCGCGTGCGCGGGTATGATGGCCACAAATAATGCAAATCCCTCTATTCGGTCTGCGAACGGCATCGCAGGCGGGGCTTGCGCCCGCCTTGAAGGGCGTGTGGCGCTATCCCGCTTCTCTTCAAATCGATCCGTTCAAAGCCCGCCAAGGATAGATATTTCAGCGGATGGATAAAATATTAGCCGGTCTGCCGGTAAATCTTCCCCATTTTGACACACAATCACACACGATAGCGTGCGTTGCGGAGCCGTCCTTGCAGAGCCCCCCGGATCAGTCTTCGGCGACGGCGGACCAGTCCATCTTGGCCAGGAGTTTGAAGATCAGCACCGTCGCGAGGACGCCGTACAGGCCGTAGACCACGGTCCAGAGGTAGTTGCCGAAGCAGGCGTGGCCCAGGCTGAAGATCATCGCAAACAAACCCGTCACGCCCAGGAACCAGCCGGCCCATTCCAACCAGCCGACCTGCAGGTGGTTCGCATGCCCCGCCGCATCCGCGATCCGCTTCCAACCGCCCGGCGGCTGAACCCGCTGATAGAACTTCACCAGGTGTTCATCTGACTCCGGCGGCGTCAGGAACGTCACCGTTACCCAGATCGCCGTCGAGATCACCACATTCAGCGTGAACCGCACCGCGTATTCATCCAGCAGGTACTGGTACTCGCCCAACTGCACCAGCTCGAACAGGCTGTGGAAAAGGCGTGTGTAATTCAGGATGACGAATATCATCAGCGACGACGCCATGGCCGCGATCTCGCTCCACGCGCTGATCCGCCACCAGTACCAGCGCAGCAGCACCGCGAAGCCCGCGCCCGACATCAGCTCGAAGAACGTGTACCAGCCCGTCGCGATGTTGTCCGAGTAGTACGCGTACATCCCCGCGAGGATCGCCAGCACGATTGTTGCAATCTTGGAGACCAGTATGTACGCGCGTTCGCTGCCCTTGGGGTTGATGAATCGCTTGTACAGGTCGTTGACGACATACGATGCGCCGAAGTTCACGTGCGTCGAGATGGTGGACATGTACGCCGCCATCAACGCCGCGACCATCAGCCCCTTGAGCCCGATCGGCAGGTACTTCATCAGCATGATGACGTAGGCGTGCTCGGCGGTGTAGTGTTCGCCATACGCCGTCACATCGGGAATAAGGAACAGCGACCCGACGCCCACGACGATCCACGGCCAGGGCCGAAGCACGAACATCGCGAAGTTGTACCAGAGCATCGCCAGCATCGAGTGCTTCTCATCCTTGCACGAGAACAGCCGCTGTGCGAGGAACCCCCCGCCTTCGCCGCCGGCCCACCACTGCAAGCCGAGGAACACGATTAACGCCCAGATCGCGGTCAATCCACCGTTCTTCACATCGAAAGGCGGGAGGAACCCGGTGATCTTCGACGGCGCAACCACCCGATCCTTATGCACCGCCGCCAGCATCTCACTCTTGCGCTCGATACCCGCTTCGTCCATCTTCTCGATAAGTTCTGCTTCACTCAGCGATAAATCCGGGATGCGGTAGTAACCCAGCTTCCCGCCCTTCGCATCGCGGTCTTCTCTTAATAAACCGGCCGCGACAAGACGGTCTGCTAAATCTTCTTCTTCAAAGCTCGCACGCCCGACGGTGTAGGCCCCCTCCCACAAACGCATCACAGCATCCAGCGCCTTGTCCGGCATCGTGCCTTCCAGCATCGCTCGCACCGCCGCGGCATCCAGGTCGGTTGCTGTCCAGATGTATTGCGTGTCGTTATCTGCGACCGGGCGGATCAGGTTTTGCTGAACCAGGTCGGCAACGACGGAATCTCCTGCCTTGTGCTGAGCTTCGGCTGTTGTGCCTTCTTTGGGCGGCTCCACCGCATCGAGGATGGCCTGCTCGCTGATCGATTGCCTGTCCGCCGGCGCGACGTTCCTTACTTCGCCGTTGTTCACCGCTGCGACCGCCCGGTCCACCAGTTGTGTCGGCCCGTTCGCCACCGCGAACACGACAAACATCAGAATGATCGTGCCCGTCATCGCCAGGCAGAACTGGAACACGTCCGTCGCCATCACGCCCCACAACCCGGAGATCGCGCTGTAGCCGGCCGCGACCGCGAAGCAAACGATGATGCCCGTCGCCTTGGCGGAAATGATCGCTTCGCCGTAGCCGGGGATCGACAGGATCGACGCCGGGTCTATCCGTGTCGCGATCTCAACACCCTTGGGGATAAACTCCGGCATCCACTGGCCCGAAACGAAAACGATCGACGGGATATCCAGCGTCACTTCAAGGATCTTCACCATCGCCAGCGTCACCCAGCCCATCACCAGCGTGTTCTGGATGATCGAACGGTACGATGCGTGGAACATCCGCAGCCCCGCCGCCGGCGCACCGGCATAACGAAGCTCCACGAACTCCACATCCGTCAGCAGTTTCGCCCTTCGCCACAGCCTCGCAAAAAAGAACGTGCAGAGCATCATCCCCATGATGCCGCCCCACCAGAACCAGTTGCGCTCGAGCCCGACCGTTCGCATCCAGCCGGAGATCACCAACGGCGTGTCAGCAGCAAAACTTGTCGCCACGATCGACGTCCCCGCCACCCACCACGTCATCTTCCTGCCCGCGACAAAGTAATCATCCAGGCTGGCCTTGGCGCGTTTGGAGAAGTACAGCCCGATCGCCAGCGTCGCAGCAAAAAACGCCGCGATGATGATCCAGTCCAGCAACTCAAGCCCGGGGAGTGTCAGCATCGGCAGGGTGTCTTTCGTTTGAAAAGCATTCGAGCGTATAAACCCTGAGCGTTGCGATATGGGTGCCACACTTTGACCCGCAGGGCAAAGTGTGCGTGCAACAGCAAACCTTGTCGCTGCGCGATCAAGATGTTGCACCCATCAAACGCTACAGTCGGATTCATTTCACAAAAAGTGTTTGGGGTCGGTGAGTATGTTGGCACGGTCGATCGACAGCTTCACCGCTACGCTCAGCTCTGCACGCTGACGGAATTCACGATGCCCGGCTGCTCATAGTCCGCCGGCACCTGCCCGACTCGCGGCTGCTCGCCTTCAACGATCTGGATCGCATCGATCGCGGCAAACGCGGCGCCCATGGAACTGCCGAAGTCGCTGTACGTGGAACATCGCGCCTCGACGTAGCGGTTGGGTAGCGAAACGATCGTCTGGTTGATCACCGATTCGATCGTCTTTAGTACTTGCTTATTCGTGATGATCACGTTGCCGCCCAGGATCACCGCTTCAGGATCAATCAGGTTCACCACACTCGCCATCGTGTGACCAAGGTCCGTGCCGATGCGGATCAGCTCCGGTGTCAACGGCCCGTCAGGCTCCGCCAGCAACCCAAGCTGGTCCGGCGTGACACATTCGGTCGGGTCCGGATCGAGTATCGCATCCACTTCACCCGCGCCGAAGTGAACGCCGCGATGAAGCTTGTGGTTGATGAAGTACGTCGAACCCAGGCCGTAGATCTGGATCACATCGTTGTGCTGCTGCGAGCTGACAAAGAAGTAAATGAACGTGCCAAGGTCGCGGGCGCTGCCTTGATGAGCCTCGGCCACTGCCGCGAAGTTCGCATCGTTATCGACCAGCACCGGCACGCCCAGCGCATCGCTGACCATCCGGCCCATCGGGTAGTTCTTCGTGTTCAACCACGTCGACGTCAACAACACGCCGCGCGTGTAATCCACCACGCCCGGCGTCGCGATCCCGACGCCCAAAAGCTTCTTCATCGATTCATCATGAGCCGTCGCCCACGAACGGACATGGCTGGACAGTTGCCGGGGGATGTCGTCCACGCTGTGACCCGTCGCCATGTGCTCCTGGCCCAGCACTTTGCCGGCCGCATCCAGGAAAGACAGCGTCAACGAATCACGATCGATACTCAGCCCGACGACCCAGCCCAGGTCCGGGTTGATCTCCAGCAGCAACTGCTTCTTGCCCACCGTCTTGGATTCCGCCTTGCCGACCGTCCGCACGACCTGGTTTTCCAGCAGCTCGCGAACGATATAAGTCAGCGTCGAGTTACGCAGGCCCGTGATCTGGGCAAGCTGTTGGCGGGACAACACCCCGTGGTGACGCAGCAACTGCACCGCCAGCCGACGGTTATGCACCGCCGAGATGGTCTGAGTCGATTTTTTAACGGCACCACGCATGATTTGTTATCCAGTCAACGATAATCCAAGTGAATCGAACGGGTTTAAGTTTCTTTTATACCTGAAAAAACCAACTGTCTGCAACGTTAATCTTATCACGGTCAATCCAAAGCCCGGTTCGCCGCGTATACCATCTTTATGGGTGCTCTAATCTCACCTGACGTTTCAGGACAGAGTCCATGGCACGTTTTTCCACGTGGCCGTCGAAGAACGAGAAGGTCGCCGCGTTGTCGCCGCCATGACGCCAGCGGATGTCGGCATCCTGATCAAAGACGCCCGTATCACTATCTACGTTGTCACCGGGATCGATTGGATCGTCATTGTCGGTTGCATTGGCATTAAACCAGAATCCTGGCAGTGCGGGATTGTATTTGCCCATTTTTACAGCGTTGTTGTCCATCCTCATAGCTGTTGCATAGGCGTTTGACTCTATTTGTTCGCCCGTAACCAGATCGGTAAATGTCCGATTTTTAAACTGATTGCCATCCATGATGTAGATCATTTCAGTCTGGCGTTTGATCATATCAAGCGTAAAGTAAGGCGGGATATCCCGACCCGCAGCTCGCCTGCCAGCGATCTCGTAAGGATCGTAACCGAGCGCAGGATGTACTGAATAATGGAGAATCCCGCCATCTAGTGTTGCTGACGGACATGTGAACATTTCTCCATGGTCCGCTTCACCAGTACCGCTGCTAATGGTGTAATCATTAATCAGGACCGACCAGTAAATTGGCGGCGAAGCGGTAGGCTCAGAATATCCGATCGGTAGGATCTGGCGGTTATCCGTCGTGTATCCAAACACGCCGATCATCTGCTGGCGAACGTTGGAAGAGCACTTCACATCTTGTGCCACACGCCGTGCAGCGCCGAGGGCGGGAAGCAGGATCCCGACCAATAACGCGATGATCGAGATGACCACGAGAAGTTCAATAAGCGTAAAACCATTGCGTTTCATGATTTATCCTTTACATCACGGCACTTTTGGCCCGGAGAAGCCTCTGGACCCGGGTTTTCCTTCACAACGAGATCAATTGTAAAAGGACAAGCTTGCCATGTCAATAAATTTTCATTGCGTGTATAAAATAATTATGCGCCAGTCCACGCCTGCGCCGCCGCCTCGTGGCGGGTCGCCAGCTGCATATCCCGATTGTTCCGCCGATACAGCTTCGCCAGCCAGTGATGCGCCCCGCGGTGCGTCGGGTCCATCCCCAGGCTCGTTTGCAGCGCCAGGATCGCCTGATCGTCCATACCCAGCTCCGCCAGCGCCTGGCCGAGCGTCCGGTGGGCCCGGGGGAACTGATGGAACAGGCCGACCGCCTGTAGCGCCAGCTCGACCGCGCGTGCGTGTTCGCCATTGGCGATGCACACCTCTGCCAGGCTGTTCAGCGCTGTGGGATTGTCCGGATCGACATCAAGCACACGCCCAAGCACCGACTCCGCCTCATCCCACCGCTGCTGCATGCAGTACACCTTGCCCAACCGCTGAAGCAATCCCGCCGCATCCGGCGTCGCTTTCTTCACCTCATCAAAACACCTTAGCGCACCTTCGATATCCCCCTTCGCCAGCATCGCGTCACCTAACACAAGCTGGATCGTCGGGTGCGCAATCTGCTGCTCATCGAATGCTTCACGCAACACGCGCTCGCAATCGTCTGCGTAGCCCTGCCCCAGGAACGCACGCGCGAGTTTCATCTGGAAGTAGCTGCGGTGTTTTTCATCCGTCAGTTCGATCAGTTCCTGCCAGACCGGGATCGCCTCGGCCGCACGCTTGCTGTCATCGAGCGCCCGCGCGAGGTTGTGCTTCATGTCAATCGTTGTGTTGTGGATCGCCTTCTCCGCATCGTCGCCCGGGTCTTCGATATACCCCAGTTCGACGAGTTGTCTGATCGCTTCGGCCGCCGCGACAGGGTCTTCGCAGTGTTCGCCTTCATGCGTACCGCTGTCGCCTTCGATCTCATCCCAGCTCATCACACGCTCGATCTGCACCGGCGGGTCCATGATCTCAAGCCAAGGCCGACCATCCATGTCCGCACCGACAGGCAAACCCAACAGCGTAAGAATCGTCGGCGTCACATCCAGCAGCGTCGCGCCGTACAAACGCTCCTGCTTCTTGATGCCGGGCCCGCTTGCGACCGCGATCCCGTACGGGCTGTGCCAACCCTCGGGATTGTCCATCCCGTTGGTGCTCGGCCGATCTTCTTCATTATGAAAACCGTGATCGCTGACGACGATGACGGTCGTATCTTCACCCGCCATTTCCAGTGTCGCCTGCAGCATCAAATCCTGGAAGCGATACACGCCGTTCATCACATCACCGAAGATCTGCGCATCTTCATCGCTGATGCCCGGCATCTGCGGCGGGTGGTACGGCATGAACGCGTGGCCGAAGTGATCGATCGCATCGAAGTAGATCGCGGTAAAGTCCCAAGGCTCTTTGTACATCAGGTAATGCGCCGCCGCCTGCACGGTCGCCATGCGCGAGATCAACATCGCAAGCTGCATCAGCCGGTTGTCTTTGGTTTGATCGATGCGCGCCGCTTGCGGCACGAAAGGTGTCAATGCATCACTATCCAGCAGCGTCGGGTCGACAACCAGCTCAAGCAGCTTCTCTGCTAATTCAGGCGGATGACACAAGCCCGGCTTGGCCTCGCGCATACTTGCGTGCACTTTGCACAGCGCCGGATAGCGATCCGTCACGATCGCGCCGTTGATCGGTTCAGCCGGTTCGGAAGCAAACCAACTCACGATGTTCGACCGCATATTGTTTTGCGTGAGGATGTTCCAAAGCGCTTTGCACTTTCGGCTCGTGCTGGTCACGGGGCGCACGCCCGTGCCGTCGGGGTTCGGCTCCATGAAGCCGTGGATCCCGTGCTTGTCGGCGCGTTTGCCGGTCGCGATCGAGTTCCAGAGCATCGGCGAGAGGATCGGGCGGATGGTCGCCAGGTTGCCGCTCACGCCGTTGTCGATCAGGCGTTTGAGGTTGGGCATCCAGCCTTTTTCTATCAGCGGATTGATGATCTTCCAGTCGGCGGCGTCCCAGCCGATGAGTAACACTTTGCTTGCACTTCGTTGCCCGCTCATGATCGGTCCTGCTTGCATTCGGTTTGTTTAAACAACGTTGGGCGGAGACTTCCATCTCCGCCCAACAAGCTGCATTCATACATAACAATCGGAGGTTACTTAAGACGCTCGACGACGCAGGCCGATCGCACCGGCGCCCATCGCCAGCAGGGCAAGCGATGTCGGTTCGGGGATGACCAAACCGGTGTCCGGCTGGTCTTCCCAGACCATCAAACCAAGCGTGACGCGCACCGGATCGGTCGAGTAGTCGCCGACGCCGTGCGGATCACCGTCGCCGGTCTGATCCAGCGAGCCGAGCCCGGCCAGTTCCTTGATCTGGATCGCACCGAAGTGAGTTTGACCGGCGATCTTGAACTTCACGCCGACCCAGTCGCCGTTCTGCGTGTGGAAGATCTGATAGCGATACCCGCCGTAAAGCGGAACGTACGGCGTGACGAACATGAAGTTCAAGCCGCCGCCGGCCATGTCGCTGCTGCTGTCGACGGTGTCACCGTTCTGGAAGCCGACAACGTAGTAGGCCAGCGAGCCGGTGGTGCTGTCTGAGAGCACGGCGTTGCCCGGGAAGCCGGTCATGCTGACCGCGTTCAGGAACACGCCCAGGCGTGTATCGTTCGTGCCGTCGCCGTTGATATCGATATCGACGGTGTAGTCGTCGCCGTTGGACGCAAGGCCGGTGTGGGCGAACGTCGTGTTGAGCAGAGCCGTGCTTTCCTGCACCGCAGCCTGTGCGCCGGTGCCCATGGCAAACGCGCCCATACCCGCAGCAGCCGAGTAGGCCATCAGCCTGCCGGTCGAACTCCGATCAAGAACCTGTTTCATTTTTCTCTCCTTCCGTTAGGGACCGGCGGACGCCGACACGACGCCCCTCTCACCGCTCACCCGTTAACTGATATGACTTTCATGACAATCCGTGGATCACGCGTCCATCGGGTACTGGTAACTGCATCCTTTTTCGTTTATTGGGTCGGTCGGTCTACCGCTGACGTACGCCGCCCCGGAAGACGGCGTGCTGCAAGCTGCACACCGTCCGACCCGGGCCGACATTGTTTGATTTAGTTAGACCTGCGCCGACGCAGACCCAACGCGCCGTAACCTCCCGCCAGCAGAATCAGCGACGCCGGTTCGGGAACCAGGGCATTGCTTGTCGGCGGGGTGCCGGTATTCCAGTTATTCAAAACCGCATCCAGGTCATCCAGGCCGACGAATCCATCGCCGCCGCTCATCCCCGAGGCGCGGCCGGAATTGTCCGGCTGGATGAATCCCGCGATATCACCGCTCATCCAGTCGCCGTGATCGACATTCTGGTTCCAGTGCGTGAGCACGATGTCCAGGTCGTCCAGGCCGACGAAACCGTCGAAGTTCAGATCGCCCACGATCGGCGTGGAGATCGGTGTGTCCGGCTCGGTCTCGATCGCGTAGCTGTGGAACTTCGCGGTGGTGAAAGTTGACGGGCCGGTTTGACGGCCGACCTGTACCCAACCGTAGTGCGTGCCGTCCGTACCCTCGAAGCTGAAGGCCACGAACCCACCCTGCACGACGTGTGTCGACGCGTCGTTATCGCCCACGCCGAAGCTGCCGAGCATGGTCAGGAAACCGGTGTAGTAGTCATAGTTGATGACGCCGACGGTTTTCTGTGTGCCGTCGATCGTGACTTCGGGACCGAAGCCCACCACGTAGTACGTGTTGTTTGCCCACTCGGTCGTGTAGAACGGGTCCGACGGATCGAGGTTCGCCGCGTTGTCCGGGTCCAGCACCGATTGGGAGGAGAACACGAAACTACTCACACCCGCAAAGCCCGGCGTGTCACCCCGGCAACCGGGATAGTTGGCGCTGTCGCACCACGGGCTGACCTGCACGCCGAACTTGCCGGCGTTGATGAAGTGGTCGTAGCCGTTGGGATTGGCGCTGGTCTGCAGATCGAACGACAGACCCGCATCCCAGTTGATGTAATTGAAGTCGTCGCCGGCGGCGCCGTTCGGCGGGTTCGGGTTCGCGGCAACGCTCCACTCCAGGTCCAGGTTAAGGTCTTGAACGAAAACCAACGCCTGAGCATTCGGTGTGACCGCGTAAGCCCCCAAACCTGCGGCGGCAGAATAGGCCATCAATTGCTGAAAACTGCTGCGACTGATCCGATCTGGCATCACCCCTTCTCCTTCATCTATATGTTGATTGAACACCTGTGAGATACAGTTTGGTTAAGTGGATTCCCAGTCAGCGCCACGCCATCCGTCGCAGAACCGACATTACCGATGCTCATATATAACACCGCACACTCTTTGAGTCAAGAATTTTATTTCGTTGACTGAAATTTATATTCGCCCCCTGAACGATCATTCCCGCTTTTGCCGGTTGACGTAAATCCATTGCGATGGGTTTTAAGTTGTTGATTTACAGATATATGAAGCATGTTTGCCGGATTCCTGGGTTGGCATGCGGCAATGCGTCCTAAAAGCTGCTCAGAGCTGCATCCAAAAATCACGCCACCACAACAGCCCATTTTGACTAGCAATACCTTGACAATCGGACAATAGTTCATAAGATGAAGAAAAATATAACCCCCATCTCCCTTCGTGGCAATTAACCAGAATGCAAGCAGATGAGGACGTTTTATGGTGTCAGGAGCATGTAGTACCAGCATGAAATACCTCTATCTCCGCTTGTTCTGTCACACACACCACTTACGTGTGTTAAGCCCCCTCGCGACCGGGTTCGGCCGCCGGCTTGCGGTCGTTTTGCCCGCCCTGTGTTTGATGGCATGCCTATCCACCGCCAAGGCGGATCAGCCGACCGCCCCCGCCCCGGCTAACAACAGCCATATCAAGGGGATGTGGGTCTGGCACAGCCAGTTCATCTTCGATCCCGCTCAACGCCAGGACATGCTCGCGTTCTGTGACCGCCAAGGCATCAACCTGCTGCTGGTGCAGGTCCACTACGACAAGCAGGCCGACCCGATCGTCATCCAGAACCCGCAGGCCTACATCGACCTGGTCCAGGAGGCCCACGAACGTGGGATCCGCATTGAGGCGCTGGACGGCGAAAAGTCCATGGCCCAGTCGCACAACCAGCCCAAAACCTTCGCCATCCTCCGCGCCATCCTCGATCTGCATGCGCAAATGCCGAAAGGAAAAGGCTTTGCGGGCGTCCACTACGACATCGAGCCTTACATCCTCGACGAATGGTCCGACCCCGCCCAACGCACCGTCATCCTCCAGGACCTGCTTTCTTATTACGACAAAGCCAAGCAGGTGATCCGCGAGGCGGACCCCGAACTCACGCTCGCCTGCGATATCCCCTTCTGGTTCGACACGCAGAAAACCGAAGACGGCCTGCCGATGGCGGTCGAATATGCCGGCACGACTAAACCCGCGCAGCAGCACATCCAGGACATCTGCGACTACATCGGCATCATGTCCTACCGCCGCACTGCCGTCGGGCCTAACTCGATCACCGGTGTGGTCCAGGACGAACTGGCCTACGCAAAACGTATCGGCAAAGGGGTTTGCGCGTCGGTGGAAACCGTGCCCTACCCGGAAGTGCCGACGATCTCGTTCCACGGCCAGCCGGCGTCGCTGTTTAACGAACGTTTCGCCCAGGCCTGGCAGACGCTCGAACCTGAGCCCGGTTTCGCGGGCATGCTGATCCATTGTTATCCAAATGTTCGCGAACTGATCGAGCCCGATGCCGACTAGGAGCGTGTATATGATTGTGCACCCGGTCGAAGTGGGGCCGTTTGGCAGGAGTATTGATTCAGTATGACAACGTCAGCCATCACCCCCGATTCCCAGCCCGCCGGCCTGCGCGGTGCTGTCGATTGGATCATCGAATCAGCCCGGGCGCTGGATAAGTCGCGGCTGAAGATCGATGCAGACAACAAGATGCCCGGCGGCGTCTACGTTCTCGACCGCAACCACCTGCTGGCCTACCCAAGAGACAACGGCGACAGCCGATTCCCCTACGGCCAGGGCGGTTTCAACTTCTGGGTCCACGCCTCGGGCTACATGCACAGCAACGAAGGACTGTTCTCGCACTTCGTCCGCTCCGCACACGGCCAGGAACCAAACATCGCGTTTTTCGCAGGCTTACCCCGAGGCGATTCGTTCCAGCCGGTTTCGTTGCTATCGGTTCCGGTGATGGATGATGCAGATGCACCTGTCACACGCTACACCGTGCTTTCCTATGCGGCCGCTTACTTCATCACGGAAGTGGACGGCCTGCGTTTTGTCGTTCGTGCGTTCGCCAAGCCCAACAATGATCTGTGCTTCACGCTCTACGCGGAGAACCGTTCACCGAGCGACCGATCGGTCTATCTTTCCTCGTACTTCAATCCGTTCCTGCGCCACCAGCTATTTCAAAGCGATGAGGACCCGTGGTTCAAAGAGATCCAGGTGGTCAGCCGGTTCAAGAGTTCGCCACGGACGCTTGAAAGCTTCCTGGTCCGGGTGAACGAGGACCTCGATCGGACACGTTCGTTCTCGAACTGGGGTGTCTTGCGTCGGGCGTTAACGCCCAGCAGTCAATGCACACTGACGCGCAAGGAAGCCACGACCGCGCGCGGGCAATACGTCGGAGGCTCGCGTCACAGCCTGCATACCGCCAAAGCGCTGAAGGCGGGCACGTTCGGTCGAGGCCAAAACGTCTGCACGTTTGTCGACCAGGCGATCGCCGCCGACATGCTGCACCTGCATATGCCGGCCATGGAGCACGCCAGGATCGACATCGTGTTCAGCCAGGCCGAAACATCCGCCGATGCCAAACGCCTGGTCGAAGAACCGGTCGACTGCATCGAAATTGATAAGCAACTGGACAGCCTGATCGCGGACGATGAGCTTCGACACAGCAGTCTTGAGCTGACGGTCGACAAGGCCGACACGCAGGTGCTGCGCCAGCCGGTGTTCAACACGTTCCTTGAATGTCTCAAGCGGCAGGTTGAATTCTGTGCGTTGATCAAAGGCTACATCCAGGTCACGCCTAACTCGCTGATCGGCGTGCGCGATGTCAGCCAGGCGATCGAAGCGCTTGCCGCCTGGCGGCCCGACGCGGCGCGGGACAAGCTGCTGGAGATGCTCGGTTTCACCGCGCCAGACGGACGGTGCTTCCGACAATACTCCTTGCCTGCAAGCGACGGCTCGGCCGGGCAGATGGACCTGCGCCCCTTCATCGATCAAGGATCGTGGGTGATCTCCTGCCTCGTCAGCTACATCAAGTTCACCGGCGACTACAACATCCTCAACGAACAGGTCGGCTATCACGAGATCATCGACGAGCCCGCCGGCGTCGTGGAAAAATCCAACAAACAGGACAGTGTGCTCATGCACATGTTCAAGATCATGCAGTACCTGCTGGACCATCGCGACCACAGCCACACCGGCTGCGTCCGTGCGCTCTACGGCGACTGGAACGACGCGATGGACGGCTTAGGCATCAGCCTCGATCCGTCGCAAAAGTTCGGCACAGGCGTCAGCGTCATGGCGACACTGCATGTCTTGCAGAATTGTACGGAGATGATCGACCTGCTTGCCGCTCTGGATGACCAGCGATACGACAAGTATGTCACGGCATACAACGATGCCTCGCAAAACCTGCGTCAAGGGCTCAATGAATACGCCGTCGAACGCAACGACAAGGGACACACACGCATCCTCCACGGCTGGGGCGATCGCCGCTCCTATCTCGTCGGCGGATTCAAAGACCCCGACGGCGTGCCGCGCGATGGACTGACATCCAACGCCTTCTGGGTGCTCTCGGGCATGCTCGAAGAAAAGTCGCCGCTACGCAGCATCATCCTCGATGCTTTCGATCGGCTGGACAGTAAATACGGTTTGAAAACCTTCGCGCCCGCCTTCCCGCCGAACACACGCGGCGTCGGACGCATCGGCAAGCTGCCGCCTGGCACCGCCGAGAACGGCGCCTGCTACATCCACGCGACCGCGTTTGCGATCATGGCCCTGTTCCAGATGGGCCAGTCCAAACGCGCGTGGGAACAGCTCTACAAGATTCTGCCCTTTACCGATATCCATGAAAACCTGTCGCACTCGCCGTTCGTCATGCCCAACTCCTACGGGCACAACCCCGGCAAGTCGATCGACGGCCAGAACATGAACGACTGGCAGACCGGCAGCTCCAACGTCGTGCTCAAGACGCTCATCCGTTTCGTCTTCGGCATCGAACCCGCCTTCGACGGATTGTGGATACAACCCGCTGCCAACGCGCCGTTCGAGCACTTCCACGCAAAGGCGACCGTCCAGAAGTGTCAGATCGACCTGACCTGCAAGACTACAATCGCACGCGGCCGAAAGTTTACCGTCAACGGCCAGGCCGTCGATGGCGTGTTCGACCCAAAGATGCAGATCGACCGCCTGTGGATCCCCTCTGAACAACTACGCGAAAAACGCCTGGATATCAGTATCAGTGATTAAGCGATCTTGGTAGTATGCACTGCGCTCGACGCGGGTCTGCCGACCTCGTCGATCTTAGACATGCCAACCGCTTTCTATCAATACGTGGGATTCCAAGCGTGAATAAAGACATCGTCATTCGACCCGAAATCGAAGCTGATAGGGATGCAATCACGCAAGTCACCCAGGAAGCATTCCGCACACTTAAAGTCAGTAATCAAACGGAACACTTCATCATCAATGCGTTGCGTGATGCCGGCGTGCTGACGGTATCGCTGGTCGCGGAAGCGGACGGGCAAGTGGTGGGACACATTGCCTTCTCCCCGGTTGTTATGTCTGACAGTTCGCCGAACTGGTACGGACTCGGCCCGGTCTCCGTCTTGCCCGAACACCAACGCCAAGGTATCGGCAGCAGCTTGATCGAGCAAGGCCTGTCACAACTCAAAGCGCTTGGCGCCCACGGCTGCTGTGTGGTGGGTCATCCGGAGTATTACCCGCGATTCGGCTTCAAGAACACGAACAACCTCACGCTTGAAGGCGTCCCGCCTGAGGCCTTCTTCGTGCTGACGTTCGATTCAGATGAGCCAAAAGGTACGGTGCAGTTTCACCATGCGTTTATGGCTCAAGGTTAACGCGAGTGTTGTGCTTAGATACCACGCGCTCGGCGCGGGTCTCACGACCCCGCCGAACTTGCGACCGAAGGTCTCCTGTAGCACACTCAATACATCTGCAGCGATTGATGGGTGCCACACTTTGACTCCGCAGGAGCAAAGTGTGCGAAGGACCAGCACACCTTGTTGCTTCACAATCAAGATGTGGCACCCGATACGCCGGAAGTTGAGCTACGCTACCGTTCCGTCCCCAGCGCCCGCAGGAAGCTTTCTGATGCTTCGCGCCAGTTGCCTTCGTGCTGCTGGATCAGGCCCATCAGGTGATGTGCTTCGCGCAGGTCCGGGTCGTTTGCGAGCAATTGTTCAACAATCGTCTTCGCTTCCTGCCAGCGCTGCAGCTTGATGCTGGCCCGCGCCCGCAGGATCGAGGCGGTCTGTTCATTGACGATGTCGCTTGGCACACGGTCAAGCATGTCGATCGCTTCACCCGCTCGATCCGTAGTGATCAACAGGCCGATCAGTTCTTCATGGAACGCGCCTCTTTGAGGATACAGCTCCATCGCTTCGGATAGTGCCTGCTCTGCACGTTTGGGTTTGCCTTCCTCGATTAACTGACGCGCGACACGCAGGTACTGATCCGAATCAATATCCGTATGCTGGCCCACGACGCCAGGCTCTAACGGCTGAATAACCGACGCCATCGCCTCGTCCTGGTTGGCCAGATCAATGTACGCTTCCAGTTTCATCGCAAGCGACTGAGGCGCCCCGTCGATGCGCGCCATCTCCTTGCCGTCCGATTGGATGATCTGCACGATCGGCCGGGCCTTGATCTGCGATATGTTGACCATCGACTGCTCTTCTTGCACGACATGCCACGACGGATCGCACGCCTCATGGATCGCGTCCGCACGTTCAACAGCTTTCTCACCACTGACAATCAGTACGACCTGAAGATTCTGACGTCGCGGGATCGCCTTGCGCACCGCTTCAACCGTGTCGATGTCATCGCCCGGATCCGCCCGCATGAACAATAACAGCGTCAGCCGCTCCGCGTCCGGCACCGCCACCTCATCGCCAAGCGAATCCGTTGCATGCCAACGCACCTCAAGCTTACTTGCAGCGCTAAGCCGAATCCGCCGCATCGCTTCACCCGCTTCACGCTGCTTCACATACGCGACCGGCGAAACACGGTCGTAAGAAAACGGCAGGTGACAACCCGTCACGCACCGACCGCCCGTATCAGTCAGCGTCAGATCGAGCGGAGCCTCCCACTTCTGATAAGGCACCGCGGTACGCACCAGCTTTTCGTTCTCGCCCGTGTGCGTTTCATGGCAGATGTTGCAACTGCGCCCCACGCCGCTGCTGACATGCAGGTAATGCAGGTTCAGTTCGCCGTTGCGGAACTGCGTCGGCGAATCTTCCCCGATGGATACATTGGCATCCGTCGCCAAAGCTTTCTCGTGACACTGGAAACACAGCTCGAACGAATCAAGATCAAACGGCGCGTAAAGCCCGACCGGGAAGCTGCCCGTCAATAGCAACTGCCTTTCGCCGCCGTGCGGATTGTGGCAGCCGCTGCATTCTCCCTCGTTGATCTGCCCGTGCTTGAATAGATCAGCAGACAACACCTCATTCATCGCGCCGATGATGCGGTCGTCTTCTGTTACGATTGCCTCGTTGTGGCATTGCACACAAATCCTTGCGGGCAAATCGCGCATCAACGATGCCAAGTCGCCGCCGTGCGGTGTGTGACACGTCATACATGACGAGCCCTCGGTTGTCGGGCTGTGTGCAAATGCTTCCGAGACAAGTTGATCGTTCAATGATTCATGGCAATCGAGGCACAATGCCGGCACCGGCGCCGTCAACGACAGCGGGAACATCGACCCATGCGCATCGTGGCAACGTATGCACCGTTCGTCCATCGCCTTGTGCACGAACTTGACCTGCCCCAACTGCTGGCCGAATTCATCATGACACATGATGCAAAGATCGGGCCCGTACGCATCCAGCAACTTCGGGTATCGCGATGCATGAGGCGAATGGCACGACACGCAATAGCCGTCATTCACAGGCGTATGCAAGAACGCCTGCTGCATCGTCACCGATTCATGACAACGGTTGCAAAGTAATTCTATCGATCCGTCGCGCGTGATGGACTGGTCCCGCCCGCCGTGTGGATTGTGACAGCCAAGGCATTCACCGTTGCGTGTCGGTTCGTGTACGACCGGCATCGCGTCTACATCAAACTCGTGACAATACGTGCACAGCGCCGCCCCTTCGCGCGCGACCTTGAATTCATGTTTCTCTTCGTCTGTCAGTTCGTGACAGATCCCGCAGGCATCGATCGCGACCGGGCCGTGCACCACGTCGTACGACTTGATCGCGACGTGGCATTCAGAGGTGACGCAGCTTTCGCTGATCGTCGTCGGCCGATCGATCGTCTTCATCTTCACGCGATCCGGAGCATCAGGCATCGGCGTCGGTGCATGGATGATGCTCTGGCTGATCCCGGTCTCTTCTGCACGCCCCACCCGAGGCGCGACGCCGATCACGCTCGACAGCGTCTGCCGCCGCACACCGGGGAACGCCGTCGCGATCTGCTCGCCGGGCCGTTTGTCCGGATACGCCGCAACCTCAGGCGACTTATGACACGAGGCATCGCCACACGTCGGCGTCGCGGTGAACTGCACGCTGCCGTGACACTCACGGCACAATAGCTCGTTATGATTCTCATCGAGCAACTGCCCGGTCATGCGGTGTTCAAACAGCGGCGGCGGATTGTCTTTCTCCTTATGGTGACAATGGTCGCAACTCTGATGGTCGTGACACGCCAGGCAAGGCTCATGGCTCATCCGCCAGGAGTCGCTCGGTTTCAATGGCTTGTGACTGTTGATGTCGCCGTTTTCACTGTGGCACGTTGAGCAACTGTCGTTGCGGTGGCACTCGGCGCACTTGAAGCCAAACGTCTTGACGTGTTCATCATGGCGGAACGTCACGTACTTCCCGGCGTCCGGCACGTAACGCGATTCATAAACAACATCCTTCGGCGTCTCCGCTGGCGGGTGCATCCGGCCAAGCACCTCCGCGGGCGTCGGCATCTCCGTCGCGGGCGCTTCACCTGTCGTCTTGGGTTGATGACAAATCGAACAACTCTTTTCCTGGTCCCATTCACGGTGACAATCAAGACACTGCCTGTGATACGCAGCATTCAACGAAGGCATACGGATGTTGCCGTCTTCCTCCGTAATGCTGTGACACGACTTGCACGCAGGGATATCCGCCGCCTCGTCCTGCGTATGAGCTGTTAATCCGTTGCTGACGATGTCGGATGAATGTGCGTTGCCGTTGGGTGTGTGATGGTGGCAGACTTCACAACCTTTACCCATTTCCGCCATCTCGGCGTGCAAACGGTGCTCGAACGGTACGGGCGTGTACAGATCTTCCAACTCATCGAGGATCACCACGTCGGGCACGTCTTCAAGTTTGGGCGTCGATTCCTGGCCGTGCACAAGCGACCAGCCGCCGACCCACGCGATCATAAGCCCGGCAAGCAGGCAGAACCCAAGCCTGATTCGTCCGCGATGTTTACGCATCTGACGCAGCCCCGCTCTGCGCCGGCTGGCTGATCACCGGCAAGTAAAGCACACACGCTCGGTACACCAGCACCAGCGTCGCGATCAGGCCAACCGTCACCGCGATCTCCGTGAACGAAGGCACGTACGCGCCTTGTGCGTCCGGCGGGGTGTAGCCGATCAGGAATACATTGATCCGGTTCAGCGCCACGCCCAGCACCACCAGCGCCGCCGCGATGAACAGCAGCATCGGCGACCGCCGCACCTTCGCCGTCAACAACATCAACATCGGAAGTACCACGCCTAATCCGACTTCAACCAACCAGGCGATGCTTTCCAATGAGCCGTCGCCGAGATAAACCCACGTGCCGCGTACGACCATGTCGCCGATCTTGAACGCTAAATACAATCCCAGGAACACCGGCACATACCGCGCTAACGGCTCCAGTACGTCCAGCTCCGGCTTGAATTTGAACGAACGCGACGCCAGCAGCGACTCGAAGATAATCATCGGGAACCCCACCGCGATCGCTGACATCAGGAACAATAGCGGGGAGATCGGCGTCCACCAAAGCGCATGCAGCTTCGTCGGCGCGATTACCATCAGGTTGCCCAGCGAAGACTGATGCAGGCATGAGAGCACGCAGCCCGCGATGATCAAAAGGAACATCACCTTCTCAAGACGCACCCGAACCCAACCCGCCAGCCTTGCCAGCCGTGGACGATTCTCCATCGACTCCACACGCTCGCACACGATCGGCGCGAACTCGAGATACAACACGTTCAGGTAACACATCACGCAGATGCCCACCTCGAACAACACGCTGTTGCCCTGCCACATGAACATCGGGTGCCAGACGTTGTAGTATCGGCCGAGGTCCGCCTGCAGTCCGATCACGACGAACGTGTAGCCCAGCATCGCCGTCAACAGTGCCGGCCGAACGATCGCGTGATAGTGTTCACGATTGAATACGTGTGCTAATGCGCCCGATGTGAATCCACCGGCCGCAAGCGCGACGCCCGTCGCTACATCCACCGCGATCCACAAACCCCATGGGTACGAATGATCCAGGTTCGTCGCAGCCTGTAGCCCGTAGATAAACCGGTACAACATCCCGGCCGCGCCGACTAATGCAATCGCCACCAGCACCCACACGCCCGGGGTAAAGAACGGTTGCGCTACAGGCTCCGGCTTGTGATGCTCCGCGTGCGATTCTTCGGTTGCAATCACCGGCGGTTCATCTATAGCCGGTTCGATTGCTTCGTTTTCAACCACTCGATCTACAAGCCGCTCGCCTGTCGACCGATCCGATACTCGATCTGCCGGATCGTGTACTTCAGTACGTATTGATTCACGTGCTTTGCGATCGCGCTCTAATGCCTCGATCTCTTCTTCAATCGCGCTGTCCGCTTTGCGGCGCGTGGTAAACATCACCAGGCCAAGCAGCCCGTACAACGCCAGCGGCGGCAGGCCATATTTAAACACGCCGTGCTGGATACTTTCCGTAAGCTCCGGTGGAGCATCTTCGCTTAACGTCTTGAAGCCGACTTCCTCGAACGGCACGGGTGATAAGTACATCCACGATGTCCCGCCGACCTCGTGTTCGCCATAGACATGGTTCACGTACTTGTCCGGATGCTTGGCGATCCGTTCGTGTGCCAGTTCAAGCAACTCACCGCGCGTCCCGCACACCATCGCCTCGCGCGGGCACGCCGCCACACACGCGGGCGTCCCGTTGCCATCTTTATGCTGGTTGCACAACGTGCACTTACGCACCTCCGGCGTAAACGCATCGTCGTAATCATAGGAAGGCACCTGGAACGGGCACGCCACCATGCAGTATCGACAGCCGATGCACTTCCACGCATCGTACGTCACCGCACCGTTGTCCTGTTTAGTCAAAGCGCCCACGATACATGCCGACACGCACGCCGGATGATTGCAGTGCATGCAGTTGGACTTGGCATATACCGGCTGCGGATAATCCGCCGGTTTGTATTCGTTGATTACCGTAAAACGATCGGGCTCAAGCCCGCGTTTATCTTTGAATACCGAAGTATCGTCGTATGATGACAACGGCCCGGTCTCGATGCCGTTGGAATCCCGACAAGCATACTCGCACAGCCGACAACCGATGCACATGCCAAGATCGACAAGCACCGCTTTGCTTTGCGAATAGTCTTTGTGTTCGCCGCTGCTTGCATTGGCTTTACACATGCTGCACAATCCCGCGCCCGCCGCCGCAACACCCGTTACCTGACGAATAAACTGCCGCCTGTCCGTACGCATGACTCGCTAACACCTCAACAAGAAACGGAGGTTTATGATGGACCCGCCACAGATACATGATACAAGTTAATCTTTATATTGCTCGGTTTTGTGATCCACTTTTGATGCAAAATGTTGAAGTGTTTTTCGATCAGCTTCTATTCAGCACTAAATGATTGCGGAATAGTTACGCGACTATGCTTAGCGCTGTGTGCTTAGATATAAAAAGCGACGATAGATAACAACACATTCTCAATATTGAGATTTATAAAAAGTTGAACCATTGATCGCTGTGCGTGCAAAACTGAGTTGGTTTGAATTTGATGAGTCGGTTGGTTGAACTGCGAGCGCGCTGCTCGGTTCTCTGTCGCGCCCGCTTCGATCCGGAGGCGATGATAGCGTGATTGGTGAAAAGCAAGTAAAAGAAAAAAGTATCGAAAAACAGTTTGCCCCTCCGGCTAGACCAGATCCCACTCGCATGCAAATCCCGAACTTGCCGCGGCCCACTTATCCACCACACCTGGTGCGCACGGTTCTGACCTGATTCTCACGTATGCGCATGAACGCGGTTTATTTGCCCCGCTCAGGCATGCCAACGCGCACAATGCCGGTTAAATGCGAATAACGCCGAAAAGACATCGACCGATCCTGCCGATCCGCCGATCTGCACGGGTCGCGCCGGCTCCGCGCGGGTCGTTCAACATGATGGATGATGAACTGCATCTGCGAGTCGCATACACTGGGCCGACATATACCACGCATCCGGGTTGGCCGGAAGATAGGAGATGTTTCATGTCGTTTGCCTTGCCGACGTATTGCCCGCCCGACTTCACCCAATCGCCGCTAGCCGAAGCGCCGACCGTCCGGACCGAACCTGCGCCGCATGATGGCGTGGCACCGGATCAGTTCCACGCGACGAGTAATCATCCTGAGTACGTTCACCTTGACGGTGGTGACTGGCACTTAGTGCGCGAAAGCCGGATGGACTGTGTGATGGTGTTGCGCGATAGTCGTGTTGAAGTTGTTGAGCCTCGCAGGTTGAAGCAAGGCGACAAGGTCGTGATCGGCCGAACCGAGAACGGCGAAGACGGCGTGTACGTTCATGTCGATGGATTCAAAGCGCCCAGCAACAAAGCAACGGATAAGTTCTCGTTCCGTACGCGCGGCACGCGCGAGAGTCCGTTCTCGCGCAGTTACGACGAGCTGTACGAACTGCTGCGACACGACCGCGAGCACGGCCACATCGCCTGGGTGCTCGGTCCCGCGGTTGCGTTCGACAGGGATAGCCGGTGTGCGATGCAGGGATTGATCGAAGAAGGTTACTGTGATGCACTGCTTGCGGGCAATGCCCTGGCGACGCACGACCTTGAAGCGGCGTGCTTCGGCACCGGGCTCGGCTGCGACATCTACTGTCAACGGCCACAGACGTTAGGACACTACAACCATCTTGATGTGCTTAACCGTGCTCGCGGCGTGAAGTCGCTTAACGAAGCGATCGATCATTTAAAGGTCACGGACGGCATCATGTGGGCGTGCCGTAAGCACGATGTGCCGGTCGTCTTGGCCGGCAGTATCCGTGACGATGGGCCTTTGCCGCAGGTTATGCCCGATGTGTACGCCGCGCAGAACGCGATGCGCGAACACGCCCGCAAAGCCACCACCGTCATCTGCATGGCCACCCAACTGCACTCGATAGCCTTCGGCAACATGACCCCCGGCTACCACGTCAACCCCGACGGCTCCGTCCGCCCGGTCTACTTCTACATCATCGACATGACCGAGTTCAGCGCCGACAAACTAGCCAACCGCGGCTCCGCGCAGGCGACGGCTATTTTGACGAACGTGCAGGACTTCCTGGTGAATCTATGGAACAACCTGAAACGGCAGTAGGTGGTTGTGTGTGAAAGTTGAAGAAGTATGGGGAACACTCATCTGCACTAATTAACGCTAATTAAGCGATGGATATTAGTGTTTATGAGTGTAGATTAGCGTTCAGGGTGGTTTGCAGGTCAGTTGTTTCGCTGTGGTAGGTTGCGCTTCGCTTAAACGCACCCTGCCAAGGCGCGGAAGTCCTGCAACCTGCTTAACGGCGACGCAGCATCGTCAGCCCGCCCACGCTTAGCAGCAGCATGGTCGTTGGTTCGGGTGTTAATTGGGTGAGAGTGATATCGTCGATGGCGATATGGGCCAGATTGTTATCGTCTGGTGTGTCGCCGTCGTATGCCATGAACTCGAGTCGCTGTTTCCCGTCAATCATGTCCAAATCGGCAACAAATATGACTTCGACGAGTGTGAAGCCGTCTGCGCCGAATCCCATGAACGGCATGATGGGTGAATCGAAGGAAGATGAGCCGAACGACACGTGCCAGTATCCCGCCGATTCGTACTGCCACATTGGCGAGGTGCTGTCGGCCCCGAGATTGGCTTGATAGAAGGTGAGTTTATAGGCTCGTCCCGGCTTAAGGCCGTCGACAATCTGGAAGAAAGATTCGCCGGCTTCATCGAAGCTAGCCAAACCCAGGCCGACGGCGGCGACGAATTGTGTCCCGCCGATAGAAGCCGGCCACGATTCATCCCAATAGCCGGTCCCGCCGGATTCGTGCATGTCAACGTTGCCATAACCCGCCACCCAGCCGGGGGGAACGGAGGCGATCACGCCGCCATTTGTTGGAGGAATTTCACCGGTCAATCCACCATTATCGATCAGATCAAACGCATCGGCTGATGATGGTGTTGGGATAGTCAATGCTGCACCGAATGCGGCGGCAACTGTTGCGTTGAGCAGCATGGCGATAACGGATGGTGCTTGGAATGCGTAGCGGCTCTTGAGATGTTTCATGGCCTTCCCCTCGTATTACTCAAGGCCGGCTTACGATTACTGCAAGGCAACAGACTCTTCGAACACGTTGAGTACATGTCAATACTCGCGAATGCGAATCGGGCTGCGTAGAAAATGGATAACGCTCTAAGCCACTTTTTTGAATCAACTTCCGGCTAGCTGAATATTTGATAATAATGGCATAGAAATGTCAAGAAAATTATGTATTTCGACTGTAGTAATTTGACCTGAACCCGGCTAGCCATGAATAACGAGGTATTTCCCGGGCCGACACCGGCACCCCCTCGCCGTGCGTAGGCAAGACCGGCCAACCATCCCACCCTCTTGGCGCTGCCCTCGGCAAGATTGCCGCAAACCGATTTATTTGATTGTGGGGTGTGGAAGTGTCAGAAAGTGGAACAGTGATTCACGCTGATGGACGCTGATCGGGAGATCGGGATTAGCGTGTATTAGTGTTGATTAGTGTTCAAGGTGGTTTGTGAGTTTGTTGTTATGCAGTGGTGGGTTGCGCTTCGCTTGGCCGCAGTCTACAAGCATATGAATCCATGATGCTTGCTGTCAGACAATTGGTGACGGCTGTGTAAAGTTGATACGATCGCAGGCATGACGGGCGATTCGCAAGGGAAGATGGGTTATTGGGCGGTTGTAGCTATAGGTGTGGGTGGGATGGTTGGGGGCGGTATTTTTGCGGTGTTGGGGTTGGCGGTGCAACTGGCGCATGGGGGGACGCCGATTGCTTTTGCGATCGCGGGATTGTTGGCGCTGGTGACGAGTTATTCGTATGCCAAATTCACTGTGGCTTATCCCAGCCCCGGGGGAACGGTGGAGTTTCTTAACCAGGGGTTCGGTCCCGGGCTTGTTACCGGTTCGCTGAACGTGCTGCTGTCGCTTAGTTATGTCATCATGCTGTCGCTGTACGCTCATGCTTTTGGGAGTTATGGGGCGAGTTTTTTGCCGGAGGCGTGGCAGGCGGTGGGCATGCACGTGCTGGTCAGCGCGGCGGTGGTTGCGATGGCGGGGCTGAACGTCGTGGGGTCCAAGGCTGTCGGTGAAGCGGAGACGTGGATCGTCGGCATGAAGATTGCGATCCTGCTCCTATTCGTGGTGGTGGGCCTGTTCAGCACGGACCCGTCGGCGATGGGGCCGACGCAATGGTCAGGCGCGGTGCAGCTGGTTGCCGGCGGCATGTTGATTTTCCTGGCGTATGAAGGCTTCGAGTTGATCGCCAACACTGCGCAGGACGTGCGCGATCCGGATCGCACGCTACCGCGCGCGTACTACAGCGCGGTGGTGTTTGTGATCGTGTTGTACGTTTTGGTGTCGATCGTGACAGTCGGAAACCTGAGCGTCGACAAGATCGTGGACGCTAAGGATTATGCGTTGGCGGAGGCGGCGAGGCCTTTCATGGGCCAGGCGGGTTTCATCCTGATTGGCATCGCCGCGATGCTCTCGACCGCCTCGGCGATCAACGCCACGCTTTACGGCGCCGCACGGATCAGCTACATCATCGCCAAGGAAGGCGAACTGCCAGACTTCCTGGAGCGCAAGGTGTGGGGCAAGCCGATCGAGGGGCTGCTGATCACCGCCGGGCTGACGCTGATGGTGGCGAACCTGGTTGATCTAGAACACATTTCGCTGATGGGCAGCGCGGGTTTTCTGATCGTCTTTGCGGCAGTGAACCTGGCCAACGTCATCCGCCACCGGCAGACGGAAAGCCGATGGTACGTTTCGCTGATCGGGGTGCTGGCATGTGTCGCGGCGCTGGCGGCGCTGATCTGGCAGAGTGTAAAAAGCGATCCTGCTTCGCTGTGGGTGCTGGCCGGTTTGCTCGCCACAAGCGTTGTTATCGAAGCAACCTATCGCCGACTGAGCGATCGGCCACGCAAAGCGCACCTGCCGACGACGTAATGCAGCATTGAATAAAGGGGCAAATCCCCAATAGTCACCACGTCGCCTGCATGCGTAATCTTCTGATCCTGCTCAATGCCATGCCCCGCGAGGGCAGGAAGCGGGATATGTTTGTGACATGTGTTTGGCAATCAAGAATATCGCCACAAGCACAAGTACCCATGCTGCTTACTGAGTATAGCGTTCACTTCTCATCGGAATCCGTGTTGCAAGCAAGTGCTCGGATATGCTGGGGGGATAATTGCAGGGGATGGTTGCGTTCTACTATCAGGCCGTTTCGTATTACGAAAGCGGTGGGATAACCTGTAATACCGTACGCGACGAACATCGACTGATCTGTGTCACAACCGATCCAGGAATGTATCGGCGTCTTTTTCACAAAGCGTTCTACGACATCGGGTTCATCGAATGTTACAGACAAGAATTCGATGCCCTCGGGGTGCAACGCTTGATAGAGATGATTCATGTGCGGGATAGACTTAACGCATCCGGTGCACATCGTGCTCCAAAACTCAATCACGATCGTTTTGTTTTGAAGGTTATCCCAGGATAACTGCAAACCTGCCGGCGCATTCAGCATATGCTTGATGCTGATGGGTGGTGCGGGATCGCCGGGCCCTACTTGCTTTGGGGGTGCGGTGAAGTACGAGAGGGCATCCTCATCGAACATTGACTGAGGGGGGATGATGTCCTGGTCGATGAGTATCCGTTGTTGTCTGACAGACTTAACCGTTTCAAATCCGTCTGCGGATCGCTTGGGTCGCTCGGTCTCGTACGTGTTGACGAACCGGCTGGCATACCAGGTGCCGGTGTGTGTCTGTTGAACCTCTGCCACGCATCTTTCTATGCGGAACCCGCGAGGGAATGTGCCGGTTATATCGCCTTCTCTTACATGACGCATCAGTACGTAATTCTTGCTCTTGTCGAACCAATACGTATCACAACTTCGGGTGGGCCGGTCGACATCCTTGCGGTTGTCTGTCGTTTTTACCTTTAATCCAATCCAGTCCGGGTCCTCATCTGAATCCGGATCCAACAGGTCCCGTTCGAAGCGACATGTCGGCGATTGGTTTGCCAAGAAATCAACGACCCGCCACATGAGATTCTCAGGAACAGATCGCTCAGGATGCCGATCGTGAGTCGAGTGCGTCTTCTTGCCGTTTTGTTGAACTTTAAATACCCGCCCATCAATACAGGCAATCTCACGATAGGTTGGCAGTTCGGATTCGTACGAGATGAATTCGGATGTTGTGAGGTTTGCCCAATGCTGTTTAAGGTCGGCGGGTAAACCCGGAATGTCGGGATTGTTCCCGGCATAATACTGCTTGGATATCACCTTGTTATCCAGCCGCCGCACGAGACACACATTCATCGGCGCCCAGCTATCCCCTTTTGCAGATGATTCAACAATCAATCCACTGTAATCGCCCAACCCCGCTTTATACTGCCGGCCGATCTGTTCAAGCAGCTGCATTTTCATGCCCCCATTGGCGAGAGGTTCCTTATGTAGATTATAGTGCTTGAGGGGGTAAAAGGTGATGGGCGTGGTGTTTTTTTACGCTTGGGATTGTTGATATGCGTCGCGTGGCTTATGACGGGGGCATGGCCCGTTTGCCCTTTTCAAGTGGTGTGTGGATGTGTTGTTGTGCTGTGGTGGGTATCGCTACGCTCCACACCACCCTACAAAGTGCAAGTACCCATGCTGCTTGCTGGAGGAGGACGAGTAAGCGATGCGCCTCTTTGCGCCATACTACCGTCAAGGCTACTCAGTACTCGTGTCCTCGCTGAAAGTGAACACGTCTTCGACTCGACAGTTGAAACTGCGAGCAATGCGGAATGCCAAGGCAAGCGATGGTGTGTACTTGCCAGCCTCAAGCGCAATGATGGTCTGCCGGGTACAGCCTGCTTGCTGTGCAAGTTCTTCTTGCGTCATCTCATTATGGTCGAAGCGAAGACGCCGAATGTTGTTTGTGATCTCAGGCATCGGAAGCCTCCACGTGACGGCCATAGAGAACCAGGATCGCAACACTCCGAGTGAAGAAGAAGACGATGGCACCGAGCATTGTGATTGTCCCGAGCACATGCACCCATACCTGCTCCTGACGTTGAAAAGCAAAAACGACGAACCATGTGCCCATACACCCAATGACGAACGCCATGTAGGAGGCCATAGCACCTGCCAGAGTAGCCCTTCGCGCAATGTGCGTGTCGCGTTCGTCGACTGCTTCATGGCGACCGATCAGGCCAGCGAATCCATTGATGCCGTAGAAGGCAAAGGCCGCAGTCGCGACAACTGGCCCGAAGAGTGGAAGCAGCACAAAGTACCCCAGTACACAAGCACTCATCGTTACTACGCCAAGCCAAGCTCGTTTCTGTTCTGCGTTCATTTTGGGTCTCCTGTGTATGCTATGACAAACATAATGTACTCTATATAATACTTAATGTCAAATCTATTTTACATCATTTCTGCAAAAAAGAAACGTAAACCATGCCCTCGGCCCGTGGCATCCGAGCAGGATGCGCTTTCGTCGAGCTTTTCGCCGACGACACCAAGCCCGTGCGCGGGTTGCGCCGGGCGGAGAAGCGACTCAAGGCCTTCGGCGACCGCATCCGCAACTTCGGGTTGAAGATTGCGGGTCTCGGTACGGCCATGCTCACGCCGATGCTCGGCGCGGCCACCGACTGCGAGGTATTCATGCTGAAAGAACTCCACGATCAGGGCCTCATGACCCACATGCCGTTCCTCACGCCCGGCGAGGATGGACATTGCGGGCTCCTTGCGGAAGCGCCCACAACGGCCTTCGCTTGGCGACCGGCTCGCTGTCTGGCTAGGTCAAGATGGTGGGGTAGTAATCAATTACCCGGCGCGAGTTCGAAATGGCGGTAGGTTCCGAAAGCAACCCGGCTGTTAATCAGGCTCGATCTGTTGACGTGCCTCATATCGGGGCCAGGCGCCGTTTTCCCCAAGTAATATCAGATTGCTTCTAATGCTCGACGCATGTCCGTGATGAAGTCGGTTGGAGGATTATCCATCAATTCGAAACCAGGGAAAGCACCCCATTCGAAGGCATGACGAATATAAGCGATAAAACCAAAACCATGTCTCTCATTCAAGATAAGTGAGTCGGCCGCAGGGAGCATCGTGCCTATCGAATAGGGTGCTCCCCCACTGATATTTGCCTTGTGGATATTATCAGGGGCGAAGGCGAGTTGGAATGGGCCATCTTTGTCTGCGCCGCTCTCAACGCGATCATATTCCCAAGCCTCAAACTCCGACTCGATATACTCACGGCTGAGATCGACAACGAGGGGATCGGTATAGAGTGTTTCGCCTTCTGCAAGGCCGTGGTATCCCACAAAGTCCCATTCCGGCGCGGTTCCTCTAAGATCGACAGTGCCCACCTCGTAAAGCCATGCGATCAATGCTACAGGTATGTTGATCCCCTTTTCTGTGAAGTACGCCGGCCAATCTGCAATATCTGGGGGCGGGGGTAAGTGAATCCGTTGGGGGTCGGCGAATACATAGCCACGTGCATGAAGGCGCTGCACGATCATATCCACATTCGTTCTTGCCCGGCGCATTATGGAGCGAGCCACCTCGAGGGCTTCGTAGTAAAACTCGATATTCTCAAGCCTGTGTTGCTCGGATACGATGTACGCCCAGTGCATCTGTTTATGCCATAGATCCTGACTCATGTGATTTACCATACGCAGTTCTACTGGACATGTCAGCCCGGTGTTGGATTGTGTAAAAACACTCAACCAGTCACAGCCGTTTAAGCAGATCAAAGTCGCCTGCGGCGAGGGCGCGTTTTTTGGCTCGGGTCCAGCGTTTGAGTTGGCGTTCGCGTTGTTCGGCTTGGCTGCGGCTGGTGAAAGGTTCGACGTGGATGACGCGCTTGGGTGGGTGGGTTTTGGTGAAGCGGGAGCCGCCTTGCTTGTGTTCGGCCCAGCGGCGCAGCAGGTGGTTGGTGCAGCCGACGTAGAGCCAGTTATCTTGGCATTCGAGGATGTAGACGTAGGCGACGATCTTTTCGCCTTTCCCCTTCGACTCGCTGCGCTCGCTCAGGGTTCTTCGACATGGACCCGAAATGGCCCCCATTAACGACAACTCGCTACGATCACTCAGTTTAGAATTCTGAGCGAGCGTAGCGAGTCGAAGAACTCCGCCAAATGAGCAGCAGGCGAACCAGTACTTCATCGAGCTAGGGGCTTGGCAGTACAAACACTTACGGCAGCGTCGCATCATCAAGCTACACCCCTGGACACCCCTCGAAACCCTTATACCGTGGGAGCAATCCAGCCCAAGTGTTAAGGGGGCCAAGCTCGATCGGGCCCGGCGTTTTCAGGCCATGCTTGACGCCGGTGTCGTTCGCAACCGTGCCGAGCTCGCGAAACATTTCAACATCAGTAGGGCTCGTGTGTCACAAATCCTCGGCCCCGCAAAGCGGGAGAGCGTGTGATGATAAAGACCACGACTACCGCGAGCGGTCGAGTTCTCAGTGATCGCGTTGAACGGATACTAAAGCGGCAGTTCCGGGCCTGGGCACCATTACTGATCACGCTGATCTTGGCAGCTATCGCCGGTAAGACACCACACGCGATTCGGATTCGGATTCGGATTCGGGCACGTCGTCGTGGCGTTGTCAACGATCTGATAGGGCTGCTGGAGAGGGTGTTGCCGGAGAATTGGGTCTGCCCGTTTAAGCCAAAAGCCAAACCACCTGCTGAGTGTCGCTTGCTGCTTATGCCGTCATCAGGTGCCATCGGCATACCGGTTGAGTACCGCTCGGGTACGTGCTCCGCGGTCTGCTTTGACATTGGCGACGACGTAATCGAGCCAACTGAGGGCTGGCTCGACCTGATTCTTGACGAAGGCAATGAGCAGACACTTTGGAGGGCGAAGCGTGCCTTCGACTATGCGACACAGTCAGGCCGTATTCGAAATGCTCGGCTGGCTAGTTGCATTGAATGGTTACGCGGGCAATTCGACGACCTGAGTCTCGATGTCGACGTTCTGTTCGATGGCGATTATCAAATCCCTGAGTTAGCCAGCGTTCCTCTTCACCTACCCGACACTGTCGCAATGTTGCACAGCCTAGCCCACGCTACGGCAATAATGGACAACATGCCGGGCGAAGATGGCGTGATCCGGACCGAGACAAAACGTTTGGCCAACACCGCCGCCCTGCTTGCCAGTGCTGGAGTCGTTGACCAGCAGCCAGATATCAGCCGTCAGGACCTTAACTTCTTCGTTTGGCTCGATGTTATGACTACGGGCAGGTCGGCCATGACCATCAACCAAATCATCGAGAAACTCAGCAACCCGACCTTCCGCGAAGAGCTCGTGATGCTGCTCGACGGTACCGGGCACCGTGTGTACCCAGCGAACAGAATCTGGGAGCACCATCACGTCTATCGTCCACTTAAGCGACTGGAAGATGCCACGCTTGTCCAAAGCAACAACAACGATAAAGAACACAAATGGTCGCCGTCGCCCCGGTTCCGGGGTTACCGGCCCGGCAATCTCCTGACACAGCTCGCCGGAGGGCAGTGTTGACGGCACGTTTACAGCAACTTTACCCATCGGAATGTAAAGATTGAAAACCAAATATAGAAAGCACTTACATGCAGAACACCATTGATGTTGACAACATAACCGACGCCGCCGAAGGCATCGGCACGCCGGAAGAGGAACGGCCTAAGAAGATCGAACACTTCTTCCAGGGGGCGGACGATCCCACCGTCGCCGCCGTTGCGGAACGTATGGTCGCCGAAGACTTCAGTGACAACCTGCTCATCGTCGGACCGTCGGGCTCGGGTAAGACAAGCCTCATGCGGGTCTACGGTGCACGTCGGTGCTGCGACGTTGCTCACGACGCAAGCCATGGGTGCGGAGTATGCCGGTTGTGTCACACCATCTTCACCAGTGGGCGGATGCCCGGGGTGGGTTACAACGAACTGCGTGCCACCGATCGCGAATGGTATACAAGGTTCATCCGCAAAATCAGGTCAGACATCGACACGGTCAGACATGAGACTTATGTTCTGCTGTCTGAAGACGAGGTTCTTCGTCATCAAGGAACGCTTGAAGAAACCGCACGGCCCGAGGTGCCAGAGTGCCCAGATCTGCAGTTGCAGTACGCAACGATTGCATCGAGAGCTTCTTCACTACTTGCGACAAAAGTCCGTCCATCCCAGCCGATCCAGGAGTTGCTTAACGACGCGGTGCTGCAGCAATGGGTTCGTCAAGGCCGGGAACTGCACGAAGGAACACGCAATACCTGTGGATTTTGCGGCAATCAGCTGCCACAAGACTTGTGGAACAAGCTACATAAACACTTCAGTGAGGAGTCGGAAGAACTACGAGTTCAGATTGCAAGCCTGGTGTCAGACATCGACGCCGAGTACTCACGGATGCCTTTGCAGCGGGGGCGGCCGCAGGCGGTGGATCGGCAGCTATAGAAGAATCGGGTGCTGCCGGCGGACCGATCGACGCTGCGCTTGGTCGTCTGGTAGGTGGTGAGGAACCGACCGTAGCGGGGGCAGGCGATGGTCTGGCAGAAGGCGAGGTGGTTGTGGCGCGACCGCTTGAATCGGCCGTCGGTGGTGCGCCGGGCGTCCAGTTGCTGCTGCACGTTATCAAAGATGACCGGATCGACGATCGACTCGTGGCAGCCATCCCTTGTATCGACACCGTCGGCGAATCGGCCGACGTAGACCGGGTTGCGCAGGGTGTCGGTGATCTGGCGTGCGGTCCACTTACCGCCGCCGGTGATATTGCCGGAGCGCTTCGAGTGGTAGACCTTGGTCGGCCAGTCGAGGTCGTTGATGTCGTGGGCGATCTGGTTGGGCAGTTCACCTTGTGCAGCCCGCTCGAAGATGGCGGCGATGCGCGGCGCTTCAGCGGGGTTGGGCGTCAGTTGTCTGGTGGTCGGGTCGGCATCGTAGCCGTATGGCACCTTGCCCGCGAGGCGTCGGCCGTGCTGCTTGAGATAGGCGCGGCTCTCGGCGATTCGCGTGGAGATCATGTCGCGCTCGAACTCGGCGAAGGCGGCAAGCACATGTCTCAGGAAGCGGCCTTGTGCGCCGAAAGTCAACTCGGGCTGATGGACGAAATGCACATCCACGCCAGCCTTCTCGAATTCGTCAAGCAGCACGACCGCATCGCGCATGCTGCGTGTTACCCGGTCGAGCGCGACGGCATAGATGCGGTCGATGCCGCCGAGGTCAACGACCTTGCGGAGCTTGCGCATGGCGGGCCGGTCGAGCGTCGAGCCGGACTGGCCTTCGTCGTCAAAACGCTGGCCGCACCAGTGCAGGTGCGGATCATTTATTGCCTTGACGAAATCGCGGCAGGTATGGAACTGGGCTTCGCAGGAGGAGAAATCCGCCAGTTTCTCAATGGACTGGCGGGTATAGATGGCGTAGCGGATCATGACTCGTCCCGGTCGGCGGGGATATAAGGGATGAGGCCCTTCTCGTACGCGACCACCTGCGCCTCGCGCGGGGCCATGCGGATATCGACGAGCATCCCGTTGATCTCCAGCATCCAGACCAGCGGGTTGTCGTCCATGCGACTGGGCAGCGACCATTCGGGATCGAACGCCATCAGGTTCAGCCCCTCTCGGATGACCCCCGCCTTGGCATGCATCGTGGCAGGGGAAACGCCGATGTACTTGGCTATTTCCTCGGACTTCATATGCGGGTCCTGGCTCGGGTCAGTCAGGAAGTTGACGCGGCCCAATGCATAGATCACGCCCGCCGCCCACCCCTCGGGTTTGCCCTTGCGGACCGGGGAACCTTTCTGGCAGATTGTCGCTGCCATTTCCCGGGCCAATTGCTTGTATTCGTCGTTCAGATGCCTGTCACAGAACGCATCCGTTCGTTCGACGATCGCATCGAAGCGCTCGCGGTAGACCTCGGGAATCTGGCCTCTCAAGTCCTGTCGATCGCTTTCGTTCAGTTCGTCTGATTTCATTCGATCAGACCCGCTTGGAGCTGGTGTTGAATCTTCTGCCGTATTCGGTTCGTCACTTACTGGCGACAGCAATTCGCCGCCCATCTTTTGCGCGGTGCAGTGGTTGCAGAAGTAATCCCCGCCGGCCATCGAATACCCGTCTGCACCCAGCGAGATAACCTGACCACATTGACGGCAGTGCGTCGGCTCATAGGCAGGCGGGTCAGGCAAAGCCTCGAAGTTGTACTCGTTGGTGCCGTAATAGACGTACATCTCTGTGTCAAAACGATTACGGCATTCGGCGCAATCCTGCCAGCGACCCGCGTGGCCTTCGGCGTGATGAAATCCGCAAAGCGTGTAACGCAGATGGTTCCGGTGGCAACTGTTGCGGACGTACGAGAACATGACATAGTTCTGTTCATCGTCGCAGATCCAGTTGCCGCAGCATTCTGTCTTCGTCAGATTCTTCGTGTTGCCGCAGAGCCCGCAGGCGCGTTGCTCCTTTTGTTTCGGTGTTGTACCTCGGCGCGGCGTGTCGCGGTTCGTTGCTGCCATGTCGTTGCTCTGGGAAGAAGTTGAACTTTTGGTGGCATCGATGGTGCCGGGCTTGAGCTGGCTGAATGCCTCGCGCGGCGTGGCGTAATTGTTGCCTCCACATGCGACTGCGGACATCGGAGTTTCATTGAGCTTATGACCGACATCGAAGGGCGACCATTCACCCGTCTCCAAGTAGAACTTGGCGATCATTTCCAGTTCATTCATCGACCCCGTGACGGAGCGGTTCAGCGCCTTGCAGAAACGAATCGAACCACTGGCAGGTGCGATGAAGTTCATGTAGACCAGGCCCAGCCCGTCGTCGGTCATAAACTCCCGGATGTTGTCTAACGATCGCTCGATGAATTGCCCGTCGTGCGTGATACCGCGCTCGAACAGAACGACAGAGTAAAGCGACGCCGTATTGCTCAGCAGGATGTACTGAGCGCGATCCGCCGTGAAGAGCCGGGCCGACCAGTCGGCGTAGGGATTCTCATCCAACGGCGACTCGGCAAGCGGTCCCACCTTGATCTTGCTGCTCAGACGCTGTGTCAGACGGAAAATCATGACGGTTGCGATGCCTCGGGTGTCTGTTCCGGCAGGTCGGGCAGGTCGTCCGGCATCACCCGCACGATCCGGCCGTCGCGCCACAGCACCAGCGGCTGCCGGTGTTGGCGGGCGATCTCGGCGGCGCGACGCGCGGCGCGAATCATCGCGGTGCGGCTGCCTTGCAGATCAGGATACTTCTCGGGTTGCTGGATCATGGATTCACTCCTTCATCGATCAACACGGGAGGCCACTGACTGGCGTCGTATATCTGCCAGGCATCGACGGCGCTGCGATAGTGCTGATTGATGTTGGCGATGCCGCGCTTAAAGCGGCGTCGGATGTCTGGTTCGGGAATGTTGTGACCGCCTTGAGCCACGCGCAGGCGCACGCGTTCCGCGGCCAGATCGGCGGAAGGCAACTGCAGGAACATCAGCTCAACCCGGTAACTGATCGCCTTCCAGTCACGGATCATGCGCAGATACGATCGACCGGCGAGCGTCGCCTCGATGGCGAAGTCTTCACGCCTGGCCACCATCTGCCGAACGCGCTCGAGCATCAGGCGAGACGCTTCAATCGCCATGGATTCGGGTCGGAACGGCGACAGTCCCTCGGCGATCAGATCGGCATTGATGAACGTGGGGTAGTGG
The DNA here is from genome assembly GCA_963667295.1 of Phycisphaeraceae bacterium. Lineage (GTDB taxonomy): Bacteria > Planctomycetota > Phycisphaerae > Phycisphaerales > Phycisphaeraceae > JAJRRS01. Next base: position 4,394,969 of record OY763327.1, read on the forward strand.
CCCTCGGCGGGGAGGAATTCGCGCGCGAACGTGGTCTTCCCAGCGCCGTTGGGCCCGGCAATGATGAGGGCGCGCGGCCGGTCCACCGGGGCCGATCCACTCATCGAGTCACCCCCATCATCGATCGAACGGCATAGTGAGTCACGAAGTCATGCCGGTGGTCCAGGTCGAACGTGTCTGTTAACCCGCGACCACTTTCGATGGCGAGAGTCTGAGAGTTTGGGTTGAAAATCGCCCCAACCCAGCGTGTGCGGTTAACAGACAAGAGAATCGGGCTGGGTATCTGTTGCGGCTTCATGTTCCCATATCCCTTTGCGACAGCGGGTTATGGGCGTAGCTGCGCGCGACCTGCTGATCGCAAAAATGTGGCCGGCAGCCATTTCGCTACCGGCCTAAAAGCTCCCCGGGCTGGATTCGAACCAGCAACCAAGTGATTAACAGTCACCTACTCTACCGTTGAGCTACCGGGGATTCTGGATGTCGGGCCGTAAAGGGTAGCATCTGTATCGGGGTTTTCAAGTGGGCACTTCGGGTATCGGGTATCGGGATTCGGGTGTCGGGTCGGGTCGGGGTGGTTATCGGACTGGGGGTGGGTTGGAGGGGGGATGACGTCGGGCTCTGGATGGCTGGGGGCCCACAGACGGCGTCTGTGGGCTTCGGATGGGGGACAGGGTTGTGGTTGTGATTGTGTGTGAGGGTACTTCGACTTGCTGCGCTCGCTCAGTATGGGGTTAATGTGATTGGGCAGGGGCTAAGCTTTGTGGGGGGCGTGGGTTGTGGATTATTTAGGCAGAATCCTGGGTGAGCGCAGCGAGTCGAAGGGGTTGGGGGGTCGATGAGGGGGGTTTGCGGTGGTATACTTGAGGGTTTATAGCGCGGCGAAGACCGCCTGGCGGCGAGGATATTTGCAATGGCGACCAGCTTTGGTGCCCTGTGCACCGACTTCTATATCAACCAGAAACTCTCGCTGAAGATGGACTTACCATCGGAGCGGGATACGCTGTTGCACTTCTTCGACCAGGTCCGCAAGACCCAGCCGGGGATGACGCGGTTCCGGCGGTACGAGGGGGAGCTGAGCCTGGAATCGAGCAGGCGTGAGGCGGAGTACACCTGGCTGAGCCTGCAGCAGAACAGCATCCGCACGGGGCATGTGAACCCGGACGCGATGGAAGATGCGTATGCGTATCACCAGCGGATGCTGGAGATTGCGCCGTTCTACCTGACGCTGAGCCCGCTGGATGTGGATTATGTGGAGCTGATGTTCGGGTTCGATATCGAGTGCAAGGAGGACCACGACGAGGTGGTGTACCGGGCTCTGTATGAAGATACGAAGGTTGGCGGGTTGCTCCAGCCGGCGGGTCTGTCGAAGGACGCGAGCGTGCTGGATGTGCAGCCTGTGTTCGGGCTGAACCTGGCGGAAGACGGGCAGTTGCAGGCGTACTTCGAGGTGAAGACGCGCAGGCGTTCACGACGCGGATCGGGCAGGCGGTACTCGCAGGAGCCGATCAGTCTGTTCGTGACGATCCGCAACTACGGCCCGATCGACAAGCTCGACGACCTTAAACAGATCACAACCGAACTGGGCAAGTACTGCGAGGCGCTGGCAACAGAACGGCTGATCCCGAACCTGCTGAACCCGATCGTGCAGCACATTTCGCCGAGCAGTAGGTGATATGAGGGTGTAGGGTTTGGGGGTAAGGCATATCACCGGGACGTTACTACTTCACCTTTTCAAGCGGGATGAAGCGTTGGGGGATGAGTTCGTCTTCGAACGCATCGAGGGGGACGGCGATCATGGTGTCGCCCTTGAGGTGGTCTTTGCGGACGTTGATCGGGCGTTTGACGGCGAGTTTGTCGTCGTGTTTGACGATGAGCTGGACCTGGAGGGTGGATTTATCGACTTTGTAGAAGCTGCCGTTGAACCATTCCCATCGGGTTTCGCGGCTCCATGCCTGGCTGGGGATGCGTGACATGAGGACTTCGGCATCGGGTTGCTGATGGTTCCAGCCGTCGATGGCGATGGCGACGACATCGTCGCGGTCGGCGCCGGTGTAGACGTCGGAAGGCAACTGATTGTTTGCGATGATCTGCGCTTCGAGGGCTTTAGCGCGTTGTTTGATTTGCTGGCGGACTTCTTCGAGGCGGTCGATGTAGGGTTTGGCTTCCTCTTCGCCGAAGGCGCGGATGACGATGAGTTTTTGTTCAGCCCAGCCGAAGCGTTGCTCGATACCGCTATTGGGTCCGAAGTACATGGCGTTTTGCTTGGCGACGCCTTCATCAGCGAGTTTGACGGCTTCCTGCAGATCGGCTTCGAAGAGGCCGGGCAGTTGCTTTTTGTACTCGATCAACGACTGGGCGAACTGGTTGCGTTTGGTCTGGAAGTGGTTGAATAGTTTTTCGAGTTTGTCGCCCTCTTGGGTGCGCTGTTCGACAAGGGGGAGGTAGGTCTTGGCGATACGCTGGATCTCGGACATGACCTGAGCGTCCTCGGCGATGACCTTGGCGAGCTGTTCGGGCTGCTGGACGGATATGTTGAAGTCGTAGTATCGGCGGGCGAAGTCACCGAGCAGCTCGAAGTCTTTGTCGTAGTTGGGGTAGTGCTCCATGCCGGTGAGTTTGGCGAGTTCGGTGTTGATGGCTGTGAGGCGCGACTCGAGTGCGCCGATGCGATCGCCTGCTTGTTTGACGGCGTCGGCGACGGGCTTGACTTGTGGATGATCGGTCGGGAGTTGCTCGATGTAACTGACGGCGAGCTTGTGTTTTTCCTTGCCGGTGGCGACGTTCTGCAAGGCATCGCGGACTTCGCGGTGTACGGGCTTGGGCTCATCGCCTTGGGCATCGAACCTGGCGAGGACGGCGGCGGCTTTGTCGGCGTAGCTGTTGGTTTCGCGGACGTACCAGTTGGCATCCTTGACGAGTTTTTCCTGCGTGTAGTGGAGCTTGGGCGCTTGTTCGGGTTGTGCGGCGGGGGCTGCGTCGGCAGAGGAATCGCTGCTTGAATCGTCAACGGACTCGCTATCCGCGGGTGCTTGTTCTTTGTTGTCGGCCGGGGGATGGATGATGGCGTTGACTTCTTTGATGCCGGCGGCGACGGCGTTGTACGATTTGAGCACCGGCGTGACGGCATCATCATCTGCGGGCAGTTGATCGAGCGATTCCTTAGCCTGATCGAGGCGCTGCTGCGCGGACTGGAGGCGCATCTCGGTGAGTCGGATGCGGCTGCCTTTGGCGGGGTTGGAAGCGGTGCCGGCCGAGCCGCGTGCGGCGTCGAGGTCGGCGTTGGCGTTCTTGATGTAGTTCTGCGCCTGGGCGAGCACGGCCTGTTGAGTTTCATCGAGCGCGAGGCAGGCGGATGAACTGAATAGTGTTGCGGTGATACAAACAACAGCCAGTACCAGGTTGGTCAATGTCTGCTGCGAACGCTTGGTTGGATATGCCCACATGGGATAGCTCCTGATTACCAGGCCATGCGGTTTGCCCGCACGGTTATGAATACACTTTTGAATACCACGCCCCGAGTCGCAGGTGACTCGAATGAATCATCTTAGCATAAACCCGGATATGCGCTATGTCTTTTGCAGGAAAGATATGTTTATTCGCTGAGAGATTAGCAGACTTTTCAGTGTTGTTTGTGTGGCGAGTTCCGGTCAAGCCGTGGCGGGAAGTAGGGCAAATACTCATAACGGCTCAAACAATCAGGCCGGTTTTAACGGTTGCGATGATTGATGTGCTGACTGGTTAACGTGTGCGGTCGCATTAAGCTTTTACCTGACTGCAAGCGTCTAACGTCCGATTTGAGATGGACCGATCTTGTGACAATACAGTGCGGACGGTTTTTTGGGAGACACCGTCGGTGATCCTATGTGCGATTGAAGATATCAATGAGGGGATGCGGACGGCGGCGGCGGTATTCCATCCTCGCCGGCCGGACATGGAGCTGTTGGCAGCCGATGTCCCGCTCGATCGCAAGCTGCTGTACAAGCTGCCCAAGCTGGGTATCAAGCGCGTGTGGGTCTCGAACGAGGCCACCGACGATCTGAACGATCTGATCCTTGCCAAACCCAGTGAAGCTTTAAACAAAGCGTTCAGCACGCTCAAGGAAGACTTCGCCGCGATGTCCATGCAGACCGTCTCGGCGGGCAGCCTGCGGACGTATCGCCAGATCATCATGGACCTGATGTGCGAGTTGATCGCCAACCGGGATGTGGCTTGCGTGACCGAGCAACTGATCGGCGGGCCCGGCAGATTGTTCACGCACTCGGCGAACGTGGCGTACCTGTCCGTCCTGATCGGGATCGATCTGGAAACCTACATCGTGCAACAGCGCAGCCGACTGGACCAGCACCACGCGCGCGACATCACCTCGCTGGGCATGGGCGCGATGATGCACGACATCGGCAAGTCCATCCTGGAAGAACGGGCGGACACCGAAGTCCACGAGATCGACATGGATGGCGATGAACTCACCGACGAGCAGCGCGATGACTACAAGGATCATGTGCTCAACGGGTACCGGATGTTGCAGGGGACGCGTGCACCGGCGTCTGCAATGCAGATCGTGCTGACGCATCATCAGCGCTGGGACGGCGAGGGGTTCCCGGATATGTCCGGCCCGACACGCAACCGTATCCGGGGCATGCAGCGCGGGGTTGATATCCATATCTTCAGCCGGATCGTCGCGGCGGCGAACCTGCTGGAAAACCTGATGACGCGCCTGGGCAATAAACGTCCCGCCATCTTCGCGCTGCATGAATTAAAAGACAAGCGATACGACGGCTGGATCGATCCGATCGTCCGCGACTCGGTGTTGCGGAGGATCCCTCCCTTCCCGGTCGGCGGGATGATTACACTCAGCGACGGCAGGCCCGCGGTGGTCATCACGCCTAACCTGGTCCAGCCATGTCGGCCGATCGTGCGTCTGCTGGCGGAGGCCGATCGGTTGCCCGACGGTAAGCGTCCTCACCTGGACCTTGCGGAGCATCACGAACTGCATGTCAGCAACTTTGCCGGGGAGGATGTTGAGAAGCACCTGTTCTCGCTGGTTGAGGATCAGCCGCTCTCGACGAAGATCGTGCTCGAATCGGATAGCGCTACGAAAAGACGCGAATCCGCCTGAGCCAAGGCATGTTGCGGCATAGAACCATTTGAACTTTTGTACACGTCATTCCCGCGCAGGCGGGAATCCACGCGCCCGGTGAATCCCTGTACGTGGATCCCCGCTCGCGCTGGGATGACATGAAATGATGTGGTCAAGAACGGTGTAAATCGCTTAAGCGTTCCCAATCCATTACCAATTCCGATACGATGTCGATGTGCATCACGCGCTGATTGTGTACGTGCCTGCCGACCATACGAATCGAAGGAACCCGCTTTGAACCTCTCAGACATCCAGATCCGCGATCCTTATATCCTCCCGGTTGAATCGTCGGGCATGTATTACCTCTACGGCACGACGGATAAGGAGCCTTGGGGCCCGCGCGGCGTCGGTTTTGATTGCTACCGCAGCAAGGACCTGCAGAACTGGGAAGGGCCGATCGAAGCGTTCAGGCCCCGGCCGGGATTCTGGGCGACGCGGCACTACTGGGCGCCGGAGGTGCATGCCTACAAGAGCCGATACTTCATGTTCGCATCGTTTGTGTCGGATGAACGATTGCGCGGCACGCAAATCCTTGTAGCGGATAAACCGGAGGGGCCGTTCGAGCTTTGGAGTGATGGGCCGGTGACGCCGGAGAAGATGCAGGCACTTGATGGGACGTTGCACATTGATGATGAGGGCAAGCCGTGGATGGTGTTCTGCCACGAGTGGGTGCAGGTGCTGGACGGCGCGATGGTCGCGATGCGTTTGAGTGATGATCTTAAGCAAGCGGAGGGCGAACCGGTGGCGCTGTTTCACGCATCGGCTGCACCATGGGTGAATTCGTTCCGCGTGGATGATCCGAAGCGGCTAGTCAATCCTGATCCGAAGAGTATCGAAAAAGACCTGACGGTGACGGATGGGCCGTTCCTGCATCGCACATCAAACGGAACTTTGCTGATGCTCTGGTCGAGTTTCGGCAAGAAGGGTTACGCGATGGGATTGGCGCGATCGGAGTCGGGCAACATCCTCGGGCCATGGGTGCAGGATGCCGAGCCTCTGTGGGCCGAAGACGGCGGGCACGGCATGTTCTTCCGGACTTTTGACGGTGATCTCTACGTCACGTTACATCAACCGAACAACACGCCGAACGAACGCGCAGCGTTTTATCGGTTGGTTGAAATGGAAGATGGTTTGCGGTTGGCGTAACTATTATAAAAAACATACCCCGGAGGGGTGAAGGGGTGTAGCCACGAGTGAAGCGAAGCGCAACTCGTGGACATTGAGGTGTGTTGTATAATCCGCCCCGGATGGGGCGGCGCAAATATCGCCTTCGCCCCATCTGGGGCGAATTAGAGTATCCGACACATGTTCCACGGGTTGCGCTGCGCTCCACCCGTGGCTACAACCCGGCGCCCCTGCGGGGCGGTTACCGAGTGCGCGCGTGTGATGGTTCAGCGCAGTGTATTCATGTTGCGAGCGCCGCGTTCTTGATTGACTTGCGAAAGCGCAGCCGGTTCCTTCTGTAATAGTCTGACCAACTGTGATGAACTGACGCCCAGCACGGCGGCGGTTTTGGCGTGGTCGTAGCCCATGGCGGCGAGCAGGTCCATGGCTTCGGCGAGCAGTGTCGGGAAGTCGGTGTGGTCGGCGCTGAGGATTATTTTTTTGTCCTTGATGCGTGATTGCCACAGCGCGCTGGGCGGATCGGTCGGGTCTGGTAACTGCTCGCAGCGGTACTCGATCGCGAGCTTGAGTCGCAGGCGTTTTAAGGCGATACGTTGATTATCCTGCTGGCTTCGGCGCTCGGTGGCGTTGGCGATCAGGCCCGTCGGCGTGTGCGAGAGTTCGATAGCGGTCTCGACCTTGTTGCGGTGCTGGCCGCCCGGGCCGGAGGCTTTGTATCGGCGGACTTTGCACTGCTTGAGCAGGTCGTCGGGGTCGAGGGCTGCGGGGTGGCGGCGGGATGGCTTTTGCTCGGACATGCGTCTATGGTATCGCGGTTGGACGTGATGCTGACACGCGGGTCTGCGATCCGCCGCTAAACGTGGTTGGACGGAAGGATAAGTATTGCCGGACGCTGAACAGACAAAAGCGGATGCCAGTCAGGCGGGGCTGCTTGCGGGGCTCGACAGGTCGATGAGCCATGGGCCGGGGATGGTCCGGATCGGGCCGTTGTTGCTGTGGGTGGCGTGCATGTTTGTGGTTGGGCTGGCGCGCGATTGGGACGCGCGGACGCTTCCTTATCTATATGGTTTGCAGTGTGTGCTTACAACTGCGATGCTCTGGCGGTACCGCAAGCATCTGCCGGAGATGACGCTCTGGTTCCACTGGACGGTGATTCCCTCGGCGGTGTTCCTGGTGGTGGGTTGGATCTTCCTCGGCTGGCTGATGGGCGGACAACTGTCCGAGCGCATCGTCTGGCTCAAGGACGGCATGCCGATCGATCATGCGCTGAACAGCAAGGGCGAGCCGCATTACTTCCAGACGATGAGTGGTGAGTACCCGGTGACGTACCAGGTATCGATATTCTTGCGCTTGCTGGGGATGTCGCTGATCGTGCCGTTCGTGGAAGAGATTTTCAATCGCAGCTTGTGTTTGCGTGCGATGCACTCTGCGAAGAAGACGAAGATCGCGTTTTTGCAGGTGTTGCACGACATGCCGGGGCTTGGCGATGTGTTGATGCACAAGCCGGCGGTGCGTGCGGCGGCGCAGCAGGAGCCGATGTTCACCAAGCAGTTTTACGAAACACCGTTGGGGAAGGTGAGTGTGTTTGGTATCGCTGCCAGCACGTTTATATTCATGCTCAACCACGTGCCGCGCGATTACGTCGGCTGCATCATATGCGGCGTGTTGTGGTGTTTGATGGTGAAGTGGACGAACGGCGAATCGCGCAAGCGCAAACTCGGATTGGGTCCGGTGATCTGGTCGCACGGATTAACCAACGCGCTGTTGTGGTGGTACACGATCGCAAGCGGGGATTGGCAATTTCTTTGAATCTCGGTGCAAGAATGTGGCACTGAGGTAATTCACACTTTTGTTGTGTATATCGGCGCGTGTTATCGGCTGGGTCTTTTTACCCCAGATCATGGATTTTGTATTGACATTCTTTTCTGTAGTGGTAGATTTGAAATTGACATAAGGGACCGGCGGCCGGACAGACTTCCGGCAACCGGGGATGCGCAAGAACCGGACCCTGTCTAAGCCGACCGTATAAAGCCGAGTGGCCCAAACCAACGGACCCAACCGACTTTGTGTGGTCGGCTGTTTTTTTATTTCGGGGTGCTGTGTTGATTGATGGTTGGTTGTATTTGGGCTTTGCGTGGATTGCTCAAGCAACCACGCCGGGGTGTGTCGGGGCGCAACATTTTTAATCACATCGCTTGGATTAGAAGCGCGTTGTGTGTCGGGTTTTGTAGTCAGGGCCTTGGGGGGTGAGACGGGATTCGATCAGTTTGATGGTTTTGACTTTGATCGAGCCGAGGCCGATATCGTGCGAATCGTCGATCATTTGTCTGATGCTTTCAATCACGCGGCGGTCGGGGCTTCGTCGGCGTTTGACGCGCGCCAAGGTGATGTGCACCGTGAACGGCTTATCTCGCTTTGGGATGGGAAGCTCGATTGAATCAATACATTCATCTAATCGCTGTGTGATCTTCGGCAGACATCCAAGTTCGCTCGGCGCGGCGAAAACAACACGCGGCTGTTGATTGGTTTTGACCGGGTGCAGCTCGGGGAAAGTTCCGACGTGTGTCAGCTTCAGATCGAAAACAGAAAGCCAGCCTTCGTTGCGCGCATCGTCGACGGCGGAGTCGATTGCAGCGCAAAGTTGATCAATGTTTTCGTTGTCGACTTCATCCAGAAATCGCAGCGTGATATGCATCGCGTCCGGGCGGACCGGTCGGACACTTGGGCCCATGTTCGAGAGCTGGTCGATCCGTTTTACGAGCGGCGCCAGCAGCGGGACATCCAGGCCGATGAACAGTCTTGCCATGGCGTCATGCTAACATGGCTGGGTGGTTAGTGGTTAGTGGTTAGTGGTTAGTGGTTAGTGTGTTGTGTGGTTGGGTGGATCGTGACTAGGATGTGTGCTGAACTATTTGGGAAACCATCTGTATGACCACCCCCTGCAAGACACACCCGCGAACCGGGCATTATGAACAGCTCAACCAGCCTAAGACCTCGGCGGCGGCGCTGGGGTATCGGATGCCGGCCGAGTTCGAGCCGTTGGATTGCGTCTGGCTTGCGCCGCCGAACAACGAAGAGACCTGGCCCGGTTGCCTGGAGCAGGCGCAGCGGCAGTTCGCCGACTGGATGGATCAGCTCCGCCAAGTGGTGACGGTGCGGACGACCGGTGAGTTGGATATCCCGACCAACGACTCGTGGATCCGGGACTACGGGCCGATCTTTGTGACGCGAGGAAAGCCTGCTTCTGCCGCAGCTCCCCTACCCGGCATGCCCGGTGGCGTCGCGGTTTCATCAGGCGTCACCCCCCCGCTTGCCTGCCATGACTTTCACTTCAATTCCTGGGGCGAGAAGTACGAGGTACGGGACCTGGATGATGTGGTGCCGCAGCTTGTCGCGAAGGAGCTGGGCCTGCCGATCTGGGTGCATGACTTTGTGCTGGAGGGCGGATCGATCGAGGTGAACGGCCGAGGTACGGTCATGACCAGCGAGCAGTGCCTGCTGAACGCGAACCGCAATCCGGCGATGAACCGCAAGCAGATTGTGGACAAACTGCACGAGACGCTTGGCACGCGGCACGTGATCTGGCTGCCCGGCGGGATCGAGGGCGATGATACGGACGGGCATATTGATGATGTCGCTCGTTTCATTTCGCCGGACACGGTTGCCATTATTGCCGCCGAGCCGGGCCATGCAGATCACGCGATGACACAGGCCAATCTTAAGGCTTTGAGAGGTGCGACCGACCAGGACGGCAACACCCTGAATATCGTTCAACTGCCTGTACCACAACCGGTTATATATGAATACCCCGAGGGGAAATCACCTGTGCCGGCCAGTTACGCCAACTTCCTGATCGCGAACAAACATGTGTTTGTGCCGGTGTTCGGGCAGGCTTCTGATGAGCGGGCGCTACGGGTGCTGGATGATGCAATGGGTGGTTGCACCATTGTCCCGATCCGAGCGGAGCACCTGGTCGTAGGACTGGGGGCGTTGCATTGTTTGAGCCAGCAGCAGCCGGCGGTGGTTGTGTAAATCTTGATTCGCCAGACGTTTTCAGTAACATGATGAAGTCCCGATTAGCTTGTGTTGGGCTGATGGGGTTATAATTGAAGCCGTCCTTACCTCGGGGTGGGGGCATCAAACCGTGGTATATGCATCAAATATGGAGACATGAATATGTTGCGTCACACACTGATTCTGAGCTTGGGCCTGTTGGCCGCGATCACCTTGGGTTGTGAGAAGAAGCAGGAAGCCCCCGCCGCACCGGATGGCGCGGATACCGCGGAAGTCCAGAAGGACGCCGAGGGTGCGATGGAAGAAGCCAAGGACAAGGCTGAAGAGGCCGCTGATAAAGCTGAAGAAGCTGTCGATGATGCTGCGGATGCCATGAAGAAGGCCACCGAGTAATCAGCAGTTGAACACGATTCAAAATGAAAAACCCACGGTTTTTTGCCGTGGGTTTTTCTATTTTAACATTTAACGTGTCGGATCAATGCAGCGACTGATCGACTTCGTGCTCGGCCGCGATCGGGCTCAGGGGTTTGTCGATGCAGGGAGCGTCCAGACGGACCGGGGCGCTGGAGCGTGACGGGGCGACGTGCAGCACGGCGTTGGCGAGGATCCGGCGGACATCCTTGTGGTAGTAGATCGGGAAGGTCTCGTGGCCCGGGCGGAAGTAGAAGACCTTGCCTTTGCCGCGGTTCCAGGTGCAGCCGGAGCGGAAGACTTCGCCGCCCTCGAACCAACTGACGAAGATCAGTTCATCGGGGGTGGGGATGTCGAACAGTTCGCCGTACATCTCGGTGTGTTCGATCTCGAAGTACTCATCTTCCAGACCGTCGGCGATGGGGTGGCCGGGCATCAGGCACCAGAGCCGTTCCTTTTCCGCCGCCTCGCGCCAGCGCAGGGAGCAGGTCGTTCCCATGAGCTTCTTGAAGATTTTCGAGTAGTGCCCGGAGTGCAGGACGATCAGGCCCATGCCTTCCAGGACGCGCTGATGAACCTTGTCGACGATTTTGTCGTCGACCTGGTCGTGGGCACAGTGGCCCCACCAGGTCATGACGTCTGTCTCGGCGAGGACCTCGTCGGTCAGGCCGTGCTCCGGGTCTTCCAGCAGAGCGGTGCGGACCTGGACCGATTTGCCGAGATACTCTTCGATCGCGGCCTTCATTTCGGCTTGCATGCCGTTGGGGTAGAGCTTTTTCACCGCATCGTTGGTGCGGTCGTGGACGTGTTCGTGCCAGACTGTTACACGGATCGGGGCGGGCATAGCAGGAATCCTGTCATAAAGGGTTATTAGTATCCGGTGGGAATATGAGGTTTTATAGCCGATTTGCTCTGACCGCAAACATGGCGGGCGCGAGCCGGTTCCGGGCAGAGACGCCCCTGCTTTCCCGGGTATGCAGTGGCGTTTAGGTCTATAATCATGCCCATGACCGGCCGCACCCTACGCACGCTGTTCTGGGCCCTGTTGGCGTTGCTGATCGTGGCACAATCAGGCGCTAACGAACCAGAATCACCCCCCGCCGCTCCCGCCCTGCCTACCGAGCAGGTCCAGACGACGGACGCTCTACACCCGGAGAATCCGCAGGCTGATGCGGATGAATCCGAGCAGGTCGATCTATCAACATCGACCCCGGCCCAGATGCCCAGCTCAAACATCGTCATCCCCTCCGGCGCGAACATCGCGGTGATCCCGATCTCGGGGCTGATCTACGACTTCACGCTGGAGAGCCTGGAACGCAGAGTCGACAAGGCGATCGATGGCGGCGCGTCGCTGATCGTCATCGAACTGGACACGCCCGGCGGTGTGGTAACCAGCGCCTTGAAGATGAGCAAGTACATCAAGGGGTTGTCTGTTCCCACCGTCGCGTGGGTGCATAACGAAGCGTACTCCGCGGGGATCATGATTGCTGCATCGTGTGATGAGATTGTGATGTCGCCCTCGTCGGCGACGGGCGACTGTGCACCGATCGTGCCGGGGATGAATCTTGATCCGACGGAACGCGCCAAGGCGCTTTCGCCGATCCTCGAAGAGTTTCGCGATAGTGCGCAGGTGAACGGCTACGACTATGCCATGTTCCACGCGATGTGTGTGCTGGGTGTTGAACTCTACATGGTGGAGAAGAACGACGGCTCCGGCGAGCGGATGCTCGTGAACAAGGTGGACTACGCGGTGATGGTAAATGGCGAATCCCCGCAGGATCAGCCGTCGTCGACACCGAGCCTGCCAAGCGCCACGGGGACGTCTTTGCCGGACGTGAAAGATGTAGGCGCGGTTACGTTGAGTGTTGCCACGAGCGCCGACCGGGGCGTCTGGCATGCGGTGGAAGAATTACCGAGCGGTGCGAAGATTCCGGACGGCCGAGTGCATGATGGCAAAACGCTGCTGACATTGAACCAGACGCGAGCGCTGGATGTTGGTTTATCCAAGCAAACGGTGGCGACGGAGTCGGCAATTAAGAGCCGGTACAACGCCGCCAATATCGTCACGATCACGCCGACGTGGAGCGAAGGCGTCGCCGCGATCCTGACATCGTGGTGGATGCGCATCATCCTGATCGTTGTGTTCCTGGTTGGCGCATTTCTTGAAATGCAGGCGCCGGGGCTTAGCCTGCCGGGCGGTGTTGCGATCGTGGCGTTGGGGCTGCTGATCGGCGCGCCGTTTGTCATCGGGCTGGCGGAGGTCTGGCACATCCTGATGTTTATCATCGGTTTTGTGTTGGTGATCATCGAGCTGGTGATGATGCCGACCTTCGGCATACTGGGCGTGGTCGGATTGATGATGATGTTTGTGGGGATCGTGCTCAGCGTCGTGCCTTCGGGGCCGGGCTGGCTGCCTCCGCCGGAGATGCAGCGGGTCATGATGCACTCGATCTTCGCCACGACCGTCGGGCTGATTATCAGCGGTATCGGGTTCTTCTACATCACCAAGCACTTCGGCAGCATCCCGGGGCTGAACCGGTTGATCCTCAATCACGTTCAACCGTCCGCGGCGACCGTCGGCGTGGATGCGGCGGGGAACCCGATCAAGGTCAGCGGCGATGAAGTACTCGGCGTAGGTCTGGTCGAGGTCGGCTCTGAAGGCAAAGCACTGACCGATCTTCGCCCCACCGGTGTTGCGGACTTTGACGGCAACCAGATCGACGTCGTGACCGTCGGCTCATACATCGAACAGGGTGAACGTGTTAAAATCGTCGAACTGCAACGTTACCGTATCGTTGTCGACAAAGCCTGATACCCACTCACTTCAGTATCCGTGACAACGACAGGCTGGTGAATCACAACTTCCAGCTCCCCCGGAGGCACATGATGATGAATCCCGCTCGATGGCTGGCCCTGTGCGCGGTCTGCTGCTTATTGTTTGCCTGTTCAACACCAACCGATGCCCGGGAAGCGCAGGACGGGCCCGGGGCAAACAGCATCCCGGTGCATCCGTTATCCGGTCATGACGTTATTCGCAGTTGGGTAGTGTTGGGTCCATTTCCCAACCCTCAACTGGATGAACCCGACAGCCAAGGCGCGATGCACGGCGGATTCAATAAGGATTACCTTGCAGAGATCGGTGGTGAAGCGTCGGCTCAGTTGATGAGTGGTTTGCGTGTGAAGTCGGATGCATCGGCGGATGGTTCCGGGCAGGTTACTGCTCAAATCGTCAACGCCCCCGCTTCCGGGGTTGTCGATCTCGATGCGATGTTCGGCGGGCAGGATTACCTCGTTGCGTATGCGTATACGACTGTCGATTCAGATAAGAAACAAACCGTGAACTTCTTCTTCGGCTCGGATGACGGAGCGAAGGTCTGGGTGAACGGCAAACTGGTTCATGAGATCTACATGGGCCGGGGATTGACGATCGGGGGCGATACGTTTGAAGCGGAGTTTAAGGAAGGCGTGAACACGATACTCGTGAAGGTCGCTGAGCGTTGGGGGGCGTGGGGCTTTGCGATGAGTATCGCGGATGAGCAAGGGATGCAGGTTATCCGAGCGGAGCAGGAAGCCAGGCAGTTGCGCGATGCGTTTAAGAACGCGCGCGTTGAACCGCCCTACTCTTTCATGATGGTGCCGGGCGATTTCCCGCAGCTTTCGTGGGATCAGCCGGAGGCGGTGAAGCAGGCGGTCGGTGGTGCGCCGCTCAAGGTGCGCTGGTTCGATGCTGAGTTGAACGAGGTGACGAAAGCAAAAGCTCCGGGTCGGTATGCGTTTGTTGCAGAAGCTACCAGCGGGGACGGCCGACACATCGAACGCGCCGGGACGGTGTATTGCATCGATCCATCATGGGCGATGTGGCGTGAAAGGCCGATGGGTCGGATCTCCGGTATCGCGCCGCAATCTATCGCGCCTGAAACCTGGGAGCAGAACGGCGAAGCGGTGTCTTCATACCTGGGCCGCATGTTGGGCCAGATGATCGCGATGCATGAAGACGGGGCTATCCTCTTTTCATACCTGCATGACATGGAAGCCTCCGGTAAGGAGCCGACCAAGTCGGATACACCGTTAGCGCGTGAGCAGGATTACCAGATTGCCTTGCAGCGGAAGCTGCTGGGTGTTGAAGATAAATGGCCCGCAATCGCGCCGCCGCGCAAACTTGAAAAACCTGCACGTGTATTGCGTGAAGGGACACCCGAAGAAGCCGGCATGAAGCCTGACGTTGCCGAGCAACTTCACGCGGTTTGTGAAGAATGGTATGAACAAAGTGGCGAACCGTTTATCACACTCGTTGCGCGTCATGGTGTGATCGTCTATCACGAAGCGGTCGGCGAAGGGCCCATGGGCGAGGTGACGCTGGATACGATGATGCCGCAGGCTTCGATCACCAAGGCGATCACCGGCATGGTCTTTGCGCAGTTTGTCGATCAGGGATTGATCGGGATCGATGACCCGGTCGCGGATTATTTGCCGGGCTTTGATGCGAGCGGTGAGAAGGCGATCACGGTTCGGCAACTCTTCACGCACACAACCGGCCTGGAAGGTCACGGCGAATGGGGCGGCATCCATAACCCGCGCCTCGAAAACGTTATCGCCAGTTGCCCGGAAGACCTCAAGCCTGGCAAGGTGCATATCTACAACGGCATGGGGTACGATCTTGCCGGCAAGGTGATATCGATGGTGGCGGGTAAAGGCATCATCCGCATCCTGCGCGAGCAGTTGTTCGATCCGATCGGCGCGAAGAACACGTTTGTTGAAGAAGACCTCGGTTACAGTTGCAACACGACCGCCTACGACCTGGCGATGTTCGGGCAGATGATGGCCAATCATGGATCGTACGGCGATCTGCAATTCTTTTCACCGCAGACGTTCGAGAAGCTGCTGCCCGTGCCGTTGAATCAGTATTACCCGGATATCCAACAGGATTGGGGCATTGGTTTTACCTGGATGCCGCAGGTCGATCCGCGGGCGGGCAAGGACGGCATCCCCAACGGTGCGACGCTGTTAAGCGACCGGGTGATCGGCCACGGCTCGGCGACGTCGTGTGTGCTGCGTATCGATCTGGATAACGACCTGGTGATTACACAGGTGCGCAGGGGAGCCGGCGAGCATTACGATAAGTATCTCGCTGAATTGATTCTTGCGGTCGATCAGTCGTTGATTGATGAGTAGAGTGAATACTATCCAACGGTTGTAGTCACTGCGTATTCACTCTTGGCTGTAAATGTAGTCACCGTGCTATCGCCCCGCAGGGGGCACCCGTGGCTACATGCTTCAACCCCTTCGGGGTATGTATTGTTCGCAACGGCAGTGATGGACTTCGGGCACCGCTGGTCTTTGTGGCGTCCATCTCACTACTAATGGATTCAACCTGTTCTAATCCATGCGTGGCGGTGCGGTGGAGGCGCGCACGACGACTTTTTCTTCGAGCCGAAGCGTGCTGGGCCTGTCTTCGGGTTGGCTGGTGCGCATGGCGTCGAGCAGGATCGCTGCGGCGGTGCGTCCCATTGCTTTGCCGGAAACGGAGACGACGGTCAATGGCGGGTACAACTCGGCGACGGGGAATTCGTCGTTAAAGCAGGCGAGGCTGAAGTCCTCGGGCACACGCAGGCCCAGGCGGTAGGCGGTACCGAGGATGCGCACGACGATGCGGTGGTCGTAGGCGAGCACGGCGGTGGCGCCGTGTTCTTTGACAGCGCGGCGCAGGAACTGGTCGGCCGAGAGGAAGTCTTCGTCGTGGCCCGGCACGAGCGTCATGTTGTACTCTTTGCAGAACGCCTGGATCGTGTCGTGGCGGTCGGGCACGCTGTAGTGTTCGAAGTAGCCTTTACCCGCGTTGGCGTAGGCGATACGACGATGGCCCAGCTCGGCGAAGTGCTGCATGATCCGTGTCGTGCCCATGACGTCGTCTGCCAGGACCGAAGCGATCGGGTTGCCGACGGTTTCGTTGACCGAGACGTAAGGCACGAAGCGGCGGTCGAGTTCTTCCACGACTTCGGGTAGGGGTGACTGGATCAGGATCGCGCCGTCGAAGCGCCAGAACGGGAGTTTGCGGCCGGTCGGGTGTTTGGAAGTCACATCAAAGAAGACATCGTATTCCTGGCTGCGTACCGCTTCGGAAATACCTTCAAAGACGGCGTCGTTGATGCCTTCGCCGATGTGTGTGTTGGGGTCGCCGAACACGCCGATGATCTGGGTGACGCCGCGGTTGAGGTTGCGTGCCGCGAGGTCCGGTGCGTATCCGAGGCGGTCGGCAGCATCAAGGATGCGCTGGCGCACTTCTTCACGAGCAGAGAAGGATTCATCGCGGTTGAGTACCCGGCTGACTGTGCCGATCGAGACGCCACAGGCCGCGGCCACGTCTTTGAGTTTCGGACGTGTGGCGGGCGGCTTGGGTCGTACGGATTTATTGCGAGTTGGTTTATCGGCTTGGGCCATCGGGATATGCCTTGATGTTTCGGTCGCTAAGTGTGCAACGGAATCGTTTTATCTTAACACAATCAATCATACATCAATTCAGCATGGAGGCACGTGCAATCCTATGTTTCTCAGCCGCTTGTATATCAAAGATACGACATATCCGAACGTTTCGATCCGGCAGGGTCCGCAGACAAGAAAGCCCCGCCCTCATCGGCATCGGCCAAACGGATGGCATGCGATGCTGGAGGGCGGGGTTCCGCCTTGGAGGAATGCGTGTTTGCTGACAAGTAAATTGTCGTTAACGACGACGCGACGCCAGCGCCAGACCGCCGAGGCCCAGCAGCGCGAGGCTTGCCGGTTCAGGCGTCAGTGTGACGTTGTCGACGTACTTCACGGGATGATTGCCGTCATCATTGAATGCGAAGATCAATTCGACCCAACCCGGCGAGCCGTTGTCGATCCAGGTCTGGCGGATAGCGCTGTAGTCCAGTGCAACGTGGACCGTCTGGGCGCCGCCGCCGCCATCGCCCCAGCCGACTTGAGCAGGGCTCGTGGTGATCGAGGAGAATCCGCCGTACTGTGAATTCAGGGCGAGGTCGAACATTTCCGCCCAACCACTTTCCGTGGTTTCCGCGAAGATCAGATCGAATTCGATCACGGAATTGGCTTCGAAGTCGGCGATGGTCCCGGCGGTGCCGGCGCTGTAGGCCAGCGTCTGTGCCCAGCCGGCCTTGTCGACCTTAGCGCTGTAACTGCCGGAGGTCGCGGCTTCGTTGCTGATGCTGATGTCCACGAAAGGCTGCACGGAGTTGCTGATCCATTGGCCCCAACCGGTCTCTGCGGCGCCCTCGAAGTCGCCGATGACCACGTCCGCCTGCACAGCCTGCGCCAAACCGAGGCCGGCCGCCAAGCTTGCTGCAAGAAGAATCCCACGTTTCATTTAACTCTCCTCCTGATGTGATTGACCACAGATGTCTCGAAAGGTCGATGCTACTTTACGTTTACGCCACCAAATAATAAAACGTTTACTCGATTTCAAACGCACATCTTGTTGATGGGAACGGCTTCTCCAAATGGCGGCATGACGCCTGATAAAATGTATCACGATTCATGATTGTGTCAAGAAAAAACGTTTTATTAAGACGAAAAATGTTGTTTCACTGCAGCTTAACCGCAGACTTTGACTGAATTAACGGCCCCGCAGCAGTTGGATGACCCGCCGGTAGGCCGGTTTCGGTCGGCAATCACGGTCGAACAAAAGCGGGTGGTTCGTTCGCTGGCCCGGCCAGTCGTTGAGCCAGCTTCGCCCGTCGTGCAGGCCCCAGAAGCTGACGCGGCTGACCTTATCGCGGTGGCGGTGGAACAACTCGAAGAGCCGGGCGTATTGCTCGGCCTGACGTTCGAGCACCTCCGGCGGGCAGCCGTCACGATAGAGGTCCTGCTCGAGGGTGTACTCGGCGTGCAGCGAAACATCCGCGGAGCAGTCCGGCCGATCGATGACATCGATATCCAACTCGGTGAACATCACTTTCAAACCGAGTTCGTTGTACGCCAGGATCGCCGCTTCGATTTCATCGTAAGGCACCTGGTCGAGGATCCAGTGGCCCTGGATGCCGACGCCATCGAGTTTGATGTTTGTTTGCTGGAGTTTCCTCAATAAAAGCAGGGTTTTTTCGCGTTTTTCGGTTTGTTCGATGTTGTAGTCGTTGTAATAAAGTTCGGCCGACGGGTCCGCTTCATAGGCAGCGATGAACGCCTGCTCGATAAAACCTTCGCCGGCCAGTTCGACCCAGGGTGTTGGTTTGTATTGGCCGTCCTTATCGTCGATGGCTTCGTTGACGACGTCCCATCCTAAGACCCGGCCCCGGTATCGGCTGACGACGGTCTTGATGTGTTCGCGCATCCGCTTGAGCAATAGTTCACGGCTTGCCGGTGCATCGCCATCACGGAAGAACCACTGCGGGCACTGCTGGTGCCAGACCAGGCAATGGCCGACCACTTCCAGGTTGTTGGCCTGAGCGAAGTCGACCAGTTCATCGGCCTTGGTGAACTCGAACCGCCCTTCCTCGGGCTGGATCAGGGCGGGTTTCATGCTGTTTTCGGGCGTCAGCACATCAAAATGCCGACGGAGCAGCGCCATCTCGGCCTGGTTGATCTGGCCGGACATGACGCTGTCGATCGCGCAGCCCACCTTCAGGCCGTGGTTCGGATCGCGCAGGGGCAGTTCGACCGCGACCGGTTTAGTTAAACGGTTACCCAGCCGGGATTTGACGGGGGTTTGGGTCGCCTGGGGCGGGCCGTCATATGTATTTAATGACTGATCCATAAACAACCTGTGCCGAGTGGGGTCGCGTGCAAGCTGCGACTCGACGTAATTAACAGTATGAAAAACGATTTACCAACGCAAGTTTAGCCCATCGCCGCCAGATTCGCAACGCCTTTAAGCCATTTTCGTCGGATATTCCTCGCTTTCTGGGCGTGCTATTCTTTTTAAATACCTGCCAGATCAGGATTCTCGCTCCACAAGGCGTTGTTCGCTTGTCAGCCGCAGCCGGAAATTAGGCCAATAGCCTTTAAAAAACGTTTTACTTTGTGTAGGATGCGCTGGCGCCGCCGAATTGGATGACAATACCCGTACCATCATTCGGCCATCGTCTTGGAGTGATCGATCTCATGAACTTCCCCTACGGCCAAGCACCCCTGGCGATCCTCATCCTCGCCCTCATTGCCGGTGCGGTTGTGGGCTACGATGCATTACTCCGACAGTCCGGCCCACAACCCGATCTGGTCTTCGCTACGTTCGTTAAGGAACACGCCGACGCTTACGTCCCGGTCATCGAGCAGTTCGAGAAGGATCACGATGTTCGCATCCAGATCCAGGTCGTCGAACAGCGTGCCTTGCAGAGCCGGCTCCAGGCCGCTTTGCAGGTCGGTGCGGATGTGCCGGACATGGTCGAGTTGATGTACGACACACTCGGTGTCTTCACCAAGGGGCCGATCGAAGAAGTTCGCTTTGTCGACCTGACTAAGCGCGTCAACGATACGGGCCTGATCGATAACGTCGTCACAAGCCGGTTCGGCAAGTGGACGGATCGCGGGCACATCTTCGCCCTGCCGCACGACCTGCACCCCGTCATGCTGGCGTACCGGCGAGACCTGGTCGAGGAACTGGGCATCGATGTCGACAAGCTCACGACCTGGGATGAGTTTGCCCGCGTCGGGCGGGAGGTTGCGACGAAAGATCTTAAAGGTGACGGTGTGCCCGATCGCTACATGATCAACTTGCCGATCCAGGGCGGCGATGCGCTGCGGCTGTTGCTGTTACAACGCGGCGGACAGTTGTTTGATGAGCAAGGTGATATTGCATTTGATGATGAGCGCACGGTCGAGGTGTTCCTTTGGTATCTGAAGCAGGTGCAGGGACAAGACCGGATTGCCTTCGATGCCGGGTGGGGGCAGAACCTGGCGCGATCGATGCTGGATGGGTTGTGTCTATTTTATATGTGTCCTGACTGGCGGACGCGGCAGTTCCAGATGGATGTGCCGCAGCTTGAAGGGAAGATGGCGTTGATGCCGTTGCCTGCGTGGAAAGAAGGTGGATCACGTACGAGCACGTGGGGCGGGACGGGGCTAGCGATTACCGAGCAATGTAAAGACGTCGAGCTTGCATGGGAGCTGGCGATGCACCTGTACTTTAATAGGAAAGAGCAGGGCCGACGCTTCGAGCAGACGCAGATTATTTCGCCATTGCGTAGTGCATGGAACGAGCCGGCATTTGATAAGCCGAATCCATACTTCAGCGATCAGCGTATCGGGCGGATGTTTGCGGACCTTGCGCCACAGGTACCCGAGGAACAATCCAACGCGTACATGAAGATGGCGGTCAACCGGTTGTCCGAGGCGTTTGCCAATGTTTCGCTATATCACCGGGAGCATGGCGAAGACGGCCTGCGGGAATACACCGAGAAAGAAATCAAGCGCGTGGCGGATCGGACGCGTGAAGTCATGGCCCGGAACATCTTCCTTCAGGTGGATGCGGGTGAGTCAGATCAGGGAGGGGGCGGGTCATGAGCCAGGTCCAGACGTCTCCGGCCGTCGCTTCCGGCGTGCTTGCCGCGGAACCATCGGCCGGCGCGCGGCGATACAAGTTGCGCAAGGCGATTACGCCATACAGTTTCCTGCTGCCGTACTTCCTTGTGACGTGTGTGTTCTTTCTGTACCCACTTCTTTACGCCACGATCCTTTCTTTCCATATGACCAGCGGCCCGGGCGTTCGGCGTTTTGTTGGGCTGGACAACTTCGCGTTTGTCCTGACCGACCCGGACTTCCACCGGGCTTTGTACAACACCGCCTTCTTCGCGGTCTGTTCGCTGCTTATCCAGTTACCGTTGAGTTTTGGGTTGGCGATGCTGCTCAATTCCGGCAAGAGCAGGCTCAAGGGTTTCTTCCGTCTTGCGATCTTTGCGCCGAACCTGGTCGGGCAGGTATTTGTCGCGATCCTTTTTACGATGCTGTTTACGCCGCGCTACGGTTTGTTCAATCGCATTGTGCATATGCTGACTGGTTTTGGACTGGAACAACGCTGGTTGACCGACCCGCGTTGGGTGATGCCGGCTGTCGTCATCGCGGCGCTTTGGCTTTATGTCGGGTTCAACATGATCTACTTCCTGGCGGCGCTTCAGAACGTGAGCCGGGATTTGGTTGAGGCGGCGTGGATCGATGGGGCCGGGCCCTGGGGTGTGTTTTGGAACGTGACGCGGCCGGCCGTGACGCCCGTGGCGACGTTTGTCGTTGTCGTCAGCTCGATCGGTTCGTTCCAGTTGTTTGAGTTGCCTTACGTTTTGCTGCAAGGTTACGGCCCGAAGAACAGCGGGCTGACCATCGTGGGCTACCTCTATTCAAATGCGTTTGAAAACGGTGACCTAGGTACGGCTGCTGCGGTCGGCTGGCTGCTGACGCTCATCATCCTCACGATCAGCCTGATCCAGATCAAGCTTTCGGGCACGATGGAGAACGACGGATGAACGCACTGCAGATCTTTTGCTTTTCATCGCGGCGGTGTTCCCCATCATGTGGATCGTGCGTCGTAAGTGGGGCTGGACGTATGCACGCTGGGCGGGATTGATCCTTGCGGCCCTCATCATGACGCTGCCGTTCGTATGGTTGATCTGTGCGGCGTTCAAAGACAAGGCCGTACTGAATGAATACATGTTCCTGCCGTCGATTGATCGGCTGTCGCCTGAAACGGTCAACCTCGATAACTTCATCGAACTGTTCAGCGCCAAGCAGACAGTTTCGGGCAAGGTAAGTTTCTGGCGGTACTTCGCCAACTCGCTTTTCCTGGCGAGTACGACGACGTTTATCTCGATGGTGTTCTGCTCGATGGGCGGTTACGCGCTGGCGAAGTATCGATTTAGAGGCAGGCACGCCATCCTCGGGTTTATGCTCGCATCGCTGACGATCCCCGGCGTTGTGCTGCTTGCGCCGAACTTTGAGATTATCTATCAGCTTGGTTGGATGGATAAGTACCGGGCATTGATCGTGCCGGGGGCGGCGTCTGCGTTTGGGATCTTTTTGTTCAGGCAGGCACTGTTGAATGTGCCTGCGGACCTGATCGAGGCCGGGCGGATCGATGGGTGCAGCGAGTTTCGGATCTATCTGCAGCTTGCGATGCCTTTGGTTAGGCCGATGACGGGGGCGTTTTGTCTGATCACGTTTTTAGCGCAGTGGAATTCGTTCCTCGCGCCGAACATCTTTTTGCAGAGCCAGGATAAGCTGACGCTGCCGGTCGTGCTCAATCAATACATCGGGGAATACGCGCAACAGTATGGTGTGTTCCTTGCGGGGACACTGATCGCGATCATCCCACCGGCGATTCTGTTCCTTGCGCTGCAACGTGAATTTATCAGCGGCCTGACAAGCGGAGCGGTGAAGCAATGAGTATGGAGCCTGATATCGCGCATCTCGATAAGCAGGCTATACCCGCTTTGGAGCACGGCATTGGGTTTAATGCTCAACACTCGCCGATGGGCGCGTTCATGAGTTTTACGTGTGGCTGTCCGTTTGCTGGTTGCGGCCTGGGTGTTGAGATCGGCAAACCCGCGAATCAGAATGTATTTGTGGGTATCAAGCGAGGTAAGCGGCAAGCGGATGCGCCGATACAGTGTTTGCCTTTCTTTCGAGATGCCGGTGCGCAGGTGAATGCGGCATCTAATTACGATATCGAGAATCCGAACGCAGCGCAGGCGATGCGGGGTTTGGAAACGATCCCGCTGGATCAGGTGAAGCGATATTACGGCTGGGCGAGCGATACATGGGCGGCGCCGGGATTTACGTTCCGTGTGTATTCGCCTTTCGGTTCGATCCCCGATCCAGAAGCTGACGGCAGCACAATTTCTGCGATGCGAAAGGCATTGCGTTCCGCGGTGATCGCGACGCTGGAAGTAGATAACCGCAAGGGTGATGACATTGTTATCGGTGTATTCGGCATCGACTTTATCGAGCCGGGCGTGCATCTGTTGCGTGATGCGACGGAACAGTGTGGGCCTGCGTTTGCGTATCGAAGGCATATGGGGCTTGCCGCACAACTTGAAGGCGGGAAGCCGGGCGAGCAGCCACAGCCATTACAGAAGTGGTCGGTTGCTGAGGGGTTGCTTGATCCGGACCCCGTGTTTGTGTTGGGAACGTGTAGCGGCTTCAGCTTCGAGGTGAAGCCCGGCGAGAAGCGCACGCTTGTGGTTGCACTGGGTGTGTATCTTGAGAATGTCGTTACGACAGGGATCGAGGCTCGTTATCTTTACACGCGCTACTTCGCTTCGTTGGAAGATGTGCTGGATAGTGCGCTGGCTGAGTATAAGTTGATCCGTCGTGATGCCGAAACGCTCGATCAGGAGCTACTAACATCGAATCTCTCGGCCGATCAGCAGTTCCAACTGGCGCATGCGACTCGCGGTTACTACGGCAGCACGCAATTACTCGATGTGGCAGGCAAGCCGATGTGGGTCGTGAACGAGGGCGAGTACTGCATGCTCAATACGCTCGATCTGTCGATCGACCAGTCGTTTTGAGAACTGAAGTACAACCCGTGGGTCGTGCGGAACCTGCTCGATCAGTTTGCCGGGCGCTATCGTTACCAGGCGGATGTGAAAGACCAGGCAGGAAATACGTTGCCGGGGGGTGTATCGTTTACGCATGATGTGGGGGCGAACAATCACTTTACCCCGCCGGGCTATTCCAGCTATGAACGGCCTGGGCTGACGGGGTGTTTTTCTTACATGATGCAGGAGCAGCTATGCAACTGGGTATTGCTGGCGGCGAACTATGTTGCGACGACGGGTGATTCGGATTGGCTTGAGAATAATCGCGAATTACTCACGGCTTGTGCGCAAAGCATGAGAAACCGTGCGGATCGTGAAACAGGCGTCATGGCATACGACAGCGCGCGTTGCGGGTCGGGCAGTGAGATCACGACGTATGACTCGCTCGACGATTCACTCGGCCAGGCACGGGCAAATACGTACATCGCGGTGAAGTGCTGGGCGACGTGGTTGGCGCTTGAGTTGTTGGGCGTTGCACGCGCGGATGAAGCCGACCGCATTGCAGATCATTTGTGCCGGCGTGTAAAGCCGGACGGTACGCTCCCGGCAGTTCTCGAAGAAGACAATCCGGGGTACGATTCACGCATCATCCCCGTCATCGAAGCGCTGGTGTATCCGGATTACTGGATTCGATGTTTAGCACAGCGTGAAGCAAATCCGACAGAACGCAAGCGACTCGCCATTGCGATGCAGCACCCGTTTGTCAATGTACTCAAGCAACACACGCGTCTGCTATTGGAAGATGAACAAAGCAGAAACATCTTTGACGATGGTGGCATGCGTCTATCTTCGACCTCCGGCAACTCGTGGATGAGCAAGATCGCTATCTGTCAGTACGTGATGCGCCACGTCCTGTATATGACAGGCAACGATGTGCCGATGCAACAGCGTATGCAACTGGCCGACCGAGCACATGCGCTCTGGCAGATCAACGGCAGCGCCTACTGGGCATCTTCCGATCAGTTTGTCTTCGGTGTTGCTAAAGGCAGCCGGTACTATCCGAGGATGGTGACTACAATCCTGTGGATGCAGGAAGAACTGAAGTCGGTAAGTTCGGGTACAACATCTAAGCTTGTGGCATCACCATAAAGTAATAACCCTGCAGCCCAACTCCTAACCCCAACCCCAAATCCCAGCAAAGGGTATTTTTTGCTTTGTAACAAGTCCACACCGACCGGCCCGTCTATTTATCAGCAGTTCGATGATTGTGCCGAGGTGTTGCACGCGAAGGATCATGTCGCCAGTTGCTACCGGTATAACAGCGAGTTACCTAAGGCATGTGTGCATCCGCTTTCGACGCCGGCCGGGCATTGCTTGAGCGGTTTTGAAATGTCCGACCACGTTTGGCACCGTGGGCTGTGGTTTACGATCAAGTATCTGAACGAAACAAACTTCTGGGAAGAGCACGAACCCTACGGCATCCACGTCAATGATGCGGAGCCGAAGTGTGAAGTGATTGATGCCAATACCGTGCGTATCGAACATCCCGTGCGCTGGGAATCCGGGCCGACGGGGCTGGCAATCCGTGAGAAGCGCGTGCTGACTTTTCGGGCTCACGATGACAACACGCGCAGCATCGAATGGGAAGCGGAGTTGACACCCGCGCAGGATTTGAAGCTGGATCGTACACCTTACACGACGTGGGGCGGGTACGGCGGGTTGTCGTTGCGGGGTTCGCGAGAGATGCACAACCTCGTGTTTATGTTGCCCGGCGGCGGGACGGCCGAGGGGCTGGCCGGCGAAAGCTATGGCTGGCTATTGATGCAGGGCGATGTCGATGGTGGGCCGGAGCAGAAGATCGGCTTTGGGATGATCGACCATCCGGATAACCCGCGCAGCCCGAGCCCGTGGTACGCCAAGCACGGCCCGGGGATGAATTACATCAATGCCGCGTTCCTTTTCCACGAGGCGATGAAGGTGAAGGAAGGCGAAACGCTGAGATTCAAGTATCTTGTGTGCTACCGTGACGACGTGTGGGACGCCGACGAGTTTGCCGAGATCGCCAACCGCTACCGTGAAAGCAAGTGAGACTGTGATGAATACAACGACCGGATCAACAA
The DNA here is from genome assembly GCA_963667295.1 of Phycisphaeraceae bacterium. GTDB lineage: Bacteria > Planctomycetota > Phycisphaerae > Phycisphaerales > Phycisphaeraceae > JAJRRS01. Next base: position 4,421,233 of record OY763327.1, read on the forward strand.
CCAATAAGAAAACCCTGCGTGTGCTTCATGTGGGCGTAGCAAACCGCGGCGTCTGGCCGCTCGATCATTGTAATAAGCAGACGGGTTTTGAATCGGCGTACCTCTGCGATGTCAGCGAGGAGGCGCTGGCCAAGGCGCGTGAGATCACAGGCTTACCTGAATCGGCTTGTGGGACGGATTACGACAAGGCGCTCAAGGAATCTGAAGCGGACTGCGTGATTATCTGCGCGCCGACTGTGCTGCATGTCGAACTGACGACCAAGGCGATTAATGCAGGTCTGCCCGTGCTGGTTGAAAAGGGTATGGCGCCCGACTGGCAAAGCGCGCAACAGCTTGCGGTGACTGTTAAAGAAAACAACGCGATCGCATGCGTTGCGCAGAACTACCGATACAACCCGATCGAGCGCACGCTTGCCGAAGCAATAAAAGACCCGAGCAACCCTGCACATCCCGGCGAGGTGCACATGGTCATGTACACGCAAAACCGTGTCAGGCCTAACCCGCGCACGTTGACGTTTCCCTTCGCGTCGGTCTGGGACATGTCATGCCACCACTTTGACAACCTTATGTCGTGGATGGGGCCGATCCAGAAAATGACGGCGTTCAGTTGGGCGGCGAACTGGTCGGCGTACCCTTATGACAACAACACCTCGGCACAGATCACTTTCAACAACGGTGCACGTTGCCATTACATCCACACACACGACGCGGCTCGTGCGACGTTTGAAGTGCAGATCCACGGCGAACGCGGCGCGCTGGTCCACAACGAAACCGGGACAACCTTTAACGAGCGCCCGCTCGAACAATTCGGCGAACGGCCCATTGTGAACGTGCCCGATGTCGAAGCGCAAGGCGAGTCCGACATGCTGCGCGACTTCCATGCGTATATCACGCAAGGCATCGAACCGGGCATCAGTGTGCGGAACAACCTCGAAACCATGGCGGCGTGCGAGATGATGGTGCGCTCGATCCAGAGCGGCCGAGCATGCACGCGCGAGGAACTGGATGCATGAGTGAGGTGCAGCCGCAAGTTGACCACGCAAAACCGATCGGGCTGATCGGCGGGATCGGTCTGACCGAGGTGCACGTCTACGCGCAGCACGTAGCGCCGGACGGGATGTATTCAGGCTGTCCGCACGTACATGCCGTGACGGATGAAGGTTACTTCGTATTACAAGGTACTGGCTCTGTTGAGTTTCACGATATCGAGTACGGCTACCGCAAACTCTCGCTTGAGCCGGGCCAGTACGTGCACTTCCCACCGTTAGTGATGCATCGTTTAATCTCAGATGGGGACCTGATCATCCTCGGCATGATGGGTAATGCAGGACTGGCAGAAGCAGGCGAAGCGCGGGTCTACTTCGGAAAAGAAGTAGATGACGATCCTGAAACATTTGCGAAGTACGTCGGCCTGCCCAAACAACTCGGCCTGGAAGGCGCGCTGCAGCTTCGCGACAAAGCGGTTGAAGGTTATATGCAGCTTATGAAGCTTTGGCATGATGATCGTGATGCGTATTTTGCGGACCTGAAACGCTTCTTTGATTGTCATTGCCAAGCAATGCAGGGGATCGCGCCGATCCTGATTAAGAACGTTGAGTCGGGTCCGATGGCCTGGGCACGCGAGACGCATAAGCGCATCGGTCAATTGCCTGCACGGTCGGAAGTTGATCCCGTGGTCAAGCTCAGTAAGCGCGGTGATGAATCAGCGCTGGGTATGTGCGGGGTGCTTCGACCGATCATCTCGTTAAGTTCGTTTGAAGCTTAGATGTCTTTAGTGACTGTAGCGACGGCTCAGGTGCAGTAAACCAGTACTGCTCAGTAGCGCGATGCCTGCGGGTTCGGGGATCACGGCTACCGGTGGTGTGCCGTTGTTCCAGTTATTCAGGATAATGTCGAGGTCGTCGAGGCCGACGAAGCCGTCGCCGTTGAGGTCGCCGGGCAGCGCACCGATGGGCAGCGTGATTTCGAGTGTGGCACCTGTTGCGTCGAGTGAGACGGTTTCATAATACGTCTGTCCGTCGACGGTGACTTCGATAGTGTGCTGGCCGTGGAAAGCACGGAGCAGCGCTGTGCCGAGCGCATCGGTGTCGAGTGTTTCGTCGGTCATGAACTGGTCGAGCACGAGGTCTTCCCAGACCTGCACCATAGGGGTTTCGGACCAGTCAAGGTTGAACATGGCCGCGTTCTCTCGCCAGTGTCTGCCTTCCCAGAAGCCCCAGAGCATGAAGCCTTCCGTGCCGGGATGAGCGAACACCGCGGTGAGGAAGTCTCGCAGGTAATCTGCTTTAAGCGTTTCGTCGGTAGTGTCCAGATCGTACTCGGTGATGGTGATGGGGACACCTGTCGCGTAGAACTGATCGAGGATGCTCCAGACGTCGGTGATGCCGGTAAGCGAGTAGGCGTTGAAGTGGCCCTGCATACCGATCCCATCGAGGTTGACGTTGTTATTCAGCAGGTAGTTGATGGTGTTGAGGTATTGCTGGCGGGTCCACCAGTTGCCGTCCTGGGTGATGATGTTGTACTCATTGATAAACATCTGGGCGTTGGTGGCAGCATCTGCACGGTTGAACGCATCGACGAGGATGCTGTCGCCGAAGATACCCATCAAATCGTTGTTGGTTCGTGGTTCGTTGATGACGTCCCATTCAACGACACGATCGCCCACCGCCCCGGCCACTTCGTCAATGTGATCGTATATCTCCTGGCGCAGCGCGGTGGGGTTGCCTGCGTAGCTTTGCAGGTAAGTGGGCAGGTTGCTCCAGCCGGGCCAGAGCAGGACGTGGCCGCGGTTGTCGATGCCGCGGGCGTTGAGGTAGTCGAGTGTCTGGATCGCGCGGCCGAGGCTGTAGCTGGAGCCCCACTCCCCTTCCAGCGGAACCCACTTCAGCGAGTTCTCGATGGTGGCGGTGTTAAACAGTTCTTCAAACTTCTGACGATAGATCGCATCATCGCTGGTGTAGCCGAGTATCTGATTGACCGACACAGCCGAGCCGAATTGGTAAGCCTGTCTGGTTTGCAGCACATGGACCTGGGCATCGGGGACCGCGTTGCCGAATTGATCCAGGACGTTGATGGTCAGGTCTGCCTTACGGTTCTGGTCGATCATGGTCTCGGCCGTGGCGCGCCAGGCGGCGTCGGACTCCGCCCCGCCGTACTGCGCCAGCGCAGGGGTCGCGGCCGCCAGCACAGCGGTGGACAACGATAAAGCCAAGGCGGCGTTGAACATCGGACGACTCATATTCATAACCCTCCAAGTCTACTACCGAAACCGGCGTTGTCGCCTCCGGTGTGCAGAATACAGCGGAGAAAAGCGTTTTACTTGATCAGTCTAGCGTATCCAGAGGGCAATTGGAAGCATTTATCCGGCGGATTTCACAATGTCATTGGTAGCCGATTAGGGCTCGATAAAGCGTACCGCTTCGAGCCGGAGGTTGTGGTCCTCGCCGTTGCCTGAGCCATCGTTGAAAAACCGCAGGCCGAGGGTGTGTTCGCCGGTCTCTAACTGCAATTCGAGCGGGCCGAAGTCGGCGGTCTGCTCGTTATTCAATTCGAGTTCGCCGACCGGTTTCTCATCGATCAACACCCGGAGTTTGCAGTATTCACCTTGGAAGGACGTGGATGAGCCGCGGAGCGTCAGGCTGTACTCGGCGGATCGTTCGACCTTGAACGGCGCCTGCACCAGGCCGTTGGCGCGGATGGTCAGTGAAGATGGTTTGGCTTCGTAATACGGGCTTTCACCGATCAGTTTGAAGTGCGTCAGCGGGAGGTCGGTCGTATTGGGCCCGGCCACGGGCGGCTGAAACGATGCGCCAAGGTTTGCCAGCAATGCGGACAGATAGCGCCTGCTCTTGGCGGCGTTCGGGCCTTCAGACTCAAGTATGGTTGAATCGATAACGATCGAATCATCCACACGCACGATGGAAGCGGGAAGCGTCAGTACTTCGACGTTGTCGGGGTAGTTAAGCCGCTGGCCGATCGTGATCTTGTCGATGAGCAGTCGGCCGAAGGGGCCAGTTGTTCGATTGCGTTCAAACACAAGTGAAATATGGTTCACGCCCTTTGTAAGTTCGAGTATACCGCAATGAGAAGGGTGTTCAGGGTGGATCACACAATTGAGTTTCCCGTCGACATGAACCTGAACTTGTGGTGGCGCATCACCTGATTCGGTGGATCGACAATCGAAGCTGATGAGATACAGACCGGCCTCGGGTGCATCGATCTGGAATGTTGCAACACCAAGTGCATCAACAAACAGGATATCGTGGATGATATACGCGCCGTTTTGTCTGCCGTTCCAAGGGATATCCGGCAAGTCAAGTTCATCACCTTCAAGATGATCGAGAGGATCGGCCAAATCTGAAACGTAAGACTTCGGCATGATTCCGCCGAAGGCACTAGGGCGCATCGCAATGGTCCGTTTCCAACCAGCAGGATCGGTGGTGTATGTTAGGTCTTCCCGTGAAACGCCCCGTAACATAGGGGCTTGTCGATCGCGTATCACCGTGGTGTTGAAGAATGAATCAAAACATAGTGAGTCAATATCAAGTGCCGAACGTAATTCCTGGAAGTCACGCATGCTTGAGACATGCCAGTAGATCTTGCCGCCCTGCTTTCGGTACTCAGCGATGGCGTCCAGTGATTTGAATATTGCTTCGTTGTAGTTGTAATCGGTAATGATCAGAAGGCTGGTTTCATTCAGTATATCGCGGGTAACCGGTTTGACGTGATGTTCAAACACGACGCCTTGCTCATTTAACTGCGACAACAAGACCTGGTTATGTCCGATCGCGATGGTTCTATTGTTTGTTGGTGACGTGTATTGAGCAACGTAGTCAACCGCGTTTTGCAGCAAACGATCGGCGGCAGGTTCGATACCCTTCTTCTCCCCGGCCAATGCCTGCAGCAGCACGACGTACCCCTTGCCGACGGGTATCTCGGCGACGGGGCCTTGCCTTAATGAACGTTCGCCGCCGGAGGTAACCACACCCCGCCCGCCACCGTGACCGGGTCGGACGATCTCGTATCGGCTGACATAATGGTCGGGGTGCCAGTGCTTGAGGCTATCGGCGTCAATGTCCTGCAGTAGCGGATGATCGGGGTCGATCGCGAAAGTCATCGTCGCGGCGTGTTCGATCAATTCAAGGCCAAGCCCGAGTGGCGCAAGCGTGGTTTGTTCCAGCACGACAACGCGGCCGCCTCGGTTGGCATAATCCAGGAAAGCGGCGGTTTTGAACTGCTTGGCGCCGATGGTCGTGATGTCGCTGGCTTGGGTACCACCCAGCGCAGTCGGTGCGATCAGCAGGATCGTTTTCTGCGGCTGTTGGATACTGGCTAATGAATTAAGCGAATCAATCGCGTTCGGCCAAGCGCCTGAGGGATCGAATACGATCAACTTCACGCCGTCCGGCACGACCAGCTCTTGCTGCTGCCAGACTTCCAACTCGTGCTTGACTTCATGCAGAACCTTCTCATCACTTTGCAGTTTTGTGGTAAACGAAAGTGTGCCGGGAGTTGCCTGCGTTTTGATCGAGAGCGTGACGCGCTGATACCCGCCGGGATCGAGCGAGACGTTTTGCTCAACGGGTTTCACCTTGCCTGATTGTTCGGTCATGCGAAGCGTCATATCGAGCGGTGTTGGGCCGTCGTTGAATACGTCGAACTTAAAGACGAATGTTTGGCCGGGGTAGGCGCGTTTATCATGGCTGTATAGAAATACTGCGACGTGTTTGTAATAGTCCTGCGGGTCCTGGAACGATCCCCACGGGCACAGACCCGACACGTTAGCCCGACGGTAAGCAAGGGTCTGATCGTTTTGGGCACGGAACTTGGCTTGCATCCAGTATTCGTAGCGGTTTTGGTAGGCGTCTTCTCCGAAGTAGACGCTGCCGATGGAGTAATCTTCGAACGGTGCCCAGAGGTATTCGCCGATGTAGAGTGGTTTTTTGCGTTCCCAGAAGAAGTCGGAGCTTGCCTGACCGAGCATGCCGCCGGCCGCTTCGGTCTGAACACGTTTGGCGAGCCAGTTGCCCGTGTTCGGGTACGCGAAGTTGGCGGGGATTTCGTGCGGATAATGCAGGCCGATCACGTCGTATGCACCGTCCGGATCGATGTCGGCTTCAAAGGTGTAAAGATGATGCGGATCGATCTGCTTGGCAAAGCGTGCCATGTCACCGAGTTTGCGCGGCAGGTCGGTTGCGCGGTCGGCGTTACCCATAAAGAGGATTTCGTTACCCAGTGAGTACAAAACAACCGACGGCCGGTTGCGATAGGTTTTGAGCATGTTCTCGATGTGGTTGCGGTAGTTAGACCAGAAGCGGTCGTCGTCGTAACCGTACATCCCTTCGCCGTCGGTGTAGACCGCGGTTTCGGGGATCATCATGATGCCCAGTTCGTCGGCGATGTCGTACCAGTGGTGCTGCCAGCCCCCGAGGTGTGTGCGGAATGCGTTGACGTTCTGGCTCTTGAAGTTTTCGAGCATCGAGCGGATTTTCTCACGCGGCTGCGGGAGCGAGGGGGGCCATTCACTGTCAGCAAGCAGGTGCCGTTTCACACCGTTGAGATAGAAGTCCGGCCCATCCGCCCAGAACTCCTTAAACCCGAATCGCTGGTCGAGTTGATCGATCAGTTGGCCCGACTCATCGTGAATCTGTAAACGCAGCGTGTAAAGGTGCGGGTCTTCCGGCGACCAGAAGTGTGCATCAGCAAAAGCGGTGGTTGATCTCCAGTTGCCTTGCTTATCTAGGTTGGCTTTGACTGATTCAAGCACGACGTTACCGCTATCGAGTACTTGCGCTGTGATGGTTAAACCGTTCGTGCCGCCCTTGCTGTCAACACGACCTTCAAGATTCAGTTGCATCTTGCGTGTGGATGGCGTGATGATTAATTCATCGCGCACGATGTGTGTGATCGGCGTGGCATAGAGCGAAGCGCTGTCCCAGATGCCGACGAAGTCTTTGTAGCCACCGATGGGGGCAAGTACCTTGCCGCGCCGGCTTTCGTTGCTGTAGGCATTGCCGCGCGGCATGGGTTCGGCATAGACGGCGGTCTGATCAAGCGTGAGTACCGCCAGTTCGTGAGTTGAGCCCGGCGAGACAGCATCGGTGATCTCGACGACCAGGGGATGCCAGCCGTCGAGACGATCGCCTATGAGTCGGCCGTCGATGTAGATGTGGGGATGATACAGCGCGCCACCGAGGCGGATGAAGATGCGTTTGCCTGTCCAGTTATGAGGGATCTCGATGCTGCGTTTGACCCAGACCTGCCGGTGTGGATGGTAGAGGGTAATGTGGTTGACGCCCGGGACGGCTTGGTCCTGCCAGTTGGTCACCTGATCGAGTTCGGTTCCGTAGGTGACCATGGCCCCCTGCCAGGTGCCGTCGAGAGAGATATAAGTTCTTGGATTGGGCGTTTGTGCATACGCGGAATTCAGATGGAATGCTAACACCAGCATTAGAAGGCAGATAGCCATGATTATGACCCGGGAACGCTTAAGAGAGGACCAGGCGCAATAGGCGATGTCGAGCCGGGGCGCGTTGATGCCTGACGGTGGTAGGTCATAGATAGAGTTCCATGCGCCGAAGGGAGTTCCGGGTGGCGGTTTGGCGCGATTCAAAATCAAGACAAACGTTTTACTCTCAGGTAACTTACGATCATTGGGGTATTCCTGTCAAGCATTTTTGCCGGTTGTTCGGCACATCCACGATAAGGCAAGCGGGCCGACAGAACGTAGCTTAAGCCTCGTTTGAACAAAAGAAAAGACGAAAATATGGCTATCTGACACGATCAAGGGCGAAATAATGTGTTTGTACTTGCTTCCGGCATTAACTGATGAAAAATCAAGGTTGACCCTTGACACCTGCGGGCAAGGCTATTAACTTAATGCGTAGGTAAAACGTTTTTCATGGTTCGGTTCATCCGCCGGGCTGCGGGGTAGTCAACTCTTGAGCCCCGAAACCAAGCGGCCGCAAGTCTAAGCGGCGTGCACTGAAGCCCGTTGGGTTGCCTTGGAGGATATCAAGATGGCGCATCGCCGAGCCTTCACGCTGATTGAATTACTGGTCGTGATCTCCATCATTGCGCTGCTGGTCGGCATCCTCCTGCCTGCACTGGGCGCTGCCCGGCGGACCGCCCGCAGCGCCATGTGTCTGAGCAACCAGCGCCAGATCATGATCGCTCAACACAGCTATGCTGCTGACAATGATCAGGTTTTCGCGCCCGGGCAGGATTGGCAGACGATCAGCCTGGATGGTGAAAATATCACGGGGCCCTACTGGTTTGTGATCCTTACCGCGCAGAATTATGCCGGCGGCTCCCGCGGCGCGGCGGTTGGCTCCAGCGTCTACATGTGCCCGGAAGGATCGGATGAGCAGATCAATTCAAACGATCTGTATACAGCCGCAGGCATGATGCCGAATACGAGTGGGACTGAGGACCCACGAGCGAATCCCCTTGGCTTGGCATTTCTTGCACAAGGCGACACATCAAATCCGGAAAGGCAGTTGCGCACCAACTACGCGGTCAACACGACGTCGAATGCTGACCCGCCTTACGGCGCCAAGGTGGCGATGCAATCCGCTTTCCCGATGCAATACAGCTATCCGGCTGCTCCGGATAAGGCTAAATATCTGCCCCGAACCAACCTCGATGAAATGAAGTGGCCTGAAGAAACGATCACTTTCTTTGACGGGGTCGCCGCCACGATGGTGTATGCCGGAGGCACCAATGCGTTTGGGCGGATGGTGAATCGTCACGGTGACAATATCAACTATGCTTTTGTCGGTGGTCACGCTGCAGGTGTCAGCACGGCAAGAGTCCCCGACCCAACCAGCAACATGGCAACCGCCTATTGGGCGCAGTGGAACAACCCGACGGGTGTCGGACCGCGCATCATGATTAATGCGGAGAATGAGTACGACATCAAAGTGCTCGCGTACAACCCGTTCACGAAGTGATCTTTCGGACCGGGTTCGGTTTTACCGAATCGGGGCTCATTTGCGATGAATATGATCTGAACGTTTACAAATTTGAGTCGCCTGATTAAAGCTCTCACACTTCACAGGAGGATGGAATATGTTCGAGGCTCATATATGGAAAACCACGGCTGCTGCTGTTGTCGGTCTGGCTTTTGCCGCGACCGCTTCGGCGCAAAACGACCCGCTGGCGCAGATTGACGTCGATTGGAACGGCAGCCCAACCTACACACCTGATGGCTTCACGGCCTGGGGTAGCTTTGAGCCGACGGCGCTGACCACGGGTAATACCCATACCCAGACTTTCGGATCGATCACGTTGGCGATGACGCCGACCTATGGTCCGGACAACGGCGAGACCACCGGAACGCTCGACGGCGAACAGCGCTACATGGAATTCGGTGAAGGCAACGATCTTTATCGCAAGGATGTCTACGACGACTTCGTCTACCTGCCGCGTAATACCGCCATCGGTATCGGGCAAAATTACTTTACATACGAACTGAGCGGCCTGGATGCGGATTCGGTCATCCGCGTTCGCATGTACAACTACGAACCCAACACCAGCCCCGCGGACGAGAACGCCGTCTACATGGCTTACAGCGCGGTGGACCCCGGCTTGTCATCCAGCTATCAGCCGGCCGTGGACAACTCCGGTGAATATGCCAACCTCACACCCATGCTTCAGCGCAGCCGGTACACCGGGCCTTGGCCCGCCGACCCGGCGGTCGGTGATCCTTTGGGTTATGCGGTCGACTTCACCATCGCGACGGATGCGCTGGGCGAAGCCGTCTTCTATGGCTGGGCCGATCCGCTGAGCTACTCGCTAGATTCGGCGGGCCGATTCAACGGCATGTAAGTCTTTGCCCAGCAACTTGGCGACATGAACTTCGACGATGTGGTTGACGCCAACGACGCCCCGATGTTCTACGACATCATCGCCGGCAACCTGCCGCAGGCTGTCGGTCTGGATGTCGCTGATATCACCAGCTTCGCGGCCGGTGTAGACCCGGGCGCACACGCTTGGGACGCCGCTGCTGATATGAACGGTGACGGTGTGCTCGACTTGGCCGACACCGCCCTGTTTGACGCCCTGATCGGGGCAAGTATCCCCGGCGATCTGAACGGCGACGGGTTTGTCGGCCTTGACGATCTGGACATCATCCTCGGCGCGTGGAATCAGAACGTACCACCTGCCGACGAGGCCGCCGACCCGTCCGGTGACGGTTTCGTGGGGCTGGACGATCTGGACATCGTGCTCAATAACTGGAATGCGGGCACACCGCCGGCAGGATCGGTTGTTCCCGAACCCGCCAGCCTTGCCCTGCTGGGGCTGGGGATTGCTGCGATGATGCGTCGCCGCAGCTTATGATATTAACACTTGTTTTTGTTACACTTATATGATCTGTCTTCACCGGTAGTCTTTCAGGGCTACCGGTTTTTAGTTGTGTTTGACTTACAGTGAAAAAAGTCCGTCTAACGGGTTTAACAAGTTTGTCATTCTGATTTTGACGTTAAAATGGGTAATTTCAGCGTGAAACTGGCAACTGGTCTCTATCCAGAACTGTTTAACTTGTTTACCATGGTGCTAACCAGTGTTGGGAGTTTCAGTTTTAAGTGGGTAGTAACAGCACGGCCTTCGATAATCTGAGGGGGGACGACGTTGGTACGTGTGATGATTCGGTGCCCAGTTCGCTGATCCGTTTTGCGTTGGATAACGCTACAATCTCCATGTTCACTGTGGATATTGACGGCCGGTTTGTGGAAGTGAACGATACCGCCTGTCGGAATCTTGAATATACACGTGAAGAGATGCTGCAACTGATAGTGCCGGATGTCAGCATGTCGGTCACCCGTGAAACCTGGCCGCAGCGTTGGCAGACTATCCGCCAGGCGGGCAAAGCCATGTTCTTGCAGGAGCACAAGACCAAGAGCGGTCGGTGCTATCCGGTGCAGGTCGCGGCGTCATTCTTTGAGTATCAAGGGCGTGAATTCATCTGTGCATGTGTCAATGACCTGACCGATCGCTTGCGAGCCGAAGCGTCTTTGTGCGCCAGCGAACGATATAACCGAGCCCTGTTTGAGCAAAGCCCGGTCGGTCAGTCACTGTGTCGACTGGATGGTGTCCTGGTCGATGCCAATCAAGCGTATGCAAAAATCCTCGGCCGTTCGGCGACCCAGCTTGTCGGCCAGTCGTTTTTACGATTCACTCCGGAGGCTTATCACAAGCAAGGTAAAGACTCCTTGGTGTCGGCGCAAACGGAAGGTAGTTTCCCGGCCTATGAGAAGCAGTACATCAGGCCGGACGGCACATGCGTACCAGTAAGGATCTCGGGCATTCTTCTGGATCGTGACGGCCAACCACTGATCTGGTGTTGTGTACAGGACATTACTGAAGAAATTCATGCACGCAACATCCAGAAGGAATCGCAGGCGCTACTCGAACGCCGGGTCGAAGAGCGGACGCGTGAACTGACACGGGTGAATAAACAACTGGCTCGCGAGGTCGCGGAGCGCCGACAGACCGAGCAGGCCTTGGCTGATGCAAAATCCAGGCTGCTGTCCGTGTTGTCGTCGAATCCCATGCTGGTCTACAGCTATCGGGTTGACACCGATCCGCATATGATCACCTTTGTCAGCGAGAACAGTGAGGCGGAAACCGGGTACCCCACGCAGCGTTTCCTGGAAGACGCGAACTTCTGGGTCAATCATATTCATCCGGATGACCGAGAGTGGGCCCTGCATCAAGCGGCGGAACTGGTCGACGCGGGCAGCGGCAGTTTTGAATACCGTTTCCTTCATGGCGACGGAACCTACCGTTGGATCCGTGATACGGTCAGGGTTACCCAGAATGAAGCCGGGCAGCCGGTCGAGATGGTCGGTTGCTGGAACGATGTGACCCAGCAGAAAAAGGCCGAACAGCAACTGCGTCTGGTGCAGTCGGCGATGATGGCCATTTCCGAAGCCGTTATGATCACGGATACGAACTTCCATGATGGCGGGCCGTACATCGAATACGTGAATCCGGCGTTTGAATCGTTGACGGGGTATACCGGAAATGAGGTGGTGGGCAAGCCATCCCGTTTGATGCGGGGGTACGGCGCGGATGAAGAGGCATTTGAAAGACTGCAAAACGCGATACGCGAGGGCAAGCCTTACAACGGACAGGTCGTTAACTACCATAGGGACCGCTCGGAATACGCCGTCAACTGGCAGGCGAGTCCGATACGAGATGGCAACGGTGTCATCACACACTGGCTGGTGGTGCAGGAAGATATTACGCAACAACTTCAGGATCAAGACACCTTGCGTAAGCGTGAACTCGAGCTCGAACACGTCATGCGTCTGAGCACGATGGGAGAGATGGCGTCGGGTATCGCTCATGAGTTGAATCAGCCGTTGACCGCCATCCAGAACTACGCCCGGGGAGCGCTGCGTCGGATGAATCATCGAGAAGAGGTGGACGACAGTCTGTTCCGAGCGATGGAGCACATCAGCGTGCAAGCCGAGCGATCCGGTCAGATTATCCGCAGGATGCGTCAATTCGTATCCCGGCGTGAGCCCAGACGTTCGAGCATCGAAGTCCGTGAATTGATCCGGGACGTACTGGTATTATTTGAATCCGACCTGCGTTCACACAACACAAGGGTTGAGCAACATATCAGCGATAATTTACCGATCCTTTATGCGGACCATATCCAGATCGAGCAGGTGCTTCTGAACCTGCTGCGAAATGCAACCGCGGCAATGCAGGAGAACAAGCCCGATGAAAAAGTAATCGACGTCTATATTTCGGCCAATGCACAACGGCAGATCACGTTAAGTATCTGTGACCGGGGCTGCGGCCTGAGCGATGAACAACTTCAGCAGATTTTCGATCCTTTCTTCACGACCAAGCGAGACGGGATCGGTATGGGATTGACCATCAGTCAGACGATTATTGAGATGCATGGCGGCCGCTTGATAGCTGAGCCCCGACCCGGCGGCGGTATGTGTTTCAAAATGATTCTACCTACTAAAGGGTAAACCCCTATACGCTGAGAAAACAAGAATTTAGATGTTAAACTCGACGCATATTGTCGGCGATACTTTGTATCATGTTGACCACTTGGTGTGGCCGATGTTGAATCGGCTTGGGTAATTTTATTGGGGGCTTGTGGTGATGAAGGGGCCGTTTGCACTCAGGCTTACAAGCGAATGGAAACACGTCCAACGATCTATCTTGTAGACGACGACCAGGCGGTGCGTGATTCGTTGAAGTGGTTGATTGAATCAGCGGGGTGGCTCGTTCAATCCTACGAATCAGCACAGCCGCTGCTCGATGAACTCGAAGCTGCGCAACAGTCGTTGTCTGGATGCATTATTGCTGATGTCCGCCTGCCGGGCATGAGCGGCATGGCGCTGCAACTGGAACTGGTTCGGCGCAAAATCAACCTGCCGTTCATTATTATTACCGGACATGGTGACGTGGCTATGGCGGTGCGCGCGATCAAAGCCGGTGCGCTCGACTTTATTGAAAAACCCTTCTCGGACAAGCTGCTGCTTGACCGCATCGAAGACGCGATGCGCATCGATGAAAGACGCCGGATTGATGAGAAGCAGTATCAGTACATCAAGCAGTGCTATGAGTCCCTGACCGCCCGCGAGCAGCAGGTGATGGGGGAAGTGGTCGGCGGCAAGTCCAACAGGCAAATCGCCAGCGAACTGAACGTTACTCAGAAGACGATCGAGCAGCACCGCGCCCACGTCATGACCAAGATGAAAGCCGACAGCCTGGCTCATCTGGTGCGAATGGCGGTGGCGATCGACGCGATCCCCTCCCCACTGCCCAATGATGTCTGATCTTACCGCCAAGTGTCAGTCACGTTTGGCAGATTCTGTCCAGACTTGGTACGACCATGGCTGTAGTGCGATCTTTGCATTAGATGACTCGGGTGCGTTCTTTGTAAAGACTGGTTGCATCCCATGTACCCCGGCGGGCAATGAGACGCTCTGGGGATCATTACTCAGGTTCAACACCACTACAACACGATTGCCCTTATTCATACGTTGATATGCCAGGACACTGTCGGTGGTGCAATAATCGATCACTTCAAGGCGGCCGCCGCGGTTGCCGTGCCACAACGCCGGATTTTTGCGTTTCAGCTCCGACAACGTCCTGTACAGTTCCGCCATCGAGTCGTCGCGCCAGTCGATCGGGTCTCGCTCGAAGAATTCAAGACGGTTGTCCAGCCGGGCTTCCTGGCCGTTGTAGATCAACGGCATCCCCTCGATCGTGAACGTCAATACGGTGAACGCTTCCAACCCTTCGCCCAGCCGCTCCACTGCCGTACCTTCCCACGAGTTGATGTCGTGGTTGGTCGTGAAGTTCAGGCGGAACCCATTGCCCGGCACAATCTTCGCCTCGGCGTTCAGGTAGTTCACCAGGTCGGTCACCGTCTTTGTGCCGGCCTTGATCTCGTTCATGTTCGGTGTCAGGCTCCATGCGTATGCGGCATCGAATGCATATTCAATCAATTCAGGTTTTGCACCTTCGCCCAGCATGAATACCGGCTTGATCTGCCACATTGCATCACGGGCATCGACCCAGAAGTCCAACGGCACCCACTCCGCTGTGTCGCAACGGAATCCATCAATATTCACTTCACGCACCCAGAACGCCATCGCATCGATCATCGCTTCGCGCAATCCCGGTTCATCAAAGTTCAGGTCAACCACATCCTTCCACAATTCGATCGGCGGTACGAGTTCGCCTTTCTCATCACGCGTGAACCAGTCCGGATGCTGTTTGATCCATGGATGATCGTGCGATGTGTGGTTGGCGACCCAGTCGATGATGACGTACATGCCCAGGTCGTGCGCTTCCCGAACCGTTTGTTTGAACTCATCAAGCGTGCCGAACTCAGGATTGAAAGCCTTGTAATCTTTCACCGCGTACGGGCTGCCGAGCGTGCCGGACCGGCCTTCGACGCCGATCGGGTGGATAGGCATGAACCATAAAACCCCTACGCCCAGCTCTTTGAGCCTTGGTAATTCCTTACGAAACGCCTCAACTTTTCCCGCTTGGGAAAATTGCCGGAGGTTCACCTGATACACCACTAGATTCTCAACCCACTTTGGTGGATCGGGATTAGGATATTCCCGTGCCAGCGATTGTGTCGTGCTGCAACCAACAACACAACTCACCAGAACCAACAGACTCACCGTACACAGCCAATCCTTGAATCGTTCAATTCTGTTCACGGAAATACCTTTGTCTTGAAGGTCCGGTTATCTATATAGGTGGCGCCGACTGAGTCTTTGCAGTCAGCGAATCAGGCATCAGTAAGTTCAGCTGACTCGCCGCGGAAGAAGTTGCTCCGCTTGGGCTCCAGCAGCATGGGGGCGTCCCACGCCTCGTCACGCAGGAACCAGCCGAAGCATTGCTCAAGGATCGAGCTGACATCCGGGATATCCAGTCCCGCGATGCCCGGCGTCATGAAGCGTGCCGGCGATTCGATATTCACCGCACAGATCGAGATATCCCGTCCGACCGCCAGCCCCTCTTCCCAGCAGGCCCGCATCGCGCCAAGCGACGCTGGGAACGTTGTGCCGACCACTGCTGAGCCGTTCAGGTCTTGATCTTTAAGCTTCTCAAGCATGACTTTGTGGGCGTAAGGTGTCGGGTCTTCGAACGAGGGTGCCGGGTTTTCCCAGAGTTCACCTGCGAGCCCTTCGCGTTTGATCCACTCCCGCCAGAGCCCGATCCGTCGTTCGACTTCCGCGTTTTTCGTATGCGTCGAAATACAATGGATCTTCTTGTGCCCGATTTTTTTCAGGTGACGGAAGACCTGGCGCACGTGTGTGTCGGGGAACAGGCGGATCGATTTGATCCCGTGCCCGCTCAGGTCGATGTCTAATGAGACACACTTGCCATCACGCATCGCATCAACGACGCGCTGCGGCACATCGCTTGAACTGGGGATCACGATCGCGCCACCGCGATGACTGACCGCATCCATCACGACCGGGTCGTCCCAGTGCACGTATTGCACCGGACGCAGGTCCAAATTGTGTTCACGTGTCGCAACAGCCATGGTCTGGCGCAACTGTGTGAGGAAGGGCGAGGGGTAGGCCGGGTAGAGCATCACGACCTGCGCGACTTGTTCGGTTGCCTTATAGTGCGGATTGATCTGTAGTGTTCCGCCCGTGCCTCGCTTCAGCACCCTTTTGCCGATCAGTGCCTGCACCGCTTTGCGTGCGGTCATGTGGCTGACACCGGTCTCCGCAGCGATCGTGCGTTCGCCGGGGAAAACCTCGAGCAGGTAATCACCCTGGCGTATCCGCCTTTCGATCACAGCCATGACCTCGGTGTATTTCGCTGAACGGGCCACTATCGAACCTTCCTGTGGTTTGCATCCTTATATAGAGCACGCTTCTAAGGCCCCATCAAAATACCAGCCGGGGCGGATGTCTGTCTGCTAGGGCGGCACTTTTTTACTGACTTCGGCCGCCAAGTGGTTAACAAAGGGGTTGACTTTAACCCTTACGCTGATATTATAACACTAGTGTTATACTTTTCAAGCCCGCCGTCTTAGCGGGCACTCGGATAAATCTGATCCGTCGCACTTGGAGTCTTCGTTATGGCGAAAACTGGCCGAAAAGCCGAACCGGGATTCACGCTGATCGAATTGCTGGTGGTGATCTCGATTATCGCGCTGCTGGTCGGGATCCTGCTGCCTGCTTTAGGTGCAGCACGTAAGTCCGCCCAGCGGATGAAGTGCCTGGCAAACCTGCGGTCGATGGGGCAAGGTGCCCAATCCTTCGCGACGGACCACCAGTACTACATCCCGATCAGCAGCAGCGACCTGGCGTGGGTTAATAACGGCACCGGTTTTCCTTCTGAACTGCGTGGGAAAATCGCGTCATATAACGACCCGGCCTACCCACGTATGAAAGACTGGGCCAGCGCACTGGTACCTTACCTCGGCGACTCCTCGCAGGATGTCCCGTTCGACAACGCCGAGCCTAAAGTAGTGTCGATGTTCCGCTGTCCGAGTGATCCTTATGAAGAAGGTCACGAAGTTGTCAGCAATATCAGCGGGCCTCAACAGGGGATCCCGCTACCGATCTCGTTCAGCGTCAATGCTGACGTGACCACCTACGATGATACACCCGGTGATGGCAGGGCTTGGTGGATGCCTAACGGCGGCGGGATGAATGTTCAGGAAATCCAGGTTTACAACGGCGATGCATCTCCGGGGAGCCTCGACCGCATCCGGTCAATCTCCCAGACCATGCTCTATGCCGACGGGGGCACGCGCTGCTATCCCAGCAGCTCGCCTATCCGCCGCGGCATCGTTCTGATGTACACCGCGGATAAGCGATTACCCAATAAGGACAATCCCGGCACGCTCGATGCGATATACCAGTCCAACATCTTCCGCGAGAAGCTACCCCTGGCAGAGATCAATGCGGAGGACGATCGGCACAACAACGCGCTGAGCATCGCATTTGCGGACGGGCATGGCGCGTCACAGCAGCCCGGGGAATTTCAGGAGGTTTATCTTTCGCCGAACAAGTAGTCGGTGTGTTTTTCACGAGGTCGATCCGGCTGTGAACGATAACGGATCGGTTCGGCTGGTGCATCGCGAGCGTTGAATTCAATATTGTCTTACACACTTAGGAGGTTCCTGATATGAAGTTTTACAAAGCCGGCTTAACGGCCATCGCATTGTTGGCATTGGCAACACCGACCTACGGCACGTTCGTCGTCGCGGGTGAAGTACAGGACGAACAAGGCGACCCGGCCGACTGGGACCCGACCAACAGTTCGCTGCTGATGAGTGACTTGGGCGGCGGCATCTACACGATCTCGGTCCCCAACCTGCTCGACGGCACACGCTACGACTTCAAGGTCGTCGATGATGAAGGCACGCCCCCGGCCGTGTGGGGCGATCCGGAAATCACCCCCAACCAACTCACCCTCATTGGCGATGCGGACGGCGCGGTCCAGATCACCGTGGACACCAACGTCACCAACGCCATCGGCAGCTTTGCCACGTGGATCAACTTCGACAACGCGCCGCTGCATGTGGTCGGTGACTTCATGGATGAAGCCGGCGGCTTCGCCGACTGGGACCCGGCCGATCCGGCATTCGCCATGACCGATCAGGGCAGCGGTTACTACACGTTTGATGCTGTGATCAGCACGCCCGGCGTGTACAACTTCAAGGTTACCTTCGGCGACGGCTGGGACGATCAGATCGGTGTCGGCGGATTCAACAACAACGCCGCGACCTATCAGTTCATCACCTCGGCTGTCGACGAACCTGTCACGATGTTCGTCGACCTGTCGAACCGGCAAATCGGTGCGACCGCCGCGGTGTATCAGATCGGCACGCTCACGATTGCCGGCGACTTCCAGACCGAACAGGGCGACCCCACCGACTGGGATGTTGAGAACAGCTCAATTGTCATGAGCGAATCCGGTGGCGTGCATACTGTCACCGTCAGCAACCTCAGTGACGGTGCCGCGTATGACTTCACGATCTTCAACGATGCGGGCTCACCGCCCGTGTCTTCGGGTGATCCGAAGATCACACCTGCCGATATCACGATGTACGGCGATGCGTCCGGCGCAGCCACCATCACGGTTGATACCAACGTTACGAATCTCCAGAACAACCCGGCCGTGTGGGTCGACTTCGATACGGCTCCGCTTCAGGTTGTGGGCGACTTCATGGATGAAGCCGGCGGCTTGGCCGACTGGGACCCGGCCGACCCGGCCTTCGCCATGACCGCTGAAGGTGATGGCTACTACACCTACGATGCTGTCATCAGCACGCCGGGTACCTACGTGTTCAAAGCCAGCTTCGGTGAAGGTTGGTCCGACCAGGTCGGTACCGACGGCTTCAGCGATAACGCTCAAGTATTCGTCTTCGATACGACCGTAGCCGATGAAGCGATCACCATGTTCATCGACTTGGCGAACCGTCAACTCGGTCTCGTTTCCGCAAGTATCCCCGGCGACCTGAACGGCGACGGGTTCGTCGGTCTGGATGACTTGGATATTATCCTCAGCGCGTGGAATCAGAACGTGCCCCCGGCCGACAGCACGGCCGATCCCTCCGGTGATGGTTTTGTTGGCCTGGACGACCTGGACATCGTGCTCAATCACTGGAACGAAGGCACGCCCCCCACTGCAGCCGTACCCGAGCCGGCGACCGTAGCGCTTCTGGGGATGGGCTTGTTCGCGACGATGAAGCGTCGAGGCTGAAAAAACATGGCCGATTTGGCTGTGTAAGCTGTAAAATACACCGAGCAGGAGAATCCGTTTTCCGTTGATATGTTTTCGGCTTTCGGTTTCTTCCTGCTCGGTCGTTTCGTAATGTTGAAAAGAAGTTGAGTAGTACATGACCGCGCCAAGCACCCCCGCAAGTGGATTCGCACAAAAACGGTTCTCGCGCCATGAGGGAAACCTCCTAACCCTCATGGCGGCTGGGAGCCGATGTTTGCGTTTGAAACTAAGCGCTTTGCTGGTGTGCTCGCTGGGTTTGTTTTGTCCAAATCCGGCGTCGGCTGTTCCGGCTGTTGAAGACATCGTGATGTACGAGGTCAACCTGCGTGCTTTCAGTGATGCAGGTAATCTGGCGGGCGTCACTGCGCGACTCGACGATATCCAATCGCTCGGTGCCAATGTCATCTGGCTAATGCCCATCCATCCGATCGGACAGATCAACAGTGCCGGCGGATTGGGTTCCCCTTACTCTGTAGCAAACTACACGCAGGTCAGCAGCGAGTACGGCACGCTTTCCGACCTGACCACACTCGTCGACCAGGCCCATCAGCGCGGCATGTATGTTGTCATGGATTGGGTCGCCAACCACACCGCGTGGGACAATCCCTGGATCGTCAACACCGATTGGTACACACAAAACGCGCAGGGTGAAATCATTTCTCCTGCGGGCACGGGCTGGAATGATGTAGCAGATCTGAACTACGACAATACCGACATGCGCGCCGCGATGGTCAGCGCGATGCAGTACTGGGTTACCGAGGTCGGTATCGATGGCTACCGCGCCGATGCGGCCGACTTCGTGCCCTACGACTTCTGGCAGGACGCGATCGCTTCCGTGCGTGTCAGCACGACGCGCGACCTGCTCATGCTTGCTGAAGGTGCACGAAGTGACCACTACGCTGCGGGTTTCGACATGACCTACGGCTGGGACTTCTACGGCACGGTTCAGAACGTGTTCAATTCATCCGCCTCGGCAACGACGCTGTATCAACGATACGTCAACGAATTTTCATCCGTGCCGACCGGATCGGGGATCCTGCAATTCACGACCAATCATGATGAGAGCGCATGGGACGCAACACCCGTCGAATTGTTCGGCAGTCTCGAAGCCTCGCTAGCCGCGTACGCTGTCACCGTTGCTTACGGCGGCACGCCGCTTGTTTATAACGGCCAGGAAATCGGTTGGGAAGACAATATCCCCTTTTTCACCAAGGCTCCGCTCGACTGGGACACCGGCCAGACAACCGAGCAATGGTATACACAATTGCTCAACGCCCGTGCCGATCATGCCGCACTTCGTCAGGGTTCTATCAGCGATCAGAGCACCAGCGATGTCGCGTTCCTCGTGCGCGAGTATGAAGGCGACCAGGTGCTTGTCATGGTTAATACGCGCAATGCGTCGCGACAGGTGCAGGTCCCTGTTTCACTGCAAGGCAGTTGGAGCGACCTGCTTTCTGTTCAGTCCACGACGTTAAGCGGTACGCGTACGTTGGCGCCATACGAAGTGGTTATCCTTGGCAAGACGGTCGTGCCTGCGTTTGTAGTTGCAGGTGAATTACAGACAGAACAAGGCGATCCCGCCGACTGGGACCCGACCAACAGCTCACTGATTATGGCCGAGGCCGGCGGTATTCACAGCGTTACGGTGAACAACCTTGTCAATGGCGTTGCCTACGACTTCAAGGTAGTCAACGATCAAGGCTCGCCCCCCGCCGAGTGGGGTGACCCGGAGATTACGCCGAACCAACTCACCGTCATCGGCGATGCGGACGGCTCCATCACGATCACCGTCGATACGAATTCAATC
The DNA here is from genome assembly GCA_963667295.1 of Phycisphaeraceae bacterium. Lineage (GTDB taxonomy): Bacteria > Planctomycetota > Phycisphaerae > Phycisphaerales > Phycisphaeraceae > JAJRRS01. Next base: position 4,442,288 of record OY763327.1, read on the forward strand.
AACAACCTTGGCGAGTATGCGACCTGGATCAACTTCGATAACGCCCCGCTGCAAGTTGTCGGTGACTTCATGACCGAAGCCGGCGGCGCAGCGGATTGGGACCCATACGATGATGCGTTCAACATGACCGATAAAGGCGGTGGTTACTACACGTTCGACGCCGTCATCAGCACGCCCGGCATCTACCAGTTCAAAGCAACCTTCGGTAACGGCTGGGACGACCAGGTTGGCACTGATGGTTTCAACAACGACGCGATCACCAAAGGCTTCGAGATCACCGAGGCTGATCAAAGCGTCACGCTTTATGTTGACCTTGCCAGCCGTGAACTCGGTGTGTTGTTTTTCACGCTCGAAGGCGACCTTAACGGCGACGGCTTTGTTGGGCTTGACGATTTGGATATCGTACTCGCCGCATGGAATCAGAGTGTTCCTCCTGCTAACAGTGCGGCCGATCCTTCAGGCGACGGCTTCGTAGGATTGGATGATCTGGATATCGTGCTCAACCACTGGAACGAAGGCACACCGCCAACAAGTAATGTCAATATCCCCGAACCCGCTTCATTGATCTGTTTAACGACCTTGTCGGCGGTATTGTTACGACATACCAGGCAATCCGCTTAAATATCACTTCTATTTAGTTCTTGCGAAAACCATCTGCGTAACAGACAATCTGTTGCGTTGCATATATCGACCGCTTGCAGGGCAGGCAGCGGCACACATCTATCATTCATTTGTTGGCTATTGGGAAGCGTCGGCATGTCAGAACTGTTGGATGAGAAAACCTTACTTGAACAAACCGAGGCTAAGCCTTTCATGGCGCGTATCCCGGTATATCTGCGCCTGTCCGGGCCGGGCTTTCTTCAATCGGCGTGCACGATAGGCGGCGCGACGCTTGGTGCATCTTTATTTCTTGGCGTGATGGTCGGGTACCAAGGCTTGTGGATACAACCCGTCGCGATGTTGCTCGGGCTGACGATGTTGACCGTGATCGTTTATATCACACTGTCGACAGGTGAAAGGCCATTCCGGGCGATCAATCGTCACATCAACCCGGTACTTGGTTGGGGCTGGCTGATCGCGACCATCGCTGCCAACATGATCTGGGGCTTACCGCAATATAACCTGGCCGCTGGGGCGCTGACACAAAACGTTTTGCCCGAACTGCTCGGGCCCGGCAAACCATTGGGCGGCGAGAACGGTACACTCGGTATGGGTATCGCCTCGGGTCTTATGGCGGCGATGGCGGTGACCGTCATCTGGTTCTACAAGGGACGAAGCGCCGGCGTGAAATTGTTTGAAGGTCTGATCAAACTCATCGTCGTGCTGATCGTTTTGTGTTTTGTCATCATGGTCATCAAACTCGTGACAACCGGCGGTCTGCCCGTTGGCGAAGTCCTGGCGGGTTTCGTGCCTGATCCCAAACTTCTTTTCCAGCCTGCCGATGTTTACATGCCCGTGCTCGAACGTTGCGGTGAATCCGCCGGCTTCTGGCAGCATCGAATCGTTAACACCCAACGCGACATCATCTACGCATCCATCGCCTCGGCTGTCGGTGTGAACATGACGTTCCTGCTGCCCTACTCGATCCTCGCACGCGGATGGGGAAAGGCCCACCGTACACTTGCCGGCTTCGACCTTTTTATGGGTTTGCTCCTGCCCTTCGCGTTCGTTACGTCCTGCCTGGTCATCGTCTCCGGCGCAGTTTTTCACGGCCATTACGACGAGCAGCACATCAATTACAGCTTTGTTCAACAAGGTATGGATGCAGCCAATCCGCAGTACCGCGCCAACCTGATCGCTGTGACTGAATCAACCATGGGCCGAGATGGATGGGCACAACTCGATGCGAACGGCAAAGCAGAATCGCTTGATGCAACACCACGTGCCGATCGCGAGATGGCGTCCATGCTGATCCGCCGAAGTGACAAAGACCTCTCCGCAACCCTCACTCAACTTTTCGGCACATCCATCGGGCGCGTCGTCTTCGGTATCGGCGTCTTCTTCGTCGCCCTTTCCACGGCAACTGTCTTGATGCTTATTAACGGTTACGCGGTATGCGAGGCGCTCAACCGTGAACACACGGGCCTTACATGGCGCATCGGTTCGTTGCTACCGGTCGTCAGCGTGATCGGGCCGTTCTTCTGGGGGCATATGGCGGCGTATCTTGTCGTGCCGACGAGCGTGATCGGGTTGATGATGTTGCCCGTCGCGTTCTGGTCGTTCTTCCTGATGCTCAACAGCCGGTCGGTGTTGCGCGACGCCTGTCCGCGTGGGGTTAAGGGCCTGCTGATCAATACCATCGTCGGTGCGATCACCGTACTGTTTACGATCCTCAGCGTCTGGGCGATGTGGGGCAAAGCTGTGACTAAAGGCACGCCAGGGCGTGTCGGCTTAATACTAACACTGTGTCTTTTACTAATTGCGGTGCTCGTTACGCATATCACCACTCACGCCCGGAGTAGCGGCGCAGACCGTGATCGCACAGCGGATACCGGCAGTTGACTATCCGCCGATCGTGGTACTATCACTTACTGGTTTTCTTCCGTGGGAGCCGGTGGATTTGCTGCAGCCATGTCTTTGGTCAAGACGTCGATCTCATCCAGGATGGCGGTGATCTTCTCTTTGAGCTTGCTGCCTGATTCGTTGATCTGCTTGATAGTCGGGGCCGATGCCTTGACGCCGGAGGCGGACAGGTCATGTAGCAGATAGGCTTCAAGGTCATCGAGGTCTGCGACAAACGGCTGATAAGCCTCTTTTGCATCCGCAGCCGCTTCGTAGATTTTGTCAAAGTGGTCTTTCACGATTTCGGATCGCTGAGACGCAGCCTTGCGCAGCTGGGCGTTCTGCAGGGTTGCCAATTCCCTCTCCCAATTCTGGATGTGGATGGCAGCATTGGTCCGCAGGTCTGCTATCCGTTTCGATGCTTCAATCGAACCCTCATGTGTCTGCCGTACTTCCTTCTGATAGGTCTTTAATGCCTTGTTCAGATCGGCTTCCGGCGCCTGCAGACCGTTGGCGGCCGCGATGGTTTGATCGACTTGCAGGTTGGCGGATTCCAGGTTGGACTTGAGATGCGAGATCGATTTAACCGCGCCGGATCGCTGCTCCGTTGATGTGATTGAACTGCAGGCTGTCAATCCTAACAGCATACACAGCAGCAATCCTGAAACATGCTCAAACCGATGGCGCAAAGACGATGCATATGACATACTACATCCTTTCAAAATGATGTTGAATATCTGGTGGTTTGTAACTGATAGCCAACAGCCTACATGTATTGGCACAACCGGAACCGGCTACATGCCTGATTTACGGGCCGTATCAAATTCTTTCTTTTTGATCTTGCTGACTTCCGAGTTCTGGATGGTGACTTTATTACCTGTTGAAGCATCCTTGAATTCAATCGATCCGCTGCGCTTTTTGATGTCCTTGGTGTAATACACTTTTCCCGTGCCCGGGTCTGAGACTTTGTAGTAGCTGGAGCAACCGAGGGTCATCGTCGCGCAGACGGCTAACGTGGCTAGTAGTGTGATTCTGTGTTTCATGTGTATTTATCCTTTGACCTGACGATCGTGTTTCATTCCGGGAATATCTTCGACCAGTCTTTTGCCATGCTGATGATGATCCAGCCGCGTGCGTCGGCTTCATCCAGGCCGCGATCCAGCTTGCCTATGTGCGAATCGCGGTCGTAGGCGAATTCGCGATCAGCATCATCGTGGTGGACGAGGATGCCAAGGCGGGGTCCATCACCCGTGGTGGTGTATTCAAGCATCTGGAAGTCGCCATCGGAGTTGCCCACCGCGATGATCGGGCGTCTGCCGATGTGTTGGTAGATCCCGACGGGTTTGCCTTCCTTGTCATCGACGAACAAACCCTTGGGTTGCTTGACGATCACCGGCACGCCGTTGCGGACTTCATAGATCGCTTCGATACTGCTGCCGACGACATGCTCGGGAGGTATACCGTAGGCCTGCTCCGCGAATACACGCAGAAAATCGATCCCGCCGCCCGAGACGATAAACGTTTTGAATCCGTTGGCACGCAGGTAGTCAAGCAGTTCCAATTGCGGCTGATATAAACAGTCCGCGTACAGCCTGTCTAGTGTGGGGTGTTTGGCGGTGGCCAACCAATCCGCGACAGCCGCTCTGAATTCTTCCGCGGTCATGTTGGTGTGTGTTGCTGCAATAATCTTAGCCAGTCCCTCCTTGCCCGAAGCCATCACCGCTTCCATGTCGCCTGCCAACACGCTCTTGAACGGTTCTGTTGTCTTCCATTCGGGGTGATCGTCGGCCATCGCTTTGATGCGGTCCAAGGCGAAGATGAGTTGGAAGTAAGCGGGCTGTTCCGCCCAAAGACACCCGTCATTATCGAAAGTCGCGATCCGCTCGGCTGGCGGGATATAGTCGGGTGAACCCTCTGTCGTTACCTTTTTGACGAAAGACACAATCGCCTGCTTTGTCGGCGTATCGTTCCATGACGCCAGAGGATCATTTGATTGTGCCAACACTGTCGAGGCGGTCAGCCACAGGCTGAACAGGATCACCGGTATACGCATCGTTGTACTCCTTGGTAGACAAAGGTAAAAGCGTCTACCGGTCAATTAAGACAGGTAGACGAAGAGTGTGGGTGGTTAGTGGCTACCACTCGTTTCTTTCAGTTTTTCAACGACACCCTCGAGGTTAAACGAGCCCGGTTTCTGACTCGGTGGGTATTTGATAAACGTTTGTGCAAACTGTGCCGCCATTTGCTGCATCGGCACGATGACGAACGGCCGTTCGAGGAACCAGTCGTTGTAAGTGTTCGAGTTGTGCTGCGCTTTTTCGAACGGATCGCGCCGCATGTTGAACAGGATCGGTACGCGCAGCTCGATGAACGGTTCACGCCAGACCTCGAATGCCCGGCCACGGTTCTCGTAGAATACAGCCTTCCAGTCCCCCAGGCGGATGGCGACACACTCTCCATCATCATTGAAGTACCAGAACTCCTTACGCGGGCTAGCCTTGATGTTATCTGAGATGGTCTTGTAGCCGTCAGCATTCGACAGGTATTCGGTCATGTCGTAGCCGTCGAGGTGGTTCTTATAGGTTCGGCCGATCGCCTCGTAGCCATCAAGCAAATCTTCCTTGATATCGTCCTTGCCGGCAGCGGCGGCGAAGGTGGGCAGCCAGTCTTCGTGGGCAACGATACCGTTGACGGTTTCACCTGCCGGGAAGTGGCCCGGCCAGCGAACGAAAGCCGGTACGCGATAGGCACCCTCCCAGTTGGAGTTTTTCTCACTGCGGAACGGGGTTGTACCGGCATCGGGCCAGGTGTTGTAGTGCGGGCCGTTGTCGGTCGAGTAGTACACGATGGTGTTGTCGGCGATGCCAAGTTCATCGAGCAGATCGAGCAATTGACCGACGTGCAGGTCATGTTCGACCATGCCATCGGAGTATTCGTCGGAGTTGGGGCCGGCGAGGTTTTTGTGTTCATCCTTGACGTGAGTGCGGAAGTGCATGCGGGTGCCGTTCCACCAGCAGAAGAACGGCTGTCCGGCTTCAACCTGGCGTTTGATGAAGTCTTTCGCAGCGGCGACGGTTTCATCGTCGATGGTCTCCATGCGTTTCTTGGTCAGTGGGCCGGTGTTCTCGATCGTCTGTGTGCCGTCGGGATTGACCTTGCACTTCATCACACCACGCGGCCCGTATGTTTCAAGGAACGTCTTGCCGTTGGGCATGACGTAGTCGCCGGGATAATCACGATTCTCGGGTTCTTCCTCAGCGTTGAGGTGGTAGAGGTTGCCGAAGAATTCATCGAAGCCGTGGTTGGTCGGCAAGTGTTCGTCACGGTCGCCCTGGTGGTTCTTGCCGAACTGTCCGGTGGCGTACCCTAGTGACTTCATCACGCCTGCGACGGTGATGTCCGATTCCTGCCAGCCTTGTTCTGCGCCGGGCAGGCCGACCTTGGTCATACCCGATCGGACCGGGACGCTACCGCTTAGAAACGCAGCTCGGCCCGCGGTGCAGGATTGCTGGCCGTAATAGTCCGTGAACGAAATACCTTCATCAGCGATACGATCGATGTTGGGCGTTTCGTAACCCATCATCCCTCGGTTGTTGTGGCTGATGTTCCACGTACCGATGTCATCGCCCCAGATCACCAGGATGTTGGGCTTATCCTGTGCGAAGGCCGGGACGGCGCAGATTGCGCCGACGGTTAGCATTGTCAGTATTTTTAAGAAACGTTTTTTTACCATAACCTTGATTTCCTCTTATTAAATAGATCGACGGTGGGTCCCTTGATATCTCAACTTCAATTGGTGATACGTCGTTGCTTTTGCTCCTTGCTTAAGGGGGCTTTGTCTTCATACATATCCATTACGAATTTTTGATTACTTCGGGAACAGCAACGTCAACATGACGCGCACGCCCCACTCGGGGCCGTTGTCCGGCGCTGAAAAGAACTACGCTTTCGGTGGGCAGGTAGAAAACCGGTCCGGCCCCCCATGTGATTATGCTGTCGGTTTGCGGGCTGAAGAAGAAACTCTGGATTACATCGCCCAATCCATATTTGTCTTTGAATGTTAAAAGGGAGGCTTGGTTATTCTGGTAAATAATAGGTACGATCGCCTGGCTGATCAGCATCCAGTCTTCATTCAATTCGATCAAGATCACTGGTTCAATATTGAGGGTGTATCGTACTCCTTCGTTGCGAGGCCCGGAACCGAAGTCAATATCTGATTGCATCGGAATGCTGGCAAGATTCGCGATCGGATCAGCAAGTTGTTTGGTCAAATCATCAGCGGTGGGTCTCCGCGTTTGCTCGGTGCTTTGAGCTAACGCCGGCATAAAGGCGCTCAGCACACTTAGTAAACATGCAAAAAACAGGATGTGTGCTTGTGTGAACACGACAATATCCATCGAGTAACAATGTAGTAAGACATAACAAATCCACGCGGTGTTCACGTGACTGGAATGCCCCATCATCATTACATGATGTGTTAAGCCCTCTGAACGTCGAAGTGCATGCCTTTAGGTACAGACAGCACTTGAGCCTGGTTACGTCTATGTTTTGCGTTACCACATCCCTGATACGTATGCTCTGCACGAGAGCAGCGCCACACTGTTGTCACAAATCAAACAATCCCGCACATCTGAACAAAGTGTGGGTAAGTATTAAATAAAAAGAAAATGAAGTCGGTCCGTCGGAAGTTGCGTGAGTTGCATCCTGCAACCGATTAAAAATCTACCAGACGTTTGCCGGGGGGTCAACTGTTTTATGGCAATTGTTTTGCTAACGTAAATTGGCACAGGATTTAAGTTAAGATCAGGTGGTCTGAAGCAAGTCGGGTTATAATAATTGATTCATGCCTGTAAATGATCTATCAACCTGTCCGGCGGATGTGTTATGTTATACGGGTTAACGGTTGTTTAACAAGTATAAATCAATGTAGAGATAGCGATATCCACGGCAGTATTCTATGCCTTTACACAATGGCTGGTTCGCAAACGCCAACCGAATCTAATTAAGAGACTTCTCATGTTCCGACACACGATACTTTTCTTCGTCTTTTTCAATCTCGTTCTCACTTCTGCACAAGCTCAGTCGACAGCGGAAATCGAACCACGCGCCAAGGAAGTCCTCAAGAGCGCGTGTGACCTGTTGAAGGATAGTCAGAAGATCCAATTTACGGGTGAGATCACGCGAGAGCTGCTGCTTGATGACGGCCAGAAAGTGACGCTGTCATCTCAACGCTGGATCGCGATGCAGCGGCCTGACAAGCTCAAACTCTACGGCAAGGGCGATTACAACTTCGTGCAACTCTACTTCAAAGATAGCCGTATCCTGTTACAAGACCTGATGTCTAAGAAGTATGCTTTTCTCGACGCTCGGGAAACCATCGATGACACTTTCGACTTACTCGCCCAGGAATTCGCCGTCGTTATGCCGATGGCGGACCTGCTGGTCAGCGATCCGTATCAGTCATTGATGGCAACCGCCAAGCAAGGCACTTATATCGGGCTGCATCCGGTCCGTGGTATTCAGTGCCATCATCTGGCGTTCCGTGCCGGGGTGATGGACTGGCAGATATGGATCGATGCCGGTGAAAAACCGCTGATCCGCAAGTTCACCATCACAAGCATAACCCTGCCCGGCGAGCCGGACTGGACTGTCGAGATCAATGATTGGGATCTTAATCCGACATTCAATGAAGCCACGTTCAGCCTCACGCCGCCTGAGTATCACGAAGAGATTTCCATGAAAGAGCTGATCGAACAGCTTCGCGCCAACCAGGGTGAACAGGACGCTTCCAGCGAGCAATAGGAGTTCAGGCATGCGATCCAACGCCGGCATCATCAAAATGCATAACCGAAAACTTTCGGCCCAAAGTCTTTCGTTCTGCCTGCCCGGACTCGTTCTGGTGTGTAGCTCCGTACTCATTGCACAGATCCAGGTGGACATGCGCGCCGATGGCCCGGCCGGACAAGCGCCTTCTATCCGGTACGGTGAAATCCAGACACAGGTCCAGACGCGATTGCTTCCGTCAGAAGTGCGATACAACCGTTCCACCTCCGGCATGCTGCCTTCCGAATACCGTTACACGGTACACAGCAGCAGCAGGCTCCCTTCCCAGGGGCCACCGCCCAACATCGGCCAACCGACTTCACAGCGATTAACCAGCCAGACGACCACGGGCGGCGCTCCGAACTTTCAGGATGTCCAGCGGCACTACGATAGGATTGGTGCCAACGCCTCCTATAACACACCCTCTTTGCGATACAGCCCGAGCACCCGGATCGATACATATGTCCAGCCCGATCACAACTTCAAACCTCCATCAGCCCCCGGGATGCCTTGAATCCTGAGTGGTGGTTCGCTATCTCGTAAGCTACTTGTCGTACATGTATCTTTATTACCGAGGTTTGGCCGACTTCTGCGCAAGGCGGCATTTATGATATTAATGCATTAATTGCAATAGATTAAATATACTTTCATTTCCGGATTCTTGTGCTATACTGATAATAATAACTGACAAAATGCGCAGCCGAGAGATTGCGGAGGCAGACGGGGCTCAGGCCTTGTTTGTCAAGCTGTGTGTCTAATCCAATTCTGTCGGAGTTGTAGCGTGACAAGGTCCAGGTCGTGGCGGGATTCACTTATCTGTCGCTCTGATCGTCGCTACTCACGTAGCGCAGGCGCGGTATCGGTGAGTAATCAATTTACGGGTCTCGAAGCCCTCGAACCGCGCTGGCTCCTCAGCGCCACGCACTTGTACACCTTCAACAACGGCCTGGGTACCGACTCGATCGGCCGCATCAACCTCGACCTGGTCAACGGCGTCACCGTCTCCGCGGGCAAAGCCATACTCAACAACACCGGCATCACCAGCGGCGACTCCGCCAACATCCAATACCTCGATCTGCCCGCCGCCGCGATCCCCAACACCGGCCCACTGACCCTCGAAGTCTGGTTCTCCACCAACGACACCACCAACTGGACGCGCATACTCGACTTCGGCGATCAATCCGGCGCCTACGGCAACTCCTACCTCTTCTACACACCTCAGTCCTCCAACGGCGACGCCCGCCTGGTGCTTCGCCCCGATGCCGGCACCGAAGTCGTCGCCTCGTCAGCCACGACAAACGATGGCCGGCAACACATGCTCGCCGCAGTTGTTGATCCCTCCGCGGATACGATGCTCGTTTATATCGACGGCAACGAAGTCGCAACCGCGGCGCTCAACGGCACCGGCATAGAGGACATTAACCAGGTCTACGCCTACTTCGGCCGATCGCTTTACGATCAGGATGCCGGCTTCACCGGCGCGTTCGATCAGATCACCATCTACGACGAAGCACGCACCGCTTCAGCGATCGCAACAACCTACGCTGACTGCCCTACACCCGCGCCGGACGCGTATCCTGAGAATCCCACCCAATACGCCAGGCAAGTCGAAAACCTCGACCGCGGGCTGGTTGCGCTGCGTACCTCCTCGACGCAGGTTTATATGAGTTGGCGGCTGCTTGGTCTGGACCCAAGTGATATCGCGTTCAACGTCTACCGAAGCACAAGCGGATCTATCGCTGTTAAACTCAACAGTTCGCCGATCAACCAGACCACCGACTTCATCGATAGCAATGCAAACCAGAGCCAGACGCATACCTACCTCATCCGACCTGTCATCGATGGCGTGGAGGGTGATCCGAGCAAGTCTTTCATCGTCGAAGCCAACAGTGGGACGAAGCCTTACCTGAGCGTGCCGATCGAGCCACCGCCCAGCGGCGTGACCGATGACAGCGAAGCTTATGACTATGTCGCCAACGACTCCAGTGTCGGCGACCTGGACGGTGACGGGGATTACGAGATCATCGTCAAGTGGCAGCCAACCAACGAGAAGCACGCCGGCGTCAGTGGCCAGACCGGCAACACCATCTTCGATGCATACACGCTCGAAGGTGTAAGGCTCTGGCGCATCGATCTGGGCATCAACATCCGCTCCGGCCCGCAATACAATCCCTTCCTCGTCTACGACTTTGACGGTGATGGACGCGCTGAACTGGTTACACGCACTGCACCTGGCACGGTTGACGGACTCGGTAACGATGTTGTTATTAATGGCGACGATCCCGATGCCGACTGGCGCAATGAATGGGGCCACATCAACGACGGTCCCGAATACCTCACGGTCTTTGATGGTCTGACTGGCGAAAATCTCGCGACCGTGAACCTCGAACCCGCGCGCGGCGAACTCTACTCATGGGGTGATACCTACGGCAACCGCGCCAACCAGTTTCTCTTGGCGGCTGCTTATCTGGATGGGCAGCGGCCAAGCATCGTTGTTGCCCGTGACTACAACAACCCGCAATCGGGATTGCCCGGTCGTGATGAGTTGGCCGCCTTCAACTGGCGCGATGGAGAACTCACGCTCGAATGGCACTTCAAAGCAGGCATCAACTGGTACAACAACGAAAACACCGAATACGTCGGTGAAGGCAACCACCAGCTCAGCGTCGCTGATGTCGACGGCGATGGGTACGACGAAATTATCCGCGGCGCTTCGATCATCGATCAAGACGGCACGGGCTACCTCTCCACAGGCGCGGGCCACGGCGACGCCATGCACGTCGGCGATCTCGACCCATCCAATCCCGGCATCGAAGTCTTCAGTGTGCATCAGCACCCATCCCAGTATTCAAACGTCCAGGGGGTGAACGTCGGCGGATTCCTTTACGATGCGGCCGATGGCTCCGTCATTGTTGGTATCGACGGCCATGATGCCGACGTCGGCAGAGGCGTCGCCATGGACATCGACCCCAACTACGCCGGCGCTGAAATGTGGACCAGCGCTGATGACGGCATCTGGAACATAGACGGCACACGTATCTACGGTAAGCCCTCCAACATGTTCCAGAACTTCGGCGTCTGGTGGGATGGCGACCTGCTGCGCGAACTGATGGACCGTACGTACATCAGCAAGTGGCACTACGAATGGAGCAGCCCCGGCAGGCAGAACATTGTGCAGGCCTGGGAGTATGGCGCATCAACAAACAACGGCTCAAAGGAAACGCCTTGCCTCTCCGGCGACATCCTCGGCGACTGGCGCGAAGAAGTCATCTGGCGTAACGTCGACAGCACCGAACTGCAGATCTGGACGACCACTATCCCCGCCCAGAACCGCCTGTTCACGCTGATGCACGACACGCAGTACCGCGAAGCGATCGCCTGGCAAAACAACATCTACAACCAGCCCCCTACCACCAGCTTCTTCCTCGGCGCAGGCATGCAAACGCCCGAACAGCCGATGGTCTACTACGTCGGCGAAGTCGAAGGCGGCCTTGCCGGCGACCTCGACTACGACGGGTTCGTCGGCCTCTCCGACCTCGACCTCATCCTCAACAACTGGAACAATTACGTCCGCGACAATCACATCGCCGACACCAACGGCGACAACTTCATCGGCCTCGCCGACCTCGACACCGTCCTCAACGACTGGAATAAAGGCACGCCCCCCGCTGCCGAAGCCGAAGTCCTGACCCAGCACCTACAAACCCAGGAAATCATCGCCGCTGCCGCTTCAACATCGCAGCAAACCGCAACGGTCCAGCAGAAACCAACATTACGCCAACGCAACACAGCGAAGTTACAAAGCACTCTCACCCAAGACTTCCAGGCCGCATTTGCTCAGATGTCGTTCTCGCAAAGCCATCGTGTCACACACATCGCCGCCAACCTCAGCTACACCCCGCTCGCCTTGGAGTCGAGCAACAGTACAGATGCACTTGGTCTGTGGGAATAGCCAGCAAACATTTAGATATCCCCAAAACCAAAAAACCCTTGAGCTAAATCCATTAGCTCAAGGGTTTTAGATTAAAGCGGAGAGGGCGGGATTCGAACCCGCGGAACAGGTAAAACCCGTTCGACGATTTAGCAAACCGTTGCCTTCAGCCGCTCGGCCACCTCTCCGGGGTGTTGCTGTGGGAGGCTCTCGCCTTGCCACGCGGCAGAGACGCATTGTAGCTAGAACCCCCTGAGTCTCAAGGGGGACTGGTAAAGGGTGGGGTTTGGGCTGGCGGGTGTGGGGTAAAGTCGACCGATCGCTGGCATAACATGCTTTGCCAGCGACCAGTCACCAACTTACCACCGCCGTATCAGCGCCAGAGCCCCTAGCCCCAGCGCCACCAACGTCCCCGGCTCCGGGATGCTGACCTGACCGGCGGGCGGCGGTGATCCAGCGTTCCAGTTGTTCAACACGAGGTCAAGGTCGGCCAGGCCGACGAACCCATCACCGCTGGGATCAGCAAGCGGGTTGCCGGGCGGGACCGTCTGATTCCAGTTGCTCAGGATGATGTCCAGGTCGTCGAGTCCGACGAAGCCGTCACCATTCAGGTCGCCCTCCAGTGCTACGTTGATCACTTCCAATTGCACGGCGGTCGACAGGTAGTTGACTCTGAACCCGAGATCACCAGCCAGTGTCGGCAGGTTTTCGATGCTGAACGTGCCCACGCGCAAGCCCGCGCTGATGATGTTGAAGGTCTGACCCAGAGCCGGCGAGAAGCTACCGATCATTGAGACATCGAGTACGCCATCCAGGTCAGCGGTCCCGGCGACAAGCCACTGGTCGAAGTTCATGCCCGGGAACAGGCCGCCGATCTCGATCTCAATGACGCCGCCGGGCTCTTGTGTGAGTTCGGCAAGCGTTGCCTGGCCCGACGAGGTTCCCAGAACGAGGGTGCCCCGGTTCACCACTTCGACGCCTATCGTTGCGCCACCGGCGACAGTCAGCGTGGATGTGCTGAGCACGTCTAGTTTGTTGGTCCCTGTGAGGATTGCCCCGCTGTCAATGGTCATATCCTGTTTGATCTTCAGGTCTGCATTCAGGATGGTATTTGAACTTGAATGCAACACGCCGGGCGAATCCAGCTCCGCGGCCGCGCCGCTGACCGTAAGGTTGCCGCCGAAGGTCGTGCTCACATTCGAGCGATAGGTTCCGCCTGCCAGGTTGAGCGACGAACCGGGGTTGAAGTCCAGGTCGAAGCCATTGGCGTAGGTTTGATGATTCAGACCGATGTTGAGCGTGCCGTCGAAGCCGTAGGCACCGTAGAGATAAGTCAGTTCCAGGTCACCATTGATCGCGTTGAGGGTCCCCGTCTCCGTTCCACCGTCGAAGTCGGCGTCGTTGAGTACGAGCGTCCCGCCGCTGGCGGAGACCTGGGTGTTATTGAGCAGCGGCGCGTTGATGGTTCCGAATCCCGTGATACCCGCAGGCAGATCGTTTGTGATGGTCGCGCCCTCAAATGATCCGCCGTTGAGTACAACATTATCGGCGAGGTTGGTGTTCCAGGGCCGTGAACTGTCCAGCACGCCGTCGGTGTCGGCTGTACCGATCGTGCCGACGTCAAGGACCTGACCGTTAAGGGTGAGTGTGCCGTTGTTGGCCAACAATTCTGCATTGCCTTGGAACTCGATCGAGGTGTCGATGATGCCGTAGCCGACCAAGGCATCGTTATTACTTGCCTTGAGGACACCGAGGCCGGTGATGGTGCCGCCGATCAATCGGTTCGGGTCTGCCAGGCTCCCGCCGCCGAAGTGGATCACGTTGCCGGCGGCCACGGTGGTGATGGTGCCATAGATGTCGGCCCTGGCGCCCCATAAGGAGTAGCCGTTGAGTCCGGAGACATTGACTTCGCCTTGGATATAGACGTCCGAACCATGGATGCCGCTGGCGTTAGCGAGGCCGCCTGTGGTATTGATGTTCACGATGGCCTGACTGTTTATGGACCAATCGTTATATGCATTGGTAAGGTTGACAGTAAGGTCTGAGCCGTTGTTGAGCTGGAGCGTGCTGGTGCCGATGACATTGGTGTTGCCGAAGGAATACATGACGTAAGCATTGATGGTGGTATCGGCATCGACGGTGATGGTGTTACCTGCGGTGTCGCCGGAGCCGCCGTCAAGATCCACCGCGCCGTGAGGCATGTCAATCGTCGTGGTTTCGGCGAATCGGGTCGTGCCGCCGAATTTAAGCGAGCCTTCGCCCGTGAATTGTGCGTTGTCCGTGCCGTTGTCACTGTAAAAGGTTACGCTACGGGCAAGCTGCAGTGTCGCGCCATCGCGGATTTCCACCCGGGCGTCGGCGTAAAACTCGATATCTGACAAGATGGTGGATGGGCCCGAGCCGCCGACGCTGATGTATGCATAGGATTCGCTGCTGTCATCGTCACCGACCTTAATCGTGTCACCATCGACAACCGCAACGTCGTAGGCGGTGTTATTCAGATACATCCTCCCGTCCATGATCCACGACGTGTCGCTGGTCATGTTCATGATCAACGTACCGCTGTTAAGCGTGAGGGTATTGTCATATTGCTGAATGGTGCCGGTCTCGATGTAATCCGAGGCAATGGTCAGCACGCCGTCGGGTTTGATCTCCGTTCTCCCGTAGTCGAAGTCGAAGATCTCTACATTGATGGTCGATTCACCTGTCACTTCCAGCGTGCCTTGTATCCACACGGTGGACGTGCCGACCGTACGGTCGATGTCGTCGAGGATGTCGCCCCCATCGAGTGTGAGTTTGGCGGGCTGTTTGACCAGCAGGATGCCACCGTTGCCGACGAAGGTGATATCCGTGCCCGAGCCGCTTGTTGAGCCTTCTTCCAGTATGACGTTGGCGTTGAAGTCGGCCCAGCCGGCGATGTTGATTGAACCGTCGTCTACAACCCGCAGGTCATCACCGTTGAGCGTCGGGTGGCCCGTGCCTGTATCGGTCATGTTCAGTGTGCCCGCCAGTTCCCACTCATCGTCCGCAACATCGACCGCCAGCGTACCCGAGTTGATATTGATGGTGCCGTTGTGCTGATCGTTGGTGACATCGACCGTGTCAGCATTGATCGTGAGTGTTACGCCGGGATCGATCGTAGTTGTAGCGGATCCTCCGCCGTCCCAGTCGTAAGTGTCGATGTTGATCGTCTGGTCTGCGATGACTTCATTATTGCCGGGGGAGATCATACCCGTGCCGTTGACCGTGACGCCCCCCCATTGGGTGTCGCCTGCCATGTACACATTACCGTCGACAGTCAGAATCCCGCCGTTCCAACTCTGGCTATCAGGCATGGTCAGTGTGGCGCCTGCATTGACGACCAGGTCCCCGCCGGATTTGAAGAAGTGATCGCCCATTATGGTGCTTGTGCTGGTTCCACCGATCGTGATCGTGCCGTTGTCCTGGCCCCATGAGTCGCCATAACCTTCGACATTAAGTGTGCCGCCGTTGATGTTCATGTTGGCGGAATATCTATCTGAGCTGTTGGTGATATTGGCGTTGAGTTGGCCGGTGTCACTGATGTTGATCACGTTGTCGGCTGTCCCGGCTCCGTCCCAGTCCCAATCCGTGTCATTGACCGTGACCGTGGCGTTGATGTTGAGTTCGGTCTCGGCGGCTAAGCCGGTGACATCGAAGTCGACGCCCGATCCAATTGTCGTGGTGCTGTTGAACGTGATGGTCCCTTCGGTCAGGTTGATCGTGCCGCCGGTCGCGGTGTAAGGCGCGTTGATGACAAGATGATCGGCCGTGTTATCGAGGGTGATCGTCCCGCCTGTCTGCGTGAAGGCTGCGCCTTCGATCGTGGCGGTTCCCGCAGGCTGGCCGATGAACGCCCCGGCTTGTGTGTTGACGTTCAGGTTGCCGTTATCCATCGTCCAGGCATCGGACATGTCCAGCGTTGAATTGGCGGCCATATTGATCGTCGCGCTGAACGCGTCGGTCAGTGGGCCGTTGATGTCCAGCGTCCCCGCACGAGTGATATTGATGATCGCATTGACCTGGTCCAAGTTGATTGCTGATGAGGCGCCGTTGGCATTGATCGTGAGTGTCCTAGCGGTATCAAACGTGGGGAGGAATATGCCGTCTGCCGCGTAGCCCGCGCTGATCGTTCCGGAGTTGATGAATTCACCGCTGGCGGCATCGAGATCAATCGTGCCGTAGCCACGGAGCGTGGACCCGGTCTCAAGCCTGAGGTTTGCCTCATCCACTTCCAGTACGCCCCCGAGCATCAGCACGACCGAGCCGTTGCCGACCGTCAACGAATCCGTATCGAATGAGTCATACGTAGGATTACTGCTGTTCTCCTTTACCAACAGCGTCGTACCGGAACCGGTGAGGGAGGTTCCTGTCGCAGCGCTGGCGGTATTCACTATTATCTCATATCCACCCGTATCAAGATCGTTGCCGTTAACCAACGTCAGTGTGTTGGCATTGCTGTTGGCATCCACTGTGACACGTGTGCCCTCGGTGCCCGCAACCGTGCCGATCGACACGTCGTCCGAGCTGGTCGGCACACTGGGTGGCGTCCATTTGGAGGCGTCGCTCCAGACATCATTCGTCGCAGAGTTCCACGCGACGGGCACAGCAACCACCGAGATTGATGTGGTCAACAGGGATGTAAACAACGCGGCCGTTTGTAGACCGCGTTGAGTCTTCACGTGACAATCTGACATAACGCATCCTCCAAAGTAATAAGCAAGTTGTAGGTCGACGAGACAATCAGCAGACGAAGCAATAGTGCTGCGGTGTTGTGCAGCTGGTAACAGACAAACAAGGTTTGTCGAAGCGGTGAATGTGTTTATCCCAAGCGGATCCCGGACCCGCGAAGCACTGAGATAGCGGATTCAACACGTCCGGCTCCATGACCGACTACGCGTATCGATCACTGCCCGAACAAGTCGTCACCCCCCCCAAAAAATTGCCAACCCCGAAAGATATGTAATAACCCTGGTTATGTCAAGATAATTATATCTTTATGTATTTATGCTATTCATACATCGCTGTGATAGGGAACAGTTATGCATTGCTCGATTTAATGACTCCGTCGTAATCAGCCCAACTTAACATTGGTTGACGGAATGGATGTGCGATCGACTTCGCCCAATAGTGCAAATGGGAGTGGTGATGGTGTTGGGCCCGGGATGAATCGTATGAGGGCTTGGCCCCCGATCGTTCAATGCCGACGGCTGGATTTGAACCAGCGACCCAGGGCTTATGAATCCCTTGCTCTACCACTGAGCTACGTCGGCGAGGTCCGCCATTGTAGGGCTCCGGCGGCCGGGTTCAAGCCGGGGATCAGGGCAGCAGAACCGGGCAGTCGCAGAACAGGTGCGTCAGTGATCGGGCCGACGTATACACCGCCAAACCGTATCGGGCGTTGAGCTTGCCCAGATTCACGGCAAAGCGGTGTGCTTGTCGATATTAACAGTCGCCGAGTGGCCCCAAACAGCCGGATTTCGATGCTTATTGGGGCTCTTTCGGTGGTGCGCGGCGACTGATCAACGACAACCCCCCATATCCGGAGCCCCTGCCAGTTTTGAATCCGGCCCCAGCAAGCCAACCTGTTTACGCCACCCAGCCTGCCTCGGCCGGGGTGTTGCGGATCGCGGGGATCGAGCCCGGTTCGGCCCTCGAGCCGGCGGTCCGGGAGTTCCTCAGCTACTGCCGGATCGAGTGCGGCTTCGCCAAGGCGACCCTCGAAGCCTACGCCCGCGACCTGATCGACCTCTGGCGGTGGATGCAGCAGCAGGGCCATGCCACCTGGGACGAACTGAACCTCGACACCATCGGCAAGCATCTGCGGTACCTGGAAGCCAAGGGCCTGGAAGTCTCCTCGATCGTCCGCCACGTTGCGACCATGCGCGTGTTCGGCCGATTCATCGAGGCCCGGGGCATCACCAAGCGGAACCCCGCCGAACTGCTCAGCCGACCTTCTGCCTGGAAACGCCTGCCCACCGTGATGGGTGTCGACCAGGTCAGCCAGCTCATCGAAGCCCCCCGCCCGACGGACCCGCTGTACCTCCGCGACGTTGCCCTGCTCGAACTTCTCTACGCCTCGGGCCTGCGCGCCAGCGAAGCGGCGGACCTGATGATCGGCCAGGTCAACTTCACACTCGGCGTCACCCGCGTCATCGGCAAGGGCAACAAGGAACGCATCGTCCCGATCGGCAAGCGGGCATTGACCGCTTTGCGTAACTACATCGACAGGCTCCGCCCGGAGCTTGTCCGCGATGATAAGCCGACCGACAAGGTGTTCCTCTCCCGCACCGGTGGTGCGCTCACCCGCGTCGTAATCTGGCAGGTCGTCAAGCGACACGCCAAACGGGCCGGCCTCTCCGGCGTGTACCCGCACATGCTCCGCCACTCCTTCGCCACGCACCTTCTCTCCGGCGGCGCCGACCTGCGCGTCGTCCAGGAACTGCTGGGCCATTCCAACATCCAGACCACACAGGTGTACACCCACGTCGACCGCTCGCACCTGAAAGAAGTCATGGCCAAGTTCCACCCGAGGCCGTGAGGGGGAACAACAAGAAAGCTGGAAAACTGGAAAGCTGGAAATAAGAACCGGTTTTCCGTGGTTGTTGCTTGGCATGCATAAATATGTCCGTGTCCGCCCTCCCCCCGAAGGCGTGCGGCTTTTTCTGCTGTAAGTCTTTTCTGTCAGGCCATTTGTAACCGTGTCCGCCGGTTGGGGGTAGGCCATGGCCTTGTCTGGGGCGCTGTTGGTGGTAAAGGTCTGTGGTTGATGTGGTTGCTGCACATCGTCAGCTTTGCCGGGCGTGTCCGCCCCGGACATTTTTGAAGTATGTGCGGTCAGGTTTAATATGTTTGCGGTGAGGGTGGTGGACAATGTGGACAGGTCTTGTGTTGTATTGGCCATCGTCGGTGTTCGTTTGGTGGTGATGTCGGTTACGTAAAAATGTCGCCTTCTATGTATGGTGGGATACCCGTGTATGCGCGCACAATGGCGCATGATTGATGATCCGGAGGTGAACATGGTCGATGCATTTCAAAGCTCGCGCGATTGGCACTGGTTGTTATTGGTCGTGTGCTTGATGTGTACCGGGATAAGCGGGCCAACCTGTTTGGCTGCGGATGCGCCGACGCTTAAAGCGCCTGTGCCGCCGGAGCCGCCGGCGGGTGTTTATCGCGATCCGGACTGGAAGTTTGATTTTGAAGGCTACCGATCGATTGCGCAGGGCTGGCTAAGCACTGACGGCAAGACTTTTTATTGCATCGCTGACAAGGGCGAGCCGATCGACATCGGCTTGATGATGCAGGACAGGGCCAAAGGCAAGTTCAAGGCTGAGCCGGTGTTTGTTGAGTTGGACCTGGTGACGCGCAGCATCGTGCGCGAGGTGGCGCTGCCGGAGGAGGGGCGGTGGTATAGCGCTCCCACGGTCTCGTTTCTGCCTTTGACAGATCGGTTGATCGTTTGGCGGGCAACTTACGAACCACCGGCCGAAGCAACCCGGGAGGACATCCCATTTGCTCGTGTCAGCAACGGCTGGGCACTGACTTCGATAGACCTGGGTGAAACACATCAAGCTGTCTCACGCGCGTATCCTGGTGAGCGTGCTGATCCGCCCGGCACGAACTGGCAATGGGAATTCAGCAAGGACGGCCGATGGCTGTGGCGGCTGACGTTTGACCGGGATCAGGCGCTATTCTGTTTGGAGAAGATGTCGACGCAGTCTTTGGAAACGACGCACACGATCCGGTTCGAGTACGAACTGAGTGAAAGCCAGCCCAGTAATCCAACCAGTCCTTTTGGCCCCATGGCCTGGCATATCAATGAAGATGCAAACGAACTGTGGGTCGGCTTATTGACCGGATCGGGGCAGCAAGGTGAATTGCACTGGCTGCGTTTTAAGTTGTCTGACGGATCCTTGATCAAAAGGGAAGTGATAAGCGATGCGGTGACGCCGATGCGTGGCGTACGATTCCGGGAAGATGGACGATACCTGGTTGCACGTGCGCCGGTGCCGGAGGATCAGTATTGGTCCGCTCCGCAGCGTTACTGGCGATTGCCTGAAGGTGAATGGGTCTACGAGATGCGCCGGTCACCGATAGGCTGTCACGTTGCGGGTTCGCCGTCCGGTAGCGACCGGTACTTATTTTTCCATGAGGTGCTGAGTCCCGGCGAGGATCAGGTGGTCTGGCGATTCGATCGTGAAGAAGAAGCGTGGAGCTGGCCGAGGTGGGTTGCGGGGCGACAAGGCGCGAGACTGAAGCTGATATCACAGGACGGCTCGACGCTCGTGACATTCAACGACGTCGACAGCCTGAAGAACCGGGTGGCGGTGTATCGGTTCGGGGAGCAGGAGCGTTATGACGCGGAAGTAGCCGAAAGCCTGGCAAAACAGTTACCCCCAAAGCTCGTGCCTGATTCGCCGCCTGAAGCGGAGCACACGATCGCGCTGCCTGCCTTGGATGAAGAAGTGAAGGTAGAGCGTCGAGCGTTGCCTTTACCTAAAGGTCGAGTGCTGCGGGCGCATGCCTCGGCGAACGGACAACGGGTGGTGCTGTGGATGCAACGGGGGCTGGATGAAAAACTTGATAATGCAAAGCGGGGCGAAGACAACGATCCGGGTAAGGTTACGTACCGGGCAGTGGTGCTGGACGCTGAAAGCGGCCGGGTGCTGCGCGAGGTCGAACCGCCTCAGACTTACAAACCGAATGAATTGATCTACCACACGCAGGTGGCTTTGTCGGCCGATGGTCGCTGGCTTGTGGTTTTCTATGCACATGAATTCATGCACGGGCCTTATAGAGACAGTCCGTTACCCGGCGATGCGCTGGTTCGCGTGATCGATGTGGACAGCGGTGAGGTTCTGGCCGAACGACGCCGTGAAGGCGAGGGGTGGTCTGTTTTCAGGGTGATCGATGATGGCAAACGCATCCAGATGCGTTCTTCCAACATGTCGAGGCCGACCGTTACAAGTTTTGAGTTCTGGAAGCTGCCGACGCTTGAGACCGAAGCGAAGGTGCAATGGGTTTGGCCCGATCCTGAGTATGGTGCGGATGAAAACAGCGCAATCGCGGACCGCGTGCGCTACGATGATGAGCATGACCGGCTTGTTGCGCTGATGCGCAACCCCAAGGCTTACAATAACAGCCGCAACGACTCTGCCTACCAGTGGGTGCAGATGTTTGATGCAAAATCGATGCGGCCGAAGGGGCGTGGAGCGGTGTTTTACCTTGAGCATGGTGTAGGACTGGCCCGGCCGGAGAACGGGCTTGTTGTGACATCTTACGGTCGCGATGGTACCGATAGCTTCATTGACATCTATCACTATGACTCGGTCAGGCCAATCCTGCGGATTGACGGTGAAAATACCCAGCAACGTATTTACGGCAGATTCACCGGCTGCGGCGCGTGGATCGCAATAGAGCCCGGCTCGCAACGGAACGACAAGCCCGGGGCCGTGCTGGTGAACGCCGAGACAAAAAAAGTGGTCGGGCCTTTGACTGGGATGAATCGTAACGAGGCGCTATGGATCAGTGACGACGGCCGAAAGATATTAATCAGTCACAGCAACCCGTTCTTCACGGCATACGATCAATCGCAGTCTCCCCCGCCGCTCGAATGGCTTTTCGTGGCGGAGTGATGCAGTCTGCAAGATGCTGTGATGATGATCATTTAGCTTATAGTTGATTGAATTGCATCAAACCGGCCCTCACCCCGGCCTCTGCCGGGGGCAGAGGGAGGTAGGTAATGGAAAGCGCTCTGACCTAGCGCTAGAATGGGACTCGATTACTACTTAACTAATCCTGTTCAACCTAATACGAAAGGTATACACGTGGCGGCGAAGAAGATATTGATGATTGTTGGTGATTATGGTGAAGACTACGAGATCATGGTGCCGTTCCAGGCGCTGTTGATGGTGGGGCATCAGGTGGATGCGGTGTGCCCGGGCAAGAAGGCGGGGGAATCGGTCCGCACGGCGATCCATGATTTTGAAGGCGATCAGACCTACAGCGAGAAGCCGGGGCATAACTTTACGCTCAACGCGACGTTTGATCAGATCGATCCGAAGGATTACGACGCGCTGGTCGTGCCGGGCGGGCGTGCGCCGGAGTATCTGCGGCTGAACGACAAAGTGATCGAGATGGTCAAGCACTTTTTTGATGAAGATAAGCCGGTCGCGGCGATCTGCCATGCGCTGCAGTTACTGGCGGCGGCGGGTGTGCTCAAGGGGCGCAAGGCGTCGGCATACCCGGCGTGTGGGCCTGACGTGAACGCATCGGGCGGGCAGTACCAGGCGATCGACATCGACGCTGCATGCACAGACGGCAAGCTCGTTACCGCACCGGCATGGCCTGCACACCCGGCGTGGCTTGCGCAGTTCCTGAAGGTGCTGGGCACGACGATCACGCACGGGTAATTCGCTGGATTTGCACAATCAAATGGTTCCCCCTTGGCGGGCTCTGTTATCACAGGGCCCGTTTTTGTATCTGGTGTATACATCCTGACGGGGTACCATAATGTGACCGGTCGACGTGCATTTGCAAAGGAGCATCACATGGCAAAGAACCCGCTATCGTTCAACCGCCTGGCCCCCTTGTTTGCTTCAATGTTCAGATGCCGTGTGGGTTTGTTTCTGTATATGTGCGTGGCGCTATCCATAAGTCCGGCGGTTTTCGGTAACGAGCGAGATGGTGATGAGGCAGGCAGTGAACAGCCTACGCTCTGGATCATCGGTGATTCAACCGTCCGCAACGGCAGTAACGACGGCGTCGGTTGGGGCGAGGTGATCGGGGAGTACTTCGATCAGGAAAAGATCACGATCCAGAACCGTGCGATCGGCGGACGCAGCAGCCGAACGTTCCGCACGGACGGGCGCTGGGAAAAGATCTTGGAAGAAGCGAAGCCGGGCGATTACGTGTTGATGCAGTTCGGGCATAACGACCCGATCGCGCCGGATGATCCGAAGCGGCCTCGCGGTACGATCCGCGGGATTGGCGATGAGACGGTCGAGATCACACACCCACACACCGGCGAACAGGAGATCGTGCATACGTTCGGCTGGTACATGCGGATGTACGTGCGCGAAGCCAAAGAAAAAGGCATGGTCCCGATCGTCTGTTCATATGTCCCACGCGCGCCGAGGAAAGGCGAAACGCCGGACCCGACTCTTCGCAGCTACGCGCTGTATGCCCAGCAGGTCGCGGAGCAGGAAGATGCAGCGTTCATCGACCTGTTCGGCCGGATCGCACGGGACTATGCCGAAATCGAAGCGAAGCAGCCGCACGCGGTGAAAGAAAACCTGTTCGTCGAAGGTGACCATGATTACACGCACACGCGACGCACCGGCGCCGAGCGCAATGCTCAGCATGTAGCCAAGGGCATCGTGGATCTTGACGGTGAGGCCGGGGAATTGTCACAGTACCTGATCGGTGCGCCGGATAGTGAGGAAACACGCGGGGCGAACCGCTAAGTATGTCAGCCATCGCTGGTTCAACTTCGGCCGGGCCGTTGTTGATGTAACGCAAACCGCGGATCATGCTGTCAACCGGACGGTCGACGGTGCGGATGTGTCGGTTGTTGATCGTGTTTTCGAGTAGCACGTTGTGATCGTCGGGCAGATATGGATGGTCAACGACTCTCGTGTTCAATTGCAGCGGCGCTGGTGTTGTATCGGTTAAGATATGTCAGCCATCAGGGGACCTTTCCATGCAATTGTATCGCAGCATCAAGTCAATGGCAGCCCGGGCGATCATGGTTCTGGCCGTGGCGGCCATGCAGCTTGGCGCATCCGGGCAAACGCCATCGACGCCCGCTGACCTCGCGATCGAGATTGGGTCGCGTTTGCAGCTATTCCTCGACGATCACCTGATCGATGCACTTGATGGTGCACGGCTGCGCATGCACGCACCGACCGAACGGGAGGCGGTGTTTGAGTTGGACCAACCATGGGAAGGCGGGACGAGCGCATATGTGACGGTGCTTGATGATGGCGGCAGGTTCCGGCTGTATTACCGGGGCGGCGGTGAGCTGGCGCAAGAGGTGACATGCCTGGCTCAGAGCGAGGACGGCATCCACTGGACGCGCCCGACGCTTGGATTGTTCGAGTTCGACGGCTCGAAAGACAACAACATCATCTGGCGCGGCAAACGTAAAGCCTACGGTGCGTGTCACAACTTCACACCGTTCATTGATACCAACCCCGATGCGCTACCCGAGCGGCGATACAAAGCGATCGCGATCGAGAAGTTCCCCGATGTCAGCGGCGATGTCAGCAAGATGTTGATTGCATTAGCTTCGCCTGACGGTATCCATTGGAAGTGGATGCATGACGGGCCGATTATCCGCGAAGGCGGGTTTGATTCGCAGAATGTCGCGTTCTGGGATTCGGTGCGACAAGAGTACGTCTGCTATTCGCGCGTCGGCGTGCAAGGCGTGCGCAGCGTGCAACGTCATGCCTCCAAAGACTTCATCAACTGGACCGGCGGCGAGCCGCTCGACTTCGGCGACGGCGAGCTTGAACACTTTTACACCAACGCGATCTCACCTTACCACCGCAACCCGCGACTATACATCGGCCTGCCGATGCGCTTCGTGCCGCAACGCAAAACCATTGGCGAAGATCAACGCAAGATCGACGGCGTGTCCGATGCCGTGCTAATCAGCAGCCGTGACGGCCTGCACTTCGACCGCACGTTCCGCGAAGCGTTCATCCGCCCCGGACTCGATCCGATGAACTGGGGCAACGCCCATGGTAACAACACCCCCGCATGGGGCATCATCCAGACCTCCGACACCGAACTATCCATCTACTGGGCGCAGCGTTACGGCGACATTCCCATCTTGCGTCGTGGAACACTGCGCATCGACGGCTTCGCTTCGCTCTACGCCCCGGACGCCGGCGGCGAAGCGGTCACCCTGCCACTACGGGTCACAGGCAATAAACTCGTGATCAACTTCGCCACGTCAGCCGTCGGCAGCGTGCGTGTGGAATTGCAGGATGCTGCGGGCAATCCGCTACGCGGCTACACGCTGGAGGATTGCGAAGAAGTCTTCGGCGACGCGATCGAACGCACACTCTCCTGGCAAAACCGGACCGACCTGCCGGAGCTTGCAGGCAGGCCGATCCGCCTGCGGTTTGTATTGCGTGATGCGGATGTGTATGCGTTTTGTTTCAGGTCGAAGTGACTTGATGCGATTCATGTTCGCCGCGTGATTGCCAATGCGCAACCCGCTTCGACCAATAACAGGCTTGCCGGTTCAGGCACGGCATCGCTCGAAGTCGGCGGCGTCCCGGTATTCCATTGCGCGAGCACGACATCGAGGTCCGACAACCCGACATAACCTTCACCCGTGATGTCGGCACTTGGATCGGCATCAGGCACCGCCATGTTCCAGTTATTGAGGACGACATCGAGGTCCGCCAGGCCGACGAAGCCGTCCTGATTGATGTCGCCGGAGAGTGTAGGCGTGGTTCGTGTCATGGATAACGGGACAGGCGCTTCGCTTGGTGAAAGCAGGAACAGGTGTGACCCATAAGTGTCGGTGCCGTCGAGCCGACCGGTGGCGATGATCTCGCCCTGCTCGGTGATCGCCAAAGCGTTTTCGAGGATGTAGTCCGCGTTGATCAGTTCGTTAAGGTCGGTGACAGCCCAGGCGCCGGCGTTGTATTGCCAGATCGCGGCGAAGTGTTCCCAGCTCTGATCGTTACGCCACGTGTTGCCGACCGCCCACAGCGCATTATTCACATCATTCACGGTCCCTTCATCAACGCTGTTTTGTGTCGGCAGGCCGAGGTCGGTGATGGTTGTGCCATCGATGCTGGCAAAGGGATGCCTGCGGTAGAGGGTTGAGACGCCGTTGTAGTTCACGGTCGTGCTGTTACCGACGACTGTGCCGTTGCCGTTGATGGCGTTGGCTGACGTTGAGCCGGCGAATGAGTCGAGTGTTTCGTATGCGCCGTTGGTATAACGAACAAACGCGCGGGAGCCCGTTCCGTTGTCCGCCCAGCCGACAACCAACCCCGCATCGTTGACCGCGTTTGCACCCGCCTTGGAGGCGACCGGTGTCAGGTCGGTTTTTGAATCCGTTGTGCTGTCATACGAGATCGCATGTGAGGTATAGCCGTAGGAAGATTCGCCATTACCCGTGAGTGTGGAGTCGCCGACCGCGATGCCGTTGTTATTGATGTCGTTGGCGTGCGTGAAGGAGACGCGGCCGTTCTGGAAGTGATAATCCGTGCCGTCCCAGTAAAGGTATTGCCAGTAGTAGGTGCCGTAGGGATTGATGTTTTCAATCGTAGGCGTGTCGGTGACGACGGCCGACAACGGGCCGTAGGTTGACGAGCGCTCACCGACGGTTTGGCCGTTGGTGTTATGGGCTTGTGCTACGTACCCCGTGGGCGCACCTGCGGGCGCATAAGGGACCCATCTCTGGAAGTGTGGCAACGTATCGAGTTGTGTCTGATTCCAGCCGGTGATATCGGTCAGCGAGAAGGTCAGTTCGGCGTTCGCCACGGTGCCGGTAAACAGCAAGGCACTCGCGGACAGAAGTATCGCCCAACAGCGATAGCCGGCAGAGTCAGCAATAGAACTCATAGGAATCTCCAAGGATTGAATTGGCCGCCCACGAGCCGAAGCATCGACTCACATACTGCGTGCATTATACGGAGGCAGATGCATGAATAGGCACAGAACCAGCATGAATACCTGAATTTTAAAAATATGTGATTGTGATACAGTCTCAAATATGCGAGGTTTATTTTGGCCTACTATTCGGTGTGATCGCTCCATTTATCACGCGTGACTCTCCACCTGGTCCAACTTGGTGAATAGAGTGATGACGATGCTTACATACCCTTTTCACTTTATCTGGCCACCGGTTGTTCTCTTGGTATCGCCGCATTAACCGACTTGATAGGCCTTAATCAGCATGTGACGGGGTATTACACGCCTTGCCGGACCGCTGCTCTGAGGCCGTTTTAATAAGACTCTTCAGTACGCTATCATGCCCCGAACAGGAGATTTTCAGCATGAGTAATACCGCTCCCAACGTTCGGCTTGCGATTGTCGGCGTCGGCTCGATCGCCCAGATGCATATCGAGCACGCCAAACAGATCGAAGGCGTGGATATCACCGCCGTATGCGATATCGACCCGAAGGCGCTGCAGCGTGCGGTTGAAAAATGTGATTGCAAAGGGTTTGCCACGCATCAAGAACTGCTTGAAGCCGATGTGTGCGATGCGGTGCTGATCTGCACCCCCCACTACGACCACACCACGATCGGCATCGCGGCCCTCAATGCGGGCAAGCACGTGCTGGTCGAAAAACCGATCTCCGTGCACAAGGCCGACTGTGAAAAACTGATCGCGGCCTACAAGGATAAGAGCCTCGTCTTTGCCGCGATGTTCAATCAACGCACCGACCCGAGCTACAAGAAACTCAAAGCGATGCTGGGCAACGGCGAACTCGGCGACATCGTACGCGTCAGTTGGATCATCACCGACTGGGTGCGCACCGAGAAGTATTATCGCGGTGGCGGGTGGCGTGCGACCTGGGCCGGCGAGGGCGGCGGCGTGCTGCTGAACCAGTGCCCGCATCAACTGGACCTGATGCAGTGGCTGTTCGGCATGCCCGTGAAAGTGGCGGGGTTCTGCGGCCTGGGTAAACGGCACGACATCGAGGTCGAAGACCAGGTGACTGCTTATCTTGAATACGACAACGGCGCGACCGGCACATTTATCACCGCGACCGGCGAAGCGCCGGGCACGAACCGTCTGGAAGTCGCGGCCGAGCGCGGCCGGGTCGTCATCGAGAACGGCACATTCAAGTTCACTCGCAACGAAGTGCCGGCCGATGACTACCTGAAAACGAGTGATAATGCGTTCGGCGGGCCCGAGGTCTGGCACGTTGATATCCCGATTAAAGGCAAGGGCGGGCAGCACAAGGAAGTCCTGGCGAACTTCATCGATGCGATCCGCAACGGCGCGGAATTGATCGCGCCTGCGACGGAAGGCATCCACTCGGTCGAACTGGGTAACGCGATGCTGTATTCGTCGATTACGGGCAAGCCCGTCGGCATGCCGTTGGATGGCGTGGCGTATGAGCAGCAACTCAAGAAGCTGATCGAAGAATCGACGCACGTGAAGAAGGTTGATAATAATAGTCAGCCGCGCGATATGAGTAGTAGTTTTGGAAATTAGTATCCAAACATAAAGCAGCAGCCACAAAAAGGCACAGAAAGCACAAAAGGGATATCCCGTCATGTGCGATAACACACAAATCCTGGCGACGATATTACCCAGCTATTTTGTGTCTTTTGTGCATTTTCGTGGCAAAACAAATCGCTAAGCCGCAAGCGGCTTTTATGAAGGAAGGTTTTATCATGGCGTGGACATTGAGTTCGTTTGCGGATGAAGCGGGGCCGACGACCGCCGAACAGGTCGCGGCCAGTATGGCTGGGGGCTTGAAGTACATCGATCCTCGCAACCTCGACGGGTACAACATCACCTGGTTGCCTTTAGATAAGGCGGAAGAAGTCGCCAAGCAATACGAAGCGGTCGGCATCAAGGTCGGGATGTACGGCTCGCCGATCGGCAAGATCGATATCGCCGACGACCTGAAGATCGATCTCGATAAGCTCGAACACCTCGGCAAGCTCAAGCAGATCCTCGGTGGCACGGATGTACGCATCTTCAGCTACTACAACAAGGCCGGCGTCGACAAGGCCAAGTGGCGACAGGAGAGCCTCGATCGTCTCAAACGTCTGCGCGACCTTGCGGGCAAACTCGGGCTTGTCTTGTATCACGAAAACGAAAGTGAAATCTTCGGCGATCATCCGGAAGACGTCGCGGCCATCGCCGAACTGCGCGACGGCGAAACCTTCAAGCTGATCTACGATTTTGCCAACTACGTACGCACCACCGCTTCGCCTAGCGAGTGCTGGTCGATCTGCAAGAACATCACCGACAGCTTCCACCTCAAAGACCAACGCACCGATGGCCAGCACGTCCCGATGGGCAACGGCGACACCGACTCCGAAGCGATCCTCAAAGACGCGCTGGACTCCGGCTGGAGTGGCCCATGCATCATTGAGCCACACCTGACTTTTTCCGACGCCATTCTGGCAACCAACGTGCACGGCAGCGGAAATAAGTCACTAGCCGAACTCGCCCCCTCCGAATCCTTCGCCATCGCGGTCGAAGCATCGAAGGCATTACTTGCGAAGATTGGTGTGGAGTTGGCGTGATTGTATATCGCATAGACTCAGCAACCAATAGCCCCTTGCAGAAGCAAGGGGTTTTTCTTTTGGCGCAGAGAATCTTATCCCCTCTCCCCGCGGGAGAGGGTTAGGGTGAGGGCCGGATTGATTGTGTGTGAATATTGTTGTGAATGCTGAAGTGACTGATCAAGATCACGTATTTAACATCATATGACTATCACACAACGGCCCTCACCCCGGCCCTCTCCCAAGGGGAGAGGGGGTAAACACATCTGAAGGCTTACAGCCTCAATCAAAATCCACATCTTTGCTTGCATCACCGACACTTCGCATGAGGCGCCAGAAGCCAATCGTTGCGATGATGGCAAGCGCGGTGGTGACGAGGAAAACGTGGATGCCGATGCCGTTGAAGGTGGGCAAGTTGAGGCCGGGGATTACGTCGGACTTCCAGCCGTAGAGCAATACCATCGCCAGGTACGGCGCGATGAATCCACGCACACCGGTCAGCGTGACGTGGATACCCATGTAAAGCGGGACCATACGCCGGTCGGCAAAGTCGTTATGGCCAAGGTTCCAGGCGAGCATCCCCCCGCCGCGTGACGTGCCTTCGATAAATCTAGGCAGTGCCAGTAGCACAATAGATCCGGTCAAACCGGCCAGCCATGTGCCGAGTTGTATCGTGATCCAGAAGAACCCCTGTCTTGTGCGGAAGCGTGAGATGTGCACGCGGTCCAGGTAGCGAGCCCAGTAAGGTACGGCCAGCATCGCCATCGTCATCGGGATCGTCGTAGTGACGAGGATGCTGATCGCGTACTCGTATGTTTTGCCATCGGTCAGTTGGATGATGATGCGGATGAAGGCGAAGTTACCGAGCATGTTGGCCATCCCGCCGAAGAACATCCAGACCATGTACCAGCGATAGTTGTGGTCCTCGCGCAGGATGGTCCAGACGGTGTGGCGTTTGGCGGTCCTGCCGTCGGGCTCGAACGCGTAGATGTGGCCCGGGTCGCCGTGCGGTTGTGGTTTGGCGGTGGGTTGCAGTTCGTATTCGATCAGGTGTCTTTCTCCACGCAGGCGGATGCGGGAATACGAGAACACGCCGATCGCAGCGACCAACGCAATCACGCGGTACACCCATCGAAAACTTTCAGGCGCCAGGTCCTGGATGAAGAAACCGATCAGCGGGCCCGTCGCCATGATCAGGCTGGCGAGGATGGTGAACCTGCCGGTGATCTGCGCGCGGGACGCCTGCGGGTAGTTTTGTCGCCAGACGACGCTTCGGAGCGTGACCATTCCGGCGAGGATGCAGCGAGCGATGATGACGCAGATCACCAGCATGATCGGTCCGGGCCCGACCGTCGGCAGGAACGAAATCACCAGCAGCATCAACAGGACCAGCGCCTGCAGCGTCGAGATAAACGGCACCTTCTGCCGGCCGCGTGCGAGCATCGCCCACATGAAGCTGGTCAGGTTCGCGAAGATCGGCGCGGCCATGATCGTCGCCAGTTCCAACTCGTTGACGTTGAAGGTTTTTTTCGCCAGGACACCGATCACGCCCGCTTCGAGGATCGCCGGCGCCAGCGGGAAGGTCGACGCGGTCAGCAACTCATGCTTATAACTCTGCCTGGCCATCAAGGGCTGTCGGCTGGTCAGGAAGTTTTTCGGTGAAGGCCATGGCATGGATACGCCCATCATGGCGAGTCTTGCCGGGTCTGTCGAGTGCGGGGTTGGACATCGACTTGGCGGATCAGGTCAGATGTGGGCGGATACAGCACAACCACACGGCCTAAGCGTTGATCGACGCCAAGGCCGTGATGGTTTTGGCTCTGGAAAAGTCAGGTTGCTTTAGATTTGATTCTCCGCCGCTTTGGCTCGTGCGCGGCGGTGGCGGACGATGTCGCCATTTGCCAGGTAGATCACGTCCTTGGCGATGTTCACAGCGTGGTCGGCGAGGCGCTCAATGTGCCGGACGGTGATCTGGATGCGCATCAATTGCGGCAACATATTCACGTCTCGTCGGATGTGCTCCTCGATGATCTGGTAGGACGCGCGGTGCTTGGCGTCGACCTGGTCGTCCATCGCCCGGACCTCGGCGGCGAGTTCGGCGTCGACCTCGACCAGCGCGTCCAACGCCTTGGTCAACATCTCTTGAGCCAGGCGCGACATTTCGATCATGCCAAACGGCCTGATCTCGATCGCTGACATGCCCGACAACGCGGCCCCCTGCTCCGCCACATTCGATGCCAGGTCACCGATGCGCTCAAGATCGTTGTTGATCTTGAGTACGGAAACGATGAACCGCAGATCGTGTGCGACCGGCTGATGCAGCGCCAGCGTCGCCAGGCATTCTTCCTCGATCTCGATCTCGGTCAGGTCGATCTGCATATCCTGGGCAACTACCTGTTCGGCCAGGGCGGCGTCGCGTTCATCGACAGCCTGGATCGCGCGCTGCAGCGCCTGCTCGACCAGCGCGCCCTGCGCGAGGATCATGCGTTTGATTTTTTCGATCTGTTTATTCAGTAATACGGACATTCCATCTTTCCAAGCGGCAAGTGTATTTTAGCCGAATCGACCGGTGATGTAGTTTTCGGTCTGTTCGTTGTCGGGGTTCGTGAAGATCTTCTCGGTCGGGCCAAACTCGACGAGGTCGCCCTGGTACATGAAGGCGGAGTAATCCGAAGCGCGGGAAGCCTGCTGCATGTTGTGCGTGACAATGACAATCGTGTAGTCGTTACGCAGCTCGGACATGAGGTCTTCGATGGCGGCGGTGGAACGCGGGTCCAGCGCCGAGCAGGGCTCGTCCATCAACAGCACACTCGGGCCCACGGCGATCGCGCGCGCGATACAAAGCCGCTGCTGCTGCCCGCCGGACAGGCTCAGCGCCGAAGTCTTGAGCCGATCTTTCACTTCATCCCACAGCGCGGCTCGCTTCAGGGAATGCTCCACAACACCCTCCAGCTCAGATCGCGACATCTTCAGGTGCAGCCTGGGCCCGAATGCGACGTTGTCGTAGATACTCTTGGGAAACGGGTTGGGCTTCTGAAAAACCATGCCGACGTGCCGACGCAGCTCAACGACATCGGTGTCTTTGGCCAGCAGGTCCTGGCCGTGCAGTTTAAGCGTGCCGGTGGCACGGGCGCTGGGGACAAGGTCGTTCATGCGGTTGATCCACCGCAGGAACGTGCTCTTGCCGCAGCCACTTGGCCCGATGAACGCGGTGACGCGCTTTTCGGGGATGACCATGTTCAGGTTGATCAAGGCCTGGAAGTCGCCGTACCAGGAGTTGAAGTCGGCGACCTCGATCGCTGGCCGAGCGTCATCAACGGGTATGTTTTTGCCGGCCGGTTTCCCGGTCGTAACCGCGATGGCTTGCTTTTCTTCGGTTTCGCTGATCTGGTTCATGTCATCAACTTCTTGGGTTGTAGAAATTGTAGCGGTCATGGCTGTGTCCTTCGCGACTTAGCGCTGGAACTTCTGACGGATAACGACAGCGGCGGCGTTGAAGGTCAGCAGGATCGCCATGAGGACAATGATACCGCTGGCCGCGACGTGGTGGAACGCTTCCTGTGGCCGACCCGCCCAGTCGTAAATCTGAAGCGGCATGGCCGTGAAGTCGTCCATCAGGTGCTCGGGCGTAAACGTGATATAGACGATGCCGGCGATAATCAGGATCGGTGCGGCCTCACCAATGGCCCGGCTCATCGCCAGGATCGTGCCGGTCATGATCCCGGGGACCGCGGAGGGCAACGTCGTGTTCCAGACCATCTGCCACTTGGTTGCGCCCAGCGCCAACGCTCCGTTACGCAGAGAATTAGGCACCGCACGCAGTGCCTCTTGCGAGGAGATAATGATGATCGGCAAGACGACCAGCATCAGGGTCATGCCGCCGGCCAGCACGCCGCGGCCGAAAGGTATCCGCAGATAGTACCAGTTCTCGGTGGTTCCCAGCGTCCACCATGGATCACCGCCGGCGCCGAAAAGTTTGAACATCTCGACGAAGGCCGTCAGCCCCAGGATGCCGTACACCACGGAAGGCACACCCGCCAGGTTGGTGATGTTCAGTTGCACGAAACCATGCAGCCTGGCGAGGAACGGGTGTTTGGGTTTGAACTCTTCGAGCAGGATAGCCGTGCCGATACCCAGCGGGACGGCAGAAATCGCACAGACCAGGCAGATGTAGATCGTGCCGATCATCGCCGGGTAGATGCCGGCCTTGTCGGGCTTACGCGAAGGCACACCGGTCAGCAGTTGCTTGTCCAGGTGGTCCATACCCTGAACCAGGATCGAACCCAGCAGGATGCAGAGTGTGGAGATACAGACCGCCGCGGCGAACAGGCAGATGATGATGAAGAACCGGTCTTTGATAACCCGTCGCAGCCGACGTCCGGATTGTGTCTCGTGGATGTCGGTCATTCGTACACCTGCCTGAACTTGACTCGGATGCGGTGGCCGATCACCGTCAGCGCCAGGGTCATGAGGAACAGGGTCGCCGCCACCGCGTAGCTTGAGTAGTACTCGGGCCCGAAGTTGCTGGCATCGCCCAGGAAGATCTGAACCATGTACGCGGTCATGGTCTGAACTTCTTCGCGGGGATCAGCCGTCATCTTCGCGGCGTTGCCGGCGGCCAGCGACACGATCATGGTTTCACCCACGGCACGGGCGATTGCCAAAAGGAACGCGGCGATGATGCCCGACAGCGCGGCCGGTGTTACCACCTTGACCGAGACTTCAAACCGCGTGGCGCCCAGGCCATAGGCCCCTTCTTTCAGACTTCGGGGCACTGCCCGAAGCGCATCCTCGGAAAGGCTCGTCACGATCGGCAGACACATCACCGCCACCGCCAGACCGGCGCTCGCGGCGTTGTAAACATTAAAACCTTCGTGCAGCCATCGCAGACTCGGCGTGATCACCGTCAAGGCAAAGAACCCGAACACAACGGTCGGGATACCGGCCAGCACCTCCAATACAGGCTTGATTACCGCTCGCACGCCCGGCCGGGCATATTCACTGAGCCAGATCGCTGTAATCAAACCCAACGGCAGCGCCACAACCATAGCCACTGCCGTTACAAGGAACGTGCCGCAGATCAGCGGCCAGATACCGAAGTGCTTCTCGGCACCAAGTAGTGGATTCCACTGCGTTCCGGTAACGAACTCGATGAACGACACTTCATCAAGGCGGAAGAAGTGGATCGTCTCAAGTCCAAGGATAATGATGATGGCAAGCGTTGTGGCGATGGAGAACACACCGCAGCCGATCAGTAAACCCATGATGCACCATTCGCGGATGCGGCGCACGGTCTTGGACTTGGGCCGACCCACCGGCAGACTGGCTTGGGATGGTATCGTAGCGCTACTCATATCACTCGCTTGAAGTTGGAAAACGTGGCGTCCCGGTTGTGGAACGCCACGCGAGTATAAACAGACTGTTAATCGCGGACCGGGACCGTGGGTTTATTTGTAAACCTCGGTCAGCGGGCCATGGATCTTTTCGCCGTTCTTATCAAGGAACTGCGTGCCGGTCTTGCGGGCGGCATAGTTCTTCTTGGTCAGCTCGATGATCTGGCTGGGCAGGCGGACGTAGCCGACCTCTTCAGCGAGTTCCGGGCCGTTCTCAAGGTAGAAGTTGACGAAGGCATCGACCTCGGGGCGTTCGGCCGACTTGGTGTTCACATAGATGAACAGCGGACGGCTGAACGGGGCGTAGGTGCCGCCTTCGATGGTGTCCTTGGCGGGCAGGACCGGGCCGTTGCCGCCGTCGATCGCGACCGCACGGAGCTTGTCGGTGTTCTCGAAGTAGTAGGCACAGCCGAAGAAGCCGATCGCGCCCTTGTCGCCGGCGACGCCGCGGACCAGGACGTTGTCATCTTCGGAAACGCTCATATCCGAGCGGATCGAGCCATCCTTACCGGCGACCACTTCCTTGAAGTAGTCGAAGGTGCCCGAGTCGGTGCCGGGGGCGTAGATCTTGATGTCGATGGCCGGGTATGCCGGGTTGACATCCTTCCAGGTCTTGACGGTGGTGCCGTCGAGGAAGATCTTCTTCAGGTCATCCACGGTCAGCGACTTGATGAAGTCGTTGTCGTGATTGACGACGATGGTCAGGCCGTCATAAGCGACGGGGATTTCGACGAACTGAACGCCGTTCTCCACGGCCACGTCCAGCTCCTTCTTCTTGATGGGACGTGAAGCGTCGGAGATATCGGTTTCACCGACGGAAAAACGCTTGAAGCCGCCACCGGTACCGGAGATGCCGACGGTCACGCGCACGTGACGGTGTTCTGCGCCGAATTCTTCAGCAACGGCTTCGGTGATGGGGTAGACGGTGCTGGAGCCGTCGATCTTGACGGCGCCCTTCAGTTCTTCTGCTTGTGCGCTGCTGTTACCAACAAACAGGCTCAAGGCGGCGGCGATTGCGGCGGCGGCGAGGACGCCGGTGCTGCGACTCAACATGGTAGGTATCTCCTAAGAGTGTTTTTGATGTCGGGCGGCAACGGTGAATGCCTGATGAATGACATCGTTTGGTTGTGCAAATGCTATGAAGGGCCGATGAATGAAATGTGAGCAAACGGTTAGATTTGTGTTAATGTCTTAAATTGATATATCGCAAACATTAACAGGCAGGCAGATGGATCCGGAAGGTGCTGCCGCTGCCCGGAACGCTGTCCACGCTAACGCGGCCGCCATGAACTTCAGCCACATGCTTAACAATTGACAGGCCCAAACCCGTGCCCCCAAGCTCCCGGCTACGCGCCTTGTCCGTGCGGTAAAACCGCTCGAAAATCCGCGGCAGGTGCTTGGCTTCGATGCCCCGGCCCTGGTCGGTCACCGTCAGCAGCGCCTCGCCTTCTGAGGCTTCGCACGTTACAAGAACCGACGTGCCGGGATCGCTGTACTTGATCGCGTTGTCCACCAGGTTGATCACCGCCTGGGTCAGTAGTTGTTCGTTCACACGAGATTGAACCTGCCGATCGCATTCACTTTCCACATGAATGCCTTTGGCGTCCGCTCCCGATTGGCAGGTCTCCATCGCCGCGCCGACGATCACCCACAGCGGCGTCGGCTTAATATCTGATAACGCCGATTCATTGTCCTGTTCGATCCTGGCAAGACTTAACAAGTCATCCACAATCGCAGCCAGACGATCAGCCTGTCTGGAGATCATCTCCAGGAACCGTTTGCTGTCCGGGTCATCATCCTTCGCGATTTCCCGCAGGGTTTCCACCGCGGCCTTGATCGCGCTGACAGGGGTTTTCACCTCGTGCGACACGTTGCTGACAAAGTCCCTGCGGACCGATTCCAGCCGACGCAACTGCGATACGTCGTGCAGCACCAGCACCAGGCCGATGTGCCTGTCGTCTTCATCGCGAAGGATCGCGCTTTGCAGTTGGATAACACGGGGAGTGGTCTTGCCACTACTTGTCGTTTCCGGCCGGGTGAGTGTCATTTCACCGGCGACAGAGTTATCCTCTTTCAGAGACCTGCGTATCACATCATGCAGGTCGGCGTTCCGCACCACCTCGTAGACACTGCGGCCGATCGCTCCGACCCGATCCAGCTTCAGCATTTCCGTCGCGGCCGGGTTCAGGCTCAGGATGTTCTGGTCGCGATCGATCGCGATCACGCCCTCGACCATCGAGCCATGCACTGCCCCCAGCTCATTACGGTGACGGATCACGCTCGATAGCCGGTCCGCCAGTTGCGTTGCCATGGTATTCAGCGATTCCGCCAGTTCCGCCAATTGCAGAGGGCCACGGATCGTGATCCGCTTGCGAAGGTCACCGGCGGCAAAGCGTTCGGCTCCCTGGCGCAGCTCGCGGATCGATCGGCTGATCAACATGAGGATAAACAGCATGACCCCGGCAAAGATCGCTGCGCCGATCAATACCGCGACGGTGCCGGCGTTGCCGGTGTACTCCGCCAGGATGTAAGCCATGAGTAATGTATGCATCATCGAATATCCGCGCAGCAGACCAAGCTAGGCAATTATAAGTGTTTGCCCGGAAAGAGGTAATCAGGCGTTATTTTCGCTGAATCGATAACCCACGCCTCGCACGGTCTGGACTTGCCTGCCCACCGTACCGAGTTTGCGACGAAGCGATACGACTTGAACATCCACCGAACGATCGGTGACCGCCGCAAAACCATCATGGATCGATTCAATGATCTGTTGCCGCGTGTAAACACGACCGGGACGCGACATCAGCAGCTTCAGCAGGTTGAATTCCGTGGCCGTCAGGTCCACCACCTTGCTATCAGCGGTGACCTCGTGGCGCTCGGGGTCGAGTTTCACGCCGCCCGTCTCCACCACGCCCGATCCTCCGCCGGCTTCAGCGCGACGCAGGACCGCATTGATCCTCGCCAGCAGCACCTTCGGACTGAACGGCTTGGTGATGTAATCGTCCGCGCCGGCTTCCAGACCCTTGACGATGTCGGCCTCTTCACCCTTGGCGGTCAACATGATCACCGGCACATCGCTGGTCTGGTCATTACTACGCAGCGCACGACACACCGACAAACCGTCGATCGTCGGCAGCATCAGGTCCAGCACGATCAGGTCCGGACGCTGCTGACGCACCAGTCGGATCGCATCCTCGCCGTTCTCTGCTGTGCGGACCGTAAAACCCTCCCGCGAAAGACTGAAACGCAAAACCTCGAGCAGGTCCTGCTCATCTTCAACAACCAGCAACGAAGGCTGACGACTCGCGGCGTTGGATTTCATGGCAATCGAAGGCCTTTACGATGGTGAGGGTCCCGTTTCTTCCGCGTTTTGTTAACTCACCATTCGCTAACAATGCGGCGGAACCCCTGCTATTCCTTTAAACACTTGTGCGGTAAGGTAATGTCGGATCGTGAGTACGCGGTCAGCAAATTGTTAATTAAATGTTAAGAATGTTAAGACCCTCGATTATAGACCATAAACCGCGATCACGGTGCATACCTCAAGGCTCGCCCGTCCGGATATAACGCCAGGACACTCATGCTCGGCAGGTCGTACCCGTCGATGCTGGCAGGCTTATCGCTGAAGTTCGCCAGGATCCGCGTGCCGTCCTCGAACGTGGTCTGCTGGACTGTCCGCCCCTCATTCAACCACTGGAAACCCGTCATCGGCTTCAATCCCAGTTCACGATGCAGCGGGCTGAAGAACGCGTAGTGCTTGAGGATGTGCTCGCGGTGTTTCTTCCACTCGGCATGGTTCAGGTGGTACAACGGTGGGACGTTATATAGCTGCTCCAGCAATGCGATCGCCGCGATCTGGTCCTCGAACTTCAGGCTCGCGTTACCCCAGTGATGCGTCGTGACGAGTGAATCGTGGAATGCCGCCTGGTAGAGGGGCAGCCTGTATCGCGGGTCGTAGAAGAACTTCTTGTACTTGGGCTTGAGCGGCGCCTGCTTGATAAAGACCCCCGGGCCTTCGGGCGGCCAGTAGGCGCCGGTGAAGTAAGGCGAGTTCTTATCGCGCATGTCGGTATCGCCCCATCCGATGACGGGGGTCAGCATCCCATGGGCGAAGTGGATCGCCGAGGCGGCACAGGCGTTGCCCCCCTCGCTGCCGACGACCAAGCCGTGCTCGCTGCTCAACCAGTTCATGCGATCCAGCCGGGCGTTCAGGTCGTCCTGCTTCGTGGCGGTATGGTCCGGGCTGTAGTCATCGAAGTATTGGCCGAAAGCATCGCAATCCACGAACACCGCGGTATAAGGCACACGTGACATATAGTTGTTCACCCGCTGCTCGACGTATGGTCGGGCGGCAAGTGGGCTCAGGAGATAGCCGATCTTCTTGAATCCCGCCCTCTTCGTGCCATCGGCCTTCACGATCGGGCCGGTCTCGAAAAGCTCAGACGGGAACTGCGCGGTCTCCCAGGTGTTGTTCTCGTTGTAATCCGGATGTCCCACCGGCGGGTGGATGCTGTGGTACGCATCGTAAGGCCCGAATAAGTAGCCCAACTCATCCGCCCTCGCCGCGACCTGCGGCTTCGACTCGGCGGTACTCAGATCGCCCAGGCATAACACCATCCGATCAAGCCCCGCATTCTGCAAAACATCTAACATCTTTATCGAGATGCCATCGCCCCACTCGTCGTACGGCCGAACCACTCCAGCGTATATTTCGCAAAATCGACCGAGAATAATCTTGCGATTAAGCGAATATGGTCCCGATCGTGTGTTGATCAACCACACTAAAATGTTACTTAGCTCTGATGCAACGAGTGACTTCTGATACTTACTCGGCCACTGTTCGGTGATGATGTCTTGGACCGCTTGTTTGGCTTCATCTCCGAATTCAGACCATATATCCATACCGAAAAGAGAATCATCTTTAGCCTCACCGGCTTCGATCAGCTTCTCGGCAAAAACTTTCCAGTCCGTCACGTCCATGTGGCTGAACACGCCATGATCCCACAGGTACGCTTGCGCCGCGCCGAGCAGTCTATCAACATGTGGGTTCGCTTCGATCTTTTCTTTGAGCGAGACGAACTCACCGCGCTCTTTCAGGAACCGCCGATACGCCTTGGCCGGCTCGATCGGCGATGCGTCGCCAACTTCAACGACCACGCTGTATTCCATCGTCTTCCAGTTCGGCATGAACCTGTGCGTCACCGACACGTCCGCCATACCGCCTCTACCGGCTGTGAAGTCGACCTGATTATCAAACATGTTGCCGATGATGTACGTCAGCGTCCGGTCACCAAGATCAAACCCAACAAACGGCATCGAAAGGTCGGCCGTGGTATCAAGCGATTCATGCTCGATCAGGTGCTGCATCCACTCCACATCATCAGCCGGTGCGTACACTCCCTCGAACATCGGGATGATGTAACCCTTGGCCACCTTATCCGCCTTGAACATGGGCCAGGTAATCTCGCCCGGCTCCATCGATTTGACGTGAACTACAAGTTGCTTGCCCGCCAACTCAGCCGTGACCATCCACCCCCGCTCAGGTAAAGCAAACAACACGGACTTGGTATCCGATGTAATCACACGCGACACCCCCAGACCATCCTGCGGCGAAGAAATCTCTATCGACTGACCATCGCTATCCGTCAATACGACTTCCAGCGTCGCAGGATCGACCTCGACCTTGCAGTCATCCGATCGCAACACAACCTGTCCAAGCACCAACGTCGGCCCGATCACCACGAGACACAAACACATCGTGATAACTTGTCGGATCATTCGATTCACTTTCATCTTAGTAGCCACAAAAAGTCACAGAATCCACAAAAGGGTCGTCCCC
Organism: Phycisphaeraceae bacterium; assembly: GCA_963667295.1. Taxonomy (GTDB): domain Bacteria; phylum Planctomycetota; class Phycisphaerae; order Phycisphaerales; family Phycisphaeraceae; genus JAJRRS01. Next base: position 4,483,012 of record OY763327.1, read on the forward strand.
TCAAACACATAAGCATAACCTCCATGCTCAGATTAACCGAGCATGAAACCAAGCACCCGCCCTTTTTATGTATTTTGTGCCTTTTCGTGGCCAAGAAATCAGAATTGAATTGGTGCCTGCTTCATCGCTCCGCCAGCGCCAGCTTCACCGCGAGCAATCCGAACGCGCCCGCGAAGCTTCTGCGTAGCCACGTCATCACGCCCGGCCGACTGATCACGTGGTCACGCGCCGCGGAGGCACACGCGCCATAACCGATGAACACGACCAACGTCAGCCCCATGAATACCGCCGCCAGTAAAAGCATGTGCATCGTCGGGTGACTCACCTCAGCAGGAACAAACTGCGGCAAGAACGCCAGGAAAAACAGCGACAGCTTCGGGTTCAATACGTTCAGCAGGATGCCATCTCGGATCAGCTTGATCGATGTCGACCGCGTCTTCTGCTCCGGCACCTGCAGTGCCCCGCTCTGCCGCAACATGCTCCACGCCATATACAGCAGGTAAATCACCCCCAGGTACTTCACTACCACAAACGCCATTGCACTCGTATGCAGCACCGCCGCAAGCCCGACGATGCTCGCAATGATGTGCGGCACGATCCCAAACGTGCACCCCACCGCCGCCGCCACGCTCGCCCGGAATCCCTGGCTTAACCCGATCGCCAACGTATACAACACCCCCGTCCCCGGCACGAGGACCACGATCAGCGAGGTTAGGAGGAATTCGTAGGACATCAAAGAATCACCATATTGAGACGCTTCATATTGTAGTGAAATTAGCCACAAAAAAGCACAGAATCCACAAAAGGGGCTGGGGTCTAGGGACTGGGGTCTGGTTAGATATCATGACTTGGCAGAGGTAGACCCGTCAGACGACTGGTTATGACAAAACCACCAGTAACCACGACGGGCAGATTCGATTAAATCCGTAACTGTAATCGGTATCAGCCCTGCCCTTTCCTCGGGTGTTGTACGGCTGAAGGGTTGATTAAATAAACCACGGATCAAAGAGAAAAAAGTGGGCGGGAGTTCCGGACCAAAATGTTGGTCTATCCGGCAATGACGCATGTCAATACTGAACTTTCGGGCAAACTCTTCAAGAATCTCATCACCATCCATTCCATCAACACCCAGATCGCCAAAGAGTGTGGATGATTCTTTGATGCGATCTACTGGAATCCTTGTGAAGTCGGAAACAAAACTGATGACTTTCTCGGATAATGAATCCATGATCCAACCCATCACAATAAAGAAGGCTTACCAGCCAATTATATACGAACAATGTCAACGTCAGTTATTAAGCGTATGAGTGCTAAACCAGCCACAAAAAGGCACAGAATCCACAAAAGGATCGGCCTATCAATCACAGAAAGTATCTTCCATGCTCAGATATAACTGAAGAAAAACCGGGAATCAGCCCTTTTGTGTGTTTTGTGCCTTTTCGTGGCCCAAACTTCTTCCAAACTGTTTCTACACAAACAGCAAAACCGTCAACGTCCAAGCAATCCCCGCCAGTGTCGCCGCCGCTGTTGCGGGGACCAACTGTGTCTTCACGTGGTCCATCAGGTCGGAGCCGGTGGTCATGGAGCTTAGGACCGTCGTGTCGGAGATGGGTGAGCACTGGTCGCCGTAGACGCTGCCGTTGAGGATCGTCGCGAAGCAGATCATCATGAAGAGCATCGGGTGTTCCAGGCCGTGGTGTTGTGCGATCGCCCAGGCGAGCGGCATGCCCAGCGGGAAGGCGACCGCGTACGTGCCCCAGCTCGTGCCGGTGCTGAACGCGATGACCATCGTCATGATCTGAAGCGTTACCGGCATCAGCCAGTAAGGCAGGGAATCGCCTAACAGGTCAACGAGATACAGCCCGCCGCCGGCCTGGCCGCTGATCGAACCGAGTGTGATCGCGAGCATCAGGATGACCGACGCCACGACGACGCCTTTCAATCCTTCGCCGACGCCTTCGATCACATCCGCCAGTTCCATGCCGCGCGCCAGCGCGATGATGGCAGACAAAATCAACGCCGCACCGAACGCCCATTGCACGTTCGGCGAACCGGATTCGCTGAACAAGAATGTCCCCACCGCGATCGCGATCAACAAACCCAGTGGGATGAAGAATTCATAGACGCGCGGCTTATAACCTTCCGGCACGTGGCTGGCCTGCAATTCTTTTGCGCTTAGCGGCGAAGCGTCCGGCGCATCCAGCTCGCCCGTCTCGCGTGCGCGCTTGATTGCCTTGCGGAAGCGCTTGCCGAGGATGGGCGCTTTATCAAACGAAAGAAGCAATGTCCCCAGCACCGCGAAGATGCCGTAGAAACTCAGCGGAACGCTCTTGAAGAAGAACGCCATCCGGTCCGACTCCGTCGCTAAAAACGCGACGCCCGGCACGAAGATCAATCCCTGGATGTAGGCGGGCCACGCATTGAACGCGATCACGCATGCGATCGGGCTGGCCGTCGAGTCGACGATATAAGATAGTTCTTCGTGGCTGACCCTCTGCTGATCGGCAAGCGGCTTGACCGTCGTGCCGACGAGCACCGTGCTGACGGTTCCGCCCTGGAAGAAGATCACACCCAGACACCACGCGACGAACTTAGCAGACCTCGGCCCACTCACAAAGTGCCGGGTCATGAACTCTGCAAACGCCTGTGCTGCGCCCGTGCGTGACCAGATACCCATCAACCCACCGAGCAGCCAGAGGTACAGCACCAGCACACCCGCCGCTCGCGTGGTCCCGATGCTCGGGATCAGCACCGCCCCGGTCAGGTCGTATTGTTGCAGCATCAGCGCGCCGATCACGATCCCGCCCAGCAGCGCCGTGATGGGTTCTTTCGTCAGTAGACACAACGTGATCGCGACCGCCGCGGGCAGTAATGACCACGGGCCCCAGTGTCTGGCTACAGTGATGCGCTCGTACACAAGCTCAGGATCGCCATCAACGATTTCGCCGCGTACGACGACTTCACTGACCACGGCCGGCTCCTCGCCGGGCCCGAGCGCATCCAGCTTCTCGCGCGTCAGTTGTGCATCATGCTGTTGCACGAACTTATCAAGCTTGACCTCTTTCTTGCGGACGATGTGCACTAACTGCCCGGCGTCATTCTTATACACATCCAAAGCGGTGTGTTGGATACTCCATGTGGGGGTTACCAGTTGGCCGACCAGAAACGCCGACACGAGCGTGACGATCGTCACCATCAGCGCCGCCCGGCTTGGATGAAAGACGCTCCACAGCGTCGTCGTTTTAGCCAGCGTCACTTGTTCATCTACATCGCCGTGGCGCCCTTTGCGGTGTTGATCGTTCATAGCCGTTCAGCTTATCGGGAACCGAGCACGCAAGCCAGAAAATCTAACTATTTGAAGTAAAAATACATAGAAAACTACTTACCCATCAAACCGTATTGCGCCTACAATATGTTCCTTGACTATAAAGCCCTGATTCGGAGATTCAAGATATGCATATGAAAGCTCATGATAAGGACCTCGGGCCGGAGATCGTGCCCGTCAAGTTTATCCTGGAAGACCCGGAACCGTTGACCGGCAATCATGAGAAGGAGATCGACCTCAAGGCCGCCATCGGCGAGTCGATCCTCGAACTCGCGCTCGATCACGGTATCAACATCGAGCACGCCTGCGGCGGCGTCTGCGCCTGCTCCACCTGCCATGTCTATATAGATAAGGGTGAAGAATGCTTCGATGAACCCGAAGATGAAGAACTCGATCGTGTCGACGAAGCGCCCGGCGTTGAACTGAGCAGCCGACTCGCCTGCCAGGCGATCGTCAAACGCGAAGGCGAGATCGTCGTCCGCGTCCCCGCCTGGAACCGCAACGCAGTGAAGGAAGTGCCGCATTAGGGCAGGGTGTGGGGTGTAGCGAATTGTATTTATGATTTTGGATTGATGATTTAGGATTTGTGCTAATGGCTAATTGCTAAAGGCTAATGGCTTTTGTTCTCAACGCCGGTCCTGATCGCAGCGAAGGTCCGGGTTCAGTAGAGCAGCTGAATAGTTGACCATGTGAACAGTAGACCCATCTCACCTGTTCACCTGCTCCTGCTTCGACTGCTCTAACCCCCAACCATCCAAATCACCAACCCCCCTCGCAGCGACCACAACACCGTCCGCAACCAGTTACTCTTCACAAGCAACCGATGCGCAGCCGGATCGAAACCACCTTCCAGCTTACGATGCTGCGGCACCTGCATGAACGCTGTCGACAGCCAGAGCAACACGACCATCGCAAGACCGGCATTCGTCATCCACAAATCAACCCCCGCCGTTGGTGCGATCAATAACCAAATCGCGGTCGCCAGTTCCACCAGCATCGGCGGACCAACGACCCACATCGTCAGCCGTTGATGATGCTTTTCGTATTCAGCAAATCCACCTTCGCCAACGCGCGCCATCAGCGGGTAATGTACGACCTGCACGAACCAGATCAGGCCCGTCATGTACAGCGTCGCGCCGGCATGGATCAACAGGAGCATCATTGCGTTGCGCTCCTTTTAAGCAAACAAGTCGGCGAGCACCTTCTGGCGATGTGCGAAGATCGCTCGTACATCACGCTTGACGAACAGCGCGTTGATGATGGGTCCACCCTTCGGCCGATACTCGACGCGGTCGCCGATCAGCGTCCCATCACCATCTTCTTTGAACCAGTGCGTGTGATACCACAGATGGTATGGGCCCTTAAGCTGCTCGTCCGCAAACCGGTGCGGCGGGTCCCACTCCGCGATGCGCGTCCGCCACCTGATCGGCAAACCCTTGATGCGGATCTTGTAATCGATCAGCGTGCCGACCTTCATCTCGATAGGCGTGGGCGTGATGATCTGAAATCGTACGCTGCTCGGTGTGATGCGCTCGAGATTCGATGCATCACTGAAAAACTTGAACACCTCATCGATCGGCCGATCGATACGCTGCTCCGCGAGCACGAGTGTGTTCTTGCCATGTTTCTCGAATGTGACGTTGTTGCTCATTTGCTTTTCTTGATGGTGTCCAGCGCCGCAAGCGCCTTGTCGCGCGCTTCGCTGTGGTCGACGATTGGTTTGGGATAGTCTTTGCCTAATGTGATACCCGCTGCTTTCAGAACCTCGGCCGGGGCTTTGGCAGGTTCGTGGATGTATTTATCTTCGAGTTTGGCAAGCTCAGGCACCCACTTGCGGACATACGCACCATCGGGGTCGAACTTCTTGCCTTGCAGCGTCGGGTTGAACACGCGGAAGTACGGCGCAGCATCGGCACCGCACCCGGCCGTCCACTGCCAGCCAAGCGTGTTGCTTGCAAGGTCCGCATCGACCAGCGTATCCCAGAACCACGCCGCGCCGTCTTGCCAACTGATGAGCAGGTCCTTGACCAGGAATGATGCGACGATCATCCGCACGCGGTTGTGCATCCAGCCGATGTGCCAAAGCTCGCGCATGCCCGCATCGACGCTCGGGTAGCCGGTCAAACCTTTCTGCCAGGCGTTGAGCGCTTTGGCGTTCTTCTTCCATGGGAACTTTTTAAACTCCGGGCGCAGAGGATTGTCGGCCGTATCCGGGAAGTGGTAGATCAGGTGGTAAGCAAACTCGCGCCAGCCGACCTCGCGCAGGTAGGACCAGGCGTGTTTGCGATTATGTTGGCTCATGCCGGCATTGATGCGTTTCGTCACGGCATGCCATATCTGGCGAGGGCCGATCTCGCCGAAGTGCAGGTGCGGACTTAGGCGCGACGTGCCATGCACATCAGGACGATCGCGGTCCTCATCGTAGTTGCGTATCGCTTCATCCAGAAATTGCTCGATCGCTTCGGCTGCGCCCTGTTCGCCGGGCGTCCACGCTTCACGTATCCCCTTCGCCCAATCGATCTTGGGCAGTAGTTTAAGTTCATCCAACTTAAACGACTTGGGCCACTTCTTCGGTGATGGCATGCTTCCGGGGTTTGGCGCTTCGCATGTCTTCTCCGGCACGGGCCGATCCGTGCATGTCTTCCAGAACGGCGTAAACACCTTGTAAGGATCGCCCGCCTTCGTCTTGACTTCCCAAGGCTCAAACAGCAGCGACAGGTTAAAACTCTTCGCTTCAATATCATCATCACGCAGCGCCGACTTGATCCGCTTATCCCGCTCGATCGCGGCCGGCTCGTAACAGCGGTCCCAATACACCGCGTCCGCGCCGCTTTCATCAATCAATTCACGCAACACTTCTTCGCAACGCCCACGACGGATAACCAGCCTGCTGCCCCTGTCTTTCAGTGATTTACTTAGTGCTGCCAATGAATGATGCAGCCACCACTTACTCGCCGCCCCGGCCGACCAGTCGCCATCCTCGTCAGGCGAATCAATATAAACAGGTATGACCGCCCCTCCCCCGGAAGCATCCGCTGCGCGTTCACACGCCGCCACCAGCGCCGGGTTATCCGCCAGCCGAAGCCCCCGACGAAGCCAGAGCAAAGTTGTCGCCGCCATGGGGATATAGGTTAGCAGGAGGATGGTTGAACCGCGAAGGCGCTAAGAGCGCGAAGAAGTTTAGCCGCGAATGGACGCAAATCAACGCGAATGGGGATTAGGGATTGGGGATTAGGGATTAGGGAAGGGTGCGTTATTGGCCTCGTATCATTGACCAGCCACTAGCCACTAGCCACTAGCCACTAGCCACCAAATCCCATTCGCGTTTATTAGCGTTCATTCGCGGCTAATCAATTCTTCTTCGCGCTCTTCGCGCCTTCGCGGTTCCCCTGTTCTTACTCACACATCAAACTTGATCCCCTGCGCCAGCGGCAGCGCGGTAGAGTAGTTGATCGTCTGGGTGCTGCGGCGCATGTAGGCTTTCCATGCGTCCGAGCCCGATTCCCGGCCGCCGCCGGTTTCTTTTTCGCCGCCGAACGCGCCGCCGATTTCCGCGCCGCTCGTGCCGATGTTGACGTTGGCGATGCCGCAGTCGCTGCCGGCCGGGCCGCAGAACAGTTCCGCTTCGCGCACGTTGTCGGTGAACACCGCGCTGGACAATCCTTGCGGCACATCGTTGTGAATCCGTACCGCTTCGTCGAAGTCGTCATAGGTGATGACGTACAGGATCGGCGCAAATGTTTCGGTCTGCACGCACTCGGCATCCGGCGCGATCTCGACGATCGCGGGTTTCACATACACGCCGTCCGCCGGGACGCCTTCCGTCACGCGCCCGCCGCCATATAGCACCTTGCCGCCCTGCTGTTTCACCGCCGCAAGCGTCTTGTCCATCGCCTCGGCCGCGGCTTCATCGATGAGCGGGCCGATCAGCGTGCCCTCTTCAACCGGGTTGCCGATCTTGATCTGGTCGTACACCTTGACCAGGCGCTCAACGATCGTGTCCTTAACCGACTTATGCGCGATCAACCGACGCAGACTCGTGCAGCGCTGCCCGCATGTGCCGACCGCAGCGAACGTGATCGCCGGCAACGCCAGATCAAGATTCGCACTTGGCGTCAGGATCATCGCGTTGTTCCCACCTAGTTCCAGTAGCGCCCGTCCCAGCCGAGCGCCGACCGCTTTGCCGACCGCCTTGCCCATCGGGATCGAACCCGTCGCAGAAACCAGCGGCAGCTTCTTCGAGTTGGAAATCACTTCCCCCGTATCGCGCAGTCCGACGACCACAGCGCTGATCCCCGCCGGGCATTCATCCATCTCGTCGATCACTTCGTTCAACAGATTCTGACACGCCAGTGCGCAGAACGGTGCTTTTTCCGATGGTTTCCACACCACCGCGTCGCCGCAAACGAGCGCCAGCGCCAGGTTCCATGCCCACACCGCGACGGGGAAGTTAAACGCGCTGATCACGCCGATGGGCCCGATCGGGTGCCACTGCTCGGTGAGTCGATGCTCGAAGCGCTCGCTTGCAATCGTCAAGCCATACAACTGCCGGCTCAAACCGACCGCGAAGTCGCAGATGTCGATCATCTCCTGCACTTCTCCCTCGGCTTCCGCCGTGATCTTGCCGACTTCCCACGCGACCAGCGCGCCGAGCGTCTGCTTGTATTCACGCAGCTTCACGCCGAACCGTCGGACCAGTTCACCGCGCACGGGCGCGGGCACGGTGCGCCACTTCTTAAACGCCTCGGCCGCGCTATCGATCGCCTTCTCCGTCTCGGTCGGCGTCGCGAGCGTGACCGACCCGAGCTTGCTGCCGTCGATCGGGCTATGGATGTCGATCGCTTGGCCGCCGGCCTGCGGGTTCTTGCCGTCGTACGCCAGGCCCGACATGGTTTCGCTCAGTCCGAGTTTGGGGAAGAAGTCTTTGGGTTGCATGGGGTGTCTCTATGAATTCGGGGTGAATGTTCGGGTTTTTTGTTTAGCCGCAAATGGACGCGAATCAACGCAAATGGGGATTCGGGATTGGGGATCTATACTCTGTCAGCCACCAGCCACCAGCCACCAGCCACCAGCCACCAGCCACCAGCCACAATCCTATTCGCGTCTATTAGCGTTCATTTGCGGCTATATAAGCTAAATTAACAGCCCCCAGCGGATGTCATCCACCCGCCGGGGCAAAGATTATAGAACAATTTGCCGCTCATTCATAGAGCAGGTACGGCTTGCGATCCTCGCGGAATTGCTTGCACTGCTGACGCCAGCGGGCGAACAGCCCCTCCAGCGGGGCGCCTTCCATCAGCAGCAGCCTCGCCTCGTTCGTGCCGGTCGCGATATCGAACGACCGATCACGCTTGCCGTCGCCGAACATCAGCTTCGGGCCCAGGGTCTGAGCCACCTTGAAGTTGATCTCCACCAGGTTCGCCGGCTGATCCAGATCAATGTACACCTGCACCCCCTGGCAGACCTCACCCTTGAACCGGCTGTAGAAAGGCTTGAACCACACCGGCCGGAACGTCACCCCCAGCGGCGCGTGATGCGAATTCATACGCAGCAGCTTGTGCTCATTCAGCCGTGTATACAAATCGTGAGGATCATCCCACTGGCTGTTCAGCGCGCGTGCAAGATACTCACCGTTAATCCCCGGCGCGCCGACCAACTCGAACGGCTGCGTGTATCCCACGCCGATCGATATCGTGTTCAGCTCCCCGATGATCCCCGTCGCGACGTAGTACGCACACGTTTCGGCGTGCGGGATGTGCGGGCTCGTGATCACCCACTTCAGGCCCGTGCTCTGCCATGGCATGTACCGGTGCCAACCCTCCATCGGCACGACCGTCAGCTTCTTGTAATCCGGTGCGTACTTGTCCCGCACCAGCAATGCCAACTCGCCCATCGTCATGCCATGCACGTAAGGCACGGGGACGTGTGAGATGAACGACTCGAACCCTTCTTCAACCATCCCGCCTTCGATCCGGTCTCCGCCCAACGGGTTCGGCCGATCCAGCACGATGAACTCGATGTCTTCCTCGGCACACGCTTCAAGACAAGCACGCATCGTGCTCACAAACGTGTAGCTGCGAGCCCCGATATCCTGAAGATCGAACACCAGCGCGTCGAGGCCCTCGAGCATCATATGCGTCGGCTTGCGGTTTTCCCCATAGAGCGAATACGCAGGCAGGCCGGTCCGCTGATCGGTGCGGTTCTCGATCTTGTCCCCGGCATAGACATCGCCATACACGCCGTGCTCCGGCCCGAACAGCGCCACCAGCTCCCCGTTCTTGATGCTGTTAAGCGACTGGACCGTCGGCATGAAGCGGCTGTCCACGCTCGCCGGGTGCGCCACCAGCCCGAACTTCTTGCCACGCAAAATCTCGTAATTGGATTCACGCAGCACATCGATCCCGAGTTTGACCTGTTGATTGTTCATCTGTGCCTGTGCCACCTGACCGAGAAGAAGCAAAAGTAGAAACAGCATCGAGCCTGCCAAAACCTGTCTGATACTTAAGTGCATAAATGGAGTCCCTGGTGCATTATTGATGTGTGTTGCCCGGGGCACAGCATACAACAGATGCCCCGCTTGCGGTATCATCTCCGCATGGGAATAAACGTCGAAACCATTGATGTCCCGATTAAACGCCTGCCCGGCAACGAGGATGTTCCTTTACCAGATTACCAATCCGACCACGCGGCGGGCATGGACCTGCACGCCGCCGTCGTTGGGTCGATCATGATCCCACCCGGGGAAGTACGTATGATCCATTGCGGTTTCGCGATGGCGGTGCCCGTTGGCTACGAAGCGCAGGTCCGTCCGCGCTCCGGGCTCGGCGCCAAGTACGGGATAACCCTGCCCAACGCGCCCGGCACCATCGACGCCGACTATCGCGGCGAGGTCATGGTCCCGTTGATTAACCACGGTAAAGAACCGTTTGAAGTTACGCGCAGCATGCGTATAGCACAGATGCTTATTAAACCAGTACCCCGTACACAGTGGCAGGAAGTGGATGAGCTGCCACCCACCAGCCGCGGTGAAGGCGGCTTCGGACATACCGGCCATTAAAACACGCTCACATACAAAGGATCACGCAATTGGGTATCACACTTGGCATCATCGGTGCCGGCACGATTGGTCGTGTACACGCGCTGGCGGCAAAAGAAATGGGCATGAAAATCGGGGGCGTCGCGGACATCCTGCCGGATAAAGCCGCCAAGCTCGCCGCCGATGTTGGCGGTGTGCCCAGCTACGATCACGCCGACAAACTGTTGGCTAACGGCTCGATCGACGCCGTGGTCGTCGGCGTGCCCAATATCGATCACAAACCGCTTGCAATCGCTTCGATGAAAGCGGGCAAGGACGTGCTGCTCGAAAAGCCGATGGCGATGAACACCGCAGAATGCAAGGACATCAACGCCGTCGTGAAAGACACCGGCCGTATCCTGCAGATCGGCTACGTCCAGCGCTTCTCGACCGTCGGCCAGGGCGCCAAGCAACTGATCGACACCGGCGCGCTCGGCAAGGTCTATCACGCCAAGGCACAACTCATCCGCCGACGCGGCATCCCCGGGCTCGGCGGATGGTTCACCACCAAGGCCCAGTCCGGCGGTGGGCCGTTGATCGACATCGGCGTGCATGTCATCGACCTCTCGCTCTACCTGCTCGGTGGTAAAAAGCCCTCGCGCGTCAGCGGCAAGACCTACTCGCACTTCGGCAGCCCCATCAAGGATTACCTCTACGAAAGCATGTGGGCCGGCCCGCCGAACTACGACGGCGTGTTCGATGTCGAAGATGAAGCGCACGCCATGATCCACTTCGAGGACGGCACATCGCTTAACATTGACGTCGCCTGGGCGATGAACGCGCCCGAAGACAAAATCCCCGTCAACCAGATGGCGTTCTACGGCGACAAGGGCGGTATGGTCTTCGAGCTCTTCGGCGATCACGTCGTCCTCGCCAACGAACTGAACAACCGCAACGCCGACAGCAAACTCTACCTGCCGCAAGTCGAAATGCACCAGCAGCAGTTGGCCGACTTCGAAAAAGCCTGTCAAACCCGTAGCGCTCCCATCGCCACCGGCGATCAAGGCGAACTCGTCCAATCCATCATCGACGCCATCTACACCTCCAGCGAATCCTGCCGTGAGGTCACGTTGTAAAACCCACCCTCCCCGGAAACTCACACATAGCCCGACCATCCTGGTCGGGTTTTTTATTTTGAATTCGATTCGCCCTTCGGATCAAAGTATGGCATCCAATCGTTTCTAATTCTATCGAAACGCGCAGACGCTCCACCCCCCTCTCCCCGCGGGAGAGCGACTGTCTTGATTGTCAAGCATTGTTTGTTTCCGTCAGGAGGGTATTGAGGTAGATCAACAGCTTCCGCATGCACGCAACCAGGGCGACCTTTTTGGGTTTGCCTTGGCTTTGCAGGTGCTGGTAGTGCTCGCGGATGACTTGGTTGTGTCGGGTGGCGACGAGGGTGGCCATGTACAGGGCTTTTCGGACGGTAGCGCGGCCGCCTCGGATGCGTCGGGCGCCGCGGCGGTTGCCCGAGTCGTCGTTGTAAGGCGCGACCCCGACCAGCGCGGCGATCTGCCGACGGCTGGCGTTGCCCAGCTCCGGCAGTTCGGTGACCAGCACGCGTGCGGTCGCCGGGCCGACGCCCGGGACGCTGCGCAGCGTGTTGTCGCGTTGCTTAAGTTGTTCATCCTCATCGATCAGTTGTTGGATCATCGACTCGATCGCGGCCAGTTCGGTCTGCAGGTGGCAGACGGTACGCAGGATCGACTCGCAGACCACGGGCAGGTCGGCGTGTTCGAGCTGGTTGCGTTGCACGACAACCTGTTCGGCGAGCTGCCGCCTGCGTGTGACCAGTTGTTTGAGCGCTTTTTGCCTTTGATCAGGCAGGACACTGACGCGCGTGGGCACGTGCCGCGCAAACATCGCCAGGACGCGAGCATCGATGCGGTCGGTCTTGGCGAGCAGGCCCATGGCCTTGGCGAAGTCGCGGACGGGCCTGGGGTTGACCAGCGCGACAGGCAGCTCGGCGGCGAGCAGGCCGTAGAGCGCGGGCCGTTCGTAGCCGCCGGTGGACTCGACGATGACGCGTTGCGGTTTGAGTTCGGCGAGCTGCTGTGTGAGTTGCTCGACGCCTTGAGCGTTGTTGTCGACACGCCATGATCGGTCGTCGGGTTGAAGATGGACATCGAGATGTTGCTTGCAGACATCGATGCCGACGGTGCGTACATGATCGGGCATGGGTAAGGTCCCTTCCTTGTAGATGCGAGCTTGTCGGCACGGCCGACGACTCTTGCGACTGTTCGGGCACAACCCTTCGCCGGGCCGGTTCAGGCTCTCCGCGGGCAGGGTTGCCCCAGGGCCGGTCGAACTCGCACCCAGCCGTTCAACCCGCCGCGCGCGGCGGCCTGAACGGGGCCGTCTCTTGTACACCAAGAGATGTGTATTAAGATACAAGGGCCGGGGTGAGGGCCGTAGTGGAATGAACGAGCTTTGTTTATTGGTGTTTATGCTTCGGCCTTGTTCATTCAAATGAGTCTTCACACACAATCCACCCGGCCCTCACCCTAACCAACTCCGGGGGGCTCCCGAGGGGAGAGGGGATAAGAAAAACCCCGGGCATTTGCCCGGGGTTATGGGGGTTTATCAATATAACGACCGGTGATTATTCTTCCGATTCGTTTACTTGCTCGTCCGTACTTTCGTTCTCGTAGCGCGTCTTCATGTTAAACAGATGTTTCTCCAGCGTGCCGGGTTCGACGGCGTTTTCGACGATCTCGGTGCTCTTGTAAATGCCTTCACCGATCTTTTCGAGTGTCCCCACATCGGTCACGATCTCGGGCGTCAGGAACAGCAACAGTTCCGTCTTGCTCTTGGTCTCCTGCTTACGACGGAACAGCGCGCCCAGGCCGGGGATGTCACCCAGCAATGGGACCTTGCTTTCGGTCAGCGTGTACTGGTCTTCCATCAATCCGCCGATCACGATGGTTTGTCCGCCTTGGATGGCGACGCGTGTCTCTGCGAAACGCTTGGCGATGACCTGCGCGTCGAGCTGCTCGGAGATCGCTACCGTTCGGCCGCTGATCGTTGACAGTTCCTGCGACACGTCGAGCGTGACGCGGTTGTCCGGGTTGATCTGAGGCGTGACGTCGAGGATCAGGCCGATCTCGCGGTACTCGATCGTGTTGATCGTGTTGCCTGCGTCGGTCTCGCGCGTGTTGGTGACGAACGGGAACTCTTCACCGATCAGGATGTTCGATGGCTGATTATCCGAAGCCAGGATGTAAGGCCGAGACACGACCTCCAGCTTGCCGACCTCCTGCAACAGGCGGATGTTCAACAGGAAGTCATCGGTATCCAGCAGGACCGCCTGGAAACCGCCGCTCGCCGCGGCGACACTGAAGTCCGTCAGCAGGCTGTCGACCGATCCGCCGACGTTGTAGAGTTCGCCTTCGACGCCGACATCCAGTTGGTCATCGATAGAAACTTCAGCGATCAGCACGCGGATCAACACTTGCGGCTGTTGTGTGTCGAGTGATTCCAGGATCGCCATGATGCGATCGTGATTGCGCTCAGGGGTGAGGATCATCAGTGTGTTGGTTGCCTCATCGGCGACCGTGGTCACCTGCCCGACCAGGCTGCCGGCGAACGAATCGCTGCTGGAACTGCTGTTGTTGTTGTTGCGGCTGCGCGGATCGCGCGGGCTGTTGTTGCTGCTGGAGGATGAATTTTCATCAAACAGGTCGTTGAACGCCGTCTCCAGGTCGGTCGCGAGAATGTGCTTGACGTGGTACACCAGCACGGACTCGCGCGCGGTGGTGTCGGCGTCGAGCTGGTTGATCACTTCCTCGACAACCGTCATCAACTCGGGCGATGCGCTGACGACAACACTGTTGGTTCGCTCGTCGGAGGCGGCGCTGACTTCACGGCCCTGCACTTGTGTGTTGCTGTCATCATTGCCGCCCATCCCGGGCGGGCCGAAACGGCTGAAACGCCTCTGAATCGCCCGGCCGACCGCGGAATCCGCGCTCTCCCTATCCTCAAATGTCTCTTCCAGCAATTGCGCGGTGTCTTCGGCGTCCGCGTATTGCAATTGGAAGACACGCACCTGCGTCACCGATGAGATCGACTTGTCCACCGCATTGACGATCTGAACGATACGCTTGATGTTCGCCTCCGCGTCCGTGATGATAAGCGAGTTGCTCGCTTCATTCGCGGCTACCTCAGCGATTTCGGTATCGATCAGCGGCGAAAGATCATCCGCAAGACTCTTGGCATCCGCGTAACGGATCGGAACGATCTGCGTGATGATCGTGTCCGTGTTGCCGATCTGGTCCGGGTCGTTGCCGTAACGCACGGGGATCGCGTCGAGCTTGGCATCCTGCAAACGAACGATGCGCAGCAGACGATCCCGACGCACCGCCGTGTAACCTTTCTCCATCAGCAGCGTGTTGATCAGGTTGATCGCTTCATCGATCGTGATCGGCTGACGGTTGACGACCGTGATGCGCCCGTCGACCGTGGTGTCGTTGACAACGATGAGCCCGGCCTGTTCGGACAGGTACTCGAGCACGGTCTGCAGCGGCGCGTCGCTGAAGTTCATCAGCAGGCCGTTGCCGTTGATCAACGGCGTGTTGGGCGCCTGCTCTTGCTGCTCGCTGAGCGTCAGGTTCGGCGCCTGCTCGTCCGCGGCAGTGTTGCCTTCATCCTGTGCGAAACTCACAGGCGCGACGGACAACACCGTGCATACAAACAGGGTCGTGGATAGTGTAAATAGACGTCTCATAGTTGTACTCCTACTGGCTCTCACGCTCCCGCCGTTCGCGGAGCCGGCGAAGAATGTCGGCTGTGCTTGAACCCGTGTCGCTGGAATCATTGCTGCTCGATGCGTTACTGCCGGAAACGTTCTCTGACGAGGTAGACCTGCCATCACCGGAAGAACTGTAATAGCTTGATGAACTTGAGCTGTATGATCGACTGGCAAGCGCGCCGGTCAGGTCGTACCCGATCTGGATATTGCGCTGCTCATCACCGACCTGATACTCGACAACGTCGTGGCTGATCGCACCCAGCTTTCCACTGGCAAAGATTTCGTCCTCGCCTACGCGGAAGACCTCGCGCGTCTGCATGTTCTCAAAGAACGCCAGCCAGCGTTCGCCCGTGTAACTGACGCCGATGAACCGATACGCACGGTCCGGGTCTTCCGGCTCGGGCTGCGGCTCGTAAGTCTGTTCAGGTTGTTCCTGGCCTGCTTCACCCGGAGCCGGCTCAACACGCGGGGCGCGACGCTGGCTCGGTACGAACAGGTTGCCGTTGATCACCTTCTCCATCGTTTCCTTGGAGACTTCCTTGGCCGTCCATGCCGAAGCATCGATCTTTTCTTCCTGCGCCGACGCCGAAGCACTCAGCATCAACAGCGAAGACAGGCAGCACATCGCGATAATCATGTTTGACTTTGTTTTCATGATGCACCCTCCTCTTCGCTCAACACCAGCGTCGACACCGTCAGCCGAAGCGTCAGGCGGTTGCTGCTGTCGTCACGCCTGGCGATGTCGCATGACAACACCGCCAACGGGATCTGCGCTTGCTGGACCTTCTGGAGGAACTTTGCGACCGAACTTAATTCGCCCGTTGCGGTCAGGCTGAAACGCACTTCCGTAAACGGCGGGCTGCTCAGGTTGCCGCCGGCGCTGAGGTTGTTCAGCGTTAATCCGGAACTTTCCGCCACCCGGCTGACCTGGCCCTGCACGTTCAATCGCGCCGATGCCGGGCTGCTCCACAACCCCGCGAGCTTGCGCTCTTCCCAGCGAGAGAGGATCAGTTCACGGTTATCCACCAGCACCATGTCTTCATCAATCTGCTGCTCAAGCGTGTCCGCTTGTTCGCGCAGATCGCTCAGGTACACCTGCATCGGCGAGATCAGCAAACGATCGGCTACGAAGAAACCGACGATCAGCGCGACCGCCCAGGCCAGTAATCGCTCGCGTTTAGACATCAGCGGCCCCCCTTTCCAGCGATATAGTTGAACACGATTTCAAATCGTACTTCGCCCCGGTCGTTCTGTGTCTGTGCCGAGTCACGAAGCGCAACGCTGCTTAAACTCTCCGACGCCTGCATCGTCCTCAAAAACTCGAGCATCTGGCTGCGCGTCTCGGCCCGGCCCTGTAGCGAACCGCTCTTATCCGCGTTCAACCGGAACTCTGTCAGCCGTAATTCACTTCGCTGCGGCACGCATTCGGTCAGCACCTGCATGCACGAAAGCATGTCCACGCGCTTATCAAACCACGGCGCGGATTCATCCAGCCGCGACTTCACCTCGCTGAGCATCTCAACATCCGACGCCATCCCCGCCGCCGTTGCCTGCAGCGTTGATAACCGATGCTCTCGGCTCCACCACAACCCACCGACCGCAAGAATCAACAGAACCACCAGCGCCGCAACACCCACGCCGATCCGCTGCGTCTTGGTCAGGCCCCTGCCCGTTTCCTTCGAGGCTCGACAACGCAGCAGGTCCAGCATGTCGTGCTGTTGTGCACGCCGCCGCATCGCATCGATCACAGATTCATTGATCACGGATGTCGAACCACCCGCTACACCGTTCAGGTGCGAGGCGATGCTGTGCGGATCGATCCCCGTTGCCGGATCGGATGCCAGCACGAGTTCGCTTTGATTGCTTGATAGCTGCGGGTCGGACGCGATGTTGGCCGTGATCGCACGCGCCGCACCGGCCGGGTCGTTATCGAGCGTATCGCACAGCGAACGCAATCCGACCGTCCTGCCGTCACGCACCAATGCCAACTCAGCCATCGGCGGATCGATACGCACAAGCGTCGTGTCCGCCTGCTTCTCGTTGACATATGCCTGCGCCGTCACGTGGATCGCAACCGGCGTCAGCCCTGCTTCTGCAAGCGTCTTGGTCAGGCTCTCCAGTTTCTTGCGCGTCGTCACGCCGATCAACACCTCGCTCGCCCCGCTGCTTCGGCTGATCGTATAGTCGGCAACCAGGTTGCCCGCGTCCGTCGCATAGTCCCGGCTGACGCGCATCTTTACCACGCCTGCCGCCACGTTCGTATCGGTCGACGGCACGCTCAATCGCTGCGTCAACACCCATGACACCGGCACGCCCACCACCACGCGACCCAGCGATAAACGGTGCGAGCCCAACTGGTTCTTCAGTAACGCGCCCAGTGTCGCCGCATCCATGTCGGACCAGCGACCGGGCAGATCGATCTTGACTGGCTGCGCATCACCCGGCGCCGCGGCGACCACACGGTGCTCGTCGATCAACATCACAAGATGCTTCTTCGCATCACGTGCCACTAATGCACCCCCGATCCGTATTGTTCAGATACTTCGTCCACCGTTGCTCCTTGACGTAAGGCAACTCTAATCTCCGGATCGATCGGCCAACCCAGGTCCGTGATGTCCTGCAGGTACACCACACGCGGGCCCTCCACTTCTTCGCCGTTGCTCGACAACGTGTCGATCACCACGCGGTAACGCACGAACCCTCGGCCGTCCCCACTCACCGCCAGGATGTCCGCGCCAAACTGAAAACTGCGCGTCGTCAGCAGATTCGCCGCCGCGACCGCTTTCTCTTTATCTAACGCGTCGACCAGCCATAACATCGATTCCTGATCGGTGTCGCGCGCCGAAACGATCTTCTGCCCGTCGCCCTCTTCAAGCCCCGGCAACAAATCCAGCACCTCCGCCGGCGCCGTGTTCACATTGATCAAGCCACGCTGCACGTTCTGATTGTTCGCGGTGACTTTGTCCTGTAGTTTCGCGAACTCTTCATCCGTCAGCTTCAGCTTGATCGCAAAGTCGAGCGCGTTCTGGAACGGCCGGCCCGTCAGGACCTGCGGCGACACCTCGTTGAACCGCTTTTCTTCAAGCTCATCTCGCAACAACTGGAACAACTCGCCGCCCTGATTCAGGTTTGTCCGGTCCTCGCCGTCAACGGTCTTGTTCGGCTCGACGCTGTACACCGTCAGGTACGGATACAAACCCACGTCCAGCGAGCCGTCCGCGTTATCACTCGGCGGGGTTGCCGCAGCGTCGTTCTCGTTGTCATCAAGTACGCCGTTGCGGTTTGTGTCTTCGCCGTAAAGAATCAGTTCATCCACATCACGCACCAGCAGCAACTCTTCGAGTGTCTCGAATCGGCTGTTCTTCGCTTCGTAACCGATGCGTTGCGCCAGGTAATAGTCGGACTCCGCGCCACCGTCACGTATCTCGTCGTCGCCATCCGCCCAGTCGGCGATCGCGTTACAGATTTCGCTGTTCAAGCCGATCAACCCGGATAGCGCCTCGGGGGGCGTGACACTCACATTCAGCCGCGTGTTCTCCGGCACCACGCCGTAGGTCGGCTCTTCATCCGTCGTAAAGTCCTGCGCGATCACCCAGAACAATCCGTTGCCCAGGGGTTCTGCTTGTACTTCAAGAAAATCTATCGCCGGGTTCTCACCCGCATCGATCGAGTTCTGCAAATCCGCCTTGATCGCCTCGATCACCCCCATTGCGATCATCCGCGCCTGCACCTGTGAGACATTGTTCCCCGCAGTGACCGCTTCGGTCTGCATCTGTCGAGCAAACACCAACGCCATCGCCACCAGGAACACGATCATCGCCAACACCACCACCAGCGCCGCACCACGTTGACGCTTTATAGTGGTCAGGCGCTCTACCCCCTCTCCCCTCGGGAGAGGGCCGGGGTGAGGGCCGAATACCTTTGATTTACTTTCTGCAATTGCATCATCTGATGCAGCAGGTTCGTATCGCGAGGTGTATTGATCCTGCACACCTTCTATATAGTCTGTGCCTCCAATCAATCCGGTCCTCACCCTAGCCCTCTCCCGAGGGGAGAGGGGACCGGACAGATCGGAATGTATCTTTCTAATCATCTTCCCACCCCCGACAGGATACTGTCCGAGCGCGTTCCGGCCGGCATCGCGATGATCTGTGTGAACATCAGG
The DNA here is from genome assembly GCA_963667295.1 of Phycisphaeraceae bacterium. Lineage (GTDB taxonomy): Bacteria > Planctomycetota > Phycisphaerae > Phycisphaerales > Phycisphaeraceae > JAJRRS01. The sequence goes on from OY763327.1 coordinate 4,502,324, forward strand.
TCATCAGAGTTTGAATACTTCGAATCCTCATCCGGATGATACAACGTGATACGCACCGCCAGCGGCAGCGTGTTGTCCTGCTGGGTTGAGTCCCAGTCATCGACCCAGTCCGACCCGTCGCTGTATTCAACATTCCAGCCGGTCAGTCCGCGTGCAAGTATCTGCTCCTCCGGGTCCGTTGTCGCCGGTGCGAGCAGATTCGTTGTGATATAACGCACAAGCATGAACGTATCGCTATCGTCCGTATCTTCTGCCAGTTCAAGACTGACGTTGATCAAATCAGACAGCTTGCCGTCCGGCGGGAGGAAGCTGTTGGCGGTGGTAAAGCTGATCACGTCCTGCTGGCTGTCGTCTTCACCAAGGAATCCACCGGCCATTTCACCGGTCGGCGGCGGAACGGATTGCAGATCACGCCGCACCAGTTCCAGCGCCAGGCTCAACGTGCGGTCCTTGCCGATCGTGCTCGAAGCCTTGTCGCGCGTCGTCGTCGCAATCATCAGGCTCGCGTAGACCGTCGCCGCCAGGATCGCGGTGATCGCGATCGCCAGGATCAGCTCAATCAACGTAAATGCACGGTTTCGAGGCCTCATGTATCGCTTTCGTCATGCACGGCTGTGGTCAGCGTGATCGTCTGGGGTCGGCCGCGCCGCTCCCAACGCACCGTCATCGTGAGTTTCCGCACGCTCGGGTCGAGCCATTCCTCGACCTGCAGCACCCAGGTATAACGCCCCGACTGTCCTGTTTCTTCGTCCTCAACTTCAAATTCTCCGGTGTCGTCCCCGAACTGCCAGCTCTCATCCAGCAGGATCTCGTTGATCTTGTTTTCCGCCAGCCGCGCCGCCTCCGCCCGGTCCTGTGCCAACCCGCCGATATGCGTCGCCGTGTTTAATGCCCCCATCAACACCGGCAACACGATCGCCACCAATAACAACGCCGCCAAAACTTCGAGTAATGAGAATCCTCGTTGAGTATGCCTTCGCCTTACCCCCTCTCCCCCTGGGAGAGGGCCGGGGTGAGGGCCAACAACCTTGGAGTTACTTACTGCGATTACTTCTTCTGATACAGCAGATTCTTTTTCTGCACGATGGGTAAAGTCTGTACACCCAATCAACCCGGCCCTCACCCTAGCCCTCTCCCGAGGGGAGAGGGGACCGGAGTTGACTGCGCAGCAGCAAAGTGTGCTGAGTCTTTCCACCGCACACTTTGCCCTTCGGGTCAAAGTGTGGCACCCAATCGTTTCAGTTTCAATCGGAACGCGCAACCGCTCTACCCCCTCTCCCCTCGGGAGAGGGCCGGGGTGAGGGCCGGTGACCTTTGATTTACTAATTGCAATTGCATCATCTGATACAGCGGATTTTGTTTTTGAACGAGGGGTGCTGTCTGTATACCCAATCAATCCGGCCCTCACCCTAGCCCTCTCCCGAGGGGAGAGGGGACCAGAGGTTTGATCGGGTGCCACACTTTGGCCCGCAGGGCAAAGTGTGCTTTCAAACTCACTCTTCATCTCAGAGGCGCAGCGCATTGAGCACCTCCTGGGCTTCCAGGCCCTTCACTTCGCTCTTACCCATGATCCGGTATCGCTCGGTCGCCGCTTCGCAGGTAATCACAACGAACCGATCTTCCTGCTCGACGATCACCGTGCCCGGCGTCACCAGGCCCGTCGGCTCGAAGTAGAGCATGATCTCGTTGTAGCCGCTCTTTTCGACATCCGTATCGATCTCGATCGTGTTGTTCCACTGAACCGACTCGACACCCGTGCCGACGGTTTGTTCGTAGCCTTCATCGCCGATGTGCTCGATGTACGCTTCGCGCTGCTCAAGGTTGATTACTACGCGGTACGTATTCGCTTCGTGGATCGCGCGTGTCTGCGCCTGCTGCGTCAAGGTGAACAGTTCCGCCGCGGTGTTATCCAGCGCCGCCCGCCGCGCAAAACCGCTCAGTGCGGGTGTCGCCAGTGTGGTGAGTGTGGCGATCAGCACCAGCACGAGGATCAGCTCGAGCAGCGTGAAGCCGGGAGCCGATCTGCGGGTTGTGCGCATGCGTGGGTTCACTTGCTCGTGGTCCAATTGGCGATGTCATCGTTACCCCCGGCCCGTTGATCGGGGCCGTAGGAATACAGGTCGAATCCGTCTTCGTTATGCGTGCCCGGGCATCGGTACTGCCATTCGTTACCCCACTGGTCCACCGGCACAACGTCCGATTCCAGGTATGGACCGGACCAGCCCTCGGCATCGGAAGGCTCTTCGATCAGCGCTTCCAATCCCTGCTGAGTCGTCGGGTACGAACCGACTTGCAGTTCATACGTGCCCAGCGCGGTCTTGAAGTCGCTTAGCTGTGTCTTCGCGGCCGTGATCCTTGCTTTCTCTGATTGGCCGGCGAAGCGCACACCGACGATCGCCGACAGCACGGCAAGGATGACCAGCACCAGCAGCAGTTCGAGAATGCTGAAACCACGGCTACGTGTTTGACGTTTGTTCTTGTTCATCATGATTAACCTCTACTGAATCGCGTCCCAAAGATCGAACACCGGCAACAGCATACCGATCACGATCGTCCCCACGAGCGTCGCCATGACAAACAGCAACGCCGGCTCTGCCAACGACACCAGCATCCGCAGGCGACGGTCCAACTCTTGTTCATTATCTACACCCAACCGATCGAGCTCCGCGCTTAGCTGCCCGGACTCTTCCGCCACCGCGATGACTTCCAAAACCGACGGCGGGAACAACCCCGGGCACGTTGCCAAGCCGCGCGCTAAACTGTCGCCGCGCTGCACGCGGTCGATCGATTCATCCAAAGCATCGGAAAGGATCTGGTTGCCGATCGCTTCACGCGCCACGCGCAAAGACATGATCAGCGGCACACCCGCGCCAAGCAGCGTGCCCAGCATCCGGCAAAAACGCACGAGCGCGAACCTCGCCGTCACCATACCGACGCCCGGCACCTTGAGTATCCATTTATCCCGGAACCGTCGCCCGCCCGGCGTCGCCAGTGCACGCTTGCCGACGATTGCCAGTAAAGCCGCAATGACAAGGATGAAAGGCCCGTACTCACGCACCGCAAGACTCACGCCCTGGATGATCCGTGTGATCAAAGGCAAATCCTGGCCGAACTGCTCGAATATCCCAGAAAACTTCGGGATAAACCACGAAAGCAAGAACGTCACCACGCCCGTCGCGACACACATCAGCACGATCGGGTAGATCATCGCGCCGGTCACCCGGCTTTTCAGGTCACGCTCTCGCGACATGAACTCGGAGATCTGACGCAGCACGACATCCAGGAAGCCGCCCGTCTCGCCGGCACGCACCATCGCGACATGCACCGGCGCGAACACGCGGTCGTGCTTGCTCATCGCTTCTGCGAGCGGTGTGCCGTCCGACACCTCGTCGCGCACGTTTTGCCAAAGCGACTTCGCCGCTTGTGATTTTGATTCTCTTCCCAGGATTTCAAGCGCCCTGCTTAACGGCACACCCGCCGCAAGCAAGCCGGAAAGCTGACGCAGAAACTGATGCACCTGTGCCGGACGCACGCGACCGGTCGTCGCACGCTGCAAGCCCGATTGACTCGCTTCGTCCTGTTCATCGACGCTGACGGGCATCAGGCCGCGCTGCTCGATCGCCTCGGCCGCAGCCGTCGCGTTCGCCGCGTCGATCACGCCGCTGCGCTTCTTGCCTGTGGATTCAAGTCCGGTATAAGCGAACACGGGCATCGTCGTCAGCCTTTACCTTTCGTGTCGCCGCCGTAGACATGTTGTTCATCCTTGGTTACCCGCAAGACTTCCTGAACCGTCGTCAGGCCTTCACGCACCAGGCGCCAGCCGTCTTCACGCAGGCTCTGCATCCCTTCGATGGTCGCCACGCGTCGGACCTCGCGCCCCGAGGCCGTGCCCGTTGCCAGTGCGCGTAACTGTTCGCTCATCGGCATCATCTCGAACACGCCCCGCCGGCCCTGGTACCCCGTGCCGTTGCACTCCCGGCAACCCGTGCCGACGTACAACTCGCTGGGCAGGTTACCGTTGTACTTCTCGATCAACGCCTGCGCATCACTCTCCGCCATGCGCTGCTTACAACGCGGGCAGATCAACCGCACCAAGCGCTGCGCCACCACCATCTCAAGCGAAGACGCAACCAGGTAAGGCTCGACGCCCATGTCGATCAATCGCGGGATCGCGCCCGGCGCATCGTTCGTATGCAGCGTGGAGAAAACAAGGTGGCCCGTCAACGATGCCTGCACCGCGATCTCCGCCGTCTCGCGGTCGCGGATTTCACCGATCAAAACAACGTCCGGGTCGTGACGCAAAATCGACCGCAAGCCACGCGCGAACGTCAACCCGGTTTTCGTATCGACCTGGATCTGGTTCACGCCGTCCAGGTGATACTCGATCGGGTCTTCGATCGTGACGATCTTGCGGTCGCTGGTATTGATCTGCGAAAGCCCCGCATACAGCGTCGTTGTTTTACCGCTACCGGTCGGGCCCGTGACTAACACGATGCCGTGCGGAAGCGCGAGGATTTCTTCGAATTTGCCCAGATGCATCTTGGACATGCCAAGCCCATTGAGCCCGACCAATGAGCCGTGTCGATCGAGGATACGCAGCACGACCGCTTCGCCGTGCAGCATCGGGATGATCGATACACGCACATCGACTTCACGTCCTGAGACACGCAGCTTGATGCGCCCGTCCTGCGGCAGGCGCTTCTCTGCGATATCCAAATGGCTTAGGATCTTAAGACGCGAAACGATCGCCGGCTGGAACCGCGCCACCTCCGGCGGGATCGACGCCTCGACCAGCGTGCCGTCGATGCGGTACCGCACCTTCAGCTTGTGCTCGAACGGCTCGAAGTGTACGTCCGTCGCACGGCGTTCGATCGCTTCGATCAAAACCTGGTTTACTAACTGGATGATCGACGCGTCCTCGGCGACGTCCGCCAGGTCGATGTCGTCATCATTGGTGACAAGCTCGATCCCGTCCGCCGCCAGCAGCGACTGCACCGTCGCAGCGCCGACGCCCAGGTGGGTCGCCAGCGCCCGGCGGATGGAATCGCCGGTAGCGATGACCGGCTCGACGATACACCCTGTTGCCAGCCGCAACTCGTCCAACCCTCGACGGTCGAACACACGACTGGTAGCGATCTTCAGCCGGCCATCGCTTCGGCTAATCGGTACGAGCTGATACGTCGTCAGCAAACGCGCGGGAAGCTCAGACAGTAACGCCTTGTCCGGCGGGGTCTGTTCCAGGTCAACGAACGGCAGACCCAGCGTCTGCGCCAACGCCGGCAGCAAACGCTCTTCGGTCAACCCGTCCGCCTGAAGCACCGCCTCTTCTAAAGGCGTGCCCTCTCGCCAGGCCAAACGCGCGCGTTCCGCGGTCGGCACGTCGATCAGGCCCCCTTCGGTAAGCTGGCTTATTACATCCCGCATGTCACTGACTTTCAATCAAAAAACATCCAGCGATCAGTCAAGCAGCCCTTGCAGCACGAGCGTCGCTTCCTGCTTGGGCGTCATGTAGCCACGAAGCTCTTCCCGAGCCTGACGAAGCGCATCCTGCATATTGTTACGTGCGCTGCGAAGGGCCGCGAGTTTGCTCTTGACCTCGTCGGCGCTGACATCATCCTTATCAAGTGTTTCACGCAGTGCGGTGGTCGCGTCACTGAGCGCTTTGCCTTGCGAACTCATGCTGTCGGTGTCGCCGAACGGGTTGAAGCCGCCCCGGCCACCGCCGGGCCCACGGTTGCCACGCCCGCCGAACATCGACGACATGCCCACCGCCATCTGTTCCTGGGTCAACTGACGCACCTTCTGGATCATGGGTAACAGCGCCTCGAACTCTTCGGCGCTCATGTCCAATTCCTCGCGCGTCTGCTCGTTCATCTGCTTTTCCATCTGCTTGCGGCGTTCCTCGAAACGTTCGCGCATCTGCTCGCGCTGCTCATCCGTCATGTTTTCCCAGCCGCCCCGGCCTCCCGGGCCACGATCTCGCTGACCCGCCTCCCGGCCGCCATCACGCTGACGCGGCCCATCCGGCGGCGGCCCGTCCTGCGCCCAAACCACCGGGCTTGCCAGCCCAAAGCTCAGCATCATGGCCAATGTTACAACAATAGATTTAAGATCCTTCATGGCAATAGTTTCCGTTAAAAGTGGTGTATGGTTGCCTGTCCCCACGAGCATAACGACCCGATCCGTCGTTTATTGCTGCACGTGCCGCATCCCGGCTATCGATCCTGACCGTTTGCCCCACAGCACTGTGCCCTGCTCCTCTTGCCACGCAAACCCATCAGCCCGGGCCCTATAACGACCTGCATCAGGTAGCTAAAGGGTTAGCCTGTAAATGTTTCACGCAAATTTGAGTTGTCCGGACTGGGAATATCCCTAGTTACTCTTAAATGGCTAGCCTCTGCCGGTCGATATCTCAGCGGCGGGACTAATGCTTTGCTGGTTCAGCAGATACGTGATGGGCGGAACTTCTATATGACGGTCACGGCATCAGTATCGAAGCCCTCAGCCGTATGTATGTGGCGCCAGAGCTCGAGCGCAATAAACCGTTAGCTTTTAAATCCCGATGCTATGACGGGCGTTCCAGGAGAATCTTATGCTTAGTCGCTTCATGTCATTGGGGCTGGGGGTGCGGATCATCGCGGTGACCTTGGTCATCCTATTTACCGTGGTCGTCGTCAATTACACCGTGTTCGTCCGCAAGTATGAACACTCTGCCATCGACGCCATGGTCGAAAAGGCCGCCGCCTTCACCGCCGTCGCGGACGAAGCCAAGAACCACGTGGCCGATCTGAACAACAAACAAACGTTCGCGACCGACAAGCTGCTCGAACAGGTCAAGGCCGACCTCGACGCCGGCAAGTCCTACACCGAGTCCGACGTCTTCGGGACCATCCCCGTCGTCGCCGGCTGGACCGCCGCACAGGATGCCGCAAGCCGTGAAAACATCGACTTTCACATCTCGGCTTATGATGCCCGTAACAAGGAAAACGAAGCGGATACCTCGTCTTTCGAAGGCATCCTGCTCACCGACCTGAACAACCAGGTCGCCTCCGGCGGCGCTGAAACCATCCACCGCATCGATGAGTCCACCAATACCCTGCACTACATGCGCGCTATCCGCCTTGAACAAAGCTGTATGCTCTGCCACGGCGATCCCGCCACCAGCCCCACAGGGGACGGCAAGGATATCCTCGGCTTCACGATGGAAAACTGGCGCCCCGGCAAGATGCACGGCGCTTACCACGTCGCCTTGCCGCTGGCGCCGATGGATCATCAGGTCGCCTCTTTCATCACCGGCGGCCTTCTCTGGACCGTCCCGCTTGTCGTGGGCGCGATCCTCCTGTTCATCTACCTGCTGCGCACTTTCTTCAGCAAGCCCATCTCAACACTGATCTCAAGCATCACCGAGATCCAGCAACACAATGACCTGACCAAACGCGTCGACATCAAATCAGAAGACGAAATCGGCAAGCTCGGTAAATGCTTCAACAGCTTCATCGAAACGCTCCAAGGCGTGATCAGGGATGTGGCTTCCTCGACAACCGAAGTCGCCGGCGCCGCCACCGAAATCGCCGCCAGCAGCGAACAGATCGCCAGCGGTATGCGTGAACAAAGCTCGCAGGTCGAGCAGATCAGCTCCGCGGTCGAAGAAATGTCCGCCAGCGTCGAGGAAGTCGCCCGCAAGAGCGGCATCGCCTCCAGCGAAGCCAACGAATCCGGGTCCATGGCGGAAGTCGGCGGCCAGACCGTGCGGGACACCATCGCCGGCATGCAGTCCATCGCAGAAGCCGTCAGCGCCGGTGCTGTCAGCGTCACCGAACTCGGCAAACGTGGCGAACAGATCGGGCAGATCATCAGTGTCATCAACGACATCGCCGACCAGACCAACCTGCTCGCGCTCAACGCCGCCATCGAAGCCGCCCGCGCCGGGGAGCACGGCCGAGGTTTCGCCGTCGTCGCCGATGAAGTCCGCAAACTCGCCGACCGCACCACCATCGCGACCGAGGAAATCGCCCAGTCGATCCAGGCCATCCAGGTCGAGACCGGCGAAGCCGTCACCAAGATGAACGCGGGCACGGAGCAGGTGAACGTCGGCGTCGAGAAGGCGACCGAAGCGGGCCGTAGCCTCGAACAGATCGTTACCAGTGCGCGAAGTGTTGCCGGCAACATCCAATCCATCGCCGCCGCCGCCGAACAGCAATCTCTCGCCGCAGGCGAAGTCAGCCGCAACATCGAATCCATCACCGCCGTCACCGCCGAAAGCACCGAAGGCGCTCAACAAGCCGCCGAAGCAGCCACCATGCTCTCGGATAAATGTGAACAATTGCGAGCCATGATCGCCCGCTTCAAAATCTGATTCGGTTCAAATCTTACACCAACATCGACGCCCCGGCTCAACAAATTGGGCCGGGGCGTTTTTCTATATCAGTACGTCTTGTGTACGCCCCCTCTCCCCCCGGAGAGGGCCGGGGTGAGGACCGAAGTCTTTACGTCTTCAATCAATCATCAAGATCCCACATCTATCACTACACGCCCACGTACCTCCCCCTTAAGTATTTTCTCCGCAAGCTCAATCAACTCCGACATCCGCCTCACCGCCGTCATCGCGTCCAAGTGTCTCGGGTCGAACGACTCGCTCAACGTCTGCCACGCCTTTTCTCGCTTACTCATCGGCGCCATCACAGAGTCCACGCCGATCAGCGCAATGCTTCGCAAGATGTGTGGCAGCACCGTTCCCGACATCTCCGCGCCACCGACCAATCCGCATACCGTCACCGCCCCGCCGTACACCGTCTGTGCTAACACGTTTGCCAGCGTCGTCGACCCCACGCAATCCACCGCCCCGCTGTAACGCTCTTTTTGTAAAGGTCGGCCCGCTTCCGACAACGCCTTCCGATCGATCACCTCACTCGCGCCCAATCCTTTTAGATAGTCGTGCGAATCCGCTTTCCCTGTCGATGCGACCACGCGATACCCGCGCGCCGCCAGCAAACTCACCGCCACCGAACCCACTCCGCCTGATGCGCCCGTCACCAGCAACTCCCCCTTGCCCGGCTGAATCACCCCCCACGCTTCCAGTTCATTCACACACAGCGCCGCCGTATACCCCGCCGTCCCGATCGCCATCGCCTGCTCAAAGCTGAACGCCTCCGGCAAACGCATCAACCACTCCGCCCGCAACCGTTGATACCGCGTGTAACCCCCCGACTCCGTCTCTGACAAACCAAACCCGTTGACCACCACCCGGTCCCCCGCCTTCCAATCAGCCGAATCGGACTCAACCACCGTTCCCGCAAGATCGATCCCCGCTATCAAAGGCAACCGTCGCGCGATTCTTTGTTTCCCCGTAATCGCAAGTCCGTCCTTGTAATTCAGCGTCGAATACGCTACCTCCACCAGCACGTCATACTCAGGCAAATCATCTACCGTTATCTCACGAAACGCAGGCCGAACCCCACCCTCACCTTCTTCAAGTATCAACGCGGTAAACTTTTCATCCTTCATCAAATTACACCTCTTCTTTTACCCCCTCTCCCCCCGGGAGAGGGTCGGGGTGAGGGCCGTAGCATATTAAACACACACATCTTCAAACCCGCTCAAGACTCTTTATCTTCCAACAATTCTAATCTTCACTCATCCCCCCGCCACCCTCGCGCAAAACAGTGACACAACCTACCCCTCAACTTATCATGATCCGCATGAAAACACACTGGATACTACCGCTCTGCCTGATCTTCCTGCTCACGGCCCCGCTTGCCGCCAAAGACGTCCCGGCGTTTCAAAAAGGCGATCGTGTCGCATTCATCGGCGACTCCATCACGCACGGCGGCCAATACCACGCCGACATCTACCTTTTCTATGCTACACGTTTCCCCGATCAACCTTTCAACGTCTACAACTGCGGCGTAGGCAGCGACAACGCGCCCGGGACCTTCAAACGCTTCGAGTCCGACATCGCAGTCCACAACCCGAACGTCGCCACCATCATGCTCGGCATGAACGACTCGTGGTCCTCATGTTTCGGCGAAGGCGAACCCACCCCGCAGATGCTTGAAGATCGAAAGCGATGCCACAGCACCTACGAGCTAGGCATGGCAAACCTCGCCGACGCGCTCACCGATGCGGGGTGCCAAATCATCCTCATCAAACCCTCCATCTACGATCAGACCGCGCAGCTCGAAAGAAAGAACTACCCCGGCAAGAACGACATGATCGTCGAGTTCGGCCAATACCTCGAAACCCTCGCCACCCAACACAACGCATCCATCGTCGACTTCACCACCCCCATGCTCGAAGTCAACGCCAAGATGCAGGCCCAGGACCCGACCGCCACCATCGTCGGCGGCGACCGCGTCCACCCCGGAACCGCCGGCCACTTCCTCATGGCCTACGCTTTCCTCAAAGCACAACACATGCCCACCTGCGTCTCCGCTATCGAACTCGACGCCGCCAATCAAACCACAGGCAAACTTGAGAACTGCGCTATTAACGATGATCTAAAATTCTCCGACGACACCATCCAATTCACCTGCACCGAAAACGCCCTGCCTTACCCACTCACCGATGCGCAGACAAAAGCCCTGCAGTGGATCCCCTTCCAGGCCGAACTCAACCAGGAATTGTTTAAGGTCACTTCACTCAAGCCCGGCAAATACCAACTCACCATCGACGACACCCCCGTCGGCGTCTACTTGGCAGACCAACTCGCGCAAGGTATCAACCTTTCAGATAACCACAAAACCCCCCAGTACCAGCACGCCCAGCGCGTCGCGGATGCACTCAACGACATACTCACCGTCACCAGCAAGCTCCGCTCCATCGCCTACATGCGCTACATGGTCATTGACAAACAAGACCCACCCATCCAGGAATCAGACCACGACGCCGTCAAACAAGCGCTCGACGCCTACGTCGCCAAAGCCGAAGGCAAATCCTGGTACGACTATTACCAAAGACAAGCCAATCGCTACCTCGAACTATCCCCGCAAGAAGACGAACTCAAAGCAAACGAACAATCCCTCATGGACCACATCTGGCAAATCAATAAGCCCCAGCCCCACCACTGGCAACTCAAACGTGTGAGCAATTGACTTGGCTTTTCTCCCTCTCCCCTCGGGAGAGGGCCGGGGTGAGGGCCGTCGCGAAATAATCATACGTTACTTCAAACACGTTTAAGACTTGTTTAATTTTCCGGCAAGAAATTGTCCGAACCCAGAATCAATCCGGCCCTCACCCTAGCCCTCTCCCGAGGGGAGAGGGGACCGGAATAATCATCACATGTCTTTCTTAGCAGCCCGGTGTATAAACTCGCACACTTCATCCAGATGTTTCAACACATCATCGTTCATCACACGTATCACACGTAGACCTCGCGCCTTCAAGAACGCTTCACGCTTTGCATCTTCCTGTCCGCGCCCATCGTGACTCATGCCATTGAGTTCAACAATTAACTTCGCTTCTTCGCAAAGATAATCAACGACGTATTTATCAACCGGAACCTGTCGCCGGAACTTCAAGCCATCCAGTCGACGGTCGCGCAGTCTGGACCACAACAGACGCTCCGGCATCGTCGAATCCAGCCGCAGCTTTCTCGCCCGGCCTTTCATATGCTCATCAACTCGTGGATTAATACGATGTGCCACCACGAAATCCCCCATTCAAGCTGGACCTCTTACCCCCTCTCCCCATGGGAGAGGGCCGGGGTGAGGGCCGTTGCGTATTACATACTCAATGCTTCAAACACGTTTCAGACTGGTTTATTCTACCAGTAAATACGTCTGGATAAACAATCAATCCGGCCCTCACCCTAACCCTCTCCCGTGGGGAGAGGGGACCGGAGTACAGCTTCATCGCGATCAGTTAAGATAAACGTATCGATGTATGAAGATATAGTCATGTTGGTGTACCGTGACAGATATTGACTCATTAACAACACCACGAACCCCCCTCGACTGGCCCGGCAAACAAGCCGCGCGCGAGCTTGTCACTACGCCTGCCGCCGGCGACTTACTCCCCTGCCACGATCAATCCATCAATCCCGATGCCACCGAAAACCTTTTCATCGAAGGCGACAACCTTGATGCGCTCAAGCATCTCGCTCAGACGCACGCCAGGCAGATCAAGATGATTTATATCGATCCGCCATACAACACGGGTAAGCGATTTATCTATCACGATCGTAATCACGCAACTACCGGGGGCGAAACCAATGGGGATACGCATGCCGGCTGGCTTAACATGATGTATCCGCGCCTGCTGCTGGCAAGGCCGCTGCTTAAAGATGATGGCGTGATCTTCATCTCGATCGATGACAACGAGCTGCCACGCCTTCGGCTACTCTGCGATGAAGTGTTTGGGGAAGACAACTTCGTTGCGGTCTTTACCTGGCAGACCAAGCGGGCGGCGCGTGGCGTGCCGCCGACGAATCTGTTGATGGTGAATCATGAATACGTCGTCTGTTACGCGCTCGACAAAACCAAGGTTCGATTCCGTGGGCTGGATCGTGATGAGAAAGACTTTGCGAACCCGGATAACGATGCGCGCGGGCCCTGGCGGTCTGAAAGTATGAAGGCGACCGGCAAGCAAGACAACACGTTTACGATTAAAGACCCCGCGACAGGCAACACGTTCACCGCGAACTGGGCGTTTGCTGAGGCGACGCTTAACCAGATGATCGCGGATAACAAGGTGCTCTTCCCATCATCACCTGAAGGCACGCCGCGGCAGAAGAAGTTCATCAATACGTATCGCAACCCGACCAAGGCGGCGATCACTTCGCTTGGCTGGCATTCAACCGAAAACGCAACCAAGCAACTCATGGACCTCTTCGAAGGCCAAAAGGTCTTCGATTTTCCCAAACCGCAAAGCCTGCTTCGCTTCTTCTGTCAGCAAACGCTTGGCGATGATGACATCGCGCTCGACTTCTTTGCGGGCTCGGGCAGCCTCGCGCAGGCGGTCATCGAACTCAACGAAGCCGATCAGGGCGATCGCCGGTTCATCCTCGTGCAGCGTGCTGAGCCTTGCGATCACAAGTTTTCGACCTCGCAATCGACGATCGAAACCATCGCCGAGGTTTGCCGGCAGCGCATCGCGCGCGTGATCGAGAAAGTCAAGCGCGAGCGCGAAGGTGCGGCGCACTATTGCGACGCGGACATGCCCGCGCTGGGGTTCAAAGCGATGCGGATCGGATGACGGCGTTCGTGCGCACGGGCCTCAATCACGACAGGACCGTGCGCTCAATCGGTGGTGGATAACGGGTCTGCCACTACCCTCTAATTTGCCTTCACGCACAACTGCGGTTAGCACCCACACCTCACCTATCGCACAGCCTCCAACTCCGAGACCCAAAACCCAATTACATTGTCTTGACCCATCACGACACCATCTGAACCGCCACGATCTCACAGATCAACGGTCGAATCTGCCACATCCTTCTCGAACCATGCCGATCCTCACCACCACTCGCACCACTCGGCCACCCAACCCTCTCAATAAAGATCGTATTTAGCCTAAATACTAAGTTCCTGGGTGACACGCAGAAGCGGGTGGATTGTGTTGGGTGGGGTGGGCGGCGGATTCGATGTCGGGTAGATGAAGCGTAAACGAATGTGTGGCAAATGGTTAGCCGCCAAGCACCAGGGACAGGACATGCTGTTTCATGGCAGGCACCTGGTCGGCTATTTCGGCGCTGAGTTGGTCGGCCTGATCGAAGCGGTCGGTGCTGATGCTGACGATGTAGGCTTCGGGGGCTTGGCCGAAGAGTTGTTCGGCCATGGCGAGCAGGCGCGGCAGCGTCCAGTGATGGGTCAGGCCCGTCTCGGTATCGCTGGGCGAGCTGTTGTTATCGTCGTATGCCTCTGGCTGAGCGCGAGTTACGCTGACGATGCCGACCGGTTCGCCGTCGGGCACACGCGCATCTATTAAAACAGCACGCCTTGCTTGTGAAAGCTCCAAGGCGTGCTCGGGTAATATCTGATGGGTGATGACGAAACGGTAGTGGTTGTCCGGCAAGGCTTTAGCGTCAAGTTCGGCCTCTGCCTGCTCGGCGACGATCGGTCCAACGCCGTCGTCGCCCCGCATCGGGTTGCCACAGGCGATCACCAGCGTGTCGACCGACACGTCAGGCGTCTCAGCCACGCGTAACCTCGTCGAGTTTCGCGCCTGACCGATCCACAAGTTCAATGTGCATCGGCATTTGCCCCACCGCGTGGGTCGAGCAGCTCAGGCACGGGTCGTAGGTTCGGATGACCGCTTCGACGCGGTTGAGCATGCCTTCGGTCAGGTTCTTGCCGTCCACAAACGCCTCGGCGACCTGCTTGATGCCGCGGTTCATGGCGATGTTGTTGTGGCCGGTGGCGATGATCAGGTTCGCCCACTTCATCTGGCCGGTGGTCCGATCGATCTTGTAGTGGTGGATCAGCGTGCCGCGCGGGGCTTCGGAGATGCCGACGCCCTCGGAGCGGTTTGGCCTTGCGTGGGCTCGGACGTGGTCGCTGAGGATGTCCTTATCCTTGAGGAATCTCTCTATACGTTCAACGCCGGTAAGGATTTCCAGCAATCGTGCCCAGTGGAAGTGGAAGCTGCTCTGTGCGGGATAGCCCGCGACCTTGCGGAAGTCTTCCAGTTCCGCATCGGCCTTGGGTGTGCCGAAGCCTGAGCTGATGTTCACACGCGCCAGCGGGCCGACGCGGTAGATACCCTGCGGGTAGCCCATCGGCTTGTAGTACGGGAACTTCAAGTAGGTGTAGTCAGCCACGGCTTCACCGATGTACTCGTGATACTCACGGTGCGTGATGCTGTCGTGCATCACTTTGCCGCGTGCGTCGGTCATGCGTAGCTTGCCGTCGTAGTGTTCCCACTGGCCTTCGGGGGTCACTAAACCCATGAACAGCGTCTCAAAGTTCGCGAATGCTTCGATTTCCTTTTCAAAGTCGCCGAAGCATCCCTTGAACCAGTCGAGCGTACGCAGGACGATCTCTTTGGTTTCCGGGATCATGGCAGCGATCTTGTCGCGGCGTTCTTCGTTCAGTGGTTCGTTGACGCCGCCGGGCACGGTCCACGCGGGGTGGATGCGTTTCTTGCCGAGGATCTCGATGATCTGTTGGCCGAACGAACGCAGGCGGATGCCGTCACGTGCACGTTCCGGATGATCCTGGATCAGGCCGAAGACGTTACGCTTGGCGGGATCGGAGTCCATACCGAGCAGGATGTCGGGGCTGGAGAGGTGGAAGAAGCTGAGCGCGTGAGACTGAATGAACTGTGCGAGGTTCATGATGCGTCGCAGCTTCACGCCGACCGGCGGGACTTCCACGGCGAGCAGGTCGTCGCATGCTTTGCTGGAAGCCATGAGGTGGCTGACCGGGCAGATACCGCAGATGCGAGCCATGACGGCGGGCATTTCGGTAAGGGGTCGGCCTTCGATGAACTTCTCGAAGCCGCGGAACTGCGTGACGTGGAACATCGCATCATCGATCCCGCCGTCGTCGTTGAGAACAAGCGTGATCTTGGCGTGGCCTTCGATACGGGTTACGGGATCGATGGTAATGGTTTTAGGCATCGTCGTATCTGCCGAATGTAGGGTTCAAAAGTTAGGCGTTTTCGCCTGTAAATTTCACTAAATAGTTAACGGCCGAAGCGTGTCAGCGCGTTGATGTCGGGTTCGCGTCCTTCGAGCAGGTCGACGAGGATCTGGAAGATCGCATCGGCCGGCGGCGGGCAACCGGGCAGGTAGATGTCGACGTCGATGACCTCGTGGATCGGCTTTGCCTTGGGCAATAGCGGCGGGAGGTAGCTGGTCGGCGGCTTGCGATCTTTGGGTGTCGAAGCGTTTTCGACGTAAGCACGTTCGAGCAGGACGGCCGGCTTGAACGGGTTACGCATCGCCGGGACGTTGCCCGTCACCGCGCAGTCACCCAGCGAGATCACGAGCTTGCTGCGCTGCCGGATGATCTGTGCTTTGTGCAGGTCTTCTTCGCTGGAGACGGCGCCCTCGACGAGGGTGACATCCACATCGTGCGGGAAGTCCTTCGGGTCGACGATAGGCGAGTGGACGATGTCCACGAGTCCGGCGAGGGTGATCAACCGCTCGTCGATATCCAGGAAAGACATATGGCAACCCGAGCAGCCATCGAGCCAGACGGTTGCGACTTTGGGTTTGGCTTTGTCAGACATTAATCATCCTCCCGCATGAGGGACAGGTAAGGCAGGAACTTACGGCGTTTGGCCATTTCACCGGCGCTGGTGCCCTTCTCGGTCAGCGCGCCGGTCGGGCAGACGTGGACACACTTGCTGCAACTGGTGCAGGTGTCGCTGTCGCCCCATGGCATGTTCAGATCGTTGACGACCATGCAGTCGATGCCTCGACCCATGATGTCCTTGGTGTGAGCGCCTTCGATTTCATCGCAGACCCGCACGCAGCGCGAGCAGAGGATGCAGCGGTTGTGATCGAGGCGGAACTGGCTGTGCGAGCTGTCGACGCTGAGGCTCGGGTAACGGTACGGCACGTGGACGTGCGTGACGCCGAGCTTGGTCGCCATGGCTTGCAGGTCGCAGTTGCCGTTGGAGACGCAGACGCTGCAGACGTGGTTGCGTTCGGCGAACATCAACTCAAGGATGGTCTTGCGATACGCTTCCAGTCGCGGCGAGTGCGTGAGCACTTCCATCTGCTGGTAGCAGGCGGTGGTGCATGCCGGCATGAGTCTGCCCTGGGGCAGGACCTCGACGAGGCAGAGGCGACAGCCGCCCCAGGCGCTGAGGCCTTCCATGTAGCAGAGCGCGGGGATTTCGATGCCGTTTTCCTTCGCGACCTGCAACACCGTCTGGTCCGCCTGCGCGGTGACGTCGGTGTCATTGATCTTGATCGTGAAGGTTTCGGGATGGTGGACGACGCTTTTTGGACTCATGACTTCACCTCCGCGGCTTTCGTGGCCGCCGCGCCCTTGCCGTTACCCGACGGGGAAACCAGCCGTTCGGTGTATTCGTGTTCAAAGTATCGGAGTGTGCTGAGCACGGGGTTCGGCGCGGTCTGGCCCAAGCCGCAGAGGCTGGTGTGCTTGACCACGTCGCACAGTTCCTTGAGCAGGTCGAGGTCTTTTTGTGTGGCCTCGCCCTTGTAGATCTTGTCGAGCAGTTCGTACATCTGCCAGGTGCCGACGCGGCAGGGAACGCACTTGCCGCAGGATTCACTCATGCAGAATTCCATGAAGAACTTGGCGACGTCGACCATGTTGGACGTTTCGTCCATGACGATCATGCCGCCGGAGCCCATGATGGAGCCGACCTCGGCGAGCGATTCGTAGTCGACGTTCATGTCGAGGAACTGGTCGGGGATGCAGCCGCCTGAAGGCCCGCCGGTCTGTACGGCCTTGAGCTTACGGCCGTCGGACACGCCGCCGCCGATGTCGAAGATGATGTCCTTGAGCTTCATGCCCATGGGCACTTCGATCAGGCCGGTGTTGTTGATGCTGCCGGCGAGAGCGAAGACCTTGGTGCCCTTGCTCTTTTCGGTGCCGATGGAGGCGTACCATTCGCCGCCCTCACGAACGATGGCGGGGATGTTGGAGAGGGTTTCGACGTTGTTGATACAGGTGGGCTTGCCGAACAGGCCGACGTTCGCCGGGTAAGGCGGACGCGGTCGTGGCTGGCCGCGTTTACCTTCGATCGAAGCGATCAGCGCGGTTTCTTCGCCGCAGACGAAGGCGCCTGCACCGAGTCGGATTTCGATATCGAAGTTGAACGGTGTGCCGCAGATACCTCGGCCGAGCACGCCGGCACGGGCCGCCTGCTTGATCGCGAGCTTGAGGCGTTTGATGGCGAGCGGGTATTCGGCTCGCACGTAGATGTAACCCTGGTCGGCGCCGACGGCGTAGGCACAGATGGCCATGCCTTCGAGCAATCGGTGCGGGTCGCTTTCGAGCACGGCACGGTCCATGAACGCGCCGGGGTCGCCTTCGTCAGCGTTGCAGATGACATACTTCTGCTCGCTGCTGTTCTTGGCGACGTTGGACCACTTCAGGCCGGTCGGGTAACCGCCGCCGCCACGGCCACGCAGCCCGCTGGTCTTCACCTCTTCGCGGACGTCGTGAGGCGTCATCTCGGTCAGGGCATGTGCCAGGGCACTGTAGCCGCCGACCGCGATGTAGTCTTCGATGCGTTCCGGGTCGATCCGGCCGGAGTTCTCGAGGACGACGCGTTTCTGCTTGGTGAAGAACGGGACGTCGGTCGGGCAGACGAGCCGGTCGACGGGCTTGCCGCCGACACTCTTGGCGATGTCCTTCGCGTCATCGGGTGTGACGTTCTGGTACATCGTTTCCTTACCGTCTACATCGACGGAGACGAGCGGGCCGGCGGAGCAGAGGCCCATGCAGCCGACGCACTTGACCTTGCAGTCTTCCTTGCCTTCGGCCTTGAGGGACTCTTCGAGCTTCTCGACGACCTGGTCGGCCTGCGAGGAGAGGCAGCTTGCTGCCATGCAGACGCGGACGGTCTTCTTGTTTTGTTTCGCGGCGGCCGCTTCTTTTTCGGCCAAGGCTTTGAGTTCATCAGGAGTCATTTGGCCACCAACCCTTCGATCTTGCTCATCATGTTTTCAGGTGTCACCTTGCCGGAGACCTCACCGTCGAAGACGACAGCCGGCGCCAGGCCGCACGCACCGACGCAGCGGGCACACATGAGTGAGACCTCGCCGTCTTCGGTGGTTTCGCCGGGCTTGATCCCCAACTTCTGTTCCATCGCGTCGATGAGCTTGGGCGCGCCCTTGATGTAGCAGGCGGTACCCTGGCAGACGACGCAGGTGTGTTTGCCCTTGGGCTTGAGGGTGAAGAAGTGGTAGAAGGTGGCGACGCCGTAGGCTGCACTTAACGGGACGCGCAGGCGTTTGGCGACGAAGCGCAGCGCGGTGTCGTCGATGTAGCCGAAGGCCTCCTGTACGGTGTGCAGTGTTTCGATCAGCGCGTGTCGATTGAGCCCGTTGCGGCGTGCGGTGCCGTCAACGATGCGCCAGCGTTTGTCATCGCTGGGTAGATCGACCTTGGGTTTTGGGATCGCTGCCATGATCAGCTCTCGTATAAACGGTCAAAGACAAAAATCGCCCCCCGATGGGGCAACCGCGTCTCGACGAATGGTCATCGATCGAGATCGCGGGACAGTTAACGTTATCGGACGGATAAAGTGCGCCGCGAAGCGTCCGCAACGGGCGCGGGTATACGGGTGTTGAGATTCGCGAACGGCTGGCATTATCACGGGCCCTTCGACAAACAACTCCAAGCGGGTCAGGAATAGAAGATAGCGGTCTCCGAAGAGTTTGTAAACACGACGTCGGCTGAATGTAAGGCGTGTCTTTAGGGGCAGCAAGTATCCACAAATAATGTATTTATGAATTTGAGAATCAATTGCAAGAACAAAGACCAGATAAGCTTTTAATCGTTTTTTTGAAGTGCGTGCGGGGCAGGATTTATATAGATATGGGTGGGAATTTGTGAGGGGTTGGGGATTGGGGGGGTGTGGGGTAATAGAGATTATGGGTATACCCCCCGCCTCCTGAGAGTGCCGGATTGGTTGTGTGATCCGTTCAAACATATAGCCCGACCATCCTGGTCGGGTATCTTCGTTCCGGCAGCATATAACCGCTGACAACCCGAACCGGTGTGCCTCCAATCACATCGCAGGTTTTATCTATGCACACTCGAATTCAAAATAAAACACCCGACCAGGATGGTCGGGCTATATGTGAGGGATCGGAGGTGGACGCGTTTGGAATGACTGCCCGCGTTGCGTCGCAACGCGGCTATTAAGGAGTTGGTTACATCCGGTCTTCATAAGCGTATATCGCTATCATGAAGATGGTTGTCGAGTATTTCTGGAGCCGGGTATGTCATTTAAAACCAAAGTGAAACGGTGTGTCGTCGGCATGGTCGCGGTGATGATGTTGTTGGGTGCGGGGTGTGATGGGCGTTCTGCTTCATCAACCCAATCGACTAACACGGCATCGCTCAAGACGAAGCACGTGGTGGACCTGACGCCGGAAGCGGCGCGTGAATTTAAGAAGCAGCTTTCATCGAACGGTCTGTCGGAAGAAGCCTATCTGCGTGTTGCGGTCCATAAGTCGGGGGATGATACGTGCGCGTTTACCTACGCAATTGATATCACCGAGGATGTTGATCCGGATAATGACTGGTACGGTGAATCGGAAGGGGTGCGCATTCTTGTTGATGCTGCCAGCGAGCCTTACCTGAACGGTACGACGATTGATTATCTTGTGTCGGAAGAGGGGAAGGGTTTTTCGTTTGATAATCCGAACGCGGAGAAGGCTGAGTAGCGGTAGGCAGGCAGAGGGGGCCGGAATGGTGTACGTCTTAAACGACTGCCCGCGTTGCGTTGTGATGCGGCTATCACGTAGAAGTGTTTCGGGCGACTGAGAGAAGGATCAGCAAGGCCAGGAAAATGGCTGACAAGCTGTTCAGGATCAGCCCCGCGATGCCGTGTCTGATGTTCCCTTTGCTTGTCAGGCAATGGATGCTCTTTATGTATCCGAAAACAAGAAAGCCCAGAAACCCGAGCAACTGGATCAGGTCAATGATCAGCAACGTGGTGCGGGACGTGTCGTCGCTGGATATCAGGGATGCGATGATGCCGAGCAGGAGCAGGTACAGGAATCCCGCTAAGGGTGCATGCCAGGCGAGGTGGGGAGCATCGATGGGTGATGCCTTGTCTATTGTGTCGTTGTTTGTGTTCTCTTGGTCCGGCAAATGTACCTCTCCACTTTATCCTTCTCCCATCTACGCTACCCCCCTTGAGAGGGCAATAAGAAAAATTGTAAGAAAACTAAGACATTGGCGGTGAAAAGCATCCAACCTTTACCAGCTACTTTCCCGGAGGAGCAGAGATAAAGATTGGGGAGCGTCACCAAAGCACCCAGTATGACGCCAACGTCAACCAGTGGAAGCAAATAATGTTTTAACTTCATGCTTTCACGGCTTCCCATTGTTACTTCAGAAAGCGCACATATGTATATCTGCGATTCGAAAATGAATGCCAGCAATGTTATGCACAAACAAACGTAGAACGCGAGCTTTATCCATTTATTTGAGAAGGTGCGATTTTCGTAGTGTTTAAGGCTGAAGGCGATAGGAGTACCGCATTCGGGGCAATTCAAGAGTCTGTCGCTGGATTTGACTGGATAGCCGCATTCAGCACACTTCATGTCGGGTACATATTCAACCTGTTTTTTGCTTTTGCCAGTACCCATATTGAGGTCTCTGCTTAGTTAGAGATTCTATCAACCAGGTACCGCCCTACTTTCATTTTGTACGTGAGTACATCATCCAACAGTTCCACGGGGATGCGTCGTATTGCTTGATGGACTTCGAAGGTGAACGGCCCCGGGAATTGGATTTCTCGTAAAGCTGAACACACGCCGGTCCAGTCGACGCTGGGGTTGGCGATGCTGAAGGGTAAGACGTGGTCGTCGCGGTCGGGGCCGGAGCGGGTTTCCTGGATGTGGATGGCTTTGAGGCGTTTGCCGAGGGTGGTGATGCCGTGGTATTGATCCTGATTGTTGATGTGGGCGTGGCCGGTGTCCCAGCAGGCGCCGATGAGGGGGTGGTTGATCTGGTCGATTAACGCGCACTGTTCATCGGGGGCGGCGGCGATGTAGTGGGGGCTGTTTTTGTTCTGGGCGTAGTAGTCGAAGATGTTTTCGATGGCGACGCCGACGTTGTTCTTTTCGCAGTCGTCGATCAACCCCCGGAAGAAGTCGGCATTGGTTTTGAACATGTGGGCGAGGTGTTCGGGGCCGCCGTCGCCGGGGCAGACGTCGGGGTGGAGGACCATCCAGGGGATGTTGAGGCGGCCGCAGACTTTCAGGGCGTGGCGGCAGGCCTGGCGGGATTTTTGGGCGTCTGGGTCGGATTTGAACATCTCGAAGAACGGGCCGTGTGCCTGGACCCATTCGAGGCCGGCGTCTTTGGCCCATTGGGAACGTTGGTCGGCCCAGTCGTAGGCGGCGGCATCGTCGGACCAATCGACATCATCAACGAACTTGTAGAAAGGCAGGTCGATGCCATCGAAGCCGGCGCGGGCGAGAGCGTTGTAGAGCTGGGGCTCAGTGACGTTGTCGGGGCGGATGTTGGTGCTGGTGGCGATCTTCATGGGGGCTCACTTATTCTGAATTAGCCGCGAATGAACGCAAATGGACGCGAATGAGGAGGGATTGCTAATCGCTGATCGTTAATGGCTAATGTTTGGGTAGCCTGTCATTTTCTGGGTTTTCAATCCCTGAATCCGATTCTTATTTGCGTTGATTGGCGTTCATTTGCGGCTACATGCCTTCGCGACCTTCGCGCCTTCGCGGTTGGCTGGTTTTCCACAGATTATCGGCCTTTGTAGCGGGGGAGGGGTTTTGTCGCAATCGGGGGTGGGTTGCCGATAAAAGTTAACCGTTGCGCGGTGAGTCTGCGCGACGTAAGACCGTGTTGAATCAAGGACTAGGAACATCATGGCGAAGAAGTCACGCAAGAAGCAAGAGGACCCGAAGGCGTTGTATCTGGCGATCCTGTGGGCGGTGGTCGCGGGGCTGTGGCTGCTGGTGGCGGCGTCGCTGGCGAGTTATGACGCGGCGGACCCGCCGGCGCATGCGTACGGCGTGCCGAACGAGACGATCCACAACTGGGTGGGCAATGTCGGTGCGTTGATCTCGCACAAGCTGTACCTGATGGCTGGCCCCGGCGTGTGGGTGATGCTGCTGGGTATCGGCGTGATGCTTGGGATGACGGGGATGGGCAAGCAGGTGACGCAGCTATCGATCCGGCTGATCGGGCTGGTTGTGATGTCGGTGAGTATCAGCGCGCTGGTGAGTGTGGCGGTGCCGACGGTGGTTCATGGTTATAGCGGCGCGCCGCAGGGGCCGGGCGGGTTGCTTGCGCAGTTGATTGATGATCAGTTGACGATGCGATTTGCTGTGCCGGGGACGGTGATGATTCTGGTGGTGTGCTTCTGGGTGGGTGCGGTGTTGGCGGCGGACCAGTGGGTGCTTGCGGCGCCGAAGGCACTGGGCAGTGCGATCCTGAAGCTGACGCACGTGCAGTTGCCGAACGTTCGCATGCCGCAGTTGGCCGGGCGTTTCCCGACGATGACATTGCCTTGGGGGCGCGGCACGGCTGAAGATAAGGACAGCAAGAAGAAGAACGGCAAGGGCAAGCGTTCACGCAAGAGCAAGGAACTGGTGATCAACGAAGACACCGGCGGTCTGGGCGCGACCGAGTCGTTCGGTATGGAAGATGAGCCGGAGCTTTACGAAGAGGACGAGTACGAAGAAGAGGAATACGAAGAGGAAGAGCCGGAGGAAGAAGAAGCGGCCGAGGAAGAGATCGAAGAAGAGGTTGCCGACGCGGGCAAGGCGAAGAAGAAGCAGTTCACGACGGAGCAGTTGCGTGCGAAGATGCAGCAGTTGCCGATCAACTTCGCACCGAAGATGGAAGCCAAGGCCCCGCCGCCGCGCGAGGTGGACTTGTCGGGTTATGAGTTCCCGGCGATGGATATCCTCGTCGAGCCTGAATCGAACTTCACCGAAGAGATGGAGCAGATCGTCCGCGACCAGGCGTTGCAGCTTGAGTCGGCGTTGCAGCAGTACCGGATCGAGGGGAACGTTGTGGGTATCGATTCCGGGCCGGTGATCACGCTGTTTGAAGTCAGGCTCGCGCCGGGTACGAAGGTGTCGCGCCTAAGCGCGGTGAACAGCGACCTGGCCCGTGCGTTGAAAGCACAGAACATCCGTATCGTCCCGAACATGGCGGGCAAGGACACGGTCGGTATTGAAGTGCCGAACCTGAAGAAGGAGCGCGTCCGGCTGAAGGAACTGATGGGCAACTCGGCTTCGGATCTGCAGAAGATGAAGCTGCCGATGTTCCTGGGTAAGGACGCGAGCGGCAACCCGTTGATCCAGGACCTGTCGAGCATGCCGCACATGTTGATCGCCGGCACGACGGGTTCGGGCAAGAGCGTGTGCATGAACTCGATCATCATGAGCTTCCTGTTCACGAAGAAGCCGGACGAGCTGAAGCTGGTGCTGGTCGATCCGAAGATGGTCGAGATGGCGATGTTCAAGAACATCCCGCACCTGATGTGCCCGGTCGTGACGGAGATGGCCAAGGCGGCGGCGATCCTTGAATGGGCGGTGACGAAGATGGACGAGCGGTACGAACTGCTTGCAGAAGCGGGCGTACGCGACATCGGCGGTTACAACGAGCTTGGCTGGGACGAGCTGAAGGAGCGCATGGAGCCGGAGACGGAAGAGGAAGAAGCGCGCATCCCGAAGAAGCTGCCTTACATGGTGTTCGTGATCGACGAACTGGCCGACCTGATGATGACGAACAAGGAGGTCGAGACTTCGATCGTGCGTATCGCGCAGAAGGCGCGTGCGGTGGGCATCCACCTGATCCTGGCGACGCAGCGTCCGCAGGCGAACGTGGTGACGGGCCTGATCAAGTCGAACATGCCTTGCCGAATCGCGTTCAAGGTGGCGTCCGGCATGGACTCGCGCATCGTACTCGACCAGAAGGGTGGCGAACTATTACTGGGCCACGGCGACATGCTGTTCCTCTCGCCGCGCTCGAGCAAACTCACACGTGCCCAGGGCACACTCGTCGACGATTCGGAGATCCGCAAGACGGTCAAGTTCCTCAAGACGATTTCGCAGCAGAACTTCGAGCCTTCGCTGGTACAGATCAAGACCGGCGGCGCGATGGGCGGCGAAGCGGATGTTGCCGATCGCGATCCGCTGTTCAACCAGGCGGTCGACATCGTGATCGAAACGCAGCGCGGCAGTGTGTCGCTGCTTCAGCGTCGCTTGACGATCGGTTATTCGCGTGCATCGAGGCTGATCGAGCAGATCGCTGCGGCGGGTCTGATCGGCGAATACAAGGGATCGCAGGCGCGTGAGGTGACGATCACGGCCGAGGAATGGGAAGCGATCAAGGCCCAGGCCGAAGCCGACGCCGCGGGCCTGCGTCCGCCGGTTGATGAAGAAGAGGTCGATGACGAGACCCAGGACGAAGTCTACGAGGAAGATTCGCACGACGAGGACGGCGACGAGGAAGAAGAATACGAAGATGAAGACGCCGACGAAGAGGAAGAGGATGAAGAAGACGGCGAATATGAATACGAGGATGAGGAAGGCGAAGAAGAGTACGAGTACGAAGATGAAGAGGAAGATGAAGAAGACGAGGATTGATCCTCTTTGGATTTAAGCGCGGCACACTTTGCCACTACGTGGTCAGAGTGTGGCCCCCAGCACATGGCGGATGTTGAATGCGGATGACAATGAAGTAACGATCGTTAATCTGATTTGTTGAGCCGAATCTTATGACAAGCAAACATCATCCTTCCACGACGCCGGGTTTCTGGTACGACACGAAGCAGCGTGACGCGATGCTGGTGGATGTGTTGGGAGCGTTACTGCGGTTGGGCCCGTTGGGTGATGATTACATCGCGCGGTTCTGCCTGACGCCGCAGGATTTGTTCGCGCTGATGCCGGAGGACATCAAGTCCGCCAACGCCAAGGCGATGACCGAAGCGCTCATTAATTATTTAGAAGGGCCGATGAGCATCAACAGCTTCGCCAAGAGCCTGGCAGCGTGGCGTGAGAGCGCCCGGATGGCGCGGGGTTCACTGGAATGGTCGAAGCTGCCACCGGTGACGCAGCGGCTGGCCAAGTGCTACGCTTCGGAGATCACCGCCTATGCGCTGGAGCAGGGTTGGGTGATCGAATCCGACAACCCCAACGCGCGGGGCTGGCGTCTGACGGAACAGGGGATGGTGGCGCTTGAGCGGTTGAAGAAAGAACTGCGGTGAAGTGGTGGAACACTCCGGGGCAAACAATTTATAAGCGAACGTAGCACATCTCCGGTCCCCTCTCCCCTCGGGAGAGGGTTAGGGTGAGGGCCGGATGGATTGTGCCGGAAGACTTCTTAAGCAGGCAGGCAAGAATAAGTCTTCATCTTGTTTGATAGATGTTTATTGAATGTGCAACGGCCCTCACCCTCGCCCTCTCCCGAGGGGAGGGGGGAAAGATCATTTGCATATATCACCACCTCTGCGACTCTAGAACAATTCTGCTTGACAAAGGTGGCTATACTACTTCGGTAGACCCACACTTCAGAATAAGGAGCGCCGTCATGCGTTCACAGAGATTGATGACTGTTGTGTTATTGGTTGCGATCGGATTCATATGTGCTGCGCCGAAGACAGAGCAAAGCTCGGAGCCGGTGCAGAAGGATAAGGATGCGGTGATCGCGGAGCTGACGGAGCGTGTCGCGGAGTTGGAGCGGCGGCTGGATGAGTTGGAAGCCAAGGCGCTGCCGTTGATCGAAGAGGCGGCGGCGAAGCGGCGGGTGGATAACGCAAGATCGAAAGCGCGGGCGCGGATGCGGCGGGATCGCGGCAAGTACAGCCCCGAGGTGTTAGGCAAAGTCGAAGAACTCTATCAGACAGCCAACCGTCACTGGCAATCCCCCGAAGCGAAAGAAGCGCTACAGGAATTGATCGAGGAGTATCCGGACCTGAACCGTACGGGTTGTGCGACGATGTATCTGGCGCAGATGACACAGGGCGAAGAGCGGGTCGAATACCTGATGCAGGCGATGACCGACTTCGCGGATTGCTACTACGGCGACGGCGTGAACGTCGGCGCATACGCAACCTATCACCTGGCGTGCGACCACTGGCAGGCGGGTAACTACGATGATGCCAAACCATTAATCGAGAAGATCAAGACCGACTATCCGGACGCGATCGATCACCGTGGCCGGGCGCTGGTGGATGAGTTACGAGAGATGGGGATGAAAGCGAAGTCGGAGCCGGAGCAGGTTGTGCCATAAAGTGATTTCACCGCAGAGAGCGCAGAGGGCGCGGAGAAAGCAAGTTCTTAACTCCCTCTCCCCTCGGGAGAGGGCCGGGGTGAGGGCCGTCGCGCATTAAATACCAAGTGCTTCAAGCGTGAACGAAGCCGTTAATCTCGTATTAAAAAACAAATCTTCATCCACAATCCACCCGGCCCTCATGCTAACAGGCGATGGGACAAGAGTTGTTCGCGCGTGAAACGATTGCCCGCGTTGCGTCGCAACGCGGCTAACAAAGATAGAAGTGCATTCGATCACGTGTGTCTCCCCACTTGCCAAGGCAGAATCTATCCGGCCCTCACCCTAACCCTCTCCCGAGGGGAGAGGGGACCGGAGAAACTCGATCTTCTCTGTTGCGAAACTTACACCGGCAGTTTTTCGAGTTCTTTGCCGATGGCGGCCATCAGGGGTTCGAGCGTTGACTGGGTGAAGTCGAACTTGAGGCCGGCGGTTTCGAAGAGGGTGGGCAGCGGGCGTTTGCCGCCGAGGCGCAGGGCGCTGCGGTAATCTTCGAGCGCCTTGACGGGGTCGTTGCGGTAGTTGAGCCAGAGTTGTAATGCGCCGAGCTGCGCGATGCCGTACTCGATGTAGTAGAACGGCACGTGGTAGAGGTGCAGTTGCTTCTGCCACATCGCGGCGCGTTGTTCATCGAGGCCGGACCAGTCGACTTCTTTGCGCTTAAAGCGGTTGAGGATGTCAAGCCACGCCTTGGTGCGCTCGTCGCGGGTCTGGTCGGGGTGGGTGTAGATCCAGTGCTGGAACTGATCGATCGTCGCGATCCACGGGAGGATGTTGATGATGCCTTCGAGCAGGCCGCGGAATGCGCGGTCGCGGTCGGCCTGGTCGGGATAGAACACATTGAAGTGATCGGCGCCGATCAATTCCATCGACATGCTCGCGACTTCGCAGAATTCCATTGGCGCGTGACGCATGAAGATCAGCGGTTCTACGGCGGCGGCCCAGATGAAGTGGAAGGCGTGGCCTGCTTCGTGCAGCATCGTGCGGACATCGTTATCAAGACCGGCGGCGTTCATGAAAATGAACGGCTCCTTGCTTTCCTGCAAGGAACTCTGGAAGCCGCCGGCACGTTTACCCTTGCGGCTTTCAAGGTCGAGGTTGCGCCCCATCTTCAAAGTAGCGAAGTCGCTGCCGAGCCCCGGGTTCACACGGCTGAACACTTCGCACGCCTTGTCGACCAGGTCCTGCGGCTGATCTTTGTCGAACGGCTTAAGCGGGGAGCGGTTCTTGACGTCGACCGCGAGGTCCCATGGACGCAGCGCGTCGACACCGAGCGACGCCTTACGCTGCGCATCCATCTTGTCGATCAGGGGCAGGCAGACTTTTTCAACAGCCTCGGCGAACTGGTGGCAGTGCTCGGGCGTGTAGTCGAAGCGGTCCATCGCCTTCCACATGTAGGCGCGGTAGTCGGACATGTCGGCGTTTGCGGCCATCTGCTTGCGCAGGTCTAGCATCTTGTCGAAGATCGTGTCGAACTTTTCTCGGTCTTCCAGGCGGCGATCGGCGCTGAGCCGCCAGGCTTGTTCGCGCGTTTCACGGTCAGGCTCTTCGAGGTAGCGCGACAGTTGCTGGAGCGTGAGGGTTTGGCCGTCGAAGTCAACGGTCATCGCGCCGACGGTCTTGTCGTATTCCTGGTTGAGCTTGGCGACTTCGGTCTGAAGCGGGACGTTCTCGTCGCGGTATAGTTCGACGGATGACTTCCATTCACGGACGAGGATACCGAAGCGGTCGTTGTCCAGCTCGGTATGGGCCGGGGAAGCGAGCAGCTTCTTCTGCATCTCGAAGAAGATCGGTTTGAGCTTTGGCGCGATGTTTTCAATGTAGTGCAGGAAAGCTTTTTCGATTTCCGGGTCGTCGGTGTGGCAGGCGGCGTCGATGTTCTTGCGCGAGCCGTACTCGGCGACGATGGCCGAGAGTTCGGAGAAGTCGGCAAGCCATTGTCGGAGTTGCTCAAGCGAATCGGTCGGGCGTTCGAGCAGCGATTTATACAGCGGCTCAAGCTGATTCCAATCGGACGGATCGAGGTCGGCAGGGGCAAAGGTGCGTTCGGCAACGGCTTGGTCGGTCATGGTATCTCTCTATCTCTGGTGTGATGTTTCGTGTCTTAAGAATGTAGCAGGATAGCGGATATTAGGCGGGAATGAGAGGTGTAGACAAATTTGTCACCGATGAACACAGTCTGAGAGAAATGTCGAATGCACGAATGCCGAATGACGAATCAATGCCGAAATTCAAATGACCAATGGCATGGTCGGGTATAGAACATTCGTCATTTGGACATTATTTCGACATTCGTGGATTCGTCATTCGTGCATTTCATTTGAATCCGGCCCTTGTATCTTAATACACATCTCTTGGTGTACAAGAGACGGCCCCGTTCAGGCCGCCGCGCGCGGCGGGTTGAACGGCTGGGTGCGAGTTCGACCGGCCCTGGGGCAACCCTGCCCGCGGAGAGCCTGAACCGGCCCGGCGAAGGGTTGTGCCCGAACAGTCGCAAGAGTCGTCGGCCGTGCCGACAAGCTCGCATCTACAAGGAAGGGACCTTACCCATGCCCGATCACGTACGCACCGTCGGCATCGATGTCTGCAAGCAACATCTCGATGTCCATCTTCAACCCGACGACCGATCATGGCGTGTCGACAACAACGCTCAAGGCGTCGAGCAACTCACACAGCAGCTCGCCGAACTCAAACCGCAACGTGTCATCGTCGAATCCACCGGCGGCTACGAACGGCCCGCGCTCTACGGCCTGCTCGCCGCCGAGCTGCCTGTCGCGCTGGTCAACCCCAGGCCCGTCCGCGACTTCGCCAAGGCCATGGGCCTGCTCGCCAAGACCGACCGCATCGATGCTCGCGTCCTGGCGATGTTTGCGCGGCACGTGCCCACGCGCGTCAGCGTCCTGCCCGATCAAAGGCAAAAAGCGCTCAAACAACTGGTCACACGCAGGCGGCAGCTCGCCGAACAGATCGTCGTGCAACGCAACCAGCTCGAACACGCCGACCTGCCCGTGGTCTGCGAGTCGATCCTGCGTACCGTCTGCCACCTGCAGACCGAACTGGCCGCGATCGAGTCGATGATCCAACAACTGATCGATGAGGATGAACAACTTAAGCAACGCGACAACACGCTGCGCAGCGTCCCGGGCGTCGGCCCGGCGACCGCACGCGTGCTGGTCACCGAACTGCCGGAGCTGGGCAACGCCAGCCGTCGGCAGATCGCCGCGCTGGTCGGGGTCGCGCCTTACAACGACGACTCGGGCAACCGCCGCGGCACCCGACGCATCCGAGGCGGCCGCGCTACCGTCCGAAAAGCCCTGTACATGGCCACCCTCGTCGCCACCCGACACAACCAAGTCATCCGCGAGCACTACCAGCACCTGCAAAGCCAAGGCAAACCCAAAAAGGTCGCACTGGTTGCGTGCATGCGGAAGCTGTTGATCTACCTCAATACCCTCCTGACGGAAACAAACAATGCTTGACAATCAAGACAGTCGCTCTCCCGAGGGGAGAGGGGGTAATGATTCAGGTTCAGTTTTTGGCGTGGATTCGGACGAAGCTGAGGGTGCCGGGGCCGTAGGAGCCTTCGTCGCCGGTGATGGCGATGAGGTCTTCGCCGTGATGAACGAGGATCAATCCTTCGGGGCGGTCGCCGATTTTGAATTTGTCGATGAGTCTGGGTTTTGTGGGGTCGGCGAGGTCGAGTGCGTAGAAGTAGTCGCCGCGCTCGGTGGTGCCGACGGCGATGGTGCGGCCGGCGAAGTGGACGAGTTTGACGGCTTCGGGGTCGCGCCGTGATTCAGGCTCGGAAGGTTTGACGAGCAAACGGACATCGACGCGCGACATGGGTGTGGCATCGGTGCTGAGGTCGTTCGGATCGAGCCAGTGGAAGCTGACGCTGTGGCCTTGCATGTAGCCGTACTTGGACAGCTTGCCTTCCTCGGCGGCAGCGACGAGGCAGCCGGTTTTACCTTCGGGATTCTGGACGTTGTCGAGGATGGATACGCCGTCGGGCTCTGCGCCGGCGGTGAGGTAGATCGGTTTGCCGAAGGTGGGGACGCCTGTTTGCAGATCGAGCGTGAGCAGGAGGTTGTTTTCCTGGCAACTGATGACGGCGAAGCGCGATTGCGGATCGAACGCGACAAACTCGGGCTCAACTTCGCTTTCAGGCATGCCCAGCAGTTTCTTCAAACCCGGCACGGCATGAGCGGGCAACTCACCATCGCGCGCGAAACGATCGGGCGAGAGGCTGCTGATATCGATGACCCAGACTTCGCCCGGCGCGTCTGGGTGACGTTCAGCTTCGCAGGCGACGATGGCGTATTTACCATCGGGCGAGATGGCGATGCTGTCGGGGTGTGGGCCGACGGGTTGTTTGAGGATCATACGGCCCAGCGTTTTTTCGCGCAGGTCGAAGCCGAAGACGGTCCCGCCGTCGCCGGGCAGCCGGCCGAGGACGGTGACCAGCGCGATGGGTTGTGTGGGATGCACCGCAACACTCGTCGGCTCGCGCACGACCGCGATGCCTTCGGCGACATTGGGCGTTTCATCATCAAAGTCGATCGCGGTGATGATCGGTGGATCGAGCGAGGTGACTTTGAAGACATCAAGCGTTTTCCAGTGTGAGTCGGTGGAAAGCAGTAGTTGTTCGCTGGCGCAGTAGTCAACGATCTCGCAGACGAAGCCGGGCACGTCGATGGTGTCGAGGTGTGTCAGCTCTATCTGCGGTTGGGTTGATTGCGCGGGGCAGGTGTTGGCCAGGCAGGCAAGCAGTAGTGTGGTGATGAAGCGGTAAGGCAAGTGTTGCGTCCTTAATCACGAGCGGGGCCGAGCGGGTTCCAGATGAGGGTTTCGGTGTTCCAGTCGCCGTCGGCCTGGTTGGGTTCGCGTGTGCCTTGCTTGTTCGTGGTGGCGATTTCGTAGTCGACGTGTTCGCCATGACCATCGGCGAAGAGGTAGTGCCCGCCGTTGCGGTGGCGTGCGGCGACGCGTTTCCAGTTGGCCTTGGCGCGGTTCAGGCCGTTGTTGTTTTTGAAAAACGGGTCGGCCGCATCGACTTCGGTTTCGATGGTGCGTTTTTCAAGCATGTAAACGGTGCGCGTGGTATTGCGGATCTGGCTTTCGTTGATGCGGGGCCAGGTGGAGGGATCGCTCGCGCTGAGGCTGACGCCTCTTTGCAGGGCTTCGAGTTCGAGTTGTTCGGCGAGGCGTGAGTTGGGGACGTAGCAGAAGAAAGAAGTTTGCCGGACGGGGTGGCCTGTTGGGTATCCACCGAACTCAAGCACCTGGTCGGGTGCTTCGGCGCTGTTGTCAACGAAGATGCCGCCGTCGCCTGGCAGCGGGGTATTGTCCATGTCGATGTAGGCTTCGCTGCCGACGTACGGGGGCAGCGCGTTGGCCCACCATTCATCGTCGTCGAGGTTGTATCGGATCTGGTCGACACCATCGCGCGCGACGACGCCGTTGTGATCGGTGGTGAAAGCGGAGGAGGCGACGCCCCACTGCCGGACGTTGGAAAGGCTGACGATGCCTTGTGCGGTGCGTCGAGCAGCGCCGAGCGCGGGCAGGAGGATGCCGACGAGCAGCGCGATGATGGAGATGACGACGAGCAGTTCGATGAGTGTGAAGGCGCGTTTGATGTGCTGTTTGCGAACGTCCATGTATGGGCCCTGTTTAGGGATTGGTTTTTAAAGAGAAGACGGCGGGGCCTGATCAAAGCTCCGCCGTCTCCCCTATGTGTATATACAACCGCGGGATTACTTACCCACGGCGGCTAAGAGCCACGAAGCCACCGAGGCCGAGCAGAGCGAGTGTCGCCGGTTCGGGAACAGCGGTGCCGGGCGAAGCGAATTCGTAGACGCTTTCGCTGTTGGTTTCGGAGGAGGCGTAGATGCCGAACTGGCCGTCGTATGCGGCGCCGCCGACGAAGCCGCCGGGGGTGTAGTTGGCGGAATCCCAATCTTCACCACCGGCCCACGTGCCGGCGTGCGTGTCACTGATCAGGTCGGACGGATCGGTGGCGTCGCCGTCACCGTAGAACAGTTGCAGAGCAATGCTGTCAGCTGCGTCGAAGATGGTGATGCCGTCACCTTTGCCGAGGCCCGCGCCGTCATGGAAGCCGATCTGGACACCGGCGAGGCCGCCCCAGAAGGCGCGGAAAGCGGTGTCATCGACATCATTGAGGATGATGACGGATTCGCCGGGCGCGATGCTGGTGACGCCGGTGATGGCGACAGCATCGAGGATGTCGGCTGACTCGTCATCGAACTTCCAGCCGGTGATGTCGGCGGCGGTGTCACCGAAGTTGGTGATCTCGAACCAGTCCTCGGTCACAGCGGACTTGCTGGTGACTTCGGTGATGACAAGGTTCGGTGCGGCGGTGGCGATGTTCGCGGCGAACATCGAGGCAAACGCGGCGGAGGCGATCATGGCGTTCATGGTCTTCATAGCACTTTCTCCCAGGTAGGATGCTTGAAAAAGCCCGGCGACTTTCGTGACCGGGCGGTGAATAAACGGTGTTATTTGCGGCGGACCAACGCGGTCGCACCGAGTGTGAGCAGGGTCAGAGCAGCGGTGGGTTCGGGCACGGCGATGGTCGGCGGGGTGCCTGCGTTCCAGTTGCTGAGCACGATGTCCAGGTCGTCGAGGCCGACGAAGCCATCGGGCGAGGTGCCGGCGGGGCCGGCGATGTCGGCGGTAGTGTCGCTGCTGTTCCAGTTGTTCAGGATGATGTCGAGGTCGGAGAGTCCGACGAAACCGTCACCGTCCAGATCGCCGGTGATGGTGAACCAGCTACGGATGGCGGAAAAATCCTGAACGAAGGATTGGTCATCCCAGTCGTTGGGTGCGCCGAAGGTGCTGTTGTCGGCATCGTCATAGTCGCTGACGGTGGCGGCGCTGGAAGGGTTGAGTTCGAGGCGGCCGACTTCCTGGCTGTTGATACCGCCACCGAGCCAGCCGAAGACGGCTTCGCCGATTGGGCCGGAGATGGTGTTGCCCTGATCGTCCTTGATGGTGCCGGCCCAGTCGTCGTTATCTGTTTTGAATGCGCCGGTGGTGAAGAGGCTGGTATCGCTGAGCCAGGCGTTGATCCACCAGTCGCCGTTACCGGGGTCGTAGCTGAAGTCGGTATCGACGTTGAACGGTGTTCCGACGGCGTCGGCGATGTAGTTGAAGTCATTGTCCTGAAGGTTGGCGACTTCGGGGACCAGGTCATCGACGGTTTCGATGATGGTGATGATGGTGCCGGCGCGGAGGTTGGACCAGCGGGCATCATTGGAGAAGGTCAGCGTGCCGGCGTCGGGATCGGCGTTGGTGTATTCGAGCGTCCAGCCACGGATATCCAGGTGATCGACGGTGACGACGAGTTCGACCCAGTTGCCGCCGTTGCCCTGGATACGGCCGAAGTAGCTGTCGTAGCCTTCCCAGGGTTTAAGTGAATCGTGTTCGAGGAACTTGGCCTCGCCGACGCCGTTGTATTCATTGATGACCAGTTCCCCGGCTGCGAGCGCATGTGAGGCGCTGAAAAGTCCGCCTAGCAGAACCGCGCTGTAACCTATACCACGAAGATTCATGTTGTGTCCTTTCTGTGCCGGGTGGATGTACGAACAGCCTGCCGGTCACCTCCTGTTGATTGAGGCGGCATTCTGGCGAAGCTTTGTTAACTGCGATTGAGTGCGGCGCTAGGAAAGGGTTAATAAAGTCAGCGTGGCGGTTGCGTATCTTTAGAGCACGCTTCCATACAGGAAAGTTTTTTGTTGATCTTTCATGGATGGCCGGTTAACATCACGGGCTGATGACAACCACCCTCTGAATCAGTCTGGTCGAAGCACGTACACATATGCGTGTGTTGCTGCGCGCCGATGTATCCACGGCGACGATCGTCCAGACTGACACCCGGCAATACGGATAAACCCCAGTCGATTGTTTTTTCGTCGGCGCGCTTGTGTTGTACGCACTGCGTACGGGCGGCCGATCGGGTGAGTTTTTATATGTCACGAAGAGGTAAGCAGTACTCGGAAGGTTTCCGATGCATCCGTTGTGGGTTTGATGTGCGTAGTGAATCACGAGGGACACGCCATCGCAACCACTGTCCTTATTGTCTGTGGTCACGGCACGTTGACCACGCGCCGGGCGATCGCGCGTGCGGTTGCCGGTCGGCGATGGAGCCGATCGGGATCGATGTGCGCATGGATGGCGAGTGGGCGTTGATCCATCGCTGCACGGGTTGCGGGACGATCCGCATCAACCGGATTGCGGGCGACGATCAGGAGCTGGCGTTGTTACAGTTGGCGCTTCGGCCGCTGGCGAACCCGCCGTTCCCTCTGGATGGTTTGCCGGTGATGGGGCGCATGAGGTGAGTTGTAGATTTACGTATCGGGCTTTTCGTTGAGCAGCCAGTCAATCGCCTCCCGGACGGTCTTGAACTGGAAGCCCTCGACGAGCCCGTTCTTTTTCAGCAGCATCAGGCCGAACTTGGCCGACTCGGCGACCGATTTATCGTGATTCACCCACGCGATGCGTGGGCGTTTTGCGGTATCTAATTCAGCAAAGATGTGCTTATGCTTGGCCATGTGCGAGTTAGACATGGGCTTGGTCGAGAAGCTTTCGCCGAGCACGTTATAGCAGTTGTGCTCGTCGCAGGTCTGGGTCACGATCTGGATGATCTGCTCAGACAGCTCGATCGAGGCTTGTTCAGCCAGGATTCTGACGTAGATATAGTTTTCGCGTACTTCGATAGTAAAGCTGTTTGCCAATGGGTGTGCCCTGGTATCCGATCGGTCTGAAAAACTCTGTTGCCGATGTGTTGTGATGGTTTGCCCCGGGTGCGAGGCGGTGGATCAAGCGCTCGACGCCATCCATATATAAGGGTAAAAACATTTTATTAATCTAACTTGCGGTGTTGTGCAAGTCGGTTCACAGCGCCTCCATGGCTGGGAAGAGCTGACAGCCCCGGATACGGATGCGGCCTGGCTTATGGAACGTGCTGTGATTCGTTGAAACGAAACGATGGGCGGCGTGGCAGATTAATCTATTCGCTTTAGGCGGGTTGCTTACCGAGCAACCATTGATGTGCCTGTTCCATGGTCTCGAAGAGGAAGCCGGTGATCAAACCGCGGTTCTTCAGGACCAGTTCGACAAACCTGGCCTGCTCGGCGACGGGTTTCGTGTGCGAGACCCAGGCGAGGCGGTGGCGCGGTGTGATGCCGACTTCCCGGAAGATCTCCGCGTGCTCGAAAGCCTCGGTGGTGGACATCGGCCTGGTAGCGAAACTTTCACCGAGGACGTTATAGCAATTGTGCTCCTGGCATGCCGCGGCGATGGCGCTGAAGAACTGTCGGGAGAACTCGGCGGATGCCTGTTCGGCCTCGATCCTGACGTAAATATGGTTCTCACGTTTTTCGATCGTGAAGCCTTCTGCCATCGGATGCCCTCCATCGTGCTACGGGTACTACAAAAACGGTCCGTCCGTCGCGCGACCTCTTTATCAGGCGGATTGGGAAGTTGCTTTGTTATGTCAGACGGTCTTTTAATATCGTGGTGCGTTTGAAACAGGATAGCAAAATATAAGGATATAGTTAAGGTCCATACGATCGCAGATTTATAAATGTGCAACTCATCTCGCGCATGGTAATCCACGCGCGGTAAACATCAAGTAAAAATACCTTAAAGGTTGTTATGTATGCTGACAGGGTTTGAACCGAAAAGTATAAGCGTGTCTGTAATGGTTCTATTTACACAGCAAAACGCTTCAAATTAACCGACATCATTTCATAAGTGAATCGCACTTAGGGCTGCGGTCTTATGCAAAAGCGATCTTTAAATGGTATCTGTTCTGATAAAGCCGATAAGAAGTGTATAATTTCATCGTTTCCAACATGCCCGCTTTTTTGAGAAACAGTGAGATCAGTTATTGGGCTATTCCTTTACTGGTGTTCGTAAACAGGAAGGTATTGCGGATGAGCAAGTCATATGGGTGCTGGTCCCGGCGGATTCACATTTTTCTAGCAGCTTTACTGATTGCAGGATGTCAACCGATGACAGAAGTCGATAAACAAAGCCCCGCCGATCAGCCGATGCAAACGGGTAAGTTCGAGCCGACGTGGGATTCACTTACCCAGTACGAAACACCCGGATGGTTCCG
The DNA here is from genome assembly GCA_963667295.1 of Phycisphaeraceae bacterium. Classification (GTDB taxonomy): domain Bacteria; phylum Planctomycetota; class Phycisphaerae; order Phycisphaerales; family Phycisphaeraceae; genus JAJRRS01. The sequence continues at coordinate 4,539,374 of OY763327.1, forward strand.
TGACGCGAAGTTCGGCATCTGGGCGCACTGGGGACCGCAGTGCGAGCCGGAAAGCAGCGACTGGTACGCAAGGCACATGTACAGCCAAGGACACTGGCAGTACAACCGGCACGTCGAGCGGTACGGCCACCCGTCGAAGTTCGGTTTCAAGGATGTGATCCACGAATGGCAGGCGGAGAACTGGAACCCGGATGAACTGGTCGGGCTCTACAAGCGGGCGGGGGCGCAGTACTTCTTCGCGATGGCGAACCATCATGACAACCTTGATATGTGGGACAGCACGTATCAGCCTTGGAACTCCGTCGCTGTCGGGCCGAAGCGCAACATCATCGGCGAATGGGCGGAGGCTGCGAAGAAGCACGGGCTGCGGTTCGGCATCAGCGTGCACGCGGCGCATGCGTGGAGCTGGTACGAGACAGCTCAGGGCGCAGATCGCGAGGGGCCGCTCGCCGGTGTGCCTTATGATGGAAAACTTACCAAGGCGGACGGCAAAGGCACATGGTGGGAAGGGCTCGACCCGCAGGACCTTTACGAACAGGACCATACGCCAAGCCCCGACTTCCAGAACCTGGGCAAGATCCACGGGCGTTGGGAATGGGGCGGCGGTGCGAGCACACCTGACGAAGCGTATTGCCGGAAGTTTTATAACCGCACAGTAGACCTGATCAATAAGTATCACCCTGACCTGATCTACTTCGACGATACCGCCCTGCCGTTGTGGCCTGTCAGTGATGTCGGGCTCAAGATTGCAGCGCACTACTACAACAGCAACATGCTCCGTCATGACGGCAAGCTCGAAGCGGTGCTCTTCGGTAAGGTGCTCGATGAGCAGCAGCAACAGTGCATGACCTGGGACATCGAACGCGGCACGAGCCCGCGCATCGAGCCTTTGGCTTTCCAGAGCGATACCTGTCTGGGGAGCTGGCACTACGACAGCGGCATCTATGAACGCGGCGATTACAAGTCCGCGACGCTTGTCATCCACATGCTCGCCGACATCGTCAGCAAGAACGGCAACCTGCTGTTGAGCGTGCCGGTGCGCGGCGACGGCACGATCGATGAAAAAGAACGCGCAATCGTCGAGTCGATCGGCGACTGGATGGAGGTCAACAGCGAAGCGATCTTCGCGACCCGGCCGTGGAAAGTCTTAGGCGAGGGCCCGGCGATCGCAGACGCCCCACCGATCGAGGCGCAGGGGTTCAACGAAGGCAAAGGCAAGCCATTCACCTTCAAAGATATCCGTTTCACGACCAAACCCGGCGTGATCTACGCGATCACATTGGGTCTACCTGATGAAGTGATAGAGATCGAGTCGTTCGGTAAAGATTCACCGTTGCTTGATGCATCGATCCGCAATGTGCGACTGCTTGGCAGCGATGAGAAACTTGACTGGTCGCAGGCGGGTGAAGCGTTGACGATTCAAACGCCGACAAAGTACCCGACGCAGCACGCGGCGGTGTTTGTAGTGGAGTTGGGGGATTGATCTTTGGGTGCGTGATGATGGGCGAGCAAGCTCGCCCGCTAAACGGGGGGTGTTGTTATGCGCCTAGCGAGGATTGCTCGGCGATGATGCGGTCTTGCAGTGCGTCGGATTCGGGGTCGAAGTCATTGGCATCAGGCGGGAATTGTTCGGCGACAAGCTTCATGCCCTGCCAGGGATCGATCGGGCAATCGAAGTCGCCTACGACGCTTTTGATTTTTGTGTTGTCGAAGATGACGGACCTGGATTTGTCGCCCAGCAGCGGGCCTTCCCATTCGTCGTTGTAGCGCACGAGCGTATCGCTCGGGACGTGGACGATTTGGTAATCGCTGACACCGATCGCGGCGGCGATGGCTTCGATGACTTCATTCCATGTCGGTGCATGGTCGCTGGTGAGGTGGAAGTCTTCGCCGATCGCTTGTTTGTTACCGAGGAGCTTGACGAAAGGCGGGGCGAAGTCGCGAGCGTGTGTGACGGTCCAGAGTGATTCACCGTCGCCGTGCACGATGAGAGGTTTGCCGCGGAGCAGGCGTGAGACTTCAACCTGGCCGCCGAATGGCGCGGTCATGTGTGTGCGGTAGGTGTGGCTGGGGCGGACGATGGTGTAAGGCAGTTTGTTTTGATCGCGGAGAATGTTTTCCATCTCCGCCTTGGCGCGCGAGTAGGCCCAGAAGGGATTAACCAGCGGCGTGTTCTCGGTGATCGGCAGGTTGCGCACAGGTTTCTGGTAGCAAGACGCTGAGCTGATGAAGACGTATTGTCCGCAGTGGCCCGCGAACAAGTCGATGTCGCGTTTGATCTCGTCCGGTGAGAACAGGTGGAACTGACTGATGACATCGAAGTTTTCATCGGCGAGCTTGCCGTAGGCCGCGTCGTCGTGGATGTCGCCCGTGATGAAGCGGATACCGCCGGGCAGGCCGGCATTGTTGTTGCCACGGTTATAGACCGAGACATCGTGCCCGAGTTTCACGGACTCATGGATGCAATCGAAACTGATTTCGCCGGTGCCGCCGATGTAGAGGACTTTCATGGTGTGCCCTTGTATCAAGACAAAAAGAAACCGCGAAGGTGCGAAGGTAGCAAAGAAAAAGCCACTGATGAACACGGATGAACTCAGATGAAGAATCGTGAGGCGGTTATTGTCCTCCTTTTCTTATCCGTGTTTATCTGTATTCATCCGTGGCTGATTGTACTTCCTAACTTCGCGCTCTTCGCACCTTCGTGGTTTATCTACGATTAATCGATTACTACTCGGCGTGGGTGAGTTCCGTGCGGTCGTACGGGCAGTAGTTGTAATCGCCGCGGAAGTCCCGGCCGCACTTGCTGCAATGCTTGGGGACCAGCAGCGACGGCAGCGGGGTCTGGACCTCGAACGACAGGTCGTTGAGCTTCATGGTGAATTCACCTTTGTTTACGGCATCTGCGATCACGCGGCCCGTGCTGTCCTTGCGTGGGAAGATGACGAACGACATGTTCTGACCCATGGGGCCGAGCATGTTCTGCAGGACCGGACGCATCGAACCGACGAGCATCATCATGTCCGGGGCAACATTGTTGTCATCCAAAGGCTTGACCTCTTCGCCCTCGGCGTTGATCAGGATGATCTGTTGACGCACCTGGCTCGGTGGGACGAACCTGACGCCACCGAACGGGCCCATCTGGCCGTCGACGCATATCACCATGGTGTATTGTGAAACTAGGTCGGTGACTTCCTTGATGCCTTCTTCGGTGGTTGTCGGGTCCGATGCCAGCGAGACCGCCCAGAACTCGTCCGGCAGCCACCACATCAACGTCATCCGGTCCGTTTCATCTGTTGAATACTGCGTGTCCGCAAGCACGTCGTTGATTGATACATCCTTAATCGGCCGCAGATGGATTTCTTCCTGCGCCCAGGCAGCCTGTGCCGTGAATAAACCAACCAACACTGTCAGGACAACGAGGCGTAGAGCGTGGGACATGGGTCGATCCTTATGTGAATAAGATGTTGATGAATACTCAAGTTATTGTACAGATTACTGCTTGGGTTGCTGTTTTTTGCGTCGTCTTTCGAAAAATTTGATTTGCCGGCGGATGTACTCCGCTTTTTGAGGTTCTGCCTCTTCGGCAAGTTGTTCCAGGATGCTGATCGCCTCGGGGCCGACGAGGCGGTCGATGGCAAGGGTTGCTGCAAACTGGGCGTTGTGCATGCCTTCGCATGCCATACGTTTCATATACGACATCACGTTGGGAGATTCACCTTTGCTGATGAGTTCGGTGGCGATCTCCTGTATCCACATGTTGTCGGAATCAAGATAGGGGACCAATAGTTCAACCTCGGATTTGGAGACCAGATGAGCGCCTGAATCAAACCATAGAACCTGATCATCTTCCGAGGCCCGGTCAATCTGTGACCAGAAGTATGTGCGTGCGGCGGCTTCTTCTTCTGTAATCGTTTCAGGTAATGGCAGGTCGGTTGGCCACTCATACCAATCTTCGTCCTGAGCGATGCCCGCGGCCATGTGTTCAAGGAATGCGTCGACTGTACGGTATTTGGGGGCCGGACTGTTATCCTCATGATCCAGAAACGCCACCATGCCTATAAGTGGTTCTTCTACGCGCACGGCAAAGTAATTGGAGTTGTAGTCCTCCCAGAAGGCGACAAGGCCGAACTTGCGCCACCATGCCGGGATGTAGCCGGTTTTGTCCGGTGTGTGAAGCGTGATTACTTGTTCTAACGATAACCGACCGAGTAATCCCTGCTGCTCATAGTGTGTATCGTGTTCGTCCGACTCGTGATAGAGTTCGCGCACAATATCCGGGAACGTGCATCCAAGTTTGGACTCCGCGACTTCGATGGTTAATTTTTTCTTGCCGAACACGTTGCCCCCTGCATGCTCTGGGATTTATTAAATCTTCGGCTTCTGCTTCAGGCCGCGGACCTGCATGGGCAGGCCGAACAGGTCGATGAAGCCGCGGCCGGCGGTGACGTCGAACTTGTCCATGGCGAAGCTGGCGAGGTCCAGGTCGTACAGGCTCTTGGGGCTTTCGGAGGCAACAGCCTGGGCGCGGCCCTTGTAGAGCTTGACGGTGACGGTGCCGGTGACGACCTTGTTGGTTTCGTCGACGAAAGCTTGCATCGCTTCGCGCAGCGGGTGGAACCACTGGCCGTTGTAGGTCAGTTCGGCGTAGCGCAGCGCGAGTTGCTGCTTGTAGTGATAGGTATCACGTTCGAGGCAGAGCTGTTCGAGTGCTTTGTGCGCTTCGTAGAGGATGGTGCCGCCGGGTGTTTCGTATACGCCGCGCGACTTCATGCCAACGAGCCGGTTTTCTACCAGGACGGTGGTGCCGACGGCGTGCTGGCCGCCGATGTTGTTGAGCATCTGGATCAGGTCGTGGCCGGCGAGTTTCTTGCCGTCGACGGAGATCGGCACGCCCTTGTCGAAGCCGACCTTGACGTACTGCGGCTTGTTCGGGGCCTTGCTGACGGGCAGCGTCATGACCAGGCACGCGTCGAGCGGTTCGTTGGCCGGGTTTTCGATCTCGGCGCCCTCGTGGGAGATGTGCCAGAGGTTTCGGTCACGCGAGTAGATCTTCTTCTTGGACTGATCGACCGGGACGTTGTGGGCGTTGGCGTAGTCGACAGCGGCCTCACGGCTGGTGAGTTCGAAGGTCGGGTCTTTCCAGGGGCTGATGACCTTGAGCTTGGGATTGAGCGCGCGGTAGGTCAGCTCGAAGCGGACCTGGTCGTTGCCCTTACCGGTCGCGCCGTGGCCGACGGCGTCGGCTTTGGTCTGCTTGGCGACGAGGACCTGGTGCTTGGCGATCAGCGGCCGGGCGATGGATGTGCCCAGCAGGTAATCCGATTCATAGATCGCGTGAGCCCGGAGCATGGGGAAGCAGTATTGCTCGGCGAACTCCTTGCGCAGGTCCTTGATGACGACCTCATCGGCGCCGGACTCGTAGGCTTTCTTTTCGATGCCTTTCAGTTCATCGCCCTGCCCCAGTTCAGCGGCGAAGGCGACGAGCTTGACGCCGGGGTAGCGTTCCTTGAGCCAGGGGAGGATGACGGAGGTATCGAGGCCGCCGGAGTAGGCGAGGACGATTTTCTTCGGGTCGTTATTTGACTTCCGGGGGGCTTGTTTTGCCATGGTTGCGATCCTTAACACAGAGGGTGCGAATCCGGCATGATAACACGGGGTGTGGGCCAGCCAAAGCGGCGGGGTTGTGGCGGTGTAGGCCCTCTATATAGATATGTCTTGGTCCGTACGATTCATGGCCGGTAGCGTTCTATTTTGCCATGTTTACCTAAACCCACAGTGTTGAGATGCGGGTGGATTTTGATAGGTGGGTAAACTGGCAAAAAAGGTGATGTTTATAGGGCATTTCGTTTGCCGGGTGGCCGGGTGTGGGGTTTATTTGAAGGTACGGGAAACCGATCTGCGGTTTTCGGTATGTGTGTGCTCCTGGAGGCGGGGAAAGCCTCGTTGGCGGGATCGGATGTGCTCGGGACTTCACTTGGGCCCACTTCTAATCCGATATCGGGTCGACGACGGAAAAAGCCCCCATCAGCATCGGCGTGGATCGTGCGCTTCGGGAGCGTAATCAGTGCGCCCGTTTCGTCGGCTTGGCCTGTGGGTTGAGCCGGGGCGGGAGAAGTTTGGCCGAACCGGAAAAACGGATGGTTTAACCGGTCGGGCTGGCCTGTAAGGAGGAGAGAGATGCTTCACGTTAATAGTGCTACTTCGTGGATGCTGGGCGTCGCCCTGACGGCTTCGTTTACCGCTACGGCCAACGCCGCGTTTATCAACTACGGCGACTTCGGCCCGGACGCGCCGGGCGTGACCGAATACAAATCCGTGACCGAATCCTCCGGCACCGACGCGGTCCCGCTGTTTGATGTGCCCATGATCCACCACGATACGCTGGACTTCGATCCCAAAGCGTTCGTCGCCAGTGCGACCAATGGTGCTGCGGACATCACCGACGGGCAACTCAACTACACCATGATGACGCTGCCGGGCACCGGCGCCGTCTCGATCGAGATCGCTGAGAGTGGCGACTTCTCGCTGCTGGGTGTCGGCGACGCGGCAACGCTGGTGGCGGCCGGCGTGTCGATCGACATCGATATCCTGGAAGTCGACGGCGTGGCGCTGGTCGATCCGATCTCCTTTTATGCAAGCAGCAGCATGATCGTGGACATGGTCAGCAGCGGCCAGGTTTTACTGAACCCCTGGAACAACAGCTTGGTGGTCGATCTGGCTGCCGTGCTGGCTGCAAACGAGATCGAGTTTGATTTAGGCGTGACCCTGGCTGAGATCGTGATCGATAACTCGCTGCAAGCGATCAGCCAGACCGGCACGACCGCCTACATCGCCAAGAAAGACTTCACGGTTACGACAATCGTGACCCCCGAGCCTGCCAGCATGGCGCTGATGAGCATGGGCCTGTTGTGCGTGCTGCGTCGTCGTTAAGGACCGCATCAAAATCAGGATTAAAACAAGCCGGCGCTGAGAGGCGCCGGCTTGTTGTTTGGTTACAGGGTTTGTGCTTCTTGCTTGAGTCGGTCCCAAAGCGGATGTAGTTTTAGCTGCTCAATCCAATCCTCTAAATAGTTTGAGTCGAGTGTTGCTGACTGGACTTCGTACACATGAAGAGCATCGCCGAATTGTTTTTCGCTTCCACCTGACTCTTTTGACCAACGAAGTTTCATAAGGATCGTGTCTTCAGGGCTCGAGACGTAGACTGCCACATCATCGATTTCGACGGATTGCCGTCGGTTGAATCGTGACTGATCGAATGGATCATCGGTTAGAGGCCAGAAGTCAACTTTGTCACCGGTCGTAACCTGGATGAGGTTGAACATACGGCCCGACTTCAGCGCGTTTAAGGCAGTGTGAGGGTCCAGGTAATATTCCGGTTCCTGAAAGACTTCGGCAAGACTATGCACCGCATTGGGATTGACAGCGATGACGAGGTCTACATCGTGCGTTGCTCGGGGCTCGCCTTGCAGGCTGGATGCGAAAGAACCCGTGAGCATGTACGGCACATCGGATTGCTCTAACGCGCTGACTACCGCGATCAATAGTTCCTGTTGTGACACTTGTTAAGTCGCTCCAGGTAGAGCTGGTGCAGTTCCTGCTCGTTGAGATCGGGGAAGCGTCGGCGCAGGCCGTCGCGGAAACGTCGACGTGCGTCTTCGGTGAGTTCGATCGCCTTGGCCAGGCGCTGCTGCGGCGTCATGCGTCGCAACGCCTGAATATAGATCGCGTGATTGGGGCGAGGTTTGGGGTTCATATTCGGCTCGGATCATAGAATCCTAAAGCGTTCTCACTACCGTCGAACTATTCTAGCAGACTATTGGTTAACCATTATTCTGTTTTATTGCCGGGTTTCTGTATCGGCTCCTGGGCCTTGTTCTGTATCTGATCCATCGCGCCGACGGGGTCGCGGAAGAAGTGTGGGGTCCAGATGTGGGTGAATTGCCAGCCGGTCCATTGGAAGATGCTTTGGCGGTAGAGTTCCCACTCGATGGGGTCGGGGGCGCGGTCGTAGCGGGTGAAGTCGCAGAGCAGGCCGACTGTGACGTCGTCCGGATTTTGTGGATGGTGAAGCGCGACGTCGATGCAGAAAGCTTCGTTGCCCCAGTGCATGTCGCAGCCGATGCGTTTGTGTTCGGCGAGTTGTTGGCCCAGCGCCATGGCGAAGCCGGAGACGGGCGGGATGGGTCTGCGGATGACGGAGGGCTTGCCGGTGGTGGTTTGCTCGTTGGCCTGTTCGAGGATGCGGTTGTTCTCGTCGTACAACTCAGCAAGCTGTTCGGCGTAACGCAGGTATGCAAAGAGCAGCCACGCGCCGCTTGGCGCGGCACCGGCGGGCAAATTTTCAACGGATAGATAGTTTTCGCGCGGGATGGAAGTGACGAGATGGACTTCCTGGCGGGCGCGTGTGACCAGGACGTTCAGTCGACGGCCGCCACCGGTGCGCCCGAGCGGGCCGAAGCGTCGGTAGAACTTGCCTTCTTTGTTCGGGCCGTAGGTCGTGGAGATGATGATGTGATCGCGTTCATCGCCCTGCACATTTTCGAGGTTCTTGACGAACAGGCCCTCGTAGGAAGCTTCGCCGACGCGGGCGCGTGCCTTGGCGAGCCGCGAAGCAAAGGCATCATCATCAACCGCGCGATCATCGAGCATGTCGACGATCAGGTCGCGCTGCGTGATGTTGAAGCAGGCGATGCCGATGGAAGGCGGATCGGCCCGGCGTAGCAAGTCATCAACGATCTGCACGACGCGCTCGGCTTCGATGCTGTTGCAGCGGTTTTCATAAACGCCATCCGCACGATCAATACGCAGCGGCGGGACGACGGCACGGTTCTTCGGATGACCCGGGATGGATTGCAGCCGGTTCTTGTAGAAGTGCTCATTGGAGAACTCGATCAGGTCCGCGTTGCGCGATCGGTAGTGCACATCGAGGTATGCCTCTTCGACTTGCAGATTCAGCGCGGCGGCGAGCAGGTCTTCGACCTCGGCCTGCTGGGCTTCAAACAAGTCCTGCTCGGTTTCCAGTTCTTCATCTTCGCTGACACTGATCGCGGCCTCGAAGAAGCGCGTGGGCGGGAGCTGCTTGGGGTCGCCCGCAATGACGACGCGCTTGGCGCGGGTCAGGACGGGTAGCGCCTCTTCGAGCCGGCACTGTGAAGCTTCGTCGAAGATGACGACATCGAACAACGGTTCACGTGGGAAGACCTGTGCGACGGTTTCGGGGCTGGCCATCCAGATCGGGCACATATCAAACAGCGCATCCGTTTCATCTTCCGCGAGATTGTTTCGGCCGACGGCGATCATCTGTCGCAGGCGCATGGCGCGTTTGCCTCGGACAAATAAACGTCGACGCAAGTCCGCACCGGCGCTATTGAGCCGTGAACCCGTCATGGCAAGCAATCGGCTTCGCTGCTTTTCGATCCATTGATCGAGCACGTAATCGCGAACAAGGACGCGCTTCTGTTCTTCGAGCTCGTGGTAACGGGAGAACAAGTGGGTTAGTCGTTGGCTGTCGAGGCGATTGAGTTCCGGGTTGGCCTGCAACCTGCGACGGACTTCGGCTGCGAGGACGCAGCGGATGAGCGCGGCGACGGCTTCGCCGGGTTCGATGTCGGCGGTGAGTGTGATGCGGATGTTTTTCGCGAGGTTTTCCGGTAATTGTGATACGCCATCGTGGATGCGCAGGACGGATTCGAGCGTATCGAAGCGCTTTTCGAGTTGTGCGAGTGTTTCGCCGGCCTGTTTGCCTTCACGCAGTTGGGTAAATGCCTGGGTAAGCCAAGTGGTGTTGAAGAGGTTGGATGCGCGCATGGATTGTTCGAGGGCCTGCAGCGCTTCGGCACGCGCGGGGCTGCGTTTCAGGCCGTCGAGTAAGTTGAGTCTGTCGTCTTCGATTTGAATCGCGCGTTCGAGGGTGGCGGTCAGGTGTGTATCGTCTTTGACGAGATCGATCGCGCCTAGTGTGCAGGCGTAGCCGTCGAGTGTTTGGATCAGTTCGTCGTCGGGGCGGAGGGCGCGGGAGTTGTCAGAAGAAGATACCCGGCCCTTCGCTTCGCTCAGAGCCGGCGTTGGGGGGGCGGTGGTGTCTGCGGGTAATAGTTGGTTGGTTGTGTGGGTTAGCAGGAGGCGATCGCGCAGGCCGGTGAAGAAAGCTTCGAGTTTGTTGGCGTCTTCGGTGTTGGCGCCGAGGCCGAAGCTGCCGAGGAGTTTGCCTGCTTTGCTTTTTAAGCCGAAGGCGAAGATACGCGTCCAGCTCTGCATCTTTTGCTGATACCACTTCAGCAGGGTGATGTCTTCGTTGAGTTTGCGCAGGTTGGGCAGATCGCCGCCAAGGACGAGCGAGAGTTCGCTATCAAGTGGTTTATCGAGAGATTGTCTGCGGGCTTCACTGTCGCGGATCGTCGCCAGGGCTTTACGGTGCGTGTCGCCATCCATCGCAAGGACGTGTTTGCGGATCGCGTCGCTTGTTCGGCCGATGCGTTCGACTAACGGGGTCAGCTTTTTGCGTAGTTCGACTTGCTCCGGCAGCGGCGTGTCGGGATCGAACGGTGGGATGTTCTCATGCTTCGTGTTGTCGGCGACACGCGCATCTTCAATACACGAAGCCAGAACACGGCGAAGCTCATCGATCGGGCGGGTGAGGTAATCGTCGAGCGAACCGCCGGCACAGTTGGCCCAGGGATTGGTCTCGTAGCCGATGGATTCTGCACGCTGGAAGATGACTTCGATGTCATCGCTGCGATTTTCGAAGAGGTCGAGCGTGATGGTGGCAAGCGCATCTTCGTCGAGGCCGTCGATCGTGGGCGCGTCGCTGGAAAGCCATTGGCCGACAAGATCATGGAAGCTCGATCCATTGTCGGCCGGTTTCATGAGCAGGTTGTAGACGCTTGTTAATTCGTTGTGGATCTGCGTGAGTTGATCGTCGATCTTGTTCAGCGCTTTGTCAGAGCGAGAGCGCGTCTGGACGTCGTTAAGATCGTCGAGGTTGGCGCGGATCTTCATGTAGAGGTCGCGCTGGTCGCGCTTGGCGTCGTGGACCAGAGCGCAGAGCCGACCGAGGCCGAGGTGATCGAGGCGGTTGGCGACGACGTCGAGTGCGGTGCGTTTATCGCAGACGAACAGGACGCGCTGATCGTTGGCGAGGTGGTCGCCGATAATGTTGGTGATGGTTTGAGATTTGCCGGTGCCGGGCGGGCCGTGGATCACCACTGCCCTGCCGTTTCGGGCGCGGTCGACGGCTCGTGCCTGGAACGGATCGGCTAGCGAGACAAAACGTTCTTTGGTGATGTCGCGCCCTTCCGAAGCGGCGCACTTTTCCTTTTCCGGCACGCTGTGCTCACCGGCCGTGAGGTCTGCGTTGACATCGACGAAAGGCGTGACGGTGGGCGGGATGCTTTCTTCGTCGAGCATCGCGCGCGTGTCGCGGAGCAGGCCTTGGTTTGTAGTGGGGAACAATCCGAGCACCGCGCCGTTGATGATGGCGGCCTCGTTGGGCAGTTCTTCGGCACGTGGGAGGTTGATTAACTGGAACGTTTGCGGATCGGTGGTTGCCGGGTCGGGCGCGGGGATGTCGAGCGCAGCGCAGACATATTCGATGAGTTCACGGACTTCGCGCCAAGGTTCAGCGCCTTCTTCAACTTCGAAGAATTCGGTTTGTGTTTTGCCGGTCTCTCGTTCGAGCCATGCCATAAGCGCGGGATTGGGCGTGATGCGGTCGACGCCGTCGCCCCGGCAGGCGAGTTTGACGCCCGGATGTCTGCCGGCCGCGACTTCCATGGACATGGGGATGAACGCGATCGGCGCGAGGATGCGTCGTGATGAACCACCCATTGCAGCCGGGGGCATGGAGAGGATCGGGAACCCGAGCTGCAGTGCAGGGACGCCGGTGTCTTGTTCGTAGGTGCGTGCATCTTCGGAGAGGTTGCGCAGCTTGGTCATGAGCGACTTCTGCGCGTTCCACGCTTTGATTTCTGCTTTCTGTTCGGGCGAAAGTTGTTCGGATTCTTCGGTCGTATCGGTGAAGTGCATGCCCCTTGCGTCGGGGCGTGTGGGCAGGTATTGCGGGGCGGGGATGGAGGCGATGATCTCGCTGGTTCGCTGTTCATTAAGCAGGTCGGTGAGGATGTGCCTGGTATCTTCGAGGCCAAGCGCAGTGAAGAGCGTGAGATCGACGCGTTGGCGACTCGAGTGTGGTCGACAGTTCAGGCTCGGTCCACCGATGAGCGAGGCGTAAAGGCGGTCGAGCATTTTCTCGAGGATGTGGTTGGCTGGCATGATCGGGCCCCATCAACAGGAAAGCATGAGTATACACGAGGTATGTATGGCTCATGAGGGCCGGGGGGTGTGAGGTAAGAGGATGCGTGTGTTGTTTTGATATGCGCAAACAAAAAGGCGACGGCACGAGTCGTACCGCCGCCCGGAGGGAAAAGAGAGACGCCTGGTTTTCGCCGTCGGTTTTTGTTTGCCGACGGAGGGCCCATGGGTGCCGGCGGGCCTGGCCGGGGCGCGGGTGTTGTCAAAGATTGCGTTACACCTGCACCTGCGCCTGGATATCAGGCGGACTGGAACAGTGCCTTGGTTTCTTCCATCGCCTCGGGCAGCGCCTGGGCGACCTGCTCGATCTGTTCCTGGTTGAGGTTGAGGAAAAGCAGCAGTTCCGGATTCAAGTCGGTGGTTTCCGTGCCGCGGGTGAAGCCAAGTTCTAGCCGGGCGGTGAGTACGTCGGCGATATGGACGAGGCCGGTGAGCATCCGGTTTTTATCGTTGAGGCTCATCGGTTCATGGTGGAAGCCGGTGACATATTGGAAGCTCTGCGGGAACTTCCAGAGTTTGCACAAGGCGGTGCCGAACTGTTCGTGGTTGGCGCCGAGGATCTCGGATTCGACATCGCGGAGCGTGGCCCCGGGTTCTTTATCGAGCTTCTCCATGACCTGGACGAACTTGGGCCGACGCGCCTGGATCTCGACCATGATGCCGATGTTGTGGATCAGGCCTGCAAGGAAGGCTTCATCGGGCAGACCGAGTCCTGCATGTTGCGCCAGCAGCTTGGTGCCGGTGGCGCAGGCGATGGCGTGTGTCCACAGTTCACGAGCGTCGAAGTTGTTGGCGATCTTGCCGCCGCGGAACAGCTTGGCCAAGCTGGCGGCGATGGCAATATTCTTCACGGCGTTAAGACCGAGCAATACGATCGCACGGTTGATCGAACCGATCTGACCGGGCAGGCCGTAGAACGCGGAGTTGACGACCTTGAGGATACGTGCACCCAACGCCGGGTCGTTGCTGATGATCTTGTTCAGATCGTTTGCGGTCGAGTCGGGGTCTTCGACGAGTTGGATGATCTTCATCGTGACCTCGGGAAGGGTCGCGATGTGGCTGATCTCCTGGACCGCCGATTGGACGATGGCCTCGATCTGCTTAGCGTCTTGTGCGTCGCTCAGGCCGACGATCGGCGAATCGCCGGATGAGGTTTCGGGTTGGGTCATGGGTCCTCTCCTCCGATCCAAGAAAAAACGATCAATCCTCAGCAGATGTATCGACGTTGCTTAGCGATGACTTAAGGGATATCGCGGCTTATGAAGTCTGAAGGCATATCGAACCGGATTGGCGGCGGAACGTATAATCATTTGCAGACCCAGCGTTGTCCGGGGCAGTGCATCAGGCTAGGATTGAGCTATGAGCTGGCAGGTCCGATTTGAAGAAGAGATACATCGTCGCGCCCCTGGCGCGGGGGTGTGGTACACGCGGATCAGCCGGCAACCGGGCTGGGTAACCCGGACGGCGCTTATTATCGCCATCATGGTCGTAGTCGTACCGTTGCTGCTGCTGACGCTGGCGGCGGTGATGGTGGGTGCGGCGTGCCTGCTGGTGCTGGGATTGATCGCCCGGGTGATGCGGTTTTTCTCCAATCTGTTTGGTGGCGGGTTGCGGTCCCGCGATGATGGGCGGCGAAATGTTCGGGTGATCGAGCGGCCGTAGGCTGCCTGGCCCATAAAACCCATTTAACCGTCATAATCGATACAACCGTTACGATCGGCATGGCCCGGCGTTGAAGCGACGCGGGGATGCGGTACAGTAGCCTCGGAGCCGCACCTTTATATAGAGCCGAAACGCCATGCTTGAATCACGATTGGTCCGGGTTGTACTACTGATTGCCTTGTTGCTCGCGCCGGCGAGTTTGTTCGCGCAGGGCAGCACGGCGGTGGATGCCAATGCACAGACCGCCACCGAACAGGCTGTGCAGCAGACAGAAGCGGTGGAAGCCAAGGATGTGAAGCAAGCAGGTCATGCCAGCCCGCGGGATGTGATGTCTGCGTTTCTCAGCGCGATGAATCGGGTGGATGACGGGCACGATGATGCGTGGCCCGAGGCGCTGGCGTGTTTTGATTTTCCGGACAGAACGAGTGAAACAGATCAGAAGATACTGGCGGAGAATCTGCTGGATGTGCTGAACCGCTTGGGGAAGATTGAAATGCTTTCGGTGCCGGGGGAGGTCTCGGTGAATCCGCCGGCGGACAGTGAGGAAGAACCGATCTCACGGTATCAGTTCTTCCCGGCTCCGCGTTATGCCTGGGTATGGGAGACGCTTGCCGCTCACAATATGAAGCCGGACGGCAGGATCGTGATGGAGGCTGATGATAAGGGGGATTGGCGCTTCAACCGCAGGACGGTGAACGAGCTGCCCCGGTTATATGCGAGCACAGCTTATCTGCCGCCGAAGTACTTCGATCAGGAGAAGCGGATTGATGCGGATGTTGTGAAGCTGGTCGGGCCGACGTTTACGCGGACCTCTAATTTGGCATGGGGTATTTTGCTGGGCGCGATTTTTCTGGGGTTGTTGGCGGGCAAGATCGTGCAGTCGCTCCTGCGCTCGGCATCGAAGCGCTGGATCGAGCATGGCTGGGAGGTACGGGGGATTATGTTCGATAACGCGGCGAGCCCGGCGAGCTTTACGTTGCTGAGTCTCGGTTTGTGGTTCGGCATGAGCAATATCTACCGCGAAGAGCGGCTGCAGGAATTCACGAACAACATCATCGAGTTTCTGCTGATCCTGGCGCTGGGCTGGTTCTTGTTCAACCTGGTTGAGGTGATCGACGCGGCGCTGCGTCGGTTAAGCGAGAAAACCAAGAGCAAGCTGGACGATCAGCTTGTGCCGCTGGTGCGAAAGGCGCTGCGGATCTTCCTGGTGGTGGTGTTTACGCTGTTTGTTGCACAGAACGTGTTCGGGCTGGACATCACGGGGTGGCTCGCCGGCCTGGGTATCGCGGGCTTGGCGGTGTCGCTCGCAGCCCAGGATTCGATCAAGAACCTGTTCGGCTCGGTCACCGTCCTGTTCGATAAACCCTTCACCGTCGGCGACTGGATCGTAACAGAAGGATTGGAAGGCACGGTCGAAGAGGTCGGTTTCCGCTCGACACGTATCCGTACGTTCTACAACTCACTGATTACCCTGCCGAACGCGAACCTGATCAACGCAAGCGTCGACAACTACGGCAGGCGCCAGTACCGGCGTTGGAAAACGCACATCGGCGTGCAGTACGACACGACACCCGATCAGTTGTTAGCCTTCACCGAAGGCATCCGCGAACTGGTGCGCAGCCATCCGTATACACGCAAGGATTACTTCCAGGTCTGGTGCCATGAGTTCGGCGACTCAAGCCTGAACATCCTGATCTACGTCTTCCACGAGGTGCCCGACTGGTCGACAGAATTGCGTGAACGCGAACGCCTGTTCCTCGACATCGTCAGGCTTGCCGACAAGCTTGGTGTACAGTTCGCCTTCCCGACACAGACGGTGCATCTTTATAAGGAAGAGCATAAGTCATACGAAACCAAGCACGAGAACCCGCAATCCATGACCGACCGCCGCGCAATGATCCAGGGCATCCGCAACGCTCAACTGCTCATCAAAGATCAATCCTGGCAAACCAACCCGCCCGGCCCGGTCGAATTCACCAAGGGGCCGACGGATTTAAAGATCGACGAGCATGGGAATCCGGTGATTGAGAAGGAAAATTCATAAGCCACCGATGAACACTGATAAGAACTAACGGATAGATTTTGCCTCTTTTATCTATATTAATCGGTGTTTATCAGTGGCAAAAATCAAATGGCCGGATATGTCGGTTCATCGCCCTGCAAAACCTTGACCACATCGCGCGCGACCCAGCTCATGTTGTCCAGCGCCTGGTGCGTGCGGCTGGCGATGTGCGGGAGGATGCGGACGTTCGTCAGGTCATACAGAGGATAATCTTCCGGGGGCGGTTCGGGGGCGTGGACGTCGAGGATGATGTTGGCATCTTGATGCGCTTTGGCCCAGTCGGCTAAGGCATTGTTATCCACGAGCATGCCGCGCGCGGCGTTGATGAAAAGACAATCGTCGCGCAGGTGCTGAAGCGCCGCGGCGTTGATCATCTGTTTGTTGCTGGCTCGGCCGTCCACGTGGATCGTGACGATGTGGCTGTCGCGGTAAAGCGTTTCGTGGTCGACGAAGTTGAAGGGGAACTCCACGGCCTTGCGCAGCTCCGCTTCGGGGAGGATGTCGCAGACCAGCAGCTTCATGCCGATGGCGTGGGCGGCTTTGCCGAGGCGTTTACCGATCCGACCGAACCCGACGATACCGAGCGTGAGTTGGTCGAGCTGTCGGCCGACTTCGGTTTTGCGCAGTTGATGGAAGGTGTCGGCATCGACGTGGTCGGGCATGTCGGTGCGCGGGCGGTAGTGATCGAGCATCAGTGCGATGACGTATTCGACGACAGCCTGCGTGTTGGCATCGGGCGTGTAGACGACGCGCACGCCTTTGCGCTCGCAGGCCGGCAGGTCGATGTTGTCCAGGCCCACCCCTGCCCTGCCGACGACTTTGAGTTTCGGCGCGCGTTCGAGGAAGGCTTCATCGACGATGGTGTAGGTGCGGACGATAAGCCCTTCGGCTTCGGCGAGCTCGGTATCGAGTTCGGGTGAATCGAAGGCGCACCACTTGAGGTCGGTCTGTTCAGCAAGCCAGTCAGCGACGGACTGTGCGAGTGTTTCGGTAATGAGTACGCGGGGGGGCATGTGGGTAGGGTATAGGGTGTGGGGTTTAGGGTGTAGGGTCAAAGCACTGGGGTATGGTAGGTCAAACCGTGCCTATATAAAACAATAGCCATTAGCTATCGGGTAATAGCTAATGGCTAAAGGCTAATGGCTAAGAGCTTCTTAGGCGTAGTAGGCGGAGTTCTTCTCGATGTATTCCTGCCATTCTTCGGGCAGGTCTTCTTCGGGGAAGATGGCCTTGACCGGGCACTCATCCACGCACAGGCCGCAGTCGATGCAGGTCTCGTTGTCGATGTAGAGCATCTCGGCCGTTTCGTATTCCGGCTCGTCCTTGGTAGGGTGGATGCAGTCGACGGGGCAGACGTCAACGCAAGCGGTGTCTTTGGTTCCGACGCATGGTTCGGCAATGATGTGAGGCATAACGTAACTCCAGTGTCTTCAAGGCGGGATAAGCCCCGCGTGTGTATCGAGTCTAGAGTATAGACGTCGGTCAAACCAATGCAACGCGTGAATAATCGGGTGAATAACGCGTGGCCAACCAGGCCAACCGTCTGCCTGCCGTTTGACTTGTCGCCACGGGCAATACCCGGTTTACGGGGCGTCAGGGCCCACATCTTCGGGGGTTAGCCGCTTGGGGCCGTAACCATATTGCGACAAAGTCTCATTATCAGTGGGCATCAACAAACCCTGCCCATTGTCTTTGATGACGATGGCTTTGTAGGTACGGGCATTGAGTAAGGGCGGCGGGGTGGAGCCGGCGACGTGGTTGTCGCGACTGACCAGGCCTTGCGGCTTGGCGTGGATGATGTATTTGCCATCCCCATCGCTATTGACGATCAGGTTCTCGATCAGTTTCACGTTCTTAGGTGCAAGGGTTCGGCCGCGATCGCCGGCGCCGGTGCCGATGCTTAGTGGGTTGACGCAATCGATGATGACGTTGCCGGCGACGTCAGGATTCTCGACGCGCTGGTAGCCGGTAAGTTCGTTGTCGGGTTGGCCGTTCATGATGGAGAGCGCGGCGAAGAAGTCTTTACCGGTCAGTTTCTGCATGTGGTTGCCTTGGACCGTGTGGTCGGGCCCGATGATGCGTACCCCCCCACTGCTTTTCTTGTCTCGGCCGATGAAGACATTATTGATGACCCGGCAGTGTCCGCCGTGACGCAGTGTGAGCGTGCCGTCGCAGTTATCGAAGGTGTTGTTGCGGTAGATGTTGTCGAAGGATTTGTTTGAGATGACTTCGATCTCGCCGTCGCATTCATCGAAGAGATTGTCTTCGACGATTGTGGCGGAGCTTGTCATGGAGAAGTCGCTGGCGCCGATGCGGATGGTTTCTCCGCCGTTGCGACCGAGTGGTGGTCGTGGGCCGAAGTGGTTGTGGTCGATGCGGTGGTGATTGGGCTTGCCGTCGAGCCAGACGACGAGCGTCGCGCCTTCGGTGGTTTTGCCTGCGATGTAGCAATGGTCGACGCGGTTGTCTTGGCCGTAGACAGAGACCCACTTGCCGCTTTTGCCGTCGGGCGGGTTGAAGTCGATGATCGAGCAGCGCGTGAGTCGGCAGCCGGTGGCGTGGTCGTCGGAGTTGCGTCGGAACTGGACGACGTCGGTCGTGCCGGGGTGGCCGTTGATGAACTTGAAGCCCCGGACGGTGACGAACTGGCCCCAGATGCGCATGTTGGATTCGCCGGTGATTTTGACGCCGCCGACGGTTTGAGCGCGGACGAGGATGGGTCGATCTTTCTCCCCCTTACCGAAGATGCGCAGTTCAACATCACGGTATTCACCGTCAGCAAGCACGACCTCGTCGCCGGGCGATGCTTTGCGGACGGCATCGCTGAGCGCGTCGATGGAATCTACATCGATCGTTTTTGCTGTCGCGACAGGGTAAAACGACGCCGACGATAGATTTAACAATATGAGCGCGACGAGCCAGGCGCTTGGGCGAAAATGCCTGAACATGTGTTTTCCCCTATCACTGACATCCAGTTTTTTTAAGAAACTGTGAGTTACATTTCATGTAAAACGATTAAGTGCATCTTATCGCAGAATAATCATAATTACGTCTTGACATTAGCATATCTGTCGGTATTTTGAAGTCACCTTCGCTTTTGGGGGAAACTTTTGTTGCGGAATGTATCCACCTGACAACGTCGGGCGGGGTCATTCTGTAGCAACATGAAAAACCGGAAAAACAAGCACATAGCGTGTCGGGGGTATTTGTATCTGCAGGCTGTGTGCGCGGGATATCCGACTGGTGGATCAGGACATTAGAACCGTTTGTATTATCGTGGCCGTCACTCCCGCGCAGGCGGGAATCCACGCGCACAATGAATCCCTGTACGTGGGTCCCCGCTTGCGCGAGGATGACATGAAGCAGGCATGCCATCAATGATGCAAAACGCTCTGAGGCAAAACTAACTATCCGGCATTGCCGAATGCGGCTTGGTGTTTGTGTCTACACAAGGCCGCAGTGGGGTGATATGTTCACCGATATTTTTTTCTGACACGTGGAGTAACCCATGATGAACAGCCGACTACTTGCAGGCGCTGCAATCGCGGCCATCACACTGATTCAATCCAACTCATACGCAGGCGTGATTGACTTCGAAGACCTTTCGCTTGGCACAAGCGCGAATGTCGGTGCTTCCATGACAAGCGGGGGCGTTGACATTGATATGCAATCGTATCTCTGGTCGTCAGGGACAAGCACCTCGTCGGGGCATGCAGACATCATCACCGCCTGGAGCGGGACTTCGTTTGGGAACAATCAGGTCTTCTATCCCAACAACATCAACGCGGTGTTTGATCTTGCCGGCACCGTCGGGCAGCAGGCGGTGGTGACGATCCCCTACCACGACGGCGGTGGAAACGTGAACTTCCTGGTCAATCCCGCGCTGGGCGGATCGATCATCAACGTCGGTGACTTCACCGATGCGGCGATCGACGGAGCGACGATCAACGGCGTATCCGTAAGCGTGTCGGGTACGTATCGTAATGGTGTGATCACCCTCACAGGCCCGATCGATCAGGTGTTGATCGGCGGGCAGGAAGTGTTGTTGGATGATATCTACTGGGGTGATTCTCTTAACGGCGATCTGAACGGCGATGGTTATGTTGGCCTCGACGATCTTGACATCATCCTCAACAACTGGAATAAGCATGTTGTGTCGGGCAACCTGGCGTACGGCGACGTCAGCGGCGACGGCTTTGTCGGGCTTGATGATCTGGACATCGTGCTGAATAACTGGAACAACGGCACGCCCCCAACCCCGTCGGCCATACCCGAGCCGGCGTCGGGCCTGCTGTTTGTCCTGGCTTCGATGTGTGTCGCAAGGCGGAGCAAGCCATAAGTATGCTCTAACTGTGATCTATCAAAGAGGGGCCGACCCGTCGTAAGTAAGCCGACACCCTACGGCTACGGCGAGCCGGCCCCTCAACTTTTCTCATGCCATTGTCGGGCGCCTTGATATTGCTACAATCGCCCGTCTATGACCACGAAGCCAGTGAACTCGAAGGATACGCCACTGCCGGTCGGTAAAATCACCCAAGGCGATTGTCTTGAGCTGATGGCCAAGTGGCCCGAAGACAGCGTCGACCTGATCTTCGCCGATCCGCCTTACAACATCGGGTTCAAGTACGACCACTACGACGACAACCGCGAGCACGAAGATTACGTCCACTGGACCAACGCGTGGATCGACGGCTGCGCCCGGTTGCTCAAACCCAGCGGGAGCCTGTACATCCTGATCGGGGATGAGTATGCCGCGGAAACCCGGCTGCACCTGCGCAAGCTCGAAGATGAGAAGCAACTGGTCTTCCGCAACTGGATCATCTGGCATTACACGTTCGGGCAGAACTGCAAGCTGAAGTTCAACCGATCGCACGCACACCTTTTCTATTGTGTCGGTTCGGCGACAGCGAAGATCAAATCGCACGAGAAGATCACAAAGAACCCGCCGTTCACGTTTAACCGTGAAGCGATCGCTGTACCAAGCGCCAGGCAGACGACGTACAACGATGCGCGTGCCAACCCCACAGGCAAACTGCCCGACGATACGTGGTACCTCCGCCCGCAGACAGCGGAAGGTGACTGCTTCAAGCCCGGTGAGGATACCTGGTATCAGTCGCGCTTGGCCGGAACATTCAAGGAACGCCAGGGCTGGCACCCGTGTCAGTTGCCCGAGGCCTTGCTCGAACGCATCATCAAGGTGAGTTCTAACGAGGGTGATGTGGTGTTCGATCCGTTCGTCGGTAGCGGCACGACACTCGCCGCCGCCGCCAAGCTGAAACGCGAATGGACCGGCTGCGAATTAAGTAAAGACTACGCCAGGCGGGCGCTAGAGCGAGTCAAGCATGTTGCCAAGACCGGCAGGACGATGGATACAACGCTCGATGAAAAAGGCATCGAACGCGGCAAGCCTAAGAAGAAGGCGGAGCCACACCGCTCGAAGAAGGACAAGGACGGCAACCTGCTGTGGAGCGCGGATTAGTTTGGCTTGCGATGTTTGATGTATGTCAGGTTATACAGGATCGGGGCATGCGGGCGTACTTATTCATACTTGTGCTTTTGCTTACGTTGGTTGGTTGTGGCAAAACCGAACAACCATCGCTGACAGAATTACGCAAGAACGCCCCGGTGAAGCGGGTACAGGTCTTTGAGGACAGTACGGTGCTTGTTGATGGACAGGCTCTGGATTCGTTAACGCTTGAGGATTCGTTCTCACAACTGGCTGATGCCCACGGTGTTGTGTGGTACTACCGGCAGAATCCGGACGCGGCACTATCGCCAGTTGCGCGGGACCTGATCGACCTGATGCTGGATCACGAGCTTGCGATCTGCTTGTCGCTGGAACCGGACTTCAATGATATGCCGCGACCGAAAGCTGAGCAGACGGACCGTGCGGGATAACAGATCAAGCCGTCAGGCGTTACACTAAAACCTATGACCACCCCATCAACGCCGCTGCTTGGAACGATCATCCTGCTCGTCATGCTCGGGCTGACCGCTGCGATCGGCCTGCTGCTGTGCATCTGGTGTTTGCGCGGCAAGCGTATTGACGACCACCCCGTGTGCCGCAAGTGTGGCTACGACCTGAGCGGTGCGACTGAGCCGTATGACAAGTGCTCGGAATGCGGCGCGGACTTAACAGCCAATCGCGCAATACGGATCGGCAACCGCAAGAAGCGGATCGGGTCGGCTATTGTTACCGGCGCGGTCGTGTTGATCGCGGCGGTGTTGTTTGTCATGACGATGATCAACGCATTCGGCAACAGTAATCTCAACGCCTACAAGCCGTTCTGGTTGCTGAAGCTGGAGGCGACGTCGACCGTATTCGGGCCGAATGATCAGGCGCTGGATGAATTGTTGTTGCGTACGCAAACCGGCAGCTTGTCTGCGGGCCGGCTCGATGACCTCTTGGGAACGGTGCTCAAGGTGCAGGCGGACACGTCGATCCCGTGGGACGAGACATGGGGTGATGTGTTCGGGGAACTGTTTACGCAAGGTGTGGGCACGCAGGCGCAGTACGATCAGTATGCACAGCGGATTTACGATTACTCGGTCATCGTTCGGCCTCGCGTTGTGTTGGGTAAACGGGTTGCGGTGGCAACGAGCCGGTCTGCTGACAGGGGCCAGGGAGATTCCGCCCACTACTACTTTGTCGAGCATGGCGACATCATCGAGATCGACGGCCTTGTTCTGGACAGGACACAGCAAGGCGGATCGGGAAGTGGCTTTGTCAGTAGCGCAGGGCATTCCGGCGGTGGGACGAGTTTCGGGACAGACAGTGAGCCGTTTGATCAGCTTCAACCCGGGCAATATGACGTGACATACACCGAGCCGACCGAGATACGGCTGGGCAGCAGCAGTGGGCCTATGATCGCCGAGTTTGATCGAATGCGCCGATGTCCGCTTGAGTTGTTGCCTGTGGATGCGGAAGAAGTGGCGTTGTTTACGGACCCGCAAGCGGCGGCGGCAATGGAGGCGGGAATCTCGATCAAGGACAATCGCATCATGATCAGGCCGCAGAAGAATCGGCCGCAATACATTAATGCACGGTTTAAGGTTGAGTTAGATGGGACGACCGTGCCGTTCGGCTATCAGATGCTGGTTGAGTATGAGGGTAAAGAATACCGGTTGGCGGAGGTCGCACGTTCCGGGCCGACCACGAACACATCGCATGGCTTTGCGACCCGTTGGCCGAGTGAGGTCGATGCGGATCGCGTTGATGTGATCTTCCGTCCACATCCTGATGCCGCCAGAGGCACGGTCGATGTCTACCGCATTCTCGATCATGAGTTTGTTATCAGGGATGTCGAGGTCGTGCTGGAGCCTTAGTTGACGTATTTATCAGGAGCGGCTCGTTAATCTGGGGAAGCTGGGCGAGTCTATCTAAGGCCTTAACCAACATTTCATACAGAAAAGTCTTGCAACAGAAGATAGAAGTATGCTTTAATCATGGTTCTTTGGACATCTGTGCTTGTGTTCTGATTTATGTGGCGGAGTTTGAGGGGTTTGGATGAGCACGTTACACGGGGTGGTCGGCCGATGGGGACGGTCTGAGTCGGCTGCGGTTGTCAGGCGTCGGGTGGTGTTTGCGTTTCACGCGGGTTGCGTGGGGCTGTTTATTTGTCTGATGGCGACGCTGTTCGGCATATCCGATGGCGGTGAATGGTTGGGGTTACCGCCGGACTATTCGCGGTTGGGCTGGTGTCTGCGGATCGTGGGTGCGGCGATCGGGGTCGTGTTGCTTATTTATCTGTATGCGATGCACCGCGCGTATCTTGGCCGTAAGTTCAGCAGAACATTCACAGGGCGCATGACTCGATTCGGGCTGGCGGTATGCAGCGCAGCGATCGTGTGGGAATTCGTGCTGCTGGGCAGCGTGTTGTTTGTGATATTGATCGTTGCTTACTGTGTATTCAATGACGGCGCTTGATGTACGGCGGCGCGATCAACCTAACATCTTCTTCAGGTTTTCCAGGCCGACTTTTGCAGACTCAAGCGGGCTGACTTTCCAGTTGCTGTCCTGCTCGACGATGTAGTACTTCACGCCGGCGGACCTGGCGGCGGCGATCATGGCTTTGAAGTCCAGCACGCCCGTGCCGACCTCGGCGAAACCTTTCTCGGGCGAGTCGGCCATGTCTTTCATGTGAAGCAGCGGCAGGCGGCCCGTGAGTTTGTTGATCCAGTCGACGGGGTTGTCGCCGGCTTTGGCTGCCCAGTAGACGTCCAGCTCGCTGTTAAGCGCTTTGTATTCGGGCGTATCAAAAAGGATATCGATGCCGCGCCGGCCTCCGTCGGCGGGTTGCCACTCGAAGTCGTGGTTGTGGTAGCAGACGGTCAGGCCTTGCTCGCTGAGTTTCGCGGCGGCTTCGGTGAGGCGCTTGGCGATCGCGACGTAGCTTTTGCGTTGTGACTCGTTGAGGTAGGGGCAGACGATGAACTTGTGGCCGAGGACCTGGGCACGTTCGGCGGCGACCTTCGGATCGTCCACCGCTTCATGCGAAGCGATCGCGGTCAGGCTGTGCTTGTCGAGCAATGCCCGGAACTGCTCCGGTGATTTGTCATATAGCCCTGCAAGTTCGACGTACTGGTAACCCATCTCGGCGATCTGCGCGAGCGTCGCGTCCACATCACGGGCCAGGTCATCACGGACGGTATACAGTTGCAGGCCGATAGGCAGGGTCATGGTCGAACTCCAGATCTATTTTGGGGACAAACGGGTGGGGAATTACGTACGTTAGCATTTCTTGCTGATGCGACAAGGCGGTTTGGGGGTGAAACGCATTTACATTTGGGCGATAGCGTGGCCGTGTCCTCCCCCTCCCTCCTGTCCGATGTCCTATTTGTCTGTAACGGATGATTGGGCATGGTGATAACTCGGTGTCCGCCTGATGGGGGTAGGACGTCCGCCCCGGCCTATCGCCCTGCCTGCGGTGGTTTTCGTGTCCGTCTTGTGTGTCCGGCTGTGGCCATTATGCGCATCTCTGTATTTCAGGCTTGGGCAAATTAAACACCCCTATATAGGGGAGATGCGGCAGATCTATGCGCATGATGACGGGCGGTGGCCTGGTGGGTTATGGTGCTTGTTCGCCCAGAGCATCATTGATAAGCACTTCGGCCGCCTGCTTGGCGACGGCGGCGGCGCAGCCTCGGTTCTCGCTGGGGCAGACCTGGGTCAAAACGATGGCGCCTTCCATGAGGATGCACAACTGTGCAGCGAGGGCGGCAGGATCGGGTGCATGGGCCTGGGAGGCCAGCTCGCAGACGTATTTTTCGACCAGGCGTTTGTGTTCCGCGGCAGCGGCGTGGATGGGGTTGTCGTGGTCGGCGTACTCGGCGGAGGCGTTGATGAACATGCAGCCGGCGAATTTGCAGTCCGCAAACCACTCGGCCAGGAAGTCGAATATCGCCAGAAACCGGCCTCGCGGGGTCTTGGCCTTCTTTTCAATGCTCCGCATGAAGCTGTTGCGCCATCGCTCGTCCCTCAGGCGCAGGGCGGCGAGGATTAACTCATCTTTTGACCGGAAGTGCTTGTATAGCGTCATCTTAGCGACGCCCGCCACCTCCAGCACGCGGTCGATCCCCGTGGCGTGGAAGCCCTCCTGCTCGAAGAGCTTGAGTGCGTTTTCGACAAGTTGGTCGCGTTTGCTGGACAAGGGGGAGTCGGGTATCGGGTTTCGGGTATCGGGCATCAGATTACGGAGATCGCTGCATAACGCATTATATCGGCCAAATGAGTAGACAGAATGGTATGTTTAAAAAGATTGATTTGGATAAATTAAAGTTAATTGGCAAATATTACGAACAATGGAATAGACAGGTCTGTATACTTGTTGTCTGGGGTGTAGTGAACGCTGATGCGTTTGGAAAGACCACACCCCCGGCCCCCGGCCCCCGGCCCCCGGAAACATATATACCGGGGGACCGGGGGTGCCCAGACCCGAGAGGAACAGACGAATATGGCACGCATTGAACCCCTGGAGATCACTGACGCACCTG
The DNA here is from genome assembly GCA_963667295.1 of Phycisphaeraceae bacterium. Taxonomy (GTDB): domain Bacteria; phylum Planctomycetota; class Phycisphaerae; order Phycisphaerales; family Phycisphaeraceae; genus JAJRRS01. The sequence goes on from OY763327.1 coordinate 4,565,400, forward strand.
AGAAGAGTCGGCCGCTGCTTGAGGCGGTCCAGAAGCAGTTAGGTTTTGTCCCGAATATTTACAAGGCTGTTTCCCATGCCCCTTCGGTATTGGATGGTTTGCTTGGGCTCGGACAGAAACTTGGCGGCGGGTCGCTGTCCCCGAAGCTGCGTGAGCAGCTTGCGCTAGCTGTAGCTGGTATCAATATTTGTGATTACTGTGCGTCGGCGCATACCGCGATCGGCACGAAGCTGGGCCTTTCCGAGGACGAAATTTCGAAGAACCTGCGCGGCGATTCGGATGACCCGGCTACTGTGGCGGCGCTTGGCTTCGCACGATCGATCAGCGACCGCAGGGGCCATGTCAGCGATGAGCAGGTCCAAGCGATGCGCGATGCGGGGTTCAGCGATCAGCAGATTGTGGAGGTCTTCGCCCAGACGCTGATGAATATCTTCACGAACTACTTCAACCATCTGGCACAAACTGAAATCGACTTCCCGCTGGTGCAGACGGGGCAGCCGCAGGCTGTGTGAACGGAATTTGGGGAAACAATATCCCTCAGCCCCCGGCTCTGCTGGGGGACCTCGAAGTGGAAGGTGCGAATAAGTCCCCCAGCAGAGCCGGGGGCTGAGAGTAGAAATCCGCTGTACGAATCAAATAACTTCATGAAAGGAGCCATCATCATGGCAGGCAAGAACACACTTGAATTGAATGAACAGAACTTCCAGCAGCAGGTGCTGGATCACGATGGAACGGTGCTGGTCGATTTTTATGCAGACTGGTGCGCCCCTTGCCGGGCGGTTGGGCCGGTGGTCGACGCCCTGGCGGAGGAGTATGCCGGGCAGGTGCCGGTGGGCAAGGTGAATGTCGACAACAGCCCGCAATTGGCGGCGCAGTACGGCATCCGCTCGATCCCGGCGCTGCTGGTTTTCCAGAACGGCGAAGTCGTGAACCAGATGGCAGGCTATCAATCCAAGCAAACGCTCGTTGCCGCGGTTGAGGCGGCGCGCAGCCAGCCGACCGTCTGACCCCTCATTCCTACCCCACAAGCCCGCGTCGGTTCTGGACTCCGGCGCGGGCTTTTAATCAGGCCATATCCGTGATTGTTTGCCATCAAGCCCGCCCAATTGGGGATGACGGCAATTGTTCATGCTGGCATTGTTGTGACAAAAAACGAGCCAAGGCAGGAGTTCAGCCACAAAAAGGCACAAAAGTCACAAACTGAAAGCATGCATGTTCAATCCAATATCTCAGATATCGTCTAGGTTTCTCCTTGGCCCAATAGATCCCGGAGGCCGATCCTTTTGTGGCTTCTGTGCCTTTTCGTGGCTAAACAATCCCCCTTTTTATTGTTCTCACGAAGGATACGTCATGCCATATCCGCAGAAGCAACCGGATACACAGGAGTCAATCCATAACGACACCACCGAGACGTGGGACTATCTTTGCGGGGCTGACCCGAGCTGGTCGGCGATCGTGGGTGAAGATGAGGTGGAAGATGAGTGATGTCTTCCACGAGGGTGAGTTGGCTGTGCAGGCCCGGGCGGGCGTGTCAGATCAGGCGCAGCGGGTCGGGCGGATCATTCAGCCGACCTTGCCGGAGGGTGCGGCTATGTTTTTAGCCAACCTGCCGATGTTGTTTCAGGGCGGGGTGGATGGGCGTGGGGATGTGTGGGCATCGGTATTGGCAGGCCAGGCGGGTTTTATCCGTGCGGCCGGGCCGAGGGAGGTGGTGATTGATGCCCTGCTGAGGTCGGATGATCCGTTGGCGGGATTGGAAGCGGGGGCGGATGCGGGATTTCTGGCGATCGAACTGTCGACGCGGAGGCGCTTCCGGTTCAATGGGAAGCTCACGCGAGCTGATGGCGAATTGCATGTGCGGGTCGAGCAGGCGTACGGCAACTGTCCGAAGTACATCCAGGTGCGGGAGTTGATTGGCGTGCAGAAGCCTTCGCCGGCACGGTTAACTGTTGTGGACACGCGGTTAAGCGGGTTGGATATCGAGCTGATCCGCCGCAGTGATACGTTTTTTATTGCAAGCACGGCGAGGGGTTATGGTGCTGATGTGTCACACCGCGGGGGATTGCCGGGGTTTGTGCGCGCATCGGCGGACGGCACGCTTGTATTTAAGGATTACCCGGGCAACAACATGTTCCAGACGCTTGGGAACCTGACGATCGATCCGCGTGCGGGCTTGCTGTTCATCGATTTTGAAAGCGGCACGATGCTGCAGTTAACGGGGAAGGCTGAGGTGCGTTGGCCGGGCGGTCAATCGCATGACCGGGCGGACAAGGGGCGGGAGGTGGTGTTCCGGCCGAGGCGGGTGATCCGTTCGCCAAGGGCACTGGGTTTGCGTTGGGTGCTGCGTGAGAATTCGCCATTCAATCCGGAAGAAAAATAAACTCAAAAATCGACGATGTGGTGGCCATCGACCCAATCCAAGATCAAACGGAGAGTTATCACGATTGATCGGTAAAACCGGCTCATTTTGGCTATCGACAGCGCGGGCATGACGCGTTACTTTGGGTGAGTGAGTGTATGGCTGAGTTGTCTTGCCATACCCAGGATACGTTTGAACCGCTGAATCGACCCAGAGTGAGGGACCGGCCAGGGATGGCGCCAAGTAACGTAAGTAAAAACAAGCCTTTCGTTCACCTGCACGTACACTCGCAGTATTCGCTGCTGGATGGTGCGTGCAAGACGGGGGACCTTGTCAAGCGTGCCAAGGCGCTTGAGCAGCCATCGATCGCGATCACGGACCACGGCTGTTTGTTCGGCGTGGTGGACTTCTATTCCAAGGCGGTGGCGGCGGGGGTCAAGCCGATCGTCGGGATCGAAGCCTACATGGCGGCCGACTCGCGCAAGAACCGCACGGCTACGGGCGTGAAGGACGGCGGGTACCACCTGCTGCTGCTTGCTCAGAATCAAGTCGGGTATCAGAACCTGCTCAAGCTCGGGTCGATCGCGTACACCGAGGGCTTCTACTACAAGCCACGGATCGATAAAGAGGTCTTGCAGCAGTACAGCGAGGGGCTGGTATGCACCAGTGCGTGCCTCGGTGGCGAGATCCCGTCTGCGTTGATGAAGGATGACCGGAAGAAAGCCAAGGAGATCGCGGAGACCTATCTTGAGATCTTCGGGCCGGACCGGTTCTTCATTGAGTTGCAGAAACACATCCGTGAGCAGGACCAGGTTAATCCCGAATTAATGGACTTGGCGGACCGTTTGGGCATCGGCTGTGTCGCGACGAACGATGTGCACTTCCTGCTCGAAGGTGACTATGCGCCGCACGACTGCCTGTGTTGTATCTCGACGGGCAAGCTCGTCAGCGATGACAGTCGGATGAAGTACCCGAAGGAGTTGTTCCTTAAGAGCAGCTCGCAGATGTACTCGGCGATGGACCACCCGAAGTGGATCGAGGCATGCGAGAACACGCTGCACATCGCGAACATGTGTGAGTTGGAGCTGGACTTCAACGCGAACCACGCGCCTGTGGTGAAGATTGAAGAACGGGGGAGAATGGCGGATGGCGGATCGCGGATCGCGGATGGAAAAGAAGCATCCGACACCGGCCCATCCCCCATCGCCCATCCCCCATCGCCCGTTGGTAGCACCGCCTGGTATCAGAACTTCTGCTCAAAGTTTGATCTTGAACCTTTTGATGCCCTTCAAGATGAAGGCACGACCGCGGAGGACCTGAAGCAGCAGTGCGATGATGCGCTGCGCAAACTCTGCGAGGCGGGTCTGATCTGGCGTTACGGTGAAGACGGGGTTACCGACGAAATCCGCGCACGGCTGGACCGCGAACTGAAGATCCTTGCGGACAAGTTGATCTCGGCTTACTTCCTGATCGTCTGGGACTTCGTCAACGAGGCGCGGCGGCGCGGGATACCGTGTAACGCGCGTGGTTCGGGCGTCGGGACGATGGTCGGGTATGTGCTTGGTTTATCCAACGCGTGCCCGGTGCAGTACGGCTTGCTGTTCGAGCGTTTTACCGACCCGGACCGATCGGAATATCCCGACATCGATATCGACATCTGCCAGGACGGCCGGCAGGAGATCATTGAATATGTCCGTCAGAAGTACGGGCACGTCGCGCAGATCATCACGTTCGGAACGCTCAAGGCGCGTGCGGCGATCCGCGATGTGGGTCGCGTGATGGATGTGCCTTTGCCGGAGGTGAACAAGGTCTGTGAACTGATCGGTGACGGGCTTGGCGTGACGCTTGAAAAGGCGCTGGCGCAGGAGCCGGACCTTGCGAAGCTGTACAAGGACAACCCGACACATAAGCGGATGATCGATACCGCGATGCGTCTGGAAGGCTTGGCGCGGCACGCGGGTGTGCATGCGGCGGGCGTGGTGCTGGCGACGCAGCCGCTGGACAACATCATCCCGCTGTACAAACCGCCGGGGACCGAACAGATCGTCACGCAGTGGGACGGGCCTACGGTTGAGAAGGTCGGCCTATTAAAGATGGACTTCCTCGGCCTGCGCACGCTGTCGATCATCGAGCGCGCGAAGAAGTTGATTAAGCAGACGCTGGATGAGCAGACGATTCTTAACTCCGTCACAAAGGGGCTAGGGTCTAGGGTCTCGGGTGTCGGGAAGGCAGAAGAAGCAGATTCTTCAACCAATACCGACCCCCCCACACCCCACACCCCACACCCCACACCCGACCCCCTCGACCTTGAACGCCTTAAGTACGACGACCCGAACGTGCTTGCGCTATTCCAGCGTGGTGAGACCGCGGGCGTGTTCCAGTTTGAATCCGGCGGGATGCGCAATCTGTTGATGGCGATGAAGCCTGACCGGTTGGAAGACCTCATCGCGGCCAACGCGCTGTATCGGCCCGGGCCGATGGAACTGATCCCGAATTACAACAACCGCAAGCACGGCCGGGAGAGTGTGCCGAAGGTCAACGAGATCGTGGACCGCCTGACTGACGAGACCTACGGGATCATGGTCTACCAGGAACAGGTCATGCAGGTCGTCAACGAGCTTGGCGATATCCCGCTGCGTTCGGCGTACACACTGATCAAGGCGATCAGTAAGAAGAAAGAAAAAGTCATCAACGCCAACCGCGCCCAGTTTATCGAGGGCGCGAAGGATAAGGGTGTCAGTGAGAAGCAGTCGAATGAACTGTTCGACCTGATCCTGAAGTTTGCCGGCTACGGTTTTAATAAATCGCACTCGACGGGTTACGCGATTGTCGCTTACCAGACGGCGTACCTGAAGACGTACTTCCCCGTGCAGTACATGGCTGCACTGCTGACGTATGAATCGGTCAGCACGGAGAAGGTGGTCGAGTACATCGACGAGTGTAAGCGCGTGATGTGGCCTGATGGGCATCGCGGCATCGAGGTGGGGCAGCCGGACATTAATCTTTCGGATATCGGGTTCACGGTTGTCTTTGAAAAAGATGAACCGCACGACGCGAACCACGGGCACATCCGTTTTGGTTTGTCTGCTGTGAAAGGTGTTGGCGAGAAGGCGATCCGGGCGATACTCGAAGTACGTGAGAAGGACGGGCCATTTAAGAGCCTGTACGACTTCTGCGAACGTGTGCCTTTAGGCTCGGTGAACAAGGCGACGATCGAGGCGCTGATCAAGTGCGGCGCATTTGATGAGATCCATGGCATCGAAAACCGCGCGTCGATGGTGGCGGCGATGGAGGGTGCGATCCAGTCCGGACAGCGTGCCGCTGCGGATCGTGATTCGGGGCAGATGAACTTCTTCGGCGGCGGGTTCGGTGAGTCGGCGGGCGAAGCGGTTGAATCGCCTGAGCCTGAGCTTCCGAAGATCGAGCCCTGGTCGAAGCAGGAATTACTTAAGCACGAAAAATCCGTGCTCGGTTTCTACGTGTCGAGCCATCCGATGGATGAGCACGCCGACGCGATTCGGCGTTATAGCTCATGCACGATTGCGGATGTCGAGCAGTTGCGAGCTGATACGCAGGTGACGATCGGCGGGATGCTGACGCGCGTCAGGCCGACGTTTACCCGTGCATCAGGCAAGAAGATGGCACACCTGACGATCGAAGACAAGACCGGGCCGATCGATGCGGTTGTGTTCCCCAAGACATACGATGTGGTTGCGCCGCTACTGGAGAACGACAAGATCGTGTTCCTGCTGGCCAAGGTGGATCGCAAGCGCGAGACGCCGCAGTTGCTTGTGGATGATGTGATCCCGATCGAGCGTGCGGCGGAGCGGTTGACACGCGCGGTGAAGATCACGATGCGCGGTGATGGTGATGCGTTCAACGGCGAGCTGACTCAGTTGCGAGAAGTGCTTCGGATGGCGGCCAACCGTGGCCAGCCGCACGCGGAAGTCTTGATCGAGCTGCATCAGAACAAGAAGGTCGTGACGCTGCGTTTGCCATCAAGCATGCGTGTGTGTGTCGATGAACACCTGACGCACGGCATCACCGCCACGCTTAACCGGCACGTCAAGGGGCAGGCTGATTGTGAATTGATCGGCCCGCCGAAGCTCATTACGAATGTTATACCAAGCGAACTGTTGCATGATGCGAGCCAGGACACGGGCCCGGTGCTTGCGATGACGTCCAACGTGCAGGGTGAAGAAGTTTGCGCCAGCATCGATCGATATTGATCGACCTTTTTTCGTGGTTAACAAGTTAACACGTGTCATTAAACATCTCTGTGATCGACCGTGTGATATTGAATTAATCTAAACAGTGCAGTGGGCGGGATATTACCGGTTTCCTGTTTGGTGATAGAAGTTATACTGGTTGTCCGTTTCAGCCCATCACCTGGAAGCATTCTGCAAAGGGCACACCATGCGAAAAGTTCTCTACCTGTTACCCATTCTGGTCGCGTTGGTGCTTGGCGGTGTTTTGTTATCGATCAAGCTGGAAGACTGGAAAGCCAAATCATCAGCCGAGGCACCGCCCGAGAAGGTGACGGTGCACTTCGTGGTAAAGGTTCCGCCGGAAACGCCGCGCTATCAGAAGCTCTATCTTTCAGGCAACGTAACGGAGTTAGGCTCTTGGCGTGCCGAGGGCTTGGAACTCAAGAAAGAAGACGACGGCCGGTATGTTGCGACAACACAATTGCCGGGTGGTGAAGACATCGAATACAAGGTCACACGCGGCTCGTGGAACACGGTCGAGCGCGGCACAGACGGCGCGGAGATGGAGAACCGCACGCTCAAGCCTGTCAAGACTGAGTCGATCGCCATCGAAGTCGCGACGTGGGTCGATCAAGGTCAGGCCGAACCGGGCAAGAGCACGCTGACGGGTAACATCCGAACGCATGTCGGTTTCCACTCGACGCTGCTGGATAACGATCGCACGTTGGTTGTTTACCTGCCGCCGGGCTATGACGAAAATCCGGACAAGCGTTACCCCGTGTTATACATGCAGGACGGCCAGAACCTGTTTGATACCGCGATGAGTTTTGCGGGCGTTGAATGGAACGTGGATGAGACGGCTGAGAAGTTAATCAACGAAGGCAAGATTGAGCCGGTAATTATTGTCGGCATCTATAACTCTCCGGACCGTACCGAAGAATTCACACCGATCCGCAAATCCGAATCCGATCCCGTCGCCCGGGGCGTGTACTACGGCTGGTTCGTTGCTTACGAGGTCAAGCGGTTCATCGATAAGACATACCGCACTTTGCCGGACCGCGAACACACCGCCATCGCCGGCTCATCACTGGGCGGGTTGATTGCTTTGGATGCCGCACGGGCGCACAACGATGTTTTCGGTGAATGTGTTGCCATGTCGCCTGCTTTATGGTCGGCGGAAGGTGAACTGCTAAGCCAGTGGACAGCCGACAACGACTGGATGACCAACACGAAGTTCTGGATCGACATGGGCGAGGGTGAGACGGAAGACTACCCGGCCGGCGAAGCGGTCCCGCACCTGCAAACCCTCGCATCCACGATGCAGTCCGCCGGGCTTGTGAAAGATAATGACTACGTCGAACGCGTCGTCGAAGGCGAAGAGCAAAACGAAGCCGCCTGGTCGAAACGGTTCGGCGATGTGTTGATGTTCTTGTATGGGAAGTAAGTTTCTCGGTGGCTGCCCGCAGTGCGTTGCGCTGCGGCTATGAAAGAATGTGATTGATTTCATTTGTTTGTTGGTGTGCGCGTGTACTTTTACACGCGCAGGTCTATCAGCACATCATCACCCAACTGTTCTACTGCACGCACTGTCAGTTGTTTTGAATCCGCGATGCTGTTGCAGGACATGCCTGTTACGGCATCTAAGGCATTTGCGTCGCCGGCTACTTTCGGGGCGATGAAGGCCAGGACCTGGTCGGCGAGGTTCTGTTTTAAGAATGCGCCGGATAGATAGGCGCCACCTTCTGTCAGGACGTTCATCGCTCGATGCGTCTGGCTGAGGTGTTCGAGCAGGGGGCGCAGGTCTAGTTGCTTGTCTGTGTCAGACAGCACGGGTAGGCCGAGCAGTTCGACGCCTTTGTCGGCCATGGCTTTGAGGCGGTCGGGTTCATCGTCGAACAGTTTCTCGTGAATCGCGAGGGTCAACGGGGCCTTATCGAGTGTGTTCAGCAGGTTGCAGTCTTCGGGCAGGCTCAGGCGGGGGTCGATCACGACGCGTCTTGCGATGCGTTTGACTTCGACATCGCGTGCGGTGAGTGTCGGGTTGTCAGCGCGGACGGTGCCGATGCCGACGATGATGGCGTCGACGCGGGCGCGGACCTCGTGGACGCGTTTTCGGGATTGTTCGTTGCTGATCCACTTGCTGTCGCCGGTGCGGGTGGCGGTTTTGCCGTCGAGGGTTTGTGCCCATTTGACGATGGTCCAGGGCAAGCCGGTCCGGCCTCGTTTCAGGTACGCCTCGGCAAGTTGCTCGGCTTGCTCACGGCAGATGCCGACTTCAACCTCGATCCCGGCTTCACGGAGCATCGGCACCCCCCCACCGGCGACGGGCTCGAACTCGTCCGCTATGGCGATGACGACACGTTTGATACCTGCCTCGATCACGGCCTTGGCGCAGGGTGGTTGCTTGCCGTAGTGGCAGCAGGGTTCGAGCGTGACGTAAATAGTTGCACCTGCTGGATCAATACCGTTTTGTCGGCACTGCTCAAATGCTTCGGCTTCGGCGTGCAGGCCGCCGTATCGGCCGTGGAACCCGCGAGCGAGGACTTTATCGTCTCGCACGATCACCGCACCGACCATCGGATTGGGTTCGACCGAGCCCTGCCCTTGCCGGGCCAGGCGTATTGCTTCGAGCATGAAGTCTTCGTCAGGCATGTCGCCATGATATAGTGATAGGAGACTAAAACCATCCAACCCGGGCGATAAGGGGCTCAACTATGAAGTGGATCGTAAGGATAGGAATCCTGCTGGTACTGATAGTCGTGGTGCTTGCCGTGGTCGGCTACGTCATGATCGACAAGATCACCAAGACCGCGATCGAAAAGGGTGGCACCTACGCGATGGGCGTCGAGACTAAACTCGACGACGTGAGTATGGGCCTGTTTTCCGGCGAGATGTCCATGAACGGGTTGTCGGTTGCGAACCCCGAGGGATTCAACGCCGAGCACTTCCTCAAGCTAGGCGATGGCCACGTCAAGGTGACGGTTGGTTCGTTGATGAGCGACAAGGTCGAGGTACCCACGCTCAATCTCAACAATATCGAGATCGTGCTGGAAAAAAACAAGGGTAAGGCCAATTACGACGTCATTCTCGAGAATCTTGCCAAACTCGGCGGCGAAGATGAAGGGGCCGTGCAAGATACCGAAGAAGGCAAGAAGTTTGTCGTCAATGAGCTTTTGATCACGAACGTGAAGGTCAAGGCCGAGGTGGTCGGGGACCTGTCTACCACCATCGAGATCCCTGAAATCAAACTCACCGATATCGGCAGCGACAGCGATAAGGGCGTACTGCTGAAGGACCTGAGTGGTATCGTCGTGGCGGCGATCCTCAAGAGCGTGGCGAGTTTGCCGGGTGACCTGTTGCCTGGCGATATCGGCCAGGGTCTGCAAGGCGGCCTCGAAGCCATTGGTGGCTTGGGCGAATTCAGTGTCCAGGTGATCGGTGATGTCACTAACGCGGCAGGTGAAGTGGTTGCCGAGGCCGGCAAGATTGTGGGTGAAGCGGCAGAGAAACTCGGTGAAGGTGTCGAAGGTGTCGGCGAAGCAGCCAAAGGCATCGGCGAAGGGGCCGGCAAAGCCGTGGAAGGGATCGGTGAAGGGATTGGTGGCTTACTCGGCGGCAAGAAGAAAGAAGAATCCAAGGATTCGGATACAGATTCCAAAGAGTAGCGACCGGTCGAACCGCGAAAATCCAGGCGAACCACCGGGGCTGGCTATCCTTTGGTTTTAACACTGTTTCGATGGTTTATGCACCGAAGGCGCGCAATATATTATCATCCGAACCGTTAGCCATTAACTATTGAAAATAAACAACTTATGTATTATTATGCAGAATAATATACATCCGTCGCGTAAAATGGGGCTTTAAGTTATAGAATATTAAGGTATACTTCCTATATCTGAATGGATGCAACAGGTTCCAGGTTGATCGCTGGTTGCATGACTGGCACGAGCTTGGATGGATTGGATGCATCCTTGGTCGAGGTGACCGGGCGTGGCCTGGGAATGTCGGCCAAGCTGATCGGAATGGTCAGTTTCAGTTTGCAGGGTTTGGCGGATGTGCTGAGCCCGATGACGGAAGGCAAGCCGCACACACCGTTGGATTACTTGCGTGCGGCCAGACAATTAGGCGAGCTGCACGCGGACGCGGTCGATGCATTATGCCGTGCTCATTTGCCGGCGGATCGACGTCTAAGCATGGTAGTGGCTCATGGTCAGACGATCTGGCATGCACCCAAGTCGGGTGTAAGTTGGCAGTTATTTGATCCTGAGCCGGTGGTTCGGCGATTAAGCGTGCCGGTGTGTTTCAACCTGCGACAGGCGGACCTGATCGCGGGTGGAGAAGGCGCACCGATCACGCCGATCAGCGATTGGGTGATGTTTCGTCATCCGGATCGTGACCGAGTGATTATCAACCTGGGTGGGATCAGTAACGTGACCCGCCTGGCTGGCGGAGGATCGCCGGAACAGATACTGGGTGGGGACCTCGGCCCCTGTAACCTGCTGATTGATGGAGTGGTACGACGTTTGTACCCGGATCAGCGTTTCGACACGGACGGCATGATTGCCAGGCAAGGACGTATTGATTCGGAGGTTTTAGGCTTGATTGAGCGTCATCCGGCATTCCAATCACAAGCCAAGCGCTCATTGGGGCGTGAAGACTTTACCGTCGGCTGGGTCAACGACCTGGTTGATCGGCTTTCAGATTTGTTGTCCCCTGCCGACATTGTTGCATCGGTGGTAGATTCGGTGGCTCGTTTAGTAGGGAAGTCACCTATGGTCCGGGCGGATGAGGCGGTGCTTGCCGGTGGTGGAGCACGAAATGCCTTTTTAGTTCAGAGATTTGCGGACACTTTGCCTGTTACAAACGTCTTATTGTCGGACGCGCTTGGTGTTCCGATTGAGGCCAGAGAGTCTGCGGGTTTTGCCGTGTTAGGGGCACTGTGTGAGGATCGGGTCCCGATCTGCTTGCCACAGATCACAGGATCGAAGTGTCCCGGTGTATCCGGGCATTGGGTTTTGCCGGGAGTTACAATGTGATTAAGACTAACGTGAAAGAAGTACCCAACCGTGGCCACCTGACGACTGAACAGCGCAGCCCAGCGTCTGCGGCGTTAGATAACGTCTCGACCGAATCGGCTTTGCGCATTATGAATGCGCAGGACATGGACGTGGCGGTCGCTGTGAAGGAAGCGATTCCATCAATCGCCAAGACGGTTGATGATATTGTCAAAGGCATGCGCCACGGCGGCCGGCTGGTTTATATCGGTGCGGGCACGTCGGGCCGGCTCGGCGTGCTGGACGCCAGTGAAATCCCCCCCACGTTCCAGGCAGACCCCAATCAGGTTATCGGCATCATTGCCGGCGGCGACACGTCCCTGCGTAAAAGCAGCGAAGGCAAAGAAGACGACTTCAACGGCGCCGTCCCGGAACTCGAAAAGCTTAATCTCGGTCCGAAAGATACATTGATCGGCATCGCTGCCGGCGGAACAACGCCTTACGTCTGGGGTGGTATCCACTACGCCAAGACATGCGGCGCAACAACCGCGATCATCTGCTGCGTCCCGGTCAAGGCGCTGCTTCGTCGTAAGAAAGCACCGGTGGTGACCGGCAACGGTGTCGTCAACACGCCCCCGCCGCCGAGTCTGCCTGCTGAAATCGATCACCAGATCGAACTGATCGTCGGGCCTGAAGTTGTTACCGGCTCGACACGCCTTAAAGCAGGCACCGCGACCAAGCTTGCCCTGAATATGCTTACCACCATTACGATGGTCCAGCTCGGTAAAGTCTGGGGCAACCTCATGGTCGACCTGCGAGCTTCCAACGTGAAACTCACCGACCGTGCGATACGCATCATCTGCTCGCAAACAGATCTGGATCGGCCCAAGGCCGCAGAGCTTTTGTCTCGTGCCAACGGTCTGGTCAAGACCGCTTTGGTCATGGAGCTTCGCAATATCAGTGCCGAACAGGCAAACCGCCTGCTTGAAGAGCACAACGGCCAACTGCGACCGATCCTCGGTCCGCCAAGGTGAGGTTGATGTGCAATGTTCGATGTGGAATGTTCAATCTGACTAAGGGTTGATCTGCAACATTAGATTGAACTTTGAACATCGAACATTGAACATAAGAAAAAGCCGCGTAGGCTATTACGCCGACACGGCTCGGTTCTCATTTTCCCGGGATCTTCCCTGAAGATCAGTTAATAAACAATGGCGGTCACGTCTTCGATGGCTTCAACCACCTGCCGGACGTGGAAGGGTTTCTTGAGGTAGCTGTCGAACCCGTTCTGCACCAGGTGTTGAGCCTGGCCGTCGGTCAATTTGCCGCTCATGGCGATGACCTTGGTCAGTTGCAGATCGTCGTTGCCCCGGATCAATTTCAATACATCCTCGCCCTTGACGTCGTTGAGGTGCATGTCCAGCAGCATGACGTGCGGCCGGAACTTCTCACACTCAACACCGCAAGCGAAGCCGGAGTGCGCGACGCGCACCTCGTAGTTGGCTTGCTCGGCCAGCACCTTCTCGAGGACCTCGACCGTTTCGGATTCACCGTCAACGATCAGGACCCGCATCTGGCCGGACTGTAAGCCGTCCATCGGGATGCTGTGGGCTTTCATGAATTTGATCAGGGCGTTCAGCGGTATCCGCCGGTCCTTCGACCCGGGTATCCGGTAGCCGCGAAGCTGTCCGGAATCGAACCACTTGCTGACGGTCCTGGGGGCCACATTACAAATCTTGGCCACTTCACCCGTGGTCAGGATGTCTTTTTGCCTTGGCATGCGCAGATCACCTTTCTCCTGAAACACTCCTGACGGGCACTTCACCGGGCGCCCGACAAAGAGATACATCGGTTAGGTGCGCCAGATGATTAAGGTGTCACAAAAGGAAATAATGGATATCCCGGATAACCGCCACCGGACTTACAAACGCGCATTCGGCCTATAAATACCGAGTAAAACACGCACTTCATCCACCTGATACCGGGGGAATCAATGCCAGCTCGTCACCGTTTTTTAATAAATGGTCTCGTGGTACATATTCATGATTAACAGCGGTGGCTAAATGAGAAAGGTGCGTTTTCAGCGCAGAATAACGATCGGATAGCTCTTGAATTGCATCGCAAACGGTTGCGTTATCGGACAAATCCAGTGTGCAGCAATCCCGCCCGAGGTCATGTGAAAGCGTAGCGAAAAAAAGGACTCTCACTTGCATGTGCTACGTCCGATCATGGGTAGAAATGGGACGACTTCGCCTTCGTCAACGATCACATTTTTCTTTGGCAAGCGTACAAATCCATCCGCGTTAGCGGTGTGTGCCAGGTCGCCCGAGTTTTGCCAGCCGATAACTCGTGCATTACCCGGACGATCTTTCAGCAGCTGCGCGCATCGAAATGCTTCACGATTCGCATTAGGCTTGACCGCTTCTAAGAGTGTGACTTTGTTCCAGGCAAGCGAGGCATCCATCCCGGACAACTTGCGGATGATAGGCCAGGCAAACAGGTGGAACGTTGCCAACACGCTGACGGGATTGCCGGGCAAACCAATAAACAGCGTACCCGCCTCGTTCTTCTGCTTAGCTATCAGTACAGGCTTGCCGGGTTGGATCGCGGCGCCTTTGATAATCGTTTCAAAGCCGAGTTCCTTGATTGCCCATGGGACCAAGTCACGCGCACCGGCACTGACGCCGCCAACCGATAACACGAGGTCTGACTTGTCCACGGCTTCACGTAACGCTGAAAGCGTCGCTTCCTTATCATCACAGACATGGACGTGATCCAGACGTTCAACGTTGAGTTCATGCAGAAGCGCATCGAGCATCGGGCCGTTGGCGTTTCGGATCTGTTGAGGGGCTAACGATTCGGTTGCTGTGGCCGCCGGCCGCACTTCGTCGCCGGTGCTTATGAGTGAAACACCGGGCTTGCGGTAAATGATAGGCATCACACAGCCGACAGCAGCGGCGATACCGATGTGTTGCGGCACTAACACCTGACCCGTTTCGATCAATACATCCCCGCATCTCGCATCCGAACCGCTTACGTGAATGAAAGCCCCGGCATTCACACGGTCTACCTCGAAGCGTACCTTGCCGTCACGTTCTTCCGCCTGCTCCAGCGGGATCACCGCGTCGAACGCATCGGGCACCGAGGCGCCGGTTGCGATCGCAACAACACCGCCAGCCGGGTTCAGTGATGCATCTAATTCCCCGCCCGCAGGCACACTCGCCAACACGTTAAATACAACTTTATTATCGACCTCGCTGCTGCGTACCGCGTACCCATCCATCGTTGAACGATTAAACGGCGGTTGGTCCCGGTCGGCCAGGATCGGCTCCGCAAGCACGCAGCCCAGTGCCGAAGCAAGCGGAACCGGCTCGGGTTCCAGAGCTTCAACCGATGCCAACGCACGCGCAAGAGCCTCGTCGTAGCCCGGCAGATCATGTGTGGTTGGTTCGTGGACCATACCTACATGATACGCCATCGGGGGCACAATTATTGCACGATTCAGCGGTTTTGCTCATCGCACCAAGGGGCCCTAAACTCTGGCCATGCTTAAAGCGATCGTATTTGATTTTGACGGCGTAGTGGTCGATTCCGAGCCGCTGCATTACCAGGCCATCGTGGAAGTCAGCAAACAGTTGGGTATTTCGTTTGATTACGAGCAATATCTCAACAAGTACATCGGCTATGACGACCGGGATGTGTTTCGCGTGATTCTCGAAGCAGCGGGCAAGCCCGTTGAGAACGCCACGGTGGTCGAGTTATCCAAACAGAAGCAGCTCGTGTTTGAGAAGCTGGTCAACAGCGGCGCCGCCGCGATCCCTGGGGCGGTTGAACTGATCGATGAAGCCCACGGCCAGATCCCCATCGCGATCGGAAGCGGCGCGACGATGCTGGATATCGAATTGATGCTTCAGTGTCTTGGCCGGCGTGACCGTTTCGAGACGATCGTCTCCGCGGACCAGGTCGAACGATCCAAGCCCGACCCGACGACGTATCGCATGGCTGTCGAACGCCTGTCGGAAAAGCATCCTGATTTAAACCTCAAGCCGGGCGAATGCCTGGCGATCGAAGATACCGCGGCGGGCATCGAAGCGGCACGTGGCGCGGGATTAATGACGCTTGGGATTTCAACGACAGGACCGGCATCGCTGTTGTCACGGGCACACCGAGTAAATCCCGGGCTTGAAGGCGTCACGCTCGAACAACTGCGCAAGTGGTACGACGAGTGAATGTATTGATTGTTTGATTAAACAAAAATGATTGTAGTTGTGTTTGATAGAACGTTTGGAGACAGATGAGCGATTCAGCCCCTTTAATGTTGAGTGTGAGTGGGATGCGAGGCCTGGTGGGCCGATCTATCACGCCTGATGTTGTTGCACGTTATGCGGCAGCTTTTGGCAGTTGGTTAAGACAATCTACTGACGCGGCCACGCCGCATGTTGTTCTCGGGCGAGATTCCCGGCCGTCGGGGCAGATGTTTGAGATGGCTGCAGCCGCGGGCCTGATCGCTGCAGGCTGTCGTGTCACACGCATCGGCATCATCAGCACACCCGGTGTCGCCATCATGATCGGCCATCACAAAGCCGAGGGGGGTATGGTTATCACTGCCAGCCACAACCCGATCATCTGGAACGGTGTGAAAGCCCTCCGGCACGACGGCGCGGCGCCCCCCGCCGACCAGGCGGCCCAGATCATCCAGCGCTTCAAAGATGGCGATCTGGATTACGTTCCCGTTGAACAACTGCATGCAAGCGGCGAAGACAACACCGGCGTGAAAGTCCACGTTGACAGCATACTGCCGCACGTCGATGTGCAAGCCATTAGAAATGCAAAGCTCAAGGCTGTGGTGGATAGCGTAAACGGCGCAGGTGGCGATGAAGCGAAAGCCTTACTCGAGGCGCTAGGCGTTGAGGTCGTTCACATGT
Organism: Phycisphaeraceae bacterium; assembly: GCA_963667295.1. GTDB lineage: Bacteria > Planctomycetota > Phycisphaerae > Phycisphaerales > Phycisphaeraceae > JAJRRS01. The sequence continues at coordinate 4,581,886 of OY763327.1, forward strand.
ATCCCGAGCCGACAGGCATCTTCCCGCATACACCCGAACCGACCAAGGAAAACCTTACCGAGCTGAGCGCAAAAACCGCTGAATGTGGAGCGGCCATCGGCTTCGCACAGGACCCGGACGCAGATCGTTTGGCGGTGGTCGATGAGAAAGGAACCTACATCGGCGAGGAATACACGCTGGCGTTATCCGTGATGCACTTGCTCGAAGCCGGCGGTACCGCCGTGGCCAACCTGTCCACCAGCCGGATGATCGACGACATCGCGGCGAAGGTCGGCGCGAAAGTTCAACGCACGGCGGTCGGCGAAGCAAACGTGGCAGCGGGCATGGCACAATGTGGATCGGTCATCGGCGGCGAGGGTAACGGCGGCGTGATCTGGAGCAAGGTCAGCGGTGTACGCGACAGCCTCGTCGGCATGGCGCTACTGCTGGAACTGCTTGCTAAACGCGGTAAACCGCTCAGCGAACTCGTCGCTGAAGTCCCCGCATACGCCATCGTCAAGGATAAGGTTGATGCGACTCAGCAACTGATCGATCAGATCAAGCCCATTCTCTCTGAAGCATTCAAAGACCAGAAGCTCGATACCCAAGACGGCGTGCGTATTGATTGGCCCGACCGTTGGGTCCACGTACGCCCGAGCAATACCGAGCCGATCATTCGCTTGATTGCGGAAGCTTCAACGCAAGACACAGCCGAGAAGATGATCAGCGATGTGCGTGGTGCACTCGGCTTGGGCTGATTGTTTGAATGACAAAAACAGATCGTGATGAATCACCAGTCTGAAAGGATCATCGCCTCTGCGTTCATCCGGGGTTTATCCACAGGCGTGAAAGCGACCTTCAAGAGCGTGGCTTGCTTGGCGATGCGCAGGTTGTCTACGCCCAGGCGGAACAGGTAGCCGCGCGTGATCGGGTCGTAATGCTCTCGTTGTTGGGCGAGTGTCATTGTTTCCGCGTTCCATGTGTACAGCAGCCGTTGGGGTGCGCTTCCCAGTGATTCATCGACGCTGTAAAGCTCGATCCTGAAGGTCCCCGCCGCCTTCATCGGGTCACCCATCTGGTCGAACAGCTCGAAACGTGCTTCGAGGATCGCTCGGCCGGACTCCTGGATAAACCGCGTTGACGGATAAACCCGGATACTGGTCGGCTCCGGCGTCCAGTACACCGATGGTTGTTCCCGGGGCTGCGGGCTCTCGTTTATCGACGGCGTTGACTGCTGTGCCGGTGGCGCCTCACAGCCCACAATCAGCAACAACATCAGGCACGCCAACCACCGGATCGATGAAGCCGCTACGCCCGTGATGTTTATCCGTGGACCCATATGCTGAAAAAGAATAGATCGCTTACCCGTCTGTATCAAGAACCGCCGGAATCTTCCACGTTCGTGGCGACTCGTTGGGCGTCGATCGATGCCTCGGCCTTCACATACCCCAGCGACGTCGCCAGGATCACAAGCAACGAGGTGATCGACGTCGACGCATCCACGATCGCGCTCTCCTGGCCGGGCCAGAACAGCACGATCAGGGCGGTGATCTGGGCGGAGACCGCCAGGATGAACTTTCGGCTGGCCCAACGGGGTGTCGTCGTTTGTGTTTGTGACATGGGTAATTCCTTGGATTCGTTTTTGAAGGTTTTGTCTCAGGACGGGAGGATTTGCTTGATAATCGTCTCGGCTTTATTCAATAGTCGCGATGCCCGGATCAGGGTGGCTTCGTTGATGTCGGCTTCTCGCATTGCTGTGATGAACTGTGGGTCGTCCCGGAGCAACTGCACCGCGGATTCCACCAGCCTCACCCGGTCGATCGCCTCGGCCAGGTGAGGGTGCCTCGCCGCCCATTCATTCCAACGGACATCGATCTTCTCACTGACAAGCGTACGCAGTTCCTGGCTACTCATTTGTCGTGTTCCTTTGTATGACATCAAATCCATGTAGCAGTTGCTCAAGGTTTTCGCCGCCAACCCCATTAAGCAGCCCTTCTTGTTGTTCGATTAATACGATGGCCCGTTTTGTCGCCGATGCAGCGGTGCGTAAGTTTTCGGCACGGCCGCGTTGTGCTTCAGCCAAACTTGCCTGATGCGTCAACAGCGTCTCCCTTGCGATCACATACACAGCCGTGGCTTCACTTACCCATTGCGGAGTGAGTTGTTCAGCCTGTTGCAGGTCACGCTGGTAAGCATCTTCGAGTGCATAGAGGTTGCTTCGTGTATTAGCCTGCTCGCGCTTGGCATCGTCTTCGAGCCTTGCTGATTCTTCGGTTAGTGCACGCTCTGTGATCTGTAGCAGCGGCACGACGGATGACGGTGTGCTGCATCCACAAAGTATAATGATCGCAAGAAGAGCCAGAAACAATAACCTCCATTCAGATCGTCTTGTGATCCATGTCATGATGCATCTTCTCCAGGAGTTCTTTGAGTTGCAATTGAGTCCGGTCGAATCGTGCAATCGCACGCGTGTTCTGCCTGACGAGCTTGACCAATGTGTTCAGCTCGTGGTGTTGCTGCTGGAGATGGATGTGGGCCTCATTAAGCTGTGCCTCGCGCTTGCGTGACATCAATCTTTCCCACACCCAAAGCATACCCATCAGGCCCGCCACACCGAACTGTGTCAACGGTTGTATCGCATCCATCATCTTGAACACCTCTTGTGTGGTGTTAGTAAACCATCGTTATGGCAGTCGTTCGGCCACGCGTTGGATGCATGGCAAAACGTGTCTGGATCGATCGGATACATCCGCCAGCTTGTGTTGCGGATTGAGGGAGCCCGTCGATTGCCTCGTCCAACCCCTTAACTTCAAGCAACCGATCGCCCGGTTTTAGAAGAGGCCTTGTCCCTGCAAGCAAAAGCGTGGCGTTAGCGCCTTTTATATGGCTACCGTTGGCGTGCCTTGTGACGCGATCTGTCAGCCATGCGAACATGGCCTGCTGGTCATTTGTTGCATCCGCCTGCAAGGTGCCGATTGAAACATCCAAGTAATGAATACTTTGCGGGTCTATCCTGGCAAATCGGAACTGATCCGACACATCTATCACTTTAGGATCAAGCGTGCAGCGGAACGGGTTACCAAACCAGCGGCTTAATTCGATAGGCTTTGGGCTTGTAAGACTGGCGGTTACACGCACACGCGCGGTGCCGTTCTTCGCTGCCGTCAAGAAGTCCGTGGGTAGTGTTTTCGGATCGAGATAAATCCCCGCCCGATCGGTCAGGATATCTGAGGCCATTACTATGCTGATCCAACTACTGCCAGCATTAACGCTGACTTCGATTTCAGGCTTGCGTGGATCGCCCCACTCATCGAGTGTCAGGTTGTCTTCAAAGCGAAGCGGCTGCGGGTTGATACCGGTGGTGTCGAAGAATGCATTCAGGTTGAATGCCTGGCCGCGGTAATATGGTGTTTGTGTGTAATAACCATCTTCATTGAGTACCCAACGCCGATATACATCGGCATACATAACGAAGTCCGAGCTGTCATCTTTGTTGTATTCGTCATCAGCCTGCCCTTCTAGTGCGGGGTCCCAGCCGCCTACCAAATCAAACGTTGATTCCACTCGCCAGCCGTCGGCACGAGCGATCCACAGTTGAGCGGTGGATGTGGGTTGTTCGGTGTTGACCTCGATCACCTCGCCGATGGGGTCGCTCTCACTCGGCCAATTGATTCTGATCGGCCGACCTGAAGAAGCTGGACGAACAACGCGGCGCTCAATGATGGCTCCGCTCTCACGTGATAGATCACGTTGAACCACCAGATCGTACGTATCAAGCAGGTCCTCAAGTACATCACGTACCGGTTTACGTAGATCGACCTTCTCCGACAACACACATTCTGAAAGCCGGCGGGGTAGACCAGTTGTTGATAAATCCAAGCTGGCAAATGCTGATAAAGTCTTGAACGCCTCGGTAACGGTCCACACTAAGCCCGAGCCTTCTTGTAGAACATAAACCCATGAACCATTAAACAGTACTTTGTTGGCGGAACGATTAGCACTTCTGCCTACTTCCATCATCCCTGAATACATCCTGTATAAGGATGCTGAGGCCCCAATCCACCATATATCTGTAATTGATTTGTCTATCAGGTCGGTCCATGCATCCTGTAATTCAAAACGTAATTCGTGTGTGCCTACTGCTTCGTTAGTATCAAGCTGATTTAGTCGACCGTTTGATAATACAGCCCAGGCTGTCTGCCCATCTGTTAGCTGTAAGGGAATAGCAATCGTAGCTTGAGCGTTGAGCCATCGTGAGCGGGTGGATGATGTGATTGCGGCATCGTTTGAGACAAGTTGTGATGTACGAATGTCTAATGGACCAGCGACATGATGCGACGCGACCGCAAGGCGTGGTTCTGGGGCGCCATTGATCAGCACGACAGGTTCAGGATCGTCGGTGATGGCTGAAATCGCTATTCTGTCAAGAGATGCGCAAGCGGTCATGTGGATGCTCCTTGTACTTGCAGGTATGCTGCCGGCGTCCCCGCAGGATCGAACCAATCAGAGAAGGGTGTGTAATATTCGACACCACCGTGCGAAGCAAACCGCCAGCGATAACGCGTCTTTGTTGCGGGGAGTGGCAATAAGACTTCGATCGCATGGCTATGTACGTCGAAGTCAGGCGTGTCAGCAACAGCAACCGCTTGGCCTGTCTCCTGGTGCAGTAATTCAATCCTTTGGATGCCTGAATCGCCAAGTCTGCCACACCAGATGGCCGATAGTCGAACTTCACCATTTTCAACACACAACGGCCAGGCTTCGACATCGGGCCAGGCAGGCATCGTGATCGCTTGATGTAGCGCATCATCGACACGTTCGACACAGATACTTCTGCTCGATGTCTCGATCCTACCTTCAGAATCGCTGCGACGAATCACATAGTGCCGGGTGCTGTTTGCGGCGGGCAGGTCGTTACCCAAATTGATGGAAGTTGAATTGGCCGGTAACACATAACTTGGCAACGTTACATCCATCTCTTCCAGTGAAGCTAATGGGCCGAACACCTCAATCCCCTGCTTGGGCATCATGGCCTGCATCAACGGATCACCCACCAAGTAAAAGCCTGATCGCAATAATGGCTGGGAGACATGCCAGGCTTCCGCCAGTGTCCACCCATCAGTGAGTGCGCCAAAGAACGCATCCACGTCAGGAATCGCCGTAATGGGATTGTCGCGACAGGATGCAATAGCTGCGGCGTATCCCGCATGAATCGGCGTATCGATCCAGTTACCCGGTGTTTCACTACGTAACGTCGTCGCTGAAGCCCCAAGGTATAGTTGTACGCATACCGCTCTCTGGCCCGGCGGATCAACAAAGATATTGGGGTCAGGCAATGACGAATCCCAGCCCCAGTAAACGCCATCGCCAGACACATCAGCGAAACTCGCTTCTTCGTTGCTTGCCGGATCGCCGCTTAACACAATCGGTAATCGGGTTTGCATGCTACCCATCCCTGTCGTCCAATCCAGCATGTCGGTAAACGCCTGTTGATAAGTTGGCTCATCCCCGACGAACGGATCGAAGTAGATCGTGGATTCTGCACTGTTAAGCCCCGAGTTATTGGTTGTTGTCGCGCTATCGAGCACGTTGTATGCCTGCTGTAAATCATGCGCATCGAAACGCGCCGTCATTCTGACGCCGGATAGATCGTTAAAAGAGAGCCGTTGGAGTTCGGCCGGGGAGGCATTCGGATTGGTTAACATACCTGCAGTTAGATTGTTGGTATGTATGAGCGCAGGAATCGCTTCAATCGGCCCCTGTCCCGTGAAGTCCACGTATCCGGGCGCTCGGTAACCTATCAATATGCCCATGATCTGGTTCATCAGATGATTGTCAGTCAGATAATCATCAATCTGATTAACCATCGACACATACTCAGCCGCATCAATTATCTCTGTTACAGGCAAAACCAAACCAAGAAGATTAGCAAACGGTATGTCGTGTAATTGCCGGTATGCCTCGACCCATAGTGCCGCATCGGCAACCGCCAGGTTGTACACCACCAGCCAGCGTGCCGGATCTCCTGCGTGCTTTTGCGCAGGCTGCACGGTCACCGGTCCGATGTACTCATCCGAAAATATCAATTCATCCAGAAATAGCTCACCCGTCACATCGGTCTGTTTATTAATGGCACCGAACAGGATGGCCTTGATCCCAACACCGCTCAGATCAGCACCAGACTGATCCGCCAGAACACCATTGACCCAGAGATACAAAGCTCCCCCGCTACTATCCAACGCGACTTCAATACACTGCCACGAGATTACACCGTCCAAGATTGCTGACGCATGGACAATACCGGGTGTGCTTGTCGTGATAGTGCCAGAAGACGAGTCATAGACGATGCGCAGTACTTCTTCACCTTGTTGATCCAGTCCTGCAAGCAGCACCAGGCGCCCTCCAATGATCTGCCATGGATTCACAACAAAACGGATATGTAGAAGCGACTTCTCGCTCTCCAGGTCATGTCGGAGATATTTGCCCGCATCACCCGATGACAAAATCGCTTGCAGGCTAAGGCCTCCGTCCTTTGGCCGATCGGGGAAAGCGCAAGTGTCTGTTTGGTTCAACATCGTGCTCATGAAACCCCCGACGCTGTGGCGGCTTGGTAGTGTGCGTAAATGCGTTCAGCAGATAGCGCATGGTCATAAATCGCGAGTTCATCCAGTGCGCCGTAATTAAATGCACTACTGGCGGATTGATTAATCAATAGTGCTGAATCCACTGTGTTGATTAATGTACTGCCGGCACCTCCCAAGACAGATGATGTCAGCAGTGCGCCGTCCAGATAAAACAGGAATTCGTCACAGCGTGTTGCACCATGGGGGAATGTCAATACCAGGTGATGCCAATGATCAGCGAGTGAGAGTCCCGTAACGCCAAATCGACAACTGCTGACAGCAACAGAAACTTCATCAATGGTGTAGATGAGCAACAGCCTCGCGCCAACGGCCGCATCCCCGTAATTAACTCCCCGATAAGCCAATGTGTTACTGTTGGGTTTGAACCACAGCTCGATCGTACGTTCGCTTGCACCAACCGGCAGCCAACCGGTCTGACTTACACGCAGTCCACCAGTCCCATTTGATTCAACAGCCGTATCGCTATCAAGAATCAGTGGCCCAGTCGCCCCCCATGTTAATATGCCATCAACCTGGGCATCGTGGTTTCCGGTTTCATCATGAGCGGTTGGGCCGCTTGATTCTCCCAGCCGAAGATACATCAACGGTGAATCAGCCATAACTTCACCGCGATAACTGAGTCGACTTATGGGTGGTGTCTGCAACTCACCCCATGCAGGCACCTGGAAGTCAATATGCTTATATACAGTCATGCCGTTGCTCGCTGATTTGTCAAAGATCAAACGCTGAAAAGATGATCGATACGCCGATCGAGTATCTGCGCGACTTGTCCCGATGTGATCGTGACTTCTGCCAGTTTCAGGTGTGTCGTGCCGGGCCATCCATCACCGTCGGCGCCCAGGCCAATACCACCTTGGCCGGTATTGTTGAACAACCACAGGTAAACCGTGTCGTTGTTGTAGGCCGCCAGATCAAGCGTCTGCCCGGCGTATTCAAGCACCACGCCTGAGATGCTCGCCCGGCCCGGTGCAATAAGCACACTTGTGTCGGAGTTGCTGTCGCGGCAGACACGCAGCGCACCCAATGAAGATTCTGCCAATAGATGAAGGGTGCGTATCAGCCATTCGTAGTAAGGCTGCAGACCGTTCGGGGGATACTCGAATCCGGCAACCGCATGCCGAGTACCCACAAGGTTTTCGATTTCGTTGCTGGTAAGTTCCTGGATCGCCATGATGTATTCCGATTCTGTCGCTGTTGCTTGCTGGTTATTCGATTCCGTCCCACGCCAATGTGCTTGGCGGATTAAGTTGAAGACCTGTTACTGCTGACGGCAGATGTTCGATGTGCTTCGTAATCGCAACAGGCAACGCGACCGACTCGCCCGCCTCGCTTCCCGCAAAAATATTCAGCACATGTTCACCCACACCGGCTGCCGCTTTCCATCGCCACATCGTCCCATCAAAGCCCAGTGCGCCTGCTCCCAACTCGCCGCCTCCTACGCCCAGGCCGGACACTTCGTGGAACGCCAGACTCCCATCAATCAATTCTGCGGACTTCATATCGATGTCAGTCCAAAGAGGGCTCTCGGCTACGACGCTCCCATCCAATTCGACTTGGATCAAAGTATCGATCGGTAATGACTCGTCACGGATTACATCAACTGAAAGTGAATCCGATATACGAGGTTGCCATGCATTCAATAGCCCCGGCTGTGTCCGCCATATCGAATCTGGTTCATCTATCGGCACCGCTAGTAATTCAATACGATGCGGTCGAGTTCGATCCAGCTCAACCATCACTTCATGCTGAGATACATCCAGCGTCGCATCGAATAATTCATCATCCACATAGATCTGCACCAGACGTTGCCCCTGCTGCGGAGCCCGCCACCACACATGAACCAGGCTCGGATGTTCGCCACCTGTTACCACAACTGGCCTGGCTAGTACCAGTTCAAATACATCCTGCGTTGCGTTCGTGGTGATAAAGCTACTCATGGCTTCACCTGCAGATACTCGATCGTGTAGTCACACTTCCACCTTTTGCCGATGCGTACAAAAGCACCTGGTTTAAAACTGATCATCACACAGTCTGTCCATGTCTTGTCGTGGTCATCAGTCAGTGTGTGTGACAGGCCATCAAGCTTGCTCTGAATCGCATCAATCAGTGTCTGTAAATCGGACGATGTGTCCGCGATTAAGCAGCCGGACTGGTCTATCTGCCTGACTTCCTTGCCCTCGATGTCCAGTCGTGCGCCGTAAGAACCCGGTGTATTACGGATCGTATGACGGAGCTTGATCGGCCCCGCTTGTAGTACAGTCGTGCCTGAGGCAAATATGGCGACGTTATCAAGAAGTACCATGGTAGTGCTCTCAATCGATTTGCTATTTATTCAGATCCGCGTCATGAAGGTGCTGCCTAGCGGGACACGTCGATCCACGACGCCATCACCATCTACATCCAGCAGCACCGTTGCTTCCGCGCATGCCTCCCTGAAGCGTCTGCGGTACTCGCCCGCTTTTAGTATCAACATGTCGTTTTCCCCGACCAATGACGCCGCTCCGCTATAGATCACTTCGAGTGTGCCCAGTGCCTCAATCCGTGCGAGTAGATCAATCGACATCACTGAAGCTTCACTCACTTCACATGCTCCATCTTCAGGTTCGACACCAATCAGGCGCATCAAGCCCGTATGAACAACTTCGGCCTGGGGGCTGAATGTCCGCGCGATCAGTTCAAGATTAGATCCGTCACCACCCAGTATGGCAGCTTCCATCATCGACGCCCGTGGTAACGACACCTCAAGCGTATTTGCATCAACACACTCAAGGACTTCATGAACGACACGGTTAAGCAACACAACACATCCTGCATCAATACCCGCGGCGACGAAGTCCGCTGAATCGCTGGTCAACGTCGTGCCGGCGAGAACCGAATCTTCGGCCTTCAATCGCTGCTGTGCTGCGAAAGGCACATCCTCAAACACGGCGGGTTCAATCGCCAACAGGTCTCGGTCGGTGGTGAAGCTCATGACTTTCCTCTATGAATATGAGTCTGATGGAATGGTGCCGGCAGCGTTTATGCCGCCGACACATCAAAAATCAGGTTGTAATCTCAAATGTAATGATTACCAGTCGTGATCTGGTTCAGTAGATCAGCTTCAGGCATCCGCAAGCCCATCGATCAGGCCATGCCCTTGCTCGTTACGCAGTTCGAGTGTGTACTCGCCGATCACCTGTCCCGCCTCGCGGTCACCCGTCGAAGCCAGTTTCTTGAAGCCAAAGCTCCTGCCGGTCAAAGGCAAGACATCGATCCGAGATGAATCCAAGAGCAAAACGGTATCGGTCGGTACCCACCGCGACAGGACCACCCGACAGACGCCGAAGTCGGATTCATATGTGCTGACCATGTCCCGATAGCGAGAGCTGCTCTCACTGTATCCTCTGCTGCCGGAGATGAAGCTGTTGATCCGTCGCTTCTGATATCCACCAACCAGAATCGTGTCGATGTTGCCGGCCGACTGCTCCCAGATCAGACGCAACGCAGTGTTGAGTTGATCTTCCGTCAGTTGGTTCGATCCCGTGCCGACACCTTCAGGGAATCCATCGACTCCATTCGTGAAGATGTTGGTTTCCAGGAACGGGATGATCCCCTTCATGGTCCTTCGGGTTGAAGCATCGCCTTGGGGATTCGCTGAGGGGGCTACGCCGTTGATCACGCAGTTCTCCAAATCGCGGATCAACTCACGCAGGCGCTCCTGTTTCTGGTAGTCCAGCTCATCGCTCAGGCCGATCTGGTTTGCAGCAAGTTGTGAACCCGAAACCTCGACGCTTGCTGTGAAGATTTGTGTGTGGTTGGTTCGCCGTACACGGTTGGTGAAACGTGCGCTTGGTGCATCGTCACCTTCCAGTGCCGCATTGCCCAGAATCCGGATCGGCGAATCATCAACCAGGCCCTCCGCTGTTGTCCCGCCATAACCACGTACGACGGTCAGGTCGTCTGCCGAAACGTTGGTCACTAGCATGACTTCCCCGGACCCTACGACACGGATCTGATCACCCACGCGGAAGCGATCGCCGTGCCCGACCGTGAATGTCGCTTCGGTCATCGGCGAAGAAATCACCGGGTCTTGAATGCTGTCCGTATTCGGAAGCAAAGAGTCTTCCAGCCATTCATGCACCGTGCTGCCTGTCGATCTTTGGGGATCACCCAGATGATCGAGTAACGGCGTCTCGAACGGGCTGATGATTCCGATGATGTCGGAGATATCTTCGACGATCTCAGGCAGGCCGGTGCCGGCAGAATAGGTGGCTTTTCCTGTAAACGACATAGTTGTTGTCCTTGTTGTTGATTGTTGAGTTCAGTGTTTTTGGCCGAGTAGATCGGCCGGTCAATCACGGGGCCGACGCAGTCTCAGATATCGCAACAGATCGCGTCGATCACCGGTCCTTGCCGCATCTTGAGCGGCGAGTTCGGCCGGGTCGTGGCCGGGCGAGTCAATCGTTGGCGACATCGCCGACGATCCCACCTCCGTTCGACGACGAAACAGGTAAGGCTTGTGACGCTTCAGGTCTTTCACCACCATCGCCACATCCGGCTCATCCATCGTCAGCACAGCTTGTTCGGTCAACAGCCTCGCCGCTTCAAGGTCAACCGTGTCGGCTTCCATCAGTAGCGAATCAACCTGCTGACGCCTTTCCAGTGCCGTGATTACCTGGTCCGCCTCGGTGAGTTTGGCTCTTAGATCACCAAGCTCCGTATTCAATTGATCGAGCTGCTGCTCTGCTGTTTGTGCCCTTTTGCGATAGCGGATCGCTTCACTGACCGGCACAAGCTTCTCGCCTCCGATTCCCGGTTGTTGTTCATCAACAGTCTCATCTTTCGTTTCAGGTGTTGATGTGTCCTCGATAGATTCAGTCATGAGTCTTCCTGTTGGATTGATTGGTGTTGGCGAAGTTACACACGCCGGTCGTTTAGGCCGGGATCGTGTCAGGCAGTTGTGGATCAGCGTTTTCGGTGTATCCCAGTTCGGTCAGGACCTGTTCACGCGGCACGCCGACTTCCAGTTTCATCAGCGCGTTACGCAGTAGCTGCGAATCCGTATCAGGCAAGGGTTCCGCCCAATCGAGACGCACTCCGCGCTCTTCCGGATCGTTCGGGAAGATGCCATACACATCCGCCGCATGAAGCACGAGTTCGCAGATGGATTCGATCCCGTGTCCATAGGTCAGTCGCTTCTTGTCGACCTTGGCGAGCAGACCCATCATCACGATGCGCAGCGCGTTCTCGCTGGTCAGGTTGCCTACCTTCGCCCGCAGTAAACCCGCTGCCAGAGGACTGACCGTGCTCGCTTTATCCATCGCCTCGCGGATGTCTGAGATGTGTGAATCTTCAGATGGGCTTTGTCCATCTCCGCCGAATTCGATGATCTGTGCGTCGGGATTGTCTGTCTGCCACATCTGCCCCGGCCCGACCGGACGCTCCATGAACTTCTCGATGCCTTTACCCAGGTACATCTTGAACGATTGAAACGTTACCCGGTTAGCGCGATCCGAAAGACGTGTGTTCAGTTCATCCTGTAATGGGATCAAAGGCTCAACCTCGCTCAATCCTTCATAGAAGAACGGCTGCGAGAGATTCTGGATATGGATGACCGGAACGCGTCCCAACCGGTTCACACTCTCGGATACAAGTTTGCGACCACCGCCGAACACGCCCGGCCGAGAGCTGTATCGCTGATACATCTCGGCGGTCCACACCTGCGTGTCTTCAATCACCGGCCGTTGCCTACGCCCCACCCCACCAAGCACGCGGTTGCGAACCCGGCTGAAGAAGTGGTTTTGTTCGACCTCTGGTGCCCATCGGCGCAGGTGAAGGGCGTAGGCATCAAGCCGGCGGTAGTCGCTCTGATTAACAATTGGGATCGCACGCGGTGCTTCGATCGAGTCCAGCACAATCCGGCCTGCATCGTCGCCTTCCACGACACGCACCAGCACATCAACCGTGCCATAGACCGCGCCGAGCAACCCCAGGTCCTGGAAGAACCTCGCGCCACCATTGTGCTTGAATACACGACGAATAAATGCCTGGATCTGCTCCGCCCGTTTGGGGTCACCCACTGCGCTCTGGATGATCAACGGCTTGCCGAACATGAAGCTGACAATCGTATTGATACGCCAAGCGATATCGTTCTCGATCACGACCTCACGTGCGGACCTCGCTCCGCCCGGTCCCTGATCGCAGGAGGCTGTTAACCTGGCTGGCAATCCCTCTGCTTGTGCCAGTTTGTGCCGCGGTCCAGAACGATCTGCACGAACAGGATTCCGGTAGTAGTCCCACAGCCGACGCAAACGTGGCTCGGTTTCCTTCTGATGTCTGTCAATCAGCGAATCGAGCAAGGCCGGGGCAATGGTGGCTGGAATCGTTGCGGTTTCGGCGTGTTGCATAATTGGCGGTACTCACAGGGTTGCTTCGTCGCGGCCAAGGGCATCATGCGTGCCCCACACCCTTGGCGAATGGCCTGCTTTTGAGCGCATGAAGACAGCGGGTAATGAGGGGGCCTGCTAATAAACCTCGTGATGATCCCGCACAAGCGATTTGAGATACGCCACCAATAAGGTAAGGGAAATGTTAGGTTTTGTGCGCATCAAATTGGCTATTTCGGAGTTGCATTTGAGGTCGAGTGGTGATTAAATGTGCGTAGTATGGGCCGCGCTGAACAAGAATTAGTCATCTTGGAACAGATCAGCCAAATCCTTGGCGATGGTCTTGAGCTGAGCCAAGTCTTTCAACGCGCTATGGCGTTGCTGAGCGATCGGCTGCATATCCAGCGTGCAGCACTTGTTTTATGGGATCAGGCAACAGATCAGCTTCGCACGGTCGCCAGCATCGGGCTTAGTCCCGATGAGCAGAAGCGGGGGCGTTACGCGATCGGCGAAGGGGTCACCGGACAGGTGCTGGCTACCGGTGAGCCCGCTATTATCCCGGATGTCCTCAAGCACCCCGAGTTCCTCAACCGCACCGGAAGCCGGAACAAGGTCGCTCAAGAGAATCCCAATACCAAGATCAGCTTCATCTGCGTCCCCGTCCGTGATGGCGGGCAGACCGTCGGTACGATCAGCATCGATAAACCCTACATCGATGAAGAACTCCTGCATTCCGACGCCAGGCTGCTGACCATCATTGCCGGCTCGATCGCCCAGACGATACGTATCCACGACCTGATACAGGTTGAAAAAGATCAATGGCTGGAAGAAACCCAGCAACTGCGCGACAACCTTCGCGGTAAGTACAAGTTCGACAACATCATCGGCTCCAGCCCGGCGATGTTGGATGTGCTCGCCACCATCGGCCAGGTCGCCAGCAGCCGCGCCACCGTCCTGCTCCTGGGCGAGACCGGCTGCGGTAAGGAACTGATTGCCAAAGCGATCCATTACAACTCACCACGCGCCGACCAACCTTTGGTACGGGTTAACTGCGGCGCTTTATCCCCGCAATTGCTCGAATCTGAATTGTTCGGCCACGTCAAAGGCGCCTTCACCGGTGCGGTCAAAGACAAGATAGGCCGATTCGAAGCCGCCGACACCGGCACGATATTCCTCGATGAAGTCGGCACGCTCGATCCTCAGTTGCAGGTCAAACTGCTGCGTGTTCTGCAGGAACGTGAATTCGAACGCGTCGGCGACCATCGCACCATCCAGGTCGATGCCCGTGTGATTGCCGCCACCAACCTCGATCTCGAAGAAGAATGCCGAAAGGGAAACTTCCGCGAGGACCTTTACTACCGGCTCAACGTCGTGCAGATCAACCTGCCGCCGCTGCGGAAAAGACGCGAAGACATCCCCAGGCTCATCGACTTCTTCCTCGATAAGTACAACGACGAAAACCAGCGCAACCTGCGCAAGATCAACCGTGAAACACTCAACACACTCTTGCGTTATCCCTGGCCCGGCAACGTCCGTGAACTGGAAAACGCGATGGAACGAGCCGTCGTTCTCTCGACCGGTGAAGAATTCTCCGACGACCTGCTGCCGCTGCAGATCCGCTTGTTCTCCAAACAAACACGCGGCGAAACCACCGACGCATCGATCGAATCGCTTGCGGCAAGACTCGCTGAGCATGCCGTCAGTGAGTACCAGACCTGCGAGGGTGAGGTCTACGACATCGTGATCGGTGAAATCGAAAAGCAGCTGATCCGCGAGGCGCTGGACTACAACAACGGCGTCAAGGTGCGCACTGCCGACTTCCTCGGCATCAACCGCAATACATTGAATAAGAAGGTTAAAGACCTCGGCATCGATCCCGAAGGCTGACTTAAGCCGCCCGGCGTCGACGTGATCGGCTGGAACGCCGATGATCCTGACTCACCGGCTGGAAGCGCGGCTGGCTGTTTCTTTGACTGATTACGGAATGGCCACGCCGGTGGTGACGCGACTTACGCCGTCTGATCTGTTGATATTGCGTCGTAATCGATTTGGTCGGGAAGTAACCGAGGAAACTCGCCATCAGCCCCATGGCTATCCCACCGATCAGCATCGGCACGTACAGGCCCGAGCCCATGCTGTACATGTTGTGAAATGCACCGAATACCGTGGACACCGTGAAGAACGAGCCCCCGCCGCCATGGATCGTCGTGCTTAATTCGCTGAAACTGATTTCCGGATGGGCGTACCAGAACGGCCGACCGATGAAGTACGCCATCGCATACAACGGCCCCATCGTGATCGGATTGGTTACCCATACGCTCGCGATCGCTGCCGGCCGGGATGCGTTGAACATCCATGCGATCACCAGCGCCAGACCCATCTGGAATCCGATCGTCGGCAGGAACGCAACAAACAATCCGATCGAAACACCTAACGCGATTCGTCTCGGGCTTGTGTGCAGTGGAAACGCCTGGCGTAGTCGCCTCTGGTATTCCCATAGATAACCACCACCGGACCGACCTGTGGCCTGCGTCATACTGTGGTGGTGATTCCCTGACATATATCACGCTATCGGCAGGCTGATGCCGGTACTTATGATCCCACCAGCCCGGAAAATGCGGTCTATTGACATATTCACATTCCATACCGTTATCCGGACACACACCGACCGGATCGTTACATCCCGCTTTCAACTGATTATCATGACCTTATGTCCCATCTCTCACGACAGGAAGAGGCACGTCGGCTTATCGATATCTATGGCTCAGAGGATCAACGCCCCATCATGGACGTGATCGAACGCCAGTTCATGGTCCTGCACCACCGCTCGCAGGTCTTGCTGGGCCTAACCGGCATCGTCATTACCACCACAGGCTTCTCCGGCAGGCTGATCGCAGGGACCAACGATCTTGCTAAGTGGTTGATTATTTCAGGTGTTATCCTCGTAATGGCCGCCGCCGCCACCGTTTGTTTCGGCGTCCTGCATCTGTGCTGGTTGACCCAGCAGCCCGGTGATGAGCTTGAACACTGGCTGGACCGGGCCCTTAAGTATCGCGATCGCAAAACCCGCTTCTATCGGGCCGGAATTGTTATCACCATGATCGGCCTGACGCTCTACGTCGGTTCGATCTTCATCATGCTGCTGTTTCCCCATGACTTTCCCGGGATTACCTCCGTCCGCTAGCCGCGAACCGCGCTCAGCGTCCGATACAATATCTTGTCCTAACAGGATTTGTCGGTATCAACCCCACTCATAAGGTTTGACACCGCACGGGGGCCCTGTTAGCTTTACCTGCTTAGCACGGGTGCTACCTCCGCATCCGCTCGATCCCTACGATACACGCCGCCTGAGAGGACCCTGATGCGAATCCGACGATGCCCCTTTTGGCTCCTGACGGTGCTCTGGGTAGTCATTTGTGGAATTAGTGCTCAGACACTGTTCGCTCAGGAGTCAATCCCCCAAGACATCATGGGCGCTCAGACACTGTCTGATTCAAACAAGCAGACCATCAACCGTTTTCTCGATAACTGGGTGATGCGCCTGCAAAGTGATGAAGCTTCGGAAGTCGCAGAAGCCCGTGCCGCACTGACCGCTCCGATGTCTTTTGGCTCGCAAGCCTTTCTGGATTACTACCGACCGAATCTTGCCACGCGTGTTATCCCGTTGATCGGCCCGGACAACCAGTTGATGACCCGGCTCAACGTCGCCATCATCAGCGCCAAACTCACCGGCAACGAGCTGGTCGCCCTGCTTCAGGCCAGCGCCAATGACGAAAGCCCCGCGGTCCGCTACTGGATCGCCAAGTCCGTCGGTGAAGCCGCTAAGGCCAAAGCGTTCGATCAGACGCAACAGCAAGCCGTACTCACGGTCCTCGCTGATCGCCTTAAAGCCGAAGATTCCTCGTTAGTCCTCGAACAGATCCTGGTCGCACTGGCTGAGATTCAACTGCCCCAGGCGATCACGACCATCCTTGATGGTCTGGATGCCCGCGTTGCCTTCCACAAGGACAACCCCGACGCCCGCTTCAAGCCCGTACAGAACGGCATGCAGCAGCTATGGAGCAAGCTCATCGCGCTACGCACTAATGGACAGAATGTCACCAAGGACCTGCACGAACTCGGTCGGATCGCTTTCCGCTATTATTCGCTGATTGCGGATCAGATGCCGGATTATGAAAACCCGCTTGAAGGCGACACCGCTGCTGAGCAGATCAAAGACGACAAGGCCCAGATGGCGCGACGCTGCTTCCAGGTTATGGAATACGTCGTCACAGACGTTGCTAATGGTGTCGCCCCCCAATTGATCAATACCAATGTCGGCGCCGAGCTGACCGTTTCCCGGGACCGTTGGCGCGATATCTTCATAGCCTCGCCTTTCAACTTCAACGAGCAGCAGCTATCGGTAACCGAGTAACACCGGTCTGATCAATTGCTTAGATTTAATATTGGATACTTCGGGACTTACAGCCCCATCCCCGGCCCTGCTGCGCCGCCCTGTTGCCCCTGACCGGTCACACCCACCGCTTCCGCCGCAGTGCTCTGGCCGTACATCGCATCATCCAGCTTGCGGACCAGGTCCACGTAATCCATCTGGGCCAGTTGGAATTCCTGAAGCACCAGGTTGTGCACCACCGCGTTCTGTAGCTCCTGCATCTTATGCTTATCAGAGACCTCGATCGGCTGACCCATCATCTCCTTCTCCGCGATCGCATGCAGGTGGCGGTTCAGGTCGTTCAGGGCCCGCTGAGCCTCGGTATCTTCACGAAGCTTCTTCACCGCCGATTCGAGCCGGCTGACCTTGGGATGATCGTTCAGCATCTTGCCCAGATCGAGTGCGGCCTTGATTACTTGCTCGTCGTTTGCCATCGGTTCCTCACTTATCGTTTCTATCATCAAAAGTTGATCTACGTTAGCATAGCTTGACCGGGCCTATGATGCTCGGAGAAAGAAAAACAATCCCGGCAAGACATCGAATCCTGCCGATACCTGAAATAACCATGTCCGACCGATATACCAGTACGATCCTCCGGCACATCGCCGATTCCCGCTACGAACCACGCACCCTCCGCCAGCTCGCAAAAGACCTTGGCGTCGAGGATTCGGAGTTCGAGCAATTCAAAACCGCCGCCGAAGCCCTGCTTGCGGACGGCGGTGTTATCCTCGGCTCGGCCGACACCATCGCCCTGCCCCCGCCGGGTAAGGAAATGGTCGGCGTGTTCCGCGCCCATGAAAAAGGCTTCGGATTCCTCCAGCCCGACCAACTGACCCAGCACGGCGACCTGTTTATCCCGCCCGGCGCAACGCGCGATGCTATGAACGGCGACCGCGTCCGCGCCAAGGTCATTCACGAAAAGCGACGCGCCGGCACGGGTAAGTCCCCCTTCGTCGGCCGTATCATCGAAGTGCTGCAGCGTTCCGATCAGCAATACGTCGGCACGTTGCTCAAACGCGGTAAGCTGCATGTCGTGCAGGTTGACGGCCGACTCATGAGCGAGCCCGTCATCATCCGCGACCCAACCGTCAAGAACGCGCGCGTCGGCGACAAGGTCGTCATCGAAATCGTTGAATACCCCCGAGATCGAAACGATATCGCTGAGGGCGTCATCACCGAAGTACTGGGGCCCGGCGGCGAACCTGAAATCGAAACGCGCTCAGTCATCCGCGCGTTCGGCTTAGCCGAGAAGTTCCCACAGGAAGTCCTCGCTGAAGCACGCAGTGTGTCACAGGCATTCGATCCCGACATCATTCCCGACGATCGTGAAGACCTGACCGATGTCCTGACGATCACGATCGATCCGCCCACCGCCAAGGATTATGACGACGCAATCTCTATCCGTCCTTGCAAGCATGGCAAGGAAGATGCGATCGAACTCGGCGTACACATCGCCGACGTCGCATACTTCGTCAAGCCCGGTTCCTCGCTCGATAAAGAAGCGTATGACCGAGGCAACAGCACGTACCTGCCGCGCCTCGTCGTGCCGATGCTGCCCGAAGTTTTAAGCAACGGCGTCTGCTCCTTGCAGGAAGGTGTCAACCGTTACGCCAAGAGCTGCTTCATCAAATACGATCAGGATGGCAAAGTCCTCAGTGAACGTTTTGCACGCTCAGTCATTCAGTCCAACCGGCGCCTGACCTATCTCGAAGCACAGGCTTTGATTGATGGCAACCTGCGCGAAGCACGCAAACACGCCAAGACCGATCCGAAGTATCCCAAGCCCGTTGTCGCAGCGATTTTGCAGATGAATGATCTGGCCAAGCGCATCCGTGAACGCCGGCTCGAACAAGGCATGATCGTGCTGGGCCTGCCAGAAGTCGAACTGATCTTTGATGATTCGGGCCGTGTCGTCGATGCAGAGCCGGAAGATGATGCGTTCACGCACACGCTCATCGAGATGTTCATGGTCGAGGCTAACGAAGCAGCGGCGCGTCTGTTTGACAGCGCCGATGTCCCGATGATCCGCCGCATCCACCCGGACCCCGATGCACACGGTATCGATGACCTGCGCATGTTCGCACGTGTCGCCGGCTACAACATCCCCGCACGGCCTAGTCGCAAACAATTACAGACGCTGCTGCAAGCCGTGCAAGGCAAAACTGCGCAGCGTTCAGTGAACATGGCTGTGCTGCGTACGCTCAGCAAAGCTGAGTATTCCCCTATGCTCATCGGGCACTTCGCCCTGGCCAGCGAACACTACACGCACTTTACCAGCCCGATCCGCCGATACCCGGACCTCGTCGTGCATCGTGGCATCGACGCCTACCTGAAAACCGCTGCTTCCATTACCGGCAAACGCCCGACCAATCGTAAGATCGGCAATCGACTGATGGACGATGCGCTGGTTCCCGATGAGATGGCATTGCGCGAACTCGGCCGCCACTGTTCCGCCACCGAGCGTAACTCCGAAAGTGCCGAACGCGAACTGCGTAACTACCTCGTACTCGAGTTGCTCGCCGATCACATCGGTGAGGACTACGACGGCACCGTTACAGGTGTCACCGGCAATGGTGTCTATATCCAGATCGATAAATACCTCGTCGACGGCTTCGTCCGCAGCAACGACCTGCCCGGCGGCGCTAACGACCGATGGCAACTCAACCCCAAGACCGGAGCACTGGTCGCCCAACGCTCCGGCCACGCCGTCACCATCGGTAACACCTTCACCGTCCGCGTCGCTTCCGTCGACCTCGGCCGCCGCGTCATGGAACTCGTCGTCCTCGCCGACCACCCCACCGGCAAAGTCAAACACCGAAAACTCTCCCAAGGCAAAGCCAAAGCCGCGACAAGAACGTCGAAGTTGAAAAATAAGCGCAACCAGACAAAGCGAGCTTCAGGTCGTAAAGAACGTAAAAGGTGATGTGGGTCTGGGGTCTAGGGTCTGGGGACTGGTCAGAACATAAAGCATACGATTTATGCCATCACAAGCGCTATTATTGAATTACTATTATGATTGACCGATCATTGATCGGCTTTCCGACTAGACCCTAAACCCTACACCCCATACCCTCCCCCATGACCCTCGCTGCCTGGCTGCACAACCTGGACCCGATCCTGTTCCACATAGGGCCGATCCCCATCCGTTGGTACGGCCTTGCGTATCTCGGTGGGTTCCTCGTTGCGTTTTTCCTCATCAAGCGCGTCTGCCGGGTGGGTGTTTCCAGTCTCAAACCCGAAAACGCAGCCGATCTCGTCGTGTCCGTCGCAATCGGCATCTTCGTCGGCGGTCGGCTCGGGTATGTGCTTTTCTATCAGCCAAGCCTGTTGTGGGAGTTCGAGTTCAGCAAGGACTTGCCTTATTGGGGTGCCCCATTTTGGGGAGCTCTTGCGGTCAACCACGGCGGGATGGCGAGCCACGGCGGGATGATCGGCGGCATCATCGGTTGCCTCTACTGCGCCAGGCGATTCAAGCACAGCAGCCTCTACCTCATCGACCTCTTCGCCTTCTCCGCGCCGATCGGTATCTTCTTCGGCCGATGTGCTAACTTCATTAACGGCGAACTACTCGGCCGACCCTGCTCCCCCGACTTCGTGTTCGCAGTTAAGTTCCCACAAGAAATGCTCGACGAGATGCCGACCGAGCAGCTTTACCAGATTTACGATCAGTTACCCCCGCCACAAACGATAGATACGCAACTGCAATACTGGGACCCGACAGCCATCATCGATCTGGTTCATCGCGGCAACATGGTCGTCACCCACGCGATAGATGACTTCCTCACGCCGCGTCACCCATCCCAACTCTACGCCGCGGTGATGGAAGGCCTGATCGTGTTTGCGGTGCTCGCCATCCTATGGGCCAAACCCCGCAAGCCCGGGACGATTGCCGGCACATTCGCGATGGTTTACGCCGTGATGCGCATCCTCGATGAGTTCTTCCGCATGCCCGATGCGCACATCATGGACCAGGAATTCGCCACGCTGCACATCACCCGAGGTCAATGGCTAAGCGCTTTACTGTTCATCGCCGGCCTTATCATGTTCATCGCCGCTCAAAGATCGAAGAAAGAGCCTATGGGGGGTTGGCGTGGAAAAGAAAAACAAACGGGGGCCACGGATGAACACGGATAAACACGGATCAGAGGGGAAGATGCTACATGCTGATCTGACCGAAGTCATAATTGGCTGTGCTTATGATGTTCATAATGATTTGGGCTGTGGTTTTCTGGAGAAGGTGTATGAAAACGCATTGGCCTATTTGTTAAGACAATCCGGATATGAAGTAGAGCAACAAAAGAAGATACTCGTCAGATTTCGTAAAGTTGTTGTTGGTGATTACCAGGCTGATCTGATTGTCGAATCCAAAGTTCTAATCGAACTAAAAGCCGCTTCCGGTATCGACCCTGAACATGTCGCTCAGTGCCTAAACTACCTCAAAGCAACAGGTATTCCCGTTGCATTAATCCTCAACTTCGGCAAGCCTAAACTCGAATTCAAACGCCTTGTCTTTTGACTTAATCCGTGTTTATCTGTGTTCATCCGTGGCTAATTTTAAAACTTACGCCAACTCGATCCGCGGATCGATCCACGCGTAGGCCACGTCGACGATGAGGTTGAACGTGATGAGCATGGTGGAGTAGGTCAGCACGACGCCGAGGATCAGGAAGCGGTCGCCGTTGATGACGGAGTTGACGAAGTGTTCGCCCATGCCGGGGATGCTGAAAAGTTTTTCGACGACGAACGAGCCGGTCATCACGCTGGCTGCGGCCGGGCCCATGAAACTGAGCACCGGCAGGTATGCGACCTTCAGTGCGTGTTCGAACAACGCTTTGTGTCGTGACAAACCTTTCGCCCGCGCGGTGCGGATGTAGTCGCTGGACATGATGTCTGCCAGACCAAGCCGCACCAGTCGCGCGATATACGCCGCCGGCATGATGCCCAGTGTGATCGCAGGTAAAATCAGATGACTCGGTGAACCCCACCCCCCGACGGGGAACCACTGCAATAATCCCGCAAACACCGCAAGTAACACCGACCCCGTGACGAAGTTCGGCAAACTGATACCAACAAGCGCCACCCCCAGGCTCGATAAGTCCGTCAACCCCCCGGGCCGAAGCGCACCGATCACCCCGGAGACCGTCCCGAGTAATAACGCTACCGCCAGCGCCGCCGACCCCAGCATTACACTCACCGGCAGGCTGCCCCCGATGATGGTCGAAACACGCTCGTCCTGGTAGTGCATCGAAGGCCCGAAGTCAGGCCAGGCGTGTTCCGTGCCGAAAAGAATCCCATCTAAATAACTGACACCAAAATAAAACGCCCCGCGATCGAGGTTGTATTGCCGCATCATCGCGGCGCGGATCTCGGGTGCAAGCTCGCGGCCGTCCTCCCGGCTAAGCGGATCACCCGGCGCTACCCAGACAAGCAACAGCGTCACCGTGAATATCGCCGCCAGGATCAGCGGGAATTGCACCAGACGCCAGAAGATCAATCGAAACATATCACCTCGCCTGTCACCAGCCCTGGGCTACGCATGCAGCCGCGACTTCTACTTCTCGTTCTCACCAGCGCTACGGTCGACCGAAATCAACTCAAAACGAATCTGGCTCCAACCGTTCAACACAAGCCCTTTTACCTGCTCAGGCTTGAACAGCCCGACCTGCACCGGGTGATAAATCAGCACCATCGGCGATTCCTTCACCAGGATCGACTCGGCCTGACGCATCAGGTCCAGACGCTTCTGTGGGTCTGTTGCCACCGATGCTTCATCCATCAGCCGGTCGAACTCGTCGTTCTTCCACTTGGTGGTGTTGTTTTCATCATCTCCTCGGCGGATATCAAGCCACGTCGTCGGGTCGGCGTAATCACCGTACCAGCCTGTTCGACGGATTGTGTAATCCTGGCTGCGCGCACGGGAAGCACTGATCTTGGACTCCACACCTTCCAGCGTGACGTCCACACCAAGCTCTTCCTTCCACATCTTCTTTATCGCCTGGGCAACGTTTTCGTGGCCCGATCCCGTGTTGTACAGAATCGACAAACCGGAAATCCCCTTGCCGTCGGCGTACCCCGCTTCGGCCAGCAACTCACGCGCAGCTTCCGGATCAAACCTTGGCCCGTCTTCGACCGGCGGGTGATAGAAGTTCAACGCGGTTGGCGGGACGAAGCTGTAAGCGCTCGGCTCGTTCAGCCGTGTGATCGAATGCGTAATCTCATCACGGTTCACCGCCATCGCCAAGGCTCGCCGGACACGCGAATCATAAAGCGGGTTGTCCTCACCCGTCTTCAACTTCGGCAGACAGTTAAGGTTGTAGAAGTACGTCCCCGCCATCGGCGTGATGTGCACATCATCCCGGTCCTGACGGATCAGATCGAACGCGATGTCCGGGATGACATTCGGCACATAATCAATCACACCCGTTTCATAAAGCAACAACTGCGACTGCTCGTTGTTAACGATCAACTCCATCACTGATTTGTTTTTCAGCGATTCCTTGTTCCAGTAATACTCGTTCGCTTCGAGATAGTTGTATTGACGGTACTTCCGATCCTTCAGCGTGTACGCTCCGTTACAGATCAGCCGCTTTGGGTCGTTCCAATAGGTCGCATCGTCAAGTATCTGACCCGACTCGGCGTTGAACGCCACCGCCGCACTCACACTCTTTTCATGTACCGGCAGATACGTCGCGAACGCCAGCATGTCGATGAAGTACTCGGTCCGCTGTTTCAGGTGAATGATCAGCGTCCTGTCGTCCGGTGCTTCCAGACCGACCATCTCATCAAACTTCTTCTCTGCCTCCGCCCACATCGCCTTGGCTTCTTCTTCCGAACCGCCCGCGATACCGTGCTTATCGGTGTAGGCTTTGAGTTGATCACTTCGCCAATGGAAGAAGTCTTCTGCCCCCTTGATGAAGTACATGAAGTTGCCGTAGCCCGCCGCGGTGTCGGGCAGCATCGCGCGTCGCCAGGCATAAACAAAGTCATGTGACGTCACCGGGTCGCCGTTCGACCACTTCGCATTTTCGCGGATATGGAATGTGTACGTCAGCCCGTCCTCGGATATCTCCCAGCTCTCGGCCATCCCCGGGTACGTTTCCATGTTGCTGAAGTCGAGGATCACCAACGGCTCAAACATCGCCCGCGTCAGTTGGATGTCCATCAGGTAGGTCATCCGCTGCGGATCACGGCTGTTGTGCTCGCTGGTGATGGAAAAAACAAAGTCCGCCTCCGGTCGCGGGCTCCCGAGGCCCCCGATCAGGATCGGGACGGTGAACATGATCAGAATCAGCGCAACTATCCGCTTAACCATGAGTCACAGTGTACTGTGACAGCGAATTCATCGCATGATGATTACAGAATATTAGGCCGCTTCGGGCCCGTCACGGCATACTTCAGGGGGTTTCCGCCCGGTATTCGCGTGAGATCGCCACTTTTCGGGCCGTGCTGGTTTTCACACCGACCAGCTCCACCTCGTATCGCAGGCTCGCTCCGGGCGGGATCACCCCACCGGCCGCCCCGCGCGAGCCGTACGCCAGGTAAGGCGGGATCTCGATCAACCGTTTTTCGCCCTCCTGCATCCCCGCCACGCCCAGGTCCCAGCCGGCGATCACCTCGCCTGTTCCGATCCGCAATTCCGTCGGCTCGCCGCGCTGGTATGTGTCGTCATACGTCTCCTGCTCCCGGCCGACGTAGGCCCGATAATTCACCAGCACCGTGTCGCCTGGCTTGGCGATCTCACCCTCGCCCAGCGATTCCGTCGTCAGCCGAACGCCCGGCAAAATTCCCACCAGTTCAATATCAAACTTCAATGTCCCGTCCGGCACGACCACGATCCCCGGGTAGGGCCCGCACACCAGCTCCGGGCTCAGGATCAATCGACGCTTCTCACCGACGCGCATCCCGACCAGCCCCTCGTCCCAGCCACGCGGCACCTCGCCCGACCAGACAATGAATCCCACCGGCTTGCCCGGCGCCGACCGATCAAATTCCTTGCCATCAAACGTCGAGCCGACGTAGTTGATCAAGACATACCGGCCCGCGATGGCCGTATCCCCCGTGCCCGTCTTGAGAATCTTGTATCGCAAACCCGAGGAAGTCGAGATGTATCCCTCGGCAGTCAATCCCTGCTCGTAGTTAACCTGCTGAATCTCAACCGCATCATTTTTAAACAGGTGTTCAGCCGACGTATTTTCGTCAGCCGGCACTTCGTTTTCATCCGGCGTATCCTGTGGCGCGTTCGGCAACGGCCCGTTTGAGTTATAGGACTTGAAGAAGTACCAACTCATCGCCGCGATGATCCCCGCAAGGATCAACAACACGATCCACCGCATCGCGCCCGGACTTTTATCTTTACCTGTCGCGTCATGCACCTGGGCTTCAGAGCGGATCTTTCCGACCTGGCGTGCCGTTTCCATCTTCTCGATAAGATCAAGATAGCGCTGCTCATCTTTATCAGACCCTTTACGCGTCAGTGCGCCGTAATAGCCGCTGCCGTCGCTGCGTTTGACCGCATAAAAGATACGGCCCTCGCTGTCGCGGATCGCTCTTTCCAGGTCCTGATCGCGTACTTTGACAGGCTGGCCGTCGTGTGGGCTGTGCACGATGATCGCCATGAAAACTTGCTCCTTGCGACGAAACGAAAACAGCAGCTCAAAACCATGAGCTGATAATCCCTCACTTCATCGGCATGGCAGCACGTTTATGGACACAACCAAAAGAGATGACAACCAAATAACATCGGAACTTCTTTGCGTCCGCTGAAGTTACACCCTCAAGATGTTCTTAGGCCTTACCCGATCCAAGGCAGGCGATGAACACACCTTCTCACGAGTCTTCCGTCAACGACACTCAAGCGCCGGCGTCTCTGCCCGTGGAGTCTGGAATGAGTAAGCAACAGATGATCGAGATGATCCGTCAACGCAACCGTTCGGCCTCGAACGAATTCCTCATCAAGTTCGATGAAGAAGCACTGCGGAATTACCTGAGTCGCCTCACCAAGCTCCAGGACCACCGCGGCCGCACCACCGTCTGGGTCCGCTCCGGCATCTCCCCCGCCTCCATCACACGCCAGTGCGCCTGACTTCACACAAACTTCCGCTTTGTCCGATCCCCTCTCCCCGCGGGAGAGGGCTAGGGTGAGGGCCGGAATGATTGCGTGTCAGATAAAAACACAATCACGCAAGAAACCCGGGATTTCGTGTTGTTCGCGCACACCGAATCTTTCCCGCCAAGCCCTATAATCAACCGATACATAGTGTCTGACGACCTGATTTGCGTATTCAGCGTCAGCACTGGCCCCACCGCGGCGACCCAACAGTGAAGGTACTTCAGGCGTGAGACTTCAACCGCTCATTCAAGGGCTCGGGCTCCGGCACATATCCGGCTCGGCCGACGTTGAATGCAGCGATATCACCGACGACTCACGTCAGGTCACTCCCGGCTGCCTGTTCATCTCACGCGGCTCAACCAAACAAACACCCGCCTACATACTGCAAGCCATTGACCGCGGCGCTGTTGCTGTGATCAGTGAACCGCTCGATACCGAGCCACTGCCCGATAATATCGCGCACTACGTCGCCGTTGCCGTAGACCAACGACTGGCAGGCCGACTCGCGGAACGATTCTTCGGCGAACCCGCCAAGCGATTAACCCTCATCGGTATCACCGGGACCAACGGCAAGTCCACCATTGCCCTGCTCATCCAACACCTGCTCAAAGCTGCTGACATCCAAACGGGCGTCATCGGAA
The DNA here is from genome assembly GCA_963667295.1 of Phycisphaeraceae bacterium. Taxonomy (GTDB): domain Bacteria; phylum Planctomycetota; class Phycisphaerae; order Phycisphaerales; family Phycisphaeraceae; genus JAJRRS01. The sequence goes on from OY763327.1 coordinate 4,609,056, forward strand.
CGATCTTCACCGATGACGGCACGCACGACGGCCAAAAGCCCGCGAGCCTCACCACACCCGGCGCGATCGACTTCTCTCGTTCGTTAGCCCGCATGGCTGATGCCGGCTGTGACGCTGTGGCTGCGGAAGTTTCCAGCCACGCACTCGAGCAAGGCCGCGTCGATGTCGCCGCGTTCAAGGTAGGTTTGTTCACCAACCTCACGCAGGATCACCTCGACTACCACCGGACGATGCAGGCCTACGCCGAGGCAAAATCCATCCTCTTTGCGCACCTGCTCAAAGACGATGGTACCGCGGTCATCAATCTCGATGATGCATACGCGCTGGCCGTGCTCGCAGACTTCGCCGGTGACATACGCTGGACTTCGCTCAAACAATCACAAACCGATCGACCCGGCTCGATCTGCTTCGCCGACCAGGTCGAACTGCGCGCCGATTCGAGCACCTCGCGATTTATCGGGCCTTGGGGCGAGATCAAAACCACAATCCCTCTGATCGGTGGCTACAACGTCTCCAACACGCTCCAGGCACTTGCCGCGGCGCACGCGATCACTAACAGCAGCGACACCCTGCGAACCGCGCTGCAGACGTTGCCGCAAGTGCCCGGCCGACTCGAACGGGTCAGCCTCCCATCAGACAATACAAACCAGCCCGCCATCCCCACCGTGCTGGTCGACTATGCACACACACCTGACGCGCTCGAAAACGCGATGTCGGCGCTGCGACCGTTAACACCCGGCAAACTCATCGTCATGTTCGGCTGCGGTGGCGATCGCGACCGCACCAAGCGCCCGCTCATGGCCCATGCCGCCTGTCGGCACGCCGACCTGATCTACCTCACCTCCGACAACCCGCGCACCGAAGAACCCGACACCATCATCAAAGATGCGCTGGTTGGTATCCCCGAAGCGCGTAAGCCCGATCTCGTCGTCGACGCCGACCGCGCCAAAGCGATCCGTATGGCTGTGCTTGCAGGCAAGCCGGGCGATACCGTGTTGCTTGCCGGCAAGGGGCACGAGGACTACCAGACCATCGGCCGGGAGAATATCCACTTCGACGACCGCGAACACGCTCAACAAGCCCTGATCCAATGGGCCTGCGAAAAGGCAGCCCAATGACCATGATTGATGCCACGTCCGCAACATGTTGGACGCCTCAGTGGGTGCAGCGCGTCACCAAAGGCCATTGGCTCACAACCGAACCCGATGCCACAACCAAACTCACCGGCATCTGTATCGACTCGCGCGCCATCAAGCCCGGCCAGGTCTTTCTCGCCGTCAAAGGCGCTAACTTCGATGGGCATGACTATATAGATGCAGCATTCAAGCAAAACGCAGCACTCGTGATCATCGATCGCGAAGAAGCCGCCTCTAATATAGATGCGCCCGGCGTCCTGCTCGTTGACAACACCATCGATGCCCTCCAACAACTCGCCGCCGACTATCGAAAGCATCTGAAGCAAGCAGGCTGCACCGTCATCGCCGTCGCCGGGTCGAACGGCAAAACAACCACGCGCCATCTCATCCACACCGTCCTCGCTTCAACGCTCAAAGGCACGCAATCGCCTAAGAGCTTCAATAACCACATCGGTGTCCCGCTTACGCTGCTCGGCGCATCATTAGACGATGACTACCTCGTTGCTGAAGTCGGCACGAACCATCCGGGTGAAATCGACAGCCTCGGCAAGATCCTCCTGCCCGACGCCGCGGTTATCACATGCATCGGCAATGAACACATGGAGTATTTCATCGATCTCGATGGCGTCGCCAAAGAAGAAGCCGCCATCACCCAGTATCTGCCTGACGGTGCGCCCCTGTTCATCGAGCAAAACGCACTTAATTGGGTAAGCAAAGCTCCGACCTTCAACAAGTCTGTGCAAGTATTACCTTATAAGGCAAACCTTGTCAGTGATGAACCCCCCATCCGCTTGCGGCTTAGCGCTTCCGCCACCATCAACCTCCCCCTCCCCGCCCCCCACGACGCCAACAACGCCACCGCCGCCATCGAAGTCGCACGCTGGATGAATGTCGACGACGACCACATCAAGCAGGCACTCGAAAACGCCACGCCCATGCCCGGTAGGCTCGTCATCAAACGCTTCGGCCCGGCCACCGTTATCGACGACACATACAACGCCAACCCCGACTCCGTTGCTGCCGCACTCGATGTACTCAAAAACTATGCCGCAGACTCAGGCGCCCGCCGCGTCGCCATCCTCGGAGATATGCTCGAACTCGGTGCGATCTCGAAACAATCCCACGAAAATATCGGCAAGGCGCTCGTGCAGCTAGCTCAATCAGGCATACTCCAGCAAGCCACGCTGATTGGCCCGCTCATGGCCGACGCAGCCAAGACAATCGCACAAGCCGATACCGACCTGCCCGCAGCACACTACCCCGACATCAATGAACAAACCTTCAAGGCTATCATCGATTCACTCGAATCCGGCGATATCATCCTATGCAAAGGATCACGCGGCCTGATGCTCGAACGACTGGTCAAGATGATAGAAACACGGTTCACACAACAACCATAAAAAAACAATACCGAAGCACCCCCGGCAGCAGTTGCGTCGGCGTATGATACACGGCAAACTGCCCAAACATGATTTACTTACTCGTCAAACACTTTGAACAAGCGATCGACGACAGCACACTGCTGGGGCCGCTCGGCGTGTTCCGATGGGTCGAGTTCCGCGCCGTCTTTGCCATCGTCATCAGCTTCCTCATAGTCGTGCTCTTCGGCAAACGAACCATCCGCTGGCTCGTTAAGCAGAAAATCGGCGACAACCCCACCTTCGACCATAAAGACCTCGACCGCCTCATGAAGCAGAAGGCAAACACCCCCACCATGGGCGGCATCCTCATCGCCGGCGCGATCTACGCATCCATACTCCTGCTGGCCAATGTCAATAACTTCTACGTCATCATGGCGCTGGTCTGTTTCACATGGCTGTTCGTCGTCGGCCTCGTTGACGACTGGCTTAAACTCACCACCGCCAGACGAAAGCCCGGCTCTCGCCATGGGCTCTACTCCGGCGAAAAACTGCTGCTGCAGATCGGGCTTGCCGTCATCCTCGGCCTGTTCATCCATCATTGGGGCGATTCCAGCGTCCTCTTCCCCGACCCCGACGTGCAGAAGATGAGCCACAGCCTCACACTGCCGTTGATGAAGACATGGGTGTTCCAGGACGGGGCTTATGTGCCGTCGCCCAATCTGATCAAACTCGCGCCCTGGCCTTTCGTCTTACTGACGATTTTCATCATCACGTATTCATCCAATGCCGTGAACCTCACCGACGGGATGGACGGCCTTGCAGGTGGGACGATGGTCATCGTCGCTTCCGCGTTCATGGTGCTTTGCTTCATCGCAGGCCACACCGCGGGCGACTTCGTATTAGCCAAGCGCCTGCTCGTGCCGCACATCCCCTTCAGCGATGAACTGGCCGTCGTCGCCGGCGCGATGGTCGGCTCGTGTCTTGGTTTCTTATGGTTTAACTGCTCGCCCGCGCAGGTCTTCATGGGCGATTCAGGTTCGCTGCCGCTCGGCGGGTTGCTCGGTTTTGTCGCCGTGGTGATCCGCCAGGAGTTCCTGCTGATGGTCATCGGCGGGATATTTTTCCTCGAAGCGTTCAGCGTTCTATTGCAGGTCGGTTACTTCAAACTCACCGGCGGCAAACGCATCTTCAAGTGCGCCCCCATCCACCACCACTTCCACCTTTCCGGCTGGACCGAACAGCAGGTCGTCGTGCGCTTCTGGCTCATCAGCGCACTACTCACCGCCATCGCGCTGGCAACCATCAAGCTGCGCTAGGCCGATGTTCAATGTGGAATCTTCAATCGATAATCCCGAAGCCGCTTGCGGCTTAGCGCTCTTCCTTAAGGCGCCGTATATTCCCCCGTCGTTTCATTAAACCCCACCCCGATCAGCACCGGCTGTTCGGTCACATCGTATTCCCAACCGTCGGTTGCCTTGCCTTCGCCGAACGTCGTAACACTGCTGCTGTTTGTAAATGGATTCGTCGGCTCCATCTTCAGGTAAGGCCCGTAATCCCCCGCCGCGTTGAGCGTGCCGTCCCGGTCGGACTTGCTTATTAAAGCGCCCCAAAGGTCGTCGATGTCCGGGTACGTATCATCGTGATCAAACTTATAACGTTCCAGAGCCATGCGCGTCCCACGCAACGTGTCAAGCATGGCTGAAGACCTCGCGGTATCGCTGGCGTTGACGAACTTCGGGATCACCATCGCTGCGAGAATACCCAGCACGCTGACAACAATAATCAATTCGACAAGAGAGAAACCCTTACAACGTCCGGTATGACCTGCCTGATTCATCATAAAGACCTTCAAGGAAACGATGTAGACACTGTTTCTACTATCGATTCATGACAAGCCGATGTTCACATCCGCCGGTGCTGATAATACGTCCATCTCGTTTATCAGCTATCACATCATGCGCACAGGATTACTCGGTTTCGTTGCCTTCGGGCGCACAAAACACGTTCAGCTTTTATCCGTGTGATAACACAAGCTTATCGGTCATGCCTTTTAGCAACAGTGTTGCATGGATGCGCACAGACACGTCCATGCGCCTATGGGTAGTGAACCAGGTGATCGATCACAGCCGCGAATACCGCCACACCGCACGGTACAGCCCCGCCACCTGTTCCCGTGGATGCACCGCCGGTGCGAACTTCGGGTTCAAGGGTTGTAGCCGAACTAACGCGCCGTCTTTATCAAAGTACACACGCTTAAAGGTTGTCTCATGATCCGGCTCGAGCCTGACAAAACAATCACACCCGTCCGTCACATCCGCCGCCGGGCTGAACACGACGATGTCGCCCTCCCGATACTCAGGCAACATCGATTCGCCGTTCACCACCGCGGCAAAGGCATCCGGATCATCCAACCCCGGGCAACTCACGTAATCGTCCGCCGCGCGGGCCGGGTAATCCAGATCGGTAAACCCGCACGGGTAACCCGCAGCCACCTTGTTGATAAGCGGGACGCGAGGCATTTGGGCTACTTGGTACGACGTTTGGTCGTCATGCTCAATCGCGACAGTCTCGTTATGCGGCGCTGTCGCACCCTCAACCGTGCCAAGCGCATTATCAATCATCTTTCGCAGTTGCCCGCTTTGATACAAACCGTCAAGGTCCTTACCGATGCCTTCTTTGCTCCGCGCGCTATCCCGGATAAACCGCGCCAGCGCCCGGCCTCGCTTCGCATCATCCGACAACCGCTGTACCTCATCGCGCACACCCGCCGGCGCCCGCTCCCAGTCGCCGGTGCGCTGCAACGAACCATCCGTGACCTGAAGCGCCGCTTCCAAAGCACGCAACAATGCCGTCGAAGGCGGATTCGCCACCCGATGGTTTTCGATCATCGACAGATAGCTCTTGGTCGATCCGACCGCCTTGGCCAGGTCATCCAGTGTTAGCCCGAGCTTGAGCCGTTGCTCGTGCAGTTGTTCGCCGAGCGTGTGCATCGTTGGCCTCCCGAAGTTCAAAATCCATTGAACATTTGCTTGACAGCAGACCCAACGTCCGCGATAATACCCTAACAAATACCATACAAGCAGGGGGATTTCAAGCCCATGTCTGCGAATCTCAGCCAGATATCCACCACCGCACACGCCCAGCGCCAGCTCAAACGCAAGCAGGTACAGGAGTTATTGGCGCTTGCAGATTATTTGCCGGACAAGGACCGCGTCTTGATCGAGCACGTCCTGGGCAAAGGGATGCCCGTCGCCCGGGTCGCCAAGCTCTATCAGCGCCCGCCCCGCCAGCTTCAACGACAGGCAACAAACGTTATTAAACGCATGTCAGATCAGCTATTTAAGTTCGTCGCCCTGCATATGAATACGCTACCGGCCGAGACGCGCACCACCGCCCGTTACGTCGTCCTTCAAGGCAAAAGCCTGCGCGAAACCGCCCGCTCCACCAACACAAGCCTCCACTACGTCCGCAGACACATGGATATCGTCCACGCCACCGCACGCTTGCTCGCCTGATCCAGCCCGCCGGGGCAAATCAATCACCCACCTGTTCAGGTTCAACCATCATTGAACATTGCGGAGCCGTCATGCGCATCAATCTCGAACACGCCGTCGATTCTGCCGTCACCTGCTCGCCCAACGTCCTCGAAGTCGCCGCGATGTTCGGCCTGGGGATCGACCAGGACCGCACTATCCAGATCATCCCCCAAACCGAACTCACCCTCTTGCCGGGCAAGATCGTCTTCATCACCGGCTCAAGCGGCGGCGGCAAATCCACCCTCCTGCGCCTGATCCGCGAACAACTTTCTCATGATGACGCCGCGCACGTTCTGAGCTTCGATCAACTTCCGCCTGTCGATGACCGTCCGCTTGTCGATTGCTTCCCGAACCGACCGCTCGATCAGACGCTGCGCCTGCTCTCGCTTGCCGGGCTCAACGATGCGTTCGTCATGCTCCGCAAACCCTCCCAACTATCCGACGGCCAGCGCTACCGCCTTCGCCTCGCGCAGGCCATGGCCATGACCGAAGAAGATGTCCTGCCTCGCATCAAGAAGATCATCCTTGCCGACGAATTCTGCGCTACGCTCGACCGCACCACCGCCAAAGTCATCGCACGCAACGTCCGTAAGTGGATCACAACCACCAGCGCCTGCTTCATCGCCGCGACCACGCACGACGACCTGCTCGAATCCCTCGACCCCGACATCCTCATCGAAAAACATCTCGGCGAATCGCTTGACATTCTAACAAAGACCGCCTGATGCAAAGCACAATCAAACAACGCTTCAACACGCAGCACCGTGATCGGCCTGACGAGCAACTCACACTCGTCGAGGGCACGATGGCCGATTACAACGCGCTAAAGCAATACCACTACCGCGCCAAACGCCCCGCCACCGCAACACGCATCCTCGTGCTGCGTCATTCCGCACCCACTGCTGCGACGCGCTTCAAACATGAGCCGCCGGCACAACAAACCATTGCTGTGCTTATTGAGTCACTACCAAGCCTGGCATGCAGGATGCGCAACGTCGCACTTAGCGAACGTTACGGCAAAGGCCTGACAGCTAAGCAGCAGGCAACGCTACTCAATAAAGAAGTCCGCGTGATCAGCCGTGTCGTTGTGCATCCATGCTGGCGCGGATTGGGCCTGGCGGTCCGTCTCGTCCGCGCTGCACTCGCAACACCCACCACTATCTACACCGAAGCGATCGCTGCGATGGGTAAGGTCAATCCGTTCTTTACACGCGCCGGCATGACTGCTTATCCCCGCCCGCCGCACGCTTGCGACACACGTCTCATCGAAGCGATGCAGAGTATCAACCTGAAGCCTCACAACCTCGCCTTAATCGAACAAACCCAACAAACCATCGATGCACTTGCTTCACCCATGCGCACCTGGTTTCTCAAGGAACTACACTGCTGGTACCGTCAAAACGCCGGCCGAAGCAGCACACACAGCAAAGACCCACACGACCACCTCCTCGCCGCCCGCCAGCGCCTCCTATGCCAACCCGTCTACTACCTCAAAGACAACCGTGAAGTAGTGATTGGTGGTTAGTGATTAGTGATTAGTGATTAGTGGTTAGAAAACCAATCCCTGTGCTAACGGCTAACGGCTAATGGCTAACGGCCCACCCCTACACCCCACACCCAAAACCCTACACCCTATTCCCCCCATGCAACCACAAACACTCCCCCTAACCGAACTCCACCCCCACCCCGCCAACAGCAACGTCATGCCCTCGCACCTGCTCGACAAGCTCATCAAGCACATCGACACGACCGGCCAATATCCGCCGATCATCGTGCGCAAGCACAACAACGCCTACCAGATCCTCGACGGCCACCACCGCGTCAAGGCCTTGCAACAACTCGATCGCGCCAATGCAAACTGCACCGTCTGGGAAGCTAACGATGAAGAGGCCCTGCTACTTCTCGCCACGCTCAACCGTCTGCAAGGCCAGGACGATCCACTTAAACGCGCTCACCTGCTCAGGTCACTTGCCGAACATCACACCGCCACCGAACTCACCAAACTTCTGCCCGAACGCATCGAGCAAGTGAAGAAGCTGCTATCCCTGGATGCAAAACCACCAAAGCCAACCGTGCCGCCTAATCTTGATGACATGCCCGTCGCGGTCCACTTTTTCCTGCTGCCGCAGCAGAAGCGGAAGCTGTCGCAATGCCTTAAACAGTTAGGTGGTACGAGAGAGCAGGCGCTGATGAAGTTGGTTGAGGAGAGAAGCCGTTAGTTCTTAGCACCGATTGAACATTGCACACTGAAGATTGAACATCCAACCAGCCCGGACCTTCGCTGCGCTCAGAACCGGCGTTGGGGGGTGAGAAATACTGGAAAGCTGGAAATCTAGAAAACTGGAAATAGGAAAAGCCATTAGCCATTAGCGATTTTATACAAATCCTAAATCATCAATCCAAAATCATAAATAGAATTCCCAACACCCAACACCCAACACCCAACACCCAACACCCAACACCCAACACCCAACACCCTAAACCCTTCCCATCCCATGCCCCAATCCATCGACAACACGAAACGCGTCGAACTGATCAACGACCTGATCCACGCCAAGCTGGACATTACAGAACTTGAAAGCCGCTACGGCATCACGCCCGATGACCTATCGCAATGGATACGTGAGCCGGACAACTACAACTGCCTTGCGGGCTTGTGCGTTGTTGCCGACATCCAGACGCAACTGCTGCTCAATCGCTTCCGCGCAAGTGTAGCCACTCAGTTATTTGAGTTGGCGATGAAGCCTGTTGATGAAACAAAGACCTCGCTGGATATCTCCCGCCGGGCATGTGTCGATCTTCTCAAGCTCGACCTGCCGCGCGCGGATACGAACAAGCAGTTTGCCAATGGCGACGATCAATCATCGTCCTCGCAGAGCCTGGACATGTTGCGACAACTGATCCAGCAACCTGAAAATGACAACGACGCACATGATACGGACGAGCGCGATGATTAAATCAGCCAAACACCCGCCCGTAAAAACCATCACGCAATTGCAAGCACTTGAGCCGACCAATGACAGCGAGTTGCACCGTTTTGTTCAGTATGCGTTTGGTTTGAACGTCCCACGCAGGCCGATCATCGAAGGCAACACCGCGCCGTTCGATTATTTGTCCCACGCTTACTTCGAGCCGACGCCCTCGCTTGGACACAACCCAACCCGCGACGCGGTCGTCTGGGCGAACCGTGGCGGGGGCAAGACCATGCTCGGTGCGGCCGCGACGCTGCTCGACATGCTTTTCAAGCCCGGCATCCAGATAAGCATCCTCGGTGGATCGTTCGAGCAATCCTGCAAGATGCACGATCACCTGCTCTCACTGGTCGATCGGCCCTGGTTCCGGCACCTGCTGCGCAGCGAACCCACGCAGCGCTACATCGAACTGATCAACGGCAGCCGGGTGCGCATCCTCGCCGGCTCGCAACGATCGATCCGAGGCGTGCGCGTCCATAAACTCCGCTGCGATGAGGTTGAAGAATTTCAACGCGATGCCTGGGAGGCAGCACAACTCGTTACTCGCTCCGGCTTCTGCGGCGAAAAGTTCATCCATGGCTGCGTCGAAGCGCTCTCTACCATGCACCGCCCCTTCGGGCTCATGGCTGAGATCACTCACGGCCGAAACCACGAGGATACCAACGAAAGAAAGCTTTTCCGCTGGTCCGCCATCGATGTCATCGAAAACTGCTCCCCGTTTCGCTCATGCGATAGCTGCGAGCTCTGGCAAGACTGTCAAGGCAGAGCCAAACACGCCCGGGGCTTTGTCGCAATCGATGATCTGATCCATCAGAAGCAGCGCACCAGCATCCGCACGTGGGCGGCCGAGATGATGTGCCAGGAACCCGAGGTCAGCCACTGCGTTTATGCGGAGTTCGACAACACAAAGAGCATCCGCAGCGATATTCCCGAGGTTGAAAACGGTGCATGGATCGGCGGGATGGACTTTGGCCTGCGCAACCCCACCGTCATGCTCTGGGCACGTGTCGGCCCGCCAGATCACGATCCGACACAGCGCACGATCCACATCATCGATGAATACATCAAAAGCGAATTGATCTTTGATAAGCACCTCGAAGCGATCCACACACGCGCCGAGTTACAAGGTTGGCCACGCGTTGACTGGTTGGGTGCGGACCCGGCAGGCAACCAGCGCAACAGCCATTCGGGCGTCAGCGATGTGCAGGTCCTGCGCACCTCGGGCTACACCGTCCGCACGCGTCAATCACACATCAGCGACGGTATCGAACGCATCCGCCGACGACTCGACCACGGCACCCTCTTCATCCACCCGCGCTGCCAGCAACTGATCAAAGCGATCCAGACCTATCACTACGATGTGAAAAATCCCCACCGAGAAGAACCGATCAAGGACGGGCCGGACCACCTGTGCGACGCTCTTCGCTATATGGTTGTTAATTTGGAATTAGGATCGGGGAAGGTAGTTGTTGAGAGGTATTGAGCAGGGTTTAGGGTGTTGGGTATTGAGAATGAGCGCAGTGCAACCCCTGCGGATCATGATCTTCAGGGAATTTGAGAGATAAACAAGAATAGAAAGAAACGATGAATGGAGCTTAGCCGATCACTTCTTGACCCTACACCCCACACCCTAAACCCTACACCCTGCCTTACTTTCGTTTCTTCCCAAACGGCAGCAGCGCCCGCAGCATCATTGTTGCGCCGGAGTCGTGCTCTCGGCGTTCGTTTTCCGCTTCGTGCAGGTGGTCGATCTCGGATTGGAACTTTTTCTCCGCGTTGCGCTGGTAACGCTTGGCCTGCAGGTCGTCGTCGAACTCGTCGAGCGTGAACGCCATGATCGTGTGGCCGATCTGGATGGCGTCACCCTCGTGAAGGATCTTGAACTTGATGACGCGTTCGCCGTTGACGAACACGCCGTTGTGGCTGTCCATGTCGACGGCGTAGTAGCAGCCGTCGCTCGTTTCGAGCCGGACTTCCATGTGGTTGCGTGAAACGCAAGCGTCCTTGATCTGAGCGAGCAGTTTGCTGTCTCGGCCGAACATGAACGCACGCTTGCCGACCGTGTACCACTCGCCCTTGTTATTACCGTTGAGCACAACGATTGTCGCCATACGAAGATGCCTCCCATCGACATGAAAGCCGACATGCCCCTGACCGAAGGTCAATCAGTGCACCGCAGTATAACCGCCAACCGCATGGGTTGGTCAAGTCCGTATAACCTAGATTCGGATAGATCGCCGTGCGGATCAAGTGTAGATCAATGCAATAGCGCATCATTCCCGCGAAACATCGAGCCTGATCAGGCACATCCTCACATCGCCCGGGCGCGTCGTCCAGATAAGATCCGAGACAACGACCGCCTCGTCACCATCGTTCCAAGGCCGAACGAGCCAGGCCGCATCGCCGTCACCCCCATCACCGGGGATATGGTTGTATCCCAACAGCGGTTGGATCGGCGTGTAATCCGTATCTTCGAAACGGATCGGTTCACCTTGCGTGTGAGACTGCACATCTTTACAGAACGCAACGACGTTATCGCCGAGTTGATCAACCGCTGCGGGTGAGAAGAATAATTCATAAACGGTCAGCACGATCGCAAAAATCAAGCCGAGCGCCGCCGGCTGCCACGGACGCAATCGCATCAGCCGTTTGCCTTCAACGATCAACCAGAACGCAGCAAGCACACCCGCCGCGGGGTACGCCGGCGCGAGGTAATCTGCTCGCTTGCCGCCGGACAGGCTGAAGAAAATGATCACTAACAGCACCCACCCCATTGCCGCTCCAAGCGGACCGCTGAACCAATCCCGCCTCGGTTTTATCGCAAACACGTGCCAGATGCCCATGATCGCGAAGATCGACCACGGGAAAAACTTCGCCACGAAGTAGGCCGGCATCTTATAGAGTTCGAGCAGAATCCCGACGGGCCCGCCACGACCGACGCGCTCGACCGTTTCGTAGCCGAGGAACACTTCCTTGAAGTGAGCGGGATTACTCATGTAGGCGCTGTACGCCCACACACCAAACAGCATGATCGCCAAAGGCAAACCCCACAGAATCCCCGACCGCAGCATTGCTTTCCAGTTGCCTGCAAATAGCTTCCCGCCCAACACGACATAAATCACAAGCAACAGTGCCGGTGGCCCCTTCGTCAAGGCCGCGCCTGCCACACAAAGCCATAACACAACCTGTGCAACTATAACTTGAAGTTTTGTACCCGCATCATCGCGTTTCCCTAACAACCATGACGCTAGCACCCACCCAACTGTGAGAAATCCTGACAGCACCATGTCGGGTCGCGCGGTGTAACACAGCTTCGCGATGCTGTAGTTGGTAAGTAAGGCGATGCAGGCGATCGCGGCAAACGCATCAGGTAATGAAGCGTTGTCGTTTTCAGAATCCGCAAGCAAACGTCTGGCCGTCCACTTTGCCATGATCCATGTTGCGACGATCATCACCAGCGTCGCCAGTGTTGAGGGCAGCTTCAACGTAAACTCATTGTGCCAGTCCCCCGCGACCACGGGCGCGCCGATCCAGTTATACATCGGCGGCTTCGTCGCCGGCCTGCCCAGCATATCCATCGGCAACAGCCACCGCCCGTTCTGCACGATGTCCACCGTGTACGCCACCGTCTTCGGCTGATCGTTGTCATACAAATCGCTCGGCCCGGCCCAGCGCCCGACCAACACCACCGCTGCGACCAATAGCAATACCAGGATCGGCCAGTGCTTCATCACGGCAACAGCATAACGCATCACGCGCAATGACGGATCAACCCACGGTGTAACGGGTGCCACATCTTGATCGCGTAGCGACAAGGTGTGCTGCTGCCGACACACTTTGCTCCTGCGGAGTCAAAGTGTGGCACCCACCCCACTACGCGCCAAGTAGATCTGCTCTAGCCAGGCATGAACAAACCACACTTGTTTAGCAGGCGATCGAAGATCGCCGTGTTCCCACCGCATACATCAAAATGTCCCAATCAATCTTCCTCATACACCGGCATCGGGATCATCTCCGTCGGCCCGTCTTCCAGGGGTTCGCCCAGGTCGATCTGCGGTTGCTTGCCTTCGCGCACCTGGTGGACCCAGTTCACGAAGCTGCCATCTTCTAGATAGCGATAGAAGTCGACGCCCGGGCAGTCGGTTTCCGCCAGGTCCTTGTGGCCGCGGATCATGTCATCGGATACGCCATACTCCTGCGCGAGCCACGCCACGAGCTTCGCCGCCGACTCCGCCTGTTGCGGGCTGACTCGCTGTTCCATGAAGTTGCCCATCACCAGTACACCGATGTGGCCGTTGACGTCATATGTCGTGTTCGTCTCCGGTTCATACATCACGGGCCGACCCTCGAAGATCTTCCCGTCCGGCGCGATCAGAAAATGGTAAGGCAGATCAGGCCAACCCTTGCCGCCGTCCTCGACCGACTTCTTGCCCCACGATTGCAGGTTCTTGATCTTCCGATACGGATCGCTGCCTTCCTGCCACGTCACACCCGAGTGATGCAGCGTGATAAACCGCGGCTCATGAATCCGATCCTCCGGCATCGGCAGCGGCTCCGACCCCCACTGCTCGGCAGTGACCATCGCCGGCTTCTTCACCTCAACCTGCGCCTGATCGTTTGCCGTCGCGCATGAAACAAGCGATAGCAGACTGATTAGCAAACAAAAAGACACGGGCAAAATCGATAGCCTTGTTATGTTGTTCATGGTCATGTCTTAGAAAGTTAAGTAGCTGTTTGCTTCATACCCCCTCTCCCCTCGGGAGAGGGCCGGGGTGAGGGCCGACAACCTGACATCTTCAAAAACTGCGTTTATTCCGGCTCCACAAAATCAATCTCACCGCAGTCCGGCACGATCCCCGCGTCCGATGCTTCTTTTAATAACCGTCGCACTGCTTCACGGCCTTTCTCGCCGTAGTCCAGCGTCCAGTCGTTGACGTACATGCCGACGAACTCGTCCGCGAGGTCCTGGCCCATGTTGCGTGCCCAGTTGAGCGCGAACTTCACCGCCTCGTCGCGGTTCTTCAGTGCATACTCGATCGAGTCCAACAGCACACGGCAGATCTCCGGCATGGCGTCGCCCATGTCGCGACGGATCGCGTTGCCACCTAACGGCAGCGGTAGCTTCCGCGAATCGGTCCACCACTTACCCAGGTCAACCACGCATTGCAGCCCTTCATCGCCATACGTGAGTTGCCCTTCGTGGATGATCAGGCCCGCATCATATTCGCCGGCCACGACCTTCGGGATGATTTCATCGAACATCACGAAGGATTCATTCACATCGTCCTTGCTCATGCTGTTTTCGCTGAGCAAAAGTTGGGCGGAAAGCCAGGCGGACGTGCGGTAGCCCGGGATCGCCAGCTTCGCGCCCTTGAGGTCTTTGATAGTCATCGGCTTGGAAGACACGATCATCGGGCCGTACCCGTCGCCCATGGATGAACCGCAGCTTGTCAGGGCGTACTTGTCCGCGATGAACGGGTACTGGTGGATCGACAGCGCGGTAATTTCCAACTCGCCTTTGGCGCTGCGTTCGTTCAACGACTGGATATCCTCCAGTACGTGCACGAAGTCGTACCGCCCGGTATCGATCTTCGGCGTAAGCTTCGTGCCGTCCGGCATCACAAAGTTCGCCAGCGGATACCACATAAACGCATCATCCGGGTCCGGGCTGTGCCCGATATGAAGCGTCTTACGTCCTGTTTCTGCTGAAGTATTCATACCCGCTAGTGTAACGGGGGTGCCTGGGGATGGCGAAAAACGCGGGGTGAGGGGATATAGCCACGGGTGGAAGAGCGATCCACAGATGACGCAGATTGCGCAGATTTACGAATACGAATAGCAATTGAATTTTAGAGCGAGTTGCATCATTTATGACCGTCATTCCCGCGCACGCGGGAATCCACGCGCCCAATGAATCCCTGTACGTGGATCCCCGCATGCGCGGGGATGACGGCTATCGGTTCGGTCATAAATCATGCGAATCGCTCTAAATCTGTGACATCTGCGTAATCTGTGGATACTTCCTGTCTTCTTCTTATCTGTGTTCATCCGTGGCGAAAAACTTTATTCAGCTTCCGCCACGCGTTCGCGGATCATCTTCATCAGACGTGCTTCCATCAGTTCGTCCCGGCCGATCGGCTCCCAGTATGTGCCGACGACGCCCTGTTCGTTCAGCGCTCTTGGGGTTGCGGCCAGGTCGGTGAAGAGGGTGCGCCGGGCTGAACCGGCCATGCGGCGCGTCGGGACTTCCATGCGCTCGCGGATCACTTCGACCTCGAATGTGTAGCCGCTATCCTTGTTCGCCGCTTCGTCCTTTGCAAACTGCACGTTCACGCGACGCTGTTCATTGGAAAGCGTTGAGCTGATCGTCTGGTCGGCTGTCGTGTTCTGATCGTTCCAGACTTCAAAGATGTTCGGGGAGCCCTGGCCCAGCGTCGTGATCGTCCCGAAGCGGTAATCCCGGCGATCGATCACGTACCCCTTCTCTCGCAGCACGTCGATCGTCGTCTCGAAGTAGTCTTTATATTGTTCGCTGTCGATCGCGACCGGGTTATCGGCTTCAACAATCTGCCGGGAACACCCCGCGCCTAAAAAACAGATCGCGATAAGCAGTATCAGACATCGGTGTCGGCTGGTCATGGTGCTACCAGTCTACCCGAGACCGGAAAAACCCGCTACGCCCCGACTGCTGGGGTTTTTGCTGGTTATTGAAGCGAACTGTACAACTTCTGACCGTCTTATCGAACCCGCCAGCGGCTAGCCCGTCGCAATCCGATAAGTCCGTAATCCTTCCCGCCAGACCCATATCGTACGGAAAGATGTGCACAACACTAAAGCACATCACGACCTGCACCGATCCTGAGATAGTCCGATGCGATGGTCCAGGGATCATCTTATCCGGGCCTTGGAGGCAAGGCCTCAAACCAGTGACAGCCTTTGAGCGGAGAAAGACTCATGGCAACTGAAATGCAGACACAAAACACGCAGGACATCAGTGCCCACGGCGGCCAGTCATCATCCGATGGCGAACTGCTGCAGCTCGTGAGTTTCGAGGTCGGCGATGAAGAATACGCCGTCCCGATCCTCAGCGTTCAGGAAATCAACCGGATGATGCAGATCACCCGTGTGCCTCAGAGCCCCGAGTTCGTCGAGGGCGTCATCAATCTGCGCGGCAAGATCATCCCCGTGATCGACCTGCGTAAACGCTTCGGCTTGACCGAGCTGGAGAACTCCGACGACGTGCGCATCATCGTCGTCGAAGTCGCCAACCGCGTGATCGGCTTCACCGTCGACCGCGTGAACGAAGTGCTGCGTATCAGCTCCAGCATCGTCGAGCCCCCGCCGTCGATGGTCTGCGGTATCGATACCGACTACGTGCAAGGGGTGGGCAAGCTTGATGACCGCCTGTTGATCCTGCTTCACCTTGAGAAGCTGTTCTCGGCCGCGGAAATCGCGGAAATCGACCAGGGCCTCAAGGCCGCGTAAATCTTTGTGTCCGGGCCCGCTGTCACAGGCGGGCCCGGATAACTTCAGATAAAGGCTGTTTCATCTCGGGGTAGCAATAAGGGCAGGTAACCATATGGCACTGAAAAGCATCACTCTGAGTCCCGCTCAGTTCGAGAAACTGCGTAAGGTCGTCTACGAACGTTCGGGCATCTACTTCCAGGATTCCAAGAAGTATGTCTTGGAAAGCAGGCTCTCTCGCCGGCTGGAAGAACTCGAATTCGACGACTTCGATCAATACATCATGTTCCTGACCGCCGGCCCGTACCAGAGCGACGAGTTCCAGGAAATGTTCAACCGCATCACCATCAACGAGACCAGCTTCTTCCGCAACGAGCCGCAACTGGAAGTCTTCGAGCGCGAGGTCCTGCCTCAACTGCTCGAAAAACGCAGCAGCACCAAGACACTGCGCATCTGGTCCGCGGCATGTTCCAGTGGTGAAGAACCTTACACCCTCGCGATCCAGGTCCACCGCTCGCTCGGCGTCCGCCTGGCCGACTGGCGTATCGAGATCCTCGGCACGGACATCAGTGAAAAGGTCCTCATGACCGCGCAGTCCGGCAAGTACCCCCACTACTCGATCCGATCCGTCAACCCGATGGTCCTCAACCGCTACTTCAAAGAAGAAGGCAGCCTCTACCAGCTCGACCCGACGATCCAGAGCATGGTCAGCTTCCAGAAGCTGAACCTCAAGGACAAGCTGGCCGCCAAGCGCTTCGGCAAGTGGGACGTCATCTTCTGCCGAAACGTCATGATCTACTTTGACGATGAAATGAAGAACCTGTGCGCCAACATGTTCCACGAACAGCTCCAGGACGACGGGATCCTGTTCATCGGCCACAGCGAAACATTACGCAATCTGAAAGCCAAGTTTGAGGCGCTGCCCTTCCCCCAGGGATTTGCATACAAGAAGGGCGCTTAAGAGAGGTAAATGAACGTGTCTGACGCCATGGACCCAAGTCTGTTGCAGGACTTCCTGACCGAATCGGGCGAGCTGATCGAACAGCTCGACGCCGACCTGGTCAAGCTTGAATCTGCAGATAGCGATGACGAAGCGCAGGAATTGTGCAACGGCTGTTTCCGCGCGCTGCACACCATCAAAGGCGCTGCCAGTTTCCTCGGCCTGACCGCCGTCACCACCTTCGCGCACGCGGCGGAAGATGCGCTGAACCGGCTGCGTAAAGGTGAAGTCGGTGTGACCGAAGAGGTCATGGACGCGCTGCTGCAGAGCGCCGACGTCGTCAAGGGCATGATCGAACAGCTCTCGGCCGGTGACGAGGCGCACGATGGCCCGGAAGACCTGATCGCCACCCTGCACGCCATCGCCGACGGGCCCGCGCAAACAGACGCCCCCGCCAATGACGCCCCGGCCGCCGATAGCGCCGCCGCGGCTACCGATACCGCACCCGCTGACAGTCATAAGCCCGGCGAACCGCTGCACCTTGGGCCGCAGAAGATCGACCTGCTCGAGTTCATGATCATCGACCTGCAGGACGCATCCAAGCAGATCGGCGAAGCCGTGCAAGGCCTGGGTAATGATGCCACGCTCGAAGAATCCGCGAACCAACTCCACGAAGTCTGTCAGGAGATGGAAAAGACCGCCGAGTTCTTCGAGCTCGATCAACTGACATCGCTCATCAAGGTCCTGACCACGGTTTCTTCGAAGGTAGCCGATACGCCTCGCGAAATCATTGATGAGATCGCGGTACGTATCAAAGCGGCTCTGAAGCTCATCGATCAGCAGACCGTCGCGCTGAACGATCAGCGCGCCCTGAGCTGGCCGCTGGATACCCTCTGCGAACGTCTGACGACACTCGCGGATGGCAAGCCGCTGAGCGATGACATCAATGGCAAACACGAAGGCGATCCGGACCGGGTGCTGTTACTGGACGGTGTGATCACCGAAGCCCCAGCCGAGCCCGAGGCCGAACCCGCAGCGCAGTCAGAACCTGAAGCCGCGGTTGCTCAACCCCAAACCCAGGCAAGCGCTTCGGCTCAACCCGCTTCCGAGCCCGACAAGAGCGCCGAGAAAACGGAAGAAAAGGCCGCCGCCGCTTCACAGGCGGCAGCAAAGCCCGTCGCCGAGCAGACCATCCGTGTCGAGGTCAGTCGGCTCGAGTCGTTGCTCAATCTCGTCGGCCAGTTGGTCCTTAACAAGAACCGTATCCTCGCGCTGACACGCAACGTGAAGGATTACAACGTCCCGCAGGAAGTCGAGGAAGACTTCGCCAGCGCCGCCGGCGACCTGGATCACCTGATGAGCGAGTTGCAGGTCAGTGTCATGCGCACACGCATGCAGCCGCTGGCCAAACTCTTCGATCGCTATCCACGCGTGATCCGTGATATGGCGAGGATGACGCACAAGAAGATCAACCTCGACATCGTCGGCAAGGACACCGAAGTCGACAAGACCGTGCTCGAACAGTTGGCCGACCCGCTGGTGCATATCCTGCGTAACTCGGCCGACCACGGCGTGGAACTGCCGGACGACCGTACCGCCTCGGGCAAGTCTGAGACGGGCACGATCAAACTCGAAGCCGAGCACCAGGGCAGCCACGTCCGCGTCGCCATCACCGACGACGGCAAGGGACTCGACCGTGAAGTCCTGGGCCAGAAGGCCATTGAAAAAGGGCTGACCACGCCCGAGAAGCTCGAACAGCTTTCCGACGAAGACGTCTTCGGATTCATCTTCGCCGCCGGCTTCTCCACCGCCAAGCAGGTCAGCGACCTATCAGGCCGGGGCGTCGGGATGGACGTGGTCCGCACCAACATCAACAAGCTCAATGGCACGATCAATGTCATGAGCAAGAAGGGTAAAGGCACCACGATCGAGATCCTGATCCCGCTGACCGTTGCGATCATGCCTGCCATGGTCGTCGGCGTCGGGTCGCACCTGTACTCGATCCCGCTTCAGAGCATCGTCGAAATCGTCAGGCCCGAACCCGAAGAAGTGAAGAGCGTTTCAGGGCATCCGGTGATGCAGTTGCGCGATACCGTGCTGCCGCTGCTGGACATGCGTAAGCGTCTGAGCGAGACCGAGGTCGAGGACGGTGGACGTTTCGCCGTGGTCGTCGGTGTCGGTGGGCAACGTGTCGGTCTGTGCGTCGACAAGCTGGTCGGCCAACAGGAAATCGTGATCAAACCCCTGGATGATTCGTATACACAGGGTGGTCCGTTCAGCGGCGCCACCATCCGGGAAGACGGCGATGTGTGCCTGATCCTGGACGTCGTACAGTTAATCCGTAGCAACAACAACACCAAGCAGGTCAACAGTGAATTGAAGGCCGCCGCCTGATACTCAAGGAGAACAAAGCCGTGGATCAGTCCTACATCATCCCGTTCATCAAATCGGTACAGAACGTATACGAAACGATGCTGCAACTGCCCGTGCAGATGGGCCAGCCCGAGCTCAAGCAGCCCGGCGAAGCAGGTCACGACGTCTCAGCGATTATCGGCATGTCCGGTGACGTCGAGGGGTCGGTCGTGCTCAGCTTCCCCACCGCGACCGCCGAGCGTGTCGTCGCCATCTTCACCGGTATGGAGCTCAAATCCGACCATGAAGACTTCGCCGACGCCGTGGGCGAACTGGTGAACATGGTCTCCGGCGGCGCCAAGGCGCAGTTCGGCGGCAAGGAAGTCACCATCAGCTGCCCCTCGGTGGTTATCGGCGAAAAGCACCAGGTCTATGGCCGAAAGGACGTCGTCGCCATCTGCATCCCATGCGAATGCGACTGCGGTGAATTTAATGTGGAAGTGTCGATCCGTCAGGGCGCCGGTGCTCCGGCCGCGGGTTGATAAAGGCATCTAGGTGGTTACCCGAATATATATACACAACCAGTGGCCCCTTCATGCCACAACGGACAGGAGCGAATTACGATGAAAGTCATGCTAGTAGATGACTCCAAGACGATGCGGAATATCCAGAAGGGTATCCTTACACAGCTCGGTTACACCGAACTGGAAGAAGCATGCGACGGCCTGGACGCACTGTCCAAGGTCGGCGCCTTCCAGCCCGAACTGCTGCTCGTCGACTGGAACATGCCCAACATGGACGGCCTCACCTTCGTCAAGAAGTACCGTGAGCAGGGACACAAGTCCCCCATCATCATGGTCACGACCGAAGCGGAGAAGTCGCGCGTCGTCGAGGCGATCAAGGCCGGCGTCCAGAACTACGTCGTCAAGCCATTCACCCCGGACCTGCTGGGTGAACGGATTAAAGAGACTCTCGAGCGTGTCGCGGCCTGACCCGCAAGGGTCTACCACGGCGTGGATGGAGCTATCCTATGGCCGCCGAGCAACACAAGACGCCGTCGGTCATCATCGCCCCTGATAAGGCCACGGCCACTCTCCAGATTCCGCCCGGTTGCGACCGGGCCCTGCTTACAGAGCAACTGCTACTCGGACAGATCACCGGCGCGGGTGTCGAAGTTACCGAACACACCACGCGGGTGATCCGTTCGTATATTGCCCAGCCGCCCGACGAGCAGGATAAAACCGTCTCGCTGGATATCGCGCACGCCACGCCCCCGGTGCATGGCATTGACGGCAAGGTCGTCTGGAGCGATAAGAATAAAGAGACAACTTCAGAAGAAGATCACGCCGAACCTTCTGAAAAAGAGCCGGTCTCCTACTACGACCAGAGCGCTTTCCTCATGGTCGATTCCGGCGACCAGATCGGACGCGTCGTCCCCGCAGAACCGGGACAGGACGGCCGAGATGTCACCGGCAAGACCATCCCCGCCAAGTCGGGTAAAGAATTCCAACTACAGATCGACGAATCGATCATGCGCCGCTCCGACGGCACGCTCATCGCACAACAGGATGGCGTGCTCTACCGCGAGCCCGGAAAGGCCATGATCCGAAAACTCATCCAGGTCAATGAGTTCGTCGACTTCTCCACCGGCAACATCGACTTCGACGGCGACATCGTCATCGGCAAGGGCGTCCGAGACTGCTTCGAGGTCACCGCCACCGGCAGCATCGAAGTCAACGGCATGATCGAGGCCGCGACCATCAACGCCGGTAAAGACCTCAACGCCAAGGGCGGCTTCGCCGGACGGGAACGAGGCCACGTATTTACCGGCGGATGCCTGCTCGGCAAGTACCTCGACAACGTCGCCGGGCACGTCAAGCAGGACCTCAAGATCGATCGCGAAGTCATTAATTGTGAACTTAAAATCGATGGCCAGATTTGCTCCCCGCAAGGTTCCATTATCGGCGGACGCATCATCCCCACCGGTGAAGTCCATATCGGTACACTCGGCAGCGATGCCGGCGTCTTGACCGAGCTGGTCGTCGGCTCCGTCCCCACCCTCGAGCCGTTCGCCTTCAAACTCGAAGACATCGCCGAACAACTCTCCGGGGATGTCCAGAAACTCAAAGACGAAAAAGAAACCATCGATAAAAACTCCACCAAGGGGCGTATGACCGCGATGGATAAAGAACGCGAAACCGAAATCATCTTCGAGTTGTCCGTGCTCGGAAGCATGCTCGATAAAGCACAGCGCACACTGGACCGGGTCCGCACGGAAATCAACAAGCGGCGACGCGTCGATGTCAAAGTCGAGCGGAATGTTTTCCACGGCGTGAAGTTCGAACTCGACGGCCGGTCATACAGAATGAACCAGACTATTTCCGGACCCGTACGTTTTGTCATGGACGGCAAAGCGTTTGTCTTTAAAAAATCGGACGGAGCGGCTCAGCCCATCGGACAGGTCGCCGACGTCCACGCGATTATCCCCGGTAAGTCGGCCGCTTGAATAGTCGATATGCAAGTAACCGGACCGTAAGGTTTGTTGGAGATAAAACATGCGAGTATTAGTCACCGATGACTCTGCTTTTATGAGACGTGCCGTCAGCACGATGCTCAACGCCGATCCCGAGATCGAAGTGGTCGGATTGGCGCAGAACGGCAGGGAGGCGGTCGATCTGGCTAAGAGCCTCAAGCCCGACGTCATCACGCTCGATATCGAAATGCCTGAGATGGACGGGCTGACCGCGCTGCGCCACATCATGCGCAACTCGCCGACGCAGGTCCTCATGCTCAGCTCGCTGACCACCGAAGGCTCTACCGCTTCGCTTCAAGCGCTCAAACTCGGCGCCGCCGACGTGCTCGCCAAGGACCAGTCAAACTTCTCCATGAACATGAGCCATATACAGGAAGACCTGATCCGGCTCGTGAAAGCGCTGGCAAAATCCAATCCGCACAAAAAACCCGCTGTCGTCAAGCCCGCTTCTGCCAGGATCGAACTGCCCCGATACCGTGCGTCTCAGTTCGACCTCATCTGCATCGGCTCTTCGACCGGCGGACCGCCCGTGCTCGAAACCATCCTTGGCGACCTGCCCGCCACCATCAAGCCACCTATCGTGGTCGCGCAGCACATGCCCGAAATCTTTACGCGTTCCATGGCCGATCGGCTTAACAAGCTCTGCCACCTCAACGTCAAGCACATCGAGGAACGCGAACTGTTGCAATCCGGCAATATCTACATCGCCCGCGGCGGTATGCACGTGCACGTCCGTAAGTCGCCCTCCGGCAAATTCGAAGCACGCATGGATAACGAACCAACCTCCGCTATCTACAAACCAAGCGTCGATAATCTCTTCGATACCGCTGCCGATGCATCAGGTTCACGCACGCTCGCGATCGTCTTGACAGGCATCGGCTCAGACGGCCTGGAAGGCGGTAAGAAACTTCATGCCGTCGGCGGAGAGATACTCGCACAAGACGAACAGTCCTGCGTCGTCTATGGCATGCCTAAGTCTGTCGCGAATGCCGGCATCATCAAGGCCGCCCTTTCACCGACCGACATCGGCAAATCACTCGCCAGCCTCTCGCAAGCATCCATCGCCGCCTAAACACGGCTCAGGTATCGGGTATCGCAAAACGCACGCATACATATCGCCGTCGCACGCATGTGTAGAACCATCGCGCGCACACATAACCAGGCGCTGTCGCCTCAGCGATCCACGCGCCCAATGAATCCAATGACGTGGATCCCCACCTGCGCGGGGATGACAGTAAGCGGTGGCTACTGGCTACGCTTGGATTGAGAACGCTATAATCCAAAGAAGTAACGACAGCGATACGTAACACCAGGGGGCCGCCTTTTTTGATCCAACAAGATCAATCCACCATCCAGCAAGCAGACACTCAACACTGCACCGAGGCCCGGCCACGCACTCACGCGGGGTATATTCCGGAGCTGGACGGCCTACGTGGGCTGGCCGTACTGTTTGTTCTTTTAGCTCACTCACCTGTTACGGCACTTCATTGTCTCGGGGGGTTCGGTGTTACCATCTTCTTCGTCCTAAGCGGGTTCCTGATCACACGCATTCTGCTGCACGAAAAACAGCAAGGCGTCCCGCTGCGTGCGTTTCTTGTCCGCCGTGCGGCACGAATCTTCCCCGCCTACTATTTGCTCCTGATTGTCTGCGGCTTCTGGCGCGGGTGGGACGGCATACCTTATGCCGCGCTCTATGTTTACAACTGGAGCCCAAGTGAATTGGTCCTGCCACCATATCTCGGGCACACCTGGAGCCTGTGCGTCGAGGAACAGTTCTACCTGTTATGGCCGCTCGTCGTTACGTATTGTTCAGCTTCGCGGCGTGTGGGTGTCAGGCTGCTGGTCTACTGCCTGGCACTCTACCCGTTGTTTGAGCTTTTTGCGCCGGCGGCTGGCTTTGGAAACTATGTGTCAACCCTCATGTATCGCGCGACGCCATTCCAGGCCGTCCCACTGCTCATTGGCTGTATGGCGGCTTACAGTGAAGACCGTATACGTTCATACCTCAAGCACAACATGATTCCGATCTTATTGCTTTGCGGTGTCATCCTGTACCTATGGACCACTCAAACCGATATGATCACCGGCCAGCTACATCTGACGATCAAATCGTTGAGCCGTATAGCCGCCGCAACCATGTTGTTTCTGCTTTGCCAAAGCCCTGTCGCCGCCCGGGTACTGAGCCTGTCACCACTAAGATGGTGCGGGATGATCAGCTATGGTTTGTATCTTTATCACGCACCAATCTATGCCGGCCTGCTGGGCGTTAAAAACATTTGGTTCACCCTGCCCGCGACATTCGTTGTCGCGATCGTCAGTTACTTTCTATACGAAAAACCGATAAGAGGTATCGGGTATCGCGTATCGAAAAGCGCACGCATGCGTATCGCCACCGCGCACACATAACCAGGCGTGGTCGCTTCAGCGATCCACGCGCATCTCATTGACTAAACACATTCATCAACCGTTCGGTGGCTCCGTTACGTTCCATAACGCGTGCCACTTCAACGACCACAGGTCTACAATCGGAACACGTCGCGCCGATCCATCCAAGAACGTTACGTTGATCGATTCGCTGTGCCGATCCACGCACATACGCTGAAGGTAATAAGGCGGGTAGGCGTGCGGGTTCTGAAAATCATCCGGCATCGGCGTTCCCTCAAACGCCCAACCCATGTCCGCCCACGTGCTGTCACCGAACAGCGGCGTCTCCGTCGTCGCTACCAACTCATCGATGCCACGATCCAGCTTGCACTCTTCGGGGTCACGACCGCTTGCGGTGATACGACCTTTGATTGAATTCGGCACAACCTCTTCCAGCCAGTTGTTGTAACCAAACCCGCCGTAGTTCTGTGGCACAGAGTACTGACCCGATTCATACCACGCGTACTCCGCATCGCCGGGGATCAACGAGCCGGCCGGCATGTTGTCGTATTGCGGATCAGGCGTCGGTGCGATCGGGCATTCAAGGATTGAAATGTTCGTTGCATAGTAAGGATAAAGATCCACATACCAGTGCTTGGGCGACAAGCGCTTGACGAAGTAACTCTGATAACTCCCCACCGCGCGTCCATCGTGATCCGTCGCGTACATGAACCAGGCGGTGCCCATCTGCTTCTGATTGGAAGCGCACTTCATCGCCTTGGCCGACCGCCGCGCCGCACCCAACGCCGGCAACAGGATCCCCACCAGCAGCGCGATGATCGAAATCACCACCAGCAACTCGATCAACGTGAAACCACAAAAACGAGAGCCAGAAACCGAAGCCCGCCACCTGGTATGACACGACATGTAATCCACCATTCACTTCAAGGAGGTTTTAGGAATACCACGAACAACCAACGCTCAACATAAAGACAAACACGAACACCCACACACAAACCGAGATACAGCACAGATCAGCACACCCCATCTATTATGAACGAGAACCGTCAAAATTACAATCATTAAATGAATGAAGTCTGCCGGTATCATTCCATCTCTGGATTCACGCTTCACTCACCACGAATCAACAACCCATGATCCAAAGCCCGTAGTCTGTAAAGATCCCGAAGCTACAGTCAGCAATAATCCCGAAGCCCACGTTCGCCGAAAGTGGGCTTCCCATAAAACCGCACCGCATGTAATCAATCATAGATAAGCAAGTCCGATAAACTCCACTCTCGATCCTCAAAAACCCGTAGATACTCATTAAACAAAAAAAGACCGACGCTCTCACGCCAGTCTTAATGCATGTAAGTATATATACTAGATATGCTTAGTCCATATTCACGCCCAGCTTCTGCGCCAGTGAATCGAACTGGTCCAGGTCGTAGAAGTCGATGATCAGGCTGCCGGTGCCCTTCTTTCGGCCGGGCTTGATCGCAACCTTTGTCCCAAGCTGCTCCGTCATCTGCTTCTCAAGGTCCACCAGGTACGCAGCCTTGCCGGACGGCGTCTTGCTGCCGCTGCTCGCAGTCGGATCACTCGGTGAGGTCAGCTTCCGCACCGCCGCCTCGACCTCACGCACGCTCAATCCCTTGCGGACCGCGCGCTCAGCCAACATTACCTGCTGGCCAACGTCCGATAATCCCGCGATCGCTCGAGCCTGACCCATGGAAAGCAAGTTTTCGATAATTAATTGCTTGACCGGTCCCGCCAGCGTCAGCAAGCGCAGATGGTTCGTGATGCTCGATCGGTCCATCCCCACCCGCTTGCCCGCCTCCTCGTGGCTAAGACCGAACTGATCGATCAGACGCGAGAACGCCTCCGCCCTTTCGATCGGATTCAGGTCTTCACGCTGGAGGTTCTCGATCAACGCCCACTCTGCGATCTGTCGATCGTTCAGCTTCCGCACGATCACAGGCACCTTGTCCAGGCCGGCAATCTGGGCGGCACGCCAGCGACGCTCGCCGGCGACGACTTCATATCGGCCGGAGCCCGAGGCGCTGGGCCTGGCGATGATCGGCTGCATCACACCTTCCGAGGCAATCGAGTCCGCCAACCGCTTCAAGCCCGCCTGGTCAAAATGCGTACGCGGCTGATGACGGTTCGGCTCCAGGACAGTCACCGACAGGTAAACAAGCCCGTCCCCAACCGGCTTAGACTCAGCAGGGCGGCCAACCTGGTTGTTCGGCTGATACCCCCTGTCCCGCACCGGAATAAACGCCGACTTCGCGGGCGATTCCGGCTTAGATGCTGTATTAACCTCGGAATGCACCGGTTTATCGGCCACACCACCCTTTTCAGGCTCAGCAACCGCAACAGACGCCTCTTTTGAAGATACTACCGAAGCTGCAACGACAGGCGTTGCTTCCGATGCCACTTCCTTGGTAGTTTCCGGCGACTCTTCTTGAGAAGCTTCCGGGGTCAGCTCCGGGGACAATTCCGGGGCCACTTCCGGGTGCGGATCAGTCGTGGGCGGATGGATCTGCACCGGCTTGGACATCAGACTGCTCAAACCCCGCCCCAGACGAGGAGACTTCTTCTTTTGATTCGTCACAACGACCTCCGTGTCACAAAGGATATGAAAACATGATTCAGCCAACAGTTTAGCGATCTGCCCTGCCCAGGCCAAATCCGGACACGTGTTCCACGTGGAACATGGGGCGGGGAGGGGGAATTTGCCACAGATGAACACGGATGAACACAGATAAGAAGAAGTATCCACAGATTACAGTGATGACGTAGTTCTTTTAGGGAAACTACAATACACCCCACACCCGCATCATCTGCGGATACATCTCTGTATGCTCATTCTGTCCTTGTCTCCCTGTGTTCCACGTGGAACATGGTCGGGCAGGGGGGGCGGAATTAGCCACGGATGAACACAGATAAAACACAGATGAAGAAGTATCCACAGATTCCAGTGATTACACAGATCAACAAAGCCAAATATAATCAACCCTACCCCCTACACCCTACACCCTACACCCAAATTCCGCAGATTACTCTCAAACCCCTCACTCTTACCCGTGTTCATCTGTGTTTATCGGCGTCTAAATAAATTCATAAGTACTTATTTTATATTTACTTGCACGCTTTTACTTCGCCGCGTTAGTATTATCGGACCTTAAATATCGCTCCCAGTTTCAACACCACGCTAGCCGATATTCACGATATGGCAGACCCTCCCGCCAACGAGCAGCCGGGCACATTCAGGCCCCCGACACCCACCCAGCAGTTGCTCGATGAGTTCGCGCGCGTCGAAGGGCAGTTCGGCCAGATCAAGGAAGGGCTCTCCCAGCTCCAACGCCTCTCCACCATGGGCACGCTCACCGCCACCGTCATCCACGAGGTCAACAACCTGCTCACCCCCGTCATCAGCTACGCCCAGCTTTCCCTGGCCAAGCCCGATGACAAAGAGCTCTCCGACAAGGCCCACCGCAAGGCCATCGAAGCCACTGAACGGGTTTCACAGCTTTGCTCCACGCTCCTGGGCTACGCCCGCGATGATGAGGACGGCATCACCAGTGATCTGCGTTCAGTCATCGAATCCGCCATCGCCTGCCTCGGCAGGGGCCTGGAAAAGAACCGCATCGAGCTGATCCTCGACGTTCCACCCATCGAAGTCGCCATGGCAGCGTCCAGCCTGGAGCAGGTGCTGGTGAACATCGTTCTCAACGCCCGCAAGGCCATGGCCGAGCAGGGGGGCACACTCACGATCCGTGCCCACGTGAACAGCGATCACATCGACCTGGACATCTCAGACACCGGCCCGGGTATCCCGCCCGAAGTCGCCGACCGTTTGTTTGAGCCGTTCGTCACCTGTAGCACCAACCCGCAGCTCGATGAACACAAAGGCACCGGCCTGGGCCTGAGCGTCTGCCGCGACCTCATCACCGCCGCCGGCGGCAAGATCACCGCCGACAGCCAACCCAACCAGGGCGCCACCTTCCACCTCACCCTTCCCCGCCCGATCCCCCTGCGCCAAAGCGCATAACAGATCGGGTTCTGCCTATCTATATATAGTTGTCGCGCATGTGGTCATCGCGCACGCGCATCGATCTGACAGAACGCCACACGCGATCGCTGTGATCCCAATCACACATCACCACCCGTTTAGCGCGGAAATCTCATCATACATCTCATACATCCCCACCCGTTTAGCGCTGGTATGTCATCACACGTGCAATCCAACCTCAACCCGTTTAGCGCGGATATCTCATCACACATGCCACACAACTCCACCCGTTTAGCGGGCGAACTTGTTCGCCCTTTCATCTACTCGAAGTACAACCCACCCACGACATCCGGTTATCACTACATACCGATCCGCACTCATCCAAGTCTGATTGCGATCATTCATGAATGTAGAAAATTGATTGCGATTCAGTGATCCAAAACGGTTAACCCGGTATCACCTGTTTCTAAGTTTTTTCATTGTGCGAAGCAGGTCTTTTATTTCCAGACTTAAGCAAGTTTATTCAAAGCACGATGTTGCCAGTAACCGGGTGCTGTAACGCCACCGGGAAGTAACGAACAACATTAACCCGGGCCATCGCGTCGAGATAATCCATCCGACACAGGATACGGGGTATAGATGAAGGATGTCACGATGCGCTTCACACTTGCCAAGAAACTCGCCGTCGGCTTTGGCCTGATCATCGTACTCATGGGCGCCAGTTACGCGATGAACAACTGGTCCACCAGCCGGGTCTCGCATGCCCAGGAAGAAGCCGAGCAATACAACGAAGTCGCCAAGCTGGTGATCGAGAAAGTAGTCGATCATCACAAATGGCTGGAGGGTTTGAACAACACATTCGTCTATAACAAAGACCGCGTTGATGTGAAGTGCGACCCGACAACGTGCAGCCTGGGTAAATGGCTTACCAGCGAACAGGCGACATGGCTATGCGACGCCAACCCCGAGGTTTCAAAGATCCTCACCGACCTCAAGCCGCATCATTCCCGGATGCACGAAACAGCAGGGGCGATCGATCAACTTTTGCAACAACGCACAGAAGAATCGCGCACGCAGGCCGCAGCGATTTTCCGTGATGAAACACCCGTCCACCTGCACGCGCTTCAGGAAGACCTTTTTGAATTGCGTGATGTCGTCCAAGATAAAGCGGCGAATAAACTCGCATACGTCAAGCATTGCCTGAACCAGATGTTTTATACAGCATCGACCTTGTTCATGATTGCGTTAGGATTGGCGATATTGACGGGCATCTTGATTTCACGTGCCGTGATCCGCGCCGTTCGCATGTTGCTCAAAGACTTCAAGTCCGTCAGTGATGGCGACCTGACGACGCGGTGCGAGCTGAATACAAACGATGAACTGGGTGACCTGTCGCGCGGCTTCAACCAACTCGTCGAAACGCTTGCATCGGTCGTCAGTGAAATCGACGACACCGCACACGAAGTCGCTTGCGCTGCGACACAGATCGCTACATCCAGCGAAGAAGTCGCCACCGGCATGACGGAACAGTCGACCCAGGTTCAACAGATCAGCTCGGCGATCGAACAGATGTCCGCCAGTGTTGCCGAAGTTTCACAGAAGAGTGTCGAAGCCGCGGACAGCGCAGCGCAGGCCGGCGAATCCGCAAAGCGCGGCGGTGATGTCGTCAATCAGACCATCGATGGCATGGGACAGATCAGCGACGCCGTATCCGCAAGCGCTGAAAGTGTCGCGGAACTCGGCAAGCGCGGCGAACAGATCGGGCAGATCATTGATGTGATCAACGACATCGCGGACCAGACCAACCTGCTCGCGCTCAACGCCGCCATCGAAGCCGCCCGCGCCGGCGAGCACGGCCGCGGCTTCGCCGTCGTCGCCGATGAAGTGCGCAAACTCGCCGACCGCACGACCAAAGCAACCGAAGAGATCGGCGACTCCATCAGCGCGATACAAACCGAAACAGACCTGGCCGTGCAACGCATGAACGCAGGCACGCAGCAGGTAGGCGTCGGCGTGGAACGCGCGAAGGAAGCGGGCGTGAGTCTCAGCGAAATCGTCAGTAGCGCCAGAAGCGTAGCCGAGATGATCCAGGCAATCGCCGCCGCCGCGGAACAGCAATCCAGCGCCGCTACATTGGTCGCCGAAAACATCCAGTCGATTTCATCCGTGACCGCCCAATCCGCCGAAGGCGCCAACCAATCCGCCGCCGCATCAAGCCAACTCAACAGCAAAGCCGAGCACCTGCAAACAATAGTCAAACGCTTCAAGCTGGCAGCGTAAGAAAACGCTTTACATATAGCCCGACCATCCTGGCCGGGTCTCAGTTTTGTGTAAAGCCGCGACCATCGGTCTCGCTGCGGATGTGTGGCCATCCATCCCTTACTCAGCCACAGATGAACACAGATAAACACGGATAGAAAAGAAGTATCCGCAGATGAAACAGATTGCGCAGATTTCTAAGACCAAATAAAATTCCCCAATCCCCAATCCCCAATCCCCAATCCCCAATCCCCAATCCCCCATCCCCCATCCCCAACAAATACCCGGAAACTTGCACGAAATAAACTGGGATCACCCGATTAATTTAGTACAATGCGGTTTGCTGATTTAATGGTCCGGGCCGCCACCTCCGTCCGATCTATCGGAGGCATCCGCCGGGGCCGGGATCTTATTTGAAAAGGTTTTTGATGTTTAATTCGACTTCAGTACTGGCATATATATATATATATTGTCAGCGTTTTGCTGTGCTACGCCCAATCAACAACTCTCGGCACAATCAGACGACAACCCGCCTAATGTCTTGTTCATCGTGCTGGACGACATGAACGATTGGCTGGGCTGTTACGGTTGCGAACAGGCAATCACACCGAACATCGACACGCTGGCCTCGCAAGGCGTGCTGTTTGAAAAGGCATACTGCGCCGCGGCGGTCTGTAACGCCTCCCGCGTCAGCGTGTTGACCGGCAAACATCCCTGCAGTACGGGCATCTATCTCGATCAACCCTTGCTCTATTGTCATCCAGAACTCGTAACCATCCCCGCCTACTTCAAACAAAACGGATACACCGTCCATGGCGGGGGCAAGCTCTTCCACCAGACCCCCGGCCATCTTGATGTCCAGGCTTTCGACAGCTACTACGAGTGGGTTGACAACCCCCAATCCCGCGCCTGGGGCATGGACTACGTCCAGAACTACGCCGAATTATTTGGCATCGATAAACACATCATGGCGTTCTCCAAGACAGCGATACAAGGCAACAATAACCACTTCGACTTCCACGCCTTCGATGACAAACTCGAGCCACGCATGGCCGACAGCATGGTCACTACTTGGGCTGTCGACTTCCTGGCTCAAGAACACAACCGGCCGTTCTTCCTGGCTGTGGGTCTGTACAGCCCGCACAAACCAAACTACGCGCCGCGTCAATACTACGACCAATATCCCTTGGACAAGATCGTCACCCCCGTCGTACCCGACGACGACCTCGATGACCTGCCAAACAGGAGCAAAAACCTCCAGCAGAACAGGGCCAAAGGCCTGACCGCTCTCATCAAAGACTGTCATGAAACAGCGGAATTTGTCCGAGGCTACCTGGCATCCGTCACCTACGCGGATGCTCAAGTCGGCAGATTGCTTCAAGCCCTGGAAAACAGCCCTTACCACGACAACACGATCATTGTCCTCTGGACGGATAACGGTTACCACCTCGGTGAAAAAATGCATTGGGGTAAATACACGCTCTGGGAACGCGCGACTCATGTCCCACTTATCATCGCCGGCGGACCCGCCAATCCCGGACATCGCTGTAAGACCCCCGTCAGCCTGATTGACCTGTACCCGACCCTGATCGATCTCTGCGGCCTGCCCCCCATGCAAGCACTCGACGGCGAAAGCCTGGTCGATTGCCTCGAACAACCCGCGCCCGACCGTGAACGCTACATCATCTCTGCATGGCAATTCCCCTACGGCAAACAGAACGTCCGCCCTTGCATCTCCGTACGCTCTCGCGATTGGCGCTATATCTACTACCCGCGTGGCAACCACGAACTCTATAACGAAGTCGATGACCCGAATGAATGGCACAATCTCGCCGATTGCCCCGAATACATCGATATCATCAAACAACTGCGCCAACACCTCCCCAAAAATATGGAAACCCCGGGACCGCATATCAGTGAACTGGAATTGATCATCGAGAACGACCGTTTCTACTGGACACCCACCACAACCGACGAAGTGGAATCCGCCGAGTAATCCAAACCAAACGCTCAACCCATACTGCGCCACGGATGAACACGGATAAGAAGTAGTATCCGCAGATGACGCAGATTGCGCAGATTTCTAAGACCAAATAAAATTCCCCATTCCCCATTCCCCATTCCCCATTCCCCATTCCCCATTCCCCATCCCCCATCCCCCATCCCCCATCCCCAAAACCAAAAACCAAAAACCAAAAACCAAAAACCAAAAACCACCCGGACCTTCGCTTCGCTCAGGACCGGCGTTGGGCGGTGAGAAAAAACTGGAAAGCTGGAAATCTAGAAAACTGGAAATGAGAAAAGCCGTTAGCCATTAGCGATTAACGATTATCGATTTACACAAATCCTGAATCATCAATCCAAAATCATAAATAAAATCCCCCACACCCCACACCCCACACCCCACACCCCACACCCCACACCCCACACCCCACACCCCCAATCTCCGAATCTGCGTCATCTGCGCAATCTACGGATCACTCTCTTCTTGCCTTCCCTCTTATCTGTGTTCATCCGTGTCCATCGGTGGCTAAATCTTCTTCACTAACATGCGACCCATCCCCACCCTCGCCGCAAACCTATAACCACCTCTAAGCCAGCCAGTTGCCCGCGACCCAACCGGCAGGGCGGTCGCGTGAAATCCGTTTTTTCAACAAGTAATCCACAATTCACATCACCCCAGGTGGATATCTTGTCGGCAACTTTTGCGCTACAACGTCCGATAGTGCCGATACACATGCCAGGGGGCCAGAATCGCTGTTTTGTGGAGAATTTTTAAAGAAATGTGAAGCATGGAGGCAAATAGTGTTGAGCAGAGGGGCAAAGTGGGGTATATTCCCCTCGTCCTGAAGCGAGTAACACCTTGGTTTTTACCGGAACCTATGACCACACGATCGACACAAAGAATCGCCTGGCCATACCGGCCGAAGTCAGAGCGCAAATCAAGCGCTCGACCAAGGCCAAGGCGGGCGACCCGGTATTCCTCTATGTGACACTCGGGACGGACGGGACGCTTTGCCTCTATACGGAGCAAGGCTACGAGCAGCGGGCCGATGAGCTGGACAACTCGGAAATGGATGCCGAGCAGCTTCTTGAGTATGAACGGATGTTCTACTCCTTGTCCAAACTCGTCGAGCTCGACAAGCAGGGACGCGTGACATTGCCCGCCGACCTGCTGACCCGCTCGCAACTGGGCAGCGACGTCGTGCTCATCGGTGTGAAGGACCACATCGAGATCCGCGACAGGCAGGCCTGGAACGAGCACTTGCAGCGGATGTTGACCGAAAGGCCTGACATCCTCATGAACCCGCGACTCGCGATGCGCAGACGACGGAGCGACAGTCAAGGCCAGGATGGCCCGTAAGATAAAAACATGTAACCAAACGATTAAGGGGATCGCCACCACACAAAACAAAAGCCTGATCGCCACGCGAGCCAAGGCCGGCACGCAACGTGAAAAGGGCCAAAAACATCGGCAAATTCCGCACTTTTTTTCATGAATTTGCCCCAGCACCAGCGGAGGTCATGGAACGGACTCCAGCCTGTTCGACGTGACCGCATACCAGCCCGCCTGACCAGGGACGGATCGGCGGATAACTGGGCCAAACGCCAGAGCATCAGTGATCGGGTGCCTTGCAACCGTAATCGATCTGGCGTACGCGGACACGACCGACGGCACCTCTGCTGTTTGTTTGAACTGCACCACGCAAGTCGGCGCCCATAAAACGCGCCCGGTTTGCCCAACCGGTGCAGCACTACTTCCGCCTGTTATCCGCCTACATTCAAGCAGGTTTTTCTATCCGCGGCCGAACCTTTCTCGACCTGCTTGCGTAGTAAAGATAGATAAAACAACGGTCGGGCATAAAAGCCCGAATACGGTCCCACAACGACTCAAACACCGTATCCTTCTCCTCCTAAGCCACGCCCGCCGGTCACCCTCCCGCTGAGCGTGGTTTTTTTACGTCCCGCTCACATGCACCCGCATCTTTTTATAAAACAGCCACTTACAAGCACATTATTCGCCCATCCGCCGAATAAATG
Organism: Phycisphaeraceae bacterium; assembly: GCA_963667295.1. Taxonomy (GTDB): domain Bacteria; phylum Planctomycetota; class Phycisphaerae; order Phycisphaerales; family Phycisphaeraceae; genus JAJRRS01. Next base: position 4,644,032 of record OY763327.1, read on the forward strand.
CTCGACAGCCCCGCGATCGCACGATAGTATTAAAGATGTGTTGAACTTTATTCCGTGAGGTGACCGTCCATGCGACTGACTCGGCTGATGCTGCTGGCCTTGTTCATCGTTCTGGCGACGCCGGTCTTCTGGGAGGCGCAGCACTGCGCGTTCGGCTGAGGCGGTGGGTCGGGAGGATCGATCCGCCGTAGCGGTTCATCGATCCGTCTCACCTCTTCCGGTCGGAAGAGCTCCTCGAAGCCAGAGTTGTCACAGAACCGGCGCGATAAGTGTGAGCGTATGCTCGACCTTGCCGAGCGCATGCTGTCCAATGATCGCCTGCCCGATGCCTATCGCTACGTCATGATCGCAGAATCCATCGGCAAGTCGGACAGCGGCCTGCTCGGTAAAGTCAAGCAAGCAGCGAGCGAAGTGAAGTCCGCTGCCGAAAAGAAACTCGACGAAGCCGAACAATTCTACGAAAACGAGCAATATACCGAAGCGATCGAAGCCTACTCAAGCATCTCCGGCCTGCGCAAGCTCGATGTCGCACGCGATGCGCGATTGAAACTCGCCGAGATACAGCGCAACCCCGCCGTCCGCGCCAGCATGCGTGAGATCAGGGCGTGCCAACGGCTTGAAGATGTGCTCGAGATGATCGACATCAGCAACATGGATATCGAAGTTGTTGATGACAGTGAGCTGGAAACCTGCAGCAGCAATGAGGCGCTACCGAGCCTTGCGGTAGGGGACCAGGGCAACGATAGCCATGAATACTCGATCTTCGGCTCGGAATCGGCGCAACCCGACCACACACAAGTTAGCGCAAGCAACACGCAAAGCGGTTCATCGCACGACTACGCCGCGTTCCCGTCCGCTGCCGCTTTCGCCTCGGCAGCCCCGAATCCTGCCGAATCAGTCGAAACGATGGAAGACCTCGGCCTTTCTGAGGTTGAGGTTGCGCTGTTATTGATCATCTGCGATCGCATCAAGTTCCTGGATAAACTCGAAGCCGTCGCCGACAGTTACAGCGACACCAAGTCAGGCCAACGCGCACGCGACCTGGCGAACGACCTGCGTGCCTGCGACGCCTTCATGGACGGCCTGGAGTTCCACCGCACCGAAGAACAAGCCATGGAATACATCTCCATGGCCCAACAGTACGAACAGATCGGCAAGAAGGACCTCGCGATCAAGTTCTACAAAGATGCGATCCTCACCTGCCCGGACAGCGAATGGAGCAAAGCCGCCCAGGACGGGATCGATCAACTGGAAAACTAATCAACACAACCAAGCCATACCGGGTGTCACACCTTGTTCCACGGAATAAGGTGTGTTTTTCATCTGTTCGCATCAAAGCTTTTTTTTACCAGCCACGATGAAACGGAAGGTGGGCGAATTGTACAAGCAGCTTTGGGCTGCCAGGTCAAATCGACCACACAGCTTGTCGGGGTTATCCACCACCTTATGCGCGCACGGGTCTGTCGTGATTAAGGCGTGTGCGCACGGAATCGGAGGCGGGCAACGGTTGGCCGTCTCGGGCGGCGCATTTGTGCGCGATGAAGCTCATCTCGTTGATCTGCTTTCGGTGCGCCAAGATGTGCAAGGGCTGAAGGCACGTGCGATCTGCCGGTGTCATGACCGGACGCCTTTGGCTGTCAACAAATCGCAGGTCGTTTGCGTTATCGGCGCATCTATATAAAGACAGACTTACAGTCAGAACCGAGCAGTATCGAAGGGCGCGGGCGCTGCCCGAGCCCGAGCCGGCTCACACCGCCAGCCGTTTTTTATAAAGATATTGCCATCTGAATTGTATCCATATATATTGATGGTCAACTAAATCTGCTTATCGCATCAGTAAAAACGAAAGGGGGCCGCAACATGCAACGTTTGATATGGTCATGCCTTATGGTGATGGCGGCGATTGTTGTATCCGCTGTGCCATCACCGGGCGGAGGCTCGGTAAGCGCAGCGGACGAAGCGCAGGGCGCGACGTGGCTGAGCTACTACCACAGTCAGGATGCCCGCAAGCGCCTGGGTTACGCGATCGGGGCGCGTGGGATGGAGATGTCCGAGCAGAAGCCGGACGGATTGAAGCTGCCGGCGGACATCGGCGAGGACGTTCGGTTCGGCAAGTGGAACACGCCGATGGATGAAGCGGGCTTCCGACATGTGGCGCTTGCGCGCAGCGCGTACGGACAGCTTTGCGATCAACTTGTCATCGATTCGGATGGTGACGGGCAACTCGATGATGAAACGATCTACGGCACGTACAACCTGCGTGTGTACGGCAGCGCGCGGGGTCGTGTGTACTTCGATCCGGTTGCGATCGAGCTTCAAACCGAAGACGGCCCGACGCTGTATCACTTGAACGTGAATGTGTATTGCAACGGGCCCGGTGGGTACAACGTGACATACGCTGCGGGCGGTTGGTACCAGGGCACGGTGATGCTCAACGGCGAACCGGTTGATTGTCAGCTCTTGGACAACAACGCCAACGGCACGTTCAACGATACGTGCGAAGGTGATGAAGGATATGGCGACACCGATCGCGTTCGTTTCGGCGCTGCGAATACCGAAGCGATGATGACCGGGCATTACGTGAAGAACGCGGACAAGTTTTACGCGTTCAGTGCGGCGAAAGATGGCGCGTATGTTACGGTGATAGATGCGGTCGGTTTAGCGGTCGGCAAGATCATTGTGCCGGAGGACTTCACGTATGTGAAAGTGTTCGGCCCGGAGGGTTCGTTCAACATCACGCCCGACAGCGATCAGCAAGTGCCTTGCGGCGACTATCATCTTGTCACCTGGCAGCGCGAGGTGAAGGATAAGGCAGGCAAAGACTGGCGTTTCGGCGGCAGCGGTTTCCCGGAACATGAAGCGATTGCAGTTGCGACGGATAAGCCGGTCACGCTGGCGCTGAGCGATCCGTGGAACGCGAAGATATCGGATAACGAACGGCCGGGTCGACACACGTTCAACCAGCAGGTCACCGGTCGGTATGGCGAGCAGATCAGTGCATCGTATACCAGTGGCGGTCGGCCGCCGGCGCCGAGGATGCACATCGTCAGTGCGGATAACCAATACGATCGGACGTTCAAGTTCGAGTATGGGTGAGGCGGGACCTGTTCGCTCTCATGGCGAGAGCCTTACAACCAGGTCGGCCCCTACACCGCAACCCTTCTGCTGGACTATCCGGTCCAGATCGAATGCGAAGACCTGATCATCGGCAAGCCTGCTGAGGGTGCTTCCGAAGCAGACGATGCTGTCACGTTGAATGAATAACAACGTGGCGGTTGTGCTGTGGTGTGTGCGGTGTGTTTGAACTTTGTCTGAATCTATCTATTCAAACGAAAGGGGGCGTTATGCGGATGCCTCATCTGATACTGTTCGGATTGGTTTTGTTATTGAGCGCGGGGATCGCGCGTGCGGCTGAGTCGGAAGCTGTTACGTTCAAGGGGCGGGTGGTCGACGCGGACGGCCAGGCGATCGGTGGCGCGGATGTTGTCGTGCTTGGTGCTGGTAAGGATTTGCTTCTCGGGTCGCAGACCAAGCTTATTGCGCAGACGAAGGCTGATGATGAAGGTGCGTTTGATGTGACTTCTGATTCCGTCGGCAACTGTGATCGGATTTTAGTCACGGCACGACAAGCCGGGCTTGCGCTTGGTTCGTGGAACGGCGCGTTAAGTGAATTGCCTGAATCGCTGACGTTGAAACTTGGCGGCGCGCAGACGATCGTGGGCACGGTCCTGGATGAATCGGAGCAGCCTGTCGCGGGGGCGACGATCAAGGCGATGCTGCGTTGGAACGATGGCGACCACACCAATTCGTTGATCGCACATGAAGCGATCCCCGAGTTGATTGTGAAGACGGATGATACGGGGCGGTTTGAGTTTCAAGCGGTGCCTGAGGGGGCTGGTGCGATTCTGGCTGTACAGGCTGAGGGGTATGCGACGCAGTTGAAGCCCGAGTCTACTTTTTTGCAAGGCATACCCGCGGGGACGGCAGATACAAAGATCGTCATGCTAAAAGGCTCGACGATCAACGGCCGGGTAACAGCCAACGTTGAGGACGCGACGCTAAAAGGCCTTACAGTGGTTGGACAGTTCAACAGGTATCCTTACCTGACAGACGAACGTGCGGTGACGGATGCGGACGGCAAGTTCACGTTGACGGACCTGCCTGTGGGTGAAGTGAAACTGATCGTTGTGCCCGGCAAGGTTGATCTATCGCAGGAAGTAAGCGAAGCCGACCTGCCGTTTGCGTGTGTCGATGAGGTGAAGGTGGCGGGGCCGGGCGGCGAGCAGGATGTGACGCTGGCGCTACAGCGCATGGCGATTCTCGAAACGACCGTGATGAATCGATTGTCACAGGAGCCGGTTGCGGATGCGACGTTCCACTATGAGCATCGGCAGGACAAGCTGAAAAGCACGGTGCAGACGGATGAAAAAGGGAACGGTCGTGCGCTGGTGTTGCCCGGGCCTTACCTGGTTTATGCGGAGCATTCGGACTTCACGCGCAACGGCGTTCGTCGGATCGTGACGCTCGCTGAAGGGCAGACGATGCAGGTTCCGGTCGGCCTGGTGCAGGCGCAGATGTTGACCGGCACGGTGAAGGATGCGCAGGGCAACCCGATCAAGGACGCGAAGGTGGAGGCTTTGCCTTCAAGTCAGTATCCACCGGTCAAGACCGACGCGGACGGCAAGTTCAAGATGCAGTGGGAGCCCGCGAACTGGGGGCAGGACATCACTTCACTTTTGATCGTGCGTGATGTGAAGAATGATCTGGCGATCGCGGTCCCGATCGATGATACGTTCAAGTCGTTCGACCTGTCGCTACAGAAGGGTGCGTCGTTTGCCGGGCGCATTCTGACGGAAGAGGGTGAACCTTTAGAAAACGCGAATGTTTCGGTTACTCTCTTCGGCGGTAATTGGGGCAGCAGTCTTTCCGGAGAGAACACAGTCAGCTCGGATGCGGACGGGCGATTCAAGGTTGCCGGCTTGCCGTTGCAGGCGGGTTATCACCTCTCGGCTACCGCGGATGGGTACGGCCAGTACGTCTGGCGGTTCGACAACGTCGAGTCGACCGAGAATGTCCTGGATGATGCGAAGCTGCTCAAGGCCGATCAGACACTGGCGGGCACGGTCGTGGATTCCAAGGGCAAGCCCGTCGCCAAGGCGCGCGTGCAGATTTATGGAGACGACCAGGTCAACAAGAACGTTGAAACCGATGACGAGGGCAAGTTCAAGATCGAAGGTTTGTGCAAGGGTTATGCGAACCTGTTCGTGCAGGCTCAGGGCCCGCCGCACATGTACGGCCAGTACTATGCGAAGGTGGATCAGAAAGAAGTGAAGATCGCGATTTCCGAGCAGGGGATGAACCAGGAACCTGAAGTGGAGATTGTGCCCGAGCCGATCAAGGGCCAGCAGGCGCCTGACTTGAGCACGGTGGGTCTTGAAACGGCGCCGGAGGGCAAGCCGGTGCTGGTGTTGTTTATGGATGTGAACCAGCGATCCTCACGGCATGCGCTGTCTGATCTACTCAAGAAGATGGGCGGCAGCAATAGCGCGCATGTCGTTGTTGTGCAGGTCGGTGAGGCGGATGATGCGCTACTCAAGGCGCAGAACATCAAGCTGCCGGTGGCGCGTGTGACGGAAGATGTGGAAGATGTGTGTGTGAAGTGGGGCATCCCCGCGGTGCCCTGGTACGTGCTGGCCGATCCGAAGGGCAACGTCGTACACAGCGGCGCGACACTGTCGGCGGCGCAGTAGCCACGAAAATGTAATGAATGTTTAAAGCAACCCCATGCCGAAGCGTGGGGTTGTTTTTTTAGCCACGAAAAGGCACAGAAGACACAAAAAGGGCTGGGGTTTGGAATCATTGGAAGCAGGGATATTCAGGCAGATTTTCTGCTGTAAAAGATTGTGAGTTGGGCTCGTTTTGTGTCATCTGCGCCTTTTCGTGGTTGAAGTTCTGTTTAATTGATGTCATCCTCGCGCAAGCGGGGATCCACGTCATTGGATTCACTGGACCCGTGGATTCCCGCCTGCGCGGGAATGACGGTCATTTATGAGGCGAGTGGTTCTGATTGAACGCATTTTCTGAGATACAAGTTTTAGAATGCCGGGTACATTTTGTGTCTTATGTGCTTTTTTGTGGCTGAAGTTCTGCTCTGCTTTTTGCCACGAAAATGCACAAGAATCACAAAAGGGCGGGTGTTTGGAATCCGCGGAACTTGGATTCATCAAGAGTACAAGTCTGTGTGTTCAACTTGGCAATGATTGAACTGTGTGAATATCGCCCCATAGGGGCGTTGGGTTGTAGCCACGGGTGTAGCGTAGCGCAACCCGTGGGAGCAGTGTTACACATTTACATCGCCCCGGCAGGGGTGAAGGCAGTGTTTCCGCCACCTCTGCCGGGGCGGAGCTGACTTATCACTATCTCATATCCACGGGTTGCGCTTCGCTTCACCCGTGGCTACATGCTGTAACCCCTTCGGGGTATGCCTTGCTTTGTATCTGGGAGAGTCTCAGGTTTTCTGAGATACAAGTTTTCGAATGCCGGGTGCATTTTGTGTCTTCTGTGCTTTTCGTGGCTGAACTTCTGTTTCAGAGACTGACTTTTATGGCATACTTCGTACTGTATCCGTAGATACCGATAGGGTATGATGGTCGGACATTCTGTGGAGGTATGTTGTGACATCAGCGATACATCGTGATCTGCTTCGGCGTCTGCCTTCGGTTAATGATCTGCTGGCTGATGCGCGGACGGCGGCGTGGCTGGCGGAGCATCCTAGAGAACTGGTGACGGATTGTCTGCGTGCGGCGGTGGATACGCTGCGCGAGCAGATTCTTTCCGACCAAGCGGGGCGATGCGGGGTTCAGCATGTGAATATGGAATCGGTGCTCGACCGTGCGGAGGCCGAAGTCGCGAAGCGCACTTCGCCGAACATGCACGCGGCGATCAACGCGACGGGGATCATCCTGCATACCGGGTTAGGCAGAGCGGTGTTGCCGGCCCGCGCGGTCGAAGCGATCGGGCAGGAGCTTAAAGGCTACGTCACGCTTGCGGTCGACCGCGAGACGGGCGAGCGGATCAACCGCGACCAGATGGTCGAATCACTGCTATGCGAACTGACCGGCGCGGAGGCGGCGACGGTCGTGAACAACAACGCGGCGGCGACGATGCTCGTGCTCGCGGCGCTCGGCGCGGGGCAAGAGGTGGTGGTGTCGCGTGGTGAGTTGATCGAGATCGGCGGCGCGTTCCGCTTGCCGGATGTGATGGCGCAGAGCCAGGCGAAGATGGTGGAGGTCGGCACGACGAACCGGACGCATCTGCGCGATTACGAAAACGCGATCACGGAAGAGACGTCGCTATTGTTTAGAGCGCATCCGAGCAATTACCGGATCGTCGGGTTTACGAGTGCTGTGCCGATCGAATCGCTGGCGGAATTGGCGCATATGCGCGGGCTTGCGGTGGTGGATGATCTTGGCGCGGGCGCGTTGGTCAGTTTGGAGAAGTTTGGATTGCCGCACGAGCCGACGATGCGCGAATCGATCGAGGCGGGCGCGGATATCGTGCTGGCAAGTACGGATAAGCTGATCGGTGCGGGACAGGGCGGCGTGATCGTCGGCAAGAAGCAGCTGATAAAGAAGATTAGAAAGCATCCTCTAGCACGTGCGATGCGAGTGGATAAGACCTGTTTGATGGCGCTTGAGCAGACGCTGCCGCTGTTCAGGGATATCAAGCTGCTGAAGCGTGAACACCCAACTTACATGATGCTATCGACGCCAATGGAAACATTGGCCGAGCGTGCGGAAGCGCTGGCGGCCGCGATCCGAGAGGTGCTGCCGACTTCTGAGGTCGAGGTTTGCGAGGATGTGGGATATCTGGGGTCGGGTTCGCTGCCGAGCGAGGCGCTACCTTCGATGGCGGTGCGTTTGCGCGTGGCGTCGATGAAGGTTGCGCATCTAGCCAAGGCGCTTCGGCTTGATGATGCGTGTGTGTTTACGCGTGTGACGGATCAGACGGTGGTGATGGATACACGCACGATTACGGATGAGCAGGTGGAATTGATCGCCGCCGCGGTGAAGCGGTGCGTGGCGTAGTGTGATATACGTTTTTGTGACTTCCGGGGGTGTGGTGTGAAGCACACTTTGCCCTTCGGGACAAAGTGTGGCACCCGAAGGTGTTTGTTGTGATTGTATGAGTTAACAACTTCCGGGGGCGGGGCGATTATGCCTGATAAACACAAGAACATCATGCTCGGTACGGCCGGCCACGTCGATCACGGCAAGACGTCGCTGGTGAAGCTGCTGACCGGTTGTGATACGGATCGATTAGCTGAAGAAAAACGGCGCGGCTTGACGATCGAGCTCGGCTTTGCGCCATGCAAGATGACGGACGATCGGATCGTCGGCATCGTGGATGTGCCGGGGCATGTTTCTTTTATCCGGCACATGGTCGCCGGGGCGCATGGGGTCGATGTGATCATTCTTGTGGTTGCGGCGGATGACGGCGTGATGCCTCAGACGCGCGAGCATCTGGATGTGATGACACTCATGGGGGCGCGTCGTGGATTGGTCGCACTGACGAAGACCGATCTAGTTGATGAAGAGATGCGCGAGCTTGCGATAGAGGATGTGCGAGGCGCGTTGGCGGAGACGTTTCTGGCTGATGCGCCGATCTGCCCGGTATCGAACGTGACGGGCGAAGGATTTGAAGGATTTTTCCAAGCGCTCGATGAGCAGGTCGCGGCGTGCGAGCCTCGCGTTTCGTTTGGGCCTTACCGGCAGTGGGTGGAGCGGTCGTTTATCGCGCATGGTTTTGGCGTGGTCGCGTCGGGGATACCGACGACGGGGGAATTGAAGGTTGGGGCGTATGTGCGTGTTTTGCCGGGCGATCTGAAGCTGCGCGTGCGGGGATTGCAGGTGTATGGCGATGATGCGCAGGTCGCGCGGTTGGGCGAATGCGCTGCGGTGAACCTGGCGGATGTGGACCTGGATCGTTTGCCGCGCGGCGTGGTGTTGACGACCTCGACGACGCTTATCGCGGTATCGCAGTGCGCGGCACGTTTGCGGATGCTTGGTCGCTCGAAGCGAGCGCTTCGTGACGGGACAGAGGTGCATCTGCATGTAGGGACGGAGTATGTGCAAGCGAAAGTGATTGCGCTGGAAGGCGGTCCGATCGAACCGAGCGATGAAGCGCTGGTGCAGTTGCGATTTGAACGGGAGTTACCGGTTTCGCCGGGCGATCGGTTTGTCGTAAGGACGCATGTTGAGGAAGCCGGCGGCTTGACGACGATCGGCGGGGGCGTGGTGCTGGACACGACGGATAAACGTATGCGGCGGAAGCGCGTGGAGGTATTGGAGCCTTTAAAGAAGCGTGAGGCGGCGCTGGGTGATCCGGCGGCATGGTGTTTGGCGCTGCTTGAGGAGGTGGAAGAGTCGATGACGGTGGAAGCGCTAGTGGAGCGCGCGGTGTTGCTTGAATGCGAGGTTGAGCCGGCGCTTGACACGCTTAAGCAGAATCGGGATGTGGTATCGCTGGATGATCGGCGTGTGTTGGCGAAGCGCGTGATCGAACGCGCGGGTGAGAAGATTGTTGTGCGGTTGCGTGAAGAGCATACGGCGAAGCCTGATCAATTCGGCTTGACGACGGTGATATTGGTTAATGAGCTTGGGATGGATGGGGATGTTGCTGCGAATGCGGTGGCGGGGTTGTGCGATAACGGCATCATGACGCGGCAGGGGGAATTGCTTGCGCTGGCGGAGCATCGGCCTGCGGTGAGCGCGGCGGATCAGAAGTTGCTTGATGCGATAGTTGATCTATATAAGAAGGATCACTTCGCGGCGAAGCGGCCGAGCGAGGCGGCGGAGTCGCTGGGCGAGCCGATGAAGCGCGTGCAGCCGATGGTGAAGATGCTGATCGAGCGTGGGGATCTGGTGAAGCTGACGGACCAGATCGTGATGCATCGTGACGCGGTCGCGACAGCGGTGGGCGTGGTGCGGGAATTGTTCGATAAATCAGAGCGTTTTTCGACGGCCGAATTTCGTGATGCACTGGGCGCGAGCCGAAAGTATGTGATCCCTTTGCTTGACTATTTTGACCGCGAACGGCTGACGATCCGTCACAGCAGCGAGCGCAAACCCGGGGCGAAGCTGCGGGGAGAGGTCGGCTGATAAATCATGGGATTTTATTGTATTATGTGGGCAAGCAACTACAATGGTGGATAGTTGCCGCGGCGGTTTTGCCGTGATTCCGAAAGGGTTTTTTGTGATTGTATTACGCCGATTAGCCGCTGCGATGTTGCTGGCCGGCGGTGTAATTGTGTGTGCGGATGTGCAGGCGGATATCAGTTTCCGCGCTGCGGACCCACGGGCGACGTTGTGCCACGCGCCGCGTGTGGTGGATACGTTCACAGCATCATCGGCGGGGAGGCTGAGCAGTTCTGCGGTGGTGGGGACGTTGAATACGCATTACGGGCCGATCCATGTCGCGATCGATCCGCGCGGGACGAGCGAGCCTTACAACGTGACGTTTGATTTCACCGGCACGGGCAGGTTTGAAGACCCAACCGAGGTGCGCGTCATCGCACGCAAGCATGGCGACTACTTCTGGGGCGAGTTGACGCCGACGGTCGTGGAACTTTCTCGCGGTGGGCGCAAGATCAACGTCGGCATCATGGGGATGGTGTACCGCTCAAGCGACAGTCAATCGGTCGATGTGATGTTCGGCGCTATGATGGAAACGTCGTGTGCGTTCGGCTCGCAGACGCTTGATGTCGACATCATGGACGGCGATCAGAACTTCTACTTCGGTGATAAGTCAGCAAAGCGCGGGTTCAAGGTCGAGGTCGGCGACACGCTGGTTGTTCATAAAGATAATAATCGCTACATGGCGCTGGTCGGCCAACCCGTGCAGATCGATGGCACGTGGTACGACATCATCGTGCATGAAGATTATTCGCTTGAAGCGAAGCCTGTGAATATCTCGGCGGGTAAGGTGCAGATCGACAAAGGTGACTGGTCCGCGATCTTTGTCGGCAGGCAGTATGTCTGCGGCGCAAAGGGCGGGACGGAGGCGGTCACGCTGCCGGCCGATTCGTACACGATCATGCGCTACGATGAACGCAGCGGCAGCGCGATGGTGTCGTGTCAGAGTGATAACGGCCCGAGCGCGACGGTCCGTACGGGCCAGACGGCGCAGGTGAGTATCGGCACACCGATCGCGGGCATCCCGGTGATGTTCCAGCAGGGCGATACCGTCAGCATCCGCGCGAAGATGATCGATTCAAGCGGGATGAACGTGACGGAACTTCGGCTTGAAAGTGGATTGCGTCCGGAGCCGCCTGTCGTGGCGGTGTTTGATGGTGGCGGTCACGTGCTGCATCAGGCCGCACTGGAATATGGGTGAGGTGGCATATGTTCGCACTCATGGCGGGTGCCATCCAACGCAGGCCGGGGCGGATCGCTGACAGCGGTCATGAAGTACGACGCGAAGCCGTTCACGGTCAAGCTCGGACGGACGGACTTCAACGTGCGCTGAATTTATTTGTGGTTCACACGCGCGGCAGCGCGCAGGCGCAGGCACAATCGCAATCCTGTTTACTTTTCCTTTCCTTTTTCCCCCTAAAACAACATGAAAATTGACTACACCAAGCGACGCCAGGTGATGGCCCGATCGCGCAAGCTCGGGCATTGTATTTGTGATCCACGCAGGCCATGCCCTTGCGATGTGTTTACCGAGCAAGGCATCTGCCCGTGTGCCGGGGAAAGGCCGGACCCGATCCCCGCCGATCAGGTGAAGCTGACGGACCTGGTGCGAAATGCCGGCTGCGCATCGAAGATTGCGCCGGGCGATCTGGATACGGTGTTGTCGCGCTTGCCGGAGATCACGGACCCGCGCGTGTTGTGCGGCGTTGCGGCGGGGGACGATGCAGGTGTGTATCAACTCGATGGCGAGTGCCTGGTGCAGACGGTCGATGTGATGACGCCTTGCGTAGACGATGCGCGGATGTTCGGGCGGATATGCGCCGCCAATTGCGTGTCGGATATTTATGCGATGGGCGGGACACCACGTTCCGCGCTGAGCGTTCTTGCTTTCCCGACAGAAACGCTTTCCGGGCAGATCATGTACGAGATGATGAGCGGCGCGATGGAGGTGTTAGCTGAAGCGGGTGTCGCGCTGATCGGCGGGCACAGCATCAAGGACGAGCAGATCATGCTCGGCTTCGCGATCACCGGCACGATCGATCCGAAGCGCGTCACACAGCGCGGCACCGCGCGCGTCGGCGATATCCTGGTGCTGACAAAGCCATTAGGCACGGGTGTGTTGAACTTTGCACGTCAGATCGGCCGAGCGCCGCTTGAAGGTTTAGCACAAGCGGAAACCTCGATGGCGACATTAAATCGCGCGGCCGCGGAAGCCATGGTGCAATGCGATGCGTCCGCATGCACGGACGTCACCGGTTTTGGTTTGTTCGGCCACCTCGCGGGGATGGTCCGTCATTCCAAAGTTACTGCCGAGATCGACTTGGATACGCTGCCATCATTTGATGGCGCACTCGATCTGCTGGCAAGCGGCATGATCCCCGGTGCGGTCGAGCGCAACAAGGAATACGTCGGCGACGATATTGTTTTTGCCGAGGATGTGGATGAACCTCGCCTGCACCTCGGTTTCGATGCACAAACCTCCGGCGGCCTGCTGATCGCGGTCGAGCCGAAGCACGTGGATGAATTGCTAAAAATGCTGTCCGCTGATGGCGTGACGGGGTACGCGGTCGGGCGAATCACCGAAAAATCGGACGGCCGGATTGTGGCTCAATCCAAGGGCGCGACGGTCACGACGCCGGCTAAGAGCGAAGCCGAAGAAGTTGTGATTCCACACGCAGCAGCGCAAACACACGAAGCCGTCTCCGTCGGCATCGGCGAATCACGCCGCGCGTTCGGCGCACTGATGCGCTCGACCTCGCAGGCAGGGACGATCGATGAAAAAACCAAAACGCTGATCAACATTTCACTCGTGACATTGCAGCGCTGCGGCCCCTGTTTGAAGTCCCACCTCGGTAAAGCAAAGAAACTGGGTATCGACGAAAACCGCATCGAAGAAGCCATCTGGTGCGCGATAGCGATGGGCGGCGCGTGCGTGAAAGTGTTTTATGATGAGTTTAAGCAGAATGAATCCGGCGGGGGTGATGGTGGGGCGTATTCGTGTTGTTGAATGGCTGAAGAGGATTAGCCACGAAAAGGCAAAAGATACGAAAGAGCTGGGATTTTGTCTTTATTAGCCGCGCTGCGACGCAACGCGGGGGGCGTGCAGTGTATTTGTCACGTTACATAGCGAGTAAACTTCATCCCTTCTCCCCCTGGGAGAAGGCAAGGATGAGGGCCGGGTTGATTTTGCGCTCGTAGCTCGATTGATTCCATAATGACTTCGGCCCTCACCCCGGCCCTCTCCCGAAGGGAGAGGGGGTAAGATGTACAATAAGGCTATGTAATATGTCTTTGGCTAATTTGTACTTTTTCGTGGCTATCACAACTGATAAAGTAAAAGCATGCGTATTAAGCAATATCTTGTTTTCGCTGTATCCATCTTCTTAATGGTCGGTTGCTCGATGGATCGTGATCCTGTTCAGTCGACTGTAGATGAATCGATCTGGATTTACTCGGCGGCGAGTGAAACTGAACCACAAGAGCTTGAGTATCTGGAATGGGTTTACCGAAATTACCTCGTACCGGAACTTGTGCCGGAGGGAGAAGGAGTGTGTCGATCGCATATGTACGTCGAGGTCCAGATGGACGATGCGATACGGCAGGCGCTGAATGAGAACGAAGGCGTAAGTAAAGCGATCAAAGAAGAAGTGACAGATAATAACTTTCACGGGTTTTCTCTTGTTGAAGGTTCGGGTGAGTACCGTCTGCGGTACTTATCTGCATGGGTTGATATGAAAGTAAATGCTTGCTCTGTTTTGCCGAGTGATGACTTAGAGCAGGGGTATATGGGGGGTGATCCATTCTGGGACAAATTTGAAGTAGTTGCGAAGACCTGTGCATCAACCGATGCACTATTGAATAAATACACCGCTTATAAGGAGCGGGACCGGGACGACGTCTGGACAAGTACGGTTCAAAGTTACCTGTTAGTCAGCGGCTATGTCGGCGGAAGGCGGTGTGTTTACATTGTGCCGATCCCACAGTATGAGTCGGAATTCGGTGAAACGATCAGCGGGATTGAAGTGAACGCGGGAAAGATAATGAGGTATGCTGCCGATCATTTTGGGATGACGTTTGATGAAGCTGTGTACGATCGATATCTGGACGCTGGTGGTGAAGAGTAAAGAGAATGTTGCCGTATGTACGTCTTTGATAGCCGCATTGCGACGCAATGCGGGCGAGGGAAAGCGTGAAGTGTCTCGGTCTATGTTACGTAGCGAATCAACTTGTTCCCTTCTCCCCTTGGGAGAAGGCAAGGATGAGGGCCGGGTTGATTTTGCGCTCGTAGCTCGATTGATTCCATAATGACTTCGGCCCTCGCCACGGCCCTCTCCCGCGGGGAGAGGGGGTAAGGCGCACGAGAATCATGACCCGACCAGGATGGTCGGGCTATATGTGTGCGGATGTTATTTGCCGGGGGCGGGTTGGGGCGGTGTTGTATCGGGAGTTTGGGGGGTTTTGCCGGCGATGGTTAATGTGATGGCGGGGCAGTTGGTGCATTCCATGCAGCGGATGCAGGAAGCGTTGTTGATGGACTTGTCGAGTTTGACATCGTACTTGCATCGGCTGCGGCAAAGGTTGCATTCGGTGCACTTGGGTGCGTTGTAGTGCAGGTAGAGGAGGCTGAAGCGGTTGAAGATCGCGAAGATCCCGCCGAGCGGGCAGAAGATTCGGCACCACGGGCGGTAGGTGAAGAAGGCTAAGAAGAGGACAACGCCGGTGACGATGAGTTTGATCGTGTTGGGGATGAACAGTTGTCCGCGGTAGATGGATTGGCCAAGCGCGGCTTCGAGCGCGCCGGCGGGGCAGACGTTACAGAAGAAAAGCGGATGATCATCGCCGAAGAAGAAGGGGATGAGCAGGACGAGTCCGATGAGCGTGACGAATCGGCCGTAGCCCAACCAGCTTGGCAGAGAATATTTTGGTGTGGGGATTTTAGCGAGCAGGTCCTGGAAGAAGCCGAAGGGGCATGCCCAACCGCAGACGGCTGTGCCGAAGAGTCCGCCGACGGTGATCAGCACGCCGAGGATCATCAAAGGCCACATGTGCATCGCGGCAAACTGCGACATGAGTCCGATCGGACATGCGACTGTTGCGAGCGGGCATGCGTAGCAGTGGAAGACGCAGCCGGGCACGGAATGCCAACGCAGTAGAAGTGGGTCGAGCCAGACTGCGAGAAAAGCGGTCTGCACCCAGGGGCGTAGTTTGCCGAGGTTCAGTCGGCGACGGGGGATGTTTGGTTTGGATGATTCGGCCATGGCACGCATGACCCGGCGGGGGTCACTTCACTCACGTCGGGCAAAAATCGTTCGGGGTCGTTTCGCCAGACTTCTTCGCGTCTTGCGGGCCCTGATCCGTAAGCGCGTCGGCCTGATCACCCAGGAATTGTTGGATCGCCAGATCGAGTTCAGATTTTGGTGGTGGCGGCGGCGGTGGTTTGCGTGGTCCGCCGACGGTGACGGCTTGAATGAGTTGGCCTTCCGAGAGGACGACCTGGCCGTCGTTGAAGATATCGTGCTTGCGGGTGGTGGCGAAGCCCGCCAGCGCGATGCCGATGATGACAAGCATTGCGGCGACCCACCACGAGCGTGTGCCCGAGGGATGGCCCCACTTGTCGATGGGCGGCTGTGGCTTGATCCGCATTTTTTTCTTTTTGCGTGCCACCGGTAAAACGCCTTTCAATGCACGGCTGCAACGTGTCAATACACGCGCGGCCAGCGGGAACGGAGGTGCATGGGAATCGAACCCACCCGGGACCGTTAAAGCCCCACACTGGTTTTGAAGACCAGGAGCGTCACCAGACCGCCGATCACCTCCCGCGGCCGAAGCATTTTAGCAGGTATCGGCATCTGGGGATATATCAGGGTTTTTATTTTTGAGTACTTGTATAGCCGCGACCAGTGGTCGCGCTCTTCACAAACCGCAAATCCGGCGCGACCAATGGTCGCGGCTATACAGGAACCTCGTTTCTATATAGGTATCAGATAAGTTTGGTACGGTTTAGATGGCTCGCGATCGGCTTGGCGGGGCGGTAAAGTATGCGGTCGATGGCGGTTTAGTGGGCAATAAAACACATTTAACGAAAAGTCCATCACCATGAGAAACAGAAAGAGCATAGCTTTGATCCTTTTTGCGCTTGTCGGCCTGACCGAGACCGTGATGTATGCACAGATGCCCGAAGCCTATGGCGAGGAACAGGCGGCCCCAACATTCCACAGCTTCGCGCCGACGCCGCCGATGGGCTGGAACAGTTGGGATTGCTACGGCTCATCGGTCGTCGAGCAAGAGGTGCGAGCCAATGCCGAGTTCATGGCCAAGAACCTGAAGCAGGTCGGCTGGGAATACGTGGTCGTCGATATCCGCTGGTACGTGGAGAACCCGAATACGCCGCCGCATCGGCCTTACAACCAGCACGATGCGATCTATTCATTTGATGCTAGCGGCATCCTGACGCCGGCGATGAATCGCTTCCCCTCGGCGAAGGGCGACAACGGGCAGAATCTCGGCTTTAAACCGCTGGCCGATGACATCCATGAGATGGGTTTGAAGTTCGGCGTGCACCTGATGCGCGGGATCAACAAAAAGGTTTGGGAAGCCGACCTGCCGATCCCGGGTTCGGACTTTACGACCAGGGACATCGAACGTAACACCTGGGCGAACGGTGAAACAGATACCGGCGCGGCGTGGTTGAAAGATAACTACGGCATGAAGAAGTCCCCGGCCGCGCAGGCGTATTACGATGCGATGTTCGCGGAGTATGCCAGGTGGGGCGTCGACTATGTGAAGATCGACGACATGTTGCGTGATTACTCGCATGAGCAAGATTCGTACTATGGTGGCGAGATCGAGATGATCCGCGCAGCGATCGACAAGACGGGCCGGCCGATGGTGTTGAGTTTATCACCCGGCGCAGCGCCGCTTGCCAGTGCGGAACACCTGGTTGATAACGCAAACCTCTGGCGGATCACGGACGATCTGTGGGACAACTGGCACGATGTGTTCGTGATGTTTGATAGAGCCAAGGAGTGGACGCCTTACCGTGGGCCGGGGCATTGGCCGGATAATGACATGCTGCCGCTAGGCAGGCTTTCGATACGTGGCGAGCGAGGTGAATTTAATCGTGATTCGAATCTGACGAAGGATGAGCAGCGGACGCTGATGTCGCTGTGGTTTATTTCGCGTTCGCCTTTGATGTTCGGCGGGGACCTGCCGCATATCCGCAAGACTAACGATGCGTTCACGTTGTCGCTACTGAATAATCCGGACGCGATCGCGGTGAACCAGGCGAGCGCGAGTAACCACGAACTAAGCCGATCACAAGACGGCGTCGAGGTTGTCTGGCTGGCGGACGCGACGGGTGAATACGCAGGGGCGAAGTATGTGGGGCTGTTTAACCGTGGTGATGCAGCGCGGCCGATGAGCGTGCCGGTTGATGCACTGGGTTTGGGTGACGAAAAGAAAATGATTGTTCGCGATGTCTGGGCATGTGAGGATCTGGATGACGCTCTGAGCGCGGGCAAGATTATCCTTGACGTGCCTGCTCATGGCTCGCGGCTTCTGCGTGTGTCGAGCAAATGATGAGCTAGATTAGCTACAGATAAACACGGATTAAGCAGAAGATTTGACGGGGTACATATCAATCTGTGTTTATCAGTGGTGAGATTATTTTGTATGTATAGATTTACATTTTTAATTCACGGTACGGGGATGAACATTGTCTGAAACATGGTTTACGGCTGATTTACATCTGGGGCACGCAAACATTATCAAATTCTGTGTACGGCCTTTTCTTTCAGTTGAAGAAAAGGAACTGGCGTCGAAAGATTCCCAGGGCTCGTGGCGGACTTCAAAGGAAACGGTTCGGCGTCACGATGCGGCTTTGCTGGATGCGATCAATGCCGTGGTGCAACCGAACGACACACTCTGGGTGCTTGGAGACTTTTGCTGGGGTGATATCAATGTTGCGAAGGCCTATCGCAATCGCATCAATTGCCGGAACGTGCATCTTGTCTGGGGTAATCACGATAAGCGTGTGATTGAGCCTGTCTTTGGACGGTGTGTTGAACAAACAATGATCAAGATTAGCGACCAGCATATCTGGCTGAATCACTACCCGATGCGGAGCTGGAACAAGGCCCATCGCGGCTGTTGGCAACTCTACGGGCACGTGCACGGTCGGTTGGCGGAGGAGGACGCGGCCTGTCCGTGGCTATTGACCAAGGACGTCGGCGTCGATGCCTGCGACTATCGGCCGATCAGTTTTCAGATGCTCAGCGATTACATGGCACCACGCCTGGCAGCTTTCCAAGAGCGGGGGATGGTATAGACTATGTCGATTGGCCGGTTGGTTTTTCGGCATCGTTTGCACGCAAAGTGGAATTACACATGAATGACTTGATGATCGTCTGTGGCGTCGTGTTGCTTGCGTCGTTGTTGGTTGGGATGGCAAGCTCGGAGGTGTCGGCACAATCGATGTTGACGCGGTGGGCGGACGATCTGAATCCCGATGCGCCGATGCCGGAATATCCTCGGCCGCAGATGGTCAGGCAGGCGTGGGAGAACCTGAACGGCCGGTGGGATTATGCGATCGTCGATAGCAAGGCATCGGCTCCCGAGAAGTGGGATGGCAAGATCACCGTGCCGTTCGCGATTGAATCGCAGTTGTCAGGCGTGATGAAGCGTGTGGGCGACGATCAAGCGCTTTGGTATCGCAGGACCTTTGCGACGCCTGAGCTTAAAGAAGGCGGACGATTGCTGTTGCACTTCGGCGCGGTCGACTGGCACGCAACGGTATGGGTGAACGGCAAACAGGTCGGCGAACATCGCGGCGGGTACGACGCGTTTTCGTTTGACATCACGGATACATTGAATGCCAGTGGTGACAATGAGCTATTGGTGAAAGTCGTTGACCCGACGGACGGCAGCACACAGCCACATGGCAAGCAGATCCGTAAGCCGCACGGCATCTGGTACACACCCGTGACCGGTATCTGGCAGACGGTCTGGTTGGAGCCGGTGTCAAGCGGATATATCGAGTCGATCAAGATCATGCCGGACCTGGATAACAGCACGGTTTCGATCGTGGTGAACGCGGTTGGTGCTGAAGGTTTGAAGGCAATAGTGATTGCAGAACAAGACAATACTTCTGCAACGGGCAAGCCGGGTGAAGCGATCGAATTGAAGCTGGATGCATCGGCGTATGACACGCCTTGGGGCCCGGATTCGCCGCAGCTTTATGACATGACAATCGAGCTGGTGCACGACAGCGAAGTGGTCGATGTGGTGGCGAGTTATTTTGCACTGCGCAAGATCGAGGTGCGTAAAACATCAGACGGGTTTAATCGGCTGTTTTTGAATAACAAGCCGGTGTTCCAGTATGGGCCATTGGATCAGGGGTGGTGGCCCGACGGTTTGTACACCGCGCCGACGGATAAAGCGCTTGCGTACGATATCCAAATCACCAGGGCGATGGGCTTTAACATGGCGCGCAAGCACGTGAAGGTTGAGCCTGCGCGCTGGTACTACCATGCGGATCGTTTGGGATTGCTGGTCTGGCAGGACATGCCCAATGGTGATGCGAGTATCGGCCCGGGTCAGCCGGACATCACGCGCTCTACAAAATCGGAAGCGATCTATCGCGAGGAATGGGAGCAGATCGTCACGCAGTTGTACAACCACCCGAGCATTGTTGTGTGGGTGCCGTTCAACGAAGGTTGGGGACAGTTCAAGACGAACGAGATACTCGCATGGACGAAGCAGCTTGATCCGACGCGCCTGGTGAATGGACCCAGCGGCTGGGAAGACCGCGGCGAAGGTGATATGCACGACATGCACAACTACCCCGGTCCCGGCATGTTCCCTGTCGAAGATAAACGCGCATCAGTGCTGGGTGAGTTCGGTGGATTGGGCCTGCCACTTGCCGGACACCTCTGGCAGGAAAAAGAGAATTGGGGTTATCGCAGCTTCGATAACGCGGAAGCTCTTACCAAGCGCTATGAACAAGCGGTTAATGAATTGCGTCTGCTGGTCGGTCAGGGTTTGGCCGCTGCGGTGTATACGCAGACGACGGACGTCGAGGGCGAAGTTAACGGCCTGCTGACCTATGACCGCGACATCATCAAGATACCTGCAGAAGCGTTACACAAACTGCACGCGCCGCTTTACGCTGAGCCGCCGAAGGTGGTTGAGCTTGTGCCGACCAGCGAAGTTGAAGCGTTGACCTGGTCTTATACATTCGAGAAACCTGCCGACGGCTGGGAGAAGCCCGACTTTGATGGCAGCGCATGGCAGCAGGGGCCGGCAGGGTTCGGCACGGAACACACACCGCGCACGACGGTCCGGACGGTCTGGGATAACAGCGACATCTGGATCCGCCGCGGTTTTGAGTTGAAGGACGTTCCGGCCGGCGAGTTGTGTCTGCGTGTGTATCACGATGAGGATGCCGAGGTGTATATCAACGGGCTGCACATCATGCAGGTGCAAGGCTACAGCGGGCAGTATATGTATCGCATCACGCAACAGGATGCGAAGGATGTTTTGCAAAAAGGAAGTAACACGATCGCGGTGCACTGCAAGCAGACCAAGGGCGGGCAGTACATCGATGTGGGTTTAAGCGTGCTGGAATAGGGATTCCGATCTATCAGCCAATCAAACAAAGCGAGGTTCCGGATGGCGCGTCACGTTTGTCTTTTACGGGTGATTATCTGTTTGGCATGTTGTGCGGTGTTGGCGATACATGTGCCGGTGTTCGCAGCGGAAACAGACGAATTGGAAGCGGAGCATGATGCGCTGCGAGCATTTAAGACGTTGTTTGAACAGGCGGTAAATTCGAATCAACTGGATTTGTTGCAGCCGTACCTGCACGATCCCTTTTCAGTGGTGACATACACGGATCGGGAGTTTTCTGATTTTGATGCGTTTAGAGCACGCTGGCAGAAGACGCGGGATGAGATGCTGCAGGGCGGGTCGTACACCGTCGAGCTTTTGCCGGACCGCAGCCAGATCTACGGCGATATCGCGATCGCGAAGGGGGATTCGAATAACCTGCTCATCACCGGCAGCGGCCAGGAGCACCGGTTCACCTCGAAGTGGACGGTGGTGTTTCGTAAAGTCGATGGCGATTGGAAGATCCTCCGCGTGCACAGCACGCTGAACCCGTTCGACAATTCGATGATCAAATCGCACGTGCAAGGCTTGCTGATCAAGTCGATCGGCGCAGCATTACTGGGCGGGTTGATTTTGGGCTGGCTGCTGCGGATGTTTGTCGGCCGAAGTAAACGTGCGGCGGCCTGAGCACAATTCAACATAAGGTGCTGCCGATGCAGAATACACCGCTGGTTTCGATTGTATGCGTGTTGGTCGCCTCGGTCCTGGGTGCGGGCGGGCAATACCTGTTTAAAGCGGGGACGGATCGCATGTCGGGAGGGCCGATGTCGTTTTTATATTCGCCGTGGGTGTGGGTGGGGATGCTCTGCTACATCGCGGTGATGTTTTTCTTCACGTATGCGTTTAAAAAAGGCGGGACGGTAACGGTGCTGTACCCGATCTATGCGTCGACGTTTATCTGGTCGGCGGTGATGGGCTGGATGATTAACCAGCAGCCGATCCGTGCGGTGCACGTGCTGGGGATGCTGCTGTTGATCGTGGGGATGTACCTGATGGGGATCGGCAACGCGGCGGCAGGTAGGACATGATAAGCGAAAGTGAACCTGTTCATATGCAGTACGTAGGTAACGAGCATGGGTGAGTATCAGCCGACATCACGACGCGCCATTGCGGATGTATTTCGTAAGACGGCAAACAGCGCGGTGCGTTTGTGCGTTCGACTTGAGGTATCACCCGACGCGGTGTCGTATAGTTCGATTGTTGCAGCAGCCGGGGCTGCGGTGTGTTTCTGGCAGTCGGGCAGGATAGCGGCGCTATTGATCCCGGCGGTCGCGCTGTGTTATCTGCGGCTGTGGTTTAACATGCTCGACGGGATGGTCGCGCTGGCGTCGGGCAAGGCAAGCCGGCGGGGCGAAGTGATTAACGAATTGCCCGATCGCATTTCGGATGTGTTGATATTCGTGGGCGTTGCGCACAGCGGGTTGTGCCAGCCGATCATCGCGTACTGGGTGGCGATCCTGAGCGTGATGGTGGCATACGTCGGGATACTCGGCCAAGCGGTGGGCGTGCAGCGCGAGTTCAGCGGACTGATGTCCAAACCCTGGCGGATGGTGGTGCTGCACGCGGGGGCGTGGATGACGTTGGCGCTGATTTGGTGGGGTAATGGCGCGTATGTCTTCGGCGGATTAACGGTGCTGGACTGGACACACCTACTCATCATTGCCGGTTGTCTGCAGACTTCGGCCATTCGGCTCGTGCGTATGCTGCGTGCGCTTAATGCAAGCGCTGCTTCGGCAGATTCGCAGCAGATGCCAACGGAGAAGGATGCATGAGCCCGCGTGCCGCGATGGATAGTCAGGTGTTTTTGATCTACCTGGCGATTCTTGTGTCGATCCTGATTCTTGCCGGCGGCACGATCGCGCTATTGCGCTGGGGGCTTAAGAAAGAGGTTGGGCATGCGTGGGCGTCGTACCGCGGCTGGTTGGTGATGGTGCCGTTGGTTTTGGTGTGTCTTTTTCTTGGGCGGATCGCGACGATTGTGGGCCTGACGCTTGTTGCGGTGCATAGTATGAAGGAATACGCCCGTGCGACGGGGCTCTATCGCGATTGGACGATGACGAGCGTGTTGTACCTGGGCGTGATCGGCTGCGGCGTAACCGCGTTGGTGACGGACCCGTTCCTGCACGTGCCGGGGTGGTACGGCTTGTTCATGACGTTGCCCGCCTACACGATCGCGGCGATCCTCCTGGTCCCGATCATTCGTAACAAGGCGGCCGGTCAGTTGCAGGCGATCGCGCTGGCGGTGGTGGGTTTCATCTACATCGGCTGGATGTTCGGGCACGTAATCTTTCTTGCCAATTCATCCAACGCGTACGGGTATCTTCTGTATCTGCTGTTTGCGGTGCAGATCAATGATGTGTCGGCTTACGTGTTTGGCAAATGTTTTGGCCGACATGCGCTTCGCAGCAATATCAGCCCGAAGAAAACATGGGAAGGTTCGCTCGGGGCATTTGCGGTGTCGATGGCGCTGCCTTGGGTGATGCATTTTTCTTTCCCGCACTTTACGGCCGTGCAGTGCGTGCTGACCGGGCTGATCGTCGGGATTGGCGGACAGCTTGGCGATTTATCGATGAGTGTGATCAAGCGGGATATCGGGATCAAGGACATGGGCAACCTGATCACGGGCCACGGCGGCGTATTGGACCGGATCGACAGCCTGATTTACACCGCCCCCCTGTTTTTCCACATGGTGCGTTATTTTCACGATATTTATTGACCGGTGAACCGGACCGTGAGGCGCGACGTACGGGTCTGTAGAATTGGGTCGTGATATAATCCCTGCTTGGCCTTGGGGCCTAGATTCCGGGATGTCGATATACCCGCGCTGTTGCGGGTTGTTGCAGGGGATGCAACGATGCAAGATTGGACCTACCAGACCGCGGAAGATATCGATCAATCCGTGAAGGATCGATTGCGGCGATTCCCGCGCGAGCCCGACCTGATGGTCTACACCATGCGGTCGGCGGCGGCGTGCCTGATCCGAACTTGGATGCGCGCTTATCACGGCTTAACAATCGTCGGCAGAGAAAATCTGCCTCGTGAAGGTTCGTGTGTCCTGGTGGCGAATCATACGAGCCATCTGGATACGCTCAGTGTGTTGTCTGCGTTTCCGATCCATATGCTGCACCGTGTGTTTCCCGCGGCGGCGAAGGATTTTTTCTTTGAGTCTTTGCCGAGGGTTGCGTTCTCTGCGGTGATGGTCAATGCGTTGCCGTTCGATCGGCAGACGAGCATTCGACAGAGCCTGAGTTTATGCAGGAACCTGCTTGATCGGCCGAACACGATCTTGCTTTTATTTCCGGAAGGGACGCGGGCTGTGAGTGGGGTGATGGGGGACTTTAAGCCGGGGATCGGCTATCTGCTGGCAGGTTCGGATACGCCGGTGTGCCCGTGCCATATCGACGGAGCGTTTGAAGCTTTGCCCAAAGGCGCGTGGCTGCCTCGACCGAAACGTATCCGGGTTTTGATCGGCGAGCCCCGAACGTATGCACATCTTAACCGTGGTAAAGAATCTGTACGAGCGATCTGTGATGAACTGCGTGAAAGCATCCAGCAGCTTGCGAAGCGTAAATCGCGGGTTGCTGATGCTGTTGTTAACCGGGAGGACTTGACATGACACAACTGCATGAACCGGGACTGATACAAGACGAACGTCAGGAGTCAGATGGCGCGACGGAACATACGCTGAGAATGTGGAACGGCACGGAATTGTTTTACCGTGCCTGGCTGCCGCAAACGCCTGCAAAGAAAGCGTTGTTTCTTTTTCACCGCGGGCACGAACACTCGGGGCGGTTCAGTGATGTCGTAAAGGAGTTGGATCTGCGGGATACTGCCATATTCGCATGGGATGCGCGCGGGCATGGCAAGTCGCCCGGCGAGCGCGGGTATGCGCCGAGCCTGGGTTACATCGTCAAGGACATCGATTACTTCGTAAAGCAAGTGTTGAAGCTGCATAGCATCCCGATGGAAGACACATCGGTGATTGCGCACAGCGTGGGAGCGGTGACGGTCACGGCGTGGGTGCATGATTATGCGCCGCCGATCCGGTCGCTCGTGCTGGTGACGCCGGCGTTGCGTGTGAAGCTCTATGTACCTTTTGCGATGCCGGGGCTGCGCCTGCTTCAGAAGATTCGCGGTAAGGCGTTTGTCAAGAGCTATGTCAAAGCGAAGATGTTGACGCACGATCCTGAGCAGGCGAGGCGATACGATG
This sequence comes from Phycisphaeraceae bacterium, assembly GCA_963667295.1. Classification (GTDB taxonomy): domain Bacteria; phylum Planctomycetota; class Phycisphaerae; order Phycisphaerales; family Phycisphaeraceae; genus JAJRRS01. The sequence continues at coordinate 4,669,100 of OY763327.1, forward strand.
AAGACCCGTTAATCGAGCGGTCGATCGCGGTGAATATCCTGCTGGGTCTGTTTGATACCGCGACAAGATTGATCGCCGACGCGGGCGCGATCCGTGTGCCGACGCTTGTTTTATCCGGCGGGGCTGACTGGGTCGTGAAGGTGAAGGCGCAACGCACGTTTTATGAACGACTCGGTTCAACTAAAAAACGCATGCGCCACTTCGACGGGATGTACCACGACATCCTTCACGAGAAAGGCCGCGCCGAGGTGCTGGAGGAAATCCGGCGGTTTATCGATAGCGTCCATGAAAGCGACGACAGGCGACGACCGATGCTGGATGCGGATCAGTTCGGCTACACGCGGGACGAGTACGATCGCTTGAATGAGCCGTTGAAAACTCTATCGTTCAAGGGCTTGTTCTTCGGCGCTCAGCGCTTATCGATGAAGACACTTGGGTTATTGAGTAAAGGTATAAGGCTCGGTTGGCGGACGGGTTTTGATTCCGGGCAGACGCTTGATTATGTGTACGAAAACCAATCGCGAGGGAGCCTGCTACTCGGCAAGTTGTTCGACCGGATGTACCTGAACAACATCGGCTGGTGTGCGGTCCGTCAGCGGAAGGTGCATGTTGAGAGGTTATTGAAGCAGACGATCATGCAGCTCAAGCAATCGAGCAAGCCGGTGCATGTCGTGGATATCGCGGCCGGGCAGGGGCGATACGTGCTGGATACGCTTAAAGATTTGAACGATGCGCATGTGACCGCGGTCTTGCGTGATTACCAGGGATCGAACCTCGTTGCCGGGCGAAAGCTCGTTAAAGCGATGGGCCTGGAGAATGTGAGTTTTGAGTTGGGCGATGCGTTTGATGAGCGGTCGCTGGCTGCGATGGACCCGCCCCCGACAGTTGTGATCGTGTGCGGCTTGTACGAACTGTATCCGGACAATGCTTATCTGCGCAGGTCGTTACGCGGGATCGCACAGGCGATGAAAAATGGCGGCTACCTGATCTATGATGGCCAGCCCTGGCACCCGGGCGTGGAGATGATCGCGCGCGTACTGACCAATCGCGAGGGCGACCCATGGATCATGCGCAGGCGCACGCAGGAAGAGCTGGATGATCTGGTGCGCGATGCAGGGTTTGAAAAGCAGACGATGGAGATTGATGAAGAGGGGATATTCACGGTCTCGGTCGCGAAGATTGGCGGCGTTTCATGATTGATGAAGTGAAGATGCGAGCCGACTACTTTCGACTGATGAATATGAACGGCGCGGCGCATGTGTATCGAGAGGCTGTGCGGCAAGGAGTCTTGGATGCGCTGGTGAAGGAGCCGATGAATGCGGCGGAACTTTCGCGGGTTTGTGGGACGCAGGAGAAGCCGACAAGTTTATTGCTCGAAGTCCTGGCTGCGCTCGGCCTGGTGGATGCCGTTGATGAAGCATATACCCTGACGCCGTTGGCGGGGATGCTGATCGCGGGTGGGTATCGTGAGTTGGGCGATCTTTACTGGGCGCACCTGCCGGAGTTTTTGAAGACCGGGAAGCCCATGGCGGCAATGGACGCGCTTCAGCAGAGCGAAGCGCATTACCAGAAGCAGGCGGCGGCGCTTGGCTGGATGCTCGGGCCCGCAGCGGAAGCAGCGGCGCAACTCTTGAGCAATCAACAGCAGCCGATCGAAAAGGTGCTGGATATCGGCGCCGGCTCTGCGATCTGGAGTTTGTCGCTGTCTAAGCACGCGGCGAGCGCGACGGTGACAGCGGTGGATTGGCCTGCTGTATTGGAAGTCGCGAAGCAGACGGCCGCGCGGTTTGGTTTATCCGATCGCCTGGAATTGATTGCCGGCAACTATCACGAAGTCGACTTGCCCGCTGATAGTTTTGATTTGGCGATCGTGGGCAACGTGACGCATCTTGAGACAGTTGAAGGCAACCTGAAGCTGTTTAGGAAACTGCACGCAGCAATCAAGCCCGGCGGGCGGATCGCGGTGATGGATATCTTCCCGGGGCAGGCGGAAGGGGATGTGAACCGAGCGCTATACGCGCTGGGGTTGGCATTACGCACGCAGCAGGGACAGGTACATCCGCCGCAAGCCTTGGAAGCTCTTTTGGTTGAGGCTGGATTCGGCCATGTTTCGCTGTGTGAGTTGCCCGTGCCGCCCTACGCGGTTGGCATGATGATGGGTTCAAAGCTGTGAGGCTGCCAGCGTCATTTGTGCTGTAACTAATTATTTGATAAAGATTAATGATGGCAACAGCGATTCTGATCGGATGCTCTGGCGATCCTATCGGCGTGAGATTGGCTTGACAGGCAAGATAGTGTGTATTATACACTAAGTAAGGAGTTAAGTATGGGACAACTCAATGCGATCTACCGGACCCCGCTGGGGCTGTTGACCGACCTGTACCAACTGACGATGGCGTACGGCTATTGGAAGCTGGGGCGGTCGGACCAGCAGGCGGTGTTTCATCTGTTCTTCCGCAAGCCGCCGTTCGGCGGGGGGTATGCGATCGCGGCGGGTCTGTCGCACGTGGTGGACCTGCTGCGTTCATTTAAGTTTGAAGCCTGCGATCTGGAATACCTGGCGACGCTTGAAGGCAACGATGGTCGGCCGTTATTTGAAAAGGGATTCCTGGATTACCTTGGCGAGCTTCGATTCAGTTGCGATGTCGATGCGGTGCCGGAGGGTACGGCTGTATTCGGTAACGAACCGATGGTGCGCGTGCGCGGGCCGATCCTGCAAGGACAGTTATTGGAGACGGCGCTACTGAATCTGGTGAACTTCCAGACTTTGATAGCGACGAAAGCAGCGCGGGTCTGTCATGCCGCCAAGGGGGACTCGGTATTGGAGTTTGGTTTACGAAGGGCTCAGGGTGTGGATGGTTCGCTGGCGGCGAGCCGGGCTGCGTATATCGGGGGTTGCCATGCGACGAGTAACGTGCTTGCGGGGAAGCTGTACGGCATCCCGGTCAAGGGGACGCACGCGCATAGCTGGGTGATGAGTTTTGAGGATGAGCTGGCGTCGTTCGATGCGTATGCTGAGGCAATGCCGAACAATTGTGTTTTTCTGGTAGATACGTACGACACCATCGCCGGCGTGCGTAACGCGATCGAAGCGGGCCTGAAGCTGCGTGATCGTGGCTACGAGATGGCAGGCCTACGCCTCGATTCGGGCGACCTGGCGTACCTGAGCATCGAAGCACGTCGGCTGCTTGATGAAGCGGGATTCGAAAAGGCGGCCATCGTTGCGTCGAACGATCTGGATGAGCACATCATCCAGGACCTGAAGCAGCAGGGCGCGACGATCGCGGTCTGGGGCGTCGGTACGAAGCTGGCGACGGCTTACGATCAGCCGGCGCTTGGGGGCGTGTATAAACTCGGCGCGATATGCGATGAAGGTGGCGAATGGGAACACCGCGTCAAGCTATCCGAGCAGGCGATCAAGACGAGTATCCCCGGCGTGCTCCAGGTCCGCCGATTTGAAAACAATACTGGCCACGTAGCGGACATGATCTACGATGAACTCCTGGGTGTGGATGATGCGAGGCTGATCGTCGATCCAAAAGACCCGACACGACGCAAGAAGATCAGCGCAAAGGCAAGTGTGCGTGATCTATTGATCCCGATCGCTCGTGATGGGAAGATCATGTTTGAGGATGAGCCTTTGGAAGTATTGCGTGATCGGGCGCAAGCGGAGCTTGCCAAAGTGCATCCGGGGACGCAGCGGTTTATGAATCCGCATGAGTATCCGGTCGGGCTTGAGCCGGGCCTGCACGAGTTGCGTAACAGGATGATCGATGACACGCGCGAGCGCGGGCTCGCCCAGGCGGAGTTGGATTGATGTTGCTATTCAGCACCGAGCGATATGCGTATATGTTAAATGGTTTGGCGTCGGAAGCGCGCGTTGATAAAGGCGAGATCGAACGCAAGACGTTTCTCGATGGCGAACGGTATCACCGCATCATGAGCAATGTTGACGATCAGCACGTTGCTATCGTCGGCGGAACGTGCAGCGACAGCGATACGCTTGAGCTGTTCGACTTATCGTGCGGACTGGTGCAGGAAGGGGCGCGATCGCTGACGCTTGTCTTGCCTTACCTCGGCTATGCGACGATGGACCGGGCGGTCAAGAGCGGCGAGATCGTCAAGGCGAAGACGCGGGCAAGGTTGCTTTCATCGATCCCGCACGGTGTTCAGGCAAACCGCATCGTGCTGCTGGACCTGCATGCTGAGGGGATACAGTACTACTTTGAAGGGCCTTCGCACCCGGTGCATGTGTATGCAAAACCGCTTATCACCGAGGCGATACGCGAACTGGGCGGCGAACGGTACGTACTTGCGTGTACGGATGCGGGGCGCGCGAAGTGGGTGGAATCGCTTGCCAATGAACTGAACGTGCCCGCAAGTTTCGTATTTAAACGCAGGAAAGAAGACGGCAACCCGGAAGTCACCGCGATGAGCGCGGATGTCACGGAGCAGAACGTGGTGATCTACGACGATATGGTGCGCTCCGGTGATTCTCTGTTGAACGCCGCGCGGGCTTATCTGGATGCGGGTGCGAAGTGTGTCAAAGCCGTCACAACGCACGGCCTGTTCCCAGGAGATTCGATCAAGAAGCTGAAAGCTTCGGGCTTGCTCGAAGCGATCGTCTGCACGGATAGTCATCCAAGCGCGCTGCAAGCGGCGGAGTTGAGCGAAGGGTTTCTTGATATCCGAACGGTGACGCCGATCCTTGCGTCGGCGCTTAATCGTGGTAAAGGGGCGCGGCTATGAAACTCATCCGTGTGGGCGCTGCCGCGTTGAACCAGACGCCTTTGGATTGGGATAACAACGCGGCGAATATCGCACAAGCAATAAAGCAGGCGCGGCAGCGAGGGGTGTCGCTGTTGTGTCTGCCCGAGTTGTGCTTGTCGCGCAGGGGCCGCGGTTCAGTTACAGGCCCGTAGTGCTGACCGATGCGGTGGTGGATATCGACGCAACGCGCACGCAGCGATCACAACTCGCCAGCCGATTGCCACATCTTGAAGCGGATGCGGGATTGGTGGAAGTGGATTATGCATTGCCTGCGGGTCAGCCGGAGGTGTCACAATCCGAGGTTGAGCCTTGGGAGGCATCCGACTTTATCGAGCAGGAGGCATTTACACGCGCGATTGCGCTGGGATTGTTTGATTATGCACGTAAGAGCAAGTCGCAGGGCTTCGTCGTTTCATTAAGCGGGGGAGCGGACTCGACGGCGGTGGCGTGTCTTGTTCGTTTGATGGTTGATCTTGGTTTGGCAGAACTTGGGGCCGATGGCTTTGCGAAACGGTTCGGGATCGATACCGCCGATACCAAAGCGGTAAGCAATACATCCAAACTGTTGATTACTGCGTACCAGGCGACACGCAACAGCTCGGACAAGACGCGTGATGCGGCTCGTAAGGTGGCAGAAGCAATCGGTTCAACGCATTACGAACTCGATATCGATGCGCTCAATCAAGGCTACATCAATTTAATCGAAGGCGCGATCGGTCGCGATCTTTCGTGGGAGCGGGACGATATCGCGTTGCAGAATATCCAGGCGCGCGTGCGGGCACCGGGTGTGTGGATGCTGGCGAACCTTCAGAACAAGTTACTGCTGGCAACCAGCAACCGCTCCGAGGCGGCGGTGGGTTATACAACGATGGATGGCGACACCTGCGGCGGGATCAGCCCGATCGCCGGTATCGACAAAGCGTTTCTGCGCCAATGGCTTGTCTGGCTTGAGCGGTTTGGTCCTGATGGTGTCGGGCCTATCGAAGCCGTGAGCGCGGTGAATCAGTTAGCGCCGACAGCAGAACTGCGACCCGAAGATAAGAAGCAGACGGATGAAGATGATCTGATGCCTTACGACGTGCTGGACGCGATCGAACACGAAGCGATCGGCCGCAAGCGTTCCCCTGCCGAGGCGCTGGCGGAACTGCAGACGCGGTTCCCGCAGTACCAGCCGCAGGTCTTAGGCAAATGGGTGCAGCGCTTCTTCTCCCTCTGGAGCCGAAACCAGTGGAAGCGCGAGCGGTTCGCCCCCAGCTTCCACGTGGACGACAAAAACCTGGACCCCAAAACCTGGTGCCGATTCCCGATCCTCTCAGGCGGATTTAAGCGCGAGCTGCGTGAGTTATAAAGATATGGCTTACGATCTGCATATGAGTAAAAAGGCTCAGATGCGCTGCCTTTCGATATCGATAATCCGACGCCACATACTCAGAGGTGACACGCCTGCGTACCCACTGTCCTGTCCATCATTACATTCGATAACGATCCAGTCTCCAATGACGGTTTGTGCGATGTCGATCACAACAAAGACCACATTGAGTCGTCGGGCGGCCTCTTCTGCGAGATCGCGAATTTGTTTTAACTCACCATCCGTCGGCGCAAAGCTTTCGGAGACCCAGTAGCGTCCCACAGCGACACACTCACCCCTCCAACAGAATGTGCGGAACTCATAACTCTTAGGGAATCCAACTGACGCAGGACCAACCGGACGCAAGGGCACAAATTCACGGCATACGACCTTCTGCCAACGCAGAATCTCATCGTCATCCCATCGTGTCATAAGCGATTCAAAGTGTTTCGCCCCGTCAATGATTGACGTATCCTTATTGTGGCGGTTTGTCTGTCTTTGGCCTTTCACAAACACGGGCCATTGGAAGTGCTGTTCGACTTCTTTGCTTGCAGGTTTGTGATCAAACCAGACACTGCGAGGCGTCAAGTCTTTCAACAGTGAGTACCAGGTTGGTAGTTCACTGGTTCGCTGATACTCAGCGGGGGTATGTATCAGCCTTACACCCAACGATTCAAACTCATTAAATCGCTGTTCGTAGTCCGGCGCAGTACCCAGGCGAGCGACAGCCACCACCGGCTCATCCAGATTCCATGGATGGCGGCATGAGAAAAACTGCTCGAAAGAAAAGTCGTAAGCTGGGAGCCCTATTGGCTTTGTAACACACCAGAGCGATTCTTCGATGTGGATTAATCCCGAAATATTCATTCCCCTAGTCTAAAAGAAAGGGCATTTGACGGAAAATCAAATAATCCGCTTGACATAGTGTAATATATACACGAAACTAAGTGTAAATAAGACACGAAGAGGTGTGTGATGGCTAAGACATACGAATTTCCGCGAGCGGCGCTGACGGTGGACATCGTTGTTTTTGCGCTGGATGAGGATGACCTGAAGGTGATGCTGATCGAGCGCGACCTTGAGCCTTTCGCGGGGCGGTGGGCGATTCCGGGGGGCTTCGTCCGTGTGGATGAGACGCTGGACGAAGCGGCCCGCCGCGAGCTTGAGGAGGAGACCGGCTTGAGCGAGATCTACCTCGAGCAGCTCTACACGTTCGGCGAAGTTGATCGCGACCCGCGCGAACGAGTGGTGACCGTCGCCTATTACGCGCTGGTGAATCTTGAGGGCCACAACGTGCATGCCAGCACCGATGCGCGCAACGCCGCCTGGTTCGCGATCAACGACCTGCCGGCCCTGGCGTTCGATCATGAAAAGATCCTGGACGTCGCGCTCGAGCGTTTGCGTGGCAAGCTGCGGTATCAGCCGATCGGGTTTGAGCTGCTGCCCGACAAGTTCCCGCTGCGAATGCTGCAACACCTGTACGAGATAGTGCTCGACCGTGAACTGGACAAGCGCAACTTTCGCAAAAAGATCCTGAGCATGGACATTCTTATTGAGATGAATGAAATCGAAAAGGATGTCGCGCATCGCGCAGCGAAGCTGTACCGGTTTGATAAAGCGAAGTATGACAAGAAGACGCGCGAGGGATTTAATTTCGAGATATAGCCATGCAGTATGTTGAAGCGCCATTCGAATATCAAGCGGATGAACCGAGCGTGTTTCTTGCTGGGGGTGTAGGGGATATCGAGTCCTGGCAGGTGAAGGTTGCTTCGATGTTATGCGGGACGCGTTGGGTGGTGTTGAATCCGAGATGGCTGTCTTATCCGCATGGGGATCATGAAGTCGACAGACAGCAGATTGCTTGGGAAGAACGGCATATGAACAAAGCCTCGTTGATCGCGTTCTGGTTCCCCGGCAAGTCGGTGTGTCCAATCACGTTTTTTGAATTAGGGCTTGTGCTGAACACGAACAAGCCGATCGTCGTCGGGGCGCACCCAAGTTATCCGAGGCGGTTTGATCTGGAGGAGCATGTCAGATTGAGACGGCCAGCGATAGATGTCGTGGATTCGATCGATGCTTTAGTGGCTGGAGTTATTGAAGCTTATCCAGAGGAATTGGTAGAGGGTGCTTGTAGCGGATCGCAAGAGTACGAAGCTGTAACGGTTGATGTGTGATGGATCGTTTTGAACACATTCAGGGTTGCCTTTTCGGCACGGCGGTTGGCGATGCGATCGGCTTGCCACGCGAGGGTTTGCATCCGCGTCGAGCGAAGCGGCTGTTTGGTGAAGCGCCGTTACACCATGCATTAGTAGGTCGGCGTGGTTTGTGCAGCGATGATACGGAGCACACAGTCATGGTTGCACAGTCGCTGATTGGTTCTGCGGGTGAAGCTGAAAGTTTCCTGGGAGAATTTTCCCGTCGACTGCGTTGGTGGTTTTTGCGATTACCGGGCGGCGTCGGGTTTGGGACGCTACGGGCATGCGTGAAGTTGTGGTTAGGCGTTTCACCGGAGCGGAGCGGTGTGAACAGTGCGGGCAATGGGCCGGCGATGAGAAGTGCATTGTTGGGATTGTTCGCTCATTCAAGAGAGCATATGGAAGCGCTGGTTAAGGTGTCGACTCGGATAACGCATTCTGACCCACACGCGGAAGAGGGTGCGGCCGTGGTTGCCGGGCTAGCACACATGATAGGTGCCGCGGATGGCAAGGCTCTGACTGCGAACGATATCACCCGCGAGGTGTTTGCTTCTGTGAACGATCATGAACTTTACGAGCGTTTGCAACAAGCTGTTGAACTGGTTGAATGTGGCTGTGAAACAAGCGCGTATATGCATGAAGCGGGTTTGGATTGTGGCGTAAGCGGTTTTGTGAATCACACCGTGCCGGCGGCGGTTTACTGCTGGTTCAAACATCAAGGCGATTTTCGGTCAGCGGTGGAGGCGGCCGTGATGTTGGGCGGGGACACGGATACCGTGGCTGCAATTACCGGAGCGCTTGCGGGGGCACAGGTAGGCAAACAAGGCATCCCTACGGAGTGGATCAATGGTATATCGGAGTGGCCTTGCACGATGAGGTGGATGGATGCTTCGGCACAACGCTTGACGGAGGCCTGTGAAAGCGGGCAAGTTGAATCGCCGCCAGAGTTGTCACCGATCAAACTGTTTTTGAGAAACATTGTTTTTATCGCGATTGTTTTGATTCACGGGCTTCGCAGGTTGCTACCCCCGTATTGATTGGAGCTAGTTATGAAAGCGTTACTACTCGTTGATATCCAGAACGACTTTACGCCCAGTGAACCCGGCGGGGCGCTTGCTGTGCCGAAGGGTGATGAGGTGATTTCGGTCGCAAACCGATTGATGCCGGCGTATGAACTGGTCGTAGCGACACAGGACTGGCACCCGGCGGGGCACAAGTCGTTCGCCGGTTCGCATGCCGGGCGGGAGGTCGGCGAGGTGATCGAATGGAACGGCCTGCAGCAGATCCTTTGGCCTGACCATTGCGTGCAGGGGACGGTTGGTGCTGAGTTATGCAACGGCCTGGATGTTGAGCGGATCAATGAGGTGGTTCAAAAAGGAACCGATCTCAATATCGACAGCTACAGCGGTTTCTACGACAACGGCCACCGAAAATCGACCGGCCTTGCAGACATGTTGCGATCACGCGGCGTGACTGAGGTTGATGTGATGGGCCTGGCAACGGATTACTGCGTGAAGTTCACCGCACTGGATGCTGTCAAGGAAGGTTTTGTAACGCGGTTGATACTCGAAGGATGTCGAGGCGTTGAATTGAATCCCGGTGATTGTGGTAAGGCGGTGGATGAGATGCGTAAAGTAGGAGTCGAAGTGATATGAGTGAATTTATCTTGGAAAAAAATGAAAGGTTAGAACTCGCACGGCAATCGCTTAATGGTTTAGCGACGGGAGACGCTTTGGGGCAGCGGTTTTTTGCTCCGGGTAACGTGGGCCTGATCGTGTCACGAAAAGCGCCTCCGCCGTTCTGGTCCTACACAGATGACACGGCGATGGCAATCTCGATCGTCAGGACGTTACAGGTTCATGGTTGTATCGATCAGGAAGAACTTGCCAAGCGTTTCGCGACGGTATTTGCAGGTGATCCGCTTCGAGGCTATGGCCCCGGTGCAAGGCGCTTACTTGCAGACATTGCTGGCGGGGCTGATTGGCGCGTCGCTGCTTACGAGATGTTCGGCGGGGAAGGCTCAATGGGTAACGGCGGTGCGATGCGTGTCGCGCCATTGGGTGCATACTTTGCGGATGACCTTAAGAAGGTTGTGTCTGAAGCGAAGCTGAGCGCGGAAGTTACCCATGCTCATCCAGAGGGGCAGGCCGGCACGATCGCGGTTGCGTTGGCTGCAGCGCTTGCGGTGCGTATTGATAAGAGGCTGATCAATCCTGAACCATCAGCACTATTTGACGTGCTGATCGAGCACACGCCCGACGGATTGACACGCATGAACCTCAAGCAGGCAGCGGCATTACCTGCAGATACTTCGCTTGAAGATGTTGTGCGGACACTGGGTAATGGCTCTCGGATTATTTCGTATGACACGGTGCCGTTCTGTTTGTGGTGCGCGTTTCACAATCTGGATTCGTACACCGATGCGCTGTGGACCTGTGTGTCTGCTGGGGGCGATATCGATACGACGGCCGCGATCGTTGGCGGGATTGTTTCGCTATCGGCAGGCCCCGATGCGATACCCAAAGAATGGACAAGGGCGAGGGAGTCATATTCGCTCATGAATGATGGATGATTAGCGGCATGTGTGTATTGTGGAGCTATACGTATTTGTTTTTCTGTTGAACGGCGAGATCATGAGATTGCTAACTGAAAAATTTATCGAACAACAGCCATGTTGGCCTGAATCAGGTCGACATATCATGGCTCAGTATGATGATTCAACGATTGTTGTTTATCAGGCCTATCGTCCGTCAATCGCGGAGTATGCGGTATCGCATGGTCGATTTGGTCAAGACTTCAGCTTCAATCGCATGAGTTGGATTAAGCCTAACTTTCTTTGGATGATGTATCGTTGTGGTTGGGCTTCAAAATCCGGACAGGAGCGTGTACTGGCGATCCGGATGGAACAGGCAGGGTTTGATGCTATTTGTGAGCAGGCGGTTCCATCGTCATTTTATCCTGAACGATATACGGCACGTTCGGTATGGCAGGCTGCGGTGGCTGAATCAGATGTGCGTTCGCAATGGGATCCGGATCATGATCCACGGGGCGAGCCGGTTGATCGCCGTGCGGTACAACTGGGGCTTCGCGGAGCGGTGTTACGAAAGTATTCCGATGAATGGATTCGGGAAGTCATCGACATTACTGAATTTGTACACAAACAAAAGACAATACTCGATCAGAAGGGTGTAGGTGATTTGCTCATCCCGGTAGAGAGGGTATACCCGGCGTCAGCGAATATCGGAGCAGATATTATATGAGTGTACCGATGACCAATCGTTTGCGATAAAGATATGTACACAGATGAATATATCGCGAAACTCCTATGGCATGATTTAAGAAGGCAACCAGATATGACATCGTTAAATCCTGATACGCTCTATAAGGGCCGATTCCTGAACCTTATGCAAACCGGTCAGTGGGAGTATGTCGCGCGCAGGGGTTCGAGCGGGGTGGTGGCGATTGTGGCGATGCATGGGGACGGGCGGATTGTTCTGGTGGAACAGATCAGGCCGGCGGTGGGGGGGCGTGTGATTGAGTTGCCTGCCGGGCTTGCGGGGGATGTGGATGAAGATGAGAGTTTATTGGTTGCGTCCAAGCGAGAATTAGAAGAAGAGACGGGCTATTCGGCTTCACTATGGCGGCGCTTGTTTACGGGATATTCCTCGGCGGGCTTGACGGATGAAGCGGTAACGTTTTTCCTTGCGACAGGCTTGACCAGGACCGGGCCCGGCGGGGGCGACGACAAGGAAGATATCCGGGTGCATGAAGTGCCGGTTGATGAATTAGTGGATTGGATCAAGCAGTGGGCACAGGCGGGGGGCCATGTAGATGCCAAGTTGTATTCCGGTGTGTATGCTGGTTTGGCTCTATTTAAGAAGGACGCGGAAGATGGGGCAGGAAAAGATAAAGAAAGTCAGTAAGTCGTTGAGCTATGTTCTGCGACATCGGCCGGACACGATCGGCCTGATGCTGGGGGAGAACGGCTGGGTAGCGGTCGATGCTCTATTACGAGCGTTTGAAGAGCATGACACGTTTTACTCGCGAGAGTTGATCGAGCGTGTCGTAGCCGAGAGTGATAAGCAGCGATTTGAATTGAGCGCCGATGGCAAACAGATCCGTGCCCGACAGGGGCATTCGGTGGAGATCGATCTGGGGTATGAGCCGGCGGTCCCCCCTGAGGTGTTGTATCACGGCACAGCTACGCGGAACCTGGAGTCGATCTTTGATAGTGGCATCAATAAAGGCAACCGCCATCACGTGCATATGTCAACGGACAAGCAGACGATGCTCGCTGTCGGGATGCGTCATGGCAAGCCGGCCCTTCTTGCAATCGATGCCAAACGGATGCACGAACAGGGTTACACGTTTTACGTCACGGGCAACAACGTCTGGCTGACCGAGCACGTGCCGGCAGAGTTTATCGAGCAAACGGAATGAACCTCAGATGACACGTTGGGCAGTACATCACGGCGATATCTTCGATGTGCAGGCTGAAGCATTGATCTGCTCGGCCAATGTGTTTCTTACATTGTCAGGTGGTGTTGGCGGCGAACTGTTGCGTCGATACGGCAATACGATGCAGGAGCGGTTGAACGCCTATTTAAACGAACATAGTCTTCGGCATGTACCTCGCGGAACGGTTGTTGCGGTAGATGCAAGTGGGACGCCTTACCGTGTGATACTGCACGCGGTTGCGGTCGATGGGATGTATGAATCCAGTCCGCAGGTAGTGGCCGAGGTTATTAGCCGTGCAACAGCGCTGGCAGCGGAGCATGGCGCTACCTCGGCAGTATTGCCCGCGCTTGCCACGGGTTATGGCAAGCTGAGTATGCAAGCGTGTATTCAAGGAATTCGTCATGCCGCTCAGCAGATAACCGATGTGGCGTGTGTTACCGTCGCGGTTCGTGATAGTGATACGGCAGGTCGTCTACGGGAAGCCATTGCAGATTTTGTTTAATCTGAAAACGTAAAAACGAGCCCTATGAATAACTAATGGATTGCTTTATTCAGTATTCGCACAGGGCCGTGCAATGATTTTTCTTGGGGATAGACCCCCTTTTCAAGTTACTGCGAACCCAGCCACTTCTCGATTAATCGATCGAGTGTGCCGTCGGCACGCATGTCAGTCAGTGCCTGATTGACCTGGGCGAGCAGTTCGTCGTTGTCCGGGTGGACGGCCCAGGCGATGGATTCTTGATTTAAAAAGTCCGGCGGGCTTGTGAACAACTGTTCGGGGTCTTGCTTGATGATCCACGCGACGGCGGGTGCATCGTAAATGACCGCGGAGACTTTGTTTTGTCGTAAGGCTTCGACCGCGTTCGCGAGCGTCGGGTAGTCAACGACCTCTGCTTGTTTGAAAGCGTCATGTGCGAAGATCGAGCCGGTTGAACTGTTTTCCGCGCCGATGCGGTTGCCTGCCCGGTCCAAGGTGTCCGCGTTAAGCTTGCTGTCCGCGCGGAAGAGCAGTCGCTGGCCGGCGTTGAGATAAGGCTCGGAGAACGCCATGGTTTCCTGACGTTTAGCTGTGACCGTCATCCCAGCCATGATGATGTCTATCCGTTTTCTCCTCAGTTCCAACGGCAGGTTGTCAAAGTAGATGGAAACGATGCGCGGCTGACGTTTGAGTCGTTTTGCCAGTTCATCAGCCAGATCAATCTCGAGGCCGACAACATTGCCTTCAAGTTTGAACACCAGTGGTGGAGCGGATGCGGCCGTGCCTATGCGCAACACCGGTAGCGCATCGTTATCAGCATCAGACAATTGTTCGTTGCGTGATCCTGTCTGGCAGCCTGATGCGAATAGTATTAAGACGACGGCGCAGCACGCTGTCGCAAAAGTCTTAACTGTGGGCCTGCACATTACTGACCGTAAACCGTTGTTTTCCATCCTACTTCTCCTGCAAGATGCTATGCGAAGTGTTGGATCAATCCATGCTCCCGTCCAGAGCGGGTAGTTCACTGAAAAGTCGGGACTTTTGATTTGTGTCATACAACAGGTTGGTGAAGCAATCGGAGCACAATCTGATCAACTGTGTTACTTGTCTTTCGACGTCAATGTCTCGTGAAACCGCCATCCGATAGGAAATTATATTCTTGATGTGCCATTGCCATCGTTCCGAAATCGATTTTGATATCTTATTAATGGTGAGTTGTGGGATCAAATGATGGGTCGAGTAGCACAAATCCTCTGATCGAGTACTTCGATGTGAATAACTGCCTTGGTACTTCAATACATGCTATCAACCGATACGCGCCAATCTTCATTGTCGCCACATCATTAGCCATGAATGTGACCGCATGGGCGATTGCCGAGAATTCAATCTGTGTGAAGGTTAAGCCTTGATCTCACGACATCGATGAATCCAGCGATGTGACTCTCAATCGATAGCCGTCGCCGACATCATACGTTGGAACCGCTGTCGGTGTGAAAATCGAACCATAATCCCTCATTCGCCCGGAAATATGCTGTTCCAGCCATTGATTCAGACCCGACGGCTCAACTTGCATTGATTATCTGCCAATCAAGATTAGAATGGAGCATCACATCGAACCTCAGGCGGCCTAGCAATGGATGGTATTCGAACCATTCCGAGCGAGCGATTCAAACCGGGTGGATGGTTATTAGTGACGGTCATCTGCATCGGGTTGTTGGTAGCTGTGTGTCATGGCCAGGTCGTGGAGTTACGTTACGGCGTGATCGATCCGCCGGTCATCGCTCAGCAGGACATTACGATGAACCTGCTTACATCGATCCACCCGCAGGACCCGGAACCCAAACCGCTGGAGTGTTCCAGTATCGCGTGGGCGGGCGATCGGATGGTGATGGTCAGCGACCGGCACAGCCACGTCATCCTGACGTTGATCACTGATGTGACCGGTGATGAAATTTACATCGGTTCGCCCGAAGCACAGGTTGTGGTCGACAACGAAAAGCTTTTGCTGATGGATGCCGAAGCGATGGCGGTCCGGCCCGCTGTCGGGGGCGGGCACGAAGTGTTGGTGGTTTGTTCGTTGAGCAATGATGCTGATGGAACCCACCGGATCAAGCGTGAACACTTGGCGCGCATTTACATGGACGAAACCGGTCAGGTCGATAAACGCAGGGTCAGCGTGATTTCGGGGGACACGATCCGGATGTCGCTGGATGCGCACTTCGATGCATTGCATGTGTCTCGCTACAGTTCATACAACGTGTCGCGTAATGAGAACACGGATCGCTGGGGTAACGTCGAGGGGGTTTGCTGGACGCCGGATCGACGTACGCTCTTGTGTGGTTTGCGCAATCCTCAAGCTGGTGAAGACGCATTGCTGTTTGTGCTTGAAGGTGTCGACAAGGCATTTGATGCCAATGACCCACAGTTATTACAGGTTACAGACTTGTTCCGGTTGGATTTGGGCGGACGAGGCGTGACGGACCTGACCTGGGACCCGGTGACCGGCGGTTATCTGATTTCCGCAGCGTTGAGTAACGGCCCGAAACTTGGCGACGAGCAGGCGTACCCGTTGGTGAATCTCGATGCTGCCTTATACTGGTGGAGCGGAAACAAGCAGGACACTCCAAAACTCGTTGCACGGGTCCGGGACCTGAATGTCGACAGCGTTTGCCGTATCGGTTCCACCGACTTTATCGCGCTGGTTTCAGATGAAGGCGACGTGAGTGAGGAACGCCGTGGCAGGCAAAGCGTGCTGACGCTGATGTACTTCCGAGGTCTGACGTCGGAGGTTGAACCGTGATCGATCCTGATCCTCATGAAATCGGATTAGCCGACTCGAATGAGTTCAGTGAATCCTTGTTGGACCTTGATCCAGAGGAGACGGCTATCTGTGGGCCGGAGGATCAGACGCGCGTGATCGGTGTGGACGAGGGGGTGCATAAATGGATCGGCAAGAAACTCGGGCACTTCAAACTGCTGCGACCGTTGGGCGAGGGGGGTATGGGCATGGTTGTGCAGGCCATGGACACCAACCTCGACCGGATCGTTGCGTTGAAGGTTCTGCGCAAGCGCATCAAGGGCATGGATGACGATCGCAGTGTCCGACAGTTTTTGCGCGAGGCGCGAGCAGCGGCCAAGCTCGATCATCCGAATGCCGCGCATATCTATGAGATCAACGAGCACATGGGCTGGTGGTACATCGCCAGTGAGATGATCGAAGGCGGGACGCTCGAACAGGTCGTCAAATCAGCAGGCAAACTGCCACCGGCAGCGGCCTGCCCGTTGATCGCCGACGCCGCCTCGCTACTGACCGTCGCCCACCGGCTGAACATCATCCACCGTGACATCAAACCTCATAACCTGATGCTCACGCGCGACGGCCGATGCAAGGTGGTCGACTTCGGGCTGGTGCGTTGGGAAGACCCGAATGATCCGTTCGACTTCACACGCCGGGCTGTGGGCACGCCGCATTACCTGCCGCCCGAGGCCGAGCCCGGATGCGAGCCCACCGGCGCCTACGATATCTATTCACTCGGCGCGACTCTTTACTATGCGCTGACCGGCCAGCCACCGTTCAAAGGCACGAAGCTCAAGGAAATCGTCGAGCAACACCGTCATGCGCCCCGACCCGATCCGCGCGATCTCAATCCCGAGTGCTCTGAACGATTGGCCTTGCTTGTGCAAAGGGCGTTGGCCATCGATCCGGATAAACGCCCGACTGCAACCGACCTCGCCGCATCGCTGCGACTGGAAAACGTTGGACTCTCGGTCGATCCCGCCTCACTCGTGATCGATCCGCACACCGCCGCCAGGGCTGCTGCGGAAAATCGCTCCGGCCTCACTGGGCTAAGCGGAGCGCTGACCGGCTCATCCACACAACGCACGCACATGCTGTCGAGCAGCGGCCAGACGCTTGTACTCACACGAGCCAGACCATTGATATGGATGTGGATCGTCCGCATCGCCGCCGTGTTGTTGATCCTGTTTGCGGTGGCGGCTGCAGGTAAGTGGGCCGTGGATTCCTACCGGCAATCCCGAACGAACAGCCAGGCCCTCCCGGCTGAGGCTTTTACCGAACGTTTTCCCGATGCACCGGAATCCTACGGGACAAGGCCACCCGGACAGTTCGCTGCACCGCCGGCGCAACTCAAGCCGCCGCCTTTCAGTTGGGTCGGCCGAGTTGATCCCGACGAAAACCAATTCGTGTCCAGTCAACTCGGGCAAACAGCCTATCCGTTGGATCATCCATTAGCCGGCCTGATCCCCGCAGCGCAAGTCGAGTTCTACGCTGACGCTTCGGCCGTGCGCGCTGCGGGCAAGCAACTGGCGATATTGACCGATTGATCAGCCGACATACGTATCTGGGGTGTCGCCACGTTCAATCAACCTGTGGCGGACAATGCGTTTTGATCTTGCAACTGCCAAGTGAAACGCCCGGCAATCGCCCCAGCGGGGCGTCGGTTTGTAGCCATGGGTGAAGCGCAGCGTAACCCGTGGAAGATGTTTCGCATATTGCTGCTCGCCCCGGATGGGGTGAAGGTTGCATCGGCTACCTCTGCGCCGCCCCTGCCGGGGCGGGTTGGAGTAAATATAACAACTCGATGTCCACGGGTTGCGCTGCGCTTCACCCATGGCTACATTCTTTTACCCCTTCGGGGTATGGCTATTCATAACGCCTGCCCTCGACGCGGGTCTACCGACGCCAACGATTTTGATGGGTGCCCAGTACGCTACGATTGAATTCAGCCTGTTCTAGCCGACTGATACTTCCACGCCTTCCTGACCCTGCTCATCGCAAGTGACGTGACAATCCAGAAACTGGTGAATCAGATCGATATGCGTACGAGTGTGCCGGGTCAGTCGGACCGTGCGGAATGTGCCGTTGCCCGCGATCGCCATCGGCAACAGCAACTGGTCGGCCAGGTACTCGCCGACGGGGACGCCCTTGGCCAGGTACTCACGACACTTCTGCACCGCGTGTCCCGCGACCTGCTCGGACGTTCGATTCAGTTCGCCGAAGCCGGTGAAAACTTCGCAGATGTTTTCGCTCTCGACCTCAAGCATGATGACGTTGCCCGGCCCGGGTGAATCCGGCACGACCTCCACGTGCAGGCAGTCGTCGGGCCAATTGAGCTTCTTATGAATGGTCGTCAACTCACGCTCAGCGATCTTCTCAGAGAGGTTGGCGACCAGTGCGCGGGCAGAACGGCGCACGACCTCGCCGCGTTCAATAAGTTCGAATGGATTGAGCTGCCCGGTCGGCTGGATCGAAACGGTAAAGCGTCCGCCGCCCGCCGGGTAAAAGCCGTGCTTCTCGAGCGTCGTCGTCACACGCGGACCCATCCGGTTCACCAGCGGCAGGAACGTCTTAGCCAGGAAGTCGAACGGCGGCGCAAACGGGTTGTGCGTTCCACCTTCGAGCGTGAGTGTGCTGGGTTCATCGGCAAGCAGTAACGCGGGGAGCACGGTCTGCAGGACAAGCGTAGCGCTGCCGGCCGTGCCGACACTGAACGTGTACGCGCCGCCTTTCACCTTGCCCGGCTCGAACGAGATCTGCTTCGAACCGATCTCGTCACCCTCGACTGTCGCGCTGCAGACTTCAGCCGCCGCCCGCACCGCCGTCAGGTGCTGCCGCAACAGCCCCGGCTTCTTGCGCCCTGCACGAATTTTCTGCACACAACAGCCCCGCCCCGTCACCATCGCCAACGCCAGCGACGACCGCAGTATCTGCCCACCACCTTCACCTTGGGAACCGTCAATCTTGAGCATTATTTTCTCTTTTAACTAACTCTTGGGTCAATTGTTCTGGCGATAGAGTTCCACTAAGCACCCTGCGCCTTAATTTTGCTAGTCGACATCCTTGAGCCAGACATCGAGCAACCGAGTTTCCACCTCCTGCATATTGAACATGTTCATAGGCACAGTGAGGTAGGTCGATAGAAGATCGTATGTGATTAAAGGTTGTCCTAAGTTCGTTCAATACATTTTCTATAGCCAATATTGATGGCCGGTCGTAACTGTTCTTTTGTGCAACATCTGCGTCCTTATGTGCAAGTCGCTTATGACGATGCCACCGTATGGTCTCGGCTGCGCTACGGATACGAGTTATGTGTGCGTCAATATCTGATGCGAGTTGATCCAATCCTTCATTTGTCGCGGCTATCGTAAGGCTTGCTATAGTGAAGTTTGAATGGCCGCAGGATTGGGCCGCATCAGTAAGTCGTGCAATCGAAAGATATACGCTGTCTTGTATAATGCGTTGCAATGCTGCCCAAAGAGCTGGTGCCACTGAATTGAGAAGATCTATTCGTTCACCAGAGTGCGTAAACAATTCACGGTATAATTTCCAGCGCATATGCAGTTCGCACATATCTTGTTCAAGGACTTGAAGAATTTGCGCCAATGTGGGTTGGGATTGCCCATTAATTGTTGTTGGATGGTTTGACATAACAGTCCTTTGTTCTGAATTCTAATCATCCGCCTTACTTGCATCCTTAATCACAAACCGCGCCTTCAGCCGTGCTACTTCTTCCGCCAGCCCCGCGGTCTTTACGCTACGCAGGACTTCTTCAAAATCCTTGTAGGCGGCGGGGGCTTCGTCGCGGGGGTAGTTGCGGCAGTTGGTGAGGATGTCTTGTTCGTCGAAGGATTCGTCGATCGATTGCTGGTCGAGTTGGCGCATCGCGGCCTTACGGCCGAGGCAGCGGCCTGCGCCGTGGTTGACCGAATAAAGCGACTGCTCAGCGCCGGGCAGTGCCGCCATCACCGCCGAACCGCGCTGCGGGTCGCCTGGCAAAAGGATCGGGTGGCCGGTCTTTTCGAAGGGCGTATCCTTGAGCGCGTGGTGTCCGGCGGGGAACGCGCGCGTCGCGCCCTTACGCATCACCCACATCATGCGGTTGTCGACCACTTCCTTGCGGGCGATGTTGTGGCTGATGAAGTAGATAAGTTGGCCGCTCGTGCCGGGGAAGACTTCCTGGAAGGCTTCGAGTACCAGCGCGTTGATGAGCATATGGTTGACGGTCGCGAAGTTCGCGCCGAGGGACATATCATCGATATATGCGTCGGCCTCGGGTGTGCCGAGTGGCGCGTAGCACAGCTCACGGTCGTTACCCGGGAACGGGATCGACCAGTCGTTGAATTTGCCTTGCAGTGCGCGGAACTGGCCCATCGCGAGGTTATGTCCGAAGCCGCGCGAGCCACAGTGCGAAAGGAACGCAACGCAGCCGTCACGCAGGCCGAACTTCTTAGCGGTATCGCGCTGCGCGTCAGCGATATGAACAACTTCGCATTCACCGAAGTGGTTGCCGCCGCCGTAGGAACCGAGCTGGGTGATCTTGTCCGCGAACGCGGGGAACGCGCCGGTTTCGATCAGCAATTCCAATCTTGAACGTAAAGCGTCGGCGGTATCGTCGTGCCCGACATGCGAAGCATCTTCGCAGCGGTAAATCCAGTTAGCCGGGATGCCCAGCATTTCGCAGACGCCCTTGCTTGCGCCTTCGACAGACAGGACTCGGCCGATCTGTTCATGTACTTTGCGCGACTTGGGCGCAGAGCGCTGCCCCTTGCCTGCGCCGGTCGGCACGCGCTGGCAGATCGCATCGATAAGGGCGCGCCGCGACGGCTTATCTACGATCTGGTCGGCGGGAAGGTCGAGTTGCAACAGCGACATCGAGCACTTGATATCAACGCCGACCGGGCCGGGATAGATGTGCGAGGGCGATGCCATGACACAGCCGACCGGCGCGCCGTATCCGACGTGCGCGTCCGGGTTAAGCACCAGTGCTTCGACGCCCGGCGCTGTGCGCGAGTTGATCGCCTGTTGCAGGCATGCCGAATCGAACGTATCGCGGATCGCCTCGGTGCCGATGACGGTGATAGGCGGGCCCTTACTGTCCGGCAGCGGGAGGATCGCGGTGGCTTCACCGGTGGGAATCAGTTTGTGGGTTTGTTCTGTCATCATAAGACTCATTTTCTTCGTATGGTCTGACTAAAAAAGGCGGCGACCAGGGTTGGAGAAACGTGTACCCGATGCCTCTATCCAGTTGGGCTACGCCGGGAACCTGAACCCGGTGGCGGGACTCGAACCCGCAACAGTCGGATCTTTGTAGTTACTCCGGCATTCGCCGCTCCGGAAACAATATTAAAAGACACCCTGACAAGTATTGGCGGGACATTTTACCCGCTCTACCTCTTGAGCTACGGCTCCACAAGTTGTTAAGTGGAACCGACGGGACTCGAACCCGCAACCCGGTGCATTCAAAGCATGTAATCTCGCCTGCATTCAGGGTGTCTCCGGAAGTCGTCCTTTCTTTATGTTTGCTACTGTCATGTTATCAGCGATTCAAAGCCCGGCGACCAACGTTGACGAGACGTTTTTCTGAGCTACACCGGGTTTATCCGGTGTCTACCCTCTTCGGCCACAAGCGAGGCGCCTACACCGGCGCGGCTACTGATCGCAAGGGGCTCCTGCTTCAGGCTGACAAAGGGCTGGTGTTTTTAGATGAAGTGGGGGAGCTGGGTCTGGATGAACAGGCCATGCTGCTTCGCGCACTTGAAGTGAAGCGGTTCATGCCGCTTGGCTCGGATGCTGAGGTCGAGAGCGACTTTCAACTGATCTGCGGCACCAACCGCGACCTGGCTGAAGCGGTGAGAATTGGCAAGTTCCGCGAGGACCTGCTGGCGCGTATCAACCTCTGGACGTTTTGCATGCCGGGGTTGTCCGAGCGGCGCGATGATATTGAGCCGAACGTGGTTTATGAGTTGGAGCAAGTTGTCGCACGCACCGGCCGTCAGGTGCGGTTCAATAAAGAAGCCGAGCGGCGATTCATGGATTTTGCGTTATCAACTCAAGCTCAGTGGAAAGCAAACTTCCGCGACCTCAACGCCGCCATCTGTCGCATGGCCACGATGTCACCCGCCGGGCGGATCAATCTCTCTGTCGTGGAAGATGAAGTCGAACGGCTTGAGGCGTCTTGGCGGTCGTGCGATTTTCTGGAGAGCGATGAAGTTCTTCATGATGTTCTGGACGCCAAGCATATTGCAGACCTCGATCTGTTTACGCGGATTCAGTTGGCCGAAGTGATTCGTATTTGCCAGCAGTCCGAATCTCTTTCGGATGCAGGCCGGAAACTCTTCGCGGTTTCACGTACGCAACGTAAGAAAGTCAACGATGCCGATCGATTGAGAAAGTACCTGCAGCGGTTTGATCTGAGTTGGTCGGATTTGCGAGGGTAAATCACAACAACCGGTTTACTACAATTGACTAAATATGCCGGGTTATGGATTCTATTGGTGTGGCATGCATGCACAGCGATTGTGATTCCGCGATACAGAGTTGATCATTATCGTGTCCGATCAAGAACCATTCTTCGACGTTATCAAGCCCCGTTTGCTACCCATCGAGCAGTGGCATCTCGGGTGGCGTTTTGAAGAGGCAAGCATCGACGTCCCACAGCATCATCTTCAACAGATGCATTGTCTTAGCAGGGAAGATGCGGGGGCGTTGTGGAAGTTGATTATCAAGGAAAGGCAACTTCACGAAGACTTCCCCTTCACAGCGACAAAGCTGTACTTTATCGAGAAGAAGGATATCTCAGAAGACAGCCATGAATTTCACAGCAGCAGCAACAACGAAGTTAAAAAATGGCTGTATCACTGCGGCGTTCCATTTAAACAGCAGATCTATCTTTCATACTATAAGTCTGAAGCCATTGCCACAACATGGAAGATGCTGGTTAAGTACTGGCCGATCTTCTACTACTCTGTTGCCGATGAGATTACTGCTATTGATGCTTCTGGTGACTGGGCGCTTCACCTTCATCATGAAGACGTGTTTTACTTCGGTTCCAAAGAGCCGCAACATGATGATTGGGAATACCCCCCGGCGGGCAGGCGCCCTTCGGAGCATTGGGTGGAATGTATCCGCTTCTATGCCTATCTGATTAATCAAAAGCATATCCAATTCGACAGAATGTTGAGTCTGACACAACGATTCGCTGTCTCCAAGCGAATCAAGCAGTTCTTCCCTGACCTGTCGATGAGCAATCTTGGATTATCTACCGTTGAATACTACGGTGACCGCCTTAAGTTGCCTGCGGTATGGTTTGGGTATTCGAACGAGCACAATGCGTACCAGATCACCTATCGCTTCGGCAAGACAGAGAGGACCGAGCTTGCGGTAGATCCTCTGACCCAACCCGTAATGAATCAGATTGTTGACTGGTTGCAACGGGATAGTTCTTCGCCCCCCGAATAATCGTATCGAAGCGCATGCAAAAAGAGCGCACGGCTGAAGAGCAAGCATTCTATGAGTGTTTGGTTTCCTTCCGCAACCCGTCGGCCGGGGATATGGCCGGCATCCTCGATTTATTAGTGAAGCTGTATAATCAGCGATCATGCCTACAGCCGTGCTCATGGTGTTGGTTTGTTTGACTCCTTTTGCTGTCATGTCACTCCTGTTCTGGTTGATTAGTATCGGATTACATCGATGGCGATACCGATATGTGGCTACAAATGAGATTCATTGCGCGACTTGTCGCTACAACCTCCGTGCAGTTGTAACTTGGAACTGTCCGGAATGTGGTAGCGATTTACGTAAAGCCGGCGTCTTGAGTCGTGAGATACGGCATCCATTTCCATTGCTGTTTCGGCTGTTGCTGGCGGTATACCTGATTGCTGCCCTGAGCTTTTTGCTATGGGCGCTCATGGCATCCGTTACGCCACAAGTTCATAGGGTGGAGTGGTACTGTGTATTTACTACCGACCATGTGGGGCGGAAAGATCGCTGGGTCCGTCTCGATGCAACAGGCCGCGGCAACGCTGAGAAGTATCATCTGACACAAGCGACAATCGGTTTTAATGATGGCGGTGGTTACATCGAACCGATCGCCATCGACTTGGAATCTCGCACGATGTCTTTGCTGCTGAAGCCCGTAGTTGGTTCTGGTCCACATGTTCCGGTGAGTTATGAGCAGTTGTATGATGAATTCACCCGGATGTCGTACAACACAAGTGATGAGAAGAAACATTTAATGGTGCAGGATGTTCTGGCCGTGATCGAGGCCGCACGATCCAGCACCGATCCGGATAACGTCACAACACACTTCAGATCAAACGGCGATGTCTATCCTTCTCGATTTCCGATTTATGAGTTCAACTTATTAGCGGTGAGTCTGGGTTTAATTTGTGTGTTCATTGTGAGTGTTGTCATCATAAAACGGTATCGCACACGATTACAAATCTTCCGTGATGAAAGAACCCAACTGCTAAGCGGTCTTGGATAAGTTTGTAGCGGGCGGAGCGAATAATCCGACGAACAGAACAGATGGATCGAACCGGTACAGGATGAAAGGAGTCATCCATGGCAGGCGAACTGTTCGTACGGGCGTAGACTGTTCCGGAGCGTCGGCAACTGCAGCAGGTGGTCCACACCGGCACACCGGCAAAAGGTGCAACACATTTGCAACACTTTACTGCCACGAGGGTGCTTTATCTGGCAAGCGATGACAACGAGTCGCAAGATGCCGATGAGACAATGGTGGTGAAGGGACCGAGGTCTCAGGTGTTGTTACCACAGCAAATCGTGCAACTTATGGCATCAAATGACAAGGCCTCGCACCGGTTGGTACGAGGCCTTCTGAAAAGCGGGTGATGAGATTTGAACTCACGACATTCACGTTGGCAACGTGACGCTCTACCACTGAGCTACACCCGCGTGGTGGATTGAGTTACACATTCTATCGAGACTGACGAGCGGTTCAAGTCTGGGCCAGAGGTTGGCGCACTGGCTTCGAAAGACGTAAATATCAGCCCCGTTTGCATTACGACTCAGCGTTGGTCTAGCTGATAAGAATCAATCACCAATACACCATATCGTCCAATCCGCATGAGTTATCCACCATATATTGGGGTTTTCGACGTGGATTATGGATATTGCACCTGAAGGTGTTGCTTTGCAGACAGGATAGTAGTAAGTTCTTAGTCAGAACCCACAGGTGCGTGGCGGTCGGCAGAATAAGCTGCCGGGGCCACGTGAAAAGGGAAGTGGGGTGCTCGCAACCGGACTTTTGTCATGCCTGGTTGTGAAACTCCCCCGCGGACGCGCCGCCGTAATGGGTGGCCTGACCTGAATCGTCGGGCCGGCGTCTTGCCGAATGAGCCACTGATGGGCCTGCAACGGGCCTGTTGGGAAGGCCGGCAAGATGTAAACCCTAAGCCGGAAGACCTGCCTGAAAGGGTGCCGATGGTGTCCTCGCGAACGGGATGCTCGGGCAGCTTCCGCGACGTCGAGACCCACTCACCGACCCCGCACATGCCCAAGCCAGCTTCGTGAGGACGGACATTCTATTTGTTCGTTGTTGTGCCCCTGCGCGAATCGGGGCAAGGAGACACGATGTTGGTTAGATCACGGATGTTGTTCAGTTGGTTTGCAGCGGTCGGCGCCTGCACAGCGATGTGTGTTGCGCCGGCAGATGCAGCGCGGTATGCGGATGTACTCGGCTACTTCGAGCCGGGACAAAACGCGGATGTTGTCTACGGCTCAGACCCGATCGAGTTGTATGACAATCCCCAAGCGGCGCTGGGCGGGCCGGGCGTAGAAGTTCCGTTATCGCAAGGCACGTTGACGCAGATCGTTTCACTCGGCGGTTGGACGGACGATGCAGGCAGCGGCACAAATGGTCGCACGACCGGCCTGGTTGTGGGATTCAGCACTGAAGTCTTGAACAGCGAAGGCGATGACCTGCTCATCGTCGGCAACGCACCCTACGACTTTGTCTTCTACGAGCCGGGCTTTGTTGAAGTGGCGATCGAATCGGATGGCGGGGGCGCGACAGCAGACGGCTGGCAGGATGAGACGTTCTACCTGCTTAAACCCGGCAATTACGATCTGATTGCAGACCCGCGCACTTCTTCAAACCCCATCGGTATCACCACGAATCCCGACTTCAGCCTGAATTACGCTTCACCGTTTGAT
Organism: Phycisphaeraceae bacterium; assembly: GCA_963667295.1. Classification (GTDB taxonomy): domain Bacteria; phylum Planctomycetota; class Phycisphaerae; order Phycisphaerales; family Phycisphaeraceae; genus JAJRRS01. The sequence continues at coordinate 4,695,325 of OY763327.1, forward strand.
GATGATACGAATCTGCCCGGCTACTTTGACGTCACAAACGGCGGGGATCTGTTCGATCTGGATGACGCGATCGATGCGGCAGGCAACGCGGTCACGCTCCAAAGCATCGCTTATGTTCGTCTGAGTTCGGTCAGTGATTCGGCGTTCCCCTTCGGATCATACTTTGCACCGGAAGTGGATTACCTGGAAGTAATCGAGCAATCGGGTGACTTGGATGGCGATCGTTTTGTCGGGCTGAGTGATCTGGATGTTGTCCTGGCGTCGTGGAACCAGACCGTGCCGGTAGGATCGCTACTTAACGGCGATCTGACGCACGACGGTTTTGTCGGCCTGGATGATCTGGATGTTGTGTTGGCGAACTGGAATAGTGGTGCATCGCCGGTAACTGGCTCTGCTGCGCCGGAGCCTGCGGTTCTTACAACCATGTTCCCGGTTCTATTTGTTTTGATCTCGCGACGCTCGAAGTGATTGGGCGCGATGGTTTATTCTTATTCAATATTGAGGAGAGATAACGTGAAAACGATCATGATGTTGGCAGTTAGCGCCCTATTAACACAAAACGCGACCGCGACGGTTGTGGATTTTGACGAATTGAATCCTGCAGATCGCCCTTTGTATGGTCCGGCCAATCCGGGTTTCGTATCCAACGGTGTAACATTCGGTGGTGGATTTTACGGCGGCTGGACCTACTCCAATGACAGCGATACGACAACCGCCGGCTATACCAATCAGTACGCCGCCTACACCGGCATAGATGTCAGCGGTTCGGGTAATTACGGCATTGCGTACAACACATCCGTCATCGATCTTCCGGCCGGGCAGACGCCTGTTTCCATCCAACTGACAAACACGACTTATGCGGCGCTGTCGATGCTCAATGGCGATAGCTACGCCAAGCAGTTTGGCGGCGAAATGGGTGATGATCCGGATTACTACGAGGTCACGTTTACCGGTTACGCCGGGGCTGGCGCAACCGGAGCGGAAACAGGGTCGGTGACCTTCCGTTTAGCAGATTACACCTTCACAGATAACTCGCTTGATTACGTCGTGGATACCTGGCAATTGCTGGATCTGTCGCCTCTAGGTAACGCGGCATCGATCTCACTGAGTTGGGAATCAACGGATGTCGGCGGTTACGGGATTAACACACCGACGTATGTCGCGGTCGACGAATTGGTGTTGGTGCCCGAACCGATTGTGATGACTTCGATACTAGTTACTGCCGGTCTCATTGCAACGAGGCGCCGCCGCGTCGATTAACTGTTGAGGCACCCCGGTCGTGGTCGGGTTTGTGGGAGCCCGACCGCGACCTTTTTAGTACGGCTCATTTTGGGTGATTGATGACTGAGCTGCATAACAACACGCAAGAAAGATATACGCGAGCGTTCACGCTGATCGAACTGCTTGTCGTGATATCGATTATTACGGTGTTACTCGGGATTCTGTTGCCTGCATTGGGTAGTGCGCGAGAGACCGGCCGGGGTGCGGTGTGCCTGTCGAACCTCAGGCAACTCGTGACGGCAAATGCTGCCTATGCACAGGATAACGGAGGCTATTACGTTCCCGCCGCATTGGATATCTACACGAACAACCTCCAACGCTGGCACGGCCGACGTATTACAGACGGCTCGGGCACGGATGAGGACAAGACATTCGATCCGACGCGCGGGCCGCTAGTCGACTATGTGGGCTATCAGGGTGAGGTTCGCTATTGCCCTTCTTTTGAGGATCAACTCGATTACGACGCGCCCGGATTCGAGGTCGGCACCGGCGGTTATGGCTACAACGGTTCATACATCGGTGGGCGCTGTGATTTGTATGGCACCAACGGCAAGTCCGCGCTCAATACCGCACGAGTGGATGATATCACACTGCCAACCGAGACGATCATGTTCACCGATGCCGCGTTCTACAAGATCGTTTCGGGGCAGACCAACATCATCGAGTATTCATTCGCCGAAACGCCTTTCGTACAGCAATTCCCCGCCGAGGTCTCGACGTGGAGGCATTCACCATCAATCCACTTCAGGCATCACGCCAGCACGCACGTTGCCTGGGTCGACGGGCACGTTGATTCACAAACGATGGACTTCACGCACCCACAGTTCGAAGACTTCTATAAGGATCTGGGTTTTGGCTGGTTCGGGCCGGAATCGAACGAGCTGTTTGATCTGAAGTAATCGACTGTGCGTCGTTTGTATATCAATCTTCAATAGATAAGAACGTGGCTTCGGCGTCGGCGAGAAGCGCATCATTCAAGTGCAGTTCAGCTTTAAGCTGATGGCGCTTGCCATCGGTATCTTTTAACCACGCCCGGACCTGAAGCGCTTGATCGATCGGCACGGGTTTGCGGAAGCGCGTGTGAAGTACCGCAGTGACAGCCTTTGTGTTCTGTGCAAACAGGCACTGCGTCATCGCGCCGTCCAGCAGCGCGCTGACGATCCCGCCGTGCAATTGACCCGTGAAGCCGGCCATCCAAGGCTTGGGCTCGAATCGTGAGCTGACGCCGCCGTGATCGTCTGCCTTGCAGTTGAGATTCAGGCTGAACGGGTTGGCAGGATCGCAGACGACGCATGCGGGGTGCTGCGTCTGGCGATGATGGTCCAGTGCTCGCTGACGATCCTGCTTAGTGTCGGCAGTGTTTGTGCTCGTGTTCATGATCGGCACATGCGTTGGGGAATTCTGCTTCGGGATTAGCCAGGTAATGGCGCACGGCATCCTCGGGGGTTTTGCCCGAGTGTCCGGCCGAGACGGCGATGCCGTATTCCGACAGACGCTGTTGGGCTCCGCCACCGATCCCGCCGGCGACGACACATTGTACGGCCATTTCATTCAGCCAGTTGGGCAGGCTTTCACAGCCGGAGGCGTTGCGAGGCACGATCCGTGGTCGTTCAATATTCCCGGTTTCGGGATCAACCTCGCACAGGAACACACTATCACACTTACCGAAGTGGGTGCAGAATCGGTCGTGGATTACGGGCGCAGCGATCAGCATGGAAAATTCCTTGGGGGATACATCTATATCAATAGTCTATCAGTCTTGGATGCTCTGGGATGGGTCGGTTCTGCCCGACCTGCGAACGTCTCTCAGCGTGAGACAGGTGCCCCCAATTTACTGCCGCAGCGATTTGCCGGTGGTTCCCGCTGAGAGTTTGGCGAGTAGCACACCTTTTTCCCGACGCAGCCGGTCCGCCAGGGCCTGGATCTGGTTCCCCTTGCCCTTGACCATAATCATCTCGGCACAGAGGTGCTCATCCAGGTGGACGTGCGTCGTCGCAAGGACCTTGCCGATGAAGTGGTGTTGGGAGTGGGTTAACCTGGCACTGAGCCCGGGGGCGTGGTGGTCGTAGATCAGCGTGATCGTGCCCAGCAGGACCTTGTTGGACTGCCACTCATCGTCGACCAGTTGATTGCGGATCAGGTCGCGGATGAATTCCGAACGGTTGCGGTAGTCACTTTTACCGACCGCTTTTTCCAGCTTATCGAATAACGACTGTTCGATAGAGACGGTGAATCGCACCAACTCTGACATCGCAGGCTCCTTATACCGGATGAGCGACATCGTAGGAGATCAGCGGCTCGCGTCAATACTAAGTTAAAGCTTTTCTAAACTATGCGGGGGTTTTTATGCCGGGCAAATGTATTTGAATGTTTCAAAAGTATTGAAGGTGCACACCCGAGGTATGTCCTGCGCGATGTAATGAATGAAATAACAATATATTTTGGAACTATTCTAGATAATTGTCGCTTCCAGAAAGAACAGGTCTTCGCGATCAATCAGTTGCACTTGCTTTAGACGGGCTTGCTCCAGCAGGGGACGCCATTCATCGCCGACCGGCAGCAGGTCGCCCTGCACCGGGCCCTCCAGACCGGCGTGGAAGCCGTTGATGTGGTCGCTGCCTGCCAGGTGCATGACGATGAGTCGGCCGTCACCCGTCAGTGCACGTGAACAATTCCGTAACGCCGCCGCCTGATCCCTGAAGTGCGGGAAACTGTGCAGACACAGAATGGTGTCAAAGCAGCGCACTCCGGGCGGGTCCAGGCAGATATCCATGCACTGAAAATCAGCATCGATCTGTTTATCCACCGCCCGGATGATCATTTGGGGAGAAAAATCGATCGCGGTCACGCGGCCCGGGGCAACCTGGCTCGCTAACCAGCCGGTGGTTTTCCCTGTGCCGCAGCCGACCTCAAGCAGGTCCGTCTCGGGCTTCAGGTTTAACAGTTTTCTTTGCTTGATCAGGCCTTCGGTCATCGAATCTTTGGAAGGATGGATGCCGTCCCAGCCCTCAGCCAAACCGTCAAAAAACGCAATACGGGGATCAGGATTCATACGATTTTCTTATTTGTAATACTGGGAGGATAACACTAACATACGGATCGTATGATCTTATGTGTGCCCGGGCAACCCGTGTCGTTTTGCCCGGACACTTTACCCCCCCCGGGAAGGAGAAACCGATGCCCCGCTGGATGACCGCCATTCTTATATCGACCACCATCCTCAGCCGGTCTGTTGTCGCTTTTGCAGATACGGATTGGAACACGGTGCCTTACATCACCCACAACGAATACCAGGCCGTCAACGCCGACGGAAGCGCTGCCTATGACGGCACATTCCCCGTTCGTCTGGTTGGCGTTGTCCTGAACAATACCGAAGACTGGCTCGATCCGACGCCGGGCTATACCTCCAGCTTCGTCGCTTGGGCGATGGGCGGTCAGGCGGAGGTCTACTTCCAGGCAATCAACCTCGACGGTACCGCATGGGACACCGACACGACTTCCGCATTTGATGACCACGGCGGAACAGCCGCATGGATAGGGCAGAACTACGGCAACCGACCGTTCATCGGCGACCCCGCGTTTAACTACACCGATGCACAATGGACCAGCGAGCTTGCGCGTCTCGGTCTGTATGGCGGCGACGGCGTGACCGAACCGCTGCGTGCCGGGGACCTGATCGAAGTACGCATCAGGGCCGGCCTGCATTACGCCGGCAAATACAACGTTAATGAACAACACTCCATCGATCCATCTTTGGACTTCGAGATCGTCGTATTGCAACGCGGCTACGGCCTGCCCGATGCGACACAGATCACGCTCAGCGATCTGAAGAATGCAGACAACTCATTCATCTTTGACTCAACACGCCAGAGCGGCGGCGAGTTGTACCAATCGACGTTGGTCGAACTGCAGGATGTCTGGATCGAATCGACAGCAACCTGGCAGACAGACAGCACGCTTGTTGTGACCGATGGCGTTCGGACTTTCGATGTTCAACTGTGCCTCAACGATAGTTTCGATGGCACGGAATTGTTCGCGGTGGGCGAGCACTTCAACGTCACCGGCATCCTCGATCAGGCAGCCAGCAGTGGTGTATACAGCACCGATGGTTACCAGTTGCTGGTCATGAACGATGACAGCTTCAGCGCCGCTGCTTTGATCGGTGACTATAACAAGGACGGTTTTGTGGGAATTGACGACTTGGATGTGGTATTGAGTCACTGGAATCAGACCGTTACACCGGGCGATATGCTCAGCGGTGACGGCAGCGGTGACGGCTACGTCGGGTTGGATGACTTGGATCTTGTGCTGAACAATTGGAACGTTGGCACGCCGCCCAATACGACGGTTGTCCCCGAACCCGCGACCGCAGTGTTCTTGCTTACAGTTTCCGTCGGTGCGCTGAATCGACGCCGATCCTGAATTGAGTTTATGCCATGAAGCCCCGGCCCGCCCAACACGGCTTTACGCTCATCGAGTTGCTTGTGGTCATCTCGATTGTAGCGCTTCTGATCAGCCTGTTGCTGCCCGCCTTATCCGGCGGGCGGCGGGCGGCGGTGCGTGTCAGGGCACACGCGGACCTTCGCTCGATCACCCAGGCGCTCGAGGTGTATCGCAACGATAACAAAGACGATCTGCCGCCGACCCGTTTTTCATGCAGTTCGCGGACCGCGTACGAGTTGCCGATCGAGCTGATGCTGTACCTGCCGGACAGGAAGCGTGACCTGGTTGATATCATCGAGATGCCCGATGTATACAGCGAAGAGGGGGAAAGCTACCGCTACCGTGCGGTGGGCGATGCGATCCTCAATGAGTACACCTGGCTGAAGAACAGGGCCTCGCTTTGGGTACCGGACGGTTTCCCTTACGATGAGCAGGAGACCGGCCAGTATTACTATGACCCGCAGCAGAGCCCCGTGCGTTACGCGGTGTACAGCCCCGGGCCCGACCCGGACTCGACGTTCTTCGATATCCCCGGCCGACTACCGGTACCCGAAAAGTACTGGTTGCGGAGCCAGGCCGATGCCGGTGTTGTGGTGCATATGGAAGACCAATACAGACAGATGCACCTGAGCCCGTAAGTAGAGATCGTTATGTTCAGCGCCGGCCGTTTTCTTCTGTTACTCCTGTTTCTATGTTCGCTACATGGTTGCGGTGACCGGGCTCCACAGTCCGCCACGGACTTTGTGGTGACCAGTTCCTATCTGGAATGTGCATTAAATGATGTGCTTGGTAAACAGGCTGCTTGCCTCAGGCTCGCGGAGCCCGGCACGTGCCCGGGGCATTTTGATATGCGACCGAGCCAGTTGCAGGCGATCCGCGGGGCGCGTTTGTTGCTGAGGCTGGACTTTCAAGGTTCGCTCGATCGTAAGCTGGCGGACCTGCCCGGCAGCGACCTGAAGATCGTCGCCGTTCATATCGATGGTGGCATGTGTGAGCCCGCCAGTTATATGCAGGCTTGCAAGCAGGTCGCCGATGCGCTGGTCGATTGTGATTTCCTGTCTGCTGAAGCGGCTGAAGAACGCTTGACGCAGATCGAGCAACGTCTGGCAGAGCGTCAGGCTGATTGGCTGAAGCAGGTAGAACCCTTGCACGGGACGCATATCGTGACCAGTACGCACCAGGAAAGGTTCTGCCGTTGGCTTGGATTGGAAGTGGTCGGCACGTTCAGCGCGATGGACAGTGCCCGCGTCGGAGAGGTCAACGACACCATCGTTGCCGGCGACCGTGAAGGGGTGGAGCTTGTCATCGCCAATCACCCGGAAGGCCGTACCGCCGCCGACGCCTTGGCTCATCGTCTGGATGCGACGGTTTGCGTCTTCAGCAACTTCCCATTGATGCGTGACGGGCAGGATACATTCGATGCGATGATCCGGGACAACATCACAGCTCTGTCCAAGGTAAGCCAGCCTTGAATACGCCGGCCATTGATATTCAGGGTTTGCGTGTCCGCGCGGGGCAACGCCCGATCCTTTCGATCGACAGGCTCGAAGTCGATGCAGGCGAACTGATCGGCGTGATCGGCCCCAACGGTGCAGGCAAGACGACGCTCTTGCGGAGCATCCTCGGCATGCAGCGACACATCGAAGGGGCTGTGTGCGTGAATGGTTCATCGATGGTTGATACACCTGAAAGTCTGCGGGCGATGGTTCGCAGGTGCATCGGATATGTCCCACAATTATTACCAGTTCCAAGTGAGACGCCGTTAACCGTGCGTGATGTGATCTTACTCGGCAGGAGTTCCGCCAAGGGCTTTTTCCGTACGACCGACAGGCAGGACCGGCTGGCGGTGGAAACGTGGATCGAGCGTTTGAACCTGTCGTCGCTTGCGGATCGTGGTTATGGCGAAGTCTCCGGCGGTGAGCAACGCAAGACCTTGATCGCCCGCGCGATGGTGCGCGAACCCAGCCTGATGCTGCTGGATGAACCGACTGCCAACCTCGACCTTGGCTGGCGTGAACAGATCGTCAACCTGATCGATCAACTGCATCACGAATACAACATCACGGTTCTGCTGGTCTGCCATGAGCTTGAAGTCTTACCCGCTCGCTGTTCGCGTCTGATCCTGCTGGAGAAGGGCGCGATAGCCGATCAGGGATTGCCGCAAACCGTGCTGACATCGCAGATGGTCGAACGGTTCTACGGGCCCGGCCTGGTGCTGCAGCAGCAGGGCAGGCGTTGGGCGGTGGTGCCGGATGGTGGAGTGGGGGCGTCGCATGCTTGACCTCGTATTCTGGGCGCCGGTGTTGGTTGCGGGGCTGGTTGCGGGGGCATCCAGTGGTTTATTGAGCGTGTACATCGTTGGGATGCGCGTTCCGTTTCTGGGGATATGCATTTCACACGCTGCACTGGCGGGCGCGGTGTTCGGCGCGTTATTTGGCTTGCAGGGACAGGCATTGATGTTGCCGGCATTGGGCGCATCAGTATTGACCGCGTTGGCGTTGGGGCTGGCGTCGCCGAACCGTGTGCGGATGGATGACAACATCGTGATGGGGTTGCTGCTCTCATTAACGATGGGTTTGGCGTTCCTGGGGTTTGGATTATTTAGCGTATTCGGGCGCAGTGATAATGAGGTACGCTCGCTATTGTGGGGCAGCCTGACGTTCTGCGGCTGGGATGATGTATTGTGGATGTGCATCAGTGCTGGGGCATTGGTGTTCTTTGTGCTGCTGTTTGGCAAAGAGATGCGTGCAATCCTCTTTTCGAGAGTGGATGCCGAAGCGTGCGGTGTTCGCGTCGGGTTAATCTGGCCCATCTTCCTGGTTCTTGCTGCCATGTTGCTGACGGTGAACTTCCAGACCGTCGGCGGGTTGATGATCTACAGCCTGATTACCAACCCAGCCGCCGCGGCGTTCCAACTGACGCGCAGCGTAAACAGAGCGATGCTCCTTTCGATTTTGCTCGGCGCGATCAGCGGGTTTGGTGGTTTTCTGCTGTCAGCATGGACGGACCTGCCCAGCGGCGCGGTCATCGTGCTGCTTTCCTCGCTGCTCGTGGCGCTGGCGGCGGGTTGGCGATATCTGCGACGTAATTAGTCATTATTTGCGGATCCAGATGGGAATACTTTGTGGGTTTGTCGGGTTGTAAGACCTGGACGAATAACCTGCTACTGACCTGCTACAATCCTCCGCTATGACAGACAACAACAACATCGAAAAAGTAACGATCATCGGTTCCGGCCCCGCCGGTTGGACCGCCGCTATCTACGCCGCCCGTGCTAATCTGAATCCCCTGATGTTCCCGGGTCGGGCCATGGGCAAGGATTTGATGCCGGGTGGCCAGCTCATGATGACCACGGAAGTCGAGAACTACCCCGGCTTCCCCAAAGGCATCGAAGGGCCCGACATGATGCAGGAGTTTGCCAAGCAGGCCCTGCGCTTCGGCACACGCGTGGTGACGGATGACGGCATCCAGGACAGCGAACAGGTCAATGCCGATGCTCCTTTGTATACACCTTTCCAGAACGTCAAGAGCGTGGACCTGTCCAAACGGCCTTTTACCATCACTGGTGACAACGGCATCGAGGTCAAGTCGCATGCGGTGATCATCGCGACCGGCGCCAAGGCCAACTGGTTAGGACTGGAAAACGAACAACGACTCGCCCAGTCCGGCGGCGGCGTCAGCGCCTGTGCGGTATGCGATGGCGCGTTGCCCGCCTTCCGTGACGCGGAACTGGCAGTGGTCGGCGGCGGAGACTCGGCTATCGAGGAAGCGAGTTACCTGACGAAGTTCGCCAAGAAGGTTTACATGATCGTCCGCCGCGATGTCTTGCGTGCCAGCAAGATCATGGCCGAGCGCGCCGAGAAGAATCCCAAGATCGAATTCCTGTGGAACACGAAGGTTGTGGATGTGCTCGGCGAAAAGTTTATCAGCGGTGTTAAACTCGAAGACACCAAGACCGGCGAACAGCGCGAGGTGCCGTTGGGCGGTTTATTCATGGCAATCGGGCACACACCTATCACCGAGTTCCTCGACGGCCAACTGGAAACTGATGAATCCGGCTACATCAAGCTGGCGGACCCATATCGTTCGACGACGAAGATCGAAGGCGTATTCGTGGCCGGCGACGTGGCGGACCATGTGTACCGCCAGGCGATCACCGCTGCGGGCATGGGCTGCAAATCCGCGATCGACGCCGAGCGCTGGCTGGCTGAACAGGGCGTTGAGTAACGGCTCGGGTTTATTGATTTAAAGCGTCAAGACTTTTATTGCTGCGTTGGTGTTATTGAGCGCATGTGGCAGGTGTTTCTGCGCGGGGGGCGTTATGAGTATCCGGGGGATGCCGGCGTGGGGACACGCCGGCTCGCAGTGGGCTCCCTGGGTTGTGCGCGCAGTGGGTGTGTCCGTGTCCGCTGCCCCCCGGGGTATTGGGGTGGTTTTTAATCTATCTACTTGTCAAAGAGCGTTTTGCGGGTTGTCCGCTATTGGGGGTAGGACGTCCGCCCCTTTGTTTTCAGGCTATGGATGCGTCGGGCGGACACAATCGTGTCCGAACCGGTCAGGCTTGTGGCCGAGGTTGCGTGTGTATCGCGATCGTAACCAGCAGCGGTGTGACCGCCCTTGGCCGGTGGCCATTCTCTGGTGCAATGGATGCACAACTTTCGGATTTATGCGTAAGTCAACGATCATGACGCCTCCTATATAGGGATGGCCCGACAGGTATGTGCGCAGAAAGGTGGCCCATAAGCAGTTGTGGGTGGCTGTTTGTGGTCGTAGATATATGGGCGAGTAAACTCGCCCGCTAAACGGGAGGCATGCATATCCTTTTCCAACCCCCAACCCCCAACCCCCAACCCCCAACCCCCAACCCCCAACCCCCAACCCCCAACCCCCAACCCCCAAACACGAAAAATCATCCCCCGCCCTTGATCCGGTAAACCTCGGCGACGAGTGATTCGACATCGCTTGGTGCGTTATCCACCGACAGGGCGCGATCGATCCAGTTGACGGCCTGGGTACGGTTTTCACCGAATTGCAGCAGGACCTGCAAGGCGTCTCGGGCAAGGCCACCGGGGATGTGGGTTGGTTCGATATCCGTGCCGTCGGCGGCGACGGTTCGATTGCCGGTTGGGATGGCGTCGAGGAAGCGGTCGACCTTGCCTTTGAGGGTGACGGCGATGGTTTCGGCGGTGCGTTTGCCGACCTCTGGCAGGCTTTGCAGCAAGGCGAGGTCGCGGTCGGCGATTGCGCCGGCGATCTGGGCGGTGGAGAGGGTCATCGCCCGCAGTGCCCGGCGGTGGCCGATGCCTTTGCAGGTGACGAACAGCTCGAAGAACTGCCGGTCGATCGCGCTGGTGAAGCCGGCGAGGCGGGGGTAGATCGTTGCCCCTTGGGCCTGGGATTCCAGGTAATGCAAGGTGTGAAGGGTCACGGTTTTACCGATCGAGCCGGTGAGTCTGGCGGCGGTGTAGGCCGGGAGCAGCACTTCGTAAGTTAGCCCGCTGGGCAGGCTGATATAGCCCCGATCGGCTGATATGGATTCAAGTATTCCTTCGAGTTTCACAATCATGCGCCCGATAATACCCGCCCTGAGCGTCCGCGTCGCCGGTTGGTGTGAAACTTTGCGCTTTGGGATATCAACTATCGGTCCCGGCCTGCCGATGCTTGGGTATATGCGGATAGCCGGATACATGCTGCTGTTGTTCCTGACAGCGGGCCTGCTCATCGGGCTCGGTCTGAAAGGGGCATGGACCCAACAACGGGCCTTGCAGTCTTTCACATCCGTCAACGTATCGATCAATAAAAACGAAGTGCGCTCAAGCCGATTCGGCGGGTTCGAGCCGGATGTTTCGTTCAGCTATCGCGCGATGGGCAAGACCTACCAAAGCAGTCAGGCCGCGCCGCTGCTGATTCATGGATCGCGTGACTGGGCGGAGTCTATCCAACGCCGCATCCAATCGGAAGACCTTACCGCGCGTGTGAATCCGCTCGACCCGGCCGATGCGTATCTGCTGCCGATCGGGAGGTTCCGGCCGTATGGCTTTATCCTGTTTGGCTTAGCGATTCTGTTCTCAGGCCTGATCCCGATCCGGGTCGGCGGCGTGTTGTCGCACGAGCCGACGGCGATCACGGGTGGGCCTTACGACTGGTATGACCTGACGCCGGGCGAAACGCCTGCCAATCACGTGTTGGTGTGGTCTGGGATCGCATTGGGGTGGTATCTGCTTGGTCTGCTGTCTGTCGGGCATTACTACATGTCGGTGCCGCCGGTGTATGAGGTGAAAGCACTGGTGGGGGGAGGGCTATTCGCCGCGGCGGGTCTTTGGCCGTTGAGCAGGGCGCTTAGCGCGATGGGCATCGCGTCGCATTTGGGAACGCCCAAGGTCCGCATGACACGTAAGACGATCAGTCTTACGGAGCCGGTCTTTGTCAGGATCGAGCAGCCGTTCATGCGGGACACGATCGTGCGCGAGGTGCGTGTGGCGCTAACGTGCATCCAACACAGCGGCCTGAATTCGGTGCGTTACTTCACTGCTTCGAGCGTGGCGGTCGCGGACCGTGCGGTGCGCGGCGGCGAGAAGATCGGCGGTGAGTTCAGCTTTGAAGTGCCTGAAAAGAAACGCCACCCGAGTTCGCGTTTTTCGCGCTGGTGCTATCCACGTACGGACTGGCGTATCGAGATCACGGTCCGGACGAAGAAGTCCAGCACGATGGCGACCTTCCCGGTGATCGCGGAGAACACGAAGCGTGTCGCGAAAGCGGCGTGACACGTGACACAAAATGCGATCCGTTCTCAGTTGTGTCGTTGTTTTCAGCCACCGATAAACACCGATTAATACAGATGAGTATCAAAGCCCTTGCGTCTGAACTCAATCCGTGTTTATCTGTGTTCATCGGTGGCTTGCTATATATAGTCTGCTGATCGTTCTCCCCGGTGGTTTTGTGGTTATTAAATGCCGTGCGGGAGTCCGTCATCCCGTTACATTGGCATTGCATTTCCGGGAATTTCGGGTTTCGATAATTCAATACAGGTTCTTGTCAAACATTGGCATGTCCCGTATCGTAATACGCAAGAGAAATCGCTCTCTATTGTGTACGTAACACCTTTACTTCAGGGGATATAGCATGTCGAACGACGGCGGTCACGGGCCCGAAGCGGACCTGAAGGCGTTGTGGGATTCTTTTGATGCGCTGAGCGATCAGCTTCGGGAGGTGGTCGTCGGCCAGGAAGTGGCGATGCGTCAGCTTCTGACGGGGCTATTGTGCGGCGGGCACATGGTCATGATCGGCGTGCCGGGGCTTGCAAAAACCCTGATGGTCCGTGCGCTGGCGGAGGCGCTGGGCTGGTCTTTCCACCGGATCCAGTTCACCCCCGACCTGATGCCCGCCGACATCACCGGCACCGAGATCCTGCAAAGCGATGAGGCGGGTCAACGCCGCGAGCTTGTCTTCCATAAGGGGCCGATCTTTGCGAACCTGATCCTTGCCGATGAAATCAACCGTACGCCGCCAAAGACGCAGGCGGCCTTGCTCGAAGCGATGCAGGAGCAGGCGGTCACCGTCAACGGCCAGACGTTCATGCTGGATAAGCCCTTCGTCGTGATCGCGACACAAAACCCGATCGAACAGGAAGGCACGTACCCGCTTCCCGAAGCGCAGCTCGATCGTTTTATGCTGAGCATTCATGTCGATTATCCGGGCGCTGAGTATGAACGTGACATCGCATCTCGTTCGCCACGCATGCAGTTGCCGAAGATGCAGCAGGTTGCGTCGCCCGAGCAGTTCTCTCGCTTCGTCGACATGGTCGATGCGGTGCCCGTGTCGGATCATGTTTTGAATTACGCGGTGTCGCTCGTGATGTCGAGTCGGCCTAGCGATCCGTCGGCGGATGATTATGTGCGCAAGTACGTAGGCTGGGGCGTTGGCCCGCGCGGCGCACAGCACCTGGTTACCGCTGCGAAAGCCGCCGCGTTATTAGACAAACGGCCGACGCCCGAGGTGCGTGATGTTCGTGATATGGCGTTACCCGTGCTGCGTCACCGGCTGATTGCCAACTACAACGCGATGGGGGAGGGGCTTGATTCCAAGGACATCATCGAGCATCTATTAAAGAACGTGAATGAACCGGTAGCTGTGGCTTAGATCGGTTTTTGTGTGTTGGGGAATTTCGGGGATATCTGCAGGAAGTCGTGATGGCCAAGTTTAACCACCCCTATCTGGATCTGGCGCGGATGGAGATGCTTCGGCGGGTGCGCCTCAAGCCGCGCGGGATGGCGGAAGGCACGTTCTCCGGGCCGCACAAATCGCCGTACCGGGGCACGGCCGTCGAATTCGCAGACTTCCGAAGCTACACCGATGGCGACGACATTCGCCTGGTGGATTGGAAAGTCTTTGCCCGCACGGATAAGCATTACGTTCGCTTGTATGAAGCCGAGCGGAACCTGCTTTCGTACATCGTGATGGACACGAGCGGGTCGATGGAATTTGCCGGCGTCGTCAGACCAACCATGAGCAAGCTGGAATACGCCGGTCGGCTCGCCGCAGCGCTGGCGTACATGGTCGTGGATGCGGGCGATGAAGTTGGATTATCGCTTGCCGACGAATCGGTTCATTTGCACCTGCCGCCACGATCGAGTTGGAGCCATCTTGCGACAATGGTCGGCTCGCTGGGCGATGCGAAAGCGGAAGGCCGTACGGACCTGAGCGAATGTCTGATCGAAGCGTTTCAGCGGGCTACGCGCCGAGGTGTTTTGATTGTTCTCAGTGATTTTCTCGATCATAGCTCCGACTTCTGGCAGCGGATCAACCTGTTTCGCAATTCGCGTTTCGATGTGATGCTGTTTCATGTTGTGCATCCGGAAGAGTTGGAGCTGCCTGACGTGCCGATGGCGCGGTTCATGGATAGTGAAGGCGGCAGCGGTTCTTTCCTCGCTGAACCCGAACAGGTGCGCAAGCTGTATCAGCAGCGGTTTAACGAACACCTGAAAAAGATCGAGTCCGGTGCGAAGTATCGCGGCTGCGACTGGGTGCTGGCGCGTACGGATACGGACCCGTACCAGTTGCTTCAGAACAGTTTTCTTGAACGCGAACGGGGGCGCTAGCGATGATCGGTTTCACCAACGCGCTACTGCTTGCGGGACTGATTGCGATCGGGCTGCCGGTCCTGATCCACATGCTGACGCGCCCGCGTCCGAAGGTGATCAAATACCCCACGTTCCATATGCTCGTCGAAGCGGGCAGTGGGCAGCAGGCATTGCAGCGGCTGCGGACAATTCTTGTATTGTTGCTACGCTCATTATTGATCGCGGCGCTGGTTCTGGTATTCACGAGGCCGTTCTGGCAACGAGCTACGCAATCCATGGTGGACGAGAACCCGAGCGTGGTGCTGCTTGTCGATGCGTCTATGAGCATGGGCGCGGCGCAGGGTGGCGTGTCGCTGTTTGATAGCGCACGATCGCAGGCGGCGGATGTGCTCCGCTCGCTGGATGACAACACGCAGGCGGCGGTCATTTTGATCGGCCGTAAGCCGCGCGCTTTGCTCCCGGTCTTATCGCAGAACCATGCGGCGCTTCACGAACACCTGATCGCCGCCAAGCGCACATTTGAAATGGGCGATCCCGCCTCAGCGCTTGATCTGGCAGAACAGATGCTGGGTGAAACGGGCGGGCGCATCATCATCTTGAGCGACTTTCAACGCACCAACTGGAGTGATGTTGCGCTTGCCGACCGCGCCGGGGTTGAGTGTATCTTGACGCCGGTGTCTGACCAGGATGCGGAAAACGTCGGTGTAACCGCGATGAATGTCTCGCCGGGCGTGCCCATCGTCGATGAAAAGATAAACTTGACGGTCACGCTATTCAACGCAACTCTCGCCAAGCGCAGCGAGGTCGTTCACTTGGCGTTTGAGGAATTGACGATGGACGCCGAGGTAGAGTTGAGGCCATACAGTTCCGCCGACGCTTCGTTCAGTTTTTCGATGTCCACGCCGGGCTTCTATCGCGGAAAAGTCACATTGGTTGGCGATGGATTGCCTGATGACGATGCGAGGTATATCACGCTGCATGTACGAGATGCGTTGCGTGCGCTTCTGATCAGCGATGCAGAGTCGACGGATTCCGACTACGCCGCATTTTATCTCGCGCGTGCACTGTCACCCTCTGAATACGCATCGACAGGGATCGAAGTCGCTACTCGTCGGCCCGCGGACCTGGATCGTGGTTCCTTGGAGACTGCTGACCTGTTTGTACTCGCGCCGCCGGTACGACTGACCGGTGAATCGGTTGATGTGATTGCGAGGCGTGTACGCGATGGTGCGGACCTGCTTTGTTTTATGGATGGCCCGCAGACCAGTGACGTGCTCAACGCTTTAGCCGGGGCATCGCAAGGCCTGATCTCGCCGCCTTTCACATTGGCCCGTCCCGTGCAATCGCCTCGTGCGGACCTTACGTTTGCCAGCCAGCGCCTTGCTGATCCTGCGTCGATGCGGCTTGGTTTAATTTCGGATACGGATTTTTCCTCATTGCACTTCAGCCGGTACTTCATGACCGACAACGACCCGGCCAGGCAGCGCGAGTTGGTCATGTCTCATGCCGACGGCTCGGCCGCGCTTGCGATGTGGCCTTGCGAGCAGGGCGGTGTAGTGCTGATGAACTTCCCCGTCACACCCGATGCCGGGAACATCGCTGGCAACCCGCTGTTCCCCGTGCTGCTGCACGAAACATTACGGGCGCTTCGCCAGGACACGGGTAGAGGTGAGATTCGCCCGGGCAGCGCATGGACATTGGATGTGCCCGGCGGACAATCCGGATCAGATGGTGATGAGATTGCGTACCGCGTGATTGGCCCGGATGAAAAGCCCGTCGATGTTGATGTCATCTCACGCGGCCGAACGGACAAGCTCTCGCTCGCTTCGGCAGAGTTGCCCGGCCATTACCAGGTGATGCGTGGTGACAAACCGGTCGATGCGGGCGTCGTGAACGTGCATCCCAAAGAAACGGACACACGTCAGCTCAACCTGCAAACATTGATCGAATCATCGGCCGGCGGCGTCAAACTTGCAGGACAAGCCGGCACACGCATCACCACCAGCGATCAACAACCACTCTGGCCCAAGCTCTTAATACTTGCGGTGCTGTGTATGACCGCCGAGATGTTGATCCTTGCATGGTGGCCAACAGCTTCACGCTCGGTGCGTTTAAGTAACCAGCGGGGGGTGGCATCATGAGTGAATGGCTCTTCCTGCCGCCGTGGTCGATGATTGCCATCGCGATCGGATGTGTCGTGCTCGCGGTTTCAGCAGTGATCCGCACTATGCACGAACGCAAGCGCTTGTTTGTCAGGCGCTGGCCGCTATTACTCTTACTTCGCGCAGCGGTGATCTTTCTGCTTTTATGGATCGCACTGAATCCGACAGCGATCACACCTAAGGCGATGGAGGGCCGGCCGTCGTTGCTGGTCCTGCTCGATAGCTCTGCAAGCATGGCGACGCAGGATGTGGACGGCCAAAGCCGTTGGCTTGCCGCGGTCAATACGCTTATCGATCCGGATGTCCGCAGCGAACTGGAAGACCACTTTGAGCTGAAAATCATGTCTTTCGATAATGACCGGCTTGCGGTGGATGCAAACGGTTTGTCGCAAGCAAACGCATCGGGGCGCGCAAGCGACCTATCAAGCGCATTAACCGAAAGCATCATCGACCAGGCGGACAACAGCGCGCAGGCCGGCGTCTTATTGATAAGTGACGGCCGGTCGACGAACCCCGGTGCATTGGATGCCGCACGCCTCGGCCTGGCGCGAGCCGTACCATTATGGACGTGGTGTCTCGGCGGCGATGTGCCGCGGCGCGACCTCTGGGTCGAAACCCCGTCAACCGTCACACTCGCTTTTTCCGATAGCGAAGTGCAGATCGGCGCGACCATTCACCAGATCGGCTTCGAGCACAGCACGTTTAATGTGCAGTTATTACGTGATGATGAAGTCGTCGACACGTTTGAAGTCATCCCCGACGAGGCGGGTGTGCATATCAGCACGACGGTGACGGCCCCGAAAGAAGGCGAGCAACGCTACAGCTTCCGCGTAGTTGGCGCCTCGGGTGAAGCGGATACACAGAACAACCAGCGTTCGGTCTATGTCCGTTCGGTCGGTGATAAAGTTCGCATCTTTCTCGCCGAAGGGCAACCGCACTGGGATACGAAGTTCCTTGTCCAGTCATTGAAGCGCAATGACCGAATCGCGCTCACAGCCGTGTACCGCATGGGCCCGGACCGACAGTTCGCTGTCTTTTCCGAGGGCGAACAGCAGCGACGAGAAGAGGGCGACTACTTCCCGCGCACGCTCGATGCATGGTCGGCCTACGACGTTGTCATTATGGGCCGGGGCTGTGAAGCCTTCTTCGACGATGATACCGAACAGATGCTGACGGAATACGTCTCCCGGCGGGGTGGCGGCCTGATCTTCAATCGAGGCAAAAGCTACAGCGGCCGTTTCCGTTCACTCGCCAAGTTCGAGCCGGTCGTCTGGAGTAACCAGACCACGCCCCTTGTCACGCTCGCGGCAAACACGGTACCCAAGACCGGCCCGCTTGTGGAACTGTCATCCGATGGCAACCTTGATGCGTTGATGGAAAGGTTGCCTACTTTCGACCAGACGCGACAGACAACGGGCGTCAAACCGTTGGCGGTCGTGATGGCGGGCGGTAAACCGATCCAGTCGATCGATGCCGATCAACTCAATGATGATGACCATCTTGTCCTACTGGCTTATCAACTTTACGGGCGCGGTCGGGTGCTGACCGTCAATGCGAGCGGGCTCTGGCGTTGGGCGTTCCGTGAACAGGGCGAACCGGAAGATGAATTCATCTACGATCGGCTGTGGGGCAGCCTGATCCGCTGGATCATCTCCGGCAGCGACTTTCTTGCAGGACATCAGACTGCCCTGCGCAGCGCTCAAAGATCGTATACCGATCAACAGCCCGTGCGTTTCATGATCAGCACACGCGAGATCGATCCGCAAACGTATCAGCCGCTTCTGACCATCGAGGGCGGCGATGAGCAATTGAAGCTCCAGCCCCGCCGTGAATCCGCGGACGGCTTACAAACCAGTTGGCTTGCTGAAGCCGGTCCATTGAAACCCGGCACGTACGAGGTCAAACTCACAAACAACATCGGCACACCCGAATCGCTGACAACCACGATTGAAGTCATCAGCGGTTCGATCGAAGATCGTCAGCTCAGCGCCGATCCACAACTGATGCAGGAACTGGCCGACATCAGCGAAGGGCGTGTGCTGAAAGCTTCAGAGCTGGCGAACTTTTCGGACATCTATAAACAGTGGCGTGCCGAGCGGCAGTTGGCGGATGATAAGCAACCGATGTGGGATCGCTGGTGGTTGTTCACGATCATATTGGGATTGCTGGGAAGTGAATGGTATCTGCGTCGGCAGGAGAACCTGCTATGAGCCGATCACAAAAGTCGAGGCAAGTCGTCGCACCGGTGTTAACACGCTGGTATGCGATGTTGACCTTCCGGACGTTGTTCTCGGTGTTGGTTTGTTCGGGGATGGCGTTGTTGCTGCTTGTGTTGCTGGATGTGGTATTCATTCTCCCACAGGATGTGCGTGGATTAACAGTTGCGCTGTTGTTGTGCGCCGGGTTGTTGTCGGCTTTAATCGGCGCGATCGCCATGATCCGTCTAAGCCCGATCCGTGTTGCACGGCAGATGGAAACACGCACCACCGACCTCGGAACGAGCCTGACCAATGCGGTGCAGTTAAGTGAAACGCAGGACATCGCACCGATCACGGACTATCTGCGAGACGAAGCGGTCCGCCGTGGTCGATCTCATGCCGAGTCGGCCACTGTTTGGCCCGTATTGAAACGCAGCACACTTGGTTTTGGCGCTGCGACTGTTGTTGTCGGCTTGCTTTGGCTGATCGGCATCGGCATATTCAATGATGTATTCGATGCGGTCTTCCCGCGTCTGTTTGACCCGACAGGCGATCACCCGCCATACAGCCGACTCTCGCTTGAAGTCGACCCGGGCTCTACTCATGTCATCTATGGCGGACAGATCGACATCCACGCCACCGCTCATGGCGCACCGGTCGACAAGCTCTATCTCGAATCTGAAACCGAGCAGGGCGTCACCCGCTCGGTCATGTTCCGCCGTCCGGACGGCTCATACCTGCAAACACTGACCAACCTGCGGCAGCCTACGCGCTATTGGGTGACCGACGGCCGGACTCGCAGCCTTCGCTACCCGATCGACGTCGTTCTCACACCACGCATCGAACTCATCGAATACACAACTGAATTCCCGCAATACACCGGGCTCGCTTCGGTGAAGCGTGACCTCGATTCGCCCGAGATGAAACTGCCCAAACGCACGACGATCGATTGGCGTATCGCAAGCAACCGCCCGTTGGCTTCCGGCCAAATCAGTTTGACACCGCTATTGGGTGGTGATGTAAAGACCATCGAGCTTAAAGCGGATGCGGAGAATTCCAAGGTGGTGACCGGTTCGTTCGAGGTGGACGAAGCTTTGGCGTATGCGATCCGCGTGAAGGATGTCGATGGGATCGAGAACGCTGAGCCTTATCTCGGCAGAGTCACGATCAAGCCGGACCGCAGCCCGCGCATCTATATATTAGAGCCCGGCCGACAAGCGGTCGCGACGCCTGAAAGCATCATACCCGTGCACGTTCGCGCTGAAGACGATTACAAGGTCCAGCAGGTGATCTGGTTCCGCGGCTTCAACGAATCCATCGAACGCCCGTCGCAGATGACGATTCAGCTATCTGAAAAACCCGGACTGGCCCACACCCAGGGCGAGTTTAACCTGGCCGACCTCGGCGTCAGGCCGGGCGACCGTGTGGAATACTTCTTCGAAGCCGAAGACAACGACCCCGACGGCCCGAACATAGCGACCAGCCGATTGTACTCGCTCGATATCATTTCAAAGGCGCAGTATGAACAGGTCATGCGCCGGATGATGGCGCAGCGAGGCCTGCTCGAACGCTACATGACACTCAGCGACCATCTGCGGCGTCTGGCAGAACAAGCGCAGACAACCGCCGGCGATGTCAGCCAAGGCAAATCATCGCCGCAAGACGCGGCCGACGCTTTGCAGGATGCTCTTGATAAGTATTCAGAGGCATTAGAGAAAACCCTCGCTGCGCCGGAGATGTTCGATGTTGAAGCGGCGTTCAATGAGCAATTGAAAGCGCAGCGTGCTCAACTTCGAGACTTGAAGCAGCGCACCGTCTCTGCCGGTAAGTCCGGATCATCGTCGCAACAGCAGTTCGACCAGATCGCCGTAGACCTCGCCGAGATGGCGGGTATGACGAATGAAAACGTCGGCGAACCGGCCCGGCAGATCGTCGAGGTCGTGCGACTGATGCGACTATCAGAGGAATACATTACACTCACGCGCCAACAGGGCGAACTCGCCAAACTCACCCGTCGCTTTGAAGATATTGAAGGCGAACTCAGCCGTTCGCAGCAGATGGCCTTGCGCGAGCTGGCCAGCGCGCAGCAGCGCATCCGCGATCGGTTGAATGAATGGATGGTCGAGGTTGACGAAGCTGCCGACGATTTACCGGACGATCCCGCGTTCAATTCGATGCGGCAGCAGGCACAAGCCTTTATACAGGCAGTTCAGGAATTGCAAATCCCGGAAACGCTGACCATCGCAAACGGCGCCTTTGCCGATTCGGACGGCCCGAATGCTTACAACCATGCGCTGGTGGCTCACGAGTTAATGGATTCACTCATCACGCGCAGTCAGGGGATGCAAGGTGAAGGATCACAATGTTTGAACTTTAATCCCGCTTTACAGGAATCGCTGGGCAACTCGCTCGATCAGATCATGGCCGCACTGAATAATGACGGCAGTGGTTCATCCGGTTCTGCCAATGGATACGGCTTGTTTGGCGAAAGCGTGAATCTCTACGGCCCCGGCATCGAACTGCCTGAACCGCCTGAAAGCGGTGGCATGGCCGACGCGCTGGCCGCGGAGACATCTGGCTCCACGGATGCAGCAGTCGGCAGCGCCGATGATCCGCAGATTCCGACAGATACCAGGCCGACACGCGTCTCCATCCAGGAAGATGTGCCGTTCCCACTTTCGTACCGAGATCTGGTAGGCGAATACTTCCGCGTCGTGGCGGAGGATGAAATAGAAGAAGGGCAGTAGCATGAAAGCAAGTAAAAAATGGATAGGTTTATTTGCCCTGGTCTTGTTGGCGGTAATGATCGGCATGTCTGTCACCGCCGGCGGAGAGGACGCGGAAGAAGCGCCCGATACCTCGTCAGAAGGCGACGCCGTCCAATGCGCCAATCTGATCTACGCCGGCACGCGCAGCAGCGTCTGTTTCAGCGATAAGTTCCTATCGATGCTCGCACGCGACACAACCATCAACACAGCCCGCAAGTTCAAACCCGTCAAGGCGGCGGACTCGGAAGTCTTTGGCTTCCCCTTCATCGTGATGACAGGCGAAGGTGCTTTCACACTCACAGATGAGGAACGCGACAACCTCCGCCGTTATTTAGAGCGAGGCGGCTTCCTGCTAGCCAGTGCCGGCTGCAGCTCCAAGCCTTGGGATACTTCGTTCCGCCGCGAGTTGAAGACGATCTTCCCCGAGCGTGAACTTGAAGATATCCCCAAAGACAGCGTGATCTTCCGGACTGTTTACGAAATCACTTCGCTGAAGACCAAGGGTGCCGAGGCGACGCTTCAAGGCTTGACGATCGGCGGTAAGATCGTCGTGATCTATTCATCCGATGGCCTGAATGATACGTCGACAATGCACGGCTGCTGCTGTTGTGGGGGTAATGAAATCCAG
The DNA here is from genome assembly GCA_963667295.1 of Phycisphaeraceae bacterium. GTDB lineage: Bacteria > Planctomycetota > Phycisphaerae > Phycisphaerales > Phycisphaeraceae > JAJRRS01. The sequence continues at coordinate 4,717,885 of OY763327.1, forward strand.
AACGCGGCAAAAGTCAACGCCAACGTTATAGCTTACGCACTGGTTCAGTAGATCGACTGGAGAAAAGGAGCCTTTCAAACAAATGTCCCGGGCAAGTAAGCTCAATCCGGTATTCGCTCTGCTAGCGGTAGCTACTGCGCTCTTGCTGCAAGGCTGTGCGGACGAGCCCGGACAGGTGCGCATCCTGTTCACCGGGGAAACGATGGGCGAACTGGAGCCATGCAACTGTGCATCGCAGATGGCGGGCGGTTTGCCTGCACGTGCCGGCTATATCGCAAGACAGACTGATGAGTTTCTTTTGGTTGATACAGGTTGCGTCTCGCGCGGCGCTCGTGAGTTTGAACGCTTGCGTGGCGAAGCAACCCTGCGAGCCATGAAAACCATGGGTTACGACGCGGTCAACATCGGTGAGCATGAACTGTGGCTGAAGCCCGATGAGTTAGCCGTCTTCAATCAAGTCGGCGTCCCGTTTGTCAGCGCGAATGTAACTGTCTCCGGTCAGCCGGGATTAATCCAACCCTATATCAAACTGCAACGCGCCGGCAGGACTTTCACGATCACCGGTGTTGTGGACGACGCCTATACGCAAGTAGAGCCCGCCTACCGGGTCGATCCACCGAGCGAAGCGATCGGCCGATTATTGTCCGGTCTGCCTGAAGATGCCGGTCAGATCATCGTGCTCGCAGACCTGACAGAGCCGCAGGTACGTGACTTGGCGCGTGAGTATCCCGAATTAGATGTGATCTTGTTCCGTGGCCGAGGTGACAGCCTTGCCCCGACAACGGTAAACCGCACGATCATCGCATCGGTGTATGGCGAATCACGATACCTTGCGGATATCAAACTCACCCCCAATCCACAGGCCGGCTTTAGCGCACAAGGCGAAGCCGTCTTGTTGGTAAACGATTACGCTGTTGCTTCGAACATCAATGCCGTTTCCATCGATTGGTACAAACAGCAGATCAACGGCAGAGAATTCAACCTATCCGAAGCACGTCCCGGCTCCGCACTGATCAGGCCGATCCAAGCAGAGCCCGGCAACGGCTACGTCGGTTCGGCCGCATGTGCTAAGTGTCACAAATATGCCCACAACAAATGGTCTTCGCATCTGCATTCGGTGGCGATGAAGTCGTTACAGGAATCAGGCTATGACTATTCGCCCGAGTGTGTGGTGTGCCACGTCGTCGCCTACGGCGCGAGCGATGGTTATGTATCGATGCAATCAACGCCTAAACTAGGGCACGTCGGTTGTGAATCCTGTCACGGCCCGGGCAAGCTGCTGTTAGACGGCAACTGCAATGGTATCGCCCGACGCGGATCAGAGTCTGACTGTAAGCAGTGTCATTATGGCAAGCACGATCCCGGCTTCTCGTTTGAAAATGACTGGGCCCTTATCGATCACACGGAGCAACCATGAATAAGCTGGCCGCGTCCATGTCGATCATGTGTCTGGTGTCCGCGACGTTTGCTGCGCCGCCGGCGCCGCCCACCTCGTCCACGCAGATCGATCCGATGACCCAGCAGTTGCACTACAGCCTCGATACCGCATGCGAATCTGCCACACAGGATGATTCGCTTGTCCTGGTCGTGTTCTTTTCAATTACAGACTTCAGCTCCGCGCAACTCAGCCAGCAGGTCATCTGGAATCGGCAAGTCCGACAGCAGATTGGTGTGCTGCATACCTTCGAGATCGATATCAATTTGGGCTTTGAGGCCAGCAGGCAATTTGAATTACAACAAGTACCCACATTGGTCTTGATGACGCCGCAGCGCAAGATCGTCGCCCGTCACGATGGTCCTTTGGACGCTGCAGCTTTTCTTGAATGGATCAAGACCGGAAGGCAACGCGTGGCCGACGGCGTTTGGCTTGGTTTGCCTTTACGGGCAAATGACAACCGCCGTCAACAGAACTACATCAGCGATGCGATCGAACAGTTGAGGAATCGCGATCCTGAAGTTCGGCGTCGAGGCAAAGGAATCTTGATCGATAGCCGGGAGGCCGCGGTTGAACCTCTGATTCAGACGCTTAATGATGAATATCTCGGTTCGCGCATCGCTGCTTACGAAACACTCAAGGAGATAGCGCCCCAAGTGCCCGAATACGAGCCGTGGCTCGAACAGGCAAACCGAAACGAACAGGCTGTGGCCATTCAGCAGTGGTGGTCAACCGAGGGCAAACTGCCGGTCGAGGCGCAGGTCCGCAAACTCTCGGCGGTTGAACTGCGAACGCTGAGCGACACGATCGAGAACGTTTTCTATGGTTCGCCTGTGCGTCGAACCCGCGCGATGACAAATCTTGTGGATACAGGTTCCGCTGCGCTGCCCGCCATACGCCAGGCGATCGCACGGGCCGAGCGGGAAGACGATCTGGAAGCGGTCCTGTTATTCGAAGATGTCCGTTGGGCGATCCTCGTCCCTGATGCGGTGGAATCCGCACAATCGGTCAGGCATGATCTGGCGCGAGGTACAAGTGAAAAACGTCAGGCCGCAGTTAAGCGGCTCGGTGGGGCGGGCGTCGACGTTTTGCCGGCCCTTCGAGAATTGATCGATGATGGTGACACGCTTGTCCGTGAAAGCGCGATCCACGCGCTATCCGAAGTCGGCGGGCAAGGCGCATTAGCGGCGACCGCTACGATGCTCGAAGCGCAAGACCCCAACCTGCGCATGATCGCAGCGCAGGAGTTGGGCGGATCCGGCTCACCCGAAGCTGGTAAATACTTGGCCAAAGCAATCGACGATACAGACGAGGTCGTCGCGATTGCCGCCATCGCCGCGATGGAGCAGGCCAAGGCGACAAGCCAGAGCGGCGCGTTGATCAAAGCATTGGATGATCCACGCTGGCGCGTCCGCGCAGCCGCCGCCGAGTGCCTGGGCAAACTCAGAATCAATAAGGCTAAGTCTCATCTCGAAGACCTGCTGACCGATGAAGATGCGTTTGTGGTAAAGGCGGCGCTGACCGCTTTACAGCAGATGGATGTTAAGCCCGATGCCGAGAAACTGTACGATCTGGTAACACGTTATGAAGCGATGCGACCTATTGTCATCGAGTTTATGCTTGATGACGATGAAGACGCAACGGCGATCGGCCATCTCATCGAACTCTATCGCAACAGTAATGACGCTCAGAAGCAGCAGATACTTTCGCTTATTGCAGCAGAAAGAACATATCACCGCAATAGTGATTCGCATTTTCGTCCACTGATTAACGATGCAATCGCATCAGACAGTGCAGATATCAGACGTCTGACGGTTTCTGTCTTGAAGGCTCGTGCTTATCCGTTGGCAATCGAGTACTTGGAGAAACTTCTTGCAGATACGGATGATGAAGTCCGATCTGCGGCAACGGGTTTGGTTATCCCGCTGGTAGCGTTCCATTACGGTCTGACTGATTATGGCCAGAACCTTGATGGATACGGCGTCTTGTTGGAAAGCAATGGACGCTTATCATCCGGTTCCGACCCCATGCTTGTTCCCGCGGTCCAAGGCGCCATGATGGGTAGTGGGTATGGTGGTTACGGCGGGACGCTGCCTGAAAAACAAGAGGCAAACACGGAGGATGATGATTCCAAGCCGAACAAGGCCTTGGAGTTCCATCAAGCCTGGCACAAACTGCTTCGTGACAATCCACCGACAGAGAATAATTACAGCTACCGCTTTGCTCTATTTGTCACCGCATCCGGACAGGATCGGGTCGATCTGCTTCCAGCACAACCTGATATACAGCAATTGCTAAATGACAGTGAGGGCGTCGATTCAACCATTAATGCCCGGCTACTTCTTACATGCACTCCCATGCCAGAAGGTGAAAAGCTGCTCCACGACCTGTTCAATCAGCCCAAGGCGTATGGTTTATTCCTTGCACAGCGTGGTCGGATGAATCCGGAATTGCGGAAAGTGCTGCTGGCGCCGGACCGCCTGGTGCTTGCGTTGGAAACGATCCCGGATAATCAACGTGACGACCTGATTGCTTCTGTTGTCGGCAGATACAGCGAGCAAGGCGTTATCACCGGCCTGAACACGGAACAAGCGGACGCATTCTTACAAAAATTGATCAACTCAGACAAGCCACTGCCGCGCGCGGTAGGTTTTTACCTGGCTACCATACGGCGAGAATTCGTATACAGCGATCAAATCATCGCCGGGCTTGCTGATGTCGATCAGTGGGTCCGCCGCGCAGCGGTTCAGGCTTACATCGCGTCGGACCCCAGTATGGATGAGATCGAGTCGACGATCGGCCCGATGATTGCGGATGCTTCATACGAGGTAGCGGCGGTGGCGGCTTCAGCGGTATTATCTCAACCACTCCGTGACGCCGCCGAATTACCGCCGCCGGATGTCTACTTCAAATACGAATCCACTAATATCAGTCGATCGTGGTCCCGCAATCGACAATCACGCCCGCCCCAGGTGATCGAACGCGAGCCGGTATTCCTGCCCGCGCTGCGCCAGCTTTCTGTTCGCCGGGCGGATGATGAAGAAAGTGCAAACATTATCGCCTTAACACTGGCTCAATACGGTGACTTTACCGCGCTGGAAAAGCGATTGGAAGCGTGGCAGGCCGGTTCACGCCAGGATGTCCCGGGTATTTTGTTTGTTGGCCTGGCGCTGACCGGTGATGACCGCTACCTTGAGCCGTTGCGCGTCCGTGTTCAGCAATCCACTTCTGCTTATGACTTACGCGAATTGCTGCAGTGGTTGCGCGGCACACGCAGCGAAGAGGCCCGAGAGTTACGCCGTGAAATCAACAAACGTATGCGAGAATTAGATTAGTGTTTTACGATCTCCGCTGAAAGGACAATCTTCATGTCAGCCAAGAAACCTTCCGTCTACATACTCCTTGTGTTGTTGACGGGCCTGTTACTAACCGGATGCACCCGCGTCGAAGATCACCTCACCATCAATGCCGACGGTAGCGGCACCGTTGTGATCAAGACAATCCAAAGCGAACACATGCCAGAGCAGATGCTTTTACAACGAGGCATGATGGCGGATGAAGCACCAATCCTTATCTATCCACCCATGACGACAGACGAAGCCGAGATATTGTTCCCCGGAGACGGCTTCACAATCGAAGAACTTCAGGAAGATGATGATGCGGCCCATTCGATCAGCATCTCGTTTAAAGATATTAATGATCTGCTGGCAAGCCCCTATGCCGACATCCGTGCACTTTCTGTCAGCACCGATGCCGAAGCTGGCAAACTGGTCGTAAAGTCACGTGGCGGCCTGCACGCCATCGGCTCGATGGTATCCGCGATCACGGAAGAGTATGCGGATCAGGCGATGAACAGCATGGAACTTGGCAAGGAACAAATCGATGCGATCGAATCCGAGTTTTCCGTCAGGTTCACAATTTCGCTGCCCAACGATGTGGCAGCGGAAGATGGCGAAGCAAATGGCAATACCGCTACCTGGAACGTAACGCGTGCTGACTACGAATCGCGGGATGCGTTTTCTAAAGATCTTCAGCGTGTCATGGTTGCCAGTTGCAGCCTGAATAACATCACTTTTAAGCCGGATTCCCCTATGCGGATGAACCTGCATAACTTCGATTCTCTCAAAGAAGGCGGTGTCGGTGAAGGTGATAAGGTCTCGATCGATACGGAAAAAGTGCTATCGCAAGCCGAAGTCAAGCCCTTGGTCGTGATGCACAGCCGGACCAGCAATTACACCGGCGAGAGCTGGGGTAATGAAAACGCTGGCTGGGTTGTGGCTTACGTAACGTTGCCTAAAGAGTTCAAGCCGCTGCGTTGGAGTGAATTTCAGGTCGACAAGATAGTGGACGACCAGGGTAACGATCTAATGCAGCAGATCGATGAGGATCGCATGGGCTACGGGGTTTATGGTATAGGTTATGACCTGAATCAAGAGCGGGGCATGTTTGGCACAAGCACGCCCAAAGATACCACTCAAGCCGTACGTTACTTTTATATTCCATTTAACACACCCGAATCCACCGCCAAGAACCTTACGACCATAGAAGGTTCTATCAAGGCTATGTACGGCGGCCAGCCGATGCTTATCAAGCTGCCAGGCGTGATTGAATCCATTGGCGACAGCAATGATTTTAACATGGTTGATGATGAAGCCGGTATCGACAATCCCTCATTGAAACAGGCGAATCTTAATCTACAGATCAGGTATATATCCAACGACGGCCCGATGGTGTCGATCATGCTGACGGCTGAATCTGATGAGACACTCGTTAAGAACGTTCAGGTATTTGATTCAAAAGGTCGACCGTTCCCAACCTACAACGCATCCGGTTACGGGATGGGAGATGATGACGATATACATTTGATGGTGGTGGGCCAGCCTGAGCCGCCGTTGTCTTTGGCGCTGCTGGTCGATGCGGCCAGCATGTCCGTGCAGGTCCCGGTTAAGTTCACCGACCTGCCCCTGCATCAGACCAAGGAAGAGGGGGGTGAATAATGACAATCCAAAGTATGAAGGAAACAATCATGCTTAAGGCTAAATGTAACCAGACTATCCTCGTGGCACTTATTGTATGCTGTTTCGCGCTGGCGGGTTGCACCAAGGAGTATCACCTGACGATCACGATCAACGATGATGGCTCAGCCGATGTGCAAACACGTTACACCATGGATCGCGCCCAGATCGAACAGATGATCAGTTGGGATACGCGTGATGATTTTGAAATGTACATGCCCGACAACGACCAGCCCGGCTGGGAAGAAGTCGTTGAAGAAGGTGTTGTCATTGAGGAAAAACCCGGGCCCGAAGTTGCTGAGCCGACCGAGCCGCAGCCGCTTACCGATGAACAGATTATTCAAGGTTTCACCAAACTGTCTGAAGAAAACAGTCCTTTGAAGGATCATGAAGGCGTCAGCCAGGAGATGATATCGGTCACGGTGGATGAAGATTATCTGCATGCCGAAGGCAAGGCACACTTCGACAGCCTTGAATTACTTGTAAAACACGGCGCTTACTACTGGGAACGTGCGGGCATCGATCAGTTCCGTATTGAGAAAAATGATGCGGGTAATATCGTGGCGATAGCCACTCCCGACGAGAATATTTCGGGCCGTGACCGACAACTTCGCCGCATTCTCGCAAGCCAGAAGTTTAAAGGCTCGTTCCGGTTGATCATGCCGGGCAAAATTGTCTCCAGCCCACTTCCCAATACGCAAGACAACGAAACATGGCTGGATGTTGACGCGGAGGACTCCGCCTCGCTCGATCAGCTTCTTGAGATGATGTCGCAGTCGCTACAGATTGAAGCCGAGCCGGGCTCGATCGATCTATCTGTCCTGCCGTTGGATTCTGAAGAGTTGTATGAGCCTCCGGTCCATTCAGAATCAGGTGTTGATCAATATTACAAGAGCCTTGAAGCCGTCGACGCGCCGGACGGCTACTACGCTGAAGCAATCAGCCTGACGATTAACACCATGGTGTTGATGCCGGGCGCCAAGGAGCAACTCGGAGACCGTCTGGAATATCTGGGGCGAGGCGAAAGTAACACCGCTAACATCCGCGCAAAACTGTTTGCTCCCGTCGGGCAGAAACTGCTCGCGATGTCCAAGGTTGAAGTTGAAGGGGCGGTAGACGATTTGGGTAATCAGATCGAATTGAATAAGAAAGAAAGTCCATATGGCATGTATGGCTACATGAGTCACTATGGTGGCGATGAAGAAGCGAATGAAGTTCTGGACTTCAATGTGACGCTTGGCCTGCCCGATCCTGAAGCACAAGCGATCGAAGAAGTGTCCGGCATGCTGGAGGTGGTCGCGTTTGACGATTGGGCTGAGCACAAAATCGAAAATGTACGCGCGAACCCGGATCGTGAACATGATCTCTCTGACATACTCCCCGGAGCGATCTTGAAGATTAATCGCTACAGGCGACAGATCGAAACCGAAGGAGGCCACAGCAATGTCCAGGGTTATCTGGCGATTGAAATCCGGGGTGGGGGCGAGGTCCAGACTATCCAGATAGAGGTTGTCATCCCCGGTTCCGATCGTGTTTCCAGTTATACAAACATGGATCAATCCAATACGAAACTTGATGTGACCACCCGCACGTTGTTGTTGAACTATCATGAATGGATGGATGGTGTACTGGACCCGGACTCGATTGTGCTTGTGATCCGTTATCCGAAAGGTATCCGTCGAGAGCGCGTGCCGCTATTCCTAGAAGCGCTGGATATGTATTAAGGCCTGTATACCGAGAATTAAAAATCGGGGCGCTGCATTTGGTTTGTGAATCGACCAAACGCGGCGCCCCGATTGCTTTTAATATGAAAATGGATTGTTACTTCCCGGGGTGATTTACTCCCAGGATTTACCGGCCTTATCCGTGCCGCAAAGCGTGACCTTCATGCCCATCGCCTGCGCCATCGCTGCTTTCGTCAGCATCGCCTGGTCGGCCGACTTCGCATCCTTGGTATACGCGCAATGGATGTGGTTTGCCTGGTGACGCGCCATCATCTGATCGCGACTCACGCCGTACGTTACACCGTGCATGATCGGCCACTGCACCGATGTTTCATTCCATCGTCGTTCGGTTTCCTGCTTCGGTAGCTTGACGACGCCGCCACGGCCAAGGTCCATGCACAATTGCCCGCCGGACTTCGAGCCGTTAATCCAGATGCGGGACCAGACAATCTCGCCCGGTTTGGCGATGCCACGCAGTGTCGAGCCGCCGCCGGGGAAGTACATCGCCGGCTGACGGTGTCCGTCGCTGCCACGCCAACCACCGATATGATGGGCCGGCGGGGCGCTACCCGAAATCAGGAACACCCAGACATACTCATCGGTCGTGCAGGACTTGTCGAAGTCGCCCCAGCGTAAATCGTGCAACGTGTTTTCGACCGGCTGCTTTAGCGCCTTGTGCACGCGATACGTCATCAACGCGTCCAGACCGGCACACTCATCCACCTCATTAAAGTGCGGCACCGGTTGACCACGATACAACTCGCGCTTGCCGTCGCGCGACTTCACGGGCGGCCGGCTCGTGTTATTGAGCATCCCTTCCACAAGATCGCTTGCGGGTAACAGGTCTTTGAGCCCCTGTTGATACTGGATACCGATGCAGTCGCAGCCGAAGTCGTCCGCGATCCGGACCGCGGCGATGTACATCTTGCATTGTTCGAGTATCTGGGATTCCGTCAGTTCGGTCTTAGGATTCTTGCCGGTGTGGAAGGTCATGCCTTTGTCTGCGAGCCACTTGCGAACTGTTTTAGCCTCACTGTCTTTCACGCACGTCGTTTCGTAATACAGCGCCGACTGACTGAGGCGTTCTTTATACACGCCCGTCGGATTCAGCAGGTGGTCCGGGATGATCGCGTTGAACATGCCCATGCAGCCCTCGTCGAACACGCCCATGATGGCTTTCTTCTCGGCAAGTTCACCGGCAAGTGACTTGCCCAGCTTGCTCGCATTCGATGGGACCTTCACTTTGCCAAGCGGCTTGGTATGTTTGGTTTTGTGTTTGCACGAGCCGGTTTCAAGCCAGTCGCGGAGACGCTTGATGAAGTATTTGTCGTTGAAGTCCTCGCTCCAGAGCGTGGAATACTTCACACCGGCTTTGGTCAGTGAGCCGTTAAGATTCAGCATGCCTACTAATCCGGGCCAGGTTCCCGACCAGTTGGCGACCGTCAGGATCGGCCCGCGATGGCTGGTTAAACCCGAAAGCACGTGATGCGAATACTGCCAGACAGCCTCGGCAACGATCAACGGCTGATGCGGATCGATCTTCGCAAAGACCTCCATGCCTTCCTTTTGCGAACCAATAAAGCCGTGCTTTTCATCCTTCTTATAAGGATGCGCCCGACGAACGGTATAGCCCTCCGCGCGGATCCGCTCGCATAACGCCTGTTCCAACTCGTTTTGAGCTTTCCAGCAGGCACGGTTGGCGGATAAACGTAAATCGCCGCTGGCGATCAGTGCAACAGGCTGCTTTTTACGATTCTTTTTTGACATGATACGGCTCCATCTTGAGCGGCCACGGAAAATACGACCTTACTAAGCCCGTGTTATACCTTTAAACGGCTCGTGCATCACATCATAATTATCGAAAAAACACAACCACGGCAAAATCCTGCCTATAACAGGATAATGCTATTGATTGGAGTTAAAGTCGATAGGTTTGATCGGCCTTAGATGAGTTATTCTTCTAGGGCTTGTCTATCCAGCAGTCTGACATCGAAAATCCCGCCCGCCATCGAGCCCGGCCTCGCCTGGAAGCGGACGGTCAGCATGCTGTCTTGTGCCTTATTCACAAACGCTGCGGGGATCGGATAACGCACATCCAAAAATTCGCCCGGCTGCGGCGCGCTGAGCGAAACCGATTCTAGCCGTACACCGTTGATCAGAATTTCAAACTCGCGCCGGTCTGACCCGAAGTAAGTCACCATCAAGTCCAGCGTGTCATTACCTTTTGAATTTAAATCGTAGCTGAACCAACCATGGGCATGGCGGAAACGCCGGTCCTGCCAGACACCCGCTTCGGAGTATTCACCCTTGAAGTTATGTTCGGTTTCAGGCTGCTGCTCACCCGGCACCACGCGATCGACCGTCGCCCGATCCAGACGCAATCGCTGCTGCTCGACTTCTGCGAGTTGTTTTACCACTTCCTGATACGCTTGCGGGTCCACGCTCCGCCAATACATCATGTAACGATGGTCATGCAGCCGGAAGAACGGCTCCAGCTTTAACGAATCGAACGTATCCGGCTCGATCGCCTCGCTTGCATCGAAAGTCAACGATTCACCCGGAACCGGTTTAATCAGCACCGGCAACTGATCCGCCTCGGCAACAAGCATCGGCGCTTGATCCAATGCTAGTAGCGCCCCATGCGCCACGTGATCCATCCGCCCGGAACCTGCCAGCAAATCCGTCATGTCTTCCGTGCTCGTCGGCGCTGCAAGCATCACCGGGCCGTACATCAGCGCGACGTACTCATCCATGTAAGGCAATGGCTCGACGCTGATGTGCATCGGTAACTGAACATCCACGACATCGCCATCATGCCACTCACGATCAACCGCAACATAAGAGCCCGGCCGCGAATCGATCTGAACCGTCTCGCCACTAATCGTAATACTGAATCCGTCTGCTGACGCCCACGATGGATGTCGAATTTTCAGCGCAAACTGTCTCGGCTCTTCCAGATTCAATACCAGCTTTGTACTCGGTTCATCCGGAAACTGGGTTTCCTGCGTAAGTGTCAACCCTTTGTCTTTCCAAGTTAATTCAGATGCGACGAACAAGTTGACCCACAGGCTGTCATCCGAATGCGCGTAGATAAATTCGCCATACTTGCCGTGGTTTTCCATCCCCGTGCCGACGCAGCACCAGAAAGCCTGTTCCGGTTGCGAATACACCCGGTAATGTCTTGGTCGCGCAGGCGTGAAGTAAACATACCCGCCGTGCTCAGGATGCTGCGTAGAGAGGATGTGATTCAGCATTGCACGCTCATAGAAGTCGGCGTAACGTGCCTCCGGCTCCGCGCAGAATAGCTGCTCGCTCAATCTCAGCATGTTGTACGTATTGCATGTCTCCGGCCCTTCCCTGCTTTCGATCCATCGGATCGATTGATTGGGCGAAGGGAAGTGTTCAGAAATGCTGTTGCCGCCGAACGCTAGCGTGCGGTGTTGCGTGACACATTCCCAGAAGAAGCGAGCCGCCCGATGGTACGCATTGTTATGTGTCAGGTGAGCGATCCGCTCAAAGCCCACAACCTTGGGCACCTGTGTATTTGCGTGTAATCCATTGAGTTCATCCCGTTGTTGAACGAGCGGTTCCAGGATCGCACGGTGATTAAAGCGGCTGGCAAGCTCGATATACTTCTTGTTGCCCGTGATTGCACCGACATCCGCAAGGACCTCGTTCATTCCACCATGCTCGGCACGCAACATGTCCTGTACCTGCGCATCTGACAAACCCGACACGAGTTTGCCGCACCAGTCTGCCAGCTTGATCAGCACCTCTTTCGCTTGTTCGTTGCCGCCGATCAGATACGCATCGCGCAGCCCCGCAAACGTTTTGTGCAGGTTGTACCAGGGCACCCACCGGTCATTGAGCCCGAAGCCGGACGTACGGATGTCGCCTGCCGCTATCTCGTCCCACATCTGTTTGCCGTTGGGTATCCCGCCGACGTACCCGTTGCCATGCGCTTCCTGACAACGCGCAAGCTCTGAGACCATGTAGTCCAGACGTTGCTTGCATTCCTCATTACCTGTGGCCGCGTAGGTGATCGCTAGTGCGCTGAGGTAATGCCCCGCCGTGTGACCATCCAACCCGCTGCTCTCCCAGTTCGGATACTTCTCCGCCTTCGGCTCCAAGCCCGCATCCGTCAGGAACGGCGCGAGCAATCGGTCAGGATCAAACTTTAACAGGTGCTCCAGATTGACATCCATCGCATGCTTGAACGGCCCATCCAGCAGACGAACATCAGTAAGCGCAAACAGCTCAATCTCACTAGAAGCAGTAGCTGTGGCGGTATTTAAATCTGTCTTATCCATGGCAGGCTCGGCGCAAGAAACTTCGATACAACATGCAAGCATCAGAATCCATGTGATTATGCGTGCCATGATCATTAAACGCCCAAGTGGGCAGTGTTAGCGAACGTCAACGCTCGTTCCATCCCATCGATACCAGTCATACACGGCTGTCATGCATCAGGCATTCAACACGCGACCTATATAGACAAGCATGGCCTCAAGTTAATAAGCTCAAGAGATAGCGAGACTTTATCAAAATAAAGCCCAACAACAAGCGCGAATCGCGTCCTAATCCTATCTGATTGCGATAGGGCTTGGGAGCGGCCATACATATTCACCCGATCTCAGATCGGATCAGTCACAGCGTGCGGTGCGTCTGAAAACCGCGGGGGTAATGCCCGTGACCTTACGGAACACGCGGTTGAAGTTGGATGTGGCGGTGTAGCCGCATTGCCCTGCGATGTCATCAACAGATAGATCGAGTTGGAGCAGCATGCGTTTGGATTGCTCGATCCGCACGCGCAAGATCTCTTCGTAAGGCGTCCTGCCCACCTTATCCACGAACTTACGCTCCAGCCAGCGACGCGTGACCTTTACATGCTCCATCACGTCGCGCACGCTGCATGGATCGCACGCATGGTCGCGGATGTACCGGATCGCAGCCGCCAGGTCTTTGTCATCCACCGTCAGTTGGCTGGTACTTGTCCGCTGTTGAATCCCCAACGGCGGCATCTTGATATGAGGCAACGTCTCGGATTCCAGCTTCCCGCGCATCATGCGATGCAGGAGCTTCGCCGCCTCATACCCCATCCGCTGAAAGTCAACATCAACACTGGATATGGAAGGGTTCGCCGCTTCACACAGCAGGTCGTCGTTGTTCACGCCGATGACTGCTATATTGTCCGGGACTTTCAGGTCCGCTTCATGGCAGGCCGCCAGCAGGTCGAATGCACCGAAGTCGTCGCTGGCCATAATCCCGATCGGCTTGGGTAGTGACTGCAGCCACGCAACCAGGTCCGCGCGGTGTTCACGATTCATCCAGTCCACTTCGTTCTGCCAACTCACCGGACTCACAACACAATCGAAACCACGCGATTGCAGTTCCTTTTCAAACCCGGTCAACCGCTGGTTGGCAAAATCATTGATCGTTCTGTTTTGCAGGCCGTAAAACGCGAAGTGTTCCAGCCCACAATCAATCAGGTGGTCCGCCGCCATGGCCCCGGCCGCCTTATCATCCAGCGAGATGACCGGCGTACGCGATGCATCATACGATCCCGAACAGCAGACCATGTGCCGGCTGTTCTGATACATCAGCTTGAATACCTCGTCGTCCGCCCCGACCAGGATCGCGCCATCGGTTTGCGGGAATTGCCCGAGTTTGGCACTGACGCGCCAGGTATCGACGTGCAGTTGCCACTTCTGCTGCAAACTGGCGTACCGCAGGATGCCACGAAGCATATTTCGGCCATAGGCACTGCTGCAGTCCGAAACCACACCGATTACGGCATTGGGACGCTTGGCTTGAGATTTCCGACCGTTTGCTTTGCGCACCATGATATTGTTTAAGTGTGATATGCGACGTTGCGACGTGACGCCACAGGGTAGTCAACTCGATTTTAATTATACACTTAATTCCAATGCAATTCGATACACGGCATAGACATGCGCTAAATTGACCGGCCGAATTGTGCCTCCTGATCCATGTATGACACCACGTTCCTCAGCCTTGACTGAAATCTGATTCTAACCAGTCCAATGCTCCTCCATGGCAGCCTCCTTATCTACCTGGGCACCGGGTTTCACCCATCAGTCTGTTGTGTGATTTGTTTCATCTGTATGTCGTATATAAAGAATATTGATTATCTAAATACGCCCATATGCAATACCCTAAGAACTATTGAATTCGAGTTTTATGGTTGAGCAATTTAGATGAATAGTTACATAAATTCTTATATATCAATACTCTGTTAATTCTGTGAAGCGGAGGGGCTATCTTCTTCGGTGCCGCGCAAAGGGATAAAAATAGAACTCAAAATGATGTGGAAATGGATCGATTCTGGTTTACAATTCATTTGCAATTGCATTTTCCACTTCACGATGCAATTGCATGGCAGTCATGTTGTTTGATTACGGGTCATTCGGCCGCTTGGAGAATTCTGGATCGGACCCAACTGAATGTTGTCAGGAGCCAGCCGCTCTTGCTTGGTCATTAGCTTATGTGTTTCACATCTTTTGCTTTTTAAATCACTTTTATGGAGGGATTAAGAATGATGAATCGGAAATCTTTTAGTGCTGTGGTTGCTACGGCCGGTGTGTTTGCGTTTGCCGGTTCAACCCAGGCCGCGCTTTCGATCACCAACGGTGACTTCGAAGCCGATGCCGCTCAGACGCACAACGTCACGGACTGGTTTGACACCATTACCACCGGTGCACAGGACAGCGGTTACTGGTGGGAATCCACTTGGGCTGGTCCGAATGTCTCGCCAAACGGCACCTCGGTACTCGGTCTCAGCTACATGTTCACCACTACGAACTGGGCGTACCAGAGCATCGGCGTCAATGACGAGGGCCTAACCAGCCTGCCATTGAAGCTTGATATCGGCTCATTCACTGACGCGGGCGGAGACCGGGACTGTCCGCAATCCTGTCTGTTCACTCGGTGGATGGAACCTATGCAGGCGGCGCTGACACAGTCGATATCGACGGTGCCGTAGGTGCGACGCTGCTGGATTCGACAACTGTGAGCGCGGGTGTTCTCGCGGCCGGTGTGATGATGACTGATCTCACGGGCACGCTCGATATCTCTGGTTCGGACGGTAGCGAACTCTATCTGCGTCTTGAAAACGTGCTTGGTACGACAGGTGAGCCTTGGACCGCCGTCGACAATATCAGCATCGTTCCAGAGCCCGCCAGTCTGGCGCTATTGGGGTTGGGCGGCCTGGTGATGTTCGGTCGTCGTGGATGATCGGCGTCATGTGACATAAACACACTCTCCCACTCTGACAATCCAAGCGGGTTTACTCCTACTCACCACTGCACCACTGGCCAGCGCGCAGGTCAGCTCTGTCGATCTGTCAGACGTTCAGCTACTTAGCGGAAACTACTACAGGCAGATGCAGGACCTGAATTCAAGTTCAGCCGGCAACATGGAATGGCTGAAACCCGATGATTTACTGTACCAGTTCCGTCTGGAAGTAGGATTGCCACAGCCCGCCGGCGCGATCGATCTTGAAGGCAGATGGGAGGGCGACGATTCTGAATACGGTTTCGTCCGCGGGCATACCGCCGGCCATTGGCTGACCGCTGCATCGAGAACCTACGCGCTCACGGGTGATACGACTTACTTGAACCGTGTTAACGACATGGTGTCAGGGCTGGGTCAGGTTCAGGATGCGTTCACGCTCAACGGCGAATCGGGCTACCTGTCGGCCTTCCCCAGCAGCAGCTTCACACTTCTCGAAAACAATCAGGCATCATGGCCCCGGATTGTGCCGTATTACACCATCCACAAAATTATGGCCGGCCTGAATGATGCGCATACATTCACCGGAAATCAGCAGGCGCTGGACATCTCGTTCGGCATGGCCGATTACTTTGTGAACCGTGTCGCGGGTCTATCCCCGAGCGTACAGACCCAGATGGTACAGTCGCACTTGAATCAGGCGCGTGAGTTCGGCAGCATGAATGAGATCCTGGCCGATCTGTATGTCAAAGCCAGCGCCGCCAGCGATCCGCGGGTACAAAGTTACCTCGAGCTGGCTGACGTTTTCAATAACCGAACGTTTATGGACCAGATTGCCGCGGGCAATGATGTGCTCAACGGCACCCACGCCAATACGCATATCGCACAGGCCGTCGGGTGGGCACGTTACGCACAGGTCAGCGGCGATCAGGACGTGAAAGACGTCGCGGTCAACTTCTGGGACATCGTTCTCCGTGATCACACGTTCGTCACCGGCGGCAATTCTTACGGCGAACACTTCAGCACACCCGGCAAAGAAACCGGCGCGAACGGCTCGGCATTGACATGGAACACCGCCGAAACCTGCAACACCTACAACATGCTCAAGCTCACGAAGACACTCTTCGAGCAGGACCAGCAGGCAAACTACGCCGCCTATGCGGAGAACGCGCTGATCAACAATATCCTTCCCTCAATCGACCCGAACAAGGGAACAGTCACCTACTTCATGTCACTCGAACCGGGACATTTCAAAACCTACTCGACTTACCAGAATTACGATGGCGCATTCTGGTGCTGCTTCGGCACCGGGATCGAAAACCCGACGCGCTACTGTGACATGACCTACTTCAAGAACGCCGATTCCCTCTACGTCAACACCTTTATGCCCTCACAAGTTGATTGGAGCGAGAAGGGGATCACCTTGACGCAGAACGGCGACTCGACCATCGCCGACGAAGTCATGCAGATGACCGTCAACACCAACGGCCCGACCGATGCCGAAGTCAAAATCCGCATCCCCCCCTGGGCCAACGGCGACGTCACCGTCACCATCAACGGCCAGGCATACACCGGCGACGTCACGCGCGGCCAATACCTCACGCTCGATCGCCAATGGCAGGATGGCGATGAGATCGAAGTGACGTTGGATAAAAACCTGTACATTCGCCGATCGCGCGACGATCCGAGCATGGTCTCGGTCTATTATGGCGCCGTCCTGCTGGCCGGTGCGCTGGGCACAGACGGGATGCCCGGCAACGACCAGGAAGCGGTCAACGACTGGGACTATTCAAGCAATACAATCCCCTCCGGGTTGGTCCCCGACATCGACGCGATCAATGCAGATCCACGCTCCTGGCTCGTCCCCGTGCCCGGCGAGGAAATGCACTTTGAGCTATACGACAACGGTGTCGCTACCGGCATCATCTTCAAGCCGTTCTATGAAACGCATCACGAACGATACTCTGTCTATTGGAAACTCAACGCCCCGGCCGCCGCACGCACCTGGCGCGGCGGCGGGATGGACTTGATCCAGGACGGGACGAACTGGGACGTCGCGCCCGCTGAGGGCGATTCAATCGTCTTCGACGGTAACCTGACCACGAACGTCGACAACAACTACGCTGCCGGCTCGGAGTTCAACGACATCACCTTCGCGTCGACCGCTGCTTCTTTTAATATCGGCGGCAACCGCATCACGCTGCAAGGCAACATGTCCAATATGTCCTCGCAGGTGCAAACCGTCCAGACAGACATCAGCCTTTCAAGCGGCAGCCACACCTTCCACAGCCTAGGTTCTGATATGGTCGTCTCCGGCAATATCTACGGCTCCGGCAGCATCAACAAGACCGGCAACGGCCGAGTCATCCTGAGCGGCAACAACAGCTATACCGGCACAACCACCGTCTCTGCGGGTGAACTGCAGATCGGTGACGGCGGCACGTCCGGTTCACTCGGCTCCGGCGACGTCACGCTTGCCAACAACGCTTCGATTGCCTTTGATCGCAGCGATGACATCGGCCTGCACACCAGCATCCAGGGTGATGGCAATCTCATCAAACGCGGCGCAGGCACGTTGACCGTCAATGAAACGCAGGCATACCACGGCGAAACTCGCATCGAACAAGGCACGCTCAAACTCAGTGACCCGCTGCCGATCGAAAGCGAAGTTTTCATGCTCGACTTCACCTCCGAAGTCGGCACGATCACCGACAAGGACGGCCAGGCCATCGGCTTCACCCGCAGGCTTTCCGGCACCGACACAACCTCGGACGATCCCAACCTCGACCTCGTTACAGGCGGCGCAGGCGCCCTCTACATCACTTCGGGCGGCCCCTCTGATATCAACGGCGAAACCAACCTCTCAAGCATCGAAGCGCCCGGCATCAACCTGTCGGACCTCGGCCTCGATCAGAATGATGACTTCACTATCTACGCTACCTTCGATGACGCCGTCGCCTCCTCAAACTTCCTGCAATACGGCGTCTACGTCGGCGACAGCGCCGAGCAGTTGATCCGCGGCGGATACCTGGCCGTTAACGGGCACAATATCTTCGGCGTCAACAAGAGTATCTCTTCCAACAACGACTCTTCGCTGTCAATGACAACAAGCGGTGCGCCGTCGGTCGGCGAGAATGTAGACATCATCCTTTCACGCACCGGCGGCGTGTATGTCATGACCGTCAACGGTGTTGATGTCACGCCCTCCTCGCAGTTAACCGAACTCAACGCGCTTTCCGATCTCACGCTCGGCGTCTTCGCGATGCATACTTCCAGCGGTGATGATTACACCATCCCGCTTTCGCAGTTCTCCATCACGAGTCCGGGCCTCAGTGTGCCGCCTTCGGAGAACCTGCTCCCGACCGACACCGACATGCTGATCTCGGCCGGCGCGACGTTTGACATGAATAAAGCGAGCCAGACGCTGCGGTCTTTGCAGGGTGATGCGGGCAGCTCGCTTGTCTTAGGTAACGGCCAGACGAATGTGTTGACGATCAACGGCGCTTACGGTTCAACACAGTTCGACGGCGTGATCTCCGGGCAAGGCAACCTCGTCAAGGCAGGCACGTCCGAACTCGTCCTCGGCGGCGTCAGTAACTTCGATGGTGCTATCGATCTGCAGGCAGGCACTCTCACGCTGACCCGAGACGCCTCAATCACCGGTTTGTCGGATGTTGATAACCAGTCCGGTGCGACTTTGGTGCTGGAACTCTCGAATGCCGGCGATCTGAACATGCTGCGCATGTCCGGCAACTTCGCGGCCGATGGCACGCTCCGTATCGTCTGGGCGGCCGGTGCGTTGACTCCGCAAAATGGCGATACCTACGACCTGTTCGACTTCGCCACATTGACCGGTGACTTTGCCACGCTCGAACTGCCGACGCTTGCATCAGGCTTTGTGTGGGACACCAGCAACCTGCTTACGACCGGTGTCATATCGAATGAAGGCACAAGCCTGGTGGGCGATCTCGACGGCGACGGCTTCGTTGGCCTGAGCGATTTGGATATCATCCTGACCAACTGGAACACCTCCAAGCCGGACGATCACCCGGCCGATCCGTCCGGCGATAACTACGTCGGCCTGGACGACCTGGACATCGTGCTGTCGAACTGGAACGCCAGCACCCCGCCATCAGGCAACGCAAACATCCCCGAGCCAACCACAATCATGGTCCTGGGCGTATGTGGCACATGCCTGATCGGACGCCGTCGTTGAGCAATCATTCAGTTTAGCGGGACAGCTTGCTGCCCCATAACACAATCCCGATCAACAGTTGTCCCGAGATACCTGCGCGTTATAGTGCAACAACAAACAGCACAATTCTTCCAGGACGCAATCATGCTCAACATAACGCGCTGTCGTCGTACTTTTAAAAGCCCTCGTCTTTTCACGATTTGTATCCTGGCGCTTGCATTCGTGGCATGTGCGACATCAAAAAACGGAGATCACGGTATGTGCCCATGCGATAAAACCTGCGGCGCTTTTGGCCAAGGCAAATGGGAAGTCGGCCAAGTTCTGTACGAAGTCGACTTCGACAAACCGCTAAGCCAGTGGAAAGCCGAACTCGAGAAGGGCGGCCGGGTCGAAGCCGACAACGGCAAGCTCGTAATTGATGTCCCCGCCGGTTGCAGCGTCTGGTTCGAGCCGCAGCTTGATGGCCCCGTCATGATCGAATACGACGCGACCGTTATCGGCAAAGGCGGTCCTAATGACCGTGTCAGCGATCTAAACTGTTTCTGGATGGCGCACGATGCGCGTAACAAAGACGACTTCTTCGCCGTCGATCGCTCGGGACAGTTCGCGGATTACAACCAGCTCGTTTGCTACTACGTGGGCTACGGCGGCAACACAAACAGCACGACCCGCTTCCGTCGATACATCGGCGACACCGACCGCCGGCCGCTATTGCCCGAGCATGACCTCTCCGATAAGAAGTTCATGATCGAACCTAACCGCACGATGAAGATACAATGCGTCGCCGCCGACGGCCGCATCGAATACCGGCGCGACAGCGAACTGATCTTCAGCTATGACGATCCCGAACCCTACACGACCGGCCGATTCGCGTTCCGCACCGTTACCAGCCACATCGAGATCGATAACTTCATGGTCTATCGACTCGAGCCTAAACATTGAGCATCTCTTAACGGATTCCTATAGATCAACGTTCGGTGTATCGGGTGCCACATCTTGATCGCGCAGCGACAAGGTGTGCTGTTACCCGCACACTTTGCTCCTTCGGAGTCAAAGTGTGGCACCCATCAAGCTATGCTCAGTTCAATCGTTCGGCTCGGTCTCCGACCCCCAGTAACGCGTCCAGTTGTATAGTCGCTTAGGTTGTGGTCGTTGCGTGCCCGGTTTCTTATCTACTGATAGCGATTCATCCACCGCGAATACCTGCGCGACACCGCCATCGGTGTATGCGATGATCTGTGATTTGCCTACGCCTAACATGTCCGCCCACATGAAGTGCGCATTATTCAGACTATCCGGGAAGTGGTAGACGCGTTGCATGTGCCCGTCGTACAAGCCGGGTTCCAGGTTCCCACCTCGACGATACGCAAGAAACAGATCATGATCGTTATTATCAAAGTGGCGCACGACCGTCGCGATCGAGCTCCAACCGGGCACAGTGCGTTTTTCTTTGTAGAGTTCCTTACCGTCTGAATCGACGAGGAACAAACCATCCAGCCCCGGGTTCCCGCGATCGATCCGATCGAGCCCGCCGACTTCAAGGCCAGGCAGGTCGGGACGGAATTCGCCGGGGAATGCGTTCTGACTCTCGACCGTTCCTTCATACGCCCAAAGCTGTTTGCCGTCACTGTTATAGAGATACGAGCCGTCACCGCCGACGAGTACTTCCATGCCGTTGTCCGGATTTGTATCCACATCTGCCACCCAGATCGCGTCGGCATGACCTTCCAGGTCCATCTGCCACCGTTCGCTGCCGTCCGCGTTCAAAACGTGGTAACCGAAGATCAGTTCATCTTTCCCATCGCCATCCAGATCGTAAGGCCAACCGTAGTGCCCGATGTTCCCCTTGAAAGTAAACAGCACCTTGCCTTCACGATCCAGCGCCCAAAGCTGGTGATAGCGATCCTTGACGATCAGTTCATCCGGGTGATCATCGCCGGCTAGATTAGCGATCATGATGCAGTCGTGTGCATGTTCGTTTGGCAGGGGGATAGCAGTTTCCAGCTTGCCTGTCTTGCCGTCAAGCACCTTGATCTGATCGTCCATTGCCGCGAGTACTTCGAGTTGCCCGTCGTTGTCAAAGTCATAGAGTTGACACGGGATGTCACTGCCGCTGCGGGCACTATCGCTGGGCGTGCCTACCTGCCACAGCACGTTGCCCTCAAGATCGTAAGCCGTCAGCGCATTTACACTATGCGGAAAGTAAGCATCATTAAACCCACCGTCCGGTTGCGCCATCACAAATTCGTACCGCCCGTCACCGGTCAGATCGCCCAACCACATCCGGCTGCCCACACCACCGTAGCTGATGTCGATCGTGGTTACCGGCTTCAATTTATGATCAATCTGTGGCGACTGCTTCTCGGCACGTGCTTCGCCGGCGATCACACCACACATGACCACACATCCAAGCACGACACAAAGACCTGCGATTCGCCTATTCCTAATCATGGTTTACCTCCATGAGAGATGCTGAATTTTAAACGGATGTAAACATCAATCGCCCGCCGGCTTTTCTTCGATCGGCTTGATATAGGAAACAGGCACATCAACCTGCTCGGGCAGTGGCGGGTCCGCCGGATCAAACGCCGGTAAATCCTCCACCAACTCGTTCGCCAATGGCAAATCCAGTTCGCGGATCCCTTCCACCACACATCGCGCCAATACGTATGCGCCGTAGTTGTTGTGATGTGTGTCATCCTTCAATCGCTTGTCCTGGCCCGGGAATGTGCCGGCCGGGTAATGCACGAACGCCGCTTTCGATCCTTCAGGGCCAAGCGCTTCATAAAACGCTCGGCTTGAAACCTGTAGATCGATCAACGCGACACCTTCCTGTTCCGCAAGCTGTCGCATCGCCTTTGGATAATCGCCGAACGTCTGCTGGATCGTGCCATCCTTATTAAACCACCGACGATGCATCGGTGTCACCAGTACAGGTATCGCACCACGTTCACGGATCGCTTTGATAAACGCGCGTAATCCTTGCTGATAATTCTGGAACGGCCCCATCCCCTCGCCTTTTTCCTTCATATCGTTGTGGCCGAACTGCATGAACACATAGTCACCCGCCTTGAGCGTGCTCATGATCTTTTCAAACCGGCGCTCCACGGTAAAGCTACTAACCGCTCGTCCCGACTCCGCATGATTCGCCACCACAACGCCCGGCTTGAAAAACACCGGCAGCATCTGCCCCCAGCCCGCCCAGGGTTCACCAAGCTGATCCACCACCGTCGAATCCCCCGCAAGATAAACCGATACGGCATCCGGGTCCGGCTGTATCTCAATCGCACTGACTGCAGGCGCATCACCTAGAAACTCAAGCGTCAGCCGATCGTCCCACGTCCGCGTGCCCACCTCGCGCTTGGTGATCCTTACCTCGCCGCCATCGGGCAATGCAGGCGTGCGGATATTAACGCCAAATTCAACCCACTCCGTTTCACCAGCTTTCAGAACTTGCGGCCGAACCACATAACGACGCAGCTCCGCCTTGATCGCGGTTTCCGATGGTTGATCTACTCGACCCAGTAACACACGAACGCGGTAATCCCCCTCCGCCGCACGCACTGAAAACAGGAAAGGCCCGTCCGCGGTCACCCCATCATTCAGCTCTGTGCCATCAAACGATACTGGTTTGTTGCCGCCATCAAAGCCGTACGCCTGATCTTCACCATACACAACAGATGTATCGACACCGACATAACCATCTGCTGATGGCTGGTCACCCAGATCAAAGCGCATCTGCGTATCGCTTGTGCAAGCTGTTGTTGTAATGCAGAATGTCATCAATAAGATCACGAACACGCATTTTGTCGTGGTCATGGCTATTCTCTCAAACATGGTTAGTCTTATGTTGACTCACGCGCCGCCTTCCACCCACTCCGCCGCGAGTTGCGCTTTAACACACAACTCCGCCACTTTCAGCGCGTGCTGTTGTGTCATCGCTGTTTCCGTCCGGTCGATACAATCGCGGATCAGTTGCCCGAAGTAAGGCTTGCCGACCTTGCCTTTCACATCGATGCGCCGCTCGCCCTCGCCGTTCACGATAAACACGTGATCGCCCTTGCCTTCATCCGCGATGTTGGTGTACTTGCGTGCTTCGATATAACCTTCCGTTCCGATCACAAACGTCCGCCCGTCGCCCCACGTGCCCAGTCCGTCAGGCGTGAACCAGTCGAGGCGGAAGTACATCGTCGCGCCGTTGTCGCCAACCAGCGTGCAATCGCCGAAGTCCTGCAGCTCGGGATAATCCGGATGGTTATAGTTCGCGACCTTGGCGTGCAGCACCCTTGCATCTTTCGCGCCGCTGTATTGCAAAAACTGTTCGATCTGGTGCGAACCGATATCGCAGAGGATCCCGCCGTACTTTTCTAATTGGTAGAACCAGTCAGGCCGCGACTTCGGATCACCGATCCGGTGAGGCCCAAACCCCGTCACCTGGATCACGCGCCCGATCGCGCCGCGCTCAATCAGTCGACCCAGATATATCCCCGCTTCCGAATCAAGCCTTTCGGAGTAATAGACCATGTACTTGCGGCCGGTATTCTTGACCGCTTCCCATACCGCGTCCAACTGCTTAAGCGTCGTTAACGGCCCCTTATCGACAAAGTAATCCTTCCCCGCTTCCATACAGCGCACGCCCAGTGCCGCGCGCTGATCCGGGATGCATGCTGAAGCAACCAGCTTGACATCGTCATCATTCAGGATCGTCCCGAGGTCCGTCACATGCTGCGCCCCGTTCTCTGCAGCGAGCTTGGCAGCCTTGTCCGGATCGGTATCGCAATGAACATACTTAAGCGTTGCGCCGGCCTTGATCAGCCCGGCAGTTTGCCCGTAGATATGCCCGTGATCCATCCCCGATACTGCGAAACAAAATTCGCCCGGCTCAACGACAGGCTCCGGCATCGGTACAAACGCATCCGCGATGATGTCATCCAGTTTCACAATCACGCCTCTCCAGTTTAAATGTGTTCGAGCTTTACAAACTATTACATCTTACTCGGCATTCGCCTTGGCGCTTTCTTCTGCGTACCGCAGGCTGAACAATGTGAGCCCCCTGGTTTCCTTTGCCTCGCCCGGCAGGATCAGGCTCATGATTGTACCCACGCTGATCGTGACGATCGGCCCGATCACGATGTAAAGCCAGAACGTGATATCGCTGAAGTATTTAAGCAGGATGATCGTCGCCATCCCCGCGACCGCGCCGATCAACGCGCCAACCTCATGCGTCTTGCGCGTCAGCAGGCCCAGCATGAACAGGCCAAGCACGCTGCTGCTGATCAGGCCCGTCACCATGATCGCCAGGTCCCAGACCGACTTCACATCTTCGATCCCCGCCAGCACAATCGCCGCGATCGTGCCGGATGCTCCGACCACAGCCGTCAGAATCCTGCCGAGGATCAGGCAGTGATGGTCCGTTGCGTCGGCCTTGAATCTGCGATAGAAGTCGTTCGTCCCGAGGTCTGACACCGCGCAGATGCTCGAAGACACGGTCGACATCGTCGCCGCCAGCAGCGCCGCCACCACGATACCCGACACGCCGATCGGTAATTGCTGCGCCGCGAAGAACGGGAACACGCCGTCGTTATTAACAATCGTCGGGCTCAACGAATCCGGATGCGCCCGATAGAAAAGCCACAACGCCGTGCCCAGCGAGAACAGCAGGATGTTGATCGGCACCGCCACCGCCATCTGCGTCGCCACGGCCATCTTTGTCTGCTTCAGGTCGGGCGTACTTTGCACACGCTGTACAAAGTTCTGATCCGAGATACCACCGAACGTCAGGAACAACGTATGGATCATAAAGATAAACGTCGTCGGCCCGATCCATATCTTGAGCAGATTCCGTTCTTCGGAAGTAACCTCCGGGAAGTCGAACATGTGGAACTTGTCATACGATTGTGCCGTGCTCCACATCTCGCTGATCGGCATGTCCAGTTTAATAAGCGCGAGGATCAAGCAACCCACTACGGTCGTCACCATGACGAAGCCCTGGATCGTATCCGTCCAGATCACCGCTTCCAGGCCGCCGAGGTAGGTATAGATCGTCGTCACCACGCCCATGACGATGATCGCCGTCATGATGTTCATATCCGTGATCGCCTCGAGCGCGATCGCCGACAGCAGCATGACCGAGGCGATGCGCGACGCGACCTGCGTGAACATGAAGATCGAACTGGCGAACAATCGCGACGTCACGCCGAACCGCCGTTCAAGGTATTCGTTTGCCGTGGAAATGTTCAGCTTTCGCACGAGCGGCGCCATGATGAAGATGCCGATCGGCAGGCACAACGCAGAGCAGATGCTGATCGTGAAGTACGTCCAGTCTGTGCCGAAGCCCATGCCCGGCATGCCCGCGAGGCTGATCGCCGACGCGCCGGTGGCAAACAGCGACATGCCCGCCGCCCACCACGGGATGCGTTGCCCGCCCCGGAAAAAGTCGTTCGAGCTGTTCTCGCGCTTCGTAAAGTACCAGCCAACCCCGACCATCCCGAGCAGGTAAGCCGCCACCACGAGATTGTCGAGCCAGCCGTAGTTGGTTTTCAACTGCGCGGGCTTGATAAGCTTCGTATCATCCGGATCGATCAGGATCGCGCGCGCCCGTCAAGCAGAGCGACCGCCGGTGAGGTGCTCAGTTTAACATCGAGTTGACCAAGCGTGATCCATGTATCGGTGATCGCGTGATACGCAAAGACCTCACCTTTATCACTATCCGGCAACTGCTTGAAAAAGAGAATATGCGACAAGCCGAACGGCACACCGGCGGGCCGCGCCGGCCAAACCTCGGGCGGCGCGATTGGTTTCCATGTTTTCACATCCGCATTGTGCTGCGGATCATAACGGAACGCCGCGTAACCATCCTCCGCTTTGCCGATCAGGTAAAGCTTCTTTTGAAGGCTGACCAATGCAGGCTGTGTAACACTTTTGCTTAGAGTTGCCGATAGCGGTTGCCATGCTTTATCGCCCGGCTCATAGGTCCATACCTTCGCCCCGTCGGTCAGATATAGCTTGGAATCGATCGTCGCCGCTGCAAGCATGTTCGATGCGACAGGGGCTTCCGGCTGCTTGACTTCTTCCAGTTCCTTCGCGATCGTGTTCCACCGCACAAGTGTTACCGTGCTGGATGGTTCATCATCCGCCACGCCGCCGATGCAATACACGCCATCGGTCGTTCCGACCACCGACGCTGGAATCCTGCCGTCTTCTAAAGAGCCCGCCTTCGTCCAATTGCTGCGGTCCGCGTTCATGACGTAGACCGATTCGCCTGCAAAGACCAGCACCTGCTCATCGCTTACACCGACCTTCAGAACAAGATCCTCACCCGCCTCAACAGGTAACGCCGGCAATGATTCGATCTCAAACGCAGCATCACCCGCTGCCCGAGCCTGGATCGCAAACAACATCAACACCAGCAGACAACCCAGCCACTTCGCTCGCATCGAATGTGTCCTCACAAGTGATCTAAAATCGATCCGTACGTATTTACCGCATGCCCTTTTCTACGCGCGGATCGTTCGGGGGTAAAGCATCGCCCACCAGTTGCAGGTCCTGGATCGCCGCGAGACCCCATTGCGCCGCATCGTTGGTGCCCATCCAGGGCGTTTCTTCCACCGGGTTCAGGCTGTCCACTCCGGAGAACGTATTACGCTCAAACGTCCACCGCGACCTTGCCCAGCTATCATCTTTAAAGAAGTCGTTCCACGCTCGCTTGGCAAGTTCAGGGTCTTTCATCTTCCATGCGGCATACGCCGTCAATCGCGAGTGCCCGTTGATCAGAATGCCCGTACGGAAGTCGAGGCCGATATCTTCCTTCCGCTTGCCGCGATCTTCTGAGTAATACTTGCAGTACATCAGCCAGTTCTTCTCAAAGCCCGGCACATCAAAGTTCTGGATAAGCTCCGCGCAGATCTCCATCAGCCCGAACACAGCCGACAGGTGCGACATGCCCCCAACGCTCGGGTCCTTGTTCCATTCAACATATTTGCCCGTTTCAGGATCAAATAATGGCCCGGCTGTGAACCAACCAAGCTGCATCTGTCCGATCGTTTCCATGCTGTTTAGCAGCTTCTGCTTGATCGCCTCATCGCCCGTGCGCTCCCAATGCGTGAACCACGCCATAGAAAGCCCGCTGAAGTCCGTGCCCATCCCGACCGACAGCGCGTGCGGCTTCGGCTCATAAGGCTCCGTCCTTATCTTGCGGATCGGGTCCAGCCCGAGGAATGTCTTCTCGCTATCGATCTGCTCATCCATCAGGTCGCCCGTGCGTTCGTCGGCGGTGAGGTAGTAGTAGAACCGTCGATACGCGACCGTACTGATGCGCAACTGCTTCGCGCTGCAGCCCCAGTGCTGGACGTTATGTCTTGTGCCCAGGCCTTCGAATCGGCCGAGGTGATATACATCCACTTCGCCCGTATGCCGACACATCGCCTCGGCGAAGCGGAACACATCCGCCCGCCCCGTACGGATCGCGAAGTACCAAAGCCACAGGTCCGGCGACAACTCCGAGTTGTCCCACGCATACCCGCCCACGTCGTACCGCCACATGTGACGATCCGGGTCATATGAATGCATCACGTCGCCGTAATCCCAGAAGCCGTACCAGCGACGCTGCTCGCGTTGGGTTTTATATGAATCAAACGCGAAGTCCAGGTTATCTTCGATCGCTTTCTTTGCAGGCGTCGAACGATCAGGCAGCGACCAGATCGGACCAAACACCTGCGCCCGATGCAGCGACTGCGGCGAAGCTGCCAATAACGGCGGTGTCATCACGTCCATCGCAAAGTCGACGATCTGCTGGTTCTCAGGCGTTGCGTCGGTTACCCATAAGTTGAACTCAGTCGTCCGCGCGATACCATGCGGTGTCCCGAAGCCCGGCTCGTAATCTTCATACGTGATGTTCAGCGCATCGAGTTGCTTCTCGTGCGTGTCCTGGCCCATCCCGTCGTGATAGAAACGCAGGTCCATCGCTTTTGCCTGCGGCGACCACATCCACATCGTCACGGTCGCGCTGTCCGTTGCTGCATCACGGATGTCGATCTGCGATGGGTAGCGTTGCCAGAAGTCGCGCTGCCCGAAGACGACGCCGCCTGTTACCCCGCCGACATAGCCCACGCCCGCGGAACGTGTCCCGCCATCCGATCGAATCCAGCCGCACCCCGGCTTCGTCCGCTTGTGAATGATGAACCCATCCGAAGATAGCTGACTCAGCGTCAGGTCGCCCCAGTCCGGAACCCAATGCAACCGACCCGACACCCGCGTGTCCCACGTCGATTCATCCGGCAGCTTTTTACCAAGTGGCTGCAAGCGACGCACCTCTGCGCCCGGATCGCGACGCAATCCCGTGATGCCCTTCACCGCTTCAGCCCACAAGCCGCCATCAGCGCTGACGAAGCGCGTGTGACGGTTATACAGTTCATCCCGCATCGGTACCGTAAACTGCAAACCGAGCCCGCGGATAAAGTCTTTGTGTTCATCGCCATCAAAGATGAAGCTGTGCATCACGCGCACGTGTTCACTGCCCGCGTAGAAGTACAAGCGAACGCTGAACGGCAGCCACCCCCGTTTGCCATCTACCTCGCGATGCATCCCGTCGATCTTCACCACCGCACGCACCGGGCCGGTCTGTTCGACCGTAACCTTTTCGATCCGGCTTTCATATGCCGTGACCTTAGGCTCAGCGCCCTCGTTCGGCTCGCTCGGTTGGTCCTGGCTCATCGCGACCAGCTTCGCGCTTATCAGTGTTGGCTTGCCTGCGCGTTCGATGCTCTCGATCAGGTTCGCGCCTTTCTTCGGCAGCGTGCAGCGTAGCGGCCCGGTATTCACAACCACCGCGTCGGCTTTTTCTTCCACACTTACTGCCGTCCCCGGGTTCGCCGGCTTCAGACCCGCACGCACCGCCAGCACCTTTGCGCTTTTATCACGCGGCGGCGCCGCATGCCCCGACCACTTCACCGATCCGTCCGGCCAACGCGCGAGCATCCAGCTCTGGCTTGGTAGCTGTTCGCCGCTGTCATCGAAGATCGCAAAGTCGCTGTCCGCCTTCACCTGTCCCTTCGGCCAGGCGACGCCCCACGTCACGCCCATCACAGCCGAGCGATCCTGCCCGTCGAGCCAGCGCAGCGGAATGCCATCCACCTTCGGCTCGTTGGTTTCCCCGGGTGCCGGGGGCATAACAGGCACCGGGTCCGAGGCCCCATTGGCTTTGCCCATCGTGGCCGCCGCCGCCGGCAGGGCGATGCCCGTCATCGCGGCGTGGGATAAAAAAGTCCGACGTGTCAGGTGAGGGAGGGGGCTCATTGTAAGTACCTGAAAATGATTAAATTAGATATCCAAATACGAATACGGCGAGCTGAATTTTAGTATCTAATCTTTGATTATATCTCGGTTTAAGATAAAATTCCATAGTGCGCTATTTGGAGGATAACTTCTGTCCCAGAAACAGCGTTACGGCGATGGACCGTAGCAAGACTGCGATAATGATGAGCTGAAAAATGCACCCGCTGATCGTGGTTCACCGCCTTCGCTGCAACCCGATCAAGCCAACTTAGATCAAACCTGAATTACCCGGTTTAACACAGAGCCCACCATGAAGCGAATAAACCACCGACCGCTTTCATCAACCATGCATCTATATAGATACATCACTGCGTTTGCACTTGCGCTGGCCCTGACGGCGACGCCGATCTGCGCGCAGTCTTCGATTATGGAGCGGCTCGATCAAGGTCTGGTCGCCGTGCCCACGCCGGACGGTGTCTTCCTCAGTTGGCGTTTACTCGCGACCGACGCTCCCGACACCGCGTTCAACCTCTACGTCATCGATGATGCTGGCCGAAAGAAACGCCTGAACAACACACCGATCGACGGCCCGACCTGGTTCATCGATAAACAAAACAAAGACAACCCGCCCAAGGCTTACGAAGTCTGCCCCATCATCAAAGGTAAAGACGGCACGCCGACCAAGGCACTCTGGTTCAATGATCATGATGGCGAACATCCTTACCTCAGCATCCCCCTGCAAACACCCGAAGGTTACGGCCCGAACGACGCATCAGTTGCCGACCTTGATGGGGACGGCGAATACGAAATCATCCTGCACCAGGCCGGCACGACCCACGATAATTCACACTCCGGCATGACCGACCCGCCCATCTTCCAGGCTTACGAACTCGACGGTTCATTGCTCTGGCAGATCAACCTCGGCATCAACATCCGTGACGGCGCGCATTACACGCAGTTCCTGGTGTATGACTTCGATTGCGACGGGAAAGCCGAGTTTGTGTGTAAAACAGCGGACGGCACGACCGACGGCGTCGGCAATGTACTCGGTGATAAGAACGCAGACTACCGCGACGGCGGCGGACGCATCCTCAAAGGCCCGGAATTCCTCACCGTTTTCGACGGCCTGACAGGTAAAGCGCTCGATACCGTCAAGTACATCCCCGGCAGACATCCAGACACGGATAATCCTACAGGCCAACAACTCAAAGCCGTCTGGGGTGACAACTACGGCAACCGCAGCGATCGCTTCCTTGCGGCCGTCGCTTATCTCGATGGCAAACACCCGTCGATGGTTTTCTGCCGCGGTTACTACACGCGCAGCGTCCTCGCCGCGTTCGACTTCGAGGACGGCAAGATCAAGCACCGATGGACCTTCGACTCCGCCAGCGGTAACGATCGCGATCGCGCTTTTGCCGGCCAGGGTAATCACAACATCTCCGTTGCCGATGTCGATGATGATGGCAAAGATGAGATCATCTACGGCTCGATGGCGATCGATGATGATGGCCGCGGCCTGTGGTCTACTGGTTGGGGCCACGGCGACGCGCTGCACGTCTCGGATATGGACCCCAAACGCAAAGGTCTGGAAGTTCTCATCCCGCATGAATCGGCTAGTCAGTATGGCGCTTACGCGGTGGCGTACTTCGATGCACGCACGGGCAAACCGATCTGGGGCGTTGAAGGTTCGCGCGACATCGGCAGGGGGGTCGCGTTCGATGTCGATCCACGTTTCCCCGGCTACGAGATGTGGGCGTCGTCCGGTATCGGTGGGCTCTACAACGCACGCTCCGCTGAGCGCAACGACAAGCTCGGGCCACGCGGCAAGGAAGTTTGCGCCAAACGCCCCGGCATGATCAACTTCGGCATCTGGTGGGACGGCGACCCGCTTCGTGAAATGCTCGATGGCAACCACATCGACAAGTGGAACTGGCAGACCGAATCCACCGACCGCATGCTGACTGCTACTGGCGCGACCAGCAACAACGGCACCAAAGCCACGCCTACCCTCTCAGGCGATTTGCTCGGCGACTGGCGCGAAGAAGTCATCCTTCGCGAAGAAGACGGAAATGCAATCAGACTTTACACCACAACCATTCCGACCGACATCCGATTGTTTACTTTGATGCACGACCGCCAGTACCGTCTTGCTATTGCTTGGCAGAACGTCGCTTACAACCAGCCGCCGCACCCCGGCTTCTTCCTCGGCCATGATATGGAACAACCCGGTTGGCCCGACATCACAACACCCGGAAGAAGGGGTAGAATGCGTTGATATTTTAGTAGTCAGCCACGTCGTTCGGTTGACAGGGCTTTGCTGAAAATCCACTTAGAGGAAACCCGCATGGGTGCCAAGACCTCCGTCGTAATCTTAGCTCTGCTCAGCGTCGTGCTGGGTTTCATCCAGATGGGGGATCGCGTTTCGCTCGTGCCGGATGATCATAACGTGATCCGCTTGAACTTCTGGAACGGCTTCACCGGCCCGGACGGCCGGACCATGCTGCACATCATCCGCGAGTTCAACAAGGAATATCCCAACGTTGAAGTCACCATGCAGCGGATGGAATGGGCGATTTACTTTAACAAACTCATGGTCGCCGGCATCGACGAGCGAGGCCCGGAAGTTTTCGTATTACATGCCAGCGAAATGCCTCGCTTCCAACGGGCCGGGTTCATGGCAACGCTCGACGAAGTCTACGAGGGCGAAGACCCGCTGCCTATCGACGACTTCGATCCTAACCTGCTTAGCCAGATGCGCTACGACGGGCACATGATCGGCGTGCCGATGGATATCCACCCGCAGGGGCTTTTCTACAACGCAAAGATGTTCCGAGAGGCGGGTATCGTTGATGAAAACGGCGTCGCCAAGCCGCCGACCAACCGTGAAGAATTCATGGACGCGGTCAGGAAGCTGCGCATCGATGAGAACGGCGACGGCCGACCCGAGCAATGGGGCTTCGCCCTGACAATGTGGCGCAACAACTTCACCTCGCTCATGCCGCAGTTCGGCGGAAGCTACTTTGATGAGTCGGGCCAGTGTGCGATCGATTCGCCGGAGAATATCGCGGCGCTCGATTTTCTGGTCTCGCTCGGTAGCGAAGACCCACCGCTCGTGCCCGCGCCGGAAAACAACCTCGGCTGGGTCGGCTTCCGCCAGAAGAAAGTCGCGATGGTCTTCGAGGGCATCTACATGCTCGGCGATCTGAAGCGATTGGAAGGTCTGGAATACATGGCCGCCCCGATGCCCGTGATCGGTAAACAGCACGGCACGCATGGCGATTCACACATCCTCTGCTTGCAGAAAGACCTTGATCCGGAGGTTCACGAAGCCGCGATCGCGTTCGTCAAGTTCATCTCCAACCACGACATCGAATGGGCCGACGCCGGCCAGGTCCCCGCTCGGAACAGCGCACGTGAGGCGGGGGAATTCAAGGA
The DNA here is from genome assembly GCA_963667295.1 of Phycisphaeraceae bacterium. Lineage (GTDB taxonomy): Bacteria > Planctomycetota > Phycisphaerae > Phycisphaerales > Phycisphaeraceae > JAJRRS01. Next base: position 4,751,212 of record OY763327.1, read on the forward strand.
AATGCAGGTGCAGTATGCGTTCAGCCATCAGATCCCGTATGTGATGTACCCCCCGCGCTCGCCTGCCGTATTCGAATTGCAGCAACAGATCGACTTCGCGGTCGAAAAAGCTTTACGCCGTCGCGCGACAGCGGAAGAGGCGCTCAAGACCGCTCGTAAAAACTTTGAAGACTTCGTACGAAAGGCGGAACTACCGATGCTGATGGAAGAGGAGGCGAAGTGATACAACGATTGCGTAATGCTTGTGCGTATCTCTTTATCGCGCCGTTCGCGGTGTCGTTTTTCAGCTTTGTCATCCTCCCGTTCTTCGTCGCGCTCGGGTTGGCGTTTGTGAAGCTGGACCTGACCTCGCACGAACCCGTCGCGTTCGTCGGGCTTAAGAACTTCCAGGAAGCGCTATCCGATCAGTACTTCTGGAAAGCGGTCTGGGCGACATCCTACTTCGTCGTGATGGCGGTACCTCTGACCGTAGTCCTCTCGACCGCCGTCGCCGTCGGTATGCACAGCATGACCAGCAAGCGCGGCAGGCACACCGTTCGTGCGATGTTGTTCCTGCCGGGTATGGTCAACGTCGCCGTCGCCGCGATCCTTTGGCAGTGGTTCTACAACGGCGAGTTCGGCCTGTTCAATCATTACCTGCAGGAATGGGGTTTCGGCGGCGTGCCTTGGCTCAGCAGCCGAACGATCACGATGCCCGCCGTCGTCCTCATGACGCTCTGGTGGAGCATCGGCGGCTCGGCGATTCTCCTGCTCGCAGCGCTTCAGCAGATCCCCAACGAACTATGGGAAGCCGCGTCGCTCGACGGTGCGGGGGCGTGGCAGAGACTCTGGGGCATCTCGCTGCCGCTGATCCGCCCCGTCATGCTGTTCGTCACCATCATGACGACGATCGGCTCGTTCCAGGTGTTCGGCCAGCCATACCTCTTAACACGCGGCGGGCCCGAACTCGCCACACGCGGCGTTGTGCAATACATCTACGAAACCGCATTCAATAACTACCGGCTGGGCTACGGCGCTGCGATGAGCTGGCTTCTGTTCGTCATCATCGCCGTGTTCTCGCTGGTCCAGGTCCGTTTGATGTGGGGGTCGAGAAAATGAATAAGAAAAAACGTTTAGGTATCGACCTGCTCATGTACTTCACCGCGGCTTCGTTCGTGTTGCCGTTGATCGTGATGGCGCTCACGTCTTTCAAGCCCGAGGCCGAGGTGCTCAATCCCGAATCGATCATCCCCGCCGACTGGACGCTCGCAAACTACAAGCACGTGCTCGGCTGGTCGGAAGAAGCGCCGTTTGTCCGCTGGCTGATTAACAGCATGTTCATCTCGACGACCGTTACGCTGCTTGTTCTCGTCTTTTCTTCCATGGCCGCGTTTGCCATCACCCGACTGAAACTGCCCGGCACCGGTTGGTTCTTCGGCCTGGTCATTGCGACGATGATGCTGCCCGCGCAGCTTTTCCTCGTCCCGGTCTACCTGATCCTCAGCAAGCTGCACCTGCTCGATACACCTTGGGCGCTCATCATCCCCGCAACGTCCGGCGGCTTCGGCGTCTTCCTCATGGCGCAGTTCATGCGCGCGATCCCAAGATCGTTAGAAGAAGCCGCGATGATCGACGGTTGCTCGAAGTTAGGTGTATACCTGCACGTCGCGCTGCCGCTCTGCGGCCCGGCACTGGCGACGCTCGGCATCTTCACCTTCATCGGCTCGTGGAACGACTTCGTCGGCCCGCTCATCTTCCTCGACTCAATCCGCAACTACACGCTGCCCGTCGGTATCGCGCTCTATCAAAGCTCATACGTCACCGAGTACGGCCTGACCCTCGCGACCAGCGTCCTCGCGACCCTGCCCCTGATCTTCGTCTTCATGATCTTCCAGAAACAGATCATCGAAAGCCTCGCGACCTCGGGCATGAAGGGGTAGAGCGTATCGAGATGTGACACCCGATACTTCTCGGCGCGGTTGCTTATGCAATCCACACTCTCATTCACCAAGCAAATGGTTGGCATTCGGCTATCGTCCCGTAGGGGCACCGGGTTGTAGCCACGGGTGAAGCGCAACGCAACCCGTGGACACTGGTGACTAAATAGGCTCTATTCCGCCCCGGTAGGGGCGGTGGAACCATTGCCTTCACCCCATCCGGGGTGAGTGGGAGTATGAGATTCATCTACCACGGGTTACGCTGCGCTTCACCCGTGGCTACATCCCGATTATCCCTTCGGGATTAAGCTGTGATTAGCACGGCCGCCATAAAACCGGCCGAAAGTCTGCTGAGTTTGTAGTCTAGAATGCACTGAATCCAAACGTACTCAGTCGCCACCCCTTACAGTTGGATTCATATTGTCTTTAATAGCTACGAAGCGACGCTTCGCAGGCAGGTAACCCTACGCCCTCGGCAACACAATCAGTCGCTGCGTCTGGCCCGATCCATTTGTGTCCGGGTTGTAATACTCATACACCTTCGGCGCAGGCGCTGTGATCTTCACCGGCATCGTTGCCTGCAATTGGTATTCCAGTTCCAGTGGCGTGCCCGGCTTCAACCCGCGCAGGTAAACGATCGTGCTGCGAGGCGTCACCTGGTACTTTGAGATGATGTTCTGCTTCACCGCCCGGTCGAACGCATCACGATTCACCGTGAAGCCGGCCGGGACAGGCAGGTCCAGGATCACCATCGGCGCCTCATCATCCTGGTTGTTCAACACCGTCGCCTTAGCGGATAGCACATCACCGACTTCCAGTTCGCTATCATCGTATGCAATGTCGATCGACAACGGCTGCTTCTGCTTGGGCAGCGCCGCATCCTGCACGTGATACCGCAACACCACCTGGTAGCCGCACGCCGTGTCTGTCCGTTCACGCAATACGACCTGGTTCTTCCCGGTCTTCAGGTATTGACTCACATTGATCTGCCGGATGACATCCGATTCCTCCGCGGTCAGCGCCAGTGTGTCGACCCGCGCCCCGTTCACTTCGACATCAACCATCCTGTTCTTGCCATCGCCCAACGGTTTACCCGTCCCGGCGAGCAGCGCCTTGAGTGATAGCACCGTCGCCTGCGTCGTGTGCCACGTCCCCAGCGAGTCTTTACGGTTCACCAACCACGCCAATCCCCCGCGTGTCAGGTCCGGCCGTGTGCCGGATTTGATCAGCGCCAACAGCGCCGTTGCGGTGGTCTCGATATCACCGCTGCGCCCCATCCCGTAGAAAGTGGTTGGCGTATTGTTATGCCGATTCCAGAACACAAACTTGCCGTTGCTGCTGATCTGTGCTTCCCGCACAAGCCGTTCCAGGTAAGGCCGTGCATCGTTCCCGCCCGGGTCGATCGCCAGCAGCGCATTAGCAACCAGCGCCAGCGTGTAAGGATCGTTGATGCTGTTCGCCGAGTGTCGCAACAGGTAATCGCGTGTCTGCGCGGCGTCCGTCCGGTCGTTCTGGAACACCGCCCAGGCAATGTACGCCGTTGTGGATAGCTCAAGATAATTGATGCTGGCCGGGTCCTGGTGCATCCGATGGCCAGAATGTTTCCAACCGCCATCCCTTCCACGCTGCTGCATCAACCACCGACGTGTACGTTTGATCAGTTCCGGATCAACATCATGCACGCGCGCCATGTCCTGGAACTCCATCAGGCCATAAGCTGTGAGTGTGCGGTTGGCAGGCGGACGCCCGAACCAATCGAATCCACCGCCAGCCACCTCAAAACCAAGCAGCCGTTGATACCCAAGGTGGATGTACTGCTGCGCCTTGGCTTCAACCCCCGGCGCGTTCTTATTCATCCTGCGCAGGTAATCCAGAGCCAGCACATTCGGATACGTCGTCGATGAGGTCTGCTCGAAGCAGCCGTAAGGCCGCTGGAAGATCGCATCCAAACCCTCCACAACCTGGCTGAAACTCGACGGATGCAGTTTTACAACAGCAACCACGCTGCCATCGATCGCATCACTCGGTACATCAAGTTTGATCCGTCCCGGCTCATCCAGCGAGCCGTTCACCACTTGCTCGATCTTCCGCCCGTCAGGACGAACCTCGATCTCTCGACGGATCGCGTCGGACAGATCGCTGCCATCAGCGCGGACCTCGACTTCATGATTGCCCACGCGCATCACCCGGATCGGGCAATGGATCGAACGCACCTCGCCCGGCTCAAGCAACAATTCAAAACGCGCATCTCCCAAGAACTCAAACCAGTCTCCGCCGCTTACCGTGATAGACACGTCCTGCTGTTTATCAAGATAGTTGTAAACCACGATCGGCAGGCCCACCTCGTCCCCGCGCGTCATCGATACCGGCAAATCCAGGTCGACAAAGAACGGCTGGAACACGCGCAGCGCCGACGTTTCACCGCCAAGCCGGCCGTCCGCGGTCACGGCGCTGGCGCTCAGACGCCAGCTCGTGATCGAATCCGCCAACGGCACATCCAGTTGCACGACGCCCCGATCGTCCGTGATCAACTCCGGCCGCCAAAGCAGCGTCTCGGGGAACCACTGCCGCACACGCACATGTTGCTCACTAGCGGATGTTGTCTGATTCTCGGCGCCGCGATCTTCCAACGATTCCAGGCCGATGGCCATTTGACGCAGTTCAGACATAGCCACTAAGGAACGTGCCGAATGCCGCGCCGCGCCGAGCGCCGGTAGCAGGATCCCCACCAGCAGCGCGATGATCGACACGACTAACAGGAATTCAACGATCGTCGGCCGCCTGCCCGAGCCCGGGAGCATAACGATAAGCAGATAGATAAACGCGATGAAAACCAATACCCCGATGATGCTCCATAGGGTATTGATCGTGTTTAAACCCCTGCGCCGCTCCGCCTCGATCCGCTGCTTCTTGGAAGGATACGTGCGCGTCTGGAGCGAATACAGGCCGTCCGATTCCCCGCGAAGTATCGCGATGACATCTTCCGAAACCATGCCATCCAGGCTCTCAAGTGCCTGCTCAAAATAAGGCGAATCGATCGCGTCCAGCATATCGGGCGAGATCATCCCCTCATCCACCAACTGCTGAAGCAAAGCGTCGCGACTGTAGCCGACCTTTTGCGCCGTCGAGGCGAACAGCGCCAGTTCCAACATCCTGCGGTCGGATTCTTTTGCTGTCAGAAAAACACTCGGCGACCAGTGATAGATCGCATACACCGGCTGAAGCAGCTCTTGTTCCAGGCTGAAGAACGTCTTTTCTGATCCCGGTGATTGCGTCAACACGCTGAAAACAGACTCATCCACAGCAGCGAGACTGATGGCCCCCCGGATAGGGCTGCCATCAGTCCCGGTTAGTTTGAGCCGCAGGCTCGCCGTCTCGCCCGGGCGATACACCTGCTTGTCCGTTTCCGCGCTGATCCGCACTTCGTTCGCCTGATCGACATAGATTGTCCGCGACTTTTGCACGGGCAAGCCCGCCGAACCGAAGCGGTATGTCACCACCCGGATCGTCCCGGACATCTCGGCCGGCAGATCGAATGCGTACTTGCCTTGCCCGTTCTCGATCGCGATCGATTCGGTCAACAGCGTTTGATCGTCTTTGATCAGGTCCAGGAAGATCGGCGCGTTACCGCTGCCGACCGCTTCGATCGAAACCGTTTCGCCCCCGCGATACACCGCCTTATCCGTCCGCACGATGTAGTCGTCGTTGGCCTTGCCCAACTCAAGTTGTTTCGTCTCCTGTACGCTCAAACCCGCTTCGTCCGTTGCGCGGACCGTCAGGTGCAACTGTCGTGACATCGGCGTCAGATGGATCGTTGCGACGCCTAGCGAATTGGTCTGGACCTCGTAAGGCACACCAGTGACCGCGAGCCGCGTCTGCGCGGGTTGGCCGTCCGCATACGTCGTGATGACATACACGCGGTTCTCGACATTGCGCACCAACTTCCCGCTCTCCGGGATTACCTGCACGCGCAGCGGTCGATTCGTCACCAGCCTGCTGATCTCGCGCGTCTGCGCCTGACCGGCAGAATCCGTCACCTTCAGCCAAACCGTCATCCGCGCATCGCCGCCGTCCTGCTCCCTGCCGAAGAGCTTCTCAGGCAGACGCACTTCAAACGCCGCCGCCCCGTCCGCATCCGTCTTCAGGCTCGGCACCTGAATGGTCTGTTTGTACGCCCCCGCAAAGCCAACCTCCACCTCGACACGTGCGCCGGCAACGGGCTTGCCGAAGAAGTAACCCGCATCCACCTTGCCGTACACCACGTCCCCGGGTAAGTAGTAGCTGCGATCAAGCTCCATCTCCACGCGGAACTTCGGCAGCACGTATTCACGCACCTCGACCGTGTTCGCCGACTCCGTGTCGCCGACCTTGCAGCGGACCGTGTACGCACCGTGCAGGATCTCATCGGCCAGTGCACAATCGATCGACGCGATGCCGAATTCGCTGGTCACCCCGGTCTTGCGCAGGATGACATTACCCTTCGGATCACTCACCGAAAACTCAACCGATTCACCCGCGATCGGTTTCAGGTCCGGCTTACGCAACGCAAGCGATCGGCAGTGGATCATCTGGCCCGGCTGATACACGGGCTTATCCGTACTCACCATCAACTTCCAACTGCGCGTCAGCTTGATGGTGCGCGTCAGTTCTTCTTTTCCCTCACGGCCGCGCGCAACGACTTTCAGTTCATAATCGCCGGAGGCCCAATCGGGTAGATCAAAACGCGGATTCCCGCTGCCGGTCGCATCGGTTTTAAAGCTTACAAGCTCGACCGATTCGCCCGTCCGGGGATTGCTCAAAACGACATCAACCGATGCGTCGGGCACGACCGCGCCCGATTCATAATTAGTCAGCACGATCCGGATCGACCCGCTCGTTCCGCCCTGCAGCGTGCTTTGTCCCATGACACGCAGGTCGTACGGATTCGGCGCAAGGTTCAGGTAATACACGTTAAGCGTGAACAGGATCAATATTGAAGCCGCGACAGCCGCCGCCGCCGTCCACCTGACACCCCGACGCCAATGCATCTGTGCCTGTGCTTTGTTATTCACCTGGGTGATCGTCCGCTCAATCAGTCCGCTGGGCGCTTCAACCACGGGCACCTGCTGCATCGCTTCAAACCGCTGAACCGCGTTTTGGTAGGCCAGCTTCCAGACCTCATCCTCGTCGATCATTCGCTCGACGTAAGCGATATCCTTCGCCGACAGCAGCCCGTGCAGGTACGCATCGGTCATGTAAACCGGGTTGTCTCTTTGGTCAGTCATTGCTTGGCTCCGTGCTTGCCGACCACTGGCTCGATACATACGAGGACAGGGGGCGGCGAAGAGCCTTCAAGGCTTGGTGCATGTGAGCACGAATAGTCGATTCCCGCAGGCCGTAACACTCGGCGATCTCCGCGTAAGGCATGCAACACCAGATACGCATCACCACCACCGCTCGTTGTTTCTCCGGCAGCTTCAGTACAGCCTGCTCCACAATCTCAGTTGATTCATCTCGGATCAGCGCGTCGACCGGATCGTTGTCCGCCGTGTTGTCGGCCGGCTCATCCAGCTCGAACGTCGTCGTGATGAAGCGCCGCGTCATCTTCCGACGCAGCCGAGATCGGCAGGCATTGCGTGCGATCTGGAAGACCCATGGCCTGAACCTGCTGCCCCGCTTGTAGGTCTTGCGTTTCGTCCAGACGGCCATGAAGACCTCCTGGAATATCTCCTCGCTCTCCGCGTAGTTGCCCATCATCCGGCAGATAAACGTCAGCAACGGATTGGCGTACCGACGAACCAGCGGATCGAGTTTCTCGGATTGCCCATCGGCGACCCGGCCCATCAGCGATTCATCGGATTCGTGTGCATGTGTCAGTTGCATATGACGCGGTGGTCCTTCACTCATGGATATGCGCATGGACCGCAAAGCGCGTAGCCAAACCCCGTGTCCGACCCGGGAAACAGCCATAATAGTAGTGGATTCAGGTGTTTACCGATATTAAATAATTTACCCGGATGCTTGCACGTTTTTGAAATGGGCCCGACGCCGCCGCTTTGGCACATCGAAATAAAAAAACCAGCCGCGGTGGGCTGGCCTTGTAGTGTTGGATTGTCGGGCCGCTTGGCCGCCTTCGTTTACGGGATGATCCGTATGACGGAAAGCGAATGCGCCGGCGCTTCATACGAAAGCTCGGGCTGAACCGGTATCGCCTTCGTCTTCGGCACGACGATTTGCGGTTCTTCCATCGTGTTTGTCGCCATCGCGTCGCCGGTGAGTACCGTCAGGTCCGCGACCTTCGTCTCCGTGACCCACTCACTCAGGTCGACCTTCATCGGGTAGGCCTCGTCGCTTACATTGACGATCTTGACCATCAGTTCCCCGGTCTGTTCGCGCCGGACCGCCGATGCATACAACGGCACGGGCAAGGTGAATGCCTGCGCATCAATCTCATGCACCAGTTCATTATCCAGGTAGCAACGCACGTTTTCACCCTGCACCTCGATGCGGATATCGTACCAGCGGTTGGTTTCGATCTGACCTTGCACAGCGCGTCCGTAGTCATCACCGCCGCCGCCTGACGTTACCTTTTCGATCGCGTGTCGGCTGTTGCCCCATCCGCCGAGGTTCCACCAGTAGTGCATGCCGTTTTCTGCGCGTTTGAAACCGATCAGGAAACCTTCGCGTCCCCCGATCTTGCGTGCACGTAGTGATATCGTGTATTCACCGGCGGGTGGTTCGATGTTCAATACGGATAACGCCGGCTGGTGCCTTTCGTTCTGGCGGTACGCACCATCTTCCACGCGCCAATCGCCGGATGTAACCGTCCAGTTCTTCGGCTCGCCTTCAAAGGTTTCCTCTGCGATTACCTTATCACCGCTGGTGATCCGCACATCGTCATATTCCGACTGCGTGCCCCACGTGCCCAGCAGCACGCCTTCGCCTTGCAACTGTTCAGGCTGAAGCGACTGATCGAACTCACTTTGAATGTAGTAGTCGCCGCCGTTGAGGCTGAATAACTGCTGCACGTAATAGTTGGCGGTGCGCAGGATGCGCTGGTTGTCGAAGTAGATCATGTTCGGGTTCCATTGCGTCCGCCCGATCTTGCCGAGCATCGGTGCATAGGAACTGAACCGAACGATATCCGCGTTGCGCTCGAGAGCCGTCAGGTAAGCCGCTTCGGCAAGCGCCGAACGCAGCGTGTTACGCCTGCCCACATCATGCGCCGCGTATTCCCCGAGATAAACCGTCGGCCCGGTACGCGGATATTGATCGTAAAAATCGTTGTGTGTCAGGAACCAGTCCGGCGCGACGTAGTAATGCTCATCGACCATGTCGATGTCAAGCTCGCGCGCGATCTTCCAGCCTTGCTCATAATCGTAACCCGCCCAGAACGGCCCGCTCGTACCGATCACGGTAATCTCAGGATGCTTCGCCTTCACCGCCGCGTTGAGCATCGCAAAACGTTCGCGGAACACGTCTGTGATCTGATCCTCGTTACCCACGCCGATATACTTCAGATTAAACGGTTCAGGATGCCCGGCCGCGGCACGCTTCGCGCCCCACTGCGAATCCGCAGGTCCGTTCGCCCATTCGATCAGGTCCAGTATCTCCTGAACGTATGCATCCATCTCCTCCATCGGGATGCCGCGCTGCCCATGCCCCCAATCGCCGCGTGAGTTCTGGCAACACACACCCGCCGGTACGACAGGCAACGGCTCCGCGCCCATGTCTTCACAGAACTGGAAGTACTCGTAATAACCCAGCCCGTATGACTGATGATACCCCCAGATATTGCGCTGTCCCTTGCGCTGCTCGACCGGGCCGATCGTGTCTTTCCAGCGATACATGTTGTCTAAACCGTTGCCGTGCGCGACACACCCGCCGGGGAACCGCATGAACTTCGGCTTAAGGTCCGCGATCGTCTGCGCCAGGTCCGCACGCAAACCGTTTCGATGATTCATAAACGTCTTGCGCGGGAATAGCGACACCATGTCCACCGCCGTTTTGCCGTTGCCTTGAAACTCGATCACGAGCGTCGCGTTGTCCGCCGCCTTCGTCGCTTTCAGGCTTGTTTGATACTGCTTCCAGTTGCCCCCGATATTGGGTAGCTTCGCAACCGCCAGCACATCACCATCAGATGAAACCAGCTTCACACGCATCGGCCTCAGCCCGCCTTCGATCTGCCGGGCGAAAACCGAGAAGTCATACGCCTCCTTGGCTTTCAGTGGCATCCCTTGGAACCCTTCATTCACCAGGCTAAGCGTTTCGGTCGTGTCTTTCTTTTCAACAACCAGGTAATGCGGGTTGTTCGTGTCCAGCGGCTCGTCCGATTCGACCTTGATCGAACCCTTGCCCTCTTCCACACCCTTCATCGACCACGCGGTCAACGGCTCGAACCTTGGATTATCCGCATGGCTGAACTCGAACGAACGGTTACGCACCAATTCTGCATACAGTCCGCCGTCCGCCGCATAATTGATGTCTTCATAGAAGATGCCGATCAGGTCCGGGCTGATCGACTTTTCCTGCTTCGAGATCGTCAGCGTGATCGGCTCGCTCTTCGCCGCGTCGGTCTGCGCCTCGGCATGCATCGCACAACCTAACAAGACAGAACCTGTGAGAACAGCCAGCGACGCAAACATTTGGGTGCTTGTCTTCATGTTGAATCTTTGTGTTAATGTTGGTTGTCGTTGAGTATCATTACAACACAGCGTTGCACGCCGATGCCCCGCACGGCGTCGACAGTACAGCCATCAATCAAAACAAATCACATCCTCCAAGTATAGCAGCGTTACTGCTCCTTGATCCATACCTTTGATACCGGCCCCTGCTCATCCTTCTTGATCCGGTTGCTGCGAGCGTAGAAGGGGATCGCCTGTAAGTCGCTGCCGTCCGCCCATTTGCCCGTGATCACCATCACCCCGCCCAGCAGGTTCGGCTTCCACTGCGTGCTCAACTCCGCATCGCTCGCAAGCGACTTATCCAACGGCTGGTCCGCGCTCTCGAACGTGTAGATCATAGGCCCGTACCGTAGCGCCACCTCGCCACGCGTCGCTGCGATCTTTTCAGACGCATGGATACGCTGGATCTTCATCGGCAATTCAAACTCGACCGTGTCGCCTTGCTCCCATGTCCGGTCGATCACCGCGTAGCCGTTCTCGACTGCCGGCTCGATCGTCTCGCCGCTCAGTTTGATCCACAAGATGCCGTCCGCATCAGGTTCAGCTTCGTACAGTTCGCTGACATCGCGTACCGGTTGGCGTATATGCAGCGCAAATTTACTTGCCTTGGCGGGGTTCACCGTCAGCTTGATGGTCCCGTTCCACGGATAATCCGTCTTCTGCACCATCTGCACGTCAGTCCCACCGACGCCCGGCACGGTGATCGTGCTGCCGACGAACATATTCACGTAGATATCGCTTGCGTCCTTGGCATACATCCACGTCGGCATCATCAACAGCACGCGCGGGATGTTCCCCACGCAGCACGGGCAGACGTGCCAGGGGTACCGCGCCCCGTGCTCGGTTAATGCGTTCGTGTAATAGAAGTTGTTGCCCTGCTGGTCGAGTGAACCAAGCAGCGCGTTGAACAGCGTCTCTTCGTATAGGTCCGCGTACTTCGCTTCGTGATACGCCATCGTGAGCTTGTGCTCGAAGTAAATCAGCCCGCAGCTCGAGCACGATTCGCAATACGCTTCATGGCGAAGCGAATAGTCCGGGCCGAAGCCTTCCGATGTCTCCCCGCTTCCGATCCCGCCCGTCACGTAGTACTTGCGGTTGATCATGTTGTCGAACAGGCTCATCACCGCGCTCTGGTAATCGATGTCCTGCGTCTCCATCGCGACGTCCGACATGCCCGCGTAGTTGTACGATGCACGCACCGCATGCCCGACCGCTTCGTACTGTTGCGTCACAGGCACGTGACTCTGTGAATATTCATTCCCGCCCGATCGGCAATCCAGCAGGAACTTGGCAAGCGCGATGTACTTATCTCCCTTGCCGTCGCCTTCGACCGTGTTCACGAAACGCCCGAAGCGCACCAGCGCCATCTCCATCGCCTGGTGCTCATCCCACCACCTCTGCTTCGGCGGCGGGCCGATCTGCGCTTCCCAGCAATCCGCCAGCTTCTTCGCTGCGTTGTACAGCCGAAGGTCTTTCCCGCCGGTCATCATGTAGTGCGATACCGCCGCCTCAAGGAAGTAACCCGCAACGTACCCTTCGTGATATGTCCGGTACTTATCCGACCAGCGTTTTCGATCCGGGTGCAGCGTGAACGCCGTCTGCAGATAACCGTCCGGCTCCTGCGCCGCGAGGATCTTCGGGATCCAGTCTTCCAGCGTGTCGTGCATCTTCTGCTGCGCCGCGATCATCATCTGATCGCCTTGCGGATCGACCATCTGCGCAACACACATAGCCTCGATCGTGTTGTACACCCACGCGTTGGAGAAGATGTACCCGCGGTGCTTCTCTGCATTTTCGCCGCGCAGTTTCTTAGCCGCCTCGATGAAGTTGTTGATCCCGCCCTCTTTCAGGTCCGGCTTGCTGATCGTGTCGATGCAGTGGGGAATCCAGTTTACGATGATCGCTTTGGCCCTCTGATTCCACAGCGGGCTGTCGATCTTGTAAGGCATCGTATCGACCGGGCTCAGGTTCTCCGCAGGCGGTCCGTGCAGGACCGAGACATGCAGCGTGTCTGCTGTCGTTTCTCCGTTCTGCGTGGCCATGAGTTGCAGTTCGTATTCGCCAGGCTCGCTGAATGTCGCGGTTGTGTCAACATCGCCGCTATCGGCAAACATCACCACGCCCGGCCCGGAAACCTTGCTCCACTGAATATCACAATCACCGGATAGCGCGGATACATCGCCGCCCAGGTACGTCTTGCCGTTCAGCATGACCGAGCGGTCCGCATTGGCCTTGACCCGCGGCGGGAATGTCGACGACTTACCGCTGTCAAACACTTTCCATTCGAGGATGCCTGTGGAGAATTCTTCGTTGCCTTCGATCTCAAGACGCAGCTTGGTCGTGATGACCTCTTCAAAGCTAAGGTCGTTCCACTGATCTCGCTCGACGCCGATCGCGCCGCTCGCCTTGACCGACTTGAACGCTTGGCCGTCCCAGTAAAACAGACGCGCCGTCTTCGGCAGACGCACGCCCATGTGATCGTCCCACCAGTACACGCTGATCTTCTCCGTGCTGATCGGCCGAGACCAGTCGTACTGCACCCATTGCGTTTTCTGCTTAGGCCAGTTGCCGTAGCACCCTTCATCGCGGAAGTCGCTCTTGCGCGGCTCGATCCCGTCGTTGAGCGCACTGACACGCGTGTCGCCCGAGACGTAAGACGTCGATCCCGTAGCCACCAGCGCCACGTTCGCCACTTCCTCGGCCAATACACTATTTACCAATACACTCATAACAGCCACCACCAGCCAACTATGCTTGAGTTTGATTCGATTCATGAAGAGGTCTTCTGATAAAGGGTTAACGTGCAAAAAGTATGTTTGTCGTATCCGTATGCTTACGAAGTTTGATTTTAGCAACCACCACAAGATGCGGAACACACGAGCTACAATCACAAGATGAATTACGAATTGTAGGGTATTCGATGCACGACGTGTCACGCATTCGGACAAATATCGCGCTGCCGTAACCAGTGAATCATTGGTTATTTATACCGGCATTATCCGATTGCGCAATGTAACTATGGGTTGCAATGTCGCGAGGTGTCGCAACATACACATTTGTCCCGCTTCTTTATTAGCCGCGTTGCGACGCAACGCGGGCAGTCGTTTTAGACGCCTCCAACTGTCGTTCCAGACGCGTCCAACTCCGGTCCCTCCTCCCCATGGGAGAAGGTTAGGATGAGGGCCGGGTTGATTGTGTCGACATCTATAGATCAGATTACCAAATGACAAACGGCCCTCACCCCAGCCCTCTCCCAGGGGGAGAGGGAGTCGTTGATCTGGTTCGCAGCAACCAACATGTAGATCGAATAGAGTTAGCTGCTACTCATCCTTAAACCGCGCCAGCAGCGGCGCCGCCTGGTCCGGATTAAGCATCTTCAGATATGCCAGCTTGCCCGCCAGGCGTTGTCGTGCTTTTGGATCGACATTGTCACCTTGCTGCTTCTGATGATGGATCGCTGCCCGCAGCAATCGGCGGTCTTTGCGCGATAAGCCCATCTGCTCGTTCACCACGACGCCCGTCACGCGCTGCCTTCGGCCGCGCCGTTGCACCTGCGTCTTGTCGCGGTTTACCGTGAAGCCTTCTTCCTTGACGATGTCGCCGACCACGCTCAGCAGCACGCCGACGTCGGCCGAATTACAGGAAAACGTCAGGTCGTCCGCGTAGCGCGTGTAGGTGTAGCCCATCTTGCGCGCAAGCCCCGCCAGTCGACGGTCAAGCCGTAGCAGGATCGCGTTGCACAAGCCCGGACTCGTCGGCGCGCCCTGTACGCAGACGCGCGGCCCGACCGGCACGTGATACACCTTGCCCTCCGCTTCAACGGGCTGACGCTCAGATTCGGTCATCAACACCGCGAGCGTCGTCGCGACCGGGTAGCTGTACCCATAGGCGATCAACAACCCGCGCACCCGCCCGAAGTGGATCGACGGGAAACAATCTTTCAGGTCGATCCGCACCACGACTTCTTTGCCTACGTGCGCCGCCGCATTGCTTGCGACACTACGTGAGGTGATGAAGCCGTGCGCGTGTTCGCTGATCGGCAGCTTGCTGACGAGTAGTTCGTTGAGTTTACGCTGAATTGCTTTGAGCTTTTGCTTGGGTGCGTGGATGATGCGCGTGCCGCCGCTGCGTTTTCGTATCGCAAAGCAGATGTAGTGTGGCGAGGTCTCTCGCTCGCGGTGGATGCTGTAGTGTCTGAGTTGCCCGACCGTCAGTCCGAGCGCTTGGGCGACATCCTGCTCGCTTTGCCAGACGGGCAGGTTGTAGCGGTTGAGCTGTTCTTTGTCTGTTGCCAGGTCGCGGATGTTGCGGTTGTTCGTCCGCATCGTCGAACTGAACAGCCGGTCCGCCTCTTCGCGCTGCATCAGTTTCTTTTTCTTCGACGTGGACCAGATGTTGCCGGTGCGCTTCGGTTCTTTTTTGGGAAGCAGGCGCGGGTCGCGCACGGTCAGGCGACGATGGTTCGGTTTGATCGGTTCGCGTTTGGTGCTGACCGTTTCGGCCGTCGCAGACGCATCGGTATGGTCCGTCGACCGGGAGACATCGCGCGTCACCCGGCGCGGTTGGCCGAACAATCCTCGGAGCCAATCGATTAATCCCATGACCGGCTCCGATCAAAACGAGGAAGACGCGAATGCCCGGGTTCTCTGGTGGACCACTCGCAAGGCTCTGGACTCGTGGCCTCCCGGCGTTGCGTACGCTGGGAACCGTGGCGGTGTGAAGCATACAAATCACCACCGCGGCGAAACACCGCGGCATCGTTGGCTGGTCGCAAGCCACCGAACCCGGGCATCACGCGTCCTCCTCTTCGTTGGAAGTCTCATTATATTCGTCGCCGCTGTCAACCTCCCATCGCGACGGCTGTTTACGCACCTGTTGTGTATCACTCTCCATCGCCGACGTGCTGCTCGGCTGATCCTTACGCTGCGGCTCGCTTGCCTTGAAAAGCGCAAGCATGTGCTCGCAAGGTCCCTGGTTCATCAGGTTCTCATCGAAGAACGGGCAGCCGCATCGGCCGAAGATGATCCGACCCGAATCGTTGACCACCACCTCGACCGGTTTCACGCCGTCCACCTCGCCAAGCACGCGCCAATCACGATACACCACCTCGCGCGTGATCTTTCCCTCGGGCGTCTTCAGCTTACGCACCTTCTTCGTCTCTTCGACGTTGCACGAATCGATCTGCACGCGCTGTTCGTTCAGGAACTTCTCTGCTAACTCACGCCGACGGTCGGGCGGGAAGTACGTCGCTTCATCGGCAGGCTCTTCGAATAACTCACGATGCCGGTAACGCCGGTTCTCGACATCAAACATGCACTGCCCACGCCGACACAGCCGCACCAACGTGCGCGACGCCGTCGGGCGATCGACGCCAAGCGATTCAGCCACCTCGCCGATCGATGCGTGATACTTTTCTCGCAATAAGCCAAGCACCGGCTCAATCAGTCCATCATCCGCCTGCGCCGCTTCGGCCAGCGCATCGAACCCACCAGTTCCCGTAAACGCAGAGCCCGACCAGCCCGTCATCCCCAGCAGGAACGTCATGCCCGGCAGCTTCACCGCGTAAAAACTCGGTAGCGCCCGGCCCTTCAGATAAATATCCACGCTCTCAGCAAACGGCAGCAAACCCTCGATCAGCTTCAGCCGCTGCCTGCCCCACACGCGCGTCGACTTCTGCTCCGTGTAGTTGTGTTCCGCGCCGATCAACGGCACGACATGCTCCCAAGGCTCAAGCACCAGCCGCGCATCCTCGCCCGGCGGGAACTCATACCGCAGCGCACGCGGCGAAACCTTCGCCTTCGTGTATCGCATGAACCGGATCGCAGATAACAAATCGATCGGCTCCACCGTCAGCCGCGTGCCCGGCATGCCCATCGCCGCCTGCACCTGCAAAAACCCGCGCACCCACGTCTCGGGCAGCTTCACCTTCTTCTCAAACCGCCCGCCCGCGCTCTGCGTCTCCACCGTTACACCCTCCGCGCCGACGCGGAACGTCGTCTCCCGGCTGCTTCGCATCTCACCCAGCGCGCCCCACAGCCACGCGGTGAAGTCGATGTTCGTCGTCCCCGTCTGCACCTCGCCGACCGGCTCGAACACCTGCGGATCAACAATCAACGACGCATACGTCGATTGATCCTGGCTGAACGCTTCAAAGAAAATCCGATCCGGGTGCACCGTGATCACCGGGTCCAGCAAGTCGCTCTGCGCGATCCACGTATCATCCGACCAGATCGCTTCGCCCAGCGCCCGCATCGCGACGCGGAAGATAAACCCGTGCTGCTTGATCTTGCCGTGGAAACGCACGGGCCGACGCGCGTTAGCCGCGATCCCAAGGTTCGCGCTGCTGCGGTCCGCTTCAAACACCGAAGGCGATGCGTAGTCGATCAGCACGATCATGCAACCACCTCCGCCGTTTCTTCAAGCCCGTACACGACAGGCCGCTCCGCCGCTAAGCGCAATCCCGGATGTGCATGCAATACACGACCGATCAAGCCGATCAACTGCTCCTTCGGATACTTCTGGTCCGGCAAGCGCAGCGCAAGCCGCGCACGTTCCAGCACACGTTTCGCCGACGCCGCATCGTGCATCGCCGCATTCGCCAGCGCATCGAACGCCGGCAGTCTCGTCTTGCGATGGATCGGCCGAAGCAACGTGCCCAGCAATATGTCCAACTGCTCCGCCGCCAGCGCGCGTGCCTTCTCGTTATCCTGTGCCAGCACGCGATACGCCAGCATCTGCACGTGGATGTCCGACCCTTCGATCAGGTCACACACCGCGCCGGGCACTTCCAGGTAACTCTCAAACGATCGGACGAACATCAGCCTCGCCAGCTTGTTTGTTTTTAATAGCCGGTGGTAATCGTAAATCGAAAACGCAGGCACGCGCGTCAATACCTCCGATGCACGCTGCGCAAACGCCGACGGATCGCGATCGCGGATCGCCTGGTAATAATCACCGAGCTTGTCCGCGGTCTCCATGAGTTTGTCTTGCTGCTTGTGCCCGTAGATATAGCTATACGACGCCCGCGTCACATATCGGCTCGCCATCAGGTCGACCAGCTCTTCATCGTTCGCCTTTTGCGCCGCTTCAAGCAATAGCGGATATCCACTCCACCACGTCGGCGTCACATGCGCTTTGTAGGGCCCGTGAATCAGTTCGGGATACTGCTCATACATTTTGGCCGCGAGCTTGTCTTCCAGCCCGTGCACCGTCACCATCCCGAACCCCGCCCAGTTCCACTCACGCGACGCGCCCGCTAGCGCCCGCAGCCGATCCAGCCGCTGTGCTTCTACTAACGCATTATCTGCAAGCAGGTCCGACACCGCCTTGTTGAACGTACTCGGATTACGATCCAACCGGATCGCCGTCGCCCACAGGTCCCACCACCCGTGCTGCGCCGCCAGCTTGATCAAAGGCGTACCCCGGCTGCCGAACCACCCGCCGATCGCGCTATTCAAATTCGCCCGAACGTAAGGCATCACATCACGCCCGCGCGCCTCAAGCAACTGCACCATCCCCGACACCAGGTCCAGCCCGTAACCCGTCGGGTGAATCTGCTCAAGCGCTTCGTTCAGTTCTTCCGCATCACGCACCGACCGCGTCAGCCGCAGCGCATCCTGCTGCCATTCCTTAACCGGCACCATCTTGCGGTAAAGCTCGTTCGCAAAATCCTTGTCCTGCGCATCACGCGCCACCTGCTCCAGCTTCAGCCAGCGTTTGCGTTTTTCGCTGCCCCAGAAACTCACCGGCAGATGCTTCAGGATCATCGCGCTTGACGCGGGATCGATCCCGTATAGCTCAATCGCCGAATCTTCATCGAATTGAAACCAAAGATCATACTCATCCAGCACGATCGCCCGCGCCGCCGCCGTCGGCGCTTCGCGATACGCCTGGATCATGTCACGTTTCAGCAAGACGGTATTGATCCGCCAGCCCGATGCCGGCGCATACCGCCACTGCATCAGCTTGCGGACCATCGTCGTGTCGCGGTGCTTTCGCGCACTGGCAAGCCACGCTTCTAACTCATCCGCGTAATCCGTCCAACGCACGCGCGCCCAGCGGAAGTTCGGCTCGATCATCCAGTCTGAAAAATGATTCAGAATCAAAGGCCGAAACAACACACGGTTCCGCTCGTACAACATCGGCCCCCAGAACCACGTCAGCCCCGAGAACACATCCGATCGCGTCAGCCCCTCAATATGATCGCGCAGCCGCTGATCGTTCGGCTGCTGCTCGATCAATTCCTGCAGCGTCTTCTGTATCTGTTTGGCTTCCTGGCGTACTTTCGACACGTGATCCCCCAAAGGTTCCCCGGTAGTAAACCGTATCCGATGGGTAATGTCAATAAGAATTATCCAACAAATACATTCCCGTCTGATTAGGGTTTCTTGCAACGGAACACAGGCAAAGACAAGTTCGCCAAAGATGAACAGGGATGGTGTAGAATGACGAATCCACGAATGAAGAATGACGAAGGAATGTCGAAATTCAAATGACCAATGACAGGGTAGAGGTATTTGTCATTCGTCATTTGTTATTCTTTCGTCATTCGTGGATTCGTCATTCGTGCATTCAATCAATCCGTGTTCATCCGTGGCTAACTACTTATCCTCCCCATCATCCGGCACATAAATCACTTCCCCCGACTTCAAGCGATACGCCACGCCCAGCCGCTCCCCTTCGCCGCCGAGTTGCTCCCGGCTGACCTGGTAATGCTCGATTATCGTCCCACGCTTACGGATCACCTGCATGTTCGCCGAACCCGGATTCTTCACCAGCGTCACATCCTCCCGCACAAACATCTCCGGCAAACCCATACTCACAATCACCGCCACCATAAACCCCAGCGCAAACACAATCCCCAAATCAAAAAGATTCGCCACCCCCTCCAAAGGATCCCCATGTGCCTGACCGACACGCCGAATGGAACTTTGCCGCATATCATGTCTCAAATTCTTACCCCCTCTCCCCTCGGGAGCCCCCGGATCATGGCCGGGGTGAGGGCCAGTTTCAAATTAATTGCACGAATGACGAATCCACGAATGACGAATCAATGTCGAATTTTAAAATGACCAATGACTACTTTCAGTATTCGTGCATTCGTCATTACCCCAATCCGTTTCCATCCGAACCCATCCGAGTTACTTATCTTCCTTCCCAGCTAACAACACATACCCAAGATCACTCAAATCCTGCGTATACCACCCTTGCCTGAAGCTGTGCATCACGTAACACATCCCGCCGACGATCAATCCCAGCACCGTCGTGGAGAACGCGACGATCAACCGTTGCGCAAGCAGATCAAACGCGCCTTCGGATAGCGCTTGTAGTGCCGGGCCTAAGGGGATCAATGTCCCCGCGAGCCCGAGCATCGGCCCGAGCCGTACGCCGATCAGTAGTAGCGACAGCTTACGCTCGGCCGCAAGCTGCAGATCATCCAGCACCTTGTCCGCATCGCCCAGCCCCCCGGAGGGGTCCCGATACAAACCAAACGCACGATCGATCAGCACTAATCCCGTCGTTGAAGCAATCAACGCCTCGCGTTTCGCGCTATCCTGTTTTATGTCGCGCAGTTTCGCGCTGAACGCCTGCTGATAGCGCAAGCGTGAAATCCACTCGCCAACAAACCCGCCTAAGTACACCACCGAACCGAGCAGCATCAGTAAAAGCAGCCCGATCACCGGGTACAGCAGCGCGTTGCAAAGCGGCAGCAAGATGTGTGTCAGTTGATCCATGATCGATCACTTCGCGGAGCCCGATCGACGCACCACGCCGATGATAAACAGTATCACGATCAGCACACCCATGCACGGCAAGAGCCAAAGGATAATGCCTTGCGGCGGCTTTTGCCCTTGTTGATTCTGCTTCTGCTGGTTCGGATCGACTTGCTCCATCTTCGAGCCGTAAACCTTATCCGCTTCCGACTGTCCTTCACTTTCGCGCACCTTCGCACGATACGCTTGTGCAAGGCCTTGCATGTCCAGCTTACCTAACCGATCAATCAACATCTGTTCGAGTTTCTTGTTACCGCCCGCAACGAGCCCCGCTGATAAATCATGTTTCGACACCGATTCCGCGTATCGCTTCGCAAGCTCATTTAGCTGCTGCTCGCTCGCATCCCAGTACCCTTTGCGCGCCGCCTCCATCATCGTCGCCATCACAACCTGCATCGCGTGCGGGTTCACCTGCTCGAACCACTGCTCCAGATCGAGTTCGTACTTATCCTCGATGTACGTCTGGTAGATGTCGTCCCACACCGCTTCGGACACGGAGCTGTCGCGCGTCACATCCCAGCCGAACGTGTTCTTGACGAGCTCCGCCATCTGGCCCGCGCCGGCGTAGTCGTGCTCCATCATGCCGCGCATCCAGTCTTCGTTTAACAGTTCCGACCGCAGCGTTGTATCGAGCACCTCTTCAAACGATCGGATCTTCGCTTCGTTCGGGTCACGCACATCCGCTATCAGCGCGGCCGGCTCCTTGCCCGTCAATTGCGTCACCGCCATGTTCAACCCGCCAAGGTATTCATACGCATGATGGTTCGATAGCTGGCTCGTCATGTTACTCGCCCAGACACGCAGTAACGTATCCGTGCCCTGGATCGCCTGCTCGTAAAGCCCATCAACCTTCTCACCCCATACTTCCCCGACGTATGCGTAACTCATCGAGTCGATGTAGACGTTCGTGATCTCCGATTCATCTTCCCAGACCCCGCTGCGCGGCACGAGATAAAGGATGTTCGTTCCGCTTAAGTTGCCGGGCTTCGTGCCGAAGATACGCGCTAACGAAAACTGCTTCGCGCGCTCTTGCGAGTACCCCGCTTCAAGCAGCTTCGCTTCCGTCGCAAGCGTGCCTTGCCTGACAAGATTGTTCTCTTCATCCAGTTCCGAAACAAGACGCACCGCTTTATCTAGTAGCTTCACCCTGCTCGGGAAGTTTTCCTTGTACTGCCCGCCCATTGCGATAAACACATCAACGCGCGGCCTTCCAAGCTCCTCGCTCGGGATCAACTCCACATCGATCGCCAATCGGTTCGCATCCCACACCGGACGCACACCCATCAGGTACAGGACCTGCGACTCCATCACGCCGAAGTCGCGCATCGTGTTCATCCCGTTCAGGTCCATCCCGATCTTCTTGGGTTGTCTTTCCGACAACAACTGATCGATCAGCCGTACGCCCACATTCCACGCAGCGCGCGTCGGGACCTCTTCGGGGTTCAACGTATAAAGGTTTCTTCCCGATGGAATCGAACCGGGATTGCGGATCGCGTCCGGCCCGGGCCCCGGTTCAACGTACCCGCCTTCCAATCCATGCAGCAGATTCACGATCTCGTCATCGACTTCATCAAGCTTGCTCAGGACATCGCGCGCTTCATCCATCCACTTCTCCATCCCGGCCGGCGCTTCGCGGCCTTCCAGGATGACCTGCCGGATCATCGCCTCGGCATGCTCGCGCGTGTCGTCATGACTGTGACTCACAACGATCTCGCTCGCATCGTCCGCGACGTGATCGTGCGCATGAGAATGGTTGTGGCTGTGCTCGTGCGTATGTGCAGAAGTGGGACTTTCCTGTCCGTGATCGTGCGCTTGCGCAACAAAACCGTCGTGTTCGTGCGCCCATTGAGTGGTGGATAACCAGATGCCCACTTGATCTATATAGTCTTTGCCGAGTATGGCCGTGAGGTAGTCCGCAAGCTTGTCCCGCGCGACCTTCTCACCCAATACGTGCAGCGACGTCGGTGTGCGCGATTCGGTCACGACATGCAGATGATCGTGCAGCACATCGATCGCCGACTCGGTAAGCAAGCCCTTGTCATCCAGTTTAAGATCAAGCACATCGATAAAGCGTTGCTGTTTCGCACGTTCCGTGATCTGCTTGCGGTATTCTTCACGGATCAGCCCCTGTTCGAGCGTCAGGAATTTGCCAAGATCATCGTGCAGCTTGGCCGTCTCATCCGCGATCTTCACCGTCACGGCAGGGGGGACCAGGTGATCGACCAATAGTGCGTATGAGCGTCTGCGCGACAGCGTCGACTCGCCTAAGTTGTCCATGATCCAGAGGTTAACGATGGGTAAGTTGCCGGTGCAGATGTCGGGCCAGTCATTGCTGCTCAGGCCGGCCTCCTTGCCGGGTAACAGTTCCAGCGAGCCGTGCGTCCCGAAGTGGATCACCGTGTCGGCTTGGAAGCTATTCTGAAGCCACCAGTAGAACGCGAGGTAATTGTGTGGCGGCGGTAAGTCTCGTGAATGCAGTAACTTCTCATCCTGCTTCTCCGCGCGCTCGGGCTGAGGCGTGAGGATCACGTTCTCGCCGACCCGGACGATCGGGATGACGATGTAAGGCTGATCGTTACGGTGAACGACCATCAGTTTGCCGGGCGGCGGGCCATGCTTCTCGATCACGGCCTGGCGATGTGGTTCATCGAGTAGCGTGTTAAACCATTGCAGATACGTATCTAACGGGATCAGTTCGACATCAGGATGATCCGCCAGCCTATCGAGTTCACCCTGCGCCCATGGACCGATGTTCCGGCCGTGTTCCTTGACGCGCTCGAGCAGGTCCGGCGCGGTCTCGGGGAGGTCTGCCATCATGTAGCCGCGCTCTTGTAATCGAGGCAGGAGGCGCACGAGACTTTCAGGCCCATCCAGGAACGCGCCCGTCGGGCTGCCGCGCAGTAAATCATCTTTGCCTAACGACTTACTGTAGTAGACGATCGCGATCTTCTTCTCGCTGTTGGGCGTCGATCGCAGCTTGTACCAACGCGCCGCACGGTCGGCGAAGCGATCGATTCCCTCGGGGATCGGCTCGTGCAATCGGAACCCGCTGATCCCTGCCTTGAGCCCGCCGACCACGATCGGGTCGACCGTGCCGTTGAGTTCCTGAAGTGACATAAAGTGCGATATGTCACGTACATGCAGACCGCTCGGGTCGGCAAGCCACTGCTCGGTCGTATACGCCAGCATCGAGATCGGCCTGAGGTATGGCACATCCAGGTTCAGCAGGAAGCTCTTTCCCTCGGCCGTCTCCCACGCGCCGCTGTGCCGATCTTCGATCAACAAGTCCGGCTGAACCTCGTTCAACATCTCGTATCGCTTCGCTTCATTCACCGCAAACAAGGCAACCGTGTTGAAGCCGCGCTGCCGCATCGCCTTGATCTGAGCGTTGATCACCTTCGTGTCCTGCGTGATCCAGAACGATTGATGGATGAGCAATACTGCGGTCGGTGCGTCCTTAACCCATGAATCAGCTTGCTTTACATCATTGAAGTCGGTCATCGCTTCTTCGGGTTTTTCCGGCAGGTAGTAGCCGGAGTCCGGCATCTGGCTTGGGGGTTCGATCTCGCCTTCGGCGCCGAGGTAGTGGACGTTGGTGTAGATGAGTAGCCGACGCATATTCTGCAGGCCGTTGGACCGCCAGTACGCACGGACATCCGGGTTTTCCTCGAGCAATTGAGCGCTGTTCAATGCCGCATGCGAGCCACGCTGATCGAGCGCGACCAGTTGCAACTGTGGATGTGTCGTGCGCGCCTGATCGAGTAAGTTCTTTAAAGGCTCAACTTTGTCTGCGCTGATATTCAGGATGTAGATGATGTTGATGTGCGCAAGTTCGGCCTGGCTGACTTCGAGTAATGCATCTACTTGATAAGAAGTGACCTCGATCCCGGTTTCGCGTGAAGCACGTTCAATCAACGGCATCGCCCGATCCCACACGCCTACAAAACAGATCTTCGCCTGCGGGCCGTCGTCCGCAGGTCCTGGCTGATCGGCGTTCACCGGCTGCGCGCTTAGCAACATCAAGCAGATCAAAATCAACACGCAACAGACAGCGATCGCGTTCATCCTCAAAGATGAAGCGATGTAACTACGGCGGATCAATCGCCTTATATGCATTGTATATTACCACTCAACTGAAGCCGGATCGCAATAGACCGTGAACTCGGACTGATTCTCTAAGCGGATCGTTTCCGGATCAATGTTCGGTGCACCCTTGCTCAGCGGAAAGTGATCGCTTGTCACGGTCTCCGCATGGCCGTCGGCAAACGAACCATTGACCGCGGGAGCCGATGATCCGCCGTGCCGGTAGCCGACCCGGGCGTGCTGCATGCCGTAGCGCGAGCGGTTTTGCCTGCCGGCATACACGCCGTCGGCGTTGACGATCGTCTGGGATGGGCGTCGCACGACGTCGATCCTGGTCGGTTTGATCGTGACGTTAGTCCCTTCATAGCCTACACTTGCGGTGTAGTACAGGTAGGGCGTGATCGCTTTGATCGTGCCGGTCGGGTTGTCGGCATTGATCCAGTAACCGACGCGGATGATCCGGTCGAAGCCGCGATCAGGGATCGTAACCGGGTCAGAACTGATGTTCGGCGTGGGCCATTCCATGTAACCCTTGGGTTTCTCCGGATCGTCGCCGGTCTGCCCGTCGCGCATCGCAGCGTAATCGGTCGTGTCGGGGCAGTTGAACGTGGTCGCCGAATCGTCTTTCCCGCCGGGGATATAACCTCGTTTATCCAGGATGGGCCCCCATCCATCCATCGGGTTGGCGGCGCTGGTGCTTGTGCCGGTCATGTTGTAGGAAGGCACGTTGTAGTTCTTATGGCTTGTGTTGTACGCAACCAGCGCGGTGGCGATCTGCTTCATGTTCGATAAGCAAACGACTTTCCGCGCCGAGTTGCGTGCTGCGCCGAGCGCGGGCAACAGGATGCCGATCAACAATGAGATGATGCTGATGACGACGAGCAGTTCGATCAAGGTGAATGCGCGTGAAGTTAGACGGTATTGTTTTGCGTTGTATTTACGCAGCATCGGATGCCCCTTTCAAAAAAACAGGCCGGTGTTTCATCCGTTGTCATGTGTGTGATGGCTCCCGGTTGGTTCGGCCCCACTTGATTGAAAGTATAACGTGAAGCGTGATTGTGCGTTAGTACAAATCTGGAAAACGTGTGAAAGAGTCAGCCGCGAATGAACACAGATAACGGGAAATGACGAATGCCCGAATGAAGAATGACGAATGAATGTTCAAATGACGAATACCGAATGCTTGAAGCTTGTCGTTCGTCATTTGAAGTTCGACATTGATTCGTCATTCGTGGATTCGTCATTCGTGCAATTAATCAATCCGGCCCTCACCCTTGCCCTCTCCCGCGGGGAGAGGGGATAGATTTATGGTGTCATGCAACATTGGGTTTTATCTGTGTTCATCCGTGGTTATCTGTGGCAAAATCCAACCGCTATCCAGACGCCGGCAAAATGCGGGTAATCCACAGTGGGTATTTGCGGCGTTACAATGTGGTCATGTCACGTGTGCTGCTTGTCATCTTGTTTTCTTTGCTGCCTGGATTGATCATGAGCGAACCTGTTTCTGCTGAATCTTCTACGAACGAGCCTATCAAGACCGCGAAGCTGGCGGACATCTACATGCGTGATGCGTGTGTGTTGCCTGTTGAGTCGACGCAGACTTACTACATGGTCGCTTCGGCTTGCGGCGCGGCGGTGCGTGCTTATACGAGCAAGGACCTTGTTGATTGGCAAGGGCCTCACATCATTTACCAGACGCCCGCCGAGATGTGGGGCGAGGATGTTCATATCCAAGGCATCTGGGCGCCGGAGCTGCATGCCTACAACGGCAAGTACTATCTTTTCCTCACATTCAACAGCACGAAGCTGCTAGGCGAACAATGGCGCGACTGGCTGCCGCGCGTTCGGCGTGCATCGCAGGTGCTGGTCGCGGACGATCCGCTTGGGCCTTTCAAACCTTTCAGCAACGAGCCCACGTTGCCCGCCGACATGATGACGCTCGACGGCACACTCTGGATCGAGGACGGCAAACCTTACATGGTCTACTGCCACGAGTGGGTGCAGATCTCCAACGGTACGGTCGAGATGATTGAGCTTAAAGACGATTTATCCGCAACCATCGGCGAGCCCACGCGCCTTTTTCGCGGTAGCGACGGTGCATGGAACCGCATCAGCCCCGACAACGGCAGCTTCGTTACCGACGGCCCGTGGCTACACCGAAGCAAGTCCGGCAAGCTCTTCATGATGTGGTCCGGCTTCAGCCATTCAGGCTACACCGTCGGCTTAGCCGTCTCCGAAACCGGCAAACTCGCCGGCCCGTGGAAACAACAAACTAAGCCGATCTACAAAGACGACGGCGGCCACAGCATGCTCTTCAAAACCTTCGACGGCCGACTCGTGATGACGCTGCACACACCGAACGGCGGGAAACTCACACGCATCCGGTTGTTTGAGATGGAAGATACGGGGGAGACGTTGAAGGTGGTAGGGGGATTAACAGAGTAACAAAGCGTGTATTATTTGTTGCACACGTTACTGCTGCACGGTTAAAGTATGTTGTCCGGTAAGACCAACGTGATCCGTCATGAATCACCACCCCCTCGGTTGGAGGATTGAGTTGTGTACAGGCAATATCGATTCATCACATCTGTTAAAGCGTCTCTGTTGCTTATTCTGATCACGATCCTGGTCGCCATAGGAATCACCTCGCCGGTGTACGCTGATCAACAGGAGGGTGCTTTAAGTAATAAATATATTGAAGCAGAAGCGGCGTTCGAAGAGGTGATCGCCTCGGTGTACTATGACTATGGGAGACTCGATGCACTTACCGAAACGGGTGTCGGGAGAAAGCAATTTTTCGCTGTTATATACCGTTACTCGGCGGGTAACTATGCCAGGCAAAAGCCTGAGCACGCGGTTGATTACCTTGTCTGGCGTCTCACACAACCGAATGCAACGGGAGACGGTTTATCCGAATCAAAGTTCATAGCATCAATGTGTCTTGGTAGTCTGGCAGGTAATGACCCTGAAGCGATTAAGGCTATCGATCGGTTGTTCCGCGGAGGGGGTGAACCCGTCAGTTACATACTGATGGGCACCATAGATAGTATGCCGATACGCGAGCGACATAAACTCGTGGGGCAATGGGTAAAAGAGTGGGTGGCGTCTGGTGGCGTTACACGCGGGGGCTGGCGTTTGAACTGGCTGTTCCACGAATTGGGAGTAGCCGGTGGGGCGGACATGATTGAAGTTTTAGAGGGTATCGTAAAGAACAAAGACAAATTCGCCAATCTATCCGCAGAGGATATCGACGCTATTCATCAAGTGATTTCTGCGATCCGGTACCGAGAGGGGATGGATGATAAGGCACTCGAAAAGGAAGCATACTATGCAGAGCTTCTGAGTGAAGCAGGTGCGAGTCACACAGGGCATATTGTGGAAGGCAGCGGGTCGCGCATCAACGCAAAAATAGTATATCAGGCCACTGTATCATTAATTGACAATTATTCGCCTCGTGCAGATAGACGGGTGCCTGTGGATATCCTTATATCGTATGTGGATGGGTCACGACCTTTCACTAATGAGGATCAGGTCTTTGCCGCTATCGCATTCCTGGGTTTTTCGAAAGACCCTGAAGCGATTCCCATCCTGAGAGAGCTGGCGAACAGCGAAGATCCACATATATCAGGCCCAGCGAAGCTAGCTCTGGAAGACGGTGGTTTTGAAAAGCCTTGAACTTGTTCGCTTAATTTCCGGGTCGGAGCCGGTCGGGACTGCTGAGCATCACATAGCCAGTAGTGGTGACTTACGCATTTCCGGTTGTTTGAGATGGAAGATACGGGGGAGGGTTTGAAAGTAGTGAGGGGATTGGGGGAGTAGCTATTAGCCACGGATGAACACAGATGAACACGGATAGAGAAGTATGTCGAATGCACGAATGAATGTCGAAGTTTAAATGACGAATGTTATGGTTAAATCGATTGGTATTTGGCGATTGTGTGGGTGAATTTTGTTTTGCCACGAGAAGGTACAAAAGGCACAAGGATGAGGTCTGTATTTATTTAATGCATGTGTAACAAATCCACCCGACCAGGATGGTCGGGCTATATATAAAGCTCTCCCGGGGGGAGAGGGAGTTAGATATGGTTGCGACCGATGATTGCGGCTTTACTTATTTAGCCCCACGTCGATGACGTGGGGGTGGCCCCGGGTCGTGGACCCGGGGCTAAATGGGTGGGGGGATTGTTGATTAATGTATTCTTCTTCGCACAAACAAACCGGGCAGTAATAGCAGGGCGGTGGTGGGTTCGGGGACGACCTGGATTTGGCCGGTGGTCAGGAGGTTGGTGGTGTCCCACGCGCGGCCGTTGGGGAGGTCGGGGAGGATGAGTTGGTCGAAGCTGCTGTTGGGGGTGAGTGTGTAGAACTCGAGGATGTCGAAGCTGTCGCCGACGGTTGGGATGAAGTTGTCGAGGAGGATAAGCTCGAAGGTTCCGCCGGGGGTGAAGGTGCCGGTGATGGCGAGTTGATCGTAGAGGTCGGCGGTGTTGCCGGCGAGTTCGATCTGCATGACGGCGGTGAGTAGTTGTGTGTAATCACCGTCGATGGTGAGTTTGCCGGGGCTGTTGCCTGGGGCGATGGTGGCGGAGTCATCCAGGGTAAGGTTGTTGCCGAGGATGCCGTTGCCTGAGACGGTGTGTTGACCGCCCGTGATGTTCAGGTCGATCGGCGTCGCGTCAACTGTGATCGTCAGGGTACGGCCTGCATCAACGACGATGCTTGCCTCTAACGTTGTTTTGTCCAATCCGATTAATTGCAGTGATGATACTGGCGCTGCCGCGGTGATCGTGCCGGAGACATAGGTGTGTCCCTGGTGGGTCGCGAGTGTTGTGTTATTGCCGACGATCAGATCGCAATCGATGAACAGATTACCCGAGTCGATTTTTGTCAGTTTGGTATTGTCGTTGAGGCGGAGGCCGCCGAGCATTGCGATATTGTTTTCTTTTTCGATGTAGGAATCCGCGGCGACGGTGATCAGGTCGGCGAAGGAGGCCGGATTTACTTTGTTGTGCAGTTCCAGGGTGCCGAGTCGCCCGCCGTTGAGAATGATGTTGCCGCGGACGAGTGCGGTGTTCGCCCAAAGTACAGCCAGGTCGCTTACGGTGGTGACGCCCAGACCGAGTGCGTGTTCAGACTCGGCAATCAACCGGCCGCTATTCATATCGATGTCGCCGGTGAAGTTGCTGTTGTCACCGCTGAGATAGATATTTGCCGCACCGTTATTTGTGTTTAAGTCCCAGATAGACAGCTTATGTGTGCCGGAGATCTGGCCGGAGATCGTTCCGTTACCGTTGATATGGACACAACTGTCTGCGTTGACAAAGAGCGGGCCGCTGAGCGTCGGAGTTGGATTGCCCCCACCGATGAAAGTGATGGTGCCGCCATCAAGCAGCACATCGCTTCCGACATCGGTGTGCCTGTCGATGATTTCGAGTTCGCCATTGGGTTGAACGATGAATCTTCCTGAGCGGAGGTTGGTATCGCTGCCGCCGTAGTTTCCGACGCGCAGGACGCCCATCTCGATGGTGACGTCTCCGGTGTATTGTGTGTTGAAGCCGAGTTTTGCCCGTCCGGGTGTTGTTTTGAGGACTGGGCCGTCGCCGACGATACCGCTTAGAGAGCCGCCCTCGATGGTGTATCTTTCGGCATCAAGGTTAGGTACATAGAGGCCGCCGCTTTGCAGATAGACGGTGCCGACGGATTTGGTTGTGGTTGACTCGTATTCGCTGGTGAGTGATGCGTCGGCGATCGTGATATTCGTGCCTTCCGGCAGGGCTGTATCCGTGAACAGTCGCGTGATGCCGTAGGTGACGTACGTATCACCGGAGTAGGTATTGTCCCCATAGAGGTAAGTCACTCGTGAAGCGAGGACAAGGTCGACGGAGGCTGAGCCGTTGTCCGTGATATCGGCGCTGATGTGAGTTGTGCCGTTGTCGTTGTAGATCAGCAGTTCGCCCGGTGCATCTCCACCTGCGGTGAGAGTTCCGTTGTCGATGGTTGTGTCGAATGGCAACTGGAGGATGCCGCCGCTGATGATGTTCAGTGTGTGTCCGTTTAGGTCGAGTGACCCATGGTAACCAAGGCGGAGGCTGTTGATGGTTTTATCGGCGGTCATTGTGGGCTGAGCGTCGAGTGAGACGTTGGCGGCCTGGTCCGCGGCGTCGAAGTCGGATTCATAATCGGTATAGGGAGCGATCCCGTGTGTGGTATAGGTCGCGAAGTTGCTTTCGTCTGCGATCGCCCATCCGCCGATGATGCCGTTGGTCAGCGTGGGGGCGGTGTCGATCATGATTGCCGCGTTGCCTGGTGTGGGTGAGTCCGGGTCGGCGAATTGGCCTTTGAAGTTGACATGTGTGCCGGGCTGTCGTGCGAATTCGCCGATATTCAGCAGGGCTTGTTTATCGGCGCCGCCGCCACCTATGCTGATGGTGGATAAGCCGATGGACGTCTCGATGCGACCAAGACGCTCGGAGGTCGGTTCGTTGTCCGAAGCGAGTAGCTGCAATTCACCTCCACGGAGCAGGACGGGGATGGCGTCGTCAATCCGGTCCGGGAGGTTGGTCCCGTTGCGGTTGTTGAGTTGCAGCAAGCCGCCGTGTTCGATTTCGATGCGATGGGCAGAGATGAGACGGCCGTTGTCGCGAAGGACCGTTGCGACGGGGGTTTTACTGCCGATGTTGAGTCGGCCGGTCAAGGCGTTGTCCGGCGCGGTCATCACGAAACCTCCATCGGTCTCGTCACTGTCGCCGATCAAGTAGAGGTCGGCTCCCGTAAGCGTGCCCTCGAGCACGAACAGTCCGGGTGCATTAATGATGGACAGGCCGTCGCCGGTGTGAAGTGGGGCCGTGAGGGTTACGGCTTCGGCGATCAGGCCGCCATCGAAGGCACGCCCGGTCGCGTTATCGAGGAAGATCATCTCGTTGAAGGTGTTGCCTGAATCGAGAACGAGCGTAGCGTGTTTTGAAGCGACGGTTGTACGACCGATGATGCTGCCGGCCGCATCGGCGCCTGATAACGTGAGTTGCCCTCGCAAGACATCGATATCGGCATCGTTGTCAGCCCCGATCGTTTCAAACCACGCGTTCTGGAAGCTGTTTTTTGTGATTTGTGTCACGCCGGCAAGGTTGATGTTGATTTGTCCGCCACGGACATCCAGTGTTGTATCCAGGCTGGTAAAGGTTGAGCCGTTCTCTGTTTTGAGTGTGCCCCCGATCATGTCTAAGCGTCCGGTCAGGTCGACATTGACCTGGAGTTCACCGGCAGCGTAGCTCGTTGAGGTGGGTGAACGGTCCAGCACCCACGTGCCGTCCAGTTCGAAAGCTGTGTTGATGTTGACTTCACCGCGTTTGATCGTGACATCACCGTGGTGAGCCAGTGGCGCATCTACCATGAATTGCGCGTTGGTTGGATAGCTGCTGAATACGAGGTCGCCATTGCCTGTTGTGCCTTGGGCGAGCGTAATGGTTTGTCCACCGCGCAGTGAGGCTTCGCCCCCGACGAGTTGGACAGGTTCGTGAATCGTAAGCGAGGTGGCATTGTTATTGCTGTTGTAATTATCGAGGACCCCGTAATCCACATCAACGGGGCCGTAGTAATCCGATGCCAGTAGATGTAGTGATCCACCGTCGACGAGGATCGGTTCCTGTGTTGAAACCATGAGATACGCATCACCGCCGTTGATGATGGTGCCTTCGCTGGCGTCACCGAGCCCCAGCGGATCACTGACAGATAAAGCGCCCTGCTTAAGCCGGGTTATACCCATGTATGTGTTGGCGTGGTTGAGTTCGGTGGAGTACAAGCCGTCGTTATCGATGATCAATCCGCCGACACCGCTCAGCAAGCCGTTCAACTCGGTCTGGTTGATTGTGCTGTCCGACCGCAACTCAACGGGGCCGTCGGTTTCACCGCCGAGGATGGTGCCGCCATCGAGAATGATCTTTTCCGATACGAAGCCGTTACTGGAACCACCGTAGATCCCCAATGAGCCCCCGCTGTAGACGATCGTGGCATCGGCGTCGGTGCCCGAGCCTGTGCCGAATGCATAGGGGTTGGACGTAATGACGGTGGCGCCGTTTTTAATGAGGGTCTGGCCGGTGTAGGTGTTCGTGCCGGTCACATTTGTTTCGCCGGATTCAAAGATCAGCGAGCCCGTGCCGGAGACTTGGGCACTGATGTTGCCATCCGTGCCGCTGTATATGGTCAGGTCGCCGTCGAGTGTGAGGGTGTCGTTGATGGACCATTTGTCGCCGTCGATGACGCCACCGTTTGAGATGATCGGGTTGTTGAAACCTGGCGCGATATTGCCGAGGGTTCCCAGCGTCCCGCCATTCAGGATGATCAGTTCATCTGACAATGTCATGTTGGCCGCCAGGCGGAGTTCGCCACCCGCGTTGACGGTCGTGGCGTCCGCGGAAGTGCCCGAAGTGGTCCCGAGAGTAGACGCATTTGTGATGGCGAGCGTGCCGTTGCTGACAACGGTTGTCCCTTCGTACGTGTTCACGTTCCCCAGGAGGACGGTTCGGCCGACTGCGTCAACATGAATCCCGCCGGTGCCGGAGACGGTGCCGAGTACACGGCCGATGTTGCCGCCACCGCCGCCGAATGTGACAGTGTCATCGACGGAGATCGGGCCGTTGAGAATCCACACGCCGCCTTCGAACCTGCCTGTACTTACCGAGATGGTACTGTCAAGCGTCCAGTTGTCGCCGGTGATGGCGCCGCCGTTGAGCGTGATCTTTTCATCAGGCAGCCTGATGGCGTTGTTCGCAAGTTTCAGGACACCATCCGTATTGATGGTGGTTCCATCCGCGTCGACGCCGGTGCCTGAACCGAGGCTGTCGTTTGCTGCGATTAACAGTGTCGTGTTGGTGATGTTTGTCTGGCCGCTGTAGGTGTTGCCGGTGCCGAGCACGACCACGCCGCCGCCTTGGATGTTCAAGCCGCCCGTGCCACCGAGGGTAGCATTAACATAGGACGCAGCATCAAATCGTGCGGTAGATCCGGGCGCGACGGTCAAATCCAGATCGCTTGCGAGGATCAAGCTGCCCGTGATGAAGTACATATCACCGTTTTGAATATCGATCGACGCGGCGCTGCCGTTGCCGTCGAGCGTGAAGGTGGTAACGTACAGGCTGAGCAGGTAGGGATTGTTGTAGGTGATCGTGCCGACTTTTGTGTTTGCATCGCCCACAATGATGTCGCTATCGGCGGTAGGAAAGCCCGGGCCGAAGATCGCTTCGTCGCCGGCCGACATCGGCACGCCCGCATCCCAGTTATCAGCTATGTCCCACAACCTGAGTTCCGACGCCTGCCAGGTGGAGGTGATCTGAGCGAAAGTGGGGCTGATCGCCGTTGCGGCGCACAAACATAACGCTAACCCGTAACGATTGCTTGATTTGAATAATGTCATGGTCGGCCCGGTCCGTTACGCGGTGCGAATCACCGCTGGGAGTGGAGTCATAAGACACACTTTCTCTCCCTCCGGCCCGTTTATGAGCAACCATGACTATAAATGGCCCGGCCGATCGGTTCAAGGCCCCAACACGCAATTAGCCTTGTTTTAGTCGTTCAATCACACCTAGAATTACCTATATTGACATGTGACGGCAATGCGAGTGGAGCAGAAGGTGTTTACAGCAAGGATATCCGGATTTCACCGGGCCCGATCGCGCATAAAATGGCTGAACATGCCGGTGATGTTATGGGATCAAGTCGGATTGACTAGGGGATGGATGTGATGTCTGGAAACTTTGCCCGACATACTGTCAGTTTGTGTTTGCTTCTTGTGCTTGTCAGTAGCGGACGTGCATTGGGGGATCGTTGGACGGATCAACGTGCGGCGATGCGGCGGGATCGGGTGCAATTGCAGCAGCAGGCGGATGAAGACCGTGAAGCGCGGGCGGCAAATGCGCGGCAGCAGGTGCAAACGCTTATTGATAAGGTGAAAGCGGGGGAGGTGAAGGTTGCGAAGGATGAGCTTTGGCAGCTGGTGGCGGGGCTTTGTTATTTAAGCCCGGATTCGATGGGGGATTTGCCGAAGCAGGTGCGCGCGTTGGAAGGGGCGGGCGATGAGACGGACAAGGCGGGTGAACTTGCGCTGGCACAGACGAAGGAAGCGGTGACGGCGCGGCCTTGGGAGCTTCTGCAGTCGGCGTCGAACATCGGGTACATCGGCTTGGCGAGCGACTTCATGTGGGAGGTGTTGTACTTCGATCCGGATTACGAGCCGATCCGCAGGGCGCTTGGGCAGAAGAAAATCGATCCGGAGCTGGTTGAGAATCTACAACTGTCTGAAATCACGGGCAAGTTAATCGAGCAGGTGCCCGAGCTGCGAGAGCATCATCCAAACCGCTACTGGTTCAGCGCGTTTGATGCGGCGCGGATCAGGGAGGGGCTTTGGTGGGACGATCGGTACGGGTGGATGCTTGCAAAGTTCCCGCAGCGATATGAGAAGGGGTATGTGTATGACCTTCAGCGCAAGATGTGGACGACGCTGGATGAAGCCAACGCGTATCATTCCAAGCCGGGCAAGGACTGGCAGGTGCAGACGGAGCATCTGTTGATCCAGGGGACGGCTGACCTGCAGACGCTGGTCACGGTGGCGGATCAATTAGAAGCGATGTACGACGAGATCTTCGTGACGTTTGCGCAGTTTTTCACAAATTCACGACGGCTGGACGCGATGCGTTTTGCGTTTGGATTAGCGGAGCATCAGCCCTTGAAGGTCTGGGTATATGCGACGCATGATGAGTACGTGAAGCGAGCGAACGCGGTCGGCTGGAGCGGGGGCGTGTTCCGGCAATCGAACGGCACGGCCTACTTTTTCGGCAAGCCCAGCCAGACGATGTATCACGAGTTTACGCACCAGGTGCTGCACGTCATGACGGGCAAAAACAATTCACCCACCTGGCTGACGGAAGGCGTGGCGGTGTACGCTCAGACGGTGCGGTTTGATATGCGTGGTGCGCAGTTCCCCGGGGCAAGGCCGAATGATCGGTGGTCGGTCGATCAGATGATGCGACTGCGTAGCGGCAAAGACTGGTACCGAGCGGTGGAGAACGCGAAGCGCGACGGGCTTGATTCGCCTTACGGCTCGTGCGGGTCTTTGGTGACGTTCGCGATGCAGTATCAGGATGGGTTGCTGCAGGCGGACTTCATCGATTTTCTACGCGATTCATACCGGCAGGGCACGGGCAAGTGGGCGATCTGGGATTACATGGGAATGGGCGAGCCGCAATTCAAGTATGAATACGCGAAGTGGTTGGTGGGGCAATAGGGGGACACAACTTTATTTAGCCCCACGTCGACGACGTGGGGTTGGCCCCGGGTCGTCGACCCGGGGTTAAAAGTAATAGGAATTTACGGCATCTGTCCCTTCGCTTCGGCTTCGCGGCGGACGCGCGCCGCTTCTTCCCAGTTCATATCGACGTTACCACCATATTCTCTGACCCATGCCTCACGTCGAGACATGCCTTCACCGCGCACCGCGTAAGGCGGCGGCGCTATTGGGTTATCCGAATGGTTTTCGATGCCGGGCGGTAACGCTGCTTTCCAGCCTTGTGCCAATCGTTCAGCAAGTTCGTCGCGGATCGATTTATACTCGGCATGGTCTGCAAGGTTTTCGATTTCGCGAGCATCTTTTTCGTAGTCGTAGAGTTCCTGCAGTAGCACTTCGCCTGTTGCTTCGCGCGTCCATTCAACGTAGCGATAGCGATCGGTGCGGATAGCGTGGCCGTAGATATGATCGAGCATGCCGCGCGGCTGGCGCGTAAACGCAGCCGACTTCCAGGGCCGATCCGGATCATCAAGCAGCGGCACGACGCTTGTGCCTTCAAGATAATCAGGCATCGGCAGGCCGCAGAGTTCTACAAGTGTGGGATACATATCGACCAGTTCGACAAAGGCTTTGCTTCGCAAGCCGTGCTTATCGCTTCGGCCGTCCACGATGATCAGCGGGACGTGCAGTGCCGATTCGTAGTTGGTTGTTTTCGACCAATGGTTCTGATCGCCGAGGTGGAAGCCGTGGTCGGAGGTGATGACGATGATGGTGTTATCCAGCAGGTTCAGCTCATCCGCTTTGCTGACAAGATCACCCACCAGGTGATCGATGAAACTGACGCACGCATAGTAAGCCTGCCTGGCTTCGCGGGTGTATTGCGCGGAGAAGGGGCGCGTGCGGTCGTTGTGTTCCCATTTGTATTGATCGAGCACGTAGCGGTCGATCGTCCAATCGGGTGCGCCCAACGGATGCAACGGGCATTCCGGCAGCGGTACTTTCTCTACCGGGTAAAGATCGTAAAACTGTTTCGGTGCAACGAACGGCAGGTGCGGTTTATGAAAACCGACCGCGAAGAAGAAAGGCTGATCCTTAGTGGCCGCTGCTTCGAGTGCTGACATCGCCTCGTTTGCGATCAGCGCGTCTCGGTGCACTTCGATTGTCGATCGAGAAGCCTCGAACGGCGGGCCGCCGGTGGATTTATCTTTCGTCTCAGCGTTTTCCGGGTTGAAGTATGTCTGCGCGTTCCCTTGGAACCAAGGGGCGGACAGGCTGTCCAGGTCCTGGCCGTGATGCACTTTGCCGAAGTGTCGCGTGTAGTAGCCGTGCGACTTGAAGTATGCCGACACGGTTGGATGTTTGGGCAAGACTTCCTGCACGAAGTATTCGCTGTAAGGATAATTCACGCCCGCCGTTTCGGGACGCAGCCCGGTCAGGAAACTGGCGCGCGATGCGGAGCAGACCGGCTGCTGCGTGTAAGCCCGTTCAAAGAGCGTGCCTTGATCGGCGAGATTGTCGATGTTGGGCGTGACCATGTTTTCATGGCCATACGCGGTGATGGTTGTGTTCAGGTCGTCAACGATGATAAACAGTACGTTCGGCCGCTCTTGCTGTGCTGACAATGAAGCAGCGGTCAGCATCACACCGAGCGTGATACAAATCAGGCAGCGAAAAGAGAAGATGGCTTTTCTCATGAGATGCCCTTTGATAATCAGTTGTCATGCACGTGAATCGAGCGATGCTGGGTGTCACATTTTGACTGCGCAGCAGCAAAGTGTGCTTTGTTAGAACACACTTTGCCCTACGGGTCAAAGTGTGGCACCCATTACACTGGGATTGTGTTGTTCTACCCAACCGGCGTCCAATTATAAGGCACGTATTGATACGCAAAGCTGCCGTCGTCGTACAAGTCGATGATGCCGTAGCCTTCTTCGCATTCATGCCAGTTGCCGCCCCACCAGGCGCCGCAGACTGCGCCGCCGCAGATGTACGTGATGTCGAGATACTCGACACGGTCGACCAGGTGCATGTGGCCGCTCAGACACAGCTTGATGTTCTTGTGCTGGTAGAACAGGTCCTTGATGCGGTGCAGATCGGTGTGCATGAACTCGCCGGGGATTTGCGTGCGTCCTTCCTTGAAAAAGTCTTCATCAAAGAACGGCGTCACCGCGACGATCGGGATGTGTGAGACGAACAGGATCGGCGTATCGGGATTGACGCTTGCAAGGTCCTTGCTAAGCCATTCAAACTGCTCTTCGTCGAGTTTGGCGATGTAGACCGCTTTAGGATTGGGATTCACCTGTGTGCTGTCGAGGATGACGAAGTGCCAGCCCGCCTTATCGAAGCTGTAGTAAGGCTTATCGATACCAAATCGCTGCATTGCCCATTGCTTGCCCCAGAGCGGTTCTTCGCCGGTCGTATTGCTTTTTTCTTTTTCCCAGCCCCAGATGTCGTGGTTGCCGATGCAGTGCTTGGCGGGCAGCGGCCAGTTGTCGCTAAGCACGCTGTTCCAGAGGTCCCAGAGTTCTTGTGTGCGTGCTTCATCCTGTGCCAGGGCGTCCATGATCGCGTCGCCGCCGGTGATCAGTAATTCCGGTGGGTCTTCAAGCGAGCGGGCGTGTTTCAGCGCCGCCGCCATCCCCAGGCCGCCGCCCATCTCCGGCTTGACGTGGACGTCCGTCATGTGTGCGAAGCGCAGCACGCGCTTCGGCGTCTTCCGGCTTGTCGAAACAAATTCAGCTTTAGTCTTGTCTGGATTCTGCAGAAGGATGGCGCCTGCCATCGCACCGGTCGATAGTTTGATCATGCTGCGTCGTGAGATATTGTGATCCATGAGATGTTCCTTCAAGTGCCCCCCGGAAGTGGAGGTGTTTGTGTTAATAATGGTGTGTCAAAGCTGATGTCTTACTTCGTCGGCGGACAGACAGATTCAAGAACAGGTGTGATGGTCTGGACCCATAGCTCGTAGCCCTTGGCGTTCATGTGCAGCAGGTCCTGCTGGAAGAAGTCGGGCGACGGCGGGCCGCCGGGCGTCGGGGCGGATGCGAGGAACGGGGCAGGCGCATCGATGTAGTAGAGGTCCTCGTGCTGCCGGGCGTATGCCTGGATCAATTCGTTCGCGATGCGCATCTGTGGCCAGTGCTGCCAGCGTGATTCGGTTGGTGTGATGCCGATGAAAAAGATCGGGCCTTGGAATGGGTCGCTCCCGGTGCGCAGTAGATGAACGAACTGCTTGTAATCCTCAAAGACTTCCCGCCCGCTCTTGCCGCCGTTGACATCGTTGCTGCCTTCAAACACAACCACCGCGGCGGGGTGGTACGGCAAGACGATCTGTTCGGTGTAGAGATTTGCATCGGCGAAGGATGATCCGCCGAAACCGCGCTGGATGACGTCGTATTGCGGGAAGTCTTCATGCAGTGTGTTCCACAAGCGGATGCTCGAACTGCCTATGAAGAGGATCGCGTTTTCCGGCGGCGGTGCTTTGGCATCCTGCTGGACCCAGGCATCGATCACAGGCTGGAACCGGTTCGCCGGCTGCGGTTCAGGTTGTGGGCTTGGCTGCGGCGCGGATCGACAGGAGATCAGCGAAGTGAGGATCAACGCAAAAGCCAACAAGAGAATAAAGTCGTTCCGGGCCATGAACTTGCCTCCACTACCTATATAGATGGCCAACTTTCCCGGCTGTTGGCATGCCTGATTCACAACGCGATTGAGTACGGGAAACTGTTCTGACGACTACCCGAATCGCTGCTTCAAGGCTAATGAATCTATAATGTAAACGATTCAAAAACAAGCATAAATCGCCAAAATTAATCTTTAAAAATACATTAATAATTTCATATACTCTTAAAAATCATGTATTTGTAAATTTAATCCCTATCTCTTGTTTTTGTTGACAACGATATCCTAATTGGTACAATGCGGGCGTTGAGATTGAAGATAATGAAATCGTAATCATTTGGATCGATCGTAGGCCGGAGGGCCCCTTGGCAACCACCATCGCTCAAATCGCACAAGCCGCCGGCGTTTCTGTCGGGACGGTTTCCCGTGTGCTTAACGGCAAGGGGGAATCGAGCCGGCCCGCAGCGGCGCGACGAGCGCAGGAGATCCGGCGGATCGCGCGTGAGTATGGGTATCGGCCAAACCTCGCGGCACGCAACGTTCGCAACGGTCGATTCGGCGCGGTCGCGTTTCTGAGCTGTTCGGATATCGGCGCTGATGTATTCGAGCTTCCGGTGCTGCACGGCATCCAGTCCGAACTCATGCCGTTAAATCTTCGGCTGACCATGTGTGAACTGACCAAGGCCGCCTTCGAGCGTCCGCATACGATCCCGCACGTCTTCCGTGAGTCTTCGGTGGACGGTGTGATGATCGATTACCTCTTTGATGTGCCCAGCCAGGTGACGGAGTTGATTCGTGACAGCCACGTGCCCGTGGTCTGGCTGAACCGTAAGCGTGAGTTGGATTGTGTCTACCCGGACGACTTCGAGGGCGGGCGCATGGCGACGCGGCACCTGATTCAGATGGGGCACAAGAAGCTGGCGTTCATCAGTTATCACGAGGCCGACGGCTTCAACCACTACAGCGTGTTCGATCGCAGCGATGGTTTTGCCTCGGCGATGTTTGAAGCCGGACTCAAACCCGTTGCTAATGAGATGACTGAAGGGTTCACGCTTGGCCGTGCACCGGAGCGGGCGATGCGTTTGTTGAATCGGCCCGACCGTCCGACGGCTGTAGTGTGCTATGAAAAGCACGAAGCGGTCGCGATGTGGACGGCGGCGGCGGCGCTTGGTATCCGCGTTCCCGAAGAGCTATCTATTATCGCGTTCAGTAATGACCGTATCCGTAACCAGACGGGGTTGCCTGTCACGACGATGATTGTTCCGTTTAAGGAAGTTGGCCGTCAGGCGGTTTACATGCTCAATCGCGCCATCGAACAGGGCATCGAGGAGCAGCCGGCGAGGCCAATCCAGTATGAGTTAGACGAGGCGACAAGAAGTTGTGCGCCGCCTTCTGAATGAGTGCACGTATTCGGCCGTTTTAGCTCGGCACGCGTGTGTCGAGGGTGAAGCGGCGTCTGTTTTCAGCGGATCACACTGTGAAAAGCCGGCAGGACTTCGAGTGTCTACGAGGGCCAAACCCGGCGCACCATGCATGAGGAGGAGATGAATCATGATTCGTAAGACTTTTGCCATGTTAGCCATATTGGCGTTGCCGGCAGCGGCGTCCGCCGGCGTGCTCGATGCTTCGTTCGAGTCAGCGCCCGCTGACTTTGACGGCTGGGAAATGTCCGGCGCCCGTGTTGCGGGTGATGCCGGCACGATCGGTGTCACCGACGGCGTGCAGAGTTTGGCGCTGACTTTGACGGGTGACGGGTTTGCCTGGGATATCAGGTCGTTCTACGACGCCACCGCGATGAGTGCCGCGGTTGCAGGCGGCGGCACGTTCGAATTCGACGTGACCTACGACACATCGAGCATCCCGCAGAGCGCCGTTTCCTTCCTAAATCTGTCCATCTACGCCGATGGCGGCTTGTCGCCGTGGGCGCAGAAAAACAGCTTGGCGACGACCAACGGCACGACGAACGAAACGATCCACGTATCGCTCTCACTTGTCGACGACCTTAAGTTCGTGGCCGGCGATAGCTGGTACAAGGTTGGGATCGGGTTCAACGGCGACTGGGTGGACGACCTTGATCCGCGCAACACCGATGTTGCGACCGTTTACATCGACAACGTCGTTATCACGCCTGAGCCCGCTTCGCTAGCGCTGCTCGGCCTGGGGGGGTTGGCGATCGCCGGACGCCGTCGCGCCTGAACGATTAGACACCTCGCTCCCGGCTGGTGAAAGCCGACCGGGAGTTTTGTAGATAAAACACGCACACGTATACCCGGCTATGCGGCCTGACGGCTCGCATGTGTCCGGGGCTTGGAGACACAACATGACCCGTCGAAGTGGTTTTACACTTATCGAATTACTCGTCGTCATTTCCATCATCGCGTTGCTGGTAGGTATTTTGCTGCCCGCGCTCGGCGCTGCGCGCAGGTCGGCGCAACGTCTGCATGATCTGAGCAATCTCCGGCAGTTCAACGTCGCACACACGACCTGGGCCGTCGATCATAAGGGCAAACTGCCTCGGGCCTCCTCCTACAACGCGACACCCTCTTCTCCACTCAACGGCTGGTACCGTTTCGATCTGTTCAAGGAAATGACCGATGGCTACGGGCTGCCGCTGCCGGCTTTCGGCTGCATCAGTTACGACGAATTAGAGGCTGACTACGTTGAGGAGCTTGAGCGTAATAATGAGGAACGCATCTGGATCCACTGGATGTATTACGGCGGTTTGAATGTGACGGCCGGGCCCAAAGTACCGAACCCGGGCGGGATACAGATCGATATCGAATCCGGCGAAGAGTTTAACTTCCCCGCCACGATGGATGATGTATGCGACAGTGAGATGCTGGCGGTTTGTTCTCACGGCATGACCAACCAGACATGGGGCAGTTGGCTGCCGCACCTGAACGGGAGCAATGAGCGGCTGGCAAAAGACAGCGCCAAGCTGTTCATCACACCCAATCGCGTCCCGGTCTGGGAGCGTTATCCCAAGCAGTACAAGCCGGACGGCGTGAATGCTTCGTATCGCGACGGTTCGGCGCATTGGATCGAAACCGATGATCTGGCGGTCTTCAGCCCGAAGAACTCCGGCATCACCATGTAC
This sequence comes from Phycisphaeraceae bacterium, assembly GCA_963667295.1. Taxonomy (GTDB): domain Bacteria; phylum Planctomycetota; class Phycisphaerae; order Phycisphaerales; family Phycisphaeraceae; genus JAJRRS01. Next base: position 4,793,640 of record OY763327.1, read on the forward strand.
TTCTATGACAAACAGAAATAATGAGCCTTTCCGGAAACTAACGCGTTCGTATAACGCAATCAGAATACGATGCACGCACATCAATACTGGAGGACGATTGTGATGAGAACACGATGGACACTCACGGCGGCCTGCCTGATATTCGGCCTGGTCGCCAACAGTCCCGCGCTGGCGGTATCGACCTATTCTCCCAGTCAGGCCGACTTGTATGACATTGTCGACGTGACCCTTGACTGGGGCGGCGGCGGGTCTTTATACCTCGGCAGCGGCACCGCCTACGGTTTGGTCGGCGATGACGGCGTTCGTTACGACATGGACTTCTCGCCACTGGCGCCGCCGGCCGGTGATGGTTTTTCGCGCGTGGTGCTGGCCAACAATAGTTTCAATGCCGACCTGACCGGTTACGACCGGTTCGACATCCTGTTTACCAGCGAAACCCTCGAAGAGATGAAGATCAAGACCTACATCAACACCGGCAGCACCGGCTTCTATCAGAGCGAGCTGACCTCCGTTTTTGTGGACGACTACGAACCCACCCGAATCACCATCGATCTTTCAATGGTCGAGAATCTCGATGATGTGCGCGGCTTCGGCATCCAGATGCTCGTGCCGGGCAGCCCCACCGCGTATGCACAAACCGCACTCGTGCAGACCGCGCCGCCTTACGTCGAAACCAAGATGGTCGAGGTGTTGAAGATCGATTCGTTTGAACGCACGGAACTGGCGACCGGCGCCGACGGCGACGGCTGGGCGCACTTCGGCTTCGTGCCCGGACCGACCGAATCCAACACGACCTTCGTCTCCACGACCGTCGGCGCGACCGACGGCACGTATGCGGGCAAAATCGTCCGTGCCGGCGGCGCGAACTCAACATTCAAGTGGGGGATGGAACGCGTCTGGACCTCCACTGGCGACGACAGGCCAGTCCCTGCCGATGCGGACTTCGATGATCCGGACGATACCGCCGTGCCCACGATCACGCAGGAAGAGGTTGAACTGACCGCAGCCGCATTCAACGAAGCCACGCACATCGCTTTTGATGTGACCTACGACACCGCGGACTTCGATCCCGCCGCGACGTATGCCAAACTCGCGCTAGTCATCAACGACAGCACCGGCGCGTGGTATCAGAAGGGCGGCGACCTTGCGTTCGTGAACCCGCAATACCTCGATCCGGGCACGACGACACTTCATATTGAAATGCCGTTGACGCAACTGCTCGCCGGCAGCAGCAGCAGCGCTGTGCCGGTGGGCACGCCGTTCCAGGGTATCTTCATGGGCGGCGAAAACCCGGAAGACCCGGAAGGTGAACCGCTGCCGCCTTCCGACCTGATCGTGCTTGGTTTTGCGACCATCATCGGCGATGAAAATAACAACTCCGTCGCCGGAGCCGCGATCATCGACAACCTTCAGTTGCTCAAGCGGATCGAGGTTTCCGATATCCCCGGTGACTTTAACAACGACGGTTTCGTCGGTCTGGACGATCTGGACATCGTCTTGTCGAACTGGAACCAGAACGTCGCGGTCGGCGACCTGACAGCAGGTGATGCGAACGACGACGGGTATGTAGGTTTGGACGACCTGGACATCATCCTCAACAACTGGAACGCCGGGACGCCACCCGTGATGAACGTAGTGCCCGAACCGGCTGCCTTGATGTCGCTGCTCGTGCTGGGAAGCACGCTGGCCTGCCGCCGGCGCTAGCACGTCACAGTGTGTTTGGTTAAGTTACTTTGACACCGCCCCGCCTGACAGCGCGGCGGTGCCTTTCAAGACGGGGTCGGCCCGTCTGGTTTCAAGTCTGTTTTTAACACTTGGGTTGTGAACATGCGTCGACGGATTGGCTCGGGTTGGTTACCGATGATGGCTTGTGCTCTGGCTATGCACACCCCGTTGATGGCCGAGACCGCTACGGATACCCAGGCCGAGCCGCAGAAAGAATTGACCGCTGAAAAAGAAATGGCTGACCTGTTATCCGCAAAGGTTGACCTGCAGACCAAGGAGCAGGACCTGCGTGCCGTCGCCGAAGCGATGCGCCACGAGGCGCTGTTGTTGACTTCCGTTTCCGAGATGCTCGACGGCGCAGCCGACTACCTGGACCAGGCGGCGGTGTCTGTCGAGTCGTCGATCGAGGCGGTGCAGTCCGTTCGCAAACAGGTGCCGAAGTTCGGCGAGGCGGTATCCGATGCACGTTTCAGACACATGACGCGCGGCGTAAACATGAGTCATTGGTTTTCGCAATCCGATGATGGGCAATATGACCCGGACTTCCTTAAGTCCAAGTACACCCGCAAAGACTTCGACCTGATCCGGAGCATGGGATTCCGACACGTGCGGTTCCCCTTTGATGAATCGGTTTTGTTTAATCCGGACGAGCCCACCGAACTGAAGCCGGACTATATCGAACTCTACCTGGCGAAGCTGGACGAGATGCTGGATGCGGACCTTGCGGTGATCGTTGTCATCCAGCCCAGTTATGGATTCAAGCAACAATTACTTGACCCGGCATTTGAACAGAAGGTGGCGACGTTCTGGCAGGCGCTGGCGTCTCGTTTGAGCAGCCGCGATCCGGACCGTGTTTATCTGGATGTTCTCAATGAGCCGGCGCTGATGGAAACGGCGCAGTGGCGGCCGATCCAATGGCGCTTGCTTCAGGCGATGCGCGCCGGTGCACCGGATCACACGTTGATCGCATCAGGCGGCAACTACTCCGGGCCGGAAGATTTGCTGAAGCTCGAACCTTACGCGGACCGCAACATCGTCTACAACTGGCATTACTACAAGCCGTTCGCGTTTACACATCAAGGCGCGGCTTGGGGCAAAGATACCTGGGCGAAGATGGCGGACATCCCCTGGCCTATGGATATCTCGGGAGTGCGCAAGGCGCTCGACGCGATCAAAGAACACGATGTACGCATGGACATCCTGGGCACGACCTGGACGCGCGGCTCCGAAGCGTATCTGCGCAGCGACTTGCAGCGTGTCGCGGACTGGGCGGCGAACTACGGCGTGCGCGTCACCGCAAACGAGCTGGGCGTCTACACGCTCAAGGCCGACCGCGAATCGCGTCTGCGCTGGCACCACGTGGTGACATCAACGCTCGACGATCTCGGGATCGGTTGGGCGATATGGGATTACAGCGGGGGGTTTGATGTGGTCAAGAATGTCGATGGCAAGCGCGTGCCGGATGAGCAGATGCTCGAAGCGTTAGGGATGTCGCCATCCGGGCAAGCCTCGCAGCAATAGGTACCGAAGAAAGTTACGAACGTAATAACCGATTTGATGATGATGGACACACACCTTACAACCCGCGACCAGCAAAGCTGCACCGCTAACCCGGAAGCGGCGTTGCGCAATCGTGTGTGTGACCATCTCAAGCGGCTGGTGCTCGATTGCTGGTTCCCCGCGTGTATCGATCGGCAGGTCGGGGGTTTCCATCAGAACTTCAGCCGAGACTGGACGCGCAAACCGAGCACGACGCGGTCTCTGGTGTTCCAGTCGAGGATGGCTTGGGTTGCGGCAGAAGCTTCGCATCTTTTCCCCAGCAAGCGAGATCATTATCTTGCGATCGCGCAGCACGGCCTGGATGGTATTCAACAGCACCTGGCCGACGGGGAGCAGGGGGGCTATTACTTCGCAACCGATCCGCCGGGCGTTCCAAGAGTAGCAGTCGATGCGAAGCACGCGTATGCGATGGCGTTCGTGATTTACGCCGCGGCAACCGCGAGCTTTGCCGGCGCTTCGGATCGTGTTAGAGCGATGGCGGTCGGCGCGTTTACCTGGCTGTACAACAACGCATGGGACCACAAGCACGGCGGATGCCACGAAGCATTACAGCGATCCGGCAAGCCCGTTTGTGTGGATGCATCTGCCGATCAAGCATCAGGCAATGATTCGATCGGTACGCCTCTTGGTCACAAGACCATGAATACGCACATCCACCTGCTCGAAGCCTGCACGGCCCTGTATCGCGTCTGGCCCGAGCCGCTGGTAAAGCAAGTGATCGAAAATCTGCAGCAGTTGATCTACGAGAAGATGTGGGTTGACCCGGGCACGCTGCACACGGTATTCACAAACGACTGGACGCCGGTTCAGGATGATGAATCGTTCGGGCATAACGTCGAGACCGCCTACCTGCTTATCGAATCCATGCATGCGCTTGGTAAACCCGATGATGCAGACACGTGGGACAAGGCCCGGATACTTGTCGACCATGCGCTAAAAGTCGGCTGGGACAAGGCGCACGGCGGCTTCTTCGATAGCGGCGACGGCAAAGGCGCGGTCAGCGACGATACCAAGACATGGTGGGTCCAGGCCGAAGGGCTCAACGCTCTGTGTCTGATGCATAAACACTTTGGCTCGCAAACCGATCGATACTTCGAGAAGTTGCAGCAGCAATGGGCGTTTATAACGCAGCACCAGACCGACACCGTCCACGGCGGGTGGTACGGTTACCTCCGCTGGGACGGCGAACAGGTCCTGGACGGGGGCGAAAAAGCGAACGAATGGAAAACGGCTTACCACAACGCGCGTGCGTTGATGAACATTATCAGATTACTCGAACCAGGGGCGAAGTAAGTGAACCACAGACCGAAGACGTGTTCGGTCGATTATGAAGTGCATGGGCCGATCAACCGGCCTAACCAGGATTGAACCATGACCGAGATCGCATCCAATTCGACCAAGAAGATTCCCGTCCGCCCCATCAAGCAATCGCTGGTTGCACCGATGCCCTGGCAGGACAGGCCCGCCGGTTGCCATGACGTCGTCTGGCGCTACGACAAGAACCCGGTCATCCCGCGCAACCTGCTGCCGACCTCCAACAGCATCTTCAACAGTGCTGTCGTACGCTACGGTAATGCGTTTGCAGGTGTCTTCCGTGTCGACGATCAATGCCGAAACATGCGCCTCCACGCCGGCCGAAGCAAGGACGGCATCAACTGGCAGATCGATCCCGAGACGATCAAGTTCGTCTGTGATGATCCGGAGATCGGCGCGTTCTGCTACGGGTACGATCCGCGTGTCTGCTGGATCGAAGACCGCTATATCGTTACCTGGTGCAACGGGTATCACGGCCCGACCATCGGCGTTGGCTACACGCACGACTTCAAAACCTTCCATCAATTGGAAAACGCTTACCTGCCGTTCAACCGCAACGGCGTGATGTTCCCGCGGAAGATCAACGGCAAGTACATGATGCTCAGCCGGCCCAGCGACAACGGGCATACACCTTTCGGCGAAATCTTCCTCAGCCAGAGCCCAGACATGATCCACTGGGGTTGCCACCGCCACGTGATGAAGCCCGAGCAGCCCTGGGAGTACACCAAGATCGGCGCCGGCCCGATCCCGATCGAGACCGATGAAGGCTGGCTGATGTTCTACCACGGCGTGCTGACATCCTGTAACGGTTTTGTTTACAGTTTCAGTGCGGCGCTGCTTGATCTTGATGAACCGTGGAAAGTCATCGCGCGTGCCAAGCCTTACATGTTCTCGCCGCAGCGTGATTATGAATGCGTCGGCGATGTGCCGAACGTCACGTTCCCCTGTGCGGCGCTGGTGGATGAAGAGACGGGTCGGCTCGCTATCTACTACGGTGCGGCGGACACGGTGACCGGGTTAGCGTTTGCCAAGCTCGACGAGGTGATCGCGTTCATCAAGGACAACGCATAAGCGGGCACAAGTGAAGTTCAAACGCCGACGACACCGGTTTATCAGTCCAGCCGTAACTTTGGTCATGCTTGTTCCGGTTTGCCTTGCGATGTTAAGTTGCGACAACCGGGTGCAAGACACCACCGACGACGGCCGCGTCATTGTGCGCTACTGGGAAAAGTGGACGGACTTCGAGTACGACGCCATGCGCGCCGTGGTCGATGACTTCAACAAATCGCAGAAGCGGATCTATGTCGAGATGACGCAGATCAGTGAGCCCGACCGTAAGCTGATCCTGGCGACCGCGGGCGGCAACCCGCCGGATGTGGCGGGCCTGTGGTCGTACAACGTCAGCAGTTTTGCTGAGAAAGGCGCGCTAACGCCGTTAAGCAAACGACTCGACACGGTGGGCATCCATAAGGATCAATACATCCCCGCAATGTGGGATATCTGTTCGCATCGCGGCGAAGTCTGGGCGCTGCCTTCCACGCCCTCAACGCTCGCGCTGCATTGGAACCGCCGACTGTTCCGCGAAGCGGGCTTCGACCCCGACACGCCGCCGACTTCGCTCACGCAACTCGACGAGATGGCGGAACAGTTGACGATCGTCGATATCAAACGCGACAACGAAACCGTGCGCGTCCGTTATACCGAACTGACAGAAGCAGAGAAGGCGAACAAGGACTTCAAGATCATTCAACTGGGATTCAGCCCGCACGAGCCCGGCTGGTGGAAGCAGGCATGGGGCTACTGGTTCGGCGCCGATTTGTGGGACGGCGACCGCACGATCGAAGCCGACTCGCCGCAAAACATCGAAGCGTTCGAGTGGATCGCCGGCTACACCGAAAAGTACGGCGTGAAAAACATGCTCAGCTTCGGCGAATCCTTCGGCAACTTCTCTTCGCCTCAGAATCCTTTCCTCGACGAGCGCGTCGCGATGGAGATCCAGGGTGTGTGGATGTACAACTTCATCGAGAAGTTCTCGCCTAACCTGGATTGGGCCGCCGCACCGTTCCCCTCGGCCTATCCCGACAAACTGCCCAATGTCACGATCGTTGAATGCGATGTACTCGTCATCCCCACCGGCGCGCGACACCCGGACGAGGCGTTCGAGTTCATCTGCTATGTCAACAGCCAGAAGCCCATGGAAAAACTCTGCCTCGGGCACCGTAAGTTCAGCGCATTCATCGAATACAGTGACGGCTTCGTCGAAAACCATCCCAACCCGTTCATTGATGTCTTCATCGAGCTTGCCAAGAGCCCGAACGGCAAGACCACGCCGCGCACCCCGATCTGGGAAAGCTATGAAGATGAACTGATCGTCGCCGCCGACCGTGTCTATCGACACATCGCTACGCCACGGGATGCGCTCGCTTATGCACAGAACCGCTCCGCCAAGGCGATGGCCCGCAACCTCCGCGTCTGGGACGCCACCGCCGAAGCGCGCAAGAAAGAGTGGGCAGACCAATGACACGAGGCGAACGCCGAAAATTCTGGACCGGCCTCGCCTTCGTCAGCCCGTGGGTCATCGGGTTCCTCGTCTTCGGCCTGTACCCGATCGTGATGGCCGCCTACTACTCGTTCTGCAACTACAACGTCCTGCAGGATGCGCAATTCGTCGGCCTGATCAATTACCAGGAAATGCTCGAAGATGATGTGCTCTGGAAAGCGCTTTACAACACACTGTTTTATGCAATCTTCTCCGTCCCGCTTGGTTTGATCGTTGCGCTGCTCTTCGCCGTCCTGCTTAACCGCCCGATCTTCGGCCGCTCGATATTTCGCATGCTGTTTTATGTCCCCTCGATCGTCCCGCTTGTCGCGATCGCCATGATCTGGCTATGGGTGTTCAACGGCGACGTCGGCCTGCTTAACTACGCGCTCAGCCTCATCGGCATCGACGGCCCCAACTGGCTCGCCGACCCCGCATGGACAAAACCAACACTCATCCTCTCCGCCATCTGGATGGTCGGCGGCGCGATGGTCCTCTTCCTCGCAGGATTGCAGGACGTGCCTCGCTCGCTTTACGAATCGGCCGAGCTCGACGGCGCAGGCGCAGCAAAACAGTTCTGGCACATCACCGTTCCCATGGTCTCGCCCGTGATCTACTTCAACCTCATCATGGGCATCATCTACTCGATCCAGGAACTGGTCAGGCCCTACATCATGCTGCCCGACGGCGGGCCCGACCGCTCAGGTCTGTTCTTTGCGGTCTATTTATATCAAACCGCTTTCCGTGACCTGCGCATGGGCTACGCCTCCGCGATGGCGATGCTCATGTTCTTCATCATTTTGCTGCTCACGTGGGCTGTCACCAAGCTCATCCAAAGCCGTATCTATTACGAGGGAGCGTAAGCATGCCTCGCTTCGGGGTCCAGGCGACCCGCCTCATCCTGATGATCGTGATCTGCGGCGTGTTCATCACACCGCTGCTATGGATGGTTTCAACATCGCTCAAGCCGTTGGACCAGACGATGCAGATGCCGCCGCGCTGGTTGCCTTACGAATGGCAGGCCACGATCGACGGCCAACTCGTCGCCGTTGATCTCAAAGACAGCGAAGCCGTCGTCAAGGCAGGCGGCCCCATCAAGGTCGAAGTCGCCGAAGGCCCATCCAAAGGCGAGCAACACACCCTCGACGCATCACTATTGCACCGCAAAATCGCCCCGCAGTGGAGCAACTACAAAGAAGCCGTCCACGAGATGCGCGAGTTTCCTCGCTACCTGCGCAACAGCCTCATCCTCTGCACACTGACCGTCATCGGCACCGTCCTCTCCTGCTCCATCGTCGCCTACGGCTTTTCTCGCGTTGAGTGGAAAGGACGCAACACGTTGTTCCTCGTCGTACTCGCAACGATGATGATCCCGTTCCCCGTCACGATGGTCCCGCTCTACGGCCTGTTCCGTGAGCTTGGTTTCATCGGCTCGCTCAAACCGCTTTGGGTCCCGTCCTTCTTCGGCACAGCGTTCAACATCTTCCTGCTCCGCCAGTTCTTCATGACCATCCCGCGAGACCTTTCCGAAGCAGCAAGGATCGACGGCTGCAGCGAGTTTATGATCTTCATCAAGATCATCCTCCCGCTCGCCAAACCTGCCGTCACCGTCGTCGCGCTTTTCCAGTTCCTCTATGCGTGGAACGACTTCCTCGGCCCGCTCATCTATCTCACCGACCAGAAAGACTTCACGCTCGCGCTGGGCTTACAGTTCTTCCAGAGCCAGCAAGGCGGGACGCAGTGGCATTACCTGATGGCCGCCAGCGCCCTCGTACTGCTCCCCGTCCTCCTGCTCTTCTTCTTCACACAACGCACCTTCATCGAAGGCGTTTCGATGTCAGGACTCAAAGCATAAACGACCCGAAAAACACAGAAAAACCGCAGTTTTATGCAGATTTATTGAGTAATTTTTATGTATTAAATCAGGCCCCCAAGTGGTACAATAGTTACTGGCCGCTTATGGGGTGGAGGATCGTTACGATGAAGTCTTACCTATCGCTCGCTCTGCTTTTCGCTATCGCGCAATCCTTCGTTTTCGCGCAGACATCCGCCGCCGCCACCTACCGATACGAAGCGGAAAACGCCACGCTCTTCGGCACCGCCGTCTCCAGCTCCTTCCCCGGATACTCCGGCTCGGGATACGTCACCGACTTCAACGCACCCGACGGCTCCGACCGCTTCCAGCTTAACGTCGACGTCCCCGAGGGCCGCTACGAACTGTGGATCGGCTACCGCTCGCAGTACGGCGACAAGGGCTACTACTACAACATCGACGGCTCCACCGGCAGCGGCACCTTCGATCAATCCTTCTTCTTCACCGAGGACCGCGCCGGCATCTTCGATCTCTCCGCTGGCATCAACACGCTCGAGATCTCACAATTCTGGGGCTACTACGATGTCGACTACCTCGAGTTCCGCTCGCATACGCCGACCGAGCTTTTGCCCGTCTCGCGCGCCCTCGTCGATTCACAGGCCGACCTGAACACGCAGTGGCTGCGCAACTACATGAACGATATCTACGGCAGCAAGACGATGTTCGGCCTGCAACACAACGGCAGCAAAAACCTTGCCTTCCCCGTTCAGGACTTCGTCAACATGGCAGGCGGATACACACCAGCCATCCGCTGCGCCGACTTCATCGAGTATTCCCCCTCAAGACTCGCCTACGGCTCAACCCCCGACAACGAATCCGAACAAGCCATCGCTTGGGCGCAGCAGACCGGCGGCGTCGTCTCCATGTCCTGGCACTGGAACGCACCCACCGACCTCATCAACGAGCCCGACAAGGAATGGTGGCGCGGCTTCTACACCTATGCAACCACCTTCGACGTCGCCGCCGCCCTCGCCAACCCGGCCGGCGAAGACTACGCGCTACTGCTCCGCGACATCGACGCCATCGCAAGCGAATTGCAGAAGTTCGAAGATGCAGGTGTCCCCGTCATCTGGCGCCCCTTGCACGAAGCCCAAGGCGGTTGGTTCTGGTGGGGCGCGCAAGGCCCCGACGCTTTCAAGGAATTGTGGTCCCTCATGTACGACCGCATGACCAACCACCACGGCCTGCACAACCTCATCTGGGAGTTCACCTCGTCCGCCGCCGAAGGCGACTACCTCGATTGGTACCCCGGTGATGATGTGGTCGACATCGTCAGCGTCGACATCTACACCGACCCCGAATCCGCCATGAGCGGCCAATGGGCCGACCTGCTCGATCAATACAACGGCAACAAGATGCTCACCCTCTCCGAAACCGGCACACTCCCCGACCCCGACCAAATGGACATGTGGGCTATCGACTGGGGCTACATCTCCACCTGGACCTGGGATCACATTCTCAATACCTACGCCGACGCCGGCTACAGCACCGCCCAACTGCAAGCCATCCTCCAGAACTTCCTCAGCCACGAAGACATCATCACCCTCGACGAACTGCCCACCACCCCCTGGCTGCAAACCCTCCCCGGCGACCTCGACGCCGACGGCTTCGTCGGCCTCACCGACCTCGACCTCATCCTCCAATACTGGAACCAAACCACCAACGCCCAAAACCTCCTCGCCGACCCCTCCGGCGACGGCTTCATCGGCCTCGACGACCTCGACATCGTCCTAGCCAACTGGAACACCGGCACCCCACCTATCACAACGGTTCCCGAACCCACAACCATGTCCTTACTGGCGATCAGTCTGGCTGCTGCATGCCGTCGCAGCCGTCCCTACACGCACTAATGGCGGACATCCCGCATGAGTGGTATCGCGTGATAAAAATCTGTCACGACATGATTTATCAGCATGCCTGAGAATCTCGCCGTGCCGCACCGCGCTGTTAATTTCATAATAATCGGCACAAATTTATTGTAATCACTATAAGAATTGTTACGCTGATGGGTGGTACTTGCCGTCGAGTTTCCGCGTAGACGTATTGCCCGTTCATGTCAGAAAGTGAGGGGATGTGATGTGCTCATGCAAGCAGTATCTGCCATTTCTATGCGTTCTCGCTATCGGTGCGAATGCCTATGCTTACCTGACCGTCGGCGATTGGCAGCCGATTTTCAGAGGCGTCGAACTCGCGACCGGCGAAACCAACGAGCCACGTCTACAGAAGGTCAACGCCATCCGCATCGACCTGCTCGACCCGGATATCAGGCTCATCACCACGCCCGGTAATGGAGCCTTGCCCGGCGACACCACGCGACAGACGGCATCCGCCTACATGACATCCACCGATGTGCAGGTGGCGATCAACGGCCAATACATCGACCTGGCTACGAGCTATCCATACGGCGACCTGTGGGGCCTTGCGATGCACGAGGGACAGATCGTTTCGCCTGCGCAGGACCTGCACGCGCTTATCGGCGTGAATCCCGGCACGCTCTTGGTCACCGAGGACAACGTCGCTCGTATAGAACAAACCTACCCCACGACAGACCTCACAGGCGTTTGGACCGCCATCGAATCCTGGGCATACCTCCTGGTCAACGGCGTGAACACCGGCGACCCGCGTATCATCCCCGGCAACGTCGAGCCACGCTCCGCGCTGGGCCTCAGCCAGGACGGCAGGTACCTGATCCTGATGACGATCGACGGCCGACAGACCGGCTACAGCGAAGGCGCTACCGCCTATGAAGAATCCGAATGGCTCCAACGCTTCGGCGCCTACAACGGCATCAACCTCGACGGCGGCGGCTCGACCCACATGTGGATCTCCGAATACGATGGCGCCACCTACGCCGTCAACAGCCCCACGGAAAACCGCGCGGTCAGCAATCACCTGGGCATCTACGCAGCACCGCTCAATCCACCACTCATAGGCGACCTGAACAGCGATGGCTACGTCGGACTGGCCGACCTTGACATCATCCTCCACAACTGGAACCAGCACGTACCCATAGGCAGCAAAATCCACGGCGACATCGCCGGCATCGGCGACGGCTACGTCAGCATGTCCGACCTCGACGTCCTGCTAAACAACTGGAACGCCAGCATCCCACCCACCACCAGCACCAACACCCCCGAACCCACCACACTTACCATCCTCCTCCTCACCGCCCCCACCCTAACCAGACGCCGCCGCTAAACACCCCCCGTTTAGCGGGCGATCACAGATCGCCGCGTGGATTGTGGTGTGTGATAGTTTTTTATTGTGCATACAGTTGCCGTTCCGGACATGCTGCCGCGATGACAACACCCTCATCCCACCTACTCAAGATCAAACAGCGAGTTGTCTTCCGGGCCGAACCAGCCGACGTTTTGTTTGAAGGATTCGTTGGCGGTGACGTAGCTGTGGGTTTGGTAGTCCACGCTGAAGGTGAGTTGTTGGCGGTTGATGTGGCCGTCGGACCAGGCGGCGGTGGTGGTGTTGGTGTGGCGGAAGTCGATGGTGGGGTCGGGGCGCATGTTGCTGGGCGGGCCGGTGTTGAGTTGCCAGAAGGGGGGTTCGCAGAAGGAGTATGCGGCCTTGGTGTAGTCGCGGCTGATGATGTAGGCGCAGTCGGTGAACATGACGGTGTAGACGGGTGTGTTGATGTCGCCGACGCGGGCGCTATTTTGTGCGGCGATTGGGCTTGTGCCGTAGAGGTCGCATCGTCCGCCGAGGTAGGAGGCGTTGTAGCCGTAGCCGCCGCAGCCGTCTTCGAAGCCGGTTTGGTAGTCGAAGCCTTTGTCGAAGTTCGGGCAGTGTTTGACCTGACCGGATTCGCCGAAGTAGCTGGCCATATCGCTGCGGTACGGCTCGAAGGGTGCATTGATGATGTCGCGTTTGCCGTGCCAGCGTTCGAGGTTGGGATGCCAGAGGTCTTTGGCGGCAAGCGCGAGGTGGTTTGCGTTGTCGTTGGTGTAAGCGAGGTTCGCCATGGTGAGCTGACGGATGTTCGAGCCGCAGACCGCGGCCTGGCCTGATCTGCGGGCGCTACCCAACGCGGGTAACAGGACCCCGACCAGCAACGCAATGATCGCAACCGACACCAGAAGCTCTATCAGTGTAAAGCCATGGCTATCGGTTTCATTGTGCTGCATGATCGAGCCCTGCTGGATGGATATAAGGTTGATGAAACTTAAAACGTGGAGACGGTTGGTCGGTTCCGCGGTTTGTGAAACTAAAACGTGGAGACCTTCGGTCGGTGTTGCGGCGGGGTCGGGAGACCCGCGCCGAGCGCTGGCGTCTCTGGGTGCCACACTTTGACTGCGTAGCAGCAAAGTGTGCATTGACCGAGCACACTTTGCCCTTCGGGTCAAAGTGTGGCACCCGATCCCGGTGGATTGAGAATGCTCTAAACAGTTATTCAAACGTTGAGACTTTCGGTCGGTTATTCGGTATGTGAAACTAAAACGTTGAGACCTTCGGTCGGTGTTGCGGCGGGGTCGGGAGACCCGCGCCGAGCGCGCTACTCTCGCCAAGCGTGCTGCCTGCGCTGAGCGCAGGTTAGTAAGACGCCGGCCCACAACAGCGCAGCCGTCGGTTCGGGGATCGCTGCTTCAACGGGCGGTGTGCCGGTGTTCCAGTTGTTCAACACGATGTCCAGGTCATCCAGCCCGACAAACCCATCGCCCGACGGATCGCCGGCTGTTGGGTCTGCGATTGTCACGTTCTGGTTCCAGGCGTTGAGGATGATGTCAAGGTCGTCGAGGCCGACGAAGCCGTCGCCGTTCAGGTCGCCGGCAAGTGTCGCGGTATTGATCACGCCGAGCGCTTCAAAGTCCAGGCCGCCGGAGCCCCAGGTGACCCATGCATCGTAGATCGGGTTGCCCAGGCTGTCGGCAAACGTGCCGTCGCCGGGGATGTCGATGATCTTGACGTAGTTGATATCGTTAAGGTTGACCGAGCCATCCAACACAAGCGGGTGTTCGATCAAGTCATCAAGATCGAAGGGCGTGCCCCAGCATTCGCCGTAGGCGTTGGCGTGTTTGCCGACGAGGTTGTAGATGTTGCTGACATCCTGCGTCAGGTAAGCCTGTGAACCGAGCGGCGTCTGGTTGTAATACTCACTGGGGAAGCGTGCGTAGGTGATGCCGTCGGTCGACACTTCGACGTACCCGAGTTCCGCGAACATTTCGCCGACCACGCTGCCGCCGCCGGTCGTGTAATCCGAAACGAATCCGTTCTCGAACGCGGCGAAGTCGGCGCCGGGCCCGTTGCCGATCGCTTCATCAAACGTCAGGATCAACGTGCCAAGCGGATTGGCGATCGGGTCGGCAAAGTGAGTCGCGATCTCGTTGGTATTCATATCGCCCATCGAAACGATATCGAAGTTGTCGCCCGTGACCGGCCCGGTGGTTTTCAGTGGATCGCCGAAGTCGTAGGGATAATCCGGCGGCCGACCGATGCTGTCCATGCCGTACTGCCCGAGCGCATCGGATGGATCGTACAACGCAACACCCGTTGCCCATCCTTTAAAAACAGGATTGACATAGTTACCGTTGCTTGCCGTAGCCTGCACGCCTTCGCCCGCCGGCCCGACAAAACCGGGGATGCCCGCATCGATGAAGTCGGCTTCGTCAGGCCCGCCCTTGCCCGGTGAAAAATCCCCGGCGAAAGTGCTTGCCGTCATCATGGACCCGATTGCTAAACCGATCAAGAATCGTCGTACATTCATGGGGTGTTCTTTCGTATTAAAAAACACGCCCCGGCCTTCCCACCTGTATGGAAAAACCGAGGCGTGCATGGATGGATAAGTTAGTCCTGTTTCCTGCGTTGGATCGCGCAGAGCCCGCCCATCGCCAATAGCGAGAGCGTCGCCGGTTCGGGGATGTAAGTGATCGCCATCATCCCGCTGCCGTAGGTTGACGGTGAGAAGTAGAGCGTGTCGCCGCGGAGGAAGTTGCCATCCACCGAGATCGGGCCGAACCATTCCATGTAGCCGTCGGTGGTATAGATCGTGCGGTAGCCTTCCGGCTGCGTCGGGTCGATCATAGCCAGGATGTGGTTCGGCGATGATGAGAAGTTATTCACCGCGAAGAACACGTTGCCCGCAGAATCAACCGCCAGGCCGTTGCCCGCGCCGGGAAGCGCCCAGGAATCAACGGCATCACTTAGCGTAAGGAAGTTGTCCACCGCATCGGGTGCGTAAAGATCATCCGTCACGCTTGCGACCTGGTCGGCCGTCCAGTGGTAGAGCGTGTTGTCCGAGTAGGTGGCGTAATACACATCGCCGTTGGGCGCGATGGCAAGGTTGGCGGAGTTGCCGGCGGTTTCGATCAGCATGTCGTGCCGGGCTTCATCTGCGGGTGTTGCCGAATGATCGTAGGCGAAGATGTAGGTCGACTGTCCAAGTCCACCGTTCCAAGGTTCGGCGAGGCCCGAGACGTAGAGTTGGCCGTTGTGCACCTGCCCGCCGTAGGCGTTGACCATGGTGACGCCGTCCTGGCCGGGGGTGATCCAATCTTCAGCGATGGCGTCGTAGATGTAGATGTCGCTGTCCGATCCGCCGTAGAGTGTTGCGGCGTAGAACAGGTCGTTGTCGATATCGTACACGCCGAACGGGTCGCCGTAGCCGTTGGATAAGATGCCGTTAGGCGGCAGGCCGATCGTTGTTGTTGAACCGGTTGCAGTGTCATACACGCTGTAACCGCCTGATGCGGTCCAGCTATGAATCAACCCGTCGCTTGCGGTGAACTGTCCCTCGGCGGTGATCGGGATGTTTATCGATTCATAGTCCGGCGCAAGGTCGGCGCTTGCAGTGTTTGCTGTTGTGATTGCGGCCGCCATCATCGTGCAACCTGCAAAACGTTTGATTCGATCTCGACTCATGACTTTCTCCTTGTCCCGATTGCGCGCGGGACGATCCTCCCAATTGATAAAGAACGTAATCGTCCTCGTATGGGCGGATAACCGGGGCGGAGATCTGTCTGGAAGGTGTAACAGTCGAGCCCACGGCGTCCCGATCGCGAGGACACACAGTGAAACTCGACAGGCAGGTCTTCCGGCTCAGGGCTTGCTTCCCATCCGCCTTCCCGCATCAAGACCCGTTGCAGGTCATGCAGTGGCTGTTGGATGGAACGCTGCCCCCGGTCCTTCGATCCGGCACCATGCCGAACCTCCAGCTATTCCGGGGGCGCCCCTTACGGCGGCGCGTCCGCGGTGGATTGCCCAACTGACTTGCAGAATGGGTTACCACACTTCCCTTTTCACCGTTTGGTCTGGAACATTCCAAATCCAAACGGCACCTGTCGAACCACCGCAACTTAACGACTTGGCAGTCTCTTTGTCAAGAGCCGAATGTCGAACAGCTTTTCTCCACAAAGAACCGTCTGACAATGCGCTGATCGCAATTGCACACAAGAAACAGGCATCAATTAATGGAATGTTATTCAAGCGCATTCACATGCATCGCCATCACCATCCGGCGACGCGCTGTCGGCGAAAGATGTGTTGATGTGAATCGTGTGTTAGCTCGTTGTACTAATCACAAGAGACGTCGCGTCTGTGCACTGGTTTTTGTCGGGTGTGTTGTGTGGTGCAAAAAGACCGTGCTTGTGCGCATGGGGGGCGAACACGACAAGGCTGTGCGCGCGAATCGTGGTGGATAAGTCGGGGGTGTAAGCCTGCTTATTTGCGGGCGGCGTGGGATTGGTTTAGGGCGGGAATGTTTACAGTAGACCGGGGTGTATCGGGTGCCACATCTTGATCGCGCAGCGACAAGGTGTGCTGGTTCGTTCACACTTTGCTGCTGCGCAGACAAAGTGTGGCACCCATCAAGTCACGTTTAATGTTGTTCAACATCAACCCGCGCGTCGGCTGCGCGGTAGGCAGGTGAGGGTTAAGCCGACGGCTGTAAACGACAAAGCGGACATCGGTTCGGGGACTGTGGCGAGCATTGCCTGGAAGCTGCCGCTGCCGTTGTAGGCATCGTAGTCGAGTTGGAACAGGCGGAAGTCGAGGTAGTCGTTGTCGCCGTCGCCGTCGAGGTCACCGAAGAGTGATGGATCGCTCAAACCGGAAAGGTCGGCGAGGTGGTAACTGGTGAAGATGATCCAATCGTCGAGCGTGATGTCTTCGTCGCCGTTCAGGTCGCTGCGTGCATAGGACATGATGTCGAAGCTGATCGCGCTGCGCGGCGCGACGAATACCGTACCGTGACGCGGGTGAACGATCTCGTTGCCGAACGAATCGAAGAGTTGGAAGTTATTGGTCTCGTCCGTCCAGTTTTGCAGGTCTGTCGATGACGCGAGGCCGTAGTCGTTGGCGGTATAGATGTCCCAGTAAATAAGCCATTCGTCGCCGTTCTTAACCAGGATTGGTCCTTCGGCATCGACCGGTTGTATCGCGGTGCCTTGTCCGATGATCGGGTCTTCCGCAGCACTCCAATCAGAGTAATCAAACGTGTTCCAATCGATCGTGCTGTCGAGATAAGTCAAGCGCAGGTTCTTGCCCGACGGGTCCGGGTCAGTCACTAAACGTTCGTTCTTAACGACCATCACCCAGCGGTCGTCGCTGGTATCGGTCGTGCCGCGGTCGTCGTATGCCGCGCTGCCATCGATCACGCTCCACCCCTGGTCGAAGAAGACTTCGGCCGGCGTGAAGGTCTGGAAGTCGCTCGTGCGTGAGTAGTACAAGACATGGTCGTTGCCGTGCCCGTCCTCGCTGCCGTCACCGTTGTTAAACTCGGCATCAGTCGTGGAAGACCAGACAACAAAGTGATCGCCGCTGGTCGGGTCGTAATGCAGCTCCGGCGCCCAGACGTTCCAAGGCTGATCTTGCGCAGCGTAACCTGCATACGGAAACACCTGCACCGGCGTCGACCAGTTAAGCAGGTCCGTCGAGCTTGCGGTGCCGAAGTTGTTGCCCCACCAGTCGCTGGTCCAGACCATGTTGAACGTGCCATCGTGATACACGATAGATGGATCGCGTGTAAGCACATCGCCATCGGACCACGCGGGCGGGGTGAAGACAACGTTGCCGCCGTTAAGATCGGTGAACGTTCTGCCATCTTCACTCATCGCAAGGTAGACGCCGTTCTCGCCGTTGCTGTCGAAGTAAGAGAACAAAAACACTTCATCGTTCTCTAGCGCTGAGGCCGTGCTGTTCAAAGCGAGAACGAAGAGGATGAACGCGAATCGGCGGATGTGATGTGCCAAGTTTCGCCCCTTTACCTGCAAGTGTGCGAGTCATTCATTATACATTATAGACTGTTTTACCAGATAAAATAGGGGATTTGTTCTGATTGTATGTGGTGGATCGGCTTGGGTGTTTTGACGATCGAGGTATACCGATTGCATCTTGTGGGCATTAATGCAACCTGTCATTGCAATAGATCAGTGCTTGATCGTCTGGTTATATTCCGATGAAGCTTCCAGGGCTTCGCGGACGGCGACGAGTTGCTTGACGAACGGTTCAGACAGGCGGTTTCGCGGTCGGGGCAGGTCGATCTCGAACTGTGCGACTGCGCGGGCGAAGGTCATCACGACCACGCGATCCGCCAGGTAGACCGCTTCTTCCAGGCTGTGGGTTACGAAGAGAATGGTCTGTTTATCTGCTGACCAGACGTTGAGCAATTCGTTCTGCAACTGATGGCGCGTCGGTTCATCCACGCCTGCGAACGGCTCATCCATCAGCAACACGGATGGATTCGTGCACAGCGCCCGCGCCAGCGCGACGCGCCTGCGCATCCCACCGGACAGCTCGTGTGGATAACTGCGGCCAACGTTGGTTGGTAGATGCACGCGCTGCAATAACGCCTCTGCACGTTTGCGCCTTTCAGCGCGGCCGACGCCTTGAACCTGCAAACCTAATCCGATATTGCCTCGCACGCTTCGCCAGGGAAGTAACGAACCTTCCTGTGACATGAGGCTTATGTTCTTTGCAGGTCCGTTAACCGCATGGCTGTTAAGAAACACGCGTCCGCCGTCGGGTTTATCCAGTCCCGCGGCGAGGCGCAGCAGTGTTGTCTTGCCGCAGCCCGACGGACCGAGCACGCAAGTCAGGTTGCCTCGTTTGGCGGTCATGTCGAACCGGCGCAGCGCCCGGACCTCGCCGCGCGCCTCGGTGTGGAAGTGGCGGTCGACCTGCTCGAATCGGATCATGTCGTTTTGATCGTTCACGAGCGCTCCTTGACCTGCCATCGTGTGACCCGGTGTGCGGCGAGGCGTAACAGGCCGTCGAGGACCAGGCCGATTGCGCCGATGACGATGATCGAAGCGAAGGCGTATTCGTAGGCGGCCTGATCGTGTGCGGTGGTAATCATGTAACCGAGCCCGCTGCGTGTTCCGGGGAAGATTTCTGCGGCGATGATGACGCGCCACGCGATGCCGCCGCCGACGCGCAGGCCGGTGACGATCGCGGGCGCAGCGGCGGGCAGGATAACGAAGCGCAATCGTTGCATACGAGTTGCGCCGTAGACCTGCACCGCTTCGAGATGCGCTTCGCGAACGGATGAAGCGCCCGCCGCGGTGTCGAGCACGATCGGGAAGAACGCGCCCATCCAGATGACTGCGATGATCGCGTAGCGAAGTTGGTCGAACATCCCGTAGCGCCATGCTTCGTCGCCGTACATACTCGAGGCCGGGCTCGATAATCCGAAGACGATGATCGCGACGGGTATCCATGCGATCGGGCTGATGACCATTGCGGCGGCGATGACGGGGTTGAGTATGTCGCGCGCGGTGCGGTTACGCCCGACGATCAAGCCGATGGGCACAGCGGTGATTGCCGCAAGCGTGAATCCACACGCGACGCGCAGCACGCTGATCAACGCGCCTGAAGCTAACGATGTCGAGTCAAGCGTCGGCGGTGATTGCCAGGGATGTATCAATACATTGACGACCGATGCGACCGACGGGACCACCGCGCTGTGGCGCGATGCTAAATGCCAGACCACGAGAACCGCGCAGGGGATGACTAACCCTAGCGCGATCCTCGAAGCCTGACGTGAAACTGACATAGAACTTACTTTCTACCGAAGCATACCGCGGTCACGCAAGTCTTTCATCGCTGCGTTCACGATGGCTAGATCGCATAAGTCGTCCACGAACTGCTGCGGCGAGACTTCGGCGTAACGATCCTTGAACAGGTCGATATCTTCAGCCATCTGTGCCCACGTCCGCATGCCGGCAAGCCACGATTCGGTCGGCTCACAGACGTAACTGATCGTCGGGATCGATTGCTGCTCAACTTCGCGCGGGTTCTTTGCCCATGCTACTGCACAGTCGATCGCTAACTGCGGCTCATCCTGGATCAGTTGCGTCGAAAGCAAGAGCAGCTTGAGAAACGCTTGTAACGTTTCGCGATGCTCCGCCATTGTCGTTTCGGTTGCGGTCACGCAGCAGCATGGGTGATCCACCCACTGCCCGGCCGGAGGCAGGTCGCGCAGTTGCGCTACGACTTTGCCGACGCCTTTGTGAACCGCCATCGCCACGCCGGGTTGATTCATGACGTAGCCGTCCAGTTCGCCGCGCTCCATCAACGGGATGGGACCGGCTTCGGAGCCGAAGTTGATGAGGACGATGTCAATGTCGTCGTCGCCGGCATCAAGCGTGTACTTGAGCCCTTCAGCTTGCAAGGCACGCTCGAATATCAGCTTCGCCACGGCGACCGGCGCTTTGTAGCCGATGCGCAGGGGTTTATCCGATTCACGTGCGAGTTTGACGAACGATGCCCAGTCTTCGGCAGGTGAATCCGGCTGCATGACAAGCATGTCGCCATCGGTCTGCAAGGGGCAGAGGATTTTGAAGGGTTCACCCTCGTCGGCAAACGCGGCGACCGCGGTCACGCCGCCGAGGCCGATGTCGATCTCGCCCCGGCTCATCGCGGCAGGCATCTTTGATCCGCCGCCGACCTTTAACAGTTGCAAGCGAGCGACGGTGTGGTCCGCTTCGACAAGATCGTAGACCTCGCGGTCTTTGACGGGTTTAAGGTAGAGGTCGTAATCCGCTTTGAAGCGTTCACTTTGCAGTGCAGCGACGTAGAGCGCGAGGTGATGGTCGTGGCCGACGTGGCCGACGCGCAGTAACAGCGGTTGATCCTGCTCTGCTTGGGCCTGGGATTGTGTTGAGGTTTCCTGGTTTTCAGGGGGTTGTTTGTTGTCGCAGCCGACGAGGGCTACGGCAAACAGACATAGAAACAATATGTACTTAGGCATATGAGCCTCCTCGGCAA
Source organism: Phycisphaeraceae bacterium (assembly GCA_963667295.1). Classification (GTDB taxonomy): domain Bacteria; phylum Planctomycetota; class Phycisphaerae; order Phycisphaerales; family Phycisphaeraceae; genus JAJRRS01. The sequence continues at coordinate 4,814,861 of OY763327.1, forward strand.
CGCGCGCTGAGGGGGAGGCCCACAGTCGGCGTCGCCGCTAGGTGACGTGCTGATCGCGGGACACCATGCCCCGCCGAAGGCAGCGGAGTCACTGGTAAGTCAGGACTTCAAGTCCATGCAACATGGTCTTTACGTCTTTCATAGTCTTTAAAAGAGTAACTGCAATTGCGAACGCAGGACAATCTGGCCGTCCGAGTCGGACGCATCCGGGCGCCATCCCTGGAATTCGATCGGGTAGCCGAACGTGTTGCCGTTGACCTTGACGCGGTTGAGTGCGTTGAATGAGTAACCCACATCGGTGGTCCACTTCAAGGCGTGTCCGGAGATGTACTTGTTGAAGCCGACGGTCAGAATGCTGAGGTCTTCGACGCCATCGACATCGAGGTTGCCCCATTCGTACCGGCCGATCAGTTCGAAGTCTTCGGTGACGAATACGCCGGCCTGAACGAGCAGTTCGTAGGCATCGCGATCTTCCACAAGGTCTGCATCGCGGACGTGGTCGCCGACGAAAGCGACGAGGAACGTGGTTCCATCGTTTTCGATCGTGGTGTCGACGGCCCAGCGATAGGTCGTTGCCTCGTCGCCGGTGCTCAGGGTTGTGCCGCCGGTGCCGTATTCGCCCTGCTGGAAGTGTCCCGCGCCGCCGATGACGACCATGGGTTTCTCGTCGGGCCAACCGGTCAGGTCGCTGTAAGGCTTCCAGCTATCGCCCACCGCAAGCCATTCGACGCGGCTGGTGACGGCAACGCCTTCGACGCCTTCTGAACTGTAAGAAGAGTTGGCGGCGTTCAACCCATCGCTAAGCGCCAGCGACAGGTTCAGCTCGTCGGTCTTCTTCGTGAGCATGACGCCTTGGGTGTACCTGCCGGATAGTGCTTGTGCCATGTGCGAGCGTTCAACGAAGAGCTGCTTCTTGGTCGAGACCAGGAACTCATGCAGCAGAGGCGTTTTGAATTGGCCGAAGCGTAGGGCCCAGCCGTCGCCGAGGTCTTTATCGACCCATGCATCTAAAAGTAGTCCGTCGCCGTTCTGGTTGAAGCCATGCAGCACGCCGTAGCGCCAGGTTGGATCGATGACGTGCCCGGTGTACATCAGTCGGATGCGCGTCATCTCGAAGCCGTGGCGTGTGTTGTCCAGATCGGAAGAGGTTGCGCCGTCGTAGGCGTTGTCTGAGGTGGACAGCATGAACCGCGACTGCATCTGTCCTGAGACCTTAAGCAGGAAGCTGTTGTCGCTGCTTTTCAGGAAGAAGTTGCCGTCCCAGCCGGCGGTCATGTTGTCGTCGAGCATGCTGGTGCGAGCGTCGGCGTCCGAGATCACTTCGTTGATCAACTGCCGCAGTTGTACTTCGCGTTGCTCGGTCAGCCATGTGCCGTCTTGATCGGCACGCAGGCGTGCGTTGTCGGCTTCGACTTCGTTCAGCCGCGTCCGCATCGCTTCGATCTGGGCCTGTTGATTGTCGATCCGCTGCATCAGTTGTTTGAGGCCGGCGTCCGGCGGCGGCGGGTTTTCGTCCGCCAGCGCTGTGGTGGCCACGAGCCACGGCAGCACCGCGCAGAAACAGAGTGAGGTTCGAGCTTTGGACATCAAGTCGCTCCTTTCAAATAGAGATGTGTTGAAAATGGAACCCGAAACAATGCGGTCTAGTATAACAGGCGGAGATGTCTGAATATAGCCGGGATTATCAGGTTGTTCGTTGCCGGAATGATGCGGTAGTGATAAGGCAGCACTGATGTGGCAAATCTGGATCGGCCTGTTTCAGAACCGTGAACCGTGGCGATCAGTATCGGTTTTAGTTATTGGCTGTGTTTATATGGCTGTATCACAGTCTGAGGGAAGTCAGGCGCAGGTCTTAAGGGTTGCCGGGCCGGCGTACCATTAGGAATGGTTTTATGTTGGCCGTGAGTCTTATAACATGTACGCACGGATCCCCGGCGGAGCCTGTTCATATGGTTGAGACCGGTTAATCTTGAAGGCCGGTTTTAGCAGGATAAAACGGTGCGTTCTGCGGCGCTGTTCGTGAGCAAGAAAAACTGATAACATTATGTAAAGCAAGATCGTGTGTGGGGCAACTCGTTTATCTCATTCGTTGACTTATTCGGGATCGGTTAACCTTCTATAAATCTCTTGTCGACTTCTCATAATGGTATTCATGCCCAGAATTTGTATGGCGATATAGTAATATTGTGCAGGCTTTAACAGCCGGTTACAAGATGTCACTTGATATCAGTCTGATGTCGGACGGGCGAGCGGGGATGTGTGGTTCTGCAGTGATGGCACCGGAGCGTGTATGGTTATAAAGCAGAATGCGTTCTACCGGATGATGGCGCAAATGTTTGCGTGTGTTGTTGGTGCATCCGCCGCCGGCAAGAGCCTGTTGTCTGCGCTGGCTGGGCTGGGATTGTTGACGCACAATCAATACGCTTCTGCTGTCTCTCTCTGCATGAATGAATTGCTGCATGCACAAGGTTGGTTGGCGGGCAGGTCTTTGTTGGGCCGGGTGTCAGAAGTGAACAATTTGCGTTCGCCATGGCACATCGATATCTACCCGACCGCATCGCATATTTTGTCTCCTGGTTCCGCGCTACACTGGATTCTATTTGTCGGTGGATTAGTGGTCGGTTCGTTTCTTGTGGTCATTTTTATCATGAGGAACCGAACGGCCCGGATCAGACGTCTTGCTGACAAGACCCAGCAGCAGCTTATCCGTGAATTGGACCTACAGAAGCGGGCGCTGGACGAACACTCGATACTTGCCATTACTGACAACAAGGGCGTGATCAACTACGTCAATGATAAGTTCTGCAAGATGACGAAGTACAGCCGTGAGGAGTTGATCGGCAAGACGTACCGGGTCGTCAATTCCGGGCTTCATCCCAAATCGTTTTATGAAGACTTCTGGCAGACGATTACAAGCGGTGAAGTCTGGCAAGGCGAGATGTGCAACCGAACGAAGGACGGGGATCTGTTCTGGGTCGAGACGACGATCGTTCCGTTTCAAGATGAGCATGGCAACATCATCCAATTCGTCGGCGTTCACACCGATATCACAAGAAGCAAACAAATCGAATTGAATCTACGGCAGATCGAGCAGAAGAACCGTGCACTGATCGATCAGACGTATCAGTTCATCGGTTTGCTTGATCCGGAGGGCCGGGTGCTCGATGCGAACCATACGGCCCTGGCGTTTGCGGGCGCTTCGATGGATGATGTGTACGAAAAGTTTTTCTGGGAGACACCCTGGTGGTCTCATTCCCCGGTGATGCAGGCGTATATCCGTGACATGGTGAATCGTGCGGCGCAAGGGGAGGCTGTTCGTACCGAAGTGACGCATCAGGATGCGCAGGAACGGGTGCGTATCGTGGACTTTTCCATCAGGCCGATCCGCAATGATGATGGGAACATCAAGTGGTTGCTGCCCGAGGGCACCGATATCACCGAACACGTGAACACCGAGAATGAACTCAAGAAAATCAATGATAAACTCGTTTCAACGAATGCGGAGCTTGAGCAGTTTGTTTACACGGTTTCGCATGACCTGAAGTCTCCGATCGTGACGCAGATGGGTTACATCGGTTGTCTGAAAGAAGATTTGGACAACGGTAACTACGAACAGTTAGCCGAATCGGTCGATCGGATCGAGAAGGCGACGACGCGGCTTAAGGTCAGCGTTGATGATTTACTGGAGCTGGCGCGGATCGGCCGGATGAACACCGAGCGGGAGGCGGTCAGGATTGGGCCGTTGTTGCAGGAAGTGCGTGCGGACCTGGCCGGCGTATTGGCGGAGAAAAAAGTTGAATTGGTTATTGATGATTCGATGCCGACCGTTGTGGTGAATCGGCGTCGGATGTTTGAGATATTTGAGAACCTGATCCATAACGCGATCAAGTACGGCTGCGAGGAAAACGGCGGGAAGATTTCCATTGGCTACGAGAAGATCGAAGCGGAGACGCGCCTGTTCATACGCGACGAAGGGCCGGGTATCGCGCCGGAATACCATGAGAAGGTCTTTGGCATCTTTCAACGGCTTAATCCGGGTCAGACGGAAGGTACAGGCATCGGTCTGACCATCGTTAAAAGGATCATGGAAGAAATTGGGGGGCGTGTCTGGGTCGAGTCGACTCCGGGCGAGGGGGCGACATTCTGGCTGGCATTTCCTGCTTCGACCAAGCCGTCTTCGGTGTCGGTCCGGGAAACCGCGTAGACATCCGCAGCACATCATCCGACCGATCGGCAGGCTGCGTTTCAGCAGAATCTTAGCGGCAGCAGTCTTAGATCATGGATATTTCCAGCACGTCCACTTAGCCGACGGGACGGCAATTCTGTGGGGATAAATTCTGTAAACTATTGTCAATATAGTATATAGATGGCTTTTTGCTCGCGTGGTCCGCAGCGTTTTTTTGAGTGCCGCCTCGTTGTGGTGAAATTTTTCACAATATGCTTGAATAGTTCATTTAACTGTGGTATCCTCAAGTCATCTCGGGTCGGGTCCGAGGCCCGGCTGTTGGTTTACGCTTCATTTATCGCACTTGGAGAAAGCAACATGTCACGATCTCTACTTACCACGACACTGGTCACAGCCATTTCAATCATGACCTTCCAACCTTGTTCCGCGGCCATCATCGACACGCTTGATACCGCCGATGGTTTCAATGACAGCTTCAATGGGACCACCGCCGTCGCGAACGGTGACGGCACAGTGACACTCACACGAACCGTTGCCAATGTGGATGCCGGCATCAACTGGACCGACATGGGCTCGAAGATTCAGCTAAGCGGGCAGAACGTTTTACAACTCACGCCTTCGGCGGCGGTTAACGGCGGGTACTACGGCGTCAACATCCTGTTCTTTGATGCCGCGGATCAATATCTGTCAGAGCAGGTGTGGATCACTGATACGAACGACACCGCCATGCAGCAGTTGAGTGACATTCAGGCGTTAGCGGGTGATCCGAATGCCGCGAGTTTTGTGTTGCGGTTCCGCATCCAGCCGTGGGGCCAGGCCGGCGCAGCGTTTACATTCGATCAGATCGAGGTCGTGCCGGAGCCTGCATCGCTCGCTCTATTGACGATCGGCGGCTTGCTGGTGATGCGTCGGGCAGGCGGCCGTGCGGTCTGAGATTGGTTAAGGCGGTTGAGCACCTGAAGTTGTATTGAAGTTTGTTGTACGGAATAATCGAAGCATATTGAAGGATCGAGCGGCATGGTCGTTTCCAAACATAACCGTCGGGCATTTACACTCATTGAATTGCTGGTTGTGATCTCGATCATCGCGTTGCTGGTCGGGATACTGTTGCCCGCCCTGGGTGCGGCGAGGGCATCGGCCCGAAGAGTCGCCTGTGCGTCGAACGTGCGGCAGGTCATGCTTGCGATCACGATGTATGCGGACAACTTTGACCAGGTGCTGCCGCCATTGCATAGCGGCCCCTCCCTTTCAGATTGGAACGACTGGTCCGGGGTGTTGGTCGATGGCGGGGTCGTCAGCGATGAAAGAATGTTCAAATGTCCGGACGACCAGGTGGAGCGCAACCCCCTGTACGAAGATGAATCCGACCGCAGTTATGCGGCGAACGATATGCGGTTTAATTATGCGTATCTGACCGCGAACGATTACCGCTCCCCCTGGCCGTTCTATATCGACAACAACCGGACTTATAATGACATGCCTCCGGCCAGGTTTGATGAGGTGCCTGCGCATGTCTTTATCATCGGTGAAAATTACAACGAACCGACCTTGGCCGGATCGGGCGCCAAGGTGCACAGGCCCGAGTTTGAATCCATGATGTTCAAAGCCGCGAAGGTCCACGGCGAGACCGGGGGGAACTACGGCTTCGGCGACGGGCACGTCGCGTTCATGACCTATGAAGAAGTATCCGAGCTTAGGCCCGACACGCCCTACGGCAAGGACCTGAACGATCACTGGAAGTGGTTGGATCGATAACGATTGCACCTCGCATCATTACCCTGATTGTGTTTTCTTAGATTCAAAGGAAGCATTATGCCTCACGCCTTTGGCCGCATCGTATTAGCACTGACCGTGCCGGCTTGCCTGCTGTTTGCTCCCTCCGTTACTTCTGCGGGTGATCCGACTGCGATTGGTGTATTGGTTCCGTGGTACGGCGACGGCGACGCGGAAGGCTGGCACAACTGGGCGGCGATGGGGCACGACCCCAATCAGATAGTTGACGGCCGGCGCGATATTGCTTCGGCGCATTATCCCCTGATGGGGCCGTACAAATCACACGATGACAACACCGAGAACTGGCAACTCGCTTACGCCGAGGCGATGGGGTTGGATGTGTTGTTGATTGATTACTACACGCAGAACCTGCCGGGCAAGTCGGTTTATTACGACTACACCGTTGACATGCTGGATAAGGCAGGCGGCAGTGAGTTGAAGATCGCGATGCAGTACGAGCCGAAGATCCACACGCAGAACTGGGTGCGTAACTACAACGGCGATCGTGCGGCGATGGTGGCGGCGGTGAAAGATGACCTGCGTCATATCTATGACGTATTGGCGGCCAAGCCATCCTATTGGCGCGTCGACGGCAAACCCGTGGTGCAAGTGTTCGGCCAGACGTGGACCCTTACCGCGGCGGAGTGGGTCGACGTCGTAACAACTCTCAACACGGAAGGTCGAGAGCTTTATTACATGGGCGACGCGGTTGGCGGTGGTGATCTGGCAAACTGGTACCCGCAATTCCAATCGCACTTGAACTGGAGCCTGTACTACGAAAGCATCGAAGGCGCGCAGGGTTGGGATGCAAACTACGGCTTTGCTCATAGCGTTAACAGTCAGCCTTTGAACTGGGCGTCGGCCGGCGCAAACCGCCAGGCGGTGGGTATTGCCTGGCCGGGCTTCGATGACAGCGGCGTTGATGGCTGGGGGTCGGGCACACGTTTCGTCGACCGGGATAACGGCTCGTTCTACCGCGCAAGTCTTTCAGCGTTGAACGATCTTAATCATGAGTGGCGCGTCTTTACGACGCTCAACGACTGGAACGAAGGGACCGAGTTGGAGCCTTCCTTTGAGTACGGCTATCAGTATGCGATAGAAACACTCAAACACATCGAAGCCTGGAAGGGGATTAATCTGGACGACGATGCGTTGCAGGATGTCACCGAAACATATTTTCCGAATCTGGTGAGTCTGTGGGATCATGGGAACGATCTATCTGTGTTGAATGCTTCTGCGTCGGTAGCGGTCGATGCTGCAAATCCGGAGGCGTTTGATGGGGATGCGGGGCGATTCCGTCGGGCGGGCGAAGGTTCTGCGTATATCCAGTATGTGTTGGCGGATGACATTGGGGGCTTTCGTATATCGTGCTGGTCTGAATCTGATGCGCCGCAGTCGCACATGCTGTTCTTCAGCTCAGCGGACGGCATCAACTGGACATCGCTTACGCCGACGGTGACGGATAAGGGCGGCGACGCATGGACACGTTATCTATATAAAAGCGACGGCTCATTGCCCGCGGGGCACAGGTACCTGCGGATACAGTGGCCGGCGACTGACGGGCCGAACGTTGTCACGCAGATCGGGGAAGTGAAACTCTACGACACACAGATGATGCCCATCTATCGTCTGGCGGGTGACATAGATGGTGATGGCTATGTCGGGCTTGGTGATCTCGATCTTGTGTTGGCTAACTGGAATGCATCCGTCTCGTCTGAATACGCAAACGTCGATGTTTCGGGTGACGGCTTCATTGGTCTGGCTGACCTGGACATCGTGCTGAATCAATGGAACATGGCTACGCCGCCGCTGATTGGCGCGACCCCCGAACCATGCAGCCTGGGTCTATTTACCTGTAGTGCGGGCTTGATGCTGCTGCACCGATGATCAATATGATCTAGAGGCAGGGGATATGCCTGAAAACGGGGTTTATATCGTTATCTGACAATATCTTAAGTAAAAACGCTAAGGCTCTCATCAAACAGTGAAATTTTTCATAACATGCTTGAATAGTTCATTTTGGCGTGGTATCCTCAAGCTATCTGGGCCCGATCGTGAGGCCAGGCATTTGAATCACGCTTCCACCTTCGCACTTGGAGAAAGCACCATGACACGATCCCTGATCGCCGCAACCCTGGTCACCGCCTTTTCAATCGTGGCCACGCAGCCCTGTTACGCCGACGTCATCGACACGCTGGATACGGCCGACGGTTTCAACGACAGCTTCAACGGCACCATTGCTGTTGCGAACGGCGACGGCACGGTGACACTTACAAGAACCGTGGCCAACATTGATGCCGGCATCAACTGGACGGATATGGGATTCAAGATCCCGATCGGCACCGACAACCTGCTGCGTATCACACCGACCGAATCGGTGAATGGCGGGTTCTACGGCGTGACGTTACTGGTGTTTGATGCATCCGATCAGTTCCTTGCCGAAATGGTCTGGATCGGCGACACCGACAGCACCACGATCCAGGAAATGCCTGATGTTGCTGCATTCGTGGACAATCCCAGTGCGGCGAGTTTCGTGTTGCGGTTCCGCATCCAGCCTTATGACCAGGCCAATGCCGCTTTCACGTTCGACCAGATCGAGGTGACGACCGACTCATCTATCCCGGGCGACATTAATGGCGACGGGTTTGTCGGGCTGGATGACCTTGACATCGTCTTGAACAATTGGAACGCAGGCACACCGCCGAACGGTGGCAGTCCTTCGATCCCCGAACCGGCATCCGTTGTGCTGCTAAGTTTGGGAGCATCCGTTTTGTTGCGTCAGCGTAGCGCATGATGAGCCAGTAGTGATCCTCCTGTAAGTGTTTCCCTGGTTGAGGTGGCCGGGTTTCCAATCATGGGAGCCCGTCCCACCTGAACATGATGTGTCGAACATAGCTGTAAGGGCGGTTGTTTATAAGCGGATCAACATAAAGCATGGCGGGAAGGGTGCCACACTTTGACTCCGCAGGAGCAAAGTGTGTGAAGGAGAAGCACACCTTGTCGCTACGCGATCAAGATTTGGCACCCGTTACGCCATACGTTGATCCGCACTGGTTACGACTTATTGATCCACCCGGTGTGTCGCGCCCGAATCAGTACCCGTGTTGGCCCGGCAGGTTATGCCAAAGCCTGAGACTTCGATCGGTAAATGATGGTGTTACGACGAAGAAATGTGTCGATCAGGTTATTGAGCGTTTGGCATCCCGGTTGGTATCTGTTGATCCTTGCGGTTGCCGGCCTGGTGTACCTGCTATTCGGTAGTAACGAGGAACGCTTGGATCAAACGCCGGGCGGCCGGGTGATCGTGCATTACTGGGAGAAGTGGCCTGGCTTTGAAGCCGAGGCGATGCAGGCGGTCGTCGAAGATTTCAATGCGTCGCAAGACCGCATCTATGTGAAGATGTTGTCGGTCAGCGGGGTCGATCAGAAGTTATTGCTGGCGACGGCTGGGGGGAATCCGCCTGATGTTGCGGGTCTTTGGACGCGGTCGGTTCCTGTCTTTGCGGAAAAGGGGGCGCTTGTTCCCCTTGATCCTTATCTGAACCATGAGGGGATTACCGAAGCGGATTACATCCCGTCGATCTGGGCGTGTTGTCAGCACCGGGGATTTACCTGGGCACTGCCTACGACGCCGGCATCGGTGGCGCTGCATTGGAACAAGCGATTGTTTGAAGAAGCGGGGCTCGATCCCGAAAAGCCGCCGACCAGTATTGCTGAACTCGAAGCCATGGCGGAGCAACTCACGATTGTTGAGTTGAAGCGAGGTGGTGAATCGGTTCGCGTGCGATTCACTGAACTATCTGAAGCTGAACGCGAGCGAAAAGACTTTCGGATCATTCAGCTTGGTCATTCACCGATGGTGCCGGGCTGGTGGACGCCCATGTGGGGGTATTGGTTCGGCGGGGCGCTATCGGAAGATGAGCAAACGATTACCGCGGCGGATGTGCAGAATATAGAAGCGTATGAATGGTTTGCCGGGTATTCACAGAAGTATGGCAAGCGGAACCTGGATGCATTCGGCGCATCGTTCGGCAACGTCGCTTCGCCACAGGACCCGTTTCTGAGCGGCCAGGTAGCGATGGTGTTGCAGGGCGTGTGGATGTACAACTTCATCGATCAATTCTCGCCGGGATTGCAGTGGGGGGCGGCGGCATTCCCATCAGCGCTGCCTGCAGGTTCTGCGCCTGTGACGGTGATCGAATCGGATGTGCTGGTCATCCCGCGCGGCGCGAAGCATCCCGATGAAGCATTTGAGTTTATTTGTTACGTCAATTCGCAAGGCCCCATGGAGAAGCTTTGCCTGGGCCAACGGAAGTTCAGCCCGCTTGCTGACGTTAGCGATTCGTTTGTTCGTGAGCATCCGAATCCGTTGATTCAAGTGTTTATGGACCTGGCAAACAGTCCGAATGCTGTATCTACGCCTCAGCTTTCGATATGGAATGAATACCAGGATGAGATGCAGGTAGCTGCGGATCGCATTAATGCGGGATCGGCGACAGCCGGGCAAGCATTGGAAGAGGCGCAGCAGCGCGTGCAACGACGGTTGGACCGGGTCGTGCGACGCTGGGACATGGTTCGCGATGAACGGCTCGCGGAATGGGGCGGATCATGACAAGCAGTGAACGTCACAACCTGATGAAAGGATTGGCTTTTATCAGCCCGTGGATCATCGGCTTTGCAGCATTCGGGCTGTACCCGTTGTGCATGTCGCTGTATTACTCGTTCTGTGATTACGATGTGCTCAATCGGCCGGTGTTCGTCGGAACGCTGAATTACCAGGACATGGTGGTTGATACGGTTTTCTGGAAGTCGCTCTATAACACGTTCTACTTTGCGCTGTTCTCGATCCCGTTGGGATTGATGCTGGCGCTATTGATTGCTGTGATGCTGAATCAGCAGATTCAGGCAAGGCCCGTATTCCGCACGGCGTACTACCTGCCTTCGATCGTCCCGTTGATTGGTGTGTCGATGATCTGGTTATGGCTGTTCAACGGCGATTACGGCCTTGTGAATTACGTGCTATCGCTGATCGGCTTGAAGGGGCCCGGCTGGCTTACGGATGAGGGGTGGGTGAAGCCGACGCTTGTGCTTTCGGGGGTCTGGCAGATCGGGGGGACGATCGTGATATTCCTGGCGGCGCTACAGGATGTGCCCAGGTCCTTGTATGAATCGGCGCAGATCGATGGTGCATCGGCTCCGACCAGGCTGATGCATATTACCGTGCCGATGATCTCGCCGGCGATCTACTTCAACCTGGTGATCGGGATCATCGGAGCGATGCAGGAATTTGTCAGGCCGTTCGTGATGCTTGACGGGAGCGGGCCGAATCGCTCTGCCCTGTTCTTCGCGGTCAACCTGTACAAGAACGCTTTTTCTTACTTGAACATGGGCTACGCCTGCGCGATGGCCTGGGTGTTGTTCGTGATCATCATTGTCTTGACGTGGGGGACGACCGTGATGTCACGCAGGTTTGTCTATTACGGGGGGGATGGATGATGAAGAAGGTATTGCAGCGGCTGATGCTTTATGCGGTGCTGATAGCTGGGGCGGTTGTATTCACGATTCCTTTGCTATGGATGTTGTCTACCGCGCTTAAGCCGATCGACCAGGCGATGAGTTCGCCGCCGCGTTGGTTGGCGTATCAACAACGGATGATGGTGGACGGCCAAAGTGTTTCGGTGGGTGTAGGTGATATTCCCGAGGATGCAGGGCCGGATTCGCCGATTACGGTCAGTATAGCGTATCAGTGGGTGCTCGATGTCAACGGTGAATCGGTTCCTGTCAAACGGATAGATACAAATGCTGATCGGGAAGGCGATACGCTGGTAACGGTCAGTGCAAACTACCATTTATATGTGCAGCACGAGGGAGCTTGGCGGCCGGCGCGCATCAAGCAATCAGATGATGAGCCAACATCAGATCAAATGGTAGATGTCGTGCTGGCCGATGATGAAGACTACATGCTGAAGGCTCATGTCAGTCAATCACAAATCCTCAAGACTTATGACAGGACAATCGACGAAGTTAACTCGACTTTCGGTCAGAGCGAGGTTCTTGTTGTTTCGTCAGACCGATTAAACAAGATTGTTGTGCCTTGGGAGAGTCGGACGGAGTTGGCGCACGTGTTTGTTGAGCAGCAGGAAGCGGTGGCGGGGGATCTGGACACGCGGGTATCGTTTCTGTGGGGCAACTTCGGCAAAGCAATCGGTGCGATGAAGATATTCCCGGTTTACCTGAAGAACACGGTAACGTTGTGCATCTTGACCGTGATCGGGGCGGTGTGCTCGAGTACGTTGGTTGCGTATGGTTTTTCTCGGATTGAGTGGCCCGGGCGGGATAAAGTATTTCTTGTGGTGATGGCAACCATGATGATCCCGTTCCCGGTGCTGATGGTCCCGCTGTTTACCATGTTCCGAAACGTGGGGTGGATCGGCACGCTCAAGCCGTTGTGGGTCCCGACCTTTTTTGCGGGGGCGTTTAATATCTTCCTGCTTCGTCAGTTTTTCCGGACGATCCCCAAGGGGCTTTCCGAGTCGGCAAAGATCGACGGCTGCAGCGAGTTTCGCATCTTCTGGCAGATCATCCTCCCCCTGGCGCGCCCCGCGATTACGGTTGTCGCGTTGTTCCAGTTCATGGGGACATGGAACGACTTCCTTGGGCCGTTGATTTACCTGACGGATCAGAAAGACTTTACACTGGCGCTGGGTTTGCAGTTCTTTCAGAGCCAGCAAGGCGGTACACAATGGCACTACCTGATGGCGGCGAGCTGCCTTATCGTGTTGCCGGTCATCGTGTTGTTTTTCCTTGCACAGAAAACTTTCATCGAAGGGATATCCATGTCAGGCCTGAAGGGATGAAGCGGAGCCCGGGCAGCAGCACGACCCGCTGACACGACTCATCATCAAGTAAGACAAAACGCGAACATGCACAACACTAAACTACAATTTGCAGGACTTGGCTTGACTCATCAGCCCCGGTTGCCGATGGCGTTCGGCCACTTCTTGCCTTGGTATACGCTGAAGGCAGATGCGCACGCGCTTAAGCCCGAGGAGTTATCCACGATACCAACGCCGCTGCGGATGATGGATAACCGGCATTGGCAGGATTCCGGATCGGGCTATCGCCGCAGCCATCTGGGTTTGCCGAAGATCGGCCGATATGATTCGCGCGATCCGCAAACGATTCGCTGGCAAATTGAGCAAGCCAAGGCGGCGGGCTTGGCAGGCTTTATCATTAACTGGTACGGCCAGAATTCGATCGAGAACGTGATCACGTTAGCCGTGCTCCGAGAATTCGAGCGATGGAACCGCGATCATCCTGATGATCCGATTCTCTATTTTCTATCGATTGATTCACAGGCGCAGCTACCGACTGAAGGCAAGACGCCAGTCTCGCTTGAGCAGGACCTGCAATACATCCGCAAGCGCCTGATCCGGGCCGGATATCTTTTGCATGATGGGCAGCCGGTATTGACCTGTTTCCCTTATCAAGAAAACATCAGCGACTGGCTTGATGCGATCAGCAGCGTGTTCGGTGCAGAAGTGCCTGACTTCCTTTGGATGAACGAGCCATGCGGCAAGGGAGAGGCCGGCTGTTTCCTCTGGGTGCAACCTGATCCGGCAACGATCGATCTGACCAGTTCATACACATGGAACGACCCGGATAACATCGGCGGAGATTGGGCGGTTCAACAATACGCGCGTTGGTCAAACAAACACCTGGAACACCGTTATGGGATGGCGGGCATCTGGCCGGGCTTCAACGATACGCTTGTAACGTGGGCGTGGAAGCCTGAAACAAGACACGATAAGGCCAGGCCTCGCATCATCGCGCGTGAAACGGATAAGGGTAACACCTACGCGCGCATGTGGGACATCTATCTGAACGCGATCCGGGACCCCGCCATTCTGCCGCTGCCGCTGGTGCAGATTGTGACATGGAATGACTGGGCCGAGGACACCGCGATCGAACCGTCCCGCGATTACGAGCAGAAGTACATCGATCTTACAAAAGAGTATGTCGGCAAGGCGCAAGAACTATGGCAGTATTAAATCCCCCTGTTACTTCATTGGTCCATTCACGAAGGCTGATCCTGACACCTCGGCCAGGGTCGGACTGGGCAAGCGAGATGGTCCTCAATCCCGCGCTGATCCGGGACCCATCGAGCGGTCGTTGGCACATGCTTTTCCGCGCAACCGGTCCGGGCAAAACTCTACCAAGACCGGACCAGCCCGCGCCTTATCCGGTTTGCCTGGGTTATGCCTGTAGCGACGATGAAGGCGAAACGTGGGAAGCGGACCTGTCGCGCCCGGCTCTTGCCCCGGCTCTTTGTGAATCGCCAAACGACATCGTCGTACGCGATATTCATGGGCATGATGTCACGAATTATGCAAACGGTTCTATCGAAGACCCCCGATTATTCCGGCTCGACAATGATTGCTATATGACGGTTGCCTGTCGCATGTTTCCGCCGGGCCCGTATTGGATCAAGGACGATCCGAAACAATGTGCGCCGCGCTGGATAACCACCGACAGCCACGACCTCGGCCGGGCTGCGCGCGATAACGTAACGGTAAGTGTTCTTTATAAAGTCGATCTCGATGCGCTTGGTAAGCGGTTGTATGACCAGGCATTTACTTACATCACGCATTTGACCCAGCCGGAGTTTGGTGAAAACCGGGACGTGCTGCTATTCCCCGAACGTCTGATGATCCAAGGCCAACGGCGTTACGTTTGTCTGCATCGGCCGTGGGAAGCACAGTACTATCCCAATGGGACACCAACCCTCAAGCCTTCGATCTGGATGTGCTCATCAGATAAACTTGAAGAGATACATGCCGAGGTTCAGAGCCAGGTATTACTCGCCTCGCCCAGATTCGCATGGGAGCGAGACCGCATCGGTGCCAGTGCCCCGCCTTTGAAGATCGGGCAAGGCAAGTGGCTGTTGAGCTATCACGGCAAACGCGATGCGGCGGAGGGGTACACCCAGTCGTTCATGATTCTTCAAGAGGATGGGCTGGGCCTGCCCCGGATCAAGCATCGCTGTCCGGATCGGATCTTGATCCCCCATCAGCCTTGGGAGAGGCCGGGCAAGTTCCCGACGCCCTGCCTGTTTGTGACGGCGATGATCGAGGCGGGCCCGGACGAGTTTGTGGTGGCCTACGGCGCCGCGGATGAGCGTGTGGGAATCGCCCGGTTAAGACGCCGAGAGCTGATCCAGCACGTCATGCGGTTCGATTGCGAAGGTAAATTACTCAATATATGACAATAAGATGGGACTATTCGCCGACGTTCTCCGACTTGTATAATAATTCACCATTATATTGAAAATTTCACCAATATTGGCTATACTTAACTATATTGCTAATGTTTGTTGTGCCGCCACTGGCGGGTAGATCTGCATGAAGTCGCAAAAGAAAACCCCAGCCCGGAGTAAATATACCAAGTCGAGCATCTCGATTTCGGATGTGGCTGCCCATGCCGAGGTTTCGGTGGGGACCGTCTCGCGTGTCATCAACCGTCACCCGGCGGTCTCCGGCGACCTGCGTCGGAAAGTCCTGCTCAGCAGCAGAACTCTCGGCTTTGTGCCGCGACAGGTGCAACGCTGTGTTGCGATCGTGACCGGCAGACAGAGCACCGCGCTGCCCGTCGGGTATGTTAGCGTCCTGACTTCCATGGTGTCGCGCGTTCTCGCTTCCAAGCGCATCTCGGTGGAATTGATCGATATCGAAAACCTTGATGATGTGTACGAAGCGCACATCGACGGGATGATCGGGATCGTTTTTGACGAACGCCTTGCCGATATCAAGCATGTTCCGAACCTGCCTATCATCGCGATCAATAAGCCGATGGTCGATCGCGGGATCCACAGCATTTATGCCGACCACTACCACCAGGCGGCGCTTGCCACGGAACACCTGATCGAGCACGGTCACCGACAGATTGCATTCCTGGCGATCCAGTCCGACGAATGGGGCAGCCAGCAGAGGCTCAAGGGTTATCGCGATGTACTTCAAAAGCACGGCATCAAGATCAATCCGCAATGGATCCAATACACGCTCAACACGCCCGTCTATGAAATCCTGGCACGCTGGCGCGATCGGCAGATCACGGGCATCCTGAACTTCAGTGAAGATACGTCACTGGAGGTGTTGCACATCCTCAGCAACGTGCTCGGGTTGAAGATCGGCTGCGACATTTCTACCGTGAGTCTTGAAGACCTGCCCATTTACAAGTACTTCACCCCGCCTCAGACCGTCGTGCGCCAGCCGCTGGAAGACCTGGCGCGATTGGCTGTTGAAAGCCTGGTGAAGCTGGGCGATCGGTCTGAAGATGACACATCCTGTTTAGACATCTGCCTGCCCACCGAACTGATCGCACGCGACTCGGTAGCGATCATGCCCGGTAAGTAAATTCGTTTGGCATTTGGCCCAACGGCACTTGAGCAGATGGAACCCAATCATCGTGTATCGTCGCCACAAAGATCAATGGGATCGGCAGGCCTGTACCGAGCGTTGCCGTTGTGAAAAACTCATACCCCGAAGGGGTAAATGAATGTAGCCATGGGTGAAGCGAAGCGCAACCCGTGGATATCGCGTTGTTATATTTAATCCAATCCGCCCCGGCAGGGGCGGCGCAATGCAACCTTCGCAACCGTCGCCCCATCCGGGGCGAGTATCCAAATGTGAAACCTTTTCCACGGGTTGCGCTTCGCTTCACCCATGGCTACAAACCGGCGCCCCGACGGGGCGATAGCTGGCGCTTTATCTGGCGTCGTGGGATCAACTCGCTTCGGAGCAAGAGTGAGTTGTGTGGGCTTCGATGCGTTCATGTATCCAAACGGTTCCAATACTTGGAAACGTGCTGGTGGTGATGTTGCTGCGCGCATATTTGCTGGCGGACTGACTCTCGCTGGTCCGCAACCGGATCACTTCTTCCATGCTCTGTTGAGCGGTCAACCTATTTGAACCGCTGATCAGGCAGCGCATTTGTTCGTTAAGTGAAATTATTAAAAATACAAATTATCTTAAGAATGCGCTTGTAATTTGAATATCAATCAACTAGTCTCTCTTTAATATTTACATAGAATGAAATATTCTATGGTTGTTATGGGCTGTTATTCACTTGCAGGATCAACACTTGGGGTAGGACAGCGGCAGTATCAGGGTCGGCTTTCAAGTCAGGATCAACTCGGAGGATCAGGGTTCTCGGTGGCATGGGGAAGCTAAGAACAGGGGAATCAATAACTACCAGGACATTTCAGATGCTTGCAGGGCGGTGTTGTGTACGAACGTCAATTCACTCACTTGTTTAGGGGATACCTATCAATGGTCACAACACGAATGGATCGGATCAGGGGCTTGTTGTCGGTGGCAGCGTTCGCGGTTGCGGGGGCGTGCCTGCCGGGCAACTTGCAGGCGCAATCGGGGCCGGTGCTTTACTGGCCGATGGATGAGGGGACGGGCACGACGGTCGCGGATGAATCGGGCAACAGTAGTGACGGCACGGTGCAGGGCGCTGCGGCCTGGACAGAGGGCCGGGTTGATGCGGGGATCGACCTGACGGATTCGAGCACGGGAGATTACATCATCAAGGCCTCGCCGGCGTCATTCCCGACGACCGCGATCTCCACCAGTTTCTGGGTGCGCACGACAGACAGCGGTGATGCGCTGACATCCTATGCGACGGGCACATATCACGACGGCAACATGTGGTTGATCATGAACAGCGCCAATGTCAGCGTTTTCCGTGGGCAAAACTCGTTGCCTTCCGGTAAGGCTATCAATGACGGCGTGTGGCATCATGTTGTTGTAACCTGGCAGAATACCGACGGCATGTGCCAGTTATATGTGGATGGTCGCAGGGTGTGGCAATACGCGATGCCGAATTCGATCGGCACGTCGATCGCATCAGGCGGAACGCTTGTTGTCGGGCAAGAGCAGGACTCGGTCGGCGGCGGCTTCGAGGCGTATCAGAGTTTCGAAGGCGACCTCGATGAGTACCGGATCTACGACCGTGTGCTGAGTGCGGCAGAGGTGCAGGATCTTTATGCGGCGGACTTGGGTGCGCATCTGATGGTGCGTTACCCGGCGGATGAGGGCAGCGGTACTACGGCTGGTGACAGCTCGGGTAACGGGAACGATGCATCGCTTCAAGGCAGCGTCGGCTGGTCGACCGGGAAGTTCGGTACGGCGTTGGACTTCACCGCGACAGGTATGGCGGATTACGCGATCAAGAATCCCGTAGAGGTATTCCCCGCGACGGCCATCACGACAACCTTCTGGATCAAGACGACGGATGGGGATGGCAGTAACATCCCGGGCATTATTTCGTATGCCGCTACTAGCGGGTGTAATGACTGGACGATCGTTCACAGTCAGACGCTGTGCGTTCATACCGGTAATTCGTATGTGAATTCCGGCGTTGCGATCACCGATGGGAACTGGCACCACGTGGGGATCACGTGGCAGAGCAGTGATGGTCAAACCAAGATCTACATCGATGGTGATCTGGTCAAGACCGACACGATGGAAGCAGGGCATTGCATCCCGGGCGGTGGTTCGTTGGTACTCGGTCAGGAGCAGGATACGATCGGTGGAGGATTTGCTGAATACCAGGCGTTTGAAGGCGAACTGGAAGATGTCCGCATCTACAGCTATGTGCTCAGTCGTGAACAAGTCCGAGACACCATGGCAATTGGAGGAAGCGGGCCGGCCAATTTTGTCTATGGCATGTGGAACTGGGACCAGACCGTTCTTGGGGATAACGAGCGCATCGAGGAGATGGTGCAGTTCTGCCTGGATCTGGGCATCACCGAGATAGGCTTTACGCTTAACTGGAACGAGCCGTTTGTTGAGAATCCCAACAACATCCCTGCGCTTGAGGACATGTTGGAGCGGCTGCATGACAACGGCATCAAGGTTGAGATGCTGGCGGGTAACTCGAACTGGATCTATCACCATGACCAGGGACCGTTGCAGGGCAAACCGGTAGGTGGCGAGGGCTATGACTTCGGCGTGAAGCTGATCGAGCGGTTCATCGATTACCAGGACGAGCGCTATGTGAGTAATCCCGGTCAGTGTTTTGATGGCATTCGTTTGGATATCGAGCCGCACGGGCTGCGTTCGGTTGTGTACAACAGCGATTTAACCGATCCGAACGATCCGCGACGGGTTGAAGGTGGTGATGATGCGGTTGCGATTTCCGGCTTTGATACCGAACCTTACCTGTTCATCGAATGGGACCCGACGTATAACAACGGCTATCAGGGTGGGGAGGCGTTGCCGGCGGGAGGCTTTGTTGAAACATCCGTTACCGAACGCAACGAAATCATGCTCCGCTTCTGGGAAGCGCTTAAACGATACAAGGCGCAGTTGCAAGACGACCGCGGTGAGGGACACATTACCCATAATGCACAGGCGGTTGCGCAATACCTGCAGATGTCTACCGACCAGGTGCCATGGTATTGGACAATCGGCGTACAGGATGAAGATGGTTTCCCCTTGATCGATGGGAACGGTGACCCCGTGTCAGGCAATCCCGGGCATGCGATGGTCGATCATGATGACAATCCGTCGACGCCCGACATCGAGGTGTTCAAAGCCGTTCTGTATGTGCCTGACAAGGTTGCGCTGATGGGGTATCGTGATCGTTACTATCACTACAACGGGGGGGATGTATTCTGGCACCGTAGTGTGAGGTATTGGAATGAAGGCTTCAACATCGACCTGGCGGCAGGCTATGATCCGGATGGTAACCCGCTCGATACGGGTCTTGCGGATCAGTTCGCTAATGCACGCGGCGTGTTGCCTTACCTGGACAGCATCAATAAACCGACTTCCGTTGGCTTGGAATTCATTGCCGAATCGGCGCTAGGTTTCCATAGTGAATATGTGACATACCAGGGCGATCCGTACGAGCAGATCAAGAACACGATCGTCCAGGTCGCTGATGATCTTGAGACGAGGTATCCGGCGATCCGGGGGATCCGATATCATGAATACTACGAGCCATTGCCCGGCAAGCCTGCGGAGGCGGGGCAGACCTTCGACACATTCTGGACCTGGGTGCAGAATGAACTATACACCAGCGATAATCTTGCGGACTGGCAGGCATTCCACAACGCGACGGCGAACCAGACACCGAATCTGCCGGCGTTAGAGACGGTGCCTGTCGTAAGCGACCCGGATGCGTTGACGCTGACATTGGAGGGCGGCAGCAATGAGTTCAAACCGGGCCCGGGTAAGAGCGGGTATATCAAGGCGACCATTAATGACTTGCCGACGGGAACAAGCGCCGATGACTTCTACATCGTCGCACACGTCAAAGTGCTTGGCGATACCAATTACTTCCAGGGTGGACATGGCATCACCGAAGATATAGGCAGCTTGCTGAAGGAAGACAACGGCGCGGTAGATGCCAGTGGTTTCTTCCATGTCGCACCGATCCGCATCGGGGATATCTCTGTTGCCAAGATCGTGTGGTGGCTTGACCTTTACAACGCGAACGGCCACTTCATCCGTCGCTTCGTGCTTGATCCGAACGATCCGGAAGATCCCACATTACAGGCCGATCGTTATTACGATCCCAACGATCCGTTGAATATAGACGTTCAAGGATTGCTCCCGACGCCTATTGACCTGACGTTCAGCGGCATCACAGTGAGTGATGTGCAGAAGGTCGGCGGGACGATCAGTGGCTATGTGTCCGGCTTCCCGGATGGCACCAATATCCCCAGTGAATATCACGTGCGAACGTGGGTCCAGTTGCTTCAGGACGGGATTGATGCAGGCCTTCCGTCCGAAGACTTCCCGAATGATACGGATCCGAACTGGCGCGCCGAGCAGAATGGGTGGTCCGTGTTGGCTTGTGATGTTGAAATCGAAGAAGATGGTTACTTCGAAGCTACCAACGACAGGCCGATCAATCCGACAGGTGATTCCGACAGCTATGGAGAAACCAACGGCACCTACAAGATACAGATCAGTGTCCATACCAACGGTGATGATGGTATGGCACGGCTCGGTTTCCCGACAGCAGAGTCGCCGAATGATGGGATGAAGCCGACCATCTCGCGCTATCTGGACATGGACTTCTCCATCGTTGATTCGATGGATGGAGACGAAGCGGTTTCCGCGGGAGTAGATCACTTCGATGCAGGTTACGAGGTTGGTGCACACTTCATCGGGGTGGATTCACTCAGCGGCAAGATATCGGGCAATGTGAAGGGGCTCTCGCCAACAGGTACGTATTATGTGCGTGCATGGATCGAGTTCCATGAGTATGACCGCAACATCTGGCATATCCGTTGCCCTGTCGTAGCGATCGCTGACAACGACACGGGCTACTTCGAGTTGCCCGTGAATGTCACACAATTGATTCCCAGTGTGCCGGCCGGTGATGGTATTACTGTTGCAAGCCCGCGCAATGTCTGGATCTCTGTGCATGATGACACGATGGACCTGAACCAGTTCCCCGAGATATCAGCAACGGACGGCAATCCCGAAGGCAGCAACCCACCTGATGTAACCGTCGACAATGACGATTGGATGGGCAGGTTCTTCCATATGGATGATTCGTTCGTCTACTACGAAGGTTTCCGCCCGGATGCCGATACAAGTGTTCCGACATCGGTGCCGGCACAGGCAACATATCTGGCAGCAAGTGCGATTGATTCGTCTTCGATCGAGTTGAGTTGGAGTCATTCTTCGAGCAGTACAAACGAAGAGGTCGGATTCAAGATTGAAAGACTAGCTGGGACAGATCCCTTTGCTGAGATCGCAAAGATTCACGGCGGCGACCTGACAACGTTCAGTTACGAAGATACCGGCCTATCGTCATCAACAACCTATGTCTATCGGGTTACAGCGTTCAACGATACGGGAAACTCATCGGTCTCAGATACCGCAACCGAGACAACACTTCCTGCAGGACCACCATCGCTTTCAAGTGTTACGTGTGTAACCGGTGGGATGGGTGGCCGGGTTGAAGGGCGTATCCTCAATATGCCCAGTGGTGATTACAATGTCCGGACGTGGGTGAAGTCAGACATCTATTACAAGCAAGGTGTTGACACCACGCCGGAAGCCGACGGCAACTTTAATGCGCCGCATCTGTGGGCATCAAGCGGCAGTCAGGTCTATGTGACGCTGCATCCTGATGCGGATGATCCGTGGGGTTCGGGTGATGCGACAAATATCAGCACCGGTAATTGGCCAACAAGCCTGGGCAGTAATGCGGTGGTCTTTGGCCCGTTCACTGTGCCCTAACTGGTTTTTGTTTGACCTCCATATTTCCCTTTCAGCGGGGGCCCTGCGGGGCTCCCGCCTTTCGCGTTTCTCGGCAAGCGATAAAAGATATGAAAAGCAAGCCATTCTTCATTGTGTTCTGCTTATTGATCTTGTTTAGCGGGGGCATCATATGGGGAGTTGGAGATGCTGATTTTGGCCTGAAATCAGTTAAATGTTGGCAATTTTGTCAGTTTCCGGAATGCCACTAAACACGTAAGTGTTTGGTGTGTTGTCGGTTACCGCATGTCGCCCCACTTGACCCTGACACGCCGGTTCCGGTCTAGTGTTAACGCATGACACCTTGGAAGCAAAAAGTGTAAACGTTTCGGAAAGGCGGAGGTACGTTGGCCGAAGTGGCTGCGCAAGGTGCAGTGCGGACCCGGGCCAAATTGTCGGGCTCCGGGTTTCAACATGTACGGCGCTATGAGGGAGCAGAGATGAATGTTGCCGGTTTGGGTACGAATGCTGCTTATGCTGTTGAGCGAGGCTTGGTCGAACCGGCGCGACGTGAAGTTGCGCTTCCTCCATCTCCAGGTCGAGTTGCTGAAGCAGCGGGTCCCCGGGAACCGGGTGATCCTTTCGCCGGATGAGCGGAAGCGGCTGCTTAAGCTGGGTGGGCAGATGGATCATCAGATCGATGATCTCATTGGGATTGTGGCTGTCAAGACCTATCGGCGATGGATTCGGGAGCAGGCATCCGGTTGTCAACCGGGCCGGATCGGTCGCCCCCGGAAGATGACGGCGGCATTGCGGGCACTGATCATTCGTTTGGCCCGTGAGAACTCCGGCTGGGGCGCTCGCCGGATCATCGGCGAATTGCGAAAACTGGCTTGTCCGAACAGCCGTACATCGGTCCATCGTGTACTGATCGAAGAGGGGATTCTGCCGGATCCGAATCGTCACGCCGCGTGGACTGGTGACCCCCTGGCGGACATTCATCGATGCCCAGATGAACGTCATGGTGGCAACGGACTACTTCTGCAAGGCGGCCCTTTGCACATTCAACATCCGTGACTAATTTACGACCCGCTCAGATCACTCAAGGATCGACGTATACGTTTTCAGCTACCAGGCCATGATCGGTCGGGCCGCTGTAACTCACGGAAGCAGCGTGCCCGTCAGCAAACAGGAAGTTACCCGAGTTGTCTCCGCCGTGGCGGAAGCGGATCTGCCCCCAGTTGGTTGTCGTGTCGGTGTTGTCGCCGACATCGACCGGCTGCGTGTAATCATAGCTCGAATCGCCGAGGAGGAAGTAGGGAGATCTGGCCCAGCCACTGTTATTCAGCGCGTAAATCACGGCGTTGGTATTCCAGCCGTCGCTGGGTTTCTGGGTTCCGTCGGCGACCAGGAAGATCTCCGAGGTGTTTTTCAGGGTGTGCAGGTTGGCCGGCTGCATGTAGTCGATTGGATTTTTGGAAAGGTCGGCCTTAGTGATGTCAGGTATCAATCGGGGGTGGCTGGAATACTGCCGGATCCGGTTGATTGTGCCCGCTGAAGTAGTCTCCTGTACGATACCCGCAGGGCAGGCGTTGAACTCGGCCAGCCCTTCTTCCTGAGTGCCGGCCTGACCCTCCTCCGCCCAAGTCTTCTCCGCCTTACCCATGACATTCAAGATAAGTAGTGACCAATCGGTCCACTGATTAGTATTGTACGGCGCTCCGTTATTGACCCCATACGGTGCCGAGCCGTCGTTTTGGTCGGCGTAAACAAACATGGCGACGCCCATCTGCCTCTCTCTGGAAAGGCACTGAACGCTCTGAGCCGTGCGCCTCGCCGCTCCCAACGCGGGCAAGAGGATGCCAACTAGCAGAGCAATGATGGAGATGACCACCAACAATTCGATGAGTGTAAACCCGTCTGGGGAAGGCTTCGTCGCGTCAAATCGCATCATTTACTCTCCAAGCTATGCACCGTGGTCCAAGATTCAGACGCCGCAAACACGGCCAACGGCGGATTCAATCAGGGCAGCCCTTGCAGACACGGGCTCAAGGTTCAACACCCCTGCAGGTCACATCAGGGGCTCGAGTAAGTGCTTCGATAATATGAGACCGGTTTCATAAATACAACACCCATTTTACGATAATCTCGCATGTCAACGACGGCATGCAAATTCAATAAATTATTAATATATATTTATCAGATGTTTAAATATAATAAAAGAAATATTTGGCTTGTGTCGGCTTGGCGTCTGTTGGACCCACTATTGCACAGGCGGGGGTATAAGCCATTAATACCTGTATTTAAATAATTTATATATCAATAAAACGCAAATGACGTGGTCAGCCATCTTTTACATGACAAATGGCAGCCAGCCAAGTCCTGTGATTCGAGACCGTGTTGCAGAAAAAGATCCCATCCACAAGCCAGATTGTATCAACTATTAATATCTATATATAAATAAGATATGTGTTTTCTGGCCCAGGATCTGAATCCCCAGTAATCCCGGAATCTACTGAAAAAGACCTTGACATTGTGTTTGAGTCAGTTAAAGTGCAAGCGATTGCAATTAATAGCCCGGCCTGACTATCCATATCAGGCCGGGATCACTTTCACGGAACCAGGTTGGAATGACAGCCAAACAGCCAAATCGAAGGACAACCATTTATCAGGTCGCCGAGCGTGCGGGGGTATCCAGTTCGACGGTATCTCGTGCGCTAAACGGGGTCAGCAAGGAAAAATCCCAAGGCTCGGCCAGCCGTGCTCAACGGATCCGCCAGATCGCCGAGCAGATGGGCTACCAGCCCAACTGGCGTGCCCGGGTGTTCGCTGAAGGCAAGACGCGCAGCGTCGGCCTGCTCCAGCCCAGCGAGGACACCATGTTCAAGGGCGTCAACACACAGATTGCCGCCGGTTTTGTCTCGGAACTTTACAAGCACAAATACCACGTCGTTTTGATGCCCATCGGAGAAGACCAGGAGTGGCAGCAGACGTTCGACGAACAGCGGGTAGACGGCTACGCGATTATGCAGCAGCTCGACGAGGTCGAAGATGTCTGTGAGGCGATCGTACGGCACGACAGCCCTGCGGTTCTGATCAACAACACCGAAAACAGGAACTACCTGCCGCGGGTCTTGATCGATGATTACGCCGGCATGCAGCTGGCGATTAGGCACCTGACGCTGCTCGGTCATTCACAGATCGGTTTACACCTCGGAACTCACTCACTCGGTCACTACAGTGTCCAAGAGCGTTTGCGGGGTTTTCAAGAAGCGATGGGATTTAAGTCAGGCGATGACTCCATGATCTGGCGTGAAGACGACCAATCGATCATGCGACACCTTGGCAGAGGCGGATCCAATCGGCCCACCGCGGTCATCTGCTATTCCCATCAGGAGGCGATCCCGTTGCTGTACACCCTGAGCCAATTCGGGATTAAGGTTCCGCAGGACATGAGCGTGATTTCGTTCAACGACATCGAGTTCTCCGAGTACCTCAATCCCCCACTGACCACCATGGCCTATGACGCCGATCGTGTCGGTCGTGTCTCAGCGCAGTTACTACTACGTCAGATCAACGAGAATGTAGACGGAATGGAACGTGAAACTGTCACCCTCAAGCAACACCTGATCGTGCGCGGCTCGACCGGACCGGTGCCTCAGTCTTAATCGACAAATGTGGAATCCGTCACCAGGGCGGACCCTTTTCTGCTTCCGTTTGGCAATCAGAATTTACTGGAGGAGAGTCAACATGAACTTGGTCAAGAGTCTTATCAAGGTTTCCATCCCCTGCCTGGCTGCTTGCATCGCCTTACCGACCTACGGCTCCATCGCCACGTTCGATGAGAATGTCCTGCCCACAAATCCCGAGAACGGCGCAGGCTCGTTCACTTTCGGCGATTACTCGGTCGCCGGGGCCGTGACAGTCACCTCGTCGGGCATCATACTGGACGTAGTTGACAGCGACGGCAGTAACGGTGTGTTCGGTGGCATCGGCGTCGATTACCTACAGCGAGATTTTGATCCTGCCGACGTCGACATCGAGCTGCGTCTGAAGATCCTCGAGAACAACGAAGCGACCCAAATCAAGATCCTCTATCGAGACCGGGATGATCCCGGGACCGCGGACCAGTTCCAGTTCACGTTCGATATCTCTTCGCTGACAACGGCCGGTGGTTTTGTAACACTGACGCAAAACCTCCTCGCTCCCGGCCCCACCTACTTCCAGGCGGCGTCCGGCTACGCCGCCGGTGACGGCATCCAAAACCCCGGCTTCGACCAGTTCCAGGTCCAAGCGGGTTACGGCTCGGTCGGTCGACTCAACGTCGAGATCGATTATGTCAAGCTTGTCCCGGAACCCTCCTCGCTGTTGGTCGGCTCACTGGTGAGTCTGGGTGTGCTTGCCCGTAGAAAGGTGCGCTAACTTCACGAATCCTGATGGTCGGGGCAGGCGTCTGCCACCTCTTTATTAAGACCTGCGTAATCTGATCGTACTAACACTTGGTAACCAATTTTGGAGAATGGATATGATTCAGAATGTTCAAACGACTCGCTGGGGCGCCGTCTTAGGTGCGGGCGTGCTTGCGTGTACCGCCTCACTAAGCAGCGCGGCCAACCTGGCGGTGTTCGACGTGGACCTGTTCGATGCGTCGGGTTACACCTATACAGACTTCTCCCCGGCGGGGGTGGTCGATACGTCTAGCGGTTACATCAGCATCGATCTGCAGACCGACAGCGACGGCAACAACGGCTTGTTCGGTGGACTCGGGGCTGATGTCACCGCGTGGCCTGTCGACTTCGATCCCTCCAACGCTCAGCTTGAAGTGACTCTCCGTGTTGATGCGACGAACGTCGCCTCCGAGTTCCGTGTCGTCCTGACCGACCTCGACGGGACCCTGAACGCCGAAGACTATCAGTTCAACTTCAATATCGCCTCGGTCACACCCGGCTCGTTCGTGACACTTACTCAGAACCTGACCTCGCCCGGCCCGGTCTACAGCCAGACCACGTTCGGCTACGGGCCCGGTGACGGCATCCAGAATTACGGTCTGAAAACCGTGCAGGTCCAGAGTGTCTTCGCGGGGACTGATCCGCTGGTCATCGACATCGACACCATCAAGATCGTTGATCCCGACGACCCGACCATCGCCCGGCTGGATGCCGCGACGTACGACGGAGCGTTTTCGAGTTTTACATTCGGTTCAATGAGTTCTGCGGGCGCAGTGGTTACCACCAGTGGTAACATCGTAGTGGATGCCGAGTTGCAAGCCGGCGGCGACTTCCCCGGTACGTCGTTCGGTGGATTAGGTGTCGAATATGCAAACGTTGACTTCGAAGCGACCGAAGCCGAACTGGTCGTCAACGCCAAGCTCCTGGCGAACAACGACGCCTCAACGTTCAACGTTCTACTCAGCGATGAAGACCCCGACGGCGCCGGGGATGATTTTATCTTCAGCTTCGATACCACCGACTTCAACACGACCGACTTCACCGAGGTCGTGATCCCACTGGGCAGCGGCTCGGAGTCGGGCGTCACGACGACGTACGGGCTCAACCCCGGCGACATGCTCCAGAACTTCGGCCTGATCAAGATGCAGCTGCAGACCGAGGGGGAATCAGCGACCTCACGGCTGAACATCGAGATCGAGAGCATCGAGATCCGTGAGTTGACGGTAACGAACTTGCCCGGCGACTTGAACGGTGATGGATTCGTCGGCTTGGACGACCTGGACATCATCCTCAGCAATTGGAACCTGGACGTGCCGCCGGCTGACGCCGCCGCCGATCCGACCGGCGACGGGTTCGTGGGGTTGGCTGATCTGGACATCGTGCTGAATAACTGGAACACCGGCACCCCACCCAATGGCAGCGCTATCCCAGAACCGGCATCGTTTACCTTACTAAGCCTCGGTGGCTTGGTGGTGCTTTGGCGCAGAGGATCATTCTCCTGATGTATAGGACACCTATGCTGATGGTACGTAAGAGATGTGCGAATCAAGCAGGCTGGCGAGGAGATATCTTCGCCAGTCTATTGTATATGGTGATAGCGACGCTCTGTGTCGACGTGGCAATGGCGGGTGTCGGTCCCGCGATGCCACCGGGCGCTTCGGTTATTGATGGAAAGGACGCGGTGGACTTTACGCTTGAAGCGTCATCGGATCTGGCATCGATCAGACGTGTGGCTGTGACGGGTCAGGCGTTTGCCCAGGCGGCACGTGTGACGGTCAAGTCGCAGACCGATGACCCGTGGGACGTGCAGTTGCTTATGCCAAATCGCCAGACACTGGAGAAAGGCGATATTTTGCATGCTACCTTGTATATCCGCTGTAACGAGTCGATGACCGGCGAGTGTTTTGCAGATGCAAAGTTCGAACTGGGCGGCGGTGACTATACGAACCAGATGCACGTGAAGATCAGTGCGGGGTCCGAATGGAAGCGATACGACATACCGTTTACGCTTACCCGTGGATATAAGGTGGGCGAAGCGAGGCTGACCTTCCAACTCGGTTTCGGTGCCCAGCAGATTGATATTGCCGGTGTGGAACTGACCAACTACGGTAGAGGATTCGACGTCACCAAACTACCCAAGACGGAGTTGAGTTATGCCGGCAGGGAGCCGGACGCGGCATGGCGTGCACAAGCGCAACAGCGGATCGAAGAATACCGCAAGGGTGACATGACGATCCGCGTGACCGGTCCAGACGGGAATCCACTGCCAGATGCCGATGTGAGAGTAGAGATGCTACGGCACGCATTCGTGTTCGGTAGTGCGGTCACTGCAGAAGCATGCGCCAACCGAGACGACCCGGCGCTGGCGACCTACCGCGATAAGCTAGTCCAGTTATTCAACGAAGTTACGTTTGAGAATGACCTGAAGTGGCCCGACCACTTTTTTTGTGATCCCGACGACATCGCACCCGCTTTGGACTGGCTACTGTCCAACGATATCAACGTGCGGGGACATGTGCTTGTCTGGCCGGGCTGGACGAAGTTGCCCAAGGACCTGCGGGCGCTGGATAGTGATCCCGAAAAGTTGAGGCAGCGTGTCGAGGAGCGTGTCCGGGATACAACAAGTCTCTACAAGGGAAAGATGGCCGATTGGGACGTGTTAAATGAGCCTTACAACAACCACGACTTGATGGATATCTTCGGTCGGGAAGTCATGGTTGACTGGTTCAGGATTGCCCGTGAAGCCGATCCGGAAGCGAAACTCTATATCAATGACTGGGGCATCCTGACCTCCGGGAACGTGGATTCGGGTCACGTTCGGCATTACCTTGAGACTATACGTTACCTGATCGATAGCGGCGCACCTCTAGACGGCATAGGCATGCAGGGACACTTCGGCGCGGTCATCACACCGCCCGAGAAGATGCTTGAAATACTCGACACGTTCCAACAATTTGGCTTGCCGATCAAGGTGACCGAGTTGGATATGGTTATCCCGAACGACAAACTTCGTGCGGATTACATGCGTGATGTAATGACGGTACTGTTCAGTCACCGGGCGGTCAGTGGGGTTGTACTTTGGGGCTTTTGGTCGGAAAGACACTGGAAGCCAGACGCCGCGTTGTTCGATCAAGATTGGAATCCCCGATCACATGGTGAAGCGTGGATGGGCCTGGTGCGGAATCATTGGTGGACAGATGAAGTACTGACTACAGATGCCGACGGCTGTGCAGGTCTGCGAGGCTTCCTGGGTACCTATAAGATCACGGTTGAGCATGGTAACGTTGTCTGGTCTGTACTAGCTATCAATGATAAGTCAAGCAACATAATTGAAGTCAGGTGTAGGTAAAGCAGGGCATGATCTTGAAATCGCTTATCTCATTGGTCGGGTTGCCGTAGAGTGGTCCAAACCCTCTTCAGGAAGCCGGGTATGATTTTTTTGTGGTGCTGGCCCGGTGAATTTCAGATTTCTTTAAAAACAAATCGGGGGTGTTTGGGGTGGGGGCCTGCTGGCGATTGGGTCGGCGGAGGGGGCCAGGTAAATCGGCATCGACTGGCAATCCTTCGGGGGTGGCCCATAATGTTGGGCAGTTGCTAATACTGGACTTAGGCGAGTGGAGAAGATGCTGCCGAATTGGTTGATTGTGTTGTTTACGATCCTTGTTGAGGCCTGGTCGGCACGTCGAGATAGCCAGATCAGGTTCTTGAAACTCCAACTCGAACTGTATAAAGGGAAGGTGCCAGGGAACCGTGTGATCCTGTCTCCGGAAGAGCGTAATCGCATGCTTCGGTTGGGCAAAAAGCTGGAGCATAGAGTAGATGATCTCGTCAGGATCGTGAGTGTCAAGACCTATAAGCGATGGTTACGTGAACAGAAGGAGGGCCGCGTCACGGGTCGAGTCGGCCGGTCACGTCGGATGACTGCCTCGGTGCGGGCATTAATCCTGCGCATAGCGAAGGAGAATAACGGCTGGGGCGTAAGGCGGATCGTTGGTGAACTAAGAAAGCTGACGTTACGGCCAAGCCGGAGTTCGGTGCACCGAGTTCTGGTGGACGAAGGGGTGCTACCTGACCCGGACCGCCGTGCGCCAAAGGGCGTGACTACACCTTGGCGTACATTCGTCGCTGCCCATATTAACACCACGGTGGCTTGCGACTTCTTCTGCAAGAAGGTCTGGACGGTGTCCGGAACCCACATGGCCTACTGCCTGGCGTTTATCCATCTGGGTAGCAGAAGGGTTTTCGTGAGTCCCGCGACATACCATCCGACAGGCGAATAGGTACAGCAGCAGGCGAGGAACTTATCCCTTTGGCTGGAGGATGAAGGGCTGACGGGTGAGAATCTCATCCACGATCGGGATACCAAGTTCACGAAGCAATTTGATGCGTTTTTCTATGATGCCGGTAGGGCGGTTATACGAACGCCTTACCAGACTCCGATAGCGAACTGTTTTGCAGAGTCATGGATCGGGAGCCTAAAGCGCGAATGTCTGAACCACTTCTTCTGCTTCAGCTTAGGTCACTTGAATCACATCGTTCAAGCATACGCCAGCTATTACAATGAGCTTCGACCACATCAAGGCAAGGACAACCGGACGTTGACGATGAGCCACGATTCTATCCCCATTAGCACGACAGAATCACCGCCGTCGACTGAGCAAGTCGGGCCTGTCCAGCGGCACGAGTTGTTGGGTGGGTTGTTGAGCCATTACGAGCGGAAAGCGGCATGAAGTAAGGTAAAAACGGGCAGTGCCCGACATTTCTATGAAGCCGGGTTTGTCAAGTTGGTTTCGGCAGGATAGTTCAGTTTTCTATCCGGGTTGTCCACGCCACCAGTGGTCGCTTGGCTCAGGCGTGGTCCCATGTCACTTGCTGCGGCGAGTCCCAGTTTTGGACCCGGGCTCCGTTGCCCAGAATGTCGGACGGGCTCTCACCTGCATCCTGTCGAATCTTCGCCGATTCCTGTTTGATAGTCACGGCCACGATGTATCTTCTGGTCTCACGCCGCCAAGGCCGTTGGTTCACGCCAATCCCTCTGATCGCGCAACATCGCCCAACAGATGATCAGAAGCCGACGTGCCATGGCCACGATGGCGACCTTTCGGCGGGTCTTGCTCCCCCGGCAGGCCTGTTCAAAGATCCGATACAACGCCGGGTTGTTCTGCTTCATCATCCAACTGATTTCCACCAGCAACGCACGCAACAGTTTCTGGCCAGCCCCCGTAATTCGGCCCCGACGACTCATGGTGCCCGACTCGAACTGTCGCGGCACCAACCCCGCGTACGCCGCGACTTCTCGTCGGCTTTTGAATCGGTGCGGATCATCCAGTGTCGCCACCACGATCTCCGCCAGACGCGGCCCGACCCCCGGGATGGTGCGCAGCCGACGGACTCGTTCATCCGCTTCGCCTATCACATCCAGCCTCTTCTCTACCTCCTCGATCATGCCTTGTACCTGCTCCAGCGCCTTCAGTTCCATCGTCAGTTGGATAGGCCACAGGTCGGCGTCTCCGATATTCGCACGCGTCTGCGCCCACGCACGCATGGCCTCGACTCGCCCCACTGTCCAGGCCGCCCGGCCCGCTGCGGTCCGGTAGCCCTGACGGTCGAGCAGCGCGCGGATGCTATTCTTGATTGCCGTTCGACGACTGACCAGCTTCCCCCGATACGCGATGAATGCCCGCCACTGGCGCGTGCGAGCGTTCGGTAATTGCACCGTCGGCAGCTGATCTGCCGCCGAGAGCTTGGCCAACTTCAGGGCATCGCCCCGATCTGTCTTGCGTTTCACGTTCTTCCACCGCCAGCCCTCGTGATTGGGATTGGCCACCTCGATCGGCACCGCCAACGCTTCACACAAGTCCTTCACCCACCCCGCCTGGTTGCCCGTCTCAATGACCACACGGCCCGGCGAACAAGCCACGATCAGGTCGTGCAGGGTCTGTGGTCGTGTGGGAACCGTCCTGAATGTCCCTTCGCCGGTTTCCATCTGATAGTTACAGGCGACGCTCTTGTATTTGCCCAGGTCGATTGCGAGGATGGATGCCATGTCGGGTCTCCTTGGCTGAGGTTGTCCGTTCGACGAGCTGTTGACTGGGCCTATTATGAGCCCGAGGACCGCTCACCGGGAGACCCGGCTTTCATAGTGTTTTGGACCACCCCCGGCCGGCGGCTGGTTCTCGCCGAACTCGCGAATGGACCACTTCAAAAGGCCTCGACCGTCTCAAACGACTACATCAATCTGCATCAAATAAAAGATATCCGCTTACGGTCGTGTCTATCATGGGGTATTCAATCTTTGCACGGTAAACGTCAAAGTCGGTCAGATTCCATCCAGCTTTGTCGGTGATATGTCTTGCGATCTGAACGTGCTTGGGGATATCGATGGTATGAGCCCCGACTTCACCGCGGCCGACATATTGCAGTTGTTCTGTGAATGGCAACTGTCCATGCGCTTCGTACATGTCGTCGGGTCTGGTTTGTAAGGCGTGACCGTTGACCTTCAGGAGCGGCTGCATCCGTTCGTTTGGGAAGCCGTCGGCATGGACAAGGATGTGCAGGACGAGAAGTTTGGTGGGGATCCAGACACGCGTCCTTGCACCGAGCATGAGTTGGCCTTCATTGAACCCGGGCGTGATGTCTGCCTTGCGTCGCAGGCTACCGAAGGCGAGGTCTACCCGGCTCTTTTGGCCGACCTCGGCGCCGAGCAGTTCCGTGCGTGTTTCGCCGTGCTCATTCGAGATGGTAGAGAATTCCGGCAAGGGTTTGGAGCAGAACTCTTCAATAAGTGGCGCACCGATCCGCTGTACGGTGTCAGGGTCTAATGGCATTAAAGAGGCTTCATCGGGGTGCTTGTCTCCGCTGAAGAATTGAACACGGTCGACCAGCATGTTGGCTTCGGCTCGCAGGCGACGGAGCCCCTGGAAGGTGCGGATGTGCCCGTAGTCGACTCTGTTTTTGCCTTCTTTGCTGGGCGCGATAACTGCGGTGACCGAGCGGGTCGCGACTTCCATGCCCCAGTAGTACATGTGGCCTTTGAAGATCGCCTTTCGGCTTTGCAGGTCGGCCTGATAGATCGGGTCGGTCTGGTCGCCGAACGTACGACCGGCAACCATCGACTCGAGACTGGCGCGGTCGCCTGCATGATCTTCTACATATTGCTCAAACTCCTTGAACGCTTGTTCCGCCTCGTCGACTTGCGCGCGATCTAGGCCCTTCTTGCGTGCGGCATCAAAGACGCGTTGCATGGATACGCTCGAAGGGACAAAACGTGATGCGCCTAAAGCATCCGGGCAAGCAAGTACTTTCAATAGCAGCCAGCTCAGGTTCGAGTCAACGCCAAGGTATTTTTGTGCATCTCGACTCTTGCGTATCCCGTTTGGGAAGTGAGAGAATAGGTCTGTCAGAGTTAACCGAACACGATCCATTACCCTGCCGAAGTCGGCGGTGAACGAATCTTCTTTCTCGGTGGTCGGATTGCTTTGGTTTGAAGAATGAATAATCATGTGACTTTATCGTAGCTGCTGGAAAGACTCACAGGTTTGTGATCTGTGAGTCATAACAATCTTGTTATAGCTTAAGATAACATATTCGATTCATACGTACTACGGTTTTCTGTGCCGGCGGTACGAAGCCAGACCCGCAACCCCCATTGCGAGTAGAGCGACTGAGGTCGGCTCAGGAACAGCGTTACTCGTCGTGGGCGGAGTTCCTGTGTTCCAATTGCTGAGGACGATGTCCAGGTCGTCCAGTCCGACATAACCGTCGCCGGATGGGTCGCCTTGTAACAGGTTGCCCGCGGAAGCGCTCTGGTTCCAGTTACCGAGCACGATATCCAAGTCGTCCAGTCCGACGTATCCGTCGCCGTTAAGATCACCTGCAAGTGTACCGGTGAAGCCTGCGAGGATGGGTGTATCCAGATCGGTTTCCGTGGCGATGCCGGTGAACTTGACGCTGATGGGTTCTTGCACTTCGGTTGTGCTCGGGTCATCAAGGGAGAGGACCTCGACGCCTAGCCAGCCATAGTAGAACGATGTACCGGTAGCGCTATCGTTGTTGTCGTTGTCGATGGCGAAGCCAAAGTACTGCTCGCCGAGGCCGGGTGCGTACCAGCCCGCGTTGCCGTAGAGGTCGGTGGTTCCATCGGCAGATGCGAGTAGCAAGTGATCGCTAGCTTTGGCGGTTTCGTCGCCAGTGATTTGTCCGACGAATGGGTTCCAGATGTCGCCCGGTGTGCTGGGGCCGATCTCGTCGTTGAGCGCGAAGGTGAGCGCCTCAATATGCTCAAAGTCTGTATTGATATTCGGATCGGGGTCCACGTAGGTGGACCCGTCTATGAAGTAGTAACCGTCGACCGAGACGCTCGAGCCAAACGGCTTGCTCCCACTGATGCCGTTGACCGTATCAATCTCAAACATGAGCAAGTCGTTCCCATCGATATCGCTGTTGCCCGTCAGCCCGCTTGGGACCGTGATTATTTGCGACGTGGTCGCATCGCTCGATAGTGTGATGTCCAGATCCTGATAGACAACTGTTGCGCCGGCCTCGGTGCTTATCACGCCGACCGCACCCATCGCAAGCATTGTCTTTAGAGGCAGCGTTCCAAACTTACCGGTTTCGCTATCCATCGCGTGTTCTGTACTCATCTCTTTCTCTTCCTGAAGTAAAAAGTGACACGACAAGCCAGTGTGTCATACGGATTGATCATTGTCCGACCTGAACGGGTTTGGCCGATGCTGAAGCATCGGCAGGTACTTCCTCGAGCAGCGGGGGGATCATTTCATCCAGGTGCCCTCTTGCTGTAACCGAGTTGCAGACGCCGTTACGGTCGATGAGGAACAACGCGGGAATCGCGTTGATGCCGAACTCTCTGGTAAGCGGGTGCCATCCACGTTGCTCTGCCTTGCCCGAATCGAAAAAGTGAGGCCAAGGTAGATCGGGGTTGTTCTTGATGAATGCTTCGAGCGCCTGCTTATTGAAGTCATTGGACACGCCGATTATTTCCAAACCCTTATCGTGGTACTTCTCGTAGGCTTCTTTGAGATGGGGCAGCTCAGCCCGGCAGGGGGCGCACCAGGTTGCCCAGAAGTCGACGAGGATGACTTTACCTTTCCATTGTTCGGTGGAGAATTCGGTGCCGTCGACTAACGTGCCTTTCAGAACCATGGGCTTGCCCTCAAATGCCTTGATGCGTTCGGCGGCTTCGGCGAGCTGCTTGGTGCGGCCTGAGCGTTTCATCGCGTCTTCACGGTAGGCGGCGAGTTGCTTTTTCAGTTCAGGAGTCGCAAGACTCGCATACTTCGTCATCATCGCCAGCGATAAAGTCGCTTTCATGTCGGTCGGGTCTTTATCCAGAACCTCTTTGCACTTATTAAACAGGGATTGCTGATCTTCGTGTGTGCCGGTGATGAACTTCGCGATATTGGAAGCGACCTCCGCTTCGCCTTCGGAGACGGGGACATCCGACGGGTCTCCGCCGAGCACGATGTAGTTGGTGAGGAAGCCCAGGCTGAGAGAAATTACAAACGGCATGGGCCTGTGATTCTGTTTCCACTCATCCAGTTTGACGAGGAACTGTTCGCAAAGCTCTAAACCCTGCTCACGCACCGCTTCGCGTGCCGCCGGGTCGTTCAGGGCGGAGGTGTCGGGCACCAGTGTTTCCCACTGTTTGGCTAGGGCGGTCATCTCGACAATGATCGGATCTGGCTTCTTGTCCTGTTCCTGAGCTCGGGCGGTCGTTGACGCAACAAAGCAGGTTGCGATCAGTATGATATATATGAGTCTGTTCATGGTTTTCATCAGGCTCCATTCCGTATTACGTTTGCTTGGTATGAGTGCTTTTGTTTTAGACAGAGATCGGCAAATGTCGTTATTCGCGGAGCCTCCTGATGTCTTTGTTTTTCCAGAAGTAGTAGGTTTGATTCTCATCGCCGTATACGACGCCTTCAGGCATCAGGTCGCCAAGGAATGCCTGTTTTCGCTGTTCTTGTGTTGAGTTGCCGAACAGCACGCCCGTGCCGGGGTTGGTGTAGTTGGGTTCGCGTGAGTCTGCGTGTCCATCGAGCCAGAGGATGTTGGCTTTGCCTGAGTGCCGGCCATGAAATGCTGCTTGGTATCCGAAGCCACCCTCACAATCTGTGATTTCACAACGAGCTAATTCACCATTCAGATAGCGACCACCGTCACCCCACCAGAAAGTTTCGCTAGGCATCTGGACTTCAACGAGTTTCAGCAGCAGATTCGGGAAAGCATAATGACCACTGTCGTGAACTGTGGCGGAGAAGCCATAAGCAACTGGAGCGTCCTCATCCAGTCCCAGGTTTGTCCCGAGACCATCGGCGTTCGGACAGTCGCGGATTTCTCCGCTGGGCATGTAAGGGTAAAGCGAACCCTTTTCCCGTACCGCTTCACCCGTGGTCAGGTCTTCGGCGGCCCACCATTGAACCTCATAATTACCTTGATGACTGGAGCCGACATAGACGCAGTCATCGTTGTCGGTGGCATAGGCGGTCCACGCGATGCCGAACTGTCGGAGCGAAGACTTGCACTTCATGCTGAGGGCCTGCTGTCGGGCCGCGCCGAGCGCGGGCAAAAGGATGCCGACCAACAGGGCGATGATGCTGATGACGACCAGCAGTTCGATAAGCGTGAACCCGGCTGCGGGATGGTTAGATCGACGATGTACGCTGCTCTGGCTGACTCGCCGATCTACGGGGGCATTCCGGGCGTATGTCATCACTCGGCCGAACGAGTACAGTGAATAAGCATAGTCTGCTGCACGGGATATGAGCATCGAATCAATCTCTGCATTCCACAAGTTACAAGCCCAAATGATCTGTTCCCCCGCCCGACTTGATGCTATTCTAGGTGCTTGACTAGCAGATTGCAATGCTTTATTTTCAGATTATTCAGGCATTTGGAATAACGATGTCCGCGTTACCCAGCTTGACGGTATCAGCGTATGCCCGGCTCGATTTAGATGCCAGGGCGGCCGGGGGCGAACCGATGGTGCAGATCGTCTGGTGCTGCGGTTGGAGAGGTTGTTGCCTGGTATAAATAGTCTTGATTCGAATGCGTGCTGATTCAATCGCCTCATTGAATCGGTAGAAGTTCTGACACCACGATGGGTAGCTTTGATTTGTGTACCAGTGATCTGAAGATACGCCCGGGCGACCGCAGCGACTGGCGTGTACTGCGGATGCTGTTGCCTGAGGTGGTGCATTTGGGGGCGAGGGTCAAGACATGGGTCGCGATCGATACGGCTAATGATGTCATCATCGGTGCGATCGCGGCCGATCCAACATTTCGCCATGAGCCGGTCGTGGGGGTGAAGATTGCCCTGCATGTGGTCGCACCATGGCGGGGCCGAGGTGTGGAGAAGGCTTTGATTGAAGGCGTTATCCCAGCGGTCAGGCGGTGGGGTGGGCAGGCGCTCTATACCTGGGGAGCGATCGAAGTCGGGAGTGAGGTTGAGCAATTCTGGCTACAACTCGGATTTGTCCACGGAGAGCGGACGACGGAGGGGAGAATTACGGTGCAGTCGGGCCTGGACCTGATCGAACCGATCTGGGCACAGCTATGCAAGCGTGGCCGAGTACCCGAGGGGCTTAACGTATTGAATCTGGATGAGGTGGACCCGACGGCCATAGCCCGGTTGTATCAAAAACATATCGGCGGATCGTACGACGAGATACTTGGCCAGATCACAGGGGACTCGGCTCGCAGGTTTAATGCGTATGCATCCCCTGTTTTGCAACTGGATGGGCAGCTTGTCGGTGTGATACTGGGGCGGACGATGGAAGAAGCGGGGCTTGGGTTTGTCGAGGCAATCATCGTCGATACGCCTTTCCGCGGCACTTGGGCTAACATCGCGTTGCGTCTGTACGGTTGGCGGCGTTGTGTTGAGATCGGTGTGCACACGTTGACCTACTTCACACATAAAAAGCACACCGACACGATCCGGTTCTGCGACAAACTCGGCGTGACTACCCGCGTATTCGTAGAGCCGTATCGAATCCTAGACGCTGCTTCTGCGACTGGTGGAACTGAATAAGCATCAGCCGTTCCCGCAGGTCCTTGGCGTGTGCCTGATTGCCCAGCCGTTCATACAGTACGGCTAGTGTCCGGATGATCTGTACGGAATCCGGATCGGCGAGAAGTGCATCTTCGAGCCAA
Organism: Phycisphaeraceae bacterium; assembly: GCA_963667295.1. Lineage (GTDB taxonomy): Bacteria > Planctomycetota > Phycisphaerae > Phycisphaerales > Phycisphaeraceae > JAJRRS01. Next base: position 4,853,665 of record OY763327.1, read on the forward strand.
AGCCTTGCCGCTTGATCCCTGCCGCCCGCCATGAGTGCTTCGCCGTGCAAAAACATGATCTGCGGGTCGTGTGGCCGAAGGTTTGCGGCTTTCTGAGATGAAGCTATCGCAGCCTCGGTGTTTTCGCATACAAGTTGCGCCGATGCCAGGCCCGCATAAGCGTCGGCAAGGTTCTCATCGTTTTCGAGCGCTTTGGTGAACAGCTCGATTGCATGTTTATGGCACTTCATTTTCAGCATTGCGCGCCCGGCCTCTGCCAGCAGCCAGGGGATGGGTTTTGCCGACGATTCAGCCAATTTTAGTAGGGTATTTCGTGCGGTTTCGTGATCGCCGCGCAGCATTGCCGCGATCCCCAAGCCAAGCTGTGCGACGGGCGATGTGGGGTATGCCCTGGCGAGCCGGTCTACCAGCTTGCTTAGTGCTTCGGCTTCGCCGGTTGACGCGTACAACTCCGCGAGGCTGATGGCGTATTCGGTGGTATTGGGGAATTGTTCGACGAGCGTTTCCAGGATTTCGATCGCGCGTTGTGTTTGGCCGTATTCATGGCAAGCCAACGCGAGGATGTGGTTCTTGTCGGCTTCGAGCCTGTTGTTAGCCGCACGTGCGTAACCATCCGGCTTATCAACGTAGCCCAGAGAATGCAGGTAGCTGACTGACCGGTCTTCCGGTTGTTCTAGATTCTGCGTGGAACTACCAGGCTTTTTATTTGGTTCGATTAATGGTTGAAGTGTTTGTTCGGGGCAGTCTATTCCAAACAGAGATAACACGATGGAGGAGAAGTCCGCTGCGGGGATAATCGCGGGCAGTTGAAAAGTCGGGTTGCCGGCGATGACGGCCATGGCTTCCCTTTTTAATCCTGACATAACCTGCGTGGCTGACTTCGGTGTGGCGGTTGGGCGGTTCGGTCCGCGTGAAACGCCGTGATTTGATACGAGCATGATTATAGTGTCATCGCCCGCAAGTTCGATCAGGCGTCCGAGCATCAGGTCGTGGAAGTGCAAAGCATTGGTGATCACGTCGGCGTAACAGCGTGTGTCGTGTTCGGATACGTCTTTCGCGGCCGGGGCGTCATACGACAGGAAGTGCCTGCACAGCGGACCGAGGCCGTGGTAGTGTACGGCCGCGAAACGCCAGTCGCTCCGTTCGACTACGGCGGTGGCAACCGCGTGCCAGCTCGCGGTTTGCGCCAGGCATTTTCGAAGAATCGTTGGCCTCGGATCATTTGGGACGATGCCCGATGCGTTGGGCAGGAAAGAACGCAATGTCGCAACATCAATCTCGTCGGGAGTGATCCGAAGCGTGTTGAGTGTTTCTTGAAGACTGTCTGGTTGAACCGATGCCTCTTGGTCTTTGATATCTGTCGATATCCAATAATCCGAAATACTCGCGCTCGATAGCGGTACGGCCGGATGTGTTGCGGGGAAGCCAACGACTGCAGTCGGGATGCCTTTTGATTCCAAGCGTTGCCAGAGTGTGGCGACGCATTGAGCAGATCTACCAATCGTCTGTAAGCCCGAACCGTCGGGGCGTATCTCGCGTTCGGCGACCACGCCGTGCTTTAATGGGTTGGCGCCGGTCAGCAGTGTGCTCCAAAGGGTTGCCGGCAACAGGGGAGGGCGGTGTAGCAGCAGTGCCCGGTGGCCCCGTGCGATCAGCCCTGCCAGATGCGGCATCCCACCTTTGGTCAGGATGGGGTCCACCAAAGACCAGTCCGTAGCCTCCCAGCCGATCAATAGAACACGCGTTTCAGGCACTGGGCATCATCCTTCAAGTAAATCAAGGTGGCATGTCAGCATGGTTATGAGCATCATGGAGACTTCGCCGGTATGAGGATCGTTTGCCGTCACATGGGGAGCTTTAATGGTCACAATACCACCATCCAGGAGGGTGTCGGACGGGTGGGTATATCCCTATACCGGCCCTAAACACCATGTAACGGCCCTGATATCAGCCAATTACCAAATGGGCATCATATACGATTATTATCGTCAATTTGCTAGGCTAGCATCTTGACTTACAGATTTCGTCGGTTATGCTAAGCAGGTCTGACTTTGTCCAAAGCAGCAGGAGCGGAGAACCGGCAACACTTGAATCAGGTTTTTCTGTCCGTGCTCAGGATCTTGAGGGTTAACGAACGGACACGACGCCCTCGGTTATGCCAGAACCTCATCAATTTGGCGCGATCTATCTTTATGCGCCTGGTTGGACACCGAATGGCTTGTTGGTTCAAAAACTCAGGAGAGGAGAACAGGATGCAGATGACTACAAACACGAATGATCGGTCCGCAGCGAATCGGTCACTCAGCTTCGTCAAACTCACCGGTATGGTTGCAGGCGTTGCCGGTGTCGGCGGGCTTGCCTTGCCTTCGGCGACGGCCGGCGTCGTATACACACCGCTGGATGTTACGATCAGCAGCAGCGGTACAACCTCATTTGATATTGAGCAGCCGCCTTTGGGGGAGAATTCCGACAACGATCCGATATTCACCGTCACGGCCGACACGGTTAACGGCGTGTATGGTACGAAGCCGACGGCTGGCAATGCGTTCTCGATCTCGGTGTATACCAACGAGGCGTTTTCCGGTGATGTCAATGAGATAGATCCTCCCGTGGCGAGCCTTACCGGTTACACCGCGGGCACGTTGCTGGACAGCCCGGATTATGTTGTCTCGACTCAGGACAGCGGTACGTCGGCCGCGCCCGATCAGCCCAAATTCCAATTACTCTCGGCCGATGGTTTGACGGGCGACTTCGCCGCCAGCGGAGGCACGTTTTATATCGGCTTTGAAAAGTCTGTGGGTTCAACCACCGGTAATCCGAATGATGCTTTCCACGGCTGGATCGGCGTGGAAGTATTAAGTGTCGGCAGCGAAGTCAGCGCCCACATCACAGGTGTCGCGATTGAAAGCGTGCCCGACACACCGATCGTCGCCGGTGCCGTGCCTGAACCTTCATCGGTTGCCTTGCTTGCACTGGGCAGTGCTGGTATTGCCGGCTACCGTCGACAAAGAGCCTCGTGATTCACAGATGAAACATGGATACTCGACATATTGGCCCGCCTCCCAAAGTGGTCTACGCCCACATCAAGGCAAAGATAACTGGACATTAACTATGAACCACGATTCTATCCCCATTAGTGCGATCGAATCGCCGCCTCCGATCGCGGGAATCGGGCCTGTTCACCGGCATGCTTTGTCGGGCGGGCTGTTGAGTTATTACGATCGGATAGCCGTGTAAAATAAGGCAAAATCGGGCAGTGTCCGACATTGGGGACCACCCTCCACGCGGCGGCTGGTACTCGCTGAACTCGCAATTTAACCACTTCAAAAACACCCCGACTGAAAACATGTCGGGGCGTTTGAGTGGGGTATTTGATTGATCTGTCTAGACCTTGAACCTACCGACCATTTGCAGCAGTTGTTCGGCTTTGCTGGACAGTTGAGTCGAAGCGACCGCGGCTTGCGAAGTGGCTTCGGAGGCCTGACGGGCAACAGCTGCGACATTTTCAACACCTCGGCTGACTTCTTCGCTAGCGCTTGATTGCTGTTCGGTTGCAGCGGCAATCGATTGGATCATGGTCGCGACCTCACCGGCGGCACTAACGATTTCTTGGAGGCTGTCGCCTGCCTGTGCAGCCTGTTGCATGCCTTGCTCGACACTGTCGGTGCCGGTCTGCATGCGTGTGACGGCCTCGCTGGTTTCTTGTTGGATCGCCTTGATCGAATCGCCGACTTCTTCGGTTGCGGTTGTTGTACGATCGGCGAGCTTACGAACCTCGTCGGCGACAACGGCGAAACCTCTGCCGTGCTCACCGGCTCGGGCGGCTTCGATGGCAGCGTTGAGCGCGAGCAGGTTGGTCTGATCGGCAATGTCATTGATTACAGCGATGATCTGTCCGATCTGATCGCCGCGTTTGCCCAGCTCCTGCACGCTTGAAGCGCTTGCATTTACGGCATTCTGGATCTGGTGCATGCCCTCGACAGTATTACTGACGATCATGCCCCCTTGCTGGGCGCATTCACCAGCACGGGAGGCTGTGGTAGAGGCTTCCGAGGCTTTCTGGGCGACTTCCGCGACGGCGGCGGACATCTGTTCAATAGCTGATGCTATCTGTGACAGTTGTGATTCCTGCTCGCGTCCCCCGGTTGCAATTTCTTCGCTGGAAGCAGATATTTCGGTCGCGGCAGAGGTCACTTCCTCGGAAGTCGTCGTCAGCTCAGAAACCATCTCCTTTAATGATCCACTCATGCGGTCGGTGGCACGGGCGAGTTCACCCATTTCATCTTTGGATGTAATTGCCATCGGCTCATTAGTCAGATCTCCGACGGATACGGCTTGAAGAGCCTTAAGCACTTTGCTCAGTGTGGTTGTGATGTTGCGGATAAGCCAGATGGTAACCGATACTGTGATTAATACCGAAATCAAGATGATGATAAGCATTTCGACACGTGCTGCTGCAGTACTCGCGTCGATTTCATCTTGGAGATGTTCCTCTTCCTGATTAATCAAGCCGATTAGTTCTTCCGCATCTACCATCACCGCTTGGCCGTCTGGTAACAACTCGTCATGAATGATAGCCTGACGATTGGCGATCAGTTTTCCAAGCCGGTCATTACGTTCGATATAGAACTGATACCCCTGATCGGCCTCGCTGAGCCAGTGCTTGATAGATGGATCATCTGATGCCTGGATGAGCTGGGTCAGTTCGTGTTCCCCCAACTCGACCTGCTGCTCTGCGATAGCTGCGTCGGCTGGGGCCGCGGTTCGTATGAACCTGCTGATCGCTGCACGACCCAGTGAGAGCCGGTTGAGTGCGTCGGCTGCTACCGTAGCGAGGTGCGTATCTCCCGCGTGTTCGGCCGATTCAACGACGGCATGCAACAAACTGTCGAGACGTTTAATCGTAGGATCAAGCTGGCCGTTGATAATGGCGTTTTGTTCATCTGTGACCCTGACTATTTGTATAAATTGCTGGTCGTAAGCCACAATCTGATGTTCAATATCTTCGACGATTTTCAGATGTTCAGGCTCCTTGATCACCTGCTTGGCGGTTCGGATCTTATCTAAAGCACTTGCCGCGTGGTTTGAATATTCTGTCAATGCTTCATCGCTGTTGTTGCTGATAAAGCCCTGTGCGCTTAGCTGCATATTCAGCACATCGAGTTCGATCTCACTTAGTAACTCGATGTCAACCATGAGGCTTGTGTACCTGTGCGAATCCTTCTCAACCACATCCTGCGAGTGCATTGTAAACGTACCCAATGTGAGCAATAGGGTCAGCAAAATGCCCATGGTTAGTGTGAGTTTGGTTCCTATAGTAAAGCCCCTGAGGATTGTACCGTCGGAACTCTTGATCTTTGCCAGCCGGAGGCTTAGCAGGATGGTCAGGACAACGGTCAGAATAGTCAATCCAATCAAGACCGAAGTTGAGATCGCGTTTTCGTACGGCTCGATATGCAGATCCCAGGGTTCAACGTGACCGGCTTCAGCCCCAAACGATACATGCTGCAATACGGGAAGGGGGGGCGCAGCGAATGTGCCTGTCGAACTGAGATTAACCTCGGATTCAGTGTGATTTGTGGCATCTACTGGTTTGGTCTGAGGATTGTGGTTTGTATCGGTGTGAGATGTTGTTGATTGCTCATGCTCGCCTGAAGCTAAAGCGTTTAGCGCACGGGACGGGTCCGTTTCAACTTGTGCAAGCAATTCGGTTGACTTCGTTTCATCAAGCCATCGGATATTGCCGGTGCCCACGTCGTAGATTGCACCGACGACCTTAGCTTTGCCTGCCTTAACGAGTTCACGAGTCGCGGGACTCTTGTGAAAAAGATCGGTAATCGACTGATAAACGTTCTGCTCTATACCAGCTTCAATAAGTTCGGAGCCTTCTGCATCCGGATGTAAGTGGATAGCACGTTCGACAGCGGGTTGGATGTTGTCAACGAGCGGCGGGATGTTACGTTCGAGCGCGTGGCCGTGTCCTTGTACGGCTGCGGTCACTGCGGTTACTGCGCCGCATTGTGTGTGACCGAGAACAACAAGCACGGGTGTGTTGACGTGGGCGAGGCCGTACTCGATCGAACCAACCTCATCGGTGTCACAGACATTTCCCGCAACTCGGATGACAAAGATATCCATGACTCCCGCGTCGAAGATACGCTCGACAGGCACACGAGAGTCAGAGCAGGTAATAACTGTGGCGTATGCGTGGTCGCCTTGGTTTTCTGCACCGGCTTGTGTAAGTCGCGTGTGATCCGTGCGGGGGTGCAGAGATTCACCTTTGACAAAGCGTGCATTACCATCACGAAGTAGGCTAACCGCTTCGTCTGGTGTAGGTTTATCAGCGAAAGTGGGTGTAGAAATCCACAGCACACAACCGAGTAAAATGATTAAGCTGCTAAACCAATCCACCCCCAAGGTTTTTTTACACAGCAAATCCCTCGCCGCCATCTGAGCCTCCATGACCGGATTCGGTCGAGTGTCAATGACAGAGATCTATCATTGACGTTTTATTGGTATCTATACGCCACTTAACAAAAATAACCGCTCTTGGTTCAAGAAATGAACCCATTGACTTAACAAAACAATCCAAGAGCATTCCCATTGGATTGTGTTGGATTATCATCGGGGATATTAATTAGAATATTTATCCATATCTCGCAAAGTCTTTTATTAGTTCTTGTTGGTCCGATACTCGTATGGATTCAAAACACAGCCGACGTAGAAGTGCATTGGCATCAATGGATTAACGGATGCATCTATCGTTGTTTTCGGGACGAATCTGCAAAGCATCGGTTAGGTAGAATGGCTGAGATGAGTTACTCCCCATGGCTGTTCGTGTTGGTTGCGTTGTCGGGTTGGATCAATCGGCACCAGCAGACCGTGATTGATTACCTCAAAGAAGAGAATCGGGTACTCCGCGAGCAATGTGGTAAAAAGCGTCTGCGATTCACCGATGATCAACGGCGGAGGCTTGCAGCCAAAGCGAAGTTGTTGGGACGTAAAGCATTGGGAGAACTGGGCACGCTGGTCACGCCCGACACGCTGCTGCGTTGGCACCGACGCTTGATCGCCAGGAAGTACGATGGCAGTAAAACCGCGGGCCCGGCCGCCCGGGCGTGATGAAAGAGATCCGGGCATTGGTGGTTCGCATGGCGACGGAGAACAAGGTTGGGGCTACGACCGTATCGAAGGCACATTATTGAACCTGGGCCATCGGGTCAGCGACACAACGATCGGCCGGATTCTCAAGGCGCACGGGATCGAGCCGGCACCGAAGCGGAGCAAACGCGGAAGCTGGGATATCTTTCTCAAGGCGCACTGGGAACACATCGCGGCGGCCGACTTCTTCACGGTGGAAGTCTGGACACTCGGTGGCCTGGTTCGTTATCACGTACTGATCGTGATGGATCTGGCCACACGGCACGTTGAGGTAGCAGGTATCTGCCCGCAACCCGATAGCCCATGGATAATGCAGGTTGCACGCAACCTCGCGGATGGGATCGACGGATGCCTCCGACACAAGCAGTTCCTGATCCACGATCGGGATCCGGTCTTCACGAGCGAGTTTAGGGAAATATTAAAGGGTTCGGGTGTGAATCCTGTCCGGCTTCCACCCAGGAGCCCCAATCTGAACGCTTTCTGCGAGCGGTTCATACGTTCCATTAAGGAAGAGTGCCTGGATCAGATGATCCCAATTGGCGAAGCCCATCTACGCCATGCTGTTGATGAATACGTCGCCCACTATCACAGCGAACGCAATCACCAGGGGATGGGCAACCAACTGCTCGATTCCGATCAGGTCAACCCATCATCCGGCCCGATCGAATGTCATGAACGCTTGGGCGGCATGTTGAAGTACTATCACCACAGGACCACAGCGGCGTGACCATGGAGTTCCTGAATCGTGCGGCATTGGTGGTCAGGCCGAAGCAGCCCTACATCGATTGGGCGAATGCCTTTGATGACGGCGGGCCGCAGTACGATCCCGATCTTCATCAGGTGAAGATCTTCCTGATCGATGAAGCGGAAGATACGCGTGACATCAAAAAAGTCGTGCGTCGCCTTAGGCCGGCCATCTTCGAAGAAGAACTCAACAGTTGGATGCGCGACCCGGATGTCTGGCCACCGCAACGAACACTGAAGGTCTTCCTCGACTGGTTTCAGGTTGAAGCCTGCGAACTCGTCCTTGATCTGGGCAAGAGGCCAATCGATTACGACTGAATAAGCTGGTAGAAAGACGTGTCTATCCGTCGGATGTGTTTTGAACCCTTACGACGTCAACATGTTCTACTTCGACCTCGCCGGCAACCGGGTCCGGGTCGAAAAAGACATCGACAATGAAGGCACGAACCCCTTCGTCGCCGACGAAACCACCACGTACGAGTACGATGATAACGATCGCCTTCTCTATGAACTCGATGCCAACGGCGGTGTCATCTATGAGTACGGCTCAAATGCCAGTCCGATGAGCGGCTACGGCGGAGACCATACCACACAAACATCCAAAACCATATACGAAAATGGTAGCTTTGTTTCCAAAACCACATACCTGTACGAAGACGGCACCGGCCGAATGACAGGTGTCGAGATCGATACCACCAATGATGGTAATCCCGAAACCACAATCTCTTATATCTACAACGACGACGGCATCCGTGTGAAGAAGACCGAAACCATCAACATCGGCGAATTCAACGAGACACAGACCAAAACAATCTATCACATCGACCCCAACAACCACACCGGCTACGCACAGGTGATCGAAGAGGGTGTCGACGATGTGGGTGGCGATGGCAAACTGACCGTTGCCGAGGTCGACAAGGCCTACACCCTGGGCCACGACGTAATCGCCCAGGCTACTTCGGCGGCAGATGAACTCTTACTGATGTACGACGGCCACGGCTCCACCCGAGCCCTGCTCGACAGCCTCGCCGCTATCATCGAACAGTATACCTACGATGCCTACGGCAGCATGCTCAACTTCTCAGGCGATCCGTTAACGACCCTGCTCTTCTCAGGTGAAATCACAGATCAAACCACGGGCCTGCAATACCTACGAGCTCGTTACTACGATGCATCGAACGGTCGTTTCAACCGCCTTGACCCCTATGTGGGCAGTACTAGCGATCCGCAGAGTTTACATAAATATCTCTACACACATGCAAATCCAGTAATGGGCGTGGATCCAAGTGGTATGATCTCCCTCACAGAGGTCATGTCAACCATGACCAATATGTTACATAATGCTACTAAATTATTGCGAGTTTATGCCAAGGCCCGCGATACGGCTGATTTCGTGATGGGTCTTATTGATATACTCACATTGATTAGAGGTGACTTGATTAATACGATCAAGGCGTCTCTTGATCAATTACTTGATTCCTTTGGTCATGTTCCGGATAACTTTCATACAGCAAGGTTATTTAAAAGCAAATTCTGGGAGGATGCGGCAAAGTCCCTTAGTTTTAATTCTTCGAAATTACTCGCCAATATCCAGGCTCGCCAAGGCACGAACCTGCTATTTTATATGCGAGGTTTGAGTAAACGTAAGTTCCGTTGGACAATATACATGCCCACGCCATCTGACGGGGTCAAAATACCTGTTGGCATGCCTGTTCGTACATTATTGCCAGGAGCAAAAATCGGTGGGCGTAAGGTTGTATTGCACTTTGGAAAACCCACCGCAGGCACGCCTGGGGGCGGGCGGATATTTGGTATTGGTTTTGGCGAGAAAGACAAGTGGCATTCTCAGTTATTTAGGATGGATTACCATCAACGTCACCATACGTATGGTGAGGGCGTAAAAAATGACTGGTATTATCAAGGAGATCATTATCTATTCAACTTTCATACACCTGACTTTGAGAAGTACCGTATCTGAGGTATGCCATGGATAAAGCACTTCGTGATGACATGACCAAACTGATTGAGTACCTTGAGTTGAATGTTCCCCAGTATTTTTATATCCACATAAAGAAGCTGGGTGATGGTGACCTTGATAAAGCTTGGCGGGAAAATGCGAGGCACGTAATTAAACACATGATAGGTAATATTGTTGTGATTTCATACTTGTATAGCGCTTCATTAATTGATAAGGACCTTGGCCTGAGAATCGAGTCGGTATTGCTGAAGTTCAATCAGGCAATCCCCAGTTTAGAGAAGGAAGGGTTTGATATCGCCCCACAGATATTCGATTTGATTCATGAGTTGATGAGGTAAAGAAAGGGGGGAGAAAAGGGGCGGATTCAATTCTGGTGGCGTTCGGGTCAGGAACCATATTTTTGACGCTTTGGGACCTTGGGGAAAGAAAAGGGGACATTCTAGAACGCCGTGAACTTAAGCCGTAAGTTATTTCTGTAGCGCGCGTTAGGACGCGCTGGCGCGATAAAGAACCTCCTGCGATGATGGTGGTGTTCTAACAACAACATCACAGGAGGTCACGGATGACCAGTATCGCATGGGCCGTCACACGTTTCAAGGATAATCCTTTAGAACATCTGGATCACCGGCTGGTGCTCGAAGCCTGCGCGGCGGCGGGGCACGTCTGGCGTCGGCGGCTGCTGGACCCGATCGTCACAGTTCGGCTGATGTTGCTGCAGGTGTTGTTCGCCAACGTGTCGTGTCGGCGTAGAGTGGTCCAAACCCTCTTCGGTAAGTCGGGTATGATTTTTTTGTGGTGCTGGCCCGCTGAATTTCAGATTTCTTTAAGACAAATCGGGGGTGTTTGGGGTGTGGGCCTGCTGGCAATCGAGTTGGCGGATGGGGCGAGGCAAATCGGCATCGACTGGCAATCCGCCGGGGGGTGGTCCATAATGTTGGGCAGTTGCTAATACTGGACTTAGGGGAGTGGAAAAGATGCTGCCGCGTTGGGTGATTGTGCCGTTTGTATTGCTCAGCGAGGCCTGGTCGGTCCGCCGTGATGGCCAGATCCGGTTCCTGAAACTCCAACTCGAACTGTTTAAGGGGAAGGTGCCGGGCAGCCGGGTGATCCTGTCGCCGGAAGAGCGCAGTCGCATGCTTTGGTTGGGCAAGAAGCTGGAGCATAAAGTAGATGATCTCGTCGGGATCATGACTGTCAAGACCTACTACAAGCGGTGGCTTCGAGAAGAGAAGGCGGGTCGGGAACCGGGGCGAGTCGGCCGGCCGCGGAAGATCACCGCGTCGGTCCGTGCGTTGATCCTGCGCTTGGCCGGGGAGAATACCGGCTGGGGTGTAAGGCGGATCGTGGGCGAGTTGCGGAAGCTGGCGCTGACGCCCAGCCGCAGCTCGGTGCAGCGTGTGCTGGTCGATGAAGGGATCTTGCCGGACCCGGACCGCCGCGCACCGAAGGGCGTGACCACGCCGTGGCGGCTGTTCGTGTCGGCACATCTCAATACGATGGTGGCGACAGACTTCTTCTGCAAGAACGTCTGGACACCGTTTGGCAGGCGTGTCGCTTTTGGGTTGATGTTCATCCATTTGGGTAGTCGGAAGGTGTTCGTCAGTCCGAGCACTTACCATCCGACGGGCGAATGGGTGCAGCAACAAGCACGCAATGTGACGATGTGGCTGGAGGATGAAAACCTGGAACTTCGCTTCCTGATCCACGACGGTGACACGAAGTTCACCGAAGCCTTCGACGAACACTTGCGAAACGTGGGCGAACGAATTGTCAAGACGCCGTTCCAGGCTCCGGTCGCGAATTGTTTCGCCGAATCGTGGATCGGCTCCCTCAAACGCGAGTGCCTGAATCACTTCTTCTGCTTCAGCCTTCGCCACATGGACCACATCGTGCAAACGTATGTGGACTACTATAATCATCTCCGCCCGCATCAAGGCAAAGACAATAGGCCGTTGACGATGAGCTATGATCCGATCCCCATCCGTGCGACCGAATCCCCGCCGCAGACCGAGAAACTCGGGCCTGTTCAGAGGCATGCATTGTTGGGTGGTCTGTTGAGTTATTATGAGCGAAAAGCAGCATGAAATAAGGGGAAAACGGGCGGTGCCCAACATTTTGAACCGGCCCCGGCCGAGGCTGGTTCTCGCCGAACTCGCAAATGGACCACTTCAGTAGGCTCCCTGGTACGGCGAATTCCACAATTGGCTACTGGCAAGTAGAATAAGCCACTAAATAGCTAATTGAGGCCAACCACCATGTTGACGCTCCGTGAAGCAACCTTTGATAAAGCCGCTCTGCCAGTCAGCACGAGTTGGTTGTTGGCCGACTGTATGGAGTTTCGTGGCAAACAGGACCTGTGGAGCCGCCAGCGACCGGAGGTGCTCGAAGCCCTGCGGCAGCAGGCGATGATCCAGAGTGTCGAATCATCCAACCGCATCGAAGGCGTCACCGTGTCGCCTGATCGACTGGCCCCGTTAGCGTTAGGCAAGGCGAGACCCCGTGATCGATCCGAGCAGGAGATCGCGGGATATCGACGGGCGCTGGACTGGATATATTCACGAAAGTCGGCCGTTCCCCTCGACTCGCGGACGATCCTGCACCTGCACGCGCTTTCGCACGCTGGTTCCGGTGATGCAGGCCAGTTCAAAGTGCGAGACAATGAAATCATCGAGATACTGCCCAGTGGTGAACACAGGATTCGTTTCAAACCGACGCCTGCGAAGCAGACGCCTGCCATGATCGACGAACTCTGCACCGCCTATCGGCGACTGATCGACGCAGATCATGTGCCGCCCTTGCTGGTCACATGTACGATGTTCTTTGACTTCTTGTGCATTCATCCGTTTCGAGACGGTAACGGTCGTGTCTCTCGCTTGTTGACTACGTTGCTTCTGATGCAGCATGGTTTCAGCGTGGTCCGGTATGTCAGTCTGGAGCGGCTGGTTGAGGAAAGCCGGGAAGATTATTACCAAGCATTGGGTGAGTGTTCACAGGGCTGGCACGAAGGCCGCAATCCCATCCTGCCTTGGTGGAATTATTTTCTGGGTGTGCTTCGCCGCGGCTATGTTGATTTCTCCCGCCAAGTCGAAGGCTACGCAGGCCAACCCGCCAAAACCGAGATGGCACGCCGCGTGATCCTGTCACAGATCGGTGAATTCACACTGGCCGATTTACAGAGCCAGTTGCCGAATGTGAGCGTACAGCTACTTAAGAAGGTATTAACGCAATTGAAGTCAGCGGGGGAGATTTCCCTTGAGGGTCGAGGGCGTGGGGCACGGTGGGCGGTGGTTCAACAGCAATAATTATCTTGCCGCCGCGGTGAATGCTGAAGGCCTTCCTCGAGTGGTTTGAGGTTGGAGTCTGCGGCCTCCATGTCGCACGCCATTGATGCCTGATCACTCCAAGTACGCAATCCGAACATGCACCCAACCTGCGTGCGAGGCCTGTGTGCGATGCGTATCGCATCTCTGATGGCAACGGGCGTTCATATGATCCGTTGGCCGTGTTCGATATCGTGCAGATTACACTCATTCATCGGCTTTTAGATGAGCTGTGGCGTGGTCCTGAGTATGGAATAGATCTTGTTTGTATCGCGACACCGGCTGCAATTGCCGTGGTCCATGTTTCCGAGAAAACACTATATCCCTACTTCTTCTTTTTCAGGCCTTTGGTTTTACGTGCTGGGGAGGTCGCTGTCTTATGCGGTGTTGCCTTCTTTTTCGTCTTTGACGTCTTCTTCTTGGCTACCTTCTTCTTTGCTGTTTTCTTTGTGGCCTTCTTTTTCTTTGAAGTCTTGGATTCCGTTCGGGATCGTGCTTGCTTCGTGGCGCCTTTTTTATGTATTGTCTTGCGTTTCATTTGCCGGCGTTTGGATGATGATGGCTTGGGTGGGGCATCATGCGTATCGTCTGCCAGGTTGATGCCGAAGACGTCGGCGATCCGGTCGTTGTCAAGTGTCGGCTGGGCGTTGGTGATGGTCGTGGTGGGATCAATCTTGCCGGCATCGTCGATCAATTCAGCGGGGTCGAGTTGGCGCAGCTTAAATAGTAGATCGGGTTGGCTGTCGAGCCGATGCCCGACGCCGTACATCGCGGCGGCCACGTGCTTGCACATCACCGCCCAGTCGGGGCAGGAGCAGCGCATGTTGATCTCATCCGGCGCTGGGAACAGACCTTGGTCGTGGTCGATGATCTGCTTGATGACGTGCTCGGACAGCTCGCCCTTGAGTAGCCCAATCAGCGAGTCGATCCGGCCGCTGCAGCGCTGCTTGAATGCCCGCCATCGCTCGGTTGGTAATGCACTGATGTCGATCGTGATGTCATATTGCGAACTGCCATGCACGACGGCTTCGATCCGCCCGGGTTCGATCTTCAGATCAAGCACCGCCCGGTTGCGCACGTAACTTCGGCCGCGCGGCAAGCGGTATTCGAAGTCGCGATACGATTCGAGGTTGTCACACCACGCCTTGCCCCAGAACGTCTGGGCGATCTTTCGACCCTCTACGATGATCGGCTCAACCGCCCCCTTCTTCGCCTGCTTCAACTTCTCGAATGCAAGGATCGCATTGGCGCGGCGCTCGGCGACGCTGGGTCTCGGTTCGAAGTAGTACCAGTTCATAGGGCTTTATTCCCTGAATCGCGGATCAAAGTTCACCGGCCTTGTTCACGTCCAACGCCACGAATCGCATCAACTCCCGATCATCCATCTCGGTCAACATTTTACCGCCGTCGGTGTCCAGCACGGAATCGGCGACGGCGGTCTTCTCGCTGATCATCGCATCGATCTTCTCCTCCACCGTGCCCCGGCACACGAATTTATGCACCAGCACGTTCCGTGTCTGGCCGATCCGAAACGCACGATCGGTCGCCTGGTTTTCGACCGCGGGATTCCACCAGCGATCGAAGTGAATGACATGCGATGCCGCGGTGAGATTCAAACCCGTGCCGCCAGCCTTGAGTGAAAGGACTAAGAAGGGCGGGCCGTCCTCGCGCTGGAACCGGCGCACCAATGCCTGGCGTTGTTTCACCGGGGTGCCGCCGTGCAACACCAATCCGCGCCGTCCGAACACGCCAGATAGTAGGTCCGCCAAGGGATCGGTCATCTCGCGGAACTGCGTGAACACCAGCGCCCGCTCCTGGCGCTGGGCCAGTTCATCACATAGTGTAACCAGGCGTTGGAACTTGCCGCTGTGCTTGGCGTCATAGTCGTCCGTGCCTTGCCACTGAGTCGGGTGGTTACATATCTGTTTGAAGCGCATAAGGAACGCCAGCACCACCCCGCGACGTTGGATGCCGTCGGCTTCACGCAGTTGTCGTTCCAATTCACGCACCGATTGCTGGTACAGTGCCGCCTGCGCCTTGGTCAAACCACAGAACGCGCGTACCTCAGTTTTCTCCGGCAAATCCGCGATGATTTGGCGATCGGTCTTGAGCCGACGCAGAATGTAAGGCCCAACGAGCCGGCGAAGCGGGGCGTAATGCGCGTGCCCTTCATTCGTCAGCTGTTTGACGAACCGTTTGAACTCGGCGGCGCTGCCCAGCAACCCTGGATTCAGGAAATCGAACAGCGACCAGAGATCGGACAACCGATTCTCGACTGGCGTGCCGGTCAGCGCCATGCGTGCTTGTGCATTCAGCTTCTTGATCGCCTTGGCCTGGCGCGTGCCGGAATTCTTGATCGCCTGCGCTTCATCGAGAATGATCAGCCGCCATGGCAACTGAGCCAGTACGTCCAATCGGCTGGCCATGCCATAAGTCGTTATCACCAAGTCCACATCGCTGATACCTCGACGCACGCTGTCCGCTTTTTTCAGATCGATCGTCGTCTCGGCGGGGTGCAGCGTCACCGTCAACAACGAAGGCGCGAACCGGTCGATCTCCGCACGCCAATTGGCCATCAACGAAGCAGGGACGATCAGCAGGCTTGGGATGTTCGGATCGCTTGACGATTTTCGTCCGGATTGTTTCATCAGCAAAAGCATCGCCAGCACCTGGATCGTCTTGCCCAGGCCCATGTCGTCTGCCAGACAGGCCCCGAGCCGTAAGCCCGACATGAACTTCAACCAGTCCACGCCAACCTGCTGGTACGGACGCAAGGTCGTACCCAGCCCGGGCGTCTTTGCCGCGGTCAACCCCGATGGGTCTCGCAGTTTCGACAGAGTGTCTTCCAGCCACGGCCCCGCTTGGATACCGACCCAGCGCCCGGCTTGCCCTGGCGCCGTGTCTTCAGCGTCGCTCATTGCTTCCACGCCGGACAGCCAACGCATCGCCTCGAAGAAGCCGATCCCGTCTTCCGCTTCACGCTCAACACGACGCCAGTGATCCAAAGCCTGGGACAGCTTGTCTTTGTCAAGCTCCACCCATCGCCCGCGTAAACGAACCAGTCCCGCCTCGCTTCCGTCAGCGTCCGCGGACATCAGCAATTCGTGCAGTTCCGGTTCACTTAAAGTTTCCCCCTCCAGTGTCACGCCGACCGAGAAGTCCAGCAACGCCTCGGCTCCCAGCACCGATTGCCTGGCCCCGCCTATCGTCACACTCACGCGCGGCCGAGGAGGCTGTTTGGCGTTCCACCAATCCGGCGTCCGCACCACCAATCCTGCTTCACGCATCGCTTCAACCGATTGAAGAAACGCATACGCCTGCCGTGGTGTCCACGCCAACGGCTGATAGATGCCCCCATCCTCAACCAACTGCTTTACCCAACCAACCCGCTCGGTGGCACGCTGGATCGGCGTCAACAACGATAGTAACTGCTCTCGTGCTTGTGATGATGCGGAGTCTTTTACCGCCCGAGACAACGGCAGGTGCTGAACCTTGCCCCGCGCCGAGATGCGGTCAGCATAAGTCGCTAGGAACGCGAAGGGGTAGTCTTCGTTCCGCTTGTTCTCCGCCAGATGAAACGTCACGCGCCCAACCGCACGCCACGCGGGATGCCGCCGCTCCAGGAAAGCGGTGACCGAATCGCCGGACGATGACACCGCCGCGCGGACATGCTCATCCAGTTCGCGCCACCATCTGGCCAGCGTATCGGTAGTCAGGTATTCACCCCCCGTGATTGATGGGGCATCCTCCACCCATCCATTCAATACGTCCACCGCCGGAACCGCAATGCCAGACGCTATCCGCTCGTCGCTCTGGGCAACACGTTGGCACAATGCACCCAGATACCGCCGGGCGATATCCCGCGCATAATCAAAGGTTGGCGTCAGGTCGGCTTCGAGCAGAGCCGTCGCCAGGTGCAGCATGCCCTCGGCCGGGCACGACTCAAACGCCGCCGCCAGGCGACGCTCAGCTGCGGAGGACAAGGCCGTCACCGAAGCGTCATTCAACGAGCTTTCGCCCGCTAATATACGTAGCCCTCCTTTAGGCGTAATGACTAATTGCATCGACATTGGCACGTCATCATAACGCTTTGAGCGCCGCGGCTGGTACCATCGGCGGATCGGCGTGTGGGTCGTATAACACCACGTGACGGTCAACTGCCAATGCGTTGGGCTGCCAGTCAAAACCTTCGACCTGCCGTAGTAGAGGCTCGCGCCCGCAGCCGGACGCCCGGCATTCCGACTTCTCGGCCGGACAATGCCTGAAGTTGCACAGCCGGCCCAGGTGTTCGCCGGTCCGCGCATCCATAATGAAGACCTCTATCTGGTGATGCGCGAAGGTGATCCGTCGCTCTTTGGCCAAGCGACTTAATCCCTCGACCCGCGCCCGTTGCCATGACCGCAAGTCGGATACCGATCCTGTCCAGACCGCCAGGTCAACATCCTTACACTCATGGAACAATTTGATACCCGCTCGACGATAGGCACGAAACCGCGGAACCTCGCGCTGCAACGGCTGGGCGACCGATCCGAACAACACCACCTGCTCCACGGCAGGCAGTTGAGCAAGCGCCTCAGCCACGTACACCGCCGCGACACGCAACTCGCGCCATCGGCGAATAAGTCCTTCATCCTGCTCCGCTATCTCACGCCGACTAGGCATCCCCCCAATTTAATCACATTCGCGACAGAAACCAGTGCCTTCTCAGGCGTAACTCGGCTCCTATCAGACGAAAAGGCTAACGTCTGTGGGCGTCATCCACAGAGTGTTCGATAGTAGGATTATCATTAATCGTTGTCCGACCCCGGAGGTTATTCAAGCCTTCGTGAGATTTCTTCATATTTCCGTGTCAGCACTGAAACACATCCCCGATTCCCGCCGCTCAATGGATGAAGGCAACCCAACTATTGAAAGGATTGATCATGGACAGGTAAGCGTTTCAGTGGCTCATCGTTGCACTTCGCTGCAGTCACCAGCCGCCAATAAACAAGGACAGTCATAAATGACTGTCTTTCATAGAGTTGAGAATAGAGTGGTCCAAATCCTCTTCGGGAAGCCGGGTATGATTTTTTTGTGGTGCTGGCCCGCTGAATTTCAGATTTTCTCAAAGAGATTTGGGGGTGCTTCAGCGGGAACCAGTGGGGCGACAGGTCGGCTACATTGTTTCTCATAGTGTTTTTGAACCGACCCCGAGTGGCGGCGGGTTTTCGCCGAAACCGCAAATGGACCACTTCAGGGAACCCGCGCAAATTTGCATCCGGGGGCCTGATCCGATTGGCGTCATTAGAGTGGTCCAAACCCTCTTCGGGAAGCTTGCACCAAAAGTTAGAGACTAATCCCACTGGATTGAGGATTTTTTGTCCCAGATATGTGACACTTCGCGGTGGTATCAGTCGGCGCGAGAAGGTGGGGGAGTGGTCCGGTGCGGATCGAGCCTGCTTGGCGTTACTCCGGGGGTGGTCCATAATATTGGGCAGTTGCTAATACTGGACTTACGACGTTTGGAGTGGAGGGTGGATTTGTGCTTCCACGTTGGTTGATGGTCGCGTTTTTGATGCTTACCTAGGCCTGGTCGGTCCGCCGAGATAGCCAGATCCGGTTCCTGAAACTCCAACTCGAACTGTAAAAGGGGAAGGTGCCGGGTAACCAACCGTGTGATCCTGTCTCCGGGAGAGCGTCATCGCATGCTTCGGTTGGGCAAGAAGCTGGAGCATAAAGTAGATGATCTCGTCGGGATCGTGACTATCAAGATCCACAAGCGGTGGCTTTGAGAAGAGAAGGCGGGTCGGGCTCCGGGTCGCGTAGGCCGACCGCGCCGGATGGCGGGCAACACATATATAATCCGGTTGCAGCATTCTTCGATCGGCGGCGATCAAACACACCCACAATTCAGATGATGATCTATCTGTACAGCGAGGGTATCAGGGTGGGAAGGTAACCCATCTGACATGTCAGATGGGTTCAGCCAGAGTATTGTGCTGGCTTTCGTCGTCATTTTCCTTTTAAAAGAGCTAATATTACTGAAATAAATTGACATTTATATATTGGTACTGTATTTTACTGACATGTTAGATGTAATCGATAAACGAACTGGGGATAAGTTGAGCGACAGGGCCTATCGCTATATCTGCCAGCAGATGCTGCAGGGGCGGGTGGTTGCAGGGTCGCGGCTGAGTGTCGGAATGCTGGCGAGTGAGATCGGGATTAGCCGAACCCCGGTTTCCGAGGCTCTGAAACGCCTAGAGTTGGAGCACGTGGTGGAGCGCGTGCCGAGGGTTGGCACGATCGTTCGCCGACCCTCTGTTGATGAGATTGGCGATTTATACGACCTGCGTGAGATGCTGGAGTCGTACGCCGCGGCGTGTTCGGCCAGGCGGTCGAACGCGGAGCAGGTCCGGCAGTTGGGCGAATTACTGGCGCAGCTCCGGCAGTTATGCGTGGACCTGCGTAACTCTGAAGAATCTTATCTCACCACGAAGCAGACCCAGCGTTTTCTTGCGCTGGATATGGCGTTTCACGCGATTATCCTTCAGGCGGTCCGCACGCCGCATGTGCGTCGGATTATTGAGGATACGCGTGTCTTCACGACCATCTTCTGCACCCGCCGCGAGGATTACTACGACTTGTCGGTGATTGCCGGGGTTTATCTATGGCACGGCCGTATCTATCGCGCTATACGGCGTGGCGATGACATTGTCGCACGCAAAGCTATGGCGGAGCACTTGCGTGTGGGGCGTGAGGGTGCCCTGAAGTATCTCAGGCGTCACCAGGGCCAGGAAGATTCGGTGGATGTGGATTTAAAAGCATACCTTCCCGACGGTATGCGCAGTCTGGTTGATGACGAGGATGAAGATAGTTCTCGGTGATCCGGTGGTTGATATTGCGGATTGTCTGAGTGTTGTTGATGTGTGTCGGATTGATTGCTGGGGGCAGTAACTTGGAGGTGTGTTGTATGTCTTCGTTGAGGCTTAAGAATGTGTGCCGGGGTCGCGGGTTTACATTAATCGAGTTGTTGGTGGTGATCAGCATTATTGCGTTGCTAGTGGGGATCTTGTTGCCGGCCCTGGGGGCCGCGCGTGCATCTGCGATCAACGCGAAGTGCCTGTCCAATGTGCGTCAGGTGGCGACCGCGATGATCACCTATGAAGTAGATCATCGTCGGCTCCCGGCTCATGTTAACGAGTATCTAAGCCCCATGCCTTGGGGGCATCAGTTGAGCTTGCCGGGGTATGGTCCTGATAACCCTCGAGATACCCGTGTCCTGCTTAAGCCTTATCTTGGGACGGCGAACTTTCTTTCTTGTCCTTTTCTAGATGAGTTTGATCGCTCTTTGTCTACGTACGAGTCCGGATACTCTCGCGTGTATGGTGACTATATCCTGGTGCCGGGCTACTACCAAGACCATGAACCCGGTGAGAACTGGGATTACTACAAAAAGGAAACGTTCTGGATTCGTAGTGATGTCCGCTGGATCTATGAGGATTATGAGGTTAATGCCTTGGTGGGTGATATGTTCTTTCGTGTGAGTAGCAACGGGGAGGTACGAGTTAATCATACGCGGGGTGTCGACGGATTCAGGCTGGAATATCACGTCCCGACCAGCTCAAGCGATTACGCGGATACATATTACATCGGCACCTTCAGCAACGAAGATGTTCGCGACAAGCTTTCCGCCAACTTTGCCATGAAGGATGGCTCGGCCTCGACACAGCAAGGTAGTGATGAGGTGATGTGTGACCTTGAGGTTCCGCGTATGGATCTGGCATCGACGTGGAGCAACCGCATGCCTGTTCAGAAGTAGATGTTAAAGCGGATGTGTCCGCTTGTGTGTTGATCTTTCCGGGAGTGATATATGTACCGGCCGACAGAACGAGCTGGTGTCGTTGCGAGAACTCTTAATCAATCTTATATCGCAGAATTGGAGGAATATGATGAGACATTTGGGAACAACCTTTGCAGTGTGTGCCTCGGCTTTGTGTTCTGTCGTGGTGGCAAGCTCCGCCTTGGCCGCACCGAATTATAGTGATGTCGTGCTTGCGGATAATCCCGTTGCATACTTCCGGCTGAATGAGGACTCCGGCTCGTTGGCTCTGTCCAAAGTCAATACCGCGACCCATGTCGGTTCGTTGGTCGGCACGGGCGGGGACCTGACTTTTGATGGCCTGCAGTCGGCAACGCATGTGGGGTTTGATGACGGCAATACGGGGCTGCTGCTGGATGGCGTGAACGGAAGCGGTATCGACTTGGGCGCCAGCGTCTCTACCGCGATGGTGGGTGCGTCCGGTATCACAACGGAATTATGGCTGCACGAAAGCAATATCAGCACCGTCTTTGAAGACCGAACCGCTTCGATGCTGTACGCCGGCGCCGCCGCGGGCATTAATATCATCGTACGCGGTAACAATGTTCGTGTCGGCGGTCGCTCACATCATTCTGATTTTTACAACAGTGGGTCCTATGTGGTCCTACCTGATGATTCACTAGGTGGGTGGATTCATGTTGTCGGTGTTGTGGATTATGCGAACAGTCAGATACGCACGTACATCAATGGCGTGCTGCAGGATACCTCGACGGCGATGTTCCAGAACTCGACTTTTATGGAAGGCGCATATTCCACATGGACCGACCGCATCGGTAATTCGGCAGATAATTCAAGTGGTGCGCCGATTAGTGTGTTGCAGGGTGGTATCGATGAGGTTGCCTACTACAACCGCGCACTTTCTGATCAAGAAGTGCTGACTCACTTCATGTCTGCTTTTGAAGAAGGCAGCTCGGGTCTTCCCGGTGATATCAATGGCGACGGCTTCGTAGGCCTGGATGACCTGGATATCGTTCTGAACAACTGGAATGCCGGCACCCCGCCGAACGCGGGCTCGCCGAATATCCCTGAACCCGCTTCCTTGGGAATGATGATCGTTGGCGGCATGTTCGTGCTGCGGCGTCGCTGCTGCTGATACTGTGTTGCTGGTCAAGTGCCATACGGTTGCTACGTTCCCAGCCGTATGGCGCTTGCCGGCATTAATCCGTCACGGTCATTGACGTCCTAATGGCTAATTGAATCTGATGGCGTGTGTATTTCTACCGGGTTTCTCGGTCGTGTTGCAAGCTCGATGCGTATTGGTCTGAGAGTTTGTCGGGGATCAGATTTGTATGCGTCTTTGCCTATGGATCACAAGGTAAACGCATGCAGTGTCCCGCCGGGGTGTGAAGGTGTAGTTCCATCATGACGAGTTATATCTACCGATTTTGGCTTTCCGTGCTGCGTTCAAGCATACTTTGCCTCGTGATGGTGTTTTTCTTCGGTGGCGTGAAGGCGTATGGCCAAACCACGCTTTTTAACGGTGAGCAAGTCCCTGGGGTCGTCATTCAACATTCACCCGCATCGACCGGCGTGTTCCTGGGATCGCCTTCTCTGGTGATTCTGCCGGGCGGTGAATACATCGCATCATTTGAGTACTTCGGGGCCAGCGGCAGCCGTACCGACGTTTACAGATCGGCCGATGAGGGTCAATCGTGGTCGATGGTCAGTGCGATGTTCAATCAGACATGGAGCAACTTGTTTGTTCATGACAACGACCTCTACAGCATCGGGACACGTGTTGCGCACGGCGATTTGATCATCCGCAAATCAACCGATGGGGGGGTAAGCTGGACATATCCGAGTGATGCGAGCACAGGGCTGTTAAAGGAGAGCACCTCGGTCGGGTATCACACCGCACCCGTTCCGGTGGTCGTCGCCAACGGCAGGATCTGGCGTGCGTATGAAGATATCGGCGGCGGGGGTAGTTGGCCCAACTACTTTCGTGCGGGGGTGATGAGTGCGCCGTTGGATTCCGATCTTCTGGATGCGGATAGCTGGGAATACACCAATCTTTTGGCAAGGGACCCGCAGTGGCTCGGAGCGGTCGGTACATTTAATGGCTGGCTCGAAGGCAATGCCGTGGTCGACCGTAACGGGCAAGTCGTTGATGTGCTGCGTGTAGATGTTGGCGCCGGTCAGCCTGAGTTCACCGCTATCGCACGTGTTGAAGATAACACAACGCTGACTTTCAATCCCGATAGCGATCTGGTGCCTATGTCTGGAGGCGCAAAAAAATTCACCATCCGGTACAACGAGTTGACCGACTCGTACTGGACACTGGCGAATATTGTCAATCAGGATAACTATGATCCAGATGTGCTCCCGGGAGCGATTCGTAACACAATCGCGGTGATGGTGTCCACGGATCTGACCGACTGGTCAGTCAAAGAGATTGTGCTGCAGGATTTAACCGATCCAGAGAATTTTGCTTTTCAATATCTGGATTGGCAGTTTGATGGTACGGATATTGTCGCCGTCTCACGTACGTCGTATCCCGATGGTCTTGGTGGGGCCGATGATTATCACAACTCCAACTTTATAACCTTTCACCGTTTCGAAGATGTCTTGCCGGAGCCTTCTATCCCAGGTGATATCAACGGGGATGGGTTTGTTGGGCTGGATGACCTAGACATCATTCTGAACAACTGGAATACAGGGATTGCGCCGGGTTCCGGATCGCCGAGCATCCCTGAGCCGTCAGGATTTGTTCTTGCGGTATTGAGTTCGGGGGCCCTAGCCGGGCGTCACAGTAATAGGAGGTAGGGGGATTGTTCGCTTCGTGTGATTTTTAGATTGTATTCATCTCGTAGAAGGTAGGTATTTAGTTAATGTTGGTTTCATTTTTTAACTTTTACGTAACTCTTGGAGGAAGAAAGATGTTGAATCGTGTACTTACTAAGGTCGTTGGCGCATCGATTATAACGGCGGTGTTGGGGGTGCATGTTTCCTCGGCGGTCGCGGGTTACAGCGATGCGGTGCTGGCGGATAACCCACTGGCTTACTTCCGCTTGAATGAAACAGCCGGCTCGCTGGTCAATTCAGAGGTTGGCGGTCATGGCGGCTCGGTGATCGGCACGGTGGGCCTGGCCGATGCGGGCCCGCAGGTAGCAGCATTCGATGGCTTTGATGCGGCCAATACCGGCGCAACGTTTGTTGGCGCCGACGGGAACGGTATCGATCTTGGCGCGGGCATTTCTACCGCCATGGTGGGTGCATCTGCGATCACAACTGAGATGTGGATATCCAAGGCTGCGTTGTCGACAGGTATCTACCAGGACAACGCCGCTTCTGTGCTTTACACAGACGCCGCAGCCGGCGCTAACATCGTTATCCGCGGGAACAACCTGAAGGTCGGTGGTCGCTCCACCAGCTCGGACGGATTCAAGTCCATTGCATACGGCGTGAATACCTCCGTTTCCGTCCCGGGTGACTGGTACCACATCGTCGGTATCCTAGATTTCGCAAACAATGACATCCTGTTGTATGTCAATGGCGTACTCGTGCAAAGCAATACATCCGCGGGGTTCTCTCAGTCGACTTACGCCAGCGGTTCGTACTCAACCTGGACCGACCGTATCGGTAACGTGGCGGGCTCGGGCGGGCTTCCGGATAACGTGATTACCGGTGCTATTGATGAGGTCGCCTACTACAACCGCGCATTGACCGCCGAGGAAGTGTCGGCCCACTATGACGCCGCATTCGTGCCGGAGCCGGTCTCATCGATGCTGCTGGGGATCGGTTCGCTGTGTTACCTCTCTGCTCGGTGGCGTAGCACACACTGATAGGGAATAACTTACCCGCATCGGCCTTTACCGGTCGGTGTGGACTTTTCGTGCAATGTGAAGTGATTGCCCGGTGATCGAAAATAGTGTTGCAAGGATGTAGTGAGGTAAGTTGATTCATGATATCTATTAGAAGATTCAGTGCATGTGCCGCCGCTTTTTTCGTGTGTATGCTTGTTTACCCGGCTCCGCGCACACATGCCGAAGATTTTCGCCTTGCACTGCATTCGGTGGTCGAGTCTGTTAATACGATGACGATGTCTACGGCCATCGAGCTCCCGGGGCAAGCGGGGAAGTCTCAAACCGTATTCCTTCAGCATGATGGTGGGACGGTCACGCTTGCGGCTGAGTCGAAAGCTGATAACCAGGTCTGGCAACTTGAGCGTCTGCCTGGATTAACCTGGCGCATTCGGGCGTACAACGGAGATGGGTATCTATCAGTTGTTGTTGATAACAAGGCACTGTATGGCGGAAGCCGTGTCGCTGTTTTGCCATGGACCGACTCGGAGAATCAACGCTGGTGTGTCACTTGCGATAAAGATCTGTCAGTGGCGATACGACTCAAGACAAAGCCCTATCAACTTCGGGTGAATACGCTAGCGAAAGGCAAGTTGCAGGTTGATGTGTCAGAGTTGGAAGGCAGCAACGGCAATCTGTGGAACTTCAAGGCGGTGGAGAAGCTTGATTCACCGTCCATCGTCAAAGCGCCGAATGGCGATCTTGTTGTATATATGAAGAAAGACGGTGATCTATCCAAGAGCCGTGGTAAGTCCGGGATGCTGTTTCGGTCTAAGGATGGCGGAGATAGTTGGGTGAGGCTCGCGGATATCTCTGCAACGTATGGCCCGACACTGTTCACGCTCAAAGACAAGCTCTGCATGTTGGCTGGTGTGGATACTAAGCTCGTTCTGCGGGTAAGCGAGGACAACGGTGATTCCTGGACCGAACACGTTATCAAGAATATCGGGCACGCGCTTGAGTCCGGCGGAGGGGCACCGGTCCTGTTTGCCGATGGTGTTTTGTATTACAGCTTCATGGATTACGGCGGGCCGAGAGGCTGGCCGAACAGTTTCCGACTATACGTCGCATCGTGTCCGGTTGAATCAGATATCACAGATCCTGCAAACTGGATTATTACTGCTCCTAGGCCATTCCCGAAAGAGCCAGCCGTATCCGGCACACGGAATGGCTGGCTAGAACCCAACGTCCTTAAGGCACCAGATGGTGATATCTGGCTGATTGCGCGGGTTGATCACATCGCAAAAGGCAACACCGGCGCTTACCTCAGGCTTTCATCTGATAGAAAGCAGATTGAGTTTGATAATGTTTATCCCGCACCCGAGAATAAAACCGGGTTTATAACCGCGCCATGGGCTGCTCCTGCTAAGTTTCATATCGTTTACGACGAGAAGTCAGGCAGGTACTGGATGATGGCGAATCCGTATTGTGGGCCACCGGCGCAAAACCGTCGGCACCCGTATGTGCGTAATGTCCTTGCGTTGTATTCCAGCACTGACATGAGGAACTTTGTCCTGGTCGATAGGCTTCTGGAAGACGACCAATTCTCCGACTGGGGGCAATCAAACTTACGCACAGGTTTTCAGCAGTCCTCATTCATTATCAGTGGTAATGACCTCTTGTATGTTTCCAGGACCGCATACGGCACTTTCAACAACTACCACGACGCGAACATGATTACCTTTCACAAGGTGGCAGATTACCAACGGATGCCATATCTCAAGCCTGACAACATAATGCGATAATCACACGACCAAAGGTAATAATGCCTAGACATGGACCGCATCAAGCAAGATATCAAAATCGACCGGGAACATGCCGGTTGAATTCTTATCACATCAAAATGAGGGTTTAATCGTGGAATCAAATCTACCTGCCAACATACAATCGCAGACCAACGGACAACGTCACCACCCATCGCGCAGAATCATTTTATCGACGCTTCTATTTGTATATATGGGCTTTTCAAGTATTCAAGTATTAGCTGAAGACTTTGAGGATGCATTGTATTCGGTTGTGGATTCTGTTGACACGATCCGGGTGAGATTGTCTTCAATCGGTGATTTATACATGCAGCGTGATTTACCGGGCACCAATGTCAATCTTGCTTTCGATTCCATAACCTCTCCACAACAAATTTGGCACATGGAGAAACTCGATGGAATGGTGTGGCGGTTTATACCATCCACAACGGGTGGCTATCTGCGGGCGACTTCAGAGAATGGCTGGTTAAACTGCAATAATGTTGTATTGGCGTCATGGAATAACTGGGACAGCCAGAAGTGGGGGATAGCATGGTGTGGTGGCGGGTTGGTGAATTTTAATCTCACGGGTGTGGATTATCAGCTCTGTGCGAACTCCGGTTCTGACGGTTGGGGGGCAGGGGATAATGTTGAGATATATGAACCCATGGACTGGGGGAGTGAAAAATGGGATATCTCAACTGTTGAAAACCTGGATTCGCCATCAATTATTAAGGCACCGAACGGGAATCTTGTTGTATACCTGAAGTACAACAACAACTCAGATTCAAGCTCAGTTGGAAAGCTGTATACATCGGATGATGGGGGTGCAACATGGGATAGTTTGCCTGATTTACCTGAGTCATACGGGACATATGCTCCGACGCTTTTCACACATGATGGCGATCTGTATATGCTTTCATGCGAAGGGTACAATCTTATTCTTCGCAAAAGCATCAATAGCGGGAGCAGTTGGACAAAAACTGTGCTAAATACCTTTGGCCAATTGCTGGAATCAGGAGGAGGCGCACCGGTATTAGTCCATGACGGGTATGTTTACTATGGTTTTATGGACAAGGACTACTGGCCAGTATATCCAATACAATGGCCAAGATATTACCGATTGCGTGTGGCTTCATGCTCAACAAGTGTTGATATTACTAATCCATCAAACTGGACTATTACTACACCTGAAGCGTTTCCCTCTTACCCCGCGGTGTCAGGGACTGAAAACGGCTGGTTGGAGCCAAATCTAGTTCCAGGGCCCGATGGGAAGATATGGTTGATCGCAAGAGTCGACCACCAGGCCAATGGAAATGTTGCGGCCTGCCTGAAGCTCAATAGTGCCAGAACGGATATTGAGTTCAATAATATTTATCCGGCGACCGGATTGAATACAGGATTCTTCACGGCCGGATGGGCGGGTTCGGCGAAGTTTCACATCATCTACGATGATGTTTCGTCAAAATACTGGGTAATGTCGAATCCCTACAGGGGTGCCCCGTCTACGAATACTCGCCATCCATATGTCCGCAATGTACTTGCTCTGTATTCCAGCACCGATCTCAAGAATTACATTCTGGAAGACGACCTTATCGAAGATGATATATCGGCTAGTTGGGCCGAGTCGGCATGGTGTACTGGATTTCAGCAGCCCGCGTTCATTATCGATGGTTCGCATCTCCTATATGTCTCAAGAACCGCATACGGCACGTTTGATGATTATCACGACGCTAACATGATCACCTTTCATAAGAAGTTGAACTTCAGGTGATGACAAGCGCGGTGCGTCTCAGTCGTGAGTATGCGATTGTGTGTGATGTAATTCTGCATTTAATCTGTGAAGTCTAATGTCAATTAAACCAATTATTTTAGCTGACAACTGGTCGTTATCTCTCAAGCATGCTCCCGAGGGGGCGGAAGTCCCCGAGACTATTCGCGGTGTAAAGATACCCGCCAAGGCGCCCGGTAGTGTGTATACCGACCTGCTGGTGGCGGGCTTGATCGAGGACCCTTATGTTGGGCTAAACGAGTTAAAGACACATTGGATCGGCAAATGCGACTGGGTCTACGAGACGGAGTTTCACGTCGAGGCGAGTGTTCTGGGGGAAGCGCGCGTCGAAGCCGTATTCGATGGGCTTGATACCATCGCTGATGTCTCGATCAACGGGCAGAAGATCGGCTTGGCAGAGAATATGCATCTTCGATATCGATTCGATGCAAAGCCTTACCTGCGCGAGGGCGCGAATCAGCTTACCGTTCACTTCTATTCTTGCATGGTGCACGCGTATCAGGTTGAGCAGGAGGTGGGGGAGCGTCCTATTGGCGGCATAGGCACGAATGAGCCCCTGCCTTACAACATGATCCGCAAGATGGCGTGTAACTTCGGCTGGGATTGGGGGCCACGATTGTTGACGTGTGGTATCTGGCGGCCCGCGCGGATCGAGGCGTGGTCCACCGCACGGGTACAAGATGTCAGGCCGTTGGTGACGAAGGCGGATGAGAATGACGCAGTCGTTAAGGTCCATGTGGATTGCGATCGTGCGGAATCGCATGATAAGCAAGCTGATCACGTACAGGTGGTATGCACGCTGTATGATCCTGATAACAGAGAAGTGGCGAGACGCGACGCGGCTCTTCATGCTGATACCGAAATGATGGAGCTTCATGTCGACAAACCGCGATTGTGGTGGCCGATCGGTTATGGGGATCAGCCTTTGTATCGGCTGCATGTTGAGGTTAAAGACCCCGCTGGGCAGGCAATTGATTGCGTGGATAAGCGGATCGGCTTGCGCACGGTCGAATTAAACATTGAGCCTGATGCACAGCCATATGACAAGATGGGGGGCTTGATCCAAGGCGAAGCATTCGAGATTAAAGTCAATGGCCAGCGCGTCTATTGCAAGGGCGCGAATTGGATCCCCGATGACTGCTTCCCGCACCGGGTTACAACAGACCGCTATCGTCGGCGTTTAGACCAAGCGATCGAAGCGAATATGAACATGGTCCGCGTCTGGGGCGGCGGCACATATGAAGACGACATCTTCTATGATTACTGCGATGAGAAGGGCCTGCTTGTGTGGCAGGACTTCTGCATGGCGTGCGCATGTTACCCAGAGGAGCAGCCTCTCTGGTCCTTGATCGAAGCGGAAGCGTATGACAATGTTGCACGGCTGTGTTCACACCCCTCGCTCGTTATCTGGGTGGGATCAAACGAATGTATCTGGGGCACGTTCGCTTGGTCCGCGTTTGGCGATATCCGTACTGAAGAGAAACTCACCTGGGGCGAAAAGTATTACCTGGAGCTGTTCCCGAAGGTCTTGAAGGATCTTGATCCGAGTCGCCCCTATTGGGCAAGCAGCCCTTACTCGGGGTCGATGGATCGACATCCCAACGATAATGAGTACGGGAATCGACACATCTGGGACGTTTGGGGTTCTGAAGGTTGTAGTTATTACAACTACCTCAGCCACTACCCACGTTTCCTTTCGGAGTTTGGTTTCCAGGGGCCCCCGACCTGGCCCACGCTCAGCCGCGCCATCCCCGAGCAAGAGCGCCAATGGTTCTCTGAAACGTCGCTGCATCACAACAAACACAAGTCCGGCCAAGAGCGGGGCCTTAACCTGTTGCGAGATTCATTCGTCGTGCCTGAATCATTTGACGATCAGGTATTCCTGGCATCGATCAACCAGGCCAGGGCTATCACGCTTGGTTCTGAGTGGTACAGGGCGTTATCGCCATGGTGCAGTGGCGTACTGTTCTGGCAGCTCAATGACTGCTGGCCCGTAAGCAGCTGGTCGGCGATCGACGGTGATGGAAGGCCCAAGCTGCTGTGGTACGGCGTTCAAAAATCCTTCCGCCCTCGGCTGATGACTATCAAACCCGCGGCGGTCACGCCCAGTGGCGAGGATGTCGGGCAACTGGCGGTCTACCTGCACAACGATCATCACGAGCCGTGGGCCGACACGTTGACGATCTGCAAGATGAATCTGCAAGGGCAAACACTCGATACGCTGTCCCGGCCAATCGAGGTTGAGCCGCGTGATAATCAACGCATCTGCCTGCCAGAAGACTGGACGGCCGGTCCGGACCAGTTCATCCTGGCGGAACTGGATCAGGCTGTCGATGACGATAAGGCCTGGTGGTTCCACAAGCATGACTACGAGATCAACTATCTCGAAACCGACTTGAAGTACGTCCTGCGTGATGAAAAAGATGGGGGGCAAACACTCATCGTGACAAGTAATGTTGTCGTGCGCGATTTGTGCCTGTTGGCGGATCGGATTTGTGAATCCGCAGAGGTTGATCAGCAAATGGTCAATCTCCTGCCGGGCGACCTGGCGATATTCCGCATCTACTGCAATAAGCATCTTACGCTTGACGAGTTGACACGAGAAGATGTCTTGCGTTGCATCAACACGGTTGTGAGGTCGCAATCCGATAAGAGCAGCGCCCTTCAACATGCATAAGAAATGGGGCATACACACAAACGCCACGCACACGAGTTGATGGAAGAGTCAATCTTAGTCGACTGTTCAATTGATAAGGAGCACTGGATTGAATGTTGATTCCCGGTTGAGTTTGCACGGCATTTTTCCCCCGATGGTTACACCATTGAATGGGCCTGACAGCCTTGATATGGCGGGCACCGAGCGTTTGATAGAGCATATGCTCGCCGGTGGCGTACATGGATTGTTTATCCTTGGCACGACCGGCGAAGGGCCCGGCTTGAGTTACAGGGTCAGGCGTGAATTGATTCAGCATGTCTGCACGCAGGTTAATGAGCGTGTGTCGGTGCTCGTCGGTGTGACGGACACATCGCATGCCGATCTCAAGCAGATGATTCAAACTGCTGCGGAACACGGGGCGGTCGCAGCGGTGGTCGCGCCGCCTTATTATTCCATCCCATCGCAAGAGGAGTTGGTGAGTTACTATCGGCGTGTCGCTGATGAGTCACCTCTACCGATCGTGCCTTACAACATGCCTTCTTGCACGAAGGTGCATATCGAGTTAGACACGCTCCGCAAGATGATAGGCCACCCGAATATCCTTGCCTACAAAGACAGCTCGGGACGCATGCTGTACTTCCAGCAGGTCTTGCATCTACTCAAGGAATTCCCGGGCAAGACCGCATTGATGGGGCCGGATGAGTTACTCACTCAGGCCCTCTTGCTTGGGGGGCACGGCGGGATCTCCGGCGGTGCAAACCTATTTCCCCGGCTGTACGTCGATCTATACGACGCGGCAATGTCAGGCGATTTGCTTACCCTGCGACGACTGCAGGCCATCGTGATTCAGGTGTCAAGCATGTTGACGGGCGACGGTAGCTATGGATCAATCATCATCAAAAACCTTAAATCCGGCTTGTCTTGTTTGAATATCTGCGACAACCACCTGACCGAACCTTTCGGGCGTATCGACGACGAAGCATTCGACGCGATGCGTCGTTGTGTGTCTGAAGTTGAATGCCAGTTGGCCAGTGTCTGACGCGGCCCGTTACATCTAACGATTTTAAACTTGGGAATGCAATGCCTGAAGCATACGAAATGAACCTGTCATTTGTCGACATCGTGACGCTGTTTGCTTATCTCGGAGCTATGGCGTTGATGGGTTTGTGGTTTTCACGGAAGAACACGAACACCGAAGAGTACTTCGTGGGCGGCCGATCTTTCCCCGGCTGGGCGATCGGTCTGAGTATGGTCGGGACGTCGATCAGTTCCGTAACTTTTCTTGCGTTCCCCGGTGATGCATACAAAACAGCATGGTTGCGATTCCTGCCCAACCTGATGCTGCCTGTCGCGGTGCTGATCGCCGCCTTCGTATTTCTGCCGTTTTTCAGGCGAGGAGGGCTGACCACCGCATACGAGTATCTCGAAGAACGGTTCGGGCCCTCGATACGGGTCTATGCATCGTTCGCATTCATCGTCGCGCAACTTTGCCGTGTCAGCATCATCCTCTACTTGATCTCACTGGTGGTTCACGAGATGACTGGCCTGGACCCGACGCTCTGCGTCATCATCGGGGGCCTGTTCGTCGGCTTCTATACTATCATTGGCGGTATCGATGCTGTTGTGTGGACAGATGTGGTGCAGACGATCGTGCTGGTATCCGGGGGGCTTATCTGCATGGGATACATTGTCAGCCACCTGCCCGGCGGCCTGGGTCAGATATTCGAAGTCGCTTCCGCGCACAATAAGTTCGCATTGTCGGAGGTGACCGACGGAGTAGCTGCCGCTCAGACATGGAACCTGTCGCTATCTGAGAAGACGTCGACCATGATGCTGGTACTGGGTCTGATGTGGTATATCACGGAGTTCTGCTCGAGCCAGAACGTGGTGCAACGTTACGTGGCGGCGAAGAGTTCTAAAGAGGCTCGACGGGCCATGTACATCTGCGCCGCCTCCTGCGTCCCGATTTGGGCGTTCTTCATGTTTCTTGGGACCAGCCTGTTCGTTTACTACCAGGTGTTCCCTGATGAGCGTGCTACTGAGATGCTTGTCGGTATCCGTAGGGCCGAACAAGTGCTGCCGTATTTTATCATGACGACACTGCCCACCGGGTTGGCCGGGCTTGTTATCGCAGCGGCGATCGCAGCCGCGATGAGTTCACTCGACTCATCGATCAACGCGATCTCGACGGTTGGGGTGGTGGATATCTACCGTCGGCATCTAGTCAAGGGGCGGGGAGACAAACACTATCTTAAAGTGGCGTGGGCAATCGCGACCGCAGGGGCACTCTTTATGATCGGCGGCGCGATTTGGCTTGCAAGCATCGAAACCAAGACACTGCAGGATACCGCAACCGTCATTACCTCTCTTGTCTCCGGCGGGATGCTCGGCATCTTCATGATTGGCTTTTTCACACGCCGGGGCACGACCGCCAGCGTCTGGCTTGGGATCGCATGTTCGTTTGTGTTCACATTCTGGACGGTGATTGCACAGTACTTCCCGCAGAACTTGCCTAAGTTCCTGACGGTCCCATTTGATCTGTACTACACGGGACTGATCGGGCATGTCGTGATGTTCGTAGTGGCATATCTCAGCGGTGCCTTGATACCGAGCAAACCGCGAGACCTAACAACGCTGACCGTGTGGGATCAATGCAAAGCGGCAGAGTAGCACGACCTCTGACATATTTATCACAAAAATATCTGGAGTATGACGTATGTGCCGGCCCAGCGGCTTGTGACCTGCTCTGTAGAAAACCTCGGATGTTAGGCGCTTGTTCTAGTGAGTGCGCAACCGCGTAAGGGTTCAAAACACAGCCGACGTAGAAGTGCATTGGTATCAATGGATTGACGGATGCACCTATCGTTGTTTTCGGGACGAACCTGCAAAGCATCGGTTAGGTAGAATGGCTGAGATGAGTTACTCCCCGTGGCTGTTCGTGTTGGTAGCGTTGTCGGGCTGGGTCAATCGCCAGCAGCAGGACGTAATTGATTATCTCAAGGAGGAGAACAGAGTACTTCGCGAGCAATGTGGTAAAAAGCGCCTGCGCTTCACCGATGACCAGCGGCGTCGGCTTGCGGCCAAAGCTAAGGTGGTGGGGCGCAAAGTATTGCGAGAAATGGACACGCTCGTTACGCCAGATACGCTGCTGCGTTGGCACCGACGCTTGATCGCCAGGAAGTACGATGGCAGTAAAAACCGCGGACCCGGACGCCCTGGCGTGATGAAAGAGATCCGGGCCTTGGTGGTGCGCATGGCGACGGAGAACAAGGATTGGGGCTACGACCGTATCGAAGGCGCACTATTGAATCTGGGCCACCGGGTCAGCGACACAACGATCGGCCGGATTCTCAAGGCGCACGGGATCGAACCGGCGCCGGAGCGGAGCAAACGCGGAAGCTGGGAGACCTTCCTCAAGGCGCACTGGGGACACCTAGCGGCAGCCGACTTCTTCACGGTGGGCTCGGTGGTCTGGTTCGTTATCACGTGCTGATCGCGATGGACCTGGCTACACGACGAGTCGAAGTGGCAGGTATCTGCCCGCAACCCGACGGCCCGTGGATGATACAAGTCGCACGCAACCTCACGGATGGGATCGACGGATTCCTCCGGCATAAGCGATTTCTGATCCATGATCGGGACCCGGTCTTCACCCACGAGTTTCGCGAGACATTAGAGGGGTCGAGCGTGAAGCCTGTCCGACTCCCACCCAGGAGCCCCAATCTGAACGCCTACTGCGAGCGCTTCATACGCTCCATCAAGGAAGAGTGCCTGGATCAGATGATCCCAATTGGCGAAGCCCATCTACGCCATGCTGTTGATGAATACGTCGCCCACTACCACAGCGAACGCAATCACCAGGGGATGGGCAACCAACTGCTCGATTCCGATCAGGCCAACCCATCATCCGGCCCGATCGAATGTCATGAACGCTTGGGCGGCATGTTGAAGTACTATCACCAAAGGAGCATAGCGGGATAACGTCCTGAATTATGCGCAGATTTGAAAAGGCAGTCCTCCGAGCGGATGGTGTTGGTGTGTTAGACAACCCCATTCACAGGAGAACTGCCATGACGGATGATATTACAGCGACGGGCCTCGGGATGAAAGACGCGTTCAAGATCAATGAGGCCCAGGTGCGTGGACACGTGGACCGGATCGTGGTCGAATCGGTCGAGCAGACGCTCAACGGGCTGCTGGAGGAAGAGGCCAAGGCGTTGTGCGGGGCCGGCAAGTATGAGCGGACGGATGCCCGGAAGGACACGCGTGCGGGCAGCTACCCCCGGAAGTTGCAGACGAAGGCGGGCGAGGTGACGCTGAAGGTGCCGCGGCTTCGGAGTTTGCCGTTCGAGACGCAGATCATCGAGCGTTACAAGCGTCGCGAGTCCTCGGTAGAGGAGGCGTTGATCGAGATGTATCTGGCGGGAGTGAGTGTGCGTCGTGTGGAGGACATCACCGAGGCGTTGTGGGGTACGAAGGTGTCGCCTTCGACGGTGAGCGAGTTGAACCAGAAGGTGTATAAGCAGATCGACGCCTGGCGGAACAAGCCGATCGAAGGAGAGCACCCTTATGTGTACCTCGACGGGACGTACCTTAAGCGCAGCTGGGGTGGGGAGGTGAAGAACGTGGCGATCCTGGTAGCGATTGGTGTGGCGGCGGACGGCTACCGCGAGGTGTTGGGGATCGCCGAGGGCGCCAAGGAGGACAAGGCGTCGTGGTTACAGTTCCTGCGTCATCTCAAGCAACGTGGTCTCAACGGCACACGGCTGTTCGTCAGTGATGCGTGCCTGGGTCTGGTCGAGGCGCTAAGTGAAGTCTTCCCGGCGTCGCAGTGGCAACGCTGCGTGGTGCATTGGTACCGCAACGCCTGGAGCCACGTGCCCAAGAGCAAGGTGAAGGAAGTGTCGGCGATGCTCAAAGCCATCCACGCCCAGGAGGACCGTGAGGCGGCGTTGAAGAAGGCGGAGGATGTCGCGGTGAAGCTGGCGGGGTTGAAGCTCAAGCGGGCCGCCGGGTTCGTGCGTGAGTCGGTCGAGCAGACGCTGACGTACATGAGCTTCCCACGTGAACACTGGACCCGATTACGTACGAACAACCCGCTGGAGCGTCTGATGCGTGAGATCAAACGCCGGACGAAGGTGGTCGGCGCGTTCCCGGATGGGAACTCGGCGCTGATGCTCAGCGCCGCAAGACTGCGTCACGTCGCCGGGACGCGTTGGAGCACGCGCAAGTACCTGGACATGGATCGGCTGCATGAATTGGAACGCGAGCGAGAACAACAGGAGCAAGATTCAATGACAAGCGTGGCGGTGTAGCCGCGCGAAGGTTGGCCGGCCCTCCGCTCGCTGCGCTCGCTCCGGCCCCGCCAACCTTCCATCCCCCGGAGACTGCCTGATCGAAAGTGCGCAACTTGACGGACACTACCCAAACGTATGTGGACTACTATAATCGTCTCCGCCCGCATCAAGGCAAAGACAATAGGCTGCTGACTATGAGCCACGATCCGATCGAAGTGACCGAATCGCCCCCGCCGACCGGGGAGGTCGGGCCTGTGCAGCGGCATGCGATGTTGGGCGGGCTGCTGAGCCATTACGAGCGGAAAGCAGCGTGAAATAAGGCAAAAACGGGCAGAGCCCGACAAATTGGACCGGCTCCGGACGGCGGTTGGTTCTCGCCAAACCCGCAAATGGACCACTTCACGCTGCCTCAATGGCGTGAACCAACTCCGCCACCTGCCGCATCGGCAGCGCCGCCGGCAACCGCAGTAACCGTCCGCCTCGCAACTCGATGACAACTTGCTCGCCACTGGTCTCCGTTGGCTCGTCATGCACTACCACCGGCACAAACGCCGGCCCGTCACACCGTTGTTCTTCATCACGCTGCTGCAACACCCGACGCCAGTGATAGAACGACGGCTCACTGAGCTTCTCCCGCTCGCAAAACCCGCGCACGCTCAGCCCACTCTTGCCGAACCGTTCCAACGTCTTGCGCCAGTACGTCTCTCGCTTCAGATCTCGCTTCTGTCCCTTGGCCATCGCCGCTCTCCTTGATCGCGATAGCACAATCTTGACCGATCACCCGCCCGCATGGAAGATGTGGTTGGCGGAACGGACACTATCTATCCGTCGGCTGAGTTTTGAACCCTTACGGGATCAGGCCAATGCACCCCGATTCTTAAGGATATCCTTAAAGGCTTTCTTCGGACCAACAGCCATCCCAGCAACCTTGAGACCGAACTGTGCAAGCTCAATAGCCTGCGCTTGATTGCCAAGATGGTCGTGTATTCTGGCAAGCAACAAAACACCTCGAACCCTAGTCATTGGTTTGAGGAAGGGCGGGACACCTGCGGCAAAATCATCAACTGAAAGTTTGGTGATTTCACCTTCCAACCCGTATCGCGTGAAGTGATCCGATGCTTGATTTTTGATTAGCATCGCAATGGCATCGACTCCGCCTTGATTCAATGGCCACCATTGATCATTCTTCTCTGATTCGTCGGTTAGCCTGATCTTCAGTTCACACTCCGGCTGCCCAATCTTGCCATCGGTTGGGAGGTCTGTTGAACCGATCTTCGGAATGAAGTTGTAGTGGATTCCCAAATTTACGCAGCAGGTTTCGTCGGTGCTGTGCTTCTGGATCCAAATCAGATCGAGCCTTTCACCGATCGAACGAAGATACGTTCCGGCTTGAGACTCAGCGAATCCTTGGCTAACGAGTTCATCTTTTACGGCCTCGGTGACCGCTGATATAAATTCTTTAAAGGTCATCACTCTACTATCTCGATTCCATATTTCTCCAGTAAAGCGCGAAGTGATCCAGTCGGCCCGGTCTTTCCTGTCACTTGGCTACGCGTAAATATCCACTGAATAGCATCGAGCTGACCAGATCTCAAAATCTTGATGTCCCGAGCGAGCTCCTGCCTCACTCGCTGAGTCAAAGAAGTCCTGCCAACCTTCGATTCAATTCCTAGCGTGTCTACCACAACATCGACTCGCCGCAAACCTCCTGTCACACGGAAATTCTGCTCAATAGCTCCGCCAGTCTCGGCGGCTATCCTATCCCGCACAACATTCCCCGCTGCTTGGTTTGCCTGCACTCCACTCTTTGGAGTATCGAACAAATTATCAACTTTAGTCAACTGGCCGTCAAGTCCTACGACGGCATTGTCATATGACATCATGTCATCGGTAAGTCTCAGGCCATCATCAACCATGCTCCCGCCCCGCACGAACAATGCACCTAGACCTTCACCGGCAAGAGTTTCACCTCCAAATTGGGTTAGGTCTGTAGCAAAAGCTGCGGGATAGTAGCGGTCGGTAATCCCATAATTGCCTGCCCAATATCGATACTCAACGGTTGGCACCTCATAATCCAACGATGACAAGAGCAGACCTTGAGGTGTGCCGTAGTTGAATCCCATCGCCGCAAGTTTAAATAGGCCTCGACCGGTATTTTCAGCCGCATTGCCTACGGTTGCCCATTCACTGATGCCTAAGTCAACGTATGTATCGAACAATAAAGGTATAGATTCAATTGGAGCTTCATATAATTCGGTATGGATATCTGATAGATTCTGTGGCAATTCAACAATGAGCCCGCGTGTATCCGCGACTCCTTGTGACACATGATCTACATTAGATCCCCAAGAATAATTGATTAGATTATTTGTTGTTAGTACAGCATTTTCAACATCTGAGCGGAAGCGTTTTTTAATGGAATATTCCAATACCGAAGCGTGATAAGCTAATTCGTCATTCAATGTCCATTTTCGAGAAGCGTAGGTGCTTTGCATTAAACTTGGTACTGTATTAGACATTTGTGATAATGAATCGAGACTAGAGGATTGGCCCCAATTATTTAATACAGAGGAAGTGTTTAGATTAAGCAGAGTTAATCCGAGAGCATCAGCATATCTAAAAGGATTATTTCGCACATACGCGTACAAATTGAACCCGTCCACATAACCAGCAGGATCGCGTTGCAGGAAGCGGCCCAAGCGTGCGGAATACATACGGTTGCGGTAGTGCCACAGGCCTTGTCCGGTTGTGGTGGTGGTTGTTTCCGGGTCGTAACGACGGCCGGTGAAGCCGTAGGGATTTGCGTAAGCGGATTGGCTGGGTTGGGTGCTATTAACGATGTCGTAGACCGTCATCCTGCCAAACGCTTCGTAGCGATAGCGTTCGATGATCGTGTTGTCTGAAGGTTTTGCAAGAGCGACGACGTTGAAGCGTCGGTCCTGAAGGTAGTAGACGTAACTGCCTGCTGAGCCGAGGTTGTGACCTGCATGTTCACTGATTACCAGGATCGGTGAGTCGATGTAGGCATGGTAGGCGTAGCTCTGTGTCGGGCTGGCGCTTGCCAGGGTTGAGCCTTGTGATTCGAAGGCGACCTGTGACCCGTCGTAGGCATAGACGGTGATGGTTGAGCCGGCCTTCTTCGTGACGCGGCGGTTGAGTGCGTCGTACTCATAGGCACCAAGGGTTGTCCAATTGTTTGAGGCGCGTTCTTCAACCTTAATAAGCCGGCTGGCCCAGTCATAGGTGTAACGGACGTGGCCGTCTGCAGGGTTCTGGTCATCACCGATATAGATCAGGTTGCCAAGATCATCGTACTTATGTTCTTTGGGTGACCCGGAGGGGCCGACATTTTCGTATTCGTTGTCATGGTTGGGGGAGAAGGTCTCGGGAACACCGTTCTGGTTTGATGCGAGCCAGTTGCCTACGGCGTCGTGCGACCAGGTGGTATCGCCGGGATCGACATATTCGTTGGCGCGCTTGCGTTCCAACCTGTAGAGATCATCGTAATCATAAAAAGCGATCGGATTAATAGTACCGATGTAATCCGTTGTCAGTTCGCTCTTGATATTGCTGACGGCATCATAGGAAGTTGTCTGTGAGAAAGAATCAATCTCGGTGCCACTGTTGTAATAATAATTCTGGAGGTAACGTCGTTGTACTTCGCGGCCCCGCGCGTCGTAGGATAGTTTCAGGGTGTGGCCTTGGGTTGACACCGTGCCGGTGATTTGCTCGGTAATGCGTCCGTTGTTGTCATATTTATACTTGGCATGGATCGTCGTATTGCCGGTCTGGAACTCTTCGGCCTTGCCCGGCAGGCCCCTCATGTTATGTGAATAAATGAAGGTCCGTAATGGGGCGTTGGGAAATGATTCGTAGTTAGGGATGTATTCTGTAGTCGTTGCGAGGCTGAAGCCGGTCGCACCGTCTGAGTATGTGTGCTTGATCGCGTGGGAGTAGGCGGGTGGCGTCTGACTATTCGCGTCTCCTTCATAGCCATTTTCCCGTATCAAGCGGCCAGCAAAGTCATACGTATATTCGACTGTATGTGTGGCGGGGGAGTTGGCAGCGAGATCATAATTGGTATCTGAGGCGTAAATCATCCTCGATTGCTTATCGTATTCGAATGTCTGCAGGTTTTCAGTCAAGTTTGTGATATCATCGACCTGCCTGAGACGGTTCAACCTGTCGTATGTCCGTTTGATGACGGTGCCGTCACGTAGCGTGGTTTCAACGGGGTTGCCGTTAAGGTCGTACACCACGGTTTCGGCCAAGCGGCCATTGCCAGGGGCCTTGACACCAAGGTCGACATCATCCTTATCGCCGAATTCGTAGGTCTGGACGATACGGTTGAGCTCGTCATAGACATAACGAACGGCTTCTTGATCGAATTCGTCGTCAGCGATATCAACCAGGTATTTGCCGGTGGCGCTGATATGTTTTGCATCAATGACACTTATCAGGTTGTCGTTGGCATCGTAGTTGTATTTGGTGATAGCTTCATCGGTTGTGCTGCCAAGCGCTTCGATGGTGCGGATGACGCGGTTGTTAACATCGTAGTTGGTCTGAGTGGTGATCTTGTTGGCATCGGTGACACGGATCTGTCGGCCGTTGGCGTCATATTCAAAACTCGTGACCGCCTCGACGGTTGAGCCGGGCGCTTCGATCTGACGGATAAGTTGTCCGCGAGCATCATAGATGAAGACGGTTGGTGCATCTTCGGGGGTATCGGTTCTGGTCACTAAGCCACGACGGTCGTATTCCCATGTAGAGGCCAGTTCCAGGCCGGTTGTGGCTTCATCGGTATCCGCCCAGGTTTCGATGCGGCGGCCAGCCTTGTCAAAAACGGTTGCGGTTTGTACGCCGAAGGGTCCTTCGGTCGTGACGGTTTGTTCCTGACCGTCATAGGTGTACGTAACCGTCGTGTCCAAGCTGCTGGTGGGGCTTTCTATGATCTTGGTTTTGACCAGGCGATTAAGTTCGTCGTATTCATACTCTGTGGTGGTAGAATCTTCTGATTCATTCTGCGCGCGGACTTCCTGTTTGACGTTCCCCGTTGGGTAATATTGGTAAGTTGTAACGGTTTCTTCATCACCGTAGAGGCCGTCTGTCCCGACCGCTTGTGTTACAGAT
This sequence comes from Phycisphaeraceae bacterium, assembly GCA_963667295.1. Taxonomy (GTDB): domain Bacteria; phylum Planctomycetota; class Phycisphaerae; order Phycisphaerales; family Phycisphaeraceae; genus JAJRRS01. The sequence goes on from OY763327.1 coordinate 4,895,146, forward strand.
TTCACTCTGCCCAAAACGTCGTAGGTTGTTCGGGTAATGGTACCTTCTGGGTCTTTGACGGATAGTACGCGGCCTAAGCCGTCATAGCCGGTGATGACTTCGGGCTCAACAGCGGTCGAGGTCTGTAGTAACTTGACGGTTTGTTGTACACGATATGGTTCGCTGAACTTGTTGTAAGTTGTTTCATTAATAGTGTTGCCGCGAGCATCGGTTGTGCTCAGCAGCCGACCAAATTCGTCATAATCAAATGTGACTGGGTTTACTTCACTGTCAATGGTGGACAGCGGGCTGTGTTTTTCAATCAGCTCATTGTTCTTGTTGTAGACGGATTTCGTACGCTCACCGAGGGGGGTGGTTGTGGCAATGAGGTTGCCAAGATCGTCATATTCAAGCTTGCTGGTATAACCCAGGGCATCTTTCACTGCGACTTGCCGATTCAAGGCATCGTAGTAAACGTACGATGTATTGCCTTCTTCATCGGTTGAACTTACCTGGTTGCCGTTACCGTCATATGTAAAGGTTTTTGTATAACCAAGGGCATTGGTCTTGGTGACCAACTCGTTACGCTCGTTGTAGGTGAACTCATTCTTGATCTCAAAATCGTCTGCGTAAGTTGTTGTAAGAACAATGTTGCCGACGGCGTCGTACTCGTTGACAGTTTTGTATTCAACCGGCGTTAGATGGGTGGCGGCTGGTCCGGCTGTGACGGTAGATGTCTTGAGTCTGCCGGCGGCATCATAGGTAAATGAAGTGATGCGGAAGTCTGAAGACGAATCGTCATACGACCCGTTTTGGGTATCTTTCAGTACGGTTTTAATTCGCAAGTTTCGGTTATCGTACTCGTGCCGGATATGGCTGGCTGGGATGGTCTTCCAGGCAGCCCCTTCGGGCGCCAAGACGATCTCATCGGTCAGATTGCCAGCCTCATCATACGTAAAGATGGATTTACGCAGATTGCCACTTTGAGTTGGGACGCCGGTATCTGGATCGACTTCCGTTGCACCTTTTTCGATGCGCACCCGAAGCCGGCCGATCGTATCATAGGTGAACTCGGTGATCCGATCACCAACATGACCTGTTTCATCATTGTAATAGCGTGTTGTTTTTGTACGCCTATTACGTTTGTCGTATTCATGTTCTATGATGATTGGATCAAGCAGCGTTGGGTCAATACTTGTGTTGTTCTGCCCGTAGTAGCCATGCTTTTCTTGCTCGAGATTGCCCCGGAGGTCATAGACATACTCTATGGCACGTTGGTCGTCCCACATTTCACGACGTCGCACAATACGATTGGCTCTGTCATACCTGAACTGAACGACACGCTCCGAGTCACCAACAACAGCGGTCACTTCAATGAGATTGCCCGCACCGTCATATCGGTTACGAGCTACATTGCCCAGTGCATCGATTGACTCAACAAGACGACTCATCGCGTCATATTTGAAATGGGTCGTGTTGCCATTGGCATCTGTCGTAGCAATACGATCACCCACCGTGTCATATTCATGAGAGATTATGTAGCCTAACGGATCAACCTCTTCTATGACGCGCTCAAAGTTCCGTCCATAGAATGGGGTGCCGTATTTGATTGATGATTCTGCGCCCTTCGGATTCGTCGTTTTGACCAAACGACGGTTTACGTCATACTCGTTGATCGTTACATTGCCAACCGCATTGGTACTACGAACTGGTTGACCGTATCCATTGAGTTCGACTTGCGTCGTTTTGCCATCTGGGTCGGTTACTGCGATGACACGGCCAAGGTCATCGTATACATAGTTTGTATAATTACCTCTAGGATCTTTCTTTCTTACAAGATTCAGCCCATTGATATCGTAAATATGATGAGTAACTTCATCTACAATGGCCCCTAATCCATCCGGTGTGCCTACCGACTCGGTTATTTTGACCAGATTCCCATGATCATCATATTGATATGACGTGGTATGTTTCTCTGAAGGAGCGGGACTCAGCGTACTTGGATTCAATGTTAACGTATTACTAGTGACAATAGGTACGCCATTCTCAGTGACCGACAACTTCTTGATCTCTGTACCGATCTCACTATTTGTTAATAGGGTCCCCGTTTCCGCATCGTAACTATTGTGTGTCTTCAGAACATTGATGAAATAATTGCCGGGCGTATCATCTTCCTCAATATCGCCAATCTGTGTGTAGATATCTGTTACAACTCCTCGCAGTTCGTCGTATCCATAGGCCTGCGTTTCACCCTCGGGATTGGTCGCAGATAGCATATTACGGTTGTCATCGTACTTGTAGATTGTACGGTTACCGTTGCCATCATATTTAACGATCATATTGTGCTCTTGATCGTACTGTTTACGCTCAATATTCCCATCTTCGGTCATAACCCGAATGACATCCCAGTTGTTACTATAAAATACTTTCCGGTAGTATCCCGATTCATTCCATGTCTCCGTATACCGGTTAACCCAGCTGTACCGGAAGTAAAATGTATCGCCTTTGCTATTTGTGTGATGTGAGGTGGTATCATTCTTGTTGTAGTAGATGCTTAAGTAGTCGCCATTGGGCAATATTTGCTTAGAGAGATTGTGATTGTTTAACGTGAACGCTTGGTTATTCAGATACTCGTACCGATATACATTGCCCTCCAGGTCCTTGAACCAAATCAAATCACTGCCGTCGTATCCATACGTGATGGAGCGCCCGGTAAAATCTGTAACCTTTGTTACTTTTCCATTGTTGTTGTAATCAAGTGTTAATTCTCTATCGATAGAATCACGGATAGCAACGATTCGACTGCTATATACCGGACGAGAGTCGTACTCAAACGTCAACGTATTTCCATAAGGATCAGACTTGTATTTGAGCAATCCATTAGCAGATAATCTGATAACATTGCCATTCCTAAATTTAACTTCATAACCAACGATACTACCGTATTCACGAACAATAACTATTTCGAATGTGATACCGGGAGGTGCCGTCAATTCGTCTTGGTGATTCTCAGGATCATCTTCTGTAAACTCATATAATTTCCTCGTCGCATCGTAGTACTGAACCGTCTTCGTACCTTCCTTGGTTAATACGAGAATTGATTCTGCATGGCTCCATCCCCAGCCATACCCAAATGGTCCGTCGTATATGATTTGGCTTCCATACCTACGGGTTATATTTAAGTCCGGCCCCCTCGAATATATGTGTATGTCCGGTTTTTCTTCAAGATAAAATTCACCCGTAACGGTATTAACCGGGTCGCCAACATCAGTTAATAGCGCCCCTGTTTTGTTTATGTCGTAATTCTGTATCAGCCCGCCGGTTACAGAATTGCCAACTATAGAGTCGTCAATAGAGACATCGACAGATCCGAAATCAATCGTATTCCAGTTCGTACTAAGTGATTGTTCTCCGTAGTCAACTATGTTAGATGTGATACCCCCGTTATAACCATCAAATAACCACGCAATAGAGTCATTACTGATTACGATGCGAGCAGTTGAGTTGATAAGGGTTACTTCTCCATCCTTATACGCCACCTCACCTGAAGGCGTTATCACAGTACTACCGCTGGCGACTTCGGCAATTATTTGAGCACGTGTTGCCGCATCAAGCCCAGATAGTTCTGCATTTATGTCTGCTGTTGTACCGGGTTCATAAATTTTAACATCTACACTTGGATCCTTTGCCGCCAAATGTAACCCGGCTATCGTACTCAAGCCTGGAGTCCCCTGCCAATCCTCAAATATATCTGCCTCATTCAACGAGTCAGCATGACCACTGACAAGCGCTATGTACTGCCCGCTATTACTATTCAAAGAGAATAAACTGTTAGGGTTATTTGCTTTGTAATACAATGCAAATTGCTTGACCGCATCAATATTCCACCCGGGCGTGATACCAAAAGTACTTCTTTCATTAATCGAATCGGTACTTATGCGATTATTATCATCAGGATGCGTCCATATTTGAACAAAACGATAGCTGCCTAATGGATTTGTTTGTGTGTAATGAACCGGCTTGACATGCATCAGTTCGGAAACACGTTCATCGTTCTCATAGCTGCGGGCGATAAATGTTTCCGTCAGCAGATTTCCGTATAAACCCAAGTATGCTTCTCGGGTTACAGCATCACTGCTTAATGCGTCTAAAGGATTTGCCTCACCTAATTGTTCAGATAGTTCATGCACACGTGCCTGTGAGCAACCGAGAGCATCAATACCAAGTGATACCAAAGCCCCGGGACCGATATCTGGTTGACGTGTCCATGTAATATCCGAATATGGTCTATGCTCAGCTGAAAATGCACTATATAGTCCAGCGTCTTCCGGTAGAATTGATCCTTCCCCGGTTGGATTCAAAGTATGACCATCTAGTAAAATGTCGGCATTCTGCACATTCAATGCGGTGCTGTCACTTCTCGTTGCCAAGTCATCTGTAAACTGGAAAACGACACGTCTTCCATTGATCTGCGGAAGCACTAATTTCTTGTATGCTAATATATTTGACGCAAGTTCAGGCTTCCTAAGATCGTTAATCTGATTGAAGGTTAAAGCTTTGTTGTATACCCGTACTTCATCCATCTCCCCCTTATAGAAGTTTGCAGCGCCTACAGATCCATCGTCGTATGGATCAAAAGCATCTGACCCTATTCGGCACCCAAGACCTCCGCCATTACCATGCCTAAATACCTCTGAGATTGAATGATTTGCTACAGCTGTGGCTTGTCCCTGTACATACAGCCTTAGTTTTCCACTTGGGCCATCATATACAACAGTGACATGCCGCCATACTGAATCATAGGTATAGTTTGCTGTAACGGTCGCTGTTGTAACGGTAGCAGTGCTACTGGTATCCGAAGATCCCATCACCGCCGCTTGGATCTTTTTAACACCACTGTCATTTATTAAACGTAGAGTAATACCATTACAATTCCCATTGTTGGCTATTGCACCAGTATACGGACCCCCTTCATCAAAGAGCACATGTTCACCCGTAATATCAGCAAGAGATACACGTATCCACATTGACACGGTCCGTTCTTCAAAGCCATAATGCCCGTGCTCTAATGCGCCAGTGGATACAGCAAGAGACACTCTTTCATCAATACCATTAAATTGAAGCGCACCCCCATAAATACCACCGGTAGGCAACCAGTGCCCGTCGTCGAAGCCTTGAAGTTGTCCTTGCCATTCGCCGTACGTGCTATAATTAATGTTTCCGGATATTGTATTACCGGCGTCTTCATCAAAATGCCACGATGCCGCCAGATTAAGCGTATCAACACTATCACTTGGGTCTGTATCGTAGACCTCCTCAGGCAATAGTACATTCTTTGCCCTTACAAGACGTACATCTAGAGATGCCCTTCGCTCTTCATCAAATACGGCTGATGTGTTTGTATCTGCAACGTCATCGATAAAATAATCTGCATCCGGGGTTCCAGATAGCTTGATTGCTAACTCACTTGGTAACGTGGCGGGCATTTTCCCGCTACCCAGCGATGTTATTTCCTCTTGATATAAGACATCATTCAATGACAAATGCTGGTTGAATTCAGAAAGATAATCTACAACCCGATCTACCTGATACTCAACAGATGACTTTTGTGTATTTGCATCGTAAGCATCTTCATTGCTTGAATTGTAGAATGGAGACAAATAATCCGCTCGGTCGACCTTATTACCGGCCATGATGCTAGCGAGCTGTTCTGGACGTAAACAACCCGCAAACAATCTCACATCATCAATACCGCCCTTAAAATAGAGTTCGCTTGTATTATTTGAGTTCGTCCATCCACCACTGCCATCTGACACACGCACTACATCTGAAGAACCTCCGATGCTGGCTATGTGTCCGGGTATCGAGTAGCGAGAAGCACTTGCACTACCGACAAATTCCCCATTGATATATAGACGAAGATCCTGGTTTGATGGATCGTATGTATCTTTCGCATCTAACACAACCGTCACATGATTCCACTCTCCATGTGTATAATTGCTTGATTCAACCCAGTGGCCACTATTCCCTCCATTAGCTTCATATGTATTCCATGTGCCTGCGTATACTTTCCCGTTAAGGAGATATATATTTAGACCCACATTATTGTCGCCCATAGCAAATAACATTTCTTGCTTGTTCGACGCCGCAGTATGGTCCTTGAACCACAGTGTAATTGACCTACTTCTAAATGGATTCTGGTTAATATTCTTATGATCAGGCAATTGAATACGTGTACCCCCGTCCAGAATTGCAAATTGCCCTGTGACCGGAGCATCCGCAGATGAATACGTAAGCGGTCCATTAACCACAGAAGCATGGTTGCTATCCTCGGAATCATTCGTGTCGCCGTCAAATCGCCATTGAGAGGTAAGTAGTTTATATCTAATATCTAATTCTTCTGGATTAATAACCGGGAATAAGTCGGTTGTTTCGGGCACCCTAATATCTTTGTACCATGGCGCAAGAGTGACCCATGCTCTATTGTCTGAATCAAGATTATTGTCTGAAGCCATGGCATAACTTGATACCGGTAGCCAAGCCTGCACAAAGACAACATCTTTGGTGGTTGCACTATTACCTTCAAGACTTTCATGGGTTTGTCCCACGGCATATCGCGAAGGAAAGCCTGACAGACGCAGTAACGTGATCAATAGACTGCATTGATCCCACTCATTACCCCGGCGCGTCCTGAAAGTTGACAAAGCCCCTTTTCGGGACAAAGCATAATTTTCATACTTAATATTGTTATAGACCCATTCATCTATTTGCGTCGGGTCATAATTAAGATCACAAGCCAATTCCATCAATTCTTCATGAAACTGTGTCTCTAATGTTGGTGATAAGCCTTCGAGTTCCACTGGTAGGGTCATAGTGGTATTATCAAATAATTCCTGTAATCTATCTTGGAGATCGACTCCTCCAACCCCATCGCTATTTGTATCCCAATCAAGTGCAAGAGATAGTGCGAGATTGAGTTTTGTAATGTATTCGGGATCTGCATCTGTTTTGTTATTACAAACTAGGAATTCAACCAAGTCTGTGATTCCATCATTATCATCATCCTTGCCGGGATCAGAGATGCAATCCTGGAGATGGGTGTAGCCATTTGCGATAGAAGATAAGTCACTTTCGTATTCCGATGCAGGCCCGAACAGGTCTGTATATGGCGTCGTCGGTACAACATATTGCGCATTAGCCAACGAAGCTATGTATGACAAGCTGATTGTTATTATTAAAGCTACTCGTGTCATAGTTGCACATCCAGCGATATTTACTGTGGTTAAAATACGTTCGATAAATAAAAAGATACATATGAACAAGTATGTTACGGCATAGGCACAGGTGTGGTAGCCCATTCGATTGCCGCATTCAACAGCGCTCGGCCATTGTCACCTAAACCGACATTAACGCTTGTGGTTTGTGCCTGTGCATACAGGAAAAAGCCGATGCGTCGAGCAGGTGCCCGTATACCATCAAACAGGATATCGTCTCTGTCATATGCGAATATGACAGTCCTATCAACAGCTTCTTGTGTGGAGTCGAGAGTATCTGTCACGTAAGCTATCTGATGTTCTGGGCCTACTGGTATACCCCAATTCAATGACCGAGATGGTCCATTTACGTATATCCGCGTTGGTAAGTTGGTAATACCATTTGCCAAAGGATGTGTTAGATCAATATTAGCTATAAACTTGAAGATTGTATCTGTGATGCCGTAGTCGTTGCTACTCGGGCTGGTCAGAGACATGCCAGCGTAAACACCAGAGTTACACGCTATAACTGGGACGTTGACATCACGCAATATCAAACCTAATTCTGGGTAGTGGGTTGTGTCGATCCTCCCATCAACAATCACAATTGATGCGCTTTCTAACAACGTGGGATCAATTGTCGTACCTCCCGAATACGCCAATTCAACCGATACAACTTGAAAACCTCGTTTTAATAACACGTCTGCGATCGAATCACTGCTTTCAGCCCAAAATGGTGTGCTCGTATCACTCCTGTAATGAATCGCAATACGTTTAGTAATTGCTTCAAGACATAATGCAGTCATGAAAGGATCATTTTCCCAACTGCCGTTCTTCTCCTGTTTGCTTATAAGATAGGCATCGGCAAGGTCTCTTGAATCGTCGGGTACTGGAGGAATATTTTCGCCGTTCACTATCTCAGAGTACCCACCGATCGGAAGATTAATAAGTACGGCAGCGGTATCGAGAATATTGTCTCTGAAAGAGCCAGGGGTAATGTCTGATTGCTCATCGAGTATCCACTTGTACTTGTATTCTGGTTCGGTCAGATCGGGTGCATACGGATGGTGCAACCCGGCTGCGCGATAGACGTATGTAGAAACATAAATACTGTCACGGTTCTGTGGTACCCACCCGTATCGACCATTGGCATTTCCTTCTGCATCTATCGCCTGCAATTCGCTTTGGGTTACCGTAGTATGCGTATCATCGATGGATTTTCCTCTAAAACCATATGAACGTCTGGCGATGATTCCTAGAGATGTGTGCAATGGGTCAGGATAGTATCGCTGCAGTGTCCCCCAGCCCATGATCTGAGATGTGCCCGTGTTCTTAAGTGAACGGAATTCATGCTTAACATGTAAACCATCGGTGTTGCGATCATAACGCTGCAACGTATCAAGAGTACGTGCGATTGAATCGTTGTTGTCCTCAAAATGACCTTCAAGATATGCCAGAGCTCGTTCAATAACATCCGGGTGATCTGTAACAAAACCTGGTACCTTACCTAGCGCATTTAAGGCTTGGGATGTTGCTATCATCCTGCTCTTTGTATCATCACCCCAATAACCTGATTCAGCCTGATTGGCTAGTAGCCAATGGACCGCTCTATCCGTGGCTTCTTCAACGTCGATTTGCGGCTCGTTTAAATCTGCAGGATCTGTTGTGACCTCTACTAGTTTTGAGATGACGCTCTCGTTACCATCGGCAGTGGTAACGGTGATGCCATACCACGCTGTCATACCTGGGACAAAGTCTGTATTATTTATCTCATAAGCCGTGTCTTCGTGATTGATGGCTGACGATTCGTTGGTGATTCGAAGATAGTGGGGTGGTGGATACCCTTCTTCAATACTTGTTTTCAACCGGCGGATATCCATCGGGCTAATTGCTTGGTAGATGTGATAACCAATAATTGGCGTGGAATCATCCGGTTGCCACACGTCCCAAGTCAGGTCGATTTGGTCGTCACCGGGATCATAGCCCGCCTGCAATCCTGTCACGGGGGTGAGTTCATCACCAAACGCATAATATACTGTACGCGTTGGTCCCTCGTTACCGGCCTTATCAAATGCTTTGAATGACAGAACGGTTGAACTGGTGAACTCAAATGGCACCGCGTAGTAATTTGACCATGATTCATCACCGTAGAGTTGATATTGGATCAGTACAATATCATCTTGATCTCCTTCCAGTGATACTTCTATTGAGTCATCACTTATACGTCCGCCAGCGTGCGACGGGGTAACGGTGGGCAACTCGGCGTCTACCTTGAAATAGATTGTGTATTCTTTTTCAGGTGTGGTATTACCTTGAGTGGTGTTATTCAACTTAATGGTGTATTCGTGAGTTAAGCCGGAAAGATACTTACTTGTCTCATCGTTAAGAATCCCATCAATATAATATTGCTTGATTGCAATCTCGGCACCGTTATTGTTGATATCAACAAGAGTGGTGATATCCATGTCGTTACGATCAAGAATCTGAATTGTGTGGTGTTCCGAATCAAGACCTGCAACATTTACGGTTAACGCGAGTCCCTTATAGGTGTCGGAATCCTGCAAGTATTCGTATGTCACAGGCGCTGCTACCGTAGAACCAACCTTTGGATAGATAGTTTCGATATAAGGGTCGCCAGAAGCAACAGTCGGATCTTTGTCACTGTTAATGTCAGATAAGACACCCGAATCAGAATACTGATCAACTTCATCGAGTGTTCCGTAGTACAAGAGTTCTTTTGCATCATCGATGCCATCATCGTCAGTGTCATTGTCTTCGGTACTATCTACGGAATACACGTATATGGAGGTATCAGTGGATTGGGCAATATAATTTCTGCTGCCAACTTCGCCCGTTGAATAGCGAAGGGAGATAATGTGCTTGCCCTGGGCTAGTGAGGATATATTAGCTTCATAGAATCCGGTATTTGGATTAATTGACATTGGTATCGGGTCTGGTCCGGTATTAAGCACGCCGTCAGTGTCATCAATCATCAGTTCCAGATTAATCGGTGTAGTAGAACGTGCTGCGATATATGGGTCAGCCACTAACGCGCGTACAGTGATCGTTTGCCCATGCGTATAAGATGTTCCATCTGTTGGCTGGGCGATTGCAATAGTTGGATTGTCAAGTGAAAAGAAAACTACATGTGGATTGATTACCGAGTTAATCAAGCTGGGCGAGCCGACTAAGATTGTTCCGCCCGACATAGCAAAGGCCAATCCCATCCTATCATTATTTTGAGGCGATTCGGCTCTGATTAAAGTTGGCGACCAAACTTCCGTGTTTGGATTCTGATTGAACAAATAAGTTGCACCGGCATTAGTGGGACCTTGATCGATATCATTATTCGGAGCACCAACTGCTAAGAACTCATCTTGGACCGCAACCGCATAACCATATAGCTCATCTACAACAGGGTTGGTCCATAGTCCAGAATCAAGCTTATCTGTTTCTGCGTCATCCCATGATTCGCCTACGCGTCGGTAGACATAGGCGTGACCGGCATCAGACTTTCCTTGTCTTTCGCGATTCTTGGACCCTACGACTAATGTGTCCTCATCAATTGCAACCGAGGACCCAAAGTATGCATTTAGAGATGTACCTACATTTAATCTTAATGTCATCTGCCATAAATTTGCATCCTTCTCATAAATAAAAACTTCACCCGAATTATTTCTTTCGTCATCGGTACCATTAGTTCCGTCTGTAATTTCGCCGTCGCCGTTCGTATCGTGGTTTCTGTTAGGAGATCCTACTGCAATGATGTCACCCGACAATGAAACCGATTCACCAAATCTCGCCCCGTCCTCTTGTGAGGCATTACCTCCCGGAGTAGCTCGAGGGATGAGTCTTGCATATGTTTGGGTATCCCACATGCCCTCATCGTTCAACTGGTAAACATATACCCGGCCGTAATTTGCCCCTGTGGCCCCCTCATAAGACCAGCCAGGCGCCCCGATTACAAGTGTATCGCCTTCAATATCTAGCGCGTATCCAAACTCATGATTTGTTGTGTTGTTATATGTCGCATCATAGGGATCGGTGATCGGGTCTTGTACTTTGACCCATTCACCATCGACACGTTTTAGTATATAGACCACACCAGGATCAACATAGGTATTACCACCAACATTCAGATCTCTATAAGGAGCGCCGATCGCAGCATACTGTCCATCGATCGCGACGCTCCAACCAAATTTGTCATTGTCGACAGCCGTCCCGCTGCCATCAAGTGAATCTAGTGTGATTTCCTGAACATTACTCCATCCTGTCGAACTACGCTCATAAATATATACCATACCTTGTTTGGCGCCTGATCCATAGCTGTGGTTACGAGCGCCAACGATGGCGTAGTTCCCAGATATATCAACAGAGCTACCAAATAAATCTCCGGTATAATCACTGCTAATAGTGTGGGCGATCGTTCCATCAATTGCGGATAGTGGGTTGTCTGCGATATTAATTACGCCAAATGCAATGGATGTATCACCATCCGTATCGGTAGCCGAGACTTTTAGTAAATATAATCCACTCTTGCCTGGAACCCATTCGGCAACATATTCGTCATCTGAAAATTCAGATTCGTTGGCTTTGATGCTGGCCACATATTCGCATGTTTGTGAATAGATATCGAAAGTCACCGAGCTTGGAACAACTTCTGTTTCAGAATCAGTGATTATGGCTCGTAATGGCTTAAAACGAGAGTCGGTTCTAACATATACCTGCCCATCAATGGGATTAACCAATTCAATATCCGGCCCTGATGGTTGACGATTATCTTTTACTATAAATGTTACTTCATCGAAGTCCGACTGCGAGGTGCTGTCAGTGGCAGTTGCGCGTAATACGTAACGCCCTAGCTCGTGGAACTGAAAAGACGGTGTGGTGGTATTTGAATTTGTTATTGTAGGATCTAAGGCTCCATCTGGTTTGGATGTTACAGTCCAAGTGACAGATGGGGTGCCATCTTCGACATCAGCGAATTCTGCCAGCGATTGAAACGTGTATACGTTGCTAAAGTTAACCGTATTCACAGGGAATACAATGTCTTCGTTATCATTAATATCACTACAGGCGGTTCATTATTACTCTGTACATCGATATACACCGGTATAGAACTGGATTCCCATCCATCGATATCTCTGAACACGACATTAAAGGCGTGTATATTCCCCGTCGCATTAGCTTCGGGATGCCAAACAATCGTGTCGACTGGATCACCTGGATCACCGTCTGCGATCATTACTGTCCCGTCGTCAACAACATTAATATTGTCTTTAGTCAAGGTGCCCGGCAACGTCGATTCGATCGAACTGATATAGAACGTGACCCGTTCTCCCGCGTACTCTCCCATCAGTGAATTGGTTTGTGCGGGGAAAGCAGCTTCAGCAATATCATCATATGTAATAGGAAAAGCTGTATCTTCTTCTGCCCCTACAAGATTAATTGCGGAAGGAATAACGTTGATTACAACTGTATCTGAGTCAGATTTCTTATCTGGTAAATTGTTAACGTACGCGCCATTGTGGCCTTCATCATTCACATATATGTACAAATCGACTCGACCGATAAAATCAGGATGTGGTGAAAAACGCAAATCATCAAGTGCATTATGTAAGACCGGAGTATATGAACTATCCATGTACTCGCCATAAAAAGTCATGGATTGTTCATTCTGTCCCGTCCAGCTAGGATCGGTCGGATGTCTTAGTCCATCAACTGTACTTAGAGAAATGGAGCCAACATTATTACTGCTAATTATTGCAGTATTTGATCCATGAACGCGTAGTTCAAGCGTTACTAGCAATTCATCAGGAATGGAGTCAACGTCAACAATCCAAAACCGATTAATTGCAAGTGGGCTGACGTTATCATCTTCAAATATCAGATCGTTAGCCCGGATTATTTCTTGTGTGTATGGTGAGTTTGACCACTCGCCATCATTGGAGAAGCGTATTTCGGGCGCCTGATTCTCTAGGGTACCGAACCCATACACCATAGGGCAGGATAGGAATACTACAAGCATAAACAAGATCTCGTATAACAATGAGAATCCGTATCTTGTATGTATGCTATTCATCTTACTTGATGCTGGAATGCAATGAGATTCACGCATGATAATGTTGAAAATATTGTAATCTAGTACTTGCATTGCAGTGCTTCGTTTAAGCAACATGATCTATCTTCCTTGTATCTCTACCATGTGTCACAACACATTGGTCAAGCTTGTAAGAACAAAGCCTTATTATTGTGTGCTGCTATGGGTTATTTCGTATTCTCGATGGCAACAATCTGGTTCACGATGTGCTCAACCATAGAGATGGTATTTGTGGTCTCATCAATTGCAGATGGGCTTGCCTGATCTAGCAGTGAAGAGAATCTTGAGACATCATGCCTGGCTTGTTCGAAGTTGAAATAGGCAAGATTGTTCATCACCATCTGTTGTAGACAGGCCAATCTGGTGGAGTCTGTGGTGGCTAACGACATGGCACTATTAAGTAATTGTTGACCCGAAAGGGGTGATGGCTTATGAGTATCGTCGGTGAGGCCAACACTGTATGCCTTGGCAATCATCCATTGTGCACGCAGGTCGTCTGAAAGTGAGGTGTCTTTGATTAAGGTATCGAGTTGGGTATGCCATGCAGGTGCATCAGATGTTTGGCTGAAGGATGATGAAAGAACACGCAAAATGTCCTGTCTCAGATCTCCCTCTGTAGCCGCAACAAGCAACATGTCGCGCTGTGCCTGACTACGAATTGGTTGAGCCAGCAGTTCCACATATTCGTAGCGGAAACGCCAGTACAGTTCCGTGTTCGTCATCTTCTCTAAGTAAGCCGGCAGATGTTCCACGTACTGGCTGCTCGTGGATTGGTAGTCATCCAGGAGGTCGAAGATTTCCTGCCAAATCCTCAGAGACGATGCTTCACGGGCATCCGTCAGGTTGAAAGGTGCTTTGGATTCGATCTCGGTAGCCCAACGTTTACCGAGGTCCTGGGCCAATGCAATTTTCTCATCTGCCGTCAGGTGCGGAGCAAGTGCTCGTACCGCGGCCCCAAGATCTCTGGCTGGGACTCGTCGGCTGTCTTCTGTACTTAACGCCTTGAGGATACTCGTCTTGAACTGTGGTGCTGATGCAAGTTGCTCCGGAGTCTCGAGTTGTGCCAGGAGCCAAACGTTCTGATTAAACGAGAATGTGGTAGTGTTCTTGGCTCCATCCAGCCATGCCAAGACAATCGCACTACGGTCATCGCTACCAGAGCGTAGATAACGGTACAGCTTCTGGATGTCTTGCAGTTCCTGGTACGTCAGTATTGGGGCAAGGCCATCGGCTGATGCGTATGCTTCTTCTATAGCTATGGCGATCGCCTGCTTATCTAGAGCGCTGGCCGATTTGGCTATCCGAGGCGCCTGTCCCAGAAGGTCTGAGATGGAGGTGCTTCTGATGGCAGACTCACTTGCGAGCGGATGCTTCGATTCGACTTGTGCTAATAGAGCCGAAGAGGGCATTACCATCAAGGTGCAGATTGCTCCCATCACCATTAGATTGCGTAGCGCGTACATCTTGGGCCGTCGTTTGTGCTTTTGCGTGTGCACCGTATGTCTCCTGGACACTGTGGTGAGGTATTTATCTTTAAAGATCGTGGGTAATCACTTGTCTGCGCTGTTGTTCGAGACCTGAAGCTGCATGTCGTTGACTTCGCTGAGGATTGGCGAATCACTCAGCTTGGAGGCTTCTGCTGCCAGGATGGCCTCTGCTTTGTCTGAACGGTTAAATCGCATGTCGTCTGCCACGATCCACTTAAGGACTTCCAGACGGTCTTGTTCATCTGACGCTGCCGATAGTGCATCTACAGCCCACTCGCGTGGTGTTTTTGTATCGGTAGGGTCGTTAACGGTGAGTCCAACTGGCGATGCGGCGTCCGCTCTCATGAGCATCCATCGGGAACGCTGGTTCATGGGAAGCGATTCGTTTGCGGCTTTGTCTTCCAGTTCGCTGCGCCAAAGTGCGGCCTCAGGTGTCCCACGGCTTCTCCATGTCAAGAGCTTGCCGATTTTCACCCTGGGATTCCCCTGATCATCCACAAGACGATTGCGAAGATCCTCCCGCAGTTCTTCGGTATCAAACAGGGCGGCCATATTCTCATAGTGCCAGTGGTATCCATCGATCGTGTCGGTTTCTTCGAAGCGATCAGCAACATAATGGGCAAGCGTCTCCAGTTGATCTTCATCAAGACGTGGTGCTAACGAGCGGAGTACACGTGCCAGGCCCATCCCTTGAGAATCAGCCACGGCCAGCAGGCTCGGGTCGATCGCCAAGCGGTCTCGGAGGTGCTCGATGAGCCTGCGCTCGGCTTGTCGGGCCTGTGGATCGGTACGGGCCAGGAATATCCAGTCGTACAGGGCATTGAATTCGCGGTATGTTGCGTTCTGCATCCACGCGTTGCTGTTGAGCAGCCATGTGAGGGTCCATTCGGTAACCAGCGATTCGTCTATCCCGGCTTTACGAGATTCCTTCCGTAGATAATCGATGTTCCAGACGGTGAATCCCAGGAATGCGTCTTGATTGGACCCGACAAGATCGATGATCTGCGAGGCGATGTCTTGATCTTTTCCAGCGTCATCAGTACTTGAATTGGATGTTATTAATCGGAGCTTTGCGTAGAGTGCGGTCGCACTTTTTCCATCCGATTCTGCGATGAGGTTATCGATATGGTTGATCAGTGCCTGACGCGTGTTTGACATGTCCTCATCAAGCGTCTGCTCGACATCATTTACCCAGCCAATTAATAGGCCCAATTCGGTATTCCCGGCCCGGTCAAACATGTTGGTGTTGGTTAACAGATAGGTCTTCGTCCACTCACTTGTCGTATCTGATGTTATATCCAATTCGTTTGCTAGACGACGCAAACGCCAGACATCCCAAACACCCAGGCTGGAAAGCTCGCTGCGATTGCTTTGGACCCGGTCGGTTAATGCGGTCGCCAGGATATCGTGACGACTGCTATCAATCCGGTCTTGGAAGCGTTCGGCCAGCTTGGTGAATTCAGATAAGCCAAGTGATGCCTTCTGGCCGCCATCGTTCAGATATGAAGTCCAAACATGATCTGTTAGCGTTTGGCGATCGGAGGTGTCTAAAGATGCCCAGGATTCAGAGCCTGAAGAGGCGAGTACTTCTGCAGGTGTCCACTGCCG
This sequence comes from Phycisphaeraceae bacterium, assembly GCA_963667295.1. Classification (GTDB taxonomy): domain Bacteria; phylum Planctomycetota; class Phycisphaerae; order Phycisphaerales; family Phycisphaeraceae; genus JAJRRS01. The sequence goes on from OY763327.1 coordinate 4,911,573, forward strand.
CCAACTAACCGGTAGGTCGGCGGATGCCGCTACACCCTGGCAAATGATCGTTCCGAAAGCTATCAGACGAATGAACCATTGTGATCTGCCTTGATGATTCATCTTCATGATTATGAGCACCCTTCTTGATTATGATCCGTCTGCAACACGTTCTTTCTGTTGCGCGTACTTACCGCGCATTGGGTTGGTGAATCTCTGTTGCCAACCTGATTATCGCGCTATCAACTTCCAAACCGGAATTAAGCGCACAGTTATAGCGCAGATGCGCTAACAGCTGTTCAATTTAGTAGTACGGATCCTCCCTGATCCCCCACACTCTGCATACTTGCGTCATGCCCACTCGGATATTCTCTGGTTGGATATACCGGAATAGGTGGGTTCAGGAATCCCCTGTAAATTCGAATAAGAAGCGGCGAGAAAAGGTAAACATATGCCTTAATCTCTTACGTTGACTTATGTATCAGTAGTTTCCTGCAATGTCAAGGATATTTTGGCGCACATTGAAGTTTTGATAGACCTGTTCAAGATTGTGTGCAATCATCAACGGCGGGCTTTTTATCAATATTGTTAAAATGCATAAGCAATCACATCGGTGGACAAGATGTCATGCACGGTAGCAAAGGTCGTCAAAATCGGATCAAATGTGTCTGGAATAGAATCGCTCTATGACACGCAAATGTGATCACATCGACAGTTATATTATTTGCACACATGGTGGTTGGGGTGTATTCGTAGAGTGTTCATGCTAGACTGTGTGGCTATGAAGAAGTACTTTTCGGGAGTTATGAGTATGTCCAAAAGCTTGTCATCTCTACTCGTGCTTGTTTACATTGTTGTTTGTGCTGCCGGATCGTTTTATGACGTGAAGGCTCAGTCGTTGCCAGGCGACGAACCGATGATCGAGCTGACTTTCAGTGAGAATGTCGAGCTGAAGGTGTTGATCGATTATGTGGCCAAACGGCTGGACATGAACGTGTTGTACGACGAGCAGGTGGGTAACAAACTGGTGACGATCAAGTCACCCGGGCCCGTGCCGCGCAGTTCGCTGTTGGGATTGTTGGAAAGTGTGTTGCGGATGAAGGGGTTGGTCCTGGTGGACGCGGACGAGCCTGGCTGGAAGCGTATTGTTCAGGTCGGGGAGATGGGGGCTTATGCGAAGGCGGATGGCGAGCCGCAATCTGGAGCGAGAGCGGTTACACAGGTATTTCGTTTAAGTAATCTGGATGGCAAACAAGCCGAGCAGATGGTGGCGCCTTTATTGACCCGCCCCGGTGGTAATGCGATTGGTATCCCCAGGCAGCCGATTGTGATCGTGACGGACTTCGCGTCGAACATGCCACGTATCGAGCAGGTGTTGAACCTGATTGATGAACCTCGCAGCGGTGTGGTGTTGCGGTCGTACACGGTTGAGCATGCGGCGCTAACCGAGTTGTCACGGCTGGTCCAGGAGCTGATCAGCGCTCGTCAGAAAGCCGAGTGGGGAGCTTCGCAAGACAATGGTTTGCAGGTCACGCTTACGTCTGTGCCGCACGCGAACCGGATCGTGGCGGTGGGTGTCCAGCAGCAGGTCGAAGAAGCGTTACGGTTGCTGCAGGATTTGGATGTGCCCGAACGGCTGATCACGCGTGCGTATCAGTTTCAGTATACGACGCCGACGCAAATCAATGATCTCGTGCAGGGCCTGCTCGACCCGGCGATGCCGCAGACGAAGTACCGACAGGTGATTGATGAAGACCTGGGCCTGTTGGTTGTCGTCACGACCGAAGCGATCCACAGTCAGATTGAAGCGTTAGCGAACGATCTGGATGTGGCGCCATTAGAGGACGAGAATCCGGTTCGCATCTACCGGTTGTTGAACACCGAAGCGGCGGATGTGCTGGCAACGATCCGGACGCTGGAAAGCGGCGTGGGGTTTGATAATTTTCTTTCAGCAGAAAGCGGGGAAGGGGGAGCTGGTGCAGCCGGCAGCAAGCAGTCGGGCTCAAGTCTTACCACTACCGCTGTTGATAGAAAGAGCAACTCAACATCGCCACCCAAACGTTCTTCAACGGACCGGATGCTCGGCAATCTCGATGCGAGCGGGAGGGCACTTCTGCCTTCGGGCAATGTGGATGTACGGGTTGCGGTTGATGAGCATACGAATAGCATTCTGGTCATCGCGCCGCCTGCTGAGCAAAAGGTTTATGAACGCCTGATCGAGTTGTTGGATCAGCGCCGGCCACAAGTGATGATCGAAGCGGTCATTGTCACGCTGGATACAAGCAATGGTTACACGTTTGGTGTGGAGATCGCTGGTTCGGGGTCTGCAGGGAGCCTCGGGGGGGACTATCTGGTATTCAGCTCTTTCGGGCTCAGCGAGCCGGACACGTCGACCGGGTCACTGGCATTGATCCCTGGATTGGGATTCAACGGCACGCTATTGAATTCGGATGTGGCGGATGTGGTGATCAGGGCGCTGCGCACGAACGGCCGAGCAACGGTGATGTCCGCGCCGCGGATTCTGGTGAACGATAACACTGCGGGCACGTTGAGCAGCGTCGCGGCGGAGCCTTACGCGGCGATTGTGGATTCATCCAACAATACCTCCACCACAACACTCGGTGGCAATTCAGAGGCCGGCACGACGATTACCGTCACGCCGCGGATCAGCATGGATGATTACCTTCAGCTTGAATACAACATCGAGTTGAGCAACTTCACCGGCGATCGATCTGCAAACCTGCCACCGCCAAGCCAGCGCAACACGATCCAGAGTGACGTCACCATCCCTGACGGTTATACGATCGTGGTCGGTGGGATCAACCGTATCGATAATTCGAACACGGAATCCGGCATCCCCGTGCTCAGTGAGATTCCCGTCCTCAAACATTTATTCAGCAGCCAGGATGTCAGCCACCGCGAGCAGACGCTGTTTGTCTTTATCCGTCCGGTGATCCTGCGGGACGATCGTTTCGCTGATCTGAAGTATTTGTCCGGCAGGGATCGTGACCAGGCCGGGCTTGATAGTGAGTATCCGAGCAGTGAGTCGTTATCGGTTTATTGATCTGCTCAAAAGTAAGGTTTACCGCCATGGCAAGCAGTATCCTGTTAGAACTGGCCGAGGGGGTTCAACGGCAAGCCGAGGCAGAAGGTTTACCGCTTGCCGATGATTGGCTGGATGCTGACATCGCGAGTCGGGCGCGTGATCCGCTTGTTTTGCTGATTAACAGTGCGAATGAAAAGGGTGTGAGTGAGACGGCGGTGTGTCGCGCTGTGGCAGATGTACTGGGGGTGCCTTATATAGATAGCCTTGCGGGTCACGCGGTATCGGCAGACTTTATGGAAGCGATTCCGATCCACTTCGCCCGCAGGCATCAGGTCGTGGGGCTCGCTGGTGGGGCGAATGATGAACTCGAACCGATCACAGTGGCGACGGCATCACTGAGCACGGCTGATCGTGTATATGAACTGAGCCGGTTCCTCGGACGCAAGGTGCGGCCTGTTATTGCTACTTCCAAACAGGTCCAGGCGGCGATCAATGCTGCTTATCAGAAGCAGGAAGGGCAGGCAAAAACCTTCATCGATCAGATCGATCGCAGCGATGTACTGGATGAAGTATCGCGCTTATCAGCGCATGAAGACCTGCTGGATGTTGATAGCCGGGCCCCGGTGATCAAGCTGGTGAACCTGATCCTGTTTGAAGCGGTCAAGGCGCGTGCTTCGGATGTGCATATCCAGCCGTATGAAGAAACGTTGGTTGTGCGTTTGCGGATCGATGGTGTGTTGTACGACACGTTCGATGTGCCCAAGCACCTTCAGGATGAAGTCATCAGTCGGATGAAGGTGATGGGGAAGATGAACATCGCCGAGAAGCGCCTTGCGCAGGATGGTCGTGCCGCGGTGCAGATCGGCGACCGGATTATTGATCTTCGTATCGCGTCGCTGCCGACCAGTTTCGGGGAACGGGTTGTGATCCGTCTATTAGATAAAAGCTCGGAGTTATTCACACTCACAGAGTTGGGCATGCCGGGCAAGACGCTTGAGCAGTTCCAGTCTCTTATCGGTTACGAGCATGGGCTGATCCTGGTGACGGGTCCGACGGGCAGCGGGAAGACGACGACGTTGTACGCTGCATTGCAGCAGGTAAACGCGACGGAGCGAAACATCCTGACGCTCGAAGACCCGATCGAGTATCAGTTGCCGGGGATCAGCCAGACGCAGGTGAGTGAAAAGAAAGGCCTGACGTTTGCGCATGGATTGCGAAGCGTATTGCGTCAGGACCCTGACATCATCATGGTCGGTGAGATCCGTGATCATGAAACGGCCGTGATGGCGATCCAATCGGCGCTGACGGGGCACCTGGTATTTTCGACGTTGCACACCAATGATGCACCCAGCGCGGTGACACGTTTGCTTGATCTTGGTGTGGAGCCATACCTGGTAGCAAGTTCATTGGTGGGTGTGTTGGCGCAGCGGCTTGTCAGGCGTGTATGCCAGTCTTGTGTGACAGCATATGAGCCGACGGAGAGGGACCTGGTGAAGCTGGGATTAAATCCACAGCAAGCTGACACGGCCGGGATTCGTAGAGGCTGTGGGTGCGAGGTTTGCCGACAAACGGGATACGTCGGACGAGAGGGCATATTTGAACTGTTAACGGTAAACGATGCGGTGCGTCATCTGATCCAGACGCGTGCCAGTGCATCGCAGATCGGCAGGACGGCGGTGGAATCGGGTATGGAAACACTGCGCGACGCCGGGCTGGAGAAAGTTAAACGAGGCGTGACGACGATCGATGAGGTGGTGCGTGTGACGACGAGGATGCAAGCCTGATGCCTGTTTTTGCGTACAAGGCGTTATTGAGTGGCGAACACGGATCGCAGGCCGTGACGGGCACCCTTACCGCCGATTCGCCGAGACAAGCACGTGATACGCTGCGGTCGCGCGGCTACACGATCCAGCATGTCAGCGAACACCGGGAAGCGATCGGTTTCAGCCAATGGCTAAGAAAGCTGCCGGGGCGGAACTATCAGACACAAACCACGATCTTTGTCGGCGAACTGTCAACCCTTCTGGGTGCGGGTATCCCGTTGATCGATGCGATCGACACGATCCTGAAACAGCACAGCGGGGCGTTCCATAATGCGATCCTGCAACTGCGGGACCGTATCGCGGCGGGGACAGGTTTGGCTGAAGCGATGCGTGAGCAGCCGAGTGTGTTTGATGAGTTGACTGTGACGATTACGGAGGTCGGGGAAAATGCCGGCACACTGGATACAGTCCTCGGTCAATTAGCGAGGTTCAAGGAAAGGTCGCTGCAGTTTAAAGGGCGTATCGCCAATGCGTTGATCTATCCTTGCATCGTGTTGCTGCTTGGGATAGGCGTGAGTCTGTTTTTGATGACGTATGTGTTGCCCAATATGCTTAACGCGCTGGTCGAGGCGGATCGTGAATTGCCTTGGATCACGAAGCTGGTCAAGGGCATAAGTGATTTTCTGCTTTACCGTTGGTGGGCCGTGTTGCTGGTTGTTATGGCCGGTGTGCTGGTGTTTGGGATGGCATCACGCTCGATGTGGTTAAAGATGCTTTGGCACAGGGCGCAATTGCGATTGCCTGTATTAGGTGTACTGATCCGCAAACAGGCGATCGCGCGGATAGCGATGGTGATGGCGACGCTACTGAAGTCGGGCGTGGAGTTTGTCCGTGCGGTCAGAATCGCGCAGCGAACCACGCAGAACCTTGTCTTGCGACAGGCGCTTGCGCAATGTGAGGCCGCAGTGCTTGCCGGTCAGGACATCGCGGACGGGCTTGAAGATACCGGGGCGTTTCCCCCGACGGTGTTGCAGATATTTTCCGTGGGTCAGCAGTCCGGCAAGCTTGAAGCGATGCTAGACAGGCTGGCCGGCGATTACGATCAGCAAGTGGCACTGGCATCACAACGTGTCGGGGCGATGCTCGAACCGATGCTTATTCTTGTCATGGTGATGATGGTGGGAGCGATCCTCTTCGCGACGATCCTGCCGATCCTGGAGACTGCCAATGTGTTGTAGCGGTAAGCAAAATCAAAAACGAATGAATCGTAGACGGCAAGCCTTTTCATTGATCGAGATTCTTGCGGTGCTCGTGCTGATCGGGCTGGCGGCAGGGCTGATCGCGGTGAATGTCAGGCCGCTGATGTCCAAGGGCAAGCAGAACGCTGCCAAGTCGGATGTCAGCACGATCGTCAGTGCGCTCGAGGCGTACTACATGGCGGTCGGCGAATACCCGAGTAATGATGAAGGGCTCGAAGTCCTGAAGCAGAAGAACGAACACTTTGATGAACCGCTTCTGACTAAGGGATTGATCGATCCCTGGGGAAGGCCGTACCAGTACAACCAACCGGGTAGCGGTGATGAACCTTACGAAGTGTTCAGCTTTGGCGCGGATGGCCGAAGCGGTGGCGATGGGCCGGATAAAGATATTCGCAGTGATGATGAACCGGAACAGGAATAAATGCTACATTCCACCCAACGAGCATTTACACTTATTGAGGTGACAGCCGTGCTGGTGCTGGTTGCTTTGTTGTCGACTGCGGCTGCTTTGTCGCTCAAGAGTGCTTATCGTGGTTCACAGATGAGCGACGTCATCGCCCGCGTCAGTGCGATGGACCGGACGGCCCGGCGTCTATCTATATCCCAAGGGACGGCTGGAAGCATCATCATCGATCAAGCGGAGGGAAGCCTGCGATATAAGCAAGCAAGTAAGACGACTGATGAACTGTTGCCTGTGGTGCTGCCCGCTGATTTTGAGATGACGTCGGTTGAAGTCGTGGGTGTGGCTAAGCATGAGCAGATGGTCATACCGTGTTCGCGGCAAGGCAGGACGCCTAGTTATTCATTAACGCTTACAGGGCCCGGAGGATCATCGCGTGTGTTGATGGTTGCCGGTTTAACCGGGCAGGTATTGGAATTGGAAACGGATGCGAGCTTCGAAGTTGACAACTTGTTGTCCGCGCGGCCTGACACTGATTGAAGTGGTGGCGGGTCTTGCGTTGATGGGCACGTTGCTGGCGGCGATGTTGACCGCCAAGAGCCGGTTTACGCGCCAGCAGGTTCAGTCGCAGCGCGTGTTGATTGCGGTTGAAGCACTGGACGCTTTACTCATCGAGCATTGGGACGAGTTCCAGGTAATGCAGCGTGGTTGGCATGGCGACTTCGATGGGTTGGATGATATGTCCTGGCGTGCGTCGTTTGTTGCGAGCGGGGCGGCAAGCGACTGGCACTGCCGGGTTATTCGTATCGAGGTATTAGATCAGGTGGAGCGGTCGAGAGGTGAATCGCTTGCCAGTGTTGAACTATTGGTGCCTGATCCTGATTATCTGAAAGAGATAGCAAGTAAAGAGGACACGGAAGAAGATAAAGAGCAGGGCGATTCAGAAATGCAGGAATTGCCCGATGAAATGCAAGAGCAAGAGAACACACCTGCTTTGCCGAATGCTGAAACAGAACCGGGGCCGGTCGTGCTGGGGGGGTCCTTATGAATAAACGGCGCGGCTTTACATTGATTGAAGCGCTCGCCGCGACGGCGCTGGCGGCGATCATGATGACAGCCGTTATGACGGTTATATCCGCACTTGCTCATGATGATTCACAGGCTGTCAATGATTCTAAACGTGAATCGTGGCAACAGCGCATGATCGAGTTGGTTGAACAGGACCTTCGCTACAGCGATTCGGTTTTGGATCAGGGCGATGGTGTCCTGATGACAGGACATCTTTCGCTCGATCAAGATACGCTCAAGCCGACGCATCGGCCGGTGGAGGTGATGTATCACACCCGTAAGTATGCGGACAAGTCCTGGTTGATCCGTTCGCAGACAGACCTGGAAAGCCGGGCCTTGGACAATAGCTGGTCGGAAGTGGTGTGTTCGGGGGTCCGCGCTATTAAGGTGATGAATGCCCAGCAATCCACATCATCCGCCGCTAATGATGAGAACCAGGCAGATTCGTTGATAGATCAAGCAGTGGCAATGGATACCGCTGTCGTAACGATTGTGTGGGATACACCGGAAGAGGATGCAACAATGATTAATCTTGTTATACGTTGAACTATGATGCGATGCAGCAGCAAGACATCCCGACGCGGCTTCATCCTGGTGTTGACCTTGATGCTTTTGTCAATCGCGGCGGTGGCGCTGGCGGCGACGGCACGATCGAGCACCGATCAGGCGGTGGCAGCGGTTCAGGCACGGCGTGATTTACAGCGGGACTGGGCCAATCGCAGCATCCGGCATACCGCGCTGACGCTTGCGCCAAGTCTCCTGGCAGATGAAAGGGCAGATACCGCAGAATCGACACCGGTGCGCTCAATCACCATCCAATTGAATAAGCATGACTACAACATCATCCTGACAGACGAGCAGGCGAAGGTGAATATCAACGCACTTCTGGCAAATCGTGGCCGAGAGGCGGCGCGTTCGTTTGCTGTCAAGCAACTTGCTGATTACCCGAACTCCATGGGTGTTTATCTGCCTGTCACTACGGACCAGACTGATGAACAACAAGATCATGGTAAGAATGAATTGCCGCGAACGATCATTGGATTCAATCATCTATTACCTGACTTCGATCCGGATGAGTTGTTGAAGGAGCAGGCAGCTCCGTTTGATGCGCTGACGTGTTGGGGTGATGGTCGGATCAATATTAAGCTCGCACCGGAGACATTGCTCAAAGAGGTTGCTTCGCCATTGCTTGGCTCGATACAGATCAAACGACTGCACGACATCACTGCGGAAAACGATGACATCACACTTCAGCAGGCACTTACTGATATCGGTGTCGAAGAGAAGAACATCCCGGCATTGCTGAAGCGTATGACGATGGATTCGCGTTGCTTCGGTGTCTGGATCATGATGGATGATGGTAGACGCGATTGGTGTGAATTCAGCGTCATCGAGTTGGCTTCCAATGCAGAAGATAAGCGGGTTGATGTGACAGGGACTAATCATGAAGAACGATTAAGGGCAGAAGCGGTCGATGTGAATAACATCGGCGATACATCCGACTTCGTACAGTCGAGCGATGCATACCCGAGGCTCCGAGTATTTGAGTGGTAGTTGCATGAACCTGAAACGTCGTAAACAGTTCTGCTGGCTTCTTGCCGTGCTCTTGATGGCCGGGGGTGTCGCGGTGGTGTGTTTGGCGTTTGTGTTGCCTTACGCTCAGCCAGATACCATTGAAGTGAAGACCAAGGCGGTTCAACGAAAAGCCGGGCAACAGCAAGACAGAGCTGTTGAGCTAGAGCAGTTTACGGGTCTGTGGGATAAGAACCTGCGTCCGCCGTTGATTGATGCACCCAAGGAAGTTGTACCTGAGAACACACAAGCGAATGTGCCGAAGCCCAAACGCCCGGATATCAAACTGATCGGGTTTGCCATCGAATCCGAGGGTTCATTGGCGATGCTCAAAGCGCCGGACAATTCAATCGCCTTTGTGGGCGTCGGTGAAGAACTGCAGGGGGTGACGGTGCATGCGATCACCGCAGAAGGCGTCACTTTGGACTTCAACGGGGATCGGTACTTGCTACCGATCGACGAAGAGGCGGACGCGGCCCGACCGACACCTAATATCCGCCGGGCCGATCGGCGCAGTGAAAGGCCGGTGAGGTACTGATGATGACACACGCCGTGATATTCCTGGATGATGAGACCTGGCGCATCGTTCTGACGAACGCGGTCGACAGCGATACCGATGTCATTCGTGTCAATGGCGATATCCCGGAAGCAGGTAAGGCCGATCAAGTCTATGAGTATTTACAACAAGCGGGTTGTCTCGATCGGCCGGTGATTCTTGCATTGCCATCTTCATGGTGTGCAGCCGGTACGGTCTCTCTGGATGATCTACCGCGCAAAGATCGGCGTGAAGCCCTGGCGTATCGCCTTGAAGAAGTGCTGCCCGTGGCTGCGGAACACTTTTCTGCAGACTTTATATTTCACAAGCATGAAGCGCTGGGTGTATGCGCGATCCATGAAAAGATCAGGCCCATTGTTGATGTGTTTGAAGCGCGGAATATATCAATCCATACGATCGTGCCCGCGGCACTACTGATCGCGCAAGCGTATTCAAAGGATAAGCAGGATTCGAACGCCAATGTCCTTATCTGGCGGCACGACGACTGGTGTGATGTGATCATGCTTGATGAGAAGCGCCAAAACGCGGTTGGCTGGTCAATGCTGTCGGATGAACCTGAATCGGTGTTGCTGCATCTGAATATGTGTGCGCTTCGTAATCGAACGGTTCGCGGCGTGGTGTTGTTAGATGATCAATCGAGTCCTGGTGTCGACTATTCTAGCTGCGTGCCTGAAGCGATTGGCCTGAACCGCGTGGAAGATGATCCGTATCTGGCTGGGACCGAGTTGGCGGATCAGATATTGCATGGGCAGGTTGAATCCTGGATCGATCTGAAAGATGAGACACTCGGGGGTGTGGGTTGGGTGAAGCAGATCGGTAAGCCTTTCAAGGCGGTGCTGGTGGCAACCTTGTTACTGTTGTTGTGTGTGAACGGTGCGTTACTGTGGCGGGCGGGGCAATACGACAAGCTTGCGGACGATTACCGTGCTAAAGAGCGTGCCATCTATGAAGACCTGCACCCGGGGCAGGCGCCACCGCTGGCGATCAATATGCGTCTGGCGGGTGAATTAAGGAAGCACCGCGGGATGCAGGGGCAATCCGAATCACTTCCCGATCCACCTGCGACGTTGTCATTATTGCATGATGTACTCGGCAAGCTACCCACCGAGATACGGCTGCGAATACTCGAGCTGCGCATTGAGGACGACCAGGTGTACCTGGATATGCAGAGCCGGTCTCAACCGGATGTGGCGGCAATCAAAAACGCGCTTAATGGCGGGGGGATACGTGCGGAGGTGATGCATGCCGACAGATTGCAGGGCGAGTCGGGCTTTGGCTTCATGATTGTTGTCAATCAGGACGAGGTATCGGCTCCCGCAGGTGATCGGAAGGAGGGGGGTGCATGAAACGTGAATCCGGTTTCAATCGAGAGGCGTTTCTTGTTGCTGCTGCCGGGCTGGCGCTATTGATGGTCACGTTCTGGAGCTATGGTCGATTCAGCGCAGCTCGTCAACGAGCGATTGAAGATGGCGACGCCTGGGCGCAGAGCGATTTACTGTCAGGACAGATCAAGACGCTGCGCGATCAACCGGCGCTTGCCAACGATCGCGCGCTTCAACAAGACGATATGACCCAGCGCATCGCCGATGCCGCCGCTTCCGCATCCCTGGATGAAAAGAAACTGATCGCTGTCGAACACCAGAAAGCCCGTCGGATCGGTCGGACCGCTTATCTGGAAGAACCGACCCGACTCACATTCAAGGATGTATCGTTAAAAGAAGTCTTGACATCATTGTATGCGTTAACCGGAGACGACCCCCGGCTGCATGTGTCATACCTAAGACTCGCAGCACCGCGAGGAGAAGGTGACCCCATGCTCTGGTCGGCCGATGCAACCGTGACCTACCTGATCTATGACCCTATTGCCAAACCCTAAAAGGTTAGATTGATGGATGTTCTCATGAAGTATTCAAGAATATGTCTACGTATGTTGATGGCAGCGATGTTTGTCTGTGTCAGCGGATGCAAGACCCAACAAGCAGGGGTCGGTGCAAGCACAGGTAACTACGAGACCGTCGCCCGCGATTCGCTGCACGACACCGAGGCGGCTAAGAAACACAACGTCACTGGCTTAAAGGCGCTTGAAGAGGGCAATCTCGATGAAGCGCAGCAGGCGTTTGAGCAAGCGCTTGAAGCCGATGTGATGTTCGGCCCGGCCCACAACAACCTCGGCCAAGTCTATTACGCGCAGAAGCTTTACTACAAGGCCGCGTGGGAATACCAGTACGCGATCAAGCTTATGCCGAATCAGCCCGAACCTAGGTGCAACCTGGGTCTGGTCTACGAGGCGGTGGGTAAACTCGATGACGCGGTTGTGCAGTACGACGAGGCTCACGAGTTAGAACCCGATAACGCAATTTTCATCGGCAACAACGCCCGAACACGCATCAAACGGGGCGACAAGGATGAGCATGTGAAAGCCCTGTTGTCGGAACTCATTATGAAGGACACTCGTTCGGAATGGGTCGCCTGGGCGGAAGAGAAGTTGGCACTTATGTCAGGCGGACAGCCGTAGATCAGGATTGATAGCCGAGAGTGCTCATATGCGATATCAATTGCAATAATCTGTAATAGTCAAGACTTGATCTAACGAGGAATCTGCATTGTCCGTAGTTGGGTGGGGGCTTCGGTAAATCGTCGTTGAATTCTCGAGGCAATCGGTGTCAAATAAGATCAAGCCTAAGTGACTTGGCGATGGCATCCATCTGATCTGGTAGGACTTTAGCCTCGGTTGCAAACTCGCGCCACCGGCCCACGGCATTGGTTACTTCGCTGACAATTGCTTCGGCCCGTCCACGTTTTAGGGAGATAGTTTTAGATGCAGCCTTAAAATCATCGAGTGTAAACCCATCGCGCTTTTGGTTCAGGCTCATCTGGTGCTGCGATGTCCATGCCCCGCCGGGGTTATAGCTGTAGATCACATCAAAGGCCGGTGCTAGTGACCATCGGCCGGTTTTATCCATCAGGAATGCAATATTCTTAACATGATCGTCCTGATTCCTTGCGATGATATTGAACGCCATACGACGAAACTGCTCTTCAACATCTTCCATCGATAGTTCGAGGCGTCGTATAACCAGAAGGGCTTGTTCATACGAATGGCCGCCTGCGTTGTTAAAGTCAAGGTGTGCTATCGCCCCAAGCGACTGCATGTGCAACTTTTCTCCGTTAGCAAGGCGATCAAAGCGGCGTGTCATAAAGTGGCGGCGGTCGTTTTCTTCGAATAGTCGGCAGTCAGACATGCGGATGCCGGCCGCTCTGGCCATAAGCGAATAGGCGTATTCGATTGCGCCGTAACCCTTGGGGTCTGCGAGTTCTTTGTCGCGATTGTCGGCAATGCCATCAAACTTCAACAGCCAGTACTCGAATCCTGTCGGTGCCTTGACTTGTCCGCTGAGTACCTCGTTGGTTTGAGGGTTCCAGGCGATGACCGCCTTTGCGCGGGCACCGCCAGCCGAGGCACCCACTCGCAGGATCTCGCGTAAGGCATGCTCCTTGGTTTCATCCGCGAATGAAGTTTGAAGGCCCTCACGACTTTTTAATACTTCGGACGCGAGTTCAACAAGAGCATCAACCTGAACAGGCATCGACTGATCAGTTTTAGGTCCTCTCACTGGCCGAAACTCAAGTGCCCCCATGCCGCGGGTCCCGGTGTAGCACAGGCGTTCGACCGCATCGATTTCTCCGGGAAGCCTGCCTTGGGTTGCGAGCCAAGCATCGATAACCGCGTTACCAAACTTGTCTGGTAACGCGTCGGCCAAGAGTCCCGGTAGGCCTTTGAACGACTTCATGTTCAACTCGGGGAACCGGTAGATACGATCTTCAAGCGGCATCATCAACGGTGCGATCTCGATCCCGCTCTTCTGGAATGCATCTGTGTACTCGAACGATGCGATTTCATTCGGGCCTTCAACAGATACGGCTCCGATCATGCGGCCCCATAGTCGGACTTCGGCGACAGTGCTCATGCCTCGCCCCCTTCTTCTTCCCACGTCCATTCGTCGTTGTTTTCAGGCTTTCTGGAACGAGACGAGGCTCTTTTTCGCTGTTTACCCTGGGTTTTTAGTTGTTCGATCGGGCTCGGTGTTGGGGGGGGGATGAAGGCATCCAGGTTGTCTAATAGGTCAAGCGCCCGGATGATCTTGATCAGATTCGTCAGTTGTGTTGACTCACCATTTTCGAGTCTAAGCAGGGTGCGTTTAGACACACCCGCCTCACGGGCCAATTCGGTTTGTGTGAGATTACGTTCCAGTCGATACCGGGCAATGCGGTTGCCGATCTCGGCTAATACTGCTGGATCCGTCATGTGATTGCACGTATTCATGGGTGCCAGTTCTGTCAATTATATCGTCAAATACGACCATAAGCGACAAAAATGGCACCATAATCCAGAGAAAAGTATGGCAAAATCACCATAAGTTCTGTCAGGTGACGGATTAAAGACTCATTTGGTCTATCTATAATAGAGTGGTCCAAACCCTCTTCGAGAAGTCGGGTATGATTTTTTTGTGGTGCTGGCCCGCTGAATTTCAGATTTTCTCAAAGAGATTTAAGGGTGCTTCAGCGGGAACCAGTGGGGCGATCGGGTTGGCGAAGGGGGCCAGGCAAATCGGCATCGACTGGCAATCCGCCGGGGGTGGTCCATAATGTTGGGCAGTTGCCAATACTGGACTTAGGGGAGTGGAGAAGATGCTGCCGCGTTGGGTGATTGTGCTGTTTACGATGCTTGCCGAGGCCTTGTCGATCCGCCGAGATAGTCAGATCCGGTTCCTGAAACTCCAACTCGAACTGTACAAGGGGAAGGTGCCCGGCAACCGAGTGATCCTGTCTCCGGAAGAACGTCATCGCATGCTTCGGTTGGGCAAGAAGCTGGAGCATAAAGTAGATGATCTCATCGGGATCGTGAGTGTCAAGACCTACAAGCGGTGGCTGCGAGAGGAGCAGGGGGGCCGGGAACCGGGGCGAGTCGGCCGGCCGCGGAAGATCACCGCGTCGGTTCGGGCTCTGATCATCCGCATGGCCAGAGAAAACACCGGTTGGGGCGTAAGGCGCATCGTCGGCGAACTCAAGAAGCTGACATTACGGCCAAGCCGCAGTTCGGTGCGCCGGGTTCTGGTGGACGAAGGGTTGTTGCCCGACCCGGACCGACATGCGCCGAAGGGCGTGTCCACGCCGTGGCGAACATTCGTCGACATGCACCTGAACACCATGGTGGCCTGCGACTTCTTCTGCAAGAATGTCTGGACCCCGTTTGGTAAACGTGCCGCTTTTGGGTTGATGTTCATCCATCTGGGTAGTCGGAAGGTGTTCGTATCGCCGAGCACTTACCATCCGACCGGCGAATGGGTGCAGCAACAAGCACGCAATGTGACGATGTGGCTGGAGGATGAAAACCTGGAACTTCGCTTCCTGATCCACGACGGTGACACGAAGTTCACCGAGGCGTTCGACGAACACTTCCGAAACGTGGGCGAACGAATTGTCAAGACGCCGTTCCAGGCTCCTGTCGCCAATTGCTTCGCCGAATCGTGGATCGGCACCCTTAAACGCGAGTGCCTGAATCACTTCTTCTGCTTCAGCCTCCGCCACATGGACCACATTGTGCAGACGTATGTGGACTACTATAATCGCCTCCGCCCACATCAAGGCAAAGACAATAGGCCGTTGACGATGAGCCACGATTCCATCCCCCTCCGAGTGACCGAATCCCCGCCGCCGACCACAGAAATCGGGCCTGTCCAACGGCACGAGTTGTTAGGTGGGCTATTAAGTCATTACGAGCGGAAAGCAGCATGAAATAAGGGAATAACGGGCGGTGCCCAACATTCTGAACCGGCCCCGGCCGGTGGCTGGTTTTCGCCGAATCCACAAATGGACCACTTCACTGGTCGGTACGCCGAGATAGTCAGATCCGGTTCCTGAGACTCCAACTCGAACTTTATAAGGGGAAGGTGCCAGGCAACCGTGTGATCCTGTCTCCGGAAGAGCGGCAGCGGTTGCTTCGGTTGGGCAAGAGACTGGAGCATAGAGTAGATGATCTCATCGGGATCGTAAGTGTCAAGACCTACAAGCGATGGCTTCGGGAACAGAAAGAGGACCGAGCCCCGGGTCGTGTCGGCCGGCCGCGGAAGATCACCGCGTCGGTTCGGGCTCTGATCATCCGCATGGCCAGAGAAAACACCGGCTGGGGCGTAAGACGAATCGTCGGCGAACTCAAGAAGTTAACATTACGGCCAAGCCGCAGTTCGGTGCGTCGGGTACTGGTGGACGAAGGGGTTCTGCCTGACCCGGACCGACGTGCGCCAAAGGGCGTGATGACACCCTGGCGTACGTTCGTCGATATGCATATGAACACCATGGTGGCCTGCGACTTCTTCTGTAAGAACGTCTGGACACCGTTTGGTAAACGTGTTGCTTTTGGGTTGATGTTCATCCATTTGGGTAGTCGGAAGGTGTTCGTCAGTCCGAGCACTTACCATCCGACCGGCGAGTGGGTGCAGCAGCAGGCGCGCAACGTGACGATGTGGCTGGAGGATGAAAACCTGGAACTTCGCTTCCTGATCCATGACGGAGACACGAAGTTCACCGAAGCTTTCGACGAACACTTCCGAAACGTGGGCGAACAGATTGTCAAGACGCCGTACCAGGCTCCTGTCGCCAATTGCTTCGCCGAATCGTGGATCGGCACGCTCAAACGGGAGTCTCTGAACCACTTCTTCTGCTTCAGTCTCCGCCACATGAACCACATCGTGCAGACGTATGTGGGCTACTATAATCGTTTCCGCCCACATCAAGGCAAAGACAATAGGCCGCTGACTATGAGCAATGAATCGATCGAAGCGACCGAATCTCCGCCATCGACTGAAGAGGTCGGGCCAGTCCAGCGGCAAGCTTTGTTGGGCGGTCTGTTGAGCCATTACGAGCGGAAAGCGGCATGAAATAAGAGAAGAACGGGCAGAGCCCGACATTTTGGACCGGCCCCGGCCGGCGGCTGGTTCTCGCCGAATCCGTAAATGGACCACTTCACCGTTTCACGCTCATTTCACACACACCATC
The DNA here is from genome assembly GCA_963667295.1 of Phycisphaeraceae bacterium. Classification (GTDB taxonomy): domain Bacteria; phylum Planctomycetota; class Phycisphaerae; order Phycisphaerales; family Phycisphaeraceae; genus JAJRRS01. The sequence goes on from OY763327.1 coordinate 4,928,272, forward strand.
AATCTGCTGTGTCTATCCGGCAAGTGAATCGCATCGATTTTCGCTCACTTCGGGTGAGTATTACCTGAGTTTCACTTCACGGTAAGAAGGCGATTGGGCCAGCGTGAATACCACCACTTCTTCACCGGTGACGGTGCTGATGTCATGATGAAGACTCAAGACTTTGGTACCGGTGATTTCCTCGATCATAGCTTCCATTAACGGCCGGGCAGTCTCGATCAGGTGGGTCCGCACCTGCTTGAGCAGATCTCGGCCTTTGTCTGATGGCAACGTTTTGACCAGGTGCTGCTCCGCGGCGGTCAAGACGCCCGTTAGGCGTACAACCAGAAGGTCCCCGATCAGGTGTGTATGAATGGCCTTGGGGCCACGGCCCATGTACTCCTGCTCAAAACGGCTGACACCCTCACAGACGGCTGCTTCGATTTCGCCTAATGTTTTCATGGTTGCCTCGGTTGCGTCATCTTTGTTGACGTAACCCCTGTGAGGTCAATGGGGATTGCTTGTCTGTCGAACTATTTTTGTGACTTTTTTTAGGTCCGTCTGATATATATTCTATCCGATATCGACCCGGGATGTCTGGTTTTACTTGCTTTCCCAATTTAACCGTCTATGGTGTAGGCAGTGTTGGAGCCAACGCTGGATTATACCCGCTCCGATACCGGATGACTGGATAAAGGGCAGGTCGCTCAGGCGGCAGGCCCGTTAACAAGTAAGCCGATGTGGTTCACCACCTTATTAGGGTGCTGAACCACATCGGCTTTTTTTGTCGATTGCCGTGACCGTTCAGGATGCCCACAAAGAAACAACACTTTTAGGTGGGCGGTGTAAACCACGTTCGAACACTTTTTAGGAATAGACCATGACCACGAAGAGCACGCTGGATATTAGCCCATTGGGTACCGACAGCCGCTGGGAACATATCGGTGAGAATCAGGGCTGTGCCGATCACGATCACGACCTCGTGCACGAACTGAATCGCAGGCTTGATTCAGTCTGGCGATATGACCAGTTCATCGCTAACGCGGAAGGTCGCGAGATCCTGCAAGCCTGCTGGCGCGAATTCAAGGAGCAGGATATGCGCAGCATCGAGCGGTTGAAAGAGGTTTTGAAGGATGAGATCAAGAATGGCTGCTTCTAAAAGACGCATACCGATCGTTGCGACGATCGAAGAAGGATCTAATGAATGAGAACCGACTGACAATGGCACAACAGGTGGCTCGTGCGGCCAGCGCTTACCAGTTGCGACGAACCGGACATGCCCCGAAAGCGGTGTCGGTCGTCCTGAGTGAAGGAACGCTGGTAATCACGCTGCACGGGGCCCTGACACCCGCCGAGCAAGCCTTGGCCATGGATCCCGCAGGCGCCGCACAAGTGCAGGATTTTCACCGTCAACTCTTTGCTAACTCCTCCGAATCACTCAGACAGGAGATCAAGCGGATCACCGGTGTGGATGTGCGGGAAGCGGCATCGGAAGTCGAAACATCCACCGGGGCCGTGGTACACGCCTTCACCAGCGGCACGATGGTCCAGGTGTTCCTGCTGGCTGAAAATTTGACGCAGAAAGTTTGGAACGCGGCAACAGAGGACACGCGCCCTGAGCCCGCCGCGGAATGATTCTGCAAGGCTAACGCCACGCGAGGCTGGCGTTCGGGATCCCAGCCATGATTCAAAGCAGTATGCCAGTGGGATGAGTCCCGTTGGTTTGATCGAAATATATGAACCGTTCAAGGAATATGACAATGACCCGCCATCTGATAGTGACCGCGATTTTGACCTCCTCCATGCTAGTCGGCTGTGGTCGTGAAGAATCCAAGCCAACGGCGGCAGAAAAGACCGCAGCGGCACAGAACGCAACCACGGACGCGACCGCCCAAGCCTCGGTTGACACAAAGAGGAAGACGGACGCCAAAGTCGCCTCCGATCTGAAAGCAGCCGCTGACACCAAGGCCGCAGCAGACGCCAAGGTCGCCGCCGATCTCAAGGCCGCTGAAGTTGCCAAGGCTGACGCCGACAAGGCAGCCGCCGACACCAAAGCCGCACTCGATCAAAAGACGGCCGCCGACGCTAAGGCCGCCGACGCGGCCAAGGCTGCCTCCGACCAGGCTACGAAGGAAGCGACATCCCTTCTCACGCAGGTACAGCAGTACATCAAGGACAACAAGTACGAGCTTGCGGAGCAGACACTCGACAAACTCGACGGCATGAAAGGCTCGCTCCCGGTATCGCTCCAGAACCAGATCGAAACCGCACGGACAGCCCTCAAGGCAAAACAAGTAGCCGGAATACTGCCGAAGTGATTCGGATAAGTCTTAGCAAATACCGCTTGCTTTGATTCATCTTGGTGGGAGCCTGGAGTTGAATGACACTCCCGGGCATGGGACCCGGGCCGAGTTTGTAATCCCGCAAGAACCATGAGAACACAAAACAAGCATGCCGAGATTAGTAGCTAAAGCCTGTGTGGCGCAAAACAGTACACATCATTGTAAGGAATAAAGATATGACGGATCACAACTCGGTCGTAGGTATTTTCGAATCGCACAAAGCCGCCGAAGACGCAGTTAAGGAATTACAGCGCAGCGGAATGAACATCAAGAAACTGTCACTCGTCGGGAAGGACTACCACACCGACCAGCACGTGGTCGGGTACTACAACACGGGCGACCGTGTGAAGTATTGGGGTAAGCAGGGCGCCTTCTGGGGTGGCATCTGGGGGCTGTTGTTCGGATCGGCGTTCTTTTTTATCCCCGGGATCGGGCCGTTGGTTATTGCCGGCCCGCTGGTCAGCATGATCGTGGGCGCGATGGAGGGTGCCGCGATTGTCGGCGGTCTGAGCGCCGTTGGAGCGGGGCTGTACAGCATGGGCATCCCCAAGGACAGCATCATCAAATACGAGACCGCCATCAAAGGCGGCAAATTTGTCCTGGTCTACCACGGCACGCATGAAGAAGTCGAGAAGACACATGTGATCCTCGATCGTGCCGAAGCCGTGGAAACATCGTTGCACTTGTATGAGCCGGAGACAAGCGCGTTGACACAATGACCGCATAGGGTGCATCACTGTCACCCGTCCAGGATCAGGACTTGAACGTGTAGAAACTGGTATGAACGGATTCACCCAATGTAAGGATGCAGCATTATGTTGGTGTTATCCCGAAGAAGCCATGAATCGGTGATGGTCGAAAACCCTGACGGTTCGGGTTCCACACTCAAAGTCACTGTGATCAGGTGTCGGGACGGCGAGGTGCGGTTGGGCTTCGAGGGCCCGGCCCGACTCACCATCCATCGCCTTGAGATCTGGAACCGCATCCGTGCCGATGTTCAGGCAAACCACCCAACCAACTCTCCCCGGCGCAAAAGAATTCAGAGGACGGTCCGCCGCGACGTTCAAAGCGACCGCCTCTTGTACAAGTTCGATTTATCGAAAGGAAACTGATCATGTTATGGACTATTGCAGTCATTACCGTCATGTTATGGCTACTTGGATTGCTCACCTCTCACACCTTCGGCGGTGTTCTGCACATCCTGCTTGTGATCGCATTGGTCACGGTGGTTGTTCAAGTAATCCAGAATCGAAGAATATCGACCTAGAACGGTCATACACTCATATTTAATGGGCATGTGATATGAAAACAATCAAGAATCAATCAGAGACATCCATGCATTCAGCCACGTGTCAGGAGGATCACTTCCCTCAAGCTGGCGTCATCTTACCTTCTCACAACGACATCAGCCGTCGCGCGTACGAGATATATGTGAATAAAGGCTTTATCAAGGGCCAGTGTAAACAAAATTGGCATCAGGCGGAGTGCGAACTGCAAAGGAACACATAGAAGGAGCAAGACCCGGCGATATGTCAGCCTATGGCACCCGAGGCAAATGTCGGTCTACAACTGGGCGGAGACGGTCGCCGGCCTTATGGGGAGAAAAGGCCGGCGCCTACCGCCTGATGAATACTTGAAGTGTTAAGAAAGGAAACCCCTTATGGGACTGATTCTGCTCATCATCGTGATTCTATTGCTTGTAGGGGCTCTGCCCAGGTGGGGGCACAGCCGGAATTGGGGGTATTACCCCAGTGGTGGTTTGGGTCTGGTTCTTTTGATCCTGGTTGTGCTGTTGCTGATGGGGTACCTGCCCCGCGGTTTTTGAGCGACCAATCCCCGGGCTAGATCAGATTCGCAACATGCCCTAATGAAAGGTGACCTATGAAAACCATATTGATTCTGTTTGTTCTAATCATTGTAGTCGGTGTGGGCTTGGGCTATTACCGGGGCTGGTTCAATGTATCTTCAGACAACACTGAAGGCACTCACAACGTTACCGTGTCGGTGGACGCCGGCAAGATCAAGGCCGACAAGGACGAAGCGGTAGACAAGGTACAAGACCTGGGACGCAAATCGGAGGACAAGGCCGAACCAACGCCCAAGACGGGGCAGGAATAAACCGCTCCAGTACAGAAGTACCACAGGCAAGATTGGATCAACGGATCCACGGCCACCCCAAATAAAAACTCTGCACTAACGTAGATCGCAGGATACTGAATGAAACCGGTGAGTCTGGCTGACCAGGCCCCCTGTCAAACAAGAGAAGAAGTAAGCAAACTATGAAATCAACTCTCACCATCATGGCGACGGGTACCATCCTTGTTGCCGCTGGATACACCTCGGCCATGTCCCTGTCTGGCGACGTAAATATGGTTCACTCGCCTGTCTCCGTACAGGATGGCGACCGGACCAACAACCATAAGGCACTGCTCTTCACTGAGCAGAACAATACCGCCCTTGGCGGTAACCTTAAGGTCGAGGCTTACCTCCCAGGCAAATATGATGGCTTGGCTGCCACGGCAGGCCGTACACTCGCCGCGGGACGCACGGTCAGCAGCTACATGCTCCATGCCGATGTCGATTCTGATGGCGTTACGCCTGTAATGATGACAGGCAGCATCAGCTTCAACGAGAAGATCCTGGGTGTGATCTTTGGGAACTTCGATGCCAGCGACGCCCTCTTGGGAGCCCCAGGCACCTCATACGAGTCAACCAGCGGTCACGGGCTGGACTTCAACGATCCCAATGGTGATATGTTCCGCATCAGCAAGAACCGCATGCGGTTTGACTTCAGCTTCACTGTCAGCGGCATCACCGACCAGATCCGTATCATCACCGCAGGCAATACCACCCCGTCGGATTCGAGCGGGAACCCGATCCCTGAGCCGGTTACAACGACGCTGTTGGCCATGGGTCTTGGTGGCTTGACACTGCGCCGCCGGCACATCGAAGGATCGACAAAACGTTTGAACGTGACTCGTACAGCGCCTACATAAAAAAAGGGACAGCCAACTCAAAGGAGGACGGCATGTACAAAATGAAACATTTATCCCCTGGGTCAAGAACTCACGGACGGCAGCCACACACTTCGGGAGTGATGTCCTACCGCCAGATCGCTGAGGTCCTCGAAGAGCTCGAAGGCGAACCGATCAGCGCGGACCGCGTGGCACATATCTGCAGGGGGGCCGAATGGAAAATCGTGGATGCGGTAGAAGCAGACCCTATGCTCGGCAAAAGATTCAGGTCGGTACTAGATGTGAACACCAAGTGAGGTGTTCGCGGCATCTGAGGATGTATATCTCAAATGTAAAGTAGTTTGCTGTCAATGTTCATGTCCGTCGCACAACGTTTGGAATTTACCATGAGTATTCAAAAAATAAGTGGGTTCGTCCTTTTTATAATTGGTGTAATCCTGTTGATCAACGGGATGGACACGTCAGGCTCGGTGACTGATCGGCTGAGCAACATATTTACCGGGCACTTCACTGAAGCCACGACGTGGTACATCATTTCTGGTATCGCTTCTGTGGTCGGGGGCCTGATGCTGTTTTTGCTCGGTAGCCGCAAGGCCCTGGTGTGAGTTTCAAGTCGATCCGTCGCGATCGGTCGGACGGTGCGGATTGGTCGCCGGAAACGTATCCGGCGGCATGGATTCAAGACAAAAATCGCTACCCGGACCTTGTCCGTGTGGCGTCAGAATGACTTTGAAAGGTCATGCTATGAAAAAGTATCATATGTCATTAATGTTAGCTGGCATGATCGTTTTGCTGGCACTAAGTGCCTGTTCCACAGCGCCCAGTTCGGTGGCAGGCAAAGCCGACATCGAATCAGATGCAGCGGTGGCGCTGGCCAAGGCTAAGAAAGCCGATACCACTCTGATCAAGGTATTCGATTCGGCCGCAGGTTACGCGGTGTTCCCATCGGTCGGAAAAGGGGCCATTGGGGTTGGAGGAGCGTACGGTAAGGGCGTGCTCTACGAGCGAGGCGTCGCCGTGGGCTACTGCGACCTCAGCCAGGCATCGATCGGCTTGCAGCTCGGTGGGCAAGCGTACACGGAGATCATCGCGTTTGAAACCAAAGCGGCCGTTAAGACCTTCAAAGAGGGCAAGTTCCGCTTCGACGCCCAAGCCTCGGCCGTGGCTTTGAAGTCAGGCGCTGGCGCGAATGCCAAGTATACAAACGGTGTGGCTGTCTTCACGATGGACGAGGCGGGCCTGATGTATGAGGCTTCCATCGGCGGACAGAAGTTCAGCTATCAGGCCAAATAACCAGCCGCTTCGACCGTCCGGAACCGTTCCCGGGCGGCGATGTTCTGAGCTGTCAAAAAGGAAACGAACATGAATATGCACAAGATTATGATCGTGGTATCACTGCTGGCGGTACTGACAGTCACGTTGTCGTTGACCGCATGCAATACCTGGAAAGGTGCCGGTAAAGACGTTGAGAGGACGGGCGAAGTCATGCAGGGCGAATGATCATCCGCAATATTTCGCGCATTCAATGCGGCTAATAAGTATGCACAACCAGGACACATTGTCGCTAATTCCTTGACTTGTATGCATCGAAGGCTATCATTACTCAGGATTGGGAGTCGAAACTTCACACATATACGACTCCGACTTCGGATGACTAGCTAAGGGGCAGGTCGTACACGACGACAGGCCCGTTGAAGAGTAAGCCGATGTGGTTCAGCACTAAAGGTGCCGTGCCACGTCGGCTTTTTTGTTTTACCGATTTAGGCCAGCAATGACTGGATTTACAACAATGACAAAAGGCATGGCAATCCCAACGATGACACAACAGGTGGAACAACTGGTTATCGCCCAACTCAAACAACAGACTGGCAAGGCGCCGGCCTCAGTGACGATCGTGTTCTACGGAAGTAGTCTAGCGATCAAGCTGTATGAAGTTCTGTCACCTACCGAGTTAGCAATGCTTAGATGCCCAGAGGGTGCTGAACGCGTACAGGAAGTTCAACACCGATTCTTCTCCAACACATTTTCTGTGTTACGCGAGGAGATCAAACGGATCATGGGTCTACACATAGAGGAAGGCAGTACCGAGATACAAGCAACGACGGGGACTGTGATCCATACGCTTGGAACAACCAACATTGAGCACAAAATTATGTCCGCTCAGATGGTTTCCTGGGACAGTTGGAGTGGTAGTTGACTAGCGATCAGAAGTCCCATCTGGTGACAGACCAGATGGCGAGTGATTACACGAGAATGAAGTTAACCGCTTTTGTACGGGAAAGGTGAGTGTGATGCCTGAATCAATCGGAATAACCTCCCAATCAAACTATTGACCTCATCAGAAATGGATAATGCCAGTGATTCCAACCAGCTTCGATTTTAAGAAAATCTCGCCCAGGATAGACCCTTCGCAACGCCGTCTTGATTGGCCGGTCATCATCGCCATTGGCAGCCTGCACCTGAGCTGCTTGGTGGCGCCTTGGACTTTTTCATGGACAGGACTGATGCTGGTGCCTTTGCTCTACTGGGTGAGTATCGGTCTGGGCATCGGTTTAGGCTATCACCGTCTGCTAACACACCGGTCCTATCACACGCCCAAGATAGTTGAGTATCTGCTGACAATATTCGCGACACTCAGTTGGCAGGGCGGCCCGGTCCGTTGGGTTGGCACCCACCGCCTGCATCACCGTAACTCTGATCAGCCGGCAGACCCGCATTCGCCGCGACACGGATTCACATGGGCTCACATTCTTTGGTGCATGTACCAAGATGGCCAAGGTTTTAAGCCGAATGCGGCAGCATTGGATCTTACTCGCGACCCTGTTCATGCATGGCTCGACCGCTACTTTTTTATCCCACAGTTCGTTCTCGCCGCAGTACTGTGCGTGGGTGGCTGGGCTCTGGGCGGCCACGAACTGGCTCTGTCATGGCTGGTATGGGGTATCGGCGTGCGTACTGTTCTGGGCTATCACGGCACATGGTTCGTCAACTCGGCATCACACACTTGGGGTTACCGTAACTTCAATACGAATGACAAATCGCGTAATAACTGGTGGGTGGCACTTCTCTCATTCGGCGAGGGCTGGCATAACAATCATCACGCACAGCAACGATCTGCGGCACACGGAATGCGCTGGTACGAGTTTGACCTAACGTACTTGACGATCTCCCTTATGGAGACTGTTGGTTTGGCCAAACGAATTGTTCGGCCCAGTCGCCCCTCTATGTCCGCACCTCTTCTGCGTTCATTAAGTTGATCGCAAAGGAGATACTGTCATCAGTCACAATCTGGAGATACCACACATGGCTACCGTTAAAGATATTCTGGTTAAACACGACCGCCCAGTTCCTAGCATCAATCCACAAGCTACGGTTCTACAGGCAGCAAAGCAAATGAACGGTTATAAGGTTGGGGCCCTGGTTGTGTGTGCGAACGGGGAATGCCTCGGTATTTTTACTGAGCGGGATCTATTACGGTGCTTTGCATCAACACCTGACGAGTTACAGCAGACATTAGTTGACGCAGTCATGTCCCGCGATCTTCTGGTGTGTTCACCGGATACAACAATCGTAGATGCAAGGCGTCTGATGGTGACCCGGCAAATCCGCAACCTGCCGGTTATCGATACCGCGGGTGCCGTGATCGGTATGATCTCGCTTGGGGACCTGGATGCCCACGACCTCGGCGGCCAGCTGTTGGAGAATCACTATCTGAAGAAGTATCTCTACGCCCGCAATTAATCTTGTACTCAATCAGTTGAGACAAAGCCGCCTATAACACCTTCACACTTATGGATTATGTCAATGAATAAAGATAATCATCCCAAATCAACAAACACCGCTACTCAGATCAACACGAATGTGCCCTCGCAGAAAGCTCTGGACGGTTGGGCGACTGACGGTGGAACAATGAAACGGATTAAGACAGCCGGTCGACCTTCTGGTACGACGCACACGATCAATCCCGCTGTTCTTAAATCACTAAACAAGCAGATCCAGCACGAGCAGTGCAACGCACACACCTATCAGGCCGTGTCTTTGTACTTCGGGAGCATCAATCTTCATGGGATTGCGGCATTTATGGAGCATCAGGCCGAAGAGGAAAGGCAACATGCGTGGAAGCTCATCCGGCATGCAGTTGACCGAAAGGCGCAGGTGGAGCTCGGGTCTATACCGGCTCCTGATGTGGACTACGCTTCACCCTTGGAAGCGGCTGTATCAGTTGCGGAACTTGAGCGAACCACGTCACAGATGATCAATCAACTATGTCAACTGGCCCGTGACGAGGGCGACTATGCCTTGGAGGTCCTGCTTCATTGGTATATCACAGAGCAGGTTGAAGAGGAGAAGTGGTCACAGGAGTTGGTGGAACTTATTGAGAGACTTCAGGACAGGCCCGGTTCGCTATACATGTTAGACGACGTATGGGGCAAACGCCTCATAGAAAAATAACACCCATACACGGTAATAACATGCACCTGGTTGGAGACCCGCCCGAGAACCAACAATGATAAAGCGCCTAATATCTATATTCCTTCAGGGATTGATCGCCATCATGCCGCTGGCGGTCACTGTATTTATCATTCTGTGGATGGTATCAGCGGCGGAGCGGACCTTCAGCGTCGCCGTCAATTGGATTCTGCCTGATAGATGGTATACGCCCGGTATGGGTGTGGCTTGTGGTGTCGCCTTGGTTTTCGGGATCGGCCTGCTGGTCAATATCTGGGGCGTGCCGCGTCTAATCCACTTGGCCGAATCGTTCATTGCCCAGATACCGCTCGTAAAGACAATCTACGGGGCCGTGCGTGATCTGCTCGGATTCTTCAGTAAATCAGGCGGACTCGGTGACGGCAAGGTCGTTATGGTCTCGATCGGGAGCACGGATATGCGGGCTATCGGATTGCTGACACGAGACAGTATGGATGACCCACAGTTGGGCCTCCGTGGCAAAGGATATGTTGCCGTGTTTCTCCCCATGAGCTACCAGATAGGCGGCTTCACCGTATTCGTGCCACGCGAGCGTGTAGAGCTCTTGGACATGCGGATCGAGGATGCCTTGCGCTTTATTGTAACCGCGGGCGCAAAGAGTCCGACGTCGACCATGTCATCGAATAGCGCACCTGATGAGTGAGGAAAGCAAAATGTCTTCCACATCACCGACAAGTTCGACTGCCGTCGTGGATATTCCGGATAAGTACGGTATCACACGACTCAACAGAGCCACCTGGAGCAGGGATCCACGTGCAATAAAGTTCCTGCTGGCTAAGGGGGCCAATATCAATGGTCTGGGCTACCACGGGCACACCTTGCTCCAGAGCGCCGCTATCAGCGATGACTTGCCTTGGGCCCGATTGCTTCTGGATTACGGCGCAGATCCAGATGTTTTAGACCCGGGCAACGGACTGTCTGCATTGAATTATGCAATACAAGCCGGACACAAGGAGATTGTTGAACTACTGCTTGCCCATGGCGCTAAACGAGGGCGATCAGTGCCGCACGATCAACCATTGCCGGCAGATGAATCCGAGACATAAAGATTATTTGAATGAGCAACCACAAACATGACTTCCCAATCCGAGCGAGAGAGATGCCTTCGATGGTCCACTATCTTGCTGAACATCAACAGAGCATTACCGGGCCCAGGACCATGGCCCAGACATTTACCGATTATCGGCGACTTTTATTATCCGGAGCGGTCAAACTGGTCAGATATGAACATGAGCAAATCCTAAGTATGAACCCAGACAAAGTGAACTGGGTCGACGCCTATGAATGGTGGAAGAGTAGTTCTGAAGCAATGTCTTGACGACATACGAGACAGGCCCGCCTCAGTATTTGGGGTGATGCCGCTTTAATGACAGAGAGGTGGTGAGCATAAGATATGCGCTTATTCCTAATCAATCCATCCAACCCGTTGGTGAGCTTGGCTCAACGCAGTCGTTGGCGGAAGTACCGTGTATGGAAGCCGCTGGGGCTTATGGTGATCGCAGCTCTGACGCCTAAAGCGGAATGGGATGTGACAATCATAGACGAGAATCTCGGTATGCCGGACTATGCAAATCTACCCCGGCCCGACCTTGTTGGCATCACCGCATTTACCTCGCAGGCACCTCGGGCTTATCAGATCGCGGCTATATTCCGTAGCATGGGTGTACCTGTCATCATGGGTGGCATCCACGCATCGATGTGTACCGATGAGGCGCTGGAGTATGTTGATACTGTTGTACAGGGTGAGGCCGAATCTATCTGGCCGTCGGTGCTCGTCGATGCCCAACACGGCATGCTGAAACGGCATTATGTTGGCGAGTCGGCCGATCTGGCATCCGTACCACCGGCTCGCCATGACCTGTTGACGCATGGCTACGCATTCGGCTCCATCCAAACCACGCGCGGCTGTCCTTTGAATTGTCACTTCTGCAGTGTGTCCGCTTTCAATGGACATCGTTATCGCCATCGCCCAATAGGTGATGTGGTTGATGAGCTTGCGATGATACCAGAACGTATGGTTCTGGTAGTGGATGATAACTTGATCGGTACACGCGATGAGCACATCGTGCGTGCCAAGAAGCTATTCCGTGCAATAATCGACGCCGGTATAAAGAAGAAGTGGATATGCCAGGCCACTATCAACCTTGCTGACGATGAGGAATTGCTCCAATTGGCAAAACGTGCGGGCTGTATCGGTGTGTTTATCGGCTTCGAAACAACCTCAGACGAGGGGCTGGTTGAATTGGGTAAACGCTACAACATCCTCAAGGGTGGCGATCTGCGAGCCAGTGTCAAGCGCATCCACCGTTACGGCATTTCGATCGTGGGGTCCTTCATCATGGGGCTGGATAGCGACGACGTTGGCGTTGGCCGTCGCATCGCCGAGATCGCCAGCCACTACGGTGTAGATTTACTTAACCCCGTATACATGACTCCATTACCCGGAACGCGCCTCTGGGAGAGTATGAATAACCAGCAGCGCATCGCTGCAAACCGTTTCCCCGAAGAATGGAGATATTATACTCTTAGCTTTCCTGTTGCGCGGCATCATAACTTATCATGGGAGGAACTTATAAACGAAATGAATGACTGCTGCCGAAAGTTCTACTCACCCAAGGCAATTTTGCGACGGATGGTCGCTAGCATATCACACTGGAGAAACCCGCTAACTATGTTTGTGGCAAACTTGTCTTACCGGCGGAATTGGCGTTCTGATTGCCAAGCGATGCGCAATACTGACTTAAGCCGCGGGTTTAAATGGAATGGTAGTGCGGTCCAAACCCTTTACGAGTGTCAAACATCTATATTGTTGGCATAACCTTTGTGATGTCCAAGGGGAGTGACTTGCATGGCAAACAATTCTACGCCTACTTTATATATGCCCTCTGACACTTATTTTATCCGATATCGACCTGGGATATCTGGTTTTACTTGCTTTCCTAATTTAACGGTCTATGGTGTAGGCATTGTTGGAGCCAACGCAATGCTAGATCGGCTCCGGTACCGGATGACTGGATAAAGGGCAGGCCGCTCAGGCGGCAGGCCCGTTAACAAGTAAGCCGATGTGGTTCACCACCTTAAGGTGCGGAACCACATCGGCTTTTTTTGTCGATTTTCCTGACCGTTCAGGTGCCCACCAAGAAACAACACTCTTAGGCGGGCGGTGTAAACCACGTTCGAACACTTTAAGGAATAGACCATGACCACGCAGAGCACATCGAATATCAATCTATTCTCAATGTCTCCGATAGCTCATGGTGCGAAGTATGCCGTCGTCAAGGCGGTCAGCGAAAACAGATGCACGTCCGATCGCGTTGAAGATCTCTGCGTCGATTTGCTCGTGAGTTGCTCCGCTGAATCGGCAGAAGCACAACGGCTGACGCGGGTGATAGAAGAACTGATCAGCGGGGCGATGTCCGGAGCCGGCTCATACAACCACACTGTGGTTTATGGCGCGGTTCGTGGGTCGATCCGGGGCGCTTGTGAGATCGGCCTCGACCCGGTATCCGCCGCGATAGTAGCAGTTGAGACCGCAGCGACCGCATGGACCGACGAAGGCAATCCCCTGTTGATCGAGGCTGCTGTAAGAGCGGCGATGTCTGCCGCGAAACAGATCGGTCCACCTGTTCAGGAGGATCTACATCAGTGGCTCAGCGAGCGCATACCACTGGCCGCCTGTTGTTTGAACCTAGCCAGCCCGGGGACTGGCTCTGAGGTAGAGCTAAATAGCGAAAACCCCGTAATCCAAGGAGACTAGAAATGCTTCCCACGTTACTGACCAAACGACCCTATTTTAACGATCCAACCGACTTCCTCCGCCATGAAATAGGACGGTTCTTCGGGCCGGTCGTCAGTGAGGGGGGCGAGGCCCGTCCCGACCTGGTTGGCGCCTACCCCGTCGATATCCGTGAGATGGACGACGTGATCGTTGTAGAGGCCGAGGTGCCCGGCTTCGATAAGAATGAGATCCAGGTCAGCCTCGAACGCGGCATGCTTACCATCACGGGCGAGCGCAAGGCCGAGGAGTCCAAAGGCGAGAAATACCTGACCGAACGGCGTTACCTGCGTGTTCAACGACGCTTCCAACTCCCCGCGACCGTCTATGAGTCAAAAGTGGATGCGACGTTGAAGAACGGCGTACTGACGCTCGTGCTTCAGAAGACGACCGAGGCTAAGCCCAAACTCATCGCGATCAAGTGAGTACATGAGGGGGACCCGCCGTGGGGCCGTGGGACGCCGCCGCCTCATGCCTTATCCACGGAGGGCGAACTATGAAAACGAAACTGCGTCCACTCGGCGACCGCTTACTCATCCAACGGTTGGAGACCGAATCGACCACCAAATCCGGCATCGTGCTACCTGACAGCGCCAAAGAGAAGCCGCAGCAAGCCAAGGTCATCAGTGTCGGATCGGGCAGGCTGTTGGACGACGGCAAACGGGCACCCATGAGCGTCAAGAAGGGCGACACGATCATCCTCAGTAAATGGGGTGGCACGGAAATCAAACTCGACGGCGAGGACTGTGTCATCATTAAGGAAGACGACGTTTTAGCAGTCGTTGAATGACGGCTGTTGTGATCAGGGCATCTACCCGCAATTAACAATCAAGGCGACTATCCATGACCGCGAAGACCATCACATTCGACCAGGACGCCCGCGAATCGATACGCCGCGGCGTCGCCAAACTCGCTCGAGCCGTCAAGACCACCCTGGGCCCGTCGGGCAGGGTTGTGGTGCTCCAGAAGAAATGGGGGCCACCCACGATCACCAAGGACGGAGTTACTGTCGCCAGCGAGATCGAAATCGAAGACCCGATCGAGAACATCGGCGCACAGATGGTCAAGGAGGTCGCGTTAAAATCGTCCAAAGACGCCGGGGATGGTACGACGACGGCGACCATCTATGCAGAGGCGATCTTCAGCGAGGGCCTCAAGAACATAGCTGCCGGCGGACATCCGTATGAGATCCAGCGAGGGATCCATAAGGCGGTACAGGCCATCGTGGACGAGCTAAAGCGGATGTCCAAGCCTACGAAGTCTACGATCGAGATCGCGCAAGTCGGTACCTGCGCGGCTAACCAGGATGAGGAAATCGGTCGCATCATCGCTGAGGCGATGGAGAAGGTCGGCAAGGACGGTGTAATGACAGTCGAGGAAGGCAAGACCCTCCAGACCGAGGTCGAGTTCTTTGAAGGATTACAGATCGAGAAGGGGTATCTGTCACCGCACTTCGTGACCAACCAGTCTGATATGGAGTGTGTGTTGGAAGACGCGTATGTCTTCATCCACGAG
Organism: Phycisphaeraceae bacterium; assembly: GCA_963667295.1. Lineage (GTDB taxonomy): Bacteria > Planctomycetota > Phycisphaerae > Phycisphaerales > Phycisphaeraceae > JAJRRS01. Next base: position 4,943,346 of record OY763327.1, read on the forward strand.
AAGAAACTTGATTCGGCAGCTAAGCTGGTGCCGCTTCTTGGTAAAATCGCCGAGTCTGGTAAGTCACTGCTCATTGTCGCTGAGGATATCACAAGTGATGTGCTTGCCACGCTTGTAGTAAACCGATTACGAGGCGTGCTTAAGTGCTGCGCCGTGAAGGCCCCCGGCTTTGGCGATCGTCGCAAGGCCATGCTTGAAGACATCGCCACAATTACCGACGGTAGGACTGTTGTGGAAGAACTTGGCCTCGACATCGAAAAGCTAACCCTGTCCGATCTTGGCCGAGCAAAAAAAATAGTGATAGATAAGGACACGACGACAATCATCGAAGGCGCAGGCAAGAAGAAGGCAATCCGGGGGCGCATCGAAGCGATCAGGCGCCAGATCACCTCGACAACAAGCGACTACGACCGCGAGAAGCTCCAAGAGCGCCTGGCTAAGCTGGCTGGTGGCGTGGCACAGATCAATGTTGGAGCGGCAACCGAATCAGCGATGAAGGAGAAGAAGGCGCGGGTCGAAGACGCGGTCCATGCCTGCCGGGCGGCGGTCGAAGAGGGCATCCTGCCTGGCGGTGGCGTCGCTCCTCTCCGAGCGCGACGGGTGCTTGATGAGGTCAAGAAGACCTGCCATGGCGACGAGCATATAGGCGTCGATATCCTGCGACGCGCCGTCACCGCACCCATCAAGCAGATCGCCATCAACGCCGGCTACGACGGCTCCGTTGTCGCTGACGTGGTTGAGAAGTCGCTCAAACCCAACTACGGCTTCAACGCCGTGACCGAGCAGTACGGCGATATGGTAGAGATGGGCGTGTTGGTTCCGACTAAGGTCGAGCGTATCGCTCTCCAAAACGCCGCATCTATCGCGGGCCTGCTGCTCACGACCGCGGTCGTTGTTTCTGAAATCAAGGCAACGAAGAAAAGCAAGAAGCATGCTTACGCTGGTGAAGACGATGAAATTAGCTATTGACTCACACCCCCGGGGGTTAAAATCTTGGGATATGCACAATAGGAGGATTGATGATGTCAAATGAAGCAGTATGCGCACGTGAAACGATCCATCGACGGATCGCAACCCGTGCTTACGAGTTATACGTACAGGAGGACTACCCGCTCGGAAAAACTCTGGACCATTGGCTTGCAGCGGAAGCAGAGATGCGTAAGCGCGGCGTGAGGAACGAGGCCTCATCGCCAAAGGCCTCCGCCACAATCAAGAAACCCCGCCGGTCGACCAGGCCCAGAGTTATCCCTAACTAACCCTCCCGCGAAAGGATAAAGATGTTACTCGCCACGCGCCTCAATCGTCACGTTGGCGGAGGACGATGGCGATACACCGTGGGCTTCGTGTGTAATGTAGACTGGCAACTGCTGGATGGGAATATATGAGACACAAACGAGATTCCGATAGAGTGCGCGTGTTGTTCCTCAGTGATCACTTCGGCTATGCCGGTGGCGTCATCCTAGATATCGCCTCACCGTTTTCGAATTGCTCTGCGGTTATGACTTGCCCGGCTTCCGCAGGGAGTTTTCTACCATATCAGCCGAGTGGGGGCGGTTTACGTGATCTCCTTCGATCGCAACCGGGTCATAAATTCAGACGATGGGGCTGCGGCCTCCAAGACCTAAACGCACAGCCAATGCGAGGCCGGCTCGGACACTTGCGGGAGTATGGTTGCCGAAGCAGTTTGCCTGGTTGTGATGTCTTAGGGCCACGGTGCTGCGGACCACCATCCGAACGGGCAATCCTCCACCAGATCTCGGGCTTTCTTAAACAGGATGCAGCCGCAGGTTCCATGAGAGGAATTACGCATTGATGTTAGTATTGACCCACAGGTATGCACGTCGCCGTTCTTCCACACCGCATGCCCACCGGGACACTTACGACAGACATTCAACCTCGTCTCGACCTGCTCATCGTTAGCTCGGTCAATACCGAGGCTGGTCTTGGCGATACTGGCCGCCCCATGCAGGACGTGTTCTGTCACATTCAACGCTTGGCGGGCAATTGAAGGTATGCCGGTTCGCGGCTTCGCTTCTGCGGTGGGCTTAGGTTTATTGATCCATTCAACGCCGTGCGGGCAATCGAAGTCGGGATCATCATTGGGCAGCGAGAACGATTGGACCAGCTGCTCTCGAAAGCGTCTGGATGACCGGCATGCCTTGCACGCGCCGCGTTCCCTTCTGCTTGAGCAATGGATCGTTTCTGTGAATAGCGGCAGCTTCATATCATCCCCCGAAGACTATGGTGATGCTTGGGCAATCCAGCCCACAATCCCCGCCGGTGCACCCTTCGAGTACGGTATCCGTGAGTGTGACGCTACCGGAGAGTTCGTGGGTCTCGGGATCGCAACTCAGATTCGCTTCTTCAGGCGTCCACCCCACGTTGGCTGTGCCGTCATGACTGACGGTGAATACCCCATCTTTGTAATAGACGAATACATAGTGATATGTGGTCGAGAACGGACCTACTATTGCCTTGCGCCATGCCCAGCAGCATTCGTAAAAAGAGCATAGGCCAGGATAGGTGGGTGTATAGGTCCCAGACGGCGAATCAGGACCGCCGTAGAACGTGCAATCACCGTCCCATGACCCATTCAACGTAACGGTACAGTCCGGCTGCTGCTCGCTGCAATCTTCACAGGGGTCGCCCTCGCAATCTTCGCACGTGTCGAACACCTCTTCGATGCTCGGGTTGTCTTCGTGCGAACAATCCGACGCTTCATAGACTTCGTAACATTCCCCGTCTACTTTCACGACCTTACCCACATACTCTGATAGGTCATTACGGGTAAATTTATTCACAACGCCATCGCATCTTTCGAGGCGATAGCAGAGCAAACAATCGGCACATGTGTCATAGTTGCGTTTCACGCCCGACAGCATCGGTCCCGGCGGGGCAATGGCTGTCTTGACATCACTGCCAATCACGACACAGGACAGCAAACCGTATTTATCTTCGACAAGCCAGACTGATCCAGGCCTTCTGGAACCGTAATCAACCCACTTCCCGTAGGAGCCGCCGCCGCATTTGTTGACGGGTGCATAGCGCCGCTTTGGTGGAGGGGGTGGGGGTAAGAATCCGCCGCCGCCCCCTCCACCTCCTCCTCCGCCACCACCTCCTCCCCCGTCCCAGGGTGGAGGGGCACTGCTGCTACCGCAAAACTCAAACGACCCACAGGATATGGCCGCGTTACCGATGCTGTCCTGCCAGCCGGCTGCATAAGGGGGAGTCAATTTAACCGTGCCGCCGCCTGCACCAACGATCCGCCTACCGATTGGCCTGGTGTCCCCGGTTGGGATCAAACCTTCGGCAAGCACGGTGCCAATATCAGAGCACGGCCATTCGTTATTGATCGTGATGGTCGATGACGCCTCACCGTATTCATCAATCCACCCTGAAGGTATTGAGGCGCTGCCTCTGAACAATTCCATCTCAACCGACATCCACAGGGTGGGGTGTTTGCACGGCGTGTGCGTACCGACTTCCGGTACGTACTCGCCATCCGCTCCCGATGAATAGGGAAACAGCCCCCCAAATATGACAACCTCAACGGATGTCTCTGTGAAGGCAATCTCGATCGTAAACGTAGATGAGTACGAATCGGTGTAGGTTAGTATGTATGGACCTATCACATTGACGCCGATCACCTCGGTATAGACATCATCATCACAATTACAAAGATGTGTCCACCAACATCCCTTACCGACGTGTCCGCCATAGTGATACAGGTGCTTGTTTTGATACCCCTCGCCATCGAGATAAGGCTTGCGCTGGCGGATCAGCCATTTGTCGTAAAATTGAACTGAATATTCAGACAGCCTTACCTGGCTACCTGTCGTCTCGTCTTGCCCTTCTTCTAATCCGAGAAGTGGCATGCAGTTCTTGAAGCCGATATTGGATAATTCGAGATAGAGGCATTTGAGCGTGCGGTCGCCCAGTTCCCAGTACGTGGTATTGGGTGGCTGGACGGATGAATCTGTAGCGTCGTGGTCCTGTTTGCAAACGTAGTAAGCGGCGGGTGAACCGCTGAAGACGAGATCGCCGACGACATAGGTGTTGCCAATGGCCCAAACGCCGCGGTTGACCTTCCAATCCGTGAAGCTGGGCAGGCCCAGGCCGGAACAATCACAGCAACAACGGTTCGTGAGGGTACTGGACATCAGATACAGGTCCCGTCCACACCGTTGAGGTAGAAGAAGCTGGCCCGGACGGGGGGAGTTTCACCTTCGATTGGTTCATCCCGCATCCAGACTACGACATGGTCGGGGGCGGGCTGAATGAATAATCCCTCGTTGAGGATGTCTACATCGACGCCGTTGCCTTGAACACCCGTAGGTGCGTTATGGGCTTCTACGGTGTTGATTGCGTGTGTATTGGGATTGAGCGCAGCACCTTGTCGTCCACCGGGTACGACCGTCCATTCCGTACCGTCGAAGGTGACCTCGTCGAAGCCGTAGTGCCAGATGTTGCCGGTCTGATCGGCGGCACCGTAGATGCGAGCCCAGTAGCCGTCGCGTGTGGCCGGACCCAAGCGCACGATCGCCCAGCACTCACCGGGTGATGAAGTCACCTCCTCACGCCAGATGACTTGTGCAGCACCTCCGCCCCCGCCCCCGGAAGCTACCTCCAGTACGGTGCTGTCATCATCAACGATGTCGGCCTGCGTGCCTTGGTTCTGCTCGTTGGGTACGCGAAGTCGAACCACACACACACCATCTATATAAGCACGGCCGATCGCGCCGTCGGCCAGCGGTTCAGCCAGGATCACGAACTTGCCTGAATGGGTAGGCACGACAGGCATCACGCAAGACAGTGCGACCTGGCGTTTGAACTCTTCTTCATGTCCACCGGATGATTCGTCTGGCAGGATGATCGGTGTGTCGATGCCCAACACCGCGAACCGGTCCTGATCAGTGCCGGATGCGTTCTTGACGTAGATGATGCCGGTTGACAGAGTGCCCAGACTTGCAGGTTTGTTGGACGCCACGTTCGCTTGATGCTCGTAATGAGCACGTGTAGCGTCGATGATTGCGTTCCAATCTTTGGCTGGTATGCGCAAGGGCTGGCCGGATTGGACATGTTTCAGGTTAGCCATGGATTAAGCAGCCGTGTCAGCCGGAATCTGTTTTAGGTGAGTCCATGTCCGTCCGTCACGGATCGCCTTGATGGTCGATGGGTCAACACCGAACCACTTTGAAAGCCTGCGGATGCCGACACGGCCCTTCAGATGCAGGACCATTTGGGCTTGCTGTGGCGTGAGCTTGGTGGCGTGATGCCGTGCGCCGGTTCGCAGGAGTCCGGTGGCCCGTGCGTGTCGGGCGTTTCTGAGATGGGTCACATACTCCAGATTGCCGACGGCGTTGTTGGTTTTGTTGCCGTCGATATGATTCACCTCGATCCCTGGCGGGCACGGGCCGAGGAACGCCGCAGCGACGAGTCTGTGAACGTATTGTTTATCTCGTCGCGTCCCGAACACCAGATTGACTTTGGTGTACCAGCCGGCGCGGTCCCGCATGCCGCGCAAGATCCGGCCTCGCCAACGACGGCCCCGCGCGTCGATTCGATCGAGACTGCGGATGCGGCCGTGGCTGCTCACTTCATACAGACCATCCCAACCAGGTATGGGTCGCCATTCTTCCAGACCGTTAATTTTCATGTACCTATTCCCAGGGCGGCGAAGTTCCCCTCGCGGTAGACACGCTCGACGTAAGCGGCCACGGGTTTACGAACGAGCATCTTCGCGGTTGTGTCCTCCGCTTGGCGGTATGACGCCCAGATATACTCCCAGCCTTTCTTCTCGATACCGGTGATCGAGCCGACGGATAGCCCGGATACATTCGGTGATCCCGCGAACGCGAAACTGATCTCCCAAGGGTCGTCACCACGCTGCGTACCCGCAGCGCCAAGGAACAAACATTCGCCCGCCGCCAGACCTTTGAATGCTGCGTTGTTGACACGCCCGGTCAGCGCGAACAGTGCGCTCTTGTATGCAGAGGTAACCGTGCTCGGTGAGAGGTAGTGGGTTTCCGAGAAGGTGTAGACCGGCACGGTGATGTCCACACCTTCGACGCTGTCCTCGGTTACACCGATCCCACCGCCAAAGTCAGGCGCAGCGCCGGGGAGGTCGGGCGACGCATAGCTCGCCACGGTAGCTAATGACTGTGTGATGTGTTGTGTACCGCCACGCGTCTCGAACGCGAAGCTGGACTCACCGGCCTGAGGCGGGTTCGCGGCGGAGGGTGCGTATCTGACCGTGCCCAACCAGATCTGATCGTGTATCTCTTCGACCTGGGTATTGGTGCGGACCAGGCCGTTGTTCGTAGAAGGTGAAGCGATCAACAGCTCCGTACGCGCATCCACATCGTTTGCGATGTCACGAATGACATAGGTGATCTCCGCCGACTCGTCGGAGAGGATGCGGCCGTATTTTTCCTCAACGATGGGCATGGTTACCTCAGGCGAAAGCGATCGCGTTGTCGCTGATAGCGCGTTCGATACGTTTGGTGTTGCGTGCGGTCTCTTCGGTGGCCTTAGCGGTCCGTTCGGCAACACCGCTGTCGGTCATCAATCCCTGAATCGCGGCTGAATTGAATGTGCCCCGAACGCCGATCTTCGCCGCTTCACGCTCGAGTAGGTCACTAAGGCCGGTTAAATCCGGCACCCCCGGAAGTTGGGTGCCACCGCCCACACCTTCGGGAGGGCGTTTGCTTTTGGCTTCGGCGATCGCCGCTTCCCATTCACGACGCGCGGTGATGAGGGCCTGCTCCGCTTCCAGTTCGGCCTGCGCCCGCTCGCGTGCCTGGCGGTTCTGTTCGTTTTCGTACTTCTGGCCTAGGACGCCGAGGGTCTGATCGTGGATGGAGGCGGACCGGTTGCGGCGGTTCTGACGGCGCAGGTCGGCCCCGATCACCGCCTCGCCGGTGTTCTGATCGATCTCAGATAGTCGTTGTGCCAAAGCCCGGTCGATCGCGGCGTTGGCTTCACCGGTGTCGAAGCTGTCGGTGAACAGTCCCTTTATATAGTTCCATGTTTTGGCAGCCAGGGCTTTCATGCGCTCCCAGCTACGGGCAAAAATGTTCGTAAACCCATACCACACCTTGGCCAGGAACGCGGTGGTCTCAATCCAACCCACCTCAAGGCCGTGCCAGACCGTCTCTAACGCGGAGAGGGCCCCGACGAACGCGCCCACGAGCACATCCATAATGAACCCCCGGAAACTCAGCCAGACACCTTTGATGAAGTTGACGCCCTTGATCCATTCCATCTTCAAGGTCAGCCACAAGATTCTGGCTGCTAGACCGATGTCGCCAGCGGCTAATGCTTCGGCGATACCTTGGTAGGACTGCAACGCCGTGTCCTTCAATTCGCCGAAACGATCGCCTAACCAGGCCAGCGCCGCACCACCGACACCCGATGTCTTCACGAGGTAAGCGCCGAGCACACCCAACCCGGTGATCACCAATCCGATGGGCGATACCAGGAATCCGATCGCGGTTGCTACGAGCCCTATGCCCGCAGCGGTCACACTCAGGATCGTTGCCAGCCCACCGAGGACCGCACCGATACCCGAGATCAACGTGCCCAACACCACCAGCGCCACACCGGCAGCCACTACAAACGCAGCGATCTTTGCCACCTGAACGATCAGGCCACGGTTCTGTTTGATCCATTCACTGACCGATACCGCGATCCGTGTGATCGTGTCCGCCATGCGTTGCAGCACCGGGGCCAACGCTGCGCCGATGTTGAAGACACCCATCTTGACGACCTTCCACAGCCGATCGAGCGCATCGGTGAAGTCTTCCGCCGCCTTGGCATCCTCGCCGGACACCCCCCGGGCGCACCTCGGCAGCCCCCCCGGAATTCCCCGGAACCCCCGGCCCGGAGTGGGGCCCCCTCAGGAATCGCCACTCGCGCGAACTTCCGGGGGGTGCGGGTTCGACTCCCGCGGCTGCCTTTGACCGTCGGGCAATAAACAACAGGCCTACGAGGCCGCAGCAAGGAACAAACGCATGGCCCTGATGAACTCGCTAATTAAGAGCACCTCCCCCGCACCGCCCAAGATGATCGTTTATGGCCAGCCGGGTGTCGGGAAGACGACCTTCGCGGCTTCGGCCAACGCGGTGCTGCTTGACTGCGAGAACGGCGCGGGTGCCGTGCCGGGTCTTATCCGCACGCCGTACCTGAAGACCTGGCCGCAGATGCGTCAGTGGCTCAGCGAGCTAGCGAGCTTGAATAAAGCGGACGCGCCACATGCCTTGGCCGTCGACACCATCGATTGGATGGTTCAGCGGATCGTTGAGCACGTGATCCTGGACCTCGATGGTAAATCTCCCAACGACATCACCAACACGCTGGGCACCGCACACGGCGGGTACTTCAAAGCCAGAGAAATCGTCAGCAACATCGTCTACCGCGATCTGCTGCCGATGCTCAACGCCATCGCCGATAATGGCACTGCCATCATCCTCCTGGCGCACGCGGCCAACACCAAGATGACCACGCCCGAGGGATTCGATCAGTACCTCGCATCCCCGGACCTGCCGCACTGGATCGCGCCGCCGTTTATCGAATGGGCCGATTGTGTGCTGTATGCGCGCCGTGACGGTAATCAGCGTGTGCTACTCACCGAGGGCACCAACGTCATTCTGGCGAAGAACCGTTACGGCCTACCCCCTGAGTTGCCGCTGTCCTGGCCCGATCTCGCAAAGGGCCTGAGCTTCTCGAAGAATCCAACCGAACCAACCCCCCCTAGCCCCGAGCCTGAGAAGAGCTCCGAACCGTCGGACGTCATCGGCTTCGTCGGCCCCAATGCAACTAACCAGGAGAACTGATCCATGGCGAATCTGAACGGATTCAATGCGCACGATGTGGACCCGAACACCGGCTTCGATCCCATTCCTGCGGGCAAGTACCTCGCGGCCATCACCGCTTCTGAGATGAAGCCGACCAAGAACGGCACCGGCAGCTACCTCGAACTGACGTTCACGGTTCTTGAAGGCGAGTACCGGGGCCGGACACTCTGGGCGCGACTCAACCTGAACAATCCGAACGCCACGGCGGTCAAGATCGCCCGGGGTGAACTGTCAGCCATCTGCCATGCGGTGAGTGTGATGCAGCCCAAGGACAGCGTGGAACTTCACAACCTGCCTCTGGTCATCAACGTCAAGTTGAAGAAGCGCACCGACAACGATGAACTGACCAACGAGATCAAGGGCTTCGATGCCAAAGCCACCGCCCCCGGAAGTGGTGCCACTTCCGGGACTTCCGGGACTTCCGGGGGCGTGACCGACAACACGCCGCCGTGGAAACGGTAAGGGGCAAGCAACGTGGAACAGCACACGGTATGAAACTAGCACTGCCCTATCCACCGTCGATCAACCACTACTGGCGTCACTATCGGGGCCGAACCGTGATCAGCCGCGAGGGTCGGCGGTTCCGCGAGGATGTTAGCGCACTGCTTAAGCCCTCGGCCGAACGCGGCGGCAACGGACCGCGCAAGCCGCCGGCGGACGGGCGCATCGCGCTGTGTATGGATGCGTTCCCGCCCGACCGTAGGCGTCGTGACCTAGACAACATCCAGAAGCCCGTGCTCGACGCACTCGAGCACGCTGGGCTATATCTCGACGACAGCCAGATCGATCTACTGATCACTCGGCGCGGGACATGCGGCAAGCCAGGCTGTATCGACATCGAGATGGATGAATTCCCACTGATGCGCTGTCCGCTATGCCATGGACCATGGACGCCGGAGAACAACTGACCATGAGTCAACCCCAACGTATCTATCTGTCCGGGCCGATGACGGGCGTGCCTGACCACAACTTCCCGGCGTTCCGTGCTGCCGCCGAACACTTTCAGCAGGAAGGTTGGGAAGTGGTCAACCCGGCGGACAACTTTGGAGGACGCACAGATCTGCCGCGTGGCAGTTACCTACGGGCCGATGTGGCGCTACTGCTTCAATGTGACGCGATAGCCATGCTGCCTGGCTGGCAAGCGTCGCAGGGCGCAAAGCTGGAGTATTTGCTAGCGCGTGAACTGGGTCTGCCTGTTTATGATCCGACTACTGTGCGGCTCATGACACCGCTTCCGCCGGCCGACGTGGTTGTCACCGTTGATAACGACAAAGAAGACGACCATCCCGGCGACATCCTGAGCGAAGCCGGGCATCTTACTTCCGGTAAACGCCACAACGACTACGGCCATCCACGCAATGATTTTGCGCGCACGGCGCAGATGTGGACCGGCATCCTCTCCGAGAAACTTCAGCCCGGACAGGTAATCACGGCGATGGATGTGCCACTGTGCATGATCGCGGTGAAGCTGGCACGCCAGGCTCACCGGCATAAGCGTGACAACCTCGTTGACATCGCGGGCTACGCCCGAACAGCGGCCATGATCGCCGGGGAGGAGTAAGTGGCCGCACGACGTTCCCGAAAGTCCCGCGTCATGATCGCCTTCGGCGATGTACATATCCCGCACCAGAACCCGCGTGCGGTCGAGGTGGTCTGCCGCGCTGTTGAACATATCAAGCCGGACCTGACCGTGTGCCTGGGTGATCTGCTTGACTGCGGTCAGTTCTCATCGCATCCACCTACGCATGGCGTGCCGGAGACGAACTACCAGGACGATCTGGCTGAGGCTAACGCATTACTTGATCGGGTGCAGAATGCCAGCGGCCGATTGGTCATGGTGGAGGGTAATCATGAGTACCGACTCGATCGGTGGGCGGCGTTGACCAGCGAAGGGCGCGGCGCATACTCGATGCTCGCGCCACGTCTGCAATTGTCACGGAATAGAAAGAAGTTCACCTACGTGCCGTACGGCTCAGCGGCTCGTTTGCGGGCTCGTTCCGACAGGCCGCCCTCGGCGTTGGCCTGGATACGCCAGGCGTTCTTGCGGATCAGATAGGCGCGATGGCGGGTTCGGCAGGGCTGGTCGTGTAGTTCACGATAGAGGTCGGCCAGTTCGCCGGTCGTCATATCGTCCAAAGCAGCGAGCTGCGTCGCGATATCATGCTTCAATGTGGCTCCTTTCGTCTTACTTTACAGAGACTCGACCCGTTAACCGGTGGGTCGTTGAGCCACACTGAGCCTCGTTTTCGAAGGAAGATCAAGTCCATTTCGCGACCCCGGCGAAGATATTTCGCTGACGTCAGACGGTGGCGATTTGATCGCCCGAACATGGCGAAGCAGGCCTACCGCCAAGATACGGGTGACCTCCTCGCGACGTTCCTGTTCGGTCATGGTCTGGGGATCGCGGATCGAGATCATGTGGTCTCCGAGGCTGGCCGAAAAGATGGTTCCCCCTCATTGGTTACCTATGTAATCTGGCACGGCCGGTCCCGAATTCCATAACCGGGAGGGCAGGATTTAGAACTGGTTACCCTCCCCCTTCGAGCGCAACCTCCCCATAACCCGAGCCCCTGTCTCTGTCCGACAAAGAGAGACTTTTGGCCGAGACGGTACGATTTGGTGGTCGGGACGGCCGATCCGGTTATGGTGTGGGGCGGACGAGAGACGCGGATCGAATTCGCCGCCAGTCGTAAATTGTGGCCAGTACTGGCGTAAAAAGCGAAAACGCCGCTGAGGTTTCTCAGCGGCGTTCGCCGTTAACGGGTGGGTCGGTCAGTTGTGCAACCGAACCATAAGTAGCGGGGGCAGGATTCGAACCTGCGACCTCCGGGTTATGAGCCCGACGAGCTACCAAGCTGCTCTACCCCGCATTCGTTAACACATTATTATCAGGGATCGTGTGCAGGGTCAAGGTCAGGGGGTTGTCCACGGCTGCTCAAGGATGCATAGACACCGATTTAAAAACGATTTACAGTGGCCTGTCTGTATTTGCAGGCCACTTGTGATGGTCAGGCAATACAAGACGGGGTCGAGCGTTTATCCTTATGCTACGCGGTGCACCGTGGGTATCAGTGTGTCTATATTAATAGGTGCTAAGAAGACAATAGCCCGGCTGCGATCGGGGTCTGGGCCGGGGATGGTTTGTGTATCTCATGATTAAATCAAGCGTTTATCGCAATGTGGTTGGGTTGGTTGCCGGCGTCGGGCTTTCTGCGGCGGCGATCGTCGCCCTGCCCGGCTGTACGCCGGGGGAGTACCGGGTTGAAGCGGATGAGGTTGCCACGGACATCATTCAGCAGAAGCAGATGGAGGCGCTGGGACGCAATGAGCCTTTCACGATCGAGAAGCCGGAGCTGACACTTCGGCGCAGACTGATGGAAGCACAGGAGTTAGCCAGATCACACGCGGCTTCATTAGGGGTAACGAATCTCGATCCGATCCCGAATTGGCCTGACGATGACTATTTAAAGCAAGGCGTTGGCGAATCCGACGGATTGATGGAAGTCACGCCCGACCAACCTGTCAAACTCAGCTTGCAGGATGCTTTACGCGTCGCAGCGGGCAACAGCAGGGAATACCAAGCCCAAAAAGAAACGGTCTACCGAACGGCGCTGGCGCTGGACTTGGAGCGTGATGCATTCCGCACGACGTTCACCGGCGTGACCAGCGGTGATATCAGCTACGACTCCGGCGCCGATCCGCAGGTGGCGGGGATCAATAGCAGCACGGAGTTCGGCTTAACGCAACGCTTCCAGAACGGGCTGACACTCAGCGGCGCGATCGCGCTGGATGTCGCCAAGCTGCTGACGCAGGATCGGTCTTCGAGCAACGCGTTGTCAGCCGACTTCTCGGTGGAACTGCCTCTGCTTCGTGGCTCGGGCAAGCACATCGTCGCGGAGCCTTTGATCCAATCTGAGCGGGATGCGCTGTATGCGATCTATCGGTTTGAGCGGTACAAGCGAGAATTTGCGGTAAGTATCGCCAGCGATTACCTCTCGGTCTTGCAGCAGTTGGACCGCATCCAGAATGAAGAAGACAACTACCGGGGTCTGATTATTACCGTCCGCCAGGTTCGGCGAGAGGCGGAAGCAGGGCGTCAATCCCAGATCGAGGTTGACCGTGCGTTGCAGGATGAATTGGCGGCACGTCAGCGTTGGATTTCGGCACAACAGTCTTATGAAAGGCAACTGGACAGTTTCAAGCTGACGCTCGGTTTGCCGGTCGATGCGGATATAGAGCTGGATCGTGAAGAGCTGCAACGGCTTGCCCAGGAAGTGCGTGCAAAGATACCGGATACGGAAGACCCGCTAGCGACGTCGGATGAGGTATTGCCTGCCGATGCACCGGTGACGCTGGTCGTGCCCAGCCGGGAGGGCGCCGGGCCGATGGAACTGGAAGAGAACACCGCGATTGATCTGGCGTTGAATAACCGTCTCGATCTACGGATCGCCCAGGGCGAGGTTTACGATGCCCAGCGTCAGGTTGTCGTGGCGGCAGATGCGTTGGGTGCGGAGTTGACGCTGCTTGGCCGAGCGTCTGCCGGGCAAGGGCGGTCGCTATCGTCGGCCGATCAACCTGATGCGTTCGATCCGCGGTTTGATGAAGGGTATTACGACACATTATTGACACTGGACCTGCCTTTTGAGCGGACGCGAGAGCGCAATACGTACCGCAGCAGCCTGATCACGATGAAACGGGTCGTACGGGACTTCCAGGAAACGGAAGACCGCGTGAAGCTGGACGTGCGTAATATCCTGCGTGACCTGCTGGAGGCACGTGAATCGTTGCGTATTCAGAAGGGCGCGGTTGACCTGGCGAAAGAGCGTGTCAAGAGTACGGATATGCTGCTTCAGGCCGGTCGCGGCAGTATCCGCAACGCGCTGGACGCCAAGGACGACCTGGTCCAGTCGCAGAACAACCTGACACAGGCACTGGTGTCCTATTTGATCGCGGAATTAGAGATTCAGCGTGACATGGGGGTATTGGAAGTCAACGAGCAGGGGCTGTGGCGTACCATTGACCCAGAGGAGTTAATCCATGACGGCAACGATCACAACGGCGGGTAATGCAACAGCTCAGTCGCGAAACACGCCCTGGTGGCGTTCCTGGCCGGTGCTGACCGGTGCGGTGATCGTGATCCTGGTGCTGGGGATCTTCGGCTTTGTCGACTTCTCCGGGCCGGAGAGCATCAGCAATAACAGCCCGATCTACATCGCAGAGCGTGGACACTTGACGATCAACGTGACCGAGTCGGGCACGATCCAGGCACGTGAACAGGTTGTACTCAAGAGCGAGGTTGAAGGGCAGACCACGATCATCTGGATTGTCGAGGAAGGCAAACACGTCGAGAAGGGCGACCTGCTGGTTGAACTGGATGCGAGCCAGCGGCAGGACGAGTTGCTGGATCAGCAGATCCGGGTGCAGAACGCCGAGGCGGATTACGTCCGCGCCCGTGAGGCGCTTGAGATCACGCGCAGCCAGGGTGAGAGCAATGTCGCCAAGGCCCAGCTTGATTACGACTTCGCCCAGCAGGACCTGAAGAAGTACGTCGAGGGTGAACACCCGAAAGAGCTGGAGGAACTCGAGGCAAAGATCAAGCTCGCCGAGGCGGACCTCGAAGATTCACAGAAGACGGTGGAATGGTCCAAGAAGCTGTTTGAAGAGAAGTACATCGCCGAGGCGGACCTGACCCGAGATGAATTGAGCTATGAACGAGCCAAGCTGGACCTGAGCACGGCCAAGGCGAACCTGGACCTTTTAAAGAACTACACCTACGGCCGAACCGTGCGCCAGTTGGAGAGCGATGTTGATCAGACGAAGATGGCGCTGGACCGTGTGAAGCGTCAGGCGAACGCGAACCTCGTGCAGGATCAGGCGGACCTTCAGGCGCGTGAGTTGGAGCTTCAGCGCCAGAAGGAACGGCTTGCCAAGGACGAGGACCAGCTCGAGAAGACCAAGATCTATGCCCCGACCGCGGGGATGGTTGTCTACGCGACGACGGGCCGTGATGACCGCCGGGGCAACGATGAGCCGTTGGAAGCCGGTCGTTCCGTGCGGGAACGTGAGGAGCTGATCAATCTGCCTACCGCGAACTCGATGCTTGTGAATGTCAAGGTTCATGAGTCGAGTCTGAAGAAGGTGAAGGTCGGTCAGCGTGTGCGTATCACGATCAATGCGTTGCCCGGGCGTCAGTTCTGGGGCAGGGTGGCGCGTATTGCGCCGCTGCCGGATGCTCAGAGTTTCTGGCGTGGCAACCCCGACCTGAAGGTTTACAACACCGAGATCCATCTTGATGGTCAGTTGGAAGGTGTCCGTACAGGCATGACCTGTAAGGCCGAGATCATCGTCGAGTCGCTTGAGGATGTGATATCGATCCCGGTGCAATGCGTCGTGCGTATCGGTAATCAGCCGACGGTTTACGTGAAGCACGGCGGTCGGATCGAGCCGGTGCAGGTTGAACTGGGTTTGGACAACAAGGACCGTGTGCACATCAAGTCCGGCATCTCCGAGGGCGATCACGTGCTGACGAATCCGCCGTTGCAGGACGCCGGCGTGAAACCGAATGGCGGTGATGCGGCAAGTAATGGGCCACCACCTGAGGATAAGTCCGAGCAAGGCGCGTCGGGTGAAAGTGAACGTGCTGGTGGCCCAAAGACCGAGGCAGGTGGGCCCCAAGCCGGTGGGCAAGGCCCGCAGGCAGGCGGCGAACCCGGTAGTGGCTGGAATGGTCAACAACCGCAGGGCCAACCCACCGCTGAGCAGCGCGAAGAAATGCGTAAGCGTTTTGAGAACATGACACCCGAGCAGCGCGAGGAGTTGCGCAAGCGTATGGAACAGAGACAAGGCGGACCGCGCCCCCAAGGTAACGGCGACCCCCAGGATCAGCAGAAGTAAACATGACCGACACGATTGCCGAGCCTTCTCCGGCACCAGCCCCGGACGATAAAGCCCTGATTGAGTTGAAGGGTTTGCGCAAGACCTATCAGATGGGGTCGCAGCAGGTCCATGCGCTGGCGGGGGTTGACCTGCGGCTTGGGCGCGGTGAGTTCTGGGCGATCCTCGGCGCATCCGGTTCGGGTAAGAGCACGATGTTGAACGTGCTTGGTTGTCTGGATCGGCCGACTGCGGGAACGTACATGCTCGAAGGGCAGAACGTAGCCGACCTGAATGACGATGCGCTCAGTGAGTTTCGTTTGCGTCACCTGGGTTTTATCTTCCAGAGTTTTAACCTGATCCCGCAGTTAACGGTGCAAGAGAACATCGAACTGCCTTTGTATTACCTGGGGTGGGAAGCGGAAAAGAGTGCCGAACGGGCCGCGGAGCTTGCGGATCGTGTCGGGCTGGGGGATCGACTGGACCACAGGCCTAACGAACTATCCGGCGGCCAGCAGCAACGCGTCGCGGTCGCTCGTGCGCTTGCCAATGATCCGCCCGTTCTGCTTGCCGACGAACCGACCGGCAACCTCGATTCATCCACAAGCTCGCAGATCATGGCCCTGTTGGATGATCTGAGCAGACAGGGCAAGACGATCATCATGGTGACGCACGAACTGGACATCGCCGAGCATGCCCAGCATCGGCTGCATATGAAGGACGGCCTGATCGACCGGATCGAGAGGAGCAACGGGTATGAATAAATTCATCCGTATGCTCCGCCTGGGTATCAAGAGCCTGCTGCTGCACAAGCTGCGGTCGGCGCTGACGATGTTGGGTGTGGTGTTTGGTGTGGGCGCAGTGGTGGCGATGCTTGCGGTCGGTGAAGGGGCGCAGCGCAAGGCCCTGGACGAGATCAAGGCGCTGGGCTCGAACAACATCATGCTCAGCAGTAAGCAGAACGCTGACGATGCCGAGGCAACCACCACCTCGATGATCAAGACCTATGGTCTGTTGTATGAGGATGAAAAACGCATCCTCGATACATTCAGTGCCGTGGAGCGCACCGTGCCGACCAAGGACCTGCGCAAGGTGACCTACTTCGGCGAGCGTTCGGTGGAACTGCGTATCGTCGGAACAACGCCGGGCTGGTTCGAGCTTGTGCCACGTGAAGTGATCGCCGGACGTGTGCTGCTGGATCGTGATATGCAGACGTCGGCGAACGTCTGTGTTTTGACCGAATCGGGCGCGCGTAAGTTGCTGGCAGCGAGCAGCGTGATCGGCGAATCCGTCCGTGTAAGCGGTGATCTTTATCAGGTCATCGGGATTGTCCAGAACGAGGAATCCTCCGGCGGTGGCCGCACGCCCGACTCCGATGTGGATGCTTACATCCCGATCAATGTCGCGAAAGAACGCTACTCCGATTTGATGATCCGTCGAGCCTCGGGTTCATTCTCGGCCGAGCAGGTTGAACTGCACCGCATTCTTATCCAGGTCAAAGACCTGAGCGATGTCGAATCTGTCGCGGCGGGGATCGATCGGATGATGAAGACGTTCCACCCGCAGGGGGATTACGATCTGTATGTCCCGTTGGCGGTGTTGAACGCCGCCAAGGCGCAGGCGAGCATCTGGAAGTGGACGCTGTTCTCGATCGCCGCAATCAGCCTGCTGGTCGGCGGGATCGGCATCATGAATATCATGCTCGCATCGGTGACCGAGCGCACACGCGAGATCGGCATCCGCCGAGCAATCGGCGCGAAGAAGAAACAGATCGTCAGCCAGTTCCTGGTTGAAACAGTAGTGCTGTCCGCGGTAGGCGGCCTAATCGGCACGGTCGTCGGACCCGCGATTGCGCTGGGGATCACAGCCATGTCCGGGATCGATACGGTGGTCCCCATGTACAGCATCGTCCTGGCGGTCGGCATCTCGGGCGGCATCGGCATCGTGTTCGGCTTGTACCCCGCCGTGCGCGCGGCGAACCTCGACCCCATCGTCGCACTACGCCACGATTGATAGTTCATCTCGTGAAACCTCAATTTTGTGATTTTTGTGCATTTTCGTGGCACAATTGTTTAGCCACAAAAAAGCACAAAATACACAAGAATAGAATTGCTAACATATCCTCACACTAAGCGATTGGCTTTGTTTGAGGTCGCCTCGTTTGATGTCATCCCCGCGCAGGCGGGGATCCACGTACAGGGATTCACCGTTCGCGTGGATTCCCGCGTCCGCGGGAATGACGGCCATTTGTAATGCAAATGGTTCTATGCGAATCAACCGTTCTTGTGGAGAATTCTCTTGGCCGGATCGAATAAAAAAGTCATCTACGCGGCCCTGATCGGCAACGCGCTGATCTCTATTACCAAATTCATCGCGGGCGCGGTCACCAACAGCTCGGCAATGCTTGCCGAAGGTATTCACTCGATCGTGGATACGGGCAACCAGTTGCTGCTGCTGTTCGGTTTGAAGCGGGCGAAGGTGCCTGCAGATGAGCAGTTTCCGTTCGGGCACGGCAAAGAAGTCTACTTCTGGTCGTTCATCGTGGCGATGCTGATCTTTGCGGTTGGTGCGGCGGTGTCGATTTATAAGGGCGTGCTGCACGTCATCCATCCCGAGCCGATCGAGAACGCGATGGTGAACTACATCGTGCTGGGATTTGCAATGCTGTTTGAAGGCGCGGCCTGGTATTTTGCACTGCGCGAGTTCGGCAAAGCCAAGGGCGACTGGGGCTATCTCGAAGCGGTACACCGCGGCAAAGACCCATCCATGTTTGTCGTGTTGTTTGAAGACTCCGCAGCGATGATCGGGTTAGCGATCGCGTTCCTCGGCGTGCTGCTCAGCCAACTTACAGGCATTTATATGTTTGACGGATTGGCATCGATCCTGATCGGCATCGTGCTCGGCGGGACCGCGGCATGGCTTGCTTACGAGACACATAGCCTGCTCATCGGGGAAAGCGCGAACAAGCACGTCGTCGCCGGCATACGCAAGATCGTCGCCGCACAGCCTGAAGTGGAACGCGTGAACGAAGTATTAACCATGCACATGGGCCCGCAGTTTATCCTGCTCAACCTCAGTGTAGACTTTGAGGATTCTGCAACTACCGAAAAACTCGAACACCGTATCGCCTCGATCGACAAGCAGATCAAAGAAGCCTATCCGCAAGTCAAGCGCATCTTTATCGAAGCGGAACACGCAAAGTCAGGTGAATCGGGTTCAACCTGATCGTCGGCCGTGTTATCACGAGGCATTCATATCTCTACATCGCGCGCTTTTGTGTATTCCGCATCGCTAACAAGAAAAACATGCATAGCTAATGTGTTGTACGCACTCGACTTTGTCGTGTCGCCGCAGCAACAGCATGGATTCCTGTTTTAAATCAATCGCAATCTGTTATAATTAATTTGTTGAATCGGCGTCGGGCGGGGAGAGAGGGCGGACCATGACGAGCGTTCAACAATCCACTTCTGTTATCTCCCTGGCCGTATCTATGCCTGCATTACCACCCGCGTGTGGAATGGTTCCACGCGCTGACTGATTGAACGTCCTTCGTTCTATCTCGGTATCTGTTTGCTCGATCACGAGGACGTGGCACACCCATTGGAGAAAGGCGGATCACAATGAGGAGCGTATCACTTCGTTTTGGCACATCAATTCTGGGTATGTTTGCCATCGCGGCAACAGGGACATTATCAGAGGCGACGATTCCTTACGGTGGTGCGGGCGGGCCGTTCCCCGGCTTCGGCCCGGGATTGGGGACGCCTTTGAGCGTGGGCGGCAAGGAGTACAGCCATGACTGGGACGCGACGACCATCGGCGCCGTTGCTTCCCCGCCCCCGTTCGATGCCGAGCAGATCATCGCATGGGACGGCGTCGGCGGCACGGTGGATGTGACGGACTTCACAGGCACGCGCCCGACCTGGACACCCGACGACGAGATCGACGCCATCGCCAACCACGGCGACTTTGCTTACAAGGAACTGAAGTCTGAGATCGCACACCTGGTGTTCTCGATCGACGACACGAGCTACGCGTATCCCGGCGGGCTCGGCGCCGCGCCGATCCTGGTGACCGTTCCATCAGCCGGGCCGATCGCGACGCCGGTTGGCGCGATCGGTGGCGCGGGCGAGGTGTCGTATGAGTTGGGCACTTCGTTTGGTGCGTTACCGAGCACCGTCGGCATCTGGGCCAAGCAGGCGGATGTCAATGGCATGCCGCTACCTGATGATGTCGATGGCGTAGAGGTCTGGGGCCCCGAGCCACCGTTAGCCGATGCGGACAAGTATTCGCTTGATATGGATATCTTCAGCGGCGGCGCTGCCGGCGGAGCGACGTCGGTGTGGAACGCATCAGGCACGCCTTACATCTCACACGCCGCGATTGTCGGCGCGGTGACCAGCCTGCTCGGTACAGACACAGACCCCGACCTGATCAATCTCGATGCGCTGATGGTGCAAGATATGTTTGGCGACCCCGATCGGTTTGATGATGGCATTGCCGGGCCTGGCGATGAGATCATCTTCAGCATCCGTCAGATCCCCTCGACAGCCGACCCAAGCGGCTACTACGCCACGGGCAGCGAACTGTTTGTACTAAACGCGGTCGGTCCCGCGACGTTCCTGTCACACGGCGGGCACCTGTGGGACAAGGCGTACGCGCTGACCGCCTTTGATGTCGGCGGCCCGAATATGCCTCACGTGCTCGATGTCAACGCGATTGAGGCGATCGGCGAGTACTCAGTCCCCGAACCGGCGGCGGTCACACTGACATTGCTCGGGCTGGGCGTGTGCCTCGGTAAGCGTTCACGCGAACACGGCTGAATACCTGCGAATCCACAAAGCTGTAAAACCAACATCATTGCTCTTAACTCACGCCGACATGGCGTGAGTTTTTTGTTGCAATCTATCTTTACATCCCGTCGGCACATCACTTGAATAGCTAAGATTAGTCGGTCAATTTGCATGGTAATCATGCTATGCTATCGCCCCGTGATTGGAGATTGAGCATGTTCAAGCACACGACAACGCTGCGTTGGTTTACCTGTTTTGCATGGATACTACTGATGACGATCAATACAACATCTCAGAGCTTCGCATCCGAGACGGATGGCGATCCGCCGCCGGCGATCCTTGACGGCTTCACCGCCGACCCGGCGATCCGTGTCTTTGGTGATACGTATTACATCTACCCGACATCGGACAGGCCCAACTGGAACACCACCGAGTTCGCCGTCTGGTCCAGCAAGAACCTGATCGACTGGAAAAAGGAAGGCGTCTTCCTCGACATCTCGAAGGACCTGGCTTGGGCGGATAATAAAGCCTGGGCCCCTGACTGCATCGAACGCAACGGCAAGTACTACTTCTACTTCTGCGCAAACCACAACATCGGCGTCGCGATTGGAGACACGCCGGTCGGGCCATTTAAGGACGCGCTGGGTAAGCCGCTGATTGACAACGAAAAGATCAGGACGTTCAGCATCGACCCGCACGTGTTGATTGATGATGACGGGCAGGCATACCTTTACTTCGGCAACGGCATCCCCACGGTGTACAAACTCAACGAAGACATGATCTCGTTTGACGGCCCGCCCGTGGAATTTGAATTGCGTGAGTTCCGCGAAGGCATCGTGGTCTTTAAGCGCAAGGGCAAGTACTACTTCATGTGGTCGATCGACGATGCACGCAGCCCGGACTACCGTGTCGGGTGGGGTGTGTCAGATTCGCCGTTCGGCCCGGTCAAGTCACCGGATGAAAACTTTATCGTATTGCAAAAACACGGCGCGGCAGTAGCGACGGCCCATCACAGCGTGCTGAACATCCCCGGCACGGACCGCTGGTATGTCGCATACCACCGGCACGCGATCCCCGACGGCAACGGCTACAAACGTCAGACGTGTCTGGTGCGGATGCAGTTCGATGAGAACGATACGATCAAGCCGATGGACCCGCTTTCGTTCCCCTTTAAGCCGGGCGATCCGGGCGAGCCGTTGAAGTCTGAATAATTGACCGGGATTCCATCATGAAGCTCATAATCGACGCACAAGACAGCAAGCCCGGCGCAGCTACAAATATCGAGATCGATTTAACCGGCGACATCCAGGTTGAAGCGCAAGCAGAAACGGTCGTGCTTGCGGGGTAATCCACTTTCCGCTTTATATATGCGTTGTGAAGGAAAGTGTAACCAATCTATTGATGTAAACATTCATGGCACTTGGATACTGATTGCTTGTCCGTTATATGTGACTGTAGTGTCGATCTTGACAGGCTGAATGCCTGTGCCCGATTGTTCATCGACGAATACGATGTTGAAAGTATGTGTCTTCATCATGCCGGGGTAATGCCCCTGTCGCTCGCTAATACTTAATATGTTTTCAGTATCATCCCAGCCGAATGATATCGTCGCATAGATGCCATCTTCATAGTTGTAGGTGTCTCCCTCATCTTCGTACAGTTTGAATGTGCAATTAGCGCCGCGGTAGACGCGCAGCTCGATCGGGTCGGTTTTTTCTGTGGCGTATTGAACCAATGGACCGAAGGGTATGATCGCGCCGGCCGGAACGAATAACGGCAACTTCTGAATCGGGGCGTGAACCGAGATTGTCTGCCCGCCCGCATATTGTTTTCCGGTCCAGAAGTCGTACCAGTCGTTGCCCTTGGGCAGATAGACCTGTCTTGATGTCGCGCCGGCCTCGATCACCGGGCAGACCATGATGTTCGGGCCAAACATGAATTGATCGGCGATATCGTAGACTTTCGGATCTTCCCGGTAATCCATGACCAGGGGGCGCATCATCGTGTAGTCATCATCCGTGACCATCCAGGAGACAGAATAGATGTAAGGCAGCAATCGATATCGCAGTTGGTCGAAGTCGATGAGAATCTTCTGTGTTGCCTGATCGAACTTCCAGACTTCTTTGCCTTTCCCCGTGCCGTGGATGCGAAACATCGGATTGAATGTGCTGAACTGGAACCAACGCGTAAAGAGTTCAGCATAAGCGGGGTCGGCCGGGTCGCCTCCGAAGAATCCACCGATATCGGTATTCCAGTAAGGCGTTCCCGTAGCGCAGAAGTTGAGCCCCGCGGGGATTTGTCTGGCATACGTAGGCCAGTCACCATGGATATCACCGGACCAGGTGATGACCGCGTTTCGCTGCTGGCCTGGATACGCGGAGCGTGCCAATATGAGAACGCGCTTCTCGGGGATATCTTTGCGCTGGCCTTCGTATGCGGCGCTGGCATGCATCAGAGGATAGGCGTTATAGACTTCGGGACCGGGGCCTGCGGCCGTCATGACCTCCCGCATCTGACCCGGTGCTCCACCAAGTTCAGCTTCGCATCCATCCATCCACCAGCCGTCGAAACCCAGGACCGCCAGGTTGTCACGGACCTGCTGCCAATACAGATCGCGTCCCGTTGGGCTATATGCGTCATACCATCGACCGACACCCTTGGGCCAGACGTTGTTGTATGTCTTGCGATACAGCGCTTTGGCCGCGTCCAGTTCAGCCAGGTTATTTGTATCAAGATCGAAACGGGGCCAGATGGAAATGATTACATGTGCATTGTTTGCATGGATTTCGTCAACCATGGCTTTAGGGTCGGGGAATCTTGCAGCCTCAAACGTGTGTGATCCCCATTGGCCCGGTTCCCAGTATTGCCAGTCCTGAATCACGCAATCGAGCGGGATATTCATTTCGCGGTATTGCTTCAGCACCTCGAGCAGTTCCTTCTGGCTTGCATAACGTTCCTTGCATTGCCAGAGTCCCCACGCCCACTTGCTGAACATCGGGGCTTTTCCCGTCAATTGACGGTAGCTCTTGACCGCGTCATCAAGGTCTGGTCCGTAGATGAAGTAATAGTCCACCTGATCACCAGCTTCAGATGACCAATGCATGATCCCGGGATCGGTTTCACCGACATTTACGTCCGTTACAGCGGGATTATCCCAAAGCAGCATGTAGCCCTTCGAAGACATTGCAACCGGCATGGCAACCCAACCGTTCTTTTGTTGCAGGTGGGCCGTATGTCCGACATAGTTCATTGTGCCGCTCTGCATCTGTCCCAGGCCGTAGATCGCTTCACCGGGATCAAGTCTGAATGACTGACTACACATCCGGGTAGGCACATCACTTATGGTCGTTTCTTTGATTGTCGTACCATTGGCTGCTTCGCTGAACAACAATTGATTTTCATTATCCAGAATGCGTATCGATCCTGAAGCTTTATCGAGCTCGATATGTAACACTTCAGTTGCAAGCCGGATGGCATCATCCTGTTCCTCAACAGTGCAATCAACATGCTTTGGGGTATCGATCACTGACAGGCTACTTCGTGGATTTGAGACACTATTGGGCGTGTGTGTGATTCTGACAACATTTTCGCTCCATACTTCTACCCGCGTAATATGTTTTTCCAGAGTGACTTGGGTAGCAGTGACATCAGTTCCAGCATTTGCTGTCATAACGTGGCCTGTCATAAAAAGTGCGGTCGCTAGATTTTTCAGGATTTGCATATGTATTCCTTCCCTATAAATGCTATTGCAATCGACGTTACATTCAAGTGTTTGGGGATTGTTTTCAGTACAGCGACAATTTCCCAGTTGCGGATACCATATGGCCATGCCTGATCGTCACGACATTACCAGTGCGGCGAATCCGCGTATCAAGTCGGCGGTCAAGCTGCGTCGATCGCGCGATCGGCGTAAAGCCGGGCTATTCCTGGCAGAGGGGCCGCGCGAGGTGGGGCGGGCGATGCAGGCGGGACTGGATGTGCTTGAAGTCTTCCATTGCCCCGCGCTCAGCGATAAAGATCTTGTTGGCAAGGTGCTGGAGCGATGCCCTGTGCAAACGGCCGTATTCAGTGTCCCTGAAGGGCTGTTAAAAATGCTGGCGTATCGGGATGAGCCGGAGGGCATCATCGCAGTGGTGCGTCAGCCGGTCTGGACGCTGGATGATCTGTTGCCTGTCGGGCCCGACGATCTTTATCTGGTGGCCGTCGGAACCGCCAAACCCGGGAATCTCGGCGCGATGGCGCGTTCAGCAGAGGCGGCCGGCTGCAAGGCTGTGTTGGCGTGCGGAACGCCTGTGGATGTCTTTAATCCAAACGCGATCCGTGCATCGACATGTGCGGTGTATACCTTGCCGATCGTGAATGCCGAAACGGAAGCAGCAATCGCCTATCTGAAAAAACATGGCGTCAAAGTCGCCGCGACGACGCCAAACATAGATCGGTCCGTGCTTTACACAAACGCTGATCTAACCGGGCCGATCGCGCTGATCATCGGGCCGGAGGATACAGGTCTGGATGATGCCTGGCTGGATGGCGCGGATACGTGTCTGTCGATCCCGACACTTGGCAAAACGGTTGATTCACTGAATGCAGCGAATGCCGCGGCCGTCGTACTATTTGAAGCCGTGCGACAACGCTCGTGATGAGGATTCACCGCAGAGATCGCTGAGGGCGCAGAGCAAGACCGAGCCGGATACACAGTCGCCTCAACTGCAAATCAAGATATTCAACTCAATACATTCTTAATCTGTGTCATCTGCACAATCTGCGGATACTTCTTGTTGACTTCTCTGCGCCCTCTGCGATCTCTGCGGTGAAATTTGTCTTCACAGCTTGTTCAGTACGTCGTTGCGGGCTAAAGTGATGTTCAGCTCGGCACGTGGGTAGATGGGTGCCGAGGATACCCGGCCAAGGCCCGATGGGTCATGTCCGGGCTTTTTGGCGGCAATCCAGTAATTATCTACGGAACTTTAAACCAGCGAGTGTGCAAGTGTTTCAGGGTCTGATCGAAGCGGTATCTGAGCGTCTCAAACGGGCGGATGTTTTTGAGGATGTGCAATGCAATCAAGATGGATTGTGTTGCCACGCCCGTGATGTTGAAAGCGAAGCCAGCTACCAGTTGCTGCCGGACGAGAATGATCCCGCAAAGGTCTGGGTGGGTTTGTATACAGCGGACCGCTGGCTGAGCGAATCCATCGAGGCGGACCTCCTGCACAGCGGCGACAAGATGGAAGATCTGCTGGATGAGGAGCTGGTCGAGCTTGGCTTTGACAAGGGCCCCTTGCCGATCGAACACTTCCGCGACGATGCCAAGCAGTACGTGTTCCGCACCGCATTGGCTCTCAGCACCGGCGATCGCCCGGAGCAAGCCGATATCGACCGGGTCTTCAAGGTCATGCTGGCCTACGAGGCCTGCTTCCGCCAACTGGGCGACATGGACGAGTCTGACGATCTGGGCTGACGATCGCAACCGAGCTGTATGGTGGTTAACTGGCGTCAGATTGGAAATTTCCGTCCTGCGCGGTATCTTCATAGCTCGGCTCATGTCCCAGCTTTCGTTCGGTTTGTGATCAGGGGACCAAGCGAGCCAGAACGTGCCTACAGCCCCAATTTCAGGGCGGCAACGGAGTGCACACCATGCGAGTCCTCATGTTGGGTTGGGAATTCCCGCCCTTTATCACCGGCGGATTGGGTACGGCCTGTTACGGGCTGACCAAGGCGCTGAGCAGGCGTCACACCGATATCACCTTTGTCTTGCCTAAGACGGTCGACGGAGAGTTCCAGCAGGATACGCACGTTCGTTTGCTGTCCCAGCAGTCGCCTTCAGCCGCGGTGGGGGACCGCTCTCCCGAGGCGGTCGCCAGTACCTATGCCTATGAACCGCCTCTAGCCGCGACCGAGACCAAAGCTTTTGAGCACGTGACTTTCAAAGCCGTCCCCGCCCGATTCAAGCACCCCTATCCCGGCGGGATGGAATACATCAGCGAAACCTCGACCGTCGAACAGCAGGTCCCGGCACGTCCGGACTTCAATCGCCCGATGGGTGTGCTTCAGGCATCTGATATACACCGGCATGGCCCGGCATCATCTCCCGGCGATTACAGCGGCGACCTGGTCAGCGAGTCACGTCGCTATGCAGCCTTGTGCATCGATCTGGCACAGGGTGAAGAATTTGATGTGATCCATGCACACGACTGGCTAACCTTCCCTGCCGGAATGGCAGTTGCCGCGGTGCATGGTAAACCCTTGGTCGTCCATATTCACTCCACCGAGTTCGATCGTTCCGGCGAGCTGGTCCATCAGCCGATCTATGATGTGGAACGCCGGGGGCTGCACGCGGCGATGCGCGTCATCGCGGTCAGTCACCTGACCAAATCGATCCTCGAAACGCGCTACAGCGTGGACCCGAGCAAGATCGAGGTGGTCTACAACGGGATTGAGAACGGCGAGCCGATGCAGGCACAGACGCCTGAGCGGATGAGCATCGAGAAGGGGGACAAGGTTGTGCTGTTCCTCGGACGCATCACCATGCAGAAGGGCCCGGAGGTCTTTATCGCCGCGGCCAAGAAGGTGCTTCAAAAGTACGACAAGGTGAAGTTCATCATGGCCGGGTCCGGCGATAAGGTCCGGGACGTCATCGAGCTGGCCGCCCGTGAGGGGATCGGCCACAAGGTGACGTTCACCGGGTTTGTCCGAGGCGACGATGTATCACGCATCTTCAAACTGGCGGACGTATTCGTGATGCCCAGCGTGTCCGAACCGTTCGGCATCGCATCCCTTGAAGCGGTCAGCCATGATGTGCCGGTAATCATGTCCAAGACATCCGGCGCCAGCGAGGTGCTCAAGCACACGTTGAAAGTCGACTTCTGGGATGTGGATGAGATCGCGAACAAGATTATCGCGGTGCTCAAGCATAAATCGCTCAGTGAGGAACTGAAAGCGAATGCGGATATTGAGCTACGCAAACTCACATGGGACGGCGCGGCACAGAAGTGCATGGAGGTCTACCAGGCGGCGATCGCCTCGATGCCGACGTGAGTGGGGGTAAGTGAATCAATCAATGGGAAAGGAGTCCCATGAAACTTACACGCCGACAGTTCGCACAATCGGTGGGGTCGACGTTTGCTCTGACGGTTCTGGGATGTTCCGATGATGCCGACAGCACCGCGACCGGTGGGTACGGGCGAGGCAAGCTCGTGCTGCCCGATAAGCCTTTCCGGGTCGGCCACCCCAACAAGTACCGCAATGTGGGGGTCTACGACGATTACCGCCGATCGCACGGGATCTGGCTGGTGTCCAACGGCAACAACCTGGTCGCCTTGTCCGCGGTATGCACCCACAATGGTTGCGGCACACGCTTCGATTCGATGAGCCAGGTCTTCAAATGCCCCTGCCACAGCTCCACCTTTACAACCGATGGGATCAACCGCTCCGGCAGCAGGGCAGAACGCCCGCTTGAACGATGCATGATTACCCTTAAAGGGGACCCGGATGATCCGGAGGCTGAACTGGAAGTGAATCCGAACAAGCTGTATCGGCAGGATGACACCAACCCGATCTCCGGGCGCAACTGGTCCAGCCCGTACTGCATCTACATCTTCGAGCAGTAGTCGGCAAACTGACCGGCTATTGCGCCATCTCGTAGAGCAGCAGCAATATCTCGATCACGATCAGGATGACGATGTACCACTCGACGCGGAGCGTGCGCGCGTTTTCGATCAGCCCGACGACGGTTTCAGTCGTCTGCGAAACAAGGGATAGTTTCCGTTCGAGCGCGATCTTACGCTCGTGAATCTCGAACTCCTCGGTGAGTATCGCATGAAGTCGTTCGAGGTCCGGCCGTTCCCAGAGGATGTCGGGTTTATCGTCGACCTCGACGCGTCCGATCATTTCGTGCTGGATCAGCAGGACATTGCCTAGATGTTTTTGCAGTTTGCCGACCTTGCCGCCCCCGTGCCCGGTCCGGGCGAGATCGCTGGCAAACGGCTCGATACGGTCGAACGCCTCCTGCGTTTGTGATTCATACCCCGCCAACGCGACGCTTTTTCCGAGTACATCCGCGATAACCTGAAGTCTTTCCACCGACCCGTTATGAACGTTCAACGCCTCGCCATCGATCCCTTCGCGTGTTCCGCTGTCGACGCGGATGTGCAGAACCTCCGATTCTTCCTGTTCTGCGGGTTTGCGAACCAGCGGGCGGATTTCGACCAGGAATTGTTCAGCCGAGTCGTGGTCACAGTCAAAGAATACGACCACGCCATATCGCAACAGCACCGCGACGCCGTGGTCGCCGACACGCATAGCTAACGGCCCGGAACCCAGGCGGTCTTTGGTGGGTACGGAACGCAAGGCGATATAGTCGCCGACACGTACAGCGCGTGCGGTAAATTCGTTTGTACTCACTTCGTGGGTTGCATGCGTAGACATGACGACTGATTCTAACCACGAACAACAGATAAAAAAACAGAGCCCACGCGTGGCGCGTCGTGGGCCCTTTGTTTAATCGGTCCGCCCTGAGGCGCCGATTGGTTTACTTGGTTGTGACTGACCTTGTTATGCTCCGACGTACTTCGGTTCGCCGCCGGTCAGTGCTTTATACGCTTGAAGATACTTTGTCAGCGTGTTGTTGACAACCTCTTGCGGCAGTTCCGGCCCGGGTGGCATTTTATCCCATCGGCCTTCATCAACCAAGTCTTGAAGATAATTTCGAACATACTGCTTATCAAAGCTCGGTTGGTCCTGTCCGGGTTTGTATTGATCGGCAGGCCAGAAGCGCGAACTATCGGGTGTTAACGCTTCATCAATCAGGATCGGTTTATCATCGTTATCGACCGGTAAACCGAACTCAAACTTGGTATCCGCCAGGATGATGCCGCGCTGCTGCGCGTAATCGTGCGCCATGTTGTAGATGTTGATGGATAAGGCTCTTAGGTTCGTCATCAACGACTCGCCGACCAGTTCACAGGCGCGCTGGAAGCTGATATTTTCGTCGTGCCCTTCATCTTCCTTGGTCGCGGGGGTAAAGATAGGCTCCGGAAGCTTATCACACTGCGTTAAACCCTCAGGCAGTTTGATGCCGCAAACAGATTGGGTTTTTTGATATTCCTTCCAACCTGAACCCGCCATGTAACCACGTACAACGCATTCGATGGGCACCACCTTACACCTGCGTCCGATCATCACTCGGCCTTGCAGTTGCTCAACCTGTTGCGAGCTAAGCCCTTGCACGTCGGCAGGATCGGTGGAGATCAAATGATGCTCCAGCTTGTCGCCGAAGTGTTTTTTAATCATGTCGAACCAGAAAGTACTGATCTGTGTCAGCACCTCGCCTTTGCCCGGGATGCCGTTCGCCATGACAACATCGAACGCCGAGACACGGTCGCTTGCGATGATCAGCAAGGCATCTGTGCCGGTCTTGGTTTTACATTGATAAATATCGCGGACCTTACCTTGCCGGCGTCCTTCAAGGGGGAGTTCTGTCTTGAGTAGGGCGTCATTCATGGTCTGCATCCTTTGGGTGTCTCCGGGTGCTGCGGGGTTTAAGGGGATTTGTGGTAATTGCAGGGGATGATAGCGACCCAATCAGGTTGATGTAAGTCGGAATCGCAATAATGGGCGTGGATAACCTGTCGGTAGCCAAGGGGGCGTTGGATTGGCCTTCCCCACGAAAGGTGAGTGAGTTTGGAAGACGAAGTTCACCGCAGAGATCGCAGAGGTCGCGGAGAAGAGATGGGCAAGTATCCGTAGATGGTGCAGATGAGACATGTACTGATTGGGATTCCTGAATTGAAAGTTGGTGCGTGCAAATGCATACATCTTGGCCTTACTCCGCGCTCTCCGCGCCCTCTGCGGTGAACAAGCCTGGAAGATTAGTTTCACCGCTGAGGTCGCACAAAACAGGCGGTACGGCAGCGTGCCGGCCGGACCAATGGGGACCGGCTTGTCCGCTGATCGGGCTATTCGGCTCCATTTTTAAAAACCCAATAATACTTGTTGACACAACTAATGTTTTAACGTATATTACCGATAGTGAACCTGAGCCCACGAACTAGCCGGGGCGGGCCTCAAAGGATACGAACCATGACTTTGTCCTTGCTGCAACGCGAAATCAAGCAGAAGCGGCCGTTCGCCTCGCCCGAGGTGGAGGCGTACCTGAACATGGCCAGGACGTTCGGCCTGCTGGCGTGCGGCATCGAACGGTTCTTCAAGGACTACGGCGTTTCGGCGGCAGGGTACAACGTGCTGCGGATCCTTAACGGCGCCAAACGAGAAGGGGACGATGCACTGCCGACACTCGAAGTCGCCCAGCGCCTGGTCAGCCCGGTCCCGGATGTGACGCGCCTGATCGATCGGCTCGAGCGCGATGGTTTTGTCACCCGCTTACGCAGCGATGAAGATCGGCGTGTGGTGTATGTGGCGATCACCACGCAGGCTCAGACGCTGCTCCGCAAGATGCAAAAACCATTGACTGAGCATCACAAAGCGAACCTCGGCCACATGAGCAAGGCCGAACTCAAGGAACTGACACGTTTGTTGGAAAAGGCCCGATCGGCACAGTAATTGCCAATGATCTCGGCCTATGGGAATAACTGGACCCAAATACTTGTTTAAACAACTAATCGAAAGGGCGGATTATGAAACTCATCAATGACAACTTACAAAAGTGGCTGACCGATGCGGGCCTGCTGGCGATCCGTGCGATGCTCGGCACCGTCTTCATGTTCCACGGCTCACAGAAACTGTTCGGCTGGTTCGGCGGCTCAGGCATCGACGGATTCTCAGGATTCCTCGCATCACAAGGCGTGCCGCTGCCGACGCTCAATGCTTACATGGCAGGCAGCGCGGAGTTCTTCGGCGGGTTGCTATTGCTGACAGGCATCCTGTCACGCCTGGCCAGTATCCCCGTCGCCTTCACGATGCTCGTCGCCGCATTCATGGTCCATGGCAGCGCGTTCAACTCACAGAACGGCGGAATGGAATACCCGTTGACCCTCGCCGTCGTCACCGCCGGCATCGGCCTGATCGGCCCGGGACGCTTGACGCTCATCAGCCTCGTCGCATCTGCACGCACGCCACAACCGCAGGCCGTCACCGCTTAACTCATACACCACTGATTACACCGAACAACTTTACCCAAGGAGATACACCATGAGCACCACTATCACTGTGCGCGAACGTCTGGAAGACCTGATCGATTACATCCGCAACGGCAGGATCATGGACGCCATGAACGAGTTCTACGATGACAACGTCGTCATGGAAGAGCCCGCCTACGGCAAGACCGTCGGCCTGAAAGCCAACATCGAACGCGAGCAGCACTTCGTCGACAGCGTCAAGCAGTGGAAAGGCTTCGACATCACCGCTATCGGCGCGGGTGACGATGTCACCTTCTACGAACACAGCATGGACTTCGTCACGCAGGACGGCACGGAAGTCCACATGGAACAGGTAGCCGTCGCAAAGTGGAAAGACGGCAAGATCGTTCACGAACGCTTCTATTACAACATGGGCTGATCGTTTCACGTCACCCGGCCGGACGAACCTGAATTAGTAAAGCACCCATGGCGTTGTGCGTTTCACGCCATGGGTGTTTATATGTTTATCCGATTGGCTATGGATCAGAACTGCCGCAGGAACCGCACATCGTTTTCAAACAGCCAGCGGATGTCCTTGATGTCGTACTTGCGCATGGCAAGCCGTTCGATACCCAGGCCGAAGGCGAAGCCGGTCCATTCTTCCGGGTCGTAACCGACAGCTTCAAACACGGCCGGGTCGACCATGCCGCAGCCGCCGACTTCCATCCAAGCCATCCCCTTACCCAGGTCGATCTTGACGTAAAGCTCGGCCGAGGGCTCTGTGAACGGGAAGTAGCTGGGCACGAGTTTCACTTCAGCGTCCGGGCCCCAGTAAGCATGGGCGAACTGGATCAGCGTGGTCTTCAGATCAACCATGCTGACTTTCCGATCGACGTACAGCCCCTCGATCTGGTGGAACATCGAGTAGTGCGTCGCATCGTGCTCATCGGGACGATAAACGCGACCGGTCGAGACGATGCGAACCGGCGGCTTGGTGTTTTCCATCACACGGATCTGCACGGTCGAGGTCTGCGAGCGCAGCAGCAGGGGGTTATCGCCGTCCGGATCGGTGAGGTAGAAGTTATCGAGCGGATCGCGGGCCGGGTGCTGCTGGGGGATATTCAGCGCGACGAAGTTGTGATGTTCGTCTTCCACTTCCGGGCCTGTCACAGCATCGAAACCCATCCGGCCGAACACTTCGATCAACTCATCCACGGTCTGCGTGATGATGTGCTGCCGTCCCAGCCGCGGCGGCGCACCGGGCTCGGTGACATCCAGTAAAGGCTTGAGGCTTGAGGCTTGAGCCTTGAGGTCGCTGCCTAGCGACTGCTTCTTCTGCTCGAAAGCATCCTGAAGCGATTGGCGCAGGGCGTTGGCCTTTTGGCCGAATTCGCGCTTCTGTTCCTTGGGCACTTCCTTAAGCAGCCCCATCAGAGCCTTTAGCGCACCCTTGGAGCCTAGATACTTGATGCGGAACGCCTCCAACTGCTCGGCCGATTCCACGGCCTTGAGGTCGGTGTCCGCGTCCTGTTGAAGTTGGTCAATTCGCTGTGGCATGGGTTGGTAAGGATACACGATCCGCCGGCATATGCGATCCAGATGTCACAACCGGCAGCTTTTAACTGACTTAACGTGCCATCTGGCTGTGATTCTCGGCGACGTTGCTGTTGCTCCCGGGCAACATCTGGACCCAATCCACACAGGCGGCCATGACAAAATTTATCCCTAAGTTGCTTATTTTCAATTATATAGGCCCTGTCGGGCGGGGCGGTCCTGGGATTGAAGGTCTTTTGGCACGCTGGCGATTGCCAAGGTGAAGTCATGAATTATCTGCATACGCCCATCATCAGCTTGTCCGACCATCGTCGCCTGTTTCAGGCCACGATCCTGTTGGCGTGCCTGGCGTGTCTGATAATGCTCAGCGGTCAGCGGCTTGCCCAGCCCGAACCTCGCCCCGCCATACAGCCGGCCCCGATCGCCTTGCCACTTCAGACAATGGAGCCGATGCCTCAGAGCCAGTCGACAACCGCGACAGAAAAAACCGAGACGCAGATCACCAGCGAACCGACCCTGCTGGACCGGGCCGCCGCCTTCATCGAGCCTTTCGAAGGTCGCCGCCACCGGGCTTATCGGGATTCGCTGGGCAACATCACGATCGGCATCGGCTTCAACCTCGATCGCGCCGGCGCCGCCGACGACCTGGAAGAACTGCTGCCCGGAATCAACTACTACGCACTGCGTCGCGGCAGCATCACACTGACCGATGAACAGATCGACACACTGCTGCGTCACGACACCCAGCGTGCGATCGATACCGCGCGTCGTCAGTTCAAGAACTTCGACCAGCTTCCGACCGAGGCACAACTCATCCTGATCGACATGACCTTCAACACCGGCTCGCTGCAAAAGTGGCGCAACCTGCGATCGGCCATGTCGCGTGAAGACTACATCGCCGCCGCCGACGCGATGTATCGCTCACAATGGCGCAAGCAGACGGGCCAACGTGCCAGTCACCTGATCCAACTCATGCGCGATCTGGCGACCAGCTAAGCTATACCAATATCTACCTGCCGCGTCGCACTAATCCCGCTCCCAACATCATGGCGATCAGCGCTGTGGTTGCCGGCTCGGGAACGACCTGTGATGGCGGCGTGCCCGTGTTCCAGTTATTCAGCACGATGTCCAGGTCATCCAGGCCGACGTAGCCGTCATCGTTCGCATCCGCGCGTGAATCGGCGGGGGGAACGCTCTGGTTCCAACTGATCAGCACGATGTCCAAATCGTCCAGGCCGACATAGCCGTCGTCGTTCAGATCGCCGGGCAGGCCCGGGGTGTAGTAGACGAGGTCGCCGTAATAAGCATCTCCCCAAGGATCGACCTGAAAGATGAACGTCAGATCGTTGAGCTGGTACGGCAGAGTCTCGCCCTGGTACAGGAAGCCGGGCTTGCCGAGTACTGTGCCATTACCTAATTCCCAGCCGCTCATGGTTGAGATGTAATACTCATTCGCAAACGCCACATCATCTCCCGCCCGGTAGGGATCGATATTACCGTCGTAAGATTCGATGTACACGTTGTAGACAGACCCCGGCCCGCCGTAGCCCACGCCGGTCTCCAGCGTCAGACTTCCGTCTGCGGTGTTGTAGATGATTGACGGGATGTAATCGTAAAGCGAACCTTGCGTGATTGTCGCTTGCGTGAACGTCGTTGAAACCAACAAACCGATCGCGCCGGCAGCGATATGCATTCTCCGAACCTTACTCATGATGTACCCCACTTTTTCAGGAAGAACTGGAATTCGCCTGATCCCCCGTGGATCAGATCGGCCTCATCATAAGCAGATATCAGAACGTTTTGTAGCCTTGGTGGTTACTTTTCTGCAAGAATGCACAACTACTGACAGATTTTTGACATATTTGAGAATGTCCGGATCTGTTAAGCACTACTGGCGCAGGGCGTCGGCATCATCCCGCTGATCGATCGCCACGCGGATCAACCAGTCGCCTTGGGACATCGGATCACCCAACTGCCCCGGCAGGCCCGTCCTGGATTCACCGCCGTCCGCTTCCGCGTCGTGGTAAACGAACACGCCCTTGGTCCCGGTCGGATTGAAACCCGCGCAAATCGTGAACTTGACCGGGACTTCCGTCGGTTCGGTCCGCAGCATGACCCATTGTGGGTTGCCGCGTTTGAATGAGCTGTAGGGGAACTTGAACTCGCGGATGACTTGTCCCTGCTCGTCACAGAGCCAGACGCTGAAGTCTTCCGCCGGCGGCCGAGGATGGCCGTAACGTGAGCCGAAGATACGTACCTGCGTGACGTACCAGCCCGGGCCCGGGGCCTCGAATGTCACTGCATGTCCCCCGC
This sequence comes from Phycisphaeraceae bacterium, assembly GCA_963667295.1. Lineage (GTDB taxonomy): Bacteria > Planctomycetota > Phycisphaerae > Phycisphaerales > Phycisphaeraceae > JAJRRS01. The sequence goes on from OY763327.1 coordinate 4,978,803, forward strand.
CTGCGATGCTGCGTTTGTCAGTAGCTTTACCGTCATCGAGCGCCAGGTCGACAGGCTTACGCATCAATTCGGTCGGCTTTGCCGTGCGTGGTTCAAAACCGCTGCGCGGCTGGGCCTGGATCATCAACGGCTCCGCGCGGTTCCACCAGTCAGATACCTGCTCATCGTTCTGAACATCCAGGAGGATGCTGCGCAGCTTCGCGCCGGGGTCTGTCGGGTCGATCTCGGCTTCACCCCACGCCTTGAAAAGCGAGGCCATCTTTTCCTTACCAAGAATAACGGCAAGTTCGCGCCACATACCCGCAGCCCGGACAATCTCAGAGGGATCTGGTTTAGCCAACTGGCTGTCAAGGCGAGCGGTGCCATCCTGTTTGTAGTCATACGGGTAGCACCAGGCCGATTCACCAAGCGTGTCATAGACGCCATCAACAATCTCCGAGCCGATGTAGTGTGCCCAGCCTTCTGCCCCAGCGGTATTAAGCCAGCCGTGCTGCGTGATCGCACGGTACATAGCCATATGGCCTACCTCGTGACACAGGCCGTAGAGATTGAATATACCGCTTTGAGCGGGCGGTCGTAACTGTTCGCTGGATTGCAGGCTGAGGTTCAACCGGTCCTGGCCGTCGGTGAACAGGCGCACCTTATTGCCGGGCCCGCAATCGATCGTGACCGTGATGGTCTCAGGCATATCGAAGCCAAAGCGATCGGCAGCAATCCGGCGCGTAGCCGTCAGGATATTCCCGATGGCTTTAACCTGATCGGCATCGACACCGCTGTAGTGGACAAGCACGTGGTCGTCGCGATAAAGCTCTTCTGCTGAAGCAGTGCAATGGACTGTCATTGATGTCAAAATCGCGATAAGCAGACCCAGCAAGGACAGGTTGCGGTACATGTACGCCTCCCAGTTTGATGTGATGCAAATGATGTCTGTTCAATCAATAAGACGCCCAGGTCGCGAGCTTGATCGAAAGCAATTGCTGAAAACGAGGAGAAAACAGAAAAGCAGAAAATAAAATGCTTCCCATCCCCCATCCCCCATCCCCAACCCCGCCCGGCCCTTCGCTGTGCTCAGGACCGGCGTTGGGATTGAAACATTAGCAATTAACGATTAGCCATTAGCGATTATCATCGCTACATCACCCGGTAACCGATGTCTTTGCGGAACCAGGCACCCTTAAAGTGGATTTTCTCGCAGGCAGCATTGGCCTTCTGTTGGGCTTCCTTGAGGTCCTTACCCATCGCACAGACGTTCAGGACACGTCCGCCGGCTGTGACCAGGCCGCCGTCGCGGTTCAGTTTCGTGCCGGCATGGAAGACGTGTACATCCGGGTCTTCCTCGGCAGTTTCGATGCCGGTGATGACCTTGCCGGATTCGTACTTGCCCGGATATCCGCCGCTTGCCATCACAACACAGCAGCAGCAGCGCGTATCCCAACTCAGGTCTACATCACTTAAACGACCCTCGCAGGTGGCCTGCATGATGTCGATCAGATCGCCCTTCAGCCGCATCATCAGCGGTTGGCACTCTGGATCGCCGAAGCGTGTGTTGAATTCCAGCACCTTCGGGCCGCCTGCCGTCAGCATCAGCCCGGCATAAAGCACACCCTTGAATTCCACGCCGTCCCGCCGAAGCGCATCGACCGTAGGCACGAGGACTTCGCCCTGGATCGTGCTCATCAGATCATCATTGACCAGCGGCGTCGGGCAGTACGCGCCCATACCGCCGGTGTTCGGGCCCTTATCGCCCTCGTGGGCCTGCTTGTGGTCCTGGGTCGGGTCGAGCACGTAGATGTTCCGCCCGTCCACCAGCGCGAGGATAGAGACTTCCTGGCCAACCAGACGCTCCTCGACCACAACCACCTTGCCAGCGTCGCCGAAGACCTTGTCGACCATGCATTGCTTCAGGCCATCAAGGGCTTGCTCGTTGTTGCTACAGACGATCACACCCTTACCCTTGGCAAGGCCCGCAGCCTTGATCACGACCGGCAACTCGCGATTCTCGACGTAATTGACGGCTGCCTTGTAGTCCGTGAATGTCTTGGCGTCGGCGGTGGGGATGCTCGCGGCCCGCATCAATTGCTTGCTGAACGCTTTATCCGCTTCCAGACGGGCGCCGGCCTGGACCGGGCCGAACACGCAGCGGCCGTCACGGGTCAACCGATCCGCCAACCCCTGGCACAGCGGGTCTTCCGGGCCGATGACGATCAGGCTGATGTTGTTCTGCCGGCAGAAGTAGTCGATCGCATCGGCGTTCTTGGTATTGACGGGGTCGAACGGCAGGTCGTTCAGGTTCTTGCCCAGCGAACTCGTCCCGCCGTTGCCTGGCGCGAAGTACAGCTTCCCACAGCGTTTAGATTGCTTGAGCTTCCAGCCTAGCGCGTGCTCGCGGCCACCGGAACCGAGGATCAGGGCGTTAATCTTGTCTTGTTTTGCCATAAGTCCGGACAGGGTAACGCGGATGGCGGATCGGGTCTAGGTATGCGGAGGTAAGTGTCGGTTAACCGGCAGGCGAACGGCCTAACCCACAAACACAACAGGCTCGCGAACTTTGGCGAGCCTGTGGCTTAAGGAGATTGAATGAGGGGTGAACGGCTCAGCCCGGTCGCTTGATGGGCTTAACCTTACGGGAGCACGTCATTGCCGATTGCATGTGTTCAGGTTCCTTGCTCAAGGGATAGTGGTTGTCAACTACTGTTTTGATCGTCGGGCTTTGTCTGCATGCTTGAATCGTTCGTGAAGTTTTTTTATTCCCGGAAAAGCGAATGATTAACCTCACTCTGGCGAATTGCCGTAAGTGGCCTTAGAGTAAGCTTATGCCCGAGCCCGATGCCGATCCGAATGAAGTTTCCGTTCAACGTGTGGCGATACACGCAGTGCTCGCGGGGCTTGTGATCACGCTGCTGAAGTTCACCGCGTTTGCGTTAACCAACTCGGTGGCGATCCTCTCGGATGCGCTTGAATCAATCATCAATATCGTTGCGGCCGGGGTGATGCTCTACAGCCTCTGGTTGAGCAACCGACCTGCCGACGAGGACCATCCCTACGGCCACGGCAAGGTCGAGTTCCTCGCGATCGGCATGGAAGGCTGGCTCATCCTGTTTGCGGGCATATTCATTGCGGTCGAAGCGATCCGCAGGCTCTTTTCCGGCGTTGAACCCACGCATCTGAATATCGGCATGTGGATGTTGCTCGTGATCGGCCTGCTCAGCGCATCGCTTGCGGCCTATGTCTGGCTCATGGGGCGCAAGTACCAAAGCGAGCCCTTGGTCGCTGATGGCAAACACCTCGCGACCGACGTCGTCTCAACGATTGGCGTGCTGATCGGATTAGTAATGGTCAGGTGGTCCGGCTGGCTCTGGCTGGACCCGGTGGTGGCGATCCTCGTGGCAGGGCTGTGCCTGTTCGTCAGTTGGCGCCTGCTGTGGAAGTCGATCCACGGCCTGATGGACGCCAGCGATCCTGATGACGACAAACTCATCCGTCAGATTCTCGATGAAGCCAAGGCAGCCGGGCATATCCTGGGCTATCACAAGGTCCGCCACCGCCACAACGGCCCGTTCCACTGGGTGGATATGCACCTGCAGGTCGACGGGGCCATGAACGTCGCCGACAGCCACTCCGTGGCCTCCCGGATCGAAGCGCGGATCGAGAAAGAACTGGGCCGAGCCAACGCCACCGCCCACGTGGAGCCCCATACCAAGATCGATCCCGTCGAAGCGGTGGCACAAGCCTCGCAGCCGGGCGAATCACCGCCCCAAACCGCCGCCGGCAACGGCCAGGACGGCCCCTCGGACACTCCCATTGTCCGAAACGACCCTTTGTGATACGCTTTGCCTCCTGATCGGCCCATTCCAAGGCCCGTCATACACCATACGGGGTGTAGCTCAGCTTGGTAGAGCGCTTCGTTCGGGACGAAGAGGTCGCATGTTCAAATCATGTCACCCCGATTCTGCGACGCCCGCCAAAGCCCCGCTTTGGCGGGCTATGCAGAATCGCCCTCCGAAGCTTCAGCGAAGGAGGGCTTAGAGATGAAGTACGTCTATCTACTTCGAAGCCAGTCAAGTCCGGGGCAAACCTACATCGGCTCAACCACGGATTTGCAGAAGCGCCTCAAACAGCACAACGCTGGCCAATCACCCTATACCTCGCGTTTTCGACCATGGACTACCGAGGTGGTCGTACGCTTTGAAGATGACGCCAAGGCCGAAGCATTCGAACGCTACCTCAAGTCCGGCTCCGGTCACGCATTTGCGAAACGACACTTCTGGTAGTGGTCTCACCATAAACATACAGACTGAGCACTTCGTCGGCAGTAGTTGACCCGTCGATTTGTAAGACAAACCCCCTTTATGCGCATGAACATGTGGCGTCAGTGTTAAGCCGGGTGAAAAGACCGCGTTTGTGCGCATGTGCTCCGCATCGGACAGACGTGTGCGCATCAATGGTGGTGGATAAGTCGCTGTCTGTTGCCCGCCGATTTGCGAACAAACCGCACTCGGTTTAGGCGATATATTAGGCGTTCTTTTGCTGTCGGCACAGCTCGGGGCAGCAATCAGAACAGGCCGACGATCTCCCCGTTCTCATCCAGATCGATCGCTTCGGCGGCGGGGATTCTTGGCAGGCCGGGCATGGTCATGATGTCGCCGGTCAGGACGATGACGAAGCCTGCGCCGGCGGCGACGTAGACGTCGCGCAACGGAACGTCGAAGTTGCGGGGCCAGCCTTTAAGTCCGGGGTCGGTTGACAAGGAGTACTGACTTTTGGCCATGCAGATCGGCAGCTTGCCGTAACCGTTGTCATCGAGCGCTTTGAACTTATCGCGCAGCTTTTTGTCTGCGAGGATGTCGTTGGCGCCGTAGACTTTCTGAGCGATCGCACGAACTTTTTGGAATAACGGTAGATCGTCTTCATAGGTCAGTGTGAGTTGGGGCTTGTTCGCCTTCGTTGCTTCGATAACTGCTTTGGCGAGGTCCTCTGCGCCTTCACCGCCGCGCGCCCAGTGGTCGGCCTGTACGGCGGTAACTCCTAACCATTCGCAGCTCTTAGTGATGCAGTCGATCTCTTCAGGCGTGTCGCTGGTAAATGCGTTGATCGCGACGACGACGTTAGCGCCCCAGCTCTTGACGTTTTCGATGTGCTTCTGCAGGTTACCCATGCCTTTATGCACGGCTTCGACACTGGGCTTTTGCAGGTCTTCCTTCGCCACACCGCCGTGATACTTTAACGCTCGTGCAGTCGCGACGATCACGACGGCATCAGGATGCAGGCCCGCCTTTCGGCACTTGATGTTGAAGAACTTTTCAGCACCGAGGTCCGCGCCGAAGCCGGCTTCCGTCACTGTGTAATCACTTAATCGCATCGACAGTTTAGTCGCCAGCACGCTGTTGCAGCCGTGGGCGATGTTGGCGAAGGGGCCGCCGTGAACGAATGCGGGGTTGTTCTCCAGCGTCTGCACCAGGTTGGGCTTGAGCGCTTCACGCAGCAATACCGTCATCGCACCGGCAACGTTGAACTGCGCTGCGGTGATCGGTTCTTTATCAAACGAGTACGCCACGACGATCTTTGACAGCCGTTCTTTTAACTCTTGCAGGGACTCGCTGAGGCAGAAGATCGCCATCACTTCCGAAGCAACGGTGATGTCGAAACATGATTCACGCGGGAAGGAGTTGGTTACGCCACCGAGACCGATGATGATCTTGCGCAGAGCCCGGTCATTCATATCGACGACGCGGTTGAACACCACGCGACGCGGATCGATGTGCAGCTTGTTGCCCCAGTGGATGTGGTTGTCCAGCGTGGCGGCAAGCAGGTTGTGTGCCAAGCCGATGGCGTGGAAGTCTCCGGTGAAGTGCAGGTTGATGTCTTCCATCGGGACGACTTGAGCGTATCCACCGCCGGCCGCGCCGCCCTTCATACCGAAGCATGGCCCGAGCGATGGCTCGCGCAAGCATAACGTCGTCTGAGCGCCTAGCCGGTTCATCCCGTCCGCCAGACCGATCGATGTCGTGGTTTTACCTTCGCCTGCGGGTGTCGGGTTGATCGCTGTGACGAGGATGAGTTTGCCCATCGAGCGATCTTGAGTCTTCTTCAGGAAGTCGTAAGAGACCTTGGCCTTGAAGTGGCCGAACTGCTCGATGTCGCCCGGCTCGATGCCGAGTTTTGCAGCAACTTCAGCGACGGGAAGCTTACTGGCGTTGCGTGCGATGTCGATGTCACTTGGCGTCTGTGTGTTGGTCATGGCAATCCGGTTCGATGTAGCGATGTTCCGGTCGGTTACGTGCGGCAGATTATCGGGCCGGGAAATGCATCCACAGACCGATTACAACAACACGATACCCGTATATCGGTTGATTGTTGCGCCAAGTTCCAGCTATGGACGTGGTTTGGATCGCACCGAATCCACCCGCAGCAGTCTTGGCGAATTTTTCACGGTTGCGTGCCGCTGCTGCAGGTGTGCTGCACGTCGGCAGCTCGAACACTGAGCGATGCAGCACAACAGAGGATTTTCCTCTTAAGTCCACTCATGCGTAGTCCAAAACGGCGTAGCCCAAACCGGCGCAGCCCCACCGGTCGGGTTGCAAACCGATGCCCCAAATCCAATACCCCAATCCCCAATACCCGAATCCCGAATCCCCGCCGATCTTGACAAAGACATCTAATATAAGTTATATTAAATACACTATGACAAGACCCCTCATGAATGAAGAAGACCGTGCCGATGCGTTTCGAGGGTTGGCGAACCCGATCAGGCGGAAGGTGCTGACGCTGTTGAAGAAAAAACCCCGGACCGTGACGGAGCTTCTGGAACTGCTGGATGAGCCGATCACGCAGCCCGGCATGTCGCGGCACATGTCCATCCTCCGGGCCTGCGGCCTGGTCAAACAATCAAAGCACGGCGCCAGCCGTGTCTACGAAGTCAACCGCTCAGGCATCCAGCGCGTCAGCAAGTGGTTGAAGCAGGTCGGCTGATAATCAGGCCGGTATTCAAGCATTTTCAGAATGCGTTCTTGGCTCGGGTGAGGGTGAATGGAATCCCCGTGCACCTTATTCATTTCCATTGCTAAGTAGAAAAGCAGGCTCGGTGAATCCCTCGCTCCCGTATAAGGGGGGGGCGTGTGCTGCACAGCATGTGACACAACCTCAACGCAACGCAACACAAATTGGCTCGACAAAGGGTTCTCCTCAAGAGCGTTCTCGATCCAACTGTTGTGTTCAATGGCCGGTATCATCATGTTGCATTGCGAAGTCATAAATGTCGTCATCCCGCGCAGGCGGGAGGCCCGCGCCCAATGAATCCAAAGACGTGGAACCTGCGTGCACGGGCATGGCAGTAAGCGATGGTTACTGGCTGCGCTTGGATTGAGAACGCACTAAGTTCGTTCATACTCAAACCGAGCCGTCAGCAATGGCAGAAGTAAAAGACACGAACCCCAAGGCTTGAGCCCCCTCCCCCCAAAATAAGAAAGCCCCGCCGGGCCGGGATAAATACATATAATATAACTTATATTATATGTATTGTGGCTGGGGATTTTATGGCCTGAGTCAGGCCGGTCCGGTGTGTTTCGAAGGTTACGCGGCACTTCACCCATAGCTACAGCCCGACACCCCTGCTGGGCGATCTTCGGGCGTTTCGCTTTTAATGTCGCGGGGTGGAACACACTGCCCGGTGCGGCCGGATTCAATACGTACGGATGCACCGGATCGGCGAGCGGATTGATACTTGGAGTAACCTGAATCCACCCATTGCAGGCTTGACGAATCCCACACCCCCGCGTGAGGGTGTTTGCAATCCCGCACCGCGACCGACCCGTCGCAATGCAACACAGCACAACACAACAATGGTTCTTCCACAAAGTTCACGTATGCCCGGGCCGGACGTCGGCTACGGCCATGAGCCCGCGAAGCAGAAAACCAATGCCTGTGGCCCAATGTCGAAGCCCCATACCAGAACCTCGTCACCCCGTCGGCCTTGGGTATGGATATTAAATATAAGTTAAATTAAATGTCCCAAGGCCGGACCTCTTATAGCGGAGTAAGCCCGGGCCGGTGCGTTTGGAGTGTCAGGCTACGCTTCGCCCACGGCTACAACCCGGCATGCTTGCGAGGCGATCTTCGAGTGTATCGTTTTATTTCTGTGAGATTGAACGCACAGCCTGGCGCGGTTGGGTTGAGTGCGCTCTGTGTGATCACTGCCAGCGGTGTGCAATCCCGGCGTTCTCGCACACATGGGGGGTCGCGTACACAGTGAATCCCTGGACGCGGGTCCCCATTCCCGTGGGGATGACAGGATACAGAAATGCGCCTGATACGCCCGGGTCCCGCTGCGCCCGGCACGGGTCTCCCGATCCCGCCGATACTTCAACCGCAGGTCTCAAATCCCGAAGCTCTTCGGTCGGCCACCATGGCATCCGGATAGAGACATATAATATAAGTTATATTAGATGTCCCCGGCGGGTACATCATTTGGATTTGGGTGCGGATGCTTGTTTGTGCGTGGGGGTGGTCAGAACGAGGTGAATCGTTTTAGAGCATATTCCATACACGTGTCGCGGCTGAGGTTTACTTTTTACGCGACAAGTCGCGGCGCTTCATAAAGAGAACGTGCCATAAGTGATTGGATAATGCTCTAGCCTTCGATCTTGATGACTACGAGCGTGGTGTCGTCTACGCCTTGGCGCGGGCCGGTGAATCGGCGGACGCACCAGAGGATGTGGTTGATGGTGTCGGTGGCGGAACGGCCTTCCGCTTCGATCAGGGCTTTTGTGATCCTGTCGCGGCCGAACTTCTGGCCCTTGTCGTTAAACGAATCGACAAGGCCGTCGGTGTACAGCAGGATCGTGTCGCCGAACGCCATATCGAACAGGCCTTTTTCGTATTCCTGATCGCTTAGGATACCGACAGCCATGCCGCCGGTTTTGAGTGAATGGATTTTCTTGTTACGGACCAGCATCGGCGGATCGTGGCCGGCGTTGCAGTAGGTAAGTCGTAGTGTTTCCGGGTCGAACACGCCGTACCACAACGTGGCGAACTCGTTGTCGAGCGTGTCGCGTGTCAAGGCGTTGTTGACCCGGGCGATGATTTCGTCGAGGTCGTAGACATCTTGCGCGTAAGCCCGCAGGCTGGCGCGGACGCTGGCCATGAGCAGGCTTGCGGCGATGCCTTTGCCGACGACGTCGCCGATGGCGATCCCGATGTGGCCGTCCAGGTCGATGACATCGTAGAAGTCGCCGCCGAGTTCGAAGCTGGGGACGTATCGTGCGGCGATATCGAACGGTTTGAGCTTGGGCAGGTCGCCGGGCAGCATGCGTCGCTGCACGTTGGCGGCGAGGTGCAGTTGGCGCAGGACGCGTCTGCTTTGCGATCTCTGTGCATCGAGCCGGGCGTTTTGGATGGCGGTACCCAGCATCTGTGAGATAGCCGTGACCAGCCGCACTTCAAAGGGACTGAACGCGCGCTGCTCGCCTGAGAACAGGTGTATCGTGCCGATGGCTTTGTTCTGGTACATGATGCCCAGGCAGAGCATCGACGCGAGGCCTTCGGCTTTGGCGTCGCCGGGGAAGACGATTCTTGGATCGGTGAGCATGTCCCGGATGTAGACGACCTTGCCGGACATCGCCTCGCGGATCATCTCGAAGTCATCGACGTCGATCGCACCGCTGGCAAGATACTCCGGCGAGAGGTTGTAGATCGCGCGGGGTTCAAGCTGATGCGGATTGTCTTCCTTGGTCAGTCGGATAGCGACGGCTTTGGCTTTCATCACATCGGCGATGGCGTGTGTGGCCGTGTCGATGACCTGTTGCAGGTCGCGGTTGGCGGCGAGGGCTTTGCTGACTTCGTACAAAGCCGACAGTTCCTGCACGCGCTGGCGTGTGTGGTACTCGTCGTAACACAGCCGGGCGAGGCTGTTAGCCATGACATAGAGGAACTGGATGCCCGCCGCCTTGTTGGGCCCGCAGTGCAGGTCGGCGGCGCGTACCAGTTCGTCTACTTTGTCCTTCGGCACACCCAATGCCAACGCGGTCTTGCGTAGCGCCTTGTGGCCGACGGGTTTGGCGTCGGCCGACTTGGGTTCCATGATGATGGTGCCCAGGACCTGTCCTTCGACAACGATCGGTGCACTGAATCGGCCCTTTTCGTCGCTGTCGGCGCCGATCAGTTGCTCGAGCACCTCGTGGGAGGCGCGTTGTTTTTCGGGATCGGTATCCACGGTGACCTGCGTGCCGTCACGATCGCGAATCGTCGTGCTCAGGCCGGTGACTGCGGTGAAGCTGTCCTGCACTTCCTGCAGGGCTTCGAGGTCCAGGAATTGGGTAAGCGACAACCTTGGGGCGGCGGGCACCTCGGGGTGTGGTCCGGATGCTTCCGACCCCTTGCCGAGCAGGTCCGCCGGCAGGCCGTCAGGTGTTGAACTGGTCATGGTCAATCCGGGCTACTTCCCATCATCGGATGTGTCGGCTTCATCGAGCCAGATCTCACGGACGACCAGCAGCAACGGGTCGCGTGGTGATTTGGATTGCGCCAGCGCCAGGCCGTAACGGACGAGTTGTCTTGAGTCGGCCTGGTACCCGAGATACGCAAGCAGCAGCGGTGCGTCCTTGCCGCCTTCGCCCTGGCTGATGACGGATTGCAGTTCCTGCTGGATCCATTCAAGCCGTTCTTGTGGCGGCAGCAGTTTGGCATCGTAACGAGCGGCGATCAGTTCCGGGTGTTGTTGGAAGAGGGCACGCAGGTTGTTGCCGGCGCTGTGGAACATGCCCGCGCCGAGTTGTGCGTGGATCAGGCCGGCCTGTGGCAGGGGGTCGTTGTTCGTATCCAGCAGGATCTGGCGGTAGCGGTTCTCGGCGGTCAGGTATTTGCCGTTGGCGAGTGCCGCTTCGGCTTCGCGCGTCATTTCGTCGATGCGCGTTTTCTTGTCGGATGCGAGTGTCTTGATCCTGGGCAGGTCGTAATTCAGTTGATCGATGGCGCTGCCGGTTTCGCCCTCTGTTGCATCGGCCTGATCCGATGTTTCAGATTGGCTCGTTTTACGGCGGGTTTTGTAGTCTTCACCGTAAATTTCCTTCATGATCTCGTCGTAAGCGCGCTCGGCTTCGGTGACTTGCTGTGAGGTCGGGGCCTCCATCGGGGTCGTCCACGGGTCCTCAACCGTTTCGCTTTTCTTACCGGCTTTGATATCGCGTAAGAGGTTGTCGTAGACGGTATTACTCGATTCTGCGTCCGGGGTTTGGGCACGCTGTAGCACTGAATCCAATACCTGTTGGCTGCGCAACGGATCGATGGTTGCGGATCTGTTGGGGTCGATCTGCGTCTGCAATTCCTGACCGAGCATCATGGCCGGCGGCAGTTGGCCACCGATCAGTTGTGATGCGTCCTTCTTGTCCTCGGTCTTGCTGCCGAACGGATCGAAGACGTTGCCCTCGAATTTGAACGTGTCAGTAATGTCACCCATGACCGGAGAATCATTGGCGTCATTGGCTTCGTCAGCCAGTCTGCGGTTCAACTCTTCACTGGTGACGACGGGGACACGATCCTGGCCGGTGCCTTGCGCTTGAGTGAAAGCCTGCAGTGCGCGGCCGGGTGCGAAGCGATTCGAGGCATCACTGAAAGCATCGGTGGGCAGTTGCCTGCTTTGTATCGCCGTGTAAAGCCCTTGAGGATTGACAAGGTAACCGCCGCCTTGAGGCGCGATCAGTCCGGGCGAGGCCGGTTGTGCCACGCGGTTGGTGAAGGATCGGTACACCTGGAAGTTGTTTTGTGCGCCCACGCCGCCGATCGTAGCGGCGTTGAAGTAGGCCGGGCTGGACGAGAGGCTGTTCGCGCGGAAGTAGAAGAGCGAATTCGTGTCGTTAAACTTATCAGAGTTTTTAGCAGCCAAGCCGTAGCCTTCGGTATCCATGAATTCGCCCACGGCACCGTAGCCAATATCATCCTGGAAAGCCCGACCGCCACCGACGTTGCCGGTGATGATGTCGTTGCGTCGGCTGTAGTCGAGTCGGCCGTCTTCGGGGTTGTATCCGCCGGAGCCGACCTGCTGGTTGGCGTCCAGTGCCCGGCCGTCGCTACCGGCGCGCGTCTGCGCCTGGACCGATAATCCGGTGGTCAGCAGGGTGCAGAGGCCCAGTGCGGTGAGTATCTGTCCGGTCGTCGTGGTTCGATACGTTTGCATGGGGGTACTCCACAATTTCAAAGGCGTTACCTAACGCATTTTATCTCTACTGTTGCCGGGAAACGAGCAAAACCCGGATTATGACACGATTTCCATGATCTCAAACCGCTTGGCGCCACGGGGCAGGTCGACGCGGATGGTCTCACCCACGCGAGCCTTCATAAGTGATTCCCCCATAGGGCTTTGCGTTGTCACTTCGACCTCATCGGTGTCGAATCGGCCGGACGACTCGCCGACCAGTTTATAAAGGTCATCGGTCCCGTCATCGAGGTCCTTCAGACGCACGACAGCCCCGAGGAAGACCATGTCTTCGGGGACTTCAATATCATCGGCAACCTGGGCTCCCTTGAGCCGCTTTTCCAGTCGACGGATTTCAGCCTCTTCCAGGCCCTGATCGTCTCTGGCGGCGTGGTAATCGGCGTTTTCCTTCAAATCGCCCTGGGCACGGGCCTCAGCAATGCGATTCGCCAGCACGGGCCGGTTGGCGATCAAATCAGCCAAGCGACCTTCCAGCTTGGCCTTTTCCTCCTTGGTAATGAATTCCATGGACGGTACTCCATTCAATAACGCTGTCTGTCTTTACTGTGTTCGCGTATTTTCGCATGAATGCCCGCTCGGGCAAACGGCCCATCCTAGCAGACACCCGCAATCGTGAAAACGGTGTTAACCCTGATCCCGGTGCCGTCGTGTTTTCCATAGCTGCATCGGCTGCAAGCCTATGCTCGGAACGGTGATCTTGAGAGCCGGCATTTCAGCACGTCCTGTTACCGGCATCTCTATCTGGCGAGTTGAGTGCACTTGCGCCAGCCATCGGCATGGCCGGTGCTTTTTCAGCAAGTAAAGTAAGCGTGTGCCCCTGTCGAACCAGGCTGCGGGGCATGTATTATTTTAAACATTTATTTTAAAATAATTTACAAGCGTTTTGTGCGATATCGGCACAGAAAACTTGGTTTTCACGCTTAAGTACGTATAATGTACGTACGATATGGTGTGATGGGCGTATCAGTTGCAGAAGGGAGCCTTGCCATGATGATTAAGAAGCTATCCAGACAGGGCAATTCCTCCACTCTCATACTAGATCGCACCCTTATGAGCCTTCTTGATTTAAACTGCGATTCTGAGGTCAAGGTAACGGTTGAGGGTCGAAAGCTTATTGTGGAGCCGCTTACGGAAGAAGAACGCAAGAAGCGATTTGAGGAAGTTCTAAGCCGTACTTCCCAGAAGAATGCCAAGTTGTTCCGTCGCCTGGCCCAATAAATTCCCGGGGACGAGACCATGTCTATTGGCGAGCCGATTTTTCTGACGCTTGATGAGGTTTTGCAGATACACCATCACCAAATTGCCACCTATGGCGGCGACGATGGTGTACGTGAAGTCGGCTTGATTGAATCTGCCATTGCTCAGCCCCGCCAGAGTTTTGACGGGGTTTTTATGCACCCTGACGTTGCGTCTATGGCCGCCGCGTACTTCTTCCATATCATCGCAAACCACGGCTTTGTCGATGGCAATAAGCGAACCGGCGTACACGCGTCTGTCGTGTTCTTAGAACTCAACGGGTTGGAAGTTGAGTGGGATCAAGATGAAGTCGAGTCCCTGGCGATGGGAGTCGCCAACAGCCAAACCACCAAAGATGATGTGATAGGATTCTTTACGCGACTACTTTCTGATTAGAGCGTTCTCAATCCAAGCGTAGCCAGTAGCCACCCTTTACGGTCATCCCCGCGCACGGGGGGGCCACGTGCAGGGATTCACCGGGCGCGTGGATTCCCGCGGCGCGGGAATGACGAGGTTTGTTACTTCGCGTTGTGATGTGATGAAACTGAATATTAAACGCTACAGATGGTTTGAAAACGCTCTAACTCATATCTGTGTGAGATTTGCGTGTAAATACGGCTGCGGCGAAGAGTATGACCCATGCCAGCAGGGCGGCGGTGGCGGTGCTGATGATGTTGTTGATCCAGTCCGTCGGCAGGTAGGGCTGGATAGTGGTGGTCAGCTCCCAGAGGGCTTGGATCGGGCTGATGCGCATCTGCCAGGACTCGCCGTGCCGGGTCATGTCGGTGAAGCCGATGCCGGTCAGCCCCAGCCAGATCGGTTCGCCCAGCAGCAGCAGCAGGCAAAACAGCATCATGCTGATCCTTGCCCAACCGGCCCACAGCATCCTGCCGAGTGCGACAAATGCAGCAATCAACAGCGACCAGGACAGCATTGCCAGGTCCAGCCAGAGTGTTTGCTGCATTGTCCATTGGCCAACGAGCATCAAGGGCCAGATCACGACCTGCAGGATCGTCGCCAGGCAGAGCCAATCCAGGAAGGTTGCGCATAGGCAGTTGATGGCGCGCGAACGATGCAGCCTGGATCCGCGGTTCCAAGCCAGTTGTTGACTCAGACGCGCCGCCGGCCAGACGGCCATCATCCCGAACGCTGCGGAGAAAATCATCCAACGCACCGTGTGAACGCGCGCATCCATCGCCAGTGTGATCGACCATGAAATCAGCAACCAGAAACACCAAAGGATGATCAGCGTTCGCAGGCCGAACGGGTCGCTTAGGATGCCATGACGCAGAGCAGACACTGAAGGAACTTTGACTGGAGCAGGCTGCTCAACCGCCGCCGTCGGCGCCGGCTCGTGCCCCGGATTGGCGATGGATTGAGTATCGGTCATGCTCTAAGCACCCTGTCTGCCTTTTAGTATCGCGTATAAATACACAATAGCCCCATTAAATGGGCTTCAGTATGTAGTTTAGACGTGTTTAGGCGTCTTGGGGTTCGGTGAAGCGATTATTGCAGACGTTCGCCGGGGACGGGGCCGGAGATATCGTAGATGGTTCCGCCGTTGCTGAGGGCGGTACGGCCTTCAACGAGGTCTCTGAGCGAGTCAAGCTTGGTCTTGGCGTCGGGTTCGATCGCGTTTTCCTGGCCCGGCGGCAGGCCCCAATCAATGATGCCATTTGTGGTATGCAAGAACAGCCGCAGCCGTCCGCGTTCATCACGCTGGCTGACGTCGCAAGCCTTGATATTGCTGGCGTAAGGCTCTTCTGAAAATAGACGCAGCAGCGACAGGCTGACCTGCACGTCTTCGCCGGGCCAGATCTTGCCGGCGCTGGCCGGTGGGGGGCTGGTGACGCCTTGGATCATCATGAAACCGAGGCGGTTGACTTCGTACCCCTGATAGACACCCGGCAGACACACACCCTCTGCATCTACAAGGTGATAGCCGTCAGAGCTTTCGACAATGGCTACGGGTTGCCGGTACTGCGCTGAAACCAGAACACGCCCGTCGTTCCGCCGTGTGATTTGGATCACATCATGCACCCACGGGTCCTCTTTCAAGGCTTTTGCTGCTTCCCGCAGGCTGGAGCCATCCATCGGGTCGGGATTGACCTGGGTTGATACGGTTTGGCGTACTTGGTCCCGGATGCCTTCGCTCATCCATGCCGGCGCGTCGAGCAGCTCAACCATCTCGACCGTCACGGGGACCTGGTGTTTATCTTTGGTGTAGTTCAGCAGATAGCGTTCGCCGTAGCGCCAGCCGATGACGAGCGTGATCGCCAGCGCGAAACCGCCCAGCACCTTGAGGCCGGCCAGCGTCCGCTGCGGGTCCCATGCTTTCTGCTCGGTCAAGCTCGCTTTACGGCGCGACTTGGGCTTCTTTTTCTTGTTTGACAGGAACCAACCCATGTACCGATAGCACTCCTTCTCGGGTATCGCTCTCCATGCTATCGGCAACGCACCGCCTGCCCCGCCAAAACCTGCGGAGCAGGCTCTAAACGCATTGTTGAAAAGTTTTTATTGTCGCTTACATCTGACGGCACCAATCATCCCTGCCAGTAGCAGCATGACCGTAGCGGGTTCGGGGACGCTGACGTCAACTGCCGGTGGTGTCGGGAACTGGGTGCCTGTGTTCCAGTTGAGCAGGACCCAGTCCAGGTCATCGAGGCCGACGTAGCCGTCACCGGATGGATCGCCGGCCAGGTAATCGCCGGGTGTGACGTACTGGTTCCAGTTGTTCAGGACGATGTCCAGGTCTGTCAGGCCGACGTAGCCGTCGCCGTTGAGATCGCCATCGAGCCGCAGGACGGTGATGCGGACGTAGTTGGAACCGTAGTAGATGCTGAAGCCTTCGCCCGGCCCTGCGGGAAGATTCACGGTGCTGAACGTGCCGGTGAGTGTGCCATTGGTGATAAGCACATCGAAGCAGTCGCCGACGGCTGGCGCATATCCGTTGATTAATGAAGCGTTGAGTGTGCCGTCGAGTGTGACGTTACCGAGGACGGCTAGCTGATCGTACTCCGCGCCGGCGGTGAGTCCGCCGAGTTCGGCGGTGAATGAACCGGTGGAACCGAAACTGAGCGCACCGACGTCGAGTGTCAGTTCGCCTGCAGAAGCGCCCGGTGCGATGTCACCATCATTGATGATGTCGGCCGCGCCGGTGGTGCCCGCCTTAATCAAGCCGTCGCCTGTGAGATATCCGCCGGCGTTATTTGTCAGGGTTGCATCGACAAGCACGGTGCTGTTCAGGTCTGCGTTGATCTGGCCGTCATTACTGAATGCCTTGATGATACGCAGGGTGGCGGTGTTCTTAGCTGAGAGCAGGCCTGTATTAATCAGGTCGCGTGCATCGGTTTCAATATACAAGGTCTGTCCCGCGACATCCGCCACGATCTCGCCGCGGTTGGTGATCTGTGTGCGGTTGAAGCCGATATTGCCTTGGCCGTGAATCAGGTTGCCGTTGTTGATCAGGTGGCCGTCAGGCGTTCCCGAAGCGTTGTAGATACGGGCGTTATTGTTGACCATCTCGATCGCTCCGCCCCCGTCAAGGGTGACTTCGGATTCGATGCGGAGGTTGGTGGCGGTGGTGGACGACGCGATCAGCAATACGCTGCCGGGTAGATTAATCAGGGTGCCAGTCAGTTCGATGTTGTGGCTGTTGTTGATGCGCAGCAAACCATCGAGCGTGACATCGGTGAGTGTGGCAACGTTTGAACTGCCTGTTTCGATAACGCCATCGTCGACAGTCTGGAGCAAGCCGTCGGTAATCACAGGACTGTTTGAAAGCCTGACCGATGAGCCGGCTTGAGCGCGGATGATGCCGGAGGCATTGTTGAACAGGCCGTCATGAAGATAAAGGAAGCCTTCATTGTCAGCTTCCAGCAGGCCGTCGTTTGTCAATCCCGCGTCACCGGGATCGATTGTCAGGTTGGCATTAATCACATCGGCCCGTATCGTTCCGTGGTTGGTGATCTGTGTGCGGTTGAAGCCGAGGTTGCCCTGTCCGTGGATCAGGTTGTCGTTATTGATCAGATGGCCCAGCAGATCGCCGGAGGCATCGTAGACCCGTGCGTTGTAGTTGACCATCTCGATCGATCCGCCGCCCTCGAGTGTGACATCCGATTCGATGTGGAGGCTGGTTGCCGTGCTGGATGAGCTTACCTGTAATACACTGTCGGGTAGGTTGGTCAGTGTTCCGACAAGTTCGAGGTTGTGGCTGTTGTTGATGCGCAGCAGGCCGTCGAGCGTAACATCGGTGAGTGTGGCAACTATAGCGTTGCCGGTTTCGATGACACCCGAATCAAGCGTCTGAAGTGTGCCGTCGGTAATCGCAGGGCCATTGCCGAGCATCACGGATGAAGCATCCCGGGCACGGATGATGCCTGCCGTATTGTTGTATGCTCCGTCGTACAGATACAGGATGCCCCCGCCGTCGGCTTCCATCAGGCCGTCATTTGCCAGACCGTTGTCACCGGGATCAATGGCCAGAGTTGTGCCACCGACATCAGCGCGGATCGTTCCATGATTGGTGATCTGCGTACGGCCGACCCCGATCTGCCCCTGGCCATGGATCAGGTTGGTGTGGTTGATCAGGTGCCCGAATGGATCACCGTCACCGTCGTAGATACGTGCCAGGGAGCCGGACAGTTGAATGGATCCTGCGCCGACGAGGTTCACATCCGACTCAATCAGCAGGTCCGTCGCGGTGGTGGAGGCGCTGACAAGCAATACACTGGCGGCGTTATTGGTGAGGGTGCCTTTCAACTCAAGGTTGTGGCTGTTATTGATACGCATGTTCCCGTCGAGCGTGATATCGGTGAGTATGGCAAGCCATGCGTTGCCTGTCTCGATGATGCCGGCACCGGTAGTCTGGAAAGTACCATCAGTGACCAGCGGGCCGTCTATCAGTTGGACCGTGGAAGCATCTGCTGCGTGGATGGTGCCGCCGAGGTTGTCATATGCTCCGCTGCCAAGCCGGAGGATGCCGCCGTCGGTAGCTTCGAACAGGTTGTCGTTGCTGAAGCCACCTGCGCCGGGGGCGAGTGTAAGGCTGGCCCCGGTCACATCGGCGCGGATGGTGCCGTGATTTGTCAATTGCATACGGTTGATGCCGATCGAGCCCTGGCCGTGGATCAGGTTGTCGTTGTTGACCAGGTGGCCCGTATCAGCCAGACCGCTTTCATCTATCAGCCGCGCGTTATTGCCGGACATCTGGATCGCACCGCCGCCGGTGAGTGTGACGGGTGTTTCGATGACCAGATCGGTAGCGGTGGTGGAGGCGTTGACCAGCAGTACGCTGCCGGTGTTGTTGGTGATCGTGCCCTTGAGTTCCAGGTTGCAACTGTTGTTGATCCGGAGGTTGCCGTCGAGCGTGATATTGTTGAGGGTGGCAAGAACCGCGTTGCCGGTCTCGATGACGCCGGAACCGGTGGTTTGGAACGTGCCGTTGTTAATCACCGGCCCATCGATCAGATGAACCGAAGAACTGTCTGCCGCATGGATGGTGCCGCCGAGGTTGTCATACGTCCCATTGCTTAGACGTAGGATACCTCCATCACTGGCTTCGTAGAGGCCGTCGTTGATGTAACTGTATGTGCCGGGATCGAGCGTGAGATAGGCCCCATTTACATCGGCGCGGATGGTGCCATGATTGGTCAACTGCATGCGATTGAAACCGATCGATCCCTGGCCGTGGATCAGGTTGTCCTGGTTGGTAAGGTACCCTGTGTCAGCCAGGCCGCTCTCATCGAGCAGTCTCGCGTTATTGCCGGACATCTGGATCGTGCCGCCGCCGGTGAGTGTGACGGGCGTTTCGATCAGCAGGTCGGTTGCGGTAGTGGAAGCGCCGACCAGCAGTACGCTGTCGGGGTTGTTGGTGAAGGTGCCTGTCAGCTCGATGTTGCAGCCGTTGTTGATGCGCAAATTGCCGTCGAGCGTGACATCCGTAAGTGTGGTAAGCGGAGCGTTGGCTGTTTCGATGATACCCGTCCCGCTGGTTTGTAATGTGCCATCGATAATGGTGGGGCCGTCATAGAATCGCACGGCTGAATCGGTCTGTGCAAGAATCGTCCCGCCGGTGTTCGTGTAATCACCATCAACAAGATAAAGGTAACCACCGTCGCTTGCTTCGAACAGACCGTCATTGCTGAAGCCGGCTGCGCCGGGGTCGAGAACCAGGTCTGCCCCGTTGACATCGGCGCGGATCGTGCTGTGGTTGGTCAACTGCATGCGGTTGTGGCCGATGTGTCCTGTGCCGTGTATGAGGTTGTCATTGTTGATCAGGTGCCCATCTGCCGTAAGCGTCGCGTCGAAGATGTAGGAGTTATACCCGGACATTTCGACGGTCCCACCGCCGTCGAGCGAGACTTCGGTTTCGATCCTCAGGGCCGTCGCCGAGGTGGAGGCGAGAATCCGTAAGGTCCCCTCATTATCAATCAGGGTGACAGGTTCCAGGTACTGCAAATTAGAAATGCGAAGGATGTCTTCATCGCCGATGGTGAGTGAATTGACGACACGACCGCCGGTTAACAGCACATCGAACGGGGTGCCGGCCGGTCCGTCGATGATCGCATCGTAAGTTGATCCGTTGGGTTCGCCGTTGTCCCAGTTGAGTGAATTGATCCAGGTGGTGCCGTCGTACGTTCCTGTGAAGTTTGTGACCTGGGCCTTTGTCGTCAAAGTGGCAGTAAGTAATAGCGTTACAACCACCGCAACACAGCCCCAGCCTGCGTGCTTAACGCTGAACATGGTCTTCCTCCTCTTAAGTGGCATGTGAAAACGAATGTTTAATGTTCAAACGAATGTTTAAAACAAAAACGAATGTTTGAAGAGACGGGTACAGAACCCCGGAATGAAAAGGTAATTTTGCCTTATGAATAGGTTAACACTGGGCCCTTGTTGCGGCAAGAGAAAATCAATGGTTGGCAGGTTGTGTTGACACTAAGTCGCAAAGAATGGTTGCAGGATAACGCACTGCCCGACCATCATTTATCGAGGGCATTGCCGGCTGCTGCGTGAGGGTGGTCGAAACTCGCTTGGTAGGACCACGCGATAGCTGAAAGCGTTTTATCGCTTGGACTTGTGCTGTTTCGATGGTTTTGGCTGGTTTTACGTTGTTGCTTAATTGTCAGATGACATACGGATATTGCTGTTTTTGAGAATGATTCAAAAACGATCAGTAAGTCAATAACTGCGCTTCACTAAGAAGAGCGCAATGATTTGAATGTTGTGCTGTCAGACACTCAACGTTTTCTTCTGCTGAAAAGCGCACCGATCCCTGTCATGAGCAGCAACGCGGATGCGGGTTCGGGGACTGATGCAGATGCCGTAGGCGGGGTTGGTGAGGAGGGGAATCCTGTGCCGCCGTTCCAATTGCCCAGGATCAGGTCAAGATCGTCCAGGCCAACGTAGCCATCGCCGGATGGATCTCCTGAGGAAACATCGCCTGCTGGTACGTTCTGGTTCCAGTTGCTCAAGACGATATCCAGATCGTCCAGGCCGACGTATCCATCGCCGTTCAGATCGCCCTGGATACGCAAGACGGTCAGGCGCACGAAGTTCGAGCCGTAGAAGATGCCGAACCCTTCGCCCGGGCCTGCGGGGAGGTTGATCGTGTCGAAACTGCCGGACACCGAACCGCTGGCAAGCAGGATGTCGAAGGTGTCGCCGACAGCGGGCGAGAAGCCGCCGAGGATGGATGCGTCGAGTGTGCCGCCGAGCACCACGTCGCCGAACACCGTCAGGCGGTCGTAATCCGTAGCGGCCGCGAGTCCGCCGATCTCGGCTGTCAATGAACCGGTTGCGCCGAATGTGAGTGTGCCGACATCCATGGCTAACTCGCCGGCCGAAGCGCCCGGCGATATTTCACCATCATTGATGACATCCGCATTGCCGCCGGTATCCATCTGGATCAGGCCGTTGCCGAAGATGACGCCGCCCGCGTTGTTGGTAAGGGTTCCATCGATGCGGACGGTACTGTCTGCTGCAACTTCGATGTTGCCGTCATTGCTAAAACCATCTTCGATGTGCAATGTGGCGGTGTCGATCGCACGCAGGGTGCCGGTATTTGCCAGGCCGCGAGCGTCGACGTCGAGGGTGAGAGTCTGTCCCGAGACATCCGCGGCGATGGTTCCGCCGTTGGTGATCTGTGTGCGGTTGTAGCCGATGTAGCCCCGGCCATGGATCAGGTTGTCCATGTTCTTCAGATGGCCATCGATCACACCGGATTCATCGAGGATGCGTGATCCGCCGGCGATCAGTTCGATGGTGCCGCCGCCGGTCAGTGTGACTTCACTCTCGATCAGCAGGTCGGTAGTCGATACCGTGCTGCCGACGGTGATCAGGCTGGCTGCGTTGTTGGTGACGGTGCCGCGCAGTTCGATGTTGTCGGCGTTGTCAATCAGGACATGGCCGTTGATGGTCACGCTGTCAAGCACGGCGATCGTGGCGTTTGCGGTCTCAAAACGCCCGGTGCCGATGCTTTGTAGCGTACCGGCGGTGATCACGGGCCCATTGATAAACTTCACGAGCGAATCCACATCGGCGCGGATGGTGCCGCCGGTGTTGTCGTAGGTGCCGCTATTCATCAGGACGGTTGCGCCGTTGGTGGCATTGACCAGCCCCGTGTTCACCATGCCGCCGGTTCCGGGGTCGAGCTCGAGTGTCTGGTCGGTGATGTCCGCACGGATCTCACTCTGATTGGTGATCTGTGTGCGGTCATAGCCGATGTTGCCGCGTCCATGGATGAGCATGTCCGTGTTGGTCAGGTGCCCGTCAATCGAACCTGACTCGTCCAGGATCCGTGCGCCGGAGCCGACCATTTCGATGGTGCCGCCGCCGGTCAATGTCACCGGACCCTCGATCAGCAGATCGGTTGAAGAGACCGTGCTGTTGATTCGGACGATGCTGGACGGGTTGGTGGTGAGGGTTCCGATGAGTTCAATATTGTCTCCGTTCTCGATCTGCACGACGCCGTCGAGCGTGACGTCGGTGAGTGTCGTGATAGTTGCGTTTCCGGTATGGATCAGGCCGTTGCCGGTAGTTTGCAGCGTGCCGTTGGTGATGCTCGGCCCGTAAAGAAACTCGACGGTGGAGTCGGCAGCCGCGCGGATCGTGCCGTTGGTGTTGTCGAAGTTCCCGTTGTTGAGTTGAAGGTTCGCGGTGTTGGTCGCTTCCATCACGCCATCGTTGACAACATCGCTAAGCGGATCGATCACAAGGGTCTGGCCGGCGATGTCTGCGCGGATCGTGTCGTGGTTGGTGATCTGCATACGGTTGTAGCCGATGTAGCCCCGGCCGTGGATCAGGAAGTCGTTGTTGACCAGGTGGCCGTCGGTCGTGCCCGTTTCGTCCAGGATACGTGGTCCTGCGCCGAGCATTTCGATGGTACCGCCGCCGGTCAGGTTAACGAGCCCTTCGATCAACAGGTCTGTATTGGTCACGGTGCTGTTGATTCTTACGATGCTCGAAGGTGTCGCGGTAAGTGTCCCGATCAGTTCGACATTGTCTCCGTTCTCGATCTGTAATAAGCCATCGAGCGAGACATCGGTCAGCGCCGATAATGTGGAATTGCCGGTCTTGATGACGCCGGTTCCGACGGTTTGGAGCGTGCCGTTGGTGATCGCCGGGCCCGCATACAGTTCGACGGTGGAACCGTCCTGTGCCCGGAGTGTGCCGTTGGTATTGTTGTAACTGCCGTCGGAAAGCCTGAGTGTTGCAGCATTGGACGCTTCAAGCAGGCCGTCATTTGCCAAGCCGTCGCCGTCCGGATCGATATTCAGTGTTTGACCGCTGATGTCCGCCCTGATGGTGCTGTGATTCGTGATCTGTGTTCGGTTTGTGCCGATGCTGCCGCGGCCATGGATCAGGAAGTCGTTATTGACCAGGTGCCCGTCCGTGGCACCTGTTTCATCGGTGATCCTCGCGGCGGCGCCTGCCATGCTGATCGTGCCGCCGCCGGTGAGATTGACGGTCGTCTCGATCAGTAAATCCGTATTGGAAACCGTGCTGTCGATCAGGACTTCGCTGCCCGAGGTCGTGGTCAGCGTGCCGATCAATTCGATGTTGCCGCCGTTGTTGATACGGATGTTGCCGTCGAGCGAGACATCGGTGAGTGTGGCAAGGGTGCTGTTGCCGGTTTCGATGATGCCGGTGCCGGTGGTTTCGAGCGAGCCGTTGATGATCGACGGGCCGGAGTAGAGTTCGACGGTCGCGTTATCAGATACGCGTATAAAGCCGCCGGTGTTGGTATAGGTGCCACTATCAAGTCGTAACGTGCTGTTTTGGTTGGATTCGAGAACGCCGTCATTGACCATCCCGCCGGTTCCGGGATCGATCGTAAGCATGCCGCCGACCACGCTTGCCTGAATCGTGCCGTGGTTGGTCAGAATCGTGCGGTTAATGCCGATGAAGCCCTGGCCGAGGATCGAGCTGCCGGTGTCGATGGTCAGGTGCCCGGTGTCGACGGTGCCTGACACATCGGCGATCCTAGCGCTGCCGCCCTCCATCAAGATGGTTCCGCCGCCGGTCAGTGTGACGGGCGTTTCGATCCGTAGTCCCGTATTCGTTGATGTGGAAGTGAGCCGGATGGTTCCGTCGTTGTCGATCTGGGTGGCGACCTCCAGTTCGTCGCCGTTGAGGATGCGTAAGATGTCTTCGCTGCCGACTGTGAGGTTGTTCACGAGGCGATAAGCGGTCAGTTCGACATCGAAGGGGGTGCCCGCGGCACCGTCTATCAGCGCATCGAACGTGAGGCCGTTGGGATCGCCCGCATCCCAGTTCAAGGAATCGATCCAGCTCGTCCCGTCACCGCTGCCTGTGAAGTTGCTGACTTGCGCGTTTGCCGGGACACCGATCGCGATGGCTGTTAACAGGCACAGTGACAGCTCTACGGAATGAGTCTTTTTCGACATGACCGGATTCCTCCCATAAGAAGTAACGTGAAGTATAAAAGACTTCGGAAGTTAGATAGATGTAACGTGCAGCGCCGCCCGCGCTACATTTGCGTGGCCAGACTATATGCCTGAACGCATGAATGCAAGCAAGAATTTGGTTATTTATATTAAGATATGATGGTGTGTGGTCCGCCGGGTTCGACGCTCTGGGTGGTTTGTGTTGCCATTTTGACCAGGCGATCGGTGAGTTGTGAGAGGTTTATTCCTGTCTGACTGGCCGCCATGGGCAGCAGGGAATGTGTCGTAAACCCGGGCATCGTATTAACTTCGATAAACCATGGGCGGTGTTGCTCATCGACCATGAAGTCGACCCGGCACAGGTGGCGGACGCCTAAGGTCTTGTACGCCGTTCGCGACCAGTTGCGCACCTGCTCCAGCGTGGTGTCGGGCAAATCAATATTGAATAGATACTGCGTATCGTCCCGTTCGTACTTGGCATCGTAATCGTAATAGTCACCTGCCGGGACGATCTGGATCACGGGTAGTACCTGCGGATCATCTGATCGGTCATCTGCCGTGTTCCCGGCGATCACGCCGACGGTCAGTTCCTTGCCGGGCACGTAACGTTCAACTAACAGCTTGGGATAGTCGTGGCTGAGAGCCTGCTGGGCCTTATCGGCCTGCTCTTCTGTTTTGCATATCTCCAGACCAAGCGTCGAACCCTCTTCCAGGGCTTTGATGACGACCGGGGCTTGTAACGTGCGCTGCTGCCCCGGCAGAAGCAGTTCAGACTCGGGGGTTGCGACACCGTGTTTGGCAACAGTGAGTTTGGTCAGGTGTTTGTTGATGCAGAGGCTCGCGGCAGCGGGTCCGCTACCGACGTAGTTCAGATTGCGTTCGCTGAGTATGCGTTGGAGGCCGCCGCCTTCGCCCCATCTGCCATGAAGCACGGGGAAGACGACGTCACCTTGCCATGAGGTGAATGCGTCCAGTGACGAAAGATCATCCGGCATGATGTCACGTTGCATGACATCATGGCCCGCATCGCGCAAAGCTTGCGCGACTTGCCCGCCACCTACGAGACTCACCTCGCGCTCGCGATCCGGGCCGCCCGCCAGGACCATAACGCGCAGGGATTTATCAGTGGTGGATTGTTTTTCGTGTACTGATGTCATGTTGTCTTCTACATCGTCCATTCTGAGATTGGTGAATTACTTCTGCGGAACAACGATCATTTGCCGGCAAAGCAGCGAGATCAATCTCTTTTATGCGCACGCTCGATTGAGTTCATACATCACTAATGATTCTGAATCAGCATTGAGAAACTGCCCATCTTGACAGCTTGCTTCGGCATCTCATACGGGTTTTTACTTATGTCGCCAATCTTATGCAATAGCCGATGATCAACAGGTAATAATTTTTCATTGGTAAATATTAAAAAAGTCTTGCTTTAGACGGGCTAACGATTTACAAGTACAAGACATTTGTCGTCCCTGACGTGACTTTTCAACCGTTTCGTCTCACGTCTCTAGTGCATCCTTACTATTCTGTTTTTTCAATTTGGGGATTAGGAACATGACGCCACTTACAACCCAACTTGCACGTTTACATCGTTCTGTTGCCGCTCGGCTTTCGGGTCTGACGGCCAAACCTGTGAGTAAGCCACAGCCGCGGATGGAAGGCCTGGAAGAGCGGCTGTTACTCTCCGCAACGTTGCTGGTCGATGCCGGCGCAGATCAGGTGGCGGATGAAGGCTCCCAGATCTCGGTAACCGGCACGTATGAAGACCTGGAAGGCGGCGGCGGGACGCCGGGTGTGTTTGACGTTCTGCAACTGACAAGCACCAGCGCCAGCGAACAGCAACTCGATATCGACGGCAACCGGGCCGTGTGGGAAAGCGACGGCGAGATCCTCTACTTCGATGGGACCACCGATGCGCTGAACAACCCCAACATCATCAACATCACCGGCAATACCACGATCTTTGAGAGCGATCCGCATATCAGCGGTGATTACATCGTTTACGCCGGTGCGGGTATCAACGCCTACGACATCGTTAACGGCACGACGATAAGTCTTGCTTCAGCGGGCGTTACCGTTGCTAATCCGGAGATCGACGGCAACATCGCGGTCTGGACCCAGCGGGTCGGCTCTTTCTATACCGTGATGATGGCTGATCTGTCCGCCGCGACTGTCACACCCACCGCGATTTACCCGCTCGGCAGCGGCCCCGGCGCCAACGGCAGCCAGCTCGATCCTAAGATCAGCGGTGACAACGTCGTCTGGGAATCCCCGGGGGTCGGTGGCTACAACGACGTCTTCATGTACAACCTGACCAACGACACGATCGTCAATGTCTCCAACTCGTCGACTGAAGACGACGGCCACGAGATCTCGGACGGCGTCGTCGTCTGGTACACCGATGGAGATGTCTATTACTACGACAGCACCGCCGCTTCACCCGCCGCGGTGAACATCGGTTCGGCCGGCGTCTCCGATGTCGTGCCCAAGGTTTCCGGCAGGAATATCGTCTGGGACGGCAACGCGGATGTGTATTGGCACAACATCGATACCGCCGTCACCGTCAACCTGACCAATGCGCCCGCGCCCTTCCTGACCACACCGGATATCTCCGGCAACAACATCATCTGGTCCGGCTATACGGATGTCTATCTTTATAACATCGACACCGCGATCACCACGAATATCAGCAGCAGTTCACAACTGGATACGCAACCTCTGGTTTCCGGTGACAATGTCGTCTGGTTATCTCGTGCTACATCGACCTCCCAGAACGATGTGTTCTTCGCCTCCGGCACGTCCGAGCCGTTGACCTACACCATCGATTGGGACTTCGGCGACGGCACGGTTATCACTGATACCACACTCGAACAGGACCACACCTACCTGGATAACGGCTTATACACCGTCACGCTGACGGTCACCGCAAGCGATGGCCGGGTCACGACCGACACACTCACGGCTGACATCGCCAATGTCGCTCCGATCGTCGATCCGATCGTCGGTGATACCCAGGCGCTGCGCGGCAGCACGCTCAGCTTCACCGGCAGCTACAGCGACCCCGGCGTGCTCGATACGCACACCACGGAATGGACCGTCACCGATAGCGGTGGGGCGGTTGTGGCGACCGGAACGGGCAGCACATTCGACTTCACGCCTGAAGATGCCGGCACGTTCGATGTGACCTTCACCGTCACCGACAACGACGGCGGCGTCGGCAGCAGCACGCTATCGACCAGCTCGGTGGTCATCCTCGTCGGGCCTGACCCGCTGGACCCATCACAGACCACGATCCAGATCGCCGGCTCCAACGGTCGGGACATCATCCGTGTCCGCAAGTCGTGCTGGACACCCGGGACGCTCAAGGTCATCGTTCATGAACTGGATACCGGCAATGTCTACATCGAAGACGGCATCGTCGGCGCGGATCGTGTGATCGCCGATGGACGGGCCGGCAACGATCAGATCAAGGTGCGTTGCAACCTGGGCGATCTGAAAGCTGAACTCTACGGCAGTGACGGCAACGACATGCTCTGTGGCGGTGACGCCAACGACTTTATCTCCGGCGGTGACGGCTGCGATCTGATCTCGGGCGGCAACGGCCGGGACTTCCTCGTCGGCGGGCTGGGTAGTGACCTGGTTCTGGGTAACAACCAGGATGATATTCTGGTCGGCGGCGTGTACGTTGAAGGGCGCGACCTGGCTGCGGAGCGAGCGATTCTTGCCGAATGGTCCCGCACCGATCTTGGCTATGTGGGTCGCATCAATAACATCATCAACGGCACCGGCCTGAACGGGTCGAGCGTTCTTGATGAAACCAACGTCTTTGATGACAACAGTTTCGACATCCTGCTCGGTCTGCAGGGGCGGGATTGGTTCCATGCCAACGATTGCCAGGACCTGACCGATGAACGTCGTAACGAGTACATGTCCGAAACAGAGATAGACTTTGTTGATGCGGATGTGGATTACATCGTGTAAGCGATCTGCTGAAGTATTGGATATCAAAACGGAGCCCACGTTCTTCGAGCGTGGGCTCCGTTTTGTGTTTACACAAAATTGATGATGCGCGGATTATTCGTTCTTCAGATAGTCTTCGTGAGTCATTGGGAAACGTGCGTGCACGTGTTCAAGATAAGTTAATAACTCGTTTCTCAGTTGTTCCGCCAACTCGGGTTTTTCGCTGCTCAGATCGTGTTGTTCCGCGATGTCGTTTTCAAGGTCGTACAACTCGACGCTCTTGTCTTCGTAGAAGTACATCAGCTTGTGCTTACCTTTGCGGATCGAAGACTGTGGCCGGGTGAGGCTGATGTAGCCGTCCTCGATACCGATCGGTGCGTCGAAGTGTGTGTTGGGGCGCCAGTGATACCAGGGGAAGTGCCAGAAGAGCGGTCGGTCGGTGAGTTGTTCGGGGGTTGATTCGCCCTTGATTAGTGGGAGGATCGACATGCCGTCATATTCACGATCTGCATCGGGTTCGCTGCCCGCCGCCGCCATGAAAGTCGGCAGCAGGTCCATGTTGGTTACGGGTACATCGCAGGTCGTTCCCGCTTTGGTCACGCCTGGCCAGCGTACGATAAACGGTTCGCGCACGCCGCCTTCGTAAAGATTCCACTTGCTGCCACGCAGCGGCCGATTCCACGCCCATTGCGGGTGCCCGCCGTTATCCGAAGTCAACACAACCAGCGTGTCGTCGGCGTGTCCTGAAGCTTCCAGTGCGTCGAGCAACTGTCCGACGTAATGGTCCATCGTTTCGACAAACGCGGCATAGAGCACACGATCATCGTCCATATCGGGTCCGGCTTTTTCGCGATACTTCTCCAGCAGCCAGCCACACTTCGTATCGAGCGGATCGTGCACGTAATAATGCGCGACGTACAGGAAGAACGGCTTGTCGTGTTCCTGATTAAGGAAGTTGATCGCTTGTTGTGTCAGTTCATCTTCGGGGAATTCGCCGGGCTTGAATTCGCCGGGTTTGCCGCGTTCGCTTTTCGGATAACTGTATGGGTGAGACCCTTGCGTGTCAGCGAACCATTCAAAGCCTTGTTTGAGCGGACTGTGTGTCGGGCTGATCCCGAGGTAACCGCCGTGGTGGGCGGCCAGGTGCCACTTGCCGGCCATCCCGGTAACGTAGCCGGCATCGGCGAGTTGCTCGGCCATCGTCCGCTCATCGAGCGGCAGGTTCTTGGTTTGAGAAGGCGGAACGAGCGGGTACTTTTCGTACTTCTTCGACCACTGCTCTTTCGTTGGATTTCTGTCATCGTATGTTGTGACAAATTCAAATCCAAGCCTTGCCGGTGAACGTCCGGTCATCAGCCCGGCGCGCGAGGCGGAGCAGATCGGCGCGGCCGCATAGCCATCCGTAAAGCGCACGCCCGATTCGGCCAGTTGATCGATATTCGGCGTCTGCGGTAACGGCGAGCCGTAGCAACCCACATCCGCGTAACCCATATCATCGATGAAGATCAGCAGGATATTTGGTTTTTCAGTTTTTGTATCTTCGGAAGCAAATGCGCCGGTGCATGCAAATAATGAACTGAAGAGAAGCAATAAAGACAATCGCGAATTCATTTCGTTCTCCAATCATATGAAACGAAGCGACGGATAAGATACATCAATTATCAATGTATAAACGCGATTGGTTCGTTCTGAAATGAAAAAGCCACACGCAAAAAGCATGTGGCTTTTAAGATTTATTTCTTGATTTCTGCGAGTTTTAATTCGGCTTATTGACCCGCGACAACCGGAAGTCCCGCGAGTGCCATGGCGATTTCTGCTTCCGGGTATTCGTAGTCGTGCAACTCGCCTGCGTTGTAGGCGATGTAGGCCGCCATATCGAAGTGGCCGTGGCCGCAGAGATTGAAGAGGATGACTTCGCTCTTACCTTCTTCCTTGCAACGCATCGCTTCACGGATCGCACCCGCGACGGCGTGGTTGGCTTCCGGAGCGGGCAAAATGCCTTCGGCCTTAGCGAACTGGACGCCGGCGGCAAACGCTTCGAGTTGCGGGATGCCGATCGGATCGGCCAGGCCTAGCTCGACGACGTGCGAGACCAACGGCGCCATGCCGTGGTAGCGCAGGCCGCCGGTGTGGATCGCCGGGGGCACGAAGGTTGAACCGAGTGTGTGCATCTTGACCAACGGTGTGAGGTGAGCGGTGTCACCGAAGTCGTAGGCATACTTGCCGCGTGTCAGCGACGGGCAGGCAGCGGGTTCGACCGCGACGATCCGGCGCTTCTTGCCGCCGCGCAGTTGTTCGCCGAGGAAGGGGAACGTGATGCCGGCAAAGTTCGAGCCGCCGCCGGTGCAGCCGACGATGACATCCGGATCGTCGCCCGCCATCTCGAGCTGCAACGCGCATTCCTGGCCGATGATGGTCTGGTGCAGGAGTACGTGATTGAGCACGGAGCCGAGCGCGTACTTGGCGTTGGGGTCTTTGGCGGCGACTTCCACCGCTTCGCTGATCGCGATACCGAGCGAGCCGGGGCAATCCGGGTCCTTGGCGAGGATGGCACGGCCGGCTTCGGTTTCATCCGACGGGCTGGCGGTGCAGGTTGCGCCGAAGGCTTCCATGTAGGCTTTGCGGTAGGGCTTCTGCTGGGCCGAGCACTTGACCATGTAGACCTTGCACTCGATGCCGCCGATCAACGAGCACGCCAGCGCCAGGGAGGAACCCCATTGGCCCGCGCCGGTTTCGGTGGTCAGCTTGGTGACGCCGGCTTCTTTGTTGTACCAGGCCTGCGCCAGAGCGGTATTCGGCTTATGCGAGCCGGCGGGTGAAACGCCTTCATATTTGTAATAGATCTTCGCCGGTGTGCCGAGCGCTTTTTCCAATCGACGGGCGCGGAACATCGGAGACGGACGCCAGATCTTGTACATCTCACGCACCGGCTCGGGGATCGGGATATCCCGCTCGGTCGTCACTTCCTGCTCGATCAACGCGTCGGGGAAAATAACAGCCAGGTCCTCAGCCGTCGCGGGCTGACCGGTCCCCGGGTGCAGCGTGGGGGGCACCGGCGAGGGTAAATCGGCCTGGATGTTGTACCAGGCGGTGGGGATCTGGGACTCTTCGAGCAGGTACTTGACTTGGTCGGGCATGATGGTTGTCCGTCTAAAAGGTTCAGAATTGAGTGTTTATAAATTTACCGATCGTGTCGGTACGACTGAGTGTCCTCCAAAGCGGCGGAACAGGATACGACGTCGCCGCATGAACACGTAAATTTACCACTATTCTGTCCTTATTAAAAGTCTTAGCTTTAGAATTTGGTGATGAGTCATATGCTTCAACCGGCAGAATATGGGGCGGTGTCCGGGATACTTCATCTTGTGCTGAGGCAGGTCCTGGTGGTCCGGCGGTCTTGTCATCGTTTCATTCATGACAGCTTCGGCCCGGGCCTGATGTTCGTCATTGTCCGATGGATAAGATTCAGTCCTGGGACCAATCTAATCAAAGCGGGTGGTGACGACAGAATGTGTCATCGGGTAATGCAACAGGTGTGGCCGCAGCGCTGAATATTATTTCTTACCAGAACTTCATGTGAATAATAAAATCATCATGGTCGACTCGCCCACCCATAGGGTTGTTGTAAGGTGAAGCGGTTCCCAAGTCCGTGATAATAAATCAAAGTGATGATGCCTTATTGATTGCATCAGCGCGATGCTATATTCTCGCCGGCTCCAAGGCGTCGTGAGAACAAACGTTTTGGTTATGGGCAACTATCTCTGAACGAAGTATCAATTCAGTTTTTGTGCCCGAAGCATCCCGTCATCAGCAGTTGACAATCCGCAAATCCACAATGGAGGTCATGAGCGTTGCAAGTGTCTGGGCCTGTCAAGCGCATCGGTTTTGTTGATTACGATCTGAATAACTTTCACGCGGATGTTTTTCTAAAAGCGATCCGTGGTCCGTTAGCCTGCCGTGGGATTTCTGTAGCGGGTGCGACCGCGATGCAGCAGGATCCAAGCAGGCAATGGGCGCAGGATCATGAACTCGACTACTTCAATTCGGTCGAAGCATTAAACGAGGCGGTCGATGCCTACATGATTCTCGCGCCTTCAAATCCCGAGGTGCACTTCGAGCTTTGCCGGCAGGTGTTGCCGATGGGTAAAACGACATACGTAGATAAACCATTTTCGCCTGATCTGTTAACGGCACATCGCATTTTTGGACTTGCTGACAAGCATCAAGTGAATATTCAAACCACTTCTGCGCTGCGTTACACCGAGGTGCAACGTGTGGTTGCGCAATGCGCAGAACCTGTTAAGCATATGGTTACATGGGCGGGCGGCAGCACCTTTGAGGAGTACGGTATACATCCCGTTGAGCTGATTATCAGTTGTATGGGGCCTGATGCGCTGGCGGTGAATTCGGTGGGTGACGAAAAGCATCCGGTGATCACGATATTATTCACTGAAGGTCGGACTGCGGTTATCGACTTTAATATCGGCACGCATGTGGGCTACGCCGCCACGGTTACAACCGCCAAGGGGACGCGGTACATCCCCGTAGGGTTGGACACATTATTCGTAGATACCGCCTCGGCGGTCCTTGATTTTCTGGAGACGGGCGAACCCACGATAGCGAGGCAGGAATCTTTGATGGTGCGAGCGATCCTGGACGTCATCGCTGATCCTGCTTCACGTTCCGGTTATGTCCAACTCGAGCCCAATTCGATATAGCGTCAACAGCGTTTCTGTTGATGCATGTGTGTCACGCAATAGCTACGGCCTTGTTGAACCTCTAAACACTACGGCGACAACACTCAACTCGGGTTTCAGATATGACGCTTGACTCACCTCGAATGATTGATGCCGGCATCGTCGGCGTTTACCTGATCGGAAGTTTTGCTATCGGTATCCTTGCCTCGCGTGTGTTGCGTAGCGGCAGTAAGGGGGAGGATGGTTACTACCTTGCAGGACGCAAGGTGCCGGGGTGGGTCAACGGCATTTCTTACGCGGTCACAGCTATGAATTCCGATGTGGCGCCTGCTTATTGTGGTTTCACGGTGGTGGTGGGTTTGTCGGCCGCGTGGTTGTATCTGTCGAGGTTTGGTTTGGCGATGATGCTGATCGCGATGCTCTTTGCGGTGCGCTGGCGGCAGTTGAAGATTAATACGGGGCCGGAGTTTTTGTCCCTGCGCTTTGGTGGGGGGCTGGGGACTTTCTCCCGTGTTTATCTGTCGCTCTACAGCGTCGTCGTCGGCATGATCCCATGGATCGGCGCGGGCCTGCTAGGCGTACACATGATCTTCGGCCCAATCTTCGGCATCGAACATAAAGCCACGACGCTTCTACTCGTTTTGCCTATCCTGATCGTCTATGTCTGGGTATCGGGCTACACCGGGGTGCTGGTTACCGATGTATTGCAGACCATGATTATTCTGCTGGCAAACGCGATACTGCTGTTTGCTGTGCTCTGGCAGTTCGGCGGCCCCACGCAACTTGCAGACGCGGTGCAAACTGCTTTGCCGGAGCACGCATCGGATGCGCTATCTATCCTGCCAGTCCCCGGGCATCCGGTGATGAGCCCGTTACTCGTCCTTGCCTGGACACTCGTATCGACCATCGGCGTCGGTGGGAACGTCAACATCGATGGCCAGCGCATGATGTCCTGCCGATCTGCTGTGGATGCGGCGAAGGTTGGTATCTGGGGGCAACTGGCCCTGTTCGCGATGTTATTGCTTCTGACGCTGCCGACCCTGGGCGCGATTGCTAACCACCCCGAGATGTACACCGCCACACCCGCCGAGCGCGAGGCGGTCTATGGCATCATGCTCCATGATTATCTGCCGGTCGGTTTGTTGGGTGTTGCGCTGGCGGCACTGCTTGCCAGCGTCATGTCTACGATCGATAGCCAGCTTAACTACGGCTCGCAAACACTGGTCAACGACGTTGTACGTCAGTTCAAGCCGGACCTGTCACAACGCGTGGCGGTACAGATCGGACGTGTGCTGATCCTTGTGATTCTCGCGATGGGCGTGGTCGTCATGTACGCCTCGGAATCCCTGATCGGCATCGCTATCCTGCTGGCGGGGATGTTCGGCTCCTCGCTGGTGTTTGGTTGGGGGCAGTGGTGGTGGTGGCGGGTGAATATCTGGTCCTGGTGTACGGCGACACTTGGCGGGCCGATCGTTTACTTTGCTTTGGGTTTTGCTCTCAAGGCCTGGCCGCTGTGGCAAGCGAAGCTTGAGGAAGGTGAAGCTGTTGCACAGGGGATGGGTATGCTGCAGGCGGTGATCGCGATGGCTGCGACGACATCGCTGTGGATCATTGTCACGCTGGTTACGCCGCCGCAGGACATGGCGACGCTCAAAGCGTTCTATCGCAGAGCCAAGCCCATGGGCGCCTGGGGGCCGGTGCGGCGTGCACTTGAAGCGGAAGGCGATTGCCCGGAAACCCCTCGGGGCCTGATCGTGGGTGGGATGGCTGCCGCTGTTATGGGTGCGGTCTGGATCACGTTGGCGGTCTTAGCGATCAGTGAACTGGTCGTGGGTGAATATCTTGTCGCGGTGCTGCTGGGCGGCGGGGCAGTGATCACCGCACTTTTATTTAAACAGGCATTCCACTGGCACATCGCCCGCATGGATGCGTGATGCGTGGGAAGTACTACTTCTATATAGATAATCCGCCCCCGGCTTAACAATCTATAAGTCATTGATTAATAAAGAAATGCTTGAATGGGCCATACTGGACTTGAACCAGTGACCTCCTCGATGTCAACGAGGCGCGCTAGCCAACTGCGCTAATGGCCCGTAAGCGAAGCATTATAACGCTGACGGCTTGGCTCGCCAATGTGCCTCCATCTGCGGCAAAATCGGCTCGGCAAAGCGGCGGACAAATCAGTAGCATGGCGGGCAACGATCGTGGGCCAAGCTGCCCATTCCCACCCAACGCCACCGCCAGATTGCTAAGGATAACGCCCGATGCAGATCACCATGAAGTATGGCTGTAACCCCAACCAGTCACACGCCAAGCTCATCAGCCCGCTCGAAGACGGCCCACTGACCGTGGTCAACGGGGCTCCCGGTTACATCAACGTGCTGGACGCCCTGCGCGGCTGGCAACTCGTGCGTGAACTCAAGAAGTCGACTAATCAACCCGCCGCGGCCTCGTTCAAACATGTGAGCCCCGCCGGCGCGGCCGTGGCGGGGAGCCTGACCGACGAATTCTGCAATGCCCACTTCTACGATGGCTCCGACATGTCACCCGTCGCCACCGCTTATGCCAAGGCGCGCAGCAGCGACCGCGTCGCCAGCTTCGGCGACTTCATAAGCGTGTCAGATACCGTCGACGTGTCGCTTGCCAAAATCATCAAGCCGGAGGTTTCGGATGGCATCGTCGCGCCGGATTACGAACCCGAAGCCTTGGAAATCATCAAAGCGAAGAAGGGCGGTAAGTACTGCGTACTTAAGATAGACCCGACTTACGAACCCCCGGCTGTCGAAACCCGCGTCGAGTTCGGCCTGACACTCGAACAGTCCTACAACGACAGCGTCATCGACGCGGAGCTATTTAAGAACGTCGTCACGAAGAACAAGACCATCCCCGATGATGTGATGGAAACGCTCATCGTCGCAACGATCACGCTCAAGCACACGCAGAGCAACTCGATCACCGTCGGCTATCGCGGCCAGGCGGTGGGTGTCGGCGCGGGCCAGCAGTCTCGTATTGCTTGTACCCGACTTGCCTGCGAAAAGGCCGACCGCTGGTTCCTGAAGATGCATCCCAAGGCGCTGTCATTGAAGTACGTGGACGGGCTGCCCAAGTCGGAAAAGGTCAACGCGATGGATCAGTTCGTGCGCTATCACGAGCTTGATGAAGGTGAAAGGGCGGTGCTCGCCAAAGCCCTGGCCGCCGATCCGGACCCGATCACTGAACAGGAACGGCTGGATTGGGCGAAGCAGTTTAACGGCGTCGTGCTGAGTTCCGATGCGTTCATCCCGTTCCGCGACAACCTCGACCGTGCGGTGCGCAGCGGGGCAAAGTACCTGGCGGAAGCGGGCGGCTCGGCGCGTGACCAGGATGTGATCGACGCAGCGGACGAGCACGGCATGGCGATGGCGTTCACCGGCCTGCGCCTGTTCCTGCATTGATGTTGCACTGTCAGGATTTGCTGGATTCGCCTTCAAGTAGAAGCCGGCCGACTTCCTGAAAGAGTTTGCCCTGCGCTTTGCTGTTCAGCAGGCCGAGTTCGTGCGTGATATTGGTCATCATGCCAAGAGCAATAACGGACCAGGCGGTGAGGGTCGCGTCGGGATGATCTGCTGACCCTGCTGTTTCGCGATGGGCTTTGACCTGGCCGATGATGAAGCGGTGAAACTTGCGGTACATGCGTTTGAGCGCTTCGCGGACCTCGGGGTCATCGGCTTCGTTGAGCCCGGCAAAGGTGATGCGGTGCAAGCCGGTTTCGCCGCGGTGTTCGCCTTCCCAGTTCAGGATGCGTTCGGCCGGGGAGACATCATCTTCTTCATTAAGCAGCCGGCTCCAGATTTCGGCGGTGTATTCATAGAGATAATCGATCGACGCCAGGAACATCGCCTTTTTGTTAGGCCAGAGCCGGTAAAGCTGGTTCTCACGCAAGCCGCAACGCTCTGCAAGGGCGGCGGTCGTTGCGCGTCGGTAACCTAATTCCGCAAACGCACGCGCCAGCACGGGCACCAGTTCAGCCCGCCGCTGATTGGATAGGTTCGGTCTTGCCATCAGTCAGTCTCACTCTCCATCATGGATGTCGGCTTTTTGGCTTCTATCTCCGATTGCTTTGGCCTGCGGAAGACATAGCGCTGGTACACATATCCAAGCACGATCAGGCTCAGGCCGAGACCCAGCAGGCTCAGCACGCGCCAGAGGTCCTGCAGCTTGAACGAATCAATCGCCACTTTGCCCACCGCAACCAGCATCACCGCCAGCGAACCATACCGCAAAGCTGTGCTGCCTGTTACCAATCCACCAGCCAGCAGGATAAGCGCCAGTGACACCCACGCCATGGAGTAGCCGTAGCTTTCGGCCTGAGTGATTGGGTGGGTTTTCAGTAACAGGTCGCTGCCGACGAATCCCTGGCGCACTTCCAGGGATACGAAAACAAACAGCAGCAGCAGCGAGACCACGGTTGCGATCGGTTTCATCGGCACTTCTTTGATGCGCGAGGTATAACCGAGCACGGCCGCCAACACGCATGGCAAACCATACAGATAGAGCAGCCAGTTCAACACGCGCAGCGAGCCGACGTCCGTCTGGTGGAACAGTGGATTATCAACGCCAAGCGGGCCGACGATTGAAGCGACGAAACCGGCCACGCCGATGGCTACGCCCGCCCACTCGAAGGGCTTCATCTTCAAACGCGATCCGATCCATGACAGAACGATTGCTAAAGTAAGCCAGATCACGCTGTAGGTCGCCCATTCGTGCAGGCTGATGTCGTTGTTCTCGCTCCATTGCGTGTCGGGCCCGGTAAACCCGTGCCTGATCTGCAGGGAAGTAAGCACGAACAGTAGAACGAATGAAAGCGCGTAACCCACCTGCCGCAGCGGGCTGTTTTTGTCAGCGACTCTCGCGAGCAAAAATGCCAACAGGGCCGGTACGCCGTAGATATACAAAAGCCAGTTCAGCACACGCAGTTCACCGAGGTTTGCTGATTTGAGCATCGGGTTGTCCAGCACCAACGGCCCAAGCACCGCGGCGGCCAGCCCGGCCCAACCGATGACATCGGCGGCTTGCCGAAGCGCTGTGATCTTCACCCATCGGCTTAGCCAGAATATGGCCAGCGACACCACGATCCAGGCTATGCTGTAGGTCGCCCATTCATGCAGGCCGATACCGTTGTCAAGCCGCAAGGGCATTTCTTCCTGGCCCATGAATCCGTGACGCACTTGCAGTGTCACCAGCGCGAAGAGCAAGACAAACGATATGATGCCCGCTGCTTTCTTAAAGGGGCCGGATTCACCTGGCAACAGCCACGCAAAAAGACCGGCCAGCACGCACGGTAAACCATAGATATACAGAAGCCAGTTCAAAACCAGCATGCTGCCAACATCCGCCTGTTTGAGTAGCGGGTTTGAGAAGATCAGCAATTGCAGCAGAGACGCGATCAGTCCAAACATCCCGATCCCGATCGCCGCCTTTCGCAGCCCATCAAGCGAAGCCTGCTTGAATCGCCAAATCACGACGCTGCCCACTGCTAGCCAGAGCCCGGCATAGGTCGCCCATTCCACCAGCGTTGGCGGCGCCGACCAGAGATTTTCAGGGTCGAAGCCAAGGCGCAACTGAAGGCTGATCGTGATCGTGGCGGTGACGAGCGCCAGCGCCTGGAATAACGATCGCACCCACAGCCAGGGGTTGCGGTGATAGATCCACGCGATCGCGGCGAAGCCCAACGCCGGCAGGCCTAAGTGCGCCAGCATCGTGTTAAATACCGGTCGCATCGGTAAGTCGTAACGCAACACGCCCGGGTAGATCAGTTGGCTGATGCAACCGGCCGTCAGCCAGCACGTGGGGATCAGCAGCCATCGCAGGCTCAGCCGCATCCCGACCGCTGCGATCACCACCGCCAGTCCGCACCAGGCCGGCGCGACCCACGGGTGATCGAAAGCAAACCAGATGGCAAACGTCGCCGATGCCGAGGCTATCAATGCATACGCGTCGATGACAAGCGTGCCGTGGCGCTGCCGCGTGCGCCAGACGATAACTGTGGCGATGATGGCGAGCGCCGATGCGGTGGTATACACCATCCACCAGTCAAGCCAGTGAGGCAGGTCATGTCTTTGGCCAAGATGCGCAAGCAATACAAAGACAAGCGAGCTTGCCGCCGACAGCCACGCGAACAGGCCGGGCTGCGTGTTGCGCCACAGGCAAAGCAGTCCGCCCACAAAGAACACCGATCCATACCCGATTGCCAGCAGGTAGTACTCTGATGGATCGAGCTCGGCGTACCCCGCTTTAGTAGCTAAGGGCCATGCCAATAGCATCATCCCGCATAAGCCCGCGCCAAGGTACGTCAGCGGGATATACCGACGATCAAATCGCGAGAGCACCAGTGTCCCGGCCGCAAGCAGGCCTAGCGACGAAAGCTCCAGCATCGAGAAGTGGCTGTACGCCACGAACATCGCCATCAGCAGGGCGCTGCTGCCAACTGCGCTGAGCCCCAGCCAGATCCGGCCGACCCAGCCAATCCTGCTTTCTTCCTGATCGCTTGCCTTGACGGCATTGGTCACGAACACCACAGCCGTACCCAACGCGAACATGACCAGCCACTGGCTGTGGTTCGGGTCCCATGCGAAGATCGTGTATGCCAGCGTCGTGACGACCGATGCCAGAAGCGTCAGCGCGGATAAGCCGAACCACTGCTTCTTCCGTGTGATCACTGACAAGCCGACCTCAAGCAGGAGCAGGTACGTAAACGTTAACTCCCACGATTTGTCGTTACCGCTGATCAGTGTCGGCGTCGCAAAGCCACCGACCAGGCCCAGCAGTGCAACGAATTGCCCATGCAGCAGCGACATCCCGACCGCAATGGCCGTGATCACCGCCATCAGGGTGAAGCCTTGCCAGGGTTGTAAGACTTCAAAGAAGGCGGTCGCCGCTAACACCGTCGCGAACATGATCGCCACGCCCGCTGCACAGACAGCCGATGCCACTTTGTCGGCACGTTTGCGCAGCCACAGGCTCGCAAGTGTCATAATCGCCCCGGAAATGCCCGCGATCGACAGTCTTGCCTGCACAGACAACAGGTTGTTATCGAACGAATACTTAACCAGAAACGCTCCGGCCAGCATGAGCGCGATCCCGCCGATCCAGATATACACGCCCGCGCCGAGACGTTCTTCCAGCGATACTTTCTTTTGCTTGGGCCTGGGTGATATTTTGGCTGGATACCACGGCTTAGTTTGCCGGGGAGGTGTTGTTGTAGTGTGAGAAGAATCAGCTCCGGTGATCGATGCCCCACTGAGGGCGCCGCCTTGCACTTCCCTGGCGACAGATGTTAGACGATGCAGCGTTTCCTTCTTACTTGCTTCGGCTGAGGTCGGCTCTACCAGGCTGTAAGTCTGCTCATCCTCGGGTTCGGTTGCTTTTGTTGCAGTGTTGCTTTGTTCAACAGGTGGTTCAGTGACTTCGGGAGTCGTTTCTTCTATAGCCGCTTCAGGTGGTGCAACAGGTGTTGTGACAGGCGGCTTGGGTTCTGTTGCCGGGATAGAAACATCCTTCTCGGGTGCGGCAGGTGCTGGTGGTTCGGGTTGGATAAAAGCGGTCTGAACCGGTGCGCTGACTTGCCGATCCACCTTCGGCATGGGTCGCGGCTGAACCGGGGCCTGGGCCGGCGGTTGATTTTGCAGCCGGGAAACGATCTGTTGCAGCCGACTGATCTGCTTCTGCATCTGGCGCTGTTCGATCCAGCCGATGATCGCCAGAAGCAACGCCACGAAACCCAGTACCAGAGCCAAACTTGCCATCACCTACCCCTTACGCCCGCCATGTTTTCTGTTTCTATCGCATTGCGGAGCGTTAATTCTTTAAAAACAAGCAATTACGCGCTTTAGTACTAAATGGTTGCCTGCTGCGTGAGCGCCTTTACATCGTTGTTTTGTGTCTATCGGCTTGCAATCGTTAAAACGTAAGTGTACACTTACAAAATAAAGTTCAGATGGCTGATTGTCAAGACCTTGTCACAATGCATCCGTAAAAAAGCTACGCCAAAAGGGTGCCGACATGCCGAGCGTGAACCTGATCTTCGCCTGGTGCTGGATTGTGACGGGATTGCTCGTTGGAGCGCTTCTGGGGATGGGTTTCCATAAAGAAACGTTCATGGGCGGCTACGCATCCTGGCGGCGGCGAATGATGCGCCTCGGGCATATCGCTTTTCTGGGTACCGCGATGCTGAACATGGGATTGACGCTTAGCGTAAGGTCACTGGGTGTGCCGGATTCAAGTGTGTTCTGGCCGGGGCTTTTGTTGATCGTCGGTGCGGTGGCGATGCCGAGTGTGTGTTTTCTTTCAGCGTGGATCGAGCGCTTTCGGGGGCTGTTCTTTATACCGGTGTTGAGTCTGGTTGTCGGCTGTGGCTGGTTCGCAGCCGTGGTTTATTGCCATCAATTCAAATAGCAAGCGAAAGGGGGCTTACCATGAAAATCGGATTGATTGCCATGAGTGGTGTGCGGGCGTGTGATGAGGAACTGTTGCGTCTGGGGCTGACGCTTCCCGGTTTCGTCGAACGCAGTAAAACAATCGCATCCCTACCGAGTCTGGGCTTGCTGACCTTGGCCGGCATGACGCCCGAGCAATATGAGGTTGAGTATCTGGATGTGCAGGACATCGCCGATATTCAGATGGACTGGGCGGCGTTCGACCTGGTAGCTATTTCAACCTTCACAGCCCAGGCGCCGGAGGCTTATGAACTGGCCGACCAATGCCGGGCTGAGGGCGCTCGTGTTGTGATGGGCGGGTTGCATGTCACTTGTTTGCCGGAGGAAGCACTCGAACATTGTGATGCGGTCGTGGTGGGGGAGGGCGAGTTGTGTTGGCTCGATTTATTGAAAGACGCTGAGGCCGACGAACTACAACGCATCTATACAGGCAGGCCCAGCGAGTTCGACCTGGACGAGAGCCCCATGCCTGCATTTCACCTGCTGGATATGGATAAGTACAACCGCATCACCGTGCAGACCTCGCGCGGCTGTCCCTGGCGGTGTGAGTTCTGTGCCAGCTCGATCCTGCTGACGCCGAAGTACAAGCAGAAGCCGATCGAAAAAGTGTTGGCGGAGGTTGATCGCATCCGCGGGCGCTGGGCGAGGCCGTTTATCGAGTTCGCGGATGACAACAGCTTTGTGGATAAGCGTTATTGGAAGAGGCTTCTACCCAAGCTGGCTGAACGCAGGATCAAATGGTTCACCGAGACCGATATCAGTGTCGGTGAAGATGATGAATTGCTTGTCCTCATGCGAGACGCCGGCTGCGCCGAGGTGCTGATCGGGTTGGAAAGCCCGACTGAGCAGAGCCTGCAAGGGCTTGAGCTGAAGACCGACTGGAAGAACAAGCGACGTGAAGACACACTCCGCCTGATCCACAACATCCAATCACACGGCATCCGCGTTAACGGCTGCTTCATCCTCGGGCT
The DNA here is from genome assembly GCA_963667295.1 of Phycisphaeraceae bacterium. Taxonomy (GTDB): domain Bacteria; phylum Planctomycetota; class Phycisphaerae; order Phycisphaerales; family Phycisphaeraceae; genus JAJRRS01. Next base: position 5,021,256 of record OY763327.1, read on the forward strand.
CGACGGGCAAACCACTGATGTCTTCGACAAGGTCTATGACTTCGCTCGCGAACTAGAAATCTACGACGTGCAGATCACCTTGCAGACGCCTTTCCCGGGCACGCCGCTTTATGCCAGGTTGCAACGTGAGAACCGGCTGCTCGAACAGAACGCATGGCACCGATGCACCTTGTTTGACCTGACCTATCGGCCCGCGCCCATGACGGCGGACGAACTTGTTCTAGGTTTCCACAACCTGGCTGTTCGGCTCTACAGCGATGAGGCGACCAATTGGCGGCATGATATTTTCAAACGCAAGTACCGCAGGGCGACGAACGGATCGATTGCGGGTATAAAGGAGACAGTGTAAGACTCCAGGGGCCGGGGTTTGCAGGAGGTCTTCCCATGTCTCGATCCAGCCCGGCCATCAAACCCATCTTTGTCATCGCAGGGCTCTACGACGGCCTGCTTGGCGTTGCGTTTCTTTTTGTTGCGCCGACGATCTACGAGCGTTTTGACGTTACCCCGCCCAACCACTTCGGCTACATCCACTTTGCCGCGCTTCTGTTGATTGTCTTTGCACTGATGTTCTTTGCGGTAGCCATGAACCCGAAGCGCAACCGCAATCTCATCCCGTACGGAGTACTGCTCAAGGTAAGTTACTGCCTGACCGTCGGCTGGCACTGGCTTGACGCCGGCGTGCCTACCATATGGAAGCCTTTTTTCGTACTTGATCTTGCTTTTATTGTTATCTTCATCTGGGCGTACAGGAAGATCAGGTAGCAGATAGGACGCGGTTTTGCGGTAACTTGCTTGGGATGTTGTGAAGATGAAGCACATGAATGATTTGGGCCGGCACATGATTCTCCTGGTCGGTCTGTGTTGTTTGTTGAATAGCGTGCTGAGCGTTCCGGTTTCGGGCCTGCTTACGGATGAAGATTTGAACCGTGCAAGCGGGCTTCGTCAGCGCGTGGGAGGCAAGGTGCTCAACGCCGACCTGAACGTGCAGTGGACGGCCGATGGCCGCCGGCTCTGGTACCGCGTGCAAAAACCCGGTGGCGATCTATTCTTCTGGGAAGTGGATACCGTTAACGCCAAGCGCAGCCCCGCCTTCGATCACGAAGCATTGGCGAAGCTGCTCGAAGCGCACTTCAGTCAGTCAGGCGATCCGATCACGATTGATCCGCAGCGGTTGCCTGTTGCTCGTATCACGATCGATGAGCAAAACGATATCCAACTGCTTGTCGTTCACGAGCGGGGGGTGGTTCGTGTTTTGGTTGGTGATGGTAAGCCGAGCATTGAAGAGGCGCAGGCGGATGATCCGTTCCGGGTGCCGCTGCGTGCCGCCGGGTCGGACATGCGCAGTTGGGGCGGCTCGGGGTCAACGCAACTGATTTTTACGAATCAGAACGAGCATGCTGTGCGTGTGGACTGGGTCGATGCCGATGGGCAGTTCCATACATACGCGACGTTGAAGCCGGGTAAATCGCACCGCCAGCCCACCATTGCCGGGCACGTCTGGCGTGTCGTGGAGGATGGTGGCGGGCAGGAACTGTTGCGTCTGCGAGCGGGGCGGACGTTTGGCGTGGTTCTCATCCCGAACGAGCCGGTCACTGAAGATCTGGCCGATCGTGATCGTGATCATGATTGGCGGCGCGATATGCGGTGGGCTCCGCCCGATCGAGTTTCGCCTGATGATCGATGGCGGATCGATGTGAATAACCACAACCTGGTTCTCATTGATCAGGAAACCGAAGAACCTTTTGCATTAACTGAAGATGCATCGCCTGAAAACACCTTCGGGCATGAAGTGATCTGGTCGCCCAACAGTCGGCATGTGCTGGCGGTGCAGACGAAAAAGGTGCAGCCGCGCAAGGTCCACCTTATCCAGTCTTCGCCTCCTGATCAGTTGCAGCCTAAGCTGGTTGACATTGATTACGCCAAGCCGGGTGACCCGATCGATCATCCTGGACCGCGCTTGTTTGATGTGATCGAGCGCAAAGAGATCGCGGTGGATGATGCATTGTTTGCTGAGCCCTGGTCGATCAATCGTTTTCACTTCTCTAAAGACGGTTCAACGTGTTACTTCCTATACAACCAGCGCGGGCATCAGGTCATGCGGGTGGTCGCGATTGATGCCAATACCGGCGCGACCCGCGCGGTGGTTGATGAACGCAGCGACACGTTCATCGACTATTCCAACAAGACGTACCTGCATTACTTTGACGAAACGGATGAATTCTTGTGGATGTCCGAACGCGACGGCTGGAACCATCTGTACCTGATTGATGGCAAGAGCGGCTCGGTTATTCGGCAGGTTACCAGTGGGCCCTGGCTTGTTAAGCGTGTCGATGATATCGATGTGACGGACGGTCGCCGCACCGCAGCACTGACCATCCTCGGCCATCCTACGCACAGCGGGCGGGACCCGTACTTCGAGCACCATGCGCGCGTCGATATCGATACGGGCGAACTGACAATACTTACGCAAAGTAACGGCACGCACGCACTGACTTATTCACCCGATGGTAAGCATTACGTTGATAAATGGTCGCGCGTCGATCAGCCGCCGGTGTATGAACTAAGGCGAAGTGAGGATGGGTCGCTGGTGTGTGAGTTGTCGCGTGCGGATTGTTCATTGCTTATTGATGTGGTCGGCAGATTGCCTGAACCCTTCGTCGCCAAGGGCCGGGACGGCCAAACCGATATCTGGGGCGTGATCCATCGCCCGACCAACTTCGATCCAAACAAACGTTATCCCGTCCTCGAACAGATCTACGCCGGCCCGCACGGCCAGCACGTGCCTAAGTCTTTCTCGGCTTATCACGGCGCGCAGCAATTCGCTGAACTCGGCTTCATCGTCGTGCAGGTCGACGGGATGGGGACGAACTGGCGCAGCAAGGCGTTCCACGATGTCGCCTGGAAAAACCTGAAGGATGCGGGCTTCCCCGATCGGATTGCATGGATCAAGGCAGCGGCGGAGCATGAGCCGGCGATGGATATAAACCGGGTCGGCATCTATGGCGGATCGGCGGGTGGGCAGAACGCCATGCGTGCCGTGCTTGATTATGCCGACTTCTACAAAGCCGCCATGGCCGACTGCGGCTGCCACGACAATCGTATGGATAAGATCTGGTGGAACGAAGCCTGGATGGGATACCCCGTCGATGAAAGCTACATCAGCAGTTCCAACTTGGTCGATGCGCACAAGCTCGGGGGCGCACTATTGTTGACCGTCGGCGCGATGGACAACAACGTCGATCCTTCTTCAACCTATCAGGTTGCCGATGCGCTTATCAAGGCGAATAAGGACTTCGACCTGATCGTCTTCCCTTCCGGTGGCCACGGCTCGGGCGGTAGTGACTACGGCTGGCGACGTACAGCAAAATTCTTTGTCGAGCATCTGGGTGTGCCAGAATCCACATCAGACACTAACTGAATCACTCGGCCTTATTCGATACCGATATCTTCATTCCAAAGATCAGGATGGTCGCGGATGAAGTCTTCCATAAGTTGAATGCAGCGGGGATCGTTCATGTTGATCAACTCGACGCCGTGCTGTTTGAACAGGTCCTCCGCGCCCATGAAGTTCTTGTTTTCGCCGATGATGACGCGCGGGATCTTGTAGAGCAGGCTGGTCCCGGTGCACATGATGCACGGGCTGAGCGTGCTGACTAAAGTCAATCGAGGCCAGTCCCGTCGGCGCCCCGCGTTACGGATGCAGGCAACTTCGGCATGCGCTGTCGGATCGCCCGTCTGCACACGCAGGTTGTGCCCGCGTGCCACGACTTTGCCTTCGCTATCAGCCAACACCGAGCCGATCGGCAACCCGCCCTCGGCTAAACCTGCTTCTGCTTCCTTGATCGCTTCGTCCAGTAGCGCCTGGTAGTCCATAGCTCGTGTCCTGTTGATGAATTTCCTACTACAAGAATACAGTCGAACTGACCTGCTTGCAGTGGGTGCCCGCGACCTGCTTTCCTGCCCGGTTAGCGGGGTCTGTTGAAGTTGAGAAAAATGAGCGGTGGTGTCCCAATGATGTTAAGCGGTGGCCCCACGTGCAGTATATAAGACTATCATGGGAATCGTTCGGGGCTTCCGGGGTCTGTCCGGGGTGTGAAAGAAGGTGTGGCATGCTTTGGCTTCTCGTGTTGTTTTCTTCGATCTGTCTGTTGTTGAGTGCTGTTGTGCATATCTCGACCTTCTTTGGTATCGATCCTAACGCTGAGACATCAATATTCTGGTTGTTGCATCTGTTTGTCTTTATCGCCATCATCGGTGGGGCTTACTTTGTGGATCAGGCGGTCGACGGTGATAAGCACAAACACCACTTGGTAATTAAATCATCGCCGGCTTGGCTTAAGTATCTTACAGGTGCTTTCTTTGTCTATGGAATATTCAACTTCACCGTGTTTTTGGCACTGTCAGAAGGTACGCCGGATTACGATGGGGCACGCTATTCGCTGCAAGATCACGGCAATTTCATCCGCGAGATTACTGAGCAGGAGTTCCACCAGGCCCAGGCCTTGGTGGCGCGTGGTTTTTCAGGGCATTGGATGCTGTTTTATTCGCTAGCACTCTTGTTGTTGATCGGCGCGTATCGGTATCATCGTGCTAAAGGTACGAATATAGGGGCATGATCTGCCCCTCAACAGCATGATTCGACACTGGAGTATTAGGCTGCCCGCTGTCTCTTCAAAGTAGCGGCCGAATCGTTGGTATTTTATTCTGTTTCACAGGATTGCTCTGTTTTGCAGAAAACATGGAGCTTTGGCTTGAGCGGAAGAAGCCAACGAACAACAAAGCCATCATGAGTAGAGTAAGTCAAACACCTAATTGTCGGCTATCCTATACATGTTATGGGATTGCTCTATCTGATCCTGATCTCCATCATCCTCATCTGGCTGCTCAGTGCGGCCGGGCTGGTGTATGCGTTGACTCATCCGCGGCGTAAGACTTTTGCCGTGGCATTGGGTCGGGGCGATCCGACGGACCCGGCTGATCTTGAGCTGGATGCCCAGGCGGTGACGTTCTCGCTGACCGACAAATCGCGTACGCCCGGCTGGATCGTCGAAGGCAAGCAGCCGGCCGGCCCGACGATCGTCATCGTCCACGGGTTCGGCGACAGCCGATATGGCTCGCTCAAGCGTTCGCCCCTGTGGCTGGACTTTGCACACAAAGTCGTCGTCTTCGATATGCCGGGCCAGGGCGAATCCGAATCCCCACGCGGCTACGGCGGTTTGCGCGAGCCCGACGACCTGCTTGCTGTTCTTGGCCAGCTCGAACCTGACGATGCCAAGCAGATCATCCTGATGGGCGTATCTATCGGCGGGGGGATCGCGATCGCAGCGGCAGCCAAGGCTGAAGGGCAGATGCGGCAATCCATCCTCGGTGTGATCGCGGAATCGCCTTACCGGTACTGGGACCAGCCGCTGCACAATCTATTTCGATACCGCAAATACCCGCGCTACCCGATCATCCCGCTTACGGGCGTTTGGCTTGGTCTGACCACGAAGGGCTTCAAAGACTTCGACCGGGCTCATCATGCGTCGAAACTCGGCTGTCCGCTGCTGGTGATCCATGGTTCTGAAGACGGTTTGTGTCCACCTCAAGCCGGCCGGGAAATTGCGCAGGCCGCGCCGGACGGGACGTATGTCCAGATCGATGGGGCCGGCCACGAGGACCTGCCTTTCGAGCACGAACCGGCTTGCCGGGCTGCAGTTAGCGATTTTCTGCAAAAGCTTTGTGAAAGCGACGGATCGGTTAAAATAGATGGCTTGGCTGAGGCGGACCTGCAACCGACCCAAGACGGTTCGCCCCTATAGCCCGACCGATCTTGATCGGGTCTGCTTTACTAGCCGGTTTTCATCGATTGTTTTCAGGAGACACCCTGTGGCCGCCTTATCACTGCCCGATCTTTCCAAATCCCCCACAATCGACCAGGTCGGTGTGGAGGAGCGGGCCAAACGTTTCCAGACGCGCAGCATCAAGAAGGCTTCCAAGATGGACGCTCTGAAGATGGTGCTGAGCATGATCGACCTGACCACACTCACCGGCCAGGACACGCCAGGTAAGGTCAAGCAGCTCTGCTACAAGGCCCGCCATCTGCACGATTCAGTCGCTGGCCTGCCGCACGTCGCCGCGGTCTGCGTGTATCCGACGATGGTGCACGTCGCCAAGAAAGAACTCGACGGCTCGGGCATCCACATCGCCTCCGTTGCGACCGGCTTCCCGACGGGGCAGTATCCGCTCGATGTCAAACTCGAAGATACACGCAAGGCTGTTGCCGATGGCGCGGACGAGATCGACATGGTCATCTCTCGCGGTCGATTCCTTGCCGGCGACTATAACTACGTCTTCGATGAGATCGCACAGGTCAAAGAAGCCTGTGGGAAAGCTCATCTCAAGGTGATCCTGGAAACAGGTGAGTTGTCCACCTACGACAACGTCCGTAAGGCAAGCGATCTGGCGATGCACGCCGGCGCCGACTTCATCAAGACGAGTACGGGCACGATCAGCCCCGCCGCGACGCTGCCCGTCACACTCGTGATGCTCGAAGCGATCCGTGACTTCTACTACGCCACCGGCAAGATGATCGGCATGAAACCCGCGGGTGGTATAAGCCAATCCAAACTCGCCATCCAATACATGGTCATGCTCCGCGAAACACTCGGCCAGGCATGGATGAGTTCCGACTGGTTCCGCTTCGGCGCCAGCAGGCTTGCCAACGATGTACTCATGCAGATCGTCAAACAAAAGACAGGCAACTACCAGTCCGTCGACTACTTCTCGAATGATTAATATGGATTAACCACAGAGGCACAGAGACACAGAGTAAAACAAGAATATGGAACAGGGATGCACGCGGATGAACACAGATAATACGATAAAACGTGTGCGAGCGGCCTTTTCTTATCCGTGTTTATCTGTGTTCATCCCTGTTAATGAATCGGTTTTCTCTGTGTCTCTGTGGTTCAATTAGAATGGCAAAGATATGACCCAGACCGACACACCCAAGCTGAACTTTGATACCGACTGGTCCTACGAGCCTGCGCCTGAATCGGTGCCGGTGCAGATTGATGACCGGTACGGTTTATTTATTGATGGCAAGTTTGTTGAGCCTGCGGAAGGCAAATACTTCGACACGATCAATCCCGCCAACCGTAAACGTCTTGCTGAAGTTGCTGAAGCAAGCGACGCGGATGTTGACAAAGCTGTCAAAGCCGCACGCAAAGCCTACGACAATGTCTGGTCGAAGATGCCCGCTGCCGATCGCGGCAAGTATCTGTATCGCATCGCTCGCATCCTCCAGGAGCGTGCCCGTGAGTTTGCGGTGATCGAAACGATGGATGGTGGCAAACCCATCCGTGAATCGCGCGATAACGATATCCCGCTCGTTGCGGCCCACTTCTTCTATTACGCAGGATGGGCGGACAAACTCGAATACGCTTTTCCCGGTAAGACCCCTAAACCGATCGGCGTATGCGGCCAGGTTATTCCCTGGAACTTCCCGCTGCTGATGGCTGCGTGGAAACTCGCCCCCGCGCTTGCTTGTGGCAATACGGTTGTCCTCAAGCCTGCCGAGACCACACCGCTGACCGCACTCAAGCTCGCTGAACTAATCCGTGATGCTGAACTGCCCGCCGGCGTCGTCAACATCGTTACCGGAGCAGGCGCGACAGGCGCTGCCGTTGTCAATCATCCTGATGTCGACAAGGTCGCCTTCACCGGCTCGACCGAGGTCGGCAAAGCGATCCTCAAAGCCATCGCCGGCAGTAACAAGAAGTACACGATGGAACTCGGCGGTAAGGCCGCGAACCTGATCTTTGAAGATGCACCGATCGACCAGGCTGTCGAAGGCATCATCAACGGCATCTTCTTCAATCAGGGCCACGTCTGCTGTGCCGGCTCGCGCCTGTTTGTGCAGGAATCCATCGCCGACACCGTCATCCGCAAACTCAAGGACCGCATCCAGACACTTATCGTCGGCGACCCGCTCGATAAAAACACCGACATCGGCGCGATCAACTCCAAGTCACAACTCGAGAAGATCGAGTACTACCTCAAGGTCGGCAAGGACGAGGGCGCACAACTCTGGCAGCCTGATACCGCTATCCCTAGCGAAGGATTCTTCTGTAAGCCAACGCTCTTCCTCGATGCGAGCCAGTCACACCGCATCGTGCAGGAGGAGATATTCGGCCCGGTGCTGGCTGTGCAAACTTTCCGCACACCCGAGGAAGGCATCAGCAAAGCCAACAACACACCCTACGGCCTGTCCGGCGGCGTGTGGACCGACAAGGGCTCCAAGATATTCAAAGTCACCAACAAGATCCGGGCCGGCGTCCTTTGGGCCAATACCTACAACAAGTTCGACCCGACCTCCCCGTTCGGCGGCTACAAAGAATCCGGCATCGGCCGCGAAGGCGGATTACATGGGCTGAAGGAGTATGTATCACTGAACTAAGAAGATATTCACCGCAGAGAACACAGAGATCGCAGAGAAGAATCATCGGAAATAGAAACAGGGATGAACACAGATGGACACAGATAAGACATGAGGCAATAGAAGTGCAGACAAGTATTGTATTTTTTATCCGTGTTTATCTGTGTTTATCTGTGTTCATCCCTGTTTCAAACTGCATGTAGAGAATTGATATGAATCCCACGCAATCAGAATCTCAGACTTCCCCGGCCGTCGATGCTTCGCCGCGTCTTGGCGTGCTCAAAACTTACAAGCTCTACATCGGTGGCAAGTTCCCGCGCACCGAGTCGGGCAGGTTTTATAAACTCACTTCGAGTTCAGGTGAGGTGCTTGCCAATATGTGCCAGTCCTCGCGTAAGGACTTTCGTGAAGCAGTCGTTGCTGCTCGGGCCGCACAGTCCGGATGGGCGTCTGCGACGGCTTACCTGCGTGGACAGATCCTTTATCGCATCGCTGAGATGCTCGAAGGCAGAGCGAGTCAGTTTGCGACCGAGTTGATACAGATGGGCGCTGAGCCTGATGCCGCACGGGCTGAGGTTGCATGTGCGATCGATCGGTTGGTTTATTACGCGGGCTGGTGTGACAAGTATCAGCAGGTCTTCAGCAGCGTGAATCCCGTTGCTTCCAGCCACTTCAACTTTTCGTTGCCCGAACCGACGGGCGTTGTTTCTGTTATTGGGCCGGAAGAAAACGGCCTCATCGGTCTGATCTCCGTCATCGCTCCGATTATCGCTGCAGGCAATACCTGTGTCGCGCTTGCTTCGAAAAGTAAAGCCCTGTGCGCGATCACGCTTGCCGAGGTCCTGCACACCTCCGACCTGCCGGGCGGTGTTGTGAATCTGCTTACAGGTGATCGCGCCGAGTTGCTCGAACACTTTGCTTCCCACATGGATGTCAACGCCACGGTTTACTGCGGTAGCGATGCGGACCAGATCGAACAGTTACGCATACACGCCGCCGACAACCTCAAGCGCGTGATCACTAACAAGTGCACCGACTGGTTCTCACCCGACGCCCAGAGCCCCTACGAGATGCTCAACACAGTCGAAACCAAAACCACCTGGCACCCGATCGGGATGTAGATCAGATTCACCGCAGAGCAAGGCAGAACATGGAACAGGGATAAACACAGATAAACACGGATAGGAAAGAAGCATTGTGTTCTAATTCCGCCGCTTTATATGTTTTCATCTGTGTCCATCCGTGTTCATCCCTGTTTCAAATTCTTTCTCCGCGATCTCCGCGTCCTCTGCGGTTAGTCAGTAAAATACCTATATGACCACTAAGACACTGCAAGTCGGCCCGGTTTCGATCGGCCCTGATAAACCTTTAGCCATCATTGCCGGCCCATGCCAGGCAGAGTCGCCTTCGCTTTGTATGGACATCGGCAAAGCCATGCGCGACCGCTGCGCTGAGCTTGGACTCGGTTACATTTTCAAAGCCAGCTTCGACAAAGCCAACCGTAGCTCCATCCACACCGATCGCGGCCCGGGGATGGCTGCCGGCCTGGATATGCTCGCCAAGGTGCGCGATGAATTGAACGTCCCCATCACCACCGACCTGCACGAACCCGATCAGGCAAAAGCGGTGGGGGAGGTCGTCGACCTGATCCAGATCCCCGCTTTTCTTTGTCGACAAACCGACCTGCTCGTCGCCGCGGCGAACACCGGTAAGGCGGTCAACGTCAAGAAGGGCCAGTTCATGTCGCCCGCCGAGATGGGCCACGTCGTCACGAAGTTGAACGAAGCGAATGCTTCCGGGGTGATGTTGACCGAGCGCGGCACGTTCTTCGGCTACCACCGCCTCGTCAACGACTTCGCCGGGCTTTATGACATGATGCAACTCGGCCCGCCCGTCTGTTTTGATGTCACCCACTCCACCCAGCAACCCGGCGCCGCCCCGGACGGCAAATCCACCGGCGGCCGCCCCGACACCGCCCCGACCTTGGCTCGATGCGCCATCGCCGCTGGCGTCCACTCGCTGTTCATCGAAACCCACCCCGAACCCGCCAAAGCCAAATCCGACGCCGCAACGATGCTGCCGCTTGAGCAGACACTGAAGCTGCTGGGTGAATTGGCTGAGTTATACAAGAGCATGACTAACTTCGGTAACCTCTGATTCAATTATTCACGGAGAGCGCGGAGACACTGAGGCACGGAGAATTAGTATCTGTGATTAGTTGCAGATAACAAAGTTTACGGAATCCGTTTACATAAATCAGGATATGCATCATGAACGAAGACCAGTTCTGGAATTTGATTGCTAACGCAAAATCGGCATCAGATGGTGATACGGAGTCACATCTCGAAGCGATCAAGGGCGCCTTGGTCGAATTAACCGCTGAGGAGATAGTTGGATTTGAGAAGGTCTTCGGTGAATTGAAAGATAAAGCTTTTCATTGGGACCTCTGGGCGGCGGCTTATATCATCGGCGGGGGTTGTTCAGACGACGCATTCATGGACTTCCGTAATTGGTTGATCTTAAGCGGCCAATCTGTTTATGAAAGAGCCTTGCTAGACGCAGAATCTCTTGCCGAGTTGGATCTCGGTCCCGACGCAGATATGGATGTTTTTGTCGAAGAATTCGCTTACCTGGCGAGCGAGGTTTACGAAGAAAAAACCGGCATACAAATGCCATACCCTGACCGTGACTTCCCTGCGGATCCTATAGGTGAGCCTTGGGAGGAAGATGGTGACGATCTAAAGCAACGCTTCCCGCGACTTTGGTCGAAGTACAGCGACTCATGAATTCTTTTCTTAAAAAACCAAATACAACCCTATACCAAACCGTCGCCCACCACGTCACCAACCCCGTCCATCAAGTCATCCTGTCGCAACTATCCGATCGTGTCTCCGCATCTCCGTGTCTCCGCGCCCCACGTGATCCCACATTCACCCCGGTATGCGCTTATCCGGTAGTCCATCACCACACCCCTCAATCCCTAATCCCCACGCCCCAATCCCTGCTCATCCCCCAAAATCGCCCCTCAAATGCTAAAAAGTGAAACCCGCGCCCCATTCTTGTCGTCTTATCTATGAATGGGCCCTTTTGGGCGATAAGATGTTGTGGATCAGTAACTCATCAGGAGCCGGCCGATGAATACCGTACACCTCGCGATCGCCAGAACGCGTCGCCGCATCTTCGCCGATACCTGGCTGCAGACACTCGGCTGGATGGCGCTGGTCTGGGTCGGCCTTGCGGCCCTGGTACTGGTAGCCGACAAGCTTTTTGCGCTGCGGGTCCCGGTCGATCAGGTATGGGTCTACGGCAGCCTCGGCGGGGTTCTTTTTATCCTCGCCCCCGTCCTTGCCTCAACACGTCAGCCCGTCGAATCCATTGCCGCCACGATGATGGACGACAGGCTCGGTCTGAAGGACAGCCTTGGCACCGCGCTCTACGCTGAATCTATTAAGGAAGACCCCTTCGCCAAACAGGTACTGGCAGATGCCGAGCGGTTGGCATCCAAGACGCGCGTCAATGAAGCGTTCCCTATCCGGCTTGGTACGGGTTGGAGCTATGCCCTCGCTGGGGGGGCGGTCTGTGCTTTGATGGCGGTATTTCTGCCGGAGGGCGATCTCTTAGGGATCGAAGGGAATCAGGAACAAAAACAGCAGCAGCTTGCCGAGGCCGAGCAGGTCCAGCGGCAGGTGCTCGAAGCCAACGCGATCCTGCGCGAGGTCGATACCTCCAAGTCCGAACTGGTCGAGGCCGACCCGGACGATATCTATAAGGAACTGGCTTCCATCACCAAGCGTGACCTGACCAATCCTGACTTCCGCAAGGAAGCGATCACCAAGCTTGCGAGCATCCAGGAGAAGCTGGCGGTTGCTGAGAAGAACAAGAAACAGGAGATCAAGACCGCCAAGAACAATATGACCAAACTCGATCCCGGCAAGCGAGGCCCGGCCGACCGCTTCGCCGACGCCATGCGTCGCGGCGACTTCGAGCAAGCTAAAAAGGAGTTGCAGCGCCTCGCCGACGGCCTGCAAGGGATGCCCGAATCCGAGAAGCAAGCCCTCAAGGATCAGCTTGAGGCCATGTCCGATCAACTGGACCAAATGGCTGAGCAGCAGAAGCAGGCCCAGCAGCAGGCGCAGCAAAACATCCAGCAGCAACTGCAAAACGCAGGCCTGACTCAAAATCAGATTCAGCAACTGCAACAGCAAGGCTACAACCAGCAGGCTGTGCAGCAGGCGGTACAACAGTCCTTGCAGAATCAAGGCATGAATCAGCAGCAGGCCCAGCAACAAGCACAACAGACCGCTCAAAACGTCAGCCAGCAGCAACAGCAATCGCAGAACGCCGCCCAGTCCCAGTCACAGTGTCAGGGCATGGGCTCGGGGCTCGGTCAGATGGCATCATCCCTAGGCGGTTCGCAGCCCGGCCAAAATGGGCAGAACAGTCAAAATAACCTGGGCCAGCAAGGCCAGTTCTCTCAAGGCGCATGGCAGGCTCAGCAGCAGCTCAACCAGCTCCAGCAGATGCAGAACCAGCTCAACCAGATGCAGAACGCCCAGCAGCAGATGCAGCAGGCGATGTCGCAGTGCCAGGGTATGGGGCAAAATCAAGGGCAGGGCATGGGGCAAAACCCGGGCCAAGGCCAAGGCAGCAATTCCGGCCAAAACCAGACCGGCAATCCAAACACCCAGAACAATAGTGTCGGCGGACGTATGGGCGGCAGCGGCGGTAACAACCAGGTTCTAGGCGTCGAACGCCAGACCGCGCCTTACAGCACATCAACCGAACAAGATATCCAGCAGGGCCAGGGCCGTGTCATCGCCAGTTGGCAGGAGAACGGCCAGATGGTGGCCGGCGAAGCGACCGTCGAATTCGACAAGACCATGACCGAGGCCCGCAACGATGCCGAACGCGCCATCACTGACGACCGCGTTCCCCGCAGGTATCACAATGCTGTGAAAGACTACTTCCAGCAGATGCCCACGTTAGACGAAGTCCAAAAGGCCCCCGCCGCGCCACGGGGGTGATCTCGGGTATCGGTATTCGGGTCTCGGGTCTTGCAACAGGGGACACAATCATTCTGGGTAACGAATCTGTGATAAGAGAGAAAAAGATGTTTGGTGCGGTAAGTCAGCACATATCCCAAAGCACGTGTATGACTTGCTCATATGACATACGATGGGGTAACGAAAGTCGTAACCCGATACCCGAAACCCGAAACCCGAATCCCGATCAGTGAACTTCATCCGTTTCGATCAACCCGAGTACCTTTGGCTGCTGCTTTTGGCGGTGCCGATTGCCTGGCTTGGGATGCGCAGCCTTGCGGCGCTTGAGCCGGCCCGGCGGTGGACCGCGATCGTACTGCGGCTGCTGGTGCTCGCCGTCCTGGTTCTCATGCTCGCCGGCCTGCAGGCGGTTCAGACGCACGACGACCTGACCGTCATCGCGGTCATGGACCAATCCGAATCCGTACGCCAGTTCGCCAAGCCGCCGACCGAACTCAACGGCACGGAAGATGATGTAAACGACATCAGCCAGTGGGCACGTGAATACCTCAAGCAGACTGCGGCCGACCGGCGCGACGGCGATCAACTGGGCCTGGTCACTTACGACGGCAAGTCCAGCGTCCGCGCGCTACCCAGCGAAGCGACCGACCTCGACACCGGCACCATCGATCAGCCCAACGAAGGCACCGATACCGCCAGCGCCATCCGCTCCGGTATGGCTCTGTTCCCGCCGGACTCCGGGCAGCGCATGGTCCTGTTTTCTGATGGCAATGACACTTCGGGCGACGTCATCGCCGCAGCACAGGAAGCCGCTGCCGCCGGCATCCGCATCGACGTGTTGCCCGCACCGTACCAGGTCGAGCATGAGGTCATGGTTGAGCGTTTGATCGCTCCCAATGAAGCTCGCGAAGGCCAGACCGTTCCCGTCCGTGTCGTCCTGCGTGCCACTCGACCGGCCGACGGCTTCATCCAGCTATCGCACGATGATGTGTTCATCGACCTAAATGGCGCACTGGAAGGCACAGGCGCACCGGTCTACAAGTCCGACTGGACGCTTGAAGAGACCAGTCAGACGGAAAACTCAACCGATGATCCAACGGTAGAAGATACGAACACCGTCGACGAACCCATGCTGGGTAAATACATCACCGTCCGCGAAGTGGACGTGCCGATGGGATTCACCGGCGTCAACAAGTTCCGCGCGATCTTCGAGACATCCGATGAAGACGACACGATGCAGATCAACAACCAGGCCGAGGCGTTCACGCTTGTCTCCGGCAAGGGGCGCATCCTCTTTGTAGATAACGTCGGCGGCGAGTCGGGCAGCATCCTCCCACGCGCTCTTGCCAGCCGGGGTATCGAGATGGACGTCGTCGGCCCGGAGGGCGTACCCATCTCACTCGATCGGATGCAGCGTTACGACGCGATCATCCTCCAGAACGTGCCTTACGACCAGGTCATCGCGCAGCAGCGCCTGATGGCCAAGTACGTGCATGATCTTGGCGGCGGCCTGATTATGCTCGGCGGGCCCGACAGCTTCGGCGCAGGCGGCTGGACCAATTCCGAAATCGATAAATACATCCTTCCGGTCAGTTGTCAGATCCCCTCGCAGACGATCCTGCCTTCCGGCGCATTGGCGCTGGTAATCGACCGTTCCGGCTCTATGGCCGCACCCGTCGGCGGCACAATGCGAACGCAGCAGGAGCTTGCCAATGAGGCGGCCGTCCTCGCGCTGAACACGCTGTATCCGCAAGACCTGATCTGTGTGATCGCGTTTGACGGAAGCGCTCACATGATCGTCAAAACGCAGCCAAACACCGACCCCGTCGCCGTCGCCAAGAAAGTACGCAGCATCCAGCCCGGCGGCGGCACGGAAAGTTACTACGGCCTGGAGATGGCCTATAAGGAACTGGCGCCCCTGACCGTGCAGGATGCCGCCGTCAAGCATGTCATCATGCTGACGGA
This sequence comes from Phycisphaeraceae bacterium, assembly GCA_963667295.1. Taxonomy (GTDB): domain Bacteria; phylum Planctomycetota; class Phycisphaerae; order Phycisphaerales; family Phycisphaeraceae; genus JAJRRS01. The sequence goes on from OY763327.1 coordinate 5,036,643, forward strand.
TGGTATGAGCGGCGAATCCATCACCGGCGGGTACGTCAAAATGCTCGGCTTGATGAACAAGCAAGGCATCACACTTTCCACCATCGGTGTCGGTGATGGGCACAACTCTCAACTACTTAAACAATTGGCCAGCATGGGAAGCGGTAACTACCACCCCATCACCAACCCTTCAAACCTGCCGCAGGTCTTCATTAAAGAAGCCAAGACCATCCGCAAGAACTTGGTTAAAGAAAACCCATTTACCCCGACGGTGCAACCTACCGGCTCGCCGATCATGGCAAGCATCAGCAGCGTTCCTGAACTGCGCGGCCTGGTGTTGACCGGCGAAAAACACGACCCGCGCATCCTCATGCCCATGGTCGGACCCGAAGGTGAACCTGTATTCGCACACTGGCAGGTCGGCCTCGGACGTAGCGCCGCGTTCACCTCCGATGCGACCAACCGCTGGGCCACGCAATGGCTATCGTGGGGCGGCTACCCCGACTTCTGGGCACGCACCGTCCGCAGCATCGCGCGCCCAAGCGCCTCGCGCGATACCGACCTGATCGTGGGCATCAGCGATGGGCAATTGAATATCCAACTCGATGCCGCGTTCGAATCCTCGCAAACAACCGGCAACCGCAGGCAACGCGCCGGCAGCTTCGGCAACTTCCTCGATGTTAAAGGCAGTGTTCTCAAGCCCGACGGAACCGTCGAGCAGGTCGCGCTCGATCAGGTCGGTCCGGGCCAGTACCGCGCTAACGTCCCCGCCGGCCAGACCGGCAACTACGTCGTCAGTCTTTTCATCGAATCGCCCGATGGATCAAGGCGTGCTGTCTTTGGCGGCGCGGGTAAACCGCCCGGCGAAGAGTTGCGCCGCTTCAAATCCAACAACGCCGTCCTCGAACGCATCGCCGAAATCACCAACGGCCGCGTCCTAGACCCGACCCAGCCCCAGACCGCAGGCCTCTTCGAACGCAACGTGCCTTTCGAAACGCGTTCGATCCGTCCGCTTTGGCGCACGCTACTGCTTTGGCTGGTGGTCTTCTTTATACTCGATGTCGCCTGCCGCAGAATCGCGTGGGACCCGGTCGCCATCTGGGAGTGGAGCAAGCAGCGTGTCGATTCGCTGCTTGGCACACTCAAGCCGCGTGAGGTCGAAGTAGAGACCACCCTCGCCGCGCTCAAGAACCGCCAGGCACAAACAGAACAACAACTCGCCGATCGTGCAGCGGGTGTGCGCCTCACCAAGGTCGCAAGCGAACCCGCCGTCCCCGCACCGTCCACCAAGCGCAAGTTTGAAGCATCCGAGGACTTCGTCGCTTCCAGCAACTTTGCCGAATCCGTAGGCGGCGCGACCGACAACCCGAATTCAGCTTACGCATTGAATGACAAGCAATCCGATGGCGACACGGCCGAAGGCGAAGGCATGACCACCAGCCGCCTCCTCGCCGCCAGGCGTCGCGCCCGTGAACAGATGAATGATGAGAAAGGCAAATAGCCACCGATGAACACAGTGAATGGAATGCAATCGAATTAGAAAGATTAGGTAGCCGCAAATGAACGCGAATCAACGCAAATATTTGGTCCCACTATGCCCGAAGTTCGGCGGGATAAACCCGTGTCCTCTGAGCCATTCGTGTGTATTTGCGTGTATTTGCGGCTAAATCCTCTGTTTTCATAACAGCATCTAACACGGTCTTTACCGTGCAACCGTTAAGGAGAAGTAACATGGCTACTAACCCCAACGACGAGCAGCAGGTCCTTGAGCAGGCCGATGCATTCCGGAAAGACTACCAGGCTGTGCGCGAGCAGATAGCACGCTGGATCGTCGGCCATGGCGACATCATCGACGGCGTGCTGACCTGCTTGTTCGTCGGTGGGCACGCACTACTCGAAGGTGTACCCGGCCTCGGTAAAACGCTGTTGATCCGCAGCCTCAGTCAGGCGCTGTCGCTGGACTTCAGCCGTATCCAGTTCACGCCTGACCTCATGCCCGCTGACATCACCGGCACGACGATCGTCGTCGAGGCTCGCAATGAAGACGGCACGACCTCGCGCGTGTTCAAATTCCAGCACGGCCCGATCTTTGCTCAGATCGTGCTGGCTGACGAAGTCAACCGCGCGACACCCAAGACGCAGTCCGCCATGCTCGAAGCGATGCAGGAAAAGGCCGTCACCGTCGCCGGCGAAACCTACACGCTGCAAAAACCCTTCTTTGTCATGGCAACCCAGAACCCCATCGAGCAGGAAGGCACGTACCCACTGCCCGAAGCCCAGCTCGACCGTTTCCTGCTCAAACTCGATGTCGGCTACTCTACCCGTGAAGAACTGCACGAAATCGCCAACCGCACAACGCGAGCTGAAGAACCCGTCATCGAGCCCGTGCTTGATGCCGAAAAGATTGTCAACTACCAGAAGCTCATCCGCCGTGTCATCATTGCACCGCACGTCCAGGATTACGCGATCCGCGCCGTCCTCGCGACGCATCCGGACGGTGAATTTGCCGGCAAACTGACCAAACAGTTCCTGCGCTTCGGCGGCTCCCCCCGTGCCGTGCAGGCCCTTGTTTTCGGCGGAAAAGTCAAGGCGATGCTGGACGGCCGCGCCCACGTCTCCGTCGACGACATCAAAACCATCATGCTCCCCGCTCTGCGTCACCGCGTGCTATTAAACTTCGAAGGCCAGGCCGAAGGCATCACGCCGGACATGGTGCTCAATGACATTATTGATTCGCTGCCGGTGGAAGCGGAAGGTGTGCCGGTGTAAGAGGGTTTAACCGCGAAGGCGCGAAGAGACGCGAAGTATGGCATTAGAGTTGGATAACAAGGTCGAATCACTCGCATATCAGGCGATTGGTTGTGCTATTGAAGTGCATCGAGAGATCGGGCCCGGTTATCTGGAAAGTGTGTATGAAAACGCTTTGTGTGTTGAGTTAGAGCGGCAAGGCATCGCGTATGAAAGACAAGTGCCAATCGCAATTGAATATAAAGGCATCAATGTTGGTGAAGGGCGTATCGATATTCTGGTTGATAAGTTGATCGTGCTGGAGCTTAAAGCCATCGATCAATTCACCCCGATCCATCAGGCACAAGTGATATCTTATCTCAAAGCCACAAAACTGGAACTAGGCATCCTCATCAACTTCAACACTGATGTATTAAAGGACGGTATCCGCCGCATCATCTTATCTTCGCGCTCTTAGCGCCTTCGCGGTTAATGATATGACAACCCTCAACACACAATCCGCCAAGCAGGACTCGCTCCTCGACCCCGCGTTCATGCATCGGCTTGATCGGCTGGATGTCATGTCGCGCAAGGTGTTGACGGGCAAGATGCAGGGTGAACGGCGGAGTAAGAAGAAGGGGCAGAGTGTTGAGTTCGCGGACTATCGCAGTTACGTAATCGGCGACGATCTGCGGTTTATCGACTGGAATCTTTACGCCCGACTCGACAAACTTTTCCTGCGTTTGTTCATGGAAGAGGAAGACCTGTCGGTGTCCGTCGTGCTGGACGTCACCGCGAGTATGGACTACGGCGATCCGAACAAGCTGCTCTACGCCAAGCGCGTCGCCGCAGCGCTCGGGTACATCGGGCTGACTCACTACAACCGAGTGAACATGTACACCTTCGCCGACACGATCACGGACATGGCACAGGGCATGCGCGGCCGCCGACCCATCCCGCGTATGCTTGAGTTCCTGCAGATGCAGCAGCCCATTTCCGGCGAAGCTGCCAGCGGGAACCTCGCCAATGCCTGCAAGCGCCTTGCGCTCGTCCAGCGACAGCCCGGTGTCATCATCATGCTCAGCGACTTTTTCGATAAGGGCGATCTCAACCAAGCACTGCGCTATCTCGGTGGCGAGAAGCACGACGTCTACGCGATCCAGTTGCTTTCCCCGCAGGAGGTCGACCCGGCCAAGGGCAACGTCCTCGGTGACTTGCGCCTCCGCGACATCGAGGACGGCGACATCGCCGAAGTCTCCGTCAGCCCGGCCCTGCTCAAACGATACAAAGCCAACCTCCAGGCTTACTGCCAATTCGTCCGCGAACAGTGCCTGCGCCGCGGCGTCGCCTACATGATCAGCGAAACCGACGTGCCGTTTGATACGTTGGTGTTGAAGTACTTACGTCAACGGGGATTGTTGGGATAAGGATATTGGAACAGGGATGAACACAGATAAACACGGATAAGATGAAGCGGGGGTATGTGTGGATCAATATCATGAAATGACTGAGCAGATAATTGGTTGTGCGTATCGTGTCAGCAATACATTGGGATGTGGTTTTCTTGAGAAGGTATATGAAAATGCGTTGGTCTATGAGTTAAGTGAGTCAGGGCTTAAAGTTAGCCAGCAACAATCCATAGAAGTGAATTACGCGGCAATCGTTGTTGGGCACTACATTGCCGACATCGTGGTTGAAGAAAAAGTCATTATCGAGATAAAAGTGGCCAGTAAATTGGATGAAGTCCATGCAGCACAAACCATCAACTACCTTAAGGCGACTGGCTATCCGGTTGCACTTTTACTTAACTTCGGCAAACCAAAAATTGAGATCAGGCGTTTTATCAACAAGTTCTAATTCTTTATCCGTGTCCATCCGTGTTCATCCCTGTTCCATAAATTGACTCAAAAATGAACTTCATCTCACCAGGCATGGCACTTCTAGCAGCGGGCATCACCGTGCCGCTGTTGGTGTCGCTGTACTTTCTTAAGCTCCGTCGTCGGTTGATGCCTGTTTCATCGACGCTGCTATGGAAGAAGGCGATCCAGGACATGCAGGTGAACTCGCCGTTCCAGAAGATGCGGCGGAGTTTGTTGTTGCTGTTACAGTTGTTGATCCTGGCGGCGCTGCTCTTCGCGATGGCGCGGCCGACGATGGAGACGGTCGCCAATCCCGGGCAGCGAGTCGTCATCCTGATCGATAACTCCGGATCGATGAACGCTACCGACGTCTCGCCCACACGACTCGATGAAGCCAAGAAGGCAGCGCTTGAGCTGATCAACAGCCTCGATGCCGGCGGATCGAATGGCAACGACACAACCTCCGGCGGGGCGATGGTTGTCAGCTTCGCGCAAAGTTCGCAAGTCCGCCAGTCGTTCACGAACGATCCGTCACTGTTGCGTGACGCGATCAGAAGGATCGAACCGACGGACCACGTCAGCCGTCTTGAACCGGCATTGCGCCTGATCGAACCCTTTGCCGGCAAAGCCGCGCAGGATGATACCGAGGGCCTCGTGGTCTACATCATCAGTGACGGCCGGGTGCGCGATGACGGACGGGTCCTCTCGCTTGCCGGTGCGACGCTTAAGTACATCCCCATCGGTGGTGGCCCCGCGGGTAACGCCGGCGCGGCTGATCCTGACAACGTCGGCATCGTCTCCTTCAGCGCACGGCGTGACTTCGACAAACCCGAGATCGTTCAGATTTTCGCCAAGGTCGCCAACTACGACAACAAACAGGTCAAAACCAACCTTACCCTCTCGCTCGATGGCAACCCCACCCGCGTCCAGCCCATCACCCTCGGCCCGGCGCCGCAGGTCGATACCGAATCATCAACCGAGTCCACGAGCAACAGCCACGAATCCTCCGTCCAGTTCGACTTCGTCCTGCCCGGTACAGCGCTCGTCGAACTGGCACATGACTATGAAGATCAACTGCCTGCTGACGACGCCGTTCGTTTGACGCTCGCGCCCGCTCGACGTCTGCGTGTCCTGCTCGTAACCGAAGGTAATGCATTCCTGGCCAAAGGCATCCAAAGTGCAGGCGTGCGTCAGCTTGCGATATGGCCGCCCGACAAGTTCGAGAATCAGGACCCCGAATCGCTCAGCCGAGGTGGTTGGGAAGACGCGGGCACATCCGGCCTGGCAGGTGAAGGCTTCGACGTCATCGTCTTCGATCACTACAGCCCAAAGACCGTCCCGCTGGTGGACAGCCTCTACTTCGCTGCCGCGCCACCTTTCGACGACATCAAGCGCATCGCACCGGAAGAACAATCCAACGCCCCGTCTGAGCGCATCCTCCATTGGGAACGCACCCATCCGCTGCTGCGTTACGTCTCGCTCGATGATGTGATTCTTTCCGACCCGGGCCGGCTTGAAGTTTCGCCGCAGGCCACCACGTTAGTGACCGGCCAATCCGGGCCGATCATGGCCGAAGTCGTCAGGGATGGCGTACGCCACGTTGTCGCCAGCTTCGACCTGCTGCAAACCAACTGGCCTATCAAGATCAGCTTCCCCGTCTTCCTTGGCAACACCGTCCAAACACTCGGCCTCGGCGGGCTCAGCGAGGGCGCGGGTGTCGCCTACCGCACAGGTGAAGTCGTCTCCATCCCCGCCGATTCGGATGTCACCTACACCGGCCCCGCCACACTCACCGTCCGCCGCACTCAGGGCGCATCGGTTCTTCCCCCGTTCCCGCTTGCCGGCGTTTACACCACGACCGACACGATACAACCGCCATACGATCGGCTGGGCGTGAACCTGCTCGATCCGCAGGAAAGCGACCTGCGCACCATGGATGTACTTAATGTCAGAACCACGGATGCCGATACTGCCGTGCAAACCGCCAGCATCCGCCGCGAGGTCTGGCAGTGGTTCATCTGGGCCGCTTTGGCTGTGATGCTCGTCGAATGGCTGATCTACACCCGCCGCATGCATATCTGATCAACTGCATCGAGCACAAACGATCGATCCTGGTAAACAACAGCCCCACGCGGAAACGTGGGGTTCAACGTACGTATCTGCTATTCAGATAACAAACGTTCAGTGCTCGGTCGGTGGTTGCTCAAATTCACCCAACAGGTCGAGTTGTACGCGGTTGACCTTGAAACCCGTGCGGGTTTGCAACTCTGCGAGTAATTCGTCGGGGATATGTTCGAGGATGCGTTTACCCAGGTCGTCGGGCACATCGGTGATCTGGCCTGTCCTGTCACATCGCAGGTGCAGGTGGTCTTCTCGCCCGGCGTCATACCGTGTTGACCCGTTGCCGCAGCAGCCCGTGATTTTGAACGCCAACCCCGCGTTGCACAGCGCTTCGAGTGTGTTGTACACCGTCGCCAGGCTCAGTTTGTCGTCACTGGCTTTGACCATCTTGTACAGTTCGTCCGCCGTCGGATGTGAGTGACACGACGACAGCGCGCGATAAATCGCTCGGCGTTGTCGGGTGCAACGTAGGCCGTGTTCCGCGAATGATGTTTGTAGCTCTTCCGACATGTCTGAGTGGTAATTCGCAGTCATGGGTCAAACAGGTCCGGTCCGCTGGGGCCCGCCAGAATAGGTCCAGGCAACAAGCGTAGGACTAAACAATAAGGCCTGAACCCGTCCGGGTCCAGTCATATCGTCCTATTTATATCGGATTTATCATACCAACGGCTTTTAACTTCTTCTACGCGGGTTTTACGACAACCCTAACCCGCGTACACTACCGGCCTATGGCCAAGAAAAAACGACCGTCCACCGGCCTCACCTACGCCCAATCCGGGGTCGATATCGACGCCGGTGACCGTACCGTCGACCTTATCAAGAGCCATCTGCGGCGAACCTACAACCCCCGTGTCCTCGGCCGACACGGCGCTTTCGCCGGCTGTTTCCGCCTCGACTACAACGAGCGGCTCTTCAAACGCAACTATAAAGACCCCGTCCTCGTGGCCTGCACCGACGGCGTCGGCACCAAGGTCCTGCTTGCCGTCCGCATGAATAAGCACGACACGATCGGCCAGGACTGCGTCGCCATGAACGTCAACGACATGATCGTTCAGGGGGCCGAACCACTGTTCTTCCTCGATTATGTCGGGGTAAACAAGGTCGTGCCCGAGCATATGGAGCAGATCGTCAAGGGCGTAGCCGACGGCTGCCAGCTCGCCGGTTGTGCCCTGATCGGCGGTGAAACCGCGGAAATGCCCGATGTCTATAAGGAAGGGGACTACGACTTGGCAGGTTTTGCCGTCGGCGTCTGTGAACTCAAACGCGTCATCGACGGTGAACGCGTCGAGGTCGGCGATGTCATCCTCGGCCTGACCTCCAGCGGTATCCACTCCAATGGCTACTCACTTGTCCGCGCCATCATTGACAAAGCCAAACTCGACCTCGACAAGACCTACCCCGAACTCGAGGACGACCGTCCGTTGGGTGAAGTCCTGCTCGAACCAACCCGCATCTACGCCAAGCAGATCGTCAGCGTCCTGCGAAGCTACAAACGCAAACGCCCGATCGGCGGCATGGCTCACATCACCGGCGGCGGCCTGCCCGGCAACGTTAATCGTGCCCTGCACAGCGCCGTCGACGCCAAGATCAGCCGAAAAGCCTGGGATATCCCGCCGCTTTTCAAATTCCTGCAACGCCACGGCAAAGTCGAAGACGACGAAATGCTACGTGTCTTTAACATGGGCGTCGGCTACACCCTCATCGTCCGCCCGCACTTCGCGGATGCCATCATGGAAAAACTTACCAAGCAGGGTGAACAACCCTTCGTCCTAGGCAAGATCACCAAGGGCACGGGACGAGTGGTTCTGCACTGACCGTCATGCAGAGGTTGATTAAAATCACATAAAGCCCTTGTTCAAAGATATGACATTTTGCTACAATCCGCACCAGACACAAGGGCCTTGTGTCATTCCGGTTTTTAAGCCTGTTTCGGGTGATAAAACCATACATTCAAGGGGAGAAAGACCATGCGGATTCTGTGTTTTGCCGTTGCGCTTACGCTGTCTGTTGCCGTTTCCAACACCTTAGCTGCCGTTAGTATCGAATGGGAGACGGTCGATAATTCGGCCGCCCTGGACGGCTACACCACAGTCGACCTGTACGTCAATTCTGATGAGATTGGTGTCTGTTGTGCGGCGATGTTGATGACCTTGGATAGCGGAAGCTTCTATTACTTTTCGTATGATTCGGGGACAACCGTTCTGACCGCTAGTGTGGATAGGCCAGCACCGGACCTGCCTGAAGGACTTGGCCCCATCTTTTCTGCTTGGAAATACACCACTTACGTCACGATCGATGATCAAATAGTGGGCATCTTGAGTGGCGGGGATGCGGGCGGCGATGTCTTGGAATTCAGCGAGCAGGAAATCGATGTGTCCTGGTATAGCTTTGACTATCCCGTCGGGCGGGTGCATATGGCTCGTATCACATTCACCGAAGATGCGGTCGGTGAATGGGTCCTCTACTCGATTTTGAGTGATAAACCCGCGATCATACGCGAGGGAACGATTGCCGACCTCGTCCCCGAACCCGCCAGCCTCACGCTGCTGCCCCTGGCTGGGGGGCTGATGCTCAAACGGCGGTGATCGGACCCCTCGTTTGCTGCTAAATATAGTCTTCGTAAACGCTAACGGGCTGGCAAGTCCTCGATTTGCCACGCCCGTGTTGCGTGGACGCATCATCCGGCCTGAAGCGGCGGCCATGGTTTTGGGCGATCCTTCAATTCGACAATTATATCTATAATATTACCATGTGATTATGCGAATTTGTCGGATTTATGGCACGTGCCTCAATCGACTGGCAAGCCCCTTGTAATAGGAGTGGTGTCTCACCCAATGATGGGTTCGTGACGGAAAAGGAGTACAGCCATGGATGAGAAGGCATTCCAAGCCAAACTGACTGAACTGATGGGTGAGATCTCGACCCTGCCCAAGGCCGAACGCGAAAAGCTGGAAAAAATGGCCCAGCAAACCAAGGAACGGCACCAGAAACTAAAAAAGACCGTAGGTGACCTTCAGGAATCGCTCGATTACTTGCGTCTGTCGATCAAGTACCTCGTATTCGACCTGGAAGCCACCCGCCGGGAAAACCGCTACCTCCGCAAAATGCTCGAAGAGGACAACACCGGCCGAGATTGAGCCACAGGCCTCTCGCTTACGAAACAGACCCGATCCTAAACCGGGGAAAAACCACTGGTTACTCCAACCAGACCCTTGCTCGACAGACGCCCCTTAAACCAGGGCGTCTGTTTTTTTGTGGAGATTGGGAACCAGGACTCAGGGATCTTGAGCAAAAGCCGCTTGCGGCTTAGAGATAGCATTTCAAGCCATTAGCCATTAGCCATTAGCCATTAGCCATTAGCCATACAATCCCTCCGATCCCTCCGATCCCTCCGATCCCTCCGATCCCTGATCCCTGATCCCCAATCAAGATACCCGCCCCTTCGCTTCGCTCAGGACCGGCGTTGGGGAGGGGAAGATCCATTAGCCTTTAGCGATTAGCCCAAATCCTAAATCATCAGTCCTAAATCATAAATACAATTCCCCACACCCCACACCCCACACCCCACACCCCACACCCCACACCCCACACCCCACACCCCACACCCCACACCCCGCACCCCACGCCCGATCCAAAACCCGCTATCATGTCCCTGTCCGACGATTAACCCCTGTTATGACCTAAAAGCGAGATTCACGGATGAATAGGCAGGACCTTCCCCACGACTTCACGATGTCCACTCCCCCCGGCTTCCAGGCCGCGATGCAGGCGATGACCGGCGCAGGGCACTACCCCAACCCGCAAATCGCCGCGCCGCCCATGCAGCGCTACCGCGAAATGACCATCGACGAGATGCTCCTGGAGAACCGGGTCGTCTTCCTCGTCGGCGAGATCAACCACGCCAGCGCTACCGGGGTCATCATGCGGCTGCTGCATCTGGAAAACACCAAGCGCGGCGTCGACATCAGCCTCTACATCAACTCCCCCGGCGGGGCGGTCGATGACACGCTCGCTATCTACGACACGATGAACCACATCAGCTCCGAGGTCTCCACCGTCTGCATCGGTAAAGCGATGAGCGGCGGCGCACTGGTTCTCGCGGCCGGCGAAAAAGGTAAACGCTACTGCCTGCCCCACGCCAAGGTCATGATCCATCAGCCCTACGGCGGGATCTACGGCCAGACCACCGACGTCGCCATTCAGGCAGAGGAAATCCTCAAGACCAAGAAACAGCTCAACGAAATCCTCGCCGAACGCACAGGCCAGGATGTGTCTCGCATCGAAGAAGACTCCGAACGTGACAAGTTCTTCAGCGCCCAGGAAGCAAAAGATTACGGGCTTGTTGATGATGTGGTTGTGAAGAACGAAGAAGCAAAGTAAACAACAGACGCTGATTCTCTTCTAAACGCAATCAGCAAATTAACCTGTTTAACCTAACGGCGGCGCTGCCCAGTAACCAGCGCCGCTGTTTTTGTTACGCGCGATTATTAACCAAGCGCATTCAATCCGCCCATAATATTTACTAACACATAGCTAGCGCAACCTTAACATTTGATTAAGTGTGTGGTGTGAAAGACTTGCCCTGTCTCGATTAACCTGACAGTTCTTGATTCTTCACAATCATCTGCGTTACCTCATACATTGTCTTAATGCTTATGCGGTCTTCCTCGATAAAGCTGCATATGAAAATGTTTTTACATTATCTGGCTCGTGTCACCCGGTGGGTTCTCTCATAATGACTCAGGTTAACCGGGCCGGGACTTTGTGTTTTTATTTGAGGGAATGGCTATGCGTATACCCGCATCTTTTGCGAAACACTTGACCCTGCGTGTCCGTTTGTGGTTTGGTTTTTCGATGATGATCCTGCTTGCTATCGCAGGCGGACTGACCAGCAGCATCCTGGCACGCCAGGCCGCAGACAGCACAGCCGGTTTGATCGCAGGCCCCATCGCTATCCAGGACGCCGCCGAGCAGGCTAGCATCGCAATGCTGCAAAGCCGGCGAAGTGAAAAAGACTTTCTGGCAAGACGTGACACCAAGTACCTGGAAAAGGTTGATGCGGCCGTTGCACAAGTCGATACGCAACTCGACATGATCCGCGACATCGCCCGGGACCCTTCGAACGTGAAAATGGCTGACGAAGCCAAGAGCCAACTCGCCGCCTATCACAACGCTTTTAAGGAAATGGCGCAACTCACAATTGAACGCGGGTTGTCTGAAGAAGAAGGTCTTGAGGGGCAGTTACGTAAAGCGGTACATACCGTCGAGGACGGCCTGAAAAACTCCGGCCACGACAGACTCACCGTCCTGATGCTCATGTGTCGACGCCATGAAAAAGATTATCTGATGCGCGGCAACCCGAAGTACATCGGGCGGATCGACGATCGACTTGGTGAATTCACAGCCGCGGTTGAGCAGCTTGGTATAAATGAGCAGACGGTCTCCCAATGGGACGCGAATTGGAAGGTGTATCGTGACGCGATGGGGCGGTTGTTGGAAATCGATCAGAGGCAAGAGGAAGTGATCGAGCGTTTCCGTGAAGCGACCCATCAAGTCGAAGAAAAGCTCAACTCGATCATGGCCGCCGCCGCTGAGCAGACACCTGTCGCTGAAAAAGCGGTTAATGATAAATTGGCGCTTTCACAACATATTGCATGGACGGTGATCGGCATCACGCTGCTGACGGGATTAGCCTTGTCTGTTGTCTTGATCCATAGCATCGCCAGGCCGATCAAAGCGGTTGCCGAACGTGCCGCCGAGATCGCGGAGGGCGATCTGCGAGCCACGCCGTTGACTGCACAGACCGAAGACGAACTCGGCCGTCTGACTGTCGCGATCAACATGATGCAGAATTCACTGAACGATCTTGTCGGTGCGATCAAACAGTCCTCAAGTGAAGTCGCCGCCGCATCCACCGAAATCGCTGCGTCTGCCGAACAAACCGCCACGGGTATGGATGAGCAGTCTCGTCAGGTCCAGCAGGCCGCCGAAGCCGTGCGCCAACTCAGTGAGTCGATCAACGAAGTCGCCAACCAATCCACTTCCGCCGCGGAGTGCGCCACGGTGTCCGGTCAGGCTGCGTTGAAGGGTAGCGATGTCGTCAACCAGGCTGTCCGGAACATGCAGCAGATCAATGAAGCCGTCTCCGAGAGCAGTCAAGCTGTTACTCGGTTGGGTGAACGTGGTGAACAGATCGGGCAGGTTATCAATGTCATCAACGACATCGCCGACCAGACGAATCTGCTCGCGCTGAACGCCGCCATCGAAGCCGCCCGCGCCGGCGAGCACGGCCGGGGCTTCGCCGTTGTCGCCGACGAAGTGCGTAAACTTGCGGACCGCACGACGCAAGCCACCGAAGAAGTCGGTGATTCGATCAAAGCCATCCAGGACGACACGACTTCCGCGGTCCAGCGAATGGAAGAGGGTACGACACGTGTCGCGGCGGGTGTTGAATCGACCACGAGCGCCGGCCAAAGCCTAGCCGATATCCGCGACTCGGCCTCACGCGTTGAGAGCATGGTCCGCCAGATCGCCGCCGCCGCTGAACAGCAATCAAGCGTCAGCAATGAAATCAGCGACAGCATCCAGCGTATCAACGCCGTGACCCGCGAAGCCAGCGAAGCCGCGAACCAGGCCGCCGAAGCGGTCAATGGTTTATCGCAAAAGTCTGAATCCTTGCGGCAACTGACCGAACGTTTCAAGGTAAATCCAATCGCTTAGTCGCATCGCTGATTACAGACAATACAGGCTTTTTTCTGCGTTAATCTGCAATTCACGCAATCTCTATCTTTATTAATAGTGCCCGTGACTGCTATCGATGTGTTATGAATGTGTTAGCGGCGCGGTCAATTGCAAAATATTATAAAAAAACTGTTGTCTTAAAAACAGCATACGGTATGCTGGACTGGCTTTTTTGTGAGGCTGGGGCGGTTTAAAAAGATATCGTTATCTGTCTTTGCAGGTCTTTGACCTGTTTTGCCGGTTTGTCTGCCAATCTGGTTTTTATATCCATCTGTTCACATTCAGGACAGGAGTCTTCAACGTGTTCATGCGCAATGTCTTCTTCTCTTACTTCACGCTTGCTGCGGTCATCCTCGGTGGTTCGGTTTCACCCGCACGTGCTCAGGACGCTTTCTACACCTTCACCTCAGCCACGGACGGCATCAGTTGGCCCGCCTCCCCGACCGGGATGTTGAATTACGATTCATTTTGGGCGGACGACACCCTGGGCGGTTACAACCGATTCGACAACTACACCGAGAACAACGTCTTCTTCGATAGCCAATACCAGGCTGCCGGCAACAGCAGCGTGATCGATGGCGACGCCATGTGGGGCAATCCGATCGATAACTACGGCTACGCAAGCATCGACGTCGACTTCGGCGACGACTGGGACACGATGGCCGACACGGTTGCGTTTGACATCGCCCTGGCGATGGCCGGACAAGACGCGCCGGACTATATCAGCATCGACTTCTACGACAATTTTGAGAACTATGCTTCCGAGACATTCACTCTCAATGAAGTCTTCAACGCGGGTAGCGCCTTCGGCGGATTCAATGGTTACGCCGGGCACATCAGCGTCAGCGCTGCCAACCTCATCGGCTACAACGGCTCGCTGGCCGGCATCACGGGTATGTCCATCAACCTCTCTGACATCGTTACCCCGGGCGGCACTTCGGAGTTCGCCATCGATAACTTCGAGGTCAACGGCGATGGCGTCGATCCCGGACTCGATCCGGAAAACTCCGAAGTCGTATTCAACACGAGCGGCGTCGCCACCAACATGATCCGTAACAAATACGACTTCACCTTCGGCTATGTCGATGTTGAAAATATCGGTACCGGCGGCACGACCTATAGCGTTACCCTCGATCCCTCGTCCGATCCTGAATTCGTCGTCGCCACACCCGCGACCAACCAGATCATCGCAGGCGGCGTGACGATCACGAACGGCTCGGACAATATCGCCACCATTTCCCAATCGACTCTCTCCGGCGATTACCAGGCCAGCGCCACATTGACCAATGACCTCAATGCGCTGGATGCCGACGACCAGGTGACCTACGACATTACGGTCTTCGATCCGCCTTCGACGACCGACGACTCGGGCGCGACCGTGCAGGTTGATGTGGACCCGGTCATCTATATCGAAAACGCCGCCGCCGGCCCTCACGCCGGGGCACGCCGCGCGAGTGTGGAAGTGACCAATCGTTCCTTCCCTGCCGATGGATTCTCGGTGGACGGGCTGAACATCGGCGACCGGTCCGATGCCGGTGAGACCGAAACCGCGACCGTGATGTTCGATCGTTACGGCCGGATCAACGGCACCTACACCGGCTACTTCGCGGTCAGCGTGAAGATGGCGGACCCGAACCGTCCTTACCTCAATGGCGCAGCGCCTCTGCCGGACATCACGTGGAACCTGGCGTATGACCTTGGCACGATCAGCAGCGACAACGCTTCGGTGAGTGTGAGTGATCCGCTTGGGCCGAGTGTCGTGGGTGTGAACGATGCGGCGACGGCCGCGACGATTTTGGACGGCCAGAGCAACGCGAATCAGACGGTTTCGATGGCGCTGACGAGTGACCCAGGCAGCAACGCGGACCTGGCGGGTACGCCGGTAGACCTGATGTTCTCCGGCGGCAGCGCGCAGGACCCCTACGTGCTGCAGTTCACATACCTGGACGGCAACATCCCCGGCGGCGTCAGCGAGTCGGACCTTAAGGTGCTCTTCTACGACACGCTGGCCGGCGAATGGGCGGCAGCAGTTGACGGCAACAGCGGCGGTAGCGCCACGTTCTACAACGGATCGTATAACAGCTATCTGATGTTCGTCGGCGGGGGCGTGCTGGACGCCGGTGACCTCGGCGTCTTCGGCGTGGATACCTTCAACAACAAAGCCTGGGCGATCATCGATCACGCCAGCATCTTCGCTGTGGGCGTGCTCTCATCCGGTTCGCTTCCCGGCGATCTTAACGGCGACGGTTTCGTCGGACTCGACGACCTGGACATCATCCTCAGCAACTGGAATCAGACCGTCCCGCCCGGCAATCCTTTAGCGGACGTATCCGGCCCCGGCGGTACACCCGATGGTTATGTCGGTTTAGACGATCTGGATGTTGTGCTGTCTAACTGGAACAACGGCACACCTCCATGTCATTTATCAAACATCCCTGAGCCAACAACATTCGCATTGATCGGATCGGGCGCACTTTTATTGTTGCGCCGTACACATTGATAAATGTGATGCATGTATAACAGTAGAGATGAACATCTATACAATTGTTCGAACGTTAAGATTCTATATTTTTGTTAACAATAATAGAAATTACTTGTTCAAATCTTGACGTATTGTTATACTCGCAGTCCAGCAAAATGAGGGCGGATCTCATTTTTATTTTCGTGTGATGAGTGTCACCGCTTTCGTGCGCTAATACACGCGCATGTATTCGCGGTCTTGGTGTGCGCAGTTTTTACGCACGCTTCAACTTGTCCTTGAAAAACGGTCAGGAGCTTCAGCAACAAAACTAATTTGTCATACGGCTATGTGTTGCGCCGAACCGTCGCACATGGACGCCGTCCTTTTTCGTTTGGAACTTAGAGCGAATCACTTAACTTAGATCAGGAGCGGATTCATGAAGGATCAGAAATGTACACCGAAGATGACTCGGTGGGGGATCAATCTATCGTTCTTAGCCGTCGCCATGTGCGCCACGACACCTGCGGTGGCGGTCGATTGGGACGACGCCGGCGGCTCAGCCAGCAAACTGTGGTCGGACTTCGGCAACTGGAATCCCGACGGCAGCCCCAGCGGACAGGCCGTGAACATCGGTAACCTCGCCGGCGCAGCCAACGACACCACCATCTTCGATGGCGGTTACCAGATCTCCTCGCTGACCATCACCAACGGCGCCGATGTCGTCAACAGCACCGACAATGGCGCTACCGACGATTTTGAACTCGTCGTCAACGGCGACACCACCGTCAGCGGCTCCGGCAGTTCTATCATCATTTACGGCGGCGACCCCGACGGTCTCGACACCAATAACCTCACCATCAACAGCGGCGCAAGCGTGATTATCAACTCCACCACCGCGCAAGGCACCGCGGTTATCGAAGTGGACGGCGGTTCCGGAACCGGTCTGCTCGATATCAACTCCGGCGGCACGTTAATCGGCACCGGCCGAATCGACCTCGAAGCCGCCCCCGTTTCCGCAACAAACCTGATTTCCAACGACGGCACGATCACGGCCAACACCACGCCTCTCATCTTCGGGTTCGCTCCCGCTGCCGGCACGCTGCAGATCACGGCTTTAAGCACTAACGCACGATTCGACTGGGACGGCAGCAGCGGTAACGGCGTACTTAACGTCAACGGCAACCAGACCCTCGACGTTGATGTCGATACGGGGACTGATGCCTTCAGCGGCACGATGAACCTCTCCACCGGCTCGTCGCTTGATATGGCTAACGGTTGGAGCATGGATACCGGAACCATCAACGCCAACACCCCAGCGTTCGGTCTGATCATCATCGGTCAGGACCCGAACCCCGGACCGGCCGCCGTCATCAAGGGAAGCAACTGGACCATGACCGGCGGCACCATCAACGTCGACGATGCATGGGATACACTGCAGCTTGATACGCAACTCGTCGCCTCCGGCGGCACCATCAATAACTACGGCACGATGATCTTCAATGGTGGGGCGACGATCCAGAGCGGCGTCGACTTCCAAATGAACGGCAACGACGCCTCGCTTGTGGTTAACTCTACCGTCAACATCGACACCCCCAACTTTAATCTTGATGGCAACGAGGCCGCAGGCAACGTCACCACCATCAACGCCGGCGGCAACCTCGACATCGACGCCGGCTCCGGTGCCGACCTCAGCTTCGGCCACACCATCAACATGAATGGCGGCGAACTGGATGTCACCTCCACCACCGCCACCAACTGGGCGCTGAATTCCCTGGGCAACCTGAACGTCGCAGGCAATGCGACTTCCACCATCAATAGCTCGGGACTGCCTTTCCAGATCTCCGGCAACATCAAAGTTGCCGATACGTCACTGCTGAACGTCAACTCTACCGCAGAGTTCTATAGCGCGGTCGATGTTGTCGTCGACGCCGGCAGCACACTCAACATGGCTACCGCAACCTACAACGGCGGCAACTACACCGGCACCGGCATCTTCCGTCCCGGTGTCTCCACCATTGCTACCGACACAACATGGGGTGTCAGTATTGTCGACTTCGATGACGGCAACACCACCGTCAACAACGGCGCAACACTCACCGTCAACGCCGACAGCATCGAGGATGCAGGCGACGGCATCGACGGCACGACCACCATCGAAGATACCGGCCTGATCCAGTTCAACCTCACCGGCGGCGCAGACGTCATCTTCGACGCCGACATGACCTATAACGGCAACACCCTCAGCAGCAACTTCATCCTGCAGTCAACGACAGGCTCCGCCATCCACTTCCAGGGAAATGGCGCAGACCTCAACATCAACGGCGACGGCGGTTCACTCGAACGCCTCATCTTTTCGGGCGACTCTCGTCTTAACATCAACGACGTCGCCGAAGACTTCCGCTTAGGCGGTGGTTCGCTTACCGCCGGCAGCACCAACGAAATCGACGGCAGCACCATCAACGGCCCCGGTACACTCCAGGCCAGCACCGGCCGTGCCCTCCGCGGTAACGGCACGATCAACGCTCCGATCGACTTCGACGGTACCGCACAACTCATCGCCACCGGTGGGACGCTCATCGTTAACGGCGCACTCGTCGATGTCGGCACACTCGGCACCAGCGGCGGCTCTGCTGTCCTCAACGTGACGAATACCTGGAACACCAACGTGACCACTACCGTCTTGTTGCAAGGCGGGTCTATCATCGGCTCGACCATCACAAACGATGGCGCCGATGGTATCAACGGCACCGGCACCGTTACCGCACGCATCATCAACAACTCCGTGATCGATGCCGAAGGTGGATTGCTCACGATCAGCAATACCACCAACGACTGGGACGGCTCGACCAATACCGGCTCGCTGCGGGCGATCTCCGGCGACCTTGATCTGGTCGATAACTTCGCCTTTATTTTCCAGGGCACCGTTGAAGTTAATAACGGTCGGCAGGTCCGAGCCAACGGTTTCGAACTCGAGTTCGATCCGGGCTCAAACCTGCTGCTTCACGGCGGCACCTACCGTTCTACCAATGCGACCGACATCGGCGGTAGTGTCGTGGTCGATACCGCTGCGAGTACGATCCAGATCAGCGGCACGACGATTTTCGAATCCACCAGCAACACCACGCTCAATGCGAACCTGCTGCTGAACAACCCCACGACACGCATCCAGTCCGGTGCATCATTCTCCGGCGGTTCGACGCTCATCAATGCTCAGAACCGTGCGCTGGTGATCGAAGACGGCGCCGATATCGATGTACTGATTCAAAACCGCGGTACGCTTGAATCCGGTTTGGCGCTCGGTCAGTCCTCCGGCCTGGACTTCGAGCAGACCGTTGCCGGCACGTGGAACGTCGATCTCAACGGCACCGGCCTCAACGATTACGACCGCATGACACTCACCGGCATCGCCTCGCTCGCAGGCACGCTGGACATCGCAGCGATCGGTGGCTTCGCCCCCTCGCTCGGTGACAGCTTCACCATCCTGCTGGCCAGCAACATCATCGGCACGTTCGATAGCGTGCTCGGTTCACCCGGTGCAGGCCTTGAATACGATGTCATCTACAACGCCACCAACGTGACGATCGAAGTCGTCAACGCGGTGCTCTTGCCCGGCGACCTCAACAACGACGGGTTCGTCGGCCTGGATGACCTGGACATCGTCCTGGCCAACTGGAACCAGTCCGTCCCGCCGGCCGACCCGGCTGCCGACCCCTCCGGCGACAACTTCGTCGGCCTGGACGACCTGGACATCGTCCTGAACAACTGGAACGCCGGCACGCCCCCGACCAGCAGCGCCGTCGTCCCCGAACCCGGCGCAGCTTTGCTGCTGGCTTCGATGGGCATTGGTATGGTTGCTCGACGTGGCCGCAAAACCAAAAACAACTGAGCAGGTAATACGCATGAAGTGTTCATGATGGATCGAATAGCAAACACAACCTGAGTTTGTTGATCGAAACACATTCAGCCTGAAGTTTTAAAAACACGTTTATACTCAGCCGTGACCAGGAGGTTACTCACGCCAACCTCCTGGTTCACGGCTCTTTTTTTTGATGTGCTTCTTTTTATCACGAAGCGCATCAAACTTTGCCGTGTGATGCTTCGGTCCTATTAGTGGCGGTATTTTCAACCCGCGAACAAATGTGCGGTGTCCGAACTGAGAAACATACGGACTGAGTGGCACGTTACTGAAACGTTCATATTGAAGTGCTAATCCACATTTACGAGAAATAAAGTTTTGAATTTTAGTTTGCTGCCGTCGAAATCTATGGAAAGACTCGGGGCGCTGTGTTACGCTCAATAAGTCAACCGCGGGTCTGCAGACGTCGGTCTGGGGAGCGCCGCGGGCGGGATCGGTTCAGTAATTTGCCGATGACAGGTTTGTTGCTCTCATAAGACACTTTACACACGACGCCCCGCGCCCGCCCAGCGAAAAGGGGTTCGTCATGTCGATGCGCTTGCTTGTTGTACTTGCAATCTTTTTCTCAGCCGCGACCGCGCTTGGTGAATATCAGCTTATCGAAGACTACAGTTCGCTGATCCCGGGTGATATCGACGAGCAATCTGATTGGATCGCCTCGGCCGGCACCGCTGAGGTTGCGCTCGATCCGGACGATGCAACCAACCAGGTCATGGCTGTGCATACCAACTCCGGACTCGTCCGCTATCCGCTGGCCGTCGCCAACAACGAAACACACATGCTCTTCTTCCGTCTGCGCTTTGCGGTGCAGCAGAAGTACTCCATCGGTCTTTCGCCATTGACCTACCCCTCAGAGTTCAGCGACTTCGGCCCGGAACTCGGCATGGCCAACGAAAGCAACGACCTGCATGTCTGGGACGACGAAGCCAACCCCAACTACGTCGAACTCGATACGCTCAACCAGGACAACTGGTACAACGTCTGGATGTGGATCGACTCGGGCAACGACCAGTACAAGGTCTGGGTCAACGACGCTTCCGCTTGTTACGCCGACGCCGGCGACATGTTGTCCGACGGCGACAACGACCTGTTCGACTTCCGTATCTCCGGCTTAAGCGACTTCGTCAAGTTCTACATCAAAACCGGTGGTGGGGGAGCCCCCGGGGCACCCGACGGCCCGGTTTACATCGATGACATCTATCTCAACATCACCGACGGCGAATTCAACCTGAACAACCCGACCGCTTTGATCGGTGACGTCGATGGTGACGGCTTCGTCGGCCTTAAGGATTTGGACATCATCCTCAACAACTGGAACCAGGCCATCCCACCCGCCGATCCACGCGCCGACCTGACCGGCGACGACTACGTCGGCCTCGACGACCTGGACATCATCCTCATCGGGTGGAACACCGGCACGCCGCCCGCTTCAGTTGTCGTCCCCGAGCCGGGTTTGCTTGCGTTTTTGTTGCCGGTCTTCGGTGGGGCAGTGTTGCGCAGAGGTCAAAGCAGATAGTGATTTCGGAGCAGGCAGTCGGATTTAAACCGGTGCTTTAATCCGCATGGTTCACCGGTTGTTTTGCCTAGCTTTACAATTGGCTGTTTCGTCCGAAGTTTTCTTGATTCCATTGCTACATCGTTTAAACTACCCGTCTTGGGGTGATCCGGATTTCTTGTTACGTGGCGGGATCCCACAAGTAAGAGGTTTTCAACGGGCGGCTATGTCCATGCGCCGGTTGCCCGTGAATGAGGATTCAGAGATAACTGCGCGCGATCAGCCCGGTCACGCTTAATAGAGAGGAGAAACAATCCATGCGTTCGAATTTCATTCCGGCTTTTATGCTTTCAACTTTGGCTGTCTTTACTTCTGCCACCTCGGCAGCACCCACCTACGAAATCACACACTCCGGCAGCGTCAACCCGCAGCTTGAAGGCTGGCGCGCAATCGACATCGTCGCCAGCACGCAGAACGAATTCACCCTGCCGCGCCCCGGTGTCGGCCCCATCACCGACGGCAACGTCGACGCATGGCAGATCGATAATCCCGCCGGTAATACCAGCGATACCTCCGCGTACTGGGCGACCGGCCTCGGTGGCGGCAACATCCTCAACGGCAACTACTGGCAGTTCGCCGCCAAAGCCAAGGCGCTCCCTTCCGACAACTCAACAGACAACAGCCGGCTCAACTCCGCCTTCCGGATCATGGCGTTCTCTCGCAACTACTACGGCACGCAACTCGGTAACTACTGGATGGTCACCCTCCAGGATATCGAGAGCGACGGAACACGCGTCCGTATCGACGGCCAGACCGGCAACGCCGTCGACGTCATGGTCTCCGACGGCTACCACTGGTACGACCTGATCTACGACCCCGCCACCGGCGCCGACTTCTACATCGACGGCCAACTCGTCCAATCCAACATCGCCTACACCGGCACCGCACCCATCGGCAACCGCGTCGAGTTCGGCGACCTGCAACAGGTCAACGACGGCTTCGGCGGCGGCAACTGGGCGTCCGTCTACTTCGCCTATGACGACGATGAACCTTTCAGCCCGATTGGCGTCCCCGAACCGGCTAGCCTGGGCCTGCTGCTCGGCGGGGCGGGCGCGTTGCTTGGCCGCTTCCGCAATTGATCTATGAGATATTGCGGCGCAAGGTCCTGTTGGCATTATAAGTCACCTTGCTCCCTTGATACTGCTAATCAGTTCCGTGAAATAGCGGTATTTATCGGCCGCCCTCCGCGAACGGTCGATAAATACCTCACGAACGAGTGGTAAGTCGATGAGCCAACCGAGATTGTCCTGCCTGATGTCAGCGCAGCGCTTAACCGGGGTGTTCGGAGCTCTCGGCCATGCTGTTCAACAGCCTCAACTTTGTCCTGCTCGTTACGTTTACCTTCGGGCTGTACTACATCCCGCTGCTGCGCCGCACGCAGGTCGTGCTGCTGCTGCTGGCTAGCCTGATGTTCTACGGCTTCGGCCAGCCTTACCTGCTGACGCTGCTCGTCGGTTCCGTACTTATCAACGCCTTTGCCAGCCGGGCAACCTATACATGCGATTCGCTCAAACGCGCCCGCACATGGGCCGTCACCGGCATCTCGCTCAACCTGCTGCTGCTCGGTTTCTTCAAGTATGCCGGCATGCTCACACTCACCGTCCTGCGCGGCGAGCCCGGCGAGCAATCCGTCGGCCACCTGCTGTTGATGATCCCGCTGCCGATCGGCATCTCCTTCTTCACCTTCCAGGGCATGAGCCTCGTCGTCGATGCCTTCCGCGCTCGCGATGTTGCCGAACTCCGCAAGGGCCTCTCCGGCCCGCCGATGCGCCACCTGTTGCACACCGGCTTCTTCATCTGCTTCTTCCCACAGCTCGTCGCCGGCCCGATCGTCAAGGCCCACGAGTTCATGCCGCAGATTAAGCCCAAGTTCATCAAGGACATCGATTGGAACCGCTGCTTCTCGCTTCTCGTCATGGGCTACTTCCTCAAGATGGTGGTCGCTGACAACCTCAAGGACCACACCTTCTGGATAGCGCTGCCGTACTTTGAGGCGCGCGGTTCGATCGATCTGATCGTGATGCTCTTCGGCTTCTCGATGCAGATCCTCGCCGACTTCTGGGGTTACTCGCTGATCGCGATGGGTGTCGCGGGGTTGTTCGGCTACTACCTGCCGAAGAACTTCGACCATCCTTACATCGCTCGCAGCTTCAGCGAGTTCTGGCGCCGCTGGCATATCTCGTTGTCAACCTGGCTGCGCGAATACCTGTACTACCCGCTCGGCGGCAACCGCAAGGGCCGATCGCGTACCTACCTCAACCTCTTCATCGTCATGTTCCTCGGCGGGCTCTGGCACGGCGCGGCATGGAGCTACGCCGTCTGGGGAACTGTCCACGGCATCGCGCTTGCAACCGAACGCGCCCTGCGTAGCAAAGTCAATCTCGGCGACAACCTCATCATCCGCGCGATCCAGATGCTCTTCGTCTTCCTGATCGTCACGCTCGCCTGGCTGCTATTTAAACTACCCAACTTCACCGACGCTGTGAATTACATCTATTGCATGTGTACCCGTTGGGATTACCCCTACGACTCGACGCAGATGTATTACATCACATTCTTCAGCGCACCGGTTGTTCTTTTGCACCTGCGTTACCTGCTGATACACAGCGCGTGGTGGCAAAATACTTCTGTCACACAACCACGCTTGGCCGGCCCCGTGCTCGCACCGGCCTGCTACGGCCTGCTGCTTCTGCTCTTGCTTATCAATAGCGGTACACCAGGCGCTTTTATCTACTTCCAGTTCTAACAAGGTCTCTTCAGCATGCTGATCTATCGATCGCTCATCGCGTTTGTCGTCCTCGCCGTGGTGTATTCCGTGCTGCTGCCCTACACCCAGATCGATGGCTTTCGCCGCGGCTCGCAGTGGGAGCTGAACGTCATGACCGCGGAAACCTTCGCCTATGAAAAGCCGAAAGCTTCCGTCGTCGTTACCGGTTCTTCCATAAGCTACTGGCTGAACGATCTGCCCGACGACTGGTACAACCTCGCCATGGCCGGCGAAGGGGCGCTGACCGGGCTATCCATCATCGACCAATCCAACCTCCAGCCGCACACCGTCCTCGTCGAGATCAACGTTATCGATCGACCCGTCAACGCCGAACTGCTCACCGGCCTGTACGGTCCCGGCATCCGGCAAGCCAAGCAGCAACTACCCATGCTCCAGGAGGCCAACGAACCTTCGCACGTCACGCTCCGCTGCATGCACCTGGCCGACTACTATGCTTCACGCATCGCTGAACGCCTCGGCTACGACCGGGCCGATCCATCACAAGCACCTACACCCAGCACCGCCCCGATCAGGGAAACCGCCAAACTCGAATCCGGTGGCAACATCCTTCGCGCCATCCGCCTCGAAGCCGTCAAGACCGGCTACGATGAATCCCTTCTCACCACCCGCCTGCACACCCTGCGCAGTCTCGTCGAGAAACTCGAAGCCCGAAACATCCGTGTCGTACTATTTGAAGCCCCGGAAGATGCCGCCACTTACGATTCACCCCGCCGAAACCAGTTGCGCCAACTCACCCACCAGGTCCTCCCGGCCGACAGCTTCACCTATCTCGACACCCCGCTGGACCAGACCTACCAGACCCGCGACGGCGTCCACATGACCGCCGAAAGCGCCGCCCGCTACTGCCACTGGCTCGTCAACAACCTGCCCACCCCCAACGCCCTCGTCTCCGCCTCACCCTGAATGCACTCGGCGGGGTCGGGCGACCCACGCCCAGCGCAGCGTGCGATGCACGCACCCTCGTGCAAATCTTTGCGCAAACTTCCACTCACCTCTGCACGAACTGATCCACTCTCTTCTCACCCACACCCATCTGAACACCGTTCCCCTCACCCCCGATTCTCACTCCCATACCCGTATCAGACCGATAAACTTCCCATGGTGCGCTCATCGCACATCCTGGAGCTGGCTGTCGTTGCGCTACTCGGTATCGCGGTCATCATGGTTAACTCGGCCGGCGCCCGCGTGGGCGCACCCGACCCGGATCATGCGGGTCTTGTCGCCGGGACGACGCAGATTCTCACCAGCCGGCCCATCATCTACGCCGCATTAGCGATCGGTGTCATGATGCTGGCCAGCCGGATCAACGTCCGCCAGCTCTTTGCCGTCCGTGGCTGGACCAATCCGCTTGCCTTCATCATCGTCGGGGCACTGACGCTGGCGGCGCTCACGCTCGTACCCGGCATGGGTAAAAGCGTCAACGGCGCCAGCCGCTGGCTGTACCTGGGCCCGAAAAGCTGGGGCCTGAGCTTCCAGCCAAGCGAACTGGTCAAGTGGGTCATGGTCATCGCCATCGCCTGGTGGTGTGCACGTCGGCGCGGCCTGATGCACACTTTCCGCCACGGCCTTGTCCCGCCGCTGATCCTGCTCGGTATCGCCTGCTTCATCGTCGTCATCGAAGACCTCGGCACGGCCGCACTGATCGGGCTCGTCGCGGTTTGCATGCTCATTGCCGGCGGTGCTCGCATCAAGCACCTTGCCTGCATCGTCCCGATCGGACTTGTCGGCCTGGTCGCGGCACTCTTCCACAGCCCGTACCGCATCAAGCGATTAATCGCCTTCCTCGATCCCTGGGCCGACCCCGAGGGCGCAGGCTACCACCCGATCCAGTCCATGCTCGCTGTCAGCCAGGGCGGGCTCTCCGGCAGGGGGCTGGGCCACGGCATCCAGAAGTTCGGCTACCTGCCCGAAGACACCACCGACTTCATCTTCGCCATCATCTGTGAAGAGATGGGCATCGTCGGCGCAGCCGTGATCGTAAGTCTCTTCCTGGTGATCCTCTGGGTGGGTCTGGGCATCGTCCGAGACTGTAAAGACACGTTCGGCAGGCTTGTCGGTCTGGGCGTTTTATTAACGGTGGGTCTTCAGGCCGCGATCAACATCGCCGTCGTCGTCGCCGTCGTCCCGACCAAGGGTATCGCACTGCCGCTGGTCAGCTCCGGCGGCACAGGCTGGATCATGACCGCTTTTGCCTTGGGATTGGTCGCCGCACTCGATAACGCCAACTACCTGGAAGCCGAGGAAGAACTGGAAGGCCTCGTCCTCGAACCCGCTTAGCGCGCTCACAGAATCCAAACGATTTATTATCACCGCCTGTTTTTCGGATCTGTCTGATACCCCCCAAGCCTCAAGTCCCAAGCCTCAAGCCTCCCCCCAACTACACACAAGACCGCATTCTATTTATACTGGCAAAGACATCTGAATACCCCCCACACCACTTGGAAAGGCTTTGCGTACCATGACTTCAGCCCCCTCGTCTGTTTCTGCGCCCTCGTCGGCACTGATCCCCATTCGTTATCAAGTGCTCATCGGGGCCATTATCGTTCAACTCATCCTCGGCACGCTGTACGGCTACAGCCTCTTTTGGCCGTCGTTGAATGCGGAGATATTCCCGCCGATTATCACGGAGGCTCAGCAGATCGAGCTTGTCGCCGACGGCGTCGATACTTCTGTGATGACGGTCGTTGAAGATGCACACGCTGCCAATGTCCAGCTTGCGACGCAGCAAGGTTATCTTAAATACGCATTTTCAATCTGTATTTTGTCGTTTGCGATCACGATGGTGATTGCCGGGCGTGTGCAGGATGCACGCGGGCCCAGGCAGACGGCGATCGTCGGCGGGGTGTTGATGGGGATGGGGTTCCTGTCCGCCTCGTTTATGAATAACCCCGTCTCTTTCCTGATCGCACACGCGCTATTAACCGGTGCGGTAGGTTTGATCTTGTTGCTGGTTTTCGATGCCTTGCTCGGCGGGCGCGAAAGTATGAATAGAAATCCCATGCTCCGCTACGTGCCGCACGCCATCATGATGGCGGTTGTCGTCGCGGGTATTACGACAGGCACGCAGTTCGTCGGCAAGCTCGGCGCGGTCGACAAGATCTTCATGCTCTGGGCGACCGTCGGTTTCCTTGCAGGCGTCGGGATCGGGTTTGCGTATGTCTGTCCGATCGCTGCGCTGGTGAAGTGGTTCCCCGATGCGAAAGGGCTCGTCGTCGGGATCGCCGTCGCGGGGTTTGGGCTTGGCGCGTTTATCTTCGCGAAAGTGCCCGGCATCTACGGCGCGGCGGGCTACATCCAGGAACGTGGCATCATCGAGTTCTTCCTGGTGCACGGCGTGATCTGTCTGGTCGGTATCACACTCGGTGCGATGCTATTGCGTAACCCGCCGAGCATGCCGGCTGCGAGCGGCGGCGGTGGGGGGGATTCGACCTGGCGCGATACGCTTAAGCAGCCTTCTTTCTATTTGCTCTGGCTGATGTACTTCTCCGGCGCGATGGCCGGGCTCATGGTCATCGGCATCACCAAGGGGTTTATCCAGGACCAGCTTATCGATGCCGCGGTGAATGCGGGGCAGGTGAAGGATGAAGCGCTGATCGCGAACTGCGCCGCCAAGGGGCTTACCGCCGTCGGCATCCTCTCGATCTTCAACGCTGTGGGGCGCATCGTCTGGGGGTTCGTCTCCGACCTGATCGGCAGGACGATGTCATTGATCGTGATGTTCCTCTTCCAGGCGGTCGCGATGGTGCTGCTGGGTACGGCGACCTCGGACATATTGCTCTACGTTATCGCATCGACCATCGGGTTTAACTACGGCGGGTTGTTCTCGCTGTTCCCCTCGGCGACGGCGGACCTGTTCGGCGCGAAAAACGTCGGGGCGAATTACGGCTGGCTGTTTACGAGCTACGGCATCGCGGGCGTGATCGGCATCGCCGCGGGCAACGTCGCCAAGAGCACGACGGGCAGTTACTACGCCGCCTTCGTGATGGCGGCCGTGCTCTGCGTCATTTCCGCGTGTCTGGCGATCGTACTCGCCAGGAAGATCGCGAAGATCAAAGCGGCAGCGGCAGCGGCCGCGGCGTAGGTGTCTTTTCCGTTAATGATCCCAGTCACCCGGCCGCCGTGTTCACACTCACGGCCGGGTGGCTTTACAATACGCCCATGTCAGACAACAACCCTCAAAATCAGGCCGTCACCCTACACGACTTCCAGCAGTACATCTACGACCGCTACTACGCCACCGACTCGGTGCGCGGTACGCCCGGCACGTTCATGTGGCTGATCGAAGAGATCGGCGAACTCGCCACCAACCTCCAGAAGATCAAGGGCGAAGGCGGCAACACCTCCGGCGGATCCACCCACGAAGACCTCGAAGGCGAATTCGCCGATGTCCTCGCCTGGCTCTGTACGCTGGCGAATATCAACGACGTCGACCTCACCACCGCGATCACAAAGAAGTATTTAGCCGGTGGGGGACCGAAGGGGCATAAATAGGGTGTAGGGTTTAGGGTGTGGGGTGTAGGGTGAAGAAATTAGGATTTTGGATTTATGATTTGTGCTAACGGCTAACGGCTTCTCTTATTTTCTGCTTTCCTAATTTCCTGTTTTCCTGCTTTTCTCTCCCCTCCCCCCCAACGCCGGTTCTGAGCGAAGCGAAGGGCCGGGTATCTTCTTCAGCAAGTCTCATACACTCACCCCGCATCTGCTATCATATTGCTATGAATGGCTTCCGTATGGACAAATCGTTTATCGAGGTCGTTGATGTCGATGCCCGGGAAGATCAGACGGCATACTGGCTGACGCGTCCTTATTCCGAACGTATGCGCGCATTGGAGATGCTAAGGCAGTCCGCTTTTGGAATCGATCGAGCTACATCCCGACTTCAAAGAGTTCTTGAAGTTGTTGAACGACCGCGGCGTTGATTACCTGGTAATCGGCGCCTATGCGGTGAACTTCCATGGCTACATCCGTTCAACGGATGATATCGATATCTGGATCGCCATCCGCCCCGACAACGCTCATCGACTTGTCGAGGCCTTGCGGGCGTTTGGTTTCGATGTGCCCAAACTCCGTGATGAGCTATTCCTTCTGCCGGACAAATTGGTTCGCTTGGGGTCTCCGCCTGTGCGTATCGAAATAGCGACGACGATTTCAGGCGTGCAATTCGATGAGTGCTATTCCCGATCGGTAGAGGCTGTGCTCGACGGCATCACCACACGCATCATAAGCCTGGCTGATCTGCGCAAAAATAAACGTGCAGCCGGGCGAGGTAAGGACCTGGTGGATCTGGAACATCTGCCGGAGGCAGAATAACAGTACTGCAATCCCCCCTCCCAATGCCGGCCCTGAGCGCAGCGAAGGGGCGGGTATCTTCTCCTCACAATCGCACACTAGCGCACGAAATTGCAACACAAAATCCCACGCACACTGCGCTCTACCACCTCAATCAACATTATCCATTCAACTCAAACCGACCGCGTTTCAATCGTCTTGTCGGTCTTCACAGAAGTGCGACCGCGCAACAATTCATTGATCGTCCGCGCGATCCCCTTTGCGTCCAATCCCACCTCCGCAAGCTGTTCCTTGCGGCCCGCTTGCTTGATCCACTTCATCGGCAAACCTAGCCGCTTGATGCCTTGCGTCGGCAGCCCCGCTTCGTTGCACGTTTCAAGTACGCCCGACCCGAATCCGCCGGCCAGCGCGTGGTCTTCGACCGTCAATACCGGAATCCCCGCGCCGATCACCTTGCGCAATAGCTCCAGGTCCGCCGGCTTGGCAAACCGTGCATCGTATAGCGCGATGTCGTAGCCCCCGGAATCCCCGGAAGACTTGTCGTTTAGCATCTGTATCGCTTCCGCCGCCGCGTACACCGGCATGCCATACGCCAGCACAACCAGGTCCGGCTTCGCCTCCGGCGCGATCACCAGATTCGCCTTGCCCAACTCGAAAGGCGGACATTGCGCGTCACTCTGCAGCGGCTTCTCCGCCACGTTGTCGCGCGGATAACGCAGGAACGTCGCGCCCGCATCGTAATCCTTCATGAACCGCAGCGCCGCTTTGAGTGTCGGTTCATCGCACGCCGCCATCAATACCGCGCCCGGCAGCACACGGAACATCGAGATATCCATGAACCCGTGATGCACCGCGCCGTCACCGCCGACCAGACCCGCTCGGTCCATGCACACACGCACCGGCAAACCCTGCAGCGAGACCTCCTGGAACACCTGGTCCAGTGCCCGCTGGCTGAACGTCGAATACACCGCAAAGAACGGCTTCAACCCCGTCTTTGCGATCCCCGCACACATGTCCATCGCGTGCGATTCGCAGATCCCTGTGTCTCGCGTCCTTTCCGGATACTTTTCGATGAGCTTATCCACACCCGTGCCCGGGCCCATCGCCGCGGTCACCGCGTAAATCTTTTCATCCTCATCCATCAGTTCGAGCATCGCATCGGCAAACGCGCTGGTGAAGCTGCGACCGCCCTTGACTAACTCCGCCCGGCTTCCATCCACCACGAAAGGCTTAGGCGAATGGAACGTCGTCGCATCATTCTCGCTGAACTTGAATCCCTTACCCTTGATCGTCTTGGCGTGCAGCAGCACCGGGCGGTTGATGTCCTTCACCTCGTTGAACATATCCACCAGTGTCGGCAGGTCATGCCCATCGATCGGCCCGATACACACCAGCCCGAAGTGCTCGAACATGTGATCCGTCGCGATCGCGTGCTTAAGCATCTCGCCGCTGCGGTGATAAATCTCTTCGAGGATCGACCCACCCGGAATATGTTCGAGCACCTTGTGCGCCCGCTTTTTGAAGTCGCCGTACGTCGGGCTGACGCGGATGCGGTCGAAGTACGCCGCCATCGCGCCCTGCGGATCGCTGATCGACATCCCGTTATCGTTCAGCACCACCAGGAACTGCCGATCCAGTGTCCCGGCATTGTTCAGCCCTTCAAAGGCTAATCCGTTCACGATCGACGCATCCCCGACCAGCGCGACCGCCTTACGATCGGCTTCGCCGTTCAGTGCATCGCCGCGTGCCATCCCGACCGCCGTCGAGATCGCCGTGCCTGCGTGCCCGACCGAGAACAGGTCGTAGTCAGATTCTTCCGGATCGGGGAACCCCGCCATCCCCTCGCGCGTCCGCAGCTTCGGCAGCAGCCCCAACCGGCCGGTCAGCAGCTTATGCGGATAACACTGATGCCCCACATCAAACAGCAGCCGGTCCCGCCCGAAGTCGAACACATAATGCAGCGCAATCGTCAGCTCCACCACGCCCAGGTTCGGCGCCAGATGCCCGCCCGTCTTCGCTACCTGATCGCAGATCGCCTGGCGGATCTCCTGCGCCAGTTGCGGCAACTGATCCACCGACAACCGCTTAAGCTCGGTCGGGCTCTGAATCGTCTTGAGCAGGGGGCTGTCCATGGGGGTGATGTTCAATCTTCAATCTGTGCTAACGGCTAATGGCTAACGGCTAATGGCTAATGGCTTACCACATATTTCGCCATCAGCTATCAGCTTATAGCTTATCCCATTCATCGGCATATATCTTGATTACGGGCCAGACTCGGCCGAAGATCGCCCAATTACCGCTTCCGCACCGCCATGTAATCACATAATTCACGAAGCGGGTCCGCCTTGTTGTCGAACTCGCTCAGGGCATCCGACGCCGTCGCGTGCAGCCGCTCGATCTGCGCTTGCGTACCCTCAATGCCCAGCACACTCGGGTACGTCAGCTTGCCCTGCTCCGCGTCCTTCTGCGTGTTCTTGCCCAGTTCTTCAGCCGTGGAAGTCACATCCAATAGATCGTCCACTGCCTGGAACATCAGCCCGATCGCCTCGGCATACCGCGTCAACGCCGCCAGCTTCGCCGCCGTCCCGCCCCCGCATATCCCGCCCATCCGGCAGGCCGCCCGCAATAACGCCCCCGTCTTGTTCTTATGGATCATCTCAAGCCGAGCAAGTAACGCCTCTTCCTCGCCATCATCCTCAACCGGAGGCATCGCCAGCGTGTCCTGCACCTGCCCGACGATCATGTCGTTGGTCCCGATCGACAGTTCACGCATCACCTCAAGCGCCCGCTCCGCCGACTTCATCCGCGTCGTAATCAGCTCAAACGCCAGCGAAAGCATCGCATCGCCCGCCAGCACCGCCATCGCCTCCCCCGCGTGCTTGTGCAGCGTAGGCCGACCGCGTCTTAATTCATCATCATCCATCGCAGGCAGATCGTCATGCACCAGACTGAACGCATGCACCATCTCCACCGCCGCCGCCGCCGGCAAAGCCTGCTCCGGCCTCCCGCCCACCGCCTCGCAGCAGCGGATCACCAGAATCGGCCGAATCATCTTCCCCCCGCCCAGCAGCCCATACGCCACCGCCGCCTTCAGATTCTCCGGCAACGGCCGATGGCGCAGAAACGCCGTCAGATACGCCTCCACGTTACGTGCAGGCAAGGTGATCTGCTCAATATCCAATCGATTTACATCCACTAACGTCATTGTACTTTCCGCTCAGGCGAGCCGGACATTGTACCCCAAGCGGCAGGGCGGTTCTACGCCAAAAGCCCATCCCCAGCGTCGCCAGCGGTTGGCAGCCCGTGATTAGTGGTTAGTTGTAAGCAGTTTAGGCAAGATAGGGGGGTAAACAGCCTCAAAAACCACCCCTTGCAGACCCCAACACCCCCCATCTTTCACAGCTGCGGAGCGACGCTCCGCAGGCAGCCCACCCCACGCGCCCAGCAACCACTCCCCCATATAGCCCAACCATCTTGGTCGGGTCAGCATCACACTCCAACCTTAATCATCATCCGCCGATCCACAGCATAATTAGAATCCATTCTGATTTATATCAAATGTTAATTCATGTGCTCTAAGAAAAAGAGCTTGGCGTGATAGCAATATAATTCATTTTTGGAATTCATATTCATTGCTTACAATATCACAATGTCAAAATCGATCACACATTTTATGTGGGGTTACCAACACCACTTTCGATCTGGCCTGTCACATGAGGTGAAGCAAATTCTCAAAAAGCTCATACCAAATGCAGATCCTGTAGTATTTCTCATAGGTGTTAGAGCTAATGATGACGGAAGTCTGATGCCAGCTTGTGTAGAGCCCGAAATCCACCATTGGGCTGAATCATCAACATTTTATGACGTTCTTGATGATGTGGGGCCTATAAAAGATAAATATCCAGAGTCGAGAATATTGCATTCTCATCCGGTAGCAGCAGCAAATGCAGATCGAAATCTCAATCGCAGAGCCTTACGTGACGCGATATTGCACCGATTGGAAAACTGTCCTAATCGGCCAAAAAATTTACGAATTTTTTCCTCATTTCCGGTTGAGCATGAAGGTTTTTTGATTGTAACATTACTTGGAATTCAAGATAATGCATTGGATTCGGTTCCATCAGTAGTTGGCGATAAGATTCAAATCCACTCGCATCGATCATTCCATGTCC
This sequence comes from Phycisphaeraceae bacterium, assembly GCA_963667295.1. GTDB lineage: Bacteria > Planctomycetota > Phycisphaerae > Phycisphaerales > Phycisphaeraceae > JAJRRS01. The sequence continues at coordinate 5,070,251 of OY763327.1, forward strand.
CATGTAATTTAGTCGAGTCCACTATTGAAGTTATTCTTGAAGATGCGAATGAACAAATAGTTCAACCGGATGCTGGTGCATCTCTTTCTGTATTGGGAAGTGCTGATGATATACTGCGTAGAGCAGGTATTCGTTTGTTCTCAGGATTATTAAATCGTGTTGATACAGAGAGTGAATATGTTGGTAGAGCCTCATCGACTTATGACACGTTATCACGCCTTTCATTAACATATTACGAGAGTGCCGAACCGAAAGGCTCGCTCGTTATTGCCGAAAAGGATGATGACTGCGGAACTCAAATTATCACTCTCGCTGATCCTGTGCCAATTAGTCAAATCAGGGCACTTAGAAAACTTTTAGTTCTAGCAAATAACGGTTTAGCACTGCGATGTAACTGCGTTGAAGTGTTTTCACTTATATCTAGAGTAGTCTCGGATAAATCAAAATCTTGTAGAGCATGTGAAATCAGCATTACTGGGCGTGGAGCGTGGATGGTTTCTATGGACGGTTGTGATTTGATGAGTATTAGTGATGGTCATCCAACTCTACCCACTCCATTAGTTAATAAAGATGATCTTGCCGCCGACTTGTGCCGCCATTTCCCTGATATGACAAGTGAATGTGCAGGTAGATTTGCTCAAATTGGTAGGTCCATAGCAGAGTCTGGTCACGGAGCCTTGCTTGTTATATCTGACAATGCTGAGCAAGAATCAGTTAGGTTGGATAGAGACGGTCTGCGTATTCAACCTATTGCATTGTCACCAGATTTGTCACCCCAACTAAGTGAAATAGATGGGGCAGTACTATGTTCAGTAGATGGTTTATGTCATGCCATAGGTGTAATACTCGACGGATCAGCTGTAACCACTGGAGATCGAGGGCGAGGCTCGCGTTTCAACTCGGCTAATCGCTATGTTTCGAATTGCTCTAATAGATGCGTTGCTATGGTGGTATCAGAAGATGGTGGCCTTGATTTAATTCCACAATTAAAACCATCATTATCAAGAATAGAACTAGCAAATCGCCTTAAACAACTAGAATATATTGCTCACAATGCGCCGAAGCCTCCCAATCGTGAATATGAAGCTGAGATAATCGAATGGGTCGAAAATCATGCATATTACTTGAACGCCGAACAATGCGCTAATGCAAACATTTGGATTGCTGAATGTGATGATCGATATGCGCAAGACCCTGAAGTAATGGTTCAGATTATTAGACGAAAAATAAAAGTCGATCCTGCGTTTAACCCGGAACGTGATTTGAGTTAAAGCATAAAATTGTTACTACAATATTATACTATACATCACTACCCACCCCTCCCCACCACCTTATCAAACCCCACCCCCGTCATCGTGCTCAACCAGTCCGCGACCACCTGCGCGCCGTCCGCCGGCTTTGTGTCGCGCATGATCTGGCGCATCTTTTCAAGCTGATTCTTATTACCCAGTAGCGCCTTCAATGGTCCAGCGAGTTGGTTCACGTTTTCGATCGGGTCGATGTAATCCTTCTGCAGGATCGCGGCGCCCGCGCTGACTAAGGGCTGGGCGTTCAGCTTCTGGTGTTCATCCTTGTGATACGGGTAAGGCAAAAAGATCGTCGGCACCGCGTTCGCCCATGCTTCCGCGACAGAGCCTGCGCCCGCTCGGCCGATCGCGATCGTCGCTGCGGCCCACACAGCGCCCATCTTGTTGCAATACGCATACGCAAGACCGCGCACGCCCGCCTTGTCGTACGCTTTCTGCACACGCTCCTGATCGTCAGGCCCGGTCAGGTGAATGATCTGCCAACCCTCCAGTGCCTTGCGGTGCTGAGCCCGCGTGCAAAGCTCCATCATCATCTGATTGATCGATGTCGAACCCTGCGAGCCTGCAAACACGAGGATCGTGTCGAGGTCGGGGCGCAATCCTAAATCCCACCGTGCCTTCTCGACTTTCATCGTGCCGATCACCGATCGACGCAATGGCATCCCGATCAACTGAGCGCGGCGTAACTGATCAGTCGGATACGAAGTAAAAACTTCCGTCGCCTTGTTCGCCGTGAACTTATTAGCCCGGCCGGGCACCGCATCCAGGTTCAACATCGCGCAAGGCACACCCGCCTTCTGCGCTGCCGACACCGCAGGCCCGGATACAAACCCACCCGTCGACACCATCGCCTTGGCGTCCGTCCGCGCGATCAACTCCAGCACGATCTGTTCGCTCTGCTTATACGCCTGGTAAAACGCCCACAGCGCCTTGGGCCTCATAATCAAAGGCAGCGCTGGCAAGGCCGTGTACTGAAGGTTCTCCTTCTGCATGATCCGCTGATCGACCGCCCGGTTCGAGACCAGAAAATGACACACCGCCTCAGCATCCGCCTCCCGCAATCGCTCCAGCACCGCCAGGTTCGGATAAATATGCCCCCCCGACCCCCCGCCGGCAAACAAAATGGTGCGACGCTTCTTAGCCATAGGGCTATCAGCATAACAATAAAGTCGGCTTCACCACAGAGGGTACAGAGAACGCAGAGGAAGACAAGAGGGAACAGGGATGGACACAGATAAACACGGATAAGAAGTGTTATTCCAGATTACGCAGAAATAAATGTCTTTGGCTCGGTCCCTTCTCCCCGCGGGAGAAGGCTAGGATGAGGGCCGGGTGGATTAGGTATGAAGATGGATTTAAAAGTTCAATGAAACAGTATTGACCACCTCTGAAGCGCAGTATGAACATTTCGCAACGGCCCTCACCCCGGCCCTCCCCAGGAGGAGAGGGAGTAAGCCTATCAAAATCTGCGCAATCACTGTAATCTGCGGATACTTCTTCTTTCTCTTCCCGCCTTACTTCTTATCTGTGTTCATCCGTGTCCATCCCTGTTCCATCTTGCCTTTGTCCCCATCCGTTTGCATCCGCATCCATCCGCGTTCCCAATCGATCACCCCTCCGGCGGATACTCCGGCACCGCTTCCGTCTGCGCCTTGCGATACGCCAGCAGCTTCTGCTCGATCTCCTTATCAGACAGCGCCAGGATCGATGCCGCGAAAAGCGCTGCGTTTACAGCGCCGTGGCTGCCCATGCTCATCGTCCCGACCGGGATGCCCTTGGGCATGTTGCACGTCGAGAGTAACGCATCCAGCCCGCCCATCAGCTTGCCATCCATCGGCACGCCCAGCACGGGCAGGTGTGTCCCCGCCGCCATCACACCTGCAAGGTGTGCACTCATGCCCGCCGCCGCGATGATGACCTTGATCCCGCGCTCCGCAGCCGTGGTCACAAAGTCGTGTGCACGCTGCGGCGTCCGGTGCGCGGAGCAGACCTTCATTTCGTAAGGGATGCCAAGTTGATCGAGCACCGCCGAGCATTGCCGCATCGTCTGCGCATCGCTGGCACTACCCATCACAATACCGACAAGTGGTTTGCTTGAGTTATCCATTGGTGAGATGATAGCGTTTTGTATGATGAACGCCAGGCCGGGAGTAATGATCACATGTCACGTCAATCTTGGAATGAAGCACAGAAAATCGGCATGGCACTCAGTATCTTGCGTGGTGAGCGTGCTATCTGTCCAATTGATGGCGCTCAGCTTAAGTGGATTAATTCTAAGCATGCTGGCGGTCCTTCGTTCTCCTACATGGTTCATTGTCCACTTTGTGGAAACTCGCTGAACACGGATACTATTTTCGAGAAAATTAAAGACGCATCTATGAAATCTAACCCAAATGAAACGCATATGAATGTTCGCAATACAATCGATTCGGTTCAGAAAGATGAAAGATCTATTCGCGTTTTTATTAGTCATTCTTCAGAAGATGTATGGTGTGTGAAACCGCTTGTAGAACTGCTCAAGAATGCGCTGCGGTTGTCTAGTGGCGAGATTCGATGTACGAGTCTAGATGGCCATAGGCTAAGGACTGGAGCTGAAACAGACGAACAGATACGCAAAGAAGTCCATGATTCATCTGCTTTTGTTGGGGTTATTTCATCCCAAAGTATTAGATCGGTCTATGTTATATTTGAACTTGGGGCGCGATGGGGATCTGAAAAAAAGAACGCTATGTTCCCAATTATCGCGCCAGGAGATACGCCTGCGATTCTTGGCGGACCGTTAAAATCTATCAACGCAATGTGTGGCGATAACGCTTCACAAGTACACCAGTTCTTGGAGGATATTGCAGAATGTTTATCAATAGAGTGCGAATCTCCATCCACATATCAGAGCTATCTTAATTCACTAATATCTGCAAAATCTCCCTATAAACAAGCTGATGTAAATGATTCTAATTCTGTTAAACCAGCATTTTCCAAATATGAAAATCAAATACTTCTCTTAGTTAAAACGACTAAGAGCGATATCCTAATGCTTAATGGAGAAGAAGATAGGGGCATCCAAATCGGAGGGATTCAAATAAGTAAATATGAGGATATTGCAACTCATGAACGATATCTCTCAGCTATTAATAGTTTGGTTGAAAAAGGATTGATTAGAAAAGAGAACGAGATTATTTATCGATTAACGGGAGCGGGGTGGGACTTGGCAGAAAGTATTGATCCGCTGGACGCTTGAAAATATCAATTTGTAAAAAATACTCTCTCGCTACAACCACTACCCATCACAATACCGACAAGTGGTTTATTTTCGCTCATGCCTGTAAGGTATCCAACTCGGCCGGACACGTAAACACGGCCGGTTTTACAGGGAATTTTCAACATATAAAGGGCGGCCAGCAGTATGAAAGGTAAAACCCATCTTAGTCCGCAACATCCAAGCAGCCGACCGTCCCTTATTGCGTGAACGCATCATCCAGTGGTGGGGCGCCGACAAGGTCGTCTCGCGCGGCCGTTTAATCGCGCCCGCCGATCTCGATGGCTGGGTCGTCATCCAAGACGACAAAATCATCGGCGCACTCACCTACGAGTTACACGATAGCGAAGTCGAGATCGTCACCATCAACGCCGACCCGCCCGGCAAAGGCATCGGTAGCGACCTGATCAAACGCACGATCGACCACGCCCGCAACTCAGGCTGCCGTCGCGTCTGGCTCATCACCACCAACGACAACCTGAATGCTTTACGTTTCTACCAACGCCGTGGCCTGCACCTGGCCGCCATCTACCCCAATGCCCTCGAACAATCCCGAAAACTCAAACCACAGATCCCACAAGTCGGCAGCTTCGGCATCCCGTTGCGCGATGAGATTGAGCTGGAAGTGAAACTGTGATTTGAACCACAAAGGCACAGAGTAAGAAGATTAGCCACAGATGAACACGGATGAACACGGATAAAAACAAGAAGAAGTATCCGCAGATTACGGTGATTGCGCAGATTAAGAGGATAAGCCTGTGTAACCAACTACACAGCATTCTTTATTAGCTGCGTTGCGACGCAACGCAGGCAGTCGTTTCACACGCGCGCCATTCCGGTCCCTTCTCCCTTGGGAGTCGGTTAGGATGAGGGCCGGGTTCACTCGGTGTAAAGATGGATTTTTGCAGATCAAATAAACAGTCTCGTTTACGTCTGAATCGTTATGAGATCAATACGCAACGGCCTTCACCCCGGCCCTCTCCCGCGGGGAGAGGGGGTTTGCTCAACATAATCTTCGCAATCATCGTAATCTGCGGATACTTCTTCTTCTTCTTCCCCCGTCTTAATTCTTATCCGTGTTCATCCGTGTCCATCCCTGTTCCATCTTGTCTTTCTCTGCGATCTCTGTGTCCTCCGCGGTTATTCCCCCTTAACCATGTCCTTCCAAGCCTCCGGCAAGACCTGCAGCCAATATCTTCCGTGGATGCGTTCGACGAAGACCTTGCAGCCGAATGCTTCGCTTAAGCGCTCCGGCGTGATGATGGATTCGCACGGGCCTTCCGCGATGAATCGGCCTTGCTGCATCAGCATCACGCGGTGCGTGCGGGGCGACAGTTCCTCGACGTGGTGCGTGATCATCAGTACCGCCGGCGCGTCCGGCTGATCCAGGACCTGCTCGACGGTCGCCAGCACCTGTTCGCGTCCGGAAAGGTCCAAGCCAGCGGTCGGTTCATCGAGGATCAGTAGCTGCGGCACGTGAACCAGCGCCCGCGCGATCAGCGCTCGCCGCTGCTCGCCGGTCGACAGCAGGCCGAAGCGGTGGTCCATCCGATGGCCGAGTCCGACCAAAGTCAGCAGATGTCGGGCACGATCGCGCTGCGTGTCCGTGTACCGATCGTAAAGCCCGACAGTGGCGAAAAACCCTGTTATGACAGCCTCAGTGGCGTTTAAGTCCGCATCGACCACCGCGCCGAAGACGTGGTAACCGCCCGTGTCGGTCGTGGGATTGACCAGCCCGATGCGTCGGCGGAGCATGCGGATATCGGTGTGGCCGAGGATTTGGCCCAGCACGGTAACCTTGCCTTCGGTCGCGAACATCTGCCCGGTCAGGCATCGCGCGAACGTTGTTTTTCCGCAGCCGTTAGGCCCTATGATGGCGGTGTACTTGCCGCGCTCAAGCCGGCAACTGACGTTATCCAGGATCGTCGTGCCCTGGCGCGAGACGGTCAGGCCTTGCACGTTCACCGCATCGTTGTTTGGGTTCATCGCGTTCACAGGCTAACATCCTACCGTGAACCGAAGCTGATGGAGTACGCATGGACGTCAAGAACGAGAAGTACCTGTTAGAACTGACCGCACTGCCCACCGCCACGGGCCACGAGGACCGTGTCATGGCCTGGATTGAACGCTGGGCGCAGCGGAAGAAGAACGTCGAACTAACGAGCGACCGCTGGGGCAACATCATGCTCAAGCGCGTCGGCGCGCGTTCACGCAAGCCGATCTTCTTCACCGCGCATATGGATCACCCTGCGTTTGTGGTTACCGAACAGATCGGTCCACGCAAGATCAAGGCCGAGTTCCGCGGCGGTGTGCGGGATGAATACTTCGTTGGATCGCGTGTCTGCCTGCACTTAGGTGACATCGGGCCATGCAAAGGCAAGGTGGTGAACCTCGTTCAACCCAAGCCGCCTGCGGTGGATAAGCAAGTCACGATCGAACTCGTCCGCCCGGTCGTCGCGGAGCCCGGCGATGTGCTGACTTGGGATTTACCCGCCCCGAAGATCACGCGCGGCCTGTTGAAAGCCCCGGCATGCGACGATCTTGCAGGTGTTGCGGCGGCGATATCGGCGTTTGAAGTGCTGCTCAAGAGCAAGAAGCGAGGTTTGGATGTGCGTGTATTACTGACCCGCGCCGAGGAGATCGGCTTCATCGGCGCGATCGGCGCTTGCAAGAGCGGGATCATCCCGAAGGGCGCGCGGTTGATCGCGTTGGAGACATCCAAGAGTTTTGCCGAGTCGCCGGTCGGCGGCGGGCCGATCGTTCGGGTCGGTGACAAGACCAAGAGTTTTGATCCGGACCTGACGTATGCGGTGAGTCGCGTCGGGCTCGACCTTGAGCAAGAAGACAAAAACTTCAAGTGGCAACGCAAGCTCATGCCCGGCGGGACGTGCGAAGCTTCGGCCTATCAAACATACGGTTTTACCGCTACATGTTTATGCCTTGCATTGCAAAACTACCACAACATGAACGAAGGTTTTCCACCACCGCACGGGCGCACAAAACCGTCTGTGCGCAAGGCTGTGCGCATCGATTCGGAAGCGATTTCGGTCGCGGATTATCACGGCCTGGTGCGCATGCTTGTCGAGGTCGGCAAGCGCCTGGATGACAAGAAAACGTCGTTATCGTTCAAGGCCAGGCTCGATCCGCTTTTTGCGCGGCGGCGCTCGGTCCTTTGATCGCATTTTCTTTTAAACCTCAGTCAATCCATGCGGTAGAGCAAACGTACCGTCGGCTGCGGATTCTGCGCGGTCACAGCGCGCCTGCCGTGTGTTGCGCCCGCGCATTGGCTGCGCTATCGGACGCAGGTGTTGCGCCGAGGTCGATTTCAGTGACAGGTTAATCCACCGGGTTTCGGGCCGTTTGGGATCAATTTAAGAAAATTATTAACCGCAGTAATAGCGGCATTTACACGCATCCGGGATGTCTATGCGCGCACGCATTTTCAACGTCTGGCATGCGTGGCACTGGCGTTGCGACTGACCGTCGGGGCGGCGTGCCGTTACGCCGCGCTTCGGTGAGTGGTTCAAGTAGGAAGTACTGAAGATGCGTGAACAAGTCTGGTTGCCACTGATCCGCAGCTCGGAATCGACGTCGATCGGCGAGGCGATCCTCCGCCTGGCGTCGCTGGCCGAGGCTGCGCATCTGCAACAGACATCCGAAGCTTACTTGGCGGATCAATCGAGCGAAGTGGGGTCCGACGGACCGGCCCCGCGGGACGTAGTCGCTGCCGATACCGGCGGCCGGTTGCACAAGGAGGTGGACCGATGAACTACGGCCTGTACTTGTCCGCTTCCGGCGTTCTGACCAATACGTATCGTCAGGACGTCTTTGCCAACAATCTGGCGAACGTCGAGACGAACGGGTTCAAGCCCGACGTGCCGATGTTGCGCCAGCGAGATGCCGAGTCTGTGGAAGATCAACTCGGTTTTGATGTATCCAATGAGATCATGGACAAGCTAGGCGGCGGTGCGTTGGCGGCGAAGCAGCGCATCAACTTCGCGCCGGGTTCACTCAAAGCAACGGGTAATCCATTGGATGTCGCGCTGATTGAGAAGAACCAGTTCTTTGCGGTGCAAGAGGTGGATGCTTCGGGTCAGGCGACAGTCGCGCTGACGCGCAACGGGCAGTTTACGCGTAACGATGCGGGCGAGCTGGTAACAATGACCGGCAAGCGCGTGCTTGATAACAGCGATCAACCGATCGTGATCGAAGGCCCGGGTGAACCCACGATCGACAGCGCGGGCAACGTTCTTATCAACGGCCAGCCGATCGCACAACTGCAAGTTACCAGCGTGACGGATCTGGACGGCCTGCAGAAGCGGGGCGAGGGGCTTTTTACTTTTAAGGGTGAAGACATTCGCCAACCGGTCAACGCTGAAACGATCGATCTGAAGCAGGGCTACCTTGAATCCAGCGGGACGAACGCGATCACGGCGATGATGAACGTCGTCGCTGCGAGCAAGGCGGTCACGAGCAACGCGAACATGATCCGTTATCACGATCAGGTGCTCGATCGGGCGGTCAACACACTGGGGCGGGTCTCTTAACGGATAACGAGTAACACACCGGCGAGGTTTGCCGGCAACACGACGAGGTAACCATGGCGATAAACGCACTTCATTCAGCTTCCACAGGACTCAGCGCGCTATCGACCGCGCTGGACGTTTCCGCCAACAACCTCGCCAACGCGAACACGATCGGCTTCAAAGCGGCTCGTACCAATTTTGAAGACCTGCTTTATCTGCAGAAGGCGCAGCCGGGCGTTGAGAGCGCTAACGGCGATCGCAGGCCGGCAGGTATCCAGGTCGGTCTTGGCACGCGCGTCAGCAATACGCAGGCCGACTTCCGCACGGGAAGCCCCGTCGGTACCGGGCAGGACTTTGACATGATGATCGACGGCGAGGGCTTCTTTAAAGTCGCGATCCTTCCCGACCAGGGCGATGGGTTCGGCTACACACGTGCGGGTAACTTTTTCCGCAACGTTGATGGTGACCTGGTGCTGGGCAACTCCAACGGGCCACGGCTTGAGCCCGTGATCAACGTGCCCGAAGGCACGACCAATATCAATATCACACCCGAGGGTGTGGTCTCCGGTTTGGAGCCGGGCGGTACAGAGCCGACCGAGTTCGGCACGATTCTGATTTCAGACTTCGTGAACCGCGCGGGTCTGCAGAACATCGGCAGCAACATCTATATCGAAACCGCCTCATCGGGTGCGGCGATCGAAGCCCAGCCCGGCACGAGCACGCTGGGTGTGATCATGCACAAGTTCACCGAGTCGTCGAACGTCGATCCGGTGACGGAGCTGGTGACGCTGATCAAGACGCAGCGCGCGTTTGAAATGAACAGCCAGTCGATCCAGGCGGCGGACGAAGCACTGCAGACCATCGGCAACCTGACACGGTTCTAATTCGAGTAAGTAAACAAACGCCCCGACGGGCAAGGATGAGCAAGATGCTGGACATCGATCCGAACAACACACCGTCCGCGACGCTTCGCAGGATGCTGATCCTGTTGCTGGCGGCGCTGGTGTTGGCGTTCGGCCTGGTGGCCCGCGCAGATTCGGTGCATCTTTATGACCAGATCGGTGTCAAGGGCGCGACGGTCACGCTGGGCGAGATCGCGGAGTTGAAGGGTCAGGCGGCGCTTAAGCACGCGGACCTGGTCGTGATGGAGCTGGGGGATGGCCGAGATGAAAAGACGATCACGCTTTCGACGGTGAGCAAGGCGCTGGACAAGGCGGGCGTGAACTGGGGCCTGGTTTCACTGCGTGGGTTTAATGAATGCCGGGTGACGCGCCTGATTGAACCCGAGGTGGTCAACAGCGAGTCGGGACAAGCGGTGAGCGCGAACGTCGAGACGCCGATCGGGTTGAACACGTCTCTGACGCTGCGCGGCATGGTTGAAGAACTTTTAGCAGAGCGTGCCGGCGCGACGCTCGATCAGATCCAGGTCAGTTATTCGGCTCGCGATGCGAAGCTGCTGGATACGCCTATCCTCAGCAAGAGCGTTGAGATCGAGCCGACGATGCTGAACACGCTTGGCAACGTACCGATCGCGGTGCGTTTGTATGAAGGCCAGCGGGTCGTGGAGAGCTTCACCATCACCGCGAAGGTGAAGTGCGTGATGCTGGCGGTGGTGAGTTCGCAGCGTATCGCACGCGGCGACCGGTATTCCCGCGACAACGTCGAGGTGCGTGAGTGCATCGTCGACAGCAGTGACATCACGCCGATCACCGACCCGTCATTGGTTTATGGTCAGCAGGCATCGATGTCGCTTAACGCGGATCAGTTAATCACCGTGCGTGCGGTCCGCCCGCCGGTGCTGATCAAGCGGGGTGACCTGGTGACGGTGCGGTGTTTTATCGGCGGATTGATCGTAAAGACCGTAGGCATCGCGAAGCAGGACGGCGCGCTTGATGAAGTGATCGAGATCAAGAACGACACGACGCACGAAACGTATCTGGCGACGGTGACGGGATCGAAACAGGCGGTCGTATCGGTCGGCGGCGGTGCGTCGGAGAGCAGATCGGTTGCGGCCGCTGATACGGACCAGGAGGCAGTGAATTGAAGTATGCAAGCATGAAGTATCTGGCAGCCGGCCTGGCATTGATGGTTGGCTCGGTCGCGGGTGCGGCTGGGCCATCGTCGTCGTTGTATGTTGCGCAAGAGCAGCCGGCATACCGCGCGCCGGGGGAAGAACCGAGCACGCTTTCACCCGCGATCGCACAGAACAGTTTCTACGCGGTGCAGGTGCCTGAGCCCAGGCAGTTCGCTCAGAACGACCTGGTTACCGTCATCATCCGCGAATCGTTCAAGACCGACTTGAAGGCATCGCTTGAGACCAAGAAAGACACGAAGGTTGACGGCGAGATAACCGACTTCATCGACGTCAACAAGTTGCTGGAAGCGATCGTCGAGCCGAACACGTTCTCGAACGGGAATCCGGCTGTCGGTGTGAACTTCAGTAAAGACTGGAACGGTGACGGCGATTACTCACGTGAAGAGAGCATGACGGGCCGGATGACGGCGCGTGTGGCCGATGTGAAGCCGAACGGCACGCTGGTGCTCGAAGCGCGTCAGACCATGATCAACGACAAGGAAGAAGTGGCGGTCGTGCTGACGGGTACTTGCCGGGCGGCGGATGTCACGATTGATAACACGGTGCTTTCGACGGAGTTGTACGACCTGCATCTGGATAAGCAGCACAAGGGTTCGTTGAAAGAGACGACGCGGAAGGGATTGATCACAAAGATATTTGATGCGTTGTTTGCGTTCTAAGTGAGTATTGGAAGACCCACGGCGGAGCCGTTAGGGATTGAAGCCATGATGAAGTTACGAAGTATTTTAATGATGGTGGTTCTGGGCCTGCTGCTGATCGCGGTATTGCCGGCGGAAGCGGTGCAGGTTCAGGACATTGCTCGTTTGAAGGGATCGGAATCGAGCAAGATCATCGGGATGGGTCTGGTGGTCGGCCTGCCCGGGACGGGCGACGGCGGGAAGTTCGAGCCGGCGATGCGTCCATTGGCGCAGATGATCGGTCGTTTTGTTGACCCGAACACGATGGCCAGTGAGTTGAAAGACTCAAAGAACGTGGCGCTGGTGAGTATCACAGCGGAGCTTCCGGAGAACGGCGTGCGTGAAGGCGATCGCGTGACGGTGCGTGTTTCGTCGGTGGGCCCGGCGAAGAGCCTGGCGGGCGGCACGCTGCTGATGACGCCGTTGATGGCGCCGCGGCCGGATGTTGAGTTGATCTATGCGTTTGCCGAGGGACAGGTGACGATCGAGGATGAGAACACGCCGACGGTCGGGATCATTTCCCAAGGCGCGCAGTTGACGCGCGACATCATGACGCGGCACGTGGAGAACGGGCAGGTGACGCTGGTGATCGACGAGACGCATGCGTCGTGGCCGGTCGCACGCAACCTGGCGCAGAACATCAATGATGAATTGAATCCCGAGGGAACGCCTTTGGCGCGTGCGATCGGGCCGAAGAACGTGACGGTGCAGTTGCCGATGTGGGAGCGTGCGGACCCGTCGTTGTTCATCAGCAAACTGATGGTGATGTCGTTCCCGACGCCGCTGATGCCTTTGGAGGCGCGCGTGGTGATTAACAAGCGCACGGGGACGATCGTGATGTCGGGTGATGTGGAGATCAGCCCGGTGGTGATATCGAAGAGCGGCTTGACGATCACGCGGATCACGCCTGCGCCGCAGCCGGATCAGTTCAATCCGATCGAGTCGGAGCACCGTTTCATCGGTGTGGACCCGGCGGGAGAGGGCGGGGCGAAGCTGGCGGACCTGATCGAGGCGTTCAACCAGTTGAAAGTGGATGCGAAAGACCGGATCGAGGTGATCGAGGCGATCAACGCCGCGGGCCATCTGCACGCGAAGCTTGAGTATCAGCAGAACTAAACCATGAACGTTCAGCTCATCAACAACACGACGGCGGCGGCCACACTTGTTCGGGAACCCGAGCGGGTGGGGGGCGAATTTGCATCGGTGTTGAAGGGTCAACAGAGCGGATCGGCGGCTAAAGAGAAGTATGAGCTGAGCGAAGAAGAGTCGAAGACGATCCGGACGGCGGCGGAGCAGTTGGTGGCGACGACGTTTATCAACCCGATGCTGGCGAAGATGCGCGACGATCCATTTAAGAGCGATCTGTTCCACGGCGGACGTGGTGAAGAGATATTCGGTCAGCAGCTTGACACGATGTACTCCGACCGGATCGTTTCGAGCACGGATTTTGCGATCGTGGACGCGGTGTATGACCGGATCGCCCGCAGCGCGGCTACGAACCACAGGCAGGAATCGAAAGTAGACACACATGCTTGATCCGAAGAAGGCCAACCTTGTTTTGAAGCTTGAGGCGACGCTGAAGCAGCAACTGTCTTTGCACGGCGAGCTGCTTGAGCTGCTTCAGCGCAAGCGAGAGGTGTTGCGCACGAGCGATAACAATGCGCTGACGGGCGTTTGCGTGTTGGAACACGAGAAGATGCAGAAGATCGCGGAGCTGGAGAAGCAGCGTTTGAAGCTGGTGGCGCAGTTGACGCTGATGGTTGAGCCGGGCGCGCGGGAGCCGTTGCGTATGGCACAGTTGGCGGACAAGCTCGGGGAGCCGGTGCGTGGTCGTATGCTTGTGGCGCGGCATCAGTTACTCGAGAAGATGAAGCAGGTGCAGGCGGAGACGAACATCGTGCGTCGTGCGACCGAAGCGATGGCGAACCATTTACAGGGCGTTGTGCAGACATTGGGGGCATTGAGCGCGGGCGTGGCGACGTATGGTCGCCGGGGCGCGCTGCCTCAGAAGAATGCGGCGGTGAGCACGTTCAGCGCGACGGCGTGATTGAGTGGGGCTAGCAGCGATCAGCTAAAGGCTTAGATACCATGGGAATGCTCGGCAGCTTACAGATCGGCAAATCGGGGTTACTGGCCTCGCAGGCGGCGCTGCAGGTGGTGGGCAATAACCTGGCGAACCTGGCGACGGAGGGGTATCACCGCCAGAACATCACGCTGGAGCCGGCGACCGCGCAGCAGATCGGGCCGGGCATGTTCATCGGCCGGGGCGTGGCGATCCAGTCGATCACACGCGCGGCGGATGAAGCGCTGGAAGCGCGGCTGCGCAATGCGATCTCGGACCAGGGTGCGGCGGATGTGCGCCAATCATTGCTCGGGCGGATCGAGGCGATCGAGAACGAATACACGGACACCGATCTTTCGACGATCATGTCGGAGTTCTTCAACGCGTTCAGCGAGTTGTCGAACAATCCGCAGGATATGTCGTTGCGTTCGATGGTGATCGAGCAGGCGGGGACGCTGACATCGTTTATCCGCGAGCTTGATTCCAATCTGGGCAGCATGGAGCAGCAGACGATCGCGCAGATCGATCAGACGACGGCGACGGCGAATGATCTTTTGGATCGGATCGCGACGCTGAACCGGCAGATCAGCGTGCAGAGCCGGGGCTCGGGCGGCGCACCGTCGCTGCGGGATCAGCGTGACGCGCTGCTTGCCGAGTTGTCACAGTACATGGATATCTCGACGGTCGAGCAGGAAAGCGGCTCGGTCGATGTGTTTGTCGGTTCGCTGCCGATCATCTTGAACAGCACTAACCGGGGGATCGAGGTTGTCAACAAGAGCATCGACGGCGAGACGGTGACGCAGATCGTGATTTCCGCGGATAAGAGCCCGTTGGACCTGCAGGCCGGCGAACTCGGGGCGTTGATTGAGTTCAAGGAGGGGGATATCAAGGACGCGATCGGCGCGGTGGACGAGCTTGCTTCGCAGTTGATCTGGCAGGTGAACCGGCTGCACTCGCAGGGCCAGGGCACGGAGCTGTTGGATAGCGTGACGACGGCTTCGCTGGTGAGCGATCCGACGTTGACGCTGGACGATCCGGATAATGGTTTGGCGTTTACGCCGCAGCACGGTTCGTTCCAGTTGCACGTGATCCAGCAGTCGACGGGGCAGGTGGTCACGACGACGATCGATATAGACCTAGACGATATCAACCCGGCGGCGAACACGACACTGAACTCGCTTGCAGCGGATATCAACGCGGTGGGGAACGTGACGGCGTCGGTGAACGCGGCGGGACAGATCGTGATTGATACGGGGACCAGTGACTTCCAGATCGCGTTCGGCGACGACACGTCGGGCGTGCTGGCGGCGCTTGGGATCAATACGTTCTTTACGGGTAAGGATGCGTTCGACATCGATGTGAACTCGGTTGTGGAAGAAAGCCCGGGCCTGATCGCCGCGGCGTATTCCGGGCCGGAGGGCGCGAACCCGGGCGATAACAGCGTGGCACTGTCGATCGCATCGTTGCGAGATGACGGGCTGGACGACCTGAACGGCCTGAGCCTGACGGAGTACTGGAGCCGACACGTCGGTGATTTTGCGGTGCGTCGGGCGCAGTCGCGTGAGGAACTGGCATCGACGACGGTGATCAGTGAGGGCTTGGCGTCACAGCAGCAGTCGGTTTCGGGTGTGAACGTGGATGAAGAAACGATCGACCTGATCATGTACCAGCGGGCGTACCAGGCGAGCGCGCGGCTGCTGACGGTGATTGATGAATTGATGCAGACATTAATGGCAGCGGTTTAGTGGATGAAAGGATTGTTGCCGTGAGCGATCACGGCCAAGCGTAAGTGGGGTAATTAACCCGACACGGGCCTAGAAGAACCATGGCTACCACACCAGCCTTATCCCGGACGACCTCGTTGATGCAGGGCAACCTGATGTTGTCGCGTCTGCGTCAAACGAATACGAGCATGTACGATCTGCAGCGGCAGATCAGCACGGGTTTGAAGCAGTCCGTGCCTTCGGACGATCCCAGCGCGACCAGCGGGATCATGTTCCTGCAGGATGCGCTGTCGTCGCGGGGCCAGTACCAGAGCAATCTGGGCAACGCATTGGCGGTGTTGAACGACATCGATCAGGCGCTGGGTGAATCGAACAATATCCTGGTCGAGTCGCAGACGATCGCATCGAGCCTGATCAACGCCAGCACGGAGGAGCGCCAGGCGCAAGCCCTGGTGATCGATGCACAGCTTCAGGCGATGATGGACATCGGCAACCTTCAGCTCAACGGGCTGTCGATCTTCGGCGGCAACGCCGGGGCGGCGGACAACGGGCTGATCTTCGAGGAATTCCTGGGCGGCATCCGTTACACGGGTTCGGATGAAAACCTGGCCGCCGACTCGGGCGTGCTGGAGGAGTATGCGTTTACGAGTAACGGCGTCGAAGCGTTCGGTGCACTGAGCGCGCGGGTTGCATCTATTATTGATCTGGACCCCGACGCAACGGTGAATACGAAGATCAACACGCTCGATGGTGTGAAAGACCTGGGCGTGACGCTGGGCGAAGTGAGTCTGACGGTCGACGGCACGCAGGTCATGGTGGACCTGAGCGATGCGAACACGCTGGGCGACGTGCTTAATCGTCTGAACCTGGCGATCGACGACATCAACCCGGCTGCCGGTTTTCTGCAATTGGGCACGACGGGATTCGAGCTGACAAATGCGGCCGGTCACGCGATCGTGATTGATGACGTCGGCAACGGCCGGGTCGCAACCGACCTGGGGCTGGAATTGGCATCTACATTACCCGGCGGCGTGACGACATTCGGCGGCGATGTACAGCCACGACTCACGCTTACAACCGAGCTGTCAGACCTGAGCGTGCCGATCGACCTGGCCAGCGGTTTGCGGATCACGCAGGGCGAACAAACACGCACGGCGGACTTCTCCTCGGCGAACACGGTTCAGGACCTGGTCAACGAGATCGATCGCCTGCAGCTTGGGCTGCGGCTTGAAGTCAATGATGAGGGGACCGGGTTGAATCTGGTCAGTGAGGTCAGCGGGATCAGCCTCTCCGTCGGGGAAAACGGCGGGACGACCGCGAGCGATCTGGGCATCAGGACCTATGGCCCGAACACATCCCTGTCCGACTTCCGCAACGGTCTTGGTATCGAGCCGATCACCGGGCAGGACGACATGCAGTTCACGCTCAACAACGGTGTGAGTTTCGGTGTCGACGCCTCGGGGCTCGGGACGGTGGACGAACTGATCACGGCGATCGAGAACGCTGCGACCGCGGCCGGGCTTACGGTCGGCGTCAACTTCAGCGTGGACTATGTCAGCAGCGGCAACGGACTGGTGTTCACAGACAGCACCCCGGGCACCGACGGTTTCACGATCGGGCGTGTCGGCCAGAGCTTGGTGGCGGATCAGTTAGGCATGCTCAAGGAAGACAGCACCGCGCTGACATTCACAAGCAGCGATGAAGCGCAGGTGCGTGTGGAGAATGTTTTCACACATTTAACAGATTTACGTGATTCTTTGCTGAATGATGACACGCTTGGCATCACAATTGCTGCAGGCAAGTTGGATGTGGACACCCAACAGGTGACCCAGGCCCGCGCGTCCGTGGGAGTGAGGGCCCAAAGAGTGGAGCGACAGATAGAGCGCTCCGAGGATTTAAAGCTCATGGAAAAAACAATGCTCAGCGATTTGCGGGACGCGGACCTGACGGAAGTCATTACGCGTTATTCGCAGTTGCAAATTGAGCTACAAGCTTCACTGCAGATCGGTGCGCAAAACCTGCAGTACAGCCTTTTGGACTTCTTGCGCTAGGTAGCGCAAGGCTTGCGCGACTCGCCGGCGTTACGGCCAGCGGCGGGTCAGGATAGACGGCGGCAGGAGCCGCCAGCCCGGGTCGGAGGCCCGGGATTGGAAATCCAGGATGGACGGCCGTGTTTGAGGACCGTGGTCATGTTGATCAATACCTCGCGATTCGGTGAAGTGGACGTGGACCAGACCCGCATCATCAGCTTCCCCAAGGGGCTGCTTGGGTTTCCCAAGTACAAGCAGTTCGTGCTGATCGAAGCCGGCGAAGACAGCTACTTCTGGTGGCTTCAATCGATCGAGCTGCCGGACCTGGCGTTCGTGGTCACGGACCCGAGCCTGTTCGTGCCGACCTACAAGGTCCCGATGAAGGCCGAGCAGATGCAGGAGATGGGCCTGGAGTCGTTGGCCGACGCCCAGGTGTTTGTGATCGTCAACAAACGCGGTCAGGTCTTGACCGGGAACCTTCAGGGGCCCTTGGTCATCCACTGCGGCAAGCGTGTCGGGGAGCAGTTGGTCTTAAGCGACCGGCGTTTCACAACCCGTGTGCCTCTGATCGAGCTGGGCGCCCCGGCGGTTACGGCGGCCTCGGCCTGAATCCCGCCGGGCTAAAGGTCCGGCCAAGAGAAGACGTGCATTGAATACGAACCTGAACAATAGCGAGACGCGCACGCCGCAAGGATGCGGCAGCTACGCGACAAGGCCCAAGGAAGGAGCCCGAACCAATGCTGGTTCTATCGCGTCAACGCGACGAGACGATCATGATCGGCGACGAGATCGAGATCACGGTCGTGGATATCCGAGGGGACAAGGTGAGGCTGGGAATCTCCGCGCCCAGGCAGGTCCAGGTGCACCGCAAGGAGGTCTACGAGGCCATCCAACGCGAGAACACATCAGCCACCCGGGTCCAGGTCGACGACCTGAACACAGCGGATCAAAACCTGCGAAAGCACAACGGCAAGCCGCCGGGTGCACGCCAACCATAGATCGAGGCAATGCCTCAGCGTGGCGAGGGCCTGTCACCCGAGCCGGTTTCCCGGATTTTTAACACGATGTGTAATTCTCGCCGGCAACAAACTAAGCACGGCGAATGACCGGACAATCAAGGAGGATTGTCAATGACACGGATCAACACCAACGTTTCTTCGCTGATAGCCCAGCGTAACCTGGCCAAGACCAATGAAGACCTGGGCGTCAGGCTGCAACGGCTGAGCACGGGCCTTCAGATCAACCGCGGAGCGGATGACCCCGCCGGTTTGATCGTCTCTGAACGCTTGCGGACAGAGATCTCCGGCGTCGGGCAGGCTGTGGACAACATCGAACGTGCCAGCAACGTCATCGCGACCGCCGAAGGCGCTCTATCAGAAATCAGCGACCTGCTGATCTCCATGAAGAGCCTCGTGGTGGAAGCGGCGAACACGGGTGCCTTTTCTGATGATGAAATCAAGGCCAACCAGTTGCAGATCGACTCGGCCATCGACTCGATCACACGTATCGCAAACACCACCAGTTTCGCCGGCCTCAAGCTGCTCAACGGCTCGCTGGACTATGTCCACCAGGGCCTGACCGCGAGTCAGATCAGCGACGTCAAGATCACCGGCGTGAACTTCGGCACCAACTCAACGCTGCCGGTCACCGTCGAAGTGCTCAACTCCGCAGAGACCGCGACGATGTACATCTCCGCTGCCGATGCGGCGACCGGATCGACGATCCTCTCGAGCATCAACTTCTCGCTGGCCGGGGTCAACGGCGTGGAGGTCTTCGAGTACGTCTCGGGCACGAAGCTGTCGGCGATCGTCTTCGGCATCAACGCCGTGTCCGATGCCACGGGCGTCTCTGCATCGCTGATCAACACCTCTGCGATCCAGATCAACAGCCTGTCGTTTGGTTCGGAAAATTACGTTTCGGTCAAGAAGCTCAATAACGAAAACCAGAGCTTCCGCGTCGTGGACGCACTGGGCGGTACGGAAATCAACCGTGATGAAGGTGCGGACGTGCTGGCACTGGTCAACGGCAACCTCGCGCTGGGTGACGGCCTTGATGTGACCCTGCGGACAACCTCGTTGAGCCTGGAACTGTCGCTGACCTCCGGGTCCGCGCAGACACTCAATACGCCTTACACCTTCACGATCACCGGCGGTGGGGCGACCTACCAGATCGGCCCGAGCATCAACAGCCAGCAGCAGATCGGCTTCGGCATCCAGTCCGTGGCCGCGAACAACCTCGGCAACTCGGTCGTCGGCTACCTCAGCAGCATGAAGAGCGGCGGCTCCAACTCGCTGGTGCAGGGTTCAGACCCGGCCGACCAGGCCAGGATGGCTGCGGATGTACTCGACGAATCGATCGACCAGGTCTCGATCCTCCGAGGCCGACTCGGCGCCTTCGAGAAGAACACGTTACAGACGACATTGCGAAGCTCGCAGATCGCGATGGAGAACCTGACGGCTTCCGAAAGCGACATCCGCGACACCGACTTCGCCGAAGAGACCGCGAAGTTGACACGTGCCCAGATCCTGCAGCAGGCAGGCACGCAGACACTGGCGATCGCGAATCAGAACGCCTCGAACGTACTAGCACTGCTCGGCTAACGTTCCGCGCCGGCCCTATCGGTGGGGTAGGGCAGCGCGGCGCCGAGTGGCGTGAGTTCGTTGGAAAGGCAATACGCCTAAGGTGACCGGCCCTCACCCCGGCCCTCTCCCAAGGGGAGAGGGAGTAAGCGGTCTGAAGTTTCACCATGGATTTGGACGCCGCGATCCAGTTTGCCGCTTCGGCGCTAAGCGCGGGGCGATTGGCGGAAGCCGAGACAACCTGTAAATCAATCCTGGCCGCTGAACGTGATTCAGCGGTCGTTTTGCAATTGCTCGGGCTGATCAAACACCGCAAGCAACAATACGATGCTGCGGTCAAACACCTCAAGCGTTCGGTTCAGCTCAATCCCGATCAAGCGGTCTGGCACTTCAACCTGGGTGTCTCCTGTCGTGCGGCGGGGAAACTTGAAGACGCCCGGCAAGCGTATATGCACGCAGTTCGGCTCGATCCGGCTTACGCCTCGGCGCATTACAACCTCGGCTCGGTATTGATTGCGCTGGGGCAAGCGGATCAGGCGCTTGAGTGTTTTAAGACCACGCTGAAGCTGGACCCGGAGCACGGCAACGCATGTTTCCATGCGGGGGCGTTGTATCGGGATGCGGGTAATAATGGCCGGGCACTGAAGATGCTGCGCAAGGCGGCGCAATTATTACCCGATGATGAGCAGGTCTTACTTGCGCTGGCGGTGGTGTTGATCGATGCGGCTGAATTAGGCGAAGCGAAAACGCTGTTAGAGGGGTTGCTGCGCGAGAAGCCGGGGTCTGGCGAGGCGGCGACGAATTTGGCGGCAGTTTACGAGCGGATGGGCGAGCCTGGCCGGGCGTGGGAATTGGTCGAGCCGTTACTCGGTGAGTCGGAAGTGGGGGCGGACGCGGCGCTGGTCTTTGCGGATTTTGCGAAGAAGCTGGGCAAGGAAGGGCGTGCGATCGAGGCGCTGCGCGATTCGCTTGAACAGGATGATGGGGCTGGCGATCGGCAGATGCTGTGCCACTTTGCACTTGGCCGGCTGTATGACGAGCGGGGCGAAGCGGACGAAGCGTTTGAACACTTCCAGCAAGCTAACGCTATGAAGCAGCGACAGTTCGATCCTGATAAGCACGAGCACTACGTCGAGATGATCCTGCGTGCTTTCGATAGCGTTTCTCTGGCCAGCCATGAGCGATCGATGAACGCGGATGATCGGCCGATTTTTATCGTCGGGATGCCGCGGTCGGGCACCAGCCTGGTAGAACAGGTCCTGGCGACGCACGAACAGGTAACCGGCGGGGGTGAGTTGCCGACGGTATCGAATCTGGCGCATCAGCTCGAGCAAATTACGAACGGGGCCGGCGGGAAGCGCGCGTATCCGGATGTCATCACGCAATCGCGGCTTGATGAGATGGCGCGGATTTATCTGGCGCAGGCCGACAGGATCGATGCTGACGCGCTGCGTGTGACGGATAAGACGCCGACCAACTTTTTGTATCTGGGTTTGATCTCGCGCATGCTGCCCGGGGCTAAGATCATCCACTGCAAACGCGATGCGATGGCGGCGTGCTGGTCGTGCTATACCAAGAACTTCGTCGGCAGCCATGCCTACAGCTACAACCTCGAACATTTGGGTCTGTATCACCGCCAGTACCAACGGTTGATGGCACATTGGCGGCAGGTACTGGATATCCCGATGCTGGAAGTCGAGTATGAAAAACTGGTCAGCGAGCCCGAGCCGCAGATGAGGCAGTTGATCGAGTTTGCCGGGCTTGAATGGTCAGACGCTTGCCTGCGGTTCCATGAGAACAAACGGCGGGCGCCTTCGGCGAGTTACGACCAGGTGCGGCAGCCGATCTATACCAACGCGATCGACCACTGGCGGCGGTACGAGAGACATCTTGGTCCATTACGCGAGGCACTGGGTAGGTCGGCGGCGTAAAACGCGGTAGCATATCGGTGTGCTGGCGATAGAGAACCTGCAAATCAGAGCCGATTTGTCGCAACAGGACTTGTTGATCGACGGGTTTTCATTAACTGTGGGTGAGGGGGAGGTAATCGGCTTGATGGGGCCTTCGGGTTGCGGCAAGACGACACTCTTGCGAACGATCGTTGGCTTGATTGATCCGGCAGGGGGGACGATTCAATACAAAGGTAAGTCGCCAGAAGAACTGGGATGGCCCCGGTTCCGCAGGCATGTCATGCTGGTTGCTCAGCGGCCGGTGGTCTGGGATGGGTCGGTCTGTGAGAATCTGCTTCGGCCGTTGCGATTTTCCAAGGATGTGGAACAACCCACCCGTAGCGAACTTGTAGATATGCTTAAACGCCTGGGGATGGCCGACAAGATCGATGCCTCAGCGGTAACATTATCCGAAGGAGAACGCCAGCGTGTCTGTCTTGCGCGTGCGTTATTTGCAGATCCAAACGTTCTGGTACTTGATGAGCCGACCTCTGCCTTGGACCACGCATCTGTCGGTCAAGTTGAGTCTGTTCTCAAAGATCGGTCCACATGGAGTTTTGATACGGGGGTTTTACTTGCGACACATGACCGCGCCTTTGCGGAACGGTTTTGCACGCGGGTAATTGATTTGGCTGATTACATGCCGTCAGGCAAGGCGGTGAGTCATGCTTGAATTGGCGGTCGATGAGTATGTCAGCCACGCGATCGTATTAAGCGGTTGGGACCTGGCGATCGCGGCGGGGCTGGTGGTGTTGGCAGGGTTGGTCAGTCTCGTGTTGCGGTTGGGATTGGAGAGCCGATTAGCGATTGCGTCGCTGCGGACGGTGGTGCAGTTGATGCTGCTGGGGCTGGTGCTGCGGTTTGTGTTCGATCCGAGTGCGCATTGGTTACTTGCGTTGGTGGTGGCGGTGATGTTGCTCATGGCAAGCCGGGAGGCGGTGCGGCGGTCGGAGAGCCGGTTCCGTGGGTTGTCGCTTCTTGCGCTGGTGAGTCTGACGCTTAGCGCGATGTTCACGACTGTGATGGTGACGGGCGTGATCGTGGGGGTAGAACCTTGGTACGAACCGCGTTACATGATCCCGCTATTGGGGATGATCCTGGGCAATGGATTGACGGGTGTGTCGCTGTGTGTGGATACGTTGTTGACGGCGCTGCGTGAGAAGCGCGGGCATATCGAGACGGATTTAGCACTGGGTGCGACGCGCTGGGAAGCGGCGCGTGGGCCTTTGCGCGACGCGGTGCGACGGGGGTTGATCCCGATCATCAACAGCATGAGCGTGGTCGGGATTGTGTCGATCCCCGGGATGATGACTGGCCAGATCCTCGCCGGCGCCGACCCGGCCGAGGCGGCGAAGTACCAGATCGTGGTGATGTTCATGATCGCCGCGTCGACGAGTTTGTGCTGCATGTTGATGGCGCTACTGATTTACAAACGGATGTTCAACAGCCGGCATCAGTTGCGTAGTGAGCTGATCGTGAAAGCGGGGGGAAGTTAGATAAGAGTATTAACCACAGAGGCACAGAGATCACAGAGAAGAGTTTATTTAACAGGGATGAACACAGATAAACACGGATAGACGATATATAGGAAAAGCATTTGAAATGCCTGCTTCCTCGCATCTGTGTTCATCCGTGTTTATCCCTGTTCCCAATTGCCTTTCTCTGTGTTCTCTGTGCCTCTGTGGTGAAACTGAATTTTAATCGCCATCGAGCAGTCGGCCGATGCCGCCGAGGATGGAGCCTTCGCCCTTGGAGCTGCCGCCGGAGGAGGGGGCGTGCGCGATGATGCGGTCTGCCATTCTGCTGAAGGGCAGGCTCTGGATCCAGACGGTGCCGGGGCCGGTGAGTGTGGCGAGGAAGAGCCCTTCGCCACCGAAGAACATGCTCTTAAGGTTGCCGGCACGTTGGATGTCGTAGTCGACGCCGGGGTCGAAAGCGACGAGGCAGCCGGTATCGACCTTGAGGGTTTCGCCGGGGCCGAGTTCTCGTTGGATGATGGTGCCGCCGGCGTGGATGAAGGCGAGGCCGTCGCCGACGAGTTTCTGGAGGATGAAGCCTTCACCGCCGAAGAAGCCTGCGCCGAGACGCTTATTGAAAGCAATGCTGACTTTCGTGCCGAACGCGGCGCAGAGGAACGCGTCTTTCTGGCAGATGAGTTGGCCGCCATGTTCGGGGAGGTGGACCGGGATGATCTTGCCGGGATAGGGCGCAGCGAAGGCGACTTGTTTCTTGCCCGTCCCCTGATGTGTGAAGTGCGTCATGAATAGCGACTCACCGGTCAGCGCACGCTTGCCGACGGAAAGGAGCTTGCCCATCACGCCTTCGTTGGCGGTTGAGCCGTCGCCCATTTTTGCTTCGAAGCTGATGCCGTCCTCCATGTAGTTCATCGCGCCGGCTTCGGCGATCACGGTTTCGCCCGGGTCGAGTTCGACGAGCACCATCTGCATGTCGTCGCCGACGATTTCGTAGTCAAGTTCATGGCTTTGCATAGTGTTTGCCTCTGAGTGTGCTGATGCGTGATGTCAGGTATGTCGCGGGAAACACAGAGTATAGCGTCAGTCTGTCATGGATTTGTGAAATATGTTGTTGGGCGGCGCAGAAGTGGGAAGATTTGTAGCGTTGGTGTGGATTAGTCTGTTGGATCATGTGTAGCGCGTTCGGATTCGGAGCAGATGCCGTTAAGCATGCCGCTGAAGACGACGTGGTGCAGGGGCAGGACGCTGTACCAGTAGAGCAGGCCGATGAGCCCGGCGGGCCTGAAGCGTGCGGTTTGTGTCAGGCGTGTACGCGGTGGTGTGCTATTTCCCGGTTGGTTTTCGAGCGGTTCGATGTTGAACTCGAGCGTCGCTTTTCCGGGCAGTTTCATTTCGGCGATGAGCAGCAGGCGTTGCGGCGTGATCCGTGAGACGCGCCAGAAGTCGAGTGCGTCGCCGGTGGACAGGTGTTTGGGGTCTCGACGTCCTCGCCGCAGGCCGGGCCCGCCGACGAGTTTGTCCATCATGCCGCGCAAGCGCCAGAGCCAGTCGGCCGCGTAGTAGCCATGTCCGCCGCCGACCAGGCAGACGGCGTCGAAGACCTCTTGGGGTGATGCGCTGACTTCGATCCGCCGTTCATCGACGAAAATCTTGCCACCCGCCCAGTCCGGGTCGCCGGGGATCGGGCCGGAGTCAGACCATGCGGTCTCGACCTGGTCGCGTTTGACTTTACCGACCGCGGCGCGGATGGCTTGCTCGGTGGTGAGTAGTTCCTGCGGCATCAGACGTTGTGCCTCATCATTTCGACAAACCACACGGTTGCGCAAGCCTTCGGCGAGTGGTCTGGCCATGCGGTAGCTGACCGGTGTGACCAGGTGGATCCACATCGAGCTGAGCCTCGGTGTCAGTACGGGCACGGGCAATATCCACCGGCGGGGCAGGTCGAGCGCCTCGGTCATGATGCGCATCAACTCACGGTAGGTCAGCACGTCGGGCCCGCCGATATCCAATGTTTTGCCGATCGTCTCAGGTGTTTTCAGGCAGGCGACAAGATAGTGCAGCACGTTGCGGATGCCGATCGGTTGGCTTTGTGTTGTTACCCATTTGGGTGTAATCATCACCGGCAGGCGTTCGACCAGGTAGCGCAGGATTTCAAACGAGGCGGAGCCCGAACCGATGATCATCGCGGCACGCAGGATGGTGACGGGGACGCCGGCACTTGCCAGCGCTTCTTCGACCTCCCGGCGGGAGCTGAGGTGTTCGCTCAGATCATCACCCAATTCCCCAAGCCCGCCGAGATAGATGATCCGTTGCACGCTCGCTTGTTTCGCGGCCCGTGCGAAAGTCTCAGCCATGATCCTGTCCTGCTCGGCGTATCCTTTACCGACCGCCTGCATCGAGTGCACGAGGTAGTATGCGGCAAAACAGCCACGCATCTGTTGCGTGAGATTTTCTTCATCAAGGATGTCTGCCTGCCTGCAATCAACGCGCGGGTCGTCGGTCCACGGCCGGGCTTGCAACTTGTCCACTGAACGCACGAGGCAGCGCACGTTATATCCCGCGTCCAGCAGGTGGGCGCCGAGCCGACCGCCAACGTAACCCGTCGCGCCGGTCAGGCAGATCGTGTTTTGGGTGTTTGAATCCTGCCCCATGATTTGAACCTGTCTGTAAGAGTATATTCGCAATGTCTGTGTGTTTGGATTCAGGAGGGGGAAGTTGTGGCGTGTATTGACAGAAAAGGCCCACGTTCGGCAAACGTGGGCTTCGTGGGGTGTATTTTATATGTGGCGGGTGATTAGCCGGTTTTTTCGAGTTTGGGGGCGGGCAGGTGAAGGAAGTTGGCGAGCATGCGGGGGCCTTCGAGCGTGAGGAAGCTTTCGGGGTGGAATTGCACGCCCTCGAGCGGTGCGTCGCCAAACACGCCGGGCTTTGCACGCAGGGCCATGATCTCATCTTCTTCGGTCCAAGCGCTGATCTCGAAGCGTTTGTCATCGAAGCTGTCCTTGCGGATGACAAGGCTGTGATAGCGTGTGGCGGTGAAGGGGTTAGACAAACCTTCGAAGATGGTTTTGCCATCGTGGTGGATGGGGGATGTTTTGCCGTGCATCAGGCGGACGTTGCGTTCGACGATCATCCCGTGGCTGTGGCCGATGGATTGATGACCGAGGCAGACACCGAGCAGCGGCACCTTGCCGGCAAAGGTCGTGATGATGTCGCAACTCACCCCGGCTTCCTTAGGCGTGCACGGCCCGGGCGAGACGATGATATGGTCCGGCTTCATCGCCAGCGCCTCGTCCGCGGTGATCTTGTCGTTACGTATCACCCGCAGGTCCAGCGACGCATCCAGCTCCCCGATCCGCTGGACGAGGTTGTAGGTGAAGGAGTCGTAGTTGTCGATGAGTAGGATCATGGGGATAGGGTATAGGGTTTAGGGTGTAGGGTCTAGGGTGGATTCGGGGGCGGGGTTTGGGGTGTGGGGGTAGGAGATTTTTAATCGCTGATCGTTAATCGCTAATGATTCTTTTCCACGCCGGTCCTGAGCGAAGCGAAGGGGCGGGTGCTGTTTCAATCAACTGTAAACACCGGGCTCCAGAATGGCATGATCATCGCAATGGAATAGGTGCATAGAGTCAGACTTACCAACATGGCTACCACCACATTGATAATCAAGCTGGCGCCGTGATGCTTAGTAAGCACAAATTCCTTCACGATGACTACGGCCAGAATCGTTAGTGTGCATATGGTTAATGGTACATACCAACCCAAAATGAACAGAGTTAAAGTAGGCACATCTGTATCAAAGTCTTCGTAGACATTGATGAATACCCGTGTGCGATAATAGACAATCGCAGCCGTCGCTACGCAAATAATCACCACAAGCCCGCAGGTGATCTGAGACAGTAAGGTAATTGTGGTAGCTGGGTCTGTTTTTTTGGGTGTGTTGCTCATCATGCCCCCATGTCTTCATCAGCCACCAACCACTAACCACTAACCACAATATTAATCAACCGCTTCGGCACCACGATCACTTTCCGTACCGTTTTACCCGCGAGGTGTTCGGCGACGTTTTCGTCGGCTCTGGCGGCGGCTTCGATGGCAGCGTCGTCGGCATCCGCGGGGACGGTGACTTTGCCGCGCAGTTTGCCGTTGACCTGGACGGGGTATTCGATTTCATCATCGACGAGCAGGGCGGGGTCGGCTTGTGGCCAATCGGTATTGGCGATGGATGAATCGTGGCCCATGCGCTGCCACAGTTCCTCGCAGACGTGCGGGGCGATCGGCGCGAGCATGGGGAGCATGTTCTCGGCGACCTCGCGCGGGATGGTCTTAAGTGAAACCAACTCGTTGTTCAATTCGATCAGCGCAGCGATTGCGACGTTGAAGGCCATGCCGTTCATCGAATCGGTGACGCGCTTGATCGTCTTGTGCAGCTTGCGTTTCAAGGCTTCGTCAGCCTTGTCAGAAGTTACCAGTAGTTCGCCGGTGTCTTCGTTGACGAAGTTACGCCACAAGCGTTGCAGGAAGCGGTGAACGCCGACGATGTCGCGGGTGTTCCAGACCTTGGATTGATCGAGCGGGCCAAGATACATTTCGTAGAGTCGCAGTGTGTCGCAGCCGTAGGTTTCGCAGACTTCATCCGGGCTGACCGCGTTCTTGAGGCTCTTACCCATCTTGCCGAACTCACGGTTGACGGGCTCGCCTTCGTAGAGGTATTTGCCGTCCTTGTCGTCGACCTTTTCGGCTTCGACGTAGACGCCGCGCTGGTCGGTGTAGGCATACGCCTGGATGTAGCCCTGGTTAAACAGTCGGCCGAACGGTTCGGGTGTGCCGACATGACCGAGGTCGTAGAGGACCTTGTGCCAGAAGCGAGCGTAGAGCAGGTGAAGCACGGCATGCTCTGCGCCGCCGACGTAGAGGTCGATGCCGTTCTTGCCCATCCAGTAGTTTTCTGCTTCTTCGCCGACGAAGCGGTTGCTGTTGGTCGGGTCGAGGTAGCGCAGGTAGTACCAGCATGAGCCGGCCCATTGGGGCATCGTGTTCAGTTCGCGCGTGTACTTGTTGCCGTTGTGTTCAACAACCTTCCAGCTTTCCGGTGCACGGCTGAGCGGTGTCTGCGGTGGGGCGTCCGGATCGTCGCTGGCGTGCGGCTTGAAGTCTTCCATTTCGGGAAGTTCGACGGGCAGGTCTTCCTCGGGCACGGGTACGATGTGGCCGTCCTCCGCGTGGAGGATGGGGAAGGGTTCGCCCCAGTAGCGTTGCCGGCTGAACAGCCAGTCACGCAGTTTGTATTGGACGGTGCCTTTACCGAATCCGCGGCGTTTGAGCCAATCGGTGATGGTTGATTTGGCATCGGGGGTAAGCAGGCCGTTCAGGCTGACCTCTTCGTTTTCGGAGTGGATGCCCGCGCCCGTGCCGGGGAACGCAGCGCTGAACGTATCGGGGTGCAATACGTAGTAGGCACGCAGCTCGTTAAGGTCTTCGGTGTTGCAATCCTTGGGTGCATGTTCCTTGAGCCAGTCAACGGTCGGCAGGACGACGGGCTTGATATCGATCTTGAACTGTTTGGCGAAGTCGAAGTCGCGCTGGTCGTGCGCGGGCACAGCCATGATCGCGCCGGTGCCGTAGCCCATCATGACGTAGTCGGCGATCCAGATCGGGATCTTGTCGTTGTCGACGGGATTGAGCGCGTACGCGCCGGTGAAGACGCCGGTTTTTTCCTTGTTTTCCGCCTGACGGTCGACATCCGTCTTCGCGGCGGCTTCTTTTTTGTATTGCTTGACGGCGTCACGCTGCTCGGCCGTGGTGATCGAATTCACCAGCGGGTGTTCGGGCGCAAGCACCATGTAAGTTGCGCCGAAGAGCGTGTCGGGGCGCGTGGTGAAGACGGTGATGACATCTTCAGGGGATTCGGCTGAGCCGTAGGCGAGCGGGAAGTGGACCTCCGCACCTTCGCTGCGGCCGATCCAGTTGCGCTGCATGAGCTTGATCGGCTCGGGCCAATCGACGAGTTCCAGGTCATCTGCCAAACGTTCGCAGTACGCGGTGATGCGCAACATCCACTGCTTCAAGGGGCGTTTGAAGACGGGGTGGTTGCCGCGTTCGGATTTACCTTCGTTCGTCACTTCCTCGTTGGCGAGCACGGTCCCAAGTGCGGGGCACCAGTTGACGGGGACCTCTGCCAGATAGGCGAGGCGATATTCATCGAGCAGACGCGTTTGCTGATCGGGTTGGAGTTCGGTCCATTTACGTGCGCCGGGCACGACACCGCCGAGTGTGTCCATGACGCCTTCGGCAGAATCGCTGACGAGGTCGCCGTCCGGGCCGATGTCGTAGTCCCCGGCTTCGAGCGCCTGGATCAGTTCGTCAATTGGTTCAGCTTTGCCGGCAACCGGGTTGAACCAACTGTTGTAGAGCTGAAGGAAGATCCACTGCGTCCACTTGTAGTAGCCGGGGTCGGTGGTCGCCAGGCAGCGGTCCCAGTCATAACCCAGGCCGAGGCGTTTGAGCTGGCGGGTCATGTTGGCGATGTTCTTGTCGGTGGTGACGCGCGGGTGCACCCCATGCTCGACGGCGAACTGCTCGGCGGGCAGGCCGAAGGCGTCGTAGCCCATCGGGTGCAGGACGTTGTGTCCTGTCATCCGCTTGTAGCGGGCGACGATGTCGGTGGCGATGTAACCGAGGGGATGCCCGACGTGCAGGCCGACGCCTGACGGGTAGGGGAACATATCCAGGACGTAGAACTTGGGCCGATCCGGTCTGAAGTTGTCATCGCCCGGATTGGGTGTTTTGAAGGTTTTGTCGTCGGCCCAGTTCTTCTGCCAACGGGCCTCGATCGCGGTAAAGTCGTAGTTATGGCTCATGATGGAGATAAGGATATTCGCTGGTAGAGGTTATGGCCAGAAGGCAGCCATTAACCATTAGCTATTAGCCGTTAGCATGGATTCTGCACCGAGCGCTGGTAACTGAGCCGCCGCGGACTCACGGCGGACCGCGTCGGGGGCGACGCGGCTCTGACAGCCGTTACCAGTTGGCGTGGCGGGCGGCGTGGGTGGCTCGGGCTATCTGGATGAGGTAAATCAGCAGGCCCAGCAGCAGGATACCACCGAGCCAGAGGAACAAGATCAGGTCCATGGAGATGTTGTATTGCTGACTGAAGTCCCAGAGCACTCCCAGCTCGATAAGGATGATGAATAACGTCAGGTTGACGTGACAGACAAAAGCCCAGAAGACCATGAAGCCGCTTTGGTAGCAGGCGGCGCGGATGGCGGCGGGCATGAGGTTTCTGCCATTGCGCCATCCCTCGAAGCAGCCGATCAGACTGGCGCCGAAGCCGGCGGTGGCGATGGTCGCGGCTACAAGCATGCCGCCGATGATCGAGCCAGCCAACATCGTGCCGTACATCATCTCTTCAAAATCGAAGTGGAAACCTTCACGATGCCAGCTTTCAACGCATACAAGTACGATGTATATGACTGCGACGCCGAGAAACGAGCCGATCATCTGTCCGATGATGGTGTAGCTTAAGCATCGGCGGTGGCCGAGGTCCGGGCAGAGCGTGTGCAGATTTTGGCCTAGTTTGGTGGGTTGGATACCGGAAAGGGTGGAACGCTTCAACCACCAGATCGGGCCGGCGGGTTTGTCCAAACCGGGGCGGGTGGTTGGGTCGAGTGATGGGCCGACCAGGTTCCCGCACTCGGGGCAAGATTGATCGGGGCGGAGCCCAAGCAGTTGATAGCCGCACTTCATGCAGCGGGCGGGCCAGCGTGACATCTCGGCGGGCGGGTCGTGCGTTAATGCCCGGAGGATGATCCACAACTGCCAGAGTCCCAGGCAAGAAAGTAACAGGAAACGACAGGCTTCGATCTGTTGATACCACTCCCAGCCAAGCCCATCTTGAAACTCTTCAGACAGCACGACAAGGATACTTGCGATCAGAACGAGCACTGCGGCGTGAGGTGTTAACAGAAGCAAACGCTTGAGTGCACGCACGTAGCTGAAGCGGATTTTTTCATCCCGGGCGGAGAAACCCATGAACAATGCAGCGGCAATGAGCCAGTCCACCTCGATAAACAGCCAGATCATGATGGTCAGCGCCCAGGCGAAGGGGTGGCTGAACTCGCGCATCAAGTTCGCAAAAGGAGCATGCATAACAAGGCCGAGGCTGTGGGGAGATCCGAAGAAGTAGTCGTAGTTGGCCACTACGTTTGCAACAAATAGAGCAAGTAAACACATCACCAATCCGAACAGATGCACCGCCCATGCTTTAATTAGCGGCAGGTGGTATGATCGTTTGACCGTCCTGACGGGCAGGAATAATCCCCACAGGCAGGCCTGGGCGACTGTGAAACGTGTTTCAGGTTTATGATGAATACTTCCCACGGGTTGTCCGAATAGCTGCATTTATTAGCGGTGTCGGGGTTTACTGTACCAGATGTCGGGCCGGGGTCGTTGCGGAGTCGGGCGGTTTTGCTACCCTTGCAGGGCTGAATCCGACCTTGGAGATTTGCCCATGCCCGACCGCGTAGAAGTAGCACGCCAGGCCGCACAAGGCCTGCGAAAACTCGCCGAATCCGCCGACCAGACGCCGGTGCTTATCGGTTTTGACGGATTCGTCGACTCGATCATCCAGATTGTGGATAAACGCACGAGCGTTGAGTCATACGAGCCGATCGGCACGATTGATCAGTTCGGCAAGCGGGTTTGTGCCGCGGCAGGCCATAGCTCGAACTTCGAGATGGTCACGACGCTCGAAAAGCTGGGCGGCAACGGCCCGATCATGGCCAACGCGATGGCGACGGCGGGCGTGAACGTGACATACATCGGCGCTCTGGGGTTGCCTGAGCTGCACCACGTGTTCCAACCGCTGGCCGCCAAGGCGGATATCCATTCCGTGGCGAATCCCGGCCTGACCGATTGTCTTGAGTTCGACGATGGCAAGCTGCTGATGGGCAAGTACGCGCACCTGATCGATCTGGACTACCAGGCAGTGGAAAACACGATCGGGGCGGAGACGTTCAAGCAGATCGTCAAGCGCAGCAAGCTGATCGGGATGGTCAACTGGACGATGCTGACCCGGCTGCAGACGATCTGGGAGCAGATGGCGGATGTGACCTTGCCGCAGATCGGCGGGGAGCGTCGGCTGGTGTTTGTCGATTTATGCGATCCCGCGAAGCGCACGGATGCGGACCTGGATAGCGCTCTGAAGGTGCTTAGCCGGATGGACAAGCACGCGGATGTGATCCTTGGCTTGAACCTGAGCGAATCAAGCCAGGTGGCGCGCGTGATGGGGATCGAGATCGATGGCGATCACGAAGCGGCGATCGAATCGACCAGCGCGCGGATCCGCGAGCAACTGGATATCTATTGCGTCGTGATCCACCCGCGTAAGTCTGCGGCCGGGACATTGCGGACGGCAAACGGCACGGAGTCCGGCCGATACGTCGGGCCTTTCACGCAGAAACCCAAGCTCTCGACCGGCGCCGGCGACAACTTCAACGCCGGCTTCTGCCTCGGCCAGCTTGCGGGATTGAACGTCCAGCAAAGTCTATGCTGCGGCACGCACACATCCGGTTTTTATGTCCGCAACGCCCACAGCCCGAGCCTGGAAGAGCTGGCCGCGTTTTTGGATAACCCGCCTGCGGCGGAGGATTGATTGCAAACAATGATCATCGTTCAAAGGCGAATGCCGAATCACGCTTGGCTGCGCGCGTGGCGAGGAAGAGGGCGATGGCGGCGAGGAGGATCATCAGTGTGAAAGGTGGCAGGAAGTCTTGGCTGAGCCAGCGGGTCCAGCCGTTTCCACCTCTTGCTTCTGCCAGCGCATGCCCAACGGAGAGCCAGTGCAGTTTCGATTCCACTACTGGTAAAAGTACGGCTGTGACGACAATGCCCCCTGTTATGATCCCGGCATAGATCGTGTGTCGTAAGAGGCACGCCATCCAGACGGACACAGAGTAGATGAAAAAGTACAGGGCCGGCATTATGCCCAGGTATGCATCACCGGGCAGGTGTTCGGCGTTTCCCGCAAGTATTTGAGCGATCACCCACGGCAACATCATCGTCAATTCGACAATAGCCAATCCGACAAAGTATTTGCTCCAGAACCAGAGCCTTGGGCTGATCGGCCGCGACCGCCAGAATGTGAGCATTGCGGGCTGGTAGTCGCCTACAAACGCTCCAACACCCACGACCACCGCGAACACCACGCCGATCATTGTGCTCGATTCTTCGACCCAGATCACTAAACGCCAGAGGGGCTGGTCGATGCCTGGGCGGTAATCACCGGTAGCGTGGATCACGACAAACACTGTAAGCAGCAGCAGCGCAAGCAACAGAACCGGGAGCGTATCTCGCCATTGCTTCCAGATGATGGCGGTGAACGGAGAATGCCGTGGCTCGGTCAGGTGGTATTGGGGTGCGTGTTTTGTCTTTGTCGATGGTGAGAGGTTATCCAGGCGTGACATGCTTGCATAACGCAGCATAATGTATGTCACGAGTAATGTGCCGACAGCGATCTGCGAACCAACTATTAAATGAATTGTGGCAAAGTGGTTGTCGAGAGTGAAAATCGGTCCGATTGGACTTGAAGCTACCAAGACAGAGGTTAGTTGTTCATTAGTTTGGTGCATACTGTGGTATGCATCAATTGATCGATTTATCAAGCCGTCCGCAACACGTTTCATGAGCCAGTTCAACACGAACGGCAGGATCGCAAGCGAGATGATTACACCGATTCCCCACAGGCCGGCTCGTAACTCGGTCCGTTGTCGCAAGCCCACGGCAACAGTCCAGAGATAGACGTTACAACCTATGCAGATTATAGCTATCGCTAATGCAAGCATTTCTTGCTTATCAAGCCCGCCTATATCGCTGTCCAGTTTTAGCCAGCTTTTATCGATCTCGTAACCCATACGGCTCAGCTGGAAAATGATCAGGATCCAGATGGTGTAGATTCCCAGCACCAGCACGATCGGTATCAACCAGGCAGCGACGCCGATGAGTAAACGGATTGCGGCTGCTTTGTATAGGCGAACTGGTAGCGAGCGCAGCAGTTCGAGTGTTCCGCCAGCTCTTTCGCCTGCGGCAACACCCATGGCGATGAACAACGCACCCAGCAGTGAAAACGCGGTCGTGAGCCAAAGTGACACAATGTCTGCTTCGGACGGCTCAAAGATCAATGTGAACAAGACGACCGACAACCCGATCGCACACAAGGATGCGCATCGCCACTTCTGTTCGTGATACTCTTTGATGATCAGGCTGCGTATCGGGCCGCTCATGGGTTCTTCCCGGGGAGGTGTGTATTTTGTGCGTTTAGCGGGGCAGTTTTACTGCCCCATACCGGCAGCGTGCTGCCGGGTTAAATGGGATGCGTTATTCTCTCTGGCGTAGTTGTTTGATTGGTGTTCCCGGCGACATAGGCTTCGAAGATTTCATCAAGATTCAGGTCGATGACGCGGTGTTGGGTGCCGGCGTGGCGCAGTTGTTCGATGTAAGGCTCGGGGTTTTCGAGGGTGACGACGGCTTCGCCGTTGTTTCGGATGAGGTCGAGGATGTTGGGTGGGCGTTGTTGTTCGTTGTACGTATCGCGCGGCAGGACGATGCGCTTGACCTGTTCGCGCAGCGATTCGGTCGGGGCGTGCTTGATGATCTTGCCGTCGTGCAGGATCGCGACCGTGTCGGCGATGGGCTCAACTTCGTACAGCAGGTGCGAGCTATAGAAGATCGTTCTGCCTTCAGCTTGCAGGTGCGTGATCAGGTCGCGATTGAACTGTTTACGCATGATCGGATCGAGCCCGAGGGCCGGGTCGTCGAGGATGACCAGTTCCGGGCGGTGCGCCAGTGCGAGCAGCAAACCGAGGCGGACGTTCTGTCCCTTAGAGAGGGTGCGGATCTTGCTTCTGGCCGGCAGGTCGAACTGCTTGAGGTATCGGTTAGCGAGGTCGTGGTCCCAGGTGCTATAGAAAGGTGCGATGAAGCGGATGAGTTGTTCGACGCGCATCCAGCCGTACATCTGCTGGTCCTCGGCGAGGTAGCCGACCCGCCCCCGGACGGAGATCGGGTCGACCTGCGGGTCCATGTTCAGGACATTGATGTTGCCGTGCGTGGGTTTGAGCAGGCCCAGGAGCATGCGGATGGTGGTGGTTTTGCCCGCGGCGTTTCGGCCGAGGAACGCGAAGGTCTCGCCTTGGTTAACGGTCAGGTCGACCTGCTTGAGCACCTGGTGACTGCCGAAGGTCTTACCGACGTTGGAAAGTTGGATGGCGGGGGTGGTCATGGCGTTGTCTCCGTCGATTCCGCGGCGGAAGGGTCACGTGTTTGTGACTGGATCACGGTTTCAAGCAGTTCATGCAGAGCCTCGGCATTGAGCCCGAGCATCAGGCCTCGGCGGACGAGTTGAGCGAGTTCATCGTTGAGTTGCCGGCGTTGATTGTCGAGTTGAGCGGAAGCGGTGGGTTTGCTGCTGACGTACGTGCCGTCGCCGTGACGTTTTTCGAGCAGTCCCTCGGCGGTCAGCCGCTCGTAAACCCGGAGGACCGTGTTGTGATTGACCGCCAACTCACGAGCTAACTCACGTATGGAAGGCATCTTATGGCCCGCATCGACGATCCCGACCATCACCAGGGCGCGAACCTGGTCGGCGATCTGCCTGGAGATCGGCACGCTGGACGCCTTTTCGATGCGGATGAACACGGCAGACTCCCGGGCAAAGTGACTACATATATATAACAGTAGTCAGTTGGGCTTGTCAAGACTTTTTTGACTTAGTCAGCCCGTGTCTATGGCAGGCCGTATTTAAATGCAGCAGGTGCCACGTTTTGACCGCGTAGCGGCAAAGCGTGCTTCCATACAGCACATTTTGCCCTTCGGGTCAAAATGTGGCACCCATCGAGCGATGTTTTTCTGGATTCAGAGTGCTCGTAGATGTGCGAATTCAGCTTTTTTTTAGATTTTGCCGACACCTTTTGCGCAGGGTTCTAACCACATAAATTGCGTCTGCGGTCATACGTTCGGCTCTGCTATGATTGTGTTAGTAACAGGAATCTATCATCCACGGATGGGTCTATTGAGTACCGCCCCCACACAATCTGGTTCACGACGACGCCAGCCGATAGAGATTCGGCGGGTGGATGTGTCGAAGCTGTTCGACAAGCTGCCGCCGCACGCGCTGGAGGCCGAGTGTGCGTTGCTGGGATCGTTGATCCTGGACTGGCGTGTCTGCGGCGAGGTGATCCAGATCATCAAGAGCGCGGAGGACCTGTACAAGCCGGCCCATGCCGCGATCTATGAGACGCTGATCGAACTGTACGACCAGGTCCAGTCGATCGACATGGTGCAGCTTAAGCAGCGACTCGATGATAAGGGATTGCTGGATCAAGTCGGCGGGCTGGATTACCTGATCGAACTGGCGGAGTCCGTACCCTCGGCGGCGAGCGCATCGTATTACGCGAACATCGTGCGCGAGAAAGCGGCGCTGCGTCGGCTGATCGAGTCGGCGGGGCAGATCCTGGATGATTGCTACAACTCATCCGAGCCCGTCGGCGACCTGCTGGATAAGGCGGAGCGTGCGATTTTCGAGATCGCGGAAAGCAAATCGAGTACCGATGCGGCCGAACTCGGCGAGCTTTTGCAGGAAACTTACGACCACCTGCAAAGCGATGAAGGCATGCGCACCGGTCTGGAAACCGGGTTCATCGAGTTGGATGAGATGACCAACGGCCTGCAACCGGGTGAAATGATCATCGTCGCGGCAAGACCCTCAATGGGTAAGACGGCCTTCGCTTTGAACATCGCTGAGCACATGGCGGCGACGACGCGGCAGCCTTGTGCGGTGTTCAGCCTGGAAATGTCACGCCAGCAGTTGGCGCAACGTCTGTTGTGCTCGCGGTCGGGCGTGGATTCGCACAAGCTGCGGCGGAACATGCTCAACCAGGACGACTTCGGCAAGCTCGCACTGACGGTCGGAGAATTGTCCGAGGCGCCGCTCTATATCGACGACACGCCGGGGCTGTCGCTGCTTAGTCTGCGCGCCAAGTCGAGGCGTTTGGCGGCGCGGCACGGGATCAAGGCTATTTTTATTGACTATCTGCAGTTGATGAGCGCGCCGGGATCGGAGAGCAGGCAACAGGAGGTGTCGAACCTGAGTCGAGGGATCAAGGCGCTGGCGCGTGAGTTGAGTGTGCCGGTGGTTTGTCTGAGCCAGTTGAATCGTGCGGCTGAGCAGCGTGAAGGGCATCGGCCTCGCATGAGCGACCTGCGTGAATCAGGTTCGATCGAACAGGACGCGGACGTGGTGATGATGCTTCACCGGGAGGATTACTTCCACCGCGGTGAAGAGGATTACGAAGACACGAATACGGCCGAGGTCATCATGGCCAAACAGCGTAACGGTCCGACGGGCACGGTGAGGCTGCACTTCCACGGCGGCTCGACCCGCTTCCATAACCTTGCGACGCAGCCGGGCGGGTATTGATCACACATTTAGCCCTCGGCTTGCCGGGGTGGCTGTGATGCGTTATTCAAGTTTAGCACGCAGGGTCGCGCGGGCTGGCAGCCCGCGGCTATTGGGGGGATCTATTGCTTGGTGAAGTGGGGGACAGTGATTGCACAATCCGTTACACTTTCGTCTCCTAACCTTGAGACGGAGAATGTTCGCCCATGCTAACTACCCCTGAATTGAAAACCGCGGTCACGGCTGTTCGTTTGGCGGCGACCGTGACGCAGGCAGTCCAGCAGAACCTGGTAACCGAAGACACGCTCCAGAAGAAAGACCGCAGCCCGGTGACGGTGGCGGACTTCGCCAGCCAGGCGGTGGTTTGCAAAGCCCTGATGGATGTTTTCCCGAACGATCCGGTGGTTGGCGAGGAGGATGCCAAGGAACTTCGCGAGCCGGGCAACGCCGCCCTTTTAGAAAACGTGGTGAATCATGTGATCAAGGCCAAGGGCGCGGCATCACCAGAGACGGTATTGAGTTGGATCGATCGTGGTGGAGCCACGCCGCCTGCTGACGGTTCGATGAAGCGGTACTGGACGCTGGACCCGATCGACGGGACGAAGGGCTTTTTACGGGCTGAGCAATACGCGATCGCGCTGGCGCTGATCGAGGATGGGAAGGTCGTCTTCGGCGTGCTGGGTTGTCCGAACCTGCCGGCGATGGATGGATCGGGCAAGGGTGTGCTGATGGTCGCAGCGAAGGGGAAGGGGGCGGTCGCCCTGCCGTTGGATTCAGCATCGTTTGATGGCGAGCCGATCAAGGTCAGCGATATCACCGATCCAGCTAAGGCGCGGTTCTGCGAATCGGTCGAGAGCGGGCATTCCAGCCATGATGACGCGGCGAAGATCGCGGAATTGCTGGGTATCACCGAGGAGTCGGTCCGGATGGACAGCCAGGCGAAGTACGCGGCGGTTGCGCGTGGTGAGGCGTCGATTTATCTGCGTCTGCCGACCAGCGCCGAGTACCGCGAGAAGATCTGGGACCACGGCGGCGGTTCGATCGTGGTCGAAGAGGCCGGCGGCACGGTGACGGATGTGTTCGGCAAGCCTTTGGACTTCACGCACGGGCGCAAACTCGAGCAGAACCGCGGGATCATCGCTACCAACGGCTCGATTCACGACAAGGTCGTGGAAGCGGTTGGGAAAGTGATTGGTTAAATTTGAAAGTCTTAATGCTGAAAGATGGATGAAGCAGTTATAGGACTGCTTTGTTGAGCCATTCTGATTCAGCGGTGTTATCAGGCTTTGACGTCGAGTTGCGTGCCCATGTGCGGATCTGCGCTGGGTACGGTCTGCTGTTGAATTTCCGCGGCTGCCTGCAAGAGAGAGATGGCGGCATCGCCTTGCGCCCTTGCGGCGTCGAGGGTCTTGGCGGCGACGCGCATGCCGACTTCCTGTGCCAGTTGGGCCTGGCTGAGGCTGGATGCACCGCTAGCAGAGATACTGGACATAGTTTTTATATCGACCGATCGGCGTTTTGGGTTGAATGGTATCCGGCTGCGCGTTTGGTTATGGATAGAAAAGAAAAAACCCTCGGGCGTTGTTGCCCGAGGGTTCGGAGTTTGTACGAGATTCTGATTGCTAGTTGCTTAGAAGAGCAACTGGAACTGCGAACGTACGGCCATTTCGTCTTCGGTGCCGCTGATCACGCCGAGCATGTTGCTGGTCGGGCTGGCGCCGAAGGGGTTGGCGGTCGGTACGTCGTCGTTCAGGTAAACAACATCGGTGGTGAACCGGGCACGACTACCATTGATGTAGTAGTTGAAGCCGGCGGTCCAGGCGCTGAAGTCATCTTCGCCATCGACGTCGCCATCGATGTATTCCCAGCGTGCGAAGACCTCGAACTTATCGGGGACGAGGTCCAGGCCGCCTTGCACCACGACACCGGTCATGTCGCGATCGGAAGCGGTGGATTCGTCAGGATCGATGTTCGCGCCGATGTAGGCGGCGAACAGGTTCAGGCCTTCATTCTCATAGGACACGTCGACGGTCCAGGCGTTGTAGTCTGAATCGCCGCCGTTGCGGCCGTCACCCAGCTCGAAGTGGTACGCACCACCGAGAACGATGCTGGTGCCTTCGCCATCCCAACCGGTGAAGTCCTTGGCCTGCTTGAGATCGCCTTCCAGGGCGATGTCGCCGCGGACGGTCAGGGCGAGTTCCGAGGTGTCGTTGTCGAATTCGCTGACGTCGGCGTTGGCGCCGTCGCTGAACATACCGCGGACCATCCAGTTATCTTCGCTGTAGGTCAGCAAGACACCTTCGGAGCGGTTGAGTGTGAAGAATTCGTTCATGATCGAGCGTTCAGCGGTGAGCTGGCCGGCGAGGCCGACGAGTTCTTCACGGTTGAACGGCAGCTTGATGACGCCGCCAGCGACCTTGAGGTTATCGCTGATGTCGTAGCTGATGTTGTATTCGAGCAGGTTGGTGTCACCACCGTCGCGTGTGTGCTCGAGCACGACGTGGTAGCCGATCTTCGGATCGGCGATGTGACCGTCGAGTTTCAGCCAGACGGCGCGGCTCTGGAATCCGCCTTCATCTTCATCACCAGTGTTGGTGTCCTGGTTATTGTAGATGTAGCGGAAGTTCAACTGACCGCTGAAGTACATGGCAAAAGCGCCATCGGGGCTGGCGATGAAGAATCGCTTGCCGTCGTGGCCTGCGACCGCGCCGTCGTTCAGAAGCGACGCACGTGTGTCGGCATCGGAAAGCACTTCCATGATCAGGCCCTTCACCTCTTCAGCGCGACGCTCATTGAGCCAGTTGTCGCCCTGTTCGGATTTGACCTGGGTCAGTTCGGTACGCAGGGCGTCGATCTGAGCTTGCATATCAGCAATCTGATCGCCCTGTGCCGGGGACAACAATCCCAGCCCGGCAATGGTAAACGCGGCAGTGGTCCATTTGGTTCGTAACATGATGATTAAGCTCCGTTCCGTGGAAAAGGAATCTCTCGTACTTAAGGGTTTCTATCGGGAGGAACACGTCGACATGCTGAATTTTGTAGCAATTTCCACGCGATGATTCTCGCCATTTCTCTGATAGAAGGCAAATCGCTGTGGAAAAGTCGTTTATGGAGAATAATCAAAGAAAGTCCGATAACCGCGATGCCCTGTAAATCATCACTCAGCCACGACTTTTTCGGACACCGCGCAAAACGTGCGCGGCCAAGCCGTCGACACAGGTTCATGCATAAGACCCGCATCGGCATTTTGAGGTAAAACCGGGTTGAAAAGCTCTGAACCCATCCATTATCGGACAGTGCCTGATTGGAGGTGCTGTAATCGCTATCTATATATAGATACGGTGTTTGTGGGCTAGCCGACGGGCGTCAATTTTCATCTTCAAAGTCATCGTCGTCGTCGTCTTCCCATTCGTCGAGTTCGTCGAATTCATCTTCCAACTCGTCTTCATCGTCATCCTGGGAATTAGGCAGGTCGTCGGGATCTTCCGGTTCATCGTTTTTCGCGCGGTTGGCGCGTCGGTTGGCGCGGCGTTCGGCTCGCAGGCGCGATGCCTCGTCCGGCCAATCGTATTGCATTTCGCCGGTCTCCGGATCACGCCAGTTTGTGGCTTCTGCATCTGAAGCGATGCCGGTCGGGTCTATGTGATCGGATTCAGGACGGAGAATGAGACGGATATCGCCGCCGGCTTTGTCCTGATCGACGCCGACCCGGCGGGTACGGACCAGTTCGAGCACGGCCAGGAAGAGCCCGACCATCTCGCCGCGGCCTTTTCGGCCGATAAAAATCTGCTGCAGGGTCATCGGGCCGTCGCGTTTGAGCCGGTCGGCGATGTCCTCGGCGTGCAGGGAGATGGGTGTGTCGTCGTAGGTGACCTCGACCTGCGGCTTGTGGCCGATCGAATCGAGGATGCGGCCGAACGCCTCGCACAGGTCCATGATGTTGGCGTCTTCGAGGTCGATCTCGACCTCTTCGGCGTTTTCCGGTCCGTCGGGCTGGGCTTTTTTCTTCTCGTCCTTCGGCCGGGCGGTGGGGTGGGCGGCGAAACGGCTTTCCCAGTCGCGTTGGCGGTCTTCCAGGCCGATCGCGGCGTCCTTGAAGCGCTTGTAGGCAAGTAGCTGCTGGACAAGCTCATAGCGCGGGTCGGTCGGGTCCTCGATGGCGTCGGTTGCGTCTTCGTCCTCGGTCTGCTCGGTGACATAGGGGACGAGCATCTGGCTCTTGATTTCGACGAGCGTCGCGGCCATGACGAGGAATTCACCGGCCAGATCGACATCGATCTCCTGGATCACTTTCAGGTGATGCAGGTACTGCTCGGTGAGTCGGGACATGGGGATGTCGTGCAGGTCGATTTCGTGGCGTTTGACCAGGTACAGCAGCAGGTCCAGCGGCCCGGCATAGGCTTCGAGCTGTACGCGGTAGTCCTGACTGGTGCCTGTCATCGGCTCACTCCATTAAGCCCGTCTGAGTTCGGCGTGCCAGGTCTGGGGTTGCGGGCCCCTGGCACGGGTTTGACCGCGGGTACGGTCTTGCACGATCATGGCACTTTAAGCAGGTTTTTCAGAATGGACAAGGCTGAATTGAACTTAAGCACACAATCCGACCCACGCCAGCAGGCCGACCTGGCCCGGCAGGTACTTGATGCAGAGGCTGATGCGATCCGTCAGATCGAGATCACCGAGGCATTTCACGAGGCGGTCGATGTCATATTGAAAGCCAAGGACGGCAATCTCGTCGTCTCCGGGCTCGGTAAAAGCGGGCTGATCGGGCAGAAACTGGCGGCCACGTTTGCCAGCACCGGCACGCCCAGCCACTTCATGCATCCGGTCGAAGCGATGCACGGCGATCTTGGCAAGGTCCGCAAGGGCGATGTCGTGCTGCTTCTATCGCATGGCGGGAATACCGATGAGGTGGTTTCGCTGGCGGAGTTGTTGATGCTCGACAACGTGCCGGTGATCGCGATGGTGGGAAAAGAAGATTGCGAACTGGCGCGGATCGCGACGGTGACGCTACTCATCGGCGACATCACCGAAGCATGTCCGCACAATCTGGCGCCGACGGCGAGCACGGCCGCGATGCTGGCGCTGGGCGATGCGCTGGCGCTGGTGGTCAGCCGCAGGCGCAACTTCGGCGTCAGTGACTTCCAGAAGTTCCACCCCGGCGGCGGACTTGGCAGGCAGTTGATGCCGGTTGTTCACGCGATGCGTTTCAAGGCCGGCGACAATCAGCCGTTGATCGGATTAGGTTTGAGCGTGCAACAGGCGTACGCCAAGGCCGAAGAGTTCGCCAACGAAGCGGGGCTGCGAAGAGCGGGGGCGCTATTGATCGTTGATGATGATGGCAAGCTGGCCGGCATCGTGACCGACGGCGACCTGCGATCTGCATTGATCAACAAAGGTCCCGAAGTATGGGGCGGGCCGATCCGCGAACTGATGACGACAAACCCGACGACGTTGCCGCACACATCGTTGGTAAGGGATGCGGTACACATCGTGCGCGAAAGGCGTTTCGATGAGATTCCCGTGGTGGATGGGGAGGGTAAGCCTGTCGGGTTGATCGATGTGCAGGATTTAGCAGCTTTGAAAGTAATTGAGGGGTAGTGAGGGGTTGGGGATTCGGGCTTGGGGATTAGGGGGACTTACTATGAGTGTGCAGAGTTATCGTGACTTGGAAGTCTGGCAGATGGGGATTGAATTGGTAAAACGTGTGTATCGTTTGTGCGGTGAATTACCGAATGAAGAGCGTTTTGCTTTAGCGGATCAAATGCGTCGGGCTGCGGTATCCGTACCCGCAAATATCGCCGAAGGCTGGGCACGTTTTCATACCAAAGAATACCTGCGTTTTGTTTCCATCTCACGTGGTTCGCTTGCTGAACTTGATACCTTTTTTACGCTGTGTATTGAACTCGAATACTTCACGGCTCAACGCATGGAGCAATTGATCGAATTTGCCGACCGGCTTGGACGTATGCTTAACACCCTACAGACTTCTTTACGTAACAAATTGAGGTGACCTATCCCCAATCCCCAATCCCCAATCCCGAATCTCCAATTGATCGTATTCGATGTTGATGGCGTCCTCACTGATGGTTCGCTGATCTATGACAATACAGGCAATGAATTCAAGCGATTCAATATTAAGGACGGCTTCGGTATCCGTGCGGCGCGGTTCAGTGGTTTGCAGGTGGGTATTTTGACGGCCCGTTCGAGCGAAGTTGTGAAGCGTCGTGCGGAGGAACTAAAGATCGATCATTACTTTGCCGGCTGCAAGGATAAGGCGGCGGGCATCGAAGCGATCGCGGAGCGGGCACATGTTTCTTTAGAGCAGACCGCTTTCATGGGTGATGACATTCTGGATCTACCCGCGCTGAAAAAGGTCGCCTACCCAATGGCGGTCGCGGATGCGGCGATCGAAGTGTTGGAGACTGCGAAGTTCGTCACGGAGGCGAAGGGTGGTCGCGGCGCAGCACGTGAAGCGGTCGAGCATATCCTGCGATCACAGGGCAAGTGGGAAGCGGTGTTGAAAGCGTTTGGCTGATAAAGAAGTTTCACCGCAGAGAACGCGGAGATTGACAATCAGTGCTCGGTTTATGAACTGAAGACTTCTATGTGTGCCCAATTTGGGCTTTCCTGGTT
The DNA here is from genome assembly GCA_963667295.1 of Phycisphaeraceae bacterium. Taxonomy (GTDB): domain Bacteria; phylum Planctomycetota; class Phycisphaerae; order Phycisphaerales; family Phycisphaeraceae; genus JAJRRS01. Next base: position 5,115,016 of record OY763327.1, read on the forward strand.
AATTAGTAAGACATCTTCTTTGTTCCATACGGCATCGTACATGCCGGTGTATTGTTGAACTTGCCAGGTGCCTCCGCTTAGTTTCTCTCGGAAGTGTTCGATGTGATCCAACAGGTCTTTGCCTTGTATACAAATATTGACTTCGCAAGTACCCTTAATTATCCAATAGGGTTTCGTGTCGATTTTGTCTGTTCTCGCATTCTGATATGTATCTTGTATCAGTTTTGTGAGTGTATCCTGAACATGCATTGCCGTGTCCATGTCACCATCAGTTATGACACGAATTTGCATGGTTTGGGTTGAATTGTGTTTTTCTATCATCACCGAGTTGCCCGGAGTTGTTTCATGGCTCGTATGAATTGCTCTATGAGTAGCTAGTGTATCTATTTCTATGGATTGTTCAGCATATCGATGATTTGTCCGGTCGAATCTAGTTCTACTACAAAGCTCGTATAGGACCAGTTTTCAGCGGTTTTGACTGCTTTGAAATAGACGTATGACGTCGGCGGAGCCATAGGGGGCTCTGGATATCGCAGACCAGGATTGCATCAAGCAGCCGAGTGGGACAACCCAGAACCTGTTATTGCCAGTCACTCACTCAGTTTGTCGGTGCATTTTGTATTGACTGCGGCTTAGATGAAATCATTTCGAGAATGATAGCTGTAGTGATTGAGCATCCGATAGCCAACAATGAGAGTGATAGAAATCCCATGACGATTACCATTTCGAGTTTGTTTTGATGAACGGGCCCAAACAGCATCGCAAGAGTAAGCCATGCCAGAATCGAGCCAGTAATCGCAGGTACTGTTGATATTAATATCCATATGGCAACCCCCGCGAAACGAGCAGGAAGGCAAGCCCAGCACACTATGGTTGATAGTGTGGTGACTACGACAGCAGTCAAGATCACAGTAAAGAAATCTATCTGAAAAAGAAGAATTCCAATACCGATGATCAGAAATACAATCGCTGTTACAGGAGTCCACACCCACACGCGCCGACATTCTTTGCGTCCCGCTTCATCCAGGACGGTTTTAGAAGTGGGTTTAAGTAGGCGGAGTCGCTCCATGTTGATCTTGCTGGAATATTGGGGGATCGTGTTAACGCAAGTAATGTATTTCTATCCTATCGAAGCCAGCAGTTCATTCAACTCACTGATGGCTTTGCCGTCCCCCGCGGTGTTGGCTTTTTCGATGCCTAGCTGGAGCGTGGCCTTCGCGGCGTCGGTGTCGTCGAGGGCGTCCTGGGCTTTGGCTTTCTGGTAGTAGGCGTAAAGGTAGTCGGCATCGATCGCGAGGGTTTTGTCGAGCCAGGTGATGGCACTCGGGTAATCCCCAACTTTGACGTGTTCCATCGCGATCATGTAGGTGATGTCAGCATCGGCAGGGTCGGCGGCGTGGAGTTTTTCGAGTTGTTCGAGTCGATCTGGCATGTGGGGATTGTAGCGGGGGGTTGGGGATTCGGGGCTGGGGATTGGGGGAAATCAATAGAACAGTGATGGAATCTGATGCTCTGTGGCATCCCCCAATCCCTAAATCCCAACCCCCAATCCCCAAAATACTTGCGAAAATCGTTCAATTTTCTCATACTTAACCCCCATGAAAATAGGCGTCATCAGCGACACGCATGATCGGCTTCCACCATTTCGACGGGCAATTGCATTATTCGAGCGGTTAGGAGTGGAGGCGATCCTGCACGCGGGGGATGTGATCGCTCCGTTTGCAGCGAAGCTGATCGCTGAAGATGCGGTGTCCGTGCCGATCTATTGCGTCTATGGCAACAATGATGGCGAACGCGCAGGATTGAAGAAAGTGTTGCCACAAATCGTCGATGGGCCTTTGCGGATTGAGCTTGGCGGCAAGACGATCGTGATGCATCACTGGATCGAATGGCTCAAACCTGCCGACATTGCCGGGGCGGACATCGTCATCACCGGCCACACCCACGAAGTCGTCAACCAGGTAAGCGACGGCATCCTCTATCTCAACCCCGGCGAGTGCTGCGGCTGGGTCAACGACCGCTGCACGATCATGGTGCTGGACACGGATGCGATGAAGGCGGATCTGGTGGAGATCAAAGGATAGGGTTTAGGGTGTAGGGTTTAGGGTTTAGGGTCAAGAAACTAAGCAAGGGGGATGTGCGATGAAAAGCCGGGGCGAGCCGTTGACTTCCTATCGGGAACTGGATGTGTGGAAGAAGGCGGTTGATTTGGTTGAGGCAATCTATGAGCTTTCACGGCAACTTCCGGACGATGAAAAGTTTGGGCTGGTCAGTCAGATACGCAGGGCGGCGGTGTCGGTTCCATCCAACATAGCTGAGGGGTACGGCAGACAACATCGGGGGGACTACCTGCGGCATCTGTCGGTTGCCAATGGTTCATTAAAAGAGATGGAAACCCAGTTATTGATCGCGGGCAGGCTTGGCTTTATCAATCGGGATCAGGCCAGGCCGGCATGGGAGCTATCACAGGAAGTAGGTCGAATGCTCAGTGCGCTCTCAGCCTCTTTACGCTAGAATCAACAATTCTTAACCCTACACCCTAAACCCTTTCGCGGCTGCACCGCGAATGCTACACTGGCTCAAATCCGGTTCGGCTGCCGGATATGTCTACCCCTACCTAAATACACATAAACCATGCCCAAACGTGACGATATCCGCACAATCCTCATCATAGGCTCGGGGCCGATCGTGATCGGTCAGGGCTGTGAGTTCGACTATTCTGGCACGCAGGCCTGCAAGGCGCTGAAGGAAGAGGGGTTCCAGGTCGTGCTGGTCAACTCCAACCCGGCGACGATCATGACGGACCCGCAGTTCAGCGACCGGACCTATATCGAGCCGATCACGCCCGAAGCGGTGACCAAGATCATCGAGAAGGAAAAGGGCGGCGACTACGAGATCGACGCTCTGCTTCCGACGCTCGGTGGGCAGACGGCCCTGAACTGTGCGTGCGAGCTGTACGACACGGGCGTTCTGACCAAGCACGGCATCGAGATGATCGGGGCGTCTCGCGAAGTCATCTACCGGGCGGAAGACCGCCAGCAGTTCAAGGACATCATCGAATCGATCGGGCTGAAGTGTCCGGATGCGGGGGTCGCGAATTCGATGGAAGAGGCGTACGAGATCCTGGACCGGGTGGGATTGCCGGCGATCATCCGTCCGGCGTTTACGCTAGGCGGGACGGGCGGCGGCGTGGCGTACAACCGGGAAGAATTTGCCGACATCGCCAAGCGCGGGCTCGATGCGTCGATGAACCACCAGATCCTGATCGACCAGTCGCTGCTTGGCTGGAAGGAATACGAACTGGAGGTCATGCGCGACCACGATGACAACGTCGTGATCATCTGCTCAATCGAAAACTTCGATCCGATGGGCGTGCACACGGGCGACTCGATCACGATCGCGCCGGCCCAGACCTTAACGGACAAGGAATACCAACGGCTGCGCGACGCTTCGTGTGCGATAATCCGTGCGGTGGGCGTGGAGACGGGCGGATCAAACATCCAGTTCGGCGTGAACCCGGACAACGGGGATGTCGTCGTCATCGAGATGAACCCGCGTGTGTCGCGGTCCAGTGCGCTAGCCAGTAAAGCGACGGGCTTCCCGATCGCGAAGATCGCGGCGAAGCTGGCGGTTGGTTATTCACTGTGGGAGTTGCCGAACGATATTACGGGCAAGACGGTCGCGTGCTTTGAGCCGACGATCGATTATGTCGTGACTAAGATCCCTCGCTGGACGTTTGAGAAGTTCCCCGAGGCAGACGAGACGCTGACGACGCAGATGAAGTCGGTCGGCGAAGCGATGTCGATCGGGCGGACGTTCAAGGAGAGCCTGCAGAAGGGCATCCGCTCGATGGAGGTCAAGCGTTTCGGTCTTGGTCTTGATGCGAACGATAAATGGCTCAACGCCAAGCGCGGTGTGAAGAACGCAGACGGCTCGAATGTAGAATGGCCGATCGAAGAGACGAAGCTGAGTCGCAAGCTGACCGTGCCTTCGCAGGGCCGGATGTATTATCTTCGTTATGCGTTCAAGATGGGCTGGTCGATCGACAAGGTTTATCAGGCCACGAAGATCGATAAATGGTATCTCGACCAGATCAAGCAACTGGTGGATTTTGAAGATATGTTGTGCGGTTTCGAGAAGCTCGAAGATGTGCCGCGCGAGGTGCTTTTCAAGGCTAAGCAGTTGGGGTATTCCGACCCACAGTTAGCGAACCTGTACCTGGGCAAGATCAGCACGGATACGATTTTAGCAGTGCGTGCGTATCGCAAATCGCTCAAGGTAGAGCCGGTGTACAAGCTGGTGGATACCTGTGCGGCGGAGTTCGAGGCGGCGACGCCTTATTACTACTCGACGTATGAGACGCCGATCAAGCAGATCGAGAACGGCGCCGTTACATCGGTGTTAGATGATGAAGTCCGCGTGACGGATAAGAAGAAGGTCATCATCCTCGGCGGCGGGCCTAACCGGATCGGGCAAGGCATCGAGTTCGACTATTGCTGCGTGCAGGCCGCGTTCGCTGCGGACGAACTGGGCTATGAGTCCGTCATGATCAACTCGAATCCGGAAACGGTATCGACCGACTACGACACATCTGATTTGCTGTTTTTCGAGCCGTTGACGCTGGAAGATGTGTTGAACATCTGCGAAAGGCTGAACGGCGGGGCGTTCGGGGATGAAGATTCGGCTGGGAATGTCCATGGCGTGGTCGTGCAATTCGGTGGGCAAACGCCGTTGAATCTGGCGCACGGTCTGGAGAAGGCCGGCGTACCGATCATCGGGACGTGTGTGGATTCGATCGATTTGGCGGAAGACCGCGAGCGATTCAGCGAGCTGATCAAGAGCCTGGGGATCAAGCAGCCTGCCAACGGTATTGCGTACGATGTGGATGAAGCGATCAAGATCGCAAACGACATCGGGTATCCCGTGCTGGTCCGACCGAGCTTTGTGTTGGGCGGGCGTGCGATGGCGACGGTGTTCGATGATGAACAACTCAAGCACTACATGGCGATCGCGCTTGGCGCCAGCGACCTGGCTGGCCAGCCGATCCTGATCGACCAGTTTCTGGCCGAAGCAGTCGAGTGCGACGTCGATGTGGTAGGCGACTTTGGAATGGGGGATGGGGGATGGGGGATGGGCGATGGAGAAGACATGCCGTCCGATCCATCCGCCATCCACCATCCGCCATCCGCCATGCCGTCCCGCGCCCTCGTCTGCGGTGTGATGGAGCACATCGAGGAAGCGGGCATCCACTCCGGAGACTCGGCTTGTGCGATCCCGCCTTACTCGCTTCCTGCGGATGTGGTGGCAGAATTGAAGGACCTCTCGCGGAAGCTGGCCGAATCGCTGAACGTGCGGGGGCTGATGAACGTGCAGTGGGCGGTGCGTCGGCCCGGTGATGCTAGAGATAAGCACGAGATCTACGTGATCGAGGTGAATCCACGTGCGTCGCGAACGGTTCCGTTCGTGAGTAAGGCTTGCGGTGTGCCTTGGGCGCTCAATGCCGCGAAGGTGATGATCGAGAAACAGCTCAGTGATCTGGGCGTGACCGAAGAGGTCGTGCCGAAGCACACATCGGTGAAGGAATCGGTGTTCCCGTTCAGCAAGTTCCCGGGCGTGGATGTGATCCTTGGGCCCGAGATGCGTTCGACAGGCGAATGCATGGGTGCGGATACGAACTTCCCGGTGGCGTTTGCCAAGAGCCAGATGTCGGCGGGTGTGTCGCTGCCGTTGAGCGGGAAGATTTTCCTGTCGGTGCGAAACAGCGATAAACCTGCGTTTGAGCCGATCGCGAAACGGCTGATCGACATGGGTTACGAGGTCTACACGACCGGCGGCACATACTCACACCTGGCGGATTGCGGCATCGAAACGAACCGGTTGCACAAGATCAGTGAAGGCCGGCCTAACGCGATCGACATGATCAAGAACGGTGAGCTTGGTCTGCTGATCAACACCCCGACTCGTAAGGGCCCGGCTACGGATGAGGGCAAACTGCGGGCGACGGCGGTGCGGTTCAACGTGCCTATGATCACGACGCTGACGGCAGCGGCTTGTGCGGTCGATGCGATCGCAGCGTTGCGAGCCGATGCCTGGACAGTGCATGCCTTGCAGGATTACTTCCCGCATACAGCCAGGCGTATCGAAGATACGGTTACTTCCATCTGAGGCTGCTTTCAGCCGCGGATGCACGCTAATAAACGCGAATGATTGGGGATGTGATCCGGAAGGATCATGTGGTTATTTGCGTGGATTCGCGTTCATTCGTGGCTCAACACTGTTTTTGCACACAAAAAAAACCCGCGGCAAGCGCGGGGTGTATAGTTCAAATTGGTGCATTGCTTAGTTGATTACGGAGCCGGGTAGGGGGTCAAGCGGCTGTTGCGGTGCATCAGCATGAAGCGATCCAGATCGTCCCACGCGGCGCGGAGGTTGTTGTCGAAAATCCGGGCCTTGTCGTTGGCATACATCTCGCTGCTGCGAGCGGTAGTCGCCAATTCGGGGGTCATATTGTGGCGAACCTGGCCGGCGGTCACTCGGCCGCAACCGGTCATTGACGCCAGGGACAGGCCAAGCACCAGAAGGCACAACATCTTGGTCATGTGTCGCATGAGATACCACCTAAATACTGGTCAGGAATGAAGGTGCATTGTCCGGATTTGGGGCCCGGTTGTCAAACGGATTCTTGCAGCCCGCTTGGGATTGATCAGGGTTCAGTCTGGTCGGGATTATCGGGCGTATCGACCTCCGGGGGGCTCTGATCGGCCCCCGGAAGCGGTGTCTGGGCCCCTTCTATGGGCGATTCCGGGCTATTCTCCTTTTCTGAGCCTGCCGTGGGCTTTGGGATTTTGATCCGGAGGGTCAATTCCGAGCCGTAAGGGGGGATCGCCTCTTTGTTGATCTGCAATTGCTGGAAGTCGGTGTCCTTGGTTGTGTCTGTCTTGCGGACGATCAGATCGTCCCCGAAGTTGACCAGTGACACGATCGTGCCGGCCTCATCGGCCATGTAGTATTCCCTGCCCTGCCATTCGCGGAAGTCCGAGCCGGTAAAAAGCCATTTGCATGGTTCGATCGGCTTGCCGGTTTCTTTGTCCAGTACCCAGTCGTAAGCAGGGACTTCCACTTCCTGGCCGTCTTTTTCGTAGACGAAGCTAAGCACCAGTTCGGGGCCGGTCGGTGGATCGGTGAGGATTTTGTTTTCCACCAGGCGGTTTTTCTGTGGCGAGCCGGGCTCCAGACCCAGCTTGATCAGTTCCAGGTGGATCAGGCTGGGTTTGATATCGATTGTGACGATGGCTTCGTGCTCTCGACCTTTGGGGCCGGGCGTGGTTGCGACCAGTTCCAGCCATTGGGGTTCAGCGGGGACCATCTTTGCTTTCAGATCGATGACGCGGTTTTCGCGATCGACAGTCATGATTTTTTCTGCTTCGTCGACCGGTGTGGATTCGGCATCGGTCACGGCAGGGGGTTCGGCGTGCAGCACACTCACAACCGCCAGGCATGCGGCTGTGGATGCAAGCAATCGTTTCAGTTGTTGGGTCATCGGAACCTCCAGCGAGGTATAGTTGGCGGATCGGGCTTAGGGTAAACTGACGGCTGACAGTGGTTGGTGACTGACGAACGTCTGAGCAGTTGAGATACAATCATACCCGGGCAGTAGTCAGGAGACAGATCAGTGGGCGAAGACACGATTGGTATCGGTTTCATCGGGGCGGGTGGGATCGCTCGGCAACGCCATATTCCGGGTTTAAAGGCGGTGCCCGGCGTGAAACTGGTTGCGGTCTGCAACCGAAGCGAAGCCAGTTCGCGTAAGGCGGCTGCCGAGTTCGGTTTTGCAGATATAGAGCAGGATTGGCTTGCCCTGATCGCGCGAGATGATGTGGATGCGGTGTTCATCGGGACCTGGCCATACACGCACTGCGAGATGTCGGTCGCTGCGCTAGCAGCGGGTAAGCATGTGTTCTGCCAAGCACGGATGGCGATGAACCTGGCGGAAGCCGAGCAGATGGTAGCCGCCGCCCAGGCCAAGCCCGAACTGGTGAATATGTTGTGTCCGCCGCCGCACCGTATGCCGTATGAACCGTTTGTTCGGACAGCGATCCGCAAAGGGGTGCTGGGTGAATTACGCGAAGTCGAGGTGGCTTGTCTGGATGCGAGTTGTGACAAGCCTGATGTGATTTCCTGGCGGGAGCGGATCGAATATTCAGGCAAGCAGGTGATGCAGGTCGGTATCTGGGCGGAATTGCTCAACGCCTGGGTCGGTGAGTACGAGACCCTCAAGGCGACGTGCCACACACCCGTGCCCTCCAAGACCGGGCCGGATGGCAGGTCTTACACCATCCATATCCCGCAGGTGGTGCTCATCGAAGGGCGTTTGGTTAACGGGGCGTCGATCAATGAACAGCATTCCGGCGTCAGCCAGGAACCGCCGATGAATTCGATCACCATCTACGGCTCGGGGGCGCGGTTGCGTTACCACATCGGCGGGCAGTTGTTGTTCGGCAAGACCGGCGAGCCGCTGAAACCTGCTGAGGTGCCCAAACAATTGATGTGTTCCTGGCAGGTGGAATCGAGTTTCATCGCCGCGGTCCGCGCGGCTCGGGCCGGGGTACTGCCACCGCAACGCAGGGTCAGCCCGGACTTTGTGGAGGGTTTGAAGTACATGAAGAAGATGGAGGCGATTCATCTGTCGGCCCAGACCGGTCAGGCCGTCAAGGTGTGTGAAGCCGGATGAGTGAACAGCCTTCTTCGGATACAGGCGAGCCCTTGGATGCGGATAAGCTGACGTGGTCGGTATTGTTGGGTCGATGGATCGAGTTTGCCCGTGGTGCGTTGGCTTTGCCGGATGACGCACAAGGCCGCGCGTTACGCGATAGCGTGTCTGACATCATCGCGCTCCAGGCGGTGTGGTTTGCGCTACAGCATGTCGATGAACTGGATGCAGATGAAAAAGCGTTGGGTCTGGATCGTGCCGAAGTGTTGATCGAACGACACGCTGCATTCATCAACAAGCGGTGGGCAAACCGTGAACTGCCTTCAGAGTTGTCGGCGCTTATAGCGGATACGCACGAAGCGATAGCTAAGTTGCGTTCAACATGATCTTTAATTGTTCTAAGTCACATCGTGGGCTTCGATGTTGACGAATACTGCATAAAAATAAGGTAAAAACGCGAAATAGGCCTTACATTTTCCGTTAGCTTTGTTATATTGTTCCGATCATCCCATTTGGTACGGAGGCCATGAATCGGATGCAATCACTTCGGACTTCTTTTTCTTTTTGTGATCGGGTTCTGTCGACGAGACAGTCGACAGTTGTGGAGGACGTCATCGTAAGAGGTTAATTGTTCACTGCGCGTTTCGCGTGGTGTTTTTTATTTGATGGGCGCTGATCGTGCCCGACAATCCCATACAAGAGCCAAGCCCGGATACCGTCTGCTGGAGGGGAGAGCCAGGAGGGAGAGGAATCGCGGCCGGTCCCCGGGCAAGGATGTGATGGCAGTGTTGTCATCACGGGACGGGGAGAAAGATACGCACCCCGGTAGAAACCGGCCGGGGTGCTGTTTTATTTGTGTTCGTCGTAATGAACGCGATGTTTACATCTGTGGAGCATGCGCGCGACCAATGGTCGCGGCTTTACAGCTCAGGTGTTACTCAGAATGTCCAGGTAGGCCTTGACGGTAGCGACCATGCCCAGTTCAAGCGCATCGGCGACTAGTGCGTGGCCGATGGACACTTCCAGGATGTTGGGGATGCTGACGAATCGACCAAGGTTACGCAGGTTCAGGTCGTGACCCGCATTGATGCCAAGACCTAGATTCGTGGCACACGCGGCCGCCTCAGCAAATTTGTTGTATTCGCTTTCCAGTGCGTCGCCGCCTTGCTCATACGCGACGGCGTAGCTCTCCGTGTACAGCTCGATCCGGTCGGCGCCGGTCTGTGGAACAAGCTTGATCTGTTGCGGATCGGGGTCCATGAACAGGCTGACCCGGCAACCAAGTGACTTCAGTTCATCGACGATCGGCTTGAGACGCTCGAGGTTGGAGCTGATGTTCCAGCCGTGGTCTGATGTGGACTGATCCGGTGAATCAGGCACGAGCGTGCATTGGTCGGGTTTCACGTTGCGGGCGTGGTTGAGGAATTCGCCTAGAAACGGGTTGCCTTCAATATTGAATTCCCGGCCACGGTATTCCGGTACGGCCAGGAGTTTGGCGATGTCCCCGACATCGTGATGTCGGATATGTCGCTCGTCCGGTCTGGGGTGTACGGTGATACCGGCACTTCCGGCTTGGAGTGCGAGTCGGGCGGCATGGACGACGTTGGGCGTGTCCCCTTGCCGTGCATTCCGCAACAGTGCGACTTTATTGACGTTTACGCTCAGGAGGGTCATGTATTGATTACCGTGGACCAGGAATGTTCAAGACAACTGAATTATAAAGAGGGATGAGCGGGATGGGCTTGTTATCCTGTATTTAAGTCGTGCTATCGTATCGTGATGGTGCGATTGTGTCTCAAACGATATAAAATCGGATTGATTTATCTTTACTTTTGGTGGGGCCCGGGATAGAGTGATAACAGTAGTGTAGAGGCCGACCGGGATGACCGGCCCCCGGGATAAGTTTCGCTGATGCGAGCTTAACGGTGAGGTCGACCGGACCGGGCCAGTGAGACGGCCCAACGCAACGAGCGAAGGGCTGAACGGTGAAGCCGGCCGTGTAGTGCCGAGTGGTTCCTGCCGATAAGGGGTTGCGTCAAGCAACAGGGACCCAACCGACGCTGTGCGGCCGGTCCTTGATTGGCAACGACACCTTTCAATCCAACCTTCCGATCCATGCGATACAATTACGGGTGCGTTTTGTAAAACGTTTCAGTAACTGATTTGAGATAAAACATTTCGGGCAGCTCAGGGCAAGCTATGACCATCATTTGGAAACAGGGATATACCACGGGTTCAGCGGAGTTGGATCAGCAACACCGGGAAATGTTCGACATGCTCAACGAGCTGGAGGACATGATTGCTCAGGGCATTTATGAAGGGCCGAAGGTAGATGCGCACCTCAAGTCATTGGGAACCTATGTCACGCGCCACTTCAGTGACGAAGAATGCTGCATGGAAAAAGCGCAATGCCCGATGGCTCAGAAGAACAAGCAGGAACACGAACAGTTCCTTAACAAGTATGTTGAGTTAACTTCAAAATTCAGCCAGGATCGATCATTACAATCGCTCAAAGAACTCCATAGCTGGGCGGAATCCTGGACGCATGAACATATTGCCTTCCTCGATATTCATCTAAGAACGTGTATTAACCGGGTGTGAGGGTAATCCCTCATCTGGGATGAAGTCGGCTAGCCAGAACCACGATATAGGTTAGGGGCATCGGACGATCGGCGTCCGATAGGTCGCGATGGCTGTGCGCCATACGCTGTCGGCCGCTTGGGTACGGCCGCTGCATTTGTACATGGTGATAGGGTTAATCGTACATGGACCTCTGCAGGGGGTAGCTGATGTCTGTGCTGGATAGCTACAGATTAAAATCGTCTGGCAGGTTCATGGTACGCTGGCGCGTGGCATTGCTGGTCGCATTGCTGTCGCTGGGCGCCACGTTGTTCGTCAGTTACCTGACATGGCGAAATCAGGTCGATGGTCATCATCGGCAGGTCCAGGAACGAGTTACTCAACTCACGATTGACATCTCCGAACGCTTGAAGGATTACGAGATCGCGTTGGAGATGGCGCGTGGTTTATTCATGGCAAGCGATGAAGTCACGGCAGATGAGTGGCGTAACTTTTCCACCTCTGAACGGTTCTTCAAGAATATCCCGGGCACCCATGGTTTTGCTTACGTGGACCATGTCAAGGCAGAAGAACTTGATGATTACGTACGGGTTATCCGCACACAATATGATCCGGACTTCGGCGTGTTTGACACGACGCTATACGAACCCATCTCGTACGATGATTACTGTGTGATCCGATACAACGAGCCGATGAGCCGTAATGCCAATACCATCGGCTTGAATGTTGCGTCGATCCCCGCATCTCATGAAACCATGAGACGCAGTGTCTTATATGACCGTGTTACGTTCTCGGAAGGATTCAGTCTGCACCAGACGGGGGCGGCGAAAGTTGGAGTCGTTCTTTATCTGCCGTTGTTTCAGCATAATGCCGACACACGGACGGTCGAGTCACGCTTGGAATCCGTATCGGGGTGGGTCGCGATGTCGGTTGAGATGTCTGCTTTCATGGCGGGCATCTGGCCCGAGGACTGGGAGGGTGTCAGTGGCGTGCTGGTTCAGCGGACATCGGAGTCTGTGGATCGGTTGCTTTATCGGCATCCGACACAAGACCAGAGCACCGGCGGGACGAAGGATACGCGCGGTGGGGCTGTGTATCAGGCTTCAATGCCTGTTGAAGATTGGCAGTGGGTGCTTTTAGTGCATGAAGCCCACCCCAATACACAGATCGCATGGTCGCATGTGTTTCTGGTGGGTGGTGTGAGTAGTGTGATCAGCTTGTTGCTGGTATTGCTGGTCTGGTCGCTGACTCGTACGCGCGATCGTGCCTACAAACTGGCGGACGAACTGACACTTTCACTGCGTGAATCCGAACAGCGGTACGCGCTGGCGGTGCACGGCTCGAACGACGGCCTATGGGACTGGGACCTGGCCACGGGCAGGGTCTACTATGCGCCGCGGTGGAAAGAGCTGTTGGGTGTGCCGGAGGAAGAAGATATTTACACGCCTGAAGCGTGGTTCACCCGAATCTCCTCGGGGTGCTTGGCACGTTTCCATGCCAAACTGACCGACCATATCCATGGGAAGTCTGAACGGTTTGACCTCGAACTGGAAATGCATCACGCCGACGGCTCGACGCGTTGGATGCTGTGTCGGGCGGCCGCGGTCCGTGATCAGCACGGTAAAGCGGTGCGTATATCCGGGTCCCTGGCGGATATATCCGATCTCAAACAGGCGCAGGATGAACTGCGTGCCCTGGCACAGCACGATCAACTCACGGGGCTGGCAAACCGTACATTGTTCACCGATCGACTCAATCACGCGATCGCCCGAGCCAAACGCAACAGTTCGTACCAGTACGCGGTGTTGTTCCTGGACTTTGACGGTTTCAAGGTGATCAATGACAGCCTGGGGCACAGCCTGGGTGACAAGTTGCTGTCCGAAATGGCGGAGCGCATACGTACTTGTGTCCGTGAGGTTGATACGGTTGCGCGGTTTGGCGGGGATGAGTTCGTTGTCCTTATGGATGGGATTCATTCGGCGGATGACGTTCAGATTCTGTCGCAGCGTCTGCTGGATCGCCTGGCGGTGCCGTTCAAATGCGAGACATCCGAAGTCATTTCGACGGTAAGTATCGGTGTGGTGGTCGGGACCGAAAACTATGAAAACGCCGACGAAGTGATCCGCGACGCGGACGCGGCGATGTATCAGGCGAAGGCCGGCGGGCGTGCGCAATATTGTCTGTTTGACTTAAAGATGCACACGCAGGCGGTCAGGCGGATGCGCCTGGAGCAGGACCTTCGCCAATGCAGCTTCGATGAGCAGTTCCGGGTGTATTACCAGCCGATTGTTAATCTCGAGTCCGGGACGACCGCGGGCTTCGAGGCGTTATTGCGCTGGGATCATCCCGAGCACGGGCGGATCGAGCCGGAGGAATTCATCGGGATCGCCGAGGAGTCCGGCCTGATCGTTTCGCTTGGCGAATGGGTTCTTCGGGAATCATGCAAACAGATGGCGGCCTGGCGTGCGCGGTTTAATGATGTGTTGAAGATGAGCATCAATGTCAACCTTTCCCGGCGACAGATGCTTAGCGCGGAGATATTCGATGTCATCGACCGGGTTTTGGAAGAGACCGGCTTGCCGGCACAGGTCTTGAAGCTTGAGGTGACGGAAAGCGCGGTGATGGATAACCCGCAGAGTATCGTCAGTGTGATGCAGCGTATCCATGAGCTGGGTGTGCGTTTGGCGATGGACGATTTTGGTACGGGTCATTCGTCGCTGAGTTGTCTGCATCAGTTCCCGATCGATCAATTGAAGATCGACCGCAGCTTTATCGAGAACATGCAGGAACATCGTGAGTTTGCGGCGGTGATGGATGCGATCGTTTCACTTGCACACTTCCTGCACCTGGAGGTCGTTGCGGAAGGGATCGAGAACGCCGAGCAATTGTCACAGTTGCAGGCGATGGATTGCCAATACGCACAGGGCTTCTTCTTCGCCAAGCCCATGGCCGCGTCAGCGGTGACGGACTACCTGACCGGGTTTAAGGAAGACGCCACCGAGGCGGCCTGATTCCAATCATAAAAAGCATATTTCTAACAAAGAACGCCCGAGTCTTATGATCCGGGCTAGTTCCGCGGTTCATTGGTGTTTTCAATGTGCTTTGCCGACATCTTCGTCAAGTCTTTCTATAATGCCGGGCTCAACATCAAGAGGAGCAACACTATGGCGGAACAAGATTACAAACTCGCAACCAAGGCTTTGCACGCTGGGCAGGAGCCCGACCCCGCGACCGGCTCACGGGCTGTGCCGATCCACGCGACCACCAGCTACGTTTTCCGGGACACCGACCACGCCGCGGCGCTGTTCGGGCTGCAGGAGTTCGGCAATATCTACACCCGGCTGATGAACCCGACAACCGACGTGCTCGAAAAACGTCTGGCCGCGATGGACGGCGGGGTGACCGGGCTTTGCTTTGCATCCGGCCAATCGGCGATCACCGCTGCGATCCTGACGATCACCCATGCCGGGCAGAACATCGTCTCCGCGACTAGCCTCTACGGCGGGACGTGGACGCTGTTTACCCAGACCTTCAAGAACCTCGGTATCGAGGTGCGCTTCTTCGACCCGAACGATCCGTCCAAGATCAAGGACCTGGTCGATGAAAACACGCGCTGTGTGTACATGGAGTCCTTGGGCAATCCGAAACTCGATGTGCCGGACTTCAAGGGCATCGCTGATACGGCACACGCCTGTGGCGTGCCCGTGATCTGCGACAACACGGTGATGACGCCTTACCTGTTGAGGCCGATCGAGCACGGCATCGATATCGTTGTGTATTCGACGACTAAATTCATCGGCGGACATGGCACGCACATCGGTGGGGCGATCGTCGACAGCGGTAACTTCAAGTGGGCGGACAACCCGAAGAAGTGGCCCGAGTTCTGCGGTCCGTCGCCTTCATATCACGGCGCGGTCTTTGAAGAGCACCTGCGTCCGATGGGCAACATCGCATACAACATTCATGTCCGCACGCACTGGCTGCGTGATACCGGTGCTGCGATGAGCCCATTCGCCGCGTTCCTATTCCTGCAAGGCATCGAGACACTGCACCTGCGTATGCCGCGGCATTGCGAGAATGCGTTGACGGTCGCCAAGCATCTGGAAGCGCATCCGAAGGTTGCCTGGGTGAACTACCCCGGTCTGACGTCACATAAAGATAACGCTCGCGCCAAGCAATACCTGCCCAACGGCCAAGGCGCGATCCTCGGCTTCGGGATCAAGGCGGCAGACAACGACAAGGCTATGGCGGCCGGCAAGGCGTTCATCAACGCGACTAAGCTCTGCTCGCACTTGGCGAACATCGGCGACGCCAAGACCCTCGTCATCCACCCCGCCTCGACTACCCACCAGCAATTGACCCCAAAGGAGCAGGCCTCCACCGGGGTCACCCCGGACTATATCCGCGTATCCGTCGGCATCGAAGATGTCGACGACATCATCGCCGATATCGACCAGGCGCTGGCCGCCGCGGCAGGCTGATCCGCACGGCTGATTATCTTGACATGCTTGAGCCCCACTCGAGAGGGTGGGGTTTCTTTTTGGTTAAGATATGGCTCTGATGACAGACACCTTCGAAAGCACTGACGATATCCGTTCCGGCTCGCCGCTGAAGCATCTTCAGTCGGTGACGTTTGATTCGCCGTTCAAGATGAGGCTGGGCGGGCAGTTGCCGAGGGTGGTCTGTGCCTACGAGTCGTATGGCAGGCTGAATGCTGAGAAGTCCAACGCGGTGCTGGTCTGCCATGCGATCTCGGGGGATTCACATGTTGCTCGGCACGATCCTGAAGATGATCCGGGCTGGTGGGATACGATGGTCGGGCCCGGCATGTCAGTGGATACGGACAAGTTCTTTGTGATCTGCCCGAACATACTGGGCGGTTGCCGGGGTACGACAGGACCGGGTTCGATCGATCCGAAGACGGGCAAGCCTTACGGCCCGACGTTTCCGGATGTCACGGTTGAAGACATGGTTGATCTTCAGGCGATGTTGCTGGATCACCTGGGGATTCATAGACTCGCAGCGGTGATCGGCGGATCGCTGGGCGGGCACCAGGCGATGAGTTGGGCGATCCGATATCCCGATCGTGTCGCGGCCTGTTGCGCGATCGCAACCAGCGCGAGGCTATCCAGTCAGGCGCTTGCGTTTGATGTGGTTGCACGCAATGCGATCCAGACCGATCCAGACTTCCACAAGGGGCTTTACTACGACCAGCCGACGCATCCGGATACCGGCCTGGCGATCGCGCGGATGCTCGGGCATATCACGTATCTTTCCAGCAAGGGTATGTCGGATAAGTTCGACATCGACCGCCACAAACCCCGGCAACTGGACACCGAGTTTGAGAGTAAGTTCAGCGTCGGTTCGTACCTTGCGCACCAGGGGCAGCGTTTCGTTGAGCGGTTTGATGCCAATAGCTACGTGACATTATCGATGGCGATCGACCTGTTCGATCTTGGTCAGACGCATGAGATGCGTGTCGAGTCATTAAGACTTGCGACGTGCCGATGGTTGGTTGTTGGATTTTCCAGTGACTGGTTATTTCCACCAAGGCAGTCGCGTGAGATCGTGGCCGCGCTAACTGCGCGTGACCAGCCGGTGACTTATTGCGAGGTGACGACCGAAGCGGGGCACGACGCGTTTTTGATCGCTAAAGATATCGAGAAGTATGGGCCATTGGTTGAAGCGGCGATCGATCCACCTGAGCCTTGCACGGCAACACAGCGACTGGGCCTGATCGATGAGCGGATTGTTGAATTTGTTAAGCCGGGCGAATCGGTTTTAGACCTCGGTTGCGGCGACGGGCATCTGCTCGCAGCATTACACAAACGTGGGGCGGGGCGGCTGTGTGGTGTGGAAGTGAAGCAGGATGCGATTCTCGCCACTGCGCAATGCGGCTTGCCCGTGCTGGATTATGACCTGAACAAAGGTTTGCCCGAGTTTGGCGACCATAGCTTTGATGTCGTCGTGCTGTCCGCAACGCTGCAGGCGATCGACAACATCGCCGGGCTCTTCGATGAAATGCTGCGCGTGGGTAAACGCTGCATCATCAGCTTCGCCAACTTTGCTTATCGCGACCTTCGACAGATGTATGTCGAACTAGGCCGCAGCCCCAAGGCCAAGGGCGAATACAACTACGAATGGTACGATACCCCCAACCGCCGCTTCTGCTCCATCGCGGATGTGCAGGACCTGCTGAAAGCCAGGGACGCGACGATCCACACAGGCATCTACCTGAACACACACGAAGGCGTGAGTGTTTCAGAAGGTGATGATCCTAATCTCAATGCGGATACGGCGATACTGGTGGTGAGTAAGCGTTAGTTAGAGAAGTCAACTGAATATCTCAAGCAGAGCCTTCAAGCATCTCGCCACCGCATCTACCACTACAAAGATCAATTCTAATGCGGCTTCAACCAGTTCTGTGTATATCGCGCACAGCACGGTACAGCAGATGCATACGACGAATACAATTATCACTGACGGCCACCAAGTCATTCCGCAGGCGGCACCGATCAATGAGACCATTAAGCCCAATATTAAACCCGCTATTGCGCCAACTATGGCGCTTGCGACTCGACCGAGGGTTTTCAAGCATCCACGTCGGCTTTGTTGTGGCTGATTATCCATAAAGACCTGAATCTACATGTATTGCTGTTGATTGCGGGTTAGATGATAGGTGATCGCCATATTAAAAGAAAAGCCCACGTTCGATGAACGTGGGCTTCGGGGTTGGTTGAATTGTAGAGTGTAAGGGTTTTAGCCCTGTTGCAGTTTCTCGACGATGCTCTTGTCTTCGAGGGTGGTGATGTCGCCCTTGATTTCGTTGCCGGCGGCGATGTCTCGCAGGAGGCGACGCATGATCTTGCCGGAGCGGGTCTTGGGCAGGGCGTCGGTCAGCTTGATCACATCGGGCTTGGTGAACGGGCCCAGTTCCTTGGCGACGTGAGCGGCGAGTTCCTTCTTGAGCTTCTCGGCCTCTTCGCCGTGCGGGATCGGGATACGCAGGATCACGAACGCCGCGATGGCGTTGCCCTTGAGTTCGTGCGGGAAACCGACGACAGCGGCTTCCGCGACGGCCGGGTGGCTGACCAGGCCCGACTCGACTTCCATCGTGCCGATATTGTGGCCGGCCACGACGATGACGTCGTCGATACGGCCCATGATCCAGAA
Organism: Phycisphaeraceae bacterium; assembly: GCA_963667295.1. Taxonomy (GTDB): domain Bacteria; phylum Planctomycetota; class Phycisphaerae; order Phycisphaerales; family Phycisphaeraceae; genus JAJRRS01. The sequence goes on from OY763327.1 coordinate 5,133,479, forward strand.
GTTGCCATCCTCATCCTTACGCGCGCCGTCACCGGCGGTGTACATGCCCGGGACCTTTGACCAGTAGGTATCGATGAACCGGTTACGGTCGCCGTAGACGCCGCGGAGCATGGCGGGCCAGGGCTTACGGATGACGAGGATACCGCCGGTGTTGGTCGGAACCTCTTCACCTTCGGAGTTAACCACTGCCGCATCGATCCCGAAGAACGGGGTGGTGCAGGAGCCGGGGGTGGTGGTGGTGGCGCCGGGCTTGGGCACGATCATGTGTCCGCCGGTCTCGGTCTGCCACCAGGAGTCGATGATCGGGCACTTGCCAGCACCGATCTTCTCGTGATACCACATCCATGCCTCGGGGTTGATCGGCTCGCCGACCGTGCCGAGGATCTTGAGGCTGGAGATGTCATGCTTGTCGACATGCTCGTCGCCCCACTTCATGAAGGAGCGGATGGCGGTCGGAGCGGTGTAGAACTTCGTGACCTTGTGCCGTTCGATGATGTCCCAGAAGCGGTCTTCGGCCGGGTAGTTCGGGCCGCCTTCGTACAGGATCGAGGGCACGCGGTTGGGCAACATGCCGTAGACGATGTAGGAGTGGCCGGTGATCCAGCCGATGTCGGCGGTGCACCAGAACACGTCATTTTCATCCGGCTTCAGGTCGAAGCTGATCTTCGAGGTCAGGTAGGTGTAGACGCTGTAGCCACCGGTGGTGTGCATGATGCCCTTGGGCTTGCCGGTGGAGCCTGAGGTGTAGAGGATGAACGCGAGGTCTTCGGAGTCCATCGGTTCGGCGGGGCAATCCTCGGAGACGTCGGCGAGCACGTCGTCCATCCAGACGTCGCGGCCTTGCTGCATGTTGACATCGATGCCGGCGTGCTTGACGACGATGCATGTCTCGATGCGGTCGGTCAGCTTCATGCCGTCGTCCGCGTTACCCTTGAGCGGGACGGGCTTGCCACGGCGCCAGCCGGCGTCTGCGGTGACGAGGAACTTGCTTTCGCAGTTGTCGACGCGGTCGCTGATGGCCTGGGCACTGAAGCCGCCGAAGATGATCGAGTGCGGCGCACCGATACGCGTGCAGGCGAGCATGGTGATCGCCAGCTCGGGGATCATGGGCATGTAGATGGTGACGACGTCGCCCTTCTTGACGCCGATCTTCTTCAGGCCGTTCGCAACTTTGCAGACTTCTTTTTTAAGATCGTTGTAGGTGAGTTTGATGACGGTGGGTTTGCCGTTGTCATCGACACCCTCCGATTCCCAGATGATGGCAACATCGTCGCCGAAGCCGGCCTCGATCTGGCGATCGATGCAGTTGTAGCTGATGTTGGTCTTACCACCGACGAACCACTTCGCGTCGGGGCAGTTCCATTCCAGGACCTTGTCCCACTTCTTGAACCAGTGCAGGTCTTCTGCGACCTCGGCCCAGAAGCCTTCGGGGTCCTCGATGGACCTCTTGTACATCTGTTCGTACTGTTCGGGGCTTCCGATGTGCGCCTTGGCGGCTAATTCGGCCGGCGGCGGAAACTTACGGGTCTCCTGCAGAACCGAATGCATCTGATCGGAGTTACTGTTGGTAGTCGACATGCTCAATTACTCCAAGCGTTAAAAATGATGACGGGTACGTGATACGCCAAAAAAACGGGCGTCCGGTCTGACGGGAGTCCGGGACCGGAACGTCCGAATATATCACAGCTTAATATCATCTCAGTGATAGTACAAGGCACCATCAGCGTGCGTGTCATGGCTCTGATGGGTAAGGCACTGTTTTGTTAAGAGTTAACGTAACATCAAGACTTATCTTGGTATTACTTATGTTTTTATATTCAGGACCTTATCCATTCGGTTCCTCCTGTCGATATGCAATCAGGTTAATCGGTCGGGGCATGATCTGATCGATTCAAGGCATTCGGTGCCCCGTCTTTTTGGGGGGTGGTAAAAGTCCGTGTAGGAGCTCTATACGGGTCATTTTTTCAGATTGGGGATATTTGCAAGAGGGTGGATCCGGGATTTGAACATTCAATTGGGGCGGGGGTGGAGGCAAATCAGCATGTTATTCAATCGTTTCAAGATGAAGACCAAGTTGGTTGCATTGTCGCTGTTTATCGGTCTCAGTTCTCTTACAGCTGTGGGATTGTTGAGCATCACACAAAGCCGTAAAGCTCTGCTGCACGCCAATCAGGATGCCCTGACCGGTATCCGAACCGCACGTCAAGAGCAGATCGAGTCTTACTTGAACTTCATCCATGAGCAGATGTTCAACTTCGCTCAGGACCGGATGATTACTGAAGCAGCGTCCAAGTTTATCGAGGCGTTTCATGCAGTGCCCGAGCAGGTCGGCTTGGATGCGAACGAAGGCGGCGAGGTCTATCGCTCGGTGATGGGCTATTACACCCAGCAGTTCAAGCCACGGCTGGAAGAGGCGAATCAACCCTGGCGCGGTGACAAGACTTACATCCCCGCATCGGCTTCCGGCAGGATCCTCCAATCGTTCTACATCGCCAACAATCCCAATCCCGTGGGCGAGAAGCTGAACCTGGATCGTGCCGATGCCGAGTGTGATTACAACACCTATCACGCGATCTATCATCCAAGGATACGCGACTACCTCCAATCGTTCGGCTACTACGATATTTTCCTTTTCGATCTGGAAGGCAACCTGGTCTATTCGGTCTTCAAGGAGACCGACTATGCGACTAACTTTGTCTCCGGGCCTTACCGGGACACGAACTTTGCAACGGTTTACCGCAAGGCCCGTGACGCGTCATCGCCCGGGGCTGTCGTGATCGAAGACTTTAAGCATTACGAACCCAGCTACGGGGCGGGTGCCAGCTTCATAGGCAGTCCTGTTTTTTATGAGGGGAAGAAGATCGGCGTCGCGATTTTCCAGATGCCATTGGATAACATCAATGCAATCATGGGTAGTGGGGCCGGGTTAGGTGAGACCGGGCAGACGTATCTCTTCGGCAGTGATGGTTTGCTGCGTTCCAACAGCCGGTTCAGTGAAGACGGTGAAACAACCATCCTGAATCAGCAGACCTGCCAGGTCGCTATCGATACGGCGAAAACAGGTGAAATAACAAACATCATAGCGGATGACTATCGAGGGGAGTCTGCGTTGATGTCGGTCAGCCCTTTGCACATCGAGGGGTTGGACTGGTCGATTGTTGCTGAAGAGCAGTTGTCGGAAGTCTACGCATCCGCGAATTCTCTGCGCAACGCCATCTTGTTCGGCGCCGCGATGATCGCCCTGGTGGTCACCGGTATCGGCGTGCTGTTTGCGCGTTCATTGACCAAACCTATTCAGGCCATGGTTGAACGGTTGAAAGATATCGCGGAGGGTGAAGGTGACCTGACCCAGCGTGTGGATCAGGACCGAGCGGATGAATTGGGCGAGTTGGGTAAGTGGTTCAATCTCTTTGTTCAGAAGATACACGAAGTTATCAGTGAAGTGAGAGATGCCGCTCACGAGGTGGCCGGCGCATCGACACAAATAGCAGCATCAAGTGAGGAGATGGCGGCCGGCATCAGCGAGCAGAATACGCAGATGATGCAGATCTCCGCCGCGATAGAACAGATGTCCACTTCCGTCGTGGAAGTGGCGCATAAGAGTGTTGACGCGGCAAACAATGCCAGTGAATCAGGCCGGGTGGCGGAAGAAGGCGGCAAGGTTGTCGCCGAGACGATCGAAGGGATGAACCAGATCAACGAAGCCGTCAGCGCCAGCGCGGCAAGTGTGTCTGAACTGGGCAAGCGCGGCGAACAGATCGGCCAGATTATCAGCGTCATCAACGATATTGCCGATCAGACGAATTTGCTGGCGTTGAATGCGGCGATTGAAGCGGCGCGTGCAGGCGAGCATGGCCGAGGTTTCGCGGTCGTGGCGGATGAGGTGCGTAAGCTGGCCGATCGAACGACCAAGGCGACCGAGGAGATCGGTGAATCCATTACCGCCATCCAGACGGAAACGAGCCTTGCGGTTGAGCGTATGACCACAGGGACCGAGCAGGTCCGTGTTGGTGTTGACAAGGCCACGATGGCGGGCCAGCGTCTTGAAGAGATCGTCACCAAGGCCCAGGATGTGGCCGGGATGATTCAATCGATCGCGGCGGCGGCGGAGCAGCAAACCAGCGCGAGCGAACAGGTTAGCCAAGGTGTGCAATCGGTCAGTGAGGCCTCCTGTCAAAGTGCACAAGGCGCCAACCAGGCAGCGCAAGCAGCGGCGCAACTGTCGGGCAAGTCCGAACAGTTACAAATGCTGGTTGAACGTTTCAAGCTATAGGCGAGATCTAGTCAAGATATGCTGATCGTTAGGGTAATCTGATGAGTTGATGACTATTCGGTAAAACGATTGAGCTAACAACCGGGCAGATACCAAGAAATATATATCCTATATACGTGTAAGACATAGCCGATCAAGCACGCATATCCTGGCCTTATTCATCTTATCGAATGACAGATTCAGATCGGCATGTGTTTTTGTATCTGTCATCGATAAATGCCGGGTTCTCACTACATCCAGCCGGGCTAATGGACGATACCGATCTTTGGCAGGTCGGGGTGTGTTTCTGCTTACAGGATTTATGGGTAAATCCTGCATAATAAATATGCGTTTTGTGCTTGTGGGTTCATTCCCTTGAATGGCCCGTGATTTAGCGCACACAAGTGTTATGCGGTATCAGTAGAAGAGGCTTTGAAGATGAAGATTTCACAAAAGATGTTGGTGTCAACCCTGATCGCGTTTGTAGGTGCGGGTACGATCGCCGGGTTCGGTACCTACGGTATGCTGCAGCAGCGAAACAGTTCTGAGAGCCTCGTCAATGACCAATTCGTTCCATTGGTCAACGTGGATATGAAACGAATTATCGACTTGGAGCAAAGCATCGCTCTGATCTTGAATGCGGACCGCGATGCGTACCAGGCGGTGCTTAGCGAGCAGTTGGTGACATCCGACGAGCACAAGGATGAATACGACCAACAGCTTGCAGACCATCAGGAGAATATCCAGCAGGTCAGCGATCGTCTGGCAAAGGCTTCCGAAGCGCTTCCCGAGGAAGCGAAGCCTGTATACGACCGCTTTGTCCAGGAGCACGAGGCTTGGCGACAAAGTTCGAGCAAGGTCTTTGAACTTGCCAAGCAACCGGATGGCTTGGCAAAAGCAAGGCATCTTAGCGGTAGTGAAGCCATAGAAACCTTCAATACGATGCGTGATACGATCAACGAACTGACCGAATTCCAGGAAGTCGAGATCCAGAAAACTGTTGAGAATATCAACAAACGTCGTGATCATGCGATCACAGCGGGTGAAGAGGCTTCGTCTTTTGCGGCAAAGATCATCGGTCTGTTCTCCTTTGTAGCCATCTTTGTCATGGTAACCGCTGTGGTGGCGAATCTCCTGACGACCAAATCGATACTCAAGCCAATCAAACTCATGGTTGATCGCTTGAAAGACATCGCTGAGGGTGAAGGCGACCTGACGCAGCGTGTTGATGAAGATCGCAAGGATGAGCTTGGTGAACTGGGCAAGTGGTTCAATACATTTGTTCATAAGATCCACGACGTGATCTGCGAGGTGCGTGATACGGCCCACGAAGTTGCCGGCGCATCGACACAGATCGCTGCCAGCAGTGAAGAGATGGCCCAGGGCATCAGCGAACAGAACCAGCAGGTGACCCAGATCTCCGCGGCTGTCGAAGAAATGTCCGCCTCGATCATCGAGGTGGCACGCAAGAGCGGCGAAGCCGCGAACAATGCCCGTGAATCGGGCCGTGTGGCGGAAGAGGGCGGCCAGGTCGTTTCCGATACGATCAACGGTATGAACCAGATCAGCGAAGCGGTCAGCGCCAGCGCCGCGAGCGTGTCTGAACTCGGTAAGCGGGGTGAGCAGATCGGTCAGATTATCGATGTGATCAACGACATCGCGGACCAGACCAACCTGCTTGCGTTGAACGCGGCGATCGAGGCGGCACGAGCCGGCGAGCACGGCCGAGGTTTCGCGGTCGTTGCCGACGAGGTACGTAAGCTGGCGGATCGCACGACCAAGGCGACCGAAGAGATCGGCGAATCGATCACCGCCATCCAGACGGAAACGGACCAGGCTGTTCAGCGTATGACCGCAGGGACAGAGCAGGTTCAGATCGGTGTGGAGAAGGCCACCCAGGCCGGCCAGAGCCTTGAGCAGATCGTTGCCGGTGCTCAGGAAGTGGCGACGATGATCCAGTCGATCGCGGCTGCCGCAGAGGAGCAGTCGTCGGCGGGCGAAGAGGTGAGTAAGGGTGTGCAGGCTGTGAGCGCAGTGACAAGCCAGAGTGCCGAGGGTGCCAACCAGTCCGCGCGTGCGGCATCGCAGCTCTCAGGAAAGGCTGAGCAATTGCAGGCATTGGTGGGGCGGTTCAAACTCTAGAACGAATGTGACTGGTGGTGTTGTGGTGCATGGATTCATTCAGGCATTACACGACTCCACCAATAGCATACTTTTCGGCTGCAGAATTCGTAGCCGTTTTCTATGCAGATAAGTGATTGATGTCGGTTAACCAAATTTAATCAGATTAACCTCGAAACGATACAGTCGGTATGAACTCACAGCCTTTGGTATTGCAGTGTATATCGTTCTGTATCCGCCTGAGTTTTGAGTCGATAAACATATAGGTAACTACCCCTGTTCGTTCGAGTGGGGTGCACCATGGGCATAATGTTTTTAAAGAAAACCAAATAAGAGTAACCCGTAGTTGATGTGGATCAGCGTCGATCCCAACGGGTGTACAGGCCATTGACCTCGTCGGTCTGGCCCCGAGCTACTTGCTGTGGAGATTGCACATGAAACGTATGAATGTCAAGAAGATGTGGATGGTCGTGCTCGCCTCGGCGATGATGCTTATGTCCGCGACCAATGCTTCGGCGGATGAGGCCAAGATCAAAGAAGCCCTGTTGAGCAGTATTGACGGCAACGAACTATTGTCTGACAACGCAAAAACATTCGTCAAGGAACAACTGCTCCCGCAGTGTACAAACAAGGTATTTGTTGACGAGACCGAAGCTCAGAATAAGAAGGATGAGTCGTTAGACACGATCAAGAAGATCGATGCCGAGTGGCAGGCGGCGGAAGAACCGCTGGAAATCCAGGAAGAAAAGCTGTCCAACGCCACGGCCAAGGAGATCAACAAGATTGTTGCCAAGCAGCAAATCATCGTCGAATCTTTCGTGATGGACAACAAGGGCGCGGTCGTCGGGGAGAACCTGCTTACCAGTGATTACTGGCAGGGTGATGAGCCCAAGTGGAGCAATTCCTACGCAGACGGTAAAGGCGGAGTCGATGTCGGCAAGCCTAAATTCGATAAGTCCGCCAACGCGAACCTTCAGCAGGTTTCATTGCCCATCATCAATACCGAGGGCAAGGTGATCGGCGCGGTGACCTTCGGTCTGAACATCGACAAACTCTAAATGTTTATTCCGGAGCGACGCGGTTAACGCCGCGTCGCTTTTTTGATCCTGATAGATATCGATCCACGACATCTTATTCAGAAAGTTAGAGGCTTGAGCCATGCGCGTGATGACAAAGATCGGACTATTGGTGGCGGCTCCTCTGTTGAGCCTCACCATAGTAGGAGGTCTGGGGTGGTACGAGATCGATAAGCTGAATAATGGCAGCAAAGAGCTGGTGCATGAACAGTTTTTGCCGCTAGTCAACGATGATGTCGCTCATCTGACAGAAGACCTGCAATCCAGTATTGCTCAGATCACCGAGGCCAGTCGTGAGACATTCAGGGCGGTTGTTGCGGAGAAGATGAGCCTTGTTGCCAGTAGTGAAGAGGAGTACAAGGCGGCGGATGTTATCCATAACCAGGGGATCAGCCGGGCCCGGGAATTATTGGCAGAGGCTGAGCATGCCTTTGAGACAGAAGAGACTCAGCAACTGTATGCCACCCTGATGGAGCAGATTGATATCTGGGAGGAAAAGTCAGAAAAGGTGGTTGCCGGTGCGATGAATCCCGCCCGTGTGACGTTCAGCCGACGGATGAGTAACGGCGGGTCTGCCGAGCAAACATTCCAGGCGATGCAGGAAACGTTGTCCGCCTTGGAACAGGCGCAAAAGTCACAGACCCAGCAGTTGTTGGCGAAAGTGGGTAGTAAGAAAGAAGCTGTTGAGAAACAGGCAATTGAAGCTGAACAACAGGCCAAACAGTTGGTCGTACTGTTCGCCGGTGTGGTAGTTGTTTCCTTTGTGGTTACGATCCTGTTGGCCGGTTGGATTGGCCGGGCGCTGGTCCGTTCCATCAATGCGCTTGTTATCAGCCTCAAGGACATCGCTGAGGGCGAAGGCGACCTGACGCAGCGTGTTGATGAAGATCGCAAGGACGAGCTTGGTGAACTGGGCAAGTGGTTCAATACATTTGTTCATAAGATCCACGACGTGATCTGTGAAGTGCGTGACACGGCCCACGATGTGGCTGGTGCCGCCACGCAGATCGCCGCCAGCAGCGACGAGATGGCTCATGGCATCAGCGAACAGAACCAGCAGGTGACCCAGATCTCCGCGGCGGTGGAAGAAATGTCTGCCTCGATCATCGAAGTAGCACGCAAGAGCGGCGAGGCCGCGAACAACGCCCGTGAATCGGGCCGCGTCGCGGAAGAGGGCGGGCAGGTCGTTTCCGATACGATCGATGGTATGAACCAGATCAGCGAAGCGGTCAGCGCCAGTGCCGCGAGCGTGTCTGAGTTGGGTAAGCGCGGCGAACAGATCGGCCAGATCATCAGCGTGATCAACGACATCGCGGACCAGACCAACCTGCTTGCGTTGAACGCGGCGATCGAAGCGGCGCGAGCCGGCGAGCACGGTCGAGGTTTCGCGGTCGTTGCCGACGAGGTACGTAAGCTGGCGGACCGCACGACCAAGGCGACCGAAGAGATCGGCGAGTCGATCACCGCCATCCAGACGGAAACTGAACAAGCTGTTCAGCGTATGACCGCCGGGACGGAGCAGGTGCAGATCGGTGTAGAGAAGGCGACCCAGGCCGGGCAGAGCCTGGAGCAGATCGTATCCGGTGCTCAAGAGGTGGCGACGATGATCCAGTCGATCGCAGCCGCAGCAGAGGAGCAGACGGTTGCGGGGGAAGAGGTGAGTCGTGGTATTCAGCAGGTGAGTGCAGTGACGAACCAGAGCGCCGAAGGCGCCAGCCAGTCGTCGCAGGCGGCCAACCAACTGTCAGCCAAGGCCGAGCAATTGCAACTGCTGGTGGGGCGGTTCAAGCTCTGATTTTCTAATACGTATCAAGTTATAAGCCACAGCCGGCTGGTGTATACCAGCCGGTTTTTTATGGTGGATATACGCATGGGTCAGTTGCACCCCGGTAGTCTGATTTGCACTTGCTGCGCTCGGGCTCGTTGTGCGGATTCGGACTGGCTGGGCCCACCTCTTATGCCAATGCTGAAGTGGCCCGTGTAACGCCACTGTTTAGTCGAGGGGTACGGCAGCATGAGCAAAAAGAGGATCGTGAACAAGCAGATCGCCGGCGAAAGCGCCAACGGTCTGATATTGACATACAGCAGCAGTTCGACCAACGCCCACGTCAACAGAACATTAAGGATTGGTACAACAAACAGCTTGTCGTAGCCGGGGATGATCAATCGCCGGGTCATAATCCGCCCACGGAGGTTGATCGGCGGTCGCGCCCCACTGATAAATAATATAACCTTGTTTAGTGAGGCAAAAATGGCGGCAACCAAGACGCACCACTTGAAGAAGTTTAGCATCCCTTCTAGGTTCACACCTTGGTGGTCGGTTGAATTGGTGAGGTCTTGAATCGTAAGCCCGTTGGTCTCCAGCTCCGCCATAAAACGCATTTCGACGAGGTGGAAGATCACGAACATCCACCAGGCGCTAATAAGGCTGTACACCAGTGTCTGCAATATGGTCGTTTTGTTGCCTTCAGGCAGCTCGGGGCCGATCTGGCGGTAAGGCCAGCCGATCAATCCGCTGTGTGCGAGCTTACGCAGGAACGCTTGCCGTGACGTGTCGTTCCAGTCGTCCCTGTTCCAGGGAAACTTACCGAGTGTGCGACGTATGCCGATCCGAATCACGATATAGATCACAGTCAGTACGCCCGCGGCGATCCACGGATTCTGGTGCGGGTAAAAACTCAACGGCAATAGAGCCCACACCGTCTGCGTGGTGACCGGGTCGTCACCGATCGTCATAAACAGGCTGATCAGATAAGCCAGGATCGCGGCGGCGAAGACGCCGGGCACGATCATCCATGACTCAACAGACATTAGCGAGTCCGGGTTCCAATCTGTAGCAATGTAGAGACACAGCATCGCGTATCCCGCCAGCACGACGAGCACGAACAGATCTCCCCACTTCGGGTGGAACGTACCCAACGGCAGGGGCTTGCCGTAGGTCCACGGTGTCCACGCTAACCATTCACGGTACTTCTTTCGGGCATACGGGTGATACACGAACACACGACCCGAGCTGTAAATGATCGCGAAGATGACGGAGAAGCAACTTAGGGCGGTAAACGCTCCCTCCCGGGTATCGGGATCGAACCACACAAGCAGACAAACCAGGGCGAACGGCACGGCCAAAACAACAGCCAGGAGGATGAGTACCTTGATGACATAATTCATTTTGTATTGGATACTCATGACCAATCCGCCGAGTCGAAGTAACGTTCAAGGTTTTTCGCACCCTCGGGGTGTAACATCTGTTCGAGTACATCGATCAAAGGCCCATCGATACCGGTCTGTTGTCTAAGCCCCTCTACGTTATCGCATGCGATCAGGCATCCATTTTGGATAACAGCGATCCTGTCGGCCAAGCCTTCGACCAGTTCCGGCACCGGCACGGCCATCACGACGGTGACGTCATCACGCTCGGCCAGGTGCTTGAGCACCTGTTGCAACGCCCGCAATCCTGAAGAATCCAATCCCCCGGAGAACGGCTCATCGAGGATAAGGATCGGGGCGTCGGTGATCAGCGCGGAGCATAGACCGATCTTTTTCTGCTGGCCCGTCGAGTAGCTGTTGATGGGCTGATCGGCCTTTTCAGCGAGATCGAAAAGTTCGAGTAACTTCTGGGCATGGTTGAAAAGTCGGTCCTCGTCAACACCGTAGAGCCGGCCGACACCGAGGATAAATTCACGCCCGGAGCTTGCGGTCGGCAGCCACGGCGTATCCGGCAGGTAAACAACCTGCTCGCGGATTTTCTTTTCATTATCGATCGAGCTGCGACGGCGTAGGCCGTTGATCTCGACGTGGCCTTTGATCGGTGCGAGGATACCCGCCATGACGCCCAGCAGGGTGCTCTTACCCATACCATTGGGACCCATCACGCAGAGCAGTTCCCCCGAATCGACCGTAAGATTGATATCGCGCAGTGTCGGGCGGATGCCGTAGTGGTGCCAGATGTTTGAGAGCGTAATCATCCCGGTCCCCGTCAGGTGTTTATTGTGAGTGGACCCTGTCTGCTTTTCATCAATTGTACTGGATTACCGTGTCGTAGAAACGCAACCACCGGGGATATTGGTCGCAGTATTGGGAAGGGTTTACCACTTCAATCTTCCGGTTTTTCACCGGCCGGCGCCATCTTGACCAGTTTGGGATCGAAGCGGGCAATGGGTTTGACCAGGTCCTGCTGCCGGGACATGACCTCGTCGATGTTTTTGTAGACGACCGGGGCCTCGTCGATGCCTGCGCTGAGTAGCGTCACGCCTGCCTTTTCAAGCATCGGGCGGATGCTGTGCCAGCGGTAGGTGTTGCGGGCCTTGGTTCGTGACATGACGCGGCCTGCTCCGTGTGCCGCTGAATCCATCGCGTCGACCGAACCCTTACCACGCACGACATAACACGCGCTCGCCATCGAACCGGGGATGATGCCCAGCACGTCTTTGCCCGCAGGGGTTGCACCTTTGCGATGGACGACAACCTCTTTCAGTTCGCCATCCACTTTGTGTTGTTCCTGCCATGCGAAGTTGTGGTGGTTTTCTATGGTTGTGATTGCTTGTGCGCCGAGGCGTTTGACGATCGCGTTATGGATGCAGGCATGATTGGCGGAGGCGTATCGACCCATAAGTTGCATGGCCTGCCAATACTCCTGGCCCTCGTGGCTGTCCATATCGAGCCATGCCAGGTGGCGTGTTTCCTTGTTCAATTCCGGGTGCAACGTCATCGCGATCTGCGAGTAGTGGCTGCATACCGCGGCGCCCGTGCCCCGGCTGCCGGAGTGTGACAGGATCGCAAGGTATTCCCGCTCAGCTTCCAGCCCTAACTCGCCTGCATCATCACCTGGTTTGAACATCCCGAATTCCACGAAGTGATTGCCCGATCCGCTGGTGCCGAGTTGATTTGCCGCTTTTTCACGGTTGTTTTTCGTGATGGGAGATACACCCCAGTCCTCATCCATCACCTCATGCTCGCGCAACCTGCCTTTGAATTCGGCACCGATCCCGAAGCGTGTTTCTTCTTCCAGCGACTTGATTAATCGGTCCCTGTGTGATTCGAGCGACTTCGCGGGCATATCGAGGACGGTGAGTTTGACCCGGCAAGCGATATCCACGCCGACCGCGTAGGGGATGACCGCGTTGTGAGTAGCCAACACACCACCGATCGGCAGGCCATACCCGACGTGTGCATCGGGCATCAATGCCCCACGGGCCGCGACATTGAGGTGGCAAGCGGCATGCATCTGTTCGACGCTCTTGGTGTCCAGATCATCTCCCCATTGTTTGTAGGGGGCGGGTTTCTCACGCGGAACGTAGCTGGCTTTAGCAGCAGCTTCGACTTTCTGATGCAATGCAATCTGCGCAGCTAACTCGCCAAAGTGTTCGTCGTCTCGATACTTGTCAGGATTTTGCCCGATATCACGCAGCGTCTGTTGAGCGACTTCACGGTCAACCCCCGCTTTACGCGCAGCCTGGGCGGTCCACTTGGCCATCTGGGCCAACTGCTTGGGGATACCGAGCTGTTCCAGTTGCCTAGCTTTCATATGAGTATTCTAGATAAAGATCAGAGATGTGCCGATTGATTGCTCACATTATTTTGCCATGAAGCGATCGTTGTTCCGCGACAGACCGGACAAGCTGATACTGACTGATGGGTTCGCCACACTCCGGACAACTTGTCCCGCGTGCTTTGAGTGTGCCGATCAGGTTATAGCCGCAGTTTCGGCAATCAGTGTATGGGGCTTCCGGGGCATTCCCGCGGTTCTCCAGATAGTAGTGAAGAAGAAAGTGGATGATTGGGAACAACAGGATGCCCAGGATGGCAAGTGCCTGAAACCACGGATGCTCATCATGATAATTCAGCAGCATTCGTATCGTTTCAAGCATCTGAATTACCAGGATTGTTAACAATACAAGCCAACGGCGCGAATCAACACGAAGTAGTGCGACCACTTCGAAGGCGATCAACATATAGGCTAAGAATCCCCAAAGCTGAAAGATGCCGGCTACAGCTATAAAGAACCAGATAAAGAAGATCAACCACGACAATCCAATACTGTCCTGGTCCACGATCAATCCGCCCAGCACACACCCCAGTGTCAGGCTTAAGATAAGCCCGGCCACGAGCGAGATCACCAAGCCGACGCCGTCCATGCAATAGCCAAGTAATGTGTGATGGTACCCGGGCATAAATATAGTTTATCAGGAGGAGGCAACCATAGGCGATAATATTATTTGTAGTCTTCCCTGAAACGTGAATATGAATCGAATACCCGGGTTTTCATCCTCAAAATCCGTACTGGTTGCTACACTTCTGACGACACCCGACACCCGACACCCGACACCCGACACCCGACACCCGACACCCGACACCCGACACCCGACACCCGACACCCGATACCCGACACCCGACACCATGCCCCTGATCATCGATTGCTACAACGTGTTGCACGCGGATAAGCCCATGCCCTTGGCCGGGCTGGGTGAGGCTTCGTTGTGCTCATTGCTCATGGATAGCCCTTGGGCGCGTGGGGGGGTGACGGTCGTATGTGATGGGGCGCCGAAGCCGCATTCGCCTGACCCGCGCGATGTAGAACCTGTGGAGTTGCTGTTCTCAGGCGCCGGCCGATCGGCGGACGATGTGATCATCGGGCTGATCGATGTGGCGTCCGCCCCGCGAAGACTCACAGTCGTATCCAGTGACCGCACGATCCGTAAAGCCGCCCGGCGAAGACGCGCCCGGGATATCACCGCAGAGGCATTTCTGGAAAAACTTGCTCGCGTGCTCCGGCATGGTGGAGCAAGTGGGGCGATCGCTCCCGGTAAGCCCAGCATCGGCCCATTACCTGATAACCACGTTGAACGCTGGCTGGATTGGTTCGGCATAGACGCTGATAACACCTCAGATTCAGGAAGCCCGCCCACGGATCCCTACGGCTTGGCGGACATGGATCTGGCAGATATCACGGATCTAGACGATCTGGACGACCTCAAGGACCTGTAAACCCCATACGGGCCAAGTCTTGATAAGTTTTGTAGGATACCCATCCGGAGCGATGGAGATCTCCGGGTGGACCACGAGACGTCTTTTCAGGAATACCCGATGCCCCAGACAAGCGACGACAGCGATTCGAAGCCTCAGGCCGGTAAGCCGGTGTACAAGCGTGTGCTGCTGAAGATCAGCGGCGAAGCCTTCTGTAAGTCCGGTGGTTTTGGGATCGATGGGCCGGAGCTTGATGTTATCGCCAAGGAGATCGCCGAAGCGGCGAAGGTCGGGGCGGAACTGGCTGTCGTCGTCGGTGGGGGGAATATCATCCGAGGTGCGACGCTAGCCGAGGAAGGCAATATCAAGCAGGCGACCGCCGACCAGATGGGCATGCTTGGGACGGTCATCAATGGCTTGGCCCTGAAGGAGACTTTAGAGAAGCTCGGCCAGCCGGCGCGTGTGCTCAGTGCGTTGAACCTGTCATCGGTTGCCGAAACGTTCATCCGGGGCCGGGCGCATCGGCATCTGGAGAAGGGGCGCGTCGTAATCTTTGTGGCAGGTACGGGAAACCCATTCTTCACGACGGATTCGGCTGCTTCCTTGCGTGCCGCGGAAATCAATGCGGATGTGTTGCTCAAGGCCACGAAGGTCGACGGTGTCTACGATAAGGACCCGATGAAGCACGCCGACGCCAAGCGATACGAAAAACTCACCTTCCGGGAAGCGATCAGCCAGGACCTGAAGGTGATGGATGTGACGGCTTTTGATATGTGCCAGAAGCGAGGCATCCCGATCATCGTGTTTAATATGAAAGAACCGGGCCACATCGCTGAGGTGGTTTCGGGTAAAACAATCGGGACGAAAGTCGTGGTAGAGTAGTTTGGATCTTCAATATTCGATGTTGAATGTTCAATCTTGATCTTTTTGTGACATATTGAACAATGTACATCGCATATTGAGCATTTGGGAGCTTGCACAATGGATATTGATGAGTGCCTACTTACCTGTGAAGAATCGATGGACAAGACGGTGGACTATCTCAAGAACGAGCTGCGCGGTGTTCGTACGGGACGCGCGTCCACGGCTTTGGTCGAGTACATCAAGGTCGATTACTACGGCGCGCCGACAGAGTTGCGGCAGCTAGCCATGATCAATGTTCCTGAGCCGACACAGATCCTGATCAAACCTTTTGACGCCTCCTGCACGAAAGAAATCGGCAAGGCGATCGAAGCGTCGGGCCTTGGTCTGAACCCGACCGTCGAGGCGAAGCAGGTTCGGCTGAACCTTCCGCCATTATCCGGCGAACGGCGCACCCAACTGATCGGTTCGATCAAGCAGATGGGCGAGCAGGCCAAGGTCGCCATCCGAAACGCCCGTCGTGATGCGAACAAGCACATCGACCAGGCGATCAAAGACAAGAGCCTGCACCACAGCGAAGACGACGCCGAAGCTGCCAAGAATGATGTACAGGAGCTTCTGAAGAAGCACGAGGGGCTGGTTGACGATCTTATCGGTGCAAAGACGAAAGAGATCCAGGAGGTCTGACACACATCGTTGTGTCTACCTGGATTGACTATCTATAACGCCCACGGATGGGGGTAGATCGGCAAAGGAATCTTGCCGGGGAGGCCGACGATGGGGCGGTATCCATTTCGCTGCGTGTTGTGTTGCCTGTGGTGTATCGGTTTGTTTTTACAGGCAACCTCTTTGTACGCCGCTACAGAGAACGACGATACTTCGCGTATCGACGCCGCGTTCGAGCAACTTATCAACGAGGCGAATGACCTCGGGACGGTCAAACAGCCCGAGCACCGCGCGAACTTCAAACGCCCGCACCGTGTTGTCCTCGCTCTTAAAGCCGAAGACGGCCCGGTCATCCTGGAACGTATGGCCGGTGAGTTAACCGGTGATGATTACCGAGACACGTATATCCGCTGGCACCTGATGCCCGTTATCCATGCTTGGCTCGGATCACGTGCAACGTCCGCAGATGAATCGTCTGATGCTTCACTGACTGCTCAGCAAGTCAAAATCATGCAGGACTTGTTCCGCCGTATGCCACCCGAGGCGGAGCCACGGTATGTTTCGCCGTACAGCGATGAAGGCAAAGAAATCAATAAGCGTCTCGCTCAGCTTCGAGCCAAGACACGTATCACGGTAGGTGTGCCGCCATTTGAAAAGACCTATTCAGGCCGGGCGGCGTTGCCCCACATGACGCCCGCCGCTCGAAAGAAAGCGGAGCCGATCGTTGAAGAAATCGATCGTCTCCAGGATCAGGTCAAGGGGATGCGGGACCGTGACATCGAGCAAGTCAACGAACGCTACCGTGAAGTCGCCAAGGCCATGCGCGAGTACCGTTTTGACCTGGGCTACATGATGGTTCAAAGCGGCGATCAGAAACTATTGAATGATGTCGGCTCAGCCATCGGTACATTGATACGCCGACGTCAACGGGCCGGCTTCGATGTGACGCAGGCGATCTATAAAACGATGCATGACGGGTATCTGGGCCAATACGACGATCGGTCGTTGGCTGCCTTACGTGCGAATCTCATGAAGACCGCCGCCGCGACGCGGTCTTATGAAACCTATCTGCGTGGCAACGAGCCGATACCTTACTACATTCAGCCTGAATTGCGCAGCTACGCCGGCTATGTGTTTCAGTTGACCGATCTATTGGCAGAGCCTTCACGGCTGCGTGCTTTCCGGATTGTCGCAGAAGAAGACGAATCGGATATACCTCCGCTTCCTGTTGGGCCTTTTGATCCCGAGTCCCTTTCGATCGATGACATCCGCGCTGCGATACGTGCCGCGGTGCATGAGCTATACACAGCAAGCCGCCAGCCGCTGCGCGATGAGGAATACGCGCCCGGACCGGTCCTGCCATATGAGTTCATTCGGCATGACAGTTATTACTTCTATCTGAATCGCTACCGCCAGAAGGACCCGGTCTATCAGGAAGTGATCTACGAGACGGGCAACCACGCGCTGGTCGCGTCCGCGATGCTGGCTGCGGGTGAATCCTATCAGGACCCAAGGCTTAATCGCCGCATCAGTTGGGTGCTTGCCAGCGACACACCTTTTACTTACGACCGCGGGATGCGGTTGATGATGTTATCTCGACTGCCCGCCGGGATGTTCGCAGAGGCAGCGAAGCGCGATGCGGCCTGGCTTGGTTCGGCGGTCACCGATATGGGTAACTTCAATGAATCATACTACTTCGGCCAAAGCACCGGGTTCGGTGACCATGGCAGCGGGTTCTATGGCGTACTCGGTCTGTGGGGTGCAGACCGTCTGGGCATCGAACTGAACGACAAAAAAGTCTGGAGCCCGATCGATAAACACTGGCGAGTAACACAACAAAAAACACCCGGCGATCAATCCGCCGGTTGGGCGGTCGGCATGCTGCACGAGTTTGCCATGCGCGATGCGGACCAACCCATCACGACCAACTCACGCACAACGGTAACCGGCCCGATGACCGCCGCCGGCGTCGCCTCACTCACCCTCACCGAACGTTATCTCAACGGCCCGAAACTTACCGAGCCCGGCAAAGACAATGTTTCATCCGAATTACGCAAAGGTCTACGCTGGCTGGATGTAAACTTCGATCCTACTGAAAGCCCCGGCGCGGACTGGTTCTATTACATGTGGACCATTCAACAGGTCGGCAAAGCAAGCGGCCGACGGACGTTTAACGGCGTTGACTGGTTCCGCACGGTTACCGCCGAGATGCTCAACCGCCAGGGGCCGGACGGTTTGTGGGAAGACCCGAACGGCCAGCAAGGCAAGCTGCTATCCACCGGTTTCGCGTTGCTCTACCTGGCCAACGCGCTTGAACCGATCGCTGTTTCCAAGCTGAAGTTTGATGGGGCGTGGAACAACCGCCCGAACGATCTATGGAACTTTGCCGAGTATGCATCGGATGTCTTCGAGGTCGACACCGCGTGGCAGATCGTTGACTTGGATCAGCCTTTGTATGAACTGGCAGATACACCGTTGATTTACCTGGCCACACACGAATCGTTTTCACTCAGCCGGGACCAAGTCGATCGTTTACGTGAGTACATCGGTATCGGCGGCATGCTTGTGGTCAATCCCGAGGCTCCGATCAGTCGTTTGCAGGCAAGCATCGATGCGCTGATCACCGAGTTATATCCGGATAAGGCGCTTGAGCCGGTTGCCGAGTTCCATCCCTTTTATGACCTGCATACAAAGCTGCGGCCGACCGTGCAGATGCAGATGATTCACAACGGTGTTCGTCCCTTAGTCGTGGTGTTCAATCGTGACATCAGTCGTGGCTTACAGACCAACGATACAAAACGACAAGCCGATAGCTTCGCGGCGTTATCGAATATCTATCTTTACGCAGTTGGTACACAGGCCCAACGCACACGGCTGTCATCCAATTACATTCTTCCAACGGACGAACGCCCAAACGACAGCATCGCTGTCGCTCGCATCCTACATAATGGCTCGTTCAATCCTGAACCGGCTGCGCTAACGCAACTCGATGCTTTCATGGCCCGCGAGCATGGAATCGATCTGGACATTCAGATTCTGGAGCCAGGCCAACTCAAGGACCAGCGCATAGCCTTCCTGACCACATCGGGGGATGCCGAACTATCAGACGCGCACGCGAAAGCCTTGCGTGATTGGGTTGAGGCCGGCGGAACACTCTGGCTCGATGCGGCCGGTGGCACGACCAAATCGGTCCAATCCGCCAACGCCATGCTCATGAAAGTTTTCCCGGATTTTCCGGTGCTGCCGCTTGAGCAGGATTCACCCATCATCACCGGAGAAAATCTGTTCTTCGGCCCGCACGATGTCAGGCGCGTGTCTTACAGCCGTTTTGCCCAACGCCAGATGGGGCAGATGACTACGCCGCGTCTGCAGGCGATCAAGATCGATGGGCGCGTTGCCGTGATCTTTTCTCCCGAAGACCTGACCGCCGCCCTGGCCGGCTGCGAACACTGGGGCGTGTTCGGCTACTCACCGCAATCCGCTCGGAAACTTATTGCCAACGGCATCCTGGCAACGGTGGAATAGATTGCTCATAGACATGTGGTAACAGGGAGCGGGTATCGACGGTAGAATACCTTTTCGTTTCTCTTTACCCTACACCCAACACCCTAAACCCTACACCCTCCCAAATGAACTTCTTCAGCCAACCACGAGAACGCTTCGCCACTTTACCCACGCCGTTAGAGTTTCTGCCACGCCTGACGGAAAAATTCGGCGGACCACGCATCTACATCAAGCGTGACGACCTGACCGGTCTTGCCTTCGGCGGAAACAAGACACGCAAACTCGAATACCTGATCGCCGACGCCAAACGCAAAGGCGTGACCCACTTCATCACCGAAGGCGGTTGGCAATCCAACCACGTACGTCAGGCCGCGGCCGCCGCACGTTTGGCGGGGATGCAGGCTGTGCTGGCGTTGAACTGCCCCGAACAGCAACCACCACTACAGGGGAACCTGTTGATCGATGACTTGCTTGGTGCGCATTGTCATTATGTTGCGACGGGTAAGGACCGTAAGCCGAAGATGAAAGAGCTAGCTGCCGAGATCGCAGCCGAGGGCGGCGTGCCATATGTCGTCGTGGCCGGCGGATCGGATGCCATCGGCGCACTCGGTTATGTCGGCATGATCCTGGAGATGAACAGCCAACTAGTCGAGCAGCAGGTCAGCCCGCGCTGTATCTATGTTGCCAATGGCAGTGCCGGTACACAGGCCGGGATGGTCCTGGGTGCATCCATATTCGGCGGGACGTATACCATCAAAGGCTATTGCGTCGTGCCCGGCGGTGCTGAGGAAATCACGCAGGATACATTCACGTTGGCAAACCAGTGCGCGGCGCACATCGGCGTCGATCCGGTCGACGTCTCACAAGTGATCTGCGATGACTCGCAATTCGGCGAAGCCTACGGCATCCCGACCCCTGCTGCGCTGGATGCTATCAAGTTGCTCGCCGAAACCGAAGCGATCCTGCTCGATCCGGTCTACACCGGTAAAACATTCGCCGGCATGCTCGCTGACATCGAGGCCGGACTCTACGGCAAAGACGACACAATTGTCTTCGTTCACACAGGTGGCGCACCGGCACTCTTTGCAAAAGTGGATCTGTTGCAACCGATTTTATCCAGGTGAGGGAGAAAGAAAGCTAGAAAGCTAGAAAGCTAGAAAGCTAGAAAACTAGAAAACTAGAAAACTAGAAAACTAGAAAACTAGAAATGCGGGAATACTATCCTTCGATACCCGATACCCGATACCCGATACCCGATACCCGATACCTATGAATAGGCCCGGACCTTCGCTTCGCTCAGGACCGGCGTTGGGGGGGGAAGAGCCATTAGCCTTTTGCAATTAGCCATTAGCACAAATCCTAAATCATCAATCCTAAATCATAAATACAATTCCCCACACCCCACACCCCATCCCATGCTCAATCCTCCCTCCATCACCCCGACCGAACTCAAAGCCATGCTCGATCGCGGTGATGAGATCGAGTTGATCGATGTCCGAGAGCCTAAAGAACATGCCATCGTGCAGATTCCCGGCGCAAAGCTTATTCCCCTGGGGAGCTTGCCGGATTATGGTGAGGGCCTCGATCCAGATAAGATGTACATCATTTTCTGCCACGTGGGCCAACGCAGCGCCGCGGCCGTCGCTTACCTGATCGAACGCGACTTCGAGGCCCTCAACCTCACCGGCGGCATCCACGGCTGGGCCCGCGAGGTCGATCCCTCGTTGCCGACGTATTGAAGCACGCCACCTCTCTACTTGTGACGATCGACCATCATGGGCCTACAATCCCTCCTATGACCACGATGCATTCGACGGATGGCGGGATACTGGCCAAGGAACTGGACATCGACGCGGTGATCGCCGGCGAGGGGCGTCTGTCGCCTGAGCAGGCGGTCCGGTTGTACCACGAGGCTTCGATGCACGACCTGGGCCGATGGGCCTCGGCGGTATGCGATCGTATTCATGGCGGTGGCGACGCTTCCGGGGGCGGAAAACGTACTTACGTCATCGACCGCAACGTCAATTACACCAATGTCTGCTCCGCGCGCTGCACGTTCTGTGCGTTCCGTCGGGATGGTGATGAGAAAGATGCATACACCCTCAGCACGCAGCAGCTTCATCAGAAG
This sequence comes from Phycisphaeraceae bacterium, assembly GCA_963667295.1. Lineage (GTDB taxonomy): Bacteria > Planctomycetota > Phycisphaerae > Phycisphaerales > Phycisphaeraceae > JAJRRS01. The sequence continues at coordinate 5,155,050 of OY763327.1, forward strand.
ATTCAGGAGCTGGTGGATATCGGGGGGACGCAGGTGCTGTTGCAGGGTGGGATGCACCCGGACCTGCCGATCGAGTTTTACGAGGAAATGTTAGCTGGAATAAAAGTTAAATTCCCGACGGTGCATGTGCATGGATTCAGCCCGCCGGAGTTTGTTGAGTTCGTCGCGGTTTTTGAGTTGGAAGGCTTCCCGACCACGAAGCCGGGCAAGAGCCACGAATTGCCTGCAGATGTCTGGAACGAGAAGCTGGATGTCATCCTTAAGCGGTTGGTGAAAGCGGGGCTTGACACAATACCGGGCGGCGGCGGAGAAATTTTTCCTGAACACGTCCGTCGACGCATCGGCATCGGCAAAGCCACCGCCAAACAATGGCTGGATGTCATGGCGGCCGGGCATCGGTTGGGCATGCTCACCAGCGCGACGATGATGTTCGGGCACATTGAAGGTGTTGCCGACCGCATCATGCACATGGCAATGATCCGAGACCGCCAGGACGAGGCGATCCGCAGCAACTGGCCGGGCAAATACATCAGCTTCATCAGTTGGCCCTTCCAGCGTGAGAACACACCGCTTGGCCGGGTGCCTGATTACGACCTGGCAAGCGACGAATCGTTCCCGGGTGATGTGCTGGCGGACAAGGTTTTTGCCGGCGAGTTGGATGGCTTTGACAAAGCGGCATGCGACAAGGCTGTGCCCAAGGCCGGCAAGCTCGTACGGATGGCTGGAGCGAGTGAGTACCTGCGGATGCAGGCGATCAGCCGACTTTTCCTCGACAATATCCACTCGATCGGCGCATCGTGGGTCACGATGGGTCCGAAAATCGGCCAACTCGGCCTGTTCTACGGCGCCAACGACATGGGCAGCGTGATGATGGAAGAAAACGTCGTCAGTGCTGCCGGCACGACGTATTGCCTGAACGAGCCGGTGCTCTGTCAGTTGATACGTGATTCCGGTTTCACACCCGCCCAGCGAGACAACGGCTACAAGCTCCTCAATATCCACACCGGCCCGGATTCACCCGACCTGCTGGTCACTGACTGGTCCGAACACCGCGTGCAGAAGCTGCATATTGAGAAGGGCGGATGTGCAGAGCAAGCATCAGCCGGTGATGAAAGTGCAACTGTGCGATTGACGATAACACAGGATTAACACGCAATCGCAAGATTCTTCGGTAAAATAGGTTAATTAGACAGGGTTCAAGAAAAGACTAGAATATCCGATCTGCAGTCCCCCCCGGTTTTTCTCACCCTCAACATATTGGATATCCCCGTGAGTATCCGCAACTTAGATTCTATTTTTAAGCCCAAACGTGTCGCCGTTATCGGTGCCAGTGATTCGCCTTCAGGCGTCGGCTACGCAGTCCTTCGAAACATGGTCGGTGCCGGATTTGACGGCGTCGTGTACCCGGTTAACCCGAAACGTGAGAGCGTTCAAGGCATCGCCGCGTACAAGAGCGTCAAAGAGGTGCCATTCACGCCGGACCTGGCGGTGATCTGCACGCCGTCTGCGACGGTAAAGCCGCTCGTCCAGGAGTGTGCCGACGCCGGCGTCAAGGGTGTGGTGATCATCACCGCCGGTTTCCGTGAGACCGGCGATGAGGGCTTGAAGCAGGAACTTGAGATTGCTGAGATCGCCCGTAAGGCCGGGATGCGTGTGGTTGGTCCGAACTGCCTGGGTGTGATCACACCAAGGCTCGGGCTCAACGCCAGCTTCACGGTCGGTATGCCGAAGGACGGCAACATTGCGTTCATCTCTCAATCCGGGGCACTGGGCACAAGTGTATTAGACTGGGCTGTCCGTAAGGGTATCGGACTGTCTTACTTCGTGTCCGTCGGCAACATGATGGACGTCGGTTTCCCGGCCCTGATCGATTACTTCGGCCAGGACCCGCGCACCCGGTCGCTGATCCTTTATATCGAATCGATCAAGGACGCGCGTCGTTTCGTCTCGGCTGCACGTGCGTTCAGCAAGAAGATGCCGATCATCGCCTACAAGGCCGGTCGATTCGCCGAATCCGCCGCCGCCGCCGCGTCGCACACCGGTGCCCTGATGGGGGCTGACGATGTGCACGACGCCGCGTTCCGGCGTGCGGGTATCGAACGTGTGTATGAGATCGACGACCTGTTCGACTGTGCCGAGTTGCTTGCCAGGCATCAACCGCCCAAGAGCAGTCGACTGGCGATCGTCACGAATGCCGGCGGCCCGGGCGTCATGGCGACCGACGCGCTGCTGGCTCACGGCGGCGAACTGGCCAAACTCCAGCCGCAGACGATGGAGAAGCTCAACGCCTGTATGCCTTCGGCATGGTCGCATGGCAACCCGGTCGACGTCCTGGGTGACGCGACCAGTGCCCGTTATGCCGACGCGGTCAAGATCGTCAGTGAAGACCCGAACGTCGACGCGATGCTGGTTATCCTTACGCCTCAAGCCATGACCGACGATCAGGAAACAGCCCGCGTGCTCGGTGAAACCTGTGGCAACATGAGTAAACCCGTCCTCGGCGCCTGGCTGGGTGGTGCATCGGTCATCAAAGGCCGCGAGATTCTCAACCGCTACAACATCCCATCGTATCCGAGCCCCGAGCGTGCGATCCGTGGATATATGCACTTGGTCAATCACGCTAAGAACATCGAGACGCTATACGAAACCCCTTCGGCTGTTCCGATCCACGAGACCGTCAGCAAGGATCTGGCCGGTTCTTTGAGAGATATGCCGAACCTGACGCTCAGTGAGATCGAATCCAAGAAGCTGTTTAAGGACTTCGGCATACCGGTCGCGATGGCTGAGCCCGCATCGAGCGCCGATCAAGCGGTGAAGATCGCCAAGGAGATGGGTTATCCCGTCGTCATGAAGATCCGGTCACCTCAGATCACGCATAAGACCGATGTCGGGGGCGTGGCGCTGGGTCTTGAAACCGACGAGGAAGTCCGCGGGGCCTACGAACGCATCACTGAAGCGGCTGCGAAGCTGAGGCCGGACGCTGACATTCAAGGCGTTTCCATCCAGCCGATGATCAGCAACCGGGACGGCATCGAAATGATCCTCGGTGTTAAGAAAGACCCGGTCTTCGGGACCGTGCTGCTTGCCGGCATGGGTGGCGTGACCGCTGAACTCTTGCAGGACCGCGTGCTTGGTATGCCCCCGCTGACAGAAGCGCTTGCCCGACGGATGCTCGAATCGCTGCGTTGCTGGCCGCTGCTCAATGGCTACCGTGGCAAACCACCGGTTGATGTCAATGCACTGCTGGAAGTGCTGATCCGCATGTCGTTGCTGGTCGCTCAGACGCCTAACATCGCGGAACTGGACATCAATCCGCTGGTTGTCACACCTAAGGGCGCTACCGCGCTGGACGCACGCATCATCACTGACAACTCCACCGGCATCCCGGATGAGCACTACTCGCACCTGGCAATCCGGCCTTACCCGACCGAGTTTGTCGACAAGGTCATCCTGCCGGAAACAGGCGAAGAGGTTACGTTCCGCCCGATCCGTCCCGAAGACGAACCACGCTGGCACGACCTGCTCGCCAGCTGCTCGGCCGAGAGCCTGCGTGCCCGGTTCTTCTCGACGATCGGTAAAAGCACGCACGAGATGGCTAAACGCTATTGTTACATCGACTACGACCGTGAAATGGCGATTGTCGCACTGGCCAAGGATGGCGACAACAAACGTATGGTCGGCGTCTGCCGTCTCGTCGCCGATCCCGACCATATCGATGCGGAATACGCCATCCTTGTTGCGGATAAATGGCAAGGTGTCCGCCTCGGTACCTTGCTGACCTCATACTGTCTGCAAGTCGCCAAGCGATGGGGCATCCGTCGTGTCTTCGGCGGCACCATGGTCGATAACCGTCGCATGATCGCCACCTTCCGCGAACAGGGCTTCGATGTCGTCACCGAAGATGAAGAAGGCATCGTCAAAGCCGAACGCACCACGGATGAGATCGCCGTATAAGATCGTCGCCACTTAATACGTTTATGAAACTCCAGCCCCGAGTGAAAGCTCGGGGTTTTTTTGTTTTCCAATTTCATGTAGCTACAGCAATCACTCACCACCTTTAGCTTCCGTGGTCCGTTTCATCGCGTCGCCGTGCGAATAAGCAGATATCGTCGTTGCCGTGTGTGAGGTGATAGCTGTGAAGTGCGGCGCTCGATACGTTTGGGGCGAGATCACACTGTTGTGGTGTGGCCGTGTCCGCCCCCTCCCTCTGTTTTGGGGCTGAATTATTGCTATCTACTTGTCAAAGAACGGATTGCGAGATGTCCGCTTCCCGGGGTAGGACGTCCGGGCCCGCGTTTTATGTACGTTGATGCGTCAGGCGGACACCGGGCGGACACGGGGAGGACACAGGTCGCGCGGATCAACACAGGGTGGACATCTGGCGGACACCGCTGCGGCCATACGTGACGCGAACAAAAAAAAGCGTCGTCCCTTATAGGCTGCCACGACGGATTGGTGCGCACAACGGGGGGTGAATGTGAAGTGAGGCACTGGCTATGTTTGGATTGAGAACGATCTAGAGGAAGACGATACAACAACACGGCTGTATAAATCAGCCTATCTGCGTTCATCTGTGTTCATCGCTGTTCCATTGTCTTCTACATTTACTTCTTCTTCTTCACGATTAACGCATTTTGGCTTGCTATCCGTTTTCTTTGCATCGCCTGCGCTCGGTGTGGGTCTCTCGACCCCGCCGATGTTTAGCTGCAGGTCTCAAACCCGGGAGACCTTCGGTCAGCCGCCGCGGCAGGGTCAGCAGGCCCGCGCCGGACAGAGCACCTTCCGCCTGAACAGGTTCGCCGGTTCCAGAAGCACACCGACGGGGTCTTTTTCGGTCATAAAAGAGCTGGTCGAGGGACATCTAATATAACTTATATTAGATGTCTTTCGGCGGGCCGCTCTCCGCTCTCCCCTGACGTTAGAGCGATTCGCCTTATTTGTGGCCGCACCGATTATCGTCATCCCCGCGCCGGCGGGGACCCACGTCCAGCGATTCATTGGGCGCGTGGATTCCCGCGTGCGCGGGAATGACGGGGTTTGTTACTTCACGTTGCGACGTGATGAAGCTGGACATTAAACGCTACAGATGGATTGAGAACGCTCTAATCATGCGAATCGCCGTAGTTGTTTAGTTCATCAAGCAAGAGCCGGGCGGCGTCGGCTTCATCCGAATCCGGGTACTTTGCGATCAAGCCCCGTAGTATCCCGATTGCCAGGTCCTTGCGTCCGGCGGTGGTATAGTTTTTGGCAAGTGCCAGATCTTCGCGGGCTTTGTCAATCTGAGGTTCGTCAGATTTGGTGGTCTCCGGGATTTGCTCCGCCGTGGGTTGATCCGCGAGTGCTTTATCTAGTGCTTGTTGTGCCGGTGGGGCGTAGCTTGTGTCGTTGTAATCACGCAATAGTTCTTGCATCGCTTCGATACCGTGCGGCGTGCTGCGTCGTAATGTGTCCTGTGCCCGTTCAAATAGTATGCCCGCTTTCTTTTCGCGACGCTCACGGATTTCTGCGAGCGGTTCATCCAAGGCGTCAATCCCCTTGGCGAACCAGTCATTCGGCGGCAGCGCGTGGCCCATCCCCGGTACTTCCAGGTAGGTCACGTGTTCAAACTTGGCACGCTGATAGCCGTACTGATACGTCGTCAATGTCTGGATGCGGTTGCCATCGGTCTCACCGGTCAGCAAGACGTATCGGCCGTCTCGCTTGGCGCGTCGAAGGATATGCGGACTCGGCGGCATAAACGCCGGCGCCCAGAAGACGAGACGGGTGGCCGTGCTGTCTTCATGCGGAAGCCGTGTGAAAAAGTCCACGCCAATGATCGCAAACATCCCCGCAAATTCATCCGCGTAGATCAACCCGACACGCGACGCACTGCGTCCGCCGCCGGAAATCCCACTGATGTACGTACGCATCGGATCAATCCGGTACTGTTGCTTGATGTTGTACATCCCATCAAGCGCTAGCCCCGCACGATGCCAGAAGTTTCGATCGTTCCCCGAATTGTTCGCGCTGACCCAAATCAACTTATAGTGATCGAGCACGACTTGGTATTCTTGTGGTGGTTGGCCCTGTGCCCCCGCATTGATCCACACGAGCAGGCCGTACGGCTCCGTCCCGTCATAACTTTCGGGCACATACACTGAGAACGACTCTTCAGCGAGAATGTAATCTGCTAATGGTTGTTTCAGTTCGTATCGGAAACGCTCAGTGATCGATTCAACCGAGCTTAACGGGCTGCGTTTAGTGAATGTGGTTTCATACAGACCATTTTGTGGTTGCTCTTTACTAACCAGGTCGTCGGTCGGATCGATCTGCGCAATAACCATACCCGCCACGGACAGCCACAACGTGCACATCGAGATGGCGATCAGATAACGCATGATGGATCATACGCATTCTACCGCACGAGTTTCAGTTTTCGCCGTTTATTCTGTTCGGCCAGATATACAAGGACCTGCTGTGTGATCAGGCACTCGCTGGCGGTGTGCTGCAGCAGATGAATCAGTTCGAGCACCTCGTCTGCGTCGGCCTTGCCGTCACGGAACGCGGCACGCAAGGATTTGAGGCTTTGGGCTGAGCTGTGGACCGCTTCGATCGAGGCGTCCAAGGCGTCAGAAGCATCGATCTTGCCGTCGGCGTTCACATCCAGTTCGAGGTCTGGGCAGGACAACTGCCATGTCGTCCCCATTGTAAATGTCTTCAACAGCGCCTCCTGCGCTTCTTTATTTGGCAGATGCCTGACCAGCAGGCGGATCGAGTCGAAGTCCGGCTGACTCTGCCCGGCGATCCAGCGATACACCGTCGACGTCGATACCCCCGCCATCTCCGCGATCTCGCGTGCAGTCGTCTGCTTCTTCTCGATCATCCGGTTCAGTGTTTTTGTCAGCATGGTCTTGTACTCCTGCCCGCCACGATTTTCGCAAGTTTACCGCAAAATCTGTCCCGGAGTCGGGAAGATGACCAGCGGCAACTGCGAAATTGGGCTGGGGAATGGAAGACAGCAAAAAACGCAGAAAACAGGAAATAAAACCCGATACCCGATACCCGTCTCCTGCTCGATTTTCTACTGTTCTAAAGCCGTCCGGACCTTCGCTGCGCTCAGGACCGGCGTTGGGGGGGAGAGAAAAGCAGGAAAACAGGAAATTAGGAAAGCAGAAAATAAGAGAAGCTGTTAGCCATTAGTACAAGGCTCCGTCTCAAAACTGTGCTGCGTGACGGATTCTACCCGATGATGAAGCATACCATCTCAGATGAAAGGATTCATCATGCTTCGACATCGGCTCAAGGACGAGCAGTGGGAACGGATTGAGGACTTCTTCGGCAGCCCGGCAGCGACGGGGCGGCCACCGCGGGACCGGCGTCAGGTGGTGGACGGGATCCTCTGGGTCCTGCGCACGGGTTCGCCCTGGCGCGACCTGCCGGAGGACTTCGGGCCGTGGCAGACGGTCTGGCGTTTGTTCGACCAATGGAACGGCGACGGCACGCTGGACGCGATCCTCGGGGAGTTGATCGGCGAGATCGAGATCAACGAAGATTTGTGGTGTATCGACGGCACGACGGTGCGTGCGGCCAAGTGTGCCGCGGGCGGGGGTAAAAAGGGGATGACGACGAGCCGGCGGACCACGCGTTGGGCCGAAGCCGTGGCGGGTTGAGTACGAAGATTCATCTGCTGTGCGATCGTCAAGGCCACCCACTGACGTTCCGGTTGACCGCCGGTCAGGTGCACGAAGCCTCGGTGCTGGACGGCGTGTTGATGGGCGCCGATGCGCAATTGTTCGACGACGACGGCGAGCCGATCGCCTGGCCGGTGGCGTTGGCCGGCGACAAGGGCTACCGCGCCGACTGGATCGACGACTACCTGCTGGAGCTGGGCATCGTGCCGGTGATCCCGTCGAAGATCAACGAAGACCGCGACGCCCGGCCGGTCGCGTTCGACAAGCACGCCTATCGGGACCGCAACATCGTCGAGCGTCTGATCGGTTGGCTGAAGGAGTGCCGGCGTGTGTTCAGCCGGTTCGAGAAGACCGCCAAGAACTTCGCCGGCATGATCAAGATGGCGTTTATCCAACGCTACCTGAGGCTGGCGGCAGAATAGGTTTCGAGACGGAGCCACAAATCCTAAATCATCAATCCTAAATCATAAATACAATTCCCTACACCCTAGACCCCATTTATTCATTCCCCGGCCAGCCGTCGAACACGAACTTGCCGTCCTTGGAAATAACCTCACCGTCGACGGTAATCGTCCCGCCGCCTGCTTCCTTACGCAGGTCGCAGACCATGTCCCAGTGCAGACCCGAGGCGTTGTGGTTACCGGTCTCCGGATAACCTGCGCCGACAGCGATGTGGAACGTGCCGCCGATCTTCTCATCGAACAGCGTGTTCTTCGTGTATTCCTGGATCTGGTAGTTCGTCCCGATCGCGACTTCACCGACGCTGCGTGCACCGGGGTCCTGGTCCAGCATGTCGATCAGGAAGCCTTGATTCTTAGTTGCTTTTGCTTCGACGACGCGACCCTTTTTGAAAGTCAATTCGATATCGTCGACCTCTCGTCCATGATAGACAGCGGGGAAGCTGTAACGAACGACGCCGTTCACACCGCCGCCCTCCGCTTTGAGGTTCGGCCCGGTGAAGACTTCGCCATCGGGGAAGTTTTCATGCCCGCAGCAATTGATCCACGTCATGCCATCGACGTTGACTGTCAGGTCTGTACCGTTTGCGGTCTGGAAGCGGACGATCTTCTTTCCGGTCAGGTAATCCACGACCTTCTGCTGACGCTCTTTGATCTCAAGCCAGGCCGCAACCGGGTCGTCCAGGTCCAGATGGCCGGCTTGGAAGACGAAGTCTTCATATTCGGTCAGGCTCATCTCGGCATCCTGCGCGCTCGCGGCCGTCGGGTACTGTGTGCCGGTCCACCTTAGGGGTTTGACCCCCTCGACTTCTTCAGGATGGCTCGCTGCGGCGGCGCGGTCCATGAACACCTGCATGATCGGTTTACGCGCCGCTGATGCAATACCTTGTCGCTTCGGGTCCACGCGAGACATGCTCTTGGTATTGGTGTCAGCCCACAAACCTATGGAGACGTCGATTGTTTCGATTTCGTGAAGTGCGAGCGGGCTGACATATTTAAGCTGCTCTTCATTGGCATGATCGAAGAAGATATTGCTCAGCGTTTCAGGGGTGCATTTGACGAACGGGTGGGCCCCGGCCTTGATGACCGCCTCGTACAGCGCCTCCAGCAGCGGGATCGATACCGGTGCGCCCCCGAGGCGTACCAGCTCCCCGGGCTTGATTCCGGTGGAATACTCAACCAGGACACGGGCCAGTTTATCAAGTCGTGGATCGCGCAAATCTGTCTCTCCGCTGGGTAAATACTTTTGATCCCTGATTTCGGGCAGTCCATATCCTAATCGGTCAGGCCGGCTTTTTCACAGCGATTTATCGCACCCGTCATTCTCTTGTCGTATCCGCCTTGCCACGCGGGCGGATACCGCCTAGTTTGTATCCAGCGGATGAATTCAGAACCAGAGCCACAACTCAACGCGGACTCGCCGGTCGACACCCCGGCCAGCCACGAGGCTGCGCCCATCCCGGAGGCCATCGTCGCGGAGGGGCCGTTCGGCCAGATGCTCGAGCCCGTGCTCCGGTCCGTATGTGAAGACAGGCTCTCTGAGATCAGTTGGTTCCGGACCGACTGGCAGCGCGGCGGAGCGGCGACGGGGTACGCCACCTTTAAAGACGATAATGGCAACGATCAGCCGGTCGTGGTGAAACTGCCTGTTCCGCCATGCGAATTACAATGGATGCGGGTATTGCAGGATGCGCCGGACGTCGTACCGAAACTATATGCCGGCAACGACACGCTCGGTGGCTACGACTTCGCCTGGCTCGTGATGGAGCGCCTGCCACACGGCCCGCTCAGTTCGGCTTGGAACGGCAACGAATTCAAGCTACTCATCGAGGCGATCGGCCGATTCTATACGGCGGTCGAATCCATTCCGATCAACACTGAGCACGAGCACCGCGACTGGGACGCGATCCACCATCATGCCCGCAAGAGTGTCCGCGCACAAGGTTTGCCTGAAGCGACACGTTGGAACAAAGTCCTCAAGAGGTCGCACCGCAAATACAAAGAATGGGTTGCCATCTGGGACGATCGGCCGATGTCGCACTGGTGCCACGGCGACCTTCACCTGGCAAACGCCATGACACGCAACGAACCACCCAACGGCCCGGCCGTGCTCTTTGACCTGGCCAAGGTGTGCGTCAGCCACTGGGTACAGGATGGTGTTTATCTGGAACACCTCTACTGGGGGCGCCCCGGTGAATTGCATGGCCACAAGCTCTGCAAAGAACTGGCTCATCACCGCAAGGAAGTCGGCCTTTCTGTCGACAAGGGTTGGTCCAAACTCGCCGAAGCAAAACGCGCACTTCTGGCCATGAGCGTGCCGGCTGTTCTGGATATCGACGGCAATGCTCGCTACGTTCTCGGTGCACTGGAAATACTCGAACGAGCGGTGGGGTGATTGATCCGTAATGTTCAATCTTCAATGTTCAATGTGTATGTCTTCAGATTGAACATTCCACATCGAACATTGAACATCCCCTCAGTGTCTGTACTTCCGCGCCAGGTCTTTACTTAGCCGGCACGTGATCTCATACGGGTGTGTTTTCGCCAGCTTCGCGAGGTTTGGCACGCTGTTCGGCGCAGTTGGATCATCACTGATAATCTGCACGGTTTTGCCCGTCATGCCGTGCATATCCCATTCGGCATCGCCGTTGGATGCGTCGGTCAGATCGATCGTAAGCTGGTCCATGTTGACTCGTCCAAGCACAGGTGCATCGATGTAATAACCTTCATCATTCAATATCACGCGGACGCTGGATAGGTTGCTCAGCGCGACCGGGTAACCATCGCCGTAGCCGACGGGCACCACGCCGACGACACTGTCTCGCTTGAGCTTGTGTGTTGAGCCGTAGCCGATCGGCGTCCATCGCGGATAGCGCTGGACGTGGTTGATGCGTGTGATCCAGCGGACGGTGTGTTCGAGTACGGGCACGTTGTCCACGATCGGACCGGGTGTAAGTAACTCCGGACCGTAGCCGTAGATCGAGAGCCCGGGGCGGATCATGTCCTGGTGGAATCGCCGATCGCGCATCGTCGCGAAACTGTTGGCAACATGCTTCACACAATCTTTAGGCAGTTGTGCTGCGTGCTGCGCGACCGTGTTCTCGAAGACTTCCAACTGCTCGTAGGCAAAGTCAGGATTGTCATCCGCGGTAGCCATGTGCGTGTATACACCCGCGACACGAACGTGCTGCATCTTGTCCATGTCTTGCACGACCTGGCCAAACTGCTGCGGATTAAATCCGGAGCGGCTCATCCCCGTATCAAGGTACAGATGGATCGGCATCTTGATCCCGAACGTTCGGCTGATCTGGTTAACCGTATCGAGTTGTTCAAAGTCATGGATCGACAGATGCAGGTTCCCCGCCACGGCAGGGCGGTACAGTGCATCGGTCCGGTTCAATTCACGTACGGGCGACAGCAGCAGCAGCGGGCAGTTGACGCTTTTATTAATCAGTAGCTCGGCTTCTGCGGTGCTGTAGACGGCGAGCATGTCGCAGCCGGCCTTGACCAGCCGATGAGCTACCGCCGCTGATCCCAGGCCGTAGGCGTCTTTCTTCACGACGCAGCAGACCTTCGGCCGCTTACTTGGTTTGCTATCGGAAGTCGGTGTGACCAGAGCGCGCAGCGCCAGGAAGTTGCGTTCCACGGCTGACAGGTCCACTTCAAACCAACTGGTTTCAGATGCCATCGGGGCCTCGACACGGACGGGGGATTTAATTTCTAACGGACCACGTATTTGTACCACGGGTGGTATCTCCCTAATATCTGACAGGCAGCCGGCTTACCAGCCGCAGATCGTCCGGAAAGCAGCCCGAAGGGCTCAGACGTAACCGGATGCGATCCTCGGCAGGGACGGTGCTGCGTGACGAGTGCTTGGCCTCGACCGCTAAGTCTGGTTTAAAACCATTATATAGCCAGATTTATGTTGACGCCCATTATTCATCCCGCAGCGCCACGTCCCTGTCTTCTGACCGCTGGTCATCGGTCGGCTGCCTGATGTCGGGCGATATTTTCCCCCCGATATCGGCGCGGGTTTTGCGCGGCCGCCGGCCGCCGACCGACGCTGGATGACACATACCCGCCCATCGTTTCCCAGCGATAGGGCGGTGCGGGCGATCCCCACCATGACCAACGATTTATTTGACACCAATCAAAGTTTTACCGATCTCGGCCTGCGCAACAGCGTCGTGAAAGGCCTCACCGAAGTCGGTTTCGAGCATCCAACCGATATCCAGGCCCGACTCATCCCCGAGGTCCTCGCGGGCAACGACGTGATAGGCCAGGCCCGCACCGGCACCGGCAAGACCGCGGCATTCGGCCTGCCCGTCTTCCACATGGCTGATCCCGATATCAGCATGCAGGCGCTTGTCCTGACACCCACCCGCGAACTGGCGACTCAGGTCGCCGCCGAACTTGATGTTCTCGGCAAGTACACCCCGATTAAAACCTCCTGCATCATCGGTGGCGAATCCATGCGGGCACAGAAAAAGTCCGTCGAAAGCGGTGGCCACATTATCGTTGGCACACCCGGCCGTGTGATGGACCTGTTCGGCCGAAAACAGATCCACTTCGACGATATCCGTTTCGTCATTCTCGACGAGGTCGACCGTATGCTCGACATCGGCTTCCGTGAAGACATCAAGAAGATCCTTCGCAACGTCAAGCGTGAGCACCAGACCGTTTTCGTCTCCGCCACAATCGATGACGAAATCGAAGCGCTCGGCCGATCCTACATGAAGAAGGATGCCAAGAAGATCACCACCGTGTCCGGCTCATTGACGGTTTCGATGGTGGATCAAAAATACCTACCCGTCGAGCCGTGGGACAAACGAGCGCTGCTGCTGCACTTACTTAAGAATGAGAAGCCCGACACCACCGTCGTGTTCTGCAAGACCAAGGCGACCGTCCACAAGATCACGAAGTACCTGCGCGAAAAGAATGTCAGCGCCCGTGAAATCCACGGCGACCTGCACCAGCGCAAGCGCAACCGAGTCATGGATTCGATGCGCCAAGGCAAGCTCGATGTGCTGATCGCTTCCGATCTGGCAGCACGCGGACTCGACGTTGAGCATATCACGCACGTGATCAACTACGATCTGCCGGAGGACCCCGAGGTGTATGTCCACCGTATCGGCCGGACCGCTCGAGCGGGTCGGCGCGGGATCGCATGGAGCTTTGTCAGCCCCGACCAGGGCCAACTCCTGACCGAGATCGAAAAATTGTCCGGCGCCTTGATCGAGAAACTGGACTACCCCGACTTCAAGCCCGGCCCGATTCCCCAGGACATCAAAGAGCTTCGAGACGCCGAAACCCGTCGTACATCCGCGCCCGCCCGTACGCTCGAATCCCGCGCCGGTAGCGCCATCGACACCTCCGGCTATAACGAAGCAGAACTCAAAGCCATGTTCCCCGATGGCAACATCCCCAAGAATCTGCCTAAGAAAGGTTTGGGCGGGAAGTTCCGAACGCGCAGAGGATGAGGCATTTATGATTGGTGATGTGGGATTTGAAAAACAAATCATCAATCATAAATCCAAAATCATAAATCTCACTCACTTCTTCTTCACGATCGCGCGCCAACCCGTGATGGGGCCCGATGTTTCGGGTCTGCGGTTCATCACGGTTTGTCGTACATCTTCGATCACGATGACCGCATCTTCATCGCAGCCTTTGATAATCTTCACGATCTGATTGGTTTTCTTCCGTGGAGCAATGGCAAAACACATTGCGACCTCGCCTTGCATACCACGGGCCGGGATCTCTGTCACCATGTAGTCCGCCATCCGCAGCGCCATCGCGACCGAGTGGCTGTAGTGTTTGCTGATGGCAATAATCCGCTGCTGTCCGATCGCCAGCATCCCCTCGATCCAGATGCCAACCGCATTACCCATCGCAAATCCCGCCCCGTAGGAAATGATCTTCACGAGATTAGGATGCGCCAGCACGCCCGATACCGCGGACACCCAGACGATCACCTCAATAAACCCAAGACCTGCCGCGGTCCATCGTCGGCCGCGCACGACAAAGATCGTTCGGATCGTGCCCACCGACACGTCTGTGATGCGCGCAAGTATAATAAAGAGCGGCCAAAAGACGGGGTACGTATCAAGCCATTCGGTGACGTGTTGCATCCGCGTATCGTCGCATAACGCCACAGGATCGCAACATGGCGTAAATCACCACCTGATTTAATATCACAGGCATTGGATACGCAATACTACCAAGAGCTAATTGCTATCGGTTTCCCCACCCCTCAGCGCCGGTCTTGAGCGAAGCGAAGGGGCGGGTGACTTAAATGTTCAATCTTCAAACTGCAATGTTCAATCTGAAGTCCGTGCTAAAGGCTAATGGCTAAAGGCTCATATCACGCCCACAGAATCACACCGAACATCGCGACCCACACCACCGCCAGGAAGTGCCAGAACAGACACATCTGCTTCAGCCTTGCCCCGCCGTGTTCATCAGCGATCTGCGTGTACTTTTTCTTGTTCAGCACGAGCAATCGGCCGATCCCGACAAGCACATGCAGGCCGTGCAGACTCACCAGAGCAAGCACCAGCACGTAAGGGGTCGCCTGCACACCCTCAAGCCCGCGGTGCCCCTGCACCAGCTTCACCAGGCCCGGGACCTGAAGCAGCAGGAAAATAATCCCCAGCACGGTCGCCAGACGCAGTGCCTGCTTTGCCACCGTCACCCGTCCCATCCTCGCTGAGAGGTACGACCAGTGCAGTGTCACGCTCGAGACGAGAATGAAGAACGTGCTGAACCAGAACCACACCGGCATCGGCGGGCTCGGTACATCCGACTTCATCCGCGTCACCGTGTACCCGAATAGCAGCCACGCGAACGCCACCGTCAGTCCGGCAGTGAACAGCCACGTGCCCAACGTTCCCGCGCCCGGTGGGGCCTTGAACGTTTCCAATGCGCCTTGTTCAGGATTTTCCGCCTGCGAAGAGGTGAGGTCGGCAGTGTCCATGGCAAACCTCCAAGTGAATGAGGGGTGGTCTTAGCCGCATTATATCTTAATTCTCGCGCTTGGCCATGAAAAACCCACGACGTCAATCGTGGGTAGCGATTCATAAAATAGCCTGTGAATCGTCGGGCATTCAACTTTTAACCGGCGCTACCACACGCAAAGGTCCGGCGGACACTACCACACCGCCCGGCTTCTCGACCGTGATCGCAAAGATCGTCGGCTTGTCGACGTATAGTTTCGCATCGATCGGGACGATCACTTCGCCATCTTTATTGACATCGAACACACCGCCGTCCACCGGGTGGCTGTCGACATCAGGGTCGACGATCCAGAGTTGGTACTGCTGCACAGTCGGGTCATTGACGGGCATACCGACCAGGCGCATGTATCCTTGCTGTTTGCTATCCGACCAGACGACATCCCCCTTCACCTTGCCGTAGACCGGGTCATCGGATTCGACCCATTCGCTGCGGACCACATCATCTGTTTGTGTCAGCAACTGCTGGCGTTGGGACGCGTAGCCGGCTGGCGTCTGATTGACCGACATCGCCAGCCACGCCGTTACCGAGATTGCCAGAACCGCTGCTGCCGCGAGCCAGCCCCAGGCCGGATGACGCAGCCCGCTCGATGCCTGGGTTTGATGTTTCTTGAATAATAGGGTAGGTGCTTGATCTGTTGTATCCGACTTCGACGCGATTTTTGCTTCACCCACCGCGATCAGCTTCTCGCTCAGGGATTCGGGCATCGGTTCCAGTTCGGTTTGAGCCTGCATATCAAACACCTGGTAAGCCGCCGCGGCCGCCAGTTCCAGCCCCTCCATGTCCTCGCCCGATTCTGCCTGTTCGAGCAAGGCATCCAGTTCTTCAACCTCTGACGCATCCAGCCCGGCCCCGGCCTGTTCAGCCAGCAACTCAAGCAACCGATCGTCATGGTTGTGCGCATGGTCTGTCATGCCGACACCTCGCTTCCCATGACCGTGTCCGCCTGGATCGCTTCACGGAGTTTGATTAATCCCCGCCGGGCATGGGTTTTCACCGTCCCCAGCGGGATCCCTAACTTCTCTGCGATCTGCGAATGCGTCAGACCGCCATAGATCGAATGCTTGATGACCTGTTGTTGTGCTTCGGGCAGCGTGCGCAGGGCATTTTTAGCTTTGCGTACGGTTTCGTCCTTCTCAAGCTTGTCTGAATCCGATTCGGTGACTTCACTGGAAGCATCCAGCGGTACTGTCGGCACCTGCCTGCCTTGTTTTCGCAGCCGATCGATCAGACGCCGTCTCGCGATCATCACCACGAAGGTCTTTTCCGATGCCTTGCTTGGATCGAATCGCGCCGCCTTCTCCCATAGTTCAACAAAAACGTCCTGTACAGCGTCCTCCGCCTCGGTCCGGCTAGGGCTGTACCGCTTGGCCAGCGACCAGAGCAGCGACTTGTACTGGTCAACAAAAACGCGCACCGCGGACTTATCGCCCGCGGCTACGCGTTGTAATGTTGTTGACACGGTCTCGGTCAAGTCTCTGCTCCGTGGCCCGCCTGATTGTCGCATGCTACTGGCAATGAGCATGGTTGTGCGACTGGCGAATGATAGGCAGGCCATTTTCTGAAGTCTTACTCGCTACGCATGGTCATGGCGCTGTTGGCACCCGCGTCGGCGGACTTGGCTCCGGGCAGGATCACCTTGTTGATCACGTGGATCACGCCATTGCTCGTGTCGATATCTGCCGTGACGACCTGTGCGTCATTTACAAAGACCTTACCGTCCTCTGAGCGGGTCGTGATGCTCTGGCCCTGCAGTGTGTCCACGGTAGCGCCCTTCGCCGCCGCATCGGAAAAGACCCGGCCCGGTACGACGTGGTACTTCAGAACCGCCGCGAGCTTGTCCTTGTTCTCAGGCTTCAGCAGGCTCTCGACCGTGCCTTCAGGTAGTGCCGCAAACGCTTCGTCCGTCGGAGCAAAGACCGTGAAAGGCCCGTCGCTCTTCAGCGCCTCGACCAGGCCCGCCGCTTTCAACGCCGCCGCCAGCGTGTTGAACGACCCGGCTTCCACCGCCGTCGCCACGATGTCAGCACTGCTGGGCAGGATCACCGAGTCGATCACATGCACCCTGCCATTGCTGGCCTCGATGTCGGTTGCAACGATCTTGGCCCCGTCTATGTAGGCGCCCTTGTCGTTGACATTGATATCAACACGTTGGCCGTTGAGTGTATTAAGGGCGTCGGACTTGGTTACTTTCTTGGCCTTGAGGTCTCCCGGTACGACGTGGTATGTGAGGATCGACGCAAGCAACGCCTTATTCTCCGGCTTCAGTAGCTCTTTGATCTTCGCGTCACCCAGCTTGGCAAAGGCTTCGTCGGTAGGTGCGAAGACGGTGATCGGCCCTTCACTTTTCAAGGCATCGACCAATCCGGCAGCATCAGCTGCGGCGAGCAGTGTGTTGAACGTGCCCGCCTCCACGGCAACTTCTACGATGTCGCCATGTTTAGCTTCAGCGTTGTGTGTGCTGGTAGCAGACGACTCGTAGCTGCTGCACTGAGCCAAGCCGGGACTACAAAATCCCGCGATCGCCAGGCCAGTTACAGCCGCTGCGAGCGCACCGGTAGCATGGTTCTTGATAAACATTTTTCATCTCCTGATTCGATTGTCGTTGTTAGTGCCAAACCCGCCCGGTTTGGCTGTCGGATATATATTCGCTCGCAGCGCTGATCGGATTCAAAAAACCAGGAAAAAATGCTGCTTGCCTGCCCCGAAAGCTGTCCGCTTCAAAATTTCATAATAAATCGATCATTACCTGCCATGTTTTAAAACCAGCTTCGACTTCATGGTTAACACCGGTGAGTTGCCGGTGTCATCACCAATAAAAACTACAATGAGTGGGTTTAATCATGGAAACGACAAATATTTACAAGAAAATCATCATTGCTGGATCTGTCGCGATCTGTGCCGCGTTGGGGTTTTATCTGGCCGCTGACCAGCTCGTACCGATGGCGGACACCGCGTTACGCTCGGTCTTTGCCCCGATCCCGGTGCTCTGGATCGCGGCCGGCTCGATCACCGCTATGACGCCCGTCATCACCGGCGTCGCAGGGGGCCTGGTCGCCCGAAAATTCAGCCGACGTCGGCCCAAGCCGGTCTCAGAATCGACCCGACAGCACCAGCACAGCTTCGATCCCATGCCCGTTGGGACCGCCGCCTGATTTAAACAATCATTTGGCTGATATTTGCGCGAACCAGCCTTGACGCACAACCCTCCCAGCCGGGTCGGGCGACCCCTGACGTTGCCCCGGCCCGGTCAGTCGTTATCATGATCCGCCTATGGCAAGCGGAACACGTGAAATCAAGGGCCGGATCAAAGCAGTCGGGAATATCCAACGCATCACCAAGACGATGCAGATGATTTCCACTGCTCGTTTCCAGGCGATGCAGAAACGGGCGACCGAAGCCCAGCTCTACACCCAGCGGATCAGCGAGATCGTCAGCGAACTCGCCGCCACGCTCAGCCAGTCCGGCGAGGTGTCCGACCCGCTGCTCAGCGCGCCAAAACCCCCGGTCGGCAAGCAACTGATTCTCGTCATCAGTTCCAACCGCGGACTCTGCGGCGGCTACAACGCCAACCTGCTCCGCACCGCCATCGCCGAAATCAGAAACGCTCAGAACGCCGCCGTCGAAGTAGTCGGTAAGAAGGCCAACAGCTACTTCAAGTTTACCGGCATCCAAGTTGATTCGTTCCACAGCCACATCGACGACAAGCCGGAATACGCCGATGTCGAACGTTTGGCTGAGCAATACATGCACGACTTTACCGAGGGTAAATACGACTCGGTGAAGGTGATCTACACCGCGTTCGTGTCGATGTCCCGCCAAGAGCCTCGCGTGCACCAGTTGCTTCCTATGGAGCCGCCCGCTCCGGAGGAAGGCGAAAAGAAAGCCGCCGGCCCTGAGATCGTTTACGACTTCTCTCCTGAGCCGGAAGAACTGCTCAGCGAGTTGCTGCCTATCACCGTGAAGACCAGCCTCTTCCAGTGCTTCAACGAAGCGACCGTCAGTGAGCAGCTCTCACGCATGATCGCCATGAAGGCCGCGACCGACGCCGCGGGCAAGATGCAGAAGACGCTCAAGCGTAAGTTCAACCGCGCACGCCAGACGGCCATCACCACGGAACTGAGCGAAATCATCAGCGGCGCAGCGGCATTAGGATGATCCGTACCCCCGTTTAGCGGGCGAGCTTGCTCGCCCATTGCGGCGTAAGCCCTGCGGCTATCACCATCATTATCAAGTACGCCCGAACTGCTTTTCCAGATCCTTAAGGCTCAGCCGTAGCGTTGTCGGCCGGCCGTGCGGGCAGTTGCTTGAGCGTTCGATCTCCTGGCGCTTGGCCAGTAACGCGGATAGCTCTTCCTCGCTCATCTTGTCCCCGGCTTTGACCGCCGCTTTGCACGACATCATGTCCAGCACTTCGTGTAACGCCGCTTCTTCCGCGTTCGGGTTGCTGATGTCCAACTGGCCCGATTCGGCCTTGTGGACAAGGTCATTGATGAAAGGCTCTGGTTCGACGTTGCGCTCAAACAGAAACGATGGAAACGCCTGCACCGCCACCGCGTCCGGCCCGACCGAACCCAATTCCACCCCGATCTTCGCAAGTAACGGCTGCATCTCATCCAGTAACGCTTGCTTCTCGGCGTCCGCATCCAATATCACCGGCATCAACAGGCGCTGACTTTCCAGCGGTTTACCCTCACCCAGCACACGCTTGCGCAAAGTCTCAAACATCACACGCTCATGCAGCGCATGCTGATCAACAATAACTAATCCATCATCATCCTGGGCTACCAGGTAGCTTTTGTGCACCTGAAGAATGGACTGAGACCTAAGGGGCGATACATGACTGGGCGTATCAACAGTGGGGGGAATGAGGGGTTCCTCTTCATCATTGATTGCTGACGGGTCCTCTTCCACCAGCGCCTTGCGCACTTCCTGGTAAGCAAAACCCTTCTGCTTCGGGTCCATCCGCTTGAAAAAGTCGACGAACGCATCGGTGGTCACCTGAGGCGAAAGGCTTGAGGCTTGAGGGGTGAGGCTTGAGGGTTGAAAAGAATTACCTTGCAGTGATGCGCTCGGCGTCAGGTCGCCGCCTAATAAACGTTGACGTACCGCTGAGAGCACCAGCCCGTGTACATGCGATGGATTGCGGAAACGCACCTCCGCCTTGGTCGGGTGTACGTTCACATCCACGGCGTGCGGATCGATCTCCAAAAGCACCACCGCCACCGGGAACTTATCCATCGGCATCAGCCCGCGGTACGCTTCCTTCACCGCGTGCGTCAGGTTGCGGTCCTTGATCGGCCGACCGTTCACGCAAAGGTACAACCCCTTGCCCGTCTGACGTGCAATCGAAGGCTGTCCCGCCAAACCCCACACCCGCGCGCCGCCACGGTCCGGCAAATCGATGTGCTCAAACTCCATGAACGCATCTTCGCTGTCCTTGCCGCCAAGCAATTGCGCACAGCGATGTGCCCGGTCAGTGTCGGTCGGCATGTCGTATGTCGTCTTGCCGTTGTGCGATAGTTTGAACGCAACGCCGTGATGCACCATCGCGATGCGCGTCAGTGTGTCATTAATATGTCCGAACTCGGTCGGCGCGGTCCGCAGGAATTTTCGACGTGCCGGTGTATTGAAGAACAGGTCACGCACTTCAATCACCGTGCCCGGCGAACCGGCGCTTGGCGTCACTTCACTTAACTGATCGCCCACAACCTCCAGCGCCGCCGCCGCTTCATCCGTCTGCCCCTCGCGCGTCGCCCGGCTGGTGATCTTCAATCGACTCACACTCGCGATCGATGCAAGCGCTTCACCACGGAAGCCCAGCGTCCCGATCGCCGCGAGCTGTTCGGCCGCGGTCAGTTTGCTTGTGGCGTGCGGCTCAACCGCCAGCGTCAACTCCTCCGGCGGGATGCCCGTGCCGTTATCGCTGATTCGGATCAGTTGTCGCCCGCCATCCTCGACCGCGACTTCGATCCGTGTCGCCCCCGCATCAAGGCTGTTTTCCACCAGTTCCTTCACGACAGACGCAGGCCGTTCAATCACCTCCCCCGCGGCGATCTGATTGACGAGCATTTTGGGCAACTTCCGAATCGGCATCGGGGTATCGTAGCACGCCTAAGCGGCCAGCGATATACTCCCGAACATGAAGTTAAAACCCGGCGCTACCGTCCTTTTTCAGGGTGATTCCATCACCGACGCCAACCGCGATCGCGACCTGAAAACCCCCAATGAACCCGCCGCCCTCGGACACGGCTACGTCTTCCACGTCTCGGCCGAACTGATGCGTAAATACCCTGAGGCGGAGCTCAAGATCTACGACCGCGGCATCAGCGGCGACAAGGTTTTTCAACTTGCCGACCGCTGGCAGGAAGATTGCTTGGACATCAAGCCCGATGTCCTGAGCATCATGGTCGGCATCAACGACTACTGGCATCTGCGCACCAGCGGCTACGGCGGGACCATCGAAGATTATGAAAACAGCTACGACATCCTTCTTGAACGCACGTGCGCAGAGCTACCCGATGTACAGCTGATCCTCAGCGAGCCCTTCTTATTAGAAGCAGGCGACTTCCAACCCGAACACCTCGAAGCCTTTGCCGCCTATCGTCAAGCCGCCAATCGCTTAGCAAAAAAACACAATGCGATTTGGGTGCCGTATCAACAAGCGTTCGATGATGCGCTGGAAAAAGCCCCGGGCGACTACTGGACACGCGACGGCGTACACCCGACACTGGCCGGCCACATGCTCATGGCAAAGACCTGGCTTAACGCTGTTGGCTTGTAAGTACGATATTTTGGCTTGTAAGCACAACTAATTTACATACTACCTATCTTTTCTTCGTGTAATTCGAGGGGGGGCGCGGTAGAATCAGGTCGCCAAACATTTTTACTCACTCTTTGACTAGGGGGCTATCGTGTACCGAGCACTTCTCACAGCCGCATCTGTAGTTGTTTTTACGCAGCCCGCATTTGCCACGATTACGCTTGATGTTGATTCCACTTCAACCACCGGCATGGTGGCCAACAACCTGCTTCTCAGCACGACCAACCGATGGTGCGGTGCCCAGATCGTGGTGGACTTGTCCCAGGGATCGGTGGTTAATGTACCCGGCGGGGTGGATACCGCTCCACCCGTGAGTTTACCCAGCCTGGAATTCGATACCTATGTCGGTCGAATCGGTGAGTTGACTGCGGGGATGGGGGGTGCGGTCGAATTGGGCGGTGGCGTGTTCGATCTATCAGGACCCACCAGCATCAGTGCCGCTTGGGCGCGGGGGATGTCAGGTTCGAGTGGGCCGATTACAAATAGCAGTATTGGTCAGTTCGTTTTCAGTGATGATGCCCAAGGCACCTGGTCGCTTGGCGTGCTTGAAACAGGCGCCTATCAAGTGAAATACCTGGGTGGCACGATTCAAGACGGCGTACTGCGTGCCGACTTCAACCCAGGGGATATCAACCTCGACAACTACGTCGGACTCGAGGATTTAGACTTCATTCTGGACAACTGGAATACGGTCCCGGGAACTCACCCCACGATTTACCCGCCGCTCGGTGATTACATCGGGCTTGAGGACCTTGATGTCGTCCTCAACAATTGGAATGCTGGTGTAATTCAGATGCCTTGGGGCCTACCGCAAGAGTTGCCGGGCGACCTGAACGGCGATGGCTTCGTCTCGCTAGATGATCTGGAAATTATCCTGATCCATAACTACCAATACGTGACGCCGGGTGATTTATTGTCCGGTGATGCTTCTGGTGACGGCTTTGTTGGGTTGGATGATTACAACATCGTTTATGGTAATTGGAACCATGGCACGCCACCCATTGCCGTTGTACCTGAGCCCGCATCTCTCTCACTAGTAGTTCCGGGATTACTGATAGCAATGAAAAGACGTATCAAACGTAGTTGATACAGCTATATCTTCGTGTTTTAATGTCTCGATTTACAGCACTCTTAAATGGGGGTTCATATGTTCAGAACTGTTACCGCAACCGCGATTGTCCTGGCGACTTCAGTCAATCTGTATGGCAAAGTCAATCTCGACGTCGATGTTTCAACCGATAATGGCAACGTCGCCAATGCAGTGAATGTCACGGCAGACAGCTACTTCTACGGTGCCAATATTTATGTCCAACTGACGCAGGGGCAGGTGATCAATCTAGGCCCGGGTGGAGTTGATACTGCGCCTTCTCAGGCTGTGATAGACGTGGTTCCGGCACTGCTGTTCGACACGTTCGTAGGCAGGATCGGTTCAATTTATGGCACGTTGGCCGGTGCCGTAGAACTGGGGGCTGCCGACACGTTCATACTCGGACCTGATCAAGTCAATGCCAATTGGGATTGGAGCAACGGCACGGGCCCAATGATCGGCAACTTTGTTTTCAGCGATGATGCCGAAGGTGTCTGGTCGTTGGGAGTGTTCGAGTGGGGGATGTATCAGGCCAAGTTTATCGGGGGAACGGTCTCCGGCGGCGTGCTGCAAACCGACTTCGTGCCAGGCGACCTGGATCTGGATGGCTTCACCGGCTTGGATGACCTGGACATCTTATTGGATCAGTGGAATACCGACGGCTCGGGCGATCCACGTTCCGATCCCACCGGGGACCAGTACGTGGGTCTCGACGACCTGGACATCCTGCTTGATAACTGGAACGCCGGCACATCACAGACCGCATGGGAATTCGATCCTTACGCCGCTTCGGGAGATGTCAACGGGGATGGCTTTACGGGTCTTGATGACCTGGACATCGTGTTGATTAATTTTCACAAGAATGTTACCCCCAGCTTTGAAGGCCCCGACTTTGATGGAGACGGGTTTATCAGCATAGCGGATATTGAGATTTTTGAGCATCTCTGGTCTCCCATTACCTTTGATGCCGCAACGGTTCCCGAGCCGATGAGCATTGGAATCTTTTCGCTGGGTGTATTTGCTTTGCTGCAGAAGCGCCGCTCCTGACAGCCGATCCGGCCGGACTTCTGTCTTGCAGTTAATGGGTCTGAAAAAACCCATTAACATGCAAGACGCCATACCCACCATGGTTTGGGTTATGCTGTAGCGTGTATGGCCCAAACCCTTTCCGACATCAAGAACCTGCTCGCCGCGCACGGCCTGCACCCGAAAAAGCGTTTCGGACAGAACTTCCTGCATGATGGCAACCACATGCAGCGCATTATGCAGGCCGCCGACATCAGGCCCGGCCAGCTTGTACTCGAAGTCGGTCCCGGCACCGGCGCGCTCACCGAACGTCTGCTCGAAGCCGGCGCAGATGTTCTTGCCGTCGAAATAGATGAAGATATGCAACCGATCCTGCAAGAACGAACAAAACCTTACGCCGACCACTTCCGGTTACACCTCGGCGACATCCTCGAATCCAAACACACTCTCAACCCCGACGTCATCGAACTGCTTGAATCATTTTCTCCCGATACCCGACACCCGATACCCGATACCCGATCCTACAAACTCATCGCCAACCTCCCTTACAACGTTGCTTCACCATTGCTTATCAATCTCGCGGTCGATCACCCGCAGATGACGACCGCCATCATCATGGTCCAGCGTGAAGTTGCCGACAGGATCACGGCTAAATCGGGTGGCAAAGACTACGGCCCGCTCAGCGTCGTCCTCCAGGCGATGTGCGAGGTCGATATCGTCGGCACGCTTTCGCCCGCATGCTTCTGGCCCGCGCCGAAAGTCGCTTCCGCGGTCGTTCGGATGATAAGACGGGCAAACCCACTGACGGATGACCCCGGCAAACTCAGCGATCTACTGCAGAAACTCTTCCAGAAACGCCGCAAACAGCTCGGAGCGATCCTCGGCCGAGATACCGCGTTACCCGAGGGCATCGATCCCAATGCCCGGCCGGAATCGCTTTCCGTGGAACAGTTTTCAGTCCTTGCCGGTTATTTGGGTTGATCGGCGGCGGCGGGTCGCCTACCTTTAAATGCTTGGCCCATACCTCCACGAGGACACCGTATGCTCGTATGCAATGACCAGCCGCGAATCGTCGTCACCATCCCGGTTTACAACGAACAGAAGTACGTCAACCGCGTGTTGGATAAGGTCCGCGACTACGCCAAGAACATCCTTGTGATCGATGACGGCTCAACCGACGACACGCCGACGCTGCTCGCCAAACAACCCGTCGACGTCATCCGCCACGCTGAAAACCGCGGCTACGGCCGATCGATCCGCGACGCCTTCCGCCACGCACAGTGCTACAAATACGATTGGCTGATCACGATGGATTGCGACGAGCAGCACGAACCGGAAAGCCTGCCCGACTTTTACGAAGCCATCAAACAGGATGATGCCGACATCATCTCCGGCAGCCGATACCTGGGATGCGAAGGTTGTGGAGACCCGCCGCCGGAAGACCGTCGCGCGATCAACACTCAGATCACCGGAATGATCAACCGCTGTCTCGGCCTTGAGCTTACCGATGCTTTCTGCGGGTACAAAGCCTATCGCGTCTCCACGCTCAAGCACATGCACATCGACGAGACCGGTTACGCGGTGCCGCTGCAGGCCTGGGTTATGGCCGCAGCCGCCGACCTGCGCATCAAGGAGATACCGATCAACCTGATCTACAACGATCCGAATCGTAGTTTCGGCGGACCGCTCGATGATGCGGATCATCGGCTCCAGCATTACAAGGAAGTCTTCCGAACCGAACTGGCTAAGCATCCCGACAAGTTCGCCCCCTGTACCGCCTCGGTATGAGTTATCCCGATCCCAGCGTGCGTGTTGAGCCGGCGATCGATCAATGGTCGCTTGGGGATCATGCACACGAGCTCGGCGACCTGATCCAACGCATCAATCAACGCGCCGAACGTCTGGGCACCGCGACCTTACCCGATCAACCCGCACCACTGATCGCGACCGGCCACCAGGCCCAACTCTGGCACCCCGGCATCCTCGCTAAAGATGTAGCGATGTCCATCGCTGCACAGCGATACCAAACACGCAAACTACACATCATCGTCGACCAGGACACCAACGAAGCATGGCGGTTGGAAGTTCCGCATATTGAACAGCAACGCCTGCAAGTCCGCACCTTGTTCCTCGCCAATCAGAAGCAGGATGTGCCCACCGGTTTCCAGGAACCGGCCGACCCGCAAGTCATCCAGAATCAACTCGTCACGGTCGATTCGCCATACACCGATCTGCTTAAACAAGTGCTCGCCGATATGCCGGTTTGCAGCAGTCTCGCTGAACAGATCGCGGTGGTTTTGCACCGTCTTAAACAGCCATACGTCGGCAACGTCCCCGTGATGTTTGTCAGCGATCTTGCAGGTTTGCCCGCCTACGAATCGATTACTCATCGCATGCTTCACGATGCCGCCGATTGTGCTCAAGCTTATAACCGTGCGGTGTACCAAATACCGGAAGCGGGTATGGCGCCGCTGATCTTTAGCCGTGAACTCGTTGAGTTGCCTTTGTGGGCGGTGTGTTGGAACCAGCCACGCCGGCGCGTGTTCGCTGACCTTGCGGACTCCGAACCGATCTTCGTATTTGAGAACGGTGAACTTGTTGACCGCGATACCTATACCTTGTTGCCGCGTGCGTTATTACTCACGGCCGTGATGCGCAGCAGCCTGTGCAACCTTTTTATCCACGGCACCGGCGGCCTGACCTATGACAAAATCACCGAACTATGGTGGGAAAGTTGGACAGGCCAAATCCTCGCGCCCATGGCGGGTGCTACCGCTGATCTTTATCTCGATCTGGATGTTCCCGTCGCCGACCGCGCCCAAGTCGATCACGCTGTCTGGCGTTACCATCACCTGCTGCACAATATCGACCGCGAACTTGACCTTGATAACGAAGCAACCCGTGAAAAGTGCGAACTGCTCGCCCACATGAACGACGACCGCGATCACGACCGCCGACGTAGCGCCTTCAAACGCATCCATCAGCTCAATCAACAGCTTGCAGAGCAATACCCAAGCGTGATCGAAAGCGCACAGCAAGAACTCAATCGTGCCAGGTTGGGCCTGCAAAACGCCCGGATTGCCCGCAAACGCGACTGGTGCTTTGCCTTCTACCCGCCCGAGAGTCTTCAGAATCTAAACAAGTTGATCGCCGGCCATTCGGTACAATAGCCCACATGAACAAGACCCACACAATCGTGGCGGTGCTCTTAGCGCTGCTGTGTCTGTTTGCTTCACCGGCCGGGACCTGCGCCCAGGATCAGGCCGTCACCAACTTCGATCGCTGGTACGTGATGGAAATCTCCGGGCAGCGCGCCGGATACATGCATGTCACCGAGCGCCAAAAGGAAGATCGGATCATCACGCAGACGGATATGAGCTTCAGCGTAAAGCGCGACAACGCCCAAATCACGATCGAGGTTGATTCGTGGTTCGTCGAGACCGTCGACGGCAAACCCGTTGAGGCCTCTTCAACGATGAAGCCCGGCGCTATGGCGATCGTTCAGCATTATCAATTCACCGATGATCAGGTGAAGATTACGACAGGCCAGGGCGCAGCCGCCAACACCGCGACCCAGCCACTGCCCGATCCTTCGTTCCACCCGCCCGCCGCGGCTCAGCGCGTTATCGCTGAAGCTATCGAGAGCGGCGATAAAGAGATCTCCGTCGGCATGCTTGATATCAGCATGGGGCTCAATCCCATGACCATGTCTTCCAAGGTGATCGGCAAGGAAAATGTCGAGGTGTTCGGCAAGATCGTCCCCGCCATCGTCTGGGAAGCCACGATGTCGAACATGCCCGGACTCACCGTCAAGGAGTACGTCGATGAACACGGCAGGGGGGTCAAAACAACCGTACAGATCATGCCCGGTATGGAAATGGTCGTCGTCGAGGCCGATGAACAACTCGCCAAATCAGAAATCGATCCACCTCGCATCATGGCCCAGACGCTGCTGCGACCGGATAAGTCGATCCCAAACGCACGCCAGTCGCGCAATGCGATCTACAACATCCGGATCAAAGGCAACGGCGACACACCCACCAACCTTCCACGCACCGGTTACCAGCGCGTCGTCTGGAATGACAAGACCACCGCCACCGTCGTCGTCGATATGGATGAACCCGTAAACGTCATCGACGACCTGCCGACCGATGCCGACCTCGCGTCATCTGACATGATTGATTTTAAAAGTGAAGCGGTGCAGGAAGTCTTCAAGAAAGCCTTGGCTGATATCAACCAAGACGAACCCAATTATGTGATCGCCAGCCGGTTCCGTGCTTTTGTTCACAGCTACATCGAAGAGAAGGACCTTTCCTTCGGCCTGGCACGCGCCAGCCAGATTGCACAGACCGCGCAAGGGGACTGCACCGAACACGCCGTGTTGCTTGCCGCACTCTTACGGGCAAAAGGCATCCCCGCTCGAACGGTATCCGGCCTGCTCTACGTCGATGATTTTCTCGGCCAGCAGGGCGTCTTCGGCTACCACATGTGGACACAGGCCTGGCTCACCGATACCGAGCAGGGGCCCGAGGGCGGGCGCTGGGTCGATCTTGATGCGGTCCTTCGCGATCGGGACTTCGATGCTGCGCACATCACGCTATCCGTTTCTTCCATGGCCGATGGCAACTTAATCGGCGGAATGATTGATATGTTGCCGACGTTCGGACGAATCGATATCCAGGTCCGAAATGCTGAATAGAGGCGTAGGTAGCCGCAGCGGTGACCGATTTGGGGATCGGTACGAGAGGATGTGCGTTGCGGCAAGACCGTGCTAGCATGTCCCGGAGTACCAGGCCAGGGTCGCCCCGGAAACCGACCCGAACCGGCGGTCTAAGAATAAGGTGGCCGCCAACTGTCCAGTGCCATGTGTATGGCACTGGGCGCCAAATTGGTGTATGAAATTTACAAAATAGTTATTACTGCTTATGCCAGATGCACTTCAAGACATCCTCATCCGTTGCCAACAAGGCGAACTGACGCCCGAACAGGCCCGTCAGGCGATATTGGCACAGCGGGCCGAATCGCTGGGTTTTGCCACCGTGGACCACGACCGCCGACACCGTTGCGGCTTTGCCGAAGTGGTTTACGCAGCAGGCAAAAGCGCTGATGAGTTGGTCGCGATCATCGGCTCGATCCTCGAGCGTGAGTCCTGTGTCCTGGTTACTCGTACTGATGATTCGCATGTTCAGGCGGTCAATCGTGTCTTCACCGACAAGCCGATCGAAGTCGGCACGCGCGGCCGTACACTCATTGTTGGCTCAGCCCCCGCTCCAGCCGAGGGATTGGCCGAGATCCCAATCATCACCGCCGGCACGAGCGACCTGCCTGTCGCTGAAGAAGCCCTGCTGACCTGCAAAGCCCTGGGGCACCCGGCCGTCTCGGTGAATGATGTCGGCGTTGCCGGGCTGCATCGGATCGAGCCGCACCTGTCCATGTTCCGACGGGCTCGCGTATTGATCTGTATCGCCGGGATGGAAGGCGCGCTACCCAGCGTGATCGGCGGCTTGGTTGAAGCGCCCGTGATAGCCGTACCCACCAGCGTCGGTTACGGCGCGTCATTTGGCGGGGTCACGGCGCTACTTTCCATGCTCACAAGCTGCGCCTCCGGCGTCACCGTCGTCAATATCGATAACGGCTTCGGCGCTGCCTACAACGCCTGCCTCATCAACCGCATGGCTGCCGGCTCCCGTAACCACCATCCACCGCACGAACACCACGAATCATGAGCGACCTGATTACCATCGACAAAGTTCCCGACGCACCCCAGCGCCCGCTTGATGCACACAAAGGCACCTTCGGCACCGTCATCGTCGTCGGCGGATGCCAGACGATGATCGGAGCGCCCGCCCTCTGCGCCCGTGCCGCGTTCCGTGCCGGGGCGGGTTTGGTAAAGATCGCGACGACAAGTAACGTGCTGCCGCACACTCTGACGATCGAACCCAGCGCGACGGGCATCGTCCTTGACAGTGACGATTGGTCACAAACGATCAATGAAGCCGATCCGGATGGCAAAGCGGTACTTGCTGTCGGGCCTGGGATGGGACTGGCCGCAGGTAACCAGCAGCGCGTGGTATCACTGCTGCAACTCAATCGGCCGACGGTCCTCGATGCTGATGGCTTGAACCTGCTTGCTCAAACCGCCAAACCATGTCCTGGTAGAAAAAACTCGCCGCTGATTCTTACGCCGCATCCCGGCGAGTTCGCGCGATTGGCTGAACCGTTGGGTATCAAAGAATCTCCAACACATCCCGACTCTCGCCCACAAGCGGCGGCCAAACTTGCTCAAGCACATAATGCCGTCGTGTTACTGAAAGGCAGGAACACCGTCGTGACAGACGGCAAGCGAGTTTACATCAATGACACCGGCAACCCCGCGCTCGCCACCGCCGGCAGCGGGGATATCCTCACCGGGCTGATCGCGGCTTTACTCGCGCAACACATGTCCGCCTTCGACGCCGCGGTGCTCGGCGCGTACCTGCATGGGGAGGCCGCCGACCAATGGGCACGAGACCACAGCCCGCGCGGTCTGCGTGCACAGGAACTCGCGGATCAACTAATCTCTGTTATTAATCTGCACCAAATGCCGCCGTTTTAAGAACTCAATAAGAAGACACGTCCAAGTGGGGTCGGCGGTTTAATTAGAAGTTTCACGATTCTTGACGCGGGATTTTGGCACCTGACTTTTTGTGACGACTTCAGGTGAGCCCCGGTCCTGATATCGCCTCATTGCATTACGGTGCATCTGCTCAACTTTGTCTCGCAACTCCGGGGGTTTCAGCACCAACACCTGGTCGGCGTAGCCGCAAACCCACCATGCGATCTCGCTGAGACCGTCGACCTTAAACCTCATTCGGCATCGGCCATCCTTGAGCAACTCGTGCTCTTGGCTGACATGCCAGCGGACTTCGCTGACGTTCGTCGCGACCTTCTTGCTGAATTCGAGCACGACCTCGTACTCTTTACCCTCGGGGATCATACGCCAGGCCGAGCCGAGTTTGTCTTCGGCTTTGAAGTTCTTTGGCCGCTCGAATGCTTCGTCGGTTATCTCCAACTCACTGATCCGAGTCAGCTTAAACATGCGGACATCGTCATGTACGTCCGTGTAACCTAACACGTACCAGGCGCGGTTGACAAAGTGCAGAAGATAGGGGTTGAGCACGGCGTGGGTATCGTCCTGCTCCACCGGGCTGCGATAAACCACCCGGCAACTTCGCCCTTCATCTATCGCACGCTGCAGCAGCATGTGATACCGCATTTCCTTGTCGCCGATCGGTTGTGCATCCGGCGCCACTGAAACGTTGGACATCAAGTCCTGGCACACATCACGGATCGGGATCGGCACGGTCGAGATCAGTTTATAAATCGCCGACAGTGCGGAGCCGACCATCGGCCTTTCTCGCTGAGCGATGGCGGCCTTGGCGAACATCATCAGACCGAGTGTTTCCGGCACGGTCAGGTTGATCGGCGGTAGATGAAAACGCTTGTCTAGCCGGTAACCGAAACTGCGCTCGTGACTGTAGGGGAAACCGGCTTCTTCGAGTGAGCGCAGGTCCCGGAAAAGGGTACGGCGACTGACATCCAAGTCTTTCATCAAAGACTCGGTCGTGTTGGGTTCGTCACGTTGAAGAACCGCGATCAACCGCAGCAGTCGTTGGATGCGTTCGGCCGCCATGATTGACTATTGTAAAGTTCAATCACGATAATCCACAAGTTATTTAACTTGTTAAGTTCAAAATTGTTTTAATTTTATAATAAAATTTAGAATGGATCGTATTAACTAACAAACTACTTATTTATCAGATGTGAATCCTGAAACACGTAACACTTCCATGAGTTGTCCGGTGAAAACGAAGTTGTGTTCCGGGAAGGCCAGCCCCGCCATGTTGTGATCGATATGGCTGAACATCAAAGTGATATCAGCAAGCGGGCTAACCTCTTGCGTGTGTGGATCGATCAACTCGCACGTGCCTTGTGTCGAAGCGCCTGCTTGCGAGTAGTTTTCCATCTCCGCGGTGAAACGGATGCAATAACCCGGACGTGCCGCGTTATGAAATTCTGCTTTGGTGATCTTGGCGAGAATGACTTTCTCTTTGAAGTCGCCTGCGTGCCCGACCATGATCCCCGCCGTCTGCGCCATGCCCTCGATGATCAAAGGATTGGGCAACACGGGCATCGCCGGCCGATCCCCCTCAGCCGGGAAGTGGTCATGCAACACCTCTTCAGCCGCGCTGACGTTCTTGATCGTCACGCACCGCTTGCCGCGTTCCAGTTCGAGAATACGGTCTATCCAGATCCAGCGCATGGGTATCGGGTATCGGGATTCGGGATTCGGGTATCGGGAAGACATCTCTGCCGAAACCCGATACCCGATACCCGATCCACGACTAAAGCTTACTCTCAACAAACTTCACCATGCTCTCGACGGTGAAGATGTTAGGAAATTCATCGACCTGACGGGATTCATCGAACGCATCCAGATCGGCGTGGGGCAGTTGCTTGCGCAGCTCTTCCATGCCCTTGTCCGTGACCTTGCCGTCCTGCACATACTGCGGATCGCTCAGGACGTTGTCCGCCATCAGCTCGGCCTGGTTGATCTTGATACCGAACGCCTTCTCCAAACGGAAAACGATGTCCAGGTAGTCGATCGACTCGGCGCCGAGGTCGCCGCCCAGCGTCGCTTCGGGGGTTACTTCGTCCTCGTCCACGCCCAAGGCATCTTCCAGAACTTCACGGACCTTTTCGAATACTTCGTCATGCGTCATCTTTGTTATCTCCGATCGTGCGTCGTTTGCTTCTCGTCGTTTATGCTGCGTCCAACGGCTCAAGCCGGAACCGGCCCTGGACGGCCAACTGTCCTTCCACCTTACCCTCGCCTTGGAACTCAAAACCCGTTTCATCCTGCTTGCGCAGGCTGACTTTGACCTCTAACGCCTGGCCCGGTCGGACCATATTACCGTAACGCACGTTTCGCACACGCGTCACGACCAGCGGCCCACCCGGCTGCTCGTCAGACCCGGCCACAAACAACCGACCCGCCTGGACCATCGCCTCCAGCATCATCACGCCCGGCAGCACCGGGAAGCCGGGGAAGTGGTCCGCGAGGTACTCCTCCGCCGCCGTCACCGTCTTGATGCCGGTCAACGAGTCCGCCTGGCGGTCCACTATCCTGTCTATGAGCTCAAATCGCAAAATAGCCGTTCCCGAGGCCTAGGGTTCTGAACGAAAACGGCGAGTGTAGTAACGCACCCAACAGCCTGCAAGAAGACCGCTTGCTGCTCTGGGACTCATCCACAACCTCCGGCTTCCACGCTACAATACCTCGCGACCTACCTGCAGGGCGCCGTTTGGCTTGTCGGGCCCGCCCCACAAGACTTTTTTGCCCATGAGCAACTTGATGATCTATCTCAACGGCCAATTTATTCCCAAAACAGAGGCCACCATCAATGTGGACGAATGGGGCATGCTCTATGCCTACGGCGTCTACGAGGTGCTGCGGTACTACGCCGGCAAGCCCCTGGGGATGGACCTGCACTTGCAGCGGATGTGCCAGAGCCTGGAACGCATCCGGATCGCCCAGCCCGACGACTTCGACCGCTTCCCCGAGATCGCCCAAGAGCTGCTGGCCAAGAACAACCAGACCGATGCCCGCATCTACTGGCAGATCACGCTCGGGGTCGCCCCACGGAAGCCCAGGATATCTGAGGGGATGATCCCGACGGTCCTCATCACCTCCAACTCCATGGCCGCGCTGGATATGGATGAGCAGGTGGTCACCAAATCCGCGGTCTTCGCCCCCGATGAGCGGTGGAGCAACTGCTGGATCAAGTCGCTGATGCTATTGCCCAACGTCCTGGCCGCCAACAAGGCCTTCGACGCCGGCTACGATGCCGCCATCCTGCACCGCGGCGATGTCGTCACCGAAGCGACCAACGCCAATGTCATGATCGTCAAGGACGGCCAGCTCATCACCCACCCGGCCGATCGCTTCATCCTCAACGGCGTCACCCGTCAGCTTGTGCTCAAACTCGCCCGGAAGCTTGAAATCCCCGTCCGCGAAGAGCACTACAGCCCCGATCAACTGTTCAGCGCTGACGAAGTCATTCTCACCGGCACGACCGTCCACGTCGCCGCTATCACCCACGTCGATGACAAGGTCATCAGCGACGGTAAGGTCGGCCCCGTGACTCAGCGCCTGCATGATGCATTCATCCAGTTCATCAGCGATGAATGTCTATCCAAACAAACAGTGTGATCACGCGTTAAAATCCGGCAAGCAAACCGTGCCATTCTCCCGGCTGTGCTTTATCATGTACCTATGCCGGAACCGCTGATCATTGTCGGCAGCTCGGTCCGTGCCGCGGCCCAGTCTGCTGTCCGTGCAGGTTTTGCCCCATGGTGTATCGACCGTCGGGGCGATCGTGACCTGCGCGAGATGCCCGGCGTCACCGTTCGCGTTGTTAAAAAAACAGACTATCCGCGCGGAATCGTAAAACTGCTGGATGAAGCACCGGGGCAGGCGAAAATCCTGCTGGCCGGCGGGCTTGATGGCGAGTTCGACCTGCTCAAGGCCGTCGCTTTCGAACACCCGTTTATCACAAGCTCGCCCGAAGCCGTCCGCAAAGTCCGCTGGCCCAGCGCGCTGGCGACCATCCCAACCACGCCCGGCCTCAAACACTGCCAGACCCTCACCTCCATCTCCTTCCTCCGCAGGCTCTGGCGCCTCGCGTTCGGTTCGTTCGGCAAAACACGCTACCTGCTCAAACCGCTCAACTCCTACGGCGGCCAGGACATCACATGGTGGCAGCCCGGCAAATCCATCGGCGCAGGACAGTACCTTCAGCAATACGTCCGAGGTATGCCACTCAGTGCCGTCTATCACTGTGACGGCTGGTCATCCATCCTCCTCGGCGCAACCGAGCAACTCATTGGCGAATCGTGCTTCGCCGGCACCGACTTCGCCTACTGCGGTTCCATCGGCCCCATCCAACTCACCGAACGCAACCGCGAAGCGCTCTCACACCTCGGCGTCGTACTCACCCAACGCTTCGACCTGCGCGGCATCTTCGGCATCGACCTGGTCATGGACTTCAAGGGCGACCTCTGGCCCATCGAAGTTAATCCCCGCTACCCCGCCAGCGCCGAACTGATCGAAAAGATCACCGGCGCACACGTCCTCACACCAACCGACGGCTCACGCAAGGAAAAGAAACAACGCCCACTGCAATTCGGCAAGGCAATCGTCTACGCAAAGAAAGACTTCAAGGCCCCGGACTACTACGCCACCTTCAGCCGCGACCAGATCGCCGATGTCCCCGAGCCCGGCCGCGAGATCGCAAAAGGCGCCGCCATCTGCACCGTCCAATCATCCGCCTCATCACGTGATGAATGTTTCAACAAACTCAAATCCCTTGCCGAACAGGTGTACAACACTTAGCCCCGGCTTGCCCGGGGTAAACGTACGACTTCTCAATAACTGACGCGCGCGAGCTGGCAGCTCGCGCGCCACAACAAGCAAATACAATCTCACCAGCCACCAAGAAACCCGCCCCTTCGCTGCGCTCAGGACCGGCGTTGCAGAACAAAGAAATAGAATTCCCACACCCCACACCCCACACCCCACACCCTACTCAACCACCGCGCCAAACTTCCGCTTGCGCCCCGCGTACGATTCAAACGCCTTGTACAACTGCGGTATATCAAACTCGGGCCAGCAGATGTCTGTGACGTACAACTCAGCGTAGCTGATCTGCCAGAGCAGGTAGTTACTCAGCCGCATCTCGCCGGCCGTGCGGATCAGTAAATCCGGGTCGGGCAAACCGGCTGTGTACAAGTGCTGTGTAATCGTCTCTTCACTGATCGCATCGGGATCGAGCTCGCCGGCCTTCACCTTCTTCGCGATGTCGCGCACCGCGTCGGTGATCTCCATGCGCGAACCGTAATTCAACGCTAGCGCAAGCGTCAGACCCGTGTTGTCTTTGGTTAGTGCTACGGTTTTATCGAGTTCTTCCAGAACGCGATCCGGCAATCCCTCCCGCCTGCCTACCTGGATGAAGCGGATATTGTTGCTGTGCAGTTCGCTGCGTTCGCCGATCAGGTACTCGACGTACAAGTCCATCAGGAAGTCGATCTCTTCCTGGGCCCGCGTCCAGTTTTCAGTACTGAAGCTGTAGAGCGTCAGCGCTTCAAGCCCGAGCTTGGCGCACTCGGTGACCAACGGCCGAATCCGTTCGCCGCCTTCCCGATGCCCACAGGTACGGTCCTTACCCTGCGCCTGCGCCCACCGCCCGTTGCCATCCATGATGATCGCTACATGGCGAGGCAGTGAAGTGACTTCGGATTTAGGATTTATGATTTGTGATGTTTTCATGGTATGTGTGGTTGACATGGCACTTCGCCTTCCAATACATCATCAATCATAAATCAAAAATCATAAATTCCGTAAAACCGTCTGGCTTCGACGTGGCCCCACGCTTGCCAGCACGACGGGAACACCCACGAACTGCTCGATCTTCTTGATGTACGCCTGCGCGTTGGCAGGCAGATCGTTGAAGCCGCGGCATTCTTCGACCGAGTCTTCAAACCCGGCCACCGTCTCGAATACCGGCTCCACTGCGCTCAGTACGGCCGCATCGGCGGGGAAGTTCTCGAGAACCTTGCCGTTGTGCTTATAAGCTGTACAAAGCTTCAATTCCGGCATCCCGGCCAGCACATCCAGCAGCATCAACGCGATCCCCGTCGCACCGCTGAGCTGGGCGGTGTACTTCAATGCCACCAGGTCCAGCCAGCCTACACGCCGCGGCCGACCGGTGGTCGTGCCGTATTCCCGACCGACCTCGCGGATGCGGTCGCCTGTCGCGTCGAACAGTTCCGTCGGCATGGGGCCGCCGCCGACGCGCGTCTGGTACGCCTTGACGATCCCCAGCACGTTCGTGACCTTGTGTCCCGGGATGCCAGTCCCCGTGTGCACGCCCAGCGACGAGCAGTTGCTGCTGGTGACGAACGGATACGTCCCGTGATCGATATCGAGCAGCGTCGCGTTCGCGCCTTCAAAGAGCAGACGCTTGCCTTGCTTCATCGAGTTGTGCAGCAGGTGGGCGGTGTCGCAGATGTGCGGTTTGAGCACGGCCGCAAGTTCGAGCGTGTTCTTCAACACCTTTTTCGCATCGAACGGCTCAAACGCCTCGCCGCACTGCTCAGCTAGCGCCGCCAGGATCGTGTTCTTGACCTGGATGATCCGTGTCAGCTTCGCTTCCAGTGTTTTCTCATCCAGCAGATCACCCACGCGGATCGCGGTAGACCGCAGCGCCTTGTCCGCGTAGCAGGGGCCGATGCCTCGTCCGGTCGTGCCGATCGCCGCATCATCGCCCGACACCTTGGCGATCGCGCGTTCATACAAAGCGTCCTGCACCTTGTGATATTCAAAGACCAGGTGCGCCCGGTCGCTGATCTTGAGGTTGTCGCCGATCTTGATGCCGTCAGCACGGAGCGTGTTGATCTCTTTGACGACCTGGGCCGGGTCGACGACGACGCCGTTGCCCAGCACGTTGATGGCTTTTTCCGACAGTACGCCCGAGGGGATCAGGTGCAGGGCATACCGCTTGTCGCCGACCTGCACGCTGTGCCCGGCATTCGCGCCGCCGTTATATCGGACAACCAGGTCGAAACATCCCGCTAGCAGGTCCACGACCTTGCCCTTGCCCTCGTCACCCCATTGCAGGCCGACGACCGCACAGTGGCCTGTCTCCAAGCCAAGATTTTTCAGACTCTCAACGTCGGCACACACGGGGGGCTGGGCGGTCATAGCTGAACTCAATTGGGTTAGGAATGGGGTCCAAAACCGGGATTCTAGCAGTTTCCGGCCCGGAGAGCAGAGCATGTTATCAAATGATTATTGCATCAAAAGTTTTTACAACCTATAATTCTCCTGTTGCGATTCATTATCAAAATTGGGCCAAATCCACAGTACCACGGAACTAACGCATGATTTATTCAAATGCCTGCGCATACGCAATACGTGCGATGACCCGCCTCGCGATGCTTCGACCGGATGGCTACGTCCTTTTAGATGAGCTCTGCGAAGGCACCGACCTGCCCCGGCACTTTGTCGCCAAAATCTTCCAGGATCTGGTCCGCAAGGGCCTGCTCACCAGTGCCAAGGGACGCGGCGGCGGCTTCGCCCTGGCAAGCCCACCCAGCCAGATCACCCTCTACGACATCGTAGGCCACGTCGACGGCGTCGAATCCCTCGATTCCTGTGTCGTCGGCATGGCCAAGTGCAACGGCCAGCAGCCCTGCCCACAGCACGACCAGTGGGAACCCATCCGCAGCGAACTCAAAAAGTTCCTGCTCTCGACCACCCTCGAGAAGATGGCCACCACACTCAACGAGAAAATGAGCCTCGTCGGCGAGGACATGCCCAAACTCCAGAGCAAATCCAAGCCCCTGGCTCGTGGGTAAGTTTTTTTAGCCGCGAAGTGACGCAAATCAACGCAAATATCTCGACCGGGTCCTGTTAATAGCAGGGCCCGGTTGTTTTATCGAAGCATGCTCGAACCATCACTGACGGGCAATCAGTTACGGCTTGCAGGATCAACATGAGCAGGCCTACCTTTCGCCCCGGAGGGGCATAGGGTTGTAGCCATGGGTGGAGCGCAGCGCAACCCGTGGAAGAGGTGGTGCCTATTGAGACTCACCCCGGATGGGGTGAAGGTATTGTTAGCGCCGCCCCTTTCGGGGCGGATTCTCAAAACAACAACTCGACTTCCACGCGTTGCGCTGCGCTTCACACGTGGCTACATGCTTTAACCCCTGCGGGGTAGCGAGCCGCATGACAACGTTCGCAGAGTACGGGTTACGACGTTTGCGGAAGATGTCTGAAAACTGTGTGGTAAGGTAATATGCCGGTGGTACTAAATCCGGCCTACCCGGGAACCTCGTTCAATCACGTGCCGTAATACCCATACATGTCAGAAACACTTCCGGAACACACCGACGCCGACACCCGCCTCGACCGCGACCTAGCTTGTTACGCCTGCGGCTACAACCTCCGCACACTCAAGCCCGAGCAGACCTGCCCGGAATGCGGCGCTTCGGTGCAAACCTCGATACAGGTCGATACACAACAACAACGCTACCCCATCATGACGCTCAAGGCCTTCGGCATCTTCACACGCATCATCTATGTGTTGTTGGGTGTGGTTTTGCCGATTGCGCCTTTCCTCTTTGTAGAAAAAGAAAGCAGGCCCCTGTTTGTGTGGCAACAATCGGATGGCCTGCTTGGCTATCTGAGAATCCTTGTCGGTGGGATTCCTGCCCGCCCGTTTTACCCATTGCTGATCTATCCGTGCGTCACGCTGTGCTTCTTCGTCGCCAACCCCGAACGCTTCGGCAAGATGCGATGGATTCAATTCGGCCTCATCCTGGGCATACTGATGGGATTTCAGTACGCCATGTTGTTGTCCCTGGCGGGTGCCGTCATCGGGGGATTCATCGGGCTTGTTGTGTTGGCGATCATCTTAATGGTCGCAAACGCCTTTTGGGACGGCTCCAGTGAGTTCGAGCACGGTATCAAAGGGATTTATGACGGGATCAAGATCGTCCAGGTTATCCTTGTTTTCATATGTGTCATGTGCTGCTACATCTATACGTTCGGTGATGATCGGCATATTTACGCCGCCCTCATAGCTGCTCTGACATTCCTTGCCTCGCCTTTCATTTACATGCATATCTATCTGCACGCGATCATCCGTGTCGTGCGGGCAAATGACGATCCGACCTCGCCTGACTCGATCCGCGCCGGATCCGCCTGGTGGCCTTGGTTGATCGGTGGGGGATGCGTCTACCTGATCGCATGGTCTATCTCGATCGTGCTGGCGAACAATGAATACGCCAAGTTGCCGGTCAGGTATCCATAGAAGATGTACGATCCCGGGCTGTGATTCAAGCCATTTCCGTGGATAGCCGAAGTACCGATAAGCGTTTGTCTTGATTGAATCCTTAACCGGCCGAGGGTACACCATGTCCGCAGAAAACCAGTCACAAGAACCGGCTCCTTCCGTATTACGGCCCCATCCTTCCCACAAACTCCTCGGCGGCGCACTGC
This sequence comes from Phycisphaeraceae bacterium, assembly GCA_963667295.1. GTDB lineage: Bacteria > Planctomycetota > Phycisphaerae > Phycisphaerales > Phycisphaeraceae > JAJRRS01. The sequence goes on from OY763327.1 coordinate 5,195,230, forward strand.
TCATTCTCGTCATCCTGTGGGCCGCTTACGGCAGCGGGGATATCAGAATATTCATCGACCAGAACTCGATGATTTTTGTTCTTGGCGTCACCTTCACGGGGCTTTGGATGTGCTTCGGACCCCTGGCTGTTATCCATGCCATCAAGCACGCGCTGCTGGATGGTAAAACCGCTTCGTCGGCCCAGTTATCGCGCGATATCACCGTGATGGGCAGAGCTTATCAACTCGCCTGGGCCTCGGGCCTCGGTGGTTTCCTCCTTGGTATGGTCATCATGCTCAGCAATCTGGATGATCCTGCAGCAATCGGCCCCGGCATGGCGGTGGCCTTATTAACCACGATCTACGGGCTCATCCTCGCGGAACTTCTATTCAGCCCGATGCAACAGATGTTGATGTCACACTTGAGCGCATCACCATCAGGCGAAGGTTCGCAGGTCACTGCCCAACGTTCCATGCTGTCATACGGCGTGACGATCGTGGCCATGGCTGGTGTGATTCTCATGATCCTGATCGTGTCGCTCGGGTTCTAAATCAAATAAAAAAACCGGGCCCCAATCGCTCAAGGCCCGGCCTCATCATCTGTATCTATTCGCGTCAATCAGCGTACATTCGCGGCTGAAATCGATACTTCCCACGACATCTCAGCGCTAGCCGTTCTTCCGTCGAAGAACGGTCAGGCTTCCGATACCAAACAGCATCAGCGTCCCCGGCTCCGGAACGAAACCAGGATAGATGTCATATTCCACCTCAAAGGTGTAGCTTTTACCCGCCTGTACCTGAATACTTGCAGTATCTGTGCCGACAACAGTTCCCTCTCGTGGCTTAACGCGGTACCTATTGATATCCGAAGGAAGCAGGTTCACGGGCTCGGTTTCCGCTTCATCAAACATCCGAATATCTCCCCAGAAAACACCCCCAACAGATCGCATGTAGTAGTCAACCTTGACTTCGATCGTCTGATCGACCGTTGGGGTAAGGTGCAGAATCCTTGCATAGCCTTCGATATCATCCCCCCCTGTGTTCCAATCCAGTAATGCATCCGCTCGAACGGATAGTGCGTTTAAATACGCCGATGACAAACCGATGGGTACGTCCATCGTCGTGTAAACAACCGGGGTGCCCGGAAAAGGCCAGGGATCAATGGTCGGCCTTGTGCGCTCGCCTTCTACCATGACATAGGCTTCATCATCTCCCGCATCGCTCAAATTAAATGGATCAGGCCAGCCGTTGTTCCATGTCGCGGCTTCGTAATACGTTGTCTGCTCCCAGTCGCCTGAAATCAATACATCCAGGTCCAGCCGACTCGTCTCTGCGTAGCATGTGGTTGCTAAACAAAGAGCCCCGATTGCGATAAACAAACGCCAACACGAACAGTACACATTGCCGCATCGAAAATGGCCAAGTTCCATCCCAGAACCCCCTATGCAAGAGTTAACAGGTGTGAATCTTCAAAAATCAAAAAAGCAAGGCAGACCTCATTATAAGATCTGCCTTCGCTCATTTCACTAGATTTTATGTGTTTCACACCAGATAAACTGGTGAACTTGGCCTCATTCCTCTTCCGCTCCCAGCTTGATCGCTGCTGCCTTCAAAATGCCCGGCTTGCTCTTGAGGCTCTCGATCAGGTCAGCGCTCGGTTCGCTGTCCAGCTTCAGCAGCATCAACGCGGTGGCGTCGCGGCGGCTGATGGTCATGTCCGCGATGTTCACGCCGGCTTCGCCGAACACCGAACCGACCAGCCCGATCATGCCGGGGCGGTCTTCGTTCTGCAGTAGCAGCATCTGCCCGGCGGGGACCATGTCCATGTAGTAGCCGTTGATCTCGACGATGCGAGGACGCAGGTCGTCGTACACGCGGCCGACAATCTTGCGCGTCTTATCCGCGGGATGCGTCTTATTGTCCACCGAACCGCTCGGGCCGTCGATCTGGAACGACAACTCGCTGCCTCGCGGCCCTTCTTCATCCACCAGGACCGTACGGACCTTGATCCCCCGGCTCTCGGCGACCTGTGTCACATTAATGATGTTCACCGGATCGCTCAGGTGATTCTGCAAGAGCGTCACCAGCGCGATACGTTCGATCATGCTCTGGCCCGCCGACAGTTCGCTGCCGACCAGTTCGATCGTCACGGTGCTGATCCCGCGTGTGATCATCGGGCTGATCAGTTGAGCCATGCGTTCCGACAGATCGACGTAGCGCTGCTGCATCGGGGAAAGATCGATCTTGAGTCCACCGGCGTTCACCGCGCCTTTCACACCTTGACCACGCAGGTACGTCAAGCAACCCGCCGCCGCATCCACACTCACCGCCATCTGCGCCTCGGCCGTGCTCGCACCAAGGTGGGGCGTATGCAGAATCTTCGGGTGCTTGCGGATCGGATCGTCCTCGGCCGGCGGTTCTTTCGGATAGACGTCGAGCGCCGCGCCGGCGCACTTGCCTGATTCCAAAGCTTCCAAAAGATCCTTCTCATCCACCACGCCGCCACGCGCCGCGTTCACGACGTAGAGCCCGCCTTCTTTCGCCTTGGCGAACGTGTCCTTGTTCAGCATCGAACGTGTCTGGTCATTCAAAGGCACGTGGAAGCTGACGATATCAACGAGCGGCACGAGGTCCGCAAAATCACGCACCATCTTCACGCGGCCCTCGCACGCCGTCTCCTGGTTGTAGAACGGGTCGTACCCGATCACATCCATCTCAAACGCCAGCGCACGCTCGGCAACCGTCCGGCCGATCCGGCCCATCCCGACGATACCCAGCGTCTTGCCGGCAAGCTGCCTGCCCTGGTACTTGCTGCGATCCCACCCGCCTCCGCTCATCGTCTCGTGAGCCGGGCCGATGTTACGCATCAACGCCATCATCAACGCAAACGCGTGCTCCGCCGTCGTGATCGTCGACGCCTCGGCCGTGTTGATGACCAGGATCCCCTTGGCCGTCGCGGCTTCGAGGTCGATATTGTCGACACCCACACCCGCACGGGCGATCACTTTCAGCTTGCCCGGGTTCTCCAGGATCTTCGCCGTCACCTTGATCCCCGACCGCACGATCATCGCGTCGTGCTCACCCACGATCGCGGCGTATTCCTCATCCGACAGCCCCGGCTTGTTGACCAGCTCGCAGTCCGGCTGGTTCTCGATAAACGCCAACCCCTCCTTGTGGAGTTTGTCGGCGGCCAAAATCTTAAAGGTCTGGGTCACAGCATCAGTGGCAGCAGTCATTGTGCTATCTCTTTGCAGGGGTTAAAGATACAAAATCCATCCCAGCACCCGCACCTCACAAGCCTGGGCAAAAGAAGATTTTAGTCTCCGAGGATGATGCACACAATGCGAAGTTCAACGCACGGAATGCGAAAACGTGACGCCCCGCCAATCCTCCGCACGCATTGTCCCAACCATACATCCCCCAACTTGCCCCGTTTAGCTCCGCAGCTCACCGCAGAATCGGGCAGCAAGCTGCCCGGCTAAACAATACATGATCTCCCCCGTAGGTCCGGGCCTGCCCGGACATTTTCTCTCTTCGCGCCTTCGCGGTTAAACAACTACTCAACACCTGCCGCACACTTAAACGCTTCTCTCGCTATTACTGCTGTCTTTTCAATCGCAATCTCATCATGCGCCGTTGATACGAACCACGCCTCGTACTGCGCCGGCGCCAGCATCACGCCGCCATCCAGCATTGTGTTGAAGAACGCGGCGTATCGATCGGTTCGGCAGTTCACCGCTTGCTCGTAGTTGGTCACCGGTTGATCAGAGAAGAACACGCACAGCATCGAACCAACGCGCGTGATGTACACAGGCACATCCGCGTCTTTCGCCGCTTTTCGCAGACCTGTTTCCAGCTTCGCTGATAGTGTTTCGAGTTGTTCGTAGACGCCATCTTCCTGTAGCGCCTCAAGCGTGGCGATGCCCGCGGCCATGGCTAACGGATTCCCGCTTAACGTGCCCGCCTGATAGACCGGCCCATCCGGCGCGACCTGCCGCATCAGATCTTCCCGCCCACCATACGCAGCGCAAGGCAGACCACCGCCGATCACTTTGCCTAAACAGGTCAGGTCAGGCTTCACGTTGTATAGCGCCTGTGCCCCGCCGAACGCGACGCGGAAACCCGTCATCACTTCATCGAAGATCAGCAGCACATCAAACTCATCGCACAACGCACGAAGGCCTTGCAGGTAACCCTCTGATGGAGGGACGACGCCCATATTCCCCGCGATCGGTTCGACCACAATGCACGCAACCTCACCCGTATGCTTCTCAAACACTCCGCGTACCGCATCCAGATCATTGAACGGCACAAGCAGCGTCTCACCCGTCACGCTCCCCGGCACGCCCGGCGAACTGGGCACACCCAGCGTCGTCGCGCCGCTGCCAGCCTGCACCAGCAGTCCATCACTGTGCCCGTGATAGCACCCCGTACACTTCACTACTTTCGACTTCCCACTAAACCCCCGCGCCAGCCGGATCGCCGACATCACCGCCTCGGTCCCCGAGTTAACGAACCTCACCAGTTCCACGGAAGGCACCGCCTCGACGACGATCCGGGCTAGCCTGGTCTCGGACTCGGTCGGCATGCCGAAGCTCGTGCCTTTCTGCGCCGCTTTGGCAAGCGCTGAAATAACTTCCGAGGGGGCATGGCCCAGGATCAGCGGGCCGTAGGAACAGACGTAGTCGATGTACTCGTTGCCGTCGACATCGGTGACGATCGCGCCCTTGCCCCCGGCCACGGTCACCGGCTCCCGCCCGACCACCTTGTACGCCCGCACCGGCGAACTCACCCCGCCCGGCATCAGGGCCCTGGCTTTATCAAATGCTGCTATCGACCTCTCGTAACGCCCGGATTGTTCACTGTTGCTGTCTGGCATAACCGCCCAGTCTATCACGAACCTGGCCGCCGTAGAGCCCCGGCCAATCCTTCGGATTGCCCCTAAGTACTTACCATGCGTCCGATAATATCTGTGTGGAATGCTTCTAAGATCGTCCGGTACAACACCTCGTAAAGCCCTTCATTTCCCTGCCTTACCGAGGCCTCACGAAGACCTCGCCATTTCGTCAATCCCAGGGAATACGGTTTACCTCCCCGCAAGATGTATTTGACAATTTATATGTCTTGCGATGCGGTTGGGGTCGGACTCCGAGCATCCGCTTGAATCTTGACACACCCTCTTGTACGGGTGTGGGGCAAGTCACGTGAGACCAGATATGAGTACGTCAACAACAACTGAATCACCGACCAATGGCATGCCGTTGCACACGCCCGTGTGTATACGGTTTTTCGAAGAAGCGTTGGAAGAAGAATTGCACCGTGGGATCGTGACCGAAACCCACGATTCGTTCTTCACGCTCGAATTAGTCAACACCGTGTCCGCGCCGGTGGACACCTTCGTGGAACTCTACTTCCGCGATGAAAATCACAAGTTCAGCCGTGTGAAGGCGACGGTGATTGATTCCTGGCAGCAGAAGCAGCACTCCACTTTGTGGATGAAGCTGATCTCCGAAGAGGGATCCTATGCCGAACAGCGCAGCAGCTTCCGCGTGTCCCTGGCCGACCAGGACGTGAAGCTGATCGTGGATGCACACACGGACTGTCGTGCACTGGATATCAGTGCCGAGGGTATTGGTGTGGTGACGCCTCGGGCCTTTAAAGAAGGCCAGAAGGTGTCTGTGAACATCCTGTTCGACGGCCAGCGTATCGACGGCCTGATGGACGTGCGCACCGTGCGCGCACGCAAAGACAAGCTGTTCCGTTGCGGTCTGCAAGTGCCCCGCAAGAACAAGGACATGCTTGCAGCGTTCCAGAAGATGTCGATATCCGTGCAGCGTGAATTGCTGTGCCGACTGGCGGCGATCAGTTCGGACGCCAAGCGCATGGACGCGCAGCAGAAGGCCGAAGACCGGACCCGGCTCTTCAAGGCGATCGACGATGCTTCCAAACGCCGCGAACAAGCCGAAGAAACAGCTCAAAGCATCGAAGGCTACATCAACAAAGATCAGTGCGTGCTGCTGCGTCTGCCGTTGGATTCCGGCGGCCACGTGATGCTGCCCGCCGCGTTGCTGGATGAGTCAGGCCGGATCGTGTTCGCCGCCGGCGACGAGATTCAGTCTGAGGAATTCAAGCAACTGGAATCGGACCCGCTATTTATGAGCCGCAGCTGGCTCAAGAAGGCGGGAGCGGAGCCCAAGGGCGATTCCAAGGACGGCTACGAAAGCCGGACCTTCTTCCGACGCGAGTGGAAGATGAAAATCTCGGTGGTGCTCGAGCAACAAGACTCGACGCGCTATATTGCAGCCCAGACCATCGATCTGTCTCGCGGCGGATACAGTTTCACCGCGACACAGGACGTGCCGGCAGGCTCGATCCTTACGGCCGAGGTGCCCGTGGGCAAGAAGCTGCTGACCGTTCGTGGTACGGTGCGCCACTGCACCAAACTCGCCGAGCAGCAGTACCAGGTTGGCGTACAGTTTGCTGAAGTGATTGGTGCTAAAAACATGAACTACGACGTGTAAACCCACGACGCTCGTATTCCATCACATCGAGGGAAGTCGGCTCCGGCCGGCCCTTGCTCCCACCCCTGCAAGCACATCCGGGGGTGGGCGGCAGGCATTCGCCTTCTAAGGTGTTGTTATTGCAACTGATATAATCTAATCTGCCCGCCGCCATGGACGGTTCTTTCTTCGCGGCCGTCCGATTGATGGCGGATTGCCAGTGTTTGGCACATCTGTTAGAATCCGGGGCTCAATACTGAATAGGGAAAAACCAACGCACGCCTTCGGCCGAAGGCAGCGGCCTTTGGCCACGAGAGAACATTATGGCGATTACTGCAGAGAAGAAGACGCAACTGATCAGCGAATACCGCCGCGAAGAGAAGGACTCCGGCAGCCCCGAGGTCCAGATCGCTATCCTCACCGAGCGGATCAACAACCTCACGCAGCACCTGCGCGACCACAAGCACGACTTCGCCAGCCGGCGAGGCCTGCTGAACATGGTCTCGACACGTAACCGACTGCTGCGTTACCTGGCCAAGACCAACCGAGCCAGCTACCAGACGCTCATCGGGCGACTCGGCCTCCGTAAATAAACCAACTCGCACGCCGTCCCGGCACCTGGACCCCGGAAGGCGTGTCCAGGGTGGACCCAGACGGCAGGCGACCCGCGACGCCCGCCTCAGCTATCCATTTGAGGTAACGCCTACTCACAGGCCTCGCGTCACCGGCCATCTGCCCTCTGCCTCCTCTATTTGGGACCGGCGGACTCTTTTCATCCAGCCTACTCCTCACGGCTCAACTCCAAGGAAGCAGAAAAAATGACCACCCACCGCGTAGAACTCGAACTCGGCGGACGCACGCTCAGCCTCGAAACCGGCAAGATCGCCAAACAGGCAGAAGGCGCTGTCATCGTGCAGTACGGCGAAACCGTCGTCCTCGGCACCGCTGTTCACGCCTCTCCCCGTGAGGGCATCGACTTCTTCCCCCTCACCGTCGACTACCGCGAAAAACTCAGCGCCGCGGGCAAATTCCCCGGCGGCTTCCGCAAACGCGAAGGGGCTCCCAACCAGAAAGAAATCCTCACCATGCGGAATATCGACCGCCCGCTGCGGCCGCTGTTCCCCAAGGGATACAAAGACGAAGTCCAGATCCAGTGCTGGGTACTCGCCGCCGACGGTCAGAACGACCCGGACGTCCTGGCAGGCATCGCCGCCAGCGCCTCACTCGCCATAAGCTCGATTCCATTCGAAGGCCCCGTCGGCAACGTCCGTATGGGCCGCGTCGATGGCAACATTGTCATCATGCCCACCGTCGCCCAGAGCGAGTTCTCCGACCTTGACCTGCTGCTGTGCGGTCACAAGGACGGGCTGAATATGATCGAGGTCGGCGCTCATCAGTTGCCCGAAGATGTCGTCGCCGACGCGATCGAGCAGGGTTTTGAGCACGTCAAGGCCATCGCCAACCTGATCGACGAACTGGTCGGAAAGTGCGGCAAGGAAAAGGTCAACAACACACCGGCTATCCCCGAAGACATCATCAAGACCGTCCACGAAAAACTCTCCGGCCCGCTCAAGGCCGCCAAGACCACCGATGGCAGTAAGCTCGATCGCCAGGAAGCGGTCAAGCAAGCCATCAGCGACTTCCTCAGTGCCGAGTTCCCCGAACCCGGCGAAGACGCGACCTACGCCCAGCACAAGAAGGCTTCATCTCGCCGCAACATGGCCAAGGAAGTTATTCACGACCTGGAAGAAGTCATCACCCGCGAAATCATCCGCAGCGGCAGCCGTACCGACGGCCGGAAGTTCAACGAACTGCGTAACATCGATTGCGAAGTACAGATCCTGCCCCGCGTGCACGGTTCATCGCTGTTCACCCGCGGTGAAACACAGGCGCTGGTCACATGCACACTCGGCACCGGCAAGGACGAGCAGATCGTCGACGGCCTGCACGAAGAGTACTCCGAGAAGTTCTACCTGCACTACAACTTCCCGCCGTTCAGCGTCGGCGAAGCCAAACGCATCACCGGCCCAAGCCGCCGCGACATCGGCCACGGCAAGCTCGCTGAAAAGGCGCTCGCCCCGGTCCTGCCTGAAGTTTCCGAATTCCCCTACACCGTCCGCCTGGTCAGTGACATCATGGAATCCAACGGTTCCTCGTCCATGGCCTCGGCCTGCGGCGGCACCCTCGCGATGATGGACGCCGGTGTGCCCATCAAGGCGCCCGTCGCCGGCATCAGCATCGGCCTGATCAAAGCCGATGAAGCCGGCCAGGAAGATGTCTACCTCACCGACATCCAGGGCGAGGAAGATCACTTCGGAGACATGGACTTCAAGGTCACCGGCACACGCAACGGCATCACCGCCATCCAGCTCGACCTCAAGATCCGTGGCCTGAACATGGATCAGATCCGCAAGACCTTCGAACTGGCTAAGGAAAACCGTATCCAGATCATCGAGAAGATCGAGGCCTGCATCCCCGAATCTCGCAAGGAGCTGAGTGTCTGGGCCCCGCGTCTACTCACCACCAAGATCCATCCCGATAAGATCGGCAAACTCATCGGCCCAGGCGGCAAGATGATCCGTGCCCTCGAAGCCGAGACCGGCGCCAAGATCGAGATCGAAGAAGACGGCACGATCTACGTCTCCGCCGTCGGCGCAGGCAAGGCCGAAGCCGCCATCGAAGAAATCGAGAAGATCGGCGCCGAGGTCAAGGTCGGTCAGATCTATACCGGTAAGGTCTCCACTATCAAGGACTTCGGTGCATTTATCGAAGTGATTCCCGGCCAGGACGGCCTCTGCCACATCTCCGAGCTCCAGGACGGCTATGTCGAGAAGGTGTCGGATGTTGTGAAAGTCGGCGACAAGGTGCGGGTCAAGGTCCTGCTCATCGACGACCAGGGCCGCGTCAAACTCTCCCGCCGGGCCGCCATGGCGGAAGAAGAAGAAGCGAAAAGCGAAGAAAATGCTTCCGTTTAGGTCAAAAATCGATTAATATCGGACATATATTAATCGGGTTTGGAGGACCCGTACGGAAATAGACTTTGCGCAGATGCGCAAAGATGTTAAATTAGGCAGCGTCATCGGGATCATCCTGTCCCAATCGGGCCCCGATGCAAGTTTGGCTCAAGCGGTTTTCGTTCATGTTTGCTCTAGCCAAACAGGCGGAATGAAGTGAGTCACTTCTTTTATGAGGCAGTGGGTGTGAATTCACCCGGTTGAGATCACAGCGTCTTTTGGTATTTGCTGTAAAGCAACACCTCTATTTCTTGGTTCCTCGTTCTGAGTGAGGAGTTCGACAATGCCGATGGTTCAAGGTCAAGTAAAGTGGTTCGATCCGAAGAAGGGTTACGGCTTCATCACGGGGCCGCAGGGTCAGGATGTTTTTGTGCATTACAGCCAGATCCAGGGTGACGGTTTCCGTTCCCTCAAGGACGGTGAAGATGTTCAGTACGACCTGATCGAAGGCGAAAAGGGCTGGCAGGCTCGCACTGTCGAGCGGGCTAAAGTCCCGGAGGCTGCCCGCTAAGAAAGCAGCAGCTCTCGTCGTATCACAGTGGGGGGGTGCCACATTTTTGGCCCTTCGGGCAAAATGTGGTTGACCACCAGACCGCCGCGACGCGGCCAAAAACGTGGCACCCAACTTGGATGATCTGGAACAGTCGCTGTTCCTCACATCTTCTGCTACCGCTCTACACCGGTACTGATCCCTGCGAACAACCTCTCTACCGCCGCGGCAGGTGACACCATCGCGACTCACCGCTATCTTGCTATCCCATGCTCTGGTCGCACCTGTTCATTGGTTTAAGTATTGGCGTCCTGCTGTCTATCCCTCTCGCCGCTATCTGGGGTAGACGCACCGAGTTGCGCGTACGCAAACTCGAACGCCGCGCCCGCGCCGCCGAACGGCTCGCCGAACTCGGCACGATGACCGGCGGCCTCGCCCACGAAATCAAAAACCCGCTGTCCACCATCGGGCTCAACGTCCAACTATTGCAGGAAGATGTGCATGACCTCTCTCAGGATCAAGGCCTAAGCGAATCGCACCATGAAGGTTTGGCCCGCGTCCAGCGCCGCCTTGAATCGCTCAGCCGCGAAACTTATCGCCTCCGCGACATCCTCGAAGACTTCCTGCGCTTTGCCGGCCGGGTCGAGCTCGATCCGCAACCCACCGACCTGCACGTCATGATCGAAGAGCTTATCGACTTCTTCGAGCCGCAGGCCCGTGAAGCCAAGGTCAATCTGCGTAGCCAACTCATCGCCACCGACGCCATCGTCCCCGCCGACGCAGGTCTGCTAAAACAAGCCATGCTCAACCTGATGATCAACGCCGTCCAGGCCATGACACAGGCTCGCGAGAAAAACCAACCGCACGGCGGCGCTAACGAACTGATTATCCGCACCGAACGCTCACGCGCCACGACCGGTGGCAACGGCCCCGAGTTCCACATCCACGTCACCGACACCGGCCCCGGCATGACACCCGAAGTCGCTGAGAAGGTCTTCCAACCCTACTTCTCCACCAAACGCGGCGGCTCCGGCCTCGGCCTGCCCACCAGCCGCCGTATCGTCGAAGAACACGGCGGCTCCCTCACCGTCCACGCCGACCCCGGCCGCGGCACCGACTTTACCCTTTCCCTCCCGATACACAATAGCTGATCCCGTTTCGGCTCCAAGTCGCCACGAAAAGGCACAAAATACACAAGAAACAAGTTCATAAATGTAATCAATCGCAGCCGGCATGATCCGCGCTTCCATCAAGCCGCATTTTATGTCTTCTGTGCCTTTTTGTGGCAAAACTGCTTTGAACAATTCGCGATATTCAGCAAGTAGCTTGGGGCCTCACTCTTCAGAGGCTGCGCTTAACGCCACTCTACGAGCACATTCCCATGCTACATGCTAATTCTGTATTGCCTTGATGACATCTTGCAAACGATCCATTACCATTCGCGGGGGCCTTCCTGTGGGCGCTGCGCCTGCGACCTATCAACCATGACACTGTGGGGACTTCCATGAAGATTTACATCGTTGCCATGCTCGTTTTAGTCATCACGGCTTGTGACAACATCAACAATTCGGCTTTTCAAAGCACGCTGTTGGAAGTGGATGGCAAAGGGATTGTCCCCGACTTCGTGATTGACAACCTCTACGGCTGGGAGGTCGAAACCGAAACGGTCGAGTCTGCCAAGCAGGAAGGGATACTCTACCTGGACTGCAACGATGAGCAAGCGGACGACCCCGTCTTTTCGCTGGTGTCGCTCGAAGTCAACACCGCCCCGATCGATGATGCCACCACCCCCGAACAGTTCATCAAGGAATATTATGAGTTGAACGTCTTCGATGATGCCAGCCCGCTAGCAGTCAAACCCGTCTCGTTCACGCACGAACAAGGCTGGACCTACCGGGACGAATATTCGATTGACTTTACATCGATCGTGGATGTGTACTTTTTCAAGGCAGGCAACACGATGTTTATCGTTAACGCAACGTCGACCGAGGACCTTCACGATTCGCACTCAGTGCCGAAGTTCGAGGCGATGCTCAACACGTTCGATATCAAGTAGCACGGGTTCAGTTCGGCCGTAGGGTGGGTGGAGCGCAGCGATACCCACCGGTTGCGGGTCGGTATGTTGTTTAGAGCGTTTTCAAACCAAGTGTAACGTTCCATGAACCGCGTATCTTCCCCTTGCTATGACAAGCACTGCCGGGTGCCCGTCTTTGACCCGAAGGGCAAAGGCGGCTGACACTGCGCTCGGCGCGGGTCTCCCGACCCCGCCGCAAGATACGACCGAAGGTCTCCACCGGCTTAAGTGGTAGGCATCAGTCTCCAGGACGGCACCACTTAAGCCACAAGATCCGCCACGAAAAGTCACAAAAAACACAAAAGTAAATACAAAGAAAACGAATCAATCACAGCCTGCCTGATCCGCGCTTCAAACAAGCCGCATTTTGTGTCTTCTGTGCCTTTTTGTGGCAAAACTGCTTTGAACAATTCACGTTATCCAGCAAGTAGCGTGGATTCAAATAGATAGTAGGGTGCGGTTAAGCGAAGCGCAACCCACCACGGTTAACCGATGGATGGGCGCAGCGGAATATATCGTCATGATACAGGGCGTGCAATGCAATTGATTGACTGCATTTTATTTGGGAGATTGGGCAATGTATCGATCGTGGCCGTTTGAGATGTCAGGTTTTTGAAGTTCTAACAGGTGAATGTGTGACCATGGTGGGTTGCGCTTCGCTTAACACCACCCTACAGGAGCAACCCATCCTACTTACTCAATTTTAAAATGCGGGTATGGCGGCAATGTCATGCTGGAAGCGTGGCCTTCATCATCAACAAATTGAACGGTATTGTCATCCGTGACAATCCATACGCCTGCATCGGTGACACCGGCCATTGCGATCTCGCTATTTGCTGTGAATAAAACGGTTTGTTTGTGGCTGTGTGCATCGATATGTATCACCTCGCCGTTCTGCAGAGCGGCAACGATATGATCGTCATCAACATATGTTGCCATGACTTCGTTGTTAAATTCTATGCTGTGATTGGGCAGTACCAGGCTCAATTCATCACGTGACAACAGAACGGCCGCCCCATCGATCGTGCCTACTATTTCATCGGCGTTGACCGCGGTATTGCTAACGGTGCTATCCAAGGCAAGTTTTGTATTACCCGGAACATCATTCCATATGTACGTTCTTATCTGCTGATCCGCCAATGTCAGCAATGTATCATCCGCTATGTATAGGCTGGTCGGTGAATAATCGATCAGGACGGTCCATGCACGCCTATCATGAATACGGATCAGTTGAATCCTCAACCCTTCTTCCAATTCATCGTATTCCACAACCGCAATATGAGAACGATTTCGATCCATGCTGTTTACGGATCTAAGCGCTCCATTGCGCCAGAGCCAGTCAGACTTTTTTTGGATCAAATCGACGATAAGTACGCCGGATGTGCACGGCACGACTGCGCGTGTGCCATGATTCCTGTAGTAAACACTCAACGGCGACGGGCTGGGTATTTCAATTGCACGCCATTGTCCATCTTCTATCCAGAACAACCTGGCCGGCTTGAGCACGACGTCGTAGAATTTGGAAAAATCGGATGGGTACAATTTATACAGCCCGATTGCGGCGGCATGTTCCTTTGACACATCAGAAATCGTATAGGAACTTGTATAGGATGGTTCGCCTTCTAGAGTCTGCGAAGTGTCTTCCCTCGCATCGCAACCCGCCCCAATGCCACATAAACAATAGAAAGCGAGTATCAGTACTAAACGTGCATTCATAATGACGGTCGCTCCTGCCTCATAAATGGGAAGCGTGGAGAAGATGTTACCTGGCGCGGATTGTGGCGCTTCCCCGGTTGCTTCATGGTGGATTCATTATAACCGGGTGCGGATTCAAGCAAACTTATGCATTAACCGATCCGAGGGTAGCAAGTAGCATGGGTTCATTTAGGTCGTAGGGTAGGTGGAGCGCAGCGACGGCCACTCTACGAAACAATTAACCCATCCTACTCGCTGTGATGTTGTTGTTAGAACACCACCATCATCGCAGGAGGTTCTTTATCGCGCCAGCGCGTCCTAACGCGCGCTACAGAAATAACTTACAGCTTAAGTTCGCGGCGTTCGTTCCTGACACCTTTTCGGGCTCATCCTGGACGCGGCTACGGGGTCGGGTCGCGCTTCGCGGACCAGCGCCGCTTGAGCGAATCGGGCAACGCATCGAAGACCGCATCGGGCATCTCCCGGATCGTCGCGTCGTCGGTCACCAGGTGACGCTGATAGCCCGTGTTGGCCTGCTTCCAGACGTACGTCCCCACGTCTGAACTGTGAACCCAAAGCTCCCGGTCCGCCGACCAGTAAAAGAACCAACGCGACGTGTTGCCGCCCGCGTCGCCCGACGCGACGACCGCATCAGCCATCGGCTCACGAAGCTCGTAAGCGACGAGATGGCCGCCTCCGTCGGGCTGCAACGACACCACCAGCTTGTAGTCGCCCGGGTCGAGCAGGTACGTGCCGTCGCTGTCAATCAACACTTGCGCTCGCGAGAACACAACAGACTTGCCTAGATCAGGATCATCCCACCCATATTTGATCCTGTAGGGCGGCTGACGGCCAATGATTTCCGCCGACCAATAATGAGTGGTCGCCACTCCGTTTAACTCGCTGAACTCGAACTGTAAATCCCAACTGTTCCCCGCCGGACGAATGCGCCAACTACCTTCTCCAGATGACAGTGCCTGCGGATTATGCATCTGAAGGTCTACCAGATTCGACCCGGTGAACGTGCCGTCAGTCCTCAACTTCAAGGTCGGGACCGCACTCGGAGGTCTGGTAGTGCCGGCAAATCGACCTTCCCAAATCCCGGTAAGGTCCGTCACCCGCGGCTGCGACTTTGGGTGCTCAGAACCGCAGCCGATCATGCCAAGAATAAAACACGCCATGAGTATCGGCACTCCAGTCGCGCGCGCAGCCATCATGCTTGTTTGCTGATTCGTGATTAGCTTCAGTAAACGCATCACGCCGTTTGTCCTCAGTCATCGCAATTAGTGTTTTCTTTGAACGTGATGTCTTCGCTCCAAGTGAAGGTCTGGGACGTTAGACTGCCGGGCAATCCCGCGTCGTCATACCACTCTGTGAGCCACTTGCGCGGACGGTCGATCCAGCAAGTAGCATGGGTTCAAATGGATTGTAGCAAGTAGCATGGGTTCAAATGGATTGTAGGGTGGCGTTAAGCGAATCGCAACCCACCACAGTAAACGGTGGATGGGCGTGGCGGGACATATCGTCGTGATACGGGGCGTGTAATAAACTCGATTGACTGCGGTTTTTTGGGGAAATATAGAATCAGATTGATCGTGGTCGTTTGCGACGGTCGGTTCTTGAAGTTCTATCAAGTGAATGTGTAGCCGTGGTGGGGTGCGCTTCGCTTAACGCCACCCTACGAGACGTTTACCCATCCTACTCGCTGAACTGCAAGATTAGTCCTCCTGTGATTTGCTGTATTCAACATCTTCAACAGATTCATCTATCGGTGACCATAAGGTGTTATAAGTTGATCTATACGTTTTCGGATCGCACAACTGGTCGTGAGTTCGCAAATCTACATGTCCATCCGCATATCCGATATTTACAGCCCCCTCGGGTTTGAAACGATCTTGATTTTCACCGTGGCGAACATAATCCAAACGAGATTTATACCAATGTGTGTCACCATATCTAAAGGAAGGCCACGAGCTAAATACAGGTACTTTCCTTGCTCCGAATCTTTGGCTAGGCAATCCATCCCAACCAAGACGGCCGGTTGTGACCCAGCCTTTAGCCGTTGGTTGAAAACCTAATACATCCGTAAAAATCAGCAAGCGATCCAGCTTGGGGGAATTGGAATCGAATAATTCACCCTTCATAAACGGGAGTGAGAGCACCGGGTCAATGTTGTATCCGTTGCCGGCCCAGAAGTTCATTTGATAGGAACGGCCGGCATCTTCTGCATCAGACGGGCATACAAATACACCGCCTCCAAGACCGATATAAGGCCAATCCGGTGGCGGCACCCCTTCGATGGGTTTGAACCGTTCTGCATAGGGCATCTCCTTCCATGGTAAATACATCGGTTCTCCGTTGATGTATCGCCCGATTCGTTCCTTGTCATACCATAAGCCTACAAGCTCAGGCTGGTAGGGTGTGTCACGCCCCCCTTTTGAGGATCTGTTGTAAAAAAACTTTCCATCGAAGTCCGCCGCATACTGATGCGCCGCTTGTCCGAGTTGTTTAAGGTGGTCAGCGCATTCCGCGATACGTGCATCGTCGCGCTCTTTAGATAAGGCGGGCAAAACGACACAGCCAATCAAGGCCAAGACAGCACATGCGACAAGCACATCTATGATGCTCGCAGCGCTGTTGCGTGATTGTTTGTTCGAGCCGGGCATCATTCCCCCAATCTACAACCAGTACAAACGTATCGATCAGACACATAATGTCAAGGGAGTAATTGAGTGATCATCCACTTCGAACTGGTTTTGTCGCTGCGGATCTGGATGTTATTGATGGCTGGGGAATTATCCGATCATGACCCTGTATACAACATTGTACATGTTGTATGCAACGGCCCTCACCCCGGCCCTCTCCCGGGGGGGAGAGGGAGTAGGTTTTGTATTAGTCGATATGACTTAATCTTTGCGGTTGAGTCTGTTGCGGCGGTAGGCGGCGGGGGTGGTGTCGACGGTGTCGCGGAAGGCTTTGGTGAAGGTTTGGACGCTGGAGAAGCCGCATAGTTGGGCGATGCGCGGGATGGTGAAGTCGGGCTCTAAGAGGAGGCGGCGGGCGGTCACCATTCTTACGCGGATGATTTCATCGTGAGGTGTTCGGCCGAGGTAGGTTTTGAATTGTTTTTCAAGCCAGCGGCGAGCTACGGGCAACTCGTGCAGGACATCGTTTACGGTGCACGGATCGCAGGCGTGTTCGCGGATGTAGCGCAGGGCTTGAGCGACGATCGGGTCTTCCACCGCGGTGACGCTGGTACTTTGTCGTTCGACGATGCCGATCGGGGGAAGGCGGATCCAGCGTTCGTTTTCGGGCAGGGTTTCGCCGGCCATCATGCGTTCGAGTAATTTTGCGGCGTGGTAGCCGATGCGTTGCGTGCCGCAATCGACGCTGGTTAACGGGGGCCAGGCGGATTCGCAGAGGAGTTTGTCGTCGTTGACGCCGACGATCGCGATCTGTTCGGGGACGGAGATGTGTGCGCCGAGACAGGCGCTAGCCAGGTCGCAGGCATACATATCATCGACGGCGAGGATGCCGACCGGTTTGGGCAGTGATTCCAGCCAATGCACTAGCTGCGGGTGGTGTTCGTATGTCAGGCGTGTGCGCCACTGCGGCCAGGGGATGGGGCAAACGTAGCAATCGTAGCCGTGCTTTTGAACGAAGCCGCTGAATCCCTGGTGGCGGCGTTTGTCGAAGCCCGCGCCGGTTTCGGGCCAGCCGTAGTATGCGAAGTTTTTGAAGTTGCATCCGACCAGGTGTTCGGCGGCCAGTTCGCCGACGGCGACATCATCGGTCGACACGTCGGGGCACACGCTGACATCGCCCTCGCCGGTGCAGTGTATGACGTGCTTGCATCGGGCACGTGTTATTTCAAACTCGGCTGATCCGACACCGGCGACAATCGCGCCTTCGCAGGGGGGCAGGTGGTCGAGGGGTTGGCCGTTCCATGTATCGACGCGCAGGTCCCAGGATCGTTTGAGGTTTGCGTAGCGTGTTGCGCCCATGGTGACATCGCGGCCGTAGGCGTTGGCCAGACCGCAGATGATCGCGACACGGGGCGGCTGACGCTTGGCATCATCAGGTTTGTCTCGTGATGCGGACATGATTGAATATTCTAATCAATGAGACGGGTTTGCGCTTCGCAGCGTACGGTTAAGCAGAATCCGCAGCACATCACACAGAACATGATAATCATCGGATAGTTACAGGTTCGTATCCGATACAGAGCATCCTGACTGTCTTATTCAATTGCTGTCAAGACCAGCGTAGAAGCGATGGCCCTGCAGTGTCATGGTGTATGGAACCGGCCGGCTTGCAGGATGGTGACATATTTGCCATCTTAGGATGTCACGTACCAAGATTGGTGGTTATATTTACACAACAGCCCGGGCTTGCTGTTCATTTTGGCCCCTGTTTTGCGGCGTTTATGACGGGAGTTCTCATGCAACTGTTAAAAAAGACAAACCAAATCGGCCTACGGCGTATTAGAGTGCTATGTCTGCTTGCCCTCCTGGTGTCACTTTGGCCGAACACGCTGCTGGCGCAACAGGCCAAACCCGCGCGTGTCTCCACACTGCTCGCTATCACGGGGACCGGGCAGATCCGCAGCGGGTTCGACATGAAGGTCGTGGAGGCGATGCTCTTGAGCACGGAGTTTGTGAATCCGGCGATCGAGGAAGCGACCGGGCTCGAACCCGACGCCTGGCCCGGCATTATCCAGATCGAATTAACACCGGTCGGCCAGAGAGCATCGCAACTGCGTGTCACGGTGCTTCCGGGCGGACAGATCGATGAACCCGCCGATGCCGCATCCAAGGTTCTGAACACATTGACCTCGCGTGTGACCAAGGCGTTCAACAATCTCAGCGAGAATCAGACCGAGGGTCTGGAAGCGGAGTACGAACAGCAGGTCGCCATGCGCGATGAACTGACCGACAAGATCAACGCTATCGAACTCAAATTGAGGGACATGCCGCCGTTAAGCCGGAACGCGGGGGGCGACCCGATGCACGAGAGAAACGAGCGTGCCATCAGGATCAGGGCATTGAACCAATTAGTACAAACACAGCGCATCAAGCTTGATGCGATCCGGAAAGGAATCAATGAGGTCCGTGATGAACCGTCGCTGGCGCCACTGGACAACGCACCGTTGATGGCGTTGATTGATGCAAGGGCGAGTGTGGTTCAGGCGTTGGAAGCGAAGGAACCTGTTGACACGGTCCGGCTGGCGGAGGCAAAGGCAGAGCTCGCGGAGGCTCGTTATGAACTGGCCAAACATCAACGTGGATCGCTCGAAGAACAGCTCGACCGGTGGGAAGCGCGTTACATCGATATGCGGATCGAGTTAACGCAAGCCGAAAGCGAACTTGAAGCACTTAAAGTGATCGATGCACAAGCAACGGAGCCCGATGCACAACAGGCTGAGTCCGGGCAGGACCGGACCGAACTGTACGCGGTTCTACAAAGCAACAAGCAAGAATTGCGAAGGGTTACCCAGCGAGTGAGTGAACTGGAGCGAGAACGTTTCCAGATCAGGAGTAATCCGAAACTCATCATCGTAAGCGAAGTCTCCGAAACGGGGGATACTGACAATGACCGAAGCGCGACAGACTAACCCGCGAGTATCACGGATAACCAGCCTATTCACCTGCCTTGCCTTTGCCTGGCTGAGCCTGTCACCGGCGCTGCTGCTGGCAGATGCATTGGAAGATGCTCAACGTTTGCTGGATTCAGGCGATACCGAGCAAGCGCTGGTGCTGCTGGAAGGGTTTGCCTCACAATTGCCCGCCAACGAAAGGCCGACGGTGTGGCATACGACGTTCAGCGGCCCGGCGATGGAGAAGGTCAGGCTCGGCAAACGTTACGGTTATCTGATAAGCGGGCTGCAATCCAGGCAATCCCCGCCGCACCGAGGGGTTACCAATACGCGGGTCGCGGATGAATCGAACCTGAAAGGCCAACCGGTATGGCAGGGTTCGTGCATCGACCTGAAAACCGGGAAGGTGTTATGGACATATGCGCTGCCTTATCAAGCACGGGCCGCAATCCACCCGGATGATGATGCGCTGTGGGTGTGGACCAGGCACGAGGTCAGCCCGATCTTTCGCATCTCGTCCGACGGTGAGATCGAGCGTAAGGGGACGATTCAGCAACACCGACACGCAGACAGCAATGCGAACGGCCTGCGGATCGGCAAGGTCCACCTCTGGGATCTACAAGATACCCGCAAGCTGCTGCCTAAACGGATTGAATACAACCTGGATGAAGACACGCTGGAAGAGGTCGTCGCTTCGGAGCTGCTTTCCCCGAACGGACTGAATAAACTCGCTATTGCATTGCATCAATCACCCAGCGATGTGACGACGTATGTGCAGCTCGTGCCTGCTTCGGTGCGCGATATCCAGGAACCGATCTGGAAACTGGACACGCGAGGCTACGCATCGGATCCCCCCTTCTGGGTCGGGCAGGATGTGGTCGCATTATCAGGTGGACCAAGAGGGCACGGTTTTGTCTATCGGTTATCCGGTACGACCGGCGCGGTGCGTTGGGTAACTGCTTTGCCTGAACCGATCTATTCCGCGAAACACGCTCAGAAGTCCAACGGCACTTACGGTGACCATGGCAGTAACACCGCCGGCCTGGTGGCGGATTGTCTGCCAATTGCGGGGGTATACGGCGGGCTGTTTCTGCTGGATTGGGAGACCGGCATCATTCAGTATCGACACGAGATCGGCCAGCCGCTGATCGCGCCCGTACACCAAACGGAAGACGGGCTGGTCATCATCGCCGGGTATCAAGGTATCCGCGCATCGCACCCCGATCGACTCACGGAACACCTATCCGACGATGCCCCTTTCATAAAACAGGCGCGGCTACGGGTCCGCGCGATGATGGCACTTGAGCGGTCGGTCGATGCCATGTCGTACTGCTCGCAACTGACAAGCGAAGCGCCTTCCGAACCGGCGTTGTGGCAACTGCGGTCCGAAGTCTACCTCGCGAACGATCATCCCGTGGAGGCGGACAGTGCGCAAAGCATCGCCATGAAGCTGACCGGGCAACGAGAATCGCTAAGACTGCGTGAATCACTCGGGCTGATCGACCGCCTGCCGACGGCGGCGATCAAGGCACCCATCGTTTCAACAGGACGTATTGTGCTGGTGGGCGGACAGGACGGAACGGTCATCAGCTATGACACGGGCTCGCAAAGCATTATCGAAACCACACAACACCCCGCGGGGATCGAAGACTTCTGGTGGGAAGATGCCAAACTGATGGCCAAGACGGCCGACCGACATACGCTGCCTGTACGTCAGTTTACGATCGCCCCCGATCTGGAAGAAGACGATCCGTTGCTACGCCAGAAGAATCCCAAAGGTGCACCGAGTGAATGGACGCGGGCAACGATAGCGAACAACTGGTTTATCCATCATGGTGATGTGTATATCCGCCCCGACAAGAACGGCGGCTCGAAAGCCTATAACCCGGAAACAGACGAGGTGACGATTTATCCCCCCCTGCTCGGCGGGGTCACCCACTTCCGTGTTACCAAGACGCCCGGCGGGTGGTTTGCTTTCGGCCCACAATCACACGGGGTCTATGAAGTGGACGAACCGACACTGCGCCCGAAGCGCATGCTGATAGATAGCGGCTTTCGTATCAAGGACGAACCTAGAAGCTCGCCCAATAGCGCGCGGATGATCGCCGGGGGCCCCGACACGCTGGCCGCCGTGTTCAGCGGTTTTCCCAAGGACCGTTTGCAGGTCTGGACCTATGACGGCAAAACGTGTCAGCGGGATGTCGAAACGCGCATGCCTCGGTTTTATAAATATTCTCCGGAGCGCCTGACACGGTTGAGCAACGGTTATCTCTACTGCGGAGCCGAACTGGTATTCGTGCCGGATGATCCTGAAGCGCCGGTCAAACGGTTTAGTCCGTACCTGCTGCAGATCAACATGTTGCATCCCAACGAACAAGCCGATTGGGGCTTTATGGCACCGCGCTATGTCGACAACAACTTGCTGGTGGTCGCGCATAATCACGGCGGGTTGTTCGTGTTCGACCTCGATCGGATGTGCGGTACCGGCGAAGACTGATGCGATCGTTTTAAAATGTCGCTGTACGTTGACTGCGTTTGACTCAAGTTGGTGTGCCGAGCCCTCGGGAATGATGAATCCCGCGGATAACAAGCGCGAGCGGATAATACGTTGTGCATCTTCGTTGATCGTTAATTTTATTAACTCCTTGGATATATCTTGCGTAAAACTGCTCAAGGATCTTCTGTCGGGGCGTCTGCAGGCAGATTCGTGCGAAGAAAGCTGCCATTTTTCACGGTTTGACATCATATTCGTCTTGCGAAAGACCAGCGATATTCGGTATCTTATATATCTGGTTCAGTTTGTCTTTTTATAATCGGGCACTTCAGGCCGATGCGTTCGGGTCGGTGGTTGGAGGAGAGGAAGCAAGATGACAAGTCATCGATTAATCGGTATGTCTGTGTGTGCAGCGGCTTTGTTTTGTGCTGTGCTGGTCGGTTCGGCAGATGCGGATACGTGGGTGAACCCGACGAATGTTCGGGCTTCATCGTATCACTCGGCCTCTTTGTTCCCGATCTATGCGATCAACGGGGCCGGGCTCAGTGTTGATCTGCTCGATCACAGCAACAGTGCGGCGAACACGATGTGGAACACCGTGTTTGCGCCGGGCAATTGGGCGGGCTGGTACGAGGTGGACTTCGGCGAGGTGTATGAGCTGAGCTATCTCGATCTGTACAACTTCAATGACAAATGGTCTGACATCGACGCTACGAATCGCGGCGTGAAGGACTTTGAGATACTTACCTCAAACGATGGCGTGAACTACACATCACTGAGCGGGATGCTCGAAGCGGCGAAAGCGGTTGGGCATTATGTTGAGGGCGGGGGGACGGTAAAGAATGCGCCGTGTCCGCCACAGACGTTCGACCTGAACACGTCGGCTCGATTTGTCAAACTGCAGATTCATGACAACTGGGGGTATCGGCATACGGTCAACGGCGTGGTCGGGCTTTCCGAGTTGCGTTACTACGGCACGGCGACCGGACTCGCGACTGATGTCGATTACAACAACTTCTCCGTCACCGCTTCTTCAACAACACGGGGCGATACGGAATTACTCATTAACGGGTACGGGCTGCACGAAAACGGCTACGGCTCGCATGAATGGCATAACGGCGGGGCGCTCGGCGAGACCGGCTGGGCAGGTGCGAAAGACAGTGAAGGCAAAGTGACGCTGACGTTCGACTTTGATGACCCGACAGACTTGGCGTCGATCCAGATTTGGAACCTGAACATGTGGTTCGGCGGCGGCGAGGCGAGCAAGGACTTCCGCCTGCTTGTGAAGCAGGAAGGCGAAGATGAGTATGTCACGGTGGTCGATGATGTGCTGGGGCAACCGGCAGGCAATGCCGACTTTCACCAGGACTACTCCGAACTATTCGCGATCAACACGGCGGATGTGGTGTCGGCGCAGTTGATTATTGACTCGACGTACTACGAGCCGGCAAGCACGGCGGCGCTGTCTGAACTCCGCTTCATCCAGATGGTGCCGGAACCCGCGAGCCTGGCGCTGGTTGTGATAGGCGGGCTGGTGATGATGCGTCGTTGAAGTTGGCCCAACATAAATAATGTGAAACTGATCAAAATGAAGCAACGCCGCCTGAACATTCAAGCGGCGTTGTTTTATTGTGAAAATAACAGGTCGTATTGATGCTTGCTTTATAGCCGTCTTGATAAACCCACTGCTGCCAATAGAACGATGCCGACCGCTGCCGGTTCGGGCACCATGACGGTTGGCGCGGTCATGACGGCGCCCTCGTTCCAATGATCGAGGATGACGTTGAGATCAGACAGGCCGACGTAGCCGTCGCCGGATGGATCGAGTTGGGTTCCGGGATTGACGTTTTGATTCCAGGCGCTGAGGATCATGTCCAGGTCGTCGATGCCGACGTAGCCGTCGCAACTGATGTCGCCGTAGATGAAGGGGATTTGCTCGGCGTGTTCGGCGTTCTCCGCCCAGGCGATAAGCGGATGGAAGTCGATCCCGCCGATAGCTTGGCCGTAGTAATCTTCCAGCGCATCCGCCATATCCAGCAGATCCTGGTGTGTGGCCCATGTTTCACCCGGTCCGGAAGCGGATTCCAGGCCGATGCGAACCTCGCCGTTGAAGTTGTCCACTTCATACTGCACATCATTGATAATCTGCGTCATGCTTGGTCGGCTGTACGCCATGATGCTGATGCCATCCAGTGAATCGCCGACGGAGGCGTACCACTGATCGCGTTCTTCGGGGTACCACGCCATATCAAACCAGACGGGCACATCGGCGTAGAGCTTGACTTGTGATTGGCCGTTGTCGTCGAGGTATTGTCGTACCGCCGCATAGGTATCGGAAAGCATCCAAAGCATTTCTTGCTGTTCGGGGAAGGTGCCGGTTTGCCATTCCACAAGCGCGTGCGGTTCGATATCGAGGTGAATCGCATCGACCCATTCACGCGGGTCGGCTCGGCTTTCGTTGAAGTCGATCACGGTGAATTGGATGCGTTGGAGCAGTCCGTCGCGTGAATCGCCGGGGAAGATCCAATGGGCGTCGCCCATGAGCGACTGTGATTGGATACCCACATCATCCAGGCCGGCATTCCAGGCAGCGATGTTGTCATCGTTTGTGCTGAGGGTTGCATAAATGCGGTCAAAACCCCAGTATTGAAAATCGCGGATCATGTTGACCGTGGCCAAGGGATCGCTCATGACCTTGCCCGCCCCGTACGGGCTGGTTTTGCTGCTCCACATCCAGGCCGAGCGGTGCTCCTGTGCGTTGGCAACGGCCGAGGTCGCCAACACGCCGGCAAGCAGGACGCAAGACATTTTGAAGCAAGACATAAAACTTGTCCTTTCATATACTTGAAGCAAACCGCCCCCGACAGCCAACCCCTAATATCCTCCCTGTAAACGTGGATTTCAAGGGGTAAATGACAATTAATTCATAAATAAAGTAAAAAGCCGGTAATCAGTGGTCTTAACACGCGGGTGCGGCCTTGAAAAATCGGCGCCAATCCGTGAAGCATCGTGGGATGCGGATCGTTCATTCTGTTAAAAATGTAGGTCCTATGAATCGTATTACTTCATGCTGTCTGACGGTACTGGCCTACATGGGAATCTGCATGATGAACAGCGTCTACGCGGCCGAGCCTGAGCAACACGCAAGCAATCCGATCATCCGCGCGGATGTGCCGGACATCTCGGTGATCCGCGTGGGCGATCGTTACTACATGAGCAGCACGACGATGCACATGTGTCCGGGCTTGCCGATCATGAAGTCGAACGACCTGGTGAACTGGGAGCTGGTGAATTATGCGTATGACATCCTGGAAGATAATGATGCGCTATCGTTAAAGAACGGCAAAAACGCGTACGGGGCGGGGTCGTGGGCGAGCAGTTTGCGATATCACGACGGGAAGTTTTATGTTTCAACGTTTTCGAGTTCGACGGGTAAGACACATGTCTTTACGACGGATGATATAGAGGACGGGCCTTGGCAAGCGGTGGCGTTTGAGCCATCGTTGCACGATCACACTTTGTTTTTTGATGATGATGGCAAGGTGTACATGCTGCACGGTGGCGGGGACCTGCGATTAACTGAGTTAAAAAAAGATGTGTCTGGGATACAGCCCGGCGGATTTGATGAAGTAGTGATACGTGATGCGAGCCGTATCGCAGCCCCGCGTGTGGGTTTGCCGGCCGAGGGTTCGCAGATGTTCGAAGTGGATGGTAAGTACTACGTATGCAACATCACCTGGCCGCCGAACGATATGCGGACACAGATCGTGCATCGTTCGGAGAAGGTCACCGGGCCATACGAAGGGCGAGTCATCCTGCACGATCAGGGGATTGCGCAGGGAGGGTTTATCGATACACCCGACGGGAAGTGGTATGCGTATTTGTTCAAGGACAGTGGGCCGGTCGGGCGCTGCCCGTACCTTGTGCCGATGAAGTGGGTGGATGGTTGGCCCGTGTTGGGCGAGGATGGCAAGACGCCGTTGGTGCTTGATATCCCTATTAAAGAAAGCGGATTGGGGAACCTGATCGCGGATGATGAGTTTGAAAGACCCGCGCAGGTTCTGGCGTTGTTAAAGCAGAAACAACGTGGCGAGAACGATTATGTACGCGGGGCGTTCTCGCTGGCGTGGCAGTGGAATCACAACCCGGACAATCGATACTGGTCGCTGACGGATCGGCCGGGCTTTCTGCGGCTGACGACAGGGCGCGTAGATGCGAGTCTGCCAGAGGCGCGGAACACGTTGACGCAACGCACGTTCGGGCCGACGTGTTCTGCGACGACGATGATTGATGTCAGCGGTATGAAAGGTGGGGATGTTGCGGGATTGTCCGCGTTTCAGAAGCGGTACGGATTTGTCGGTGTGAAGATGATCGGCAATGACAAATCAATCGTCATGGTCAGCGCTGAAACCGAAGAGTTTGTTGAGGTTGAATCGGTGCCGTTGGAGCAAAGTGCGGTGTATCTACGCGTGGATTGTGACTTCAGACGCCGTCCTGAAAAAGCGCACTTTTACTACAGCCTGGATGGTGATCGCTGGACGCGGATTGGTTCACCGTTAAGAATGGAATACACGCTGCCGCACTTTATGGGGTACCGGTTTGCGCTGTTTAATTTTGCGACGATAAACGCAGGGGGATATGTGGATTTTGATTATTATCGTGTTGGGGAGGAGGTTATTGTCAGTGAGTAGAAGAAGGGAAGAGCGCTAAGCTGCAAGCGGCTTTGGGGTGGGTGGGATCAATCTGATTTATTTTGGTTTTTGATTGAAGGATCGTGCTTCGAGCAGGCCCAGACGGTATGGGAGTTGGTGGTACGGCAGTTGTTCGTTGCTGGGTTTTCTGCCCTGATACAGCAAACGAAAGTTGTACGGATCGACGGTCATGGTCTGATCGTAGCCTTCGCGGATCAGTTCGCCGTGACTGATGTCGTTGGTCCAGTGTTCGACACCCGGGGCAAAGGTGACGTTGTTCATGCCGGCGAAAGGGATGTCCCATGTGACCGCGTAGGGTTTCCATTCACCATCGAGCCGGTCGGCGGTGAAGCCTTTGTAGAACCGTACGCCGTCGGGCCCGAGCGCCTCGATGATAGTGAGGTACTGATCGGTTCCTTTCAGTTTATACGTGGCACTACCTTCGAACAGGTCGAAGCGGTTTGGTTCTTCGAGCACGACAACGGGTTCGCTCATGCCGTGGGGGAACTGATCGATCGCGGTTCTGCTTCGGTAGAACTTGCCATCATCGCCGGTGAAGAAGAGGTAGGCGTGCGTGTCATCACAGATGATCCAGTAATCGATCCAGAGTTTGCCGACGGTTGCGGGTTTTTCATCGAAGAAGTTTTGCGGGGCGGTCCATGTTTCAGGTTTGGCGAGGTCGTCAGCGGTGGAGTATTGCGGGTGCTGTGATTGGTAGATGAGGTACCACTTTTTGTGCGGCGTGAAGTAGAAAACCTGCGGAGCGCAGTGGTAGCCCCGGAGGTTGGGATTCTGATCCAGGTAATATGGTTTTGCGTCTTTTGCATCTTCCCAATCAGGAAAACT
Organism: Phycisphaeraceae bacterium; assembly: GCA_963667295.1. Lineage (GTDB taxonomy): Bacteria > Planctomycetota > Phycisphaerae > Phycisphaerales > Phycisphaeraceae > JAJRRS01. The sequence continues at coordinate 5,222,609 of OY763327.1, forward strand.
GAGGTAGACCATCTGCCATTGGCCCTGCTTGCTTGCGGTGGTGGCGTAGATGTGCCAGCGGTCGTTGTAGCGGACGATCGAGGGGTCTTTGATGGCAAGAATCTCATGCTCCGCATCACTCGGTGGCGGCACGAGCACATCACTGCTTGTCCAGGCGAGTGTGGCGGGAAGGGCATGGCTGGGTTGTTGCCGTGTTGCAGCGGTTGCCTGTGAGGGCTGAAGTACGTTCAACACAGCATCGAAGGCGGGCTTGCGATTGAATTGTCGATCCCAGAGCAAGGGGTGATTGGTTCTACCTCGGATAGGGTAGTGATTGAGCCAGCTGTGTTGGTCGGTCGTACCCCAGAAAGTGACGCGTTTGATCTGAGGGTAGCGAAGGAAGACTTCGAACAGTTCGCGATAACGATCCGCCAGCTTCTGTTGCATCTCGGGCGGGAAGCCGTCTTTGTAGGGATCGATCCCGTTACGTTCGGAGGCGTTCAGGTCTGCGCCACCTCGGCCAGCACGTGGTAATGGGTCGACGTCGAGTTCAGTGATCATGACGTTGAAACCTTCGTCGATGTAGGCTTTGATGCCACGTTCGATCTCTTCAATGGAGGGGTGGTTGAGCATGTAATGGCCCTGGACCCCGACACCGTCGATGCGCAGGCCGGCATCCCGGATGCGGCGGAGCAGGCGTAGCGTTCGATCGCGTTTGTAATCCTGTGCGATGTTGTAATCGTTGTAATAAAGTTCGGTATCGGGGTCGGCCTCGTGTGCATACTCGAATGCTTTGAGGATGTAGTCGTCGCCAATCGCGCGGTAGGCGGGTGTATCACGCAGTTCACCGGGGCCGTCGGGGATAGCTTCGTTGACGACGTCCCAGCCTTTCAATTTTCCTTTGAAGTGCTGAACGACGGTGGTAATGTGGGCTTTCATGTTGGCGAGTGCGACCTCGCGTGGAAGGGGTTGGCCTTGCTCGTCTTCGAAGAGCCAGCGGGGGGATTGGTTGTGCCAGACGAGTGTGTGGCCGATGACTTGCATGTCGTGGGCGCGTGCGAAGTCGATGATTGTATCGGCACGGTTAAAAGTGAATCGGCCTTTGACGCGCTGCAAGGCATCGGGCTTCATTTCGTTGCCGGGGGTGATGCAGGTAAATTGCTTGGCGATCAGATGAGCGTGCCTTGGATCCTGCAGGTCGTGTGACATGATGGCGGTGCCGACGAGTAACCGATCGCCTGCCGCGTCACGGAGTGTCGTGGAAACATCCTGAATAGATTGACCCATGATGGGCGTGATGAAGAGAAGCAGAAGCAGGCATGCCATGAGTAGAGAGTCGAGTTTGTGTAAACGCATGGTGGCTCCTATTCAGACGTAACTGTGTGGTCTTATCACAGCCTGGGTGATGACTCGCAAGCCATGACGAACAATTATAGAGTGAGTGCGAATTGGTGGTGTGGCGATTTGACAAGCTGTGTATTAACCGCCGATGGAATAAGCTGGAGGCCTTACAGTAATGGTTTTCAGGCCTTCGAAAATAACAGGGGCAGGTAATGGCTGACTCAAGGAAAAAACCGGTGGCGGATATCGAAGCAACAGGGATCGTGGCCATTTTGCGAGCGCCGAACGATCGTGGTTTGGTCGATGCGTGCAAAGCAATGGCGGACGGTGGATTGAAAGTGGCCGAGGTGCCGTTGACGACGCCGAACGCGCTGGGCGTGGTGGAGACGATCGCGAAAGAACTGGGGGATCGGATCGTGATCGGTACGGGCAGCGTGCTGGACGCGTCAGGTGTGCAGCGGTCGGTCGATAGCGGAGCGAGGTTCATCGTCAGCCCAATCACGAAGGCGGAGGTGATCGAGGCGAGCCACGCGAAGGATTTGCCTTGCATGCCCGGCGCGCTGACACCGACGGAAGTGCAGGCCGCGTGGGAACTGGGCGGTGACATCATCAAGGTATTCCCCGCACATCGGATGGGCGGTGCGGGATATATCAAGGACCTGCTTGCCCCCCTGCCCCACCAGAAGCTGATGCCGACCGGTGGTGTGCGGCTGGAAAGTGCCGGGGAATGGATCGACGCCGGCGCGGTGTGCCTGGGCGTGGGCACGAGCCTATTCAGGCCTGACCTGATCGAAGCGGGTGAGTGGAAAACACTTACCGACCACACACGAGCGTTCGTCGAGGCGGTGCGTGAGGCGAAGGCGCGGCAGAGCGTTTGAGGCCGGGGGATTGGTTTGAGTTCCGGGGGCGGGATGTCCGATAAGTATTTTTAGCCGACGATGGGCCGGGCTGGAGATACGATCGATGCTCAAGAAGATACTGCTGCTGGTGCTACTGACGATGTACGTAACCGCGATGTCCGGCTGCAACACACTGCACGGGATCGGCGAAGACCTGGAAGCATTTGGCGAGGGGATTCAGGACGCGGCGGAGCAGTAAGTTTGCCAACACAATCTGCGTTGATTCATCCTACTTGTTAATCAGTGACATCTTGCATGTATCATTCTTAGATAGACTCAGGACTTTGACCCCATCTCGTAATAAAATTTGCATTAAGTTCAAATATGAAATTGACTGAAGAACAGACAAGATTTCTCGAAGGTGTTGATGCTTACAACACTCAATTCAACGCCGTCTGTTATAACGGCTCGACGGAACCGTTATACCATTGTTTCTGGAAAATGAGTGACATAGAACAAGCCAAAGAAATTTCATCAGAATGGGATATTGCAGACTATCTTATGCCGTTTTATGGAGATTGGCATGATGTCATCTGTCTGGATATTCGTACTAATTCGATCCTTCTGCTTGATGACAATAGACATATAGTTCATCAATGGGAGTCTCTTGACACTTTCGTATCAGCATTGACAAGTATCGGGGAAGAACCAATAGACGACCTGGGTATCATTGAAGATAAATCCTGGTTAGATATTTGACATCATGATGTCACGGAAGAGGTATTAAAAAGAAGTCAGGATTGAATAAACGAAAACGCCCGACGGTTTGTTGGCCGTCGGGCGTTGGGTTTTCCGGAGGTTATCTCAAACGTGGTTAACGCACTCAGCGTTTACGGGTAATCATGGCCAGGCCGCCGAGGCCGAGTAGCGCCAGGCTGGCGGGCTCGGGGACGGTGCGTAGCCAGACGTCGCCTGCGGTGCTGTAGTCGATGTAGTACGGGTTGGCATTGCCATCCGTCGTGACCAGCGCGTTCTGGGCCAGACCGGTGAATTCACCCTGGCTTGTGGTGCCGTCGATCAGGAGCATGTCAACGTGCGCGCCGGTGTAGGCCGAGAGGTCGACGGTCAGCATGTCGCCGTCCGGCGAGCTGAGGTTGACGTCACCGGTCGCGAGGATGGTGCTGATGCCTGCCGCGTCGGCGACGAAGCTGAGCGTACCCATCGCGGTCGTGTCGCCGCCCACGTCATTCAACCCGATGGAGAGATCGGTGATGTCCACGGAGACGGTGCTGCCGAGGATGCTGACATCGCCGACGGAACCGTCGTTGCCACCGATACGCAGCCAGCCGCTGTTGACATCGGCGATCCCGCTGAGGTTGGCGGCGCCGATGCCGCCTTCACCGATCCAGATGCCTGAGAGCAGCGAGTTGATGGTGCCACCGCTGGCATTGATGGTGCCGGCGCCGCCGTCGAAACCGCCTGCGACGAGCCAGCCGCCGGTCTGCGCGGCGTTGATCGTGCCGCCGGTGACGGTGAAGACGCTGTTGGTGCCGGGCCTGTTGCGGCCTATAGCGAGCCATTGGCCGCTGTTAAGCTCTCCGCCGGTCATCTGGCTGTTGCTGACGCCGATGCCGCCGATCCAGACTTCACCGGTGGCGTTGACCTGGCCGCCGCTCATGTTGAAGTCGTTGCTGCTGGCGGTGTTGCTTCCCCAGAAGTCGCCACCGATCTTGAACAGGCCGGCATTAATCGTGCCGTTGTCGACATTGAACGTGGTGATGCCGCCGGGGCCGGTGTTACCGGTGGTGATCTCCTCGGCCGCCACGGTGCCTTCGGTATTGATGTTCACAAGCGCCGTCGCGCCATCGATGCCGATGTGCCATACGCCAGCCTGCGAAGCGCCGCCGACATTCAGGCTGCCGTCACCCTGGGCAAAGCCGGTGAACGTGCCGCCTGCGCCGGAGGTGTCGGCGAGGTTGTAGGTGCCGCTGGCAGAGGCGCCGCCTTGGCCGAGGAACATCCAGCCCGGGTCACCGGTACTCAATAAGCCGGTTCTCTGGTCGAGACGACCCGTGCCGCCACCGTGGCCTATCCAAAGGTCCACGTCGGCACTGTAGGTGCCGGGTGCGCTGATGATGGGGAACACACCGACACCGGCGTCATTGATGAATGCGTTGCCTTGGACGCCGTCGTCGACCGGGACGCCGTTGCTCCAGTTAGCGGGGTTATTCCAGTCCTGGTCGACAGCGCCTGTCCAGTTGGTATCCGCATACGCCGACGAAGCGCACACGGCCGCAAACAGCGCCGCGGTTGTCATGATGCCGAACTTTTTATCAATCATTCTCTACCTCCGAGTGCTAATAAGAAGTCTTAACAAAGATCGATGAGTTAACAGAAGTTACGAGCTTAATACCGACAGACAACCACAGTTGTACCGCAGGTAAATAAAGCCATGAAGTGCTGAATTCCGCCTCTCTCCTCCTATTTATTCGTACCAGATGTGTTTATACGAATTTACCAAGTGCACGAAAGCACATGGACCCTGTGTCATCAAAGCCGAGTAAATATCCAACTCATACTTTCATTCCAATATTCAGTGTACCGCCGCAAATCCTTGATGCAATGACAAATATTAAGCATTTTGCGTCTAATTCTAAGCAAAATGCGCTATGCGGACCGCGCCGGATATTAAAAAAGTGAGCTTGGCCGTGTATGTATTCACGAAACAAGCCCACTTCTAATTTATTACTGAAGCATGAGTTGGGCACAGGAGTTTCCGCAGCACCCGCTTGCGACTCATCCATCTTATTTACTTCGGGAACAGCAGCTTGATCTGGGATTGCAGTTGCCAGTCGGAGCCGATGGTCGGAGCGAGGAAGGCAGAAAAGCAGTTTGCCACGAAAAGTCACAGAAGACACAAAATGTGGCTTGATGGAAGCGCGGATCATGCAGGCTGTGATTGATTGCCTTGTTGTATTTTGTGCCTTTTCGTGGCGGCTCTTTTGATTGTGTTTGTCATGTGGAATTGAGGGGTCGCTCAAAACATAATGCTCAGGTTGAACCGGCACATCGAGCCGTCCGGGCCGTCGTCGTTGCGATCGACGGTTTCGCCGTAGCTGAACTTGAAGCTCGTGTTGTTGCTGACCGAGACATTGATGGTCCCCCCGAGGAACAGGGCCTGTTGCCTGTCGTCGCCGTCGACGCCGTCGGTGGTGGTTTCTCCGCCGAAGGTATAGAGCGAATCGAGCGAGGCCCAGATGGCTTTGTTGAAGTTATGGATCAGATGGCCTTCGATATTAAACAGCGGGTCCTGCTCGGTTTTGTCTGCGTTAAAAGGTTCATCATTATCGGTGTAGAAAGTGACGGAGGGGATCAGCTCCAGCTTGGTTCCCGACGGATCGACGAACGACTCGCCGAAGTCGTAGCTGACGGGGACGCCGAACTGAAAGCCCCATCGGTTAGCGCCGAGGTTGAGCGCTTTATCTTCATCGTATTCCCCGGTGGGGATGTAGACGCGGCCAAGCAGGCCGTAGGCGAAACCCGGATCGTACGACGTGTATTCGCTGCGCGGCAAAGAAGGCGAGCCATGGAGCCCGACAACGCAGCCAAGCTGCATATCCCCGAGCCCGGAGCTGCTGGCGCTGATCGTGCTGCCGGGCAGCCTCAGCGAACCGTCAATCTCACCGAACGGCAGGACGCAGAAGAGCGCGCCCTGTTGGTCCATGAATTTGAAGGTGTGTGTGTATTGCAGCACGGTCAGTGACAGGTCCAGGTCGCTGCCTTGAATGACATGGCCGGAGGAGGCGGTCTGGTTGCCGCCATACAAAAGGACCTGGTACGCGACAAACATGTCTGAGCCGTCGGGCAGGGGTTGGTATGCCTTGGGTCCGTCGCCGATCGCCCAGGCCGGGTTTACGGACACAACGACAAACAAAGCAGCCATGGCAACACATGCCGGACGTGACGCATAAAGTTTCGTATTCATTTCCAAGTCGGTCCTGTGAAAACGATTAAAAAAAAGGATGCAAGATGGCGACGCGATCAAACCACGCAGCGTTTTTATACGAGGGTGGTTGTGAATCGGTCAGGCCGTATCAGTTGGTCAGTTTCTCGGCCTTGGGCGCTGTCCAGCGATTCATCTTTTCAGCGTCGGGTACGTAGACACGCATCAGAGCACTGACGGGTTCACCGTCGCGATTGATCGGCAGCCAGTTTTCTTCAGCAGCGCCTTCGGGCAATTCAGCGGCAATGTAGATGCTGATGCCGCCATCATCGTTGAGCTTCATGCCGGCGTTTTCGCCGACGCTGTACTTCTTGCGATCGTTGGGGATGAAAAAGCCGTTCTTCAGGTCGTACAACGTAACGGACCAGAACGCCTTGGCGGGCGGCAGTTCATCCTTACTCATGCGGATGACGTAGTCGTATTGCGGGTCCATGGGCTTGCCGTCCGCGGTCGCGCTCGGCGCGGGTCTCCCGTCTCCGCCGTCACGTTTGACCGAAGGTCCCCAATTAGCAAGTAGGGTAAATGGAGCAATGCGACGGCTTCAACAACGCTCAGCGTTATTCCCACCTTCGTTCAGATCGAACGTATAAACGGCTGCCTTTATCAACCCCCTTTCTTCCCCAACAGTAAAGCGATCCTAATAAACACGCCATCGTGCTCTTATCAGCAACAACACCGTCAGTTGATATTAGAGATGCAACATCTATGTTTTGCTGGCCGCGAGCAATAAAACGGGTGGGCGTCTAAGCGTTTCTTCCAGTGAGGGACGCACTGCTAAGTACTCGGGCAACGGTCTGGGTTCGCCGACATGATTGATCCGAAAGCCTGTTGCCAACAATGTGTTGATGTAGGTCTCAACCGTTCGGTGATACTTCATCACATCGTTGACAAACCAGGATGTTTTGCGTTCGCCCTCCATCTGATATCTGTCCACGGGCCAGTGAATACATGTGCCTGATTCATCTTGCACCCATCCTGCCGGGTGCGCTGTGCAGATGGGGTGTTCAACGGAGAATATAAATTGTCCGTTACGCTTAAGGGCTTCAAACATTTTACGAACAGCCGCCGCGTAATCGGCAACGTAGTGTAACGCCATCGAAGACACAACCAGATCGTAGGCCTGGCTTTCAGGTGTGTATGCCTCGATCGAGCCGTGCTGATAATGTATCTGCTCATCTGTCGTTAAGCGGATTGCTTCTGCGATCATCTTTTCCGAGACATCCAACGCTGTAACGGATGCCGCCCCTGCATGGCGTGCGTAACGTGCAAAGTCACCGAAGCCACACCCAAGATCAAGAACGGCAAGCCCTGACAGATTAGGCAACTGTGCTTGAAGCGCAGGCACCTCAAGAGGACCATTCAGCCCCGTGTCATTCTGACGCAGTTCCTTATAGCCCTCATAAAAACGAGGATTATCATAAATATTTTGAGGCAAATGCTTCTCGACTCGATCCATGATAAACGTAATGATCCTCGCTACGAATACCTGTGCAATCTCGGCTATTCACACAGCCTAGTCCGACAGGATGGGTGGAGCAACGCGACGGCCTCAACAACGCCCAGTGTTATACCCACCGTCAAACAGGTTGATCACGTCATAGCGCGACCGATGGTCGCGGCTTTACAGTTGGTGTTCTGTCGGGCTGTGTGCTTCGGTCGGGTTGGTCGTCTGCGCTCGGCGCGGGTCTCCCGACCCCGCCGACAGGTATGACCGAAGGTCTCCAAGCAGCGCACAATCCCGGCCGTCGGCCCGGTCCGGATCGGGTGGCCCGACCGGTTCGGTTCGACCTGAAAATGACAAAAATCCGATCACCTTCATCGTGCGCGCGCGGTCCGATCACGACAGGGCTGTGCGCCCGTTGAGTGGTGGATAACTGCTCCCGGAAGTGGCGGATTTGCGTGGGGCGGGTCGCTGGGGTAGGCGATCAGCATGTGGATAAAAAACACCCCCGCGCCGAAGCGCGAGGGCGGCTCAGTGACACTTGGTTGCAGGCTCCGCCCCCGGATCGCCCCCCGGACCCCCGGATGCTCAACCCCCGGATGCTCAACCCCCGACCCCCCGGACTTCCGGCCCACTCATCAGGCGATCGTTTCGAAGATCGACTGGGTTCGCAGGACCAGGCCGCTATTGCCCAGCAGGTGGTAGCTCTGCATGTGGTATTCACGCTTGTACTTCTGCGTATCGAGCACGGACAGGCAGGGCACGCCGTCGCCGTCGGCGTATTCGTGGGCCAGGCTGCCGGTCTCTCGGGCGAAGTCACGCATCTCGCGGAGGGTCGCGGCGTAGAGGTTATCCGTCAGGGCCTCGGTCTGTATCGTCGTGACATAGCCGATCTTATCTTCCGGCTTGGGGTCGTACTCGAACTCTTTTTCACCCAGGCAGGGCAGGGCATGGACCAGACCATGCTCGGGCAGGTGATCGGCGTTCTCGATCACGGCCTCGGTCAGGACTTCGCCGGCGTAGGAAAACCGTACCAGGTGCCCGGCGGGGGTGACCCAGTTCTCGGCTTCGTAATCGCCATGACGGTCGATCCGACGTGCCTGCAGATCAAATAACTCCGGGTGCAGTGGTCGGTTATAGACCATCAAACGGAAGGCTTGTGTACTTGCTGATTTATGACTAACGCTCATCACCGACCCCTGACTTTCTCATGGGTAAAACAAGGTTCATTTTGTACTAGGAACAACAAACTACTGGGCGGGGGTGTGGGCGGATTATAGCCCCCCAGAGGGGGTATTGGAAGTCTTTTTACGTAAATTTGAACCACTATTTTTTGTGATACCCCCTTGGTTTACAGCCGTTTGGAGCGATGGACCGATAATTCTTACAGCCGAGTTGGCTAACTTAACGCCTGATAGGTATCGGGCGGTGGTGTTTCTATGTCGAAAGTGCAGGAAATACATAACTTCCTACGTGCCAAGGCCGATCCGTGCGTGGATCAGGCCTTCGCGCAGGCCCTGCCGACCGCCGATCAGACCAGTCTGACATCGATCGCAACGGCCTTGCTGCAGCGTAAACACGCTTTGGGCAATGTCTCACTGATTGAACAATACCACCGCCTCCCTGAGTCGACCCAGCGGGCCATCCTTCATGATGCACCGGAACTGACCAAGGCCTTGCGGATCGCCATGAGCGAACACAAAACCGCGGCCCCAGCCAATGCGCTGCACATCATTCACCAGTCCGGGTCGGTCCGACTCGTTTACCTCATCCCCGATCAATTGCGCCACGGCCCGGCCAAACTCAAAGATGAGGCTGCCAAGTGCTTGCTGGAGATGGCATTACGTACGACATCCGAGGGCGCGGGCGGTGGGGCGGCGCTCGATGCGGTGGAGGCGGGCTTTGTCATTACGGCCGTGCGCGACGCGATACGGTTCTTCGGCCAACACCAGCGTAAAGATGTGCTGTTAGCGATGTTATCGCTGCCGCTGCATGCAGTTACGCAACTACTTAAATCGCTCGAACCTTTAGGTAAGGACTGGACGCACCCGACAGGCGTCACGTTGACCCGATCCGATACGCTTGCCTCCCGTCAGGCATTGCTGCCGGCCCTGAGTGTCCAGCCGTTGCACCCGTTTGCACTGGATGGCATACGCATCTGCCAGGATACGCATACCCTTGCTGATGCGCTTAAGCACTGGCATCTATTAAAGTTGCGCCGATACCGGATCGCTGTTAAGCGTATCAGAAACAAGGAACAATACATCCCGGATGCTGCCGCGTATGAGGTGGAAGGCCCGGCCGGGCACACCGCAGGATTGGTCGCCTGGCTCAGTGAGTTGCCGATGGAGTCGGCGGCGCTGGTTCGTGAGTTGTCTACGCTGAACCAGGCAGCGGACGAATACACCAGGTTGTTGGCATTACGGAAGTTATTGACGTTGGCAGAGGGCACGAAGCCGGAGGACTCGGTGCATCACGCGATCGCCGGCTACTGCGCTGACAAGTCGCCGCCGATCGTCCGCATCGCGCTGACGCACCTGATCCGTTGTCATTACCCTGATATTACCAAGGTGTTAGCACAACTGGTCAACTCGCCTGACCCGCAGATCCAGCGGATCGCTGGCAAACGCCTGGCGCCGGTGGCGTTCGCCAAGCTCTGGGATAGCTGGCCTAAACTCAGCCGTGAACAGCAGATAGCCGCCGGCCGAGCGCTGATCAAGATCGACCCGAACTTCCACGCCCAGCTGCACGACAAGATGTGCCTGCCCGATCCGCAGCCCAAAATCCGCGCCATGTCGATCATCAGCGAACTGAATCAAGGCCTTCTATTAGAAGATAAACTCCGCCAACTCAGCCGGGACAGCAATCCGCGCGTAGTTGCCTCTGCTATCAAGGCTTTAGGTTCGGCCGACCCGGTGCGTAACATCCCGCTGATCGAACGCGCGCTTGAATCGGATGATGATCGCGTTCGCGCAAACGCGGTCGAAGCATTGGCGAAACTCGGCATCGGCCAGCACGCTGATCTGTTGGTTCGGATGACGCACGAAACCGAATCGAACCGTACGCGCGCTAATGCGATCCACGCGCTGATGCAGATGCAGGCCGGTGATGCGCTGCAAGCTTTGTCACGCATGCTTAACGACACGCGCGCAGCGCATCGCGCTTCGGCGTTGTGGTTGGTTGAAGAGATGGGCGTGACGCAGGTTGCGCGCGATGTAGCTGAGATGTCGATCAGTGAGCCGGACAAGAACGTTCGTAAGAAAGCGGCGCGCGTGATCAATCACATCATCGATCAGATGACGCAACCGCTTCCGTTTGAAGTTTCACTTGATGAAGATGAAAGCGAACGAGCGCCTGCACATGAAGTGGCGGCTGCGCCTAAAGCAACGCCTAGTGATAAAGCAGCGGGTAAATAAGCATGTTTGATTTAAGCTATCCAATCAGTTTACTCGCGCAAGCTACCTCGGGCGCCTCAACCGATCCTGCCGAGACGGGCACCAGCGTTGAACGTCTTAACGAGATTTCCAAGAACCTGACCAGCGAAGGTTTGATCTCGTCACACTGGCTGATCATCGCGATAGGTTTGGTTCTGCTGCTTTTAAGTTCACTTTCCATCATGCAATGGTGGCAGCGCCGCCACGAACAATCACACCCTTGGCTGCTGTATTTAAGCACCGCACGCTACGCGGGCCTTGGCCTAAGACATCAATGGGTCTTGTTCTGGGTCGCACGCCGGCAGAAACTGCTTTCACCCATCACGCTGATGCTCTCGCCCGGCACGTTCGATGTACATATCAAAGCGTATCTCGAATCCCAGCCCAGTTGGCGGCGAGAAGGGCTGCAAAGAAGCCTGCAGGAAGTGCGCGATATTCTTTACGGGGATGTGGTGGCGGTGAGTCATGTATTGGAAGCGGGAAGCGCAGCATAAGCAATGGCTTCCCGTAGGTCCGGGCCTGCTCGGACCTACGGTTGAATTTGTTTGAAGGTTTGTGGGTTGGGAGACCTTCGGTCGTGTGTTGCGGCGGGGTCGGGAGACCCGCGCCGAGCGTAGGAAGTGTTTAGCTACAGATGAACACGGATAAACACAGATGTAGATCACGTATGATCATGGGGGTTCTCACCGAGCGAGGATCATATAGCCACAAGAAGGCACAGAAGACACAAAATGTGGCTTGGTAGAAGCGAGGATTATGTCGGGTGTGATTGATTAATTGTCTTTGTATTTACTTTGGTGAATTATGTGCTTTTTCGTGGCTAATCTCATAGCTTAAGCAGGTCCGGACCTGGCCTGTGGCATTGCATTTGTGGAGACCTTCGGTCGTGTGTTTCGGCGGGATCGGGAGACCCGCGCCGAGCGTAGTTGCTTGTGTGTGATGATTAAACATTGCGAGCAGGCGGGTGTAAACATCGCCTTATCAAAACAGATGCGTTTTTCACGCAACGGCCCTCATCCCAGCCTTCTCCCGGGGGGAGAAGGGGCCGGAGGTGTTGGCATTGGCGGGTGTGATTGTGGAGACCTTCGGTCATGTGTATCGGTGGGGTCGGGAGACCCGCGCCGAGCGTAGACCTGTGTCGGGTGTGGTTGGTATACTGATCGGTGTGGTGCGGGAACATGTTCTGTTTTACTTCTCTATTTCGGGCAAGGACTTTATTGATGGATGACCTGACGCAATATGAAGAATCGCTCGTGATCCGGACGGACTTCAGCGATGATGCGGTTTGGAACGAGTTGAAGTCCGCCATCACGCGGGAGGACCCGGTTCACGGCTTTCAAGCTGACGTGGCGTTTGTTGATGATGCGGCGTATGCGGGGTTGACTATCGAGCGCGTGCTTGAGTTGTTCCCGGAGGATTCTGAGCAGCCGTTTGTGTTCCTGGTTGATGGTGAGGCTATCAGCGGCGCTGAGCATCCTGTCGTGTGTGTTGATCTTTTTGATGAGCGTGGCCGAACGTTCCGTGTAGTGCCTTCCGAGATGTGGTGTGTCGAGAACAACCTCGCACTCGCCAACATGGACTTCGCAGACTTCGCGGACAACGTTGATGAAGACGGTGTGTTCCGTGGCTTCTCCGGATAACGCTGAAGCGATCCATTTGCAGGCCGAGCAAGCATCGTCCGTTATTGAAGAAGATGCGGAGCGGTTGCATGCAATGAGACATGCATTTCTTTGTATGCGTGGGTGTTTGGCAACCTTCGGTCGGGGGTTGCGGCGGGGTCGGGAGACCCGCGCCGAGCGCGGAGATATTCAAAACAGACTTTTTATTATCCGTGTTCATCTGTGTTTATCTGTGGCTAGTTACCTTCTTCATTATGAAGTTACAGCATAGGTCGAATTTGTTGCGGGGGGGAGAGGGAGTTAGAGCAGGTTTTGGGTGATGGGCGCTAAGCCGCAAGCGGCTTGGGTTCAAGTGGTGTGAGTTTGTTTGGATGGGAATTATTCTTCTGGAGATTCTACTTCGGTGGCTGCGCCGGCTTCTTCGGCGGCGTGTTGCATTTGGGCTTTTTTGTTGGCTTCCCAGGATTCGCCGAAGCGGAAGAGGATGAGTTTGCACTTTTTGCAGCGCCAGCCTTCCATGCGGTTTGGGCGCATGACGGCGTGAGTGCCGGGGACGTCTTCGGCCATGATGCTGGCGGAGGGTTTGCGGCCGCGGACCCAGTGCAGGCCGTCGGAGATGGGGAGCAGGCCTTCTTCCATTAACGCGTGACATTCCGGGCAACGCATGAGTGAATCCCCTGTGTTGAGTCGTCTTGTTATGACCAATTAAACATGATTTGATTGTGTTTGGAAAGACAAGTTGATTATGATGCGGTTTAAAATGCTTTATTTATGTATGAATGCTGAATGATTGCTGGTGTATTTGTCTGTTCAAGTTAGTGTGAGTTAAAGTTGCATTCGGCCCTCACCCCGGCCCTCTCCCGGGGGGAGAGGGAGGATGCGTCCAGTTATTTAGTTTCTTTATTAATCGGCATTTCGCCTATTTTATCTTGTTTTACGGGTGGCGGGGATTTAAACTGGGGGGCATATTCAGCGGTCGCTGATACTTAACTACATTCATGCCAAGGGGGGTATCATATGAAGTGGATCGTTCATTGCGGCGTCGTGCTTACGGCGATGGTTTGTCTTGTTTGTGGTTCGGTGGCGAGGGCGAATACAAGTCTCATCCTCGAACTGCCTGAGCTATACGGGACATTCACGCACGGGCAGGAGCCGATCACGGCGGTGTTTGACTTCGGCCAGCCGTTTGTCTGGGACGCGCAGTTCTTCATCACCATTACAGGTACCGGAACGCCCGGCGAGCTGGCGAACGGCGAAGGTTTTTCCGCGAATCTTGCGGTTTCGGTTTACTACATCGAGGGTCAGCAGATCTCTTATGACGACTGGGTCGGGCCGTTTAGTACGTATCCCAGGGACCGTTACGTCAGCAACATCGTGGGGAGCTTCGATGGCTTCGGCGATGTTGATGGCGAACCGGCTGGGGGGTCCCCCGGCGAGTCAGGCCAACTGCTGGTGGTATTCGATTCAAATCCGGGATTTGAAGACTTTGTCGTGCCTTCCACAATAGAGATCACTCAAGTCACCATGGAAGTGATCGACGTTGAACCCGAGCCGCCGTGCATCGGCTGTTTTTGCGATGGGTTCGTGGGGTTGGATGATCTGGATCGCGTCCTTGTTGACTGGAACAAGACTGCCCCACCAGCCGATCCTTGTGCTGATCTTAACGGCGATGGTTTTGTCGGCCTGGATGACCTGGACATCGTCCTCAATAACTGGAACGCGGGGACGCCGCCGGACGATGCTGCTGCATGCGGCGCGTGCGGCGAAGGTTTGGCGTTGAACGAGGAGCTGAACGAGCCGGAGGCGGTGGTGCCTGAGCCTGCGGGTGTGGGATTGTTGATGCTTGGTTGTGCGGGGATTGCTGGGAGGCGGTGGGTTGAGAAGAAAGAATGATGGGCCGGGGGTTGGCGCGGATGTGTTCAGGTTGTGTTGATGATTGAGTGAAGTTGATTGTGAAAAAGAAAAAGCGTGGTCGTTTAAGGCGACCACGCTTTTTGATTGGTTGGGGTTGTTGGGCACGGCCGCTGAAGCGGCCTCGCCGTGGGGTTATTGGGTGCACATCACGCGGCTTCTGCGATTACTTGGCGTATTCGATGGTGCGCATTTCGCGTAGGACGGTGACTCGGATTTCGCCGGGGAAGGTCATTTCTTCGCTGACACGTTTGGCGATGTCGCGTGCGATGTAGCTGCATTGCTGGTCGTCGACGTTGTCCGGATCGACGATCACGCGGACTTCGCGGCCGGCCTGGATGGCGTAGGCATCTTTGACGCCTTCCATGTCGGTGGCGATGCTTTCGAGTTGCTCCAGACGCTTGACGTAGCGTTCGAGTGTTTCGCGACGCGCACCGGGTCGTGCGCCGCTGATGGCGTCGGCGGCCATGACGATGGGGGTGTATGGCGTGGTCGCGGGGATGTCGTTGTGGTGTCCGCCGATCGCGTTGAGCACGGCTTCCTTTTCGCCGAACTTCTTGGCGAAGTCCATGCCGATCTGCGGGTGTCCGCCTTCGGCTTCGTGGTCGAGTGCTTTACCGATGTCGTGCAGGAAGCCGCAGCGGCGCGCGAGTTCGCCGTCGAGGCCGAGTTCATCGGCGATGACCTGGCAGAGGTAGGCGGTTTCCATGGAGTGGCGGAGGATGTTCTGGCCGTAGCTGGAACGGTAGTAGAGCCGACCCATGGTTTCGGAAAGCTTGGGGTGCAGGCCCTGGATGTCTGCTTCGATGCAGGCGTCTTTGCCGTACTTGATGATGCGCTGGTTGATGTCTTTGGTGGTCTGTGCGGTGACTTCTTCGATGCGCGTCGGGTGGATGCGGCCGTCCTCGATGAGCTTCTGCATCGTCTCGGCTGCGATGGCGCGGCGGACGGGGTCGAAGCATGAGACGACGATGACGCCGGGGGTGTCGTCAACGATGACATCGACGCCGGTCGATTTTTCAAACGCACGGATGTTGCGACCTTCGCGGCCGATGACGCGGCCCTTCATGTCGTCGGAAGGGATGGCGATGGCGCTGACGGTGGAGTCGGCGGTGTGTTCGGAGGCGTAGCGCTGGATGGCCTGGAGGGTGATCTTCAGGGCGGTATCCTTGGCTTCTTCCTCGGCCTGCTCGGTGATCTTCTGGATGATCTGGCCGGCCTCGTGCTGGCACTCGCGTTCGACGGCCTTGAGCGACTCGCGCTTGGCATCCTCCTCGGAGAGGTTGGCGAGGCGGAGCAGGGTCTGTTTTTGCTCCTGGCGGCTGGTTTCGAGCAGTTCGCGGCGTTCGGCGATCAGGGCGTCGAGTTCTTCCTGCTTGCCGAGGAGCTGAGCTTCGCGTTTTTTGACGCCTGCGTCGAGTTCGTCGAGGTATTTTTCCTTGGTGGTGAGGGTATCGAGCTTGCGGTCGAGGTTGTCCTCTCGCTTGGTGAGGCGGCGCTCGATTTCCTTGACCTCGTTGCGTTGCTGGTTGATTTCTTCTTCGAAGGTTTCGCGTCGTTTAGCCAGTTCGTTGAGGCCGTCGAGTTCAGCTTGTTTCTTGAGCGTCTGTGCTTCGCTCTCGGCTTTTTCGATCAGGTCCTGTGCCTGGCGTTTACTCTGGCTGATGGTCTGGATGCCGATGAGTTTGGTGATGATGACGGTGAGGATGGCGCCGATGATGGCACCGATGAGGACGGGCAGCAGCCAGCCGCTTCCGCCACCGCCGTGGGGGGTTTGAGTTACTTGTGCCAGTAGATTGATGTGGAACACGAATCACGCCCTTTATGCCGGCCGGGAATGCGTGGTACGCATCGACCGGTTTGGTTTAGGGCACGATCACGGTAAGGCCACGATGGATTAGATCGTGTGCATCAGCGCGGGATGTCGACCGATCAGGCTCAAGGTCGCCGTCGGTCCGGATCGTAAGTCAGTTACTCAACTCCCATAAGGGCGGTTCAAGTAAGTGGCCTATCGGGCGTGGGTCGAGAGCAAGGGATAGTTCGGCATCTAAATTCAAGATGCCTCCTCCAGTGCCCCGGGTACGAGCGTTGATCCAGACTTTCATCACAGCGTATTGAGCTTATTCAATCTATCCACCTGTCAGAGACAAGCGGCCGAGGGTTCTGCCTGGGGCAGAGCGTTCGGAAGATCGGTCAACGATACGGGCTGATATTCTGCCCGGATCGTGCCGGGTAAAGCGCCGCAAACGCGGCGGTAACACGGACAACAAGGCGGCCACGCCGCCGAGGGGTTCGAGGGGATGCAACGTAACCGCCGCAAAAATCCTCAAACCAATGTATCCTATGATCTTATCCAAGAAACAGCATTTTCGTCAAGTTTCCACACATCCCTGACACAAACCTGACATGGTTATGGGACAATGTACGATGCGCTGCATTTGTGCGTATCTGGTGAGAAGTTCAACTGTTAGCGTATTTTGCCTGTCTTACCCCCAGCCAAACGAGCACTTCAAACCACATCATCGCGACCGCAAAGCACAGGACCATGAGGGCCAGGGATTGCCAATACTCCCAGGCGGGCAGCAGGGATGACATCCAGCGGTCGATGTCGCCGTTGTTCAGATGAGCCAGGACCCAGAGCATGATCAGGGCAGCGGGGACCCAGCCGATCGAGCTGTAGCAGGCGATGCGCTCGGCGAGCTTGAAGGATATGCGCCAGCCCCGGCGTCTGCTGAAGTAGACCACGCCGATCGCCTCGATGTAGGTCAGGATGATGGTGAAGTCGCAGGCGAGCAGGCCCTGGATCATGGCCCATGCGGTGCTGCCGTCAGACAGGCTTCTACCCCACACGGCATAGAACCAGATCAAGGCGATAAGCAGGCAGGTCAATAGCAGGAACAATCTCGCGGTCACGTTTGAGCCGTCGACCCGCAACATGCGGAAGAACTGGTTGGGTTTGAAGATCAGTTCAATGCAGGCTTGGAGAGCAGTTGTGGGGTTAGGCTGTGCATGCCAGCGAGGGCCGGTACGTTTGGTGGGTGAGGATTCAACGATAGGCATGCCGCACTCCGGGCAGTTGCCATCGGGTTGCAGGCCGTTGAGTACGTAGCCGCAGTCTTCGCAGAGCGAATCGGCGTTGGGGAAGTTTTCTGCTGGTGGGTGATCTTCGTTCAACGTTCAATTGTAGGATCGACGTATGGGCATATCGCATTAATTGAGCGTTGAACATACCCCACTTTACGCACGGCGTCTTGCCATGCAGTACACGGAACCAGCCAGCAGCAGGCAGCAGGCGCTGGGCTCTGGGACATAATCCTGGTGGAGTGTGATCGTCACGGCATTTGCTTCGTAGTTAACATCCACCAGGCCTGGGACTTCACCGAGGCCGGTGATATGTTCGAACATACCGGTGATGGAGCCGCCGATGGACTTGATGATGGTGTACGTGCCGGCCGCCATCGGCCCGATGCCTTGCAGGTTGAGCGTGGTGCCGATGTTGTAGATGTTGATATCGCCGGTGACGGTGATCTGGTCGTGTATGCTTCCGACCCCACCGAGTTCGATTTCAACGGTGCCGCCTTTGAGGTTGTATCCGCCGACGATATCAGTCTGTCCGATGGACCCACCGGGAGCGAGTGTGCCACCGAGTTGATCGAAAGCGGTTCCCAGATCAATTGATACTGCGTCCATGAGGAACCCATCCCTGAAGTCGAAGGTTGCAGAACCTTCGCCGGCGGTGATGCTAGTGCCATTGAGATCGAGTGTTCCTCCGTGGAGGTTGAGTCTGCCAGTTCCAAAAGAATATGTTCCCAGGCTGATACCGTTGTCGATGTTAACCCGTGCATTGTCATCAATGGTCATCACAGCAGCGCCTCCGTAGCCGACATAGACTGCGCAAGCGATATTCCATAGTGAATCAGTGCCGGTAATGATGGCGACGGCGTTATTCCCGTAGTAACCGATATAGGTGATTTTGCTATCAACCCGGCCGCCGTTCTCGATTAACATAGAAGCGCCGCCGAATTCTCCGATTTTCAATTCGCCGGGGCTGTTCCAATAGGAACCGGCGCCCCTGACGGTTACAGAACCACCGCCGTCTTTCGATTTGCCAATGGTCCCGTAAGCACTGTTCACAGTTGCACCGTTGGAGATGTATAGGTGGCCTAGGTTTGAATCGCCGATGATTAAGCCTTCAGAGTTATCCCATGTTGATCCGGGGTCCGTCACTTCAACCAAGGACTCTGAGTTTGCGCCGAAACTCAGCCAGCCGGAGGTATTGCTGACGGTTGCGCCGTTTCGGATGTAGAGATTAGCGTAGCCGGAGATACCGACGTACAAACGTTCGGTGATGTTCCAGCTTGAGCCTTCGCCGTCGACAGTCACGGTGCCGATACCGGGTTGGCAGAAGTATTCACCCGCGATTCGCCCGGCATTGCTGGTTACGGTGGCCCCGTCAAGGATGTTTAGTATGCCCTCATCGTGGTAACCGACAAAAAGGCTTTCGCTGTTATTCCATGTCGATCCCGGGCCGGTGACGGTCACTGTGCCGTTTGAACCATAGGTATAGGCGAGATACCCCTCGGCGTTGCTGACAACGCTTGCTTCATCGATCAGCAGTTCACCCGTCGTTGTATATCCGACATAGAGTGTCTCCGTGCCGAGGTTCCACGGGGTTGCGCCCGCATACGCGGGGAGCACATCGCCGGTCGGACTGATCGCACCGCTGGCGGAGTTCGATCCGAGCAGTAAGCAGACCAATAGCGCAAGCATCTGGCGTGTGTTCATCTTATGTGGCCTTTTAAAAGAGTTGGACAAGAATGAAGAGGGATACCCCGTACGGCTGGTTGTGTGGGTATCACAACCAGTCGATTCAGGCGCACACCCTTTGTCATAGGTGCAGTCACTCGGAACCCCCTGGAGCAAGGCAGGCGAAAATCAAGATAGGGTTATCTGGTTATTATGTCAATGAATTTTTTGAACTTACAGCACTTCTGAATCCGCTGTTTTCTAGAGCGTTCTCAATCCAAGCGTAGCGAGGGCCACCCCTTACCGTCATCCCCGCTCAGGCGGGGATCCACGTCATTGGATTCATTGGGCGCGTGGATACCCGCGTCCGCGGGTATGACGGACATAAATGTTGCAACTCGATCTAATCCATCAGCGCCAGGCGCAACTGGTGGGCGAGGTCTTTGGTTTGGGCGCTTGGGGCGAGGCGTAGGTTTTTGTCGGCTTGATCCAAGGTTGTGGCGGGGCCGGATTGGGGGGTGACGATGGGTTTGTTGTGTTGCAGGGCGTGGCGGAGGCTCAGGCCGCCGGCGTCCCGGCCTAGGGCGAGGACGGCGTCGCAGGCATCGAGTAATAACCAAGGCGAACTGATGCGCTGCTCCTGCACCAGTTTCAGGTCGATCGGTTGTTTTTCGATGAAGGTTTGAGCCCGTCGGCGATGCAATTGCAAGGGATGTATCAACAGCGTGACGCGGATGGGTTGGTTGAGCTTGTCGGTCAGGGTTGCGCAGCCAAGTACAGCGACTTCCGCAGCGTCGATCGCGTCGGCGAGCGTGGGATGGTCCGAAAGCAAAACGACGACACGCTCGGTTGACTTGGTGACGCCCCACGATGCACGCAACTCGGTGCGCTTTTCATCGGATAGTGGTGAATCGTGAGCAACGCTAAGTGCGATGAGTTTGGCTTCGCAGTTGATGCCGAGGTTTTGCAGATGTTGTGCGAGCGCCGGCGTATCCGTCGTGATGAGCGTGTCTGGGTATTTGTTTGTATTGCTCAGACGCGAAAGGTGTTTGATCCAGCGATGGTTCGGCGTGTGCACAAGATGGAGCCGGCGGGGTGTTTTTTTACAGAGCCTTGTTGCAGCGATGAACGCACCCGGCGACCAGCATTGTATCTTCGTAAAGGCTGGTCGTTCAGCGATCCATCGCCGCAGCGGCAGAAGTCCGAGGACGGCTTTGCTGAATGGGACAGACAGGCAGGATGCCTGGCCGGGTTCGATGCCGGCTTGTAACGCGGTATTGAAGTGGGCGCGGCTGCCGAGGATCAGCAGGAGATCAATCGGGTTATTGGATGCGGCCATCGCTGCGCGGATCGCGCGGTAGACCGTGGGGCAGGCCTGTGTGCTGTCGCCATCGATCAGGTGGAGGGTCGGCATCGGCTTGGTGAATACTTAAGAACGCGTCGGGTGTTTACAGCATCAGGATACCAACTCGTAATCGAAGTCGACGTGGTCGAAGAACAGGCCGGCGACTTCCAGCCCGATCCGCTCGGAGAGCGCGCGGGCGAGATTGGACATGGCGTGACGTCGCGTGCGGTCGACGGTTTGCTTATCGATGGTGACGGTCAGGGCGTGGCCCGGTGCGTTGGGTTGAGCCACGGTGTTTTCCGGCGGCGCGGGGAACAGGCGTTTGCCGGTCTGTACGTCGATGATCTTGATGTCGCAGTGAGCGGTCGGTTCGTAGTAGGTGTTCTTGTCGGTGAGGTCGACGGAGCGGATGAGCACGTAGATGACCTGGTCAGCTTTGAGCCGCTTGCCGATTTCATCGATGGGTGTCGACCGGTAACGGTCGCCCATGTTCGCAGCCAGCACGGTCAGGTGGTCCTGCGAAATGATCTGTTCGGGCAGCAGGACCTCGTTTTCATTGAGGTGGAAGTTCACGTTCGCGGCGACGACGGTCGGGTAGTTCAGGTCGCCGAGCACGTTTTGCGGATCGTCTACGATGACGAGGGTTTGGCGCGGCTGTAGCTTGTACTGGGCCTTGATCTTCGGGGGCCCGGCGATGACGTATGCCGCGAAGTCGGGCGCTTCACAACTTGCGCAGCACAGAGAAAGCACCAGCAGGCACAACAGGGCGAAGCGGTTATGGCGGGTTCGGTCAGGCATCAATCTTCGACCTCTTCCTGGTGGTCATAGAACAGGCCTGCGCCTTTTTCGGCAAACAGGTAAATCATGCCGAGCTGGATCGATTCGTTGTCGGCATCGATGACGCCGACGGTGCTGTTTTCGGGGAACTTGGCGCTGATGGTGTTCTGGAAGACGAAGTTGTCGGGGTCGATCCCGTTCGCGTTGATGACGCCGATGTTCCCGGTGATCAAACCCTGCCAGATGTGAGCGTTGCCGGGTTCATGCGTCTGGTACTCGATGAGGTCGACGAGCACGACCATGTCGACGTTGAGTTTTTCAGCCAACTCGCTGTAACGCATGTTCATCCAGTAGGGGTTGTTCTTCTGGAAGGTTTCGACTTTTTCGGGGATGGTGGTGGTGACGCCGGGCACGTTTTTGGCGATGCGGCTGGTGACGGCGATGCAGACGTACTTGCGCGATTCGGGGTATTCATAAAGCAGGTGGCTGTCTGCGGCGACGATGACGGCGACGCGCTGGTTGTTCAGGCCCAGGTACTCTGCCTGCACGTCGACCATCTTCTTCTCGCCGGGCAGCGGTTCGCAGCCGAACATGGTTTGGCAGAGTAAGGCGGCCAGCAGGCAGAGGGTGAATCGATAGACAACAGACTTCATAAGCCAGCTCCGAGTATTCCGGTGTGTACGATGATTTTATAGATCCAGGCGACAACGAGTATGACCGCGCCGATGATCAAGTTCTTGGGTCGCCAGACGATATCCCCGATCGGACCGAGCCTCATGCCGGTGATAAATGCGTAGCCGCTGACGATGGCGGTCATGGTGGTCAGCAGCGCAAGCAGTGCCCCGGCGGGCTGGTTGATGAAGGCGTTGACGAAGTCGCCGTGGGCGGCGTAGCTGAAGCTGGTGGTCATGCCGCAGGTGGCGCAGGGGATGCCGGTCGCGGCTTCGAGCCCACAGGGCGGCAGGCCGAGGCTTTCGTGCGTGCCGACGCCCCTGACATCCGGATGCAGCATGTAGGCGACGGCCATGACGCCGGCGGTGACGCAGAACAGGATCAACGCGATCAGCCGGTTCTCCACGGCGGCTTGCCTGGAAGACTTGGTGCGGGTTGGTTTGGGGATGGAATTACTTGCCACAGACTGCATGTCTTAAGGATACCCCCTTGGGGGGGCGGGGTAAATGCGGCGGGCAAGGAAGATACGGCTGGTGGGTGTGGTGGTCTATCGTTGAGAAGCCGGCGAGATGGAGGGCCGATCCGGCGTGTGTCGGGTGTTTTGTGTGGGATTATGGGGCGTTGCGGTGATAGGATCGCTTGTGCGAAACCCTGCTAAGATATTGTCATGCCTTATCGTTTAGTTGAAGATGACGAACGGGTTGATGAGCCGCGGCGACGCCGGCCCAAGCGTATCCATCGTCGGATGGCTCGGCGTGGGATCGCGGTGCTGCCGACACTGTTCACGCTCGGGAATCTTTTGTGCGGATTCGCGTCGATCTTTTTTGCGTCCCGGGAAGCGCCGCCTGCGAACGATCCCTTGCCGTTCGGCTGGTCGCCTCTGACGCTGGCGGCGGTGCTGGTTTTCCTGGGGCTGGCGATGGACGGGCTGGATGGGCTGGTTGCCCGGCTGACGCGGAGTTTCTCGGACCTGGGCGCTCAACTGGATTCGATGGCGGACATGGTGACGTTCGGCGTAGCGCCGGCGTTCATGATGGTGCAGTTGATCGGGGTGCGTGCGCCGTTTGTTTCGGAGATGCATCCGACGGGGAGCGTGCTGTTTGATCGGCTGGTGGTGATCTCGGCGGGGATTTACGTCGCGTGTGTGGCGTTACGGCTGGCGCGTTACAACATCGAAGCGCCGCCGCCGGGCGAGGCGGACCGGGGGCTGTTTAAAGGATTGCCATCACCCGGCGCTGCGGGGACGGTCGCGAGCCTGATCCTGTTGCATCAGTATTGGCTGGTGCATTACCCCGCGGACCACCTGCTGATGCGTATCACGGCGGTAGGCATGGTGTTTATCTGCCTGTTAACCGCGGTGGCGATGGTCAGCCAGTTCCGTTACGTGCATATCATGAACCGTTACGTGAAGGGCCAAGCACCGTTCAACACGATCGCGAAAGCGGTGATCATCGTGTTGTTGTTGTTTGTGAGTATGCGTGAAACGCTTGCGGCAGGGTTCGTGATCTATGCATTGTCAGCGCCGATGATCTGGGTCTATCACCGGTTGATGCGTTGGCGGGGGGTGGGGGGGAGTAGGAAAGCTGGAAATTAGGAAAGCTGGAAATCTGAAAAGCAGAAAATAAGATCCGATACCCGATACCCGATACCCGATACCCGATACCCGAAAACCACCCGGACCTTCGCTGCGCTCAGGACCGGCGTTGGGGGGAGTAAAGCCATTAGCCCTTAGCGATTAGCCATTAGCAATACAATTTCCTACACCCTACACCCTACACCCTACACCCTACACCCTACACCCTACACCCTATTCACTCTTCATCGAATTTACTTTCGATGAGTTTGACGAGTGCGGCGACGGCTTGTTCGGCGTCGGGGCCTTCGGCTGTGATATTCAGTTCGGTGCCCTTGGTGGCTGCGAGCATCATGAGCTGCATGATGCTTTTGCCATCGACGATCTGGCCGTCTTTGACTACCTGGATATCGCTTTTAAAGCCGCTGGCGGTATCGACGAACGACATCGCCGGCCGGGCGTGCAGCCCGAGCTTGTTGGTGATGGTGACCTGTGTCGATGCGGTATCCAAAGCGCAGCTCATTTCATGCGACTGGTTGGTTTGGGTTGTGATTTTCAGCCGGCCAGTTGCTGGGTATCTGCCTCGTGCAGCAGGTCCTTGATTTCCTCGGCGGTTGTGGCCTGGCGGAGGAACCGGCGGAAGTTGTCTTTCTGCAGGTTGGAGAAGATGTTTTCCATGGCTTGCAGGTGTTCGTCCGGCTTGTCGGCGGGGGAAAGCAGGAGGACGACCGAGTAGACCGGCGCCTTGTCGAGGGCGTTGAAGTCGACGCCTTTCTGGCTGACGCCGATGGCGGCGACCATCTTCTTGATCTTCTCGTGCTTGACGTGCGGGACGGCGACCCCCTTGCCGAAGCCGGTCGAGCCGTGCTTCTCGCGGCCGATGATTTCCTTTATCAGCGCATCCCTGTGCGTCTTGGGCACGCCACCGGCTTCCACGGCAGCGTCAACCAGTTCACCGATCACGTCATCGCGTTCGGTTGACTTCAGATCGGGGATCAAAGCGTCAGTTAATACAAAATCCAGCAGCTTCATCGGGAGATTCCAGGGGTGTCATTCGAGGAGGCGGACCGTCCGCCGGGGATCGTTGGGGCACCTATTTTAGTTAGTGTGTGGGATTGTGCTTGTGGTTTTTCACTTTCTCTTTGTGCTCGCTGAGACGGCGTTCCAGCTTGCTTTGAGCCTGATCGATCGTGGCGTAGAGGTCTTCGCCCTGGATGGTGGCGATGAACGGCTCGTGGTGGCCGACGTGGACGATGACTTCAACTTCGTACTGGTTAGCCTGCGATTTGTCGGCGACCACCTCGATACGCTGGATCTGGTCGTAATATTTATCCAGCTTACTCACTTTCTGGACCGCGTACTCGCGGATCGCGTCGGTGATGTCCAAGTGCTTGCCGCTGACTGTGATCTCCATCGTGTGCTCCGAGGGGTTGATAAAGTCTGGACCTACGTGGGCGTGTCGCCCGATTCCGCCCGGCCCGGGGACGATTCAGGTTCATCGGTCGATTCGAACAGCTTGGGGTTGTGACCCTTGATCTGCTGTCCCGGGGGGATCAACACCCCGCCCGACACGGCGAACTTGATCGCCTCTTCTATTGTAATCGGTAAATCAATGGTGTCCGCTTTGGGTACAGTGATCACGTATCCCGTGAATGGGGTTGGACTTGAAGGGATAAATACGGTCAGGCAGGGTTGGCCGGCTCTCTGCTCGATCAGCACCATGGTCTCACCGGTTACCAGACCCACGGACCACAGGCCCTTTCGGGGGTATTCCACCGCCACGACGGCGCTGAACTGAGGTCGTTTCTCCTGGCCGACGAAAAAGTCGGTCACCTGCTTGATCGCAGGGTAAATGTTGCGGATCACCGGGACGCGGTGGATCAGCTCCTCGCCCTTGTGGTAGAGGCGGCGGCCGATGAAGCTGCCGACCAGCAGGCCGACGATGTAGATCAGGATGATGGCGATGACCAGGCCGATCACGTCCATCACGACCCACTTGCCGATGGTGTAGGACTTCCACCAGCGATTGACGACGGCTGTTCGGACCGATTGCTCGATTTCCGGCTGCATCCGCATCCACTGGCGGCGGTACTCGATCCGCTTGGCGGCGTTGAACTTCTCAGGGCCGAGGCTCGTGGACATCTCGCTGTCGGCAACTTCCCAGGCATCTTTCTGCTGCTGGGTCATTTTTTCGACAGCATCGTCGTAGTCATCATCCTGAGCCGCCGGCAGGGGGGAATAATGGACCAGCAGGAGCTTAACGCCGTTGTTGATCGGCCCGGCGAAGTTTTTCTGGACGAAGCCGTAGGCCCAGACGAACAGCCAGATGGTCAGCAGGGTGGGCAGGAGGATCGCCAGGCCACGCAGGAAGAATCGGCGGAAGTTGCCCCCGTGGCTGGGCGCGGGCTCAATTTCAGGAGGCGGAACGTTTTCGGTCATAGTCAGTGGAACAGTCTATCTTGGGGGACATGCAAGAATAGAGACGTAACAGTCCGAGGTCAAAGAGGTGTTTGGCGATTCGTGGCTGGTGGCTGGTTTGGGGTAGGAAAGCAGAAAAGCAGAAAACGCAGAAAAGCAGGAAATAAGACCCGATACCCGATACCCGAAAACCACCCGGACCTTCGCTGCGCTCAGGACCGGCGTTGGGCAGCATATTAGCGATTAACGATTAGCAATCAGCGATTAAATTCGCTACACCCCACACCCCGCTACTCGCTGAAGTCCATCCGATGGACTGCCCGGATCGGGGTGGGGACGGGGACGCCTAAAAAGGGGGTTTTGACCTGCCCGCCCAGGACGTAGGCGGCGTTGTTGTAGACGAAGCCGGCCGCGTCGTCGTGGGCGATCTCGGTGGATGGCAGGACGTTGACGGTCAGGGTGGTGGGGTTCAGCCAGAGGGCCTCGGCCAGCTCGGTGTCGTGCATGTGGTTCTCTGATTCGCCGCCGACCAGCAGGTAGCCGTCGTTGATTTTGAACAATAAGTGGTCTGCGACACCCTCGGGCAGGCCCAGCGCCGGGCCGTCCTCGATTTTATGACCAGCTTCGTCGTTCAGCGTCAGGAGCCAGGTCTTATCCGTGGTGTGGCCGTCGACCGATTGCCCGCCGATGATCCAGATTCGGCCGTCGGGCAGTTGTGTCACGGCAAGATCGTCCAGCGACAACGGCAAACGGACATCCAACAGCGTGGATTCACCCGCTTTTAGATCGACGCGCTCGAAGGTGGTTCGGCCGATCCCGCCTGCGATCAGCAGCGTGCCGTCGCTGAGCATGATCGAGTCTTGCCCGCGTCGCGGCTGATGCAATGGGCACAGCGGCTGCCATGTCTCGGTCGCTGGATCGTAGATGCAAACGAGCAGAACGGTTACTGCGACGACTCGGCCGTCATCGAGCAGGTGCAGCGTGGGGGATTGGCTGGGCTGGGGCAGGTCGGCGGTAGGCTTACATTGCGTGAGGTCGGCGGATATCAGCTCGCAGCTAGCGGTTGGATTTGGCTGCGCGGCTGGCAGGCGCGTTCGGCCTCCGACGATGAGGATGCGTCCATCCTGGAGCGTGATCTGTCCATGCTGATAGCGAGCCGTATTCAATGACAGGGGCAGCGACCACTTGAGCGTGTCGAGGTCAAGTGTCTGGATGGTGGTGGTTGCACCGCTGCCGAGCACGACCCCGCCGCTGACGACGGCTTTGTTACCCGTAACGCTGACCGCCGGTGCCGCGGTGGCGACGGGCATTTCGGGCAGAGTTTCCCATTGAGGGGGTTCAGCCGCGGATACGAATGTGTGGGTGAGAAGAAAAGACAGGAACAGCAGCCGCGAATGAACGCGAATACACGCAAATAAAGCGTGAAACCAATCAGATTGATTCATGGGTGCCACATTGTGTCCCGCAGGGGAAAATGTGCTATGTGGCAACACGCTTTGCCGCTGCGCGGTCAAAACGTGGCACCCGTCGCCGTTGGATTCGCAACGCTTTTGTAGGTGACAAGCTGTTCTCGTTGCGCGCAATCCGAATCCTCAATCAATTTGTATTGATTCGCGTTTATTAGCGTTCATTCGCGGCTAAATTCCGGCATTCACTTCACATCAAACCGGAACAGCCGTTTTTTGCCGGCCCGTACGAGCACGTAGCCATCAGCCACATCATCGGCATTTACCTGCTGATTGATGTCGTTGATAACCTTATCGTGCAGCTTGACGCCACCACCTGATACGAGGCGTTTGGCTTCGCCGTTCGATTTGGCGAGGCCTGCCTTGACCAGGAGCTGGACGATGCCGATACCGCCGGCCAGTTCATCGGCCGTGAGGTCGGCGTGGGGGATGGCTTCGCCGGTCACATCCTGCGCGGCGCTGAAGGCTTTTTTCGCACTGTCGCGGGCGGCCAGGGCTTCGGCTTCGCCGTGGATCAGCTTGGTGACTTCGTAGGCGAGTATCTCCTTCGCGGCGTTCAGTTCCTGGCCCTCCAACGAACCGAGCCGGTTGACTTCCTCGGCAGGCAGGAAGGTGAAGAAGCCCATGTATCGCCGCACGTCCGCGTCAGGCGTGTTCCGCCAGAACTGGTAGAAGTCGTATGGGCTGGTGCGTTTCGGGTCGAGCCAGATGTTGCCCGATTCGCTTTTGCCGAACTTCCCGCCGTCGCTCTTGGTGACCAGCGGCATCGTCAGCCCGGCAAGGTCCGCGCCGGCAAGACGCCGACCCAGCTCGATGCCCATCACGATGTTGCCCCACTGGTCCTGCCCACCCATCTGCACGGTGCATTTGTGGGTCTTGAACAAGTGCAGGAAGTCGATCGCCTGCATGACCATGTAGTTGAACTCGAGGAACGTCAGCCCGCTCTCCGCCTTGATACGGCTCTTGACCGAGTCCATCGTCAGCATGCGGTTGACCGAGAAGTGAGGCCCGTAGTCACGCAATAACTCGACCCAGCTTAACTTCGTCAGCCAGTCGGCGTTGTTGACCATCCGCGCGCCGGTCGGCGAATCGTTGAAGTCGACGATCGACGATATCTGCTTGCCGATGCACAGGGCGTTGTGGTTGATGTCTTCGATGGTGAGCATCTTGCGGGATTCAGTCTTGCCGGAGGGGTCCCCAACGAGCCCGGTCCCCCCGCCGACCAGCGCGATCGGCCTGTGCCCACACCGCTGAGCGTGGGCGAGCACCATGATCGGCACGAGCGACCCGACATGCAGGCTGTCAGCCGTGGGATCAAACCCGATATAACACGTCACCGGCTTCTCGAGCCGCTGGCGGATGTTTTCGTCTGTCGATTGCGAAACCAGGCCCCGCTCAGCGAGGACGTCATATAAATTAGCTGTGGTGGTAGTCATAACGTTACAGAGTGTACCGAAGAAGCCCACGTTCGCCGAACGTGGGCTTCGGACGATTCATGGGGTGCCGAGTGAAGCCTGATTTTCGTTGAACTCGTGAACTCGATCTAATCGCGGTAACGCACCCAGTTGTCGTCCAGGGCGATAGGATTGCGGTACGAACCGCTTTCAGGTGTTGGCCGTGGATCAAGATTGTCTGATGTTCGCCAACGAGTCGGGTAATAGCCTAATTCTTCATCTCGTTGAAGCATTGCTTCGGAGTTGATGCCCACCGCCAGGTAGTACTCTCTTGGCATGATGCTGTCGAAGAATTCAGACTTGTAGTAGTAATCACGTCGCTTGTACCAGAGGCCGTCTGCAACATCAGGTAGCTGTGGCTCTGATTCTAGATAGTCCGGGATGATCTTTTCGAGTGTTTCAGGATATTCGCCATGATCTGTTTTATAAGCTTCGATGGCTTGCACCAATGGCATTAATGCTTTTGCTGTAGCCTGATGTTGACGTGTTTTTCTTGCATCATAGCCATCGCAACCACTCAGCAGGCAGAGCAGTAGTCCTATAATCAAGGCTGGTATTTTGATGTGTTGTGAGTATGTCATATGACAACCTTGATCTATATAAATCGTAGATCAATATGACAATCGGTCACATGTGCCAAGAGCAATAGTGTTGAGTTTTATCTGAAGCCCAGCCATTGCATGGCTGGGTGGCCCACGGTTAGAAACCGTGGGCTTCGGGGGGAGTTGGTGTTAAACCTCTGCCGCATCGCGCGCTTTTGCCGCTCGTGAGTCCCTCCGGCGGTCGCTTTCCTTCAGCATCCGCTTACGCATGCGAATCGCACTGGGGGTGATCTCCACAAGTTCATCTTCCTGGATGTATTCGAGGCAGGCTTCCAAAGACATTTCGCGTGCGGGGCGCACCCGTGTCGCGTCGTCGCTGCCGGAGGCGCGGACGTTACTGTGTTTTTTGTTGCGGGTGACGTTGGCGATGATGTCGTTGTCTTTGCAGTGTTCGCCGACGACCTGGCCTTCGTAGACGTTTTCGCCGGGCTTGACGAAGAAGATGCCGCGGTCATACAGGGCGTCGAGGGAGTAGGGCATGACCTGGCCGGCATCGCTGGCGACAATGACGCCTGCGGGGCGCTTGGGCACTTCGCCACGCACCGGTTCGTAGCGTAGCAGGTTGTGGTGCATGATGGCCCGGCCCTGCGTGGCGGTGAGCATCCGGGTTCGCAGGCCGATCAGGCCACGCGCGGGGATGGTGAATTCCATGTGCACGTAATCGCCTGCGCCGGCTTTCGGGTCCATCTTCACGACCTCGGCCCGTCGATCGCTGACCAGCGACATCACCGCGTTCTGACATTCGGCAGGACAATCGACGACAAGTTGTTCGATTGGTTCGTGGACTTTGCCATCGATGCGTTTGAGGATGACTTCGGGTTTGCCGACGGCCAGTTCGTAGCCTTCGCGGCGCATGGTTTCCAGCAGGACGCCAAGGTGCATCAGGCCTCGGCCGGAGACGTTAAACGCTTCGCCGCCACCGGTTTCGGAACGTGAGGCACGCAGGGCGACGTTGGAGTGCAGCTCTTTTTCGAGCCGGTCCCAGACCTGCCTGCTGGTGACGAATCGGCCTTCCTTGCCGGCAAAGGGTGAGTCGTTGACACGGAAGGTCATGCTCAGGGTGGGTTCATCGATCGCGACGCGCGGCAGGGCGCTGGGCAGATCGGGGCAGGCGATGGTGTCGCCGATATCGATCTGTTCGAGGCCGACCACGGCACAGATGTCGCCGGCTTCGACTTCGGGGACCTGTTGCTTGCCAAGACCTTCGAAAGAGAAGACCTGCTGAGCGCGTTGCTGAGAGCCTTCGCCTGCACGGTTGATGACGGTGACCTGCTGGCCGCTCTTGAGCCTGCCGCCATAGACTCGGCCAACCGCGATACGGCCGACGTAGTCGGAGTATTCGAGCGTGGTGACCATCATCTGAAGCGGTGCGCCGAGGTTGGCTTCGTCCTTCTTCGGGGCGGGCACGTATTTGAGGATGGCTTCAAACAGGGCACGGACGTCGGTGGGTTGATCGTCCCCACCAACCCTGGCGTGGTCGTCGGTTGCCCAGCCGTTCTTGGCGGATGCGTAGACGACGGGGAAGTCGAGCGCTTCATCAGGGGCGTTTAGGCTTGCCAGCAGGTCGAAGACCTCGTTGACCACGTCGTCCGGCCGGGCGTTGGGCTTGTCGATCTTGTTGACGACGACGACGGGTTTCAGGCCGTGGCTGAGCGCCTTTTCGAGGACGAAGCGGGTCTGAGGCATCGGGCCTTCGAAGGCGTCGACGACCAGCAGCACGCCGTCCGCCATCTTGAGGACGCGTTCGACTTCGCCGCCGAAGTCGGCGTGGCCGGGCGTGTCGATCAGGTTGATCTTGTAGTCGGCCCCATCCAGCCCGCGGTAGTTCACAGCACAGTTCTTGGCGGTGATGGTGATCCCACGTTCGCGTTCCAGGTCGCCCGTATCCATGATCAGGTTGTGCTGTCCGCCGGCGAGCTTATCGAGTTCAGCCTCGCGGAACTGACCGGATTGGTATAGGAGCTGGTCGGTCAGGGTGGTCTTGCCGTGGTCGACGTGTGCAATGATCGCGACGTTACGCAGGTGGTTCTGGGCCATGGGGATATCGGTTTTCGGGTTTCGGGGATCGGAGGAGCGCTAAGCCGCAAGCGGCTTTGGGTGACCAGCGGCAGCTTCGCAGCCTGCGGCGTGGGGTGGAGGATTATAGCGGGTTGTATATCACACGTCTTGGTCTACGGATATTCGATACCATGTGGTCCGGATTTATATGCCGGGAGTTGCATGATGAGTGAAGAATTGGTTGCCGAGACGCCTCAATCCGTAGACCTTGACGGCCCCTCCGGACCCCCTCGCAGTTATGGCCTCGCTGTGTTTTTATCCATCTTTATGATGGGATTGGGGCATGTTTATGTCGGCCGGGCGTTACGTGGGATGGTTTTATATGCAGTGTGTTATCCGCTCTGGCTGGTCGCGCTGGCAGTGATTCTTTATTTGCCTGTCGAGCATGTGAATGTGATTATCGCTGTGTCTCTGATAGTGGGTTACAAGCTGTACACCGTGGTCGATGTGGTATTTGTCACACGCAGGCAGCAGGGCAGGCCGCTACGAGCCTATCAGAAGTGGTGGGTGTATCTGCTGTTGTACATCGGGTTACTGGCTTTGCCGTTTATCCTAAGACCGGCCTTGACGAAAACCTGGGTCGAGACTTACTTTTTGCCTACGGGTGGGATGGCCGACACCATCATGGCGGGGGACCGATTCTTTGTGGAGAAGCAACTCATCTTGAAGCGGCCGATACGCCACGGAGACGTAATAGTCTTCTACAGCGAAGGGCCGGGAAGTCCGATTTACTCGCAACGTGTGATTGGTTTGCCGGGTGATGTGATTGAATTTCGAGACGAACAGTTGATCCGTAATGGTTTGCCGGTAGATGAGCCTTACGTGAAGTATGAAGACGTTGATATGCACTTCCCACCCGAGTTGTATAACCTCATGCCGGTGGTGGTGCCTGACGGCGAAGTTTTCGTAGCTGGCGACAACCGGAGATATAGCGTTGACAGTCGGTCGAGGGGGACCACCCCTGTCAGCGATGTCATCGGGCACGTTATGACCATTTATTGGTCTAGTGTCCTCGAAGCGCCCGAGTATGTGCGTGGCACGGCTATTTTAAAACAGTATGGCATCGACGACGACAATCCACCTGGCAAGATCCGCTGGGACCGGTTCGGCAACCGGATTACTTCTGGCAACTAAATCCGTGATCCACACTTATGCCGTAACGGATGCTTCCTGCATCTGCTGAATTCCCCCGGCCATAAAGTCGCGGAATTGCTGCGTGCTGGTGATGTCCTGAATATCGCGGCGGAGGCCGGGCCAGGGTTGCAGGTGGGGGCTGTACCAGCTCATTCGGCGTTTGATGGTGTTCAGCGCGATGCGTTCATCCCGCATGGAGAGCAGGTTTTCAAAGTGCTGGATAACGAGCCTGGCGCGATCGATACGTGGGAAGGGCGGGGGGAACTGGCCCGTGGCGAGGTAGTGGGCGGTGTCGCGGAAGAGCCAGGGTTGGCCCAGTGCGCCGCGGCCGATCATGACGCCGTCGCAGCCGGTCAGGTCGATCATGCGTTTGGCGTCGTGAGGGGTTTTGATATCGCCGTTGCCGATGACGGGGATGGTGTGTCGTTGTTTGACCGAGGCGACGACATCGGCGATGCCCTCGAGACGGGCGCTGCCACGGAACTTCTGCTCGGTGGTTCGGCCGTGCACGGTGATGGCGGCGATGCCGATGTCGGCCAGGGCGGGGGGCAGCGTGCTGGTGATGATCTGAGAGTCATCCCAGCCTAGCCTGATCTTGGCAGTGACGGGGACTTTGACGGCGTCGACGATCTGCCTGGCGAGCTTGACGGTGTTGCGCGGGTCGCAGAGCAGGGTGGACCCGCCGTTCTTCTTGGTGACTTTATCGACGGGACAGCCCATGTTGATGTCGATGGTGGTCGCACCGTGGGCCTCGGCCCATTTGGCGGCCTCTGCCATGATGCTGCCATCCGCGCCGTAGAGCTGCATGCAGATGGGCTGATCGTCGGGGGATGTTGCGGCGAGCCAGAGGGATTTTTGGTTTTCGTTGAGGACGGCCTGCGGGCAGAGCAGGTCGGTGCAGGCGAGGCCGAGCGTGCCGTGGCCTGCGTAATCCGGGACGCTGCGTACGACGAGCCTGAACGCCAGATCGCAGTAGCCGGCGATCGGGGCAAGCAACAGATTTGTCTTTAGTTGGACATCACCTATCTTTAACACGGCATTATTATAAACCCGGCATCTACCCAGCCGCTTGCTGCTTAGCGTTCTGTTAAGTCTTTACACCCGTTCTTTCAACCCTTCGATATACTCCTGCCATGCAAGAAACACGACGCACCAAGATTATTTCGACGATCGGACCTGCCACGAACAACCCCGCAATGATTGAGAAACTTGTCGCGGCGGGGGTGAACGTCTTCCGGTTGAACATGAGCCACGCCAGCCACGAGCAGGCGAAGGCCGATACGCTGGCCATCCGTGCCGCGGCCGAGAAACTCGGCAAGACCGTGGCGGTATTGATGGACACGCAAGGCCCGGCGATCCGCACCGGTGAACTGGCGACCGAGTTAAACCTCGAACCGGGCCAGGTGATCGCGCTGACCGTGCGCGGCGAACATTCCGAAGAGTACACGTCCGTTGATGTGAATTACGACGATCTGGTCAACGATATCGCGGTGGGCGATGTGGTGGTGGTCGATAACGGCACGATCAAGCTCAAGGTGCTCAAGAAGAAACACAACCAGCTTGAGTGCGAAGTGTTGACCGAAGGCATTCTGGGTTCGCGTCGGCATATCAACCTGCCGGGCGTGCGCGTGAACCTGCCGGCGCTGACGGACAAGGACATCGATGACATCGAACTGGGTATCGAGATCGGCGTGGACTGGTTTGCGATGTCTTTCGTAAGGCAGGCGGAGGATGTGCAGCGGCTACGAGCGATTCTGGATTACCGCAAAGCACCGCAGAAGATATGTGCGAAGCTCGAAGACCAGCAGGGGGCTGCGAACATTGATGAAATTATCCGTGTTGCTGATGCGGTGATGATCGCGCGTGGTGATTTGGGGATCGAGGTGCCTTACGAGGAATTGCCGATCCTTCAGCGTAAGGTTGTTAAGCGTTGTGTTACGCTGGGCAAGCCGGTTGTGATCGCGACACATATGCTGGAATCGATGATCGATACCCCGTCGCCGACACGTGCGGAGGTGACGGACGTGGCGAACGCGGTGTTTGAACAGGCGGATGCGATCATGCTGTCGGGCGAGACGAGCGTGGGTAAGTATCCGCTGGCGTGTGTGGATGTGATGGACCGAATCGCAAGGCGCATCGAGCGATCGGGCAGTGCGGGATTTGAAAAAGATGCGGTGATCGAAGACCCGGATGCGAAGATCGTGCGTCAGGCAGCGGAGGTGGCGCGTGAGTTGAATGCGACCGCGTTGGTTGTATTTACACGCACCGGTCGTATGGCGCATCATGCCGCATGGACGCGCATGCTCGACTGCCCGATCTTTGCGTTCACGAATAATCCCACGTTGCTGCCGCAGCTTGCGCTGTTATGGAGCGTTCACCCGACTTATTTAGACTTTAATGACGACCCGAATCAGACCGTGCACGATGCCGGCAATATCCTGTTGCATCGCGAGCACATCGCAGAAGGTGATACGGTGGTTTTTGTTTCCGAAGCAACGATCAAAGACAAACGCGTGGACACGATCCAGATCGAACGGTTGGGGTAATAATGTGTTAAGGCGCGTGGATCGCTGAAGCGACCACGCCACTTGTCCAAGGGTACAAAGTGAACCTGTTGGCGTGGTCGCTTCAGCGATCCACGCATGCAAAGTCAATATCCGGTTCTTACTTTAAACACCTCACCCACCTACCGTCTTTGCCTGGTCCCGGTTGTCGCTCTCAAGCCACTTCATCGTCGGTTCGATCCAGCGGCGAACGGCTTCGAGGTCGGCGGGGTCGGCTTCGTCCAGACGGCGGTTGGGGATGTTGCGGTTGAATTTGGATTTGGCGTACGCCGTCAACTCATCGCACGCGCTTAGCTCGCAGAACTCCAGCAGCTTTCTTACGCCGTCCATCGAAAACGTTTCCAGGTGGAACTCACAGTAACGATCTTCCGGCATGGTTCGGCCGTACAGACACGCCTGTTCCACACACGCACGCCATTGCATCGCGCACACTTCCAGCAGCGGCAGTTCCTTGAGCATCCCACGCATGCCCGGCAGACGCGGGCCCCAGATGTTTGTCCCGACCAATCCCCTCAGCGGCTTGGGCATCGTCCGACGCAACACCTCCATGCCGTAGTACGGCAGGCGGCGAAGTTGGACTTCTTTCAGACGTTGCGTGATGCGACCCTCCGCCAGGCCGCGCAGCCCGCTGGCGTGTCTCGTCCACAAGTCGTGGATCGCCAGCGTGCCCGGCACGCCGTCACGGATCATGTGAATGATCTTGCAGTCGGGCATCACGCGATCGATGAACCCAACCCGCAGCGAGTTGCTCGGGGTTTTTTCCAGCAGCCGGCTTCGGCCCGCATCCTTAACGGCGCGGCCAAACGTGTCGCGGATGTAACGGATCACCTCCGGCCGAGCGTCCTCAGGCTTGAACTGATCGGACTTGCGGTCGTTGCCGTAACGCCACGTCAGCCGCGGCTCGCCCAGGTACAACACGTCGGGGTGCTTGGACAAAATGTCGCCCATGAGCGTGGTCCCCGAGCGCGGGGCGCCGATGATGATGATCGGTTTATAGAGAACGTCTTTCTGGTCCGACTGTGTAGGGGTCATGCCCATATCCTAGCAATTCCTGCTCAATTGACCCCGGCATGATGAACATCAGAGAGCGGGTTCACGACAAATTAATCACGACCCATTTTACAGGCATATCTCTGGGGCACACAATCAAAGCGCTTGTCTGAGCATGGTACTGCACAAGGCATAAACACGCGGCTTTTTCCTATCTTGACATGGCGGGCGAACATGCAGAGCAAGTTACTGCCAGCTTGTCGGGTCCTGCTGGTAGAAGTCTTTGAGCAGGTTGTAGAGGGCGGGGTGTTTTTGTTTGAATTGCCTGGGCTTTTCGAAGAACACCTCGGTGATGACGGCGAAGAACTCGGCGGGGTTGGTTGAGCCGTAGGCGTCGATGAAGGTTTTTCGGTGTTTTTCAAGATCGTCACGCAACGCATCGTATTCATGTTGCATGATGTGGGCCCAGGGTTTGTACATGCTGCGAGTGGGCAGGGCGGGTGCGCCGTCGGTGTCGCCGTCTTCATCGTCGAGTTGATGGGCGAACTCGTGGAGCGTGACGTTTCGACCATCGTCGGGGTTGTATGCGCCGTGACGGACATCATCCCAAGAGAGCACAACGGGGCCACGGTGCCAGGATTCGCCGAGCCGGGTTTGTGGGGCTTCGACGATGATGCCGCCGCCGATGTGCTGTTTCTGGATGGAAGCGTATTTGCTGGGGTAGACGAGGATGGTTTTCAGGTGGGGGTAGTAATCGGTTTTCCGATGCAGCAAGAGCAGGCATGCCTGGGCGGCGATGGTGACGCGGACCTCGTCTGTGATCTCAAGTCCACCGCAGCCCTCGAAGCGTTTTTCGTGCAGGAAGATGCGGATGTGGTTTTGCAGTTCTGTTTTATCTTTGTCGGAAAGATGGTTGTAGATCGAGACGTTCTGCTCAAGGATGCGCAGCCACTTCGGGGGGAAGGGTTTTTCGCACAGGCGGGCGCGGCGGCGGTGTTTGAATCCGAACATGAGGGGATTGTATGTATATGAAAAGCCCACGTTTTGAAAACGTGGGCTTCAGGGTAGGTTAGGTTGTGATTGTTGCAGCTTACCTTCTTGGGCGCGGCTTGTTGGCGGCGTCCTGGAAGTATTTGCGGGCTTCGCCGGCGAGGTAGAAGCTGCCGGTGATGATGATCAGGTCTTCGCGGCTGACCGCGCTGGCGGCGAGCTTGAGGGCGTCCTTGAAGGTGGACGCGGTCTGAACCATCTTGCCCGAGATCTCGTTGAACTTGGTCTGCAGCTCTTCAGGCTCCACCGCGCGGGGGTTGCTCTTGGCGCGGGTGAAGATGATCTTGTCAGCACCAAGCGAGACCTGCCTGAGCATGCCGGGCACATCCTTGTCCTGGCCGCAGCCGAAGATCATCACCAGCGAGTCGTAGCTGATGTGAGCGCCGAGCGAGCGGATCAGTGCCTGGATCGAATGGGCGTTGTGTGCGCCGTCGATCAGGACGCGTGGCTGGTCCCAGACCTGCTCCATCCGGCCGTGCAGTTCGGTGGCGGCGAGGCCCTCGATGACTTTTTCTTCCGGCAGGTTGAAGCCGTGGCTGCGCAGTTTGTCGAGCATCGCCAAGGCAAGGCCGCAGTTGTGGGCCTGATGTTCACCCCGCAGCGGCACGGGCAGGTGCTCGAACCGGCTGGTCGGTGTGGTCAGGCAGACGCGCGTGTGCGGGCCCAATTCACGGTTGGCTTCAAAGCGGTACGAGAAGTCGATCTCTTCGCCGGTCGTTTCCAGCGGTGTGCCAACGGCTTCGGCGGTGCTCTTGAGCACTTCCGCGACCTCCGGCTCCTGGGCAACGGTCAGCGAGGGGATGTCCTTCTTGAAGATGCCTGCTTTTTCGCGGGCGATCTCGGGCAGCGTCTCGCCGAGGATGTTCATGTGGTCGTAGCTGATGTGGGTGATACCACTGACCAGCGGGTCGACCACGGTCGTGCAGTCCAGCCGACCGCCTAGGCCGGTCTCGAGTACGGCGACGTCAACCGCCTGGTCCGCGAAGTAGCGCAGGGCGGTAGCGGTCATGATTTCGAAGAACGTCGGCGGGGTCGCGCCGAGGACTTTTTCCTTGGCGGCAATCAGCTTGAAGATCTCGGCGACCTCGTTGTAGCTGATCATGGTGCCGTCGATGGTGATGCGTTCGCGCAGGTCGATCAGGTGCGGGCTGGTGTAGAGCCCGACGGTGTAACCGCAGGCGCGGAGCATGCTGGCGAGCATGGCGCAGGTCGAGCCTTTGCCCTTGGTGCCGGCGACTTGCACGGCCTTGAGCTGCTGATGGGGGTTGCCGAGGACATCCAAAAGCCGCCGCATCCGCGCGAGGCTGAAGGTGCGCTCGTCATACTTGACCATCCGCATGCGCTCGTGATCGATGTGCTCATAGAGCCACCGCAGGGCGGTGGTGTAGTTGGTAATCCGAGTACTCGATGCAGGCTGCGCGGCAGGTTTACGGGCCGGTTTGGCGGTAGACCTGCTCTTTGTGGTTGTTTTCGTAGCCGTTGTCTTATTCGAGCCCCTGGACGTCTTCGCGTTTCGACGCGTTGAGGTAGGCATGGCATCATGATAACAAGAAACACATGCTGCGTCAAATGAGAAAGTCTAACTTATTTATACATAAGTATTTAGGCGAGAAGGTCAGATTGGTCGCAGAGGGGATAATTATATAATATAACGCTTTACTTAACCTTTTCGATCCGTTCCTGGCCGTTCATGTAGGGACGCAGTGCGGCGGGGATGCTGACGCTGCCGTCCTCGTTCTGATATAGCTCAAGGATTGGAACAAGGATGCGCGGGCTGGCGGCGACCGTGTTGTTGAGGCTGTGGCAGAAGACGGGCTTCTTGGTTTGCGGGTCGCGGTAGCGCAGGTTCAGGCGTCGGCACTGATAGTCATAGAGGCGGCTGGCGGAGTGGGTTTCGCCGTAAGCGCCGGTCGGTCGGCCGTTCTCGTCCTCGGGGCCGCGGCCGGGCATCCAGCTCTCGATGTCGATCATGTCAGCGTTCTTCGGGCCCAGGTCGCCGGTGCAGCATTGAAGCAGGCGGTAGGGGACTTCAAGGCGCTTAAGCAGCGTCTCGACGAAGCTCATCATCTTCTTGTGCCAGTCGCGGGAGACCTGTTCGCTGGCTTCGCAGATGACGACCTGCTCGACCTTGTCGAACTGGTGGACGCGGAAGACGCCGGCGGTGTCTTTGCCGGCCGCGCCGGCCTCGCGACGGAAGCAGGTGCTGACCGTGGTGTAGCACAGCGGCAGTTGGTCTGCGTTAAGCAGTTCACCCTGGTGGTAGCCCATCAGGCCGACCTCGCCGGTACCGGTGAGGTAGAGGTCGTAGCCGCCGCCGCGTTCGGTTTCCTTGACTTCGTAAGCCTGGTCTTTGCCTTCGGGGAAGAAACCGGTGCCGACCATGCACTCATCGCGGACGATGACGGGCACGCTTAGTGGGGTGAAGCCGTTTTCGTTGATCATGAAGTCGAAGGCGAGGCGGAGGATCGCCTGGTGCAGGCGCATGCCGTTGCCGGTCAGGACGTAGCTTCGGCTGCCGGCCATCTTGACGCCGCGCTCGAAGTCGAACAGGCCCAGGGATTCGCCGAGTTCCATGTGGGTCTTGGGCGCAAAGCCCCTGTTCTGCTCGAAGCTTTTAGCCGGATCGAACCAGTCGGGGTGCCAACTGCTGAGTTCGACGTTGTCATCAGCGCTTTGGCCGACGGGGACATCCGGATCGGCCGGTTGTGGGACGCGCATCCACAAATCGAGTCGCTTCTGCTCGAGGGCGGCGTTCTGATCGGCGAGCTTGGCCAGCTCTTCGTTGATCTGATCGGGCCGGGCCTTGAGCTGCTGCATCTGTTGCTGGAGAGCTTCGCGTTCGGCGGCATCGGCTTTTTTGAGCTTGCCGGCGATCTGCCCGATCTGCTTGCTGATCTGGTTTTTCTCAGCGGTGAGTTGCTCGCGCTGGGTGATCAATGGGCGCAATTCGGCGTCGGCTGCCAGCAGGTCTTCCACCAGGGAAGCGGGGTATCCCTTCTGGGGAAGGCCCTTGCGGTACTTGTCGGGATTGGCTCGAAGGTCTTTGAGGTCGATCATGGCGTTTACGTCTGGTAATAATCGGGTGTCTGGCCCGCATCCGGGCCTGGTCTGGCTGTCATGGTAGCCAGGTAGCGCGGGATGTCGAACCGCGGGCCATTTCGTGCGTCTGATATAGGTATGGTCGGCAATCGGACGTTTGCTCGGTGAGTAGCGTCGATCCGCCCGGCCTGCCGATACCAAAACGGGAAAGTGCTTGAATATCCGATGATTATCGGGCACACATCGCCTGTTTGGGCGGATACAATAATGGGTTCACCCAACTTCGCATCTACGAACGGTTTGATCATGATACAGCGAACGATCAGTGGACAATATCAGCGGACCTTAGCCACAGTGCTTGCCTGCCTGATGGCGGTGTTGAGTATTGCGGGTAATCAGCGGGCGGTCGCTCAAAGCGACAGTTTCACGCCGCCGCAATCATCGCCGGTGACCGAGGCCTGGTCGCGGCTGACATCCGATGGTTTGGGGCTGGCCGAGCGAGCGAGCGCGGCGACCGAACTATTGAACATGGGTAACGACGAAGCGACCAGCGCGCTGGCGCTGGCATTGACGACGCAGCAGAGCAAGATCGGCTGGCGTGCGGTGATCCAGGCGGTGGCGATGTATCCGGAGAATCCGCCGAAGGAGTTGGCGTCACCACTGATCGGCCTGTTAGGTCAGGTGGATCCGGCGTTGTCGGAGGACCTGGCTGCTGCGCTAGGCAGGTTTGATCAATCAGATGTGATCCGGCAGTTACAGAAAATCGCTGAAAGTGACCGCGAAACGATCGACCGTCGGTGTGGTGCGATTCTGGTGTTAGGCCATGACCGTACGACGCAGACCGCGGGTCTGTTGATGGAACTGACAGATCCGAGCGAGCCGGAACAGGTGCAGCAGACTTCGTTTAAGGCGTTGGGTATTCTCACGGCGTTGGATCATTACGACGCGGACCGTCAGGCGTGGGAAGCGTGGTGGAAGAAGAACAAGGGATTATGGGCCAAGGAATGGACGGAACATATCCTCGAGAATTTTGAACGCCGTGAGTCAAGGCGACGGGCGCGCGATCATCAACTCGAAGACAAGCTGCTGGAATCGCAGCGCGCGTTGTACCAGGCGAACTCCCCGCAGGGTCGGCCGGACGTGCTGGTTTACATGCTGCGTGATCCGCTGACACCGATCCGGCAACTGGGCATGGACCTGACGCGCCAGCGTTTGCTGGACGATCTTGAATTCGAGGAGCCGTTGCGTGAGGCGTTGCGTGGGCGGTTGACCGATCCGGTGCCTACGATCCGGGCCGATGCGGCGCTGCGTTTACGAGACCTGGCGGATGCGAAGTCCGCCCAGATCGTTGCAAACCGGTTGGGCCAGGAGCAGGAGCAGGTCTCGTCGGTATTGGTGGCGTTTCTGCGTCTGATGGCGCGTATGCCGCAGGCCGAAGCGGTGGACCCGGCGGTCGAGTTTTTGAATGACGAGGCGTTGCGTGCGGATGCGGCGGCGTCGCTGGCGGCCGCGTTTGATGCGGGGTTGATGAGCCGGTCACAGATCAATCGTGCGGCCAAACAGGCCCGAAAGTATGTCGTGGATGGTCAGCCACCCGAGCCGTCGGTGATCACGTTGATGGGCAAGGTCGGCAACCAGAGTGACTGGGAAGATATCGCTGTCTGGGTGGACGATGAAGATACGGCTGTGAAGCAGGCGGCGGCGCGAGCGTGGGCGGATTCGGATCGGCCGTTGAATCACCTGGCGGATCGGATTACGGACCCGGTGATCGAGCCGATCCTGATCGGTGCGGCGGCCCGCCGGGGCACACTTGCTTATACGCTTAATGCTCTGACGAAAAACCGCCCGCAACGCGATAGCAATAACGAAGCGTGGCGGCAGGCTCTGGTGGCGATGTCGGGACGTGTGCCGGCCGACTCCGTGCTCATTACCAATCGACAACTTGCGGATATGGGCGAGACGACACAGTTGCGTCTGGATGTTCTTTCAGCAGCAATTAACCGGGAGCAGCAAGAATCGATCGCGCCTGGCGAACGGCTCGAATTGCTGTTAACGCGTGGTGAAGTGTTGCTTGAAGCGGAAGACCCCTCGTCTGCACTTGCTGACTTCCAGACGGTTGAATCGCAAGCTTCGGAGTTATCTGCAAGACAGAATGACCGTTTGGGCCGCGGCTTGATCCGCGCTTACCTGCTGGTCGGGCAGATCGACCAGGCGTTTGAAGTGGCACGCAGGGTGCTGGGGTCTGATGGCAGCGGCATCTCGCCGACCGATGACCGTATTGTCGAACAGTTCATCCAGACCGCACAACGTCTGCGTCAGCAGAACCGCAAGGATGAAGTAGCGAAGATCACGACACAACTTCGCGACCTGCTCAAACCCGCGATCAAGCCGGAGGTCGGCGCTCAGATTGTGAATCTTGAGGCCTGGCTTAATGGATCCGGCGCCGATACGCCGCCGTTGAGTGCTGCGGACGATAGCGAGGCGGGCGGCTCATCAGATAGTGATAACAAAGCCGAATAAGTCTTCATTATCAAAATTGCAGATTTACAAAGCATCGCTAAGCCGCAAGCGGCTTCGTGGGACTTTATGTGGCAGTACCGGTTGCTCACCAGTCTTCCAGGGGGGTGTTCTCAGACATCCAACTCCACTCAACATCGGTCATGAACCATGTGTAGGCTTCCAGGTCGCTGACGTTCCAGTCGTGGAATTGCTGGATGTTTTCGAATAGTGTGGAAGCGGTTTGAGAACCGGGTTGTTTTAGCAGCGCATCCAGTTGCGCCATCAGGTTGTCGGGCTTTTCTTCGACGGCTTCCAATGCGCGCAACAGCCATTTGTGATAGGGGAACAGCTTGCGGTTGTATGCCAGGATCAGCCGGCTTGAGAACAAGGCCAGTTGGGTGGCGGCGCGCATAAGCGTGTAACGGTTGTCGTGGCGCTGTGCTTCGTGGATCAGCCAGTGGTTGATGAACGCCATGCAGTAAAAGGCTTTGATCCGCTCGTCGTGCCCCTGCTTGGGGTAGACGGGGATTCGTTTTAGTAGCGCATCGAGATGGGGGATATGTGAATAAGCAGCGAAAGCGCCTTCAAAAGCGGCACGCGACGGCTCATTGCCTTTCTCGGAAACCGCTTCGAGGAAGGATAAATTGATGATCTTGCCATCCACGTAACCACCTTCGTAATCACACAAGTCGCGGCGGTTAATGAACAGGTCGCGTGCAGCCTTGCGTTTTTCGAACTCGTCATCGGTTGCGACGATCAGGAAGTCCACATCCGAATCCGCCCGAGCATAACCTTTGGCGACGGAGCCACCGATGACCAGCGCAAGAAAGCGCGGGTCGTCACGATACGCGTCGGCGAGGCGGATGATGGTGCGTTGGTGGTGGTCGTGTGTCTTCACTCGGGCAGTATAACCGTCACCGTAATATCAATACGACTTCGCCCACAGCACGCGGATGGGGCTTTCTTTGCCGGTGAAGAAGCATTTGTCAGGAGGGGGTTGTGCTTGTTGTTGGATTGAGTATTACTCATCGAGTAAAGCCTCAATGGCCTCGGTTAGTTTTGGCAAGTGGTATCGAATCACGTCCCAGACGACCTGCTGATCCAGGATGTCGTATCCGTGGATGAGGATATTGCGGAAAGAGATGATTCGGCTGTAATCGGGGACCTGTTCAGCCGTTTGGGGATCGGATTTATGCAGCCTGTTCAGTGCCTCCCCGATGATCTCGAACTGGCGTTCGGTAGCCGATCGCATCATTGAATTGGCGGCGTAATCCTCGTACCTGACATCAGCCGTGAAGTTTCTTATCAACACCGCGGCCCGGCGAATGTCTTCCAGGTGTTTCTTGGATTCAAGCTGCATAGAGTTCGGTGCGTGAGGATTGAATCGCTTCGAGGAAGTACGGGTTCTGCGCCGCGCCTGCCATGACCAGGTCAACGGGACGGCCGAGTAGGGCCCGCAGGTCTTCCAGAAGGCCGAAGTAGGCGTCGGCGTGCTCGCCTTCTTTCAACGGTAAAAAATCGACAAGAAAGTCGGCGTCGCTTTTATTGGTATCAAACCGATCACAGGTTGCCGAGCCAAACACCTCAAGGCGACGAACCCTGTGCTTGCGGCACAATTCTGCGATGCGATCCATGTTGTTGGTAATACTGTCTATCACATCAACACCGCTTAGCGTAAGGTGGTCCGGCTGAACGATTATATCACATAGTGAGAACTGCCCGTTATGCGGCCCGATAAGGGGTGATATCAATACGACTTCGCCCAGAGCACCCTCGTCGGGCTTTCTTTGCCGGTGAATATGCATTTGCCGGGGCCGTCGAGGCCGGGGAGGTCGGCGTCGGGTTGCGGGATGCAGCGGATGGTGACGCCAAGGTCTTTTTGGATTTCGTCGGCGATGGCTTCGTCACCACACCAGTGTGAGA
Source organism: Phycisphaeraceae bacterium (assembly GCA_963667295.1). Classification (GTDB taxonomy): domain Bacteria; phylum Planctomycetota; class Phycisphaerae; order Phycisphaerales; family Phycisphaeraceae; genus JAJRRS01. The sequence goes on from OY763327.1 coordinate 5,267,486, forward strand.
CAGCGAAGCCGCCATGGATCTCGGGTTGTTCCGCGTTCTTCGGGATGAAATACTTGTAGAACTTGTCCTTGGCGTTGATGACGCGCGTGTGTTCGGTGCGGTAGGCCTTGGCGTTGTCGAAGAGGGTCTGCTGCATGCCCGCGAGGATGGACGGGACTGTCTGGAGGAATTCGCTTCGCGTGATGCTCATCTTTTCCTTGTGCGGCAGGTTACGCTGGCCCATGAAAACGGAGTCTGCTTCCATATCGCGCGGGCCGACCTCGAGGCGGATCGGGATGCCTTTCTTGATCCAGGACCAGACCTTGTCGCCGCCCTTGATATCGCGGTCATCGAGCTCGACCTCGATGGGCCTGCCGTCGTAGTATTGCGATTGGATTTCATCGCGCAGCTTGTGACAGTAGTCGATCACGGCGATCGGGTCTTCGGCCTTGAAGGTGATGGGGATGATGACGACATGCGCTGGTGCGATGCGTGGCGGGAGGATCAGGCCGTCGTCGTCGGAGTGGGTCATGATGAGCCCGCCGATCAGGCGCGTGGAGACGCCCCAGCTTGTGGTCCATGCGTGGACGCGTTCGCCGTTCTGATCGAGGTACATGATCTCCTGTGCCTTGGCGAAGTTCTGGCCGAGGAAGTGGCTCGTGCCAGCCTGCAGGGCTTTGCGGTCCTGCATCATGGCTTCGATGGCATAGGTGTTGACCGCCCCGGGGAAGCGTTCGCCGGCAGTCTTTTCGCCTTTGATGACCGGCATGGCCATGTAGTTCTCGGCGAAGTCCGCGTAGACGTCGAGCATCTGTTCGGTTTCTTCGATCGCCTCTTCTTTCGTGGCGTGGGCGGTGTGGCCCTCCTGCCAGAGGAATTCGGCGGTACGAAGGAAGAGACGCGTACGCAGCTCCCAGCGGACGACGTTGGCCCATTGATTAATCAATAGCGGCAGGTCGCGGTAGCTTTCGATCCACTTGGCGAAGCTGTAGCCGATGATGGTTTCGGATGTGGGGCGGACGACGAGTGGTTCTTCCAGTTCGCCCGCAGGTTTCAGGCCGCCTTTGCCGTCGTCTTCCAGGCGGTGGTGCGTGACGACAGCGCATTCCTTGGCGAAGCCTTCAACGTGCTCAGCTTCTTTTTCTAAAAAGCTCTTGGGGATGAACAGCGGGAAGTAGGCGTTGCGGTGGCCCGTCTCCTTGAACATCTTGTCCAGCGATCGCTGGATATTCTCCCACAGCGCATAACCCCACGGCTTGATCACCATGCAGCCGCGCACAGGCGAATTCTCCGCCATGTCAGCAGCGCGAACGACCTGCTGATACCACTGCGGGTAGTCTTCGGAGCGGGTGGGGGAGATGGCGGTTTTAGCTTGTTTGGCCATGGGGATAGTGGTTGGTGGCTAGTGATTAGTGGTTGGTCAGGCTTGAGGCTTGAGTCCTGAGGCTTGAGTGGTTTAGTACTCAGACACAGGGAGTTGTTCCAGCGGGCCCTTGGCTTCGGCGATGTCGTCGCTGACGTCTTTGGCTTCGGCGCCGATGGCTTCGATGATGGCTTCGAGGTCGTCGGGGACCGGGATCGGGCGGTTGGCGATCTTGCCGTGCGGGTTCTTGCGCGGAGCCTGTTCCTGGACAGCCTTCATGTCGATGCCGGTGTGGTACTTCACGGTGGCATCCGGGTCTTTCAGGACGTGGCCAGTCAGGATGCAGACGACGCGCTGGGCGGGGCTGATGAGCCCTTCCTTGATGAGCATGTGCGCTCCGGCGACGCTCGCGGCGCTGGCGGGTTCACTGCCGAAGCCGTATCGGCCGACCATGGCCTTGTATTCGAGGATGGTTTCGTCATCGACCTCGCGGGTCACGCCGTCCATGATGTCCAGCGCCCGCAGGGCCTTGGGCAGATTGACGGGCCGACCGATCTCGATCGCGCTGGCGATGGTCTTGGCGTGGTAGCCGGCGGCGTCCTGCTCAGCGTAGTAGTTCTTGATCAGGTCGTGATCGAACCGTCCGCCGTTCCACTTCAAGCCATGTTTGTTGACCAGTTCAAAGAGCGGGTTCGCGCCCTTGGCCTGGATAACGGCGAGGCGTGGGATGCGGTCGATCAGGCCCAGTTCCTTGAGCTCAGCGAATGCCTTGCCGAAGGCGGAGCAGTTCCCGAGGTTGCCGCCGGGGACGATGATCCAGTCGGGCACATCCCAGTCGAGCGCTTCGAGGATGCGATACATGATCGCTTTTTGACCTTCGAGGCGGAAGGGGTTGACGCTGTTCATCAGGTAGATGCCCAGTTCGCGGCGGTCTTTGGCGATCTGGCGGACGCGGCGAAGGCAGGCGTCGAAGTCGCCGGTGATCTGCAGTGTGCGTGCGCCGTAGTCCAGCGCCTGGCTGAGCTTACCGTAGGCGATCTTGCCCGAGCCGATGAAGACGATGCCGGTCCGCTGCGAGAGCGAGGCAAACATGGCGAGGCTGGCGGATGTATTGCCTGTTGAGGCACAGGCGACGCGCTTAGCGCCGATCATGTTGGCGTGTGTGAACGCGGCCGTCATGCCGTTGTCTTTGAAGCTGCCGGAAGGGTTGAGTCCTTCGTATTGCAGGAACAGGTTGCCCGGCTTCATACCTAGCTGGCGTGACAGTAGCTGCGCATCCTGGAGGTTGGTCCGGCCTTCACCGATCGTGACGATCTGATCCTCGGTGTCGAAGAACTTCATCAATTCGCGGAAGCGCCAGACGCCGGAGAAGTCCAGAGCGCCTTGGCCGTGCTCGCCTTTGGTCATCCAGCGGTGCTCGAAGGCCTTGAGGCTCTTGGGGACATCCGGGCGGTCCCAACTGTACCTGATATCCAGCAGGGACTGCTTGCCCTTCTCGGCACAGGCTTCGCAGGCGAGATGGACCTCTTTGATGCCGTAGGTCTTGCCGCAGTCGGGGTCAATACATTGTTGATAAGCGTGTTGCATGGGGTTCTTCCTCGAGCCGTGCATTGTAGCATGCGCTCGTATGAGCGTGCGGCTACAATCCCGGCCATGAAACCACTGATCGGCATCACGTTGGACCGCGTCGAGAACGAGCAGCACAAGCACGGGGTGTACCAGATCGGGCCTTTTGTTGCCCGGTCGGTCGCGGCGGCGGGGGGCGTGCCGGTCTTGATGGCCGTCGATCCAAGCCTGGCGGCGGATTACGCGGAATCGTGTGATGGTTTCGTATTTACAGGTGGTTTCGACCCGGATACGACCCAGTTCGGCGAGCCGATGCACCCCAAGGCCCGGAAGATGGACCCCAATCGCCAGGCGTTTGAGGTCGCACTACTGGATGCATTGAAAGATCGGCGGGACAAACCCGTCCTGGGAATCTGCCTGGGCATGCAGATGCTGGCCCTGCACGCGGGGGGCAAGCTGAACCAGTACATGCCCGAGACGCTGGAGAACGCCGAGATCCACCAGAAGTGCCAAGATCATCCGATCAAGGTGACGGCCGAAGATACCTGGATCAAGCCCGGCGATGCTGAGGGGCACGAACCGATCTGCTCATCGCATCAACAGGCGGTCAGCGATCCCGGGAAGATGCGCGTGGTAGCGGTTGCGCCCGATGGGACAGTCGAAGCGATAGACGCGAAGCCGACCGACACTGAGCGTTTCTATTTTGGCGTTCAATGGCATCCGGAACGCGGCGGCGACGGCCCACTTAATCTTGGGCTTTTTCGCCAGCTTGTTTCTGCGGCGCGTGACGCCAGGTGATCCAGACGACGAGGATTACACCGAGCAGCAGCGAAACATCGGCGAGGTTGAAAATCCAAGGGTAGAGCCCGCGTGCCCCGCCGGGCCAGGTGAGACCGAACGGCAATTCCCAGTTCGGGAACAGGTGCAACATATCCCGCACCACGGCATAGACCATCCGGTCGTAGAGATTCCCTAATGCCCCCGCCAGGATCAGGGCAAGCGAGATGTGGAACAGCTTCATCCGCGCATCGCTCTTCCAGAACACGCGTCCGACGAAGCCGGTTGCGAAGAGGCTGACGACGATGAAGACCCATCGGCTGCCCTTGCCGATACCGAAGATCGCGCCTTCGTTAGCGGTCAGTTGCAGGTTCAGGATATTGGGGATGAGCACGGTCGGATCGTGGTGCGGTACGCCGAAGTAAGGGGATTCGTCGGAGAGTACGACCGGTGTGTCCGCAACGTGCTGGAAGGCGTACCACTTCAGGGCGAGGTCGAGTCCTAACATAGCAAGTGTGACGGCGATGAACATCACGATCAGCGAGGGTTTTTTTCCAGCCGTGATTGTCACGGTAGTGGGGGCGTTCTTGGATTGGTCGTTGTCCCGCTGATCCATGGTGAGGGATTGTACGGTATTCTCTTGATCCAGCATCAGTCCCGGTCGGAAGACCGGGGTTCGCGAGTAAAGGATGCGGATTAAACAAAACCCCGGTCTTCCGGCCGGGGCTATTGGGCGTTGTAGTAAATTGTCTTGATGTCAGAAGCTATGCAGGCCGCGTTTTTCGCGTTCGCGGACGATCTCGATGCTGTACTTGGCCCAGGGTTTGATCTCCAGGCGAGCCTTGGGGATCGGGTTGCCGGTGATGACGCAGACGCCGTAGGTCTTGTTTTCGATGCGCTGGAGGGCACGATCGATTTCGACCAGGAGTTTGCGTTCGGATTCGACGAGGCCGAGTGTGAATTCCTGCTCGTAGTTGTCAGAGCCGATGTCTGCCATGTGCAGGGGCATGTTGGAGAGCTGGCCGCCGTTGCCGGAGCTGCGGGATTCTTCCATGCCGGCGACGTCGCCGATGATTTCGGCACGTTTTTCCAGCAGTAGCTGTTTGAACTCGTTGAGTTCTTTTCGCGACAGGCCGGACTTGATTCGGCGGAGTTTGGCGTCGCTGAGCGGTGTCCAGTCGTCGTAATCCTGTTCAGTTTGTGGCGGCGGGGTGGGACGGACCACGCGATGGATCTTGACCGGGGTGGGTTTGGGGGCGACGTTGGCGTCGGCCTTGCCGTTGTCGGACGGATTGACTTCTGCATTGACGACCGGCTCATCGGTAGCCATAACTTCGGCTTTCTTTTTGGACTTTTTCGTCGTCTTCTTGGTTTTAGCGCTGTCGGCCTGGGCCTTGGTGGTCTTCTTCTTGGTCGCCGACTTTTTAGTAGTGGGCTTCTTGGCGGCAGACTTCGCCGCCGACTTCTTGGTAGTGGCTTTGCTCTTGGTCGTCTTTTTGGTGGTCTTCTTTTTCTTGGACGCACCGGACGAGGCCTTGGATTTGCCGCTGGTCTTGGCGGCCTTCTTCTTGGTTGTTTTCTTGGCCACTGATCACTCCGTCGGCTCGGCCGGGGATTCCCGGCAGGTCGGTTTTGGCCGGACTTCGGCCGTGTAATTATGAGACTCACTGATGGGGACGCGGGAGTTTATCGCCCCCAGCGACCCCGGGCAACATTCGTTTCACAGACTTCCCACCAGCCGCGTTTCTCGCAGGTTTTCAGTCGTGAAACGTGTGCGGGGGGTTAGTCCCCGTGTTGCGGGGTTAGTCCCCGTGTTTCTGACGCAACCGGCTGCTCAGTCGCAGCAGCAGTTGCACACGCTCAAACTCATCCAGCCAGTCGGCCAGGGTTTGGCTCAATTCATCATCGGGTATCGGGGCACCCGGCATTGGGCATGCTCCACCCAGATTTTTCGCCGCCATGGCCCGATAACGCGTCAGCGTCCGGTCCCCGTACCAACCCACGAACTCAAAGTCCTCTGCACAGAAGATCAGTGCCGGCACACGGTTACCGGCATTGATCCGGACCTTCTCCTGCAGATCCATGTGCTCGTCCCGGTCAAGCCAGCGCAGGTCGATGTTTTCAGAAGCCTCGGCAATCCGTTGGATCAACGGGCCTTGCTGGACGCAGTCGCCGCACCATGTGCCGGACAGGCCGATGACGTTCATTTTCCGCGAAAACGAACCAAGCAAGGTCTTTTGGCTTTCCGTCAGGCTGATCTGGTCGTAGATCGCCTGCCAGTCCTGCTGCTTGTCGGGCTTGCCGGTCGCGACGTAGTCGGCGTAGGACAGCCCCGCATCATGTTTTTCTTTCAGATAGCCCGCCCGCATGGTTCTCCTTATCTAAACGCGACAAGTCGCGTCGTTTCGTAGGGGTTCAGCGATCGTGCACTATTTGAGCATGCCGGCTTCTCGCGCGTAGTCGAATACACCGCCGGCATCGATGATGGGCTTGACATCACCAAGCGGCTTGACGCTGTACGTCTTGCCGCTGCTCTGGTTGGTGAGTGTGCCTGCATCGATATCGAGTGAGCATTCGTCGCCGGTCTTGATCTCCTCGCAGATGCGAGAGTCTGTCTCGACGGGCAGTAAGTAGCCGCCATTCACACAGTTACGGTAGAAAATACGGGCATAAAATTCGGCGACCACGGCCTTGGCGCCGGCTTCAGCAATGGCGAGCGGGGCGTGTTCACGACTCGAACCGCAGCCGAAGTTCTTCCCGCCGATGACGATGGCGTATTCGGTGGTGAACTTGCCTTCGTCGACAAAGCGCATGTTGCCCTTGGGCAGGCCGCTGGTGGCCGGGGGGACGCCGTTCATGGCATACATACCGAAGTACTTGCGTTCTTCCGGGTTGGTCGGGTCATAGGACAGGAATTCGGCGGGGATGATCTGGTCGGTATCGATATCATCGCCGAGAACAAAGGCTTTGCCCGAGATTGTATTTGCCATAACTCTTTCCCTGCTGGTAGTTAATGGGAATGGTGGGGTGGTGGAGCACCTGCCCGAGCCAAGCATTATACCACGCTTATGGCGGCCAACCCAGCCAATCGACGAAACGTAACAACGTTACAATCGTACAACATACGATTAGGAGGCTAACGGTATGCGCACATACAAGTTGTGTTTGATGCTCTTTTTGATAGCGGCCGCGGCGGTACCGGTATGGGCTCAGGAGTCTGAGACTGAAAGCGCGGGCCAGATGATGGCGGTGATATCGGAGGACCTGCTACCCTCGGAAGTCCACACGATCCGGCTGTTTGAAAAGGCGAGTCCTGCGATTGTGAATATCAATACGCTGACCCGTCGGATTAATATCTGGACGCGCGATGTTCGCGAGGTGCCGCAAGGGTCTGGCTCGGGCTTTGTCTGGGACGACCAAGGGCACATCGTTACGAACTATCACGTAATCCACCGGGCGAACAGTGCACAGGTGATTCTTTTTGACCAGTCGCGCTACCAGGCGTCATTGGTCGGTGTTTCACCGGACCACGACATCGCGGTCTTGAAGATTGATGCGGACCCCGAGGTGCTCAAGACCCTGCCGATCGGCCAAAGTGACAACCTGCTGGTCGGCCAGAACGTCTACGCCATCGGCAACCCGTTCGGCCTGGACCACACACTGACGACCGGCATCATCTCGGCGCTGAATCGTCAGATTAATAGCGCTACGGGCTTGCCGATCGAGGATGTGATCCAGACGGATGCGGCGATCAATCCGGGTAACTCCGGCGGGCCGCTGCTGGATTCGTCCGGCCGGGTGATCGGGATGAACACGGCAATCTACAGTCCCAGCGGCGCATCGGCGGGGATCGGTTTTGCGATCCCGATCGACACGATCAGCCGTGTCGTCCCGCAGATCATCGAGACAGGTACGTACCGCCGGCCGGGCATCGGCATCCGTGTCAGTCAGCGTGCCAACCAGGTGATCCTCGGCCGGCTTGGCGTTAAGGGTGTGCTGGTGATCGATGTGCAGGAAGACAGCCCCGCCGAGGCCGCGGGCCTGCGCCGCTCCAGCGAAACCCCCGAAGGCAAAATCGTGTTAGGCGACATCATCACCGCCGTCGACGGCCAACCCATCGAGGACAACGACGACCTGTTCCTCTACTTTGAAAAGAAACAGCCAGGTGACACCGTGACGCTGACGCTGAAAAGGCTGGATGAGGATGAGGAGATTGAGGTGGAGTTACGGTGAAAAGCATAAGCGTGGATCGCTGAAGCGACCACGCCGGTGGCGGTTATTGGCCGTGTTGTTTACCGCCTCGGTTGTGTTCGTTTAAGACTTGCTCGTAGGCTTGGATATAACCATCAACCATCTGATCGATGGTGAACTTTTGCTCGACGTGTTCGCGGCAGGTTTTACGGTCGATGGTGTGAACCTTTGCGACTGCTTCGGCGGCTTGTTCGACGGTGTCGACGACGTAGCCGGTCTTTTCGTGGTCGATGACTTCGCGGGGAGAGCCTTTGTCGAAGGCGATGACGGGGGTGCCGCAGGCCATGGATTCGGTCATGATCAGGCCGAAGCGCTCGGGTTGCATGACAGGATGCAATACGGCCAAGGCATTACCCATCAGCTCATCGCGTTGTTCGGCTTCGACGTGGCCGATGAACTGGATCTGTCGGCCATCGATGTAGGGCTGGACTTTCTGCTTGAAGTAGTCTTCCTGCTGGACGAAGCCGGCGATGGTCAGGTGTTTGCCTGAAATTTGGGCGATTCTAATCGCTTCGGCGCAGCCTTTCTCGTGGTGGATGCGGCCGATGAAAAGCAGGTCTTCGCCGCCACTATCACGGAAGGTGAATTGGGAGAGATCGATGCCGTTGTAGACGGTTGCGACGTAGTCGAGCTTTTTGTAGCGGTCGGAGTTGCTGATCGAAACGTACCAGGTGTTGGCGTTGTACTTTTCGTAGGCGGGGTAGATCGAGGGGCTGCTGAAGCCGTGCACGGTGGTGAGGACGGGCGTTTTAACCAGGCCGGCAAAAACCAGGGCGCGGAAGTCGCAATGGTTGTGGATCAGGTCGAACTCATCGGCGTGCTCGAAGCACTCGGCGATGTGCATCGGCATCCAGACATCCGGGTTGATCGACTTGTCGAGTTCGTACGGATGCGGGCAGATGGCGTGGAGTTTGCCGGCGGTGTGAGAGTCGGCGGTGGCGAAGAGGGTGACGTCGTGGCCGTGCTTGATGAGGCCTTCAGCAATGTTAGACGCGACCTGTTCCCACGGGCCGTAGCCTTTGGGCGGGGTCGGCCAGGCGACCGGTGAAAGCATTGCGATCTTCATGCCATCCCCTGCGTTTGTTTACGGCATATCAACGTAATGTAGCAACTCCTCGCGTTGCAGTTGATATCCGCCGTTGGGTAGCGGTAGCTCATGCATGAAGATGATATCAAAGGACTTGATATGTTCGGAGGGTGGATGTGCTTCGTCGTACGACTTGGCAAGGTATTCAGCGAAGGGATGCAGGTAGTATTTGAAGTCAGGCTTGGCGAGGTTGCGCAGGTATCGACGCCAGCGCGTGCCGGGATCATGCCAGATATGGCCTTGCGGATCGGACCAGTTAACGGGCCTGCCGGTGAATACGTCTATGTGTGAACCATCCGCCAGTTCGGCGGGCATGACAAAATAGCCGTCATAATCCAGTGCCTCGGCTTTGGGCGAGATCATGTTCCAGCCTTGCTCCATACGAAGCACATCCCCGCCGGCGGCCACCTGCACGGGTACAAACGGCTCGGCGCTGACCGTGTTGAGCCATTGCAGGTTCCAGACCACGACATACACCATCGCCAGCGAAGCAACGACCTGCTCCCACCCGCGGGCCCGGATGCCCTGCTGGCGGTCGGTCGGGATATCGATCAGCACATCACCGGTTCCACGACGGGAGATGGATAAACCGGTCGGGAGCCAGTTGAGTATGGCAAACCACCACCTCGACCGTGGCGGGCTTGCGCGCAGGCCCTTGTTCCTTCGGCTGTGGTTCTTGATCCAGTCCCACCAGTTACTTGGTATGAAGATGATCCAGCTCAGTGCGGCGACATACGGCAGCAGCCCAAGCTTCAAGCTCATCGCCAGCGCCAGGTGAGTGCCGATCATCGCGACGATGACGAGCATACGTGTCCAGCCTGTCCAAATGGGGCAGAACACCAGTAGCGGTGCGGCGATCGCCAGCCCGAACGCGGTCCACGTCAGGATCGGAAGCAACCAGTCGATCTGGCGGATCCACAGGCCGAACGATGTGACGAGTTGGTCGACGTTGAGTGCGTAGTACGCCGCGTCCCGGTGCCACCACATCGGGTGATCCTTGAAGGTGGCGGTGAACCAATAGACAAGACACACCTGGAGCATCATGGCGACGCCCGCGACGGACAGCAGGCTGTTGTCCTTGCGATGACATAGTTTCAGAGGGCCGGCGGTGGCGTCGATCGACCACCTCGCACCCAGCGGCAGCATCATGCCCCAGAAGAGCATCAGCCGTAATAATGCATCGCCGGATTGCAGGACGACCGGGTTGCGGTGGTGCAGACTCAGCAGCAATACCCATGATGCGAAGGTGGACAGGCGTGTACGGATTCCCAGCAGCAGCTTGAAGGCGAAGTAGCCCGCCAGCAGGAACAGGGCGATCTGCCAATAGGCCGACCCACTGATCACGTGCAGCGAGAGATACGAGCGTAATCCCTCGTTTTCAAACAGGACAGACCTGGGAAGGATCCCCGCATCCGTGTAATGAGCGACCAAGTCCCGACTTCGGCCGATCAGGTCGATGATTAACAGCGTCGCCAGGCCGATCCGGATTGCAGCCAGAGAGCGAAGGTCGACACGGCATAATTCAGCAACCTTAGCACGACAGGCTGCCAGCCATGTGGCGCGGGGATGCGCCGGCGGACACACCGCTGCTACCACGTTGCCCGTAGCTTCCCCAATGCCCGGCGTCCCGGACTTCAACCCTGGATCCCTCAAATCGCCCAACACCCGCCTCCGACGGTTACCACTTAGTATCAGCGACGCTTCGACCTATCTCATCGGCTAACCGTGTGTCGCCTGACTAAATCTCACTCTAGATATAAAACCCACCTCGTCAGATATGCCCGCAGCAAGACTGAATGCTATCTGATTTCAGTATTAAGTAGACACTGTAACGCAACTTTGCATCAAAAAACCCCACCTTTTGGTGGGGAAGGATGATTTTGTGCAAATTTTTATATAACCATTCTAGGCCGAGGCGGCTATTTTTTGGTTTAACTTGGCTGTTAACCGTGATTTATAGCGAGCGGCCGTGTTTTTGTGCATGGTGCTGGTGGAAGCGGCCTTGTCCAGCAACTTATACAAACCGTTGAGCTTGGTCTTGGCATCTTCATTGCTGCCGTGGAGGATCGCCTCGCGGTAATCCTTCATGGCTTCACGGATTCTGCTCTTGCGCCAGCGGTTGACGGACCGGGCTTTGGCGTTCTGACGGATACGTTTACGGGCGCTGACTGAATGTGCCATTTCTGGTTTCCTCTTTGTGGCTTAGCCGTAGATATCCGAGGCGATATCCCGGGGCCGGGGTTATTTTGAGCCGCGTATTATGCCGGATGTTCATGGATCAGGCAAGTGGGACGCGCAGCGTAGCGCAGGCGGGGTGTATCCGATGGTGCGTGACTGCGGGGGATTATCCACATTGCTAATAGTTTCTAAATCTTGACATGAAGCGGGGTTTGAGTAAGCTTAGGGGTTCAAACTGGGCATGGTGCCCGGGTTGGCCGGGGAGAGTGTGTGCCTAAGGCAGGAAGCGTTATGCGGCAGAAACAGGCCAAACTTTGGAACGGGGCGGCGGTCAAGTGATGGGCTGGCCCCATCAGTACCGTGTGCCCGGCACGCCAGGGTTCGGAGGCCATCCCGAGCGGATCACGCAGGCGGTCCGCGGAGAGGGGGTGGCGTTGCGGGTGTAGCCCGTGTTATGCCGCATCCTGCCGACCTCGGTGGAGTTTGTTTATGCTCCCAGCCGTTGGTCAATTGCCTGGGCCACGAGCGCGATTGCGTTGCGTGGTTTTTTGTTTGCGGATGTTAAGAACTTGGAGAAAAGGAAAAGTGTTCTGAGCCGCGAATGAACGCAAATAGACGCAAATGCGGGATAAGACAAGTGAAGATAGGGGCACGGCATTGATCGCCAAAGATTTGCGTTGATTCGCGTTTATTTGCGGCTAAATTCTGCCGGGCCGGCATCAGGATTATTTAAGGCCAGTGTCCGCCGGCCTGAAAAAGCGCGGACGACAATTTGGCAAGCACCGGGCCTCAAAAGCGAAGCGGGCGGACCGCAAAGCAGGCCTGGGATCAGATGACCAGGAAAGTAGGACAACATGAGTATCAATAACGCTGAAATGCTTCGGCTGATCGACTCCATCTCACGTGATCGCAACGTGGACAAGGAATCCCTGTTCTCGGATATCGAGCAGGCGATGGTTTCCGCTGCACGCAAGCACTTCAACGCTTTGGATACCGACGAATTCTCTTCCGAGGTCGATCGGCTGACCGGGCAGATCCGTGTCTGGCGCGGTGATGATGAGATCGAACTGGAAGAACTCGGACGCATCCCCGCGCAGACAGCCAAGCAGGTCATGATCCAGCGGTTCCGCGAAGACGAGCGGGCCAGCATTTATAACGAATTCATCGACCGGGTCGGCGAACTGACCACCGGTATGGCCCAGCGTTACGAGGGCGGCTCGCTGGTCGTATCGATCGGCCGGGCCGAGGGCTTCATGCCGCGTAGCGAGCAGATCCCCGGCGAGCAGCATCAGCCCGGTGAGCGTGTGCGTTGCCTGATCCTGGATGTCCGGGATGCCGGCAACCAGGTGAAGATCGTGCTCAGCCGTGCGGACGAGATGTTCATCCGTCGGCTGTTCGAGATCGAAGTGCCTGAAGTAGCCGAGCGGATCATCGAGATCAAGGCCATGGCCCGCGAGCCAGGACACCGCACGAAGATCGCGGTCAGCTCGATCGACTCAAAGGTCGACGCGGTCGGCGCTTGCGTCGGTGTGCGTGGCAGCCGAATCAAGAACATTGTGGATGAACTGGGCGGCGAAAAGATCGACATCGTGCGTTGGAACGAGTCCAGCCAGATCCTGATCCAGAACGCGTTGAAGCCGGCCGAGGTGGTGGAAATTTCGCTGTGCTTTGAGTTGGGTCGCGCGACCGTGGTGGTCAATGAAGACCAGCTCTCGCTGGCGATCGGCAAGCGTGGCCAGAACGTGCGTCTGGCAGCCAAACTGACCAACTGGGATATCGACATCCTGACGCCGCCGGAGTTCACCAAGAGCCTGGACATCCTCGAAGCCTGCCTCAAGAAAGTGGAAGGGCTGGACGAGGACCACATCGACAAGCTGGCGGCACTGGGTGTAATCAGCGTATTCGATGTGGAAGAAGTCGGCGCCCCATACCTGGAAGAAACACTGGGTCTGGACGAAGACCTTGCCGAGCAGATGGTCAACGCAGCGACCGAACGGGCGAAGGAAGTGGCCGAGGAACAGGCCCGCGAGAAGGAAGAAGCCGAGAAAGCTCGCCAGGAAGAAGAGCGGCGGCTGGCGTCGATGCCGGGCGAAGCCCAGGCGGCGTCCGTGCTGGGCGATCTGCTGCCTGATACCGGCGGCTCGATCGTGGAGATGCTGGAACAGCGTCAGGAAACCAGCGTGGATGTGGATATCGAGGATGCCGGTGTAGCCGTCGAGGATTCGGCGCAGCCGTCTGAAGTTGCCGATAGCGCTGTTGAGGGCGAGGGCGGCTCGGATGATGAATCAGCGGACGGTGATGAAGAGCAGAAGTAAATCTGCCTTGAGACAAGGTGGATAAATGATTTACGACGTGCCAAGGGGTGCGTCGAACCTAAGGCCGGCCGCGAACCGGGCCGGAAGGAGTTGGACTTGGCCAAAGCCAAGCGCGTATTCGAGTTAGCCAAAGAGCTGGGTGTCAAGAGCAAGGCCATCGTTGAGAAGTGCCAGGCCGAGGGCGTCCCGGACATCACGAATCACATGTCGACCGTGAAGGTCGGCCTGGCGGTGACTATACACCAATGGTTCAGTGAAGAATCATCCGATGCTGACACAGCCGTGGAGACCGCCGAGAAGGTGGACCTCACCAAGGTGCGTAAGGCCCGTAAGAAGGCTGTGTCTAAGAGCGAATCGAAGGATGAGGATTCGTCAGCCACGGCGACCGCGACCTTGGACGCTCCGATTACGGCTCCGACGAAAGAGTCAGTGGATGAGACTTCTGAGACTACCACCAGCCCAACCAAAGCGACTAAAGCCACCAAGGCGAAGAAACTCCCCACTGAGCCCGACGCTGCCGAACCGACTGAAGAACCTGTTGTCGAACAGAAGCCGGCTGAGCCGGTGGTCGAAACCCAGCCTGAGACTCCGGGGCTCGAACCTGCTGCCGAGCAAGCACCTGTTATCGAGCAAACCAAGCCACAGGAACCTGCGGACCAGGACAAGGCCGCTCCAGCACCTGCGGTCGCTGAAGAAGCACCACCTGTTGCAGCCGAGAAGAAGTCACCCGCACCGCCTGAACCGCCCAAACCAGTGGGCAAACCCAACATCCCGACCAGGCCCGATGTGGTCAAACCCGCCGGTGAACAGTTGTCCAAGCCCCAGCAAGTTCAGCTCAAGGGGCCGAAGGTGTTGCGCATCGAGAAGCCCGAACCGGAGAGGCCACCCAGACCCCGCAAACAATCCGGCGGTGGTGGTTATGGTGGCGGTGGAGCGCCGGGCATGATGGATGACGACGGCGTTCCGGGCATCACCCGTACACGCGGTCCCGCTCGTGGCCGCGGCGCCGGTGGCGGCGGTGGTGGTGGGGATCAGCAAAGCCGTCCGAACAAGCGGCGTGGTATGAACAGCCGCCGTCAACGCGGTGATGTCTTGCCTTCCGGCCCGACGAAGTTCAGCCAGGCCGACATGGAAGAACTGGATGCCCGGCTTTCCGGTGCTACCGGTTTCCTCAAGCAACGACGTCGTAATCTACGCAAGACCGAACACTCCGGCCAGACCGCTCAAACGCCCATCGTTACCGGCGGGAAGGTCGAGATTCAGGAACCGATCACCATCAAAGCGCTAAGCGCCGCGACCGGTATCAAGGGCGCCGACGTTGTTAAGTGGCTGTTCAAGAAGGGCATCATGGCTACCATCAACTCAGCGATCGAGACCGAGGCCGCGATGGAGGTTGCCTTGGAGTACGACATCGAACTGGAGGTCAAGGAACAGCAGACCGCCGAGCAGGTTGTCGAGCAGGAATTTGCCGAACGTGATTCGGTCGATGTCCGTCCTCGCCCACCAGTGGTTACCGTACTCGGCCACGTCGACCACGGCAAGACATCGCTATTGGACAGGATCCGCCAGGCGGACGTTGCTTCTCATGAAGCCGGCGGCATTACTCAGCACGTCGGTGCGTATCGCGTCACCGTCAAGGGCTCGGATGCGCAGGACAAGACGGTTGTCTTCCTGGATACGCCCGGCCACGAAGCGTTTACCTCGATGCGTGCACGCGGCGCCGGGATGACCGACCTGGTCGTGCTGGTTGTCGCTGCCGATGACGGTGTGATGCCTCAAACAATAGAATCGATCAACCACGCCAAGGCCGCCGGTGTTCCGATCATCGTCGCGTTGAACAAGATCGATATCCCACAAGCGACCGAGGAAAACATCCAGAAGATCTACGGTCAGTTAGCCGAGCACGGATTGAACCCCGTGGACTGGGGTGGTGAAACGGAAATCATCAAGACATCCGCCGAGACAGGCCAAGGTGTCCAGGACCTCCTGGAAGTCCTGGACTATCAGGCTGAGCTGCTCGAACTCAAGGCCGACTACGGCGGTCCCGCTCGTGGCGCCGTCATCGAAGCCGAGATGCAGCCCGGCCGCGGTTCGGTTGCCCGCGTATTGATCCAGGATGGACAGATCAAGGTCGGCGACTTCATCGTGATCGGCCGTGCGTTTGGCCGCGTGCGTGACATGACCAACGACCGCGATCAGTCGATCAAGGACGCCGGCCCGGCGACCCCGCTGGAACTGTCGGGTATCGATGAGATCCCGGATGCCGGCGACAAGGTCTACGTGACCCAGACGCTGCAGAAGGCGGAAAGTGTCGCCCAGCAATACCGTGACGCCGAGCGCCAGAAGATGCTGGCCGCCCAGACGAAGGTCACGTTGGACAACTTCGCCGCGACGATCAAGGCTGGCCAGGCCAATCAACTGCGTGTCGTGCTCAAGGCCGACGTGCAAGGCTCCATGGACGTGCTTGTCAAGAGTTTGGAAAAACTCGGTAACGACGAGGTCAACGTTAAGGTTATCCACTCCGCCGTTGGCGGCGTGACGGAAAACGACGTGCTGTTGGCCGATGCATCCGATGCGATCGTGATTGGTTTCCACGTCGTGGCGACCAGCACCGTCCGGGAGATCGCCGAAGCCCGTGGTGTGGACATCCGACTCTATCGCGTGATCTACGATATCACCGACGACGTGACCAAGGCGCTGGAAGGCATGCTTGCCCCCGAGACGCAGGAAGAAGTGCTCGGGCAGGCCGAGGTCAAACAGGTATTTAAGATCGGCAAGGTCGGCATGATCGCCGGTTGCCTGGTGACCGAAGGCACGTTCCAGAAGGCCGGCAAGGCGCGGCTCGAGCGTGACGGGATCGTCGTGACCGACAACCGCGAAGTCGAGAGCCTGCGTCGTGTGAAGGATGACGTCAAGGAAGTTCGCTCCGGTACCGAGTGCGGTATCCGGCTTAAGGGCTTCGATGACCTCAAGCCCGGCGATACGGTTGTTTGCTACAACGTCAAGCAGGTGAAACGGAAGCTTCAGTAGGCGTTGGTGGCTGGTGACTAGTCGAAGAACCGCCAGTTGCCCGCATAACACCAGCCACGAACCAACAGATACCAGCCACAACTAACTAATGGTCATCGGGATCCTTCAGGTTGAATTGACGATCGATGGGGCGGACTCGCTTAAGGACAAGCGTCGTGTGGTCAGTAGCCTGAAAGACCGGCTGCACCGGGAGCATCAGGTCTCGGTGGCCGAGGTCGGCACTCAGGATGCGCACCGAACCGCGACCCTTGGACTGGCGGTGGTCAGCTCCGCGGTGCCGCACTGCCAAGGCGTGCTCGATGGGATATTAAATAAGCTGCGAAACGGTCGGGGTTACGTCCTGGCCGATCACAAAGTGGAAATACTGACCGGGAGATAGATGGAAAGGAACGGATGAATGATGAAGCGTGCGTGATGTAATCAACGGGCTGGTTTCCGGAAAATCCCCGGCTCTTGAGCTCAGCACTCATACTTCAAACTTCATACATAAGTCATGTCACACCGCATCGCACAAGTTGAAGCCACGTTGAAGAAAGCGGTCGCTGAGGTATTGCAGCGAGACCTGTCCGACCCGCGTGTGGATGCATTTATCAGCATCACCCGCGTCAAGATCTCGCCCGACATGGCATACGCGACCATCTTCGTCTCGATCATGCCCCAGGAAAAGCAGAGCAAGAACATCCACGGCCTGCAAAGCGCCACCGGTCATATCCGGAAGCTGGTGCTTAAGAAAATGGCGACCCGCACCGTGCCGAAAATCCGGTTCGAGTTGGACGAGTCATTGAAAAAGCAGGCCGAAGTATACGCCGCGATTCAACGCGGCAATGAGAAAACACCACCGCTTGACGGTGACACCCCCAATCAGACCCCCGCCGACGAAGGCGCAGAGGACGAATCGAAGTGAAGCACGAACCGGCGCAGATAAAGAAACTCAACAGCCTCATGAAGAAGCTGAAGACCCGGTACAAGAATCCGGAGGACCCGGGTTACGAACCGACCACGCAACTGATCATGGCGTTTCTACAGGCGGACGCCTCTCGACGCAAAGCCGAGGAGGCCTATGACGCTTTGATGGAACACATGGTTGACAACAACGAGCTGCGGGTCAGCCATACCGAAGAGATCATCGAGGTGATCGGCGCGAAGTATCCGCGTGCCCATTGGCGTATCGAGCGGATGCGTGAATCCCTGAACGAGGTGTATCGTCGCGAGCATGACATCAAGATGGTCAAAGCCGCGGGGATGAATAAGAAGGACCAGCGCCATTACCTGGATACGTTGCCGGGTATCACGCCTTATGTGGCTGCGAGCGTGATGTTGCTGAGTTTTGGCGGACACGCGATACCGGTGGATGACAAGCTGGCGTCTCTGCTGGCTCGCGAAGGTGTGGTTGACGAGGGGATGCCGCCGGCCGATGTCGAGGCGCTCTTGCTACGCCAGTTCAAAGCCGGTGAGCAATCGGTCGAAGCGCACCTGCTGCTTCAGGCATGGTCCGACGCCTGTAAGACACCGGCATCGGTGACCAGCGCACCGGAGCCCTCGACGGTTAAGGCCGACGCCGAACGTGAGGATCAAAAGCGCGAGCCTGTCAAGGCACCCAGCGCCAAGAAAACACAAGACTCGTCGTCGACGAGCACCAAGAAGAAAACAAAGAGTACAACCAAGAAGACCACATCACGGTCCAAGAAGAAGTGAATAGAGGAAGATGAATACAAAGCTTGATGAGGCGCTATTGCGCATTGGTATCCCGAAGGGGAGTCTACAGGATGCAACGATCGATCTGTTCGATCGTGCGGGGTACAACATTAATGTGTCCAGCCGTTCTTATTTTCCAAGTATCGACGATCCGGACCTCGCCGCGGTGATGTTCCGCGCTCAGGAGATGAGCCGATACGTCGAAGACGGCGTGATCGATATGGGCATTACCGGGCACGACTGGGTCGTCGAGAACGGCTCGGATGTACATGAAGTCTGCGAACTGAAGTACTCCCGCGCGACAAGCAGACCCGCGACGTGGGTCCTGGCCGTGCCCGAAGAATCAAATATCCACGGGCCGGAAGATTTATCCGGCGGCATCATCGCCACCGAACTGATCGGCACGACGGAGCGCTACTTCAAAGATAAGGGCATCGAGGTTAAGAAAGTCGAGTTCAGTTGGGGGGCGACGGAAGTAAAAGCCCGGCTCGTTGATGCGATTGTTGATATCACGGAGACCGGCTCCTCACTACGCGCCAATAAGTTGCGGGTGATCGATACGCTGCTGACCAGCACGACACGACTGATCGCAAATAAGCAGGCGTGGGAAGACCCCAAGAAGCGCGCTAAGATTGAAGACCTGGCGCTGTTGCTGCTGGGTGCGATCGATGCGAAGTCGAAGGTCGGCCTGAAGATGAATGTCCCCAGGGCGAAGCTGGATGGGGTACTGAAGATTCTGCCATCCGAACAGTCGCCAACGGTCAATGATTTAGCCGATGAGAACTGGGTGGCGATCGAGGTCGTACTGGATGAGCGGGTCGAGCGCGATATGGTGCCTGCACTCAAGCGTGCGGGGGCGACCGCGATCTTCAGCTACCCGCTTAAGAAAGTGATCCCCTGACCGGGCGACTGAATCCCGGGATTGAGTATGAACGTAAGTCGCATCATTCTGTACTCGGCCCTGTGCCTGTCGGTCACAGCCGGTTGTCAGTCGGGTAAGACGACTCGCCCCGCCGATCGACCATCGCGTGTTACCAGTTTCTTTAACAGAGACCTGCTCAACGCCGAAATTGCACCACCGCCGGGCATCAATGAAGATTTAATTGTTCCGTTGCATGGCGAAGCGCTATCAACGGCCAAGCTATCGCTAAGACGTGTGCTTGCTTTCCAGACGCGCCCGGAGTATCTGGATGCACCGTCAACTTCACCGGTTGACGGCGGTCTCAATACCGAGCCACCTTTGGGGGCGCAACTGGCTTACGTCAAGGCCCGCACCGCCTGGCTTGAGGGGGATACGACACAGGCCAAGCAGCAATTGGAATCCGCACTGCGTCTGGCGCCGAATGAGCCGACACTCTTACGCCTTCTGGGTGAGGTCTATTCCCGGACCGGTAATCGTGTCAAAGGTGCTTACTACTTTCGGCAAGCGGTCGAAATCGACCCAAACGACGCACGCAGCATCTACATCCTCGGCCGATTTGCGGTCGAAAAGGGTGAGCACGGCGAAGCGATTGTTCTTTTTTACGATGCGCTGATCAAAGCAGAAGATAATCCCGCGCTTACCGAATTGACCTTGCACTTCCTAGGCAACTCATTACGAAGCAGCGGCTATGTGGCGGCCGCGATCGAGCAGTTTGATCGCTACGTTACATCGACCGAAGAGCCGATCCAGACGTCGCGGTTTGCACGCGATCAAACATTGCTGCGTCGACAGATCGGGATCACCTATCAGCTTATGGGCGACCTGAACCTGCTGATGAATCGACCATCGATAGCGCTGCAGGCTTACGACAAGGCGCTAGAGGCCGGCGTGCCGGATCCGGTCAAGGTCGACAAGCGGCGCATTTATGCGTCGATGCTGAACCGTGACGCCGATCTGGCGCGTGAGTTGGTGATCGAATTACTGCGTCGGCAGCGCGGGGATGCTCAGTCGCTGGCGATGGTCCGCTATGCGGTCAATCAGGGCCTCAATGCGCCCATGCTCGCCGGGGCGATCCAGGAGGTCTACCAGTCAGAAGGACGACCCGCCAATCTCGCGATCGCCGCATCGGACATCCTTGCGACACCGGAAGCCAAGGCGTTGTTAATCGCACATCTCGAGGAGAGCCCGGAAGATGCGGAGGTCTTTCAACGCCTGCTCAAGTACTTCCTGCTCCCTGTTGAACAGGCGCCTCACGATTCGCAAACACTGGCTGAAGCAGCGGACTTGACCGCTCGCTTGATGGGTAAGGCCCCTGCCTTAGCCGATGAATACGCATCTCTACTGGTAACACACGTGCCTGACGCACAAGCGCTGCTTGAAGTGTTGGGCGAATCCACACCAGATCAACCCGACACGATGCGTACCGTGCTGCGTGGGTTGTGTCTTGCGGTGCAGGGCGACTTCGCTTTTGCTCAACAGCAGTTCGAACTGGCGGTAAAGGATGCCCCGGATCTGCAGGTCGCCCGGATCGAGCTTGCCAAGGCGCTGATTGTTCAGGATCAATTTGAACAGGCTGCTGAGGTACTCGCGCCGCTATCAGATTCCAGCGATACAGGTGTCATCCTCTTGCGTTCCCGCGTGCTGGCAGAGACGGATCAGGCGGAGCAAGCGGTTGACCTGATCGACCGCGTCATCCGTATGACCGGCGGTGACGCCAAACTCGTTATTTCCAAAGCGAATCTTGAAATCAAGCTCGGGCGTATCGAGGATGCGGAACAAACCCTGCAGGATGCACTCAACGCCCAGCCGACTTCCGAACCGATCTACGAGGCGTTGCTCAGTTTATACGATCCGGCCCCGGGCAAGCCGTCCGTGGTGCAGGATCAGACAGCCAAGTGGCGCATTCTGGTCAAGCGTTTGCTGGGCACGATCCCCAACAGCCGAACCGGTCGGCTCGTGCAGGCACAGCTTTACGACGCCAGTCGAAACTACGACCGCGCCGCCGCGATCCTCGAAGGCTTGCTTGCAGAAAACCCGGGCGACGCCAAGGCCCTGGCGCAACTGCTGGATACCTACCATGCCGCCGGCCGGACCGGTGAAGCGACCGCATTGCTTGAATCCCGGCTTGAAGCCAGCCCGGAGAATCCACTGCTGCTGCAGATTGCTTTGCGTTTCTACAGCCAGGCGCGTGACCCGGAACGACTGTTTGATGTTCAGCAGCGGCTGGTCATGCTGCAGCCCGATACCCCACAGCGCGCGGGGCAGCTTGGTTTGCTTTACGTACAGGCAGGCAAATATGCAGAGGCGATCGAGCCGTTGGAATCCGCGCTGGCGGCGGATGATGTAGAAAATCCCGTGCTTCTGTTGAATTTACTGGCAAATGCCCTTACGGAAGTGGGGGAGCTGGAGCTTGCTGAAAAACGCATCCGTAAGGCGGCGGAGCGCTTCCCAGAACATGAGGCGCAACTGCTATACCTGCTGGCGATGCGGTATGTCGATCAGGGTGATCAGAAAGCCAGTGAACAACTGCTCCGCGATATCCTTGCCAAGCACCCGGACCACGGCCCGTCGAATAACGGGCTTGGCTACGTGATGCTGATGCGTGATGAAGATCCCGGCAAGGCGCTGCAGATGATCCAGCAAGCGGTCGACAGCGACCCGGAAAACGAAGCGTACATGGATTCGCTGGGCTGGGCGTACTACAAGCTGGGCAAGTTTGAGGATGCCGAGGTCTGGCTGAGCAAGGCCAAGGAAGCGGCAATGGCCCGTTACCGTGCCGAGTCAGGCCGGGTTGGGTCCGCCACGCTTGCTGTGGTCAACGATCATTTGGGTGATACGTTGTATCAATTGGGTCGTGAGGCTGAAGCGATGCGTAGCTGGTCCGAGGCGGGCGGCCACATGCGTCGTGTCACGCCGGAAGAGAAGCAACTGGACCCCGAACTGGAAGACCTGGTCCAACGGGTGACCGACAAGATCAAAGCCGTACGCGGCAAAACCCCCGTGCCTGTTGCGAATGTTCCCGAACCACCCAAGAAGGAAGTAGCCCCCAAGCAAGCCGACAAACCTGAGCAGGCAAAGAAGCCTGCTGCGCAACCGGAACCCGAACCAAAACCAGAAGCGAAAACCCAGCCCGAACCCAAACCTGAACCGAAGCCTGAAGTGAAACCCGAGCCGGAATCCAAACCCAAGGCCGACGAAACGTCGAGCGAGTCCAAGCCCCAACCCGAGCCGGATAAAGCGCCTGAGCAAAAACCCGAGTCCAAACCCCAACCGCAGCCTGAACCGGAACCCGTTGCGGAGCAATCACCGGCTCCTTCAACAGATACCCCCGAAGCACAACCGGATGTCCAGCAAAAGCCAAAATCTGACACCGAGGCTAAACCTGCAGACGATCCGGAGAAAGCACCCGCAGACGAGGCCGAACCTGCCACCGCATCGTCTTGATCCGATCCTCCAAATCATCGCAAAATAAACACTTGGCGAAGCCTTTTCCGCAGCCATAAAACAGCGGACAAGCCCCTCTTTCTAGGGCATTTTTCACCCCCATGGAATTGGTCGACAAGACCCATTTCTGGTATCATTAACAAGCTCGAAAACACCTTATTTCACAGGGGTAAGCCGCTTTCAGGCCGCCCCCGTTCGGCTGATAAAAAGGCAACGAATCATGGATGACAATTCGACTGTTAAGGACCCTGCTCCACCGGCGACAGCGCCCCAGGCGCCAAAGCCTAAAGGCGAGTATTCCGAGCAGAACATCAAGGTGCTCGAGGGGCTGGAAGCGGTTCGTAAACGCCCCGGTATGTACATCGGCGACACCACGCCGCGCGGGCTGCACCACCTGGTCTATGAGATCGTCGACAACGCTATCGACGAACACATGGCCGGCCGGTGCGACCACTTGGAAGTCAAGATCAATGCCGACGGCTCGGTCAGCATCATCGACGACGGCTCGGGTATCCCCGTCGGGCCTTATCAGCACAGCAACCCGAAACTCAACGGACGGCCGACTGTCGAAATCGTCATGACCGTCCTGCACGCCGGCGGCAAGTTCGACCATGATTCGTACAAGGTCTCCGGTGGTCTGCACGGCGTCGGCGCCAGTGTCGTCAACGCGCTCAGTGAATATCTGGAAGTCGAAGTCGCACGTGACGGCAAGCTCCATGCGATGAGCTTTGAACGCGGCGTGGTCAGCGAAGAACTGCACGTTATCGGTGAACGATCCAAGACCGGTACGAAGGTCACCTTCAAGCCCGATCCACAGATATTCCCCGAGATTGACTTCCGCTATGAGACACTCGCAGGCCGACTCAAAGAGCTTGCGTATCTCAATCCCGGATTCAAGATCACGATCACCGATGAGCGCAACGAAAAGTCCCAGGCCTATTGCTTCCCGGACGGCATCGCTTCGTTTGTCATCGCACTGAACGAGGGCAAGAACACCATCCTCGATCCCCCGATCTACTTCAAGACCGAAGACGAAAGTCAGAGCCTGGTCTGTGAGATCGCGATCCAGTACAACGATTCGTACAACGAAGCGATCCTGTCATTCGCGAATAACATCAACACGATCGAAGGCGGCACGCACCTTTCAGCGTTCAAGACCGCGCTGACCAGGACGCTCAACAACTACGCCCGCGCCAACAACATCCTCAAGAATGATACCCCGCCGACCGGCGACGACCTGCGCGAAGGGCTTGCCGCCATCGTGTCCGTCAAGGTGTCCGATCCCCAGTTCGAGGGTCAGACCAAAACCAAACTGGGTAATGCGGAAGTTGAAAGCTTCGTCAACACCAGCGTCGGTCAGCAACTCAGTGCCTGGCTCGAGGAACACCCGGCAGATGCCAAGCGGATCTGCATGAAGGGCATCATGGCCGCCCAAGCTCGTGAAGCCGCTCGCAAGGCCCGTGAGTTGACACGTCGTAAAGGCGCGCTCGATTCCGGTGGCCTGCCCGGCAAGCTGTACGATTGCACCAGTAAAGACGTCGGCGAATCCGAAATCTACCTCGTCGAAGGTGACTCAGCCGGTGGTTCTGCCAAGGGCGGTCGCGACCACAACACCCAGGCGATCCTCCCGCTCAAGGGTAAGATCCTTAACGTTGAAAAAGCACGCCTCGACAAGATCCTCGGATTTGAAGAAATCCGCACGATCATCCAGGCGCTTAACTGCGGCATCGGTGCGGATGACTTCGATATCAGCAAGTTACGCTACGGCAAGATCATTATCATGACCGACGCCGACGTCGACGGCAG
The DNA here is from genome assembly GCA_963667295.1 of Phycisphaeraceae bacterium. Classification (GTDB taxonomy): domain Bacteria; phylum Planctomycetota; class Phycisphaerae; order Phycisphaerales; family Phycisphaeraceae; genus JAJRRS01. The sequence continues at coordinate 5,291,899 of OY763327.1, forward strand.
CCACATCCGCACGCTGCTGCTGACGTTCTTCTTCCGTCAGATGCCCGATCTGATCCGAGAGGGCCGAATCTTCATCGCACAGCCGCCGTTGTACCAGGTTATCCGTGGCAAGAAGAGCGAATACGTGCTCAACGAAAAGCGCATGCGCATGTTGTTGAGCACCCTCGGCTCCGGCGACGCGACGCTCGTAGCATTCAACGACGATCGCTCCGAACAGGTCCGCCTTGACTACGATAAGCTGTCCGAGGCGATAGAGGTGCTTGAGCACATTCAGGAGTTGATCGGTGTCGTCGAACGGCGAGGCCTGACCTTTGAACAGTTGTTGGCTCAGCGTGTAAAAGACCCGGAAGGCCAGGGCCGATTGCCGCGCATCCATCTGTTCGCCCCCAGCATAAATGGCGCCAGCGGCGATCACTTCTTCTGGTCCGAGCAGCAGGAAGACGAATTCCGCAAGCAGCACGGCATCTCCGAGACCGATCCGGATATGGACAAGGTTATCGGTGAAGATGCCGACGACGCCCCGCAATCCACACGCAAGGAACTGCACGAGGTTAAGGAACTGGAGCGTCTGTTCAAGCACCTGGAAGATTTGGGCCTGAACATCGATGACTACAGCCTGAAGCAGACGCAGAATGTGACGGGGGCCAGCGGGCCCACCAAGTTCGAGCTGCATGCGACCGACAGCAAGGGCGAGCCTATCGTCGAGCCTATTGTCAATCTCAACCAGGTCATCCACGCGATCCTCGACCACGGCAAGCGAGGCATGGATATCAAGCGCTTTAAAGGCCTCGGTGAGATGGATGGCGAGCAACTCTGGGAAACCACGATGAATCCCGAAAACCGCGTGCTATTGCGTGTGACCTGGGACACCGCCAGTGAAGCCGAGCAGCTTTTCAGTATCCTCATGGGCGAAGACGTCGAACCCCGCCGCAAGTACATCGAAGATCACGCGCTGGATGTGAAGAATCTGGACGTCTGATCCTGATGATGTAGGCGGTAAAGGAGATTAAACATGTTTGCACTTCCGGTAAGGCTTGGGTGTATTCTCACCCTGCTGTGGTTGTTTACGTGTGCGTCGTCTGTTAATGCACAAGCCGGTATCAAGGAGATTCTGGAAGGTGAGTCGCTGAAACCGGCCGAGGTGGACCCGGAGATTGTCAATTATTTTGAGCGATTCAACAAAGCACTGACGGAGCAAGATACGCAAACCGTCGAAGCGTTGTTTGATATTCATGTATTTGTGGACGAGTTGGAAAAATGCATGGCCGATCCTGAGGCCAAACCGTTGCCAAGACAGGCCCTTGAGACGGCTCTTTTGCCACGGCTGGCGGTAGATCTGTGTAATCCAAATGCCTGTATGGCTTGGGCTCGTATCCAGTACAAAGCTGTGAATGAAACAGATGAAGGCGCGTTGGAGGTTACGACACGTCAATGGGATAGCGAGGGTATTGCATCTAAGACAACGTGGTACTTGCGCAAGAACGAACAGGGCTTGAAGCTATATGACATCAATCAACTGGATGCGGGGCTGCACTGGTCGCGAATGACCGCCGGTTCGCTTCTCCAGGCAAGTGCTTCGCCGCAGGCCGGAGCAGCATTACGGGGGATATATGCCGGCTTAATGTCAATGGCCGATGGCGACGTTGACCAGGCACTCGAACAACTGCTGCTGGTGGATAGCGAAGCTCTGCCTGAGGTGTTCCATGATCTGCTATGGTGTTCAATCGGCACCATTTATCTGGGCAACGGTGAGTTCGAGCAGGCCTTAGCCTATCTTGATCGTGCAGTCATTCTTGAATCGGCTTCTCCGTTAAGCCACTATCTGCGGGCGGTGTGTTTGAATGTGCTGGAACGCTACGATGAAGCCCTGGTCGAGGCCGATCGTTATGCACGCCGTGTGGGTGTTGATGCGGATGTCCTGGTTGAGGTTGGCGACGCCTTTATCGGGAAGGAAGAATATGAGACGGGCTTCCGTGCTTATGAAAAAGCATTGGAAGACGATCCCCAGCATTTTGATGCGCTCTGCAACGTGTTGTTCTGGTTGGACGACGATCATAAAGATGAGTTTGAGCAGTACTACACCAAGGTAGAAGACAGGTCTAAGGTCGGTCAAAATCTGGCTGAATATCTTACCGAGGTATCCGATCCGGTATCACTGAAGGCGTTACTCAAATTGCACGCCCGGCTGCACCCGGAGGATGATTGGGTCAGGCAATACGCGGATAAGGAGGCTGCGCAGCCGAGCCCGATTGATGGTGAATAGATATAACGATATCTGGCTGACATAATGGCTATCGCATCATGGTGCCGGTGCGTTATGATGCACACGCATGATCTGACATTTGGGGACATTACCAATGCAAGAACCCGGACACTTTAACGCATTTGATTCCTCACCCGAACCGGCACCGCGACGCAAGGGGATGCCCTGGTGGGGATGGTTGATCATTACAGGTGTTGTCGTCATTGTGTTGCCTTGCTTCGGTTGCGTTGGGTGGTTTGCGTATGTCGTTACCGTCGCACCGGAAACGAGCGTATACACCGGCAACCAGGTGCCCCAGCGCTTTCTTGATACGGCCGCGGATGTCGGTGCGCTTGAGCCTGATGAGAAGATCAAGTTCTTCTACTCCGATGCGATATCCGATATCCGTGATGGTTTTTACTTTGTCAGTAATAAACGGGTTGTGATCTACAGCGAAGACGATTCGACACAACCACTGACGGTCGTCGAGTTCGACCAGATCGAAGAGGCCAGCCTGGTGCGTGACACATCCTTCATCAATGACAGCACGATATACATTGACCTGAAAGATGGTACGCCGATCTCGTTCCCGGTTTCCAGTGAGAATGACGGCGATGTGCGTTTCTTTGAAGCGATCGAGGATAGCTACGATGCGCCGGACAATTAAGGTGCGTTAAACCACTTCGGGGTGAGAAAGGCTTGCCATGCGTCTGGAAACCACCGACCGGGTTTTTGAATCGATCGACGACTACACCATCGCCGAGGCCGTGAACGCGGTAGCGGAGATGAAGACGGAGTTCGCGATCCTGACGCTGGACGACGGCTCATTCATGCAGACCGCCGGCGGCACCAAGGGCATGGTCCTGGAATACCGCGAAAACCAAACCAACGAACACTTCACCGCGAGCGGCGAAAAACTGTCTGCTGAAGATGTGATCGCAGCGTTTGAGTCATTCGCCAGTGGTGACGATGCATACAAACAAGCGGCCGACTGGCAACCGCTTGAAGAAAAAGCCACAGGCTGCGGCAGCGCGGTACTACTACTGATTGCATTACCGTCGCTGGCATATCTGTTGAGTTAAACCACTCTCAATCCACCTGTAACAATAGATGGGTGCCACACTTTGACCCGAAGGGCAAAGTGTGCTTTTATCACACACACTTTGCTGCTGCGCAGTCAAAGTGTGGCACCCAACATCAAATCAATACAAATTCAGACCGCCTGTGATTCCTGCTGATATCGCACGATCTCACGCGACAGGTCGGCCATGGTTTCGAGGCCTTCAATTTTGACTCGTTTTGGAGGCAGGTATGAGCTGATCTTCAACACCAACGATATGACTGCGGAAAGTATTAACCAGTTTACCCAACTGATCAGTGGGAAACCGAGAGGCCAGCAGAACAAACTGAGCAAACCACCCAATAATGTCAATATCCACAAGCTACCGGCGAGAGCATTCAATTTTGAATAAGAGATCCGCAATCGAGATGCAAGTTGAGGATTGATTTTAAATAATGCTTTGCTGAATTCATCAAGGTTCCCACGAGCAATACTGTTGATTGTGTCGGAAGGTTTGAACCGATAGGGTTCATGCATTGGTTTGGTCATAGCTGATCTGAAAGTCAGAAAAACCCCTGCCTCTTCACATGTCTGGCCAGCGACCTTTAACGGCACAGGATCGAGTATCCGCGCACTATGCTCTACAGCAAACCGGCAGATATCCCGGATCGTTGTTTGCTTGGGTTTGCGCACCAACGAATGCCATGCATCTATGTCGCAGTCCATGTGATAGAAGTCTTGCAACCACTCGTACATGCCCGCCGAGCCGAAGTAAGGTCCCCATATATCATCGAAGGCATCCGACCAGTGATACAAGCTCATTTCGGTGCCGAATGTGTGCTTGGGATTGGGCGCGAAAAAGATGCTATGCGTTGATGCTTCAAACGCCGCGAAGATATCCGCTTCGGTTGCCGGTCGATAGTTGACTGGATAGTTATCCCAGGTGGCTGGCATGGCGGGCCTCCTTTGGATTCAGGATAACGATATGTTGGACACAATCCAAGCTAAACATGGCGATCTGCGATCGCCCGCTAAACATTGCGTCATTATTGCTTTTCTGTCATAGCCGCGTTGCGACGCAACGCGGGCAGTGAACCAAGCGTATCGATTAACACATGCCAATAAAAAATCCCGCCGAATGAATCCGACGGGATCGTGTGGTCTGGTTTGGTAAGCGTGATTAACGCTTGGAGAACTGGAAGCGACGGCGGGCGCCGGGCTGGCCGGGCTTCTTGCGTTCGACTTCGCGGGGGTCGCGGGTCAGCAGGTTGTGTGAACGCAGCGTGGCTTCGAGCGTCGGGTCGTAACCCTTGAGGGCACGGGCGACGCCGAGGAGGATGGCTTCGGCTTGGCCGGTGATGCCGCCGCCGCTGACGTTGACATGCACGTCCAGCTTGCCTGCGGTGTCGGTGACTTCCAGCGGCTTGTGGCAGGCGGCCTTGTGCTGCAGCTCGGAGAAGTACTCGTTGACGTCACGCTTGTTGACGAGAAACTTGCCTTCGCCGGGCTTGACGCGGACGCGGGCCACGGAAGATTTACGTCGGCCGGTGCCCCAGACGAAGCCGCCCTTGTCAGGCTTGGCGGGTTCGGACAGCGGGCGTGTCTGCTCTTCAGCGGGGGTTTGCATCAGTGTCGAGGTCAGTTCTTCAGACATCGGTTGGGGTCTCGGGTGAGTTTAGGGTCTAGGTCGGTGTTGGGCCGCGTGCTGAAGCACGCTCGCCTCAGATATTCCAGGGCCGGGGTTACGCGGATTGCAGTTCCAATGGTTTGGGGTCTTGAGCCTGGTGCGGATGTTCCGGGCCGGCGTAGACCTTGAGCTTCTTGAGCATCGCAACGCCCATCTTGCTCTTGGGCAGCATCCTGCGGACGGCTTCGACAACCAGCAGTTCAGGCTTCGAGTCAACCATCTGACGATAGGTGAAGGTCTTCTGCCCGCCGGGGTGGCCGGAGTAGGTGCGGTAAAGCTTCTGGTCGAGCTTGTTGCCGGTCAGCTTGATCTTCTCGGCATTGGTCACGACCACGAAGTCGCCCACATCGTGATGCGGCGTGTACTGCGGCTTGTGCTTGCCCATGAGGATCATGGCGAGCTTAGTGGCCATGCGTCCGAGCACCTGGTCCGTGGCGTCTACGATGTGCCAATCCTGTGGCACCTCGTTGTTTTTAGCGTGGAAAGTCTGCCGATTCATCGGTTTAAGTCCGTATCTATGCGGTTGGATAATCGAATCGGTCATTGTAGTGAGCAGACCGGTGCTGTCAAACGCAGAGGGGCGCGGTTCAGTTCCATCCCGGCCGGCTCAAGACACCTAACATAATGGTAACAAATAGGTTTATATTGCCGGTTCGAGTTCTTGAGAGTCACCGGCCTGGTCGAATATCTCGGTGCCATCTGTGGGTGGCGTGGGGAAAGATGCCCCGCAATGCTCACAGGCCATGCGGTCGACCCGTCGGGGCTTGCCACAATCCTGGCAGCGTAGCCGGGCGGGCCAGTCCTGCATGCACAGCATCAACAGGATGCCGCAGGGCCCAAGCAGCAGGCCAAGTACCGCCCAGATCGTCTTAGGCGCAGCCGCCAGCGCATTACGATGGCCGATCCACAAGTTACCCACGAGACCCGCGAGAGCTCCAATGAGCATGCACAAACCCATAACGATGTCGAGAGAGTTTTTCAGCAACGCCTGCGTGTACCCGATTTCCGTATACATGTATGTCGGCAAAGCAGTAAGTAATAACAGGGGCGCGGGCGGTGAGATCAACCCCCAGTATGGCTCGATGGTGGTGTCTATGTTTGGCCACCTGTAAAAAGTGCGCGTGTCTGTGGGTAGTTCAAATGAGGAGACCAAACCGTGCCCCACATCAAATATCTCAACCTTGTAGGGCGGGGTCGTTCTTTCCTTGTCATCTTCATCAATCGCATCCGAGTCGGGGTTGTACCAGAGCACATAACGATTCGGATGATCAAGCTTGTAGATGTGCATCCAGCCATATGTTGCCGTATCGACTTTGGGTACGTACCTGGCCAGTACGTTCAAATCGTTATCCAACAGGATGAGCCCATGGTTGGTTGAGATGGCATAACCCGCGTACTCGTAGTCAGTCTCCTGAGCTTCCATACCCATCCCGTAGCCACCCATCATGCCATAGGGCGAGTGGTTGATGTATTTTGCGATACTTCCGAACTGAATGATCTGTTCGTTATCTTCGGGCTCAAACAATTCTATGGCGGTTCTCAGTGTGAGATTTACTTGATAGATTGCTTTGGTTGTGGCAAACAATCCGAAGATAGGTCCTTCCGGATTCTGCCACAGCCGTTCTCCAGCAAACCGATCGGTTCGTGTTTCACCCGGCTTGGCGAAGCCTTCGGGGCCGATACTGCCAATCAGCGTTCGAGTCGGGATGTTGTATCCCACGAAACGCCCGACGTCCGGCAGGTAATACCAAGTTTCCTGCTCAACCGTCCCGAGGTTGGCTCTCAGGTGGCGGATCTGATACCGGTAACGATAATCGCGTATTCGGATATCTGATGGTTTGATGATCAGGGTTGTCTGGGGCGGCGTCAACTGCTCGAGTGGATCTTTTGCACCGGGTATTGGGATCATGTCGGGGATCGGATTACCTTCCTTGTCGTCAACAGCGATGCGCTCTGAGCCAAGAGATTTGATCACAGCGATACGTCCGTCACGTAACGGCTTATAGGAGAGTCGCTCCATCGGTTGCATCTGTGTATCGGTATGCGGGGGTGCAGGCAGAAAAGAAGCCACGGTGATGACGATGAACACGCCGGATAAAACCAAGCCTATAAGCAAGACACACGTTAGTGAGGTTTTGGAGAAAACACCTTGTGCGCGTATCTCACCACCTTTGATGAACGCCTCACGAGCCGAGGTAACCATGACGATGTCGAATACCACGATGGTCAGGATCGCCAGCTTGGCAATCGGTATAACGAGTACGAGAAATGTACAGAACAACGCCGCCACAAGCGGTAGACACCGGCTGGCGTACCAACGAGCGGATCGGCGTGCCACCAGCATCCCGGCGAAGTAGTAGGGCGTGCCCGCGAGGATATCTATCCATCCCGGAATAGTCATCTGCCAGTAAAACGGTCCAGCAACATTCCCGGGAATCTGCACCCAAACGACGCACAACATGAACGGGATCAGTATGGCGGCAAAATAGAGTGACAGACCCGCGACGACCTTGCCCATGAACAACCGCTCGCGGCTGATCGGCCTATGCACCAGCACCGCCCAGTGGCCTTGACGCGTTTCGAAGATGACCTGTAAGAAACCAATAGCCGTGCCGATGATGGCGCCGATGCACGCGATCAATCCGGTGAACTCGTCCTCGGCGATTGTCTCCTGGGTGCGCACATTTTGGGCCAGCACCAACGTCATCATCAATCCCGCACCAATCATCCCCAATAGCGCCCAGCCAATGTTCTCTCGCCATTCTTTCCAGAGGATCGTTTTCATTGTGAGGCCCCCACCTTATCGAAGAAGGATGTTCGTTCGCCCTTGTCACCCAGATAAGCCAGGAACGCTTCTTCCAGGCCCAGCGGGACCTGTTCGATTGAGCTTGCGCCGACATGGTTTAATGCTTCATCTACTTCACCGTTGGCGTTAACCAGTGTCAGTTTCAGTTCGTTGCCTATATGCACACAGTGCAACATGCCCGGCATGCTCATCACGCGAGCCGAGTTAATGGGTACATCTTCGTATCGCAGAATCACCTGACGAATCTGTTTACGGAAGGTCTCGACGCAGCAGCATGCTTTGAGCACATTGTGGTCAAGCACCGCGATGCGGTCGGCGACGCGTTCCACATCGGATAACAGGTGTGAGGAGAAGAAGATCGTGCATCGCTTTTCACGGGTGACGTAGATCATCGATTCCAGAAACGCGTGTCTCGCAACGGGATCAAGCCCCAGTGCCGGATCGTCGAGGACCAACAGTTCCGGCTCGGTTGCCAGCGTCAGCGCCAGGCACAAACCGGCTCTCATGCCGCGAGACAGATTCTTCACCTTATCATTCGGCCCGATCCCAAAGTGATCGAGTACGGCCTCGAACAGGTCCTTGTTCCATTTGGGGTAGGTGCCGCTCTGAAAACGTCCGGCTTCCTTGGCTTTCATCCAGCGGTAGAAGGGGTGGCCCTCCGGCATATAGCCGATCTTACCGCGGATATCGTCCGGCAGTTGTTGACTGTCCTGGCCGAAGATTGTTGCGCTTCCCCGTGTCGGGTCCAGCAATCCAAGCAGCATGCGGATCGCCGTGGTCTTGCCTGAACCATTGCGCCCGAGGAATCCGAACACGCAGCCGCGCGGCACCTGCATGGACAGTTCCAACAATGCACACTTGGAGCCGAAGTACTTCGTCAGCCTGTCAGTCTGAATGACGGTGTCGGTCATGGCTTTTCTCCGGAAGCAGGAGGTTTGCCCACCTGTTTCAAGGCTTGATCGAGCCGCTTGTGAAGTTCACTGTTGTCCAGGTCGAGCATGATGGATTGCTCCGCCAGTGCGTCGAGAAGTGGTTGGATGCGTCGCACGCGCTCGGACTTGGTTAAGACGTCGCGCTTGTCTGTAATGAACATGCCCCGGCCGGGTTGGGACACGATGACGCCATCGCGACGCAGTTCGTTGTAGGCCTTGGCGACAGTATTGGGATTGATGACCAGCCTTTCGGCGAGCGTGCGGACGCTGGGGATGGCGTCGCCGGGTTGCATCTCACCGGTCGCCGCCGCCAGGCAGATCTGATCGACGATCTGGCGGTAGATCGGTGTGGGCGAGCCGGTCTTGATGGTCAGGTTAGGTTTCATAGTATAACTGTACTAGTACGACTAGTACAGTATTGGCTTGTCGCAGCCGGTTGTCAAGGCAATTCTGGCTAAACTGTAAAAATGGTTAATCAACAAACACTTCGGATACAGACAAGCCGTCACGGGCAGATGCACGATCTGACCGGCGAGGTGGCCGGGATTGTCCGGGCCTCTGGGATCACGACCGGGATCGTTACGATTTCTAACCTCGGCTCGACCGGGGCGATCGGGTGCATCGAGTTTGAGGACGGGCTGATGGAAGACCTGCCGGCGATCCTCGACAAGCTCATTCCGCCGTCACGGGACTACGGACACGAGCGGGCCTGGCATGATGGCAACGGGCATTCGCACCTGCAGGCCACCTGGTTAGGTCAATCCCTGACGCTGCCGATCACCGACGGCCAACCCAACCTCGGCACGTGGCAACAAGTATTCCATCTCGAATGCGATGTAAAACCACGGTCGCGTACGATTGTGGTGACGGTCATTGGGGAATGAGAGTTAGCCGCGAATGAACGCAAATCAACGCGAATAGGAAGAATCCATTTAGATTGATTCATATCCATTCGCGTTCATTTGCGTTCATTTGCGGCTAACAGACTTTACACCCGCAGGAATATCTTCTTCTTGTAGAGGAAGTAAAGGAACAGCCACTTCAGTGTGATGACGGCGAGGGTGATGACCATCGGTTGCCAGGCTTCGGCGAACAGTGAAGCGGTGCCGGTGAAGAGGAAGTCGGCGGCGTGACGGAAGTCGATTACGCGCGGGGCCATGTAGATAGTGATGGCGTTGAGCCCGATGACACGGAAGAAGAAGGTCCACTTCCTGCATTCCCAGACATCGATCACGAGATAGAACGCCGCCAGTAACAGAAGTGAGATGCCGCCGGCCTGCAGGTTGAAGGTCGTTGTCCACGCGGCTTTGATCGGCGGGTACCACGGCGCGATCGCCAGCCCGATACCGAGGAACACGATGCCAGCTACGGCCAGTTGCCAAGTCTTGCGGATGCCCGAAACATCAGGGCGACGTAATGCGTGACCGGCTAACGCGCCCATCAGCGTGATGCCTGTGGCTGAGGCGATGCACAAAAAGCCTTCGGGGTCGAACACCTGTACGCCATCGACTTTCCCGTAGAGTCTACCGGGCAGGAAGTCGGGGTTGAAGATCATCCGGTCGATGTAGCCATTGATACAACCCTCCGGTGTCAGCACACCTGCACCGATGCCGGGTACCGGGATGAACAGTTGGATCGCTGCATACCCGAGTAGTATGCCGAATAACCATGCGGCACGACTCATAAAGCTCTTCGTGTATAAGACGATCAGCGAGGCGAATAGATATGCGAGGCCGATCTGCCCGAGGACACTGAACCAACGAAAGTCTTGAAAGGCCGAGCGGAAGTCGATATTCAGTCGAACACGATCCCAATCCAAGTTGATAAGAGTATGTAGATTGATGCTGAGAATACCATTGCAGATCAACCCGAGGATGAGTAGCAGCAATGCGCGGATGACGACCTTTCGGATGATGTCGGTCTTTGTTGCGCCTTTCTGTCTGCGTGAACTCTGTGCGTAGGGGATCGCGACGCCGGAGATAAACATGAACAGTGGGAAGACCATATCCATGGCTTGCAAGCCTTCCCATTCGACATGCTCCAGTTGCCTGTTAATCACATCCGCCCAGCCCCATTCCGTATTGCGGGCGATGATGTGGAAGATGCTGCTGCCGCCGATGATCCAGAACATATCGAAGCCGCGCAGCGTGTCCAGGGACCACAGGCGTTTGCTGGGCAGGTCGGTTTGCAGAACTTGGCTGTCTGACATCTGGGCGTCTCCGGTGGAATTGGAGACGCAGTATAACGTCAGCCACAGTCGGATAGGTTTATCGGGGATTATTCTTCGTCATTATCGCCGGGGACCGACCAGCCGGTCGGGCTTTCCAGGATGGACATGTCGGGTCCGTTTTCGACGCCGAACATGCTCTGTGTGCGTCGCAGCCAGATCCGCATGATGATCCAGAGGAACATGCAGACGGTCAGCATGCCGCCGAAGATTGCGGCGGAGACTTTCAGGCGATCGTCACGCACGGGTTCGGGGCTGCGTGTCGCGGCACGGGCGATCTGCACCGTATCCCTGCGGTTATTCAACCGGTCTTGCGCCAGTTGATGGCCAACGATCGCGCGGCCGATGGATTCAAGCACGGGCACACACACTTCCTTGTCGGAGTTGGTGTAGGACATATCAATACGACCCGGCTCGCCTGAGACCGTCAGGTTTGTATCAAGATGCTGCGCGAGCATATTCGTGCTGCTGAACAGACGAACACCGCGCTGTTCGAGTTGAGCAAGTGATTCTTTGAGCACCGGTTCGCTGGTGATCGTTTGCCGAGAGCTGCTAATCCATTCACCTTCAGACGGTGCTTCTTCGCCCTCGGGCAGCGTGATCTGAATCGCCATATCACCTTGCCAGGTCGGTTGCATCACCTTGTGGCCGATCGCGTAGCTGAACGAGGCAAGCAGGATCGTCGCGATCACCATGCCGACGACCAGGCTGGTCGCTTTACTCGTGGCCCACTTGCGGATCATTTCGGATTCGGAGACCTCGAGGAACTTCTTGACCTCGACGAGCATCTGCCGTTCCTTGTTCAGACCCGCGTATTGCTGGCTGTTGGAGGTGACACGTTTTTCCTCATCCTTGATCTTCTGCGACTTCTCGTCGAGCGATTCCTTGGCCTTGGCCAGTTCTTGCTCGCGTTTTGCGAGTTTGTCGCTTTCGTGTTCCAGTTGCGCGGTTTGTTCGGCCAGGGCCTGTTCTTTCTTCTTCAGGCTCTCACGCTCGTTGACCAGTTGTTCCTTGCCTTGAGCGAGTGTCTTCTGGAACGTGGCGAGTTTGGCCTTCAACTCGGCTTCACGCTTCTCGATCTCCGCGTTCTTGCCTTCCAGGTCCTGCGTCTGCTTGGATTCGAGCTGGGCCTGTAGCGAGGTCAATTCCTCGTTGAGCTGGTTGGCCTGTTCTTCGAGCTTGGATTTTTCTTCAACAAGCTGTGAGGTCTTACTCTGAAGCTCGGACTTCTGCGATTCAAGCTGATTCTTTTCAGATTCAAGCTCGGTCTTCTGGTTTTCGAGTTCGCTCTGGCGAGACTGGGCGTCGTTCAGCTTGGTGCGCAGCTCGTTGATCTGCTCGCTGAGCTGGTTGTCCGCTTCGCTTTGAGATTGTTCCAGTTGCTCCGCCTGTTTGAGGCGGTCAGCAATGGCAGACTCACGTTGTTCCAGGTCAGACTGCAACTCATTGAGCAGCGACTTCTGCTCTTCGAGTTCCTTGCTTTGGCTGGCGTGTACCTGCTGTTTTTCGGCGAGTTCGGATTCGCCCGCTTCGATGGCGGACCGCTTGGCTTCAAGCTCTTTGCTTTGGGCGGCGATCAGTTCACGCTGTTTGTCCAGCTCGGTGCGGGTTGATTCTAACTCGGTGCGTTGCTGTTCGATCTGTTGGCGCTGCTCGACAAGATCGGCTTGCTTGGTCTCGAGTTCTTGACGGGTCCGCTTAAGCTGCTCGCCTAATTCACCGGCTTTGCCGGCCTCGGTACTGAGCTGGTCGAACTCGGCCTGAAGCGTTTCTTTGCTCTGTAGCGCCTGCTGACAACGTTCATTGGCTTCGCTGAGCTGATTGCGAACCTCATTCAGCTCACGCTTCAGTTGCTCAGCCTGTTCGTAGTTTTCTGATTTGGAAGCCTCAAGCGCTTCGCGTTCTTGTTCGAGCTGCTGTTGTTGAGCCTTGAGAGATTCGGCCTGCTCCTGCAGTGCTTCGTCGCGTTGGTCTATCTCATCAGAACGCGCGGCCAACGCATTCTCTGCCTTGTCGAGCTTGGCGTGTTGTTCGTCCAGCTCATTGCTGAGTACTTCGTTGGCCTCGGCTCGCTCTTCGACCCGAGCGGTCTCCTGCTCCAGGCGTTCGCGTGCGGCGTCCAGCTCTTTGCGCTGCTCGGCGAACTTCTCCTGTAGTGATTGGGCCTCATGGAGCTTCTGCTCCGCGGCCTTGGCCTGCTGCTGGGCGGATTGCTTGAGTTGGTCGGCTTCCTTGCGTTGATTGTCCAGATCCACCAGGGCCTGGTCGAGTTCGGCTTGTTTCTGGTCCAGTTGCTGCTGGCGCTGCTCAACAGCCTGCTGGTTAGCCTCAAATTGAGATTGACGTTCTTCGATTTCGGCCCGCTGCTCATCCAGCTCGATCTGCTTGCGGGCGGCCTGCTCGGCTATCTGCTGAGCACGGGCTAACTCATCTTGCGCATGATCAGCCTGCTGACGCACCAGTTCCATCTGGTGGTCGCTTTCCTTTTGCCAGTTCTTGAGTTGTCCCAGCCGTTCTTCCAGCTCGTTGAGCAGGCCTTCCACCTGGCTGGTGTCTTCCGCCGGGTGTTTGATTGGCTGTGGATTGTCCTGCACCATGTGCTCACACCTTATGCGCTGGTATCGTTGGTCTTATCGGGTAGTTCCAGGCCCTGCGTGAGCTTGAAACGGGTAGAATCGTTATAAGCCGTACGGCTTGTCCGTCACAGATGTTGCAGACAGGCGAATATAGGCTGATAACACCGTGTGGACGTTGCCTAAATGTCAGAAACAGCGCAAACAGGCCAAAGCATGCAGACCGATTTGTCGGCTGAGGACGGTGTTGTGTCATTGCGTGATGTGACGTTTGGCTACGTGCCCGAGACGCCAGTTATACGGACTCTGAACGCTGATTTGATCCCGGGACGCGTCTGCGCACTTATCGGTCCGAATGCTTCCGGAAAGTCCACCCTGCTTAAGCTCATGCTCGGGCAGCTATCGCCGTGGTCAGGATCGATCGAACTGGGAGGACGGCAGGTCTCAGAGATCGCTTATCGCGATCGAGCCAGGCAGATCAGCTATGTACCGCAGCGGGGCGTGATGAGCTTTGCATTCACGGTGCGTGAGGTCGTGGCGATGGGCAGGTATACGGTGGGCGATCCGGCTGGGTATGTTGATCGGGCTATGGCGTTGTGCGATCTTGCGGACATACAACAGCGGATATTTTTTGAGCTGTCAGGCGGGCAGCAGCAGCGCGTTCTCTTGGCGCGGGCGATCGCTCAATCAAGCGGGGCGGGGCGAGTGATGCTGCTGGATGAGCCGGCGTCAGGGATGGACCTGAAACATGTGCATCAGACGATGCGTCTGCTTCGCAGGATTGCGGCCGGGGATTTGTTGGTTGCGGATGCGCCTGGTCCGGCTGTGCTGGTCGTTTTGCATGATGTGAACCTTGCGGCTCGCTATGCGGACGATATCTGGCTGCTGGATCGGGGGGAGCTGGTCGCATCAGGCGATTGCCCGCAAGTCATGCAGCCGCAGCGGCTAGAGGCGGTGTATGGCGTCAGGTTCACGCAGATGGAGGTTCCCGGAGGCGGGAAACGAGTAGATGAAACTCCCGTGTTCTGGGTCGATCCGTCCGATATAATGCAGTAGCATAACTAGCGCCAGCCGTCTTCTATTAGCAAAGCGAGTTTGCCATGTTAAACAATCCGACACTCACACTTGCCATCGACTGGGCGGACTGGATCTGGCTTATCTTCGTCGGCGCGGTGATCATCGGTGGCTGGATCAAGAGCCTGAAGCAGTCGAGCGATGAGCAGCGTCGACGGGATGAGGGACACAATCCCGAAGAACTGGAAGAGATGGCAGCCCGTCGTCGCGAGCAATTACGGCAGGCGGCTCGCAATCGTACGCAGATGTCAACCGGCGGGGCGGCCCGTAGTAGCGGCGGAACGGGTGGAGATGCCGGCAACCTGACCATGGCTGAGCGTATCGCCAGAGCCAGGGCCAAGGCGCAGCAGGAACAGCGAGTCCAGCAACCACGACGCCAGCCGCAACAAACTCAACCCCAGGTGCCAAACGAAGCGCAACGTCGGGCGCTGGCTCAACGCCAGGCCGAGCTTGAACGACGACGCCAGGCTGAACGAGCGCAGCAGCAGGCCCAGCATCAAGCCCAGCAGCGAGCACGCCAACAGGCTCAACAACGGGCTCGGCAACAACAAGCCCAAGCTCATGCCAGGGCTCAGGCTCTTGCGCGTCAGCGTGGAACACTTATTCACGATCACGTTGCGACGCCGGGTCCAACTGAGTCCACGACGCGTCGGACAACCACAACAGCCAAACCGCGAACCACTCGGACAGCCTCACCCATATTGACACCGACGGTGATCAGCGACATATCGTCTGAAGGACTCACACTCGCCGATCTGCGTAAAGCGATTATCATGAATGAGGTGCTAGGCAAACCGGTTTCTCTACGCGATACTGAAAGTTACTGAGGCATGGAGTTCATTTCAGATTTTTAAACATGCAGACGCTCGATCGTGTTGAAGTTCTGGCTGCTGATATTACGACGCTCGAAGTCGATGCGATTGTGAATGCTGCAAATGAATCTCTGCTTGGTGGTGGAGGGGTGGATGGCGCGATCCATCGTGCGGCCGGCGGCGAGTTACTCGCTTACTGCAAAACATTAGGTGGCTGTCCAACTGGTTTAGCCAAGATCACGCCGGCGTTTAACCTGGAAAAACAGGGAGTACGGCACATCATACATGCCGTTGGTCCGGTCTGGCACGGCGATGATTCGCAAAAACTCGGGTACACGCACGAAGACACGTTGCTCGCGTCCTGCTATCACCAGTCACTGACGCTGGTGACCGAACATGGTTGCAAATCCGTTGCGTTTCCCAATATCTCCACCGGCGTTTATCAATTTCCCAAGTTACGGGCGGCGAAGATCGCATTCGGGCATGTTTATGGTTATCTCGATAAGCATCAGATACCGGAACGTGTTGTGCTGTGTTGTTTCAGCAATGAAGATGCGGATATCGTCAGGCAAGCGATAGAAACGCGTGAAGACTGGATGATGAACCGCCGCCGGATGGGCTGAATAACTTTCTAATCTAATAAGCCGGCTTTCAAACTCGCCTGCGCCAGGATGATCGCTGCGGCGTTGGATTGGTTGTAGCTGCGGATCTGCCCGAGGATCGGGATGTTCACGCGGCGGTCGGGCCAACGTTGCGCCCATGCGTCCGGCAAACCCGTGTTCTCATTACCCATGATCAGCACATCACCATCGCGGTAGTCAGGTTGATCGAAACGTAATTCGCCGAACTTTGTGACTAGCCACGGTCGACGATCGCCCAGCCATTGTAGGAAAGCATCGTCGCTCTCATGCTCGGTTAGCCTGACATGGGGCCAGTAATCCAATCCCGCGCGCTGTACTGCGTGATCAGATATTTCAAACTTGTATGGTTTAATCAGGTGCAGGTTAGCCGTAAAGCCTACGGTTGTGCGTGCAATACTGCCCGTGTTTTGCGGGATTGCGGGATGGTAGATCACAAGATGCAGCATATTTGATACGAATGGAAATAAATCGTCATTGCTTTGCGTGATATTGGTGGAAGTTTTAAGCCATCTGTTCACGTCACCGATAGTTACTTCATCCTACAGGGATCATCATATTGAGTTTGAACACATTGACCACTCAGGGCGGAGCTTTGGTCTTGGAACAAAACAGTCTTGACACATCGTCTCATCCGGGACCAGGCGAGGCTTGTCGGTCGGTGTTCGAGCAGGCGGCTCGTGAGTTGCACCACCAGCTCAACTTCATCTACGACATCACCGCCTCGAGCAGGGCGGTGGCCGATGGCCTGCAGGCGATCGAGGACGACGGGCTGGATGAGAGTTTTGCGGAAGTGAATACGAAGCTGCTTGATGCGGCATCGGAAGTTGCGGGCGGTTGTAAGAAGTCTTTCGAGGGCTGCCAATCGATGCAGCAGGTCGCCGAGTCGGCCTCGGCATCAATGGCCGAAGTGCATGAAGTGCTGAACATGCTGGCGGAAGAAAGCCAACGGATTCAACAAGTTGCCGATGCGATCGATAAGTTTTCTGACCAGACGCGATTGTTGGCGTTAAACGCCCGGATCGAAGCGGCGCGGGCCGGCGAGCACGGCCGCGGCTTCGCGGTGGTCAGTGAAGAGGTCGGCAAGCTGGCGGATCACATCGCCAAAGAATCAACCATGATCCGCCAGGTCGTTGTCGGTTTGGCGGAGAAAGCCGTTCGGGCTTGTGAGTTGATGGAAACCGAGCGAGAGAACAACTATCAACAGGCACAATCCATCAGCGAGATGGTCGAGATCAACCAGAAGCTGACCAGACTTGGGCAGGGGCTTCCCGATATCGTCAGCCGGCTGGATATGTTCCTCGATCCGCTCGAGCATGCCCGTGAGGTGATCGGGCATAACCAGATGATTCAGATCACCGCGGATAATCTGAAGCGCAATATCCAGGGTATTCATTCGACACTGCGACAGGTCGTGGATGAAAAGCCTGAAGGTTCTACCAGGACAGGCAGTGTCGAGGAATTTACTGAAGAACTGGCTGTCATCATGACGGAAGGCCGACAGGTCTCGGTTGAGTCATTGATCGACCAGTTGCTTGCATCAGGCCACAGCCCTACAGACTGTCTGTCAGCGATCGGTAAAGCGGTCCAGGCCGCGAACATGCGTCAGAAGCATCAACATGTATCCGTGGGTGATCTTTACTTCAACTTCCTGGCGGTGGAAAAATCGCTCAAACATTTAGCGCCGATGGTGGGGGATTCGACCGATAGCGGGATGAAAGTCGTCCTCGGCAATGCGCGAGGCGATTATCACAATCTAGGCAGGAAAATGGTTGGATTGTTCCTGCGTGCAAGCGGGATCGAGCCGGTTGATGTGGGTTCGGGGGCAGAGGTAGATCAGTTTGTCGATGCGGTTATGCAGAGCGGCGCATTGGTCGTGGGCGTATCTTCATTGCTGGTTGAGTCCGCCAAAGAGATCAAGAAGATAAGACAAAAACTCGATCAACGGGGCATGGGGCATGTGAAAATTGTCGCGGGCGGCGCGTGTTTTACGGTCGACCGTGATTTTTATAAAGAAGTCGGTGCGGACTTTGTTGCTACCGCGGCGAGCGACATGATCGGCATCGTTCAGCAGGTCTACAGCCACGACCCGATGAGGCGGAGGAACGCTGCATGAATTCGATACAGCGTGTTTTGGCGGCGTTAACCTTTGGTAAGACGGACTATGGCAAGCCGGATCGCGTGCCGTGTCTACCCGTTCCTCTGATGCAGGGTGCGCTGGTATACAACACCACGGTCGAACAATACTTCAAGATGCCTGCCGAGAAGATCGCCGGTGCGCAGATCGAACTGAACAAGATGTTCAACGGCATCCCGGATGCGGTTGCGGGCATTCCTAATGTCATCGAAGATGTGACCGCCTTTGGTATCGGCCTGAAGTATCATTATCCGAACAGCACGCCAGGGATCGATCGGTTACTCATTACCGAATACGATCAAATCAGGCAGATGAAAGCCCCTAATCCGCTTGAGTCGCAGCAACTTGCCAAGACCCGCGACGTGATCTCTATCCTGGCTGAAAAGATCGGCAGTGAGAAAGTAGTGATCGGTGCGGCTGTTTCTCCATTCAGTTTGCCGAGTTTGTTGATGGGCACGGATGCTTGGATGCGTTTGCTCTTTACGCCCGAGTTGCGTGACAAGTACATGCATCCGATGCTCGAAGTCTGCAAACGTTTCGTCATCGATTGGGCCAAGGCTCAACATAAAGCAGGTGCACATGTGGTCGTGCTCGCCGACGGCATGGCATCGGCAACGCTGATACCACGTAAGATATTTCAGCAGTACGCTTTACCTGTCGTTACTGACACGATCAAACAAATCGGCGGGCTAATCGCGTACGAACCGGTGGGGCGTGTTGAACCATTCATTTCAGATATGGCGGATACGGGTGCGGTTGCTGTTCTGATCGGTGAGGAAGATAACATATCTGTGTGTAAGGCTGCCCTGCGTGGGCGCTGCGCCTTGATCGGTAATGTGAATAACATGAAGCTGCGGCGTTGGAGCCCGGCACGTGTTGAATTAATGACCAAGCGTGCGCTGGTTCAGGGCATGCCCGGATATGGTTTTGCACTGGCCAACCAAGGGCCGGAGATACCCTTCGACACGAGTGTCGATGTCATCGGTGCGCTGATCAACGCGGTTGAAAAGTATGGTTATTACACCGACGCTGACACTTCACGGTCTGCCGCTGCCTGATGCACCGGCCGGACGAGTAATTTGCGCAGCACCGCCAGCAACGTATCGGCCGGCTCGAGGTAATTACTCGGTGGACGATAGTACACAGTGGATTCGTCTAAAACGCTGACGCGTCCGGGTGCTGCGCTGAATACCTGCTCGAGTTTTTGTGGTTGTTTGGTTGTAAAGATCAGATCCGGGCCTTCCAGTTTTAGCGTGTCGATACCTAGCGTGCTGGCTGCTATGCGGACTTCTGTGAGGTTGATCAGTGTCAGGGCTTGCTTGGGGGCTTCGCCGTATGCATCGCGGATACTCTGCACGACTTCTTCGAGTTCCTTGAGCGTCGCGGCCCGGCTGATGCGCCGGTATGCTTCCATGCGGTGCTTATCGCTTGGGATGTAACGCTTCGGTAACGCCCCGGCGATCGGCAATTCCAGGTGTGTCTTGGCTGGCTCGATGACGGGCTCATGTCGCAAACGCTTGGCGGCATGGTCGAGGAGCGTGCAGTACATTTCGTAACCGACCGCAGCGATGTGTCCGGACTGTTCGGCGCCAAGCAGGTTACCCGCACCACGGATTTCCAGGTCTCGCATCGCGATCTTGAAACCCGCCCCCAGCATGGAGTACTGCTCGATCGCCTTTAGCCGGCGCGCAGCGACTTCAGTCAACGGCCGATCCTCAGGCAAAAGCAGGTAACAATACGCACGGTGCTTGTACCGCCCGACACGCCCGCGCAATTGATGCAGATCCGCCAGCCCGAAGTGATCGGCACGATTGATAAACATCGTATTCGCAAGTGGATTATCGATGCCGGATTCGATGATCGTCGTCGATACAAGAATGTCCGCCTCGCGTCGCATAAACTTGAGCATTACTTTTTCAAGTTCACGAGAAGGCATCTGCCCGTGGCCGATGATGATCTTCGCATCCGGAACGAGCTGATGGATATCGTCTGCCACGCTCTGGATGTTGTGTACACGGTTGTGGACAAAAAAGACCTGCCCGTCGCGGTTTAGTTCACGGATGATCGCCTGCTTCACGCGTTTACGATCGAACGGCACGACCTCGGTCACAATCGCACGACGATCGGCGGGGGGGGTTGATAAAGAACTGATATCACGCAACCCGATCATTGACATGTGCAGCGTGCGTGGGATCGGCGTCGCGGTCAGCGTCAGGACTTCGGCTGTCAGACGGAAACGTAGCAACTGGTTTTTGTGTTCAACACCGAAACGTTGCTCTTCATCGATAATGACCAGACCAAGGTCCGCGAAGTGCACATCCTTGGAAAGCAGGCGGTGGGTGCCGATGATGATGTCGATGTTGCCTTCCGCCAGGTCCTTGAGCATCTTGGTTTGCTCAGCCCCGGTCTTGAAGCGGGAGATCGACGCAACGCGGAACGGGTAGTCGGCCATACGCTGAGCAAACGTGCGCCCGTGTTGTTCAGCGAGCACGGTCGTCGGCACGAGGACCGCCACCTGCTTACCGAACTCTGCTGCTTTGAATGCGGCCCGGATCGCGACTTCCGTTTTGCCGAAACCAACATCGCCGCAGACAAGCCGATCCATCGGCTGGTCCTTGCCCATGTCTTGTTTAATCGCGGCAATCGCGGCGAGTTGATCTTCGGTTTCGTCGTAGGGGAATTCTGCTTCAAACTCGCGTTGCCATGCGGTGTCGCCGGGGTAGCGTGTGCCGGGCTGTGTTTGCCGAGCCGCTTGAACGCGCAACAGCTCCGCCGCCAGGTCTTTGACCGCATCCGCGACCTGTTGTTTCTGCTTGTTCCACTTCTTCCCACCGAGTGTCGATAACGGCGGTCGGCCTTCAAAACCGCCGACATACTTCTGAACCAGATCGATCTGCGTAGCCGGGACGTGCAGCAGTGCATCGCCAGCGAACGCAAGCGTCAGGTATTCCTGGCTTAGCCCGCCACGCCGCATCGTTTTGATGCCGGTGAACTTTGCGATGCCGTGATCGACGTGGACTACGTAATCCCCGACATCCAGGTCGAGGAACGCATCACCCGCCTGAGCACCGCCGGTGATGCGCCGAACACGCCGGCGGATGTGATAACGGTGGAATAGTTCGTGGTGGGGAACAAGGTGCAGTGTCGAATCTGACACGTTCCATGCGAATCCGCGATGCAGGTAACCGACTTCGAGTGTGAATTCGTTAAGAGCTTGCGGTGCATGTTCCTGGATCAACTCACGCAATCGGTCACGCTCCGCAGGCTTCTGGCAGAGGACTACGACCTGTTGGTCTTTGTCTTGCGCAAGTTCGCCAAGCTGCTTGATTGCACCTTTGGCGTCTTCGTCAAATGTGGTGAGTTGCTCGACCGGCAGCGACATCACGCCGTCCTGCCCGGCTCCGGATGAGTACTGATTACACTCAACATGCGGCCGCGCGTGGATCTTGCTGAAGACGGTGTTCGGTGCATACACACCAACCGCGTTGGTCAACCGCTCGTAATACCCGCGTGCCTGCTCCGATAGCTCCATCACCTCGTGCAGGATGAAGACAGTATCTTCAGGCAAGAGGTCGATGAGATTGGCGGTGCTTTCGTTCTTTTGAATCTGTTCCGTACTCGCGCCGATGATGCGTGCTGAATCGATCGGACCGGCTGAGCCCATCGTGTCGGGGTTGATACGGTGGATCGATTCAACAGTGTCACCGAAGTAGTCAAGTCGGATCGGGCCGAGCAGTTGATTGTCGGATTCGCTGTCCGTGGTAGAACCGGCGGGGGGGTAGATGTCCAGAATCCCGCCGCGTGAAGCATAATCGCCCGGCTGTTCGATCGCGTCCAGCCGTTGGTAACCCGCAGCCGTCAGCCATTCCATCAGCTCGCCCGGCGGCAGGTCTTCATCCTTACGGATCACCTTCGAGAACGACTGCAACGACTCCGGCTCCGGTACGCCTTGCATCAACGCCTGAATCGGCGCGACGATCAGGTCCGGCACATCCTGCTCGACGAGCCTGCCAACGACGCTCAGCCGTTCGGCCAGCAGTTCCAGGCTGACATTCGACTCGCCCGGCAACACCTCCAACGCGCCGAACCGAACCGCGTCCAACGGCTGACCCGCTTCGGCAAACAAAGCCAGGTCGTCCAGTGCGTCGTCCGCTTCATCCAGGTGAGCTACCACCATCACGATTGGTCGACCCAGTTTCGACCCCAAGGCCCCGGCGGTCAGTGTAAAGCTCGATCCCCGGCTGCCGTGTGCTCGAATCCCGCCCTTTCCGGGCTTATAGGCGCGCAGCGACTCGCTCAGCGCAGCGAGCTGCGCCGACCCGATGATTTTCCCGAGCCAAGCGTGGACGTCTGGCATGTCTGTGATTAGGGTAACAGGGGAAGCGGACGGATGCGAGTATTTATGAATTCAATCATCATCTTCCGGCGGAAACGGGTTGCCGTTACGGGCGCCCAGAATCGTCGGCACGATGTACTGATCTATCGGCGGCGGGGCGGGTTTGGGGACGGCCAGGTCCGGCACATCCTCCAGCACCAGCGTCATCGCGATTTCGTCACACGCATGGTTCTTGGGACACCGCACGCACTCGCTCCAGACCTTTAGCGGCAGCTTCTGCCGGTCCACGACGGCAAAACCCAGCCGTTCAAAGAACGCCCGTTCATAGGTCAGCGACATGATCGTCCGGATGCCGAGTTCGCGAGCCTCATCGACGCAGGCTTCGACCAGCTTCCGCCCCAGTCCCATGCCCCGCTGATCCGGAGCCACCGCCAAGGCACAGACTTCCGCCAGGTTTGCCCAGACGACGCTCAGCCCACAGACGCCGACGACGAGATCGTCGTCTTCCGCGACGTGGAATTCACGGATATTTTCATAGAGTGTCGACATCGAGCGCGGCAACATCAGGCCGAACTCGGCACAGTCATTGATGATCTTGCCCATCGCGGGCACATCGGCAACCTTGGCACGTCTTATCAGCATGGTGCAGATTATAGGGCGACTGGAGTTCGGGGGCTTGTGCGGGGTTACAACCTCGGACACCTGCTCAATTGAGCCTTGACTACGGTCATTGAGATGTTTTTTTGATCTACCCGGGAACGAAACACCTCCTCGCCGCGTCTTACTTAGCATGAACAATGTCCGGGCACGATCTATCAACCATTCTGGAGCATTCCGATGAAGACACTTCGACTGGCACAACTGGTTCTCATAGCGATCATCTTGCCTTGTATGACCGGCTGTATCATTGTCCATAAGCATACCGAGCATAAATCATGCCCGCCACAAGTTGTCGAGCCGTGCGGCGATGGGGCTGTTTATATCGATGGGGAAAGCACCTCTGCTGAGATCGAAGCGGTCCGCTCGCTCGACTTCAGTTCTGAACGTGCCGAACACCTGAACCGTATCGCGCGACGCCCCGGCATTAATCCTGATGCACAAGTTCACCTTGTGAAAACCACTTTTGAAGTGCTCGACTTCGAAAGCGAAAAAATGCAGGTCCTGCAAACATTGATCAAGAACCCGACACTGACAGTCCAGGGGAAGAACTGCATCCTCCATCACCTGAAGGAACTGGACTTCAGCAGCAACCGCAAAGCCATCCTCGATGCCCTGGATAAACACGGCCCGGTCGTACAATACGTCGAGGAACCGGTTGTATACCAGGAAGAGATCATCATCGAAGTGCCGGCTAATCAAGCAGCGCCTGAAAAGCCGGATACGACACTACAAGACTAGATGTTAATTTCGGATCAGCTTCATCAACGCCTGTTCATCCCAGACATCAACACCGAGCGACTCGGCCTTGCTTAGTTTACTACCCGCTTTTTCACCGGCCATGAGGATGTCCGTGCTCTTGGAGACACTGCCGGTGACTTTGGCGCCCAGTGCGGTAAGCTTGGCTGTCAACTCGTTGCGGGTGAAACCTTCGAAGCTGCCGGTGATGACGACGGTTTTGCCAGCGACAGGGGAATCTGCGGCACCCGGTGGGGGGGCGGTCTGCTGCTCGGTCAGGTCAACGTCAGCCTGCTTCAATTCATCAATCACGTGCTGACCCGCATCACTGTTGAGGAACGTATGGATCGACTCGGCGGTGATCGGGCCGATGTCTTCGACTTCGGCGATGGTCTCTGTGTCGGCATCCTTGATCGCGTCGACGTTGCCGAAGTGTTGAGCCAGCGAGTTGGCGGCCGATGCGCCGACGTGGCGGATGCCAAGCCCGGCTAAGACCCGACTCAGGCCGCGCGATTTGCTGGTTTCGATCCCGTTGATCAGGTTGTCGACCTTCTTCTCGCCCATGCGTTCGAGCTGGAGCAGGTCGGCTCGCTTGTTGTGCAGGTTGTAGACATCGCCGAACGTCTTGAGCAGGCCCGCATCGGCAAGTTGATGCACTGCTTTTTCACCGAGCCCATCGATATCCATCTGGTTACGGCCGACGAACCAGATGAGTTTTTCGCGGAACTGGGCCGGGCACTCCGGGTTTACGCAACGATGTGCGACTTCTTCTTCCAGTTTCTCGATTGGCATATCACAGCTTGGGCACTTTTTAGGCGCAGTGATCGGCTTGCTTGTCTTAGGCCGTTTTTCGATAACGACACTGACCACCTGCGGGATGATCTCGCCGGCTTTCTCAATCACGACAGTGTCGCCGATACGGATATCTTTGCGTTCGATCTCGTCGAGGTTGTGCAGCGTGGCGTGCTGGACGGTTGTGCCCGCCAGGAAGACAGGGTCCATTGTCGCTCGTGGTGTGAGTTTGCCCGTCTTGCCTACCTGCCAGACAACCTCCTTTAAAACGGTCGTGGCTTGCTCGGCTGCGTATTTGTATGCGATGCACCAGCGGGGGGCTTTGCTGGTTGCACCGAGCTGTTCCTGTAAGGCGTGGTCATCGATCTTGATGACCACGCCGTCGGTCGCGTAACCGAGTGTGGATCGTTTGTCCTGGAAGGATTCAATGAACTTCCAGGTTTCGTCGAAGGTATCAACACGTTTCGTGTTTTCGTTGGTCGGCAGACCCAGCTTGCGCAGCAGGGCGAGGAAGTCGTGATGGCTGGCAACGGTGTCGGGCTCGAGTTCGCCCCGGCCGTGCGCGTAGAACATCAATCGACGTTCGGCCGCCACCGCGGGGTCCAGGCTCTTGAGCGTGCCAGCGGTTGCGTTGCGTGGATTAGCGAAGCGTTCGAGGCCTTGTTCTTCACGGGTCTCGTTGATCCGCTGGAACTCGGCGTCCGGCATGAAAATCTCACCCCGCACTTCCAGCACGCCAGGCACACCAAAAACGGGGTCAGACCCCGTTATTTGAGTTGCTTCGAGCGTCAGCGGGATGCTGCGGATCGTACGGACATTGTGCGTGATATCGTCGCCGCGTTTGCCATCACCCCGGCTCAGAGCCCGCATAAGTTTGCCTTGTTCATATCGCAAACTGACTGCAACGCCGTCGACCTTCGGTTCGAGTACGAGTTCGGGCTGAGGGAGGGCCTCATCGGCAAACAACTTAGCGTTATCTGAGTCTGCGTTATCAGTTTGGGCCTTAGCGATGGCCTTGACCGTCCGGTCATACCACTTGCGAAGCTCATCCTGGTCGTAGGTGTTGTCGATCGACATCATCGGCCGACTGTGTGCGAGCGTTTGGAAGCCTTCGATGGGTTCGCCGCCCACGCGCTGGGTGGGGGAGTCGGGCGTGATCAGATCAGGGTGCTTGGCTTCGAGGTCCTGCAACTCGCGCAGCAGGGCATCGAATTCCTTGTCAGAGATTTCTGTTTTTGCTTCGACGTAGTACAACCGATTGTGGCGATCGATCTCACGCCGCAGTTCCTCGATGCGCTTGGCAGGTGTAGGCATGAGGGGATTATACGGATTTATGATCTGGAATTTATGATTTTGGATGTGTCTTATTGTGGGCGTGAAGAATGAATCCACGAGCGTCAGGCGCGCGGTACATCATAAATCATCAATCCTAAATGAAACCCTACTCACTGCCGGATCGCGCGTTCCAGGGCGGTCTGGCCGGCGAGAATCTTGCAGCGGGTACGGGCCTCGATAAGAACCTGGACCTTGCCGTTACGCTTGAGGGTGCGGACGAGATCCTTCAAGTGCTGGTCACGGTTACGGGCGAAACGGGCGAAGGCCTGTTCGAGGTCGTGGCGGGTGTACTTGGTCAGCGGATCGTTCAGGCCGGTCTGCATGATGGCCCAGTCGATCAGCGGCCGAGGTTCGGTCGAGAACTTATAGGTATCCATGGTTGCCATAAGACGCTGCAGGTCCGACGAGAATACGTCGGTCAATGCTTCAGGCAAATCCCACAACTCGTTAGAGTTGTTCTTGGATTGTTCGAGTTGATCGAGCCAGCCTCCGCTGGTTGTCATCGAGGAACTCATGGTCGGTTTCAGTCCTTTCGGCGCCAACGGCGCTACCGCAGTGTTGATCACAACCCGGCCGCGGTTAACAAACTCAACGTTCAACCGCTGCGCGGAACTACCTTCGTGGACGATGGCTTGGGCTGCCTTGACCACGCCCTCACCCCATTCGGGGCGGCGGGGATGCGTAACGACATCCCCTTGCTGATAGCGATTGATCGACTTCACGGAAGCTTTCGTAAGAACCTTCACCGGCACTGACTGTAACCGGGTCGGCTCTTTCTCCGAGGCGTTGGTTACGAACCCACCGCGGGTTGCGTCCCACGCCATACATAACTGTATCGTTCCCGAGCCCACGGTCTCCTGACCGGCTTTCGGGACGGCATTGATGCCCGATCGCTCCTTCGATCTACCGGCATATCAAATGATTCTCACCCGGACGCGCCTCACAAGCCCCGACGCGTCTTGACTGGGTCGGCCCAACCGGGCCCACATTCTAAACCATATATCGACCGCCTCTGGCGTGCAACTTTGGCGAATGCTTTTCGTGGAAAACTGCGCTGGCTATCCCCCCACGCAGACATGCACGACAACCCGATTATAGCCCATCCCGGGTTTGGGTCAAGGGTTTTATGGGGTCTGCCTCAATCACTTTATCGCTGTTAAATTCGGGTATTTACGCGATATCCGCGCTAAATGACGCATCCGAAGTGGATAACCGCCTATAACGGCTCGTTGCCGCCGATCCCGTGATCCTCTTCGTTCACATCGTCCCGGTTCTGGCTCGCATGTTCCTCGGTATCCTCGGCCTGTTCTTCCGCTTCTGCGATCACATCCGCATCAGCCTGGGTGACCGCGGTCGCTTCAAGCAGCTTGTTGATGCGTCTACGCACAAGGAAAATCAAAGGCACATGCGGGATCCGACGCAGTTCCGACCGCCCGGTTGCCGAGTACACGATCAGCGTGCCCGAGCCGCAGATCAATAGTTCCAGCAGGTCCGGATACGTGCTGCGGACCCGCTTTGCCCCGCGTGCCAATGAATCGTCGGCCCGGCCAAACGCGTAATGCTCGAACTCATTGTGCGTGATACGCCAGCGGTGCTGCATCCGCACCCAGACGATCATCGTCAGGTAGGGGATCAGCAGCAGGATGCTCATCGACAGCCCGAAGCCCCGGCTGTATTGCACTTCCTGGTCTTCGAAAAAGTTGAAGATGTTGCCGAACAGCGTGAAGCCCGACCGCTCACTGAGCCAAAGCCCCAGGAAGAAGAACATCGCAAACGCGACCGCCCAGAACACCGCATAGTTTCGCTCGATATCCACGCCGATCGTCAGGATCACCACAGCACAGGTCAGCAGATAGACCCAGCCCAGCGATTCCTGGTTGATAAATTCCCAGCTACCCAACGGCCAGAACAAAAAGCCGGCCACGATGATCGGCCAGATAAACAACAGCTTCGGATAGGTATGAAACACCACCTCATGGACTTGCCCATCGGGCCCGGTACGCTTTTTCCATGGCAGTCTCATACCCATACTGTAACACGCCGGTGGGGGCTATGTCTCTAACAATAGGTATAGTCGAAGCATGCACATATTTATTGCATATGGCCGATACTTGGACTTGCATCTGCTGACTGGACCGGTTTAGTGTTTTAAACGTCTAGTCAGGCAGGGTAGTCCCAGCAGGAAGAATAATCCTGCAACCGGTTCGGGGATCGCGATTCCCGGGCCGGTATAAGCGCCAGCATTCCAGTTGCTGAGAATCTGGTCCAGGTCTTCGAGGCCGATGTAGCCGTCGCCGTTCAGATCGGCTGCGGGATCGGCAGGCAGCGAATTCCGGTTCCAGTTGGCCAGGATCAGGTCCAAATCACTCAGGCCTATGAATCCGTCGTTGTTGACATCCATAATCAGCCGGTCGGGATCGAAGGTGAAGAATTGTTCGCCTTCGAAGTCGTTCATATCGATCAGGCCGAGGGTTTGATATAGATTGCCCTCGCCGTCCGAACCCAGGTTGGCCTGAGGGCCTTCGAGTGAACCGAGGAATTGGTTCGAGAGGAAGTTGCCGTTCGCGCCGTTGATCATCACAGACAATTTAAACGAACCCTCAGGATTACCGATCGCTTCAAGCGGGATGCCCACTTCGATACCTGTGATAGCGCTGAGCGCTAATTCCGATGTTGCCCCGGCATTCCCTCCGAGCACGCCCGCCGTATTCGAGTTGTCGAACGCGATGTCAAACGAATAGCCGAAGTTCGCACCGGGCTCGGTCTGCACCGCGCCCTGCTCCTGGCCGGCAAACACATCGCGGTATGAATCCGAACCGCTGGTGATATCCGAATCGAAGTGGGTGTAGTAGAACACGAACGTGTCAGGCCCGGAAATGCATTCCAATATGTAATCAGGCTCGAAGCCTTCATCAAACGTGAAACGATCGTAGACCGATCCGGGCCGGTTCACCTCGTTCATCCCGCCGGGTGTTGAATCGACAAAGATCTCGAGCCGGTTCCAGACGTTCTCCAGGTTTCCGGTAAACATCAGGTACAGCCGATCGTTTTCTATACGCATAAAGCCGGCGTTCAACTCGCTCAGGTTGTCACCGAATCCGGTACTGACATGCTGCACCGCAACCGCGCCGCCATAACCATCAGCCACCCGGCTGCCATCGACAACGACAGCGAATGCAGCAGACCCTAACGTTAAAGTTGAAAGACCTGCAGCACACCGCGTAATGCTCCGATACATCTTTTGCTCCCTGAGGTAGAAAGCCACCCCTTTAGATCATGCCGATCGTCGGTTCAGTAAACCGATGCCTGCTACCATCAATATCGACATCGCTGTTGGTTCAGGAATATCTGTCATATCGCGGGGCGGCGTGCCGGCATTCCAATTGTTCAGTACGACATCCAGGTCGCCCAGCCCTACATAGCCGTCGCCATCAATATCACCCTGCAGCAAAACACCCGCAGTCACATCCTGATTCCAATATTGCAGGACGATATCGAGGTCCGACAATCCGACAAAGCCATCGCCATCCAGGTCGCCGGGCAAGTAGTCGCCATAGGTCGTGCCGTTGATCGTGAACGAGCCGTTGGAGCGTGTGACTGCGATGGTATCACCGCCGGGGGAGTAGATGCCGAGGCGTTCGCCGCCTGAAGCAAGGTTGCCTGCGGTGTAGATATTTCCCGCAAGATCATGGGTAATCGGTCCACGCGGATAAAAATAATATGTGGGTGGCGCAGTAACCACATTTAGACCAAAAAAAGGATAATCCGAGGCATCCAGGATCGGTATGCCGTTCTCATCCAGTTCAGCAATGATAAAGTTGGCCTGCCCCCGATATCGATATACAAGCTGTTTGCCGTCGGGTGACACACTTACACTAATTGCTTTTGAAAAAACGTCTGTCCCATCGATATTGTCAAGGTGATACTGTCGGGAATTAAACAGAATGGTTGTCGCGGTTGGATCAAGGATGATGATGCCTCCACCAACCTCATTGATGATGAAGTTGTTTGTCCTTGGATCGATCGTAATATCGGCATCAAGAGCGGTAGTGTAACTGGTTGGATGAATGCTGTTGTTGATGTCGCTCAGGATACTGGTTCCATCAGAATTCGAACCGAGCGTGCTTGCATCAACCACAAGTGTCGGCGTCCCGTCGTAATCCGAGACGCCGCCGATGTCATAGCGCCAGACATGGCCGCCGGTATCGGGCACACTGCCCGGAAGGTCCTGGTCGATCGTATAAAGCGTCAAGTCACCGCCTGCAAGAGAACCGGACACAAGCGGTGTGCTGATGATCGATCCATGATTCTGATCGGTGATCGGTTGCATTCCACCAAGCCCGGCAAGCAGGTTCCCGCCAGTGGATACATCCGGATCGGTGTAGTAGATGCCGCCATGGATGTCGGAGGCGTCGCTGATATAAAGCGTATCGTCTTCTCCAACAGCCAATCGGAAAGGCGAGCTGTCGCTATTGCTGAAGTCTATCCCCGCGGTGCGTGCAGCCGATGTGTCGTTCGGATCGGTGATGCCAAAAGCATCCGTCGCATCGGCGTTGAAGACGTAGATGCCATCGCCCATCTGTCGGCCAGCATATGTGACCGTGCTGTCACGCTGCGATACATAGAACCGACCAAAATTCGGGCTGCCCGGGTTCTGATTCACCGCAACACCGTTTGCCCGTTCAAAACCGAGCATCGGATTGTCAATGCTGGTCGAACTCTCTGTCCACCCCGCCGGCGCGCTGTGGCTGACGGTGATCGTGTAGTCACTGAAACCGGTCATGTCGAACGTGTGCTGGCCTGATGCCGCATCACTGAGCGTGATCGCATTACCGCCGTCACGCGTGATCGTCACCACATCAGCCGGTTCGTTGAGGATAAAGCTGACCGTATCCCCTACACGTTCCACGCCGGAGGCATACGGCACCGCGTTGGCGATATCGATCGTACCTAATAGCGAGACAGCGCAAACGGCAAGAACCGGCAGGTGTCTTGCTGAAACAAAGGATTGTTGAGGCATCAGGATTCCCCGAACTATTACAGTTGTATTACAGCCCTATAACAGGGGTATCCCTGTTAAACGTCGACTAACATCCAGTATACATGATCAAAGACGTTTGCAGCCTGAGATATTTCAATTACATCGCAGGTTTCCTTGGCCAAAAACTGCCGGGATTGCCCAAACCCCCAATATGAGCAGGCTGTTCGGTTCGGGTATGTTCTGCGTCTGGGTCGGCGGCGTCCCCGCGTTCCAGTTGTTCAACACCATATCCAGATCGTCCAGCCCGACATAGCCATCACCCGATGGGTCGCCCTTTAAAGGATCACGCGCCGCAACAGTCTGATTCCAGTGATCGAGGATCAGGTTCAAGTCATCCAAGCCGACAAATCCATCGCCATCCAGGTCGCCTTGGATACTTGTCTGCGGGATTAATCGAAAGATCTCGCCTGTGCGTTTTGTGATGATGTAGATATCGCCATCATTATCGACGCCGAAGCGAAGGTCGGCCCGTGGCGGATCTCCGATGATTTGCAGCAGTGTCTGTTCACCGCCTTCATGAAAGATCGTCAGTTCATGCACCACGGCCTGGTTGCCCAGCACCATCTCATCGACATCCGTATAGAAAAGTCGGCCGTTAACCAGGTCGCCGAAGATGTATTTGCCCTGAAGTGTTGAGATCGCCTGTCCGCGATACACAAAGCCGCCGACGATCGCGTTGCCTTCGTCGTGATCGTATTGCGCGACGGGGTAGGTGTAGCCAAACAACGCATCATTCGCGGGCAAGAAGTTGAGCGTGCTTTCGTTATATGGATCGGTTGCATAGATTCCTTCGCGGTCGCGCCAGCCATAGTTTGCGCCGGACACACCAAGGTTGATCTCTTCGATGCTGGCTTGCCCGATATCTGAGATAAACATGTTGCCGGTGCCGTTCAGGCCGGTGTCCCAACTCCAGCGATGTGGGTTGCGCAAACCGAATGCGAACAACTCGTCAATCGTTTCATCTGCAGGTGTGGTGCTTTCATCGATACCGAGTGTGAACTGCAGATCAGGATCGCCTACAAAAGGATTGTCTGCGGGAATACCGTAATGCCCATTGGCACTGTTGGTGCCGAGCGGATTGATACGAAGTATGGAACCAAGTGGATTGCTTGTGTTCTGCCCGTTTTCATAGGGATCGGTCGGATTCGCTGGGAAGTTGTTGCCGCCATCGCCCATCGATACATACAGCATGCCGTAGTCCGCGTCGCCCGCCTGAGCCAGCGGATTAAAACCTATCTGCTGCATGTTGTGATCCGCAAACGGCTGGCCGATGCGCAACAACTCACGCCGACTCGATGTGTCGATTGCGTTGGGGTTCAGCGGATCAACCTGCCACTCGATGATCACGCTGTGATGCACGGTTGAACCCGGGCTCGGATAATCAGGCGCGGGTTTGCCTGAAGGATTATCGCTATGCGCAGTGTAAACCCTGCCATAACCATCTGCACCGGGTGTGGCGTAATCCGGATGGAACGCAAAACCGCCCAGTCCACGCTGGCCATAGTTACCAATCATGATGTCAATATCGTTCTGCCCTGCGACACTCGGCGCAGTGTTCAGGTTCAGGAAGATGTCCGAAGAGGCAACACCATTATCGATAAACCGGACGCCTCCACGTGAGTCCATCACGAACAAACGCCCCGAATCGTCAGGCGATTCAAGCAGATAGTTGATCCCATCACGCATCTGCGGCTGCGAGGCTGCGGGGAACTGTACGAAGTCTACAAGTTCAACAGCCAGCCCCGGCTTATCAATCGGCGGTAGCGGATTTGCCGCAGGACATGTACTCCCCAAACTGACCATCCCGGCGATGAACGCCAGTTGAAATCGCACACTTCGCATATTGTTCTGCCCTAACAAGAAACGAAAGTAACACAGATACGTCACGAAAAGTCGGATAACATGTTCACCCGAATACAGCCAAAGGTAACACGGCAATTATAGCACGCGGGTTTGTGTGTTAAAGAAGTTAGATATTTATGGGTGGTAGCGCTTTATTTAAAGAGCGTATTGGGTGAATATAGATTTATGCTTTATGTGAAAGGAAATCTAATGAAGTGCGGCCCTCACCCCGGCCCTCTCCCGGGGGGAGAGGGGGTTGGTGCAAGTTTTAAATGTGTGTGTGCAGGTGTTAGTCGGCGCAATCGCAATCAATCGCTCTGAAAAGCGCTTCGCCTAAGTGCCGGCCGATGCGATGAAGGTTCGCCAGCGTTTCACCGGGTAGATACATCAATTCAAATGTCATGCAGAATCCGGGGTTCAATTCCTTAAACGCGAACGTTTCCGTCGATGGGTGCTCCCAACCCGAATCCCAACTCGCCAGGCCCGGTTCGAGCGCTAGCATGGCTTTCCAGAATGGATGATCCCAGTATCCTTCCTCTTTGCAGAGGATGCCGACGTGGTGCGCGGTATCTGTCCAACAGTGCACATCGATAAAGATGTCGACTTTGGCGTTTGTGTCTTTTAGCAACGCTTTGCCGAGGGTTGCGATGTCCGGCATGTCCTGCCATAGGTCGTCCCGCCAGAAGCGGTTGGCATCGCGATCGACATGCTGGACTGTGCTGCGGTTGTACCCCGCCACCCGGCCGTCCGGGTTCGCCATTGGATACACAAATATGTTGGCTTTACGACGCAAAAGCGTCGCATTCACCGAATCGCCGACTAACCAGTCAAGCAGCGATTCGAGCACATGATTTGCAAGCGTTTCGTTCGGATGCACACCACTCATCAGCACAATGGTTTTCTTACTATCGGTGACCTGAGGATCGGTTACCAGGTAGCCGAACAACGGATTCGGTTCGATCGTTCTGCCAAGATCATCCACCCCACCGGGCGACATGCCGAGGATTAACTTGTCATCCGAACTCGGCGTCGACGACACGTACGGGCTCAATGCCATCTTCTTCGTATGCGAGACGATCTGAGAAAACGGATACGGGAATCCATACGCCACCGTCACCTTGTCAGCCTTGAACGGCTTATCATTGCCAAAGCGGAACAAGCTCTGTTCGGTGTCGTGTTCATTGTTATCGAAGTAGCGCCAGCCGCTTCCGTCTTCACAATACACCATCTGTAAGCGGTCCAGACGTGCAGGCTCGGTGTCGAAGTTGTCATCGATCTGGAAGGTCAGCTTGCGCCCGGCCACGCCCGTGGCGGTGAAGTGGATCCACTTCCAACTGCCCGTATTAAAGTTGTCGCGCCCGGCAAGCAGGACGGTGTCCCCCTCGATCGAGCACTTGGAAACAACCAGCGAACCACTGTCGAAGTCCGCATCCAATGTGATAGTTGAAACTGACATCTCGGTATCGTAGCGATTTGTCTTCTAACACCCAACCGCGCCCGCAGGCAGTTGCCCGGCTACAATAGGGGATATGCAGATTTTCATAAACATTTTGGAAAACACCTGGTCGATGGCGCTTGCTGCCGCACCCTGGCTGGTCGTCGGCCTGATCGTCGCCGCTTTGATCAAGGTCTATGTCTCCTCTTCCTGGATGAGCCAGTTCCTCAAGGGAAAGGCCGGCGTGGTTAAGGCTGCGTTCATCGGTGCGCCGCTTCCGCTGTGTTCATGCGGCGTGATCCCCGCAGCACTGGCGATCCGTCGGCAGGGGGCATCAAAAAGCTCGGTGATGTCTTTCCTTGTCGCGACGCCTGAGACAGGCGTTGACTCGGTTGCCGTTTCCTATGCGCTGCTGGGCCCGTTCCTCGCGGTCGTCCGCCCGATCTCCGCCATCTTCAGCGCCATCGTCACCGGCCTGATCGGTGCATCTATCCCCGAATCCTCCGCCGCTGAGGTGGATTCATCGACCGACCCTGACTCCAGCCCCGAATCAAGCACTTGTTGTTCCAGCAAGCCCAAAAAGTCCTGCTGCGAATCCGAAAAACCCAGCGAACCCAAAGCAACCTGCTGCAGCAGCGAATCACATCAGACTGAAGCCAAGCCCGAATCCTCGTGTTGTTCTTCCAAGTCTGAAACGCCAGAGCCGCAATCATCCTGTTGTTCGTCAAAAGCCGCTTCTGAGCCAAAGTCTTCCTGTTGCTCATCGCAAGCCAAGCCCGAGCCGGAATCATCCTGCTGCTCTTCCAAGACGGAAACGAAGTCCACCTCCAGTTGCTGTTCCTCAAATCAATCAAACGCTGGCGCCAATAAGCCCGGCCTGTTTGTTTCCATGATCGACGCCGCCGGGCAGATCATGACCGATACCGCAAAGTGGTTGCTCATCGGCTTGTTCATGGCCGGCATCATCAGTGTGTTCCTGGATGACGGCACACTCGCCAAACTTGGATCGAGCATTTGGGTGATGTTGCTGATGGTCGTGGTCGGTATCCCGATGTACATCTGCGCCGTGGCTTCGACACCTCTGGCTGCGAGCCTGCTGCTGGCGGGTTTGTCGCCCGGCGCGGTATTGGTCTTCATGCTGGCAGGACCCGCGACGAATGTTGCGACTCTAGGCGTTGTCCGAAAAGAACTGGGCACACGCTACATGATCGCCTACCTCATCGGTGTCTCCGCCAGCGCGATCATCTGTGGCCTGGCGACCGACGCCATCGCGAGTGCAATGGGTATCGTCGCGTCAACCCAGGCGGCACATTCTCACGAGCATGAGATGATCCCCGAATGGCTGGCGATCACGTGCCTGGTTGTACTCGTCCTCTTGGCGATCAAGCCGCTTCGCATGAAGCTTACCACCCTCTCGCCTCAACCAGCCTAAAATGTCTGGCGGATGTCCGACCGACGCGAAAAACTCGACGAGCTGTTAGCCAAGGCCCACAAGTTGCCTCCTGTCCCGGGTGTGTACCTGATGAAAGACGCGGCCGGGGTCGTGCTGTACGTTGGTAAGGCCTTGAACCTGCCCAACCGTGTCAGCAGTTACTTCGTCCCGTCGGCCGACCTCGGCCCGAAGAAACAGCCCATGCTCGAACTCGTCGAGGACTTCGACATCATCGAGTGTGAAAGTGAATGGGAAGCACTGCTGGCAGAAAACCGGCTGATCAAGGATATCCATCCACGCTTCAATTCCCGCCTGACCGATGGCAAGAGTTTCCCGTACCTGGTCATCACCATGCGCGACGACTTCCCGGGCGTCTTCATCACGCGCGAACCCACCGCCCCGGAATTCAGAGGCGCGAAAGTACTCGGTCCTTTCACGAGTGTCTACGCCTTGCGTGAAAGCATACAGCTCGCTCAACGCGTGTTCAAGTTTCGCACCTGTCACCTGGATATCCGCGAAGACGATGATTCGCGCAGGCATTTTCGGCCATGCCTGCTCTATCCGATCAAGCAGTGTACCGCCCCGTGTGCCGCGAAGATCAGCAAGGAAGCCTACCGCGAAGATATCCGTCGACTCGTGCGCTTTCTGGAATCCAAGCGTTCGGTGATGCTGCGCGAGATGCGCATGCAGATGCAGGAAGAGTCCGATGCCCAGCGTTTCGAGCAGGCGGCCGTGCTGCGCGACCAGATCAAAGCACTGGAAAAACTCGACGATCGAGGCAAAAGAGGGCAAGGCTGGCAGCCCGAGATCGAATCCTTCGTACAAGACCCACGCAAAGGCCTCGAGTCTCTTGCAAGAACACTCGGTATCAACGAGCAGATCCGCTGCCTTGAAGCGATCGACATCGCACACTTACAGGGCGGCGAAACCGTCGGCTCGAAAGTCTGCTTTGTTGATGGCCGCCCATTTAAGAACGCTTATCGACGCTATAAGATCAAAACCGTTGAAGGTGGCAACGATGACTATGCCTCCATCCGTGAAGTGGTCAGCCGGCGCTACCGCGATGCCGGCGCAGGCCACGAACTCTATCCCGATGTGATCCTCATTGACGGCGGGCTTGGCCAACTGCACGCGGCGATGGAAGCCTTCGACCAACTCGATATCAAACCCCCGATGGTGATCTCGCTTGCGAAAAAAGAAGAACTCATCTACACGCAAGCCAAGAGCGAACCTATCCGCTTGGGCCGCGAGAACCCGGGCCTGCGGCTGTGTCAGGCCATCCGCGATGAAGCCCACCGCTTCGCCCAGCACTACCATCACATCCTGCGGCGGAAAAAGACTGTCGGGGAGTAGCTGTTTTTAAAGCCGCATATGAACGCGAATCGACGCGAATAAAAAATCAGAATTTTATGTGCAGCAACTTTATGTCACCGAAGTATGGATGATGAATCTTCCTGACCAGCCACTATCAATAAATGGAAATCGGCCGGAGTCTTCAATGATGAGTTCCAAACTTAGTATTTAGGCTAAATACTATGTTCCAATCCTCAGTACACATGATCCATTTGCATCTATCCGAATCATTTTGCATCTATTCGCGTTTATTAGCGTACATTTGCGGCTAATTCATCTTCATACGAATTCAGGCCACCCCCGGCATACCCGATGTACTTGCAG
Organism: Phycisphaeraceae bacterium; assembly: GCA_963667295.1. GTDB lineage: Bacteria > Planctomycetota > Phycisphaerae > Phycisphaerales > Phycisphaeraceae > JAJRRS01. The sequence goes on from OY763327.1 coordinate 5,329,372, forward strand.
TGAGCGCGACGACCGGTCGTATTGTGATCTTATCGGACACGCACCTTGGCAAGCCCCGAGGTGGTGCGGGGTCTGCACTGGCGTTGCGTCCACTCTGGCAGGGAGCCGATCGGCTGATCATCAATGGTGATGTCGCCGAGATCCATGATGCCACATTACGCACCGAGGCCGCGCGACAGGTCATGCAGATCGAACAGATGTGCGAAGCCGACGGTGTTGAACTGACGCTGATCTCCGGCAATCACGATCCGCTATTGACCGATCTGCGCAGCGTCGAACTACACAATGGTGAGGTCTATCTGACGCACGGCGACGCACTGCATCCCGCGATCTCGCCATGGACCGATCACCGTGACCGCTTGCGATTTTTAAATCAGCGTACGCATGATGCACTAGATCCAAGAGAAGCCGGCTCGACCGAAGGGCATCTTGCCGCGGCTCAGTACGCATCGCACTTTACCTGGGATGAGATGGCCAAAGATCACCATCAGCCGCTTAGCCGTTGGCAGTGGATGATGCAGAAGGCGATGCAGGTCATGCGCGTGATGTGGTATTGGCAAACCTTGCCACGAGCCGCCTCGCGTTTTGCCAAACAGCACGCACCGGATTCACGTTTCTTTGTCTTCGGGCATATACACCGCACAGGTATCTGGCGTAAGGGTGGGCGCGTCGTGATCAATACCGGCGCCTATGGCTTCCCGTTCCGGCCCCGTGCGGTTGTGATCGAGAATGGTGAACTTGTCGTCTGGCCTGTCGTTGGCCCTGATGAAGATGGCAACTTCCACTACGGCCGCAAACCGATTTCCAGTTTCACATTGCAACGTGCCGCGGCTTGAACAAGCTCAGGCCGCAGCCGATTTGGTGAAGTCTCGTGTCAGTAGCGGCCGTGCATTGTCCGCACTGACCGGCTCGCTGAACAGATAGCCCTGCCCGTACTGACAGCTCAAACCCTGCAGTAGCGCCAGTTGGTTCGCCGTCTCAACGCCTTCAGCGATCACCGTCATGTCCAGGTTCTTCGCCAGCTCGATCACCGAGTGCAGGATCGCGCCGTAATAGCGTTCCTTGCGGCCGACGCTGTTGATGAAGCTGCGATCGATCTTCAACACATCGATCGGGAACTTATGCAGACACGTCAGCGAGGAATGGCCGGTCCCGAAGTCGTCCATCGCCAGGTACACGCCCAGTTCTTTCAATTCGCCTAAGACTTCCGCCATGTGTTCCAGATCGTCCATCACCATCGATTCGGTGATCTCCAGCCGTAGCTGCCCCGGCTTGATCTTTGTCTCCAGCATGATGGCGTTGACATGCCCGACCAGTCCCGGATCGCGTAATTGTGTGCGCGACACGTTCACATTGATGAATTCAGGCGCATAGTCCGGGTCTTCTTCGCACATCTCGACGAAGTCCAGGCATGCCTGCCGCATGATCCATCGGCCCATCTTGCCCATCAGGCCAAGCTCCTCCGCGATCTCGATGAACTCACTGGGCGAGATCTCTCCACGACGCGGGTGCGGCCAGCGTATCAGTGCTTCCAAGCCGTGCAATCGACCCGTTGCCAGGCATACGATCGGCTCGTACACCACCTCGAACGCTTCGGTCTCCACCGCGACACGCAGTTCATTTTCCAGCGTCAGGCGGTTCACGATGCTCTTGTGCATGTCCTCATCAAACACGACATAACGCGCTTTACCCGCACTCTTGGCCTGGTACATCGCAGTATCCGCGTCACGCAGGATGTCGTCCGGCTTGGTGTAGCGCGGATCACTGACCACGATCCCGATGCTCGCGGTTGATGTCACCTCATGTCCCATGATCTGGTAAGGCTCTTTGAACGCATCAAGCAGGCGCTGCGCGACGATCGCAGCCGAATGCTCATCACGCACACCATCCAGCAATACGACGAACTCGTCACCACCTAAGCGCGAAGGCAGATGTCCGTCACCCAGGCGTGCCATGGTGTCCAGCTTCCGCAGGTTTTCACGCAGACGATTCGTGATATTCAAAAGCAGTTGATCGCCTGCTTCGTGCCCGAGACTGTCATTGATGATCTTGAACCGATCGAAGTCAAGGAACAGCACTGCGAATTTATATCCTTCAATCCGCTCTGCACGGTGTAGTGCCTGGATCAGGTGTTCGGTCAGCAGTTTGCGATTCGGCAGACCCGTCAAGGCATCGTGGTACGCCGCGTGGCGCAGCTTTTCCTCGCTGCGGCGTTGTTCGCTGATATCGTCGAACGTGATGGACAGGCCATCACCCAGTTTCACCGCGGTGTAGCGATACCAGCGTTTATCGTGTTCGAGCTTCTGTGTGTCATCACAAGGCAGGCCCGTCTCGACGACCGAAACAGCCTTGTCGAACAAACCTTCCGAACCGAGGCACGGCAGTGTTTCTTTGAGGCGTTGGCCGACTAATTCTTCCGTGCTTCTGCCGAGTAGATGTTCCGAGGCCGGGTTGGCCGTCTGGATCAGGAAGTCCGTGATCTTATCCATCCCGTCACGGATCGCCTGAAGGATGAGTACGCCACCGAGTGCGCTTTCAAGGATGCTGTCCAGGATCAACGTGGAATCCCTGCGGTCCGCGCCCCCTATATTCAAACGTTGAGCGTGACTGACACGCGTCTCAACCCCGGGCCTTTTCATCAGTCGGATCAGAGCAAAGACCAGCACACCGACACCCATGAGCATCACGGGTTCACTGATGAGATCCAGCCAGGGTCGGATACTTGCCGGCGGGTTGAACAGGTCCCACCAACCCAGTTGCGTACCGACATGCAGCAGCATCCCGAGTAAGCACAAAGACAACCCCGTAAATAGCGGGCCGATCCCGGTGGATGAGTGCGTAATCTTTTCCCCCTTTTTGGGAATACGCGTGCAAGCGCCTTGCCGGAGGAGACGCTTGGCAGCCGATAGCGGCAGGTCAATGAATTGCAGGCCCACCAGGTAGGCCCGGAATCCGATCCGCCGACACCAGACGATACGACATTTGACCCCTAGTTTTTCCTGGTCCCCGAGGTCAAAAACAACTTCGATCTGACCCTTGAGCCGACGCTTCGAGAAGATGCGTACGCCCCCGGCGGATAAATCAATCACCATGCCCGCACTGCATGCGATCCCGGGACCTTTTAAGCGTCCGTAGCGCCTATTCTCAATGCCACTGCCGGGTCGATTCATGCTTGATTAATACCTGTGCGATCGCAAGGGTTTGTTCTTGGCTCATCGACACGCGGTACGCATGACTTAATCCGTTTTCTCACAGGCACGTGTGAGAAATAATATGTCCAGCACCAGGCCCCAAAGCCGCCGCAAGCCGTGCAGTTATCGGTCCCTTAACGCAAAGCGATAATCATGCCGACGACGGCGTCTGTCTACCTCGACCGGCAGTTGCTGCTGACGCCGGCACGACGCCCGGCAGGCGTTGAGCAACATGAAACCCAGAATCAGCACGAAGCCCCCGGCCATCAGTGCCAATAACGGCTCGGTCACGTCCGCAGGCGCGCCGCCGCTGATCAGCTTCATCGCTTCCACGAATGCAGCCATCAACGCCACCGTCAGCATCACCAGGCTCAGCGCAACACGTGTCCTGCCACGCATCAACATCAGCATCAGCATGCCGCCAAGCAGGCAGTACACGATAAGCGATCGGCCAAGCAAGACCGCCGCTACATCGTACGACCGTGCGAATTGTTCACGGAAGGGCACCAGTTGCAGCACGCGCTCGCTTTCGCCCCCGTGAACGCTCAGGTAATACCAGCCGCCGATAAGAACCGCGTTGATCAGCGCCACGAGGAACATCAGGGCCGGCCGATACCTCGGCTCGCTCATGCACTGGTTCATCGCGATCCGCTGCTTCGCCGACTTGCGGTAGAACAGGAACGCCGCCGCACGCCAGACGCTGTTGATCTTGTGCCCCAGCAGGACGCCAATGATCCCGCCGAGGCTGTTGGCGATAATGTCCTGGATTGCCGCAACGCGACCGGGGATCAGGCTCTGTGTCGCCTCGATCATCCAACTGATCGCAACGACCGATAACCCGGCGGTAATGATCTGCACGATATGCCTGCCGGTCACACGAGACATCGTCAGGCGCAGCAACACGCCTAACGGCCCATACAGCAGCAGGTTCAACATCAGGTCGCTGGCCCAGCTCGGTACGCCGTACGATGACACTTCGTATTCAACAGCCACCCATTGCGGGCTGCTCAGCCATGCAAGTACAGCCGGCCAAACGCCCCCGGCCTTACCCGTCAGGCCCGAGATATCCAACCCCCACGGCAAGAGCGACCCATACACCACCAGCGCAAGCCAGAACAGCGCCAGCATGGGCGCGCGCATCCAGCCAGGCCGTTGCCATAACGGCGGTAGGGGGGAATGGTCTACCTCCTGCGGATGGTGCTTGGTTTGTCTGAACATGCACTGCTCCATAGGTCCGCTAGAACTCTATGATACCTTCACGCATAACACACGCCGGTTAGCGATTTGTCCTTGTCTCTCGCAATACCCGAGCCGGTACAATCGCTGCGACAGGCATAGACATACCGCGAGTCAAACCCATGGCCGAAGAAAACCCAATCCGTGCCGCTCTGGAGCCATCCAACGACGCGGTGCTGCTGCGGATCAAGGTCGTCCCCGGCGCCAGCCGTGATCGTGTCGTTGGCATGCTGGGAGATCGCCTGAAGGTGTCTGTCTCCGCCGCGCCGGAAGGTGGCAAGGCCAACAAGGCCGTCTGCAAACTTCTCGCCAAAACCCTGAAAATCTCGCCGCGTGACGTCAGTGTCAGCGCCGGTCAAACCCAGCCGACCAAGACGATCCACATCGTCGGCATCGACCTTGACACCTCCGCCCAACGCCTCGCACAAGCCTGCTGCGGCTAAGGTTGCTAGGCCGCTTCAGACCCGTCATGATGGGGGGTGATATGACCACCGCTCTTATTTACGACGATCGCTTTCTAGAGCATAAAACCGGCCGAGGACACCCCGAAAGACCTGACCGACTCCGGGCCATCATGGAGGGTCTGAACGTCGCCGGGCTCATGAGTAAACTCCGCCAGCCCGACTTCAATCCCGCGGACCTGGAGCTTATCCGACGCGTGCACGAACCCAGCTACGTCGAGCACTGTTTCGATGAGTGCCGCCGCCGGGCCGAGTTCATTGACACGCCGGACTCGGCTGTTTGCCCTGAAAGCGCCAATATTGCCCAGCTTGCTGTCGGAGGCGTCATCGAGGCCGTCGACCTAGTGATGGCCGGCAAGATCAACAACGCCTTCTGCGCCGTCCGCCCGCCCGGGCACCACGCCGAGGCCGCCGAATCCATGGGTTTTTGTTTATTCGGCAACATCGCTATAGCTGCGGATTATCTCATTCAACATCATGGTCTTGACCGCGTCGCCATCGTCGACTTCGATGTCCATCACAGCAACGGCACCCAGCATATGCTGGAATACCGCTCCGACATCCTCGTCGTCAGCATGCACCAGGAGCCGCTGACCCTCTTCCCGCACACCGGCTACATCAACGAGACCGGCAAGGGCGAAGGCAAGGGCTTCACGCTCAACTGCCCGTTTGCGCCCGGTTGCGGCGATAGCGAGTACATGGAAGTCTTCGATTCGTTGATCGTACCCAAGATCAATGAGTTCAAGCCCCAGTTTCTGCTCGTTTCCGCCGGCTTCGACGCCGCTGTTGAAGATCAGCTCGCTGATATGAACCTGACGACTGCCTGCTTTGAGTGGATGTCACGCCGACTTGTCGACCTGGCGAAACAGCATTGCCAAGGCAAGATCGTCTCGGTTTTGGAAGGTGGCTACGCACTAGACGCCTTGTCCCGTGGTGTCGTCGCACACGTCAACACCCTGCTGAATCCGTAAAGCGTATTACCGGGCTGGAAACTCTCATAATCGATTCAACACGAGGGAAAGAATTGCCCTACAATCGGACGATGCAGGAAGTGGAGAGCGAAAAAGTATGGTACGCGGACGGCCTGAGCTTCGAATGCACGCAATGCGGCAACTGTTGCACGGGTCCGCCCGGATTCGTCTGGTTCGATGAGCAGGAGGGCGAGGCCATGGCCGAGTACCTCAACCTCTCAGTCGATGAATTCCACGAAAAATACTGTAAGAAGAAGCAGGGCAAATGGTCGCTGGACGAGGTCTCTACCCGTAACGGCTTTGACTGTGTTTTCCTGCGTCGTGATCCGGAAGGAAAATCCCTTTGTTCGGTCTATCCGGTCAGGCCCACCCAGTGCCGTACCTGGCCCTTCTGGCCGGAGAACCTCAAGACACAACGCCACTGGGCCCGCGCCGCCAGGAACTGCCCCGGCATGCAAAAAGGCGGAACCTTCTACCCCGTCGAACAGGTCCGCATCATCCTGAACCAGAACAAGGGCTGAGACCGAACAGTATCGTTGTGCTAACTCCCTCTCCCCCTGGCAGAGGGCCGGGGTGAGGGCCGTCTTTCCTTGAATGTTGAGCTTCACATGCCATCCGACGCCCATCTCTGGCAAACCTGGCAAGATGCCGCGGCGAATGAGCATGTAATCACCACGCTCAACCATCTGCTCGAACACATCGACCAGCAAGTCGCATTGTCCGGTTTCACCTGTCAACAGAGCGGCCGATGCTGCAAGTTTGAATCCTTCGGCCACCGGCTCTACATGTCCGGCCTCGAGATCGCCGCGTTCAAACTCCGGGCCGGGAATCCAGTTAAAGCTTCACAAACAGAAAGCATCCCGCTGCCCCAGTTCGATCCCAAACAGGATGGCTGCCCGTACCAGATCGACGGCCTGTGCAGCGTGCATCAGGTCCGTCCGTTCGCCTGCCGCGTGTTCTTCTGTCAGGAAGGCTCCGACGACTGGCAGTCACAGCAATACGAAGCTTTTCAAGAGAAGATCAAGAAGCTGCACGAAGAAAACAACATCCCATACCGCTACATGGAATGGCGGCAGGGTCTAACCGACGCCGCCAACCACGGTCTCTAAAAAGCCGCTTGCGGCTTAGCGCTCTTGTTGTTAATTCAGTAACCTCACGCCCCATCTATCACTCGAAGTAATCCCATCGGCTCGTGAATCACAGCGTCCGCGCCGTTCTCATGCAGCGCCGATTCCGGGCGGAACCCCCACGTCACACCTACGCTCAGCATCCCTGCCGCCTTGCCTGTGGCCATGTCCTCACCCGAATCCCCCACAAACACACACTGCTGCGGCTCGACGCCCATCAATTTGCAGATCTCAATCGCCGCGGTCGGATCGGGCTTCAAGGGCACAGCATCGCGCTGGCCGAATACATGCTCGAACGGCCAGCGATTAAAGATCTGGCTCGACAATTCCACCGTTGCCGGGTGTGGCTTATTACTGAGGATCGCCAGCCGCAATTTACGTTCGACAAGCCCATCCAATAACTCGGGTATATCCGGGTAAGGCCCTGTATGGTCGAACTTGTGATCGTTGTAATACGCCAGGAACAGCTTTAACGCTTCATCCAGGTTTGTCCCTTCAAGGCCGGTCAGGCGATTGAGCAGGACCCGCGCCCCGTTGCCTACCATTTTCTTGCATTCGGGAACGGTGATCGGTTTTTTATCGTGCAATGTAACGACATGATTGCAGGCGCAGGTCAGGTCTTCCAGCGTGTCCAGCAGGGTGCCGTCCAGATCAAAAAGGATCGCTTGGTACTTCATACCCGCGAGTGTAGCGAACATGATAAATCGATGCTTTTTTATGCCTTTGGCGTTGCGGGTTCTTGCTGTAGCGTTTATTGTTTAACGTTGGCTTGTTCAAGGATTTGGCGGATGCGAACGAAAAACCCACACCCTGAACTGGACCCCGAAGTTCGTGAGACGGTGGGGCAGGCGATGGGCCGGCTTCCCTCAGGCATGTTTGTGTTAACTGCGGCCTCGGGTGAGAAGCGCACCGGCATCATCGTCAGCTTTGTCCAGCAGGCCTGTATCAATCCGCCCATGGTCACCGTCGCCATCCGCAAAGGCCGGCCGATCATGCCCCTGATCAGTGAATCCAGGCAATTCGCCCTCTGCCAGCTTGCCGAGGACGATCGGCTGATGCTCCGGAAGTTTGCCAAGTTTAACAACGCCGCCGTCACCGAAGACCCGTTCCTCGGCTACGAACTGTTCGAGGGCACGCTCCCCAACCTGCCCATCCTTGCTAACACGCTTGCCTATCTTGAATGCGTCCTCGTCACCCATATGGATATCGAGGGCGATCACGACCTCTTTGTCGGTGCTGTCCGCGGCGGCGCATTACGACAGGGCGGCATCCAGCCACATATTCGCCTGCGGGATAATGGGCATGATTATTAAGTGGAGTATCGTGCGTGTCTGTTTCTGATCTGCAAGTGCGTCTCGTCCCCATGCTCGCTTCTGACCTTTCTCGCGTTGCCGAGATGAATCAGCATCTGCAGGAAGATGAGGGCACGGACATCATGACGATCGAACAGATCGAAGCGAGACTGCAGCGCTGGATCGATTCCGGCTGGTACGGCGTTGTCCTGATCAAAAACGAAAAAGTTGTCGTCGGCTATATCCTCTACGCTACCGAACCGCTTGAAAGCACATCCATCTACATCCGCCAGCTATTCATTGAACGCGATCACCGCCGCAAAGGTTTCGGCGCCGCTGCCGTACAAGCCTTTGCCCGCGATCACATCGAACCGGGCCGGCCGATCGAGATCGATGTGCTTTCGGTGAACGAATCAGGCCGGGCGTTCTGGGAAGCGATCGGCTTTCTGCCCTGCCATACACGGATGCGGCTGGACCGGGTAAACTCTGCGGATGGCTGAAGCCGACGCAAAACCCGCCAACATCAAACGCTACAAGCTGCTGATCGCTTACGACGGCTCCGCGTTCCACGGCTGGCAGAAACAGGAACCACCCGATGCGCCGCCGCTGCGCACCGTGCAGGGTGTCGTCCACGATACCATCGTCCGCGTCCTGCGCCAGCCGATATCGCTCATCGGCGCGAGCCGAACCGATGCAGGCGTCCACGCTCGCGGCCAGGTCGCGCACCTCGACGCCGATTCACCCGTCCCGCTTGAGCGTATGGCCCTGGCGATCAACAGCCGACTGCCCGACGATGTCGAGATCCGCAGCGTCGAAGAAGTCCCGCCCGACTTCGACGCCATCCAGCACGCCGTCACCAAGCAGTACACCTACACGATCCATAATTCCGATCACCGCCCGCTTGCGCTTCGGCACATCGTCTACCACTGCTGGTACGAACTTGATGTCGATCGCATGAACGACGCGGCCACACGCCTCGTCGGCGAACACGACTTCGAAGGCTTCAGCGCCGCCGGCCACGGCCGAGAGTCCACCGTCCGCACCATCCACCGATGCAACGTCACACGCAACGGCGAACAGGTCATCATCACCGTCGAAGGCAGCGGCTTCCTCTGGAATATGGTCCGCATCATCGCCGGCACGCTGGTCGAAGTGGGGCGGGGTTTGTTTGAACCGCAGCGTATCGACGAGATACTCAAAACCACAGACCGCCAGAAAGCCGGCCCAACCCTGCCACCGAACGGGCTGTGCCTGGAGTGGATCAAGCATCGGAATTTATGATTTAGGATTTATGATTTATGATTTACATATTGAAAAACGTGATCGGGTATTTTGAAATATCCACAACATCATCAATCATAAATCACAAATCATAAATTCCTCCCATGCGCATCCTTCACATCATCACGCGCCTCATCCAAGGCGGAGCACAACAGAACACCGTGCTCAGCTGCGCAGCGCAAGTGAAGGCGGGCCACGAAGTACACCTCGCCTACGGCCCGATCTACGGCCCAGAGGGTTCACTATTAGACGAAGCCAAAGCAAGCGGCGCGATCTTGCATGAGATTGCATCGATGCGCCGAGCGATCAATCCCTGGCACGATATCCGTTGCTACCGTGCCCTACGCAAACTTATCAGCGATACTCAGCCGGACATCATTCACACGCATTCCAGCAAAGCGGGTATCGTCGGTCGCGCGGCCGCATGGGGGGACTTCAGCAAGCTGTCAGTTCTCGTTCACTTCCGTACGCCTGATCCCGGCTTCAATCCGTCATATCGCGTTATTCATACTGTTCACGGTTTGCCATTTCACGATAAGCAATCGGCACTTGTACATAGTCTGTACGTCACGCTGGAACGCTGGGCCGCGAAACGTTGCCATCACCTGATTGCGATCACTCCCGCGATGGTGGATGCGTTCGTGGATGCAAAGATCACGAGTAGGGATCGTTTTACCGTCATCCCCAGCGGTGTGGATCTTTCACGCTTCGAGGTCGCAGAGAACGCACGTGAACTAGCACGCGAACAATTAGGCATTGACATAGACGCGCCCGTCGTCCTGCTGCTCGCCCGCCTTGATCCACTCAAGGGCCACGATGACATGCTCGACATCCTGCCCAAACTCATCGAGCAACTGCCCGGCATCCAACTGCTTTTCATCGGCGACGGTTGGCGGCGCGAACACCTCGAACAGCGCATCCAAAACGAGAACTTATCAGAGCACGTCCATCTGCTCGGCTTCATCCAGCACGAAAAGATGCGTGAAGTCCTCCCCGCTGCGGACATCAAAGTCTTGCCCTCCTACCAGGAAGGCCAAAGCCGAACGCTTATCGAAGCCCTGCTCTGCGGCTGCGGCATTGTTGCCTACAACGTCGGTGGCATCCCCTCAATCTGCATCGACGGCGAAACCGGCAAACTCGCCCCCGTCGGCGACAAGCAAGCCCTCGCCGACGCCATCGTCTGGATGATCCAGCACACCGACGAGCGCCGGCTTATGATCGAAAACGGCCAGATACTCGTCCGCGAACAATTCAGTGCCGACCACATGACACGGGAATTGGGAAAACTCTATGAGCGTTTACTCTACGCAAAACATGAGCCGCAAATGAACGCCAATTAACGCGAATAAGCATGAAATTCTTTTTCTTAATTCGCGTCCATTAGCGTTCATTCGCGGCTAACATACTTCGCGCCTTCGCGGTTAATCAGGATTTATACACATGGCTAACATACTCGTAGTAGGCCCGCACCCCGACGATCAAGAACTCGGCATGGGCGGCACGATCATCCGGCTCGCAAAGCAGGGGCACAACGTCCTGCTGCTTGATGCGACCAACGGCGAACCCACGCCCTACGGCACCCCCGAGCAGCGCGAAAAAGAATGGACCGAGGCCGCGAAGATCTTGGGCGTCAAACGCCAACTGCTCGGCTTGAAAAATCGCGAGGTCCAACACACCATCGAAGCCCGTCACAAAATGGCAGGCGTCATCCGTCAACATCAGGCACAGATCATCTTCCTGCCGTTCGAGGAAGATGCCCACCCCGACCACCGCGCGGTCACACGCATCGTCGAAGATGCACGCTTCGATGCCAAACTCACCAAGACCGACATCCCGGGCGAGCCGATCTACCCCAAATGGCTCATCTACTACTACTGCACCCACCTGCGCTGGGTCGCCAACCCGACGTTCTGCCTCGACATCTCCGATGAGATGGACGACAAGGAACGCGCGATCAAAGCTTACCACACCCAGTTCGTCGTCCCCGAAAAGAACCGTCGTGTCGTCGAATTCGTCCGCGAACTCAACGGCTACATGGGCTCCCGCATCGGCGCCCGCTACGCCGAACCGTTCTTCACCAAAGAACCTTTGGGACTAAACGCGATCGATGGATTGGTGATGTGAATCGTTTTCCCCCTCTCCCCTCGGGAGAGGGCCGGGGTGAGGGCCAGAGTCTTTGCGTGATCTTATTTGTTCGTTAATCCGATACGTTTCTTGATCGCCAGGTATGACTGATATTGTTCGTCATCAACGCGCTCACGGATGATTGCATCCTGAATATCGGCACGCTTCAGCACTTCCGAGATGTCGTAGTCATCTTGCGGACGGTCGGCTCGCAACTTCATGGCGATCAGATCGTGTGGTTCGGCGACTTGCACCGATCGCCCGGCAAGCTCGACCGCAACGGCACGCAACACGATCTGGTCTGCGAAACTATCTTTCCATAAATCGATCTGGCAACCGGATGTGTGATACAGCTTCCATGTGCAGGTTGGATCAAAACCGTGCGACTTCATCTCATCCGGGTGGTTTTCCAGTATTTGTTGATGCTCGCTTGCCGCGACGAAGTCGACATCCTCGGTAAAGCGAGATCGACCGTACACCATGGCCGCCAACCCGCCCACAAGCGCATAACGGATGCCGATCGATTCAAACAGGGCTACCGCGTCAAGCAAAGACCTGGTCAGGTCGGGTTGTTCGGGTGTTTCTGACATGAGTAGTGTGTTCCTGATCGCCGTTGCGTCTGTCGTGAGACGAATGCAACGATCAAGGTTTCTGTGAATTGACGATGACGGTGTCGTAGATCGCATGGCCGAGGCTCCTCGGTGCAGCCTGCTTAATTATAACACACGTTTTCGAGCAGAAATAGGGTTACCGATACTCAATATCCTGCACCAGGTTCCCGTCGTTGTCGCGGGTCCAGACGAGGGTCGGCTCGGGGCGCAGGCCGGTGGCGGTGATGCGGGCGGGTAGATCGTCGCGCGCCGGTTCGAGCAGGCGGAACAGGCCGTTGGTGCCGTTGTTCCGTTCGTAACGATAAAGCTGCGGGTCCTGGGCGTCCATCTCAATTGTGATGCCATGCGACTTACGCGTCAGCACGAAGTGCCTGGCTTGCAGCGTGTCTCGCAATTGGTTCAACGATCGCGGCGTCTGTTCGCCGTTCTGATAGATGTACCGTAGCGCTTCGCCGAGGAACTCCATACGTGTCGCAGCCTGATTGATCGGGTCAGGCGTCTGCTCCGATGCGAAACTCCGCCATCGTTTTTCAAGCCCATCCAGTTCAGAACTGCCGAACGCTTCGCGGAACGCCGTCGGGCTGTCTCTTCCCGTCCCGACCTTACGCAGGTATGTCCCGAATGCGGATTGATACTTCTGGTCGTCGCCGTGGATCAGGAAGTAGACGATCGACCAGGATTGTGCGTAAAGGATCGCCGCCTTGTCCGGGTCCGTTCTTAGTGCATTGGACCAGTCATCGGGCACGGTCTCGACCAGTTCTTCAACCCGAAACGCGTTGCCTTGCTGCAGCGCCAGTTTCACCTGCTCGACCCGTCGGGCATTGGCAAGCCCCGTCGTCATCTTATCCTCAACGATGATCGCATCTTCAAAGTATTGAGCCAGTCCCTCGTTGATCCACGTCGGCAGCGTCTGCCCGATGTAGTTGAACGCGAACTGGTGGAACCCCTCGTGCTGCAGCACCTGAAATGTCTGGCTTCGGCTCCGCCCCTGCGTCCACGTCGCCAAGCCCTGTCCCTTCGGCGAGAAGAAGAACATCCCGCCGGTGTTCGTCGCGTCGATGTCCTGCGTCTTCATGAAGTCGTGGTACTGCTGCTCCGTGCGGAACAGGTACAACGGCATGTAAGGCTTGCCCCGCGCATTAAAGTCACGGAACCGTGCCTCATACTGATCGAAAACCGTATCCATGTGCTTGCCGAACGCACGCACCTCATCGCGCGTCAGGTTCGTATGGATGTGGTAGGACTTGCTGCGGAACTGCTGCAACTGCGGAGCTTCTGCATGCGTTGTGGCCGTGAATAGACAGGCCAACAACACCCACGCCGTCATGAGTATGTGGATTCTCCCGTTCATGCCGTACTTCGTACTATGGTGGTTCTGCGCCGACACCATCCGGAACACACCGAAGCTAAAACCATGTTCAGTTACGCTACTTGCCGGCGTAGTCGATGATTCGGCTGATCTCGCTTCGCATCGCATGCCGATGCACGACACGGTCAACAAAGCCCTTCTCCTGAAGGAACTCCGCTCGCTGGAAGCCTTCCGGCAAATCCTGACGAACCGTATTCGCGATCACGCGAGGCCCGGCAAAGCCGATCAACGCTTCACGCTCTGCAAGGATCACATCGCCCAGCATTGCGAAGCTCGCCGTCACACCACCGGTCGTCGGGTCGGTGAGTACGCTGATAAACAACCCACCCGCATCGTCCAGTCTTGCAAGCGCCGCAGACGTCTTGCTCATCTGCATCAACGACAAGGCTGATTCCTGCATACGAGCGCCGCCGGACGTGCTGACGATGATCACCGGCCGATCCGTCTCGATGCCCAACTCGATCGTGCGCGTGATCTTCTCGCCGACCACAGCGCCCATCGATGCCATCATGAACCGGTTATCCATCACCGCAAGCGCAACACCACGGCCCTTGATAAAGGCCTTGCCGCATTGCACAGCGTCTTTCTGGCCGGTCTTGGTCTGTTCGCCTACCAGACGGTCCTTGTACGGGATGCGGTCGACGAACCGTAGCGTGTCGCGGGGCGTCAGGTTTTCCCACATCGGCTCGAAGCTGCCGGGGTCGCACAACTGCTCGATACGCTGGATCGCATCCAGGCGATAGTGATAATCACAATCCGGGCAGACGTGCATATTCTGCGCGACCTGCTTGGCATAAAGCATCGCTTCGCAGTTAGGACAGCGCTTCCACAGGCCCTCGGGAACGCCCGCGGACTTGCCGTTTGTTTCCTGCTTCTGGTCCAGCCAACTGCGGTCGCCGGCCGGGGTGGCGCTGACCTGCACGGGCTGTTTGGGTAGCATCGTTGCTTTCAATTTATCTTCCGTCAAAATGGATCCCTTCATGGGCCCTGTTATCAATAACCCCGCGTAAGCGGGGTGTGAGAATTATATCGGCAATTAACCACGGGATACACCAGCTATGAAAATCGTTCGTTTTTTAGATGATGGCAATAAACTTAATTATGGCATAGATTTAGGCGACGGGTCCGCAAAAGTTATCCACAGTGACCCCCTCGCAGAACCTCCAAAAACAACCGGCACAACCGCTACGATCGGGCGCAGATTATCACCCGTCCAGCCCACCAACATCCTCTGCATCGGCCGCAACTACCTCGAGCACGCCAAGGAGTTCGATGGCGGGGGGGCTCCGCAGCGACCGATCCTTTTTATGAAACCCACCTCCACGCTCAACCACCCCGGCGAGCCCATCCGTCTACCCGCCTGTTCACCCCAGCCCGAGGTCGACTTCGAAGGAGAGTTGGCCGTCGTCATCGGCACAACGGGGAAGAACATCCCACGCGAGAAAGCACTCGACCACGTCCTCGGCTACACCGTCGGCCACGATGTCTCCGCTCGATGGTGGCAACACCATGGTGGGGGAGGGCAGTGGGTGCGCGGCAAGGGTTTCGACACCTTCTGCCCGCTCGGCCCGGTCCTCGTCACCGCCGACGAAATCCCCGACCCGCACAACCTCAACCTCACCACCACGCTCAACGGCCAGGTCATGCAGAAGGGCAACACCAAAGACCTCATCTTCCCCATCGATGAATTGATCGCCTTCCTCAGCCAGGACACCACCCTCCTGCCCGGCACCGTCATCCTCACCGGCACCCCCTCCGGCGTAGGCGGCGCACGCAAACCCCCCGTCTTCCTCAAACCCGGCGATGAGGTCACCATCGAAGTCGAAAACATAGGCAAACTCACCAACCCCGTCATCGCATCCGACGCTTAACCAATTGAACACCACTCCCCGAAGCCCACGTTCGCCGAACGTGGGCTTTTCTACTTATCATTAACGCATGGTTTCCCACTCCCAGACGCGATCCACTAATCCCACTGATACATTTGATCCCATTATTGTGCCGGCGCGCCAACCCTTGCTAAGCATCTTTTTGCTTCTATGTGCAATCGCATTCATACCCGGTGTTTTGCTGCTCTTTTTTACAACACCCGGTTTTAACCTTCGATTTCTTATCTTAATAATGCTTGTTTTATCCTCTGGGATATGCTTGTTGATGTGTCTTGAAATCGCAAAAAAGGAGCACATAATCACAACCGAATCTATCTCCACACGCAGCTTGTTCAGACGCAGTCAAGTCGCCGTCGAAGATGTCTGCATGATTACTTTCTGGATTCAACAATTGCGGAGAGATTCGATCGGCTTTATCAATATCCACACATCGACAAGTATCAAACGAATACGTCTTGATGCTGGTTACATGAACTCTTTCATGCCGAATCTGTTCGGCGTGTGCAGATGGGCTTACATAGTAGATTGTGATCATGGCCAATTGATACCACCGGTTGATACAAACTCAGAGGGGCGAATATGTCTTGAAGATGCAATAAAGAGTTTGCTGCGTGGCTTTTACTTCGATATCACCAAACATATCACCATCATCGCTGGTATCGTGGTGTTTGTGATAGTAGCTGTCAATCAACAGGGTATTCAATCCTTGTTCATCACCACTTTCGTGATTGTTATGGCCGGTTTTTCATTTGTCATTTATATCCTCAGAGACATCAAACGTATCCGAATGATCAAGGCCCTTATTCTGCAAAATCAGGCAACTGATAACGGCTGACTTACATGCCACCCACCTCTCCCGAACAATTCATCTCCGAACCCATCACCCCCGTCCCGGGTACGTTCGACCCGCGCGGCATCGCCCAGGGTGAACCGGGCCTGCCCACGCGCTTCACCTGGCGAGATGAAGAATTCACGGTCGACGAGGTCCTTACCGTCTGGAAAACCAGCACCCCCGAAGGCGGCAGCGGCGAAGTCTACCTCCGTCGACACTGGTGGGAGCTGCGCACCACCACCGGCCACATCATGAAGATCTACTTCGAAAGACAAAAGAAGCACAGGAACGCAAAGAACCGCTGGTTTGTGTATACAGTCAGGGAGTGATGTGAAATGTTCAATGTTCGATGTTCAATCTGTAACAAATACATTGAACATCGAACATCAATTAATCGCCCCGATCATCCCTTCCCCCGTCTCTGCATCGATCGTGATCGTTATGCTTGCCCCCTCGCAGCCCAAAGTGATTGTCGCGTCGGTTGCCTGATCCAGCCCGCCGTAGACATCAAAGCCCAGTAGGTTATCGCCATTGAGGCTGTAGCCGTTGATCGTCACGCCTTCGAGGCTTGTGGTTGTGCCGGTGCCGTAGTCGATCAGGTATGCTTGGCCGTTGATCGGATTGGTGATCGGCATCGTCGTGTCACTTTCCGCGGCGATGTGGTACCTGTCATTCTCATTATCAAAGACCATCATCCGCTTATCGTCGCCATGCGCGACTGTTTCGATTTGAGCAAAGGATACGTCGGCGACAAGCATGCCCGCAGCGCCGCGCAGTTTGCTGGCCGATGTGTCACCGAGCATCGGCACCACCAGCGCCGCCGCGATCGCAATGATCGACACGACGATCAACATCTCGATCAGCGTGAACCCTGCCGGGTTACTACGCGCGCGGATTGATTTGGTAATTTGCCTCACTTAGCTCACTCATCGGTCTGTTTTGGCGTCTTATTTGGCACCAAGGCAAGACAACCCGGCCCGATAACACATCCGAAGGCCTGTTTGACCATTAAGTAACCCCTGACTCATGACGAAATAAAAGATAGTTCCGCGCATAAGGTCTGCGCGGTTGGTTCTGGTATTCAAAGCAGGAGTGGGAGATGGCATCCCGGCAAGCGGTTCGGTCCAGGCAGGCCGCCGGCTTAACCCTGATGGAAGTGATGTTCGCCCTGCTGGTGCTCAGCTTCGCTGTCGCCGCGCTCACACAGGCTATCGTCTCCGGCCAGTCCCACACCTACGAAGCCATGCACGCCTCCCGCGCGATCACGCTTGCCGAGGCCATGATCGATGAAATCCTCTCCAAGCCCTACGACGATCCCGACGGCCACATCACCGCCGGCCCTGACAACGGCGAATCCAAACGTGACAAGTTCGATTGTGCCGACGACTACGACGGCTACATCGAGACCTTCGGCGGTATCGAAGACCAGGCAGGCGAGCTCTACCCCGAGCTCTATCAGGACTTCAGCCGAAGCGTCACCGTCGATTACGTCACCGAAACCCTGGACGATCTTGGCGGCGATCACAACGGCATGTCCGTCACCGTCACCATCACCGACAGAAACGGCCGCACCTGGACCCTCTCCCGATTCATCCAGGAGCCCACATGATGAATGTCATTTTGCATTCAGTAAGCAAACGCTTTCATAGCTGCGTTGCATCGCAACGCAGGCAGTATCCATTATCCGTCCGTCGAGCAGCACACGCACAAGCTTTCACCATCGTCGAACTGCTCATGGCCCTGGCGATCACCGGCCTCATCGGCGCAGCAGTTGCATCCATGCTCACCGCGGTGTCCTACGGCACGAATAACAGCCGTGATATCAGAACGCTTGTGGTTAAAAACAAAACAATCAGCGCACGCATCACCGCCGCGATCCGTGAAGCCACACAACTGCTCGATGCCGGCGATAACTACATCATTCTCTGGACCGACGATATCAACGACAGCGGCGCACCCGACCTGCTCGAACTGCGCCGCATCAACCTGAATACCGGCACACGCAAACTGATCGATTACACGCCCGACCCGGACGCGACCGACGTGGCATACGACCTCGAAGCCACCGACTTCGATGCGGTCACGCTTTCGCTGATCGATTCGGATGACATGCTTGGGGCGCTCTGGGCAACTGATGTCACCGCCATGACCGTCACGCTGGATGAGTCCGACCCGCTTGAGGCGACGTTGATCAGCTTTCAGGTGACGATCAGCGAGGGAGCCTTGTCGGATACCTCGGTGAATGCCGCGTCGCTGCGCGATTAAGGATAGATAACCCACCATGAAGTGGCAGATGACACGATCCAGGCGGAACGAAAGATGCACGGCTCAGGCGCGCACGCAATATCATCATGCGCGCAACCCCCGCCGCTCCGGCGTCGCCATGATCCTCGTGTTGATCGCCGTCTCGATCGCTACCATTCTGTCCTTGAGCTTCCTCGCCTCGCAGTCAACGACCCACGGCGTATCTCAAAATATCCAGAACCAGGCCCAGGCACGCAGCGTCGCGGAGTCCGCGCTCGTCGCCGCAATCGACTACGTTCAGAACAACAGCGACTTCCGCGATGTCAAGACTAACGGCCTCTGGGCCAGCGATGTATCTTTCAACGGCGGCACCTTCGACATCTACGGCTACGACGGCATCGATACCGACGATGACGGTGTTGTCGATGACACCGACGGCGATCTCGCCGATGATAACACCGATCCACTCACACTCACCGTCGTCGGGCACTACAACGGCGTCAGTCATACCGTCCACGCTGTCGTGACGGTCGGCGCAGGTGTGCCGGATAAAGACATCCTGATGATTGTGGATGATGACAGTTCGTTGTCCACACTTGAAACACAACGTAAAGAGCTGATCGAGAGCTGGGGGTGGGCTGTCACGGTACTGAGCGATTCTGCCACCAGCTCGGAATACGACACGGTGTTGGAAGAGGTCGATGCTGTGCTTGTGTCCGATTCGGCAAACGCGGGATCGGTCAACACCAAGCTCCGTGAGGCGACCATCGGCGTCGTCATCGAGCAGCGCGGCATCCTGGATGATATGAAACTGTCGACCGGCTCCGGCAATTACAACGGCATCAGCATCGATATCGTCGACGCCAATCATTACATCACCAATCCGTTCGGTAACGGCACACTGACGCTGACAGCGAGCAACGTTGCCTTGGGCACGCCCAGTGGTGGGCTCGCGACCGGCCTGACGACGCTTGCCGAACGGCCCTCCAGCAGTACCCCCGTTGTTGTCGTGATGGAGAGCGGGGCGCCGCTTTACAGCAGCGGTATCGCCGCCGGCCGACGTGTCTGGATCCCGACAGGGCCCATCCCGGTCAGTGACATGACGACTGATGCCAAGACCCTTTTCGAGCGCGCCATGCTCTGGGCCTCGGGCGGCGACGCCGACGAATTTATCAGCGGCCACTGGACTTTCGACGACGGCGTCGGCCAGATCGCTTACGACTCAAGCGGCAACGCACAGCACGGCCCCATCACCGCCGGCTCGCCCAGCACCGTCTGGACCGCCGGCATGGCCTTCGGCGCACTGCAATTCGACGGCACCGGGGACGGCTTCGTCCGCATCCCCGATTCCGATGTCCTGGACCTTTCCGAAGAAGGCACACTCACCGCATGGGTCTATCTCACCGGTTACCAGAACTTCATGGGCATCATCCATAAGGGCGAAGATAAAGACTGGGCCGATGAAGCCTATTCACTTCAGTTCTGGACCAGCCGCAAGCTTGCCTTGACTTTTACCACCGCTTCCGGTCAAAAAAGAATTGTCGGGAAGAACAGTCTTTCAAACGGCCAGTGGTATCACGTCGCGGGTACCTGGGGGCCCAACGGCATGTATCTCTACGTCAACGGCGAAGAGGACAACAGCAATTCGATCACCGCCGTCGGCGTGCCGTCGACAGGCTCGGTGCAGATCGGCTCGCAGCTTTCAGAGTACTACAACAGCTCTTACAAGAACTTCCCGTTCCGGGGCATCATTGATGATGCAAGGATCTACCGACGCACACTCACCGCCGGTGAAATCAAAGCCATCTACGACGAAGCCACCGCCAACCATGATGCGCCCCAGCTCATCGCGCTGTACGAGTTCCAGAAAAACATTCCGGAACCGCCGACGATGGTCGCACATTGGCCTTTGGACGATACCGTCAGCGGCGCAGGCCTCGGATTCTCGGTTGCGTTTAATGACCGGATGGTCATGTACAGCCAAACCCTCATCGATACCTACTCATCCTCGGATGGCGCTTACGGCGGAACGAATATCGGCTCCGACGCCTACGTCTCAACCAACGCGACCGCATCCAACCGCGTACAGATGACGGATACCGCGACGATTGACGGCGATTTTGACGTCGGTCCGGGCGGGAATCCTTCAACGGTGATCCAGTCATATAGTTCTGTCGGCATCACCGGTGCGACGGGTTCGCTCAGCTCGCTTGTCAGTTTCCCCTCGCTATCCGCGCCGTCCGGGATGCCCGCCAGCCAGGGTTACAAAACCTACAACAGCGGAAGCCATACGATCAGCTCAGATACCGTTTATGATGGATTGACCTTCAACAATGGCTCAACCCTGACTGTCAACGGCGATGTCAAGCTGCAAGTCAAAGGCAACCTGACTTTGAACGGCGGTCAGATTATCCTGGCAAGCGGCGCTTCACTGGAATTGTACGTCGGTGGGACGATCAATATTTACAACACCTCGACAATCAATCAGGACTCAAGCCGCGCTACGGACCTGAAGCTCTATATGTACGGGAATAATAAGAACCTCACCTTGACGGATACCGCTGTCATCAGTGGGGCTCTTTACGTCTCCGGCGATCTGACGTTGTACACAGCCGCTACGGTTAACGGGGCGGTCATCATCGGCGACGATATTACATTGACCGGCACCTCCGCGATCCACATCGATACGAACCTTGCAGGCGGATCGCTTGTCGCGACCGATGATATTAACGGCAACAACGGTACCGACAACGGCGGCGTGACCTCTGGCGTCAGCGGCTGTGGCGACGGCGGCACCGCTTTCCAATTCGACGGCTCAGACGACTACATCGCCATCGCACACGACGACAAGTACCTGCTGGATAGCGGCTCGGTCAGCCTCTGGTTCAAGTCCGACTACCTCTCCGGGCACAAGGCCATCTTCTCCAAGGATTCCCAAAACTACGACACCGGTGGGCACCTGCATATCTACACCGATGGTTCGACACTCAAGGCACGCCTGCAAAGCACCTCAGCCGATGTTACGTTGACTTCATCGGGCCTGTCCACCGGTAACTGGTATCACATCGTCGTCAGTTGGGGCGCTAGCGGATTCAAACTCTTCAAAAACGGTGTAGAGGTCGATAGCGACAGCTACGTCGGCGGGCTCAGCTCCACCTCCGGCGGCATCGGCAACTACGAACCGATCGCCATCGGCGCAGGCACATGGACCAGCGATGACAAACTGATCACGCCTATCACTTATCCGTTCGACGGCGCGATCGACGATGTGCGTATCTACGACCAGGCATTGAACGAAGCGCAAGCCACTGAACTCTACAACGGCGAAGAACCGACCGGCGGCCTGCCCGCCACCGTCTATGACACCAGCGCCGTCGGCATCCCCGTCGACCTGACCATACAGGACCCGGAGAATGTCACGTGGGTCTCGGGTGGCGGCCTCACTATTGATTCTCCGACCGTGCTCTCCAGCTCGGGCGCTACCAACAAGATCTACAACGAACTGACGACGACCGATCAGATGGCGATGGAGATCGTGTTTACACCAGCCAATGTCAGCCAGACCGGGCCCGCGCGCATGGTCTCGCTCTCCGGCAGCGCCTCGTCACGCAACTTCACCTTCGGACAGGAAGGTAGTACCTACGACTTCCGCCTGCGTACATCCACCAGCACCAGCAACGGCTTGCCGGCGATCGTGTCGTCACCTGTGCTCGCTGCTGATGCTCGCGAACACATCGTCGTTTCCTACGACGGCGAGAAGGTAGACATCTACCGTAACGGCACGCTCGAAATCTCTGAAGAACGTACAGGCACTTTCAACTGGGACAGCACGTTCCAACTGCTGATGTGTGATGAAGCCGGCGGCGGAAGGGAATGGCTCGGTACGCTCCACCGTGTCTCCATCTACAACAAAGCCTTCAACGCCGTCCAGGCCGGAAACATCTTCATCGGCGACCCGCCCGGCAACGGCAACGCCCCCAGCATCGGCGCCACCGACTGGATCGAACAATAACGCTCCACTACGAGACCCCACGTGTACACAGCAACCAACCGCGGGCTGCCAGCCCGCGCGCACCCACTGTCTACACTCATTTACATTCAATAAAAAAAACCCCGAGCTAAATACTCGGGGCTTCAAGAATACGCTCGACAATCCAACGACGCCGATCTTCCGATCGGTTCAATCAGCATCACAGGTCAGACGGATCGTATACCCATTTTTCGATCGTACGATCCACAGCCGTCAGTTCTTCCTTGGTAAACCAAAGCGCCAGTTCACGCTCGGCCGACTCGGGGCTGTCCGAGCCGTGGATCATGTTGTACCCGCCGGACATACCGAAGTCGCCGCGGATCGTGCCCGGGTCCGCCTTGCGGCCGTTGGTCGCGCCGATCAGCGTCCGGCAAACCGTCACCGCGTCCAGCCCTTGGATCGCCAGCACCATCACCGGCGAGCTGGTCACGAACGCCAGAAGCCCGTCATAAAACGGCTTGCCCTTGTGCTCCGCATAGTGCTTCTCAGCCAGTTCCTTGGGCACCATCATCAGCTTCGCGCCCACGATACGCAGGCCTTTGCGCTCAAAACGCTGAAGGATCTGGCCCGCCAGGCCGCGTTGGATAGCATCGGGTTTCAGGATAATCAGGGATGTCTGCATGGTTGATATCTCAATCTCGGGGTTATCGGGGACCGTGTTATCCCGTAAACCGCCGCAGATATCAAGCCGGGCACACGATCACGTTAAAACACAATAGCCCCGGACTCATTCTTCCCACATCCCCAGCAGCGAACCGGCGATCTGCCAATCTTCATCGTTCTGATCAGGCAAATCGATCCGGCCTCGGAACGCCATACCGTTCATCTCCCAAAGCGCGTTCTTGCCTTCACGGGTGTTGCGCCAGAGGATGTCGGTTTTGCCGTCGCCGGTGTAATCGCCCACCGCCGCGATCTGCCAATCCAGATCCCTGGCCGGTCTCAATGCGGTCGTACTCTGTATCGCCGTGCCATCCATCTCCCAGATCGTGTTCCGGCCGTCGCTATTGTTGCGCCACAGGATGTCGTCTTTGCCGTCGCCGTTGAAGTCACCCACGCCGGCGATCTGCCACTGCATATTGCGCACGCGCTTTATCCGCAGCGTGTCCTGATGCTCAAAACCATTCAATTCCCACACACGGTTTGCGCCCGACTCTTTATGACGCAACAGGATGTCGTTCTGGCCGTCTCCGGTGAAGTCGCCCACACCCGCGATCGTCCAGTCATCGCTTAATTCCGCCACCTTTAACTGACTCTTTAGGTACAACGCACCGTATTCAACCGGTTCATATGCCGACACCGCGCTGGTCATCCGTCGGATATACACCGCACCGTTTTCGCGATACACGAGGTCTGTCAGGCCGTCTCTCGTAAAATCACCCAGCGCTTCGATCCGTTGCTGTGCAGATGCGGATTCATTCGGAGCGTTCACCTGCTCGATCAACGTGCCGTCCATCTGCCAGATCTGGTACGTCTGGGTCTGCTCGTTCCACCACATGATGTCAAGCTGGCCATCCCCGTTGAAGTCTCCGTCTATCGGGTCGGCTGCGGGCGCGGCATCATCATTCAGGAAAGCGCCTTGCGAGATGATCCCGGCCTCATCGAGCACCTCGAAGCCCACGTTAGCGCTGGTCCAATGCCATTGCCCCGTCGCATCGTCCGAGAGCGTGATCCGACCAAACCAGTAACTGCCTTGCTCGTCCTTGATAGCGCTCTTGGCCTGCGTTTTCACATTGATCGACACAGAATCGAGCACCGGATTCTGCAGCAACTGATACCGTGGCGTATGCCGCACGCCGTAGTACGTATCCAGGTCGTACGGAGCAAACAGGAATGTATCGAATTCATCTCCCGGGTTGATGGACCCGTCCGGTGCTTCGGTCACAAGAAAGTTATCGATCGACTGATAAAAATGACCATGAGTCAGGTCGATGGTCAGACCCGTGCTGTATCGGAGACTGTCCGTATCGACGAAGATGTCGTACGTCTTATACCCATCGAGCACTGCCGAGTTGTCCACTTCTTCCAGGCGGATATCAAGCGGGATAGGCGGCTGCGGTGCGGGTATCGCTTGCAGATCGAATGCCCCGTCTTCGATCTGGCCCGACACCGTCAGCTTCTTGCATGCAAAGGTATCGGTCACCAATGACCATGTCCCGATCGCGTCGTCAGACAACGTGATCCTGGCGATGTCGAAGAATCCTTCGGGGTCGATCCCCTCCGGGTCTGCCGTCGTCCACCACACCTCAAGCCGGTCTGAGTCAATATGTGTTCTGTAAATATAGTCACTGTTAGAACCGAGTCGCGTACCCTCGGTGTAGATGATCGCGGCTTCCCCGCCCGGCCCGGTGAGGTAGGTGTCAAACTCAAGCGAGGGGGTATTCGTGATATCAGCTATCCCGGGCTGCGTATCCGATCCCTGCGCATCCTGATAGATCGAACCTTGCGTCAGGTCCACAATCATCAAGGCCTGCATCCACTTGTAATTCACATCGATCTCAAGATCGTACGTGTTATAGCCTGATAGCGCCGAAGAATTGTCAATCTCCGTGAACTGCGCGCCGATCGAGCCGGACAAAAGCAGCCTCGGCTCAAGCAGCTCAATCCCCGGCTTGTTCGGCATCGAATGGGCCTGCTTCGCTTTGAACGAACGAGTCAAACCCCGCTTTGGCCGGAAGTACCTGGTCATGGATGACACCCCGTGTTTGAGTTGCTGCTCGGCGCAGCAGCCGGCATCCTTGCAGAATCTCCTGCTATCTGCATCGGACACAAACACATCTCAGATCAGGCGACATCACCGTTACCCGCGAATCATTCCAAGCATCTACCGGTAAAAGGGATAGGTGAAACTGCGCAAGCCATCAGCGGCCGCAGTTATCCGTCATTTCACCGATCAAGGCGTGTATTATGGGGCCTGACACGCAAAACGGCGCCGGCGTCAGAGGCTCTGTTCTGGTTGGGTTCAGCCTTCCCACAACCCCAGCATCGACCCGCCGACATCCCAAGCCCGGTCGATCTGTCTGGGCAGCGAATGGGCACTCTCGAAGCGGGCGTTATCCATCTGCCAGATAGTGTTTTTGCCGTTCACATTGTGCCAGAGGATGTCCGCCTTGCCGTCGCCGGTGAAGTCAGCGATCTGGGCAACCTGCCAGTTCTGGCCTTTTAGTGCCTTGATATTCTGATTACCGCCGAGTTGCGTGCCTTGCATGTACCAGAGCTGGTTACGGCCGTTGCGCATATTGCGCCAGAGCAGGTCGGCGTCGCCGTCGGCATTGAAGTCCCCGGCCCCGACGATCTGCCAGTCCGCGCTCTTGACACGTTTAAGGTTTTGTTTCTGCTGCACGTTCGTGCCGTTCATCTCCCACACGATGTTCCGGCCATTGGTTGCATGACGCCAGACGATGTCCACCTGCCCGTCGCCGGTCATGTCCGCAACCGCCGCCACCTGCCAGCGCATGTCACTGACCGTCGTCAGGTCATGATGCGCACCGCCGACACCGTCTTCGGTCTGTTCGACGTACATGCGCCCATCCGAAGTGTTGCGCCAAAGCGTGTCGGCCTTGCCATCGCCCGTAAAGTCGCCCGCGCCCACTATGGTCCAGTCGGTATCCGCAGTGGCATTGGTTATCTCAACGGCAGATGCGACTGACGGGCCGTCCATCATCCAGATCACGGTCTGCCCCGTGTTGCTGTTACGCCAGACAACGTCTACATCGCCGTCGTAATCGAAGTCACCGGGTACATTCAGCACATCCGGGTCCGGTTCAGGATTCGGATTGGGATTGGGGTTAGGATTCGGATTCGGGTTGGGATTAGGATTAACCGTCGTTATCTGCATCACACCTGCATCAACCGTCCCCGAGCCCGACGCGTCACCGCTGAATGTGTAGTAAGACCACGTCCCGACCGCGTCATCACTGAGTGTAATACGTGCGATACTGAATGTCCCGGTGTCGCCTCCGGCTGAGTTATACCAGGAAATACTCAGCACCGAATCATCGAATTGAAGTGCGCCCCCGCCCAAGTCGCCAGCGCCGCCGGCAACCGAGACATTGCTGAGATTGCCACCGACATAGGTATCAAACGCAATCGCAGGCACGAAATCGATCAACACCGGGTTGGGTGCGGTATTGTCTCCGTTCTCATGCTGATAGATCGTGCCCGAAGTCAGTTCCAGCAACAGCGCTGCGGATGTCCAGTCCGAATCCGTCGTGACCTGCAGGTCATACGTGTGGTAGCCCGCTAACGCGCTGCTGTTGTCGATCTCAACAAGCGCTACGGTGCCCGACAAAAGGAATCTCGGCTCAAGGGCGTCAAAAGTTGGCTTCATGTTTGAATGGTTCCCGGAACAATCAATTCGATCCCCGTAAGTTTTCAGCACAGTGTAACTCCCCAGGCTGTTGTTGGTGTGTGGCATAACATGCACATTCTCAACGGGCATCGACCAGCTATTTCTTCAGCTTTAGGTTAACCGTATTGATAAGACCCAGATTATCGGTGGTGGTCCGGTTTTGAGGATAACGCAAGATACACCACGCACTTGGGTTTGTACGTAGTGATCGACACCATGCGTGTAACGGTGCCCGATAACAAGCGTGATAGATTGCAGCGTGATCGGCCGATCAGCCTTCCCACAGACCCAGGATCGGCCCGGCAGGCTGGTCGTCAAGGTCCGCACGGGATGGCAACCACAACACACCCAGATACACCTCGCCGTTCATCTCCCAGACAAGGTTGTCGCCGTTACTGGTATTACGCCAGAGGATGTCCGCCTTCCCGTCACCCGTGTAATCCGCGATCCCCGCGACCTGCCAGGAAAGATTCTTCACAGGCCTCAGCGCCGAAGCCGCCGAGAACGTTAAGCCATCCATCTCCCAGACGGTGTTCCTGCCGTTGTCTGAATGACGCCAGAGGATGTCGTCCTTGTTATCGCCGTTGAAGTCACCGACGCCGACCGCCTGCCACTTCTGGTTGGCCAGTCGGTTGATGAAGGTTGCTGTGACAAAGTCGGTGCCGTCCATCTCCCAGACAGCGTTTTTACCGTTACCGGTATGCCGCCAGAGGATGTCCTGGCTGCCGTCGCCGTTAAAGTCGCCGACGCCCGCGACCTGCCATGCTGTGTACGCCAGTTCTTTGAGGTAAATCGACTGAACAAAGTTTGTCCCGTCCATTTCCCAAATCGCGTTGCTGCCGTCAGCAACATTACGCAGCAGTAGATCGTTCTTGCCGTCACCCGTGAAGTCACCCGTGCCGACGACTTTCCAATCCGTGTTGAATATGCGTCGCACATCGTGCTCGACCGTGAACGTCGTGCCGTCCATCTCCCAGACGCTGTTGTGCCCGCTGGCGGTGTCGTGCCAGAAGATGTCTGCTTTGCCGTCGCCGGTGAAGTCGCCGTCGACCGCTTCCGGTGGGGGAGGTGGCGGCGGGGGATCAGCCAGCTCGCCATTGCTGAACGCGGTGTTGAGCACGACCACCGAATCATTGGCTTTATTCAATAGCTTCAACGACCACGTCCCGACCGCATCGTCGCTGAGCGTGATACGTCCTATCGTGACGGTGCCTGTATCGCCGTCCGTGGTGTCGAACCAACTGATATCCAGTTCTACCGTGTCGAACCGATAGGCATCGCCACCGACGTCGGCCGCGCCACCTGCAATGCTCGGTGTCCCGCCGTTAGCCGAAACATACGTGTCATATTCGAGCGTCGGGAACGTATCGAATAACACTGCGTTCGGTGTCGTCGCACTGCCCGCCGCGTCCTGGTAGATCGATCCCTGCGTCAACGTCAACAATAACGCCGCAGCCGTCCAGTCGCTGTCCGTCGTCACCTGCAGGTCAGCGGTCGTATAGCCGGTTAACGCATCCGTGTTATCCACCCATACAAACTCTGCACTCATAGAGCCCGACAGCATCCACCTCGGCTCAAGCGCTTCAAAACCAACGCCCGCCTCTCGGCAACGACGTGGTCTGTTCAATTCAGTTACGCAACGCTCATGCATCATGTCGTTGAACCAGGCCCCCGTTCCAATCACAAGCCGTCCGATTCATCCATCGCTGGATGGAGTCTATTCTAAAGCATGCCCGAAGAATCCAACCCGACAAGACGCAATCGGTAGATTCCCTATGCGACAGGTGCTGTCCCAGACCGCACAAGCGCTACGACCACTACTATCCGTGTATCCGCACCGGTAACCGCCGCCGTCCCCAGTGCCCGGCTGCGTTCTCGAAGACCCCGGGTACCTTCGTCCCGCATCCCGGACAACTCCCGTCCTTGAGTTCGTAGACGCCCAGATCATACCAGTTCCGTTCGATCAACAACATACCACACCCCGGGCAATACGTGCTTTCATTCGTTGGATCGTGAACGTTCCCGACATACGCATAACGCGCCCCCGCATCCAGCGCGATCTGTCTTGCCTTCAGCAGCGTTTCGTGCGGCGTCCTTGGCGTGTCCATCATCTTGAAGTCCGGATGAAATGCTGTGAAGTGCACCGGTACATCGGGGCCAAGTTCATTAACGATCCAATCGCACATCGCATGCAACTCATCATCCGAATCGTTCTGCCCCGGTATCAATAGCGTCGTGATCTCGAACCACACTTCCGTCTCCCGCTTCAGATAAACCAATGTGTCCAATACCGGCTGAAGATGCGTCTGTGTTAGTTTTCGATAAAACGTCTCGTTGAATGCTTTGAGGTCGGCGTTCGCCGCATCGATATGATCGAAGAACTCGCCCCGTGCCTCGGCGCTGATATACCCCGCCGTCACCGCCACCGTCTTCAAGCCCGCCGGCCTCGCGGCCTTCGCGATGTCGATCGCGTACTCCGCCCAGATCACCGGGTCGTTGTACGTAAACGCAATGCTTCGGCTGCCCGTGTCCTTCGCTGCCTGCACGATCGCCTCCGGCGTCGCCAGTGATGCCAGCGTGTCCATCTCCCGGCTCTTGGAGATGTCCCAGTTCTGACAGAACTTACACCCCAGGTTGCACCCCGCCGTCCCCAGCGACAGCACCGCCGTGCCGGGCAGAAAATGAGCTAACGGCTTCTTCTCGATCGGATCGACGCAGAACCCGCTGCTTCGGCCCCACGTCGTCAGTACCAGCTCGCCCCCGTGATTCGCCCGGACAAAGCAGAATCCACGCCCGCCATCCGGGATATGACACTCCCGCGGGCATAGCGTACAGACGACCTTGCCCGTCTCCGCGTGCCTGTGCCACCACCTTGCCGGGTAATCCTGATCCGGGGACATGACTCACCTTTCCAGCGTTCTTTCGATTATATGTCCAGCAATCTACAGATAAACCGATCCGCTCAGGACTTTGGCCCGTAATACAACCTCAAGCATCGAGTAGAAAAGGCCGGTTACCGCGCCTAGTATTCTATTCACAGCCGTTCGCGGCTTATTGCATTAATTATTGTTAATACTGATTTTACGGCCAATCTCCGGCCCGGACTGCATCAGAGGGAGATCAAAAGAGATGCTCAAGATCGAAGACGCTTGCGACCTGAACGGCAGAGCCCTGCAGCGTGGCGACACCGTAACCACCGTAGGTGGGGGGACCACCGGCAAGATTAAGGACATCGTAGACGACGACGGCGCACTCTTTGTCGAGCTGCGCCCACTGCATCGAGCCTCCGGCAAGGGCGTATGGCACGCCGCCGACCGCCTCCTGTTTCTCTCCGCCGCCAGCGGAAAAAAAACCTCCTCCACGACCGATCAGAATATCCCTAAAGCCCCAAAACGCAAGAAGTAACTAACCCTTTTCGGACCGCTTGCGGTTAATACTTTAATTTTTACCTAACTTTACATTGTTATCCGGCACCTGACCCGGTAGCATATTCACTTTCAGTTGCACCCACCGTCACCCTCAAGCCCGTCTATGTTGCCGGGCCCAATGATATTCACACGGTCAGGGAACCATGCGATCCAGCTACAGCTCAACCCGACCCAGACGACCACTCAGCCTCGGTGAAGTGGGTCTGTTCGCGTTCTTGCTGCTACTCGTCTTTGGCTTCGGCCTCTACCGCCCGATCGGTCACGCCGCCAACTCCTCGCACCAGCCCGGCCTGGCGCTGATGAATATCGATACCTCCGATCAACCGGTTGCTTCGCGCACTGCTCAACCACTGACCACACCGCCCGCAACCATCGCCAACAACCTGCCCGCAACCGACGAAGCGACGATCGAATCAACTGAAGAAGTTTTCACCTTCGACGGCAGGCCGCTTCGCAAAGTCAAACAACTCACCATGCTCACCACCGCCTACAGCCCGGACGAACGCTCCTGCGGCAAGTGGGCCGACGGCTTCACCGCAAGCGGGTACAGCGTCTGGACCAACGGCATGAAACTCGTCGCCGCAGACACACGCATCCTCCCCTTCGGCTCGCTCGTCAGCATCCCCGGCTACAACGGCGGCAAACCCGTCCCCGTCCTCGACCGCGGCGCCAAGATCAAAGGCAACCGCCTCGACCTGCTATACCCCACCCACGAATCCGCCTTGAAGTGGGGCGCCCAACGCCTCACCGTCGACGTCTGGGAATACGCAGACTAAATCCACCCCACCTGCTCTGTTTTCATCTTCTTTATTAGCCGCATTGCAACGCAATGCGGGCAGTCGTTTCTTGCGCTAATCCCCTCTCCCCGCGGGAGCCCCCGGATAAGTACAAGGGTGAGGGCCGGATTGCTTAAGCATCCGATCACATCCCACGCCTACGACAGACACCTCTTTCCTAGCCGCATTGCAACGCAATGCGGGCAGTACACATTCCGTGTTCAGCAAACCACTTCTATTCCTCCCCCCAACCAGCTATCATGCACCTACTGTTTCCGGCCCCATCACTGTTGCGGCAGCTTAATCAATGATCTATTCAGCTTTTGCCACATCCACGACACTCTCGCAATTCAATCAACAGCCGTACCAGCAACCACAGTTCGAGCCGATGCACCTGGTGGTCCATTTGTTGATGCTGGCGTTGATGGGCGCGATCTTCGTCTTTTCCATCGTCGTCATCTGCTACAACGGCCGGGCGATCAAGCGCGTGTGGCGCATCGGCCTGCTGTTCGCTTCCGTCATCTTCCTGCTCAATACCGGCTCGACGATTATCAATCTCTACTTCATGGACCTTAAGAACCTGCCCGGCATCGACCAAACAGATAGCGACCTGATGCAGGCTGTCATATACACCATCATAATCTGCGCCGTTGTTGCAGCTCTGATTATTCAATGGGCCTGGTACACGCTCGTGTTCACCGCAAGCTTCGGCGAATGGACCAAAGCGGGTTTGCCCGGCTTTGCCTTACTCATCCCGCGTAAACGCAACATCAAAACCGGCGTCCGCATCGGCGCTATCTTCGGCATCCTCGCCGGCGTCTTCAGCACCGTCATCTTCATCTGGCTCAATATCGGCATCGGACCCATGCTCGCCGAGTTCGAATCGCTGCTTATCAAGATCGAACAATTGCCTTTGCTCTACCGATTGATCGTCTACAGCATCCTCGTCGTCGGCCCGGCTATCACCGAGGAACTCACCTTCCGCGGCCTCATGCTCGGCTTCTTCATGCGTGTATGCAACAACAACAAACTCCAGATCGCATGTGCCTACTTCATCGTCTCCATGCTCTGGGCGTTACTACACATCCCCAACACCGACATGCCGATTGTCAAGGTCTTGCAGATCTTCCTGATCGGCCTGGTCCTCTGCGAACTCGCCCGACGCTTCAGCCTCGAATCCGCCATCGCCGGCCACATCCTGCTCAACCTCTCCGCCGTCGTCTGCTCGATTGGTTATGACTAGCACTTCAGGAAGTCGCTTTTCTCTGATTAATAAATCGATGTATTTACAAAATACATCACTGCTGTCCAAAACAATTCATGAATGTCCTTCCGGGCGGCGATTGTAGCCGTTGAGGCGTGTTTTCGCGGCGTGTGGGGCCGGCGGCGGGTTGAGGTTGGTCGATCTGCTGTCCAAGTGTTTTCAAGCGAACAATGCCAACTGCGTCGGCGGCGGATCGGGCGGTTTGGTGTACGGTTCGTCCAGCCAACGCCACAGGTCCCGGTACACCAGCAGGTTCATCCGCAGCATGGCCGCGAGGTTGGACAGGCTCCAGCCGAAGCTTGATCGCAGCTTCAGCAGCTTGAGGATCAGCATCGCGATCAGTGCTGTCCAAAGCTGGACCCGCACCGCGTTGGCGCTGGTGCCCAGGAACGTCTTGACGTGCAGGTTCTGCTTCAACGCTTTGAAGAACAGCTCGATCTGCCAGCGTTCTTTGTAGATCGCCGCCAGCGTCGTCGCGCCGAACGTCAGGTGGTTGCTCAGCAGCTCGATCGTTCGGCGGTTCGCTTCGTCCCACACCACCACCCGGCGCAGCCGATGCGGGCAGGCGGCGTGGCTTCTTGTGCCCGCCAGCTCGATGACCTGGTCGGAGAGGATGTTACGATTCATCGGCACGGCACGCTCTTGGATCACGTTGTAGTCCAGGTTCGACTTGCACCGCGTGACGAACCACACGCCTTGCTCGCACCACGTGCCAAACAGGCCAAAGTCGGTGTAACCGCGGTCCACCGCCACGACCGTGCCCGGCTCAAAACGCAGTGTTTTAGCGGGGTTCACATCGTGCACCTTGCCCTCGGTCACCAGCGCCCAGCTCGGTAAGCAGCCTTGATGATCCAACTGAAGGTGCAGCTTCACCGCGCCCTTGGTCCGCCGGAACCGCGCCCAGTCGAACACCTGGGCACACAAGTCGATCACCGTCGCGTCCAGACTCACCAGCGGGTTCTTGAAGCGGAACCGACGCCCCCGGATGGCCTGCCGACCCGCCAACACCCGCGCCTGATCGAGCACCTGGTAGAACACCGCCTCGTAAAGCTCCCACGGCCGATGGGCGTTGGCGTAGCTGAGCGTCGACCGCGCCGGCGCCGCCGACACGCCCAGGTGACGCAGCCTGCCCATCGCGCACGCCAGGCCGCCGCAGACCTCCCGCAGCGAGTGCGCCCCGCCCAACTGCGCAAAGAGCATCGCCACCAGTTGGTCCCAGCAGGTAAACCCCTTCGCCCCACGCTCGGCATCAAACTCACGCACCCGCCGATCAAACCCCGGCCGATCGATCAGACTCAACACTTGTGCAAACAGGCTTGCGACGCGTACCATGGGCGTGTCTCCGTTGGGCTTCGAGGACGATTAGACAACGCCATCGTAGCCGCAACGGAGACTTTTTCATTGATAAACTATGGATCGCTGTTTTGGACAAGAGTGAAAATACATGCTTATATATGCATGAATATGTGGTTGATGTAACGGACGCATAAGACATCAAAAGTATTGGTCATCTTAATCATGCACTTATGAATCTAAATAGTAACTTACGTTGCGATATGATTCATTAACTTTTGTTCGCTGGATATCTTTCATAACCGAGAATCTGATACTGTTACGACGATCCGGCATACAGGATACAAAAGGGATTAGAAGGCCTGTCATTATTAATGACAGGTTATGCACATCAAAAACCTTGGTCCGTGATCTTCTTTGACATTATTAGTAACTTCTAGATACTTAAACACGCATCATCTCTTTTCTGTTCTTGTCAAGATGTGCCGTTTCTCCGGAAAGGACTTGTACATGAATATGTCTTCTACTGCCCAGGCCCAACGCGAACTTTTTATCACCCAGAAGAATGTAGAAACCAAGTATGCAGGTACTATCAAAGGTGAAGCGTTCATAATCAAGGGGAAAACAGAACTCGTAGCAGGTCTATGTGAAATCCGGGAGCATGAAAGTGATGACAAGCTTGTCGCCGGGGTCGGTGAGGTCACTGATGAATTCACGCGGATAAATACGATGAAATTCAAGTGGCAGACCCCCATCGATATCGAACTCGATCAATTGGGTGAAAGTCATAATCACGCCGCCATAGAGCAGTTAATCAATGACGACTACAAAGAAGTCTGGCAGGAGATCAGGCATATACAGGAATGTCGCAGTCATCTTTTCATCGCGACGATTGGTTCGGCCGTTGCCACATTCGGTACATTTTCAACAATCGGTTTAACCTCCACCAGCAATACTTCCACGCTGTTACTTATAGGTTCTTTAATTACGCTCCTATTGCTGTTAATCGGCCTGTTAAGTGTTGTCGAGAAAGCGAAAGCCATCAACTTCCGCAAGGGATTTCTGATGACGCTGGCGGAGATCAGACGCCAGGGCGTTTATCCGGAAAATTATCGTGGTTGGCCGGACCTGCAATCCGCGTATAACGACTGTACGGCATTTCAACGATCCGGCCGCTGTATGATGTCTATTCAGAATGCAAGCGCGGACAGTAACAACAAGCTTGACCGTGTATTCGCACATCATTGTTGGAAAATGGGCGAAAACATATACACCGAACGTCGTAGGTCAATTAAACTGTTCCCATCGTTGACCGAATCATTCATGTCCTTCAGCAGCCACGTCTATATGTCCATGCTTACCGTGGCGCTTACCGTCTTTCTCATATGTATCTGGCAGTTGACAAGATCGGTCTGGGAGGACCATGGCACGTTGTTATCCATCATGACATTCGTATGCGCAGCTTTTGCGGGCGCGGTGATCCCGTATCGGGGTTATAAACGAGCCAGGCGTGTCGATATCATGCACACAAGGGCATCCCACCTGGATAAATACTTCAAATACATCGCGGGGGTCGTCAGCTTGGTCTTGTTGGTCGGCGTATCGATCGAGTTGGCCAAGATGCATGTTAAATCAGTTACCTTTTCAAGTGTCTCCTGGGTTATATACAGCCTCCACTACGCCATGCTCCCGTTGGCCGTGTTTATTGCAAGCTATATCCTGTTCCGGAGCCTGTCTTATCTTGAGGATTGCCGGATCGGCACACATTCAAGAGTCGTGCACCATAACGCGTGGCGGCATGTGCTTCGGTTCTGCCACCCGAGGGAGGCAGCCCGGCAGGTTTCTCAATCTCAAAGAGAGTGTGCGGAAAGAAGTAAGATCAAAACCGCCGAGATCTTTACTTCTAAATTGTAAAAGCCGAGCAACTCTCTTTCAGTAGTGAGCATCCGACATTACATGAACCTGTGTCATACTGAAATAGTCTTGCGGGAAGCAGGGAGTTTGGGTGGGCTTAAACCATATATCCACCAGACTTGTGAATCCGCCGGATGTCCCGCACGATAGGATGAAGTCCAGGCAGGTTGTGTATCGTTCCAGTCATCGATCTTTTCAATAGCATCCTGGACCCCCTCACCAAACCAAACCGTCATTGTGCGATCGGTCTCTTAACCGCTCCACAATGCATTGACTAGGATCGATCCCGCTTGCTTGGGGTAGCCGTCAGCCTACCCGCACCAACAACACGCCAATCTACCGCTCTGTTGGTCTCATCACCGGGCTGAAAATTCTCCACAAAACCCACCTCACGCTCGATCAGGCCCGATTTTATCTGAATACACCTCGACCAACACGCACGCATTGACACCCCGATCATTTGACGGCCTACAATTAACAAGACATGATGGTCCACTTTTAAAATCGTGAACGATACAACTTTACATATACACGGCGGGAATTGAGTACCACTTGCAAAACACAACAGCCAACAGCAGGCGAGAAGGCCTGTCACTGCCCGTTCAGCAACGGCCCGCCAACGTGCACGCCGCAAACGCGCAAGACATCACGCCGCACCCCTTAGGCAACAAAGCTCGCGTCCTGCTCACCAGCGTCTTCGGCCCATACGCACAAGACGATGAGTTCGGCAGCCGGTCCATCAACCCGATGGAGCTGTACCACAACCAGGTCACACGCACGCAAGGCCCGTTCTCCCTGCGCATGTTCCACCGCTCGTGGGGGCTCATGCTCCTCCAGGCAAACATCACCGCGCCCTGCACGCTGCTCGACTTCCCCACACGCGACCGCTTTGTCGAAGAGCTCAGCCAGAACCAATACGATGTCATCGGCATCACCGCGATCATGCCCAACGTCGGCAAGGTCATCCACATGTGCCGGCTGATCCGCGCCTATCAACCGCAGGCAACCATCCTCATCGGCGGGCACATCGCCAACATGCCTACGCTTGCCGACAAGGTTGATGCCGACCACATCGTCCGCGGCGAGGGCGTACGCTGGCTGCGACGCTTCCTGGGGGAACGCGAAGATCAGCCGATCTATCACCCGCACATCCTCTCCGGCATCGGCGCGCGGACCATGGGCATCACGCTCCGCGATAAACCCGGCGACGTCGCTGCGACGGTCATCCCTTCCGTCGGCTGCCCCGTCGGCTGCAACTTCTGCTCCACCAGCGCGATGTTCGGCGGCAAGGGCAGGTTCATCAACTTCTACGAAACAGGCGATGAACTCTTCGAAGTCATGCAGGACCTCGAACAGAACCTCAAGATCAATTCGTTCTTCGTCATGGATGAAAACTTCCTGCTGCACCGCAAGCGCGCCCTGCGCCTGCTCGAACTGATGGAACAACACGACAAAGCCTGGTCGCTCTACGTCTTCTCCTCCGCCAACGTCCTCAAGTCCTACAAGATCGAACAACTCGTCGGTCTCGGGATCTCATGGGTATGGATGGGTCTGGAAGGCAAGCAAAGCCAGTACGCAAAACTCAGCGGAGCAAACACGATCGAGCTTGTCAAAACCCTGCAATCCCACGGCATCCGCGTCCTCGGCTCCACCATCATCGGACTCGAAGAACACACGCCCGAAAACCTCAATGCCGCGATCGATTATGCAGTCAGCCACGACACCGAGTTCCACCAGTTCATGCTCTACACGCCGATCCCCGGCACCGCGCTGTGGGAACAGATGAAACAAAACGGCAGCCTCACCGACCCCGACTGCCACGAAGCTGCCGACGCGCACGGCCAGCTCAAGTTCAACTATCATCACCCGCACCTCAAAGACGGCATCGAAACCCAAGCCATCATCAACGCGTTCGACCGTGACTTCGAAGTCAACGGCCCAAGCATCGTCCGCGTCATCCGCACCACGCTTGCCGGCTACAAACGCTACCGAAAACACGAAGACCCTCGCATCCGCAAACGCTATGCACAAGAAGCCAACGAACTGCCCACCACCCAGGCCGCCGCGCTCTGGGCTGCAAGAAAGTTCTACCGCAAAAACCCCGCGATACGCCAGCGCATCAACGCCGTCCTAAAAGACCTCTACCAAACCTTTGGCCTAAAGGCCCGCCTCGCCGCACCCCTCGCAGGTCGTTACGTCTACAACAAAATCAAAGATGAACAAGCCCGCCTGAAGTTAGGCTGGACTTACGAACCCCCAACCTTCTACGAACTCGCCCACCAGCCCGACCCGACAACCAACAACACCAAAGCCACCACCCCCGCCTGGCTACAACTCACCGCCCCCAGCGCAACGTAGCCACGCGCCCACATCATCCCCAAAGCCCGGTCATAGCCTAAAGGGTTTTGGCCGGGGTTGCCTTTACCAGCGCATGTGATTTGTTTCACATCACGGCCGAATACAATCATCCGTCACAAGTTTCTTCGGATCAGGATAATCCGCAGGCACACCCGGCGCGGTCACCAGCTCGCCTTTCTTCTCACGCTCAGCAACATCAAGATTCAAATCCAGTAGTTGTTGAAGCAGGTCTTTCTTCGCCGAAAATCCATACGCTTGCATGACCGCCGCATCCAATGCCGCATGTGCATCCCTCAACGGATTCTTGCCCGGCAACTCCAACGTCCGGTACACCGCCCGCAACCCACCCTTGATCTTCTTCAACGCCTCACCTCGCACCTGCCGCACCTCACGTCCGGCCTCCGCCACCGCATCTATGTCTTTAGCTGACGGGGATTGCGGCCAGGGGAAGGTGTCGAAAACTGATTCAGGTGTATATCTGAAATCGCTCTTTAGCTTGGAACATTTGGCGACGAACCACTGCCAGTGTACACCCGACTGTATCACGCCAAAGCTATCATCATCATCAAATACAAAAACTTTAATTGCATTCGTTGGTAATATGTTTGATTCAAGAAAAACAAAGGCGTTGCGTTTCATGACTGCCGAACAGGCAATTACACGGGTGTGTTTATCAAGAGCATCCTGCAAATCCATACGAGGTCGCTTAAGAGCCCACCATGTCTTCAGTCTGTTCTGGTGTTCGCCAGTATCTTTCCCCGTTTTCATATTCTCTTTTTCAGCATTCGCTGTCCAATCTGGCAATACACGTTCTTGAATGATCTTTAAGAGATATGGGAATGTCGAAGCGGTTAATATGTCAGTCTTACTGAGGTCAATAACATATTCCGGGTGATTTACATATTTGCCACTCAATAGATCGGATCCATTCAAGAATGGTTTCAGGTACAGGCTACACTCAGGATGATCTTGAAGGATGGATTGTGCTTCTGATTTGTTGATTACGAAACCCTTGTGGCCCGTTTGTACACCCTCAAATACCACCTTGGGATTTCGATTACATTGCATGATCGATGATTGAGTTACATCAGTTTGATCTGACAGTGCTGCACTGATACGCTCGCATTCTCGGTAGTTGAGTTCATAGTCCTTGGTCGCAGGCCCCTGTCCTCGTTTTCGCGGACCCTTGAACATCGATTCGACCTTGAACCAGAGTTTTTTCTTTTTTGGGATAATTAGTGTTTCGGTATCGAGGGCGAGCCGCGACGTGTCGTCGCGGGCATCCGCCGCGGCACGCGGCGGCTCGCTCGGGGGGCTGTGTTTAACCCAATTGGCAATCGAGACGTGGACGTTGGCCTCGCCGGACCACGGCTGGTTGTCGACAGCCTCCACAATGGTGCCGGAGGTGACGATATGGTCCAAACCGCCCTCGCGTGCATCGTTATTGCGTACATTCTGGGTGCCGACAAGTCCGGCTCGCCCCCGGAAAGGCATCTCCGGCGTGCAGGTCGGTAGATGATCATGGGCGCGGCGGAACCAATACACGCACAGATCGGATCGTCGCCCGATATCCGGATAGAAGCGCTCCAGCAAACCGGTGTACTCGGAGCCGTGCTCCATTGTCGTCTTGCGCGCATCGAGAAACGGTGGATTGCCAATGATGACGTCGGCATCCGGCCAGGCTGTGGGGACCTTGCCATTGTGTTCGGGCGGGTCGGCCAGAGGCGGGGGGGCGAAGGGCGATTCTCGTGGTGTGATCAGTGCATCACAGCAGCGGATATTTTCGTCAAGGTTATCTAAGGGCAGTGCGGGCTCATCGATGTGCAATTCATCTATCGCGAGCTTATGGGCGAGCATCATCGTGACCTTGGCCAGTTCAACAGCGAAGGGATTGATATCCATGCCGAAGAATTGGCGCGTCGTGACAAATGAGAACTGGCCTTGCCCGCCGCCTTGCCTCTTGGAAACCTCGGCGAGCTTATCAATCAGTTTCTTTTCCAGACGCTTGAGTTCACGGTAGGCCAGGTACAGGAAGTTGCCGCTGCCACAGGCCGGGTCAAGCACGCGATAAGCCTGCATATGCTGGTGTAACTCACGCAGGCGCTTGAGTGTGTCCGCTTTATCAATAAGCTGCTCCCACGGCTCGGTAATCGTGGGGCGGATAATCTTGTAAATGTCAACGGCAGAAGTGAAGTGGGCGCCGAAGGCATGGCGCTCATCCTGATTGCAGGTTTGCTCGAAGATCGTGCCGAAGATTTCCGGCCGAACCTTTGACCAGTTCTCCCGCGCCGCCTCTTTGATCTGGTTTAGCTCGTCGGGCGCAAGTTCTATCCGGGCGGGATTGGCAAACAGGCCGCCATTGAAGTACTGAACACCTTTATATCGGCCCCCGTCACGGACCTCGACTTCGTTCATGGCTATAAACAGCCCGCCAAACAATTCATAACTGTCTTCGGGTGTATGACAGTCGCCGGCAAGGCGTTCAATGGTGTACGGCTCGAGCAAGCCGATGTCTTCGGCAAATAACGCGACGAGTAATTGCAATACAAAACGTTGAGCCTTCTCTCGTCCGACGTCGTCACGTGCTTTTAGTTTGCGGAAAAGTACACCGAGTCGCCCGGCGGCTTCACGTGTAACTTTCTCGTTGTCGTTGCCAAAGATCGGTGTTTCGTGTGTTGGGAACAAGAAGGCAAGAGGCCCAAATCGATCAGGTAGCTCCTTGATTGGAACTTTATCAACCGGCGTATCCAGTTGTGTGTCGAAGTCGTAAACCCAGAATTCATCGAAGTTACAAAGTACCACGTAGTGAGGCCGCCCCGGAACCAGGCGGGTCCAGTAGTCAAATGCCTGGCGGTAATGGCGAGATAAATCCTCACCGCGCTTTTTCATCTCAATCAGAACGTGAGGTTTCCAGACACAGTCTGCGAATGAAGTGCCCCCGCCATCTTCGCTGGCTTTCTTAATACGGAACTCCGCAGCACCGCCCGCTTCCAATAAACCATCGTGACCGAATGCTTGAAAGAAACGATCCAGAAATATCTGTGCTTCGCTTTTCTCATCGCCTGTGATGTATTGTTGACACCATTCAGTGAATTGTTCGAGTCTGTCGCGGCGTTCGTTACTCAAGACAAATCCCCAGTTAGTTTCGTATATCGATCAGTATTCAATGATATTAACTCAAAACGAACTGAATGCCACATATAAAAGCCCGGTCATAGCCAAAGGGCTATGGCCGGAGTAATTGCATCACATCAAAAAGCGGGCTACCGATCGTCATATCGCTGCTTAAATCTATTCTTTCGCCTCATCCCCCGTCAGCAACAAACTCACAACACCCGCAAGAATCCCGCCGGCAATCGGCGCAACCCAGAACGCCCAGACCTGCTGCAACGCCCATGCGTCTGCGAAGATGGCCGGGCCGAGGCTGCGTGCGGGATTGACCGAGCAGTTGCTTACCGGGATACAAACAAGATGCACTGTAAATAGCGCAATGCCGATCGCCACACCGGTCGCGGCAGTTGAAGTAGTCTTGCGTGTGACTGCCAGGATGATAAACACGAACATGAACGTCGCGATGATCTCGATCGCAAGCACCGAGGCTAACGGATAACCGCCCGGCGAGTGTTCGCCATAACCGTTCGATGCAAAGCCGCCGGCCGCG
Source organism: Phycisphaeraceae bacterium (assembly GCA_963667295.1). Taxonomy (GTDB): domain Bacteria; phylum Planctomycetota; class Phycisphaerae; order Phycisphaerales; family Phycisphaeraceae; genus JAJRRS01. The sequence continues at coordinate 5,371,072 of OY763327.1, forward strand.
AATCCCTCTTTGCCATTAGCGACAAAGTACAACAAAGCCGCGCCGATCACCGCGCCGATCGTCTGGGCAACAATGTAAGGTACGACATCTTTAGCCGGGAAACGCTTGCCCACGCACAGCCCGACCGTCACCGCCGGATTGACGTGGCAGCCCGAGATCGGGCCGATACTGTAAGCCAGCGATAGCAACACCAATCCGAACGCCGCAGCAACACCAAACCAGCCGATCCCCACATCTTGAACACCGGCCGCCATCACCGCCGCACCACACGCCGCAAACACCAGCCAGAAAGTACCGATCAACTCCGCGATCAACTTGCGCGTTAAATCCATGGGTGATCCTTTCGTGAGATGTGTTACCCGACTCGCCAACAGAAAATGAAACACAAACCCGCTGGGCTTGTTGGTAACAGTATAGTGTTCGTCCTGGATCCGAGCACTATGGGATCAAAAAAGGAGCGAAGCGAAAAAGGTGCCAGAAGTCTACAGCCACACCGACTCTTGGCCCCTTATTCTGAGTGTGTGTCGACACGCCATCACACCGGCGGGGCGACGTGTTCGATCAGGTCGTCCAGGAGTTCTTCGAGTCCGCCTTCGAGGACGCCGAGGCGGCCGGCGATGGAGATCATGGCCAGGCCGTGCAGGGCGATCCAGAACCGGCCGGCGCTGGCGCGGGCGGCGCGGTCGAGGTCGACGGGCGGTACGGCACTGTCGTGCATGCGGCTGCGGACTTTGTCGAAGAGGTTCTGGAATCCGCCGTGCAATACGTCGTGGTCCTCGGCGGCCATGAACTGATCAAACATCAACTTATAAAGATTCGGGTTCTCCAGCGCGAAGTTCAGATAAGCTCGGGCGCCGCCGCGCCAGCACTTGCGGGGGCTATCGGGGTCGGTGGTGTCCAGGGTGGAATTGGCATCACAGCCGGTGTGCAGAAGCTGGAAACCGCGGCGGACCATCTCGCGGTGCAGGCCGCTCTTGCCGTTGACGTAGGTGTAGAGCGTCATGGCTCCGATACCCAACTGCTCGGCGACGGCCCGCATGGTCACGGCGTTCAAACCCTTTTTGTGTAAGAGCTTAAGTGCGGCATCCGTGATCAGGTCACGTCGTTGATCACGGCTGGCTTGTTGCCAACGGCGGTTTTCCGATTGGGCGGTGTTGTTGGGTTTGGGCATGATGCGGTTAATAACGGACGAATTCGGCTTGACCCGATCTTGCGGGTGTATTAGACTTCCACGATATCGTACGATGTACGAACACGCAACCCGCAAACCCCAGAATTTTAGCTGAATATGCCATCAAAACACTTATTTATCTCTATATCGTCGTCCGTCATCGCGGTCTGCGCGGTGGCCCTGGCCGTGGTGTTGTGGGTGACGATGCCCCAAGCCGGCGGCTCTACACCAGGTGCGGCCCCGGAGCAAACCGGTGGCGCTGAGCATGCGGGTTTTCCACCAGCAACGGTGCGCACAGGTGTAGCGCGTGTGGAGCATGTGCGCAAACGCGTGTCGGTGATCGGCCGGCTCCGCGAGCTGCGTCGGGCGACCGTCGCGGCGGAGGTCGAGGGCAAGGTATTGAAAGTGCCTGTCGAAGAGGGCGACCGGGTCGTGGGCGGCAAGACCGTGCTGGCCGAGATCGACGGCGTGTGGGTGAAGCAAGATCTCAAGCGGGCCGATGCCAATGTTGCGGCCGCGCAGGCGACGCTCGATCAGTCCAAACTCGACCTGCAATACCTCGATGAGCTGAACCGTCAACAATCCGCCAAGCCGAAGGAAGTGCAGGACATGCGGGCGCAGGTCGCGTCCGATGAAGCGAACCTCAGCGCAGCGATCGCCGAGCGTGATCGTGTTCAGCGTGAAGTGGAACGACTCGTCGTGCTCGCGCCGTTCGATGGCGCGGTGACTATGAAGGAAACCGAAGTCGGCCAATGGGTGCAGCCCGGTGATGACATCGTTGAAGTGATCACGTTAGGTGATCTTGACGCCATTGCGGACGTGCCTGAGAAGATGATCGATCACATCAAGGTTGGTGACGTGGCAGTGGTGTTGGTCGATCCGTTAGGCATCAAGGTGCAAGGCAAGGTGGTGACGATCAACCCGAACGGGCGCAACTCGGCGCGGACGTTCCCGGTGATGATCAGGCTCGACGATCAGGGCGGTCGGTTGAAGCCTGGCATGAGCGTGACGATCAGCCTGCCCGTCGGTGAGCCGGGCGACTTCCTGACGGTGCCCGAGGATGCGGTGTTGTATTCGCTTGAGGATGTAAGCGTGTGGGTTTCGACGCCGGCTGCGGAAGGTTCACCGATGCCCAGCGCCGCGCAGGTGCCGGTCAAGGTGTTGTTCAACGAGCAGGGGCGCGTTGCGGTTGAACCGGTCAGTGCATCGGACAGCCATGTGCTGGTTGACGGTGCGGTGGTTGTGACCGAAGGCGCTGAACGATTGATGCCGGGCCAACCCCTGATCGATGTCGATAAGCCGCAAGGCCCACCGGCGCAAGAATCAGCAGGAAGCGCTGATGCATCGCAAGCGGCCGAGGGCGCTTGATACACCGAGCGATTCCGAGAATCCAAGACAACCGAGGCGCGTGTTTACGCGTTAATTCACAGGGTTCTGATGCGTTTTTCTAACGCCAAGCCCTGAATCCCGAACCCTGAACCCAAGACCCATAGCTTATGGACATCATCCGATTCGCAATCAGTAATCCGGTGAAGGTATCGGTCAGCGTGCTGCTGCTGATCCTGTTCGGTTTGCTGTCTTTGTTGTCGATCCCGATCCAGTTGACGCCGAACGTCGACCAGCCGCTATTAACCATCGATACGAGTTGGGTCGGCCGCAGTCCCGACGAGGTTGAGAGCGAGATCATTCAGGAGCAGGAAGACAAGCTCAAGAGCGTATCGAACCTGCGGAAGATGACGGCGACGGCGAGCACGGGTAACGCGTCGATCGAGCTGGAGTTCTACGTCGGCACGGACATGAACCGCGCCCGCCAGGAAGTGTCGGACAAGCTGCGTGAGGTGCCGGAGTACCCGGACGATGTGGACGAGCCTGTGATCGCCAGCGGCGATACGGGGCCGGACCGTGCGATCGCCTGGTTGATCCTGACCAGCAGCGACCCGAACTTCAATGTTCAGGGTATCGGCGAGATGGTCGAAGACCGCGTGAAACCTTACCTGGAAACGATCGAAGGCGTGACGCAGGTCAACGTGTACGGCGGATTGAACCGCGAGGTACACATCCAGATCGATCCGCGCGAGCTGGCGCAGCGCGGCATCACGTTTAACACGCTTCGTAGTGCGATCCAGGGCGAGAACGTGAACGTCTCGGCTGGCGATCTTGAAGAGGGCCGGCTGGATGTGCGTGTGCGGACGGTGGGTCAATACGACAACACGCAAGACGTACTGGAAACCGTCGTGATGGATACGGACGCAGGTCCGGTGCGCGTCAAGGACCTGGGTGACGTGGAAGAAACGCTGGAGAAGCGTCGTTCTTTCGTGCGTTCCAAGGGTTCGGACGCGCTGGCGATCCCGGTATTTCGTGAGTCCGGCGCAAACGTGATGACGGTGATGGCGGAACTGCACAAACGGCTCGATATCGTAAACGAGCAGATCCTGCCGACGATCGCGCCGAACCTGACGATCGAACAGGTCTACGACGAGACGTCTTATATCGAACAAGCAATCCGGCTGGTGCAGAACAACCTCTGGCTCGGTGGTTCGCTGGCGGGTTTGGTGTTGTTATTGTTCCTGCGGACGATCCGACCGACGATCATCGTAGCGCTGGCGATCCCGATCTCGATCATCGGCACGTTCGTGGTGATGACGGTGGCGGGGCGTAACCTGAACGTCATCAGCCTGGCGGGGCTTGCGTTCAGCGTGGGTATGGTGCTGGACGCTGCGATCGTGGTGCTTGAGAACATCGACCGCCACCTGTCGATGGGTAAGCCCGTGCGTCGGGCGGCGTACGATGCGGCGAAGGAAGTGTGGGGCGCGATCCTGGCGTCGACGTTGACGACGGTCGCGGTGTTCGTGCCGGTCATCTTCCTGCAGGAAGAAGCGGGACAGTTGTTCCGCGACATTGCGATTGCGATCTGTGCCGCGGTGTTGCTGTCACTGGTCGTATCGGTCACGGTGATCCCGACGGCGGCGGCGCGCTTCCTTAAGCCTCACGACTTGGAAGCGGACAAGAATACACTCAAGTCGCGGGCGAAGAACCTGTTCGGTCTGGGCTCGGTTTTTGGTTTGATCCCACGTGCTTATTCGGGTTTGATCCACGCGATCACGGTGCCGAATGTGTTCGGTGTCTCGGCGCGTTTAGGGATCGTGCTGTTGATGACGGGCATGTCGATGCTGGGTGCGTGGCTGTTGATGCCGCCGACCAGTTACCTGCCGAACGGCAACAAGAACCTGGTGTTCGGTATGTTGCTCAAGCCGCCGGGCTACAACATCCATCACGTCAGCGAGATGGGCGATCAGATGGAAACCAATCTGAAGCCTTATTGGGAAGCCGAATCGTATGATGACCTGAAGGACCTGCCGCCTGCGATACATCCGTTTACGCGGCAGCCGATCGCTCATGTGCCTCCGGTGGCGAACTTCTTCTTCGTGTCGTTCCGGGGCATGGCGTTCTACGGTGCGATGAGCGGCGACGATCAGAACGTCGCGCCTGTGGCGGGCTTGCTGATGTCTGCGGCGTCGGGGATGCCTGCAACATTCGGCGTGGCGGCACAACAGGGTTTGTTCGGTCGGGACCTGCTCGGTGGTAATACGATCGATGTGGAAGTCACCGGTCAGGATATGGATTCGATCCGTGAAGATGCGGGTGTGTTGTACGGCACGTTCATGGGGATGTACGGCCAGAACAGCGTGAATCCAGAACCGATGAACTTCAACCTGCCCAGCCGCGAGGCGCAGGTCAAGGTGGATTACGTCAAGGCAAGTGCGCTGGGTATCCAGGCCGGTTCGCTGGGCGCCGCGGTGCGAGGCCTGGTCGACGGGTTAACCATCGGTGATTACCGGATGGGCAGCGAGAACGTTGACCTGCTTCTTGTGCGTCATCCCGACCTGCCGTTGGAGACCGAGACGCTTTCGATGATCCCCGTTGCGTATCAGGACAAGGACGGCAACACGGGTGTCGTGCCGCTGTCGCACGTGGCGGAGGTGGTACAGACGACGTCGCCCCAGGAGATCCGCCGGATCGATTACCAACGGGCGGTGACGTTGAACGTTGCTGCACCGGTTGGGATGCCGTTGGAGCAGTTGACCACGGATGTGCAGGCCACGATCGATCGGCTGCGGGATTCGGGGCAATTGTCGGATCAGACCGAGATCCTCATCTCGGGTACCGCTGACAAGTTAACGCAGGTGCGTCACGCTTTACTTGGTGAATGGCACGGATTCTCGCTGGCGAGTGCCGAGAGCCTGATTTCCAGCCGGATGTTCCTGGCGCTGTTGGTGGTGTTCCTGCTGATGGCGGCGCTGTTTGAGAGTTACCTGTATCCGTTCGTGATCATGTTCAGCGTGCCGCTGGCGACGGTGGGCGGATTCCTCGGGCTGGCGGTGATGCGGTTCTTCGATGAGAACCAGCAACTGGATACGCTGACGATGCTTGGTTTCGTGATCCTGATCGGCATCGTGGTGAACAACGCGATCCTGCTGGTGCACCAGGCATTGAACTTCATGCGTGGTGTGGGCGAGAGCGAGGATGACAAGATTGAGGCGATGTCGCCGCGTGAGGCGATCAGCGAATCGGTCCGCACACGTATCCGGCCGATCTTCATGACCACGGCGACGAGCGTGTTCGGCATGGCGCCGCTGGTGCTGATGCCCGGTTCAGGCAGTGAACTTTATCGCGGCCTGGGCAGCGTGGTGATCGGCGGGCTAATCGTGTCAACCTTCTTCACGCTGGTGGTCGTACCGCTGCTGTTCAGCCTGGTGATGGACCTGCGAATCGCGTTCTTCAAGATGCGGGGCAAGGTCGCGCCGGAGCTGCGCGAGGCGGAGTAATGATCGCAGTTTCGGGAAGCCTGTTTTCGGGCCAGGATTTAACCACGGATTAACACGGATGGTTGAGAATGACGAATGCACGAATGACGAATGTCGAAAGAATGTCGAAGCCCAAATGACGAATGTATCCGTGTGAATCATTGAACATTCGTCACTTGAACATTCTTTCGACATTCGTGCATTCTTAATTCGTGCATTTGCAGTCATCCTGCCCTTACCCTTGCCCTCTGGCGCGGGGAGAGGGGGTGGCGTGAATGACTGATTCGCCTATCTGGGTAAGTTGCGGGGATGCGAAGTATTTTTGAGATTGACTTTCACCTGTGAAGATAGGTTGAGTCTTCTTACATTTCATACGGCCTGTGACGAATGAAACACAGGGGGATTATCGAACCTGTTTTTGGCTGTGTTGTATGCCCATGTTTTTGAATTTGACTTGGGGATTACGCCGATACTTTGGTGGGCCCGAAGTGATGGGATGTATTGAGCCGTGTTTCGGGCGTGCGTGCGGCGAGGTGGTAAGCGTAGAACTTTTTTGACGAGATTGAATATGACGACAGAAAACGCATCCATGTCCTCGGCCGTCGTCCTTGAATCTGAGAAGAAAGTGTTTTCGCTGGAGCATGCGAACCGCGCTTTGCCGTATATCTCTCGCATTGTTGATGATATCACGAGCGTGTATGCACGGATTATCGAGTTGCGTCGCAGCGCAGACCGACCCGGCGGGGCGGATGTCGAGGCCGAGCGAGAGTATGAAAAGACGATGGACCGGCTCGGTGAGTTGGTGGATGAATTGCACGCGGTGGGCGTGGAATTGAAGGATTTTGAGCTGGGATTGGTTGATTTTCCCGCGATCCACCAGGGCCGAGATGTCCTCTTGTGCTGGAAGCGCGGCGAGAAGTCGATCGCACACTGGCACGAAGTCGATGCGGGGTTATCCGGACGTCAGTCGGTGTCGCTTCTTCAGGAGCCGCGCGCCGCGTAAATCAAATACTGTTTGGAGCTTAGTGAAAGGGGATGCCTTCGGGCGTCCCTTTTTGTTTGCGCGCTTTGTTAGCCACGGATGAGGGTAGAAGTTCGAATGCACGAATGACGAATGTCGAAAGAATGACAAAGCACAAATGACGAATGGTTTGGTGTGAACCATTGGGCATTCGTCATTTGAACATTCATTCGACATTCGTGCATTCGTAATTCGTGCATTTACAGGTAACCGGCCCTCACCCCGGCCCTCTCCCAAGGGGAGAGGGGGAAAGGCAAGAGCATTTTTGATTTCGGTTAACCCATGCGAGGGTGAGGATGGTTCCGATAATTTTGAAACCGGCTTTGGCGCTACCGATAAGCGAGCCGGAGATCTTGCTTTTGCCTGAACGTCGTTTGCGGTAGCGCACATCGATCTCAACGACGTTCATGTTTTGTCGGGCGGCTTTGAATTGCATTTCGACGGTCCATCCCCAGGTGCGGTCCTGCATGTTGAGTTGTTGAAGCGATTGGTAGTTGATGATGCGCATCGGGCCGAGATCGCGGTAGCGTTTTCTCGTGGTGAGTGCGATGAGTTTGCAGGCTAACCAGTTGCCGAAGCGTTGGTGTGGATCGAGTGCGCCGGGGTCGGCCAAGCGGGCGCGGGTTCCGATAACCAGGTCGGCTCGGTTTTCGAGTATGGGCTCGCAGAGCTTGGGCAGTTGTGATGGATCATCGGAAAGGTCGGCATCGAGGAAGGCGACGGCGGCGGGGGCGCTTGCGTGGCCTTGGTCGGCGATCCATTTGAGTGCGGCGAGACAGGCTGCGCCGTAGCCGGGTTGGGATTCGTGGACGATGATTGCGCCGCGGTCGCGGGCGAGGTCGGCGGTGCGGTCGGATGAGCCGTTGTCGGCGAGGATGATGTGGCGGAAAAGCGTGGTGGGGATTTGCTCGAAAAGGGCGGGGATGTTGGATTGCTCGTTGCGAGCGGGGATGATGAGGTCGATATTGGGAGGGGGCGATCCGCTGGGCATGTCAGGTGTCTGGGGGCTGTTGGGCGGGGTCGGCCGCAAGTTGGTTTGCGGTTGCTACCATATCTACCATGCACATACAGGACATATTCCAGGCAAGTACGCCGACGTTTTCGTTTGAGTTTTTCCCGCCGAAGTCCCAGGAGGCTTCGCAGAAGCTATATAACAGCATCCGAGAGCTGGAGGCGTTGAAGCCTTCGTTCGTATCGGTGACGTACGGGGCGGGCGGTTCGACGCGTGACCTGACGCGCGAGCTGGTCATCCGTGCCCGGCAGGAGCTGAATGTGACGACGGTGCCGCACCTGACTTGCGTGAGTCACAGCGAGGCGGATATCCGCGGGATACTGGAGCAGTACGCGGAGCACGGGATCAGCAATATCCTGGCGCTGGGGGGCGATCCGCCGGCGGGCAAGAGCGGTTACAACAGGGCGGACGATGCGTTCCAGCATGCGGCGGACCTGGTGCGGTTTATCAAGGCATTTAATGAAGAAGGGTTGCACCCGGACAAGCGGGGTTTTGGCATCGGTGTGGCCGGCTTCCCGGAGGGGCATCCTGCGACGCCGAACCGGCTATTGGAGATGGAGTATCTGAAGGCCAAGGTCGACGCCGGGGCGGACTACATCTGCACGCAGTTGTTTTTCGATAACCATGACTTCTACGACTTCAGAGATCGCTGCAAGCTGGCGGGGATCAGTGTGCCGATCATCGCGGGCATCATGCCGATCACCAGCGCCAAGGGCATGAAGCGCATGGCAGAACTGTCCGCCGGCTCACGCTATCCCGCACCGCTGCTTAAGTCGATCCTGCGCGCGGGTGACGACCCTGAAGCGATCAAGCGCGTCGGTATCCACTGGGCAACCGAACAGTGCCGTGACCTGCTGGACCACGATGTCGCGGGCATCCACTTCTACACGCTGAATCAGTCAGACGCGACGCGACAGATCTTTTTGAACCTGGGAGCGAGTGATAGTGCGTCGTTGAGGGGGTGAGTGGAGAAGTGAACCCTATGACGTTACCTGATCAGTTTCTCCGGCAGGTGAGATAGCAGTAGATATCAGTCATCACTGATCCAGTCCGACTCGGTTCGGCAGATTTGTTTTTTTATCTTTGGGGTCAGAGATAGCGCTTCAATACAGGATATGGAAGTGTTATACTGGCTTTATTCCGGTGGCACGAAAACTGAGGCAAGAGTGGCAAGATCGCAGGTGTGTTATGTCATGCGACGATCTATCATTGAATCCCGGCGACGGGTTGTTCAAGACTGTTGTGGCGGTGAGTTTGGTTATCACGGCGCTGCTGGCGTGCACATCAGGGATCTTGTGCCAGGTTATCCCTCACATATGCGAGCCTTTTGATATCGAGTATGCGAGGCCGGACGACATGATTGCGCATGCGGGGCTTGCGACTATCGCGGCAATTTTCCTGGCGGTGTTTGTCTTAAACTGCCTGCTTATGTTCGTGCCGAACCGGCGGCTTGCGGCCGTCGGGAGCCTGCTTGTCTTTTTGCCGGCGGCGTGGTTTCTTGGTTCGGTCACGCTGATGCTGCTGGGAGTCTTCGTTCGCCTCGCAGCGCCTTGGGGCCCGGTCATGTAATGTGTGTGGTCGTGAACATGCGGATACACTTCTTTGGTTAAGGTGTTATGCTTAAGGCCTGAATATTTCATGTCCGATCGGCTATCCTTAGTCGGACTTGCTGACTATTATGAGTTCTCAACTTGCTGGGCTTTCATTGGAGACTCAAGATGACCTACCGCATACTTGGTCGTACCGGCGTCAAGGTTTCGCCGATCTGTTTGGGGACGATGAACTTCGGGGGCAGGACGGATGCGGGCGAGGCTGAGAAGATTCTGGATGCCTATGTCGGGGGCGGCTGCAACTTTATTGATACCGCGAACGTGTACAACGAAGGCGCGAGCGAGTCGATCATTGGAGATTGGTTAGCTAAATCCGGCAAGCGCGATGAGGTTGTGCTGTCGACGAAAGTACACGGGCGGCGGTCGGATCATATCAATGATGCGGGCAACCACCGCTGGCACATCGTGCGCGAAGTCGAGCAGTCGCTTAAACGATTGAAGACGGATCGGATCGATCTGTACCACATTCATCGGCCGGACCCGGACACGCCGATCGATCAGACGCTGCGGGCGCTGGACGATCTTGTCAAGCAAGGCAAGATCCTTTACGCGGCGAGCAGCACGTTCCCCGCGTGGGAGTTGGCTGAGGCGCACTTTATCGCGAAGGAACTGAACACGATCCGCTTCGATGTGGAGCAGCCGCCGTTCAATATTATTGATCGACGGATCGAGAAAGAAGTGCTGCCGTTCTGTTTGCGATATAACGTCGCGACGATCGTGTGGGCGCCGCTGGCGCGCGGCCGACTTGCGGGGACGTACACGCGCGGCGGGCGCAAATTCCCCAAGGGTTCGTGGTATGAATCGACCGGCAAGTCAGACTTCCCGCCGGCGCAGTGGCCTTTGATGGAAGCGGTCGACCAGTTGGCGGACGAACACGACATCACCAGCAGCCAGTTCTCGATCGCATGGTGTTTGAAGATCCCGGGCGTGACATGCGCGATCATCGGGCCGAGGACGGTGGAGCAGGTGCAGGACAACATGGCTGCCGCGGATGTGAAGTTGAGCAGGGCGGTGATGGAACAGGTCGATAAGCTGAATCCGCCCGGCGAGTTGTGCCGCGATCCGGGCTTGGGCGCGGTGCCACGGTAGGCGAGGAAAGCTGGAAAGCCGAAACCCAGAAAAGCAGAAAACGCAGGGAACAAAATCCCCGAACCTTGCCTCATATTCATACATTTACACATTATTGATGGAACCTGATACGACCGGATCAATAACCCGCTACTATGTTTGGTAATGTCCACATGGTCCACAATCAAATTCTGGGTACCTTTCCGCCGCTGGCATCGTACGGAAGAGGACATGTTGCGGCAGCAGCGGTGGGTACATCGACGTGTCGATCATCGTGAAGAATCGATCAATGCAGTGACCCACGCATTGGGCCTGGTGCTCAGTGTGGCGGCGGCGGTCCTGTTAATCGTTGTCTCGGCAAGGTTTGGAGGGGCATGGGAGGTGAGTGCCTGTGCGATTTACGCGGCGACACTGATCGCGGTGTATACCGCTTCGACGCTTTCGCATGTCATGCGTCGGCCACGCACGCGCCATACCTTACGAATCATCGATCAGGCGGTCATATTCCTGTTTATCGCCGGCTCATACACGCCGGTTGCGTTAACGCATCTGCGCGAAGGGCCCTGGTGGATCCTGCACATCCTGCTCTGGGCGGTTGCGTTGTACGGCTTCTTTGCCAAAGCGGCGTTTGTTCATAATGTGCGTTCGGGGGATGTGACGACCAAACTCTACCTGGCGCTGGGGTTACTGCCCGTGATCGCTTTTGTGACGTTGCCTTTGAATATGATGTTCTGGTTGTTCGCGGGAGGAGGGTGTTATTTGCTTGGGATTGTCTTTTTCCATTACGACAACCGTATCCGTTACTTCCACGCGATCTGGCACCTGATGGTGATTGCCGGCAGCACCTTCCACTTCATGGGTGTACTTTTGTACTGTTCCGGCGCTTGATTCGGATATCTTGCCAAGTCTGATATGAATCGGCTTTATGTCTTGTGATTTAGTCATAACCCTAACCGGGCTTAATATCGAACACATGAATGCTGTTCGTTCATGCCTGACGAGTTAGCAGACACGCGGCACGCAGGCAAGGTTGAAGTATGCCGAGGTCGAACACGTCGTCGGGATCAGCCGAATAATCCGTGTTTAATCCGCGTCTGTGTGATGTTCAACAAGCTGGATTTTGGCACATTGTGAAATAAAAAGTATATACCACTGTTCCGGGCGGAGGATCGCCACTACAATACGTGTGAGCATTTACAGGCGTTCGGGGTGGTGAGATCTCTAATCACCACCGGTTTAACAGGTAATCAGACAATATGGAACTTCCTCGACGTGAGCGGGGCGATGAGTTGCTCGCACCTGGTGCGATGACAGCGCTCCGCCAACGATTAAGGGCCGTGGCGCCGCGTCACGATCTTGTTACGGTTGCGGCCTGCGCGTTCGATCACAGGACGCGCATGTTGCCGTTTATTTTTGCAGATACCCGGATGGCGCCTGCGGGCATCCGTGAGATCGGTTCGGCCCTGGTGGATAGCGGATTCGAGAAGACCCGCCTTGTGCTGCAGCAGTGGAACCGCCGATTCAGCCCGTCGCAGATGAGGTTGGATGGCCGTGTCCCCGACATGTTCCTGGTTTCCAGCATGGGCATGCATGAGGCGGCGTGTAAGGCGCTGGTGCGAGATGCCCGGAAGATCGATCCCGCGCATCGGCCGTTGATTATCGTCGGCGGATCACACGCGGTGTACGAACCCTTCAAAGTGTTCAGTGCAGACCCGGAAGACCCGGCGGGGCCCGATGTGGCCGTGACGGGTGAAGTGTTTGTGTTCCTGAGTCTGCTCGAAGCAATCCTGTCGCTGCGCGCGGACGGCGAACCGATGCGTTCCGCCTTCGTGCGGGCTCGCGACTCGGGTGCGCTGGATGAGATCCCCGGGCTGGTTTATCCGCTTGGTGCGCGTGACGGTGTGGCTGAAAAGCTTATCGACACCGGCACACAAAGATTGCTTGGCGACCTGGACGAGTTGTCGCATCCGGTGATCGGTTACAGCATATTGGAAGCCCCTAGCCGAGGAACAACGCTTGCGCCCAAGGCGCTGCCGGCTAATCGCATAAGGCGCTACAGCCCGATCAGTTCAATTGTTATGACGTTCGGCTGCAAGTTCGCCTGCCCGTATTGCCCGATCCCGGCTTACAACCAGCGGCAGAACCGTATGAAGAGCCCGCAGCGGATCGCGGACGAGATGGTCCAACTCGGTAACGCTTACGGCATCCGCTACTTCTTCGGCACCGATGACAACTTCTTCAACGATCACGACCGCGCGCTGGATATCGCGCAGACACTGGCCGGAACGGAAGTCAACGGTGAGCGCTTAAAGAAGCGCGTCCGCTGGGGCACGGAAGTGACCGTCCATGACACGCTGAAGATGAAGGACCATCTGTCGCTGATGCGCAACGCCGGCTGCCGCGGGCTCTGGCTCGGTGTTGAAGACATGACCGCCACGCTTGTGAAGAAGGGGCAAAGTGCGGACAAGACCACGGAAGCGTTCCAGCGTCTGCGCGCCGCGGGGATCTGCCCGAATCCCATGATGATGCATCATGACTCACAACCGCTGTTTTCACGCAAGGGGAACTACGGCCTGCTCAACCAGGTCAAGCAGCTACGCAAAGCGGGCGCTGTCACGCTACAGGTACTCATGCTGGTCCCCGCGCCGGGCACGAAGCTCTACCACGAGACGTTCAACTCCGGGCAGGTGTTCGACGAGGTCGGGGGCAGGCGTGTTGATCCTTACATGCATGACGGTAATTATGTGATCGCCTCGCACCACAAGCGGCCTTGGATCAAGCAGTTGAACATCCTGACCAGTTACGCGTACTTCTACAACCCGTGGTGGGCGGCAGTCACATTCTTCCGCAAGACCAACGTTGGTGGAAAGCCGTTCAACGCCCAGATATTCGGGATGCTGGGTAATACGCAGAACATCCGCCGTACCTTTGGCTGGGCGATCCGTCTGATGTTTTGCAAGATCAAACGGCATACAAAGCCACCCGCGAGCGCGATCCCGATGATAAGCGTGGAGGGGACGGAATCCATCCATACGCTCCCGACGGTCACGATCACAATCGATCAGGGCAGGAAGCCAGCGAAGGCAGTGAGTGTCGCGTCGTAGGGGGGAGAAAGCTGGAGACGCAGGAAATTTAGAAAGCAGGAATAAGATTTTCCGATACCCGATACCCGATACCCGATACCCGATACCCGATACCCGTCTCCTGCTCTCCTGTTCTACTATCTCCTGCTCTAAATCCGCCCGGACCTTCGCTTCGCTCAGGACCGGCGTTGGGGGGAAGAGAATGCCATTAGCAGTTAGCCTTTTGCACAAATCCTAAATCATCAATCCTAAATCATAAATACAATTCCCCACACCCCACACCCCACACCCCACACCCCACACCCCACACCCCACACCCCACACCCCACACCCCAATTCCCAATTCCCCTTGTCCCCGGCTTGCATTGCACTTACCATACACCTGACTTCGTGTACGGACCCCCATGTGGGGCCGGGACCGCTTGGGGATTTATAGAAACCCGCCCGGCGACATGATTTATAACTCGATTCACGCCGCGTCTCGCGTCGGCGTGTGTTGTTACACGGAGTCGTTTGTCTATGGCAGGGTCAATTACACCGCTTCCGGTGATGCTTGAAGAGGAAGAGGATCGCAAGGCTTACGCGGCGCTGGAGCCGCCGAAGTCGATCGTGGTGCGCTACGGGTACCAGAAACTCATTGCTGAGCTTTCCTACAGCGGCGATGACAAGCCCGGCTGCGGATCGAAGATGGTGATCCGTACGCGGCGGGGAACCGAACTGGGGGAGATGCTCACGACGACCTGCCCGAACTCCGGCTGCTCCAAGAGCGTCTCCCGAAAAGACATGCTCGACTACATCGAGAACTCCGGCGGGAAGGACTTCCCGTTTACCGACCAGGGCAAGGTCCTGCGCGTCGCCGAGGTGGCGGACCTGAACGAGCAGGCCCGGCTCGACGGGAAGAAGCCCGAGGTGCTCCGGTTGACCAAGCAGTTCGTTCAGGAGCTTGAGTTGGATATGAAGCCGATCGAGGCCGAGCTATTGCTGGGTGGCGAGCGGATCATCATTTATTACAACGCGGAGAACTGGGTCGACTTCCGCGAGCTGGTCAAGATGCTCGCAGCCGAGCTTCAGACGCGGATCGAGATGCATCAGATCAATGACCGCGAAGAAGCCCGGTTGGTTGCCGACTACGAACGCTGCGGACAGTACTGCTGCTGCAAGAACTTCCTGAAAGTGCTCAAGCCGGTGTCGATGCGTTCGGCGAAGGTGCAGAAGGCGACGCTCGATCCGCAGAAGATCTCCGGGCGCTGCGGCCGACTCATGTGCTGCCTGCGTTATGAAGATAAGACATATGAAGAGCTGCGCAAGAAGCTGCCGCACCGTAAGACACTCGTCGAGACGGAAGACGGCATCGGCCTGGTGTTGAGTTCGCAGATCCTGACGCAGCTTGTCCTGGTCAAGATCGCCACAAGTCCGCCGGCGGCGTACCCGCTTGAGAATATCCGCGTGCTGAACAAGGAAGAGTGCGCCGAGTTCCGCAAACAGGAGCAGGAACGAGCCGAGCAGGCGGAGAAGAAAGCGTTTTCGCGTCGGTCGTCCTCCGGCAGAAGTCGCGATGAAGAAAGCGACAAGCCGAAGGAAGAAACCGCGCCGGTCGAAGCGGATGCAGTTGTCGAAACAGATGACAACGTCGAAACCACCGACGATCAGCCGAAGAAGAAACGCCGCCGTCGCCGCAACCGCAACAAGAAGAACCAAGGCGATCAGAACAACCAGAACGGTGAAGGTGGTGGCTACACCAACGATAACCAGCCGTCGCAGCAGCCCGGCGAGCAATCTCTACAACAACAAGACACCGACAGCGACCAATCGCAAAACGGCGGTGGCGGTGAAGGCAACGGCGAAGGCAAATCCAAACGCCGCCGACGCAGGCGAAGAAGAAAGCGCAAATCCGGCGGGGGCGAGCAGGGGCAGGGGGGTGATGGTAGCGGTGATGGGGGGAATGGTGGTGGATCGGGTGATGGTGTGCCGCTGTCGGGTGAGTGATTAATCTACATCAAACAAAGCAGTTCACACCCGATTCCGTGAATGACATTGCGGTGCTTTGTTACATTGAGCTAGTAGATCGAAGCGAATTCCTTTTGTGTTACCCAATTTACTTCGTCGATTATGTCCGCGCTATCAAGCAGGTGACGTAATTTGAGTACGATGGGTTGAACCTCGTGTTCGGCCGTTCGTCGTCCAAATAGAGTACGAAGTAAAGTCTTTCTGATATCTGGTTGAATGACCCATCGGTTGACAGGTGGATTGCCGATCGGCGCCCAATGAACAAAAAGTTGGTAACTGTTGGAATCCAACTCAACGTCAAATGTCCAGCCCTCTTCTCCTGCCACTGGGTCAGAAAGTTGTCTGGCACCGTTTGCATTAAAGCGATTCAGGATGAATTCAGCCAAGTCTTTGCCAGCGGGGTGTGATACTCTGATATCTGCACCCGCAAAATCGAAGGCGTTTGACGAAATGATCGCAATCGTTGCATCTGAATGTGTATCGTTTGTCACCATTAAATGTTTCTCGATGCCGTAATTATATGTGGTAATGATGAGGTGACACGATAACAATCCTGCGGATATAGGCATGTTAATCACATAATCCACCCGGCCCTCACCCTTGCCCTCTCCCGCGGGGAGAGGGGATTTATGCAAGCTGTTACTTTGCGTTTTTTGGAGCGAGGGGTGCGTGATGTATGGCAGGACTTCCCGACCAGGATGGTCGGGCTATATGGGGTTAGTTGACGGGGATGTTGACGTCTTCGGGGGTGCGGTCGAAGGGGTCTTCGATCAGGGAGATGACCATGAGCATCTGGGTGGGTTGGCCGGCGCGGATGCCGGTCATGAGGGATTTGCCTAAACCTTCGGGGACCGGTGGGATTCTTTTGTCGACGACTTTGAATTCGGGTTTTTCCGGTTCACTCGATTCTGATTCGGTTTCGCTTACCGCTGTATTCTTCTCCGCGTCCTCTGCGGCCTCTGCGGTTACAGATGTATCTTGTTCCGGCCAGGGGCGGTTGAGGCCGATGATGATGGCGGTGTCGGTGGTGATGGGCAGCAGCGCGGACAGTTCGCGGAAGACGCGGCCGTCGAGTTGTTTTTCCAGGGGGCTGCGCGGGATCAGGTCGGTTTTTTGTTTGTAGTGGTGGGGTGTGAGTTCGACGAAGGCGAGGCCTGTTTCGGATCGGCCGATGCGGATGAGCAGTTGGAGCCGGCCGTCGATGGCTTTGTATTCGGTGGGGGACTTGGGCGGGACGGTCAGGTCGACCATCACGGGTTCGAGCAGGCGTGGCGTGCTGCGTGCGGCGGTGGGGTAGTGTGAACTGTAGAGCTTGGCTTGCGATTCGCCATAGATGGGCGGCAGTGCTTTGGCGAAAGCCTCGGCGTTTTCCGCGTGCAACACGCCGATGCGCAGGCCGTTGGCTTGCCACAGGCCGTGCATGAGTTTGGGGACTTCCAGTTCGTCGACCTGCGCCCAGCAATCATCGAGCGAGACGTCCAGGGGCATGTCGAGGCGGTTGATCATCGCGCCGACTTCCTTGTCAACCGTCGGGTCGCCCATAGCCTGGGCAGGTGTCGGGTTCGTGACGATTGGTTTGGCTTTATTCGCGTTTGGCGAGGTGGTTTCGCAGGACAGGAGGCATGTACACAGTGCTACGGCTAGCAGCGTTGTCAGCAGGCGTCGGGCTGTCCTTGTGCGATTACTCATCCTTTAAGTACGTCCTCCAGTAAGTCGAGGCCTTCATTGAACAGGTCCTGGTCGATATTCAGAGCCGGTGCGATCCGCAGGACGTTTGCCTGGACGGCGTTGACCATTAGGCCACTGTTCAGACAGGCCTTGACGACGTCGCCGCCATTAGTGAATCGGCCGTTGTACGCCTGTGTATCCAGTTCAACGCCTATGTAGAGGCCTTTACCGCGTACCTGCTTGATAATCGGGTGATTTTGTGCAAATTCATTGAGGCGTTTGGTCGCCATGTCGCCAAGGGTTTTGGCGTTTTCGATGAGGTTGTCACGGTCGATAACCTCGAAGACTTTGGCGGTGACAGCCATGGCGATGCAGTTGCCGCCGAGCGTGCTGGCATGGACGGCGTGGCCGTGCGTGCGCCAGTCAAACAGTTCGGCGAACTTGGGGCTGATGTGCGAGACGCCCACGGGCAGCCCGCCGCCGACGCCTTTAGCCAGGCTCATGACGTCGGGCTGAACGTTCCAGTGCTGGTAGCCGAAGTATTTGCCGGTGTGACCGACCCCCGTCCAGACTTCGTCGAAGATCAGGACCAGGTCGCGTTCATCGCACAGGGTGCGGAGGTCGGCGAGGTAGGAATCGTCGGGGACATTGACGCCGCCCTCACCCTGGATCGGTTCGACGAGTACGGCGACAGTCTCATCATCGATCGCGGCTTTGACCGCGTCGACATCATTGAACTTGACGTGCACATGCCCGGGGCCGAGCGGGCCGAAGCCTTCGTAGACTTTGGGTTGCCCGGTTGCTTCCATTGCGCCGAAGCTTCTGCCGTGGAAGCTGCCGAGTGTGGAGATGACTTTGTATCGTCCACCTGTGGTTTTGCCTTTGTTCTTTTGGCCGTAGAGCCTGGCGAGTTTGAGTGCGGAGACGTTGGCATCTGCGCCGCTGTGGCAGAAGTAGCTGCGCCCTTCGAAGGCGTGTTTGCTGATGGCTTCTGCTGCGCGGGTCTGCGGCTCGGTGTGGAATAGGTTGCCGACGTGCCAGAGTTTCTGAGCCTGTTCGTGGATAGCGCTGACCAGGTCCGGATGACAATGCCCGAGCACGCCTGCGCCGAAGCCGGCAAACAGATCGATGTAGCGTTTATTGTTGGCATCGAACAGGAATGAACCTTTGCCACGCACGATCGCGATGGGGAATCGACCGTAGTTGATCGACATGTACTGGTCGTGCCGATCGGTGATCTGTTGTGTCTGCATATCGTTATCGGTAGTGGGCACGTCTGTGTGACTCCTGGTTTGTCGTGCGCGGTGGGCGTTGGATTTACATGGGAGAGACGACGGCTGAAGCCGTCTCCGCCGATTGTGGTGTGTGTGTATATGTTACCAGTGATGTGGTATGCGCAAAAGAGAACCCCCGGCTTCGGAGCATGCCGGGGGTTCGTTCATTTGCCGTTGTTAGTTAACTCGGCAGATCAGACCATTTCCTTGAGGTTCTTCAGCGGACGGATGCGTACCGTCTTGCTGGCGGGTTTGGCCTTGAACATCATCTCTTCGCCGGTGAAGGGGTTGATGCCCTTGCGTGCCTTGGTGGCGGGCTTCTTCTTGACGACCATCTTGCACAGGCCGGGCATGTTGAACACGCCGTTGGCCTTGAGGCTCTTCTTGATGATGGGTTCGAGTTCGGCGAAGACGGCGGCGACGTCGCGCTTGGCCAGATCGGTTTTTTCAGCGATCTGAGCGAAGATTTCGCTCTTGGTCGGAGCCTTGCTTGCGACGGCTTTCTTCTTGGTGGTCTTCTTCTTGGTGGTCTTCTTCTTAGCCATGGTGCTCTCCTAGCGGTTTGGGGTTGATCTTCCATGATCGATACATGGATCGGAGCCAACCCGTGGTTACTTTCACCCCTGCGGGGTAAACGAATTATCGCGATTTTTACGCGGTTTTCTGTACATTTCAACTCGAATACGCCAATTGTGGGTAATTTTTCCCTTATTTTTTAGGGGTTCGCGGTTTTTAGGGGCCATTTGACAAGGAAATTGAAGGGGTTTGGACACCTTCGTGATTCTCATTTTGCCCGATATGACCGGGCTCATGTGTGACCTTGTCTTGCCAATATGGCAGTCCTGTCAGGGCGGATTCACCGGCTGGCAGACCATCCTGTGAGTAGATGCCCTCAGGGCGGTTTTAGCGGGTATTGGTTCTGGCATCGGGTTTGCGTTTTGTAAACCGAGGCCGTCGTATGCCCTGAACGCAGCGACGGCCCTGAGCGGCACGCATGGGCGTGGGTGCGAATAAAGCTTGATTTAAGCATTACATAGAGATTTAGGTAGCAGCGAGGTAACCATTATGTCCAAGATTATCGGCATCGACCTGGGCACGACCAACTCCGTCGTCGCCGTCATGGAAGCCGGTCAGCCTAAGGTGCTGATCAACAGTTCCGGCAACCGCGTGACGCCCTCGATCGTTGCGTTTACCGAGAAAGGTGAGCGGCTTGTCGGCCAGCCCGCGAAGCACCAGCAGGTGACCAATCCCAAGAACACGGTCTTCTCGATCAAGCGTTTTATGGGCCGGCGTCACAAAGAAGTGCAGTCGGAAGAAAAATTAGTGCCCTACGGCGTGGTTGGCGGCGATGAAGAGCTCGTCAAGGTCAACGCGCGTGGCAAAGACTACACGCCGCAGGAAGTCAGCGCGATGGTGCTGGGTGACCTGAAGAAGACGGCTGAAGACTATTTAGGCGAGAAGGTCGACCGCGCGGTCATCACCGTCCCGGCGTACTTCAACGACTCACAGCGTACCGCGACCAAGGAAGCAGGCGAGATCGCCGGCCTGAAGGTCGAGCGCATCATCAATGAACCGACCGCCGCGGCACTGGCCTACGGGCTGGATAAAAAGGCCAACGAAAAGATCGTCGTCTTCGACCTCGGTGGTGGTACGTTCGACGTGTCCATCCTTGATATCGGCGAGGGCGTGTTCGAGGTGCTTTCGTCCAACGGTGACGGCCACCTCGGTGGCGACGACTGGGACCAGCGCCTGATCGATTACCTGGCCGATGAGTTCAAGAAGACCGAGGGTATCGACCTTCGCAGCGACGCGATGGCGCTGCAGCGGCTTAAGGAAGCGGCTGAAAAGGCCAAGCATGAGTTGAGCACCAGCCAGGAAACGACGGTCAACCTGCCGTTTATCACAGCGACGCAGGAAGGGCCGAAACACCTGCAGATTTCGATCACCCGTGCGAAGTTCGAGCAGATCTGTTCGGACCTCTTCGACCGCATTACGGGCCCGGTGAAGCAGGCCCTGACGGATGCGAAGCTGCAACCGTCGGATATCCAGGAAGTCGTACTCGTCGGCGGTTCGACGCGTATGCCCAAGGTCCAGCAGATCGCCAAGGAAATCTTCGGCAAGGACCCGAACAAGAGCATCAACCCGGACGAAGTGGTCGCTATCGGTGCCGCGATTCAAGGCGCGGTGCTTCAAGGCGATGTGAAAGACATCCTGCTGCTGGACGTGACGCCTCTTAGCCTGGGTATCGAGACGATGGGCGGCGTGAATACCAAGCTCATTGAGAAGAACACAACCATCCCGACCAGTAAGAAGGAAACCTTCTCTACTGCCAGCGATAACCAGACCGAGGTCACTATCCATGTATTACAGGGCGAACGCGACTTTGCCGCGGACAACCGCACGCTCGGTCGATTCAACCTGACCGGCATCGCTCCTGCCCCACGCGGTATGCCTCAGATCGAGGTCGAGTTCAACATCGACGCCAACGGCATTCTCCAGGTCTCCGCGACCGACAAGGGCACCGGCAAGAGCCAGAACATCGAGATCAAGGGCTCCAGCGGTCTGTCGGAAGAAGAGATCGAGAAGATGAAGCGTGATGCCGAGGCGAACGCGGATGAAGACCGCAAGAAGCGTGATCTGGTCGACGCCCGCAACCAGGCGGACAGCGTTGTGTACCAGACGCGCAAGCAGCTTGAAGAGCACGGCGACAAGGTAAGTCCGGAAGTGCGTGGCAACATCGAGTCGGCGGTCAGTAACCTGGAAGAAAAAGCCAGGGGCGAAGATGCCGCGGCGATCAAGGCGGCGCTTGAGCAGTTGAACAAGCAGGCGATGGAGCTTGGCAAAGCGGTGTACGAAGCGACCGCGGCCGAGCAGGGCAAGGCGGCCGGCGCAGCCGGTGCGGCAGGTGCTGCGGCGGGCGGCGGATCGAGCGATTCATCTAATGATGATGTGATCGACGCGGAGTACGAAGTGAAGGAATAACCCCTTAAAAATACTGCGACGCAGTTTCAATATCCCCAATCCCCACCCGACCCCGTGGCAAGTTTTCCACGGGGTTTTTTCAATTCTTACAGCGGACCTAAATGTCTTGACAACAGTGGTGTACCATCTACACTGCAATCAGTGTTGATGGATGAACCCAGGGCCCGTGAAAAGGGGGTGCGGTTTTGTGCCCCACCGCTGAGTTCAGCTTACAGGTATACCGGAAGCGTTGGCGCATCCTTGGTCAGGTTCAAGGTGTGGGCTATCGGCCGTTCGTATACCGCCAGGCGCGGGCCTCAGGGATAAGTGGATATGTTCGAAACGACGACCGGGGGGTAACGATCGAAGCCCAGGGGTCGGCAGCTCAACTTAAGCGGTTTTCACGGGCCCTTGACGCCGAGCGGCCGCCCCTGGCTTCTATTGATCAGGTCATTGTAGAGGACATCCCGGTGTGCGACGAGCCCGTTGCCGGCCGGTTTTTGATACTCGATAGCAACATCCTGGACCAGGCCCAGGCGGCCAGTAGCGCCCGTGTCGGCATCACGATCGACTCGGCGGTGTGCCCGGCCTGCTTGCGTGAACTATTAGATAAGGACGATCGCAGGCATCTTTACGCAATGACCAATTGCACGGACTGCGGGCCGCGGTACACGATCATCGACCGCATCCCGTACGATCGGCCTAACACAACGATGCGCGGTTTTGAGCTGTGCGACGCTTGTCGAAGTGAATACAACAATCCCGGCGATCGGCGCTATCACGCCCAGCCCATCGCCTGCCATGACTGCGGACCAAAACTTGAACTGGTAAACCCCGTCGGTGGAGTGCTTTCGGGTGATCCGGTTCCGGTGGTTATGGGTTTATTGAGTGAGGGTCGGGTTGTGGCGATCAAAGGGCTGGGGGGGTTTCACCTAGCGGTGCGCTGCGATGATGAACAAGCCGTGGCGCGATTGCGTCGGTGCAAGCAGCGGGACGGCAAGCCGTTCGCGTTGATGTGCCGTTCGCTTGATGTGGCGCACACGTTGGTGGAACTCAGTGAATCGGCCGGGGCGCTGTTGTGCTCTCCGGCCGCGCCGATTGTTTTGGCAACACGGAGGCCCGACGCTCGTGTCGCGCCTTCGGTTGCACCGGGCAGCCACCGCTTGGGTGTCATGCTGCCTTACACGCCGATCCATCAATTACTATTTGAATCGCTGGATCCTTCTATAGATGCGCTGGTGATGACCAGCGCCAATGCCTCGAACGAGCCGTTGACGATCGACAACGATGAAGCACTTGATCGGCTCAAGGGTTTGTGTGACGCGATGCTCTGGCACGACAGGCCGATCCGCAGGCGGGTCGACGACTCGGTTGTGCTGGATATTAAGGATGAGAAGCCGCTGCCGATCCGCCGGGCGCGTGGGTACGTGCCCAAGTCGATCTCGCTGCCGACCGAGAGCCGGGTGCATGGGCTTTGTATTGGCGGCGAATTGAAGAACACGATCGGGTTCGTGCGGGACGGTCGAGTGACATTGAGTCAGCACATCGGTGACCTGGGTTACACGTCGGTGTTTGACCACTTCAAAGAGAACATCGACGACCTGGTGAACCTGTTTGATGTTCAGCCGAAGTGGATCGCACACGATTTGCACCCGATGTACATGGGCACGGTATACGCCAAAGAACTTGCCAAGCGATGGGATGTGCCATTGATCGGTGTGCAGCACCATCACGCGCATGCGGCGTCGGTGATGGCGGAGCACGGCGAGACCGGGCCGGTGCTGGCGGTCGTGTGTGACGGCGTCGGTTACGGCGACGACGGCATGAGCTGGGGCGGTGAACTACTGCTGGCTGACCTAGTGGGTTACGAGCGGCTGGCACACCTGAAGCCGATCGACCTGATCGGCGGGGATGCCGCGGCCGAAGATACCCGGCGATGCGGTTTGGCATTACTACAGCAAGCCTACGGCGAAGCGTTTGCGGAGCATCCGGCAGTTACAGAATTGATCCCGGACGAAACCGAACGGCAGATGTTCATCGGGATGCTGCAAAAAGGTTTGAACTGCACGCCGACGACGGCGACCGGCCGATACTTTGACGGCATCGCGGCGCTGCTTGGCGTCTGTCAATACAACAGCTTTGAGGCGCAAGCCCCGATGCGGCTTGAAACCGAAGCCTATGCCAATGAAGCGGCGTTGCCTGGCACGCCGCTTTATCGTATCCACGAGGGTGAGCCGCAGGTGATCGATTTATCCGCGCTCGTCGCAGGTATCGTGGAGGGTAAGGCACAAGGCAGAAGCGCCCAGATACTGGCGGCGATGTTCCACGATCAACTCACCTGGGCGTGGGTGGATGTGGTGGACCTGGCGGTACGGCGATTGGGGATCAAGACCGTCGCGCTTAGCGGGGGCGTATTCTGCAACGAACGATTATCACGCAGCCTTACCGAAAGGCTGAAAGCACTTGGAGTGAGAGTTTTAGCCCACCGTGCAGTCCCGGCGAATGATGGTGGTCTGGCGTTAGGCCAGGCCGCGGTCGCGAGTGCGCGCCTGGACAAAGGGCTTGTTTGAAGAAAGGGCGGACGAGTTATGTGTTTAGCAGTACCGGCAAAACTTGTTGAATGTGAAGGCGGTCAAGGCGTGGCCGACCTGCATGGTAACCGCGTCCCGGTGCAGACGGTTTTTGAACCTGAAGCGAAGGTGGGCGACTGGGTGCTGGTCCATGCGGGGTTCGTGATCAAGCGCCTTGAAGCCGACGAAGCGGAAGCGACCTGGGCGGTGTTGGGCGATCTGGCGCGCAGCGCAGAGGAGGTCGACCAATGAACCAGGCGCAGGAGATGACAGCCAAAGCGCTGAAAGAACTGCACGAAACAGCGGCACAGGTCGACAAGAAGATGGCGTTCATGGAAGTGTGCGGCACGCACACGATGGCGATCTTCCGCAGCGGCTTGCGCAGTCTGCTTCCCGAGAACGTGAACCTGCTCAGCGGGCCGGGTTGCCCGGTGTGTGTCACGGCTCAGAGCGACATCGACATGCTGATCGCGCTGGCGTGCGACCATGATGTGACGATCTGCACGTACGGCGACATGATCCGTGTACCGGGTGCACGCGGCAGCCTGGAACAGGCACGCGGCGATGGGGCGGATGTGCGCGTGGTGTATTCCAGCATGGACGCGGTTGATATTGCTCAGAAAGAGCCGCACCGGCAGGTCGTGTTCGCGGCGGTCGGTTTCGAGACCACAGCGCCCGCGACGGCGGCGGCGGTGGACCGGGCGCATCAGCTTGGTCTGGAAAACTTCAGCATCCTCGCCAGTCATAAGTTAGTGATGCCGGCAGTGACGGCGCTACTGGATGGTGGGGGCGTGAAGCTGGATGGGTTTATGCTGCCCGGGCACGTGTCGGTGATTACGGGTTGGCGTGAGTTTTTGCCGTTATCTGAAAAATACAAGCTGCCTTGCGTGGTCGGCGGGTTTGAAGATGAGCAGATGGTCGTCGCGATCGCGGACCTTGTGCGTATGGTGCGTGACAACAAGCCGGGCTTGATCAATCAATATCCGCAGGCGGTGAGTCCTGATGGGAATACGCTGGCGCTTGAGATTCTGAAGCGCGTGTTCGAGCCGCAGGATGTGCCTTGGCGTGGCCTGGGTGTGATCCCGAAGAGCGGGATGGTGCTGCGGGCGGAATACAAGCAGTTTGATGCGCAGCAGAAGTTTGGGTTGGAGCGTCCGCCGGACCGCGAGCCAAAGGGCTGTCGGTGTGGCGAAGTGATCAGCGGCGCGGTGACGCCTGCCGAGTGTGTATTGTTTGATAATGGCTGCACGCCGACGCATCCGATCGGGCCTTGCATGGTCAGTTCGGAAGGGACGTGCCAGGCGTGGTTCAAGTATCACCGGGTTAAGACCAGTGCGCGGAAACCGAGGCGGGCGGATCAGCCTGCGGAATGCGAGGTCCTGTCATGACGCAGGCAGCCTCGCAATCCGGTTCCACATCCAACAACGGCAGATCATCGGGGCCACGCGGGCGGATCACGCTTGCACATGGCGGCGGCGGCCAACTGACTGATGAACTGATCCAGAACGCGATCCTGCCCAGGCTGGGCAACGACATGCTCAACGGGCTGCTGGATTCAGCGACATTACCGGCCAGCGGTGAAGAGCGACTGGCGATGACAATTGACAGCTACGTCGTGCAGCCGTGGCGGTTCCCAGGCGGCGATATCGGTCGGCTCGCGGTCTGCGGGACGGTGAACGACCTGGCGGTCTGTGGCGGCATCCCGATGGGGATTGCGCTGAGTCTGATACTGGCAGAAGGCTTTGAGATGTCTTCGCTGAACCAGGTGCTTGATTCGATCGCACAGGCCGGCAAAGAGGCTGGTGTGAATATCGTGACCGGCGACACGAAAGTGGTCGGCCGGGGACAGAGCGATGGGATCTACATTACAACCGCCGGGGTGGCGCGCGTACCTAAGGAAAGATCACTTGGACCTTCGCGTGTCCAGCCAGGCGATGTTGTGATTGTTAATGGGCCTGTGGGCGAGCATGGTTTAGCGGTCATGCTTGAGCGTGAGTTGCCGCAGGTCAAGAGCGTACTCAAGAGCGATGCGGCGCCGCTCAACGGCTTGATCGCGAAGCTGTATGAAGCGGTGCCGGATGTGCTGTTTATGCGTGATGCGACGCGATCCGGGCTGGCGGGGGTGGCATGTGATTTAGCGCGTGATTGTGGATATCGCGTGACGTTGGATGAATCGTTAGTCCCGGTCAGACCCGAGGCGCAGCACGCCGCGGACATGCTGGGATTGGACCCGTTGGAAGTTGCTAATGAAGGGAAGGTCGTAGCGGTGGTTCGGCCGGAGATGGCGGACGCCGCGATTAATGCACTGAAAGATCATCCGCTGGGCGGGGCTGCCTGTATCGTCGGGCAAGTAGGCGAGGTTGATGACGGATTGTGTGAGTTGCGTACGCTCATCGGGGGCAGAAGGATCATCCAGAAGCCTTACGGGGAGCAATTGCCGAGGATCTGTTAGACCCAGTGGAAAGGAGTCGGAATGTCGATCGACGATC
This sequence comes from Phycisphaeraceae bacterium, assembly GCA_963667295.1. Classification (GTDB taxonomy): domain Bacteria; phylum Planctomycetota; class Phycisphaerae; order Phycisphaerales; family Phycisphaeraceae; genus JAJRRS01. The sequence continues at coordinate 5,397,811 of OY763327.1, forward strand.
AGACGATTCGTGACGTCTGGTTCCTCACAACACAGGGACTGGACGCCTTGATCAGTGCACTTCTTGAGAGGGGGTATACCGTCATTGCGCCGAGGGTGCGTGACGGCGTGATCGCGTTTGGCGAGGTCACGTCCGTCGAACAGATCGCCCACGGTGTCCGGGATGAATTAGCGCCCGGGCGTTATCGCCTCGTGAAAGATCAACTAAGTCGCCATTTTCATTACGTGGTCGGGCAGGACAGCCCGAAGCGGTTCTTCTTCCCGCCGAAGCTTGAGCTTGTTTCGCTTCACGTGGAGGGTAAGAAGTTCGTGTTGGACCGCACTGCGCCCAAGCCGCCGAAGCTGGCGATCCTGGGTATAAGGCCTTGCGATCTGGCAGCGATCAAGATCCAGGACCGCGTGTTCGGGTATATGGATGCCGAGGCTGCTGAGCGCTGCGAAACCGACACGTACTACCACCAGGCGCGTAAGAATTCCTTGCTGATCGCTGCAAACTGCACTCAGCCCGGCGGGACATGCTTCTGTGCTTCAATGGGCACAGGCCCGCAGGCCAAGGAAGGATTCGACCTGTCGCTCACGGAACTGGGCGGCGGTTTTATCCTGCGCGTCGGTTCGGATGCGGGCGCAGAGTTAGTCAAAGATATACCTGTGCGTGAACCTTCGCCTTCCGAGATCGAGCTTAGTCAGTTGAAGATCGACCAAGCCAGTGAACGGATGGGGCGGAAGCTCAATGACACAGGCTTGAAGCAATTATTGTTCGAGCGGATCGAGCATCCATCGTGGGACGAGGTCGCCAAGCGTTGTCTGGCGTGCTCGAACTGCACGATGGTGTGCCCGACGTGTTTCTGCTCGACCGTGACGGATTCCAACGACCTTGCGACCGGCACGCTCAGCCGGACGAGAAGGTGGGAATCCTGCTTTACGCATCAGTTCAGCTACACGACGGCCGGTCCTGTGCGCAGCACCGTTCGCGCGCGGTATCGGCACTGGATGCGGCACAAACTCGGCACGTGGTGGGATCAGTTCAACTCATCGGGCTGTGTCGGTTGCGGCCGATGCATCACGTGGTGCCCGGTCGGGATCGATATCACCGAGCAGGTTGAACGCCTGCGCAGCAACGAAGCGGGTGAGCAGCCACAACGCTCCAGCCGTGTATCGAGGGGGGTGCTGGTATGATTACACTAGCGACTTCCAATCGACCCGCACCGGTCTGCGGCCTGGACACGTGGGTGCCCGTGCCGGCTGAAATCGTTGATATCCAACGCGAAAACTTCAATACCCTGACTTACAAGTTACGATTCGTTGAACAGGTGCATCGCGACAACTACCGTTTCCTGCCCGGGCAGTTCAACATGCTGTACATCCCCGGCGTCGGAGAGGCGGCAATCTCGATCAGCAGCGATCCGGAAGAGACCGAAACCATCGGGCACACGGTGCGCGTGGTCGGTTCGGTGACGCGTGCGATCGAGCGTATGGGCGTCGGCGGTGTGATCGGTCTGCGTGGCCCGTTCGGGCGCGGCTGGCCGCTGGGCGCGCTGCGTGGTCAGGATGTTGTGATAGTTGCCGGCGGTATCGGGTTAGCTCCGATGCGGCCTGCGATCTACTCCTTGCTCAAACATCGTGAAGAGTTTGGGCGCGTCATGTTGCTTTATGGTTGCCGATCTCCAGACGACCGCGTGTTCGCACCGGAACTGGAGAAGTGGACGGCCGACGAATCGATCCAGGTGCTGGTCACGGTGGATAACGCAACCGGCGGATGGGTCGGGCCCGTGGGTGTTGTGACGAACCTGTTGCAACGCATCCGGGTGAATGCGGAGAAGACGGTGGTCATGGTGTGCGGCCCGCCGATCCTCAACCGTGTGGCGGCGTGGCAGTTCCTGCAACTGCACGTCCCGCCGGACCGCGTGTACGTCAGCCTTGAACGCAACATGAATTGCGGCTTCGGACGGTGTGGCCACTGTCAGTACGGCCGGAAGTTTGTCTGCACCGACGGGCCGGTCTTCGCTTTCAGCGAAGTCGCCGACATCTTCGGAAAGGAGGAGATCTGATCATGTCAGCTATCAGTATCCCCGCTAAGACAGACAAACCGAAGCTGGCGGTCTATAAGTTCTCGAGTTGTGACGGCTGCCAGTTAACGCTTCTGAACCTTGAAGATCAGTTGTTGGATATCGTTGGTGCGGTCGAGATCGCTTACTTCCTGGAGGCGCGGCGTCGTGTGTTACCGCCGCCGTATGACATCGGGCTGATCGAGGGCAGTGTCTCGACGCCCGAGGAAGAGGAGCGTGTGCACCAGGTCCGCCGGGACTGTAAGTACCTGATCGCGATCGGTGCGTGCGCGACGTCCGGCGGTATCCAGTCGTTACGGAACTGGTCAAACGTCAAGGAATTCGCGGACCGTGTGTATGCCAGCCCCGAATACCTGAGCACGCTGGAGACATCGACGCCCGTCGCGGCCCACGTGTTCGTCGACTTTGAATTGCGTGGCTGTCCGATCAGCCCGAATCAATTGCTGGAAGTGATTTCAGCGTTGCTCGTGGGTCGTAAGCCGCGCATCCCGTCGTACAGTGTTTGCATGGAATGCAAGCGTGCCGGCTATCCGTGCACGCTGGTATCCAAGGGTGAACCCTGTCTGGGTCCGATCACGCAGGCCGGCTGCGGCGCGTTGTGCCCGAGTTGTTCACGCGCGTGCTACGGCTGCTTCGGCCCGATGGACCAGCCCAACATCACTTCGTTAGGCAACAAGATCACAGGAGAACTCAATAAGACCAACCGCGATATGAAGCGCATGCTGCGCACGTTCAATGGATATCTCGAACCCTTCAAACAAGCGAGCGATCACTATGAAAGACTCGAAAAGCGATAAGGCGGGAACACGCACCATCCGTGTCGGCGCCATCGCCCGGGTCGAGGGTGAAGGCGCGCTGCACCTGGTCATGGACGGCGACCAGGTGGAGAAGGTCAACCTGGAAATCTACGAACCGCCGCGGTTTTATGAGGCGTTTTTGCGCGGCCGGGACTTCATGGAAGTACCGGACATCACCGCGCGTATCTGCGGCATCTGTCCCGTCGCCTACCAGATGAGTTCATCTCATGCACTGGAAAAAGCGATGGGGGTCTACGACGAGGTGACACCCGAGATCCGCGAGCTGCGCGACCTGCTGTATTGCGGCGAGTGGATCGAGAGCCACGTCCTGCACATGTTCATGCTTCACCTGCCCGACTTTCTCGGCTATGAAAGCGCGATCAGTATGGCCGCCGATCATGGCGAGACGGTCAAGCAGGCTTTGCGTATCAAGAAGCTGGGCAACGTGATCATGGATGTGACCGCCGGGCGGAGTGTGCACCCGGTGAATGTCTGTGTCGGCGGGTTCTACAAAGCCCCCGATCCCGACAAGCTCAAGGCGTTGCTGCCTGAGATCGATGCATGCCTGGACCTGATGTGTCAGTTGACGTTGTTCCTGGCAGAGAAGATCGACTACCCGGACCTGGATCGCGATTATGAGTTTGTCGCGTTGTGCCCGGACGAGGGGTACTCGATGAACCTCGGCCGGATCAAGAGCAACAAGGGCCTGGATGTCGATCAGCAGGAGTTCGGTGCTGCGATCGAAGAACAGCACAAGCCGCACTCGACAGCGCTGCATTCGGTGATGAAAGGCCGAGGTGAGTACCTGGTCGGTCCCTTGGCTCGATTGAATCTCATGCACGAAGGTTTGCATCCCAAGGCGAAGGAATTACTGCCGAAGGTCTGCAAGCTGATTGGTAAGAACCTGCCCTGGCAGAACAACTTCCTGAGCCTGCCGGCCCGGGCGATCGAGACGGTGCATGCACTGGCGCTATCGGCGGACATCATCCGCAACTACACGCTGCCGCAGATCAGCCGGGTCCGTATCGCACCGCGTGCGGGCTACGGGGGCCACGGCACGGAAGCGCCGCGTGGCGTGTGCTGGCATGAGTATGAAACCGAAGATGATGGCAGCATCAAGACCGCTCACATCGTGCCGCCGACGGCCCAGAACCAGACGACGATCGAGTCGGACCTGCGTGAACTGGCCCGGCAGGTGGTGGCACTTTCCGATGAGGATGCGGCCCTTAGATGTGAACATCTGATCAGGAATTACGACCCGTGTATCAGTTGTTCGGTACACTTTCTAAAATTCAAAAGGACTTTAAAATCTTATACTGTGTCCTGAAACCACTTGGCGCCGCTTGGTATGGGAAAGTGATTGTAAAATCATGACTTACAGCCAGAACAACCTGCTGGTCGCCGCCTGCGGCAATCTGATGGCCTCGGATGACGCCTTCGGGCCGATGGTGGCGCGGGATTTAAGGCAGCTCAAACCGTCAGGAATCGAGGTCGTGGACCTGGATATCCGGCCGGCGGCGCTGCTGGATTACCTGCCCGGCAGGACAGGGCTGATTCTTGTGGATGCGGTTCACGCCCCCGGCTTAACGCCGGGGCGCGTGCTTGACTGGGACTGGTTCTCGGCGGACCGGCCTGAACTGGTCAACGATGACACGATGAGCACGCACGGGCTGAGCCTGGCGATGCAGATCGATATGGCGGATCAGCTAGGCATGCTGCCGCCCTACGTTCGACTGATCGGCCTGACGATCGATCCCACGCTGGCGGTCGGTCAAAAGGCTAGCCCGGACCTGGTCCGTAACGTGTTGACCGCGGCGGACCGGATTCGCATGCATGCGGAGCACCGAAGCGACACACCTCGGGAGCCGCAGTATGCATGAGATGTCCATCGCAACAGCGCTGGTGGGGCTGACCCGTGAACACGTCCCGAAGCAGGCGCAGGTGCGGTGCGTGCGGGTAAGAGTCGGGCCGATGCAGGCGATCGAACCGGAGGCGATGACGTTTGCCTGGGAGGCGGCGACGGGCGGGACCGAGCTGGAAGGTGCGGAACTGTCACTGACGTATGTGCCCTGGTCGTTACACTGCCGCGGGTGTGATCGGCGGTGGGAGCACAGCGACTGGCCCGTGATCTGTGATTGCGGAAGTGCCGATGTTGACCCTGCGGGCAGCGATGAATTGACCTTGTTATCGATTGAGATCGATGACGAGCAAGAAGACGATCAAGACCCGGTTAACCGTGAGACCGGGTCTGTGATAAGGAAAGGAGTCTGACTATGGCGGAAGTCAAAGTTGTTCAGAACGTTCTAAAACACAACGACGAGATCGCGGCGATGAACCGCGAGACTCTGAAGCAGGCGGGCGTCTACTGCATCGATCTGATCGGCGCGCCCGGCTGCGGCAAGACGTCGTTGCTGGAGGCGACGCTCGAACAATTACATGACAAGATGAACATCGGGATCATCGCCGGGGACCTGGCGACGGATCGCGATGCTCAACGCCTGCACGCCAAGGGCGCCCGGGTCGTGCAGGTCAACACAGGCAAGGGCTGCCATCTTGATGCCAACCAGGTCCGCCACGCGATCGATGGGATTGATCTGAACGGTCTGGACCTGCTGGTGATTGAGAACGTCGGCAACCTGATCTGCCCCGTAGGTTTCGACCTGGGGCAGGCGGCGAAGGTCGGGATGTTCAGCGTATGCGAGGGCGATGACAAAGCGGCGAAGCACCCGCACCTGGTTTACGCGGCCAACGTGCTTTTGCTGAACAAGACCGATCTGATGGAACATGTTAAATTTGATCCCAATATTTTCCGCCAAGACGTCCAGCGGCTTAATCCGGACGTGCCGGTGATCGATATCTCGGTCGCCCGGGCACAACTCGACCGTTGGCTGGACTGGCTCACTTCCAATACACGTGCGGCCCAGGCCGTTTCACCCGTGCCGACAGGCAATAGTTAAGGAGTAACAGTAGATGTCAGATGGAAAAATGATCACAGTTGATGGCAACGAGGCCGTGGCGCGGGTGGCGTATCGGCTCAACGAAGTTGCCGCGATCTACCCGATCACCCCGTCGTCCGCGATGGGTGAGCACGCCGACGATTATGCGTCGAAGGGGATGGTCAACCTATGGGGTTCGGTCCCCAGTGTTGTTGAGATGCAGTCCGAGGGTGGCGCTATCGGCGCGATCCACGGCGCTTTGCAGGCAGGTTCGTTGGCGACGACGTTCACCGCGTCGCAGGGCCTGCTGCTGATGATCCCGAACATGTACAAGATCGCCGGCGAGCTTACGAGTTTCTGTATGCACGTCGCCGCGCGTACGGTCGCGACCCACGCGCTGTCAATCTTCGGCGACCACTCGGACGTGATGGCTTGCCGGCAGACAGGCTTCGGCCTGCTCAGCTCCGGTTCGGTTCAGGAAGCACAGGACCACGCCGCGATCTCGCAAGCCATTACGCTCGCAGGCCGCGTGCCGATGCTGCACTTCTTTGACGGCTTCCGTACCTCGCACGAAGTATCCAAGATCATGCCACTGTCGGATGAGACACTGCGCGAGCTGATCAAGGATGAATGGATCGCCGCGCACCGTGAACGTGCCCTGACGCCTGACCGACCGCAACTGCGTGGTACGGCCCAGAACCCGGATACGTTCTTCCAGGCGCGTGAAGCAAGCAACCCGTTCTACCTGGCGCTGCCGGGCATCGTGCAGGAACAGATGGACCGCTTCGCGAAGCTGACGGGGCGGCAGTACAAGCTGTTCGACTATGTCGGCCACCCGCAAGCCGAGCGCGTCATCGTCATGATGGGTTCCGGTGCAGAAGCCGCTCACGAAACGATCGAACACCTGGTCAAGGCCGGTCAGAAGGTCGGTCTCATCAAGGTGCGTTTGTATCGGCCTTGGTCCGCCGAGCACTTCTATCAGGCGCTGCCGAAGACGACCAAGAAGGTGGCCGTGCTCGATCGTACGAAGGAACCGGGTGCGACTGCTGAGCCGATGCACCTGGACATCATCGCCAGCGACTACGAAGCCGAAGGCCAGGTCAGGCCGGTGATCGTCGGCGGGCGTTACGGTTTGAGCTCGAAGGAATTCACGCCGGACATGGTCGTCGCGGTCCTGAAGAACCTCGAAGCCGACAAGCCGAAGAACCACTTCACCGTCGGCATCATGGACGACGTCACCCATCTGTCACTGCCGATCGAAGACGATCAGGTTGTCGAACCCAAGAACGTGACACGAGCCATGTTCTTCGGCCTCGGTGCGGACGGCACCGTCGGCGCGAACAAGAACTCGATCAAGATCATCGGCGAGTCGACCGACTTCTACGCTCAAGGCTACTTCGTGTATGACTCGAAGAAGTCCGGCGCGATGACGGTGTCGCACCTGCGTTTCGGTCCCGAGCCGATCCGTGCGACGTACCAGATCAAGAAGGCCGGTTTCGTGGCGTGTCACCTGTTCACGCTGCTTGAGAAGGTTGATGTGCTTGAGAACGCCGAAGAAGGCGCGGTCTTCCTGCTTAATGCTCCGTATGGACCGGACGAGGTCTGGGACCACCTGCCCGCCAACGTGCAGCGTCAGATCATCGAGAAGAAGCTGAAGTTCTATACGATCGACGGCTACGCGGTCGGCGAGAAGGCCGGCATGGGCCGCCGCATCAACACCGTGATGCAGACATGCTTCTTCGCGATCTCCGGCGTGCTGCCGCGTGACGAAGCGATCGACAAGATCAAAAAGGCGGTCGAAAAGACCTACGCCAAGAAGGGCGAAGAACTGGTCCGCCGTAACTTCGCAGCGATCGACCAGTCGCTGGAAAATCTGCACGAAGTGAAGATACCCGACAAGGTCACTGCGGCGCAGAAGGTTGCCCCGATCGTTCCGGAAGACGCACCGGACTTTGTCCAGCGTGTGACGTCTGTGATGATGAGCGGCCACGGCGATCAGTTGCCGGTCAGTGCGTTCCCGCCGGACGGCACCTGGCCGACCGCGACGACGCAGTACGAGAAGCGCAACATCGCGATGGCCGTGCCCGAGTGGGACCCGGAAGTATGCATCCAGTGCAACAAGTGTGCCCTGGTTTGCCCGCATGCCGCGATCCGCACGAAGGTTTATGAACCGGATGCCCTGAAGGATGCACCCGACACCTTCAAGAGCGCGGACTACAAGGCCCCGGATTACAAGGGCAAGAAGTTCACGATCCAGGTTGCGACCGAAGACTGCACGGGTTGCACGCTCTGTGTGAGTGTATGTCCTGCGAAGAACAAGGCCGTGCCGAAGAACAAGGCCATCAACATGGTCCACCGCGACGGTGACGCAACGCTGGCGCAGGAACACCGCGATTACGACTTCTTCCTGAATATCCCGAACCCGGATCGTTCGCAGATCAAGCGTATCGACGTCAAGGGTTCGCAGTTCATGCTGCCGTTGTTCGAGTACTCCGGCGCCTGTGCGGGCTGTGGCGAGACGCCTTACGTCAAGCTGCTCAGCCAGCTCTATGGTGATCGTCTGATGATCGCCAACGCGACGGGCTGCTCGTCGATCTACGGCGGTAACCTGCCGACCACGCCATACTGCAAGAACGAAGACGGACGTGGCCCGGCCTGGTCGAACTCGCTGTTCGAAGACAACGCGGAATACGGCCTCGGCCATCGCGTCTCGGTCGATCAGCACATCCGTCAGGCGAATGACCTGCTGTCCGAACTTGCCTCGCAACTCGACGGCAACCTGGTCAGCGAATTGAGGAATTCGCCGCAGGAATCGGAAGCGGACATCGCCGCCCAGCGCGTGCGTGTCTTGAAGCTGCGTGAAGCACTCAAGGCGATCGATTCGTCCGCGGCGCGGCGTCTGGAATCCCTGGCTGATTACCTGGTCAAGAAGAGCATCTGGATGCTCGGTGGTGACGGATGGGCGTATGACATCGGTTACGGCGGCTTGGACCATGTCCTCTCGATGATGCGTGACATCAACGTGATGGTCATGGACACCGAGGTCTACTCCAACACCGGCGGTCAGGCTTCGAAGGCGACACCGCTCGGCGCCGCTGCGAAGTTCGCTGCTTCAGGTAAGAACATCCACAAGAAGGACCTGGGTCTGATGGCGATGAGCTACGGCCACATTTATGTGGCGAGTATCGCGATGGGCGCCAACGATGCCCACACCGTCAAGGCCATGCAGGAAGCGGCGAGCTACGAAGGCCCGTCACTGATCATCGCGTACAGCCACTGCATCGCGCATGGTTACGACCTGTCGCACGGTCTGGAACAGCAGAAGCGTGCGGTGGCGGCGGGTATCTGGCCGTTGTATCGCTACGACCCACGTCGTACCGAGCAGGGTCTGCCGGCGTTGCAGCTCGACTCCAAGGCGCCGTCGATCCCGGTTGGTGAATACATGAGCCAGGAAGCGCGTTTCCGTATGGTCGAGAAGATCAACCCGGAACGATTCCGTGCACTCGGCAAGGCCGCACAGGTCCATGCGACTCAGCGCGTCAAGCTGTATCAGCACATGGCGGAGTTGAGCCTTGGTGAGACCGGTGGTAACGGACAGCAGAACTGATTCCTGAACATCTATAATCCCCCCCCACGTCAAGTGGGGGGGACATTTATACGGAGTAAAAAAGATGGACCTTTCCACAAAGTATATGGGCATCGAAATGTCCCATCCCCTGATGGTCGGTGCGAGCCCGCTTGCCTATGACCTGAGCACTGTGAAACGGCTGGAAGACGCCGGCGCCAGTGCGATCGTGATGCCTTCGTTATTCGAAGAGCAGATCCTGCGTGAACAGTTGGCGACGAATAAGAGCCTGACGGCTCACAACGAATCGTATGCCGAAGCGTTGAGTTATTTTCCTGATCCGGAAGAATTCAAGCTCGGCCCGGATGAGTATCTTGAAAAAGTGAGTTCGGTGAAGAGCCAGACCAGTATGCCCGTGATCGCGTCGCTGAACGGCATGCGTGACGGGCACTGGCTTGAATATGCCAAGCAGATCGAACAGGCCGGCGCCGATGCGCTTGAGTTGAACGTGTATTACATCGCGATGGACCCGAAGGAAACCAGTGATGACCTGGAAAACCGCGCGGTTGATATGGTCAAGCAGGTGAAGGCCGCGACGAAGTTACCGCTGGCGGTGAAGCTCTCGCCGTTCTACACATCGCTTGCCAATGTCGCGCAGCGCCTGGTCGAAGCCGGCGCCGATGCACTGGTGGTTTTCAACCGGTTCTATCAGCCTGATATCGATGTGGAAGAACTCGATGTGATGCGTGTGAATCTGTCGAGCACATCGGAGCTGCTGCTGCGTCTGCGTTGGCTGGCGATCTTGTCGAGCCAGGTTAAGGTTTCGCTGGCGGTGACCGGCGGCGTTCATACCGAGGTGGACGCGGTGAAGTCGGTGATGGCCGGTGCGGATGCGGTGCAGATGGTTTCGGCACTGCTGCAGAACGGGCCGGAATATATTACGACGGTGCGTGAAGACCTGGAACGTTGGCTGGTCGAGCATGAGTATGAATCGCTGGACCAGATGCGTGGCAGCATGAACCTGAAGAACAGCCCGAACCCGGCCGCGTATGAGCGTGCCAATTACGTTCAGGTGCTGCATAGCTGGACGACGTCATAAAATACCAGTTAAAAATACGTGTTTTCCCTTATTATGACGCGTATTTGGGTTGAATAAAAGACCCAATACTGGTATAAAACAATTACATATTTTGTACAGGGAGTTGTCTCTTTCGGGGCATCTCCCTTTTATATTGCATACACGGGGCATTGGCTTTGGGCGGGCCGTGGGGGATGTAAGTGGGGGTGTGCTATGCACGTCGGGTGCTATCCGTTTGTTCACATCAAGCATCAATCCCTTCTTGTGTTAGTTGACACAGTGACTTGGCTGTCTCATGCGCTGCGGTGAACACGCGTACCACGTTCACCGCTGGGCATGTTGTTTGGTTCACATCTGTAAACAACAAAAAGGAGTGTTTCAAGATGAAACGGAGCTTCGTGGCTACAGGTTGTTTAGCCGTTATCGTCGCAGCCCCCGCCTTTGGTAATGAACCCCCGCCCGGCCAGGCCGATCCGATTTCGCTGACGCGCAACTCGCCCAGCGTCGTCCTCTTCGGCAACACGCCGGCGGATATCTACGGCGAAGTGATCGGCGCCGGCTTCGGTGGATGGGATGTTGGGGGGCCCGGTCCCGTGATGCATGTGCCTGATATGAACTATGGCCTACAACCGATGGCCGACAACAATGATGCTCATTCCAACGGTGAGCAGCAGTTCTCCGATCCGGGTATGGAACTGGTCATCTACTTCTCGGGTGATGTCAGTTCGGTCGGCATGCCGTTGACCGACTACGACCATCAAGCCCAACGTAACCAGGCTGCGGGAGATCGATTTGTTTCCAACGGCGCGGCTCAGCCTCCCTCGTTCGTGCTGTCCAGCGGGGTTCCGTCACCGCTGATCAATGGGCCTGTTTTCCCGGGTGCATTCGGGACCATGTCGCCCAACATACTTAGTGCCAACCAGGACCGTTACAACGAGATCCCGACCCGACCGGCGATGATCTACAACAGCTATCTGCCCCCGGCCGGATCGGGTGCGCTGAACATGGATGACATGGACGCGCTGGAACTGATGCCGTTTGATACCAATGGCGACTTGATGCATGACACGCCGGTTTACTTCAGCCTCGATCCATTAAGCCCAAGTCTTGGGCTGGGCGCCGGCAGCCCCGCCGACATACTCGTCTCACTGCCCATGAGTCCAGCCATACAACTTTTTGCCCCAGCGCCCCTGATGGGCTTAACGATGATAGATGATGTGGATGCACTGGCCGTGTGGGATTATGCGAATCCACTGGTAGCTGACGGGCAAATAGACTACGCCCTGTTCTCCTTGGCGCCCGGATCACCGTCACTGGTCGGGCCCGACGGCGCGTGGGGAACAGCGGACGACTACTCCGCGGCTGACATCTTCGTTACCGACTTCAGCGGTGTAAACGCGCTATACATGACCGCTCAGACGCTGGGCATGCAGTTCATGGACAACATCGACGCCCTCGATGTCGAAGCATGGGAAGGCCCGCAAAGTGTCGAAGTGTTTGAGGAAATCTGGGAGTTGCCGGCCATCGAAGGCGACTTGGACGGCGATGGTTTCGTCGGCCTGGACGACCTGGACATCATCCTCAGGAACTGGAACCAGACCGTACCGCCTGCCGATCCCCTGGCAGACCCGAACGGTGATGGTTATGTCGGGCTGGACGACCTGGACATCGTATTGAGAAACTGGAATAAGGGTGTCCCACCACCGGCAGCGGATGTTCCGGAGCCGGCGACAGTCGCCCTGTTCTCGCTTGCTGGTTATGCATTAATCACCCGCCGGGCTCGTTAAGAGGTTGCGCTGGATCATCCGGGAGAGGGGGGTGACAAGGAGGGGAGCGTGCCTCGGACTGGTGGGGTGGGTAGCAAGGTGATCACAACGACACCAAGCCACCTGCCACACCAGTTTTTTTGTTTTTGTTTTGGCTGTCTGAGATCGCACTTGAGCGCGATACGTTCGCCATGGTGAATCAACTACCTGAGCCGTAAACTTCAACGGGTACAGCAATATCTTGATGGATCGCTGAGATCGTCTGACGCAGTTGATCGGCGAACGCAGTTAATGCTTCATTATTCAGTGCGGCGACATACGGTTCCAGTGGTTTGCGAGCCACGGTGTAGAGTTGGATCAACTTGATCTTACAGCCATGTTCAATCAGGTCTTTAATCCTCGCCGTATAGGCATCGAATTCACTGTCGGGGATGGGTTTGCCATGCAGTTGCATCAGCATGGTCTGGATCACGATCGGTCGATTGCGTCCGCATGTCTGGATGTTGTCGAGCACCCTCGATAACGGCACAGCGGAACGGTCAACGAGTTCGTAATAGGCTTGTGTGCCCGCGTCGAGTTTGGCCCAGACCTCCCCTTGGTTGGCATCGAGTATCTGTATCGCTTGCTCGACGTTCGGCCGATTGAGCAGGGTCGCGTTGGTAATCAGGACGATCTTGGTGTCATCCAGGTGGTGTTCTTTTTTTATCCTTGCGACCATGTCGACCGCGTCGTTGAAGCATCTTGCCGATGTCGGTTCGCCGTCGCCGGAGAATGCGATGTCATTGAGTCGACGTAGTTTCGGATCAACATGTGCGAATCGCGGATGTGACCATATTTTTCCGCTGGCGACAGCCTCGATCAGTGTGCTGAGTTCCTGATCCAACCTTTGCGTGTCCACCGCGATGGGTTTTACGGGCAGGACCTTATCAACTTGGCAGTAAACGCAATCGAAGTTGCAGATGGTGTCGGGGTTCAGGTTGACGCCGATCGACAGCCCCTTGCTGCGTCGACTCACGACGGGATAAACATAGCTGAAGCTTTCCCAGTGCCTGCTGTGCTCGGCAAAGGGCGAGGCGGTCTGCTCCGCGTTGGGTTTTTCAGTGTCGTCGGTCATGGTGTTACCGTGAAGGTTCAGCAAGGCATCATAGCGATGAATGGTGGTTTGGTGGAATGGGATTGTTAAGCGCAAAAAAACCCGGACGCCGTGGGAGCGACGTCCGGTTTCAGTGTTTGACAACAGGAAAGGTTGTCCAGGTGTGATTCGGCCGTTACTCCACATCACACCCCACATTATCAGGTTGATTAGCGACGACGGATCATCGCCAGGCCACCCAGGCCGATCAGGGCGAGGGTCGCGGGTTCGGGCACGACTGAAGCGGTCGGCGGGGTGCCGGCGTTCCAGTTGTTCAGGACGGTGTCCAGGTCTTCCAGACCGACATAGCCATCACCGGAGGGGTCCGGTTCGCTGCCGGGGGTGACGCTCTGGTTCCAGCTACCGAGGATGAGGTCCAGGTCGTCGAGGCCGACGAAGCCGTCGCCGTTCAGATCGCCTTCGAGGGCGACTTCAGCTTCGATGATCTCGAGCAGGATGTTGTCGAAGGTCAAGCCGCCGCCGGTGGAGCTGACGCCCGAGGGGCTGCCGAAGCGGATGGCGTTGAAACCATCGACTGTGGCAGGCATATCAAGATGTTCAATGGAGTAATCCATGACACCGTCATAATCAAAGTCGACTTCGTAAACGACCGAGTCAGATTTGATGATGGCTTGAAGGGTATACCAAGCACCGCCACGGAAGCGATTCACTGCCAGTTCAGCCTCGCCGACAAGCTCTGTACCCATATCCCATGCTTGCCAACCAGGATTGGGAGTTCCGTTAACTGAATTAAACAGGGCGCCACGATAGGACAGGTGCATCCCGGTAGAGTTATAGACACCGAGTTCAAGGATATTGGCCGGGGCATTTGAACGCAGACCCAGGGTCATACGCTTGTTGCTGGGATTTAACGGGAAGTACGGGTCCAGCGAGGTATCGTTGTCATAGATATCGACCTTGACGCGGATCCATTCTTCTGTCGTAGCGAAGATGGGGGAGTCCAGAAGCAGTTCGTTGACACTGCCTCCGGGGTGGTAGGCGAAGTTGCCGATACCGGACACTTCCGGGGTGCCGTCAAAATCATCGTCGATTTCACTCGCCAGCACGCCATCGAAGCCGGCCCAAACAGCAGCCATTTCGGAAGTGCTGGAGTAGCTTTCAAAATCTTCATCCACAATCACGCCGACCGTCGCCCACGCGCTGCTGGCGACGCCAAGCATGGCTGCACAACCTAAACCGAATGCAAACTTACGCATGTCTCATTCCTCCCTTTCAGATGGGTATGTGAAATAACTGGTTTTTTTGGTCTCTGGTGGAATTACCACGAGCTTTACATTACATGATTATCAAAACACCACTTTGATTATATAACAAGAGTGTGGATTGTCAACGAATATCAGGGATTCCAGATTAATTAACACGCATGTAATGATGCCCCTGATTTCCACATGGGATTGGTTTATTTCCGCTCCCCATGGCTTTCTACCAATCCAATCATAGCCCATAAACTGAGAAATGCGATATATTTTATAAATAATTAATTATCATTAATTTATATAAAAATTATCGGCTATGCATGATATTGCATAATTATGGGGCGGCAGGATGCCGGCTTCTCGCTACCGAGCAGGTGGGGTGGCAACTGCTTGGGCTGCCATGTTTTACTCATCACGAAAGATTCTGGTGTATAACAACTGGAAAGTGGCCCTTGGAATGATTGGTATGGATGCCGAGAACAATACAGGTTCGTTCACGCCTTGGGGGGATTTACCCAAGATCGATTTGCGCCATCTGTTAAAGATGACGGACGATACGGGGCTTTTTCAGCACGCACTTTATTCCGTGCCCGATCCGCATCATGGCTACTGCATCGATGACAACGCGCGTGCTCTACTTACGGCATTGATCCATGCGGAATTGTTTGGTCACGACGAGCACATCGTGCCGTTGCATCGTTATCTGATGTTCATGGCTTATGCCTTCAACAATGAGGCAGGCATGTTCCGGAACTTCATGTCGTATGACCGGCGATGGCTGGAAGACGCCGGCAGCCCGGACAGTCAGGGCCGTGCCATCTGGGCCTTGGGCACCGCAGTCGCGCATGCACCTGATGGCGACACACATGACCTTGCATCTGAGCTATTTCGGAAGGCTTTGCCGGGAATCAGTGCGTTTGAACACCTGCGTTCCAAGGCTTTTGCGCTGATCGGGCTGAGCGAATGGCTGGCTGTTGAGCCGGGGGATCAATCGACGCAGAGTCTGCGTGATCGATATGCCAATGACATCTACGAGGCATTCCAACAGCATGGCAGCGAAGATTGGCCTTGGTGTGAACCGCTGGTGACATATGACAACGCAAAGCTGTGTCACGCATTACTGGTTTGTGGTGCTGCCATGTACAACAGCGAGATGATCCAGCAGGGGCTGGATTCGCTACGCTGGCTCTTGGATGTGCAACGTGCGGACCGCGGTCATCTGAGCATCATCGGCAATGACGGGTGGCTGCCTCGCGGTGGTCAAAGGGCGCGGTTCGACCAGCAACCACTCGAGGCGCATGCACTGGTGCACGGTTGTCTGGCCGCGGCCAAGATCAGCCAGGACCGGTCCTGGGCGGATGAGGCTTGGCGCTGTTTCCGCTGGTTTACGGGTGAAAACGACCTTGGCGTATCGCTCTATGCCGAGGAGTCCGGCGGATGTATGGACGGGCTTCAATCAAATGGTGTCAACCGCAACCAAGGAGCGGAGTCTACACTAGCCTACCTCTTAAGCGTCTTGGAGCTACACCGCTACGTTGCATCTACAAGCTGATGATCCGCGATGGATCGTCTGCCTATCCCGCAGATCCGATAACGTTTACCACGCAATCGTCGTCTTTTTACATCTGTGCGCTGAGTCCGCCGTTGGTTATATCCGACGATAGATAGTCGGGAGCCGTTATGGGACGGATTCCGCCTCGGTTACGTGCGCTTAAGTCGTATGTGAAAGCCGACGATGACGATCAAACCGGCTGTACCGTTTGTATCGATCGGCGAAGCCGCCCGTAAGCCGGACAGGAGCGACCAAGATGTGGTTTCTGCCAAGTAGCAAGCAAAACAGTGCTGTGAAAGATGCGATCAATGCGCCCGAGCCGGAGGTCGAGGTCGCTATACGTCCTGACCGTGTGACGCCGTTGCCTCAAACGCGGGCCAAGTCTGAGTATGAGGAATCGCAGGCGGTGTATGTCACGCTGATCTTTTTTGCCGCGATCACACTGCGTCTTCTGTTTTTTGTGCTTGGGCCCTACGGCGACAGTGAGCGCGCGATGTATCCGGATTCTTACCGGTACGTGGAGTTGGGCGAGACATTGGCCAGTGATGGTGTGTTTGGGATATCCAGTCCGGAAACCGGTGTTGTCCATGTACCGCTCTATGAACTGCGTGAAGAACTGGGGCAACTGGAGCCGCCTATCGATGGCGGGCTGCGGCCGGAGATCATGCGGACGCCTGGTTATCCCGCTTTGCTTGGATTAGCCGCGTGGTCGGGGGTGGGGATCAACGGTTTACTGCTCGCGCAGTGTTTATTCGGAGCGATATCGGTTGTCCTGGTATATGGCATCGGCAGGGTGCTTCTGAAGCGGCCCGGGCCGGCGTTGTTCGCCGCCGCCATTGTGGCGATCCACCCGGCGGCGCTTGCTGCACCGACGTCCGTCTTGACCGAGACGTCCTTTACCTTGCTGATCCTGCTGGGCCTGTGGTCGGTCGCGGACCGTGAGAAACGCGACATCGGCAGAACAACCTTCGGCGGGCTGATGATCGGGCTGAGCGTGCTGGTTCGGCCGGTGTCGATCTTCCTGGGGCCCGCGGTTGCGATCTGGATGTTCGCTACGGATCGACGCCTTAAGACGGCATTCCTCGCGATCCTGATGCTGGGCTTGTCATTGGCGCCCGCGGTCGGATGGATGGCTCGGAATGACTCGATCGGTTTCGGCTATCGCCTGAGCAGCATCCCCTATATCAACACCTACTTCTACACCGACGCATACATGCGCATCACCGAACAGGGCGGGGACTGGAAGCACGATTGGCCCGCGACCGTTGACACGCTTATGGGTGAACTCAAGGCTGAGCAGGACCAGAATCCACAGCAGGATGTCTACGTCACGATGAAGGACTTAGGCGTCCAGGCGATCAAGGACGATCCCGGGCTGTATGGCAAAGTCATGCAGGAGAGCATGATCAAGTTCTTCACGGATCACTCATTGGGTGGGATGTATCAGCAGCTTGGTTTGACATACACACCGTCGGGCCTGCGGGACAAGCTGATGTCCGGCGGCTTCTCGTGGCAGAATCTTGTGGATACCTTGAAGTATCCAACGGGCTGGCTGGCATTGAGCTGGTCGGCATTCAATGGTTTATTACTCGTCGGGATGATCCTCGGCAGTGTGATGCTATTGGTCCGTCGCCATTGGTCGGCATTCCTGCTGCTGGGCGGTGTGATGTTCTACTTCGCCTTTGCCACACAAGCGACGGGGCTTGAGCGTTTCCGCTTGCCGGTATTGGGCATCCAGGCGCTGCTGGTTGCGTCATTGTTTGCTCCGCGCCGGCCGAAATCACAGAAGAGCAAGGACAAGGCTCCTAAACGCCGCTGGTACGAGCGGACCGTGGATGGTGATGAGCCGGACGATGAAGAAAAGTCGAATGAGACCACACCGACGGTTGAAGCCGAACCGGAACCGGAATCGCTTGCTCGGCCGATTTAACGCGTCAACGCTCATCAATTTCAGGTAGATCTCAGCGTATACGGCCTCACTGCTAGCACAATATCGCTATCACGCTCCGGTTCTATGAATGGCTGTTAGCAGGCACATAAATTATGGGACCTATACGACAAATCGACCGGGCTGATGGTTAACTCACTCATGCCAGACGTATCTTTCTCACGCTTTGCAGTAAGTGATTTTATCGCACCTGTCTCGCTTATAGGGGCTTAAGTCGCCCCCCTTTAGAGTCGATACAACTTGTGCCGATCGTAACGGTTGTAACGTCTGCGCGCACTGCGCCTTGGACGTGGTTGTCCGTCAGGAGTTAAGTCTTGTCCAGTACACCGATCCCAACGCAGCTATTTGCCGGCCCGGATAAGGCCGAGGCGTCACTCGTGACGGTGATCAAGCCGCAGCGAGGTCTGTGGGCATTGGACCCGGTCGGACTGTGGCGTCGTCGTGAGCTGGCGTGGGTGCTTGCATTGCGAGACCTGCGTGTGCGGTACAAGCAAACACTGCTCGGTGTGGCTTGGGCAGTGATCCAGCCGTTGGCGACAATGGTGGTGCTGCACATCTTCTTCGGGCGCGTAATGGGGATGGCAGAGAGAGTCGGCGATGTGCCTTACCCCGTGTTTTTGTACGCGGGTCTCTTGCCTTGGACACTGTTCTCCAATGCGGTGACGGCATCGAGCAATAGCCTGGTCGGCAACGCGCATATCCTCAGCAAGGTTTACTTTCCCCGCCTGCTGCTGCCTTTGTCTGCCACGATCGTGCCGGTGATCGATTACTGCATCGCTTTTGTCGTGTTGGCAGGTTTGATGCTCTGGTTCCAAGTACCGTTGTCGTGGGACATGGTCCTGTTGGCGCCGTTGGTGGTCTCGACGATTATCGCGGTGCTTGGGGTCGGGATCCTGCTTGCGAGTCTGACCGTCAGCTACCGGGACTTCCGTTATGTGGTCCCGTTCATGTTGCAGTTGTGGTTTTTCATGACGCCGGTGATTTATGGCCTGGACTTCGTGCCGGAGCGTTACCAGTGGCTGATGAACCTGAACCCGATGGCGGGCACGATCGACGCTTTCCGTGCGGTGGTGTTGGGCCAACCGGTGAACTACGCGGCGTGGCTTGTATCAACGACCTCGGCGGCGCTCACACTGGTGATCGGTCTGATGTGGTTTGCCAAGCTCGAACGAAAGTTCGCGGACGTGGTGTAATTAGGTATTACGTATGAGCCAACCGGCGATCCAGGTTGAAGGTTTGAGTAAGCAGTACCGTCTAGGTCAGACGCGTACGCTGCGCCAGCGTTTGACTTCTATGTTGCTTTCACGAAGTGGTGAGGCGGCAATTACTCCCCAGGCCAAGACATTCTGGGCATTACATGATGTATCTTTTAGCTTGCAGCCCGGGCGCGTGCTCGGTGTGGTCGGGCACAACGGGGCGGGCAAGAGCACGCTGTTGAAGCTCCTTTCACGCATCACTGATCCGACTACGGGCTCTGCGGCAATCCGGGGTCGTGTCGCAAGCTTGCTGGAAGTCGGAACGGGATTTCACCCGGAATTGACCGGTAGAGAAAACATCTACCTCAATGGTGCGATCCTTGGGCTTAAGCAGTACGAGATCAAGCATCACTTCGATCGCATCGTTGACTTCGCTGAAGTGGATCGTTTTCTGGATACTCCTGTGAAACGCTATTCGAGCGGGATGTACGTCCGGCTCGCTTTTGCGATCGCGGCGCATCTCGAGCCGGAAGTACTTATCGTTGATGAAGTGCTTGCGGTGGGTGATGCATCCTTCCAGCGTAAGTGCCTGGGCAAGATGGGCGATGTCGCGCGGGGCGGGCGAACGGTTGTCTTCGTCAGCCACAACATGGCGGCGGTTCGCAACCTGTGTCACGAAGCGATCCTGTTGAATGGTGGTCGAGTCGAGCGTCATGGGAACACGGACGAGGTGATCGACGCTTACCTGAACCGGATGTTCGCAGGCTCTGCCGATGATGGCGAAGTCAACTGGGAAGTGTCTGATGCCCCGGGCGGCGAGGAAGTCCGGCTGATGCGCGTGCGGGTGATCGATGAAGAAGGGACATCACGCGGCGTATTCGATTTGTCTGAAGACATCCGTGTTGAGATGACATACCGTGTCTTCAAACCGCTTGAAGATATGCGGTGGGTATTTCAGTTGATTTGTGACGATGGGGCTGTTGCGTTTACGACAACCGACCACACCTGCCGTCCGGGTGAAACCGAGCCGGGAATGTATACAAGTACGTGCACGATTCCGTCCAACCTGCTGAACGCCGGGCGGTATAGCCTGCTTGTGAACGCAGGTGTGCCGGGCTCAAAGTTCCTGGTGGACCCGCTTACTTGTTTACGCATCCAGACAACACAGACACACACCGGGGCGACGACACACGGCGTTCAATTGCCCGGTGTCGTGGCTCCGCTATTGCGTTGGGAGATGCAGCCGGTGGATGAACTGACACCCAACCGGATTCACCAGGCTGCATGATCGCCGAGAGCGAACCAACGATCGTTAAAGACGATCGTGCTGAAGGAGTTTCGAGATGTCTCGCTACGTAAACGCTCTGAATGCCGTCATCGGTGATTGTGTCCGTAAGACGGATATCTTCATCGTGACGTATCCAAAGTCGGGTTCGTATTGGATGTAGTGCTTGTTGGGTAACGCCTTGATCGTCAAGCAGGGCGAGGACCGTATCAATGCCCAGAGCGCTCATCATTACATCCCGAATCTGAATGACATCGGGGCGGATGAGCCTATGGCGCTGTGGCGATATGCCAAGCGGTCTTCCCCGCGTGTTTTCGTGACGCATAGCCCGTTCGATCCGCGCATGCTCAAGGGGCAGGTCGTCTACGTGCTCAGAGATGTCAGGGATGTGCTGGTTTCCTACTACTACCATGAGCGAAAGATGAGGCGGGACTTCGACGCTTCGATGAGTCAGTACATCCGACAAAATGAGTATTACCCATGTGCGTGGGACGAACACGTTCGGGCATGGCTGCTGGACAGGCCCGAGACAGATCGAATTCATCTTGTTCGTTATGAGCAGTTGCGAGCCAACACCCATGGCGTGTTTTCTGATCTCCTGGAACGCCTGAGTGTGTCATTCGATGATCGCGATGTGGAAAGAGCGGTTCAGCAATCGTCATTCGATCGGTTGAAGCAAGCTGAGCGGAAGTACCCGTCGAAGCTGGGCCCGCTGGAAGGCAACGACATGCACGTCCGCAAAGGGAAGGTGGGGGGCTGGCGTGAAGAACTCGACCCAGATGACATCGCATTCATTGAACATCGCTATGGTGATGTCATGAAGCGGATGGGCTATCAGCTCGAGTCCGATATCTCCAGCGACATTGGCATGCAGGCCGCCTGATGGATCGGGATCGACTCGCTTGCCGGTGCGTTGTGTTTTCACGCTAAAGCACTCGTATGGTCCCGACGAAGTAGTTTGTAACGATTGTACCGGTTGTAACGAATAGGACTGTGACTCGGATACTTGCCATGCACCTGATCGATAGTTATCGGCGAAGGTTGGAAACGCTGCTGCGTCCGCATCGGCGTCATCTGCGCCCGGAGTCGGCACAGTACAATCAGGATGTCATCACCAGTACCTGCTTCTGGCGTAATGAGGCGCAGCTCCGCGTTTTCTACACCAGGATCGCACCGCATATCGCAGCTAATCTGGATCGCCCGTTGAGAGTGGCGATACATGCCGGTTCGATCGGATGTGAAGCGATCAGTCTGCGCATCGCCGAACAGTACTACGGCTTTAACCATCCGATCGAACTGTTCAGCTTTGATATCGATAAGCAGGCGATCGCGACTGCTCGACGTGGGGTATTTGCTGAAACCTGGTTCCGTGATCCGGGAGATTACACCCGGTGGCTCATCCCACAGCTACTCGTCGACAAGCACTTCACGCTCATCAATGAACATCAATGGCGGGTCGATCAAGACATGTTGCGCTCAGTTCATTTCGAGGTTTGCGACATGACTGATGCGGATGCGCTTAAATCGTTCGGGGCTTTCGACGTGATCGCATGCCAGAACGCGCTACTGCATCTCACTCGTGATGCGGGTGCTGATTCTCTGGCCAATCTTCGTGAAAACCTGCAGCCGGGCGGGGTGTTGCTGCTAGGCGGTACACATCCGGATCGACTTGCTGATCTGACATTGGCGTGCGGGCTCTCGCCCATCGCTATGGATGATCGTGCCGTATACGAAGGTTGGTCCAATAGGTTGTCACTGTGGCAACGCAATACCCACGACCATTTGGGATTAGAACCCATGGTGGAGGACGCTGCCGGCATGCGCCGGTACAGCCATGCTTTTGTGCGCGATGAGGATCTTGCCAGATGGGCGGAGCCGGCCACGCTCGCTGCGTGATAACAGGAAGTCAATGATGCGGATATGGATCGATCAGGGTGGGGCTTACGGCAACCTCGGTGACGAGGCGATGCTGTTAGTTGCGATCCAAAGGTTGCGTCGTCTGTTTCCGGGCTGCGAGTTCATTGTGCCTGCTTTGGCAGATCGGCCTTTACCTGATATCGGATCATATGAACGTGTGTCAGCTCCCGTCGTGCTGACCGAGGGTGTAAGGCAATATCTTGATCGCAAGACACGGTCATGGTTTGGCCGAACAGAACAATCCGTCTGGGCAAACCGCTTGAACCTGTGGCTTTGCGATCAACGCCGGTGGATGCCTGAATATCTTCGGCGAGTTCACGATGAATTGGTTGAAGCGATTGATTCCTGCGACTTCTACTTTGCTGTAGGCGCAGCGAACCTGCACGATTGGTCGATTCGAGGCAACGTACTTCCACGGGCCTGGGCCGTTCGGCGATTCGCTCAGGCTGATAAACCCGTCATTATCAACGGCCAGACCGTCGGGC
Organism: Phycisphaeraceae bacterium; assembly: GCA_963667295.1. GTDB lineage: Bacteria > Planctomycetota > Phycisphaerae > Phycisphaerales > Phycisphaeraceae > JAJRRS01. Next base: position 5,420,750 of record OY763327.1, read on the forward strand.
CATTGAAGACCAAGGCCGCGGGAAAACTCCTGCGTGACATGGCCTTGTCCAGCGACTTGTTCTCATTGCGTGACCCGGTTGTCAGTCTTGAATGGATGCAACGTGTCGGCGTGGATGTGGATCGCCTGGATGTTATAGGTGACGAAGCGTTTCAACTCGATCCCGCTCCGGCTGAGCAGGTCGACGCGTATCTGATGAGTCATGGTATAGAGCGCGATGAGCCTTACATTCTTGCTCATATCAGGCATACGGATTACATCAAACAGATCGCTGCTGATAATCCTGTGCTGATTCAGACACTGCGCGATCTGGCTCAACGCGGCAAGGTATTGCTGTGTCCGATGAGCTACGGTGAGCACTCCGGCAAAGATGAAGACTTCGCCCGGTTGGTGGCAAAGCAGACGCAAATCACGGACCGAGTTATCCCCGGGAAACAGATTGAAGATGTGCAGATCGCACGTGGATTAGTTGAGAGAGCGGATTCTGTGGTCAGCCTGTCATACCACCTTCAGGTGTTTGCGATAGCGGCGGCACGGCCGTTCATCTGCCTGGCGAGCGGGGATTACTATCGTCTCAAGTGTGAGGCGCTGCAGGCATGGATCGATCCCAGGTTCAGGCTGACGATTGATCTGGATAGCGATGTAAATCCCGGTCAGGTATGCGGCCGACTCGATGAAGTCAGGCACGGATTTGTGGATCATTTAAGCCATGTATCAAACGATATTGTGGCGAAGCAGCAAGTCTTTGCTTCTCGAATACAGAAGTTATTGCAGGTAGAAAAACCCGGTGTCGGCAGGGCTTTTGTATCGGAGAAACGAGCGGCATGAGGGTCCTTCTTTTCAGCGACGTACAGCGAAGAGGTGGGGCGGGTATCGCCGCGCATCGGCTGGCATCTGCGCTGAGTAAGCAGGGGCACGACGTTCACTGGGCGTCGCCGTATCCTGATGCCTCCTGTGATATTAATACGCATAATTGCCGTGAGTATTCCACTAAAAGACGCGCGATTAATAAAGCCCTGAATGTGCTGCAGCCAGGCAAGCGAAGTGATTACGCAACACAAGCGGTTGTCCGTCGGTTGAAGCAGATTGTCAGCGATATCAAGCCGGATGTTGTGAACGTACATAACCTGCACGGCGCATCGTTGCCCGCAACACTGCCGGCCGAATTATCGCAGATCGTGCCTGTCGTCTGGACGCTACACGATATGTGGGCGTTCACCGGCACATGTGCGTATTCGATGGGTTGCCGAAAGTTTGAGTCATACTGCGATAGTCATTGCCCGATGACGGATCAGTATCCAAGCAGCCCGGCCTCGCAGGTGGGGGGGCGCTATGAACAGCGCAAGAAGGCGTTGGCGGAGGCAGATCGGTTAGCATTTGCCACCCCATCCAAATGGCTCGCCGATGAAGCTGTCAAGGGCATGCTGAATGCTTTTGACGTTCGGGCGATTCCCAACTGCGTCGAGTTGGATCAATTTACCCCGGTTGACAGGGATGCCGCGCGTCAAGCATTGAATCTGCCGCTTGGTCGACCGGTTCTTGTTACGACAGCCACGCCGGGTGATCCACGTAAAGGTGCTTCCGTTTTGTATGAAGCGATGAAGCTGTTAAGCCGCCCGAACACGATCCTGCTTCAACTTAGCGGCAGCAATAACACAATCGCTGAGCATTGGGACCATCGTGTGCTTGAGGGTGTAGATGACCCCCGGCTGATGCGCATTATCTACAGCGCCGCCGATGCACACATCCTGCCGACGCTTGCAGACAACCTGCCTAACACATTGCTGGAAGCGGCCGCGTGCGGTGTGCCGAGCATCGCATCGGATGTCGGGGGCGTGGGCGAGGCGATCATCAACAACGAGACGGGCTGGCTGGTCCCCCCGGCCGATCCGGATGCGCTGGCCCAAAAAATCGGAGTGGCAATCGACCTGAGCACAAAACAGAGCCAGGCGATCCGTACCAGGTGTCGGGCATTTGCTGAAGCCCAATTCGCTCCTGCGATTCAGGCAAAACGTTACACCGAACTATTCGAGCAGACGATCAACCAGGATCTTGCTCAAAATGACATTCTTACGCATATCAGTTCAACGAGCAGGGAGGCTGCGTAATGTCCAATACTGCTAAGCAACCGAAGATTAGTGTTGTCATGGTCGATGGTGCGTTCCGTGAGCGGTACGACTCGATCGACTTCATGGCCAAGCAGAACCTGCCTGCTGATAGTTACGAGTTGATCTGGGTTGAGTACTTCAACAAGATAGACCCCGACTTGCAGCAGAGGATCGACGTAGCGAGCAAGACGCATAACTTCCGAGCAATCGCGCTGGGGCGGACGGGGCCCTACCATTCGTCGTATTGCTTCAATCGGGGGATAAATGAAGCGAAGGGTGAACTGGTGGTCATCCCCGACGCCGATGTCATTGCCGAGCCGGACTTTCTTGAAAAGGTATTTCTGGATCACGCCGAGCATGACCGGCTTGTGACTTACTATCACCGGTATAACGAGCCCGAATCACAACGCGCTGAACAGGTTGATATCAAACACCTGCGTGAAGTCTGCGAACTGACGAATCCGTCAAACCATGGGGCATGCATCGCGACGCGCCGTAAGTGGTTTATTGAGATTAATGGCTACGAGCAGAGCCCCATCTTCGCTACGGGTTTCCACGCCAATGATAAGGATGTCTATGCACGGTTATGCAGTCTTGGCCTGATGGTGCGTTGGAATCCGGATGTGAAACTCTACCATCCTTGGCACGTGATGACCGGCGAACTCACGCCACACTACAAGCCGCAGCTTGATGTCATCAGTTGGCGAGGGCGAACCTTGTCGACTCTACCGTTCCAGGGCCTGGATACATCGCGCAACACGGCCCCGCCACAGCGTTACATCGAGATCGAGAACTGGCTGAAGTCGATTGATGAGCCCAGGTGGAAGAAGGTCGCGGGTAAATTGCGCCAGATAGCGGGTATTGAAAGGCGGGCGGCATGAGTGAAGTAAATGAAGTTAATACCGGTGCTGCCTGCAAGCCAAGGGTGTCTGTGTTGATGCCCGTCTATAATGCGCAGGCTTACCTTGTGGAAGCGATCGACTGTCTCCTCGCACAGACTTTCAGCGATTGGGATCTGATCTGTGTGAATGACGGCTCAACCGACGCGTCGCAAGCGATCCTCGATAGTTACGCCAACAAGCATTCACGTATCCGAGCGATACATCGGCCAAATACGGGTATTGTCGGTGCACTCAACGATGCGCTGGATGCTGCAAACGGCGAATACATCGCGCGAATGGATGCTGATGACTGGTGCGCGGAAGTCCGTTTCGAACAGCAGGTGGCCTATTTAGACAAGCACGTTGATTGTGTCGCGGTTGGTACGTATGTACAGCGGACTGATCCTTACGGCTCGCCTGCCGGTTCGCAGGAGCCGCCGACAGATCACGAGACGATCGATGCGGCATTACTCGCAGGTGATGCCAGCGCATTAGTGCATGCGAGCCTGATGATGCGCGGCGATGCACTGCGATCGATAGGCGGCTGGCGAGATGGTACGGATTGGGTTGAGGACCTGGACCTGTTCTTACGCTTGGCGGAATACGGCAAACTCGCAAACCTGTCACAGTATCTCTATATCTACCGCCGACACGCACAAAGTGTCTGCTTCAATCGGTATGAGTTGATGTGTCGGCGGTTGAAAGAGGTATTGAGAGAAGCCTACGAACGGCGGGGCATTATCGAGCAATTCGATGAGCAGATGATCCGCCCGGACCTGGCGCCGAAACAGTCGGCGGCGGAGCATTACCGCAACTGGGCGTGTTATGCGATCCATGCCGGCAACGGCACACTGGCTCGCAAGCATGCGATTGATGCGCTCAAGCGTTCCCCGTTATCACCACGAACATGGAAAGTCGCTTACTGGGCTTTGGCAGCCTGAAGCCGTGAGGTATCTGATGAGCCTGAAGACAATCAAACAAGCCTACTGGCGATTGCTGAATGCCTGGAACAAGCGCCGGCATCCTGTCAGTGTTGACTATTCGCCGCACCCGTTTCTCGATGGCATCGAGCGCAATCTCCCAACGGATCATGACGGAATCGTGATGGTCGATGGTGGAGCGCATGACGGACAGATGGCCAAACGTTTTGTCGAGCGATTGCCGGGCTTACAGGTACATTGTTTCGAGCCTAACGCCGACTTGTTCCCGAAACTGCAGCAAAACCTTGCCGACATACCAGGTTCGCGTCATCAACTTGCACTATCCAGCAAGACGCAGACGCTGAAGATGTTCATCAATGATTCTCCGATGACAAGTTCCGTGTTGCCTCGTAATGAGAACAGCGAACGATACTTTGATGCAGTCACACGAATTAAAGAAGTCCGTGAACTGAAGGCAACAAGTCTCGACGACTGGTTCGATCATTCGGGCTTGGACCACGTCGACATCATCAAGCTGGACCTCCAAGGCTATGAGCTTGAGGCACTCAAGGGGGCCAGGCGTCTCTTAGCGCGTGGCGTAGCTTGTATCTATCTCGAAGTGAATTACGTGCCTTTCTACGAAGGCTCCGCAACGTTCGGCGAGATTGATGTCTTCATGCGAAGCTGCGGTTACAAGCTGTTCAATTTATACAACACATGCACGCATTTGCCTGAGGGGCACATCGGGTCGGGTGATGCGCTATACGTGCCGGATGTTGCCGTGAATGTACAACAGCTCAGGGAGGCTGCATGAGTCAAATCGCCTCCATCCCACCGCATCCACCCGTGACGGCGATCGTGATCTATCGAAACGAGAAGCGTCACCTGGAAAGATGCCTACGCGCTTTGCGCTGGTGTAATGAACTCATCGCAGTTGATATGGAATCAAGCGACGGCTCACGAGAGATCGCACAGGACCTGGCTGACCGTGTCTTGAGTGTGCCACAGTGTCCGATCGCAGAACCCACACGTGTTGCGGCCGCGAGACTCGCCAAGAATGACTGGGTCCTGCTGGTTGATCCTGACGAAGTGATACCACCGACGTTATCTGATGATATACGCGCTGCATTATCGGAGAATCCCGATGCCGGAGCGTTCAGTCTGCCGATGTGGTTCTACTTCAAAGGCAAACGACTCACAGGAACGGTCTGGGGCACACTGACATTCAAGCAGCGCCTTATCCACCGAAAGCGTTGCGACTTGTTGCCGTTGTGCAACCGGATCAGCCAGATCAAGCCGGGTGAACAGGATGTCCGCATCCAGCACGACGGCGACAACCACATGCAGCACTACTGGTCTGATTCGTATCTTGATCTGCTGCACAAGCACTTCGTACGCTATTCACATACCGAAGCGGCCGCGATGGTCGCACAAGGCAAGCGGTTTAATCTTAAGCTGGGTTTCATCGCACCGATTGTCGAATTGCGAAGGACGCTCAAAGACTTCGACGGCTGGCGTATCGGATTCCGTGGCTGGGCGCTTAGCGGTATTTACTTCGGGTATGTCCTAGCAAGCCATTGGTTGACGCTCTACTACCAATGGAAGGGCGCACCACCTGAAAAACCAGAATTACGTGACCTGCCCGTGCTGACCGACATCACTGACAGGTCAATCCCGGAAAGGGCGGCGGCATGAGCAACGCACCACACCTGCCAAGCATCACGATCATCACGCCAAGTTTCAATCAGGCAGCGTTCCTTGAACAGACGATCCAGAGCGTGCTCAGCCAGGGATACCCGGCTCTGCAGTACGGCATCATTGATGGTGGATCAACCGACGGCTCAATCGAGATCATCGAACGCTACCGCAAGCAACTCGACTTTGCGGTGATTGAAAAAGACAACGGCCAAACCGAAGCAATCAATAAAGGGCTAAAGCAAGCCAAAGGCGAGATCGTTGGATGGCTATGCTCTGATGATACACTGCTGCCGGGCGCGCTGCAGACGGTTGGGACGCACTTCATGCATCAGCCTAAGGATGATTGGCTTGCCGGTGCATGCGCCATGATCGACATCGATGGTAAACAAGAGAGCGTCATCCGACCCGGCGGCGTGTTCACACTCGAAGGGATCCTCTTGCGCAGTGATGAACATCCATTTAACCTGCCTCAGCCCGGTGTGTTCTGGCGTCGAAGCCTGCACGATGAATTAGGCCTGCTGGACGAATCACTACATTACTGCATGGACTTTGAGTTCTGGCTGCGCCTGGTATCCACCGATCACCGGCCGACATTGATTAACGATACCCTCGCCACCTACCGTCTGCATGATTCGAGTAAGAGCTGCGCCGCACCGATGGGCTTTATACGCGAACACATCGAGGTCGAAGGGGAATATGCCAGGTCGCTGCCATTAATGCAGCGGATGCAGGTTGCCAGACATTTAGGTTACATGCATCGTGCGAGTGTTTTAAATGCGGCCGGCTGCAATCCGTGGAGCGAAGTCGCCCGACGGCCGTGGTGGCTCCTTTCGCAGCAGGTACGTGAAGCGCTACGCCACGGACCGCGTAAAGCGGCTTAGTCCATCGACTCGCCATATTATCGGCCTCAGGATCATCTTGGCCGACTATTCGCAAGCCTCAATCAGATACTGCCTGATTAAGGCGCTTAGCCTTCAATCACTGTTGTTATCAGTCGTCTTTGCGTCTGAACGCTATCACGTAGGGATATGACGGTTGTAACGATTATGCGGATTATGACGGTTATACCAATTGTGACAATTTTCTTGTCTGGGTAGTTAAGTCGCCCCCGCAGCATGACGATCCGGTGTGTAACGCATCAGTGTAAGGATGAGCCCATGCTGCAGAACAACGCCAATAGCCTTCCTCGCATCACCGTCATCACGCCCAGCCTTAACCAGGCTGAGTATCTTGAACGCACGATCTGCAGCGTGCTGGACCAAGGCTACGAAAACCTCGAATACATCGTCATGGATGGCGGCTCATGCGACGGCAGCGTCGAGATCATCAAGCTGTATGAAGAGGATCTAACCTACTGGCAGAGTGAGTCTGATTCCGGGCCGGCTCACGCGGTTAACCAGGCGCTGGACCGTGCGACGGGCGACATCATCGCGATCCTGAATGCCGATGATCTTTACCTGCCGGGCACACTTCACGAAGTTGCAGCACGATTCCAGAAGCAGGATGCGCCCGCGTGGATCATGGGGCATTGCCTGCGCATCGGCGAGATGGATGAGCAACTCGGCCAGATCACAGCGGTGCAACCGAAGAATCTTGCAGGCTTCCTGATGGATGATGTCGGACATCTTCCGATGGCGGCGTCGTTCTACCGTAAATCAATCTTTGAAGCCTACGGCCGATTCGATGCCGATCTGCAGTTTGCATGGGGCTATGAAATGAGTTGCCGTCTGATCGCCCAGGATCAATTGCCCGTGCTGTTCCCCCAGGTCGTTTCAGCCCATCGCGAGCATGCCCACAGCAAGATCGCTCAGAACACACTCAGTTGTGGTCCGGAGTACAGCGACGCGGCCGCACGCTATGCCGATCGTTTGCCGTTTGATCGGCGGGCAGCATTATGGGAAGGCATAGAGCAGCGCAGGCAGATATTCGAGCTTGCGAGGATCGAGGTTGCTTCCTACCCATCGCGCCGGCAGCTATGGAACCAGCTACTACGTCGGCCCTGGTGGCTGGCGAACGATCGGTATCGACAGACTTTGCTACGGGGCATCACGCATCCCGAGTGTCCGGCTCTTGAAAAGCACGGGCAACCGGTACGCAAGGCGGCATAAAGCGAAACAACGGCAGAGGGATGTTCCACATGAAGTAGAGCCTCATGGATGAGGCTCTTTTTATTGCGCTTTATCCATAAGGCCGGTGGCTGCTATTCACTCTGTTACAGGACTGGTCAGCAGCCACTAATCGACCTATCGTATCTACATGAAAGCCAAGCTGACTCCTGTTGTCATCTTTGTTCTTATCGCGGTGATGGCCGTGCCGCTGTTCACGGGCTTGATTTCTTCCAGGAAGATCGATCCGATTGAGCTTGCCAGCCTGGATGTCGGCCCCGGACGTGTGATACGGATCACGGTTGAGCAAAATTCACAGCAGACGCTGTCGTTGCATTATTACGTTGAAGCCGATGGGCAAACCGTGATCGATCATGCCTTCTTCGGCACGCTGCCAAGAACCGCTACGCCGCCGTCATTTGTGGTATATGCCCCGGCATCTGGAAGTGGGGGGATTGTCGGCATCGCGCAGGCAGTGGTGCCCAATCGCATCGTCATACTTCACGACTTTGATTCCGGTGAGAGTTATCCGTATCGCGATGCCACATACAAAGATACCGATCCGGAGCATCTTTATCCTTACTACGAAGAGCAGGATGCGATCGAAGCCAGAGGCGAAGCATTGTTTATGCGATTGCAGGAAGCACTGCCGGATACGGAGCTAGACCTGCTGCGAACAATGGGCTTGCGGCCGCTTGCATTGCCTGAAGTCCAGCCAGTAGCCGAAGGTGCTGAGTAAATCAAATCCTGTATGGATCATACTCAACTGATCCCACGCGCTTCCAGTTCACGCACTTCGCGCGACCAGGCTTCACGCTGTTCATCCGTGACATCGGGATCGGGCAACAGTGAACGGCGTGTACAGTTGATCATCGCCTGAAGCGTCTGATACCGACGGGTCGAGGCGATATCCGGCGGAAGTTGGTCGTGGATCACTGTGCTGATGTCATCGAAAGCTAACGGCTTTGATACGGCCCGGGCCTTAAGGTTGGACCGCAACGAAGCGAACGCCGCGGCTGAGTAGCCTTGAGTCAGATCATCGATGCGCTTGATCTGTTCATCGTTGGGTGTTTCATTCAATACGCTTGATAAAACCCAACGGATAAACGCACTTCGATCTTCATCTTCAGGATCGAGCACGGGGATAATCAGGTCGCCGACGCGTCCGGGCCTGCGGATGTCGGGGCTGAGCCGATGGATGCGTGCGGTCATGAGCAGCCAGATCACGTGACCGCGCAGCGCCGGGTCGGACATCATTTGCTGCACTTTGCCTGTCAGTCGGCGTTCGGTCGCGTGTGCATCTGCACCGACGCCGCCGAACTGAGTGTCCGCCTCATCAACGAAGATGACGACCTTATCGAGAGCTTGAAGCACGCGGCGGAGCTTCTCGAAGATGACATCCGTTTGCCCGAACCATTGGCTGCGGATGTTTTTCAGTTCTAGCACGGGCAGGTCGAGCGCGGCCGCGACCGCTTCAAAGATAAACGTCTTGCCGCCGCCGATCGGGCCCGCCACCGCAGCGCCGGGCAGGGCGTCGGCTCCCGTTGATCGGAAGCGGGGCAGCAGTTCATCGCGCACAAAGTTTTTCAGTCGAGTGAATCCGATCACATCATCCAGCGAGTGTTCCGGCTTCTTGAACGCAACGACATCTTCGCCAAGCTGCGTCTGGATGAACGATTCAACCTTGGCAATCACATCCTGCTGGCGCAACGGCCTGCCTGAATGAGCGGACGCGATCAGCATCTGACGCAACGCATGGATCGAAAGGCCTGCGGAGAATCGTGCAAGGTCATCGATCGATCCCCAGAGTTCGACCGAATGACCTGAACCGGTCGCGGCCTTGGGCTGGCGCATAAACCAGTCGATGTAATGCTTGCGGTTGTCATAATCAGGTGCGCCGACATCGACGCTAAGAACGCTCGGTAGCTTTGATACACGCGGATGCACCAGGCCGACGGATTCACTCAGAAGCAACACGGTGTCGTCACCGTTGGTAAAACCGGGATCGGAGAACCAGTCCTGCGCGATACCGATGCGGTGGCGGTCAGGCGAGCCGAGGTTCGCGATGTCGCCGTTGCCCGCCGGCAGTGCAAGGTCCGCCGCTTCGATCACGATCAACAGGTTGTCACGGATAAACGATTTACCTGATGCGTCAGTCGAACGCGAGCACAACGTCAACTGCCGAAGAAACTCGAGTGCGAAGGTAGGCCGGCCTACGACCTCGCGCAGATTACGCTCGAAGTCTTGCTCCCAGTGTTGCCGTTCACTTGCGCGGTTTTTGTCGGTCAGTGCCTGCAGCACAAGCGTGTCGTGGTCAACGCCTGCCTTCCACGATACCCAGCCTTGGCGCAGCATGTCCCAGCCTTTGTTCGCGCCCATCATGCTCTGCAAACGGACCGGGCCGTTCTGTTCGTATACAAGAATCGTCAAGCCATCCATCCGGCAACGGTCGCAGATGTAATCGACCAACGGAACGTACGAGCCGGTGCTGTCGGCGGTGGGGCTGAAGAACAGGTCATGCACTTCGCCGGCAAGGATGATGCTGCGAGATTGTCCAGCATTCACGATACCCGCGAGTTTATTGAAAAACCGTTTGGCGGAGACATTCGGATCAACCGCGTTAGCCGCGGGCTTGGGCTTCTCCGAACCTTCATCGGGGAGCATCGGCGAATCGTGTTTGGCTGTACTCATACATTCACGCTGCCCGCGGTTTGCCGGCGGGTCCAGAAGTCACGATGTGTTTCAGGATCAGGTGGATTCTCGGGTTCGAACACGATGTTGCGGATTTCATCACGCTGTGCGACAAACTGCTCAAATTCGCGCGGTGTGTTCGGCTCAAACGTGGGCGCTGCACGGTCGTACACGATCGTCGCACCGGGGCAGCTATCATGGCCCGCGCCTTGATAGTTCCAATACTGGCTTAAACCCAGCACACGGTCACAGACATACAACGCCTCGTTCAATTCATGCGTCACCAGCAGGATCGTGTGCGGCGGCGGTTTGCCTTCGATCTTCGCCCGTGTGTTCTCCTGGTACAGATTCAGGACCATACGCTGCAGGTCTTCGCGCGTGGCTTCGTCTAAAGCGCCGAAAGGCTCATCCAATAATAGAAGCTTCGGCCGCATTACTAATGCTTGTGCGATCGCGACACGCTGGCACATCCCGCCGGACATCTCCGCGGGGTATTTGTTCATCGCATTACCGAGTCCGACTTTGACAAGCAACTCTTCAGCTTGCCTGATGTGATCCTTTTTCATCTTTCGCCACGTGCCCCACTTGAAGACGCGGAAGGGGATCGTCGTGTGGCGCAGCATCAGGCCGAAGGCGACGTTTTCACAGGCGGTCATGAATTCATATAGCGAGTAGCGCTGATAGACGATTCCGCGGTCAAAACCCGGGCTCGTTACGACCTTGCCGTCCATCAGCACGCTGCCGGCGTTCGGCGGGTGGGTTCCAAGGATCGCACGTAACAGAGTTGATTTACCGCAGCCCGACGGGCCCACGACCGCCACCATCTGACCCCGCTCGATGCTCAGGTTCAGATTATGCAGCACACGGTTCGTCCCGAACCAATGGCTCAGGCCGTCCAGGCGGATCACGATGTCGCTGCAGTCGGGTGGATTCATTTAGCTTCTTACCGCCCAAACCAGGGGCACAGTTTTCGACGGGCCGTCAACAAGGCATAATCGATCAGGAACCCGCTCGCGCCGAGCAGGCCCAGGTAAAAGTACACGATATTGAAGTTAACCTTTCGTCCTTCCAATCGCAGGCGATACCCGAAGCCCACATCTGCGACGACATACTCAGCTGCGATCAGGAACACCATCGCCGGGCCGATCTGCAAACGCACCGATTCGATCAGCCTTGGCAATACCTGCTTGAAGACAACGTTCCAGATCTGCTCACCCTGCGAAGCGCCGAGCGTCGCCGCTTTATTAAGTAACTCCTCCGGCACATCCTTCTTCGCGGATTGATAGATCGCCTGAGCCAGCGTCGGGGTAACGCCGAAGACGATCATCGCGATGAAGAAACCCTGGTTAATCCCGACGAGAACGAAGAACACTGCAAGCATTGCGGTGGGGGGGATCTTTGCTGCTATGGATAACGGCGTTTGCAGCACCGCTTCCACCGGCGCGTAACACCCCATCGCGATACCGAATACCAACGCCGCGCCGACCGCAATGAACAACCCTTCAAATAGCCGGACATAAGTCGCAACACCATCCTCCCACAGGATGATCTCACCGCTACCGGGCTGCGGCGTGACGGACTTTTCGATCCCCTCGCCGATCTGGCTCCACGTGGGGATCGTGGTGTCGTTGGGATTCTTGTGGTGCTGCCTCACTGACAGGAACGTATAGATGCCGCACAATACCAGCACCGACACGATCGCCAGTGTAATCCGCGTGCCGGGCTTGATCGGCCGACGGATCATTCGCCGGCTTCCATGACAGCATCGATATACTGGCTGGTGAAGGTCAGCGGCTCATCTTTACTACCGCCGTACGCGATCGCGGGTACTTTTTCGATGATCTTGTAGTCCTTGCAGAAGCCGGTGACCTTATCCATCGTTGTGTGAAGTTCCTGGCTGTCGAACAAAGCTTTAGCCTCGGCCGGCGTTTTGTAGAACTTGGTCTGCTCCACGACGACCTTCATCTTTTCGAGGCCCAGGCTGGAGAACTTCGAGCCCAGCGCGACGAGTGTCTCGTCACCGGTTTCCGGGTCTTCGAGCATTTCGTTGAGTTGATAGAAGGTATCGATCACTGCTTCTGCGAAGCGATCACCACCCGGCTTATCCAGTGAATCCTTGGCAGAGACGACCATGTCGATGATCTCACCCGGGATCTTCGTTGAATCGAAGAGCACTTTCGCGTCACTCCGCTGCTTAAGCGTTTCGAGTACGAACGGGTTCCAGACGACGATCGCATCGTAACCCGCCTGCTGCGTGATCATCGCCTGCGCAGCGGCGGCAGGGTCCATATTCGAGAAGATATAGTCGGCAGGATTCTCGCCCGCGATTTCAAGGTTGCGCACGAACGTGTACTGCGACACGCTGGCTTCCAGGCCGTAGGCTTTCTTGCCCTTCAGGTCCTGGATCGTGTCGATCCCCGTGACGATGCAGGCATCGGCGCCGAAGGATGTCGATGTCGGCAGGATCGCAACGGCGGTTCGGCCCATGGATGGATTGAGGATGTCCATGTTCGTGATGCAGACCGCATCGACCGCGCCGTTGGCGTACATGTTGATGCACGTGTCGTAGTCGGTTTCGTTCAGGACGATGTCGACGTTCCACTTCTTCTCGACCGGGCCGAGTTCGCCTTCCTTGCCGTTGATCAGGCCCTTCATCTCTGCGACGCCGAAGACCGACCATGATGGATATTCGCTCCAGGCCAGGCTGAAGACCGGCGGAGCTTCATCACCCGCATTCGTTGCGCTGCCGCCTGAACTTTCCGATGGCGAAGATGAGTTGTCGCAACCGCTGGTTAAAGCAAATGCGCCGACCGTCAGAGCGGCCGCACAAGTTGTAAACAGTTTCGTGGTTCGTGAGTTCATGGTATGGATTCCCGAAAAGTATTCGTTGGGTATTCAGTGCACGTTTAACTGGTGGCTCAGCCCTCGGGCAGTTTGGTTTCCGGCTTATCGATCATTTCGTTCGGCATCTCGGCCGATTCCTTGCTGTCGGTTTCACCGGCCAGACCGATCAACTTGTTGAACTCGTCGGTCGCGACGTTGGTGCGGGCGTATTCGAGGAACTCGGCTTCCTGTTGCAACGTATCCGTGCCCGCCATCTCGCGGGAGATCCTCGCTTCGGCCTTCTGCTGCTGACGCAGGTCACGCAGCTCCTGCAATTCCTGCGAGGTACGATCCTGGCTGATCCCGCTGATCATGTCGGCGACCTCTTCCTCTTCCTTCGCTGTGATCATGTCCGCCACAGCAGCCGATGATTCTTCTTTCAGCTTGTCCAGGTCGCGCAGCAGTTGCTGCAACTGCACCTTGTGCCCACCGATTGAGTTGGTCAGTTCGGCGACATCGCTTTCCAATTCACTGATCCGGTCGTTTTTCTCCGCGGATGTGGAAGTAAAGTCATTGAACGCGGTCATGCATTTGAGGTATTCCTCGTTCTGCTTGATCTGCTCAAGCGACATGCCCTGACCCTTGAGTTGCTCGACGACCTTCCTCGCTTTCGCGGCCGCGCCTTCCTTGAGCTTCTCAAGATGCGATACCTCCTGGCTGAGCGATTTGACCTTGGCCGCCTTCTTCTCCTGCTGACCGATCATGCGGGAGACCGCTTCCTTATATTGATGGATGCGGTCGCGCTTCTCGCGGATGATCCGGTCGTAGCTGGCCTGCACGACGTAAGGGTTCTTGCTCAGTTCCTGACGTGCGCGGTCGATCCGCCCGGTGACGAGGTAACCCAGGGCCCGAATGTATCTGCCGATGGCTCTAAACACGTTTACGCTCCTATCGGTGGGGGGCGGTCGTCCGCCCGGTGTTCTAGCTACTCGCTATCTCTGATGCTCGGATTCAGTTCCGTTTCCAGTTCGTTCATCCGCCGTTCAACGCGCCGTGCGACGTTGAGGTTTTCTTCCAGCTCTTGCCGCATGCTCGCCAGGTCCGCGCCGGGTGTGGTTGTATCCAGCCCCAGCGTGTGCAGGCCGTCGATTGTCTTGGCGATCTGCGTGATGCTCTTGTCTACCTCGACTAATACTTTCTCTCGCTTTTCCAACACCTCGCGTCTTGCCGCTTCTGTCAATACTTTTTGTGACGTCTCCCACAGCTTGTACGAACCCTTAAGCGACTGATACGACGAATCCAACAACCTCTGTACTGTACCAGCGATCTCGACCGGTGGGGTGCGCGGCGTCTTGCTCGGGTCCATCAGGTCCCTGAACCGATCCGCCAACACCCGCAGCGTTTTCAGAGCCTGTCCCGTCCACGGGTCCTCGTCTTTCTCCAGCTGCGCAGCCAGTTCGTCCAGTTCACGTTCCTTTTGGGCAGCCATCTGTTCGTGTGCCCGAAGAAACACACGCTTGGCGATCTTGTCCCTGCTTATGATCCATCGTGTGACCAATGCTCCGGCGCCGGTCAGCAGGCTCATCACACCCGCGAAAGCAAGCAATTGTGTCGCTGCGCCTACCGCCCATGAAACCAGTAATAACGTCAAACCCAACGCGGCGGGCAACAGCACAAACGGCGACATCGCCAGATCGAGCAATACCCGTTTTCGGAAGCTCGATCCGTCCATAACTCCTCAATGATCAGTAGGGTGTTTGTCCAAGAATAAAACGAACGGTCTGGGCTTCACCGCCCTCGGCCTCGGGCTCTGTCCCGATCGCACGCACACGCTCGACGGCGATGCCTTTCTCGATCAGGTACGCCGCTGCCGCCTCGGCCCGGCTCATCGCCAGCGCCCGGTTGGCTTCCGCATCCCCTTCGACCCGCGCCGATCCACGTATCGACACGTAGTAATGAGGCCAGGTATGCAGCGATTCGGCCAGTCGATCGAGCTCGAACTTGCTCTGCCGAGTCAGTATAGCGGTGCCCCGCGCGAACACAATCGGTCTGACACGCAGTGTGCCCACCGGACGCAGCTGTTCCCATTGCTTGTCATTGAGCGCTTCAACCTTGAACGATCTCGCCTCGCCCGCATCCACATCGCCCGGCTGGCGCACCAGCGACGGGTGGAAGTCGCTATCGCGCATCGTTTTCAGGATGCCGTCGTAGTACAACACGCTCGGATTACTCACCGAAGACGCCGAATCGATCGCCCCCGTCTTCAGCAGCACCGATGCAATGTTCCGGATCACTTCATCCAGGGGCTGAATCTCGCCGGCCTGTCCGCTAGACGTCAGACCCATATGTGCGTAGTTTTCCTGTGTGGTTTTCCACCACACCCCTTCGACCAGCTTATCAGCTTGTTTGGCGGTCAGCGGTTCACCGCTTTGTTTCGCGTCTTCCCGAACCGCTTGCGCCAATCCGCCACCAGCTCGACGCTGGTCATACAGCGTCCGCAGGTAGGTCTCGACGACCGCACGGACCGTGTCTTCATGCTCCAGTAAAAACTCACGGCTGACGACCAGCGTATCCACGATGTATCCGCGGAATCGAGAACTGTCGATCAGGATATGAGCGCCGTCTTTTTCCAGGGCTTTGCTGACGTAAGGCTCCCACAAGACATAGGCGGCCTTCTGTGATCGATCCGCCTTCTCAAAGCGTCGCAGCACATCGGCCGCGCCATCCGCCCGGACGAACGGATCGCTCGGCAGCTTGTCCAGTTGGAAACTCGCCATCACGACTTGCGCCAGTGTCGTGCTGGGCGATTCGGGGGTGGCGATGATCTTCGCGGTGGGGGAGTTCAGGGCATCGATATTCGGGACAGCCGATTCGTAGGCAACCATGGCATCCGCGCCGGTGGTTTCATCGATAATCATGACCGCGGTCACCGGCGCTTCACCCAGTTTGGCGGTCGCTTTTACGAGGCCGTCGAGTGTGAATACCGCCATCGGCGCTTCGCCGGTGCGCAGGGCCTTCATACGCTGGCTGTAGTCGGCCTGATCGTCTACTAATTCAAGCTCGATGCCGCGCAGGGCGAGTTCTTCTTTAAATGCTTCGCTGCGGAATACCCAGTAGCCGGAAAAAGCGTCCAGCGATAAACGCAGCGTCAGTTTCTTGCCGCTATCGCTGACCTTGACGCCGGTCAGACGCAGTTCCAGTTCCTGCGCCATCTGTCGGAGTGTCGCGGCGTCTGCGCCTTTGGGCGCTTCGTCGGGTGTGAGGCCGCGCTGCCGAGCCAGCTCGCATAGCTCTTCATAATCCTGCAATTGCTCCGCGACATCTTCGCGTTCGTGCATCCAGGGCGAGACGATGAATTTATACGACACCGCCGCCAGCGCTACGATCACGATCCAGACGATCACAACTTTCAACAGACGCGCGGAGCCGCCACTACTCATGATGACGCTTTCCTCACAATGGCCACAAAGATTTTCAGCGCTACCATCAGCACAACCACCCAGATGATAATGGCAAAAAACCAACTACCTGCACTCGTGCCGCCACCGCTGCTGTGATTGGTGGTTGTGGTATGTGTTGCGGCGGCATGGTTCGTATTGTGGGTGTTGGAAGCAATCGTGGGATTCGTCCAGGCTTTTGAACTTTTGATCGGCTCATTGTTGCTCGTGGTCAAAGCAGTCAGCAGGCCTTCCGCCATGTTGTTGGGCAAGGCGGCGATCAATTCGAAGCTTTCGTCGTCTGTGGCCGTGTCGTCTACAGCCGATCCGATCTCCGCGACCGATTCCATGATGGCTTCACGCAACGCCGCGGCGTCATTAGCTCGACGGTAGTTGTGAACGCGGGTCGCCAGGGCATGATCGCCATCCATCGCGACACCGATCACATCGATGACGATGCCGCGCGATAGCGCATCGGGCGTGAACTGCTGCACCTTACCCGAATCGCTTGCCTGGCCGTCCGTCACAATCAACAGGCGGTACGTACCGTAACCGTGCTGTTCGGTCCGTTTTTCCAAGAGCCGATCGGCGCCGATCCGGATGTATTCGCCTAACGGTGTTCCGCCATCGGGCCCAAGCCGCATCAGGTCTTTGGAAAACGCGCTTTTATCCAAAGGCCCAAGCGGGTAGACCCAATCGCTTTTCTTGTTGTTACCGCTGAACACCAGCAAGCCGACGTGCGTCTTCGGCTTGACCTGTTCCATGACATTCAATAACGCTTCCTTGGCAACTTCCATCTTCCGCTTGTTGCTGCCGGGCATCAATTCAGCCATCGAGCCCGAGGCGTCCAGGATCACCACGATGTTGTCCACCGCATCTTCGTCAGGTGTATCCTGGCCAATAGCTGCTGTGGTGAACAACATCACAACCACGCAGGTAAATATCACCCACAATCGGTTGTTCTTTTTCAAGAGCGTGCTCATCATCCCGGATCCCTTCTTGTTGATGCACATCAATTAGAAGTCGAAGTCACTCGGCCGAACCGCTTCGGCGGGCACCTTGATCAAGCGGAACTCGACACGCATGTTCTGCTTGGCTTCGTTGAGATTCGTCGGCTTGGCGATCAACGGCTCGGAGACACCCACACCCACCGGCTGGATCTGGCTGGCGTCCAGCGTCAGCCCCTGCGCCTTGGCGAACGTCACGATCGCATCACGCACGGCTACCGCACGGGCACGTGACAGGTTCAAAGCCGCCTGCATCGTTTCACGCGGATTATTCGAATCGCCATCAAATGCGCCGCTTTCAATCAGGTCGACAATCTTCTGGGTGTCCGTCAGATCGAGCGGGCGTTGATTGAAGTAATACTGCCAGTTCCCACTTGAGCCGGACCGTTTGAGGATGCCTTTGCTAAGCCCCGCTTTCACCAGGTCAGACAGTGTGCGCGTCGGATCGGAGTGGCCGCGGATCGCGATCACCGCGTTGCCGAACGTCGAGGCACTTTCCACCGCACGGCGGAACTCCGGCCCATAGACATCCGCGCTGAACTCGTCCTGGTTCGGCTCGAAGCTGATCGTAAACGCAACGATGACGTTCTCATCACCCTTGGCAAGATCGGGGAAGTCGTCGACCGTCTCCGCCATGATGCGGCCCTGTCCCGAACCGGTGACACGCTCAAGTCCACCGAGTTTCGCGATCTTGTTGTAATCGAAACTCGGCCCGAAGAAGCCCGCACGTTGCTTGGCATAACCCAGACTCACCGCCAGATCGAGTGCGGCACGCTGTTTGGCTTCGAAGCCCGACAGGTTGCCATCATCTTCATAGAAAGAGATGTTGCCCGGCAGACCGACGAAGGTGCAATCCAGCAGCAGGCCATGCGCGTCGACTTCCAGCGTCGGCAGCACTTCTTCACCGAGGATCTGCTGGGCAAGTTTCAGCGTATCCATGTACCCGTCTGCTCTGCCGGTTTCCTCGAACTTGTTACGCATCGCTACGAGCTGCTCGGCTCCTTTGAAGTAGCCGGCGACAAACTTCTCAACCAGCTCACGATTCGCATCGAAGTAATCTTTACGCACCGCATAGACATCCGCGATCGATCGACTCATCTGCGCGGTCGAGATCAGCACGTGTGCGCCTTTGATCGTGCCTTCCGCGCCGCTGCCGGTCTGTTCCAATCCGCCGGTCAAGCCGATCATGTCAGGCGTGATCACGCAGCAGGCGTCGATCGACTTATCCTTGCGCATCAACTCCGCCGGCCCGTTGGGTCCCGACAAATCGTCAACCCAGACAACTTCGATGTCGTTCCATGTCAGTTGCGCGACTCGCAGCGCATCGTCCAGCATGCCGACGTGTGGCCCGCCCTGTTGCAGCGCGACCTTGGAACCTTTGAGTTGTTCGAGCCGTGTCAGGCCTTCACGTGACACGATGTGGTCACCCGCTGACCACGTCAGTTGCATAAAGACGACCGGCTTGGTCCGTGGATCGGAACCCAGCACTTCCGATGCCTGGCCGATCATACGAAGCGTGCCCCGCAGGAACGGCGTGTCACCTTGCCGGTATCGTCGGACCTGCTCGATAAAGTCGTCACCGTTGACCAGCTTGAGTTTCAACCCGAGTTTGCCGTAGATGCTGTCGGATGACGTGGTCACGCCGCCGTTAGCGTAGAACGTTGCCACGTCGCCGCCCCAGGTGATGAAAGGCACCTCGATGGTGTCGGTATTCTTGACCGAGCCCACCCGTACATCACCGACCAGCTCGGAGAACGGCTGTGCGTTTGCCAGCGAACCGGTAATCAGGAATTGGACAGCGAGGCAGAGGACGACAAGCTGACGCACAAATCGCATCGGTGTTTCCTTTCCCGCCGGGTGTTGGAATCCCCTTGTAAGTCGATATGGGTCCCGACGATCGGGCGTCATTGTATCGGAACTGGGCAAGCATTGAGGCTGCTTTTGCATGTCTGGAACACGACGGCCCGGTTTTGTCAGGATTGAGATGTCGATGCAATGGCATTTCACGGAAGTGGCGAAGCGACATCCCAGGATTGAGCCAAAATAGACACATAACCCGGAGACGGTTCTGCGAACTGAAAAGCGGGTGAAGGGGCTCGAACCCTCAACATTCAGCTTGGGAAGCGAGCTGTTTGTCCAGAGGCTGCCAAATTGGCCAGAATTGGCCTCTGAGGCCTTTGGGGAGGGGGGAGGGTGGGACGGGTCCGAATAAGCCGGAGGGGAGCAGAGGCCGCCAGGACGACGCTGTTGATTGTTGCCACCACGCATACGGCCTGCATTTCTTGATCCGACCAGGCCGTGGGAGGGGGGAGGAGCAGGAGCCTCAACTCAGCGTCGTCATGGCGGTCTCCATTTCTAAGCAGGGAGCCAGCCATGTCCAAGTCCGTCGATCAGATCACAGCCGCTCAGCGGGTCGCCATTGCATGCGTCATCAAAGACACAGAAGTCTCGAATCTCAAGAAAACGCTACCCCGTGGCCAGACGATCGATGTTGATGTGACCGCGAGAATCAAGGGGGTGGTGCAGATCGGTATGGACACGCCGGGCTCAGCCGGGAAAAAGCCCCAGACTGTGAATCTTCGGAATGCTGACATAATCAGCGAAGTACTTCGCCGACTAAAGGTAACGCCGGCCGATTTGCGGAAACAACTCAGGGCCATTGTCCGATCCGGCCACGATAAACCATATCACCAAAACGAACCGAACGCGGAGTTGTTAAGTGTCTTCGACAACGTCGAGCAGGACACCAGCTCAAAACTCCCGCTCGTTCCTTACACCACATCGGGCCGAGCAGCATCGGTCAGTGTCACAGCAAACGTCCAGATCATCGACCCGCCGCCGACTGGATCGGCCAGCAAACGGGCCGCTTGATCTTTTTCTATTGCGCACAACCAAACACCTCGGAGAATTGCCATGCTGGCCAAGCTCACATCGCGAAAGTTTTTACTTACCCTGATCGCTCAGATTGTGGGGATCTTCGTTCTGCTTTACCCCGAACACGAATCCGCGATCGTTGAGGCCGCGACCAGCGCATCGGCCCTGTTGCTCCAAGCCTTGACGATCATGGGTTACGTGAAGGCGGAAAGCCAGGTCGACAGCGCGCGTGCATCAAGATATCTCATTGGTCCAGCTTTTGAATCCACAATTGAGACACGGAAGACCGCCGGCATGATCCTCATGTGTGGTTTGTTGTTGGTGGGTTTGACGGGGTGTACGCCTGTCAACACGGCTAAGATCGACGCCGATCAGGTCGCTACGACCGCGCAGCCCGCGAGCCTTGCCACGATGGATTCCGAGGGTGATATCAAAGCCTCATATCAAGGTGTCGCGCCGACTGGTTTAATGCAAGACAGCGAGGGAACATGGATGACCACACCGGGTCAAGGTGGAGTCGTCACGTTTAATCCTCAAACCGGGATGGTGTATCTCTGGTCGCCCAAAGATGCCCGAGTTGAAGGTGTGAAGGTGACGCCGGAGCCAGAACCGGGGAGTCCATCTTTTGAAGCTCAGCTAATCGAAACCAACCTGTCATCCGTTGCTTCAGTTTACGCGGGACAGTTCACGACCGCTATGGAAGCGATCAAAGATATGACACGAGCAGAAGCCGAAGCCAAAGTGGAGCAACTTGAGAAACTCGGTGTTATCACAGGACAGGTTGCCGAATTGATAACAACGACCATATTGCCATATCTGCCTTAGTACGTCGGGGCTGGGTATGACGAAATGGCCAGAAATGCCCTATACAAAACGATCGCGGCACACTACCCATCACGCTTCTACAAGCTGGATGAGGTCGGCGGTGTGCTTACAGCCATTGATGCAGGTCTCAATAAACAGAACCTGTCGCACACGAATAATCCGATCGTTGGTGGTGATGGCCCTAAGATCGGCATGAAAGCCGTGGAGTACGACAACGGCTCGAATGCTGTCAGCATCGGCAATGCGACAGCGATCACCGATCAGCAGACGATCATAGTGATCGCAAAAAGCACACTGGCTGATAACCCGGATGTGGGCGAGTATATCTTTTCGTCACAGGTCGACGATCAGAACCGTTGCGCCATGTCGTTTCTGGCCAACGGCGTACCGGTCATCACACATGAGTACGGTGATGACATGCTGAATTGGGCTTTCAGCACAGATTTGTATGACGCTGGTTGGCATCTCTATGTCATGACGGTCGACCACAGCAATGGGATTGTTAGCGGTATCGTTGATGGCGTTGCAGATGGTGCTAAGAACACGTCTGTAGCGAGAGCAGGTATAAACGGCCACTTCAGTATCGGTGCCCAAAACTACACCGGAGCCAATGCGTTTGATGGGAGCGTGGCGCTAGTGGCGATCATTGATTCGCTACTCACCGCAAAACAGGTCGGCTACCTGGTCGGGGCCTACCTTGCAGATGACAGCGGCGAGGAAAGCACGCCTGCGCCAACAGCCAGATTCCGATTCGACAGCGACACGAGCGATGAACAAGGCGCGTTCTCCGATCTAACCGGTGGTGCAGGTGTTGATTTGGATGGATCGGCTAATGAGCACAGTTACGCCGCAAACTTCGCTATCGCCACTTCGCAATTACAACTGGACCCGGCCGATGTTGCGTCCGTGTCCGGGTACACGGCTTTCACCCTGTCGGTGTGGTTCAAGTGTGGATATGACGAGGTTATCTATTCCATCTCTGATAGCACCGCCGGTCAATACAACGGCCTGATGATCTGGACGCGGTCGGCGTCGACCGACTTCAGAATCACGAAACACAACGGGTCGACAACTCAGACGCTGTTCACACTCGGAGTAAATGCAGGGAATGTTCTGACCAACCCGATCTATACTGGTGATAGTTCTTGGGACTCAAACACAATCCACCACCTGGTACTTGCAGTTGATAATACCGGTACTTCCCACAGCATCCTCATCGACGGCGTGGATGTGACGAGCATCGGGGCCTATAACGTCGGCACAGCTACAGACAACATCACGCCGAGCGGATTGTCGATCACGCCTGACACAATCGGTATTGGCGGGACGTCGTATGCGAGTAACCCTAATAACCGCTTGAGTCACGGCGCATTCGCTGATGTGCGGCTATGGAATTCGCGGCTTGTCGATGACCAGAGCAGAGCGTTGTTTGTCGAGTCGATGCCGCGAGATGTGATCGGTGTGGTGATCGGTCAATCAAACGCAAAAGGCACCGACGATAAAGATGGGGTCGTAAACCAAAATCCCGGGGGAAGACACGCGGGACGCCGACGCCTTTTGCAACAGGGACGTGGTTACAACTCTTACACCGCCACTGGTACCTATAACCCAAGCTTCGCTGATATTGCTGATGGCGCAATTGGCCCTGGAATCGATCCGTACCACAATGTTGAAGGCGCGTGGGATGGCGTCGGTGCGATACACACCGCCAACCTAATCATTATGGATTACTGGCCCGACAATTACAGCATGTTGGCCTCGCCGTGTGCGCAAGGCTCGACCAGCTTCGGGGCCGGCAATTGGATCAAGGGTGGCGCAAATTACGATGATGCGGTCGCCCGTGTTCGCGCGGCAGTTGCGATCAATCCAGCATTCAGCGTGTTGGCCTTTGCGTACTTCAACCTTGGCGAATCTGACTCTACGCCCACATTTGCACCGCTATTCAAGGCGGCTCTCATCAACTTCCTGTCCGACTTCCGAACTGATGTCGGCGATGAGAATCTGTTAGTGATTGGTGCCGGCCGTACTGATGCGTGGCTGGCCATTGACACGAACGGAAACAAGGCATCGGTGCTGAATGACACCATCGAGGTGTTCAACTCAACGCCTAACTGCCGATGGGTCGATACGACCGGGCTCAAGTCAGATGAAGAAGTTGGCGGACTCGCCGGCGTGGTCCACTTCTGTGCCGAGGCCAATGAATCGATCGGTAAGAAAGTTGCGGTCGAGTATCTGGCTGCAAAGGGATTTGTCGGTAGTTCTGGTGGTTGGCCGTATCCAAGGGTGAGGTTGATCGGAGCGTAACGATGGCAGTCTACAAAAACCAATCAGCCCAGAAGCTCGCCGTTTACGCTTATGACACAGCAACCGGTGCGCCAAAGACCGCTGATGCTGCAAGCATCACAGCACAGATCAGCCTGGACGGTGGCGCAATGTCGGCCAGCAACGACACGAACCCAACCGAACTCGACGCGACCAATGCGCCTGGGATCTACCTGTTCGACCTGACACAGGCCGAGACGGATGCGGACCTGATTGTGTTCTGTGCAACCAGCGCAACAAGCGGTGTCGTGATTGAACCGGTAATCATCTACACCGAGCCACAGATTCGGGATGTCAACCTTTTTCAAATCAGTCGGGACGGTGTCGCGGCCGATAGTTTTAAGGCCCTTTTGAACGGGGCAGGAGCACCTTTATTTATCGATGAAGGAGGGACCAACCTAAGCGACTTCTTGAGCACGATAGATAACAGTGTAGATGCAGTATTACTCGATACAAGTACTAACCTGCCAGCAAGCCTTGGGATTATCAACACAAATGTATTAACCAACGCCGGAACCTTAACCACAATCCAAGCCAAGACGGATCAGATTACTAGTGAAGGCGTGAGTGTCACGCTGGGCAGCAATATTGCTTCGGACGGCCAAACTCTAACACTGGTCCAGGGTGAGGCCATGCTCCAGACGCTCAACAGTTCATTGTCTATCGCAATAACTGACAGCCGGCTTACATCAGCGATTACAAGCAATGAGACAGTACCTGTTTTGCGCATTGCTGGAGGGGGTGTCAAGCAAAGCTTTAATGGCGTTGTTGAAAGCTTCGATGACGAAACCAATACCGCGTTATGTAAATGGGAGCTAACTGCCACAGATACCGCCTCGCTGCCTGCCGGCATTGGTAATAAGTGGGAGCTGGATTGGAAGCTCGCGGGGAGCAGCACCGACGTTATTACGAGCGTAATAGACGCCCCGTGTATCGTAAAACGCCAGATCGGGACCTAATGCCTAACAAGCCACCATCAGCCCGATTACGCCGGTCTAGTAGGCCTGAGCCCGACCATCGCGTGAGCGCAGCCAAAAGAGGATATGACGCACATCACCGACGATGGAGAACAGAGATCCTCAGACGCGATCCGCTATGTGTGTTGTGTCTGGGACAAGGCCGGACAACGCCGGCCACCGTGGCCGACCATATCACACCGATCGCAGTCGACCCCAGCCGTCGACTGGACCTAGACAACGGCCGCGGCTTGTGTACGACGTGTCACGGAATCGTGACGGATCGATTCAAGCGTGAGGGAATCAACGAGCCGCCCGCGAGGGGAGAAAAAGAATGACCGGTATCAAACTCCAAGCCATCCTGTCTGTCGTGTTAACGCTTGGTGGTTCTCTACCCGTGATCGATCATGAGACGCTGCTGCCAATCGGTGGTGTGATCGCTGGAGTTGTGCTAGCGGTCAGGATTACTTGGATCGTAGCCACAAAATACGCCCACCTAAATAGCCGAATGAACACCGTCGAAACACGCCAAAAACAGCTCGATCGACGTCAAAATACATCGTCAAAAGGGGGAGGGGGGTCTAATCCCTAGAGGGGCCACACCCCGAGACCGATGCCCCCGTGTTTTTTTTGCGCCCGCGAAATTAGAACGCCTCCGAACCAAAAAAGCGGCAACCTTGGTAATCGCTATGACCGATATACCCGACTTCAACCCGAAAAACCTCAAAACCATCGGAACCCCGAAGGCTTCGGATGTCGATCCGCCCGGCCGGATCGGCCTGGATCGAGATCCTCGACTCGAGCGCCGCGCGCAAAAGCGCCGCATGATTCGGATGTCACGAGAGGCCGCCGCCGCCGAGCAGATCGGTCGACTCCCTGAGCCAGGCGAGGACATCTATCTAATCATGACCGGCCGGTTTCACGGATTCGACATCCTGACAGCGATGCTCGATATGGTGGGGGAGGGGGTGTGGTGTGAATCGCTATGGATCGCGACGCTCGGATTTAACCGAAGCCAGACCGATACACTGGCCGAGTTGATCGACGCCGGCCGTATCGAGCGCCTGACGTTTCTCGTTAGTCACATGTTCACAGAAAAGAACGTCGGTGAATTTCAATATCTGGAGCAAGCTCTCACCGATCGCGGACAGCAAATCGCGAACAGCCGGAACCACGCAAAGCTCATGCTATTGCAGCTCAGCGATAACCGGTTCATCGTCGCGCATGGCTCACTGAACCTTCGCAAGTGCAACAGCTTTGAACAGCTTGTGATTACCCAGGATGAAAACGTGTTTGAGTTTTTCCGCGACTTCATTGAAGACGCGAGCAACGGAGCTATCGCAGCATGAAGGGCCGTAAACCCAAGCCGAGCGCTCTTCGAGAGTTTGAAGGGAATCCCGGCAATCGGCCTATCAATGACGATGAGCCGAAGCCTGATCCGTCCATGCCGGAGATGCCCAAGGGTCTGACGGGGGATGCTCGGAAGTGCTGGGAATCGTTAGCGCCTGAATTGAATGAGCTTGGGATTCTGACAAAGCTCGATGTTGGTGGACTCGAAAGCTATTGCCGCCTGTATGCCGTTGCTCGTGAGTGCTGGAGAAAGGTTAAACAAACCGGGGGACCGGTGGTGATGGTGGCTGGAAAAGCCGAGCGAAATCCATACATCGCCGAAGCCCATCGCGCCGAGCAGCTATTGCACAAGATCAGGTCAGAGCTTGGACTCAATGCGACAAGTCGAACACGTATAGCAGTAAAACCGAGCGAAAGCGAAGACGACGTGTTAAGCCTATTGAGCCTGGATCAGGGACAAGCCGCATGAATGGCGCAACTGTTCAATTATACATGCCGGTTGACCTGGTATACGACGCGCTACACAGGTTAGAGTATCACGTCGATATTCACCTGCTCGACCGTGAACCGGTCTTTGGTGCTCCATTTGAAAGATGGACAATTCGATCCATTCTATTCCCGTCACATTGGGACGGTTTGTTTGTGTCCCTTCTGTGCCATCAAGATCGTCAAGGCATTTATGAGATTGAAGCTCCGGATATTTGTGAATCTCTGGAATTGGCCAACTCATGAATCCTGATCTACGTAAACGAATCCTGGACCAGCTTACCCAAGATGAGCTGGACACCTACAAGGCCGGAATGAAGCGGGCTAAGCGTGAGGGATGGGCCGACATGGTCCGTGGCCCTCAAGACATCTTTGCTCTGGCCGAGGGTTGTTACTTCGATCATCGTTACGCGGATCACGCTCAGCGGTTTTTTGAAAAAGGATTGGTACATGCAACCGGTCGATGGGCCGGTAAACCTTTCATCCTTCAAGATTGGCAGAGGGATGATGTGTTGCGACCACTGTTTGGATGGAGACGCCCAGACGGTTCGCGTCGCCACCGATCCGGTTTTATCAGGATCGCCAAGAAAAACGGGAAATCGACTTTCGCAGGTGGCTTAATCAATTATGTGCTTGCCGGTGAGCCTGATCCTGATAATCACAACAGAACAGAGCAGGCCCAGGAGGTCTACGCGATCGCGACAAGCGCCGAAGTCGCTTCGATCGTCTACCGTGAAGCCTCAAAGTTGTGTAAGAAATCACCGTTATTGAAGCGGTTGAAGTTGGAGACCAGAGATCAGACTCGACGTATCTTGTACCCGAAGACACAGAGCTTTTTCCGTGTACTGCCACACAAAGCAGATTCGGCTGAGGGGATGATAGCTGGTGGCCTGATCGTCGATGAAGAACACGCGATGAAGTCGCGAGCACTTTATGACGCGGTCAGGTGGTCAGGATCGAGTCGACGACAAATGCTTGCCGTTGAGATCACCACGTCAGGCATTGACGATAAAACACTGCTCTGGTGCCAACGTGACGCCTACTCAAAGCGTGTGCGTGATGGCGAGCATCGCGATACGTCGCACCTGGTGGCGATCTATGAGGCCGATGTTGATGCAAAGCTCGACGATGTCGAGCAGCTTAGGAAAGCAAATCCATCACTGGGCGTGACGATCAATGAGGACGATCTAGTTCGGGAAGCTCGCCAGGTCATGGGGGAGGGGCCGGAAGCGATATCAGCTTTCAAACGCTATCGGATGAATATCGCCGTCGGTGCTGAGAAAACATGGTTAAGTCGCGAACAGTGGGACAAAGCACAAACCCCGTTTGATGAGAGCAAGTTGATCGGCCGGCAATGTTATGGCGGACTTGATCTAGCCAAAGTTAGTGATTTTACCGCGTTGCTCTTACTGTGGCCGCCAGACCGTGATCCAGCTACCAACGATTACATGAAGGATATGTGGTATGCGAAGCTGTGGCTCTGGCTCCCCAAAGCAGCAATCCAAGAGCGAGTGTTGCTAGGTGATATGAGCTATCAATCATGGGCTGATGCCGGATTGATTGAAGTTACAGACGGAAACACCACCGACTATAAGGTGGTTCGCAAACGTATCAATGAGATTTGTAGCATCCACAAGGTGATCCGTCTCGGGATCGATCGCAATTTTGACGGTTGGCAGTTCTGCCAGGACTTGTTCAACGATGATGAATTGCCCGCCGTGGGAATCGGCCAGGGATGGCGCAGCCAGGATATCCCGATGCAGCGTGTTCAATCACTGTACACGGATGCTTTACTCAATTGCGGTGGCCACCCGATCATGCGATGGATGATCGGGAATGCAGTAGCTAAGCGAGAGGGAACAAACGAATGTCTCAGTCTGGACCGTAAAAACTCCAAAGAAAAGATCGACGGTGTCGCAGCTCTTATCAACGCGACATATCTGGCCGAAGCAATACCCGAGGAGGAAGGGCCACCAGAGGAATACTCGACGTGTCCGCTGGTTTAGCTCAGAGAGGGAGGGGAGATATGGGTCTGTTTTCATGGTTACGCAAGTCGACGCCCCAGGCCGAGACAACCGAGGAGCGTTCATCGTACATCTATGACGATGCAGCTTATTGTATGTTGACCGGTATCGGTTTTGGTGCTGACCTGGACGAGGTCACCGTCACACCCGAAACAGCGCTAACCGCGACGGCCGTTTATGCGGCTGTATCGATCATTAGCGGAGCAATCGCGACGCTACCGATCCACGTCCGCGATCGGAAAACCAACGATATCATCACCGACCATCCCGCCGCCAGGCTGTTTCGATCACCAAATGAGTTCATGACGTGGCCTGATTACTGTGAAGCATATTGCCTCAATCTGCTTACAACAGGGAACGGGTATTCATGGTCCGAGCGTGATAGCTACTATGACCCGATTGGACTCTATCCACTCAAATCATGCAATACTGAGCCAAGACGTGAAGCCGGCCGATTACGATATGTGAGTATGGCATCGGGAACACCGAGCAGTCTTCCCGCCGAGTCCGTGATCCATACAAAAAATATGTCATGGGATGGAATCTGTGGAATAAGCCCACTACGAGCAGGAGCCGGAGCTGTCGGTCTATCGCTCTCGCTCGAAAAATTCGCCCGCAAGTTTTTCGTTAATGGCTCCAACGTCGGGAATGTGTTGGAGTTACCGCCAATGACACCAGAGGCGCTTGCCGAATTTAAGCGCCGCTGGAAGTCGGAATATGAGGGGCTTGACAACGCGCACAAAATGGCCGCTGCCCCGGGGTTGAAGGTACACAAATCAGGCTATTCGCCACGCGATAGCCAGGCTATCGAAAGCCGAAAGCACCAACTGGCCGAGGTCGCGAGGATCTACCAAACGCCGCCGCATATGCTCGGTGACTTGGACCGAGCCACCTTCAGCAACATCGAAGATCAGAGCCGCGACTTCGCGGAGAGAACGCTTCGGCGCTGGGTCGTGAAGATCGAAGCATCACACGAACGCATCCTGTTGCGTGAGGACGAGCGAGAGAAACTCAAAATCCGGCTTAACCTCGGCGCGATCATTCGCGGGAGTCTCAAAGACCAGATCGAAGCCCTGACCAAAGCCACAGGCGGCGCGCCGGTTATGACACAGAACGAGGCCCGCGACCACCTTGGGTATCGTCCCAAACCCGGTGGTGATGTCCTGCTACAGAATCTGAATCAGACCCCGGCCGAAGGCAAACGGTCGCGGGCGCTGCTCAAATCAATTGCCGATAACTTCGCAACCAAGGAAGCCAACGCGATCCGCCGGGCTGTGAAAAAGCACACAACCCCCGAGGCGCTAAGTGGATGGGCTGGGGAGTTCTACCGCGGTCACGCTTCCATGCTCGCTCAGGCCCTGGACGGGGCCGGTGTGTCACGCCGATCTGTCGACCGTCTATGTGACGAGCAGCGTGATTCGCTGTTGAAAGCAGCAAAGTCCGATCAAATTGAGGTCCGGATTCTGACGATAGAGACCCAGACAGCCGAACATATCGCCGATAGGCTTGCGGCCGAAATGAGGGAAACAGGGGAGGGAGAGGACAATGTCAGAGAAGCGGCTTGAATTACGTGAGCTGGTCGCCACCGACATCGAGGTCCGTGCTGGGGAAGGGGACAGCGAGAGTCGGATCATCACGGGGGTTGTAATCAAATACAACCAACCGACCAATATGCGCTGGTTCACCGAGAAGTTTGCGCCTGGTGCTTTTAAGAAGTATCTCGCCGACAAGAAGAACAACACGCGAGCGCTCTATCATCATGACGATGGCAAACAACTCGCGTCCACGCTCAACAAGACTCTCAAGCTGTTCGACTCGGATACCGAGTTACGTTTCGAGGCTGAGGTCGTCAAAACCAGCTACGGTGATGACACGTTAGAGCTGGTGAAATCCAAGGAAGTTCGTGGGATGAGCTTCGGCTTCCGTGTCGTGAACGAGGGTCAGAAGTTCGATCGCAAAGACGATATCGTTGAGCGAACTGTCTTTGAGGCCGACTTGCCTGAGATCACCGTCACCGGGATCAACCAATACGAAGACAGCCAGGTTTCAACACGATCGGTCGACCAGGACGCGATCGAAGAAGCCAAGAAGCTCTTGGAAGATCACGCCGACCAAGTCGACGGTGATGGTTGCCCCGAGCTACGCAAGCGCCAACACCAGTTCCGGCGCATGCTCACCAACAACTATTGACTATCACACCAAGCACGTGTGAGGATCGGCGGATAATCGGAGCAGTCGCTGTCCACCCGGTGAGACAAAACACGTCTCGGCCACATCAATCCGTCCGCCCGGACGGACTCTGACACATCAACTACAACAGGGAGACACTCCATGTCTTGGCAACGTATTAAGGGGCTCAAGGAAAAACGAGCCGACATCCAAAAGCAGATGAAGCAGATCCTCGACGGCGCGGACACCGAGAAGCGGGATACCTCTGCCGACGAGAATCAGAGGTTTGACGACCTGAGCAAGCAGAGCGATGAGATCACCGGCCAGATCCGCCGTGAAGAACGCATGATCGAGCTGGACGCTGAGGCTCAACGGGACCTGCCTCAGCCTGGTCGTGAAGACTCGAAGCCCGAGGATACAGAAACCCGGGATAAAAATTCCAAAGACCTTGAGAAGCGACATACCGAAGCCGTTGACACGTTCTTACGCCACGGCGCGGCCGGCCTGAACAATGAACAGCGAGCGCTCTTCATGGCAGATCAAACCGAGCTACGCGCTCTGTCTGTCAGCGGATTTGGTGTTGTTGGTCCTCGTGGTTTTTATCCGAAGCTCGTACAGAGCATGAAGGGCTATACCGGTGTACTGGAAGCCGGGGCCGAAGTGATGAACACGAGTACCGGGAATCAAATTCCCATCCCGACCAGTGATGACACGAGCAACAGCGGACATATTCTCGGTGAAGCCGGTGAAGAAACCAACACCGACACCGCGCCGACGGTGGGCAACGTGAACATGGATGCCTATCGCTATTCATCCAAGTTCATTCGAGTTTCGCTTGAGCTTCTCCAGGATGCCGACTTTGACGTCATCTCTTATGTGCTCGGGATTGCAGGCCAGCGTATCGGTCGCGCTCTTAACGCACACACGACGAACGGTGACGGCTCGAATAAGCCGCGTGGTTTTGCTGTCGCTGCTTCAGGCCAAATCGTAGAAGCCGCCGACGATGTCAATTTGACGTATGACGATCTGCTCGACCTGATGAACGGGGTCGATGCGTCGTATTGGAACACGCCGTCTTCTGGTTTCCAACTCCATCAAACCACGTTGATCGGTGCCCGTAAGCTGAAGGACGACAACGGTCAGCCGATTTGGAGTCCCGCATTCGGAGATGTGGAAGAGCGCCTTATGGGCAAGAAAGTCACCATCAACAACTCGTTGTCCGTGTATGGCGGAAGCGAAAACGACGTTGTCGGTGCTTTCGGAGACTGGAGCCAGTACAAGGTCCGCAATGTCTCCAGGCCGGTGATTACACGAGCCAACGAGAAATTTATCGAGTTTGGCCAGATCGGTTTCATTGTGTTCAGCCGTCATGACGGCGATCTTGCCGACAGCAAGGCAATCGCGCTGCTGGACCTGCCGGCCGGGAGCTAAATCGCCCGCCAACGTGAGTCACTTCTCACTGCCACTGGTCGGGGGTTGACGCCCCCGGCCTTTATTACGCACGTAATGGAACACCGATCATGAGCCGCAGCGTCACAACCGTTACCGCCCCGGCCGAGTCTCCGGTCTCGGTCGCCGAGCTGAAACTCCACATGCGCCTCAGCGGTGACGACGGGTCTCATGATGTCTTTATCGCGAACCTGATCGCGACAGCGACCACCATGTTTGAGCGTGAGACCGGGTGCGCGCTGGTGCGCCGTACCTTGGCGCTCCACCTGGACCAGTTCCCGGCCGCGACGAAAGACAACCCGTCGGCCGCGATCTACCTACCCAAGCCGCCGGCGCTGCAGGTGAACAGCGTCAAGTATCTCGACACCGACTCGGTTCAACAAACCTTAGATCCGAGTGTCTACCAAGCCGACGTCGACCACGTCCCCGCGCGTGTGGCTTTGAAGCCGGATCAGAATTGGCCTGAAACCAAGCGCATGCTCGGCGCGGTATCGATCGAGTTTGTTGCCGGCTACGGTGATCCAGACGAGGGGAAGGCCGAGGACGTCCCACAAGATGCAAAAGCAGCAATCAAGATGCTTGCCGCACACCTGTACGACAATCCCAAGGCCGCGAGCGAATTGAAACTCGAAGCGGTCCCGATGGCCGTCTCGACAATCATTGATCAGTACAAGATGCCCGTGTTATGAAATTCACGCCGCGCCAACTCGTAACCATCGACCGCCCGGTCGTGGATCAAAATGAACGGGGTGAAGATGTCACCGCGTGGTCCCGTGTTGCGCCAGTGTGGGCCGACTTGAAGCAGCTCGCCGGCCGAGAACGTGAAGCGGCAATGCAGGTCAGCGCAGAAACCACTTGGCGAGCGTACATCCGTTACGCCCCGGGACTCATCATTGAGCCTGAGTATCGCTTGATGTATGGGTCTCGGGTCTTTTCGATTGTGAGTGTGACAGACCTGAACGAAGCGCACCAGGTCATCCAGATCGATTTGAAGGAATCACCGCTATGAGTGATTTCGGCTACAGATTGAATGAGGAAGCCTTGCTCCGAGACCTTGAGCGGTTAGACAAGAACCTCCGCAACAAGTATCGCCGCCGTGCTGTCAGCGCAGGCGCCCGCGTACTCAGCAAGGCATACAAGCAAGCTTCGCCTGTCGGTCCGACTGGAAACCTCAAGCGATCACATGGGCTCAAAACAAAGGTCTACAAAGAATCGGCCGTCGCTGTTGTAGGTCCACGTATCACCGGTAAATACCGTGGCTATCACGGACATCTTGTTCATGATGGACACATTGCCGTCGACGGCTCGTTTGTGCCAGGTAATCCATACATGAAGCGAGCCAACAGCACGGCCGAGGCCCAGGCGGATAGCGCTATGGTGAAGAAGCTGGCTAAGGATTTGGAGAGAGGTGCTTGAGCATGATCGAACAGGTCGTACACAAGCTGCTTTCCGAGGCCGAATCCATTAGTGGAGCAAGTATCAATATCCACTATGGAGAGCGTCCGCAGAAGTATCCATTACCCGCCGTTGTGATCCAACGTGGTCGGGCTAATCACCGTCACACGCTCAAGGGAGCATCCGGAAAGGTGAATGGCAGTGTCCGTGTAACGGTGCTCGCTGGTTCATATCTCGCCCCAGATGCGCTAAAAGAAAAGGTACGACTATGTCTCGATGGCTACGCCGGAACCGTTGCCATTAAAGACGAAGATGGCCAGGAGCAGACGGTTACCATCAAATCTCTCAAGCTCCTTGACGACGACGATATCCCGAGCGATCACCGGGACGGTGAGGGAAAAATCAGAACGCACGGTATCCAGATGGACTTTGATTACTCCGCCAACGAGTCCATTCCAACGTTTACATAACACCCAAGAGGAGGGGATCACCATGGGCGATACGCCAAGCTATGGGACAGGGCTCGAATACGGAAGCGCTATTCTCGATGAAACACCAAACTGGACAGAGATTGAGAAGGTTTTCAGTGTCGTCCCGCCGAACATCACCGTCGATGAGAGTGAGAAGAAGTGGCTCAAGTCAGCCAATCGAGCCGTTGAGAAGCGGCCAAGTTGGAAGCGCGCCGGTGACATGACCGCGTCGATCGACTTCAACAAGGATGTATACGCCGCGCTACATGCATTGGTCGGTACGAAACGAGCGTGGCGCATCACTTATGCGGACGGCTCCAAAGACGTCTGCGATGGCTTTATCAAAGAGCTTGGCAAGCCCGAGCTTAATGGTGATGGCGATGTTGCGGTTGACATCGTCATTGCTTGTGACTTGCCGACGTTCCAGCCTGCGACATAATCTCAAATGAATAATCAGCCCATCCAGTCCGACGCGCTGCCAGACGGCCGGCCCACATGGCTGGTCGCTGGGAGTGCGCCTAGCGCGCCGCGTTGGATTGATCTTGGCTTGGCGCTCGCGGATTACACCATCACAACGAACAGTGGCTGGCATATGTTTCTGACAGCCGAGCCGCCGCGTCGACCTCATTACTACTGGCTTCACGACACGGTTGCTATCAACCTACACGCGCGGGCTGCTCGCTGGATGCAGAATCGGGGGACGGTGATCCTGACAGGCGAGCAATACCCGGAGGGCATGGGGATTGGCCTCAGAGATAACAAAGCAGCTTTGCGCCGAATCAGCTTGCAACCACGCCCGACAAATCCAAGGTTTCGAGCATGGAAGCCGGGAGAGTACATCAACGGTCGAACCAGTGGTGTTATCTGTCTTCAATACGCCGTGGATCAGATCGTGAAGACTGATTGTGGTGGGGGTCGCGTGTTGCTTGTTGGGATGGACGGGTACAAGTCGACGCCAGGGAAAGTTGGTAGAGACACCTTTGATGGACGGATGGGAAAGGCCGCTGGGAAAAAGATTGTCGATGAATGGCAAGCACCATTTTTAAGAGCGATCGTTACTGCCTGCCCAAGTATCGAATTCATCTGGCTCGGTATACCAAACTATGCAGTAAATGCGCCCAACGCGCGTATCGTGACTGATCCTTCAGAACTCTACAAGGAGCCAGACGTGAAGATTCAATTTGTAACAGACGTGAACGGACACAACGCCGGTGAGCAAGCTGAATACCCGAAGCGGGCCGCAGGTCTGCTCGTTGATGCAGGCGTTGCGATGTCCGTTGACGAGAACGATTCGCCACAACAAGAGGAGACGGAGGAAGATGGACAACACGAACACGAAATCCAGCTTGAGGGACCACATACTCAGTCAGACCAAGCTACCGACTGAGTCGGTTACCGCCTTCGGACGTCTACTGCACGTCCGAACAATGAGCGGAAACGAGAGAGACGGTTTTGAGCAATCCGTCCTGGATGCCAAGGAGAAGGGGGAGACTCCTAATATCAGAGGGCTGCTTGCGGCGCTTTGTATTGTCGACAAAGATCAGAAGCGGGTGTTTACGGATGAAGATGCGAAGGCTTTGGGCCAACTGAACGCCAAAGAACTCGATCGGGTTTTCAGTAAGGCCACACAGCTCAACGGGAT
Source organism: Phycisphaeraceae bacterium (assembly GCA_963667295.1). Lineage (GTDB taxonomy): Bacteria > Planctomycetota > Phycisphaerae > Phycisphaerales > Phycisphaeraceae > JAJRRS01. The sequence goes on from OY763327.1 coordinate 5,456,381, forward strand.
CGGAAAAGACGACGTTGCGGAGCTGGAGGGAAACTCCGCAAGAGCGGATGGCGACGATTTCTGCTTGACCTCAGCGACCGTTGGGGATGCACCGTCCGAGAGCTGCTCGCCCGAATCGACTCCCGAGAGCTAACCGAGCGTTGGATTCTCTGGCAGATTGATCCACGATCCGAATCTCGTGCAGACTATCGTGCAGCGCAAATCTGTCTAGCCCTACATCAAACGGGATTCAGTGGGAGCCGTGATGCAACGCTCGATGACTTTACGCCGCGCTATCTGATGCCTGAACAATGGCAAAAACTGATGCAGGCTCGCGATGAGGCGGCCTCCATCCGCAGGAAGCAGATGCGCAATCAGATCAAGGGGAGCCGGCTCAGTGGCAACGATTAGTACACTAAACGCTCAACTGGTGCTGAACACCTCAAGGTACTCTCACGGTCTTAAGAAGGGTGAGCAGGATACCCGTGCCTTTTCCAAGTCGGTTCGGTCCAGTTTGAAAGTAGTCACAGGCCTATTTGCCGGTCTGTCTGCGGGTTTGCTGTCGCGGTCAATTATTCGCACGTTCTCCGGATTTGAAGAATCGATGTCGCGTGTAAAGGCGCTGTCGAACGCAACCGATTCTGAGCTGATGTCCTTGACCAGGACAGCCGAGCGTCTGGGTAAATCAACACAATTCTCGGCTACGCAAGCGGCCGAAGCGATGCAGTTTTTCGCATTAGCTGGCTTCAAAACATCCGACATCATTGCTTCGATGGAGCCGACGTTAGCACTGGCCGCTGCCGGCAAGCTCGAAATAGCTCAAGCCGCCGATATCGCCGCAAAGGTGATGGCCGGGATGGGATTGCACGCTGAAGAACTTAGCGGGGTGGTTGATACGCTGGCCAAAGCAATGACCACCGCGAACACCGACCTGCTACAACTGGGTGAAGCGCTCGGTGTGGTCGGACCGCTTGGCAAATCAGTGGGGAAGGACCTGGCCGAACTAACAGCATCAATACAAACGTTGTCGGATGCAGGTATTCAAGGTGCCGAAGCGGGGACCGCGTTACGTAACCTGTTGATCCGTATGACAGACGTTGGTGGTCCCGCGTCACAGGAGCTTGAGCGTATTGGGGTTGCAGTGGCCGACGACGCCGGACGGATCAAGAACCTATCCAGGATCATAGGCGATCTGGCAAGAGCCACGTCGAACATGACCGACATCCAGAAGTCATCCACGCTATCTACCATCGGTGGGGCTCGCGCGGTTGCTGCCTTGAATGTGCTCATCTCAAAAGGCGAAGATGAGTTACGCCGGATGGAACAGGCTTTGCGTGATTCAGGTGGGATAGCAGAGAACATTGCAAACACGCAACTGGATAACCTTAATGGGTCATTGACAAAACTCAAGTCCGCAGCTCAGGGCCTGGCTATCACCTTCGGGAAGATGGTCGAAGGCCCGTTACGTTTCATGATTGATAACTTGACTTCCCTGACAGCTACTATGCAGTCGTTCACATCGACAAATGTTGAAACAACAGCCAAGGTCATTGCTGTTACGACCGCATTCAGCGCAACAGCCTTGATCGTTCCCAAGCTGGCTACTGCTTTGAAAGGTATGGCCGCCGCGCTACGGAGTGTGGCCAAGGGTGAATCTCTGGTTTTAGCGTTCGGGGGACCTGCGGGATGGGCCACTTTGGCTTTGAGTGTGACCGCCGCTGCTGCTGCTTTTGTTACTATTGATAGTGCATTTGCGGACGCAACTGTTTCGGCCGGATCAGCAGCTACCGAGATCGAGAAGGTTGCGGATTCGGTCGGTCAGTTAAATGAGAATCTCAAGATTACCAAGAGCATCAACATGGATGGGAATCCATTTGCTCCGAACAAGGTATATGATCTGAGTGGGAATGAGATCACGCCTGGCAGCAAGGAGATGTTGGCGCATCTTAAGGAATTTGAGCGCCGCGGCATCCCACTGTCGCCTATGCAAAACCTCCAAAAAACACTGATACAAGAAAGTCTCGAACAGGCTGAATATGACAAGGCATTGTCCGAGATGCGCGCCGTATTGGATGACGCTAAAGCAAAGAATGAGGTCAGAGTAGACGCGGATGCCAAACGTCGATCCATGGTTGCGACGGAGGTCGCCGGTATAGTTGAGGATCTACAAAAGCAGCTTGACCTGGTCGGTTTAACGCCGAATCAGATTGTATTGAGCAACCTGGTAGACAAGGGAGCTTTGACCAGTGAGATAAAGCGTATCAATGAGCTTCAAGAAGCAATTGAAAAGCGAAGGGAAGAAGTGGACTTGATCCGCGAGGGTGTGGAGTTGGCCGAGCGGTTCAAGTTGCCAACTGAGGTGTTCACGGATTCAGTCGAAGCACTCCGCGCCGCCTTAGACGCCGGAAAAATCACAGCCGATCAGTTTGAAAATGCAAAGAAGTCTATCAAGCAATCCACTTTTGAGCTAACCCCAAACGGTGCAGGCAGACGGATTGTTGCCGGATCGGCCGAGGCGCAGCGATTGGCATTTCAAGCTGCTCGTGGTGTTTCGCGATTAGGTGATGACGTGCCGAAGCGTCAGCTCAACACGCAGCAGCAAATGGTGAGCATATTAGGACGAATCGAAAGCAATCAGCGATCGGGTTCAACCGAGGAGTTTGATATCTAATGGCTTTCATATCGGTCAAGCTGAAATCTGAAAAAGTCTCACTTTCGAGTGGGGTGTGGTCTGGCACACGCGTATACGATGTCGAATCCAACGATATTGACGACGACGTGCTTGGTGCTGTAAACGCTGACGACGGGACCGAATCAATACCTGATATCGGTGATGCCTGGAAAGTCGGGAGTGTGCTTAAAGCTCGCGGATATGACGTGAGCCATGTCGAAAATGACGACAGCTACTATTACTCCGTAACGGTCAATTATTCGAGCAAAGATGATTCTGACCAGGTCACCATCGAAAACCCGCTGGCTCGACCGACGATCTATAGCTATGAAGACAGCTTGATCCAAGAACCATACTTCCGCGACGAAACGACACCGAACGCATTGCCGGCCGTAAACTCTGCTGGTGATGACTTCACGGATCTACCCCTACGCGATCGAAGTGAGGGAGTGATCGTGATAACACGGAACGTTGCTAGTTTTAGCGATACAGCCGCCGAAATTTATCGTAACACCGTCAATAGTAGTTCGGTTTCAATCAACGGTATATCTTACTCCGCAGGTACATTGAGAATCATCGGTTGGAGTGCTAATGGACCGAATGAGGAAAATGGGGTGACATTCGATACAGAAACCATCCGAATCGCTAAGCGCTCGGCTGGGTGGGATGATATTTATGAGGATCGCGGACTCCATAAGCTTGATAGTGGGAAACGTGTCCCAATCCTTGATGGAAACAACTTGGCTATCACAGTGCCATACCCGCTTGATGGTAGCGGGGGAGCCAAAACAAATCCTACAGATACACCCGCAACGATCACGCTGAAACCTTACAAAACAACCTCATACCCGAGCTTCTGATCCGATGCCTATCCCATCATTCAAAGCTGTTGAACGTATCCGCCGAGCCGTCAAGTGGACAGAACAGCAGCGAAGCGGTCGCTCGGGTCCAAGCCGTGAATTCTCACATTCATCGGATTTGATGATCCGTCTGTTCCGGATCAATGGGGCTGGTACCCAGGACGGATCGAATATGCGTTGGGTCTACCCGGCCAAGTTGCTCGGGAACAAGAGCGGTGCCGGATATGCGGGGACGTGGTCAGATAGCACACAAGATACAACCGAGTATTCACTCTACTCCCTCGCCGAAAAGATTAACACCAGTAGTGGAACATATGGTAATGGAGCAACGCAAGCGAACCTGAATGCCGTGAACGATTCAGATGGGGGAACAGATGGGACGATGGCGCTTAAGCCACTCACCACAAACAATCCGGTTGTTGCTGTCGGGATATACCTCGACGACGGAACGCTTGAATGGTGGATCATTAATTGGCCGAATGGGGTTGATGGTGTTTGCCCGGTGCCGGCATGATGAAGCTGTGGAGCCCTAAATTGTGGACGCCGGATCGGAAGGTACGTACACCGTCGCCTAAGTGCACGGATTGCGGTGGGATCATCCAACAACACTATAGCGCAAACCGTCATCGCATGGGCTTTATGTATCACCGCGCGTGTTGTTGCAAGAAAAAAATCTGCGGAACGACCACTTTCAATATCGAGATTAGCGGAGTAAACGCCGGGATCTGTGGCTGTGTTCACGGGGGGAGCAGTTCTTACGACTTCACAGATTTGGATGTCGATGGGACACACCAGGTAACAAAATCACTTGATACCGACAGCTCATTTACAATATATCCAAACGATGTAGGGGTGATCGGAGCGTTGACATATAGGTATCATGATAGCGAGTCGGATTGCACGGGAGATTATGAAGAATACACCACCGACGTGTATCTCTACATCCAGGGGAATTGTACCGCCACGGGGAATGTAACAATTAATAATATTGATCTGAGATTAGCCGCGTGGGAGCCGCCTACGTATGCTGGCCATGTGTTCTATTGGAGTGGATCTGACGAATCATTGCCATACGAAGCGGACAACGAGAACGAGTGTGTATTTTTTGCTTTTACACCATTTGGTTCGTCAAACGGTGGAACAGTTGAGGTCAGCATCGTATGAGCATGCATGTTAAGCCACTCAAAGAAGGGGGGCAGCGCATCAGTGGAGAGACAACTCGGTGTGATTATCGCATCGACGTTATCCGCGACTACGACGGCCTGATCTATGGTGAAGATGGTGAGCAGGTCGGTGATATGCAGTTCACGATCAAGACGCCGGAGTTGAACCTCACCGACGAACAGAAAGCCATGCTAAAAGCCCGTCACGATGCGTGTGCCGAGTGCCCCGCTGCAGAAGATCTAGTGGACACCACTGTCAGATGTCGACAGTGCCGGCCGTGTAAGAGCGTCAAGAATCTACTGTCACCTGGACATACATGTCCGGAGGGAAGATGGCCGACTACTGGTGATTAGTTGGTTGCCGGCGAGACGCTTTGCAGCCGGATCGTGATCAGATCATCGGTTACCGATCCGCGACCGGTTACAAGATACGTCTGGTTGACCCTGAGCCCCGCGCCGAGAGGTCCTGACACGCCACGCGCCTCTATCTTGACAGGTACGCCGTCATCGGTGGTACCGGTGATGATTCGGCTGTTGCGCTCAACGTCTATCTGCCGGGTGAGTTGATTGATACGCATCTCAGCCCCTTTGACTTTGCGTTTGGCATTCTTTAACGCAAGCTCGACACTTGATCGCTCAGCCTGTTTATAGCCGTAGGGATTATCTTGCTTGTCGTAGGGACGTTTACGCAAGACATTGTTAACGTTTGTTTGTGCTGTTGTGACGTCCTGTTGATATGTCTGGAGACTCGTTCGGGTGGATTGAAGCTCCGCCTCAAGAGCCGAGACATCCGGCTCGGGATTGTGACTGATAGTAACCGTCCATGTGCCACGGTCGACCGCAACAACATCGCCAGCAATTGATCCACCAGCTTCACCGCCAGCATCCGAGACCAGTTTTGATTCGAGTGTTTCGACCTGTTGCTCCAAGTCAGCAACACGCTTCCAGAGTTGCTCGCACATGATAACCAGGACATCGTGCTCCATCTTTTGGAAGTCGGGTACCTTGCTTGCTGTGGATACAGAATCATCAGCACGAACGAAAGTGGCAAAGATGGACACGATCAGAACGACGTGAAAGAGCTTTGACATGGTGTACTCCCGGCTAGAGTTGAATATGTACGGACGCCAAATCGTCCGCTTGGACTGATTATACCATGAATTGATCCAGAATCTGCTTTGCTTTGGCCTCACACGAGGGGGAGTCAGCGCAATGGTTAACGTTCCTTGAGACCGTTCCTGGAGGGAGACCAAGCCGATCGGAGACATCGCCGGTGACGGTTGTGATATCCTGATCCAATCGCAGCCTCAAACAAGCCTCACAACGCCACCAAAATATCGGCCGAATTGGCTTGCCGAAGTCGACTCCAACCTGTATAGCGTTAGCGTCCATATCTAGTAGGTCAGCGTTAGCTACAACAGCTAACGGTGTGTATTTCGTGTGGGTTTAGGGGGTCTGATCAGAGCTATCAGTGGTCTGACGAAACAGTTTATCCATAAATCCAGCCATCAAAGCGATGGTCAGTTGCATTGATTGTTCCGCCGCGAAGCCCTCCCGGGTACAGGCATCATAATACGATTTGAGAGCTGGAGGCCATGCTCGGGTAATGAATGTCATTTTTTGATCGAAGTATGAAATATCTTTGTCGGACACAGGCTAAACCTTTCATTGTTGCTTAACGGAATCGCGAGGAGCGAGGGGTGGGGGAGCTGGACTCATCCGAGCCATTTGCATCTTGATCGATTTAAGCTCTCGGTGGAGACGCTCAATTGTTCCAGAAACCCGGTTATAGACCGGTGTTTCTTTTAGGTCGGTACCAGCTTTCATGATGTTTGCCATTGCTATTCTGGTTTCAGGTAAACACTCCACTTCAATTCCTTTCATCAAAAGTAGCTAGTGTCGGGGTCGAGCAGCATTGTGTTCTCTTGCCTGGTGCACATGGTGATCACCAGCAGAACCCCGACACTGACACGCGGATCATCCAAACTTCAGCGCAAACTGTTCAGCCAAGCCGTTGTCAGGCTCGACGTAGTGACGTTGAGTCGTTTTCTTGTCGGTGTGGCCGCCGACCTGCGCAGCCGTGTCGAGCCCCAGGACAGCGTTAGCGAGGGTAAGGGTGTAGTGTCGGAGTTGGTTTGGTGACCATTTGACGCCAGCCCGTTTCGCCGCTGAACTCACCGCCTGATAGTATCCATTGACGGTGTTCCAGGGCCAGACTTTGCGAGGATCATCATCTCCCATACGTGGCATCCTGACTTCACCGTCTGCCAATTCGCCTTGACTGACGCGCCAACTGATAACCTCGCGGAGCATGGTTTGAGCTTCGGGACCCATCTTGATGATCCGCCGGACACGCTTGTGTTCAGTTTTGTGGTGCTCGGGCAGATACTCCCAAGCCTCTCTACTTGACGACATCCGCAGATCACATAGCCGCATTGAAACTAGTTCTTTCGGCCGCATCCCCGTCAGCATCTGTACGCCGATCGCTCTCGCCACGATCGGCCGAGCACACTTGAGCGTCTTTTTGACGATGGAAGGATCAACACTCTTGACCGGTTTGGATTCCCGGACACCGGGATAGTGTGGTTTAACGGCCGTGACATTCAACAGCCGATCGACGGTTGATTGCTCGCAGTGTCCGTAACTGACCATCCACCGGAAAAAGCGGAGAATCCGATTCTTGCGATCGTTGACCTGGTTGCGACACAAACCGATTCCGATCATGTGACGCTGAACCGCTCGAAGGTCGGCCGGCTGGAAGTGATCGGGGTGTAGATCCTCAAGATGATGAGATGCAGCGGCAAGGCCGGTACGTGTTGCACTGTCCTCGCCCACCTTTAAATTAATGATGGTGTTTCTCAAATCGCGAAGTGCATACTTCATATTGTCCGCTTCACTGTTCCGCGAACCTTCGCGTACAGGATATTCGTTGCGTGCGCCGTGCCACCCGCCGCTGGTTCGCCAATCAGGCTCGCCATCCATATACAGATCAATCAGGGTGCCCAGGGTGTTTGTTGAAATCATGAGTGACTCCTTTCGCGCCTCCGTGCGCCCGTGTTAAAAACCTTACGCCGATATTGCCCGGTGCAATAACGAGACTAATGACTGTACGATGTTGTACAGCCACAGCGCCGTGGTTTCGACACGGTCCGTGGTGAGGTCCTGTTGGTATGGAGCAAACACACCACAGGACCGATTTTTATCTAGTGTTGTTGGAGACGTCATGCCAGCGCCTCCGGATACACTAATGACGTGACTCTAATCATACCGCCATGCTCCAGATCTACCATCCCTAAGTTGCGAAGCCGATAAAGTGCTTTGCGATAGCTACTGGTATCGGTGTTGGTGTACCCAAGGCGCTCAGCCAATGTAGTCCGGTTTGTGTTATCACCCGCTCGATGGGTGAGTTGGACCAATTCGCCGAAAGCCTTTTGCTCGATACCATCCAGTGGCTCAATAATGAGACGGTGATAGTCTGTGATGTCGTCTGGTGGTGGGGGACTAGCCGCCGCCGCTTGGCCTGCTTCGGTCAAACGCCTCGTGTTATCCGATAGCAAGCCCGCGTCACGCAGCTCATAGACAGCCTTACGAAAGCTGCTCGTGTCCGGGTTCGTGTAGCCCGCCTTAAGACCGGCTTGGACACGAGACACCGACTCAACCCCGATCAGGTGCCACCACGCAAACGAGTCGAGAACCTTACACGCGATCGTCGACAGACCATCACGACCAGGTACAGGCTTGGCCGGTTGTCTTGGTGAGGCCCGTGATCGCGACAAAGGGGTGGCCGGTGACATTGCGGGGGACTGCATTACGCGCGTAATGGCCTGTTGTGCCGTGCCGTTGATACCTGCCATTCCCTCACTTGCTGTACTGGTCTCTTGGAGCAGGTTTCGCACCATATCGCCCAGTGATGCAATCCGCTCGCACGCCGGCCGAGCCACGTTTTGGCGCCACTGCTCATCACGACCACTTACCGCTTCCTTGACGAGGCTTTTAACCTGCTCGGGCTCGATGCCAGCCGTTGGCTTGACAGTTTCGGCCTGCTTGAGTTTGCGCTCCAGCTCTTTGATCTGCCGCCTCAGTTTCACCGGATCGTCCTGCTCGGCTTTCTGGACGACTTCCGCGAGCTGATTGCGTAACTGGTCCAAGTTGACTTTCGAGCGAACCTTGGGCGCTGATGCCGATCGACCGTCAGGCGTCGCCCCCGAGTCGTAAGTCGATCGACGCTGGACCATGACGCGCTCGAAAGTCTGCAACCATCCCGGGCTCCAGGCCCAGGCCTCGCCGGGTTGCAGGCCGGCCAGTGAGTCCAGGAATACATCACCATTGCCGTCCCGATCGTAAGCACGGACCCAATCGTTTAACGCCGCCCGGTCCAGCTTGTGTACGAGCTGGTGACAGATCAATAGCTCGACTTGGCTGATGATCCGCTTACTCACATCTTGCGGCCGTTGATCCACAATCATCAAGCCCAAGCCAGCAGATCGTCCTTGTCGTGCGATCCGCTGGATAGCGCCCACCATCTGTGAGGTGTCGCCTTTGTGTCCACGTCCGCTTGATTCGGGGACGAATAGATGAGCTTCCTCTAATACGACCAGTGTACGTGTCGGCTTGGCCTGTTTGGCTTTGCGCCGATAGAGACGCTTGAAAAACCGAGTCACGAATCGACGCTCTGATTCATCGGTATCGAAGCCCTGCAGGGACAACACGATTGACCGACCCGACTCAACCACGAAGTCTGCTAGCTTATCCCCGTGAGATTCGTCAAGTGTTTCTATGTCACCGTGTGGCTCACCGAATACGATCACATCTAACCCGGCTGATTTACCATTGGCCGAAGATTTGAGACCATATCCCTCGCCTTTTGGATCGATCAACACAATCTGTTCGCCGTTGCCTATGAGGGCTTCAATACAAACAGTTGCAGTATTGGATTTACCTGAGCCGGATATCCCGAATACCGCAGATCGACGCGACGCCAGTTCATTCGGGAGCTTAAGTGTAGATCCTCGCTCGGTTGCGCCCAGGTCGAATGTCTTACGGTTACGTGTCATATGTGTCTCCATTCACAATTGAGCATAAGCTCATCGCTGCTTCCCCTTGGTTACAGGTTTGATTGCCGCGCGTAATTGGCTTATGCGTGTCGGCTTGCCAAAGCCGATTGTTTGGTCACACCGTCGAAGCTCAACACAATCACCATCTTTGAGCAATCCCAGCTTGAGTTCGATCCAAGCTCGATCCGCATCGTCTTCGGGGTGTATCACCAACATGTCCTGATCCAGTTCAACCCTCACAAAAATGCTCCACTATGGCTAATGTGCTTGGGAGGCCCAAAAAGTCTTCAACAGCATCAACATGCTCTGGAAACGCCAGACGCAGACGCGATCGACGGTGAACGTCTGACTTTGCTATCAGCCTCACGAATTGAGCGCTCCACCAATCCCCCTCGCCGTTGAGCAACGCTCCTAGATTGGCGAGATCATGATCGGATAGAGGGGGAGCACCGTCTCCGGTAATGAGAGCTATGACACGACGAAGTTTTACGCCGACTGGGTGAAGCGGACATATCTGAATGTGGTCCGCCAAAGCCTGGCTCTTACTCGTCGGTGTCCCCGGTGGATATGACTCTCCGCAAAATGCGCAATAGACAATGTGGTCACCCGGTGGGCTGTAAGATTCACTGATTGGTCCAGACATATCAACTCCCCTTGATCTTGAGTAGTTCGGACGGACAGTCACCGGGATTTGCTTTGATGATGCCCTTAATCAGATCGCCCCGTGTCTTCGCAGGGAACGACAAATCCCACTCACGAGCAAGCGCGAATAGTTGGTCTTTAGTATGCAGCTCCAGGTACTCAGCCGTGAGTTTCCAATCACGCCCGATGTCGACGCCGATCGCTGCCGCCAGTGATTCGACATCTTCAGCCGTCATGTGGGCTCTACAATACTCGACGTCGAGTTGTACCCAACCCTGAACCAGGTCGACCGCGACAGGGCGCAGCGCTACGTCATCTAGAGCCACCAATGATTTAAGTGTGTGACGTCGGTAGCCTCGGTTGACCTTGCTGGGTTTGACCCCGCCGGCTTTGCAGATCGACTTGAATAGATCTTCAGCGCTACGACTCGCGTCATCAGCCACCGTGAAGTGAAGCAGGAGACGGAACAAGAGCCAGTCTTCTATCTCGGGGATCTTCGCTGCTATCTGCTTTTGGAGCCATTGGATTTTCCAGCGATATAGACGTTTATTGAATTGCTTGAGAGCGGTCTTCTGTTTGGCCGCTTTGATTCGGCCGCTACTGCCGGCCGCTGTCTGTTCAAGCTTTGCCTGTTGATCGGATTGCCGTTTTGCCCTTCGCTGTTCACCTTCAGACTGGAGCTGCTCCCACAGTTCGATATTGAAAGCGCGTTGGACCTTGCGTTTGCCTCGCCAGTCGTCCACTTTGATTTCTTCGATATCGAGTTGCTCACGTCGCTTACCTGAGCTTGCTTTGAAAGAGACCTCGCCTGAATGTGGATGGCCGCTTTTGTCACGATATTGATACCAGCCGCTGATCGGACGGGAACAATGCTCGATAGCGTTATCCAGCGCCCCACGAAACTCGCTCGTGTTCTCCGGGGGATACTTCCCCTCGACCTCGATCGCCAGCGTTTCGAGCACCATCGGACGCTTTGCCCAGGGGATCAATTCCCTCGCCCAGGTGGGGGGTATTACGCCCGTAATAATCCACCGTTGCCACCGCTCGGGAAGCTCCAACAGGCCCAGACGCTGGCTTATTAGGCCCTGAGTGACACCGAGCCGCTTCGCTAGTGATGCCTGGCTGTACCCGGCGCTATCGACCATGGATTTAAACCATCGAGCGACCTCGATCGCGTCAAGTTGCTCACGCTGGTAATTCTCCAGGCCTGCCAGTTCGACCGCTCGCGCGTCGTCAGCCTCGACGACGACGCAACGCAGCTCGGAAAGCTTGGCCAGCTTGGCCGCACGCCAACGCCGCTCGCCGGCAATCAGTTCGTATCGCCCGCCGCTTGCCGCCGACTTCGCGCGGACGACACAGTTTTGAAGCTGGCCATCATTTTTGAGTGATTCGCCGAGACGTTTCAGCTCATCCTCATCAAAATGAGTTCGTGGATTGAAAGGGCTAGCTTCGATCTTTCCGACCGGTATCGCCACCGTTTCAATTGATGTTGTGATGGTAGTATTGTCGATAACAGCGCTCGTCATGGTGTGACACCTCCAGTTAGGGGGTTGATCCGATACGGTCGGCACATGGTGGGCTCACTGTGCCGACCGTTTTTATTGAACGCGACAGCTTCGGTTGTTCTCGCCAATCGAAACTGTCTTGAATAGGTAAATCGCAAGCCCGTTCGACGGGGTCATACCAGCCGCCGGAAAGATGTAAGAAGTCCAGTTCTTCGGGGGTTTCGAGGGGCTCCCGTGATGAGTTGAAGAAAGGGCCTCGATAATCAGAACTGTCGATCATGCCCGTGATGACATGCTCAATAAGCCAGACACGTCCATCATGGATAATCAGCTCATCATCGAGCCTTCCGCCGAATTGACGACGGGTAACTAATGCGCGACTAAATTCAGCCGGTCCGGTTCGCAATGCCAACACCACACCCCATCGCTCGGGTGTGACGATATAAAGATCGAGTTGTAAGCCGTCCATTGCCGGGAACAAGAAACGTTTGTACCGTTCGCCGCCTTTGCCTTTAATCAGCCGGCCATACCGAACCAGGCTGTTTAGTTTTTCATCCAACAGCGATTCGCCGTGGTCGCTCCACAAGCCGCGACGCTTTGGGATCACAACCAATTCAAGGTCGCCGACCGTCGCGCATTGACGCCGAATGCTGCCGGCTACTTCGATGCGCTCGCAGACAGGCCGTAACTCATCAGCTACACGCTCGGCCAGTGATTCGGCTTGAGACAAACTGAGTGTGACTTTGCTCATGGGTGGAAACCTCCAGCTATCAGGATCACGCAGATTGCCGAAATCAGACCCATCACTAACGCGGCGCGAAGTTCGCCGACATACCACGCAACCAGAGCCATCAAACCATTGGCTAACGACGCAGCGAGTAAGAGCAGATAGTCCATCAGCCCGCCTCTCTCAGCCTGACCACGATGGGCGCAATCCTGGTCCGGACCTGGTCGATCTCATTCATCGCGGACATGAACGCCCTATCCAGATCGCTATCAGCTTCCACATCGAGCAGGATCATCGCTCGGCGCACGCCGTCCGCGGCATTTTGGATAAGGTGTTGGGCCTTGATTGTTTTTTCAAGTAGATCGCCGTCGCCTTGATCGCCCGTTCGTTTCTTAGACATGCCGATAACTCCCTGACAGAAATTCTTGGCTTATCACGTACACCCCATGACCGATGAACAAAGCACGAGATATCAATCAAATGACGAACCGCCCCCGTCCGTTGAGGGTTGGGCTGGCCGAGCATGCGCGCTCAGGATTTCAGGGGCCATCACAACGCCGGCTACGTAAGCGAACGCCCAGGAAATCGACGGGTCGTTCAGAGCTTCAATTACAGCAGCTTCGGCCAACTCAATAACACCAACGGTGTCGGAGCCGTCGCTCTGATTGAGTGCCTCAACGAGCTTCTCATGGATCAGTTTTTGGATAGCCATTTCGGCTTGTTGATGGTGTGAGCTTTTCCCGCTCATACGTCGTCTCCAATTGGCTGTAAGAGCGCGTCCTTTTCCTCGTTGGTGACTGAGTCGCCTTGCTCAAGAACGCCATAAGAAGCAGGATCACAGATTCGAGCGACATTCCTTCGTGGACTTAGAGATGGGGGACATCTGACCGGTGGGGGAGGGGGGGTAATGTTCAGCGTGTAGATTCCCGCTGCCCATTCAGCCCAACGGTTTTTGATTTGACCGATTGTGGGAGCCTCACCAAGATCATCACGTCCGATGATCCGCCAACCACCACGCCCGCCCTCAGCGACATCAATCAATCGTTTCTCACCCTGTCCATAGCTCAATTGATAGCGGGATGGTCCTAGACGTCGTACTGTTGCTCGATTAGAAAATTTCATGGGATTCTCGCTGTGTTGTGTGTAGAATGTGATCCAGCAACGTTGCCCCCAAAGTCCACAGGAGGGCTCCCGGATGGGGAGCCCCCTGTGGGCGCATCAGTGACCGGGACGTGTAACCCTTCCCGCCGAGTCCGTTCAGCGTGCCAGAGCTTGAACACTTCCGACCGGAGCACCCGGTCGGTCGGTGGGATGGGCTGCCGTGCCCAAAGTCGTTTCAACCCCGCTGGCGCTTCGTCGATGGCTTGACTCACCAAAGAGGTCATGTCGTCGTCAGAAATTCGAGCGAGCGTTTCGTCGATGATCCGAAAATGCTCCGCCGCTTCGCGCTGCTCGGCTTGTTCTCGCTCGCGTTGTTGCTGCTTTTCCTGTGCTTGCCGTTCACCCGTCGAGGGTTGGTCCGAAACGCCTTCCCAGTCGCGATCAAGGATGAGCCGGTAGGCCAAGCCGGGACGTTGTCTTGCGTTCTCGGCGCGTTTCCTCGCTTGCTGCGCACACCAGCGCACCGCAGCCGGGTTCAGGCCGGGGGTGCGCGCCGCGGTGTCGATCGACTTGGGATTACCCAAGCCGGTTTCGACGCGGATCAGTTCACGCAGTTCGTCGATCTGCGATTCGTCGACTTCCATCACGCTGTGGTCCTCCCTCCCATCGCGCGCGTTGACGTCGACGACGTCAGACAAGTCAGACAGACAAGACGTCTTTTGACTGTATGTATAGGGGCGCGGTGGGGGGGGCGCATCGGCGCTGCAGCGCCGATCGATCGGCGCTCTAGCGCCTGTGACCGGCGCTCCAGCGCCGATGTGTGGGGGGGCGCATCGGCGCTGCAGCGCCGATGTGTGATAGGGCGGATCGTCGCTGCAGCGCCGATCCGTACTCGCCTGACCGCTCGAATCGGCGCTGTAGCGCCGATCGATACCCAACGTCTGTGGCTCGCGCGTTCCAAATAAATCACCTTGCTCATCTGCTTTGGGGATGTCAGACAGGTGGCCAAAGACCCGTATCCATCCGGGTCGCGCCGGATGATCGACTACCAATCCTGTCCCTCTCAGATCATTCCAGGCATCTCGGGGGCCATGAGTTCCCATCCCTATCGCATCGCGCAATGAACGATGCGAAGGCTTGGCCAGATGTAGGTAGCCGCCAGAGCATGGCTCACCATTCTTGAGCAACCAGACCAACAGCTTCATCGCATTGGCGCTGTTAGGGAGCGTCTCCAGTCTGTGGGCCCATCCATCAATTACCCGTTGATAGACAGAGGCCTTGTCAAGTCGTAAAACCAGATCAGCCGCGAACCACGGTGGAAGCTTCGCCAATAATTCTTGGGGAAGATCAGTCGCCGGTTGGTGATGGTGATAGGAAGTAGTCATGATTGTCCCCCAGACTTGCGCATTTCTTTAAGAATGGTAACTGTGATCCATTCCAGCGAATCAGGTGCGTGTAGTCCCTTATCCGCAAATGTCAATATTAGGTGGCCGATGGCTACGTGTAGTAGAGCCGGATCATTTCGATTCGAAGCTTCGATACTAGCGCTGTAGAGCAGATCAAACTGCGTACTGTCCTGATCGAATTCGCGGACGGCTTTCCCCACAATCGCGTATGTCACAATGTCTGGAAAAAAGGGTACTTCGTTATCAATTAACGAAAAAGAGATATGCAAGGGTCCGTGTTCCGTACCCTCATGATTGAATTGCTGTATCAAGCGATCGTAAAGCCATGCTATTTCGATCAGACGGGCTCGGTCGGGGAACTTGTGTTCAAATTCACGCCAAGCCGTTAGAGCCACTGAATCCGTCATCTGTTTGGCCTCCATGCCTAGGACTAACAAAAAACCCGCACGGTCCCGAATGAATGGGACCGGTGCGGGTGAAACAATGGACGGCGTTGGGTACGAGTCGCGCTCAAATTGGCCGGGCCCAGCCGATCGAAGCCTCTCCCAGAGGAAGCCTTCCGCTCCGTGGGGAAACACGCAGACTTACTGCCCAAACGCCGCCGCCGGGTAATACTAGATATTTGGATCGACAAAAAAACCCCGAGGCGACCTACTAAGAGGCCACGCCCGAGGCTTCCGGGGGCTAAAGAAAATCGGGTTGTCCTGCCCGTTGTCACTGACGCATCCACTGCGCGCGGTGACTGATCGCCGAACAGAGGTCGGGCAGGAAATAGCGATCAGTCGCCGCGCGCGTCACCGGGATTGATAAGCCCGGGGGGGGTACTTTGTCGGGGATGGGGTTATCAATCCCATCTAGTCCGACCTCTGTTGAGATGGAGTATGCGCAGATAATTTCCGTGTGTCAAGTAAAAAAACTCCCAGCCGCGCGCGGGGCTGGGAGTTTAGCGCCTGGAGCCGTGATTAACAGAGGTCGGTAGACACAACACGGTTCCAGGACCATTGTACCCGGCTGGGTGATAAGTCCAGCCGAGATTGGACGGAATTCCCCGTCCGAAGGTCGAATCAAAAGCTATTGCCTTGCTTTTCTTTTCAGATATCGTCTTCCATTCCTGGGTGATCTGATCTCATGATGCGCTCGCCATTTTCTGTTGGCTCCAAGATGAACAATGAACAACTATCTATGTTCAAGGCCTGCTGAGCAGCTACGAATTCGAGCGTCTCGTTATCAACTTTGTCACATAATTCGATGAGCAAAGTTTCATTAAGCACGTCTCTGAGCAAGTGCTTACAGTTGTTTTTTACCACCATGAACACTGGCCTCCTGCCATATTGCTTTAGTCACCGGATCATCCGGCCGATCAAAAAGCGGGTGAAGGGGCTCGAACCCTCAACATTCAGCTTGGGAAGCTGACACTCTACCATTGAGTTACACCCGCGTGGGTAACGATGTAATTCTATCACCTGTCATGGCGGGGATGCAAGGCTTATATGTGCGGGTTTAATTATCGGGAGAAACGTGCTTTTGCTGTCACTGATCTGAAATCAGCCAGATCTCCCAAGGTTATGGATTCTTCTGCCGCAAGTCCAGCGGTTTCTTGGACTCGATGATGTCGGTCAGGACGCTGAGATACCCGTCACTGATGTGATGCATCAGGCAGTAGTCACAAGATCCTGGTAACGAGATGGCCGGGGACGTCGGCTTTACACCCAGACGCTTATAAACAGTGCATCTTCGGTTCGCTTGCCGACCAGTTGCCCGATCGATTGGCTGACGAACTTCACTTCATATTCCGGGTGGTTGTCCAGCCAGTTGTTGACCTGTTCATCCAGGTGCTCGATCGCGTCCAGCCGCAGTTTCGCGACAAAGGTCTTGACGTGGATCGCGCCGGTATTGGTTACATTCGGCGTGCGCTTCCAGTGTTCGACGTGCGGTTTGCGCGTGTCGAAGGTGCGGATCTTGTTCGATCCAACGATGCTGGAAGATTCGGTCGGTACTTCGTCCAACTCGATCGGCTCCATGGCGTCGGCATCGTGGTCCGTCGTGTCGTTCTCCTCCGCTTCGTTGATATCGATCGGGATCGCGTTAGCCAGTAATTGTTCCTCGCTGACGTTTTCTGGAGAATGGGACTGGTCAGTCATCGGAACCTCCCTTGAGTTGAATCTATCCGAAAAAGAGGTGCTCTATGGCGACTTGCACCTTTACTCTATCCCCAACCAAGGCCGCCTACAAGCATTAATCGTGTTTCCAGACCGTTTTACAACAAAGATCAAAAGACCACACGCGCACACCAGCTGATATCCGTCTTCTGCATCAATTCGATCTGTCCATCAAAGCTCTGCATGTGCACATCCAACAGCATCAGGCTATCGCGCCAGAGTCTGATTACCACACTACCTTGATCAACGCGTATCACCGATCCACGATTTCCACTGATCGGCCCTTGATATGACAAATACACACGCCGATGGGCTGGCAACTCCATCAGGTCGAATTTTTCAGCCCTCCGCCATGACCTGCTTGGTAGTCCAACCCTCGCGGTCCACAGGCCGCTTGCCGGATCACATACATAGCCCGGGCTGCCGATCAGCCAGTCGTAATGGCTGCCGGATCGTGTCGCATGCAGCAACAGGGCGGTGGGGACGGTGAGCATATCCGTGGATCGTCCGGCAAGCAGGTCCTGCGGTCAATCTCAGGCCCGATAGCTCGCGTGGCTTGCCTAAAACGTGTAGAACGGCGATCTTATTCAGCATCTGCCGATACTATTAGGCATCGGCCGCTCGAAGTACGCTACCAACCTTCCTCTAGAAGGGACTATTCATGACGATCAGGGAAAAGAAGACCATCCACGCCACTCGCCTCACCGCGATTCTCAGCCTCTGTGTTGGGCTGCTGCTTATTACGGGCTGCCGCACGGCCTTGGATGTCCGTAATGAGGGTGTCACTGCTCTGAATCGGGGCCAGAACGAGCTGGCTGTGCAGAAGTTTACCGAGGCTGTGGAGCGTGATCCCAGTAGTGCCCGCAACCACTATCAGCTTGGCCGGGGCTATCTGGCTGTCAACGAGAACGTCAAGGCCCAGTATGAGCTGGAAAAAGCCCTTGCCTTGCGTCCGAATGAACCCGAGCTAACTCCCGACATCCTCGATAGCCTGGCCGAAGCCATTTATCGCCAGGATATGACCGCCAATCTGTACGCCTTCCTCGAGAAGCAGGTCAAGGACTTCGGCACGACCCGGGATTTTCTGCGTCAGGGTAAGTATCTAGCCAAGGCAGGCGATCCGGACGCCGCACGCCTGGCCTTCCGCAAGGGTGCTTACTTTGCCGCCCCGAACGACCCCGATCCCTACATCGCCATCGCGGACTTCTACACCGCCATCGGCGACCAGCCCGAAGCCGTCACCGCCCTGCGATACGCCAACTTCGTCGATCCCGGCAACCAGGACGTGGCTGAGCGTCTGCGCCAATTCGGCATCGTCCCCGGCCCCACGGTGACCGAGGCCCCGCCGAAGCCGGACTTGTTGAAGTAGGTTTAAGGCCTCGTCCGCGTTGCGGACGGGCTAATACTTTGAACTAGAAAGCTGAACGAAAGACAATTAATTTCAGCACAATAGTCCGTCCGCAACGCGGACGAAGTTATGAATAGGGGGGCACATGCCGGTATATCTCTTTACTTACCATGCATATGGTTCGTGGTTACCGGACCGTAAACGTGGCTATACCCGCAAGAAACAAGGCGTTCTCCCGCCCGATCCGGTTATGGCTAAGCACTACCGTGAAAAGATGTCCCAGTCACCGGCCAGTTTCTCAACCAGTATTCAAAAGATTCAAATCGAGGAATTGATCATTGCCTGTGATTGTCAATGCTACGAATTGAGAGCGGTTGCGACCGACTCAAGCCACCTGCATGTTCTGGTCAGTTGGCGTTCGACCCGTTCCTGGCGACGTGTTCGTTCGGGCTTACAGCATTCACTGAGCCGTCGCTTGAATCAAGATGTTTGTAAACGTACATGGTTCGTGGCTCATCCAAGCCGTAAGCGTGTCAAGGACAGGCAGCACTACAATTATCTGCTGAGTACGTATTTACCTGACCACCGAGGCTGGAAGTGGGATCGCAGGCGTGGGGCTTATCGTTAGGGGCCTCGTCCGCGTTGCGGACGGGCTATTGTGTTGAAATGGTACATTTTTCGGACAGTGTTCTACTTCAAAGTATTAGCACGTCCGCAACGCGGACGAGGCGATTGTAATTAGCCGTAAGATTATATAACTGCATGAACCTGAAAGGTTTAAAGCGAAAACTATTTATATATTGTCCGCAGCGGTTCGCCGCGCGTTTGACGAAGGGCTACCATATCGGCTTGTGGATCGGCTCACGGATGGGCCGCCGGGAATCCTTTAGACCTGGGCTTGAAGCGGTTTCATGAATATCGTCATCTGTGGAGCGGGTGAGGTCGGTCGGCACAGCGCCGAGGTCCTCGCCGCACAAGGCCACAACATTACCGTCATCGATCAGCTCGAAGAGAAACTCGAAGAGCTTGACGAAATCCTCGACGTCCGCAACCTCGAAGGCAACGCGGTCCACGCCGACATCCTTCTGGAGGCAGGCGCCGCCAAGGCCGACCTCGTCATCGCCGCCATGGACAGTGACGAGATGAATCTGCTCTCCGCCTCTATAGCCAAGGCCCTCGGCGCCGCCAAGGTCATCGCCCGTATCCATCACTCCGCTTACTTTGAGCGGCGTGGCATGGACTATGCCCGCCACTTCGGGATCGACCACGTTGTCTGCCCCGAGTTCTCTACCGCCCTGGCCATCGCCTCCACCCTCCGCAGCCCCGGCTCTCTCGCGATCGAGCAGTTCGCACGTGGGCAGGTCGAGATGCAGCAGTTTCCTGTCTCCGACAGCGCCAAAGCGGTCGGCAACAAACTGGCATCCCTGAAGTTGCCCGCCTCGTCTCGCCTCGCCGCGGTTGAACGGCAGGGACAGGCATTCCTGCCCAGCGCGGACACCATGATCGAGAAGGGCGACATCGTCACGCTCATCGGTGAAGCCTCCGGCTTCGACAAGGCCCGGAAGATCTTCGACACCGAAACCAGCAACAACCGACGCGTCATGATCCTGGGCGGCACCTCCCAGTGTGTCTGGGTCTGCCGAGCCCTCAAGGACCGTGGTTTCTCGATCCGTGTTTTTGAAACTAATGAAGCACGAGCCGAGGTACTTGCTGAGAAACTCGATTGGTGCACCATCCTCCACACCGACGCGATCAACACCGACGCCTTGATGGATGAGCGTGTCGACCTGGCCGACGTCTTCATCGCGCTGACCGAAGACGAGGAGCGAAACATCCTCGCCGCTGCCCGCGCCAAGAGCATGGGCGTTAAGAGTGCGGTGGCCCTGCTGCAGCGCCCGACCTATCAGCACCTGCTGGGACACATCGGCATCGACAAGTCCTTCAGCCCGCGCAGCAGTGCGGTGACCGAAGTCCTGCGTCTGATGGAGACCGGGCCGATCAAGCACCTGGCGACCATGGCCGAGAAAATCGCGGAAGTGTACGAGTTGAAAGTCCCGCCCGGGGAAGGCAAAGCCGTCAACCGCCCGCTCAAAGAAGTCAAACTACCCGCCAACACGATGCTCGCCGCGGTTCAGCGCGACGACGAGGTTTTCATCCCCGGCGCCGACAGCCAGATCGAGCCCGGCGATACCGTCATCGCCATCGCCCCCGCCGCCGCCAAAAAAGAACTACGCAAACTCTTCAACGGCAAGTAGCGATGCCAAGCCCTCAGCCATTAGCCGTTAGTCATTAGCTACTGACTTCTGACTACACCCTAAACCCTACACCCAACACCCCGCCCCATGAACATCCGTTACGTCATCCGAGAGCTCGGCCTGGTCATGATCGTGCTGTGCCTCTGCATGGTCGCGGTCATGGGCTGGTCTGCCTGGGAGTGGGCGGGGGGCAACTCAGAAGAAAAAGTCGCGACACTATCGATGCTGATGGGCGCGGCGCTGGGTGCGGTGCTGGGTTTGTTCTGTTGGTTGTTCGGCAGTCGAAGCGGCAAGGATTATCTCGGACAGCGCGAAGCCCTGCTTTTAGTGACGACAAGCTGGTTTCTCGCCGCTGCGGTTGCCTGTCTGCCGTATTACCTGTGGGCATGGCTCGAAGAAGGCGCCGGGGCAAGCCACCCCTTCGCATCGTTTATCTCCTCTTACTTCGAGTCTATGAGCGGCCTGACGACCACCGGAGCAACCATCCTCAGCGATGTCGACATGATTCCCAAGAGCCTGCTGCTCTGGCGTGCAACGACGCACTGGCTGGGCGGGCTTGGCATCGTCGTGTTATTCGTCGCGATCCTGCCGACGCTCGGTGTCAGCGGCAAACGTCTTTTTCAGGCGGAAGTCCCCGGGCCACAGCAGGACGGCGTACGCCCACGCATCCGTGAAACCGCTCGCATCCTCTGGCTGATCTACCTCGGCCTGACCATCGTGCAGGTCCTGATGCTCAAGGTTGCCGGCATGAACTGGTTCGACTCGATCTGCCACACCTTCGCCACACTCGCCACCGGCGGCTTCGGCACACACAACGCCAGCGTCGGCTATTACGACAACTGGAAGATTGAGATGATCATCTTTGTCTTCATGGTGATCGCGGGTATCAACTTCGGCTTGTATTACAACCTCGTCCGAGGCCGCTGGCGCATGGCCGTGCGCGACCCGCAGATGATCGTCTACCTCTGCATGCTGGGCGTATCCATCGCGGTGATCGCGGGGTATCTCTACGGCCATACCATCACTCTCACCACCGGCCAGGAACGTGAGGTCGGCGTGCTCGGCGCACTGCGTTACAGCTCGTTCCAGGTCGGCTCGATCCATAGCGATTGCGGTTTCGCGACCGCTGATTACAACCAGTGGTCCTACCTGCCGAAGACCATTCTCATGCTGGGTATGTTCTTCGGCGGTTGTGCCGGTTCAACCAGCGGCGGACTGAAAATCAGCAGGCTCATCGTACTGTTCAAACTCATCGCAGCGGATATCGAGCGTGCGTTCAGGCCGAGCGTAGTTAGAACCGTCCGGGTCGGCGATGATGTGGTCGACCAGGCTGAACGTCAATCGGTTTTGATGTACACCGTCCTGACGATCCTGGTGCTCGGTATCGCAACCATTGTGGTTCGAGTGATCGAAGACAAGGCGGGGCTCAGTCTGACCGAATCCGGTTCAGCGGTATTGGCGTGTTTCACCAATTGCGGGCCGGGGTTGGGTATTGTTGGGCCGACGGGTCACTTTGGTGTACTGCATTTATTCACTCAGGCATTACTCTGTATCGTAATGGTGCTGGGGCGTCTCGAAGTCTACGCGGTACTGGTCCTGCTCAGGCCCGCGTTCTGGTTGGCTGACTGATTACAAACGAATCATAGAGTCTTAACTTAAATATATGAACATCCGTTACGTCATCCGAGAACTTGGCCTGGTTCTGATCGTGCTGTGCTTGTGCATGGTTGCGGTGATGGGCTGGGCAGCCTGGCAGTGGGCGGATGGCAACGCGGATGAACGCCTGGCCATGCTCGCGCTATTGATGAGCACCGCCGCCGGCGCGATCCTCGGTTTATTCTGCTGGCTATTCGGCAGCCGAAGCGGCACGGACTTTCTCGGCAAACGTGAAGCCTTATTGCTGGTCGCACTCTGCTGGCTCATCGGCGCTGCCGTCGCGGGCCTGCCTTATTACCTCTGGGTATGGATGGAGCAATCCAAGCTCGCTGAGCACGCCTTCGGCTCATTCAGCGCCTGCTACTTTGAATCCATGAGCGGCCTGACCACCACCGGGGCGACCGTCCTCAGCGATGTCGACTCCATCCCCAAGGGGTTGCTGCTGTGGCGCGCGACGACGCACTGGCTGGGTGGCTTGGGTATCGTCGTCTTATTCGTAGCCGTGCTGCCCACGCTCGGTGTCGGCGGGAAGAAGCTGTTCCATGTCGAAGCCCCGGGCCCGCAGCAGCAGGGCGTGCGTCCGCGCATCAAGGAAACCGCACGCATCCTCTGGCTCATCTACCTCATGCTCACCATCATCCAGACCGTCTCGCTTCGGTTGGCGGGTATGAACTGGTTTGATGCCGTCTGTCACACGTTCGCAACGCTGGCGACCGGTGGATTCAGTACGCACAACGCCAGTATCGGCGGGTACAACAGTTGGATGATCGACATCATCACGATCATCTTTATGGTCCTGGCGGGTGTGAACTTCGGCCTCTACTACCAACTCGCTCGCCGCCGGTTCGACATGATCTGGAAAGACCCGGAGCTGCGCGTCTACCTGGGGATCATCTTCGTAGCGACCTTACTGATCTCGGTCAGTATCTACGGCAAAACCACCACGTTCATGGACGGCTCTTCACACGAACTGGGTGTCGCCGAATCCGTCCGCCACAGCGCCTTCCAGGTTGCTTCCATCCAGACTACGACCGGCTTCTCCACAGCCGACTTCGATCTCTGGGGTTTTGTCCCGCAGGCGGTACTCGTCACGCTCATGTTTGTCGGTGCTTCGGCGGGTTCGACCGGCGGCGGCATCAAGGTCATCCGTATCATCATCGCCGCCAAGGTCATGTACGCCGAGCTGGAACGCGTCTTCAGACCGAATGTCGTGCGTACGATCCGCATCGGGAAAAGCGCGATCGATCCCGAATTGAAGCAGGGGGTTCTGGTTTATGTGCTGCTGATCCTGCTGCTGTTCTTGGGCGGGACGGTCGGGTTGATGCTCATCGAGCCGGCGGGATCGCTGGACTTCGGCACCGCCGCCACCGCCAGCGCCGCGACGCTGAACAACATAGGCCCCGGTTTGAGCAAGGTCGGGGCGACGCAGAACTACGGCTTCTTCAGCGCGCCGGCCAAGATACTTTTAAGCATGCTCATGGTCCTGGGCCGGCTTGAAGTCTATGCCGTCCTCGTGCTGTTGCGTCTGGCTTTCTGGACGGGTGATTAGTCTGCCCCGCATCAACAGGCTCACAAATCATTTACAACAAACAGTTGACGTGCTCTGCCCGGCGAAGGATACTTCCAGCAATCTTTTAGCCGAGGGTTCTACCTTATGATCATCGTCAATACCGAAACCATCCCCGGCCGCGAGGTCTCGCATATCCTCGGGCTGGTTCAAGGCAACACCATCCGTGCTAAGCACCTGGGCCGCGACATCGCTGCGGGTTTCAAGAACCTGGTCGGTGGTGAACTCAAGGGTTACACGGAGCTGCTTACCGAAGCACGCCGCGAAGCGGTCCAACGCATGATGGCACAGGCCGAACAACTCGGCGCCGACGCCATCGTCAACGTCCGTTTCACAACCAGCGCCGTCGCGCAAGGTGCAGCGGAACTCTACGCCTACGGCACCGCGGTAAAACTCGTCTAAACCTATACGGGAACAATCGTGGACACCCTCATCGCCCTCATCTGGCAACTGATCGCACTACCGACAGCGTTCTTCGTCGGACGTTTCACGGAAAGACGCCACCTGCGCGACCTCGATGAACGCGAGAGCCAATCCGGCGACATCACGGTCAGTAACCTTAAAACAGTAATCGATCCCGCTTCCGTGGAAGGGGGCCGGATGGTGATCGGCCACGTCGTGATTGCGACCGACTACTGGAAAAGCTTTGCAACACGGATGCGCAACCTCGTCGGTGGAGAAATGAAGTCGGCACAGTCGCTGATGATCCGTGGCCGGCGAGAGGCCCTGATGCGCCTTATCGAAAACGCCCGTGAATACGGCGCGACCGAGGTTTATAACGTCCGTTATGAGTTTTCCAATATCAGCATGATGCGCGGCGGCAAGGGCGGGGCGATGCAGGTTGAAATCCTCGCCTACGGTACAGCCGTGGTACGCCGATCCGAACAGGTCGCTTACCCGTGACCAGACCCGAACACGATCCCGGTATCGAGTTTGAGCCGCACCTGAACGCCGGCCACTCACATACACCCGATCCATCCGAATCCAAGGCTGAGCAGACTATCGAACGCGATGCACGCCGCGGCGGCGCCGAACGGCTTGCTGCCATGCACGCCGTGACCGAAGAGCCATTTGTCCTGAAGCCTACGGACGAAGCAAAAAAGTTCAGTGCAGGCTCATTCTGTGCTCAATGTGGATACGACATGCGCGGATGCGCTCACGCCGCCTGTCCCGAATGCGGTTTCGACCCGTCAGGCGGGTTCGGTCCCTATCTGAAACAACGTATCGAACAGACACCTTCGGGCACGCAGTGGCTGGTCTTCTTGATCGCCCTGGCGACCGGCGGCATCCTTTCAGTGCTCGGTTCACTGTTCGGGCAGTTGATCCTGGATTCCGATGTCGGCCTCGTTGCCTACGCGGTCACGACGCCGATCTACGAAGAATTCATGAAGGTCATCTTCATCCTCATGCTCATCGAGCTTCGGCCCTGGGTCTTCAAGCATGCCTGGGCGATCTGGGTCGCCGCCATCGGTAGCGCCGCCACTTTCGCCACCCTCGAAAACCTGCTCTACCTGAACGTCTATATCCCCAATCCCACCCCCGGCATCATCCTCTGGCGGTGGACCGTCTGCTCTGCATTGCACCTCGGTTGCACCACGACCGTTACCTTCGGCCTTATCCGTATGTGGCGAAGCAGCATCACTCGCCTGCGTCCTCCGGCCGTGTCCGATGCCTACCCCTTCATTGTCGCCGCCATCGTCGTCCACGGCACTTACAACGGCATCGTGCTGCTCGCGGAGGTCTTTGGCCTCAGCTTCTGATCAATCCGTACACCGCAGCTTGACCCCGGCACGTCTTCGCTGAACAATGCTCTAAACCAGAACCACAACCTCGATATAAGACCATAGACACCGATATGCCCATAGCTGACCAGGACATCGTCAACGTCGATATGCCCAAGCTGACCCCGGCCCAGGCCTTCTACCTGCCCGAGGTCTTCAAGGGATTGGGCACCACCATCAAGCACGCCGCCAAGGCCGTCGCCCGGGGTAAGGGCAACCTGGCCATGGCCTACCCCGAAGAACGTCGCGAACACCTGCCCGTCGAGAAGGGCGGTATGAACGTCGGCAACTTCCGTGGCGTTCACCGGCTCAACCGTGACGAGCAGGGCCGTGTCCGCTGCGTCGCCTGCTTCATGTGCGCCACCGCCTGTCCGGCCAACTGCATCCACATCGAGGGCACCGAAGCCCCCTGGGACGATCGCGAAAAGTATCCCGCCAAGTTCGACCTCGACGAGCTGCGCTGCATCTATTGCGGCATGTGCGAAGAAGCCTGCCCAGTTGATGCTATCGAACTCACCCAGACCTACGATATCGTCGGCCTCAGCCGTCAGGAAATGATCTTCGACAAGCAGAAGCTGTTAGCCGTTTACGACGCAACGATCGAAGGCAAACCAATGTGATGTCTTGTATCAGATCCATCAATCCGGGTTTTAATTTTTTTAAGCAGCGGGTGTGGGTTACTCATATCCGATTCTGGATCATCATTGTGATGCTGCTCATAGGCTTCATGGTGACAGGTTGTGCATCCCCCAGTTCAGGCAAAAACGCCGTCGGTACGGCCCGCCTCACCGAGGCTGAACTGGCCGATCAACTCAACGAGTTCTCTGACCGTTTCACGACTCAGGTCACTTCCACCGCCAATAGGATCAGCCGGGATAGCGAAGACCGGGCTATCCGAAAGATATGTTTGCTCTGGAAAATCCGCTCCTCGACCATGATCCAGGACGCGATCTTAGCTAATCACCCGCAAAAAGCGTTTCTTGACGCGGCAACGCTGACCGTGCAGATGCGCAAGTTCCTGGAGAACCCGAATTCCACCGGCGCTACTCTCCTCGGCGATCACCAACAGGGAGCGCTCGATACCGCAGTACGGCTTGAAAACGACATCTTTCAGATCGGCAGCCTGTTCCTGAACGCGGAACAACTCGAAAATCTCAAGCAAGATATTGACACTTACACCGACGAAAACCCAATGGCCGGCACGTTCAATTTAGCCGCGGCGAGGTCTGCCAAAGCTCAATCGTCCCAGAGCCAGATGTTCGACTGGGTGACCGCGATCCCCATGGCGCCCTTCCGTGCCCTGGAAGGTATCGATTCCGGTGCACAGGCCATCAGCGCGTTCAACGTGATCGCCGGCCAGTTCTCACGGATCGTCGAAGACATGCCCGAGCAGACACGTTGGCACGCTGAGTTGCTTTTGTATGAACTCGAAGAACGCCAATTTACGGTTGATGCACTTGATAGTTTCAACAAGGTTGCACTCAGCGCAGAATCTTTATCCCAGACAGCCCAGACCTTGCCCGCCGACCTGCGCAAGGAAGTCACACTCGCCTTACAGGATTTTGAAAGCCAGCAACAGCAGTTGCAACAAACACTCAACACACTTGACGGCACGATCGAACGCGCGACACTGATGCTCGATTCGGTCTACGCCGCCGGGGACAACGTCGCCCAGGCCGGCGAATCCTGGCGAGAAGTATTCGAGACCATCGGTGCGTTGGGCGGTGATAAGTCTGAAGACCCATCCGAACCCTCCCGCCCGTTCGATATTCGCGAATACACCGCAACCGCCGAGCGTCTCACCGAAGCCGCCGCCGAGTTGCGTTCGCTGGTCAACGAAATCAATCAGACACTCCAGAACGAAAAAGTCAGCACGCTGCCCGCTCAGGCATTACAGGACGCCGAGACGCGCGGCCGCAGCGTCACCGACCACGCCGCCTGGCGCGTGCTGCAACTGATGGCCGCAGCATTCATCTTGATGATCGTCTACCGCTTGATCAGCCAACGGATCGGGCGCAAACCCTCGGCCTGAACACCGCATTCTCTGACAAATACTTTGTCAATCGATGTCTCGTGGTAAGATGTGTCTTCTGCAGGAGAATCCACTTGAGTTCACCCATCGACGCCCGTGCACCTCGACCCAACCGCCTCTCCATCGCGCGCGACTGGCTGCCTCGCTATACCGGCATGCCTATCGATGGCTTCGGTGATTACATCCTCCTGACCAACTTCCGTAGTTATCTGCACAACTTCGCCCAGCGATTCAACTGCGATATCGTCGGCGAGGAACGACCCATGCAGGCCGCGACCAACAACAACGGCCTGAGCATGATCAACTTCGGTATCGGCTCGGCTAACGCCGCCACCATCATGGACCTGCTCAGTGCTCGTCAGCCCAAGGCCGTGCTCTTCCTCGGCAAGTGCGGCGGGCTCAAACACTCCACCGAAATCGGACACTTCGTCCTGCCCATCGCCGCCATCCGTGGCGAAGGCACGAGCGACGACTACTTCCCGCCCGAGGTCCCCGCGCTGCCTTCCTTCAAGTTGCACAAGTTCGTCTCCGACAAGATCGTCGCGCGTGGTTATGAATACCGCACCGGTGTCGTCTTCACCACCAACCGCCGGATGTGGGAGCACGACCAACGCTTCCTCGATCGGCTGCACGCCGCCAGCGCGCTGGCCATCGACATGGAGACCGCCACCATCTTCATCGTCGGCCACTACAACCAGATCGCCCGCGGCGCGCTGCTGATGGTCTCCGATGTCCCCAACACACCCGAAGGCGTCAAGACCGAAGCCTCAGACATCAAGGTCACCACCGAATGGGCCCGCCCGCACCTGGAACTGGGCATCGAAGCCATGAGCGAGATCAGCGAAAAAGGCGAACACATCAAGCACTTTACGTATTGAAGAAGGGTGTGGGGTTTGGGGTGTAGGGTGTAGGGTAAAAGGCAAAGACCATTGGTACACGATCTTTACCGCGAAGCCCACGTTCGCCGAACGTGGGCTCTTGCACATGGGGGGAGAAAACAGAAAAACAGAAAAGCAGAAAAGCAGAAAAGCAGAAAAGCAGAAAATAAAATCCCCAATCCCCAATCCCCAATCCCCAATCCCCAATCCCCAATCCCCAATCCAATCCAATCCAATCCATGCAATAA
This sequence comes from Phycisphaeraceae bacterium, assembly GCA_963667295.1. Lineage (GTDB taxonomy): Bacteria > Planctomycetota > Phycisphaerae > Phycisphaerales > Phycisphaeraceae > JAJRRS01. The sequence continues at coordinate 5,485,413 of OY763327.1, forward strand.
TCTTCCGCAGCCAACGACTAACCACGAGGGCATACTATGCACATGTATTCTGCGATCTTTGGTGCCGGGACGGTGGGGCCGTTTTCGTCTCGTGCGTTTGTGCCCGCGTTTATTACGGCGCTTTTACTGCGCTTCGCTCCGGAGTGGACCCCGTGGTTCCCGGAAGATATGGTCGGCATCGCCGAGCAGGCGCCGTCCTGGTTTACCAGTAACTGGTCGTTGACGATCTTCGGCATCCTCGCCGCGCTCGAAATCGCCGCCACCAAGAGCCCGGACATCCGCGCCGCCTACCAGGAATTCGACAAGTACGCCAAGTCGATCGTCGCCTTCATTACTTACATGGGCATCGCCAGCGTGCAGGACGTTGGTTTCGTTGAAAACGCCACGAAAATGGCCGGCTGGGCCGACGGCTTACCGGCGCTTCTGATCGGCGTGGGTGTGTTCTGGCTCGGCACGCTCAGGCAAAGCGCACTATTCATCATCACTGATGCTGATGAAGACGATGACATCGGCGTGCAGAACCTGTTCAGTTGGGCGGAGGATGTCTGGAGCAGCTTTGGCATCATCCTGCTTTTGATCGCCCCGTTTGTCATGCTCATCCTCGTCGGCATCGTCGCGGGCATTCTCGTCCTGCTTCGCCGACGTGCTGAGAAAAGAGAAGACCGCTCCAGGATCGCTTGTGCAAATTGCGGCCAGATGATTTACGGATCAGCCGTCCAGTGCTTTGCATGCAAGACGACCGTGCAGACGCCGAACGCTATCGGCATCTTCGGCACGTCGCTCGATGTGCCGGCCACCGATCCCGCCGGCCACCCCTACAAACTCGTTCAGAAAAAACGGTGCCCCGTCTGCGCGACCCGTCTTGAAAAACGTACGGTATATCAAACCTGCAAGGCCTGTGGCCACGAACTGTTTGCCGACTCCGCGTTCGCAGATAGCTACATCGCGCGACTCGATGCACGCCTGCCGATCGTGTTGCTGGTTTCCGCCGGCTTCAGCATGATCCCCGTCATCGGCCTGATCCCGGGTGTCATCTATTACCGACTCACAATCATCGGCCCACTACGCCGGTATATCCCTCGCACGCGCACGATCCTGCTGCGTTGGCTTGTCCGTATCGCGATCTTCCTGCTCATCATGCTCCAGTGGGTCCCCGTCGCTGGTATCTTCGCTGTTCCCGCCATGGCGCTACTCAATTACAGCGTTTATCGCTCCGCTTTCCGCGGCATGCTCAAATCCGCTTGACTGGCGTGCTATGATCTGCAGAAGCGGACATTGAATGTTGATCCATGGACCGCATGCAATGCGGGTGCGGTGTTTTCGTTGCTGTATTGAGTTACCCTCGTTCTCACGGATCGGAACGCCTGATGCCAAGTAGGCCGATGAGCTTTGCCTCTGCCATGAGCGATGTGGCTTGCAGCACGGATGCGCTCAATGAGGTGCTGTACCTGCTCAGCGATCAACTCGGCGATTCTCACCCGGACCTGTTGGTGATCTTCGCAACCATGCATCACCAGGCAGAGTACCGACGGATCTGCCAGGAACTTGACGACTCTTTAAAACCGCGCGTCATGATCGGCTGCACGTGCAGCGGCGTTATCGGCATCCGCCACGAACAACAGGAAGGCCCCGGTTTGTCCGTGCTGGCGGGGGTGATGCCCGGTGTCGCGTTGCAGGGTTTCAGCTACGAGCAGTTCGACTGGCCTGCGATCATCGATGCGCCATCGGCGATGCACGACACGATCGATCTTTCAAACGATCCCCGACATCCAACCGATGAACCTGCAGCGATCTTTTTACTGGCCGATCCTTTCAGCACGCCGATGATCAAACTCCTGCCGACGTTTGCCGCGGCATTCGGCCCGATCCCCGTGATAGGCGGGATGGCCAGCGGTGCGCGATCTGCCGGGCAGAACCAACTCACACTCAACGGTTCTGTGATGAGTGAGGGCGCAGTAGGCGTCGCAATCGGTGGGGCGGTCGACCTGCAAACAACGGTCAGCCAGGGTTGCCGGGCTGTCGGCGAACCCATGCTTATCACTAAAAGCCATCGACACATCGTGCAGGAACTCGGTGGCAAGAATCCCTTGCTGGCGTTGCGTGAAGTCGCCACGAAGCTATCCCAGGAAGATCGTGCGTTGATCGAACAGAACGGCCTGCACATCGGGCGCGTCATCAACGAGTATAAATCCCGTTTCGGGCGCGGCGACTTCCTGATCCGCAACATGGTCGGCGTCGATGCCGAGGAAGGGTACATCGCCATCGGCGATCCGCGCGTACGTACCGGCCAAACCATCCAGTTCCATTTACGCGATGCTCAAAGCGCTGAAGACGACCTGCGCATGATGCTCGATGCGCAGCAGGTTCACGGCGACGCCAAGGCGGTCTTGCTGTTCAGTTGTAACGGCCGGGGTGTTAACCTCTTCGATCATCCGCACGCCGATGCCATGATGGTGCATGATGCACTGGGCAACGTACCGCTTGCAGGCTGCTTCTGCGCCGGCGAGATCGGCCCCGTCGGCAACCAAAGCCACCTCCACGCCCACACCGCATGCCTGGCAGTGTTTAGGGAAAGGGTGTAAGGAAAGGGTTTAGGGTGTAGGGTGTGGGGTGTAGGGTAAAGGCAGGATGCCATCGATGTACGATCATCACCCCCCGAAGCCCACGTTCGCCGAACGTGGGCCCATGCACGTTGGAGGGGAAGAAAACAGAAAACACAGAAAACGCAGAAAAGCAGAAAAACAGAAAAACAGAAAATAAAATCCCCAATCCCCAATCCCCAATCCCCAATCCCAAAAACCACCCGGCCCTTCGCTTCGCTCAGAACCGGCGTTGGGCAGAATATTAGCGATTAACGATTAGCAATTAGCGATTAAAATCGCTACACCCTACACCCTTATTCCCATGTCCCTTCTCGCCGATCTCGTTCTCATCCTTCACGCCGTGTTCATCGGCTTCGTTGTTTTTGGCATGTTGTTGATTCTGCTCGGCGGTGCGTTGCGTTGGCGATGGGTGCGCAACCGTTGGTTTCGTATCGCGCATCTGCTTGCCATCGGTATTGTTGTTCTGCAGGCGTGGTTCGGCATCACGTGTCCACTGACGACACTTGAGAATCTGTTGCGGGAATCGGCGGGGCAGGCTGTGTATGAACAGGGCTTCATTGCCGATCACCTGCACCGGTTAATCTTCTTCAATGCGCCCATGTGGGTATTCACGCTAGCCTACAGCGTGTTCGGCCTCTTGGTCGTTTCAGGACTCTGGCTGGTGCCACCGACCTGGCACAGCCGAAACCGCTATCACAAAACAGTGGAAGGTCAAGAAAAAGACGACTGAATAAGTCAAAAAAGGCAAAAATATACGATAGTGGATAAGTCTACATTTTATCGGCTTGCAGAATTTTACTTGGAATCCGCGAACCAACTCGGCATAATGGGTGTATTAGCTTGTGTCAACGTTTCCTTTTTTGAATTGGAGTCGACGCATGCAGATCAAAGTAGTTGGCGATCACCTGGACGTCACCCCTTCACTGGCCGAATACGCCAAACACCGAATCGAGCTCAGCCTGGACCGATTTGCGGATCACATCCGCGATGTCACCGTACGTCTCGATGACATCAGCGGACCGCACGGCCCCGGCACGAAGCGATGCCACATGGAAGTCACCCTCTTCCATCGTGACCCCGTTATCGTCGAGCAGAAGCACGCCGATATCTACACCGCGATAGATAAGGCAGGCTCACGGACCAAGCGGACCGTTCGTCGGCACATCAATCGTGTTCGTGACGCTCGTCGTTCTTCCACCCAACGGGCGATCCACCGCGCCGCGGTCGCCTGACCTGGCCGGGTTTGCCCGGCACTTCTACAGAGTTTCAGTTTAAAAACCCGGATCGGTTGCAGGCGCTGTAGCCCCGCGAGGGTGAATCAGACCTGAGACTTAGCACTCTTTGGCTTATGCCGAATGTGTGGCGCTACGTTTGCGACGGATCGACTTGTTTAATTTGCTAGATCGTAGCAACGATCGGCCCATGATCCGTCTTGGGTGTTGGTGCTTGTCTATCGATCTATCATGAAGCAGTGTCAATCGCGGCACATGCGGTGCATACGGATCGGCGGGGCAGTTGCTGTCAAGATGTGCCAGCAGCCAGGTGGTATGCCGCGATTGTGATGGCTCCAGCCGGCACAGACCATCCACAATTTGCTCACTGAGTAAATCGGCCCCGACAACGGTCCCGCCCGCCAATCTCTCAATCGATTCACGAATCAACTGCTGAAGCCGCACGAGACAACCCCCAGATTCCAGCACCAGTATGGCTCGACGTTGCGGTCCCTCCAGTACTCCGGATGATCGTTCCGCGCGTACGCTGTCCCTTTGACGGGATCGACACAGCAGGACAAGTTGAATGGTCCGAGTCAGTGACTTCATAGTTTAATAAGAGGACACCGGCCCGGCCCTGATCGAGTGCGGCCAAACGCCCGTGTCCATGGGGGTAAGAATTCGGGTCCGATATTAACAGGATTCAAACAAAATCCAAGGGTTAAACTGGGCAAAATGGAAAAAAGAATAAAATTCTTATGACTTCTGGCAGGTTCGGGCCTGCGCGGGTGGGGCGGTGATTTGATACCCACGACAAATCGTTTACCCTCTTGGGATTAACAACCACTTTGAGGGTGACACATCATGTTCAAGCCTGCCTGCTTCGGCCTTCTGATCGCTTCTGCCTTGTCGATATTCGCAATGCCCGCTCTAGCGCAGCCGGTCCAACGCCAGCAGCCGAACATCCTCTTCATCTTTACCGACGACCACGCCAACGCCGCGATCAGCGCCTATGGCTCAGCCGTCAACAAAACCCCCAACATCGACCGCATCGCCAACGAAGGCGTACGCTTCGACAACTGCCTGGTCACCAACTCCATCTGCGGCCCGAGCAGGGCGGTTATCCTCACCGGCAAGTACAGCCACATCAACGGATTCTGCACCAACAGCGACACCTTCGACGGCAGCCAGCCCACCTTCATCAAGATGCTACGCGACGCCGGCTACTCCACCGCCATCGTCGGCAAGTGGCACCTCGTGTCCGAACCCACCGGCTTCGACTACTGGAACGTCCTGGTCGGCCAAGGCACCTACTACAACCCCCGCCTGATCGACAACGGCAAGGATGTCCAACTCACAGGCTACACCACCGACCTGCTTACCGACATCTCCATCGACTGGCTCGAAAATAAGCGCGATAAATCAAAGCCCTTCGTCCTGATGTATCAGCACAAAGCCCCGCACCGTGCCTGGGAACCCGCCCCGAAGTACCTGCATATGTACGACGATGTCACCATCCCCGAACCTGCCACACTCTTCGACGATTACGAAGGCCGGGGCACAGCCGCTCGCACGCAGGAAATGACCATCGCCCACCACATGAATTCAAACGACCTGAAACTCACCGACAGCCGAGCAGGCTTCAACGAAGATCAACTCGCCGTTTGGAAAGCCGCGTACGATCCGAAAAACGAAGCCTTCCGCAAAGCCAACCTGCAAGGCGAAGACCTGGTCCACTGGAAGTATCAACGCTACATGAAGGACTATCTCCGTTGCGTTGCATCAGTGGATGAGAACATCGGCCGTATGCTCGATTACCTCGATGAAGCGGGCCTCGCCGACAACACCATTGTTGTCTATTCCTCCGACCAGGGCTGGTACCTGGGCGAGCATGGCTGGTTCGATAAACGCTGGATGTACGAGCAATCCCTCAAGACCCCGTTCCTCGTCCGCTGGCCCGGCGTCACCAAGCCCGGCACGATCAACAAGGATATCGTCTCCAACCTCGACTTCGCCGAAACGTTCCTCGACGCCGCCGGCGTTCCGATCCCCGATGATATGCAGGGCCGAAGCCTCGTCCCCGTCCTCGAAGGCAACACCCCCGACGACTGGCGCGACAGCTTCTACTACCACTACTACGAATTCCCCGGCTGGCACATGGTCCAACGGCACTACGGCGTCCGCACCGAACGCTACAAGCTGATCCACTTCTACCAGATCGACGAATGGGAAATGTACGATCTGCAAAAAGACCCCGACGAGATGCACAGCATCTACGACGACCCCGCCTACGCCAAGGTCCAGGCCAAGCTCAAGAAAGAACTCAATCGCCTTCGCAAGCAATACAAGGTGATCGAAGACACCATCGAGCTCAAAGACAGAGACGTCTACCACCAGCACCAGTAAATTCTCGGACTGACGCTGATTCAGCAGGCAATCCGACACGCAGATATCCCGTCATATCCTGCGCTATCCCTGCGTACGAGTCGCCGATGCCGATCAAACCAATCGTTACGTCTGTAACGATTCTCCGATCTCCGCCTACCCCAAATCGCGGCGAACCTGTCCCCCGGATTGGCCCCAACCCCTGTTATGTTGTTTGTTTAGGCAGGCCCACGAACGGGCCACCTTGATAACCAGACTCCACGCTAGGCAGGCACGGATCGGTCGGGACGGTCTCGATCCTTCACGTTGTCAGCCAACCTTTTTCCCCTCCTAGTCGGCGTTCCTCCAATCGCCGCCGCCCTGCATGTGCAACCGGGCGGCGGCGGAACGCTGCTGCGCCCACTTACGCTCAACCCCACAACTCCCTCTCAACACACCAACTCCCCACGAAGCCCACGTTCGCCGAACGTGGGCCGGTTTTTGCGCGGGTGGAAAACAGAAAAACAGAAAACGCAGAAAATAAAATCCCCAATCCCCAATCCCCAATCCCCCAAAAACCACCCGCCCCTTCGCTTCGCTCAGAACCGGCGTTGGGGGAGCAAAGCCATTAGCCATTAGCGATTAGCGATTTACACAAATCCTAAATCATCAATCCAAAATCATAAATAAAATCCCCCACACCCCACACCCCTCTCAAGCCTCAAGCCTTTTCCCTATACTGCCTTTCCCAACCATCCACTTTGGAGTCCCACACCATGCGCGCCTCGCTCGTCCTCACCATCCTCGGCCCGGACCGCACCGGACTTGTCGGAGCTATCGCCGACACCGTCGCTCAACATGATGCCAACTGGCTCGAATCCAGCATGGCGAGGCTGGCCGGCAAATTCGCCGGCGTCCTACGCGTCGATGCGCCGATCGAAAACATCCAGCCTCTCACCGATGCGCTCAATAAACTCCGCGCTCAAGGCCTTACCGTCGTCGTCGAATCAACCGACGATCAAGCCGCCGACGCCGAAGCACGCGTACTCAACCTCCACCTCATCGGCCACGACCGCCCGGGCATCGTCCGCGATATCTCCCGTGCACTCGTCCAGCGCGGCGTCAACGTCATCGACTTCCACACCGAAGTCATCAGCGCCCCCATGACCGGCGAACCGCTTTTCCAGGCCGACGCCATCCTCCACGCCAACCCCGACACACCCCTCGACGACCTGCGCGACTCCCTCGACCGCATCGCCAACGAACTCGACCTCGACCTGCACCTCGAAGAAGCCGACTGATTCAAGCTCCACAACACAACACACAACAAAGTCCACCCACATCCCCGTGGACTTTTTTCATGCGCACAACCTCCACAACTCACCACCCCCGAAGCCCACGTTCGCCGAACGTGGGCCTTCCCCTGCAACAAACACACAATCCACCTTCCCGATGCGCACAACCTCGTCCACATCCCCATCAATAGAACCTATTCCCCAACCATCACAACCCTTACCTCATACTTGTCCATGCCCCCCTTAAAACTCGAAACCTTCAACCAAAATCCTTCCTGGCAAAACCGCGCCGGCCGCATCGATCGCAGCGCATGCATCGAACTCAAAGCTTCCGATATCTGGCCATACATCCAACACGACGACTGGAAAAACTTCCGCGACCTGCCTTGCAAGCACGCCCGCCTCATCGCCACCGCCACCGTCTGCATCTACCCGTGGACCCTTCTTCCCCTCATCAAACAAAAACGCCCCCGCATCCTCCAAGGCGACTTCCGCACCACTCGCTCAAACGCCTTCAAACATTCGCCATACAACAAACTCCCCAAAAAGCTCGGCCGACGCTCCATCCGCCCAACGCAAGCCATCCACCCCTTCGATTCTCTCAAAGGCTACTGCATCTCCAATCCCAACCAGGGCGCGATGCGCACCAAACTCATCGGCATCCCTTCAAACTGGTCCCAGCAACTTACCCTCCAACGCTGGCGCCTCCACGCAAAACTCGCTCAACACTTCTTCACCTGTCCGACCTGCAACAAACGCGCACTCAAACTCTTCCTCCCCCAATGCACCAAAGAAGAATACCGCGACGCCGGCTTCGCAAGACTATGGATCGACTCTAACCAATATAGAATCACGCGATCCTCAACCCTCAGGCCTCAAGCCTCAAGACTAATATCCCGCTACGGCCTGCTCTTCCCACCACGACAACTGCAATGCCGAAAATGTCTCGCCCTCCGCTACGGCGAACACAAACCCCCCAAGGAAATCCCACATATCTCCCCACAATTCACCTACCCGCCCAATCCCAAACGCCTCGACCACTTCCAACGCATCCAACTCGAACACAGCAAAACCTTCGACCTCGGCCCCCGCTTCCTCGACGGCGAAATCCCCGGCATCACCCCCAAAAAACGAAAAAAACGGTAATCCTCCCCCCCAAAAAAACACTCCCCCAACTTCCCCGAACCCAACCCCACCCCAAATCTCCACTTCCCCAACTCACCCGCGAGCCGCGACGTGCCGTCGCGGTCTTTATCTGCGATACATCACAACATTCGTCGTCGCAGCAGGATGGGAATACCGAGCGTTAACAGCACAAGCGACGCAGGTTCGGGGATGTTGAACTTGACGAGGAAAGCATCGTAGCTCCCAGCATTAGGCCCGCCGAGGCTGCTGTAGGTCTGCCCGCTGATGTAGGCATTACCCGCCGCGTCCACGGCCACGGCATTGCTGTGGTCATTGCTCGTTGTACCGATATACTTAGACCACAGCTTGTTGCCTGAGGTGTCGAACTTGGCCAGGAAGGCATTGGTATTCCCGCTGGAGCCACCGCCAGTCCAACCGCTGATGTAGGCGTTGCCCGTTGCATCGACGGCCACGGAAGTACTCCCGGCAGATCCCCCCGGGCCGATCTGCCTGGACCACAGTTCGTTTCCTAACGGATCATATTTGACCAGGAAGGCGTCACTGCCCGACGAGCCGGAGCCGCCAAGGATGCCGGCGGTCCACCCGCTGATGTACGCGTTACCTGTTGGGTCTACGGCCACGGCATAGCTGCCATCAGGTTGTGTCGAGCCGATCTGCGCAGACCACAACTCCGTCCCTGATGGGTCGAACTTGGTCAGGAAAGCGTCCACGTCTCCCGTGTTAGTCCCGCTCAGACTCCCTTCGGTGTACCCGGTGATAAAAGCGTTGCCTGCCGAGTCCACGGATACAGAATAGCAGTTGTCATAACTTGGCGTGCCGACCTGCGCAGTCCACTCGACTTGATACGGCTGTTCTGTGGCATTGGCGTGCGACATCGTACCCAACCACAGGACCAGGCAGGTGCCGACGATTAACAAGCCCCGTGTCATATTCATCCTGTTTTCCCCGCATCAATAAGTAGATGTACTTCGGTCAAGTGGATTCACTTAATCCTTAAATTAGCACATGTTAGGCCGAAATACTATGGTTTATTGTTGCTCTTATTATTCTGATTGAGTGAAACTGGGTAAACCACTGCACCACGTGATGAGTTTATATCCCTGATACCTCACTCTGACAGCCCTCGAAGCCCACGTTCATCGAAGGTTGGCCTCAAAAAACCGCGGCGACACGCCGCGTCTCGCAGGTGAGTATGTTTGCGTGTGTATGCAATGCGAGCCGCGACGTGTCGTCGCGGTGTGATCATTTACACCCCTCACGTCAATGAATAAAATGTCCCCATCATGAAACAGCACCTCGATCCGGCGAGGACCACCTGGCACATCACCTTTGGTACTTACGGCACACGTCTACATGGCGATATCCGCCCAACCGTCGACCGCAACCACAACAAGCCCGGCCAACCCTTCATCCATCACGACCCCGGCCGCGCCAAAGACGAACGTGACAAAATGAACGGCGATCCGATCCACCTCACTGCACCCCAGCGTGCCGTCATCGAAACCATCATCCCCGAAATCTGTAAACGCGGTGGCTGGACCTACCGCATCTGCGCCGCACCCGACGAAGCAGACCACGTCCACATCCTGCTCGATGCCGAGCGTTCAATAGACCCGGATCGAATCATGATGTGGCTAAAACGCTGGCTCGGTGAAGCACTCACCAACCGCTGGTCCAAACCCCTCAGCGGCACCTGGTGGGCCAAAGGCGGATCAACACCGCCGGTTAAAGACCAACAATATCTCAACAACGCCTACCACTACATCCGCCGCCAACGCACCCTCCCGCAATCCGAATAAATCGCCTCAACGCATCACCACAACACCGCGGCGACACGCCGCGTCTCGCGGGAAAACATATGTCTGCACGTAATGCGAGCCGCGACGTGTCGTCGCGGTCTTCTGCCTTCAATCGGCTTGTGATTTTCAAATGAAAATGCCCGAACTGAGGAAGTGGGGCGGCAATACCATTTTTTACACCCGACACCCGACACCCGACACCCGACACCCGACACCCGCGAGCCGCGGCGTGCCGCCGCGGTCTTTGCCCTCACCACACTCTCCCCCTCACCGCGTCCCCCGCCTCCCGCGCTTCTTACCCACCCCCAGCGGCGCCACCAGCTTTTCATACAACCCAAACAAATACTCAAACCGTCTCCGCTCATCCGGAAAATCTAATATCGCATGTGAATTTATCAGGTTATACTCAAGCTATGATCAACAAGCCGCCTCACTTCATCGTTGATGAAAACGATCCGTTCGACGGAGACCCGCTTGATCGGAAGTTATGTGCAGAAAACCTGACGCGATTGATCGCTGGTAGCGAGACACCTTTGGTGATGTCTGTCAGCGCACCCTGGGGACAAGGCAAGACCACTTTCATCAAGATGTGGCAAGCACATCTAAAACTCCAGGGATATACAACGATCTATTTTGACGCGTGGGAAAATGATTTTGCCGATGACCCGCTGATCTCATTCATAGGCGCGTTGGATGATTTGGTTGAACAGGCAGGCGATGGGCCAACGGTCATTAAAGCGGCGTATGACAAGGTCAAAAAGGGGATCGTTAAAGTTGTCAAAGCCTCTCCAAAAGTTGCTTTAAATTGGGCACTCAAAGGAGGGATGCATTACATCACGGACGACGATCCTAACGCGGCCGATGAGATTGAGGCGGTATCAAGTCTGGCCGCCAATATGATGGTGGCAGAGTTAAATAAGCAGAAGTCTGTTCGCAAGCAAATAGACGACTTCAAAAAAAGCCTCGCCGAGTTTGCTGCGGTCGCATCATCCAATGGCAAGCCACTCGTTGTATTCATTGACGAATTGGACCGCTGCCGGCCGGATTACACGATCGAGCTACTTGAGCGAATAAAGCACCTGTTTTCTGTTGAAGGCGTGATTTTCATTCTTTCGGTTGACCGTGACCGCCTCGGTTGTGCTGCAGCGAGCCAGATCGGATTCAGTAATGCTGACGGCGGGGCGGATGCAGATGGTTATTTAAGGCGGTTTATTGATCTGGATTACCACTTACCGGAGCCGGATGGTGCGAGTTACTTCAAATATTGCAAGCGGGAGGCGAACTTCAATAAAGTTCAGGAACGTATCTTTGCTGAAGGTTGGCAGGACTATGGATTATTCGCTGAATATCTAGGATTGAGTCTACGTGTTCAGCAGCAAGCTGTAAGACGTATCAAGATTGTTTTAGATGTTTTCCCTGCCACAGGTGAGATGTATGCTAAGGTGGCACTATTTTACATATTGATTTCCAATCAGAATAGGGTATTAGCCCGAAAAGCATTACTCGACCAGGATGATGGATTGTCATCTATAGGGGACATGTTGAGCAAATATGTTAAGACTCTGCCTACGGAATCACTTGAGAGGCAGGGGGCTGAATGGATCAAGAATACACACGACCGGGTTATCCACGGAACCGTGCTGGAGGGGAATGGTTTACAAGTGCCACAAAGGGTGCATCGTCTTGTTCGTTTACGTCATATGATCTGGCAAATGATCGAATTCGCCGAGCAATTCCAAACATAAATATCTACCGTGCCAGGAGAATTGCTCAGTATGAGCGTTAAATGAGTACGCTGCGATCAATTATGAGATTAGGCGTGCTTCCCGGATGGGTCTTAGGATACTGATCCGACACCCGACACACCCCGCGCATAAAAAAACGGCAACCTCGCTGTGGGCGGCAAGGCTGCCGATAGGGGGAATGATTTGCCTGGAAGGGGGTTCCAAGCGGCCCGGAAGATTTTGGGGAGGGAGGGATTCGGTAGGGGGGGGGTATCCGGGGGGGGATGGATCCCTGACAGGTGAACAGTTGGGTACTTTCGCATCATGTTGCCATGGTGCTATCCGGCGAGGCCGGTTAAGAATGCGTTGACAGATTCGTGTCGCAGATCGCTCTGCGAGCACGATCTAAGGTATCCCTTAGAAAGGAGGTGATCCAGCCGCAGGTTCCCCTACGGCTACCTTGTTACGACTTCGTCCCAGTCACCGAGCTCACCGTCGACATACCTGAATTGGTACGGCTTCGGGTGCTCCCGGCTCCCATGACGTGACGGGCGGTGTGTACAAGGCTCAGGAACGTATTCACCGCGTCGTAGCTGATACGCGATTACTAGCGATTCCAACTTCATGAGGTCGGGTTGCAGACCTCAATCCGAACTGGGGCATGGTTTGTGCGATTTGCTCCACCTTGCGGTATCGCGTCGCTCTGTCCATGCCATTGTAGCACGTGTGCAGCCCAGGGCATAAAGGCCATGAGGACTTGACGTCATCCCCACCTTCCTCCGGTTTGACACCGGCAGTCCCGCTAGAGTCCTCAGCATTACCTGGTAGCAACTAGCGGCAAGGGTTTCGCTCGTTAAGGGACTTAACCCGACACTTCACAGCACGAGCTGACGACAGCCATGCAGCACCTGTGTACGTTCCACCAAAGGCGTCACTTCCCTTTCAGGAAGCTAATCCGTACATGTCAAGCCCTGGATAAGGTTCTTCGCGTTGCTTCGAATTAAGCCACATGCTCCACCGCTTGTGTGAGCCCCCGTCAATTCCTTTGAGTTTTAGCCTTGCGACCGTACTCCCCAGGCGGTGTACTTAATACTTTTGCTCCGACCGAGACGGTGTCAAAACCACCTCGATCTAGTACACATCGTTTAGGGCGTGGACTACCGGGGTATCTAATCCCGTTCGCTACCCACGCTTTCGTGCCTGAGCGTCAACACCGGCCCAGCAATCTGCCTTCGCCTTTGGCGTTCCTCTAGATATCTACGCATTTCACCGCTCCACCTAGAGTTCCGATTGCCCCTGCCGGGTTCAAGACCCGCAGTATGCCCTGCAGTTCCACGGTTGAGCCGTGGGATTTCACAAGACACTGACGGGTCCGCCTGCGCACCCTTTAAGCCCAGTGATTCCGATTAACGCTTGAACCCTCTGTATTACCGCGGCTGCTGGCACAGAGTTAGCCGGTTCTTCCTTTGGGTATGGTCATTAGTTTCCTAAACCCTGACAGAAGTTTACACACCGAGGTGCTTCATCCTTCACGCGGCATTGCTCCGTCACGCTTTCGCGCATTGCGGAATATTCGTTACTGCAGCCTCCCGTAGGAGTCCGGGCAGTGTCTCAGTCCCGATGCGGCGGGTCGTGCTCTCACACCCGCTACCCGTCTTCGCCTTGGTGAGCTTTTACCTCACCAACAAGCTGATAGGGCATTTCCCGATCCCGAGGCAATAAATCTTTGCCCGCAACAACATACGATGTCGCGGGGTCATCAGGTATTAATCCAGGTTTCCTTGGGCTATCCCTGACCTCGGGGCACGTTAGAAATGTATTCCTCGCCCTTTCGCCACTGTCCACGGGCCGAAGCCCGCTTCTCGTTCGACTTGCATGTTTTAGCCATGCCGCCAGCGTTCAATCTGAGCCAGGATCAAACTCTTCAATTGATTATCGTTGACACCCGCTTACGCGGGGAGGTCTTCGAATAGAAGGTTTGGTCCGAAAATCCTGATAAATCAGGACCGGTCCAGACATACCTGGATAAACCAGGTACGCCGTCCATCGGCGGCAAACCGATGGTTGTTCGTCCGATCCTCAATATGCTTTGCAGCATTCACAAGGGACCGGACATGCCTGCCGGGTGAAGACCGACAGACATTGGGGGTTTTAACCTCACGACCTGGCATGTGAGCACCAGGCCCTAAGGCCACATTCTTACAGCATTCCCAACTGTTCACTTGTCAAAGATCGATCCGTCGTCGTTACGACGACTGGCCCTTGTCTTACGACTTGAGGGCCGCGTAGTTTAGACATCTTTTGCAAGCTGTCAAGGCCAGATCGTTGCCGGGCGGCAACTTTCGGCAGTGCCATCGGATACGTGTCCTCCAAGCGGGGCACCGTCCAAGGCAGAAAGACTATTAGAACAAGGTTCAGATGACGTGTCAAGTCGGGCGAAACGTTCAATTTTCACCCAGACGGTGTTGTGCATAATCCGCCGATCGAATATGCAAGTAATTATCATATAAACACTTAATGCTTGCTGTGATTGTGCTAAAACGCCGTTGGCCCGCCCGGCGAATCGATCCCTGTCATCATATGCCATCAACCCTGTTCTAAAATAAGGATCGGGATCGGTCGCACTTTATAAAAAAAATGCTCCCGCATTACCGGGCAAAAAAATGTCTGTGATTCAAACAAAGAGGGCAGACTCACGGCAGCCACTCCAACTTTTAAACACAGATACCCCTTGCTTCATCTCATTCTTTGAGCCTGCCGGATCGGTCATTCACGTATGTCATATTCGCTGCAAAGCGCGGCGCCGTATCCAGGCAGTCGACGGCTACGTGTTGAGGCCCCGCACCACGAGCTTCTCTTACTCTTTATCTGGATGATGTGATCTGTCTGAATGTGCCGCTTCGTATGCGTTCAGCTATCAGTGAAGATCAGCCATGCCGCTGATTATCAAGAGGTAAGCCTCCTTTTGATTGTTACAATGCGCGTTCCTGTGTTGGAGCACTTTATAACGAGGTGCAACCTCTCTATCCGCAATACTTCCGGTATTACACAACATGTCAGAAGCTAATCACGATCGCTCGCTTGCCGGCTCACAGTCGTTTGGATTTAACTGGTTCTGGGCTGTATTCGTTTTTATATGTCTCGTTGCCGGCTTCTATCGTTGGTTTTGGGTGGAGCTGGTGGTGAGGTTGAATTTTCCGTTTATTGAGACCGCCGCGCATCTGCTGATGATTGCAATTGTCATCGTGACCATTGTCATATACCTGCGGCGACAAAAACAAGTGTTGTCAGGCATAACGCTTTACACATGTTGGCCCGCGCTGATGCTGGTTTGGGCGGGTTTATTTACTTACATTCTGGGAGGTGGCGGCTTACTTTTTGTATATGGAAGCAGCTTAATACATGATGTCGGGATAATCATGTGCCTGCTTGGCCTGATTACTACCCTATCGGGGTGGGCATGCATGCGTGTGTTCTGGCTACCGCTCCTTATGGTTTCACTCGTTATCATCCGGCTCCCGTACGTCTGGATAGACTTCTTCTTCCCGCTGCTTCAACAAGTCACGAATTGGATTGTTGTTTTTCTGTTCAGCATATTGAATCTGATTGTTGATACAGGGATTGAAATTGATGGCTCTCAGATATTGGTTTCAAGCGGTGGCTATGGCAGTGTGCCGTTGAACTTCGCAGAGGCATCGTTGAAGCTGGAGAGGTTGCCGTTATATCTCGCGATCGGGTTCGCCACAGCTTTTCTTTTCTACCGATGGTGGTTGCAACGCCTGGTGATAATCCTGTTGGCGTTGCCTCTGGGTGTCATTCTAAATTCGGTCTATCTGGTGGTACATGTTCTCTACTTCGAGAACCTGTCTTCGGCCTTTCACGCGACTTTTCCCTTTCTGTTGTTTGAACTCTCCTGTTTGCTTTTTGTTGTGGGACTCCTGTTCGTGTTGCTGATGGGCTGGGGGTGGGTCTGGCAGTTTGCGGTCATACAAACCGAGGATCATGCAAAACAATCGGAAGATATCGCAACCGGGCAAAGAAGTCTGGTTGAATATACCGGCATTCCCATGCGTCCATCTCTACTAGGTCTTGTCGCCGGTTTTGGCACATCCGTACTCGCGCTCGGGTTCATATATTGGATCGTCACAGCGACTGTGGGGATGCTGAGCCAAACCCAGCATTTATACCTGGTACTGTCGTTGTTGTTGGTGTTGCCGGTAGCCATGCAACTGATTCTGCTTCGCGTACCAGTGATTAAACCGCGGCTGAGCGTCGTGGCGATCCCCGTGCTTGCTGGCGTGCTTATGGCCAACGTGGTGTGTACTCAGTTATTCTCGACTCACAGCAGAAGCATGCGTGTCAAGGCGCACACCGCACAGCTCGCGCGCATGCTCGATACGATCCCGCTTCGGGTTGATGGCTGGACGATGCTGAATCAATCGCCACGCTTATCAAGAGATGTCGAAGAAGAACTCGGTACAACCATGTACCTCATGCGCGATTATCAGAAAACACAAACAAATGAGGTGCTTCAATTAGACATCAGGTATTACCCGGGTGATGCAGTCGCCTTTATTCACGATATAGACCAGATTATGCGTGTCGGTGGCTTGTTTGTGGTCGGCAAGGAATCACCGGTGCCGATCCCGTTGGAAGGTGATTGGCAGCCTGATACGGCGCGAGGCAATTCGCTAAAGGGCGGCGCTCGTGATAAGCCATGGCTTGCGAGCCTTGGGCCGGATTCTGAAACCAGTCGTGATCTGGATTCACTCGCACGTATTCACAGCAAAGATGTGCCGGTGACGATCACCTCGTTCAGCAATCCCTCGCGATCCAACGGCAGATTGATTCACGTTGTGACTTTCTATATCACTAAAAATACGTATCTGGCAACTTCCGATGATGTGATGTGGGCGATGCTACAGCATCGAAATGTATCGGGCAGGTACTACTGCCAGGTGCAGATAACCATGAGCGGAATTGATAGCCGTGAAGAGGTCGAGCGTGTGACTGCCGACTTCCTTTCCGAGATGTTGCCTTACATCATGTCGTGTTTGCCCGGTTGTGAAAAGCAATCGGCTGGTGATGCATCAGATTGATTTATTGCTGTTACCATCCAAAAACGGGCATCAGATGTAGGATTCTGATGCCCGTTATGTTATTTGCCTGCTTCTGTCAGGAATCTATTACTGGGTCGTTTTGTACTCAAAAGCATCGACGATGATCTCAGTGCCTGACGATCGATCGTTCTTATCGCCGGTTACGCGGATCGTCAGTGTGTGTTCGCCGTACGGCAATTCTTGCGATTCATACACCAGCGTGTCGTAGCCCGTGTAGTCGCTGAAGCAGTCGGCGGTATGCACGAGCTTGCCGTCCAGCAGGATATCGACTTTGCCCAGGTCGTTGCGCTGATAGCCGAAGTAACGGACCTGGCTGCCGGTGAAGGTGAAGGTTGCCGTGGCGTCCTTGGTTTCGCTGTAGTGTTCGGAGTAGTTGTAGCTCGGGTTCTGCGTATACGTGCCCCACGTACCTTCGTAGACGACGCTTTCGTCGGTATCGTCGACTTTGATCCACTTGCCGGGTGAGGTGGTGATTGTCTCAGACAAGTTACTCACGTTGCCGGCCGCATCATGTGATGTGACAGCGTACGTGTAGTGTTTGCCGACCTGCACATCTTTATCAACGTAGTGCGTGGCTGTAAGGTTATCCGCAACCGGCTTGAAGTTTTCGCTGTTGTCTTCTGCACGCAGGACTGTATACCCCGCCATGTCGATCTCATTGCTGCCCGACCAACTCACCTTGATCTGATCGATATCGATATCGACAGACAGGTTGTTTGGGATAGACGGCGGCGTCTTGTCCGGCTCATCCGAAAGCACCTCAAACACATCGATAATCCCCCGTGCATCAAAAGCCTTGGGATTCTTTCGACCGGTCAGTTTGACGGCGATCGTATGCGTGCCGTCCGACAGATCGGTTGCTTCAAACAGGCGCATGTGTCTGCGCAAACTGCCGTGATACGCATCGACCTCCGCGACGGGTTTGCCGTCGAGCGAAACTTCAAGGATGCCCATCGTGTCTCGGATGAATCCGTAGTAGCGGATGCCCCGCCCGGTGAATGTCAGGCTCGCTTCGCTGCCCGGCGTCTGGCTGACATATTCAAGCCAGCGATCACGTGGATCAGTGCGCCACTGGCCCGTGTATGCAATCGCATCATCTCGGCTGGAAACCTGCACCCAGTTGGCAGGGAAAGCGGTCTCTTCATTGCTGAATGCGCTCTTGTTACCGGCCATGTCAACGCTGCGAATAACGTAGTAATACCGCGTTTGTTTCTTGACCGTGCTGTCAGAGTATGTGAAGGCATTCACATCATCGGCGATCAGTATATAAGGCCCGCCTTCCTTTGTGCTTCGATGAACTTCGTAATGATCGAAGTCGGATTCCGGGCCGGTGCTCTTCCAGTCCAGCCGGACAATGCCTTCCGCTTCACGTGCACGCAGCCAGAACGGCGCATCGGGCGCCATGTTGTCCGTCTCGCCGACTTCCGCGCCCGGCAGATAAGGTTTGATTACACGCCACTGCACATCGGCGCTTGGCTCATCTGCCTCAACCAGCATGAGCTTTCCGTTGGTCTGGTTGAATTGCAGTCGTTTCTCGCTGGCTGGATTCTCAAGGAAGAACCAGCCGTGCTCATGCGGCGTGAAGACCCATTCAACACTTCGACCACGTGCATCCTTCGGGAACATAGCCGGTGCATCACCCTTAACACCAAGCCGCTTATCGCCGTCACGTGAAACAATGTAATACCGTTCGCTGCCCGCATGCACCAGATACCAGTTCGTGTCCGGATGAATGTCCGTGATCGTTGTCATGCCTGGTTCGCCATCGGTCACGTTGAGTCTTTGATTGCTGGCCTTGTTGTGCAGGTAATACCACATGCCGGGGTGTATCCCCGTGTCCGCATCCCACGCGCCATACAGCCTGCCAAGCGGGCGCAGCGTCAGTCGATCGATCTCCCACGGCGCGCCCGGTTTGCCGTTCGGCCAATCCACCGCGAAGGGGAAGAAGAAGTAACGATCGATATGTTCAGCGTTCTCCATGCGGTACACGACTTCAGACATCCACGTATACACCTGTTCGTCAGTCCACGGCGCGGGCCCGCCCCAGTTGACGATGTTCCACTCCGTCAGCCAGATCGGTTTGTGATAACGATCGTATGCCCCACGGACATGGTTCATGAACTGGTTCGCGAATGGTCCGCTTGTGATGTAGTAATGCACTGCGGTGATATCAAAACGGTAGTGGTTTTGTTCAGCCGGCGCAAACCACTGATTCGCCCAGCCGTTGTTCCAGTTCGATGGACAGAGACTCGCCAGCGGCAAGTCAATCGCTTCAAGCGCGCTCCACATCTGCAGCGTCCGCTGCACCGATAAATCAGACTGGTCCGTGTGGTCCGGCTCATTGAAGCCCATCAGGTAAACCGGCTCAGCCGTCGAATACCATTCGGCCTGGTGCAGCGCCATCTGCTCCCAGTGATTGTTGCCCCAGAGCATCGGCTGATGATGCAGTCCCAGCGGATTGTCGCCGGCCGGTTCAAGCCCCCAGTTGTAAACACTCGCCGCACGCATGCTGTTGATGTGCGGGCCCGCGCCCTGCTCAGCAAGCCCCTTCTTCGGATAGTGATTGTGATAAACAATCTTCCACGTGTTCTTTTTGTCGGCCTTAACCGGTTTCTGAACGAGCTTCTTGCCGGATCCATCGACCGCTAACGCCAAACCACTGTGAACGTTGACGAGTTGTTTTAATTCATTGCCCGCATCTTGAATCGTCCAAAGCTGATAATCAAGGGCGTGGTATTTACCTTCACGAATCGCTGCGCCCGACTTTGTTGAAGCATCCGCAACCTCCAGGCATTGGTTGGTTCCTCGGTTGATGATGCGGTAGTAATCTGTGCCGATCAGATTTAGCAAATGGTACTGCTGGTTCTCTTTCCCTTGGGATTTATCGAGCGTCAGCTTGTCGTCACTGAAGCTGATGATCTTTCCGCTTTTGGGTTGCGTAATCAGGTAAAGATCATCATCGAAAGTGTTGTACTTTGTCTCACTTGGTGCGGCGATGGTAACTTCCGTGCCCAAGGGATAACCATCACCATTATTCGGTGGCAGCAGAACCAGCTCCTGAACCTTCACACTGCCATCATCATCAATTACAAGACGGATGCCTGTCGTCTGAGTCGGATCGAACGCAAGCTGGACAACGTCTTGTTGATTGTTACTGACTTCGGTATTCGGGATCATCTTCCATTGGTCGTTCTCCAGGTATTCCAGATGGAAGTTATGTATCGCGTCGTCACCCTTGCCGGCATAGATGTGTGCGTAAGCCACGCTGCGATCGCTCTGGAACTTTACCTCCAGCCAGTGAGCGTCGTTGCTTGATTCACTGACCCATGCCGAAGCCGGATCGACGATCCCATCGGTTGCCAGGAAAGGCCGGTGATCGCCGGGCAGTTGAGAGCTTGCCGTGACGAACGGAACAAGACCGACCTCAAGTTCCACCGCTTCATCAATCGGATAGCCGTCCTCGTTATTTACGGGGAACACCGCAAGTTCCGCAACGCTGATGGGCTCTTCATCGTTACAGATAAAGCGGACGCGGTCAGTCTTGACAGGCTTACTGAATAGGATACGTAGTTGTGTCTTTGTATTGTTTTCGATATTCGCTCCTGCAATAGTCTGCCACTTCTTACCGGTCCAGTATTCAAGCGAGAAGTTCTCGACCGCATCTTTGCCGAAGTGACCGGTGAAGACATGGGCGCTACCGATCTCGAATCGGCCCGGCAGTTCCACTTCCAACCAATGCGGGCCTTGCTTGCAGACCCATCTTGAGATTGGGCTGACCATCCCGTCGGTAGCCAGATTGGCAGGGTAGTCGGCCTGCTCCGCGCCGGCTTCTGTCGGCATGTAACGCGCGAGGTTCATGCCTTGCGCGCAGGCGTAATCAATAGTCAGCAACAGTGTCAAGAGCACAGCCACACACAGGCCAAGTGCGGTGCAGCATGGATGAACGCTTCGCTTGGTCATAATGTCCTCACAAGTAATCCAGGATTCCTGATCGACGGTCAAAAATGTAAAGTGTTGCCTTGTCGCTTCGTTTAAGGCCAAAACGAAGCAGTCGCGCGTATGATATCAGACAAGGTTTGCATCGGGACGCCCGAATCGATGTAATAGGTATTTACATTGCTGCTTCAGATACATGGCCTGATTCGGCAATACGGGCGTGAAACCAGATCGTTCTTTTCGAGTTAACAGCGCAGTATTCATAACGAAGGAAGGCGTCATCATGCAGAAATTCAATGGCTGGACTAAGACTTGCTTTGTCAGTTCTGTGATGTGTCTGGGGCTGACGGTTGCGGGATGCTCGAAAGAAGAAAGCAACCCACCCGATGAAACCGTGCCGGGCTCGACTGTGAAGGTAGATGTCTACCACCTGCGAGGCCGGCTCGTTTCGTTGCCTGATGCAGGCAATCCCGCCAGCGAGTTGAAGATCCATCATGAAGCGATCGACGACTTCAAGATGGGCGATGGCGAAGCCGCGCCGATGAATTCAATGACGATGCCTTTCACGCCCGGCGAAGACGTTTCTTTTGATGATTTAGCGGTGGGTGACGCGGTCGAGTTCACGTTTGAAATGCAGTGGGAGCCCGCCACCGAGATGCGAGCGGTTGACTTCAAGAAGCTGCCCGCCGACACGCAACTATCTTTCGAGAATAAAGACGACGAAGCCGGTGATGATCAGCACATGCATGGCGGACATTAAGCCCGGCGCGTTTTAAAACCCATGCGTCGCCGACAGCATCAGGGCGCCGAAGCTGTGGTAGCCGTCCTGATCTTCGAACTGGCTGGTAATGAAAGTCTGGGAGTAATTGGCCTGCAGGTCCCAGCCATTGAATCGGCCGTAAACCGCGAAACCTGCCTGGGCCTCACCCACGAGCGGTTCGGCATCGACGCTGTGGCTGTCTTTGTAGGTATTGCCTTCCAGGAAAAGGTCGTGCTCAACCACGCGCCCTGAAACACGAACGAATGCATACGCGCCGCTCTGTTCTGATTGCATCAATGTGGCGTCACCAACATCTTCAAGTCGGCCCGGGCCGAAGTCGTCGGGCATATGGACGCCGACGCGGTAGGTCGCGCCGAGCCCGATGTTACGGTACACCGTGCCAAGCGCAAGGTCCGCCTGGCTGATGATCTGCTGATCCAGCGCGTGATCCCAAAGCTCAAGCGTATTCAGGTCATGCCGCCACTTGCGACGAAGCGAAAGTTGAGCCGTGAATTCATCGTGCAGTTGATTGTCCCAGCCACGCGGTTCATCCGCACGGAATGTGCTATGGATGCTGTATTGGAAGTGGTCTGCCTGCGATGCCGGGCCGGTCGTGCCTAGATCGAGTTGGATGTGATCGAAAGTGTTACCGTTGGATCGCTGAAGGTACATCCCGCCGAACAGGTAACCGGCGTAAGGCCGATCATCGTCGATCAGCCGACGGGCTTTTATGTTTTCAGGTGTGAAAAACTGATGGGCAATGACGTAACCGGCCGCCGTATCGTCAAACACTTCACCCAACGGGATCATGTCGGCAAAACCATCAGCCCAGTCAGGCTGATGGGCAATCGTTGCCGCCAATCCGTTTGTGTAGTAGCGATCGGTGGCACGGTTGGGCTTCAGAAATGAACTGTCGTTCTCCCAGTACACCGTGAACGTAAACGGATGAGTTTGCTCGGCCTGTTCTTCAAGCGCTGTTGTATCCTCACTCTCCGCATGCAACGCAGGCTGACCGACGCCGATCATCAAGCCAAAACAACTCATGATCGCAACGATTGTGTTGGTTCTCATCGGTTTGCACCACACGAAACGCAAAGTGCGTTTGACATTCTCAGGTTCACACACACGGCGGCTTACTGTATCAGATTGTGGCCCGGTCGTATCAGTATGTTGTGGGTACGGTCACATTCTGGATCGATGAACCGCTTTCATGGTTGTGGCTTTTGACACACTCGACCAGTTGCGGGAAGAACTCATCAAAGTCATCCGCTAACGCCTCGTTTATATCCGGTAGATCATCCACCGCACTTACCAGATCAACCGGCCTGCCCAGACGCTCTGAAAATCGTCCGGACATCATCCCGAGCACAACCGCCATCCCCTCCGCCGTCGCGTAACGCCGAAGCCAGCCTTGCTCGATCAGCCTGCCGATGATCGGCCGCATCGGCTCGGGCATCAGCTCGTAATGTTGGCCTAACTCGTCATGCACACGATCGATAAACGTATCCAACGGCTGTTCGTGGTATTGATCCCACGAACGTGCCAGCACGTGGTCATAAAACAGGTCTGCCAGGATGCCGCTGAATCGGCCGTGACGCTCACGGAAACGGCCTCGCGTACGCAGGAACACCGGGTGGGTATCGGTAAACGCGTCGATACGTTTATGGTTTTTGGCTCCGGCTAGAACAACCGGATGAAGCCCGTCCGCTAAAGGCCCGGGAGCCATGTCTGGCAGCAGGTTCCCGATCCAGGATGCGGCAGTCGGCTCAGCTAAATACAGGTGGGCAAGAAAGTTCACCATGGGAGTGTGGCGAAGTTGGGCGGGGATTGCAAACATGGTTGGTGCTGGAACACTGTCAAGCCAACTGTAGCGGGTGCCCTGTTTTGACCGCGCAGCGGCAAAGCAGGTAAAGCAGCTCTACGGAATCAAGACGGCTCGCAGCGGTTTATACTTTATGGATGCATGGAGAGACAGAGATTAGCAAGGCGCCACGGATCAGTTGGGGGATCGCGCATGCCCTGTTGGTATTGCTTGCCGGCTTGCTTTACACCCAGGCGGGGTCGCAGTGGTGGGGCGGTTTTTGGGGTATCGAGCGCGCGGGTGATGAGTTGCGCCGGCTTGTGCTCTGGCTATTCGGTATAACGCTTTGGCTGCGGATGACCTTCACCGGGCTGTACCTGCTGCGTCGGCGTTTTGGTTGGGAGGAGTTTTGGCCGGTGCTTTTCGCTTCCGCCGTCTATCAGCTTGGGTTCGCCGCACTGGGTACGACCAATCCCAAGCCTGTAGGCACACTCGCTGTGCTGAGCATCGGTTTGTACTTGCTGGGTAGTTTCCTGAATACTTATTCAGAACTGCAACGCAAGCGGTTCAAGGATCGGCCGGAAAATCAGGGCAGGCTGTTTGTCGGGGGATTGTTCAGCCGGATCCGCCATGTCAATTACCTGGGCGATTCGCTGTGGGCGCTTGGTTGGGCGATCCTGACCGGCAGCATATGGGCGCTGATCATACCCATCCTGTTGACCACCGGCTTCATCTTCTACTTCATCCCCACACTCTCCATACACCTGCAATCCAAATACGGCGAACCCTACGAACAATGGGTAAAACGCTCCTGGGCACTCATCCCGTTTATCTATTAAGGCGTAGGATCAGGAAACACCTTGCATGCATGTAGGGCGAACTAACGAGGCCTGAATTCGTGTGCAGACGATGTTGGCTGCGCCTGGCTAAGTATTACAAGAAGATAAGTAGCCACAGATGAACACGGATAAACACAGATGGAAGAGTTATCCGCAGATGACGCAGATTGCGCAGATTTTTGAATATGAAAAGCGATTGAATCTTAAATCTGCGTCATCTGCGTCATCTGTGGATACTTCTTGTCTTCTTCTTATCTGTGTTTATCCGTGTTCATCTGTGGCTAAATATTGCCTGATTGCAGGCTGCGCTCGGCGCGGGTCTCCCGACCCCGCCGTGTTTGCTGACCGCAGGTCTCCCGGGTATTCAGGCCTTGCTCCAAAGCAGCCACATCAACCATTGCCCGTTTTTCACGTCTTGCGGGGGGGGCAGCAGGCGGGGCGGCAGCGAATGATGCAAATGGCTTTAAGGCGCTCGCCGGCGCGGCTCAGTGATCGGTAGCCGCGCCGACGAGGCCGAACAAGGAGCATAAAGGCTGCGACCCCTTGGCCGACTGGCGAAGAATCCGTTTCCCGCTTGCGGACCACCCACCCTTCTTCCCCACCCCCGGAACATATTCGATCTATGCTCGAAGTATGTATCCAGACTATGTTTAGCCACAGATGAACACGGATGAACACAGATGTAAAACAAGAGAGTCCAAGTGGCATCAGATTCATCACGGTTTAAGAAGCAAAAACAGGCAACTATATTCAAGCTATTCAAGACAGGCTTTTTTCTGATCCGAGTTCATCTGTGTTTATCTGTGGCTAATTTCTTTATTGTTTATGCAGTTACAGCGTAGATCGAATTTGTTGCCCCGGGGGGGCCTCCCAGGTACCTCCCCAATCCACCCCCGGCCATCTTCGGGGCCTCCGGCTACTCCCGGCACGCCCAGCCACACCCGAGTCCCCCGACAATCCCGTAAGCGCCCCTTGAGCTCCAGGCACATTAAATCCTGCTGGGTCTATGTCTTATGACTATATGGCCATCCAAAGCTACCTCCGATCCATGAGCCGTAGCCCACCCAATCGCAACCCATTCCGGGCCATTTGTATTGAAAACGGACCCCACAGGATCAGGCGGCGATGGCTTCGCAGGCGGGGCTGTAGGTCTCGTGGGTCGGGTCGTCCAGGCTGGCCATGTGGTAGAGCTGAGCGGTGTCCTCATCCAAGCGGTCGGCCCGCTCATCGAACCAGGTCATCAACTCGGCAAACCGGATGCTCTCGCGGAATCGGGGTAGCCGGGCCAGGAGAAACAGGACAAAAGCGCTGGTCAGTGCCCGGTCCTGCTCGGTGCGGTCGTCGCTGTGTCGGAACAGCCCCTCGTCATCCTGCATCGCTGCAAGGCCGATCAGGGCCCGATCCAACGACTCAGCCGACGGGCTCTGCATATCCGCCTGCTGTTCCCTCAGCGACGCGGCCAGGCCCGCCGCCGCGGCAGCCGTGGTCAGGGGGTCCCGGTCCACACACCCGGCAAATGTCCCGTCCGGCAACTGGGACTGGATCAGCGTATCCGCCATGGCCCGGCTGAGGGATGTCGGGCCGTAGATCAGCTCACAGAGCCGACGCAGGCCCAGGCCGATGGCTGCGGCGGGCTGGCTGAGCCTTGCCTGCAACGGCAGGGGCAGGGCGGCCCCGTTCTGCGCCAGGCACCCGATCATCCGTCCGTGGTCGCCGCTATCGAAAAGCTTCTGGATGTGTGTTGCGCTCAGCATATCGGCCTCCGTTGTTGAATACGGTCTTTGTTAGGACCTAATATATTCCGAACAAGCGAACATGTCAAGGGTTTTGTTGGGGTAAAGTTCGGGTTTGTTGGGTATCTGATTTTGCCACTCTTCGACCAGCGGTATGAGGTCCGATAGTCGCCATGATGTCCATAGCGGAAGTGTGCCGGCCCGGGCGAGAGAAGTCTGTCAATGGAAGGGGGGTGGGGCTCTGCAAGGCGCAAAAAAAACCTCCGCCACAGGGCTCCGATCCTGTGGGCGGAGGCGCGCCACGGCTAACGGTTGAAAGCGTCAGACCGATCAATTTACCATCCGGCTCTTATCGTATCGGTTGGATTCGGCTTGTGTCAACGAAGGTTGTTGAGAAACGGTGGATTATGCAAATTGTTGACAAATATATAGATAATAATCTGCCCCAGAATTGATACACCTGCTCGACACCTGTAACTTGCCTAGCGAAGCGAGTTTGTGATTGGCCGCTTAGAAACTGCGCTTTGTCAGAAATTTCTCATTTCGCATTACCGGCCCGCGTTCAACTGACCCGGCAACAGCCAGCCCTGTTCAAGTCTTATCGGTCCACCGATGGCGTGCGAATCCCACCACAAACACCATCGCCAGACCCCACAGACTGCCCGGTTCCGGCACGTGGAAGTCTGCACCGCTTGGCGTCCCTTTGTTCCAGTTGTTCAGCACGATATCCAGATCATCCAGCCCAACGAAGTCATCGCCGGTCGGATCGGCAGCAGGATCCATCTGCGGCGACGAAAGATTCCAATTGTTGAGCACCAGATCAAGGTCATCTAACCCAACATAACCATCGCCGTTCAAATCGCCTTGTGGGATCGAGATGACCGGTTCCAGCAATACGAACTGTGACACATTCAACGCCAGCGTCTTCACGATCGCCGCGATCAATCCGTCGTTATTGATCGCATTGGCTTAACCCCTTGCACCCAAGCCCATGCCCCCGGCCTGCATGAAATCAAATTTCATATCAGTTGTTAGTTGCCACACTTCGAACAGCAATCACAAATCTGATGTGTTATCATCCGGGAACTATGTCACTTGAAGACCGCTTGATCGTCGCACTCCAACGCATGCCAATCGTCGGCACGGTGTTCGTGTCGGCGTAATCAGTACCGGGGGCTGTGCAGGCAGGCGCTCATGCCTCTAGCCAACCGGAGGACTTACATGGAGCGCAGAAGGAGTGACATGATGTCAAAAGGATTTGAGTTTCGTTCGTTGTGTGTCGCCGTGGTGACGCTCGCTATCGGCGCACCGGCCTGGGCCGGAGTGTGGCGCCACGACCGCCCGGAGTCGTGGCACCTGGACGTGAACGACGATATCGGGATCAATGACACTTCGGCTAAAGTGACCTGGTCGGTACCTGGTGTTGGCAGTTACCTCGGCTCAAGCACCTTTATCGAGGAGGACTGGCTGGTGACCGCCGCCCACGTGGCATGGGACCTTATGTCGGGCGAGGCTTCTTCTGTCACCATCACCACCGCTGGCGGGTTGAATTACACCGTTCAAAGTGTCTACGTTCATCCCAACGCGGCGCAATATGTGTCCGGCGATGATGTCTATGACCTGAACTGGGCCAACGACATCGCATTGTTCAAGCTTTCGCAGGACGCATCCGGTGTTTCGACGGCGCCCCGCGTATACGGATCTAACGAGGTTGGCTATACCGGATGGGGCACCGGGTACGGCAGAAGCGGAACGGGGACGACGGGCTCCACTGGCTTGTCTGGAACCTACCGCGTCACCGCGAACAAAATCGATGACACCGCTGGTTACGATGATCGTCTGTTGATTATGGATTTTGACAACCCCAACGATACCAGTGACAGTTCGATGGGTACATCGTCACCGATGCATCGTGAGTCACTGATTGCTCCCGGTGATTCCGGCGGTGGTCTGTTCATTGAGGTCAACGGTGTCATGCGGTTGGCTGGCGTGCACTCGTTCGGCAGTGCCACGGATGGGTTGATCAACAGCGACTACGGTGACACCTCTGGACACGTGCGGATATCCAAGCACAACACTTGGATCGACAGCATCATGTCTGGGACGGGATCGTCATTTTCGATCATACCGGGTACCACACCGGAACTGGTTGACGGTGCCGGAGGAACATCAATGCTGCTGATCCCCGAGCCAGCCAGCCTCGCGTGCTTCGCTTGGGGTGCAGGCCTGATCGCGTTCCGCCGCCGGCCGTGAGTGAAGCGTATTCCCTAGTCTGATTTTTTGACACGCCCCGGTCCCGCAGCCGGGGCGTGTTTTCGTTGAAGCCCGCGTGCCACGAGATAGAAACTAACCCCTCACCCTCCCAGCCCGTGCCCCGGCCTGCATGGAATCAAATTTGCTATCAGACCGCCCTGTTCAAGTCTTATCGGCCCACCGATGGCGTGCGAATCCAACCCCAAACACCACCGTCAGACCCCACAGACTGCCCGGTTCCGGCACGTGGAAGTCTGCACCGCTTGGTGTCCCTTTGTTCCAGTTGTTCAGCACGATATCCAGATCATTCAGCCCAACGAAGTCATCGCCGGTCGGATCGGCAGCAGGATCCATCTGCGGCGACGAAAGATTCCAATTGTTGAGCACCAGATCAAGGTCATCTAACCCAACATAACCATCGCCGTTCAAATCGCCTTGTGGGATCGAGATGACCGGTTCCAGCAACACGAACTGCAATGTTGTTTGCAACGTCAATTTAATGACAGCAGTGATGCAGCCGTCATCATTGATTGCATCGGCCTGTCTCAGGTTGCTTAAGATGCTAGTGTCGATCAATTCATCCAGGAAACGCATCCCCGATACGCTGTCGTATATAAAACCTTTGCGATCGGACCCTTCGTAATACGTGCCGACTGTTGTGCCGTGGTTGTTGATGTCAAAAAGAAATGTCTTGCCCGTTGCAGACCCGATCCCGGCAGCGTTGCCGTGGAAGCGCACGACCTCCTCCGAGCTTTCATTGGATTCAAAGTAGCCGTTGCTGTTCGTATCGTTCCAATCGAAGGCGTTGTCGCCGTCCAGATCGGTCCAGATGAATGCGACTTCGTTGTTGTTCTGGTTACGCATCGTCCCGCAGACCTGCCCCGTTTCATTGATGCCATACGCGGCACTGATGCTGCTGACCGCGCTCATGGCAGGGACCTGCGTGATCTCGATCGCTTCAGCCGAACCACTTACATCCAGGTCGCGCCAGATATAACCGGCATCCGATGTCTGGTAGATCACATCCCCCGCATCGTTGATCTTAGCGCTGAATACACTGCCGCTGATGTGTACGCGCGGCGCGGTTTCCGTCACGACGCCATTACTCAAGCTAAGCGACGCCAGGTACAACCCGCTGTCGCCGTTGATCAATACTTTCCCGTTGTTATTGACCGCGATGGCAGAGCCGTAACTCGCACCGGGATTCAACGCCAGCTCGTGCATTTCCCCGGCCGATCGTGCGTTGTTGCCATCATCATCAAACCAGAGAAATGGCCGATCATCGCTATCTTCAATCACGGTCGTCGTGCTGCTCGATCCCACGACCCAGCCCAGATCGTTCAGCCCCAGCCCTCTGCTGATATTGTTGCGTGGCGAGACCGATTGATCCGCATAATCGCCTGACAGGTCGCCCAGATTCGCGACCGTTTGCCCGACCGGATCATAATAGAACGGACGGGCGTCCTCCCACAATTCATCCATACCCGCATCGCCCGTCCCGGTTATCTGTCCCGAAGCATTGATCGCACCAATGGTCGGCCGAAGCAGCGACAGGACGGGGCGGTTTTGTGAGATGTCGTATGCCGGTTGAGCAGCATTGAATAGTGAGATCGTGTTGTACTCGATGTCAGCACAAGCCCGGTTCGCAAACCACAGGCAGCCAATCCCAAAGCCACAGACAGCCATCACGCGCGGTTGTAGATGCATGCCCCACATGGCTTGGCATTGTAGTGAACGCGCTCTTGTTTCTGAACCTTTATTTGTGAATTAACCGGGAATTCTTCTCAAACCTCTTAAATCTATCTGCGCATGAAAAAGGCCCGCCACGATCTGGCGAGCCTGGGTGGTCTGGGGGATTTTCCCGCGAGCGTCGATTATTTATAAATCGTCGGCGGCTGGGTGATGTCCGGTTTCGGCTCGGTCGTCGGCGCAGCCGGTGTATCGACCACCGGTGCGCTCGAGGCTTCCGGTGCAGCGCTCGGTGTGCTGCGGGCAACCAGATACAACTCGACACGGCGGTTGGCTTCCGCGCCGCCTACGCCGTTCGGCACGACAGGCATGAACTCGCCGTAGCCCGCCACGCTCATGCGCGTCTGCGGCACGCCGGCCTTCGCCAGCACTTCCATCACGGAGATCGCACGATGCACCGACAGGTGCCAGTTCGTCGGGTGCTTCTCGCGGGTGCCCACGTTCTTGATCGGCACGTTATCCGTGTGCCCGACCACGCGGACCTCATACTGCGAAGCCGAAGGCGAATTAAAGATCCGGGCAAGGCTTCCCAGCGTGTTCGTGGCCCCGGCACTCACCTGGGCCGAACCCAACGCAAACGTCAGGTCGCTGCGGAGCTTGACCATGCCGCGCTCGGCGTCGTAGCTCATGAGCTGCGGGTTCGCTTCCGCTAACCGGCTCAGCGCGTCGTCCAGCTCCGGCGGCAGAACCACCGCACTGGCGTTACGCAGCCGATCTTCAGCGTCATCCAGGGCCTTTCGCAGCCGGTCACGCTCGGCAATCGCCTGGGCCAAAGCGTCGGCCTCGCTGCCGGCATCGCCCTGCAACGCCGCAATACGGGCCTGGGCCTCCGCCAGCCTTTCCTGCAGTTCCACAACCTGCTCTTGACTGTTACGGTAAAGTGTCTTCAGGTCGTCGGCCTCACGTTGGGCCACGCAGCCCACGGCGAACACTGCCAGTAGCGATAGAATCGTCCATGTTTTCATCAGTCTCATTGGGAGCCACTCCTTGTCTCGTTTTTGTTAGGCCAAGCGGGATTGTAACGCGTCGGTTAAGGTGTGGGAAGTCTGCACCAGCCCGTTACACCACCTGTCCTCGGGTTTTAAGGTCATCGGCATGAAGCATGACAACGTCACAGTTTATCGGGCGGCCGCCATCCGTGACGCCCAGGGCACCAACGCCCGCCCAGGCGCCGTTGCCGTCAAACATGGCATGGTCGTCGCCTCCGGGCACCCTGATTCGCTCCCCAAACGCCTCCTGCGCAACGCCACCTTCATCGATCGGCCCAAGGACCTGATCCTCCCAGCCTTCGTCAACGCCCATACGCACCTCGACCTGACCAGCCTCGGCCCCATCCCGCATACCGGCAGCTTCTCCGATTGGCTCAGCAACGTCATCCACAGCAGGCCCACCGAGCCCAAGCGGATCATCGAGTCCGTCAGGCAGGGCCTTCGGCTCAGCCGCGAAGCCGGAACCGGACACCTCGGCGACATCGCCGGCTCCACCGCCGCCATCATGGCCCGACGCCAGGCCCCCAACGAAGCACTCATCCCAGGCGTCAGCTATATGGAATGCTTCGGGCTCGGCGATCAGCAGCACGCCTCCATCGTCCGCGTCGAACGAGCCCTCAACGACCTGCCCTTCGAATCTCGCATCGACAATCACGACCGCGGCGCAGTGCTAGGCCTCAGCCCCCACGCGCCGTACTCCACAGGCATCGAGGTCTACAAGGCCGCACGCCGACTCAGCCACACGCGCTTCTACCGCCTGACCACTCACCTCGCCGAGTCGCCCGAAGAGATCGAGTTCGTCCGCGACGCCACCGGCCCCTTCGCCGACCTGCTGCGCTCATTAAACAAGTTCCCCGCCGACCACGAACCGTCAGGCCAACACCCCGTGCACTGGCTCGAACCCGTGCTCAAACACGCACGCTGGCTGCTCGCACACTGCAACTACGTCGATGATGAACACATCGAGATCATCCAACGCACCGGCACCAGCGTCGTCTACTGCCCCGTCGCCAGCGACTACTTCGGGCATCGTGACCACCGCTACCGCGACATGATCGACGCCGGCGTCAACGTCTGCCTCGGCACCGACTCCATCCTCTGCCAACCCCCCGACGAACCCCAACCCATGGGCATCCTCCCCCAGATGCGCCATCTCTTTAAACGCGACGAAACCGACCCCAACCTGCTTTTAAAGATGGCCACCACCAACGGCATGCTCGCCCTCGAATTCGCCGAAACCTCCGCAACCTTGCAGAAACGAGCCCCCGCCAAGTTCGCCGCCATCAAGATCGACCCGAACGACCCGCTAGACCCGCTGGTGCAGGCATTGTCGGGCGATGAACAAGTGCGGTTGGTGGATGGGACGAAGGTGTTTAGTACTGAGGAGTAATTGTTGTTCGTATATGTATTAGGTTACAGTTTCAGCTGCTTTCCACATTAGAGTTTTCTCGTTTTTCCTAAAGCGAAAGACCATTTCAGATGATTCCATACAACCAACTTGAGGATGCTGTTGAGTCCCTTGCGATCAACATGATAGAGCGTACCGTGCGCGGTATTGCTGAGAGGGCCACAAGTAGAGCAAAAAAGGCATGGCAGAAACACCGCAGCACAAGAATGTCTGCATACAAACGTTATCTAAAAAGTGCAGTCGAACAGTATTGTTGGCAAAAAACATTCCTTAATAAACATGCTCCACAATATATCTATGATTTTTATGTTCCACTGAAGATAAAAGTGGTTGCATATGAACAAATACATGGCTCTTTGTCATACAAGTATCTTGATAAAAAATTGAAGGCACAGGTGAAAAACCAACGCATGGAAATAATAAATAGAATGTCGTTGGATATGACTGATGATGAAGTGGAATTGCCATTCGATTACGATGCAGATTTTGATCAAGATGATCTTGATGAGTATATGTTAGAGCTAGAATCGAGGGGATATCATGGCGAAAGCGAATTGTTACGGCGCTCAATTGTTGTTGAGCGGGAAGATATTGAAGATACTCCGCCACATTTTATTTTGTCCGGTCAAGCTGGTTGTGGAAAATCAACGGCAATGCGTCACTTGTTTTTGGACACTATAGGTGTAGGAGAAGCTATTCCAGTTCTGATCGAGTTGAGAGATAGGAATGATTCGGAGGCAACAGTATGGTCACTTATTATTGATCAAATTGCCAAACGAGACCATCATTTTGATGATGATACTATAACGGATACCTTTGCTAAAGGGCTTGTATTTTTACTAATTGATGGCTTAGATGAGGTAGATACATCACATGCGATAAAAGCAGAAAAAGAAATACAAGAAATCGCCGAAAAGTTTCCTAAATGTACAATAGTGCTTTCGTCACGTCCTTACACCGCTTTTTCATCATGGCATACATTTCTTGAATTAGAAATGCTGCCATTAGACTTGGTTGATGCGGATAGCCTTGCTAAGTCTGCTCCAATAGATAAAGCGATAATACGCAAATTTAGAAGAGATCTTAACTCTAATATTTTCAATAAAGAGCAATCATTCTTATCCAATCCATTATTATTATCAATAATGATATTGACATATAACGAAACAGCAGATATTCCAAACAGTCTACACAATTTCTATGAACAAGCATATTATGCTTTATACAACCGACACGATGCTACAAAGGGGGCTTATACGCGTGAGAAAGAATCCGGTCTTGCTGTCGATGAATTTGCTAGCCTGCTGGACGCATTCTGTCTTATCACATATTGGAAAAACAAAACAAAATTCAAAAGCATAGAGTTGCATCAATACTTGGATGGGGCGAAAAATATAGCAAAGAGACGTATACAATATGAAAATGAAAATGTGATAGCAGATTTAAGAAAAGCTCTAGGCATACTTGTCCCTCAAGGTCATGAATTGGTTTTTTCACATAGGTCATTTCAAGAATATTTTACTGCAAGATATTTATCTCTGGCAGATCTAAGCGAAGCAAAGAAAATATGTGAACACATCGAGGTGAGGATCGAGCAAGATAATGTTATTAAAATGTTTGCTGACATGAATCCGTTTTTATTCGAAGGTAGCTATGTAATTCCTCTTATAAGCGAGTTGCTCGAAACAATTGATTATCAAGGAAGCATAACCAAGACTATATACGTTCGTTATTTGCAGCAAATAGCTGACCGCGTAGAACTGATTGGTGGTCGCATTTATGTCAGAGGACATCTTTCGAAGATTATTGCATTTATAAGATCACAATATGACAGAATAGAAGAGTATGGTGGCATACTCTCAGGTGAAAATGATGCAGATAAATCTGCAAGACAAATATTGACATTTACAAAGACAAGGAAAAGGAAGGTGGCGTATGATACGAATGAATTACATAGTCGGCATACTGTGCTACCGGTATTGATGAAGAACTCATCGATTGCTTCCGAAGCAAATTTGAAGTTTCTGATTATGTTGCGGAAGAGGCTTGTGAAAGAAAGCGAGGCAAAGCCGAAAGGTTTTGACGAGGCGCTTGGTATAAATACAAGCAAGTAGCCGGGGTGCCCCCCTTTGACCCGCAGGGCAAAGCAAGTAGCATGGGTTCCCACTCCGGCGTAGGGTGCGGTTAAGCGAAGCGCAACCCACCACGGATACACATTTACTCTCACGCGGCCATTCATTGCCAGCCAAACGCGCTGCTGCCAATTTACTTCATTGATCTTTCATGGCAATTCAATAGCTTCCGGCACACGCCCCGTAACATCGCTGTGAATCTACATCCGTTAATCACTAATTAACTGTGGTGGGTTGCGCGTCGCTTAACGCCACCCTAAAAACCGCGAAGCAAGTAGCATGGGTTCCTACTCCGGCGTAGGGTGCGGTTAAGCGCAGCGCAACCCACCACGGATACACATTTACTCTCACACTGTCATTCATTGCCAGCCAAACGCGCTGCTGCCAATTTACTTCGTTGATCTTTCATGGCAATTCAATGGCTTCCGGATAACGTCCTGAATTATGCGCAGATTTGAAAAGGCAGTCCTCCGAGCGGATGGTGTTGGTGTGTTAGACAACCCCATTCACAGGAGAACTGCCATGACGGATGATATTACAGCGACGGGCCTCGGGATGAAAGACGCGTTCAAGATCAATGAGGCCCAGGTGCGTGGACACGTGGACCGGATCGTGGTCGAATCGGTCGAGCAGACGCTCAACGGGCTGCTGGAGGAAGAGGCCAAGGCGTTGTGCGGGGCCGGCAAGTATGAGCGGACGGATGCCCGGAAGGACACGCGTGCGGGCAGCTACCCCCGGAAGTTGCAGACGAAGGCGGGCGAGGTGACGCTGAAGGTGCCGCGGCTTCGGAGTTTGCCGTTCGAGACGCAGATCATCGAGCGTTACAAGCGTCGCGAGTCCTCGGTAGAGGAGGCGTTGATCGAGATGTATCTGGCGGGAGTGAGTGTGCGTCGTGTGGAGGACATCACCGAGGCGTTGTGGGGTACGAAGGTGTCGCCTTCGACGGTGAGCGAGTTGAACCAGAAGGTGTATAAGCAGATCGACGCCTGGCGGAACAAGCCGATCGAAGGAGAGCACCCTTATGTGTACCTCGACGGGACGTACCTTAAGCGCAGCTGGGGTGGGGAGGTGAAGAACGTGGCGATCCTGGTAGCGATTGGTGTGGCGGCGGACGGCTACCGCGAGGTGTTGGGGATCGCCGAGGGCGCCAAGGAGGACAAGGCGTCGTGGTTACAGTTCCTGCGTCATCTCAAGCAACGTGGTCTCAACGGCACACGGCTGTTCGTCAGTGATGCGTGCCTGGGTCTGGTCGAGGCGCTAAGTGAAGTCTTCCCGGCGTCGCAGTGGCAACGCTGCGTGGTGCATTGGTACCGCAACGCCTGGAGCCACGTGCCCAAGAGCAAGGTGAAGGAAGTGTCGGCGATGCTCAAAGCCATCCACGCCCAGGAGGACCGTGAGGCGGCGTTGAAGAAGGCGGAGGATGTCGCGGTGAAGCTGGCGGGGTTGAAGCTCAAGCGGGCCGCCGGGTTCGTGCGTGAGTCGGTCGAGCAGACGCTGACGTACATGAGCTTCCCACGTGAACACTGGACCCGATTACGTACGAACAACCCGCTGGAGCGTCTGATGCGTGAGATCAAACGCCGGACGAAGGTGGTCGGCGCGTTCCCGGATGGGAACTCGGCGCTGATGCTCAGCGCCGCAAGACTGCGTCACGTCGCCGGGACGCGTTGGAGCACGCGCAAGTACCTGGACATGGATCGGCTGCATGAATTGGAACGCGAGCGAGAACAACAGGAGCAAGATTCAATGACAAGCGTGGCGGTGTAGCCGCGCGAAGGTTGGCCGGCCCTCCGCTCGCTGCGCTCGCTCCGGCCCCGCCAACCTTCCATCCCCCGGAGACTGCCTGATCGAAAGTGCGCAACTTGACGGACACTACCGGCTTCCGGCACGCGCCCCGCAACATCGCGGTGAATCTACATCCGTTAACCACTACTTCACTGTGGTGGGTTGCGCTTCGCTTAACGCCACCCTACAAACCGCGATGTCCTTTGGTTCGGACTTGTGGGAAATCCAACTTTCTCACTCTCCCCCGGGAGATGGCCGGTGTGAGGGCCGGCGTCCTTATACGAACATTTTCAATAAACACACGAAATCAATCCAGCCCTCATCCCAGCCTTTTACCGAGGAAAGAAGGGGCCGGACAATGCGATTCACTTAGATGTTGCGGATTGGATAGAATGAGCGTGAGGCGGATGCAAGACCGTTGGGAACACGAATCTACACTAATAACCACTAATCATCTTATTAGTGATTATCAGCGAAGATGAGTGTTCCCTGTATCCTCTTACTACATACAAGGAAGTCGATCAGGCAACTTTAAACTTTTTGAAAGCAGATTGTGACGAAGAAACAAATAAAATGGATGATCAGGATCCCTTTGTTTGTAGGGACTTTCATCTCCCTGTTCTACGTGCCATGGATTCTTATCTGGGCGTGGATCCTGCCGATACCCGATACGGTGCAGCAGCAGGTGGATGATGCGATAGGTCTTGGGCTTGATGGGATCATTGTCTATGTGGACGAGGCGGGCAAACCGCCGGCGTTTTATGCTGCGGGTTGGCATGACCGGGCGAATAAGATACCCGCTGACCCACATGCATTATTCAAGATCGCCAGCATCAGCAAGTTGTATGATGCGGTGGCGATCACCAAATTGGTAAGTGATGAACGTTTGTCCTTGGATAAAACGCTGGCCGATTACTTTCCCGAACTGGTGGGTAGGATCGAGAATGCGGACAGGATTACATTAGCGATGTTAGTGCAGCATCGAAGCGGCATCCCCAACCTGACGGATACGCCGAACTTCTGGGTTGATCCGCCGAAAAGCAGCGAAGAAGCGCTTCAGCTCGTGTTAGATATGCCGGCTAACTTTGAGCCGGGCGAAGACTATGAATATTCAAACACGAATTATCTGCTGATCACCATGCTCATCGAAAAGGTCGTGGGCACCAGCAAATTCCAATACATCAAGGAAGAGGTGCTGACGCCGCTTAATCTGACACACACATACGGCTCGCTTAGCGAAGTAAATCTGGACGATCTGATGGGCGGCTACTACGTCGGTATTGAAGAAGACATCAAGACAACCGACTACGGCTCAATGATCGCCAGCGCAGAAGATGTAGGTATATTCCTGCGGGCATTAAACGACGGTTCATTATTGAATGAAGAAGAACAGAAAATCTATTCTTCCATTTACGTCTTTGACCACACAGGCCTGATCCCCGGCTACCAGAGCAGCGCGAAGTACTACAAAGACATCGACACGGTGGTCGTCGAATTCAACAACACAACAAACTTCGATGGCTACACCTGGAACCTGTTGGGTATCGTCAATAATCGTATCGTGAAGATACTAAGAAGGGGCAAAAGCTCATAAGATTCTGTCTTGGCGTTGCCGGTTTGTGTCTGCTCGGCTGCTCGACGAACTGATCATCCCGGTGGCTATGGCGGTTTTGTGCGCTGCCTGATCAAACGAACCCTACCCGTGCGCGCGCCGTCCAATCGCGACAGAGTCGTGCGCCCAAAGCGTGGTGGAAAACCGGTTGTTTGAAAGCCGCTGATTTGCCAAAGCTAACCGGAACTGCTAGTCCGCACATCAATCCCGCAAAGCATTCTGAAGGTCGGTCGGGATTTGTCTTGACTACCCGGGCAAACCAGCCGTCTGGGACCAACCTTGCCTATAGCCTGACTTCATCATCGATAGACAACGCCCGTCTGCGGCGATCATAACAACGATGAGTTCGTCAGTCTGAGTGATGTAGATAACGTGTTGAACAATCGGAACGCAGTTACGCCGCCGGACGCAGCCGCCGATATCCCCAAGCCGACAACACTGGTTATGTTTGCCATTACAGAATCGATCAGGTTGATAGGGCGAGTAAAGCTTTTGTAGGTTAGAACCTGCCCGGTTTGGTCTGCGTTGCTATGGTTCCATCATCGCGGCGGGGTCGGGAGGCCCGCGCTGGGTGCAGCCAAACGGATAGGTTTCGTTTGCGGGGATTCTGTACTGACAAATTGCGCGTGCGGCTTTGTAGAGTTCGTTACCGAAGTGTGCAATCCCCGTGCATGTTTTTAAGAAAGACGTTTCCCGGCAGACCATCCGCATATCACAGCGCGGATGATTCCCCAGCCGACGAACGCCGGGATCACTCCCAGTATGGGCGGCAGTGAGAAGTTTGCGTTGCAGCCGAAAAACAATCCCAGCACGCCCAGTATGACAAACACGATAGCCAAGATGAATGCGAGAACCGCACAGAACTTGTCGAATAAATTCACGATTTAAACCTCCACTTTACCGACGTTTCACGGCCCGGACACCGGTCGGCCAAAGCAGCAGGCTCCCAACCGGAACTGCTATTGTATGTAGTGGACATTGTCGATCAAACACATACCACTAAACCCGCACTGAGCGTAGCGTTGCGGTCATTGGGAAGTGTGGGTGAGTATATCTCGTGGGATGGAGACCTTCGGTCGGTCACACGGCGGGGGCGGGAGACCCGCGCCGAGCGCAGCCCTGAAGTCTAATCGGGCGGACGATGTTATCACGCTAGCTCTGGGTGCCACACTTTGACTGCGCAGCAGCAAAGTGTGCGTTGCGAAAACACACTTTGCCCTTCGGGTCAAAGTGTGGCACCCGTTACGGTTGGTTTGAAAACGCTCTAAATGGTAATTGCAACTTTTACCCCGAAGTTAAGCCGGGGCAGCTATATCATTACACTTTCGCTTCCCAGCCATACACGACATATTGGTTGTGGAACGAGCCATCTTCGTAGAGGTCGATCAGGCCGTAGCCGGGTTCGCATTCCTGGTTGGCGCCTTTCCACCATGCGCCGCAGACCGCGCCGTTGCAGCGGTAGGCGATGCCGTTGTAGCTGACTTCGTCGACAAGATGTATGTGGCCGGAGAGGCAGAGTTTTACGTTCGGGTGTTTGAGGAATAAATCTTTGAGCTTGCGGGCATCGAGGTGCATCCACGCGCCGGGGACGACCCAGTCGCCGGTCTTTTCGTTGTCGCCGTCGAAGTAAGCGCAGGCGGCGAGGATCGGGATGTGCGAGAGGATCAAGACGGGCGAGCTGGCGGGGGTGTTTGCCAGATCGTTTTGCAGCCAGGCAAACTGTTCATCATCGAGCCGGGCTTTGTAGTGGCCGTCATCTTGAGGGGCTGTGCTGTCGAGCACGACAAAGTGCCAGCCGGCCTGGTCGAAGCTGTAGTAACGCGTGGTCATGCCGAAGCTATCCATCGCCCAGCGTTTGCCTTTATCTTGATCCATGCCGAAAACATCGTGATTCCCGATGCAGTTGCGGTAGGGCAGCGTGCAGTGCTTCTGCATGACTGTCCGCCAAACCGCGAGTTGTTCCTCGGCTCTTTCAACAGTGCAATCGTGTGCAACCTCCATCACGTTGTCGCCGCCGAAGAGAATCAGCTGCGGCGGATCGTCCATATTATGTACGTGTTGAAGACATGCTGTTAACCCATCGCCGGCAGAGCGTTCGGGCTGAACGTGAACATCTGTCAGATGAGCGATGCGCATGACACGACGGGCGCTTCGCTGCGGGGCGGGATGCGGCTGACCAAGCGCGAGATTCGCATTGCTGCCGACCCACGCCGCGATACCGACGCCCATTGCGGTCTGTTGGACAAAAGTTCTTCGGCTGTAACCTTGTTCGTTCGGATCGGAAGGGGGGAGGTTGGTCATATCTTGCCTTGGATGGAAAGTGGTGTGAGAACGTGTGCATTGTACAGCTTTCATGGCGGGGTCTACTCGGATGTGCGGTCGACATCGGGAATAGGGGGATGCATACGTTAATGAGAGATGGAGACCTTCGGTCAGTGTCGCGGCGGGGTCGGGGAACCCGCGCTGAGCGAGTGGGGGATCATTATGGATATTAGGTTGCACCTGTGGGCTTCGATCATATTCCCATATTAGAAAGCTCAGTAGAAGTCGGCTCAATCTGATTTATTGCGGCCTGCCAGCTTCACTTTGTGGCTTCGGATGCGATACACTTAGAGCATGATGCTCTATCCAATCCTAACGTTGGCCCAGGATGCAGAAGCTGCTACACCCGAAACGCCCGGAATGTTCGACGGGATCGGGTACGGCTGGCGTATCCTCATCATCCTGGCGATTGCGGTGGGGGCGCACCTGCTCGTTCGGCTCATCCGGATATTGCTTCATACTTTCGTCAAGTCGCGCTACGGCGGGCGCGGCCGAACCAAGGCGCTGACGCTTGCTCACTTCAGCACCAGCGCACTGGTCTTCATCATCTATTTTATTGCCTGCGGGATGATCTTCGCTGCGCTAGATATCTCTCTGACCGCTTATCTCGCCAGCGCGACGATCATCGGCTTCGCGGTCAGCTTCGGTTCGCAAGGGTTGATCCAGGATGTCATCACGGGGCTGACGCTTATCACGTCCGACCTGGTTGATGTCGGCGACATGGTTGAGATCGGCGGGCAGGCGGGGATCGTTCGGCGGGTCGGCATGCGTTACACCGTCATCATGAATTACACCGGGGCCGAGGTGTTTATCCCGAATCGCAACATCTCCAATGCGATCAACTATCGCAGTGGTTACATCCGCGTGTTCCTCGATGCGTGGCTGCCTGATGATGAGCAGGTCTCGACTCAAGCGATCGAGCGGATCAAGGCAGTGACGCAGACTATTTCCGATCAGTTCAGCGGATTGATGCTGGGCGAGCATGAAGTCATCGGCGCGCAGAAGACCGAGGCGGGCACGAGCTATGTCCGCATCAAGTTCCGCATCTGGCCGGGGCAGAATTCGCTGATCGAGTCGGTCGTGAAGCAGGCTGTTTTGACGGAGCTCAAGTCACTGAAGCCGGACTATGCTGACTGGATGGTGACCGTGCAGTACCGCGTCGACACGTTAGCCGGCAAATGAGCGGCGATTCGTTGAAAAAAGTCGCAAATATATGGCTCGTAACCTGTAACAATCCGGGCGGCTATCGCGTATAGTTCAATAACAGCCAAGCTCGCCGTCGCTCTGACGGCTCATCTTTACCCCGGCTGACAGGAGAATTAGAAACGTGAAGTACTTACCGGCGTGGGCGATTTGTGCGGTGTTCTGGTTGTGTGTCGGCCAGGCTGTTGCCGCGGAACCTGTCGAAGATGTGTCGGGCGTGCTCGAACGGTTCGTGGCCAAGCAGGATGATGCGTTTACCTATCGCGAACGATCCAGCATGGTGATCGGCGATGTGGAAGCACGCGAGCTGGAACTGGTGTCGCAAGTCTGGCAGGGCACGGCGTGGCGGCATCGGTTGATCCTGCTTAAGCCAAAGGAATTGACACATCCCAAGCAAGGGCTGCTGCTGGTTGTCGGCGGATCGTGGCGCGGCGAGGAGGAGCCGCTCTTTGGTCAAGGGCGCAAGCTGCCTAAGGAAGTGAACATGTTCCTGGGTACGGCACGTGAGATGGGGTCTGTCATTGCGGTGGTGACGCGCGTGCCGTTCCAGCCGATGTATGAAGGGTTGAAGGAAGACGACCTGATCGCGTTTACGATGGATCGTTATCTTGAGTCGGGCGATACGAGTTGGCCGTTGCTTTTGCCGATGGTGAAGTCGGCGGTGCGTGCGATGGATGCGACGCAGGCGTATTCCCAAGAGACGTGGGGTGTAGAGATCGAACACTTTACGGTATCCGGCGCATCCAAGCGTGGCTGGA
Organism: Phycisphaeraceae bacterium; assembly: GCA_963667295.1. Lineage (GTDB taxonomy): Bacteria > Planctomycetota > Phycisphaerae > Phycisphaerales > Phycisphaeraceae > JAJRRS01. Next base: position 5,527,955 of record OY763327.1, read on the forward strand.
CGACGTGGCTGACCGGCGCGACGGACAAGCGCGTCAACGCGATCGTGCCAATCGTGATCGATGTATTAAACATGCAGCAGCAGATGAAGCTGCACGTCGCTGCGTGGGGCGCGCCGTCGCGGATGATCCGGCCGTACACCGAGCGCAACATCCTTGAGCGTTTCGACTCGCCGCGCGGGCAAGAGCTTATCCAGATGGTCGATCCCTATTCGTATCGAAACAAACTTGAGCATCTGCTTAAAACCGTATTGCTCGCGACGAACGACCCGTACTGGCCTGTCGATGCGGCCAACCTTTACTGGGACGGGTTGCACGGCGACAAGCGCCTGGTCTACGCGCCCAACAGCGGCCACAGCATGGACCGCGGCATCCTGCACGTCGTCGGCAGCGTGGTCGCCACCCACATCGCCGCCGCGGAAGGGCTCACGTTGCCGAACCCCACGTGGACGTTATCCAAGGATGACACTGCTCTGCACGTCGATGTGACATCGCAGGAAAAGCCGACCCGCGCCGCCTTGTGGTGGGCCGATTCCAACACGCGCGACTTCCGCGAGTCAACCTGGCAGACCAAACCGATTACGGTGAACGGCGAAAAGATAACCAGCGACGTTCCGCGTCCGACTTCCGGTTACCGCGCTGCATACATCAGCATGACATACCCCGATCTGCCGACAGGTTTTCAGGTGAGTACGCAGATTGGGGTGTTTGCGAGTGATGCGGCGGGGGACCCGATGGAAGTGGGGCAGTTGGATGATTGATTATGTAGGTCCGGACCTGCCCGGACCTACGAAGCTGACTTGTTGACTGGCCGGCTTGTTGCTCGGATGATGATCGTTCATGAGCAGGATGCGTAAAAAGCGGGGTTGGGTCTATCGGTCGGGGCTTGTTCTGGTTTCGATAGCCGCTTTGGCTATGGGTGTTATTTGGATCGGGAGTTTGTATTGGCGTGCAGCGTGCATGATTGGGTTGCCGAATGATCGCAGATTTAGCGTGAACTTGATGCTTGGGACGATGCATGTTAAGTACTACAACAATCTCAAGACCTCTAAAAACACCTATGGTGTGTCATATATCGAAGAAACCTTTATGGTGCCGACGGAGATAAGGCATCGGGAATTTGAGTGGTTTAACTTCGACTATTCCGATGGCGTTCTGCCAACGTCCGTCTTTGCCTTGCCGATGCGTATCAGGCATGTCGCGTTCCCTTTATGGGTTCCGTTGATTCTCTTATCCATATGGCCCGTGTTTTGCATCATTGACCGGGTTCGATTTCGTTTCCCGCCCGGCCATTGTCGCGCCTGCGGCTATGACCTGCGCGGGAGCATGGAATCAAAAACGTGTCCTGAGTGCGGGGAGGCTATTCATAAACAGGAGCAGGGATAAAGAACGAGCACAGTCTTTCACGCGATACGCTATGATTGTGTTCAGCTTATATTGAAGGGGAATTGATCGATGCAAGCGTTAGATGCGGTGACCGGGGCTTTTGGGTATTCGGGGGGGTATATTGCCAGGCGGTTGCTGGAGGGGGGGCAGCGGGTTTTGACGTTGACCAATTCGCCGAAGCGGGCGAGCGATCTGGCGGGGCGGGTTCGTGTTGCGGGGTTTGATTTTGATCGGCCGGAGAAGCTTGCGGAATCTTTGAGGGGGGTGCGTGTTCTTTATAACACGTACTGGGTGCGGTTCAATCACAAGACGTTTAAGCACAACGAAGCGGTTAAGAACACGTTGGTTTTGTTTGATGCGGCGAAGGCGGCGGGGGTTGAGCGGGTGGTGCATGTGAGTATTACGAATCCGGCTGAAGATTCGCCTTTGGAATACTTCAGCGGGAAGGCAGAATTGGAGCGGGCGTTGATCGGGTCGGGCATGTCTTATGCGATCCTTCGGCCGACGGTTTTGTTTGGGAAGGAAGATATCCTGATCAATAACATCGCGTGGGTGTTAAGGCACATGCCGGTGTTCGGCGTGTTTGGGGATGGCAAGTATCGCTTGCAGCCGATCCATGTGGACGATCTGGCGGCGCTCGCGGTTGAGCAGGGGGACAAAGACGAGAACGTGATCATCGATGCGATCGGGCCGGAGACGTTTACGTATCGCGAACTGGTCGAGACGATCGGGAAGATCATCGGCGTGCGTCGGCCGATCGTTTCGGTGCCGCCGTCACTGGGTTATGTGCTGGGCTGGATGATGGGCAAGATTGTGGGCGATGTGATCATCACACGCGAAGAGATCGAAGGGCTGATGGCTGATCTGCTGCACGTCGACAGTCCGCCGGCGGGACAGACGAAGCTGACGGAGTGGGCGAAGCGGCACGCGGATACATTGGGTCGCAAATACACAAGCGAGCTGGCGCGACGTAAGGATCGGACGAAGGCTTATCAGAGCAATTGATTTTTCGGGCACGTTTGCCGCTATTGCAATGTAGTCGCTGTTTGTGATAAATCACTTCATGTGCGATCACGCCTGCGTGTTGATTGGCGGGTATCATGGGGGCGTTCCCGATCCCTTGATACGCGAGATATTGTTTTGGCTGGTGGCATTGTTTCTAAAGCTTACGGTTTGATTACGGCCGAGGATGACGGGCGGGTTTGTAAGGATATTCCGGATGAGGCTTGTCACGAGCAGCCGCGTCACTTCATGATCCATGTGTTGAGTCTGTCGGCGACCAAGCTTGGGGGCGGGCTGTCCGATCCGAAGCTGGTGTTGAGTTGGCTGCTGGGGGTGTTGGCTGCGCCGGCGTGGATGATCGGGGTGCTTGTGCCGATCCGTGAGGCGGGGGCGTTGTTGCCACAGTTGGTGATCGCGGATTGGGTGCGTCGGCGATCGCAGCGGAAGTGGGTGTGGGCGCTGGGCAGCACGTTGCAGGGGGTGGCGGTGCTTGGGATGGCGGCGGCGGGGTGGTTGATGGAAGGTGCGGCGGCAGCGTGGGTGATTGTGAGTTGCCTGGTTGTGTTTTCGCTTGCGCGCAGCTTCTGTTCGGTGAGTTACAAGGATGTACTCGGCAAGACGATCAGTAAATCGACACGCGGCACGACGACGGGGACGGCGGCGACGATCGCGGCGGTATTGGTATTCGTGTACGGGTTGGTTTTGAGTACGGGATTGCTGCCGCGTAATACGACGGTGATCCTTTTAGGATTAGCGGTGGCGGGCGCGTTGTGGCTTATCGCGGCGGGGCTGTTTACGACGCTCGATGAAAAGCCCGGCTCGACGGGTGGCGGGGGGCGGCCTTTAGATGTGGTGCGCGAGCAGTTCGGGCTGTTGCGTGATGATAAACAATTGCGATGGTTTATCCTGACACGCGGGCTCTTGACGGCGACGGCGCTTGCGCCGCCTTACATGGTCAACCTTGTGGGGAAGGATCATAGCGTCACGATCGGCGGGTTAGGTTTGTTCGTTATTGCTTCGAGTTTGGCGTCGGTATTGAGTACGTACGTATGGGGGCGGCTATCTGATAAATCGAGCAGGAAGGTATTGATCGCGGCGGGCGTTGGGTCGACGGTCGTGCTTCTTGGTGCGGCGATGCTTGCGTGGTTATTGCCGGAGGTGGTTGGATTGGTGTGGGTGATGCCCGTGGTGTTGTTCATGTTGATGTTGTGTTATCAAGGCGTTCGGTTAGGACGCGCAACACATTTGGTAGACATGGCGGATCAGGACAGCCGGGCAGCCTATACCGCGATCTCGAATACGATCATCGGCGTGCTATTGCTGCTGGCTTCTGCGGTCGGTTCGGTTGCGCATGTATTGGGTATGGCATCGGTGCTGGTAGTGTTCGGGGCGATGTCATTGCTTGGAGCGCTGAGCGCGACGCGGCTTGAAGAGGTGCAGTGACACACGATATGGCGGTATAAGCAACCAATCACGACACAATGGTTTTATGATCGGGCGTGTCAGGCATAGTCACTTCAGCGTTAAAGCGGTTTATATCCTGCTTCTTTATTGCGATTTGAGGCATCCTCCTGTTATGATGTCGGCACGTCATCAGTTCGTGAGACGTTAAGGGCGAGAGACAATTCACATCCAGATCAATCCATATCTACAGGAGGGCGGAGTATGGCCAAGGAGAATTTTGAACGTAGCAAGCCGCACGTGAACATCGGCACGGTGTCGCAGATCGTGACTGACACATCGGGACAACTCACCTTAAGCGGCATCGCGGATGAGTTTGTCGGCAACGATGCGCCGAGCACGAAGCTCTTCATCAGCGCGCCGGGTTCGGGTAATCCGCAGAGTTTTATCGTGGCGTATCCGTTCGATGCGGACTTCACATTTGTGCCGGACGATGCGGCTTGTTGCAGGGAGATGTCGATGGACTTTGCGATCGACATGCTCCCGCTGGATGTGACCGGCACAGCCAACCTCGAAGTCACGCTTGCAATTTTGCAGGGTGAAGTGTTCGTCGCGTCGGGGCACGGCGGGGCGGTTTCACCTGGCGCAGGCTGGATGACAGTCAGCGATTCGGGTTTGATCGCGAGCGACTTCTTTGAGGTCGACGGCGGATCGAGTCATCCGGACTTCACGCGCACGTTCCAGTTCGGTTATGCGTTCATGGGTGATTACTCAACCGACGGGCTGAGCGTTGAGTTGAATGTCGACAACATGCATGTGGGCATCAACAACGTTCCCGAGCCGGTGACAGGCACGATCGTGCTGGTGCTGATCGGTGGGGCGTTGATGTGTCGGCGGGGTCTGATCCCGACGATGCGATAAGACAACTGAAGACGTCGTTTTATCAACAATTTCAGGGAGATATGATCTCTGACGGCTATCTGTGTTGAAAAACCGTGTCGGGCATATGTATGATGGAGTCACACAGTCGCAATCACGGGGACTTATCTGGGAGGTTTCATCATGCTGAATCTGATGCGCGGCGTATTGCTGGCTGCTTTGGTGGGTTGTGTCGGTACGAGTAGCGTATGGGGGGATAGTTACACGTTGTCGCTACCCGAGTTGGAGGGCGTGCGGTTCAGTTATGGGGATTCGATCCACACGCCGATCGACTTCGGCCAGTCTTTTGCTCAGATCGATCAGATCACCATATCAATCACGGGCACTGGGCACACGGGATCGGCTTATGTTTCTGTCGGGCTCGATCCATGGAATCCACGACTGGAGGTTATTGATCTTGATGCCGAGTTCATGGTGTTTCTAAGCGATGATGGTGATGCGGATTCGGTCTTTTTCCACGACTTCGGCGAATACGCGGAAACCACCACGATACATGAACGCACTGAAACCGAAGTGGATCCACTTCTCAACGGCATCGGTATTCTCCGTCTGGAAACGAACGTTGTCTTATCGATTGGTGGGGGTGGGGCCTTACCGATCGAGCCTTCTTATGTGGATATCGAATCGGCAAGTGTCACGGTGACGGGCACAACATCCGCCAGCTTTGGCGATCCGACCGCCGACGGTTTTGTTGGGCTGGACGACCTGGACCTGGTGCTGAAACATTGGAACCAGGTCGTGACGCCGGGCGATATCTCGAAGGGGGAGTTGACCGGTGATGGGTTTGTGAGCCTGGAAGACCTGGACATTATTTTGAACAATTGGAATTTCGGCACGCCATCTTATTCTACAGTGTTGCCCGAGCCGGCATCGGCCGGGATGGCGTTGATGATGATTTGCGGGGGACTGCTGATGCGGCGGATATAAGTACTGATGCAGATATATTGGCGGGATTTGCATCGTTTATAACCGTTCCGATTGATGTCATCCCCGCGCAGGCGGGGGGCCACGTGCAGGGATTCATTGGGCGCGTGGATACCCGCGTGCGCGGGAATGACGGCTGTTAATAATGCTGGTATCTCTAGTTGTTTGTATTATGAAGCACTGAGTTATGACAAAAAAGCCCGCAAAGCATGTCGATCAGGCATTGGTAACTTCGTGGCTGGATCGCTATGACGAGCTTGAAGCACGTTTGAGTCAACAGCCGGACGGGCAGTGGGCGTGGCTTTGGCGGGTGCGGCGCGACATCTTGTTTTACCTGCTCAGTCAATACGGCCCGAGCGAATGGTCAACTGAGCACCGCAAACGATCGCGCGAATCGGGGCCGGATAACGCGGCGACGGAAGAATCCATCTCGAGTTATGTGCAGCAACCGGCGGGCCTATCAGCCGGGACCGGTGCGAAGTATCCGCCGCGCGACCAGGGTATTTTCCGATCGCGGTTGCATCATCTGCGGTCGATCAACGATATGGTCCGTGCGGAATATCCGGTTGATATGAATCCCTATATCGGTGTCGATCCGCGTGCCTTGATTATCCGCACGACTTATCCGGAATCGCACCGGGGCCATGAGAATAAGCGCGAGAGCGAAGTTCTGTTGGAGGTATTCAGCCGGGAGCTTGAAGGGATCCGTTCATATCTGCAAGAGAACGGCCACAGCGTGCCCGAGGATGCACCCTTAACCGAGAATGATGTGTTGGCTATCCTGCTCGGCGATGAAGCGCGTGAAGCAGACACGGAGTGATGGTTCGGTCATATCAACAACAGAAACAGCCCGCCGGGTCATACCGACGGGCTGTAATCGAATAGATCAAACTTGATTGTCGAATCTGTATCAGGAACAGATTATCTATTGTGACCGGCGTTGACCTTGAACTGGCCCACCAGCCGTTGCAACTGTTCAGCCTTATTGCTGAGTTGCGCCGAGGCGGTGGCCGCCTGGTTGGCGCCTTCGGTCGCTTCTTGAGAGACGGCATTGATCGCCTGGATGCTGCTGCTGATCTCTTCGGCAGCGGACGACTGCTCTTCGCTGGCGGCGGCGATCGAACGGATCATCGAAGCGACGTTACCGGCACTACCGACAATCTGGTTCAGCGATTCGCCCGCCTTCTCCGCCAGTTCCACACCTGCGCTGACACGTTCCGTTCCAGCGCCCATCCGTTCGACCGCCAGTTCGGTTTCGCTCTGGATGGCGCTGATGGATTCGCCGATTTCTTCGGTCGCCTTGGTCGTGCGGTCGGCCAGCTTGCGGACTTCATCCGCGACGACGGCGAAGCCGCGTCCGTGTTCGCCTGCACGTGCCGCTTCGATCGCGGCGTTCAGGGCAAGCAGGTTCGTTTGATCGGCGATGTCGTTGATGACACCGATGATCTGCCCGATCTGCTCGCCACGCTTGCCCAGTTCATTGATCGCCGCGGCCGATTCGTTGACCACTTCGGCGATCGCCTTCATGCCATCGACCGACTGATCGACGACCCCGCCGCCTGCTTCGGCCTGGGCGCCGGCATCTTCAGCGCTCTTGGCGGCTTCGCCTGCCTTACGCGCCACTTCGGCGACGCTCGCGGACATCTCTTCGATGGCGGCAGAGACCTGCGTCGCCTGCTGCGACTGCTGCTGCATACCGGTCGCCATCTCCTCGGAACTCGCCGCGATCTCGGTCGACGCCCCGGCCACTTCGTGCGTCGCGGCTGCGACTTCCACGATCAGGTCATGGATCTTTTCAACAAACACATTGAAGCGGTCCGCGAGCTGGCCTGTCTCGTCCTTGCTGTCGACGCTCAGACGTTGTGTCAGGTCGCCGTCACCTTGTGATATCTCGTGGATCGCGTCGGTCACGCGCTTAACGCCCGCACCGATACGACGTCCCAGGACCACCGCACAGGCACCTGCGATAAGGATGAATACCACGGTCGCCACAATCATGAAGTTACGCAGTTCGATCGCCGCGGCGTTGTATTCATCCGCATAAGAACCGGCGGCGATGATCCAGTTGTAGGGTTCATAGTATTCGTAAGCCGTAAACTTAAGACGGCCTTCCCATTCATACTCAACCCAGCCGCTCTTGTTCTGCTTCATCTCCGTGCAGAAGTCGTACTGCGACAGGTCCGAACCGGGTTTGGTGGGGTGGATGACCAGCACGCCGTCGCCGCGCATGATGTAGACATAACCGGTTTCGCCCAGTTTGATCGCAGATATGGCGTTGCTCAGTGCGGTGAAGTCGGTATGGGGTTTGCCCAATCCCACCGCCGCAATGATCTTGCCGTCGGAGGAGCGGATCGGTGAATACGCGGCTTCATACAACTCGCCATTGACGAGATTAGAGCCTACATAGTCATTGCCGCTCATGACCTGCTTGTAGACCGGCGAGTTTCGGTCGACCGCCGATCCCACGATGCGTTTACCGTTTTCATCAAGGATGCTGCTTGATGCGCGGACCAGGTCGCCGTTAGAGACGATGAATAAAGCAGCGCCGCAATCAGTCGATTTGGTGATCGCGTCAACCAATTGGTCATTACCAACCAGAGACAAGTCGCCAATGCTAACCTTCGGCAGCGAATACTGACCGATCCGCTCGGTTTCGCCCGTAAGCTCTGCGCTGCTGGCCCAGTTGTCCTGGTTGCCGCTGGCCATCTTCACGTAGCTCTTGGCCACGGCCAGGTCGGACTTGAGCTTGGATTTAAGCAACTCATCCTGAGTCGCACAAATCGCGCGGGCTTGAGTGGCAACATGCTTCAGGTCATCTCCCGCTACATGATTCAGTGCATCCTGGGCGTAGTACACAGCCAGGATACTCACCGCGATCACCGGGATGCCCGTCAGAAGCGACGCCATCACGGCTACCTTCTTTGAGATACTATTAAATTGTAGTATGCCTTTAAACATGCTGAGACCCACTCCTATCTGTTGTCGTTATGACAGAATTCTGTGCCCCACCGGGTCTATAGAAACATAATCACTTGGTTAGAACAGTAACTGAACCTGTGTCCGTGCCACGATCTGTCCATCTTCATCCGTCGAATCGGTACGCCAGCCGGTCAGGTTGCTGGAAAAAGTAGCGGGGACAGGCTCGGTGCCATAGCCGATGTCTGCACTGATTTTGACACGGTGGCCTTGCACGTAATAGTTGCCGCCGAGGGTCACGATCCCCAGGTCATCCTGCCCATCGGTTGCAACTTCGAGGTCCGCCCATTCGTACCGGCCGAAGACTTCCAGTTTATCGGTCAGGAACACGCCGCCCTGAACCATCACGCCGAGACGATCGATGTCGGTCGTGTCGGATTCCTGGTGGTCGCCGATAACCGCGACGAACACATTGGCGCCGCCGAGGCCCCATGTAAGGTCGGCTGTCCACCGCGTGATGTCGGTGGTTTCGGTGTTCGTGCCGTTCTCACCCTTTTGATAATGGGCTGCGCCGCCGACGACCAGCACGGGCTCTTCGCCTCGGCTGGACATCCAGTCGCCGTAATCCGCCCACTGACCATCGACCAGCCACTCGGCACGACCGGTGAACGCGAAGTCCACATCGGTGGCGCTCCAGGTCGTATTGAGGTTACCCAGCCCGTCGTTGAATGACAGCGTCAGGTGGATGTTATCGTTCTTGTAGTCGGCCTTAATGCCCTGCGTGTAGCTGCCGCTAAGGCCGTTGAGCAATGAACGCTCAACCACTTGCTGCGACTTCTCGGACACCAGCCATTCGCGCCACATCGGCACCTTGAACTGACCTGCGGTCACGGACCAGCCGCCATCGAAGGTCTTGGTGATGTAAGCATCCAGCAGCAGGTCGCCGCCTGCGTTGCTGTGGCCGGTCCAGATCACGTACTTCCATGTGGGGTCGATAACATTACCGATGAACCCGTAGCGGATACGTGAAGCCTCGAAGCCGCCGACTTCATCGTCCGTGGGGGATTGATCCTGCGAGTTATACACGTGCCGGATCTGGAGCATGCCGGCTACCTTCAGAAGAAAAGCGCCGTCATTCGATCGGATATAGAAGTTATTGCCGTCGTGGCCCGCGCCAATACCATCATCCAGTAAAGCCGCACGGGCATCGGCATCCGAGAGCACTTCGCGGATCAGGCCCTTGACCTCCTCCGCCCGTCGCGCGTCCAGCCAATCGCCGTCGTTGACCGCCATCCGGCTAATCATGGCTTGTTGCTTTTCAAGCAGCGCCTGTTGGGCTTCGATCTGCTGACCCTGTTCAGCGATCATCTGTCGCAGCTCATTGATGTCTGCATTGCTTGAAGTGGTTTGGGCCTGTGTCGTCGCACCGAACGCGAAAACGCCAGCCACCAATAGTTTGCCTACGGTATACATGTTGCCTCCACTGTTGTTACCCGCTCCACTTTTGTGGAACTAGGTATTTCCAGTAGATCGCATCTTTTTTAGGCGTGATTAATCATCATTAACACTCGCAGCCTCATCCGGTGATGATTGCTGTACCGGTCGTAACGATTAAGGCTATTAATTCACGAAGCGTTACGAATGTAAGTGGCCTGCAGCAAATAAGCTGAGTTGTTTTCGCTCAAGCGGCCAAGTACCGATAATTAATTAGGCTAATCACGTTAAAATGTTTACCTTAAGAACAGCCACTCTGGAATGGATTGAGGGGACTACTGCTAAGTGTGATTATTGTTTGGTCAATGGGCTCGTTTTGAATCGTGGTTACCGAGCCGCTCGATCCATAACTACTGTATAAGCCAATCCCGCAAAAAACTCGTGCGCGTTAGGCGCATGTTAGGTTGCGCTCCCTCGACCAGTCTGAGACACTGGCTGCTTTGGAAAGGAGTCCACCATCGACATCTCACTGCACCAGCCCGACGACGCGGTTGAACTGGCACGTCTGATCCGACAAACACGTGACGCTAAGCAACGGGACCGACTGCGGGCGGTCGAGTTGGCGATCACGGGCGAATCCACCCCCACGATCATGCGGATGCTCGGCCGCTCACGCGGCTTCGTGCAACGCTGGTGCTACACGTATCGCGACCTCGGCCTGAGCGCGGTCCGGGCGCAGTCGCCACCGGGCCGACCCACCAAGCTGGCGGTCGAGCAACACGAGGCGTTCAAAGAGCGTGTACTGGCCGGGCCCAGAGATGAAGACGGCGTATGCACGCTGCGAGGCCGGGACTTTATCGACATCCTCGATCGAGAGTTCGGTGTGCGTTACGAACTGTCGGGGGTGTACGACCTGTTGCATCGGCTGAACCTGTCGGTGCTCACGCCGCGGCCCCGGCATCGCCACCACAATGAACAGGCGATGCAACAGTGGGTCGAACGCGCCCCCTTTTTGTCCAGAGCGTCCGCGAGCAACACCCGCAGCAAACCGTCGCTGTCTGGTTCCGGGACGAAGCACGGGTCGGTCAGCAAGGCACGTTGACACGCGTGTGGGGCGAGCGGGGCAGCCGACCGCGTGCGGTGCGACAGACCGAATACCAGTGGGGCTATATCTTCGGCGCGGTCAACCCGCTCACCGGTCAATCTTCGGCGTTGATCGCGCCCACCGTTAACGCCGGATTGATGAGTACGCACTTGCGGATGATCGCCGAGGAAGCCGGACCCGGTGTACACGTGGTGCTGGTGCTCGACGGCGCCGGTTGGCACAAGGCCGCAGACCTGGCGGTGCCGGCGTCGATGACGCTGCTGCTGTTGCCGCCGTACTCGCCGGAGTTGATGCCGATGGAGCGTGTGTGGCTGTGGATGCGGCAGCACGACCTGAGCAACCGCGTGTTCGAGGACGGGGCCGACATCGATCGCGCCTGCCACGACAGTTGGAACAAGCTGACGCCGGATCGACTCAAAACCATCGCCGCCACCGACTGGCTTACGCACGAATTTTAAATGGGATTGGTATAAGCCAATCCGTCGCTTTCAGATAAAGCCCCCCGAATCTTCGCGGTCACTGCGCATGAAGCAGCTATTGATAAGCAGATCGATTGGTGGGCGCGTAGGCAAGTGTCAGAGGAAAGACGTACCTGCCTGCAGATGCAAGCACCGTCTAAAGAGATGTAAGTGGGCGATATAGGACTCGAACCTACGACCTCACGGGTGTGATCCGTGCGCTCTAGCCAACTGAGCTAATCGCCCTGCGGGGCAGGGTTAGGCTGCCGAACAGGAAACGATAACCGATCGTGGATTCTGGTCAAGTAGGGGTAGGACTGCCGGTTTAATCGGCGGTGGCCAGGACGATCAGGTCGTCGGCCTCGAAGCCCAGGCGGACGTTGGGATTGCTGATGCGGTGGGAGCGTCGGCGGGTCTCATCAACCTGGATTTTGACCTCGTCGCCGAAGCGGAAGTCGTGCCGCAGGCCGCCGCCGCGGAAGATCGTTTCGCAGTGGATGCCGTCGACCATGTTCGCCGCCTGGTCCGAGCCATCCAGCAGCCTGATGCGTTCCGGGCGGATCATGCAGGTGACCTTGTCGTTCTTCTTGTGCCCGTTCATGGATGCACGCAGGTGGCCCAACGGCGTGGAAACAGTCGTCCCATCCGGGCCGCTTTCCTGAACGACGCCGCAGACAAAGTTCGCTGAGCCGAGGAAGTCCGCGACGAAGTGATTGACCGGCCGATCGTACACCTCTTCCGGCGGGCCGCACTGAATGATCCTGCCCTTATCCATCACCGCGATGCGGTCGGCCATGGAAAGCGCTTCTTCCTGATCGTGCGTGACATAAACGCTGGTCGTGTTCGTGGTCTTGCAAACCTGACGGATGCCCGAGCGCATCTCGGTACGCAGCTTGGCATCGAGGTTGGATAACGGTTCGTCAAGTAGTAGTACATCCGGGTTCACCACCAACGCGCGAGCGAGCGCAACTCGCTGCTGCTGGCCGCCGGAGAGTTGCCCGGGTTTGCGGTCTGCCAGGTGATCGATCTGAACCGTCTTCATCACTTCATCGACGCGCTTCTTCTTTTCGTCTGCTGCGACCTTCTTGGCATCCAGACCAAAGCCGACGTTCTGGCGGATCGTCATGTGCGGCCACAGCGCGTAGTTCTGGAAGACCATGGCGCAGTTGCGCTGACCCGAAGGCGTGCGCGTGACATCACGATCGCCAAAGAACAGCTTGCCGCTGGTCGGTTCAAGCAGCCCGGCAATCATTCTTAAAAGCGTTGTTTTTCCGCAGCCGGAAGGCCCAAGCAGGAAGAACAATTCGCCCGGCTCGATACGCACATCAGCGTGATCCACCGCGTGCATGTGGCCGTAACTTTTCGTCAATTTTTCAGTGATGATGGGTATCATTTCAGCGGATATTGTAGCCCGGAGGCGGAGCGCCCACATGCGTTGAATTGTTAATGTTTGGTTAGCAAAACGTGAGTGGATACGGCAAGTCGTAGGACGACGATATCTTGTTCCACGAAAACATAAATGAGCAAAATACTTCCTCAAGTGTTGGTGCTGTCGTTGCTGGCTCTGTTGATCGGAGCCCCGGTGCTGTGGCGTCCGGCGGAGTCAGTGCCGGCTGCGGATGCCAAGCGGTTGGTCATCTTTACGCCGCACAACGAGCAGATACGCCAGGAAGTAAGTGTTGCTTTTAATGATTGGCATATCGAGCATTACAACCAGCCGGTCGAGATCCAGTGGCGCGTCGGTGGTAGTGGTGAGATCCAGCGCATCCTTTTGAGCCAGTACCAGGCGGAGCTTGAGCAAGCGATCGCCTTGGGCCGGGATATTGAGCCGGTCGGGTATGACATCGTCTTCGGCGGCGGTGACTACATGTTTGACAAATACTTCCGTCGCCTCGGGGTTGAGGTGGAAAATCCCGACGATCCAGAAAACCCCTATCACGCTTCTGTGACTCAGCCGATCGAGCTGCCCAAAGACCTGATCGATCGCGTCTACGGCGACGGAATGATTGCCGATGCAAGGACTTATGATCCGAACGGCCATTGGTGGGGGGTGATCCTCAGCAGCTTCGGGATCGTCTACAACAATGATGCGGTGGATTCGATCGGGACCGGCACGCCAAGCGGCTGGAACGACCTGGCGGATGAGCGCTATTTTCGCTGGCTGGCGATGGCGGACCCATCGTACTCCGGGTCGGTACGTGTGACGTATAACGCGATATTGCAAAGAGTTGGGTACGAGGAAGGCTGGCAGATCCTGCGCCGGATGTTTGCCAATTCCCGTTACTTCGCCACCTCCTCGACGAAGATACCGCTGGATGTGTCGGCGGGTGACGCGGCGGCGGGCGTGTGTATCGACTACTACGGTCGATGGCAGGCTCAGTCGGTGGGGCACAACCGCGTTGGATTCATAGCGCCTGCTGATACAACAGTTTACGCATGCGATCCTGTGGCGGTGCTCAACGGCGTCAAGGGTGAGCGGCTGGAATTATCGAAGCATTTTATCGAGTTCTTGCTGTCTTACGAAGGCCAGGCCCTGTGGAACTTCAAGGCGGGGGACCCGGATGGGCCGCTGCATTACGAACTGAGGCGCCCCCCGGTCAGCCACCAGTTGTACACGCCGGAACTGATGGCCCGCATGGTCGACCCGGTGAACTACTACGACATGGCCCGCCCGCTCAAAGAGGGGACGCCGAATTACATGGGGTCTGTTTCCGTGGTGCTGCACGCGATGGCGATCGACACGCATGACGATCTGGTCGCCGCATGGCGTACGATCATGGCTGAACAGGACCCTGCGCGCAAGCAAGCGATGCTGGATGTTTTGGATCAGATGCCGTTTACCCAGGAAGAGTTGGCAGCGAGGCCCGACGCATGGGATCAGGATTCCGATCTGCGTGAACTGGACCGGATCGCGTGGACGCGGTTTTTCGCTAAGCAGTACAAGCGGATCGTGGAGGGTGACATTTGAAAGAGCCACGCGTCCGTCATTATGTTGCATTTGGTGCGTGCTTCGCCGTGCTGGCTTTGTTCCTGCTTTGGCCTATCAGTTTGACGGTGATCGGCGCATTCAAGAATAAGGATGGTAGCTTCACGCTGTTGCATCTGTACCGCATCATCGAAGACCCGATCTTGCGTGAGGGTGTTGTCAACAGTTTCATCATCGCGTTCTGGGTGACAGGATTGAGCATCCTGATTGCCGGGCCGTTGGCGTGGTTAAGCGCGCGATATGAATTTCCGGGTAAGAAGCTGCTGACGGGATTGGTGCTGCTGCCGTTGGTGTTGCCGCCGTTTGTTGGCGTGATCGGTTTGCAGAATATCCTTGGCCGATACGGCGCGATGAACGCGCTGCTTGTGAATCTCGGCATCATTGACTGGAACAACCCGATCGATGTGTTCGGCAATGCACGGTTGACGGGCGTGGTGATTGTCGAAGCGCTGCACCTGTTCCCGATCATCTACCTGAACCTGATCGCGGCGATCGCGAACCTTGATCCGTCTATTGAAGAGGCGGCGATCAATCTGAACGCGAGCCGGTGGATGCGGTTTCGCAGGATCATTTTCCCCCTTATTTTGCCGGGGATTTTCGCCGGCGGGACGATCGTATTCATCTGGAGCTTTACTGAGCTGGGCACGCCGCTCATGTTCGGGTTCAACCGAGTCACGGCGGTGCAGGTGTTCTACGGCGTGCAGGAAATGGAAACGAGCCAACGACCTTACGCTTTGGTCTTTGTCATGCTGACGATGGCGGTACTCACGTACTGGGTCGGCAAGATACTGCTTGGTCGGCAGACACACACGACGACAACCCGCGCGATGCGTGCCGCGACGCCGATGAAACTGAGCGGCCCCGCGACACTGGGTGCGTTTGCGTTGTACCTGTTCGTCGGTGCTTTGGCACTGCTGCCGCATGTTGGTGTGGTGTTGACGGCGTTCAGCCCGCCGGGCGGTTGGTATCAGTCGGTGTTGCCCGAGGGGATGACGATCGATCACTTTACTCGCGCGATGACACATCCGCTTGCCGCGGCGTCGATCCAGAACAGTTTGAAGTACGCGATTATTGCGACGCTGCTGGCGATGGTGCTCGGCGTGTCGATCGGGTATCTGAACACGCGGTTCAAGTTGCGTGGACGCTGGCTGCTGGATGGTCTTGGCATGATGCCGCTGGCGGTGCCGGGCATCGTGATGGCGTTTGGGTATATCGCGGTGTCGATCGAGTTTAAGAAGTGGTTGCCTGATGACAGTGTGCCTTCACTGCTGCAGGTGCTGGGGGAGAACGCTGACCCGACAGCGTTTTTAGTGATCGCGTATATGATCCGTCGTTTGCCTTACGTGTTGCGTTCGGCGGTAGCGGGTATGGACCAGGTGCCGATCGAGTTGGAAGATGCGGCGTCGGTGTTCGGTTCGAGCTGGATCGCGACGATGCGAAAGATCGTGATCCCGCTGGTTTCGGCGAACCTGCTGGCCGGGGGCGTGCTGGCATTTAGCTTCGCGATGCTGGAAGTGTCGGACTCGCTATTGCTTGCTCAAAGTGAACAGTACTTCCCGGTGACGAAGACGATCTACACGTTATTCGAACGATTAGGCGATGGCCCGCAGGTCGCCAGCGCGTTGGGCGTCTGGAGTATGGGATTGCTCGCGCTGACGCTGATCTATGTGTCGCTGATCTTCGGGAAGAAGGTCGGGTCGATATTCAGGGTGTGAGGGAAGCCGTTAGCCATTAGCTGTTAGCCGTTAGCAAAGAAGTTGCGCTAAGCCGCAAGCGGCTTGTTTATGAGTGTATCGTCAGTGGTGGAGAAGATACCCGGACCTTCGCTGCGCTCAGGACCGGCGTGGGGGGGGGGAAGTGAGAGATGGGCGAGTAAACTCGCCCGCTAAACGGGGGTCGGAAGTACCATTTTAAATCACCAATCACCAATCACCAATCACCAATCACCAATCACGAACCACTAATCACTAATCACTAATCACTAATCACTTAATTACTCGTAACCGAGCTTCTTTGGTAGGTTGCCGGCGGCGGCTTGGTAGGTGGCTATGTTGGAATCGTCGAAGTGGTTTTGCCAGTCGCCGATGACACCTTTGCGGAAGAAGGATGCTTTGTCTTCTTCGCCGCGGGTTCTGCCTTCGGTGAGTTTCTTGAAGCTGCCGGCTTCGAGGCATTTTTCTACTGCATCTTCACTGTCGTCCATTCCGAGGAAAGTCAGCATCGCGCGCGTCTGGTTGATGGGATCGGTGTGCAGGTCTTCGTAGCGCAGTTCGTGGTACTGTTGCGGGTATTGTTGGCCGAACTGCTGCGCGTTCTGGATGTAAGGCAGCCAGTGTTGTTTGACGGTGTATTGGATATAGGTGTTGAGATTGGGGAAGTTTTTTAGGAAGCCGGGCTTGGCCTGGCGCTGATTGTGGAACCAGCCGGAGACACAGACATCGCGGCCGTCACGTGTGATGTGGATGAACTTCGCGTTGGGGAAGCATTCGTAAAGCGGGTTCATACACAGCGCGTGTTCGGGCGTTTTCTCTCCGATGGCTTTGACTTCATCGTCACCGACCCAGCGTTTGAAGCTCAGGCCGACCGCGGTGCGGAGTAGTTCTCGCAGGTCGTCGTTGTTGAATAAGCCTTGTTCGCCGGCTTTTTGTTTCTGGTTGTAGGCTTGGACGACTTGTTGCAGCAGCGGCATCATGACGGGGCCGAAGTAGGCTTCGCCGTGGCACCGGATATCGGGGTGGCCGTTGAGTAAACGTTCGACCCAGGTCGTGCCGGACTTCTGGCAGCCGACGATGAAGAAGACCTGCTTGTTGAGCAGCTCGTCGATGCGCTTGAGTGTGGATGGTTTGTCGGGCGCGATGATAGAAGTCATACGGCAGTGCTTTCCTGCACTTTGGGCAATGTGATTTTAGGTTTCAAAGTAGGGGACTTCTGAGGCTTTCCCAGGCAGTACCTGTATTCCGGTTTGTGTTTGTGCAGGAACAGGTCATCGATCACACGGTGCATGTATTCCAGGTCGTATTCTGCAAATATCGACTTCTTCTCCCGACCCGCGCTGCGCACTTTGAAAGTTTGTGGATCATTGGGATCGATCGGCGCGATGACCGTGCCGGCATATTCAGGCGTTATTGAAAGGTGTTTCATGTTCTCGAAGCTGGCGTCTTCGATGACTTGCTCGATCAGGTTTTCATCGACGCGCAGGTCAAGCGATTCGATGACGCGCGTAAAAACTGTTTTGTGGTTTTCGAGCAGTTCTTCGTAGGCAATCACCTCGCATCTGGCAATATCAGGGCGGATTTCTTCCAGGATGTTGTAGAAGGTGACGAGTTTGATGATGCCGAATCGTGGGTCGCGAAGGAAGTCGCTGGGGGTTCCTCGAAAGACCTTGATACGGTCGCGTGCCTGGAAGTACGCACTGGTGAGTGTCGACTGGAAGTTACGGGTCAGGATCAACCACGGCACGCGTTGCATGGATTCACCCAACCGCCAGCCGCCCATGGCCCAGTAGGGCAAGCAATCGATCATGGCTCCCGAAAGGTGCGTCCACTCGATCGGATGAACCTTCTTCAGTCGATCTTCGGCTTCAAATACGTTCGAGCAGCTCAGATCAAAGACCCGGCACAGGTAGCTGTCGACCATGAATCGCAGCCATGTTCGGCCTGACTTAGGGTAAGAAAGAATGATGTGCATGGGGCGACTCTGTGGGTTTGAGGGATAGTGCTTTAGTGTTATCGGTCATGCGGTGGGTGTGCCAACAGAAGTCATTTTGAGTGTGCGTTGACTTGCGTCCGCGGTCCCCGTCTTCGTAAGTTATTAATTCAAGGTTTGTTATGGCTGGTTTTTGCTTGTGTTAACTATGGCGCTTACTGTCCAACTGCAGTGTTCGATGGGTGGCACTTCTTGACGTCACTACGGCAAGTGATGCGATAACCGATTGCAAAAGCAAGTACCGTCATCCCCGCGTCCCATGAATCCTGGAACGTAATTCCCTGTCTGTGCGGGGATGACATCAAACGGCGAGGTTAAAACGCTAGAGTTGGATTGAAAACGCTCTAAAGGGTAAGCCGTCGCGGAGGATATGCACACGCCATGGCTCGGAGAGACAATCTGATAGGAAGCGATATGTTTAAATTTACACGGGTGTGTAATACTTATTTCACTGTATGCTCGTCGGGATCGGGGCCGTCCCATTCATCCAACTCGCCGCGTTCGCGGAGTTTTTCATCCAGTGATCTGGGCAGGAATCGGTCACGGTCATAGGGGCAAGGTTCTTTGGGGGGCATTTGCATGTCCGTGTATAGGGCGGCATCTTCTTGGCGTGTTTGCTCGTCGGCGTAATACTTCCAGTAGTCGAGCAGGTCGTCGCCTTCACAGCCACACATATCGATGCAATGTTGCCACGCGCCTAGCCCGGTAATCTCTTCCGGATCGAGTACGGTGGCGTAATCTTTGGTGGGTTCGTGCAGGACTTCTTCCCAGAGTTTCGTGTATAACGCGCGGTCGGATAGATGGTCCGTATCGTACAGGAAGGTGTTGCGGGTGGCGAGGTTCTCGATGATGCGCCAGAGCAAGGCGGTCAGCGCCTCGTCGTCGAGTTCCTGGGGTGCAGGCAATTCGATACCCGCGCGAATGAGTAGATCGTATTCGGTGACCCACGGCGCGGTTTCAAAGGCGGCGATGTGCCGGCCGTATTCCTCGGCAATTTCGTTGAACTTGATCATCCGTTCGATGTCGTCAAGATCGTTGGGGTCTTCGATAAACATACGCTTGCTCCCGGTAGAAAGGTGCCATGATTATACCGGATTGGGATGTGGTGGGGGAGGGGGATGTGCGCAAATAGAAACGGCGACCGTTTCCGGCCGCCGTTCCGCATCAGTGATCGGATGCCCCGCGTGTTTCGAGGCGTCCTACGATCTGTTCGCTCGGTTACCCGAGCAAGGAGAGTACTGACTGTGGTTGACTGTTTGAGATACTCAAGACATTGGTTGCCGCATTGACCAGGATCTGGCTGCGTGTCAGTTCCGCGGTCTCTGATGCGAAGTCGGTGTCGCGGATCGAGCTTTCAGCAGCGCTGGTGTTCTCGAGGGCGACGCCCAGGGAGTTGATGGTTGCACCGATGACGTTCTTCTGGAACGCCCCGAGTCGTCCACGCAGGCTCGAGACCTGAGCGATCGCATCGTTGATGATCTTCTGGCCCAGTTCCAGGTCGCCGTCGACCACGTTGGCGGTCTTGGAGGAGCCGAGGTCGTCGAGGTAGCCGTTCTCGTATGAACCGAGGTTACGCGACGCGACGTTCTCGATACCGATGCTGACCTGGTTCTGGATGTCGACATTGGGGCCGAGGTTGAACTTGGCGCCGCCGCCGGTGATGGTCATGGCGTCGATCGAGCCGATGGTCTGGGCGCCGGTGGTGGTCAGTTCCAGTTCGACATCGAGGAAGTCAGAGACGACCCGTGCGACCTTGCCGTCGGATGTCGCGGCGATCCCGTTGATGATCGCGCCGACATCCTGGCCGTTGTCACGCTTGCCACCCTTGCCTGCAGCCAGCACCTGTGCGATGGTCTGGACGTTGGCGGCTTCGGTGCTGAAGGTGTTTTCGTCGGTCGCGGACATGGTGGTGAAGGAGCCGGTTTGGCCACCGTCATCCAGCATGCGGATGCTGACGAACTGATCTGAGCCGAACCCGGTGCTCTTGAGGACGATCGCACTGGTGTTTGGCGATGCGGCCGAGATACCGGTGATGGACGTAAAGGTGTTGATCGCATCGACGATGGATGCCATCGAGGTGGTGTCCGCGAAGGTAAATTCACGGGACCCCAGCGCACCGGTGAGTTCGAACTTGAACTCGGAGGTGTTGTCCGTCAAGCCCAGCGCGGTGGTACCGGTCGACAGGACCATGGCGGCGTGTTGAGCCGAGTTGGTCACGATCACCTTGACATCGCGGTGATCGCTGCCTTCCAGCTTGGCCGCATTGATCTGATAATCAGCGACGGTGGTTGCCTGACCTGAGACGGTGAAGTCAAAGGTGCCGTTGAGCAGCTTGGTGCCTTGGAAGCTGGTCGCTGAAGCGATGCGGTCAATCGTCTGCAGGATCGAGTCGATCTGCAACTGATTGGCTTCCTTTTCTTCCGTGCTCAGCCCGGCGTCGTTGGCGGATGAGCCGACGAGGCTCTGGACTTCCAGCAGCAGGGAGTTGATTTCCTGAAGGCCGCCTTCGGCGATGTTGATCACCTGGTCAGCGCGTTCGGCGTTACCGATCGCTGCGGTGATGGACGCCTCTTCCGATCGCAGGTTTTCGCTGGCGATCAGCCCGGCGGGGTCATCGGCGCCGCGGTTGATGCGGAAGCCGGTGCTCAGCCGTTCGAGCGACGTGTTGAGAGACTTGTTTTGCTGGGTCAGGATTCTCTGAGCCAGCAGTGAGTTAACGTTGGTGTTGATACGACTCATGGTGTCGATCCTCCGTGAAACACGCGGTTCTGTGGTTCACCCTTAATCGGGCGCCTGGCTCCTGCCTGGTTACGGTCACAGATCTCCGATCCGATGTGATGCTTTTTTGAACGTGGGTAACAACGCGTTACCCGGTCACTTTTTTTAACTTGTTGTTCAATGCTTTTGACAGTATTTATTTTTTTGTCATCTGCTCATGTCACCGCTCCTTTCTCCATCCTTGGAGCACGGGAGCCGGGCGGTGGTCTACCACCCGAATGGATCGTGGGGCTGTCTCGCTTGGCCGACCCTGGCCCTCGATGCAGCCCCGATGCCTGACCAAATTCGGCGGGCCGGGTCTGCTTTCGCCACCCAGTTATCGAACTTGTCTTATCGGAACAGCGGTCCATTGCGTTCTCCGTTCGCTTCTGAGCAGCGGTATCCGACCCTGCCCATGCAACCGGAGTGATCGTCATAACCGGAACACGGCTTAAGCGCGTCACAATCGGAATAATCGGACCGCCGATAATCTCCGCCGTGGCGCGCAGCAAACCGTGAAAAATGGGCCAAAAAAATCGTGATTATTTCGGACAAACGTGCTGGAGATGGACCGTCTACGTGATAGACAGGGCTGCGCACTGATGATAAGCGCGCAAAAAAAAGCGGCGACCGGTTTACGGCCGCCGCGTTGGTTGACGTTTATACGGACCTTACTTCGTTGTCTTACCCGATCAGGGCCAGTACGTTCTGGGGTCGGCTGTTGGCGATCGCCAAACTGTTGGTCGCCGCGTTCACCAGGATCTGGTTCCTTGTCAGGGTTGCGGTTTCGGCTGCGAAGTCGGTATCGCGGATCGCACTTTCGGCCGCGGTCATGTTCTCCAACGCGATGTTCAGAGAGTTGATCGTCGATCCGACCACGTTCTTCTGGAACGAACCGAGCTTGCCGCGGAGGCTGGAAACTTCATCGATGGCGTTGTTGATGATCTGCTGGCTGATGCTCAGGTCACCGTCATCGAGGTCGAAAAGCTTGCCGGAACCGAGGGAGTCGAGGTTATAGGACACACCGCTGACGTATTCACCGCCGAGATTACGTGTGGCTACGTTGCCGATACCCAGGCGTGTCTGGTTGGCGATGTCGACTCGGGGTCCGATATTGAATTCGGCGCCGCCGCCGGTGATCGTGAATGCGCTGACGCTGGCGATGGCCTGTGCGGCACCGGAGTTCAGCATGATGGTGGCGTTGAGACCTTCGGTATTAACCGCGAGCTTCAAGCCGTCGCCGGCAGCGGTGTTGCCGTTAATGGTGGCCGCCACGTCCTGGCCGTCATCACGGATGGCGCCGTTTGCTGCGGCGAAGGTTGTTCGGCTGGCGGCTTCGGTGGACACGGTGCTCTCATCGGAAGCCGAGGAGAAGTACACACCGGTGTTACCTGCCAGGCCCGGTGCCGCGTCAACATCGACCGACACGAAGGCGTCTGAACCGAATGCCGTACTCTTGAGCTGCACACCGGTGGTGCCGTCGGAAGCCGAGACGCCGGTTACGCCCTTGAAGGCATTGATGGCGGTCACCATGTCGGCCACCGTGGCGCCTGAGGCGAAGCTGAACTGGCGTGAGCCCAGCGTGCCGGCGACTTCGAAGGTTAGCCTGCTGTCGGCATCGTCATCGAGTTCCAGGGCGCCGGCGGTCGACAGGAAGATCGAACCACGCTGGGCGGACTGGGTTACGAGGACGGACACGTCGGTGTTGGTGCCGTCGGTGAACTTGGCCGCATCGACCTGCACGTCCAGGACGGTGGTCGCCTGGCCGGAGATCTGGAAGTCGAACGAGCCGTTGAGCAGCTTGGTGCCCTGGAAGCTCGTGGTCGACGCGATACGGTCGATGGTCTGCAGGATCTGGTCGACCTGCAATTGGTTGGCCTTGCGCTCTTCTTCGCTCAGGCCGGCGTCGTTGGCGCTGGAGGTGACCAGGCTCTGGACTTCCAGAAGCAGGTTCTGGACTTCCTGTAGGCCGCCTTCAGCGACGTTGACGACCTGTTCAGCACGCTCGGCGTTGCCGATGGCGGCTTCGAGGGTCACTTTTTCTGAGCGCAGCTTTTCACTGGCGATCAGGCCGGCCGGATCATCGCTACCCCGATTGATCCGGTAGCCCGTGCTCAGCCGCTCCAGCGACTTGGTTAGGCCTTGATTCTGTTGGCCCAGGATGCGTTGGGCGATCAGCGAGTTAACGTTGGTGTTGATCCGACTCATTTCTCCGGTCCTCCAGTGGTGCCTTTCAGGCTTCGTTCCAGGGGGACTGACTCGGCCACGTGCCGTGTCAACTGGGTCCTTCTGGTCGACCCTGGATTGCCCACCGATTCACTTGTGTGTCCACGAATCATGGGACGACAGGACCAGACATCGACCCGAGATGTCTGAATCATCACTCACTGCATTCATGTTGGGTATTATTTACCGATCATGCGACCGACCAGACGGCACAATCGATACAGCCGGACCATCGATTGGCCCCTATGAGCCTTGACAGGGGGATGAAACCAATCCGGGAAAAGTTGGGGATTCTACGGATTAGTGACAAAAGGGTATATGTACTTTGACGTTTCGCGCGGTTATCGGAAGCGTTTGGATGCATTGTGCAGCAATGTGTTCAGAAGTTTGCATGCCTATTACTTCAATATAATCGCATTCGTTGGAAGGCGGCACTGATATAGATGGGAACGGTTATCAACCGAGAGGTAGAGTTCAGGACGCACAAATCAAGAATAAACCCGACCAGGATGGTCGGGCTATATGGGTGAGTTTTTATAACGGGGTTATTCGTCGCCGCGGCCTTCGATGCGTTCGATGTCTTTGATGTACGCTTCGGTGCGGTCGAGTTCGCGCTTCAGGTGGCGGACGCGCAGCAGGCTCTTGACGCGGGTGATCAGTTCGAGCTTGTTGACGGGCTTGGTGACAAAGTCATCCGTGCCGGACTCGACGCCGCGTTCGATGTCGCCCAGTTCGTTGAGCGCGGTCACCATCATGATGGGGATTGTGCGTGTCTCGGGGTCGTTTTTCAGCCGCTTGCAGACGTCGAAGCCTGACATCTTGGGCATCATGACGTCGAGCAGGATCAGGTCGGGGGTCGGCCGATCGGGGTCTTCGATCAGTTCGATCGCTTCCAGGCCGTCGTAGGCGGTCAGGACCTGGCAGGGCATGTCGTCGAGGTAGGCCTGCATCAGTTCGACGTTCTGCTGGTTGTCATCAACGACGAGGATGACGGACTGGCTGAGGTCGATCTGCTCCTGGTCGGCGTTGGCGATCGTATTGTTGCCCGTCTGGTCGGGACTATTGGTATCTGTCATAGCTGAGAATCCTGAGTGATCATCTCCAGGCGTTGTGCCAGGCTTTTCAGTGCCGGCTCCTCGGCCGACTGGAGTCTTTGCCGCAGTGCTTTGAGGTCCTTGACGTCGTCTACATCCTGCCAGGTGGGCAGTTGCTCGAACGTCAGGCCGGCCTTTTGTGCGGCATCACGCGTCTGATGGTACACCGCAGCGGTGCCCCAGTCGATGCCGGCCAGCAATTCGGGGGTATATCGTCGAGCAGCCAGGCACCAATAACCTCCATCATCCACCGGCCCGCACGCCGCGTCGGCTGACTGCAGGGCGATGGGGATGCTATCCAGGTGTGATTTCGGCACATCCGGGCAGTCCACGCCGAAGAACACAGCCGATCCAGATCCGATCTGACGCCAGACGTGGTCCAGTCGATCACCGAGTGAACCGGCACCTTGGTCTATAACTGTAGTGTTTTCAGGGATATCCAGTGAAAGTGCCGGGTCATCGTGGGAGAACGGGGCCTCATGGTCATTTACAGCTATAAATAGTTGTCCTAAAGAGGCTTGGGTTAACCTCTGGACCGTGCATCGCAGCAGATCGGTATGGATGATGGCGGCTTGATAGGCGTTGAACTGGCCGATCAAGCGGGTTTTTACCTGTCCCGGCACGGGTCGTTTAGCCATGACCACACAGCTCAATACGTCCTTGCGCAAATCTGTTGGACGGGTGTTAGGCATTGTAATTACTGAATTTATGGCTATTATTGCGGGAACAGTGTTTGCGGGAACAGTGAATAATGGCTATGATGCGGGGCTACGCCATTATCCGCAAATATTAATAAACGCGAATCAGATCGGCACTTGTGCGTTGGGCAATGCGTATGGGCGGCCTAAGATTTTCGGGCAATACAGAGAATGACAGCTATGGCAAAAATTGAGGAATATAAAGTCAAGAGCCCGTGGGAAGACCGTTGGGTCCAGCCGGAGCTGGCGCAGTTGCTGAATCCCCTGGATGAGCAGCGTCGTAAGATTGTGGACATCCTGATCGAGAAGATCAACGAGTTTCCGGGTGTCCACCAGGGCCTGATCTGGCACGGTGCGGCGTGGCGCTGGACGCTGGAATTCTCGCTTTATGACGAAGATGGCAAGCTGCTTGAAACATTGGCGTATCTGGTGCCGAATCCCGAGACGCCGGTGTTGTGTGTGCCGATGAAGTCGCAGATGGTTGAGAAGCTGCCGATCAAGCGGCTGAACCGGTACATCCGTGACGGGATCCGTGTTGCCAAGCGTGCGATGGATACCCATTGGGCGGTATGGACACCGACGGCCGTGACGGAGACCGAACACCTGATGGATTTGATCAAACGTCGCCACAAGATCCTGCTCGCTGAGCGGACTGAGGATGCGGCGTGACAGATATCAGTTGTGCGCTATAACGGGCATCTGACTGTTACATTTTTCGGACCTTGTCCAATCCAATTACCTGTTCATGTAGATAAACGGATGCAGGTCATCTCGGTGGGTTAACTTGTGCGCGAAAGTGTCAGAAAAAAGTTAGAAAATGATTGACCTGGCGGGGGTGTAGACGATAATTAGGTTGTCGACCGAGCCTGCTGATAGTAAGCGAGAAAACCTCTCTGAAAGTCAGTATGAGCGGAGTCGACCGAGCATCGGATCGTAGACCCCTGCGACCGATGAGCGCGGTGCCCCGGTAAGACGTTACGGGGCGGAAAGACTCCGGCGGCCACGGGTCGTTCGCATACGGCAACGACGCGAGATGGTGACGGCTGGGATTGGCTCTTTTCAGAATGGAGGTGATCCTTGGATAACGACTGTATGAGCGTCTGGAGTGGGCTGCGTTAGGCAGCTCGACGGGGCTGTAGAGCAGCTCCCACTACCAGACCATCAAGCTATGCCCGCCCCGATGCGTTGGGGCGGGCTTATTTTTGGGGGGTAGCGATTTTTAATCGCTAATTTCGAATCGTTAATCGCTAATGTTTCTAACCCAACGCCGGTTCTGAGCGCAGCGAAGGGCCGGGTATCTTTCTGTGATTCGGTGAATTTCATTTTCTGCATTTTCTGCTTTTTTAATTTCCAGTTTTCCTATTCCCCCTCCGCCCGATTACACTCTTGTCCATGTCATCCCGGGAACATGATGCACTTCTGGCTCTAACACTTTCCGAGGGTTTCGGACAAGCCACGATTCAACGTTGTGTCGAAACGTTCGGCAGCGCTGCGGGCTCGTTCGATGCTTCGGCTGAGCAATTAGCACGTCTCGATCAAGTGGGAATGCAACGTGCGCGCAAGTTGCGGGCAGCGCTGGACCGAACCTTACAAAGTGGACTGGTTGAAACTGAGCGTGAATTGATCGCATCGCATGATGTGCATCTGATTGCGTTTGGTGATGAAGAATACCCGCAGCTACTGAAGCACATCCCCGATCCGCCAACACTGCTTTGGGTGCGTGGGCGGATGGTTGAAGAAGATGCGCTGGCGCTTGGGATAGTGGGTTCTAGACGATGTTCGCACTACGGCAGAGAACAGGCGGATCGGTTTGCGAGTTTGTGTGCACAGAGTGGGTTGTGCATCGTCAGTGGTGGGGCACGCGGGATCGATGGAGCGGCGCATCGTGCGGCGCTGCGCATGGGTGGGCGGACGATCGCTGTGATCGGTTCGGGGTTGGCGCAGCCTTACCCGCATGACCATAAAGACCTGTTCGATGAAATCGTGGCCTCAGATGGCGAGCACGGCGCGGTGATCAGTGAGTTTCCTATGTCAACGCCGCCCAGCGCACAGAACTTCCCGCGGCGGAACCGGATCATCTCAGGATTATCATTAGGCGTGCTGGTTGTCGAGGCGGCGCAGCGGAGCGGGGCGCTCATCACGGCGAGGGTGGCGGTCGAGGAACATCATCGGGAGTTGATGGCGATCCCGGGGCGCGTTGATTCGCAGGGTTCGGCCGGCTGCCACAAGATCATCCGCGAGGGCTGGGCGACGCTCGTGACGAGCCCGGCGGACGTATTGGATGCGCTGGGTGAAGCGGGACAAATGCTGAAGGTCGGGCTGACAAAAGAGGAGCCGAAAGAGGATCAGAGCCTGTTTACGGATATCGGGTTGACTGAGAAGCAGAAGCAAATCCTGGAAGCAATGAACGGGACCTGCAGCTTGGATCAGATCGTGGCACACAGCGGATTGCCGATCGAAAAGGTGCAGGCGGAGCTGACGATGCTGGAGCTGCGGGGGCTGGTGAAGCGGCGGGGCGGGCTGTTTACGCGGAAAAAAGGGTGAAAATCAGGTGAAGAACGCGAGTAAACTCGCCCGCTAAACGGGGGTGGGGTTTTGCTACAATGTGTGGCTTGGCTGCGCTACAGTGGTGTGGCTGATTTTCGCAGACGGAAGGTGCAACATGTTCCTGGTTTATGATCTTGGTACGCCCGACGGCAACGCGGGACTCGACGCTTGCCTTGAACGTTTACGCGCTACGACCAGTGCCGGCGGCGACGCTGCGAAGGTCGTGACAGATATCCTCGCGGACGTGCACGAGCATGGCGACGAGGCGCTGGTGCGCTACGTTCAGCGGTTCAGCGACCCGGGATTTACGATGGACCGTCTGCGCGTCAGCAGCGAAGACCTCGCCGGTGCTGCGGCTAAGGTTGAGCCTGCGCTGCTTGATGCTATCAAGACGGCGATCCAGCAGGTACGTGAATATCAGCAGCATGTGATGCCTGAGCCGACGCAGCCGATCACGATCGGCGGGGCGGAGTTGGGCTTGCGTTTCTCGCCGGTCGATAGTGTGGGATTGCACGTGCCGGGCGGGACGGCGGTGTTGTTCTCAACGTTAATCATGCTCGCGGTGCCTGCGATCGTGGCGGGTGTGGACCCGAAGAAGATCAGCGTGGCGCACCCCTTACCGACACGGCGAGGTGATGCAGAAGGCGCAAGCGACATTTCGCCGATCGTGCTGGCTGCGGCGCACATGCTGGGGATCGACAAGGTGTTCCGCGTCGGTGGGGCGGAGGGCGTGTCCGCGCTTGCCTACGGAACAAAAACGATCGAGCCTGTCGACTTCATCGCGGGGCCGGGCAATGTTTACAGCCAACTCGCCAAGGCACAGCTCAACGGGAAGGTCGGCATCGACGGGTTCTATGGCCCAAGTGAAATCGTCACGATTGCAGACGAAACCGCGGATCCGGTGCGCATTGCCGCGGACCTGATCGCACAGGCGGAGCACGACCCGGGCAAGTGTTTCCTTTTAGTCTGGTCGCGCGATGTGTTAGAGAAGATCACAGCAGAAGTCGCTAAGCAGATCGACCAACGCAAGCGCAAGGACGCGATCGTGCGGGCGTTTGAAAATGAATCCTGCGCGGTGATCGTGAAGGATATTGATGAGGCGGCAGACGTTGCGAATTGTTTTGCGGCCGAACACGTCAATCTGGCGGTTGCCGATGTTGATGCATTGCTTGAGAAGGTGCGTCACGCCGGCGAGGTTTTCATGGGCGACACGACCCCCGTCGCGTCGGGCGATTACTATGCGGGCCCTAGCCACTGCCTGCCGACCGGCACGACGGCCCGCTTCACCAGCGGCATCAGCGTCTACACGTTCCTGAAACGCACCGGCACCGTTGCCTACCGCAATGCCATGCCCGCCATCGCCATCGACCACATCGCCAGGATGGCCGAGGCCGAGGGATTGGATGGGCACGCACATTCGGTAAGGGTGAGGGGTTGACAAGTATGTATATCGTGGGCTATACTTGTGTTGTTCCAATAGAAAGGAGCGACAGCGGTCACGCCCTAGATAGTTTGCATACTCAAACTCTTACTGCACGAAAACCTCATTTTCAGGCGTGGCTGTGTTAATATATTTTCCGGGGTGATTCGTGGAAGGTTTTCGTGTGGTCGGAGTTTATCCATGCCCAGCGATGTTCCCTTTTCACAGGTCAGAAAACTACTTGAATCACACGGATGGACATGTAGTCGGGTTCGCGGCTCGCATCATGTTTTCACCAAGGAAGGCGAAACGCTGATTATTATTCCGGTCCATCGTCGAAAGGTGAAGTTTGGATATGTCCGCCGGATCAAAAAACAACTCGAAGAAGAAGGCAAAGGGCAAGGCGATTGATGCGCCGTTTGACCCCAAGCTCTGGAAGCAGGCGGCCGAGATCGCTTCGACCTATCGTTTGATTATTGAGAAGGAGCCGGAGGTAGGGGGGTACCTGGGGCGGTCGGTGGAGATGCCGATGGTGATGGCAGACGGGCCGACGATCGCCAAGTGTGCGGCCGAGACGCTTGAGGCGATGACGCTGGCGGTGGCGTCGATGCTTGAAGACGGCGAACGTCCGCCGATGTCCAGCAAAACTGAAAAGCGTACAGCCCAGGTCAACGTGCGTTTGACCGAGGAAGAAAAACTTCGTCTTGAAGAGGCTGCCAAGCGGCAGGGGTTCCGGGGTATTTCGGATTACATCCGGTCGGCGGCGTTGAAAGAAGCCAGTTAAAACCTGAAAGTGAACGCTAAGCTGCAAGCGGCTTGGGGGCCGGGGATTAGCTTTGGAAGTCGAGGCCCATAGCTTTGGCGGCTTTTTCGCATGCGCCAAAGTCGTCGCAGACGAGGAAGTAGATGATGCCGCCGCTGCGCCAGATGAGCATGGGGTGTTCGGCGTCGGGGCCGGCGCCGATGGCGTGGTGGCCGTCTTCGAGGTCGATCTTCCATGGGTGTAGTTGAGAGAAGAGGCTGATGAAGTTGCCTGTTTCGGTGGATTGATAGAGCAGGTGCAGTGTCTGGCCGCCGGGGACGTGGCATGGGCCTGCGCCGGCGAATTCATAGCCGATGGATGACAGGTCGGGGGTCAACACCGGTTGCGACATGAACTTTTCCGCAGCCGGGCCGAGGTCGGAGACGGAGCGAGGGAAGTCCGGGTCGATGAAGTGGTCTTCGAGCGTGGAGCATGCCAGGTGCTTGTTAGTGACCGATTCGGCGAGTTGGGCGAGGGTGTAGGTTTTCTTTTCCTGGATCGGGCCGAGGTTCGTGTTTGAGTTCAAGCTCATGACATAGAGCGATGCGCCGACAACGATCAGCAACATGGCTGCGACAGCAGAAAGAGTGGTCCGCCACGGCCAGGTTTTGTGCCGCGTCGCGCTATCATTGATCGGTTTAGCCTTATCGTTGAACGGGATGGGCTCTGAATCGATGTCAAGATCGGCGATCATTTGACGGAGGCTGTCGGGCGCTTTGGGGGTGGCGTTGTGGATGGCTTGCCGGGAGGCTTTGCGGAGTTGGGTAAGTTCATCGATCTTCGCTGCGAGGTTCGGGTTCTCAGCGAGTGCGCGCTGAACCGCCGCACGGCGATCTTCGTTTAATTCGCCGTCGGCGTATGCCAGAAGTTCTTGATCGTGGATAGGGTCACTCATTTTTTATCGAGCCTGTCTCACCCCTGTGAACGATGCGCAAGCCGGGATCTTTGTTCGCCTTTTCGGAAGGTATTTTTAGTGTATCGATCAGTTTTTTTCGGGCCCGGGACAACCTGCTCATGACGGTGCCGATCGGGACTTCAAGCACATCCGCGATCTGGCGGTACTTCATGTCTTCCGCGGCGAATAAGAGGAAGGTCGCACGCAGATCGTCGGGCAGGCTATGGATGGCATCTTTTAATTGATCGTCCACCTGTTCCCAGTCGATGCTCGAGCCTTGCTCGTGCGTGGGTTCATCCCATATCTCGGTTTCGGTCTCCGGTGCGATGACCTGCTGCATGATCCGGCTTTCAACGGAAGAGCGTCTGAGCCGGGCGCGAAAGAGATTGTGGAGTATTTTAAACAGCCACGGCCGGATCGAGCCGGTGTCGTTGCTGAAAGTGTCTGCCGACCGCAGCGCCCGCAGATACGTTTCCTGCACCAGGTCTTCCGCTTCCAGGCCGTTGCGGCACAGATGCAGCGCGAAGCGGTAGACGGCATCGAGTTCCGTCATCGCTAATTCTCGGAATCGCTCCCGATCAAGCGGCTGTGCTGGTTGGTGTGTGTGCGGCATTCGCAAGTGCGTTCTATTTGTTATTCAAAAATCACGATCTCCAAGTGAATAACCATCAACGGCTGCGCATATTCCAACTAAACGCACGAGTTGAAAAACTTTTAGAGGTAACGGCCTGCCTCGTGCGCGATCCCATTCCCTACTTTTTAGAAGGAGAGACGTATGAAGTATCAAGCAATCTTAGGTTCGGCGGCGGCATGTGTGACATTATTAGCCGGTAGCGCTGTACAGGCTGCCCCGGTGCAGGTGAAGGTCACGATCGAAAATCTTGGGCCTTCGGACAGCATCGCCTTTTCCCCGTTCTTTGTCGCGGCACACGACGGCACGTT
Organism: Phycisphaeraceae bacterium; assembly: GCA_963667295.1. Taxonomy (GTDB): domain Bacteria; phylum Planctomycetota; class Phycisphaerae; order Phycisphaerales; family Phycisphaeraceae; genus JAJRRS01. The sequence continues at coordinate 5,559,589 of OY763327.1, forward strand.
CGATGCGTTCGATGCGGGATCGGCTGCGAGCACGGGTGTGCAGAACATTGCCGAGGCGGGTAACGGTGCTGATTTAGCTGCCGCGTTTGCCAGTTCCAATCCATCGGGTGTGTCCGGCACAGTGGTCGCGACTTCCGGCGGTTTCGGTCCGGGCATCTTCCCCTCCGGTGCAAGTGGTTCGCTTATCCTGAACCTCGATTCAGATCAGCATCGTTACTTCAGCTTCGGTTCGATGGCGGTTCCCAGTAACGACTACTTCGTTGGCAACGAGTCCGGTACGCAGATCGAGTTGTTCGATGCCGGGGGCAACTTTGTCGGTTCAACCGTGACGCTGACCGGCGCTGATATCTGGGATGCCGGTACGGAAGTCAACGGCCTGTTCGGCGCTGCCTATGTAGTTGGACAAAGTGGCGGCGACCACATCGATGAAAACGGCGTGGTGACACTCGGCGCCGACTTCAGCACCTTCTTTGGCCAATCGACCCCGACGGGTGCGACGTTCAACTTCAATCCCGGCTCGGGTGACCAGATCGCACGGATCTCGTTCAGCGTCGTGCCGGAACCGGCATCAGCAGCGTTGATGATCGGCGCGTTGGGATTGGGGCTGGTGCGTCGTCGCGTGGCCTGAAAACGTAGCTAATTTTCTGATCGCTAAGCCGCAGGCGGCATGATTATGCTCGCTTGCGGCTTGGTTTTTATTAATGCCGGTAGCGGTTGAGGGTCTGGACGATTTTCTGATGGACTTCCATGGGGTGGTTGAGCATCAGCCAGAAGGTTTCGCTGACCGCTGAGCCGGCTGTGGCGAAACTGATCGTGCCCAGGCTGAACACGCTTTCGCGCAAGGTGATGATGGTGTTGGTGTGCTGGATATTTTTAAGCATCGTTTCAAATACGACCACACGCAAGACGCCGGACACGGTAATGATGCGTTTATCGGTAAGTACATAGACTCGTGAGAGCCATTCGAGGAATTGCCAGAACAGTCGCACGAGTATCAGCGCCAGCCCGATCAAGACGATGTTCTGGCTGTTGTAGCCGAGACCTGTCCTGATGTTGATGCCGTAGGCTACGACGGTGAAGATGAGGATCAGCGAGAGTGTTCGCAGGGGCGCCAGGAGGATGAACCAGACGCTGGGTTTAAGCAGCAGGATGATGATCTCACCGGGTTGAAGCAGTTCGGCCGGGAGCATCCCCGCAGCCTGTGCGGTGATATCACCGGTGCCGGCATCTCCCGTCAGGTCCTCGGCGAGGTACCGGTCCTTGGGCTGCTTATGCTCGGGCAGCGCGCGCTTGGTCGGGGGTGGTTCGACGGTGATTGGTGTCATATCGAAGTACTATCGTCAAGCCTGTTCGTAGACGTGCTGTTTGAGTGTAACGATGTCGGGCAGGTTGCGGTAGTAGTCGTTGAAGTCCAGGCCGTAGCCCACGACAAATTCATCGGGGATGTCGAAGGCGACGTAATCCACATCGAAGCTCATGGCCGAGGGGATCTTTTTACGTAATAAGACACAGGTCCGCAGGCTGATCGGATTACGTTGTTCGATGGTCTGCTTGACCAGACGCAGGGTATTCCCGGAGTCCAGAATGTCATCGACGATCAGCACGTGGTTGGAGCTGAGGTCCTCCGGCAGCTTGGTCAGGGCGGCCTCGATGCTGGCGCCTTTGCTGCTGGTAGCGGTTCCGGGGTAGCTGGTGACGCTCATCACGCGGATCTGCATGGGTAGCGGCAGCCTGCGGATCAGGTCGGCCAGGAAGATGATGCTGCCGGTGAGGATGGGCACAAGGGTGATCTCGCCGGGGCTCCCCGAGCTGTTTTTGCCCGATTCTGACTCGGTTTCGGCCTGAAGATCGGCGGCGACCTCCTTGGCCAACTCGTCCAGCCGGCGGCTGATAGTGTCTCGGTCGATCAGGATGTGGTCGATGTCGTCTTGCATGGGCCTAGTGTAACAGGACAGCCCATTTCAGGTTAACGCTTGACCCGGGCCGGTGCTGGGGCGACAATAACCTTTTACCTGACCCGTATGTATGACCGGCAGGAGTAATATGAAACATCATCAACGTAACGGCGTCCGACCGTCCCGATCAGGCGGCCGGCGATGGGTTGTTCGATGGCGTGGGGCGGTTTATACCTCTCTTGCCTTGGCTGTGTTATCGCTGGCTCTGATGCCGGCCATGGTGGGCTGCGATACGAACAAGCCGCGCACCCGTGCACCGGGTGTCGCCCCGATGCCCACATATACGGGCCCGGCCTACCTGCGGGGGACGATCGGTTCGCTGACCCGGCTGCGCCCGGGGACCGATCAGCCGATGCTGGTCAACGGCTACGGGATCGTCGTCAACCTCAACGGCACGGGGTCTACCACTGCACCCCCGGCCCTGCGGCAGGCCTTGATCAACCAGATGAAGAAGTACGGCCTGGGTAGCGCCAATCTCAGAACATTGGATATGACCCCTGAGCGTGTGCTTGCCGATCCGAATACCGCGGTGGTCCGTATTGATGGATTGATTCAGCCCGGGGCCTCACCGGGGCAGCGTTTTGACGTGCTGGTCAGTGCGATCGATTCGCAAACCACCAGCCTTGATGGCGGCACACTCTGGACGTCCACGCTCGCGGTCGGTGGGTCACAGCAGGCGTTCCGGTATCTGCGAGAGCAGGCCACGGCGTATGGCCCGATCTATGACAATCCCTATCGCGATGAGACGAACTCCGATGAGCCGCAGGAATTCGGCCGGGAGCAGGCAATTGTGGTGGCGGGCGGCACGGTGACCGCATCGCGCGACCTTGAGTTGGTCCTGAACCAGTCCAGCTACACGCGCTGCCGAGCAATTGCGGACCGAATCAACGAGCGATTCGGTAAGACTACGGATGCCAAACCCTTGGCGCATCCGGTAACGGACCAGCTGATCGAGATCAATGTTCCGCCGCGATACGCCGATGAGCCGGGCCAACTGGTTGAGCTGATCATGCACCTGTATTTGCAGACCGGGCCTGGGTTTGAAGAACAACAGGCGACGCGTCTCGCGGAGCTATTGCGTGAAGATCACGAAAAGGAGCGGTCCGTGCGTCTGGCGTGGCAGTCGCTGGGCAGGCCGACCGTGCAGGTACTTCGTCAGTATTACAGCGATCCTGACATAACTGTCCGACTGGCAGCCTTAGAAGCCGGGGCCTGGCTGGATGATGAACGTGCCAGCGAATCACTGTCTGAAATAGCGACGAACCCCGATCCGGAATTACGGATTCGAGCCGCCCGGGCGTTGGTGAGTCTGCCTCGGTCCATCAAGGGATCCCGGGCGCTCAAGTCGCTTCTGGATGATGAAGAAACTGCTGTACGCATCGCGGCTTATGAGTCATTATCAAGCATCAACGACGGGGTTATCAGCGAGGGGCGGGTTTTTGTGACGGATGAGCTGGGTAATGACCTGAAGTACATCATTGACGCGGTGCCCGCGGAACGGCCGCTGGTTTACATTACACAGATCGGTGTGCCACGTATCGTGATTTTCAAGCCCGATCTGGGATTCAAAACGCCGCTGCTTTCGCATATGTGGGATCACCGGCTGATGCTGACAATGGACCCGGGCCAGAACTATTTGAATCTCTTCTACCAGCCGGCATTCAAGACGGACCCGGATGCACCGTCATCGATCAAGCTCAAGACCATGCCGGACCTGAAAACCCTGGTCTACGTGCTGGGTCACAAGCCTACGATCGAGCAGCCCAATGAAGGGCTGGACCTGACCTACAGCCAGGTGGTGAATGTGGTTTACCAGCTATGTCAGCAGGGGGATGTCGAAGCCCCGATCGAGGTGGTGGTCAGCCCGTTGGCGAAGCAGGTCACTGATTTTGAAAAGGCCGATACCGTGCCTGATCGCCTAGAAACACGGCCGGAAACGTCGGGACCTGATGATGTGAGTCAGACAGACCCCGGGGCGTCCCCCGGAGTGGCTCCGGTGCCGACATCCCGGCCTGACACAACTTATCCATCCACCGATACACAAACGACTTCCAGTCGCTAAACTAGAGGACCCCGATTCATGGTGTTGACGAAGGGGAGTAAGATTGCCCGTGCTTGTTTGGGCGGGCCCACGGAGTCCGAGCCTTTTGGAGTAGGGCGGGTCCGGTGGTCGATGTATCTAGAGTCGACATGGAGGTCGATCGTATGCGCTTAGCTAAGGTAACCCTGGCGGGTTTCAAATCTTTCGCCGACAAGACCGAGATCAAGTTCGATGCCCCGGTGGTGGGGATCGTCGGACCGAACGGTTGCGGTAAATCCAATATTGTTGATGCGATCAAGTGGGTGCTCGGTGAGCAGTCCGCCAAGAGCCTGCGCGGCGGGGCGATGATGGACGTGATCTTCAACGGTTCGTCCAACCGTAAGCCCTCCGGCATGGCGTCGGTTACCCTCAGCTTTGAGAATAAAGTCAAAGAAGACGGCTCGCGGCACCTGGCGATGGATAATGACGATGTCTCCGTCACCCGCCAGCTCTACCGTGACGGCACGAGTGAATATCTGGTCAACGGTCAGCGCGTCCGACTCAAGGACATCCGCGAACTGTTCATGGATACCGGCGTCGGCACCGATGCTTACTCGGTCATCGAGCAGGGCAAGGTGGATGTGCTGCTGCAGTCCAACCCGGTGGAACGCCGGGCGATCTTCGAGGAGGCCGCCGGGATCAGCCGGTTCAAGGCCCGGAAGAAAGAAGCGATCCGCAAACTCGAACGCACCGAGCGGAACCTGGAACTGGTCCGCCAGCGTTTGGAAGATACGGAGCGTCGTCTGCGCAGCGTGAAGATGCAGGCGGCCCGTGCACGTTCGTACCAGGAGCACACGGCACGGCTGCGTGAGTTACAGTTGAGCTATGCACTCGCTGAGTATCACAAGCTGCGAACAGAGCTTGAAGGGTTAGCCGATCTGCTTGAGCAGGCCGAGGCGGATCGAGCGCAGGCCGCGCGTCAATTACATGAACGCGAGCAAGGCGTCGCCGATGCGGAACTGGAACTGCAATCCATCCAGGGCCGGCTCAAGCACCTCGATCACGATCGGCTCGAACAGCAATCGCTCAAAGATCAGGCGCAGCAGCGCATCAACTACGCTCGCAGCAGCCTGGAAGAAGCACAACGGCAGGCGAAGCGCGACACCGATCGTCTGGCTGAGCTTACCGAAAACCGTCAGCAGCTTGAAAACGATCTGCATGAGCAGAACGAACTAGCGGAGAGTCTCGAACAACAGCAGGGCGATTGCCAAAGACGCCTTGAAGAAACACAGCGTGCCCACCGCGAACTGCAGCACGAACTGAACGAGAAGCGTTCCCGGTTGGAAGACGACAAGGCAGGCATCATCAACCTGATGCGCCGCACGTCGCAGCTTCACAACGAGATTAACGCGCTGGATGCGTTTGAAAACAGCCTCGTTTCGACACGTGACAAGCTCAATCAACGGGCGGACAGCGTTGCGGAGCAACTGGAAGAATTGCTCAGTTCTCGTGATAAGGCATCGGCCAAGCACGAAGAAGTCAAGGAATTGCTCGCCGCTGAAACGGCCCAGCTTGATCAGCAGAAACAGCTTGCTGAAAAGTTCGATACCGAGCAACGTGACCTGACCCGGCGTCTGGGTGATGCAAAAGAAAAGCGATCCGGTCTTGAATCACGCCGGTCGCTCTTGCAGGAAATGCAGGATAAGCAGGAAGGCGTTGCGGACCCGGTCAAGGCGGTGCTCGCCCGCGCCGCTTCTCACGATGGTGAAGAACACAACACCTTCGGCTTCGTCCGAGGTTTGCTGGCGGAGTTACTTGATACCGATGTGCAGCAGGCGGCGATCGTCGAAGCGGCGTTGGGAGAATATCAGCAAGCCCTGGTCGTCAACAGGCTTTCGGATGTCTGCTCGGACAACGGCGGGAAGACCGCGATCGAATCACTCGCGGGCCGCGTGACGTTTGTCGCACTCGATAAGCCGCCGCTACCGGCAAACGTGGGCAGTGAATTGCGAAAGGTCGGTGATGGCAAGTTCGTCAAGCTGACTGCTGCGATCGATCTGGTGCGCTATCCCGACTGGGTTGGGCCGGTCGTCTGGCGTCTGCTGGGCAGGACTTACGTAGTCGGCAACCTGACCGAAGCGCATTCCCTGCGATCGCAGATGCCCGATGGATGTCGGTTTGTCACGGAGAACGGCGAACTGCTGGAAGACGACGGCCGCGTGCTGGCGGGCCCGCTTAATGGCGCTGCCGGCGGTCTTATCAGCCGACGTAGCGAGTTGGCGATGCTGCAGGTGCAGATCGCTGAACTCGATAAGACGATCCATTCGGATTCACAGATGCTGTCGGAGTTGTGTGACCAAGCGGCCCACGCCGAGCGTGTGTGTGATGAACTGCGTCAATCGATTCTGGAAGCCAAGTCAATGTCTGCCGAGCTTGGCAGCAAGGTGGAGTCGCTCGGTTCGCAGATCGCGAATCTTGAGCGTGAACAACCCGTCCTGGCTGCGGAAACCGAACAGGTTCATCGTCAGCTCAAGGAAGCGGACGAAAAGCGCAGTGGCCATCAGAGTGAAGCCGATCGGCTTGAGCAGGATTCGGCCGAGCGTCAGCAGCGCGTGGAAGATGCGCAGGTCGAGATCGATGAGCTTGCTGGGCGTGTTGAGAACGCCAGTGAAGCAGTGACCGCCGCGCGTATCGATTCGAGCAAGCTCGCAGAGCAGTTGTCCGCAGCACAGCGGCAGGTCCGACAGATCGAGATCGCCTCGGCGGACGTTGAGCGTCAACGCACACTGCTGGAAGATCAACTTGCGGGTTACCGCGAGCGTATCGCCGGCTTCGAGGCCACCCAGGCCGAGGCCGAGCAGCAGGCCAAGGATGCGGACCACAAGCTCAACGAACTGATCACACAATGCGAACTGGCGCAGCGTAAGGCCGACCAGGCCGAGACGGCGCTGGGTGAATTGAAGAAGTCAGTACAAGCGTATCGGGCCGAGGTCGAGCAGGCGGACAATGCCTTACACAAGCTTCAGGTCCATCAGCGTGAACTCGAAGTCAAGATGGACAGCGTGCGTCAGCGCGGCCACGAACAACTCGATCTGGACGTGACCGAAGCATACGAACGAGCGCTACAGGGCGTATCCGTTGACGAGGAAGAACCGACCGATGCGAACGCCGGCGGCGATGAAGAGGATCAAGCTGATCTGCGTGCTTTGGATGGCAATGAGACCGTAGCGGAGACGGACGAGCAGGCGCAAGAGGAAACCGCCGACCCGTTCGACATCGATTGGCAGACGGTTGAATCTGAGATTACCGAACTGCGAGGCAAGATCGCACGCCTGGGTACGGTGAACATCGACGCCATCGCCGAACAGGATCAACTCGAAGGCCGTCAGGATCAGCTTGCCGACGAAGTCAACGATATCGCGCAGGCTAAGCACGACCTGGAGCAACTGATCCAGCAGATCAACGAAGATTCACGCAAGCGTTTCGAACTGACCTTCGAGACGATCAAGAAGAACTTTGCCGGTCAAGACGGCCTGTTCCGCAAGCTGTTCGGCGGCGGACGTGCCGACCTGTTCCTGCAGCCGGATGAAGAAGGCAACGTGGATGTGCTTGAATCCGGCATCGAAATTCGTGCCAAGCCCCCGGGCAAGGAGCCGTGCTCGATCAGCCAGCTTTCCGGTGGTGAGAAGACGATGACCGCGGTCGCGCTGTTGATGGCGATCTTCAAGACGCGACCTTCGCCGTACTGTCTGCTGGACGAAGTCGATGCGGCGTTGGACGAAGCAAACGTCGAACGCTTCACACAGGTGATCCAGAGCTTCCTGGACCTGTCGCACTTCATCGTGATCACGCACCACAAGCGCACGATGCAGGTCTGCGACATCCTCTACGGCGTCACGCAACAGGAACGCGGCGTGTCCAAGCGCGTGGCTGTCCGGTTCGACCAGGTCGCCTCCGACGGCCGGATCTCCGATGATGCGGTGCGCGAGCAGGAAGAGCAAGACCAACTGCAAGCCGAGATCGAACCCGAACCTGAGCCGGAAGTGGATGAGGCGCAGCCGCAGATCATCGAGCCGGTTGAAGAAGCAATGGAAGAGCTCGAGCCGGTTAGCGTGGTCGCCGAATCCGGATCGAACGGCAACGGTAACGGCAGCAACGGCAACGGGCATCTGGAAAAGATGACCAAGCGCGAGCAGCTTGCATCAATGCTCTCCGAGCGCGAGCCCGTTGAGGTAGAAGCTAATTGATACGCCATTGAACATCATCCACATATCCGATGTTGATGATCCACGGTTGCGGCCATATACCGCGCTGAAGGATCGGCAACTGGCCGCGGAGATGGGGTTGTTCATTTGCGAAGGCGAGCATAATGTCCGTCGCCTGCTTGCGTCGACTATACAAACACATTCGATCTTGATCGCAGATCACAGGCTAACCGAACTGGCGGGTACGATACCTTGTGATGTCCCGGTTTATGTCGTGGATAACCCGATGTTGTCGAGCATCGTCGGGTTCGAGTTTCACATGGGCGTGTTAGCCTGCGGCGTCCGGCCGGTTGATCGATCCCTGGCTTCCTTGTTGCAGGCACGGACTTTGATTGTATTGCCGGAGGTAAGGATTGCTGAGAATCTTGGGTTGTTGATTCGGGCGGCGCATGCGTTGGGTGTTGACTGCATGCTGTTGAGCGATATCGGTTGCGATCCATTTACACGACGGGTGATACGCGTGTCGATGGGCTCCGTGTTCAGCCTGCCGATTATTCGGTCTGATAATCTCGCAGATGATCTGCAATCTCTTCGCCAGTCACATGGTTTTTCACTTCTGGCCGCGGTTTCGAATGCAGACGCGATTACTGTCAATAGCTATGCAAGGCCAAGTGGTGGGGTGGCTGTCTTATTCGGGAATGAGCCGGAGGGCCTGGATAAACGATGGGTGGAGCTGTGCGACCAGCGTATCACAATCCCGATGGTTGAAGGTGTTGATTCATTGAATCTGGCTATCGCGGCGGGGATCGTGATGCACCGGTTGGCGAAAATCAACGACCGGTAATTCTTGTTCACTCAACTGGCACGTGAATTCTGTCGATCCTGCGGGTTGTAAGGGTTACTAACACAAGGGGCCGGTTATGGAAACGCTACCCAGGTGGAACGGGGAAGAACGACGGGCCACACCGCGTGTCGCCGGTCAAGGCGAACTGAAAGCGGCGGTGATCGATGCTTATGGGCAGGCACGCAAGGTGCTCGAACAGGCACAGGTCGTCAACGTCAGCGGTGGCGGTATCGCTTTTACCTCGACCGAAGCTTGCGAGATCGGTGATCAGGTCAACATCACCACCGCCAGCAACAAGTACGCCAGGCCTTTCAGCGTCCGCATCGTCGGCGCGAACCGTCGCGGTGACGGCCGCAGCGAACTGCGTGGGCAATTGGTTGAAGGTTCCGTCCCGGCGTGCCTGATGTACGGGTGGTAATCGCTCGTAATCTTGCGTACAGATTCAGAACGACGAAGTCGCGCACTGTATCAGTGCGCGTTTTTTACGTCGTATTCGTTGATGCGATCGATCATCATGCGCAACCGGCCGTAGGCGCGCTTGGCGAAGACGAATCGCAACCGTGGTAAATCACGGTACCGACGTTCCTGTTCTAACGGGCCGGACTGTTCGATACGACCTTCCTTGACTAGATCAGCAAATTCTTCGTTCAACGCTTCGACTTGTTCATCACGCAGGGGCCTGCGCATGCGGAAGACGAGGATGTCGTTGACGAACCGCTGGGAGTGGTAGTTGCGGTAGAAGTCCAGCACGTGTTGAACCGCCTGCTGGGGGTCGTCATACACGCGATATAGCGAAAGGTCTTCTTCGCTGATGAGACCTGAAGCAAGCAATTCCTCGCGGACGTATTGGTCCCAGCGTTTCCAGTAGGTTCGGCCGGGCGCATCGACCATCACGATCGGGATCGTGGGGGCTTTGCCGGTCTGGACCAGTGTCAAGGCCTCGAAGCCTTCATCTTGTGTGCCGAAGCCGCCTGCGAAGAGAGCGATGGCCTTGGACTGCCACATGAACATCAGCTTGCGCGTAAAGAAGTAGCGGAAGTTGATGAGTTTGGGGTCGCCGACGATGTGCTCGTTGGCGTTGGTTTCAAAGGGCAGTCGGATGGAAACGCCGAAAGACGCCTCGCGGCCTGCGCCGCCGTTGCCCGCAGCCATGATCCCGCCACCGGCGCCGGTGATGACCATCCAGCCGCTTTCAGCCATCAGCTTGCCGAAGGTAAGACAGGCTTTGTAAGTCGGGTCGGTTTCGGGTGTACGCGCGGAGCCGAAGATCGCGATCTTGGGGATTTCCTGGTACTCCCGGAATACCTTCATCGCGTAGCGCATCTCTTTGAGGCTGCGACTTACCAGTTTAAGTTCGCCACCATCCGCGCCATCATTCATCAGTTTGGTGGCGGTGTGGATCATTTCACCGATGCGTTTGCCTTCCCATGAATCGGGATCGCCCCCGGCTTCCCTGATTACGTTCTGCATCGCCTGCACCAGGCCCGGATTGGCGGGCTGTATGTTGGGTTTTCCATTTCCCCGATCGTTGGTATTCAATGTGTCCGTCTGTCTATCCGTGTCGTTCGTCTGCTTCATCATCCTCTTTCTGTCTGTCAGTTCATCGTTTTTCATCAAATATTGTCAGCCCCGTATTGTAACATGCCCGGCGTTATCACCAAGCAGAATATCGAGAGATTCGCTCGGCCACAGATAGGGGCGAGACAGAAAGAAGTCACATGCGATAATACGGCAAACTTCTTATATGGAAGTGACTTACCTGTTTGGCTGGCGTGCGTAAAGCGTTAGAAGTTGCCCGCAACGATCGCAAAAACGATGAAACCGATAAACAGCAGGGCAAGCAGCAGTCCGACGATACCGCAGACCATACCGGCTGTGGCCAGGCCGGTTGAGGCGCCGCCGGCTTCGCCGCGTTCAACTTGTTTTTTTGCCATGATTGAAAATGCGATCGCCAGCGGGCCGCATATCAAGGCCGGAAGCCCATAAAACATACACATGGCAATGGAGCAAATACCCAGCACCATCGAAGCCACGGCTTTACCCGAGGTCGGTAGTGTCGGGCTGTGAAAAGATGGCACAACCAACCGTCCACACTCGGGACAATGCGATCCGATCGCGACGCCCGTGAGGTTGTACCCGCACTGGATGCAGTAGACCGTTGTTGCTGTGACCGAACCGCCTGCGTGTGTTGTTTGTGCTGCGGGTGTGGGTGCCGGCGTGGACTCAGGGTCTTGAGCCGGTGCCGGTTGCAGGTCGTCTGGGTTGGAATCGTAGCCCTCGGGGTGACGATCGTAATCGCTCATCGGTTAATCCTGCTTCAAAAGCCCTCGCGATCCAGTGTGATCGGTACGCGGCGGAAGTGAATGCCCGTCTTTGTGAGAGAGGCGAAGTAGCCCTCGATGTTCTCAAGGCCCGTGTGTTCGTGGATAACCTGCGCCGCACGGGAGAGGTCGTTGTCCTGGATGCGTCTGAGTTCTTCACCGTCCAGGCCCAACCGCATCCGGTAGAACGCGCAGCCCTCGTGCTGGATCAAGACGACCCGCATCAGGCCGTGCGCTTCGACGAGGAAGTGCAGCTCATCCATGATGGCCTGCGACTCGATCGTCGAATCGCTGTATCCGGCCAGACCGGCCGGGCCACCGGGCAGCGCAACCCGGTCGTATCGCGGCAATCCCAGGCCGTTCTGCAGAAAGTCGTCAAAATGTTCACCGACTCGACCGTCGCTGCAATACACAGCCGCGGCATGAATACGGTGTTCGTCGTATGCAACCGGTGATTGATACCCCGCCTCGGGTGTTTTTGACACGTTCATGCCCGGATTGTAGCGGATACCTGCCCGCTTGGCAGCCGACGAAAACGCCTCCCGTTATCAGTATAGATTGGGCACGTAACGCTGTGCCGACTTGGGCGGACGACGGTAGTTCTCATCCTGCTGACGCTCGGGGAGCTTGATCGTTCTTTGCGGGGCCTTCTCATACGGGATCAAGCTCAGCAGGTGCCTGATCGTATTCAGCCTTGCACGTCGTTTGTCATCGGCATCGACCACATACCAGGGCGCAATGCTTGTGTCGGTGTACTTGAACATCTCGTCCTTGGCCCTGGAATATTCCACCCACTTGGTGCGCGACTTCAAATCCATCGGGCTGAGCTTCCAGCTCTTGGTTGGATCGTGGATACGTGCCTGGAAGCGTTTTTCCTGTTCTTCATCACTGACCGAGAACCAGTACTTGATGAGTTGGATGCCGGACAACACAAGCATGCGTTCGAACTGTGGGCAGGCGCGCAGAAATTCCTGGTATTCTTCTTCGGTGCAGAAGTTCATGACGTGTTCGACGCCTGCCCGGTTGTACCAGCTACGATCGAACAAGACGATCTCGCCGGCGGCGGGCAGGTTGGCGACATAGCGTTGGAAGTACCATTGTGTCTTTTCACGTTCGGTCGGCGTGCCGAGCGCGACAACCCGGAACGTACGCGGGCTAACCCTCTCGGTGATCCGCTTGATCACACCGCCCTTACCGGCCGCGTCACGGCCCTCAAAAAGCACGACGATCTTTAAACCCTGATCACGCACCCATTCCTGTAGGTGCACCAGTTCCACGTGCAGTATTTCAATTTCCTGTTCGTAGTAGTCGCGCTTAAGTTTGCCGTTGGTTTTGAGTTGCGGTGAGTCAGGCTTGGGCAGATCTACCGCTGCCTTTTGGTCTGCGTGTTTTTTTTCAGTCTTATGCTTTGTGGAGGATTTGTTCTTAGACATGGTGCAGGCCCTCGAGTGGATCATCGACACAAGCCCGTGTCAGTTTAATCCAGGTCGCGGATGTGTTTGGCGATCCGTCGAGAGACATAATACACCCGCTTGATCTGTCCGCGAACTTCGGATTCCATGCGGTAGAGTTGTGCACGACCCGGGGCGTCCGCTCCAAGGCGATCGGCCAGGTGGTGATTCAGTGCTTCGGCTTGACCGTAGATGTCCGCTTTCATCTGTACTACTTGCTCTGCCAGCTTGATATCACAGGCTTGTAACGCGTCAACCGTCTGATCCACCGCGGATTGTGTCACCTCATGCAACGACCAGAGCAGCGACTTGGTTTGCTCGGATACCACCACATCCTGTTTATTCATGCCGGCTACCGCGGCGGCAAGATCGTCGGCAATGATTTCGGCCAGGCTGCTGAAGTGGCTGGCGATCGCGAGTAATGCTTCATTACGTAACCGCAATTCTTCCGGCAACTCTTTGCGGGATACCTGTGACAGGTAAGCCAATACATGGTCGTAGAGCGTATCGACTTCCGCTCGGTTACGGGTCAAAGCTTTGGACGCTTCTTGCGCATGGCTGCCGATCAATTGCGGGGCTGCACGGAACATACGGGCGATGCGTTCGCCAAGGCGTGACAGTTCCAGGCGAGCATAGTCCAAGGCTAATGATGGTGTATCCAACGCCTCCATATTCAGATACTTCGGGACGGCAATCGGGGTCTCGATGCTGGGCCGATCCGGGATGATCCTGGTTACCAACCACGCAAGCGGGGTGATCAACGGGAGCACGAGCAGAGCATTGATGATGTTGAATAACGTGTGTGCGTTAGCGATCTGGCGTGGGGCCTCGGCGGCTAACCTGGCAGCGCCTTCCAGGCCCGGCTTTGTCGGTGACAGGTCTCTGACGATCTCCGCAAACTGCGGGATAAACGCGATCCAGATCAACACGCCAAATACGTTGAAGAGGATATGAACAATTGCGACTTGTTTGGCGACGCGCGGTTTACCAAACGAAGCCAGCAATGCAGTAAGGCATGTGCCGATGTTCGCCCCAAAGGCGAGTGCGATGCCCGCTTCCAAAGTGATTGCGCCTTGGCCGGCAAGCACGATGACCATCGCGGTGGTTGCGGCTGAACTCTGGATGATGGCTGTCACCATGGCGCCGATCAGTACGCCCCAGACCGGATTGTCCATCCCGCTCATCAGATGGATAAACGTCGGATGGCCCCTCAGTGGCCGCGTAGCCTCGGACATGAACATCATCCCCAGGAAGACCAGCCCTAATCCCAGCATCATGGTCCCGAGGCTGCGGATCCTTACGTGACGCGAGAGCATTTGTGTGAAGAAGCCGAACGCGATCATCATGGGTACATAGCGGTCGATATTGAAAGCAATGATCTGTGCGGTAAACGTCGAGCCGATGTTAGAGCCGAGGATCACCCCGATGGATTGAGACATCGATATCAGCCCGGCCGAGGCAAACCCGACCAGCAGCACGGTTGTGACGGTTGATGATTGCGTGAGTCCGGTGATCACGACGCCTGAAACGGTGCCCATGAACCGGTTCGTCGTGAGTTTGGCCAGCATTTTTCGCAGCCCGTCACCCGCAGCGGACTTCAGGCCGTCGGTCATCACCCCCATACCGAGCAGGAAAATCGCCAGCCCACCGGCAAGGTTAATGATGATTTTGAACCAGTCCAGGCTCTGAAGCGAAGTATCAGCAAGCAGGATCGTCGGCACGTGCGGTCTCCATCGAAAGCGTCATATACCATTATCGGCTTGCCAAGCCGATCGCGACAGGTTTAGATATGCCCCACACTTCCGTCCAGGGCGGGCGGCACAAGGAGGTTATTGGCATGTCGATCCCGAGGATCGCGCCGGTTTTTACGTTTGAAGTAGAAGGCCCGGCCGACGAAGTCTGTAAGCGGTTGCGCACATTAATGAATCAGGAGACAGGGGCCTATGAGGGCAGCGTGGCCGGGAACCATATCACGTTGACGATCCGCGAGGGCGAACGCCACTTCTGGTCACCCTGGTTGCACATCGAGCTGACCGAACTGGACGATATGACGCATATCCGTGGCCGATTCACACCACACCCGAACATCTGGACAGGTTTTGCGTTCTGCTATTTTTCATTGATCGTCATCGCGGCCTTTGCACTGATCTGGGGTATGAGTCAATGGATGCTACAGCAGAGCCCGACAGCGCTGTGGGTGGGGTTGATGTGTGCCGCACTGGTAGGTTTACTTTGGTGGATGGCTCAGGTCGGGCAAAAGCTGGCGCGGGAGCAGATGCATGCGCTAAAAGACGCAGTCAGTGCGATAAATATCAGTGTTTCATAGTTACTACGGTAGCGACGAGACTTGTCGCGCTACTACTCATACGGATCAATCATCTTCCACGATTGGCGGTTGAAACCTGCTTTGATGGGATTCAGCTCAACATAACGGATCGCGGCACGCATATGTTCTTTACTACGAATATAAGGTGCCCAGTAATTTCTTGCCCACGGCGAAGGGAATGTGCCATTGGTGCGTGGATAGTTGGCCAGTGGGTGCAGGTTCTCGCTGTTTAGTTTAGCGCTGGCTCTGGCTTTGAATTGAGCTGATATCCGGTCAAGGTCTGTCTTGTCCCAACGCATCAACAGGTGCACATGGTCCGGCATAATGGCCAGTGCATTGATAGCGTAGTTTTGGTTACGTGCAACAGTAGCGAAACCGTTGGCGATTGCTCTTGCCTGTTGTCCGTTGAACTTCACGGGCGGGTAACGCAATGTCTTTTTTGCTTCGCGGCGTTTTATGTAATCGTGTGGTGTGGCAGCAACAGATCTGGTTGTTTCGATCTTGGTTGCGGGGCCATATTTGAGTAAATCGAATTGACGGATGGTGGTGGACCATGAACCGCGTGGGTCGTTGGGGAGCCAAAAGCCATAGGCGCTGAAGATGAAGTGGAACCCCAGGATCATGATCTTAGTATATGTAAATCTCCTGTAACGCGACAAGTCGCGTCGCTTCGTTGGGGAGTTGAGGGGGTTCCGCGAAGCTTCGCGACTTGTCGTGTGTGTCAGGTTTTTTTTAAAAATCAATCCATATGCTTGATAATAGCATCCCCGAATTCGCTGCACTTCAGCAGGGTCGCGCCTTCCATCAGGCGTTCGAAGTCGTAGGTCACGGTCTTGGCGCCGATCGCACCGTCGATGCCTTTGATGACCAGGTCCGCCGCTTCGGTCCAGCCGATGTGGCGTAGCATCATTTCGCCGGAGAGGATGACGCTGCCGGGATTGACCTTGTCCTGACCGGCATACTTGGGCGCTGTACCGTGGGTCGCTTCAAAGATGGCGTGGCCCGAGTCGTAGTTGATGTTGGCGCCGGGGGCGATCCCGATACCGCCGACGCATGCAGCCAGTGCGTCGGAGATGTAGTCGCCGTTGAGGTTCAGCGTCGCGATCACGTCGTACTCTGCCGGGCGCGTGAGGATCTGCTGAAGCATGGCGTCGGCGATGACGTCCTTGATCGTGATCGTTTTACCGTTCTTCGGGCTCTTGAAGGTACACCACGGGCCGCCATCCAGTTCCGTTGCACCGAAGTACTGTTTGGCACATTCATAGCCCCAGTCACGGAACGCGCCTTCGGTAAACTTCATGATGTTGCCTTTATGTACGAGCGTTACCGAATCGCGTTCGTTATCGATGGCGTACTGGATCGCGGCTTTGACTAGGCGTGTCGTACCTTCCTTGGACACCGGCTTGATACCGAAGCCGGTCGTATTGGGGAAGCGCACCTTCTTATAAGGCTCGGGGAACGCATCGGCGAACAGCTTGCGGAACTTCTCGCAGTCATCACTACCTTGTTCAAACTCGATGCCGGCGTAGATGTCTTCGCTGTTCTCTCGGAAGATGACCATGTCGGTCAGGTCCGGCCGTTTGACGGGGGAGGGCACACCCTGGAACCAGCGCACAGGACGCAGGCAGGTATAGAGGTCGAGTATCTGACGCAGGGCGACGTTCAGCGAACGGATGCCGCCACCGACGGGCGTGGTCAAAGGGCCCTTGATACCGACGCGGTAGGTCTTGAAGGCTTCGAGCGTTTCTTCAGGCAGCCAGCTACCGGTCTGGTTGAATGCTTTTTCGCCGGCGAGCACTTCCATCCAAGCGATGGATTTTTCACCGCCGTAAGCCTTTTCCACCGCGGCGTCGAAGACCTTCTGGCTGCCTGCCCAGATGTCCGGCCCGGTGCCGTCACCCTCGATGAAGGGGATGATCGGGTGGTTCGGGATGCTGAATTTGCCGTCGGTGAATTGAATAGGCTGGCCCTGACTCATGCTTATTTGCTCCAATATTTGTTGTCTACTGCCCTGAATCTGCGATCCCAGTGTCAAACTGGGGTGTTTTGGCATGCCTGATAAAAATCCAGGCAACAAAGGGCCGCGTAGTATAATCAATCAGGTTGATCTATTCTCGATGTGGGGTTTATTTACACTGGCCCCGGGCCGACCGGAGAGGCGAATGAAAAAGATACAACGAGCTGTTTATGGCGCGGTGGTGTTGTCTTTGACACTAGGCGGTCGCTCCGTGCTGGCGGTCGAGGAGTCGGTCGAGGCGGTCCGGGCTCTTCCAAGCCAGCTATTGGACTACCAGATCGACGGCAAAGCCCTCGACGGCTCCGGCATCATCATCGCGGACCTCGATACCCAGATCGATCCGGACCACCCGGCGCTGGCTGGTAAGATCACTTCACAGGCTGATTACTCCGGGGAAGGCCTGCTTGATCCGGACACAACGTTTTATCCCTATCGCAGCACAAACGGCGAACGGGTGTGGCTGAATGATCTGCACGCCACGGCTGTTGTCGGCGTCATGGTCAGCAACGGTTTACATAGTGATGGCACGCAGACCGGTCACGTCGGCATCTCTCCCGGCGCATCAGTAGCGGTCGGCAAGTTCTGGGAAAGTAATCTGGATAAGAGTACCGACGGCGCGATTGAAGCGGCGTTTGATCTGATAAACGCGTCCGCGAGTATCCTGTTGGTCGAGGACCAGGGGATCGATTCTTATGCACAGGGTAATTCAAGATTCACCTTGGCTGTTGATTATCTGGCTGAAACGAGAGATGTGTTGGTGGTGATCCCCGCCGGGAACACCGGACCGAACAATATCGCGTTCACCATTCCGGCTGATGCTTACAACGGCTTGACCGTCGGCGCGACTGATCCGAGGACAAACCGTGTCGCTTCATTCAGTACGACAGGTCCGACCGATGATATCGGGACCGGCCGATCCAAGCCGGACCTGGTTGCCCCGGGTGTGGGGATGGTCGTGCCGTTTGGCGGTTGGGAAGACGATGACGGCCGGGATTCGAGCAGCGCCATCAATTACAAGCATGCAAGCCTCCCGGCGGATGTGACGCAGTTCATGTCACCCAACATCAGTACTGAAGATGATGTGGACCCGGATTGGGCCACGGTTTCCGGCACCAGTTTTTCCGCGCCGCTCGTTGCTGGAGCGGGGGCGCTACTTCAGCAGTGGGGCACCTATCGGGGCATGGATACTTCCAGCCAGACGATGCGAGCGGTGATGGTGAATTCGGTGAACAAGGTGGACGGCCTGCTGGGGATGAGTCTGACGATTGAAGATCGTCAAGGATTGAACTGGCTTTCCAGCGAGGCATACACCGATCAGACAGTGCCTTTAGATGATCAGATGGGCGCGGGGCAACTGGACGTCTCACGTGCTTTGATGCAATACGATGCTGGGGAGCAAGGGCCCGGTGTGGTTGAGAACATCGGTTGGGACAGTAATCTTGCTTTGACCGAGGGCGATTACTTTGATTACGAATTTGAAGATTTATTGTCAGCCGGTGACTTCATCAGTGCGACGCTGGTCTGGGATCGTTCGGTATATTTTTTGGATAACGGCATCCTGGGTTCTTATGAATCGGAAACGGATTCGTTCTTTGGATTTCCTCTTGATAACATGGACCTTTACCTGATGCACAGCGATGACACGCTGACGGATCAAGCGGTCTGGAGTTCGATCAGTGAGGTGGATAATCTCGAACACATCTTCTGGCAGATCGAACAGTCCGGGGCATACAAACTGAGAGTTGTATTTACTGAAGACACGACTTTCTATCCCGGCTATGAAACGCTGCCTGACTTCACCCTGGCCTGGTGGGCGGGTGTCCCGGAGCCGGCCAGTGGGGCGATGCTGCTGCTCGTGGGGTTAGGCCTGGGACGACGCGTTGGTCGAAGTTACTAGAAACTCATGAGGTCCCGTTGGATGGCCGATCCAAAGGGTTGACAAGACTGCCGGGACCTACTTACGATACGCTGCTCATGAACCACCGCAATTCGCCTATTACCGCTTCCAAGTTTGTAGGGCTCCTGCTTAGCCTCAAGCTTATGGAGTGCGCCGGATAGGGTCCTGCGAAGGTTTTTTAACCGATACCAACAGCCCTGTCCGGCCAACGCCGACAGGGTTTTTTTGTATAGAAAGTCATTAACCATTAACCACTAGACTTTAGTAAATTCAACATCAGCCGCTTGCGGCTTAGCGACGGAGCACAACCATGAGCCAGTCCACTGAGAACGATCCATCCTCACGCACCCCGATCCGTATCTTCGATACGACACTGCGCGACGGCGAGCAGTCCCCGGGTGCGAGTCTGAACCATCACGAGAAGATGGAGATCGCTCGTCAGCTTGAGGCGCTGGGTGTGGACATCATCGAAGCGGGCTTCCCGATCACCAGCCAGGGCGACTTCGATGCCGTCCATGCGATCGGCCGTGAGTTGAAACGGGCGACGGTGGCGGGTCTGTCACGCTGTGTACCCCGTGATATCGACCGGGCGGGTGAAGCGTTGAAAGGCGCGAATAATCCACGTATCCACGTATTCTGCGCGACAAGCAAGATCCATCGTGAGCACAAGCTCAAGAAGGCATTTGAGGAAATCATCAAGCTGTCCGTGGATTCGGTCAAACGTGCCCGTCAGTTTGTAGAAGATGTCGAGTTCAGTCCGGAAGACGGATCGCGTACCGAGTTGGATTACCTGGTCGACATTACTGGCGCGGTCATCGAAGCCGGGGCGACGACGGTCAATATCCCGGATACGGTCGGCTATGCTGTGCCGGAGGAGTATGGGCACATCTTTGCTTATGTTCGAGAGAAGCTGCCGCAGATCGACCGCGACGGCGTCATCCTCTCATCGCACTGCCATAACGACTTGGGTTTGGCGGTCGCCAACTCATTGGCGGCTGTTGCCGGCGGCGCGCGCCAGGTCGAATGCACAATTAACGGGATCGGTGAGCGTGCGGGTAACGCATCATTGGAAGAAATCGTGATGGCGTTGGCCACGCGTGCTGACTATTACAGTAAATACCAGACTAACATCGTGACCAAGAAGATCTATCCCACCAGCCGGATGGTCTCGAACCTGACCGGTTTGCAGGTACAGCGGAATAAAGCGGTGGTCGGTGAAAATGCCTTTGCACACGAGGCCGGCATCCACCAGGATGGTATGCTCAAGAACCGCAACACTTACGAAATCATGGACCCGGTCTCGATCGGTGTGCCCGAATCCAAGCTGGTATTGGGTAAGCACTCCGGTCGTCACGCGCTGAACGACCGTGTGGTCGAGTTGGGCTATTCGCTGGATAACGAAACACTCGATAAGGTCTACGAAGCATTCAAAAAGCTGGCTGACAAGAAGAAGGATGTTTACGACGAAGATATCGAAGCGATCCTGGATCAGGAACTCGAATCAGGCCGTCAATTGTGGGAGTTGGTCGGTTTCCAGGTTACCAGTGGTACCGGTGTGATTGCCACCGCGACCGTGACGTTGCGCGACTCTTCGGGTGAAGAGCAGACCGATGCTTCAACCGGTGACGGTCCGATCGATGCCTGCTATTCCACCATCCAACGCATTACCGGTGTACGCGTTACGCTGGAAGATTACTCGACCCGCGCGATCACCGGCGGTAAGGATGCACAGGGCGAAGTCTCCGTCCGCATCCGTCATCGTGATCGAAAGGTTCGTGGACGTGGCCTGAGCACGGACGTGATCGAAGCTGCGGTCAAGGCTTACCTGGCCGCGATCAACCGTATCAAGACCACGGATGAAAAAGAAGTTAAAGCAACCACGATGAATGGTGATGATGACTCCGGCGGGAAGGCGGCACAACCATGAGCCTCTTTCCCCCAAAGACGGTGACGCTCCGTGATGGAGCACAGGTGTTGCTGCGCAGCCCGGAGGTTGAAGAAGCCAAGCTGTTAATCGATTACCTCGACGTTGTCCGCCACGACACCGATTTTTTGATGTGGGGCCCGGACGACGTATTACCGAGCCTTGAAAGCGAACGTGAATGGGTCAAGGCCCGCCGGGATGAAGTGGCGGGTGTTACGATTCTCAGCGAAGCCGATGGGCAAATTGCCTCCATCTGTGGTGTGGATAGTCACGGCCCGTTTGTTCGTGTGCGTCATTGCGCCGAGTTAGGTATTTCCATCCGCAAAGACTGGTGCGATCGCGGCCTGGGCACGATCCTGCTGGGCGAACTTGTCGATTGGGTCCAAGCCTGTGAGACTCTGGATGTCGTTTCGCTTAGCGTGATTGATGGCAATGACCGTGCCGCTCATCTGTATAAGAAACACGGCTTCGAGCCGACCGGTCGAAAACGCTGGCATATCAATCGTAACGATGAATATGTGGACGAGATCATCATGAGCCGTTGGGTGGGCAATCCGAAAGCGGTATCGTCATGAATAAACTGACCCCCCAATGTGTTCGTCTGCGTGATGGCCGTGAAGTTGTGATCCGACGGGCGATACCCGACGACGCCGAGGCGATACTGCGTTATATGCACGAAGGGTTGCCGGAGTTTACCGAATACATCCTGACCGAGCCCGATGAATTTACAATGACCATCTCGAAAGAACGCGCCTGGATCAAAGACCGAGATGATGCCTTAGGGAGAGTCGCGCTGTTGGCTCTGGCGGATAACGAAGTTGTCGGCATGTTGTCCTGTGGGACAGATACCCACAAGCGGCTTACGCACGTAGCCGGGATCGGTATGACGTTGCGCCAGTCTTATTGGGATTCCGGCCTGGGTTCGTTGATGCTCGTCCAGCTGATCGAGTGGGCAGAGTCGCATCCCGTGCTGGAATTGATAAGACTTTCTGTTTACAGCGACAACGATCGGGCCATCGCACTTTATAAAAAGTTTGGTTTTCAGGAAGTAGGCCGTATACCTCAGGAATTCAAGTTCGGGCCCGATCGATACAAGGATGGCATCACGATGTGCCGGCCTGTCGGCAAGAAGGGGACGACACCATGAAACTCACATATCAAATCGATAACGATTTGGCGCTGCGTTTTGTCGAACCTCGCCATGCGGATGAGTTGTACGCTCTGATTGATGCAAACCGTCACGCGATTCTGCCTTGGATGCAGTGGGCCAAGGAAGTTTCTGAGGTGAGTGTGATCCGAGAGCATATCTGCGGTTGGGTGAAGCAGACCGCTGAGATGGGGTGCATGAGCCTGGGCGTCGAGTTGGATGGTGAGCTGGTCGGCATGGTTTTTCATATTCGGCCGGATAAACGCAGCAACCAGGTTGAAGTCGGTTACTGGCTTGCGGAATCGGCGCGCGGCCGAGGAGTTGCGACCCGGGCGGTGCGTGCGCTGATTGATCTGACATTCCGTGAGTTGGGTTTTAACCGGGTGAATATCCGGATCGAACCACGGAACAAGCCGAGTCTTGCATTGGCCAAGCGTCTGGGGCTAGAGCCTGAGGGTATTTCGCGGCAGTCATGGAAGATCGGTGACGAATACTGGGACGCGACCGAGTTCGGTGTATTGGCGGATGAGTGGGAGCCAACCTCTCCGCCGTTTGCTTTGACGTATCACATTGACGATGAGCTTGAGTTACACCTCCCGGAGCCTCGCCACGCGCAGAAGTTATACGAATTGGTTGATGCGAATCGTGACCACATTGCCCGCTGGATGGCGTGGTGCGGTCCGGATTATGCGCCAGCCGAAGCCGAGAAGTTTATCCAGCAGAACCTGACCTGTGTCGCTGAAACCAAAGGCTTTTCGACCATGATTTATTACCGGGGTGAGTTTGTGGGATGCATCGGCAATCAACCGATCGATGCGTTCAATAAGAGCACCGATGTCGGTTATTGGTTGGCTGAATCAGCGCAGGGCAACGGCATTGTGACGCGCGCGGCGCGTGCTATGGTGGATTATTCATTCAAAGACCTTGGATTAAACCGCGTAACCATCCACGCCGCTGCGGAGAATAAGAAGAGCCAGGCGGTGCCCGAACGGCTTGGATTTGAGCGCGTCGTTCAGTTCCGTAAAGCGGTTCCTCTACATGGCGAGTTTATCGACTGGGTGCAGTACGCCATGCTTGCAGAAGAATGGAAAGGGGGTGTTGCATGACGACGAAGTCTACCGTAGAAGAAATCCGTCAACGTTTCGATCACGACGTCGAACGTTTCAGCAATCTTGAAACCGGTCACCAGGCGATGCCCGGTTCGCCGCACATGCTGGAGTTGATCGCCGAGGCCGCGTCGGTTGTATCGCCGAACGCGAAAGATGTTCTGGATATCGGCTGTGGTGCGGGGAACTACAGCCTGAAGCTCCTAGAGCGTTTGCCCGACCTGAACTTCACACTCATCGATCTGAGCCAGCCGATGCTTGAACGCGCTCAACAGCGAGTTGGCAGTAAGACAAGCGGCCGGGTCGAACTATTGCAGGGGGATATCCGCCAACTGGACCTTGGCGTCAATCAATACGACATCATTCTGGCTGCGGCGGTGCTGCACCATCTGCGTTCGGATGACGAATGGGAAGCAGTGTTCGAGAGGATCTACCGCAGCCTCAGGCCCGGCGGCTCTTTCTGGATCTCGGATATGGTTGAGCATTCTCATCCAGCCATACAAGCCATGGCTTGGGAACAATATGGTGACTACCTGGTTTCATTACGTGATGAAGCCTATCGTGACCACGTGTTCGCCTACATCGAGAAAGAAGACACTCCCCGGCCGTTGATGTATCAGCTTGAGCTGTTGCGCCGCGTGGGCTTCAAGGATGTCGACATCCTGCACAAGCACAGCATCGGGGCTGCATTCGGCGGGATCAAGGCCCGATAACCAGTTTATGTGCATGAACACAAAGTTAACACGATGCGTATAAAAAGTGTTGGGCCAGAGGCTTGCAATCAACAGGCCAGAAAAGTAAGCCTGCTTTTAAATTAGCCCGATACATACCTTTAGAGGGGACGGACCCAGATTCATGAGTACAGCGACACGCCCGCCATCGGCCGGAGAATCCAAGGTGACCCAAAAAGAGCAGGACCGCGATAAGTCGGTCAAGCACTTCGTCCTGGATACGAACGTCCTGTTACATAATTCCGCTGCTTTGTACATGTTCGACGACAACGAGGTCGTGATCCCGTTCACGGTCCTGGAGGAGTTGGACAAATTCAAAGCCCAGAATGATGACATCGGACGAAGCGCCCGTGAGGTGATCCGTCAGCTTGACAGGCTGCGCGGTAAGGGACAACTCAACAAAGGCGTGCAGTGGAACGGCCACGGCGGACGTATCCGCGTGGACTTCTCGACCGATGAGCGTCCGCCTTGGATCCGGGAAGACAAGCCCGACAACCGTATCATCGGTGTCGCCTGGGGCCTGAAAGAAAAAGGCCTGCCCACGATCCTGATCACAAAGGACATCAACGTTCGCCTTAAGTCCGATGCCATGGGTATTCAGACTGAGGACTTCGAAGCTCAGAAGGTCGACTCGGATAGGCTTTACAGCGGCTACCTCAACCTGACCGTACCTTCCTCTATCATCGACAGCCTGTATCAAGAGAAGCAGCTTGATACCGAAGAACTGGGACCGCACCTGGTCGAACACACCGAAGACGGTGATGAGATCAAGCTGGAGCTGTTTGCCAACCAGTTCCTCGTGCTTAAAGACGCGGTCGATGAATCGCATACCGGTATCGCCCGACGCCTGGCCGATACCGATCACGCCATCCCCATCCACGGGCCTCGCAAGCCTGTCTACGGCATCATGGCACGCAACGTCCAACAGACCATGGCGCTTGACCTGTTACTCGATGACGAGATCAAGCTCGTTACACTTCTTGGTTCAGCGGGTACGGGTAAAACCCTGCTCGCCATCGCGGCCGGCATGGCCAAGACATTCAGCGAACAGCGTTACGACAAGATGCTGGTTGCCCGCCCGATCATGCCCATGGGCAAAGACATCGGCTACCTGCCCGGCGATAAGGATGAGAAACTCAGCGCCTGGATGCAGCCGATCTTTGATAACCTCAGTTACCTGATGTCCACACGCGGCGCAGGTGCGCAGCATGCCGACTCCAAGCCCGCCGAGCAACGCATCAACGCTCTGATGGAATCCGGCCAACTCGTGCTCGAACCATTGACCTACATCCGCGGCCGAAGCATCCCGCACCAGTTCATGGTCGTCGACGAAGCTCAGAACCTCACGCCGCACGAAGTCAAGACGATCGTCTCACGTGTCGGCGAAGGTACGAAGATCGTTCTGACCGGCGACATCGCTCAGATCGACAACCCGTACCTGGATGCTTCCAGCAACGGCCTGTCGTACATGGTCGAACGACTCAAGGGCCAGCACATGGTCGGCCACGTGACGCTCGCCAAGAGCGAACGCAGCGAGCTTGCCAGCGTTGCAGCAGAAAAACTGTAAGCCGCTTGCGGCTTAGCGATCCAATCCATTCTTGAAAACCCTAGCCGCGGGCTGACAGCCCGCGCGCAGACGGTGTACCTCACGCACCCGAAGCACGAACCCCCGCGCGACCCGGCGGGTCGCGGCTATGGGATTGTTATCAATTGGGCGTTATGCCGCCATCTGATCCATCCCTGAAACCCTTAGCCGCAGGCTGCCGGCCTGCGCGAATGGTTGCGGCGTAATACAGCGTCAGTACGTCGGGCTGTTAGAATATGGCCATGCACCTCAAACGCACTTTCCTCCTGGGCGTAATCGGATCACTCTCGCTGGCGGCACTGCTGGGTATCTGGGCGTTTGTGTTTGGTAACTTCGGGCATACCGAAGTCAAGATCATCCTGACGACACTGACCGCTGCGCTCTTCAGCCTGACATCGCTCGGCGCGGCCGTGGTGCTTGAGCGCGGTCGATGGCGTCTTGCCATGATCAGCACGTTCGTACTTAGCGGCCTCAGCCTGATTGTCTACCTGATCGTGATCTGGTACGAAAATATCTGGCGGGTCGTCGACGACGATACGTTGGCAAAAGTAATGGCTTGGTTGGCGACATGGGCCATCGCATTGCCGCACATGGCCTTGCTGTCACTCTCTTCATTTAGAGGCTTCTATCTTTGGATCCGTAGGGCGGCGATCGGCATGGTCTTTCTGCTCGCGTTATCGATCACGATATGTGCGTTAGTCGAAGGCGAGCCGGATGAGGACTTCTGGGTGCGCGAAATAGGTGTGTTCGGCATCCTGACCGCGCTAGGCACGATCACCGTACCGATCCTGATGAAGGTTGCAGGCATCGAAAAAGAAGCCTCGGTTGAGTCCACCTCACTGGATATCAAGATCACCTGTCCGAGGTGTTTGACAGAACAGGTTGTAACCAGCGGTCATTCACGGTGTTCCGCGTGCAAATTGCGGTTCGAGATCAAGATCGAGGAACCCCGCTGCCCGCAGTGCGACTATTTATTACATAAGTTGGCCTCGCCGGTCTGTCCCGAGTGTGGCTACTATCTTGGGAACAGTGAAGTAGTTGAAAAAGCGCAAGAGCCTTCGGCCGGAGATGTATGATGGCGGATCAAACAAAAGGTCAAACCGAAAAGAAACCTGAATCAGCCCCGGTGAAGCGTCGCTGGCTACGGCGTGTGGTGGTTGTTCTGTGTTTGCTATTGATCGTCGTGGTCGTTCTGGTCGCACTGCTGCCGACCTTACTTAGTACCTCAGCCGGCAAGCGGTTTGTGATGAGTACGGTCAGTGACCAGGTTGCAGGTAAGGTGGAAGCTGACAGCATGAGCCTGAGCTGGCGGGGGGGCCAGCGTGTGACGGGGCTGGTCATACGCGATACTGCCGGCAGCGAAGTAGCGAAGATCGGTTCAATCGATCTGCCCGATGTTTCGATCCTGGGCTTGCTGCGAGGCGGTCTTGGGCTGGGGCAGATAAGTATCGAGCAGGTCCGTGGCGATGTGATTGGCTATAAGGACGGGACGACCAACCTTCAACAAGCGCTGGCCTCCACAGCTGGTAAAAGTGCCAGCACAAAAACAAGCGAGCCATCTGCCGGCCAAGGGCTCTGGCCCGAAGGTTTGTCTTTCGCATTTGATCTGCGTGATGTCGATGTGACCTACCGATCGCAAGATGCCAAAGAGCCGATCCGTCTGGTGGTTTCGCAAGCCCAGCTAACCGCGAATGATCCGACACAACTGATCGCCAAACTCAGCGCCAGCGTCAGCCACGGCGCTAACACCGGCTCTGTTTCGGCGGATGCGAAAATCGACCAGTTGTTTAGCGCCGACGGCAACCTGCAACTCGCCAAGGCCGTCGCACACATCGATAGCCAACTGGTAGATCTGCCGATCGTCTCGCTCGATGCGTTTTTACAGGAAGACGGCAGGCTTGTGACACTACTCGGTTTGCGGCTCAACGGCCAGGTCGTCGCAGATGTCACGGCAGCAGGCGGCACGGCACACGTGAAGTCCGACACGGAACAATTGCACGTCAATACCAGGATCGCCTACGACGATGCCGGTCTTCGCCGTGAGGATGAATCGACAATCCGCTACACGCTGACACCGAATGCCTGGGCGGTCATCAATACGAAAGAAGGCGTTGCCACAAGCAAGCTCCAGCAGCCGGTTGATATCACGATTGCGCTTAACGGCTTGAATCTACCCTTCACTGAGCAGGGCGTGGACCTGTCGCGGTTGAGCATGGAACTGGCGCTTGCTATTTCAGATACGAAGCTGGATATCAACAACGTCGGTGAGGTCACGCTCGAATCCACAACCGGTTCATTGAAGACTTCACAGTTGAGTCAATCATTAAATGCAAACTTCAACACCACCAGCGGTCTGAACAACAAGCCCGGACAGGTGGCGTTCGATATCCAACTAAAGGACCTGATGAACGCGGATGGTCAGTTTGATGTTGCACACATTTCGGCCATGGTAAACGCGCAAATCACTAACGCGCCTGTTGCCGCGATCCTGGATGAGTTGATCCCCAACGTCACGAAAGGCCTGGCGACACGCACACTCGGTAAGTCAATGGACACGACGGTTAGTCTTACCACACAACCCGATCGTGCAACCAACGGCATGACGGGGCGATTTGAAGTTGATGCCTTGACCGAAGCAAGCGAGACCGACCTGAACACCACACTCATCGGTTCGTTTGCTTACAGCGATCAGTCTGTTCAGGCGACATTGGCTGATGGTTCCTACGCCAAGCTGACACTCAACCAGAACCTGCTTGATGACCTGATGCAAGCATACACAGAACCTGCTACGGCCGAGCAAGTGTCTGACGCGCCGCAAATCACACTTGGTGCGCCAGCAAAAATCAGGCTGGATGTCACACAATTCAAACTGGCGTTGAAGGCTTTGGCTGAAGGCGGTTACGCACTCGATCCTGATGCATGCTCCGCGGCCGTAAAACTCGTCAGCCCTGAAGTCCGTGTCATGCAGGATGGTGAGTATGTCGCCACCTTGAGCGACTTCCTGGTTGATCTTGTTAATCATGGCATGTTCAGCGATACGCGCCTCGTTCTGAACTCAGCGATTACGTATCCCACGGGAGAAGATGAAGACTCGAAGAACGGCAGGATCAAATCCGATACCACCATCAAAGGCATCGCCCGAATCGATGAGAAGTTGTCGTTTGCCAATGCAACATACATGACGGATACCGAAGTCCGCCAGGCCCCGATCGATCTGGTCGATGCCCTGTTCGACATGGGTGGAGAACTCATCGCCGCGGTTGGCGCCCGCGCTTACCTCACGCTCAATGGTGAATACAGCCCGGCTGAAGAGGGCACGACCGGTGGTTTGGATATGGTGATGAAAAACCGCTACTGCTCTGCCGACCTGAAGCTTCTGGTCGAAGATGATCGGTGGATACTCAAGAACGACGCACCGATGTCCTTCCGTGTAACACCCAGTTTATCCCAGGTCTTTTTGAAAAAAATCAACCCATTCCTGGGTAGCGCGATATCAGCCAAGTTGCCTGTCAGTGTGACCGTGAAGAAAGACGGCTTTTCGGTCCCGCTGCGCGATGTGACGCTTAAAGATGTCAACGCCAACGTGGCATTGGACCTCGGCGAACTGAACCTGAGGGGTGAGGGTGATCTGGCAGAATTGCTTTCACAATTCGGTATCAGCAATCGAAACCTGTTGAACGTTGATTTTTCGCCGTTCACGTTCTCTCTGGATAATGGCAAGCTCTCCTACCAGGACCTTGTCATGAGTATCGATGAGGTCAAATTCGGATTCTCCGGCAAGGTCGATCTGAATAGCCGGGCGCTGGACCTTCAGATGACGATTCCGGGTTCAACCCTCTCTCAAATTTCATGGCTTAAGGGCAAGATCAATGCGGATCAGGTCATCGTGATCCCACTCACCGGCACGTTCGATGAACCCAAGCTGGATATGAAACTGCTGACGGGCGAACTGGCTAAAGCCGCTCTTCAAGGCCAACTGGAAAACGAATTAGGCGGGACACTGCGTGACAAACTCGGAGAAGAAGCCGGCAGCGCGGTAGGGGGGCTGTTAAATGAGATACTAAAGACCGGGAAGTTGCCTGAAGCAGACCAGAACGACAATGATGACCAGGACGCCGAAGCAAAAAATGATGAGGACCAAACTGGTCAGGAATTGACTGCCGAGGAGCGTGAAGCTCGCAAAGAACGTCGCCGCCTCCGACGTGAACGTCTTGAGCGGGAAAAAGCTGAGCAGGAAGCCCAGCAGAACCAGTAGTCGGCGATGTAACATTCGTTTCATGTCTGGATTCACGAAATCGCAATCGTGGAAGGCTATACTGCTGTTGCTATACTTCCATCAATGACATGTTGTATGTTGCTAACCACGATCTAACACATTCGATCAGACCATGACTACCACAACGACCGGCACCGACTTCGATCCCACAACCGTCAAGATGCAATACCGCCGATTCGGCCGAACCGAACTGCAAATACCTGTCCTGAGCTGCGGGGGCATGCGCTACCAGGAGGGCTGGAAAGACAAGCCGATAAATGAGATCGGCAAAGAAAACCAGGCCAACCTTGAAGCGACTATCCACCGCTCTGTTGAGCTGGGTATCAACCACATCGAAACCGCACGCGGTTACGGCCCCAGCGAACGGCAACTCGGCCTTGTCCTGCCCAAACTACCGCGAGATAAGATCATCGTGCAGACCAAGGTCGGGCCCGAGGAAGACCCCGAGGAATTCCGCAAGAACTTCGAGCAGTCGCTCGAACGCCTGCAGTTGGATCACGTTGAGTTACTGGGCATTCACGGGATCAATGACCGCACACGCCTGGAGCGTGCTATCCGTCCCGGCGGCTGTTTCGATGTCGCCCAGGAGTTCCGCAAGCAGGGCAAGGTCAAGTACGTCGGTTTTTCAACGCACGGCTCACTCGACGTCATCCTCGACGCGATCCGTCACGGCGAACCTGAGGTCGGCAAGGGCTTCGATTACGTCAACCTGCACTGGTATTACATCTTCCAACGCAACTGGCCCGCCATCGAAGAGGCGATCAAACGCGACATGGGCGTATTCATCATCAGCCCGTCGGATAAGGGAGGCAAGCTCTACTCGCCTTCTGACAAACTCGTTGAACTATGCAACCCGCTACACCCGATCGTCTTCAATGACCTGTTCTGCCTGAGCCAGCCCAAGGTGCATACGATCAGTGTCGGCGCCGCTCGTCCGAGTGATTTCGATCTGCACATGCAAGCGGTGTCTCTGCTTAATGAGGCAGAGCAACACATCAATCCGATTATCCAACGGCTGACACAAGCCATGCGTGACGCAACAGGTGTGGATCATCCGGAAGCGATGGGCAAAGGCATGCCGCAGTACACCGAAATCCCCGGCGAATTGAACTACGAACTGATGCTCTGGCTGCGCAACCTGGCCGTCGGTTGGGACATGATCGAATACGGCAAGATGCGTTTTAACCTGCTGGGCTCGGGCGATACATGGTTCCCAGGCGGCAAGCCAACGAACATGAATGACATTGATCCCGCTGATCTCATCAAGGCTGCAGGCAACTCACCCTATGCCGAAATGGTGCCGGCGATGTTGCGTGAAGCGCTGGATATCCTCGGCGGCGAGGAAGTGAAACGCCTCAGTGAAAGCGAATAACGCTCGCTTACGGGAACAGCGAAAAGAGGTAAGGCAAACAAAATACGGTCAGCGCAGCCCGCAGCATGAAGTTCGTGATAAACATGAGTGCGGTGGCGACGCTCGCTTCTGTCGGGTCAAGATCGAACAAGCCCGAAAAACCCCAGAAGTACAAGCCGAAGTAAATCGGCGCGACCAGGAAGATACCTGGGAAGTGCCACGCGAAGGGACCAAGCCAGAGCGTCATGAGGTCGCCGAATATCTCCGGCGCGACGATGATCGCCGCCAGCTTCATTAGCGTCGTCAACAACGATCCGAACGTAGTTGACATGATCATCGCTATCAGGATCGTGCCGATAAACATGATAGGCAGCACAAACAAGGCTTCGATAGCTGTACGTGCGATCAGGTACCCGGTCCCGTGGCCGTCCGCGAGGATATCGACGCCTACTCGCCACAGCAGGCCCACCGCCAGAAGGATGGCAGGGATAAGCACGTCCTGCCATTTATTGTCGGTGGCATCATCCTCTCCTTCTTCAAGCGCAAGTAAGACCGAGCTGCTCCCGATCCCCGGCATCCCTCCCCCCGGCAAGTTGCTGGTATCGACCGGCGCGTCAGGGTCGGTGACGGCGGTCTGCATCCGCTTACCTTTTTTCAGGTTGTAGCCACACTTGATGCAGATCACGGCCCCCGGCTTGATCGACTGGTTGCAGGCTGGACACCGGCCGGTCTGGGCGGCGGCCTGCTGGGCGGGGGTCGGTGGGGGCTCGACGATCGTCTCATCGATGCCCGTCAGGTCCAGTTCGTAGGTGTTGGATTCGTCCTTGGCCTCGGGTTTGGGCTGCTCAGGCAGGGGATCGACGGCCTCGGCGACCCTTCCCGGGACGGTTGGAATGCGGATGCGCTTGTGACAGCTAGGGCACTGGGCCTTGCGGTCCGCGATCTTCGTGGTCCACTGGAACCGCTTGCGGCAGTGTGGGCATGTGAAGGTTTGTCTGGCGCTATGGCTCATCCGTACCCCGTTGTCCATGGTAGATAAGACTTTAGACTCTCGGGACGTCGCATTGTTGTCAAGTTTTGACATCCGGGGCCCAATTTTGTGGCCCCGCCTTGGCTTCCAGACCACGGCAGACTATCCTCTGTGCCTTAGACACAAGGAAGTGCAGGATTTCCCTATGACAGTACCTCTATTAGATCTCAACCGTCAGCACGAAACCCTCATGCCGCAGATGCGGCAGGCCTTTGATGAAGTGACCCGTACCGGGCAGTTCATTCTCGGCGAATACGTCAAGCAATTCGAGCAGCAGTTCGCAGAGTACTGCGGCGTCAAGCATGCCTTGGGGGTCTCCTCAGGCACCGACGCGCTGGTCGTGGCCATGATGGCGATGGATATCGGCCCCGGTGACGAGGTCATCACCACGCCGTTCACCTTCTTCGCCACCGCCGGCAGCATCGCCCGACTCGGCGCCAAGCCGGTGTTCATCGACATCAACCCACGGACCTACAACCTTCAGGCCAAGGATATCGAGGGCGCGATTACCGATAAGACCAAGGCGATCATCCCCGTCCATCTTTACGGGCTCAGCGCCAACATGGACACGATCATGGAGGTGGCCAAAGCCAACAACCTCAAAGTGATCGAGGATGCCGCCCAAGCCGCAGGTGCACGCTACCAGGACAAACTGGTTGGCTCGATCGGCGACGTGGGTTGCTTCAGCTTCTACCCGACAAAAAACCTGGCGGGCCTGGGGGATGGTGGAGCGATCACGACCAACGATGATGAACTGGCACAGCGCATCAAGCAACTCCGCAATCACGGCGCGGATGTCCCCGACCACTTCCCGAATGTCGGCGGTAACTTCCGTCTGGATGGTATTCAGGCCGCCTGCCTTTCCATTAAGCTGCCGTTCCTGGATGAGTGGTGTGAAAAACGCCGTCAACACGCCGACCACTACGGCCACGAACTGGAAGAGCTTGCCATCACGACACCGTTCGAGGTGGAAAACCGGCGTCACGTGTACAACCAGTACACCGTTCGTGTTCGCGGTAAGGGCATGCGTGATGGGCTTAGTCACCATCTGACCGCCTGTGGGATCGGTAACCGGATTTACTACTCACAGCCGCTTCACTTGCAACCATGTTTTGCGCATCTGGGATATGAGCCGGGCAGCCTGCCCTTCGCGGAGGAGGCATGCGAGCAGGTGTTGAGTTTGCCGGCGTTCCCGGAAATGACACGTCAGGAACAGGATGAAGTGATTGGTTGTATCCGTGAGTACTTCCTCGCCGAGTGAGACCACACGTGACCAATGGGCCGGACAACACGACTCAGAGCACGGATGCTCAACAAAAAGGGCATGACGAGCGTTTGGCCAGTGGCGCAGGTTGGCGGCCTTACCCCGCGACCATGCTCGGACCCGATTCCGGTACCACCCTCCGAGCACACCGTGCCGGCGGAGACACCCTGGTCCGGCTCGATAACGTCTACAAGAGCTTTGGAACCCTGCGTGTCCTTAACGGCGTTTCGCTCGATATCAAACGCGGACAGACAACCGTCATTATCGGCCCGTCCGGTACCGGCAAAAGTGTTCTGCTCAAACTCATCGTCGGCCTGCTCACCCCCGACCGTGGCGAGGTCTACTTCGATGAAAAACGCATCGATACCATGCGCCCTTCCGACCTGGTCGAGGTCCGTAAGCAGATCGGGTTCCTCTTCCAGATGAGCGCCCTGTTCGACTCCATGAACGTGGGGCAGAACGTCGAGTTCCCCCTGGTTGAGCACACCAGGATGTCCGCCGCCGAGCGTGACGAGCGGGTGGACCGCGTGCTGCGTATGGTCGGGCTCTCCGGTCTGCAGAATAAATGGCCCTCCGCGATGTCCGGCGGGCAGAAGAAGCGTGTGGCACTGGCCCGGGCGATCGTACTGGAGCCCCGGCTGGTCATGTACGACGAGCCGACCACCGGACTCGACCCCATCCGGGCCGACCTGATCAATGAGCTGATCATCGCCCTGAACACCAAATTCGGCATCACCAGCATCGTGGTGACCCATGACATGGCCAGCGCCGCAAAAATTGCAGACCGGATGCTGCTTCTTTACGATGGGAATATCATCTGTGACGGTGACCCGGAAACGTTTTTACGCAGCGAAAACCCACTGGTCCAGCGTTTTATTCAAGGCCAGGCCGACCAGATCGAACTGGAGTCGATCCAGGAGGGCCTGGATACCCCGAGCCCGCATGGGGCGTAATCGGCCATTAAGCCAGACCATCAGTGTGGCAGGCACAACGCCTGACTTCAGCAGGGAGGCGACGCAATGAAGGAAAGCACACGAAGCACAATCGTTGGGGCAACCACGCTTGCCGGCATCCTGGGCTTGGCGTTCCTGCTTTTCAAAGTAGGCGACCTCCAGGACATGATCGAGACCGGCTACAACGTCACGATCGAACTGCCAACCGCCGGCGGTCTACATCCCGAAAGCCGGGTGATCTACAACGGCATCGACATCGGCAGGATCGAGACAATCAACTTTCAGGCTGCACCCAAGGAAGGCGTCGTCGCGGTTGCGCTGATCACCAATCCGGTCGTGCAGTTACCGGATGATGTCGTTGTGACTTCGCGTTTCCCGTCGCTGCTGGGTGGTTCCGCGGTTGCAGATATCGGCAGAAAAAACGATCCGATCTCCGGCTATCTCCCAAAAGACGGCTCGGCCGTCATCAAGGGGGAACCCGCGGTCGACTTCACGCAGATCGCTGAGGAATTGCGCACGGCCGTTCGAGGCCCGATGCAGGAGTTTAAACGCATCTCCGACAACGTCGATACGCTCAGTAAAGAATGGACACTCGTCGGCCAGAACATCAACCAACTGGTCGAGATGCGAAGCACCGGTGATGTCGACAACGGCGACGCGATCGGCAACATGGCGACCGTCCTGGCCCGTACGGACCAGCGTCTGGCCGAACTCAAGGAAGCTGTCGCGGGTGTTAACCAATACGTCAACGATGAAGAGCTTCGTGAAGATGTCCGCACCACCGCGGCCAATGCCCGTGCCCTCAGCCAGCGGTTCAACGACAGCCTCGATACGCTCCGCGCCAGGTACGTCGCGGTCGCCGATGACATGAGCGTCACCGTGCAATCGCTCCAGAAACTGGCGGATAAAACCCTCGAAGGCGGCGGTACCCTCGGCAAGGCCATCAGCGACCCCGCCCTCTACGACAACCTCAACGACGCCTCCGAACGCTTGAAGCTCGCGCTCGACGAGATGCGCCTGCTGGTCGAAAAATGGAAAGCCGAAGGCCTGCCTGTACAATTCTGATCTGACTTAAACGAAACCCAGCAGCTTGCGGCTTAGCGTTTCTAAGCTGAAGGCTAAGGGCTAATGGCTGACAGCTTAAAAAACATGAAGTACGTCATCATCATCCCCGACGGCGCTGCCGATCTGCCGGTTCCGGACCTCGAAGGCAAGACCCCGCTCGAAGCAGCCGAAACGCCGAATACCGATCGGCTTGCCAAGTCAGGCCGACTCGGCACCGCCGCCACGACGCCGCAAGGCATGCCCTGCGGCTCAGACGTCTGCACGATGTGCCTGCTGGGCTACGACCCGGTTAAGTACCACACGGGCCGGGCCCCCCTCGAAGCCGCCGCACTCGGGATCGAACTGAACGAAACCGACTGGATCTTCCGCGTCAACTTCGTCACAGTCATTGATGGCAAGATGCAGGACCACTCCGCGGGCCACATCTCCGATAAGGAGGCCCGCCGCCTGCTGACCGACTTTGCAGAACAGATCGAGCTGCCCGACGCCAAGCTCTACCCCGGCGTCAGCTACCGAAACATCCTCGTCGATTCGTCAGGCCGCGACTGGTCCGAACTCGTCACCGTCCCGCCACACGACATCCCCGGCGAACCGATCCTCAAACACCTGCCCATCGGCGGTGAATTCGCCCCCTTGCTGCATACCCTGATGGACCGCAGTGCCCAGCTTTTCGAGAAGCACGAGATCAACCTGACCCGCCACGAGATGGGCGAATCCCCCGCGACGCACCTCTGGCCGTGGGGTCAGGGTCGCAAGCCCGTCATGCCCAGCTTCGAGTCACGCTTCAATCTCAAAGGCGCGATGATCACCGCCGTCGACCTGCTCGCAGGCATCTCGCAATTCATCGGCTGGGACCGTCTGGATGTGCCGGGCCAGACCAGCTATCACGACAACGATTACGTTGCCACAGGTAGGTACGCTGTTGCTGCGATCGACAATTACGATGTCCTCTGCGTCCACGTCGAGGCCCCGGACGAAGCCAGCCACGCCGCCGACGTCGGCACGAAAGTCGCCGCCATCGAAGCCATCGACAAGCACGTCGTCGGCCCGATCCACGAAGCACTGCTTAAACGTGGCGAAGACTGGCGCATCCTCCTGTTGCCCGACCACTACACCCGCGTCGACAACCGCAAGCACCATCCAACCCCCGTCCCGTTCCTCATGGCCGGCAAAAACGTCCGCGCCGTCCGCGAAGTCCCCTTCAGCGAAAAGAACGCCGACGAAGCCGACCTGCACATCGAATTTGGCCACGAATTGATGGAATTCTTCCTGCAGAGCGGCCTGAAGTAATTCGCAATAAAACGTATTTTATTAGGAACGATTCTACTTGCTCCCAACGAAGCGCCGCGACTTGTCGCGGCGTTTTTTCTTATACCCAACCACATCCCCCCCTGATACCCGACTTTGTGCGCACCAACCCGTCGCTATCCCCTATAAGGGCCAACGTTTTTTTTATTGATGCCGACTCTCGTGTCCGCCCCATGTCCGCCTTACGCCTCAGCGGACATTAAACAAAGGGGCGGACGTCCTACCCCGCAAAGGCGGACATGGCGCAATCAGTTCTTTGACAAGTAGATAGTAGAAATTCAGCCCCAACACAGGGGGAGGGGGGCGGACACGGACATCCATGACCGTTTAACGCCGCGACTTGTCGCGGCATGATTCGCCATATTCTTGGCGAATACTTCTCATTCAGGGTAAAAGCTTTGACTCACCGCCTCCAGCCGCCCTTGGATTCGTCATCATCCGCCTCTCCAACAATCACCGCTGAACTGCCCATCGCGTATAGCTGATCGAGTTGGCGTTTGCCGATGCGCACGCTGAGTGTGACGGTGTCGCCTTCGTAGTTGCGCTGCAGCACGTTGGCGCGGTTTTCGATGAAGTGGATCGCTTTACCGTCGGCGCTGGATAGTTGCAGGTTCAGATCAAGCGTGCCGCCGCGTGCTTCGTTGCGCACGGCTTCGATCACCTTATCCAAACCTTCCTGTGTGATCGCACTGAGCGGGATGCTGCCCGGGTGTTCCTTTTGAATCACCAGCAGGTCGGCGTTGTGCGTCAGTTTGTCGACCTTGTTCAGCAGAAGCAATCGCTTCGGCTCGGTCGCGCCGATGTCATCGAGCACGTCCATCACGGTCTTGAGTTGCTGCTCCGCCCTGGGGTGTGACACATCCAGCACGACCAGCAGTAAATCAGCGTGCACCGCTTCTTCAAGCGTTGCTTTGAAAGACGCGACCAGGTGGTGGGGGAGGTTACGTACGAAGCCGACGGTGTCCGAGAGCATCACCGTGTCGCCACCGCCCAGGTCCCACTTGCGTGTGCGGGTTGAGAGCGTGGCAAACAGTTTGTCGTCCGCATACGCACCGCCTTCCTGCCCGCTTGCGTTCTGGATCGCGGTGTTAAACAGCGTGCTCTTGCCGGCATTGGTGTAGCCGACGAGACAGACGGTGTAAAAATCCTTGTTACGGGCCTGCACCTCACGCGTCTTACGGCCCTGCACATCCGCGATCTCACGCTTAAGCTGAGCTTTCTTACGCTGCACGATCCGGCGGTCGATTTCGAGTTGTTGTTCACCCGGGCCGCGTGTGCCGATACCGGTTGGTGCGCCGCCTGCGATACGCTCAAGGTGGCTCCACATCGCACGCAGGCGCGGGTACGTGTATTCCAGTTGGGCCAGTTCGACCTGCAGCCGGGCTTCATGTGTCCGGGCGCGGGCCGCGAAGATATCCAGGATCAGCTCGCTGCGGTCCAGCACCTTCCGCTCGATCACTTCCTCGATGTTGCCGATCTGCGACGGGCTCAGATCGTTATCGAAGATCACGACCTCGGCCTTATGAGCGTCGCACATCATGCGAAGCTCCTCGACCTTCCCCTTGCCGATGAACGTCGCCGGATCGGGCTTGGCCCGTTTCTGCATCAGTTGATCGCAGCAGATCGCCCCGGCCGTATCCGCCAACGACCGTAGCTCCGCCAAAGGATCGTGCGGGTCCGATCCGTCATCCGGCAACAGCGCCGCGACCAGGATCGCCTTCTCCTGCTGCACCCCGAGTTGTTCACGCTTCATCTGCTCCATAGACGGGACATTGTAGTGGGGATTTGGGGCTGGGGATGAGGATGTTCAATGGGCGATGTTCAATGTTCAATCGCGAAGCTATTAGCCGTTTGCACAAAGAAGTACACTTTTCATCGACGCTGCAGGCTACGCTTGCGGTTTAGCCCCCAACCCCGAAAACCACCCGCCCCTTTGCTTCGCTCAGGACCGGCGTTCGGCTCATTCTTATTTCCGCTTTCATTATTTCCTGTTTTTCTGCTTTTCAAACCCCTTGACCGCCTTATTTGTTCGGTATATGTTAGGTATTTAT
This sequence comes from Phycisphaeraceae bacterium, assembly GCA_963667295.1. GTDB lineage: Bacteria > Planctomycetota > Phycisphaerae > Phycisphaerales > Phycisphaeraceae > JAJRRS01. Next base: position 5,598,416 of record OY763327.1, read on the forward strand.
GGGTCCGCTCAAATACCTCTTCCTCGACATGAACAGCTTCTTCGCCTCGGTGGAGCAGCAGGACGATCCTAAGCTCAGGCACAAGCCGGTGGGGGTCGTGCCCACCCTTGTCGCGACGACCTGCTGTATCGCCGCCAGCTACGAGGCCAAGGCGTTTGGCGTCAAGACCGGGACAGGCGTCCATGAGGCCTCCCGCCTGTGCCCGCAGATCCAGCTCGTCGAGGCCAGACCTAAACGCTATGTCGAGGTCCACCACCAGATCGTTGCCGCCGCGGAGAGTTGCCTGCATATCGACCACGTCGCCTCGATCGACGAGATGTACGGCAGGCTCCTGGGAGACGAACGCACGCCCGAAAAGGCCGCAGCAATCGCTCATGCCGTCAAACAGGCCATCCGCGACCGTGTCGGGCCTTACGTCCGCTGCTCCATCGGCCTGGCGCCCAACACCTGGCTCGCCAAGGTCGCCACCGACCTCGAGAAGCCCGACGGCATGGTCATGATCCTGCCCGAACAGATGCCCGAGAAAATCGCACATCTTAAACTCACCGATCTGCCCGGCATCGCACGCGGCATGCACATCCGCCTGCAACGCCACGGCGTCCACAGCGTCACCCAACTTTGCAGGCTCTCCAAGGCCGACCTGTCCCTGATCTGGGAGAGCCAGGTGCTCGGCGATATCTGGTGGCATCAACTCAACGGCCGCGACCTGCCGTTCCGTGCGACCCATCGTCGAACGGTCGGGCACTCGCACGTGCTGGCCCCCGAATGGCGCACCGACGCCGGGGCACGGGCCGTGATGGTCCGCATGATCCACAAGGCCGCCGCCCGCATGCGCCGCATCGACTACGTCGCCACCCACCTCACCGCCCACCTGCGCTACCTCGACGGCCCCAAGTGGAAGCGACGCACGCCCATCGGCCTTTGCGGCGACACGCTCACCATGCTCCGCGCCTTTGCCCAGATCTGGCCCGAAAAACCCCTCGGCACCCCGCTGCAGGTCGCCGTCCACCTCGACGGTCTGATCCCCCTGCACGCCGCACCGTTGCCCCTGTTCGAGGAACCCCAACACCTCGCCGACCTCGCCAAGACCATGGACAACATCGACGACAAGTACGGCCACCACACCGTCTACTTCGGCGCCATGTTCGGCGCACAAAAAACCGCCCCCACAAGAATCAGCTTCACCCAGGTCCCCGAAGACCAGGAGTTCTAACCCCCTAAGCCGCTCGCGGCTTAGCGCTCTTGTTTTCTTGTTGTGTTTGAAGATTGCGAAACTTCCGTCGACCCCCGCCGTGCGTGGCACGGCGGTTATCAAAATCAACAACAACGCCGACGCAACATCAAGCCTGCACCGGTTAGTAACATCACAACCGTCCCCGGTTCGGGGATCACGGCGAAGGTAAAGCCATTGTTCGGCGGAGCGCTTGTGTTCCAGTGACGTAGCACGGCATCCAGGTCGGCGATACCGATGAGTCCGTCACCGTTGTAGTCCCCCATAGATTCATCACCGAAGTCTACGCTTTGGTTCCAGTTATTCAGCACGATGTCAAGATCATCTATGCCGACAAAACCATCGTTGTTGAGGTCGCCTGGCAGGTTATCCATGCTGGCGACGACAATTGCACTACTGCCGTCTGTAAACCTGAGTATAAATGCCATTTGTCCAGCATCATTGATGTTTGAAGAGAGAATAATTGATACTGTTCGCAAGTCTTCAATGAGTGGGTCGTTACTGATATCAATCACATCTCCTTCCCGAATGATGAGTTTTAATGTGCCATCCGTGTCGGTAGCCCAGTAACCCAAATCATTTGAACTGTTGACTTGCGGACCAAGCAATGCCACCTGGAAGAGCACTTGCCCGTTGTTATTCAAGGAAGGCTTTGGTCCATAGCCTCTATAGAAAGAGACATGTGAGAAAGTCGTTCCTGCTTCTGTTCCAGGTGCTTGTTGGCCACCACGTGCGATTAGTTCTACAGAATCATCGCTCGTTAGCCAGATACCTGCGCCTGCCCTTCCGTCCTTGCCGGGTCGGGTGAGGGTGGCAGTAAATAAAAGTTGCCCCGAATCGTTGAATGGGGCATTAATAGCATCGATCTCATAGAACAAACTATCCAAAGGCAAGCCACTTTCTGAGACTGGTGCGGCATCTCCTTCTCTAGCAATTAGGCTTACTGAGCCGGAACTGTTTGACCATATCCCAAAATCATTTGAATCATCAATATCGGAATCCTCTAAATACCCAAAGAAGATGGTATGACCTGTCTCGTCGATCTTTTGGATAGTGGGTAATCTGAATACGGCATCAGTACCCGGCGCGGGGTCTCCTTGAGCGGCAATGATTTCAAAAGTTCCTGAAACATCTGAGCCTAAAAAGTAAACATTCTCTCCGATTGAGTTTTCATAGGAACCAATGATTGTGATTTGCCCCAGCGAGTTCATTTCGACCAAGCGAAATTCGGTGTAAGTGTCACCCGGATTCCCACCAACTACTGGGTCTCCCGTGCGGATATATAGCGTTGAAACGCCCGAACTCTCTTTCCACACACCGGCACCTACAACTTCGCCGTTAATGGATCGAATCTCTGCTTCATAGGTAATGTTACCGGCGTCCTGAATACGATACGCATTGTAAAGATCGATTTGGCCATATACCTCATCTGTGGATAAGCCCGGTGCGGTATCGCCTTCATGAGCTATCAGTTGCAGGCTGCTACCGTCATACTTCCATAAGCTACTATCGTTGGTTGCATCAACATTTGCGCCGACTAATTCGGCTTCAAACACAGCCTGATAGGAATCATTAAAGTAAACACACCCCCCGGAGATGTTAGGCATATTGAATGCTGTATCAACTAAGACACCCGGGGTTTGATCGCCTTCACGAACAATTAGTTCGATCGAAGAAGAGCGTTCCAAGAAGTATGCGTTGAGATTACTGCTATCCACGCCCGCGCCGGCTAGCTCAGCGACGAAAGATACTTCACCCAAATCATTGATATAAAGATTGTGGCCTTGCTGAGAAAATGCATTGTAATAGTATTCAAATACCGAAAAGGTCTCTCCACCTGACATGTCCGGAGCGGGATCGCCACTCATCGCCACTGTACGAAAAGACACCGCAGCCTGCGTTTCAGGTACGGTCTGAATACCCACAAGAATAGCGAATGCACTTAGAGTGCTCATGGCAAGAGATATTGTCAAAAGTCGTGGATGCGGTTCTGATCAGGCGGCGTGTGATTTAACTCCGTCGATAAAGGTGATGCCGGCGATCACGTCTTGAATCAGTTCGTGACGGTTGAGTTTCCGCCAGCGTTTGGAGAGATATTGTCAAAAGTCGTGGATGAGTTTCTGATCAGGCGGCGTGTGATTTAACTCCGTCGATAAAGGTGATGCCGGCGATCACGTCTTGAATCAGTTCGTGACGGTTGAGTTTCCGCCAGCGTTTGGATGCACTCTCGGCAAGCTTGAATACCATCGTCAGCGTGGCGATACGGCTGCCGCAGCCTTTGGTCTTGCAGGTGCGCAATCGCACCGTGGCGAAGGTCGATTCGATCGGGTTGGTTGTCCGCAGGTGTATCCAGTGCTCGGCGGGGAAGTCGTAGAATGTCAGCAGCACGTCGCGGTCCTTGGCCAGGCAGTGGGTCGCTTTGGGGTACTTGGCCTCGTACGTCTGGATGAAGTGGTCGAACGCCTCGTGGGCCTGCTGCTTCGTCGGGGCCATCCAGATCTGGTGCAGCTTGTCCTTGGCCCCGGGCTGCAAACGTTTAGGCAGTTTGTCCAGCACGTTGCAGGTCTTATGCACCCAGCAGCGTTGCGTGCGCGTCCTGGGATACACCTGCGGCAAAGCTTTCCAGAAGCCCAACGCGCCGTCGCCGGTGGCCAGTTGCGGATCGATCGTCAGGCCGCGTTGCTTGACGTCCAACAGCAACGACTTCCAGGATTGTTCGCTCTCTCGGTAGCCGTCCTGGATGGCGATCAGCTCCTTCCTGCCATCCTCGGTCGCGCCCATTAACACAAGGATACACGTACGATCCTCTTCCAGACGCACGTTGAAGTGGATACCATCCGCCCAGAGGTAGACGTAACGTGTGCCCGACAGGTCGCGTTGGTTCCACCCCCTAAAGTCCTGCTCCCACGCCTGCTTAAGCCGCACCACCGTGGAGGCGCTAAGCCCCGGGCAGTCCGGGCCCAACAACGCCTGCAACGCTTCGGTGAAGTCGTTGGTGCTGATGCCCTTGAGGTACAGCCAGGGGATCAATTCCTCGACGCTCCTGGCCTTGCGCAGGTACGGCGGGAGGATCTTGCTGGTGAATCGTTCGCGTTCTTCCGTGGGCCGGCGGTCGTGCACGCGCGGCTGGGTGACCGCCACGGCCCCGACGCCGGTGACGATCTCACGCGTAGGCAGGTGCCCGTTGCGCACCACCTGACGCCGGCCGCGTTCATCGGTCAGGTGGGCACGGGCGTCGATGTACTCGGCGACCTCGGCCTCGATCGCCTGGGCCAGCAACTCCCGGGCACCACGGCGGATCAGCTCCGTTAGAGGGTCGCCCCCGCCCCCGGATACACCGTCAGCGGGGCGGGACGATGGAAAAGTGAACGGTTCGTGTGTAGTCTGATTCATGGTGGCGTACTCCTCTGCGTAGGGGAACGGGCGTGGTTGAACACACCCAAAGTACGCCGCCTTTTTCATTGCGTCATCCACAACATTCGGTTATAGCTCTCATGGCAATTCGGATTCGGCTCATACTGGCCCCCTTTGTATAAAAGTGCATATGCCCGGTGAACAACAGAAAACAGATCATCAATCTACTATCCCACCAGTTTCTCACTTTGCGTAAACATGTCAAGTTTAAATGGGGTAATTATCTGTAAATAAATAAGATACGAACTATTGTCGTGGTGGGTCAGGTGATTGCCTGCCCATTGGAGGACATAACAGCAAGCTTATTTTGGACGTATAATTGGCCAACAATCTCTGGTTTGCATCCTATCCCCCGCCTCCATACACTATTGGGCTCGATACGAATCGATTTAGATGAAATACCCCGCTTGAGAAGGGCTCATGCCATGCCACGAGTTTGTTCATTAACCGGCCGCCGGACCTCCTCCGGTAGAACCTACACCACACGCGGTAAAGCCAAGTACCTCGGCGGCGTTGGTACCAAGGTCACCGGGAAGACCAAGCGTAAGTTCCGCCCGAACATCCAGACCGTCACCGCCCTGGTCGACGGCAGCCCCAAGCGGATCAAGGTTTCGACCAAGGCCATCAAGAGCGGCCTGGTCGTCAAGCCTCTGAAGCGGAAGTACGCCTACAACCCTGAAGCACAGGCCGAAGGCAGCAAGTAATTCCATAGCTCGTACATCCCAGGCGCACGGCCCGGCCGTGCCGCCTGTATTTTTATAGCTCAAATAGGTCGGTTTAATCTTGACCTGAACACACAAGACGCCAATCCTACTAGTAGATCAGGCATCGGATCCGGGGGGCAGATCACGCGGGAACGACAATCGACGAGGCCAGCGAACCACCCACCGGCCCGATTGAAACAGTTTTCCCAACGCCGGACGTTTACATCGCAAAGACACACGACCTGCCGACGATGCCCACCCGTCGGCCGGAATAACGCGCATGGCCATCCGTGAGGACATCAAAGATCGCGTCCAGCAGGCGACGGATATCGTCCGCCTGATCGGCGAGCAGGTGGCGCTGCGTCCCAAGGGCAAGGAATTTGCCGGCCTATGCCCGTTCCACGACGATAAAAACCCGTCCATGCAGGTCTCGCCCGCCAAGCAGATCTACAAATGCTTCAGTTGCGGGGCAGGCGGCGATGTCTTCAGCTTCGTGATGAACTATCACAAGATGAGCTTCCCCGAGGCGATCAAACACCTGGCGGAGCGAGCGGGGATTGAAGTTGAAGATCGGGTATCGGGTTTCGGGGATCGGGATTCGGGCCCGAGCGAGCGGGATCAGTTACGGGAAGCAAACGGGCAGGCGATGGAGTTTTTCCGCATACTGCTGAAACACCCCGAACACGGACAGGTCGCACGGGATTACATCGAACGTCGCGGGATCAGCCCCGAAATGGTTGCCGGTTTCCAGATCGGCTATGCCCCGGATCGCTGGGACGGGCTCGTGCAGATGATCCAATCCAAAGGCTGGGCAAACCGAGGTTTCGAACTTGCCGGCCTGGTCAGCCAACGTGACTCCGGCGGCTTTTACGATCGCATGCGCCACCGGCTGATCTTCCCGATCTTCGACGCGATCGGCAGACCCATCGCCTTCGGCGGACGCAAGCTGCGGGAAGAAGATGAGCCCAAGTATCTCAACAGCCCCGAAACCAAGCTCTTCAATAAGTCCACCACGCTCTACGGCCTGCACCTTGCCAAGAAACCCATCATCGATCAAAAAACCGCGGTGATTGTCGAGGGCTATACCGACGTGATCGCCTGCCATCAGGGCGGGGCATGCAATGTCGTGGCTACCTTGGGTACAGCCTTGACCGCCGGGCATGTCTCGGAGCTTCGCCGGTATGCCGAAAAGGTTGTGCTGATCTTCGATGGTGATGTGGCGGGGCAGAAGGCAGCGGACAGGGCGGTGGAGCTATTCCTGACCGGTGATCTGGATGTGTTCATAGCAATCCTGCCCGGCGGGCTGGATCCTGCGGATCTGTTTGCCCAAGCCGATGGCCGCCAGCAATGGGATGATGCGATCAGCAAAGCACAGGACGCCCTCAGCTACCAGTTTGCCCGTTTATCCGAGCAACTGGATGAAGCCGGCACACTGACAGGCCGGCAAAACCTGGCGGACGGTTATATGACTCGGCTGGCCCAACTCGGTCTGTCAAATACCGGCTCGATCCGGCGGGCCTTGGTAGTGCAGCGGTTGGCCCAGATGCTGCACATGAGCGAGCAGGCGGTCAGCGAACTTCTGACACAGAAGGCCCAGACGGTCCGGCGTGCACCGATACCGCACACACCGTCCGATAACGAACGTGAAGATTGGCAATTATCAAATCATGGGATAACCGAGGAATCGGCCCTATTTGAAGTTGCCCCGGCCGATTCTCGGCGTAAACTTAAGGCGTTGGCACTGGCGGAACGGCAGGTGATCGGATGCCTTATCCGAGATAACCAACGCTTTACAAACGTGTTAATCGACGGCCGACCGTTCGATGAAGCGGTCACGCTGGCCGATTTTGTTACGCCGGAGAACCGCAAACTGTTCGAAAGGATTTATAGCCGTCTCGCGGACGGCCAATCGATCACGATCGCGGGCATGCTCAGTGATCTGGCATCGAATAATGAACAGCCTTTGTCGGACGTGCTTACCCAGGCTGATGCCGAGGTCGAGGCCTGCTCCGGCGGGAAGAACAATCAGGAAGAGGAGTTGCTGATTACGGCCGCGCAGGCCTTGGTTCAGCATCAGAGGGAGGCGACCTATCAGCGGAACAGGCAGACCCTCAGCAATGACATCACTGTGGCGAGCGGCGAACAAGACGCGGCCCAGCTTTTAAGGCAGATGATTGAGCACCGAAGAGACAACCCCTCACCGGTGCGAATTGCCAGAACACGAAAGTGATCGGAGATGGATTCAAGTGAGGGGAGACTGCGGTCATCGAAGGCAAAGGAAGCCTGCGATGGACAAGACAAGGACGTGAAGCCGAGGTGACAGCTTCGGCATCAAGAGACGCGGCCGGCATAGGGCCGGCACAAAGAGGCACAAGCTTTGATTAACGTATTACACCCAGCGGTTCTCGAACTCATCCAGGGCGGCCTTCAGCGTGGATTCATCACCTTTGATGAACTCAACGCGTTATTGCCTGACGAGTACGTCGATCCGGACAAGATCGATGAATTGCTCGCACAGTTCCTGCGTGAAGAGATCAGGTTGATCGACAACATCTCGGTTCCGCAGGAATACAAGCCCAAGATCATCCGCCCCGACATCATCGAACTGGATTCTGTTTCGGAAGAAGAAGCCGAAGTCCAAACCGACGATGAAGGCGAAACGCTACTCACCCCCGAGCAGGCCAAGGCCGAGTTCGCCCAGGCATTGCAGGACGCGGTCAGCAAGCGTATCGACGACCCGGTCCGCATGTACCTGACGCAGATGGGTGAGATCAGCCTGCTGACCCGCGAAGAGGAAATCCGCCTCGCCAAGAAGATCGAAACAACCCGCATGATTTTCCGCCGACAGGTGCTGGAAAACGACTACTCAATCAAAAGCTCCGTGGAAGTACTCGAGCAGGTGCATGAAGGCGACCTGCCGTTCGACCGTACGATGAAGATTTCGACCGCGGAAGACGACGCCAAGGGCAAGATCGCCGCCCGTATCCCTGTGAACCTCAAGACCGTCAAGCGGCTGCTTGAACTGAACCGCCTGGATTGGGAAGAACTGGATTCAACCGGCCGAATCTCCAAGACACGTTCAGATGCCATCCAGCAACGCATCGCCACCCGCCGCCGCAAGATGGCTACGCTTATCGAAGAGTTGAGCCTGCGTACCAGCAAGGTGCAGCCGCTACTCAAGAAGCTGCGTTCGATCGCCGCAAAGATGATCGAGCTGCGTGACACGATCGAAAAAGCAGATCAGTACCCAGATCGCTACGATCCGGAAGACATCATGGTCATGCGTGAAGAGCTGGCCGGGATGCGCAGCCTCGTGCTCTGTGAGCCTGACGAACTGATGTTACGTGTCAAGATGATCGCGATGGTCTTCGATGAATACGAACAGGCCAAGCGTGATCTGTCCGGCGGTAACCTGCGTCTGGTCGTCTCCATCGCCAAGAAGTACCGCAACCGTGGCCTGTCGTTCCTCGACATCATCCAGGAAGGCAACACCGGCCTGATGCGTGCCGTCGACAAGTATGAATACAAGCGTGGCTACAAGTTCTCGACGTATGCCACGTGGTGGATCCGCCAGGCGATCACCCGCGCGATCGCCGACCATGCCCGCACGATCCGCATCCCCGTGCACATGATCGAAACGATGAGCAAGCTGCGCAACATCGCCAAGAACCTGCTTCAGGACCTTGGCCGCGAGCCAACCATCGAAGAGATCGCCGAGGCCGCACAGATGCCGGTCTCCGAAGCACGCCGCGTGATGAAGATCAGCCGCCACCCGATCAGCCTCGACCGCCCGGTCGGCGAGAGCGAAGATTCCTACTTCGGCGACTTCATCGAAGATGAAGCGGCCGACAATCCCTCGGAAACCGCGACCAGCGACATGCTTCGTGGCCGGATCGAACAAGTTCTCAAGACCCTCACCTACCGCGAACGCGAGATTATCAAGCTCCGTTACGGCATCGGTGACGGCTACACCTACACGCTTGAAGAGGTAGGCCGAATCTTCAAGGTCACCCGCGAACGTGTCCGCCAAGTCGAAGCCAAAGCCATTCGCAAACTCCAACACCCCGTCCGCGCCCGCAAACTCCAGGGCTTCGTCGACGGAACACTGGAAGAAGAAGAAATGGTCCGCAACTGATCGGAACAACACCGATCAGACAATCTGTACAAACAATAGCCCCACCCGGAAGGGTGGGGTTTTTCACTTTCAAAAGATGCTATTCGCGGTTAACTACTCCGATTCGGAATCGTTAACAACAGGTGGTATATCAAGGGTCATACCAACTTTCATGTCCATTGGCTCATTAATTTGCTCTTGATTGGCTCTATATACAATTTGCCATTTATCGGAATCGCCATAGTATTTTTGCGCGATACCAGCCAAAGTATCTCCCGCCACAACCGTATGAGTTCGATGCCCATTGTTAGATTTCGTATTTGATGTTGCGCACGACACGGCCAAGAAACTCATGAAAATGAAAACGGCAATCCGGAAGTACATGGTGATTCCTCAGTAAAAATCGAAAAGCTCATTCATTCCGCGAACATCGCGTCCACGAACTTCGCGGGATCGAAAGGCTCGACGTCGTCCGGCGTTTCACCTACGCCGATGAACTTCACGGGCAGGTTCAGTTCTTCACGGATGGCGATCACGATACCGCCGCGTGCGGTGCCGTCGAGTTTGGATAGGAAGATGCCAGTGACGTCCGTTGCCTCGGCGAACACCTTGGCCTGGTTGATGCCGTTCTGGCCCGTCGTCGCATCGATCACGAGGATCACTTCGTGCGGCGCCCCTTCGATCTGCTTGGCAACGACTGAGCGGATCTTTGTTAACTGACGCATCAGGTGGTCCTGCGTGTGCAAACGGCCGGCTGTGTCCAGCACGAGTACGTCTACGCCGCGCGATTTGGCTGCCTGAGCTGCATCGAATGCGACCGCCGCAGGATCGCCGCCTTGCTGGCCCTTGATGACCTGCACGCCTAAGCGTTCGCTCCACACTTCAAGCTGCTCGACTGCCGCGGCGCGGAAGGTATCGCAAGCCGCGAGCATCACACTCTTGCCTTCATCGCGCAGGCTCTTGGTGATCTTGGCGATACTTGTGGTTTTCCCCGCGCCGTTGATCCCGGCGACCAGAATTACCGTCGGCCCACTTCCGGGGGGTGCAAACTTCAGGCTGCGGTCGATCTCCGGGTAATACGCACGCAACTGATCCTTGAGAAACTCAAGTGCCTGGTCGCCCGACTCGATCTCGCCACGCTCGTAGCCGGCCTGGATATCCTTGCGGATTTCGATCGCCGTCTTGATCCCGATATCTGCCTGGATCATCGCCCGTTCAAGTTCCTTGAGCAGTTCAAGGCTCAGCTTCTTGCCGGTCAGGATTGTCCGCACCGTCGCCGCCGACCCGCTGCGCGTCCGCGCCAGGCCTTGCTTGAGCTTGTTGAGTGCAGATTTGAAGATGCTCATGGGGGTGGGTATCGGGTATCGGTGTTCGGGTATCGGGAAGAATGATAGAGGAATTTGCCAGCTCATGATGCAACACGATTCATCGCGTTACAAAAAGCTAAAGGCTAAAGGCTAATGGCTAAAGGCTTCAAATGCCCCCTCCGCCCAATGCGTCGTCTAACCAGACTTCGGCGCTGGGCTGAGTCGCATCGGCTGAGGCCGGCTGAATCTCGACCGGTTCGCCGGCCTGCATTTTTGCGAGCTTGTCGAGGATGCCATTAACGAATGACGGGCTCTGCTCGCTGGCGTACTGCTTGGCGAGCTCTACCGCCTCGTTGATCGCGACCTTCGGCGGGGTGATTCCCGAAACAATCTCGTGATACGCCAACCGCAATATCGCACGGTCCACCGGCGGCTGACGATGCGTCGGCCAGTCCGGCGACAACATCTCCACCTTCTTGTCCGCCTCTTGGTGATTCGCCCAGGCTTTCAGCGCCAAGTCCACGCCTTGCTCTCGCACTGCCTGCTTATCAAATTCGGTATCCAGCCCGTCCAGCAGCGTCTGCCGATCGGCTTCTCCACTGACATCCAATTGATACAACACCTGCATCGCCAAGCGACGCACGTCTCTTCGTTTTCCTGTTGTCGCGTCCTGTTCCGTCATACTTCCAATCACTTCATTGAGCCATTAGCCGTTAGCTATTAGCCATTAGCAAAAACACTTCAAGCCTCAGGTCTCAAGCCTCAAGCCTAATTTCCCAGCTTCTTCATCAAATCCGCCATCTCGATCCCCGCCATCATCGCGCTGCGGCCGGAGTTACCCATTTTAAGCCCCGCCCGGTTCACCGCCTGCTCGACGTTGTCGCAGGTCAAGACGCCGAAGATGCAGGGGATGCCCGTCATCACACCGACGTCCTTGATGCCCTTGGCCGTCTGCTCGACGACATGATCGTAATGGTCCGTCTCGCCGCGGATCACGCACCCCAGGCAGATCACCGTCTTGTATTGTCCCGATTCCGCCAGCTTTTTGGCCGTCACCGGCAGCTCAAAACTGCCCGGCACCCAGATGGTGGTCAGTGCATCCTCAGAACCGCCTAGCCGGGTCCATGTATCCACCGCCCCGTCCAGCAGGTGCTTGGTGACAAACTCATTGAACCGGGCCACCACGATGGCGATCTTCATATTGTCATCAGCGACCAGGTCGCCTTGGATAGTTTCAGACACAGTTAACTCATCTGGGGGTTAATTGAACCGGTGAGAGTCGTAAGATTGTATCGACGTCGGCCAGTCGTCGCCAATGTCGGGCTGTATATTGACCTCGCTTCATTTTCCATGAAAATAGCACAATTATCCGTCCATTTACCGGTCAGGGGGCCTCATGCAGGTTGAAAAAAGGATCGTTGACAACCGTGTTTTCGTGCTAGGCTTGGATGAGCTATTCCGCTCCGCGATGAAGGAGCACGAGAGCGAGGTGTTGTTGCCGTGTGCCGAGGATGTGGCACGTGTCCTCTCGGTTGAGCCTGTCAAGGTTCCGGTGGAAGGTTACTACACAGAGTCGCCGGAACTGACGCGGTACTTCCTGCTTATGCGGGCATTGCAAGCTGTAAATAGATCCCGCGAACGCGAGGTTTCGAATCTTAAGAGTTTTATCCGTCTGAAGCAGGTGACAACCTCGCCCATCGTCGGGCAATTAGCGGAAAGTGGTTCACTTCTGCCAAGCGGTATTGATTCTCTTTACAAAGCCCTTAAGCAGACCTTCCCCAATTGGACAGTGCCAATCATCACGCAAGCAGCCTATGACCTGGCCGTTGAAACGGATGATTATTCGCTGGTCACACTTTCAGCACTCACGAAAGATCCGGTTGTCATCGCCGCCTGTCGGGAAACAACGGTGCTTTATGCTGAGGTGTATTTAGGTATGGATGGGACGCCGACCGATGAGCCCGAGTACGTATGGCAAGTTGATGATGTGGTTCAACAGCGAGCATTCAAGTTTATCGAGACATTTAACAAACTTGTAGGTATGTCTCTGCCTGAGCCCTGTGATGAGAACGCCTGTGAGTATTACGAGGCATACGAATTAAATGAAGTGTGCAACCGGTGTGTGCGCATTGGTTATGACGACGCTCGTATTCCGATCAGGCACTACCACTGGGCGATCGATGTCGAGCAAGGCGAGTACGTTGTTCGGGACTTCTGGGATACGCAACTGTGGACCACAGAAATGTACCACAACCGCGAAATGTCGTAGTTAAACTGGTGCAAATCGGCGCGATACAGACAGTGATGCTTCTGTTGGTGCTTCCAATTATCCCTACTTGAGCGCCGCCCACGCTTGGCTATCATGGCGGGTCTACCCAGAACAACCACCCCCTGAACCCTCAAATCAAGGACAAAAACCATGCCTAAGCGTGCGAAAATCTCTGTTATCGGTGGCGGCAACGTCGGCGCCAGTTGTGCCCTCTGGGCTGCGAGCAAGGAACTGGGCGATATCGTCGTCCTCGATATCCCCGACGCGGAGGGCATGGTTAAGGGCAAGATGCTGGACCTGGCCCAGTGCGGCCCGATGGAGCGCTTCGACTGCAATATCACCGGCACCGCCGACTACGCGGACATCGCCGGCTCGGACGTCGTCGTCGTTACCGCCGGCATCCCGCGCAAGCCCGGCATGAGCCGTGATGACCTGATCGCGACCAACGTCAAGATCGTCAAGAGCGTCAGCGAGAACATCAAGAAGTATGCCCCGGACTCGATCGTCATCCTGGTCAGCAATCCGCTGGACGCGATGGTCTACACCGCCTGGAAGACCACGGGCTTCCCGACCAGCCGCATCATCGGCCAAGCCGGCTGCCTCGACGTCGCCCGCTTCAAGACATTCATCGCGATGGAAACCGGCTTCAGCGTCGAAGACATCAACGCACTATTGCTCGGTGGTCACGGCGACACCATGGTCCCGCTGCCGCGCTACACCAACATCGCCGGCATCCCCGTCACTCAATTCATCAGCGAAGAACGTCTGAATGAGATCGTCGAGCGAGCCAAGGTCGGCGGCGGCGAGATCGTCAAGCTCATGGGCACCAGCGCCTACTACGCCCCGGCGCTCGGCGTCATCGACATGGTCGAAGCCATCGTCAAGGACAAGAAGCGCATCCTCCCCTGCGCAGCCTACTGCGAAAAGGAATTCGGCGTCGGCGCCCCCGGAGCAGGCTTCTTCGTCGGCGTCCCGACCCTCCTCGGCGCCGGCGGTGTCGAAAAGATCATCGAGATCGACCTCACTGCCGAGGAACAGAAGCTGATGGACGAATCCACCAAGCACGTGGCCGAACTCGTTAGCGTCGTACAGAAGACCTTCCCGGAACTGGCATGATTATTGACCGTAAAGATGATTTTCCTCGAAGCCCACCCCCTCCTTGGGGTGGGTTTTTCTTTTTATCTCGGATCACTGCTGTCCAAAACAATTCATGAATGTCCTTCCGGGCGGCGATTGTAGCCGTTGAGGCGTGTTTTCGCGGCGTGTGGGGCCGGCGGCGGGTTGAGGTTGGTCGATCTGCTGTCCAAGTGTTTTCAAGCGAACAATGCCAACTGCGTCGGCGGCGGATCGGGCGGTTTGGTGTACGGTTCGTCCAGCCAACGCCACAGGTCCCGGTACACCAGCAGGTTCATCCGCAGCATGGCCGCGAGGTTGGACAGGCTCCAGCCGAAGCTTGATCGCAGCTTCAGCAGCTTGAGGATCAGCATCGCGATCAGTGCTGTCCAAAGCTGGACCCGCACCGCGTTGGCGCTGGTGCCCAGGAACGTCTTGACGTGCAGGTTCTGCTTCAACGCTTTGAAGAACAGCTCGATCTGCCAGCGTTCTTTGTAGATCGCCGCCAGCGTCGTCGCGCCGAACGTCAGGTGGTTGCTCAGCAGCTCGATCGTTCGGCGGTTCGCTTCGTCCCACACCACCACCCGGCGCAGCCGATGCGGGCAGGCGGCGTGGCTTCTTGTGCCCGCCAGCTCGATGACCTGGTCGGAGAGGATGTTACGATTCATCGGCACGGCACGCTCTTGGATCACGTTGTAGTCCAGGTTCGACTTGCACCGCGTGACGAACCACACGCCTTGCTCGCACCACGTGCCAAACAGGCCAAAGTCGGTGTAACCGCGGTCCACCGCCACGACCGTGCCCGGCTCAAAACGCAGTGTTTTAGCGGGGTTCACATCGTGCACCTTGCCCTCGGTCACCAGCGCCCAGCTCGGTAAGCAGCCTTGATGATCCAACTGAAGGTGCAGCTTCACCGCGCCCTTGGTCCGCCGGAACCGCGCCCAGTCGAACACCTGGGCACACAAGTCGATCACCGTCGCGTCCAGACTCACCAGCGGGTTCTTGAAGCGGAACCGACGCCCCCGGATGGCCTGCCGACCCGCCAACACCCGCGCCTGATCGAGCACCTGGTAGAACACCGCCTCGTAAAGCTCCCACGGCCGATGGGCGTTGGCGTAGCTGAGCGTCGACCGCGCCGGCGCCGCCGACACGCCCAGGTGACGCAGCCTGCCCATCGCGCACGCCAGGCCGCCGCAGACCTCCCGCAGCGAGTGCGCCCCGCCCAACTGCGCAAAGAGCATCGCCACCAGTTGGTCCCAGCAGGTAAACCCCTTCGCCCCACGCTCGGCATCAAACTCACGCACCCGCCGATCAAACCCCGGCCGATCGATCAGACTCAACACTTGTGCAAACAGGCTTGCGACGCGTACCATGGGCGTGTCTCCGTTGGGCTTCGAGGACGATTAGACAACGCCATCGTAGCCGCAACGGAGACTTTTTCATTGATAAACTATGGATCGCTGTTTTGGACAAGAGTGATCTCGGATAAAAACCGCTTCATAACCGTCTTATTACTGAACAGCAATTAAATACCCAAATACCCCCGAGGGGTGCGTGTCAGACAGGCTTATTCAAAAACTCGACCGGCTTTACCGGACGCACCGTGACCAGATGTACTTTTATGCATTGGGGATCACCGGTTGTACCGAGCGGGCTGAGGACGCGGTGCATGATGCGTTTGTGAAGCTGTTCAAGCTGACCAAACAGCCACGGCAACTGCGGGCGTATGTGTTCCAGACGGTGCGTAACGCGGCGATAGACCAGTTGAGAAAGGCCGGCAACGAGAAGACGGTTGATGTGGATTGCACGGGTCTGTATGTGCTGCCGGAGAACCGGGGCGAACGGGCCGAGGTACAGCAGCAGATTATTCGAGCGATTGAAGGGCTGGACCCACAGCGAAGAGAGGTTGTTGTGATGCGATTAAACGTGGGATTACGTTTCCGTGAGATAGCCCAGGTGCTGAATATCCCACGCGGGACGGTCGCTTCGCGTTATCAGCGCGGCATCGAAGATATTCGCTGCAAGCTGAAGGAGAACGGCTATGAGTAAACGTGACATCACGCGCGATATTCATGAACTGAAAACCGTCACGCCCTCGGCAAAGTTGGATAGGCGTATCCAGCACGCCAGAGATGCGGCGATACATACACAAACTCCGTCACATCCCATTCGATTTGGTTGGGCCGCGATCTTTGGCATCGGCATGGGAGTAGCGGGTTTCGGGATCGGGTTTGTCGTGGCGTTGAACCTGGGTAAAGAACCTGTGCCGACCGAATCTGTCGAGGTGCCCGTGCAATGGGTTTCGCAGCCGGTCGACCTGAAGTCATTCGACTTAACCCAGCAGCCCGATCCGCCATTCGGGCGTTACTTTGAACGGATGAACAACATGGAACAAGGGGTTCAGCAATGAGGTATTCAATCGCTTTCGGATGGTTCGTTGCGTTGGTGGTGTTATGTGCTTTGAATACGGCTGTTCTCGCGCAGGAGAATGCCGAGTCAACAGTTGAGCCGTCAACCTCCAGACAAAAAACCTATGTCGTCGAATGGCGTATTACGCAGCTCAACGCCTCGATCAGTGGGAAGACCTCACTTACCGAGGATGTTGGCCTGCGTGATGAGCAAGGCCAACTCATCGCGATGTCGGGCCCTTCTACGTTTTTTACACAGGCAGAGCTGACCATCGGGGATATGGCATTCAAGTTTGATCAAAATGGAGAGCATTGGGACGGCCAGAAGATGCCCACCCATTTTGACCAGGCGAAGGTGTTGACTACGCCTATGGTGGTAACCCTGCCGGACCATGAATCGGCGATATTTGTCGGAGGAACCGAGGCATTTCAATATATGCAGCGTCAGGCGGACGGGCGGTTTACGCTTGACAGCGTGGCCTTGGAAGTGGGGATCAAGATTGAGTTTAAGGTCATCCCCGAAAAGGATAAGTGGGTGAAGTTGTCACCGCTGAAGATACAGGTCTGCTCGGTACAGGATCGCGAGCCGATCGATGGTGTGGACCTGAATATCGGCAAGCCCATCGTGACTAAGGAGGAATCTGAGTTGGATCTGATGGTTGAGACAGGCAGGCCCTACGGCATCCAGTGGCTGACCCACGGTCGTGGCGTGCTGTTGATCACGCTGAAAGTTACAGAGGTTGAAAAACCGGTGAAAGACGCAAGCCGAACCAGGCCGCCAACCTCTCCTTAAAAGAAACAAGACTGATGATCAGGGGCGTTGTTGATTGCGATCAAGACATCAGAAGCCGAGGCGCCTGACTCGTCCGATAACCAATAAGTTGCTTGCAAGCACCATCCCCCAGCCGAAATGAATAACGCCTGCCCAGTAAGTGGGGCAGGCGCTTTTTTTGTTTAACCTGTTAGGATCGGGTCTCGATCGTCGATCTAGCAAAGGGCCGCGAACGTTAAGAACGCAAGGATGAGGATCTTACGACGTTTGGCGATCTGATCAGCGTTCATGACAAATACGGCACTTAACATTGGGTATCTCCTCGTAAGGACACTAGGATACCATCAATGCCCGTGCCAGTGTGGTGCAAAAGCTACGTAAATATTATTAATCCTTATTTGACAATAATATGAAAATTTTGAACCCGGTTCACATCAAGTCCGATAAACGCTGGATGTTGTTTTTCGGCAACAGGAAAAACACGCGCGTGGGGCGTCAGAGCGTCGTGCGGGTGCAACATGCATTATCGGGCCTGGTACTGCTGATGCTTCTGGCCACCACAGCAACCGCCCAGCAGACTCAAGAAAGCCAGATCGACGCGCCGCTTCTGGATGTGTCCCACGGCCTGCGGGCATACCACCTCGTTGAGGAACTGATCGCGGAGCAGCCGGACCAATCCGTTAAAACCGGCCCAATCCGTGTCACCGGCTTACTGGGTGTCAAACTCACGCTGCGTACCCAGGGCATCGTCGTCGGGCACGGTGAAGCGTACCGGCAGGATATGGGCCTGGATTTGGACCAGCCCGCCGGGTCGGTTGACTTGGTCCCGCTTATCCGCCAAGCCACGGAGCAAGCCAAGGCCGAGGTGGCTGAAAACCTGAATGATGCGCGAATGCGGGCGCTGCTGGAAGGGCGGTCCATCCCGGACCCGGTTGAACTGAGCGTCGCCGACGTCCACAGCCGGATCATCGTGGACCTTGAACTGGCTTACGACCTGCAGCAGATCAAGATCCCCAATGATGCCGGGCAGGATGCTGTATTCGCTCAGTTTGCCCCGGGCTATCACGGCCTGGCTTTTATCAACGAGGCCACCGGCGCGCGGGCTTGGATCTGGCCCGGCGAAGTCATCGCTCGCAATATCGCCCCCGCCAGTCAACTGATGCTCGGGCTCAAGCAGATCGGCATCGACCGTTCATACGTCGGCCAACTGGCGAAACCAGACGGGCTTGCCCTGGCTCGATTCAAAACGATCCTGCTTGTTCGTCCGGCTCCAGAGAAGAAGCCGATGCGGATCATCCGAAGCGGTGTCGACTCGCCGCGTTATGCATTGGAAGAACGGCAACTCGAAAGTATGAGCGACCGCTTGGTGCAGCACCTGGTTCAACGCTTCACTTCCGACAGTCAATTGCGTGGCACGTATCATCCCACCAGCGGCCGGTACGACCCGCAGATCGCAGCCGATGAGCAGGCGGCGCTGGCGTGCTACGCAATCGTGCATCATGCAAAATACCTGGCGGATGTGCGCCCGCGCGCCCAGGCACATCTCGGTCACGCCGGGATTGCTTTAGATACAGCCACATTGCTTGCAGGCAACGCTTTAGCCCAACAAGACCCAGATATACGTGTGCTGTCATTATCTTTATTGACGATGCTCGAAGCGCCGCCCGGCACCGCCGACAATGCACTGCGGGACCAGATCGGTCAACGCTTAATGCAAGAGCTTGTGCGTCGGAATAACGATGCCGAGGACGACTCACAACTTAACAGTGGTGCTTCAGCGTTAGCGGCTGCGGCGCTGGCGGGCTGGTATGAAAGAATCCGACAGCCCAAGGTCGGTCAATTGGTCTCACAACTCATCGATTCTGTCTGGTCTGATGCACAGCCCGTGCCGAGTATCTCCGCACTGCCGTGGCTCATGCTGGCGCAAGAGCAGGTTGGTGACCTGCTGGTCACGGATGATCAGGCACAAGCTCACGAGCAGCAACTCAAGCGACATCGAACAGCCATCGCCCATCTCATCGATCAGTTGTGTCAGTATCAGGTGATCGAAAAGCCCGAGTTCGGGCCGGATGATGTGATGGGTGGTTTTGTCCTGAGCCCCGGTCCGGCCGGCAGCCCGCCAAACCCGGATTGGCGTAACGCTCAACCATTGATGCTGATTGCGATCGCCTTGCGCGACGATGCCCTGACAGCCGACAACGACAAACTTGGCTGGATGATTGCCGTGAGTTATTCAGCACGTTTTATCGAACAGTTGATGATGAAGGATGCGAGTTGCTTCTACGTCCGTGACCACGTCTCGGCATTAAGTGGCGTCCGGATGGCGCCGTGGGATAACCGCTTGGCGTTGGCGCCCACCGCGATGAGTTTGCTGGCGATCACCGAGTTGCAGACTTCGTTGCTGCAGATGCGCGGCGGGCCACCCGTTCAAAATCCAGAAGGCGACGCGAACGGCGCACCGCAACAAACGTCAGATACAACCCGGACAGATAACGCTGCGGAATCCACGATCGCGCCAGACGGGCCATGAGCCATAGCCACGATCGTTAACATGTGCCCCGATCAGTTGGCGGCCTCAATCGCGTTTACCTTTTCCAGCCGTCGGGCGTGGCGCTCCTCATTGGAGAATTCCGCGCCGACAAACGCCTTGACCAACTCTACTGCAAGCGATTCGCCGATGATTCTCGATCCCAGGCAGAGCACATTCATATCATCGTGCTCAACACCCTGGCCCGCCGAGTACGTGTCGTGGCACACCGCCGCCCGCACGCCGCGCTGCTTGTTCGCGGCTACACACGCCCCAACCCCGGAACCACACAGCAGCACACCGCGGTCCGCCTGTTTATGTTGGATCGCCTGACCGACGTAGCGGGCAAAATCCGGATAGTCATCCTTCGGATCAAACTCGTGAGCCCCAAGGTCTAATACCTCGTGCCCCAAACTGCGGATCAGCTCGGCGAGGGGTTGTTTAAGCGGGTATCCCCCATGGTCAGCGGCAATGGCGATTTTCATAATGGTTTGATTCTCTTTGTGCTTATATCCAAACGACCAACGCCAGCATTATCGCCGGGCCGCTCATGATAGCAATCGCGTCCGATAAATGCTCACCTGGCTGTGCAAGTGTCTATTACAAACAACCGGTCCATCGGTGACGATCGTAGGATTCGGGCTGACATCGAATACGCCTAACCCGGGATTTGCACTATAGGTTAACTGCGATCTTGCCGAATTTAACACCGACGTTAACAACAATCATGAGAGGCGTTGTGGTGACTGCCGTGTGCAATGGTGAGGGGAGACCCGATTCCACACGAACCAGGATTCTTTTTTTTGTTTCTTCTTATCAGGTGGAAGGCCGGTAATGGATCATCAACTATTGGGCCGAATTCTCGAATGCGAGCGGTTGCCGAGTTTCCCGGCGATCGCCGCCCGTGTTATCGAGATGTGCAGCGACCACAGCGTCAGCATCCGGGAACTGGGTGAGGTGCTTTCGCACGATACCGCGATCTCCACCAAGATGCTGCGCACGATCAACAGCAGCTTTTACGGCCTTCGCCACCGGGTGACAACCGTCGAACGCGCTACCGCCATGCTCGGGATCAGTGCGGTAAAAATGCTCGCCCTTGGCTTCAGCCTCGTGCCGCAACTCAAAGGTATGAACGGTGAGGACTTCGATCCCACCCTTATCTGGAAACGCAGCCTCTTTGCATCCGTCGGCGCGCACACCATCGCGCGAGAAGTCAAATTCGATCACCACGAAGAGGCATTCATCGTCGGCCTCCTTCAGGACCTGGGCGTCATCGTCATGTTGCAGGCGCTGCGCGGTGAATACGTCAAGGTGATCCAGGATGTTATCGAAACGCACAACAAGCTCATTGCCGTCGAACGTCAGCAGCTTGATCTGGATCACGCTGAAGTCGGCAAAGCTTTGTCGGAAAAGTGGGGGCTGCCTGATATTCTCGTATCGTGCATCGGTTCGCACGAGGACCCCGAGAAAGCAGTGCCCGATTATCTGCCGCTGGTCCGATCGGTCGCGTTAGGCGCCAAGGCGGCTGACTGCTTTGTTTGTCCGGAGGAGCACCGCACTTCGAGCCTGAAGCAGTATCTGTACTTTGCCAACAAATGGTTCGACCTGAACAACGACGTGGCCGGCCAGTACCTGGAGCAGATCCAGGAAGGCACACGTGAGTTGGGCAAACTCTTCGAAATCGAAAGTACGACAGAACAGTCAGCGTCCGACCTGATGTTGAAGGCCAACGAAGCACTGGCCGACCTTTCCGTGCAGTCCATCCAGGAAGCGCAGGAACTCAAGTTCGAAAACGAAAATCTCAGCAGTCAGGCTCATTACGACCCATTGACCAGCATCCTCAATCGCGGGGGTCTGGAACACATGCTCGAAACCGAGTGTCAGAAGGCATTCGAAACGAGTTCGCCCCTGTCATCGGTTTTCATCGATGCCGACAAGTTCAAGCCGATCAATGACACGTACGGCCATGCCACAGGCGACAAGGCATTGCAATTGATCGCAGCCTACATGAATGAATGCGCGCCTGAGGCCGGTCGTGTCGGCCGTTACGGCGGTGATGAATTCATGATGATCCTGCCCGGGATGGATGGCACACAAGCGGCCGCGATTGCAGAGAAGGTCCGCCAGCGTATCCAGCAAGCCAGGATCGAAACGGAAAACGGCGAGCAGGTCGGCCTGACGGTCAGCATCGGGATCTCAAGCTATACCGGATCATACGGCATGATCTGCCATGGCGGTGATCTTAAGCACGCGGCAGACAAAGCGATGTACGCCGCCAAGGGCGCAGGCGGCAACAAGATCTATCACCTGCCGCCGATCGATCAGCCCCAACAAAAGGCAGGTTAATTCAGCCGGCTGGATACAAATGGGGATGTGCCGAAGCGCTAAATCTTCTTGAGCATGGTGCGGTGTGGCCCACCATGCGGGACGGTGAATTCCTCAGATACCGCCACCCAGCCGAACTTCTCATAAAACTGGATAGCCGGCACGCACGCGTTGCACCACATGTATTGATACGTGTCGATCTGCCGCAAGCGCAGCTCCGCAAACGACAACAGTGATCGGCCGATCCCGCCACCCTGATACAACGGATCGACCGCCATCCCGCGCAACTGCCAGGCCGGTTCTCGCGTGAAAGGCCTGTCCAGGATCGTCAGACAGCCCACAGCGTTCTTGCCGATCATCGCGCCGATGTGCATCGTCGTCATCTCGGCGTCCCCTTCAAAATGCGCGTGTTTGCGGTGCCTGCCCCGGCAAAGGACAGCGTGACGCAGGTCGATGATCCGATCGACATGAACCAGTCGAATTTCCATGTAACTTCAGTTCCTTCAGGCTGGGCCGTGGATGCAGGCCAACCATATTCAAGCATGTTTACCCGCAAGATTCAATCTGCCCCCGCAGGCTATCCAGCACACGCATATTCGACAGGCTGTCTTCGGCCGATATCGCTGGTTCTATGCCGTCCAACACACACGCGGCGAAGTCATCGGCCTCCATGCCGTAGAGCGTGCCTGTGAAAGGCACGTGAACCTCCCGGGGCCCGGATTGCTTGGTCGTCCCGCCATCCTGCTTCGGCGGCGTCATCGATTCCACGATGTATCCCGCACCGTCCACCGGAGGTTTCCAGGGTACGGGTACACGAATGTAGCCCTCGTCACCACATATCAATGCCGCGTTATCTGTCTGTACGCTCATCCCGCAGCAAAACGTCGCGAGCACATCATCCGCATAACGCAGTGTGCCGCAGGCGTATTCATCGACACCTGTTTCGTGCAGCTTGGCGGTGCACTGAATATCAACGGGGTCATGCTTCGTAATCAGTCGCGCCAGGTCAACGCAGTAACAACCGATATCCATCAAAGCGCCGCCCGCCAGTTCACGGCTGAATCGAATGTTGCCGTCCACCTTCCGCGTGCGGTAACAGAAGCTGGTGCGGATCAGCTTCACACGCCCGATCACGCCGTTGCGTATCTCTTCCAGCACAGCCTTGGTCTGCGGATGGGATCGATACATAAACGCCTCGACCAACACACGCCCGTGCTGCTTTGCCGCAGCGTACATCGCCTCGGCTTCCAAGCTACTGCAGGCAATCGGCTTCTCACACAAGACGTGCTTCCCGGCTTCCAGCGCCTTGAGCGTCCACTCGTGGTGCATCGAATTGGGCAGCGAAAGATAGACCGCGTCGATATCCGACTCGCCGAGTAATGCTTCGTAAGTCCCATGCGCGATCGGGACTTTGTATGCATCCGCAAATGACTTAGCGGTTTCCAATCGTCTGGAACCAACCGCCCGGATCATGCACCGCTGCGATCCCGCGACGCCTTTGGCAAACTGACGCGCGATGTTCCCCGTTCCGAGTATCCCAAATCGTAGTTTTACTTCGGCCATCCAAGGAGTTTACCCGATCCCCGCCGGCCCAGTGTTTGTTAGAATCAGGCGACGGAATTCACCTGCACACCGTTTCCACTTTTCAGGATACGATCATGACACGCTTTCCCATCTTCCTGATTGTTCTCGCTCTGGTCTTCCAGTCTGCTCAAGCCGAAAATGTTGAACATGAGCCCGTCGTTGAACAGGTTGCGACCGGGTATAGCTTCACGGAAGGCCCGGCTGAGGCTCCAGATGGCTCGATCTACTTTACGGATATCCCTAATAAACACATCATCCGGTTCGATCCCAAGACGGGTTTGGCCGAAGTCTTTCGTGAGGATTCAGGGCGAGCCAATGGTTTGATGTTTGATGTTCAAGGCCGACTGGTCGCGTGTGAAGGCGCGGCCGAGAGTGGTCGGCGTCGTGTCTCCCGCACAGAACCGGACGGTTCCATCACCACACTTACCGATCAATGGCAAGGCAAGCCGTTGAACAGTCCTAACGACCTGGATATCGATAAACACGGCGGGATCTACTTCACCGATCCACGCTACGGCAACCGCGACGATATGGCCCTTGATGTCGAAGCGGTCTACTACCTCACGACCGACGGAACACTCACTCAGATCATCACTGACCTGCAGCGACCCAATGGTCTGATCCTCTCGCCCGACGAAAAGACGCTTTATGTCGCAGACAATGCCGCACAGAAACTCATCGCCTACGACCTGTCCGAACCCGGCAAGCCAACCAACCCGAGACAGTTTTCACCAATGGGTCCAGGGCATGGTGGGGGGTGTGACGGCATGAGCATCGACAAACTCGGTCGTGTCTATGCGACCGGCAACGAAGGCGTTTACATCTTTGCGCCCAACGGTGATGAGGTCGCATTACTCAAGACGCCCGAACGTCCGAGCAACTGCACACTCGCCTGGGACGGCAAAACACTCTACATCACAGCACGCACAAGCCTGTACCGCGCGGTGTTGCCACCCAATTGAGGTATTACACTTTGCTTGTGATGTGTCTGCGCTAGTTGTTGAGAACTTCAAGCAGTTTATCCGCGGCTGCCTTCTCGAATCGTTGGCTGCAGAACTTCTCTCGCAATCGCTTGAAACCTGCGATCTGATCCCTGCGGGCCTGGCTGTCGCGCAATAACGGTTCGATCGCGCGCACCAGTGCTTCCGGGTCGCCGAAGTGCGGCATCAGTTCCGGCACGATCCTGCCCATATCCATCGATTCGCTGATCAGGTTCGGCAATGACATCGTCCGTGTATTGATCACCCATCGACCGACCAGTTCCCACTCGTACCGTTTAACGTTGTAGAACACAGCCATGGGCGTACCGTGCGCCGCGGCGTGTAGTGAAGCCGTACCCGACACGACCAACGCCGCATCCGCCCAGTTCAGCACGGCATCGGCGTCCCCCGCGAGCATGTGCATCGATCGGGGCAACACGCCCATCGGTGATGTCGATTCAATCTGATGCGCGCGGGCCGAATCGCTGGCAGCGATCACCGCTTTGAGATTCTGATGCGTTGCGTGCAGCCGGCGATACGCGTCCAGCATCGTCGGCCAATTGTGCTTCACCTCGCCATGCCTGGACCCGGGCAGCAAGGCCAGCTTCGGCCCGTCCGTCTTCGGCAGGCTATCCAACGGCGGTGTCTTTTCGGCCGGGACCTGATCGTATAACGGGTGGCCGACAAACGTAGAAGGCACACCACGCTCGCCAAACCATTTGGGTTCGAAAGGCTGAAGACATAGCACGTGATCCGTTAACCGGCGCAACTTCTTCACACGCCAGGGCGCCCACGCCCACAACTGCGGGGCTACCAGGTGTACGATTTTTACCTCAGGCTGATAGCGTTTGACCTTGGCGCAGATCGACCAGTTCGCCGCCGGGCTGTCGGTCGGCACGAGCGCCGCGATCTTGTTTTGCATCAGCCATTTTTTCAGCCTGCCCAAACGCTTGATGTGCTCGATCGCCTGTGTCGCAGCGCCGGCCAGCATGATGGCCCGGTCGGTTGTCGTTTCGATCAGAACGGCGCCACTTTTTTGCATCGTGGGCCCGCCCATCGCAAAGACAGGTCGATCCGGTTCCCGTCGTTTTAATTCCGCGATCAAAGCCCCTGCGATGTGATCGCCACTGTGTTCGAAAGCGGTAAACAGGATGCCGGGTCGTTGCGACATGGGCGTAGTTTATGATCTTGGCCTGACTTACGCTTGTTTTATGGGTGCTTCTGATTTGCGAAGTGGAATCATTCTATCCAATTCGAAGTGGAGCAATTCCCGCCTGTTTGCGTATGATTCTAAATCGCAAATTAGCTGGATATAGCACTGTGATAATTGCGATGCTTGTTTAATAGGCATCTTCAGAAACGATTAGTCCAGTGCCGCCTATGACTTACGCAAAAAGAAACCAAGTTGACTTATATTCAAAAATCAACACATGCGCACATTTCTGTAAAACTCTATTTTAAAGCTAGTTGTAAGGATGCATCAAAAAAAGATGTTGTTATGATAATTGCGTGTAAGCATGGTCAACCATTGAGCTTTATTGTCGATCTCTGCGTGTTCTTGGGGAAGTATGGCGTAATCGTGGACAAAAAATAAGCCGACCTCAATCCTCAGAACTGAATGAGACACATCGCGAAAGTCAATCAGGCAAGTGCCGCGAAGCACAACCGTAGGCTAACCATCCAACTGCTCCGCCAGTTTGGGTCGCTATCCCGCAGGCAATTGGCGCAGATCACCGGCCTACGGACTTCCACCCTCACCTACATCGTTCGCGACCTGATGAAACAAGGCATCGTGCGTTCCATCGGTAAAGCAGAATCCAAGACCGTCGGCAAAAAGCAAACCATGCTGGAAGTCAATCCCGCGATTGGGTGGGCCGTCGGTATCGGATTGTCTCACGGCTTTGCTGAACTCATCTATCAGGACGCTTCCGGTACCCAGATCGGGCAGGGTAAGATTGAAATCACCTATGATCTTGATCCCTTGCCCCAGCGACTGCATGCTGAAATATCCGATTGGGCCCAGACAAACGGCAAGGATATGAAAGCCTTGATGGGGATCGGTGTTGGTGTGCCAGGCATCGTGGATAACACGCACGGCATCGTTCAGCATTCCGGATGGTTCCATGCGATTGATGTACCGTTACGTGAAAAGTTCAACGAACACTTTGATACAAAAATCGTCATTGAAAACGACGTCAATCTAGCCGTGCTGGCGGAGTCTCGAACCGGAAACGCCGGTGGTTTGACCAACTTCGTTTACTTCCTGATTAACGCAGTGCCTGAAGAAGGCCAACAGGTGATCCGTGCGTTCGGCTCCTCGCTATTTCTGGATGGCCGTGTCTACCGTGGATCACACTACGCCGCAGGCGAAGTGTTTTCGCTTGTGAATAACGAGGAGTGCACACGGACTACGCTTGAAGTCGTGCAATCCCTGGCTGACCCCGATGCACCGATGAATGACACCACGCTCGGTCTTGCCCGGCATATCGCAAAGATCATCGTCACACTCGTGGAAGTCATCGATCCTCAGGCTGTCCTGCTGGGTGGCAATCTCAACATCCGAAGCGATGCGATGATCGCTGAGATACAGAACCAGTTGAACCAGAAACTCGAGGTACTCACCAAACGCAAGGTCAGCATTCGGCCTTCCGTACTAGGTAACAGCGGGGTCGCAATAGGCGCCGCCATCGCCACGATCGACGAGGTACTCATCGGCGACGATCTTGCCCAGGAAGCCCTGGAGCAACAGCAGATCCTCCGCGAAGTCCTGGGGGATGATCCACGTGTGCCGATCGCCTGAACACAATCAGCTACCGGCTGTTCCCGCCTTTGCCGGCCTTCTCCCACAACATCTCGCATCGTGTGGTAAATTATCCCGCCTCGGCGATACGTACTACCGTGCAATACGTGACGCTGAGCCACACATAAACCGAGTTGAAAGCTTGTGTTAACTTATGATTATCCCCAAACCGCTTGAATGTCAGACACTGGACGGTGCGTTCACTTTCCCCGCCAAATTAGCTGTGATCATTGCGTATCACCCCGACAAGGGGTACGCCCATTTTGTTGCCGAGGAATTAGCTCAGCAGGTCCGCGTTGCCTGCGGCGCATTCGTCACCATTCACGAAGGTGAATCCGAGCACAAGCCCGGAACGATCCTGCTGACCGATCGCGACGCCCACGGCGATCTCGGCCCCGAAGGATATCAACTCGACATCTCGACCGACGGTATCCGTCTCTGTGCCGGTACGAATGCCGGCCTGTTTTATGCGCTACAGTCACTATTACAGATACTCGATCACCAGCGCACCTCGCTCGGCGATGATGCGCAGCTTAAGAGCCTGGCCTGCCTATCCATCAAAGACAAACCGCAGTTCGGCTGGCGGGGTTTCATGCTCGATTCGGCGCGTCACTTCCAGCCGATCGACGTGATCTACAAGGTCATCGATCAACTCGCCGCACTCAAACTCAATCGCTTCCATTGGCACCTCTCCGACGACCAGGGCTGGCGGCTCGAAGTGCTGGGTTTCCCCAAGTTGACTTCCGTCGGAGCCTGGCGCAATAACGGCAAAGCGCGGTACGGCGGGTTCTACACACGCGAGCAGGTCCGCGGCCTCGTCGCTTATGCCCATCAAAGGCACATCACCATCGTTCCGGAAATCGATATCCCGGGCCACAGTTTCGCTGCGCTTGCCGCGTATCCCGAGTTCGGCTGCCCCGGCAAGGAATACACCGTACAGAGCGACTGGGGCATCCTGCAGGGCACGTTCTGCGCCGGTAATGATGAGACTTTCCGTTTCCTCGGAGAAGTATTCGCGGATATGGCTGAGGTTTTCTCCGGCCCGTACCTGCACCTGGGCGGCGATGAACGCAAGCCCGGCGTATGGGAAGCCTGCCCGAAGTGCTCGGCTGCTATGAAGAACCTGAACTTCGATGAGGAAGCCAAACTGCACAAGTGGTTCATGGAACGTGTATCCAAGCGCGTGCACGAATCGCTCTGTCGGCGGACAATCGCCTGGGGTGACAACATCGAAGCCGGCGGCGTGGATGGGCAGATCGTCCAGGGGTGGATCCCCGGCCAGACCGTCGCGGCAGCCAAACAGGGCTTGGATACCATCAATTCCACCAATACCTGGGTCTACTTCGACTACCCCGAATCAGAAGAAGGTATCGGCACGACCTGGCCCAAGTGGATGAAGCCTTTGCCGACCGAAATGGTCCACGCGTTTGACCCGATCCCCGAAGACCTCGAGCCGGAGCTGCACAAGCACGTGCTTGGCAGCGAATGTCATCTCTGGACCGAGCACGTGCCTGACGAAGCCACGATCCGCCGGCAGATCATCCCGCGTATCCATGCTTTCAGTGAGGCCGTATGGACACCGACCGAGGGCCGTGACTTTGACGACTTCAGCAAGCGACTGAGACATCAGCGCACGATCTTTTAATGCGTGAGCATATTGAAGGTAACGCGACTTGTTCTGAATGAGGGATGTTTATGCTTGCGCGAAGGAAGCAATCAGCCCGATGATCAACAATACGACGAACAGCAATCCTAAACCTAATCCGATGTAGCCGCAGATCATCCCGGCCGTGGCTAAACCCTTTGAACTCGGATTGCATTCGCCCATGCTGATCTGCTCATAGGCGCCTTTAGCAAAAACGACCGCCAGAATCCCACAAACGAGGGCGGGGATGGCATAGAAAAGGCAGGAAGGGATCGAAACAATCCCAAGCACCAGAGATGCAATTGCTTTGCCCGAGGTGGGTAACTGCTGATTGCCGGGGGTGGGGATCTGGTCGAACTGAGTCATGTTGAGGCTCCCGATCAATTGTTGATTGTCAGTTTCTTTATCGGCGAGAAAGGATTAAATGTTCTTAATTTTTCAATGCGTGTAACTTTGGCTGGACCGGATTGGGTCCGAAATGTTATTAGAACTAATCAAAATAACTTGGTTTCAAGCCCGGATATGCTTCACAGCCTGACCCACATCTTTACCTTCGACCACTGCGCCGCTGGACTTCAGGTGCTTCATCGCCACACCCGTCGCCTGCCCGTCGTTACCCGCAGCCAGCACGTTTTGCTTTATCGGCTCCAGGGCCGCAATGATCTGATCCACCGACAGCGTCTTGGGTAGCAGCGATTCGAGAATCAGGAGTTCCGCCTTCGCTTTGTCGATCGTATCGGGTCGGTCACTCAGCTCGATCATCTCCTGGCAGGATTTGACCAATTTCCGCACGATCCGCTGGGCCTGGTCATCGCTCAATTCATCACCGGATCGGGCCGCCTCGGTCTGTAACTCGCCCAGCACGACCTTGAGCAGGTCTCGACGGGGGGCGTCCTTGGCTTTCATGGCCTCTTTGATCTGGGTTTTGATGTCGTCGATGAGCATATGCTGGCCTTTCCTGAGGACTTCAGGCCGACATCATACGCTTATACACCCGTTTGGGGCCAGCGCGGGCCAGCTTCCGCCTCTTCTGTTATGCTAGCCCATCTTGGGCAGGCCGATGGAGGACCTGATCGCCCCTGATTTAACCATATGAACCCTAGCTTTTACGAGGGATGATCCATGCAAGTAAATGACGCACTGAACCTGGTCCGTGAGAAGTTCACCGCCGAAGCCCAAGGCCTGACCGAAGGTGAAGTGGCTGACAAGTATCAGGACGCTTTCAGCGACTACCCCGTGACCATGGAAGTGGCGACCCACATCTTCGCCGTCCAGCTCATCCAGCACAACATGGCTCAGCAGATGCAGGCCCAGCAGCAGGCCGCCGCTCAGAAGCAGGCCGAGCAGGGTGGCGAAGCCCAAAGCTGATCCAACTCATCAAATTAGTATCCACCACGTTCAGCCCGGCTGCTTGCAGCCGGTTTGCTTTGCGTGGTCCGGTCAACCCGCAAATAGTCCTTCGAGAGGGTAGTTGCTATGAGACGGCATATCACGACGTTGCTGTTTGTGGGGTGCATATTAACGTGGTGGGGCAGTAATCCGCTTTTCGCTCAAGAGGTTGCTATGGCCGACAAACCCGCGTGGCAGTCGATTGATATCGATGTCAACACCACTGGTGACCGCGAGATGACACTCGCTCTTGGCAGGCTCGATCACGCGCTTCGGCTCAAGCTCAACATCGAAGGCGAACAGACCGCTGTCGGCCTGCTGGATATGAAGACCGGCCGGCTTGCGATGCTCCGCGCCGATACGCAGTACTACGCCGCCAGCGTTCCCAAGATCGTCATCCTCCTGACGTACTTCCAGACGCATCCCGAAGCCGCAACATCGCTTGATGGCACGACGCGAGAAGAACTCGGCCGGATGATCAAGGTCTCCAGCAATGAGATGGCAGCGAAGTACAGCAAGATCGTCGGCCTTAAAGCCATCGCTGACACCGTCACCAGCCCGGCCTACAAGCTCTACGATCCTCTGCACGGCGGCGGACTCTGGATGGGCAAACACTACGGCCCAAGCGACGAACGCAACCGCGACCCGCTGGCCGGCGAATCGCATGCCGCCACCGTCCGACAACTGCTACGGTACTACCTCATGCTCGAGCAGGGCAGACTTGTCAGCCCCGAAGCTTCCATAACCATGCGGCAGATCTTCGAGAGCCCGCAGATCAACCACATCCAAGCCAAGTTCGTGGTCGGTTTGAAAGATCGGGATGTGCAGATCATCCGAAAGAGCGGCACGTGGAGCGAATGGTTCGCCGACACCGCTGTCATCAAGGGTGAAGGCCGTTACTACATCCTCGTCAGCCTCACCCATACCGAGCACGGTGAAGCCTACCTGACCGGCCTCGCCCGCAGCATCGACGACTGGGCCATCCAAGGCTTCCAGGGTGACGCCCCCGTCAACCACGCCACCGAAAAAGACGAACAGGAAGACGACAACGGATAGCGCCTATCATTCCGGCATAAGCATACGATCCCAAACCCACCCCCCCGCGCGGCTGAGGCGGCTTCAGCCGCTGGCCCACTTACAGGAGCCCCCATGTTCAAGATATTCACCCACCCCTTCCCCTGGATCGCATTCCTGCTCGCATGCCTCGTGCTCTTCACCCCCGTACTGCAAGCGGAAGAATCCAACCAGGAAGAAGAAGCCGACGCCCCTGACAAGGCTGTCCTGCTCGATCCGGACAACGATATCTGGTCACGCAAAGCTCCCGATACCTTCCTGGCCAAATTCCAAACCAACGAAGGTGACTTCGTAATCCAGGTCACCCGTGAATGGGCCCCGCGCGGCGCAGACCGGTTCTACAACCTCGTCGACAACGGCTTCTACGACGACTGCCGGTTCTTCCGCGTCCTCGATGGATTCATGGCACAGTTCGGCATCAACGGCGACCCCGAAGTCTCCGACGTCTGGCGCGAGCAGCCGATCAAAGACGATCCCAACAAGCAGTCCAACACCCGCGGCCGCGTCAGCTTCGCCATGGCCGGACCTGACACCCGCACCACCCAGCTATTCATCAACTTCGGCGACAACAGCGGCCTCGACACCCGCGGCTTCTCACCCTTCGGCGAAGTCATCGAAGGCATGGACGTCGTCGACAAGCTCTACTCGGGCTACGGCGAAGGTGCTTCCCGTGGCAACGGTCCCGATCAACGCCGCATCCAACACGAAGGCAACCCCTACCTCAACGCCGAATTCCCCAAACTCGACTACATCAAACACGCCGAAGTCGTGAAGCCGGAAGAAAGCAAAGAATAAGATCCGCCTTGTTCACAAAGAATAAACACTCCCCCAGCCCCACACACAAGCGTGGGGTTTTTCATATAGCCCGACCATCCTGGTCGGGTATGCTTGTCATAAATCCTGACCGTCTTTATCGTGATTCGCCTCCCCCGGATCACACACTCAATCACAATCGGTATATCCGAGATACTCCCCACAATGCAGGCACTGGAAAAGATACGCCGTCGGCGATCCGTCTTTGTCCAGCACCCGGTAGAACTCATCCCACTCAGACCCATCTTTGAGCCCCGTCTCATCTTGAATAGCTTTGGATGCCTCCGGACCCCGCGCCTGCAATTCAGCAAAGCCCATCCGGCCTAAAAACGCACACGCATCGCCGCAGTGCGTCGCCCATCGCTCCTGCTGCCAGCCGGCAAAGCCGGGCGTCCTGTATGCAACTTCGTCAACAACCTCTTTCGGAACATCCTCCCACTGGCCGCCGCCGCCGACACCTGCCGCATCGGTGAACTCAGCGCCTAACTTACTGCTTGCAGATCCATCCGCGATGCACCACGGGCAGATACAATCCTCGTATTCCCCCTCGGCATAGACCGGTCCACGATAGACATATCCACGCGGTTGCTGACAACAGATGCAAACTTCATCACTGGGAACCACGCACTCTGATGCGATCGGATCAGGGTGATACTTGAAGGTGGGCAGTGCTTGTGAAGCAGGCGGGGCAGCTATCACTTGTGGGCCGTGCAGCACTTGGTTTAGCGCATCCGCATCTATCTCGACCCCCGCGCCGTGGGCCTCTGCCAGCAGCTTACTGATGGCTTTTTCCCGACCCTTGACCTCTTCTTCGTTATACACCACAAAGGTATTTGTGTAGGGGAACTGGATCGCGTTGATGATGAACATCAAGATGATCCCGCCGATCGGGAAAAGCAGCACGATCAGGCCCAGGCTTTGATAGAGCGCGTAACTGAACGCGACCGACACAATAATCGGCGACAAGACCACGATCGCGATGATCTGCGTCCAAGGCTTCGCATCCGTACTGATGCGCATCAGCTTTGCTTCACAATGTGGGCATATCCTGAACCTCGATTCTTTCGAGCTCCATTCCTTGCCGGCGCCGATTTTCTCACCACACTCCGGACACTTGGCCATGTACTGCATGTCGGACCCCCTGTGTAATAAACCTTTTTGATTATCAAGCATCACTCATACAACAACACAGCTTCGCGCGCCTCGGCAAACGCCTTGAGCTTCGGGTCACGCCGCCACTGAGCCACGATCTCGTCAGCAGGCCTGCGGTGTTTCAGAGCATCGATCACCCACTGTGCCCCTACCAGCCCGCGCAGTTTGTCGACGCTGTATTCTTCTGGATGCACTTCCAGCAGAGCATCGAGCATATGCACACCGGCTTCGACAGGCTTCACAGCACGTTTATCTGTTACGACAAACCGTACGCCTTCGCAGACCTCATCAATAAACTGATACGGATAGTTCTTCCGCCCCGTGATATCCGTGCCCGAGGGGATAAACGTCGTACGCATCACCCAGATGCCCGGTAGTTGGCGGGAACGTAATTCTGCACATAACGCATCGCCATCCACCCACGGCGCGCCCAGGTACTCGAACGGCCGATCCGTCCCCCGGCCGACTGACAGGTCCTTGTTCGCCTCCGTCTGCGCGACCATCGTGTACAAAATCTCTTCATCCAGCGACCGCATATTCGGCGAAGGGTTCACCCAAGGCAATCCCGTCTCATCGAACATCATCCCGCGTTTCCAGCCTTCACACTCGATCACTTCCAGGTCGCAGCCGATCCCGTAGTGGCCGTTGAATAGCAGGGCGAGTTCGCCGACCGTCATGCCGTGCAGCGTAGGCATCGGCTTGTATGCGGTGAAGTTACCGACCAGATCATCATCCTGGATCGGCCCGTCGAAGTCCGTCCCGCCCAGTGGATTCGGTCGATCGAGCACGTAGATCTTGATGCCGTGATCCTTCGCGGCTTCCATGCACAAACCGAGCGTAGAGATATACGTGTAGAACCGTGCACCAATGTCCTGGATGTCGTAGACCAGCACGTCGATGCCTTCGAGCATCTCGTCGGTGGGCTTACGTGTCTTGCCGTAGAGGCTGTAGATCGGCAGGCCGGTCGCCGGGTCGGTATCGGAATCGACGTGGCGGTCTTCGGTGCCCCGGATGCCGTGCTCGGGTGTGAAGATCGCAACGAACTGCACGTTCGGCGATACGTGCATCAGGTCGAGCATGTGCTCGCCTTTAACATTGATCCCCGAGTGGTTGGTGATCAGCCCGATCTTTTTGCCCTTGAGTGCAGCGAAGTCATCCTGCTGCATGACATCGAGCCCGGTACGCACACGCGCTTCAGCATAAGCAGTTGAACTCTGGCCGAGAATCAGGCACATGCAAAGGCAGGTAAGTAGGGCGGTGATGGTCTTTGGCATCTTGAAGAAACCTTTCTCTGATTGCATTTCAAGGTTCGTTTGGTTTACGTCGCAATGATTTAGTTTCTGATCGGTGGCGTTTATTGTCCAATCGCCTTTGGATCGTGGCCCTGCTGGGTTTGGTCGGTCGTCGGCGCTTCGGCCGATTCATCGCTTCGATAATCATCTGCCGTAGTTTCGCCAGGCAGGCTTTACGGTTCGCGTGCTGGCTGCGGCTTGTTGAATCCGTAATCTGTATGCGTTCGCCATCCGTGGTTAATCGGCTGCCGGCATGGATCAGCAGGCGCTTGATCGCCCATTCGGGCAAGACCGCCGCCAGACCGGCAATATCCACATCGAGGATCGCCTTGGTATTCAGTTTGTTCACGTTCTGCCCACCCGGTCCGCTGCTGCGCGCAAACGAAAACCGCAGCGCCGACTCCGGCAGCCACAAGCCCGGCGCGATCACAAACTGATTGTTCGGTTCCTCCTGCTGCATCGGGGCATTGTGCCGTGATTTGCCCGCTATGTCGAGATGACCAATTAACCCCTATTCGGTTGTGACATGATTGCCATAAATGGGAGGCTTCCGGTAAAAAGTCGCACATCCTGAATCATCGGATTTGTTACACTTTTGACCATGAGAATCTCAGTTATCGATCCGATCGGTCGTGCCTGGAACCGAATGGTCGATATTTTGTTCAAGCCATTCAATATCACGCTGTGGTTCTGTCTGGGGTTTACCGTCTTCCTGGCGAACCTCGGCAGGGGCGGCGGTTTTAACTTCCAATACCGAGGTGGCGGTGGTGGCGGCGGTCCGAGCGGCCCGCAGGCCTGGGACATGATCCATGAAGCGATCCAATGGGTTCAGGACCATGCCATCCTGGTGATCAGCCTTGTGCTGGTCGGCTTCATCCTGATTAATGCCATTACCGCCGTGATGCTCTGGTTGCGCAGCCGCGGCATCTTCATGGAGATCGACAACCTCGCTTTCGGCAGAGGTCGCGTCGTCAAGCCTTGGCGCGAATTCCGACAGCACGGTAACAGCCTGTTTATTTTCAACTTCGTCGCCGGCTTTATCGTGTCTCTGTTTACGTATGCTGTGATGGCGCTGGCCGGCTACATCATGTGGCCCGACATCATGAATCGCGTTGTCGGCGAAAACATGATCTGGGGATTCATCGTCCTGGTTGCGATCCTGCCCCTGACGTGGGTCAACTATGTCATTATGGAAATGCTGCTGATCGACTTCATTGCGCCGATGATGTATCTGTTCGATCTACGCGTTGGCGATGCATGGAAGCTCTGGTATCAGCAGGTATTCAGGGGCCACTTCTGGGTTCTCTGCCTCTTCTATCTGATGAAGATACTGCTTGGGATTGGTGCGGGATTTGTTATGCTTTTCGTGTCCTGTATGACCCTTTGCATCGCGTCCTGTATCGCAATGATTCCTTATATCAGCACGGTCATGATGCTGCCGATATTCGTCTTCCAGCGCTGCTACACGCTTTACTTCCTCGAACAGTTCGGCGAGCCCTGGCGCTTGTTTGT
This sequence comes from Phycisphaeraceae bacterium, assembly GCA_963667295.1. Lineage (GTDB taxonomy): Bacteria > Planctomycetota > Phycisphaerae > Phycisphaerales > Phycisphaeraceae > JAJRRS01. The sequence goes on from OY763327.1 coordinate 5,634,841, forward strand.
ATATGACCGTGATTCTCAGCTGTGCGTATCGTGTGGGTACGACCTGCGCGGCAATCCAAGTGCGACCCACTGCCCGGAATGCGGCATGCCTACAGCTCAACCGGAGCACAGCACGGGCCCCGAGCCTGAAGGACATCCTCCCGTCGAGCCGGAAAGTTGATCTGGATGTTGTTCGTTAAGACTGTGTTGCGTATCTCACGCGGTCAGTCGTTGATTGTGCACGCCGAGGATGTATTCCGTCGCTTTGTCGGCACACACCGGCTGGGAGAAGTAATAGCCTTGGGCGTTGTCGCACTCTAATGCCTGTAGCTGAGCGATCTGGGCGGCGGTTTCGATCCCCTCCGCGACCACACTGATCCCCATCGTGTGTGCGAGCGTGACGATTGCTTGAATCACAGCGGTATACTCGATGCGATGTTCGAGGTTGCCGATGAATTCCCGATCGATCTTCAAGACGTTGATCGGGAACCTGTGCAGGCAACTCAGGGAAGAGAGCCCCGTGCCGAAGTCGTCCATCGCCAACTGGACACCCAGCGAACGTATCTCTTCCAGCACCGGTGTGATACCCTGGCGATCGTCCATGATCACACTCTCGGTGATCTCCAGCTTGATATCTTCCGGATCGACATCGGTTTCTTCGAAGGTCGTCAACAGGTTCTTGACCATCCCGGGGTGTGCGATCTGCCTCTTGGAGATATTCACATTCATGAACAGATCGCAAGCTTGCGGGTAGCATTTTTTCCACTTACTCAATTGCTTGCAGGCTTGCTTTAATACCCAGTCGCCGATCTTGATGATCTCGCCGGTTTCCTCCGCGATCTCAATGAACATATCAGGCGAAACCGGCCCGTTCTCGGGATGGTCCCACCGCAGCAAGGCCTCGAATCCCTGCAACACCGCGGTATCAAGGGATACGATCGGCTGGTAGACCAGTTTCATCTGCCCAAGCGCGATCGCGGAACGCAGGTCCTTTTCCATGTTCAGACGCTCAAGCGCCTTGGCGTGCATCTGTTCATCAAACAAGACGTAACGGGCCTTGCCCGCCGCCTTGGCGTGATACATCGCGGTGTCGGCATCACGGATCACCTCGTCGGGCTTCTGGTACTGGTCGTTGTTCAGTACGATCCCGATGCTGGCGGTTGATGTGACATCATGGCCCCCCAGGTTGTGTGGCTTGCTGAACGTTTCCAGCAGACGTTCCGCGACATGGATCGTGCCGTTAATCCCGTCAATACCGTCAAGAAGCACGACAAACTCATCACCGCCCAACCGTGCGGCCGTATCGACCGTGCGTAACTGCACACGCAGACGCTGCGCGATGCTGATCAGCAGCATGTCCCCGTATTCATGCCCGAGACTGTCGTTGACGATTTTAAAGCGATCGAAGTCCAGGAACAGCAACGCGAACTTATACGACTTGTTACGCCTGGCCCGCGCCAGCGCCGAACGCAGGATATCCGTGAGGTATGCACGGTTCGGCAGGCCCGTGAGTCTGTCGTGGCGCGCCTGCTTGATCAGCTCGGTCTCTGATTGCTTCTGACGCGTGATATCCGAAAGCGAACCCGCCAGCCTGATCGCCCTGCCTTTGTCGTCACGAACCGCAACACCGCGACACAGGACCCAACGTTCCTCCCCATGACACGTGATGATCTTGTGCTCGCAGTCCAGCTTTTCCGTCCGACCGCTCAGATGCATCGCAAGATCGGCATCAAATTGGGCCTTGCTGTCATCGGATACACGCCTGCGCCAGTCATCGAACGACAAGTCCGAGGCATCCTCCGGATAACCCAGCAGGTCTTTCCAACGCGGTGAATAGTACACCTCGTTGGTGGTCAGGTCCCAGTCCCAGAGCCCGTCGTTTGAGCTTCTTGCTACCAGCGCGTAACGCTGCTCGCTACGCGCCAGCGCCAGCTCCGCTTTTTTCCGCTCATCGAGTCCACGGATGATGACCGCCGCTGCGACAACCTCGCCGCGAGCATCTCGTACGGGTGCAAGCGTGAACGAGGTATTGATATGCTTGCCGTCCTTACGGACGTTGACAGCCTCGATATTCTCCGACCGTTCTCCCCGCTTGACCTTTTCCATGTATGACAGGACATGGTTCCCGTCCCCGTTGGGATACATCTTGTTTGCGGGTTTGCCGACCACCTCCTTGGCCGTGTAACCAAACATCCTTTCCGCGGCCTTGTTCCAGGTCAGGATGATACGGTCCAGCGTTTCGGTGAAGATAGCGTCCTCACTCATCTCCACGACGGAGGCGATCTGACGCAACTCATGCTGGGTATTAAGGTGGAATCGTCTTTCGATCAAACCGGCAACAACCAGTGTCAACAGTTCAAATTCCTGCTGCCTGATATGGGGTGCGGATGTCACCGGCTCACGTTTGAGAAAAATGAGTGTCCCGATGAGATGTCCATCGATCCGTATCGGCATCCCGCAATAGTAACAGCACTCCGGCGGCAGCCTGTCGAATAAATGCTGGGTTGTGGCGTGCTTTTTCAGGAACGTAAACGTATCGCGATCGATCAGCTCGGCGCACACGGTGTCCTGTAGAACGACGGTTCTGCCGGGCGGGAAGTTGGCACCCCACGGCTCGTGCGAAGCCAGGATCGTCTGGGCATTGTCTTGAAGACTTGTTGCGACACCGATGTCCATCCCGAAGCGTTGACAGCCAAGCGACAGCAGTTCGCCAAGCTGGTGCTGGCAGTCACTGCCACCCTCGCTGGCAAGCTCAAAGATCGAACTTAAAAACGCCTCGTGGCCGTCCAATGGACTTTCCCGTCGTCGGCTACTCTGTTTATCCTGCACCGTACCGCATGGTCAGTGTGATGCCTTGGCGCATAACACCCTGAAACTACCGGTTTCACAACCTAAGTATCTTCGGTATCAGAGCATGTGTACTTGATTCCAACTGCCCAACTCGCTTGTGGTTGGGAGCCTTGCTTCACCGCCTATAATCAACTTTCGGACAACACCCCATAACAACCGCGAGCAGAGCCCAATGCGATACTTCCCCTTACACATGGTCATTTGTTCGCTGATGGTTATCAGCTACTCCGATAACAGCGCCCACGCTACCGAACCCCCGCCGCAGACAAAGGTCGGCATCAATCTGCGCGACCTGATCCATTACACCGATGCGCGAACCGGTGACACGCTCTACCCGGTTAACGTCAATAACTGGTGGGGCTACATGAACCAGAAGGGAAACCTCGTCGTCTTCCCGCAATACGAATGGACGGATTACTTCTACGATGGTTTGGCGCGTGCCGTCCTCAACGGCAAGACCGGCTACCTCAAGAAAAGCGGCAACTGGGTACACCCGCCGCAATACCCCTACGCCGATCGGTTTTCCGAGGGACGCGCTGTCGTCGGTGACGGCTCGCTCTACGGCTACATCGAAAAGTCCGGCAAGCTACTGACGCCCATTCAATACGAAGCCGCCTTACGCTTCAGTGAAGGCATGGCGGCGGTGAGTAACAACGGGCGATGCGGTTACATCGATCAGACCGGCAAGCTGGTGTTACCTCTGGAATATGTTCAAGCAAGATCGTTCCACGACGGAAAGGCGGCCGTGGGTTGGCTGGTCAACGGCAAAACCATCTTCGGCTACATCGACCGAAGAGGCCGCCAGGTCTTCGTCGATCACTCCGGCGAAGTTGAAGCGCTCGGCGACTTCTGCGACGGCATGGCGCGCGTGAAGGGGCGTGGTAAATGGGGGTATCTGGATAAAACCATGAAGCTCGTTATCCCCGCCCGCTTCGATGAAGCACGCGACTTCACCAACGGCGTCGCGGCCGTCCGCGTCGACCAGAAGTGGGGATACATCGATAAATCAGGCAGACTTCTTGTCCAGCCGGTATACGAGAATGCGGATGATTTGGACGAAACACTCGCCATGATCACGCTCAACGCAAAGACCGGTTACGTCAACAAAGCCGGGCAAATGATCATCGAACCACATTTCTCATTTGGTGAACCATTTGTTTCCAACTACGCGCGCGTGGGTGAAAAACACATGTTCGGCTACATCGATCGTCAGGGACTAGTCAAGTGGGACCCGCAAATTGCAGCACAGGGTTTTATCAATCGGCGCCCGAAAGAATACCTCACAATCAAGACCGATCGCGAGGTGATACACAATCGTACGGTTGATGCGCCACCCTACCGCGAACCAGCAAAAACGCTATACCCGCCGGAATATTTGAACGATCAATCCTTGCCTATCGATTAGAAACAGCACAAAGAAGTTTCCGTTCTATTTGAAATATATACAAGAATTGTAGAAAGGTGTTTTTCATCCGTTGAGTATGACTGCATATGTATGACAACTTGTATGTACATCGATGCGGAATTGAATGCATGACTTCTTGATGTAGTTTTCGACATTTTGTCTCGCTTTTCAGATGTTCGTGCGTATGATGGAATTGTGTGGGGTTAAACATTAAGGAGTAATACCATGTTCAACTCCGAACCCGATCCCAATCAGATGCCGGATTATGAGCCCGAACACGAAGCTGATGATGGTCAGTGGATCGATCCGCAAGACATCGATCCGCAAGACGCAGAGCAAAGGCTCGAAGTGCCTGATTACTTCCCGGACGAGTTACCACTCTTTATGCCCGGGGCGCTTGTCAGGCATCGGCGCTACGGTTACCGCGGCGTCGTCGTCGACTTCGACATGACCTGTCATGCCGACGACGAGTGGTACAACGCCAACCCCGCACACCCCGATCGTGACCAGCCCTGGTGCCACATCCTGGTGCATGGCTCGACGATCAACACCTACGCCGCGCAGGAAAACCTCGTCGCCGATACCACGGGCGCCCCGATCGACCACCCGCTTGTCCAGCACTTTTTCCGTGATGTGGATGAGCAAGGCTACCGTCGCAACGACGAGCCTTGGCCTAACTTTGATGAATGAGTTCAACCATCAACGTGTTGCCGAACAATGTCCATGATGTAGCGATTGACCGTTTCGGGGTGTGAGAAAACCAGAACGTGCCGGCCGTTTGGCAGGATCGTATCGGGATCTCCCCGGTGCAGGGGTATGATTGCGTCCCGCCCGCCGTGGATCTGGTAGATCGGTGGGAAGTCCGTTTCGCTGCGTGGGTCAAATGTCCAGTCAGCGCAGGCGTACCCGCCCCAACGGAGGCGATACGCATCCGTATCCGCCGCCATACGCATCATCAGTGCTCGATGTGGGGCATCCATCTGGTCCAGCCATGCGATCCACAGACCTCCCGCAGCTCGCAGCGTTCGCCCGAGAAGCGTCTGCGGGATACATGCCCCTACCTTCCGTGCGACCTGCCAACGGTCCGGCTTAGCAAGCTTACTGCGGCAACTGCCGATCAGGATCACCGCCTCCGGCCGAAGATGACGCGCCATCTCCAGCGCGATCATCCCACCAAACGACACGCCGCCGAGAAACAGCGGCCGTGTGTCGTCTGGTTCAGGATGTAACTGTTCCGCCCAGCGTTTCGTGTAGTCGTCTAACGCCTCGTCCGGCTCAGGCTCAAGCCAGTCCGGACACTCCAGGTCGTTGCCGAAGAAACGCTTCTGCCGCTCGAACATCCGAGCGTCCGCACCAAGTCCCGGGAATAGCACGATCCGCGCGGGGATGTAGCGTTTCACCAACGCCTCCATCAGACCGCGATGCCCGGACGTGCATCCGAGCATCGCGCTGGTTCCAAAGCAAGTTCATTCGATGCCGACCAGTTCGATCTCGAAGATCAGCACCTGGTTGGGGCCGATCGAACCGTCCTGGTTGCCGTACTCGCCGTACGCCAGGTCCGGCGGGATCACCAGTTCCCACTTATCACCGACCTTCATCATCTGAAGCGCTTCAACCCAACCGGGGATCACACGCCCGACCGGGAAGCTGACCGGCTCGCCTTCATCGGAGCTATCGAACTCCTTGCCGTCGATCAGCGTGCCCTTGTAGTTCGCCTGCACCACATCTTCAGCGGTCGGTGTTGCGCCGTCGCCTTGCTTGATCACGCGGTATTGCAGGCCGGAGTCGGTCACCTTCACGCCTTCTTTCTTGGCGTTTTCATCCAGGAAAGCCTTGCTGTCAGTCAGGTTCTGCTGCATCTGCTGCATCATCTTCTGCTGCATCTGCATCTGGAACATGAACATGGCCTGGCTCATCTGCTGCTCTGTCAGACGCGATTCGTCACCGCCCAGCCCGGCCCGCAGGCCTTCAATAAGCTGTTCGGCATCAAATCCCGCGTTGCGCTTATTCATGTCTGAACCGATCGTGTAGCCGATCGTGTAGCTGATGTCTTCATTGCTGAATTCCGGCAGTTCCAAACCAGCCATCGGGTCCTGTGGCATCGCTTCTTCCGCGGTCGCCGGCGCTTCGGCTTGCACCTCCGCGGCTTCCGTTGCCGGCTGCGTCGCCGCTTCCTCCGCGAAGCTGGGCAGGGCAAGCGTTGAAAGGGTCAGGCATAGGGCAGTGGCCCCGTAGATCTTCATGGATTGCATCTTGAGGTTCCGTACAAGGTTATTGCTTAACACGCGTAATGGCATAAACCGGTCATCATAGCGGATTACAGCTAATGATGACGCTCACGACCACACATCATAGACGCCAAAGTCGGTGTCAGGTTCTGGCGCCTCGGGGTTTCTTTGCCTATCTCGGCGCATAAAACAGGCCCGCCGAGGGTGGGGGCATCCTCAACTGCGGGCCTGAGGGGGGTGGCTTCATTGATGCGGTTGTTTGTTTCCGCCACTTAAAGAACCGACAAGGGCTCTTGCTTATTCCTGCGGGGCATTATATCCGTACACTTTTGGGATTTCTTCACGTTCTATAATGCGAACGAATTTTTTTCAACACCCCGTGAGTCATGACATGAGCCAGGATTTACCTGAAGCCGCCCCCAACAACCCGCCGCACCAGGTCAGAGCCGTCTTGCTCGTGGGTCACTGCGGTTTCGATGAGTCGTCGCTGGCGCGGGCTGTCGCCGATGCCTTGCCGGGTATCGACATCCTCTGCGCCGCCGGCCGGCAGGACCTCGACCAGCATGCGAATCCCGGCTCGCTCTGGCTGATCAACCGAGTGCTTGATGGCCGGTTCATGGCGCGCTCAGGCGTCGAGCTGATCGCAGACTACGCCCAAAACGAACTGTCACCACGGATGATGCTGATCTCCAATTACGCCGACGCCCAGGCCGATGCCATCCAAGCCGGCGCGCTGCCCGGATTCGGCAAGCGTGAGATGCGATCACCGCAAACCATCGAAAAACTCCGGGCCGCCACCGGGTAGTAACCATCGGTAGCATAAAGCCCGGCACTGGCATGGCCGGGTTGCCCACAGATGCAATCTCAGGGCTTCGTTGCACCCAATGAATCCGACAAACGCACCGTCCACCGCTGTTTCCCTGCAAACTCGGCCATCCTCGAATATCATCGTCTCATTCACGCGGCATGTCTTTTCGTCGTGAGTTACTGGCAGGGCAGTGGTTCGAGGTGATTATGGGTTCAAGTCGACGGACATCATTACGGCTTAACGGGCTGCGCCAATGGGTGCACAAATCCGATGATGCGCTGCTGGACATGCGTATGTGTGACCTGGGTCTGACCGTCGAACGCCCACCACTGAAGCGCCGCGTCAAACGGCTCTACAGCGAGTTGGAACGCAAAGGACTCAACTTCAAACCCCATGTATGGCTGTCCAGCGAGTGGTTCAGCCCCGACGGCGTGCCCGGTATCGCGATCCCGTTCTACCTGGCGCATCCGCGGCTGATGAAGCTCGAAAAATCACGCATGCTTGAGGTGGAGGGGGGCAGCGAATCGCAATGCGCCAAGATCCTCCGCCACGAAGCGGGCCACTGCATCGATACCGCTTACCGTCTGCATCGCCGTAAGAAGTGGCGCGAGTTGTTCGGCTCGTTCGCCGAGCCTTACCCGCAGATGTACAACCCCAAGCCCGGCAGTCGAAACTACGTGTTGCACCTGGATTGGTGGTATGCCCAGGCGCATCCGGCCGAGGACTTCGCCGAAACCTTCGCCGTCTGGCTGACGCCCAACTCACGCTGGCGCAGCCGGTACAAGGACTGGCCCGCGCTGCGAAAACTTCTCTACGTCGACGAGTTGATGAAAGAGATCGCCGGTCAGCCTGCGCCCGTTCGCTCTCGCAGACAGGTCGAACCGCTACCGCAACTCAAGTTGACCCTGCGCGAACACTACCGGCGCAAACGACTCTACTACGGCGACGAATGGCCCGACTTTTATGACACCGACCTGCGCAAACTGTTCTCGGACGATCCGCGTTACCGTGATAAGCCGACCGCTGCGGCGTTTTTGCGTAGTGTACGCCCGCAGGTCCGTGAAGCAGTCGCTCGATGGACCGGCACCCATGCCTATACCGTCGACCAGGTCCTGCGTGATATGATTGATCGTTGTAAGGAACTCAAACTCCGATTAGCTGTGCCCGAACGCGTTGCCAGAACCGAGGCGATGATAATGGTTTCGGTTCAAACAATGAACTTTTTGCACACCGGGCGCAGGAGAGTTGCTCTATGAGCCGATTCCGCAAAAAACGCGTCGCGGTCCTGCTCCACGAAGACCTCGTGCCGCCGGATTCGATCGAAGGGATGACCGACGCCCAGATCGCGCCGTTCAAGACCGAATTTGATGTCGTCGCCACGCTGCGCGAAATGGGCCACGATGTGATCACGCTTGGTGTTTCGGACGATCTGGGTGTGATCCGCCGAGCAATCGAGCAATCCAAACCGCATATCTGCTTCAATCTCCTGGAAGAATTCCACGGCGTCGGCGTCTACGACGCTCACGTGGTCAGTTTCCTGGAACTGATGCGTCAACCTTACACCGGCAGCAACCCACGCGGCCTGATGCTGGCTCACAACAAGGCCCTGTCCAAGATGATCTGCCGATATCATCGCATCCCCGTACCCAGCTTCGCCGAGTATCCGATCGGCCGAAAGGTCCGGCGGCCGGGCAAACTGAAGTTCCCGCTGTTGGTCAAATCACTGACAGAGGAAGGGTCCGTCGGTATCAGCCAGGCGTCCGTGGTCTACGACGATGAACACCTCATTGAGCGTGTTGAGTTTATCCACCGCACGGTCGGCACCGATGCGATCGCTGAACAGTACATCGAAGGCCGGGAGTTGTATGTCGGTGTGCTCGGTAATGATCGATTGCAGGTCCTGCCTGTCTGGGAGATGGTCTTCCCAAAGTTGCGTGGAGACGCACCGAAAATCGCAACGGGTAAGATCAAGTGGGACGCGCGGTACCAGAAGAAGATCGGTCTCACGACCAAACCCGCCAAGGGCCTGGACGAATCGCAGCAGCGATACATCCAGCACCTGTGCAAGCGCATCTACCGCTCGCTGGGATTGTCCGGGTATGCGCGGATGGACCTGCGACTTGCGCCTGATGGTCGAGCCTATCTGATCGAAGCCAATCCGAATCCGAATCTTTCCTATGGCGAAGACTTCGCCGAGTCCGCCGAACGCGCCGGGATGGATTACGATGCGTTGCTGCACAAACTGATCAACCTGGGTTTGCGCTACCGCTTGCAGGGCCAGGCGTAAGTCCGGATAACACTACACACTGCTAAAACTGCCAGTGCGTAGCGGAAGGGCTGCCTGATCGCGGTGTCTGGTCCCATATGAACTGGGCTAAGTACAGTTATAGACGATAGTAGGGGGCGCAAAAAAAGAAGGCGACCCGTTTGGGCCGCCTTGCTTTTTAATGGAGCTCCGAGGCGCTTTTTCAAAGTTTCTGGGCCCCCTGTCCGCCTTCATTCGGAGCGGCGGGTCGGGCCCCTGATCAATGGCCGCGTTAACGTCGCGGCCGTTAAGTATTACCCGAGGGCTACACTCACTTCTTCTTCTTGGTGGCCTTACGTTTGGCTTTCTTCTTGGTGGCCTTCTTGGTAGTCTTCTTCTTGGCTACCTTACGTTTGGCCTTCTTCTTGGCAACCTTCTTCTTGGCAACCTTCTTCTTGGCTACCTTCTTCTTGGTGGCTTTCTTCTTCGTGGCTTTCTTCTTGGTTGCCTTGCGCTTGGCAGCCTTCTTCTTAGCCTTCTTCTTCGCCATGGGCTCGGTCCTTTCAGTTAGCCCTCGGAGCTGTGGGTCAACTGGAATACAGATGGTCGGCGAACATATACAACCGCCGATTGCCAATCCTATCGGCACAGATATGAGTGCACCTTGAGCAATATTCACTTGTCACGCGATATCCTACATCACTCAATACATTTTTTTCAAGTCCCGACGTCAAGAATTTTCTCTCACAACATGTTTGTGACACTGTCGCGCGATCATTTACACGCTTGCTTGGACACCCTGACGCATCAAACAACACGCAACATCGCAGCCATCTGATACACAACACGCATCATGAGTCGATCACCCGTCGATCACGCGCGCATCATGCAATCAAACGATAAGGTTCAGCACGCAATAACGGTTTCGGACATGCATTGATCGTCCCATGCTCACTCAATCTCTTCATTGCCTTCGCGCGATGTAAGCCTTTATGTTTAAAAGGACTTGGCGCGTTTGTCGCAGACGCACAAGCACACGATCAAGTGTTGAAAAGCAAACCGCCGCCGCAAGGCTTTGAACCTCGCGGCGGCGGTTTGAATCGTTGACTTTCTCGTCGCTGCTCGTGCTTAATCTTCGTCCGGTTTCGGCTTGTACTCGGCGATGATCTGCTGCGCGACATGGGTCGGAACCGGATCGTAATGGCTCAGTTCCATTGAGAATGTTCCCTGCCCGCCGGTGACAGATTTTAATTGCCCTTGGTAGTTACTGACCTCGGCCAACGGCACGATCGCGCGGATCATCGCCATATCGCCCGGCAACATGTCCGTACCCTGGATGCGGCCGCGCTTACCCGACAAATCGCCCGTTACATCGCCCATCGCGCTGCTCGGGACGGTCACTTCCATGTCCACAACGGGTTCAAGCAGCGTCGGCTTGGCCTTATTCACCGCATCGATGAACGCACGTTTGGCCGCCGTCACGAACGCGACTTCCTTCGAGTCCACCGGGTGGTGCTTGCCATCATAAACGCTGACCTTGATGTCCTGCATCGGGTAGCCGGCAATCGCGCCCTGCTCGATCACCTGACGCACGCCTTTTTCGATCGCCGGGATGAACTGGCCCGGGATCGAGCCGCCGAACGTGTCGTTGGCGAACTCAAAGCCGGCGCCGCGTTCCATCGGCTCGACACGCAGATACACCTCGCCGAACTGACCAGCCCCACCGGTCTGCTTCTTGTGACGGTGATGGCCTTCCGCCTTGCCCTGGATCGTCTCGCGATACGCGATCTTCGGCTGCTTGGTGTCCACTTCCACGTTATCACGGTGCTTGATCTTCTCGAGGATAATACGCAGGTGCAGGTCACCCACGCCGTGGATCACCGTCTCGTGCGTCGTTGCGTCACGGGTCACCTTGAACGTCGGGTCTTCTTCCTGCAATTTGTTCAACGCATCGGCGATCTTCTGCTCATCGCCGCGGCGCTTGGCCTCGATCGCCAGACCCGCCATCGGGACGGGGTAGGGCAGGGGCAGCAGGTGCAGGTTGTCTTCATCATGCGATTCATGCAGCACGCCGTCGCGGTGCACCTCGGCAAACTTCGCGATCGCCGCGATGTCGCCGGGGATCGCTTGATCGACTTCCACGTGCTTCTTGCCCTGCAGTTTGAACAGGTGACCGATCTTGATCGGCTTTCGGCTCTCACCGTCGTGCGGATCGCTGATGAACACCTGCGTTTCTTTCGTCAGTGTCCCGCGATGCACACGGAACATGCTCAGCTTGCCCGCGAACGCATCGACACGCACGTTGAATACATGTGCCAGCACCGGCGCTTCGGGGTCCGGCTTGACGTGAACGATCTCATCCTTGTTGCTGCCGGTAATGAACGGCCGGGGGTTGCCCTCGATCGGATTCGGCGCCAGCTTCACGATGATATCCAGCAGCTCCTTGATGCCGACCGGGTTGTCCGGATCGTTATGCGGATGCGCCGCTGTGAAGCAGATCGGGACCAGATGCCCTTCACGCAACGCACGCTCGAACGGCTCGTGCAACTGCTCGGGCTTGACCTCGCCTTGTTCGAGATAGATCTCCATCAGCTTCTCATCGACTTCCACGACCTGGTCGATGATCGCGGTGTGCGCTTCCTCGACCGAGCCGAAGTCGCTCTCACCCGACGGGCTGAAGAAGCAGTCGACCACCGCCTTGCCGCCCTGGGCCGGGAGGTTGATTGGCAAACATTCGCCGCCGAACGTTTCTTGAATTTGAGAAACCAGTGCAGGCAGGTCGACGCCTTCCGCGTCGATCTTGTTGATCACGATCATCCGGCAGAGCTTGCGGTCTTTGGCGCGATCCATCATACGGCGCGTCAGTGATTCAATACCCGCCTGGGCGCTGATCACGATGGCTGCCGTCTCGACCGCGGGCAGCGCGCTGATCGTCTGGCCGACGAAGTCGGGTGAACCGGGCGTATCGATGAGGTTGATGTGCCGGCCATCGTGGTCGCCGTGCACGATCGCGTTGAACAGGCTGTGACCGTGCTCTTTTTCCTCGTCCGTGAAGTCACTGAGCATATCACCGCCACGGCCCATCGCCCCGATTGCCCCCGCCTTCCACATCAAGGCCTCGGTTAACGTTGTCTTGCCTGAACTGGCGTGCCCCACCAGGGCGATATTACGAATGTCGGAAGTGGTGTAGCTGGCCAACGAAGTGCCTCCTTGTGACGAGTGGTTTCAATCTGCCGGCCGATGCCCGGCGAGCAACACAGTATAAGAGGCTTTATGGTGTTTACCAACCTCGCGCTTAACCTCTTGCTAACCCTGACTTCCACCGAACATCTTATGTAATCAGCGCCTTTTATGACCCATTTACTTGGCACCGCTTTCCCCGGCCGCCGCCCATCCACCATCCGCTATTACAATCCCCGCATGACCGATACCAAACGCCTTGCAAAACTCGACCACCAGCACGTCTGGCACCCGTTCACCCCCATGAAACAGTGGCGCGACGAGCAACCGCTCATCATCGACCGTGCGGAAGGCTTCCACCTTATCGATACCGAAGGCAACCGCTACATCGACGGCGTCTCCAGCCTCTGGTGCAACGTCCACGGCCACCGCGTCGGCGAAGTCGACCACGCCATCCGCAACCAACTCGACAAAGTCGCCCACTCCACCCTCCTCGGCCTCGCATCACCCCCATCCATCGAGTTCGCCGCCAAACTCTGCGACGCCGTCAACTCAAGCCTCAAGCCTCAAGCCTCACCCCTCAGCAAAGTCTTCTACTCCGACGCCGGCGCAACCGCCGTCGAAGTCGCCTTCAAAATGGCCGTCGGCTACTGGCACCACACCGGGCATCCAGAAAAAAACAAATTCATCGGCCTCGCAGGCGCATACCACGGCGACACCACCGGCTCCATGAGCGTCGGTTACTGCGACCTCTTCCACAAACCCTTCGTCTCCATGGTCTTCGACGTCAAAACCTTCCCCGCCCCCGACGCCCCCCGCGCTTATGGGATTGAAGGATTGCAGATTGATCAAACACAAAGCCCGGGGATAGCTATCCCCGGGCGTTATCCCAGTGAGGATGAATCTCTCACTGATGCACTCAAAAACCATTGCCTCACCACCCTCGACGCGCTACTCAACGAACAAGCCCATCAAACCGCCGCCGTCGTTATCGAGCCGGTCATGCAAGGCGCAGCAGGCATGATCTGCCAGCCGCCGGGGTTCGTGAAAGGCGTGCGCGAGCTTTGCGATAAACACAACGTCCTGCTCATCGCCGACGAAGTCGCCACCGGCTTTGGCCGAACCGCCGAACTGTTCGCCTGCGCCCACGACCAGGTCACCCCCGACATCCTCTGCCTCGCCAAGGGTATTACCGCCGGCTACCTGCCCCTCGCCGCCACCATCACCACCGACGCAGTCGAACAAGCCTTCTGCGGCGAACTATCCGACCGCCGCACCCTCTACCACGGCCACACCTACACCGGCAACCCCCTCGCCTGCGCCGCCGCCATCGCCAGCCTCGACCTGTTCGAAAAAAACAACGTCATCGACCACGCCAAACAAAGCACGGCAATCATCGCCGACAAGCTCAACACCCTCCGCGACCACCCCAATGTTCTGGATATCCGTCAGCGCGGCCTCATGGTCGGCATCGAACTCTGCAAAGACCGCACGCAAGCTGAATCCTTCGACTTCGCCGCCCGCACAGGCGCGAAGCTTTGCCGAAACATGCGCAATCAAGGCCTCATCATCCGCCCCCTGGGCGACACACTCGTCCTAATGCCCGCACCAGCGATGCATCATGGCACGCTTTCAGAGATGCTCGACATCATCATCAACACCGTGCAGTATTGGTCGTTTTGAAAATCCCCAATCCCAAATCCCAAATCCCAAATCCCACTCACTCCCCATACCGCTTCGGGTCCTCCGGCGAGGTCGCGGCCTCGATCAACGCATTGAATTCACCTTCATCGTGGATCGCCTCGAAGCTACCATCTCCGAACATCACCGTCACCACACCGGGCCAGGTGTCGAACGGTTCGTAGAGCATCATCCGTCCGATGCCATTGGGCAGGTTCCTGGCGATGTGGATGTACACGAACGGTGGATCGGCATCAGGATGCAACGGGTTTTGCATCGCTTCACGGGTGATGTAACCGCCCTCAATAAGCTCATCCAATGATTGCGGGTAATTCCAGTTGTGGTCCGGCTTGTACTTGCCGACCGCCTCTTCGATATCTCGCATCACCCGCGTCATCTGCCAGTGCGCCTGTGAGGTCGCTTCATCATCAAACCCGCGCGGCAACCCTCGGCCGTTCGATCCGAAGAAGGTGTATTTGCCAAGCGCGGTAGGGGGGTAGTCCTTCGTCTCGGCCGCTTTTTCTGCTGGGGAAAATCTTCGGGGGCGCAAATTCGCAATCAGATCAACCGGCTGCGGCACACCTTCGGGCCAGGCGAAGAACGATTCATCCGCCGATTCGCCCGATTCGACGAGGTAGGTGTATTTAGTGTCAAGTTCCTCGGCCATGGGCACTGTTTCATCGTGTTGACGCGTGTATGTTGCGACCCGCTTCGGGTACCACTTGCCTTCTGTGGTCTGCGCCAACTCCAGGACAAGCCAGCCCTCAACCCGCGCGTGGTGTTCTTCCTGTTCCCGCCGGATGCAGACATAGTCATGTGCTTCATCAAACGTATAGCGCATGTAATTGCGCGAATTGGCATCCCGTTCTCCGACGATGTCCACGTATTGAGGATTCGCGTCATCCCGAGGCAATACACGCCACGCCAGCACCGGTGTTTGGATGTCGCGCCCGTGCGGGTAGACTTCGATATCCCGCCATTCGGGCCAGGCGACCGCAAGCAATGCCGGGCACCAGTTCCGATCGTATTCATGGCTTATCAGTGTCTCCTGAATGCTTGCACTGATTCTCGGCCCGCGCCCGCCCACGTTGTAGTGCACGCTTGCGAATCGATCGCCGAACCGGATCGTGCTCATCTCAGGCTTAAAGCCCTGATCCATCATCACCGACCACGCATCATCAAGCCCTTCGTCCGGCTCAACATCATGACTTTTCTGAAATGCGTTGAACTTCCCGTCAGCCCATGCCAACCAGTCTGTTCTCCACTGTTTGCCCCTCCGTGATTCCACATAGATCGGCAACCCCCAACCCTGGCGACGTGACCAGATCAACGCACGGTAATCCCCGAACGCTTCTTTTGCCGCCGCCGCCTTGTCATACACATCCCGCACATCATCAGGCAGCCGGGCTCGCAAGCCGTCGCTGACGTTGGCATACCCCTCCGGTGCTTTGACATCGAAGAAGTCCGCGGGCAACTCCGGCTCAAACACCACCACGACATCATGCCACTGACCTTCGTAGTCTCCATTGCTCATGCGCATCAGGCTGTTCGACGAACTGTCAAACCAGAATGTCATTTTCTCAAACACATGTTCATCGAGTTTGTCATCAGGATCAATCGGTTTCAGTTGATACCCACGCAAGCTCGGCTCTATCGGGTGCGGGGACGCCACCGGCTCAAACCGGACACGCGTCTGGTTAATCTTGATCTCCACCTCCGGCGTATCCAGTTGCACCGCCATCCCCAACATGCCCAGGATGTTTTTTGCAACATAGGCAGGCGTCACATACACATTGTCAGGCTCGACCCGTTCGGCCACGCGTGACTTTGCGTTCCACCGAACCCCACCGTCCGGCGTGATCACCTCGCCCTCGGTTTCAACTTCTCTGCCATCTTCATATTCGTACTCATGCAATCGCAATGTCGACGGCGCTTGCAAATACATCTCCTGCCGGCTCTCAAGCGTTTTGCCTTGATAGGAACGCACATCCAGCTTCGCGACGCGCACATCTTTCGTCTGCTTGAGCACATCCGCCCATGTCGGGTTCGTCAATCCGCCTTCAGGACCGATCGCCATCCAGATGAACATCACTACCAACACCATCGCCGCTGCTGCACTCAGTCGCATGAGCCACCTCCGGGAACGAGGAACGTTTTGAGAACCGCGCTGGCTTTGCTGAAGCAATAGCTTCGCCTTGTCCAACGCACGCGTGGCGTCCTTCGCATCAGGCTCGTACCGTGACAGCCCGTCCAAAGCACGCCAGGTCGGCGACTGTTCTTCGTGGGGATTATTCCGGGGGTCATTCGGATGATTGTTCCGGGGGTACTCATTCATGATGGACCTCCGATCCCGTTCAAAACCTTGTCGCCTTCCTCTCCCAAAACGTCCTGCATCCGCTCGCGCAAACGTCGCACCGCGTGATGACACAATCCTCTTGCCTGGTTGCCTGTCTTTCCGATCGCCTGGCCGATGTCTTCAAAAGGCATCGCGTCCATAAAACGCATCACGATCAGGTCCCGGTCGCGCTCCTTTAGGTGTTCCAGCTCATCCAGCATCCGATCGATCAGCTCCGCTTGTTCCAGTTCGATCAGCGGATGCCCATCCAACCCTTCCGACCTCGCGTTCGCCGACTCGCGCCTATGCCGGCTTACGTTCCGCCTGCGCCAGTCCATCGCCAGGTTCACCGCCGTCCGCCGCGCATAGGCATAGGGATACTCAGCCTTGGCAAACCCATCCGATTCCGCAAGCCGAACCGTCAGATCCTGCAGCAGGTCCTCCGCCACATCTCCGCGCAGCGTCAGCCGGACCAGCAGCCCATGCAGCCGCGGCCCGTCCGCCTCCAACAGTCTCAATACCCTCTCAGCGTGCCTGATTTCGACGCCTCCACACCCCCCGGAATTGGTCTAATTCTTCACCCAACACCCAACACCCTAAACCCTACACCCTCTTATTAATAAACGCACTCAACCTACCCGCGCAAACCCCGCCCACCTGCCAATTCGACACCATATATATAGTCTCCCGCCCACCCCGGCAGTCTGCCCCCGGGAGCCGTATACGGGCATATTTCATAAATGCTTTTAATAAATGCAATTATGCCAGTAATCCAAACTTCCGGGGCCCTTCCGGAGCTGGCACCGCCATTGCAACTGTTCTGGCACCTGCGGGTAGCGTCTACCCGCTGAGAATGACCATGGCAGACACAACGCCACAACCCGACCCCCAGGCCCCCAGGCCAAGCGCCCGGTTCAACGTCCTGCTCACCGAGGACCGCGACCACGCGCCCGGCCACTGGACCCGGCAACTCCCACGCCTGCTCCAGCCCCAAGGCGTCCAGGCTTATGTCGCCCGCACGGGTAAAGAGGCCGTCGCCCTCGTCAACGATGTCGAAATCCACGCCGCACTGATCGACCTCGCCACCCCGCAGGACGACCCCCGGAATATGACGGGTAGTTCCAAAGGTGTCGCGCCCGGCGATGCCCAAGGCCTATGGGTCCTCGAAGTGCTGCGTCGCCTGCCCAACCGTCCGCCGGTCGTTGTCGTCAACAGCCGCGCCATCGCACGCGGAGAAGCGCAGCGCTGCCTCAACCAGGCTCTGCGCCTCGGCGCGTTCACCGTCGTGAACCGACCCAGCGACATCGAAGACATGCTCAACGTCATCCGCCGACTCATCGACCGCCAATACGAAGGAGCCTGGCCCGCGAATTGAAAACACATTTAGCCTCGGGTCGACGACCCGGGGCTTAGCCCCACGTCGTCGACGTAGGGCTAAATACAAACGAACCACCAACCCCTACGAAACGACGCGACTCGTCGCGTTTTCCAAACTAACCAACAACCCTTAACTATCAACAAAACCATTAACGCAACGGAGAACATACCCATGAAAATCAAACCCCTCGGCGACAAGATCCTCGTACAGCGTCTCGAAGCCGAAACCAAGACCACGTCCGGCATCTTCCTGCCCGAATCCGCCAAGGAAAAGCCCCAGCAAGCCAAGGTCATCGCCGTCGGCGAAGGCAAAGCACTGGACAACGGCGAACGCGCCAAGCCCACCGTCAAAAAGGGTGACACCATCATCCTCTCCAAGTGGGGCGGCACCGAACTCAAGATCGACGGCCAGGAATACCTCGTCATGTCCGAAGACGAAGTCCTCGCCATCGTCGAGTGACGAATCCGCCGCGAGCCGAAATGCATAACCGCGAGCCGGGATGTCCTCATCCCGGCGCCCCCGGGCAACCCCAAACCGCCCAACATCCGCAACACAGGACTTTCGTAAACCGAATCACACCGTGACGAGGACGTCACGGCTCGCACACGGGACCGCTTGAATGAGTAGTCAATCACTCACTCAAGCCTCAAGACTCAAGCCTCAAGCCCACGTCTTGACCCTACACCCAACACCCTAAACCCTACACCCTAAACCCTACACCCTAAGGACCTACAAATATGCCCGCTAAAACCATCACATTCGATCAAGAGGCGCGCGAAGCAATCCGCCGTGGCGTCGCCAAGCTTGCTAAAGCCGTCAAAGTTACCCTCGGCCCGTCCGGCCGCGTCGTCGTACTCGAAAAATCCTTCGGCAGCCCCACCGTCACCAAGGACGGCGTCACCGTCGCCAAGGAAATCGAAGTCGAAGACCCCATCGAAAACATCGGCGCACAGATGGTCAAGGAAGTCGCTTCCAAGTCCTCCAAGGACGCCGGCGACGGCACCACCACCGCCACCGTCTACGCCGAAGCCATCTTCACCGAGGGCCTCAAGAACATCACCGCCGGCGCCAACGCCAACCAGATCAAGCGCGGCATCGATAAAGCCGTCGACGCGCTCGTCAAGGAATTGACCAAGACCTCCAAGAAGGTCGCCAACACCCAGGAAGTCGCGCAGGTCGGCACGTGCAGCGCCAACCAGGACGCCGAAATCGGCGCCATCATCGCCGAAGCCATGGACAAGGTCGGCAAGGACGGCGTCATCACCGTCGAAGAAGGCAAGTCCCTCGACACCAACGTCGAACTCGTCGAAGGCATGCAGTTCGATAAGGGTTACCTCTCCCCGCACTTCGTCACCAACACCACGGACATGGAAGCCGTCCTCGATGACGCTTACGTCCTCATCCACGAGAAGAAGATCTCTTCCGCCAAGGACCTCATCCCCATCCTCGGCAAGATCGCCGAGTCGGGCCGCGCCCTGCTCATCGTCGCCGAAGATATCGATGGCGAAGCGCTGGCGACCCTCGTCGTCAACAAGCTGCGTGGCGTCCTGAAGGTCGTCGCCGTCAAGGCCCCCGGCTTCGGTGACCGCCGCAAGGAAATGCTCGGCGACATCGCCACCCTCACCGGCGGCCGCGCCATCATGGAAGAACTCGGCATCGACCTCGAAAAACTCGAACTCGCCGACCTCGGCCGCGCCAAGAAGATCGTCGTCACCAAGGACGACACCACCATCATCGAAGGCGCAGGCAAGACCGCCGACATCAAGGGTCGCATCGAAGCCATCAAGGCGCAGATCGAACGCACCACCAGCGACTACGACTCCGAGAAGCTCCAGGAGCGCCTCGCCAAGCTCGCCGGCGGCGTTGCACAGATCAACGTCGGTGCCGCCACCGAATCCGAAATGAAGGAAAAGAAGGCCCGCGTTGAAGACGCCGTCCACGCCTGCCGCGCAGCCGTTCAGGAAGGCATCCTCCCCGGCGGCGGCGTCGCCGTCCTCCGTGCTCGCAAAGCCCTCGACAAGATCGAAGGCCTCGTCGGCGATGAAGGCTTAGGCGTCGAAATCGTCCGCCGCGCCGTGGCCGCGCCGATCAAGCAGATCGCCGCCAACTGCGGCCTCGACGGCTCCGTCGTCGCCAACAACGTCGAATCCAACGACAAAGCCAACTACGGCTTCAACGCCCTCACCCAAACCTACGGCGACCTCATCAAGGACGGCGTCATCGTCCCCACCAAGGTCGAACGCGTCGCCCTGCAAAACGCCGCCAGCATCGCCGGCCTACTCCTGACCACCGACGCTGTTGTCAGTGAAATCAAGGAAAAGAAGAAGAAGGGCTCCGGCGGCGGCCACGGCATGGATGATATGGATTACTAAAAACCCAAGCCGCCTGACTGTCTCGTCAGGCAAACAAGTCAGTAAGAATTGTTCCCGGCGGGACAGCGAAAGCTGTCCCGCCGTTTTTTCTTTGGAGGCGCTAAGTGGCTAATAATCAGATACCAAATCAAAAAGAGATCGACAAGTTAGCTATGTACTTTCAATTGTGTATTCAACTATCAAGATCTCCATTCTATAGGCAAGATTCACTGACTTTGGAATACCAAGGAAGAGGGGCTTCTGCACCTCAGGTGCATTTGAGCGGTTATGAGGTTATTGGCTCCACCGTAATGATATTTCGAAAATTATGGTCAAATGATGAATTAACACGTTTTCACAGAATACATGACATTCTTAGAAAGTTCGCCCCTAATGACGGCGTGGCATTAATACTTGATAGCATGTTGAATGATATTAAGTCTTCATTAAAGGAATGGGAACTCAACCCAGTTGTGCCTTACGGAATCACACCTACAGAATTGATACGAATTGTAATCAATACTGAATATGCTCATGCGGGTATGGGAAAGAGTAGAAAGCAGAAGCCAACACGGCCTGCTTATGAAGAGTTGTGTCAGAGATTAACTCCCGAAAAAGTGGCAAATCTATTTGAAACAGCACTACTAAAAATTGGGTCAGAAATATATCAACATGGATATACTGTTCCAGCGGCGATTACATATTTTATAAAAAACGGATCCCCCGAGCCCTCTGTCATTTTAGATTCTAGTGCGGGCTATTATCTAAATATGAATTCTCCAAAGAGTAATATCACACGTGGAACACCCGGATATTCTCCGACGAAAGAAAGTCGATCAGATGCTCTAGAACGTGTGCTTAAAAGACATAGATATCGTGAAGTTCAAGGAATATTTGCTACTCTATTTGGCGAAAATGAGATTCCATATAACGCAATGACTCGACACAGGAATTTGTCTGAATTGTTTGAAGAATATCGAATTAAAATGGTAATGCATGAAGGTGATATTGACTTTGATTCGAGAAGGACATTTCTTGTTGATCATTATTTCTCTGGGCCAGATGATTATCCAAGAATAAAAGGTAGATATATAGTACTGGACTATAAGACAGTTTTATGTACAAATCAGGGGTGGAAATTACTTGAAATACTTTACGATGAGGCTCATCTTAAAAGTTTGGTAAATCCAGAATCCGAAATTTTATCAAGTGAAACAGAACTAATTCAACAATATTACCAACACTGGGTGTAACAATAGTCAGGGAAAAGGTCAGGAAAAAGGTGTCAGGAACCTTAAATGAGGCAAGCGGAGGTGAATTAGGTTCCTGGCACCTTTTCTCCATCCTTTTCTCCATCACCGATGTTTAGGCAGATGCATTCCCGGGAAGTGAAACCACAAAAGTCCCACTTTCAGCACGCACGTGACACTATGATAAGTACAGGATCAGCCGCCACGCCGGCCAGTAGGGCAAGCCGGCACCGAAGGGTGAATGCAAGATGCACAACTCAACAAAGCACAATCTCTTTGAACTGCTGGGTGATATCTGCCTGTCTGTTGCCGAATGCATCGTCGACATCGTCACGTTATTCTAATTAGCAAGTCCGCACCTGCCCGAACACCAAGCGGTGGCAGCAAGTAGCATGGGTCCAATTCCAGTGTAGGGGGCGCGGAAAAGGGGGCATTCAACTTTAGTGCGTCGAGAAAGCCGGAGGCGGAAGTGGGTTCTGATCCCGCCCCGCGGGGCCGATACTGTTTCCCTCAATCGGATACACTTATATAGGAGCAAGAAAAGGGGATAAGTACATTTAAGGGAAGAAGAAACGGGGTCAGACCCCGTTTTAGGATCCCCGAGCGCACCGGCGACTACGCCTACATCCACGACGCGTCTGACTTCACCGATGTTTAGGCAGATGCATTCCCGGGAAAGAAGAAACGGGGTCAGACCCCGTTTTAGGATCCCCGAGCGCACCGGCGACTACGCCTACATCCACGACGCGTCTGACTTCACCGGCAAGAAAAGGGGATAAGTACATTTAGGGCAAGAAAAGGGGCAAGAAAAGGGGATAAGTACATTTAAGGGGGTAAGCAAGTAGGGTGGGTTAAGCGAAGCGCAACCCACCGCAGTGAAGTCTGTTCGCACAACCGGTGGGTTACGCTACGCTAACCTACCCTACGAAAATGCAGCATCACCTGAGTAAGGTACGGGAGAAGTATATTTATCTTATCGAGGGCAACACATGAACAAACGGCGTCTATTGTTTCTACTCTTCATCATCATCGGGTTGGTCGGCCTGGTCGGGTTGCTCGCAACGTTCAAGCGGCGGGCGGTTCACGTGACGGTCGATGCGGAATACACCGTCACCAGGCAGCAGAAGTTTGAAGGCGATGGCAAGGCCCGTTACGTCGAAGAGGGGTACACGATCTATACCTTCAAGAACACGGGCGACGCTGACATGACGCTGCATATGCCGCCGGCCAGGGTCGTGCTGGATAACAAGGGTGCACAATACGAACCCGACGCGCTGCTTGAACGCTTTGACCCGCAAGGCCGCGACATCGTCATTACGCCCGGAGAAGTCTATACCGAGCAAGTGGACTACACCGCCACCTTCTTGTCATCCGCGCTGCCCATCGATGAAACGCTATACCTGAAGATCGACGGCAAACTCCAGGCATGCCCCGTCACACCCTCGCGAAAAGTAACCCTGACGCAGGCATCCCAAACAGGGAAGAAGAAACGGGGTCAGACCCGAACGCCATCAACTTAAGCGGCAAGTGATTCGTCGTCAATGACTTCGCTGTGGTATTCACTTCGCGGTTTGGTCATCAGGCGATGGCGGTCTTTTCTTCGTTTGATCACGCGCGGCTGATCGCGGTCCGGCCTTCGGGGATTGATCAATAGCTTCGGTATCGGTTCGCTCGGCGCTCGGTAACGCAGCACATCCAATGCATCGATAAAACTCACACGCTCCGGCTCGACGCCTTGACTGCGCGCCGCTTCGAGCATCAACAGCCTCACCAGGTTGTACACGATCATGTACGACCACAGCTCCTTGATCACGCTGTCACGGCTCCTGCAACGCAGCACATCCATCTTCATCGTCGTCTTCAGGTAACCCAGATTCGTCTCGATCTGCCAACGCGCTTGATAAAGATCGGCCAGTGCTTGCTTGCCATACTTCCGGGGGTCGGTCAACGTCGTCACGAGCGTGACCTGTTGCGTGCGATAACCTCTGCGCTTCACGGCGTAGCGCAACTCACGCACGACCAGCGCCCCCGGAAGTTCGGCGTACTGTTCGGCGCTCATCCATGTCGGGCGCTTGTTGGGCTTGATATATTCGACGAGTTGATCGGACCTGCCGAACCGTTTGAGGTAGCGCGACGCCGGCACACCCTTGCGTTGATCCTTGCGTTTCTGCTTTTTGTGCCTGCGTCTGGGTGTGAAGCTGATGATCGAACGCTGATGTACGCGGAACAGGCCGTGCATTTGAGACTGATATAATAGCGCCAGGTGCGCGTACGAGCCGAACGCGCGGTCGCCGACCAGCACATCCCCTTCGCGCATCGATGGGTGCAATCGGTGCGCGTCCGCCAGATCGTAGCGGTTCCACTTCGCCTCGATGAAGTCGACGATCAGACCCGTCGCCGCGTCGAACACCCACAACACGTGCATCACCGGGAAGCCGCAGCCGGCCTTGACATTGCCCGGCTGACCGAACGCGCGTTGCAACCCGGACGTATCCGGCATCGACACGCCCGTGCCGTCGATCAGCAACACACGATGCCCGTGCCACAGGCCGATTGCTTGCGTGTGTTCACGCGCGCGGTGGGTGAGCATCGCCGCGAGATAACCCAGCACATCCACCGGCAGCCGCGCGCGGGCCTTGCAGTAAGCCGTGACGCTGAATCGCATCCCCGCGATGCGCGACAGACGCCGGCACGACACGTTGGCGAACAACACCTGCAGCAGCATCAGACGAACTGTGACGATCGGGTCCAGCAGCCGCCGACGCCAGACGTGCCCCGCCGCCGCGCAGGCTTCGAGCACCAGCCGGTGATCCAGATGTTCTAAAGGATTATCCTTGAAACGCGTGACGGCCCATGCGATACTGGTCATCCGTGACCTCCTGTGATGTTGTTGTTAGAACACCACCATCATCGCAGGAGGTTCTTTATCGCGCCAGCGCGTCCTAACGCGCGCTACAGAAATAACTTACAGCTTAAGTTCGCGGCGTTCGGGTCAGACCCCGTTTTAGGATCCGGGTAAGTAACAATCCGACAGACCAATCAAAGACAGGGACGCATTATGCGAATGATCAGTGCCGGGTGCCCGCCTTTGACCCGCAGGCCAAAGTGTGCGATTGTGGGGACACAACATAAGAAGGAGATTGTCTATGGGATACGATTTACACATCACACGTGCGGACGATTGGTGTGAGAGTGAAGAGAATGCCATCACGCTCGATGAATGGCTGTCATATGTTGCAACGGACCAGGAACTGCATTTGCAAACACACGCGGAAGTTCAAACGCCTACCGGGACGCTGAGCTGCGATAACGAGGGGCTGGCCATATGGTCGGGAACCCAAACAGGTGGTGCCGATCCAGAGAATATTTGGTTCGATTATCGACGTGGCCGTATTGTTGTTACGAATCCCGAAGAGCATGTCATAGCCAAAATGATTAGAGTCGCCGATCAACTGAAAGCAAAAGTCATAGGCGACGAAGGCGAACAATACAGCTAGTGGCAAGAAAAGGGCAAGAAAAGGGGATAAGGGCAAGAAAAGGGGATAAGTACATTTAAGGGGGCTAGGGGGCGCGGAAAAGGGGCCATTCAACTTTAGTGCGTCGAGAAAGCCGGGGGCGGAAGTGGGTTCTGATCCCACCCCGCGGGGCCGATACTGTTTCCCTCAATCGGATACACTTATATAGCCGAGCGTGCCCCGACGTGGTTGGGGTTACATCGCTCCGTGTCGCACCATACTGCCTGAAAGGGCGTCCGCATGGCCAACAAGGATCAAAACAAGCGCACCGACAATAAGAACAAGCCCAAACTCACCGTCAAGGAAAAAAAGGAACGCAAAGCCCGCAAGGCCGCGGAGAAGAACAAGTGAGTCTGGTGTGGTGAGCCAGGTGTCGGATGCCGTATCCACTCCCGACTTTTGCCATTAGCTCCCGAAGTCATTGACGATGAATCACTTGCCGCTTAAGTTGATGGCGTTCGGGTCAGACCCCGTTACTCGTTCCAGCTAAACGGGGTCTGACCCCGTTTAGCTGTGGAACTGGCATGCTTCCCGTTGGGATGAATGATCACTTATTAGTGGCATATAAAGGGCTGCGAGAGGGGGATAAACCCCTGTTGGGTGCGTGCATATGCTGTTCCTTTATGAGCAAGTAGCATGGGTCTCATTCCGGTGTAGGGTGGGTTAAGCCGGGTGCCCCGCTTTGACCCGGAGGGCAAAGCGGGAAGGTCGAGTAAACAAGTAGCAACCGAGGTGTGCCTGCGGTGGCTTAGGAGTAATCATGGCGATTGACAACGAAATCAATATCCCCGGTGTTGTGATGGACGCGGAGAAGGCGATCGAAGTGGTTCGGATATGGATTGCTGATAAGCGGCAGATCGTTGCGTTGCCCGGGCCGATCTGGGAGGACCCTGCGGTGTGGGGATTGATGCTGGTTGACCTTGCAAAACATGTCGCGAATACCTACGAGCAACTCGGCAAGGATCGGGCCCAGGTGCTGGAACATATTCATCAAGCCTTTCAAGCCGAGTGGGATCACCCGACGGATGATCCACAACGCGTATAGACGGGTGCCCGTCTTTGACCCGCAGGGCAAAGGCGGTTAACGCAGCAAGTAGCATGTGTTCTCGTCTTGTAGGGTGGTGTTAAGCGAAGCGCAACCCACCACGGTTGAACAATAAATCTACTATTCTTGATTCGGTGTACCCATGAAGCTAAATCGTCGTCTGAAAATCCTGCTTATCCTCGGCGTGTTCCTGGCCGTCTACATCGGGGCGTTTCACCTGTTGGTCAAGAGCGTTCATGTCACGTATGACTATCAGCCCGGCGATCCGCCGTTGCCGCAGCGGGTGATGTATGTCTCCACCCGCTCCTCGGCCATGAACAAGTTCGCCCACGTGCTGTTCTACCCGATCATCCGCTCCTACGAACGCACCGGCGACTACGCCTACATCCACGACGCGTCTGACTTCACTGATGTTTAGGCAGATGCACTTCCGGGAAGTCAAACCGCGTAAGTCCCACTTTTAGCACGCACGTGACACTATGATAGGTACAGGATCAGCCGCCACACCGGCCTGTATGACAAGCCGGCAGCGAAGGGTGTATGCAAGATGCACAACGAAACAAAGCACAATCTCTTTGAACTGCTAGGCGATATCTGCCTGTCTGTTGTCGAATGCATCGTCGACATCGTCACACTGTTTTAGCCGGGTGCCCGTCTTTGACCTACAGGGCAAAGTGTGCGGTTACGGGGGTGCAACACAAGCAAGTAACATGAGTCCCATTGCGGCATCATGACGTTGCAACGAAGCGACAACTTCAATTGAAGGTTTACATCCGAATCGCAACGCGCCATAATTGCGGGGATCACACATGCGCGTTTACGAAACCGGTAAGGCCGGCCCCACATCGTCGATGTGGGGCTAAATAATTAGCCCCCGGTCGACGACCGGGGGTTAACACGGCAATCTCCGGGGTGCCGGGGGTAATCCGGGGGTTGGGGGAGAACAGGCCTTGGGCGTTCGTGAGATGGGGATGCACAAGCGATGTCATGTGACACGTCGACGCAATCAGTTTACGATTGAATCGTGATCGGATTGGCTACAGCAAGTAGCATACGTCCCATGACGCGATAGCGGCGTGATGTAGTTGTAACGACGCGACGCCTTCCACAACGCTACGTGTTATACCCACCGATCCGACAAACGAGGTACTTCATGAACGATATCACCGTGGGACTCTTGCTTATTACGATCATGGCAATGACGTCGTCAGCCGTACACGCTTCATGGCGTAAGAAACACAATCGGGTAGTAGATCATCTGAATCAACAGATCGATGACCTGAAGGCAGAGATCGAACGATTAAAGCGAGGTGCGATGTGAACAGGCTTGTGATGTGGTTCGGGTTGTTGTTGATGTGTGTTGTTTATCCGGCAGCGGGGGAGGGGCCGGCGCTTTCGCAGCTGCCGCCGCTTCAGCCTAAGCCTTACGCCATCGGCATCGCGCCCTCGCATATCACGACCGATCCTAACCCGATGTTCGCATCAACATCGCAGTGGCAAACCGTCGTGGAGCATACCGACCTTTACAAGTACTACGGCGTGCAACTGCTCGATATCGACTGGTCGACGAACCTCGACGCCAAAGCGTTCGTTGCCTGCATGAAGCAGCAGGAAATCCGCATCGGTTGCGAGTTCGGCAGCTTCGGCCTCGGCGGCGACACGATCCCCGACCCGGCGCAAGCGGCTTTCAATGAACTCGATCCGATCTACGACGCCGGCGGCGAAGTCTATTCGCTGCATCTCGACGGGCCCATCCGCCGAATGATCAAAGGCTTTCAGGACCATCCCAACGCGCAGAGCATGGACCAGATCGCCGCCCGTCTCGTCGACTTCTACCAGAAAGTCCATGCCAAATACCCCGACATCCGCATCGGCCTGATCACCAACTTCCCCAACTGGGACTACACCGCCGAACTC
The DNA here is from genome assembly GCA_963667295.1 of Phycisphaeraceae bacterium. Lineage (GTDB taxonomy): Bacteria > Planctomycetota > Phycisphaerae > Phycisphaerales > Phycisphaeraceae > JAJRRS01. The sequence goes on from OY763327.1 coordinate 5,663,007, forward strand.
GTCGGCTACAACGGTCACTACACCGATACCTCCGGCGTCACCTACGCCCAGGCCCTCGACACGCTCTACGAAGCCCTTAGAAACGCGGGTGAAAAGATCGCTTTTATCGAAGTCGATTGCCCCTACAACTATTACAAGGAATCACGCACGCGTAACAGCGACGCGCCGCTCGATAACGCGACGAAGTTCATCAAGCTGCAGAAGTGGTGCAACGAGCGCGATATCCGCTTCCATATGATCGTCAACGCAGAACCGCGCGGCACAGGCGGCAAGGGCTTCCACGATATGACCTGCACCTATATCAAACAGCTCCGCAACGACGGCATCTTCCCCGATCTCTTTCTCATCCAGTCCTGGTACAAGCAACCCGAAGAACACCTGCCCGAATCCGAGCCCAACACCTTCATGAACACCGCAAGCGACGCGATCGAGCTGATCCGGGACCTCTATCCGACTCAATAAACCGGCAAGAATCACAAACACTGATTTTGATGGAATATCCCACAAGATGCTAACTTTCGCTTCCCCACTTGAAGTCTACGGCGCTGAGCCGACGTTCTGGATATTCGCGATCATCATGCCGATCGGCTACATCGTCTACATGAAGCGGTACTGGCAGCAACTCACTTACATCCACAAAATCACGATCAGCGTCCTCGGCGCGGCCGCGTATACCATCATGTGTGTGACTCAGTTTGTACCCCACACGAGCATACTATGGCTGGTTCTGGCGTTTCTGTGTATCGTCGGGGCTTCGGCGACGCATAAGCACGCGATGCAGCAGTAAACCTGCTGGTAATCTGAAGATGGGTATTTTTGCCTCTTCCGGGGGCAAATACGGGTGCAGCGGTGGTGGTACTTCTGGTATCATGTGTTACCGGTGAGAATCTGAGGGGTGTGTTCAATGATTTGCTGGACGTTTCCAGGATGGATGGGGGCTGCCGTGGGTCGGGTGACTACGAAGTAAACGATAAGCATGAAGTGCGGGAGGCATTGTTTTCCCGGCTAGTTCATCTTGTACAGAAGTATCTTCTTAACTTGTCCTGCTTGACATGGGAGATCAATGATGAAGCATTTTATGAATTTGATATGTCGCGGCCAACTGTTCGCTATCGTGTTTGCCTTGTCCGCCGGCTTACTCGTAGCCGGCACAGCACGCGCGGTAGTGATCGACGACTTCACGGTCGGCGCGCAAAACGTAACGTTGCAAGATGAGATCAGCGACCTCTCGCAACCGGGCCTGCCGGGAGATCACGTCCTCGGCGGCCGGCGCGGTGTGGAACTGTGGGGCAACGGCGGGACCACATCATTAGAGATCGATACCACTAACGGCGGTACGGCAACCGTTGATGTGACCGATGGCTGGGGATACCTCACGCTGATTTACGGCACGGATGAGCAGCCGTTGAACCTCAACCTCGCCGCCATCGGACACGATTCGATCCGCCTGCGCTACCGGATTTCAAGTGTCAGCGGGACCACCTACGTCCCCGGCTGGTACCGCGTCTATGGCACGGGCAAGCAGATCGACATCCCGTTCGCCAATACCGCCAGCGACAACATCATCGAAGTCATCAGCAGTATCCCTGCAAGCAACGACCTGACCGACATCGATAAGATTGAAGTCAATATCATCCGCATCCCGACCGGCACGACTATCGAACTCATCGACATCATCACTGTCCCCGAGCCCACGTTCGCGCTGCTATTGCTTACGCCGATGTTGTTAAGAAGGAAGTAAATCGCATCATTTAGCCCTCGGTCGACGACCGGGGGCTGTTTGTCCTGCATCTATCCATATAGTCTCGTAACAGATCGGATTGGTTCGATCGCATGCAAGAAGTGATGGCAACTTTGCCGATTCCTGGTCAGACCATCATGCCTATTTACTTATACGAACGGCGATGGATATGCAAGCCTGCCTGCCGGAGTGTGCGCGACAGGCCGGGCGTACGACTGGCTGAACGCCGGGGGTTGTGAGTCGACCCACAACGTGCGCACGGCTACCGATCGCGACAGAACCGTGCGCCCAAAGAGTGGTGGATAACTGACGTCTGGCGCGAGGCCGATTTGCAGGTAAGAAACTATTGATGTAGTTCGCTCATGCCCGGCGTCCCGACCGAGCAACGGCGCGGCCGCGAGCTTGATAAACGACGACTTGGTGACATCACTAATGAACTTGATGAAGATCGGCCAAGTCCGTGCATGTCATGATGATGGTGGGCAGAAAGACTCGCAACACAATTGTCGTACAACCATATCAAGGCGCAAGTAGCTACTTCCACTCAGCATCATAAAACATAGTGTTATGTCTTATGTGCTTGATGAAGTATTTCTTCTTCTTGTTGCGAACAAGTATGCAAAGATAGTGGTGGTAAACGGACGCATTCAATGTATACTGGCTCTTATCTGGTCAACGACCGGACGGCGGCGGTTATATTGACATATCATGAAAGTGGAGGGAGTTCGAGCGGTTCATTATGGGTGGTTCACTTCTGAACACACCAGTGGGTGGGTTCATCATTATCTAAGTATGCGCCGCTATCACGTTCCTGTTGCGCGATATCTACTTAACAACGGTTACTGTTAATAACAGGCTGTGTGCCTGGTCTATCACTAATGCACAATTCAAAATGGGAGAAAGAACATGTCAACAAAGCTTTCCTGCACGAGCACTATGATGATCGGTATTGCATTATCAATGTTCGGATCAGTCACAACACAATCGACGCATGCGGACGTCATCGTTGAGCAGCGTCTTAACACGAGCAGCCTGGTAATCCCGACGTTTAACACCGCGCTGGGGACGCTTCAGAGCGTGGACTTGCAAATCACTATGTTGCCTGGCACAACCAGCACGGTGGGGCAGCATTCGCACATGCCGAACCAATCACAGGTAACTTCGGCGAACACAATCATGGCTGATTCGGTGAGTCCCTTTGCGCCGCAGACATTCCAGACGAACTTTGGCGGCGGGCATACGCACCCGACGTCCTCACCCGGTTACAGCGGCGGCGGGCTGACGATTGCGCCTTTCAATCTGACTATCTCCTCCGATACATCGCATGTGCATGATGTCACGATCACCTATGGCGGCACGCAGACGGTTGATCAAAACGTATTCGGGCCCGACGAGCTGCGCGTCGTCGCCAACATCCAGCCGACATCAGGAAGCGGTCTTCACAATCACAGCTACGGCTCTTCAAATCAGAACCTCAACTACAGCGGAGCGCAGGTGTCGCCTTTCCTGGCGGTCGGCGATATCGTGATCCCGGCCTCAACGTTCAACACGATACCAAGCAGCCCCCATACGCATTCGTTGGCTCCGTTCAGCTTCCCTGTGAATACCGATGAAGGTATTCAGGTTGTTCAATTCTCCGGCATTAACTTCAACAGTTACGCTATGCAGGGCCATCAGATCGATCCATGGTTTACCACAAGGGCGACGTTTACATATGAGCCGGTCCCTGAACCCGCGAGTGTTGCGCTGATTGGTTTGGGGATGCTGGGGGTGTTGCGACGGGTTAAGAGGCGCGGATGAAGTAAAGACAAATGCGCGATTATCGAATGACGAATGAATACCTAAATGACCAAGTGCAATAATAGTCGTTGATATTTGTGTTTATTTCATATGTCTTTCGTGCATTGATTAGCGTCCGGCCCTCACCCCGGGGAGAGGGAGTGAGCGTATGTTTCATACGTACATCTTTGTAATAAGTGGTAGTGTGTATTGGTTGAACGTGCATGTTCATACTTAGCTTTATCACGGCAATAGGATGAGGGGTGGTAGCGGGGATGTTTTATGCGTTTTCTTCATTCATGATGAAATCGCTTGGTAATCTTCAGCCGGCACGTGGGGCCGAGGCGATGTGTAGCTAGTTTGTTTCGGCGCGGTATGATATGGACTCACACTTTTCACGGGAGGTGGTTCATGTCTGACTCGAGCATGATGCTGATCAAGTCTTCGGTAACGGAACAGATGGGCGCGTCTTTGCAGATGTTGCATGCGTGTATTGTGAAGTGTCCGGATGCGTTGTGGGAAGGGCGTGTGGGCAAGTGTGCGTTCTGGGAGGTGGCTTATCACATCGCATTTTATGCGGATCTTTACCTGACGCCTCACCTGGATCAGTACACGGGTGAGCCGAAGTGGGTGTGGCCTCACGCGGCTGGTTTTGGGCACAGGATGGAGCCGCCGTTCGATGTGTTGAAACCGGAGGAGGTTGGGCCGGTGTTGGATCGCCAGATGGTGGCGGCGTATGTCAAGGGGATCATCGAGAAGCTTCATCGCGTGATGGAAGCGGAGACGGCAGAGACACTTGCCGGTGAGTGCGGCTTTTTCTGGTATCCGATCAATCGCTTATCGATGCATTTGAATAACATACGGCACGTCATGCATCACACGGGGCAACTGTCCGCGGTGCTGCGTCGGGCTGGGGTCAATATCGACTGGCTGCAAAAAGCGGCGGAATAGGGATATTTCGGTCTGCCGATGTGTATATTTGTCCCAGAATTGCAGATTTTTATGTCTGGATTCTTCCTTTCAGTATAAGAATAGTCATAGACTTAATGTCGAACCGTGGGCGCTGCGCAGGCGTAGATGCGGTATGGAAGGAGGTTCCCGGATGGACCTGACTATTCGTAACGATGGATTTGAGATGAGTGAAGCGATCGATACGCATGTGCGTGAACGAGTGTCTGCTGCGCTCGATCAGCACAGCAGCCACGTGCGTTCGGTGGCGGTGACTGTTCGTGATGAGAACGGCCCGAAGGGCGGGGTTGATAAATCATGTCTGTTGCAGGTGGACCTGGACTTCCGCCACGAGCCTGTGATTATCAAGAAGCTGCACGAGGATATCTATCTGGCTGTGACCGAAGCCGCCGACGCTGTGAAGCGCACGGTGGGGCGGCTGGTGAATCGGTTGAAGGATCACCGGTGAATTGAGAAGGATTGAGGCTTGAGTCGTGAGGCTTGAGTGAAGAAGTAAATTGTTGATGCTAAAAGTGTTTGATGCGGGGCTTCGGGGCTCCGTCGAATTGTGATTGTGGTTTTTAAATACAGGAGACCTTCGGCCGGTATTGTCGGCGGGGTCGGGAGACCCGCGCCGCGTGTGTACTTTTTTAAGAAGAAGAATTAGGAACACTAGGCTCCGTCTCAAAACTGTCCTGCCCGGCTGATTCTACCCGATGTGAAGCATACACCCTCAGATGAAAGGATTCATCATGCTTCGGCATCGGCTCACGGATGGGCAATGGGATCGGATCGAGGATTTATTCGACGTGCCGGCGGCGACGGGGCGGCCGCCTCGTGATCGGCGTCAGGTGATCGACGGCATCCTCTGGGTCTTGCGCACGGGCTCGCCCTGGCGTGACCTGCCGGGTGACTTCGGTCCGTGGCAGACGGTCTGGCGTCTGTTCGATCAATGGAACGGCGACGGTACGCTGGACGCGATCCTCGGCGAACTGATCGGCGAGGTCCAGATCAACGAAGACTTATGGTGCATCGACGGCACGACGGTGCGTGCCCACAAGTGCGCCGCGGGCGGCGGTAAAAAGGGGATCAAGACGAACCCGCCGGCCACGCATTGGGCCGAAGCCGCGGCGGTTTGAGTACGAAGATCCACCTGCTGTGTGACGGCGAAGGTCACCCGCTGACGTTCCGCCTGACCGCCGGGCAGGTGCACGAATCCTCGGTGTTGGACGGCGTGTTGATCGGCGCGGATGGGCAACTGTTCGACGACGATGACGAGCCGATCGCCTGGCCGGTGGCGTTGGCCGGGGACAAGGGATATCGCGCCGACTGGATCGACGACTACCTGCTGGACCTGGGCATCACGCCGGTGATCCCGTCGAAAGTCAACGAAGACCGCGACGCCCGAGCGGTGAAGTTCGACAAGGCCGCTTACCATAACCGCAACATCATCGAGCGTCTGATCGGCTGGCTGAAGGAGTGCCGGCGCGTGTTCAGCCGGTTCGAGAAGACCGCCAAGAACTTCGCCGGCATGATCAAGATGGCGTTCATCCAACGCTACCTGAAACTGGCCGTACAATAGGTTTTGAGACGGAGCCTAATCTTCGCTGATAAACGCTAATTCAGATGTAGGTCCGGGCCTGCCCGGACCTACGGGGGTTGAGGTATTCTCTTAATGAGTGTTTATTAGTGCAGATTAGTGTTCTTATGTCTTTGCCCGGTTGACGGTCTCATTGTTGGAGACCTTCGGTCGGGTATTACGGGTTCGATCGGTGATCCAAGCTAATGACTAAGCGCTGACGGCTGATCGCTCAATCTATTTAACCTCCCAAGTCGCGGGTGTGGGGTTCAGACATGGACCCCACGAGCCCGCGTTTATTTTGGGGTTTGCGGGCGGTGGTTTTGATGCAGACCCGACCAGGATGGTCGGGCTATATGTTGGGAGCCATTAGCCATTAGCTGTTAGCTGTTAGCTGTTAGCTGTCAGTTGTTAGTAAGAAGCCCGGACCTTCGCTGCGATCAGGACCGGCGTTGGGGTGGGGGGGGGAGAGAAAGCTACCAGCCACTAACCACCAACCACCAACCACCAACCACCAATCACAGGCGTTGGATGTTTTGTGGGGCTTTGATGCGGTAGCGGATGCTGCGCCAGGTGATGGTTCGGCCGAAGGCGGCACGTAAGAGTAAAAGCAGGTTGATGCCGAACCAGAGGGGTGTGGTCCAGCGTTCGAGTTTGAACGTGGATTTGAGTTGCTTGACGATATCCGGACCGAGCGTGATGCGTACGGCTTTCTGTCGCAGCGTGGCGCGGACCTGGTTGGAAGTGAAGACGAGCAAGAGCGCGCCGATCGCAATATACCGTTCATGTGCGTTATTCGGCGCAATAAGCAGCACGGCGGCGGAGATCATGCCTGCGAAGTAGAGCGCGTTGATCGATACCGCGATGAGGAAGATCAGCGGCGCGTGGATACGTGTGATGAGGTACTGGCGGTAGGCGAAGTCGAGCAGGCCGTGCAAGTCGTAGTCAACGGGCGAGGCGATGAGACATTCGGGCACGAAGTAGATGCGTTTGCCGAGTTCACGGGCCATGCGTGTGACCTGGTAGTCGTCACTGATCGCGCCGCGCCAGTGTCCGATCAGGTCGGCTTGTTGTGCGGTGGCTGCGCGCATGGCCATGGACCCGCCCCATGCGTGGGTGTATCTTTCGCGTCGTATCAGGGCGGCGGTTGAGCTGTTGAGGATACTGGCGATCTTTGCGGCGAAGTTGACTTCGGTCTGTCCGGGTTTGGAGACCGGCACGAGCCAGCGGAAGCCGGTGGTGACGGCGGTGCGATCCTGGCAGAGCGGGCCGACCAGTTCGCCTAACCATGCGGGGCCCGGTACGGCATCAGAGTCTGCGAAGACCCAAGCCTCTTCGCCGAGTTGTGCTTGCTGCAGGTGTTCGACGGCGGCGATGAGGTTATGGACTTTTTGCCCTTCATTGGCACCGGCGGCGCCGGCGGTGATGATGGTCGCCGGGCGATCGGGATGCTCCGCGATCGCTTCGAGCAGCAGGGGGTATGCCTCATCTTGCTCATCCTCGACGATCAAGAGCAAGTGATAGTCGGGATAGTCCTGCGTAAACAGGCCGTGCAGGTTGCTGCGCAGCGCGGGTTCGACACCCTTGAACGGGACGATGAGCGCGGCCTTGGGTCGATAGGCTGTGTACCGTTTGGATTGTGAATTCTTAACGGTATCAACGAGCTTGAACTGGGCGACCGCTGCGTACGCCGCCTGTACTGCCCAAGCGACAGTCAGGCCTAACAGTATCCAGCCAACAAGCTCGTTCATCCGTACGGATTCCGCGCGATTACCAGGTTACGGCAGCGATCCATTTCAGACCGTCACCGTTTCCAGCAGACTCACACCCGTCATTTCTTCCGGCTTTTCCAGACCCAGCAAGGCAAGCAGGGTGGGGAAGATATCCGCCAATCGTCCGCCTTCACGCAGGGGCGTCTCGGTGGTGAGGTCCGCGTCGACGATGATGCAATCGACATCGTAGAGCGTGTGAGCGGTGTGCGGTGCGTTGGTGTTTGGGTCGAACATCTGCTCGGCGTTGCCGTGGTCGGCGGTGACGATGAGCTTGCCACCCTTAGCCAGCGTTGCATCGACGATCTTGCCGACGCATTCGTCGACGGTTTGCACGGCTTTGATGGCGGCGTCGAGTTTACCGGTGTGCCCGACCATGTCGCCGTTGGCGAAGTTGACGATGATCACGTTTTCGCCGTCTTCCGCGTTGATGCGGTCGAGGACGATGTCGCAGATTTCGTAAGCGCTCATTTCGGGCTTGAGGTCGTAGGTCGCGACCTGCGGGGACTGGGCCATCTTTCGGCCTTCACCTTCGAACGGTTCTTCACGGTAGTCGTTGAAGAAGAAGGTGACGTGCGGGAACTTTTCGGTTTCGGCACAGCGGAACTGCGTCAGGCCCTTGGCCGCCAGGTACGCGCCGCCGATGTTTTCCATCTTGGGCGGTTTGGGGAAGGCGACGTTGACCATCGAGTTCAGCTCTTCCTGGTAGGCGGTCATGGTGACGTAGTTGATGTTGAGCTTGGGCCCGCGGTCGAAGCCGGGTTCGCCGGAGTCGGGGGACTTGCCGACGTTGCCGTAGAACTCATCCATGACGAAGGCGCGGGTGATTTCGCGAGGGCGGTCGCCGCGGTAGTTGTAGAAGATGACGGAGTCGCCGTCCTTGATCGGATCGGGATCGCCGACGAGGCGTGGTGTGATGAACTCATCGCCTTGCTGGCTGTCGTTGGTGGGGTTTTCGTAATAATCCTGGATCGCTTCTTCAGCGGTCTCGAATTCGGGGAGGTCTTGGCCGCGTTCGGTGAGCAGGTCGTATGCTTGCTTGACGCGTTCCCAGCGGTTGTCGCGGTCCATGGCGTAGTATCGGCCGCAGATGCTGGCGACCCAGCCGGCGCCCAGCTCGCTGCACTTATCTTCAATCTGCCGGACGAAGTCGATGCCGGTGAAAGGCCCGGTATCGCGGCCGTCGGTGAACAGGTGCAGGGCGACGTGGTTCTGGCCACGCTTCTTGCAGGCCTCGATGCAGGCGTAGAGGTGGGTCATCAGGCCGTGGACGCCGGCGTCGGAGGCGATGCCCAGCAGGTGGACGGTGCCTTCGTTGGCTTTTGCCTGATCGATAGCGGCGTTGATTACCTGATTATCAAAGAAGGAACCATCCTCGATGGCGACGCTGATGCGGACGGATTCCTGATAGACGATTCGGCCAGCGCCGATGTTCTGGTGTCCGACCTCGGAGTTACCCATGGTGCCGTCCGGCAGGCCGACATTGCGGCAGCAGGTGTGGATCTGAGTCATGGGGTATTTGCTGAGCAGCTCGTCATTACGCGGGGTGTTGGCGAGCTTGATCGCGTTGAATTTATCGTGCTCCGGGTTGGGGTTGTGCCCCCAGCCATCACGAACGATGAGCACGACAGGTTTAGGTTGAGTGGACATAGCAAAGGTACTCAGTAGTGCGGGTTAAAGCGGCGTCGGTCACCGCGGACGCCATAAGGGTGGGATTGTACGCGATTATGGCGACCTGTTGGTGCTTTGCCAAGTTAATAAGGATAGGTTTAGATACGTGGCTATGGACAGGATCAAGGAAAAATTCTGCAGCCGGTGCGGATATGACCTGACGGGTCTGGATTTTGAGGGCCGTTGCCCGGAGTGCGGCGGGTACTTCAGCCAGTGGTCCGGGGAGGGTCTGAAAGACTTCGGGCCCATGGCTAAGCATCGGCGGGGGGAGAATGTGGTTCGGATTGTCCAGGTCGTGGTATTGGTATTTGTGGCAATGTGCCTGGTTGGGTTCGGCTCGCTGTATTACCTATGGTATGGCGAGTACCAGCCGCTTTTCTTCACCAGCGTCGTGGCGCTGATTTTCCTGGCATTCGCCGGGGTGACGGCACTGTCGCTACTTAAGAGGTGATCGTTGTTAGCCTTGCACGCCGGAGTTACGTGCTATAATCCGGGCACGAACAGGGACGCCGAGGGCGCCATATCAATCTGACTATTTGAAACAAAGAAGGAGAGCAGTCATGCACAAGATGAGTCGTCAACTTGTCCTGGTGATGTTAGCGGTAGGCTTTATGGTGGTGCTTGGGTGTAAGACGGATCAGCCTGGCGTGACCAATACCGCCGGCACGATCAAGGCCACGCTCGCCTCGAACCCCGATAAGGTGACCGAGGCATCGAAGAAGGTCCTGGAAGACATGGACCTGGCTATCATCAGCAGCGGCTCGACGTCGATTGACGGTCAAGTCGAAGCCCGCACCGCCCAGGATGTCAAGGTCAAGATCACCTGCAACAAGGCCGGCGACGACGTCACGGACATCTCGATCCGCGTCGGCACACTCGGCGACAAGCAGTTGAGCCTGACCATCCTGGATGAAATCAAGAAAGAACTGGGCGTGAAGTGAGTTATTGAAACTGGGAAAAAAGCAATAAACAGAAGAGCAGGAGAGCAGGCGATGTGACCGTCGCAGTGCTCTACTGCTCTTCTTTTATTTCACCAGTTCTGAGGGCTGGGGGGGAAGAGAAAGCCATTAGCCATTAGCCATTAGCCATTAGCACAAATCCTGAATCATCATTCCTAAATCATAAATACAATTCCCCACACCCTATCCACCCTTCGCCCACCCGGCCTTCGGCTCGGTGCCTTCGCGCAGGCGCTGGATGTTGCCGCGGTGGCGCAGGGTGATCAGCAGCGCTAAGATCAGCGTTACCACGGTGTAAACGATGGTTTGGCCTATACTTCGGCCCCATGCCAGGGCGCTGGCGATCGCCAGGACGGGCAGGGAGCAGGCGGCGGCGACGCTGCCGAGGCTGACGTAGCCGGTGATTTTGACCATGGCGACCCAGCCCAGGCCGGCGATGATGCCGGGGATGGTCAGGACGGGCCAGAACCCGAGCAGGACGCCGAGGCCGGTGGCGACGCCCTTACCGCCCTTGAACTTCAGCCAGATCGAGAACACGTGCCCGAGCACGGCCGCCACCGCGATCGCCAGCCATTGCATCAGCGCTGTCACATCCCCCGAACCTCCTGCCACTTCTACACTTGGCGGGTTTAAGCATGCCAGACCAGTCCACAGGCCATAACTCAGCGTGGGGCCCATCCCTTTGCCGACATCCAGCAGGAAGCAGACGATCCCCCAGCCCCGGCCGAGCACGCGGCCGGCATTGGTCGCCCCGACGTTGCCGCTGCCGGCTTCCCGGATATCCACGCCCTTGGCCAGCCCGATCAGCAGCCCAAACGGGATCGAGCCTACCAGATATGCGCCAAGCAGCCAGATGCACCATGCCAGGGTTGGATTCATGGGGTAATTGTAATGTTTAGTACAGGAGATAGGAGAACAGGGGAGCAGGAGAGGCGGAAATCGGAAAACGCAGGAAACGCAGAAAATATAATCCGATACCCGATACCCGATACCCGGACCTTCGCTTCGCTCAGGACCGGCGTTGGGGGGGAGGGGAAGCCATTAGCCTTTAGCCATCAGCACAAATCATAAATCATCAATCCCAAATCATAAATACAATTCCCCAATCCCCAATCCCCGCTTCCATTTACACGTCGCCGCCAGGGGCCTATCATGTTGTGTATGAAATGGATACCGATACCAGCGGCTGTCATCACGTTCCTGTTGTCTGTCGGGCCGGTGTTGGCGCAGAACGCGACCAAGGCACCGGCGCCCAAGGAGTCGATGGCCAAGCCATGGGCTTCGATCGTGGTGGCCTTCTTATTGATGATCCTCGTGGCTGTCGGCAGCTTCCTCAGCGCGAAGCGTGGGCACCAGGACTAAACGCATCGACATGGTTCGGCTGAGGTCTTCCGGCCTCGGCTTTGTTCATACGGAAGGATTAGTCATGAACAAACGATCACTTGCGGGATTGATACTCATCAACGCGGTGCTGCTGGCGTCGCTGATTGTCACAGCTTTCAGCCCCAAGGAAGCGCAAGCACAGTTCGGCGGGGGCGGGGGCGAGTACCTGATGATTGCCGGTGATGTGACCGGCCGATCGTCGCAGCAGGCGGTGTACATCATCGATATGCGGTCCGGTCGGGTCGCCGCGGTGATATTCAACGGCTCGAACAATTCGCTGGAGATTATCGCCGGCAGAGATGTTCGCCAGGATGCCACCAGGCCTGCCGGCGGACGCTGATCCGTCGACGCGTTGGTTTGTCTTCACCACGACTTGAACTACACATTCGGGAGTACACCGATGAAACGGATTGAAACCGCTTGCTACGGCCTGATCGCTTCGGCGTTTATCCTCGCCGGGCTTTTGATTATGCAGATCGGCAATATGCCCAACACCGCCGAGGCCGGCCTGGTCATCACACGTGAAAACTTCACGTTACTCACGGCACGCACTCGCTCGGGCGAAGAGTCCTTGTTCGTCATCAACAACAATAACAACCGCCTGCTGATCTATGCACTGAACCTTACGGGCAATCGTATTGAACTGGTCGGCGGGGCGGACCTGGGAAGCCTGTTTAATGGCGGCGCCAGCGGTGACAATGATGCCGACGACCGTCGCCGTCGTTAACTGAAACATATGATCCCGATTCAGGGCGGGACGCGAATCAGGGATGATCGCTGCATGATTCAACCGAACAACGAACCGATGGCCGACCGGGTCGCCGCGATTGCGCAAAAGGTCCTGGCCGGCGAAGCTGTTAACCGTGATGATGCCCTCACGCTGACGCAGGTCAGCGGCGATGATATCTACGACCTGTTTTTCTGGGCGAACAAGATCCGCATCAAGTTCGTCGGCAGGCAGGTCAAGTTCTGCTCCATCGTGACCGGCAAGGTCGGCGCGTGCAGCGAAGACTGCGGGTATTGCTCGCAATCCAAGCATCACCAGACGCATGTCACGCCCGACAAGATGACCGTCGACCAGATGCACTCGGCTGCGGACGAGGCGATCAAGAACGGGGCGTCGAGTTTCGGCATCGTGAATTCAGGCCGCGGCCCGACGGATCGTGAACTGGATTGGATGGAGCCGTTCTTCAAGAAGACGGCCGAAGAAGGCACGATCCGCCCGTGCGCGACGCTCGGAGAGTTGACGCTTGAACAGGCACGTCGGCTTAAAGCGATGGGCGTTCAGCGCATCAATCACAACCTCGAAACCAGCGAACGCCACTTCGCGAACGTGATCAGCACGCACACGTATGCCGACCGCAAACGCACGATCCAGACAGCCAAGGCGGCCGGTCTGTCGATCTGCTCCGGCGGGATCTTCGGGCTGGGTGAAGACTGGAACGACCGATTGGATATGGCGTTTGAACTGCGCGAACTGGGCGCGGACGTCGTGCCGATCAACTTTTTGAATGCGATCCAGGGGACGCCGTTGTATGGCAAGGTTGAGAAGCTTTCGCCGCTGGAGGCGCTGCAGATCGTAGCGGTGTACCGATTCATTTTGCCTGACAGAGAGCTGAAGATCGCCGGCGGCCGGGAGAAGATCCTCCGAGATATGCAGAGCTGGATGTTCTTTGCGGGTGGATCAAGCTTCCTGATCGGCAACTACCTGACCACGTTCGGCCGATCCCCCAAAGACGACCACCAGATGCTCAAGGACCTGGGCTTAAGCTACACGACGTTCGACGAGATCGAACACGAAGCCGAACCTGCAACGGCAAGCACGCACGGCCCGGGGCATCCGGTCAACGCGCCGAACGCGCTTCTGTCACGGAAGCATGATTCGCTTCTGACGCTGCCGGTGATGCAGGGGGAGTGAAGTACATTTTCAAGAAGAATTAGGAACACTAATCTACGCTAATAAACACTAATTCGGCGTGTAGGTCCGGGCCTACGGGTTTGGTTGTTGCACGATGTTCCTAATGAGTCGAGGCTGGACTCTACAGGTCTTGACCGTATAGAAATGATTGTCGGAAGTTCTGGTGGGATATGACAGAAGCTGAGTATTGGACCGATCTTGAATACCGTCTTTGCGAAGAGTTCCGAGGAATGCCGGATCGTCGTTTACGTGCACTGTGGTGTGACGGACTCGTGCCCGATGTACATGACTATAACCTCCCGCAGCCACACATTCGTGGGCTTGCATATGTTGGGCCTAGTGGTCAAGAAGCGTGGTCGTTCCGATTGCTTCTACCAGTCGTCCCGGCCGATGATTATGATTGGTCGAAACTGTTGCCACCATCAGGCGTCACGCGATGGCTTGGTGTTGATTTGCAACGCAAGTACTTGGAAATTGAGCCTGCTGCCGCTGTGCCGGATATGACTTAGATTTACTGCGGTGGTGTGTAGGCCCGCGCCGAACGATGTTACTTATGTTGTGTGCAGTGTTGAATTGTCAGAAACACGCCCGTTACTGCGATTACCGGCAACAGGGATGAACCAAGTGAACTAATCACCCATGGCCAGCCGAGTTCATGCCAGATGGCATCTGAAATCGGATCGAACCAGCACTCATTGATATTGGCGTAGGTTAATAAGCCTGAAAGTGCGATGCTCAGGATCAGCATGATCCAAGCGGCAACACGGTGAAAGCAAGCGATGACAGCAAACATCACGGCGATCACGGCCATCGTGATCCACATCCCCGGGATGGTTCCCATTTTGTCCGAGATTTCCCCGAGTAAGAACATGCGTTGCATTTTAGACGAGATTTTTGATGGCTGAATATATGCATGTTTGCAGTTGTTTGCTGGCTAGGCCTGGATGGTCGGGCTATATGGGAAATGCGTGAAGTATGTGCCAGATCGCGGTTTAAACCGGATTAGGGCTGTATGCAAAAATGATTATGATTGTTATACTAAGGGGCTCCACGGGTTATGACAGACTCGTGGTGGGGCGGATATGACCCGATGTCTATATTGGTGGCTTGTGATTGAGGAGCATGCATATGCGTCATAACAAATTTCCGATTATCCCCGAACAGCCTGCGGCCCCTGAGCTGGTGACCTCGCTTCCCGGGCCGAAGGCCAAGGCGCTGGTGGACCGTGACCAGGTCGTGACCAGCCCGTCTTATACGCGCGATTATCCATTGGTGATGGAAAGCGGGATCGGGTCGGTCGTGATCGATCCGGACGGCAACAAGTTCCTGGATATGGCGGCGGGCATCGCTGTGAACGCGGCGGGGCACAGCCATCCTTACGTGCTTGAAGCGATCGTCGAGCAAGCGAGCCGTTTCCTGCACATGTCCGGGACGGACTTCTTCTATCGTGCACAGATCGAATTAGCGGAGCGTCTGGCCAAGCTCGCGCCGATGTCGGGTAAGAACCGTGTGTTCTTCACAAACTCCGGCGCTGAGGCGCTCGAAGCGGCGTTCAAACTTTCGCGTTATCACACGAAGCGTCAGAACGTGATCGCGTTCTGGGGCGCGTTCCACGGCCGAACCTACGGCGCGATGTCGCTGACGGGTTCCAAGGCGATCCAGCAGAAACACTTCGGCCCGATGGTGCCCGGTGTGTTCCACGTAACGTATCCGAACCCGTACCGCCCGGCGGGCAACCTTTCGCCCGAGCACGTCGTTGACTTCACGTTCGACGAGATCGAGCGGATCTTCAAGCGTAAGGCCGACCCTGGCACGATCGCGGCGATCTTTGTTGAGCCGATCCAGGGCGAGGGCGGTTATATCGTTCCGCCTAACGACTTCTTCCCACGGTTGCGTGAGCTTTGTGATAAGCACGGCATCCTGATGGTCTGCGATGAAGTGCAGGCAGGCTTCGGGCGAACGGGCAAGATGTGGGCTGTGGAGCACTACGGCGTTGAGCCTGACATCATCACGAGTGCGAAGGGTATCGCCAGCGGTCTGCCGCTCGGTGCGATGATCGCGAAGGAATCGGTGATGGACTGGCCTTACGGGGCGCATGCCTCGACGTTCGGCGGCAACCCGGTCGCGTGTGCGGCATCGCTTTCGACGATCGACCTGCTGGAAGCGGGGCTGATCGAGAACGCGGCGAAGGTCGGCGATCACCTGCAGGGCAAGCTGCGTGAACTTCAGAAGACGTGCCCGGCACTGGGCGACGTACGCGGCAAGGGCCTGATGGTGGTGGCGGAGTTCATCCAGACCGACGGCAGCAAGGCGGCGAACCCGAAGCTGCGTAACGACATCGTGATGGCCTGCTTCGATCTTGGTTTGCTGGTACTCGGTTGCGGCGAAAGTGGTATCCGCTTCAGCCCGGCGCTGACGATCAGCGAAGCGCAGATTGATAAGGCGGTTGAGCTGATGGGCCAGGCGATCAAGAAGGTCGGCGGCTGATCCACGTCCCTATAACTTAATGATTCAATGAGCCCGTCTTTGACGGGCTTTTTTATTGGTCCATACGCGGGTGTTATCGATTAAGTCGCGCTATTAAAGACACGATACTGCATATAGGGATTTTGAGGGCTGTGCGGTCTCTGCGGATTTTGCCGATTGGAGCCGCGCAGGGATGTGGCCGAGTCGGCATGGTTGCCGGCGGCTGCATGACAGGGATGCCGAAGGTCGTGTTGAAAGCGAGTACAAGTCGGCGCTTCGTGTGGTTTGGGAGTGCGTTGCTGTTGTTATGCGCGGGGCGGTGGGCAGAAGCGGCATTGACGTTCAACTTCAACGTGCCTGACGCGGGCAAAGCGCCTTCGGCCCAAGCGCTGGCGGGGTTCAACGAAGCGGCGGCGGCGTGGTCGGCGATTTTCACCGATAATGTGACGCTGAATTACGACCTGTACTGGGAGCCGTTGTCCGCGGGCGTGCTTGGGTCGGCGAGTTCTGAATTTGTGAGTATCAATTACTCATCGGTGCGTTCGGCGCTGGTGGCTGATGCGACGAGTCCGGATGACTCCACCGCGACGAGCAACCTGCCTGGCGGCAGTTCGTTCGATATCTTCATCAACCGCACATCCAACAATCCCAACGGCGCGAACAGCTCAACAGGTTATGTCGATTCATCCACGGTTGACCTGGATGGGGATACTCACAGCAACAACGACACCATCCGGATGACCCGCGCCAACGCCAAGGCGCTTGGACTGATCTCCGGCAGCGATGCGAGCCTGGACGCGACGATCCGGTTTTCCAGCACGTTCTCGTTTGACTTTACGCACGCATCCATCGACGGCGACAAGATCGACTTCGTCGGTGTGGCGATGCACGAGATCGGCCACTCGCTTGGATTTACCAGCGGCGTGGATATCCTGGACCTGAACGCTTCGGGTTTCCTTGATGACCAGTTCGATTATGTGTCGACGATGGATCTGTTTCGGTATTCAGCGGAGAGTGTTGCGGCGGGAGGCAACGGGACCATCGACTGGACCGCGGGAACGAATGGGAAAAGCTTTTCGCTGGACGGCGGGGCGACACGCGTGACGGGGGTGACATTCGCAACCGGCAGCACACTCGGCGACGGGCAGCAGGCGAGCCACTTCAAGGATAATCTCGGCCTGGGCTTGATGGACCCGACGACGGGGTTCGGCGAGAAGATCGATCCGGGAAGCAACGATGTGCGCGTGCTGGATGCTGTCGGCTGGGACGCGGCGAGTCCGCTATCCGGGGCGGCGACGGAGGCGCTAGCCTCTGAATCGGGCGGTGGTGGTGCGCCTGAGCCGAGCGTGTTGCCTTTCCTGACTTTGCCGGCGGTGGCGCTGTATCTATCAGGCCGATCGTCTCGAGTGCGAGCGGTGAGGGAGGGCGGGCGTGCAGCGTGAATCCGCGACTAGCTGTGATGTCTTGCAGCCGGGCCGCGATGACGTGGTGCGATGTGCTTGCATGCAAAGGTTAGCGGCGAACTGGCGATTGATCGCGGTGCTGCTGCTGATCGTGGTAGCGTGGTGGCAGACGTTTGAATGGATGTGGCTGCGCTGGTATCCGGGGTGGTGGGTGTCGGGGTTGAGTTGGATTGAAAAGTTCAAGGTGGGGGATTCATATTACGCGCATGGGCCGATGGTGGTGCTGGTGAGTCTTGCGTTTGCGGCGTTTGCGTACAGGAGAGTTGGATTGCCTGTGAAGCGGACGAGGCTGACAGCATTATTCGGCGGATTGTTTTTGATCGTGTCGTTACTCGTGCATGTGGTGAGTCTGCAAGCGGGGGTGATGTTCAGTTCCGGCTTTGCGCTCATCGGCGTGCTGCTCGGGATGTTGCTGCTGTGCGGCGGGTTGCCTTTACTCAAAGCATATGGCGCGTCGGTGTGGCTGCTGGTATTCATGGTGCCGCTGCCGATGGTGTGGATCGCGGATGCGAATTATGCGCTGAAGATACACGCGGCGGAAACGGCGGTGGCGTGGGTGAACCTGTTTGCAGATAGCCCCGCGACGATACACGGCAGCACGGTTGTCGTGCCGGGGCCGGACGGCGTGTATCACGCACTTGTCATAGAGAACGTGTGCAGCGGGTTGCGCAGCCTGATCGCACTGACCTGGCTTGCTGCGATGATGGCGGTGGTATTGCGCGTGCGCAGCGGGTGGCGCTGGGCGGTGGTGGTTTTGGCGCTGCCTCTGGCGGTTGTGTGCAATGTTGTACGAATCGTGTTGCTGCTGCTGATCACGCATCGGTGGGGCGCATCGGTGGTCGCGGAAGACACGACGCTGCATCAGTTGATCGGCGTCGGCATGTTTGTTGTAGCGATCGCGGGGCTGCTTGGTTTTGAGAAGCTGGTTTTGCTTGCCGGGCGAATACTTAAACGCGACTGGTCGGACCCTGGCGTCATGGCGTTCTTGAATCGGATCGAACGCAGCGGCGTGTGGCGATCTCAGTTTGTCGGGATTGGGACGCTTAGTCTGCTGCTCGTTGTCGCGGCATTGAGCGTATGGTCCGGGTATCAATCGGCTGATACAGCGCCACAGAAAGTCACCTGGGCCGGTGTGCCGGAAGCAATCGAACTGAAGCAGGGCGTTCTATTCAGCCGGGATTTACCGGTTGATGGCAAGATGCGGTTGCAGCTTGGCACGCCTGATGTGCTATCGCGTTGGTATTCAGCAGCGAGCGATCAGCATGTTGCGCTATTTGTGGTGCATCATCAAAGCGATCGGCAGGCGATCCATCCGCCGGAGGTTTGCCTGGTCGGTGAAGGCGTGCAGGTATTGTCGCAGAGTGGTTGTGATGTGGTGCTGGCGGACGAACAGGTGTTGCCGTTCAAGGAATTGGTCACCGTGTCGGCCGGCCGCAAGGTGGTTCATCTTTATACGTACCGGATGGGCGGGACATATTCGACGAACTACACGACGCAGCAGGTGCGTGCGATCCTGAATCGGCTGTGGGGCGATGATCGATCGGGGACGTTGATCCGTTTCAGCGTGCCTGTGGTTGGAGATGATGTTGAATCGGCACGCCGGTTGGCGCTGGCCGCGGCGGGTAGGCTTATGCCGCACGTCGAAGCAGAACTGACTCATCCGACGATACAAACGGTTCGGTATACGCTGGCTCGTTAGCGTCGGCTTCATCAGCGAATTTAAGCGTCACATCTTCTTCGATGGTCACTTGTGAAGTTGCTTGTTCATTTTCCAGTTCGAGCACCGTATCCGCTATCAGGCGCAGGCGATACATCTTGCCCGCCATGACGCCGAGGATGGAGATGTACAGCCAGGCGAGCGCGAGCCCGGTCATCAGCCCGGTGAACGTCAGCGAACGCACGGGCAGCCAGAAGTACAGGCATATCCCCAGCAGCAGCATGCCCGGCGAGAGTACGATCCCCAGCCAGGGCTTGAGCGTGATGTATGGCTGAATCAGAAAGCCCATCACCCAACTGCCCACAAACAGGCACGCGGGCAATAGGGTTATGAAACCCAGCACCGCAGCGAGTAAGGGATTCCAGGATTCAGAGATCGGCAGGTAAGCGAGTTTGACCACGCCGACGTACAACACGAGGCTGACCATGAAACCGGTAAACGCGCAGGTCAGCAGTGACGCATAACGTTTGAAACGCGGCAGCAACCGTGGCGACGGCGTCACGCCCACGCTCGATCGCATCGATCGGTGGAACGGCCGACGGCATGACGGGCATCGGTTAGCCTTGATTTCGTTAAGGATGTAGCCACAGTCCAGGCAGAAGTGGGTGTAGTCTTCTTGGATCGGCCTGGTTTTCACTTATCTGGACCTTGTGCTTACCGTAGCGATACATTCGTAACCAATATCGCAAAACGCTTAATCGCTACAGGTGCATCGCACGAATCGGTCTGGGACTTTATATCCAATGTTTGGATATCGAAAAACAGGCTTTGGCATGAAGCGGGGCTGTACGGTTCGGGTTAGCATGCAGACCGGAAGAGCCTTAATAGAAGGCCGCCGCCATCTATGAATGTTGCACCATAACCGCTGAATATCTTTTAAACAGAAGTCAGGCATTTTCTGTCATATGGCTTGATGAGGGTTGACGATGCCGGCGCCCATGGGACAATGGGCGTGTCTATTTGGGCGGGCGTTTTGAACATGTATTCGTATTGTTGATTGCGCCTTTTCTTGTTGCGTTGTTGTTTTTTTTAGGCATGTTATTTCGATAACTGCCTCCACACCTCGTGTTGGAGGGGCATGATGCGGATACATCGACGGATAGCGCTGGGGTTGGCAATGTGTTTGGTTTGCGCCTCGCAGACGCATGCCATCAACATCGTTCCGGTGTTCAACAGTACGGACAACCAGACGCCTGCATTTGATTTGTTTAACGGGGGCATCCAGGACCTGTTCGCTTATGCAGAAGGTTACTACGAAGACATCTTCGAGGACGCGGGCCACACCCTCACGATCAACTACTGGTATGAAGATCTCGGCGGCGGATATCTTGGCGTATTCAATCCCGTGACTGAGACAAACGGTCGGATCACGGAATGCAATATCCGAATCGATACACAACTCGACACCGGTGGAAACTTCCGCAACTGGTACATCGATCCGTTCCCGGATACGGATACCGAGTTCGAGATGGAAAAAACCATCTGGGGCTCGTTTGGACCGCTCGGGGTGGGGTGGAACTCGACGGGAGATGTGCCGGCCGGTCTTGAGATCGGCTACCGGGGCTCGGCTGTGGACGGCGGGGTGGCGGACCTCAAGTACGATATGCTTTCGACGATCCTGCATGAGTTCGGCCATGCGCTGGGTATCCGTGGCGGCGCGACAGAGAACAATGACGGTGACTACGACCTGAACCCCGGCATGATCTTCGGGGCCGATGTGTCGGCGGACATCGACACCAAAGACTTCGAACCCGACCCCGGGCACATGCGCCCGGACGATCTGCTGATGTGCGGCGAATGCGGCGCTTCGAGTGTCCGTCGGCGTCCGAGCCACGCCGACCTGATCGCGATGGCGACCAGTAACAACTACTTGCAGGTGGACCTGCCCCGCAGAGAATTCCTCGGCGGCGGCGTTTTCAATTACGCACCCAACTGGTCAGGCGCCCGCACACCCGACGCCAATGACGAGGCATTCGTGCGCGACGCCGGGATCGTCACGATGAACGCGAACGATGTCGTCGCGGGTTTGTCGTTGATCGATGACACGACGCTGGCGGTCGGTTCATACACGCTCAATGTGAACGGCGAATTCTCGGTGGGCAGCCGGTTCAGCAATGCCCCGGCGACGATTGTGGTTGCTACCAATGGCTTGCTGCTGGCGAACGATGTTGTCCTTCATCATAACGGCGTGCTCGATCTGGCGGGGGGCCTCGTGTCGGTGCTGGGCGATCTGACCATGACCGAACTGCAGTACCCAGCGGATAATGAGGGAACGATCACGGGTAACGGCAGCGTCAACGTGATCGGACAGGTGAAAGGTGTCGCGGAGTATCGGCCAGAGGGCGGCGTGCTTTCCATCACCGCAGGTTCGTTCGACCTGGACGGCAGCAATGATCAGTTCGGCTATACCCTGATCAACGCGACGCTCGGTAACATCATCTTCAACGGCCCGCACGTCGATACTTTCAAAGATGTTGTCGACATCGGCTTCGGCAGACTCGTCACCTTCAATAACACTTGGACACTCGATGCTGACGGGGATGTCAATATCACCGATGGTGGGCTGATTAACAACGCGACGTGGTATGCAGACGGCAACGTTGTGATCGATCATACCGTGCCGTTCGGCGTCGTCGGCATCGGCGGGACCGGCGCGATGGTTCAGGGATCGACCGGCCACATCACCACGAGCGGGGTCGTCGACTTTCTAGGCCAATCAACCATCGGTGGGACTGTGAATGTAACGAGTGAAGCGGTTCGTTTCAGTGCCGGTGGGACGTTTGCGGATACGGCGGATGTCGTACTTGATGCGGGCACGGCCATGTACCTGATATTAGCGAATACCTACACCATTCAATCCGGCGCGACATTCAGCGGATCGGGCACGCTGGTGATCGGTGAGCAGGCATCGCTGGTTTTGCAGGACAACGCAGAGACTAACGTGCTTTTGCAGAATGACGGACATCTACAGATCGGTAACTCGCCGGGCGCGGCATCACTACCTGCGGGATTTACGCAGACATTGAGCGGCCATGCCGCGTTTGAGATCGGTGGATTAACGGCCGGCAGCGAGTTTGACCTGCTGGATGTCACGGGCTCCACGGCCAACCTTGACGGCTCGCTCGAGCTTTCGCTGATCAACGGCTTTATGCCAGGTCCCGGCGAATCGTTTCAGATCATCACCGCGGACAGTGTGATCGGTTCTTTCTCTGAAGTCACCGGCACTGATATCGGCGGGGGGTTGATGTTCGAGGTGGTTTACAGCGCAACGAACGTCACGCTTTACGTCGTCGGCCAACCGATACCGGGCGATCTGAACGGCGATGGTTTTGTCGGGCTTAGCGATCTGGATATCGTGCTGGCGAACTGGAACCAGGCAGTGCCGCCCGGCAATCCGCTTGCCGATCCGTCGGGGGATAATTACGTGGGACTGGATGATCTGGACATCGTGCTTGGAAACTGGAACCTGGGCGTCCCGCCCGCTGCGCAGGTGAATGTGATACCGGAACCGGCGAGTGTGCTACTCATGTTGTCGGGATTATTGATGGTGTATGTGCGGCGGGGTTAGCGCGAACACAATCCTACTGTAGCGGGTGCCACGTTTTGACCGCGCAGCGGCAAAGCGTGTTGGTCAGCGCACACTTTGCTCCTTCGGAGTCAAAGTGTGGCACCCATCTCGCCATGCCTGGATTGTGTTCGCGTTAATTTTCGTCTGAGCCGGGTGGTATAGGCATGCTTCGACCGGCGGCCCAGAGGATGCCTCGATGCACGTGTGAGATGAACGCAGGCTCGCTGAACGATTCTTTGGTATGCCCGATCGCGGTGTAGAACGATCGGCCGCCATCGAATTCATGGCACCAGATCAGCGGATGGTTCTCGCCCATCTCACCGCCTTCGTAAGTCGATTCATCAACGGTCGCGAGCATGGTCAGCCCGGGCTGCACATCTTTGAAGTTGTACCACTCATCGGTGCGTACCCAGGGATTGGGTACATCGTGCATACATTCGTGATGTGGCGAGGTGACATTGATCGTCGCTTCCTGGATCGCGGGGTGCTTGGTGAAAACAGCACCAACGAGCTTGCCGTACCACGGCCAGTCGTATTCGGTCGCGGACGCGCCGTGGATGCCGACGAATCCGCCGCCGTTGCGGATGTATTTTTCGAACGCGAGTTGTTGTGTGTCGTCGAGCACATCGCCGGAGGTGCTGAGGAAAACGACAACATCGAACTGCGCGAGTTTTTCATCGTTGAACTCGGTAGGCAACTCGGTGTGCTCGACGGTGTAGCCGTAGAGCGCCGCGAGGTCGTTGATCATCTTCACGCCGTCCTCGATGGACTTGTGTCGGTAGCCGGTGGTGCGTGAGTAGATCAGGATATTCAGCGGCGAGGCGATAGGTGCTTCGATGACATCGCCGTCGGTCGGGCCGGTCGGATCATCTTCGCCGACGACCGGGGCTGTGAAAAGAAAAGCTAAAACGAAAAGAGCCAGCACTGACACGATCGTGAGGTGTGGAGATTTCATGGGGGTATTATAGCCGTGCAAGTCAGAGGGGAGTTAGCCACAGATGAACACGGATGAAGAGATAAGAAGGTTTTGATGTATAGCCGCGACCATTGGTCGCGCCGTGGGGTATATACAGAAAGCGAAGAGCGCGACCAATGGTCGCGGCTATACACGGAGCATGAAAGTGAGTTCACATCTGTTCAATCAAACTGTTTTGGTTACCGTTTGTTCGTGACCGCATTCCGGGCAGATGCCGGTGGGTGTGGCACGCAGGTCGTAGCCGCATTTACGACAGATATGTTGTGTGAAGTACCGGCGTTTGATGTGGCGTGCGGATGCGATCGCGGGCCAGAGGGCGAAGAGGAGGGTGGGGAGCCAGAGGGGGAAAACGATTTCCATGCCACGCCATGTCCAGGCTTTGTTTTGGCGATTGAAAAGGTCGAATTTAAAGCTTGTTTTATCAACCGGCCAAGGTAACCGAACACCATAATTTGAATAGCTTGACTCTAGTCCTTTGCGGATTTCATGGTTGGATGCCATCCATGCTTTCCAATCGCTTGTGAAGTTGGGCGGCTGATCGAGGTCAACCCTCACTTTCAGTAATCCCTCAAGTACTTTTACGCTGAAGGCGGAATTCCGTTCCCATAGGGGAATCTGGATGCCCAAGAAGTAGGGATAGGATACAACCCATAGAACAACACACATGCAAGCGAGTACTGCGAAGATGTTCCTGATCCATCTCATGTGCGACCTCGAAAGCACAGCATAACAACCCCGGGCAAGCCCGGGGGGAGAGGGGGTCAGCGTATGTTGCATCTGTTCAATCAAACTGTTTTGGTTACCGTTTGTTCGTGTCCACATTCCGGGCAGATACCGGAGGGGGTGGCTCGCAGGTCGTAGCCGCATTTACGACAGATATGTTGTGTGAAGTACCGGCGTTTGATGTGGCGTGCGGATGCGATTGCGGGCCAGAGGCCGAAGAGGAGGATGGGCAGCCAGGTTGGGAGAGTGAAGTTGGAGCCATACCACGTCCATTTCCTAGCGTGATCTGAGAAGTTGAAAGTGTCGTATCCGTAGGTGAGTATTTCTGTGGGTGCCGGCAACTTTGGCTCAAAGCCTAATGTCTCACAAACATTATTGAAGTTTATAGCCCTTTCGCGTAATTCATTTCGAGTTTGTATGTCACATACCCATTTATCTCCGGGTCTATTTGGTGTCCCACCATGTTCGATGCCGAATGTCATGTAGTTGGTGTATAGGGAGAAGGTGAGCCCGGAATTGTTTTTGATGGGGATGTAAGCGCCATAGACAAAGAAGTAGAAGGATAGCCATAATGCAAGACAACCAATTGCGATGACTGCGAAGATGTTCCGGATCCATCTCATGTACGGCCTCAGTATTACAGCATAGCGAACCCAGCAAAGCTGTGGCTATATGGGCAATGTGCGATTGGTTCAATTATCCCACATGAGCTTGAAGCCACGGCAGAACTGGATTAGGCCTAAAGCGATGAGCACTAAACCGAGTGCGGGTATGGCACGGCGATCTGGGTCAAGGTTGTACCTGAAAACCGTGATTGCGATGCCGCCAAGACCGCACGACACACCGATGAGCATCTGACGTTTGGCTTTACCCAAGCATGTGTCTTTACGCTGTTCAGCGATGTGCTTGATGGCATCGGTAACTGTTTGTGTGGGGATGCCGTGGCGGGGCAACAATTGAACAACTTCCTCGGGGGAGCGGCCGTTCTCGATTAGTTCGAGTACGACGTGACGAATCTCCTCTACGGATCGTTCGGCATCGGTTTGTTGGGTTTCCATGGCGATGTCCTCGAACACTCGAGAGGTTATTACACGCTCCATATCTGCCTCAGGCCGTAGCAGAACTGGAACAGGCCTAAGCCGAAAGCGCCGTAGGTTGCGAGTAGAGCACTGCCTGTTGTGTTTTTGTATGTGATGATTGCAATGGCGATGCCGCCAAGGCACCACAGAACACTGAAAGCCATGTTGCGAAAACCAGCTTTTCGGTAGGCTGCTTTACGCAAGCGGATGACTTCATCCACAATCTCGCAGGCGGTCTGGTTCGTTATGCCTTGGTTGACAAGACCGTCCACGATCTGAGTCCGTGAGTGGCCATTAAGCAGCTGTTGCATGACACTGTCATAGACCGCTTCCAGTAGCTGTTCGGGGGTGAGATCCTGCTCTTGCATGTTGTGATCCCAGAAGCCACCAAGATTTGTGAATGCCGGTGGAGGGACTCGAACCCACACTCTGTTTAACCAGAAGCGGATTTTGAATCCGCCGCGTCTGCCAATTCCGCCACACCGGCATGGTGTAGACAGGGCAAGTTACTCGGGTTACCGGTTCTCGGCAAGTGCCCGAGAGTCCCGGGCTTATGGTCGGGATTATCAGGGCGACAGAAAAATCTTCAAAAAATCTCCAATCGCGCCATAAATGCGCACGGCGTTCGACATCCAAGTAGCGGATACGAGATCCGCGGAGCCCGGTTGCGATTGTAAATCGTTTACAAAAGGAGATTTAAGATGGTATGCAAGTGGGTAAAACGTGGTGCGATCGCCACTGTGGGCTTGACCCTGGTCGGCGGTCTGTTGTTCGGCGATGACCTGATCAGCTATGTCAAGAGCTCGGCCAACGCGATCCAGGGGACGGTCAAGAGCAACGTCCCGATCGAGTTTGAACTGACTCGGGCCAAGGACCTGCTCGATGAGATTATCCCCGAGATGCACGCCAACGTCCGGCGGATCGCGACCGAAGAGGTCGAGTTGGCGGCGCTCAAGCAAGACATCAAGGAAAGCGAAGAGAAGCTGGCCGAAGAACGTGCACGTATGGCCAAGCTGCGTGACGTGGTCACGATCGAAACCGCCAGCTACCGGATCGGCGGCAAGAAGTACTCACACCAGCAGGTCGTGGACGATCTGAGCCGTCGGCTGGACCGTGTGAAGGAAGCGGAAGTCGTGCTGGAAGGCAAGAAACGTCTGGTCACCCAGCGTGAAGCGACACTGGCTGCTGCGGAACAGATGCTGCAGAAGACGCAGTCGCAGAAGGCGCTGCTGGAAGACAAGATCGAATCGCTGGCAAGCCAGCACCGGCTGGTGCAGGCCGCGGCGACCACCTCGCATGTCAAGCTGGACAACAGCAAGCTCGCTCAGACCGAGAAGCTGATCAGCGAGATCCAGAAGCGCCTGGATGTGGCGGAGCGTGTCCTGGCCCGTGAGAGCGATTTTGTTCAGCCGATCGAGGTCAGCGTGGTGGATGAAGTCGATCTGCTGGCCCAGGTCGATGAATACCTGTATGGCCCCAGCGACCTGGCCGAATCCACCAAGGACAAGGAACTGGAGCCGGAAGCGCGTCTGGATGATGCCGAAGTGCAACGTTTGGCCGAGGCGCGACGTCTTAATTGATATGGGAGGCTTGAGGCTTGAGACTTGAGGCTTGAGGGATACAAGACGGCAACGTAGCCGAAACTCAAGCCTCACCACTCAAGCCTCAAGACTATTATCCCGCTGATGCGGTCCTCGTGCCTACTAGGTCGCGGCGTAGCGCTTGGGGGTGCGGGGGCATTAAATAAAACACCGTCCGGTCAGTGAAAGCCGATCGGACGGATTCGAGAGCGGAAAGGGCGGACATTTAGCCAGGAGTTGAATGATGAATGCATCAGAATCCAAGCTGCTGGCCGAGGCCGACCGGATGAGCGAATCGATGCTGGTCCGCCTGGAAGACTGGGAACTGGCCTATCTGAAGGCGGCGATGCTGCATCAGCTCGAAGAAACGCTCAGCGAATCGCTTCAACAAGATCAACAAGGTCCCACCCTTAGCCCCGATCGGGAGGCAGTGATCCAAGGCTGCACTCCCGTGCGGGGTTATCCACACAGCCAGGTTGCGGAGATGAGCCGGTGAACTTCTTGCGCATCAAACAAGCGCAGTGTGCCATCGCCGACGGTCGGCTGGATGAAGCACACAAACTGCTGAGCCAGGACGCGGTGCGATCGCATCGTCACGGCCAGCGGTTGGCGACGAAGTTGATCGCCGCGTACGTCAAGCGTGGGCAGGGCCATCTTGATGCTGGCCGACTGCATGAAGCGCTGGCGGATTGCGATAAGGCCAATTCGCTTGGCGGTCATGGTGCGGAAGTTTCTGAATTGCGTCAGAAGATCGCGAATCAGATGAACGAGAAGCGGCACACGGTTGAAAAACATAACGTCGCGCTCGGTGCGGCACGGCAGCATGCACACAACGGTTTTCTTTCACGCGGCATCGCTCTATTAAAGACAGCGAATAATGACAGCGCCACCGTGTTGCAGGCTGAACAGGAAATCGAGCTGCATCGCGTCAAGACAGAAGCCGCGATCGAACGCGGCGGTGCGGCATTGGATCGTGAAGACTGGGCGGCGGCCGGGCATCATCTGGCTGAGGCCCGTCGTTTGCGTCCGTATGACAAGCAGGTCGAGGAATTGGCTGGTCGTTTGACGAAGCAGGCATCGGCGCGTGTGCGTGAATCGCTGAACCGTGGCCGGGTCGACCAGGCGGAGGCACTGCTTCGAGCGGTCGGGCCGGCGGCGGGGGATGACCTGGCGATCCGCGAGCTGCGTGAAGCAATCAACTTGATCGTGAAGACGACGGATGCACTGACATATGGAGATGCACGGACCGCGGGGCGTGAGTTACGGAAGATGAAGGCCTTATTGCCTGACGCCGGCTGGATCGATGATGCGATCAAGCATGCAGACAGCATCGTGAGCAGCCGCGAAGCGTTAGCCGGTGGGCCGCTCGGGCTGATTTCGGATGGGTACGCATCCGCAGCCCGCAGCGCCCCATCTTTGCAGGATCGGTCAAAGAAAGATTCAGGACCGGTGACGCCGATCGCTTACAATAACGGTGTGAACGTGCGCAATGATGCCATCGGGAGCCTGGACGTGTTGCCGGATCATTTTCTGATCCAGGTGGACGGCTGCGGCGCGTCGTGGGTGACTGAGAAGTCGGCCGTGAGTGTCGGGCCGGTCAGTTCGGCTGAGCGGCCTGATGTGGGCCTGATCGCCGACCCGAGCGCCCCAACGATCACGATCCGACGTGTTGAAGACGATTATTTTCTGCGAGCGCCACGGCCGGTGAATGTGAACGGCAAGGCGGTGCAGGAAGGATTGCTCAATGACGGTGACAAGATTGAATTGTCGCCGCGTTGCCGGTTCAAGTTCCGGATGCCGCACGCGGCGAGCACCTCGGCGGTGATCGATCTGTCAGCCGGCGCACGGATGGCGCGGGCTGATGTCAAGCGTGTTGTATTGCTTGACAAGCAGATCGTGATGGGCGCGGGGCCTGCCTGCCAGGTGCGAGCCGATGCGGCGGAGCAACCGATCATTCTTTGTAAGCGTGAGGGCAAGCTGGTTTGTCAGACGCGAGAACAAGTTGAAGTCGGGGGCGAGGCGTGTGACGCTTCGCAAGGGGTCCCGGTGGACAAGTCTGTGTGTGTAGGATCGGTGACGTTCCGTATCACGCAAGCCTGAGAGGTTTTTGAGGGCAGTCATGGCCGGCTGACAGCCGGTGGGGCAAAACGATGCACACTTACCAATACCAACCCGGTGACAAGCCATTAGAAGGCTACACCATCAAGAGCGCCGCGGGGCACGGCGGATTCGGCGAGGTGTACTACGCCGTCAGTGACTCCGGCCGGGAGGTCGCGCTCAAGGCGGTGCAAGGCTTTGAGCAGATCGAATTGCGCGGCATACGCCAGTGCATGAACCTCAAGAGCCCGCACCTGGTCACCATTTTTGATGTCAAGCACAACGACAAAGGTCAGCCGTTCGTTCTGATGGAATACGTCGCGGGGCCGTCGCTGCGTGACCTGATCGATGAATCTCCGGGTGGATTGGGCGCTCAGAAGGCGGCGTTCTTCCTGCGTGAAATCGCCAAGGGTTTGAGCTACCTGCATGACTGCGGGATCGTTCACCGCGACCTGAAGCCTGCGAACATTTTCTATGAAAACGGCTACGTGAAGATCGGCGATTACGGCTTAAGCAAAGCGATCAGCGCCGATCATCACCAGAGCCAGACCGTGACCGTCGGGACGGTGCATTACATGGCTCCCGAGGTCGGCGCGGGCAAATATGACCGCAGTATCGATATCTATGCACTCGGTGTGTTGCTGTATGAAATGCTGACCGGGCATGTGCCGTTCAAGGGCGATACGCCTAGCGAGGTGTTGTATAAGCACCTTTCGTCGACGCCTGAGCTTGATGAAATTGAAGAGCCTTTCCGGGCAGCGATCAGCAAGGCGATGGTCAAGGACCCGGCCGAGCGGTATCAGAGCGTCAACGACCTGGTCGAGACGGTGTTCGGCGAAGAGCGGATGAAGCAGAGCATGGCCAGCTTCAGCGCGGCCGATTTGAGCATGGTCGCCGGTCAGGTGGCTGCGAAGGTGCGGCACAACGCGGGCCAGGACGCCGGCGGCGGCGCGGCGGTCGCGACGTCGGATAGTAAACCGGGCAGTACCGGCAAGGTTCCGTTTGAGCACCTGGCCGACACGATCCAGCACCGCGTGGAACACGTCAGCCGAACGATCGACAACAAGCTGTTCACACGTGGGAAGTACCAAGGTGCCGCACATGGTGGTTTTGGTGATCCGGCGCGTGATCCGATGGGCGTGTTTCAGCGGAAGCTACTGGCATTGATCGCGCTTTGCCTGGTGACGTGGGGCGCAGGTTATCTTTCGGGAATCGATTCGGGTAAGGCTGGTTTCTTTGCGATGATGGCCGGCTTGGGCGCGATGTCCGGGCTGGTGTTTTCGCAGTGGAAGTTGATGCCGGGATTAAAGAACGAATCGGGCATGATCAAGCGTCTTGCGCTGGGTGGGTTGGGCATCCTGGGCGCGGGTTTCATGGGCTGGATCGTGGCGATGGGCAACTACAGCCAATATCGCGATGTTTTCAGTTACACACTGATCGCGGTCGCGGTGCCGTTGTTGCTGCTGGACTGGTCGAAACAGATGTCCAGCGGGCGCGCGGACCGGTTGTCGTTGGGTTCGGCGTTCGGTGCGGGTTTGTTGGGTTGGATCGCGTCATGGTTCATGCATGACGCCAGCGGGATGCTTGCGTTCGGTATCCCCGCGGCGATCGCGCTGGCGGTGCAGGCGATCAGTCCGTTCGATCCGACGACGACCGAGGACTGGGCGCTGGATGACGATGATGACATCCCTCCGCCGCGAGATACCCAGGCGCGTAAAGCGCCACCGGCCCCGGGCGCCGGCGGCAAAGCCTCTTATTTACCGCCACACGCCCGGCGTAAGCAGGCGGCGCATCGCACCGAGCAGGTGAACGCGTACTCGGCCGTGGTGACGAAGAACTGTTCTGATAAGAGCCGTTTGGCGGCGCTGCTGCTGGCGTGTATGTCGTATCTCATCCCGATCTGCGGCCTGCACCGGTTCTATGTCGGTAAGGTCGGCACGGGTATCCTGTGGCTGCTTACTTTCGGGTTGTTCGGCATCGGGCAGCTCATTGATGTGATCCTGATCGCTTGTGGTTCGTTCAACGACATAAACGGTCGACCCATTACGGAATGGCAGCCGGACGGCTCGCGCACCGTTGTGTCTACGCCTAAACCGCATGGACCCGTTGTTTCCAGTAAAACTCAGCCGCATCTTCATCATCCGGAGAGGCGGCATTCGCAGGGGTTCGTCGGTGTCTTGCTCTCGCTGGTCGCGACGATCATGATCTTTCTAGGGATGATCCTCGTGCTTGGGCTTAGCCTGGAGCTGCCTGAAGCGATTGCGGCGAACACGTTCGGCAGCGACATCGGTCCGTGGCTCAACAACGCGCTGGGCTACGATGATGTTTCCAATGCGGCGGGCTGGCCCGAGTTGATGCAACGTGTCAGTTTTCCGTTGGCGATCATGATGTTGATCTTCGGCGGCGTCCTGTTGGCGGTCGCGCGGCGACGTGAAGGCGTGATGCATATGTTCCGCGCCTTGTTCGGTGCGGGCGGCATGCTGATCGCGGTGGCGATCTCGACAGAGATCCTCAACCATTCGCAATCGCTGGACCAGCTTTGGCGTCCGGTGGCCGACCACATCCAGGGCGGTCGGGTCGGCCCGGCGATCGAAACTTTCATGCAACACACAAACAGCGAACCGTTTGTGTTCTCGGTGATATTCCTGGTCGGCTCGATCCTGATCCTGGCCTGGCCGGCCAAGCGGCGCGACGCCGCGGGCCCGCGGCCAATCGGGGAAGGAGCGTAAGTCATGAGTTCCAGACTCATTTTCATGCCGTTTAGTTTTGGCATCCTCGAACTGATCCTGATCGCGGTTCTTATCGTGCTCATCATTAAGGCTGTTACCGGCGATAACCGCGGCGGGAAAGTGATCGTGGGGATCCTCGTCGCGATCGGAACGATTCTGCTCGTGCCGGTATTGATCCTGGGCCTGATGTTTGTAGCAAGATCGAATACGCAGACTGTTGTGTATAACCATCAACAAGCCGCTGCAATAGCCGAGGCAGAACAGGCAAAGATGGAAGCCGCGCGTGTGCGTCTGGATACGCAACAGATGGCGGCGGAGATCCAGGCCAAAGCGGATGAGATCCGTCAACGCACCTCGGTCATCGTCGAAGATGTGGCTACGGTCACGCCACACATCAATCCGCCTGTTATCGCGACACCGGATGTTGCTGAAAGCTACATTGAGCAGCCTGTCGTGTATGAAGTACCTGAGATTGTCACCCCACAGGTTGTGAATGCTGTGGAGAAGAACGATCAGTCCATGTTGCGTTCATATGAAGACCCGAATGCCGGGCGCGTCAGCACGGTTGCAGTATCGTCAATCAGAACCTCGGGCGATGCAGCGAGTGAATCTGCTGTAGAAAGCAGTGCCACTGAAGCAGGCACGACGCAAGTCGAGGTGCAATCGGGCATGACGGTTGCGGGTGTGCCGTGGACCGATGCGATCGAGGAGTACCAGGATTTTGAAGCGGATATCTACCCGTCGATGGAAGATGCCGCCGAGGCGCTTGGTCGGCGCGTGGGCCAGCGATTGATGCAGGACCTTGGGGACACGGAAGCAGAAGGTGCGGACGCCCCGTACGTGTATGTCTGGCGTGATGAAGCCGACGGGGGCGATGCGGCGTTCATCTCGCGCGATGTGCTTGAAGCGGTCGCGCGTGGATTGAAGCAGAAGATGTTCGACCCGGCATATGTCTCGGTGGAACGGCCGGTCAATGGGACATCGGTAGTTGTGGCGATCCAGGAGTTGCGGTTTGAGAACCACAACCGCTGGCGCAAGCAAGCAGAATCCAAGTCAGGCGGATTGGCGCTGCGTGTGAAGACATCGGACGAAGCGTTCTCCGTCTCGACGCGGTTTGCGGACAAGCCCTGGCTTGTTGACCGTAGTGGTTTTACCCATGATTTTAATAACAACCCCTGGCTCGTCGCGTATTCCGACAGCACGCATACCCAGCAGAGCGATGCGTACTGGGATGCGGTGCACAAGGCGGCGGACGCGGTGCTGCCGATGGCTGAAGCGCGGATCAGTCAGCTATCCGGCGCCGATCAGCAGCGGTTCCATGGGTATCTTGCCAAGGACAGCAACTGGCTGCGCGACCGTGTCGCGGATGAGTTGGTATCGCGGAACCTGGTGACGGATCAATTCACGCAGCAATTCGATAAACCGGCTTATACAGTCTGGCGCGAAGCGGTGCTCGTGAATGCAACACCTCAACAGATCGAAGAAATCGCCCGGACATTAGTGCAGGGGATCAACGTGCAGGTCCAGCACAAGCGCAACGTTATCTTCTCCTACATGGCGCTGGGTGTACTGATCTTAGGCACGTATTTATTCCTGAACGTGGCGACGAAGGGTTACTATACCTGGTCGTTGCGTCTGGCATTGATCATCAGCCTGGGCGTGGTCGTGTTTCTGTTTATGAGCCTGGCTTGAATCGTTAACCGAACATAAAGCAAGGATACAAGAGCTACATGATGCGATCCGGCAACAAGCGACTGGTTGTTTTGCTCGTGATCGCGGGGCTTGTGCTAGCCGGGGTGTACGGTGTCTACCGGTTGCTGACGTCGAGCGTACCGGCAAGCGTCGGGCTCGATGTCTCAGCGGGCAAGATCGAAGCGAGCAATATCACATCAACATCAAGTACGACGACTACCAGCGCGGAGGATGTATTTTCAATACGCCACATCGCGATCATCGTTGAAAATGAACATCCCGTGCTCGATCAGGTCGCGGCCGCGCTGCATGACGCCTTGCTTGAATTGAAGTACGTCGATGAAGTTGATGTCTATACCGACGGCCGGACGCCTGAGTACGGCGGCAGGCTCTACGATTCGTACATGGCGATGTCGATCGATGTGACTCAGGACAGCAAGCCTCTGCTTGAGCGCGAGTTTAAAGCAAAGCTAGTGATCACCGCGGGCGGTATGCCTTACGTCAGTCATTCGGGGTATACGGATCACCTTAGTCCGCCGTTGGCACGCTATGCGCTTACATGCCAGCTCGAACACAGCAGCAAGAGCACGCAGGTCGGCACGCCATACAAAATGATCGGCGAGAACATTTCCGATGAGGTTTGCAAGCAGGTCACCGAACAATTCAATAAGTGGAACCAGCAGCACGGATCGGATATCGACTGGCCCGATGAACTGATGGGGCAGTACCCGGACGATACGGATATCCCATGGCCTGATGGGATGGTGTTGGAGAAGATCGTAGATGGTTACGGGCTGATGTCCGATCGACACGCGATGTGGACAACGGTCACCGATGAGCCGGAGAAGATCGTTCAGGCGTTTCACCAGGCCTACACCGATGCCGGCTGGAAGATAGACTCGTTTGCGATTCTTGAGGATAACGAGCACCACGAACGCCTGCACTTTCGGGCGTGGAACGACAGCCCGTATATGCTGGAGGTGTTCGAGGTCCGTGATGGTTACGATGAGCCAAAGCCGGGGGAGCAGAGCCGTGTTTGTGTTCGCTACCTTGAGCGTTTTGACAGGCCCGAGTTCCAACCCATCATCGACGCGCTCATGCAGGACCCGGCCAATGAGAAGGTGTTGGGGTATCTGGCCAGGCATATGAGCGATGAGCAGGAAAAGCAATACTACGACTCACTGGCTCAGCGAAACATCAGCGATCCGAAGGTTCTACTGAAGCTGGTACGCTATCAGCACAGAGTCGGTGATGATGAGCTTGCGAGACAGAACCTGGTCAAGGCTTATTTTGCAGCCGAGAGGGTGCAGGAGCTGGAACAGTTAACCGAGCAGATCGAGAAGTTCGGCGAAGAGATCGGCGTTGAGGATATGAACGATCTCGTGTTTGATCGCGATATGCTCAACAGCATGGGGTATCAGCCCATAGAGAAGGCGGCCAGCCAGAAGCAAACGGTGGGGATTGATGAGCCGGTGTCGGTTTATTACATATCGGGTGGCAGGCTTCAAACGACAGATTGCTGGCTGTCGCGGGATATAACGGGGGAGAATGAGCTTCAGTGTCGCGAGTACACAAGAATGTCCATGGGGGGCAGGAGCTGGTCCAGCCACGGGGTATCGAGCGATAATCTATCCCTCGCCGCAAACCACCATGTGTCAGCCGATACCGGGGAATATTCGATCCAATTCCGCGCGGTGGAAGATGAAGCGGATCAGTATGAGGTTGAAGTCATAAGTCAATCGGGGGCGGGTCCTCCCCGGTCGTGATACACTTCGTTACGGTTATAATGGGTGTTTAGCGAGAGTGCTTTACATCATCCGCAAGTGAATCATGTTAAGACTGGCTGCGCAGACTTATGAACGCATTATCCGAAGCTGAACAATACCTGTTGGACGCGGTGCGTCGCGGTGATGAGCAGGGCTGGCCTAAGCTGGTGGAACGGTACCAGGGACGTCTGTTAGCCTTTGCGCGTAGCCGGGTGCGCAACGCCAACGATGCGGAAGACCTGGTGCAGGAGACGTTCATCGGCTTGCTGCGCGGGTTGGAGCGATTCCGGGGCGAGTCGAGCCTGGAAACGTACTTGTTTTCGATCCTCCGTCGGCGGATCATCGATTCGCATCGGGGTAAGAGCAACCGTGCGTGCCTGTTAAGCGATACGATGGGCGGCGGGCAGGTCAGTGACAGCAGTGTTGGGCCGGAGGCGCGGCTGGCGTCGAGCGATCCGACCGCGAGCTGGTATGCGAGGCGGGAGGAAAACCGCCACGAACTGCACGGCGAGCTTGCGGATGCGATCAATAGCCTGGTCAGCGGTTATAAAGAATCCTTGAACTTCCGGGAACTGCAGATCATCGAACTATTGTTTTATGCGCAACTGAAAAACGCACAGGTCGCCAAGGCGGTCGGTGTGGAAGACGGGCACGTCGCGACGATCAAGCACCGCAGTTTGTCGCGGATCCGCAAGCAGTTGCTTGAAGCGATGGGGGATAAACCGACACACACGTTTGATCCGCCGGATGCGTTATTGACCGAGGTCTGGGAAGAGCACCGATTGAGTTGTCCGAAGCGCAGCACGATCGGCGGGTATCACCTGGGCACGCTCGACCCGGCCTGGCACGAATACGTCGACTTCCATCTGAACACCCTCGGCTGCCGATTCTGCCAGGCGAATCTAGACGACCTGAAACAGAGCGAAGACCGCGCTAACCTCGACAGCCTGCGTCAGCGCGTGATGCAGTCGACGGTAGGCTTTTTTAAGAAGAGCTGAAAACGTGTCGCAATACGCCGACATATTAGAGCGGTATGCATCTATTGTGCCCGCCCCATTTGTTGTCATCCCCGCGCACGCGGGGATCCACGTTCAGGGATTCATTGGGCGCGTGGATTCCCACGTGCGCGGGAATGACGGACATAAATCATGCAGATGCTCTGAGTGCGTTCTGTGAATATGGGGGATTCTTTTTATCAAGCGACAGCTTGTTTGTGGCTGTTTTTTCTGAGCTACTGTTAATTATCTCTTGTAGCAATCGTGCGGCCGGTTAAAATGGAACCTGCAAGTATTTTTATTGCGGCGCGGTTTATTCTTACGCGCTGGTTTCCGCCACACATCATATTGCGGTTAATCAGGAGGATATTGGGATGTCCACATGCACGAACCATGCACGGTTTACATCGCGGCAAATTTATACATTTATCTTCCCATGTGTGGTTTTGCTTTTTATGTATTTGATGTCCAACGTATCTGCATCAGCGCAGACGACGACATGGATTTATGACGGCGGCGGGAACTGGAGCACGGATTCAAACTGGGATGCAGGAGCCCCTGCCGCGGGGAGCCTGGTGGTGATCGATGAGGGGGACTGGCCGGTTCAGGTTGTACTGGATGTCAATCCCAAGAATCCGATCAGTGGGCTGACAATCGGTAGCGACGACAGCCTAGTCATGCAGAACTTCGTTCTACCTTTCAATGCCGGTTCGACGATCATTAATGACGGTGAGATCCAACAGCTTGCGTTGATTTCGTCCGCATCGACTATCCGGTTCAGCGGTGACGCGACCGTGACCGGCACCGGGGTGTGGACCCTGTCGGACAGGACTTTTAATTACATCGTAGCCACGACCGGCGTTCTCGGTGCGGTCCTGACACAAGAGGCAGGCCACACCATCCACGGCGGCGGGACGATCGGCAATCAAAACATGGGGATGATCAACTTCGGCCTGGTCGAAGCGGATAATCCATACGCGACTAATAATGTGGCGTTAAACATTGCCCCCGGCACGGCCATTGATATCGGTGCGACAGACGTAGACACGATCAATCACGGTACATTCAGCGCTTCCAAAGGCGGCAGGTTGATCCTGCGTGACGGCGTGTTTGATAACACGGGGGGCACGATCCAAGCGATTGATGCAGACTCGATTGTGGTGATTGAATCGGCGGAAGTCCGGGACGGCGATCTGGTGACCGATGCGGTCGGTCGCATCATGCCAAGTAACAACAGCCTGTTGACTGATGTGACAGTCACAGCCGGCAGCACGGTGCAGATCAATAATATCTCGACAGCCATCTCGGGCACGATCACGAATAACGGCACGATCTATCAGATCGCGGGAACCTTTTCCGTATCCGCGGTCGAAGTTACAGGCGATGTCACGATCGATGGTTCGGGCGCCTGGCAGACGACCAACAACTCGCTGAACCGTATTAACGGAACGGGGAACAACGTGCTGACGAACGGTGCCGATCATACGTTCCGAGGTACGCCGCAACTGGGCGGTAAGAATCTGGGCTTAATCAATAACGGCACGATCATCGCCGATGAGCCTTATGCCACCACTGGTTCGAGGTTGATGATTTCGCCCGGTTTAGGCGTCAACATCAATGGGGGCGATGCCGATGCGATCAATTACGGCACCTTGCGTTCGGAAAACGCGGCGATCCTGCATATCCGTGACGGTGAGTTTGAGAACTTCGGTATCGTTGAAGCTCTGGACGGGTCGCATGTGGAGATCGACAGCAGTAATTGGGGGGTCACGTTGAACAATCAATCCGGCACGCTGGTTGGCGGGACGTGGCGCGCCATCTCGAGCGGATCGGGCGCGTTGCTTATGCTCAGCGGGAATAACATCACTCAGATCGCGAGCGGTACGGTTGTGGAGATAGCAGGGACGGGATCGGTCGTTCGAGTGAACGCCACGCCGATCGAAAACACGCTGACAGGCAACGCCGGTGAATTGATCGTCGGTAATGGGCGTTTGTTTGTCCTGGCTAACGCGTTAAACAATACGGGCCGGTTGTCGATTGATGCAGCGAGCCGGGTCGATATGGGGGCAAATGACATAACCAGCAGTGGAGCGTTGGAGGTCGGGCTGGACAGTTCATCAGCGATTTCGAAACCTGCGGTGAAGTCGACCGGGACGGCAACGCTGGCCGGTTCGTTGGTCGTGTCGCTAGAGTCGGGATTCGAGCCGGGCGTGGGGGATGTGATTCAGATCATTGATGCGGGCAGTGTGGTTGGGGCGTTTGATGATGTGACGTGGCCGGTGATGATGGGCTCGGTCGGTCTCGGTCTCGAATACCAGGCGGATGCTGTATTAGTGCGTGCCGGTCTGCCGGGCGATCTGGGTAATGATTCATTTGTTGGCTTGTCGGATCTGGACATCGTCCTGACTAACTGGAACCAGAACGTGACCGCGGGTGTCTGGCTGGAGGGCGACCCGTCCGGCGATGGCTTTGTCGGATTGGACGATCTGGACATCATCCTGCAGAACTGGAATGCCGGTTCGCCGCCGGCGACGACGGTGCCGGAACCCGGCAGTGTGTTTGTCTTATCTCTTCTGGCGCTGATGCCGACCTGTCGACGGCGATGAAGTGCAGGGCCCCACATCGTCGATGTGGGGCTAAATAGTGGTCAGCGATTGGCAGCCGGGGCTTCGGTACGGCATGATTTGCGTACAATCTGGCCATGGATGACCGTGTGACAAAAGTTGAAGAGAAGATCGCCTACCTCGAACAGTTCGTTGGCGAGTTGGATGGGGTGGTGCGTGAGTTGCACGATGAGCTTGCGAAGGTGCGGCGGGAGATGGGAGTGCTTCGGGATCGGGTCGAACAGCAGCAGGAGCAGGGGGATGATCCGAACGATCTGGAGGCGCATAAACCGCCGCATTATTGAGGGGGCGGCACGATTTGTTTTGTTTACTTCGCCACAATCCACCCGGCCCTCACCCTAACCCTCTCCCGCGGGGAGAGGGGACCGGAAAGTAAAACGGCGATCTGTGATCGCCCGCCAAGCGTGGGCGGATCATTTATGATGTCTGGTCTATGGCGGAGCGTGAGCGATCCATTGCGAAGGGCGTTTTGATCTGTGCCAATCCGTTCAGCGGGTCGGGGCCGAACCGTAAGCTGGTGGATGATCTGGTGACGGAGCTTGAGCGTCGGGGGTTTGAGCCGAAGCTGGTTTGGGATATCGACGAGCGGCAGGCCTGCCTGTCGGATGTGAACCTGTCGGACTGGTGCCGGTGCGTGCTGGTGGCGGGGGGGGATGGTTCGATCGGGGCGGTGCTGAATGAGCTGTACCAGGCACGGCGTAAGGACGGCGATGTACAGGGACAGGTGGTCGCGCTGGCGACGCTGCCGATGGGCAATGAAAACCTGTTCGCCAAGTACTTCGGCTTCACACAGTCGGCAAAGCAACTGGTCGACGCGATCGAGGCGGGGCAGACCAAGCGGATCGACCTTGGATTGATGAGCACCGAAGGATCTCGCAGCGGCGGGTGGGTTTTCACACTGATGGGCGGGGTGGGGTTTGATGCGGACGTGGTGCACCGGATGCATCGTTGGCGTGAGACGCATTCGGGGTTGCGTCGGGTGAAGCGGGTTACGTATGTGCCGAGGGTGCTTTCTTCGCTGTGGCGGTACCGGTATCCGAAGCTGAAGGTTGAGGTGGATGGTGAAACCTATACAGGATCGCACCTGTTCGTATTCAACCTGCCTTCCTATGGCGGGGGGCTGAAGCTTGCGCCGGGGTGCTGCGTTGAGGATGACGGGAAGCTGGACTGGGTGTTGTTCGAGCGGCCGGGGCTGATCTCGCTGGCTCGGTATGCGGTCTCGGTGGCGATCGGTCGGCACCTGAAGCGGAAGGATGTGAAGTGCGGGCAGTCGGCTGACATCCGGGTTACCTGGCCTCGGGGTATGGCGGTGCAACTGGATGGTGATCCGGCGGGGCTTTCGCCTGTGTCATTCAGCGTGGTTGAGATACCCGGACTTGAATTGTTGATAACTTAAGTGGATCATAGGGTCCGATCGGCGCGATCCAAGATATGGCAGCGTTTTTGTCGATCTGACACGATTTGTGCTATTACGCTGTTAATTAAAGGCTTATGATGAAAAACCCACATTTTGCACGCAAAGTCAGGACCAGAACGCCTGATAACATGAAATTTTTACGGAACCCGGGTTGTGGAGTGACTTAAAATTGTCTATCATATTCGGTTCGCGGTGTGCGAAGCGATGATCGGGAACCCGTAAGGTCAATTACTAACTACACTTACCACTCGCAAGATCGAGGACATCGATGCTGCTGAAGACGGTGCGCGACTACTCCAAGCGTGGAGATGCTTTAACAATCCCCAATCTGGTTGATGTTCAACAGGCCGCTTACGAGCGGTTCCTCCAGCAAAACGTCGGTTTCGACGAGCGCGATTCCTATATCGGGCTAGAGTCGTTACTGCGTGAAGTATTTCCGATCGAATCATACGACGGGAATATGCAGCTGGAGTACGTGCATTACCGGTTGGATGAACCCCGGTACACCCCAGACGAATGTCGGGAGCTGCGGCTGACCTACGGCCTGCCGTTCCGCATCCGTGTCCGCCTCGTCCGCAAGGACGTGCCGGAGATCCCCGAGGAGGATATCTACCTCGGCGAGATCCCCGTGCTGATGGGTGGTGGTGAATACATCATCAACGGTGCTGAGCGCGTGATCGTGAATCAGCTGCACCGCTCGCCCGGTGTGGACTTCTCGATCGCTTCGGCTGAGGCCGACCGCCCGCTGCACTCGGCCCGCATCATCCCGGACCGCGGTTCGTGGATTGAGCTGGAGGTGTCCAAGAAGGATGTGCTCCAGATGCGGATCGATCAGTCGACGAAGATCCCGGCGACCACGTTCCTGCGTGCGATCGACGAGGCTTTCTCGACGACCGACAAGCTGCTGCGGACGTTCTACGACGTGCAGAGCATCAAGGTCAAGGACCTGAAGCCTGAGAATTATGTTGCGGCCCCGATCATCGATACCGAGACCGGCGAAGAGCTGGTCCCGATCGGCGGTCAGGTCGGCGAGCATATCGACCAAGTCATGGCCAGCAGCCTCAAGACCGTCGACATCATCGCCAACCCCGGCGACATGCTGATCCTTAATACGATCGCGGACGAGAAGCAGACCGAGCTGGAAGGCGTCACGCTGACCGAGTACGAAGCTGCTTTGCTG
Source organism: Phycisphaeraceae bacterium (assembly GCA_963667295.1). GTDB lineage: Bacteria > Planctomycetota > Phycisphaerae > Phycisphaerales > Phycisphaeraceae > JAJRRS01. The sequence goes on from OY763327.1 coordinate 5,704,826, forward strand.
GCGCTTTATGCCCGGCTACGTCCCGGCAACCCGCCGCAGGTCGACAAGGCCAAGCAACTGATCGATGAGAAGTTCTTCGATGAGAACCGTTACCGCCTGGGCAAGGTCGGCCGGTTCCGCATCAACCGTAAGTTCGACCTGGATGTCTCCGAAGACGAAATGAAGCTTCGTGCCGAAGACTTCCTTCAGGTCATCAAGTACATCCTTGACCTGCGTAACAACCGCAACAAGGCGCACATCGACGACATCGACCACTTGGGCAACCGTCGTCTGCGTACCTTGGACGAGTTGGCTGTCGAGGAAATGCGTAAGGGCTTCCTGAAGCTCAAGCGTACCGTTCAGGAACGCATGAGCGTCAAGGACATGGACGAACTCAGCAAAATTGCTGACCTGGTCAACTCCAAGAGCATCAGCAGTGCGATCGATCACTTCTTCGGCCGCGGCGAACTGTCGCAGGTCGTGGACCAGACGAACCCGCTGAGCCAGTTGACGCACGAGCGTCGTCTTTCGGCGTTGGGCCCCGGCGGCCTGAACCGTAAGCGTGCCGGCTTTGAAGTCCGTGACGTGCACATCTCGCACTACGGCCGTATCTGCCCGATCGAAACGCCTGAAGGCACGAACATCGGCCTGATCGCTTCGCTGGGCTTGTACTCCAAGGTCGACGAATACGGCTTCCTGCAGACGCCTTACCGCGAAGTCAAGGAAGGCAAGCTGACCGGCGGCATCGTTTATCTGCGTGCTGATGAAGAAATGAAACTGACACTCGGCCCGACCGACTCCATCGAGGATGATGGTTCGATCCAGCAGGGTATGGTCTTGGCGCGTGTCGATGGCGACCTGGCGCAGGTGCCATCGAGTCAGATCGATTATGTCGACATCAGCCCGAAGCAGATCGTGGGTGTGTCGGCGGCGTTGATCCCGTTCCTCGAGCACGACGACGCCAACCGTGCGTTGATGGGCTCGAACATGCAGCGGCAGGCTGTGCCGCTGATCAAGACCGAGCCGCCGTGCGTGGCGACGGGCATGGAGAAGCACATCCCCGGTTACTCGGGCATGGTGGTTCGTGCTCGTAACGCCGGCGTGGTGACCTACGTCGACGCCAAGCAGATCGTCGTTGATAACGCGGACGAATACGATCTCCGTAAGTTCGTCGGCCTCAACGAGCGTACCTGTCAGAACCAGAAGCCGATCGTCCGGCTCGGCCAGCGTGTTGAGCAGGGGCAGATCATTGCCGACGGCGCCGCGACGAAGCAGGGCGAGTTGGCCCTGGGCAAGAACGTGCTCGTGGCGTTCAATACGTTCGACGGCTACAACTTCGAAGACGCGATCGTGATCAGCGAACGCCTGGTCAAGCGTGACACGTTCACCTCGATCCACATCGAAGACTTTGATGTTGAAATCCGCGAGACCAAGCTCGGTCGCGAAGAGTTCACGTGCGATATCCCGAACGTCAGCGAGAAGATGCTTTCGATGCTGGACGAAAACGGGATCATCCGCATCGGTGCTTACGTGAAGCCCGGCGACATCCTCGTCGGTAAGGTTTCGCCCAAGAGCAAGAGCGAACTGACCCCCGAAGAGAAGCTGTTGCACGCGATCTTCGGTCGGGCCGGTGAAGATGTGAAGAACGATTCGCTGGAAGTGCCCGCCGGCACGGAAGGCATCGTGATCGGCGCGAAGCGTTTCAGCCGCCGCATGCACCTTAATGATGAGCAGAAAAAGCGGCTCAAGCGTGAGATGCGTGAGTACGAAGCGTCGATGGACGATCGCGCCGCCGAACTGTTCCGCCAGATGGTTGAGCAGATCAATGAAGCGACCGGCGCGCCCATGGTCGACCCGTCGACGCGTCAAAAGGTCGGCGCCAGTGACATCACCGAGGTTATCCTCGAGCAGATCGAAAGCTTCGACCTGAAGTGGGTCAAGGGCAACAAGGAAGCCAAGGACGCCGGGACCGCGGTTTACAACCAGTTCTGGCCGCGTATCGTCGCGATCGAGAAGGAAAAGCAGCGTAAGCTCGCTCATATGAAGCGCGGCGACGAACTTCCCAGCGGTGTGTTGGAAATGGTCAAGGTGTACATCGCGACCAAGCGTCCGCTGAGCGTCGGTGACAAGATGGCCGGCCGCCACGGTAACAAGGGTGTCATCGCCCGTATCGTGCCGGAACAGGACATGCCGTTCCTCGAAGACGGGACGCCGGTTGATGTGTTGTTGAACCCGCTGGGTGTGCCTTCACGTATGAACGTCGGGCAGATCCTCGAAACGCACCTGGGCTGGGCCTGCGGCGTGCTTGGATTCCAGGCGGTGACGCCTGTGTTTGACGGTGCGACCGAAGGTGAAATCCATAAGGTGCTCGAAGAAGCCAACGAGTACGTGGCCAACCGGCTTGCAGAAACCGGTGGCAACCACGGCCCGGACGAGATTCTGGCCAAGATGCCGTACGGCGGCAAGATCCAGCTCTACGACGGGCGGACGGGTGAACCGTTCGATGAGAAGACTACCGTTGGTCATATGTACCTGATCAAGCTGCACCACCTGGTCGACGACAAGATCCACGCCCGTGCGACCGGCCCGTACAGCCTCATCACCCAGCAGCCGCTGGGCGGTAAGGCCCGCACTGGTGGCCAGCGCTTCGGTGAAATGGAAGTCTGGGCGCTCGAAGCCTACGGCGCCGCTTACATCCTTCAGGAACTTCTGACCGTCAAGAGTGACGACGTGGAAGGCCGGACCAAGATTTATGAATCGATGGTCAAGGGCACGAACACGCTCGAAGCCGGCATGCCGGTTGCGTTCGACGTCTTGTGCAACGAGGTCAAGGGCCTTGGCCTGAACATCACGTTGGAGAAGGTCGAACTCGAGGGTGGCAGCATCCTCTAAGGCGTATGCCGGGGGGTGACTCCGGTTGGCCGGAGAAACGTGCCCGGATTGGAAGCTGGGCTCGGACTTAAAACTATCACGCTCAAAGCTGAGGAGCGTTTGAACTATGGCTGAACTGATGTACGACCGTGTGAACGACTACGCCTCGGTGAAGATCACCCTCGCGAGCCCCAACGACATCCGCTCGTGGAGCTTCGGTGAGGTGAAGAAGCCGGAGACGATCAACTACCGAACCTACCGCCCTGAAAAGGACGGCCTGTTCTGCGAACGGATCTTCGGGCCCGAACGCGACTACGAATGTGCCTGCGGTAAGTACAAAGGCACGAAGTTCAAGGGTATCATCTGCGACCGCTGCGGCGTGAAGGTGACGCACTCGCGCGTGCGTCGTAAGCGAATGGGCCACATCAACCTGGCCGCGCCGATCGTTCACATCTGGTTCTTCAAAGCGATCCCCAGCCACCTGGGCAACCTGCTCGGGATGAAGACCAGCGACATCGAGAAGGTCGTCTACTTTCAGGACTACACCGTCATCGAGCCGGGCGACACGCCGCTGAAAGAGCGTCAGCTCCTGACCGAAGACGAGTACCGCCAGGCCCGTGAGCAGTACGGCCACGAGTTTGTCGCGATGATGGGCGCCGAGGCGATCAAGGAACTGCTGGTCAAACTCGACTTGAACGAGACGCAGGCACAGCTCCGTGAGGACCTTGGCAACACCCGCAGCAAGCAGAAGATCAAGGACCTCTCGAAGCGTCTGAAGATCGTCGAGCAGATCCGTCACTCCGAGAACAAGCCGGAGTGGATGGTGATGGATGTGGTGCCGGTGATCCCGCCGGACCTGCGCCCGCTGGTGCTGCTCGAGTCGGGCAACTTCGCGACCAGCGACCTGAACGACCTGTATCGTCGAATCATCAACCGTAACAACCGTTTGAAGAAGCTGATGGACCTCAATGCCCCCGAGGTCATCATCCGCAACGAAAAACGTATGCTCCAGCAGTCGGTGGATGCGCTGTTTGATAACGGCCGCTGCCGCCGCCCGGTGCTCGGTTCGAGCAACCGTCCGCTGAAGTCGCTGACCGACATGATCAAGGGTAAGCAGGGCCGGTTCCGTGAGAACCTGCTCGGTAAGCGTGTCGACTACTCGGCGCGTTCCGTGATCGTGGTCGGCCCGGAACTGAAGCTGAACCAGTGCGGCCTGCCCAAGAAGATCGCGCTGGAACTGTATCAGCCCTTCATCATCCGCAAGCTCAAAGAGCACGGCTTGGTCGATACGATCAAGAGCGCCAAGAAGATGCTCGAGCGGCGCGACCCGGAAGTGTGGGACATCCTCGAAGAGGTGATCTTCCAGCACCCGGTGCTGCTGAACCGTGCCCCGACGCTGCACCGCATGGGTATCCAGGCGTTCGAGCCGGTGCTCGTGGAAGGCAACGCGATCAAGATCCACCCGCTGGTCTGTACCGGCTTCAACGCCGACTTCGACGGCGACCAGATGGCGGTGCACCTGCCGCTGTCCGTGGAAGCCCAGGCCGAAGCGCACGTGCTGATCCTCGCGACGCACAACATCTTCAGTCCGGCCAACGGCAACCCGATCATCAGCCCGTCGCAGGACATCCTGCTCGGGTCCTACTACTTGACGATGACCCGCGCCGACGACTCGATGGACCCGGCGGATTGCCCGAGCTTCCGCGATCCGTTCGAGGCGTACATCGCTTACGACCTGAAGAAGATCCACCTGCACACCCCGATCCAGGTGCGTCTGCCCAAGGGCCGGTTCGGCGACATCGTCAAGGACATGAAGAGCCAGCCCGAAGACCTGCCGGCGAACAACCGCATCGTCACAACGGTCGGCCGGTTGATGTTCAACGAGATCCTCGCCGAGGGGATGCACTACTACAACTTCGCGCTGGGTTCCAAGGCGTGCAGCCGCGTCATCGACGATACGTACGCACGCTGCGGCCGTCCGGCAACGATCGATCTGCTGGACAACCTCAAGGCCATCGGGTTCAAGCACTCGACGACCAGCGGTCTGTCGTTCGGCCTGACCGACCTGCGTATCCCGCAGAAGAAGCAGGAACTGATCGACGGCACGCAGAAGAAGGTGGATCGTGTCGAGAAGGCGTATCACGCCGGTGCGATCACCGAACGCGAACGCTACAACCAGTTGCTCGACCTCTGGACGCACTGCCGTGAAAGCGTCACGAAGGAACTGCTGAAGGAACTGAAGAACGACCGCCGCGATGCGGACGGCAAGCCGTTGCCTGCTGAAGGTAAGGAAGGCTTCGCCTACATCAACCCGGTGTTTGTCATGAGCAAGGAAGCATCCGGTGCTCGTGGTAACGTCAGCCAGGTCCAGCAGCTTGCCGGCATGCGTGGTCTGATGAGTAAACCGAGCGGCGAAATCATCGAAACCCCGATTAAGGCCAACGCCCGTGAAGGCCTGAGCGTTCTGGAATACTTCTCCTCGACGCACGGTGCCCGTAAGGGTCTGGCCGATACCGCCCTCAAGACGGCGGACTCGGGCTACCTCACGCGTAAGCTCGCCGACGTCGCTCAGAACGTGTTCATCAGCGAACACTGCTGCGGCACGAAGCAGGGCGTTACCAAGCGTGCGATCTATAAGGGTGAAGAGATCGACGTGCCTCTGCGTGAGTGCATCGTCGGCCGTACCGCTCGTGAAACGATCCGTAACCCGATCACCGACGAGCTGATCGTTGAAGAGAACCAGCTCATCACCGATCAGGCGGCGCTGAAGATCGAGGCGCTCGGCATCGACGCGGTGATGGTCCGCTCGGGCCTGACCTGCGAATCGAAGCAGGGTATCTGTGCAAGCTGCTACGGCCAGGACCTGTCGACCGGCCGACTGGTCGAAGAAGGTCTGGCGGTCGGCATCATCGCCGCACAGTCCATCGGCGAGCCGGGCACACAGCTGACCATGCGTACGTTCCACACCGGTGGTGTGGCATCGACAAACCTGGTCGACAGTACGTATCAGGCATCGCAGCCCGGCACGATCGAACTGCGAGACTGTAACGAAGTACCGACCCTTGACGAAGACGGCAACGAAACCCTCGTCGCCCTGAAGCGCAACGGTGAAGTACTCGTTCTCGACGATAAGAACCGCGAACTCGAGAAGTTCAAGGTGCAGTACGGTGCGTACATCCGCGTGAAACCGGGTGAACAGGTCAAGAAGGGCCAGATCCTGGTCCAATGGGACCTCCACCGTACCGCGATCCTGGCCGAGAAGGCCGGTAAGGTCCGGTTCGAGGACATCGTGATCGGCGAGACCGTGCGTCCTGAACAGGAAAGCGGCTCCAAGGGCAAGAAGAAGTCCGATCCCGGCGAGAAGGCCGAGAGCCTGGTGGTCATCGAGCACAAGGGCGAGATGCACCCGCGAATCGTCATCGAAGGCCCGGACGGCAAGATCCTCGACTTCCACTACCTGCCCGCGAAGGCTCGTATCGATGTGGAAGAAGGTCAGGAAATCCAGGCCGGCCAGATGCTCGCACGTCAGCCGCGTGAAGCGACCGGCTCCAGCGACATCGTCGGTGGTCTGCCCCGTGTTACCGAAATCTTCGAGGCACGGCGTCCGAAGGATGCGGCCATCATGGCTGAAATCTCAGGCGACGTTGAGCTGCGAAGCGACCGCCGCCGCGGCAAGATGACGATCATCGTCAAGTCTGAAGCCGGTCTTGAAGCCGAGCATCACGTGCCGCAGGACCGTCACCTGCTGGTGCATACCGGCGACTATGTCAACGCCGGTGACCCGCTGATCGACGGCCCGCTAGTTCCGCAGGACATCCTGCGTGTTAAGGGTGAAGAAGCCCTGTACAACTACCTGCTGGAAGAAGTTCAGAACGTGTACCGTGCTCAGGGTGTGCCGATTAACGACAAGCACATCGAGATCATCGTGGCGCAGATGCTGCGTAAGGTCCGGGTGGAGAACCCGGGCGATGCGGACTTGCTGCCGAACGAGGTGATCGACAAGTTCCGCTTCCGTGCCGCGAACGAGGAAGTGGCCCAGAACGTGAAGGTCAAGGAAGCCGGCGCCAGCGGTCTGCCGATCGGTACGATCATCAGCCGCAACGAGGCCAAGGACATCATCGCCCGCCTCGAAGCCGAGGGCCAGGAACCGATGAAGACCGGCAAGTGTCGTCCGGCCAACGCCAAGACCCTGCTGCTGGGTATCACCAAGGCCAGCCTCCAGAGCGAATCGTTCCTCTCCGGTGCCAGCTTCCAGGAGACCACGAAGGTTCTCACCGAAGCGTCGCTGGCCGGCAAGAGCGACCCGCTGGAAGGCCTCAAGGAGAACGTGCTGCTGGGTCACCTGATCCCGGTCGGTACCGGCTTCAAGAAGTACACCGGTATGAAGGTGGTGAAGCTGGCCGAGCCCCCGGCTCAGGAAACCCTCACCCGCGAGCAGGAGGTGGAAGACGCCACCGCCGTCGCCGAGGCCGCCGGTGCCGTCACCCCCGACGAGATCGAAACCACGGTCGGCGAGTCCCGCTTGGTTGCCCAGCTTCTCGGTGAGGAAATGCCGGGCGGCGGGAACAAGAACTGATCGCCTCAGCGACAACTGATATAACCTCTTTAAACACCCCGACTTTTCGGGGTGTTTTTTTGCAGGTGCCCGGCGGCTTCGGATTTTGTAACAAAAGACCTGGCTGAAGATGTAATGCATGTGCAATGAGTGGGTGATTTAGCCATTAAAATGTAAGGCGATATTTCATCTAAATTCTTGATATCACAACATTTTTGGTTGACGAATATCGACTGCTAGACAATAATTTCATGATCTGTATGGCCGTGCGATAAGCACTTCAACAGTCGTGTCGCATGTGTCGGCCAGATATCGTTTTTGGCGTCAAAGACACTGGTCAGGGCCGCGTTGGGTGTTCTGGATAACGCCGGGCTGGGTGTCTGTTCAGTTAAAAGAAGTGTCACACGTTGGGCGGCAAGAAGTCCCTGATGCCGGCCGGTATGAAGGAGGAAGATTTGAAACCTGTCTCTACGCTTAATCGCATCAACGCTGGTTCGTCATGTCTTGCCTGGGGGCTGGCACTTGCAGGTGTTGCTGTTACAGGCTCGGTCGCGCAGGCCCAGTCATGGAACATCAACTTCGCCGGCCGTAACGCGACCAACGAATACGTCCTGGTTGCCGACGACACGGACCCGATCGGCATGGGTGGTGGTGTGTGGAACAACGTCATGTCTCCCACATCCAGCTTTTCCTATGACCCTGCTTCACCGCTGACGATCGTCGAAGCCGACGGCGGCACGTCGATCAATCTCGACTGGGGCCCCAGCGGCAGCCTGCTGGACCATGACGCCAATACCAGTGGCACCTACACCGACATGAACAAGGGCTGGTTCGGCCATTGGGATAACTTCGAACAGACGCTGAACTTCACCAACATGCCCGCCGGCACGTATGACGTGACCGTCTACTTTACCTGGCTGTGGAATGAATACAGCGTTGACTATGAAATCACCCAAGGTATCGGCAGCGACCTTGGGACCAAGACGCTCTACCCCGATCAATCCACCGCCGCCAGCTACGACCAGTACGTTGAAGGCAATAACTTCCTCGTCTTCGAGAATGTCAGCCCCGACAGTGGTAACCTTGACCTTCACATCTTCAACACCGAAGACGGCGGGATCAGCGCGATCCAGATCACGACGCGTCAGCCTACCCTGACGGTGGTAGTCAACACGATCACCGGCGAAGCTGAACTGAAGAACATGGCTGACGAGGCCGTGACATTCGATTATTACCTGATTGGCAGTGCCGCAGGTGCCTTGGATCCAAGCACATGGAACAGCATGGACGATCAGGAAGCCGACGCGGCGGGCCTCGGTTGGGTGGAAGCCGGTGGTTCCAGTGTCACGCAACTGGCTGAATTGAACCTGACCGATGCAATCACGCTGGCAGCGAATGAATCCGTCTCGCTGGGTGATGCGTTTGATACTTCGGTGTTTGGTTCGGGCATCGATGGCGATCTCACGTTCCGTTACGGCGTTCCCGACAGATCAGCGCTTGGGTATGGCGTTGTGACCTACGTCACGAGCATCCCCGGCGATCTGGATGGTGACGGGTTTGTCGGCCTCAGCGATCTGGACCTGATCCTGAACAACTGGAACATGACCATTCCTGAAGGTAATCCCGCAGCCGATCCGAGCGGTGATGACTTTGTCGGCCTGGATGACCTGGACATCGTCCTGAACAACTGGAACGCAGGTACGCCGCCGAGTGTTGCGGTACCCGAGCCGGCGAGTCTGATGATGGGTTTGCTGGGTACGTGCGTTTTGATACGTCGTCGCCACTGATGCATCCCATCCACACACATTTACGGAACACTCGAAAACGCCATGGAGGCGCGTGATGAATAAAAGTATCACGACGATGGCCGTTTTGTGCGGATTAATGTCCGGCGCTACTGCTGCGCATGCTCAGAATACGGCTTATATTTACGCCTACTTTGAAGGGCCCTGGCCGACCGGCGGTGAGTCGGGCGTATATCTCGCCTACAGCGAAGACGGTTACACCTTCCATGATATGAATGACGGCAACGCGGTCCTGTCTGTCGAAGGTATGTACGATGAAACCGAAGACATGATGCGCGATCCTTCGGTGGTTTACGGCCCCGACGGTAAGTTCCACATGGTCTGGACCACATCCGCTATCGACGTTAACCGCAACATCGGCTACGCATGGTCCTACGACCTGAAAACGTGGAACGATGTGCAGTTGATTGAGATGTGGGACGAAGCATCCACGCCCAACATCGAGCACACATGGGCGCCGGAAATCGAATACAACGGCAACGGTGAGTATGAAATCATTTTCAGCGCCAATCCGTTTCGCGGCCAGGCGGGCTATGACGATTATCTCTATCTTTGGTCCACCAAGACGACCGACTTCGTCAACTTCACCACGCCGGTTGAGGCTTATAACGGCGGCGTGAATGTCATCGACGGGAATAAGACTTATATTCCCGAGACCGGGACCTACTTCATGCCCATGGAAGATGCTGTTGCGGGGCAGCCGAACGATATTTCTGTCGCCACGAGTCTCACGGGCGAACCGGGAACGTGGTCACGTGATGACAGTCTGACAATCGATATCTTCAGCCAACCCACGGAAGGTCCGTCGCTGATTCAGATCGATGGTCTATGGCATCTTTACTTTGATTACTTTGGCGTTGGCGTTCTGGGCCTGGCGACCTCGCCGGACCTGGTCAACTGGACCGAAAGCTCCGACCAGGCGACGTTGCCCGCCGGTCGGCACGGCACCATTTTTGCCGCCCCGGTAGACGTCATCGCGTTTGACTACCTGCCCTACGGCCGTAGCGACCTGGATGGCAACGAAACCATCGATACCAACGACTGGTTGATCTTCGCCGCCAATCACTTAGTTGACCTTTCGGGCCTTACACCTGAGCAGCAAGCGGCGCTGGGCGATCTGAACGGTGATGGATTGAATGACTATCTCGACTTCCGTCTGTTCAAGGATGACTACGATGGATTCCACGGCGACGGCAGCTTCGAGCAGATGCTCAGCGTTGTTCCCGAACCGGCGTCCGGCTTGACGTTGATCACACTGGTAATGGTGATGCGATTAGGGCAACGACGTCGGTAATCGACACACACGCCAGGATAAACGTGAATCCTGGCATTGTTGGATATGAAGATGAGTATTAGGACGACAACCGGTGCTTTGGTAACAGCACTGACGTTGGGTCTGGGGTCTATCCCGGCCTACGCTCAGAACACCGGCTATATCTACGCCTACTTCGAGGGCCCGTGGCCGATCGGCGGCGAGTCCGGCATCTACCTCGCCTACAGCGAAGACGGCTACAACTTCCAGAACATGAACGGCGGCAACGCGGTCTTGTCTGTCGAAGGTATGTACGACGAAACCGAAGACATGATGCGCGATCCGTCCGTGGTTTATGCCGACGGTAAGTTCCACATGGTCTGGACGACCTCCGCACTCGACGTTAACCGCAACATCGGTTACGCCTGGTCCTACGATCTGAAGACGTGGAATGACGTACAGCTTATCGAGGTCTTCGACGAAGCATCGACGCCCGACATCGGACATACCTGGGCGCCGGATATCGAATACAACGGGAACGGTGAATACGAGATCATCTTCACCGCCGATCCGTACGGCGATCACCTCGCGCTCTGGTCCACCACGACCACCGACTTCGTCAACTTCACCACGCCCGTGTCGGCTTTCGATCCCGGTGGGCAAGTTATTGACGGGGATAAAACCTATAACCCGGACACCGGCACGTATGTCATGCCCGTCGTGACGGACCAGGGGATTCCCATCCACATGGCCACCAGCACCACCGGCGAGCCGGGCACGTGGGTTCTGGACAACAGCCTGACGGTCGATGTCTTCACCGGGTCGACGGAAGGCCCGTCGCTGATCCAGATCGACGGCCTGTGGCATCTCTATATCGACTACCACAGCGTCGGGGTCCTCGGCCTGGCGACCTCGCCTGACCTGATCAACTGGACCGAAGTCTCTGACCTTGCCACGCTGCCCAACGGCCGACACGGCGCTGCGTTCGCCGCACCGTTGGATGTCATCGCTTTCAGCCTCTTGCCTTATGGTCGCAGTGACCTGGATGGCAACGAAACGATTGATGTCAACGACTGGTTGATCTTTACGACCAATCATTTAGCTGACCTGTCGGGTCTTACGTCGCAGCAACAGGCAGCGCTGGGTGATCTGAACGGTGATGGATTGAATGACTTTACTGACTTCCGTTTGTTTCAGGATGACTACGATGCGCTTCATGGTGACGGCGCGTTCTCGGCCATGCTGATGACGGTCCCGGAACCGATGTCAGGCGTATGCCTGGCGGTTGTCGGGTTTGTTTTATTAACTGGTTATCGCGGGAGGTTGTCGTGACGCGTCGATGTATTTGCAGCGCCTTAGCTATTAGTCTGGCATGTTGTGGGGGCGCAGCTCGTGTTCAAGGCAGCACGACCGGCTATGTCTACGCCTACTTCCAGGGTGGTTGGCCCACGGGCGGCCACAGCGGCGTGTACATGAGCTACAGCGAAGACGGGTTGAACTTCACGCCCATGAATGACGGCAACCCCGTGTTTGTTCCGCCGGATGCGTGGGGCAACGACACTGACACCGATGATGAAGATCAGGCACGCGACCCTTCGGTGGTCTACGCCAACGGTGTGTACCACATGGTCTGGACTTCGGGTATCACCACGCGTTCGATCGGCTACGCATCATCTACGGACCTGATGAACTGGACCGATGTACAACTGATCGATATCTGGGACCAGAGCACGGTCGTCAATCACACATGGGCGCCCGAGGTTTTCTACGACCAAACCAATTCGCAATTCCAGATCATCTTTGCTTCTGATTTGGATAACGGGGATCACAAGCTGTACTCGATCACGACGACTGATTTTACGAGCTTCAGTTCTCCGAGCCTGTATTACTACAACGGTGTGACGGTCATCGATGCGATGATTGCGTATGACGAGATGAACGATCAGTACCTGATGGCGATCAAGGATGAGCAGGGCGGGCAGAAGAATGTTCGTCTTGCGACCGCGTCAAGCGCCCAGGGCCCGTGGACGACCAACAATCCGATCATCGTCGGGCCGGGTTCGGGGATCGAGGAAAACGCGACCGAAGGGCCGTCAATTATTAAGATCGGTGACGCCTGGTACATGTATTACGACGCCTACGGGGCGGGTTATCTCGGCGTGGCGACCACGACCGATAACGATCCGACCAACGCCGGTTCGTGGGTCAATGTGACTTCGCAGTCGACGATGCCAAGCGGCCATCATGGCACGGTGTTCGCTTCGCCTGTCAGTTCCATCGCCTTTGAGTATCTGCCGTATTCGCGTAGCGATTTGAATGGTGATGAGCAGATCAGCATCGACGACTGGCTGATCTTCACCGCCAACCACATGGTGGATCTTTCCGGTCTGACAGTCCAGCAGCAGGCGGCGCTGGGTGATCTCAATGGTGACGGGCTAAACGACTACAATGACTTTCGCCTGTTTAAAAGTGATTACGATGCGATCTATGGCGATGGGTCATTCGTGACCATGCTATCGTCGGTTCCGGAGCCCGGGGCGGGGCTTGCTTTGGGAGCGATGACGATCGGTTTGGTCGCGGTCCGTATGCGTCGACGTTCATGAACCGAATAGATTAATTAAACAAAAAAACCCGCAGTTTTAAGCTGTGGGTTTTTGTTTTGGTTTTTATCGGTTTTGTGTTTTGAATCAGAAGTCAAATACCAAAGCGCCGTAGTACTTGACATCGTTGTGTTTGGAATCGCCTTCGGTCTTTGATCGGTATTCGTTTTCGAGGCCGAATTTGAGCCTCAGGCCGTCGGCCTCGTCGATCTTGATCGACCATGCGGCGCCGGCGTTGGTGCGTGATTCACCAAAGTCACCTAGGTCCGGATACACGGTTACGTAGCTGGAAAGCTTCTGACGGTCGCTGATGGTGTAGTCCCATTCCAAGCCCAACAGCGCCTCGGGCTTCAGCTCATCGACATCACCGAATTCATAACTGGCACCGAGACCGGCCCGACCGATGACACTGTGCTTATCGTTTTTAACCATCTGCTTGCCAACACCAGCAAAGAGGCTTGCTCGCGTTTCCCAGTCAGTGAACTCGTCGTATTCCAGTTTGCCTGTGACGAATTTGAACCAAGGGCTGTCCGGCATGAGCCAGTCATGGGTGAATCCCGCATTGGCTTCGTTACGCGTCGTGTTGCCGTCGTCATCGCTGCGGTAATAGTTCAGGTTGAGCTTGGTGCGTTCTTCATCATTCTCACGCATCGCGGCGAAACCGACCAGAACATTCAATGTCTGGCTGTTGCCGTCCGAACCGTTGAAGCCTGCCTCGAAGTGTTTTTCCCAGCCGGGCAGGATCTTGTTGGACCACTCATTGGCTGGTTTGGCTTCCGGCTCCGGGGCTGCCTCGACAGGCTCCGCATCTGCTTCATCCGTATCGACGGTGACGGTCTTAACCTGATCTTTCGTGAACGTGAGTTCACCGAGCAGTGGGTGTGTGAGTTTGACGGCAGAATCTGATTGTTCGGTCACCGTGCCGTGGAGCATGTCGCCGGAGTTCAGTTCTACGGTATCCGCTGAAAGCAGGGGGGTAGCGATAGAAACGGCTAACGCCGCTGATAGGAAACTGCGTGTCATGTATGGTCCTCTGATCAGTAAGGGTCTAAACAAATTTAGCTGACAGGTATTGTACAGACCTGGGGTATTTACTGCTATTCAATCTAAGGTGGGTCTTTTCCTGAGTCGAGGTCCTATAAAAAACCGCCGGGCGTTAAGCCCGACGGTTTGAAAGTCAATGCTGGGTATCAGCTTAGCGACGACGGATCATCGCCAGACCACCGAGGCCCATCAGCGCGAGGCTGGCGGGTTCGGGGATAGCTTCGACGTTCAGGTTGTCATAGATGATGAACTGAGCATCGGAGACGGAGGTGAACGCGTCATGGTAGCCGAGGCTTACCTGGCCATCGCTGACAAGGGTAGGCGTACGGATGATAGCGACACCGTCCAGGTAGTAGGTCACGTTGACCGGATCAACTTGGATGGTCAGGGTTGTCCATGAGTTGCCCGGGGAGCCGGGGAAGTCTGTGTCGGGGAAAATAGCCTGGTAGGTATTACCGGTGGCGTTGGTGGTGTTGGTGCTGTTCCAGTAGGACGGGTCACCGGAGTTAACAGGGGTACCTGGTTCAATGAAGTGGCGATAGTCCGAGGAGCTGCCGCCTTCACCGGTCATCGCCAGGAAGTGGCCGGTGCCGCTGATGGGGGTGAAGATCGTGTTGCCGGTCACACCATCACCTGCGACGCCGATGTGGGCGAATTCAGTGGTGCCGCTGCTGCCTTCAACGCCCATGTAAATGTCGACGCTGAGGAGGTAGGCCGATTCAGTAATATCAATGTTGTTGAACGCGGTCAGAGCATTGGCAGCGCCGAGCGAGTTGTTGACGGTCATGTACAGACCGCCCATGTCGCCTGCGGTGGAGTTCGGGGCCAGCGCGTAACCAGCGGTCACGTAGTCATATGCGAAAATGATCGTGCTGTCAGGACCATTGGTTTCGACAACGGTGTAGCTGGCTGAAGAATCAACCTCGAAGTCATCCGCAATCAGGGCGGCCGAAACCGGGGCCGTTGCGATGGCGCCGGCCAGTACGGCCAATGTAAAACCAAACTTTCTCATCTCTCCATCTCCTTTAGTAATGGGAACTAGCCGTAACGAAATACTAAATCAAGGGTAATACAGTATTAACGATAAACCCTTAAAGTTTAGATTGATAGCAAAACTATCTCCGCTCCTTTTGGGCCAAGATCGGCCCTTATATGTCACAAGCCTGGCGAATTGTCTCCGCCCGCATACACATAGCATGCATCATTTGGAGCATAATGTCAAGCGCAAAGTTTCATAATTAGGGAAAACAAAACTGCGCAATTAAAATTGTAAGTAGCTTAATATCAGTATGATACACGCCATTCGTATGCGAGGGGATATGCAGCCCTGAATTATTATCTCTGGTATCCCCTTGGACGTCATCAGCAGGAAATTTAGGATAAAACAGTCTCTTCTGATATGGGTAACAAAACCAAAAAGACCGAACATCCCGGCTAAGGATGCCCGGCCCAATTGGTTCTCAGGTTCGATGTGATCGCGATTGGATTTCTGGATAGGTCAACTGCGTCGCAGTAGCGCGTACGCTCCCAATCCAATCAGGATCAGTGTGGCCGGTTCAGGCACGACCGAGGCCGGTGGTGTCCCGGCGTTCCAGTTGTTCAACACCGTATCCAAGTCTTCCAGACCGACATAATTGTCCCCCGTCGGATCGGCAGCCGGGTCGCCCGGCGGGATGGTTTGGTTCCAGTTCTGCAGGATGATGTCCAAGTCGTCGAGCCCAACGAAGCCGTCGTTGTTCAGATCACCCTCCAGCGAACCTGCAAGCAGGTCGTCTTCGGTGGTGATGACTACATTGTCATAAATGACGAATTGATCCTCGGGGAAAGCTGAGGACCCTGATCCCGCATCAAACAGACCGAGTGAAACCGAGCCGCTTGTGACGCCGCTGGTGTTGGCGACGTTCTGATTCAGCGGATCAAAAAACAGCGGGTCTTCGAACGGGATTTCCGCGCCGTCGATCCAGAAGTTCAAGGTGTCGGCGTCGGCGTTGTACTGGATAGTGAAGGTTGCCCAGCCATTGATCACCGCACCGTTGCCGACCGTCTCTGGATCAACACCGTAGGTATACGTTGCGCCTAGATCGGGGTCGGACATGGTTGTCAGGCCATCAGTAGGTGTGACCGAGTCACGCAGGATGATGTCACTGCCGACGTCGCCATCCACCGTGTGAAACAGGTAGGTGCCCGAGACCGTGTTGCCCGAGAAGTAGCTGGTAGCGATGCCCGGCGTGGTGTTGACGCCGACATACGCATGCTCGCTGGTGCCTGCGCCGGGACCGTTGCGAGAATAGCTCATCCAGACGTCAACTTCCAGTTGATACGAGCCGGTAATTTCTGTGATGGCGCCGCCGGTCAGCGCGCTGATGTCGAGTGTGGTTTGCGCCGAGTTCGAGCCGGTCGACACAGGGTTGTTGGTGTTGGCAATCACCTTGATGCCCGTGCCCGAGATGCCGTCAAGACCGGTGTAAGCGAAGGTGTGATCGATGGATTCATTGCCGGGATTCGCGCCGGGGTTTGAGTCGACCGTCCACACACCGGATTGATCGGTTTCAAAATCAGAGGAATACAGTGTGTTAGCAAACGGCACCGGCGAGGCAGCCTGTGAGTAACCCACCATTGAACCTAATAACGCACAGCCAATCATAAACGTCGTCGTCTTCCGCATCATTCGCCTCCTAATCGTACAAAGAGAATTGTTTACAGACGTATAGTTGAATCTGATGCCAGTTGGTCAAAGGTTGGTATTGGTTTCATCGCCGTTGCCGTCGAGTGTCCAATGGTTGTTGTCGTGAGACCTGGCGTCGCTTAGTTCGTTTTCTTCATAGCCATCGGAGTCATAACCCCCGCTTCGTGGCGCGCCGTACATTTCTTCGCGCACAGTCGGGATAGCGGGCTGATCCTCGCCGTTTGTCAGCTTAATACTGTCGCCGTGGCCGTCGGCATATGTGATATTGACCGCGAGCTTGTGGCGTGGATGGGGGTTGCCATAGATCTGATTGCCGTTGGAGTTGTCGTAAACGAAGTTTGAGCCGCGGTGCTCGTTCTTGCTGTACTTCTCAACGGAGTCCATGAAGTAGAACGTGTGCGATGCTTGTGTAAAGTCGCCGATGCGTGCCGAGATGGCGAGGCCGATCGCCATCTGCCCTTGTGTCGGACCCGATGGAACCGTTCCGCGATAGGTATATTCGTAAATATTGAAGTGGGTTTTGCGCTGAATAATACCGATGTTGCTGGAGTTCATGCCGTATTCGGAATACGCCCATGCGGCACGTTGTGGGTTTTCAGGGTCTGCTTCAAGTATCTCTTTCTTGGATTCAAGCGACGGGCAGGTAAATCCTTTTCGATCCGGCATGTACCCCTGGTTAAAAAGCGCCGAGGTCCACCATGAACCATGCGATGTACCTGGGTAACTACCCGGTCTGTACACCTCACGATAGCGCACAAAGAACTCTTCATTGTCTGCTGTGTACGTTGTCGAAGCCGTCCCGATCTGCCGGCAATTACTCAAACACACAAGAGATTGAGCGGACTGCCTGGCGGCGCCCAGTGCCGGCAACAGGATGCCGACCAGCAATGCAATAATTGAAATAACCACCAGCAATTCGATCAAAGTAAAGCCCGCGCCGGAGAACTTACCACGAGATGTGGACATAAAGATCACCTCGATAAAAGATGCGATGTTGAATGTCACAACTGACAAATCAAAAACTAAATGTTGTACTAAATGGGTGTGGCCCCAATACCACACATAAGACAGTCAGCTTGCCGAACAGGTGATGCGTACCTTTTATGAAAGTTGCACAAGCCCTAATTATGGAATTAACCTACCGAAGTCACGCAAAAAGTGCAACAACTTTTTTTAAAATAAAAGTTGAGGTATGGCACACTTCTTTTGTGGAAAAGGAGGGTGAATAATACTTTACTTGCCGCAGGGTTCGGAAGTCATCAGCCAACGTGTGCTGATCTGTTCGGCTGACAGGTCGGGTTGGTGATGTCGGATCGCCGCGGCAACCAGGCCCATGAACATCGGTTGCGGCCTAAGTGGCCTGCCCGTCAATTCTGGGTGGAATTGCGATCCGATGAAGTACGGATGCGTCGGCAGTTCGAGGATCTGCATGATCGGTTGTTCGGGGTGTCGGCCGGAGAATACGAGGCCGGCTTTCTCCAGCGTCTGGATGTACTTCGGATCGACCTCGTAGCGATGGCGGAATCGTTCGCGGATGGTAAAGGGTTGTGTGGCTTCGGGTTTAACCAGGAACGATGCGAGCGTGTTTGGCTTGACTAATACATCCTTGCCGCCGAGGCGCATGTTTCCGCCGAGGCCTTCGATCTTCTTTTGCTCGGGCAGGATGTCGATGACGGGTGCTTCGGAAAGCTGATCAAACTCGGTGCTGGCGGCTTCGGGCAATGATGCGACGTTGCGCGCGTACTCGACGACCGCCATCTGGAAACCCAGGCAGATGCCCAGGTAGGGCAGGCCGTTCTCACGGCAGTACTTGACGCATGCGATCTTGCTTTCGGTGCCGCGCACACCAAACCCACCGGGGACGATGACGGCGTCTAGGCCCTTGAGTTTTTCCGGTGCTTCGGCCGGCTCGAAGCGCGTGGTATCCAGCCAGTCGGTTTCGATATTGCAGTTCAGGTGAGCGCCGCAATGTTCCAGGGCCTTGTCGATTGAAGCGTAGGCATCGCGCAATGACGCGTACTTGCCGGTGATCCCGATCTTGACATCGAACTTGCGTTTGGATTCGAGCTTGTTTACGAAGCCCTGCCAATCAAGGCGTGCGCGGTCTTCGTGGCCTTGGTTGACCCGGCTGTGCAGGTTAAGCATGGTCAGGACCTCGCGGTCGAGTCCGGCCTGTCGCATCGAGTCGGGGATCGTGTAGATAGAGTCGCGGTCGTGCATGGAGAACACGCGGTTCAGCGGGACGTTACTGAACATCGCGATTTTTTCCGCGGCGGACGACTGCACCGGGTTCTTCGCACGTGCAGCGATGATGTGCGGTTGCACCCCGGCTTCCATCAGCTTTTTCAAACCAAGCTGTGCGGCCTTGGATTTTTGTTCGCCCAACGCCGGTGGTTCGATCACATAAGTCAACGCCACGAAACAGACCGCACCGGGGCCTTCCTCGAAAGCAAGCTGGCGCATGGCTTCGATGTAAAAAGCGTTCTCATGATCGCCGACCGTTCCGCCGACCTCGACGAAGACTACATCCGCCTTTTGCTTGATCGCCAGTTCACGCAGCAGGTACTTCACTTCGCCGGTGACGTGGGGGATCATCTGCACATCGCGGCCGAGGTAGCCGCCGTGCCGTTCCTTATCCAGCACACGTTTATATATCTGGCCGCTGGTGGTGTAGTTATGGCGTGTGAGGTTCTGATCGAGCATGCGTTCATAGGTGCCCAGGTCCATGTCGGTTTCCAGGCCGTCATCCAGAACAAAAACTTCACCATGCCGATAGGGGTTGAGCGTGCCGGAGTCGATGTTGAGGTAGCCCTCCATTTTGATGGGTGCTACGCTCAGCTTCTTATCTTTCAATAGTTTGGCGAGGCTGGAGGAAAAAATCCCCTTGCCCAGACCGCTCATGACCGTGCCCAGCACGATGACGTACTTATGGCGTCCAAGCTGGTAGCCCGGGGGGACGGGGTTGAAGAATTCGGACTCGTGGGTGGCGTGGCCGGCTTCAGCCAGGAGGTCGGCGGTGCTGGCGGAGGGGTCAGAAACGTCTTGTGGCGTGTTTGAGGGGGGCATCCCCGTTTGTACCACGTGATTTAATAAGAATCAAGCAAGCTCAGCAATGCTTTGGGCTATTTAGACGTTAGAATTATGAGAGCCCTTCAGTAAGGATGGATTTTGCGACGTTCTTATGCACGCCATCTGGCAATCTTCTTCCCGGCGATCCTCGTCGTTGCTGTCTTCATGCTCATCAAGCCCAGCACGCGGTCGCAGAATACCACCGCTTCTGATCCTAAGCCTCAGCAGAATACAAACGAGTTCCCCCGTCGGTTCGATCATCCCGACCGGGAAAAAGAGCGAGCCCGGCGATGGGAAGTCAGGCGTGAACTTCTCATCGAAAAGGGATACCTGACCGAAGGCATGTCGGAGGAAGAAGAACTCGCTGTTTTCGATAAGGTGTTGGGCCGGTTTGGGCCGAGGGATCCATCGGAAGACGATAACAGCGAACGTGCCGAATTGCGCAAAGAACTCGAGTTGCGCTACCTGGAAGAAGGCATCGGGCACCGACGCTGGCACGGCCGTGGCATGGGGCAACCACATCCGGGTGAGTTTGGCTACCAAGGGGTGGGTATCTTCGAAGGCAGGGGATTGACGCTTGGCGATACCGTGCCGTCAATGCAGGTCTTCGATATCAACGGCCAACCGGTGCAGTTGTCGCAAACCTGGCAGGACCGACCCGTGCTTCTTGTTACCGGCTCCATTACCTGCGGTTTTACTCAGGAATGCATCTCGCAACTGGATGCGTTAAGTCGACGTTTCAGCAGCGACGTTAATGTGGTGTTGCTCTACACCCTCGAAGCCATGCCGAACGATGAAGAAGCTCCGGGCCCGGCAGGAGAAGCGCTGGCCGAGCAATATGAATCAAGTGATGTCCCATCCTACCCGCAGCCAAAATCGCTACAGCAGCGCCTCGAACTTGCTAAAGCCTTCCGCGACCAATGCAATGTCCAGTCGACCATCCTGGTCGACACCATGAACAACGACGGCTGGCAAGCCTTCGGCCAGGCGCCAGGCATGGCGGTCCTGATCACACCAGACGGCAAGGTCGCTCATAAAGAGGGCTGGTTCAACGCGTATGTCATGGCGGATGAGATCGAGGCCGAACTGCGGCAATAAAACCTAATGATATTTTCGCGCAAATCTCTTTATTTTCTTTAAATCTTTTTTATACTATCTATTAAGCTGTTAACGCTTTGTTCAGCTTAAGATGCACGATTAGAGTTTTATATGACCGGGAGGTTGTCATGTCGGTTAAGAATATTCTAGGGTCGCTATTCGTAATGTCTTTTTTCTTCAGCCAGTCTGCCATGGCAGGTGTGGTTTACCCATATTCACCACCTCTGGACATGGAATGGTTTGCGGATTACGGCATTGGTAGCTCATCGATTCCGGATGGTTCGGGTTCATATGTTTCCGGGCTGTACTTCGGCTATACAGATAATCCGTCTTATGCTTCGAATCGATCACTCATTCCGTTATCGCCGAAGTATTCAGTTATCACACTGAACTCGCCAGATGAGTCGCCATGGTGGCTTGCATTTGATGCTATTCTACCACCTGAGCTAAACGATTATCTGGATTGGTCGACTTGGGAATACAGCGAAGCCACCGCGTATGTACCCGTGGGGACCGTGTTGACTTTCCCGGAAGATAACCCTTCTGACGGTTGGTATACCGATACAACGTTATACCGTGACGTTGATGGTGTTCCGATGCCGATCGAAGAGTTTATGCCGTTTATCGGTGACGGAGCGGGTCAATACGTTTTAGATCAGGAGGGACCAATCGACCTGGTGGCGTTTAGTTTTTTTGTCTCGGAGACATATGATTCGCCAGGAGCGCCGGCTATCCCGCGTCTGGTTCACATCCATGTCGTGCCCGAACCGGGCTCGATGATTTTCCTCTTAGGTCTTACGGGTATTGGAGTGCTCCGCCGATCGCGATGATACTATTGCACGTCAGTTGTGACGTCTGTTGATATCAAACTTACCGGGAGCAATGCTAACAGGATTAATCCCTGCCACCAGAGCCCGGCCGATAGAAGCCAGCCCGCGTTGAAGACGATCAGCCAGAGTGTTGCCAGGCGGGTGAAACGTCTGGCGGTAGCGCGTCTGGCGCGTGGATGCAGCGTCGATGGCCCGAGGATCAGCCAGAGGATCAGGCCAAAGAGTAACGCCGCTACAGCCGGGCCGATCCAGATGAGTTGGATGCCTTCGTATTCAATACCCTCGCCGCGTGCCCGGATCATCATGAGCACGACCAGGCTCCAGAAGACCCAGCCGACGATGATACCCCAGCCGTTGTTCGCAGACAGGGCGGGGCGTTTGACAGCAAGCCAGTGCCGAAGGGTGGCGATGGCCATCGTGTGTGACATCATCAGCAGGATCGGCCAGGCGAAAGCAAGCTTCGGGTTCGGGATCAGTGTAGTTACACCGACGATCAGGCCGAGTGTGACGATGCCGACCGCGGGGACGAAACGCCCGGCCACGTTGTAGAAGACGATCGCCCCGGCAGCGATCAGGGCCATGAGCATGCTCAGCGAGCCGAACGGGATGGTCGCGCCAAGCGCCACCAGCAGCCCGAGCATCGCCAGGCCGAACGCCGACCGTTGGGTGACACGTCCTGAGGGAATAGGGCGGTTCGGCTCAAAAGCCCGGTCATGCCGAGCGTCCAGGGCGTCGTTCAACGCCATCATGAATATCCCCAGGCCTACCGCGATCAAGGCTGTCAATCCCAGCGCCCCAGCCACCCCCAGCCCATTTAGAGGCACATTACGCCGTGTTTCCGGCTCGATATAGATGCCCAGTAGGGTCATGACCCACAGGCCGCTGACCAGCGCGGTCATGACCTCCGGCCGCATCAAACCTAATAGGTTCCTGAGTTTATGTGGCTGATCCGTCATACGCGATGGCTGCCCGGCAAAGGGTGCGGTTGTCAAGGCTTACGGGCCCAGTGTCCGATATCCATGCAGGACACAGCAGACCACGATACACTTTTTACATCATGCGAACCAAACGTATGCCCCAATCCACCGCTTGGCGAATCCTGTTCACCCTCGTGCTATTCAATCTATCAGCCGTGGTGGGGGGGTGTGCCGGGCCGAATAATGATGCTGACATCTTCAGCGGGATGCTAGAAAAGGTTCTGCCGCCAAGCCCATCAAAGGTGGCTCGGGAAGCTTTCAACGTCTATGACGCGGACCTTCGAGCACGCAGTGTGGCCCTGCTGTCCAGTTCGGACTTCGGGCATGAAGAGCCCTACGTGCGGATGTATCGGCTACTGATCGACGACCAGGACCCGACCGTCCGCGCCGCCTGTGCCCACGCACTGGGGATGCACGGCACGGCAGAGGATGCCCCAACACTGATTGGGCTTCTAAAGGATGACACCAGTTTTGTCCGCTGGGAAGCGGCCAAGGCGCTGCAGAAGATCCATCACACGGATGCGGTTCGGCCTTTGATGGATGTGATGGATGATGATGAAGACGCCGACGTCCGTATGGCCGCGGCTCAGGCGCTGGGGCAGTACGCCGCACGACCGGTATTTGATGCACTGGTTGGTGCGCTATCCGATCACAACTTCGGTGTGGTACAGGCCGCGTCCGAATCGCTCGCCATGCTGACCGGCCAGGACCTGGGCACCGACGGTGGGCATTGGCTGGATTTTGCATCGCAGAATCCCGGCAGCCTCTTCCAGCAGCAGCGTCAGTACACCTATATGCCTTACCAGAAACCACAGGGCAAGCTCGACAAGATCAAGTTCTGGAAAGAGGATCAAACCGTCAGCCCGAAGACGCCGGTCGGTTTGAATGATGTCGATAGCCCGGAATCCGGCGCGTAAAGATCAATCTTCGTCCACCCGCCGGGTCCATTCATCTTCCAACGGCGTCAGTTCCGCTTGAACCTTCTCGCGTTCATCCTGTAATGCGCTGAACCGCTTGTGATCCTTGTACACCTCCGGATCAGCCAGCACCTCGTCCAGTTCCGCGAGTTTTGCTTCCGCCTGCTCGATCGCCGACTCCAGCTTCGATTGACTCATGTGCGAATAGCGCGACTTCCTGCGTTTGGGCTTCTCAACTTTGGGTTTCTTCTGCTCAGCCGCTTGCGGCTTAGCGCTCTTCGCTTTGTCAGTTTTCTTCTTAACCTGCTCCGTATCATCCTTGACCACCGCGACAGCGTCCTGCGTTTGCAGGTATTCGCTATACGTCCCGAGGAAGTGCTTGACGTTACCCATGCCGTCAAAGATCAACAGTTGATCCGCGAGGTTGTCCAGCAGCATGCGGTCGTGGCTGATGATCAGTAGCGTCCCTTCGGGATTGCGGTTCTGGCCGTATCCCGAGGCCGGGGCGCAGAACTGACGCAGCGCTTCTTCGAGCCGTTCACTGCTTGGGATATCCAGGTGGTTGGTCGGCTCATCCAGTACCAGCAGGTTATGACCGCCGGCCACCAACCCCGCTAATACAGCCCGGCTGCGCTCGCCGCCCGACATGACCCCCAACTGCTTATCCTGATCCAATCCCGAAAACAGGAACGCTCCCGCAAGATCGCGCGATTCCTGTTCTAGCTGATTCGGCGTGAACGGACGTAGGTACTCGATGACCGTGCGCGACATGTCCAGGTGTTCGTGCGTTTGTTTGTAATGGCCGATGCTGACCTGTGAGCCGATCTTCGTTTCACCCTTGGTCGGCTGCTGTTCACCGAGCATGCAACGCGCGACTGTGCTCTTACCAGAGCCGTTGGGCCCGATGATACCGATCGTATCGCCTCGTTTAATCGTGATAGACAGGTGATCGAACAGCTTGCGCGTCTCGTATTCCATGCCCAGTTCGTGCGTGATGATCACATTGTCGCTCGAGCGCGGTCCGGACTTGAACGTAAGCTTCATCGTCTCAAGTTCGATCGGCTTCTCCATTGCCTCATCGCGCTTGAAGCGTTCCAGGCGTTTTTCCCGACCCTTTGCCTGCTTGGCACGCTGACCCGCTTTGTACCGCGCGATAAACGCCTGTTCCTGTTTGATCGCGGTCTGCTGCTTGTCGAACGCTCGCTGCATCGCAAGGTGTCGCTCGGCACGGAGCTCGCGGTACTTCTGGTAATTCCCGGGGTACTCGACGAGTCGGCCGTCCTCCATCTCGTAGATCTTCGTCACCACGCGGTCCAGCACCCACCTGTCGTGACTGACCAGCAGCACAGCCCCGCTGTATGTGGCAAGGAAATCCTCAAGCCATTGCCGGCCCGCAATATCCAGGTGGTTGGTCGGCTCGTCCAGAAGCAGCACATCCGGGTGTGACAGAAGCAGCTTCGCCAACGCAAGCCGGCCCTTCTGCCCGCCTGACAGGTCACGCACCTTGATCCCGAACATATCGTCGGTCAGCCCCAAGCCGTGCAGGACCTGGTCGACCAGGTGGTCCGTCGCATATCCCCCGGCCGCGTGCATCTGCACCTCAAGCTGCTCGTACCGCTTCATCAGCCGGTCCAGCTCGTCCCCCGAAGCCTCAGCCATGTCGTGGCTGACCCGCTCGACCTCCTTGTGCAGTGCCTCCAGCTCAGCCATCGCCGTGCCGGCCTCTTCACGCAGCGTGTGGCTCGGGTCCAGGTCGTGGTCCTGCGTCAGGTACCCCACGCTCGCCCCCCGCGCGACCTGCACCTGCCCGCTATCGGGTTTGAGCCCATACCGCCCGGCGATCAGCTTCAGCAGCGTACTCTTGCCGCAGCCGTTCCGTCCGACCATGCCGACATGCTGGCCCGCCTCGAGGGTGAGGTTGACCCCATCGAGCACACGCCGATCACCGAAGCTCAGCACCAGATTGGCAACGCCGACTAACGCCATGAGCCGCGTAAGGTATCACGAAACCCCCGCAAATTCACCGCGCCGGTTTCTCTGCACGCTTACTCGGCAGTGGGGGGCTTTCAGGTTATTGCCGGTGGGTGGTGTGTTTGGTGCGGTAATCCCGTGGACTCACACCCTTGACCGTAAGGAACACCCGGTTGAAGTTCGACAGGTTGTTGAATCCGCTGGCGAAGCAGATGTCGGTGATCGAGCGGTCGGATTCGATGAGTAGTCGGCAGGCGTGGCCGATGCGCAGTTCGTGGACGTATCGGCTGTAGGTCATGCCTACGCGCTGGCGGAAGAACCGGCTGAAGGCGGGGCCGCTCATGCCGATCAGGTCTGCGGCTTGCGATTGGGTGATCGGTTCGGTGACGTGGTCGTTGATAAAGCGGCAGACGCGATCGGTCCGGCTGTCGGCAGTGTGTCCGCTCGGATCGTACGCGGGGCTGGCGAGCGACTTCGTACCCCGGCTACGTGCGAGTTTATCCAGTAGCGAGATCAGCGACAGTACGCGCACCAGGCCTTTTTGTTTGGTCATCTTCAATAGCGCTTCCGCGGCGTAACGCTGTGTCCGGCCGGTGAAGCGTAAGCCTCGCTTACTCTTTTCGATCAACGTAAGGATGGCGTTGGCCTCCGGCGTTTGCGAAAGCATTGCTTGCAGCCAGTCCGCACTGAACTGGATAACGATTGCCTTGTGTCGTTTAGCCGAGTTATCGTGGGATGCCCATGTGTGCGGCAGGTCGGGCCCGAGCAGGACCATGTCGCCCGGTTCGTATTCATCGATGTTGTCGCCGACAAAGCGCTGTCCCGTGCCGGTTTCGATCAGCGTCAGTTCGCACTCAGGGTGTTGGTGCCATTGAAATGTGAATCCCGTGCCGTTGCGCCGGCCAAACCGGAAGGAGGTTTCCACATCGCGTTGCAGCTTCTCTCGGATGGGTAGCATGATGATATTATAATCAAGATCATTACGTATTTTACATATCAAGTTAAAATAATATCAAAATTGGTGTACTTTCAGGTAGTGTCAAGCTGTTTTGTGTCTAGGATAGGCGTTTTACCAGGCTAAGAGCCGGAATTGAGGACACCATGACCACCGCAACACAACCCTATGATCTTGCCAAGCCGTATCAACTGACCCCTGAGCATATCGAGCGCTTCCGCGAGGATGGTTTTATCAAGCTGAAGGACGTGTTCTTGGCTGAGGAGTTGGCGTACTACAGCGAAGAGATCAC
Organism: Phycisphaeraceae bacterium; assembly: GCA_963667295.1. Taxonomy (GTDB): domain Bacteria; phylum Planctomycetota; class Phycisphaerae; order Phycisphaerales; family Phycisphaeraceae; genus JAJRRS01. The sequence continues at coordinate 5,731,727 of OY763327.1, forward strand.
ACGGATTGTGATGGAGCTCAATCCACGCAAGGGGATCCCGATGGAGCAACGCAATACCTACGCCAAGGCGTTTATCCAGGTCGGCAACCTCTGGACGAAGTCGCAGATCGTGAAGCAGTTTTCATTCAGTGAACGGCTTGCACGGATCGCGACGCAGCTGCTCGGCACCGACGGCGTACGGATGTGGCACGACCAGGCGCTTTACAAAGAGCCCAGCGGCGGGTTCACCCCCTGGCATGTCGACCAGCAGTACTGGCCGATGGCGAGCGACAAGTCCGTCACCGCATGGATCCCCTTGCAGGCCACACCAATCGAGATGGGACCGTTGTCCTTCGCGGCCGGCAGCCACAAGAAAGACATCGCGCACGACATGGCGATCAGCGACGACAGCGAAAAAGCGATCCAGGACGTCGTCGATGGCGAAGAGCTGGAAGTCGTCTATGAGCCTTACGATCTTGGCGAAGTGAGTTTCCACTACGGCTGGACGCTGCACCGCGCCGGCCCGAACACGACCGACAAGCCGCGAGCGGTACACACCGTGATCTACATGGATCGCGACATGCAACTCGCCGAGCCCGCCAACGATTATCAGCGCAAGGACTGGGAAGTCTGGACACCCTCCACCAAGGTTGGGCAGGTCATGAACGATGAACTGAACCCGATCCTGTATGACCGGACGCGCTGAATGATCGCGAGTATCCACCGCGAATCCCGTTTAGCCGGGCTGTTTACAGCCCGTATCCGCAGCAAGCTGCGGAGCTAAACGCGTGTGTTGTTTTTGGGGCGTGAGACTGTGTTGAGCAGCACTTATAGATCGCCGATCCGTGTGATCACCATCGGCTTGCTCATGTCGAAGAACTCGTGAAGGTTGTCTTCTGTAAATAGCGCATCAAGTGCTGCCTTATCGCTTTCGATTTCGAGCGTGTTGCCGTTTTCTTCAAGCTCGCCCTTGATATCACCGGCCTCCAACGCCTTTTTGAACCGGTCGAACTTCGGACCGGCCAGCACGAACACATCATTGTCGCTGCGTATGACCATGCCGCAGATGAGCCATTCCTGTTCGTCGTTATCAGCGTCGTCGTCTTTGCCTTCGCCTTCATCGTCCCCATCATCGTCGGCGTGTTCATCGTCATCATCGACGTTAACAGCAAACAGGAATCTGGCGTCGCCGTGTTCGGTGATCAGTAATCTGATCTCATTAACCTCGAATTTATCATCTTTCCATTCCACGCCCGCCGCGACGAGCATGCCGTTCTCGATTAGTTTGACGTGGATGACGTCTTTTTCCATTTTCCAGACGCCTTGAAGCTCTTGTGCGTCCTGAGCCGCGATCGGCTCGCCGATGTATTGTTCGGTTATGATGGACTTACAGCCGGGCAAAAGACAAATCAGTAAAGCGGCCAGAAGCAGGGGGGTAAACCGAGACATGGACCGACTCCTTTGTAGATGATGCTGAAGTTGTTATGAACCAGTCATGCGGTGCGGTGTTTGGGTGTGTCTTGATCAAGCGACGACCGCGACACGCTCGATCAGGCTGTCTTTAATAAGTTCTGTTTTACCACCATCGCGCGTGATGTGCCAGACCTTGACGCCGTTGGTGTAGACAACCGCACCGTCCGGCGCAAGATCGTAATGCCCGACGTTGGTCGCAAGTACTTTTTCATCCCCCTGTTTAGTTCGACGGACAAGTTCCCATGTTTCCGGCACAACAGCGGGGGCGTTCTTGTTTTTCCGATTGTTTTCTTTTTGAGCCTCGATCACCCGGCCGTAAAGGATCAGTTGCCGTGTGTTTTGTTTCTCCACCTTTGGCCCACCCGCAGCGGTCAACGGTTTTTTGCTGAAAAACAGCGAGAACATGTTCAGGAACCAGAAGACAGCCACCAGCAGCCTGACGGGAAATAAAAGGATATCCTTGATCAGTTCCCAAGGCCCGCGCGGCGGGTGCATCGTTTGATAAGGTCGGCGGATGTAGTAAAGCGTTCCTTCTTGATCGATGCGCGGCAGCAGCAGGTCGTGCGTGTCCGATTCAACCAGCACCTCGTGCTCGTTGCGATCGAAGTCCAACCGTTCGATGCGGAACGTCGACAAACCGTAGATGAACCCGTGATGGTCGCGACCGACGCCGGCCGACTGATAGACGATTGCGTTGTCCGCATCACCAACCCAGCTCGGTGCCTGGTCGACCGAATCACCTTCCGTGACTTCCGCCAGCCGTCCGCCGCCGGGCCGCATCGTTGCGAGGTTAGCTGTCCCGTCCGGGTAAGCGAGGGATGCGATCAACCGTTCATCAGCCGGGTGCGCATCCAGTTCGCCGATGCGGAAGTCGGTTCGATGCGCCAATCGGCGCTCTTCATCGGATGAGATCGTGTACTCGAACAGCCCGCCGATCGTGTCGGTCTGCAGCGCGTAGAGCATCCGGTCTGCATCCAGCGAGACCGCGGTGATCATGTTGACCGCTCGCTGGTTGGCTTGCAGCTGGTTCATCATCCCAAGCGATACCAGCTCCGGCGGGGCGTGCGTTGCGTTCCACCCGAACGAGCCGGACTTCCATTCGTTGCGTTGCTGGCGGGACTCCGCCCTATCAAGCAGGTCCTGTGCAAACGGGCTGGTCACCTCACGCTTCGAGCCGTCGGGCTGCAAGACGTAGAGCTTGCCCCCCGCGATGTAGGTGATGCGAACGCCGGATTGTGTCGTTTCAGTGTGCCCCGACATGCCAATAATCTACTCGCTTGCGAGCAATTCGTCGAAGAACGACTTCATGTGTTCCCATGACCGCTTGTCCGCCTTCGCGTTGTACGCAACCGGCGGCATGCCGTGGCTGTCAGCGTCTGGATTGGTGAACGCATGTTTGGCGTAGGCGTAGCGGATCAAAAGCCAGTCCACGCCCTTGACATCCAGTGCATCCGTCGTTGCATCCAGCGATTCATCCGATACCAGCGAGTCCGCATCGCCGTGGCAGATCATGATGCTCGCATTGATCTTGTCATCTTCCAGCGGTGGGGCGGGATTGCCATGGAACGCAACGACAGCCGCCATGTCCGCCCCGCCGTAAGCAAGTTCCAAAACCGTCGTGCCGCCGAAGCAGTACCCGATCGCTCCGATCTTCAAACCGTCGATATGGCCTGTCTTCTTGAACGCATCCAGCCCCGCCATTGCTCGCGCCCGGTAGTCGGCTTGGTCCTTTCGTACAGCACCGGCCCATTGCCCGGCCTGAGCGGGATCATCCGTCACTTTTCCCTTGCCATACATATCCACCGCAAACGCAACATAGCCAAGCTCCGCCAGCATATCCGTACGCTTCTTCGCGTAGTCATTCAATCCCCACCATTCATGCACGACCAGCACCGCCCCGCGCGGCTGGCCTTCGGGGATAGCGAGATAGCCTTCGAGTTCGACGCCGTCGTGGGAGTAAGGGATTGGTTGATGCGTCGTTGCACCGATTGCATTAGTTACCGCGACAAGTAACAACAACAGACATAGCCAACGTGATTGCAGCATGGTTCATCTCCTATTTGAATTGTCCCGACCTCGCATGAGTATACGCAACAAAAAAACCCGCGGCGTTAACCGCGGGCTTTGTAAGTTTTCTATCAGGCGAAGCTGTTGTCTGATTACTTGCCTGCGCCTTCGAGGATTTCCTTGGCGATGTTGCCGGGGACGGGGCGGTAGGTCAGGGGTTCCATTGCGTAGCTGGCGCGTCCCTGGCTCATGCCGCGGAGGGTGTTCGAGTAGCCGAACATTTCCGACAGCGGGGCTTCGGCGGTGACCACGCGGGTGTTGCCGCGTTGCTCGGTCTCGCTGATGATCGCACGGCGGCGGTTCAGGTCGCCGGTGACGTTACCCAGGAACTCGTCCGGGGTGGTGATGACGACCTTCATGATCGGCTCGAGAAGTTCCAGGCCCGCCTTGCGGGTCGCTTCCTTGAACGCCAGTGTGCCGGCCTGCTCAAACGCGATCTGCGAGGAGTCGACGTCGTGGAACTTGCCGTCCACGAGTGTAACCTTCACGCCCAGCAGCGGGTAGCCGGCCAACACACCGCTCTTGGCGGTCTCTCGGCAGCCAACGGCCACCGACGGGATGTATTCCTTGGGAATCGCGCCACCGATGATCTTGTTCTCGAACGCGACGCCGTCCTTGTATTCCAGTTTCTGTTCTTCGGCCTGTTGCTGTGTGATGGGCTCGACGAGGATCGAACAGTCGCCGAACTGACCACGGCCGCCGGTCTGTTTCTTGTGGATGCCGCGGCCTTCAGCCTGCTTGCTGATCGATTCCTTGTAGGCCACACGCGGGGTACCGACGTTCACGCCGACCTTCATGTCGCGGATGAGCTTGGTCTTGATGATGTCCAGGTGAAGTTCACCCATGCCGGCGATGATGGTCTGGCCGGTTTCTTCATCGTAGTGGCTCTGGAACGACGGGTCTTCGCGGCGGATGGTGACCAGCGCGTTGCCCAGTTTTTCCTTGTCGGCGGTGGTCGCCGGCTCGATGCTCATGGAGATAACCGGCTCGGGGAAGTCCATACGCTCCAGAACGATCGGGTCGTTTGTATCGCAGAGGGTTTCACCCGTCATCGAGTTCTTCAGGCCGACGATGGCGACGATCTCGCCAGCCCTGGCGGTTTCGCGGGCGATGCGGTCCTTGGCGTGCATCTCGAAGATACGGCTGATGATCTCACGCTTGCCGTTGTTTGAGTTCAGCACGCGGCTGCCTTTTTCGAGCACACCGGAGTAGACGCGGACGTAGGTCAGGTCGCCGTGGGCATCGTTAACGATTTTGAAGACGAGACCTGAGAAGGGGGCTTTCTCGTCGTGCGGACGGGTCAGCTTCTTCTCGGCGTCCTTGACATCGGTACCTTGCACTTCCGGCACTTCGGTCGGGTTCGGCAGGTATTCGATCACGCCGTCGATCAGCCGCTGCACGCCGATGTTCTGAAGAGCCGAGCCGCAGTAGGTCGGGTGGATCTTGCGGGAAATAGTGCCCTTACGCAGAGCCCGGCGGATTTCATCCGGTGTCAGGTCGTCATCATTCAGGAACTTCTCGGTCAGGTCATCATCCAGCTCCGCGGCCCGTTCGACCAGGTCGTGGTGCCAGAGGGTGGCCATATCCTTGTAATCGTCGGGGATTTCTTTTTCTTCGACGACCGCGCCCAGCTCTTCCTTGGAGAAGTAGTAGGCTTTCATCGTCAGCAGGTCGATGACGCCTTCGAACTCGTTGCCCGCGCCGATGGGGATCTGCACGGCTACGGCCGGAGCGCCGAGGCGATCCTTAATTGTTTTGAAGCTGTATTCGAAGTCGGCGCCGAGCTTGTCCATCTTGTTGATGAAGCAGATGCGCGGGACGCGGTAGCGGTCGGCCTGACGCCAGACGGTTTCCGACTGAGCCTCGACGCCTTCCTTACCGTCGAAGACGACGACCGCGCCGTCGAGCACACGCATCGACCGTTCGACTTCCATGGTGAAGTCGACGTGGCCTGGGGTGTCGATCAGGTTGAGGATGTAGTCCTGGCCGTGGTGTGTCCAGGGGCAGGTGGTTGCGGCGGACTGGATCGTGATGCCGCGCTGCTGCTCGTCTTCAAGGAAGTCCATCGTGGCGGTGCCTTCGTGGACTTCACCGATCTTGTAGCTCTTGCCCGTGTAGTACAGGATGCGCTCGGTGACGGTGGTTTTGCCGGCGTCGATGTGGGCGCAGATCCCGAAGTTACGGGTGATCGCCAGGCGGTCGGCCATGTTCTTCTTGCTAGCGGTCGCGGTCGTCATGGTAGTTACCTTCTATCGGTACGGTCTGTCAGGTCTTCACCCCGCCTGGCCATGAAGCCGGGCGGCGTCAGACTTAGCCATCTGTTGGTTAAGGTTCAGGAACGTTGGGGTTGGCGGTTGTATCCCATGCGAATTATCGCCTTTCCCCGTCTCGGCACCCCTCATAGGCCCGCCTCGATGCCGGCAAAGACCCTTCGAAGAGTCTATAAGCTCGGAGTCGAGAAAGAATAGCGTCTAAATACGTCCCGTCAAGTACTTACTCGGCAAGACCCGTGCCGTAAATCCAACGGGTGAACCAAATTTCTACAGCAAGTCCTCAAAAAAGGCTTGTTTTGGCTATATTTAGACCAATAAAACCTTTAATACATTTTTCACACATTCTCCGAGCCCTACTGATTTAAGGGATCAGACTGCAACCATCGTGCTGACTTGTTTGGGCATGATGACCTCTTGGGTCCATTCCGCTCGCTGCTTGTACCACTGTTCCAGGCTGTGACGGACGCCTGCCTCCCGGGCCGCATGCGACAATGACTTGAGTCTTGCAGGCTCTTGATAGAGCCGCCCCAGCTCAACCGCAGCCGCCTCTGTGTCACCGATCTCCACCAGGCGGCCCATTTGATCGCTGTCTACCCGGTATTCAAGGAACGGAATCTTACTGCCAACCAGCGGCAGGCCCGCGGCCATCGTGTCGTAGAGCATCCGGGGCGTGTCTTCCTCGGTCGGTATGAACAGCAGCAGATCGTATTCCGCCAGCTTGCTCAGGAACGTATTGTCATACCTGACAAAGCCGTGGAAGATCACTCGATCCGCGATGCCTAAAGACTGGGCTTGGGCTATAAGTATTGTTTGCTCAGGTCCCGAGCCATAAAGATGATACTCCACGGGCACACCGTGCTTGTTTGCCTTCGCTACCGCCGCGATCGCATCATTTAAGCCTTTACGCGCAACAAACCGCCCGGCATAGACGGCTCTCAGTGGCCGACCAGGACCAAGCTGTTTAAGTCGTGTTCTCAACTGCTCGACACTGATCACGTCCGCCTCTTGATGCATTGAGTGGCAGAACGACTCGATCCGTTTTGCGTACTGCGCATAGCGATCGTAAACAAGTCCCTGTTTGAAAAAACAGATATCCGCTTCGCCGGCAGTCTTGCGGAGCATCCGATCGAACATGGCACAATACAGCTTGCCCTTGACTCCGGTCTGTGTCACGTGCGGGTCCATGTCCGGTCCGTGCAAGACGGTTGGGATGTTCGCTTTGACTGCGGCCTGATGCGCCTGATACCACATCGGCCTAAACGCTTCGCCCGCTGAGCAGTGCACGACTTTTGCTTTATCAAACGTGCTTTGCAGATCGGCTACCCATTGTTTGCCTTGCGCCCGCCAGTAGTCTCTCGTCCGGCATCGCAAATCGAACGACGCCACCACGTCTATGCCGTCATCCCGGCCGATCTCGTCCAGTTGCATCACACTTGCATCCGCCTCCGACCTGGGCAGGGAGGGCGTGACTAAAGTCAGGCCGCCATAGGCTTCGGCCAGCCAATCCCGCACCAGCAGCAGGTCCTGTTTCCACGAGACGTCCGTGTAGTAGCGGCCATCTTCTACATAAGTCGGGATGTGGATTGGCAGCACATACATGGTGGCTAATCGTAAACCTGATTCTTGGAGTATCCCCCATACAGGGCCAAGAGCCCGTAGTACGGTTCGTATTGTTGTTAAGTAATTCCGGGCCGGTAGGATTGTATGAGCATGATCTATACAAGACAACACATCTTTATGATTTGTTAAATCGGGCGTATGGAGTTGATCGTCGTAAGGCAAGTCACGCTGTTTTTTTAAGCTTGTCTTAAGACAAAGGCGTCGTATTGTTCGGGCGTGTCGATGCCGTGGTGGCGAACGCGCGTTTGAATGATCAGGATCTTGTAGCCATGCTCCAGTGCGCGGAGCTGTTCGAGTTTTTCCGCTTCTTCCAGTGGAGTGGGGGGCAGTGTGACGTACTTCAACAGGAAGTCGCGGCGGTAGGCGTACAAGCCCGGATGCTTGAGGTAGGCTTGAGACTTGAGACTTGAGGTTTGAGTATTGTTGTCGCGGTAGTAGGGGATGAGGCTGCGGGAGAAGTACATCGCGTGGCCGTGCTGGTCGACGATGAGTTTGACGATGTTGGGATTGCTTGGGTCTTCGTCATCGGCAAACGGGCTGGCCAGCGTCGCCATCGGTGCGTCCGGATCGTCGGCCAGGCCCTGCACGAGTTGATCGATCACACCGGGCTCTATCTCGGGCTCATCACCCTGAACATTAACAATGAGGCTCGAAGCCTGAGGCTTGAGGGGTGAGGCATCAAGCTGTTCGACCGCCTCGGCGAGTCGGCTGGTTCCATTGGGATGATCTTCCCGGGTCATGACCGCTTCGCCGCCGAAGCCGATCACCGCGTCGTAGATGTGTTGATCGTCCGTCGCCACGATCGTCCGGCTGATCGTATCAGCCTTACGGACCTGTTCAACAACATGTTGGATCAACGGTTTGCCGGTCTTATTGGCCAGGGGTTTACCGGGGAATCGGGTCGAGCCGTAGCGTGCGGGGATGATGGCGATGGCTTGCATGGTTTTAGCCGTCACCGTTCTTAAGCTTCTCGATCAGTTTCTTGATCTGTTCCATCTTCTGCTGGATGTCGTGGTACTTGATGTCGGACTGGAAGATGGCGGATGCAATCTGTTGGGCTTCCTTGGCCTGCTCCAGGTCTTTGTTCTTGATCGCCAGCTTCATGTGCGCATCCATCTTCAGGTAGCGCAACTCCTTCGCCAGCCGATCGTCCGGGATCTTGTGAGCATCAATGCCTTGTGCGAGCGTGTCGACGGCCTCGTCAAGGTATTCCTTGTTGATGTAGCAGCGGCCGAGGAATTCATGTGACATGGCTCGGCGTTTGGGATCGGCCTTGGCTTGCTGGAACGCGCCGATCGCGTCGTCGTACTTACCCGCCGCAAACAAGCGCCGGCCAAGCTCGTAACGCAGACCCATATCCGTCGGATAGTTCTTGCAGCGGTCCGTGTATTCCTGAAGCTCGAACAGCAACTGCTTCTGCTTGCCGGCCTGGAACTTCTGGATGAGCTCCTGGTTCTGCGGTTCCTTGTCGATCTTGGCCTTGATCTGACGCAGCACACGGTTGAACTGCTTCATCTGGATGTCGCCCATCCGTACGCGGTGACGATACTGGCCCGTCTCTTCCCAGCTTTTCTTCAGCAGTTCGATCGCTTCTTTCTCTGTTTCGGCGCTTTCGCGAGCGACCAGTGCGTCTACCAGCTTCTGCATGCGGGTCACATCGCCGGGGTCTTCCTCGTACTCTGCCCGGCGGCGTGCAATGATCTCGTCGCCGGCGCTACCGCTCTTACGCAACTGCAATTCCTGCTGGATCGCTGCCTGGGCATCGCTGTCCTTAAGGTTCTTACGGAAGTCGCCTTCACCGCCACCGCCGTACCGTTTCTCCGCCATCATCTGCTCGGCCTGAAGGTCTTTCAGTTCGCTGAGCAGCTTGCTGTCGTTGGGGCTTAACGCGGCGGCTCTCCGGCAGGCCTCGACCGCTTTGTCGTAGCGGTTCAGTCGGACGAACAGGTCCTTGGCCTGGATGTACTTCTTGGGGCTGGGCTTTTTCTGTTGGCCGATCATCGGCACCCAGATCTCGCCGACCCAGAACGCGACATCGCCCAAGCCAAGCTCATCGTCGATTTCGTCAAATGCATCAACGGCCGCCTTGAACACATCCCCGGCCAATCCCTCATCCAACGGATTCTTCGCCCAGAGCTTCTCGGCATGCAGCATCTTGTCCACCGGCGTGTTGCCGGAACGCTTCATCCGCTCGCCCATGCCGGCAGGTTTCCCACCGCTGACCTTCCGACGCTTGGCGACCTCGTACAGCGCTTCGTGCTGCTTCAGATTGCCCGGGTCGTACTTCAGGCCGCTGATGTACAGGTCCACCGAGTAGTCGTAGTTGCTGGCGTTGGCTGTGGTTTCGGCGTGCTCGAAGAAGCGTCGGGCCTTGCGGGGATCGGTTTTGTAAGAGACGCCGCCCTCACCGTTGCCGCCGTCACCACCATCGCCACCGCCGTCGTTGCCGCCGTCGCCACCTTTGCCTTTACCGCCTTTGAACTTATCGAGGAAACTCAAAGCTATGCTCTCAGAGGGGTTGTGGGATTATCTACTCGGGATATTTAATTGTAGTAAAACCAACGCGATCTGACCATCCGCACCCATGAAAAGGCGTCTGCGGCTTGCCCGGAACTATCCATGGGTTTAATGTTCCGGATTACGGGTCTTTAGGCCCAAACACGCCGATACTACCGGACCCCGCATGGCGGTCAGGTCAGAATCACAGGATAAATTTCATGATTCAAGTAGCAATTAACGGGGCAGCGGGGCGGATGGGAAGGCGATTGGTCGCCCTGGCCGGGGCGGACCCGCAGCTGGAACTGGTCGCCGCCCTGGAGCACGACGGCTGTGATCTATTGGGCCAGGATGCCGGCCGCGTCGCGGGGGAGGCCGAGGCCGGGGTGGCGATCACGACCACGCTCGATGCCAAACCCGATGTCATGATCGACTTCAGTGTTCAGCCTGCGGTTCAGGCCGCCGTCAAGCTCTGCGTCGATCGCGGCATCGCCCTGGTCTGTGGCACGACCGGCCTGACCGACGCCGATGAACAAGCCCTCCAGGCCGCCAGCCAAACGATCCCCGTCCTGCAGGCCCCGAACATGAGCCTCGGCGTGAACCTCCTGTTTGCGCTCGTCGGCAAGGTCGCCAAGCAACTCGGTGACGACTACGACATCGAGGTCGTCGAGGCCCATCACCGATTCAAACAGGATGCACCCTCCGGCACGGCCATGGGCCTGGTCAGATCCATCTGCGATGCGACCGGCAAGGACATCAATAAAGACGTCAAGCACGGCCGATCCGGTATGGACCCGCGCATACCCGGCGAGATCGGCGTGCATGCCCTGCGGCTCGGCGACGAGGTCGGCCGCCATACCGTATCATTTGCCACACTCGGCGAAGAAGTGCAGCTTTCGCACAAGGCCTCGACACGCGACACGTTCGTCAACGGCGCTTTGCGAGCCGCCAAGTGGCTGGCCGGGAAGCCCGCCGGACGTTACGGTATGAGCGACGTGCTGGGGCTATGATGGGTTTCCCGGTGTTGTCTAAGGCCCACTTGCCGCACCGTCATTATCAATACGATCACAAGCGCGTAATGAAAGGTACTATCACATGAGCACACAGACACAAACCGCCGTCAAGGCCGGGCTCAGCTATGAAACCGGCACGGGCCTGATCCGCCGGTTCATGGAATCCAACTATCTGCACTTCAACAGCCGGGAAGTGGTCGCCGCCGCCAAGGGATATGAAGCTCATATCAACGCAGGCGGCAAGATGCTTGTCTCCCTCGCCGGTGCGATGAGCACCGCCCGCCTGGGCAAGACACTCGCCCGTATGATCCGTGATGACAAGGTCCACGCGATTTCCTGCACCGGTGCGAATCTGGAAGAAGACCTCTTTGTGTTGCTGGCCGGCACCGAATACGAACACTGCCAGGACTGGCAGGCATTGACCGCCGAGGATGAACAGGCTCTCTACGATCGCGGCATGAACCGCGTCACCGATACCTGCATCCCCGAAACCGTCATGCGCCACCTGGAAAGCCGGTTGATCAAGCAATGGAAGTCCGCCTGCGACGCCGGCATCCGTCGATTCCCCTCGGAATTTCTTTTCGAAATTATCCGTAGCGGTGAATTGGAGGAGCACTACCAGCTAGATCCCAAAGACTCATGGATGCTTGCGGCCTGTGAAAAGAATATCCCCGTGTTTACCCCCGGTTGGGAAGACTCGACCACCGGCAACATCTTCGCCGCCAACGTCATGAAAGGCACGGTCCCGAATCATCAATGCGTCAAGAGCGGCACCGAGCAGATGCAGGCCTTGGCAGAGTGGTACCTCAAGAATATGCCGGGCGCCCATGCCGACTCTCCCAGCGTCGGTTTCTTCCAGATCGGCGGCGGCATCGCGGGCGACTTCGCCATCTGTGCCGTGCCCATGATGATCCAGGACCTGAAGATGCAAGACACGCGCTTCTGGGGTTACTTCTGCCAGACCTCGGATGCCTGTACGAGCTACGGGGGGTACTCCGGCGCGGTGCCCAACGAAAAAATCACCTGGGGCAAGCTCGAAGTCGACACGCCCAAGTTCATGATCGAGTCCGACGCCACGATCGTCGCGCCCTTGATCTTTGCGTATGTATTAGGTGACTGAACGCGGGTGCTTTCGATGCGTGCAACGCTGTAATCGATGAACAAAACAAACAACCCCCGGTGTTACCCGGGGGTTGTTTTGTGAATGCGCCAATATGCAAACGCCTTATTGGCTAAGCCGCCTGTACTGCATGTTCGTCAATCTTGAATTGACTGACAATCCGTAGCAACTGTTCGGATTTGCTGCTGAGCTGAGCCGACGCACTGGCGGATTGGTTGGCGCCTTCCGCCGCCTGACTGGTCACCGCGTTGATCGATTCGATACTCCGGCTGATCTCTTCACTCGCCGCGGACTGTTGTTCGGCCGTGGCGGCGATCGATCGGATCATATCCGCTACCACTTGTGAATTGGCAACGATCTCTCTGAGGCTGTCGCCGGCTTCCTGCGCCTGTTTCACGCCCATGCCCACCTGCTCGGTCCCCGCGTTCATACGGTTCACCGCTTCCGTCGTTTCGGTTTGAATAGCGCTGATCGATTCGCCTATCTCTTCGGTCGCTTTCGTGGTGCGGTCTGCCAGCTTACGCACTTCATCGGCGACCACCGCAAACCCGCGCCCGTGTTCACCGGCACGTGCCGCTTCGATCGCAGCATTCAGCGCCAGCAGGTTTGTCTGGTCGGCGATGTCGTTGATCACATCGATGATCTGTCCGATCTGTTCGCCACGCTTGCCGAGTTCCGAAACACTTGACGCGCTGGCGTTCACCGCTTCGCTGATCGCGCTCATGCCTTTGATCGTTTCTTCCACAACATGGCCGCCTCGCGTCGCGACCTCGCCCGCCTGGTTGGCGTTGTCCGCCGCTTCAATGCTCTTGTTGGTCACTTCACTCACGCTGGCGGACATCTCCTCCATCGCCGTGCTGATCTGGGCGATCTGCGACGACTGCTCCGTCATCCCCGTCGCCATCTCCTCGCTGGCGGCCGCGATCTGGGTAGACGCACCCGCGACGTCGCGTGATCCCTGCGCGATCTCAACGATGATATTGTGAACCTTGGCGACAAACGTGTTGAACCACGTCCCCAACTCACCCAGCTCGTCATGACGGTCCTGGTCGACGCGCTGGGTCAGGTCGCCTTCTCCTTCCGCGATATCCCTCAGGCGTAGCACAATATCGCGGATCGGCCCAACGACGGAGCGTGTGATCAATATGCCTATACCGATCGCCAGCAGCGAAGCTACCCCGAACAAGATCAGGGACATGCCTGACATCTGGGCAAGACTCGCTTCAACCGCTTCACTCTTCTTGTTGGCTTCGGTCTCCAACTCATCGCGAATGCTATTAAGTTCGGTTTGCACAGCTTGAAGATACTTCGGTGTCTGCTCCAGGAAGATCGTCTCGGCTTGTGAACGGTCCTCGCTGCTGACTGTCTGACACAACACATCTATCTGCCCCGCGGACTGATGCAGGTGGTCATGCACTGGCACGATATCCTTCAGATGTTGTGCGATCGTGGCATACTCACCCGAGAGTTGCTTGGCCTCTTCACCACTCAGCCATTTGCCCAGCCCGCATTGCGTCGGATCGAGCTGAACCTCGACGCGGTTTTTATCGTACGCAAAGGTTCCATTCAGACCGTCGAGCCACTTGTAGTGGTCAACCACTTTTTCAACCATGAACTTCGAATTACTCTGCAACCGCTGTGCATCATGTTCAGCGGTCTTGACTTTCGCCATCAGATGCCGGTTTACCCCGTAGCTGACACCCATCAGGACAATAACAATCCCGAACCCAATAGAGAGCTTTCGACCAACCGTCAAACGCATGGCGTTTGTCTCCTAGTCCCCCATGTTATGATGTGACCCCAATGTCTGAAAAATGTCCAGGCATTGCCCAATTGTTTGAACATTCATTGTGCGGCCCAACGCACATGCTGATGGCACACTCTGCCGCATCAGCGGATAATGTTCTAATTGACTATCGGTGGGTTAATCAGACATGGTTAGCCTTATTGCGTGGATCGATGCCATTTTTTTATTTACTAAAGAAAATGCGTGGCCGATAATACTCCGGTGCTTGCTGCAATGATTTTGATTTCGTTGCACGTACTTTATTGTCCGGGCTTTTGCGGTTCATCCTGGGGCGATCCGTGACTTCATTCAATGGCTTGTAGATGTGGGTCCCTCACTGCAAAGTTGATTGGCAGGAACGTCGGCAAAATAGCCGCGACGAAGCCCCACGTGTGATGAATAAATCCGTTACCCATCATCGATGTTTCAGATGCAGGCAACAGCCCAAAGAAAAAATCAGTGAGGCAACGATTGTTGCCCCACTGATTGTGTATAGTCTATACGGGATTGGCCCATACCGGACATCGTATTAAGCGGCTCGCGACCTGCGCGTGTCCAGCTTGAACTGGCTGACGATCTGCTGAAGTGATTCGGCCTTGCTGCTGAGGTCCGTTGCCGCGGACGCCGATTGGTTCGCGCTCTCCGCGGCCTGGCTTGTCACGGCCGTGATCTGCTCGATGCTCCTGCTGATCTGCTCGCTGGCGGCAGATTGTTCTTCAGCCGATGCGGCGATCGAGCGGATCATATCCGCGACACCGCGCGCACTGGTCACGATTTCCTTAAGGCTGTCGCCGGCTTCCGTGGCCTTGGTCACGCCGACCCCGACCTGCTCCGTGCCCGCTTCCATCCGCTTGACCGCTTCCGTAGTCTCCGTCTGAATTGCTTCGATCGATTGTGCGATCTCTTCTGTTGCCTTGGTCGTTCGGTCGGCCAGCTTACGTACTTCATCGGCGACCACCGCGAACCCGCGACCGTGTTCGCCGGCACGTGCCGCTTCGATCGCCGCGTTCAACGCCAGCAGGTTCGTCTGATCGGCGATGTCGTTGATCACCTCGATGATCTGACCGATCTGCTCGCCACGCTTACCCAGTTCCGAAACACTCGCGGCACTGGCGTCGACCGCTTCGGAGATCTGATTCATCCCACCGATCGTCTCTTCCACGACCGAGCCACCTCTGACAGCGGCTTCACCAGCCTGGTTGGCGCTGTCCGTGGCGTCACTGCTCTTGCGTGAGACTTCCATCACACTTGCCGACATCTCTTCGATGGCAGAGCTGATCTGTGTGATCTGGGCGGATTGCTCGCCCATGCCCGCCGCCATCTCTTCGCTGGCGGCCGCGATCTCGGTCGCTGCACCCGCCACCTCACGCGCACTGTCTGCGATATCCGCGATGATGTCGTGAACCTTCTTCACAAATGTGTTGAACCACTTGCCCAGCTCGCCCAATTCATCCTGTCGGTCCTCATCAACACGCTGCGTCAGGTCGCCCTCACCTTGCGCGATATCCTTCAGACGGGTTACCACCGCGGTGATCGGGCGCGTGATCGCCATCGCCAACATGATGCCGAAGCCCAACGCCAGCAACACGCCAACACAGACCGCGATGATGGTTGTCGTGATCGATTGGTTGGCCGTGGCGATGCCCGCTTCCACTTCATTAGCCGCCATCTCGCTGTTGAGTTGGATGATCTTGTCTAGCAACGCGTTGGCTTCATCCTGCTTTAACCGGCAGGCTTCCAGGCCCTGTGTGTTTGCGGCATCCACCAGCTTAATCGCGTGATCCGATGTCGCCAGCAGTTGATCCAGCAGGCCGAACGTGGCAACCATCGCGGGTTTGAGTTCGTTCTCAAACACCGTATCCGCCTCGGCTTGGTTGCCCGAAGCCGTCAGCATCTTGATCTTTGCGGCAGACTCGTGGAACTTGCGGTGCGGTTCGCTGATTTGATTCATCAGCTTGTTGACTTCAGGATTACTCGTTTGGAAGTCATGCAACCAATGCCCAAGACGGCAGGCGGTGGCGTCGGTCCCACCATCAAACGTCTGCCCCTTGTGCACCATGTCATTCAGGCGGACAATGAGTTGATAATGATCGGCACGACATTGTTCGAGTTGATTGGACAGCCGCAACGGGTTGCCAAGATCGGTCGCTTGCACCTGCTTGACCAGTTCGAGGAATGTATTGTTTTCGGCACGCCACTGGTTCCAGACTGGGACGAATTGGTCCCACAACTTTGTATCCTCTTCGGTATGCGGTAACTGCTCGTATGTCTTCCAGGCCGCTTCGTACTTCTCACGCGCATGCACGAACCGTTGGAACTGCCTCTCTCGGCTGTTCTTATCCAGGTCCAGGTTCATCAATGTGCGCTGCGCCGCCTGAACTTCGTTGCCTTGAACCTTGATGGTCTTTAGGGATTCAACACTCGGCAGTTTGACGGCACCGATCTCGGTGACGCTGCCTGTGGTCGAGGTCAGCCCGAAGTACCCGATTATGCCGACGCTCAGTGTCACCAGCGCCGTGATTATGAAGCCGCCTAACAATTTGGTTTTGATCGTCGGATTGAAAAGCCTAAACATCTTTCTGCACCTCCCAGTCGGAAATAAATAACTGTGACCCCGGTGCGCATTCGTGGCGACAATCCCGAGGCCAACTACCCTAGTCTGATCGAGATTTCGACAGATTGACCAGCCGGCTGAAGTTACATAAGACAGTCAAATCTTTATAGGGGGTGTGCCGCCCTCACCGTTCGGTAGCACGTTTTTTATTGGTCTGTCGGTGTGAAAAAATCTTCATACTTGATCCATAATAATATTACTGGCCGGTAGTGTCGCCATGTGAAGTATGCCTCGGAGTACGTGCGATAACCATTGAAGCCCCGTTGCAGCCATGTGTTCATTCTCGAGGCTGTTTTTCCGGTACCCGTCGTGTCCCGGATACGAGGTTTGGCGGCTTGATGAAACACTGTGGTCGCTTCGCACACGACGCCGATCGGCCGCAAGCCTTGAGCATGTGCTTGAGCCATCCCCCAGCTACCATGCTTGAGCCGCCCACTTGTGCCAAACCTGAACATCTTCGCTATACTCTCGGCCATGGCTGAACAGATACATACCATCGAAAGCGTTCCTTCCATGCTGAAGGAGCTCGAGGCGCGGGTGGAAAGCATCCGCGACTCTCTTTAACTGCGACCAGAAACAGGCCCGGCTCAAAGAACTGGAAGCCCTGATGGGCGACCCCGGTTTCTGGGACAACCCCGACAAAGCAAACGAAGTCGTCGCCGAACTCAAGACGGTCAAGGCTATCGTCGGGCCCATCGCCGCCGCCACGCAGCGGGTCGAAGACGCCGTACTGCTGCTGGAAATGGCCCAGGAGGCCGACGACGCCGACACCAAGAACGAAGTCCTTGTAGAAGCGAAGAAGCTCGAGGCAGAGATGGATCGCCTCGAAACGCTCTCGCTTCTGTCCGGCAAGTACGATCCTCGCAACTGCTACCTGTCCATCTACTCCCGTGAAGGCGGCACCGAAGCCCAGGACTGGACAGAAATGCTCCTGCGCATGTTCATCTATTACTGTGAGAACATGGGCTGGGACGTCTCCGAAGTCGACAAGACCTACGGCGAAGAGGCCGGCCTCAAGGACGTCACCCTCTACATCAAGGGCCCGATGGCCTACGGCTACCTCTCCTGCGAACGCGGCACCCACCGCCTGGCGCGCGTCTCGCCGTTCAACGCCCAGGGTAAACGCCAAACCTCCTTTGCCGCTGTTGATGTCGTGCCCGAGTTCCCCGACACCGGCGGCGTCGAGATCGACGACAAAGACCTGGACGTCGTCAACTTCGCCCGCTCCTCAGGTCCCGGCGGACAGAACGTCAACAAGGTCGCGACAGCCGTACGCATTACGCACTTACCGACCGGTATCCAGATCGTCAGCTCCACCCACAAATCCCAGGAGCAGAACCGCAAGCAGTGTATGAACATCCTGCGCGGCCGACTGGAACTGCTCGAAGAAGAAAAACGCGCTGCCGAAATGGACGCCGCCACCGGCGGCAAGCTCGACATGGGCTGGGGCACACAAATCCGCTCCTACGTCTTCTACGACAACCGCGTCAAAGACCACCGCACCCACTACGAACAGCCCAACCCCCAACGCGTCATGGACGGCGACCTCCAAGGCTTCATCGATGCGGAATTGAGGCGACGCAGAAGGGCGAAGGGGTAGCAGCAACATTCCAGGTTCTAATACCTTTACTGGTTTTTACCGGAAGTGAAGATGGGCGAAACTCGTCACAGCGAGCCAGTATACCAATACTTAAGTCCTTGACATTTAAATAACCTGGCCCATAATAAGAAATTATTGTCTTTAATAATTGGGCCGGTTATCTGGGGGAGCAGGAGTATGTTAACCGCTTAAGTAACAAGCTGGCGCCAAGGTATAGGAGTTGTATACAGATGACGGGGAAGCTGCTCTTTGGGTTTAGCGTGGTATTGCTGTATGGATCCCTATTGACATCTCCAAATTTCGTTCACGCAACCATAACGTACAAGACGGTCGCTTTGAGTGGTTCGGCCGCCAACGGCTTGGGACCCGATATCAAATACAAACACTTTTTTGACGTGAACCTCCATCCGGGTGGGCGGATTTCTTTTCGGGCAAGTCTCACTGGTCCGGGTATTGATACGGCCAACGACACTGCGCTTTGGATCGGCGCGGCTGATTCCCCAGTCGTGACAGTACGGGAGGGTGATCAAGCTCCGGGAACGGACACCGGCGTCACGTTCAGTTCGCTCTCTAGTCCCTGGGTCAATTACGCGGGGCAGATCGCGTTCGAGGCGGGTATATCGGGACCGGGCGTTGATTCAACAAACTTTCGTGGAATATGGTCCGGCGAAGTAGATGATGTCTCATTGTTGGTGCTGAATGGCTCACATGCCCCGGGAACCGAAACGGGAGTCAACTTTCGACAGTTTTCCCTTTCTACCCTGACAAACGACGGTCAAGTTGTCGTTAGTGGCGACCTTATAGGCGGCGGCGTGGAGCACTTCAATAACTCGGGTTTTTGGCAAGGGGTTCCCGATCATTTCAGGCTTCGTTGGCGCGAGGGCAGCCAGGCACCGGGCCTGCCTGCCGGAGTTACGTTTTTCGATCCTCGTTTCTCCTTCTTCGACAGTTCGGCGCGGTTTGTTATGCAGAGCAATTTACTGGGGCCGGGAATCGAACTCTCAAATCGAATGAGTATCTGGATTGGATCAGAAGCGGGTTTGGACCTGATTGTTCGTTCGGAGAACTCTGCACCGGGGGGCGATGATGGCGCGACCGTACTGGGTCCGTTTCTTACCGGGTTCAGCGAGCAGGGTCATGTAACCTTCGTCAGTGACTTGGGCGATGGTGCTGGTCAGTTGGTCGATAGGAGCGTTATTTGGGCCGGTAAACCGGAATCTCTCCAGATTGTTGCCCGCGCCGGTGATCAAGCTCCCGGTATGGAGCCAGGTGTAGTGTTTTGGCAAACTGCGACTGGCTCCGTCCCCATCAACAACGCGGGCCAGATAGCTTTCAATGGATTCGTCGTCGGCCCCGGGGTAACGTGGGAAAATGATCAAGGTTATTGGGCGGGTGTGCCTGGGGAGTTAAAGCTCATCGCGCGGTCTGGTGACCAAGCCCCCGGGACCGAAGAAGGGGTGGTTTTTCAAGGCGATTCTTCTTTGTTCCCACTTGCCGCCAAGCCGAGTATAAACGATGTGGGCCAGATAGTTCTCAGCACGTTCTTGACGGGACCCGGGGTTGATTCATCGAATGACTTTGGGGTCTGGGTAACTGACACGCTTGGCAGGCTGAAACTGATCGCGCGGACCGGCGACAAGTTTGATGTAAACGATACTCCTGAGATCGAGGATCTTCGAACGATCAGTAGAATAGAAAACCTTCATACCCCCATCGGCTCCGATATTGCTCCCAGGTCCTTCAACGATGACGGGGAACTTGTCTTGCGACTCAAGTTTACAGATGGTTACGAAGGGATCTTCATAGCGACAATCCCGGAGCCTGGGACTGTAATCTTGATAGGGATCGGTTCCCTGTGGATGGTTGGATGCTTGGGTCGATCCAACAACTAACCGATTATTATACTGTCCAAATGTCGTCATCATACAACTATCAAACCGCCATCGCCACCAATCGCCTGATGTGGGACGACCGTGTCGAAGCGCACTGGCAGTCCGCGATGTATCGCGCGGATGCGGACGCTTTGCGTGGTGGTGGACATTGCCTTTACCCGCATGTCGTCGAAGCGGTGGGGGATGTGGCCGGCAAATCCCTGCTTCAACTGCAATGCCACATGGGGATGGAGACGCTTTCGTGGGCGAGCCTCGGCGCGGAGGTTGTCGGGCTCGACTTTTCGCAGCCCGCGATCGATAAGGCAAAACTATTGCGTGATGAGCTTGGCCTGAAAGCCGAATTCGTCTGTGCTAACTTCTACGATGCGCCCAAGGTCATCAACAGACAATTCGACATCGTCTTTCAATCCATCGGCTGCCTCTGCTGGCTGCCGGACCTTGAAGGCTGGGCGAAGGTGATCGCCGCGATGCTCAACGAAGGCGGCCGCTACATCCTTAATGAATGTCACCCGTTTTCCGATGTGCTTGAACAACGCTCCGGAGCTGAGGGTACATCACATCTTCAAGCGGTGAATCCCTATCTCGGCAACGAACCCATCGAATTCAACGAAGATGGCACCTACGCCGACCCGGATGCGACGTTCACCCACAACCGCAGCATTGAACACATCCATCCCCTCGGCGACATCATTACAAACCTCATCAATGCCGGCCTGACCATCGACCGTGTCAGCGAGTCCGACTTCTGTCCCTTCCCCCGATACGCGATGATGCAGCAAACCCGCCCGTTCCAATGGCAGCTTCCAGGGACCCTGCGCGGCAAACTCCCCATGACCTTCACACTCACCGCCCACAAGTAACCCCATATAGCCCGGCCATCCTGGTCGGGTTCTTGCCTGGTCGGGTTTTTGTGTGAATCCGTACCATACAACAGTCCGATAATATTCAATTCAACGCTGCATATTCACACAATTTCTTCGCCATTCTCAACCCCATCCTTATTAACGCACACCCGCTCGCTTTGACGATATGTCAAATTACCGGCCCCTCGTGGGTGGGGTTTTGTTGTGGCGGATAGCCATAAGCCATCAGCCGTTAGCCATTAGCACAGATAAGTAACTATATAGATGAGTACACAAACTCCCACGACTAGCGAACATTCACTAGCCACCAGCCACCAGCCACCAGTCACCAGCCACCGGCCCAACCGCCGGCTGGTCATCCCGCCTAAGCGGTACAAGGTCGGCGAGCTGGTCAACGCGACCGGGCTCAGCAGGCAGACGCTGCACAACTACACCAAGTGGGGCTTGATCGGTGAGGCCGGTTGGACCAAAGGCGGGCATCGGCTGTACGACGAATCTGTCTTCGCTCGGCTCGAACGCATCATGGTGCTCAAATCCCAGCGCACCATGGAGCAGGTCCGTGAGATCCTTGAACTCGAAGACAAGGAGCAGGCGGCGTAACCATGGCCGAAGCCCCACCGACCCAACCCGACGCCCAGCCCCCAGATCCGGATACGCCGGATATGTCGCGCGCTGATGCGGGCAATGAAGAGCTGCGCTGGTCGCAGGTCTGGCAGTTGCCCATGCTCCTGTTCGGCATGGGGCTGCTGGTGATCGGCGTGTTCATGGCCATGCCCTCCTCCGACCCGCACGACTTCCACGGCCGCCTCGCCAACGCGGATACCTTGATCCAGAAAGAGAAGTTGGATGATGCCGAAAAGGTTCTTGAGGAAGTCAAGGAAAAGATCATCGAGGCCCCGAATGTCGAGCAGGGCTACTTCTGGCAGCTCTACGCCGACCTGACCTTCGAGAGACTTCACAAGACAGACATCAGCATCGATGCGGCAAAGCCCATCAACGAACGCATCGTTGAATACTACGGCAAAGCCCAGACGAAGGGCCATGAATTGCCCGGACTTTCCAGGGTTCATCACGTCGATTCGCTGGTTGCTTTAGGCAAAGACAAGCAGGCGCTGGCGATCCTCGATCAGATGACCGGCTCGGAAAGGGTGTATCGTCACCAGATACTGAGAAGGATGATCGAACGTCGCCGCGCTGACAGCCCGAAGATCGATCAGGCAGTGCTGGATCAGATATCCCCATTGATGGATCGGTTCCGCAACGACATCGAAGCGTTGCCGGACAAATCGCTCGCTCGCAAGCAAGAGATATGGGCGGACAGCTTCCAGGCATCATTGATGCTCCAGGCCGATCACCCGCAGGCGGCGATCAACTACCTGCTGCGGCGCATCCAACGCCTCGCGGCCCGTGGTGGCGATGGCGATCTCGCCCCGTTGAGTATCAAGCTCGCCCAGGCCTATCAGGCGGTTGAAGATGTCGAAAATGCACAGCAGCTCTACCTGCATGCCCAGCAAAACCTCAATCCCACCGACGAACTCAACGCCGACATCCTCGTCGGCCTCGGGCAACTCTCGTTAGCACAATCCAACGGCCAGAACATCCAGCAGGCGTTGGAATTCTTCCGCGAGGCCGAAGAAGGTTACCCCTCCTACTCTGATGCACACATCGCCGCGCTCGTAGGCCGGGCCACGTGCGAAGCGCATCTGAACGATCACGCCGCGGCCGGCCGCTACTTCGAGCTGGCTGTGCGTGAAATGATCGATCGCACCCGCACCTGGGACCCGCGCCGCAAAGAAGCCAACATCGCGATCCGCACGCAGTACGAACGGGCCGTCGACCTTGACGACTACGACCGGGCCAAGGATTACCTGGATGTGCTGGCGCTATTGGAGGGTGATGATCCTTCGCCGTTGCTTTTGCTGGACCTCGCTGTGACGTGCCAGAAGATCGGCGATGTAAGACTGGCCGAAGCACAACGCAGCGCCGAACGCGCCCCGGGCCAGCCTCAGCTAACCCATGAAGCACGCCGGCTGGCGAACCAGCAGGCCGCTTCCTACTACGCCAAGGCCGCGGAATACTACGAGCAACACGCCGACCTCGTCACCATCCAGGACAACGAACTGCACGGCCAAAGCCTCTGGAACGCCGCCGTCAACTACGACCGCGCACAGCTCTGGCCCCAGGCGATCCGCGTCTACGATGAATTTATCCGCACACGTGACGGCGACCCCAAACGCCTGCGTGCGATCCGCAATATCGCACAGGCATACATGGCCAATGAACAGTACCTCCCGGCGCTTGAGAAGTTCCAGGCACTCGTCGAAGAATATCCACGTAGCCCCGAGACCTACAGCAGTCTTGTCCCCATGGCCCGCTGTTTCGATGAGCTTGGCCGTACCCAGGAAGCGATCGACAAACTTACCATCGTCATCGACGATCACGAGGCGATCACACCCGACAGCGGTGAGTACCAGCAGGCGCTGATTAACCTGTGCAAGATCTACCACCGGCTGGGGGATAAAGACCCCGTTCAGTACGTCCGTGCGATCGAACTGTTGACCGAAGCGGTGCAACGCTACGGCGACACGCCCGATGGCCCGGTCCTCCGATACCTGTTGGCCGACTCGAACCGTCGTAGCGTGCCCGGTATCGAAAAACAGATCGCAACCACGCAATCTCATGCGACACAGGTTGAACTCGACAGCGAACGCAAAGACCGGCTGAGTCAGGCGCAGGTCCTGTACAACCAGGCGATCAGCGGCCTGGAAGCCAAACGCAACAACGGCGAGATACTGACCCCGGTCGAAGGCATCTACCTGCGAAACGCCTACTTTTACCAGGCCGACTGTGCCTATGACCTTGGCATCTACGCCCAGGCGATCCAGCTCTACAACACGGCCGCGAATAATTACGCCGACGACCCCGCGTCCCTGATCGCCCGGGTCCAGATCGTCAATGCCCATTGCGAGTTGGGCCAGTTCCAGCAGGCGCGCGTTGCCAACGACATGGCCCGCCGCCAACTGGAGCGCATCCCCGACTCGGCGTTTGATGATGAGAACCTGCCCATGAAGCGAGAGCACTGGGAGGATTGGCTGCGTTGGACCAGCGATCGAAACCTGTTCAACAGCCAGGCCAGCGCCGACGGGGTTGGCGGGTAAGGTAGTTTTTGCGATGTCGCCGGGCGGGTGAATAGGCTTTTTTCGCCTGATCGCCGAAGTTGACCCGGTAAGATTTGCGCTATCGGCCCCGAATTGCCGATAGCACGTATGCCAGGGCAGGATGCCCGGCGGGCACGGCACCGAGCCGTTACCAAAGAGAGGTCATGGATGACCGTCATGATGAAAGATACCCCGTTCCAGCAGGTATCGACCATGCTGAGCCTTCTGAACGGCCAGCGTGATCTTTACCACCAACTCAAAGCCCTCAGCCAGCAGCAGACCCGCTGCATCCGCGAAGGCTCCACCGAACAACTGCTCTCCGTCCTCTCCGAACGCCAGGCCGTGATCGAGGCGTTATCCCGTTCCAACGCCGAACTCGCACCGTACCGCGACAAGTGGGGCGAACTGACCGCCGCCGCCGAGCCGCAACAGCGCCAACAGGTCCGCGAAACGCTCGACGAAATCGAGCGTGTGCTCAAGGAAGTCGTCGAGCAGGACGAGCGTGATCGGGTCGAACTGAAAGGCGCTCAGCAGCAGATCGGCGCCCAGTTGACACAGGTCAATAAAGCCGGCCGGGCGATCAATGCTTACGGCCCACCCAAATCCAGGCCGCACGTTTCATCCTTCACCGACAAGCAAGGTTAACCCGGATCTATTTAAGTATGACCTCGCAAACTCAGCAATCCGTTCCTGCTGCTCAAGGCGTCGACGACCTGGCGGAGATCATCCGTGCATACAACCAGGTCACTGACAAACTCCAGCGCAGTCATGAGGCGCTGCAGTCGGAAGTCGTTCGGCTCCGTGAAGAACTGGCGTCGGCTGATGCTCAACTGCAACGCTCCAAACGCCTCTCCGCGCTGGGAGAAATGGCCGCCGGCATCGCCCATGAAGTCCGCAATCCGTTGGCCGCGATCCAGCTTTACGCTTCCATGATCGTTCAGGACCTCAAAGAAGTTACCTCCGACGTCAGGGAGCCGCTTCGTTGTGCGACCGAGATCGCCTCAGCCGTCCGCGGACTCGACGGCATCGTCGGCGACGTCCTGAGTTTTGCCCGTGAGGTCGAGCCTAAACCGTCACCGCTGATCGTCAGCGAAGTCTTCGACCGCGTGCTCGCCACGCACCGTCCTGCCATCGAGGCGGCCGAAGTCACCGTCAGACGTATCTATTTAAAGAAGGCCGACCTGGTCGTCTTGGCCGACCCCGAGTTGCTGCACCGGGCGCTGCTGAACCTCGTACGCAACGCCGTCGAAGCCATGAGCCAGACCGACCTGCCTCGCAAACTCACGCTCGATGCCTGTGAGAGTGACGACGGCCTGAGCCTCAGCGTCCGCGACACCGGGCCCGGCATCGATCGCGAAACGGTCGACCGGCTATTCAATCCTTTTTTCACCACCCGTGCCACGGGCACGGGCCTCGGCCT